>NZ_JALKAC010000017.1 GCF_024171645.1 Flavobacterium sp. HSC-32F16 | reverse complement strand
ACACGTTCGTAGACATATTGAATTGACAGCCGTTTTAACAGAGATGTTAAAACAAAAGAATAAGAGTAATGGAATCGAGAGATTCGAAAAGAACCGATAGATATCATCGCAATATAATATTAAAATATACGATGAAGAGTTTGATCCTGGCTCAGGATGAACGCTAGCGGCAGGCTTAACACATGCAAGTCGAGGGGTATAGTTCTTCGGAGCTAGAGACCGGCGCACGGGTGCGTAACGCGTATGCAATCTGCCTTTCACAGAGGGATAGCCCAGAGAAATTTGGATTAATACCTCATAGTATTATAGGATGGCATCATTTTATAATTAAAGTCACAACGGTGAAAGATGAGCATGCGTCCCATTAGCTAGTTGGTAAGGTAACGGCTTACCAAGGCAACGATGGGTAGGGGTCCTGAGAGGGAGATCCCCCACACTGGTACTGAGACACGGACCAGACTCCTACGGGAGGCAGCAGTGAGGAATATTGGTCAATGGACGCAAGTCTGAACCAGCCATGCCGCGTGCAGGATGACGGTCCTATGGATTGTAAACTGCTTTTGTACGAGAAGAAACATCCCGACGTGTCGGGACTTGACGGTATCGTAAGAATAAGGATCGGCTAACTCCGTGCCAGCAGCCGCGGTAATACGGAGGATCCAAGCGTTATCCGGAATCATTGGGTTTAAAGGGTCCGTAGGCGGTTTAGTAAGTCAGTGGTGAAAGCCCATCGCTCAACGGTGGAACGGCCATTGATACTGCTGAACTTGAATTATTAGGAAGTAACTAGAATATGTAGTGTAGCGGTGAAATGCTTAGATATTACATGGAATACCAATTGCGAAGGCAGGTTACTACTAATTGATTGACGCTGATGGACGAAAGCGTGGGGAGCGAACAGGATTAGATACCCTGGTAGTCCACGCCGTAAACGATGGATACTAGCTGTTGGGAGCAATCTCAGTGGCTAAGCGAAAGTGATAAGTATCCCACCTGGGGAGTACGTTCGCAAGAATGAAACTCAAAGGAATTGACGGGGGCCCGCACAAGCGGTGGAGCATGTGGTTTAATTCGATGATACGCGAGGAACCTTACCAAGGCTTAAATGTAGATTGACCGTTTTGGAAACAGAACTTTCGCAAGACAATTTACAAGGTGCTGCATGGTTGTCGTCAGCTCGTGCCGTGAGGTGTCAGGTTAAGTCCTATAACGAGCGCAACCCCTGTTGTTAGTTGCCAGCGAGTCATGTCGGGAACTCTAACAAGACTGCCAGTGCAAACTGTGAGGAAGGTGGGGATGACGTCAAATCATCACGGCCCTTACGCCTTGGGCTACACACGTGCTACAATGGCCGGTACAGAGAGCAGCCACTGGGCGACCAGGAGCGAATCTATAAAACCGGTCACAGTTCGGATCGGAGTCTGCAACTCGACTCCGTGAAGCTGGAATCGCTAGTAATCGGATATCAGCCATGATCCGGTGAATACGTTCCCGGGCCTTGTACACACCGCCCGTCAAGCCATGGAAGCTGGGGGTGCCTGAAGTCGGTGACCGCAAGGAGCTGCCTAGGGTAAAACTGGTAACTAGGGCTAAGTCGTAACAAGGTAGCCGTACCGGAAGGTGCGGCTGGAACACCTCCTTTCTAGAGCCTTAGTGTTAGCTTAATGCACGCTGAGGAAAAAAGATGATTATTTAGAAAGTTCTGGATTTTAAAATTCAATTACTCTTGCTGTTAGTTCAAATACTAAATTTTTAAGTAAAAACAGAGTCTCGTAGCTCAGCTGGTTAGAGTACTACACTGATAATGTAGGGGTCGGCAGTTCGAGTCTGCCCGGGACTACTAATTACTTAAGAAAAAAAAGGAAATTTTAGAGGTTGAGACCTTATGAGCAATAATTCATAACTCATAACTAATAACTCATCACTAAGAAAATGGGGGATTAGCTCAGCTGGCTAGAGCGCCTGCCTTGCACGCAGGAGGTCAACGGTTCGACTCCGTTATTCTCCACAGGTCCCT
>NZ_JALKAC010000016.1 GCF_024171645.1 Flavobacterium sp. HSC-32F16 | reverse complement strand
ATAATTAATTTTATGACTGGTACAATAAGCAAAATAAGGGCGTATGGGGGATGCCTAGGCTCTCAGAGGCGATGAAAGGCGTGATAAGCTGCGAAAAGCTGCGGGGACGGGCACACACCGATTGATCCGCAGATACCTGAATGGGGCAACCCACTATGTTGAAGACATAGTACACCGATAGGTGGGCAAACCCGCTGAACTGAAACATCTAAGTAGGCGGAGGAGAAGAAAACAAAAGTGATTCCGTAAGTAGTGGCGAGCGAACGCGGATTAGCCCAAACCAGTGCTGTTACGGCAGTGCTGGGGTTGTAGGACCACGACATTTTATGCATGCAGAACCGGAAGTTGCTGGAAAGTGACACCGTAGAGGGTGATAGTCCCGTATGGGTAATAAATGTAATAGATAGTGGTATCCTGAGTAGGGCGGGGCACGTGAAACCCTGTCTGAATTTGGCGGGACCATCCGCTAAGGCTAAATACTCCTGAGAGACCGATAGTGAACCAGTACCGTGAGGGAAAGGTGAAAAGAACCGTGAATAACGGAGTGAAATAGATCCTGAAACCATACGCTTACAAGCGGTCGGAGCCCTTTCGTGGGGTGACGGCGTGCCTTTTGCATAATGAGCCTACGAGTTAACGCTGCTGGCAAGGTTAAGTGGTTCAGCCACGGATCCGCAGCGAAAGCGAGTCTGAATAGGGCGCTTTAGTCAGTAGTGTTAGACGCGAAACCGTGTGATCTACCCATGGGCAGGTTGAAGCTGTGGTAACACACAGTGGAGGACCGAACCGGTTGACGTTGAAAAGTCTTCGGATGACCTGTGGGTAGGGGTGAAAGGCCAATCAAACTCGGAAATAGCTCGTACTCCCCGAAATGCATTTAGGTGCAGCGCTGAATTAAGTTATACAGAGGTAGAGCTACTGATTGGATGCGGGGGCTTCACCGCCTACCAATTCCTGACAAACTCCGAATGCTGTATAATGTTTCTCAGCAGTGAGGGCTTGGGTGCTAAGGTCCAAGTCCGAGAGGGAAAGAACCCAGACCATCAGCTAAGGTCCCCAAATATATGCTAAGTTGAAAGAACGAGGTTTGTCTGCCCAGACAGCTAGGATGTTGGCTTGGAAGCAGCCATTCATTTAAAGAGTGCGTAACAGCTCACTAGTCGAGCGGACGAGCATGGATAATAATCGGGCATAAGCATATTACCGAAGCTATGGATTTACAGTTTACTGTAAGTGGTAGGGGAGCATTCCAGCAGGGTTGAAGGTGTATCGTAAGGTATTCTGGACTGGCTGGAAAAGAAAATGTAGGCATAAGTAACGATAATGCGGGCGAGAAACCCGCACACCGAAAAACTAAGGTTTCCACAGCTATGCTAATCAGCTGTGGGTTAGTCTGGTCCTAAGGCGAACCCGAAAGGGACAGTCGATGGCTAACGGGTTAATATTCCCGTACTACTAATTACTGTGATGGGGTGACGGAGTGATGAAAGCGCCGCGAACTGACGGAATAGTTCGTTGAAGTACCTACCTATAAGAGATGCAGGCAAATCCACATCTTTTGGGGAAATACGATAGTACTCGGAGTCTTCGGACAAAGAGATAGTGCGCCTAAGGGCTTCCAAGAAAAACCTCTAAACTTCAGGTAATTAGTACCAGTACCGTAAACCGACACAGGTAGTTGAGGAGAGAATCCTAAGGTGCTCGAGAGATTCATGGCTAAGGAATTAGGCAAAATAGACCTGTAACTTCGGGAGAAAGGTCGCCCTGAGCAATCAGGGCCGCAGTGAAGAGGTCCAGGCGACTGTTTATCAAAAACACAGGGCTCTGCAAAATCGTAAGATGAAGTATAGGGCCTGACACCTGCCCGGTGCTGGAAGGTTAAGAGGAGATGTTATCTTCGGAGAAGCATTGAATTGAAGCCCCAGTAAACGGCGGCCGTAACTATAACGGTCCTAAGGTAGCGAAATTCCTTGTCGGGTAAGTTCCGACCTGCACGAATGGTGTAACGATCTGGACACTGTCTCAGCCATGAGCTCGGTGAAATTGTAGTAACGGTGAAGATGCCGTTTACCCGCAGTGGGACGAAAAGACCCTGTGCACCTTTACTATAGCTTAGTATTGACCTTGGATAAATGATGTGTAGGATAGGTTGGAGACTATGAAGCGGCGTCGCCAGGCGTTGTGGAGTCATTGTTGAAATACAACCCTTTGTTTATCTGAGGCCTAACCCCGTTTTGCGGGGGACATTGCTTGGTGGGTAGTTTGACTGGGGTGGTCGCCTCCAAAAGAGTAACGGAGGCTTCTAAAGGTTCCCTCAGTACGCTTGGTAACCGTGCGTAGAGTGCAATGGCATAAGGGAGCTTGACTGAGAGACATACAGGTCGATCAGGTACGAAAGTAGAGCATAGTGATCCGGTGGTTCCGCATGGAAGGGCCATCGCTCAAAGGATAAAAGGTACGCCGGGGATAACAGGCTGATCTCCCCCAAGAGCTCATATCGACGGGGGGGTTTGGCACCTCGATGTCGGCTCGTCACATCCTGGGGCTGGAGAAGGTCCCAAGGGTTGGGCTGTTCGCCCATTAAAGTGGCACGCGAGCTGGGTTCAGAACGTCGTGAGACAGTTCGGTCTCTATCTACTGTGGGCGTTAGAAATTTGAGTGGATCTGATTCTAGTACGAGAGGACCGAATTGGACAAACCTCTAGTGTATCTGTTGTCCCGCCAGGGGCACCGCAGAGTAGCTACGTTTGGAAGGGATAAGCGCTGAAAGCATATAAGCGCGAAACCCACCACAAGATGAGATTTCTTTTAAGGATCGTGGAAGATGACCACGTTGATAGGCTATAGATGTAAAGGCAGTAATGTCATAGTCGAGTAGTACTAATAATCCGTAAGCTTATGTACACCCTTTTCCCGTCCCGTTGAAAAACGGGACGGGAGGAAACTTTCTAAAATAAAAAACTTTCTTTATCTCAGTATGTTAAGATATTAGCTCGACGCAAGAGCAGTTGATGGTTCA
>NZ_JALKAC010000015.1 GCF_024171645.1 Flavobacterium sp. HSC-32F16 | reverse complement strand
ATAAGTTATGTCTCCTGAGTTAACAGCATTTTTGTTACTCTGCATTAAACTCGAATTGTTATTAAAGATCAATGATCCTCCTGTGTTTACGTTTACTGAATTGGTAATGTTTAATGTAATTCCTGATGGAACAGTTAAACTAACAGGAGAATTAACTGTACAAGAGCATGCATAAAAATCTGTTGTAAAGGTATATGGTCCTGTAAAAATAACGCTTTTAGTGCTGTTTGGATCTCCATTTGACCAACTAGTACCATTCCAGGTCGTAGATGATTGATTGGTTACCGATACTGTTGCACTTGAAGGTGACTTACAACCACTAACATTTGTTACTCTAAAACTATAAGTTGTTCCTGCTGTAAGACCAGTAATTGTTGTACTTGTACCTGAACCTCTTGTTATAGCTCCATCTGGACTTCGTTGTATTTCCCAATTACCAATAGGAGGCAAGTTATTTAATACTACAGTACCAAGATCAGTACATGTTGTGTTAACTGTTGTACCAATTGTTGGAGGTGAAAGTAAGTCTATCGAAGTTGGGGTGTCGTTCGTAAATGATGTTCCCGAAATATCTTCCACCACATTTAAGGACGGGTCAGTTCCTGCAACTTTTGCCGAATTTGTAACTCTTCCCGATGTAACATCAGCTGCAGTAACGGTATATGTTCCTGTTAATGTCGCAGTTGCACCAGGTCCTAAACTTGCAATAGAATTTCCAGTAGTATAAGTAATAGGTTTAGGATCTGTTATACGTATATCAGTAATAGGAACTTCTCCAGGATTTTTTACCTCGAAGGTATAATTGATTGTACTTCCTACAGTACCACAAGAAGGCATTGAAGCTGTTTTTAGAAGTTGTAATTCTGCAATTTTTAAGGAATTTGTATTAAAAGCGATAAAAGCACAATCTGAGCTTCCAGAAAAAGTTACTACAAAACGATCTACTAATGAAGCATTGGAAGCATTTATTTCAAATTCGCTGGTCTCAATTGCTATCATCCTTAGCTCTCTTGTTGCTGCAGGAGTAAAAGCATACGCTCCATTCATACTAAACAAATCAAGACTATAAGTACCCATAGATGGTGTTGAATTATTGAACGTTATTGATAATTCTTTTCCAACGGTATTGCCTGAAGCATCAATGAATTTAAATTTATCTGGTGTACCGCCATACTCAGCTACCTGAGTTACAATCAAATCAGGTGTTCCATCATTGATTCCCGTTGTATTTAAATTGTTTGTTCCAATTTTAAATTCTGCTGATCCGGCCCTAATATTTGCAACTCCAGTTCCAAGTGAAAGTCCGTTTACACCATCAGTTAATCTTGATGCAAGTTCAGCACCAGTAGCGGTAGATCCTGCTATTGCGGGCTCTAATCTTGTAACAGTATTTGATCCATCAATCATTGAACCTTGCAGAAAGTATGTTCCCGTTGTTGAACCCAAAGATTGGATTTTTAAAGCTCTGAATTTTTGTTTATCGTATGTTACAGAATGTGTGTCAAGAGCTCCGTCATTAACTCCAGTAGAATACGTTTTTCCGTTCCAGTTAAAACCAATTAAATTGTTTTCAAGGTCTGGTCGATTTCCCGCAGATGTTGAAGAATTAGAAGACCAGTACCCTTTCCAATCTGTATAAATTCTGGATACGGTAGATTGACCAGATACATTTAACGTGATTAAAAAAAGAATGAAGGATAATTTTAAAAATAAAGAACGGGTAAACAAAAGTGATTTTGGGCACATATTGGTTTATATTTTTTTGGTTGATTGGGGTTAAATGTGTTATATATTGTTAATGTTTTTTTATTCTTTTGATTGAGTTTTTTTACATAGAAAAATCCGACAGTGAAAACTGCCGGATTTTATTGTTTTATTTTTTTACTATTTGAAAATCACTTTTTTGGTTGTTATATAATCATTTTCAAGAACAACTTTTAGTAATAAAACCTGATCGCCAGACTGTAAATTTGATATTGAAAATTCTGTCGTTCCAACTTTACCTTTCTGATAAATTTGCTTTCCAGAAATATCAAATATGATAACTTCTTTTATATTTTCTTTTGCTGAAGTTACTTTGACAATTTTGTCTTTAACAGAAATTAAAAGTCCGTCTTTTACATTTTCAAAATCACCTGTTCCTAATGTTTTATTAGTATAGCGCAGGGTGAAACGGTCTGTAAAAGTTCCAGCTTCGGTTTTAAAAGTATAATCTCCGGTTTTTAAGTCAGAAACAACTCCGGTTTTTTTGTCTTCCAGATATACATTCTGGCTGTCAAAGAATCCGTCAACATGATCAATTGAAACAGTAAAGTCTCCAGCAATTGTAGTTTTATAACCTAACGGGATTATATCACTATTCTCGAAAGGAAGCGCTCGTCCTTGAATAGAAAATTTAGCAGTTTCGTTGATGCTATAAAAATCTATATAAGTGTTCCCGTTAAAACTAGCCGCATCATAGTTTAAATCTTGTCCATTTGTTGCCCCTTCGATATAGCCTATCATAGTTTGTTTGAAAGCACCTTCGGCATTTGATAAATTCAGCCATACACGGTTTCTTTCCAGATTTTCTGTTTTTGCTGTTTTGTAGAAATTACCATTGTTTCCGCCTACTCTCATACCGTTTGTATAGGTAATGCTTGTTGTGGTTGGTTTGGCAAAAAATCCTTGTCCGGCAGCAATGTATCCCGTTGGAGCTGTTGCATCTCCACCGTTTCTAACACTTCCTGATAAGTTAAACGCTGCATAATCTGCAGAGGCATATTTGTATTTATTGTTTGATCCATCATTTGCCGGCGGCGTATTATGAGTCCACAAATAAATCGTTCCAATATTGGTATCACGAATAAGTTTATAACCATCAATAGCAGAAGGATATGGGTTTCCAAGTAAATTGAATTTGTTTTGAACAGTCGTCTTCGGAACATCTCCGTTGTTAGGAACTCCTATAAACAAAGCTGTCTGGATAGTTGGTGTAACAATATCAGTGTTTTGAGGTCCTCTCACACTGTATCCTTCTCCCGGAGTCATAACTAATCCCCCGCCATAACTGATTACCCAGCTTGCATTTGGATTATAACTAGTATACTTGTCCGAAAGTGTATATGGAGACATTTTGTAAAGCGTAAAATTAGAAGCCAATGTTAATGGTGATGACCAGTAAGTGTAATCATAACGACGCACACTGGTTTTTCTTTCCATTTCAAAATTGGTAGTACCTCCTTGAAAAGCACTTGCTGCGGTATTATTTTGCAATAATGATCCTCCATCTTCTACAAGAAGTTTTCCAGTTCCTTCCAAAATTAAAGCATCATCTATTGTAAGAGTTTTATCTTTTGGAACTTTAAATGTAATTCCTGGTTTAACAGTACAAGAACACACATTTAAATCTGACGCTAAAGTTGTATTTGATGAAATTGTTATGGCAGTTCCTGGTGCTGGAGTTGATGTTCCGTCATAATAATTAGGAACGATATTAAAATTAACAGCAATATGTGCATCGCCTGCATTTTCTCTAAGAATAATATCTACTTTTGAACTTGAATTTAACGTAAAAGTTCCAACATTCTGCAAAGTATTAGTGTCACTATTTTGGCGGAAAATTCTGGTTCCATCAAGATAAATTTCCCCAATATCATCGCAGTTTACTAACTGTATTTGATAGTTGCCACACGGAAATCCCTGACGTTTATAAGTTATAGTAAATTGATCATCTGCAATAGGCGCACCTTGCCACCCTGAATAAACTGATGGGGATTTTTTATTACTCCAAAGGGTTTTCGTATCAAAACTTACACGATTGTCAACATACGTTCCGGCATAAGCTTTAGCAGGCAAATTTATATCCGCAACTGAGAAACCATATACATTCCATGTGTTGATACCATACGGAAGAGAAACATCTCCTTTAATTTCGCCAAAAGAAAATGAAACACGCGAAGCCTCTTCATATTCAAAATATTCTAAGACGAAACTATGTTGTGCCGCAGAAAGTGCAACCTGACCTGAATAAACAGTATAACTGTGTCTTCCCCAAACATTAGTAGGTGTTAGATCTACTAAATTTCCATCTACATATAATCTTACTCCATCATCACCGCCAATTGTAAAATTATAGGTTCCCGCTGTAGTTGTTGTCTTCATTTTGTAACGTACAAAAAAACGATCTGAAGGTGGTGTAGTACAAGGAATATTTGTTGTAGATCCTGCTACTGGGCCAGTTCCTATATTTCGGTCAAAACGTGGAGTAGCTTCATTTACCATTCCAATATAGGTAGCATTTCCAGAAATTGGAAGAGTTTCAGGTCCAACAGGATTTGGCCAGACATTTCCAGTCCAGCTGTATACATATCCAATCCATGATTCTGTTCCAAATTCTATTTGATTTCCTGGAGGTGTACACAAAGGTGCTGTTCCATTTATATAAACAGTTGCTGACGAATAATTTGAATTTGCATTACGAAGTGTATAGGTAAACGATGTTGTTCCAGAAAAACCACTTGCAGGAGTAAAAGTTATTTCATTTGAAGCATTAACTGTTGCAGTTCCATTTGCTGGTTGTGTCACAGTAATAGGTTGTAAAGCTGATCCCCCCACAACATCATTCTCTAAAACAGCTATTGTTAGAGCCTGATTACTTGGGGTATTTTTATAATCATTGTTTGCTAATAAAGTATTGACATCTTTTATAGTACCAGTAATTACAGGACCAACACTGTTTCCGTTTCCATTTAATATTTCAAAAGTATTATTAGTACTATAAGCATAAATTCTAATATAAACTGTCTCATTTTTTCGCACAGGATTTATATCTGCTGCAAAATTATAACTCAAAGGAGTCCAGCTGCTAGAAGTATTTGCCCCACTAACCCAAGTTTTAACATCATTTTGAAAATTGCTATCTTTAGAATAAACTATCCTAAATTTACCACCTCCATTACGATATGTGAAATTAAACTGTTTTAAAGTTAATTCATGATTCCCATCAGGATTTATTTTAAATTGAATATATTTCCCAGGATCATAACTCCCTCCGTTTTGCTGAGGAGTCGGCCAGCTTCCTGTTTTAAAAAAGGCACTAGTTGTATTTTCATAAATATATGTAAGTGATGCACCAGTAGTAGTTATTGGTGATGTTGTATTTACATAAGTTTTTACTACTGGATCATAACTATTACCAGCTCCATTCCAAAGTGATAAATTTTCATCAGTATCATTTGCAATTGTTACTCTTACACTAGCTGTTGAAGTTTGTGTTCCAGCAGATATGGTGTAACTAAAAGTTGAGATCCCTGTGAAATTTTGTGCAGGATTAAATGTTATAGTTCTATCTGGATTAACAATTACAGTTCCTTGGGACGAGGTTGGAGGTGTTGTAATAACTAGAGAAGTAACATCTTGCTTTTTAACATCATTATTTAAAGCATTAATGTTTACTGCTAAATTTGTTTTAGTATCAACATAATCATTAATCGCCAGAATCTTTGTAGAATCAAAAGACGAAATAGTTCCTCTGATTATAGGAACAATATTTGTAGGTTCTGTACCTGTTTTAATATCAAATGTATTATTAGTACTATATGAATAAATTCTGATATAAATGGTTTCGTTATCCAAAACCGGATTAATATCAGAAGAAATAGGTGTGCTGAATGTTGTCCAGTCGCTAGGAGAAGCAGTTTCGGAAATTAAATCTTTTACTCCAGTTGAAAAGGAGGCACTTTTAGAGTATTTAACTCTAAATTTTCCAGATCCAGATCTGCATTGGAATATAAATGTATTAAGATCTAATTTGTAATTAGTATTTGGTTTTATTTCAAACTGGATATATTTATCAGGATCATACTCTCCTCCTTTTTGCGCAGGAGTAGGCCAGCCGCTAGTTTGAAAAAATGTACTAACGCTATTATAAGAAGTAAATTGTTGGTTTATTCCAATAAACTTAACATCTAATGGGGTAACATTAGTTGCTGGAACAGGAGCATTTGTGTTTCCTCCATTTGCTGCATTCCACTTTGCAAGATCGGCTTGTGCAATCCCAAAAAATGGCAGTAATAATAAAAATAAAAGTAGAGTTTTTTTCATACTAGATGTGTTTCTATCAGATTGTTATGCTGGCATAGCTTTTCGAACCGAGCAAATATAGATACATCTACGTGTTTGATTTTATTAAGGTTTTCACAACTAGTATATAATCGATAAGATGTTAAAATAATCGACGAACTACATTGCAAAAATTAACAATTTATGGAAATTCTTATAAAACGCCTTTCTTAAAAATAAGAAAAATCCGTAATATAAGCATATTTGGATCGTGTTTTTTAATGGAATAATCGAAAAAACGTCAGATGGAATAAAAAAATCGCAGAAAAGCAATATTCTACAACTATAAGTTATTTTTTATTCCGTGAGGAATTTAGGACATTTTAACAGACTGAATTGTTTCTTTTTAGAATACTCTTGAAACAAGATTTTTGAGGTATTTTTAAATTGTATTTTGCTCTAATTCTTTTACCTTTTCGTAAACAATATCACTTTCGTAACCACGACGAAGCATATAATCGCAGAATTTTTTCCTCTTTTTAAGCGTATTATTTTCCTGAATAGAATTCCAAGACCTCTCAGAAAGGTTTTCAAAAGTTTCAAAATATTCTTCTGCTGCAATTTCTTTTAAAGCAAGTGAAATATTTGTTGAAGAAATATGTCGGGCTTTTAATTCGTTTGTAATTCTAATTTTTCCCCAGCTTTTCATTCTGTGTTTACCTCTTGCAAAGCTGCAGGCAAATCGAGTTTCATTTAAAAAATTCCCCTCAATCAATTGAACTACAATTAAATCAATCTCATCAGAGGTCATTTTTAGACTATAAAGCTTAGTTACCACTTCGTCATGGCAACGCTCTTGATAAGCACAAAAGTGTTCCAATTTCTGTAAAGCTTCTTTTGGAGTGACAATTTTATTCATGTGTATTTTCTTTCTTTTTAACTTTAATTGCTAAAATTATACAATTAACTGTTAAATTTTATGATAAAATATTTACATTTCTTAAAAACCGAATTTTAAAGTGTTGTTTTTTATTCCAAATTGTAATATTTTTGAGGCAAATTCTGTTTGTTAAACTGTTTAATACATTAAACAGTTATTAATAAGAATTTTAACATTAAACTAAAAAAATCAAGTTTTTGCAAATAACGGAATTCTAGATTTTTTATTAGGGTTTAATATCAAAAACAAATTTAATACCACGCCTACTATGATAAAAAAACTACTTTTTACATCTTTTTTATTTATTCTTGCTTTTGACTCATTTTCACAAACATCGGTTTCAGACAATACTGTTGGAACGAGAACGTGGACGGTTCCTGCCGGAATTACCAGCGTGGCCGTTGAAATTTGGGGTGCAGGAGGTGCAGGAGGAGGCTCAACTAGCAACAATAATGGAGGAAGTGGCGGCGGCGGCGGCGGGTATTCTTCCAGAACATTTGCAGTTGTACCTGGACAAACAATAACCTATACTGTCGGACAAGGAGGAAACGGATCTACAGGTAATGGTACAGCAGGAGGTAATTCCACACTAACTTATGCCGGAACTACTGTTACTTCTAATGGAGGAACTGGAGGTGGTCAAAATAGAGGCACACGTGGGACTGGAGGAAATGGAACAACTTCATCAGGCTCTAATGGAGTTACAGGAAATGCAAATGGAGGAAATGGTGGCGATGCAGGAAATACTACTGGAACAGGAGGCGCAGGACAAAGCAATAATAGTGGAAACTCTGGAACTTCACCTGGTGGCGGTGGCGGTGGCGGTGAATATGATAATAGTGAATTTTGGTCCTGGAATAGACCTAAGTCTGGTGGGAATGGAGCAAACGGACGAGTTAACATAGTAGGAGCATGTACTCCTACACCTACTTCCCAAGCAGGATCAGATTATTCGTTTTGTATTGATTACAGCAATACTCAAACAGGCACTGTGAGTTCAGGACAGTATACAGTAGTAAATGTTATTTCAGGATATAATTACACTTTTTCTGTAGGGAATATTTTTCCAGGCAACGAAAATTTGACCTTATTAGATAATTCAAATAACAATTTAAGTCCAAGTGTTAGTTCTTCAGGAGCTACTGGAACATCAATTACATGGACAGCAAATTTTTCAGGGCAGATACGTGTTTTTTTAGCTGGCAGCTGTACAGATACAAACAGTGGCACAATGACACTTACATTAAACTCTTCACGTAATAATCTTGACAGCCAAACAACCGCAGGTGCAAACAATACATGGATAGGTCATGTATATAATTCTACAGGTGCGGCACCTTCACCATTTACTAATGCAAATTATGCAGGATATTATACAATTGGAACAGAAAATTTTGACACAAACTTTGGCGATGACTACACTTGTTTTCCTATATCCTCAAATGGGGTTCAAAGAGCTTCGATGTATACTGAAGGTTTTGCTGTTAGATATCGTATGCAGTCAACAAGACCTGCAGGATGCTATTTAATCCGAATAATAGGAGATGATGGAGTAAGATTATCTATAAATAATGGCGGTTATGTGTTAGACCGATGGGTAGAACAAGGTGCTACTACATACAGTAATATCTTGGTAAACGTTCCGGCAAACCCAATTTTTACATTAGAATATTATGAAAACACAGGTGCAAACAGAGTTGCTTTCAACATAACACCATTTGACGCGGCTTTAAATACAATTACAGCTCCAGCTACAGTAAATTTCTGCAATGGAGGAGATTCTGGGGTTATTGAAGGTTCGCTGGAATATAACAGCGCTGATGTTAATGCAGCTAATCCGTATATCAATTTTCAATGGCAGATACAAACCAATGGAGGCGGATTCTCGAATATTCCAGGAGCAACTGGAAGAACATATGATCCCCCTGCAATGGCTGCGAACACCACAGCAAATGATATTGTATATCAATATCGACGTCTTGCTACCAGCAATGTTGCGGGAACAGGAACTGCTTGTAATTTTACAGAAAGCACCCCGGTTACAATTACAAACAGTCCGGTAAGTGTTGGTGGAACAGCTTCTGCAAATCAATCGATTTGTTACGGAACTCAGCCTGCAAATATTTCTTTAAGTGGACATAAAGGCAGTATACAATGGCAGGTATCTACAGATAATACAAATTTCAACAATATTAATGGAGCTACAGCTGCAACATTAACTAGTTCTCAAATGGGGTCATTAACAGCAATTACTTATTATAGGGCATTAGTAACAAGCGGCGTGTGTACTAATGCAATTTCTACAGTAGTTACTATCTCACTAAGAGCGGGCAACAATATTATTAATTATATTAATGGAACTTCTAGTACCATTTGCATGCAGCCAGTAGAAAATACAACAGGAACTCTGACAGCGCCATCTGGAACATATTTCAATAATGTAAGTTTCGCTAGTTATGGAACACCAACAGGAACAACTTGTGGTTCCTATGCTATAAATCCATTTTGCCATGCAATAACTAGTCAATCTATAGTTGAAAGTGCACTTTTGGGCAATTCTAATACCGTTTCAATTGATGCTGCAAATGCTGTGTTTCCTGATGCTTGTGTAGGAATATTTAAAAGATTATATGTTACCGCGTCTTACTCTCAAGCTATTTGTGCAGGAAACTTACCAGGTACAATTACAGGATCTGTACCTACTGGTAACGGTACTTATTCTTATTTATGGGAAAGCAGTACTACCAATAATACAAGTGGTTTCTCTGCCGCATCTGGAATAAATAATAGTCAAAACTATAACCCTGGAATTTTAACACAAGATACATGGTTTAGAAGAACTGTTTATGACGGCAGCTGTTCTAGTGTTTCTGCAGTTGTTTTGATAAAAGTAATTGCAAAAACATGGAATGGAAGTATTAATACTGATTGGAATACTGCTGCAAACTGGACTCCAAACGGTGTTCCAACAACATCGGATTGTGTTGTAATACCAAATACTGTTAACAAACCAATTATTAGCGGTACTAATACCAATTCATACGCCAATACACTTTCAGTTACAAACTTAGGTACATTAACTGCAAACAGTACTACTACTCTTAACATTACCAATTCAGTAAACGTAAACACAGGAGGATCATTGATTTTCAACAACAATTCGAGTTTAATGCAGAGTAACAAAAATGCTGTTAACTCAGGAGACATAACTTAC
>NZ_JALKAC010000014.1 GCF_024171645.1 Flavobacterium sp. HSC-32F16 | reverse complement strand
AGCCACGGGCGCAGCATTTGGTCTTTTTCGGCATTATAATATTCTGTATCAACTTCAAAGATTTTAAATTGCGGGTTCTCAGATATAAAAACGGGTCTCCAGTTATAACGAATGCGATAAGTATCCCACAACTCACAATTGGCATCTGGTACAAAAAAGTCTTTTGCCAGATCATCAAAACGTTTCGGAGAAAAACGCCAAATTTTTAAATACTTATTTTTGGCATCTTGCAGTTCCTCTTTATTTGTAATTATTTCGGCTTGATACCGTCCAATTTCAATTACTGTTAAACCGTAATTGGCCCAGATTACCACCATGCCTTTTGGGGCAAAGCCAAAAATAAGACTTGTAAAAGCATCGTAAGATCTGTATGAAGCCTCTGTATCCTGAATGTAACTTAAATCTGTATCGCCTTCGTAAACATATTCTTTAACAGTTTTTCCTTTAATTTCTTTAAAAGCATAGTTTCGTTTTACAAGATCTTTCATTTTCTCTACAGGAAGTTGTATTTTTAACCTGTAAAAAGTGTTATCGTAACCAGCATAATAAGTAATATCTGCGCCAATGGGTGTGCCATGCTGTTCTGTCCACATTTTTCCGGAATCTCCCCAATTACCCGAAGATCCTCCATAAGGAAGCCCAGCTTGTAGGCCTTCCAGAGTAAAAATGTTGTCTTTTACTATATCTATTCTATATTTATTTTCAGGATGGCACATTTCTGCATGCCATTCAGGTGTTTTTTCTTTTATCATTTGACAGCTTGTTATTTGTATAGAGGCTAAAAAGCAGATTAAAAGTTTTATAGTTTTTTTATCCATTGTGTATTTCTCTTTTGCGGTATTTTTCGTGTAATGCCCCTTCTTTTGCAGGTGCCTGGCTTTCGCGCCCGCCAAGCCCAATTTCATTGGCTTTTACAGACCAGTGCAGGTATTCGTTTCTTAATTTATGAAGGCTTTCTAGATCAAGGTAATCCCAGTAAGATAGTTTTTTTAATTTCCATAGGTAATCATGATCTATAGACTGTTTGTCTATCAGATTTTCTTTGTACATTTCTATATAACTATTACGCAGGTCATTGCAGGCATTTACATAGCGGTTTAAATTATTGCTGATCATTTTCATGAAATTATCTCCAATCTCATGTTTTTTTTCTGCATTTGAATCATATTTAACATCTCTGTCCTTAGAGAAATGGAACATTAAGTTCAGCGGGATTTGATCAAAAGTGTTGTATAATTTTCTTGTTCCTATTACGGCATAATATGTTTCTAAGTCCTCGACAGAGCCTTTTTTTGTTTTTTGGGGTTCATAATCTGATTTATGAAATGAACCTGCCTGAATTTGGTTTTTAAGGTACCAGCCTTCATTAGTTACAATTTTTTTTAATTTTTGTACTTCTTCATCAGAATGATGAATCATTTTATTGTATATACTTTCTCTTTTATGATACAAGACCGAGGTTTCTACAGCTCCGTTTATATAAGATCCCCCAATGTCTGAGTGCACACCCGGCAGTGTCAGTTCAAGACCGTGCAGTCCGGCACTTTTGATGTTGGTGAGATCAAAATTTTCACGATATTCATCGTCTGATGATAACTGAACAACAAAATTTGCCCGCCTGCCTACATCTAAATGTAAATCTTCGACATCGTTGCCATGATAAAATCCGTGAGAAGCGACTGTATCATACAGGCCGACAAAATTAAACTGGATTTCTTGTATAGTAAGTTCTCCATCTAACAAACAGGCCGCAAAATAACCATGTTTGCCAAGTAGAGGATTGTCTGTTATGGTTAGTATTGCTTTTTTATCTTCCATGCCTTCATAATAACCCGGTGCAACAACCTGTACCTTATTATTGGGCAGTATACTGTATATGAGTGCTGGAGTATTGGCTACATACAAAAAATGCCTAGCTGCGGCGGCACCCCGGCTAAAACCGTATACATTGATTTTTAAGATAGCAATGTTCTTATTTTTATATTTTTTCAGTTCAACAGGTGCTTTTACACAGGCTTTTACCACCTTTGCTGCAATACCTCTATACCCCATACCAGTTGCTACGTCAGGAAAAACATCGTCTTTTTCAAGATCCTCAGTACCAATACCTTCAATATATAATGCTTTTTGAAAAATTTCGTTAGGATCTACAGCATCGTAACCTCGGGCTATGTTGGTAAAATCGTTGGTATAGCTGTCGTTTTCTTTGTTGGAGTTTTTATGGTTTGTTCCTGCTTCTGTATTGGTTTTATTATTTTGTGTTCCGTCAAAAAAGATATTCAAGCTTACCTCAATGGCATCATTAAATGAATCTTCCGGGTGCAGCGGTTCATAATCGTGATAAGTTGTGCCTTCTTTTCCATATTGGATATTATGCTGGGCCGCAGCTATAGTAAGATTTCCTTCGGTGGCATGAATTTCAATATTACCTGATGCTGTTTCTGTTAATGTTCCTTCAATAATACTTATTATACTCATGATTATGCGTTTATAGAGTCTTCACCACTGTGATTGTTTACATTTTTGGCGCCTAACATTGTAATATCTGCCTCGGTGCTGTTTATCAATATGTTTTTAGCACGTTTTTGAATGTCTTTACTTTCAGTCTTTTTATTTCCTTTTATCCACTCACTTAAGCTTCCTGTAACTGTAAGAAAGAAATCAATTCCAATAGAAAGAAATTTCGAACCTGTAATTTTCTCTGTATAATCTCCTCCAATTGTATCGGTTTTATGCAGACCAATATTGACATCCATATTCTGTCCTGCGTTTATGCGTATATTTTCTCCTGCATTAATGGTAAAATTCTTAGGAGCGTCGACAGTTGTATTTCCGTTTCCATCCATAAAATACTTATTGCCGCTTGGATCTTCTATAGAAACACTGCCATCAGCATCATTCATAATACTGGTAATTCCAGAACGGGTTTTCATGACCTTTAAATCATTATTTGGTGTGCTGAAACCGCTTTTTTCTTTTCTGCTGGTTATGGTTCCTATTGCAATAGGCAGTTCGGCATTATTGCCCTGAAAATCTACAAAAACAGTATCGCCAATTTCCGGCAATACATGGTTTCCTCTGGCATCACCTCCGTATTTCTGCATGAAGGGAATATAAGGAGTGGTTTCGCCTTTGTCTTCCTGCCACGGCATCTGCACCTGTATACCGCTGAGTCCGTCCGGGTCTGCATTGGCCGTTACAATGGCGGTCTGGCTTCTGCAGAACGGCACTAAATCAGGATCGGTTTGGGGAGAAAACACAGAACCGTTAAAGTTTACGGCTGTAAAATAGTTTTCATAACCGCCTCCGTCGTCGCAAATGTGGGTTATCTGCGTTACACGGTATGAGCTTTCCAGCTGTACGTCGACACCTACTATCCTGACTTCGTTTCCTATCGTAATTCCCGGAACTTCGCTTGAGGCTTTTACTTCTGTTAAACGGCTTAGAATTTCGCGCATTTTGTTTTTGGCATATTCTTCTGAGGATCGTCGTGCATATCCTCCAACAGGATTCTGGTTGAGCTGCATTATGGTTTCTTTATTAAAGAACTCATTGGATTTATTTAAAAAGTTCTGCTGAAAACCGTCGGCTTCCCTTCTGTATTTTAAGGTTTCATCGGTTCTATAACTACCGTCGCGGTTGTCATTTTCTATTACTTTGAACATTGCTGGCAGGAGTTTAATGGTATAATCAAAATCCTGCATGTTCACCCCGTAAACTAATTGCGGCTGTCCGCCCACACCGCCGGGACTTCCAAAAACAGTTGTGCGTCCGTTATAGTACAGCCAGTGTCCGTTTCTTTTTGCCAGACGGTTTAGAAAAGAGAAATTACTTTCGTTATACTGCACCGTATAAGGCAGGTTTTCTAAGTAAAAAGGTCTTACATCCATATCAATATCACAGCCTGATTTTACTTTGGTTACAATATCGCTCAGGGTCATATTGGTAAAAGAATTGCATTCAGGACCGTTTTCCAGTGCTATCGTGGAGCTTTTTCCTTTTATTACGATAATTTCTTCTATATCTTTTACATTGGATTTCTGCAGTTTTACTTTGGTTACAACACCATAGAACTGCATGGTATAATGTTTAAGGTCTGCGCCAATGATGAGATCTTCCAGACCGTCTATAGGTTTTATTTCGATGCTGATTTTCTCCCCGTACAGTTTTTGAGAAAAAGGCATCACACTTTTAAACTCGTCAACTAATAAATCCTGTCGTACTTCAAATGAAAAAGTATGATGATCGTGGATGGTTTGAAAAATTTTTAATTTATTGAAATTGGTAATTCTGATTTCGCCTACTTTAATGGTGGTTATGGTTTGTAATGCCATGGTGATTGTTTGTTAAGATGTCTATGAATTTTTCCAGTTATTTTCAAAAAGTGTATTTCCTATTTTTACTTCATTTGAAGAAATTAGAATTTCGGTAACCATAGGAACTGATCCTTCACTTCTGAAACTTTTATGCAGCGATATGCAATAAGCTTTTTTAAAGGTTACATTTTTCATAGTACTCATAGCATCTCTGCGATAGAAAATAATTTTTCCATCTTTTACACTAGTCTGCGAAACCATCCAGTCCGAAAACAAATCGGTTTGGGTGCTTTCTATAACAAGTTTTATCTGTCCGCCTTTTGCTTTATTGGCTGGTTTTCCGTTAGTATCAACATTTTGAATAAACTGAACATCAAATTCTAGGACATTAAAAATTTCGTTGTCTAATTCTAATTTGGCTAAAAAACTCATTTTTATATTATTTTTTATTAATTACTGGTATATAGGCTTTTATTTGATGATACTTATGGGGTTATTTTTTTTGAAACACAATATTTAATTTCAATTGTTATACGATAACGATTAAATAAATGTATTGGAATTACAATTCCAAGATGTACCCCTAAACGGCATAAAACTATCAGAATAAGACATTTTTCAGTCCTTATAAAAAGCGTTTTTAATGACTTAAAAACTTTTTCAGCATTACTGAACAGCATAAAAAAACGCCTTAAAACTTAAGTCTTACGGCGTTTTTTTAAAATTATATATTCAAAAAAAATCCCAAACTCCAATTTTAATTTGGAGTTTGGGATTTTAAAATATTGGAATTTCTATTACTTAGTCAGTTCCAGTTTTTCTGCAAAGTAGTCGCAGAAATCTTTCATTGTATCCGACATTTTTTCGTCATCGGTTGCACGTTTAAAAGTATCGGCCATTGCTACTAATGTCTGGTGGAAGAAAATTTTCATTTCGTCTACCGGCATATCTTTTGTCCATAAATCAATACGCATAGTTTCCTGCGCCTTACTATCCCAAATAGACAGCATTATAGCTTTTGCTTCCTCAGCCTGAACGCCTCCGTCTTGTGCGCTCCATGTTAATTTTTCCGGAACGCGGTTTTCGTCTAATTCGACGTTGAATTTAATTTCTGATTTTATTGTATTTGACATTATTTCTTAGGTTTATATTTTGACTTTTCGAAAATTTCTTTTGCATTTACTTTTAATAATTCCGACAGTGAAACGTTGTTGTTTTTCATATACGAACGAACAATCTGCCATCCAATCCAGGCGCCTACTCTTCCCGGCGAATCGTTATCTATTTCAAGATAGAATTTAGAAAACGGACCCGGAGCTATAAAACGTGTCGTTAATTTAGGGTCTAAACCGTACAACATTTCTTTTTCAAGAAAGTATCGCCACATATAGGCTTCATTTTCTTCGCACCACTTTATTTGTTCAGGTGTATATCCAATTTTTTCAGCATCTGTATATTTAGGCAGAAGCAGGTCTTTTGCATACAATTGTTTTCCTTCAAAAATCATTTGAGATACTAAATTTTTATCCGGATAAGCCGGAATGTTTCGGTAGGTAAAACTCGAAACTACATCGGGCATAATTTGTTTTTCTTCAAAATTGTATTTTAAATACGCTGGAAATTCATAGAACTTATGATCTTTTCCTAAATACAATTCTAAGGCAACAATTACAAGACTGTCTGCATAAATTGCTTTTGCATTATAATCCATTTCACCAATTACGGTAATAACTTTTGGTGTTTTTGTTTTAGGAAAATAATATTTTACATGTTTAAAAAGCTCGTTAAACTCTTCACGAACGGGCTCAAAATTGCCGTATTTTTTCTGTACTTCCGCATAAACCTCTCTCCAGATTGGTTCCTGCATTTTTTGAAGCCATACATTATCATCATTTCCTTCAGGAAAAAAGAACGGATATTGTTTTTTTACTTTAGCCAGATCTTCTGGTTTGGTTTCAAAAAATACCTTATCAAAACGTTCTACTTTAATATCAACCGGGATTTCTTCAACCTCTTTTTCAACCTTTGTTTTTTGGTCACAAGACAAAAAAAACAAGCACAGAACCACTACAAAGCGATAAATTTTCATTTTATTTTAATTAGATTTGTGTTGCTGGAATTAAAGTACATATATATGTAGTATATGCGCTTTAATAATTCTGCAAATATACATCCCTGTATCTTAAATCTTGAACTATTATGGCTAAAAAAAGCACAATTCAAACAGAAAAAGTAAATACACATATTGTTGAATGGTTAAAAAATTATGCTGCTAACGCAAAAGTGAATGGTTTTGTCATTGGAATTTCGGGCGGAGTCGACTCTGCGGTCACTTCTACCCTGTGCGCACAGACTGGTTTACAGGTTTTATGCGTCGAAATGCCAATTCATCAAGCTGAAAGTCAGGTTTCTAGAGGAAGAGAACATATTGAACAATTAAAAAAGCGTTTTCCAAATGTTTCGAGTGTAGAAACGGATCTAACTTCAACTTTTGAAGCATTTAAGAGCACTATGCCAACCTCAAAAGATTCAACAAAAGTTAATTTATCATTAGCCAACACCCGAGCTCGTATAAGAATGACTTCTTTGTATTATTTAGCAGGAATAAACGGGCTATTAGTAGCAGGAACAGGCAATAAGGTCGAAGATTTTGGTGTAGGATTTTATACAAAATACGGAGATGGCGGTGTCGATTTGAGTCCGATTGCTGATTTGATGAAATCTGATGTTTTTGCTTTAGGAGAGTTTTTAGAGGTTCCAGATTCAATTTTAACAGCAGCTCCAACCGATGGACTTTTTGGCGACAACAGGACAGATGAGGATCAATTGGGCGCAAGTTACGACGAGCTGGAATGGGCAATGATCGCCTCAGAGTCAGGAAATACGGCGGATGACTTTACTGGGCGAGAAAAATCTGTCTTTGAAATTTATAAAAGATTAAACACCAGCAACAAGCACAAAATGGATCCAATTCCAGTTTGTTTAATCCCAAAAACGTTAAAATAAATATTTTAACATTTGTCTGCAATTAATTACAGAATTTATTTATTAATTTTACAGTTCCAAAAACATGATAACAATTCTAAAAAGGTAAAATTATGATTAAAGTATGTCTTGCAGACAATCATCCTGTGACTCACTTTGGCGTTAAGTCTTATTTTAAAGACCACGATCAAATTTCAATTGTTGCCAACGTAGGCAATTTTTCAATGGTTAGAGATATTCTTCAAACGAAGGAAATCGACATTCTGATCTTAGATTTAGAATTAGAAGGTCTTTCAAGTATCTTCGAAGTTAAGTCTATTCTGAAAAATTTCCCAAAAACAAAAATTGTAATTTTCAGTGACTTAGCTGAGCAAATGTACGCTCCAAATGCTATCAAAGCAGGAGTAGCCGGGTATGTACACAAAACAGAAAAACTTGAAACTTTAGGTCTTTCTATTATTAAAGTACACGAAGGAAAAATTATCATCAACGAAACTGTGCGCAAAAACATGGCTCTTATTGCTAAACAAAGCAAAAGCGAACGTTTGTACAGAAAACTTTCTAACCGTGAAATCGAGGTTTTACGTTACTTAAGTGATGGTAAGAAAAACAATGAGATTTCTAAAATCTTAAGTCTGAACGAAAAAACGATCAGTACTTACAAACTAAGATTATTAACGAAACTAAATGTTACTAATTTAGTTGACTTAGTAAACAAAGCTAAGACTTTAGAAATTATTTAATTTGGTGGTATCCTGATTTGCTTCGGTAAATCATCAACCATAAAAAAAGCTCTATATTGTTAATCACTATAGAGCTTTTTGATTTTTATCCTCCGTGGTATAAAACTACCACTCTTCCTAGTTTTTTTGAGAAATTATTGAGCAGTTTAGAATAATCTATAACCATTGACAACAATTCTGAATTATCATCCTGCGGGTCAGAAACCAGCGTATTTTTTAATTCATCAATAATTTTTGAAACCAGAAACCAGCGCATTGAAAATATACTTTCTGAAACGTTTTGTTCAATTGTTTCACTTTTATGTTTCGGAAAAATATTCTGTCCTTCCCAGTTGTGAATGGTTACTTTTTCATCTTCCATTAAAATATTCGTCACTTCCTGAGCAAAATCAGGATGAAGATGCATCAAATATTTATCTAAACTAAAAGTTTCATTTTGATTATAAAAATCAATTAATCCGGAAAATATATTTTGGAACAAAGTATTTGAAAGTTCTATCTCGTCTTCCTGCAGACTTAAATAAATTTTTTCATACACTTTATATCTTCGTTTTTCACTTACTTCTTTTACATTTCCTTCTTCATCCGCTTTTAGAAAAACGTCTTCAAAATCTTCTTCTACACTTCCGTAAAGCAATAATATTTCTATAATTTTTCTTTCGAAACCATATAAAATATCTACTTTTTCTGTCTGTTGTGCCGGATATCCATAGTCTCCCGGATAATCATCGGGCGGACCTGTTCTTGGATCTTCGGGATCTCCTCCAGAAGAGTACCCGCCATTTTTTGGATTTTGGTTTCGAACAACTTCAAAAGGTTTTTGTTCCTGCTTTTGCTTTTTATTAACGTCTGCAAGATCTTTTTGAATTAACTGGGCCAGTGTACTTACCAAAACCTGCTCCGAAATATCCATAATTCGGGCACATTCCTGAATGTATACTTCACGCTGAATACGATCTGGTATTTTAGAAATACTGCTGACCATATCCCTGATTAAATCGGCTTTTTTAATAGGATCGTTTTTAGCCTCGCCCATCAGGATCGAAGCTTTAAACTGTATAAAATCTTTACTGTTATTTTCTAAATAAGCAACTAAATCGTCGTGTGAGTTTTTGCGGGCAAAACTATCCGGATCTTCTCCATCTGGAAAGGAACAGACTCTTACATTCATCCCTTCTTCCAAAATCAAATCGATCCCTCGTATCGCCGCGCGCAAACCTGCCGCATCACCATCAAAAAGAACAGTGATATTTCTAGTCAAACGATTAATTAACCTAATTTGATCCGGAGTTAAAGCTGTTCCTGACGAAGCTACGACATTTTCTATTCCAGCCTGATTAAACTGAATTACATCGGTATATCCTTCCACCAGATAACAGTTGTTTTGTTTGGCAATGGATTGTTTCGCCTGATAAATTCCATAAAGTACTTTACTTTTATGGTAAATATCACTTTCCGGTGAATTCAGGTATTTTGCCGCTTTTTTATCGTTGGTTAAAATACGTCCTCCAAAACCCAGAACTCGTCCTGACATACTTTGTATCGGGAACATAACACGACCCTTAAAACGATCAAACGGACGGTCTTCTCTTGGAATGGTTAAACCTGTACTTTCCAAAAATTCTAATTTATATCCTTTTCCTAGTGCTTCTTTCGTGAAAGCATCCCAGGTTTCAGGAGAATATCCTAAACTGAATTTTTTGATGGTTTCATTGGTAAAACCTCTTTCTTTAAAGTAAGACAAACCAATTGCTTTTCCTTCTTCTGAATTTAAAAGTATATCCTGAAAATATTTCGACGCAAATTCAGAAACCAGGTACATACTTTCACGTACATCGGTTATGGCTCTTTCTTCATCTGTCTGTTCCGTTTCTTCGATTTCGATATTGTATTTTTTGGCTAAATATCGAATAGCTTCCGGATAGGTAAATTGTGAATGCTCCATCAGGAATTTAACCGAGTTGCCGCCTTTTCCTGTACTAAAATCTTTCCAGATTTGTTTTACCGGCGAAACCATAAACGAAGGCGAACGCTCGTCTGAAAACGGACTTAATCCTTTAAAGTTACTTCCTGCACGCTTTAAATTGACAAAATCACCAATAACCTCCTCAACGCGAGCAGTTTCAAAAACAGTATCTATTGTATTTTGTGAAATCAAAACGTAAATTATTTTTTAAAAATGAGAGCCTGTAAAAGTACACAAATCCAAGCTTAATTTTGATAAATTAAACTAAAAAAAGCGCCTCTTTCAAAGCGCTTTTTCTACTAACTAAACTTAAACTTCACTCTTAATTTAAATCAAGACGCAAACCTAAAGAAATGTTGTTTTCTTTTGTTAGATTATCTTGAAATATAGGATTCAAATCGTATTTACAATACAAACTCAACGCTCTATAACCTACATAAGAACTTAATCCGTAAATAAAATTATTTACATTATAATCTCCTTTGATCGTTGTTTTATATTTTAAATCTTCTTCTTCAAATTTTAAAATTTGTTTTGATTTTAAGTTGATTCCGGCATAACCTCCAATTCCAAAACGAAAACTTCTGTGAGTTTTAAAATATTTAGTTCCGTTATTATCGCCTGCTTTGGTAAAATCAAATTCTAAATGTACGGGAGCAGCTACATACACATTTCTAAAACGGGATTCTGTTAAATGCACCGGATTTACTTCAAGATTCGTCTGATCGCCGTTTACCACGAAACTTCTGTTATCTGTCGGGCGGATATTATTATACATTAATGAAAGTCCGTATTTTGCGTGAAGCAGATTATCATTTTTCATTAATCTTGAGTTATAAGTAAAACCCCATTCGTAAAAATGCGACCCCATAAAACGGTAATTTGAATCCTGTAATTTTCCGTCGGCCATTGTATTATTCAGTCCCATTGCAAATACAAATTGTGATGTTGTTCTTTTTTCGCCGCGAATAGAATCTTTTCTTTTTTTATCATCACTCCATTCTTTATTATTCCAATAAACAATCAAAGCGTGTTTTTTTAGCGAATCTCCTTCTTTTATTTTTCCATCGACTTTTTGCTGAACCAAATCATTCAGTTCGTTTTGTACCAAAGTCACTTTTTCTTCAATAATTACAGCTCTCGCTTCTGCTAATTCTTTTTTGCGTTTATCAGCTTGTTCCTGCGTAATTTTTCCTTCTGATAATTGAACATTTACCGCTTCAATTTCTTCTTTTAGAGCTGCTTTTTCTTCTTTAGTAATCTTTTCAATTTTATTGGCAATTTTCTTTGCTCTGGATTCAAAAGTTTCCTGTCCCAGAACTTTGCTTACAAATAAGAAAACCAGGATAACGAGATAGATGGTAAAATTTTTCATGATTGATTTTTTTTTAAATGATTGTGATTGATGATGATTTTTTTTAATTATTAATTCTGAATTGTAAATGGTAAATTCTTTATTTCATCGGTTTAATCCCGACCCTAGATATATGAACAGTTCCTTTGGAACTGAAAATCTATATTCTAATTTCTTTCTTCTATAATCTTAATTCTCTACTCCTGCTTATTTCTATTAGCCAAAGCCCCTTTTACAGTTTGGTAGTTTTTATTGACTTTTGTAATTACTTTTTCTCTAAACGAAAGTTCCAGTTCGCCGTCGACCTGATTTAGTAAATCAGAAGCATTGATTTTTACTTTTGATTTTTTTACTGAACTTTCTGCTAAAACAGTTTTTTCTGCTGTTTCTAATAATTGGTCAACATTCTCTTTTTTAGGATTTTCGACAATAACGATTTGATTACTATTGGATTGTTTTTCTTGATTGTTGATGATTGAAGACTCCGCTATTTGAATAGGTTCATTTTTAAGGTTTTGATTTGGTGTTTGATTAAAGTTCTTTTCTTGTTTATTTAATGTGTTTTTTGAAGTTTCTGATGAAGCTTTTTCGGCAATTATATCTTCAGTTTCAACTGAATCAACTTTATTTAAAATTGGTTTTACTACAGAATCTTTTCTGGTATTTTCTTCAATTACAACACTTTTAGGTGTTTCTATCACATTTTTCTTTTGATTGAAAAAGAAAGATCCAACTAATAAAAAACCGACAATACTTGCTGCGATATACAGCCGCTTTCTTTTTTTCTTTGGTTTCTTTTCTTCTGAAACACTTAGCATCGCATCTAATCGATCCCAGGCTTTATCGCTTGGTTCAATTTTTCGCTCATTTAGCTTTTCACGGAAATCCTTTTCAAAATTATTCGGTTCCATTATCTTGTTTTTTTAAAATAGTAATTTGTGTTTGCAGCATTTTCCTGGCGTGCGATAATTGCGATTTCGATGTTCCTTCATTAATTCCTAACATCTTGGCAATTTCATTGTGTTTATAACCTTCAATTGCGTATAAATTGAAAACCATTTTATAGCCATCCGGCAGAGCATCAATTAAAAACTGAATTTGTTCTACTGTAAACTGACTGTCGATTTCATTAAAACTTTCTTCGACAAAAAATTCATCTTCGGTAAATTTTACTTTTTTCTGAACTCTTAAATACGAAATACATTCGTTAACCATAATTCGGCGAATCCAGCCTTCAAAGCTTCCTTTATGTTCAAAGTTTTTCAAATTCGTAAACACTTTCATGAAAGCTGTAATCATTACATCTTCTGCCAGTTGAATGTCTTTTATATATTGTCGACAAACACTTAACATTTTTGAAGAAAACTTGCTATAAATCTGCTGCTGCGCCTGACGATTATTTTCGACAGCCAGCTTTATGATTTTGGTTTCTTCTTGATGTAAATGAATAATTTTCATTTATAAGCTTTTGGTTTTTGGTTTTAGAAACAGACTTCTATTAGCATAGACGATTGTCGATTTAAAATGGTTGCATGAGGGTGAAAAAAAATTAAACTTTAAAATGCTAAACATCAAACACACAGAAATACACAACTGATTCACAACAAAGTAACCCAATTATATAATTAAGAAATTTTCTGATTATCTAATTAAGAAATTATTTTTTTCTCTCAATAACGTAGTTAACCATTAAGGTAAGCGCCGCTTTGAATTCAGAATCCGGGTAATTGTCTAAAAGGGAAAGTGCTTCCTGCTGGAACTGCACCATTTTGTTTTCGGCGTAAGCCAAACCATTATTGTTTTTTACAAAGGCAATAACTTCTTTTACGCGTTTTTTGTCTTTGTTGTGGTTTTTGATGGAGTTTATCAGCCACTTTTTTTCCTGCGGAGTACAAGTATTTAAAACATGAATTAAAGGCAGAGTCATTTTTTGCTCCTTAATATCGATTCCGGTTGGTTTACCAATGGCTTCTTCGCTGTAATCGAACAAGTCATCTTTAATTTGAAATGCCATTCCGATCAATTCACCAAATTTTCGCATATTCTCCACCTGAACATCATCTTCAATTACAGATTTTGCCCCAAGTGCACAGCAAGCAGCAATAAGAGTAGCGGTCTTTTTTCGGATGATTTCGTAATACACATCTTCAGTAATGTCGAGTCTTCTGGCTTTTTCAATTTGAAGTAATTCACCTTCGCTCATTTCGCGAACGGCTACAGAAATGATTCGAAGTAAATCAAAATCGCCGTTATCAATAGAAAGCAGTAATCCTTTTGAAAGTAAATAATCCCCAACTAATACAGCTATTTTGTTTTTCCAAAGTGCGTTTATAGAAAAGAATCCGCGACGGCGATTACTATCATCTACCACATCGTCATGAACCAAAGTTGCAGTATGAATTAATTCAATAACCGAAGCACCACGATAGGTTCTTTCGTTTACTGTACCGCCAGAAACCATTTTTGCAGTAAGAAATACAAACATCGGACGCATTTGTTTTCCTTTTCTATTTACAATATAATACGTAATTCTGTTCAGTAATGCCACCTTTGAAGTCATCGATTCATGAAACTTTTTTTCAAAAAGTTCCATCTCGGCAATAATGGGCTGTTTTATTTGTGAAGTAATATTCATTTCGATTCCAAATATACTATTTTAAATAAAAAAACGTTGTCTATTTTATGTTAGTATATCAACAATTTCAACACTAATTTAAAAAACAATCCAAAAACACCTCAATCTAATACTAATTTGAATTCATTAATTAAAAGTAAAACCAAAAAAACTATTTATTATGAAAACAAAATTTTTATTAATTGGAACCTGTATCGCTTTCTCTTTATTTACAAGTTGTAATTCTGATGAAAACACAAACGACGGAACGAGTAAAGTAATTACAAACGACGAGATTATTGCAAATGCCAAAATTGATGCTTCAATAGACGATGTTACCAATATTGCCGAAGATCAATTTAGTTCTCAGCTTAATATTAATAACAAACCCGGCGGCAGCATTAAAAACTTTTTACCTAGCTGTGCTGTTATTACAACAGTTTTAACGAATAATACTTTTACAAAAACAGTAGATTTTGGCGTTGACGGCTGTACGCTTGACAACGGAAATACGGTAAAAGGGAAAATGGTTGTTTCGTTTTCTAATGATTTTTCGGCCTCTACACAAACCATCAGTTATACTTTTGAAGGTTTTTATCATAATGGTAAAAAACTACAGGGAAGCAAAAGCATTGTTCGAACTGTAAAATCAACTGATTTATTGGCAGAAGCGCATCCGGTTTCTACCGCAGCAATAGATTTAACGATTACTTTTGATGACGGAAGTGTGTACAGCAGAAAAGGTTCTCTTGTAAAAGAAATGACTGCAGGTTATAACACTTGGTTTAATTGGGAAGATAATGTGTTTGTAGTTACCGGAAGCGGCACGACTACTTTACCAAACGGAGATACTTATTCGGCAGAGATTACAACGCCTTTGGAATTTAAAGCTTCATGCCGAAAATCATTTGCTGTAAAAGGAGTTGTTTCTGTAACCAAAAACGGAGCCTCGGCAACTATTGATTATGGCAATGGAGATTGCGACACGCTGGCTTCTGTAACAAAAGACGGCGTAACAGAAGAAATCGATTTGAAAAAATAATTCCCTTTTTGCCCAGAAAAAAAGCATTAAAAACAAGATTCACCCTCGTTCTTAATGCTTTTTTAAATTTTTATATCACAATTTCTACCGATATTCAACTCCTATCAGAGTATCTTGCATAGATTAAATATTGCCCGGGATATGCGCTTAATTACATTTTGTTCCTGAGGAACTATACCGCATCCGCTTCTTTATTGGCTAATTGCCCGCAGGCGGCGTCGATATCTTTTCCGCGGCTGCGTCGAACTTTTACTACCACTCCAATATTTTCTAAAGCTTTTATATAAGCTAAAATAGATTCTTCGGATGCTTGCTGGAATTCTCCGTCATCAATTGGATTGTATTCAATTAAATTTACTTTACACGGCACATATTTACAGAATTTCACCAAGGCATCAATCGAAGCTTTATCGTCATTAATTCCTTTCCAGACTACATATTCGTAAGAAATTTTACTTTTGGTTTTTCTGTACCAATATTCTAATGCTTCCCGCAAATCTTTCAAAGGAAAGTTTTTGCTGAAAGGCATAATCTTCGCACGGGTTTCATCAATCGCTGAATGAAGGGAAACTGCGAGTTTGAATTTTACATCGTCATCGGCCATTTTCTTAATCATCTTTGGGATTCCTGATGTTGAAAGCATAATACGTTTTGGCGACATTCCTAAACCTTCCGGAGATGTAATCATATCTATCGCTTTAATGACATTATTATAATTCATTAAAGGTTCGCCCATTCCCATAAAAACAATATTGGAAAGCGGATGATTATGATACAAACGGCTTTCTTTATCTATTGCCATAATCTGATCGTAGATTTCTCCCGGCTCCAGATTTCGCATACGCTTTAATCTTGCTGTTGCGCAAAAATTACAATCTAAACTACAGCCAACCTGACTCGAAACACAAGCTGTTGTTCTGGTTTCAGTAGGAATTAAAACTGATTCTACTACTAACCCATCGTGCAGGCGGACAGCATTTTTTACTGTTCCGTCATTACTGCGCTGCATGGTATCTACCTTAATATGATTGATAACAAAATTTTCTTCGAGCATAGAACGTGTTGTTTTGGCAACATTCGTCATATCCTCAAAACTATGCGCTCCTTTGCTCCATAACCATTCATAAACCTGATTGCCGCGAAATGCTTTGTCGTTATTAGCAACAAAAAAATCACGCAGCTGCTCTTTTGATAAGGCTCTTATATCTTTTTTCTCAATTTGCATGCTGCAAAGTTAATCACTTTTGTCATTTTTTTTGATTTTTAGATGCATTCTTGGCTAAAACCAAAAAATCTGAAAAAAAAACACCTCTATTTAAACATCATATTGAGATATACAGCTTGTAAATGAACTTTTCTTTATTCTTCAGAAAAATAAGAGTTTGATTTCATGAAGACTCACTTTACCTCAAAAAACAAACATAACAACCAAATAAGCAAACAGTTAGAATAGCATTTTTTCTTCTTTTCGGCTTCAATTGTACTACAATCTGTCATCGTATCCTTTACTATAAGAATTTAATAAAACTTTAGCCATGATTTTTATCATTTCATTTCCTCTGTGTGCGCAATAAATTTGATCCAAGAAATAAGGTTAGTTCACAACCACTTTAAGAACTCTCCTAATTAAAATTAACCTATACATTATTCACAATGAAAACAATTACAACATTCCTAGCAACAATTATTTTCACAACCTTATCATTACAAGTAAACGCACAAAGAACTTATACTGTAGTTGACACTAAATCAACTTTTGAAGTTGCCGGAACTTCTACCGTGCACGACTGGGTGATGAGATCTACAGAAGGAACTGGTATTGCCAACCTAACAGTTAAAGATTCTAAAGTAGCAGGCATAAACAGCTTAACTATTAAATTATTAGCCGAAAGCTTAAAAAGTTACAAATCAAGCATGGATCAGGTTGCTTATGAAGCTTTAGATACCGAAACTCATAAGAATATTGAATACGTTTTAAAATCTGCTGTAAAAGTAGATGACACAACCTGGAATCTAACCGGAGTTTATACTATTGCGGGTGTAAGCAAAGAATATCAAACTCAGGTAAAAATAACATCTGTAAACGGAGCTTTTATTTTGCAGGGGTCAAACCAAATCACTTTTGGCGATTTTGAAATGACACCTCCTAAAGCGGCTCTTGGAGTTGTGAAAGCCGGGAAAGATTTAACGGTGATTTTCAACATCACTTTAAGCTAATCAAAAAATAACCTTCATTATTAAATTTTTTACCGAAGTCTAAAAACCAACAATTTCACAAAAATCAATGTTCTTTTTTTCATTGTTGATCGATTTGCCCTAAAAAGAAAACGTTGTAGTTATTAAATACCTTTTTAATAAAATTTTAACAATGACTTTTATCATGTATTTCACTGAATTATAGGCAGATCTTTGATACAAGTTAAAACAACATTCTTAGTACTAAACAGAATCTGGCCTACTTATTAACTTATTTTTTATAATATAAACATGACAAAAATGAAAACCCGTAACCTAAAATTAATTGCATTTGTAATTGCGCTTTTTGGAATTACTTCATTTGCTTCAGCACAAAAATCATACACTTTAGATGCTAAATCTACATTCTCTGTCGCAGGAACGTCGACACTTCATGACTGGGAAATGAAATCAGCTTCCGGAACCGGAACAGCAAATTTAACAATAGCCAATTCAAAGCTTACTGAAATCGAATCTCTGTCTATTACACTTTTAGCTGAAAGCGTAAAAAGCGAGAAAAAAAGCATGGATAAAGTAGCATATGAGACTTTAAAAACAGATAAAAACAAAAACATTAAATATGTTTTAAAATCTGCCGAAAAAGTAAACGAAACGACTTGGGAACTAACCGGAACTTATACGATTGCCGGAGTTAGTAAAGTCTATAAAACTACTGCTAAAACAACTGTTACAAAAGATGGATTAAATCTTCAGGGGTCAAACAAAATCACTTTTGCTGATTTTGGAATGAAATCTCCAACTGCAATGCTTGGAACCATTAAAACCGGACAAGATTTAACCATAAAATTTAATTTAAACTTTAATTTATAACCGCCATGAAGAAGATTTATATCCTATTTATTACCCTTATCAGCACATTTGCTGTTAATGCACAAGTTAGTTTTGGAAATATGCAAAACCAAATCTCTAGAGGAAAAGACGGTATCAACGTTTTCGACGTACAAAAAGACGATAGAGAATTTAAAGGCCTTAGTATTGACCTTGGCGGTGCTTTTAACATGGATTTCCAAGCAACAAATTCATTCAACAATCAACCTGCTGGTTCTACCACTACAACTAATACAGCTGCCGGAACTACTGTTAGAACAATTACCGGATATCGTTTAATGAATACTGAAAACAATTTTACTCTTCCTGGAGCTGATATGTATATTGGTGCTCAATTGTTTGACGGAGTAAGAGTAAATCTAGACGTTTATTTAGCTTCAAGACACCACAATGATTCTTATGTAAAAGGCGGGTACTTACAAATTGACAAGTTAGACTTCATCAAAAAAGACTTCTTGGCTGATGTAATGAAATATGCGACAATTAAAATTGGACAAATGGAGAACAATTTTGGTGATGCTCATTTCAGAGGTTCTGATAATGGTAATACAATTAGAAATGCATTTGTTGGAAACAACATTATGTATTCTTTCACTACAGAAATGGGTATGGAGGTTTACTATAACAGAAGTGGTCTGGTAAGCATGTTAGGTATTACAAATGGTAATTTAAACCAAAGTAATGAACAAGTTTTTTATACTACTGGTCCAAACACAAACACAACACATAGTCCTTCAATCTTAGCTAAATTGGGTTATGATAAACAGCTTAATGAAGATTTAAGAGTAAGAGTAACTGGCTCTTATTACCATAATGCAAATCTTGGTAATGCAAATATATATTCTGCTAATAGATCTGGATTTGGTTATTGGGGTATACTGAATAATAACGCTTACAAAAATACCATTACCAAAACCGATGCTGATGGTACTGTTATTTCTACAAATACTACTGATGTTGCTACTAGTTTCAGTAAAACATCTACTCCAGAGGCTACGTTCAATCCTAATTTCAAAAATTGGGCTACTACATACATGATTAACCCTTTTGTAAAATACAAAGGACTTGAATTCTTCGGAACAATCGAATTAGCTTCAGGAGGAGATAAAGCTGGTACTGATGACAAACGTACTGCTAATCAATATGCTTCAGAACTTATTTACAGATTTGGAGGAACTGAACAATTCTATATCGGAGGAAAATACAATACAGTATCTGGAAAATTATCTAATGCCGATGCTAAAAAGGTTACCGTAGATAAATTTGAAGCAAGCGCTGGCTGGTTTATGACTAAAAACATTTTAGCTAAATTAAACTACGTTAATCAAAAATATAAAGATTATTCACAATTTGTAGGAGATCCTGCTACTGGAAATCCAAACAACTTTTATGGCGGTAAATTTGAAGGTTTAGTATTCGAAGCAACAATTGCGTTCTAATATAAAAAAAATGAAAACGAGATTTCAAATATTAATAATGGGTTTAGCAATGTTCTTTTTAACAGGAAGTGCTAAACCCACTTTTTTTACAGAAGATACAGCCGTGGTAATAAACAAAATAAAGATAGAAATTACCGGAGTATCAACTGTTGGCAAATATAATTGCTCTAACACCTTTCCCATAAAAGATACGGTTTATGTAAATTCAGTTAAAAAAAACATTTTTAATACTGAAATCAAAATGACAAACTTTGATTGCGGCAATAAAATAATGACCAAAGATTTACAGGGAACTGTAAAAGTGAAACAATTTCCAAACAGCACGGTTTCGATTACAGATATTAAACCAAACGGGAAAAATTACAAATGCCGATTAAACTTTTACATCACCGATAAAACTTTAAAATACAAAGATTTTATTTTATACAATACTGATGATAAAATTCAGGGAACACTTAGTTTAAAGTTTTCTGACATTGAACTAGAACCGCCCGTAAAAATGGCCGGTTTGATAAAAGTAAAAGATGATATCGTTATAAACTTCAGTCTTTACAAAAATTAAAAATTCATCTTTACTAATTAAGTTTTTTTCAACTCAAAAAAAAGCAGCACAACTTTTCAAAACTAAAAAGTTTGGCACAAGAATTGTCTTGCACTCAAAAGAAAAATAATCTTACAAGGGCGCCATTATTTTAAAATTTGTATTTTTATTATTCCACTTTATAACCTTTTAAATTTATAACCTAAAAAGACAATTATTATGAAAAAACAAATTTTAAGTTTAGCAGTTGTGGCAGTATTAGCTTTGGGATTACAATCTTGTGAAAAGAAAGAAACTAAGCCGGCAGATGAAGAATTAACTCTTGGAAACAAAGTTGACTCATTAACAACAGATATTGAAGAAGTAACAGACAGCGCGGTAACTAAAGCTGAAAGCGCGGCCGAAAAAGCAAAAGATGCTACACAAAACGCTGCAACTGATGTAAAAGACGCTACTAAAAAAGCAGCTTCTGATGTTGAAAATGCTGCTAAAAAAACAGCAACTGACGTAAAAGACGCTACCAAAAAAGGAGCTGAAAAAGTTGAAAATGCAGCAAAAGCGGCTAAGGACGGAACTGTGAAAACAGCTAAAGATGTAAATGAAGCTTTGAAAAAATAATTTTCAAATTAAAACTAAAAACGGAAAGCCATTCGCCTAAAACGAATGGTTTTTTTATGCAAAATAGTCAGCGGATATTTTTTGTATTTTTGCATTCAATTACAACAATTACAAGATGCATTTTATATCACAAGAATTAGAAGATTATATCGAGCAGCATTCTGAAAATGAACCAGAATTATTAGCGAAACTTAATAAAGAAACGTACCAAAAAATACTTTTACCGAGAATGCTAAGCGGCCACTTTCAAGGCCGGGTATTAAGTATGCTTTCTAAATTAATACGTCCGGTAAATATTCTTGAAATTGGCACTTATACAGGTTATGCAGCACTTTGTTTATGCGAAGGAATGCAGGAAAACGGGCAATTGCATACTATTGATATTAAAGAAGAATTAGTAGATTTTCAGAGAAAGTATTTTGATGCATCTCCTTGGGGAAATCAGATTTTTCAGCATTTAGGCGAAGCAGTTGATATTATTCCGGCTATTGATGTAAAATTTGATTTGGTATTTATTGATGCAGATAAGGAAAATTACCTCAATTACTGGGAAATGATTGTTCCGAAAATGAATAAAGGCGGCATTATTTTATCTGATAATGTTTTGTGGAGCGGAAAAATTCTTGAACCGGTTCACCCAAATGATGTCAGCACAAAAGTACTTTTAGAATATAATCTACATTTAAAAAATGATCCAAGAGTAGAAACGGTTTTATTGCCAATTCGCGATGGATTAACGGTGAGCAGAGTACTCTAATCTGATTTTTTGTCATTTCGACGAAAGGAGAAATCGCACTAGTGGCTCGACAAAGATTGGCGATTTTCTTTGTGGAATTTCTTGTGCGATTTCTCCTTTCGTAGAAATGACAAATCTGGCGTTCTACTTCTATAAAAAAATCAACAAGCATTTAATCATGAATTACAGCACCGAAATAAACTCTGAAGGTTTTGCAGTTATAAATAATGTTTATACTGAAAATGAAGTCGAAAAGCTGATTTCATTAATAGAAAATGTTACAGAAAATAATTCTGATAATGCTGCTTTTAGAAAATCTCTGGATTTATTTGCTATCAGGCAATTTCATAAAGAAATACCTGAAACTTTAGATTTTATTTTCAATCAAAATCTAAAAGATATTATTGAATCAAATTTTGGAAAAGGATACTTTATAACCAAATCCATTTATTTTGACAAACCTGAAAAATCAAATTGGTTTGTGGCTTATCATCAGGATTTAACTATTTCTGTAGATAAAAAAATTGAATCTGAAAATTTTGAAAACTGGACTATAAAACAAAATCAGTTTGCGGTTCAGCCTCCAAAAGAAATCTTAGAAGATAATTTTACGATTAGAATACATATTGACACCACTACAAAAGACAACGGTGCTTTAAAAGTTATCAATAATTCGCATTCAAAAGGAATTTTGAGAATTGAAAAACTGGATTTTGAAAAAGAAAAAAAAACTATGTGCGAAGTAGAGAAAGGCGGTATTATGATTATGAAACCTTTGTTATTTCATGCTTCAAACAAAACCACAAACAATGAAAGAAGAAGGGTTATTCATATCGAATTCAGCAAACAACAGCTTCCTGATGGATTGGAATGGAGTGAAAAAACCTTTCTCCAAAATAATTAAGCATTAATTAAATAAGGTTCTAAGTTTTCTCAAAACAAAAAACTTAGAACCTTAGTATCTTAGAAACTCAGAACCTTCAAAAAAATTATCCCGGAAAATATTGCGGTTTCAACCTTCTGTAAGCTAAAAAGATCAAAAATCCGAAAAGAGCTCCAAAGAAATATCCGGTAAGAATATCTCCAGGATAGTGTAATCCTAAGTAAATTCGGCTGTAAGCAAATATTAAAGGCCATAAAAACAAGAGGCCAAAATATTTAAAATGACGTTTTAAAACCAAGTATAAAAAAGTGGCAACGGCCATTGTATTTGCGGCGTGTCCTGAAAAGAAACTATAAGAATTTCTCACCATTACAATTCTCATAACCGATTTGATATCTGGATTATTACAAGGACGTAAACGCTGAAAAGTGTGTTTAAAAAGATTAGTAGTCTGATCTGTAAAAGCAATTAAAACGGCTACAAAAAGCAGGATATAAAGAGTTTGTTTTCCTCCTATTCTTCTATAAATAAAATAGAACAACAATAAAAAAAACGGAGTCCAATGCAGCTGATCGGTAATAAAAATCCAGAATTTATCGTATTTTTCAGAACCTAAACCATTTAGATATACCAATAAATTAATATCTAATTCTTTTATTTTTTCCAGCATATTATCTTTGACGTTTTATAGGTCCTGAAAGAGAGTCAATATCTTCTTTTACTTTATCAATTTCTGTTGTAGTATCGCCCAATAAATTAGTTGTATCGCCTAATAAATTAGATTTTGCGCTTTCAATTTCAGCATTGATATTACCAGTTAAACTATTCAAAGATTTAGTATCAAGACCATTTGCCTCTGCTCCTTTTTGAATTTCACTTTTAATATCGTTGGTCGCATTTTTTAATTGCGCCATAGCTTTACCCATTGTACGGGCAATTTCCGGCACTTTATCTGAACCAAAAAGCATTAGTACTATAAACAGTATGAAAACTAATTCTCCTCCTCCTATACCAAACATATCTTTTATTTTTGTGTGCCACAAAGATATTAAATTTTGAAGCGCACAGTTTTAAAATTTACTTAAAAAAAAAGACTCTTTTCAGAGTCTTTTAAGTTTGTTCTTAGTCAAATTTTGATTTTTGCTCAACCTTTGGCCATGAATTGTTCGTTACATCAATATCAGCAGTAAGCAATTTTGGATCTATCTGAATGCTTTTTACAGGTTTTGAAGTCGCATACACTTTCTTCGCTGTATCGTTATTCTTTCTCCAGATTTGTGCAGGATACTGGTAATTATCTTTTGTACCGTCCTCGTAAGTGATTTCAACTAAAATTGGCATAATCATACCGCCTGGTTTATTGAATTCAACTTCGTAAAAGTATTTAGGCGATTTGATACTGGCTTTTTCTTCAGCAGTAAAAGTCTGGTCAACATAATCCGCCAATGGTTTGAAATCTGCTACTTTTAATTCTTTTTTCTTAGAATTGTTTACTTCTGGATTATCTCCAGAAACTAAATACACAAAAGGCCCTTTTTCATATCCGAAACGTCCTTTTCTCACTTTTACATCTTTGATATCGGCTGTAGGCGTATCAGAAACATAATATTGTTTTACCTCTTTAATTCCTATATCTACAAAATCAGTTGAATAAAACCAGCCTCTAAAAAACCAGTCTAAATCTACCGCAGATGCATCTTCCATTGTTCTAAAGAAATCCTCAGGAGTTGGGTGTTTAAACTTCCATCTGTTTGCGTATGTTTTAAAAGCATAATCAAACAAATCTTTCCCCATAACCACTTCTCTTAAAATATTAAGACCTGTAGCCGGTTTTCCGTAAGCGTTATTTCCAAATTGGTGAATCGTTTCAGAGTTAGACATAATAGGTTCTAAAAACTTCTGATCACCGCTCATGTAAGGAACGATATTTTTTGCAGGTCCGCGTCTTGATGGAAATGCTGGATCTAATTCCTGTTCTGCTAAATATTCTAAAAATGAATTCAAACCTTCATCCATCCAAGTCCATTGACGCTCGTCTGAGTTTACAATCATTGGAAAGAAAGTATGTCCAACTTCGTGAATAATAACGCCAATCATTCCGTTTTTAACCTCTTTACTCGTTACTCCGTTTTCATCCGGACGACCGTAATTCCAGCAAATCATTGGATATTCCATTCCCTGATCTTCTGCCGAAACCGAAACTGCTTTTGGATAAGGATAGTCAAAAGTATGTGAAGAATAACTTTTTAAAGTATGTGCTACAACCATTGTAGACGTTTCTCCCCACAGTGGGTTTGCTTCTTTTGGATAAACAGATTCAGCCATAACCGTTCTGTTTCCAATTTTTACAGCCATTGCATCGTAAATGAATTTTCTAGAAGAAGCAATTCCGAAATCACGAACATTTTTAGCACTGAATTTCCATGTTTTTTTCTTTTCAGAAAATCCTTTTTCAGCTGCTTCTGCCTCAGCCTGCGTTACAATAACAACCGGTTTATCAAATGATTTTTGAGCCTGCTCGTAACGTTTAACCTGTTCTGCAGTAAATACTTCGCTTCTATTTGTTAATTCTCCTGTTGCATCAATTACATGATCTGCAGGAACTGTAATATTTACGTCGAAATTACCAAAAGGAAGAGCAAATTCTCCGCTTCCCCAGAACTGCATATTCTGCCATCCTTCAACATCATTGTAAACTGCCATTCTTGGGTAGAACTGTGCAATTACATATAATTTATTACCGTCTTTTTCAAAAAATTCATAACCAGAACGCCCGCCTTCTTTTCTGTAATTGTTGATATTATACCACCATTTTATAGAAAATGAAATTTTTTCTCCCGGTTTTAAAGGCGAAGCCAGATTAATACGCATCATGGTTTCGTTGATCGTATAAGACATTGGACTTCCTTTAGCGTCTTTTACCTGCTCAATATTAAAACCACGCTCTAAATCTTTTTTCAAATATTTTGTTGAGAAACCCTCAAGAGGCAGCACCTGATTGATTTTTTCACCTTCGGCTAAAACAGACTGTCCATTTGCTCTTGCCTGATTTTGATCTAACTGAATCCATAAATACTCTAAAGTATCTGGCGAGTTATTAGAATAAGTAATCGTTTCGGCACCCGTTAATTTTGAATTTTTATCGTCTAATTCAATATCAATTTTATAATCGGCCTGCTGCTGGTAATAAGCAGGCCCCGGGGCTCCAGAGGCTGTACGAAACATATTGGGTGTTGCCAGCAAATCGTACATCTGGCTGAATTTATTGGTATCGTATTTCCCTTGCTGTCGTGGCGCAGTAGTTTTCTCCTGAGCGATTAACATTGCAGGAAAAAGCAATAATAATGAAATTTTTTTCATAAAATTTTGATGGTAATTTTGTCAGGCTGTGAAAATAATAATTAAAATATTAATTCAACTTATTAATTAATACTTTAACAATTCTTTCCTTGAAGATTCTGTAAAAAGAACACTTCTTTTGGTACCAAATGCTGAAATATGTGTAATGTTTTGCTGCTCACCATTCCAGTCAACCAATATAGTGTTTGAAATTTCAATGGTTTTAAATTTGTCTACATCCTTTATTTTGGAATAACAAACCAATACATCGCCGGCTTCTGTTTCTTTAGACAAAAAAGTAATAGGTTTTGTCTGGCCGTTTATTTTAATGGTAAAATTTTCGGCCAGATATTTTTTAAACAAATCAAGATCAGCCTGCGTTTCTTTTTCTGTTCCTACGAAGGTTTTTTTATGGTATTTTTTCTCCATCGCATTATTCAAATCATCAATGAAAATGCGTGATGTAATTTGAATCATTTTTTTCTCTGCAGCGTATTCTACCTGAAAAACCCCTACATAAAACTTATGAAATGCAAAAGCCGAAAGCGATAAAAACAATATCCCTATTAAAGGATAAAACCATTTTTTTTTCATTATTGAGAAGCATTCACTTTTTTAAATTCAGCATTTTTGTTGATTAAAAAATCAATCAATTCAAATTTCTGATCTTCTTTAAGATGTCTTTTTGACTCTGGATCATTTGAACAAAACATCAAAAATAAATCCACTTCATCCGGTTTTAAACCTAGTGTTTTAGTATAAAAATCCGGTTTAAAATTCGCTTTAGAATATTCCACAAAAGCAATATCAGAAATTACTTCTTCTTTTTCATTATTTTTCGAAAGAAGCTTTTTAACATCCTTAAAAATTCGGACAAAATCAGTTCCGTATTTAATTGTTTGATCAGAATACATTACTGTATTTTTTGCAGTCGATAGTTTATCGTCTTCAAACTGCATATCAACATATTTTTGAGTATTACTATCTAGTGATTTTACTTTTAGATCTTTACGAACCAAAACTTCTTTTAATTCATTGCTGACTAAATCCAAAGACACAGTAAAAAGTACCTGAGAACAATCTTTCTCTGTTAAAACAATCTTTTTTGACTGAAATGCCAAACCGGTAAAAAGCAGCGTATCTTTTGGCTGAGCCAAAATATCGAACAATCCGCCCGGACCTATAAAAGTTCTGGATTTTGCATTAATATTCATAACATAACCACTTTCTATCGCAAGTGATTTGTTTGTAACCTGACCGTGCAGCGACTTTCTTGTACCGTTTTGTCCAAGCATTATTTGACAAAATAAGCAAACAACGAGTACTCCTAGTTTATTTTTCATTTTCAAGAATTATTAGATATTTTCGGGCTAAATCTGTTATTAAAAACATACTCATTGTTTTGTTCTTTGTATTCAAAGATACGGCAAAATCAGCATCATCCACACAATATAATTGAAATCCTTTAATATCATCTACAGGAATTTTCAATCTTTCAATATAATAATTTTCATCAAAAAGATATTCTATTTTTTTAAAAAGAGCCTCTCTTTTCTCCACATTTACCTCTTTTTTCAGCATTGCAGTTCGACCGGAAATTCCATTTAAAATTTTATCTATAGAAGTAGAAGTAGCTGTATAGACTTTTCGCTCTGCAGGCGTATATGTTTTTTGTCCATGAGGCACAATTCCTAAATTTTCTGCCGTAATTCCGTAATTATCATTCACTACCACTTCTTTTAATTCAATCTCTTTTACCTCCATTTTAACAACAAGCAGACTTACGTTTAAATCTTCTGCGGAAATCCTGCGTTTAAGCGGTTCTAGATTCACAGCCGAAAAAACCAAAACATCACCTTCTTTAGCCGCTATAGAAAACCTGCCGTTATCATCAGAAACAGTTGAAACTTGTGTGGTATTATTAACAATACTAACACCATTAACAGAAGTAGATTTTTCGAGAATTTGCCCTAAAATTTCTTTAGAAGAAGTGTTTTGTCCAAAACTAAACTGTACAAAAAACAGAAACAGGGCGATATAAAAAGTATTATTTCCTTTCACTTGCGATGATTTCTTTATACTTTACCGCCAATTCGCCTAATAAAAATTCTGTTGAAGTTTTATTTTTAGAATTTAAAATATTTGTAAACTGCTTATTTTCGACAGCATAATACTCAAATCCTTTTACATATTCGGCCGGAATTTTTAATCGTTCAATAAAATGCTCCAAACTAAACATTCTTTCCAGAAGTTTCATGAAAAATTCCTTCTTCTCTACTTCAACTTCTTTTTTCAACATGGCAGTTCTACCCGAAAAAAAGTTTAATAATGGATCAGCAGAGATAGACCCTCCAGCCATGGTTCCGGCATTTGCAGTAGCGTCCAGTGCAGTAGCAGTACGAAGTTTCCTTTCTGCTTCTGTATAACTTTTCTGTCCAGAAGGAACAATTCCTAAAGCAACAGCATTAATATTATCATATCTTCTAATTACAACTTCCTGTAATTGATGCATAACCAGACTCATTCGAACTGTAAAATTCAAATTAGTAAAATCTTCGCAAGTCAGCAAAACTCTGTTTTCTTTAAATTGTATAGAAGAAAAAACCAGGACATCATCTGGTTTTGCCAAAATTGAAAAAGCTCCCGATCCATCAGTTGTTGTCATGACTTCGGTCTTAGCATTTACAACATACACTCCTTCCAAATCGTTTGTATTCGAAGTAATCTTTCCGTTAACAACAGAACGTTCCTGATTTTGTGACCAAGAATTCTGACTTATAACGGCAACTAAAAAACAAACAATACTCTTTGTCAAAACGAATAAATTAGGAAATTATTAAAAAGGTAAAAATATCCTAATGTCTTCCAAATATAGTATTAATGAGTTGGTAAAAATATGTTAATTAAACCGTTATTAGGCAATTTTCAGAGCATTGCTTTTTTTAATATCTTTAACGAATTGAATTTGAGTTTAGATTTATGAAAAGTATTATCATCGCCAGCACATCTACATTACATGGCGGCAATTATTTAGAGTATTTATTACCAGTCTTACAATTACATTTTAAAAACTGCAGCAGCATCTTATTTATTCCATACGCACGCCCAAGCGGCATTTCGCATGACGAATACACTAAAAAAGCAGCACAGACTTTTGCTTTAATAAACATTCAAGTAAAAGGAATTCATGAATTTGAAAACCCGGAAGAAGCCATACAAAATGCCGAAGGAATATTTACCGGCGGAGGAAACACTTTTTTACTTGTAACACAATTGTACAAAAACAAGATCATGCAGCTTCTTGCCGAAAAAGTAAAAAGCGGAACACCTTATTTAGGAACAAGCGCAGGAAGCAACATTTGCGGATTATCTATGCAGACCACTAATGATATGCCTATAATTTACCCTCCAAGTTTTCAAACTCTGGGATTGATTCCGTTTAATCTAAACCCACATTATTTAGATCCGGACACAAATTCACAACACATGGGTGAAACACGCGAAACGAGAATTAAAGAATTTCACGCTTTTAATGCAATTCCGGTTTTAGGTTTAAGAGAAGGAAGCTGGCTTGAAGTTAAAGGTGATAAAATAACTTTGAAAGGTTCTTTGAAAGCGAGACTTTTTAAACAAAATGAAACACCGAAAGAATTAGAAACAGAAAGCGATTTGAGTAGTTTAAAATAATTTCTTTACCATATAAGTTATATAAGTCATTTAAATACAGTACGGCTAAAATTTATATAACTTATAGGTTCAAAAAACAATAAATACAAAAAAGCCTCAAACAATGTTTGAGGCTTTTGAAGAGCGAAAGACGAGGCTCGAACTCGCGACAACCAGCTTGGAAGGCTGGAGCTCTACCAACTGAGCTACTTTCGCATTAACCGGGTGCAAATTTAAAAAATTTAATCTTTAAAAAAAAATAAAAATCAAAAAAATTATTTTCACAAAACAAAACTAAAAAGTTTGTTTTTAGAGCGAAAGACGAGGCTCGAACTCGCGACAACCAGCTTGGAAGGCTGGAGCTCTACCAACTGAGCTACTTTCGCATTGGTTGTGCAAATATAGAAAGAAAGTTAAGTTCAAAACAAGCTTTTTGGTAAAAAAAATCAAATAAAAACAACATTTATTTATAACACATTTAAAATTAAAAAGTTATAAAAGCAATTATTTTTAAAAAATCATGAATATTATTAAAGAAATCCCATCAAAAGAAACCTATCCTGTACGTCAGCCAGTGCTAAGAAAAGACAAACCTATTGAAAGCTGCATCTTTGAAGGAGACGATATTGAGAGTACACATCATTTTGGTTTATTTAATGATGAAAAATTAATAGGAATTATTTCGTTATTCAAACAAAGCAACCTTATATTTGCCGAAAAAGATCAGGCTCAAATCCGAGGCATGGCAATTTTAGAAAACAACCAGAAAAAAGGTTTTGGAGAAGCATTAGTAAAACATTGTGAAAACTATTGCAAATCAAACAAAACAGAATTAATTTGGTTTAATGCCAGAACCGCAGCTGTTGGTTTTTATAGAAAACTGAATTACGAAATTACAGGAAAACCCTTTGATATAAAAGATGTTGGAGAGCATTATTTAATGTTTAAAAAATTATAGAATGAGAAAACTTTACTTTCTTTTAGCAGTTTGCATTTTTATTAGCTGCAAAAAAGAAGAACCTAAAATTATTCCAATTGTAAAAAAAGCTCCGGCAATTATACTTACTGACGAAAGAAAAGTAGAGATAGATACGGCATTATTAAATACGTTTAAAAGCGAAACGCTTAAACAATTTTACACTTCATCTGAAAATAAAACCGTTTGGGGAAACCTAAAAAAAAGAACTTATGTTTTATCACAGCTTGAAAAATCAGAAGAATTGGGTCTAGATCCTGAAGATTACAAATCTTCGCAGCTGCAGAAATTTGAAAAAAGAATCAGCAAATTAAACGATTCTGAATTAGCAACTTATGACATACTCCTAACCTATAATTTTGAAAAGTACCTCAATCATTTATATAAAGGAAAACTTGATCCTAAAAAATTATATACAGATTGGGATCTTGATGAAAAAACATTTGATGTAAACAGTGTTCTTATTAAAGCTTTTAATAACGACAAATTAGACAGCATTGTAGAAAATATTCAGCCAAAATCTGAGACTTATAAACAGTTATTAAAATCACTGGAAGCTATTAATTCCTTTCCGGATGAAGATATTAAATCGATCGATGCCGTTAAGAAAATTACTCTAAACGATACCAATAACAATTTAATAACTATTAAAAAGAGGCTTTTATTCTGGAAAGATATGTCTGGAAAAGACAGCCTGACCGATAAATACGATCAAAAAACTTTTGAAGCAGTTAAAAAATTTCAAGCCAGACACGGCCTTGCTGACGACGGAGTTATTGGCATTGGAACAATTACTGCTTTAAACTATTCGAAAGAAAGAAGAAAACAGCAGATTATTGTCAATTTGGAACGATGGAGATGGTACCCAACTGAATTAGCCGAAAATTATTTTATTATCAATATTCCAGATTACAGTCTGCATGTAGTCGAAGAACAAGATACAACTCTGGTTAGAAATATTGTAGTAGGAACCAGTTCAAGAAAAACACCTATTATTACATCTGTTTTAAAAACAGTTGTTTTTAATCCAACATGGACTGTTCCGCCAACTATTTTAAAAGAAGATGTTGTGCCAGCCATGAAACGCAACCGCAATTATCTGGCAAAGAAAAACATTACTATTTATGATACTTCCGGAAATGTGGTTGAACCTTCTGCATGGAATGAAAACAAACCTAATAATTACAGATACGTACAAAGTCCGGGTTATAATAATTCATTGGGATTAATGAAAATTTTATTCCCAAACCACCACAGTGTTTATTTGCACGATACCAATCACCGAAACTATTTTGTTCGAAACAATCGTTCTTTGAGTTCCGGCTGTGTGCGTGTAGAAAATCCTTTGGAACTGGCTAAACATATTTTAAATGATTCAACAAGATTTTCAAAAGACAAAATCGATACTATAATTGCTTCTAAAAAAACGATGAGTTTTAAAATTACCAAAAAATACGCTTTGTATCAGTGGTACTGGACGGCTTGGAGCAAAAAAAATCAGCTCATTTTCAGAGCTGATATTTATAATCTGGATTCAGATTTGTATGCTAAATTAAGACATTAATCTTTCTTCCATCGTGAAACTTCTTGATGGATGATAGATATACAAACATGATTTATCTTTAATAGTTTCGATTATCTCATCTGTCAATTCCACCGGAACCGCAGGACAACCCTGGCTTCTGCCTAATCTTTTATGATCTCTGATGAATGATTCAGAAACATAATCTGCGCCATGCATAACAACACCTCTTTCTCGGGCTTTATCGTTAAGACCTTTTTCCAGACCGTCTAAACGTAATGATGCTCCGTGTTTGCCTCGATAAATTTCGCCGGTTGAATAAAATCCTAAACTGCTTTTAAAAGACGAGTTTAAGTTTGAAAATGCAGTCGCAAATTCTTCTCCGGTATTTCTTCCGTGAGCCACTAAAGAGTTAAATAAAATGGTATTAGTAGTCATATCAATTACCCATAGACGTTTGGTGTTTGATGACAGACTAAAATCTACCAATGTTAAAATGTTTTTTTGAACGATTCCTCTTTCTTTTAAAAGATAAAAACCTTTCAATGCTTCAGAAAAAGATTTCAGTTCCGGAAGCTTAAAATTGTTAGAATTTAAAGAATAATAAATGTTTTCAATTTTTGCATCAACAGTAAGCTTTTTTTCAACTTTAGCAATACTTCTTGTCGTTGCAGTTTTTAATTCGGGGGTGTTTTTTGAATCTTTACCAAAAGACAATAATAAAAACACAAGCAGCGGATAAATTTTGTAAATCATTGAATTTCTTTAGGTTAATAATAAAATTTGGGTAGGGCAAAAATATAAAAAATTGACCCCTTGCAAAATATAACCTTGGAAATCAGGCGTTTTTTGTTCAAATTTTAACATTATTAACATAATAATGTTATTTCTGTAAGATTATTTCCTATGCTAAAAATCATAACCTTTTAGCTGATTTTCTTAAAAAAAGCAAAATAAAATGGAAATTTTGAAACAAAATCTGTAACAACTGGAAGAAAAAGCAGTCTATTTATTCTATATTAAAGAGCTTTAAACTATTATTTTCTTTTTAAATTTAATGAAAAAACTCATTTTTCTTAGTCTGCTTTTATCTGCTTTTTTGAGTTATAGCCAAAAAAAAGCATTGCAAGCGAAATCTATTTCGCAGAACATATCTATTGACGGAAAGTTAGATGAAAGTGCATGGGAAGGTGCGGCAACAGCTTCGGATTTTATCACACTTGAACCTGATAACGGAAAAACAGCAGCTGACACTAAAAAAACTGAAGTCAAAATTTTATATGATAATGAAGCCATATATATAGGTGCCCGAATGTTTGATGATGAACCTGATAAAATATTAAAGGAGATTTCGCAGCGAGATAATTTTGGCACAGCAGATCTTTTTGGTGTTTTCATTAATGGTTTTAATGACGGCCAGCAGGACTTTATGTTTTATGTTTCGGCAGCAGATGTTCAGGGCGATTGTATTATGACTGATGCAAATGGGGAAGATTATTCCTGGGATGCTGTTTGGATCAGCAAGGCAGTTCTTACAGAAAATGGATGGATTGTAGAAATGAAAATTCCTTATTCGGCACTACGATTTTCGCAGGAAAACAAACAAACATGGGGAATTAATTTTTTCAGAGAAATAAAACGCACGCGTTATAAATACACTTGGAATTTTGTTGATAAAAAAATTGGCACTTTTACACAGCAAGCCGGAACTTTAGAAGGAATCGAAAATATAAAACCTCCTACCCGACTGTTTTTTATGCCGTATGCTTCTTATTATTTGAATGCCGGAGAAGGACAAAAAACATACGGAACCATAAAAGGAGGCATGGATATTAAATACGGAATTACAGATGCTTTTACGCTTGACGCTATTTTAATTCCTGATTTTGGACAAACAAAATACGATGATCAAATTTTAAACCTGGGTCCGTTTGAACAGCAATTCAATGAAAACAGATCTTTTTTTACCGAGGGAACAGATTTATTCAACAAAGGAAATATGTTTTATTCGAGAAGAATTGGCGGCAAACCTTCTGTTGAACCCGATTTAAATGATAACGAAGAAGTTATCGAAACCGTTCAAAACGTTAATCTTATCAATGCCTTAAAACTTTCGGGAAGAACTAAAAATGGTTTGGGAGTTGGAATTTTAAATGCAGTGACCGAAAAAACTTTTGCTACTATAAAAGATACTATTTCCGGCGAAACGAGGCGTGAAGTTGTTGAACCGCTTACAAACTATAATGTTTTGGTACTGGATCAGCGTTTTAGAAAAAATTCATCAATTACTTTTATCAATACAAATGTTACCAGAAATGGTCATTATAAAGATGCTAATGTAACCGGTTTAGCATGGGACTTAAATACCAAAGCGAATACTTACAGCTTGTTTGGAAATGTAAAATACAGCACGATTAATGATGCCGAAGATACAAAAGGTATTTTCTCAACTGTTAGTTTTGCTGAAACAAGCGGCAATTATCGTTACAGTTTAGGAACTGATTTTGTTTCTAAAGATTTTGATCCGAATGATTTGGGAATTAATTTCTATACCAATTATTACAATTTTTACGGAAACGCCAATTACAGAATCCTAAACCCAACGAAACTTTTTAATAGTTTTAGAATTGACTATGAAATGTATTCTGAATTCAATAAAGACTCCGGAAAAGTTCAGGCAAACCGAATTGGAGCAGAAGTAAACTTAAGTACTGTAAAAAACAATTATTACGGAGCAGGAATTACCGTTTCGCCACTGGAATCTCATGATTATTATGAACCAAGAGCAGACAATCGATATGTTATAATTCCGAGGAAATTTGATTTTTGGGGAAGTGTTTCAACCAATTACAATCATAAATTTGCGATCGATATTAATCCGTCATTATCTGTTGCAGATGAACCCGGAAGAGCTGCTTACGGCACCGATATTAGTCCGAGATATCGTTTTAATGATAAACTTTTGTTAGTTTATACTTTTAGCTTTCTTAAAAGAAACAATAACAAAGGTTATATCGACGGCTATGATGACGACGATAACGAAAACACTCCTGAAACTGTTGTTTTTGCTAATCGTGATGTTATTACATACGCTAATACCATATCAGGAAAATATGCCATTAACAGCACTATGACACTTAATTTAGCGGTTCGTCAATATTGGTCTTCGGCAGAAAACAAAGATATTTTGAAGCTTGAAGCAGATGGAACTTTAGATCCGTATCCGCAATATACCGAAAACAAAAACTCGAGTTTTTATTCCTGGAATGCCGATTTATCGTATTCATGGTGGTTTGCGCCCGGAAGCCAGCTTTCGGCTTTGTACAGAAACAACGCTTCTAACTTTGAACGTATTATTGATAAAGATTTTAAAAACAACGTAACCAGTTTATTGACTAACGACGCCTTAAAACACATTTTTTCTGTTAGTGTAAAATATTTTATTGACTATAATGCTGTCAAAAATAAGGTTAGAAAAAGAGCTTAGCGTGAATAAATTTTAAAAAATAAAGAGTTCTATAATTAATTTAGTATTTTTTGTTACACTTCATTTTATTAAACATAAATGTAATAAAGCTTTCTCTCCAAATTTTAGAAATGCCTTATCTTTGTAGAAAACAAAAATGTAATGAACAAAAAAGTTATCCTTATGATTTTAGATGGTTGGGGAAAATCTCCCGACCCTAAAGTATCTGCAATAGACAATGCAAATGTTCCATTTATAAATAGCCTTTACAAAAATTACCCAAGCGCTCAATTGCGTACAGATGGATTAAACGTTGGTTTACCGGAAGGTCAAATGGGAAACAGTGAGGTTGGGCACATGAACCTTGGTGCCGGAAGAATTGTATATCAGGATTTAGCAAAAATTAATTTAGCCGTTGCCCACAAAACACTTGCTAAAGAACAAGTCTTAATTGACGCTTTTACGTACGCTAAAAACAATAATAAAAAAGTACACTTTTTAGGATTAGTTTCTGATGGAGGTGTTCACTCTCATACTTCTCACTTACGCGGATTAATTGATGCTTCGCAAGAATACGGTTTGGATCAGGTTTACATTCACGCTTTTACAGACGGACGTGACGTTGACCCAAAATCCGGTGCAAAATACATTCACGATTTAGATGAATATATTAAAGATACTCCGGTAAAAATTGCTTCTATCATTGGCCGTTATTATGCAATGGACCGTGATAAACGCTGGGAACGCGTAAAACTGGCTTATGATTTAGTAGTAAACGGAGTTGGAATTCCGTCTACAAACGCCGTAGCAAGTGTTCTTGACAGCTATGCACGCGATGTTACTGACGAATTTATCGAGCCGGTTGTAATCGTAAATGAAGAACAAAAACCTTTAGCTACAATTATTGAAGGTGATGTTGTTATCTTCTTTAACTTTAGAACTGATAGAGGACGTGAACTTACCGAAGCGCTTTCTCAGCATGATTTCCACGAGCAAAACATGCACAAATTAAACTTGTATTATGTAACACTTACTAATTACGACGAAACGTACCAAAACGTAAAAGTGGTTTACAATAAAGATAATATTACCGAAACGCTTGGTGAAGTTTTAGAAAAAGCGGGTAAAAAACAAATTCGTATTGCTGAAACGGAGAAATATCCACACGTAACTTTCTTCTTCTCTGGCGGAAGAGAGGTTCCTTTTGAAGGCGAATCAAGAATTTTAAGAAATTCCCCAAAAGTAGCCACTTACGATTTACAACCAGAAATGAGCGCTTACGAATTAGCAGATGCACTTGTTCCTGAATTGAACAAAGGTGAAGTTGATTTCGTTTGTTTAAATTTCGCAAATGGAGACATGGTGGGGCACACCGGAATAATGAGCGCTGCAATTCAAGCTTGTGAAGCAGTTGATGCTTGCGCGAAAAAAGTAATTGATGCCGCTCTTGCAAATGATTATACAACAATCGTTATTGCAGATCACGGAAACTGCGAAACAATGATCAATCCTGACGGAAGTCCAAATACTGCACACACAACAAACCCAGTGCCGATTATTTTGGTTGACAAACAATTGAAAAATATTCAGGATGGTGTTCTTGGCGACATTGCTCCTACTATTTTAGAATTAATGGGAGTGCAGCAGCCAAACGCAATGACTTGTCATTCGCTTTTGTAATTTTTCAAACCATATAAGTTATATAAGTTCATTTAAAATTGAACTTAAAAAAATCTCGCAAAGACGCTAAGTTGCAAAGGATAATAAACTTTGCGTCTCTGCTTCTTTGCGAGAACTATTTTATACCAGAATGTAAAACTTGATTTGTAATTTTTCAAACCATATAAGTGATAT
>NZ_JALKAC010000013.1 GCF_024171645.1 Flavobacterium sp. HSC-32F16 | reverse complement strand
GGTTCTTTTCGAATCTCTCGATTCCATTACTCTTATTCTTTTGTTTTAACATCTCTGTTAAAACGGCTGTCAATTCAATATGTCTACGAACGTGTGTTTCTTTTTGTTTTCGCTTGTGTTTCAAAGCGGGTGCAAAATTAGGCACTTTATTAGGATCTACAAGCTTTTTTATGGTTTTTTTTGAATCTTTTTAGTGAATTTTTCTTAACTTACTGATAACATTAAGTTTAGTAATTAAACTTTTTTACATATTTGAAGGATTTTTCTTTTAATTTCTATTATTAAACAAAATCAGCTGTTTAAAAACACCTTCTTTTACGGAATTCGCACCATCTTCTAAATTATTACAAGAAATTTTCAAATACACTCTTGAGATAATTCTTGTACTGATTACATTCAATTACTCATACTATATATAAAAAAAGAAAGAACATCTAAAATCCTTTCTTTTCTTTCTTTTATAAATCTATAATGTACTCCAGCTCCTTATTATTAATATGAAGCAAATATGTTCTGTCTGACATACTAAGAGAAAACAGTTTCAAAATTACATCTGGCATATTATTATTTCGGCAGATACCTTCTTAGTTTATCATCAATATAATATGACGTCTGTTTTTTTTCATCACGAACCAAAAAATAAAATTTTAAACCCGCTCTGTCTTCCAGATTATATTTTTCTTCCACCTCACTATTTGATGCATAATTTATTTCCTCAATTTTTAATGCTTTCTGCGGCCTGATCACCCACTGCATGGTCAGCAGATCTAATACTCCGCTTAATTCATCATTTGACTCAACAGAGTATCCGTAATAATTTATTTTTAAAGAGTGTTCTGTATCAATAAAAGAAAAATGGCCTTCTGTTTTACTTCTGCTGCTGCTTATTATATCATTAACTAATTTTTTTTCTCCATCCATATTTATAAATCCTTCTTCGCCTGCAGTAGTTTTATACTTGAACCAGATGATATCATTTCCCAGATTTATCATGTCTAAAGCGGCATACTCAAAATTTAGGTTCGTTCTTGTTTCACCATCAGCATTTATCACTGCTTTTTTCTGATCCTTTACTGCAATAGCAAAGTACTCATTCTTATATTTGAACAAATATGGACAGTAGGAATAAGTACCTGAATAAGAAAAAATCGAATTATTTACAACATAAAACCCTCTGCTGTATCCTTTACTTATGGGTTCGTGCCATACGGATGAATCATCAAAAATCTGCCAGTTTTGTATAAAGACTTTCACTTCCTTTGTTTTGCTGTCAATTTCAAAATATGAAGTATTGTCATAGTTTCCTTTTAGATTTGGTTTAGCAAAATCCAGCTGATGATATTTAGGCTTTAAAACTGTTTTATTGTTTTTTGAATTTAAATATCCGGCTCCTTTTCTGGTTTCATAAGGAACTAGGTTTATTAAATCTTCGGGTTTTATCTGTGCAAAGTCTTTCTCAATAATCCCTTTTATACTGTCCTCATAACGGTCTTGAGAAAATGAGACATTAAAAAAAAGAAAAGATAAAAAGGATAATAAAGGTAATTTTTTGATCATGTTTTTTCTGTTGTTAAATAATTTATAAGATACTGCTGTAAAACATCATCTGTAAGGCAACAAGCTGCAAACAGCTACTTCAGCACAGATTAGCGGCACCAAATATATAAACAATATTTTTATTACAATTTGCTGCTATCTTTTTACTTACTGCAATTTTATCAATAAAATAAAATTAGAAAATGATGTAAAAATTGTTCTGTTAGTACTGCAGGCGTAAGCTTCAGAACTAAAGCTCTTTTAGTTCCAAAACATCTCTTCAATTTCTGGTCTAACTCATAATTTGAAAAGATCTCCTTTTTTAAATCTAAAAAAAACACAAGGAAAACAGTCAAAAACATTCTTGCATAAAACTAAAACACATTTATTCTCGTACATTAATAAAAGCATTTATATCATGGAAACATCACCTATCTTATTAAAAGTGCTGCAAATTCTTGCTGACAGATACGCATCCAGCTGTTCTTTAGAAGAACTTACCAAGCTGATTACTCCGGTTATTAAAAGCTCAATGTCTATTACAGACTATTTGGCTTCTGAAAAGGAAAACCAAGCGTCAATATTAGATGCTTTAGTCCTTCTCCATGACCAAGGTTTTATCTTTTTAAATTCTGATACCGACCAGAGTGTTATTACTATAAAAGGTCTTATAAAAATAAATCATTACGTTTTATACAATTAGTTTGTAATTACATAGAAACTTATTTTAAAACTCCTTCTTAAGGTCTGTAAAAATCAGCAAAATGATCTGAACAACTTTTTCAAACCCAGTCGTCAGTTAGAATTACTATAAAAATAAACGGCGTATAAAATAAAAATACTACACTTTCTAATCACTCAAAACCGCTATCTTTTTGAAAAAAATGGATTCAAGTTCCGTTTTCGCTAAAAAATAAAAAAGCTTCAGATTTCTCTGAAGCTTTTTTATTCCAAATCATTTCCCTTAATCACCGATCAAAATCGCAATTAAAAACCATCTTATTTAATGACATACCTCTAAAGAAAGAAATTAAAAAATAGAACTCCAGTAATTAATGAGATTTATTTTATATTTGGCTACCCAAAAAAACTAATCTTTCTATAAAATACTTTGCATCTGTACCAAAAACACCTCCAGAATTACAGCACTTTTTATGCTCTGATATTCAGCAGTTCAAAAATGACTGATTAAAACGGAATTTACCTCATTTTTATAAACAGTATTCAAGCTTTGCCAGTCCGCAGCTCAAATAATTATAACTTAATATCTTTCAAAAATTGAAAAAAACTACCAGAACAAGAAACATCACCAGTATGTTTCTTTTAACAGCCTTTTTGACAGCACCAATCTGTTATTCGCAGAAAAAAACAACTGCTAAGCCGGTAAAAAAAGCCGTAACATCAGAAAAAACGATAACTCCTATCGTTACCGAAGAAAGCAACGTGCCCTTTAAATTATTGGATCTTGCACCAAGCAGACCTGTACCCCAAGAGCTAATCACAAAAGCAAAGGAAATGGGAGCAAATGCTAACGGTAATCCTTTCAAAATTCCGACAGTGGAAGAAAAGGATTTTATGTATGACGATTTTATACTATACGGCGAGAAGCAGGAATCCTATCTGGTAAGTATGAATGGAAATATTGAAAAGATTCCTGCCGACATCCATCTGATTACCACAACAAAAAATAATTCCAGAATTCTGACTGATAAATGTATCAATCTGACTGAAATGTCAAAATGTTCCAACATCAGAATTATAGGTTCTGATGGAAAAAAACTCAATATTGATCTTTCCAAATATCATTTCGCATTCAATATGAAACAGAATCTTTACAATTCTGAAGATCATACTTATGTAATTGTCTATACAGAATCAGGCGGACAGAATATTATTATGGAAAACGGAACCACTTTTTTTACCTCTGATTTTTCCCACATCAGTTTTATAGTTCCAGGATTTGTCATCTACCAGGAAAAACATGGAGACCAGAAACAATTGATGCAGTTAAGCACCAGAAAAAAGATTGATATTTCAAAATACGATGACATCAATGCTCTTACCGTTAATAAACTCCTTGTTGCAAAGAAGAATGAAAAATATTTCCTGATCAATCCTGTGACAGATAAAGTACTTTTTGAATCTGATAAAAGAATACAGGAATTATATTACCCAAGTGATGTAAATCCTAAAAACTACTTTGTCTTAGCAAATAGTGACAGCTCGACACTGGTAGATATTACAGGTAAAAAGGTACTGGAAGGAGAATATACCAGATTTGGGTTTTACGTTTCAGGGAATATTTTTTCGGTAGAAAATAAGCAGAGAAAGCAGAATTATTATGATCTGGCAAAAAAAGCTTTCGTATACGGCGATTTTTACAACAGTTTGTCTACAGAAGGTCCTTTTGATGTGGCAAAATATAACGGTTACATCCAGATTTATGATAATAAGACTAAAGAACTTTTGTACGGTGCAGATAAAAAAGTGAAAGAAATTCGTTTTGCCGGTAATATGTACATCCTGACAAAGCAGGAGGTATCTAACAATTCCGGTAAAAACTTAGACATCTATGACAGGGAAAGTCGTTCATTGCTTTACGAAAATGCTTCTTACTTAAGCTCTATAACCAATACAGAAAGTTACTTTATCATGGCTCTGGACAAGAATCTGGATAATAAATACAGTATCTTAAACAGAAAGGGAGCTGTAATAATTCCTGAAATTGTAATTCCGTATTACATCAAATACAACATAGACAAGAAAATTTTCGAACTTACTAAAAAGAGTACTGGAAAACCTACAGACTGTTATGATTTAGCCGGGGTTAAAATTAACTGCCAATAATCAGTTCTAACATTTATTCGATACAAGTAAAAGCTTCAGAGAAATCTGAAGCTTTTTTTTAATTTCAAATCCATCTCTCTGCTGGTCAAAACAAACTAAAAAAGTCTTTATTTATTCTTACCTGTTTATATCATATTTGGAAGTTTGTATTGACCGGATATAAAAAGAGACATCAAATATATAGTTTGACATCTCTCTTTCATTCAGCAGTATCGCTGATTAATGCTATTCAAAAACTTTCCCCAAATGTTCTTCCATAACAAAATACGGATCATCTGTATGTGTCATCGACCTTATATGAATTAAACTGGTTTTACTCATCATTCTGAGCATTTGTCGTCTCTCGCACTGAACAATCTTACCGTTCTCTTCCCTCTGCCCTGCTGTAAAAGCACTCCTTCCATGGGCACATAAATGATTATTTACAAATATAACATCTCCAGCGTCCGGTGTATAATCACTATTAATCAATTCTTTAGCCTCATTCCAGAATTCAGTTAAATTATAAAGCGCTTCAGGACTCTGGCCTGCCTTTTCATTAAATATCTGCTCCGCTGCATCAAATCTAATAAAAGGCAGTTCCTTATTTCCATATAAAACAGAAGCCAGAGGACCATTATTAGATTCCTCTTCATAATTGGCATCTTTAGGACATTGATAAATAGGCTCAAAAAGTTTTTCCATAACTGTATTAACCTTTCCGTGTGATCGTACAGAATAAAGTGTTGAAGGAACTCTTTCTTCATTTCGTAAATAAAGAAAGCTCAAAAAATCAGCCTGATGAAGAAGAAATGCATCTTCTGTATGAACATACAAATTTGTCTTTGACCCCGAACCTGTCTGCGTAGCAGCCATATTTTCATCTGGAATAACAGCATGAAGAATACCTCCTCCTTTTCGCTGCGCATAATACTGAACAGGTTTGGATGGAACTGCCCCATGCAGCAATGAGCAGATAAAGCCGTATTTATTGAGTTTTGAATAATCAGCACTCTGCCAGTTAGGGGGAGTCGGTCCCAGATGATCCTGATCGACTTCCAGAAGACCTCTAAAAACAATGGCTCCATATTGATCTGCTGAGAAATCTGTTCCAAAACGGCTTAAAATTCTGGCTATTCTTTCCGGAAGAAGCTGGAAAGAATAAAGATGAAGCGCTTCAATATAATCGGGGTTTTCATAGGTCTGGAATGCCTTCTCCAAAAGAGCGCCCACATTAGATAAAATATTTCTTTCCTGAGGCGTAATGTCCACTATCAGCGGGCTTGTAGGAATCTGATACGCATAATTTTCTTTTACTGGTATTTCATCTTCAATTAATGATTGTGATTTCATTTTATTAGTTTATTTATATGGTTAATAAAAATTGGGGCAGGTAAAAAACACAAACTACTAAAAATTAATTATATACAAATAAAACATCATTCCATAACATTTTGATAATGTAGAGAATTTCGTATTATTTTTTTTCTGTTTTATTTTTTTTATAAAGATTAATTTCTACATTTGCTCTTATTGTTTTTATTCATTCTAAATAAAATCTACTTACAAATATATTTGTTTTTATAATTTAAAAAAGAATTTTCTTAAAAAATTTATTAAAAAAATATGAATATTAGTACTAAACCTAGTAAAATCAAGACCTCAGATTGGCAAAAAAAAATTTCTAAAATAATTCGGACCAGGAGAAGCGTTTATGCCGATGAATTTGTAAAGCAAAATATATCCGATGAATTATTAAATGAAATTTTAATAAACGCAACCTATGCCCCTACACATAAAATGACTGAACCCTGGAGATTTGTTGTTTTTAAGGATAACTATTTAGAACAATTAGGGTCTTTTCTGTCTGAATATTACAAAGAGTTTTATTTTCAAAAATTTTCTGCTGATGAAGCTCTTGAAAAATACAATCGGCTTAAAAAATATCCTCTTAATTCAGCTTGTGTTATTGGAGTTGTGATGGCTCGTAATCACAAAATTGACCTCCCTGAATGGGAAGAAATTGCTGCCGTTTCATGTGCCGTTCAAAACATAGCACTCACATGCACTGCCCATAATATTGGGAGTTACTGGAGTACATCTGCGGGTGCAATTGATTATTTGAAGCAATTTGACCTGGCCGAAAATGAAAAATCTCTCGGTTTAATTTATGTTGGATATTATCCTGATGATATTGAACCGTCAAGAAAAAAAAGAACCTCTGTTTCTAAAAAAGTAACCTATTTTAAATAACCCAAATTTTAAAAAATAATCATTATGCAAAACCTATTAGACAACGATCAGGATGTCTTAGTTAAAAATCCTGCAGACAATTTTTATCAGGATATTTTTCATGAAAATTCCGGCGCAGAATATAACAACGCAATAGCATTAGTACAAAAACGTGTAGCTGGTTTTCTTGAAAATACCAAAATTCCATTCAGCGGTATTAAACCTGAGGAAATACGAAATAAAGTAGAAGCTGTAAACTTAGACCAGCCGCTCCAAGATTACGAAAGCCTTTGGGATGAGATTGATGAGATTTATGTAAATCATGCAACTGCCTATCATTTACCAGAATATATAGCCCACTTAAACTGCCCTGTAGTAATTCCTGCTTTAGCTGCCGATGTGCTGATAAGTGCAATTAATTCGTCTCAGGATACGTATGATCAAAGTGCCGGAGGAACATTTATAGAAAGAAAGTTGATTGCCTGGACTGGCGAACAAATTGGATATAATGCCGATTGTGATGGTATTTTTACTGGCGGCGGTTCGCAGAGTAATCTTATGGGATTGCTTTTGGCAAGGGATTATTTTGCTTTGAAATACCTGAATTGGAATATCAAATTAAATGGATGTCCACCGGATTCAAGTAAATTCCGAATTTTTGTTTCAGAGAAATCTCATTTCAGCAATCAAAAAAATGCTTCTATTCTAGGTCTTGGCGAGCAGTCTATTGTACAGGTTGTTACTGACAGCCGTTATCGAATGGATGCTCAAAAATTAAAGCAGGCTATTATTGAAGAAAAAGAAAAAGGCAACATTCCTATTGCTATTGTGGCTACAGCCGGTACAACAGATTTCGGAAATATTGATCCATTATCTGAAATCGCAGTTCTGGCAAAAGAACATGAATTATGGATGCATGTTGACGCTGCTTATGGCTGTGGATTATTGCTTACAGATAAATACAAACATCTGTTAAACGGCATCGAACAAGCTGATTCTGTAACGATTGATTACCATAAATCTTTCTTTCAGCCTATTTGCAGCAGTGCTTTTATGGTGAGAAACAAACAGCATCTTCATATTATAAAACACCATGCCGATTATCTAAACCCTAAGGAGCAGGATTATGATGAACTTCCGGCTCAAATTAACAAGTCTCTGGTGCAAAGCACAAGACGTTTTGATGCTTTAAAGTTATGGTGTACACTACGCCATATGGGAAGATCTAAACTGGGTCAGTATACAGAAACTATTATTGAAACTACGCAGCAAACAGCCGCTATATTAGAAAACGATAAAGATTTTGAGCTTTTAACCGATTCTGATTTAAGTGTTTTGGTTTTTAGATATAAACTGGCAGGATGGCCGGGCGACTGCTGTAAAATGAATTTACATATCAAAAAGAAAATGTTTTTTAATGGTGAAGTTTTAGTGGCAAGCACAAAAGTAAATGGCATTTTTTACCTGAAGTTCACCATTTTGAACCCATTAACGACTATAGCACACATTAATAATATCCTTTCAATTATAAAAAAACACGGAAATGACTACATCTTCTCCTAAAGAGATTGCTCAGGAAGCAGTCCATATTACGTTTACTATTTTACTAAACTGCTGCCTGCGCGAATTAGGCAACAGCAGTTTTTATGAAGGGATTCCTAAATACGATCCTGTATTAAAATCTTATATGTCAAGGTATGATCATAAACTTCATTTAAAATTGGATTTTCCTGTTGATAAAGTTGAAGTATATGCACCGATACGTTACAGATCTGAAACCTTCAGACATTTATATGATTTTCCGGTAATGGAACGCGATCTTACTACCGAAACCATAAAAGAAATAGATGCAGATCGTCTTTTAGAATTAATTACAACTCATGTAAGACAGCAGTATCCGCTGGCAGATTCTAAAAATGTAAAAAAAAGAATGCAGCTGAGCACCGAAAAAATAGCGCAGTTTTTAGAGCATTTTAAAACTTCGGGCCAGCAGTTTAATAAATCTGAAATGACCTTTATTGAAGCGGAACAATTATTTCCAGCAGGACATTTACTTCATCCGCTTACCAAAGGACGTGAAGGTTTTACGGAAGCTGAAGTTTTAAAATATACTCCTGAAACCGGCGGTTACTTTAAGTTATACTATTTTTTAGTGTATCCTGATTTAGTTACCGAAAAATCAGTAGACGATATTTTGCCTTCCGATTTTGCAAAAACGACAGTATTAGATGCAGGCAAAGGAGATCAAAAACTGCACGATTTACTGGAAAAAAATCCAGAATGGAAAGTAATTCCGGTTCATCCATGGGAAGCTGCTCACTTTAAAAACCAGCCTGTATTTGATACAATGGTAAAAGAAAATCTGCTTATCGATTTAGGTGAATTTGGAAAAGAATTCACAGCAACTTCTTCTGTAAGAACGGTATACAATAAAGAAAGTGATTATATGTATAAATTTTCGCTTCATGTAAAAATTACGGGCGCAGAGCGTATTAATCACTATCATGAACTTTACAGAGGATATGATGTATCAAGGCTGATGCAGACTGACTGGGGAGACAATGTAAAGAAAACCTATCCTAATATTGAATTGATTTGTGATCCGGGTTTTATATCTGTATCCTATAACGGAAATGTACTGGACCCTTTTTCTACCAGTGTGCGATACAATCCGTTTAAAAGTACTGGATCCGAAAAAGAAAAGAATGTTAGTTTATTAGCTTCTTTATGTCAGGACAGCGTATTGGGAGATCCTTCCAGAATGGAGAAAGTGATTCAAAAAGCTGCTGAGCAAACAGGATTATCTATAGAAAAAACCAGTGAACTTTGGTTCAAAAAATACATTGATATTATACTTAACGGCGTGGTAAAAATGTTTAATGAACAGGGAATGGTTTGCGAGTGGCATCAGCAAAACACACTTGTACAATTGGATGGAGCGTTCATGCCCGAAAAACTATTTTTCCGTGATAATCAAAGTTTTTTATTTAGAAAATCTTTTGAAGAGCAGTTAAATAGTATCGTACCAGGTTTTTCTGAAAACGGAAAAATGTTTATTCCAGACGATCGTTTATTCAATTTATTGCTTCATTATTTCTGGGTAGGAAATATATTGGCTGTTGTAAATACTTTTGGCGCTAACGGACTTGCCGATGAAAAAAATCTTCTAAATGTTTTATACGATGCTTTAGAGGTTTTACAAAAAGAAGACGAAAGCGGTTTGGTTACATTTATTCTAGAAAGCCGATATTGGAAAGTGAAAGGCAATTTGCTTACAGCACTAAATGATATTGACTGCGGCGGTAATCCTGCTGGTGTTACGCGTATCAACTTCCCGAATGTTTTACACAAACGCTTTTTCTCAGAGCAATTGATACATCCAAAAGGAAAAGAATTGGTTTACAATCGTTATTTCCCTAAAGAAGATGTAACTATAAGTTTACGCCCTGTTGATATAGATAATGACTTGGAAATGCTGCACGAATGGTTTCATCGTGATCACGCAAAAGCAGCTTGGAAAATGGATTGGCCTCTGCGCGAACTTGAAACCTATTACAGAACGCTGCTTCCGGGAGATGGCTTGTACAGTTATATAGGAATGGCTAACGGAGAACCGACTTTTAATATTGAAGTTTATTGGCCAACCCGCGATGTGCTGGGAGATTATTATGATGTGCTGCCTACTGATTATGGAACTCATCAATTTATTGCACCGACAGATCCTAAGCTGAAATTTGTTTCACCATCTACACAATGCATGATCGATTATGTATTTGCTCAACCCGAAGTGGGTAAAATGGTTGGTGAAGGCGCTGTCGATTCCAGAGCTTCGATGATGAACAAAGCTTTTCATGGCTTTAAAATCGATAAGGTAATCGAAATGCCGCATAAAACATCAAATCTTAATTTCTGCTATCGCGAATGGTATTGGGCTAAATTCCCTCAAAACAAAGACATTGTAATAAACGCTGAAGCAGAACCTAATCTTATAAACCAATAATATGGAAGATCGTAAAGTATATTCACTAATCGGAATTGGAATCGGGCCTTTTAATTTAGGCTTAGCCGCTTTGTTAGAACCGGTCGATGACGTTTCATCACTTTTTTTTGATCAAAAAGAGCAATTCAACTGGCATCCGGGTTTGCTTATTGACCATGTTACCTTGCAGACTCCATTTTTATGCGACTGTGTTTCAATGGCCGATCCTACAAGTAAGTTTAGTTTTTTAAATTTTCTTAAAAAGACAGATCGCTTATATAAATTTTTTATCCGCGAAAATTTCTTTGTACTGCGCAAAGAGTATAATTTATATTGTCAATGGGTAATCAAGCAGCTCAAAAACTGCCGCTTCTCCTCTAGTGTAAAAGAAATTTATTATAAAGATGGTCTTTATGAATTACACGTATTTCATAAAGAGGAAGATCAAACCAAAATTTACTATTGCGAAAAATTAGTATTAGGAACAGGTACTGTGCCTATACTTCCTGAGTTTGTTGATCTAAAAGAGATGAAGAAGGTATGTCATACTTCAAGCTATCTTTTTAGAAAAGAAGAAATATTAGAACAGAATACGGTAACTGTAATTGGTTCCGGTCAAAGTGCTGCCGAAGTATTCTTTGATCTGCTTCAAAACAGACCTAAAAACCTAAAACTGAATTGGTATTCCCGTCCCGATCGTTTTTTTGCAATGGAATATTCCAAACTTGTTCTAGAGCATACATCTCCGGATTATATCGATTATTTTCATCAAATGCCATCTTCGACCCGAAAAGTCATGCTGGACCGTCAGAAATCACAATTTAAAGGAGTAAACTTTGATTTGCTGAACCAGATTTATGATCATTTGTATACCCTTAGCGTAGATAACGAAGACATTGGTGTAAAAATCAGACCGAATATACAATTGGATGATATAACTCTAGGGATTCACCATAATTATGAATTGCATCTGGAGCAGATAGAACAGCAAAAAAAGTTTACAGACCACGCCGACTATGTAGTTTTAGGCACCGGATATCATTATCAGGAACCTCAATTTCTTAAAGACATACAGCATCGCATCAGCAGAACTTCAACCGGCAGTTATGATGTAAAAAGAAACTACAGTATAGATAATAATGGAAATGAAATTTTTGTACAGAATGCAGAAATTCATACACACAGCTACATTTCATCAGATTTGGGCATGGGTGCGTATCGCAATTCCTATATCATTAATGAAGTAGCAAAACGTGAAGTCTATAAGTTAGAAAAGAGGATTGCTTTTCAGGATTTTGACCTCTCGGGTATTGTGGCAGAAAAAACGGAGGAAATTAGTATTTAACACCAAACTTAAAATGAATATAGAAACAATACCACATATAGAAGTTTTTACCGCTCAGGTTTGGGAAAAAGTAAATATCAATTTGTTAGCCAAGAGTTTAGCCGAATTAATGCACGAAGATGTTGCTAAGCCAGAGATTACAGGAAGTAAAAAAGAGGGTATTACCCATTTTAAACTAACAACTGATCTTCCGGAGGTTCACTATACTTTTTCGGCTTATCCAAGACTTTTAGAATATTGGCATATTGAAAAAGAAAGTATCCAAAGATGGGAAAATAACACAGTCTCGCCTGCCACAGATGTTCTTTGTTTTTTTATGGAATTACAAAAAACCTTTGGCATTGACTCTTTTACATTGGCAAAATATACCGAAGAACTTCTCAACACTTTATATGCTGATGCACATTTGTACACCAGAGAAAAGCTGACTGCTTCTGAACTTACAAAAGCCGATTATCAGACTATTGAGCATCAAATGGAGGGGCATCCGTGGGTAATTGCAAATAAAGGACGCGTTGGTTTCAACAATAGTGATTATCACAATTATGCTCCCGAAGCCAATAAGAATACGGATTTATACTGGCTGGCGGCCCATAAAAAAAGAGCTGCATTTAATGCCTTGGAAACGATCAATTTTAATGATTTTTATACCGAAGAATTAGGCGTCGAAGTTTATAACAAATTTCAGGAAAAGCTTCGCCAGATGAAACTTATCGTTGAAGATTACGTTTTTATTCCCGTACATCCCTGGCAGTTGAACAATAAGATTTTACTGCAATTTCATCAGGATCTGGCTAACCAATATTTAGTTATTTTGGGCAAAAGTGACGATGTATATTCGCCTCAGCAAAGTATCCGAACTTTCTTTAATTTAAGTTATCCTTCCAAACATTATGTAAAAACGGCGATATCTATTTTGAGCACAGGAAATATTCGCGGTTTATCTCCAAAACAAATGGATATTGCGCCAAGAGTTACAAAATGGGTCAAAGAAATGCTCGATAAAGATCCTTATTTTCAGGAGAAAGAGGTCGTGTTGTTAGGCGAAGTAGCTACGGTTTCTTATCGTCATCCGCAGTACAATTCAATACCTGACAGTCCGTATCATTATCGAGAAATGTTAGGTGCATTATGGAGGGAAAGTGCCGAGAAATATCGCAAACCTGACGAAAACCTAATGACAATGGCGTCTTTATTATACATCGATGATAGCGGCCGTCCTTTTCTGCAGGAACTGATAAACGTTTCCGGACTTAGCACTCAAAGCTGGCTCGAGCAATATTTAGAAGTCTACTTAAAACCTTTGCTGCACATTTACTATCAGCATTCTTTATGTGTAACACCTCATGGCGAGAATATTATTTTAGTCATGAAAAATGGGATACCGCAGCGTATTATCATAAAAGATTTCGTTGATGATATTGTTTTAACAGAAGAAGCCAAAGTAAAATTACCGGCTGAACTTAAAGATGGTCTTATCCAATCATCGAATAAAGAGAATACGCCTTTATTTATTTTAATAGGTGTTTTTGATGCCTTTTTTAGATACCTGTCTGATATCTTACATACTTATATGGACTATGATGAACATCTCTTTTGGAAAACCGTAACAGGTTCAATTGAAGAATATCAGCAGAGTAACCCACATCTGATAGATCGATTTGAAAAGTACAATCTTTTTGAGCCGGAATTTAAACGATTTTATATCAACAGTTTAAAACTGCTTAATAATGGATATGCAGAACAAACCGGTTTTGCCGTGCCGAAAAAAGGGAGTAAACTTCCTAATCCGTTATATGTAATTAAGCAATATGAAATGACGGAGTTTACAGAGATTAGCCAAACAATACAGCATCAATCATGAAGGCAGCTGCATTACGACTTCAATCCTATACTGATTTGTTTCTCACTGCGGTATTAGGCCGGGAGAAAAAGTTTACTTCAGGCAGTATTAATAGGGCAATTGTATTGCTTGCCGTTCCTATGGTTTTAGAGCTGGTAATGGAATCTGTTTTTGTTTGTGCCAGTTTATTTTTTGTGAGTAAACTTGGCGCGGCGGCAGTTTCTATTGTTGGTTCTACAGAATCTGTTATCAGCTTTTCTTATTCTGTTTCTATTGGTTTAAGCATTGCAGCTTCGACTTTAATTGCGCGGCGCGTTGGCGAACAGAACTTTAAGGAAGCAAGCGTTACAGCGGGGCAGGTAATAAACATAAGCGTTATTTGCGGTGTTGTAATAAGCTTAATATGTTTTATATGGAGTGATGAAATATTGAGTCTCGTAGGACTTTCTCCAGAAATGATAAAACAAGGCAGTTTGTATGCAAAAGTAATGTTTGCCAGCTGTGGCTTTATTATTATCCGTATTGCGCTAAATGGTATTTTTCGAGGTGCCGGTTATGCTTCTATGGCAATGCGCACACTTTGGCTGTCTAATATATTAAACATACTTCTGTGTCCGCTGCTTATTTTTGGATGGGGTCCTGTTCCTGCATACGGACTTTTGGGAGTTGGTATAGCTACAGCTGCGGCCCGTTTTATAGGACTCAGCTATCAGGCATTTCATTTGATTAAAGGAACAACCATTATTCAAATTGGAAAACAGCAGCTGGCGCTTCATCGTGAAATATTTAATAAAGTACTGAGACTTGCTTTTGGAGGCATGCTGCAGTATTTAATTCCTGCATCGAGCTGGCTGTTTATGATAAAAATTGTTTCTCATTTTGGAGGCAATGCACTGGCAGGCTATATAATAGCACAGCGAGTTGCTTCAATAGCCACTACTCCCGCTTGGGGTATTGGCAATGCCGCAGGAATTTTAACCGGACAAAATTTAGGTGCCCAAAAGCCCGATAGAGCTGAAAAATCAGTTTGGAGAGCAGGCATGATCAATATGTGCTTTTTGATTTCGGTAGCAATAGTATGGATTTTTATAGCAGATCCGGTTGTCAGAATCTTTTCTGACGTGCCCGAAGTAGTAGATAACAGCACAACTTACATTCATATTATTTCCATCGCCTATGTACTATTAGGATACACCATGGTCATTTCCAGAGCACTTAATGCTGCCGGAAAAGTAATGATTGTGACCATGCTGTACATCCTCATGTTTTACGTGATACAAATACCGCTTTCCTATGTTTTTGGAGTAGCATTAGGTTTTGGTCCAAAAGGCATTTTTGCAGCCATATTAATTTCAGAGCTGGTGCTGGCTTTTGGCTGTATTGCCATATTCAGAACAGGAAAATGGAAGTTAACTAAAGTTTAAAAATAACAAAATATAAACAAATTAAAACAAGATTATTATGAGCACAACACAAGAATTACATCAAGTATTTGCAACTGCGTTTGAAATACCTGTAGAATCAATTACAGCCGATTTAGAATATCAGGGCATTGTAGAATGGGATTCTATGAGTCATTTGCTTTTGGTTGATGAACTGGAGAAATTTTATAATGTTTCAATTCCTATGGAAGATATTCTGGAAATGGGAAGCGTTGATAAAATAAAAGCAATATTGAAGAAAAACGGTATTGAAATCCAATAATTCAAAAGAAGAAACTATGGAACTTTATGATTTAATTAAAAAAAATAAAAAATTAAATTTTATAGATGTAAAAACCAAAGTTGTTAAAACGTTTAACGAATTACATGAATCTTTAGATATTGAAGATTTGCGTGCAGTTGTTTTCATTTATAATGACAATCAGCTGCCGGCAATTGAAGCGTTTTTGAATTTTTATCAAAAAAAGTATACAGTAGCATTGCTTAACGCGGGTTTACATCCTGCGTTTAAGCAAAATCTTGAAAATGAATACAAACCTGCTTATATCTTCGATCCGTCAAGGACAGTGATTGAGGATTATGATTTAAAACAGGTGTCTGCAGCTATTTCAGTCTTTAAAAGAAAAGAAATTCGCCTATCTCCTATTCATGGCAATATTAAACTTTTAATGAGTACTTCAGGAACTACCGGATCACCTAAATTTGTTAAGATTTCAGATCACAATCTGGTTCAGAATGCCTTATCTATCATGGAGTACATGCCAATAACGGAACACGATGTTGTTCCGTTAAATGTACCTATTAATTTTGTGTATGGCTTTTCAATTTTTACAACAAATTGCATAAAAGCAGATACAATTGTATGCACGGACAGAGATGTACTTCAAAAAGAATTTTGGTCGGATCTTACCGAGTATGGTTTTTCTACACTGAGCGGCGTTCCTTATTTTTATGAGTTGCTGCATCGTTTTGGTTTCTTCAAAAAAGACACACCTTCCGTACGTTATTTTACCCACACAGGAGGAATGCTGAATAAAGAACTGGCAAACGTTATTTCAGACTACACTCAAATTTATGGTAAACAGTTTTTTGCACAATACGGACAAACCGAAGCCAGCGGCAGAATGGCTTTTTTACCGCCAAAAGATTTCCAAACTAAAGGAACGTCTATAGGCTTTCCTGTAAAAAATGGAAGGTTTGAAATTGATGAAAATACAAGAGAACTTATTTATTACGGGCCTAATGTTTCCGGAGGTTATGCTAATAATATCTTTGATCTGCAGCATTATGAGCACACTGATAAACTGTATACAGGTGATTTAGCAGAAAAAGATGAATTTGGTTATTATCATATTAAGGGACGCATTAAACGCATTATAAAATTATTTGGAGTTCGTTTAAATCTTGATGAAGTTGAGATTTTACTAAAAAATGAACTAGGAGGCCAAACCTTCATTTGTATAAGTGTTCAGGACAAATATCTCGGAGTCATACATCAGGATCCATCTTTACTGCGTGAAACCATAACACAGGTAATAAAGGAAAAACTAGGATTACATGCCAGTTCAGTAAAAAACTATTATTTCGATCAAGTGCCTTTAACTGTTAACGGTAAAGTAGATTATCCTGCTATCAACAGAAATATCAACGAAAACGAAAATTCATTTGCAGCTGCAAAAACAGTTATTGGGTAATTTCTAATATTTAAAATAATTAGGTAATATAAACCTAAAAAAAACAAAACTATGGAACAGCAAAGTAAAAGAATTGCAGCACTGGATCTAATAAAAGGAATGAGTGTTATTGGAATGATAATCATACATACACTGCTGACATTTGCAGATGTTAAATCGCAGTCGGAAACCTTTATTGGCAGTTTTATTGTCTTTCTAGGCAGAGGAACTTCTATTTTTCTAATCTGTATGGGAATAACATTTATGACCTCTCGTCATCAAAGCCTCAAAAGTTCTATAACACGCGGCGGACTACTTTTAACGGCTGCACTTTTAATGAATTTTTTAAAGTTCATTTTTCCTGTAATTTTTGGTTTTGCGCCAGATAATTTTATACAAAGATACGGATGGCACGGTCCAATAGAGCAGCAATATATGTATTTGATGTTATTGGGCGATATACTTCAATTAGCAGGAATGTCATTGCTTTTTATTGGTTTTATTAGAAAATATGTAACGAATAAATATGGAATCTTAGCCATTGGCCTCTTAATAGCATTAGTTTCCAGAGAAGTCAGCGGGATCAATTTGAATTATCCTGTAGTTAATTATGTGTTAGATCTTCTTTTCAGTAATGATTTTCCGGCATACGTTTATTTTCCTGTTTTTCCTTGGATGTCATTTATTATAATAGGAATGTTTTTTGGCAAATGGTATCAGGAACTCAATTATAACAGACCGCAATTGTTTAAAAACATGTTATATACTGGTTTGTTGTTTCTTGCCCTGGGTGCGCCTTTGGTTTTTATTTACGGAACTTACAATTACAATGGTTTTTACCATATGGGTCCGGGCGGTGTTATTTATTTCGCAGGCTGGACATTAATTTTTCTATGGATTATTTTTAAAATATCCATAAATGTAAAAGAAAATAAATTTACAAAATTATTAAAATATTGCAGTAAAAACCTAACCACAATGTATATGACACAATGGATTCTGATTTCCTGGGGTAAAGGCATTTTTGGTTTTAGACAGAACGGAATAACAACTGTACTGGCACTTATAGGACTTTATATTATATTGACATTTTCGGTTCAGATTCTGTTCGATTTTTTGAGAAAAAAGAACCAAAAGCCAAAAATTATAGAAGCCCTGGATTAAATTTTAATATATTTTATTTAACCATTTGGATATTATTAATAGATAATTTCATACTTTTGAACCTTTATTCATTCTAAATAAGAATAGTATATAATTCTAAGTATATTTCATGAAGCTCAAAATAGTATTGCTCTTAATATTCTCGTCGACATTTTTAGCGGCACAAAACACAATCTCTGGTAAAGTGAATGATGAATACGGAAATCCCTTAACCGGAGTTAATATTCAGCTTTTAGGTACAATAATAAATGCAGAAACAAATTCGAATGGATTTTATCAGATAGATAATCTGCAAAATGGCAGTTATACAATTGAAATAAGTTTAAATGGGTATATTTCAAAGAAGCATTCAATAGTTTTAGAAAATTCACTCAATACTCCGGTTACTATAACTTTAGATAAAGTGGAAAAAACATCAAAAGAAGCAGAGAAATTAAATGATGTAGTTGTAAAAAGCCTATCTGAAAAAAAGAAAAAGGAGGAAACAGCACAAGCCGTTTCTGTAATAGAAATGAAGGAAGCCAAGTTTAAAACTGCAGATTTGGGTGAAGTGCTTGCCCAAACTCAAGGTATAAGTGTTAGACGCAGCGGCGGTTTGGGTTCAAGAACAAATTTCTCTATGAATGGACTGACAGGAAATCAAATTCGGTTTTTCTTAGAAGGAATTCCCTTGGAATATCACGGTTATACTTTTGGAATCTCAACAGTTCCTGTAAATTTAATTGATCGTGTTGAAGTCTATAAAGGAGTGGTTCCTATAGAATTTGGAGCAGATGCTCTTGGTGGTGCTGTAAATTTAATCACCCCAAAAATAAAGACGGGTTTCAGCGGCTCTTTTTCTGCTCAGGCAGGATCTTTCGGAACCTACAGAACATCTTTAATTCTTAACAATTACAATCAGGAGACTGGTTTTTTTATAAAAGGAAGCGGATTTTACGATACCTCTCAAAACAACTATAAAGTAGATGTAGATGTTGCAGATGATGCCGGTAAGATTAAAAAAGTAACAGTACCTAGATTTCATGATGCATACAAAGGCTACGGTTTACAATTAGTAACAGGTCTAAAAGACAGAACCTGGGCAAAGGAATTGAGCATCGAAGGATTTTATACAGATTATACAAAAGAAATTCAGCACAATCAATTAATGGTTGGAGTTCCCTACGGAGAAGTTATGACCTATCGAAAATCGGCTGGATCTGTCCTTACCTATCGCAATGATTTTGGTGAAAATTTTGTATTGGATTTTATTTCCGGATACAATTACCGCGAACGTCAATTTACAGATGTATCTGATTATGTCTATAATTGGTATGGTGAGCGTATTGATGGTTCTGCAGGAAATGTAAGCGGAGAAATTTCAGAATCTACAGGCCCAAGTGATACCTATACATGGAATAATGATGTTTTTTCACGTCTGAAAGCTTCATGGAAAATCAATAATCAATATGCCCTGAGTTTTACTTCAGCACCAACCTACTCAAAACAAACCGGAGACGACAGACTTATTAATGGCTACGATCCGGCCAGTGCCGTAAGAGATTTGTTTACATGGGTAAACGGTGCAGACCTTAAAATAAATGCCTTTAATGAACGATTAGAAGATGTTTTTTTTGTTAAAAATTATTTCCAAAAAATAAATTCAGAAGAAAAAATACCTTCTAACAATACCGTAGTGAAAGAAGACAGAAGTGTGAACTATTTTGGTTTTGGAAATGGATTTCGTTATAAATTCAACGAACAATTTTCTACAAGGCTAACTTATGAATACGCTACACGTTTACCTCAAACAGACGAGTTGTTTGGAGACGGCCAATTCATACAAGGCAATATAAATTTAAAACCAGAACGCAGTCATAACGTCAATTTTGAGTTATTTTTCAAGTCCAAAGCAAATTATGAAACAAGCAATTGGCAAGTACAAACCAATGTTTTTTTAAGAAAGATAGACAATCAAATCTTGTTTGTACCCAGTGTAGATCGCAATAATATTTATCAGAATGTATTTGCCGCCACTTCTAAAGGAATTGAAGTTTCCGGAAGCTGGACTTCTAAAAATGATAAACTTTCATTTCACGCAAACAGCACTTACCAGCACTTTTATAATGACTCAAACGAAGGAATATTTGCTGCTTATAAAGGAGACAGAGTTCCAAATCAGCCTTATTTTTTTGCTAATGGAGGTGCAAATTATTCTTTTCACAACATAATTGGCAAATCAGATAAACTATCTCTTTTTCTTGATGCAAGATATGTATATGAATTTTTTAGAAGCTGGGAAAGTGCGTCTGTAAATCCTTTTGTCATTCCAAGCCAGCAGACTTTTGATTTTGGCACAACCTATCATAATAGTATAAATGGGGCTAAATATGCCATTACAGCAGAAATACAAAACCTAAGCAATGAAAAAAATTATGACTTTTTTGGCGTACAAAAGCCGGGAAGATCATTTAATATCAAATTAGTAACTCAATTTTAACTCTAATTATATAAACCAACAAATATGAAAACAAATCGATTTTTTATAAAACATGCTGCATTAGCAATAATGTGTTCAATATTCGCATTAACATCCTGCAGCTCAGATGATCCTAAAACAGATGAAGGTCAAGGTGATAATCCTGCAGTTATTGCATCAGTTCGTGTAAATACTCCTGGAGGCAGGGTTTTTTATTTAGGTGCATACGATAAATTCCCTTCAACTCTTGATTATAAAACAATGACAGAGATAGGTCCGGGCGCTACAATATATTCCTATGGTGAACATCCTTATGTTTGGAATGGTACAGCTTCAACCTTAACCAAATATAATGTAAGTAATGACATGAAAATTTCGGCTTCGGATGCTTTAAGTCTTGCAGGTACAGGTGTGAGCGGTACTTTTGGACCTCCAGCCTTTGTCTCTGAAACAGAAGCTTATTTTTTCGCCTTAAATGATGGAAAAATAATTAAGTTCAATCCAACAACTATGGCTATAACAGAAACTATAGCAGTTACTCCATTACCTTTAAGTAATGATGCTGCCGTTAAGACATCTACTTATATGAGTTATGTTACTTCTGCAAAAAAAATCATTTTACCAGTAGCCGCAACTCCTACTGATTATAATAAGTTTCCACAATATGCTCAAATTGCAGTTTTTGATATCGCATCAAAAGTGGTTTCTTATGTTAAAGATTCTCGTATGTCAATGGGGTATGATACATTTGCCAAAGGAAATGACGGTACTTTGTACTACAGACCTTCGCGCGCTACCTCTCTTTCATTAGATTACAGTACAGTAACGGGCGCTCCTCCAGCTGGCGGACTGTTAAAGGTAAATCCTAACGGAACATTTGATTCTAACTTTTTTGTAGACTTAAAAGGACCTCTAAATGCTCATTCAGTAAATGTTGTAGCTTACGTTCACGGAGACAAAGCCCTTGCTCAATATCTGGACAATACATTTACACCGCCGGCAAAACCTGCTGATTGGTACAATGCTCCTACAAAATTTGCACTTGTCGATTTAAAAACATTAAAAGTTGAACCATTTACTTCTTTTGAAAAATACGGTACAGTTTATACGGTTGGTACAATTGATGGTGTAGAATATTATGGTAATATCACTGCTCCTGATGGTAAATTCAGCCTATTGAAGCAAAAAGGAGCTGCAGAATTTGAAGCCGTTTCTGAAGCGATTGGCGGTAGTTTAATATTTGTTGGAAAACTAAGATAGTGAATAACTTATTTTTATAATCTAATCTTCTAGATATAAGATTAGGAATTTGATTATTACAAGTTTAAAAGAAGAATCTGTTCGAAAGAGCAGATTTTTCTTTTTTAACGCAGATTGATTCTAATTTATAGTCCAAAACATTTTTTTTTATCAATTTCGATAAAAAAGCCCTATCTTAGAAAATGAGAAAAAGCCCATTTTGCTGGGATTTTGGCCAAATATTAATTCTAAATTAGAAAAATGAAACAATTACTTCAATGGACTATTATTATTCCGGCATTATCCTGGATTCTTTTCTTCAGCGGACTTATAGAGGGCAGCAGTATTTTTCAAATCATTGCCAGTATACTACTTATTTTAAGCGTTATGTCGGCTGTACATCATTCCGAAATAATTGCAGAAAGAGTAGGAGAACCTTATGGAACTATAATTTTAGCCGTATCAATAACCGTAATCGAAGTTTCGATAATTATATCCTTAATGATGTCTGATGGTCCGGAAGCAGTTTCACTGGCCAGAGATACTGTATACGCGGCAACAATGCTTATTCTTAACGGAATTATTGGCCTCTGTCTTTTAATTGGAGGACTAAAACATTATGAGCAAAATTTTTCTGCTTCTTCCGTAACCATTGGTTTAGTTTCACTTATTTCAATTATAGTATTTACGCTCGTATTTCCAACTTTTACAGAAAGTGTATCAGGATCATATTATTCAGAACCACAGCTTGTTTTTGCTTCCATTGCCTGTATTATTATTTATTTTTCTTTTCTATTTGCGCAGACTACACGATACCGACAATATTTCCTGACTGACGGTGAGGATGAAAATGACGATACAGCTAATCGAATAACAATTAATAATAAAACATTTTATACCAGTCTGGTCTTTCTCATTGTCAGTTTGGGCATTGTGGTACTCCTAGCCAAAACACTCTCGCCTACTATTGAAACCATTATTGTGAGTTACAGACTTCCAAAAAGTCTGGTTGGAGTTATAATTGCTATTATTATCCTGCTCCCTGAAGCAGTTGCGGCCATTATAGCAGCAAGAAAAAACAGACTGCAGACCAGTATAAATTTAGCCTTAGGTTCGGCTTTGGCAAGTATTGGATTAACTATTCCCAGTGTTGCAGCGGTCTGCATTATAATGGATATGCCAATTATATTAGGACTGGATATTAAATCTATTGTTTTATTAGCATTATCTGTATTTACTGTAATGTTGTCGCTCAGTAAAGGAAAATCGAATATCGTGTATGGAGTTGTTCTTCTGGTTAACTTATTTGCGTTTATTTTCCTGATGATATATCCTTAGTCTTTTATTTAAATTAAAATATGCTGTGAGTTCTACTTGCTTATATTACAAAAAATAAGAAATCCATTTTTATTCTTGCAGCATCAAAACCTCAATCATATACTTTAAAAGAACAAATTTTAAGGTTTGCTCATTGATGTGTTTAGTGCGTTGACGATGCCTTATATTTCAACATATTTTTAGCAGAATGAAATAGCAAATTCTGCTTTTGAAACATTGATTAATCCTCAAGAAAAGTGTTTCATCAATTTTATTTTTAATCTTTAAATTAAAGATTACAACTCTCCTTTTCTGTTAAAAACAGCAAATCTTTTTATTTATTTTATTCACAAATATTGCAAATGCATCATTTGTAATACATAATGCATCAAATTTACTATTTAAATTATCGCTGTAAAACTAAATTTACACTCTTAAATACTATCGAATTCACACAAATGGATCATCAAAATTATAGTATTAATAAAAAAAATCTAAACCCAACTAATACCAAAATCTTTACTATAAAAACAAAAACCACATAATGAAAAAACAAATTAAAAATTTTGCCTTTCTACTATTAGTCATTTGTATGAACGGATACGCACAAACCAAAAAACATATGGATACCAAAAAACCAATTGAAGACCGTATTTCACTTTTGATGAAAGAAATGACATTAGAAGAAAAGGTGGGCCAAATGAATCAGTATAATGGTTCATGGGATGTTACAGGACCAAAACCAGAATCTGGGTCTAATGAAGAAAAATACAATAATATAAAAAAGGGATGGGTAGGTTCTATGCTTACCGTTCGCGGCGTTAAAGAAGTAAGAGCAGTACAAAAAATTGCTGTTGAAGAAACCCGCCTTGGAATTCCGCTTATTTTTGGTTTTGATGTCATTCATGGTTACAAAACCCTCAGTCCCATTCCGTTGGCAGAAGCCGCAAGCTGGGATTTAGAAGCCATTAAAAATTCGGCTCGTGTGGCAGCTCTTGAAGCTTCAGCATCAGGCTTAAACTGGACTTTTGCGCCAAATGTAGATGTAGCCAATGATGCACGATGGGGAAGAGTGATGGAAGGAGCTGGTGAAGATCCTTACTTAGGAAGTAAAATTGCTGCGGCAAGAGTAAAAGGTTTTCAGGGCGAAAAATTCGATAATACCTCAATTATAGCTTGCGCAAAGCATTTTGCCGCGTATGGTTTTGTAGAAGCAGGACGAGAATACAACAGCGTTGATATGAGTAATTCGAAGTTATACAATACGGTTTTACCGCCTTTTAAAGCAACAGTCGATGCAGGAATTCGCACTTTTATGAATTCATTTAACACCTTAAATGGTATTCCGGCAACAGGAAACGTCTTTTTGCAAAGAGATATTTTAAAAGGAGCCTGGGGATTTAAAGGTTTTGTAGTGTCTGACTGGGCTTCTATCGCCGAAATGATTACTCACGGCTACGCTGCTGATGCAGCCGATGCAGCTAAAAAAGCCGCCATTGCAGGTTCTGACATGGATATGGAATCGAATGTTTATGTGACAGAATTAGCTCAGTTAGTAAAAAAAGGATTGGTAAAAGAAACTGTGATTGATGATGCAGTTCGCAGAATTCTTCGAGTAAAATTTGAATTAGGTTTATTTGACGATCCTTATAAATATTGTGATGAAACTCGTGAAAAAGCAAACATCAGCAATAAGGCAAATAATGATGCCGTTCTGGACATGGCAAAAAAATCGATTGTTTTATTAAAAAATGATAAAAACCTTCTGCCTCTAAAAAAATCAGGAGCTAAAATTGCTTTAATCGGCGCTTTGGCAAATGACAAAAACAGCCCATTAGGAAGCTGGAGAATTGCTGCCGATGATAATACCGCAGTTTCAGTTCTTGAAGGAATGCAGCAATACAAAAACAATGCACTAGTTTATGAAAAAGGAACAGATGTCGCTGTAAACAAACAGCTATTTGTAGACGAAGTAAAAATTAATACAACCGATTTTTCTGGATTTGAAGCAGCAAAAAAAGCAGCAAAAGAGGCCGAAGTTGTGGTAATGGTTTTGGGCGAAATTGGTTTTCAAAGCGGCGAAGGGCGAAGCAGAACTGAATTGGGTTTACCTGGAAATCAACAGCAATTATTAGAGGAAGTTTACAAAGTAAATCCTAATATTGTTTTAGTATTAAATAACGGACGTCCTTTAGCATTGCCTTGGGCTGCACAGCATATCCCTGCTATTGTTGAAGCGTGGCAGTTAGGAACACAAACCGGAAATGCAGTTGCACAGGTTTTATACGGTGATTATAACCCAAGTGGTAAACTGACAATGTCTTTCCCTAGAAATGTAGGCCAATGCCCTATTTATTACAATTTATACAATACCGGAAGACCAACGGATAAAGATCAAAATGTATTTTGGTCGCATTATTCTGATGTTGAAAAAACACCTTTATATCCTTTCGGTTATGGATTAAGCTATACTTCTTTCGCTTATAAAAATTTAAAAATAGCAAAACCTTCTTTCCAAAAAGGAGAAAAAATCGAAGTTTCTGTTGATGTTACCAATACCGGAAATTTTGACGGAAAAGAAGTGGTTCAATTGTACCTAAATGATCCAGCTGCCTCTATAGTAAGACCCGTAAAAGAACTAAAAGGTTTTGAACTTATCGAATTAAAAAAAGGAGAAACCAAAACAATTCAGTTTACCTTGACAGATAAAGAACTAGGTTTTTATGACAACGAAGGCAAGTTTTTAGTAGAACCGGGCTTATTTAATGTTATGGTTGGATGGAATTCAAACGAAGGACTTACAAGCAAGTTTGAACTAAAATAAAACCTGAAATTTTAAAGGCAAAAATAAATTCTTTACAGAATAATCTATTTTTTAAATTCAATATCCTGAGTACGATAATTCCTTAATAGGTTATTAATCGGACTCAGGATTTTGGCAATAGGACAAATTTGAATAAAAAAAAATAAGTGTTCTGTTTAGTTTTATTAATATTGTTTTATATAAGCCTCTTAAAAAAGAATCTCTTCGCCAATTTTATTTTCAAACGAGCTGATAAATAATCCTGTTACAACTAAATGAAAAATACCACCTATATTCTTTTATGCTTCTTTAGCCTTATAAACTGCCTGTTTTCTCAAGGCAGATTTGACAGCTATCAATTTAGAAGCATACAGGAAACTACTTCAAAAAGAGCAGTTTCTTCTATCATTCAGGATAACAATGGTTTTATTTGGATAGGTACAAACGGCGCCGGTTTATACCGATACGACGGCGTAAATTATTTTGGATATAAATACGATAAAAAACCCGGATCAGTAAACAGTAACTTTATTTATGCCACTTTTATTGATTCTAAAAATAACCTTTGGGTAGGTACAGACGAAGGTTTGTGTTTATACAACAGAGATTTAGATAACTTCACCAAAATTAATATTGAAGATGTTATAGAAAAAGGATACAATGAGCCTATTACCGTAAAAACAATCATTGAAGATAATAACGGTAATTTATTTTTAGGCGCGTATGGTTTCGGATTATTCAAATTGAATACCAAGACTTTAAAAGTAACTTTAGTGCAGTCAAAGGTTCTGGACAAACCAAATTTTCTAATAAAATCTTCGGTAAAAAATAAGCAGGGAATTATTTATTTAGGAACCAGTTACGGTCTTTTAGAAATTGATTTAAACGGAAAAGTAAAACAAGTTTATAAGGATAAATTTAAAAGAGAACCTTTGCTCGACGACATAGAAAATCTTGTTATAGACAAATTTGGATATATCTGGCTGGGAACAACAGAAAACGGTCTGATAAAAATTAAACCGGAAACAGATAATTATCAATTTGAAAAATATGCAATTACCAAAAACAAAATCTTATCAATCGTACAAAGCAGTTTGGATTATATCGTGTGCGGTACCGAAAATGACGGATTACTGGTTGTAAATTATAAAGGGCAGGTACTTCGAAAATATCTGCACAGCAAATACAATAATTTCAGTTTAAAATCGAATTCGGTCTGGTCGTTATATGAAGACAAAGAAAAACGACTTTGGTTAGGCTATTTCAATAAAGGACTTGGTGTTTTTGACAAACCCAACAACAAATTCAATTCGCTGGAATCTCTTGCCAACAACGATAATTCTTTGCAGACCAGCTACGTAACATCTGTTATAAAAGATAAAAAAGGAAATTTATTAATAAGCAACGAAGGCGGCGGACTCGATATTTATAATCTTATTGACAAAAGTTACATTCACGTTAATCAAACAAATCAAAATTATTATTCCGGTTTAGATGCTATTGACATTCAGACGATATTTATAGACAGTAAACAAAATATCTGGATTGGAAGCTGGGACCGCGGTATTTACTTTTTAAAAAATGGCACTACCCGATTCGTAAATTACAATACAGCCAATACAACGGGATTAAAATCAAATCGGATTTTTAGTTTTGCGGAAGATTCTAAAGGCAGAATCTGGATTGGAACTTTCATCAAAGGACTTCATTATTTTGATAATAAAACCAGTACAGTTGTACATTGTGACTCTAAACCATTTACCGAAAATGCTTTAGATAATGCCTTTATTCGTAAAGTTTTTGTAGACTCAGATAATGTACTTTGGGTGGGAACAATTTTAGGATTGTATCAGGTAAATTTAAAAGACGAATCGAATTTTAAAGTGACAAAAATGCGCGATGCCATGTTCAGCGGCATCAATAAGCATAACAGTATTCAAACTATTTTATCCATTTATGAATCTAACGATAAAACAATATGGATAGGAACTGACGGTCAGGGATTATTTAGTTACAATAAAAAAAATAAGATATTTTCTAATTATGATGATTTTCCGGGTTTTAAGGAAAAGTCCGTTCGAGCTATAATTTCAGATAATAACGGTTCTTTATGGGTAAGCGGCGGATCTGGTTTAACAAAACTCGATTTTAAAAATAAAAAAAGTACCAATTTCAATAAAGATGATGGTCTTATTGATAACGATTTTAATAATAACGCTGTTTTTAAAGATGGAAATGGAGAGTTGTATTTTGGCGGTTATGAAGGTGTAAATTACTTTAATCCCAACGAAATCAAAAAAACCGAAAAAGCTCCGAGATTGTATTTCAGTGATTTTAAATTATTCAATCGATCAGTAAAACCAAATGAGGAAGGTTCACCGTTGACCAAAGTAATTTCTCAGACTAAAGAAATTACACTTAACTACACACAATCTGTTTTTACGATTGAATATGTGGGAATTAACTATAATTATTCTAAGAAAAATCAATACGCGTACTATCTTGAAGGTTTTGAAAAAGACTGGAATTATGCCGGAAATAACAGAACGGCAACCTATACAAATCTTGCGCCGGGCAATTATACTTTTAAAGTGAAATCTGCCAATGCCGATGGTTCCTGGAGCAATAACCAATTAGAATTAAAGATAAAAATCCTGCCGCCGTGGTGGAAAACAGTCTGGGCTTACTTAATATACACCGCTATTTTAATTTTTCTAATAAGATATTTCAATAAAATATATCAAAATCGTTTTAAAGCGAAACAAGCCATCATTTTAGAAAAAGAAAAAACGATTCAGTTAGAGAAATTAAACAATAAAAAATTACAGTTTTTCACGAATATCTCGCATGAATTCAGAACACCTTTAACGCTGATTATTAATCCGCTGGAAGACATTTTAAAGAGCAAAAAATTATCTCCGGAAATTCATAATAAATTAAAAATCGTACACAAAAGTTCTGACAGACTTTCCAGACTGATTAATGAGCTTATGGATTTTAATAAATTAGAGTTCAATAAAATTTCGCTTCAGGCAAAGAAAGTGGATGTCACAGCCTTTACAGAAGGAATTATTGGGTATTTTGATGAAGAAGCGGCAGCCAGAAACATAACCGTTAATTTTGAATCATCGCAGGATGAACTCGAAGACTGGCTCGATCCTAAAATGCTGGAAAAAATACTCTTTAACATTATTTCAAACGCATTCAAATTTACCCCGGATAATGGCTCTATAACTATTTTTATAAATACTTTAGAAACTGATAATTCGATGATAATTTATGGCGAAAAAGTTCCTACCTATTCAATAACCATTACAGATACAGGATCAGGAATTCGTAAAAAGGATTTGAACAGAATTTTTGATCGTTTTTATCAGGTTAATAATGTCAATAAAGATTATTACGGCAGTACAGGAATTGGTTTAGAAGTCGTAAAACAATTTATTGAGCTTCATAAAGGAAAAATTGAAGTGGAAAGTGAAGTTGGCCAAGGCACGAAATTTAAGGTAACATTTCCTTTGGGCAATTCTTTTTATAAGAAAAATGAAATCGTAGACGAAGTTTTTAAAATAGAAAAAAACAAAAATCAATTTTTATTTGAAGCCGCTAACAAACAAACAAGTGATGGTGATTTTACAACCGAAATCATTGACAATGCTGAAGAAGAAAAAGCAAAATCATATACGGTTTTGATTGTGGAGGACAATCCTGAATTGCGAAATTATTTAAAAGAAGAATTAAGCAAATCCTACAAGGTTATTACAGCTGAAAACGGTAAAAAAGGCTATGAGCTTGCGGTACAAAAATTACCGGATTTAATTATTACCGATGTTATTATGCCGGTTATGGACGGACTGCAATTGTGTAAAAACATAAAAGGAGATTTAAAAACAAGCCACATTCCGTTACTAATGCTGTCAGCAAAAGCAATGGTAAAAGACAGATTAGAAGGCATCGATTCTGGTGCAGATATGTATTTGAGCAAACCATTTGAACTTGATATTTTAAAATCCAGTCTGGCACAGCTTATTACAAGCAGACAGATTATGTTTAAGAAATTTTACAGCGGCATTACAAAACAAGGCAAAGAAAAAACAACATCGCTGGACAATGATTTCATTCAAAAAATCCTGCATTTCATCAATGAAAATATCAGCGAACCAGAATTGACTGTGGAACTATTATCTTCTAAAATATATTTGAGCAGAAGTCAGCTGTATCGAAAAATAAAAACCTTGACAGGCGTTTCTGTTAACGAATTTATTCGAAATGTGCGATTAGAAAAAGCAAAACAACTTATTGAGCAAGACAGCAACAATATTAATGAAATAAGTTATAAAGTTGGGTTTACTTCTCCCTCCTATTTTGCTAAATGTTATAAAGTTAAATACGGTCATTTACCCACTCAGGAAAAAAAGACAAAAGAATAAACTATACAAAAACAATTCAAAACCAATTAATTCAAAAAGACAAAAATGAATTAGCAAAGAGCTTCAGTATAAAACTGAAGCTCTTTTTTTGTCAGTCAATTTTTTCAAAAATGAAGGCTTTTAACTTCAAATAAAAATCAACATATCAAAAATATTCCTGTTCTTTTTTAAACAAACACTATTTTTTAAGTGAAAATTTTAGCAATACCTCAGCGCTTCTTTTCCTGCTAAGGGGGCTTATTTGGCTTATAATAGGGGCTCGGATGTTTTTTTTGCATCATCTGTTGCACAATATGCATCATCTGTTCTACAATACAACACCTCTACAATCTACTTTCGTTAAGAAATATTTAAGAAAAAAAATCTCTTGCCAAAACTCAAAATAATCAATCGGCAGAAGATCAAAATTTTAAATGTTTTCTAAAACTTAACGATTAACTAATTATTTCAATTAAACTAACAACCAAATTTTATGCAGAAAAGAACATTAAAAAAACTATTGTGTTTAATAGTATGTATGTGGGGAAATTTTTTCTACGCTCAAACTGTTAAAGGTAAAGTAACATCAGGCGGCGCCATTCTGCCGGGTGTAAGCGTAATAGTACAAGGAACAAAAAACGGAACGGTTACTGATTTTGACGGCAGCTTCGTTTTAAACAATGTAGAACCAAAAGCACTGCTTCTTTTTAGTTATGTAGGATATAAAAATTTATCAATCCCGGCAGATACAAAAGAAGTTATGCAGATTACAATGGTAAATGACCTTGAGAAATTAAATGAAGTAGTAGTTATCGGGTACGGAACTTCAAAACGAAAAGATATTAATGGTGCCGTTTCTTCTATCAAAGCTTCTGAAATTCAGGACAAACCTTTTACTTCTATCGATCAGGCGCTGGTAGGTAAAGCTGCGGGTGTAAATGTTACTCAAAATTCAGGAACGCCGGGAGGTGGAATTTCGGTGCAGATTAGAGGAATTACTTCTATTAATGGAAATGAACCTTTGTATGTAATAGATGGAACTCCGGTTTTTGCAGATAAAAACAATGATACGTTTTCTTTTAGTGCTTTAGGCGGAGGAAACGGACAAACAAAAAACTCAGCTTTGTCTGGTTTAAATATTTCAGATATTGAAACTATCGACATCTTAAAAGATGCATCAGCAACTGCAATTTATGGTGCAAATGGTGCAAACGGTGTGGTTTTGATTACGACAAAAAAAGGAAAAAAAGGAAAATCCAAATTTACATACGAAACCTATTTAGGAACTCAGGAAATAAGAAATACAGTTGATGTTTTAAACCTGCCTGAGTATGCCGCTTATCAGGCAAAAATTTTCAAATTAAATGGAGAGCCTGTTCCTTATCAATATCAAAAACCTAATTTATTAGGAAATGGAACCAACTGGCAGGATGAACTTTTTAGAACGGCTACAATGTACAACCATCAGCTTTCATTTTCCGGCGAAAAAGAAGGAACACGTTATTACACCTCGTTAAACTATTTTGATCAGGAAGGAATTGTTTTAAATTCAGATTTCAACAGATTATCTATGCGCTTAAATGTAGATTCTAATGTAAAATCATGGCTTAAAATTGGTAACAATCTATCAGTAAGTAAATCGTCTCAGCAGGTAGTAAGAAACGATGACCGAGGCGGATTAGTTATGAACGCTTTAAGACAATCTCCAGAATTACCGGTTAGAACTCCAGATGGTTCTTATGCTGGGCCGACAAGTGGTTTAGGATCATCCGCAAATGAGGCAACTAACCCAATCGCTTTGTCTGAATACAATAACTCGACTACCGAAAGATTTAAAATCAATGGAAATTTATTTGCTGATTTTACGCTGCTCAAAGGTTTGGTTTTTAGATCTGAATTAGGGTATGATTTAAATTTTGCAAAAAGCAGCACTTTTGCGCCTAAATATACTTTAGGAAATGTATCTGAACTTTTAAACAAATCATTTAAACAGCAGGATCAAAGTTATTATTGGAACATCAAAAATTATTTGACTTACAATAAAACAATCAACAAGAAACACAATTTTACTTTCTTATTGGGGCAGGAAGCACAGGAAAGCCGTTATGAATATTTAAGCGGTTATAGAACTGGTGAGTTTTTAAATAAAGATTTCACGAATTTAAATATTGGCGATATTGACACGGCAGTAAACGGAAATGGTTCTGGCAGATGGTCAATGACCTCTTATATTTCGAGGTTAAATTACAGTTTTTCAGACAGATATTCTTTCTCAGCTTCTTTAAGAGCAGATGCTTCATCCAACTTTGGACCTAATAATAAATGGGGTTATTTTCCATCCTTTTCTGGAGGCTGGACAGTGAGTAACGAAAAGTTCTTTGAGCCTTTATCAAACAGCATCAATTACTTAAAATTTAGAGCAGGTTACGGTACAGTAGGAAATCAAAATATTCCGGCAAACCGATACCAGACTATTCTATCATTGCTTTCTTCTCCTTTTGGAGGCGTATCGCCAACAATTGACAATTTAGGAAATCCTGATATTAAATGGGAATCTCTTAAATCTTTCAATACTGGTTTTGAATTGGCGATGCTTAACAATAGAGTGAAATTAGATTTTGACTATTATATTAAAAACTCATCCGATTTCCTGACCAAACAAATTAATGACGAATCGAATCAAAGTGCGCTTAATTATTACCTGAATACGGGTGAAATTGTAACCAAAGGAATCGAGCTTACGCTGAATACTCGAAATATTGCAAGCGAAAATTTTACTTGGGACACAACAATTATCTTTTCAAAATACAATAATGAACTGACCAGTTTTCAAGGCGAAGGAAAATCGTTATTAGGAAAAGTACAATTTGATCTATACAACGTTACCAGAACTACAGAAGGACAGCCGGTAGGACAATTTTATGGTTATGTTACCGATGGTTTATTTAAAAATGCTGCCGAATTAACTGCAGGACCAACTCAGGAAACAGGAACAGGAATTGGAGATATTCGTTTTAAGGATCTTAACGGCGATGGAAAAATTGACAGTAAAGACCAGACGGCTATTGGAGATGCTATTCCTGATTTTACGTACGCTGTTACCAATAATTTCAGATACAAGAACTTCAATCTTGGAGTGGTTTTAACAGGAAGCCAAGGCAGCCAGATCTACAACTTTACACGTCATTACATAGACGGAATTTATCCGGGATTTGGCGATAGGTTTGGAAACGTAAGTACTCAGGCAATGCACGCTTTTGAATCTGGAGTAAACGAAAATACAGATGTGCCGAGGATTACACTAAATGACCCAAATGGTAACGGAAGAATTTCGAATCGATTTGTTGAAGACGGTTCTTATTTAAGAATTCAAAATATTTCGTTGAGCTACGATTTACCAAGCAAAATATTCGATAACTCTTTTATCTCTAAAGTAAGATTGTATGTAAACGTTCAAAATTTATACACGTTTACAAAATATACTGGCTTTGACCCAGCACTTGGAAATTTAGATCAGAATATTACACTGAGCGGAATTGATTTAGGACGTTATCCTGTGCCAAGAACAACTTCTGTTGGAGTGAATTTAGAATTCTAAGATTGATAAAAACACACATTTAACTTAATGATTCATACTCATTAACATAAAAATATAGTTATGAAAAAACTTTTTAAATTTTTTATGATGGGAATGCTGCTGCCATTGCTGTCTTTATTTTCCTGTTCAGATGATTTTTTGGATGCACCGTCTGAAAATCAATTAACACCAAGCGATTTACCCGAAGGAGTTACCGCTTTTGACGGAATTGCTGAGAGTTTGTATTTTAAACCGTGGTTTACTTTTAATGATAAATTCCTAATCGCTGTTGGAGACATGTACGCAGGTAATGCTTTTACATTTGATGGTGCTTATTCGCAGTTTAAAGATGCTCAGGTAACGTCACAAAACCCAATCCTGACAGAAGGATACGTTTCATTATTTTCGGTTATCGATCAATCTAATAACTTAATGAGTTTAGTCGAAGACCGAAAAAACGAACTGCCCGAAGCATCGTATAAAAATGCTATTGCAATTTCTAGATTCATGAGAGCAAATGCTTACTTCTATCTGGTAAGAACTTTTGGAGCTGTACCTATTATTAATAAAGCGGGTTCTGCAGCACAGCCAAAAAGAAATCTTGTTTCTGATGTTTATAAATTCATCAAACAGGATTTAGAATATGCTGTCGCAAATTTACCTGAAAGAGGTGCAAAGAAAGGATACGTTACGAAATATGCCGCTATGGGTATTTTGGCAAAAGTACATTTGACTTTGAATGAATATGGAGAATGTGCCGCTTTAACCCAAAAAATTATTGGAAATCAATATATTTTAATTCAGGAGTACGGAAACTTGTTCAGCAGTCCGGAGAATAACAACAGCTCAGAAAGTATGTTTGCCCTGCAATGGAAAGCTATTGCTACAGAATGGGGAACACAAAATACCAATCAGGCTTATATCGTTCCTGGCGGTACAGGAATTACGGGTGGCGGTGACGGATGGGGAGTTTACCTTCCTTCTATCTCATTACAAAATGGATTTGAGCCAAAAGACATCAGAAAAAAGAGTACAATCATGACAGATGGTGACTTTTACCCTGAATTGTTAAAAAATCAAGGCGGCTTTGCCTATAAAAAAATATACTCCTCTACGGCAGCTAATTTCAGAAAATACATTGTAGGTTCTGCTGCAGAAAGAAACGATGTGTTTTTTATGAGAACATCACAAAACACAATCATATTAAGATATTCTGATATTTTATTAATGAATTCTGAAGCGATTTTGGCCGGAGCTGGTTCTACTACTTCAGCATCTGCTTTAAGTTCTTTTAATGAAGTAAGAGCAAGAGCCGGATTACCAGCTAAAACAGTATTGACCAGAGATGAATTATTTAATGAAAGAAGAGTTGAATTTGCGCTGGAAGGACAGTATTTCTTCGATTTAAAACGCCGCGGTCTTTCCGAAGCGACAGCAATCATTTCGCAGCAAGAAGTTGGTTTTTATTCTGATGATGCCAGAACCGATTTGATCTCAAGAAAAATAACTCCTGGAAACAATTATTTTGAACTGCCGTTACCACAGTCTGCTATTGATACAAATCCATCATTATTAGAAGTGCCGGTTCCTTTTAACTTTAACTAACTTATATCATGATCAATAAAATAAAATATAGAATTCTGATTCTTTTGGCGCTGGTCTCTTTTACAGCTTGTCAAAATGACGATACGGTTACTGCAAACGTAGATGCTATGGTTGCTGAACCCGGAGATTTACTTAACCAGGCTTTTCCATTAAACAAAATCAGAGTTGAAGGCAAAGGTTTAGAAGGGTTAAAAAAGATTACGCTGGACAATACAATTAACATCACTTTCAATCCCAATTATAATTCAGATAAAGCATTTATTTTTACTATTCCTTTTGATGAAAAACTAGGAAGCAGATTTGGTGTTCAGCCCATTACGTTTACAACCGCATCTGGTTCGGTAACTAAAAACATCGAGCTTTTACAGCCGGTCCCTACGATTACAAAAACAATTCCGGCAGTAGCAACTCCGGGATTTCCTCTGGAAATTGAAGGTACTTGGTTTTATAATATCTCATCCATAACCTTAGACGGAAAAGCGGTAAGTTATACTGTAAAATCATCTTCTTCAATTATAATTGGTTTACCTGCAAATGCGGTTTCAGGATCAGAACTGGTCGTTACTACACCGGGAGGTGCCGCCAAAAAAACAATCGATTTTGCTACGATTGTTTTAGTATCTGATTTTGACGGAAACGGAGCCAGAACAGAATGGACTTCTTATGGAGATGTAGAAAGTTTTAACACCAGCACTGCAGGCGGGCCGACAGGAAATTACACCACATTGGTCTGGGGTGGTTCAACTGCAAATGGTTATAACGGAAGCAGCGGCGGAACAGGAACCGGTTTCTTAAGTAGTTCTAATACAGATGCAACAAAAGCTTTTATAGATATTGATGTAAGTGCGAATGTTGTTGGAGCTCAATTTGCCATTCAATTAAATACTATTGATGGTAAAGACTATGGCTATAATTTTAAAATCACCGATGTAAACTGGACTACAAAAACCATATCAATCGCTGCTTTTACAGATAATTACGGTTTTGGATCGAATACAGCAGCCACTATAAATCCATCTAAAATTACAGAAATTAAGGTGGGGGTTGCTCAGGGAGATTCACCTAATCCAAGTGCCATTAAATTTGATAATATTAAAATTCGTTACCAATAAATTCATCGACTTTTAAATTTTAAAAAAGAGGCTGTTTCAATTACAGCCTCTTTTAAAAAGTAAAGCAACTAAATAAACTATAAATAAGGATATTCTTTTTAAAAGAATATCCTATAATAAAAAACAGTATGAAAATTAAATTTTTATTAATGCTGACCAGCCTCGTCTTTTTTTTAAATGCGTGCTCAAAAGACGATAATGACGCTGTAGAAACACTGGAAACGCCAGTTGCAAACGCTCCAAAAGATGTAACCGATAATGGTTTTAAAGCAAAATGGAATTATGTTTCCAATTCAAAAACCTATCTTCTGGATGTTTCAACCACCGAAGATTTTGCTTCTTTTGTCACAAATTACAATGCAAAAGAAGTTACAGATTTAAACGAAGTTGTAGCAGGCCTGACCGGGGGAACACAATATTATTACCGAGTGAGAGCTAAAACAGAAGCCCAAATTTCTGATTATTCTAATGTCATTAGTGTGGTTACTACCGGCTCTAACGGCATTCCTGAAGATCCAACTTTTTTAAAGGTAAAAGTAAATAAATCAGCTAATCCATTTTTTGTAGGTATGGCTATAAAAGCTTCACAACTAACAAACGGAACGCCTTATGATGTTATCCTGAGAAATGAATTCAGCAGTATTTCTGCGGAATACGAAATGAAAATGGATCAAATTTCGACTGCAAGCGGTGTTTACAACTGGACTGCAGCTGATAAAATTGCGGCGTATGGAAATGCTAATAATATCAATGTTCATGGTCATGCTTTAGTTTGGCATAATGCGGTGCCGCAATGGCTAAAAGATTTCTCTGGTACTGATGCTGAATTTGCCGCAGAAGTAAAAAAATACATTACAGATGTGGTTACGCATTATGCAGGGAAAGTAAAATCCTGGGATGTGGTTAACGAAGCTGTAGATGACAATGGCGGTGTCATGAGAAATACTATTTTCTTGCAGCGAATGGGACCAAACTATGTAAAAGACTGTTTTCAATGGGCAAGAAACGCCGCAATTGCTGCAGGTGATACATCATTATTATTATTCTACAATGATTATGCTACCTCAACTAATATTGCAAAACAAGACAAAGTATTTACTATTTTGGAGGATCTAAAAACAGCAAAGGTTATTGATGGTGTTGGTTTTCAAATGCATAACACTTATTTAAGCCCAACAAAAGCGCAAATAGAAACTGATCTTAACAGAGCAGTGGCAAAAGGCTTGAAAATTCATGTCTCTGAATTGGATATACAAGTAAACCAATCTAATGATATTTCTAGTTTTACAAACGAAAGAAGACTGGCTCAAAAAGCAAAATACAAAGAAATGGTAAAAATTTATAATGCAATTCCGGCAGCTAATAAATACGCCTTAACAATTTGGGGAATGAAAGATAATGAATCATGGATTCCGTACAGCACTGAACTGAATCATCCGGGAAATGACTGGCCTTTATTGTACGATTCCAATTTTGCAGTCAAAAGTTCACACACTGGATTCCTTGAAGGTTTAGATTAAATTTTATTATAACACGAATTACACAAATTAGCACAAATTTAAAAATTCGTTTGCGAAATTAATTTCACAAACGAATTAGTGTTAATTGGTGTAATTCGTGTTTATATTAAATTGGTCTTTTGTAAACCGTAACATCATCTACCCACATCATTACGGTTGAAAATAAGTTTAGTTTATTAGGATCTATAAAATTCGAGTCTTTTGAACCCACATTTACATTAAAAATAACCGAATGTGTTCCGAAATTATTAAAATTAAGATTCGATACACTGCTATTTGTATAGGTTGCAACTGTTACATTATCAACCTTTATGGTTACAGTAACTACGTTGTTTTGCATTTTCCAAAAAGATTCATATAAATGCCATCCGTTATTTCCGTCTATATTAAAATTCGACGGATAATTTCTTTCTGCTGAATTTCCTAATAAGTTGTTTCCAACTGAAGTACCATAAAAAATATTCGAAGTAAAACGACTTGCATTAGGCGCAAACGAATAACCTTCCATAATATCGATCTCCCCTTTTGTCGGCCATCCATTTCCCTGCACAGACCAAAAAGCCGGCCACGCACCATACGTATCTTTAAAAGACTTATAAGTCCCGCCATCCATCGCTATTAATTTAATATTAGCCGAAAGCATGTACTCTGTATTATTTTCTGGCTTGTATTGATAATTAGAAGTAATGAAACCAGATTGATATTTGTACGTACTTAATTTTGTGGTCTTGATTTCCAAACATTGTCTTCCGTCCCGCCATTGTGTGGAAGGCACTGAACTGGCATAGTCACAATACCAGGAATTGTAATCGGCACGTTGTTCTTTTGTCCATTGTGAGAGACTGGAGCCTACATCAAATGTATCTTCAAATTGTTTTACCCAGGGAGCTCCGGCAATTTTTTTAGTACTCCCATTTGTACTCATCTTATCTGATGTTTTTTCTGTTGCAGAATTTTCAGCGCAGGAAGAAAATCCTAAAACACATGCGAGTAATAATGTAATACTGTTTAACTTTCTCATAATTTGTGGTTTAGATGTTAATATTTATTAAATAATAAAAATAACTCTATATGATAAAACAGGATACTAAATTTGAGGCAGTTAATACCATAGATGTTGTATTTTGCACTATTATGAAAAAAATGATGCAGAAAAATAGAAATTAGAAGTTGAAAAGTTTGCTTTTTTTTCCAGTCAACAATTTTACATTCACATAAAAATTTAACTACTATTTAAATAAAAGCGGTGCTAATTCTTTAAAGCTTCGGCGCCAGGTTAAAAATTCATGTCCAGTATTTTCTGAAACATACGAAACAGCATTAAAACCTGACTCTTTCAGGTTTTTTACAGCCGTTTGTACACCTTCTGGTTTTTCTCGGCTGCCACAGCTTATAAAAATCAGTTTTACTTTTGATTTAACCTTAATTTCTTCAGGTTTGTAAATACCTCCGCTTAGAAGTGCATAATGAGAAAAAACCTCGGGTTTATTAAGCGTAATAGAATGTGTTTCCATTCCGCCCATTGACAAACCGGCCATGGCACGATTGGCCTGATTAGAGACTGTTCGGAAATTTAAATCAACATAAGGAATTAACTCATCAACAAGAACTGTCTGAAAGGGTTCTATTTTAAAACTTGCCAAACCGCCAAATTTAACGTCATTTGTCATTCCGTAAGTCATAACGATAATGAAGGGTTTTATTTTACCTTCGGCAATTAAATTGTCCATAATTAAATTGACGCGTCCCTGATTGCTCCAGGCCGTTTCATCTTCTCCCCAGCCATGTTGTAAATACAAAACAGAATATTTGGTATTTTTATCTTTATGATATCCCGGCGGAGTGTAAACAAAAGCTCTGCGCGAAGTATTGGTGCTTTTTGAAGGAAAAAGAATCTGTTGTACATTTCCATGCGGCACCTGTTTCAGAGCATAAAAATCCTGATCATGCGCCGGGATTTCGATACCGCTTTCCCAACGGGTAGATCCAAAAAAATTAAGTGCTCCCGGATCGTTAAAAATGCCGCCGTCGACAGTGACATGATAATAATGAAAGCCCTCATCCATTGCGCCGGCTGTTGTGCCTCTCCAATAACCATCCTGATCTTTTACAAGAACTGTCCCTCCTTTTGCTCCTCCTAACCCAAGACTTACTACAACAGACTTTGCTTCTGGAGCTGCAATTTGAAATCGTGCATAACCCTGAGAATTTACTTTTGGATATTCCTGTCCGGGCTGATTAAATGCCGATGGTTTAAAATCTTCCAGAATAGAATTCGGGTTTGTCTGCGCAAAACCCAATGAGGTTGATAAAACAAATATCCATAACACAACCATTACATACTGTTTCATATTTTAATTTTTAAGTTTAAAATCTGGTTAACCTTTTGGCGCTATAATTTGGTAGTTTCCACTAAGATGCATTAAACTAAAAAGGTACATTAATCCATCGTAATACGGATCAAAGTAACCGTCTTCATAAGGTTCAAGCTTGGCATTCCAAACCGCATGAACAAAATCTAAACTTGCTTTATCTTTATTTACTAATGATGCCGTTGCTGCTGTTCCTGCCAGACCAATGGAATGTCTTAGTTTTTTGACTGGACCAGCCTGAAGAATAAACTCTGGAGTAGTTCCATCCACATTAAACTGATCTTCATATGTGTCCAACCCTTTCGATCTTAAGAAATCTTGAAATCGTTTGGCATAATCTTCCTGCCATTCTTTATCTTTTCCGTACCAAGTGTAATCCATTGCAATGTTCATAGGAACACGCCAGGAATCGTAACGAAATCCGCCAGGCATCCAGGGTGTTGGATGCGGATCGCCATTGAACTCAGTATAATCTGAAGTTAGTCCTGTTACAGGATGACAGGCTTTATGTAAAAAATTGCGAGAAACATCGGCACATTCTTTATAAAACTGCTCATGCCCGTCTTTAGCATATAATGCCCATATTTCATAAAAGGCAGGAACATGATAAGAAGGATCTGTCCAATTGTACCCGCCTCCTTCGGGCACAAAGGAAATCTGTTTGTGTTCTGTATTTATAATATTATAGATGTTTCCGGTACCATCTTTTTTCCACATCGCATCTAAAATTTTTCTGGCTTCTTTGTAATAATTTATTCCCGTATTATTACCCCATTTATTAGAAGCAAAAAGCAGACTAGTTATATAATACAATTCCCCATCTGAAGCAGAACCAGGAGAATTTTGTTTCTTGGTCTGCGGATTTACACTCCAGGCAAAATAGCCTTCTCTTGGTCCGTCCTGATGCTGCATATATTTTACAGACCATCGCCAAATACGGTCAAAAACCTCTTTTTTATTTAACTGAACGGCAACCATCATTCCGTATGACATTCCTTCGGTACGGGCATCTTTATTTTTAATATCAGAAACATATCCTAATGAATCGCCTTCCTCAAAATAAACTTTGTCTGGCCCTTCAAAAACATCATAATAAGCTTTATTTAATTTCTTATCAATATCAATTTGGCTGTAACCTGCTTCCTTAAAAAGATTTCGATAGTGAGGCCTTTTTAGTTCTAATTTATTCGTTTTGTTTTTGTTTTGGCTAATGACAAAAACCGGAATAATCAAAGCAAAAATCAATATTAAAAATCGGATCTTTTTTAGATGCTCATTTATAACAGTATTATCTACAATCATATTTTCTGTTTTTGGTTTTTTATTTTAAATTTTCAATGATATAATCCGGTATTGGTTTTAATCTCAAATTGATTTTAAATTAATCTGACTTTACCCAACTTTTAAAGGAAATAGTTATTTCATTGCTTCTTCAGGAAAAAGCCGAAAGTTCAATCTCTTTCGGCTTTTTAAAAACTAACTAACATAACTCAAAATTTTTTCAACAATACTATCTATGTAACTCTATCATATAGAGATGTTTTCATCACTAATTTAAAAAGTGTAGTACAACAAATATAAACAAAACAACTAAAAAACAACCGGTTGTATGATATTTTTTTTGTCAATTATTTGTAAAATTTGAAATTAAAAAATATTATATTAATTATTTTAAGCATAAAAATAAATATTATACAAAAAATCTATTTACGTAAGATCAAAAAATATTAAATAAAACGAAATTTTTTAGTTTTATCAAAGAAGTATAAAAAACTCAAAACTGACTAAAAAAGCACATTAAACAATGTAATTCAGTAATTATATACAAAATGCATCAGTAAAAAAGGATATTATTTCTTAATCAAAAACAACTGGTTGTGTATTTTTAAACAAATTCAGTTATATGATATAAAAGAGCTCTATTTCATTTATAAATTTTCGATCAAAATACGAGCAAAAAAACATTGGCCGACATACAATTTTAATCTCTTTTATAAATTTCTATTTTCTAAAATCCGTTACTAAAACAGGTATTTATATTTACTAGATTTACTCCAACAGACTCATGCTTCAAATATGTTATTATAGGCTTCAAAAATGATACACTTATTTCAACTTTCAAGCTATTTTTACATTAACATTCTCCATACAAAGAATGAAAAAGAAGTGCTTTTTTTGTGATGCAAAAAACACTTTAAAAAAAATATCCTGACAAAGTAGAGCCTAAAAAAGCAGCGAATATATTTATGAGTAAGACATCGAAAAAACTTTCTGTACTAGAAAAAATAGGTTACGGTTTAGGTGATTTTGCAGCGAATTTGATTTTTCAGACTCTGCTCACATTTTTGGCTTTCTTTTATACCGATGTTTATAAAATTCCTGCGGGAACGGCAAGTATAATTATTTTTACGGGAGGCTTTATTGGTGCTTTTTTTAATATCATTATGGGGGTTATTGCTGATCGTACCCAAACCCGCTGGGGAAAATTCAGGCCTTGGATATTATGGACTTCTTTACCTTTTGGAATCGCAGCGGTTCTTTCTTTTTTAACGCCTGATTTTGGTATATCAGGTAAGATAACATATGCATTGCTGACTTATTTTTTCTTAGTACTGATTTATTCAGCAAACAATTTACCCTATGTTGCTTTAAGCGGCGTTTTAACTGGCGAAATGAAAGAACGAAACAGTCTTTCCTCCTACCGTTTTGTAGCGGTAATGATTGCTCAATTTATAGTTCAGTCGCTTTTACTTCCATTTGTTTTAATTTTAGGAAACGGTGACAAAGCAGTCGGTTTTAAAAATACTATGATATTGTTTGCTATTATTGGAGTAATTTGCTTTCTGGTTACTTTTTTTACTACCAAAGAAAGAATTATCCCTTCTAAAAGTCAGGAATCAACGGTGAAGCAGGATTTTATGGATTTATCTAAAAATGGTCCGTGGCTGGTTATGTTATTGGTGACTATTTTGGTATTTATAACTTTATCCTTAAAAGGCGGTATGTATGTTTTTTACTTTAAATACTATTTAGATCCAGATGCGCAAACTGTTTTTTTAAATGATATTGGCTTTATCTCATTTATTGAACAGCTGAATCATTCCTTAACCGCAATGGGTTTTGTAGATTTTCACTGGCCAAAGGATGCTCCAACTTCTGCATTTAGTCTTTTTAATGCCGGAGGAATTATTTTTATGATATTCGGAATTATGTTTTCAAAACCTCTGGCAGATTCCTTTGGTAAAAGAAACGTTTATATCTCTTTTATTTTTTTATCTGCCCTGACTCTTCTTGCCTTTAATTTCTACAGTAGATCTGCTGTTGCAATGGTGTTTTTAACTCAATTACTACATGGCTTTATATACGGAGTAACAATTCCGCTATTGTGGGCAATGATTGCTGATGTGGCTGATTACAGTGAATGGAAAAACAATCGGAGAGCGACTGCTATTGTCTTTTCTGCAATGATATTTGGATTAAAAATTGGCATAAGTATAGGCAGTGCATTAGGCGCGGCTTTTCTTTCTAAATATGGATATGTAGCCGAAGAAGTTAATCAGGTTCCGGCAGCTGTTGAAGGTATTAAACTTTCAATAAGCATTTATCCGGGGTTTATGTTTATTATAAGCGCCGTTCTATTATGCTTTTATGTAATAGACAAGAAGATGGAATTTCAAATTGAAACAGATTTGAAAGAAAGAAGAAAGTAGATTGTAGGTTTTAGAATTGGAATCTAAAATTTAAACTGTACTCACTAAAAAAACAAACAGCGCATTAAAAATGCGCTGTTTATCAGAATACTAACTTAACTCAAACTAACATAATTTAATCATTTAATACCCAGGATTATTATCACTTGGTTTTATATTTGGATTAGAAGATGTTTCTCTGTTAGGAATTGGCCATAATTCACTTTTACCAGCCTGAAAACCAGTACCTGCTAATTCTGTAGCTGCATTTCCCCATCTTATAATATCATCAAAACGGCTTTGCTCACCTGCAAATTCTACTTTACGTTCATGAACAATCGCTGCAAAAACCGCTTCTTTTGTTGGAGTAATGACAGTTGTTAAACCTGCGCGATCTCTAACCTCTTTGATATAGGCAATAGCTGCAGTTTGTGAACCTCCATCTCTCTGGTTTTCGCATTCTGCCTTCATTAGCAATACATCTGAATAACGCATAACTTTAAAGTTGATACTAGATTGTACAGCTTCATCATCTTTTTTATAATAGTTTTGGTATTTTTTCCAGCCTGCTTTTCTAACTCCCGCAGATGTATTAAAATTATCTGCCGTCATGGTAAGCGTTCCTTTTACATATTTTGAACCCGGTACGTAAAAAGTATCTCCAAAACGTAAATCTCCTGCCTCATAAGAATCTAAAAGAGCATCAGGCGGATATACATTAAACCAGCTTAAATTACCATATTCCTGTCCTCGCAGAGTTGACTCAGCAAAACCCGTTCCGCCGCTATTTCCTGCATCGTCCCATTTGTTTCCTGTTCCATTGTTTTCATTAAACTCAATTTCAAAAATTGATTCTATGCCGTGCTCCGTTTCTTCCATGAAATTGTTATAAAAATTACCTTTTTCTTCAAGGCTGAATCCGGTAACATTATTTAAAGCTGCTAATGCCAAATCGTATTTCTTTTCATACAGCAATACTTTACCCAAATAAGCATAAGCTGCTTCTTTGGTTGCTCTTCCTGTCTGCTCTCCATTTTTAGAAAGCAGATTTTGAGAAGCATATTCAAAGTCTGCTCTAATTAAATTATATACTTCTGCCTTTGGACTTCTTGCAGCCCCTATAATAGTTCCGGTTTTGTAAATTGGTAAATCACCAAAACGGTTTACTAAAAGAAAGTAATAATAGGCTCTTAAAAAATGAGCTTCTGCTAAAAACTTGTTCTTTCTCTCTTGTGATAAAACTGAATTGGACAAAGCATTAATCTTCTCTTCATTGTTTAACACAAAATTAGCTCTGGATATACCTAAAAAGCAAGATTCCCAATAGTACTGAATAATATCATTTCCTGCATTAAAAGAAAAATCCTGAAAAGGCTTTTTATTACCTTCTAACTGCGGATTTCCAGCTGCATCCTGTCCCATAAGATCCATTGCAAAAGCAAGATTACGGGCATAAAGTCCTCTAGTCTGTAAATTGGCATAGGCCGCATTTACAGAAGATTCTACCTGAGCTGCCGTTTTAAAGAAACTGTCCGGCGACAGCGTATTTGGATTTTTTAATTCTAATTCTGCAGTGTCGCATGAATGCATTGCGAAAACTCCCAACAATGCTGCAACTATATGTTTTATTTTTTTCATCATCTTATATATTAAAATTTAACATCAAGTCCAAAAATTACTGATTTAGGCTGTGGATATCTTCCTAAGTCGATACCCGCAGAATTTGCATTAGCATCTGCACGTGCAATTTCAGGATCTAAACCATCATATTTAGTAATAGTAATAAGGTTTTGACCACTTACATAGAATCTTATATTTGAAAAATGATTATCAAATGTTTCTCCTGATAATGTATATCCTAATGTGATATTCTTTAATCGTGTATATGAACCATCTTCAATATAACGCTGATTAGCTGAAGACCAGTTAATATCTGCTCCCTGCGCTCTGGGCAGACTTGCCGATGGATTAGTTACCACTCCGTTTACAACAACTGCTCTGTCTAAAACATCTGTACTGGCATTAAACAAACGATTCATTCCTTTTAAATCAAAAGTATTGGCATTGTAAATATCGTTTCCTTGAACTCCTGTAATGAAACAGTTAAAATCGAACTTTTTATAAGCTGCTGTAATATTTAAACCATAAGTAAAATCAGGATATGGATTTCCAATATTGGTTTTGTCATTTGAATTGATGATTTTATTTCCGTCACGATCAACAATTTTAATATCACCTGGCTGTACATTAGTCTGTCCTGGTCCAAAAACCGCATCTACTTCTGCTTGGTTTTGATAAATTCCATTTGTCTGATAACCGTAAAAGTAGAACAACGGCTGGCCTACTTCGAGTCTTGAGAAGTTTTCTAAACCTGCTCTTGCCGTTGGACCGCCTAATACACTGGTAACTCCGGGAGCTAAACTTGTAACCTCATTTTTACTTGTTCCTAAATTAGCTACAGCAGACCAGGTAAAATCTCCTTTTCTGTCATTATAACCTAAGCTTATTTCATATCCGGAAACTTTCACATCGGCAATATTTTGAACTTGAGTTCCGCCGCCCGCAGATCCTACCGAAGCGGCTAAAGGAACTGCAAAAAGAATATCACTGCTTTTATTATTAAAATATTCAAAAGATCCTGTGAATTTTTCGTCAAATAAACCGAAATCCACACCTATATTTCTATCTTTTTTAGATTCCCATTTTAAATCAGGATTAGAAGCAACCCCAAGAGATACTCCCGGCGCATTTCCTCCTGCAATTGGATAATTATAATCAGCAAGCAATGTCGCGGCGTATTGATAATTGTCTATTCTGTCATTTCCTGTCGTTCCTGTACTTGCTCTAAGTTTTAAGGTACTGAAAACAGAATCTGCCATAAAACTTTCTTTTGCTATATTCCATCCGACAGCTACTGAATAGAAGTTCCCCCAGCGGTTATTGGAACCAAAACGAGAAGAAGCATCACGTCGTCCTGAAACGGCAAGCAGATATTTATCGTCATAATCGTAATTGATACGAGCTATATATCCAATATTCTTTTCGACATAATTCGCAGAACTTAAATTCCCTTCATTATATCTTAATTGATCAATTTCGTCTGAAATATTGTAACGGCTTCCTGCCACTACATTTTGTGACTTTCCATCAATTTTAGTTATAACTCCCAAAACTTCTATATTGTGTTTTGCTGCGATAGTCGTTTTATAAGTCAAACTGTTATCAAAAACAATGGTCTGACCTTGAGAATTTGTTTCATTAGTGGTTGAAAATGCCTGTCTGTGGTAAGAGCCATCTGCGTAACTAGGTATAAATGTATGGTCTTTCCCTGTGTAATAGTCTAATGAAACTTGTGATCTAAATTTAAGACCTTTGTAAATATCCAATTCAGCGTAGATATTTCCTATAATTGATAAATTATTAATTTTTTGATATCCTAAATTTGCTACACGAACAGGATTTTCAGCATCATTACCATCAATAGCACTTGGCCCTTGAAAGCCTCCTAAATTTGCATCATTGTAAACTGGCAAATAAGGAGACATTTTAATAGCGTGTTCCAATAATGTTCTTCCTCCTGAACTACGTTCTGGATTGATTGTACTGAATGATATTCCAATATTGCTTCCTACCTTAAGTCTGCCGATGTCTTGTGTGTTATTTGCTCTAAAAGAATAACGTTCAAAGCCCGTATTGATAACGGCACCTTCTTGTTTTAAATATTCGGCAGAATAACGGGCAGTAGAAGTTTCTGTTCCATTCGAAAAACTTAAATTATAATCCTGCATTACACCGCTTTGAAAAATCTCATCCTGCCAGTTGGTATTTGTATTTCCAAATTCAGCTGCTCTTGCTGTTAAATCACTTCCCAGATCCTTGGCATACTGAAGATATTGCTGCGTGTTTAAAACATTATATCTTTTCGTAATAGTTTGAAAACCGGAATAAGTACTAAAATTAAGCTGGCCTGGTCCTTTTTTCCCTTTTTTAGTCGTTACCATAATTACTCCGTTAAAAGCTTTTGAACCATATAAAGCCGTTGTTGAAGCATCTTTTAAAACAGACATCGATTCAATATCATTAGGACTCAGTCCTGATAAGTTCCCTGTCAAAACTCCGTCGATTACATACAAAGGAGCACTGTTTCCCATTGTAGCCAAACCACGAATAGTAACCGTAGGATTAGAACCCGGAGCACCGTTTACAACTGTAACCCCTGCGGCTCTTCCTTGTAAAGCTGACTCTGCATTTGTAATAGGAACTGCGGCTATATCTTTTGAGCCTACTGTCGAAATTGCTCCGGTTACCTTCGCTCTCTTTTGAGTTCCGTAACCTACTATAACTTCATTTAAGTTTTGTGTAGATAATGCTAATGTAACATCAATATTATTTCTGGTGCCTACTGTAATCGTTTGAGAAATCAATCCTACAAACGAAAATGTAATTTTATCTGTAGGGTTTACGCCTTTTAAAGTATACTTACCGTCAAAATCTGTAGAGGTGCTGTTTTGCGAACCTTCTACATTAACACCGGCACCTGGCAGCGGAAACCCTGAGGGATCTGTAATCACCCCCTGTATCGTCTTTGACTGTGCCATTATATTATGACTGCTGATTATTAGCAATGCAATTATTGCAAATTTTAATTTTAACATCATTTCAATTGGTTTTTTGATTAGTTTAAATAGTTATTCGGTTGTAAAGTTTTTTATTTATTGTATGGCTTATTTATAAATTTTAAAAGCTGTTTCTTCTTTTCTGTTTTTTAATTAGAAAAGAATTCAATAAATAATTTGGTTTCATTTCATACTGTTATTTTTAAAATGGTTAATACTTGTTTTCTGGGTTATTTAGTTTTCTTACAATCCAAAAATATAAGGTTAGGATAAATTTCACCTATTAAAAATGATGCAAAAACTATCAATTTTGTAGCATGAAAACTACAGAAATCACCTAATTAGCAGTTTTTAAGACATTTACAAAATAAAACACAAATAGGATTTTAATAATAATGTGTTTCTTTTTTTAAGCATGAAATAAAAAAAGACCCTGATTGTAATTATTCAGTAATTTTTAAAAAAAAGCTTTTACTGTTAATTACTTTAATTTTTAATAATAAAAACACCAAAGTCGTCATTAAGAAATCTATAATTGTTCTAATTATTTGAGCAAAAAAAAGACGGTATAAACCGTCTTTTAAACTCTTACAAAATGCATATACTATTTATTATGTGTAGGCAGATGCCCGTATTTTTCTTTATAACATTTTGTAAAATATGAAGGAGAACTAAAACCAACTTTAATACTAATTTCGGTTATATTGTCATTGCCCAGTTCTATTAATTCTTTGGCTTTTTCTAAACGCACATTCCGTATAAATTCATTTACCGAAACACCGGTAAGGGTTTTAATTTTTCTATATAACTGGCTTCTGCTTAAAAATACCTTCGATGCCAGAACCTCAACACTCAACTCATATTCATTAATATTTTCATTGATATAATTCAGGACATTTTTTATAAAATCATTATCCAGTGTTGTAGTTTTTTCTTTGGCTTTTGGAGTAATACCGTTATAGAATTTATTAAACATAATCTGCCTGCTTTTAAGAAGCTGTACTAAACTGGATCTTAAAATATCCATATCAAATGGTTTGCTCAAATACATATCTGCACCAGAATCTATTCCTTCTAGTTTATCTTTGATTAATGCTTTTGCGGAGAGCATCATTAACGGAATATGGCTTGTTTTTAAATCTGCCTTAATATTTTTACATAATTCTAAACCATTCATTACCGGCATAATTACATCGGTCAAAATCAAATCAGGCAGTTTTTGCAAAGCGATTTCTAAACCAATCCTGCCATTTTCGGCAGTTATTACTTTGTACTCTTTTTTAAGCTCATTTTTTAGATAATTTCGCAGTTCCGTATTATCTTCAACAATTAAAATAGTGTAAACCCGGTCCTTTTTTTCCTGTTCTTCTACTACCTCAACAGTTTCTTTTTCAACAATAGGCGTAAAACTTATTTTTTTCTCTTTTTTAAATTCCTCATTTAAAATTTCATTTTGATTGAAGAATTCTTTTCCTATAGGAAATATCAATTTAAAAGTTGTGCCGGCTCCCAGAACACTTTCTACATCGATAATTCCTTTATGAAGTTCAACAAATCCACGAACCACTTCCAAACCTATTCCAGTACTTCCATAATACGCTTTATTTAAATTATTTACCTGATAAAAACGGTCAAAAATCCGCTTAATGTCTTTTTTATCCAGTCCTGCGCCGGTATCTTCAACAATAACCGAAAAAGAAGAATTGGTATACGCAGGACTTAATAATGGAAAGTAAACCAGTTCTTCATTAACCATTAATTTTACAATAATTTTTCCATTATCCGGAGTAACCTTAAACGCATTAGAAATTACATTAAAAATAATTTTCTCAAACATTTTAGGATCTACCCAGTCTTTTAATGATTTTTTATCTGATTGAAATTGCAATTGAATTCCGCGGCTTTGAGCTTCCTCATCAAAATAACTTACAATTTCTTTTGTGAAACCCACTACTTCCAGCTGTTGTACTTGCAGCGGCATTTTATTAAACTGAAGCTGATTAAAATCCATAAGCTCGTTGATTAATCTCGAAAGTCTGTCAGAACTTTTTTGAATAGTCTTCAGCTTATTCAAAACACTGCCCGAAAGTTCCAGACTATTGTTTTTGATTATATCACCCAAAGGATTTAAAATTAAAGTAAGCGGCGTTCTAAACTCATGCGAAATATTAGTAAAGAACTGTAATTTTTTATCATTTAATTTTTCAATCTGAACTGCTTTCTTCTGTTCAAATTGTATCAATTGTTTCTGTTTGAACCTGTTTTGATAATATTGATTACCAAAATGAATTGCAGCCAATACCAAGAGCGAATAAAAAAGATAAGCAAATGATGTTTTCCACCAGGGCGGTAAAATTTCAATTTCTAATTCTAATGGTTTCTGGCTCCATGCTCCATTTTTTTCAGATGCTTTAACCTTAAAAAGATACTTGCCCGGTGCTAAGTTGGTATATGTTGCAGAGCGTTTACTGCCTACATAATTCCATGAATCTTCAAAACCTTCTAAATAATATGCAAATTCATTTCTGGCTGGAAAAGAGTAATTTATACCAATAAAATCAATTGTAAATACGGACTGGTCATGTTTAAGAATTATCTTTTTTGTTTCTGATATTACTTTAATTAAGGGTGAATTTTTTTCAAGAGGTCTTACTGATTTATTAAAAAGTTTGAGATCTGTAAAGTAAATTGGAAGCTGTTTTTTACTTTTTACCAAATTTGAAGGATTGAAATAATTGAGACCTTCATAACCTCCAAAATATAGAATTCCGTTTTCGTCTTTTAATACTGAATTGTTATTAAAATCATTTCCAAGCAAACCGTCATATGTAGAATAATTGACTGTTGTTTTGTTTTTCAAATCCAGTCTGCTGATCCCTTTTTTTCCGCTTAACCAAATACGTCCATCGTTTGATTCTACAATAGAAGCTATCGATTTTTCATGAAGCCCATTGAAGTTAATGTACCATTTAAGTCCATCTGTTTTTTTATTATAACTGAACAATCCTGCGCCGTCTGTACCAATCCAAATTTCCTTGTTTTTGGTTTGATAAAGCGTATTGATCGTATGTATGCTTTTATGATTTTTAAGCTTTTCTGACATTTTATCGCGTAAAGAAGTCACAGAAAAAGAAACAAAATCCTTTGTGCTGACTTTGTATAAACCTGTTGTTGATCCAACCCAAACATCATCATCAGAATCGACCATTACTTTTCTAATATCTAAATTTACCATTCCATTTGCATAAAATGGTTTCTGATTACAATGGTGAAAACGCCCGTCTGAAGGTGTATAATAATGTAGTCCTTTTGAAAAAGTGCCAATCCATACCACACCTCTTGAGTCTTCGGTAATACTCATAATATTGTCTGAGGCTAAATCAGGAGTATTTTTGGTGTTGTAATTAATAAAGTTCCTGCTTCCTTTCTTCAAAAAAAAGATTCCCTCATTCCAGCTGGCCAGCCAGACATTCTGGTTTTTATCAATAAAGACTTTTGTGATATTTCCATTGGTTAATCCAGAATAAAATCGAGTATCTAATTTGGTAATGTGCTTAAAGTTTTTAGTTTCGGGATTGTAAACATCGACACCTCCGCCTTCCATAGAAATCCATAACTGGCCTTCGTTATCTTTGGCGATACTGGTAACACAATTGGTTTGTAATGATTGTGGATTTCCGGCTAAACTTTCAATTCCTCTTACTTTATTTTTTATTCGGTCAAAAACGCCTAAACCTTTATTATAGTAACCCAGCCAGATTCTGTTTTCTTTATCTAAAAATAAAGACCAGACAGAATTAGAGCCTAAACTGCGATTATTGTATTTGCTGTTTATGTATTTTTTTTGAACAACACCCTGGTCATTTATAATAATTAAACCGTCATTTTCTGTGGCACAAAGAATGGTTTCTGGGTCTGATGCCAGAATTGACATGATTCTTTTTCTGGTAATAGGATAAGAAACAGCCTTTTTATCTTTAGAATATAAATCGGCTTTAACCAGTCCTTTAAAACCATTTCCAATCCATAAATTTTGTTTACTGTCAAAAAACATAGACACAATTGTGCCCGAGAGTAATTCATTGTCTTTGGCAATATTTACTTTTTTTACTTCATTTTTTATTGGATCAACTACTTTTAAACCTGAATTGGTTCCTAAATAAATTGTTCCTTTTTTGTCTTTTACTAAAGAATTGATCAAATAGTTGGCTGGATTTGGAGTATCCAGTTTAAGCCTTGTAATTTCTCTGGAATTAACGTTTAGTTTGAGCAGTCCATTATTAAACGTTCCTAAAAAAATATTGCCATGATCGTCTTCAATAATGCTTTTTACAGAAATTACAGTTTCTTTTTGGCTTTGTTTTCGAAGATCAATGTTTTCAAAAGTATCTAAATTACGATTGTAAAGACACAATCCTTCATCTGTTCCTACCCATAAACGGTTTTTTGTATCTACATAAACAGTATAAATTAAGTTGCTGTTTATGGAATTACTGCGCTTGGAGTCCTGCTCATAACCCACATAATTTATTCCGTCATATTTGTACAAACCTGCGCCATTTGTGCCCACCCACATAACACCAAATTGATCCTGCGCAATGGTATAAATACCACTTTTTGAAGTCTCATTGTCTACTAAACGAAATCGATAGTTCTCAAATGTATTTTGAGAAAATAAACTGTTCATGATAAAAAACAAAATGGCAAAACATTTCTTTGAGGACATTATAAAATGATTGTTAAATTAAAATTCAATGTTATAAAACATTCTTGGGGCTGTTTCTTTTTAAGCTTAAAAGGCCAAATGCATTTTTTAGTGTTCTAAAAAAATGTATTAAAGCCAGTTTCAAATTATATCACACCTCTTTACAGACGGCTTTCTAAAACCTTTACAAACCATAAAGGTAGAATTATTCTGAGATTACTCTTTTTTATTTGTATTAAAAATCTTGTTTAATTCACCAGCAGTATTCCGCCATTAAACGGGATTTTAATTTCAAAATTCTGGTTATTTTTAGGTTGTATCTTTTTTACTTTTCCGTTTAATTTTTCATCATCAAAATAACACGTTATTGCTGCGTTGGAGACCATCATTGGGAGCTTCAATTTTAAAGTCAACGTTTCTTTTTGAGCATTTACTCCTGCGATATACCACTTGGTTCCTTTCCTGCGGGCCAGTATTACATATTTACCCAGATATCCTTCTAAAAAAAGAACTTCATCCCAAGTCGTTGGAACTTCTTTCATAAAATTCACTGCCCAATCCGGAGCATCATTTAAATTGTTTGGTGCTAATGCAAAATGCTGTACACCGCTTTGAAAAAGTACAGCCGACGCTAAGGCAAATACATCCGAAGTCATTCGTTTTGAACCTTTATTGGGAGTGTTGTCACTATTGTAAAATTTGTTAAGAGCGCTGCCGCCAAAATCCATGCTTCCTACTGTATTTCGAATAAAAGTATGTATAGAAGCATTTCTTGCTTCATTGTCGCAGCTTGCTTGTCCAAAATGCAGATTTTCACTCGCCAGGACCGCTTCACTCGAAGCAAAATTGGGATACATACGCTCCCAGCCTCTTGGTAATGTACAACCGTGAAAAATAACCATCAAACCAAAATCATTGGCATCTTTTAAAATATCTTCATACAATTTCATTACTTCTTGTTTATCTCCGCCAAAGAAATCTACTTTGATGCCTTTTACATCGATACTTTTTAACCACGCCATTTCCTTACGGCGAATGATACTACTGTCCATCATTCCTCTTGGTCCTTGCGGTGCATCATTCCAATATCCGTTTGAATTGTACCATAAATACAATCCAACACCTTTTTCGGCGCCATATCGAGAAAGTTCGGCAATTTTATCTTTTCCTATTTGAGTATCCCAAAGTGCATCAACTAAAACAGTCTGATATCCCATTGCGGCACTAAAATCGATGTATTGCTTTTGAACCGGAAAAGTAGTATTGTTATCCATTTTTATAATCCAGCTCCACGAACCTTTGGTGTATTTATATTCTTTTGAAGCTTCGTATTTTGGTTTAACCAAATCAAAAGGGATCGTAGTTTCTACGATTGGAGCCAGAGTTTCGCCAACTGTAATGGTTCTCCACGGTGTTTCACCCATAAGTGGTATTCCGGGAGCGGTTGTTCCGTTTCCGTTATTTTCTTCCGCCATTGGAAAACCAATGCTGTATAATCCTTTTTCGTGTCCAATTAATCGGCTGGCACAATAACCGCTGTCTACACCGGTTTCAGATATTAAAACCCATCCGTTATGGTTTACTTTAAAAAGACAGGGAAATGTATAACCTTCACCTATTCCGTTTTTTCCCATAGAATCATCTACGGTATACGATGTTTCGTAGCTTGGTGCAGTTCTGGCAAAACCTGTCATTGGTTTACTCTGCGGACAAAGAAATGTTGTTGTGCCTTCCGGCAGAAGAAAACCTGAAGCCTCTTCCTGTACCACACAGGAACGGCTTTCGTTTTGCGGATATACTTTATATTTAAAAGCCGTATTGTTATTGCTTACCCTAAATATAATATCGATCGCTGCTTTATTTTTTTTAGTGAATGAAAAAACAGCTTCATTCGCTTCATAATGAACATTGTTGTTTTTTATATTAGGAAGCTGGTATTTTTCGTCAATTTTATTTTGAACCGCATTTGTTTTTAAAATTAATCCTGTTGTAAAATCTTCGACATTGGTTTTTAGTCCAAGCGGCGACTTTTCTAAAAACGTTTTTTCATTATAAGAAATAGTATAAAAAGGCTGGCCGTTAGAAACAAAAAGAGAAACTTTAAGCTTTCCGTCAGGGCTTTTTATAACTGATTGTGCATTTAGGCTAAAAAAACTAAACAGACATAAATAGAAAAGATATTTAAAACTCATAATTCGCTGTAGATTAATTACTTTTTATTTGATAAAGAAAATTTAAAGTCCATTTTTGTTTACTGAATGGCCATTTTCGCCATTTTTAAATCCTTAGTATCCGAACTGCTGCCGTAATACACCTCATATTCTCCCGAAGCGATATTCATAGCTCTTGTTTTAGTATCATAAAATTCAAATGAAGACGCTGGTAAATAGATCGTTACATTTTGTTTTTCGCCTGCTTTTAGTTCTATTCGTTTAAAAGCTTTTAGTGTTTTTAACGGGCCTTCTGTATCATTTAATTTTCGGACATAAACCTGAACAATCTCAGTTCCGTTAAGCTTGCTTGTGTTTTTTATTGAAAATTTTAGCTGCGTATCTTCATTAGATTTTATTTTGGTTTTACTTAGATTTCCTGCCTGAATCTCGAATTTAGAATAGCTTAAGCCAAAACCAAAAGGAAACAAAACATCTGTTGTATACCTATATGTCCTTCCTTTAAGCGAATAATCTTCGAAATCGCCTAATTTATCAGAGTTTTTATAAAATGAAATTGGCAGTTTTCCCGCTGGGTTATAATCTCCAAAAAGAACATCGGCGACAGCCTGTCCTCCTGATTCTCCCGGATACCAGGCCTGCAGAATAGCATCACAGCTTTCTGTTTCTGGGGTTAAAGCAATAGCAGATCCTGAGCAGTTTACAAAAATTACTTTTTTACCAGCTGCTTTAAGTTCTTTTAAGCATTTTCTCTGCACAGCAGGAAGTTCAATATTGGTTCTGTCGCCGCCTTTAAAACCGGGAAAAGAAACAGGCATTTCTTCTCCTTCCAGTAAAGTCGAAAGTCCTCCTGCAAAAATTACGGTGTCGATGCCTTTTAATTTTTGAATCAAGGCTTTGAAGTCAATATCAAACTCTTTTCCAAAATCGAATTCTAAATTAGCCTGCCAATCATTGGATTGTGCAAAAAGAATTTCGATTTTATATTTTATGCCTGCTTCAACCGGAAACGGAATTTTACCCGGAACGGTGCGCCAGTTGGTATACTTTGCGATCGATTTACCGTTAACTAACAATTCAAAAGCACCTGCAGCTCCGGTTTTAAAAACAAGGTTTTCAGTTTCTTTCGCTGTAAATTCAGTCTCATATTTTGCAGAGAATCCTTCGAGTTTAACTCCCGAAGCAAATTCATGCTGACCTGCTGTGGTCATCTTTATAGGATTCAAAATTTGCTGCGAAATAACACTGTTTCCTTCTCTATTAGGGTTATTCCAATAAACGGCTTTCATTCCTTTTTTTCCTTCAAAAGAAATTTGATCAAAATACGTCTCCGTTACTTTATCTTCTACTAAATCACAAGATTTATCATACAGGACTTTATTAGCAGCCAGTTTTCCCTCAATTCCTTTTTTAATGGTAATGGTTTTATTGGGTGTTCCGTTATAATTTCCCCATAACATAGGTTCATTATCAGCATTTGGGCCTATAACTGCCACTTTATTTACGTTTTTATTTAAAGGCAGAATATTATTTTTATTCTGTAAAAGTGTCATTGACTTCTGAGCCATTTCTAAAGCCAATTCCTGATGTTCTTTACTGTTCAGCACGCTTGCCGGAATTTGAGCCCAGGGCACAATCGAGTCATCGTCCATTTCGCCTAAATCAAAACGGCCTGTTAAAACACGAAGCAGGCTTTTATTGATTTCTTCTTCTTTTATTAAATCTTTCTCAACGGCTTCAGGAAGTTTTTTAAACGGGTATTTATCCCAGACACATTCTACATCCGTTCCTGCCAGTACGGCTTTTGATGCGGCATGAACCTCATCTGATGAAACTTTATGTGTGGTATAAAAATCAGTAACGGCACCGCAATCTGAAACTACGAGATATTGAAATCCCCACTCATCGCGAAGAATACGCTGTAATAATCGCGTGTTACTGCAGCACGGTTCGTCGTCTAAACGCTGATACGCACACATTACCTGTCTTACATCGGCTTCCTGTACCAATGCCTTAAATGCGGGAAGATAGGTTTCGTATAATTCACGCGGATTTACATTATTCAAATTCAATTCATGTCTGCTCCATTCAGGACCGGAATGAACGGCAAAATGTTTGGCACAAGCCAAAAGCTTACGATATTTTGCATCAGCTGGGCCTTGAAGTCCTTTTACAACCGAAACTCCCATTTTGGAAGTCAAATAAGGATCTTCGCCATAAGTTTCCTGACCGCGTCCCCAGCGTGGGTCTCTAAAAATATTTACGTTGGGAGTCCAGACTGAAAGGCTTAAAAAACGTTTATTTTCATTTCCGTTTTGTATCCATTGATTGTATTTGGCACGCCCTTCATCTGAAACGGCATCAAATACACGAAAAACCAATTGATCGTCAAATGATGCTGCCATCCCTATGGGTTCAGGAAAAACGGTAACATTGTCATTATTGGCATAACCATGCAAAGCTTCACTCCACCAGTTGAACTTTTTAATTCCCAATCGGGGTATTGCATCGCTCTGATCACACATTAAAGCTGCTTTTTCTTCAAGAGTCAATCGGGAAATTAAATCTTCTGCGCGCTTTTTAGAACTAAGCGACGGATCTTTATATGGATATTGCTGTGCGTTTAAGTTAAAAAAGCATAGTAAACTTAATACATATAGATAATTATTTTTCATGGTTTTTTCTTTTGAATTAAAGATGCTGCTGTTCGTTTATCATTTAATTTTATTATCAAGATGGAAGTAATCAAAATCAACATAGCCTCCTAAAGTTTTCTCTGTAAAGTTAAAAAGACCAAATCTGCAGCCCATAAAATGAGGAAGCGTGTAAGGCAGTTTTATTTCATTACCAATACTGATCCATTCTTTTCCGTTAAGACTATAGTAAAACCAGCCTAAATCTGCTTTGTCTTTAAAATTGCACGAAGCTTTGAAATAGATTTTATTTCCGGAGAAAGGAACACTTTGAATCTCTTTTGAAATGCCGTTTATCGTTTGAATCATGACAATTTTTTTTGATCCGTTTTCTGCTTTTACACCAACCAAACCAAAATCTTTTTGAAATAAAGAAAGCCCGGCAAAATCACCTTCTTTCATTTGAGAAACTTCCAGAAGTGTCGTTCCTGAACATTCTGGTCCAAACGTTCTTTGTGTAAGCGTATTTTTAGCCTGAGTCAAAGTGTTAGTTTTTGAAGCGGCTTTTAATCTTAAAAACCCTTTTCTTTCCTGAACAGACCATAATGAATTATCAGGATTATGGTTCCACTGCCAGACTAAAGGCAGATCTTTGTCTCCTTTTTTTCGGCTGAAATCGTCTGAGTTCACAATTCCCGGAATTAATCCTTCACTTTCAGGTAAATCAAGATATGGAGGCACTTTATTATTTTCACCCAAAACCGGCCAGCCGTCGACCCATTTTACAGGAACAAAATATGGAATACGGCCAACGCCTCCATAATCTCTAAATAAATACGAAAACCATTTTCCGTCTGGAGTGTCAATTAAACCTCCTTGTGCAACACCTAAATCCTGTAAGCCAATCTTTCCTTCCCAGGGTCCCGTAATTTTATCGGCTCTGTGAATAAGCACTGTGCGCATTCCGTCTTTTGGCCAGACAATATTAAACAGATAATACTTTCCGTTTATTTTATACAACTGAGAACCTTCTGCCCCCAGCATAATGTTATTTCCTGCCGGACTGCTGGCGTTTTCAATCAATACCTGATTTAGTCCGTTTTCTTTTATTCCTGATAAATCTGATTGTAGTTCTTTAATAAAAAGTTTACCATTTCCATATACCATGTAAACTCTGCCATCGTCATCAAACAAAATGCTGTGATCATGATACGCGGGACTAAAACTAATTTCTTTCCAAGGCCCTTTTTCTATATTTTTTGTGCTAAATACATAGGTCTTTCCGGTAGTCTGGGCAAAAGTGGTTACATAAAATGTATTGTTATGAAATCTAATATTACTTGCCCAGGAACCTCGGCCGTAAGTATTTTTGCCATTATGCAGATTTAGTTCATCACTGCTTCCTAAAGTATCATACGCATAATTTATTATTTTCCAGTTAATTAAATCTTTTGATTTCATTATGGGAACGCCCGGATTCATGTGCATCGTGGTACTGCTCATATAATAATCACTGCCTATTCTGATAATAGATAAATCAGGAACATCTGCAAAAATTACAGGGTTTTGTGCTTTTTTATCCTGCGCATTAGATCCGGTAAAAATTAAAAAAATCGCTAATAGGTTATATAGTACTTTCATGATTTTATTTTCTCAGCTTTTTAAACTTTCCTGTTAATTTTTTACAATTCGTAATTGGTAAAATTTAGGGCTTACCTTTGCATCTTTAGCTGTTATTTTAATTCCTATAACGTCTTGTTTTGCGATATCGAGCCTGATTTTTTTATTTTCTAAAGAGACTATTTCAGATGGTTTGTTGTTGATCGTTATACTAATTTCATTTGGATTTATTTTATCCAAAGTAATTATGTCGAGGAACTTTCCTGATTTATTTTTGTTTATCATTTGATAGGAAATATAAGACTGGGTATTTCTCCAGAATTGACCGTCATCATATCCTGAATTACTTTTTTCTCCTCTGTACAAATGATCTACTTCTGGCTGTTGTTCTCCGCAGTTAATTTTATCTATGGTATTTGCTTCAAGCACCATTTCTTTTATTTCCTGCTGTCGCAGTATTTCCTGTTTTTCTTTAAATTCATCTTTAGTAAAAGTTTGGAAATACATTTGATAACGGGCATCATGCAGTTCAAAAAAAGGTTCTAATTGTAATGAGTCCAAAGCAAAACGCATATCACCTAATTCTTTAATTCTCGAAACATAACTTGCTTTTTCGCCTACAATAGCATAAGATTTATCCATTGGCATGTATTTTCCTGATGCGACGTGCCCCATACGGCTGTCATCGGCAAATAATCCGTCTAATGCTTCAGTTGAAGTTTTGGCAGCCAAAACAATAGGTCCGTTTACGAAAGCACTCCAATTAGAACCATCAGGTAATTGCTCTAAATGGGTTTTAGTTTCAAATTCAATACGTACATGGTCTTTTGATTTCCATTTTCTTTTAAGACTGATATAACCCGATGGTTTTAATTCTGTTTTCTGCTCTTTATCGTTGATGAATATTTTGAAGTTTTCTGCCCATTTTGGCCGGCGGATATTCAAATCAAAAGTTTTTGCTTTTTTGAGATTTAGAATAATTTCGGTGCTGTTTTCATAAGGGAATTTTGTACGCTGTTCGATTAAAATTCCTTTTTCATTCCAGTTTAGGGTTGATGCTATAAAGAGATTGACAAAAACTTCCTCATCAGAATGGCTGTAAATTAATTCTCCATATTTAGTATGATTCTCCAATCCAGATCCTACACAGCACCACATACTGGTTTCGGGCTGTGAATAAACCCGATAATGATTGGGTCTGATGGGTGTAAAATAGACAAAACCTCCTTTTTCAGGATGCTGGCTTGAAAGTATGTGATTGTAAAGAGTTCGTTCGTAGAAATCGAGATAATTCATGTCTTTTTTTTCCAGAAATAAGGCTTTGCTAAGGCGTTCCATATTATAGGAATTACAGGTTTCCGGCCCTTGATTTGACTTGAGCATACTGCTGAAATCATCAATAGGATTAAAATGTTCTGCTACACTGTTGCCGCCAAAAGCTGCACTGCGTTTTTGAGTAACATTCTCCCAAAAAAAAGTAACCGCATTTGACCATTCTTTATTTTCTGAAATAGAGGCAATTTTTTCAAAACCAATAACTTTAGGAATTTGAGTATTGGCATGAAGTCCGGTAAGTTTATCTTCTTTCTTTATTAAAGATTCTAAAAAACTCTTTTGGGAAATTTTTTGAGCTGTTTCGAGGTATTTTTTATCCTTAGTAATAAGATATAAATCTGCAAAGGACTCGTTGATGCCTCCGTGTTCTGTTTTTAAAATTTTCTGGATCTGATCGTCACTCAGCGGTTTAATCATTTCAATAAACCAGTCTCCCAATTTTATTAAAACTTCTTTTGCCTGCTGGTTTCCTGTGTATTGATAAGCATCGTTTAATCCTGCAAAAAGTTTATGTATGTTGTAAATGGGAACCCAGGTATTATTTAATCCAAAACTGCTTCCATCGATATCTCCTTTATGAATGCGGTCCCAAAAAACTTTCCCCTGCGGTATACCGCCTACATATCCATTTCCGTTTTTTTCCTGACATCTGGCTAATTCAGAAATCATGTAATCCAATCTGTTTTTAAGCTCCGCATTTCCTGTAGAAGCGTACATCATCGATAAGGCTGATAAGTAATGCCCGGCAATATGACCGTCAAGCCCCAGACTTTCCCAATTGCCGTAACGATTGTATTTTGTTGGTAAATCAGCATCAATTAAATAAGGTGCTAGAAGCTTATCCGGATTAAGCGCAAGCATATATTTAAAATCAACATCCTGTGCCTTTTTAAAAGGTCCGTCTCCTAATCTCACTTCCTGTAATGGAAATGTTTTCATTTGAGCTGTTGCTGAAAATGTAATGCATACTGCTATTAAACATCCTAGTTTATTATATTTCTCAAAGATATTTACCATAATTTTATTGAATTAAAATTAATCCTGCGGCACTCTGTCGCTTTCCGGCGCGCCCAGATAAGACGGTTTTAACCCGCCGGTATTTATTAAAATCTTCTGAAGAACAATTCCGGGATCCAGCACACGAAAACGCAGTGTATGTCTGCCTGATTTTAAAATCTGATGTGCCGTAAGGGAATGGATCATGTGTTCTGCCTGCCATTTTCCGAGTTCGCCGCGATATTTTCCGTTAAAATTTACAAGCTGCGGTTTTTCATCATCAAAAGAAACTTCATAACGAAGCCCTTTGTTGCTGTTAAAATTAAGTGTAGGCGCTAGTAATAATTCGACATTAAAAGTTCCAGTCGACGTAAAATCAATTTCATATTCTACAAAAATATTTTCCTGCGTGTCGGGATAAAGATTTTGTGGTAATGTCGTAATACCGCTTTTTGTTTTTCCAAAATCAGGAATTACTTCCCAATGAATTCTTTTTGAATTGTTTACTTTAGAAAAATGTGCTGCTTCTATAGAAACATAACCGTCTTTTTCAACAAATACTTTTCGTTCCGTTTTTTCAGAGGCAGTAATGTATTGTACTTCAGGTAAAATATTTTTAGGAGTATCAAACCAGTTTTTGTATCCAATGCGCATTTGATCCATCATGTGAGGCCATTTTCCATTGGAAATTTCAGTATTGTATTTGTTTTGAAGAACAGAATCGCGTGAGAACTTAGTCTTCACCAAATCGGCATAATAATTAGCGTCAATATCTTTCTGTTTGTATAATTTTTTATTGAGGGCTTGTGCAAAATACATTTCATAAAGATTGCAGCAGGCGTCTATAGGATATAAAACGAGCTGAAAATAAGCGTCTTTATATTCCTGAGGTAAATCATTATAAACTCTGTAGGCATCAAGTGCCAGATTTTTATAATCGTTTACTGCATTTTGAAATTCATTGTAGTTTTCAAGACTGTAGGTTTGGCTGTCCAGCATTTCCGGCGTTACACGACGATTATATTTGGGATAGGTATTTAAAAATCCGGCAATTTCTTTTGAATGTTTTTCTCCAAACTGCTCTGCAGCCCATTTTTCGGTAAATTCAAATAAATTCTGAGGATTAAATTTCTTAGGATTCCATGCCATATCGAGAAAAAAGCTGATAGGAAATTCCATTGGTTTAAGATCACCCACATTCACAATCCAGACTTTATCTACACCATGCTCATAACTAAGATTCATTTGTTCCCAGACTCTTTGTATCGGACTTATATTAATCCATTTTGAGTTTCTTGGACCTCCAACGTAATCAAAATGATAATACATACCGTAACCGCCCTTGTGCAGAGGTTTACTTAAATCTGGAAGTTTACGGACATTTCCCCAGTTATCGTCACAGAATAATAAAATTACATCATCCGGAACACGCATTCCCTGATCGTAATAATCCTGTACTTCTTTGTATAAAGCCCAAACCTGAGGTGTTTTGTCCGGTTTTTGTCCGGTTTCCTGCGAAATAATACGACGTTGTTCTTTTACTATATTTTCAAGCAGACTTATATTAGTTCCTTCACTCATGGCTTCGTCACCGTCTCCGCGCATTCCTATGGTTACTAGTTTTTCCCAGTTTTTACTTCGTACAATACCACTTTTCCAGAATTCATCTAAAACAGTTTTGTTTTTAGAATAATCCCAAACATTAGGGAGATTGTTTTTTTTGATATAACGGTGCCAGTCTGTTTGAGCCAAAGCCATTGGTTCATGGTGGGATGTTCCCATTATAATTCCCATTTCATTGGCAAGAGATCCGCTTAACGGGTCATCATCATAAAAAGCATTTCCCCACATGGCAGGCCACATGTAATTGGATTTTAAACGAAGTAATAGTTCGAAAACTTTCTCATAGAACTTACTGTTAAATCCGCCGAATGTTTTTTTTGCCCAGCCGCTCAATGCGGGAGCTTCGTCATTTAAAAAGATTCCTCTGTATTTTACAGCCGGTTCTCCATCGCTATACGTTCCTTTTATAAAATAAAGTGTTTCACATTTCTTTACCGGAACATCTGCCCAGTAATACCAGGGTGAAACTCCAATTTGTCTGGATAATTCATATATGCCGTAAATTGTCCCGCGTTTGTCACTGCCTGCAATTACAATAGCTTCTTCAACTCCTTTGAACGGATTTTTGACGTGCTGGATAATAAATTTTTCATTTTTCCCTTTAAGATCTTTTCCGTTGATTTTCTTTTGCTTTATTAAATCATCAATGACTGGATTTCCTGCCATTCCGATTATAATAAGAGGGGAAGAATCTGCTGGGTTTTGATTCAGAATAACAGGTTTTGAACCGGTAACTTTTTCAAAATCTGATTGGAGATTGTATACGGCGCGCATGATACCTGCATCAAGCGTAGTATTTATAAAAAAAGACGGCTGTACTGATTTTTCTTTCAGCACCATAACGTTAGAACTTTTTTCATGGGTAATGAAAGGTTCTGCTGCTTTTAAAGGGCTGTAAATACAGATAATCAATAAGGCAATCCATGTTGAAAGACTTTTCATTTTATTTTCTCTTAATTAAAAATTACTTCTCAATAGTAAAGGCAGAAATGCTGTATTTTTGAAAGACTGAGGGATTAACCTCTTTAAATAAAAACTGTGAAAACATATAAAGTCCATTTTTCCAGACTTTAAAGTCGTGTACTCCCGGCTCAATGTAGTAAATGTGAGGAACAGTATTTTTAGCCAGATAATCGTGTGTGCGAGTAGTGTTTTCTATAAGCCAGTCTTTATCACCGCATGAAATCCACAGTAGTTTGAGTTTCTTTTTTGCTTCTTCGGGTTTTGCTAATAATTCTGTTCCTATTTTTGTATTAGGTGCAGCCGAAAAAGCTCCAACCCACGCAAATTGATCTAAATTCCCTAATCCGAAATTTAAAGACTGTCCGCCTCCCATTGATAAACCGGCAATGGCACGGTGTTCTCTGTCTTTTAGAACCGGATATTTTTTTTCAATAAAAGGAATTAAATCGTTTAAAAGATCTTTTTCAAAAACACTGAAAGCTTTTACTTTATCTGCTGCCATGATATCGCCGCCGGCTCTGTCGTCTTTCATTGCTCTGCCGTTTGGCATTACTACGATCATAGGTTCAAGCTTTCCCTCAGCATACAGATTATCCAATATAACATTAGGTTGTCCGCCATTCAGCCATTCTTTTTCATCTCCTCCTATTCCGTGAAGCAGATAGAGAACCGGATATTTTTTATTTTTATTAAATCCCGGAGGTGTATAAATAGTTACTTTTCTGGTTGAACCTACTGTTTTAGATTCGTAACTTAGTGTTTCGATCTTACCTTTTGGGGCATCTTGGTTTAGCTCATCAAATCCAAGAGGGGCACGAACTATAAAAGGTTCTTTGCCGTCAAATACCATATATCCTGATAGAGACAGCATTTTATCTGCATAACGTTTTCCTAATTCTCTGTAACCTTCAGGGCTGAAATGCAGGAAATCAGCATCTGCTTTGCATCCTTTTGAAGAAATAATATAAGAGTTTGGCAGTACCTGAGGCAGTTTTGCAATGATCTTATTCATACTGCCGCATTTACCTTTCTGATCTTCATTTACGGTTTCTCCGGAAAGTAATGGTACTTTTTTAGGATCGAGATTCAGGTCTTTAATTAAATTATCATATACAATTTTTACTTTTTGAGGCCAGAGTGTATCGCCTGTATTCGATTCTCCCTGATGAAGCAGAATACCTTTTATAACGCCTTTTTTCTGAGCAATTTTAGCCATTTCTACCAATCTGCCGTATGGATTACCGTCGTATTGTTTTACTATGTTTTTTAACCAGTCGGGAGAATTAGCGACATAACTTTCGAAATTATTTTTATCAAAAAGTTCTATTTTACAGCCTCCAACAGCAACATTTACAACGCCGATTTTTATATTCTGCGGAAGGTTCGATATCATGGTTCTTCCAAAATAATCCATTGGAGTCAGTCCTGTTGTACATCTGCATAAAGGCGGAACAGCTGTATACCATTTGCCTTTTTCACGTCCCTTTTCCGGACAGTCAACTGCGGACAGAACCTGAAAACGTTCGTTGACACCTGTTTTATCCTGAGGTTCTATTTTGGCAAAACCTTCCATATTGGATTGTCCAAAACTTAAATACACATGAAAATTAGGATCCTGGGAATATCCTTTCTGTACTGTTAAAATTAGAATTACCAATATTGAAAACCTGATTATTGATTTCATTTTATACTTTAATTAAAATTTGTAATTAAAAATTTTATTCTTTCAAATAGTTACTGAAACAAATCTAAATCAATGGCTTCTCCCATTCTTTGATATCCTTTTTCATTGGGATGCAGAAAATCGTTGTCGTGCATATCTGGTAAAATTGTTTTGGAACCAACGCCAGAAGCCATTGCTTTATCAAAATCAATTACAGCATCAAAATTGCCTTTGGTTCGAATCCATTTGTTTACAATATCTCTTGCTTCTTGTTTGTAAGGTGCATCATAAAAGGATTTTTCAAATGGCAGAATTGTACCGCCAAATACTTTTATGCCTTTGGCATGGGCTTTATCAATCATTACTTTATAACCTTCTATAATTTCTTGTGCTGCGGCTGATGCGTCTTCTGCTTTTCGAATACCGCCAATGTCATTTATTCCTTCCAGAATAATAAGCCATTTGGTCCCGCTTTGAGAAAGTACGTCTCTGTCAAAACGATTTAAGGCCGTTGGTCCTAATCCTCCTCTTACTACACAATTTCCTCCAATTCCTAAATTCAGCACACCAATATGCGCTGTTTTTTTATTGGCATTTAGACGTGACGCTAAAATATCTGTCCAGCGGTTTTGTTTATTTGTTCCTGATCCGCGGCCGTCGATAATTGAATTTCCTAAGCATACAACATTACTCTCATTTTTAACTGAACGAATGTCAACTCCCATAATAGAATACCAATGGTCTGTTTTTACCGCTCCTGCAAAAGATTCATTATTAATATGATCTCCTTGCAAAATATAAGAAGTTGTACGGGAACCGGGATGACCTGATACATTTGATGAAATTTCGCCATACTGAATGGTAATGGCTAAAAGCTGTCCTGGCTGTAATTCAAAATCAAAAGCGTCTGAATATACTACCTCATTAGGTTTCAATGTTACTTGCGGACTGCCTTTAAAACTCAATATTTTCTGTGTTTTTATATCAACAGCCGGAGCTTCTTTAACATTGGCAACACTTACGGATTTCAGAACTGCAGGCTGATCGCTAAACAGATTAGAAAAACGAAGTCTAATCTGTTTACCGCCCAGCGATACTTTAGTAATCTGACGAAGTGTATTCTGTGCTAATCCGGGTTCAGGAGGCATATTTTTTGGTTCAACAAGCATTTGAGCTGTTGCCCAGGTGCCTGTCCAATTTTGAGTTTCGTTTTTCTCTCCCGTTTTAATTAATGCTTTATTCGATGTACATCCTGTCATTAAAAATAACAGATTTACCAATACGATCCATTTAACAGACTTTATTTTTACATTCATTTTATTAAAAATTATAAGTTCATTTTCGAATAAAAAAAATTAATTTTTATCCTGATTATGGATGAGCATCATTAGCCGAAGTAGCATATAAACCTACCAATGCTCCGGTAAAACCTCCGGCCGCATTTGTAGAAAGAATATCGCCTGAAACGGTTCCGCCTAAGTTTTCAAAATCAACTCCATTTACTGCATAACTGAATTCATAATTGTCTCCCGCAGCTTTAACCTGCAGACGAAGTGTATTTGTTATTTTGATTTTAGAACTTCCGATAATTTTTGACTGTCCTTTTTCTGTTCTTTCCAGTATTATAAAAGTATCATTTCCTTTTTTAGTAATCCCGAAAACATAATTAAAACGTTCATTTTGAAGACAAACAATTCCGGCCAGATCTTTTTCTGACTGCGGTTTGTAATCTACTCCTGCTGTAAATGAGAATGTATTGTGCTGTTGCCTGTAAAAAAGTGTCGAAGTAGGTTTCATTTCTTTAATGTTTACTTCAAAAGGTGTTATTTCTAAACCTTTTTTACTTATTGAAATAAAGTTTTCTCGAGGACCTCTTAACCCTATCCATCTGTAATCTAATTTTTTAGAAGTAAAATTTTCTGTAAAAGTGAAATTTCCATTTGGGAAAAACCCATTTTTTCCTGTTTGGTTTGTAACTCCGGCCGGCATTTTTAGTTTTGGCTGCATAGGAACTAATCCGTTTTCAAAAACAGGAAATTCGCCAGACCAGTCTACAGGAAGCATAAAAGTTTCTCTTCCGGCGTTTACCCTGTCTTTCTCATTAGGACGAATACCTAAGAAAACGCCGTAATATTTATTGTCCGGTCCCTGAATTACATCAGCGTGGCCTGCCCAGTCTACTTTATTAGCTCTGTCTTTTGGAAAATAACGCTGGGTAAGAATCGGGTTGTTTGATGCTGGTTTAAAAGGCCCTTTTGGGTTATCACTGCTAAAAATAACTTCGCTGTGATTTCCCCCTGTTCCGCCTTCGGCACACATTAAATAATATTTCCCGTTTTTTTTATATAAATGCGGTGCTTCAATCCAAATAGGTTTTTTAGAAAGGTCTACTCCTCCGTCTACAATAATTTTATCGGTACCGGGAATTACTTTATCGGTAGTAAGATCATATTCCCAAATTTTAATTACACGGTGTCCTTCGTATAATTCTTTTCCTTTATCGGGTGCGTCATTATGAACGATATACCCTTTGCCGTTTTCATCAAAAAAGATAGAAGGATCGATGCCTCCGAAATCTAACTTAATAGGACTTCCCCATCCTTTCATGGGATCTTTTGTTTTTACAATGATATTTCCAAGGCCTCCTGAAAAGGCTGTTACAATCATGTAAAAAGTATCATTGTGCGGATTGTAGGTAATTCCGGGTGCATATACTCCGGCACTTATACCAGTGTCATGCGGATTAAATTCGGATACATTATTTAAAACACCTCCTAAATCTGTCCAGTTTACTAAATCTTTGGAATGAAAAATTGGCACGCCGGGAAACATTGCAAATGAAGAACATACCATGTAATAATCATCGCCTTTTTTGGTAATGGCAGGATCAGGATAACATCCCTGTAAAACAGGCGTATAAAATTCGTCCGTTTTTAATGGATTATTTTTATAAATCTGATCATCACCGCTGTAAACGACATTAGAAAAAACAGCTGTTTTTTTAGATTGCATTTTTTTCTGGGCCGTTCCTGTATAAAAACACAGAAGCGTTGCTGCCAGTAAAAAAAAGGTATTTCTTTTAATCATTAGTTTAGAATTTTATTTATTCAAAAAAACATTAAAAAGCCGAGAGAAAATGCCCCCGGCTTTCAACTTACAAACTTAAGATCATCAAAAAGTAACCGTAAAATCAACTCTTATAAATAGGATCTAAATTTGTTTAAAAAGTTAAGCTAGTAACCCGGATTTTGATATTTAGCTTTTTCATCAGCACTCATTTCCATACCATCTAACTGTCCTTGAGGAATTGGTCTCAAATAATGATGAGCATCAATAGTTCTGGTTATGGTTTCTGGTGTATGCTGTCCGTAATTAGATCCTCCAATTGAATATTTTCCTGCCAGATCATTCCATTTTTGAGTTCTTACCAAATCGTACCAGCGGTATCCTTCTCCAAAAAACTCACGTGAACGTTCCGCTAAAATGTAATTAATATCAATTATTGCCGGAGTTGCAGTTGTCATAGCCGTACTGTTGTCTGCTATTTTTGCTGTATTTCCATTATTATCCCAACGCCATTTTCCTGCTCTCGCTCTTATTACATTTACAAGGGTTCTTGCACTTAGGATTCCCGTTGCCCCTTTAACAGCAGCTTCTGCCGCTACAAGATATAACTCAGAGAATTTTGCTACAGGGAAAGGTCTTGTACTTGCAGCATTCGGCTGTCCTAATCCACCTGCATTATCTGTACGATATGGACCAAGCTTCCAGAAACCTGGATATACAATTCTGCTTATTCCGTTTGGAGAAATAACATAATCTGCTCTTCCCGGTAAAACTCCTGCTCCCACACCGCTGTCTCCTTGTCCGGAAGGGTAAGTAATAGGCGTTACTGGTTCTTCATTTAAAAACGTTAATACAGCATCGCCAGGTTTAATTGTTAATCCATTTGCATTGGTTAAAGTCGGTACAGTTGTTAGACCTGTTCCCTGCAAATTCCAGTTACCGCGATAAACCGCTGCAAAAGTTCCATCGTATCTTGAATCATTCGTTTTATCTGCAAAAGTTTTAGTGAATACCTCAATTGGAGGAACCATTCTTGTCCATGGACGTCCTAAAAACTGATTGGCTTCACGCTGCACAGAAGATACAGAAGCGCTTCCGTTTTTACTTCTAATAGAAGTGTAATTCCAGGTTACCATCCAGCCTGCAAAGTTATCTGGCGCACCGCCGCTTCCGTAGGTAAGACTACCTCCATTGTAATATTCGCTGGATTCCGTATGATCTGCATACAGCATTACTTCTTTATTTCTGTCGTTTGCTCCCGCATTAACATCATAAAAAGAATCAAGCAAGCCATAAGGTCCGGGATTATTAATTCCTTCTAAGGCTAAATCATAAGCCTGCTGAAAATACCATTGTGCATTATGTCCGTCAGGATCTGTACGCGGTGTATCCGGATAAGTTGGAATATTATTTGGATTTTCCAGCCACCATGCATAGGTCAAATAGGCTTTTGCTAATACTAAACGAGCTAATGTTTTAGTTGCTGTACCTGTTAATCGTGCAGCATCCGGCAATTCATTAACCGCAGCTTTTAAATCTGGAAAAACAGCTTTTGTATAAACCTCTGTAACGGTATTACGTTTTGAAGATCTTGATGGTTTGCTGTTAAATTTTAATTCTCCTGCTCCTAAATCTAAAGGCACACCTCCAAAAGTCTGAACCAATAAGAAATAATCGAAAGCCCTGAAAAATTTAGACTCGGCTATAAGACTGCTTGAAACCCCTACAGCTGCTCCATTTTCAATTATGCCGCTGGCTGTGTTTATATCATTGTATGAGTTATTCCATAAAACATCTGAACGGCTTGAATTAGGATTAATTACACCAACACCAGATAAATCATGATCTTTGAAATTCCCGTCGGCACTCTGAGCATAAGTAGTCTCATCTGTACCAGTCTGTGTAGCATTGTAAAAATAGGCCTGCCCGTAAATGTAACGAAGGTGTGCATAATGAGATGTTAATCCTTGTATTACTCCCTGTTCTGTTTTGAAATAACCCGGTTCATAAAAATCATGCGGCTTTTCTTCTAAAATATCAGTACAGCTGGCAAAGGAGTATAAAACTACTGATCCTATTATTAAATTTCTAAAAATATATCGTTTCATAGTTCTTCTTGATTAAAATGTTAAGTTAAGTCCAAATAAATAATTTCGGGTACTAGGGGTATTTGTACCAATAACCAAAAATCTTCTTTGGTACGAGGATACGGCCTGATTTTCATCTCCAAATGAATTGGTTTCCGGATCCATGCCCGATGCTCTATGATAAGGAGAGAAAAACACAAATGGGTTTTGTGCCGTAAAATAAACTCTTAGTTTGTTAATACCTAAATCTTTAATAAATTCCTGATCTAGTGTATACCCTAAAGTAAGTGCTCTGATTTTAACATAAGAAGCATCAAAATAGCCCATTGTAGAAATATATTTAGGATTATCCCCGCTTCTGATACCTCTTGGGTTAGGAAACTCCGCATCTCTGTTATCTGGTGTCCAATAATCAACATCAACATTACTTCTTCGGCCGTTCATCAAGTTAAGGTAACTTGCTCCTCCGTAAAGCGTGCTGATCAATACACCTCCGCTTTTAAAAGCTCCAACTGCTGAAAAATCAAAACCTTTGTAAGTTAAGTTTGTGTTGAAACCTCCCTGAAAATCAGGATCTGTTTCTATAATTTGTCTGTCATTTGCATTTATGGCTCTGGTTGGTGATCCGTCCGGATTAAAGTCTCCTGTATATTTTACCTTGATTGATCCTACAACCGTTCCCTGCTGGTTAATTCCCGTTGGTCCAGGTTCTAAAATTGACATATAAGGATCTCCTTCCTGCCAGATTCCAACTTTCTCATAATCATAAATTGAATTTATATTACGTCCTACAAACCAAGAGTTTGCTTCGTCTCTTTCTGCTCCTGAAGCAAGAGAAACCAGTTTGTTTTTATTAGCATACAGGTTAAATCCAACAGACCAGCTTAATCCTTCTGGATTGTCAAGAATTACTCCGTTTAAAGATATTTCGTATCCTTTATTTTCAGTAGCTCCTACGTTGGCCACATAACTGCTTACTCCAGATGTTGCCGGAAGACCTACTCTTTGTAAAAGGTCCTTGGTTTGTGTATTATAATATTCCAGAGTACCAGAAAGACGATTATTAAATAATCCAAAATCCAATGCATAATTCCAAGTGGTAGAAAACTCCCATCCTAAATTGGGATTGGGCAGTTCTGTTACATAAACACCCGTAGAATTTGTGTTTCCAAAATTATAAGGTCTTGTGCTTAAAGCTCCCAAAGTAGCATAAGGCGCTACTGCCTGATTAGAGGTTTCTCCATAACCGGCACGCAGTTTCACTAAATTAACCGTTTCTTTAATGCCTTTCATAAATGATTCATTTGAAACGTTCCATCCGGCAGAAACTGCTGGGTAAGTCACCCATTTATTACCATCAGACAATCTTGAAGATCCATCAGATCGTATTGTTCCTGAAATAAAGTATTTGTTGTCATACGAATACATAAGTCTGGCCATATAAGAACGAAGTCCCCATTGTGTATAATCCTGATTTGCCGGATTAATTACGGCTTCTTCTTCACTTTGTCCTAAATTATAAAACTGAAATGCATCAGAAGTAATTCCGTTTCTTGAAATCTGAGAGGTATTTCCTGTAAATTGCTCATTAGAATAAAGACCTACAAAGTTTACTGTATGCTTATCAGCAAATGTTCTGTCGTATGTTAAAAGGTTTTCAATAAGCCATTGTGTAGACAATGTATTGCTTATAGACGCATTCGATAAAGTAGCCGGATTTACATCAAAAACTCCTTGCCCTTCGTAATACCCACTGTTTGAAGTACGTAAATTCAATCCGGTATTTAGACGGTATTTTAAACCTTTAACTCCCGGAATTTTTAATTCGGCGAAAACATTATTGTAAGAACTAAAAGCTCTGTTTAAATTAACATACGATTCGCCTAAATTCCTAATCGATTCTCTGGTATAAACCCACTGATCATCAGCACCCATACTTACTATTCTTTTTAAAGATCCATCAGCTCTGTAAGGATTGGCAAGCGGAGAAGTTCCTAAAATAGTTCCTGTACCAATGTTATCTCCATTTGTTACAGCGTAATTACTGTTAGTTGTAAATCCTATACGAAAAGCACTTCCAATTTGCTGGTCTACACCGGCTCTAAGACTATAACGTTCGAATTTTTGTCCAGGAAGAACAGATTCTTCTTTATAATAACCTATTCCTGCATTGTATGAACCTTTCTCAGTTCCACCCGCAACGCTCACATCATGGCTGATCATTTCACCAGCTCCGTACAGTGAATCCTGCCAGTCTGTATTTGTGTTTCTCGATTCATCAACACCATCTGTATATAATCCGGTATAATCACGAAGAGCGGCAAACTTTTCACCGTTCATCATTGGGTATCTGCCAAAAACCTGCTTTATACCGCTGAATCCATTATAGCTAAATGTCGCCTGCTGATTTTTGCGTCCTTTATTACTGGTGATCATTATAACACCATTTGCTCCTCTTGAACCATAAATAGCAGTTGCAGATGCATCTTTTAAAATATCAACTGATTTAATATCAACCGGATTAATATCTCCTATCGAACCCGCAAATGGCACTCCATCCAGTACAATTAAAGGATCATTACTTCCTGTAAGAGATCTGGTTCCTCGTATACGAATTTGCATAGCGGCACCCGGTTTTGAAGAAGTCTGTGTTAATTCGACTCCAGGAAGTCTGCCCTGCAGGGCCTGCGTTATGTTTGCTGCAGGAACTTCATTTAACTCTTTACCTCCTATCGAGGCAACTGATCCTGTTACAGACTCTTTCATTTGAGTACCATAACCAATAACAACAACTTCTTTTAATGTACTTAAATCTTCTTCAAGAGTAACATTAATGGTCTTTTGTCCGTTTACAGCAACTTCTTTGCTTTTCAAACCTATAAAACTAAAAACAAGAATACCGTTTGAAGGAACACTGATAGAATAATTACCATCAAAACTGGTGCTTACTCCATTTTTAGTACCTTTTAAATTTACATTCGCCCCAGGAATTGGTCCATTGGTGTCTGATACCATACCTGTGACTGTTGTCTGCGCATCCACATGATAGGAAAACGCAAACATTAACATCAAAAAACAAAAGCATTTGAAACGCTTCTGCTTACTTGTAACAAAAAAGTTAGTCATAAAAATTGATTTAAATTAAGTTAGAACTTTGGTTTAGTTAATAAGTGTATTCAAAACAAATATATAGAAAAACAAATAATACACAATCGGTTGTGTAAATTTTTATTGATAATTACAAAAAAAAATGCTCGAAAAAAAATATAATAAATAATTTTACAATTAAAATATTGATTTTTTATCAAAAAATGATTTCAGAAGGAATGGATTGTTATTAATTATAAAATGATTTTTTATAAAATTTAACAAAAGAATAAAACATTAAATATTTACTGCATTTAAGAAAAAATGAAGTAAAAATAATGTTAAATAGAACATATTTTAATATTTAAGCTTCACTTATGCTGGAAAATTAAAATAAATTTGGGGTAAGAATGGGTGTAAAACTCTATTTAAACAATCGGTTGTTAGTTTGTAGAGTCTTCAAGTAGAGAGAATTATTTATTTAATACTATGCTGAATTCCTATTTATACTTATTTAAATCTCAAAGTGAAATCTTTAAAAGTAAGTCAATAAAATCCGGGTTCATTTCTTCTAAAACTAAACCCGGATTTGTAATAGTATTTGTTGGTTGTAAACATTAAAGAAAAAGTTTCTCAAATATTACTCTGTTAATTTATTATTTTGATTAATGTAAAATCTATACCCAAAGGGTTTTTAGTCATTTTACACACTAAAGGGAATTCTGGATTTTTTACAATCCACATTTCAGTTTGATCAATCTGTGCTTTTACATGAAAAGTGTCAAGAGATTTACCTTCAATTTGATTTTTTTTCGCATCTTTCTCATCTAAAACATAGGTTGTATTGTTATAAATAAACTGGTTGTTATTTAACAAATCCTCATAAGCTGCCTGCGAAATCATAAAAAAAGTTTCTGTGGGTTTTAAGTTTAAAACTGGTGCAAATTCTCCCTGATTATAACTCAGCGCATTTCCGTTTTTTAATGCTTCAGGCAAAATAACGATATTACTTTTTACGCCTCTTGTTTCTAACTTAAAAGTCAGTGTATCTTTTGCTATTTTAGCAATGAGCGATAAAGCTCTTGTCTGACCATGAAGTTTACAGCTATATTGTAATTCTGTGTTATTTTTAATAATTAGAATGTTTTGCGATTTTCCGGTTTGATACACGACACAAAAAAGAATGGCTAAAATTGTATTTTTCATTTTAGTGAATTTTATTTTGCCGGTGGTAAAATAATTGTTCCCCAGGCAGACGGTTTAGAATCCATTTCAAGAATCAATTCTCCTCCATTATTAATATCATCATGTAAAATCCATGCTTTGTTGTACGGTTTTCCATTTAAAAAAGCCGTTTTTATATATTTGTTTTTATCACTCATTTTCTTTGTTGTGATTTTAAAACTTTTACCGTTTTCCAGCTGTATTACTGTCTCCTTAATTAAAGGTGTATTGAGCAGATAATAAGGCTGTCCGGCGTTAGGATATAATCCCATCATATGAAAAGCCAGCCACGACGACATAGCGCCCGAGTCATCATTGCCAGGCAGGCCTGCGTGTGAGGTATTGAAATTGTTTTTAATGATACTGCTTATTCTGTCACTGCTTAAGTAGGGCTTTCCAATCCAATGATACAAACAAGGTGTTAAAAATGAAGGTTCATTGGCAACATTATACAGTTTTGAATCAAACAAAGTATTTAATCTGTTTTCGAATGCTTTATCTCCTCCTGATTTACGAATAAGTTCCGGTACATCATGAGGAATACTTAAGGAATATTCCCATGAATTTCCTTCGTAAAAGAAAACGCACCAATGGCAGACATACCAAGGCGATTCGATAATTACGGGAGTATATTTAAAAGTAGGTTTCTGGATTTTTGATTCTCCAAAAACAATATCATCCAGCCATTTTCCATCAGCATCTTTGGGCATAATAAATCCTTTGACTCCATTATTTTCATAATCTTCACGCCATAAATTCTGCCAGCTGTCTGCTTGTTTAATGTATTGATTGTAGATACCTGTTTTATTGAGTCCTTTTGCTACAATTGCAATGTTATAATCGTTGTACGAATAATCGATTGTTCTGTTTCCTGCACGGTCTATTCCATACGGAACATATCCTAATCGAAGATATTCTGTTAATCCTCCCCTTCCTTCTTTTTCTTCATTTCCTCCGGGCGGTACGGCTGCATCTTTAAGCATGGCCTGCAGTGCCAATTCATAATCTATTCCTTTTAATTTTTTTACAAAAGCATCGGCCAGAACAACCTCGGCATTAGAACCTCCCTGAGTTCTTCCATTATCATTACCGCTTCTTCCTTCGGGCAGATATCCTTCTCGTTTGTAAATATTCAGCATGGCGTTAATAATTTCAACTTTACGTTTGCTGTCAATTAATGTAATTAAAGGACTTGACGTTCTAAAGGTGTCCCAAATTGTATAAAAATCATCGTAGTACGGTTCATCATTTGTCCATAACGGATTTTCGCCTGTTCTGTCAACCGGCATAATCATAGTATGATACAAACCTGTGTAGAACATTTTTTTATATTCGTCTGAAGTGTCTGGCGAAAGTTTGATTCGGCTTAATAACCCTTCCCATTTATTTTTTAAAGAAATTAAAACGGTATTGAAATCCCAATGTGGAATTTCCACTTCAATATTGTTTTTTGCTTTTAGTTCACTTAAAAATGAAATTCCAATTTTGACATTAAGCTCTTCTTTTCCTTCATTTCCAAAAGAAAGCAGTGCCGCAGTTTTTTTTCCCGAATCAAATTGTGCTTTTTTATCGGCATAAAACTTTCCATCTTTACAGGTAACATATTTTGCAATTGGCTGATCAAAAACAGCCCAGAAATAAACGGTATATGCTCTTCCGTTATTCCATCCTCCTCTAATTCTGGTATAACCTCTTACTTCTGTATCAGAAACAATTTCGATTTGCGAACCTACAAACTGCTGTGCTTCTCTGCCGTCTGGTTCAGGCTGTTCTCCTAAAAAAAATCCGGGATCAATTTTTAATGCTTTTGATTTATTTTTAGGATAGGTTATTCGGTAAAAAGAAACTTTTTCAGCAGTAGTTATTTCCGTTTTGATATTATTTTCTTTAAAAATAGTCTCATAATACCCAAGCTTTACATTTTCTTCTGCTCTAAAAGAAGTCTGATCCATTTTATCTAAAGCTCCCGAAAACGGCATAATTGAGATGTTCCCGTATTTTGGTCCGCCGCCTGTTCCGCTCACGTGAACCTGACTGAATCCTGTAACTTCTTTAGGCATTGGAAGCCAGCCGCTATTAGGATGCACCGTACAATCCGGGCTTGGTTTTACCATTCCGTACGGACAGGAAGGGCCAATAAAAACCCTGCCGACTCCTTCAGATCCAATCATAGGGTCTACATACGCATGAGTTTTATATTGTGCTTTGGCCGTTATTATAAACAACGACAGGCTTAAAAAAAATATAACTTTTTTATTTTTTTTCATTTTTTCTAATCTTTACCATTCGTTTTTGTGACTTTAGTCAGCTGGATAACAAAGAAAACCAGTGTAAAGCCATTTTAAAAAAGTAGTGTTTGTATAGTATTGCTGTTTGAATAAAGTCTCAGAATTCATGACTTTGTTTTCTAAACAACCAAAGATTATTAGATAATATACTTTTACAATTATAATAAACTAGTGAACTTTAGTATATAAACGGCTGTTTGGCTTGGGGCAAAAAAGGGTAAAATTAAAAGGATCTACTAGTTTATTATAGTTGTTAAAATGCATTTATAAAACGCTAAGAGTTAAAGAAAAATAAAAAACAGGGGGTTTTAAAAAGTTTTTTAAAACTACCCTGTTTTTAAACAACTAACACAAAAAGACTGCTCATTTTAATGCAAACAGAAAATGAGCAGTAACTTTCAAACTCAAAACAATAAAACTAACTTATTTTTAATATCCTTTATTCTGTTCTAAATATCCTGGAACGTTAGAAGCTCCGTCAATTGATCCTTGAGGAATAGGAAATAATCTCTTGTTTACATCTGTATCTGTTTTTTCAGTCCATTTATCTTCAAAATGTCCAAAACGTATTTGATTGGTTCTTCTTAAACCTTCCCAGTAAAATTCGAAACCATATTCTCTGTACAAAATATCTAAAGTAATTGCAGGAAGTGCAGCAGGAATTGGGGCACGGGCTGTTCTTGAAGTTCTAACTGTATTCATATCAGCTAAAGCACCAGAAGTATCTCCTTTTCTTAATTTAGCTTCAGCGCGCATCATCAAAATTTCAGCATATCTAAGCATTACCATGTCTACACTGCTGAACGTATTTCCATCAGGAGAAGTGTGGCTAAATTGATATTTCGATACTCTATATCCGGAATAGTGCATACTTCCTTCTTTAGTAAAATCAACTTTTTCTGTAAGGTTTACATAACCTACGTTTTTATCAGGACCATTTCCTTTAATTTGTTTAACCGGATAAATTCTGTATCCGCCGTCACATTTATAAAATGCTCCGTTAGCATCTTTTCTTGCAGCCCACGGAATACCTCTCATAATTCCTCTGTCTATTTCAAACTCTTCAGCTTTAACGCAATAGTAGTGGTTTTCGTCATTTAATGGAGAAAGCCCTGTAAGATCTTTCAAATGAGCTGGTACTTTTGCGTTGTTCTTATAAAATCTTGAATCAGCATCGGCTGGATCTACAGAACCGTAGGCGCTTACCCATGTTTGATAAAAATCTGAAGTAATAGCAGGACCATCTGTACCATCTGCATTGATTGATTCTGGTCTTGGGAACATCGATCCTGGTATTGACCAATAGGCCCAACGGTTGTGCTCATCAGCTAAAACTCCACGCTGATCTATTGAAAAGATTACTTCTTTATTTGAATTATTACTGTCATCAAATAAATCAAAATATTCTGGAGATAAACTGAATTTACCGGAGTTAACAATATTATCTGTGTATTTGATAACCTTATCCATATCTGCAGTGGCAAATGATGGTGTTCCATAAGGATCGCGGTAAACTGCTGCATTTAAATATAATCTTGAAAGAAGTCCCCAAACTGCAGCTTGTGTCATTCTACCTGGTCCTCTGTTTGTATTAATCACATCGGCAACAGACAATAACTCATTTTCTATATAAGTAACAGCCTCTTGTCCGCGAAGGATTTCAGAAGTACTAGCCGATGTTTCTTTTTTAAACACAAGTCCCCAGCTGTCTAATGTCTGCATATTTAAATACGCTCTTAAGGCTTTCATTTCATAAAGTGCACCTTGTGCTTCTGTATTTCCGCCTTCTGCAAGAGGAGTCAATACTTCAATAGCAGATAATGTTCTGGAAATATTTTTAGTAAGGGCATTCCAGGTACTTGTAACCAAATCATTAGTAGGCGTTGTAGTATGCGCATGTACTGCTAAATACTTACCTCCATCGTACCAGTCCGTTCCACCTCTGTAAGGCAAAATACCTTCATCGCTGGCAATTAACTGTAAACCAAAATTATTTGTATGGTACCATGTTGATTTTAACTGGCCATAAGCCGGAGCAATAGCACCACTGATTGCTTCTGCTTGTCCTGCACCATTTAAGGATTCGTCAAGTACCTTTTCTTCTAAGTCAGTACAGCTCCAGTTAAAGAATAAACTGAATGTAAGACCTGCTATTAATATTTTATTTTTCATGTTTTGTTATTTTTTGATTAAAATGCTACGTTTAAGCCAAATACAATTGTTCTGCTTCTTGGGTAACTGAAATAATCAATACCAAAAGACTGAATTTCGCCTACAGAAGTTCCTGTATTAATTTCAGGATCGTAACCACTGTATTTTGTGATTACAAATAAATTTTGTCCTGTTACAGAAAGACGAATATTATCCATCACATCAGTAAGACCAATTAATTTTGGGTTCAAATTGTATCCCAGCGTAGCATTATTTAATCTTAAGAAACTTCCATCTTCTAAGTATCTTGTAGAAACCGTATTAGAGTTTGTAGATGCTTCGTTTAAATATTGTGAAGCTCTGTCTGTAGTATTAAAAGAGTTTGCTAAATTTCCTCTATTGAATGAAGTCATTGCAACGTGATTGTAAATTTTATTACCGCCTGCACCATTAAAATTAGCACCAAAATCAAAATTCTTATATTTTAAATTCAGGTAAAAAGCATAGATATAATCTGGCAATGCACTTCCTGCAACGATACGATCATTGTCAAGAATAGAACCATCTCCATTGGTGTCTGCAAATTGGTTCAAACCATCAGGGCCAATTCCTGTAAAATCAAGCATGTAAAAAGAACCAATTGGGTGTCCGTTCAAAACTCCGTTGATAGTTGCTCCAGATTGTCCGCCTCCTTGCGCTGCTCCGGTTGTCAATATTTTATAAGGAGAGTTTACTACTTTATTTTCTGTAAAAGATACATTTCCACCAATGCTGTAAGAGAAGTCTTTGCTTTTGTCACTGCTGTAATCTAAAGCAATTTCAATACCGTTGTTTTGTACTTCCATACTAGGAATGTTTGTCCAATACGTTGGTGCAGGCTGAATAGGATCTACGGGCGCAACTTCTAACAAAATGTTATCTGAAACTTTATTAAAATAATCAACAGTACCCGATAATCTGCTATTGAATAGACTAAAATCTATACCTATATTGGTTTGTGTTGAAACCTCCCATTGAAGAGATGGATTTGCTAAACGAGTATAGATTGAACCATAAGGATAACCAGCTAAATCATTAGCAGTTGGATCTAATGGATAAGTATCATATCCGCTGTTACTTTCTGTAAAACTTGTTTTTGTTTTTTTAGAAGGAATTTCCTGAACACCGGTTTTACCCCAGCTTGCTCTTAATTTAAGATTGTTCAAAATCTCAGATTCACTTAAAAAATCTTCTTTAGTTATGTTCCATCCTAATGCTACAGATGGAAAATAGGCGTATTTATTGTCACTTCCAAATTTAGTAGATCCATCGGCACGCATAGTTGCAGTCAGCAAATATTTGTTGTCATACCCATAGTTTAATCTTCCGAAGAAAGACTGAAGTTCATTTTCTACTGCAGATGAAGACTTGCTTCTAAGCTCAGTTGCAGCTCCAATTTGATTTTTAGGCTCTACACCATTATCAGGGAATCCTCTAAAGTTATAATTCTTTTGATTTACTTGTACTTTCTGGTAAGACTGACCTGCTAAAACCGTAAAATTGTGGTTCTTAACATTAAAATTATACGTTAAGGTATTTTCGTATAAAACATTATTATTTGTAGTCGTAATGTTGTTCAAAGTACTTTCGGTTGTATTAGTAGCCGAAGTATATGGTAAAACTTGTATGTCTCTTTCTGACATTGAATAATCAACTCCAAGGTTAAATTTATACGTTAATCCTTTTATAAATTCATATGATGGAGTAATATTAGCAAGAATACGATTGTTGTTTGTTTCATCAGAATAAATTCTCTGGCTGATTAACGGATTTACAGCATCGTTACTTAAGTTAACATTTGGTTCTCCGTTAACATATACAGCATCAGTAGGATTTAATGTCAGCATATTTCCAACAACATTTCTTGCATCTGGTCTTGAATTTTCAAGTTTCGTTGCTGTCAGGTTAAATCCAATATTAAACTTATCGTTTAATGCTTTTTGGTTTAAATTCAAACGTCCTGAATAGCGTTTTAAATCACTATTTTGTAAAACACCTTCCTGATTATCCATACCTACAGAGGCAGCATAATTTGATTTATCAGTTCCGCCGCTCATCGATAAATTAACGTTTTGAGAAACTCCTGTTCTTGTTAATTCATCCTGCCAGTCTGTATTTGCGCCGCCGTCCTGAAGAGTTCCGTTTACAGCAGCAACTTGTTTTCTAAATTCATCGGCACTAAATACATTCACTTTATTAGCTAATGAAGAAAATCCAGTAGTCATAGAAAGGTTTATTTTTGTCTGACCTTTTGAACCTTTTTTAGTTGTAATTACCACTACTCCATTTGCCGCTCTGGAACCGTAAATAGCCGCCGCAGATGCATCTTTAAGAACATCAATGCTCTCAATATCCTGTGGATTGATAAAGTTTAAAGGGTTTGTAGCAACACCATTACCAGAATTGTCAAGAACAAATCCGTCAACTACATAAAGAGGTGTTGTTCCAGAACGTAAACTTCCAACTCCACGAATAATGATATCCTGATTTGCACCTGGCTCACCACTTGCTGCCGTTACATTTACTCCGGCTACTTTACCTTGAATTAATTGTCCGGCATTAGCAACAACTCCTTTATTAAAACTTTCGCTTTTTACAGAACTAATAGCTCCAGTTACATCTGATTTCTTTTGAGTACCGTAACCTACAACTACTACTTCATTTAAAGTACTAACTTCTTCTGCTAAAGAAACTGTTAGTTTTTGAGTACCTGAAAAAGAAACTTCTTTTGTTTTAAATCCAACATAAGAAAAAACCAAAACACCGTCGTTTATTTGTGTTTTAATTTTAAAGTTACCGTCAAAATCTGTTGTTACAGCTCCTTTTGGCTCTCCTTTTATATACACAGAGACTCCTGGTACGGGTACTTTTTCAAAATCAGAAACTACAACTCCTGATACTGATACCTGCGCATAGGAATATGACATACATCCTAAGGCAAGAATTAACAATGCGTAAATTTTTTTCATTTAAAATACTTTTTTAGTTTTCTCAAAAGTATTTTAAGGAACCTGCTAACAGGAGGATTTTTGTTTATCAAAAGAGGACTATTTTTTCAATTTAGGATAGAATTAACGACAAAAAAGGGTGATTTTTGTTCATTAACCTTAGCCTAACTTTCTGTAAATCCACGGCTAACAATGCCTAAGTCGAATATTCTTTATATTCTTTCGGACTTTTGCCAAAATACTTCTTAAATGAGCGTCCAAAATATTTGGGATCGTTATAACCGCATTCAAAACTTATTTCGGAAATGTTTAATCTTTTGGTTTTTAATAAAACTTCGGCTTTTTGTAATCGAAGCGACATTAATATATCTGATGGTGACTGGTTTAAAGTTTCTTTAAATAAACGATAACATTTTACTCTCGATATTCCCAATTGCTCAACCAGCATTTCTACATTAAACGATGGGTTTTGTAATTCTTCCTTAATTATTTCCAAAGCTCTTTTTAAAAGTTTTTCATTTGGAGTAATATGTTCGCTGTCTTCTGTCAGGATTTCAAATATTTTCTGCTGTATTTTATGTTCTCTTAAAGGTTCTTTATTTTGATTAATTAAACTGTCTATTTTTTTTCTGATAAATGATGTACTGGCAGGTAATTTAATATGCGTGTCGATACCTATCTCTAACAATTGTTCGTCTAATTCATAATTAATATCTTCTGAGATATAAACCATTGGAATCTTAATATCGGTATTGTCTTTATTTGTTTGTAAAAAAGTAATTAGTTCCCTCGAAAATACGGCCTGATAAAAAACTAATGCAGAAATATCGATTTGTTTCATTATCGCATTTAGGTTAGAAACTGAACTTTCAAAAATCAGGTTATAATTTTCGCTTTCGAGTACCTGATTTGCCGCTGCGCTGTTGTATTGGTCTCCAAAAACCAAAAGGCATTTTTTATCTGAAGAAAACTGATCCTGATAATTAAAGTTTTTCCATGAAATGGTTTCTTTCAAATTTATATCTGAATCTACAATTTCTATAGGAATTCGCAGTGTGGTCTGAAATTGTTCTTCGGATGAAGGAATAACTTCTCCTTCCAAATCCTGAAGCAAAACCTGTAAAGCCCTAAAATAAGGGCTGTAATGCGAAATATTCTGCCAGTTGTTCTTCAATATCACACTATCTGATACCGCTTTGATTTCTATACAATTAATTCCATACGAAATACTAATATCCAGAGTGCTGTCTCTGTCCGAATATTTGGCAATATCATTAAACAAATACTGCATTGAGAGTTTTAAACGCAGCACATCTATAATGGCAAAACAGTTTGTACTGTCAATTTCGCAATTAAAATTTACTTCATTCAGCTGAAGGTTCTTTTTTAGTTTTTCGACATTATTTTTAAGAACAGGAAATAAACTGACTGTTGTTTTTTTAATTGTCCCAAGGTCTTTTACGTGTTCGAGATAATTCCATTCAGAAATAAGATTTACCAATTTATTGGTTTGTACGACTAAACTGCGGTGTGTTTCTGTCTCTTTTTTAAAAGAACCCGAAACTTTTATTATTTCCGATATTGGTTTTTGAAATTCGGCCAGCATAAAGGTTTTAAACTTTTCAATTTCAAAGTTTTCATTTTTTAAATCACTGTGCAGAATTAAAAGTTTTTCTTTTTGTTCTTCTATCTTTTTGTTTTTTTGATCGAGTTCTTCATTAATATCTTCCAGATTTTTTTTCTGATTTTCGATAACCGCTGTACGCGACGTTACAAGTTCCTCGAGATATTTTTGCTGCGTGAGAGCTGTTTTATTTTTTACATATATTACCGATATGCAAATAAGCAGTATACAACCAGATAGCAGAATATAAAACAATATAGATTCGTAAAATGCTTTACCAATATGAAGGGTAAAAAATGCAGGTTCAGGTATTCCGTATCTGCCTTGTTTAATGACGAAATTATAATCGCCAGATGATAAATCGCTATACTCTATTTTATTATTTGGAGGCAGAAGAATCCAGTTCTCATCCTGACCTTCGAGTTTATAATAAATATTGTTTTTTTTGTTTTTAGGAAATAAGATGGGAATTACTTCAATTTCCAATTCATTATTGGTAAAACTCTTTTTGATTTCTGTCCGGTTATTTTCGTTACCATCAATTTTCAATTTCACTTTTGCTTTTGAACCTGCGCACTGAATTGTACTTGGATTGAAATAATTAAGTCCGCCTACACCTCCAAAAAACAAACTTCCTTTAGAATCCTGATAATAAGCCCCTTCAGAAAATTCTGGTGCCTGCCATCCGTGATCCGGATTATAAGGCGTAATAGCATAATTTTTTTTATCAATCGAAGCAATTCCTTTTGTGGTGCTGATCCAGATTTTACTGCCATTATCTATAAGTCCGTAAACCATGTGGCTTGGAAGTCCTTCAGATTCGGTAATGTTTTTTATTACGCCTTTCTTTTTATTGTAAACTGTTACACCACCCAAAGAAGCAATCCAATAATTATCGGATTGATTGTCTACAAAAACCGAATAAATACTGTTGCCCAGAATTCCGTCATCAGTCGTAATATTTTTTAAAGTACCTGTTGTTAAGTTAAAAACAATTACTCCGTCACTTTCTGTAGCCAGTATAAGATTCTGATGGTTTTTCCTGACGCATCGAATGTTGTATTTATTTAATAATTCCTGTCCTTTAAATTTTTCAAAACTTCCGGTTGTTAAATTAAATTTGATTAAACCACCCCAGCATCCCATCCAAAGCTGTTTATTTTGATCTTCATAAATCGAATAACACCTGTTAACCGGCATTCCTGCAATACGGCCATTTTCATAACTGTTACATTTGTTATCTGAAATACGTAAAATTCCTTTGTAAGTTCCTGCCCAAATTGTTCCGTCGCTCGAAGTAAATAAAGTTCTTATTCGTTCCCAATCTGTATTTGAAGCGGCTTTTTCTATTTTGAACTTTTCAAAAAGACGGCTTTTGTCATTATAAGAATAAATTCCTTTTGTATAATAACCTAACCAGATTTTCCCTCTGCTGTCTTTGGTAACCGCTCTAATGGTTTCGTTTGGCAGATTTGGTTCTTTTAAAGGATGCGGCATAACCGAATTTATTCTTTCAGAACCGGTATATGCCATACTTAGACCGCCGTCCTTTTGGCCCAGCCAAATATTCCCAAAATCATCTTCGTGAAGTGTTTCTATTTCATTATTTTTAAAAGAATAAGGCGCATATAAATCAGGGGTAAAGTGTTTTATATTGTTTTCATTAGACTCGTTTGTAATTATGTACAATCCATCGGCACGAGTAGCAAACCAGATATTTCCTGCTTTATCTTTTAAAATATCATTAATAATTAGTGTAGGATATTTTCTAAGTAAAATGTTTTTTAAGTTTTTAAAATCTACAGTACTTATAGTATTATGAGGTATTTCGGCAAAAGATTTATTCTTAAATTCAAAATATGTTGTGTTGGTTTCTATTACCACATTTCCTTTTTGAGACAAATGGATATTTTTTGGAATGCCTTTAAATTTAAATTCTTTAAATTCTCCATTTCCAAGATATTGGTTTACATGACCTTCTTTTGTAATAAGCCAGATTTGTCCTTCGGTATCTTTTTTTAATTTTGTAATATAGTTGCTGGAAATGGTTTTGCTGTCATTAAAATTATTTTTAAAAATTTTAAAGTTGTAACCGTCATAATAGTTAAGCCCATCCCAGGTGGCAATCCAGAGACCGCCGTCTTTATCGCTTTCTATATCCAGAACTGAATTATTTGATAATCCCTGATTGGTTGTAAAGTTTTCAAATTTTATCTGCTGGCCAAATGAATATACTGTAAAAAAGTAAAAAAATAGTACTACCCTAATCATTGTTTGTATTTTAACTCACAAGGATACAATCAGAAGTTTATTTAAACATAAACTGTGTGTTAAGTTAAAGAATGAGGAAATGCAGCACCTAAAGACCTTGCATTTAATCTAAAAATATTTAATCAAATGTAATTTTAGACATAAAAAAAGCCTGACAAAATATTTTATCAGGCTTTAGTTTATTTTTAAAACTTAGTTATTCGACCAATTCAAAATCTCCTTGATCAACATACTTAAGAACTGCTTTATAATTGCTGCCTATAATTTGTGCCGCATTATCGCCATTAACTAAAGTAACCGGATTAACCTGAGAGTTTACAGTTGTAAAAGTCATGGTATATGCAACACCGTTTACAGAATAATCTACTCTAAAAGGTCTGTTTACATCAACAAAATTAGTTTCAATCTTTATTCCATATTTTACATTGGGACTAATGCACTCATTTTCGGATATTATAGAACCATCGGCATGTACAAATGAAATGCTTTTAGAATAAATTGTGGTTTCTTCACGTTCTGAACAACTCAAAAACAGAAACATCACTACTGCTAAAATATAATATTGCTTCATTTTCATTATTATTGTTTTTGATTTATTACTATTTCTTTAGTAGCGCTGCCTACACTCACACTATATTTTCCAGCTTCGAGATTATTAAAAACCGTCTGGCCGTTTTGAATGTTTTGAGTACTTATTTTAACTCCGTCTTTTGTTAAATCAGCTTTAGCATCATTTTCATCATATAAAACCTTAATAACGCCTCCGGCATAACATACAGCATCTTTTTTATAAAATACGGCATTTCCTAATTTAACCGTTACCGTCCATTGTTTCACAACTGACTGATCTTCTGAAAGTACTTGAAACTGCACCGGATTTGTAAAATCTACAGTATTTGATCCTGAAATTTTATTGGTTGTTTCTATAAATAATTTTGCTCCCGGACTTAATTCAAATAAGGTATTTAATGCCGAAACATTTGTTCCTTTGCTTACATAAAGTGTTATTTGCGAACCCTGAATAGTTTTAGATGTTTTTAAATCCTTAAAACTAAGATCTGTAATTTCAGCTTCACTTTTTAGTGCTGGGCTTGCAAAACTATACGACTGGAACAAATCGCCATAGTGTTTGTTGTTTTCAAATACTTTTGTTTTTTCTACATTTTTAACAGAATTGTTTGCCGCATCGTAGATCTTGAAATTTACTGTCTCATTGTCTGTATTAGAAAAAACGGTTAAATAAACTACGTACTTTTTTTCAGTTTGTACATAAATCGGGCTGGCAATTCCGCGGCATTCTCCGTTAACAAAAGCCGCTACTTTATCGCTGCTGCTTGTTAAGCTTTTTCCATCGACATTGATGAAGCCTTCAAATGACATTGTGTATTGAAATTTATTTTCATTTACTGACCAGTCAGGCGATTGGCCAAATACAGTACTGCTTATTATGAAAAGCAACATTGTTATATGGATATAATTTCTCATTTTTAATTGATTATAAACTCCTAAAACAAACTTTAAAAACCTGTTTTAGGAGCTCAATTATTGATTATTTAATTTTTTACAGCTTTAGTTCTTACCAGCTTTCCATCTACTCTAACTTCAACTATATAAACACCTTGCGCTATATTTGGAGAAATCGAAACTACATTTCTGCCGCTTTCAAGAACCGTTTTTTGGCTGAATACCAATTGACCGTTTACTGAATATAGCTGAATGTTTACTTCCTGCTTTTTAGCTGCATTAAGTTCTATGTTCAAAATTGCTGCAAAAGGGTTTGGATAAACACTGTTTTCGCTTTTAGAAACTTCTTCTAAAATAACTGGATTCGTAATGGTTCCCAGTACTGCATTTCCTTTAAAAGTGAATGATTTAGAAGTTCCTTTTTTCGCAAATCCATCTCCCAGTGTAAATGAAAGTTCTTCTGTATCTTCACCAAAAATGGTAATGAAACTCAATTCTTTTCCGTTTATCATCTGGTTTCTTGATATGCCTTTTAAAACACCTTTTGAATCATATACAAACAATTCATCAAATCCTTTTGGAAGTAAAACAACTGCATTCATGTTTTGTGAATATTGTTTGAACTCTGATGCAATTTCTTCCTGTTCATTATTTGAAACTGATTTTCCTGTTTTGCTTTTCTCTAAATTATCAGGATACTTAAAAGTTTGTTCTTTACTTGATTTAATCATGTATCCTTTTCCTGCTTCTAAGTATTTTAAAGTTCCGTTCCATCCAATAATAGGATCGTAGATCGCAAACAGATTTTGAGATTTAATAACATCTCCGTCCATCGCATCAAAATAAGCCAAAGCTTCACTTATAGTTTGGTTAGATGCTAAAGGATAAGCAAGCCAGTTCCAGTTTTCTTTAATTGGAAAATTCCACGCTGCAATATCTACACTTTTTCCTTTAATTTTTAAGGTCTGCTCTTCTGTTACATTTATTTTATACATTTTTGAAGAAGAAAGTCCTCCGTTTGCACTTATTGTACCAGACCATCCGCTGTTTGCAGGATTTGAATTATCTTTAAAATAGGTATCCAGCAATGCAGGAGAATGGCTTAAAATGCGGTTAGAGGTTTCTAATTTTAAATTCTTCGTCAATGCATTTAAATCTGAAAAAGCAGCATCATTGGTATTTAAAGAAATCCATGACCATCCTTTGTTTAGTTTAATTTCCTGTTCTACTAAACCTGAATTTACAAAAACATAAGGTCTGCTTAAAGTTCCTAATACTTCATTATTCATAAAAGTAATAGATGGATTAGACTCAACAGAAGCTTCTAAAATTTTACCCTGAGAGGCGTCCCAGATTTTAAATTTCAGGTTTTCACCCGAATTTGCATTACTGTAAACTGTTAAAAAGGCAAAATATTCTTTATAGGCTTCGTTGTAAACCAGTTTTGCAGATCCTCTTGCTTCATCATTATAAAAAGCAGCAATTTTATCATAAGAATCTGCAGACAGCACGCCGTCGACTTTTATTTTTCCAATGATGTTCATACTGTAATCAAAACGAGTTGGGTCAACATTCCAATTTGGTTCTGGAGCCAGTACTCTTAATTTTACTTGTAATTTTTGGTCGTATCCAAAATCAGTCTGTAAATATAAATTTTCCAGATATTCTCCAACAGCTACGTTTTCATCAACTACTGCTTTAATAGTGGTTTTGTTGTTAGGATCAATTGATCCGCTTGTTTTACTTAAACTTAACCAGCCTGGTACATTATTGATGGCATAAGGCTGTTGTTTTCCTCCTTTGTTTACCAATGTAATTTCAAAAGTTTTGCTTTCGCCGCTGTTCTTTGTAAGGTCTACAATTTCATTATATCCTTCAGCAAACCAGCTTACTTCATTACGATTCACATATGCGGTCCAGGTAACCGGAGATTCCTGCATGTTATTGGCACTGTCAAACATTCTGTGCACGGTAATATCCAAGATTTGTCCCTCTAGTGATGCCCAATCCGTAATAACCGGTGCAATAATCATCTCGCCGTCTTTAATAACGTTTGTGGTTACAAATTTAACCAGCTGGCGTTCTGGTTTTATCGCCGGAGCATCATTTGAATACTTCACATTTCCGCTGCTTAAAACGGCGTTGTTTACTACGACAGTCTGATTTGCATCGGCATGGTAATATCTTGGTCCGTTTGCTGTAACCGGATCCGGAACATTCATTCGTGAGTATAATAATAAACCAATGCTTTCTACATCGACTTCATTATAACTGTCTCTGGTTATTTGTTCTACGTTACGAAGTGTATTCCACAAACGGAATTCGTCTATTTTACCTGTAAAAGTGCGGTCAACCGTTTCTCTGCCTGAAAGGTCTCTTGCTCCTCTTGCTCCAAGCCAAATTTTATTTCCAGAGAAACCTCCAATGGCTGTCATTACATTTGAAGACACTAATTTCGTATCGACATACGTTCTTAAAGATCCTGTTCTATTAAACAATAAAGTTACATGGTGCCATGCATCGTCAGAAAGTCCTTTTGTTGTTAAAGCATAAGACTGGCCTTCGCTTTTCAATAAAAGATTACCTGAATTATTCATATCAACAGACCATTTATTAGATAATCCATTGCTTTGAACAACATCTGAACCGTCACCTTTTCCGTTTGAGAATATAGTAGCTTCCTGAGGCGTTCCTGTTTTAATCCAAAACTCCATCGTAGCGTCCATTTCTTTAGTTACCTGAACAAAATTCACATTGTCCATAACCAGATACTGTCCGTTAGTAAAGTCATACGAAGTTCCTTTTGGTTTAATATCCCATGAGGTATTATTTACTGTTGCATGTTTAAATCTCACTAAATCTTTGGCTAAAGCATCTCTACCTTCATTCATTGGCCAGTAACCAGCAAGATTAGCTTCGTTGCCCATTATTTTAGCATACATTTTAGCATAAGAATCTTCTCTGCTTACTGTTTTATTCCATAAACGAAGATCGTGTACGTTTCCGGCAAATGTGTTTCCTCCAACTACCAAAGCATTGTTGTTGGCAAGTTGTACATTGGCTTTACCGCTTTTAGAACCAATTTCGGCATCATCTTCAAAAATTCTATAATCACCGTTGCTGCTGTTATACGTAAAAGCATAGTGATGGAATAGATTGTCGTTTTTTAATCCTCCTTGTACGGTAACATCTCCTAATGTAAAAGAAATATTTCCGTTGTTTAAACCGATATTTAAACCGCCGTCCTGTGAAATAATAGAAGCACTTGAAGCTTTGGTCTCATTATTCAACCAGAATTCAAGACTTAAATTTCCTGAGCTGATTTGAGGACTATTGATTACTGCCGTATTGTTATTTCCTTCGAAATGCAAACTTACATTATGATCAATTTTTAACTGATTCGTTTGTCCTTTTATTTCGATTGTGCTTACTGCTGAATTAAAGAAAATGTTTTCGTTAAAACTTACTTTTAAATCATCGCCTGCACTTAAAATACCGTTTGTTGGCAGCGGGGTTCCAAATAACTGAGGCGCACTTAAATCTACCGATCCTGAAATAACTTCAGATATGAATTCTGTATCATTTGTACAGGTACTTCTGGCTCTAATTTGGTATTTGCCATCAGCTAATTTTAGAGCTGCAATATCAAAATTGTAAGTCAGACTTGTAGCTGCTCCAATAGATGAAATCTGAGTTTCATTGTTACTTACTGCCTCGTTATAAAATTCCGGAGTTCCGTAATATGTTTGCAGACGAATCCAGTTTGGGCTTGTTGCTAATTTATACTCCAAATCAATTTTCTTGAAACTTTTAAACTTGGTGTTATATCCCGTTAAGTTTATTGCTAACGGTTTAGTTGATCCATCTGTATTAAAAGCTTTTTCTCTATTGTACACCCAGTTGTTCAATGGTGCGCTTACTGTTACGCTTGAACATGAAGGAACGAAACTGGCCGAAATAAATACTTCAGAGCTTACATCTTCTCCGTCACATAATGACTGAAGTCTGATTTTTATGTCCTTGTAGTCATAAATATCGGAGATAGATTTTCCTAAAGTCAGTTTATAGATAACTTCTCTTCCGTAAGGTACATGAACAATTGTACCATTTGGCTCAATGTTAATTAAGGCATTATTTGGATTAGTAGTATTGTCTACCACTAATAAGAAATCAGCATCAGAACCTGATACACTGTTGTTTTCAAGTTTTAATTCAAACTCAGCCTTTTTAGTTTCAACGACATTAGAAACATCGTTATCTGTTACGGTCATTACCGGAACTTCTACTTTTTGAGTAGCAAAACTTAACTTTTCACGTTTATCTTCTGGCAGTTCAATAATTGCAGCTGCTGAATCGCTGTAGAGGCTTTTATTGTAAAAATGTGTTTGCTCTGCATCTTCATAAGGACAAGAAGTTCTTCCTCCCTGCGTGATGAAAACAGGTCCGTTACCATCAAAAGAGTTTACCACATCTACGCTTAAAAAGTTCGCTTTGTCATTGTCTTTAAAGGTATAACTTATGTTTGTTGTCGTTGCTTTTTCTGTAGATAATGATGAATTTATATCTTGTTGAAAAAATGCTTTTGTATTAGCTTCCATCCCCACTTTGTTCACTTCAAAACCTATTATTGCAGCAACTGACTGGTCAATTACCAAGTTATATGAAGTAGTTGCAGCAGATACCACACTTGTCTCTACACTGCGGGAATACGATCCTAAACCTGCATCAAAAGAAACGTTTTTCTCAAACTCAGATCCAAGCATGTTTTTAATCTCATTAGACTGAGTAAGCTGATTGGTCAATCTTGCTTTAGCAGCAGGATCACTGGTACCATCAAAAGCTCCTTTAACTTGATTGTTAAAGTTTGTAATTACACCTGATAAACCTGTTTTATAAGCCGCACGATCATTTTTAGCGGCGTATTTTACTTTTTCGTTATCTAAAACTACTTTTCGCCACAGTCTAATCTTTTCTTGATATTCTTCTCTCTTCTGGATGTTTGCAGCAGAGTTCGGATCTGGTCCATTCAAATTTGTTGTAATAAACAATTCATACTCCGGAATCAAAGTAGATAAAATATGTTTTTGCGAATAAATAAAGAATGTTTCAGTTGGTTTATCGACAAAACTAAGTGCCTTTTGCTTGCTTATATAAACCGGAGCAATTGCAGTTCCTAAATTTATATATTCATTTGTATCTAAAGGTACAGCTTGACCATTTACAAATTTTTTAGGTATTGTTTTCGATGTTTCAATGTTATCATACGAACCATAAAATATGTTTTTTGAGTTTCCTATATACAAATCCCCGTCTGATCCAACATAATCTGAGGCATCACTGGTAGAAATTGCTTTACTAAAAGTGTAGGTGCTTGTTACTGTCTTACCATCTTGAGAAGTGTTGGAAAGAGACATACCTGTAACTGCTGAATTTTGCTGCTCTATTGTTACTTTTGGCGTAGGAACCAAACCTCCCTGAAGCTCAAAATACATTCCGCCTGCAATGGTAAGTTCTTCTTCTGCTCCTTCCTGATGTGCAAAAGAAGCTTCAGATGTAAATGAAATACTTTCACCAGATTCAATCGAAGCAAAACTATTAGACCCCGGCGGATCTCTTAAAATAATCGCAGGAACATCTGGTGCTGCTGTTACAAAAGTCTGGCTTCCATCAGCTTTTCCACCTAAAATAATTCCGGTATCATTGAAATTCTCAACCGGATAATCTACTTCGTTTAATCGGTATTTTAAAGTACTTTTTATTTCAAACGGCGGCGTAATTGACGGAATACCTCCTTTAAAGGCATACGTTAAAGTACTTCCGTCTGCCGTAATCGTTTCTGAGTCTGGCAAAGCTAGATTATTTGTTTTTACCAATTCACCATCCGTTACGGGAACTTTTACTTCTACCGCTGTTCCAAAATCATTATTGGTGTAACGCTCAAAACGATTCATTACAATTTTGTACGCCATGAACTGCGTATAAATTGGTTTTCCAAAGTTTTCTGTAGAAACTTTTGTTCCTGCTACATCGATAGTTTTATCAGATGTCTGTTCGATAACCTGCAATACCGGAGTCGATCTGTAAGTAAAACTTTTCTCGTAATGATACGGAGTTCCGGTTAATGTTTTATCTACATTATTTTCTTTATACTTAAATTCAGGTGTTTTAGTAACCGGAATTTCAGCAAAATCAAATACCTCTGTAGTTCCTGCTTTTAATAATGAAATACCTGAATTGGTGTTAATGACCAAATCATTTGCTTCCAGATTATATTTTAAAGGCATTACCGTAATTCTGTATTCTCCTGACTTTTCATTAGTAGTATAACTATACTTTGTATACTTGGTAACATTGGCTCCTACTGGTGCATATCCTAATGTAAAATGAGCTTTACCTATATTGTTTTTAGCGCTGACTTCCAGATTTTTAGTAATTCCAGAGTCTATTATCGTTTTGGTAACTACACCTTGACCTCCAAAACCAATAGGCTTTTCAGCTTCTACAGGACCTCCCACAACTTTACCAACTACGGTAACTTTAGTGTTGTCTACAAAATAAACCGGCTCATTAGAATCTTCAAAAAATTCTTTAAATTCAGTTGCAGCAGCGGGAAAACGGCCATTGTAAACAAATTGATGCCCGTCTTTTTTGATTGTAATATAATGTTTACCAATTGGAACACTTACATCAAAATAACCATTATCGTCTGTAACAACTGGAATATTATTAGCATCCAGTACAATATTCCCGTCAATATATACATTTGCTCCAGTTGTATAAATTGAAGCATAACGTTCTAAATAATCATCACCAGGTATGTCTTTGTTTTCTCCATCATTTTTCCAGTATTTCCCTTTAGGAAATTTTTCACCATTAATTTCGTAGTAATTATAACCTTCATCAAGAATATTAGCCCCTCCTTCAATCCATGCATCACCTTTATTTCCAGTTTCTTTACCATCTATCTGCGCATAAGATTCAAAAATTCCTCTTGTATCATAAGCAACGACACCTTTGAAGCTGAACGAAGACTGATCTATAAAATCAATTTTATTAACCACTTCTGAACCTAGTCCTAAGTAAACCAATTGCTGGTTAGGCTCAAATTTATGCTGGCCGTACATAGGAGTAATGTTATAAGATTCTCCTGTGCCAGAATACTGAATCGCACTGATTTGATAATTTCCTTTGCTGTCTGTTACTCCTAAAACACCTAATTGAGAGGTTGTTGGGTAATTATCAGCTTCTGCGGCCCATAAAACTTTTTTGCCCACTGGTGTATTGGCATCCCAAAGTTTACCGTGATTTTCATTATAAGTAAAACCGCTTCTAGACAAATCATAAGCAAAACTTCCTGCTTTTTCATTGGCTCTAAGGTAAGTTACCAGTCTGGAATCGTTTCCGCTTATGAATCTTGAATAATCTGTTCTGATTACAGAAGATTCTAATGCTGCTTTCCAAATTCTGATTTCGTCAATATAACTTGATTTTCCCCCGCCCACTTTAGCATTATCCCAGGTAACGCCAGAAAGTTTTACGGTTCCAGTTGGAATTACTGCACTAAAATAAGGAGCAGTATAAGAAACATCAACACCTTTCAATTTGCTGTCAGCTTCTGTTACGTAAGCTTGTGTAATCTGTCTTCCGTTAATGTATAACAACGGAACCTTATTATCATTGATCACAACAGAAAAATGAACAAATGATTTATTAAATTCCGAAACAGGTACAAGCAGATCATTTCCTCTTGAGTTTAAATTACCTGATGGAAAATAATTATTCAATGTATATTTACTTGCGCCAATATTAACATCTAATGATTTAGCTGCTGGATTTAATTTTACAGTAACATTTAGATTGTCAGCACTTGTCGAACTTGAAATATTAAACAATCGAATAGCTGCTTCAGAATCATTAGCATAAGCTCCATTGGGTTTTACCCAAGCCTCAAAAGTTGCTGCATTTGAAATTAATGTACTCAATCCGCTTAGGTCTACAAAACCAGATGCAGGAACATTCAAGCCGCTTCCTTTAACAGCACCGCTGCCATTTGGAGTTGCGGTCACTACCACATCTTTAACAGGGTTTCCGCCTTTATAACTAATATTACCTGTTACAACTGCTGTAGGATTTCTATATCCAATTCCTGTAATGTAGGTGCTGTAAAGTTCAGGAATATCACTAACCCCTTGCGCTTCTACTTTGTATTCATACAAAACACCTCCTTCTACATATTTATCTTCATACACCGTTTCGGTAGAAGGAAGACCTACCACTAAATTATAAGGAAGATTTCCCGCTTCAGTATAAACCCTTCTATAAATTTTGATGTTTTTAACTAGATTTTGATTGGCTCTTAAATTCCAAGAGATCAAAACTTTATCACCATAAAAACCTTTTGAAACACTAAAAGATTCTTCTGCAAATGTCTTAAATAGATACAAAATACTCCATGGAAAACGTACATCCAGCGGCGTTGTAACTCTTGAACTTTTTTCTTTATTCTGCCCTAAAAAAGGAAGTCCAACCTGTATGTTGATACCATCTTTTTTAATTGCCTGCGAAACGGGTACTATTTTAGCTCCAGTGTTGTTTTGAGCATAGAGTCCCGTTCCCAGAACAAACATTCCGAGAACTGCAATTATTTTCTTCATAATTACAGCTTTATAATTTGATGATATAGTTTACACCATAGTTTATTGGGCGTGATTCTGTTGCACCGGCAGCATCAGTTGTAAAGGTATGGCTATGATTACCGCTTAAACCGGTTTGTACAGTTCTTTTCCCTATCTGATTACCTCCTCCACTAAAACCTCCATCTGCATTATTCGGATCATAAAAAAAAGGAGCAGCCTCTGCATGACTATGTTCACCATTTGCTGCTGTAGTTCCTGTGTGGGTATGGTTTTTATTGGTTGACATTTGAGTTCCATTTAAAGTATTAGGTGCTATTTCTGCAGCATTAGCAGTATTAGAATTTTGTCCCGCACCTCTCAAAAACATCCCTCGTAAATCAGGTGCATTATTTCCTACCATTGCAATTAAAGCCTTAGCTGTTGAAGGAAGGACAGCTCCGTCGCAAAGCACCCAGCCTACTGGAGCTGCAGTCCCAATAAAAGGCATAATTGAACCCGTTGGAACACCATTGTTGGCAGCAATAGCATACGGCACATGGTGCAGTTTTTCATTAGAAATATTATCTGAGCCTTTATCTATTTTTAGATAAACACTATTATTTGCAAATAAACTGTTGTTTACCGATGTTGGATCTATTACATCTGAAAAGACACCAAATGCATCTGTTCTTAAAACTTTAGTAGTGGTATAGACAACCTCTTCTCTAGAAGCTTCTACATAATAAAGAGTGTAAGTTAAAGAAATATCCTGATTAGCTATAGCCGTATTGTTAGCATCTCTGGCAATTCCCTGTACTGCAATTCCGGACTGCGAAGCAGAACTTTGGGCATAATTTGAAATAGATGCACAAAAAAGGCATAACATTAAAAGTAATTTTGTTTTCATAGATATCATTTAAAAAATTAATAATTTGGGTAAAAAAGATACTTTTCGGATCTTATAATAAACGCCCGAAATTATTTTAAAAAAAGCAATTTATTAAATAATCATAAGGGACAAAATGGAGACAAATTAATACTTGTAAAAGCACAATTATTTAATTTACAAATGCTTAAAGAAAAGACTTTTTATTCAGTGCTTATTAAGTGGTCAAAAAGCAAAAAAATAGAGTTTCAATTACAAATTCTTTACAGCAATTCTTCTTTGTGAGAATTAGATAGAAAATTCTCTCAAAGGATAACAAGTGATTGTACGAAGCATTTTTTTATAATTTCCTATTATCCCTAAATGATTTTCTGAGTCTATAAGAAAAATTTTATATTTAAGATTTTCAAGTTATTAGTTCCAACGTAAGTTGAATAATGTGCTAATTTTTATTTAGAAAAATATTTATTTTTTATAGTTTAGCAGCCTCAATAAGCCCAAATTCCAAAATGATTTTCTGTACAAAAAAAATTACATTCTTTTTTGTGTTATCTGCCTTTGTTTTTTTTACACAATTACACGCCCAAAAACTATCATCGCCTTCTACAGAGTCAATTAAGGATATTGAATCTATAATTATTCAAGAAAATAATGCTAAAAAAGATACTGCTGAACTCAAAAAACGTTTGTCTTTTTTAAAACAGTCTTCCAATAAAAAATCACATATCTTATACAATGCCCTTCTTGCAAATGGCTTTTCGGCATTTTTTGACAAAATAAACAGCAGAAGCGAGCAGTATTATTTAAAATCAATTCAGGAAGCCCAAAAGCTAAATGATCCAAGTCTTATTATTTGGACTCAGTTGAATTATTCAAAATACTTATATTTCTACTGCCAGATTGATCAGCTTATTCCAATTGTACTTAAAACAATGCAAGAAAGTAATCAGATTGATCCCTCTGAAATGATTTTACCACAAGAAACTTTTAAATTTTTTGGCTGGATAATGTTTACTGTAGAAGATAACTCTGCTGTAAGCTTTTATAAAAAATCCCTGCAGTATATGGAAAAGCCTTCTTCTGACTATGCCGGCGTTTTGAATGCAATTGGAAACTGTTATCTTAGAAATAAAGATTTATCAAATGCTATGCGCTATTTAAATAAATCTGAAGAAGTTGCATTACAAATAGGCGACAGTATCAGGTATGCAAAAATCTTAGGCGATAAAGCTCTCGTTTATGAAAAAAAAGGAAATTTAAAAGAGGCGGTACATTTGTTAAAACAAGATATTTTGTACTCTCAAAAGTTTAAAATTGATAAAAATGAGATGTATGCTTCTATATTATTGGCTCAAATTCTTTTAAAATCAGACCATAATACAGCTGAAGTCGAAAAAATTTTAACCAGAGCGGAGAAAATTGCAAGCTCAAAATCCTATTACAGAAGTTCTTTAAAAGAAGTTATTGATTTAAAACTTATTATTCTAAACGGCAGAGACCCTGAAAAAGAATTGCTGTTGAGACGTCAGCTGAAGCAAATTGAAGAGTTTTTACTTCAAACAAATGGCAATACCGTACTGCGAAGATCTAATTGGATTGTTCAGAAACAAAAATATGAAACTGAAACAGAAAAAATTCGGTTACAATTAGAACAGGGAGAAAAGGCAAAAAAAATCTATATTCTGATTTTAGTCTTGACTATTCTGTCAAGTGTAATTGCATATAGTGCTTTAAACAAAAGATTAAATGCAAAAAGAATAAAAATCGAAAATGACAGGTTGTTTTTTGAAAAGAAACTTAACGATGCAAGTTCGAATATAGATACTTATGTCGAATATCTTAAAAACAAAAACAAACAAATATCTGTTTTAGAAACTGAACTTGAAGAAGTTAAAAATTCTGCTTCAAAAAATTCAGAAGAAGAAAAAGGAAAACTTCAGGAAATACTAAACTCTCATCTTATGACAGATGAAAATTGGAGTACTTTTAAAAGAGAATTCATAAAACAGCATGGTGATTTTTATGTTGCTTTAATGGAAAACTTTCCAGAATTAAAAGAATCCAATCTTAAAATAATAATGCTCCAAAAATTGGATTTTAATAACTACGAAATGTCGAATTTGTTGGGAGTAACAATTGACGCAATTAAAAAAAGTAAGCAGCGGTTAAAGAAAAAATTAGGCGATAAATACGATCTGTTATTTGAAATTATAGATTTTAAATAACAATAAACCGCAGCTTCTTATTCGAGAAAAATGAATTGAAAAGAGTAATTCCCTTTTTCAACGACTCATTTTGCCTGTTTACCTAAAATTAAATACTCTGGAGAAGTTTTCTAATGAACTTTACATAAGAAAACAAAGCAATACTGCTTATAACTTAAAACTCTAGATTATGAAAGCAACCATTGGTATTACAGAAAAAAACACAGACGCTGTTTCTAACGAATTGGCTAAACTATTGGCCGATGAATTTATACTTTACACCAAAACCAGAAACGCGCATTGGAATGTTACAGGAGATAATTTTCATGCGAATCATATTTTCTTCGAAAATCAGTACAAACAATTAGATGAAATCATAGACAGCGTTGCAGAACGTATGCGTAAAATTGGCCACTATGCACCCGCAACTTTAAAATCTTACCTTGAACTTACGCATCTTACAGAATACAGCGAAAGAACAAATGACGGTTTAGGTTTTATGAAAGATCTATTAAAAGACCATGAAAGCATTATCGAATTTATCCGCGGTAACATCACCCCTTTTGCCAATGATTACAAAGATTATGGTTCAAGCGATTTTATTACAGGATTGATAGAAATTCACGAAGAAATGGCTTGGATGATCCGTTCTTACTTTAGATAAACTAACAAGGAATAAGTATATTTGTCTAAACCAAAAACCAAATACCATGAAAGCGTTAATCGTTGATGACAATGATATTGCAAGAACCACTTTGTCTCATTTGGCAAAACAAATTCCAAATCTTATTGTTGTAAATGAATATTCGAATGCCATTGAGGCGTATCATCATTTACAGGAAAATCATGTAGACTTAATCTTTCTGGACATTGAAATGCCGGAGATGACCGGAATTGAATTGACGAAAAATCTATCAGGCAAAGATGTTATCATCATTTTTACTTCTTCTAAGAAAGATTATGCGCTGGAAGCATTTGAACTGAATATCGCAGATTACATTTTAAAACCGGTTACTCCTGCCCGATTTTTACAAGCAGTAAGTAAAGCACAGTCTATAATTGAAAGCCGAAAAGAGAATGTTCAATTTAGTAAAGAAGAGTTTTTATTTGTTAGAGATTCTAATATTACAAGACGCTTAAAAATGGATGATATTTTTTACGCAGAAGCAATGGGCGACTATGTAAAGTTTTATACGAAAGAAAAAATGTTTGCTATACACGGCAAAATGAAAACTGCCGAAGAACGTCTGCCAAAAGATGATTTCATTAGAGTACATCGTTCCTACATTGTTTCGATTGGTAAAATTGATACATTACAGGATGGCGGTATTATGATTAACAAAAAATTCATTCCCGTTGCCGATGCTTATCGAAAAGCGCTTAATACCAGAATGAATGTTTTTTAAACAACCTCTTTTATGCCTGTTTCGTAAACTACAATCCTGTCTTATTTGATTAAGATAATACAATTTCATTTACACTTATTTTATGATAAATACGTCTACCGTAATGGGCAACAAACGTTTTAGCTATTTTATAATAAGCAGTTTTATTTTGTGCAGTATTTTATTGATTGCTGTACAGATTAATTCAGCTAAAAATACGAAAGAGCTCATACGAAATAATAATACACTTTTAAACGAATTGCGCTCGAGCAACCATTTAAGAGAAATCGACCGTGATATTTTAGGAGTTGAAAGCCGAATTAGAGCCTCAATTGCCACCAATGATACTACGCATCTGGAAGGCATCGATCAAAAAATTAGACAGATTAGAAATTTTCTCGATTCGCTTTCTGTAGATAATGCAGATCCCGAAGAAGAAAAATTGATACAAAGGCTTGGTGTTCTGGCGCAGGACAAAATGGCGACAAAAGGAAAACTCCTGCATCGTTATGATTCTTTAGGAAATATGGATGACGACAGTTCAATCGCCAATCCGCATGCCAGAATCATCTCTAATGAAATTACGGATATTACGGCTAAAATTTACCACAAGCGTCAATTGCGAATGGTAGAACTCAGCGATTTAAGCCTTGAAATGGGACAAAGAGCAAAACTGTATGATATTTCGTTATTGGTTTTATTAGTTGTAAGCGGCGCCGTGATAGGGTATCATATCATGCGACAATTTAGAAGACAACATTTTCTGATTAAGGAATTGGATATTGCGGAAAAAAAAGCATCGATTGCCGCACAAACCAAAGAAAACTTTCTCGCCAATATGAGCCATGAAATACGAACTCCGTTAAGCGGTATTTTAGGGTTTACCAATTTATTACAGAAAAGACCTTTAGACGAGACTTCGGCAGAATTTGTAACTTCTATTCAGCGTTCCGGCGAAAATCTAATGACTATTATTAACGATATACTCGATTTATCTAAAATCGAAGCAGGAATGATGCGCATTACACCCGGAATATTCAGTATCAACGGATTATTAAATTCGGTTGAAACGCTTTTTTCGGAACGGGTAAAAGAAAAAAAACTAACTATTTCGAGCAAAGTAGACAGTTCTATTCCAGATACTTTGATTGGCGATGCTACCCGATTAACTCAAATATTAGTAAACCTCATCGGAAACGCCATAAAATTTACCCATCAGGGAACGGTAAGCATTGAAGTTTGTAACAAAGAGCAAAACGAAAATCAGGTTGCTTTGGGTTTCAAAATTACAGATACGGGAATTGGAATTGATAAAGATAAACTAAACGAAGTTTTTGAAAGATTCAATCAGGGCGAAGACTCTACAACCAGAAATTACGGCGGCACCGGACTTGGATTATCGATTGTAAAAAAGCTGATTTTATTGCAGGATGGCGATATCGAAGTAAGCAGCGAACAAGGAAAAGGAACTACTTTTAGTTTTTACATTCCGTATGGAATTGCTAAAGAACAACTTAATACAATTCCTGCTGCCAATATCGATCACTTTAAAGACATATCGAATACAGCTTTGAGAGTTCTAGTTGTTGATGACAATGCAATAAATCAAAGTTTAATGAAACATTTACTCTCGCAATGGAATATTGATTTTGATATGGCATCTAACGGTTTAGAAGCCGTTGAATACCTTAGAAAAAAAGACTGCGATCTTGTCCTGATGGATTTACAAATGCCTCAAATGGATGGATATACGGCTGTCCAGCAAATTCGCGAAATATTAAAACTGGATATTCCGATAATTGCCATGACCGCACACGCATTACCTGGCGAAAGAGAAAGATGTTTAAGCCGAGGCATGAACGAATACATCTCGAAACCGATAAAGGAGGAAGAACTTTTTAAACTAATTGCAAATTTTGGATTGAAAGAAGCAATACCAGAAGAATCAAAAGTTCCAGATTCTAATTTGGTTTTTCAATACATTGATCTTACTTATATGCAATCTGTAAGCGGCGGTAATAAAGCTTTTGAAGAAACAGTGACCAATCAATTTATTGAGAATGTGCCATCACATTTAGATCAACTTATAACGGCTTATCAAAATCAGGATTTTAAAATGGTGAAACTTAGAGCGCACGATTTACAATCAAGTGCTGCAATAATGGGTTTACTGCCTCTTTTAGAAGAAAAACTTGATATTCTCGAATTGGCAACAGAACAGAATACAACCTTACAGCAGATTTTAAATGATGTAGAAAACATTCTTAATTTATCACTTTTAGAAGCTAAAGTTTTTTTGGAATCACTGTAAAATAAATAATAAAACATCTCGTTTTAAATTCAAGAAAAACCATCTTACTATATATTATTCAATTGAAAGACTGTCCGTTAAAGGCGGTCTTTTTTTATTTTATTCTAATTTAATAATAAACGCGATTTTCTTTGTGTCCCAGTGGTTGAAACCACAGGCTATGTTTGCTTAGATTGAGAAGATTTTCCTCTCCTATTTTAAAACATAGCCCGAGGTTTCGACCTCGGGAAACGTATTGGATTACACATTGAAATAATTATGCTTAAATAATCAGACGTGATTTTCTTTGTGTCCCAGTGGTTGAAACCACTGGCTTTGTTTTCTCAGATTGAGATCATTTTCCTCTCCTACTTTAAAATATAGCCCGAGGTTTCAACCTCGGGAAACGTATCGGATTACGCATTGAAATAATCAGGCACGATTTTCTTCGCATCCCAGTGGTTGAAACCACTGGCTATGTTTGCTCAGATTGAGATTATTTTCCATTCCTATTTTAAAACATAGCCCGAGGTTTCAACCTCGGGAAACGTATTGGATTACACATTATGATGAAATAATCTTCTTTGTGTCCCAGTGGTTGAAACCACAGGCTAAGTTTGCTCAGGTTGAGATGATTTTCCTCTCCTATTTTAAAACATAGCCCGAGGTTTCAACCTCGGGAAACGTATTAAATACAGATCTATTATAACAGCAAACGATTGATCTTGCTATTTAAACGAGTGTTTTTGCCCATTCGATGAATAGTGGAATGCCACATGAATGTAAGGAGGTAAATTTACTTCAGTAAAACATTTTAAACCAAAGAATTATGGAAATCATTCAAACCAAAGAAAACGCGTTATCACACTCAGTAGTAACTGCAATTATCAATGCACCAATTGAAAAAGTAAATATAGCCGACTGGCTTTTAAATCTTCCGGATGCAGAATACCAACGTTGTTCTACACAACATATTGGTGCGGGAATCACAAGTACTTACGAAGGCGAACCAATGTCAATTAATGTAGAAACAATAGGAGACGCCTTAATGGTACAGCATTATGTGGCAACAGTTCACCGTCCTGATTATTGCCGAATGTTATCAATCTCAGATTCTATTACACAAAATGGACGCACTAAAGTTCAGGTTTTATGGGAACTTAAAGTAACCAAAATAGATGAGAATACTTGCCTCTATACCAACGAAATTCATGCAACTGCAACACCTGAAATGTTCGAATATTTAAAAGAACATAACGTAGATCTTGCAGGCGCAGCAGCTTCAAGACAAGCAGCTTCTGATGCTCACAACCACGAAGAAACTCCTAACTTTGCTAAAAGCATCGAAAACAAAGCATTAACGGGCAAATACAATCAGCCTTTTTAATGATATAAAAATCGAGCGTGCAAATGTACGCTCCTTTTATTTTAAGTAGTATGAAACAAAATTTATTCGAAATACTGATTGGTTCCTGGACTTTGGTTGAATTGATTGAAGTACCTTTAGATGGCGGAGAAATTACACATCCGATGGGACTCAAACCAAAAGGAGTTATTTACAATCACGATGGTTATATGTCGGCACAAATAATGAATACCGATTTTGGGAATTTTGATACAAAAGACAATGAAGTTTATCTCGCCTATTCAGGACCTTTCAAAACAGATGATGAAAAACAAATAGTCAGTCATACGATGTATGTTTCACTCTTGGAAAGTTGGAGAGACCAGACACAAAACAGAAAAGTTCTTTTTAAAGATGATTTATTGCATTTAGAAACCGAGAAACCTTTTATAAGTAATTCGCGTTTGGTAATTCATAAACTCACTTGGAAAAGAATTGAACAATCTAATAAAAACCATTAATCCTAAACCAAATGAAAGCAATAGTTATAACCCAATCTGGAGCTCCAGATGTACTCCAGTTAAAGGAATATCCAACTCCAGAAATAAGTGGAGACAAAGTTTTAATAGAAGTAAAAGCAGCAGGTTTAAACCGATCTGATATTTTCCAGCGTGAAGGCAATTATCCTGCTCCGCCAGGTGCTTCATCTGAAATTCTTGGTTTGGAAGTTTCTGGAATTGTTGTAGAATGCGGACCAGATGTTACTGATTTTAAAGTCGGCGATAAAGTTTGTGCAATTCTTGCTGGCGGCGGTTATGCAGAATACGTGAGCGTGCGCGAAGGTCAATGTCTTCCTATTCCCTCCGGATTGTCTTTTGCAGAAGCGGCAAGTTTACCAGAAACGGTTTTTACCGTGTGGTCAAATGTTTTTCAGAGAGGCGCACTCAAATCTGGAGAAACTCTTTTAATTCATGGTGGTAATAGCGGTATCGGCATTACGGGAATTCAGATTGCGCATGCTTTAGGACTGCGCGTAATTGTAACGGTAGGATCCGAAGAGAAAGGTCAAAATTGTCTGGAATTAGGCGCTGATTCTTATATTAATTACAAAACACAAGACTTCGAAACCGTTTTACAAGAAGAAGGTGTTGATGTAATTTTAGATATGATTGGCGGTGATTATCTCAGTAAAAATGTCAACATCTTAAAACCCGAAGGAAGATTAGTTCATATTAATGCTGTAACTGGCAGTCATGTCGATCTTGATCTTTGGAAAGTAATGACAAAACGTTTAACGATTACCGGAAGTACATTAAGAAGCAGGGACTACGATTTTAAAAAACAATTAGCAAAAGAAGTACAAAAAAACGTTTGGCCTTTAATCGAGTCTAAACAATTTAAACCGATTATTTTTAAAACCTTTTCTTTTACAGAAGCTCCTGCAGCACATCGATTATTAGAAGAAAGCAGTCATACAGGAAAGATTATACTAGTTCTGTAGTATTTTGATAATTATTCCAAACAAACCTCAACCAAAAAGTAATATGGAAAATCAAGGCGCATCTGTTGTTATTACCCATCATATTTTGGATGGTAAAGAACAAGAATATGAAAAATGGCTGGATGAAATTCTTCCAATAAGCAAAAAATCACACGGTTTTATCGATTTGCAGATTGTAAGACCTATTCCGCATTTAACGTTTGTCTACACAGTAATTATCCGATTTGATACTATTGAAAACCTTAAAAACTGGATGGAATCTGAAGACCGAAAAATGCTCATAAAAAAAGCAAATCCGTTATTTAGAAAAAATGACAATTACCAGATAAAATCAGGTTTGGATTTTCTTTTTAATACTGAAAACGAAGGGAAAAAAGTTCCTAAACGCTGGAAACAATTTCTTGTCACCTGGTCTGCCATTTATCCATTATCACTTTTAATTCCGTTACTTGTATTACCCTTTTTGAGGTTTTTGGAAATTCCCGCATATCATTATTTTGATGCTTTGGTAATTTCAGGATGCGTTGTCTTTTTGATGGTATTTGCCGTAATGCCAAATTATACCAAACTGATCAAAAAATGGCTTTATAAATAATATAGTTTATCCTTATATAAGATGAAAAAATCACTGTAGTACACAGTGATTTTTTTTGTTTTGATTCTAAAGAACCAACACTTTACATCTGAAAATTTCCTGAAAAATTCTCAAATAATTTTCTAAAGTTTCTCTTACTAATTCAACGATTCATTTTGCCCATCTAACGAATTCAAACTATAGTCCGTTCATATCTTCAATAGCTTTACAATAGAATTAAAAACCAATACAATTAATTATCAAAAGCTATTATCATGAACACTGAATTATTAAGTTTTAAATACGAATTAGAAAAAAAAGAACCTCGCACCAATGACGGCGGTACAACAAGAGGAGCTTCTGTAAAAGATTTCCCTGCTTCTATTGGCATCGCCGGAGTTTCAATGCGATTACAACCCGGAAGCATGCGCGAACTGCACTGGCACGCAAATGCTGCCGAATGGGCTTATGTTATTTCAGGAACGGTACGTACGACTATTATTCATCCAAACGGTCATAGTTATACCGATAATTTTGAACCGGGTGATGTTTGGTATTTCCCAAAAGGATACGGACATTCGATTCAAGCAACAGGAACAGAGGAATGCCATTTTATTTTAATTTTTGATAATGGTAATTTTTCCGAAGATCACACTTTCAGCGTGACCGATTTTGTTTCGAGCATGCCGCCGGAAATTGTCGCTCAAAACTTAGGAATTACATTGGAAGAAGTGGCAGCATTACCTCAAAAAGAAGCCTATTTTGCAGCCGGAATTGTTCCTGATGAATTATCATTTACAGCTACTTCACGTCCTGAAGAATCAGATATTGAATTGACCAATTTACACCGTTATCCTTTACATTCTCAACAACCAAGAATAATTCCGGGCGGCGGATTGCAAAGATTGGTTACCAGCAAAGAATTTCCAATCAGCACTACAATGGCAGGATCTATTATAGAATTACAACCGGGCGCTTTAAGAGAAATGCATTGGCATCCAAACGCTGATGAATGGCAGTATTATATTTCCGGTCAAGCCGAAATGTCTGTTTTTCTGGCAGAAAGTACCGTGGTTACCGAACAATTCAATGCAGGAGATGTTGGTTATGTTCCAATGGGTGCCGGACATTATATTAAAAATACAGGAAATACAGTTTGTAAAATCTTAATTGGATTTAATAGTGGCACTTATCAATCTATTGATTTGAGCGAATGGCTTGCAGGAAATCCAAAAGATGTGATTGAAACTAATTTTGGGCTGGCAGAAGGCGAAATAGAAAAGTTTCCTAAAAGCAAAGTGTTTATTCAACCTAAAAAATAATCATTTTGGCTGCTGAAACAGAATTCACAGTCTCGACTGATCCAATCGGGATGCAGGAGAAACTTGCCATATTCTTAGCGTTTATTGCGGGATATTTAGATGCTGCGGGTTTTCTTAAATGGAAAATTTATGTCTCTTTTATAAGCGGAAACAGTACACAATTGGGAATCGCTTTTTCAAGCGGTAAATCAGATATCATTATTTCATCATTATCAATAATTGGCTGTTTTGTTTTTGGAATATATGCTGGCACGTGTCTTTCATTATGGAAAGAATCTAAAATGCAGTCTTTACCATTTTATATTGTTTCAGGAATATTGATTGTCTATACAATAACATCTCATTATTACAATATAAATAACGGGCTTTCTATACCCGTAATCGTTTTTTCAACAGGAGTTATGAATACGATTGTAACCTCAGTAGGAAACCAAAAAATAAATACCGATTTCGTTACCGGAACTTTAAATAGTCTGGCAGCAAATACAGCAATGCTGAGTATGAGTAAAGATGAAGTCATTCGAAAACAATACAAACTAAATGCTATTCGGTTATTCCTGTTATGGATTGGCTTTTTATTAGGAGCATCCGTTGTACCTCTGGCGCTTCCGTTATTAAAAAACTGGACACTCGCCTTTCCTGCAATGCTATTAATTGTTTGCGGATTGCTTATATCCATTACTGATATTAACCTAAAAACTAAATCTTATGTTACAGAAAAATGAGGTTGCACCCGATTTTACATTATTCGCAACGCCCGACCAAAAAATCACTTTATCAGAATTTAAAGGAAAAAACGTGATTTTAGCTTTTTATCCTGCCGACTGGAGTCCGGTTTGCAGTGATCAAATGGCACTTTACAACGAAATGCTGAAATACTTCAAGAAATATGATGCAGAAATTTTTGGTATTTCGGTAGACAGTAAATGGTGTCATATGGCCTTTTCTCAATCTAGAAATCTGCATTTCCCGTTATTGGCAGATTTTGAACCAAAAGGAGAAACCCCAAATAAATACGGCGTATACAATAAAGAAGAAGGCGAATGCAATCGTGCTCTTTTTGTAATCGATAAAGAAGGAATTATACAATGGAGTTATCTATCACCAATGGCAGTAAATCCAGGAGCCGATGGAATTATTGAAGCTTTAGAAAAACTATAAAACCAATTAATTATGTCACTAAAACCAGCGGTTAGTAAAACTGACCATACACAAGGAAAAAAAGATGCCGATATAGTAATCGTAGAATACGGAGATTATCAATGTCCATACTGCGGTGCAGCTTATCCCATTCTTAAAGAAATCATGAAAAAATACGGAAGTCAGATACAATTTGTTTTTAGAAACTTTCCATTATCCGAAATGCACAAGTATGCACGTCCGGCAGCAATCGTGGCAGAAGCAGCCTCAATACAGGGAAAATTCTGGGAAATGCACGACGCCATTTACGAAAATCAGGAATATTTAAGTGAACCTTTTTTATTAGAATTAGCAGAAAAATTAGAGCTTGATCCTCATCAGTTTAATACCGATATTAAAAAATTGGAAGTGGCAGAAAAAATAGATTCCGATTTTGAAAGCGGTGTTATGAGTGGTGTAAATGGGACTCCTTCCCTATTTGTTAATGGCAAAAAATTTAATGGAGGTCCTGAAGATTTACTGCAGTTAATGAGTGAAATTGTGAAATAGATTTTCCCGAAAAGCCAATGTTAAGATTAAAATAAATCTCAGGCAGCAACTATTCAATTTATATGCAAATCATCTTTTGGGATTATATTTTTAATTAAATTTACGTAACAACCTTAATTGCAATATCATGGAAATAAATTATTCGGAATTAGTTTCCATCAAACACGTAAGCGTCCAAAGAATAGACGGAAATGAAACGGCAGCTTTTTTAGATACACTTTCAGTTGAAGAACCTCTTGAAATTAGATTGTCTTACGGTTCCAATGCAGAGAGAATCCAAAAGAACATTTCGGTTACCATGCGTACTCCGGGCAATGATATTGATCTCGCAATTGGTTTTCTGTTTACGGAAGGAATTATTGCTTCTTTTGAAGACATACAAGATGCTTATTCTGTAAAAATGAATTGTTTGTCTCAAAAGCAAAACATTGTCCAAGTTGATCTTAAGGAGGATTTCATTCCAAATTTGATGCAGACCGATCGGAATTTCTACACTACTTCAAGCTGCGGCGTATGCGGAAAAAGTTCGATTCAATCTATAAAAACGGTAAGTCCTTTTGGGAATTTAATACGACCAAAAGTTACGATTGAAGCCTCTGTTTTTTATCAATTACCTGAAAAATTAAGAATGGCACAAAGCGACTTTGATTCAACTGGAGGCCTTCATGCATCGGGGCTTTTTAATATGAAAGGTGATTTGATTCTTTTAACCGAAGATGTAGGAAGACATAATGCTTTAGACAAATTAATTGGCAAATCACTTAGGAACAATTCATTGCCATTAAATGAGCATATTTTACTTCTGAGCGGAAGAGCAAGTTTTGAGTTGATCCAAAAAGCGGCAATGGCGGGAATTTCTATTATTGCGGCTATTGGCGCTCCGTCAAGTCTGGCTGTCGAACTTGCGGCAGAGTTTAATATCACACTTTTGGGATTTTTAAAAGATCACAGATTTAACATATACAGTTCCGCAGATCAAACTGTAATTGTAACAGCCTAAAAATAATTTAATCCGATAGCAATACCCATTAAACCAAAATGTAATGAAGGAAGATCAACAACAAAAGACAGACGATTTAACCAATAGATTACCTGAAGCGGAGAATCCGTATCAGCTTTCAAAACTTAAAGTAACCAAAGTAGAAAAATGGGCTGCGGGTGTTCCTGCTGTTCTCGCGGCGGTGAGTGATCTTATTGAAGATAAGGCTATTGTTCGTGGTGGAAAAGCTTTGTTTAAAATGAATCAAAAAGGAGGTTTTGACTGCTCCAGCTGTGCGTGGCCAGATCCAGATGACGATCGTTCTCCTTTGGGCGAATATTGCGAAAACGGCGCTAAAGCTTTGGCAGAAGAAGCTACAACCAAAAAAGTTACAGCTGCTTTCTTCAAAGAAAATTCTGTTTACAGTCTTTCACAATTAGACGATTACCAAATTGGAAAAATGGGAAGATTAACCGAACCTGTATATTTACCTGTTGGCGGTACACATTATCAGCCAATAAGCTGGGAAGATGCTTTTGCAAAAATCGCTTCTCATTTAAATGCACTTGAATCACCTAATGAAGCTGCTTTTTATACTTCGGGAAGAACCAGCAATGAAGCTTCTTTTTTGTATCAGCTTTTTGCAAAAGAATTTGGAACCAATAATATGCCGGACTGTTCTAATATGTGCCATGAAACTTCTGGAACGGCATTGAAAACCACAATCGGTATTGGAAAAGGAACGGTTACTTTAGAAGATTTTTACGATACTGATGTCATTGTGATAATCGGACAAAATCCGGGAACTAATGCACCGCGAATGCTGAGCGCTTTAGAAAAAGGTAAAAAAAACGGAGCGAAAATTATTGCGGTTAATCCGTTACCAGAAGCGGGTTTAATGGGATTCCATAATCCGCAGGCGATAAAAGGAATACTAGGTTCAGGTGGAAAACTTACGGATCTTTTTCTTCCTATAAAAATAAATGGCGATATGGCACTTTTAAAAGCTATTGAACTTTTGTTAATTGAATTGGAAAAGAAAAATCCGGGTGAAGTTTTTGATCACGAATTCATTAAAAACAAAACAACTGGTTTTGAAAACTTTGAGAAACAGTTCGAAAATTTAGATTTAGATCATCTTGCTTTTCTTTCGGGAGTTCCTAAAAATTTAATTATAGAAGCGGCAGAAATCATTGCCTTCAAAAAGAGGATTATCGTTTGCTGGGGAATGGGACTTACACAGCAGCCAAATGGTGTTGACATGATCCGGGAGATTGTCAATATATTATTGATCAAAGGTAGTATTGGCAAACCCGGCGCGGGAGTCTGCCCAGTTCGCGGACACAGTAATGTTCAGGGAAACAGAACTATGCTTATAGATGAGAAACCTACAAATGAACAATTAGATCGACTTCAAAATTATTTTGGATTTAATCCGCCGAGAAATCATGGTTATGATGTTGTTGGCACGATAAAAGCCATTCACGAAGAGAAAGTAAAATTCATGTTTTGTATGGGAGGTAATTTCCTTTCGGCTGCGCCAGATACAACTTATACCGCAGAAGCCTTTAGAAAACTGAAACTGCTGGTTTGTGTATCTACAAAACTGAACCGAGGTCATTTAGTACACGGAAAAGAATCTATTATACTTCCTACTCTTTCCCGAAGTGATATGGATATTGTAAATAACGAAGTCCAGATTATTAGTACCGAAAATTCTATGGGCGTGGTGCAGTCTTCAAAAGGTGTTCTTAAACCAATATCGGATCAATTTATAAACGAAACACAAATTGTCTGCCGTATGGCGATGGCAACGCTTGGAGACAAATCAGTTATTGACTGGAAGCGTTATCACGATAGTTATGACGACGTGAGAGATGCTATCGAAAATTGTATTCCGGGTTTTGAAAATTATAATGTTAGAGTTCGCGAAAAAGGCGGTTTTTATCTGCCAAATGCGCCTCGTCATGGCGAATTTAAAGCTGCGGCATCGGCTGATCGTGCCGCTTTTACTTTGACCGAAATTCCGGATAATGAATTGGAAACAGATGAATACATGATGGCGACAACTCGCACGCACGACCAATTTAATACTACTATTTACGGTCTGGACGATAGATATCGAGGCATCAAAAATGAAAGACGCGTTATTTTTATGAATCAAAATGACATTGATAAAGCAGGATTTAAAGCGGGAGATAAAGTCGATTTATTTAATTATAATGATGGCATCGAAAGAATTGCACCTTTATTCCTTATCGTTTCTTATGAAATTCCAGAACGAAATACAGTCACTTATTTTCCGGAAACCAATGTTTTAGTTTCTGTAAACAATGTGGTGAAAGAAAGTAATATGCCGGCATCTAAATACGTGAAAATAAAAGTAAAAAAACACGATCCCGCTATTTACGAAAAGATAAAACACTTGTAATCTTTTCAATACGAAACATTTAACGGAAGATTTTCAGAGCGTTTCTCTTAGATTAAAAAAATAAATTTCATTACTTAATCTAGGTTAATCGACCGCTCTTCTCTTTCTCTATAAATTTGTCAAAGAAATCTAAGTCAAATAAAAACAGATAAAAACTTAGAATTTAATGACAATACCAAAATTAGGATATTCCTAAATTTATTAATCTTAAAACCAAATAAAATGAGCACAATTACAGTAAAAGACGGAACAGAAATTTATTATAAAGATTGGGGAACAGGACAGCCGATTGTTTTTCACCACGGATGGCCTTTATCAGCAGACGACTGGGATGCACAAATGATGTTTTTCCTGAAACAAGGATATAGAGTTATTGCTCATGACAGACGCGGACATGGTCGTTCTGGTCAAAGTTCTGAAGGAAACAATATGGAAACTTACGCAGCCGATGTAGCAGAATTGACTGCAGCACTTGACTTAAAAGATGCGATCCATATTGGTCACTCAACTGGTGGCGGTGAAGTAATTCGTTACGCTGCAAAATATGGAAAAGGCCGTGTTGCAAAAGCGATTATTATTAGTGCAGTAACGCCAATCATGATCAAAAATGAAGCGAATCCTGATGGTGTGCCATTGTCTGTTTTTGACGAAATTAGAGAAGGAACCGGATTTAGCAGAGCACAATATTTTTATGATTTCCCAATTGCTTTTTACGGATGGAACCGTGAAGGAACAACAGTTCAGGAAGGAATCAAACACAATTGGTGGCGTCAGGGAATGATGGGTTCTGTATTGGCTCATTATGAAGGAATTAAAGCTTTCTCTGAATCTGATTTTACGGAAGATCTTAAAAGTTTAGACATTCCTGTCTTGGTACTTCATGGAGAAGACGATCAAATTGTTCCTTACAATCAGGCGCCAAAAGCTGCCGCGTTATTGAAAAACGGAAAATTAATTTCTTATCCTGGATTTCCTCACGGAATGCCAACAACTGAAGCAGCAACTATTAATAAAGATATTTTAGACTTTATTAAAGCTTAAGAAATTAAATTTTTCAATATATATGAGCCTCTTATTTTAAAATAAGGGGCTTTTTTTATTCCATAACATATCTCTGTCAATTATCTTTATCAGTTGTGCTTGGAAATTTTTTGATAATTAAATTTCTTAATCGATCCTGATTTTCATCGCCCCAGCGGCCTAAAGTGCCAATTACTGGAATCAGACTTTTGCCAAATTCAGTAAGACTGTATTCTACCTTTGGCGGCACTACCGAATATATTTTTCGCACCACAAGTTCATGGTCTTCCAATTCTTTTAACTGAATATTCAAAACCCTGCGTGAAGCATCTGGTATTTTACGCTGCAATTCGCTTGGTCTTTTATGACCTTCATTAATAAACCAAAGCAAACGTATTTTCCATTTTCCATACAGTACTTCACCTATCAGGTCAAGTCCGCAATTTAGGTTCGGTATTATTTTTCTTTCATACATATAACAAAAATAAACCTATGTTCTGATTTGTACAATAGGGGAAAAATTTATCCCTATCTGAATCGTAATTCCGTACTTGTAAGAAAGTTGCATACTTCTCAAATTTGTACAAAAGAAATCAACATGGAACAAAAATTAGATTATCAGAATGAGTTATCAGGTAAAATTGCTTTGGTAACTGGCGGCACTAAAGGAGCCGGAAAAGCCATTGCAGAACGTTTAAAAAATGCAGGCGCAAAAGTAATTATCAGCGCAAGAAATGCTCCCGAAATACCTGACGAAGATTTATACTTTATTGCGGCAGACTTAAGCAAACCAGAAGGAGCTGAAAAAGCATCTCGCGAAGTATTGGAGAAATTCGGTAAAATAGACATTCTTGTAAACAATCTGGGAGGTTCAGAAACTCCCGGCGGCGGTTTTGCAGCATTGTCTAATACCGATTGGGAAGAAACCATACAAACCAATTTATTGGCTCCCGTACGATTAGACAAAGCTTTTCTTCCTCAAATGCTTGAAAATAAAAGCGGTGTCATTATTCATATCGCATCGATTCAGGGAAAACTGCCTTTACATGATTCTACTCTTCCTTATGCAGCCGCAAAAGCAGGATTAATTAATTACAGCAAAGGTTTATCAAAAGAAGTGTCTCCAAAAGGCATACGCGTACTGACGGTTTCGCCGGGATGGATCATGACAGAAGCATCCAAAAGAATGATGGAACGCATTTCTGAAAGCAATAACATTTCTGTTAATGAGGCTGAGAAAAGTGTAATGAATGCTTTAGGCGGAATCCCTTTCGGAAGAGCTGCTATGCCGGAAGAAGTGGCTGAACTTATAGGTTTTCTTGTTTCACCGAGAGCCAGCTATTTAACAGGAACAGAATATATAATCGACGGCGGTACCATTCCAACAGTTTAAACAATTATAAACAATAAAAACAGATAATTATGAACTTACCACAAGTAATAAAAGATTTAGTAAAGGCACAGAACGATTTTGACAGTACCGATTTTGCAAACTGTTTTTCTGAAACGGCAAACGTATTTGATGAAGGCAAAACACATACAGGAAAAGCAGAATAAAAGACTGGAAAGAAAAAGCAACAAAGGAATATAACTCTAAAATGGAGTCTCTAAATTTTGAAGGAGATTCTGAAAAAGGCATTTTAAAAGCAAAAGTTTCGGGCACTTTTCCTGGCAGTCCTTTAATACTTACTTATAATTTTAAACTTCAAAATGAAAAGATACAATCATTAAAAATTGATTAATTTCTGAAGTTAGAAAAGTAAAATTTTGCTAAAAAGATTTAAAACAAAATACGCTGTCGTATCTGGATATAGATTACGACAGCGTATTTTGTTTATTCTAATTTTAAAAGCAATTATTGTCTTTAAGAATTATTCTTTTCCATCAAGAAATACATACAATTTCTGTACTTTACCATTTTCAATCACAAACAAATCCATTCCGGAAACCACAGCTGGTTTTTCTTTTGAGCCAAACTGCCAATATAAACGCACTATATTATGATTCGTTTCAACTGATTTATCAGTAAATCTGAAATCAGGATTTTTTGTCTGAAGTTCAATAATGAATTTACTAATTTCATCTTTGCCTTTTGCAATAAAATGACGATCTACCATTTCAACATCAGATGCATAAAATTGATTTAACAAGTCAGTTCTTTTCGTTTCGTCTTTTTCATTCCATATTTTAAGATGATTTTTTACAATTTCAGTATTCTTTTTAGCATCGAAATCAGCTGCAGATTCTTTTTTAACAGCATTTTTTGGCGACCATAAAACGGTTTTAGCATTAGATTTTTCATATCCTTTTCCGTTTGGATACGAAACCAGTTCCATTTTAGATCCCCACGGTGTTTCAAAATAAACCCATGATTCGCCCGCTGTATCTCCGGATGGAGTCAAAAATGGTTCTCCCAATACTTTTACGCCTTTAGATTTTAGATATTTTACAGATTCGTTTATATCTGATGTATAAAAAGCAATGTGAGAAGCCCCGATATCATCAGAATTAGGATGCACTTTACTGCCTTTATTATTGGCATAACTAAATACTTCGATACTGGCACCTGTTCCGGCATTTATCATTTTGATGGTTACAGCTCCGGTTGCCGGGTTAATATGATTGGCTTCTTTCCAGCCCGCATCCAGCGGTATTGGTCCAAGCTGCGTTACAGGTTTGAATCCCAGTACATCACTGAAAAATGGTATCGCTTGATTTAAATCTGGAACGTTAATTCCAACGTGATCTATTCCTATAATTCCTGCATTATTCTGAGCTTCCGCTTTTTCTGAAGCTGAAAAGAAAAAAAACAGATTTAATAAAGCGATTGCAGAAGTTTGTATTTTTTGATTTGATTTATATTGTGTTTTCATGACTTACTATTTTGATGAATTTAAATATTATTTAATGTGAATTAATTACTGTAAGCGGCTAACCATTTTGCTTTAATAGATGCACGCGCTTCAATAAACTCTTTATCGGTTCCCTGCGCAATGGCATCAAGCGGAAAACGAAGCGGTCTTTCTCCTTTTTTCATAGTAACCAATTCCAGAATTCCGTCGGCAATAGTTTGCGGATTCATATCAAACTGAGCCATTTTACCAAACAATGCAGTACCTAAAGCATTAAACTTATCTGTTGCTGCAGTACCATATTGGTCTATAATTTCTTGTTTATCTGCGTTGATACCGGATTTTGAACCGTTGTTCATTTCAGTAGGATAAACACCCGGTTGAATACTTACATTTTCAATTCCGTAATCGGCAAGTTCATCTTGTAAACCTTCGGTAAAACTTTCTACTACTAATTTTGAAGCGATGTAGGGAATCATAAAAGGAAGTGTATGTCCGCTTGCCCCAGTAGTAATATTTATAATCAATCCGTTTTTTTCTTTTCTCATAGAAGGAAGAACAGCCTGATACGTACGGAGAATACTGTAAACATTGACATCGAACATTTTACGCATTTGATCGATTGAATACCCTTCAAGCAATCCAAAACCGCTTACTGCCGCGTTATTGATTAATACATCAATTTTTCCGTATTTAATAAGTACTTTTTCAAAAGCCTGGTTTACAGAAAAATCATCTGTAATGTCTATATCTGCCACTTCAATATTTGAAAGCGCTGAAAGTTCTTTTGCTGCTTCTGCATTTTTATCTTTTGTATTACGCATTCCTGCGATTACTGAATGACCTGCATTTGCCAATGTTATAGCTGTAAGTTTTCCGAATCCTGAACTTGTACCTGTAATGAAAATTGTTTTTGACATGATTTCTAATTTTTAAATGTTTATAAATTTTGTCCCTTTTGAACATTACAAAGTTGCGATGAATGCAAATCCTGTACATTGATTAGAAATAAGTAAAAACTTGATATAGATCAAGTGTTTTGAATACCGCATAAAAAAAGGAGCTTAAAAGCTCCTTGATTATTATTTTTTTGCCGTTTGTTTCCGTATACGGCTTAATGTTTCCGGTGTCATGCCAAGATAAGAGGCAATCATGGTTTGTGGAATTCGCGAAGCAAACCCTGGATATTTTGTGACAAAATTTAAATACTTTTCTTCTGCCGTAAAACTAAGCGAAGCCTGAATTCTGTTTTGAGCTGCTATAAAACTTTTTTGCAGTATGGCATTTACCATATTGTTAAAAGCGGGAATTTCACTGCACAGCATTTCAAAATTTTCATGTGTAAACAATACAAGTTCGCTGTCTTCAATGGCATCGATATTAAAACGTGACGGCTGTTGAAACAGGAGACTTTCCCTGTCACCTGTCCACCAGTTCTCGATACTGAAACTATTAACGTGTTCGCTTCCTTTTTCATCAACAGAATAAGTCCGCAGGCAGCCTTTTGTTATAAAAGCGTCATATTTCCAGATATCACCTTCCTGAAGCAGATATTGTCTTTTACGAAGTTTTTTAATAATGGCAAAGGATTGTATATAATCAGATTCTAACTGTGTCAGCGTTACTTTATCTTCTAGATATTTTTGGAATATTTCATACATAGATTGTAAAATTATACAAAAGTTCTAAAAATATAGAGTGTAATATGTATTCTTTAAAACTTATTATAACTCGTAAAGTTAAAACAGAAAAAAAATTGGACAGCATTTAAAACTGCAATTCTATAGAAATATAATAGGTTTTAACCGGGGAGCTTCTTAATTTTTTACAGGTTCTTTACGGGATTTAAAAAACTCATACGCTCTTTTCTCGGCATAAGAATACTCAGAATCACGCAGCGGAAAAGCACAATGGCCGCCATATTTTGGTGTTTCAAGATAAACATATGCACTATCTTGGGCTATGGCTCTGGGATAACATCTTTCACTTAAAAAAGGATCATCAAGGGAATTGATAATTAAAACCGGAGTTGTAATATTTTGAAGAGAAAATTCTGGAGAAACGCGCTCATAATAATCGTCGCGACTTGCAAAACCGTGCAATGGTGCTGTAAAATAATGATCCACTTCATCAAAAGAAGAAATCTTATTAATCTGATCTCGGTTTATAAAATCAGGAAATTGTGCGGCTTTGTATTTCAGTTTTCGCTTAATATCAATTGTAAAATTCTTTAAGTAAACTCTGTTAAAACCTTGCTTAAGCACTGCCGCACTTGTTGCAATATGGGTTGGCACCGAAATCGTAACTGCCGCTTTGATACGATTATCAATTTTTGTCCATCCCAAATAGTTCAAGAGCTGAACACCTCCCATTGAATATCCAATCATATAAACATCTTCAAAACCTTTTTGCAAAACAAACTGAACTACTTCATCAAGATCATCAACAGCGCCATGATGATACAATCTTGGAAGCCGGTTCATTTCTCCTCCGCACGTACGATTGTTCCATGCAAAAACAGAAAATCCTTTCTCCTGAAAATAGGCTGCACAGCTGTTATTGTAGGTTCTGCGGGAATCCCCTTCTAAACCGTGACATAAAATAACTGCCTTTTTAGGATCGTTTATGAGAAAATCAATATTGATAAAATCTCCGTCATTTAATTCTCGTTTTTCCCTTGTGTATCCCGGAGCATCAAATTTTTTAAACAAAGCAGCATAAATAGTCGAAACGTGCCTGTTGCGATGAATAATAGAAGGAAAATTATATTCTGATTGTTCAATTATGGGCATGATAAAAATGTTTTTATGGTGCGTTATACAAATCTAAGAAATGAATCAACACCGAATTTAAAACTTCAAACATTAATTTAACTACAATTATTTTCTTCCAAAATTCGAACTTAATTGATAAATCGAATTAATTCTGTTTCTGTTTCTGAAAAAAGATTTTTAAATCCTGATAATCTCACAAATTTGTAACTGCTTGCCATAAAGGTATTAAATAATTTACTTTGTATAAATATTTCAAAATAAAAACCTGCAAATACATTGATTTGCAGGTTTTAAAATTTTAAAACATTAATTAAAAATTATGATTTATGATAAGGGCATCCTGAAGCGGCTGCAGAAGATTCGACTTTGCGGGCGCTTGGAAACTGTTCTTCCATTAATTGTCTCTGCTCTGGCGAAACGTCTTCTATTTTACGAAGTGTATTTACTTGTATATGAGGCCAGCTTGTAGTACCGCCGTCATCTCCAAAATCAAACTCGAAAAATATAATCTGTTCGTATTGCAGCTGTAAAATTTCTTTTCCGTTTTCTTCAACAGTTTCAATCCACATTCTCATGTTCATTTCAACTGTAGTAACAAAACGATTTACAAACGGAACATTTAATATACCGCCCTGAGCTCCCGTTTTATTTTTAGATGACATCTTAATAAGTACGTGATTATTTATTTTCTCTCCTTTTATGGAATCACGAAGGCGTAAATCTGGTCTTACGGAATACGGATATAACGGATGAGCCAGAATTCGCTGCGTATAAATTCTGTTTTCCTGAGGATCATTATCTTTATTAAGTGTTTCGAATACCCATCCTGGAGGCGCTTTATCAAGATTTATAGGTTCTGCTTCGCTTGCACCTGCTCCTCCCATGGTTCTTGAGATGGAAAGATGATCGTATTTCCATGCTGCATCGCCATACGGAAATTTAGGCTCTTCTTTAATTAAATACCCATTATTATCTGGAGCCAGATCTCCTAATAAAGTTATCGTACTTCCGTGCGGAATTACACCACTTCGGGAAATAGAATAATCAGGAATAAAATAAGGTCCGGTTTGCCCATCTCCGGGTTTTAATTCTTTAGCTGCAACAATTGAAAGATAAGGTCTGCCGTTTAAGTTTTCAAGCGTTACATATTCTTTTTGACCCAGCTCATTTACGATCAGGAAAAGAGTTTCATCCTGATAACCGCTTTTGTATAAATCTCTATTAGGTGCATTGGGTTCTAATGCATGTATACCGCGATCTTCTTTAATTGTTTTTTCTGTCGCGGCATAATTAAATATATCGCTAAGCCATAAATACATTCCGTTTTCTTCGTGAATTGGTGTATATTTTAAAGCCGATTCACCTGGCACTGTGTTTACACTTTTAATACTTTGTTCATACTTAACAGCACCGCAAAACTGTTCATTTGCACCACCTCGATTACGAACTCCGCCCGGCACTAAATCAAATGTCAGTTTTTCGATATATTCTTCACATTCAAAACTGTATTTTCCTGGAATCGTTCCGGCATTTGTACCCGGCGACGGCATAATGGTAGTATGTATACCGCTTCCGTTTAATTTCCTGTCGCTTTGTCCGTCATGATTATAACTCACCCAGGTTCCTTGCAATACTTTTAATATACCGTAATCAACATTGTTTACAATTTGCTGCAGATTATTTTCATTAAAAGCTCTAATTGGGGTTTCAATTAAAACTTTTGAATAATCTTTCATAAAACTCGCTAATATTCCGTGGCTTTCAGGAGTTGATTTAAATGCTGTTTCATTTAGATTTTGATCTATATTTTCAGCTGAATGAGGTAAATTTAACTCATCATCAAAGCTGTTGCGTTTTAACATACTATTACTTTTTTAAATTAATGATTTGGTTTAATGGAATCTCTATTTTACCATCCTAAATAATAACTTTCAGGAAGCCAGAACGGACGATCAAGTCCAAAATAATCCTGGAGCATTTTCTCTGCTTCACAAAATGCACCTTCAACCCATCCCTGCTGATCAGAGTAAGCTTCTCCGCAAATATGAATTTGTTCGTCGTGCAAAGGTTTACGCATATATTTCATTACATTTTCAACTGAAAATCCTGCTTTCCAGGCATGGTAACCCGCTCCAAAAGGTTCATCTGTCCAGTCTTTAAAATAGGTTACATAAGGTTCTGGTATTTCTACGCTTTTACCGTGCAGTTCACGAAGCTGATTCATGACCTCATCTACCATCATTTTAGTAGCCTGAACATCATTTAACTGATGAAGTTCTTTTAAAGATGCTGATTTTGCCGCTTTTACCTCAAAAAGTACTTTATCGTCTGAAAGTGCTTTCCAGAAAGTCTCGGTTTCCATATCACCGTAACTTCCTAATAACATGGAGTTTTTAGTTTTTTCATCTGTTCCAAAGTAGTAGCACTGTCTCATTGGCAAATCGGTAATAGAATGTCCGGAGTCAATTCCCAATTCTTTGCACCAAGGACGTTCAAAGCCCATTAATATTTTGAAAGCAGGCTCCATAATAACAGAACGGATATTTTCATTTAAAACCGAATTTTCATTAATGTTGAAAAAGAAATTGTTCTGATCTAAAAGTTCCAGAGATTTTCTAGGCATTGCCAAAACAATTGAGTTAGCATATACATGCCATTTGCTGTTGGTTTTTAGATTGAGAAAAGTAAGCTGGTATTTATGTGTTTTTAGAGAATGTTCTTTGGTAAAAGTTTCCAGTTTATTTTCAGACCAAATGCAGGCGCCTTCATGTTCCATATAAGAATTGGCAACAGCATAAGCGATACTATCATAGCCTTCTTCAATGGTTTTATAAATTGTTCCTGCAGAAAAATCGCCTACCATGTACGGAAAAGCTTCGGCTGAATTCCAGTTGATGGTATTGGAATAATAACCTCCGGCATTAGCCAAAAACTGATATCCTTCCTGTGAAACCTGATCTTTAATTAAATTCCAGAAACCTAAGTCGTTTACTTTTCGTTTGTTGTAAGGAGATTTAGGGAAATTGTATACCAGTTTAGGTTTAATATCATCCCAGTCTCTGCTGTCTAACTCAAAACTATAATCGTAAACAGAAGGTCCTTTTTTAATTTTTTTGCCATAGGTTTTAGCAACCCAGGAATCGGCCATTAAAACATCGTAAATAATTTTATTAAAAAGCTGATCTGAACTAAAACCCAAATCACTATTATTAAGATAATATCTGGTTGTTAGTTTTTCTCCTTTTTTCTGAGCCTTGTTCCAGGCATCTTGTTTAAAACGTTCTTTTCTAAGATACATCAATAGTTTTGACGACTCGCCCATTGGAAACGGTACAGGCGTCATTACATCTTTTAGAATAGGAATTCGCTTGTTTGGATCTTCTGGCGGTACGTAACCTTCAATTAATGTCGTTACAATTTCCTGAGAAGTCAGATAACGCATTCCTCCCAGCTCACCCCAGAAATCCATTCCCGGCATGATTACAGATTCCAGTCTTCCGCCTAATTTATTGCTCATGTCAAAAATCTGTACCTGATCTGCAGTATATTTTTTATCGGTTACCAAACGATAAGCCGTGTATAAACCGGAAGTTCCAGCACCAATGATAGCCGTTTCAATTTTTAAATCAGGTGTCATTCCTGAATTTAAAGGAGTATTTTTATTCATAGTTTTGTGGTTTTTAAAATGCCTTAAAGTATTTGTATCCTAGTTGGAAAGGAGTAATATCAAAATCTGTATGTCCGTCTAAAGCAAGATCTGCCATGATTTTTCCTAAAAACGGAGTGAATTTTGCTGCCCATCCTGTAGCGTACAACACAATGTTTTTATGATTGGGCACATAACTTGGAGCAAAATCAATAAGCAATTCTTTGTTAGCAATTTTACTCAGAGAAATCAAACAGGTTGAAGTATATTCAGGTTCTGGGCTTAACCCGGTCATGTGATCTTTTACCCAGTCAGAAGTATATCCCAATTCTTGGGGATTAGGTATTAAAGTCCTGTCACTTGGTTCTTCGAGAGGATTGATAACAAAGTCCGGCGCTACGCGAATGTATTCCGGGTTATCCCAATCTACAGATGGAAAACCATAAAACTGATTTCCGTTTTCGCCAATGGAATTTTGGAATACAAACCAGGTTGGATATTGAATATTTGGGTCGGTTTTTTTAAAATAAGCCGAAGACATATTCCAATACGTAGCTTCAATCTTAAAGTCCAGAAGATTGATAACACTGTTAATGTAAGGTCCTGGAATAATTGCCAGTTTTTTGGCAATGTAAATTCCGTTTGGAGTCGTAAGTTCAAAAAGTTCTCCTGCCTGCTTAATTGCCAATACAGGCGAATTTTCTTGTAACTGAACCGTTTCTTCTTTTTTACATAATTCTAAAAGCGTCTCGTTTGTCGCTTTAAAATTAATGCTGGCACCATCTGCCTGAAACAATCCGGTATAAGTTTCGGGTAAGTTTCTAAAATGATATTTTTCTTCGATTTCTTTTGCTGTAAGCGTGGTATAAGGAACTCCTAATTCTTTTAATGCCTGCTCAGCTTCGGCAATATTTCCTTCTGTAGAATGTACGGCAGGATCTCCAAACCAAAGCGTACCCACTTTATCCAATAATGACGTATTGGATTCTTTTTCCAAAGCATCCCAATAAGGCTGCGCATCTAATGCCATCTGAACCATATATTCCTGCGGATATGGAATTCTAAACTGGCGCGAAACTCCGGCAGAACTTCCTAACTGATTCACAAACGTGAATTGCTCCAGTACTAAAGTTTTTGCTTTCCGTTTGCCAAGATGATAGGCAGCTGCCAAACCTATTGGACCTCCGCCAATAACAATTACATCGTAGTTTTCTGTATTCATAGTTTTTTGTTTATAGTAGTTTGGGATATACTTTCAGAACAAGACCTAAGCATTGTCATCAGTCTAAATTATTGCAGATCCAAAATCAATTCTAAAAAAATGACACAAAACGGAAATTATTGGTCACAAAACATACTTTCTACAGGATGAAATATTAAAGCAAAAAAATGCACAAACCCAGAGAGAGTTGTGCATTTTTTATTGTTGTTTTATCATAAAACGAAAGAAGCTGTCTCAAAAATCATGAGACAGCTTCTTGTATAGTATTCAACTTAAAATTAGAGTTGGCAGAATCTATTTTACATCAAACCAAAGTTTTGTAGTAAGCAAGTCTTTTCCCTGCGCTTCTACCGCTGCCTGGTAACTAACTCCATTCAGCGACTGCTCTGTTCCCGGGTAAAAGAAACGTGATGGTAACTGCCCGTCTAAAACACTAGCCGGACCTGCTATCAAAACCGGATAATCTAATCTTCTCCACTCTGTAAAAGCATCAAGACCTTGTCCGTAGAATGCAATCCATTTTTGCGTACCAATTGATTTAGCATAATTTGACGCATCATATTGTACAATTGACTGATTAAGGTAATTATTAATAACCGTTGCATCTGTAATTCCAAATTGATTGAATGATGCTGTAATTGCATTTTTATAGTACTGTTCTGCGTCTCCTGCAATATAACCACGAGCTGCAGCTTCGGCAAGATTAAATAGTGTTTCTGAATAAGAAGCAATAACAGCTGGTGATGTAGAAGTTAAAAAGTAAGTTCCTGGTTTTGATGTTTTAGCAAAACCTTGACTATTTGCAGCACTATTTGATAATCCGTTTCCTCCTCCCACATATTTACCTACACTTGCATCTGACGGCAGTTGTGCGTAAACCGCTAAACGGGGATCTGATAACTCATATAACTTATCAACCATTGTTTTTGAGATACGATAATCGTCACGCGTTTCAAACCAAGCCGAAGCAGGATTTTGCTGAGGCGAACTAATATAAGTAAACTTAAATGTATCTGCATTGCTGGTAAATACTCCGGCTGCATCGCTTGTAGCATCAATAGCCGCTTGTTTAGCTAATGCAGGTTCTCTGTCTGAAATTCTTAACGCTATACGTAAACGAAGAGAGTTTACCAGTTTTTTCCATTTTGTAATGTCTCCTTTATAAACTAAATCTCCTGTAACTGCACCATTTCCTGCAGCAAGTAAAGACTGAGCTTGTTTTAAATCTTCAAGTAATCCTGTATATACTTCTTTTTGAGTATTATATGCTGGTGTTACTTTTTGACCTGCTTCTTTATAAGGAATGCTTCCATAAGCATCTGTTAACAATAAAAAAGTCCATGAACGCAATGTAAGTGCAATTCCTTTATAATTTGGGTTGGCCTGTGCATCCGGGAAATTAATAATTGTATTCAAATCCGTGATCAGAGTCGCATATCCGGTATTCCATAAAGAGACGAAAGTACTATTAGAAACATTATATGCATCTGGCTCAGTATATTGTATTTTAGCCCAATGCTGTACAAATAGTAAAGATGAGTCAAAGTTGTTTGTGGAACCCCAATATAAGTCAGCTCCCTGCTTTAATGTTCCTGTTAACAGGTAAGGTGCCAACGGTGTTTCAGTTGCATTTGGATTTTTATTAATATCATCCAAAGTGTCGCTGCAAGAAGTCAGCGTCAATGCAAATAATGTTATATAGGCTATTTTTTTTAGCATGATTCTGTATTTTAGAATTTTAAATTAACGTTAAGACTGTAATTTCTGGTTGTTGGTAAAGATAAACTCTCTAACCCTTGTGCGTTTCCAGTATTGAAAGCTGTTTCAGGATCAATATTTGGTGCATCTTTATAGATAAAGAACAGGTTACGACCAACAGCAGTAATGCTTGCTCCTTCTAATCCCAGTTTCTTAACAAATGACTTATTGAAATTGTAAGCCAGTTTTATTTCTCTCATTTTTACAAAAGTTGAACTGTAAATATAGGCTTCACTAATATTGTAAGATCCTTTATAATATTCCTGCGCACTAACCACTTTATTGTTTGGAGTTCCATTAGAAAATACTCCGTCAAATATCATCCCGTCATCATATACCTGTGCGCCGCCTGGAGCAGCTGCGCCATCAGGAAGCAAGTTTTTTGTACTCACTGCACCTGCGGTTGTTATGTAATAATTTAATCCGCCATTTTCAGCATCACGACCTGGAAGAGTCTGAGCTAAAACTCCTGTATAAGTACCTGTTCTATTCGTTCCTGAGAAAATCTCTCCACCTACACTAGCATCAACAAGGAATGAAAATTCAAGGTTTTTATAAGATAAAGTGTTAGTAACACCCGCTAAATAATCTGGAGTATAATGACCTAATACTCTTTTTTGCGGATCGGCTCTTGGTAATCCATTATTATCAACTACAATTTTACCATTAGCGTCACGCAGATATGCAGTACCATAAAGTGCTCCGTAAGCTTGTCCAACAGAAGCTAATACATCAACACCTCCCGAAGAACCAATTGTGTAATTTTGAATCTGTTTTTCATAGTCAAGAATTTTAACTTCGCTTATATTCTTTGAATAATTCACACCGATATTCCATTTGAAATCCTGAGTCTGGATAGGAGTTCCATCCAATTGAATTTCGATACCACGGTTGTTTATTTTACCTGCATTGATCAATTGTGTATTATAACCGCTTGAAGTAGTGGTTTTAATCTCTAAAATCTGATCAAAACTGTTCGTGTTATAATAAGCGGCATCAAAATGTAATCTGTTTTTCCAGAAAGAAGCTTCTAAACCTACCTCAGTAGAACGAGTTGTTTCTGGTTTCAGGTTCTCATTCAATTTCTTTTGTGAAGAAGTTTGAATAGGATTTCCGTCAAATGCAGTTTGGAAATTATAAACTGTAGACAACTGATACGGATCTGCATCATTACCAACTTCAGACCATCCACCGCGTAACTTTAAGAAATCAAGTGTATTGCTTTTTAAATTTAAGGCTTCAGATAATATTAAACTTCCATTAATAGATGGGTAAAAATAAGAACGGTTGCTGCTTGGTAATGTCGATGACCAGTCATTACGAGCGGTAAGATTTAAATAAGCGTAATTTTTATACCCAAATTGTGCCGAAGCATACGCACTATATACTCTTAATCTTGATAATGTATTTGATGATGTCAGCGGATCTCTCGAATTTGTTAAGGTATATAAATCCGGTACAGCTAAACGTGGTGCTTTTTGATAATTGTTTGCATCGCTGTGATTACGAATATTAAATCCGGCAAGAGCATCTACAGTAAAATCATCACTTAATTTTTTAGTATAAGTAAAAATACCTTCTGTATTTTGTTCGTTTACAGTGTAAGCATCTTCAGCATAAGATCCGAATGGAGTTCCATTTGTACCATACTTAATCGTATATTTTCTACGATCGTTATAATAATCAACTGCCGTACGGAACCTAAAATTAAGTCCTTCAGCAAGTTTAGCATCTAAATGAAAATCACCAATTATACGGTTACGCTGCTGGCTTGTAGTATTGTAATAGGCATTCCAGTAAGGATTGCTGTAGTAACTATTATTCCAGTTAACATCTCTGTTATTTCTAAGCTGATTAATGTCAACCTGACGCCCGAACCAAAGAAATTGAAGCATTACACCCGCAGCACGGTTACCTGATGGGCCACCTGGCAAAGCTGGAGCATTAGTCGTAATATAATTACCTGTAACACCAACTTTTAAGTTTTCTGATATTTGGTAATTTGTATTAATAGAAAAGTTAGTTTTGTTTACTTCACTATTAGGAACTGTTCCTGTTTGTTTTTGATTGTTTACTCCAAGACGAAAATCTGATTTTTCATCTGACCGCGCTACAGAAATACTATTATCAAAAGTAAGTCCTGTATTAAAGAAATCTTTTACATTGTTAGGATGTGCTACAAAAGGCACTGCTTCTCCATTTGAATAAAATTGCGGAATAAGACGGCCGTCTAATTTAGGCCCCCAGCTTTCATCAACACCATCATTGATACCGCCTCCTTTACCATCTACATAACTAAATCTTCCGTTAGATCCTTGTCCAAATGAATTTTGAAAACTTGGCAGAGTAGCCACTTGAGAGATTGTGATACCAGAATTGAAAGTGATACCAAGTCCCTTTTGACCTTTTCCAGATTTTGTAGTAATCAAAACAACACCATGTGCCGCACGTGATCCGTAAAGTGCCGCTGCGTTAGGTCCTTTTAATACTGTTAATGTCTCAATATCGTTTGGATTCAAATCGGCAATCGCATTTTTGAAATCACGAGTTGCACCACCAACACTTCCTAATTGCGAGTTATCTACAGGAATTCCATCAACCACAAATAAAGGCTGGTTATTTCCCGCAATAGAGGTTTCTCCACGAATAATAATACGCGAAGATCCCATATCACCCTGAGAATTCGTAATACGAACTCCGGCTAATTTACCGCTAAGACTATTTAAAAAGTTAGTTTCTTTTGTATCAGCGATATCCTTGTTTTTAAGAGCCTGAGTGGTATATCCTAAAGATTTCTTTTCTTTTGTAATACCCAGTGCCGTAACTACAACTTCTGATAATTGATTTTGTTCTTCAGTAAGATCAATAACAACTCTATTTTCAGTAACTACAATTTCTCTTTTTTTGTAACCCAAAAAACTCACTATTAATGTATAAGGAAGTTTTTGTCCCGTCTGGAAAAAGAACTTTCCATCAAAATCTGTAATAACCCCGTGAGTAGTACCTTTAATGTTAATTGAAGCACCAATAACAGGCTCCTTTGTTACAGCATCAATTACTGTTCCTTCTAGTTTCGACTGGATTAAAGGCTTAGTCTCCTGAGCATTAATCCCTATGGAAATCAACAAAATACATAACCATGTATATCTATTTAATATTTTTTTCATTACTTTGTTTTAGTTTAATAAATAAGGCTGGCTAAACGGATTACTCCGCACCGCTTACCTTTCTAAGAGATGTACAATTTCTTTAAGCTTCGCCATTTCTGCTGCAACAGAAATGGTTTTTTTTTTATTATCTGCAACACATTCGTTTTTTCATTTTTCTTTTTTTTGATTACTATTATTATGAATTGGCTTTTACAAAATTTTAGCCCTAAAATTTAAGGCGGTTTTAACTAAAAAATTGGCATGAATTTGAGATTGAAGAATTCTAATCGCGAACTTATGAGGCAGAAATTCCAAATAGTTTAATGCTTGTTCAAAATTGAAATGTATCCTGAAATCTTTAATCTTTTAACTTTATTTTAAATTCTACTAATTTGATAGAACAAAAGTATATTTAAAAATAGTAACCAAAAAGTTTTAAGTACACTTTTTGCAAAAAAATTGTTAACTAAAACCTTTTAGTAATTATAAACATCTAAAAATAAGATAGTTATAATTTTTAATTATTTTCTATTTTGTGTAAGATTTTTTTTAAACGAATGGAAAAAATTAGAAATATCTAGTATTTAAAAACTTATTTTGAACAAAAAAAAACGCCTGACTTCTAAAAAGAAATTAGGCGTTTTTTAAGATTAGATCTTAAAAAAATCCAAATCCCGGAAATTGGAATTTAGATTTAATTATTGAATTTTTATATTTTTTTAGTCTAAAACAAAGCTCACACTTACATTAGCGGTGATTTCGATTTCTCCAATGGCAAGAGTTTGGTTTGAAGCACCAGAGGCATCCATCATTTCAGTTTTCATAGCTGCATACATTGGTCTTGGATGATATACTTGTGAGTTATCAGAAATTGTAAACGCTTTACCTACTTTTTGACCTAAAACAGATACATACTCTTCTGCTTTTACTTTAGCATCTTTCATTGCTATTTTTCTTGCCTCAGATTGGTATTGTGCTAATTTAGAAGACTCAAAAGAAACATTATCAATACGGTTAATTCCCTGTTGTACCAAACCTTCCATTAACTCATCATATTTGTTTAAATCTTTTAATACGATTTCAACTGTTTGAGTGGCATTATAACTTGTTTTCTTTTTCTCGTAATCGTACTGCGGATTAAGAGCTACTTGTTTTGTTTTGAAATCTGCTGTTGGAACATTCATTTTTTTGATGAATTTTAAAACCGCATCCATTTTTTCGTCATTTTGCTTTTTGACGTCTTTAGCATTATTCCCTTTTGTTTCAACTGTAGCTGAAATACAAACCTGATCAGGGGCTACTTTTACTTTTCCTTCTCCATTAACATTAATTAGAGGTATTTGTTTAATTTCCTGGCCGTAAGACATAGTCATAAACATGATTGTTAAAAATAATACTAATTTTTTCATTTTTTGTGATATTTAAGTTATTTGATAAAGGCATTTCAAAAGTTATGCCAGCATTATAATTTTCCCATTTTTGCCATTACAAAAAGTATCAAAATTGGAATTGCTAATAAAATTACCATTAAACTATGATCCGCAAATAATGAAGGTTCTTTTATCAAAGTAATTAAGTATCCGCCTATAGCACCTCCAAAATGCGCTGTATGACCAATATTGTCATTCTTGGCTTTCATTCCGTAAATTGAGTACAATAAATATAAAATTCCGAAAAGATATGCCGGTATCGGAATAACAAAAAATATTCCCAGCATCATATCGGGCTGTAATAATATAGCCGAATATAAAACGCCGGTAACAGCTCCCGAAGCTCCAACCGCACGATAGCTGTAATCATTTTTATGAAAGAGCATGGTTAGCAAACTTCCAAAAATTAAACTTCCAAAATAAATTAAAACGAAAGAAAAATTTCCAAGCCACTGCAAAACAACAGGTGCAAAAAACCAAAGCGTAAGCATATTAAATAATAAATGCATCATATCAGCATGCAAAAAACCAGATGAAAGCATTCTAATCTGTTCGCCCGCACGAATACTTCCTACATGAAATTCAAATTTTCTAAAAAAAGCATAATCATTAAAACCTTTATAGCTGATAAGTACATTGGCCACTATAATTCCAATTAAAATGGTATTCATAAATAATATTTAATGTGAAATGTAAATATAGTCAATCTCAAACATATCTCGATGACAATCCAAAATATCGATCATTTCTCATTTTTACTTTATATTTGTAAAAAAAAATTAGATGCAGTTTATCGTTTATATATTAGCCTACCCATTACTTTGGCTTATCTCTATACTTCCGTTTCGCCTATTTTATTTATTCTCAGACTTTGTTTACTTTTTGGTTTACAGGGTTATAAAATATCGTAAAAAAGTAGTGCGAGAAAATCTGGCTCTTACTTTACCTCATTTAAGTGATGCTGAAAGAAAAGTAATAGAAAAAAAATTCTATCATCATATGTGCGATATGTTTTTGGAAATGATCAAAACCATGAGTATTTCACCTGAAGAAATGGAAAAAAGATTTCAGGTTACTAATATCGATTTGGTACAGGATTATTATAAAAAAGGCAAAAGCGTTATCCTTGTTGCTTCGCACTATGCAAGTTACGAATGGCTTTTAACTATTAATCCTAAATTAGGTTTTCAGGGAGTTGCGGTTTATAAAAGACTGGCCAATCGTTATTTTGATCAACTAATTAGAAAAATACGATCAAAATACAACACTGAAATGGTCGAAACCAGAAAAGCAATTCCAACAATGGCACAAAACCAGCGTGACGGAAAATTGAGTATATATGGTTTAGCAAGCGATCAATCTCCTAAACTGGACAGAATTTTTCATTCTATGAAATTTATGGGCATTGAAGTTCCTGTGCATACCGGGGCCGAAATGCTGGCAAAAAAATACGATCTGAGTGTAATTATGGTAAAAGTTACAAAAGTGGCTAGAGGGTTTTATGAAGCTACATTTCTATCTATTGCAGATAACCCGAATGATTACGAAAATTTTGATATTACCGAGAAGTATTTAAAAGAAGTAGAAAAACAAATTTATGAAGCTCCCGAATATTATTTATGGACGCATAAAAGATGGAAACATAAAATAGAATAATAAAAAATCCCTCTTTCAAAAAGAATGAAAGAGGGATTTTTTTATGTCGTAATCCAAAAATTAAATTCCTGCAATTACTTTTATTTCATCAATAATTCGAAGAGCTAATTTATCTGCTGCATCCTGCGAAGGGGCTTCAGTGTAGATTCTGATAATTGGTTCTGTATTTGATTTTCTTAAATGAACCCATTCTGAAGCAAAATCAATTTTCACACCATCAATAGTCGAAATATCTTCGTTTTTATATTTTTCAGTCATTTGGGTTAAAATCGCATCAACATCGATTTGAGGTGTTAATTCGATTTTATTTTTGCTCATATAATATTCCGGATAAGAAGCTCTCAACGCAGAAACCGATATCTTTTTATTCGCTAAATGCGTTAAAAACAAAGCCACTCCTACCAGACTGTCTCTTCCGTAATGTAATTCAGGATAAATAATTCCGCCATTACCTTCTCCGCCAATAATCGCGTTATTTTTTTTCATTAATTCCACAACGTTTACTTCTCCTACGGCACTTGCTTCGTAATTTCCATTATGTGCATTTGTCACATCACGCAATGCACGTGAAGATGACATATTCGAAACTGTATTTCCAGGAGTTTTACTCAAAACATAATCGGCACAAGCCACCAAAGTATATTCTTCACCAAACATCTCTCCGTCTTCGCTTATAAAAGCCAAACGATCAACATCTGGATCTACAACAACTCCTAAATGCGCTTTTTCTTTTACAACTAATTCAGAAATGTCCGTTAAATGCTCTTTTAATGGTTCCGGATTGTGTGGAAAATGTCCGTTTGGTTCGCAGTACAATTCGACAACTTCTACGCCCATTAGTTTTAATAATTTCGGAATAATAATTCCTCCAGACGAGTTTACACCGTCAACCACAACTTTAAATTTTGCCGCTTTTACAGCTTCAGCATCAACTAAAGGTAAGTTTAAAACCTCGTCAATATGAATATCCATATACGCATCATTTAGAGTAATTTCCCCTAAATTATCAACATCCGAGAAATCGAAAGCCTCAGCTTCAGCAATTTCAAGGATTTTAGCACCATCGTCACCACTTAAAAATTCACCTTTTTCGTTTAGTAATTTTAAAGCATTCCATTGTTTAGGATTATGAGATGCCGTTAAGATAATTCCCCCGTCTGCTTTTTCTAATGGAACAGCAACCTCTACAGTTGGTGTTGTAGAAAGTCCAAGATCGATTACATTAATTCCTAAACCTATTAAAGTATTTACAACCAAATTATGAATCATTGGTCCCGAAATTCTGGCATCACGACCAATTACAACCGTTAATTTTTCTTTTGAAGTATTGTTTTTTAGAAAAGTTCCGTATGCCGATGCAAACTTTACAGCATCAACAGGAGTCAGGTTATCTCCAACTTTTCCACCAATAGTTCCTCGTATCCCCGAAATCGATTTTATTAAAGTCATCTTTGTGAGTTATGGTTATTTTATTACAAATATAGAAAAGTTGCTAAGGTTCTAAGATACTAAGCTGCTAAGTTTTTCAAATATCTTAAAAAAAAATCTTTCATATTAAGGCGCTGAGTTTCTAAGCTGGAGATAATATTTTATAAGAATCAAACACTAAGATTTTAAAATAATCGTTTGTTAAAAGGTTTAGAAAGCTGATTAATATAACAAAAAGATTTAAAAAAGTTTTTATACATTTACAAGAATAAGCTCAGATTTGAGTCTCTCAGACTCTTAAAAACTTAAAAAAATCAAAATGAATTTCTTAGCCCACATATATCTTTCCGGAGAAAATGACTTAATTAAAATTGGCAATTTTATGGCTGATGGAATTCGCGGCAAACAATTTGAACAATTCCCTGCTGATGTTCAAAAAGGAATCCTTTTACATCGTTTTATTGACACTTATACAGATTCGCATGATATTTTCAGACAAAGCACAAAACGTCTGCATGAAAAATATCATCACTATTCAGGCGTAATCGTTGATATTGTTTACGATCATTTTTTAGCCAAAAACTGGACGAATTATTCGGGTGAAAAACTGGAAGATTTTATAAATAGATTTTACAACTCACTGCATGAAAATTATTCTATTTTAACCGAAAAAACACAGGGTTTAATGCCTTACATGATTGAAAGAAACTGGCTTTTAAGTTATAAAAGCGTCGAAGGCATTCACCAGATTTTAACGCAAATGGACAGAAGATCAAAAAACATCTCCAAAATGCAGTTTGCAAGCGAGGAATTAAAAGAGTTTTACACTGAATTTGAACAGGAATTCACCGTATTTTTTGAAGATCTTCAGCAGCATACCAAACAAAAATTACTCTCATTATAAATAAAACCGATTATGAAAAAAATTTCACTTCTATTTTATTTTATTTCTATTTATAGTTTCGCTCAGCATACGGCAGCACCAACAGGATTAGCTGCCTCAAAAGCGATGGTGGTTTCAGCCCGCGAAGAAGCGTCAAAAATTGGCGTTGAAATCATGAAAAAAGGCGGTAATGCTTTTGATGCTATGGCTGCTACCGAACTCGCTCTTGCGGTTGCGTATCCATATGCCGGAAATCTTGGCGGAGGAGGATTTATGGTTTACAGAAAAGCAAATGGCGAAGTCGGCAGTTTAGATTATCGCGAAAAAGCGCCCCTTGCCGCAACAAAAAATATGTTTCTGGATAAAGAAGGAAATGTAATAAAAGGCAAAAGCACCGAATCGGCTTTAGCAATTGGTGTTCCGGGAACTATTGCGGGCGTTTTTGCAGTTCAAAAAAAACTGGGATCTCTGCCAATGTCAGAGATTTTAAAACCTGTAATTGCCCTTGCCGAAAAAGGCGTTGTTGTAACTAAAAAACAACAGAAACAATTAGAAGCTTATCATGATGCCATTGTAAAAGCAAATGGTCCAAATACTTTGATGGCTGGAAAATTTAAAGAGGGAGACACTATTAAATATCCTGCTCTTGCCAGCACTTTAAAACGAATTTCAAAAAACGGAAAAGACGAGTTTTACAAAGGTAAAACGGCGCAGGTTCTAGTTGATTATTTGAAGAAAAAAGGCGGTATAATAACCTTAAAAGATTTATCGGCATATGAAGCAAAATGGAGAAATCCGTTACAGTTTGATTACAAAGATTTAAAAATAACGTCGATGGCACCTCCAAGCAGCGGCGGAATTTGTCTGGCTCAAATCATGAAAATGATTTCTCCTTTTTATTTGTCTAAAATGGGACATAATTCTGAGCAGTCCATTCAGGTAATTGTAGAAGCAGAAAGAAGAGCTTATGCTGATAGAAGTCAGTTTTTAGGCGATCCTGATTTTGTAAAAATTCCAATTAAAGGGCTTTTATCCGATTCTTATTTAAAAGAAAGAATGTCCAATTTTGACTCAGAAAAAGCTACTTTATCATCTGATATAAAAGAAGGAAAAGTAACATATAACGAAAGTACCGAAACAACTCATTATTCTATTGTAGATCAGTTTGGAAATGCAGTTGCAGCCACAACAACGATAAACGACGGTTTTGGTTCAAAATATTACTGTGATGAATTAGGTTTCTTTTTAAACAACGAAATGGATGATTTCAGTGCAAAACCGGGATCACCAAATATGTTTGGATTAGTTGGAAATGAAGCCAATAGTATTGCACCTCAAAAAAGAATGCTTAGTTCTATGACGCCAACTATTGTAGAAAAAAACGGGAAATTATTTATGGTGGTAGGTTCTCCAGGCGGATCAACTATTATCACGTCTGTGCTGCAGACTATTTTAAATGTTTACGAATATAATTTAAGCATGCAGGATGCTGTAAACGCGCCTCGTTTTCATCATCAGTGGCTTCCGGATCTTATAACTTTTGAACCTGATACTTTTGACAATAAAACGCTGCAAGGCTTAAAATCAAAAGGCTATTTAATCAACGAAAAAACAACGCCGGTAATTGGAAAAGTAGATGCTATTCTAGTTAATCCTGATAACACTCTTGAAGGCGGTGCAGATTTTAGAGGTGATGACAAAGCTACAGGATTTTAAATACAAAAGATTTAAGTAGAAAAATTTGACAAAATCGAATGTTTAGAGCTAAATTTGCATTCTCCGTAATTTTTTAAAATAATAATGATAAAAAAACTGTTTCGACGACTGGAAAGCATTATTGCTTTGGCTCAATCTATTTTGACTCCAAAACAATTCATTTTTTTATCAAGTGTATTAGTTGGAATTTCCTGTGCCTTTGCCGTGATTGTTTTAAAGACTTTTGCCCATAGCGTTTTTTCTTTTGCAACATATATCAGCGGTATTTTAAAACTAGGTTTTATTAATAGTATCCTGCCTATAATTGGTATTCTGCTGACGGTTTTGGTAGTAAAGAAAGTTCTAAACGGAACGATTCAAAAAGGGACTTCTCAAATTTTATATGCGGTTGCCAAAAAAGCCAGTATTATCCCGAAAAAGCAAATGTACGCTCAGATTGTAACAAGCTCTTTAACTGTTGGTTTAGGAGGTTCTGCAGGTTTAGAAAGTCCAATCGTTATTACCGGAGCGGCTTTTGGTTCTAATTACGCTCAAAACTATAAATTAGCTTATAAAGACAGAACTTTACTTATTGGCTGTGGTGTTGCTGCCGGAATTGCCGCTGCATTTAACGCTCCAATTGCCGGAGTTCTTTTTGCTATTGAAGTTTTATTGGTTGACGTGAGTATTTCTGCTTTTACGCCTATTATGATATCGGCTGCGACCGGAGCATTGGTATCAGCAATTGTATTAGACGAAAGCATTCTTTTATCTTTCAAAAAACAAGAAACATTCGATTATCATAATATTCCTTTTTATGTACTTTTAGGCTTATTAACAGGCTTTATGGCTGTTTATTATGCTCGAAATTTTCAAAGAGTAGAACATTATTTTTCAGAACTAAAAATGGGTCCTTATAAAAAAGCCCTGATTGGTTCTTCTCTTTTAGCACTCCTTATTTTTATATTTCCTACTCTTTTTGGTGAGGGTTATGAAAGTATCAAAACTTTATCCGAAAGTGATCCCGGGCAATTATTAGATAATACTTTGTTTGCCAGCTGGAGAAACAATCATTGGGTTTTACTTCTTTTCGTGGGATGTACCATGATGATAAAAGTCTTTGCTTCAGGTCTTACTCTTGGAAGCGGAGGAAATGGGGGAAACTTTGCTCCTTCTCTTTTTTTAGGATCTTATTTAGGGTATTTCTTTTCTAAAATTATAAGCTTAACCGGTTTATCAAAATTACCAATCAGTAATTTTACAATGGTTGGTATGGCCGGAATTCTAAGCGGATTATTCCATGCACCTCTTACAGCGATATTCCTTATTGCAGAAATTACGGGAGGTTATGGCTTGATGATTCCGCTTATGATTGTTTCATCTATTAGTTTTGCGATTTCCAAGCGTTTTGAGAAATATTCGCTTGACGTAAAAAATCTGGCAAAAAAAGGACACGCTTTTACCAGCAATAAAGATTCGAATATTTTATCAACTCTGGATATTGAAACGATTATCCAGACTGATTATTTAACCGTTTCTCCCGAAGATCATTTAAGCAAATTAGTCGATCTTATTTCACATTCTAATCAAGTTGTATTTGCCGTTGTAGACAATGAAAGGAATCTTGTAGGAATCGTACATTTTAATGATATCCGCGAAATTATTTTTAATGCTTACCGCGTAAAATATACTTTAATCAAAGACGTGATGAAAACACCTGCTGCAACCATTTCTTCAAATGACAGCATGGAAATTGTAATGACCAAATTCGAAAGATCAAAATCGGCATTTTTACCCGTTTTGCGAAATGATAAATACTTTGGAATCATTTCAAAATCTATTGCACTTGAAGCTTACAGAATGAAACTGCGTTCTATGACAATAGAATAATTAAGACTTAAAAAATTAAAGTCGTCCAAAAAATATAGGATTTAAAAAAAAGAAAAACGTAGTTCTAAAACTGCGTTAATTTGTTACTAATTGTAACATAAACTTTTGCATTCGAGTACTGAAAGAACAAATCAAAGTGGTAACTTTGCGTTTTGCTCATATTTATGCTAGATAAAGACAATACTATTGAAGTTCTTGGCGCAAGAGTTCATAATCTAAAAAATATCGATATTTCAATTCCGCGTGAAAAACTGGTTGTAATTACCGGTTTATCAGGTTCGGGAAAATCATCTTTGGCATTTGATACTATATATGCCGAAGGACAGCGTCGTTATGTTGAAACTTTTTCAGCTTATGCCAGACAATTCCTTGGCGGATTAGAACGTCCCGATGTTGATAAAATCGACGGACTTTCTCCCGTTATTGCCATCGAACAAAAAACAACCAGTAAAAGTCCGCGTTCAACTGTTGGGACAATTACTGAAATATACGATTTCTTAAGACTTTTATATGCGCGTGGTGCTGATGCTTATAGTTACAACACTGGCGAAAAAATGGTTTCCTATTCTGACGAGCAAATTAAAGATTTGATTATTCAGGATTATAACGGAAAACGAATTAACATACTGGCTCCGGTAATTAAAGCCCGTAAAGGTCATTATGCCGAATTATTCCAGCAGATTACAAAACAAGGGTTTCTAAAAGTCCGCGTTAATGGTGAAGTACAGGATTTGGCAGCCGGAATGAAACTGGACCGTTACAAAACACACGATATTGAAATTGTCGTTGACAGAATGGCTATTGAAAATACAGAAGACAATCAGAAACGATTAGCTGAAAGTATCAATACCGCAATGCATCACGGCGAAAACGTATTGATGATTTTAGATCAGGATTCGAATGAAGTTCGTTATTTCAGCCGAAATTTAATGTGTCCAACAACTGGAATTTCCTATCAAAATCCAGAACCGAATTTATTCTCTTTCAATTCACCAAAAGGTGCCTGCCCGCATTGCAACGGATTAGGAACGGTACACGAAATCAATGCTAAAAAAATAATTCCGAATCCGAAATTATCAATCAAAAGCGGTGGTTTGGCCCCTCTTGGAGAATATAAATCATCCTGGATTTTCAAGCAGTTAGAAACAATTGGAGAGAAATTTGGATTTAAAATTACAGATCCGATAGAGAAAATACCGCAAGAAGCCATGACTATGATTTTGTATGGCGGAAAAGATAAATTTACAGTAAGTTCTAAAGATCTTGGTGTTACCCGCGATTACAAAATTGATTTTGAAGGAATATCAAACTTCATCAAAAATCAATATGACGAAAGCGCAACAACAAGTATAAAACGTTGGGCAAAAGATTTCATGGACGAAATTAATTGTCCGGTCTGCGAAGGTTCGCGTCTTAAAAAAGAAGCCTTGTTTTTTAGAGTTAATGAAAAAAATATCACCGAATTGTGTGATATGGATATTTCAGATTTAACCGCTTGGTTTAAAGATTTGAATAGTCACTTAACTGACAAACAGCTTTTAATTGCTTCTGAAGTTGTAAAAGAAATCAAAGACCGTTTGAACTTTTTAATGAATGTTGGTTTGAATTATTTGGCTTTAAGCAGAAGCTCAAAATCACTTTCTGGCGGTGAAGCGCAGCGTATACGATTAGCAACACAAATTGGCTCACAGCTTGTTGGTGTTTTATATATTTTAGATGAACCGAGTATTGGTTTACACCAAAGAGACAATGAAAAGCTGATTAAATCCCTGGAGCAATTACGTGATATTGGAAACTCTGTTATTGTTGTGGAACATGACAAAGACATGATCGAAACAGCAGATTATGTAATTGATATTGGCCCAAAAGCGGGGAAATATGGCGGAGAAATTATTAGTATTGGAACTCCCGCAGAAACTTTAAAATCAAACACTATTACCGCTCAATATTTGAATGGTAAAATGAAATTAGAGATTCCGAAAGAGCGAAGAAAAGGAAATGGAAAATTTTTAAAACTAACCGGAGCAACAGGAAATAACCTGAAAAATGTTTCGATAGAAATACCTTTAGGTCAATTAATTTGCGTTACGGGAGTTTCAGGAAGCGGAAAATCGACTTTGATTAACGAGACGCTCTACCCTATTTTGAACGCTTATTATTTTAATGGTGTAAAAAAACCACAGCCTTATAAAAAGATTGAAGGTTTAGAACATATAGATAAAGTAATTGATATTGACCAAAGTCCGATTGGAAGAACACCACGTTCAAATCCAGCAACTTATACTGAAGTTTTTACAGAAATAAGAAACTTATTTACCATGACTTCTGAAAGCATGATTCGTGGTTACAAAGCAGGACGTTTCAGCTTCAATGTAAAAGGCGGGCGCTGCGAAACCTGCGAAGGTTCTGGAGTTAGAACTATCGAAATGAACTTTTTACCAGACGTTTACGTAGAATGCGAAACGTGTCAGGGAAAACGTTTTAACAGAGAAACGCTGGAAATTCGATACAAAGGAAAATCTATTTCGGATGTTCTGGATATGACGGTTGACGAAGCGGTTCCGTTTTTTGAAAATATTCCTAAAATCCATAGAAAAGTAAAAACAATTCAGGATGTTGGTTTAGGTTATATTACGCTTGGTCAGCAAAGCACAACACTTTCAGGTGGTGAAGCACAGCGTATCAAACTGGCTGGAGAATTGTCTAAAAAAGATACCGGAAATACTTTCTATATTCTTGATGAACCTACTACAGGTTTGCATTTTGAAGATATTCGCGTTTTAATGGATGTTATCAATAAATTGGTTGATAAAGGAAATACAATTCTGGTTATCGAACACAATATGGACGTTATTAAACTGGCAGATTATATTATTGATATTGGACCTGAAGGCGGAAAAGGCGGCGGACAATTAATCGCTAAAGGAACTCCGGAAGAAGTAGCCAAAAATAAAAAAAGCTATACGGCGAAGTTTTTGAAAAAAGAGCTAGAATAACGTAAATCTTATATGGGATGGATTAAAATCCATCCCTACAATATTAGCCCCTAAGAACTCTATTGTTTAGGTTTGTCGATATTTTCAACAAATTAAAATCCGTTGATGATTTGATACGTCACATAATCTTATTAAAAACCACATCTCTTGTAATCATTTGATAATGAATACAAAAACTTAAATCTACATTATCTCAACATTACTTTTAGATTATAAAGTTTCTTTTTTGTAACAATTCTAGAAAAAAGAGTTAATTTAGTATCCGCTTTTTAAAAAAAATTCAAGTTTTTAAGAAAAGATTTTTTTCAGATAAACCAATTGTTTATTTGAAACCAAATGTCCTGGCCCTAATGGGAACGGCATCTCCCAATTAGAAAAACAAGGCTTTTTTGCTGTAGTTTTTCTAAATCGGGATATAATAGACCGCAGGATTAAGCTCTTTCTAGTATTGATGGTTGGAAAAAAGATTAAATAATAAAATTGATGAATTTAAAAATAAGACCTTGGAATAAAGATGACCTGGAAAGTTTAGTCGAGAACGCAAACAATTATGAGGTTTCTAAATTTTTGAGAGATACTTTTCCATATCCTTATTCACATGAAAATGGAATAGATTTTATAAATTTTGCAAACATTGATAACCCAATTCATCTATTCGCAATAGAGATCAATAACAAAGCGGTTGGAGGAATTGGAATCAAACCTCAAGCTGACATTATGAGAAAAAATGCTGAATTAGGTTATTGGCTAGGGCAAAATTACTGGGGAAAAGGAATTATAAGTCAATCTATAAAAGAAGTTGTAGATTTTGGATTCAAAACATATGATATTGAGCGAATTTATGCCAGTACGTATGGAACAAATATTGCTTCACAAAAAGTACTAGAAAAAAATAAATTTAAGCTTGAAGCAAAAATTGAAAAAAATATTTTTAAAAATGGAGAATATTTCGATGAATTAATCTATGCAATAAGAAGAAAATAAAAATATAAATAATTAAAATACCTAAAATGAGATTAGAAGATTTTGATAATGATGAGGATAAAGTAATCCAGGACAGTTTAAAACAAAAAACCTGGAATGAAATTCGAACCAATGACAGCTGGGCGATTTTTAAAATCATGTCCGAATTTGTAAACGGTTACGAGAGCATGGGGCGTATTGGACCATGTGTATCTATTTTTGGATCGGCGAGAACAAAACCAGATGATAAATATTATTTACTGGCAGAAAAAATTGCTTTTAAAATTAGTAAAGCCGGTTATGGCGTAATTACGGGAGGAGGCCCGGGAATTATGGAAGCCGGAAATAAAGGTGCGCATTTAGGCGGTGGAACTTCGGTTGGTTTAAACATCGAACTGCCTTTTGAACAGCATTTTAACCCTTATATTGATCACGACAAAAACCTTAATTTCGATTATTTCTTTGTGAGAAAAGTAATGTTCGTAAAATATTCACAAGGTTTTGTGGTTATGCCTGGAGGTTTTGGAACGCTTGACGAAATGTTTGAAGCGATTACTTTAATCCAGACTAAGAAAATTGGAAAATTCCCAATTATATTAGTTGGCGTAGAATTTTGGTCTGGTTTGATCGAATGGGTAAAAACAGTTTTGGTAGAAAAAATGCATACGGTAAGCCCGGAAGATTTGAACTTATTCAAAATCGTAGACACAGAGGATGAAGTAGTTGATGTTTTAGATAAATTCTACAAGAAATACGATTTAAGTCCGAATTTCTAATGTTTTTTTAAACCATATAAGTTATACAAGATAATTTAAGAAGCATTAATTCCGCTTAAATAACATAAACTTATATCACTTATAGGGTGAAATCACATTAAGTATCACAAAAATTGAGAGCTGTTTTTTTAAACAGCTTTTTTTGTACTATTTTTACACAAAACCAAAACATCTTTATACACGTAACTTAAGGTAAACCAATAATTTTTAAGCCAATTCTTGAAATCATTCTCTAAAATTATAATTTTAATTTTTGCTTTATTTACTTCGATAAAGCAATATGCACAACACCAGTCTAAGATGGAGGTGGCGGTTAATCTTGAACTTAAAACACTGAATGTAAAACAGGATATCACCTATTTTAATACTTCAAATGACACTTTGGATTCGATTGTTTTAAACGATTGGAACAATGCTTTTGCTAACAAAAATACACCTTTGGCAAAACGTTTTTCAGATGAATTTTATCGCGGTTTTCACTTGGCAAAAGCCGTAGAAAGAGGAAACACGACAATTTTAAACCTGACCGATTCAAACTTTATGGCTCTTGAATGGGAAAGAACAGAGAAAAACCCTGATTTCATCGTTATTCGGCTGAATAAAAAACTTCTCCCTGGCGAACAAATTGATTTGCATATCACATACATTTCAAAAATTCCGAGCGATAAATTCACACATTACGGGTTCGATCAAAACGGAATGAACTTAAAAAACTGGTTTTTAACTCCTGCCCGTTTTGAAAATCATAGTTTTGTGAAATACAATAATTTTAATCTGGATGACATTGCAAATGCAGTGTCAGATTATGAACTGGAAGTAAAAGTCCCGAACAATTATTCTATCATAACCGATTTAAATTCGGTTTCAAAAGACAGCACTAATTCAGCTTACAGTATTTATTCCTTTTCTGGAAATAACCGCACTGATTTTAATTTGTTTATAGAAAAACAAAACGACTTTAGAAGTTATAACAATGGAACTATCGAGGTTCTTTCTGATTTAAAAAACAAAAAAATAACCGAGATTCAAAAAGCAATTGTAATTAATCGTGTTGCTGCCTTTGCAAATGAATTTATCGGGAAGTATCCACACGAAAAAATCACGGTTTCGCAGGCAGATTATGAAAGAAATCCGTTTTATGGATTAAATCAGCTTCCTTCTTTTATAAGTCCGTTTTCGGATGAATTTATGTTTGAGATTACTTTTTTCAAAACCTATCTCAACAACTATTTAAAAAATTCGCTTCGTCTCGACCCAAGAAAAGACAATTGGGTTTATGACGGAATCCAGATTTATGCCATGATGAAATACATGGAAGAATATCATTTGGATGAAAAAATGCTGGGCAGACTTTCGAAAATGAAGCTTTTTAAAAGTTACAACATTACTAATCTGACTTTTAACGAGCAGTACAGCTATTATTACATGTTAATGGCTCGTAAAAATCTGGATCAGCCACTTGGTGATCCAAAAAATACTTTAATAAAATTTAACGAACAAATTGCAAGTAAATATCGTGCAGGTTTAAGTTTAAGCTATTTAGATGATTTTTTAAACCATAATATTGTTCCTGAAAGTGTTCAGGAGTTTTACCAGCTCAATAAATTACAACAGACGAATCGTTATGATTTCGAAAAAATTCTAATTAAAAAAAGTCCTAAAAATCTGGATTGGTTTTTTAATACTATAATCGATTCCAGAGAAATTATCGACTATAAGTTTACAAACGTATCGAGAACTGCTGACAGTGTTCAGTTTTCAATAAAAAACAAAACAGACATTTATGCGCCAATTCCGGTTTATGGTCTTAAAAAAAATAAAATTGTTTTTAAGGAATGGATTGAACCAAAACAACCCGATTCGGTTTATCAATTCAGCCGTAAAAATGCAGATAAATTAGTTATTAATTATGATAATGAAGTTCCTGAATTCAACCAAAGAAACAACTGGAAATCATTAAAAAGTCTGGCAATTACCAATCGCCCAATCAAATTTAACTTTGCTAAGGATTTAGAAGATCCGTATTACAACCAGATTTTATATATTCCAACGCTTACTTATAATTATTACGACGGATTTACGCCCGGAATACGTTTTCACAATAAAACCATTTTAGACAAACCGTTTATATTTGATATTAATCCGGCTTATTCTTTAAAAGCGGGAACATTGTCTGGTTCGTCAGCTTTTTCATGGAGTCAGTATTATCGAAACAGCACTTTATATAATGTACGATATTCTCTAAGCCAAAACTATTATCATTATGCTCCGGATGCCACTTATTTGAGATTAAATCCGATGGTGCAGATTCGAATTCGTGAAGAGAACTTTAGAGACAATAGAAAACAGCTTATTTTATTTCGTCAGGTAATTGTAAATCGTGAAGCAAGTGCTTTTATTACAGATAATTCTAAACCTAATTATTCTATTTTTAATGCGAGATATGCTAATACTAAAACTGAATTATTAGATCATTTTAATTTAATGACCGATGTTCAGTTTTCAAGCGGTTTTGGAAAAGTTTCCGGAGAAGTAGAATACCGAAGATTATTTGAAAATAACAGAAAGTTAAACTTGAGGGTATTTGCCGGAAGTTTCATTTATAACACAACAAATTCAGATTATTTTAGTTTTGGTTTAGATAAGCCAACTGATTATTTATTTGATTACAATATTCTGGGAAGGTCTGAAACTACAGGTTTTTTCAGTCAGCAGTATGTAATTGCCGAAGGTGGATTTAAGTCCAGATTAAATCCTTCATACGCCAATCAATGGATGGCAGCTGTAAACGCAAGTTATTCGTTATGGAACTGGATTGAAGTGTATGGAGACGCTGGATTTTTAAAAAATAAACATCAAAAAGAGTACTTTGGGTACGACAGCGGTATACGTTTAAACCTTGTTCCTGATTATTTTGAACTTTATTTTCCGGTTTACTCGAATAATGGATGGGAAATATCACAAAATAAATACAACGAAAAAATTAGATTTGTGATAACTTTTTCTCCAAGAACATTAGTCACTCTTTTCACTCGAAAATGGTTTTAATTGAATAAATTTTAATCAAAAACATAAATAATTATCAGAAAAAGAACAAAAACAGTAGAAATAACATAAATAAAATACGTAGTTTTTTGGTTTTAAATACAAATAATTAAATTATATTTATTTTAAAGAATTATGATTATTGATTGTTTTTAAGTAATTTCGCAGACTCAACATGACCCCTACAAGATTATGATAACAGAAAAAAGCAATACTACTTTAACCTTTGAAGATTTCAGAACTGAGGTACTGAATGACTACAGAATTGCCGTAACAAGCCGTGAATGTAGTTTATTAGGCCGTAAAGAGGTGTTAACAGGAAAAGCTAAATTCGGGATTTTTGGAGATGGAAAAGAAGTGCCGCAGCTTGCAATGGCAAAAGCCTTTAAAGATGGGGATTTTCGCTCTGGTTATTATCGTGATCAAACTTTTATGATGGCGATTGGCGAATTAACAGCAAAACAATTTTTTGCAGGTTTATATGGCCACACCGATTTAAATTATGATCCAATGTCTGCCGGAAGACAAATGGGCGGACACTTTGTAACGCACAGTTTAAACGAAGACGGATCCTGGAAAGATTTAACAAAACAAAAAAATTCAAGTTCAGATATATCTCCTACAGCAGGACAAATGCCAAGATTATTGGGATTGGCTCAGGCTTCAAAAATTTACAGAAACGTCAGCGGTATTAAAATCAAAGACAAATTTTCTGTAGACGGAAATGAAGTTGCGTGGGGAACAATTGGAAACGCAAGTACATCTGAAGGTTTATTTTTTGAAACCATAAATGCTGCCGGAGTTTTACAAGTTCCGATGGTAATGAGTGTCTGGGATGATGAATACGGAATTTCGGTTCACGCTAAGCATCAAACTACAAAAGAAAATATATCTGAGATCTTAAAAGGATACCAGCGTGATGAAGACTCAAAAGGTTACGAAATCTTTAGAGTAAAAGGATGGGATTATGCTGAGTTGGTTTCGACTTATGAAAGAGCCGGCGCAGTTGCCCGCGAAGAACATATTCCGGTTTTAATTCACGTAAATGAATTAACACAGCCACAAGGCCACTCTACTTCTGGTTCTCATGAACGTTATAAAAATGCAGAAAGACTAGCGTGGGAAAGAGATTTCGACTGTATCCGTCAAATGCGTTTATGGATGATTGCTATTAACATTGCATCTCCAGAAGAATTAGCCGAAATTGATTCTGAATTAAAAAAAGAAGTTCTTGAAGCTAAAAAAGAGGCTTGGAATGATTTTATTAATCCGATAATTGAAGATCAAAAAAATCTTTTAGATTTATTAGAGCAGATTGCTGAGGCAAGCATTAACCATAAAGAAAGAATTAGAAAATATATTTCTGAATTAAATGCGATCAAAGCACCTTTAAAGAAAGAATTACTGGTTTATGCACGTAAAATTCTTCGTTTTATTGAAGTTCCAAACAGCAAAGTTCTTCTATCAAACTGGATTACAAATTTTATTGGAGTTACACAGGGAAGATTCAGCAGTAATTTACATTCTGAGTCTGCACAAAATGTGTTTTCAGTAGAAAAAGTACTTCCTCAATATGCCGAAAATGCAAAACCGGATTTAGACGGAAGAATGATTCTTCGTGATAATTTCGACGCTTTATTCAGCAAATATCCTGAAACTTTAATTTTTGGAGAAGATGTTGGAAACATTGGCGACGTAAATCAGGGTCTTGAAGGGATGCAGGAAAAATACGGAGAACTTCGTGTTGCCGATGTCGGGATTCGTGAAGCAACTATTATTGGTCAGGGAATTGGTATGGCCTTAAGAGGTTTACGCCCAATCGCCGAAATTCAATATCTTGATTATTTACTGTATGCAATTCAAATCATGAGTGATGATTTGGCTACTTTACAATACAGAACTGTTGGAAAACAAAAAGCACCATTAATTATCAGAACCCGCGGACACCGTTTAGAAGGTATCTGGCATTCTGGTTCTCCAATGGGAATGATTATAAATGCTATTCGAGGCATTCATGTTTTGGTTCCTAGAGATATGACGCAGGCTGCAGGATTTTACAATACGCTTTTAGAGTGTGATGAACCGGCTTTAGTAATTGAATGTTTAAATGGTTACCGTTTAAAAGAAAAAACACCTTTGAACTTTGGTGAATTCAAAACGCCGATTGGTGTAGTTGAAACCTTAAAAGAAGGTGCCGATATTACTTTAGTTTCTTACGGATCGACTTTAAGACTGGTTCAGCAGGCGGCAACTGAGTTATTAGATTTAGGAATTGACTGTGAAGTTATTGATATTCAGTCTTTACTTCCGTTTGACATTAATAAAGATATTGTAAAAAGTATTGCTAAAACAAATCGTCTTTTAGTAATCGACGAAGATGTTCCAGGCGGCGCTTCAGCATACATTTTACAGCAGATTCTGGAAGAACAGGATGCTTATAAATACCTTGACAGCAAACCACAAACCCTTGCTGCAAAAGCCCACAGACCTGCTTACGGAACTGATGGTGATTATTTCTCTAAACCTTCTGCCGAAGATATTTTTGAGAAAATTTACAGCATGATGAATGAAGTTAATCCTTCTAAATTTCCTAATTTATACTAAGGATTTAGAATGTTTTAGATAATAAAAAAGCTCCAAAATTTTGGAGCTTTTTTTTGTTTTATATAAGTCGCCAATATTTGCCGGCTCGTGAGTGCAATTTCTCCTTCGTAGAAATGACAAACTTAGTATTAAAATAAAAATCCGTCAAAAATCCGCGCTTTCGCGAAAGCCAATCAGTAAAATTCGTGTGCTATTTAACTGTAATCTATTTAGAAGCCAAAATAGCCCTGGCCTTTTCCAAATCCTCTGCCGTATCAATTCCAATTCCAACATGGGTTGTTTCGACCATTTTAATTCGTTTTCCGAACTCTAAATATCTTAACTGCTCCAACTTCTCTGAAGCTTCCAAAGATTTCATTGGAAGACTGTAAAAATCCAATAAAGCCTGCTTTCTGAAAGCGTAAATTCCGATATGCTGAAAATATCTTACTCCAACATTCTTTTCTCTTGGATATGGAATTACAGATCTTGAAAAATACAACGCAAACTGTGACTGATCTACCACAACTTTTACATTATTCGGATTATTGATTTCGTCTTCATTTGTAATTTCACGCATAAGCGAAGCCAAATCAACCTTTTTATCGGGATCATTTTTAAAAACAGATAAAACTTGTTCCAGAGGTCCGGCTTCCGTAAAAGGTTCATCTCCTTGCACATTCACTACAATATCAACATCAAGATTAGCAACAGCCTCAGCAATTCGGTCGCTTCCAGACTCGTGTTCTTTGATACTCATTATAGCTTTTCCTCCGTTAGAAACGATTTCTTCAAAAATCAAATCAGAATCGGTTACTACAAAAACATCATCAAATAAGTTTGTTGAAACCGCAGCTTCATATGTTCTTAAAATTACTGTTTTGCCTCCCAAATCCTGCATTAGTTTTGCAGGAAAACGTGTTGATGCGTATCGTGCCGGAATTACCGCTATTATTTTCATTTTTTATATCATTGCGAGGAAAGAAGCAATTTTATTCCTCATATTAATTTATATTTTCTTTAAATTTTCTGAAACTTTTTTACGCTACGAATTACACTAATTTGCTGAACTTAAAAATAATTTGTAAAAATCATCGAAATTCGAGGCTGAAAATTTATTCCTCAAAACTCTCGTCTTTAAATCCTATCAAATACAATTTATTTTTAGCACGCGTCATTGCTGTGTAAAGCCATCTAATGTAATCAGAGTCAATTCCGTTTGGTAAATAGGGCTGTTCTATAAAAACCGTATTCCACTGCCCTCCCTGCGATTTGTGACACGTTATTGCGTAGGAGAATTTCACCTGCAAACCATTAAAGTATTCATTTTCTTTTACCTTTTGAAACCTCTTATACTTTGTCGTTTCATCTTCATAATCTTTCATTACTTCTTCGTACAAACGATTTGATTCTTCGTAGGTTAACGATGGAGATTCACTTTTTATAGTATCTAAAATCAAAACCGTTTCAAAAGGTTTTTGATCTGGATAATCAACCATCCTTATTTTTACTCTTGCAAAATTAAACCCGTATAATTCTTTAATTCCGAATAATTCTAAGACCTCAATAATATCACCATTGGCAATAAATCCAGCTTCATCGGTTTCTTTAAGCCAAAAATAATTATTCTTTACAACCATCAAAAAATCTCCCACAGAAAGTTCGCTTTCTTTAAATAAAATCCTGGTTCTGATTTGTTCATTGTATTGATTTGCTCTTTTATTTGAACGAACAATAAAAGCCGTATCTTCTATACTATAATTGCTGTAAGCAGTATTTATGGCATCCTGAATATCGTAGCCATCGGTTAAACGAACGATGTCTTTAAACTTTTTTACATTAAATTTAAACTCTGTAATAAAGCTTTCTTTCAATAATTCACGTAATTCAGTGGCATTGAATAAAATCCCTGAACTTTCTTCCTGACGCATTACTTCATCAAGTTCGATATGTTCAATTTCTTTATCATAATGAACGCCCAAAGTATGCGTATCTAAAGCCGGGCTAATATCTAAATTTACTGGAGGAAGCTGCGCTGTATCTCCCAAAAGGATCATTTTGCAATTGGTTCCCGAATAAACATAATTAATTAAATCATCCAGAAGCGAACCACTGTCTAAAGTACTATCCGAAATCATCGAAGCCTCATCGACTATAAAAATGGTGTTTTTATGTTTGTTGACCTGTTTGGTAAAAGCTACTCCTCCGCCCGATGATTTTTTAGGAAAATATATTTTTTTATGAATAGTAAACGCTGCCGTGTTCGAATAATTTGCAATTACTTTTGCCGCTCGTCCCGTTGGTGCCAGCAAAACAAACTTTTTATTAATATCACCAAGATTATTTACGATTGTCGAAATCACGGTTGTTTTTCCCGTTCCGGCATATCCTTTTAGTACAAAAATGGTATTGTTTGCTGGTTCGGTCAAAAAAATAGCGATTTTTTGAAAAAAAATATCCTGTTTATAAGTAGGTGCAAAAGGAAATCTTTTTTGTAAAACGCCGTAAAATGCGGATGAATTCATAAGGTAAATTTGAAACACAAAGTTCGTTCTTTTTAATGGCAATGACAATTTTAAACCATATAAGTGATATAAGTAAATTTAAGTTTTAGGCTTTGCTCTTAGTTCCATGAATTTTAATGATCTAAAAAAATTAAAATAAACATCCAGTAAGCTTAAATTACTTATATCACTTATATGGTTTAGAAAAAGAAAAAAAATAACGCAGCGATAATCCTCTGTTAATGTTCTTGTAATATTGTTTTTTAAAATTGCAATTATATTAGTTGCTTTTTAATTTGTAAGTTTGTGGTCACCTTAAATTCTTTCTTGAAACAAAACAGGTAACGAATTGTAAATCAAATATGTCATTACACAATACTAATATTACAACAAAAAATTACAAAAAACTTTCGATTCAGGTTTCCCTGAACGGATTCTCTTTTTGTTGCTTTGATACTTTAAATAACACGATTACTGCTTTTGACGAAGTTCTGTTTGATACTTCTCAAAAACAAAATAAAATTGAAGATTTGTATGCTTCGGCATTCAAAAATCATCCGGAATTAAAAGAAACTTACGATGATATTTTAGTTATTCACAATAACAATCTTTCTACTTTTGTTCCTACTCCTTTATTTGATGAAGATTATTTAGGAAGTTATCTGCAGTATACCACAAAAGTATTTGACACAGATTTTTTTACTTACGACCAAATTTTGAATTACGAAATGCATTCCGTTTACATTCCGTATATCAACATAAATAATTTTTTAATTGACAATGTAGGTTCGTTTGACTACAAACATGTAAACAGTATTTTAGTTGAAAAAATACTGGAAGGTTCAAAAAACAACGATGATAAAAAAATGGTCGTAAACTTTAGTCCGGATCATTTTGAAATTATTGTAGTACAAAATCAAAAGTTATTGTTATTCAATTCTTTTGAATATCAAACTCCTGAAGATTTTATTTATTATATTCTTTTTACTGCTGAGCAATTAAATCTAAATCCAGAGATTTTTCAACTGGAATTGCTTGGAACAATACATCAAAACGATCCGTTTTATGCTATTGCTTATAAATACATTCGTAATATTTCTTTTCTTGACGTTAGTACTTTAAAAGAAAAAAACAACTATACAACTGCTCAGAATCAAAAACATTATATCTTATTTCAATCATGAGAATTATTTCAGGAAAATACAAAGGGCGTAGGATCTTCCCACCAAAAAACCTTCCTGTAAGACCTACGACTGATATGAGTAAAGAAGCATTGTTTAATGTTTTGAATAATCATTTTAGTTTTGACGGCTTAAAGGTTTTAGATTTATTTTCGGGAACCGGCAATATCAGTTATGAATTCGCTTCACGCGGAAGTGCACCAATTACCTCAATCGACGGCGATTTTGGATGCGTAAAATTCATTAAACAAGTTTCCTCAGAATACGATTTTGACATCGCTGCAACTAAGAGCGATGTTTACAAATTTTTAGATAATTGCAAAACCTCTTACGATATTATTTTTGCCGATCCTCCTTATGGATTAGATCAGGCTGCTTTTGAAAAAATTGTTCTTACTGTTTTTGAAAAAGAATTACTTTCTGAAGATGGAATGATGATTATCGAGCATTCTAAATATACTAAAATGGAACATTTAAGTAATTTTTCTTTTCAGAAGAGTTACGGCGGTTCGTTTTTCAGTTTCTTCGAATTGAATTCTACCGATGATGATGAAGAACTTCCGGGAGAATCTCCATTAAAAATTGTTGAAGAAGACGAAGGTTAAAAATTATTCTACACCTAATATGTCAAATCGAGCGGAGTTTCGACTTCGCTCAACCTGACAAATGGCTTCGCTTAAGCTGAAAAACTTCTATCTAATTCTATTTTCGCTCTCATTCACATTCTTTCCCTTAAATTCGGTTTCTTTAACTTTCCCGAAAGAATATTTAACCGAAATCGAAATTTCATGTCCATCTACTACGTATCTTGCTTTTGAACTTGTATCATTAATTGTAAATTCTTCGGTTTCAGCCAGATTTTTAAAAACGTTATTGTAAATCAAAGTACAATTCCATTTTTTTAAGAATGTTTTAGAAAGTGCCATATCCACAACAAATCTGGGATTTCTTTCAAAAACGCCTTTCTTTTGTTCAGTTAATCCCCAAAAACTCAAAACGAAAGTATAGTCTTTAGGAAGCTTAAATTCATTATTTGAATAATAATACAAATACGGTTTTGAATCTAAAAACTCAGCCGAAGGATCTTCTACTTTTTCCAGAAAAAATAGCAATGAATTAGTTGTTGTCCAAAATTTATAAGTGAAAGGCAGTTCAAAATCAAGACCAAAACCCGTTTCTTTATCAAAATTCACATCTTTAAAAGTCATTATATTTTTAGCTTTATCAAATAAAAAACTATTATAAGCCGGATTTTTATTTTGATAATAACTCGCCTTAACTGATTTGTCATTGTACTGAAAAGTCGCCGAAATTTCATTATTAAATGTCGGCCCCAAATTGATATTACTGGAGTATACAAAATACGGATTTATGTAAACAGCAACATTACTTAATGACGAATAATTGGGGCGCGAAATACTTTTAGCATAATTTAAACTAATGTTTTTTGTACTGTCTATAGCCATGGAAAACTGTACTTTTGGAAAAACATTCGTATAGTTTTTATCAATCAAAGGCGAAGAATCTGTTTTATATTTCCCGATAACATTTGTATTTTCAACCCTAAATCCGGCAGAAAAATTGATCTTTTTAATTTTTCCCGAAAGCTGCGTATAAGCTGCTGAATTTGCTTCTTTAAAATCATAGTTTAAAGCTGTATTCTCATTTTTTTCGAAATCAAAAATATCGGTACCTGATTTTGATTTAGCCGAGGAATAAAGTCCGCCGTATTCCAGATTCATTTCATTTTTAAACTTTCTTTCCAAATCAATTCTTCCCGAAAAAACATCAACATTAAAGTTTTGATTTCGGTTTTGGGCTAAATTAAATTCTGTTTCGTTATAATTATTCTCAACCATAGTTATAAGAATCTGTTGAAAATTAGAATATTGAAAACCGGCAAAAAGTTGTGTATTAATGGCTTTTATTTTCTTTGAATAATTTAAGAACGAGTTCACAAAATTCTTTTTACTAGAATTATCACTCCAGGTCAAAACATTATTTTCTGCATCCTGATTTTTGTTGTACGTAAATGTATTGATAGGAAAAGTATCGTCACGAAGCCTGGAACTAACATTAAACGAAAAATAATCATCATCGTTTATTTTGTAAAACAAACCTCCGCCAAAAACATATTGTTTTCGTTTTGTAGTCGCCGAAACATCGTATTTTGAAGCAATATCAGCATTTTTAATTTGATAATCAATGCTATGACTTTCCCACGGATTGAGTCTGTTGTAATTGAAATTGGCTTTCCATTCTAATTTATTTTTCTTGAAACTCGAATTAAAACCGAGATAATTGTTGTAGTTTTTCTTAAAAGAAGCCACCTCAGAAATATCAGTTCTAAAACTGTCTTTTTTACTAAATTTTCTGGTAATTAAAATTACAGAACGACCTTCGGCTTCATATTTGGAAGATGGATTCTGAATGATCTCAATTGTTTTAATATCAGCAGGAACCAAAGCATTTAAATCGTTTATTCCCACCTTTTGATTGTCAATATAAATAAGCGGATTTCCTTTACCAACAACCGTTATATTTTCTTTATCTGAACTAACCTGAACCGTTGGCAGTTTTGAAAGTAAATCAACCGTATTGGGAATTGCATTATAAACAGAATTGGCAACATCAACTTTTATATTTCCGTTTGTATTGGTAAACGTTTTTTTGTTTTGAGTGATAACAACTTCTTTTAATTGTTCATTTGAAATGGAATCTTTCGGCGTTTCATTTTGAGCTTTTACAGCAAATGAAAGACAAAAAAGTAAAAGCGCAAGAAGAAATTTTAACGGCAGATAAATGTTCATTTTTAAAAGTTTTTGATTTATGAGATGCAAAAATGCTTCTAAAAAAGAGCAGCGAAGGTTAATTGAAGGTTAATGCGGAGTTAACGTCGTTTTTGTTCCATAAAAGCATTATTTTTGGGTGGATAAATGAACCAATGGATAAAATGGACTAAACGGGTTTACGCTGGTTTATTTATTAAGATTGGATTAAATAAAATCTGTGTGATCTGAGGATCATAAATTTGAAGCAAAATGAAACAAAGAATCAATTTATTAATAGCATTTTCGGTTGTCGCGCTAATCGTTCTGTCGATCGTGCAATGCTATTTGGTAAAAACCACTTACGATTTTAAAGTGGCGCAGTTTCATACCCAGATTAAAAATGAAATTGCCCAGATTTCAAACAATTACAGCGATATTGACTCGGTTTTAGTTTCCAGAAAGGAAGCACTTTATACGAATCTGTCCGAGAAATACATTCAGGGGAAAAATTCTAAAATTGACATTAAAAAAGGGATTTTAGAAAATGAATATCGAAGTGTATTAACGGCAGAAATTCAGCGAAAATTTGAAAGGGACTTACCTAATTTCAAAATTGATTTTGCAATTGTTCTCAACAAATTCATTTTATACAAAAACACAAAAAAGGCCGATACAATTTTCTCTGAAAAACCTTTTATTCGAAACAAATTATATGGAAATCTGGCTTCGTTAAATCATGCTTTTTTAGTTCGGAATTATGTTGGCACTACAAACGGAACTTTTGAAAATCAGGACTATCAATTATTGACTGAAGATTCTATGTATGTTTCGGTTATCGACTGGGAAATGATTATTTTAAGACGCATGGCATTTGTTTTGGTTTTATCATTATTGTCGATTCTAACACTTATAACACTTTTTATAATTGCTTTGAAAGCATTAATAAAACAGAAAAAAGTAAGCGATGTAAAAACTGATTTTATCAATAATATCACGCACGAACTTAAAACGCCTTTGGCAACTTTAGGAATTTCGACCAAAATCCTGGAACAGAAAAACATTCGTGAAAACGATGAAAATTTTAATGCAATCGTCAATACGATTTCACGCCAAAATAATCGTTTACAAAGTTTGATAGATCAGGTAATGGCTAATTCTCTTGCCGAAAATGAAATTGAATTGCAAAAAGAAAAAATCGATACCGAAGAATTCCTGCTTTCTATTGTAAATGATTTTAAAATTACTTTTCCAAAAATTAATCTTAAAACTGATTTTCAAACTCAAAAAACTATTCTAATTCTGGATAAATTTCATTTAACAACAGCCTTTTTAAATGTTTTGGAAAATGCTGTAAAATACGGTTCGAATACAATTACAGTAAAAACAAAAACCGTGGAGAATCAGTTTTGTATTTGCTTTGAAGACGACGGAATTGGAATTGCCAAAAACAAACAATCTCTTCTTTTTGAGAAATTCTATCGTGTAGAACAAGGAAATCTTCACAACACTAAAGGTTTAGGTTTAGGATTGTATTATGTTGATCAAATCGTAAAGGCGCATCAGGGTTCTGTTAACGTTATCAGCGATTTAGGAAAAGGCACTCAGTTTACTATTTTATTAAAAGTTTAATTACCATATTTTGAAAAAAGTACTTTTAGCTGAAGATGATTTTGATTTTGCAGCAATTTTAAAACAATATTTAGAACTTCATCAATTTGAAGTAATCTGGGCTGAAAATGGCGAAATAGCTTTAAACTATTTTAAAAACCAGACTTTTGATATTTGTATTTTGGATGTAATGATGCCCAAATTAGACGGCTTTTCGCTGGCTGAGGAAATAGTTACAATTAATCCTGAGATTCCGTTTATTTTTTTAACAGCAAGAAAATTAAAAGAAGACAAAATTATTGGTTTGAAATTAGGCGCAGACGATTATATTGCAAAACCTTTTGAAGTTGACGAACTAGTTCTGCGTTTGCAGAATATTCTAAAGAGAATCGAACAAAAAAGAACTCTGGAAGGAAATAATACGATTGAAATTGGTTCTTATATTTTCGACAATGAACGTTTAACTCTCAATAATAAAAATCACATCCAGCAGCTTACAGAAAAAGAAGCATGCCTTATTGAATACTTATATCTCAACCATAATCAGTTATTAAAAAGAGATCAAATTTTAATGTCTGTATGGAAAAAAGATGATTATTTTTCAGGTCGAAGCATGGATGTTTTTATCAGCAGGCTTAGAAAATATTTCAATTCAGATCCAAAAATAAAAATTGAAAGTGTTCGAAATATTGGTTTAGAATTTAAGATTCAAAAGTAATCCTGCAAATCATATAAGTTTAGTAAACAATTGTATAACAGCAATTCGTGATTGAAATTTTAAATTTGATTAGAAATTTTAAATCTAATAATCATGAACCTAAAAAGATTTTTCGGAGGATTGTTGACCATCCTTGGAATAGTAGGACTTATTTATACAGCGGTAATTTTTGCCGGCACTTCTGGCGAAACCAGAGATATTAAATCATTAATTATTTACGGTATTCTGGGAATCGTTTTTTTCATGTCAGGAATCAGTCTGGTTCGTACGACAAAAGATGAATCTTAGAATGTTTAAAACACGTAGAAACATAGTATTTGATTCTGAAAAAGTAGTTTCACTCGCATAAAATCATAGTAGTAAACTGTATTGAAAGCGAGCTTTTTTAAAGCTTCTTTACTTAAAAACTAAAATCTATGTTTCTATGTGTTCAAAAAATTATTTGACCAAAATAGCAGCAATCTTTTCGTAAAGAGGAGTTTTTACGCCGTATTTTTTTCCTTCGTTTACAACAAACTTCGTAAGCGAAACTGCTTCCGTATTTTTTCCCGCCAGTAAATCTCTGTGCATTGACGAAGTGGCTTCTTTTGGAGATTTTTCTAATTTTTGAATGGTTTGCGCCACAATATCATGAGGCAGTTTTAATCCTTTTGCCTGAGCAACATCTTCAATTTCATGAAGCAATTCAATATACATTACTTTAGATTCTGAGTTGCTTATTATTTCTCCAATATTCTGATTTAAATAGGAAGTTACAGATGCTAATGCTGAAATAAATATGAATTTCTCCCAAACCGTTTCATCAATATTTTCAACCAGATAACTTTCTATTTTAGCTTTTTGAAGGATATTTTGTAATTCTTCTAATTTTGAAAATGATGTTGTTTTTGAGCCAAAAAACAACTTTTCATAAAAACCAATCTTTCGAATAGTTCCAGGCGAAAAGATCATCGAAACAATGTAAACGCAGCCTTGCAAAACTTCATTTTCCGGAAATAGTTTCTGAATTCTTTCCTGCGCATCAACGCCATTGTACAATGGAAGAATAACCGTTTCTTTTGTGATAGAATTTCTTAAAGACGTTAAACTTTCTTCAATATCGTAAGTTTTCGTTGCACAAATTAAATAATCCAGTTCACCAATTTCTGATGGATTATTCGAAACTAAATTCGGATGAACAATCATTTCAGAATCATCAGTTACAATCTTTAATCCATTTTCGATGATAGCTTTTTGAGTTTCGCCTCGCGCGATAAAAATGACTTCAACAGCATCCGATTTTTGATAAGCTTTAGCCAAAAGTCCGCCGAAATAACCGCCTACGCCTCCAAGTCCTAAAATTCCAATTCTTTTCATAATAAATCCATTTAATGCTGCAAATTAATGCCACAAAGGCGCTAAGTCACAAAGTTATTTTAAGCCAAAAAGAAAAACAAAAACTTAGTGCCTTTGTGTCTTAGCGGCTAAACAAATTATTCCTCTAAAACAGGATTTAAATCCAGCTCTGTAAAATCGTGTTCTGTTTTAGAAATTATAATCGTTGCGACTGTATTTCCAATCAAGTTTGTAATCGCTCTCGCTTCGCTCATAAATTTATCAACTCCTAATAAAAAAGCCAAACCTTCTACAGGAATTTTATGCAGTGCTGTTAAAGTTGATGCCAGAACAATAAATCCGCTTCCGGTTAGACCTGCTGCGCCTTTAGAAGTAATCATCAAAATCCCGATAACGGTCAGGATTTCGAAAAAACTCAAATGTACATCGTACAACTGTGCCAAAAATATTACTGACATCGACAAGTAAATCGAAGTACCGTCGAGATTAAATGAATAACCAGTTGGAATCACTAATCCCACAACCGATTTACTACAGCCCATTCTTTCGAGTTTTACCATAATACTTGGAAGAGCAGCCTCGGAAGATGAAGTTCCTAAAACCAATAAAAGTTCTTCTTTAATGTATTTTAAAATCGAAAGTATATTTATTTTATAATATCGCAGAATGCTTCCTAAAATTAGAAAAACAAACAATGCCATCGTGAGATATACACAAAGCATCAATTTTCCAAGTGGAATTAAAGTTCCTAATCCGAATTTTCCAATTGTGTAGGCCATTCCGCCAAAAGCTCCAATTGGCGCGAGATACATTACATATTTTAAACCTAGAAAGACCACTTTTGAAATTCGTTCTAAAACTAAAATAGTCTGTTCTCTTTTTTTATAAAAATTCAAGGCGATTCCGCAGATAATCGCAGCGAGTAGAACCTGCAAAGTAAAATTGGAAAAGAAAAACTGAAGCCATGAAAAGTCCTTTGCACTTCCATTTGTATATTGGCTTGCATCGCCCAATGTTAATCCTGATTTGTCAATTTTTCCGGGTTGAAATAAATAGGCAATGGCAACACCAATTGCTAATGCAACGGTTGAAACTACTTCAAAATAAGCTAAAGCTTTAACGCCAATTCGTCCAACTTTCTTTAGATTTCCCATTCCGGAAATTCCCAAAACGATGGTAAGGAAAATAATTGGTCCAATAAAAAGCTTGATAAGATCAACAAATCGTTTGCCCACGATTTCCATTTTAATTCCATTTTCGGGCGAAAAATGTCCGAGTAAAACACCGGCAATAATGGCTATTAAAACCCAAAATGTAAGGTTGGTAATTATGGTTCTAAAAAGACTTTTGTTTGCTTTTGAAGCACGATTTGGAGTGGTTATATTCATGAAGATAGATTACAGTCTTTCACAAATATATATAAAAAAAGCAGACCTGTAAGCCGGATTCTGTCCCTGATAAATCAAGGCCTTATCATTTATCTAGATTCCGAATTACTTCGGAACTCAAGCTACCTACCCTTCAACAACGGACGAGAAGCCCTTAAATGCTGATATACTTGGTATTTCACCGCATAGAGTTTACCTGGTTTCACTACAGCATTACCTGTACATACTTTCTGCTGCACTTGTCCTAATCCCGACAACAAGTTATCAAGACCGACGGGCGTTACCCGCTATGCTTCTCTGTGGTGTCCGGACTTTCCTCCCTCCCTAATTGGAACGGCGATAAGGCGGTCTGCGCTGCAAAAGTACAATTTTATCACCTAACAATATTGATTTTAAATTTCGGATTTTATGAGTTTTATCATAACTTTTTAATTTTAAAATAGTTATCTTTAAAAATCTATAATTTTAAATTCAGTTATCATGAAAAGAATGTATCATTACGCAACTGTCTCAAAGGCTTTAGATCAATTAAATGAAAAAGGATTTACGTGCGATTTTAATCGAAATGCAGATTTGATTAAAAAAAATCCTGAGAAGTTTGAAATTGTTCATGTGTATCGATACGAAGGGGAATCAGACCCAGCGGATGAGGCAGTTGTATACGGAATTAAGTCCACTAGCGGCAAAAAGGGCGTTTATGTAGCAGGTTTTTCCGCCGATTCAGATCAGGAAACAGCACAATTTTTATTTGCTTTAAGTATTAAAGGAAGGTAGTTTAATCCTATTCAGTTAAGTTTTATCATTTCGACGAAAATATTCTCTCGTCGAAATGATAAAATTAAAATTTACTTTTCAAATCCATTCTTGGAAGGATTCTAACTGTTTCATTTTCTGAAATAATCTGACAGAAAAAAATGTTTTTATTAGATTTATAACCTAACATTTTATCTATAACATCATCATATTTCTTCCCAATATTATTTTTTATAAGACTGTAGAGTTATCAAAATTGGTAATATTTAGAAATCTTATGAAATTCTTATTTTCAACTACCCCATTCTTAGCAACAACATCAAACAAAAAAACCTTTGTGTGCTTTGCATAAACCATAAGCCTCTTTCGGTTAAAATAACCACAAAAAAAAGTCCATTATTAAGGACTTTTAAAAACTTTATACTGTTGGTATTTTTAATTTCCAGCCTGGCTGAATTAAATCGGGGTTTGAAATAATATCTTTATTGGCTTCAAAAATATCCTGCCAGGAAACTCCATATGCCTTTCCTATTTTAGAAAGGGAATCACCTACTTCAACTGTATATTCTTTTGAAATATGCTCTTCAACTTCAATATTCATTACGACATCTGCAGAACGATAATCCGGATCAATTTTTCCGTAAGCGTTCCAAAGTTTTTCTTTATCTGCTGCAGATTTTGCTGTTCCATCAATATATAAAACATTATCCTGTTCTCTTACTTGCAAATTGGCGATTCCTAATTCGTCAGCCACATTTGTCAATTCTCTGTATTTATCTTGTAAACTCATAACAATTTATTTTATAATTAATTTGTTATCCACTTTTTTGGGTTTCAATTCCTGCAGACTCTGCATTAAAGGCTGTAGTTTGTCTCTTTTAATTTCTCCGGAAAGTGTAATTACACCACCCACAACTGTAACACTCACACCATCATAAGCATCTACAACTTTGTGTACTGATTTATCTAAATCAGCATCTGAATTAATTATAACAGCTGCTGCAGCAGGTTCTACATTTGGCTCAGGAATCTGGCAGTTATTGACAACTGTTTTAACTCCTTTTACTGATTTTACTGAACGTTCAATATTTTTTTTGAAAGTTTCGTCATCACATGTTCCAACGATAGTAGCAACACCTTCATGCACCGTTACATGTATTCCGGGCGTATCATTTAGTTTTGCACTTATTTCTTTCTCTATATCTGCGTCCTTAGCGGTGCAAGCCAGCAAAGAAAAAGCAAGTCCGGTTCCCAATAAAATTGATCTAATTTTCATAATACAATGTTTTAATAATTAACTATTTAAAATTAAATAGATTAACTGCCAAAACTTTATATGATGAACAAGCCGTTCTTATATCTTTTCCAGTAAAAATGAGGAGATTGTAAACTTATATTGTTCTGCTAAGTGTAGAAATGGTATTTTTTAATTCAGATTTCTAAGAGTTTTAAGATATTCCAATACTAAATCAGGAACTTTGTCAAATCCCTGCTGGTAAACATCTACAAAATACACTTCATTTTCCTGCATTCCGTTTTGGATGCCTTTTTTTGAAGCCTGAGTGTCATCTTTTCTAACAATCAAAATTTTGTAATAGTGTCGATTGTCTTTTAAAGTCAGCTCATTAAAATCAGACAATTTGGATCATTGTTGATGTTTTGTTGTCCAGTATCTGCTCCTAAGTAAGATTGAAATTCCCCAAAATCATAAAATGGATTATTACTATCGTAGTTACGATAGGTTTTTCTGTTTCCTTTTTCTAAAATAAATTCTTTGACTTTTTCAAAATTTTCTACTGAGAATTGGTTTGTAATTTTTAAGAAATTAGTTTCATTGGGAGTCATAGTTTGAGATATCGATTTTACAAAACTGAATAATACCAGTAAAACAATAATTGGTTTTGAATTACTTAAAGATTTCATGATTTATTATACAACTACAGTTTCAACCTCAACTGAAATTTTACTGTCTTTTAAAATCAAAATCAATTCTTTAACTTGAGCAATTGGCATTTTTACAGCTGTTTCTATTTCAGAATTCTGACAAGTTATAACTAAAACGGCTTCATTATCTTCTTCATAACCAACCGACTTAAATGAGTATTGAGGAAGAATTAATTCTATTTCTTTTTTAGCATCTTTAAACCAGCCGTAATTGGCTTCATAGACAATTTTATTGGGTAGGAAATCTATAATTTCTTCTCCGTATGTATTCCACAACGAAACTCGCAAAAGATAAAATCCTATAAGTCCAAATACACCAATCGCAATGAAATAACCTATGTGTAGTCCACTCCCGCTTGCGATGCTTAAAATAACTCCTAATATAGGAAAAACAAAAAACAAAAAAGCCAGAAGAAACATAATCAGCCGAATTATAAAAAGCGATTTTTTTACTTTTAAGTTTAGGGTATTAAATTCCAGATTGTATTGCTTCATATATAGATTTGTTTATTTTTTTTTTGAGTTACTTATTCATTTTCACTAAATCCGTTTTGTCTTAATACACTCAAAACATGTAATTTATAATCGAACCAGTGTACATCCTTTTTTAGTTTTAAATTGTCAATTTCTGCTAATAATTCTAATATTTTCATTACGCCTTCAAAACTATTTTCTTCATTTTCAATTATATCATTTATCTTCTTAGATGCTGTGAATTCAGGCAAATAAAATTCATTATTTTTTGAATTTGACTCAAAATAACTACACATCATCTGCATATTTTCAAAATGTTGTTGAGTATATTTTTTCATTATTTTTTGATTGGGAATAATTCTAATAATTTCTTTCCTTATTAATTATTTAGAAATCAAATCAAAAATGGTCTTTTGATTTAATCGCTTCGCCTGCAAAAATGGAATTCCGATAGGAAAACACCAGGCTGCGGCGAAATAAAAAAATTCAGAAATTTGGTCGTCATTTTGTAATAATTTGACTTTTTTACCAACAAAGTAACTGACGTAAATGTAACTGGCCAATACAATCAGTGTATATAAACTGCCAAGTGCTTCAAGAATAGTCCAAGTTGAATTTTCTAATAAAATCGGTTTTTTTGTGATGTCCATTTCTAAACCTAATATGAACCTAATTAAACCGTAAGAAAATAATATCCAAAACGAAATATTAAAATACTTTTTCTCTGAAACTTCTTTTTGTTCGATATGATATACGACTCCCCAAACCCAAATAAAATATACAATTCCTACTATAGTCGCCGAAATTAAAAGTAACGGAAAGATAAATTCGAAATTGGCAAAAAAGCCTATAAAAGTTATTATTCCCGTAATAATTGCGGAAACAAAAGGCAAAATAATAAATAACATTATGAAGGTTACAGGTTGTAAAGAAAGAATTTTAGAAGTAATTTTTTCCATTTCAAAAAGTAGTTAGTTTATTTAAATATGCTTTTGGTTTAGGCTAAAATAATGTTTTTTTGATTTGAAATGCTCGTGTTATAAATTTCAATTCATTTTAATTTCCATCTGATATTTAATTTCCTTTTTACTAAAATCAGGAACCATGTTTTTATCTGTTTTATAATATAGAACTTTGTTGTCAAAATAATTTTCTATTATTAAACCTACAATAGTATACCCTGAGTTTTTTTTAAAGAAATATCGAAGTTATTATTTCAACATAAAATATTACTTATCATTGTATTAAAAATTTAGTCTATGAAATTAAAATATATATTTTTATCTGCATTATTTTTTATTTACAACTATTCTTTTTCTTGTGATTGTAAACCAATTGACCGTAAAAATATGGTAGAAACAGGATTAAAGTATGAAATTGTATTTTATGGAGAAGTTATAAAAGCAGATTCAATAAACAGAATTTATACTTTTAGAATCATAGAACTCTTTAAAGGAAAATACAATTCTCAGTTCATTTCACAAAAGTATTCGGGTAATTGTTCTGATGTTCCATCTGTAAAACAACTTTGGATTGTTTATGCCAATTTTAATGACGATAAAACTATAGAAGTGAGTGGTTGTTCTCCAAGTACGGGATTTCAACCCTATGGAAGTGACTCTATGCCTTCCCCACCCGAAATCAAAATCTCTCAAAAGACAGATGATCAAATAAAAACATTGTCTTTTTATGTTTGGGACCTGAAATTTGAAAATCGAAATTTACAAGATTGGATTTATCAAATAGAGAAATTAAGAGCTTATAAAAAATCTCAAAATGAAATTTCAGAAAAAGAAAAGACCGAGGCAAAACTTGAAACATACAGCAGATATATCATCATTTCTTTGATTGTCAACATCGTATTATTTCTTAGTTTAATCTTTCTAATTTTTAAGAAAAAGAATTTCGCCAAATAAGCAAAATCGACTTTAAACAACGAAACAAAAGTCATATATTTGCTATCGAATAAAAAAGAATATGGAACAATTTGTAGTATCGGCTCGTAAATACCGCCCGCAGACCTTTAAGGATGTTGTGGGGCAGAAAGCCATTACCAACACTTTGTTGAATGCTATTGAAACCAATCACTTGGCTTCTGCTCTTTTATTTACTGGACCGCGTGGAGTTGGTAAAACTACCTGCGCACGTATTTTGGCACGAAAAATAAATCAGCCTGGATATGACGATCCAACTGAAGATTTTGCCTTTAACGTTTTTGAGCTGGATGCAGCTTCAAATAACTCCGTTGATGATATTCGAAGCCTTATCGATCAGGTTCGAATCCCGCCGCAAACCGGACAATATAAAGTGTATATTATTGACGAGGTTCATATGTTGTCTTCGGCTGCTTTTAATGCTTTTCTTAAAACATTAGAAGAACCGCCAAAACATGCTATTTTTATTTTAGCAACAACAGAAAAACACAAAATCCTTCCAACGATTTTATCCCGCTGTCAGATTTTTGATTTTAAACGAATTACAGTTAAAGATGCTAAAGAACATTTAGCAGATGTTGCTGAAAGTCAAGGAATCAACTTTGAAGACGATGCACTGCACATTATTGCTCAAAAAGCAGACGGCGCCATGCGTGATGCCTTATCTATTTTTGACCGTGTAGTTTCGTATTGCGGTACTAATTTGACACGTCAGGCCGTAACTGAAAATCTGAATGTTTTAGATTATGAAACCTATATTACGGTTACTGATTTAATTCTTGAAAATAAAATCCCGGATCTTTTAATTGCATACAATGATATTCTTGCGAAAGGTTTTGACGGACATCATTTCATTGCCGGATTAGCATCTCATTTTAGAGATTTGTTAGTCAGTAAAACTCCTGCAACTATCGCTTTATTAGAAGTTGGAGAACAAGCACAGCAAATGTACGGCGTTCAATCGCAAAAATGTTCTCAGGAATTTTTACTTAAAGGAATTGACATTGCAAACGACTGCGATTTAAAATATAAGCTGAGTCAAAATCAGCGTCTATTAGTTGAATTATGTTTGATGCAATTGGCCTCTATCAACTTTGATGGAGAAAAAAAAAAGTTGAGCAATTCATAATTCCACCCACTTATTATAAAGATGGAAGTTTCTCCATTGTTGAAGTCCAAAGTCAAAAGCCGAAAGTTGAAAATCAACCTGAAACTTCAAAAAAAGAAGAAAATAGCAGCAGCAATGATAAACCTGCTGTAAATACTACAACGCAAACTCCTGTTGTAGAAATACCAAAAGTTGAAACTCCTGTAGCTCCAAGAGCTGAAATAGGCGGTGAACCAAAAGTTTCTGCATTTTCTTTAGCGAGTATTCGCAAGAAAAAAGAATTGGAGGCAAGTACAAAATCTTACGTTAAACCGACTTCTGTTTTACCAACAGAGGAATTTAACGAAACAGATATGCTTTTGCACTGGAACAAATATGCGGAACGTTTAGGTCAAAAAGGTCTTAAGATCATGGAGTCTATACTGCTGATTAATGATCCTGTTTTAAACGGAACTAATATTACTTACGAACTGCCAAACGAAGGTTCTAAATTAGATTTTGAAAGTCAGGTTAATGGATTATTAGGCTATTTAAAAGGTCATTTGCATAATCATGATATAACAATTGACGTGATTGTAAACGAAACGATTGAATCCAAAAGGAGCTACAATGACCAGGACCGTTACAACAGATTATTAGAAATCAACCCAAACATTGAACTTTTGCGTTCTACATTTGGCTTAGATCTTCATACTTAATTTTTTTTTCGCCACGAATTACACTGATTTCCAATAATTTATTTACGGAAAATCTTTAAAATAATTTGCAAAAATCAGTGTAATTCACAGCAGAAAATTATTTATTTTTCAAACCAAATTTATAGATTTTTTCCAGCCATTTTGTTCTTTGTAAATCGCCTGAACTCTTTATGATCCCTATATAACTTACCTTTACAGGTTTTACACCGCAGAATTCTAATGTTGATTTCTTTAATTGATTTACACTTGGCCTTCCAAAAAACAATCTGTAATACCAGCCCGGCTGATCAAGAGTTGTAATAATATGTGCGGTTTTCCCTTTTAGTAATTTATCCCACCAAACTGAATTTCCCCTGTATTGAAATGCCATTCCGGGCAAAAATAATCTATCAATAAAACCTTTAGTAATTGCCGGCAGTCCGCCCCACCAAACAGGATGTACCCAAACTAAATGATTGGCTTTTTTTATTTTTTCCCATGATTCTAATAAATCAGGTTCTAATTCGGTACGTTTCTGGTAGCCAAACTTTAAATTGGGATTAAAATTTAGAGAAGCAATTGTAATAATTTCTACAATAGCTCCCGAAGCAAGAGCTCCTTTTTTATATTCGTCGGCAATGGCAAAATTAAAACTGTCAGAATTTGGATGTCCGTTTATAATCAGTATTTTTTTCATGTTTTTCTTTTTTCAAAAATACTATTCGCCTTATTTATTTTAACAGACAAATGTCCTGAAAACTACTAAGTTTTATTTCTCGCAAAGATTTAACAAATTAGGCGGATTTATATTTCGAGAATATTTTAAAAAGAGATCAGCCTAATCTGCTAAATCTGTGAGAAACAAAAAATCAAACAATTGCTTTTCTAATTCGGCTTAAATGTCTTGGAGTTACTCCTAAATAAGAAGCCAGATATTGAAGTGGAATTAACTGCAGATACTTTTGATGATTTTTATACAGTTCCTCATACCGCTGAGAGCTGGATAATTTTTGAAATGAAACCATTCTTTTTTGCAGGTTTACAAATTCAATTTCAGTCAATTTTCTTCCGGTTTCCTGCCAGTTATATCCTGATTTATAAAGTTTTTCTAAAGCTTTTCGGTCTAAAACCTGCAATTTGGTATCGACCAGAGCCTGAACATTTTCTTCTGCTTTTTCCTGTGTTATAAAGCTGGCGAATGAGGCCATTAATTCATTTTCGAAAGCAAAACAATTGGTGATTTCATCTTCTTTATGATTATAAAAAAAAGAGCGCAGTATACCGCTTTCAATAAACACAATTTCATTACAAACCTGGTTTTCAGTCAATAAAAATTCTCCTTTTTTAAGAGTTCGAAATGTTATCAAATCATCTAAAAGAGACAATTCTTCTTCAGAGAAATCTTGTATGGACTCAAAAACTGATTTCATTATAAATATTATTTAAAAAAAGTTTGCCACAAATTACACGAATTTATACTAATTTCTCTTCTTATTGTTAAGAATGATTTGTATAAATTCTCGTAATTCGTGGCAAATAAATATTCTAATATTAAATTTTACCGTAATACATTGCTTTAACGATACCATCTGAAAGTCCGATTTTTGGAACATAAATCTGTCGCGCTCCACTCCATTTCATTGCATTTAGATAAATGCGTGTGGCGTGGATAATTACATCGGCACGGTCAGAGTTTAAACCTAATTCGGCGATTCTTTGTTCGTAAGTCAGTGAATTTAAAAAGGCATATTGTGAATTGATATAAATGTACGAAAGTGGTTTTTCCTGTTGTTTTCCGGACATTTTAAACAATTTATTGATATTACCTCCAGATCCAATCAGTGTAACCTCATCATAATCTGCTGTGTTGGTTTTAATCCATTTTTCGATTTCATCCCACACTACATCGTGAACCATATTATTTAATAAACGTACGGTTCCAGCTTTGAATGATCTTGAATTGATCATTTTTCCGTCAGAAAACAAAGTAAATTCGGTACTTCCACCGCCCACATCTACAAAAAGATAGGTTTCATCTGTTTTTAATAAATGATGTAAATCTGTTGAAGCGATAATAGCAGCTTCTTTTTTGCCATCAATAATTTCAATCTTTATATCGGCTTTTTTCTTTATTAAAGCCACCACTTCTTTTGCATTATAAGCTTCACGCATTGCCGAGGTTGCAAATGCCATATAACGCTCTACTTTATGTACTTTCATCAAAAGGTTAAATGCTTTCATGGCATCAACCATCCGGTCTATATTTTCTTCTGAAATTTCACCTACTGTAAAGGCATCCTGCCCTAAACGGATTGGAACTCGAACAAGTGAACTTTTGTTAAACTGAGGTTCTTTTCCATCTTGTTCGACAACATTGGATATTAGGAGCCTCATGGCGTTTGAACCTATATCTATTGCTGCAAATTTCTTTATATTAATCATGCTCACTATATGATTTTTTGTAATTGAATTATAATTATTTAGTTTACTTTTTGAGGAACCGCTTCTAGTACCACAATTTTGTTTTGATAATATTTGTAGGTTTCAAATTGTGCTCTAAATGGGGCATGATGATTTCTAGGTTTGTATTTATTATCTAATTTATAGGAATGATATCTTACTTTTACATTTCCTTTCCAGGCAATATTGAAATTATCGATTAGTTCTTTTTTAATTTCAAGATCATAAACCGGACAGGTAACTTCTACTCTTCCGTCAAGATTGCGTGTCATGAAATCGGCTGAAGAAATGTATACTTCGTTTAGGCCTGCGTTTCCAAAAATGTATATTCTGGAGTGTTCCAGATAATTATCGACAATACTTATGGCTTCTATGTTTTCGCTCATTCCCGGAATTCCCGGAATCAACGAGCAGATTCCTCTTACCTGAAGCTGAATTTTTACTCCGGCATTACTTGCTTCGTATAACTTGTCGATCATTTTAAAATCAGATAAACTATTCATTTTTAATTTAATGAATGTTTTTCTTCCGGCTAATGCATGAAGAATTTCACGATCGATCAGTTTTACAAATTTTGTTCTTGTATAATGCGGTGATACAATTAGATGCTTGTATCTGTGTACTCTATAATTTATATCGAAGAATTCGAATATTTTTGAAATATCTTTTAAAATTCCTTGATGGCAGGTAAAAAGGGTGACATCTGTATAAATTTTAGCGGTCGATTCGTTGAAGTTTCCTGTCGAAATAAATCCGTAACGACGATTTTTTCCTTCTTCGGTTCTTTCGATTACACAAATTTTACTATGTACTTTTAAACCTTTTATTCCAAAAATAAGTTCAATTCCTTCGGTCTGCATCTGTTCAGCGTAGGAAATATTCGAAGCTTCATCAAAACGCGCCTGAAGTTCGATTTGTACTACTACTCGTTTTCCGTTTTTTGCTGCATTAATTAACGAACTGATAATCTGAGAATTTTTTGCCAGACGATACAATGTAATTTTGATACTGGTAACTTTTGGGTCTAAAGCGGCTTCACGCAAAAATTTAGTCAGATATGAAAATGACTGATACGGTGCGTGTAGTAAATAATCTTTTTTATTAATTTTTTCCAAAATACTTCCGTCAAGGCTCAAGCCCGGAACTGGCAAAGGTTCATTGGGTTTGTATAATAAGTCGTAACGTCCTAAGTTTGGAAAACTCATATAATCACGACGATTATGATATCTTCCTCCCGGAATTATACTATCGGTTTCAACTATTTTCATTTTATCTAAGAAGAAACGCAAAGTATCATCTTCAATTAAACTATCATAAATAAAACGAACAGGTTCTCCAATTCGGCGGTCTTTTACAGAAGTAGCAATTTTTTCGAGCATACTTTTACTCAAATCGCTGTCGATATCTAATTGTGCATCGCGCGTAATTTTGATCATGTGCGCCGAAACCGTTTTGTAATCGAATATATTGAAGATGTTTTTTAGTTTAAGCCGAATTACATCATCAATTAAAATTACATATTGTTTATCATCTTCTGAAGGAAGCACCACAAATCTGTTGATTGTTTTAGGAATTTCAATAACAGCATATCGAACTTTATCATTATTAAGTTCTAATCGTACTGCTAAATATCCCAGCGTATCTTTTAATACTGGAAATTCGGCAAGATCATTTAAGATAATGGTCACTAATTCCGGACTTAATTTTTGCATGAAAAAGTCCTTTAAAAAGCATTCCTGTTTTGGTGTTACCTGATCTTCATTAATAATAAAGATGTTTTCGGCTTCTAATTCGCTTTCAATATTACCTAAAATACGTAAACTTTCGGACTGCTGCTGAATTACAATTTCTGTAATATCTTTAATCAATTGATGTGCAGAAACACCTCCCAGATATTTTTCGCCGGAAATACCGGAAAGACTCAATCTTCGAATTGCCGCATATCGAACTCTAAAAAACTCATCTAAGTTGTTTGAAAAAATTCCAACAAAACGCAGTCTGTCTAAAAGAGGAACGGTATTATCTGCCGCTTCCTGAAGTACTCTTGCATTAAACGCTAACCAGCTTTTTTCTCTATCGATATATTTCTGTTCGTACACTGTATTTATTTTAAGTCTTTGGGGAATATAGTTTTATTGGTTTTGCCTTTATTTATTGTGTCCCAGCTGTCTGAATCGAATTGAAGTGATACAAATCCGGAAGTTGGCACATTATCAATAAAAACATCTCCAAATTTATTAACAAAATTTGTAATAGCCTCGTTATGTCCAAAAAGAATAACGCTTTCGAAACTATTATCACATGATTTAATAACCTTTTCGAGTTGTCTTTCATCAAAAGTATACAAATCATCTCTGTAAACAATGCTTTCTATTGGATACGAAATGTTTTGGGCAAAAATTAAAGCCGTTTCTGAGGCACGTGCAGCGGTACTGCTCCATACGATATAAGTTTTAGGAAGATATTTTGAAATATGTGTAGATACTTCATGCGCATCTAAAATCCCTCTTTTTTGTAAAGGTCTGTCGAAATCTTTTAAAGGAGCTTCCCAACTAGATTTTGCATGTCGTATTAAAATTAAATTTTTCATAAGCAAGGTTTAAAAAACCGCAAAAACCGCTGCGATTTTATTGAAGTTCTAATTTACAAAAGATATTTTAATAGTTCTCTTTTTTTTAATTCTGTTAACACTAAAGCTAATATTTAACAAGTATAAATTATCCTTAAATCTTTAACAATCCTAAAATTAAAATTTATTAATTTTTAAAAGAATGTACTTCATCTGCCAAAATATACAGTTAGTCGATTTTTTACAAATCAACAATAAATTAACTAAATATTTGATTTTTAATCATTTAGACAAAAACAAATCTTGCGATTTTAATTAAAAATGAAAGAAAAATCAATCTTAAATTTTTATCAAATCAGTTAAAAAATTATTTTTTTGAGTCAAATTTTGATAAAAAAAGAGTAGTTAAACGAGTTTTTAGGTTAGTTGCAGATAAAAGAATTTAATTAGAAAAACTCTAATATAATTTTGATTCTGTTAAAATATCGCGAATAAGCGAAAACAAAATCCTAATATATGAGAACTAAATCTACTCTAAAAGAAGTAGGGAAATTGATTAAAAGTTGTAAGTATATTTTCCTATTTCAAAAAAACAATCAGAATGAATTTTTTACGAAAACCAGATTAAAATCTTCTTTGATTTTAATCTTGAGTTTAACGTTCTATTGTTCTACAGTTATTGCTCAGGAAATTCCTGTGCGTGTTGGAAATACTTTACCTGGTGGCAAAGTAACATCTAAAACAACATCAAAGACTGCCGAGGTAAGCGCACTGGCTGCTGTTGCAGGTTCCATTGATGTTGCTAATCCATCTGCTGGTTACAACAGCTACACTGCCGATCAATTGGTTCGAAATGTTTTAACCTCAGGGTGTTTAACGATTAGTAATGTGCGCTTTGGGTATTACAAAAGAAACAATAACAACACCTGGACGTGGAACAACCACGTATGGTCATCAACAGCCGGGAACCGTCAGTTAGGGTATTACAGTAAAGGAACTTCTACTTTTCCTATTGATGAAGGTCTTCTTTTATCTACCGGAAAAATCAGCTCTGCCATGGGACCTAACACGTACACGAACAGATCTGATGAAATGGTAGATGATGCAAGTGATCCGGATTTAACTACTATTTCTGGCAGAACTATGCATGATGCATCGATACTTGAATTTGATTTTGTTCCCGATGGAAATCTGGTTGAGTTTAAATTTGTTTTTGCATCTGAAGAATATCTGGAATATGTTCATACCAACTACAATGATGCTTTTGGGTTCTTTTTAAGCGGATTTGGAATAACTGGTGCTTATACTAATAATGCCATAAATCTTGCTCAGCTTCCAAATGGCGATGCTGTAACGATTAACAACATTCACTCCGCAGGAACAAATGTTGATGGCAACTCTTTTCCAAATCACAATGTCGCTTATTATTCAAATAATCCATCGGGCTCTGCAACAATGGAATTTGATGGATCAACAGTAGTTTTGACTGCGACATATGCTGTTACTCCCGGAAAAAATTATAAAATAAAAATGGCTATAGCCGATGCATCAGATCAAAAATGGGATGCGGGTGTATTTTTGAAAGCTAAAAGTTTTGCCACAAATACGCTGGTAATTACTAATCCGGCTCCAATATGTGCTAACGGAACTACAAACATTACTTTGCCTGCCATCACTGCTGGAAGTACGGCTGGTTTAACTTACAGTTACTGGAAAGATGCTGCCGCAACGATTCCGTATACAACACCAACTGCTGCAACTGCTGGAACTTATTACATTAAAGGGCTGAATTCTCAATCCGGATGTTATGATATTAAACCGGTGGTTGTGAGCCAGACCACTATTGTTATTACAGAAACAACTGCTTCGCATATAGACGTAAAATGCAAAGGGACCTCAACAGGATCTGCTGTTGTTACGGCTTCTGGCGGAACTGCTCCGTATACCTATTCATGGAACACAACTCCGGTTCAAACTACTGCAACATCCAGCAATTTAGCTGCGGGAACTTATACAGTTACCGTGACTGATTCAAAAGGATGCAGTAACACTAAACAAGTAGTTATAACAGAACCTTCAGCTGTTTTATCGGCAACGACTTCACAAAGTAATATAACTTGTTTTGGAGGTGCAACGGGTTCTGCAGCAGTAACAGTTTCTGGCGGTACTGGCGCATACACCTATTCTTGGAATACATCTCCGGTGCAAACTACAGCAACTGCCTCTAACTTAACAGTGGGAACTTATATTGTTACTATTAAAGATGCTAATCTTTGTACACTGACAAAAACGTTTACTATTACACAGCCAACAGCTGCTTTAGTTTTAGGAGTTTCTTCTAAAACTGATATTTCTTGTTTTGGAGCAAACACTGGAAATGTGACAGCTGGTACAGTGACAAACGCGGTAGGTACGGTAACGTATTCATGGAAAAACGCATCAAATCTTTCTGTTGGAAATTCGGCTTCAGTTTCGAATTTACCTGCAGGAACTTATACTTTAACGGTTACTGATAGCTGTTCAAGCCAGTCCAACTCGGTTACAATTATGCAGCCGAGTGCGGCACTGGCCCTTGGAACTTCATCTAAAACAAATATTTCTTGTTTTGGAGCAAGCACAGGAACGGTAACAGCAGGCACAGTAACAAATGCCATGGGAACTGTAACCTATTCTTGGAAAAATGCTTCAAACGTTTCAGTAGGAAATACAGCTTCGGTTTCGAATTTACCTGCGGGAACTTATACTTTGACCGTTTCTGATAATTGTTCTTCTCAAACTAATTTGGTTACAATTACGCAGCCAACAGCTGCTTTAGCTTTGGGAACTTCTTCTAAAACGGATGTTTCTTGTTTTGGAGCAAGCACAGGAACGGTAACTGCAGGCGCAGTAACTAATGCCGTAGGAACTGTAACCTATTCTTGGAAAAATGCTTCAAACGTTTCAGTAGGAAATACAGCTTCGGTTTCTAATTTACCTGCAGGAACTTATACTTTGACTGTTTCTGATAATTGTTCTACACAAACTAATTTGGTTACAATTACGCAGCCAACAGCTGCTTTAGCTTTGGGAACTTCTTCTAAAACGGATGTTTCTTGTTTTGGAGCAAGCACAGGGACGGTAACTGCAGGCGCAGTAACTAATGCTGTAGGAACAGTAACCTATTCTTGGAAAAACGCTTCAAACGTTTCAGTAGGAAATACAGCTTCGGTTTCAAATCTGCCTGCGGGAACTTATACTTTGACGGTTTCTGATAATTGTTCTTCTCAAACTAATTTGGTTACAATTTCTCAGCCAACAGCTGCTTTAGCTTTGGGAACTTCTTCTAAAACGGATGTTTCTTGTTTTGGAGCAAGCACAGGAACGGTAACTGCAGGCATAGTAACTAATGCTGTAGGAACAGTAACGTATTCTTGGAAAAATGCTTCAAACGTTTCAGTAGGAAATTCGGCTTCGGTTTCGAATTTACCTGCGGGAACTTATACTTTGACGGTTACTGACAGCTGTTCTTCTCAAACTAATTTGGTTACAATTACGCAGCCAACAGCTGCTTTAGCTTTGGGCACTTCTTCTAAAACGGATGTTTTTTGTTTTGGAGCAAACACAGGAACGGTAACAGCAGGCACAGTGACTAATGCCGTGGGAACTGTAACCTATTCTTGGAAAAATGCTTCAAACGTTTCAGTAGGAAATACAGCTTCGGTTTCGAATTTACCTGCAGGAACTTATACTTTGACCGTTTCTGATAATTGTTCTACACAAACTAATTTGGTTACAATTACGCAGCCAACAGCTGCTTTAGCTTTGGGAACTTCTTCTAAAACGGACGTTTCTTGTTTTGGAGCAAACACAGGAACGGTAACTGCAGGCACAGTGACTAATGCCGTGGGAACTGTAACCTATTCTTGGAAAAATGCTTCAAACGTTTCAGTAGGAAATACGGCTTCGGTTTCGAATTTACCTGCGGGAACTTATACTTTGACTGTTTCTGATAATTGTTCTTCTCAAACTAATTTGGTTACTATCAGCCAGCCAAATACAGCTTTGTCTTGTTCTATAACACAAAATAAAGCAGTAACAGCAAATGGTTTAAGCAATGGCGAAGCAACAGTAACGCCAATTGGCGGTACAGCGAATTACACTTATTTATGGGATAATAATGAAACTACTCAAAAAGCAATAGCATTAAATGCCGGATTACATACAGTTACAGTTACAGATTCAAAAGGATGTACAACTACTTGTTCTATAACTATTACACAACCTAATGTTTTATCTTGCAGTATTACTCAAGAGAGCGCTGTAAAATGTTATGGAGGCAATACAGGAAAAGCAACTGTAACAGCAATTGGCGGTAATGGCGATTACACTTATTTATGGGATAATAACGAAATAACACCTCAAGCTGCAACTTTAACAGCCGGATTGCATACTGTTACTGTTACTGATAAATTAGGCTACACTACAACCTGCAGTGTTACTATTGGTCAGCCTCAACAAGCATTAAGTGCCACAACAACTCAAATTGATGTTGTTTGCGGCGGAAAAGCAACTGGATCAGCAACTGTAATTGTTTCCGGAGGAACTAGTCCATACACTTATTCATGGAATACAATTCCGGTTCAGACATCAGCAACTGCGAATTCTTTGACTGCGGGAACTTATACTGTTTTTGTAACAGATAGTAATTCTTGTACAATGACAAAATCAGTTACAATACTTGATGGGGATTCTATTAATCCAGTAGTTAATCCGCTGCCGGAAACTTCAACAATTAATTGTCCGGCAGAACCTGTTTTTGCTACAGCAACTGCTACAGATAATAACGGTACTATAACATCTCTTACTTATGAAGATACAATTACTCCCGGAAACTGTACTGGCTCTTATACTAAAACAAGAACATGGACGGCAAAAGATCCTTGCGGCAATACTTCGCTTCCGGTAAGTCAGACTATTATTGTTCAAGACAATACAGCACCAACCTGGACAACTCAAACGGGTTCTTTAAACCAAACTATCGAATGCAGCAATCAAGAAGCTTTGACTTCGGCGCAAGCCTTATTCCCAACTGCTTCTGATTTTTGTGATGCCGATGTCGCCAATATTACAAAAGTAAGCGGTCAGTTTATAGCTTCACAAGTTTGCGGAAATGCCGGAACTTACACGAATACCTGGACGGTTAAAGATGACTGTGGTAATACTTCTGAGACTTTCACGCAAGTGATTACAATTCAAGATACAACATCGCCGACTTGGACAACTCAGGCGGGTTCTTTAAACCAAACTATCGAATGCAGCAATCAAGAAGCTTTGACTTCGGCGCAAGCCTTATTCCCAACTGCTTCCGATTCTTGTGATACCGATGTAACCAATATTACAAAAGTAAGCGGTCAGTTTATGGCTTCACAAGGTTGCGGAAATGCCGGAACTTATACGAATACCTGGACAGTTAAAGACGATTGCGGTAATACTTCTGATACTTTCATACAGGTAATTACAATTCAGGATACAACATCTCCGACTTGGTCAATTCAGGCGGGTTCTTTAAACCAAACTATCGAATGCAGCAATCAAGAAGCTTTGACTTCGGCGCAAGCCTTATTCCCAACTGCTTCCGATTCTTGTGATACCGATGTAACCAATATTACAAAAGTAAGCGGTCAGTTTGTGGCTTCACAAAGTTGCGGAAACGCCGGAACTTATACCAATACCTGGACGGTTAAAGATGACTGCGGTAATACTTCTGATACTTTCACGCAAGTGATTACAATTCAAGATACAACATCGCCGACTTGGTCAACTCAGGCTGGTTCTTTAAACCAAACAATCGAATGCAGCAATCAAGAAGCTTTGACTTCGGCGCAAGCCTTATTTCCAACTGCTTCAGATTCTTGTGATGCCGATGTCGCCAATATTACAAAAGTAAACGGTCAGTTTGTGGCTTCACAAAGTTGCGGAAATGCCGGAACTTACACGAATACCTGGACGGTTAAAGATGACTGCGGTAATACTTCTGATACTTTCACGCAAGTGATTACAATTCAAG
>NZ_JALKAC010000012.1 GCF_024171645.1 Flavobacterium sp. HSC-32F16 | reverse complement strand
TTCTAATCTTTTTTCTGAAAAAATTTTTCAGTTTTGATCTCTTTTCTTGTCAGCATTTCAGTGAACGTCTCTCGTTGTTGCGGGTGCAAAAGTACCACCTTTATTTACATTTACAAGCCTTTTTTTTATATAATTTCAATCTTTTTTTCAACTAACTGGTTTGATGGTTTTTACAGGGCAAAGTTTTTTTCATGTTTTTATCCTTATCAGCTTTTCGGGCTGTTCTGCCCTGCTTTGTCCGGCTCTGCCGCGAAGTCACTAAGACGCAGAGTCTGGTTTTTCAGTGTATTTTTTAATCTCGCAGAGCCGCAAAGGCGCTAAGTTTCTTGTTTTTTCTTTGTCTTTTCTTCTAAAAATGTCTTTTCCTTCGCAAATTTTCTTTGAAAACCGATGCCCTAGCCCCGATAGTAGTGGAAATCCTTTTTGTGGCGGGGTTCGCCGCAAAAAGATTGGAACGGATAGCGGGAAACAGCTCCTTATTAAACTTACCAAATTCTAAATCTTAAAAAAATTCAACTTCGTTCATCTGGACATATCTATATATTATAGTGTTCGTGGATTTAATTATAATGTTATACATATATATGTATAAAAAATAAACCCGACAGATTTTAAAAACTTGTCGGGTTGTACCTATATATAATAGTATACTATTTTTTATTGAGCTCTTTTGCTTTTGCTTCCCAATGCGTCATAAGTTTGTTGTAATTTACCGGGGCAGCGGGAGGCTGATTTATTAAACGTCCAGATTCGAATGCACGAACTAGAATCGTTTCAATTAAATAATCTTCGTTTACTTCATAAGGTTTGTATTCGGTTTTTAAGCTTATATCAAATAAGTTTGCTGTTGTATTAGATACAAAGGCTTTAAAACCACTCTTTAAAGTTTTTATCAACTCATAGGTTGTTTTTCCGGTTTGACGATGTACCAGCTTTACCAGAATCTGCCCTTGCTTTCTGGAGAGTTTTTTAAGTCTTTCTTCAAATTCATTATTAAGGTAGTCTTCAACGATTTTGAAATACTTCTTTTTTTCCCGATTAGATTTTAATCTTGCCATTCCGGTATTTAATGCCGTCAATCTATCGGCAGCTAATTTTGCATACGGATAGACTTTATAAACTCTGTTCTGCAAAATCTGAAACTGTTTCAGTTCTTCTGCACTCATCTTGTCTCCTTTCGAAATAATAATTTCGGGTAATTGAATCGTATCATTCAGAATTGAATCTTGTTCGGTTAAAATATAACCCATTTCCTGATTTTCTTTTGGAGTGACTTGGGCTTCACTTGTGTATGAAATCAATAATAAAAATAAAATAGAACCGGTAAATCTCATGGAGTCTTAATTTAAATGTAAAATTATATATTTATATACAACTCTAATACCAAATTTATAAATTAGCACAAAAATATTTTTATGAGTACAAAATCTATCTTAACTGATACTTCTATTTCTTTTCTGGAAGGCTATCTAAATAACGCTTCGCCTACTGGTTATGAAAGTGAAGGACAAAAACTTTGGATGAATTATTTAAAACCCTATGTAGATACTTTTATTACGGATACATACGGTACTGCTGTTGGAGTTATTAATCCAGACGCTCCTTTTAAGGTTGTTATTGAAGGTCACGCCGATGAAATTTCGTGGTATGTAAATTATATTACTGACGACGGTTTATTATATGTAATTAGAAATGGTGGATCAGATCACCAGATTGCTCCTTCAAAGAGAGTAAATATTCATACTAAAAAAGGAATTGTAAAGGGTGTTTTTGGATGGCCGGCAATTCATACTCGTTTGCGTGATAAAGAAGAGATCCCAAAACTGAGTAATATTTTTATTGATCTGGGCTGCGAAACTAAAGAACAGGTTGAAGCGATGGGTGTTCATGTAGGTTGTGTGATTACGTACCCTGATGAGTTTATGATCTTGAACGAAAACAAATTTGTATGTCGCGCGATTGATAACAGAATGGGCGGATTCATGATTGCTGAAGTTGCTCGTTTATTACACGAAAACAAGAAAACACTTCCTTTTGGTTTGTATATTGTAAATTCGGTCCAGGAAGAAATTGGTCTTCGCGGTGCAGAAATGATTGCGCATACTATTAAACCTAACGTTGCTATTGTAACCGATGTCTGCCACGATACCACTACTCCAATGATTGATAAAAAGGTTGAAGGTGATTTAAAAATGGGGAAAGGGCCTGTTATTGCTTATTCTCCAGCTATACAAAATAAACTTCGCGATTTAATTGTAGATACTGCCGAAGAAAATAAAATTCCATTTCAGCGTCATGCAACGTCGAGAGCAACGGGAACTGATACTGATGCTTTCGCTTACAGCAATGGCGGTGTAGCATCGGCATTAATTTCATTGCCTTTGCGTTATATGCATACTACAGTAGAAATGGTTCATAGAGATGATGTTGAAAATGTGATTCAGCTGATTTATGAGTCTTTATTAAAGATCGAAAACAATCAGAGTTTTTCTTATTTCAAATAATATTTTTAAAAACATAAATTCGGCTGTTTAATAAACAGCCGAATTTGCAAACAAATACCAAATGAAAATTTTACTGCTCGAAGATGATTTTACTTTATCAAAAGAAATCTCCGCATTCTTTACGACTAAAGAATTCGAGTGTATACCTTATTATGATGGCTCTTTATTATTGAAGAAATATTTTCCGTACGAATATGATTTAATTATTTTGGATATAAATGTTCCCGGAACAAATGGTATTGATGTTTGCAAAAGCATTAGAGAGGTTGACAAAAAAACTCCTATTATAATGCTGACTGCTTTTAGCGAAATCGAAGACAAACTGGCTTCTTTTGATAATGGTGCCGATGATTATTTGGTTAAGCCTTTTCATTTTGATGAATTGTACGCCCGAATTTTATCTTTATTGCGACGAAAAGAAATTCCACAGCAGACAGAAAAGAAAATTATCATTGAAGATTTAGAAATTCTGGAAGAAGAAATGAAAGTTTTTCGCTCCGGTGAAGAAATTAAACTTACTCCAAAAGAGTTTAAACTGATTTTAATTTTAGCTCATGCCAAAGGAAAAGTTTTATCCAAGCAATTTATTGCGGAAAAACTTTGGGATTATCATATAGAAACAAACCAAAATACGATTGAAGTTTATATAAATTTCTTGAGAAAAAAAATCGATAAAGATCACGAAATAAAACTTATCCGAACTAAAATTGGATACGGATATTATTTAAACAGCGAAGAATGACTTTAAAAAACAGAATATCACTTTTAGTAAGTTTACTGTTTACAATCCTTTTTGGGTTGGCTTCTACGGTGATTTTTGTTTTGTATTCCAATTTTAGAAAAGAAGAATTTCGGGATCGTTTAGAAATTAAAGCACTTTCGAACATTAAACTTTTAGTTAATGTAAAAGAAGTCGACGATCAGCTTTTGAAAATGATTGATCAAAATTCGATCAATAAATTGTATGACGAAAAGACTTTGGTTTTTGATTCTCATTTTAAACTTATTTACAGCAGTATTGATGATGCTAAAATAAACTGGTCTGTTGAGGATTTAAAATACCTTAAAAAACATAAAACTTTCTTTAAGCAACAAGGAGATTATGAAGTTTATGGCGTTTTTTATGATACAAAGGATAAAGATTTTTATGCTTTAATTTCGGCTACGGATGATTATGGAAAGAGAAAACTGCTTTTTTTAAGATATACTCTTATTATATCTTACATCTTATTTACTTGTATCTGCTGGGTTTTAACTTCGTTTATGGTTAAAAAAGCCATGAATCCGCTGGGTTTATTTCATCAGAAAATAAAAAACATCAACGAGAACAATCTCGACACTCGTATTGCTTCAAAAAGCAACAAGGATGAAATTGATCTGATTGCCAATGAATTTAATTTCATGATGGATCGTATCGAGATTTCATATCAAAAACAAAAAGAATTTACAGCGCACGCTTCGCACGAACTTAGAACTCCTCTCTCGAGAATTACAGCACAAATAGAAAATACCATTGCTGATCCTGCAACATCTGAAAAAGGAAAAACTTTCTTAACTACTATTTTATCTGACGTTAATCATTTAACAGAATTGATTAGTTCCTTATTGATATTGTCTAAAATCGACAACAATAAAAATAATGAGGATAATGAAGTTCATCGAATGGATGAAATTCTATTTTCGGCTATCGAAAATTTAAAGAAAAGTTTTCCTGAATTTGTCATTTTATTTGAAATTGAAGAAAGCGAAAATTTAGATACAGCATTAGAAGTTAAAGGAAACAAAAGTCTCTTGGAAATCGCTTTAATTAATGTTTTAAAAAATGCCTGTATTTATTCAGATAACAAACAGGCTCTGGTAAAAATAAGCACTCAGGAAGAACAGCTTGTTATTTCTGTTTTCAATACAGGGATAACTTTAAGCGAAAGCGAACAAAAGAATCTTTTTCAGCCTTTTATGAGAGGCAAAAATTCTAAAGGCACATCTGGTTTTGGGCTTGGTTTACGCATTGTTAATCGCATTTTGACCCTACACAAAAGCTTTATAACTTACTCTATTCCAGAACAAAACACAAATTTGTTCCAACTATTCTTTCATTAAATATTTTATTTTAAGCTAATTTTAAGGTAGATTTTAAGCACTCTTAAAGTCTGGTGATAGCATATTTGTACAAAATAAAATAGATACAATGAGAAAACGATATGCAATATTACTACTTGTTCTGCTTAATCAGGTAGTTATGGCTCAAAAAACAGTCACACTTCAGGATTGTGAGAGCCAGTTTCTTAAAAACAATCTTTTTTTGCTCGCCTCTCATTATAATATTGATGCTGCAAAAGCCATGACCATTCAAGCCAGAATATGGGATAACCCAACAATTACTGCCGAATTAAATGCTTATAATCCTGAAAGAGATAAGTTTTTTGACATTGGTAAACAAGGACAAAAAGTTTTTGGTATTGAGCAGTTAATCTATTTAGGCGGAAAAAAACGCAATGAGGTTAATTTAGCCAAGACTAACGAACAATTGGCAGAACTGCAGTTTAATGATTTATTAAGAACATTAAAACTTCAATTACGCCAGAGTTTTTATACCGTTTATTACAATACAAAAAGTCTTGAAATTACTGATAAACAACTTGTTCATATTGAAGATTTAATCAACTCCTACTCTATTCAGGCGCAAAAAGGAAATATTCCTTTACGAGATGTTGTGCGTTTACAATCTCTGTATCTAAATTTCAAGAACGAACGTATGGAAGTTGTCAATAGCAGTATAGAAGAGCAGGCGAATCTAAAATTATTAACAAACTCAACTGAAACAATCATTCCTGATGTTTCTAAAGACGATTTTAATAAATACTTGAAAATTATTCCTTTTGATTTAAAATCTTTTGAAGAGGAAGCGATTGCTAATCGTCCGGATTATTTAGCTAAACAAAAAGAAATTGAAGCTAATGAACTGAATGTAAAATGGCAAAAATCGCTTTCGGTTCCTGACATTACTGTAGGCGCAAATTACGATCAGCGAAGCGGAGCTTTTAATAGAGAGGCAAACGTTTCTGTTGGGATTCCGCTGCCACTTTGGAACAAAAACAAAGGAAACATTAAAAATGCTCAGGCAGTTTTGGCTCAATCAAAAGTCGAAAAGCAAAATTTCAATCTTCAATTAGAAACCGAAATTACGTCGGCTTGGAATAAATGGGACGAATCACGTAAAAACTATGCGGTTATTAAACCCACTGTAAATTCAGATTTTGAAGCTGTTTATAATGGAATCCTGACCAATTTTCAAAAACGAAATATCAGTTTATTAGAATTTACAGATTTTATGGAAAGTTATAATCAGGCTAATATTCAGGTAAATGAATTGAAGAAAAAATTAGCTTTATCTGGGGAAGAATTGAATACAACCATCAACAAGGATTTATTTTAAAACTAAATAATAATGAAACATACACTAATTATAGGAATTGCAATAGTAAGTTTATCGCTTACCGGCTGTAAAAAGGAAGTAGAAAATCCTCAAACCAATACTTCTTTCGCTTTAAGCGACAGTATGCTAAAAACTACAACTACTGCTGTCGCAGAAAATCAAACTGTAAAAAACGAACTGAGTTTTTACGGAAAAATTACGGCCGACAATAATAAATTAATTGATGTTTATCCGCTTGTAGGCGGAAACGTTGTTAAGGTAAATGTTGAACTTGGAGATTATGTAAAAAAAGGTCAAGTTTTAGCCACTATTAAAAGTACTGATGTTGCTGATTTCGAAAAGCAGTCTATCGATGCCAAAAGTGATTTATTAGTTGCAAAAAATAACCTAAAAGTAGCCCAGGAATTATTTGACGGAAAATTAAATTCTGAAAGTGATGTGCTTCAGGCAAAATCTGAAGTGAACAAAGCGCAGTCACAATTGAGTAAAATTCAGGAAACGTATAAAATCTACAACATTAAAGCAGGTTCTATTTATGAAGTAACAGCGCCAATCAGTGGATTCATTATTCAAAAAAGTATCAATCAGGATATGCTTTTACGTTCTGATCGTTCTGAAAATATTTTTGACATTGCTGAAATCAGCGAAGTTTGGGCAATGGCTAATATTAATGAAATTGACATTAATAAAATTAAACTTGGAATTGATGCCAGCGTAACTACTTTAAGTTATCCTGATAAAGTTTTTAAAGGAAAAGTAGACAAAATCTTCAACGTAATTGATCCTGAAACCAAAGCAATGCAAGCGCGTATTAAACTTCAGAATCCGGGATTTCTATTAAAACCAGATATGAATGCTAATATCAAATTATCATACAACGAAAATGAAACAATGATTGCCATACCGAGCAACGCCATTGTTTTTGATAAAAGTAAAAATTTCGTCATGATCTTTAAAGATCGTCATAATATTGAAACCAGACAAGTTGAAGTTTACCGAGTTGTTGGCGACACGACTTATATTTCTAGCGGTTTAAAGGAAAATGAAAAAGTCATTACCAATAATCAATTATTTATTTATCGCGCTTTAAACGATTAAGACATGAACAAATTCATACGAAATATAATTGCTTTTTCACTTAAGAATAAAGCATTTACCTTCTTTTGGGTAGGAATATTGGCCGTTGCCGGATTTATTTCCTTCAAAAATATGCCAATTGATGCTTTTCCCGATGTAACGAATACTCAAATTATTATCATTACACAATGGAATGGTAAAAGTGCCGAAGAAGTAGAACGTTTTGTGACTACACCTATCGAGATTTCGATGAACTCGGTACAGAAAAAAACAAGCGTTAGGAGTATTACGATGTTTGGTTTATCTGTAATCAAAATTATTTTTGATGATGGTGTTGACGATACTTTTGCTCGTTTTCAGGTAAATAATTTACTTAAAAATGTTACACTTCCAGATGATGTTGAACCAGATGTTCAACCGCCTTACGGACCAACTGGAGAAATTTTTAGATATATTGTAAAAAGCGACAGCCGTGACAGCCGTGAATTGTTGACTTACCAAAACTGGGTTATCGACAAACAATTACGTGCCGTTCCCGGAGTTGCAGATTTGAACGTTTTTGGAGGTCAGACCAAAACTTATGAAGTTGGAGTTGATCCGGTAAAATTGGCCAAATACAATATTACACCGCTTCAGGTTTATAATGCTGTAGATGCCGGAAATATAAATGTTGGAGGGGATATTATCGAAAAAAACGGACAGGCATTTGTAGTTCGTGGTGTTGGTCTCTTAAAATCGAGAAAAGATATTGAAAATATTATTGTAGATCAGGCCGGCGGAAATCCTATTTTGGTTAAAAATCTAGCTTCAGTTTATGAAAGTTCGATGCCAAGAGTGGGACAAACTGGAATTGGAAATAACGATGACGCTGTTGAAGGAATTGTTGTAATGCGTAAAGGCGAAAATGCTCAGGAAACTCTGGCTTTAATAAAAGAGAAGATTAAAGATTTAAATGAAAATATCCTTCCAAAAGATATTAAAATCGAAACCTTTTATGATCGTGATAATCTTATGAATTTCACTACCGAGACGGTAATGCACAATTTATTTGAAGGAATTATTCTGGTTACCTGTGTTGTATTCCTATTTATGGCCGACTGGAGAACAACTTTTACCGTTTCGATCGTTATTCCGCTTTCTTTACTGTTTGCCTTTTTATGTTTAAAGATGATGGGAATGAGTGCCAACTTACTGAGTTTAGGTGCAGTCGATTTCGGTATTATCATTGATGGCGCGGTTGTAATGGTCGAAGGATTATTTGTAGTATTGGATCACCGCGCACATCAATTAGGCATGACAGCTTATAACAAAATTGCAAAAGGAAGCATTATTAAGAAAACAGGAACAGAAATGGGTAAGGCTATTTTCTTTTCTAAATTAATTATCATTACCGCTTTACTTCCCATATTTTCTTTCCAGAAAGTAGAAGGAAAAATGTTTTCTCCCCTAGCCTATACGTTAGGTTTTGCCTTAATGGGAGCATTACTTTTCACTCTTACTCTGGTTCCGGTTTTATCTCATATTTTATTGAATAAAAACGTAAAAGAAAAAAACAATCCTTTTGTAAACTTTTGGGACAGAATTGTAGGTAAAGGTTTTGCCTGGACATTTAAACACAAAGTAAAATCTTTGGTTATTTCTATAGGGGTGATCACTGCAACTTTTTTCTCAGCATCTTTTTTAGGAACAGAATTTTTACCTCAGTTAAATGAAGGAGCTTTATGGGTTACGGCAGAATTACCAATGAGTACTTCGCTGCCAGAAAGTGTAAAAACTGCAGCAATGATCAGAAAAGATCTTGAAAGTTTTCCTGAAGTAAAAAATGTGCTTTCGCAGACAGGCCGAAGCAATGACGGAACAGATCCTAACGGATTTGGATTTATCCAGCTTCAGGTTGATTTAAAACCAAAAGCAGATTGGAAAAGAAAAATCAGCATGGATGAATTGATTAATCAAATGGATCAAAAATTAAAAGTTCATCAGGGCATTACTTATAATTATTCGCAGCCCGTAATTGATAACGTGGCAGAATCTGTTGCTGGATTTAAAGCTTCAAACGCGGTTAAAATTTACGGTGACGATTTGGATAAATTAGACGAATTATCCAATCAGGTTTTGGAAAAAATTAAAAACATTCCAGGCATTAAAGATGTTGGAATTCTTAGAAATGTTGGTCAGCCGGAAATTAGCGTAATTCTTGACCGAGAAAAAATGGCTGCTTACGGTGTAACTTTAAGTGATGCACAGGCGGTTTTAGAATTAGCATTTGGAGGAAAGACAGCAACTCAAAAATATGAAGATGAAAAGAAATTTGATGTGAGAGTTCGTTTTTCTAAAGAATATCGTAAAGACGAAGAAGATTTGGCTGAATTAAAAGTTCCAACAATTAGTGGTGCAAAAATTCCGTTAAAAGAAATTTGCGATATTAAAACGATAACTGGTCCTGCATTTATATACAGAGACAATACAAAACGTTTTATTGGAGTAAAATTTTCTGTTCGTGACCGAGATCTGGGAAGTACCATTGCCGAAGCACAATCTAAAGTTGCTGAAGTAAAAATGCCGCCTGGATATACAACTGGATGGACAGGAGAATTTGAAAATCAGGTTCGTGCGAGTGCGCGTCTGGCTCAGGTTGTGCCCATTAGTTTAATTGGAATATTTGTATTGTTATTTATATTATTTGGAAATTTCAAAGATTCACTATTGGTTTTAACCAATGTTCCGTTTGCTGTAATTGGAGGAATTATTGCTTTACACTTAACAGGAATGAATTTCGGAATTTCTGCCGGAGTTGGTTTTATTGCCTTACTGGGTATTTGTATTCAGAATGGTGTAATTCTAATATCGGAATTTCATCATAATCTCAAGGCAAAATTCTCATTAGAAGAATCTATTTTTATGGGAGTAAAAGCCAGAACGCGAGCGGTAGTAATGACTGCGCTTATGGCTTCAATAGGTTTAATGCCGGCTGCAATTTCTACCGGAATTGGATCTGAGTCTCAAAAACCTCTTGCTATTGTAATTATTGGAGGTTTGATAACGGCAACAATCCTAACCTTATTGGTTTTCCCAATATTGTTCTGGATATTTAATCGCAAAAAACACGCACCGATAGAATAAACGGTTTTTACGATAAAATTAATTTGGTTAGATTAATTTGGTTTAGAAAGAAAAAGCATCATTATTTTTAATGGTGCTTTTTTGATTTAGTATATTCTCTAAAATTAAACCATAAAAAAACGGCCATCCGCTCAAAGAAGGCCGTTATACTAACTCAAACTTTTTAAACTTTTAAAGTTTATTTTGCATCTTTCAAAATAGCAATTGCTTCTGCTGCATTAGATAATTGCGCATATTTTAATGCTGTATATCCTTTTTCATTTTTTTCGTAAGTACGTGCACCGCTTGCTATTAATAATTTAATGATTTCGACTCTGTTATAACGAGCAGCAATCATTAAAGGTGTCATATCGTCTTCAGATTTTTGATTCACATCTGCACCATATTCGATAAATTTTTTAACGATTTCGATGTCACCTTTTCCAACCGCTACAGTTAAAGGCGTTTTGTGAAAAGCTGCAAACTCAACTTTTTTTGTTACGGCTTCATTTCCATTTGATGCAATTGAAACATTTGCAAATGCCAATAAGGCTGCTCCTAAATAAATTACTGATTTTTTCATGATGATTGTTGTTAATTGATTGATAATTATTTGATTAATAATAAACTGTTCTAAATTCTCTACAAATGTAAATCAAAAAGCAGTATATTGCATAACAAAGTACCTTGTTTTAACTAATTCTTAACTTTTAATTAATGAATTCGAAATATTGCAATTCTTAAATTTTGATTCTTTATAAAAGACGCAGCAAAAGTAGAAATGTTACAGTAAATCTTAAAATTTTCATTTTTTTTTACAATTGAAATTCAAAAAAATTAGCAAGAAAACTACATTGTTTTAACTATACAACAATAACATGTATAAAAAAGGCAGATTTTTTTCATTAAAATCAAAAAATTAAGCTTGTTTTTATAGATTAGTCATTAAAATTAAAATTGTAAGTAAAAAACATTTATGAAAGAAAAAACTGATTATACATCGAGATAGTTTTATTGTATAATCATTTTAACATGTATTTTTAATGAAGCAAAGCTCTTTTAAGCTTAAATTTCCTTTTATAAATGTCATTTAGATCATTTTCAAACAAAGTATAAGAATCGTTATAGAATTTAATGAAGTCAGTAACACTAGTCTGACCTGGAAAAGGGGCATAATAATGAGTTGGACTTGTTGTATCGTTACGCCAAACTAAAACATAACATAATTCTACCTTTTCCTTTTTTAAGGATTTTAACAAAACTTCTGTCCACCATTCCGGATTTGGAATAGACTCTAAACCCGTCTCTGTAAAAGCGGCCAGTTTTTTCTTTTTAATGGCAATATCTGAAATGATTTTAAGCCTTTTCACGCCAGATTCTATGTCATATTTCCCATCACGTCCAAAATCACCATAATCGTCCATACCAAATAAATCGACAAAATCATCACCAGGATAGCGCTCTAAATATTCTGATTCCGAATTAAATCGGTTATCTGGTGAAAAAGCATAAATAAAATTGTGTACTTTTAAAGTATCCCGTAAGTATGAAATTGTAAACTGCCATACTTCTATGAAATCTTCACGAGAAGTATATTTTTTCCCCCACCAAAACCAATCGCCGTCAAATTCATGAAAAGGCCTGAAAATCATTGGAGAAAGTGTTCCGTCATTCGCTTTAACAGAATTTGCAAAATCAGCAATAGTTTTTAAAATTTTCTTGTATTCCTCATGATGAGAACCTCCGGGTTTTATAAGAGCGATAGATGCCTTAGAAACTCCATCTTTCCAATAAAAACCACCATCAGAAGCCGGATTGTTAAAATGCCATGAAACAGTTGTGACTCCGCCGCGTTCATAAGTATCAATTACATTTTGTTTCAGGATTTCTTTTGCTTTTTGAGCTTGTTCATCAGAACGGCCTGAAAAATCACTAAAATCAATTCCATTAACTGCAGGATGTGAGCCTGTAACCAATTTTACATCAGATCTATTGGGTTCATTACTCCATCCATGCCCGTATTCCAGCGCATGCTGATGACCAAACAGAATATGTTTTTTTGAAATTATTTTTAAATTCTTGTAGAGGTTTTTAGTTTCTTTTGTTGCATTTTTATCAATCTGCGCAAAAAGAAAATGCCCTGCTATCATACATAAGGATAACAGGGCATTTTTGTTTTTAAAAATTTTCATGGTTTAAATAGTTAGTTTAAACCCGAAAATTACTATTTAGAAGCAAGGTATTGTAATACGTTTTTTTCAATACGTTGATCAATATTGTCAATATCAGCTTTTACAAATTTTTCTCCTAAGATGTTTTCATATAACTCGATATATCTTTCAGAAACAGATTCGATGTATTCATCTGACATATCTGGAATTTGCTGTCCTTCCTGGCCTTGAAAACCATTTTTGATTAACCAGCGGCGAACAAACTCTTTAGAAAGCTGTTTTTGCTCTTCTCCTTTTTCCTGTCTTTCAGCATATCCATCGGCATAAAAGTAACGAGACGAATCTGGTGTATGAATTTCATCAATTAAAACAATAACGCCGTCTTTCGTTTTTCCGAATTCATATTTAGTATCAACTAAAATTAATCCGCGAGAAGCCGCAATTTCGGTTCCTCTTTGAAATAAGGCACGAGTATATTTTTCTAAAACTAAATAATCTTCTTCAGAAACGATTCCTTTTTCCAGAATATCTTCACGAGAAATATCTTCATCATGAGAACCATTATCTGCTTTTGTAGTTGGTGTAATAATTGGTTCCGGAAATTTGTCATTTTCTTTTAAACCTTCGGCCATTGCTACACCGCAGATTTGTTTTCTTCCTGCAGCATATTCGCGTGCAGCGTGTCCTGAAAGATAACCGCGAATAACCATTTCTACTTTAAAAGGCTCACATAAATGCCCAACAGCAACGTTTGGATCTGGAGTTGCAATTAACCAATTCGGAACAATATCCTGAGTTAATTCCATAAATTTTGTTGCAATCTGATTCAAAATTTGTCCTTTATACGGAATTCCTTTCGGTAAAACCACATCAAAAGCCGAAAGTCTGTCAGTTGCTACCATTACTAAAAGATCGTCGTTGATGTTATAAACTTCTCTAACTTTTCCGCGGTAAACTGATTTCTGATTCGGGAAATTAAAATTTGTGGTTGTAATTGTATTGCTCATTATCTTAGTTGTGTTGTTTTTTATGAATGCAAATTTAAAATTATTTCAGAGAGTTACATCATCTAAGAAAAAGATAAATAAGAAATGTTATTAATTGGGTTTGGTTTGCCACGAATTACACGAATTTCCACGAATTTTTTAGCTGCTAAATCAGCTTAATTACTTTAACAAATGATTCGTGGAAATTCGTGAAATTTGTGAAAAAAAAAACTCTAAACCAGTTCTTTGTCTAATATTTTTGAAGCGATATATCTTGCTACGCCATCTTCTGCATTTGTTTTAATAACTTCTAAATCAGGCAAAGTTTCTTTTAAAACAGCTGGAGCATTCCCCATAATTAAACCTTTTCCAGATGCTGATAACATTTGGACATCATTAAAACCATCTCCAAACGAAACGGCTTGTTCTAATGTATAACCTTCTTTTTCTAAAACTTGTTCAATAGCAACCGCTTTATCAATAGATTTATCCATAAACTCCAAACACGTTGGCAAACTAAAAGCGTGGTGTAAATGTTCTGAAGAATTTGCTAAAACCGCATCTTTTAATTTTACTAATTTTTCATGATCATCGCATGAAAAGAAAATTTTGATCGCTCCAAAATCTTCCAGTGTTTTATAGTCTACTAATTCCGGACGATATTTTAATTCGGCTTGAAAAGAATTCAATCTTTCGTTCCATTTATTGGTCTGCCAAACATTTTCTTTAAATAAAACCACAGTAATTGCAGGATCTATTTCTACATTTAAAGCTGCCTTTACGACATCACTATTTAAATTAAAAGCAAAAAGTTCTTCTTTGTTTGGCGAATGAATTCTCGCTCCGTTTGAGCTCACTAAATATACCGGAACTTCAAGTGTTTCAATAATAGCCATAGCATCAAGATGATGACGGCCTGTTGCTACAACTAAAAGATAATTCTGATTGTGAAGTTCCTGGAAAATTGATTTTGTGTAATCTGAAATTCGGTGTTGAGGGTTGAGTAAAGTTCCATCTAAATCACTTACTACAACTTTTATATTTTTAAGCTTTGTCATATTAATATCAAATATTTATGATAAGCAAATTTACAGCTTTAAGCCCAGTTGAGCAAAGATTACAAGTCCGTAAAGACATTATTGAGATAAGTTTATTATTTATTTAACTATTTGGTTAAACATTGCGATTTAGACAATTTATATTTTTATTATTCCTGATTTGTATAGATTTACTGCTTTCTGGATTACGAATTCAATTTGTTCCAAAGGAAGATCTTTATCTACATCAAACATCATGATTTTCATCCTCGAACGTTTTTCCTGAATCAAAAAAGATTCTTCAAAATATTTTCCTTCCACAACTCCAATGTAAGGTTGTTTCAGTTTTTTGTGAATCCATAAATAGCAGAACATTTTTCCTTTATAACAGAAAAATGGCATTCCGTATTTTAAAACATGTGTAATGTCTTTGTCTTGTTTTAAGATAATATCTTTTAATGCCAGAAATGTTCCTTTTATGGGTTCTTCTTGGTTTAGGTAGAAATCATCTAGTTGTTTCATTTTTTAATATAAAAAAATATTCGTTTTACTCAGTTCTAAATAACATGAATAAAACGAATATTTTATAGCTTTATTTATTTTGCCACAGATTAAAAGATTAAAATGATTTTTATAATCTGTGAGAATCATTTTAATCTGTGGCAGAATTTATTAAACATTCATTAACCATCTACACACGAAATTAGTCGTGGTTTTCTATTTGCTTATAAGCGTCGATTACCTTTTTCACTAATCTGTGACGTACGATATCTTTATCATCAAGATAAATAATTCCGATACCGTCTATATCTTTAAGAACCAAAATAGCTTCTTTAAGACCCGAAATAGTTCTGCGTGGTAAATCGACCTGACCAGGATCTCCTGTAATCATAAACTTGGCGTTTTTTCCCATACGCGTCAAAAACATCTTCATTTGTGAATGCGTTGTATTTTGCGCCTCATCCAGGATTACAAAGGCATTGTCAAGCGTACGTCCGCGCATAAATGCCAAAGGCGCAATCTGAATAATTCCTTTTAAAATGTAATCTTCGAGCTTTTCGTTGGGTAACATATCGCGTAAAGCATCATAAAGAGGCTGCATGTAAGGATCTAATTTTTCTTTCATATCGCCGGGTAAAAAACCAAGATTTTCTCCTGCTTCTACCGCCGGACGCGTTAATATAATCCTTTTTACTTCTTTATCTTTAAGCGCTTTAACAGCCATTGCAACACCTGTGTACGTTTTTCCCGTTCCGGCTGGCCCAATTGCAAATACCATGTCATTTTTTTTAATGGTATCTACCAGTAACTGCTGGTTGGGTGTCATGGCTTTAATAATCTTACCGCCAACTCCGTGAACTAATATTTTGTCATGATCATATGCTTTTTTTTCATCCTGACCATCACTCATAATTACACGTTCAATTACATTATCGTCAATGTTGTTGTATCTGGTAAAATGAAGCATAAGCCTCTGAAATCTCTTTTCGAATTCATCTAAAACTTCTTTTTCGCCAAAGGCTTTTAAAGTGGTCCCTCGCGCTACGATTTTAAGCTTCGGGTAGTACTTTTTAATTATTTCAAGATGAGAGTCCTGCGCGCCCCAAAAGTCTTTTGGAGCGATGTCTATTAGCTCGATAATTCTTTCGTTCAAATGAGATAAATTTAAATTAAAAATAAATTTGTTTTGAAAATCTATTGCTGTCGGGTATGTTCATATCTTTAAATGCAATTTGCCTTTTCTGCTTTCAATTTGCATTTAGTATTACTAGATTTGCATTTCTCAAATTTAATAAAAATTCGAGTTAAATACTACCAATAGTTATAAACAAAATGATGTCAATAATTACCCTTACTACTGATTACGGCTTAAAAGACCACTTTGTTGGTTCGCTGAAGGGTAAAATAATTTCTGAACTTTCAGATGCCAGAATTATTGACATTTCACATGATATTGACCCCTTTAATACTGCCGAAGCAAGTTACGTTATTGGTGCCTCCTATCTAAGCTTTCCAAAAGGAACTGTACACTTAATTGGAGTCGATATTGAACGCAATAAAGAGAACCAGCATATTGCCATGCAATGGAACGATCATTTTTTTATTTGTGCCGATAACGGAATTTTAAGCATGCTTACGCAGAAGATTGTACCACAAAAAATTGTCGAAATTAATATTCATGATCGTTTTCCAATTGAATTCAGTGATTTGGATATTTTTATTCAGGTTGCCTGCCATATTGCAAAAGGCGGTTTATTGAATGTTATTGGGAAAGAAATTCAAGCAGTAAAAGAAGTAACCGAATTACAGCCTGTAGTTGCTGCCGACGGAAACTCATTAAAAGGTTACGTTATTTATATTGATCATTTTGGAAACGTGGTCACGAATATTTCAAAACAGCAATTTTTAGAGGTGGCAAAAGGACGTCCTTATGAAATTGTAATGAAGCCAAAAAGTATCAAAACAATTCTGCCTAATTATTCTGATATCGCAACTTCAGATAAATATCCTATTAAAACGTATGAAGGCGAAAAACTGGCTATTTTTAACGAAGCCGGTTTCCTTGAAATTGCCATTTTTAGAAGTAACCCATCTAAAGTAGGTTCTGCTAATAGTTTATTGGGATTGAATTATCGTGATGTGATTACGATTAAGTTTTCGTAAAAAAATTCAGATTTTAGAATTCAGATTTTAGTTTAAATAGCCCGCAGATTTTGCTGTTTGAGCGGATTTACACTGATATTTATCTATTTAATGTTATTCTCACTAAGGAGTTTATTCCATTGCATTATAACATATCCCTCGTTTTCAACCACGGGAACACATTCTGAATACATTATTATACGCATTGTCCCCACGGTCGAACCGCGGGCTATGTTTGAAATACTTTACGATATCAGTATCCGAAAAAATGGTTTTATAATATTTTATTTTTTCTTAAAAAGAACAATCAATTTTGGTATTTTTGCGCACCTGTAAACGATTTTCAATCTAAAATCAGAAATCTAAAATTATAATATGTTCGTAAGAATAGTAAAAATGAGTTTTCACGAAGAAAAAATTCCAGATTTTCTGGAGAATTTTGAATCGGTAAAAGATAAAATACGAAATGCAGACGGAAATCGTTTTTTAGAATTATATCAGGATAAAAATGATAAATGTATTTTCTTTACCTATAGTTATTGGGAAACCGAAGAAGATTTAGAAAATTACAGACAATCTGAATTATTTAATACCGTTTGGGATTTTACAAAAAAATTATTCAATGCAAAACCAGAAGCGTGGAGTGTGGATAAATTGGTTTCTTTAGTTTAAAGTTTCAGGTTTCAAGTTAATTGAACAGCCTAAAATTTTACCGCAAAGAACGCAAAGATTATATTTATAAGGTTTTAATAAAACATAAAGTTCGCAAAGTAAAGCAACTTGAAACCTGAAACAATAAAAACAAAAAACACAAATGAAATCAATCATTTTACGAGAAATAAAATCTTTTTTTGGCTCTCCTATCGGCTATTTGGTCATTGCGGTTTTCTTAATCAGCAATGGATTATATTTATGGGTATTTGAGGGAGATTTCAATATATTGAATACAGGGTACGCCGATTTGACTCCGTTTTTCACTTTAGCTCCTTGGATTTTAATTTTCCTGATTCCGGCTGTAACCATGAGAAGTTTCTCTGACGAAAGAAAACAGGGAACTCTTGAACTGCTTTTAACCAAACCACTATCGATTTGGGAAATTGTAAACGGAAAATTTTTAGGTTCATTCTTCCTGATTATTTTGGCAATTATTCCAACTTTCATTTATGTGCAAGTAATTTCAAGTTTAGGCTTACCCGAAGGAAATATCGACATGGGAAGTACAATTGGTTCTTATTTTGGATTATTATTTTTAATTGCTTCATATTCTGCAATCGGCATCTTCACTTCTACTCTATCAGAAAATCAAATCGTTGCTTTTATAATTGCCGTATTTCTATGCTTTTTGTTTTATTTTGGTTTCGAAGGAATAGCGTCATTAATTCCAGAACAATCGAATATCATTTCGGCATTTGGAATGCAGGATCATTTTAAAAGCATGAGCCGAGGCGTTATTGATACCCGCGATGTAATTTACTTTTTAAGCATCAGCGTTTTGTTTTTATCTTTTACCGTTTATCAATTAAAATCTTTTAAAGCGTAATGAAGGCATCTAATAAATTAAATTTAAAAACATTAGGTATTACAATTTTCATTTTAATTGTTTTAAATGTTCTTGGAAGTTTATTTTTTCATCGTTTTGATTTGACCAAAGACAAACGATATACTTTATCTGAAACTTCTTTAAAAATAGTTAAACAGGTTAAAAACCCTTTATCGATCAAAATTTATATGCAGGGACAACTTCCCGCAGATTTTAGACGTTTACAACAGGAAACCAAACAATTATTAGAGGAATTTCAGGCTTATAACAATAATATTGTTTTTGAATTCGTGAATCCAATGGAAAACGAAGATGAAAGCATGGAATTAGTAAAATCACTTTACCAAAAAGGATTAACTCCTGTAAATATTACCGTTGACGATAAAGGAAAACAATCTCAGGAAATGGTTTTTCCTTGGGCAATTGCGGTTTATAACAACAAAGAAGTTAACATTCCTTTGTTAAAAAACATAATGGGTGCTTCGACTGCTCAAAAAGTGATTGGATCGATTCAGCATTTAGAATATTCAATTGCCGATGCGATTAATAAACTTACTAAAGACAGGCAAAAGAAAGTTGCAATTATAAAAGGAAATGGTGAATTGTCGGAAATTCATATTGGTAAATTATTACGACAAATTAAAGAGAGTTATTACATTGGACCTTTCACTTTAGATTCTGTTGCTAAAGATCCAAACGGAACTTTAAATGCCCTAAAAAAATATGATTTAGCTATTATCTCTAAGCCAACCGAAACTTTCTCAGATGAAGAAAAAGAAGTTCTCGATCAGTTTATTATGAATGGCGGTAAAACATTATGGCTGATCGATCAGGTCGCTGCCGATATGGATAGCCTGTATAATGCATCGGGGGCAACATTGGCTTATCCGAGAGATTTGAATTTAAATGATATGTTCTTTAAATACGGGTTTAGAATTAATCCTGATTTAGTTAAGGACGAAAACGGAAGTCCTATAAAACTGGCCACCGGAGAGCAAGGAAGTGCAACGCAATATCAGGAGTTCAGATGGAAGTTTGCTCCTGAAGTATATCCAACAAGCAAACATTCTATTGTAAAGAATTTAGGTGGAATCAAATTCGATTTTGCAAGCCCTATTGATACTTTGAAAAACGGAATCAAAAAAACAGTTTTACTGCAGTCTTCTCAATATTCAAAAATAATTGGAACGCCGTCAGAAATCAATCTGAATATGGTAACAGAAGAAACTTCTCCAAAAGATTATTTGAACAAAGGAAATTTAGTTCTCTCTGTTTTATTAGAAGGCAGTTTCCAGTCGGCTTTTGAGAATCGTATTTTGCCTTTTAAGGAAAATTCATTTCAGACGAAAGGAAAACCAACAAAAATGATTATCGTTGCTGATGGTGATATTGCCAGAAATCAATTGGATAAAAATGGGATGCCTGTTGAATTGGGCTATGACCAGAGAACAGGCAGATTATATGACAACAAAGATTTTATGATGAATTGTATCAATTATCTTCTTGATGATACTGGACTTATTAACATTAGAAGTAAAGATGTTGAACTGCCTTTATTGGATAAGGAAAAAGTTTACGAAAATTATACCATAACACAATTCATAACTATCGGGCTTCCAATCCTTATTTTATTGGTTTTCGGGTTAGTATTTACCTTTATAAGAAAAAGAAAATACAGTAAATAGATGTTAATAAAAAATTTGCGAAACTAAGAATGTTTACGATATATTTGTAAAACCTTACTTAGTAACAGAAAAACTAAGAGAAAGAGCAAAAAATAAAACAAAAGACGATGAAATTTATAGTATCGAGTTCGTACTTATTAAAACAATTACAAGTTCTGGGGAGTGTCATTAACAGTAATAATACGCTTCCTATTTTAGATAACTTTTTATTTGAACTAGACAATAATGAGTTGACTGTTTCGGCTTCAGATCTTGAAACCACAATGTCGGCTACATTATCAATCGATTCTACAAGTAAAGGAAGTGTTGCTGTACCAGCAAAACTTTTACTTGAAATTTTAAAAACATTTCCAGAACAGCCTTTAACTTTTACAGTTGAAGACAATAATACAGTTGAGATTAGTTCTAACTCAGGAAAATATGCACTAGCATATGCTGCCGGAGAAGAATTTCCTAAATCTGTAAATCTTGAAGATCCGTCTGTAACTTTAGTTCCTGCTGATGTTTTGGCAACAGCTGTAAGTAAAACTATTTTCGCTGCCGGAAACGATGATTTACGTCCGGTAATGTCTGGGGTTTTCTTCCAGTTTTCTCCAGAAGGTTTAACTTTTGTGGCTACAGATGCTCATAAATTAGTAAAATATGCTCGTGCGGATGTAAAAGCGTCTCAGGTAGCTGATTTTATTATGCCAAAGAAACCTTTAAATATCTTAAAAAGTATTTTAGGAAGCTCTGATGCTGAAGTAAAAATTGAATACAACGATTCAAATGCGACTTTCTCATTTGACAATTATATCTTAATGTGTCGTTTGATTGACGGAAAATACCCAAATTATGAAGCGGTAATTCCAAAAGAAAATCCAAATAAATTACTAATCGATCGTTCTTTATTTTTAAGTTCTGTTCGTCGTGTTGCGATTTTCTCAAACAAAACCACACACCAAATTCGTTTAAAAATTGCGGGAGCTGAATTAAATGTTTCTGCTGAAGATATCGATTACTCCAACAAAGCAGAAGAAAGATTAACTTGTGATTATCAAGGTGATGATTTACAAATTGGTTTTAACTCACGTTTCTTAATCGAAATGCTGACAAATCTTCAATCAGATGTGATTATGTTGGAGATGTCATTACCTAACAGAGCAGGGATTTTAACACCTGCTGATGGTTTAGAAGAAGGTGAAACAGTAACAATGTTGGTAATGCCCGTAATGTTAAATAGTTAACATCAAAACTTCTTTTTGTTACAGGGATTTTTTTTAATTTGGAATTAAAGACATATCATTGTAAAAAAAATATCGCTATTAACCAACCATTTTTTATACCTAGAAACCGCAATTCTTTAAAAGAGTTGCGGTTTTTTATTTTAATACGTTTTTTTGTTTCAGGTTTAAAATTTCATGTCCTTTAATTTTTTAACGCAAAGCACACTAAGTTTTATTTATGAGCAGGGTTTTAATAAAACCGCTAAGTTCGCAAAGCTATATCCACACAAAGCTTTGCGAACTTAGCGCATTGTAAATGCAAACTATCTCAAAAAATCTTAGCGTACTTTGCGTTTAAAAATCAGCACAAAGTTTAATCACATTTCAACCTGAAACAATTTACCAGTCTTTTAATCAATCTTCTTCTTAAACCCGAAATAATAGTTCAATCCAAAACCTAAAGTTCTGCTGTCGTATCTCGTTTCGGTACTTTCTACTTCACCTAAAGCTTTTCCCATGTTTACACCTGTATAATATAGATTTACAGCCAATGAATCATAATTTTTATCCGAAAGAATAATATCAACCCCAATTCCAATACCTAAAGATTGCTGCCATTCTGTAACAATATCCTTTTCTGTTTTTGATTGAGACGGATTGTTCTGATTGATTGTTGTGTAATTTTGCTGCGCTTCAATTCTTGATATATTATAAATAGGCAAGATTTGAAGAAGAGCATCTCCAGCGCCATACTCACCACATGAAAGACATATTTTAGGTGTAAACCCAAAATTTAAAGCTGATCCATTCACTTTCGCTGCACTTGTAGTATTTCCCAATGCGTCTAATTTGTTGTGGTCCTCCAGACTGCCGTAGTAATAACTTACTGCAACCTCAGGTTTTAAAAATTTATAAGCTTTAACCTCTAAACCCAATCCGCCTTGAATATAACCAGACTCTTTAAAATCTGTATGACGATAAAGCCCTAAATCAATAGAAGCCCTAACTTGAGCATTTAAATGCATTGAAAATAAAATCAGCAAAAAATAGAAAATGTTTTTCTTCATAACAAGCTTTATAATTATATAAATCAATAGATTAGTTTTTATCGACTTTTTGTAATAAAAATACTTGATTTTTATATACAAAAAGTTTTTTTTCAATTTTGAAATGAATATTTTTTGATATTCAAAAGCTTTGATTAAGGTGTAAAGAACATGAAGCCTAAAATTTCAAACCTGAAACATTTTTTTTAACTTTGTAATTATGAAAATAGAAATTTGGTCGGACATCATGTGTCCGTTTTGTTATATCGGAAAAAGACAGTTGGAAACGGCTTTAGAACAGTTTCCTAACAATGAATTTGAAATTGAGTGGAAAAGCTTTCAGCTTGATCCCACTATTACGGCACAACCAGAAAAAGACGTTTATACGTATTTAGCGGAGCGAAAAGGGATGTCTGTTGAACAATCAAAAGAAATGCATAAAGGTGTCGCAGAACGCGCTAAAAGCGTTGGTTTGGATTATAATTTTGATAAAGCAGTTATTTCAAATTCTTTAGAAGCTCATAGAATTATTCAATTGGCAAAAACAAAAAAATTAGGCGATGAAATAGAAGAAATCTTCTTTAAAGCTTATTTTACAGAAGGAAGGGATTTAAACGACGGACCAACTTTAATAGAATTGGCGGAAAAAGCCGGATTAGATAATAAGGATGTTTTAGAAGTATTAAACAGCGAAACTTTATATCTAAAAGAAGTGGAACACGATATTAACGAAGCTCAGGAAATTGGTGTTCAAGGAGTTCCTTTTTTCGTTTTTGATCGAAAATATGCCGTTTCAGGAGCTCAGCCAGTTGAAGCTTTTGTTCAGACCATAAAAGAAGGTTTAAAATAAGATTTTTAATTAAAGACAAAAACGGATGAGTAATTTACTCATCCGTTTTTGTTTTAACTTAATCACAAAGGAAACTTACTGCTCCTAATAAGGCGGCAATTTCATTATCAATAGAAACAGAAACCATTATTTCTAAATTTGATTCTTTTATTTTTTTATTGAATGAAGGCAGAAACAAGTCGCTTGCATTGGCTATTTTTCCTCCAATAATAATATGATCTGCGGAAAAATCCTTTATCCACGGAATAATAACTTCAGCTAAATCTTCTCCAAGTGTTTCAAAGGCTTTTATCGCTGATTGATTTTCGTTAATGGCTAAATTATAAAGTTCCAAACCATTATTGAGATCCATATTCTGTAAAGATTTATAATTAGATAAAAGACCCCGAGCTGAAACATAATCTTCTGCAATACCTTCTTTATAAAGGAGATTGTATATTTCACCATCTGCAGGGACAGAATTACCTGTGCTTATGGATACGCCTTTATCAATAAAACAAGCACCTAATCCGGTTCCTAAAGTAACGGCCATTACTTTTTTAGATAGGTTTTCCTGCTGTTTAAAAACTTCTCCTTTTCCAAAACAAACCGCATCATTTTCAAAAAGAACAGGAAAATCATGTGAAAAATTCAGACTTTCTAAAAGTAATTCTCTAACATTTAATCCGTAAAAATGTTCGTATTTCGATTGATCTTTAATCCAGCAGATTCCTTTTTCATAATCAAAAGGTCCTGGCATACAAACTGCTATTCCGATAATGTTTTCAGCTTTTGAATTTTCAATTGCAGTATTGATCACATTTTTCCAAATATCAATTACCTCATTTACGGGTAAATTAGAATTGAACGATTCTTTATATATCGAAGAATCAATAACTTTCATTTCAGTTTTATTGATAACTCCTGCTGTAATATGTGTTCCGCCTATATCTAGCCCAATGGCGTAAGATGTATTCATTTTTGCTTGTTTTGGTTTTACTACTAGATATTTTTATCTTTTAAAATTTGAGGATAATGAATACTCGTATGTACAATCATTTCTCCAAATAATGTATTGGCCCATGCAAACCATTTACGGGTAAATTTGTTTACATCATCTTTATGAAATGATTCGTGCATAAATCCTGTATCGGCATTTGTTTTAATTAAATTGCTGATGCAACCTTTAATTTCTTTTTCATCAACACTTGTAATGGCTCTTAAAACAATACTCATAGGCCAGATCGTATCGACTCCTGTGTGCGGACCTCCAATACCTTCTCCGGCTTTTCCTTTATAGAAAAATGGATTGTTTTCTGAAAGCACCACTTTACGGGTATTGAGATATAAAGGATCGTTTGGAGCAATAGCGCCTAAATAAGGCAATGATAATAATGACGGAACATTCGCATCATCCATCATATGGAAACTGCCATAACCGTTTACTTCAAAAGCTATAATTTTTCCGAATTTTGGGTGCTCTATTATTCCATGTTCGTTTAAACCTTTTTGAACCTGATCTCTAAGTTCTGCTGCTTTTGATACTAAATGAGTATCTTTTAAAGCTGGCAAAGAGAAAATTTCAATCAAATAACCTAATATTTCAATTGCAAACATATTACTCGGAATTAGATAACCAAACAAAGTAGAATCGTCACTTGGTCTAAAAGTAGAAACAATTAAGCCGCAAGGTTTTACGGGATAACCGTAACCGCCTAACGGAACTCCGTCTGTTGCCCAAGCCGTTTGACGCTGGAAACTATACGGTCCTCCTTTGCCGTCTAATCTTTGCTGTTCTTTGAAAGTCTGCAAAATCAAAAGCATAGCTTCTTTCCATTTTGCATCGAATAAACTAATGTCACCTGTTTCTTTCCAATATCCGTGAGCCAATCGAACAGGGTAACATAAACTGTCAATTTCCCATTTTCTTTCGTGAATTCCGGGCTGCATTTTAGTCAGGTCATGTTTCCATTCGCTTTCTTTGGTAAAATCTTTATAAAAAGCATTTGCATAAGGATCAAGTAAAATACATTTTGCCTGACGATTGATTACCCCTTTTACCAATTCCGCCAATTTAGGATCTTCTTTTACAAATGGAATATAAGGCCAAATCTGCGCTGTACTATCTCTCAGCCACATTGCATCAATATCTCCCGTAATTACATATGTATCTGGTTTTCCGTCAATAATTTCAAAATCAACAGTTGTATCCAAAGTATTAGGAAAACAGTTTTCAAATATCCAAGCCAATTCAGGATTTGCTATTTGCTTTTTTATTTTTACAATAGCGGCTTCGACTGCTTTACTTGTAAATTTTCTTTCGGCTAACGGCGGTCTTTTGGTTACAAAATCTTTTAAAGGAAACTGAAAAACATCTGAATTAAATCCAAAAACATCGGTTTGCATTGCTAATAATCCTGCGGAAAAGATTCCTGTATTTTTTATGAATTTTCTACGTGACTGCATATATTTTTATTTTGAAGTTGAATAAGAATAGGGATAATCTTCTTTTGTTATACCTTTTTTAAAATTTGGAGAATTTGTCATATCAAAATCTAATTCTCCCCCTTTTAACAAATCAAAATGATCAAGATAGTTTTTAGTGTAAACTGAATTATTCCATTTTAATTTATTTACATATTTGTTGATATCAGAATTATCAGGAGCATTAATGATAAGCTGTTTTCCATTTTCAAATTCTAAAGTTGTTTTCTTAAATAATGGTGCTCCCAGAATATATTGATCTGTTGCGGGGCAAACCGGATAAAATCCCATTGCTGAGAAAATATACCATGCAGAAGTCTGTCCATTATCTTCATCACCACAATATCCGTCTGGAGTTGGTTTGTATAAACGATTCATTACTTCTCTTGACCAATATTGTGTTTTCCAGGGTTCTCCTGCATAATTGTACAAATAAATCATGTGCTGAATAGGCTGATTTCCATGAGCATACTGTCCCATATTCATGATTTGCATTTCACGAATTTCATGAATAACTGAACCGTAATAACTATCATCAAAAATTGGGGGTGTAGTAAATACAGCATCTAATTTTGTCGTGAATTTTTTCTCACCGCCCATCAAATCAATTAAACCTTTTACATCGTGAAATACGCTCCAGCTGTAGTGCCAGCTGTTGCCTTCCGTAAAAGCATCTCCCCATTTAAAAGGATTGAAATTTGGCGGAAAACTTCCGTCTTTATTACGTCCGCTCATTAATCCTATAGAAGGATTAAAAAGATTTTTGTAATTCATCATTCGCTTTTCAAGCACATTAATTTCTTTTTTCGGACGATTTAATGCCTTCGCTAATTTCCAGATTGCAAAATCATCATAAGCATATTCCAGTGTTCTGGCTGCGTTTTCGTTTATCTTAACATCATAAGGAACATATCCTAAAGTATTATAATACTGCACTCCCTTACGTCCAACAGCATCCATTGGTCCTTCATTATTGGCTCCATGCTGTAAAGCTTCGTATAAAATATTGATATCGTAACCTCGCAATCCTTTGATATAAGCATCGGAAACTACAGAAGCAGAATTATTTCCAACCATTACATTTCTAAAGCCAGGACTTGACCATTCCGGTAAAAATCCGCCTTCTTTGTAATCATTTATTAAACCTTCCTGCATTTCTTTATTTATTGAAGGATATACCAGATTCAATAAAGGATATAAGGCACGGAATGTATCCCAAAATCCTGTTCCTGCATACATATATCCCGATAAAACTTTTCCGTTATATGGGCTGTAATGCACAATTTTTCCATCTTGATCTATTTCATATTGTTTTTGCGGAAAACAAACGGTGCGGTATAAACAAGAATAAAAAGTCTTTAATTTATCTTCATTATTATCTTCTACTTTTATTTTTCCTAAAACTTTATTCCATTCATTTTTAGATTGCTTTACAGTTTCTTCAAAAGAGGCAGTTCCTAACTCCTTTTTTAAGTTTAGTTCAGCTTGTTCAAAACTGATAAAAGAGGATGCAATTTTTATATTTACCTTTTCTCCTTTTTTAGTTTTAAAACCTACAACAGCACCAGCATGACTGGCGGTTAATTCTAATTTATCTTTCTCTAAAGTTTTATCATTAAATGTAGAATTAGCCGTAAATGGCTTATCAAAATGCAGTACAAAATAGTTTTTGAAATTATCCGGAACACCGCCGCTGTTACGGGTAGTGTAACCTATAATTTTATTTTCGGAGGGAATTATTTTGATGTATGAACCTTTGTCGAATGCATCGATTACAATTGATGATTGCTCGTTTTCTGGAAATGTAATTTGAAAGTGTGCTGCTCTTTCAGTTGTCGTAATTTCGGTTGTTACATCATAATCAGCAAGATAAACGCTGTAATAATACGGTTTAGAAACTTCTGCTTTATGACTGAACCAGCTTGCTCTTTCTTCTTCGGCGAAAGCCAATTTACCTGTAACCGGCATAATCGAAAACTGACCGTAATCATTCATCCAAGGCGATGGCTGATGCGTTTGCTTAAATCCCCTGATTTTCTCTGCGGTGTAGGTATATGCCCAGCCATCGCCCATTTTTCCCGTTTGCGGTGTCCAGAAATTCATTCCCCAAGGTCTGCAAATGGCAGGATACGTATTTCCGTTTGAAAGATTGTGCAGCGACTGCGTTCCCATTAACGGATTTACATATTCTACGGGTTCTTTAATTTGTGCATTTACAGAAATGCAATACTGTATTAATCCAAAAAAAAATAAACTTTTTATTTTCATAGTTTTTGCTTTTTTTGCTTTAGGCTATACGCTATAGGTTTTAAACTAAACTTTAATTTTATACCTACAAGGTTTTAAAAACCTTGCAGGAAACTGAATGGTCTTAGTTCTTAAATCTAAAATCTACACTCTTAAATCTAAAATCAATTAGGCCTGTTTTCCTTCTTTACTCCAAATGTCAAGGAAGGTTTGCTTCCCATATATAATTTTAATTCACCGCCTTCCACAATCATTTCATGTGTTATATAAGATTTTGTATATGGTTTTCCGTTATATTCTGCTTTTTGAATATACATATTTACAGCGCTGTTATTAACGGCGTTTACTGTAAATGAAACTCCTTTTTTATGATGAATAACAGCTGTATTTACTAACGGACTTCCTAAAACATAAATTCCGTTTGCGGGATTAACAGAATAAAATCCCATTGAAGATAAAATATACCAAGCCGACATTTGACCTAAATCTTCGTTACCGCACAATCCGTCTGGTTTTGTTGAGTAGAATTTTTCGTCGATTTCACGAATTAATTTTGCAGTTTTCCAAGGCTGCCCTGCGTAAGCATACAAATACGGAATATGATGATTGGGTTCGTTTCCTTGTGCATATTGTCCGATTAAACCGCTGATATCCGGCGAAACATCTTCACCTTCGACTTTATCTGTTATTAAAAACAGAGAATCGAGTTTAGCTATAAATTTATCTTCACTTCCAAATAAATCAATCAAACCATACGGATCCTGAGGAACTAACCAAGTGTACTGCCAGGCATTTCCTTCTACATAATCGTCCTTACGATGTGCAGATGAAAGCGGATTAAATGGCGTTCTCCATTTTCCATCTGTCAATTTGCCTCTCATGAAAGTGGTTTCTTTATCAAAATACAATTTGTATAAATTGGCTCTTTTCGTGAAATAATTATAATCGTCTGTTTTGTTTAAAGATTTCGCCATCAAAGCGATGCAGTAATCATCAATTGCATATTCTAAAGCGTTTCCAACAGATTCTAATAGTTTATCTGCAGGAATATATTCGAGTTTTTGAACATAGTCCATTCCCTCACGCGTCTGCATTGCCGTTTTTTTAATGGCTTCGTATGCTAAGTTGACATCATAATCACGATATCCTTTTAAATAAGCATCGACAATAACGGCTATAGAATGATTTCCGTTCATGGTATTGGTTTCATTGCCCATTAAATGCCAAACCGGTAATCTGCCTTGCTGTTGATAGATCGCTAAAAATGATTTTACTATATCATTAATTTTTTCTGGCTGCGTAATGGTATACAATGGATGCAGCCCGCGATAAGTATCCCAGAGTGAAAAAGTAGTGTAATTGGTAAAATTGGCTTTTTCGTAAACTTTTTTATCTGTTCCAAGATAATCTCCATTGGCATCATTAAAAATTGATGGCGCAAACATGGTATGATACAATGACGTATAAAAAACTTTCATTGTTTTTTCATCACCTTTTATCTGAATTTTATTGAGCTCTTTATTCCATTTTGAAGAGGCTTTTTCAACTATTCTATCAAAATCCCAATTTGGAATTTCTTCTTTAATATTGGCTTCGGCATTTTCAGAACTTACAGGTGAAATTCCAACTTTTACCAAAATTTGTTTGTTTTTTAAAGTTTTAAAGTCTAAAACGGCTTTCATCTTTAAACCTTCTCCCAGATTACCTTTTACTACTGCTGTACTGTCGTACAAAACAATATTTGAAATTGGTTCAGAGAATTCCATTGCAAAATAAATATGCTGATCTGCTGCCCATCCTGCAGAATAACGATAGCCTTCAATTTTGGTTTCGCTTATTTTTTTAACGAACGTTTTTACAGGTCTGTCCCATCCAATTCCGTCGGCTAGATCAATTAAAATGTGTGAATCGTTTATGTTCTCAAAAGTATATTTATGAAAACCAACTCTTTCGCTGGCTGTCAATTCTGCTTTAACTTTATATTTATCTAATAAAACACTGTAATATCCTGGTTTTACGACTTCGTTTTTATGAGAGAAATACGAACCGTAACCGTTTACCATATCTTCTTTTGTTCCTTTGGTCAAACCGACTTTTCCGCTGACAGGAAGCACCAAAATATCATTTAAATCTCCAATTCCGGTTCCGCTTAAATGCGTGTGTGTGAAGCCCAAAATAGTATTACTGGCATAATTATATCCGCTGCACCAATCCCAGCCTTCAAAAATATTTACAGGTCCCAGCTGTACGGCTCCAAAAGGAACATTTGCCCCCACAAATACGTGGCCATGCCCAGCCGAACCAATAAGCGGATCGACATATTGTGTATAATTTACATCTGCTTGTTTTCCTTTTTTTTGCTGTGATATTGCCGGATTGGCAAAAAACAAGTTTAAAGCTAAAAAACTGCTAAATACTATTCTCATATATTTTTATTTTTGATTGCGCATTGTTTAGCCCGCTGATGAAACGGATTAAACTGATTAACGCTGCTATTTTTTTAATTTCTGTCTTAGACGCACTGCGATGCGTCCCCTACAAAAAAACTTTGCAACTTAGAACCTTAGCTCCTTAGTATCTTTTTAAAACCTCAAATAAAGAAAAAACCTTAATCTCCGGCTTCGTTATTTTTCCTTCGAATGAAATTATTTTTTCTTCTCCGGCGTTTAAATCAAAATAATTATCACTCCATTTTCCTGTATATCCTTTGATAGAGATATAAACATATTTTGCCCTCTTTTGGGTTTTTAAAATGACTTTATTTCCTTTTATCTGCCAGCTTATTTTTGGGTCTTCTAATTGTAAATCTATGGGACGTGTAAAGTCAATTTCTGATTTTATATCATCTCTGTACGCTTCGCGAATGGCATACCATCCGGCTTTTGGCTGTCGGTTATCATAATCGGTTATGCTCCAGCTTCCTACTGGCCAGCAGTCATTTAACTGCCAAATCAAAGTTCCCATATTATATGGCGCTTTTGAACGATGAACGCCTACAATATTTTTAATCGAATAATGTTGCAAACACTGCGTTAGATAGGTATAATCCTCGACATTCATCTTTTTAATTTTAGTTGAATCAATAAAATATTTATTCAAATACGAATTCAGTTTTATAAACCCTTTGCCAGATTTTTGATGTGCTTTTATTACGTCAGAATATAAAAATCGGTCTTCTGGTAATGTAAATTTTTCTGTTGATGAATAATTCGGCATAGACAACATTCCGTATTCACTCACAAATCGTCCTGTTTTTTTCTGTACCGCTTCAATATCTTCTAGTCCCCACCAAACGCCCCAATAATGACTGTCTCCTTCGGTAATACTTTTGTGTTTTGACCAATGATGCAAAGGCGAAGAACTTAAATACGGACGTTTGTTATCGACTTCTTTAACCCATTTTGGAATACTGTCGTGAAACAAACGAACGTAATCGTGCCACAAACGGGTAGAATCTTGTTTGGATAATTTTAAATTTTTCATCCAGCCCCAGTTTTTAAAGGCTTCGTCAGATTCATTATTGCCGCACCACAAAACAATACTTGGATGATGGCGCAGTCGTTTTACCTGATACTGCACTTCTTCTTTTACATTATCAAAAAAAGCTTTGTCTCCCGGAATCATAGTACCTGCAAACATAAAATCCTGCCATACATTTATTTCGTATTTGTCACATAAATCGTAGAAATAATCGTCTTCATAAATACCACCGCCCCAAACACGAAGCATGTTCATGTTGGCCTCTTTGGCAGATAAAACAATCTTTTCGTATTCTTTTTTGGTTACACGGGAAAGAAAAGCATCAGACGGAATATAATTGGCTCCTTTCATGTAAACCGGCTTTCCATCAATTTTAAAATAAAAAGAGCTCCCAAGACTATCTTTATCTTGTATCAATTCTATTTTTCGATTTAGAACGTATGGTTTTTCAGGAGTTTTTTCATCATAAGCTTCTAATCTTGGCGTTTTCCAGATACCGCAAGTGGTGTATTTGGGTCCCCAATCCCAGCCAAAATGGTACTGCGCTTTGCGAACATAAGCACGCGGATTGTCTGGAATTTTAAAAGGTAAATCTTTTTTAGCCAGCGAATCCACAACATTTTGTGCCGATTCAAATACGATAACCAAATTATTATTGCCCGATTTCAATACTTTTTTAACATCAACACGCCATTGACGGAACATATTATCGGCTTTTAAAACCAATTGATTGTTCAAATAAACCGATGCATAAGTATCTAATCCATCAAAAACCAATTCTGTGTTTTTCTTTTTCAAAATGGTATTTATAACCTGAAAAGTCGTTTTGTATTCCCAGTTTTTACGCTCTATCCACAATAATTTCTTTTCATTATCTCTGTAAAAGGGATCAGGAATTAATTTATTGCGAAGCAAATCGGTATGGATTTCTCCCGGAACTGATGCTGGATACCACTTTTGTGTTTTTACTTCACGATACATCCAATTGTTCTTCAAATCAATATTTTGCGCGAGGGCAATTGAAGTAAAGTTTAAAACAAAAAAACAGATTAACCAATGAAGTTTATTTTTGTAATTCATTTAACTGAGTAATAATTTTAGATCTTTTAAAAATACTAAAAAGGTATCACAATTTAGTCATTTGGCAGTTTAGAGAAGGAACAGGACGTACTAAGTTTATTCCTTCTCACCAGAATCTATTTTTTCGCTATTAACTCAAAAAAACAACTAGAAATATTTTCTTAACTACTGCCTTATGTTTTATTTTGGTTTGATGTGAATCGTTTAATTTAAATCATTGATTCACTTTTAACTTCCTAATTTTGAATTTTAATTTAAAGTGAAACAAATTCATCTTTTTCAGCAGAAGAGTATTGCTGCGAAAAAAAGGTATCTGCATCAACAAAAACTAATCAATTAGAGCAGTTTTAGATCATCAGGAAAATGATTTAAAAATAAGTCGGGTAAGCTCGTACCCGACTTATTCTAACTAACCAACCAATTTTAAAAATTATTTATCCCACCAAATTCTGGTAGTCATTAAATCTAAACCTTGACGTTGAATTGCTTCTTTATAATTAGCCTCGTTTGTAATAAGTTCTGACTGATCATAAATTAATCTTCTAGGAATTGTTCCTTGTGTTTCTCCAGTTGCATCATTTACAGGAACTAATACAGGATAACCTGTTCTTCTGTATTCTGAAAAAGCCTCAAAACCGTTGAATAACAATACAATCCATTTCTGAGTAATAATCTGTTCGATTTTTTCTGCTTCTGTTCCAGCAGATTTAAATGGATATGTTGTAATGTAAGTGTTGTATTCTGCCGGAGTAACCGCAGGCACTTTATCTCCAAAAATGGTTAAAACATTCATCGCTGCTCTTACCCCATTTTCATAATAAGTCTGAGCAGATCCGCCAACACTCCATCCTTTTACTGAAGCTTCAGCCAATATAAACTGAACTTCTGCATACGACATAATTAAAGTTGGAGCATCTAAACGTAATACTGTTGACGTGTTTGGGTCTGAGAAAACTTTTCTATCTCCTCCCGGAAATTCTTTTGCATCATTTGCTAATCCTTGCTGATTTGCCGGATTATTATCTCCAGTTGCTTCCAATTTTGCATAGATTCTTAAACGAGGATCATTGGTATTTTTCAATAAATCGATAAAAGTTTTACTGAATTTAATATTCGATTCCCCTCCGTTTAAATCATTTCTAACCCATGCAGAAGTAATTGGATTGGTTTTAACACCTGCAGGACCGGCATCATGTTTTAAAACCAAACTGTCATCATTTGATGTAAAAACACCTTTTGAATAGGCTTTTTCTACAAATTCTTTTGCTTTCGCAGGATTAACTTTAGACAAACGCATTGCTACTCTTAACATTAATGAGTTGGCTAGTTTTTTCCATCTTGCAACGTCACTTTGGTAATACAAATCGGCATTGCCAACAAAAGGTTTAGCAGCATCTAATGCAGTTCCTGCTTCATCCAATTCTTTTAAAAGATCATTGTAAATGGCTTCCTGTGTATCATATTTTGGAGAAAATACGTTTCCGTTGTATCCTTTTCCGGCATCAAAATAAGGAACTTCTCCATACGTATCCGTCAATTTTTGGAACAAGAAAACCTTCATAATTCTGCAAGCCTGAATCATATTAGAATTCTCAGGCGTATTATCCAGTACAGATAATAATTGGAAAATTTGATTTAATCCTTTTCCATAAGTTTCACCAAAAAGTGCTGCAGAATATTCAGAAGAATAGGTGTATTTTGAACCTGCACCTCCGGGCGAAGAAAACTGCTGTACGATTTGTGCGGCATATATATTATTTCCTCTGGTGTTAGAAAAATCCTGTCCGTCTACATAAATTTCAGCAAGAGTAAACATTGATTTTACAGCCGGATCTGTTAAAGCATTTGGATTCTTATTCATTTCTTCGAATCCTTTATCACAAGAAGCTAATGTCATGGCACTAACAATTGCGACACAAAATATTTTTATATATCTATTTTTCATCTTTCTTAAATATTAGAATTTGACATTAAGTGCAAAACCAAAGTTTCTTGTCAAAGGCATTGAAGCTCTCTCCATACCCTGCGCATTACTATTTGAATAGTTTGTCTCAGGGTCAATGTTTGGAACTTTATCATAAATAGTCCATATATTATGAGCAGAAAATGCCAAACTAACAGACTGAAACGGTGTTTTTTGTAAATATGCTTTTGGAAAATTATAAGCAAATGAAATTGCTCTAAGCTTAACAAAATCAGCATCGTAAACAAAATTTGATGTTACATCACTGTAACTTCTCCAGTAATCGTATGCCGAAACAGTTGTGTTTACTGCGTTTCCGTTAACATCTTCTCCGCTTACTGCAACACCGCCTTCACGACCCGGAAGTGTAATTTCAGTTAATCCGTAACGTGTTCCTAACTGATTTGTAGCAGAGTAGATTTCTCCTCCAAATTTAGCATCAACAAAAACCGAAAGTGTAAAGTTTTTATATGAAAAATCATTTGAAAGTCCCATTGATGTTGGCGCAACACCTTGTCCGGCAATAATTAAATTTCCTCTTAAAAATCTACCATTTGTATCCAATACAATATTACCACTGGCGTCTCTTAAATAATCATAGGCTTTAATTACTCCAAAAGGCTGTCCTTTTTCTAATACCACAGAAGCTCTACCGTCTCTGTTTCCTTCTAATGATTTAGTTGTAATTTTATCCGAAAGGCTGATTACTTCACTATCATTATAAGCAAAATTATAACCTACGCTCCAGCTAAAATTTGGAGTTTTCACTGCTTTTAAATTAATTGCAAACTCTACCCCTTTGTTCAGGATTTCTCCAACATTGATTTTGGTAGTTCTGTAACCAGAAGCCTGAGAAACATCGGCATCTGTAATGTCATTTGTTGTTTTCTTATGATAGAAAGTCAAATCTGTGCTTAATCTGTTGTTGAAGAATGTGTTTTCAAAACCAAATTCGATTGTACTTACATTATAAGGTTTCAAATTTCTATTCGGAATTGTTTCTCCATTTACACCTAAAATTGGCTGGCCTAATGAATCTGTTTGTCCGTCTGGTGTTGTATAAGTTAAAGCTAAGGCATAAGCTTCTGGCAATGCGCCTCCTACATTACCCCAGCCTGCTCTAATTTTACCATAAGACATCCATTCAGGTAATTTCATAATTTCAGAATAGATAAAACTTGTACTTACAGAAGGATAAAAAGTGCTGTTGCTTGCCGGATCTAGAGTTGAGAACCAATCCTGACGACCTGTTAAACTTACATATAAGAAATCTTTGTATCCAAGATCTGCCGAATAGAAAAGAGAGTTCACTTCACTTTCTGAAAACAATTTTTCTGTTTTTTCCGGCTGTGTATTTCCGTAGAAGTATTTAAACGGAACAATAAAATTGGTTCCTCTCATTTTAATACCGCTGTATCTGTTATGCTGACGGTTTGCTCCGATAAAAGCATCTAATGAAAGATTTTTAACAATATCACCTTTGTAGCCTAAATAACCCGAAGCATTTACTTCTGTACGTCCGTCTACTCTATTTTCAAAAGTTCCTCCCGGCGTGTAGTTAATTCCAGTAGGTTCAATTTCAGTATATTCATAATTAATATCATCAATACCAATTACGGCCTTTGCGTAAATTTTCTTAGTTATATTATAATTTACTTTGGCAGAACCTATAAAACGTTTTCTAAGATCCTGGTTTAAAGTTTCTTGTGTAGCAAAATATGGATTAGTTGTGTAAACATTAGTAGCAAAATAATCTGCTTCACCGCCGTTTTCATCATATGGCGTTAACCATCTAATATCAGATCCCGGAGTTAAAAAAGTAATTGGAAAAGAAGGATTTCGCGGAGAATCATTTAAATAAGGTCGGTTATGACTTTTTTCAGATATATATTGTGCATTTGTTTCAATACTAATCTTCTCATTTGGAGCAGAATTTAAACTCAAAGTAACATTATTTCTTTTAAAGTTTGTTCCCGGTAAAATCGATTCGTCTTTTGTATTTCCGAAAGACAATCTAAAATTAGTCGTTTCATTTCCTCCAGAAATTGCTAAAGTATTACTGAAAGAGTATCCTGTTCTATAAAAATTTTTAACATTATCTTTTCCGTATGCCTGGTAAGGTCTGGTTTTTCCATCTATAGATAATGACGGAGTTCCATCGTATCTATCACCCCACGCAAAATTATAGTAATCTCTAACCTCTTGTAAATTAGAAAATCTTGTTGGGACACCATTTATAGGCATTCCTTCTCCATACTGATCCTGCCATTTTAAAAGGCTTACCGGCGTGTTAAAAGTCGAATTTGTATTAAAATCTACTCCAATTCCAGTTCCGCTTTTACCTTTTTTGGTCGTGATTAAGATAACACCATTTGATCCTCTGTATCCGTAAAGAGCAGAAGCTGCACTACCTTTTAGTACTGACATTGAAGCAATATCATCTGGGTTAAAAGACGACATACCATCACCTTTATCTGCTCCTCCCCACATTCCGGCATTTCCCTGCTGTGTATTGTCAATTGGAATTCCATCTACAACATACAAAGGCTGGTTAAGGCCAGATGCTGAAGTTGCTCCACGAATTACAACACGGCTCGAACCAGATGGCCCGGTAACCGGTGCCGAAACGTTTACTCCGGCAATTTTACCCTGAAGCGCGTTTCCTAAGTTAATTTCCTTATTCTTTGTCAGGTCCTCGCCTTTTAGCTCTCCAACTGCGTAACCCAAACTTTTCTTTTGTTTCTTAACCCCAAATGAGGTAACAACAACATCTTTTAATTCTTGTGTCGTTTCAACTAACGTAACAGCCACTCTTGTGTCATTTTCCTGAAGTAAAACTGATTTTGACTGAAACCCTATAGATGTTACATTGAGGGTAACTTTACCTTCGGGAACATTCATTTTAAACCGTCCTTCGGTGTCTGTAACAGCACTAAATGGTTTTCCTTGAACTTCGATTGATGCAGCAACAACTCCCTTGTTTTCTGCATCTGTTACTATGCCGGTTATTAATCGATTTTGCGCTGCAGCACTTAAACTGCTAAGCAATATCACTCCTAACACTGCTAATATTCGTTTCATAAGCATTTTTTTTGGTTATTGGTTTTGATTTTGTTTTGTGTTTGTGTTTGTGTTTGTGTTTGTTTTAAATAATTAATAAAAAAATTGAACTCTATTTTCAATAGTACAGCACGGCTACAATATAATACGTCGGCTGTTTTCGGTTTTCATAAATAATAATTCTGGTATTTTTCTAAGTTGTAAACACCAGTAAATCAGCAAAAATATTCACTAAATCGTTTTAGTAAAACGATTAAAAAAAGCCTTCACTTTTTCTAATTTTTAAATCTAAATTATTGTGTTGTTTAAACGGACTCTCTTACTATTAAAGTTCCCTTCTTGAGAATCTTTTCTATTTTAAAATCTTCAAAATTTGTCATCTGACTCATCAACAGTTGTATAGATTTAACTGCGATATCTTCTATCGGCTGGGCAATAACTGAAATTGTTGGTGTATGTAATTTAAAACTGTCATGATCATCAAAACTTATAACAGAGATATCTTCGGGAATTCTGTACTTTAAAGTTCTAAAAGCCTGAAGTCCCGCAAGTCCAAGATAATTGGCCAAAAACAATACGGCATCAATCTTTGGGTTTTCTTGAAAAAAGTTTATAATCGCTTCAATTCTGCTTTGTTCATTGGCATGATAATCTAGGTGAAGCGTATAATTCTCGTTATAAATTCCTTCTTCTTTTAACGATTCTACATATCCTTTTTCTCGTAACTTCATCTGGATCATTCCAGATTTGTTATTTACAACAGCAATATTTCTGCGTCCTTTACTAATTAAAAATTTAACAGCAGAATACGATCCCTCGTAATTGTCCATCACAACGTGACTTACTTTTTGATTGGCAAAATATCGGTCGATTAACACAACTGGTTTCTGCAATTTTAAAAGCTGACTTATTGTTTTCTCTAAATTTCTGGTTGGCGTAATAATAAATCCCTCAACATTTGCCTGCAAAAGACTCTGCACCAATTCTTCTGAACGATCATTATCATCGCCGGTACTGCAATAAAAAACTCTATAATTGATATTTTTTGCTTCATCTTCAATTACTCTTGCCAAGTCAGCAAAAAACTGATTAGAAATATCTTCTACAATAAGCCCAATCGAGCGTGTTTTCCCGGTTCTCAAACTGCTCGCAATCATACTGGGTTTATATTGTAGTTTTTGCGCAACATCCTGAACTTTTTTGATAACAGCCGGACTAATCGCCATTTTTTCGCCTTTACCGTTGATAACAAAAGATACCGTAGAAATAGAAACCTCTGCCTGTTTAGCAATATCTCTAATTGTAATCTTTTTCATCTGATAAGTAATTTATTAATGGATATTTTAGTACATCACAAATATATGCAAATGAAACTTACAAAAACGTTTTAGTAAAATTTATTTTCAATAAACTGTTTTTTTATTGCCAAAATAAAATAGAATAATCAACAAATACTGCATTTTGATCAGTTATTGTCATTTTGACTTTTAATATTTGTTTTGTATTTTTTATATAAATTTGATTGGTTTTTGATGTGTTTCTTTCCTATTCTTTAATGCGCTTTACTTTTAAAAAGGCTTAAAAAAATGCTATTTTTACCTACACTTCTTCAAAATAAATAGAAACTGATAGATATGAGAATAAAAAAAGTGCCTTAAGAATATTACTATTCATTAGGCACTTATTTATTATAATTGATAATCTTTGTCAAAGCTTAAAAACTTTGACAAAGCTGGAAAATCGACATTCTAAAAATCTTAAATCAAAATTCTAGATAACTCCCATTTTCTGCATTAAGAAAGTAGCACTTTTATTTTTACAAATGCCGCTTCGGAGTTTGTAATCAAAGTGCAATTCGTTATTTTGAATTTCTACTTCAAAACATTGATTGGTTAAAATATTTGGATATTCATTTGTTGTTAAGCAGACTTCAATATCATGTGTTGCAATGGCCCCAATGGCATTTTTGGCAATTACTTTTTTCACCACTTCAATTGTCCCGTTACGTTTATCATCAGAGTTTGTCCCTCTTAAAATCTCGTCTAATAAAACAAAAGCCGGACGTACTTCAAGAGCATCCATAATTTGTTTTAAACGCTTAATTTCAGCAAAGAAATACGATTCACTATCCGCTAAAGAATCTGATAAACGCATTGAAACTAAAACTGGAAGTGGATGTATATTAGCTTTTGAAGCACAAACAACTGAACCAATTCCGCCTAAAACCATATTGATACCTAAACTTCTCAAGAAAGTACTTTTTCCTGACATATTCGATCCGGTTAAAATCATGAACGACTGCGGATAAAAATGAGTATCATTGCCTACTCTGTTAGACGGATTTAATAAAGGATGACTTAAGTTTTCAAATCCAATTTTATATTCTGAATTAATTTCAGGAAAAACAAAATCTGGATTGTTATAAGATAGATTGGCTAAACTGTTTAAAGCTTCAAATTCACCAATTATGTTAATCCATTTTTCAAGTTCATGAACATAATTGTCTTTCCATTTTAAAAGAGCCCTTAAAACGTGCAGATTAAACAAAAATGATCCGTTAAACAAAGTTGCTGTCACAAAATTGTTGATAGTCTCCATTCTTGAAAACAATTCTGACAGCTGTTTCAAATGAGAACTGGCAGGAGCATTTTTAGAAACCAGCTGTTTTTGCAATTCAATTAACTTTTTAGATTCAAATTTTTCAAGTTCAATTTTCTGAACCAATAAACTATATTGTTTTATGGTTTTGTCGATATTATCTGCTTTAGCAATTTCAGACTGAATACGCTTTAGTGCTCTTCCCAGAACAATTAAATTGAAAATAAAAATGTAGGTTACATAAGAAAGAATAATGGTCTTTGAAGTGACAAAATAAGCAATTACAAAACCAAAAAATAAAATTGGGAGGATAATTGAAAGCGCAATTAAAACTTTAGATAAAGATTCTTTTTTAAATGAAATCCAATTAATTAATGAATCATAAGAATTCTTACTGTCAGTACTGACAATCGCAAGAGCTTCAAAATCCTGACGCCATTCTATTTTAGTTTTTAATTCATTTATGGCTTCCTGATTTTCAAGAATTGTTTCATTAGGAAATAGATTCAATAATTTATCTGCTAATGTTTTTTTACCAATAAAAGTGGCTGTTCTGTTTAAATTTTGAAATAACGAATGTTCTCCAAAAACATCCAGATCGTAAGCATAAGGATGATGAAAATCGTTGAATTCAATTCCGTTTTCAAAAGGAAGTTTTTCTCTTTTCAAATACGATATTTCATCTTCATTAATCTTCAAAATTGCTTTTGTCAATTCTTTTTTAAAAGATAATTTTGAATGAATTCTCATTAAAAAAAGAAAAACAACAAAAGATAAAAAAGCAATTATGACATACAAATTTTCATTGGTTTTGATGTAATAAAACAACATGAACAAACAAAAAAATATGCTTAAAAGTCTCAAAAGACTTATGCTGTTATATCTTTTGTTGATTTGGGTAAAAATTTTTGAATACAGCTCGACCTTACTTAAATATGCTTCCATTTTTTTAATTATAATGAAATACAAATATAGGTTTTACACTTTCAAAAAAGCTATTCATTTACGGCAGAATTTAATTCTCATGCATTATCAATACTGGAATAGAAACTTCTTTTGTAATTTTTTGACTAAAACTAGAATCAAAAATACTTTCAAAAAATGATCTTTTATGCGTAATGGTAGTTACAATATCAATATCCTTAAAAAGAATAAAATCAAGAATTGTTTCTTTAACCTCATCGCTTGGCAGTACCAGGAATTCTACATTTTCATTTGCAAACTCTCTTTCCCATTCTTTAATTGTAGTTTCTGAAACATCCGTATTTGAACTCTTTACATACAAGCTTTTTACTTTAGCATCTGTTTTTTTTGCAATTTTCAATACTTTTTTAAGTTCTTCTTTGTCTTTTTCACGATATCTTGTAGTAAATCCAATTGTTTTAATTTTCTTGAACTTAGCATCAACCGGAACACACAAAACGGGAACATTAACTTCTGAAATAACCGAATTCGTGTTAGATCCCGTAAAAAACTTTGTCCAGTCAGAAGATCCTGTCGTTCCCATAATTACAAAATCAATCTGGTCTTCTTCAACTGCATTTTTTAAGTTATAAATTAAGTCTCCGTCCATTAAACGGTGTTTTATCACAATATCATCCAACTTCCTTTCTGCTGCGATAGCTCTCAGTTTTGGAATTTCATCTTTAAACATTTCAAATTTTGCCAATTCTATAGAACTGTATATCGACGCGTAGTTCTCTGGAAAAAATTGGCTGTCATAAACCGGAATCTCAAATGTGTGTAATAAAACAAGTTCGGCTTTGACTATTTTCGCAAATTCTAAAGCATGAACAAACGCATTTGTTGCTGCATCAGAAAAATCTGTGGGAAATAATATCTTTTTCATTTTGTTGAGATTTTAGGTTTGTTACTCAAATTTAATCATTCTAAAAACAAATTGAACTGATAATTATCAGGAATTTAACACTTAATATTTTCTTAACAAAAGCCGTTTTTAGAGAGTTTAATAATTGAAAACACAAACTATTAAGGCTTTAGAATTTTCTCCTTTTTTCTTACCTTTGCCGCATGATAAATCAAGATTCTATAGTTGCATTAGCTACTCCGTCTGGAGCTGGAGCTATTGCTGTTATCCGTATTTCGGGCGCTGAAGCTGTTTCGATAGGAAATTCTGTTTTTAAATCTATAAAAAATAAAGACTTAACGAAACAAAAGACACATACTTTGCATCTAGGACATATTGTGGATAGTGAAAAGACTCTTGATGAAGTTTTGGTTTCGGTTTTTAAGGGTCCAAATTCGTATACAGGAGAAGACACGATTGAAATTTCATGCCACGGTTCTACTTATATTCAACAGCAGATTATTCAGTTATTATTAAGAAAAGGCTGCAGAATGGCCGATGCGGGTGAATTTACTTTAAGAGCCTTCTTAAATGGTAAGTTAGATTTGTCTCAGGCAGAAGCTGTTGCCGATTTAATTTCGTCTGATAATGAAGCTTCACACCAAATTGCAATGCAGCAAATGCGCGGTGGATTCAGTAATGAAATTGCCAAATTACGTGAAGAACTTTTAAATTTTGCATCTTTAATTGAACTTGAATTAGATTTTGCAGAAGAAGATGTAGAATTTGCTGACCGAACTCAGTTTCATGAATTACTAAATAGAATTGAATTTGTTTTAAAACGTTTAATTGATTCGTTTGCTGTTGGAAATGTGATCAAAAACGGAATTCCAGTCGCTATTGTTGGTGAACCAAATGTTGGTAAATCGACTTTATTGAATGCTTTACTAAATGAAGAGCGTGCAATTGTTTCTGATATTGCCGGAACGACAAGAGATACAATTGAAGATGAATTGGTTATTGGGGGGATTGGTTTTAGATTTATCGATACGGCTGGAATTCGAGAAACTAAAGATGTTGTAGAAAGCATTGGAATCAAGAAAACTTTCGAGAAAATTGATCAGGCACAAGTTGTCATTTACTTGTTTGATGGTTTAAAATTTCAGGTTTCAAGTTCTGAATTTGTTTCTGAAATTGAACAAATCAAGAATAAATATCCTTTAAAACCTTTACTTATTGTAGTAAATAAAAGGGATATTTTATCAGAAGATGAAGTTTCAAACATTACAAGCAAGCTTGAAAATTTGAATGCAAAACTTCTATTAATTTCAGCTAAAGAAAAAATTGGTGTTGATGATCTAAAGAACGAATTACTTTCATTTGTAAATACCGGAGCATTGCGCAACAATGAAACAATTGTTACAAATACAAGGCATTATGACTCTTTACTAAAAGCTTTAGATGAAATACAAAAAGTGAAATTTGGTCTTGAAACGAATCTTTCAAGTGATTTAATTGCATTGGATATTCGTGAAGCTTTATATCAATTTGGTCTCATTACAGGGCAGGTTTCTAATGATGAATTATTAGGTAACATATTCGCTAATTTCTGCATCGGAAAATAGGCTTCAAACAACATCACATAATAAAACAAAGAATCCCATTTAAAATGTCATAAAACGACATTTTAAATGGGATTCTTCTTTCTCTTCAAATAATTTATTTGCAAATAGTTCGTTCCTTTTTGTACTATTATTGTACCACGAAAATATTTTTCCAAATATGGATTTTTTTTGCCAAATCATGACACAAGTCCGCACTTTGGAAACAATAAAGATTAAACCATAATTAATTTTAAGGCAACTTTTTAAATATTTTAATTTCTATTTTTGCAAGCAGCTATTAATTCCATTATAACCTTGAAAAGGCACAATCAAAATATTCAACAATTCGGACTCCCATCTTCTGCAAAAGCAGGAATTATGATTGTTAATATGGAAACTCATAAAGTCGACGAACATGATATCTCTAAACCTCATCGGGATAATCACTGTCAATTAATGTTGGCTGTAAATGGGAAATTTAAACTTAATATTGATTTTGAAAATGTGGAATTTACCGCACCTGCCTTACTTACTGTTTTTCCTGAACAAGTACATTACATCAAAGAAGCAAAAAATCAGAAAGGATGGATGATCAGCTTTGATCCGTCATTAGCTAGTAAGGAAGTACTGCAGCTTTTAGAAAATAAAATCAATAATCCTTTTTTACTGCAAAGCGAATCTAATTTTTGTCAGCAGCTTATTATTCTGCTGGATTTAATTGAAAAAGTACAATTAGAGAATACAAATAATTACACTCAAAAAAGTATTCATTCCTTATTAAATGCACTTTTAAACCTCATCGCAGGAGAACTTGTTTCTACTTTATCTTATGATAAATCGAAAGAAAATCGCAGTGTAATCATTAAGGAAACTTTTATAAAATTAACCAAAGAGCATTTTAAAACCTGGAAACAGCCTGCTCAATATGCTTCGGCACTTTCGATTTCAGTTGCGCATTTAAATGATACTGTAAAATCCTTAACAGGAAGTTCTGTATCTGTACATATTCAGGAAGCATCAATTATGGAAGCGAAAAGACTTTTGTATTTTACAGATAATAACGTAAAGGAAATTGCTTATCAGGTTGGTTATGACGAACCGGTTTATTTTGGAAAACTTTTTAAAAAAATTACAAACCTCACTCCTCTTGAATTTCGCAAAAAATTCCGTGATTAGGACTATCCTTCCCATCATTGAAACTACATTAAAAATCATCCTCTAATTAATTTTGCATTGTAATTAATACTTTAATTGATATGCAAAACGAAATCAACATCCCAATCATACTCGATGCAGTACGAAAAGTGGGCAATGTCTTTTTAAAAGACTATAAGCAAAATGCTATTCCACAAAGTATGGACGAGCTTTTAAAACAATTAGAAGATATAGATACATTGTGTCTGACTTCTTTAAAAGAAGATTTATCTCTGGAATTCCCTAATATACCTTGGCATATTGGCGACGAGTTTGATACCGATTCACAAAGAAATCCAGTTGAAGAGGAAGAATACTGGCTTTGCGACGCCATGGATGGTGCTATACAATACCTTCAGCATATTGCAGGATGGACGATAAATCTGGCACTTATTCGAGATGGAAAACCGTTCCTTTCTGTAATTTATGATCCTTTGGCCAACGAAGTGTTTTGGGCAAAAGACCGCGAAGGTGCTTTTATGAATGGAAAGTTACTGCAAATCAGCCGTAAAACAGATTTGGGGGTTATGCTTGCCGTTTTTGAGTATGGACATCAGGATAAATCAAATAATAATTTAAATGAAAAAATTGGTACTACTATAACAAAACTGCTCAATAATTTTGGAATCGTTAGAAATTACGGACCACATGGTTTGCAATTGGCTTATGTTGGTGCAGGAAGAATTGATTTGTTTGTTCAGGAAGATCTCGATACTTATAATTGGATTGCAGGATTGCTTATTGCTAAAGAAGCAGGAGCAGAAATCCTGACAATAGATGGAAATCCCTGGAAATGGGGAAGCGAAAGTTTACTGGTCTCATCAAAAAGTATCGCAGAAAAATATCTACAAATTAAATCCCAGAAATAAAATGAACATTGCAATTATTGGAGCCGGAGCCGGTATTGGATTAGAATCCGTAACACAGGCACTCAAAAATGGACATACCGTAACGGCATTGTCAACAAATACAGATCAAATTCCAAATCATCCCAAACTCATTAAAATTAATGGAAGTGCATCATCACCAATAGATTTAAAACATGCTATAAATGGTGCTGATGCCGTACTTATAACTGTTGGAACAAAAAATAAAAAAGCAACTACCCTATTTTCTGATATTGCCAATACATTGATTAAGGTTACTGATGATTTAAAATTCTCTTCGCCAGTTTTGGTTATTACAGGTTTTGGAGCAGGAAAAAGTAAAAATTATTTAAGTTTTTTTATGCGAACGGTCATTTCGTTATTTCTAAAAGATCAATACAAGAATAAAACGATAATGGAAGAAATAATCACAAAAAGTACTATGAAATGGGAAATCGTAAGACCCGGAATGCTTACAGATGGCGATTTAAGCAAAAATTATCAAGCAATATCCGGACTTTCAAAAGGAATGAAAGTTGGAAAAATTTCTAGAGCCAATGTTGCTCATTTCTTAATTACTGAAGCCGAAAATCAAAAAATGCTGTATCAATATGTTGCATTAACGAATTAATAGAATTGTGATTTAATGCAAATGTAATTTAACCGCAAAATGCACAAAGTTATATTTGTAAAGCTTTGCTGACTTCGCATTTTACAAAGCTATATAAATTAAAAATCCTTGCGTGCTTTGCGGTAAATTACATCTCTTTATAAAGATTTACTTTTAAAAACCATCATTTTTTCTCTTGTCATATCATTTATGGTATAGGAGATTCCGCCCATTCCAAGACCAGAAGCATCTCTTCCGCCAAATGGCATCCAATCTACTCTAAAAGCGGTATTGTCATTCACCATAACTGCGGTGGCGTTTAGTTTTTTTGCTGCATCTAATGCAATATCAATATTTTTAGTAAAGACAGCGGCCTGAAAATGAACTTCTAAAGCGTTTGCTTTTTGGATAGCTTCTTCCCTATTTGTAAATGGATAAATACACACAACAGGTCCGAAAATTTCATTAGCTGAAACTTTAGAATCTTCTGATGGATTAAATAAAACTGTTGGCTGAAATGTGGTATCAGAAATACGTTTCCCGCCGGTTATTAATTTTGCACCTTCTTCAATTGCTTCGTTAACCCATTCTTCAACACGATTTACTTCTTTTGGAGCAATAAGCGAACCAACATCTGTCTTTTCATCAAATGGATTTCCAACAATTAATTTCTGAGTTGCCTCAGAAAACTGTTCAACAAAACGGTCAACAATTTCCTGATTCACATAAACTTTCTGAACCGAAACACAAACCTGGCCTGCGTGATAAAATCCTCCTTTTACCAAATCCGGAATCATTTCATTAAAATCGGCATCACTTTCTACAATTACAGGTGCAGCACCACCATGTTCTAATGCAGCACGAGTTCCCGGAGCTAGTTTACTTTTTAAAGACCATCCTACTTTTGCTGAACCAATGAAAGAGAAAAAATGAATTCTGGAATCTGTAACTAACAATTCTGCCGTTTCATTGTCACATAAAACTACTTGAAGCCATCCTTCGGGCAAACCCGCTTCTTTTAAAATAGCAGCCAAAGCAAGACCTGATAATGGCGTACTGCTTGCAGGTTTAAATATAACCGGACAACCAGCCGCAACAGCAGTGGCAATTTGATGTACGGCTAAATTTAATGGATGATTGAATGCGCTAACAGCAACCACAACACCAATAGGTTCTTTTAACGTAAAAGCTATTCTGTTTAAAGAAGCTTCGGTAAGTCCCATCGGTATTTGTTCTCCTTTTATCTGTGATATATGTTCTGCTGCTAATTTTACTCCTTTAATCGCTCTTAATATTTCTGCTTTAGAATCTTTATAAGGTTTACCGCCCTCACTTATCGCTGTATGAATCAATTCCTCGATCCTGTCATTCATTATTGAAGCGGCCTTTTCTAAAATTTCAATTCTTTTAAAAGCAGGAATCCAATTCGATTGATCATTAAATAAATTCTGAGCGGTATTTAATATTTGTTCAATATCCTTTTTATCGATTAATGGTAATTCTTTTACCAAACTTTGATCGTAAGGGAATACTATTTTTGTGGTCTTTTCCATAAAATGTTCTTTTTAATAGGTAATTCTAAAAATCATGCTGTTAGTATTTTAAGTTCAATATCTCATGATTTGTTCCTTAAATTTAGTCAAATTATCAATGAGGACAATACCTTAATCGGTAATATTGGCAATTAATATTTCAGAGGTGTCGCTAAAACAATCTCTCTATTATCTAATAAAGGAACTATTTTTCCTAAAACTAATTCTTGAAAATAAGCTGCATTTCGATGTTCTGCAACAGCCGCTTCATTAATATATCCTTCAAATAGTAAGATTGTATTCATATCTGAATTACTTTGATGAATTGTATAAAACAAATTACCATCTTCTTTGATGCTTTGATCATGCACTGTTTTTAGCAGACTTAAAACGTTTTCAAGCTGACCTTCTTTTACTTTCCATGTAGCAAAAACATGAATTGGATTTTGATTTTCCATTTTTATTTTTTAAAATAATTATTATTCGGTTTTAATGATAATAAAACTATTGACCTCCATATTTTGTTAGAAGGCCAATAAATAGTATTTAATTATTACTTTTTTGCAGCTTCTAAAATTGTAATCATTTTTTCGGCCACACCTTTTGCAGATGCAGGATTTTGTCCTGTAACCAAATTACCATCAGCAATACTATGAGCCGACCATACCGCTGCTGCATGAAATTTTGCTCCTTGTTTTGTCAACGCAGTTTCCAGTAAAAAAGGTACATCAGCAATGGCATAACCTTTTTCTTCTTCATCTGTAAAAGAGGTAATATTTTTACCGTTTACTAGATAAGTTCCATTGCTTAGTTTTACATTTAGTAAAGATACCGGACCGTGACAAACTGCCCCAACAACAGCATTTCGCTCGTAAGTTTCTTTAATAACTTTTTTCAGCAATTCATTTTCCGGCATATCAACCATTGGCGCTAGTCCTCCGGGAACAAAAACAGCATCATATTTACTAACATCAACATTTGACAGCTTTACTGCTTTCTGCATCGCTTCCCATCCCTTACCAGTCAAGAATACAAGATTATCGGGATCATTTGCCAGATTTAAAGCATCTAAATACGGCGTATCTCCAGTTAAACTAGCAAAATCTATTTGATAATTTGCTTTGTCGAATTCGGCATAAGGATGTGCTACTTCAGGAAGAAATGTTCCTGTTCTTCTGTTGTTTGGTCCAATTGCATTGGCATTCGATACAATAATTAAAATTTTCTTATTCATTTTTCTTTCGCTTTTAAGGGTTGTTTTTTGTTTTATTGATGTGTCTTCTTTTTTACTTTGACCATAAGAAGATAAAAAGGCAATGGCTAGTGATAAAATCATAATCTTTTTCATTTCTATAAATTTTTAAGTTGTTAATGAATTATTTATAGGGCAAATTTATGCCAGCTCTACTTCTCAATACGAGGAGCAAAGTCACAAAAAAAGTGTGACGAGAATCACACTTTGAGAATTATCAGCTATGTTATTTGTTATTGGAGTAAAGCCTGCTAAGAGTTTCGCGGCTTACCCCGAGATATTCTGCAATATATTTCTTGGGAATTTTTTGCATGAGATTTGGATAAAGATCTGCAAATTCTCTATAGCGTTGCTGCGGATTATTAGAAAGCAATGAAATTACTCTTTGTTGAAGCGCCATATAACCTTTGGTCAATTTTACTCTAAAAAAATGTTCCATTTTATGAAGCGTAACAGAGAGTTTTTCCCTACCCTCAAGTGTCAGGCATAAAACCTCTCCTGGCTCCATGCATACCACATACATGTTTGCGGGTTTTTGATTGAAATAGGCAATATAATCAGACATCCACCAGTTTTCTGTGGCGAATTGTACGATGTGTTCCTTTCCGTCTTCATCCAGATAAAAAACTCTGAAGATGCCGCTCATAATGATGTATTCATATTTTGCGTCGTCACCTTGCTGAATAAGATATTGATTTTTCAGCACCCTTCGTATCGTGAAAAAGGGTTTTATCGATTCAAATTCTTCATCCGTAATTGAAATGATTTCTTCAATATGTTTTCTCAGTTTCTCCATACTTTTTTTTAGCTTTTCAAAGATAAAAGATTGCCAGCTTATTTAGGTTAGGCATATTAAATAAGTGTAAAATATTCATGTCTTTAATGATGTTTTTTTAATAAAAATCTCAAGAGCTTTGTATTGGTTAACTAATTGTTTTTTTTTTATGAATTAATTTTGTTTCATAAACTTAGGGCATTAAATTAAAAATTAATCTTATCTCTTCTTACTTTTATAAAGGATTTGACATGCATACTAACTGAAGAGGCAAAAGAGTTCATATCCTGAATTTGAACCTCTTTAAAATTTTATAAATACCTCTTCAGTAAAGTAGAAAGGATATCTTTTTGCAACAAAAATAAGGCTGTTTTTAAACTACTGGATCTATTTTCAGTACCTTGTATCACATTAAGCTTTTGATATAAATCTAATGGTGCTACGAAAGGAAAAATTGCTGAAGATAGTTATAAATGCTTTTTTTAAATGTTTGATTTGATTTTTAATTAAAAAAAAACATGTAAAATATTAAATTTTGCTTACAAAAGCATTTATAGATAAACCATACAATATGTTTTATCAGTTTTGATTATTAGAATATGGAAACAAAAAAAAATAACTTTTATGTGATTACTGGCGGTCCTGGTGTTGGAAAAACCACACTAATAAACAAACTCTTTAATGGAGGATTTCTTACCATACGCGAAGATGCAAGAAGAATTATCAAAGAGCAGATGGAAAACCAAAAGGATGGACTGCCATGGAAAAACAAGGATCTTTATGCCAACTTAATGTTAGAAGCTTCTATAAATAGCTACAATGAAATTGCTCTCAAAAATACTTCAAATATTACTTTTTTTGACCGAGGAATTTTAGATGCCATTTGTTATATGAAAATGGAAAACATTCCAATATCAAAAGATATTTTATCAGAAATAGAAAATCATCCTTACAACAAAAATGTTTTTATTTTACCACCTTGGAAAGAAATCTATGAAACAGATGGCGAAAGAAAACAAGACTGGAAAGAAGCAGAATTAACTTTCTGCAAAATGAAAAATACTTATATTGAATTTAATTACAAGATCATAGAAATCCCTAAAATATCAGTTGAAGAAAGAGTGAAATTTATCCTTAAATCAATAGCAAACAATTTACAATAACTCCATTGCTCTTTAGACCTTTTTTGCCATAACAAACTAATGGAATTGATATCTTTTTTACGCAATAATCAATATACTTTTTTCTAATTGTCTGACTCATCACAGAAAGGTTTCAAAAATATTTGTCATGGCTTGTCATAAAAAAATCTCCTTTTATTTTTGAATTAATAAAAAATTATAAAGCAAATTTAAACGGATTTAAACTATTCTGTAACTTTTAAATTTTATAAAAAAAGCGAAAATTTCCGTGGCAGAATCGTGGCACAGTACAAAAAAATATTAAAAATGAGATTTTCAAATCTATAGAAACACGTTAATGGAATAAGTCAAAAGGTGCTGACAAAGTGCCTTAGTGAGCTGGAACGTGACGGGTTAATTTAAATAAGTATTTATCCCGATTTTCCACCAAAGAGAAAAATGCGCACCTTTTCATTTGGTACGCAAGTTTTCTTATTTCATTCAAACTAAAGTCAAACATATGAAACTGTTATTCTTTACAAAATAAACAGGATTTTATATGTATCAGGATTTTTTCTCAATAACGAATGCTTTTAATTCGGCTATTTTACCATTATCAAATCGCCAAATATCACAATAAATATAATGATCATACTCACCATTTACATTTTTTAAGGCAATGTTACCTGTCGCAGTTACAAAGTCGCCCTCCTCTATTGCTTTTTCCATATCAAATACTGGTGGTGCCAAATAGAATTCTTTGATATACTGCCTTACTGCTTCTTTTCCTAAAAGAGTTCTCTCACCCACAAATACCCATTTGGTGTCTTCAGTGAGATAAGATAAGTACGCTTCGTATTCTCCTTTTCTTACATGTTCGTTTGCATTAACTAATATAGATGTGTTTTTCATTGTCATTGTCTTTTTTAATTTTAAATTTTTATTTTGAGAATAAATGTTGAGTACCGCCATCAATAATAAAATATTTATGAAGCCTTTTTTCATCATTACCTTTTTTGATTTAATTTTGAACTTTAAATTATTTAAATAGAATAGTTCTGCAAAGCTATAACATAAAAGTCCTATTAGCTTTATTGACAACCAATTGTAAGGAACTATCAAAAATGTAAGTTATGTCAAAAGTTAAGGTTACAAGCACCAATTTTGAAAATAAGAAAATCTTAGGTGATGAATGTTCAGAAGTATACGCGGCAAACATAATTGGCGGTCAATGGTCACTTGTAATTTGTTCCTGGCTATTAGAAGGCAAAATGCGATTTGGCGAAATAAAAAAATCTATACCAAATATAACGGAACGAATGCTGACGCTGCAGCTTCGAAAACTGGAACAAAATAATATAATAAAGAGAAAGGTATATGCTGAAGTCCCTCCTAAAGTAGAATATGAGTTAACAGAAATTGGCTATGAATTAAGACCGATAATCCAGCAAATGGAACAGTGGGGAAAACGACACAAATATTTGTATGCAAAATGAAATAGTCGAAAAATCCCGGCTGCGCCCTGATCTGAATATAGTATCTCATAGCCATTATAGAAAAATTCTTCAGAGGCGCTTGCACAATAAATGCTGGTTGAAGTTTTTGGACTGTAGTTTGTTTTAAATTCATTTAAGAATTTTATTTCTCCTTTTTCATTAATAAAACCAGAAGTCCCGTCAACCTTTAAAACTATAATTCAAAGAAGACTTCAATTGGAAAACAAACGATAAGAGATTTTTATAATTCTTCTGCGCCTGAAGATATACTAGTTTTTTAGCTTCGATTTCCTGTGTCGAAACAATTCCTTTATTGAAAAGTATTTCAAAACGGGCGGCATTGTTTTTTGAAGTTGTAATTCACTTTCATTAATTACTTTTTACTGCTGTAGAATTTCTAATTGTTCAATGATAATTTTTCTGTTCTCAGTACATTTTCTATCGAAAATTACTAGTAACTGATAAAAATTTATTATCAAAAACTAATTACACCCAACGCTTTATTCTTATTTAAATTAAGTACTCGTCACAGACAATCACCAGTGGTATTAATACTTGCTATGGTTATTTCGTTTGTTTTACTGAAATCTTTGTTAGGTCTATGTTTTTTTGTTATCTGGAATGATCTAAAATGAAATGTTTTTTTTATTCCAATTTCTAATTTTATTCAAAAATCACATAACGTTTATTTAATTACATATTGATTACTAATATTTTATGTAAAATAAAATAAAACAGCCTCGTTACAATTTTTACTTCTCTCATGGGTATAAATCCCCGTCTCATGCCATTTTTTTATTCCAGATTTTACTTCTGCTGTAATTTTAGAATAAAAACAAAAGAAAGCCAGCGAAATTTATTTTCAACATTTGTTTCTAATTAATTTTCTCGATAATAACCTGCATGTGTTTACATGATTTACAAAGCTTTGTTTATTGGGATGTTTAGGAGGAAACAATAAATTAAAAACAGTGGAGCAGAACCCACTTAAATAAACGTGCTATTCCTTTTTAGTTAAATAAAAGGAGGCGAAACCTGAAAAGCCTTATGAGTAGGGACCCAAATAAATTAAGTTATGAGTAATTTAGTAGAAAAATCTGTTCCTAAAGAGAGCAAAGCTTTATTGAATGGAGAAGAAGATGTTCAAAATAAGTACTATGAAGTCTTACAAGAACAAACACAAAATGCTGTAAAGGGAGTCATTAATGATCTTGTTTATCCTATACAATTTCCAGCACAAGGAGGTTTTTTGTACAATTGGCAAAATTTAAATAATATTTTCAATCGAGGTACTTATGACATGTTAACAGGAAACGTTTCTCCGGGAAACATAAGTCCCGCTGCAGCCCTTGATACAGCGGGTTCATTTCCTAATAATTATATTCAAGTTTTAAGTGGTGTTGAATATTCATTGAATAAAGCCGACACTATAACAATGAACAAAGTACAAGGAGATGCTCAAGCACAACAAGCTACGATTGTGCAAGATTATCAAACTGCTTATGGGACAATTACAGATGCACAAATTGATGCCGCTAAAGAAGTTGTTGGTGCTTGGGGTGTTGCTACTAAATATGATTACATTATTAGTTTTGTGCTTGGAACTCAATGGAGTGGTACACAGTCTAGTAAGAAGCAACCGTTAACTTATAACGAAATGTCATCCGCTAGAAATCTTAAAGATTTATTACCAAATAGACCAGGTTCATCTGATCTAACAATTAATAACGTTTCTATTTATTTAAACATGACGGCCACTGTAAATACACTTCAAACTCAAATGCAGGATGGGTCTTGGACAATTGCACAGGCTAGAAGAAACACTTCTAATCCAACTGAAAATAATGGAGGAATAAAAACCTTTAATCCAGTTGATGGCAGTATTGATAAAGATTTTAGAACTGGATGGAAGCTAAATAAGTCAATCGCAGATATTCAAAATGATTTGAATAATGAATCGAGAGTTATCGAATTCAAAATGCAAACTTCAAAAGCTTCTGGATCAAGCCTGAATGTAAGTATTAACGGAAGTACAGGCTTTTCTGTTGGTTCTTGGCTTAAATTCTCATTAGGGACACAATTTAGCTATGATATGTCTACTTTTAAGGGTACTAGTCAAGATGCTGAAATTACAGTTCAATATAAAGGTTATTCCATTCTTCCTATAAGTCCATTAGCCTGGCAGCAGGATATTAACACAGGTTGGTATAATGGTTCTATAATTCGTCAGGCATATGAAAATCAAGGAAAAGATGTAAGTGGATTTAAATTCTCTTCTTCAACTCCTCCTCCTTTTGATTTTAAATCATTTAAAGATGGTGGTAATTTTGGCTGGACAAATAATTTTATTGTTAGTAATTATCCAACAATAATTATTAAATACAAAAATGCCGACTTTAATAGTTTTAAAGAATCATGGAGTACTAAAACATCTGGTAACTTGAAACTATTTGGGTTTATTTCTTTAGGAAGCTTCAGCGCCGGAGCCTCTGGCAGTAGTTATGAAAAAGGTTCTAATAATTCAGAATTCACACTAACTTTTAGTCCTTCTCAAGAAATTATATCTGTACCTACATTTCAAAAACAAGCATTTGTAATTGCTGGTGCCATAACAAATCCAGGAGTTGCAGGGAAAAGTTAGCAGAATTTTTAAAATATTCTATTAATATAAAAAAAAGGAAAGAATTTTACTCTTTCCTTTTTAAATTTTTACATCTTTTTAGCTAATTAAATCATTTATGAAATGTATAAGTATAAAATTTATTTTTGGTTTCCCCTTATAATACTATTTAATATATTTTGTTCAGACAAAATCTTATCTCAAGATACTTTATCTAAAAAGAATAATTACTCTATCTATAATAACTACTTGTTTGAATGGAAAGCACAACTAAATAAGTTTTTTTCACAAAATGATTCGGCTATTTTATATCCCTTAATAGATCCAAATCATAGCCGTATTCCTTACTGGTTCCTTAATGATAATCAAGCTTTTAATCAAGGCACTTATGATTTTATAAGTTCAAGAGTAATACCTGGACCAATAAAAGGCAGTGTGAAATTATCGATTGCAAATAGTTTTACTAATTCTTACAAACAATTAATGACTTCAATAAGATACCAATTTAATTCTTCAGATAAATTGCAATATGAAGAACAAATTCAAATGCAAAAAGTCTCTGTTACTAGAATCGTTTCAAAATATGAAGAATTATTCGGTGTGATTAGTCAAGAGGATATAGAAAAAGCAAATAAAAGCTTAGCAATTTTTAAGCTCTCTGTTCATAATAAATTAGATTATATATTTCTTTACGCAATGGGGTATTTATGGAGTGGAATGAATAAAGAGAATAAACCTCCTCTGCAATTTAATCAATTAGTAGGTGAAAAAAATTTAGAAGTGCTTTTGCCGCATATTCCTGCTTCTGGAGCATTATTACTGTTTGACATCATACAATATTTTGATGAATATCTTTTTATTAGTACTATCGATAAAAGTTTTAGATATAACTCTAACATTCTTTCAGAGGTTATAAATAACACTAGGTTTCCTAATAAAAACAATGGTGGAATAGTTACTTTTGATCTAATAGATGGTAAGAACTATAGTTTTTCTCCTTCATATGAAATTGGATTATCAATAGCAGAAATTCAAAATTCGTTAAATGATCATGATAGAGTTATTGAAATTAATTTAACCAATTTGCATGAAGTAAGTCTAGAGGATAATGAAGCAGATGAAAATAAATCCAGCATATTTAAACCTACAAATGGGCAGTCATATCTGTTAACGAATTTGTTAGAAAATATGATTACTATAAAAATTGAATATAAGGGATATGTACTTATTCCTGTTTCACCATTGAGTTATCTTGAGAATAAGCAGGAAAATAAAGTTAATCATAAACAACCCAACAGTTGGGGATGGTTTTATGAAGATGCCATTAATCAATCAATTAAAAATTTGGATCACAAAAGAACAGGTTTTTGTTTTGTAACAGTACCTCCATATAATTTGGGCAGTTTAGATGAAGGAGGAGATTTTGGCAGAGTTTCAGCTCTATTAGCAGCTAATTTACCTACAGTCACAATTCATTATAAAAAAAATAATTCTTTTCCATTGTTTAATTCTAATTTATTATCTGTTGAAGGGTTGCTGAATTTACCTTTTTTACAAATAAATGACAATTATTCATTAACTAAATATTCAGTAGATAACAGCATAGACAAAGTGGTATTTGAACCTTTGAATTATAGTGTTGAATTAAAAATTAAAAGTAACAATCCAAAAGAAATTATTTCAGTTCCAATTCATTCTAAAACTGTCGCTTTACTAATGGTTGGTGTTGTTTATCCTTCAAAGGAATAAAATGAAATTTTCCCACTGGCGCTCGTTTGCAACGAGTGCCTGCTAAATAAAAACAAGTCATAGCGTTTGCTGCGCAGATAACTACAATAGGAGTACTTTACACAAATATATTCCTGTTTTTTTTATTACTTTTCTTTTAAAATTATTTACTGTAATATTTTAGACCAATCATTAAATTATTCAAAGAAAAAGGATTGAATGTGCATGTTACTAATTCTCCGATTGATGTAACTTTTTGATTAGACTTGGAATTAAAACCAAGCTTAGAATGATCCGATAAAATATTCTATTTTTTAAATCTGAACCAAAACTAAAATTCTAATTAAATAGAATTTTAATCCTTCATAAATCAATTGGATTTTTTGTTTTAAAAAATCTTATTGCGTATAAAATCACTCTTATACCCAAAAATCTCCGTTTGGTGTCATTTCTTTTAAGTTTATTTTATATCTGTTATATTTTAGATTCCAATCAGGCACTTTACGATGCTTATTATAAACGCGATGCTGAAAACCAGCTAAGGGTAAGCTAACCTAAAAGCAATTTAGTATGCAAACCATGAATTTATTAAGAATGTATGTTTCTGTTTATCTAATTTATAAAGCACAAAATTCCATTCGACTTTAAATCCTACATCATTTAAAAAATAAACTAATAACCAAACCCACTGATTATGGAAAACTACCTACACGGCTTACTTGACGAAGACAATGACATTATTATCCAGCAGTACTTAAAGTACATTGACCAGGGAATCCCGCGGACGGATAAACCAAAAGACGTATTAATTATTGGTGCCGGAATGGCTGGAATGGTAGCTGCAGGTATGTTAAAGCAGGCTGGACATAATGTTACTATAATCGAATCAAACACCCGCGTGGGCGGCAGAATCAAAACTTTTAGGAACTCTAAAGACAAAAAATATTTTGAAGATGATAGTGTCTATGGCGAAGCGGGTGCAATGCGCATCCCGACTATACATCAAATGGTACTTAAATACATTGATAAACTCGGACTCAAAACTGAACCTTTTTATTATCTGTCTGTTGATAAGGAACAAGCTGTCGCACATCAGGCAGATCCCGCTAAACCAGAGCCCGAAGTTACCCGAAATTCTATTTTCTATATTAACCGCAAACGTGTTGTACAGAATGAATATATACCAAAAGACAAAACTAAGGTCGTTGATGTAAACAAACTACTGAACTTTCATTTGGGCAAGAGCGAGAACATGCGTGCCGACCAGTTAATGGCCAATCTTATTAATCCCCTTAAGGCTTTTATTGCAGAAGATCCTGAAAAAAACTGGCCTTTACTCATTGAGCGTTACGGAGAATATTCGATGCGTCGTTTTTTAAAGGAAAATTCGATGTATTCAGAGAACGCCATCGAGATGATTGGGGTTATTCAGAATCTGGAGTCCAGAATGTCTTATGACTTTATCCAGAGTTTTATCGAACAGAATATCATCAAGGATTCTACCCGGTTTTTGGAAATTGTCGGTGGAAGCGACCTGCTGCCAAATGCACTCTTCAAAGCTCACAGTCTGGAAGAAAACACCTACTTTGACTGCAGGATGACTAAAATGATGCTCGTTAACGATAAAGTAAAAGTTGAAGTAGATATTGAAGTGCAGCGTGACTTTCAATTTTATGAAGACGCAGGATTTAAAGCATTAAAAACACCGGTTAGTGACCTGGAATTTGATGAAATAATTGTCACAATACCGTTTTCAGCCTTAAGACATGTGTATGTAACACCGCAGTTCAAGCAGCTTAAAAGAAAAGCCATCCGCGAACTGCACTATGATTCTGCAACTAAAATACTGCTGGAATTTCGTGAGAAATGGTGGCAGGAAGCACCATATAATATTGTTGGCGGCGGTACAATTACTGACTTTTCTAACCGTTTCACCTATTATCCGAGCAATGATTTAGGAACTAAAGGACACGGTGTTGTGCTCGCATCATACTGCTGGTCTGATGAAGCAAGCCGCTGGGATTCTATGGATGACGATGACAGGTACTTTTATGCGCTTAAAAACCTGGCTATTATCCACTCCGATGACAAGAAGGAGCAGCAACGTATTATCGACCTTGCCGTAATCAGCTCAAGCATTAAAGAGCGCAAGGGCAAAAACGGAAAATTAATTGGCGGCGCAACACAAAGCTGGATGCGCGATCCATATGCGTATGGTGAAGCCGCAATATTTAATCCGGGACAATTACACTTATTGCAGCGTCATATCATCTCAACCGAATGGAATGGAAAAGCACATTTTGCGGGCGAGCACACTTCTCTGAAACATGCCTGGATTGAAGGGGCCATTGAATCAGGAATCCGCACCGCACTTGAAGTAAACGAAAATACCGGTAACCTAAATAATCCGATTTAAGATGTCACAGAAAAAAATCTCCGTTGCAAAATACCTTCAGATACGCCTTGAACAATTAGGATTAACACATTTGTTTGGAATTGCAGGCAATTATACCGCACCATTTTTAAACACGATTCACGAAGACAAAAAAGCAAAAATTAAAATCGTTAACGACACAAATGAAATAAACGCTGGGCATTGTACTGATGCCTACGCGTGGCAAAACGGTTTCGCGGCAGTTGCGGTAACCTATGGTGTAGGCGCATTTACACTACTTAATTCGGTTGCAGGTTCTTATGTAGAGCATTGTCCCGTGCTTGTAATTAATGGAGCTCCAACCAACAAAGACCAGCAGCGAAGTCTCGTTCAGGGCATGCTGGCATCTCATATGACAGGTGATATGTACAGTAACATTAATGTGTTTAGAAACGTTACCGTTGCCGCAGAACAAATCACAGGTTCATCTGATGCTCCTTATAAAATTGATGCAGTATTGAATGCCTGTATTTTATATGGAAGACCGGTTTATCTAGAAGTTTTTGAAGATGCATGGCGAATGGAATGCAATCCCCCTGTTAATCCATTGGCAGAAAGAGAGTCCTCTAAATGTCAATCAAGTGCACGCAAGGCTGCTAAAAGAGTAGCTGCTATGGCACGCGGAAAAGAAATTATTTTCTGGGGAGGTATTGAGATCCAGCGCTATGGTATTCAAAAAGAATTTCTGGATCTGATCGAAACAACCGATACAGAATTTGTGACTTCCATACTCGGAAAATCAATTGTATCGGAAAACCATCCTAAATTCAAAGGCGTTTTTAATGGCAAGGCATCGCCAAAAGATGTCAAGGAACAATTCGAAAAAGCCCAGCTGAAAATCGGCCTTGGCGTATGGACCACAGGCAAAAACCTGGGTGGTTTTGATGTTTGGAAAGATGATACTGTACTTGCCAACCACAGCGGTGTAAGGATTGGGGCTTCTTACATGGCCAATGTATCGTTGAGAGATTTTATGATATTTCTAAAAGAAGAACTCATCAAAGTTAACTTTAGTGCTTATGAAATGTATGATGCAGAGAAGCTGCCTGAATCATTTTTTGTAGCGGATCAAAGCATTACAAAAAATGCAGAACCAACACTTAATTATGATACCTTTTTCAAACGGATCAATACTTTTATTGACGAAAGACATATAGTAGTTGCAGATGCCGGTTTTCCTTTATTGGGTGCCCAGGGAATCCGTATTGCTGAACCTAATGGATTTGTAGCGCAGGCATCATGGCTTTCAATAGGTTATTCCGTTCCCGCAGCCACCGGAATAAAATGTGCCAGACCTGATAAGAGACCTGTAGTATTTGTTGGAGATGGTGCTTTTCAGGAAACCTGTCAAGCTATATCTACACAGAATAAACTAAAACACGATACCATTGTATTTGTTTTGGATAATGGAATTTATGGTATTGAACAAATGCTTGTTAATCCAAATCCTTTTCGCGGTGCAGAAAAGGTAGAATACAGCATTCCCGATCTAAACAATATTTATGATTACAACCAAATGCACCGTTGGAAATATGCAAAACTCGTTGATGTATTTGGAGGCAGAGGTTTTGAAGTCAACAGTCTTGACGAACTTGACGAAGTTTTAAGACGTCTTGAGGATATTAAGGAAAATACCATCGTTCATGTAAACATTCCTAAAACCTCTATCCCTGAATCAATTGCTTATAAAACAGAGGAGCCTGGAGAAGATGAATTTCTGGATAAAAACTGGAGTTTATGTTAATTTAAAAAAGGTGAATTTTAAAATAGTATATCTGCAAAAATTGTAATCTGGCTTTGCAGTTAATCTGCCACAAAATAGTAAAGACGTTTAACTACCTGATTTTGTAAAGTGTAACGTTTTTAAATTTTTGTGGCAAAATTGCGGCACCATAGTTTTGGACTTGATACCTCTTCTGCCATAAAAAGTTTAGTTTAATCTATAAAGAATTCATCATTCTAATATTCTGGCAGAATCTTAGTACAACAGAAAAAAATTAAAATGTAGAATTAAAGCTTTGGACTCCTCTACCAACCTACCCATTAGCAGCAAAAAAACAATTAAAAGCATTCTAAAAATACAAATTATAATAAATTAATAACTAACTAATAATTTTCAATATTCATAAAACCGAACAAAAGTTTTGTGGTACAATCGCGTAAGTCTGCTTATTGAAAATAAAGAATGCAGCAAAACCTGAATATAAGAAGTCGCGATACGATATAGTAAACAAATAACACGGAAAAACAATTCTTTCCTGTTGCGTTTGAATTCGTATATTCGGCCTTTATTTTGAAAAAAGAGAATGATTGCAAAATTGAATGAAAAAAAATCCTATCCATGGATTGTTGTCGGCCTGCTATGGATTGTTGCTTTATTGAATTATTTAGACCGACAAATGCTCTCCACTATGAAAGCAGCGATGATGGAGGACATTCCTGAATTGGCTAAAGCTGAAAATTTCGGTCTTTTAATGGCTGTTTTCCTTTGGATTTATGCACTTATGAGCCCTGTTTCCGGAATTATTGCGGATCGGTTTAACCGAAAAAGAATCATCATAGGAAGTCTTTTCATCTGGTCCGGAGTGACTATGGCGATGGGTTATGCCGAAACTTTCAATCAGATTTATATTTTGCGTGGCATTATGGGTTTTAGCGAAGCCTTTTATATTCCGGCTGCCTTATCCTTAATTGCAGATTACCATCAGGAAAAAACACGCTCTTTTGCAATTGCGATTCATACCACTGGAATTTATTTAGGACAAGCACTCGGTGGTTTTGGAGCCACTATATCCAAGTATTTTTCCTGGCATTTTACCTTTCACTCCGTAGGTTTATTCGGTGTGCTTTACAGTTTAATACTTATATTTTTTATAGAAGAAAAGAAGACGTACTTCTTAGATCCCACAAAAAAGTCATCTGTCCGCACAGAATTCAGGCAAATGTTCAAGGGACTGGGAATAGTATTCGGTAATATCTCCTTTTGGGTTTTGCTTTTTTATTTCTCTGCACCAAGTTTACCGGGATGGGCGGCCAAAAACTGGTTACCCACTTTATTTACTGAAACTTTACATTTAGACATGTCTCTGGCGGGACCAATTGCCACGGTAACCATTTCAATGTCTTCCTTTTTTGGCGTTTTAATTGGAGGTGCCATTTCAGACAGATGGGTGATGAAACATCTTAAAGGAAGAATTTACACCAGTGCTGTTGGATTGTTTCTTACCATTCCGGCATTGTTTTTATTTGGCTATTGCTGTGACATAACCGCTATTGTTTTTGGCGCTGTCCTTTTTGGACTTGGATTTGGAATATACGACACCAACAATATGCCTATTCTTTGTCAGTTTGTTGCTCCCCGCTACAGGGCTACAGGATATGGAATTATGAATTTTGCAGGTATTTCGGCCGGAGCTGTTATCACAGAGTTTTTAGGAAAAGCAGCTGATAATGGAGGAATGAGACACGTTTTTGTACTACTCTTATTTGTAGTTTTTACTGCAATCGTTTTACAACTAGTGAGCCTGCATCCAAAAACTATAGATATGACTGATGAGAATGAGGTTAAAAGGGGGCCAATCTAAAAAAAGACAAATTGCGATATTAAATAAAATACATTTTTTTATCATAACCTGATTTGAAAACCAGGGTAAACCAGAAACATTTTAAGTCTTACTACATAAAATAACAAGAGACGACCTGATGGACGTCTCTTGTTATTTTATAAAAACACGTAGGCCGTAATACTACCGACCTCCATTTTTACTTGTATTTTCAGGGTTCGTTTTACCATAAACCAGTAACCTCGCTCTAAACAGGCTCTAAACGCTTTTACATGACCGGCTTATTATTTATCAAGCTTTCTATTTTCGATAAAAGTTAATAAATTTGTTACTGAGCATGGAGAGAAAAACTTCTTATTTGAATCTGGATCAACTGTCCCATTTGAGACAATCCCAACAAGTAAACCATTTTCATCTACTAATGGAGCCCCGCTGAGTCCTCCGAATTTCTCCGGCACAAGAATATCTTTTAATAAAATCCGATTTGAAATTGTTTTGTAATATTCAAATTCATATACTCTTTGAGGACCATTTTCCATCGTTCTGGTCCAGCCCACAACATATAATTTTTCTCCCTGAATTAAAGGAGTGTTTCTTATTTCCAAAGGTATAATACCGGAAGAGTTTTCCTTTATGGAAAATACCAGCCAGTCATTGTCATAAGTTGACTTGGCTTCTAATAACTCAGACTTGTCTTCATTTAATAATTTATCACAAACTACAATTTCGGACTTATTGTTTAATGGGTATAATATCCAATTTTTAATATGGCTTTGCAACGACAGGGTTGTCATACTTTCGGGCTTAATAATCTTAAGTATATGTTTTGCTGTTACAGCAAATGTTTCATTGTTATATTTTATCAGAAAACCGCAGCTGAATTTTGGCTGGTCATATTTCGCATTTATAAATTCAATCCTGTTCACCAAAGCTATTTCTTTAAATACTTTATTTGAAGAAACCTCTTGTCCAGAACAACCTGCTATCCACAAAATCGCAATAGCAAAAAAAAAGTTAAATTTCATAATACTACCAAATTTAGAGTTCACTATCAGCCCATGCAAAAACTTTCCTTTAGTTTATGCGGAGTTTCAAATATAGAAAAACAATCGTTATAAAAGACAAACGAGAGGCACGCATATCTAATGCTTATATCCATTAGACTATAATCCATTCTTTACGTATTTGCTATTACAAAAATTATGTTTTATTCCTATGACCTTGCCTGAAACGTTACGACAAAGCAAAATATTAAAAAAAGCACGGCTCGAATCCGCAGCTCTCCTCAACATTTAAATTACTACGCATAATTCCCTTAAAGAAAAGTTATAATTTGCATACATTTAATTAAATGAATATTATTTCATTTAACTTTACAATATGAGACCATTAGATCCTGATAAAAGAGAAAAAATTTTAAAGTCTGTACTTGTACTTACTGGCAGACAGGGATTAGCAAGTGTAACTATTTCGGGTATAAGTAAAACAGCCGGAATTGCCGCTGGGACTCTGTATATCTATTTTAAAAATAAAGAAGAGGCAGTACAGCTGGCCTATGCTGCTGTGGAGGATAAAATGGCTCAGGCAATGTACCGTGAGTTTGATATTAATGTACCAATAAAGCAATCACTTAAGCAGATTTATTTCAATATGCTTAACTACAGACTGCAGCATTATGACGAAACGGTATTTATTGACCAGTATCAACAGTCCGGTTATATACAGCTAAATTTTGAAAAACAACTGACAGAGTATGAAAGACAAAATAAACCGCTGTATGATCTTTTAGAAAAAGGAAAGAAAGAAGGAATCATAAAAGCACTGGATGCCATTATACTCATCAGTTTTTTTGATGGTACTGTACGCTCCTGCTCTACCGGAATCATACAAAAGCTATTTCCATTAAACCAGCAGCTCATTGATGACTGCTTTGATATGATCTGGAGAGGCATGAGTCAATAATTCGAATTTTAAATGAATAATTTTTCAACTAATATATTTTAACAACATACATCATGAGTATTTTTAAAGACAAAACAATTATTATTACCGGAGCTGCTATGGGTCTTGGACTTGCGGCAAGTAAAGCCGTAGCATTAAAAGGAGCCAACTTATCTATTATAGATTATAATGCTGAAGCACTCGAAAAAGCAAAAGCAGAAATCCAGTCAATTGCACCAAATGCAAAGATCATAACTATAGTCGCTGACGTTTCAGATGAACAGGCTGTAAAAAATTATGTAGACAAAACTGTTCAAGAATTTAACCGTATCGATGGATTCTACAATAATGCAGGTATTGAAGGAAAACAGGCACCATTAGTTGACTATGACATCAATGTATTTAAAAAAGTAATCGATATCAATCTTATGGGGGTTTATTACGGCCTTAAATACGTGATTCCGATAATGCAGAAACAAGGCGGAGGAAAAATTGTAAACGTAGCTTCTGTAGGCGGAATCAGGGGTGTTGTTAATCAGATGCCCTATGTAGCAAGTAAACACGCGGTTTCAGGTATGACAAAAAATGCTGCCATTGAATATGGTAAAGATGGAATATATACCAATGCAATCGCACCGGGGGCTATCCTGACTCCAATGGTGGCAGAAGCTTTTAAGCAGGTAAATCCTGCCGACCCAAAAGCAGCTGAAACAACATATGCACAAAGAAACCCAACAAGAAAGTTAGGTAAACCTGAAGATGTGGGTAACCTTGTAGCCTTTCTTCTTAGCGATGAATGCCAGTATGTTAATGGGCAGACTATTGCAATTGATGGAGGGGAATCAAACCTTTATGGTAATTCATAAATCAAGAGATTTTATTTAGAAACGGATTACGGCTATATTCTGTAATCCGTTTTTTTTATTTATGAAAATATGAATCTAATTATTTCTTGATTTAATAACTAAACTATTAGTTTCTGTATTAAGATTTTTTTATATGCTGACCGTTAGTCCTAAAGAGATATTAATGCCAGGCAGCGGTGCCAAATACTTCAAAAGAGAATTCTGCGGTCTGGCTTCAACATTCAGCAGGTTGCTTCCACCAGCAAAATATTCTATTTTATAATCTTTAAAAATCATATTATAGGCCAGTCTGGCAGCAAGCAGGGAATATGCGGGCATCGGCGGTTCGGGATTAATGTTTTTTCCAAGGTAGCGCTGTTCCAGATAGCGGTCAAATGTGGCGCTGAGTTCAAATTTCTTAAAGCTTAGGCCTGCTGAAAATCCAAACCTGCTGGCAGGCATATTGGGCATATAATCTCCCTCTGCCCAGTCCCTCATATGATCCCCAGAAACATTGATATTTTTGACAAGGTCGAAATACGATCCCAGCTGAATATTCAGATTTTCACAGAGTTTCTTATTATATCCCATTTCTGCTTCCCAGCCACTCAGTTTAGTATCCGACTGGCGCCATTCCTTTACCAAAAAGCCCCCTGAACGTGAAATCCCAGTGTGTGCCAGATATAAATAGTTATCGAGCATTGTATGGTAGTGTGTAAGAGAAAGTTTCAGCCCTGCATAGTTAAATCCCGCCTCAAATTCGGTCGTCTTTGACGTTTCCTTGTTTAACCTGTCATCACCATTTTCTTCTAAAATAATAGCAAAATGATTATTCCCTGCGTATAATTCGTTAACATCAGGAGCACGTTCTGAATGAGTATAGGAAGCGCGCAGATAGCCTGATTTAATAATATCTGCCTGAACTGAAGTGCTAAACTGATTGAGATGAAAATCCCGGTCTGAGAGTTTACCTCCTCCCAGCCCCCTGCTTGGCGTGTAACCCGGTGTGAGCATGGCCCGCCTTTGAACAAGGTCATTACGATAACCTGCATTTAACTTTAAAAAATTTATCGCAAATTGCTGCAGGGTAAAAATTCCATATTCACGGCTTTTGTTATTGGGAAGATACCGCTGTTCTCCAGTGCCGTCTATAGCTGCAACAGAAACATCTACTCCGGACATTCCGTTTAAAAATTCAAGTGGCTGCTGGTCAATCTCCAGCCTTGCAATATGACGTGCCGCTGAAAATTTATTCGCAAGATAATCATCAATAAGTTCACTGTCCTTAGAATACTGCATCATGTAATTTACCCTCACTGCTGCAATTCCCATACTTTTGGGCCTGTACTCAGATTCCATTAAAATACTATTGCTTTCTGATCGCGTATTTATAGGTAAGTAAATACTTTCCCCTTCAACTTCATGGCTGTAACCATCTTCATGGGTATGAGTATGCCCCGGCAGCTTACGCAGTGCAAACCCGGGAATACCATAATAACCGTACGTTTTACGAAACCCGGCCCCAAAATTAAATTTTTCACCAACATAAGAAGTGCCAAAATTTATGGCATAGCTCCTCGAATGACTATTAGGCATAACTCCCTTTTTAACAGGTGAATAATCCGTTATACTTTTTACTGTAGTCGTTGAAAGTGGTGTTCCTGCGGGCTGTCCTGCTATAAATAAACTATTTTTTGGATTTGACACATAGGCTCCATTAACAAATGATTTATCTTCAAAAGTGTATAAATCTGCCTCGGTAAGATCCCACGCAGGGTCATTCATGTTCTGCAGTACAAACTGACTTATATAGGGATATAATGTTAGATTCCTCGTTGTCTGCTTCTCTACTTTAACCTGCGCCATAGCTGCGGTCAGGTCATCGATTTTCGGATCATAGGCTATTGGGGCTTTTGTATTTCCCGGTATTCTAATATCATCATTCCATCTGTTCATCCCTCCTGCATGCCACACCCATCGCTTTCCAATATTGCCGTTAAGGTCGAAGGATTGTTTGTATCCCAGATTGGTGCTTCCTTCAGCCCTTACAAAGCCGGAAAGAGTCTTCGGCGCCTTTTCTTTTGGCACCGTATTGTCTTTAAGGTTGACTGCTCCTCCAATAGCCCTTCCTCCAAAAAGAACATTTCCATCATTAATATGAATATCAATACCCAGCAGGTTATCCATATCTGTAATCAGATTAAGGTTTGGACTGATGCCCGAAAGGTCGTTCATGCCCATTCCGTTACTTAATACCTTTACGCGGTTACCGCTGAGACTTCTGATCACCACAGCTCCTGAATTAGGTCCGAAATAGGAATTCTGAATTCCAGGAACGCGGCTGAGTGTTTCTCCCAGCGTTGCAGACTGGTTTTTTAAAAGTTCTTTCCGCGAGATCTTTCTTGAATTAAACAACTCTGGTTTTTTAATATTATTAATTGTAACCTCCTTCAGTACATTGACTTTGACACTATCAGCAGGTTTTATATTTTGCGAGTATGCAAATTTAAAGGCAAAGAAAAGGAGACAAAATGAGCGGGTTATAAATGGCATGATCGCATTAAATTTATATGAATAAAGGGCGCAAATATAATGTTTAAAAGATTTATCGCAACTATATTGCGATAAAATAACGCAACATTGTTGCGTTTTATTTATTTTAAATATATTTTTGACAAAAATTTTAAATATGAGAAAACAAAAAAATTACGCAGGACTGCTAATCACAGGTCTTCTGTTCTTGTCGTTGACAGCTTGCAGCAGTGATAATGAGGAAACACCGCAAAAAGAGATTGCAATTGAACTTCCTTCATCTCTATCTATGGTCTATGGCGAACAGCAGGAAATCGCTCTGCCTTCAGATGTCTTAAATGCATCAGATCTTCAGGTAACCTTAGACTTCAGTCTTAATGAAAATGTAAAAGTTAATGCTTCAGAATTTCTTAATGTTAAACTTGCCAAGGCAGTAACCATAAATAAAGAATCCGGCAAAATAATTCTTAACAGCGGCCTGTTATATGCAAACAGTTCGGTTTCCGGCATCAGTAACATAAAATTACCTGATACTTACAAAATTTCAGTAAATGTAAGTTCTGACGGCCAAAACTTTCAGGGTAAGCAGACAATTGACCTTAAGGTTACTCCTGCAAAGATTTCGGTAAAAGGCCTAGACAGCAAGACTGACATTCAAGCAGCATATGTGATATATGGTGATGCCGCTATTTTTGAGCTTGAAACTCTTTATAATGTTTCTGCAGACATGAACTGGGCAATAGAAAATCAATCTTCCATCGGAGCGGATGTATCCCTAAGTTCAAACTTCCTAAAATTTGCAGCCAATGCCGGTGATCCAAACAAAAAACTTGAAAAAGCTTATGAAGTGAACCCTGTACTTCTTAAAGACGGCTTTCGTGTCGCATCTACAACTTTACGTGTAATATTCATTCCAAAAATCAAATTCTTTTTTGGAACCTATTATCCTGAATATGATCTTACTATACTACTGAATAATCTTCATATTGCATTATCAAACGGTTACGTATCAGCTGCGCCTAACCTATCTCCTGAAACCTATAAATCAACGTTTGCCATAACTGGTATTAAAAAGGATGGTCAGACATTTACTGATAGTAACGACACATTTTCAATAAATGAAAAAACCGGCTCTATCACTGTGAAAAAGGAAACTACCCTTACTGCAGGTGCATATGAGATCACTGTTAAGGCGTTAACTACTACCGGACTAGAGTTCTTAACAACTTTAACACTAAATATGTCCAAACTGGAAGAATAAAAAATATTAAAAGTTATTGACACGGGGTCAAGGTATTAAGACTCTGCAGAGGCGATCCATTTTTAGTATAGCTGTAGCTTAAAACTAATAAATTATTTAAATGCTGATTAACAGGGAAGTGTTATTACACTTCCCTGTTTGTTTTAAGATTAGCCTCTGTACATATTAAAGTATTACGGGAAGATAATTTAAGTTTCAAATTGTGGAATTTATTATTGGAATAGTCGATACAGAGAGGAGATAGTATATTGATTTTCAATTAGTTTTTTGACTTTCACAGCGGAAACATACTAACTGATACATTATTTCGTTTTTTGCTACAAATGACGCATAATATCAAAAGCTACTTCGTTTTTGAAGTGGCGTTTGGTTGATTCAAACTTGTAGATTGAAAGTTAAAAAATATTCGAGACAGCTGTTTGTAAGAATTTGTCAGATGGAAAATATCTTCTTATAAGCCAACTATATAATCTAGAAAATACTGTCTTTATCAGTAAATTGGTTATTAATCATAATATTAATTTTATCAATGAATAAAGTATCAACATAATTATTCTTATAAAAAAATATTTATTTTCTTATATTTAATAATACCTTCTGGTTACTTTTTCTTGTGTTTTTTAACAAGGTTTCAAATTTATTTAAAACCATATTTTGTCTGTATGGACAATCTGGAGACCCATATAGTCTTTTTTATTTCCTCAATAAGTTTCTTGTCTATTTGAAGCATAATTGTGCAGTTGTTTTGATCTAGAAAGTTTATTTCTTTTTATGTTTAATTCAAAAATAACAATTATCAATATTAAAAGAGCATTTATAAAAATTTTCGAGTGGATTTGATATTATATAACTTCACGGCAGAATTCTATAACTTAAAAAGTTGCTGCGTCTCTTAATTTTGAATTAAGAAATTTATACAACAAGCAATTATTTAATCATGAAAATATCAACAAACCCAGTTATCGAATCAGTTCCTCAATCCATTACACAGTCTGACGTACATTTTTCAGATGCAGCAATTCAATCTGAAATGCACAATTCAAATCTCTTAACAGATTTATATCGTAAATATGATGATGAACCAGACTTTGACTGCGAATTTTTGTGCGATGCAGCTTTTGACCAACACAAAGACGAGAATATAATTGATCCTGAATCAGAGGATGATTTTTTGGATGAATTTAATGATAATCAGTGGGATGCAGATATCTATGATCCGTACTTGGAGTCCACCTATTATTAAAAGGGGACTTCAAAATACTTTTGCTGCATTGTAAAAAGAAAAAACAGTTTCCATTTTTAAAATAACTGCTTTATGACAAGCAGGTTGCTGCTGTTATTCTGTTCACGATACTGCCTATGCAGGAAATTTTCCTGTCAGTATTACATCACCGCACCAGACGAATCCCTGAGAACTGCCATTGATGTCTTGGATGGAAAAAATTACGATATGATGTACGGCTGTGCCCTTTAGGAGTAACAATAGAAGCGCCTCTTAATACCATCTGGTTTACCATAAACTTGCCGTTGTATTCTCCAATTGCCCCTGCTTCTTTAGTATATCGAGGATAGGGCAGATATGCGCTTGCAGTCCACTCCCATCTTTCTCCCCAATTAAAAAATCCACTTGCCGCTTCCCACTCTTCTTCCAAAGGCAGACGCATGCCTTTCCATGCCGCAAAGGCAGATGCCTCATAAAAATTAACATGACAGACTACTTGTTCCGGATCTATATCTGTTAGTCCTCCAAAAGTGTAATACTTCCAACTTCCTTCTATCAAATGCCAGTATAAGGGAGCTTGGGCCTTTTGCTGCTTTACCCAATCCCAGCCTTCCGAATGCCAATATCTAAAATTCTCATACCCTCCTTCTTTTATGAATTCGAGGTATTCTGAGTTCGTTACAAGAGATGATGCAATTTCAAAAGTTTCCAGATATTTTTTATGGCGTCCTGACTCGTTATCAAAACTAAAGCCGGTGCCGTTATATCCTATTTCATAAATACCTTCAGATAGTGTAATATAGCCCTTATCTTCCTGAGAAAGAACAACCTTCTGCTGTTTACTGTAAGCGGGGAAAAGGGGATTATGTCCTAAAATATATTTAATATCCGTGAGAAGTAACTCCTGATGCTGCTGTTCGTGATTTAATCCTAATTCCAAAACAGCGTACAGCTGCTTTGAAAGTACTGCTTTTTCTAAAAAATCTTTCATCTGCTGATCTACATAAGCTCGGTAAGCATAGATATCTGAAACCGAAGGACGGCTTAAATTCCCGCGATCTGTACGCACAACCCTTGCTCCTACACTTTCATAGTAGCTGTTAAAAACAAAATTATACTGCGTATTAAATACCTTATATCCAGAAAAATGAGGACTAAGAATAAAGGTTTCAAAAAACCAGGTTGTGTGTCCTAAATGCCATTTAGGCGGACTAACATCAACTATAGGCTGTACTACATAATCTTCTGTTTGCAGAGGCCTGCAGATTGTCTCTGAATGCTGTCGTATTTTTCTATACCTCGCCAATAAATCCTGCGTATCTTTTTTTACTGCTGTCTCTTTCATAATTAGTATTTTAAACTGCTTTCCAAAAGACATCCACAAACCATCCCCTGCTGTCCATAATACTATAAACAGGCTCAAATCCTGACTGCAATGCCATTTTCCGGGTATCCTCCATTGAAAATTTCTGTGAAACTTCCATATAAATAGGTTCATTCTCTCCAAAATGAAATACATGATCTCCAATTGAAACGCTCTGCTCTTGCAGACTGATCAGGTAACTTTTGCAGGCTCCGGTAAGAGGATCATACGTTTCATAATGCTCAAATTTATCGAGATTAAAATCAGCCTGCAACTCTTTATTTATACGTTCCAATAAATTAAGATTAAAAGAGGCCGTAACACCATCTTTATCATTGTAAGCATTCAATATGGTATTGGGTTCTTTTTTTAAGTCAAAACCAATCATAACCACATCATCCTTGTTAAGATTATTGCGCAGTTCAGAACAGAAACGGTACGCTTCTTCGATCTCCATATTTCCTATATTGCTTCCCAAAAACAAGATTACTTTTCTTCGTAAGGAAAGCTGCGACGCTTTGTGCAGCATCTCAAAATATTCTCCTTCGAGACATACTATGTCCAGTCCTGAAATATTCTCTTTCAGTTTATCATCCAGAATCGAAAGAATATTGCTCGATATATCGATAGGCATATATCTGAAATCCGTGTCCAGATTTTTGAGGTATCGGAGCACATGCATGGATTTAGATGCGTCTCCCGCCCCTAACTCGATGAGATCAAAAGGGGTCTGGTCTGCACTGATTCCTCTGGCTATTTCTGCAGTTTTGTTTTCAAATATATCCATCTCACATCGGGTAAGATAGTAATCCGGCAGGGCCATAATTTCCTGAAAAAGACGGTCTCCTCGCTGGTCATAAAAATATTTTGACTGCAGCTGTTTGGGATATTGATTAAGTCCTTTAATGACATCGTGAAGAAATGTTTTGGCATTTTGCTGTTCTACTCTTATCTTTTCTCTTACAACTGTATCTGATAATTTCATTGTCTTTTATTTTTTGTTTTATTTAATACAGGCAGTATACCATCTGTGAAATGTAAAAAGCTGCTTACCTAAAGGTATGTTTTATCATACTGAAAAAAGCTCTCTATTAAACAGAATCTTAACTTAAAAAACTAAACACTTTACTTTTAAACACAACATATCGGCATTTCAAACGGATCACAAAAAATGAACTTGATGCCTATTTCTGCAATAAAAAACGAACGGGATTTTCAAATAATACACCAATCTAAAATATGCGGGAGAATCGCAGCGCAACTATATTTGGAAAAGAAGAAACCTGGTATGGACAAGATCTGTTAAATTAAGCTTAGAAGTAAAAAAAGATCAAAAATTTTCAATAAATAAAAAGGGATTTATACTATACACTATGCTTTTTATCACTTTTCATTACTGTCCAAAATCATACTAAAAAATAATTCAATAAAGCCTAAAAACTAACTAATAAAAAAAAGATGAGCTTTACGGCTCATCTTTTTTATTTTCTGCTGACATTGATTCCATTTAAACCGATTAGAGTTTTAAATCTCATATCCATGATTTAAACCACTTCGAAAACAAAAACTTTTAATTCTTACGATGTTTAATTAATCGGGATAGTAAATGCAGCCATTTTTGAAGTATTCTATTCAAAATTAGTAGACCTTACTTCCTGAAATTGTAAGTCTATGCTCCGTTATTATTGAAGGACAGCAATGACCGTCGTTTTCTGCGTATTCTAATTTTTCAACATAAATATTACCGTTACTGATTTTATCAAATCTAAATAGTGTATCGGGATCATATCCTCCAATAACCTTAACATCATATCCATTATTCTGATATAGGGTTAAACCCTGTCCAACAATTGCATTTCCTCCATCTCTTGGAACAAGAGAAAAATAGATTACAACATCTTCAATGCCGTCGCCTGTAAAATCTCCTGTATATGATTCTTGACCATCAAGTATCGCATCATGGGATTTCAAAATTTTTGGTAAATAATTTTTGAATTGTTTTTCTGCAAGTCTTACAGCATCATTTGTTGATATTTTAGGCCTGCTAATTTGATTTTCTTTTATAGACAATTCTTTTTCTTTTAGTAATAATTCTTTTTCCCTAATTTCCAATTCTTTTTCTTTATTTGAAGTATTGCAACTTACGAGAGCTAAAAAAAAAGATATTATGCTGATTTTAATATTTATGTTCATTTAAATGTAAGGTTTATTTTTTTTGATTATTCTTTACAGCAGTTTCTATGGCTTCTTTTCAATTGAACCGTTAGAATTAATAATAAAGGAGCGTCCGGTCATCTTCTTTGAAAACCCTTTGTCGGTGTAGAAGAACACATTGCCAGTCAGGAACATCGAAATCTTCTGCTTATCACCTCTGTTCAGAGGCATGCCATTGAATGATGCCTTGATCTCAGTGCTGCCAGTACCTACACTATATAAAGAAGCCTGCGAGATGAAATGCGAATCGCCGCTAGTAATTATGCTGGCCTCCACCTGTACGTATGACTCTGCGGTTCCAATGGTATCGGATATCTCGCTTTTCTGCGCATCTTTGAACTTGTCCTTCCAGCCTTCTGGAAGCGTAATTACCTTATTTGACAGCAGGATCCGTTCAGATTTTCCCGGTCCTTGGCAGGAAATAAGGCAGATCATTAACGTTAATCCGGCGACCGAATAAAATAGATTTCTTATCATAATTTCCTTGGTTTTTATGTAAATCTTAGTCTTTTATATTTTTCATATTCAAAGTTATTCTAATCCCTTTAAAAAGTAACACGTAGATTTACTTGTTTTGTCATATTGAAATCGAGTTTCCATACACTTCTCTACTGTCTTATCACTATAATAAAGCCATTTAGCAAATATATCCAATAAAAAAAGGCTGTTTCATAAATTATGAAACAGCCTCTCCTATCTTGTAAGAGACCCCTAAAACAGCTTTTAGTATAAATAGTTCAGCGCTGTAACATCATTAGCATTGAAAGCTCCGGTCTCGCTTGAACTGAAACATGCCCTCATATAAGAAGTAGCATCATATCCTGATGGGGTTCCCGGGATAAGAATTGCTCCAACACCTGCAGTTCCTTCGTTTGAATTCTGCCCGCAGCTTTGACGGCTGAACCAGTCTGTGTGTCGCAGGCCAATACAATGTCCTATTTCATGGGCTGCTACGTGTGCATTTACATTTGTTGAATAAGAATCCAATCCGGAATATAAAGTAACTGAATTATATGGATTTCCTCCAGTAGGGAAACCGGCTACTCCGCCGGCAGAACCGGTTTGTCTCCGCACCACAATATTTGCACCAGAAGTACTTGAGCTGAAGGTTAATGTAAAGTTGATAGATAATCCTAAATTATTGTATCTGTTTATGGCTGCCTGCAGTCCATTACGCATATTGGTAGTCAGAGCTGTCGTACCAGTGCCTGATAATCCAACTACTCTAATAGTTCTTGGAGCCGACACTAAATTTGTAGTACGGTATTGTTCTGTAGTAATACCTCCGTGAAGATCCATTTTGTTTAATTGATCCTGAGTGATGATAATATCACCCTCTACCAGGAATGCATCTTCAACGACACCCTCTAAATTAGTATTCTGAATCACCTGAACATCTGAAGTGTTTAAGGAAAGTGATTTAAGTTTATTTAACACCTCTGGTGTTACTTTAAGAGACTCTTGGCCTGATACCACAGCCTCATCTTCTTTATTACAAGATAACAGCAGTAATGCCGTAAATGACATAATCAGGATTGATTTAATTTTTTTCATAATAATTTCTTTAGTTTGTTAAATAAATTGATAGACGGGGGTTCTTTTACAAAATATTGTAATATTTATTATCAAATTTATATAAATTTTAATCTTAAAATACTTATAAAATTAATATTTAACAAAATTAACACTTTTTGTTATATTATTGTTATGCTGATTTTTAACCCTAATTCTCTTAAAATTGGTCACAGCCCTTTAATTTACAGTAAAATGTAAATCAATACGTTACTAAAAAAAGAGTCTATTAAAATTTTATTTTGTTCTGCAGAGGTTAAAAACTTATTTGTAAATCTGATTACGATTCAAAAATATAGTTACACTCTTGCAAGAGAATAGTATTTAAACAGATATAGATGGTTAACAAGAAAAAAAATAATAAAATTTTTACAAATATTTTAATAACTTTGGTTCACTTGCAGCAGATTACTAGTTCATATCGAAAATTATTAGCTGTAAAAATTCCCTTTTGCCCAATCAAAATTAAGAGGTGCTAAAAAACCTGCGGACGCTTTAAACCTACAGTACATGAAAAGCACAATTACTTTTTTCATTCTTATGATAAGCACAATCAGTTTCTCTCAAAGACCTGAGCAATGGAAGCAATACATAAAAAAGGAAAACGAAATAAAACTTGAAAAATATTATTTTACTTCTTTAGAAAATGCACATCACAACCATTATAAAATTGTAAAAAAACTCGACAGTACATTTTGTATTATTGAAAATCAAAGTGCTGTATTTAACAAGTCTATCGAAAAGATGCTCCCGGCTAATAATTTATGGAAACTGCCGTCTAATTTTTCAAATCATAAAGAGGATAAAACGTATATACTGGCCTCGGATTCTCTACAAGGGATAATTGCTGACTTGAGATCAGTAAACATTTCTGACATCAAAATACTCGATAACCATTTTGTAATGATAAAGAGCGATTCCAAAAAAATTATGGATCAGGTAATCCCCCTAAGCAGTGTATCTTCTATTTCGCAGGAATCACTTCTGCCACGGGCTGAATCTAAAATAACGGATCAAAATTTTAGCATTAATTATATCAATAAAGCCCAAGCGGCTTTTCCTCTTTTAAGGGGTGAGGATCAAACTGCGGTAATCAAAGATGATTTTTTTGATGTAAATGATATTGATCTTTTAAATAAACACATTCCTTCTGCAACACAATCTGCTGTTATATCCAGCCATGCTACGGCTATGGCTACTATAATCGGCGGTTTAGGCAATAGTTCTTTATTAGGAAAAGGTGTCGCCCCAAAGTCAAGGCTCCTATCATCTGATTTTATGAATATTTATCCTGATGCAATCGAAACTCTACAAGGAGCTTCCACTGCAAATCATTCCTACGGTACAGTAATTGAGAATTTCTATGGTTCGCTTGCTAATACTTATGACAATCAATTGTTCTTAAACTCAGATTTGACCCATTGTTTCTCTTCTGGAAATACAGGGCTTCAGGGTTATAAATCTATTACTGGTAATTTCAAGCAGTCCAAAAACAGTATTGTATTGGGCTGTGTTGATCAAAACGAAGTAATTATGCCTTTTTCTTCAAAAGGTCCGGCTTATGACGGACGGATAAAACCGGAGCTGGCAGCGTTCAGTACACAGGGAACTTCAAATTCCACAGCATTGGCCGCAGGAATTATTACGCTGATGAAACAACATTATAAAAACATAAACAACAGACCGCTGACTAATGCCATGACAAAAGCCATTTTGATTAACAGTGCCAAAGATCTAGGTAGTCCTGGTCCTGATTTTACCTATGGTTACGGCAATATAAATGCTTATAAATCCTTAAAAACCATCAGCGAAAACAGAATCCTATCCGGCAGCTTGACCTCTGGCCAGACTGAGGCTCACACTATCAATGTTCCGGAAAATGCAAAAAACTTAAAAATCACCTTAGTCTGGAACGATCTGCCCGCTGCAATCAACAGTAATATCAGTTTGGTAAACGATTTAGACCTGGAAGTTATTATGGCTGACAATACTGCTTTTTTACCGTGGATACTTAACCCCAATGCTCCTGATCAGCAGGCGTTGAGGGGAAAAGACCAACTTAACAATATAGAGCAGGTAACTATTGAGAATCCCATATCAGGATCCTGCACAATCCATATCATGGGTTCATATGTTTCGAATACTTCTCAGCCTTACAGCATCGCTTATGAATATGAATTAAAGAATCAATTTCAATGGAATTACCCCGTTATAAATGATAATTTCCCCTATGATGGTAAAACGATTTCACCTTTCAAATGGGATTCTTCTTTTTCGGGTAAATCCGCAGAATTGTCTATCAGCTATAATAATGGACAAACTTGGGAAATTATAGCAGACGGCGTCAATCTGGATTCTGGACAATTTACCTATACTCCTTCTGAAAAAAGACTTTCAAAAGCAAAATTAAAAATGACCATCGATGATGCTGAATATATCTCTGATACCTTTATTATTTCTTATGATTTAAATATCCGTACCAGCTTGGTTTGTGACGGCACAACAGAAGTTAATTGGGATAAACCCGCCGATGCTGCTTCTTTTAATATCTATCAGCTGAACGGAGATTATTTTGAATTTAAAGAACAAACAACAAGCGCCGGTTATACTTATACAGATGGAAAGATTTATACAGTTACCCCATTGTTTGATAACAGCGAAGGAATAAAAAGTGAGTCCACTTTACAGTATGCTCAAAACTCAAATTGTTATTTTGAGCTGGCTTTTGCCGAAGTTTATCAGGAAAATAAAGTGAAGATTGACGCCAGTCTTTTCAGCTTGCACAATATCAAAAGAATTGAGCTGTTAAAAATAATTAACAATGTCCAGAGTATTGTCAGCACAATAAATGAAATCAATTCAAAAACATTCTTCTTTTTAGATACCGAGCCGGCTAAGGGCAGTAATCAATATAAAATAAATTTAATTTTAGATAATAATAATGTAGTAAGTTCTCCAATTCTTGATGCCAATTATTCGGGCAGTAATTTGTTTTTTATCCATCCTACATTATTGAGCAAAAATGAAGAATTAAGTATTGAAGCTCAAAAAGAGCAGAACGCTGTTTTTTATCTCTACACTATGAGCGGACAAAATACAATTACTTCCCCCTTAAGTTCCATAACCAATCACATTAATCTAAAAAATCCTGCCGCAGGAATTTATATCTACAAAATCATTACAAGTTCTGGCGCAGTGCAGACAGGAAAAATTGCTGTTTTTTAAACATTTTATGAATTCGGAAGAATCATAATGATCCCGTTACTATAAAAAATAAACAAAAATGGATAAGTATTTTTGCATTGCTTGATTGGTGATGTACTGTTATGCTGATTGAACAATATTTTTTTCTTCAAAAAATTTTCTCATGTTTTTTGAACAATTACAGTAATTCTGACAGATATGCTAAATCAAGAAAATCACTGCTTAATTTTTATCTGATTACCTCAAGATCCCCATTAGGTTTTGGACGATGCAGGAGAAGTGAATAAATATAAAAATCTTCGTCTGTTAATCCTAAGAAAGCAGATTTCCCTAAAAACTCATTATCAGTTCTGATCAAACCTACTACTTTCCCATTTCCATAAAATACTAATTTGTAATGCTCTAGATTAAAATCCTGTTTCTTATTGATATCTTTATTAATCTCAGTGATTAATTTTTCTGAATCTTCTCTTTTAGACAAATAAAAAGCCTGAGCATTCTCAAGCTGTCTGTTGTAATATTTTTTTGCTATATTTTCAATCCTTTTCTCTCTATAGTCATCCATCATCTCCTTATAAAAGGATTCTACTTCCTTTTTTAAACTGACATTGTTTTCTTTTGTTAAATCAACACTATCCGTCCATCCATTTAATTTATAAGGAACATTCGATTCAAAAGGAATATATACTTTTTTGAACGATTCATTTTTATCAGAATAATCTATTTTTTTAGCAAAAACAGTAACTTCCTTTTTATTTTCTGTTCTGGTCATTCTAAGATCAAATGAAAATTCATTTCCTAATAACTTATCCAAATGACCATTATCATCCACTTTGGGCAAAATCAAAACTTTAATTTCGGACTTTTTACGCCCTAAAATAAAATTATTCAATGGAAGTGATACGGATTTCATACCACTCTCATTATAAGCTGTGTATACCGGCATATCATCTAATAAAATAACATAAGAGCAGTCACCGGTATGCAAAAACAGCCAATATTCAGGTTGTTCATCAAAACTTTTAACCTTTTCATATATATCACTTAAATTAAAACTTTCCATTTTACTGCTTTTATTTTGTGAGTAAACTGTACCAGTTATTAGTATCAAGGCAAACAGGGATATTTTTCCTAAAATCATAATTAATTATTTTAAATATATTTTCTTTATTGAAATATATGATCAAGCTAGTTTTTTCCTGCTTTGTACCTGAAAAAAATATGTTTTTTAAATGATCAAATTACAAAAAAAAACTGTAATAGGAAACGCACTTTAATAAACAAAAACTTTCTCTATCCAAAAGAAAGCTGAGGTATTAACAGCCTTTTGAACTAAATCAAAAAAACCGAAAAGCGGGTTAAATTTTTTAATCCACTTTTCGGTTTTTTATGTTTATTCCGTTTGCAAAATTTTGTTTAACATGAATAATTGTCCTTTAAATATCTGCTCTTTTATTAATAAGCTTCTGCTTTTTAAATTGATATACTGAACCGGCAATAAAGAATAGTAATAAAATGAGAAGCGTATTCCCAATTACAGGATCTGTTATATCTTTGGCTAATGGATGTCTCAGCGGAATTCTTGTAAATGTTTCATTGACGGTTGGAACAAGAGACAGAAAAAAACTAAAAGACAACCAAAAGTTTTCAAAATAACGGGCTCTTGCGCTGGTTTTCCTTTTTGAATTTAATACGCAGGCTCCCAGTACCATAATCACGATTAAAATAGAAAAAATATGTCCCGGATTGAATCCGCCGTGTTTTGAAATACCTAATGAGGTTAATGAAGTAATGATTGTTCCGTAAAAATATATTTTTCCAGAGGCCATGTTTAAATTGATCTTACCGTATTTGATAAAATCTGCTAAAGCGGCTGCAATTGCTGCAATACCAATAATTGTGTGAAAAATTCCTAAACTTGATAATCCCATTTTTATTAATTTAAGTTGTTTGAAAATACACTACAAACTTCCGATTCATAAGCGGGATTTGATTTGTCGATTAGTCCAATTATTTGGCAATTTAGTTCACAAAAACAACATCCATTTAGATCAATCTAAAGAATGCTTGTTGGTTACAAACTATAAAAAAAATCACTGCTAATTACTGTTTATTATTGCTTTTCTGGCGGTAATTAGTAGGACTGGTGTTGTATTGTCTTGTAAAGCTTTTTGTGAAATTTGCCAGATCATTAAAACCGCAGTCAAATGCAATTGTACTGATCCTTTTATCAGAAAGCTCAAGCAGTTCAGCCGCTTTTTCCAGCTTTTTAGCTTTAATATAATTGGCAGGTGTATCGTTGTATATTTTTGCAAATTCACGTTTAAAAGATGATACGCTTAAATTACAAGTATGTGCCAGCTCTTCAATTGTAAGTTGTGAGAGCAAATTGGCTTCAATTATTTGCTTAAAACTAAAGGTAGAAGGAGAAAAAAGCTGCGATAGGATAAGCCGTACCGATTCTGAATTTTGTGTCTGTGACAATAGAAGTATAATCTCCTTAACTTTTAGCACCAATATATCTTCATTAATCAAAGATGGGTTTTCAAAATAAAATAATAATCCTTCAATATATTTCTGAATCAAAAAATCATTGTTTATTTTTTCACTTGATTTATTAGATACTACGTTATTGGGCTTCTGAAGCAATAACGGAAACTCTTTGTCGTATATTTTTTTTAATATCTCTGGATAGAAGGTAATTATAACAATCTCACAATTACTGCTAAAATTTGAACTGTGCAGTTGTTTTCCAGAAACTACACAATTTAATAACAGAGAGTAATTTGAAACAATGTTTATCTGTTGATCATCAAATTGGTAAACCACTTCTCCTTCTCTTACATATAAAAAACAAGCCTGCTCCGCTGTTGGAAAATCAAAGTTAAAAGGTGATGTTAATTCAATTTTCTGAATAAGTGTTTTACCATATAAATCGTGCTTTCTATAATTGTTCACCATAACTTTTTAAATATAATAAGCTACTAATTAAATAATTATCAATTGAAATTTTATAACTAAAGCCATATAAGTTGGCATAAATTTATATAATCCTGTGATAAAACTGCTTTAGTTCTACTAATATTTATTCTCAGCAAAAATTACGAGATAAAATCAAACAATAAAGTATTCGAATATGGAAGATATAAAAAAACTTAGAAATGGCCTTAAAGGAAAAAATGTTGTTATAACAGGTGCAAGCAGCGGTGTTGGACGTGCAGCAGCAGAAGCATTCGCACATGAAGGCTGTAATTTAGTAATAGTAGCCAGAGGACAGAAAGGTATTAATGATACTGTGGACTATTGCCGGAGATTAAATATTCAGGCGATTGGTATCTCTGCAGATATGTCAATTGCAGAAGATGTTGAAAAAGTAACTGCTGAAGCTCTTGCACTTGGAGGAAAAATTGATATCTGGGTTAATAATGCAGGTGTTATGGCCAGTGGAAAATTTGAGGAAATTCCGTTAGAAATTCATCAGCAGGTAATTAAAACTAACTTATTTGGATATATGCATGGAGCTTACAACGCAATTAAAGTTTTTAAAGAACAAAATGAAGGAATTTTGATTAATAATATTTCAATTGGAGGATTTATGCCTGCTCCTTACAGTGCCGTATATTCGGCTTCTAAATATGGAATCAGGGGTATGATGGAATGTATTCAGGGAGAAATATCTAACAAGAAACATATTCATATCTGCAACCTTTATCCTCAATTACAAAACTCTACAGGTAATCTCCATTCAGCGAAATACTCCGGCTTTGATATGACAATTCCTTTTATAGCTTCAGACCCCAGGGTTACTGCTGCCAAAATGGTTGAACTTGCAAAACATCCGCAAAAAGATTTGTTTCCGGATTTTCGGGCCGCCGCAATTACAAACACTTATAAATTGTTTCCAAAACTGATAATTAACACCACCTCTGCTGTTGTTCGGGCAAAAATGAGCCTTAATAAGGAGAAGGAAAATGATTCAGGAAACGTTTTAACAAATTCTAAAGAGCCATTACGAGTTTATGGAAATCCGCCTTCAAAAACTTCAAATAATCTTAAACTAGCATTGTTCGCAGGTATTGCGGCTACTATTGGAATCCTCTTAACTAAAAAAAGTTTCAAAACAGAGTAAATAATCTATAATAAATTAATAATAAAGATATTGATCACAAAAAAAATCATTTTTTTGCCGATTCTTCTGGCATAATTATACCTCTTAATAATTCAATAAGTTTTTTAAAATCCCCTTGTTTCTTTAAAAATTGTACTTTTTTAAATTTGTCTTCAGCGTCTTTTAACATGGTGCCTGAATGTCCTGAGTAAAGTACAACTGGTATTTTTTTCAGTTCTTTTACATCACGCAGCAATTTAAGAAACTCAGTTCCATCAAGATAAGGCATATGGTAATCCAGAAAAATTATATCAGGAGATAGTTTTGAATTTTGCAGCTTTTTTAAAGCATCCAGCGCATTATTTTCTACTGAGTATTTAATCTTTTGATTAATTGCATTTACAGCCATTACAAATATTTCTGTCTCATCAGTATCATCGTCTACAAGTAATATATTTCTGTACTTCATACAACTAAATTAAATGAGAATAAAATTTAAGGTTTTACACAATTACGTTTTCCTATTATACAATTTCCATTAATTAGCTATTCCGTATAATCAGTAGAGTCACTGCTAATCAATAAAAAAAAGACCAAACATTAAATGTTTGGTCTTTTTTTTATCCATTTTGAGGTTTCGAAATCATTGCTCTTATTTAGTGATTGTCAAATTCTCTACGATTGTAAAAATTATCATCATCACTATCAGATCCAAAACCTGAATCATTTTTAGGATAGTATGATTTCAGTACATTTCTTTCGTAATCCCTGTCAAAATTATGCTGTCTGTTATATCTGCTTGTGTTTCTAAATGTTTCATAAGCAATACTGTTAGCCATAACAATTTTTGTGTCTTTATTTATACTTACTGATCCAATTGGTATTATAATATGACTGTCTCCGTCCTTATAAACAAATTCTCTTCCGTTGTCGTTTGCTATAGCATCATGTATCTCATTATGACTATCTTCAATTAATTTTTTATCGACGTTTACATCAAGATAAACAACGCGCTGCATATCTTTATTAACCCAAAGATTATCTATTGTTCCTATAGTACGATTGTCGGCATCTACTATTTTCCAGCCTCTTACATCAGAATAGTTTGAGGCAATTTTGTAACCAGAAAGTTCGTCCATTCTGTATAAATTTCTTTCTTTATTTTCCATATGTTTTTTTTTAATATTGACTATAATTTTTCTGCTGCTTCCAGTAAATAAAACTCTAAAATGCAGACAGTCAATTTCTATTAGCAGCAAAAATATCTTCTAACGTGTTTAAACTTTAAAGTACTGCTTTACTCACAAATAATTAATTTGCTATAGTGTCTGTACTTGCCGCATTTTCGATTTCTACGTTTCTTTCAGTTGTTGTCTCGTTATCCCTTAAGAATACGAAGTATACAAGTGCTGCGATTAACAGTACCACTGCTATCCATGGCCATACTGGCTTTTTTTTCTCAATTTTAATTTCTGCCATAACTTATTATTTTGATTATAAATATTTTAACTTAATAATAAAGGTACAAATGCAGATACTGCTTCGTAGTATTTAATTTCCGCAAGAAGTTATACAATTCCCAGCAGATTAAATTTAAATACAAAATACAGCAGAAGAAAATTAATATCATTTGAGAAGACAGAGATGACATTTGAAAGTATGCACAAGGAAAATTTATTAAGCCTTCCTTCTGGAAATAATCAGATCAAAAAACTAAAAGCTGTTATAATGGAATTAAAATAGAAAGAGAATTATTCGGTAAAAAATATTTTTTATAGATGATCTATTTAAATTTAGAACCTCAACTATTTTTTAAACTAAGCTAAAAGTTCTTCTAATTTGTTTTTTAATATATCCTCATTTATATGACCAAAATGCATTCCTAAAATACTATAATTGTTGTCGAAGATAATAAATGATGGAGTTCCTTTTAATTGGTTAAGTGTAAAGGTTTCTGCAATTAAAGGAATATGGGAGTAATGTGATTTAATTTTTGCGGTTAAAATCTTTTTTTCTTTTTCAGAAAAATTTATAAAATTTGGAATAGCATTACAAATCAATTCAATCTTATCTGAATCTATTAATTCTTGAGAAGATATGATACTGTCAAAAGCTGCTGGAAATTTTATCTTCTCTAAATAGTTAGAAACTCCATAATTTGTATTGTAATATTTTTTGACTTCTCCCACCAGCGTACCATTATTCAATAACAGCTTTAAGTTTGCTTCGTTATTATATTCAAAATCTTCAAAAGCTGTAGCTACGCCAATAAAACCTACATTGTTACTAAATAATTCATAAAGATTATTCACAATAGGAATACCATATATAAAACAACCCGGACAATTTACTTGAAATACAAATGCTAAATTTATTTTATTTGGTATAAATTCTCCCTGAACTGCTTTCTGAATATTGAGATGAAATTTTGACATAGTAAAAAAAATTATTTATGGATAAACAGACATTAATCAAATAATTGCATTAGTCTGGAATATTTAATTTATCATTCTAATTATACCCAAAAGTAGTTAGGATTACTAACTTGTTAATAGTCCAGTTTATACAATATCTGAGATTTTCTGGTTTTTAAGCAAGTTAATTTTTATCCTTCTATAATTACTTTACGGTGCTTTATTCCCCACTCGGCCAAGTCATTTATGATAGTTTTTAATGTCAATCCATATTCTGTGAGCTGATAATGAATTGTTACAGGCTGAGTATCCAGAACTGTTCGTTTTATAAGTTTATTTATCTCCAATTCTTTTAATTCTTTGCTTAACATTTTATTAGATATTCCGTTTACATCATTTAAAATATCTGTAAATCTTCTTTTATTATGATAACAGATTGATGAAATAATAGAAATTTTCCATTTCCCATTCAATATATCCATTGTATCATGGACAGCTATTATCTCTCTTCTGTGCTCAATCTGACATTCGTTACTCATAGGTTACTTTGTTACTCAAATGTTACTGTTACTTTTAGTTACAAAGTAACAATAATAAACTTTACTAATCTAACTTTGCTTTATAAATTTAAAATATATCAAAATGAATTTTACAAACAAAAATGTCCTTATTACAGGAGGAACTACAGGAATTGGATTAGCAACAGCAAAAGAATTTATAAAAGCAGGTGCAAACGTTTGGATTACGGGAAGAAACAGCGAAAATCTTGAAAATGCGGCAACCGAAATTAACAGTTCAAAATTAAAAACTATAGTTTCTGATACGTCAAACTTATCTAACCTTTCTGTATTGGAACAAGCTTTTGCAGAAGGTGGAAATAAATTAGATGTTCTTTTCTTAAATGCAGGAATAGCAGTATTCAGCCCAATTGAAGAAGTAACTGAAGCCGATTTTGATGCACAGTTTAATACCAATGTTAAAGGCCATTTCTTTACACTTCAAAAACTAATTCCTCATTTAGCAGAAGGTTCATCAGTAATATTTACTTCTTCAACAGTAGCAACAGCGGCTAATTTAGGAACCAGTATCTACTCTGCTACTAAGGGAGCTTTAAATAAAATTGCTCAGATTGCTGCAAACGAATTGGCAGGCAGAAAAATTCGTGTCAATATTGTAAGTCCTGGTCCAGTTTCTACACCTGGTCTTCATAAAGTGGTACCAGAGGAAGCAAAAGAATATTTAGCAGGTGCTACTGCAATGCAAAGATTGGGCGATCCGGCCGAGATAGCAAAAACAGTATTATTTCTTTCTTCAGACGATGCAAGTTTTATTACTGGAACTGAGCTCTTAGCTGATGGAGGATATATAAACTTTGCTTTAAAATAAATCTTTATTTTTATCACATATAAAACTGTATGTTAGACAAATACCTGATTAATACTAAAAGCTAAATCTTTTGATTTAGCTTTTTTTGTCTAAAAAATACTTAAGATTTTATAAAATTAAGAATATCCAGATTAACTCTATCCGCATCTGTAGTTGGTATTCCGTGACAAAGTCCGGGATAAGTAATCAATTTCCCGTTTTTTACCAGTTTTATCGCTCTTAAAGCAGTGACATTATAAGGTACAATCTGGTCATCTTCACCATGAAGAATAAGTATCGGAACATCAACACTTTTTAAATCTTCAGTAAAATCTGTTTCAGAAAATGCTTTGATACAGTCAAAATGAGCCTTTATTCCTCCCATCATTCCCTGACGCCACCAATTATCCTGAATTCCTTTTTTTATATCAGCACCTTCTCTATTATATCCGTAGAACGGAAAAGTAATATCGTGGTAAAATTGCTGGCGGTTATTGGCCGTATTAAAACGGATATCGTTAAATACTTCAATAGGAACACCATCAGGATTGCCTTCGTTTTTGATCATATAGGGTGTCACGGCACTTATAAGTATCACTTTTGATACTCGGTTTTTACCATATTGTGCTGCATACCTAATCGCTTCACCTCCTCCGGTAGAGTGCCCAATGTGTACAGCATCTTTTAAATCTAAAAATGCAGTAAGTTCTGCCACATCTGCCGCATACGTATCCATTTCATTACCCAAATAAGTTTGTGTAGATCTCCCGTGTCCTCTCCTGTCATATGCAATGACCCTAAATCCCTGATCTAAAAAAAACAGCATTTGTGCATCCCAGTCATCTGCTGTTAAAGGCCAGCCATGATGAAAAAAAATAGGTGTTCCTGTTCCCCAGTCTTTATAATAAATCTCTGTTCCGTCTTTTACTGTAATCTTGCTCATTGTATTTTGCTTTAATTGTTAGTATTAATTTCTCTACACATTATTCGAATTACTTTATTTATAATTTTTCGTACCAGTCTAAAATATAATCTGCCACAGCTTCCCAGCCTGGTTCTCCACATATAAAATGGCTTTTTCCTTGAAAAATCTTCAAGTCAACCCTGCTGTTTCTATCTTTATACTTTCTTGCTAATGTAGTCGTAAGTGATGAAGGAAAAATAGCATCGCTTTCTCCTCCAATAAACAAAATAGGATTGTGCGGCTTACTAAAATCAATATTCGAAAAAGAATTTAATACCAGTTCTCGGCTCACTTTGTAACTTTCCGGAACTGCAATACTGTCAAAAGCGCTGGCTCTATCTCTTTCTGGCAATGTGTTAAAAAAACATTTGTCATACCAATCACGGCTTCCCATAAAATATTTTTTGGAAGTAAAGAAACCAAATGCCGGAATAACTGACTTTAATGTTGCAAATGGAGGAAATACATTTTTTGGAGGAGCACCGTCAATACTTACTGCCGCAACGGCTTTATTTAATTCTAATAACTTCATCGCCGCCATTCCTGCCATTGAATGTCCAATAATTAATGGCTTTTCAGGCAGGGTTTCAATAAGTTTTATACAATTGTTAACCACGTCTATAAAACCCGTTTTCGTTAAATCAGGATGAACTTGTTTTCTTAATTCAGAAGGAATTCCATCATGTCCGGGATTAGCAGGCGTATAAACGGTATATCCTTTTTGTTCATAATAGTCTTTCCAGTTTTTCCAGCTGATTTGATTTACAAAGTTTCCATGTATCAGGATAATAGATTTTGATTTTGTCATAAGATTAATATTTAATGAGTAATTGAGGTTTATAAATTTTAACGCATCTTACTTCTATAACAGCAGTATAATCCGGGTAAGGCACCTATTTAAAGAAAATCAGATTTTATCAATTAAAATTCTAATTAAAAAAACTTTTTTATGTGCCTAAATATGAAAACTGATAATACAACTAGTATGCTAATTTAATAAAACATTGATTATCAACAACATAAAATCTATTTCGTTTTTTTTAATTGCTATATTTCGTAAATAAATACCCGCTGTAGTGATATATAAATAATTTGATTTTTTGCCGGGATAACCTTCATCGTGATGTGTATATGAGACCAAGGCGGTCGTACTGTTTTTAAATACCACTAATTATATAAAGTTATATCTCTTTTTTTATATTTGTATGCTGATAATAACACTATGAAAGATAATTGGACTACTATATTTTATGCTGATGATGATGAAGATGACAGAATGTTTTTTGAAGAAGTCGCTCAACAGATTGGAGAAAGTATAAGTCTTTTTGAATTAGGAGATCAGATGCTTAAAAAGCTTCAAAATCCACCGCCTTCGCCTTCGTTAATTTTTCTGGACTTAAATATGCCTGTAAAAGACGGCTTTGAAGTGCTTAAGGAAATTAAAAACACGGACAATCTAAAAGATATTCCGGTAATTATTCTTTCGACTGCCAGTAATTCTGAAACAGTTCAGAGATGTTTTAATCTTGGTGCTTCTCTTTATTTAAAAAAAACAATGTCTATTGGCGATTTGAAAAAATCGGTGCAGCATGTACTTTCTATAAACTGGAAACAGCAAACTATTACAAAGGATAATTTTGTTTACAATGGGTAATTTTAAGTACATTAAAATGCAGTAATTATAAGGTTATTGATTTGAAGGAAGATCCGGCAGAAATATATGAAACGTACTTCCCTGCCCCACTTGTGATTCTGCATACATAAATCCTTGGTGATTCATGACAATTCTTCTGCACAAAGCCAAGCCAATCCCGCTTCCTGGAAAAATAGTCTGTACATGAAGACGCTTAAAAATTTCAAAAATCTGATCCTCATGATCTTTTTCAAAACCAATTCCATTATCACTAAATGAAATATGATAATAGTTTACACTAAGCAGTGGAGAATTGGTAAATTTTACCATATCATCATGAGAAACTAAAACCGAACTGATTTTTATTTGAGGTGCTATATCTGGATTGATAAATTTGAGAGAATTACTTACGAGATTATAAAATAACTGATTCATCTGCAAGCCTACAGCTTGAATTACCGGAAGATTTTCAATACTTATTTCAGCCTTTTTCTCTGTTGCAGCTAATTCGAAATCACGCCATACATTCTGTGTTATCTCAGCAAGATCTATAGTCTGTAAACTTTTTTCAGGCTGGATCAATCTTGAGAAAGCAAGCAAATCAGATATCAGCTTACTCATACGAGCTGCGGAAAATGCAATTTTTTCAATGATAGTTTTAGGATCTCGTTTTGAACTTACTTCTTGCAGCATGGCCGCAAAAATCTGAATTTTACGCAAAGGTTCCTGAAGATCATGACTGGCAACATACGCAAACTGAGCCAGCTCTTCATTAGAATGTTTAAGTGCATTATTCGATTGTTCGAGTTCTGCATTTGTTCCTTTCAGTTCTTTTAAAACAACTGCAAGCTCTTTGGTTCTAACATCTACCTCACTCTCCAATGCCAATTGAAGCTCTCTCTGTATCGTAATATCCTGAGTCGTTCCGCTTATAACCAAAGCTTTTCCAGTCTCATCAAAATCAGTCTGGCCTACAGCATGAATAACCTTTTCTTGTCCGCTTAAACCATGAATAATCCTGTATTCGGCTTCATATTTTCCGCTGGAACCTGTTTTCTGTGCTGCAAAAAAAGCTTCAGTTACTCTCTTATAATCTGATGGTTTTATTAAAGCTCTTACATCTTCAGACGGTACTAAGGTATTACTAAGTCCGAACATAGCAGCATGACGTTCTGAAACGGTGCTTATTCCTGTCGCAATATCAAGTGACCAAGTACCCAGCTGTGCTACCTCTACTGCAGATCGCAATTTAGATTCACTTTCCCGAAGCGCAATTTCACTTAGTTTACTCTGCGTAATATCCGTAGCATGTACAATCAAACCTATAACCTTTTCTCTATTATCCTTGTGCGGTGTATAAACAATACTAAGCCATCTGCGCACTCCCATTCTGGAAGGTGCAAACATCTCATATTTTTCCTGTTGTCCGCCATAGGCGATTTCAAGATGAGGAAGAGTTTTAGCATAAGCCGCTTCTCCTAGAAACTCCATAACCGTTTTTCCAACAGCTTCGTCTCCTTTAATAGAAAACCATTCTCTAAATACACTATTGTAAGTAACATAACGTTGTTCGTGATCGAGATAAAAAATCATGGCAGGAACAGTATCTCTTAACAGCTGGAGGTGTGCTTCACTTGCCTGCAATTTTTCTTCCTTTTCTTTTTCTGCTGTAATATCTATCGCAATGGCTGTAATGTATTTTTCTCCCTTTGCATCCATTACTACAGAAATACTGTTGTTTACCCAAATTATCGATCCATCGCGGCATATATACCGTTTTGTAATCAAAAAGTCATTTCCATTAGCAATACAGTCTTGCAGCATTTTCATATTAAGCTCCAAATCTTCAGGATGTGTCAGCTCACCTAAATTCATTTTCAGAATTTCATCCCTGCTGTAGCCCAGCATTTGGCAATAACGGTTATTAACCTCTACTATGCGTCCTTGTATATTAGCCTGCGCAATTCCGGCATTCGACTGCATTACTACACTGTTGAGGTGTGATCTTACAGAACTGGATGCTATTACATCTGGAATAATGGCAGAATTTTCAATACAGGTAGCAAAAATACCATCAATAGTATCTTCATGATTATTAGATATTACGCTGTATCCTACAGTAAGATACACCTGCTGAAAAGTGCCATTTCTAACGACAGATGAAACTATATTTGTTTCTGATTTATAAACACCTTCCTCAATCCTATCTGCAACTGCATCAGCAGCTAATTGCCATTCTGGCGGCAGAGCAATTTTTATTGCTTTTCCTAAAGAATCTGGATGTTTACCGCTATCCGCAAGAAAAGGACGGAAAGAGTCATTGTAAAAAAACGTTTTCTCTCTTCCCCAGACTATAAACATAGGAACACGGGAAGCAAGCATAATTCCAAGTGCAGTTCGAAGATTATCGGGCCATTTTTCTAAATCTCCAACTGGCGTAGTACTCCAATCTTTCTGCGATATCAGGGTCCCTGCTTCTCCTCCGTTTTTTAAAAATGAATAGTCACATACTTGGTCTTCTTGCACTGCTAATTTGATTTGGTTCAACCCGAAAGATAAAGTAATTTTAATAAACCAGCAATTATTCAGGAAAAGAAGCATTTCAAATATTTCAAATTATTTGATTTTCACTTAAGGCATTTGACATCACAAAAATGATAATTCAACAAACCTGAACAGTAATTATATAAAATCTCCCGATACAATAATTGTAATTTTAATTTATTCATTTGAAAATGTGCCGCTTACTTTATCTATTAACATTAAAATATATTTATATGACATTCCAAAATTACTTTTATACACCTCATGAATCTGCAGGTGATATGACATCTTATGAAGAGCAGCTTTTATTAAACTATGATGATTATCTTGAAGGCAGTCTTACAACAAAGGCGAATAATCATTATAACTTAGAGCTTGGTGAACTGGAAGAAGACCTTGAAGATGATTTCGAATCAGAGTATGACGAAAATGACTGGGAAGAAGAAGATACAGATGAAAACCTAGCAGGCGAATATGATGAAAATGAAGAACTTCCCGGGACTTTTGAAATGATAAATTAAAACCGGAAAAACTCCTAAGCAAAATAATTCCAGATCCATCAGAACTGAGAGACTGAATCTGTTAAAAGAACTATTAAAAAAATCCACTTAAAGTGGATTTTTTTATTTCAGCATTTTAAAACTAAATGCTTTTAATTCAAATTAATTGCGATTGGCACTATTTGCCTGCCTGATTCCTTTTGCATCGGTTAAATTAAAACGATACACAAAACTAAGTCGGTAACGGGCTGCGTTAGGCATATTGTTTTCTGTAATATAATAATCTGTACCCGTTGTAGTGCTTTTATTCTGACGCAGATCAAAAACATTTGTGACATCCAATACAATTGCAGCTTTGTCTTTTAATAAAGTTTTACTTAAACCAAAATCAAGCGATTGCAATACATCGTTTCTTGTTTGCGCATTTTGCTGCGCACCGCGAAAATTATAACGTCCCTGCAAACTGAATTTTGAAGGCAGTTTTACCTGTGTGTTTAATCGTCCGGTAAAGGTCTTACCCTCATAATCAAGATTTTCTTCCTGATAGCTTCCTTTTTGCGTAAAATGATAAAAATTCATTTCCAGATTTACCTGAAGCCATTTTACAGGATTGTATAATGTCGAAAGTTCTAAACCACTTCGTATTTCATGTTGAATATTAATGGGCGTTGTAAAAAATATATCATTTTCACGATACGTAAAATCCTGAATATAACCGCTTTCCCATTGATAATACACAGAGGGATTCAGCGTAAACTTTTTCCATGTTTTAAGAAAACCCAATTCAAACACATCAGAGTAAGAAGGATTTAAATCAGGATTACCAATGTATTGTGCATTTAAATCGGTTAGTTCATTAAAGGGATATAAGGCATATAACGACGGACGATTAATACGTTTGCTGTAATTTAACTGCAATGTTGAGGTTTCAAACTTATAACTCAAATTAACTGCAGGAAATAACCTATTGTATTTTTTGTCATCATTGTAAGTGTTTTTAATATCTGAAATAGCAATTTTGGTAAATTCCGTACGCAGACCCAGCATATAATTAAATCTCTTAAACTTATTACTGTATTGTGCATAAGCACTGGAAATTGTTTCTGTATAATTTAAATCATTGTCAATATTTTGATAAATTGTCCAGATATTCTCTTCTTGCTCCTCAGCCAGAAAACGGCTGGAAACTTTGCGAATTTCGCTCTTAACACCAATTTCAAACACCGAAACCGAATCTATTGGCTGAATAAAATCACTTTGAAGAAGCAAATCTTTACTGCTTCCTATCGACTTGGTTCTAATACCTGGATAAGCAAACATTTCCGGATAAATACGCTGTGTAGAAAGATCCCAGTTTTTATCACTATTCCACCAATCATACTGAACGTCAATAGTCCATTTTTTTGACGGCTTTTTAAAAGTCTGGGTATAATTAAATTCAAATTGATTATAATCTCTTTTTTCTAATGATTTTCCTTCTCTTGTTAAAACGCTGTCCTTAGTATTCTCAGCATTACCGTAATTGTACAATAAATGAGTTTTGTCATCGTCTTTTGTGGCATTTTTCAAAAACGCAGCAGTAATCGTGCGATGTTCATCAATATAATAATCCGCCCCAAGATAAATCAATTTACCATCATCATGGCGATCTTCATTTTGCACATGAGTCATATAATTGGGCATTCCATTACTTGTAGTAGATTGATTCGTAGTATACAAACCAACATAATCTGAAGAACGTATTCCAAAATTGGAAAAAATATTGATTTTATCCGATTTAAAATTTATACTTGGATTAAGCCGGCTGTCATTTGGTGAACCGGCAACCAATCGTACCTGGCCGCTAAAACCGCTTTTTTTATTTTTCTTCAAAATGATATTGATAATTCCTGCCGAGCCGGAAGCATCATATCGTGAAGAAGGATTAGTTATTACCTCAATACGATCAATTTGATCAGCGGCAATTTGATCTAGTGCGTTGCTTTGCGTTAAACCAGACTGACGTCCATTGATTAGTACTAATACACTGCTGTTACCACGAAGACTTATTTCTCCCGTTGGACTGACAGTTACCGAAGGTACACCATTTAAAACGTCATGAGCGGAGCCATTCTGAGAAAGCACATCTTTGCCCACTTCAAAAACTTTTTTATCCAGCTTTAAACTGATGTTTGATTTTTGCCCATTAACTTCTACAGCGTTTAATTGTACAGCATCGGTTTTTAAATTGATAATTCCCAATTCTATTTGTTTTTTCTCCGAAGTAATTTCTAATCGCTGAGAATAATTTTGATAGCCTATAAAACTAAAAAAGATTGTCATTCTGCCAATCGGCAGTCCTTCAAAAGTAAAAATACCTTTATCGTCCGTTACGCCTGCCGCTATAGTTTTTAAGTTTTTATCCTGTATCGAAACGGTTACATAAGAAATTGCTTCCTGAGTTGTATTGTCCTGAATTTTACCAGAAACAACTGTTTGCTGCGCAATGCTAAACATTGGAATTAACAAAATTAAAATACTGGTTATTAACGTCTTCATATTTATTGATTTTACAATACAAGATTAGTTTATAAAATAATTCACTATACTTTAAAACTTGTGAACTGCTCTAAGAGCTTTTAAACTGCATTTCTCTATTCGATATTTATTTTATCTTTATCTCATGTATCGATCAGCCTTTTTTATAGTTTTAATAGTAGTATTGTTTTCTTCATGTAAACAGTATACTGAGTATGTGAAATCGGATGTAATTTATTATGTTGACGATGATAAACCTCAGGATTTTCTGGGCAAGTCGGCAGATTCTATATTTAAGGTTTATATCGATGTTGAATTGCTCAAAAGGGAAAACACTTCCACTCCACTGGGTTTGCAAGTGTGCGGTTTTGGTGCTTTTGATGTATATTGGGACGGCATTTTAGTGGGAAGCAACGGTAAAATGACTAAATCAGGTCAAGCCGAAATACCGGGAACCGAATTAACTTATTATCAAATACCCGAAAATCTGGCCAGTATAGGCAAGCATATTGTAACAGTAAAAGGAACACAAACTGAGTTACGAGAATCCAGACGCGGCATCAAAGTAAAACTAGAAAGTTATTTAAGGCTTCATCGTGCGCCGCTAATTGTTATGTCGTTTATGAATCTAATGGCAGGAGCTTTTCTTATTGCGTCTATTTATTACTTTTTTCTTTATATCAACAGCACCCGAAAAGAAGCAACGGTTTTACTTTTCGGAATAATTTGTCTGCTCTTTTTCTGTCTGCTTATTATTGAATACATAAAGTTTTATATCGACATTCCATATACCCATTTTTATACCCGATTACAAATTGTAGGACTGCTCACATTAGTCATTTCAATACTGGTTCCCTTGTATTTTATGCTGCAGTTTGGTTTCAAAAAAAAACGGCTGTTTTTATTTCTTTTAGCTGTAAGCCTTTTGGTTATTTACATTACCTACTATGGTCATTATGATAGAACTGCAATATATTTTAGCTACTCAATGTGTATTTTTTCAATGATTGTGGCTGTCGATGCTGCATACCGAAAAATTAAAGGCGGATTAATTGTCGTATTGGGTTTATTAGCAAGTGTGGTGGTGAATAAATTTATATTTTATGATTTTGGGCTGTTTGTCGCTTTTACAATTATAGTCTTATCAATGCTTTATCTGCATACCATTAGAGCCAAAGCTTTGGAAGAGGCACATAACGCATCACTTTTACTTTCATCAAGATTACAATTACAACTGGTCAAGAAAAATATTCAGCCGCATTTTCTTCGTAATACATTGACTTCCTTAATTGACTGGATCGAAGAATCGCCGCAGCAAGGTGTTATATTTATTAAGGCACTGGCAGATGAATTTGATATTATGAATTCTATTGCCGAAGACACGCTGATCCCTATTAAACAGGAAATCGAATTATGCCGAAAACATTTAGAAATAATGTCTTTTAGAAAAGAAGTATGTTACAACTGGGAAGAAAAAAATATTGATTTTAATGAAGAAATTCCACCGGCAGTGATTCATACCCTTATAGAAAACGGAATTACGCACAGTTTACCTCCAAAACAAGGGTGTATTACTTTTTCATTGAGTTTTACCAGAGAAAAAAAGTACAAGCAATATACCTTGATAACCGTGGCAAAAAACCGAAATCGCAAAAAGGAAAATAGTAACGGAACCGGTTTTAAATACATTAAAGCCAGATTAAACGAAAGTTATGGCAGTAATTGGCAGTTTGATTCTTTTGCTGTAGAAGAAGGATGGTGTACAATCATTAAAATTTTTGATAAAAAATGAAGATTCTTATAATTGAAGATGAGGCCCGAATTGCCAAACGAATCGAAAGAATGACTCGTGATTTTTTTGATAAAGAAGTACAGATTTTACTTAGCGATTCTATTGAAAATGGATTAAATACAATTGAAAACCAATCAATTGATTTACTGCTTCTCGATTTAAATTTAAATGGCGAAGATGGATTTGAAGTTTTACAGAACATAGTGGCAAAATCTTTTCAAACTATTATTATTTCAGCTTATACAGATAAAGCTATTACGGCATTTAATTATGGTGTTTTAGATTTTGTTCCCAAACCATTTGATGAAACCAGACTTGTACAGGCTTTTATGCGTTTTACATCTACAGAAGGAAAAGACAGTCATGAAATTCAGTTTTTAGCAGTAAAAAAAGCAAAAACAATTAAACTTATCACCATTAAAGATATAAGATACATAAAAGGCGCAGGAATTTATACTGAATTGTATTTATCAGACGGCCGTGTAGAACTGCACGATAAATCTATGGAATCATTAGAAAAACTGCTTCCGAAAACATTTGAACGAATACATAAATCTTATATTCTCTGCTGGCAGGAAGCAGAGAAATTGGTTATAGAAGCAGGAGGCAGATACAATATGCTGCTTAAAAATGGAGAATTATTACCAGTAGGCCGTTCAAAATATAAAGAAATCAGGCAGAAATTAATTTAGCCTAAATTTTCTCTTTCTTTAATGTTGAGGTCATCAAAGTGTATTTCTTAAAAGTAATTTAAAAACACGTAGAAATACCTACTTAAAAATCAATGAGTTATATTAATTTTAGTAAAATTCTTTGAAGAATGTATAAGTTATTAACGGCAATTGATACTACGGAAAGTTATGAGTATAGGAATAATAGGAATTGGAAGTTTTACGCTAGAAATAGCCCGAAGAGCCTATCAGGCAGGTTACGATGTTATCATACACAATCCAAGAGGCAATAGTCTGATTAGGGATGTAACAGAAAAAATAGGACCAGAAATAAAGCTCGTATCCTTAGGTGAAGCTGCCCAGGCAGAAATAATATTGCTATTTATACCTAAAGACGAATTGAAAAAAGTGATTGATAATCTTCCTGATATGACTGGAAAAATTATTGTACACACCAGTACACTTATTTTTGATCCACAGTCATTATTTTCCGGAATAAAAAATGCTATGACTTATAAAATTACGGCCTCACTTCTTCCCAATGCCCATATTATAAAACTTTTCAGTCCTATTGATCTCAATAAAAAAAGTGATGATTCTCATAATAAAAAAAGAGAAGAAATATTTTTTATCGCCGATCATGCTGATTCCAAATATACTATACTCCTTTTTCTAAAAAAACTGCTGTATACTCCAATTGATCTTTCTGGCCGGTTAAAGCTTCAAAATATCGGAATAGATCTTGGTTCAGTACTTAACTCCATAACGACTAATAAGTAATAAAACGATCTTTATTCAATCAAAATTGAACAAAAAAAGAATGCATTAATTACGTATTATAACCGTAATTAATGCATTCTTATATTTAAGGAAATCTAGATAGTGAAAGTTCAATAATCTAGAACTATGATTTAATAATATACAGACAGCATGATTTTAGAATCAGAAGTGTCTATGATTTTTTCTAGTCTTTTAAAGAAAATATCACTCACCATTGGACAGCCGTGACTATTGATAATATAATATTCTTTTTCATCATCCGGAACTTCTTTGTAACGGTGCAGAACAATAGCTCTTTTAAGTGCATTGCTGTTGGTTTGATCCAAACCAGCAAGCCTAAAAGCTTTTCCAAAAACACCTTTATACGATTTTTCTACACTGTAGCGTCCTAATGAAGTGCAGTTTGAATTTGGTTCGTTGCTAAATTGCAGGATATCACCTTTAATTCCAGTTTCAGATCCTGAACCGTGCGCCACAAGTCCCTGGTCTATGATCTTTTCATTTTCAAGATCATAAACAAAAAAACGATTTCTTCCAGATTTGATCTTCATATCAACAAGAAAAGCAATTTTCTTGCTATAGCCGCGGTTTGTAGAAACATAAGACTTAACCTCATTTAGGTGATCAGTAAGTCTTGCCAGTTCAATTTCATTTAAAATATCTTTTTCATCCTTTACATTGTATGTTGTAAAAGAGCTTAAAGAAAAAAGCAGTGCCATAAAAAATATTCTCATATAAAGGCCATGTATTTAATTAAACAGCAGATTTGGGATTGCCTGTCAAAAATTAATTTGAATATTCATTAGTTTTTGATGTTGCAAAATTATGTAGAAATTTTATACAATTCCCATATCTCCCATGTTAAAATTAATATAAATATTTGATATGCAGATCATAAAGATTGATTTATTTTATGATTTTTTTGTTAAAAAACGATTTTACAGGCAGATTTACCGTTAACGATTTCCGTTTTTATTAAAAAACAGAACAACAAAAAACTACTTAATAAAGATGAAAATCATATAATCACAGAGTAAAATTATATAAAAACATATTGAAAACTCGATTTAAATTAGCAGTGTAAAAATAGGAGAAATCTCAAATTAAACAAAGTGGTAAAATAGTGAGTTTAAAAAGTTATTGATGTAGTTTTTTAAAATTCATAATACAACTATAAATATAACACTTCACAGGGATAATTAAAATTATAAACGTGACCAAAAGAAGTTTCTCTTCATCAAAAAGATATTTAGAATAGCAATTATATTGAGTAATTAAAAAAGCAAACATTCTCTAAATCAAAACTAAAATCAACTTTACTTAAACAAAACTTTAAATCATCATATCATGAAAAATTCAAAAACAAATAGAAATGAGAACTACAGCTGTCCTCTCTCTAAAAGTCGTTTATATACAGGCGAAAACAATGAATTGATATGTGTAAAAACATACAAGGGAGATTGGGGAGACTGGGACGAAAAACCTGCAAACAGCAATTTTGACTGCAGCCAGGATTCAAATGAGATTTCTGAAAATACCTCAAGCGAAGAAGTCCTCCTTTAAAACCGCCTTTTAAAATAAATAATCCCTCAAAACTAACATTTGCTTTGAGGGATTATTCTATTAAAACTAAATCTATATTTTAACAGCTGTATTAGATTCTATATTTTTGCATAAAAATATTAATTTCTACATCAAAAAAGTAAATGACTATACAGGATTTAGCGGGTAATTTTTCTATTTCAGGAAGCAATCAGGACGAAAGCAATCAAATAACGTATGAAGGAATTTTGAGTTTAACACTGGATGAAAACAACCGAATAATTGCCAAATGGATTATTAACAACTCTCAAATACAAAAAGGCCGTGGTTTCTTTAAAGATAATATTCTCGTTATAAATTTCAATTATAAGGAAGATGATAATAAAACTTATAAAGGTGTTGCGGTTTACAGATGTATAACTAAAGATGTTCTTGACGGCTTTTGGTCTGAAAAACACGGAAATCCTCTATATTTAGGAACAGAGCATTGTTTAAGAATAGAAACTACTGAAAGATTAAACTAGTATAAACAACCTTTACTTTTATGCAGCTTAAAGGTCGTTTATTTTTTTAATTTTCAGGAAGCAGATTATCTAAATCAGATAAGGTGTAGAATTTAAGATCATTCGTTTTCATGTATTGGCATATAAATTCTAAAGTCTCAATTTTAGTCTGATAATTTTCAGTTACATTTTTTACGGGTTTATGACCGCATAAAAGCAATATTTTATTATTCTTTTTAGCATAATCCAGTAATTCTAAAACATAAGGAATACTAAAATGAATGTGACTGTTGTCTATATCAAAAGCAAATACAATTTTTGAATTACTAAAATAACTGTCTTGTTTTTCCGGAGCTTCACCTCCAAAAGCCCTACCTCTTATTATTTTAAATTTCTTTGATAATGCTTTATCCAATTCATCCGATCTTTCGCCGTAAGGGTAAGCAAATGAAGTAACTTTAAAAGATTTCTTTTTCATGGAAACAATCATAGGATCTATTTCCTGTTTCATGTAAGCGTCGATTCCGTTTTGCTGTACAAATTTCAAAGCATTATAATGGTGATAACCATGTCCGGCTATTTCATGCCCTTCTTTTTGCATTTGAAGAAGTTTTTTTATTTCCGGCTCGCCAATAGAATCTATACGGCATACATTAAAGGTTGCTTTCCATCCGTATTTTTTCAAAGCAGCATCGGCTTCCGCCCATTCATCTACATAAGCATCATCAAAAGACAAAATTACTCCCGCTTTATAAGCTTTAGGTTCTGCTTTTTGTTTCTTAGTTTCACAGGAAAAAAGGGTTAAGAACATTAAAAACAATAGTGTCTTTAAAAAAAATATCTTCATAAATAAGATTGAATTAAGTGAAACTTCAAATAAATTTCTATAGAAATAACGTTTCAAATATAGAAAACTATTTAGAATATTTTACTTACAATTAAAGCGTAGTGAAAAATACCATTTTTTTTAAATCAGAATGCTTTATGAAATACATTATTCCTTTTTTGTAAAGCCTTTTCTGGTCATTTCGCCCCAGCCTTTAGTTCCCATAATTTTTTCTTTATAACCTATTAAAGCCGCATAAACCGTTAATGGATGAAAATAGAATGGTTCAATAAAAGCAGCTAACAAAAGCTTGAAGAAATCGGCTTGTTTGGGATATTTATGATACGTTCTCTCTTCGCTGAATAAAGCAATAACCGAAAAGAAAACAGCAAATGTGTAGACAAAAAGCAATAATAAAAGAAAAAAATGCCAGTTGAGTAATCCAAATATTAAAAACACAATGGTAATTACAAGACCTATAAACTCAATTGCAGGAGCCAAAAATTCAAATAAAGTCCAATACGGAATACTCAGCATTCCTAACAATTTGTATTTAGGATTTAAGAACATTTTTTTATGCAGCGATAATGTTTCAATTGTTCCTCTCATCCATCGGCTGCGTTGTTTTTTGAAAATATTAAAATCTTCCGGCGCCTCGGTCCAGCAAAGCGGATCCGGGATGTATCGCACCGCATACGGCAGTTTGTTTTCGAGCATATAACGTCGCATTCTTACCACAAGTTCCATGTCCTCACCTACTGTTTTGGTACTGTAACCACCGGCCAGTAAAGCTATTTCTTTATCAAATGCACCAAAAGCACCGCTTATAAGCAATAACCCGTCAAGTCTTCCCCAAGCCATTCTTCCTAAAAGAAAAGCTCTTAAGTATTCTAAAACCTGTATTCTAGGCAGTATAACATCCGGAACATTCACTTCAACCAAGCGTCCGTTTTTAATAATACACTGGTTTGCGATTCTCACAACACCTCCAGTTGCAATAACACGTTTTCCACTCGATTCAAGAAAAGGTTTTGCTAATTTAAGAAGTGAATCTTTGTCGAGTATACAATCAACATCTATACAAACTACATACGGATTTTGTGCAATATTAAGACCTGCATTTAAGGCATCGGCTTTACCTCCATTTTCTTTGTCGACTACAATTAGTTTTTTGAAAGCAGTATTTCTTGAAGTATAAAGACCTCTGATTTTTTTTGTTTCAATTTTAGGATGAATTTCAAGTTCTGTAAGAACGAGATCGTACGTTCTAACCAAAACTTCCATCGAATTATCCTTACTTCCGTCATTAACCACAATTACCTGATAGTGATTGTAATTTAAAGAAAGTAAAGATTTTACATTTTCTTCAATAGTAAAACCTTCATTGTATGCAGGTGCAATAAGTGAAAGTTTGGGTGCAAATTCGCTTGTAAGCAGTACATCGTAATCAACAAAACTATTTTTTTTAAGGTATCCTCTTAATTCTTTTGCAGAAAGATAGGCTAATATTAAATATGACGACATAATCAATATCGCATATGCCAATATCAGGATTAAATAGATATGGGTAAAAACGGTTATTTCGTTGTTAAAGAAACTCATTTTTAAGCTGTTATTAAACTGTTAATGTACGCAGCACATTTTGGGCTTCGTATTTTATTAAAGTATTTGGAGCTCTTTCTGCCAATTGTTCTACATACTGAACTTTTTGTGTCAATTTTAATTCCTTAATAAGCTTTAAGCCAAGTGCCACAACAGTTGTGTTTTGAGATTCCAGTAAAAGTTCAATTCCTTTTGTATCTCCTATATCGTGTTTTTTAAAAGCATGAATAATGTTTAGCTGAGTCCATTCATCAATTGGGTTCGAATGTTCTGTAAGATGAACAATTCCTCTTGTTCCTGCTAGTTTAATGCAGGCATTGATTGCGGTAATCTGCAACGTTTTTTTGCGGGCTTTAGAGAATGTAATTATGGTTTCAAAAGCTTCATAAACATTCATTTCGGCCAGTTCAGTAATTCCTTTGCATTTTACATCCCATTTTAGGCTTTTCAGCTTTTTCATGGAATCTTTTATCAATCCGGAATCTTTGTAAAACTCCTCTAATTTTTTTGCATAAACACCTTCATAATTTTTATGAAGATTGATGATAGATTGCGTTATAACTTCTCTAAAGAAACTATTTTCAGACATTGCTCTATAGTCATTATTTTTTGAAACAGTTTCAAAAGAAACCTCTTCAAAAACGACCCCAAACATTAGTTTATCGATAAAGGCGTCATACTTTTCCTTGTACTTTTCTTTATTAATATTCCTGTTTCGGCTTTTAATAATTAACAAATACAAAAATAATGATGCCACAATAAACAATCCGATTGAAAACGTTAAGAAAGGCTCGACCCATACACCGCTTTTATAAATTTCCCAGAGATCTGTCATCTTAAAAACGTTTAGTAATAATTATTTGTGCATTAAACCTGTTTCTATATTCTCCCGGCACATATTCTTCATATTCATAAAGAAATATTGGTCGTACAAAAAATGAATCGCCAATACGCTGTTGGTATTGCAACCCTACTCTATATGCTTTTAGGGGTTGTGTGTAGTTGTTATAAAGATATAAATACGGAACGTTTCCATACTGCAGTTCAAATCGCACTATACGTTCTTTTTCTTCGTTGGTATTTTGAAAACTTAAAACATGAGAAAATAAAGCATTTCCTGTATCGTAGTAAGGTCTGTAAGCGATTGAATTACTTCCTGCTTTATACGAAATCTGACCTGTAAGCAATGTTACATCTTCTGTTTCAAAATGCATAAATCGGGCTCCCAAAGCATAATCGAATCTTTTTTGCGGTCTAAAATAATATTCAACTCCCGCTTTTGCTGCAGGAAATATCGTTTCGCCGGTTGAAACTCCAGCATTTACATATAAATAATCTTTTTTTGAAAAGGTTTGATAATAATCTGCTTCAAACAGCATTTGAGTATCGTTATTTACACTTCCAGCATTTGCTCTTCCCACAAGTGCCGATTTGCTGAATTTATGCGAATATTCTACATAACCATAATGCAATGGAGATTGTCCCGGGTTTGATGTTGAAACATTTAAATAAGAAACCGATACTGCATTTTTCGTTTTATGTCCAATAAGTGTTCGTATTCCTTTAAATGCCTGTGTACTGTTTTCTGTTACCGCAGTTTTATCAATGATTTCTAAAGCTTCTTTGTCTCTTCCTAATTTTTCAAGACAAGTAACTTTAATTTTTAAAACCTCAATATTATTGGGATCTATTGCCAGATATCGATCGCAATACGATATACATTTCTCAAACTGTTCTGTCCAATAATACACATTTGTAATCGCCAGCAGCGCATCTGGTGCGGGATTAACCCTGTCTGTCATTGGAGACAATACTTCTATTGCTGTTTTGTATTCTTTTTTCCAGCTGTAAATACGTCCTGCAAATGTTTTTATATCTTCATTTTCAGGATACTTTTTGAGTAAAGGATCAATTAACGATAATGCTTTATCATAACTTTCCTTTTCTGCCTCGCGCTTTGCAGTTGACAGAGTTTCGTCTATATTAATTTCCTGTGCGGTTGCTGCAAAAGAAATAAGCACCAGAAAAATAGAATAATATGTAAACTTCATTAAACACGTGTTTTTAGTAATTTATTAATTCTCACCAAAAGTACTGCCGGACTTATAGGTTTCGCTATAAATTCGTTTGCACCAATGTCAAAAGAATCCAGTTCAGTTTGTTCTACACCCGAAGAAGTAAGTATAATTATTGGAATATCAGAATGAAGAGTTTGTCTGACATACTGCGTAATTTCCATTCCGCTTATACCAGGCATATTTATATCTGTAAGGATTAAATCGTAACTGCTTTTTTCTATTGCATCAAGTGCATCTCTGCCGTCAGAAAACTGGTCAACAGTGTATCCTTTAGATTCTAAGAAAAAAGATAATGACTTGCGTAGGATATCATTATCTTCGGCTAAAACTATTCTCATAGGTTAAATATTTGTCTTTGGAGCAAATTTTATTTCTAATATCAGAAATTAACGTAAAGCTAGAGTATATTTCTCTTTTATCATAGTTCCGTTAAATATTTAACTACTTCAATTATACCGCAATGGAAGATTTCAATTCGATCGGCACTTTCGGCAGTAAATTGTTCTTGCCTGGCTTCCTGTTCTATAACTGCCAGACAATTGCTTAAATCTTCAAGCATAAATAAGTCTAAACTCGATCTCATATTATGCGCCAGATTTTTTACTGTATCATAATCTTGGTTTTTAAAAGCTTGCTCCAGCTGTATTTCTTCATTCGGAATTTTTTCAATAAAAAGATTGATCATATCCTGCCTGAAGTTTTGATCGCCGCTAGACATTTCATCTATAAAAGACAAATTCACCCTTCTTTTTCTTGTCAGCCTAAAATCTGGATTTAATACCGTTTTTATAACCTCTAAAAGAGCTGGCTGTTTAAAAGGTTTAGGAACATAGCCGTCCATTCCAACATTGTAACAGCGTTCCTGTTCTCCCATAAGTGAGTGAGCAGTCATTGCTATAATTGGAATAGAAGATTTCATTTCATTTCTAATATATTCCGTAGTTTGATATCCATCTTTAACCGGCATTTGAAGATCCATCAAAACTAAATCATAATCATTTTTAGACAACAGTTCGATTCCTTCTTCTCCGTTTTCTGCTACATCCAGTTCAAAACCAAAGTTATGAATTACGCTTTTTACCAGTTTTTGATTTAAAACATTATCTTCACAAAGCAAGATTTTAAGTTTTCCCAGACTTTCTACCGTCAATTCTTCACTTGTTTCTTCGGCTTGAAAAGATTTTCTATAATTAATTACAAAGAAAAATTCCGAACCTCTATCCTGCTGGCTTTTTACATTAATCTCGGCGTTTTGAAGTTCTATCAACTGTTTTACAATATTAAGACCGAGTCCTGTACCGCCAAATTTTCTGGTTGTACTGTCTTCTGCCTGTGTAAAACGATCAAAAATAGTTTTAAGTTTTTTTGGCGGAATTCCAATTCCGGTATCTTTAACCGAGAATTTCAGAGCATAGTGTGTCTCTGTTTCTTCAACCATTTTTACAGAAACTGTCACGTCACCTTCCTGCGTAAACTTAAGTGCATTACCTACCAGATTAACCAATATTTGATTTAATCTTCCTTGGTCACCAATTACGATTTCAGGCATATCAGCATCCAGAAAAAGATTGAATTCTACATCTTTAGACACCTTTACTTTAAGTAAATTGTAAACATGTTTAAGAGTACTTTTTAAATTGAAAGGCTCCAATTCAATAGTTAAATTACCTGACTCTATTTTAGAAAGATCCAGAATATCATTTACAATCAACAGCAGATTTTCTCCTGCTATTTGCACACTTTCTATATAATCGCGTTGAACCGTATCTAGTTTTGTTTGTGCCAAAAGATCTGTAAATCCAATAATAGCATTTAAAGGCGTTCTGATTTCGTGGCTCATGTTGGCCAAAAAGCTGTCTTTTGCTAATACCGCTCTTTCAGCAATCTTTTTCTGCTTATCAAGTTCAATGTTTTTTGTTCCTAATTCCAGCTGATTGACAACGTGTTTCGCTATAATTGAAAGGGCATTTCGTTGATTTTCATTTAGTTCTTTCGTAACATGATCTATCGCACATAAAGTGCCTATATTAAAACCATCTGGAGTTGTTAACGGAATTCCTGCATAAAACCTAACTTTAAAACCTCCGGTAACGTTAGGATCATCTTTAAATCTTTCATTTAAAAAGGTATCGTTTATTTCAACCATTTTAGACTCCATGATTGTATACTGGCAAAAAGAGATTTCGCGCGGTACTTCTGATATACCTATACCAACTTCCGATTTAAACCATTGTCTGCTTTCGTCTATAAATGAAATATGAGCAATGGGTACGCCGCAGATATACGAAACTAATTTTGTGGCATCATCAAAAGCATGGTCTGGAAGTGAGTCTAGTATATTGTAACGTTTTAAGGCTGCTAAACGTTCTAGTTCGTTGGCGGGTATTGGAAATTCTGAATTGTTCATTTCTATATGGGGAAAAGGCAAAATTATAGAAATAAATTGAGATAAAGCCTCTTTTAGGTTTACTCTTAACTTTCACACTAAGCTTAGTATAATAAGATTTTTAAGTTTTTTATTTTTATTTAAAAGAATTTTCAGCAGTAAGGCTTATCCAATTCCCTAAAATCACGTAGAATTACTGTACTTCAAGTCATTTCGTTTTTTTAATTTCACTTGAAAAAATATTCATACTATGCCTTGGAATATTCTAGAAAAAATATGGAAACGTGCGGTTAATCCTTTAAACATTTCTAATTCAGACACTTTAAACAAAACTTGGGATTTGGAAATTAAAACTTTATACCAATTAGGTATAAGCATGGAAGATACTTTGCAGTTTTTATACTTTGAGAAACCTGATTTCGAAACTTTTAAAATCTGGATTACCAACAGGCAAAAAAGTGAAATATTAATAATTGAAGATGATGCGGGGAATATTCTTTCTGAAAAAGATCTAGATTTTTGGAATAAAAACGGTTATGTTGTGGTAAAAAACGCCATTTCAAAAACGGATTGCGAAGCCACTCAACAGGCTATTTGGGATTATTTAGATATGAAACCTGACCTAAAAGAAACATGGTACAAAAGACATTCTGACCAAAAAGGATTGATGCTGAATTTTTCTGATCATGAAACTTTAAATAAAAACCGATTTTCTCCCAGAATAAAAAAAGCTTACGAACAGCTTTACAATTCAACTGAAATATACAAAACCATTGACAAAGTGAGTTTTAACCCACCTGAAAATGAGGAATTTATCTTTTTAGGAAGCGGCCTTCACTGGGATACGAGTTTAAAACAACCTATCGTTTTTGGACTTCAGGGACTGCTTTATCTCACGGATTGCGGGCCAAATGATGGTGCGTTTCATTGTGTTCCTGGATTTCACACTAAAATAAACGACTGGCTTAACAATCTGGAACCTGACGAAAATCCAAGAAATAAAGTGCTTGATACACTAAAAGCAGAACCTATATTAGGAAATGCGGGCGATTTTATAATCTGGAATAATACTTTACCCCATTGTGCTACGCCAAATAGAGGCGAAACACCAAGAATGGTGCAATACCTTACTTATTTACCTAATAATTATGATGCTTCGGGTGAATGGATATAGCTTTTATAAAAGAGTTTCTTCGGGATCGCACGGAAAATAAATTTTTATATCGGTGCCTTTTCCTAATTTTCCAACAGCTTCAATATTCCCGCCAACGGTCTGCATGATTTTTTTACACAAAGCCAAACCTACTCCAGATCCGGTGTATTGATCCTGATTATGAAGTCTAGAAAAAACTTTAAAAATTGTTTCGGCATACTGTTGTTCAAAACCAATTCCGTTATCAGAAAAATTAACCCAATGACAATAGATTTTATTTAAATGACCTATTAATTCGGGTTCCTGAGAAGCCGTTATTTTAATAACCGATGATCTTTCTTCCGATGCATATTTTAACGAATTCTGAATAATATTAGAAAACAACTGTCTCATTAAAAAACTTACTGCATATACTTCAGGAAGATTTTCACTTTCAATAACAGCATTATTTTCCTTAATGCTTTCTTTCATTTCAGATTTTGTTGTCTTTAGAATATCGTTCAAATCGACTTTTTGCAAGACATCTCTTGTATTCTTAATTCTGGTAAATTTCAAAATATCTTCGAGTAAAATTCTCATTCTGCCCGCTGATTTTGATACTCTTACCAATGAATTATGAACTGATTCTAAAGGAATAACATCGAGTTCCGTAAGCATTTTTGAAGTAATCATTTGAATTTTACGCAGCGGTTCCTGTAAATCGTGTGTACTAATCCAGTTGATATTTTCAAGTTCTGAATTTGTTTCTTTTAATATTTCACTCTGCGTACGATATTTTTCTTCTTCTTCGCTAAGCATTATCATCATTAAATGATTATGAAGCGCATGGGCATATCGGGTTGCTGCGTATATTTCGTATTGTTTCCAAATATTACTTTGGTTTTTAATAATTTGTTTCCAGATATTAAAGGAATTTCGCGGATGCAGGCCATTTTTGTCTTTTACAATCGCTTTTTCAGGATCTCCTCCCCAATTAATTTCTGAAATTGTTTCTGGTCTGTACCAAATAATATGACTGCCGCTATCTAGCGAATGATACAAAATACCGGCAAAATCTGAACATTCTGCTATTTCCTGAAAATAATCACTCAGCTTATTGGTAACAAAGGTTTTATCAAATATTTCTTTATTGATATGTTCTATTAAGGCTTTAATATAATCATCTGAAGGCGTTAAAGCACTTTTATAAATTTTGTCCTTTATTGAAATAGAAACACCAGATGCGTTACATAAATTTAATATTTCCTGGGTATTGACAATGATTTCTAATGATTCATCTGAAAGCGGTAATTCCAGACCTGTTAATTTCTCCAGAGCCAGCGAAGCTTTTTGAGCGCTTACATTCTCATCATTAGATTGTCTAATATCAATTTGAGAGGTTATAAACTGCCCCTGAAGTTTGGCGGCTAATCTAATTTCAGGCGAAATATTCTTTTTAGAATAATGATGACAAGCGATTAATCCCCACAGACGCCCCTTATGAATAAGTGAAATGGTAAGTGTTGCGCCAACACCCATATTTTTTAAATATTCTACGTGAATGGGCGATGTACTTCTTAATATCGAAAGACTTAAATCCAGATTCTTATTTTCCTTATGATCATCAATTGTAAAAATAGGAACGGGTTTATAATCAATATCAACGATTAATCTTAGCTGATTTTTTATGTATAATTCTCTGGCCTGAGCCGGAATATCGGTATGTGGATAATGAAGTCCTAAAAAAGGTTCCAGATCTTCACGGCAGTTTTCGGCAATTACTTCACCGTTGTACTGTTCATCAAATTTGTAAATCATTACACGATCATAGCCTGTTATTTCACGCGTTCCCTGAGCAACGAGCGCACATAAATCTTTAAGCGAAGTAGTGTTGTTCATTTGGGTAACAAACTGAATCGTCTGCGTGTAAACATCTGCCAGTTTTTCTCTGTCCGGAAATTTGGGTTCGGCTTCGAGAACATAAATATCAAAACTCTTATGTATGCTGACTTGAAATAACTTCCCTAATAAATTAATTTCTAAAGGAAATACATCCTGAATTTTTTCTTCATTAATATATTCTAAAATCTGTTCCTGTGAACGTAAACCAAAAGTACTGGCAAAGTCTTTTCCAAGAACTTGAGTATGCTGTACATCAATATATGTGGAAATATTTTCTGTACAAAAATCTATTTTCCAATCAGAATTAAGCCCGATTAAAAAACCGTGAGGCTGAATACTACCCGGAATATGGATGGGTTCGTGCTCACAGTTGGTTAAAGTAACTATGCCGCGATTGACTATATCTTTAAACTTCATTCTTTTCTATGCTCCCAAAATGATTGTAAATACTATCAAAAGCATATACAGCTCCTTCTATAATACTATTTGCGAAATTATTATTCTGTTCATACTCTGCAAGCATATTTAGGAAATTTTTCCAATAACTGCCTGTTTTATCTCCGTAACCTTTAAAATACGATACGCCCTGATCATTCGAAAGCGTTGGGTTTTTCACAATATTTTTTAATATAAATCGTCCGCCCAGACTTGAACCTTCAATAACATATAATACTCCTAAGGCAAAAGGCACACTCATCTCTGTTCTATCAAAAACTACAGATGAAGCCTTTTTATTGTGGTTGAGAAATAAAAGATCTTCTTCGATAAGATGTTTCTTTTTTCTTTGTTCTAAATCTGGAATAATATCCGAAAGTATTGGATAAACAATTTCTTCTGTATTTTTATGAACATCGTGCATTAGACTTAAATAATGAGCGTAATCTTCTATTTTCATATCCGGAGATAAAATAGAAGCAGAAACTGAAAGGCTTTCTAATTTTTTATGAGAATCTGCGGTTTTTGTTTTTATATCTGTTAAAAAATCTGACGATAATAAAGTGTTTGTATTTGTAGTCATAGCAAGAATTAATATCTATTTTTTAGAAAAGTTACTTTATTTTTTCTTCTCTTTATAAACAAATTTATAAAAAAACATTTTCAATTATTAAAAAAAAGTACGCGCTGTATCCTGTCCAATTTTCTGTTTTAATGCCAAATTTTAAGAATTAAAAATTTCATCAAGCTCAACTATCGTAGTTCCAGCAGAAAGTACTTTTGGCGCTTTTACTAATTTTTCTGCCAAAAGAGAGGTTTCAATGGGTTTAAATTTCTTAAAAAGTCCAATTCCGTTGAGTATTCTGATAACTTTTACCGCGATTTTTTCCCCTAATCGGTCTGAATCTTCACGCACTAAAGGGCCGGGTCTAAAAATGACATATTGTTCAAAATTAAGATTGGCTATATAATCTTCGAGTTTACCTTTCATCTTAGAATAAAAAACATTGCTTTGAGCCGATGCGCCGTAAGAAGAAACCAAAACAAACGATTTTACTTCGTTTTTTCTTGCTTCGACCGCAAATGCAGCTGGAATATCAAAATCTATTTTCCATTGCTTTTCTTTTGAACCCGCTGCTTTCAAAGTCGTTCCGAGGCAGGAAAACAAAACATCGCCCGTAATTAAATCTTTGAAAAGTTCAACATTCTCAAAATTCACAATATGTTCTGCTAATTTAGGATGTGATTTTCCGGAAGGTTTTCTAACAAAAGTTACAACCGAACTATAATTGTTATCATTAAGAAGCTGTTCTGTCAAAAATTTCCCTGTTGAGCCTGTCGCTCCAATTACTAATGCTTTCATATTGTAATGAGTTTAGAAAATTTATATTTTTATTCCGTAAAGTAAAAGTCTTTTAAAAGAATAAATCGCCGGAAGTCTAGGAAAACTTTCAGCAATTCTTTCTTTGTAAGTTTTTACAAAAAGTTCTTTCTGTTCACCTTCAAGTCTTTCCATATAGGGAATTAAAGCTGAACCTGAAATGAAATTGTACAACGTATTGTGATCGTCTGCAATAATTGGATATACTTTCTGCAGAATTTGAATATCTTCAAGACCGCTGTCAAAAAGTAGTTGTGCATATTCATCAATACTCAAAACCGGAGAATCTCTTTTAAATCCTTTTAGAAACGTTTTAAAAGGTTCTTCATTTACTAATTCAATTAAAATTTTGTTGAGTTTATTTTCTGGCTGAACCGGCATTTGTACCGCAAATTGTCCTTTTGAATGAAGTAAGTTTATCAGTTTAGGAAACAAAATTTCATGCTCATTTGACCATTGCAAAGCAGCATTACTAAAAATTAAATCCCATTTTTCGGATGTCTCTATGGTTTCTTCAGTAGTTGCTTTTTTAAAATGAAGGTTTTTCTTTTCTAACAATTTTGATTTCTCCAGCATTTCAGCAGAAGAATCAACTCCCAGAAAATCAACTTCTTTAAATTTATCTGCCAAAATTGCGGTTTGCTCTCCTGTACCGCATCCTAAATCAATGGCTTTAATGTTCTTGACCGGCTTTATTAATTCCGCCAAATCATAAAACGGTTTATATCGAATATCTTTAAAGGTATTGTATATTTCTGGATTCCAAGGCATTTTTTTTCTTTTTAAATATTTAGGCAGCTGCTTGCCGCATGATTCAGACAAGTATTTTACTAAGATACAAATTCCTTACACGTTTTATAACGTTTAGATTTATCAAATATTCAAGTACTTTTCTGTTTTTAGGCATTTTTTTAATTAATTATAAGCCTTTTACTTATTTTAGGTATAAATACTTGTGTTTTATTACGAAAAGATTTATAATTTTATATCCGCTGAAATTAACTAAAATTTAAACCACAAAAATGGAAGTTCTAAAAATGAAGACTCCAACCAAAAATGATATTACGGTACGGAATGCTGGAGTTGTAATTATAAATAATTATATCCCAATGCTTTTTGAAAGACTACATCTTACTGTAGATAACCAATTTACAAGTGTAGAAAATCAAAAAAAGGCCGTAAAGTTTTTACAATACATTGTTACGGGACTGCCTAATACAGACGAAGTATATTTACCGCTTCCTAAGGTCTTATGCGGACTTTCTGTAATTGATAAAGTCTGTGATGAAATTGAAATCACAGACAGCGAAAAAAATTTAATAAACGGTATGATGCAGTCCGTAATTCAATACTGGTCTGCTATTGGCGACTGCTCTGTAGATGGATTTAGAGGAAATTGGTTTGTGCGGGACGGGATTCTTATTGAACAGCCGGACAAATGGGAACTTATGGTAGAAAAGAGAGCTTATGATGTTTTAATAAACCGGTCTCCATTTTCGTTTACTATTATAAAATTTTCCTGGATGAATAAACCTTTACACGTTCTCTGGCCGTATTAAAAATAAAAGAGCTGTCCGGCAAAACAGCTCTTTCTAGTCTACAAATTTTATAACTAATTCAAATTTAAAAGAAACAAAGTTTTTTTCTTTCCAGAGACTATTAAAATTAAAGTAAAGAATTGCCGTTCTTGAGCAATCTAAATGCTATTTTAAAGCACTTTCGTTTGTTTTTGGCTGCATTACAACTTCTACTTTATCAGCATTTGGCAATACTTCGCCTGCATATTTTTTAATGTCTTTTACAGAAATACTTTTAATTAGTTTTTCATATTCGTTACTGCTTACAAACTTATCTCCCATTTTTAACTGATCGACAATCGTGTTCATCCAGTATGAGTTTGATTTGATATTCTGCTGATTGCTTTTTATTAAATCTTCTTTTATATCTGATAAATCTTTTGCCGAAACATCATTTTTTACAATCGTTTCCAATTCTTCGTATACAATTTGAAGCAGTTTGCTGTCTTTCTCAGGATTACAGTCAAAGCTTACACGAAGAGAAAAAACCGCAGATGGATTTTTAGATAATGAACTCTGCGTTTGTACGCCGTAACTTCCGCCCTCATCTTCTCTGATTTTATCTAAATAACGTTTGTCTAACAACTGCGAAAGCATATACGCCATAATTTGGTTTTTCTCTGAAAATGCCGCGTTTCTGTTTTCCAAATGCACATAAATACTGGTTTTTGGAACGCTCATTTCTCTTACCAGTTTTTCTTTGGCAAATCCTTTTCCAGTTCCAATTTTATGATCTGTAAATTTTTCCTGCATTGAATTTCCTGCCAGATTTCCTAAATATTTGTTGATGGTTTCCAAGTCATTTTCAGCAATATTTCCAACAAAAACAAACGTAAAATCTGAGGCATTCGAAATGCGTTCTTTATAGATTCTAGAAGCATCATCAAACTTCAGCTGGTTTAGGTTTTCTTTGCTTAAAAGAAAAGTTCTTTTGCTGTGATTGGTATCTAATAAAGCAATGGTATCGCCAAATATTTTACTGTTGTTTTCATTTACATTTTCAAGCGCATTGTTGTAATAATCAATGATACGCTTATAGGCCTGAGTTTCAAATCTTGGGTTTTTAAAATATAAATAAGTCAGTTCTAAAAGTGTTTCTAAATCTTTTTTTACTGCGCTTCCGCTGAAGCCTTCGTAATGTTCTCCAATAAACGGACTCACTTTAACTGTTTTTCCTGAAAGCTGTTTTTGAAGATCAGTTACTTTAAAATCTCCCAATCCTGAATTTTTGGCTAAAACCGTTGCAATTTGTGAAGATGGCAAATCTTTCTCCGGCAATACCGAAACCCCGCCCTGACTGAAAGCCGAAAACAGAATTTGATCCTGCGCTAAACTTGTTGGATAGATAATAATTTTGGCTCCATTTTCTAAAACATATCCTTTTGCGCCTGCAATTCCCTTAACTTCAAACTTTTTAGCAATTGGTTTTACCGTCAGTTTATCTGTAACTAAATCTGCATTAGCAATGGTTTCTGCATAAGGTTCTAGTTTTTGCTCTTTTACTTTTTTAATTACTGTTGTATACTCTGTTTCTGATGGATACGTTACATTTTCCTTTTCCGGTCCTGAAACCGTTAAAATTTGATTTTTCTCTGTTGGAAGCGTACGAAACTGTTTATTAACCTGATTGATATCTAATTTATCCAAAGTCGATTTTACAAATTCAACTTCATCTTCTAAACTCATTACGGGCGAAGCTTCTAAAAAGTAATTTTGCAATTGCGAAGCCCAGTTTTCATTACTAATTTTATCTTTGTTCTTTAATTGGTTTTCGTAACCGGTACGCATATTTTCTTTTACACGATCGAGTTCTTCTTTTGTAAATCCATTTTGAATTGCTCTTTCATATTCTGTATAAGCCTGCTGGAAAGCTTCGAGCAATCTTCCGTTTTTAGGATTAACGGTCAAAGTAAATAAAGAAGACAAACGGGTTAAACTCGAATGACTTACGCCTGCTGATAATAAAGCGGTTTCGTTATTTATCGTATATTCTCTGAAACGATTGTTCATCATTTGCAAAGCCAATTGTTCTGCAATGCTGTTTCCAAATTCGGTTAAATCCTGAACAAGCGGTTTATTCTTTTTAAAGTTAAATGTAATTGACGTTTTCTGGGCTTCTTTGTCAACTGCCAATTTATACAGTAGCTTGTCATTATCAGGAATGGATTCATAAGTACGCTCTGCCGGATTTGAAGGCATAGGAATTGAACCCATTATTTTTTTCACCTGCTGTTCTATTTTTGCAGGATCAATATCTCCTACAACAATTACTGCCTGATGAGTTGGCAAATACCATTTTTTATAATAATCTCTTAGTTGTTTGTATTTGAAATTATCAATCAAATCCATATCGCCCAAAACATCTCTTTTTCCATATTTTGAACCGTTGTAAAGTACCGGTTCTAATTGCGAACCAATTCTTAAATCGGCATTTCTTCTCGTGCGCCATTCTTCATGGATTACACCTCTTTCGGCATCAATTTCGGCATCTTTTAAGGATAAAAAACCAGACCAATCGTGTAAAACATATAAACAGGAATCTAATAAAACCGGATTCTTAACCGGAACATTGCTTAGATTATAAACCGTTTCGTCGTGAGCTGTATAAGCATTTATATCACGGCCAAAGGTAACGCCGTGTTTTGCCAGCATATTGATAATGCCTTTTCCTTTAAAATGTTCCGTTCCGTTAAAAGCCATGTGTTCCAGAAAATGAGCCAGTCCGTTTTGATTGTCATCTTCTAAAATAGCCCCCACATTCTGAACAAAATAAAAATCGGCTCTTTCTTTTGGCCATTCGTTATGCAGAATAAAATACTGCATACCATTATTTAAAGTTCCGTGTACTACCTCTTTCCGCAGCGGAATTGTGGTTTTAAACTGCGCTGAAACCTGAGTTAAACCCAGTATCATAAAATGCGCTAAAAATATTTTTGCTTTCATTTAGTTGATATTTATTGTTCGTTTTTTGATTGATTTTTTCTGAATTCTATTTTTGAAAATGATATAAGGGAATTCTGCTGTTAGTTTGAAGGTCTCATAAGAGACCTCCAAATAACAGTCTTTGGGTTGTATAAATGTATCGGCTTATATTACATCCAGTCCGGGCGGTTTTCGCCTTTTAAGTAATAATCAAAATACTGCTGCATTTTGAGTGTCCAGTCCTTTTTGTTTGCGGCATCTTCTAAAGTATGTCCTTCTTTTTTATAGTTAACCAATAAAGCTGGTTTTCCTAAACGACGAAGTGCAAAAAATAAAGACTGTCCTTCCTGATAAGGCACTGCCCTGTCATTATCATTATGAAAAATAAGAATTGGCGTTTTAATGTTCTTAACCGAGAAAAGAGGCGAATTTTTAATATATCCGTCCAGGTTATCATATAAAGAACTTCCCATACGGTATTGATCAGCTTCGTATTTAAACATTGTCGAAATACCATTTGATCTCATAACCGGATAATTAGACGTAAAATTACTTACTCCGGAACCTACAATAGCGCAGCTGAAAAGATCTGTTTTTGTAGTTAGAAACGAGGTTTCGTAACCGCCAAAACTGTGTCCCTGAATACCAATTTTACCTTTTTCGGTAATGCCTTTTGAGATTAAATATTCTACACCGCTTACTACATCATTGTAAACACTGTTTCCGGGATCGCCGTATGTATAATGAACATCCGGCTGAAATACAATATATCCTCTGCTTACATAAGTTGGAATATTTATGTTTGAAGTGCTGACCTCAGGTAATTGAAAGGCATTAAATTCTTCGGTATGTTTTTCGTAAAAATGAACAATTACCGGATATGTTTTTTTGCTGTCATAATTATCAGGCAGATACAGATTTCCTTGATTTTCTTTTCCGTTAAAGCTTTTCCAAGTCAATAATTTTGAAGTTCCCCAGGCATATTCTTTTTGCTGCGGATTAACATCGGTAATTTTTTGCTGTGAACCAAAAGCTGCAGTTCCCCACCATAAATCCGGGAAAATCGTATAACTTTCTTTTGAAAATAAAATACTTGAGTTATCTGCTGAAACGGCATCAACTCTTACATTATAATCCGGGTTTGCAAATATTTTTGCTACAGAGCTGTTATTGATTAATTTATAAATTCCTTTTGATTTATGTTCTGTATCAAATCCTATTAACGAAATTGATTTTCTTTGGTCTAAATCGCCAATAAAACCTTCTTCTCCATATCTAAGCTCAACTTTGTTTTTTCTTCCATAACCCTGCGTTATTGAATAGGCTTTATTTTGATTGGTAAGGTCAATAGCCCACAAATCAAACTGATCGTAAATTACAACTGTATTTCCGTTGTTTAACCAGCCAGCAATTCCAAAAGCTGTATTGGCTGATTTCATATCTACATTATCATCTGAAACCGGGTAAGGAATCTGCGAACAAATATTTTTAAACTGCATTGAAATAGGGTCAAAAATGGTCCAGACTTTTTGTTTTTCGTCGTACATAACGGCAAAACTTCCCTGCGGATTCCAAGACGGACTTCCAAAAACGCCTGTCAATACTTTAGTTGATTTTCCTGTTGCAGCATCAATCCAGTAAATATCATTACGTTCGTTAAAAGTCCAGTCCACTTCTACGGCATACGGTTTTTTATCTAATCCAAAAGCGCCTTTAAAATTACCGGATTCCGGTATAGCAACCTGATCAAATTCTCCTTTTGAAGCCAGTTTAATGACTTTTTTATTTTTGATATCATACAGGTACTTTTGTTCGCTGGGAAGTGTTTTAGAACTGCGTAACAATTCTTGTCTGCGTTCCATAGCTCCCTGATTTGATCTCCAGATTTCAACTCCTGATTTTGGTATTTGAGTATTCTCCGGACGTGTGTTTCCAAAAAGCTGTAATTGAATATAATTGGCATTTTCGCCCACTCCAAAAGCTGTTTTTGAAATAGAATACGCCGGATCATTTAAAACCACATCATCGTAATTGAATAATGGAGTTACTGAATTGGTGTTTAAGTTGAAATAATACACCATATTAAAATCAGCATTGCTGTTGGTTTTTAGTGTAAAAGTACCGCCGCTTTCATTTCCGTTTAATTGGAAATCACCAAATTCCGAAGCTTTTGCGCTGTAAATTGTCTGCTGTTTTCCTCCCGGAATTCCTTGTTTCAGCAATACTTTATCTTTTTCTACCTGAACGTAAACAATTGATTTGTTCTTTAAAAAACGTGACGATTTTATGTTATTTACAAACACACTGTCATTGCTTTCTAAATTGTAACAAACTAAACGCTGCAGGAAAAATTCTCCCTTTGGAGATTCCGGTCTTGTATAATATAGAAAATCTGTTCCTTCAAGAGCATTGGTGTAATGTTTGCTTTTCCAAAGTTTTTTTACGCCTGTCTTTAGGTTTTGCAAAATGGTGCTGTCGTTTACGCTGTACTGAATCCAGTCTTTTTTTCCGATGAATTTTAAATCACTGATATTTTCAAGTACCAGACGTTTTCCTTTTGGAGCTTCCTGAATAATGATTTGTTTTTTGTTTTCTTTTTCTTCATCCTGAAATACGGTACTGTATGACATCCATTTACCATTATATGACAAAGATTTATTGTTAATTCTTTTCCAGGTTTGGTAAGCTGATTCATCAACTGTTTTTTTCTGTGCAGATAAACTGTGTACACTCAAAGCAAGTGTACACAGTAAAAATACTTTTTTCATATTTTTTGGTTTTTCAAAAAGAAATTATTCGTTCTTTAAAGTATTGATAACGTTGGTAAGTTCGTCTACAAGCTGACCTGGATTTCCTGAATATCCTTCGGATGTAAATCTGATCTGCCCGTTCTTGATTACTACTTTTCTAGGAATCCCGCTTGATTTAAAAATCGCTGCATAATTTGAAAATGAAGCATTGTTTGTTCCGCCTCCTTTTTTAATTAAATCAAAATAGGTGTCAAGCTTTAAACCTTTTTCTTTCAAGTAAGCCAAAGCTTCTTTTTTATATCCTTCTTTAGTTTCCTGAGTACTTATAAAATAAATCTCGACTTGTTTGTCTTCTTTAAAATTGTTTACCAATTGCTGCATCGCCGGAAATGCTTTTTTACAAGGACCGCACCAGGTTGCCCAAAAGTCAATTACTATAATTTTTCCGTTGTTTAATGCTAAATCTTTTGTTTTTCCATCGGCACTCTGAACTTTAATTGCAGGCGCAGGAACCGGATTCATTAAAGTGATTTTTTCTTCAGAGTTGTTTTCTTTTTTCAACTGCTCTAAATAAGCCGAAAAATCAGCTTCTTTTTTTCCTTCTTTTAAAAAGGCTTCTTTTAGTTTTGCGGTTAATCCTTCTGATAAAGTATTGGCTCTTGCCGCATTTTTTAGAACGTCGATAATTGGTTTATTTAAAGCTTCTAAAGCTCTTACGTGAATATCGTTGATACTGGCTTTTTCGCAGCGTTTTTGAAACGGAAGTAATTCAAAAGTTTCTAAAACTTCTTTGTATTTTTTCAGCATATCATACATACGAATCTGAATGACCAATTCGTTATTCAACTGTGTTTTTGCATTTTCTGTCGCCTGATTTGGTGACCAGTAAATACCCTGCATATAGGATAAATCATTTACTTTTTCCTGCATGAGTTTAATCATTGGCACTGCCATTGTTTCGATAACGGCAGGATCTACCACTTTTAGGTACAAGGCTTTTGAAATATTTTGATGATAAGCGTCGTTTAGGTTTGCAAAATTCATGTTTGGAATTAAGGCTAAAACACTTTTATAATCTTTCGTGTCAAAGTAATATCCAAACTGCATTTTTACAACGTTATCATAGAAATATTTTTGAGAATCCGGTACATCTGTAGTGTATGGAAAATCGGTTAAAAACTGAGCGATAACTTTGTTTCTTTCTGCGGCATCTGAAATCGGCATAATTTTTTGATACGCTTTGAATCTTAAAAAAGCACCTTTTGGAAATTGTTTTACAATTACGTTTTCAATAGAATCTGCTTTTGCTTTATCTTTTAATTCATACAAATAAATGTTGTGAACTTTAAGATAAACTTCTTCCGGCATTCCTTTTATATTTTTGGTAAAATCTCCCAGAAAACGACTTCCTAATTCTTGGAATTTCTCCGGTTTTTGTACTTTCAAAACTTTAAAATAGGTATCAAAAAATTCAGGAAACCTGTTTCCATTATCTGCTACTTCTTTCTTTAACCAATATTCCGTAGCATCTCCGTTGATTGTAAAATCTTTGAAGTAACCCCCAAACTGACCGTTAAAATCTTTGTTTCTAAAGGTTGCCCAAGCCAAATCTGCTCCCGGCATTTTTACTTTTGGCTCTTTAAAAACTACCAAAAGATATCCGTTATCTTGACCAGTATCAGTAATAATACCGTTTTCTGTATTGCCATAAAATTTGAAGGCCATAAAAGCACAATTTTTTGGAACTGTAAAATCGGCGCTGTAAACAGCTCCATTTTTTTTCATTTTAAGATCTTCGATTTCCCATCTGTAATCATTAAAAACATAGGCATAACCGTTAATTTCTTTTATGTTTTCGAGTGGTCCGCCTTTAGCATCATAGGTCATGTTTAAAACTGCGCCCGGAATGGGAATATCTGCCATTCCGGTTAATCTCAGCTTTGTTTCCTGACATGTAACTTGTAAGGTAAAGGCACAAAATACCAATACCATTAATTTGATATTTATTATTTTTTTTAACATTGCAGTGTTTTTTATTTCCCTAATTCAGGGTTTAAATCGATGTAATTTTGATTGATTGGAAATACATATCCATCGCTGTTTGGCGCCAAAGTATAGGTTTGTCCTTTAAAAACCCGGGTATATGTTTTTTGATAAGCAGGATCAAGATTTAATCTTTTTTGATCGAACCAGCGGAATCCTCTTCCTATAAATTCTTTTTGTCTTTCTACTAAAGCTAAATCCAATGCTTCTTTGCTTGTTGAAGCCGAAACCTGATAGGCTTCTCCTGATTTATATCTTTTGGCTCTTACGATATTTAAATTGTCTACTGCTTTTTGGGTCTGTCCTAATCTGGCATAACATTCGGCAGCAATTAAATACATTTCAGGAACTGATACTCCAACGTTGATTCCTGTTGTCTGGCTGTATCTTGGTATTCCAAAACCTCTTCCGGTATAAGTTGGAAAGAAATTTGTTCCTGCCATTGTATAATAATTGTAACGTAAATCGCTGGTTTCGAAACTGCTTAATAAATCATTTGCCAAAGGAATACCAACATAACCGTTTAATAATGTTTTTGAGAATATAACTTCTGGATTCTGAATTAGAACGGGATAGCTAAATCCTGTTGCAAAACTGTTTAGGTCAATTAAACCGTTTTGCATTGCAAGTGCTTTTTCTGCATTTTCTAAACTCAACTCATAAGATCCCATATATAAATAAGTTCTGGCCAGCAATGCATAAACTGCTATTTTTGAAGGCAGTACATTAAACTGAGGTGTGTCTTGGATATCATTGACTAATGCATCTTTTAAATCTGAAATAATCTGGTCGTACACCTGCCCTACTGTACTTCTTTCCAGAGAAGAAAACAATTCTGGTTTTAATAATAACGGAACAGCTTTTTCTGAATTGGCAGAAGCAGGATTAAACTGCGGTCCGTAAGTATTTACCAATTGCAGGTAAGCGAAAGCTCTGTGTACAAAGGCTTCGGCATAAATTTCCTTTTTTTCTGCATCTGTTCCTTTTTCGCTTCCCATAACTCCATTTAGAATTACGTTGCTGTAATACACTGCTTTATACAAACCAATCCAGTCTGAATCGCCTTGTGAAGGATCGTATATTTTGTCCTGCCAGGTATAACTGTTACTATAAATTGTGCTAACTCCGTTTTGATAGGCTGTTGGAAATTCGGCATCGGCATTAGCCAAAAGATAAATTCCTCCAGAAGCCGTCATATCGGTGTAATTGTTAGCCAAACCTCTGTAGTCAGAAGTATATTTTAAGATTCTGTTGTTTCCAACCGGTTCTACTTCAACATAATCTCTACAAGAGTTTAATAAAAGTACCGGCAGGAAAATATATAGTGTGAATTTTAGAAATTTCATAAAATCTGTTTTTTAAAATTAAAAACTACAATTAAACTGTAAAGTATAATTACGCTGCGGTGCAAGTGTATTATAATTTCCATTTGATAAGTATTGCGGATCGATGCCTAAGTCATTCTTAACCCACAATAATCCTAAATTTCTCGCCGCTAAATTGAAACTCAATGATCTTATAAAAGTTTTTTCTAACCATTGACTTGGCACATTATAGCTTAATGAAACCTGCTGTAATCTTACGTTATCCGCCGGCAGTACGTTGATGTCTGCATTTTGATAACGATTCAAACTGTTGTAACTAATGTTAGCTAAACCAGGAACATTTGTAGTCGCTTCGTCTCCGGCTTGTCTCCATCGGCTGGCAATAAGTTCGTCCTTCGCTACAGCGCCATATTGTACTCCTGTGTAAGAAGGATAATTCTGCAATACTGTATTTCTAAATACGTGGCCTGCATAATAGGTAATCTGCACTCCAAGTCTGAAATTTTTATATGAGAAGTCGTTCATAAACCCTCCAAAATAGGGAGCAAATGTAGTTCCCATGTATTTTAAATCATCTTTATCAATCGTTGCAATTCCTTGATTTGAGTCGACAATCGTACCGTCTTTTTTATAAACCGTAGACTGACCATTTGCATCTAATCCTGCCCACTTATAAGCATACAGATATCCAATAGGTTTACCTAATGTAGTAACACCAGATAAATATTGATTTGTAGTTGTAGCTGTAAAACGGGAATCTGTAACTTCGTTTGTATTGTATGAAATATTAAAACTGCTGTTCCATTTAAAAGCGGTATTTATAATAGTTCCGGCAATATTTAAATCGACTCCGTGCCCTTCTAGTGTTCCCGTATTGTAGTTTAGATATCCCCATCCTGTTGTTGGGTTAAAAGGCAGATTGGTTAAAATATCTTTTGACTTTTTATAATACAAATCGGCATTTCCGCGTAAGCGATTATTAAAAACAGCGTAATCTAAACCAAAGTTTAAGGTTGATGTTGTTTCCCATTTAATCTGAGGATTTTCCGGAACTGAAATATAAGCTGTTGGCAATTGTGTGTTGTAATCAACTGATCCTACACCAATAACAGCACTCTGGCTTCCGAAACCGCCTCCGGGCGCACTTCCTGCTTTACCATAAGTAATTCTGAATGCCAAGTCGTTTAACCAGCTTACATTTCTTAAGAAAAATTCTTTGTTTACATCCCATTTCGTACCAACAGACCATAATGGAAGAGCTCTGTTTTTTCTTGAAGCTCCTAGTAAGTTATAATCGTCAAAACGAATACTTGAAGATAAATGGTATCTGTTTTTAAAATCATAAGAACCTAATCCGTAATACGATAAATAACGGTCTCTGTATTTACTGATGCTGTTGTCAGAAGTTCCAATTATATTCTGCCATCCATAAACTGTAGTATAATAAACAGTTGGATTTACTGACTGCCCTGAATTGGTATCCATATTATATCCGTAAAATCTCTGGCTTGAACCTTCTCTGCGTTCTTCTCTAATTTCTGAACCGGCTAAAAAGTGCAGACTGTTATTGTCATTGAAATTTTTATTGATATTCATTTGAATACGCATACTCTGCGAATTATTATCTGATATTGTATTGTACAAATATGAACCAACCGGAACACCGTATACTAATTTCCCTGCTGTATCTACAGATGTGGCTTCGTTAATCATGTTTCTTGCATAATAACTGTCCAGTTCGCTTAAAGATTTGGTTTTATTTGCGATTGAAGTGTACATTCCTGATGCTTCAAAATTTAACCAATTGGTAACGGTTGCGGTTAAGCTGGCATTTAATCGAATGTTGGAACCTTTTGTTATTACATTAGAATAATTTAATTCGTCTAAATAATTGTAAGACCAAGGCAGATATCCTTGTGATTCAAAATCTTTTGCAACTTCTGGTCTAAAAATAATGTAACGGTCAATACCTTTTCCGTTTGCATCTGCAATCATATCATACGGACGAAGCGCAAAACTGGATACGTTTGATAAGGCTTCGTTTGCTGTATTATTTACCTGATAGTTTGATGAAACGTAATTAAATCCTGTATTTAATTTTAAAAAGCTTTTTAGCTGAAAAGAATTGTTCAACGTAATATTATACGACTGAGATTCATTTCCTCTCATTGCTGCCTGATCTTTATTATATCCTAAAGACAAGTAATATGTGCTTTTATCGCTTCCGCCGCTTACCGATAAATCGTATTGTGTTGTAGCAGAATTTCTTAACAAATATTTATTGATCTGCCCCAGATTGTCATTTTGAGATAATTGGTTTAATAACTGATCTCTTTCTGCAATAGAAATTTCGCCTCTGTTTTGTCTGAACATGATTTCCTGAGCTGCACTGGGATTTTTAGCCTGCCAGTTGCTGATATCATCTGACACAAATCCGCCGGCAACTAAATCTTTTTCGTAGTCAACATATTGAGCGGTGTTCATTACGCGCAGTTTTCCTAAATCCATTTTCTCGCCAATTGTAGTTGTGGTGCTGAAACTGATTGTTGGTTCTGCTTTTTTACCTTTTTTTGTCACTACAACCACTACTCCGTTGGCAGCGCGTGAACCCCAGATAGAACTTGCTGCAGCATCTTTTAAAACGGTAATACTTTCAATATCATCAGGATTAAGGTAACTTAAAATCGAAGAACCAGAAACGCCTCTTTTACTAAATTTAAAATCGTTTTCAGACTGCGGAAAACCATCAATTACAATTAAAGGCGATCCTACACCGCTGTAGCTGTTTGTTCCTCTTATGGTTATTGAACCTGTTCTTGGATCTACGTTTACTCCGGCCATTTTACCCTCAAGTCTTGACTGAATGTCAACTGTTGGAACTTCGGCTAGTTCTTTGGCCCCAATAACTTCAAAAGCTCCGGTTATTCTTTCTTTAGGAATATCGGTATACCCATTTGAAGCTGCAATTGCCACGCCTGTAAGTTCCATAACATCTGGTGTCAGGATAACATTAATTACTCTTTTATTATTTACGCCAACTGTTTTAGTTTTGTAGCCTAAATATTCAAATCGAAGTGAGTCTGAAGCTGTAACTGCAATTCTGTAATCTCCTTTTTCACGTGTAATATCCCAGGATTGTTTTCCTTTTATTAAAACATTTACTCCTACTAAAGGATTACCGCTTTTATCTGTAACAATTCCTGTTACTTCAAATTCCTGTTGTTGTTCTTGTTTTACCTTTTTACTTTTTTTGATCACAATTTGTTTGTCAATAATAGTATAGGTTAATCCTGTATTTGACAAAGCAGTGTTTAAGATTTCAGGAACGGTAGCGTATTGGTTTAAACTTACTTTTTTTGCAGAAGACAATAAATCATCGTTGTAAAAAAACACGTAATCGCTTTTCTGCTGAATGGTTGTAAAAAGAGTTTGCAAAGAAGCTCCCTGAACCTTTACTGAGATTTCATTTTGTGCTTTGGCACTATTAGCGTAAATACTGGTTAATCCTAAATACAGAACTAAAATGAATACTCTCATAATTAAAATAAAAGTAAGGTTGATGATTTTTTTAGGCAATAGCAGGCCTATATCATGATTTTTATTCATAATTTTGTTTTAGTTATTTCAATAATTGCAGACGCAATTAAAATTTTACATAAGCCAAGAGATGTTCGAGCATCTTTTGGTTTTTTTTTGGTCTGGTTAGATTACTTTATTTTCAAATTTTATTTTATATCATAGGCATTTCTAATTTTTAGTCGTTTATACTTAGTTAATAGTTATTTTTCTAGTTTCGGCATCGTAAACGAATTCGAGACCTGTAGTGGCTTCTAATGTTTTTACCACTTTTTCTAAATCATCATTAAGTTTAAAAGCTCCCGAATAAGTTTCTGTGGGACTTGCTTTTTTATTCATTACAAAATCAACATTGTAATAGCGCGTTAATTTGTCTAAAACCAACGGAAGTTTTTCCTGAGAGAATTCGTAATATCCTTTTCTCCATGAAAACAAAGACTCAACATTTTGTGTTGTGGTTTTAATAGTTTCACGTTTTTTATCCAGAGCGGCAATCATTCCCGGTTTTAGAATGGTTTGAAGCGTATCTGCACTAAAAAGACCTTTTTTAGCATAAGAAACCTGCACTTTTCCTCTTAACAATGCTGTCGAAACTTTGGCATCTTTGGTATAACAGCTTACATTAAACAAGGTTCCTAATACACGCACGCTGTAATGGTTTGCTGCTTTTACATAAAAAGGTTTTGCTTCATTATGCGCTACGTCAAAAATGCCTTCTCCTTCTAAATATACTTCTCTCGATGTGCTGCTAAAAGCTGTTGGATAAATCAGCTTTGATCCTGAATTCAGCCAAACCTGAGTTCCATCTGCCAGACTCAACTGTGCTCTTTTTCCGTAAGGAACTAAAACTGTGTTGTATTGTGTTTCAAGAGTTTTTTTCTGCTCTATTTGTTTACTGTTTACGTTAATTTTATTTCCAGATGCGTTGTAAGCAATCGTTGTGCTGTCGCTGACATTAACAGCTTCCTGATTGGATAATACCAATTGAACTTGCCCGCTTTTTTCGAAAAAAGTCTCTTTTTCATTGCTTTTTGCAAATTTTTCGATTGGGCTTACTACTTTTTGTTCTTGTTTTAGAACAACCATAACTCCCAAGCCTATACAAAGTACTGCCGCAGCACTCCAGGAAATTGTACGAAGCCTTTTTCTTCTGGCCTGCTGTTTTTCTAATGCAATGCTTTCTGCGATTCTTGCTTTTAGATTCGTTTTATCTTTTTCTGGTAAAATTTTGAAATTTGGGTACAAAATATTTTTCTTTTAGATTCTCTATAGTACTATAAGAATCAAAAGACAAAAACATAGACAAGAAAATTAATGTTTTTTTAAAGTTTTTTTAAAGCTTAGCGCGAAGTTCTTTTAAAGACCTGTAAATCAAGGTTCTGCTTGATTCCAGGCTAATTTCTAAAGTAGAAGAAATTTCCTCATAAGATAAATCTTCACTAAAACGAAGGTGAAGTGCGTAACGCTGTTTTTGGGTAAGTGAAGATAAAGCCAAAGCTAAACTGGCATTTTTATTTAAGGCAGTTTCGCTGACAATTAATTCATCTTCGGCTGAATCTGTTTTATAAGTTCCTTCTGAAACAATATCGAGATGTACAATTTTGGTCTGCGATTTTAGTTTCTTGAAAATGTCATTTCGAAGTGATTTAAAAAGATAAGATTTCACCACAACATCTGAAGCTATTGTTGTCCGGTAACGGTGAAGATCAACAAAAATATCATGTATGGCGTCCTGCACTAAAGTTTCGTCATTAGTGTATTGCATTCCAAACGTAAAAAGTATATTTATATAGCGATCATATAGTTCATGATAAGCCTGAACATCTCCTTTTTTTATTTGACTCCATAAATCTATGTCCCTCTTTTCATTCTTCATTGAAGATTCTTCCGCTTTAAGACTTGTTTTATGTACAAATCTAAAGAATTTCAAAAATTTTCAATTAATTTTTCATAATTATTTCAAACAATATAAAAAATTATCAAAACTCAAAAAAAGGATTACAGTTTTCTTTTATTTGATAATTATTGTTAAGAATAATTTTCTTTTATCTATTGAGGCAACAACTAAACTTACAAAAAATTTTACTGAAATTTAGGTTGCTTTTTTTATCGTATAATCTTTATACTACAAAGGAAATTTCATAAACGCTGCAGGCATTAATTTTAGATAAAAAAATTATTAATCCTGTGTAAAAGTTTTCAGGCTTCCATCGTCATTAAACTGTATTGAATATCTTTCCCGGCTTCCGTTTATTGATGACGGATACCATTTTATTTTATTGTCCCATATTGAGATGTAAACGTTTGCTGCCGGACTTGCGCCTTCGACTTCTTCTGCCTTTTTATTGTAGATTTCAAATACTTTGGCCGCATTTATAAAACGAATTGTATTAAGAGAAACTAACCTTTTTTGTACTTCGTCTCGTATAGATAACTGAACGGGTTTAGGATCTGACCAAACGCCGTTTTTATACTCGTAGGCATCAACGTATTTTTTATTTTCCGGATGCTGCAGCATAACATTTATTCTTCCATCGTTGTAAAAGTATAATGTAGAATAAACAAAGATTTCTTTTCCGGCATATTGAGGAAGTTTCTTTAGAGTTTCTTCGGCTTTACTTAATTCATTTGTATCTTTTAATAAAACTATAGTTTTCGTTTCCAGCTGATTTTGTGCTGCATTGTGCCTGTCAACTGCATCATTTATATTTTTTTGAACATCGACTTCCTGAACTTCGTTTTTTACATCAGAATTGCTTTGTTTACTTACCACTGAATCATTGGGACTAAATGTTTCATTTATACTTTTAGAGATCTGTTCGCATCCTAAAAAAAGAGGAAAACAAATTATGATTATGATTGATTTTCTCATTCTATTTCATGTTATTTAAATCGTCTGCAAAGGCAATCTGATTTGGGTTTTCTGCTAAATAAAAGATTTCTATTTGTTCCTTTTTGGTCATATCAAGTTCCAGAAGCCCTACTATTTTCTTTAAATTATTTCGATGAACCTGATGTTTGTTATCTGTATATTCAAGTTCAAAACGCATCATTGGCTGTTCGTTAATATAGGTTCCGGTTTGGTTTACGCTTATTAATTTTGCCCAGGTTTTTATTCCTTTAAATTTTATTAAAACAGAATCTTCATTTCTACCGGTGAGTTTGCTTAAAATGAATTTTAATAAATATCTGTAAAAAATAAGCACTAAAGCACATACTAGTAATGGATGCCCGAAACTCATAAACCTCCAGCCCATTCCGTGGCTTTCATCCTGATAGGAATAGAAATAATAACCTGTAACAAGTGCTGCTACGAATAACCAGCCAAAAACTCTTAAAATTAAACTTATGCCATTGATTTCGGCTGTTGAATTTGCTAGTACAAAAACCGGAAGTTTTTTGGGTTCCCGGTTCAATATTAGATTTAACCTTTTTCCAGTTTCAAAACGACGTTCGTGAGGTTTTATATCTGTAATTTCTGTTTTGTGAATAATCTCGGTATCGGCTAAATTTTTGAACAATAATTCGAGTTCGTAAGTATTGTGCCTGGCTTTTGAGCCAGATATTTTTACGGCACTTACAATTTTAGCTTCGCGAATTAATCCGTTTCTTTTTATGTCTTCCAGATTTCTTCTTTCTAAAAAAACATGCAATATCCATTTTTGAAAAAATCGGATTATAACAATGAGCCAAAGAATAATAGACAATGCAACGAGACTCAATGCGAGCCAGGGATTTTTATCTTTTAATTCTGCTATGTCAAATTCGCTGTTGACAGCGTAGTAAATCATGATGGGAAATGGAATGGCAAAGAAGAGCATATAAAGCAGCCAAAATCCGGGGAAAAGGTATTTTTTCATCCTTTTTATATTTGGGTTAAAACCTAAAATTTGATTTGTATACAAAACTATGAAGTTTACCTCTGTAAGATTTTTTAAGCAACCTTCTAATCAAATTTACATAAAATATGAATGGTTACTGCTAAATAAAAAAAACCGACAGATTTAACTCTGCCGGTTTTTCGCTTAAAACTATAAAATAAAAATTGGACTGCGTTATATTGAAATAATCATAAATTCGCTTCTTCTGTTTTTTAAATGTTCTTCTTCAGAACATTTCACGCCGTCTTTACATTTGTTTAATAATTGACTTTCTCCATATCCTTTTCCTCTTAAACGTTTAGCATCGATTCCTTTACTTACCAGCCACGCTACAATAGATTTTGCTCTTTTATCTGATAAAACCAAGTTTGATTTTGCCGATGATCTACTGTCGGTATGCGAACGAATATCGATTTTCATTTTTGGATATTCCTGCATTACGGCAAATATTTTTTCTAATTCTACTGCTGCGGCTTCAGTAATATTCCATTTTCCTAAATCAAAATAAATCATTGAAATATTCAGGGTTTTACCTAAATCTGTTCCTACTTTGATTGCTTTAATTTCCGGAATTTCGACAGGGGCAATTTTTTCTTTTTCTAAAGTAAAATCTAACTTATTATCGATATTGGTCGTAACCGCAAAACTGCTTTCTTTTGGCGGATATTGTTTTCTTTCAACTCTAACAAAATATTTATTGTTGCAGTTTACTTTAAAAGAATAGGTTCCGTCTTGTGCTGTAGTTACTTCTTCAATCTGCTGATGATTTTCATCAAATAAAATAACTTTTGCTCCTTCTATTTTTTCATTGGCTTTGCTGTCGAAAATAGTTCCTGTTAAAGTTCTTTCGCAAACCAGTTTTTTGGTTTCTGTGAATTTGTAAATATCATCATTTCCAATTCCTCCTTTTTTGTTAGAAGAAAAATATCCTTTGCGTGTCTGGCTGTCTATGATAAAAGCAAAATCATCAAATTTTGTATTTACAGGTTCACCAATATTCTGTACCTGATCGAATGTTCCGTTTTCTAAAATTTTAGAAACTACGATATCAAGTCCGCCAAGTCCGGGACGGCCATCAGTTGCAAAATACAATTCGTTATCTCCCGAAATAAAAGGGAAAGTTTCTCTTCCTTCGGTATTAATTGACGGACCTAAATTTTGCGGTTTCCCAAATGTTCCATCTGTATTAATTGTTACGCTGTACAAATCTGACTGACCTAAAGTTCCGGGCATATCTGATGCGAAATACAATTTCTTTTCATCTAAACTCAAAGCGGGATGCGCTGTACTGTATCTGTCGCTGTTAAAAGGAAGTTCGGTAATATTGTCCCAATTTCCGTTAACCAGCGTAGCTTTGTATAACTTTAATAATGTGATGTTTTTATCGTCTTTTCCACGTCTTCCGTCTAAATAGTTGTTTCGGGTAAAATACATTGTTTTACCGTCTTTTGTAAATACCGGAGTCGATTCGTTAAATTTTGAATTGATTTCTTTATTTAAAAGAACCGGATTATATACATTTCCGTCTGCTTTTATAGAAGCGATGTATAAATTGGTAAAAGATTTATTGGTCCATTTAAATGTTTTTCCTTCTGTTTTACCAATTTTTCTGGCTGAACTAAAAACTAAATTGTTATTTAAAAAGGTACTTCCAAAATCTGAACTTTCAGAATTTACATTGGTATTTGAAACTTCAAATCGGCCGGAATTCAATTTAATCTGTTCCAGATAATTTTTGTTGTTTTCGAACAAAACACCTCTGCTGTCTGTGTTTGTTTTTTTGTTAAAAGCTTCCAGCATTTTATCTGCCCTGGCATAATCTCCAATTGATTTAAGAGATTGTGCATATCGGTATAAATATTCTGGTTCCTGCTGTGCATTTAATGCAAAAAGCTTATCGTACCAATTGGCCGCTTTTGGCAGTTCGGCATTAAAATAATAGGCGTTTCCTAACCTTTGAAACATTTTTTCATCTTCATACCCTTTGGCAGCAAGCTTTTCATAAATCGCAATGGCATCCGCGTAAGCGTAATCATTGTACTCTTTTTCGGCTTTGGCCAGAATTGCTTTTTGTGCTATTCCGTTAAAGAAAAAGAGGGACAAAAAGAGTGTATATACTATTTTCTTTATTTTCATAATTAGAAAAATCTTGGTGATGTAATTCGGCTGTAATTATTTAAGAACTCATAACGCAGGAAGATTTCATGCGAACCCGAATTGTAATTATTTAACTTCGTTGTTTCTCTGTCATAAGCATATCCAATGTACATGTTTTTGTTGATTTGAAATCCTGCCAATGCGCTTAACGCTGCGCTCCATCTATAAGAAACTCCCACAACAAATTTGTCGTTGAACATAAAGTTTGCTGAAGCATCTACCTGAAGCGGTGAACCTTCGACCATTTTAGCTAAAACTGCAGGTTTGAATTTGATCATTTCGTAACGATCTAAATTGAAAACGTAACCTGCAATTAAGTAATAGTTGATCTGTTCTTTAAATATGGCCGTATCATTATCATCATAACGATTGGTTTGAATGAAGTTAGGCACAGACAATCCTACATATCCTTTATCTGAATGCCAATAAACCCCTGCTCCAACGTTTGGTGTAAACTTATTTTTAAAGTCAGAAAATTGTGGATCTCCCTGATGTTCCGGCGTTAATTTATTGGGATCAAGGTTAAAAATATTAGCCGATCCTTTAATACCAAATGAAAGTTTTGCTGTCGCAGATGTTTGAATGGAATAAGAGAAATCTACTGAAATGTTATTCTCGGTTGTCGGCCCGATTTTATCATTAACCAATGAAAGTCCCAATCCTACATTGCTGTTATTTATTGGTGTATTTAATGATAAAGTACTCGTTTCGGGCGCACCGTCAAGTCCAACCCATTGTGTACGATATAATCCAAAAATACTCATAGCTCCTCTTGAACCAGCGTAAGCAGGATTTATATTAATGGTATTGTGCATATATTGTGTAAACTGCGCATCCTGCTGTGCGAAACTCACGGCAGAACAAAACAATAAAACTAAAACTATTTTTTTCATTTACTTATTTTTAAGATAATGGCTTAACCTATGGCTAAGCCATTGTATTAATTTGGACTATTATTTAGTTAGATATAAATATCCTGCCTCTTGTTTAGGGCTTGAATTGTTATCCTTGTATCTTACTATGTAATAATAAGTTCCTTCTGGCAGTCCGTTTGATTCTTTAACAGTAGTTCTTCCTTCAGAGAAACCTTTAAATACAATATCATTATTGTTGTAATGGTCTCTTTCGAATACTAAAACTCCCCAACGGTTAAATATCTGAACCGTATTATCCGGGTAACATTCGATTCCTCTGATGTAAAATCTCTCGTTCATATTATCTCCGTTTAAAGAGACTGCGTTAAAGATTTTGATTTTACAACCGTTTACATCAATTGCTGTTGGAGCATCTCCGTTTTCATTTGCAGAATCTGATTTGTCTTCTACTTTTATACCGCTTTGAGTAGTTCCTGAAACCGTTGCCTGATTCGTTACTGTTCCTGCGTTAATATCTGCCTGAGTCAGAGTATAAGTTGCCGTGAAGGTATGTGAATCGCTTTCTCCAACTGCTAAATTTATTGGTCCTCCTGTGATTATAACTCCTGGTAAAAGATCAGAAATTGTAATGTTTTGAAGAGGAACATTTCCATTATTTGTAATTGTAAATGTGTAGGTTAAAGTTTCTCCAGCTTCTGCATTATCATTTTTGTTATGATCGTTTAATTCCACTTTCATCACTACTGTGATTGATGGCACTTCTACAAAAATCTTAACTGTTGCATCAGTACAATTGGCATTATTTGCTTTTTCACAAATTTGATAAGTCAGAGTATGGCTTCCTCCCTTAGTTCCCGGCGCTACATCTATAGTTCCGTCACTGTTTAAAGTAATTCCAGTTGGGAAATCACGAGGTGTTAAAATAACATCTGCAGGATTTACCGGAACACCGTTTAATTTATCATTGTCTAAAACATTGATTACTTCTGGTGAACCATTAAGTCCATCTGCAATTATGTTGTCATCGTCATTTTCTGCTTCTATTCCAAAATGAGGTCTTGCATTACAACCAGAAGTTGGTGCAGGATAATTCACTGTTATTGATTCTGTTGGGTTTAATGAAAACTGCATAGTAACGGCTGGTCTCGTTAATTGGAAACCGTCATTACCTTCAATCCATTGTCCGTTAACCAATACCCAACCCGGCCAGTCAATTGGTTTATTGTTGCTGTCAACAACAGTTCCAGGCCATAATACATTGCCGCTTAAAGGCATATTGGTTTGAGTCGCTACAATATTATTTGCGCTGTCTATCCAGTTAATAGTTACCAGATCTTTTGGTATGAAGTTGTCAGCTGTTACCTTGTATTGAACATACGGTGTATTATCTGAACAATAACTGCTTGCTGTAACTGTCATTTTAGGAGCTTCAACCGTTACTGTAACTGTCGCTGATGTACAGTTAGACGAATTTGCCAGTTCGCAGATTTCATAAGTTAAAGTATAAGTTCCTGCCGGAGCATTTGGAATTAATTCAATTGTTCCGTCTGGTTTTAATGTTAATACATTATTTGGATCTGGAACCAGAACATCTAATTTAACATCTGTAAGCAATAACGGATCGTTGTTTAAAGTATCGTTATCTAAAACGTTTATTACTTTAACCACTTCATTAATACCTACTACAGAACCAACCGGATCTGGTGTTGCAACTAAAATTGTTTTATCAACCGGAATTGTTATTACTGCCGGTGTAGCATCTACTACTCCATTATTATCTGTCGCAGTGAAAGTGAAGGTATCATTTCCTGAAAATATACCGCTTGGATCATAGGTTAACATTGCAGCTTCTGCCGGTGTCAAAATTTGATTTGCTGCAACTGGCACTCCAGATAAAGCTAATACTCCATTAGATGGTAAAGTAACTACGATATAGTTTACAATTGTTCCGTCAGTATCTGTCGCAGTCAAAGCTTTAATAGCTGTTGCTCCTGCTCTGGAAGGAATATGCGAATTTGTATCGTCATGTGCTACCGGGGCATTATTTCCAACCGGAATTGTTATCGTTGCAGGTGTTACGGCAGACAATCCTAAATTATCTGTTGCTGTAAAAGTAAAAGTAACGTTTCCTGTGAATGCACCACTTGGCGTGTATGTAATCGTCGCAGCTTCTGCTGGTGTCAATACTTGGTTTGCAGCTATTGGATTTCCTGCTAAATTTAAAACTCCGTTTGCTGGTAAGCTTAGGATTGTGTAATTAGCAATTGTTCCGTCAACATCTGCTGCTGTTAAAGCATTGATTGTTGTTGCTCCTGCCGCTGATGCGATTGCATTATTTGTATCATCGTTTGCAATTGGTGCATCATTAACCGGATTGATTGTAAGAGTAACTGTTATAGTGTTACTGTCTAAGTTTCCGTCGTTAGCTTTATAAGTAAAACTATCTGTAATCGTTTCACTTCCGTCATGAACGTAAGTGAAAGATCCATCTGAATTTAAAGTTAAAGTTCCGTGTGATGGTCCTGTAACTAAAACCGCTGTTAAGACATCACCTTCTACATCTGTGTCATTTGATAAAACACCAGTAAGGACCGGAACATTTAAAGTTGCTCCTTCATCTACTGTATAATCATCTTTTATGGCAATCGGAGCATCATTTACAGCCGTAACTGTGATTTCGATATTCGCTGTTGCCGTTAAGCTTCCATCTGTAATAACATAAGGAAAACTGATCGCTGTTGTTGAGTTAAAATCCGTTGAAGGCGTAAAAGTAATTACTCCTAAAGCTGAGATATTAACCGTTCCGTTTGGAACTGTGATAGACTGAACGCCGCCTGTTAAGGTTGTGCCGTTGATTGACGAAATTGTCAAGGTATCACCGTCAACATCTGTATCATTGCTTAATGGAGTTAATGTAACTGAATTATCTTCCGCAACTGTATATGGATCATTATTGGCAACCGGAGCATCATTTACGGCTGTAACCGTGATTTGGATATTCGCTGTTGCTGTTAAGCTTCCATCTGTAATAACATAAGGGAAACTGATCGCTGTTGTTGAATTAAAATCCGCTGAAGGTGTAAAAGTAATTACTCCCAAAGCTGAGATATTAACCGTTCCGTTTGGAACTGTAATAGACTGAACCCCTCCTGTTAAAGTTGTTCCGTTGATTGACGAAATTGTTAATGTATCACCTTCAACATCTGTATCGTTGCTTAATGGAGTTAATGTAACTGAATTATCTTCCGCAACTGTATATGGATCATTATTGGCAACCGGAGCATCGTTTACAGCCGTAACCGTGATTTCGATATTCGCTGTTGATGTTAAGCTTCCATCTGTAATAACATAAGGAAAACTGATCGCTGTTGTTGAGTTAAAATCCGTTGAAGGCGTAAAAGTAATTACTCCTAAAGCTGAGATATTAACTGTTCCGTTTGGAACTGTGATAGACTGAACGCCGCCTGTTAAGGTTGTTCCGTTAATTGACGAAATTGTTAATGTATCTCCGTCAATATCTGTATCATTTGTAAGCGGTGTTAACGTAACTGAGTTATCTTCCGCAACTGTATATGGATCATTATTGGCAACCGGCGCATCATTTACGGCTGTAACCGTGATTTGGATATTCGCTGTTGCTGTTAAGCTTCCATCTGTAATAACATAAGGGAAACTGATCGCTGTTGTTGAGTTAAAATCCGTTGAAGGCGTAAAAGTAATTACTCCTAAAGCTGAGATATTAACCGTTCCGTTTGGAACTGTGATTACCTGAACTCCGCCTGTTAAAGTTGTTCCGTTGATTGACGAGATAGTTAAGGTATCACCTTCAATATCTGTGTCATTACTTAATGGAGTTAAAGTAACTGTATTGTCTTCTGCAACTGTGTATGGATCATTATTGGCAACAGGTGCATCATTTACAGCTGTAACAGTGATTTCGATATTTGCTGTTGATGTTAAGTTTCCATCTGTAATAACATAAGGGAAACTGATAGCTGTTGTTGAATTAAAATCCGATGAAGGTGTAAAAGTAATTACTCCCAAAGCTGAGATATTAACCGTTCCGTTTGGAACTGTAATAGACTGAACGCCGCCTGTTAAGGTTGTTCCGTTAATTGACGAGATAGTTAATGTATCACCTTCAACATCTGTATCGTTTGTAAGCGGTGTTAACGTAACTGAATTATCTTCCGCAACTGTATATGGATCATTATTGGCAACCGGCGCATCATTTACAGCCGTAACCGTGATTTCGATATTTGCTGTTGCTGTTAAGTTTCCATCTGTAATAACATAAGGGAAACTGATCGCTGTTGTTGAATTAAAATCCGCTGAAGGTGTAAAAGTAATTACTCCCAAAGCTGAGATATTAACCGTTCCGTTTGGAACTGTAATAGACTGAACGCCGCCTGTTAAAGTTGTTCCGTTGATTGACGAGATAGTTAAGGTATCACCTTCAACATCTGTGTCATTACTTAATGGAGTTAAAGTAACTGTATTGTCTTCTGCAACTGTATATGGATCATTATTGGCAACCGGCGCATCGTTTACGGCTGTAACCGTGATTTCGATATTCGCTGTTGATGTTAAAGCGCCATCTGTAATAACATAAGGAAAACTGATCGCTGTTGTTGAGTTAAAATCTGCTGAAGGTGTAAAAGTAATTACTCCCAAAGCTGAGATATTAACCGTTCCGTTTGGAACTGTAATAGACTGAACGCCGCCTGTTAAGGTTGTTCCATTGATTGACGAGATAGCTAAGGTATCGCCGTCAACATCTGTATCGTTGCTTAATGGAGTTAACGTAACTGAATTATCTTCCGCAACTGTGTATGGATCATTATTGGCAACCGGAGCATCGTTTACTGGATTAACCGTGATTTCAACTGTTACAACATTACTGTCTAAGTTTCCGTCATTGGCTTTATAAGTAAAACTGTCTTTTATAGTTTCGCTTCCGTCATGAGTGTAAGTGAAAGATCCGTCTGAGTTTAATGTTAAAGTTCCATGAGCTGGTCCTGTAACTAAAATAGCGGTTAAAGAATTACCTTCAACATCAGTGTCGTTTGATAAAACTCCGTTAACAGTCAGAACAGTAAGTGTTGCGCCTTCGTTTACCGAGTAATCGTCTTTTATTGCAACTGGCGCATCGTTTACGGCTGTAACCGTAATTTCGATATTGGCTGTTGATGTTAAAACACCGTCAGTAATTATATAAGGAAAACTGATCGCTGTTGTTGAGTTAAAATCCGCTGAAGGAGTAAAAGTAATTACTCCTAAAGCTGAAATATTAACCGTTCCATTTGGAACTGTGATAGACTGAACTCCTCCTGTTAAAGTTGTTCCATTGATAGAAGAAATTGTTAATGTATCACCTTCAACATCTGTATCGTTGCTTAATGGAGTTAATGTAACTGAATTATCTTCCGCAACTGTGTAAGGATCATTATTGGCAACCGGCGCATCATTTACAGCCGTAACTGTGATTTGGATATTCGCTGTTGATGTTAAATTTCCATCTGTAATAACATAAGGGAAACTGATCGCTGTTGTTGAATTAAAATCTGCTGAAGGTGTAAAAGTAATTACTCCCAAAGCTGAGATATTAACCGTTCCGTTTGGAACTGTGATTACCTGAACGCCGCCTGTTAATGCTGTGCCGTTGATTGAAGAAATTGTCAAGGCATCACCGTCAACATCTGTATCGTTGCTTAATGGAGTTAATGTAACTGAATTATCTTCCGCAACTGTGTAAGGATCATTATTAGCAACCGGAGCATCGTTTACTGGATTAACCGTGATTTCAACTGTTACAACATTACTGTCTAAGTTTCCGTCATTGGCTTTATAAGTAAAACTGTCTTTTATAGTTTCGCTTCCGTCATGAGTGTAAGTGAAAGATCCGTCTGAGTTTAATGTTAAAGTTCCATGAGCTGGTCCTGTAACTAAAATAGCGGTTAAAGAATTACCTTCAACATCAGTGTCGTTTGATAAAACTCCGTTAACAGTTAGAACAGTAAGTGTTGCGCCTTCGTTTACCGAGTAATCGTCTTTTATTGCAATTGGCGCATCGTTTACGGCTGTAACCGTAATTTCGATATTGGCTGTTGATGTTAAAACACCGTCAGTAATTATATAAGGAAAACTGATCGCTGTTGTTGAGTTAAAATCCGCTGAAGGCGTAAAAGTAATTACTCCTAAAGCTGAAATATTAACCGTTCCATTTGGAACTGTGATAGACTGAACGCCGCCTGTTAAGGTTGTTCCATTGATAGAAGAAATTGTTAATGTATCTCCGTCAATATCTGTATCATTGGCAAGAGGCGTTAAAGTAACTGTGTTATCTTCTGCAACTGTATATGGATCATTATTGGCAACAGGCGCATCATTTACAGCCGTAACTGTGATTTGGATATTCGCTGTTGCTGTTCCAGTGTGTCCGTCGCTGATCACATAAGGGAAACTGATTGGCGTTGTAGAAGTAAAATTCGCTGAAGGCGTAAAAGTAATTACTCCCAAAGCTGAGATATTAACCGTTCCGTTTGGAACTGTGATTGTCTGAACTCCTCCTGTTAATGTCGTTCCATTGATAGAAGTAATAGTCAATGCATCACCTTCAACATCTGTATCGTTGGCAAGAGGCGTTAAGGTAACTGTATTATCCTCTGCAACTGTGTATGGATCATTATTGGCAACCGGATTATCGTTTACAGCTGTAACTGTAATTAATTGATTTGCCGTTGCTGTTCCTCCAAACCCATCATTAATTACATAAGGAATACTTAATGCAGTTACAGAATTAAAATTAAGAGAGGGTGTAAAAGTAATCACACCAGCAGCAGAAATATTCACAGTTCCGTTAGTAACAGAAATTGACTGTGCCAATCCTGTTAAAGTTGTTCCATTAATAGATTCTATAACTAATGTATCTCCATCAGCATCAGTATCTCCGTTTAATGGATTTAAAGTTACTGTTTCATCTTCTTTAACTGTATAATTGTTGTTTGAAGCAACAGGGTTTCTGTTAGCAACAGATAAAGCTGCTGTATTTGAGTTAGGCTGAGCACAGACATTTGAAGTACTGGTTACATCTAATCTATACAAATATCCATTAAATGATCTTGGAATATTTGTTAAAGTCAAAGCATTTGTTGATGCGTTAGAAAATGCCGGATTAGTACCGCCATTTGTAACCGTTGTCCACGTTGCACCAGCATTAGTACTTTGTTTCCATGTATATACAAGATGTGTACCGCTTACGACTGTAGTAAAGGTTACGTTTCCTCCCAGATTGGTATTTGCATTCGCTGGATTGGTTGTAATCGCTACAATGTTTGAAACTAAATAATTGGGTTTAGATGTTCCTGTAGTGTTTACCGGAGCAGCATACGATGCTGCTGCTACTGTACCATTTGCAAGTGTTGCAGGAGGATTTCCAGTACTATAAAAACCATTTCCATCAGGATCAGCATTAGTATTTCCATAAGCTTCAATTGAGTCAGGACAGCCATCGTTATCTGAATCCAGATCCAACTGATTGATCATTCCGTCTAAATCGTTATCATATCGATCATCAATACCGTCTTGATTACTATCTATAAATCCAGGTGCATTTTTATTTATAAAATTTGGTTTTTTAGACCCTGTCTGATATCCAAAAGGATCTGCTAATCCTGTCGGAATTTCAACTGTATCTAAAATTCCATCATTATCATCATCTAAATCACATTGAATATCAAGTCCATCATTATCATCAATTCCCATGTAGTTTGGATTTTCAATTGGAATATATAATGAAACACTTCCTCCAGTTGATCCATCCTGCGATCCGTTACGTGCAGCATTTAAATGCTCTCCTCCAATACCTCCACCAGCGTTTAAAGTAACATTTGATGGTAAAGCAGCTAATGAATACAGTAAAGCACCGCCGCCACCGCCGCCACCGGGTCCGTGTTGTGTATTTGTATTTAAATCTTGTCCGTCTCCACCTCTTGCAGAAACTGATAAATTACCAGTAAAAAGAGGTGTTTTTAAAACTACTGTACCGCCGGCACCACCACCGCCGCCACCGTCTGGATCTCCAGAAGGGTTTACAGCTTCTGGTGAAAAACCATCAGCAATAATAGAATGACCATTTCCAACTATTTCATTAGCAAAAATAATTACGATACCACCTCCATCAGCTGCTGACGAAGGATTATTTGTCGTAACATATCCAGAACCTCCGGCTCCGCCAAGAAAAACTCTATCTTGCGCAAAGTATGTAGATAAAGAAACTCCTCCTAAACCTCCGGCATTGTCTCCATCAACATTACACCAGCGTTTACCTCCTTCACCTCCGGCACCATAATTAGATCCACCGCCTCCGCCTGAATCTCCTGCGATTCCAGATCCTCCACCATTTGCTCGTGGTGCACGTCCTCTATTATGAGCCGGGTCATCTATTACAATACCATCTCCCTTAGTAAATGAAGATGTAGCTGTACTGCTTAAAACATATTGTGTATTGGGAACAAAATTACAATTATTATCAGGTCCGTTTATAGTCATTTGAATACCTTGATATCCTTTTCCAGCAACATTAATGTTGGCATTAAATACCAAACGATCAGCCTCAATGGCTAAAACACCACCTGTTTTGTCTGTAGTTGTCCAATCTTTAGCTGTTAAAATATTATTGATATTTACGGTTCCAGTATATTTTGGCACTTTTACGACCTGAACCATATCGGTCAGCGTATAGCTTTTTATTAAAGGATACATTGGAGTCAGTACATTTCCAACAATACTTTTGATCTCAAAAAATTCGTAGTTACCTGTATTGTTAATTGCCGTTACTTTACCTCCATTGATAGTGTTGTTATTATCAACAACGGCTCCTTTCATTTGAATAATCAAAGCTTTATCTCCTGCGGCAAGACCTGCACCATTACTTACCGTAATGGTATTAATACACGTTTTATCGCAAGGATCACATGAAGGCTGATTAATTCCTGTAACAGAAAAATAGCTGTTTACTATTCCAGAAATATTGGTTTGTGAAAACCCGTTAAGGCTGCACAAAAATAAAAAACTGACCAAGAATAGCTTCAAAGTCCGATCTTTATTACACGTTAAGTTTTTAAAATAAGTAAAGTTCACCATATATAATCAATAATTAAAAATTCACAAATAAGCATAAAAAATCCCTGTACCCTCAGATCCCATTTTTTGAAATCCGGCGCATTATTGTTTGTAATAAAATCTTAATAAAAAGCTGTAAAAACAGCAAGGATAAAGGGCTGACAGCTGAAATATATAATTTCTAAAAAGTGTCAACCATTTCTTTCGCGGCCAAATGTAGAGCAAAAATAAAGCTGTGAATAGTCAATTCGGACATATTTTAGTCTCAATAAGAACCAGTATAACCTGCGAGAAAAACTCTACGTAAAAACCGCAATAAGTGTTTCTAAAACACTATTATTTAAATAATTATGATTTTTACAAATTAGAAAAGCTCAGAGTATTCAAGTAAGCAAAAATATTTTTTTTTGCCATTTCGGTTTTTTAATTCCCTAAAAACGAGCCTCTGAAGGAAGCTGTCCAAATCTTTTTTTGAAACTCGATGCAAATCTGCCGGGGGAATCGTAACCTGCAATTACTGCAATTTCCTGAATATCAAAATCTGATTTCTTAACTAATTGCCGTGCCAGCATCATGTTTTTTTCTTTATGATATTGCAGCATCGAAAAACCAAAAACAGCTTTAAAATTTGTTTTTAATTTTGTCGGCGATGTATTTACTTCTTTGGCTATATACTCTATTCCGATAAAAGGAAGATGCAGATTTTGAAGGATAATTTTTTCTGCTCTCGAAACGTTCAGATAGTCCAGATTACTCAAAGAAATATTATCTTCAATTCGGCTGTCAATAAAACAATTATTAAAAAACTCTGTCATTAATTTCATTGATTTCTTTTTAATCGCAATATTATCAGCTTCAGAGTTAGTTTCTTTTTCTAATAAATCAGATAAATCGTCCCCCACTTCATGTGCCTTCTGCGAAATATCGAGCCAGGTATATGAACCTCTTTTGCCATTCAGAAATTTTAAAATAGTTTTCCTTTCTTTGAACTTTTTAGAAGTCAAATTCTTTTTTGCCCAGTCTTTTCGAATAGCTATACTAAAGAATTTTCCATCTGCCTGCTTATAAAAATAACTTGAAATCTCCGTATTCGGTTTACTAATTGTCCAGCAGGTACTTAAAAGACTTAATGCACTTCCATCCTTTAAAGGAAATTTATATTCGAAAATCGAAAAAGTCAAAAGATAATATTCACTGGATTGTTTTTCATCATAGCCAGACAAAGCCATGATGTTTTCTTTCATGTTTAAATAAAAAGTTAAAAGCCAGAATCCTTCGTCCATTTCTCTGTAATACATTTTTGCTTTGCACAAAGAAGTATTAAAAGTAATAAGTCTTTTTTCTGGAAAATGCCTCGTAATAGGAAGCTTTAACATACTGTCCAGCATTATCTGCGGAGAGTTAAATAAATAAGGAAATTGAAAAAAACCATCTTTTAGCAAAAAAAGATATTTTTGAATATGTTTAGGCCAATTATCTAAAGTCATAAGATTAAAGCAGTTCTAGGCGGATATTTTATTTTGGCAGACCTTATGGTCATGAGGTATTTTAGTATGCAAAAATAAAAATAACCAGCATATAATCTTTAAAAAAGATGCGATTAGAAGTTAAGAAATTTTAAATAACTTTGAAAACTACTATGCAGACAAAACTCCGGGAACATATCGAAAAAATCATTCCGTTAACAAATGATGAATTCTCATTTATAAACGGGCATTTTTCTACTAAAAAATTCAAAAAACATCAGTTTATAATTCAAAAAGGCGATCCTGCTCCTTGCTCTTATTTTGTAGTTTCAGGACTTTTAAAGTTGGTTTACACCGATGATTCTGGCAAAGAACATATCGTATCTTTTGCTATGGAAGACTGGTGGGAAAGCGATTATTACGCCTTCTTTACTCAAACAGAAGCTACAATGTCTTTAGAATGTCTGGAAGATACCGAAGTACTTTGTTTTACATTTGAAGGCTATAAAAACCTTTGTAGCGGCCTTCAAAAAATGGAACGTTTCTTCCTGGAAAAAGCCAATTTTGGATTCCTAAGTTCACAACGTCGTATTATTTCCTGGATGACTTCAAGCTCAAAAGAACGTTACGAACAGTTTCTTAAACAATACCCGTCATTAACGCAGCGAATACCCAAAAGTCTTATCGCTTCTTATTTAGGCGTTTCGCGAGAAACCTTAAGCCGATTATCGTCATAATGTGACAAACCTCACTTTTTATTCGTGACTAATGTCAAGACCCAATTCCGTTTCTTATTTACAATTTTGTGGTATAAATTTTAAATAAAAAAGAAATGGAAAAAAGAATCATAAACCCGTGGGAATGGCAAAATGAACGCAGTTATGTACAAGCCGTAGAAGTAAAAAATCCGCAGGGAACCTTATACGTTTCAGGCCAAACCGCTATAAGCCCCGACGGAATTTCGAGTAATGAAAACATGGAATCTCAAATAAAGCTTGCCATAAAAAACCTCGAACAAGTAATCACAGAGGCGGGTTATGAATGCAGCGGTATTGTGAGATTGAATATCTACACAACAGCAACCCATGAACTTTGGCCTCATTTTTCTATCATTCAGGATTGGGCTGCCAAACACAATATCAAACAAGCTACCACTTTAATGGAAGTAAAAAGCCTCTTCGAAACCTTAAAAGTTGAACTTGAAGCGACTGTAGTTAGATAAACTTTTTGCTTTTTCAGAGTCAAAAAATCCTCCAATTGCCTTCATAATTCTGTTTCATTACAAAGTTTTTCTGAGTTATTACAAAATTGGGCACTGCCTGTTTCGGATAAACTCATTTTGTTTTAAAATTGCGCTGATTTTATAGAGTAATCTCTCAAAAATCTATTCTTTTCTCCCATAAAAAGCAGAATAGATTTTCGGGAATTTTAAATTAAAGCAAAATGAAAAAATTTAGAAACAGTATTTTTTATGTTGGCATTATTGGAGGATTTTCGCTTCTAATGTATTGGATAATCCAAATGGGGGTAAAACTCGAAACCGGTAGAAACCTTACTATTCAAACCTCAGATAAAAACCAATTAGCCGAATTTCTTGACTCGCTGATTAAAAACCTGCATCACCCTTTAGCCCTTTTATTAGCACAAATCGTAACCATCATTTTCGTTGCCAGAATTTTTGGCTGGATCTGTATAAAAATGAAACAGCCTGCCGTTATTGGCGAAATGATTGCCGGAATTGTTATGGGTCCTTCACTTATAGGAATGTATTTTCCGGAATTTTCTGCCATGTTATTCCCAGCTGAATCACTTGGAAACCTTCAGTTTTTAAGCCAGATTGGTTTAATCCTCTTTATGTACATTGTAGGTATGGAGATCGACATGAAAATTCTTCGAAACAAAGCCCACGATGCCGTAGTTATAAGTCATGCAAGTATCATTATTCCTTTTGTTTTAGGTATGGGACTTGCCTATTTTATTTATGACGAATTTGCTCCTGCCAATGTTCAGTTTACTTCATTTGGGTTATTTGCCGGAATTGCCATGAGTATTACCGCATTTCCTGTTTTGGCAAGAATTGTGCAGGAACGCGGTATTCATAAAACAAGATTAGGAACTATTGTAATTACCTGCGCCGCAGCAGATGATATTACAGCATGGTGTATATTGGCAGTTGTAATTGCCATTGTAAAAGCCGGATCTTTTGGAAGCGCAATATACACAGTCCTTCTGGCTATTGGTTATGTGATACTAATGGTAAAAGTGGTTCGTCCGTTCTTAAAAAGAATTGGAGATTTATACAGCTCAAACGAAAAGTTAAGCAAACCAATCGTAGCAATCTTTTTCTTAACCCTTGTTATCTCTTCTTATTTAACAGAAGTTATTGGTATCCACGCTTTATTTGGCGCTTTCATCGCAGGTGCCATAATGCCGGAAAATGTACGTTTCAGAAACCTGTTTATTGAAAAAGTAGAAGACGTTGCATTGGTTCTTTTGTTACCGCTTTTCTTTGTATTTACAGGTTTAAGAACACAAATTGGGTTATTAAATGAACCTTATTTATGGAAAATAGCCGGAGTAATTTTTCTTGTTGCTGTAATTGGAAAATTCGTCAGCAGTACTTTGGCTGCCAAATTTGTCGGACAGAACTGGAAAGACAGTTTATCTATTGGAGCGCTGATGAACACGCGCGGCTTAACTGAATTAGTTGCCTTAAACATTGGTTACGATTTAGGAGTTTTAACTCCGGAACTATTTTCAATGATGGTAATTATGGCGCTTGCTACAACCTTTATGACCGGACCAGCTTTAGATTTAATCAATTGGTTATTTAAAGGGCAAAAAGAAGAGTCAGAAAATGATATTGTATTAAAAAACAAATACCGCATTTTATTATCATTTGATAAACCTGATTCTGGAAAAGCTTTGCTTAAAGTTGCCGATGGTTTGACCAGTAAAAGAACCGAAAGCTCCGAAATTACAGCCATGCATTTCCTCCCGACAGAAGAAATACATCATTACAATACCGAAACATATGAAACAGAAAGTTTCAAGGAAGTTATAGGGGAATCTATAGAACTAAACAGAAACATTACAACTATGTTTAAGGCTTCTTCAGATATTGATAACGAAATTGTAACTGTTGCCAATAAAAGCAGACACGACTTACTGTTAGTTGGAATTGGACGCTCTATTTATGAAGGAAGTTTATTAGGAAAAGTGCTTGGTTTTACTACTCGTATCATTAATCCGGAGAAACTTATTAATACCGTTACCGGAAAAGAAAACATATTAGAATCGGCTCTTTTTGATGACGGAACAAAGCAGATTATTGCAAAATCTCAAATTCCGGTAGGAATCCTGATTGACAAAGATTTAAAAGATCTTTCGACGATATTTATTCCTTTATTTGAATCAAAAGACTGGGAATTGATTCAGCCTTATGTCCAAAAATTCATTCATAATTCATCCAGCAAAATTGTTGTTTTGGATACCGAAGGAAAAATCATCTCCGATTTAGACACTAAAGAAAAAATCAGATTGATGGAAATGGCGGCTCCAAATCAACTCTCATTAAAAAATGAAAGACCTGTAGAAAAGGATTTCCTAAATGAACAAAACCTGATGCTGATTACTATTGAAGGCTGGAAACGTCTGGTAGACACCAAAACTTCATGGCTGTCTGACATTCCTTCCACTTTAATAATTTCAGAAGAAAAAAAATAAATTCCACTAAAAATGCCTCTTTCACACAAAGAGGCATTTTTATTTCAGATTATATATTAAAAACACCGTCTTTCACCTTAAAAGCCCACGAAGCCATTGCATCAATAACCGGCAGTAAACCTTCTCCGGCTGTGCTGAGTCTATAGGTTACAAAAGGCGGTACAACAGGTTTGGCCTCTCTAATTACTAAACCGTCGGCTTCTAATTGTTTTAGATGCTGGATGAGCATTTTTTCGGTCACAGCCGGAATAGCTCTTTTTAATTCGCTGTAACGCATATCACCAGTAGACAAGTGATAAACAATTATGGGTTTCCAGTAACCTCCAATTTTCTCCATTACAAATGTTACAGGACATTTTTCTAAAGCATACTGCTTATTTTCCTGAATAGTCGATGTTTCTTTAATTGCTGTCATAATACATACTTTAGGGTAAGTACTTGTATAAAAGTAAGTACAAAGATACCTTTGTAACTGTAATAAAAAAAATTATATATATGAAAATTATAGTATCAGGTTCTTTAGGGAACATCGGAAAACCTTTAGCAGAAAAACTTATAAACGCTGGACACGACGTAACGGTAATCAGCAGTGACTTGAACAAAAAAGCCGCAATCGAAAATTTAGGCGCAAAAGCAGCGATTGGTTCTGTAAGCGACAGCACTTTTTTAACAGAAACATTCAATGGTGCCGATGCGCTTTTTGCAATGACACCGCCAAATTTAGGAGGCCAAAACGTAATAGCAAATACTACCGAAGCAGGCCGCGCTTTCGCGAAAGCCATAGCAGCGGCAAGCATTAAACGTGTTGTGATGTTAAGCAGCATTGGAGCTGATCTTCCAACCGGAAACGGACCAATTGCCGGACTTTACCATATTGAAAAATTGTACAACGAATTGAATACTTCTGTCACGTTTTTAAGAGCTGGTTACTTCTTTAACAACTTTTATAATGATGTTCTGATGATTAAAGGCGTGGGAATTATGGGCGGGAATTTTCCTTCAGATGCAAAAATACCTTTAGTTCATCCAGTAGATATTGCTCAGGCGGCTGCCGAAGAATTAGCAGAAACTCCATCAGGAAAAAACATCCGCTACATTATAAGTGATGTTCGCACGCCGGGTGATATTGCTAAAGTGTTAGGAACTGCCATTGATAAATTAGATTTACCCTGGGTTGAATTTACTGATGAACAATCGCTGCAAGGAATGACACAAGCAGGAATACCAGAAGAAATTGCCAAACTATATACTGAAATGGGGACAGGTTTACGCAATGGAAAAATTGCCGAAGATTTCTTAAAAAGCAATCTGTCTGTCGATGGAAAAACAAAACTGGAAGACTTTGCAAAAGAATTTGCTTTAAAATTCTAAATACAATTCGTAACAAAAAAAGCAGCAAACATACTTGCTGCTTTTTTTGTTTTACTCATTTATAAAAATAGTTTACAAATAAACCCTTCTGCTTTTTAATAGTTTTTTATTAACTAAAAAAAAACTTATTTTATCATTTTTATAACTTTTATCAGCTATTTTTAAAATGCTTCTCTCTAAGTTTGCATAAATTATTCTATACGCAAACATGAAATATAAAATACAAGCCCTTACAGAAATCTCTATTGAAAAAAAACTTAGAAAAAATTTTTTATTGATTCCTCTAGCTACTTTAATTCTTGCTTCACTGCTATCTCTATCAATTGCTTATTGCATGAATTTATACGAAAAAGGATATTATTGGGCATTTATTCCGGCAGGTTTTTTCGTTCATTCTTTTTTAATAATCACGGTTCACGATGGTTCTCATAAAGCAATTACAAAAACTAAATTGGACCGTTTTATTTTAAACTTATGTTCTGCCTTAGTTTTTCTTCCTTTTTATGGGGAACATTACAGAAAGTATCATTTAATTCATCACGGATATACAAATACCGATTTTGATCCGCTCTCTTCTTCAAAATCTAAATATATATATCAAAAAAATCGCTTTCTATATATTTTATTAGAATCGATTCCTCTTTTGTATACTTTTTACCTAATTTTTGATTTTAATAATAAGGAAAGCACAAAAAAAGTAAACAGTGCATTAAAAATTAATCGAATGTATTTTTTAATTACCATCTGCATAAGTATAATTTGGTTCTGGTTACTTCAACCTCCTGTTTATTTTGTTTTATTTACACTTATATTTTTAAATATCATTTCGGCAGTAAGAAGCTGGTGTGAACATATGGGAACTTCTTTAGAGCACAAAACAAATACTTATTGGTTTCCAATGGGATTTGGTATTGGCAATCACGATGTTCACCATGAATATCCAAATTTATCATGGTTAACTTTGGCTATTGGATTAACAAAAAGAGAGAAAAACTCAAATCCTGTAAAAAGTATAAAAGGGATTTTATTAGATAAAAAATTCACTTTTTATAATGTAAAATAGGCCGCAGCTAAACATTATCTTATATAAAAAGCCAGCAAAATAATAATTTGCTGGCTTTTTTATGTATAGAAATTAAGACCATTATCTTAATCCGGATTTGCCAGAATCTTATACAATTCGGCATTTGAAATATAAAACTGATTCTCGATTCCTATTTGAGATAACTTAGCGCTAACCAGATTATTTTCTCTTGAATTAATCAGGAATATGGAGCTTTCGCCAAAAGAGAACAATTTCTCTTCGGAAGTAAGCATAGTTGTATAATCTTTTACCAGATTATCAATTACATTTTTCTGTCTTCTTAAAGAAGCAATTTCTGTTTGCTGCGCTTTAATTTTGTTTTTCAATTCAAGTCGCTGCTGCTCAATATCAAACTTTAAATCCTGAATTTTAAGTTTGGCTATTTTAAGGCTTCCCCTTTCCTTTCTCAGGAAAATCGGAATACTGAAATCTACATTAAACTTATAATCATCGGCATTAAAAGAATCAAAATAAGCAGGTTCTGAAATATAATTATAACCCACATTTAATTTTGGCAGTAATGAATTTGCTTTCAGTTTTCTGCCAATTTCAAGCATATCCATTTTGGTTTCCAAAGCCTGAATTTTTGGGTGAGATTCCAGACTTTCAACATCAACCATCATAGCATCAGTTTTAAGCGTTCCTTCAACGGTAAGAATTAAATTTTCTTCTGGTTTAACCAGTTCATCCAATTCAACCGGCACATTTTCAATCCACAAATAATTAGAAAGATATAGTTTAGCTTTTGCCAGTTTCAAGTTTCCGTTCTCTACGTTTAATTCACGGTTTCTCACTGTTATTCCGGCTTCAACGCTGTCTATTGCAGGAGAATCACCCAGTTCAATCAATTTTTTTACACCCTGAAAACGAGTGCTCGCAAAACCTAAATATCTTTTATAAAGTTCTGCTTCATTATAGCTTTTTCTCCACTCAAAATACGCTTCACTCGCTTTGTACAAAACCTCAATTGCTTTCAGTTTTCTTTGGGCATCACTCAACTTCAACTGTAGTTTTCCTTCTCTTACATCGGCCATACGCTGATTGATAAACATTCCCTGTCCCAATGCAACGCTGATTCCTAAAGAAGTTAATCCGGCTTCAGGCGTACGATTCTGCGGATTGTAATATTGCCCGTCTGTATCATCAAATCCCGCTTTAATTTCAATTCCATACCAAGTCGGAATTTTAAAACTGCTGTTTAATAAGGAATAATATTCTGTTCCTTTAAACTCTTTTTTGCTGTAATCTACTTCAATTTTAGGATCAAATCCACCACGTGCCATCATAAGCATGGCCTGAGCGTTGCTTATTTCAAGATTTGCCTGTTTTACCAATGGATGGTATTTTTTTACATATCCTAAAAACTCGCTGTAACTTAATTCCTCTTTATTAAAATCCTGGCTGTATACATTAGAAAAACCTAATAAAAATAAAAGAGAAAACAGCACTGCAGCGTATTTCAATTTATTTTTTGTCTTTACCATCCTTTGCTTCTTTTTCACCTGAATTATAATAGTTTGGCGGAAACCCGTTTAGGTTTCGCCATATTTCATACCAAACCGAAACCGTTTCCAGCAAAGCAATACTTTGCGCCCCTGCTCCAATGCTTAGTTCTTTCGGCCATTTATTATCTACTCCATCAGGAGAAATCAGTACTCTGTATTTTCCATTCGAACTGATAAAATTTTCGATTGCTACTACCCTTCCTCCATACGTTCCATATGATAATCCCGGCCATCCGGAGAAAACAATTCTAGGCCATCCGTCAAACCAGACTCTCACTTTTGCACCACGATGAACTAACGGAAGATCAATAGGATCAACATAGGTTTCTACTGCGATATCATAAATTGAAGGCATAATACTTACAATTGGAGTTCCCTCTTTAATAGTCTCTCCAAGCCCAGCCAGTAAAGCTCGGTTTACATAACCGCTCTGCGGTGCCGTAATATAGTACAAACCGTTTCTTAAACTATAATTTACATATTGGTTTTGAAGTTTATTTACCTGAGCTTCTGTATCGTATTGTGTACTTAATGCAGTAAATTTATCACTTCTTGATTTCGAAATCTTCTCTGAATATTCAGCCGTAATACGATTAATTTCAACTCTGGCATTTATTAATTCATTTTTACTGCTTAAAAGTTTATTTTGCTGTGTAATGATATACGCTTCAGATTCCTGAAGTTTTAATCTTTTCTGCTCAACATCTGTAAGCGGCTTTAAACCTTCTTTATTAAGCGCCGTAGAACGGTCGAATTGTGTTCTGGCAATTCTTAACTGCGTTTTTACCGCTTCAAGATCCATACTGTCACTTTTAATTTTAAGCTGGGCTTGTTTAATTTTATTTTGAGCTTGCTGTAATTTTAATTCTCTTTCTGTATTAAGGGACTGAGCCTGAACATCAAGAGAGTTTACTTTGTCTCCATACGATTCTACCGCCATTTTTTTTGCATCGACCTGCTGTTTGGTATTGTTAACCAAATTGGGATCTAAGTAATCTTCTTTTACCTCCGAAATAAAAACAATCGTATCGCCTTTCTTAACATAATCCCCTTCCTGAACATACCATTTTTCGATACGTCCCGCAATAGCATTATGTACCGTTTGTGGTCTTTGATCTGGTTTTAACGTCGTAACCGAACCGCTTCCTGAAATATTCTGTGTCCAAGGCAGGAAAAGACAGGCAACCAAAAATATCAGAAACACAATGATTATCCTGTTTAAAATTTGGTAATGAGGTCTCTTGGCAACACTTGTAATAGATTTGTATTTACCTGGAGTTATAAGTATATTATTATCTTTTGATATATTGAGCATGATTATAGCTTTATGTCGTTAATAATTTTTCCATCGTCAATTGTTACCATACGGCCGCATTTATTCTTCCAAATATCATTTTTAGAAGTAACAATTACCGTCCAGTCATTTTCTTCAGAAAGTAAAAAATCAACAATTTTACCTGAAGTCAATTCATCCATTTTATCAACAGGATCTTCAAGGAATAATATATTAGGTTTGTTCACAATACTTCTTGCCAAAAGAATTTTTTGCACATCTGAAGCCGAAAGTTCACGTCCTCCCGGATGAATCTGATGTTCCAGTCCGTTCGGGAAAGTTTTAATATCCGGCGTTAAACCAACATTGTCTAAAGCCCATTTTAAATCGTCATTATTAAGGGTTTCGTTTCCAAAAAGAATATTTTCTCTAATCGTTCCCGCAAATAGTGTGTCGCCTTGTAAAAATGTTCCCGCCTGCGCTCTGTATGTATCTTCGTCAAGACGGTTCATATAATTGTCTGTTACATACATAGCACCGCTTTCCGGCTCAAGTAAACCGGCAAGTAAGCGTAATAATGTACTTTTTCCGGCACCATTTGTTCCTCTTAAAATAATCTTTTCACCCTGAGATATTTTCAGGTTAATATTTTTAAGAGACTTTTTATTATGTTCCGGATAGTTGTAGGCTACACTTTCGGTTTCAATATTAATACCGGTATCGCTAACCGCAGATGTATTGGGAATACATGAAATTTTCATATCCGTAACCTGTCCAATTTTTTCTACAGAGGTTAAAACATCATAAAAAGATTCCAGACCAAAGATTATTTTTTCGACAGAATTGATCAGCAATACGATTACAATTTCAGCTGCCACAAACTGCCCAATGTTCATTTGATGGTGAATTACCAGAAAACCACCAATCGACAATAAGGCAGCTGTAACAATTACTTTAAAAATAGTAAGCTGAATGTATTGTTTTTTCATTACCTGAAAGTGTTTTTCACGGTAATTTACATATTGACTAACATACCCGTCGTTTCTTTCTAATGCATATTCAAAACCTCCTTTTCGGCGGAAACTTTCGCGGTTGCGTGCTATTTCCTGAAGCCAGGCCGCTACTTTATATTTAAACTTCGATTCGTTAAGACTCGTTTCAAGTCCGTCTCGGTACGAAAATTTAAAGATGATATACAAAATAGCAATAAACAAAAGGCCGATTACCATGAAGAAAGAATGGTATAAAACCAATAAAATAATACCCAGTCCCACCTGTAGGAAAGCCGTGCAGAAGTCTAGTAATAGTTTTGCCGTTCCTTTTTGAACCATTAAAGTATCAAAGAAACGGTTTGCTTTTTCAGGCGCATATTCAGAATACATTTCTTTAAATTTAATTAAAGGCATTCTGTAAGCGAATTCAAAAGAGGAACGAACAAAAATTCGCTGCTGCAAATTTTCAACTATTCTAAGCTGTAAAATAGTTAGGATTCCGCCAAAACCAACTCCAATAGTAACCAGAATCACTAAAACGATCCAGGAAACACTAAGTTGTCCGCTTTGAATAAAATTAATAATCGCCTGTATTCCTAAAGGCAGAGAAAGATTGACCAAACCGGCAAAAGCAGCATAAAATATAATTTGATATACGTCGCGCTTATCCAGCCTTAGTAAGTTGTAAAAACGTTGTAATGGTGTCATGAATTTATATATAAATACAAGATTAATAGATAGATATTAATATACGGTAAATACCGTATTAAGGATTACAAAAATTATCCTAATCCTAACAAAATTAAGTATTTATATGATAACTCGAGGAGGCGGTATATCAATTTTGCCATGAAACCCAAATGAAAAAACAGAATTATCTATATAGTTTTTTCCTTGTTCCTTTAATTGAAAGCTGCAACCAGCCATTGTAGTATGCGACGGAACTAAATATTCTAATAACAAAATTCCTTTTGCGAGTTTAGTCGTTTTGGTGTCTTTTGTTTCATAATCGTCCAGTTCTTCAGGGATTCCATCGCACTTAAAAATTTTCTTTAAAAAATTGCAGGTAAGTCCTTTTACTGAATGTACTTCAGAATTGTTATTTACAATTCGCCCAAAAGTACCTGATAAGTTTATACTGCTCATTAAAAAATAGCCGATTAGTAACGCCTGAAGGCATTTACATAAAAGGCTATTTTTGATTCTGTTAAGCATTGTAAAAAAATAAATTAAGGGCGCAAGTTAAAACTAAATTTTTATCGCAACATTAGAATAACATTAGAATTCAAATTATTATCAAACCCAGATTTTACTGACTTCTTACTAATAAAAACATAAAAAAAGCGGCACATTGGCCGCTATATATTTTAAATTAAAAAAGAGATTTTTTAATCCCAGTTATTGTTTTTTGAAGCTGAAATTTTTCCTCCCCCAGTAAAAAACAAAGCAAGTGATCCAAAGAAATATAACCCTAGAAGTTCTAATTCCCAGCCTCCATGATCGCTTATTTTAAAAATATCTGCGCTGTGTGCCATTAAAACGGCTATTACGCAATTAATCGCGAGAATTAGGGCAGCAATTCTGGTTCTAAAACCAATTATGATTAAGATTGGAGCCAGGATCTCGCCTATTAAAACTCCATAGGCAAAGAAACCCGGAAGTCCTTTTTCTACAAGCATACCGCTTATAAATTCTAAGCCTCCTCCAAATTTAGAAATACCATGTAAAAGCATTAAAAATCCAATTGCAATACGAAGTATCAGCAAACCAAAATCGTTGTTTTTTCTCATCTTTCTTTTTAATAAATTTAGTAAAACAATTCAGTGTTTCTTACAAACGAACAGTGTGTAATTTAACTGCTAAGTATAAAAATAATGAAAAATATATTTTAATAAACGTTCTCAAAATATCTTTATCAACATCATTAACCAAAAAAAAATATCATAAGTAAGCAAGCATTCATTTATTATTATATCTTTGCATCCAATTAAAATCCTTTTAGATTGAGAACGAGAGATGTTAATAAAGAAGAATTAGTTAAACAAAAAACTATAGAAATGATTGTAAAGCATGGCATCGAGGGCTTTGCCATGAACCGCCTCGCCAAGGAATGCGGGATTTCTGTAGCGACTCTTTATATTTATTATGCTGACAAAGAAGATTTAATCAAAAAAATTGGAACTGAAATGGGTACTTATTTTTTTAAAAGTTCCCTTAAAGATTTCTCGCCAGACATGCCTTTTGCAGAAGGTCTAGCCAAACAGTGGGAAAATCGATCAGAGTTTATGCTGAAAAACAAAGATAAAATTGCTTTTTGGGAAATTCTTCAAAATTCTAATTATGGAGAATATATCGTAAACGAAAGCCTGATGGAATTAAAAGAGATTATGACGCAGTTTTTGCATGGAGCAATTGAAAGAAAAGAAATAGTACCCGTATCAAAAGAAGTTTTCTGGAGTATTGCTTATGGACCTTTATATAATTTGCTGCGTTTTCATGAAAAAGGAAAAGGACTTGGAGGCTCCACTCCGTTTAAATTAACAGCCGAAATACAACAAGAAGCATTAAGCTTAGTAATTAAAGCACTAAAACCTTAAATAATTATGTTATGAATGTCTTGATATTTGCAACTAATATAAAAACAGAAAAAAACAAAAGTAAAATCGCAACATTCTTAAATGCAAATAAATCCATTTTGCAATGGAGTATTGATCAGGAAGATATTGATTGTGTACTTAGAATTATAAGCGAAAAACTAAACGCAGGCCAAATAATCGATTTATTAAATTTTCACGATTTTGACTGCAAAGAACTACAATAATATATATGAACGAAAAACAAACTTTGGCTTCCAGTTTTAATGGTTATCAAAAACTGGTTATATTTTTATTAGCTATAACCCAATTTACAGTTGTACTGGATTTCATGGTAATGTCGCCTCTTGGAGATATTATGATGAAAACTTTAAAAATCACGGCCTCTCAATTTGGTGTTGCCGTTTCTGCATATGCCTTCAGCGCCGGAATCTCTGGATTGCTTACAGCTGGTTTTGCAGATAAATTTGACCGAAAAAAAATGCTGCTTTTCTTTTACATCGGTTTTACTATAGGAACATTATTTTGTGCTTTGGCACCTAACTTTTTCCTTTTAGTTGCCGCAAGAATCTTTACCGGATTATTTGGCGGTGTAATTGGTTCTATTTCCCTTGCTATTGTAGCTGATTTATTCAGTTTACAGCAAAGAGGTAAAGTAATGGGATTTATTCAAATGGGATTTGGTGTTAGTCAGGTTCTTGGAATCCCGATTGGTCTATACATTGCAAACGCCTGGGGCTGGCATGTTCCTTTTTTATGGATTGCAGCAATGGCAGCAATTATCACTCTGATTTTGTATTTAAAATTACAGCCTGTAACTGAACACTTAAACTTAAAACAAGAAAAAACGGCCTTAATGCATTTAGTGCATACTATTTCAAAAAAGAATTATCAGATTGGTTTTCTTTCTACTGCCCTGCTTTCTATTGGAGGTTTTATGATGATGCCTTTTGGTAGTGCTTTTGCTATTAACAACCTTAAAGTAACAAATGAGCAATTACCATTATTGTTTATGATTACAGGAATCGCTACTTTATTTACCATGCCTTTTATTGGTAAACTAAGTGATAAGGTAAATAAATTTAAAATCTTTGCTTTTGCAACCGTATCTGCTGTGATTTTAATTAACATTTACTCGCATTTTGGCCCTACGCCTTTCTGGATTGTTTTGGTTATAAATGTATTTATGATGGCAACGATCATGAGCCGAATGGTTCCGTCAACAACTTTAACCTCTGCTATTCCGGATCCGCAGGATCGTGGTGCGTTTATGAGTATTAACTCTTCTTTACAGCAAATGGCTGGAGGTTTTGGCGCCGTAATTGCCGGATTAATTATCTATCAAAAAGACAGTTATGCACCGCTGGAACATTATGATATTTTAGCAATGGTCGCTTCTGCCATTATGTTACTTACGATTTACTTAGTTTTTAAAGTGAGTAAAATTGTGGATAGTAAACCGAATAAATTCTAATTTTTATAGAATACAATCTATATAAAAAAACTCCCAATCAATAATTGGGAGTTTTTTGTTTTGAAACCTAATTCTGAATCTGAGTAATTCTCATATAATCTTTCAAATATTTATCAGGGTCAGATGCAGCATATTCATTTTCGGGTTCCGGAATCTTGTGAATTTTTTGAAATTATTCATCTAAATAAACTTTTCTTGTCCTAAAATAGGTTTATACAAAAGTGTAAACCTATTTTAGGACAAGAAAACCACCTAAAACTATTGTGTTTCCATTCTTTATATTCAGCTTCCGTTTGAATTAATTTCAACCCCTTCTTTGGTTGCAAATCCGCGCGATCGGGAAAAAGTATATTTAGATTTTCAATACTCTCTACTATTTATAAGTTCCAGCATTTTTTCTTCTTTCATGTCTCTCTCAAAATTAAATGAACCTTCAATAAAATAAGAATCAAAACCAAATTCATTTTTAAATTTTGTTGCTTTCAAATCGGGCTGATAAATTAAATTATAATTTGTTTTGAGAGTTTTTGTAAGCCATTTTTTCTTGTAACTTCCGTACTTATTGGTTCTGTAATCTTCTACAATTGTGATTGTATCTTGTTTTACGATTCCAACATTACAATCATACCATTGTTTACGGAGAGTTTTCTCGTAACGTGTATTTTTGATGGTATTGTTTTCTAATTCAAAAATACCTAATGAAATAAGATTGACCCTTTCGCTTAATTTTATTTTTCCGTTTTCTGGGTCTTCTAAAAATACATCTCTTTTTTTATTTATTTCTGCTATGTATAATTCGCCATTATCTGCATAAACACAAAAAGTGATTACTTTGTCTCCTTGATAAACATATACTTTATTAGTCTTTAAATATTTATGATTCAACAAAAAATGATTTTTTTGTTGTTTTTTAAATTCAAAAAAATCATCATAAAAATCAAGATCATTTGCTTTTATTGTGTCTATATTTCTTGAAATTAAATAATTAACATAAGCTTTATGATTTTTTCTTTCTTTTTCTTTCTTCTCCTTATATGAACTACAAGCTATTATAGAGCATACAATCATTGACATTATTATTCTTTTTATCATTTATTTGTTTTTATTTGCATCATTTTTAAATTTTTCTTCTAATAAATAAAATTCCTTTAATAATTTTCCTCGTTCAGACTGTCCTGCATTTAGGTAAGTTTCAAGTCTTTCTGGACTAACTTTATTATTTTTATCATATACAACCTCTAGGTGGTGAAAAGTAGGTATGGTTTTTAATTTATTACTTATATCGTAATTAAACTTGTCTATTTTGTATGCTTCCAGGTCTTTTTGGTGTTGTAATTTAGCCTTTTCATATTCTTCATCAGTAGTATATTTTGATTTCTCAGGGGGCTCAGGTTTTTTTGGTTTATCCTGAGTAGGATTGTTTTTTAGTTGATTACTTATATCGTAATTCATCTTATCAATTTCATACTTTTTTAGATCCTCTTGATATTCTATTTTCTTTTTATTGAATTCCGATTCCCTTTGAAAATCTGACCTTATTGGCTCCTTCGGTTCTTTCGGTTTTTCAGGAAAAGCAATACTGTCGTGCATCGCATTAGTAGGCTAGAATGTGCCATAACCATGTCTGGATTCTGTAGTAAGGTTTCCATAAGCGTCTGTCAACGAAAAAGTTTCCTGTCCGCGGTTTAGTAATACATCAAACAATTACCAGTAATTATAGCTTTGATCATCTTTTATTGTAATCAAAATCTTCATCTAAGATATTTCGAATAGAATCAACATCTGTTCTTTTAAATTTTGAAAAGGGAAAAATTTTGGCATTATACTTTAGTGTTTTATTATATTGTAGTCGTCCCCATGATTGAACATTTATACTATCTATATAAAAGTCATTAAACTTAAACACAACATAAGTCTTTGTATAAAAACCATTGTTTCCTGTAATATCTTTAGAGATAACAAAACCATCTTTATTAGTACTTATCTCTTCATAATAAACAGGCGTATTACACTGCAAAGCGTTTGCATATGTTTTTAAAATTTTACTTATATTATTTACATTTTTACTAATTAAAAGTATGGGAAAATCAAAGTCAGTATTACTAGTAAAGCAATCAGCATCAATTTCGTGATAAGGTTTTAAAACAATAATTGTATCAATTAATTTATCATTATCAAAATCAAAACTTAAAAAAGAATCCTTATAATAATTTGAAAATGTAATCCCATATCTATTTTTATAACCTTGAATTTGTTGTAAGCAATTCTTGTATAAAGAAATATCTATAGGTTTTTTAATTGTATCTTTTAAAACATTATTATTTTCTTTAATTTTTTTTTCAGTTCTATCACATGAGGTAAAAAATATTCCTATTAGAAATATAAGACTAATAAATTTCATATTTTAAATTTTAAATGTTGTCCAAAATAAAGTTCCTGATTTAAAACCTGTTGATTTTAAACTCTCGTGTACCGCTTTATTATTTTGTGAAGCTGTTCTCGCTCCAGAAAAAAAACCACCTTCATTTAAAATTACTCCATCTGCAGTATTTTTGAGAGGATATTCCTCTTTTGAAAAAATAGAATTTATTTTTGCATTTTTATTTACTTTAGCTTTATTGGAATCAACATTCCAAAAATCAATAGCTAAATTTAAATGAGCTTTCGTAATATTAACACTCCTATATTGTTTGAATTTTGGATGATCCAGATCTCCACTTCTAGTGAATAAATCCAATCCATCCCAAAAATAAGATTTACTTGTAGGATCTTCATTTCCCTTTAATACGCTTATCATAGCTGAACGTGCAAAACAATGAGCTTCATTATTTGAGGTTGTTGGAATAATTTTTACTTTATCCAATTCTTTTACTGATGAATAACCAGTTTTAAATAATTGATTGAATGTGTTTTTGCCTTTTCTATATTTAGAATTCAAAGCATTATTGACTGTATGTGCGATCCATAATGCAGTCTCTTTATTACCAGCAATCGAAGCTTCATGAAAAACAAGATAGGCATTATTAATGAACTCTCCATGTTTTATATTTATATCATTTTCTTTTAAAATCTGAATATCATTATATGTAATACTTTCTTCTCCTTTTTCATTTTTAAAAATTGATTTCCCATCACAAACATAAACATCTTCCACGCTTCCTTCATTTTCTACTTCATTTACTTTTCCTTCAAAAGTTCCATCCTCATTATAAAAATGCCCATTTACATATAAAATTCTAGGTAAAAATTTCGATACAGGCGGTTCTTGTGGTTCACCGTAAGTATAATTTTTAGCATAATAATTTATGCTCCCTCCTGAATTAATTTTAATGCTGTTTGCAAAAATTCTTGAAGTTCCGCCTGTAATTTCAGTAATTTTTCCTTTTACAATTCTTGTTCTAGACATATTCTTTTAATTTCAATTTAATAATTTTAATTTTGTGTTGTATCCTCGGTACTATTATTTTGAATATCATTTTTTGAGTGAAATTCAGCATTTTCATTACTTTGCGAAGTAAAATCAGAATGACTTATAGTATTTCTATCTTGTTTTGTTTCAGAATGAAGATCACCATCAATTTGTTCATGAAAAGCTCCTTTTACATGAAGCAGATTATCTCCTGTAACTTGTGTATCCATAATTCCTCCAACCTGTAAAGTTTTATTTATACCTGCAGTTTCGAGAATATTAGTTCCGGCATTCGTTATAATACTTTCAGTAGCATTTATGACTAAGTTTTTGCAATTAAGAGTCAAGGTTTCCGGAACCGTCAAAGTGGTGCTTTTGGTTTCTTCATCCAAATGAATTTCATTTCCGCTTGGGTCAGAAAGCCAGATTCCTGCTTTTTCAACGAATTTGAGCATTTGCCCAAATTTCATTTTTAAGCCTTTAATTAAATTTTTGGGATCAAAAAAATCTGGTTTTTCCATTCCGTTATAAAAACAGGCAGATACGTATGGGCAGTCGGTATTACTGCCTTCAAAACTTACCTGAACTTCTTCGCCGATTTCGGGTATAAAATAATTTCCTTTTCCTGAACCACCGTACGATTGTGCAACGCGCATCCATTCGCTTTTAGAAGCATAAGTATACCAATTGTACTGTACTTTTATACGTCCGATTTTTTCGGGATCGTTATTATCAATCACAACAGCTGACTGGCTTTCGGCTATGGCAAATACATTTACATTGGTATAATGCGGAGCAGTAACATCGGCAGGAATAGCTTTGAAATCGCAGGTATAATTTCCGTTTACCTCAGAGCGGTGTACAATTTCAACTGCCAGTAAATGATGTTCTACTGTTTTGTTTTCTATGGTAAAAGTTTGTCCCAGTCCAATGGGAAAATAAGAGGTACCGCTGTAAAATATACTGTTGGCATCATGACCCGCAGTCTGCATTTTTACCATTTCTTCAATTTCAGCTTTGTTTTGGGCATTGTTGGTGTATGCGCCATTTTCTAACCCCGGACGCACAATATAAGGCTGTTTAAAACCAGCTATCGAGGCAAATCTGTCTCTGCTTCCCTGTGTGGTTTTTTCGGCACCATTTTTTATATTAGAAGCATTGGTATAATCGTAACCGCCAAACGAAGCTTTTTGCGAAATTAAATTTGCTTCAATATTTAATTTATGAAGTGAAGATTCGTTTACAATCCTGATATCGGTATTTTTAATTTTCCCGAACTGCATACGCATTCCATCAAAATAAAACCATTGCGCATATCGTTGAGAAAGACGTTTAAGGAAATCAAAATTGGTCTCGTTATACTGAGTTTTAAATTTAAATTCTTTGGTATAAGTAGGTACGATAGATTCACGCTGATAAAATTCTCCAGAACTTTCTTCGGCAAAAATTTCGAGTCCAATCTGCTGTAAGTTCTTTTCGAGGAAAATTCTGGATTTTGGTCTGTCGTCAAGCGCAATAGTATGGCTGGTTCCAAATACCAGTAAGCCGGCAGGGCTTCCGTCTTCGTCAAGAGAACCTAATTTTGTAATTCTTCCTTTAGACATTAGTCTGATGCCTTTTACTTTAAAAGTAAAAATTACTTCGCTGCCTATATAATTGCTAAAAGCTTTTTCCTGATCATGAGGTTCTATAATTGGTTTTCCGGTATACTGCCAAAAGAAAGAAAAATAATGATGGTCTGCCATTTTTTGAGACAGTTCAAAATTATAATAAATAACATTTTGAGTAAAACCTTCTATAGAAATTTGTACTTGTTCTGAAAATTGTGACATAAGAATATGTTTTTTAGTAATTAATATACTTGTAAACATATCTTTACAAATTTTCAGAAATAGCCGCTAAAAGGTTTTATTGTAACAGAATAAGGTATATTAAAAAAGCTGCTAATTCAACTTAAAAAAAACTCCCAAATAGTATCTAACTTTTTGGGAGCAGTTCAATAATGGGAGTTTTTTGTTTTGAAACCTAATTCTGAATCTGAGTAATTCTCATATAATCTTTCAAATATTTATCAGGGTCAGATGCAGCATATTCATTTTCGGGTTCCGGAATTGAGTGAATTTGTGAATCTGTAATAGCCACTACGGCAGAACAAACGTAGATTCCTATTTTTCCTTCGCTGTATTTAAAATCCAGCAAAGTGAGTTTCACAATATCATTTATAGAAAGTTCGTAATAATTTCCGTAACGAATTATCTTAAAATAAATCTGCTTGTTTTCGTGAATCTCAAATTGATTAGTCTGAATGTTTTCAAAAATGAAATTATTCTTCACATCTTTTTCATTAAATCCCCAAGCTCGAAACTGCACAAAACCATTCATAAAGTCTATTGAAATATAATATCCTGTACCTTCTTTATCACACTCAATTACAAATCCGGTTTTCCCCATTCCTTCTACAGATAAAGTTCCTTCCCAGACAAAATCCATTGATGGTTTTTCGAAGCAGTAAATTTCATAACCGCTTCTGCAGCCAAATCTCCATTTGCTTTCATTTTCTATTTCAAATTCGGCAGTTGGGTTTCCCAAAATCGGAAGCGGCTGAGGAAGATCTTTTTGCTCTATGGTCTTTTGGTATAAATTGTTCCAATGATGATATGACTTCAGCAAAAGTCTTCCGCTTTTATCAATATCGAGTTCTTTTGGAGGCGGAATTACACGATGTGTATTTACGTTTCCATCTGCAAAATAAAAATTATAGAGTAAAAAATGATCGCCGTCTTTTACAACCCTCGCCGCATAATTTCCTTGTGGCAGCAATACATTATTATGAAAAGCACAATATTCTGATTTAAAATCAGGAGCCATCCAATATCTCACTTTAATATCTTCTCTAATCGAACCTAAAAGATAATGCGAACCTTTAATTTCGACCACACAAGGGCATTCAACATCATCATATACATACGGAATATGAAGTGGTTTTTGAAGTACAAAACCTTCTTTCTCCAGTTTCGCAACACCAATACAACCGCGTCTATAAGTTGGTCCGGAAGCGCTTCGGGCACAAATTAACAGGTAATCTTCTCCTTTATAATGGTATTTAAAAGGATCACGAAAACTAATCCATTCCCTCGGATTATTGGATGGGCCTTCATAATGCGGCGCTTCACTTTTAAAGGGCAATCCGTGTAAATTTTCTTTTTTCCAAATAATTAAATCTTTAGAAACTGCCCTTCCTATTTTCTGTTCAATTCCTTTGTCCTGACGTTTGAGTCCTGTATAATACATTTCATATCCTTTTCCACCCGATATTTTACTCACATGCATCGTCCATAACATATCATCATCCCATTCGCCCGGTTCTCCTACCCAAAGAGCATTTTTTACCCTTTTCCAAGAAAGTCCGTCTTTTGATACTGCGTGCGCAATATAATCGTGATTGGGAATAATCAAGTGAAATAAATGATGAATTCCATTTTCGTCTATAAATATATCAACGTCTCCTATTTCCCAGTTGCTGAATCCTGATCCTGAATACATTTTATTACTTATTTAATTGGTTGTTATTTTTTTTTTAAAACACATAGAAACATAGATTTTTTTAGTTGAAAAAGATGTTTCTATTTATCCATGTGTTGATTTTTTCACATTAAACCAACATGGTTATTTAATTATTTTATAATGTTTTAATCCTTCTAAAATCCCTTCGGAAGCAAAGGTTTTGGCAACATAAATACTTTTGCTTGTTTCATATTCTGCCAGTTCTGCACTTCGGTTTCCTACTATAATCCCTTTTACCGGTCCTCTAAACATATCAATATCATTTCCTGAATCTCCGGCAGCAATTACATTACTTAACGGAATGGCCCATTTACGGCATAAAAACTTTATGGCATTTCCTTTTGAAGCCCGTTTGGGAATAAAATCCAGAAACTGTCCGTGACTCGGAATTATATTTACTTTGTACCAGCCTGTTCCTAAAACCCGAATCAGTTCTTCATGATTGTAATGTTCTTTTTCATAGTAATAGGAAATCTTATACGGATTTTGGGCGTTCTCTTCCTGAAGTTTAATCCATTTTATTTCTTTAAGACGATTTACAATATCGTCTCTTTTCCATCTTCCAGCTAAGAATTTAGCCCAGCCTTTATCTAAAATATAATCTTTACCGTTGGTATAATAAATCTCTGTACCAACAGAACAAATTATAAAATCAGGAAGTGGAAATTGTTCTTCGTCAATAACTTTTTTTACAAGCGCCAGGTTTCTGCCGGAAGCCATTGCAAAAGCCATTTTATCAGTACGGTTTACAAGATGCGCTTTTAATTCCTTCAGTCCCGGATTGTTCAGTTTTGGCTCGATCAGCGTGCCGTCAATGTCTGAAACCAATAAATGATCAATTTTTCTTTTTAAACGATCAACATTAATATTGGGATAATGTAGTTTTTTTATTCCCGAGCCCGAGGACAAAGAAAGATTTTCGTTTACCAATTCAACATATTGATTAACATGGCTCAGCCAGCTGTAATGTTTTTGAATGTTTATCGCGCCGTTATTCGAATAATATTTCCATTGATTTTCATCGGTTAGAATATTTCGAAGGGCTTTTTTAATTTGATTTTCGTCTTGCGGATCTACTAATTCTCCGTTTTGACAGACCGGAATAATTTCTGAAGGTCCGCCGTTTTTAGTAACCACTACAGGAAGTCCAGAACTTGCCGATTCTATAACGGTTAAACCAAAGTTTTCATGCAAGGCCAGATTTACAAATACGCCTCGTTTTTCGGCTGCATAACGATAGATAATGGAAACTTCATTTTCGACATCATGTTTTTTTGGAATTGCCATTTTTCCATACAAATCGTACTTATCCATCAGCAATAATAAATCGGTTAAAACGTCTTTTTCAGATTCCGGCATTTTGGCAATGTCCTTACGGATTCCGGCAAAAATGACCAAATTGGCAATACTCTGCAATTCTTTGTCTTTACCATAAACGTCGATAAGTGTATGAAGATTTTTATGTCGGTCTGGTCTTGAAAGCGCCAGTATAAAAGGTTTATGCGGATTGGTCAGGAATTTAGAAATCGTTTCAGAAACCCAGTATTTTCGCTGCGTTTCTTCCATTTGCTTGTCAATATCAGTTTCCTGAAAATAATAAGGAGCAAATTTTCTTGTATCAATTCCGGGAGAAATAGCGTGGTATTTTCCTAATTCAAAGTTTTTATAGACTTTGTAGGTTTCTATTTCCTGTTCTGTCGAAGTAACAATAAATTCAGATAATTCTAATGTTTTTTCTTCGGCAGCAATTCTTTCCTTAAACTTAAATTTTTTATCAAGTTCTTCTTCACTTAAACCGCTTTCGAGCAGTTTTTTCTTTTTGTAAAAGCCAAGCGAATGTCCTGTATGCGCAAAAGGTATATTTAAAACTGCTGATAATTCTGCTGCAGCATATCCCGCATCGCCGTAATGTGAATGAATCCAGTCCGGAAAAATATTATGTGCTTTAATATGCTGTACAACTCCATTTACAAAAGTGTCAAGTCCTTCCCATAATTGCTCTTTGGGTTTGTATTTTTTTCCGAGAAACGGAATTCGGCGTATATCCAATTTTTCATTAACTATTTCAACAGGAACAGCGTATTCTGGTGAAAGCGCCGGATCATCAATCAATCTTGTAAATAAATGTACATGTTCTACATCTTTATGCTGCGATAAAAATTCGGCCAGTTCATATACATATTTCGTTTGTCCGCCATTATCTGCATCCTTTCCTATTTCAAGACCTGACCCTTTTAAAAGTCCGTGTATATTAATTAATGATATTCGTAATTTTTTCATCATTCTTGCATTGTTGTTTAAAAGGTCAAGTTACTATGCCCGCCGCGATATAATTGAAATAATTCCATTTTAAATTTACATAGTTCCCACATCAAAATCAATTGAAGCATTTGATTTATTAAATAATTATCCTTTCTTAAACTAATTATTAGTCCTCAAAAAATATATTTTCATTTTCTATTTTAAGCCATTAATTGCGCTTTTAAATTAAATTTATAGAAAAGATTGTGGTCACATTTATACCTTTACATAATAATATTTACATAAAAACAAAAATGAAACAGGCAATTGTTAATGCCATAATACATACTGGTGAGGAAATAATCGAGAATCAAATCATTATCATCGAGAATGGAACTATTCTTTCGATACAAAAAGAGCTTCCAAATGATATTGAATCGATCGATTTGCAAGGAAAACATATTGGTGCCGGTTTTATAGATATTCAGATAAACGGAGGAGAAAAACATTATTTCAGCCAGAGTCCCAACGAAGAAACGATTCAGGATATTTACGATTCAAGTCTAAAATATGGAACGACACACGTACTTCCTTGTTTAATTTCATCATCTAAAGAAACTATTTTACAAGGAATTGAAGCCACTCGTGATTACATAAACAAACATAATAATGGTGTAATTGGAATGCACTTAGAAGGGCCATTTTTAAATCCTTTAAAACGCGGTGCACATAGTATTGATCAGGTTCGTACACCAACAAATGCGGAACTTGAAGAGATTATCAAATACGGAAAAGATGTTATAAAGGTAATTACCATTGCTCCGGAATGTTTTACTGATGAACAATTAAATATGCTTCTTGAAAGCGGCATAACAATTTCAGCAGGACATTCTACAATGGGTTATAAAGAAGCACAGCATTATTTCTCTAAAGGAATTAATCTCGTTACCCATTTATTTAACGCCATGACACAGTTTGGCCATCGTGAACCTGGTTTGGTTGGTGCTGTTTTTGAAAATGAAAAGGTATATGCTCCTATAATTTTAGACGGTGCGCATTGCGATTATGCTGCCGCAAAAGTGGCGTACAAACTTAAACAGGAAAAATTCTTTTTAATCAGCGATGCTACTTTTCTGGGACGTAAAGTCGAAAACTTTAAATGGGATAATTTTGATGCCCATTTAGAAAACGGTTTTTACAGAAACGAAGACGGAAACTTAGCCGGTGCCACAATTTCGATGCTTGAAGCTGTACAAAACGCTTATAATCATTTAAATGTTTCTGCAGATGAAGCACTAAAAATGGCTGCATCGAGGGTGGCAAGTGCCATTGGTTTGGAAAATAAAATTGGAAAGATAAAGGCAGGATTTCCTGCCAGTTTTGTAAAGTTCAACGATGATTTATCAGAAATAGAAACTTTAAATTTTACTGCATAATCCAGAAATAATATTCAATTAAAAAGCCTTTAAAATCAAACTTTAAAGGCTTTTTAATATGATTATAATATCAAATTTATTTCTTTGGAAGATAAATCCAGAAAATAGTTCCTTCTCCTGGTTTACTTGTAAAATCAATAATTCCGTTATGATTTTCAATAATTCGTCGGCATAAAGCAAGTCCTATACCATTTCCTCCATACTTATCACGTTCATGCAAACGTTGAAACATATCAAAAATTCTATCCGAATATTGGCTGTCCATACCAATTCCGTTATCTTCGATTGAAATGATATGATAATTATCTGTTACCGCCAATTGATTATTATGCGCATTTTCTGCCGAAGAAATGGTTACAGACGGCTGAGAAGTATTAAATTTAAGTGCATTATTAATTAAATTATAAAACAATTGTCGAAGCTGAGTATCGAGTCCAAAAACTTTAGGAAGCGGATTGATGTTAATTATGGCATTCTTTTCTTCTATCACCAGACTTAAATCACCCAAAATTTCAGTGAGAACTCCCTGAAGATCTACTTCCTGAAATTGCTGGTTTTTATTATCTACTCTCGAATAATTAAGTACATCTGTAATTAAATTAGACAATCTTCCTGCCGCGAGAGTTATTCTGTCAAAGTAATATTCCTTTTTTTGATCTTCGCTCAAATGCTGTCCCGCGCGTGAAAGCATTATCATAATTTTTCGAAGTGGTTCCTGCAAATCATGACTGGCAATGTAGGCGAATTGTTCTAGTTCTTTATTTTTAAAAACCAGTTTTGAGTTGGCGCTTTCCAGTTCTTTCTGAATCAATTTCAATTCAGAGTTATCTTTAAGTGTTTCAACAATCATTTTTTGTGCATGAATATCCACAAAATAAACAAGCCAGCTGCTAAAAGTTCCATCTTCTGCTCTGTTTGGAGATATCGAAACCAAATGCCATATGTAATTTGAATTACTTTTAATTCGCATTTCTCCTGAAAATACAGAACGATTGGCTTTTGCTTTATTCCAGCCATCTAAAACGCCTTGAATATCATCTGGATGTACAAAATTATTTAGATTTTTTTTATCAAAAGCCAAAAGTGGAAAATCTAAAAAACTTTCAAGTGATTCATTTGCCAGAAGAACGTTGCTGCGCTCATTGATTACACAGATTAAAATAGGAATGGTATTGGCTAACTGTTTGTATTTATCTTCACTTTCGGCGAGTTTTTCTGAAAGCGCAATCAGTTCTATATTTTTCTTTCTGATTTCGTCGTAAGGAGACAAAGGCGGTTCAAATTTAAAATAATCAATTAAACCTTTTATTTTAGCTTCCGAAAGCAATCCGGGAGATGCCACGAGCTGACTAATTTTTGTTGTAGATTGATTGTTATAAAAACTATATTCGATATTTCCAGAAATTTTTGATGCATAAATAAAGGCATCCGGATTACAGTTTTTTAAATCTATCGTATCTGTAATAATAGCCACTATCTCTTTATGAGCAGCTTTTATAACATTTATTCCAAGTACAAGCAAAGAGTCCTTACCTTTTGCAATAGAACATCTTGCAATTTCTGAAACTGCTGTCGAAAATCTAGTTTGAAAAGAAGAAGGCATACCGCACATTTCAGCAATTTTCATGCATCTTTTGTGGGCTAAAATTAAGTCCATTTCGTTATCAAGATTAATTTTTATGATCTCTTTCATGGTTCTTAAATTATTTTTCCAACAAGAATCGTTGCGTCATCTGTTCCTCTTATATTTTCCTTTAGTAAAGAAGATGCAATTAAATTGGGACTTTGTTTAAAAATAGAAGTCATATCGTTTAAATTCCATCTGGTACGCAAGCCATCACTGTGCATTACAATAATCTGATGTTTTTTGTAAGGAACAATAGTATTATTTAAAGTACGAGGTATATTATGGCCTATAATGCCATTATACGGTGTGTATGTTTTATTTTCTAATCCGTTGTAAATACGAGTATTAATATTTCCGATACCGCAAATACTCCAAATTTCTGATTTATAATCTACTGAAGCTATGGTCGCGACTAATCCTCTGCTTTTTTTTACTACGCTGTGAATATCTCTTAAAATAGCATCGGGTTCAAACTCTACTGACTGTTTAAAAGCTTTAACAGCGAGCTGAACTGCTTCGTTTGCATTTTCTCCATGACCTAAACCATCTCCAACAAATATCTGAAAACCTCTTTTTAAAAATTTAATATGATAAGCATCTCCACAAACTTTTTCACCCGGATAATTTACAGCAATTACTGCATTATTTAGTCCTTTTTGCAAAGGCGGTAAACGAAAATCAGGTTGTTCGCAAATTTTTACATACTGCACACAGCCCCAATTTTTCATTGAATAAATTTGAAAATCGTTACTTAACCTTTTAATAGATCCCAAGCCATGTCCCAGCGTATTCGATGACGAATACCCATCATTCATAATTTTGGAAAGATTTTCAATTCCAATTCCATTATCCAGACAATAAATTTCTATTTCATTTTGTCCTTCTTCTACATTGGCTCTGTAAAGCAGCTCTCCTCCGTTTGCATATTTTATAAGATTCGAAGTTAATTCTGCCACAATAATATCAGTTTCACCAGCTCTGTGAGTAGTAAATCCTAATTGAAGTGCAAGGTTATGAATTTCTCTTTTTATAAAAGCAATAAGGCTTCGGTCATCAATTTTGTAACTGGAAAACGTATTACCCATTTTTCCATTTTATTATAGTAACGGTTGTACCGTTTCCAAGTTCTGTTTTAATATCAAATTCATTGACAAGTCTTTTAGTGCCAGGTAATCCTAAGCCTAAGCTTTTTCCTGTACTGTATCCATCTTTCATAGCTAATCCTACATCTGCTATACCGGGACCTTTATCGATAAAGGTTACGCGCACGCCATTATCACGGCCATTACTGACGGATTCTATAATAACTTTGCCGCCACCGCCATATTTCAATAAATTACGAACAAGTTCACTGGTTGCAGTAATCAGTTTGGTTTGATTTAAAATGCTCATACCAATTTTTACGCCGTACTCCTTTACTCTATTGCGTAACGGTACAACATCTTGCTCTTTTACAATAAAAGCTTCTTCTTTGTTATTCGTTATCGTCGTCATAATCCTGCTCTTCATTTTCGCTAATATGCATTTTTGAGCGCAGTAGATCCATGCCTTTCTCTACATTTAAGGCACTTATAACTCCGTTTAAAGATAATCCTAATTCAACTAATGTTATTGCTACAGCAGGCTGCATTCCTACAACTACTGTTTGTGCATCCATTATTTTCGACATTACAGCTATGTTTCCTAAAATACGACCCATAAAGGAATCAATTATAGAAACTGCCGATATATCAATTAGTACACCTTTTGAACTATTTTTACTAATAGCATTGATTAAGTCTGATTCAAGATTTTCTGCCAGCTGATCGTACAAATCTACTTGTATCGTAACCAGCAGGAAATCTCCCATTTTAAGTATAGGAATTCTTTCCATATTGATAATAAAAATCTAATCTATATTTTTCTCTTTACAACTGTAAGCTGCAACATATCAAACGCCGTTTTAAGTGCGCTGGCAAGTGATGCTTTGGTTATAATACCTGTAAGGTCAATTCCTAAATGTACTACTGTTTGTGCAATTTCCGGACGAATACCGCTTATGATACATTCTGCTCCCATTAATCGAGTTGCACTTACCGTTTTTATTAAATGCTGAGCAACAAGAGAATCTACTGCAGGCACACCTGAAATATCAAGAATCGCAATTGAACTGCCGGTATCTACAATTTGCTGTAAAAGATTTTCCATTACAATTTGTGTTCTTGAACTATCTAAAGTTCCAATGATAGGCAAAGCAACAACACCTTCCCAAACTGTAATTACAGGAGTCGAAATTTCGCTAATTTCATCAACTTGTCTTGATATAACATCTTCTCTTCCTCGCATGAAAGCTTCGAAAGTTAAGATGGTCATATTGTCTAAAATTGAATTCAGCTGTAAGTTTGCATCATATAATTTTGCAGGCTCTTTTATTAACTCTGAAAGAATTTGTGAAGCGGCTTGTTTAAAAGTTATAAGATATTGTGCATTTTCTCTTGGAGAAAAGCCGCGTTTTCCTCTTGAAGATGCAATCCCAACAATAATGTCCTCTACTTTCTCAAATTCTTCCGAATTTTTCAAATCTCCTGAAACAACTAAAGCATTTAAAAATAATGAAGCAAATTCTTTTGATTCTTCTTCTTCTACTGCTCCATCATCAGATCCGCCTTCTATTAAAAGTTGAGACCATATTTTTAGTAATTTATTTTCGTGCTCTTTGAGGCCGCTTAGTAAGTTGTTCTGCATTTTTATTGATTTGGAATTTTCTCTAACAAATATATACTATTTAATTGGTGTTAGGAAAAGAATTACTAAAAACAAAATTTTATAAAAAAAATTAACATTAAAAATTTTAACTATACGATTTTAAAAAGATATTACAAAAAGTGTTAAAATAACAAAAATAACACAATACTTTTTAATCAAACCAAACATCAGCCTGCCATTTTCAAGAACTAAAAAACAACTTGACAGTATGTGAATGTATGCTAATCCTACTGAAAGAAATTATAAAATGCCTTTTTTGTCATTAATTTTAAAATAAAAAAAAAGAGACAGTTTAAAACTGTCTCTTTCCAATCAGAACTCTTTTCAGCATTTCGTGCCGCATTCTAAAACATCTCAGCATCATGATGGAGAGAACTACAAGTTAAACCCAATAGAACTGATCTGTTTTTATTATCCTCTAAAGAGAATAATTCTATTCAAAAAATCAAAAAAACACTCCTAAAGCGTAAAATAGAAGTCTTAGTTAATGAAATTAAACCTGCCTTCAAACATTTGCCCAATAACCGGAATGGGTTTCTTTTGTTCATTTGCAGCATTAATGATTCCGAAAATCCATAAAATGAAAATCACATAACCAATGTAGCTTAAGAAGTAAAGCGAAGGCACTATTGTAACTATAACCGAAAGTAAAATATTCACCACTAAGGAGAAAAGAAAAATTCCAAAACCTTGTTTAAGGTGATAGGTTACAAGATCACTTTTTGGCGATGCGTCTTTGCTTTGTACAAAGGCTACGATCCAGCCAATAATGGTTACGTAGCTCAGGATTGATAAAGTTTTATTATTCATGGTTCTATTATTTGTTACGGGTCAAAAATAGATACAATATAACAGCGCCCAAACCATCACTTTGTCATTGGTAACTTTTAATTGGTATTTGAATAAATTGAACACATAAACCGTCAGGAACTCTCCAAAATTAAATTTCATCTTTCATTAATTTAAAAAACTGCTCTTTCTTTCCTCTCGAAATAGGCACAACGGATTTATCGTTCATATGCACCATTCCTTCGCGGGAATAACTCAAAATCGAGTTTGTATTTATCAAATGCGATTGATGAACCCTGAAAAACATTGGCGGAAGCAAAATATCCTCATAATTCTTTAAAGGTTTAGAAATCATTATCTTTCTCCCGTCTGTTAGAAAAAATGTCGTATACGAACCTGAAGTTTCACATCTCAAAATCTGCTCTAATTTCACAACATACATCGCTTCCTGCGTAGGCAGAACAAGTCGGTCAGGATTTTTGGATAAATTCGAGTGTAATTCTGTAATCTGCTGTTTTTCTAAAACCCTTTCTTCAAGAATAGCAATACGCTCTATGGCGGTTTTTAATTCCTGCGGATCAATTGGTTTTAAGAGATAATCTACAGCACTGTATTTAAATGCATTAATGGCGTGCTGTTCAAAAGCCGTTGTAAATATCAAATGAAACGAATTAAACGAAATTTGCTGCAATACTTCAAAACCGGTTCCGTCTTTCAGCATAATATCCATAAAAACCAAATCAGGTTTTAATCTGTCAATCAATTTTACCGCTTCGGCCACACTTTCGGCATAACCCACAATTTGAATAGTATCACCTGAAACCATTTCGAGCATAATCGACAAAGCCTCTCTTAACCGATGTTCGTCTTCAATAATTATCGTTTTATAAATCATGATAAAATGGGGATATTTAAAATTACTATACATCCGTGATTATCCGTTTCAGGATCACGTTCCTTAATTGCAAACCCGGCATTAGGATTTTCTTTCTTCATTTTAGACAATCTTTCGTCAGTAATTGTGGTCGAAAGTGATTGATGTGTATCGTTTATTTTTAACTTTCGCGAAGCCGTTAATCCAATTCCGTTATCTTTTATTGTGCAGATTAAACTCTGCTGTTCTTCATCTTCTTTAAAATAAATTTCGATCAAACCCTTTACGCTGTTTTCCTGGGGCTTTAAACCATGTTCGACTGCATTTTCTATAAACGGCTGAATCAATAATGGCGGTATTAAAACATCAGTTTCAACATTTTCATCACATTTAATAATATAATCAAAACCATTATTTAGACGAAGCTGCTGCAATTCGATATAATTTTTTAAAGTGCTGATTTCCTCTTCAAGCGAAATGGTTTCTTTTCTCGACTGCTCTAAAACCTGTCTTGTCAGCTTCGCAAATTTATTTAAATATGAAACCGCAGGAATGGTATCTTTTTGTAAAATCATACTTTGGATATTCCCTAAAGCATTAAAAATAAAATGCGGATCCATTTGCGAACGCAGTAATCTTCTTTCGAGAGACAATCGTGCCGCCAGATTTTCGATGGTTTCTTTTTCCATCAGCTGCATTTTAAGTTCGTTATGAACCTGTTCCTGCTGTAGAAAATCTTCTCTGTTTTGATAATAACGCTGGCGGTAATAATACGAACGAAACATAAATACAAGACCAATTAACAATACTCCCGCAATACCGTAACCTAACAGTTTATTTTTCTGTTCCAGTTCATTTTCTAGTTCCAGCTGTTTGATTCTTTCTGCTTTTTTAGAAGATTCATACCGGGCATCTGCATTTTGAAGCAGCGCCTGTGTTGATTCCTTATATTTTAACTGTGTGAATTTTGAATAAAGTGTATCATAACCATAATACGCCTGAAAATCTTTTCTCTTTACCGCAACATCTTTTAAACAGCTGTAAAAAGTGGCAAAAAGATAATTGTCTGTATACGGCAGGCTTTTTTGATAATTAATTCCTTCAATAAAAAGAAGTTCCGCTTTTATATAATCACCCTTTTGCATAAAATAATACCCTTTGAGACCAATGGCACTTCTTAGAATAATTTTTACATCGTACTTTTTGGCAATATTCTCTGCTTTTTCCAGATTCATCAAAAAAGCTTTTTCATCTATGGGTTTTGGTCCCTTTGTATAAAGATCAGCCAAGTTTACATAAGCAATTCCAATGTTGCTTTTGCTCACAATTTTATCTGCATTCGCTTCTGTTAAAGAAACCGTTTCCTTAAAAAAATTTATTGCCGTTTCCCATTCTCCTATTCCTTCTGTTTCTAAATTATCGGTTAAAAAACTTCCAAAAGCCAGTCTTGCATACAATTGACTTTCAGGATCTCCTGATTTTGAAGCATGAATCATGGCTTCTCTGGCATATTTTTCAACTTTGGTTGGTGATGCCGGAGAAAACAAATATGAAATATCCGAAGCAATCTTAGCACATTGATCGTGCGCGTTGACTTTAGAAAATAATGTATAGCCTTCCAATAAATAATTCAGTGCCTGGGGCTTATCTTCAATATATGATTTTAAAGCTCCCATTGCTACTGATGCATGAGCTTTTACCCTAATCTTTGTTATATTTTGTGAAAGATAAAAAGCCGTATCCGCATAATGCATAAATTCTTTTAAATGAAGTAACCGCCTTTGGGTCAGTGCCAAATAAGAATAGCAAATTACTTCGTCTTCTTTGTTCTTATTTTTTTGAGCGAGATTAAGTGCCTGTTTCTGAATTTTTAGAGAGGAAACGGTATCCGAAAAACGTTTGGCATATCCTTCTGCTGCCATTTTTTCGATAGGAGAAATATTTTGCGCCTGAATTTTGAATGCCGATAAAAACAAAAACAAAACATAAAAAAGCCGTTTTTGTTTTCTGAAATTTTGAAGAGTGATTGTAATTTTTCGAAGCATAATTAGTGGTAATTGACGGCAAAGTACAAATTGTCAATATACAAACCAAACATTTTACATGTGTTTTTAAAGGATAAAACTCTTACTTACAACCTCTTAATTTAAAGCTGTAAAACCGCATTGTTCCTGATATATTTCAAAATTAACCAAATAAAAATCTAAACGCTCCATTTACCAATTCGTAATTGTTAATGGATTTAGTATGAAGTAATCTTGCTGTATAAAATAATTTTAAAATCAAATTTATTATGAATAAGAAAATCCTTTCATTACTAGTAATCTGCTTTTGTTTTCTAACACAAATTTCGTTTGGGCAAAGTGATGATAAACGCACAAAAATTGAAATCACGGTAAAAGACGGAAACAAAACGATTACGGTTCCTATACGTTCGGCTACGGTTTCCTTTACGAAAGGAACCAATTATAAAGATCCTGAAGATAAAACAGATAACAGAAGCTATTATTTCTCTCTTGATTTTGAAAAACAGGATATTAATTTACTACGTGCTTTTGCAACCAGTAAAAACGGTCTTGACGGGCAAATTACAATGGTGGATACGTATGGAAAAACGCCAGCGAGAAAATTTGAATTTAAAGGAGCTAAATTAGACAGTTTAAGCGATCAGCTTACCGGAGATTATTCTAGCTCTTATTTTTCTTTGTATTGTAGCCTCATAATCATAGATGGTGTAACCATACAATAAATTATAATGACGCATTTAAAATATTTTGAAAAAAACGGCAGTCAATATACCATGAAAAGAGAATATGGTTTTGGGATCATAGTGAGCGCAGGAATGGCGGCTTTTGCTGCAGCTGGTCTATGGCTCACCGAAATGATTATGTTTTGGATTTTTGGTATTCTCGCTGTTTTGTGCTTTATTTCAATTTGGATGAAACACGTGAGTATTGACATGGACAGAAAAGAAATAACCGCAAAAATTGGTTTCATAAATCCGTTGGTTCGTATTCCGTTGAAAGATTTTCAAAACTTCGAATTAGTACGTATTACGCAATATATGATTACTACAAATACTTCTCTGAATGCCTATTATTTAAAAGACGGAAAGGAAAAATGTGTCATGATTGCGCAAGCTTTTACCAGCAGAAAAATTCAAAATCTGGCCAATGAAATTGATGAAATACTAAGAAGCAATGAACATTCGTGAAAAATATAATATAACAGAATCAGCCCATTATTTTTCATTCCAGCCTGTTAAACCGCTGCAAAAAATATCGCAGTGGTTTTTGGCTGGTATTATCACTGCAGCAATTGTACTGCCAATTTTTGAAGAAAGACTGGGCGAAGTATGGTTTTATTCTCTTTACATCTTATTAGCTTATGGCATACTGCATAGTTTGTATGATATTTACATCAGAGCCCGAATCAGGTATACTTTTGACCGCAGAAATAATGCGATTTACAAAATAACACCATTATTACCTGATAAAAAAATCATGAAATTAGAGGAAGCCGTTATCTTTGTAAGTTCTGAAATGGGAAGCTGGCATTATAGTTTAGGTGCCAGAAAAAGTCATTTTATCAAAAACTATTTCATCAGTGAAAACTTCAGCTCAGGCAGAAAAAGCGATCAAAAACAAGCCGACTATGAAAACTATATCCTGTCGAAATTAAATCAGCTGATAGCGTCTGTTCAATCTGTACAATCTTAATTATTTTTATATATGAAAATCCAGAAAATTTTTGCCTTATTATTTATTTCAAGCCTTTTACTTTCATGTAATCTTTTTACAGACAGTTCTCCAAACAGAGTTTTTGAACTAATTGGTTTAAATGCCAATAAAATTCCGCAAAGCTTTGAGCGTGTTTTTAAAGAATACTATCAGCAAAAACAAGATGGAAGTTTACAGGCCCTTGCCGATGATCAAAAATCGATGCGTTCTTCTAATTGTGTCGAAGCTGTTAATTTTTATTACGGAAACACGTTCAAAGAAGACATCAAAAAAATTAATGCCCTAAGCAAAACCGATGAAACAGAACCAATTATTAAAGCCGGAATTGAATTATTTGAATATGCACAGGAAATTCAAACCAATGATTTCCCAAAAATTGCCAAAATGATTGATGACGGAAAAAGTCAGGAAGAAATCAATCTTGCGGCAAAACAGCTTGACGATACAAAAGGCATCGAACTGGATAAAAAATACAAAAAAGTAATGGATTTGCTTATACCTTATGCTGATAAACACGGTGTAGAATATAAAAGATTTTAAAGAAAGTTATGAGTAATAAGTTTTAAAAACCAGATAACTCATGATTCATTTTAAACCAGCTTATTTATCAAATAAAAAGGCAGATGAAATAATTCATCTGCCTTTTAAATTTTATTAAATCAGAGATAAGCAAAGCCTAACTCATAACTAAAAATTACCACCCTTTAACAGCACCGCCTTTAAATTCGTTCTCCGCTGCTTTTTCTACTTCAGCAGATTGGAAAGCTTGTAAAAACTGTTTTACTTTCTCTTCGTTTTTATTGTCTTCACGGCTTACTACTAAGTTTACATAAGGTGAATCTTTATCTTCTACAAACAAAGCATCACGTGACGGAACTAATCCGGCCTGAGAAGCAAAAGTATTGTTGATAATAGCAACAGCAACATTTGCATCGTCTAAAGCACGAGGTAACTGAGGAGCTTCTAACTCTAATATTTTTAAGTTTTTAGGATTACTTACTATATCTGTTACTTTAGGTAATAATCCAACACCTTCTTTCAATTTTAATAAACCGTTTTTCTCTAAAAGTAATAAAGAACGGCCTCCGTTTGTTGGATCATTTGGAATAATAATCGTGCTTTCATTTTTTAATTCCGAAAGGCTTTTGATTTTTTTAGAATAACCTGCAATCGGGTAAACAAATGTTTTTCCAATTATAGCTAATTTATAACCACGTTGTTTTGACTGCTCATCTAAATAGGGTTTATGCTGAAAAGCATTCACATCAATATCTCCTTGATTCAGCGCTTCGTTTGGAACTACATAATCGTTAAAAGAAACCAATTCAACTTCAAGTCCAAATTTTTCTTTTGCTACTTTTTTAGCTGCTTCTGCCACTTTTAATTCAGGTCCGGCCGCAACTCCCACTTTAATATAATGTGGATCGTTTTCTTTACTTTTTCCGCAATTAGCCACAACAAGTGACAAAGCAATAATTCCGGCTGTTTTTAAAAGATTTATTTTCATAATACTCTATTTTAATTTTTAATTCCTAATTTTTAATTGATAATTACCTGTGGTCGAATCGTTTTGACAAAGCGTCTCCGGTAAACTGAATCAGAAACACCAAAAGCACCAATAAAGCCAAAACCGAATTCATCGTTACGGCATCATAACCAATATATCCATACTGATATCCTACTTGTCCTAAACCGCCTGCTCCAACTGCTCCGCCCATTGCAGAATAACCTACAAGGGTAATTAAGGTAATCGATGCTGCGTTTATTAAAGAAGGCAAAGCTTCTGGAAGTAATACTTTATATACAATCTGTAAAGGTGTTGCACCTAAAGCTCTTGCCGCTTCGATTAATCCTGACGGAAGTCCTAATAAACTGTTCTCAACCAGACGCGCAATAAACGGAGCCGCGCCAATACTCAACGGTACCAAAGCAGCGCTTACGCCAATAGAAGTTCCCACAATGGCACGTGTAAACGGAATCATCCAAACGATTAAAATAATAAACGGAATAGAACGAAAAACGTTTACCAAAACCGATAAAGTTCTATTTAAAGCCGGTTGTTCCAGTATTTGATTTTTTCGGGTAAGGAAAAGCAAAACTCCCGTTGGAAGTCCGATTAGAAAACCAAAAAAGCCCGACACAAATGTCATCACAATGGTTTCCCAGGTTCCTTTTAATAATAATTCAATTAGAGAATCAGACATAACCTATAATTTCTGTTTTAATATGTTTTGAAATAAAATATTGAATCGCGGCGTCGTAGTTTTCGCGTTTTCCTGATAATTCAATCAGCATCACGCCAAAATTCACATCTCCCGCCTGATCCATCTGTGCGCTTACAATTTTGAAATTGGTATCAAACAATCTCGAAACCTCTGAAATAACAGGCTCATTAACTGATTTTCCGGTCATTTCAAGCTTCAATAAAGGATTTAAACTTCCGTTATCTGTCTTTTGCAATTTATCCTGATACACGGCTGGAATTTCCAAATGAAGTGACGAAGCAATAAATTCTCTTGTCAATTCATGTTTTGGATCAGCAAAAATTTCGCCTACACTGCCCTGCTCTATTAATTTTCCGTGGCTGATTACCGCAACTTCATCACAAATTGATTTTACAACTTCCATTTGATGCGTAATCAATAAAATGGTAATATTTAAACGACGGTTAATATCTTTCAGCAAATTCAAAATAGAACGCGTTGTAGCCGGATCAAGAGCACTTGTCGCTTCATCACACAATAAAACTTTTGGATTATTAGCCAAAGTTCTGGCAATCGCCACTCTTTGTTTCTGTCCTCCGGAAAGACTTGCCGGATAATCATTTGCTTTTTCGGCTAAACCAACCAATTGCAGTAATTCCATAACACGCGTTTTGATTTCACCTTTTGGAGTTCCTGCTAATTCAAGCGGAAAAGCTGCGTTTTCAAAAACAGTTCTGGAAGAAAGCAGATTAAAATGCTGAAAAATCATTCCAATTTGTCTTCTTTCAATTGCTAATTCAGCGTTTGAAAGCTGCATCAAAGCTTTTCCGTCTACGATAATTTCTCCATAAGTGGGTCTTTCCAAAAGATTCACACATCGAATAAGAGTACTTTTCCCTGCTCCCGAAGTTCCAATTACGCCAAAGATTTTCCCCGGCGGAACGGTAAGCGAAACATCCGATAAGGCTGCAACAACCCTGTCTTTCTGATGAAAAGTTTTGGTAACATTTTTTAATTCAATCATTTGTTCAAATTCAAATTTTAAAACAAAAAAGCCTTTCAAATCTTCATGAAAGGCTTTTTGAAATAAATAGTATTATTTTATATATAAGCCAGATCAGTGAATTTCATACCATGAGTACAGCACATCATACTGCTGCTATAATAATAATTCAAATTCTGGTTCTTGTTTCTCATTGCGGTTGCAAATTTAAACAGATAATTTTAATTTTTATGCATAAAACACAAAACTTTTATTAACCTATCAAAATAGTAGATTACTATATCGATTCCTTTTACAGTTTTATTTTCTTCAATTTAAACTTTGGCATCCAGCAATATAGCTAATTGAATGCAGGCCGATTCAGATCTATTACTCCACGCATGATTGGTTCCCCTTTGAATGACAATATCTCCGGCCTGTAAAAGTGTTTCTTCTTCATCAACAATCAAATAAATTTCGCCTGACAAAATGACGATGTAATCTAAAGTATCGGTTTGATGCATCAACGGATGCGGCTGACCCTGTGGCGCTTCTATTCCTAAATCTTTATCGGGAGGAATTTGTACATAACGAAAATAACTTCCGTTTTTGGGTGTATTTGGGAAAGCGGTATTTTCAATAATTTTCTCCTCAAATTTTGCCGGAATACTGTCTGTTGACCAAATATCAGAAATAATCAAACCCGGAAAATGTTCTGATACATTGGTTACGATATTGTCTTGTTCAATTATTGATTTCCCATCGCGTAAACCTGTTACGATGCGTCTTGGAATTGTTTTCATATTTGTATGATTTCATTTGTTTACAAAGGCGTTTCACTAGCTTATAACAAACATAGTTTGCTGTTATTTGTCATTCCTTGGAATGACAAATATTGGCAATAATTATTTTTGGTTGATTTGCATAATTAATTTTCTGCCTTCCGTTTTATTTTCTCTTAAAATAGTCAATGCTTTTGTAACCGTTTCTGTTACTAAACCTCCAATAATTTGAATTTCCGGCGGTGTAATAATTTCATTTTGCAAAAGAAGTTTTAATTGATTTAGCCCGTTTTTGTAATAATCATATCGCTTTTCAAGTCCGTATGCATAATTGGAAATATTGAAGATTGAGACACCTTTACTAAAAAGAATCCCGCGAGATTCTGGCGTTGAAAAATTAGTTACATCTACATAAACACCGTTCGTTTTTAAGAGTCTTGCGCCAATTTCAGCAGTGCTGTTTCCAACTAAATCCACAACAAAATCAAAGTTTTTATTTTCATTTAAAGAAAGTGCGGTTTCGTAGATTTTATCTTTTTTATAGTTGATGATTTTTTCAGGCTTTACGCCAAGACCAACTAAAGCATTACTGCTATTTTCATTGCCGGCAGTAACAATTACATTTTTATAACCATTGGCAAGCAGTAATTTTACCAGCATATTCCCTACTCCGCCCGCGGCGCCTGTAATTAATATCGAATCATATAAATTGGCATTCATGCGATTAAACGATTGTAACGCGGTTAATCCTGCAGACGGAATTGCCGCCGCTTCTTCAAAAGAAATATTCGAAGGTTTGTGTACTGCGATTTCTTCAGGAACACAAATGTATTCGGCGTAAGTTCCGTTAGATCCCATACTTCCTGATCCGCAGAAAACGGCATCACTAATTTTAAAATGAGTTACGTTTTTCCCAATCGCTGAAACGATTCCTGAGAATTCCCGGCCCAGAATTGGAGAATGCAAAAGCTTTCTTTCAGATCCGTCTTCTGTCATTTGATAATCAATTGGATTAAATCCTGAAGCCATTATTTTAACCTGAATCTGATTTTCCTGAGGTATTGGAATAACGACATTTTCTAGTCGAAATTCACGATTTTCCTGTAATACAACTGCTTTCATTTTTATTATTTTAGTATACAAAAGTATGGACGCTATGTTCTATTTTTGTTATGGGTTAACCCGAGGTAACCGGTTACCAAATAGAAACTAGTATGGCAAAAATTAATGATAATGGAACAATTCGAGAAGCAAACTGCTCTGAAGAACTTATGGCAATGCGCGATAGTCTGGACGTTTTAGGCGGTAAATGGAAACTGATGATTTTACGTTTCTTAACCAACAGAACGCATCAGGTTATTCATTTTAAAAAGATGCAGCGCGAAATAGGCGGTATATCGGCAAAAATGCTGAGTAAAGAACTTAAAGAATTAGAAACTAATTTATTGATCAGCAGAACGGAGCAAGATACTAAACCTGCAACTGTGGCGTATGCGATTACAGAATATGGAAAATCTGTGCTTCCGGTAACGGAAACCTTAGTAAACTGGGGATTGTCACATCGAGAGAAAATTATTGAGTCCCTTAAATAAATTATTCAAATCATTTTCGTTTAGAAACCCGACAGGTTTTAAAAACATGTCGGGTTTAATAATTAAACTAACTTAAACCATTCATTTACTTCTTCGGCTATATTTTCTTTAATTTCAGGGTTTTCAAATTCATTCGTCGCCGAATTATATTCATATTCTGTCTGCCATTTTTTGTAATGCAAAGTTACTTGTTCAATCGCATCACACACAAATACAAGTTCATCATTGCTCATAATCGGATGCAGAGATAAACGCACCCAGCCCGGTTTATTGGTTTGGTTTTTCTCTAAAAGTTCATTTGTAATTGCTTCCGATTTCTTTTCATTAATATTGAACAAATAATGCGCGTAAGTACTTGCACATGACCAGCCTCCGCGAACCTGAATTCCGAAACGGTCATTTAAAAGCCTTACAATCAGATTATAATGAATATCTTCGATTACAAAAGAAACACAACCAATTCTTTCTGTTGTTAAATCTCCTAAAATGGACAAACCTTTTATTTTTTGAAGTCTTGAAAAACAAAGATCAAGCAGTTCTCTTTCTCTGTTTTTGATGTTCTCCACTCCCATTTTATCTTTTAATTCTAAAGCTAAGGCAGTTCTTATTACTTGCAGAAATCCTGGCGTCCCGCCATCTTCTCTAACTTCTATGACATCGCTGTAACAATATTTCCCTAAAGGATTCGTCCATTTTACATTTCCACCGCCGGGATTATCCGGAAAACCAGATTTATATAGTTTTTCATTAAAAACCAAAACACCGCAAGTTCCTGGTCCGCCTAAAAATTTATGAGGCGAAAAGAAAACAGCATCTAACTGCTGTTCCGTATCTTTTGGATGCATATCGATTTTAACATACGGCGCCGAAGCTGCAAAATCAACAAAGCAAAGTCCGCCGTTTTGATGCATAATCTTGGCCAGTTCGTGATAAGGCGTAATAATTCCCGTAACATTTGAACAGGCTGTAAACGAACCTATTTTTAAGCTTCTGTGCGCATATTTTTTAATTTCCTCAGAAAGAATTTTGGGATCAACTAAATTGTTTTCATCTGCAGGCAAAATCACCACTTCCGCATTGGTTTCATACCAAGGAACCTGATTGGAATGATGCTCCATGTGCGTAATAAAAACAACGGGTTTGTCTTCATAATCATTCAAAGCGGCAGATAAACTATTATCAGAAGTACGAAGTCCCATGATGCGCTGCAGTTTCGACAAAGCAGCTGTCATTCCGGTTCCGGTTGTAATTAAAACATCGGTTTCGCTGGCATTAACCGACTTCTTAATAACATCTCTGGCATATTGGTAAGCATAAGTAGAAGTTTTTCCGGTTTGACTGGAAAGTGAATGCGTATTAGCAATCATCGGTCCGATTTTATTAAGCATAATATCCTCGATTGGAACGTATAATCTTCCGCTGGCAACCCAATCTGCATAAAGCAGATTTTGTTTTCCATAAACCGATTTAAAAGTATGATCTGTACCTACTGTATTTTCTCTAAATTTAGAAAAATAGCTTTCTAATTCAATTGGTTTTGTTTTTGTCTCAATAGCATTCATTTCCCTATCATTTTTAATTAACTAAATTTATTATTGATTGAATCTTTCAAAGAATTCAAAAGTTCTTAAAAGCTGGTCAATTCTCTGGCGATTGTCTCCGCTTCTGGTTATTTCATGGCTTGCACCCGGCTGTCTTACATATTCTACAGGTTTTCCTAAAACTTTCAGGGTTTTGTACAACATTTGGCTCTGTGTAACGCCGGTTCTGTAATCATTGTCTCCGTGAATAATCAAAAACGGGATATTGATATTCTGTGCATAATTTAACGGCGACTCACGTTCTAAAATGGCTTTTGTTTCTTCTTCCCACGGATAACCGCCCCAATATCTTGGAACCATTCTCCATACATTTCCTTCTCCAAAAAAAGTTCCCAGATCATAAACCCCGCGTTGACTTGAAGCGGCTTTAAAACGCTGATCGTGGCTGATAATCCATGTCGTTAAATATCCTGCGTAAGAACCTCCTGTAATAAATAATCGAGTTGTATCTGCCCAGCCTTGTGCAACGGTTTTGTCTAAAGCAGTTAAAACATCGCTTGATGGTCCTGGTCCCCAATCTTTAATATTAGATCTCAGGAATGTTTCTCCATAGCCCGAAGATCCTCTTGGATTACTATACAAAACACCATATCCCTGAGCAGCAAAAAACTGATATTCCAGCCACATACTTCCATCACCGGGTCCAAACATTGATGCTGGACCGCCGTGGATTTCTGTTAATAACGGATATTTTTTACCCTGCTCAAAACGAGTAGGTTTTGTGATCCAATATTCAATTTCCAATCCTTTTTCGTTTGTAAAAGTCCCTTTTTCCGGAAAACTGATTTCTTTGTTCTGAAGCCAGCCTGTATTGAATTCTGATACTAATTTGGGATCTTTTAATTTGAGGTCAGAAACATATAATTCTGATGGATTTTTGACCTCGGTTTTAGCAAAAACCAAAATGCCGTTATTGAAGTCATAATCAGTAATTCCCTGATCAAAAGAAGAAAGTGTTTCTACTTTTAGAGTGTTTAACGGCACCGTGCAAAGCACATATCCGCCGTTGCTTGATGAAGTAAAATAAAGCTGTTTTTCATCTTTAGAAAATCGAACATTATTATTATTTCGATCATAATCAATCACTTTACTTTTAGCCGAAGGATTTTCTAAATTGAAGATTTTAAGAACCGGAACCGATAAATTATTGATAATGCTTTCCTGATACGCCAATTGTTTTCCTGAAGGCGAAACGGCTAAAAGCTGAAACACAATATTTTCTGCCCCTAATACTTCGGCAGCATTTGTACCGTCGGTATTAATTGTATAAATTCTGTTTTCCAAAACTCTGTCCGGATGTCTTTTTTCATTGATATTTCCGTTGAAAGCAATTTTGGAATTGTTTACGAAATAAGGATTTGAATGCGAATAAAAGCCTTTTGTTACCGCTTTTTCTTTTGCGCCCAGTTTGGCATCAATAATAAAAATATGAGAAAAACGTAATTCACTGCTTACTGCGGTTTCAGTTTGAAATTGCAGTTTGTCAACTACTTTTGCTTTTTTGTCTTTTTCATTGTTTTCCAAATACGCTCTGACTGCTTCGATATTTCCGTTTGGATCTGCTTTGGTTTTGTTGATTTTCAGATTTTCATTCGCAGTAAATCCGGGTTTTTCAAAACTCCAAATAGGCAATTCTTTTTTTGGATTTAAAACCGAATCTTTAACCAATTCATTGATTTGTATCGATGCAGTAAACAAAATTTGTTTTCCGTCCGGGCTCCATTTTGGGTTTCCGGCGCCGTATTTGGATTCGGTTAACTGAACGGCTTCTCCGCCTTCATCCACCTTAAAAAGGAATATTTGAGATTTTCCTTTTATACTTCTTGTAAAAGCGATTTGTTTTCCATCAGGACTGAAAACGGGAGAACTTGATCCTTCTTTCCCGAAAGTCAATTGTCTTGGCACACTGTTTTTAGACGTTTTAGTAATCCAAAGTTGTGTGTCGTAATCGTAATCTAATGCATTTTCCGGATTTTTAATGATGCTTTTTACAGTAAAAACAGCATTTTGTCCATCTTTGCTTACCTCAACATCACCAACGGTTCTGATTTTTAAAAGATCAGTAACCTGAATGAGTTCTTTTTTCTGCTGGCTGAAACAACAGACAGAAGCAATTAAAGCAAGAGTTATGTATAATTTATTCTTGATCATCTCGATTTACTTTTAGTTTTTAACGTTTTCTAATATCAGTTTCATGAATTCTTCTCCCGAAACTCCGCCTTTCTTTTTAATGAAATCTTTTGGTGTATTATCTCCGATTTCAAAAACCAAAGCTTCTGTTTTATAGGTTTCAAACAAATAACTGAATAGCGTAAAAGTTGGCGGTTTGAAATACAATGGCTTTATGTGAGGTGTATAACCCGGAATTCCGTCTTTAACTTTGTTGAGCCAATTTGGCACAAAACCCGGAATATTTCCTTTTAGATTTGGATCAACGGTATAATAAATATCATCGTGTGTCGAATGAAAATCAATTGAAAAGAACAGCTTTTTATCGTCTTTAATTTCATTTTTAAGGAAATCGCGAACCGCTCTTGTTTCCGGCTGATTGAATTCATTATAATCGCGGTTTAAATCGATTCCGCCCGAATTATGTCTCCAAAAACCGCCGTCAACGCCATCGGGATTCAGCAGAGGAATGACGTACACTTCAAATTTCTTTCTGAACTTTTTTGCCAATGGCGTATCGGCTGTTAAACTTTCAACAAAAGCTTCAAGAGCATAATGTCCCGTAACTTCCGGCGGATGGTTTCTGCCCGAAATCAGGATTTTACTTTTTGAAGCCGGATTTCCAATACTAAAAACCGGAATTTTTCTTCCCTCGGCAGTTAAACCTATTGAAGCTTCGGCTGTATTGTTTTTATTTTTTAAAGTCGAAATCCACTCGTTTATTTCTTTGGAAGTTTTAAGTTCCTGAGCGGCTATCCAAGTGGTATCTTTATTTACTTTGACTGTTAAAACGTAATTGGAATCTTTTTCTCTTTTTACGAAAGTTCCGTTTTCAGAAGCTTTCCATTGTTTTCCGTCGGCACTTGTTTTTGCATTGTAACGGTGTTTAACTCCTGCAGGATAATCAAAACGAATTTTTATTTCTTTATCGTTTTTTGACCAGACTTTAAAAGCATACCACGGACTTCCGTTTATTGGCGCATTTTCGGGCGTAATCAAAACACTGAAAGTATTGTCGTCTAATTTTACAACGCCGTTTAGTCTTGCTCCCGCAAAATCATTCCCAAAGAAAACTTCATCGCCTGTTTTATCAAAAACGCCTTTCCATTGTTTTTGAACAGGACGCGTTACGGTCGAAACCGCCGTAATAGGATCTTGTCCTTTAAAACTACTTTTTACTTGTGCATTTGTTGTTATAGCAAGTAATACAGCGGTTGAAAAAAATAATTTCGTTTTCATTTTTATTATTCTTTAATTTTTTATGAGTATTGTTTTGTTTTTTAAACACATAGAGACATAGTTTTTTTGTCTCTAAAGGCATTTTATTTATCCAAACAAACATCGTTCAGTTTGTCATTTTGATTTCTATGATAAAACCAAATCTTTTTTTCAGGAGCTAATCCCGCTATCCGTTCCAATCTTTTGTGGTCTCGTTAAAAAACGAGACCACAAAAGGATTTCCACTTCTATCGGGGCTAGTACAATCATTTTCATAACAATATTTTCCGTTTAGTTTGTCATTTCGACCGCAGGGAGAAATCGCACTAGTTAATCCATCCCTAATTGTCGGTAAATCTTTGTCGACTTACGAGTGCGATTTGCTTCGCCTGTTCGCTATCGCTCGAGTCTCGTTCCTCGAAATGACAAAAAAACATATTACTTATCCAAAAGCGTTTTAAGCGTTGTCTGTAAATCTTCTCCGCGAAGGTTTCTCGCTACAATTATTCCTTTTGAATCCACTAAATAATTTCCCGGAATTGCTCTTACTCCGTATAACTTCGCAATTGTGCTGTTCCAATATGTTAACTCAGAAACGTGCAGCCAGGTCAAATTATCATCCTGAATTCCTTTTACCCAGTTTTCTTTCTTTTTATCCAGAGAGATTCCCATAATGTTGAAACCTTTATCATGATATTCTTTATAAGCGGCTACAATATTTGGATTTTCTTTTCGGCAAGGTCCGCACCATGAAGCCCAAAAATCAACTAAAGTGTAGCCTTTTAAGTTTTCTGAAAAACGAACTGGTTTACCTTCCGGATCAGGAGCTGTGAAATCAGGGGCTTTTTTTCCAACCGCTAATCCGTTTAAAACAGTAACCAGTTCTTTTAATTCTTTCACATAAGTGGTATTCTGCTGGCTTTTATCAAGAAGAGCAATATTTTTTGTAATTTCTTCCGGTGATAATCTGTACGACCAGTTTCTGTACAACACATAAGACGAAACAATAGATTTAGGATGCTCTGTAATGAATTTACTGATTTCTACATCTTTTGTTTTTTTATAGATTTCAAATAAATTCTGAGATTCTGAACCTTCTACAACAGAAGCGCTGTAATATTTCTTCGGACTTAATTTTACATTAATTGGTCCTTTATCAAGGAAAACATAAAGCGGAATATTCGCTGTATTCACACTTAAACCATATAATTCCGGAGTTGTAACTTTAGTTTTAAAACTAAAACTTCCGTCTTTTACTTTTACCGAATCAATGGTCGTAAACATTTTATTATGAAACTTTTGCAGATAAACATATTGTGCAACTGTATCTACAACAGTTCCTTTTAATTGTAAATTACTTTCTTGTGCCTGAGTTTGGGCAGCTGCAAGAAATAAAGCAAAACCTAACAGTATCTTTTTCATCTTATTTGATTTTAATATTAGTATTTATTGTGGTTTAGATTAGTATAATTTATTGGCTGCCAATTCTGTATTAGCAGGCGGAAAAATATAATTAGCATCAGATGGTGTTACGGCCGGAGTCTGCAATTTGCTGTCTCCTTTTGCCGGAAGCGTCTCTAAGTTTCTTAATAAATCCGGTCCGCGGAATCCTTCTCCTAATAATTCGATTCGGCGTTCTTTCCAAATAGCCTGAATCAATTGATTTTGATCTGACGTCACTGAAACTGGAAAAGTATAAGAAGCATCAGAGCGCTGGTGAACTGCTGTTAAAAGATTCGCAGCCAATGTCAGGTTTCCGGTTTTGGCAGCTGCCTCAGCATAATTCAGTAATACTTCTGAATATCGTATTACCGGAATGTAATCTAAGAACGGTGATGGCTTGGCGTATTTTTTAAAGTATTGTTTTCCCGAAACGGTTCTAGTTAAATCACGTCTTTTATCTGTAGTTCTCCATTGTGCATCACCAAAAATTCCCGTTGGATTTAGATAATATTCTAAATTGGTATTGTAGATATACGCTATTGAAGATTGCCCTGTATACGAATCCAAACTACTCATTGGAATGCTGAAAATAGATTCAACTGTTGCATAATTAGAAGAAAAAATTACGGTAATATCCGGCTGTAATACATGCTTAACCTCGCTGGCAGTTGTAGAAAACGGCGCTTGGCTCTGCGGTGCCAGTTTTGCCGCTTCTTCAATTACTTTTGCCCAATTGTTGAGTGTTAAATAAACTCTTGTTTTTACAGCAATTGCTGTGCTTACGTGTGCTCTTGTCGTATTTAAATCGGCAGTAGCATAACTCTGCGGCAGTGCGGCTTCGGCTTCATCTAAGTCTTTTAATATCTGCGTATAAATTTCTGCCACAGAGCTTCTTGCTAAATCATTATTGGCTGTTCCGGTTTCAGCTTTTAATCGAAGCGGAACTCCTTTTGAGGCACCAGCATCTTTATTATAAGGCTGTCCGAAGTTGATCACCAAAGTATAATAAGCCAATGCACGAACCAATTTTGCCTCGCCAATATATTGTCTTGCTTTTTCTTCTGTAATTACGCCTTGGTTCACTGCTAAACCTTCAATTAAAATATTGGCATTATTAATTGCAGAATAAGCTTGTCCCCAAAGGTTGTTAATGTCGTTTGAACCCGAACTGTATGAATTGTTCCAGCTTTCGTAACCTGTAAAATTATTAGCCGTAATATTGATAAAATCTTCACCACGCTGATCCTGATACAATAAAATTCTTCCTCCGTATAAACTGGCTCCTTTAAATGCTTTGTAAATTCCGTTTACCAAACCTTCAATTCTTGCCGGAGTTTTAAAAATATCCTTGTCAGAAACTGTGGTTTCCGGTGCTATGTTTAAATCTTCATTGTTTTCGCAGGAAGTAAATACAATACTCGACAACAGCAATAATGTAACAATGGGTTTTCTATATGATTTGAAATATGTTTTCATTGTAATTTTTATTAGAGATTAAAAACCGACGTTAAGACCAAATGTGAATGTTCTTCCCTGTCCAACTGAATTCTTTTCGACTCCCATAGAAGTTGTTGAAGCTCCGTTTGATGACGTTTCTGGATCAGAGCCTGTGTAAGATGTAATCAGGAAAAGATTGGTTGCCTGCACATACAATCGAACCGATGATAATTCTGCTTTTGCCAAAATATTTTTTGGAAGAGAAAAACCAACCGCTAACTGCTGCAATCTTAAGAAATCAGCTTTTTCTGCATTATCAGAAATAGCAAATCCGCTTGATCCGTTTGAAATAACGTCGTTGTAAACCAATCTCGGAATATTAGTTTCCTGACCTGGTGTTGTCCATCGGTTTAAAACATCTGTTGAATTGTTGTAAAAACGCTGATCTAAAAGGGTTCCTCTCGTATTGTTCATTACTTTATTTCCTCCAGAATAAGTGAACCCTACTGTAAAATCGAATGCTTTATATTGAAAGTTATTTGTTAAACCTCCATACCAAACCGGCAGTGCGTTACCCAAAACCTGATAATCGGCTACTGTAATTGCTCCTGCTGTAGATCCGTCTAAATATGTCCAGTTGCTTTGTCCCGAAGGAACTGCGGCACTGTATTGTACTTTTTCTCCATTTTTATTGATGAAAATTCTGCGCCCATTATCAGGATTTACTCCTGCACTTACTGCTCCGTAAAGACTTCCGGCAGAATAACCTACTCTGGTAATATTATTAGCTTCTGTAGTAACCTGCGTATAGCCAATAATGTCTGTATTTCCTTCGGCAAGAGCCGTAACTTTATTTTTTACGTGAGTATAATTGAAAGAGGCTTTCCATTGAAAATTTTCATTATTTACGATTGAAGCATTCAAACCTAATTCAATACCACGATTGTACATTGATCCAACGTTTGAAAGAATAGCATCGCCGGGAATTCCTTTTGACGGCGATTGTGGTGTGCTTAAGATTAATCCGTTTACATTATTGTTGAAATAATCTGCGGTTAACTGTAATCTGTCTTTAAAGAAACCTGCTTCAAGTCCGATGTTGGTCTGGTCACTTGTTTCCCAGCCTAAATCTTCATTTCCAGCCTGAGAAATGGCCCAGGTTGAAGCGGTTCCGTAAATAGATGCGCCATACAAATTTTGTGAGGCATACGCTGATGAAAGATTTCCGTTACCCACTCTTCCCCAGCTTCCTTTTAATTTAAGTGAACTGAAATAATCGATAATGCCGCTGTTTTTAAAGAAAGCTTCTTCGCTTACCGACCATCCCGCAGAAATACCGCCAAAGTTTCCGTATTTGTTATTCACTCCTAAAGCTGAGTTTCCGTCTTTTCTAAAGTTTCCAGTAATGAAATACTTTCCTGCATAATCATACGATAATCTGAAGAAGGAAGAAAGAAAAAGTCTTTCTGACAAACTGTTTCCAGATGATCTGATAGTTCCCCAGGTTCCCTGATAATTTTCAAAAAACGGATCTGAAACATTCGTCTGATTGGCTCCCCAAGAAGAATTTTCAAATTTCTGAATATCATAACCTGCAAGCGCTGCAACATGATGATTTTCGCCAAAACGTCTGTCAAATGATAAGCTGTTTGTAAAATTGTAATTGTTTCTTAAAGCTGCAATATTGGTTGAAGAACCTCCCGTAGCAAAAGCCGAAGATCCAAGGTTTGGACTTAAATACGTGATATTTTCAGAACGAAGCCTGTCGATTCCGTAATTAGAATCAAATTTAAAACCTTCAAAAAAAGTAATCGCTGCATGCACATTTCCAACAAAATGATCGTTTGAACTGGTGTATTTACTGTTTTCAAACAAAGCTCCCGGATGCCATAAAGTATTGGTAAACAAATTATTTCCCGGACTTGCTGTTCCTGTTGAACTTAAATTATAAGAACCGTCTGCATTGTATGGAGAAACGTTTGGAGGCAGTGCAAAAGCCAGACGTGCCGCACCAATTAACAACAATCCGCTGCTGCTCAATGAACCTGTATTTTGCGCCTGATTAAAAGTGTTGTTATAAGAAAGATTTCCGCCTAATTTCAACCAGCTGTTTACATCATGGTCAATATTGAATCTTGCGCCTTTTCTTTCAAACTCATTATCCTTTGTAATTCCTTCTTGTTTTGAATAGTTGGTTGAGAAATAATATCTTGTTTTATCTGTTCCGCCAGAAATACCAATGTTATGATTTTGAGAAACTGCATCACGGTATACCTGATCTTTCCAATTAGTGTTTATTCTGGAACCATCAGCATTGAAAGACGGAAAGAAAAGCGCTGATGCAACAGCAGTATTATTTTCGTTTCCGGTTAATATCTTACTGTTTAAAACGGCTTCGTTTTTTATGTCTTCATATTGTGTATTGTTTAAAAGATCAGGAAGTCTTGTTGCTCTAGTGATTCCAATCCATGAATCATAAGTTACTTTTGCTTTCCCTTGTTTTCCTTTTTTGGTTGTCACCAAAATGACACCTCCGGCAGCACGTGAACCGTAAATAGAAGTTGACGCCGCATCTTTTAAAATATCAATGGATTCGATATCAGCCGGATTAATATCAGACAGCGGATTGTTGGCAACTGAATTGGTTGTAGAAACATCTCCTGTATTTACCGGAATTCCATCAATAACCACTAAAGGAGAAGTACTTAACGAAATGGAATTTACGCCGCGAATTCGAATTACCGGAGCATCATTTAGAACACCGCTTGGTGTAGAAACATTTACTCCCGAAGCTTTTCCTATAAGTGCCTGCTCAAAACTCTGAACCGGAATATCTTTAATAGTTTTAGAAGTTACTCTGGCTGCAGCACCCGTAAATTCTTTTTTACTCTGTGTACCGTAACCTACAACTAAAACTTCTTTTAAAGTGGTGTTTTCAGAAGTTAAACGAACATCGGAAAAAGAAGAATTTGTATTTTTTTCTATCGATTTGTAGCCCACATAACTCAGGGTTAAAACTTTATCACTTTGAGATACAGCAATAGAAAACTGACCGTCAGCATCACTGATTGAAGATTTATTACTTGCGGATGCTGCAATAGTAACGCCTGGAAGCGGCTCGCCGTTTTCAGAATCACGAACCGTTCCGTTGATCGTTCGGTCCTGTGCCAGAATCTGGCTCGGTATTATACTCAGCAAAAATAATAAGCTTAGTAAGATTTTTTTCATTTTGGTTTTAGTTTAAGATTGAACATAAGAATTCCTGGGCCAATGCAAAAAAGGCCTTTAGCAAATGCTATTTAAAAAGAAATATGTATGGGAGTTTAGTGTTTTCGCATTCGGAAAACAGAAAGACTATATTCTTCGAAAATTGAATTCAGATGTTCGTAACTGGCTTGTAAATAATGTAGTTTGGTTTTCATTTTAAAAAAATAATAATTTTAACAATGATGACCCTTATTCAGATTTTGAGGAAAATCTTTCTTATCTGTCCCGCAAGGCGGGAAGGATTTAGCACCTTATTCGGCAACAGGTTGCTAAGACGTCAATGGGCCTATTCCCTCGGTCTTTCTGGATAAGTATCATTCAGAATTTTTCTGTGATACAAATATATATTAATTCTACCGAATTAGTAGTATTTAAAATTATATTTTTTAAAATTTTAATTAAAAAGGTTATTTGAAAAATTATAAACACCTATAAATTAACCACTTATAGATAAAGTAAATTTTAAAGAAGTATTTTTTTATAACGGGAATTCATACGTTTCGTTGCTAAAAAACAGCAAATAGTATTTTTTTGCTGCAGAAAAATTATAAAAAAAACTCATTTCTGTTTTTGAAATGAGTTTGTATTAGATCTGAACGGCATAATTTTTTAGTGTTCCGAAGTTATGATCAACATCAAAAAAAAGCTGGTCGTTCGAAATACCTGACCATCGTTTAAAATTGAAAATTCCATAAAGACTAAATCTATTTATTTTTTTTAATAAATCATCTTTGGAAAGCTTTTCTTTTAATTCTGCAATCAATAAAAAACTAAACAAGGAGAATAATTCATAAAATACAGCTTCATTTTCTATAAATTGATCTTTTTTGAGAACAACAAAATATTCTTTATAAGTAACTTTTTTGTTTTGAATAAAAACATGTTCTTTAAGTAATTTAATATTTTTATCAATTGATTTTTCATAAGCCGAATCTCCTAAATATATTTTATAACCCTTATTTTGAGAAGATAAAACCAATAGAATATAATCTGAATTAATACCGTCTCTTTTGAAAAAATATTCTTTTCTTTTCAAGAAATTTTCTAATTCTAAAACGCTAAAGTTGCATTTTATAAAAGAATGGTTTTTATCCTTTCCTATTTTTGCCGATTCAATTTTAATACTCTTCTTTAACTTCATTTAAAATTATTGATTTGAAATTACAGTGATTTTCTCCAAAGCTTTTTAATTAAAACAATCTAAAGTTAAGATTTTAAATCATTAAAATAAGCCGTAGTTTCTTCAATCAATGAATACATCAATTCCTTTGCTTTTGTATGTTTTAAGATTGGCGAAATTTGTCCTCCCCAAAATAAGATCATATCCCATTTTTGCTGATCAAGAGCCGCTTTTCTCAAAGGAGAAATAAAAGTAGTCTGCAATGGGAAAGGAAGAATGTTCGATTCTTTTCCAATTATATCTTTTGCAATTCGGCTTGTAATTCCGCGTCCAAGTCTACCCGTGTATGCACGTGAAAGCGTTGTATATTTTGCTGCGTCAGAAAACAACATTTCTCTATGAATGGGTAATGCATTCGATTCATCTACAGCTAAAAAAGCCGTTCCTATTTGGGCTGCGCTTGCGCCTAATGTTAAGGCTGCGGCAACTCCTTTTCCGTCGGCAATTCCACCAGCTGCAATGATTGGAGTTTTAATTTTTTCGCGCATTAACTGCAGTAAAACAAAAGTTCCGGTTACAGATGCTTCGGCATTGGTCAAAAAAGAAGGTCGGTGTCCGCCAGCTTCAAAACCAGAAGCGATAATCATATCTACACCTTTACTTTCCAGAAAAATAGCTTCATCAAGCGTTGTAGCTGCGCCGACGGTAACAATTCCTGATCTTCGAAATTGTTCTAAAACATCATCTGAAGGAACGCCAAACATAAAGCTGAAGACCTTCGGTTTAACATCTAAAATAACTTGTAACTGGTTTTCGAATCTCGATTGAAACGGTGCAGGTTTTTCCGGTAACGGAATTCCTAACTCGTCATAATAAGGTTTAAAAAGTGCTTTTGTTTTCTCAAACTGTTCATCGGTTAAACCTCCATCCGGAATATCATGATCTGAAACCCAAAGATTAATGTTATACGGCTTATCCGTGGCTGCTTTTATTTGTTTATCAACTTCGTAAATTTCCTGCGGACTTAAAGTGTAAGCTCCATAACCGCCTAATCCGCCAAGATTAGAAACCGTCGCCGTTAATTCTACCGTTGATAAATTGCCTGCAAAAGGGCCTTGTAAAATTGGATAATCAATTCCTAACAGTTCCTTAGCTTTTGTATTGTACCACATAGCTTCAAAATTTAAGTTATTTATTGGTATCTGTCAACATTTTATTGACGATAAGCCATTTGCCATTAATCTTATGGAAAGATAAAAAATCCCTATAATTAAAGTCGTACATTTTAACATTTAATTCCGCTACAGCGATAGAATTTACAACACTTATATGCAGAATTTCACCTTTAAAAGGTTTTCCTGAATCCTTTGGACTTTGTCTGTTTTTAACCCCGTCTAAATACAAATCAACAGTTTTAAAATAGGGCTGTCCGTTTATATCTCCGAAAAGAAATGTTCCGGGTTGAAAAATACTGCCAAGCAAAATCTCATCACCTTCATAAATGCCTTTAAAATAATAGTTTTCTATTGCATCGGTAATGGCCTGAATTTCTATTTGATTTTCCATTTTATTAGTATTTTGAGCTTTTATGCCCTGAAAACTCCAGAGCATAAAAGCAGTTAATAATATAGTTTTCACCTTAATTTAAATTGTGTCCTGCACCTTTTCCTCCATCAACATTGATGATTGATCCGGTAATAAAATTGCTTTTGGCAACTGTGTAGACCATTTCAGAAACATCGTCGATCTCTCCTACTCTGTTTAATAAATGCAATCCGGCACTTTGATCTGCGTTGTCACCATGCATTGGCGTACGAATTACACCCGGCGCAACGGTATTGAAACGAATGTTTTGTTTTCCGAATTCTGCCGCTAACTGAATCGTTAAAGCATGAATGGCACCTTTACTTGCAATTGGAGCCGAAGCAGGCCATCCGCCTAAACCGTGATTTACTAATGGAGTTCCGATATTGATTACAACTCCGCCTTGCTGTTTCAGCATTTGCGGAACTACTGATTGTGTTGTGAAATAAGTTCCTTTTAGATTGGTTTTTAAAAATGTATCTAAATACGCTTCGTCCACTTCTAAAAATGGTTTGCTGGCAAAAATCCCTGCGTTATTAATTAATACATCTACAGAACCAAATTTTTCTAAAGCAATTTTAACCAATTGCTCGCCTGTTCTTTTATCGCTTACGTCTCCGGCAAACATTGCCAGATTTTCGCCTGCGCCAAATTCATTGAAAGTTTTTTCTAATGAAGATGCTGTAACTGAGTTTATAACCACATTATCGCCTCTGTCCAAGAAATATTTAGCGATTCCTTTTCCGATACCTGAAGCTGCTCCGGTAACGATTATTGTTTGTTTTTTCATGATACTTATTTTTTGTCGGCTGTTATGCCTTTTTCTCTTAATACTGAAACTTGTTCTCCTGCATAACCCCAATCGTCTAATTCGATTTCCTGAATCACAACGTGAGTCAAATGCGGATCTTTATTTAATACTTCTGTAATCAGGTTGGTAATCCCGCTGATTAATTCTTGTTTTTGCCCGCGTGTTACTCCTTCGCGGGTCAATTCGATTTTTACGTAAGGCATGATAATTAGTTTTTAGATTGTCCTGTAAAAACAGCTTCGGCAGTGATATTAAAATCTAGCTCAAAGTCGTTGTAGATTAAAGTGTCTCCCAAATCTTTGAAGAAATTTCCTGAACGGAATTTGATATCGTATTTGGTACGATCTATAATCAATTTACCTCCAAGTGAAAGGGTGTTGTTGTCATTGTTTACTTGTGCTTCAAATCCAACAAGATGTGTAATATCTTTTATAGTCAGGTTTCCTTCAAGATGATACGTTGTACCTGATATTTCTTTTACACTTAAAATATGTAATGCTGCTGTTGGGAATTTTTCGATAGAGAAAAAATCATCAGATGCAAGGTGTCCTGCAAATTGAGTGTTCGTTGCCGGATCTGTTACATCCAGAATTTTAATCGAAGTAGTGTCGATTACAATATTTCCTCCATTTATTTTTCCATCATTAAAGATGAAATTACCATTTTTGATACCTATTGTACCATTATGTGCACCAGTAACTTTTCTACCAGTCCATTCTACGCTGCTGTTTGAGCTTACGATTTCAAAATTTATTGTTTCCATTTTTTTGTTGTATTTAAAAGTACAGTACAAAGGAACGGCGACTATGGAAATCGGTTACGTGATGTAGATCACATTCTTTTTTTTGAGGTTCTAAGGGGCTGAGCTGCTAAGGTTCTAAGTTTTTTTTAGATATAGAATCTAAAGCATAGCCAGCGGTTTCAACCGCTGGAACGCAAGTGTTGTCATAATCTAAATCCCTGTGGTTGAAACCACTGGCAATATTTCTCAGCAGTAAAATAATCTGCTCAATCAGAAAATCTGTGAGAAACCAAATCTACACAAAACAAAAAAAATCCGTAAAATCCGTGGGCTAAAAAAATCAAGAATTATAAAGTCGGCTAAGAGTTTCTCTGGAAACACCTAAATAAGCAGCAATTAAATGCTTTGGAACTAAATTGTATAATTGAGGATATAAAGCCAAAAGTTCTTCGTAACGAATTTTGACATTATTATTCATAAAAGATAAAAGTCTTTTTTGAGATGCGATGTAGCCTTTATTCGTTCGCCAGCGAAAAAAATGCTCCACCTGATGAAATTCGGCACAGAGTTTCTCGCGGTCGCTGTTAGACAGAGAAAGCACAACAGCATCTGTAATACAATCCACATTTATGGCAGCCGGACTTTGGTTGTAAAGCGCATTATAATCAGACGTCCACCAGGTTGGCATCGCAAACTGGAGAATGTACATTTTGATTTCGTCATTAATATAAAAAGCTTTCAAACAACCCGAAATAACAAAATACTCACAATCGACTTTATCGCCTGCACTGATAATCGTTTGTCCTTTTTTAAAAGATAATGGCTTGAAATGCGAAAAGAAATAATCAAACTCTTCCTCTGTCAGCGAAACTGTTTTGGCGATATGTTCTTTTAAAAGTGTTTTGGCTTCCATTTTAAATGGTGACTATTTTGGTTTGAAAATCTTTGTAAAGTTATAAAATCAAATGAACTTATTGATTGTCTATTTGAGATTTGAATTTGTCCGTTTCACCAAAATTTGAATATGAAATCGACTGCCGTTGACGCAAATTTGTCCTGTTTAACAACTTAAAATTTAAAATCATGAATGCAAAAACAACAAAAATTATTTATTGGACAGGAATTATTTTAACTTCTTTATGGTTTGGTGCCAGCGGATTTTTTGAATTGACAACCAACAAATTAGTTTGGGAAATTACACAGCTTCTAGGTTATCCGGCACATTTCATTTACATCTTAGGTGTAATGAAAGTTTCAGGAGTCATCACCTTATTAATTCCGAATAAGTTATTACGATTAAAAGAATGGGTATTTGCGGGAGTATTTTTCGACATTATTTTCGCTTTCTTTTCAAAATTGGTTGTATTAGGTTTTCCAGCAACTATTGATGCGATTATCGCTTTTGTAATGGTAAGTGTTACTTATATAATGTTTAGAAAATTATATACTGCAACTTATGCATTACATTAATATTTTTGCCACAAAGACACAAAGGCACTAAGTTTTATTTCACTCATATTAGGCAGATTGCACAGATTATTAAAAAAATATCTGCGTAAATCTGCTTAAATATTTTTAAATCTGCGTGAAATAAAAAATCCTTTTAATCCTTTTAATCTGTGGCAAAAAAAACTTACCGCCTTTGTGCATTAGTGGCAAAACACCCTTGAGCCTTAAAACAAATAATTTTGAGCTTTTCAACAAAACAACAACCTCCATTCCCGCCGTAAATTTGTAATGAACTTAAAAACACAATTACAATGAACAAAATATGGTTTATTACAGGAAGCTCTCGAGGATTAGGACGTAATCTTACTGAAGCAGTTTTAGAAAGCGGAGACAAAGTAGCGGCAACTGCACGAGACATTAATCAGTTAAATGATTTAAAAGAAAAATTTCAGGATCAGATTCTGCCTTTAAAATTAGATGTTACCAATTATGATGAAGTGCATCAGGCAGTAAATAAAGCCGTGGAGCATTTCGGAAGAATCGATGTATTGGTTAATAATGCCGGATTCGGGATTATTGGTGCTGCAGAAGCTTATACAAGCGAACAAGTTAGAAGTCAGTTAGAAACTAATTTATATGCGCCTATTGAAATTACACGTGCCGTTCTGCCTTTTATGCGTAAACAAGGTTCTGGCCGAATTTTACAAATCAGTTCTGTTGGCGGACGCGTTGGGAATCCGGGTTTAACAATGTATCAGGCTGCTAAATTTGGTCTTGGCGGATTTACCGAGGCTTTAGCCAAAGAAGTTGCGCCGCTTGGAATTTTAGTTACGAGCGTAGAACCTGGCGGATTCCGTACGGATTGGGCTGGTGCATCAATGACCTATGCCGAAGATATTGAAGGTTACGAAATGGTGAAACAACGCACCGATTTCTTTAAAGGAGGAAATTTTATTCCTGTTGGAGATCCTGAAAAAGCGGCTAAAGTAATGGTTGATCTGGCTTCGCATCCAAATCCGCCTGTGCATCTTATTTTAGGAAGTGAAGCAATTGGGATTTTACAACACGCTGATCAAAACAGAACTGACGAAATGGAAAAATGGATGAATATAAGTTTATCCACGGATCATGAGGATTCTGGAAGTTTTTTCGATACAGCTCAGGGAAAATGGTATACTGGTAAGAAATAACAATTACAAAATGCAATATCAATGGCAATAAGATCATTATAACGCATAATTTTTTAAACACATAGGAACATAGTTTTTCTTTGTCTATAAAAGCGTTTCACTTGTTTAAACAAACATAGCTTATTGTTTATCACACAGATTTGCTTCGCCAGTTCGCTATCGCTCGGGCAGCAGATTTATGCAGATTAAATTTTAAAAAAATCTGCGTATATCTGCTTAAATCATTAAAATCTGCGTGAAATATTTTAAACATAAAGTTATGTGTGAAAATCTAGATTTTTTCAAACATCTTTTACTAAGAAAATAACCTATGTTTCTATGTGTTTAAAATATTCTCCAACTTAAATTTTTATAAATTTGTGATATGAACGATTTAAAAATAAATCAGAAAACCTCGCCAATTGCTTATTCCTGCTATTACACACAGAATCGTGAAGGCGAGCAATTTGCTGCACAGCATGTTTTGAGTTTTCAGATTTCGGGAATTCTTACTTTAAATAACGGGAATAAAGAATATGTTTTTAATCCTGGGGATTTTAGATTTATCAAAAGAAATCAACTTATCAAATTCATAAAACAACCCGATCCGAATACCGCTTTTCAGTCTATTTCCATTTATCTGAATCAGGAAGCACTTCGTGATTATTCGATACAATACAATCAGAAAACAAGTTTGATTAAAAGCCCGGAAACAGAAAGTGTTTTTCAGTTAAAAGAAGTTCCGTTACTAAAAAGCTTTATGAATTCGCTGATTCCATACATTAACGAAGATCAGTTAATAACCGAAGAACTTCAGACTTTAAAAGTAAATGAAGCCATTACTATTTTACTGCAATGCAATCCGGAATTAAAAGATATCCTATTTGATTTTAACGAACCCGGAAAAATTGATCTGGAAGCGTTTATGAAAAAGAATTTTCATTTTAATGTTCAATTAGATCGTTTTGCTTATTTAACAGGAAGAAGTCTGGCAACTTTTAAAAGGGATTTTCAGCGTATTTTTGATCTTTCCCCAAGTCGATGGCTCATTCAGAAAAGATTACAGGAAGCATATTATCAAATTAAAGAAAAGGGAAAGACGCCTTCGGAAGTTTATTTAGAAGTGGGTTTTGAGGATTTGTCGCATTTTTCATTTGCGTTTAAGAAACAGTTTGGGTTACCGCCTTCTAAAGTTTAGTGTTCAGTGATCAGTTTTTTTAGTGATCAGTCGCAGGATTTAGTCACAGTTTGTCATTTCGAGGAACGAAAAATCGCACCAGATATTCCGCACAGTAATTCTCCAATCTTTGTCGAGTTTCGTGTGCGATTTCTCGTTCCTCGAAATGACAAACTGCATTAGGTTAATTCTTTAAACTGATACTAAAACTGATCACTAAAAAAACTGACCACTGACCACTAAAAAAAACTATCTATTCTCCAGCCAGCTCAAAAATGCCGTAGCTTTCTCCTTCCCAACCAATAATTTTTCCTCAGTTGGAATCGTAAGTTTGAGAATTAATTTTCTTGAGAAATAATGCTCTGCTTCTCTTATTGCAGAAAAATTTACCAAATACTGTCTGTTGATTCTGAAAAACTGAATCGCCGATAAAAGCTTATGAACTTCATCCAGAGATTGCGTGATTTGATATTCGGTTTTATCAAAAGTTACGATTGTTGGTGTTTCGTTTTTGATATAGAAAAAGGCAATATTTTCTGTTTGAATCGTTTGGTATTTATTGTTTTTGAAAACTAAAAAACTGCTTTTTCCTTTATTTTCACCTGTTCTCGTTAAGAGATAATCGAAATCGGGCATCATTTTTTTATTTCTTTGAAAGAAGTTTTTCAGTTCACCAGCCTTTTTAATGGCCTGTGAAATGCTTTCTCTTGAAAAAGGTTTTAAGACATAATCGATTCCGTTTGATTTGAAAGCGTCGATAGCATAATCATCAAAAGCGGTACAGAAAATTACAGGCGACAAAACCTCTACATTTTTGAAGATTTCAAAGCTTAAACCATCTGCAAGCTGAATATCCATAAAAATCAAATCGGGCTGATCATTTTCTAAAAGATAACTCACAGCTCCGTCTATACTTTGAATATACGACAAAATTTGAGCATCGGGTCTGATACTCAAAATTAGCTGGCCAAGTGCTTTGGCCGTTTTTACTTCATCTTCAATTATTACGATAGTCATAAATAAGTGGTATTTTTACTTTAAAAAGAGCTTCGGTTTTATCAATTTCAATTTCCTTGTTAACCAAATGCAGAAAACGCTGATTGATATTATTCAGTCCAACTCCGGTTGATACAGTTCCTCGTTTTAACTGAATTGGGTTTTCAATTACCAGAAAATCATTTTCGGTGTATAATTTAATTTTCAAAGGTTTATCAAGTGAAACCACATTGTGTTTGATGCAATTTTCGATCAATAACTGCAGTGAAAAAGGAGGAATCGCGCAATCGAATTGCTTTTCATCTATTTCTTTTATGACTTCAAATCCGTCTTCAAAACGGGCTTTCAGCAGATATACATACGAATCTAAAATTTGTAATTCTTCCTTTAACGGAATCAAATCCATTTTTCTGCTTTCGAGAGTAAATCGGTAAAAATCAGATAATTTCAGGATAAAATCAGAACTCTGCGGATCCTGCATATCAACCATCGATTTTAAAGTATTCAGACTATTGAATAAAAAATGCGGATTTACCTGTTGCTTCAATAATTCGTACTGCGCTCCTAAATGTACTGCTTTTGTACGTTCCAGCTCTACTCCCATTTGCTGGGTTTGGTAATTCTGAAAAAGCAAATGCAGAAACATATACACAATCAAATTGATCAAAATACCCCGAAGTTCAAACATGATTGGCGCGTCCATTTTTGAAACCTGAAAAAGTTCCTGATGTGCAATTACGAGAATCACCATCAGCAAAATTCCCAAAACAACACTCAATAAAAGTTTCCAGTTAAACAGACTTTTATTCGTACGCTGTGATGAAAATTTGGGTAAACTATAAATGTTGTAATACCATATAAAAAGGGAGAACAGCAGTGTGATTGAAGAGTTTATGATGATGTCTCCAGGCGTAGAATCGGCATCAAATAATTTGGGGATTGAAGCCAGAATTGCAAGTGCAATTGAGCTTCCCCAAATAATTTTGAGCGAAACCTGAAAACGTTTTGATTTTTCCATAATTGTATCCGTTTTTTATCCCTGTTTGTCAAAGATAGTTTTATTTTGATTTTTTTAAACACATAGAAACATAGTTTTTCTTTGTGTTTGAAGGCGTTTTAGTAATTTAAACAAACATAGCTTATTAGAAATTTTCACGCAGATTTAAAAAGATTTAAGCAGATGTACGCAGATAATTTAAGTTTGTTTTTAATCTCGCAAAGTCGCAGAAGCGCAAAGTTTATATTCGCAAATTGTGGAAATAGAATCAAAAAAATGTGCAAAATCTGCGTGAAATATATTTAAACACATAGAAAACATAGATTAATTTCTTAATAATAAAGAACTAATAGAAAATCTAGATTTTCACACATAGCTATGTGTATTTAAACAAATGAAATGCCTTTTATAGACAAAGAAAAGCTATGTCTCTATGTGTTAAAAAAATTTAAGCTCGTTTTACTTCTAAAATTGCCCCTGAATTCATATCCTGAACAAAACCAATAATCTCAAAATCCTGTGCATTATAATTTTTAGGAACATGAACCGATGCTGTTCCTTTTTTAACTTTGTTTAAATCTACTGATTGCAGGTTGCGAACAATTTGATAATGTGATAAAACCCTGTGAGCATTCTCCCCTCTTTTTACATTGCTTTTGGCTTCTTTTTGGACTACAGCAATTAATAAACGACTGTTTTTTGAAGTTCCTTCTACATTGTAATTTACAGCAACAGCATTAGCATTTTGAGTGGCTTCTAAGCTTAAATTCGTAAAAGCGGGTTTTGAAAGTGCCGATTTAATTCCGTTTCGTAAACTTGTTTCCTGAGATCCGATATAATCTATTTTTCCGTTAATGATTACCTGTGGCGTGTAAATTGGATCTTTCTCCATGTATTTGGCGTAATCGTATTGTCTTTTGGTAAAATCGGCATTGCTGAAAATATCTTTCCAGCCTTGTTTGTCCCAATAATCTACGTGATAAGAAAGTACGTAAACATTTTTATCTTTTAATTCATTTTGAATTTTTCCCAGTAATTCATCTGCGGGCGGACAGCTCGAGCAGCCTTCGGAAGTATATAATTCTAAAAGAGCAAAACCTTTTTTATCTTGATTACTTTGGCTGAAAATGGTGTTTCCGGTTAAGAAAAACAGCATCGCAAAAGCACTTATTATTTTTATCTTTTTCATGATTCCTATTTATTTCCTGCAAGGTTTTGAAAATCTTGCAGGTATATTTTTTTACTTAGAAAGTCTATAATTTAAACCTACAAAGTTTTGAAAACCTTGTAGGTTAAGCAACTTAGAAATTATAGAATATTAATCTCAACGTTTATATTTCCTCTTGTTGCTTTTGAGTAAGGACAAGTTTGGTGTGCCTGAGCTGCTAAAGCTTCTGCCGTTTCACGATCAATACCCGGAAGGCTGATATTTAAACGTGCTTGTAAAGAATATTCTCCTTCAGTTACACATAAATCTACTTCTGCATCTACAGCAGTTTCTGCCGGAAGTTTAACGCCTTGTTTTGAAGCTGCAATTCCTAAAGCTCCAATAAAACATGCCGACCATCCTGCAGCAAATAACTGCTCTGGATTTGTTCCCGGACGCGATGTTCCCGGAGAACTTAATTTGATATTCAATTGTTCATCTGAACTTTGAGAAGCGCCTTCTCTACCACCTGTTGTGTGTGTTTTTCCTGTGTATAATACTTTTGTGTTCATAATTTTTAATTTTAGATATTAAATTGTTGATTTTAGATTATTTCTGATTTTTAATTTTTGAAGCCATCCACATCTATAATTGCTTGTGCAAATGATTTTGGGTCTTCTTGTGGAACGTTGTGTCCTATTCCTTTTAGAATTCTGTGGGCGTATTTTCCTGTGAATTTGTTAGCGTATGCTTTTCCATCTGCGAAAGCACCGTCAAAATCGCTTCCTATTGTGATTGTTGGTACTTTAATTTCCGGTCTTGCAGCAAGTCGTTTTTCTAAAGCATCGTATTTAGATTCTCCTGCTTCAAGAGATTGTCTCCATCTGTAATTGTGAATTACAATTGCAACGTGATCCGGATTGTCAAAAGACTGAGCTGTTTGATCGTAAGCTGCTTTGTCGAAATTCCATAACGGAGAAGCGATCTGCCAAATTTGTTTGTTGAATTCGTATGTATTTTGGCTGTAGCCTAATTTTCCTCTTTCGGTTGCGAAATAATATTGGTACCACCATCCTAATTCGGCTTTTGGAGGTAATGGTTTTAAATTAGCTTCTAGATTCACAACCAAATAACCGCTTATCGAAACCAGACCTTTAACACGTTCCGGCCAAAGTGCCGCCATAACTACTGCTGTCCTTGCGCCCCAATCGAATCCGCCAACTACGGCTTTGTCAATTTTTAAGGCATCCATAAAAGCAATAATATCGGCTGCTAAAGCTGCTTGTTGTCCGTTTCGAAAAGTATCTTTAGAAAGAAAAGTCGTTGTTCCTGAACCTCTTAAGTAAGGTGTAAATACATGATATCCTTTTGAAACTAAAATGGGCACTACTTCATTGTAACTGTGAATATCATAAGGCCATCCGTGAAGTAAGATTACCGGAGTTCCGTTTGAAGGTCCTGCTTCGGTATATCCTACGTTTAATAATCCGGCGTTGATTTGTTTTAAAGTTCCTAGTGAGCCTTCTGTTTTTTCTGTCTGTGCAATTGATACTGCGTTTACTAAAAGAAAGGCAATTAATAAAACTGTGTTTGTAATACTGTTTTTGATTTTTACTATCGTTTTCATAATTATTATTTTTTGATTAGTTGATTATCAGTTAATTTCTTCATCAAAGGTATCTTGACAATCCTCGTTTTAAAAGGAGAAAAAAGCCGAAGTGGACAAAGTAAAAGGCGAAATGGACAATGGTTGAGTTATGAGTTTTGAATTATGAGTTGTGAGTAGTTTAACCGCAAAGCACGCTAAGGATACGCAAAGGTTTGCAAAGTATTTTTGCACAGCTTTGCGATCTTTATTTAAAGCTTTTGCCACAGATTAAAAGGATTAAAATGATTTTTTCACGCAGATTCTGCAGATTTGGCAGATTATTTTTGCTGAATTCATTGCAAATAATTTGATCAGATCTGCCGAATTTGCTAAATCTGCGGGAAACAAAAACTTTGCGAACCTTTGCGTATCCTTAGCGCACTTTGCGGTTAAACTTATTCGCTTTTCAACCTGAAACTTGAAACTTGAAACTACTTCTTCATAACCAAAACCGGTTTTCCTTTTTCAACTATATATGTTGCCAGTTCTGATGCTTTTTTATTGGTATTGTTTTTAGCAGAATGAACAACTCCTGCGGGGATAAAAAGTACTTCTCCAGCTTTTAAAGTAACTGGTGCCTGCCCTTCAATTTCATATTCCAGCGAACCTTCTAATACATAAATGATCTCTTCACCCGGATGAGAATGTTTTCCGAAAGCGGTATGTCCGTCAAAATCAATTCGGGCTTGAACGGTTTCTCTTCCCGGAATGCTTAAATCGTGTTTTTGTAAATCAGTGCGTTTTATTCCAGTTTGGGCAGCGATTTGATTCGGAATTAGAAAAGCAATTATTCCTAAAATGATAATGGCGATTATAACCCAAGTTTTTTGTTTTTTAGTTTCCATGATTTTATTTTTTTAGTGGTTAGTTTTTTAAATACATAGGGACATAGTTTTTCTTGTCTATAAAGGCGTTTCACTTGTTTTGAACAAACATAGTTTGCTGGGTTTTTCACGCAGATTTTAAAAAGATTTAAGCAGATAAACGCAAATTTTTTATTCAATATAATCTGCTCAAATCTGCCGAATCTGCGTGAAACATTTCAACCACAGACATAGAGCTATGTGTTAAAATCTAGATTTTTTCAAAAACCTTTTACCACGTTTTCAACCTATGTCTCTATGTGTTTAAAAAGAAATATTAGATTATTTTCTCAATGATTTAAAAGCAGCACGAAGTTCAACTGAAAACAATTGTGGTTCTTCCCAAGAAGCAAAATGTCCGCCTTTGTTTACTTCTTTAAAATAAATCAGGTTTTTGTATGCTTTTTCAGCCCATGTTTTTGGTGCTTGATAAATTTCTCCCGGAAAAACAGTTATCGCAACCGGAATCTTAATTTCGGCTGTTTTTTGTTCAACAGCATTGAAGTTATTGTTGTTATTCTCCCAATATAAATTAGCAGATGAATTGGCTGTATTCGTAAACCAGTAAAGCGAAATATCATCCAGCATTTCATCTTTAGTCAGTGAATTTTCGGCATTTCCTCCGCTGTAGGTCCATTCGTTGAATTTATCCAGGAAAAACGAAGCCAAACCAACAGGAGAATCCGTAAGTCCGTAACCTAAAGTCTGCGGACGGGTAACCATCATTCCGGCATAACCACCGCCTTTTGTGTATAATTTATTCAGAGAATTAAAAGCTGCATTTTCTTTAACCGATAATCCTTTTGGTGCCGGATCACCGTCTTTAAGTGCTTTGGCAACATCGGCAGGAACTGTTGCAGGCATGTTTACGTGAATTCCCAATAAACCTTCTGGAGCTTGGCGCGCCATGGCATCCGCAATTACAGAACCCCAGTCACCACCTTGAGAAACATACTGTTTGTAGCCTAAACGTTTCATTAAAACATTCCATGCATTTCCTATTTTCTCTGGCCCCCAGCCTGTTCCTTTTGGCTTTTCAGAAAAACCGTAACCCGGCATTGAAGGAATAACCAAATCAAAGGCGTCTTCTGCTTTTCCGCCATACGCTGTTGGATCTGTTAATGGACCAATTACTTTTAAAAGTTCAAAAAAGGATCCCGGCCATCCGTGAGTAATAATTAACGGTAAAGCATTTTTATGTTTTGATTTTATATGGATGAATTGAATATCCAGTCCGTCGATGTTGGTTACAAATTGAGGAAGTGCGTTTAGTTTTTCTTCTGTTTTGTGCCAGTCATAATTGGTTCCCCAGTATTTAACCAGATTCTGAATCTGCTCTAGTTTTACTCCCTGAGATTGATCTGCTACGGTTTCTTTATCCGGCCATCTTGTAGCATTTACTCGATTGCGAAGTTCTGTAATCGCTTCTTGTGAAACGCTGATGTGATATGGACGAATTAAATTACAATCGGTTTTAGTTTCATTCTGTGCAAAAGATACGGCAGTAGCCAACATAAAAGTTCCAGTTGCAATAGCGTTTAAAAAACTACGCTTGTTTAGTTGAAGTGTTTTCATTTTTTTGATTTTTAAATTATTTGAATATCAGTTAATTTCTTCGTCAAAAGTATTTCGATAACCCTTCTTACGAAATGAGAAAACAGTCCAAACGGACGAAGTTTGAGGTGAAACGGACAGTGTTTGAGTTAGAAGTTTTTAATTATGAGTTATGAGTTTGAAATGCGAATAACTTAACCGCAAAGCACGCAAAGATTTTTGGCTCGTAAGGCTTTATAGAAACGCAAAGATCGCAAAGCTATGTGTGTAATAGCTTTGCGATCTTTATGTGTTTTTTTGCCACAGATTATTATTTTTTGCCACAGATTAAAAGGATTAAAATGATTTTTTCACGCAGATTTCGCAGATTTAGGCAGATTTTAATTGATTATTTATTAAAAAATTAAAAAAATAATCTGCCTAAATCTGCGAAATCTGCGTGAAACAAAAAAACTCTGCGGCTTTGCGACTTTGCGAGATTAAAAAAACTTTGCTCCCGATAGTTATCGGGATTGCGTAAACCATAGCGTCCTTTGCGGTTAAAAAAATCAACTCATAACTTATAACTAATAATTCATAACTTTAAGAAAGAACCATTCCCCCATCCATAATGAAATCTGCTCCGGTGATGAATTTTGCTGCTTCACTGCTTAGATACGAAACCATTTTAGCAACATCTTCAGATTTCCCCATTTGTTTTAAAGGTACTTTCTCAATAACAATATCCATAATACCATTTACGGTTGCTTCATCTAAACCAACTTTTTTCATGACTTCAGTTTGGGTTGGTCCCGGACTAATGGAATTCACCCTAATTTTTCTAGGCGCTAATTCCAAAGCTGCTGATTTCATAACCGAATTCAAAGCGGATTTACTGGCAGAATAAACTGAAGATCCCGGTCCCGGCATACTGGCAGTATTCGAAGAAAGAAAAACAACCGATGCACCGTCATTCAAAATGGGAATAAATCGGCTTAATGTGAAATAGGCACCTTTAAAATTCACATCCATGATACTGTCAAATTGTTCTTCAGTTGCTTGTTCGATATTTCCTAATCCGGCAATTCCGGCATTGATGAAAAGAATATCCACTTTACCAAAATCCTGTTTAACTTTTAAAGCCAGACTTTCAATGTCCGAAATACTCGATTGATCCGCAGTTATTGCCGTAACGCCCAGTTCCAGTGCCGCTTTTTCAATTGCTTCTTTTCTTCTTCCGGTAATAATAACTTGTGCTCCCTGTTCTTTAAATTGTTTTGCTGTGGCATATCCTATACCGCTGTTTCCACCTGTAATTACGGCTACTTTATCTTTTAAATTGTCCATTTTTATATGTTTTAAATTAATGGGACAAAGTTAAATTGCAAATGGTATTGCTTTTTTAGAGGTATCATAGAGTATACCTGCGACGAAAATTTGAGCCTCAAATGTTTAAAAGTTAAATTTGAACTTATAAAAAAGAAGTCCTTTTCTTATTAATTAAATAATTACTAATTTATCATAGAAAATTATTTAATACTTTAGCTCCAAAATTTATTTCGAAACGCAATCCGCAATAAAACAAATACATTTAATTTTTTAAACCAACTTAGATTCTGGATAATCAGTTATTAGAGAAATGACATCTTAAATTAAAGAATAATATAAATGAATACTGGGGAAATACTTATATATCAAAGTCAGGAAGGTAATATTAAAATTGATGTACAGCTTGAAGAAGAAACAGTTTGGTTAACACAAGACCAAATGGCACAATTATTTGGTAAAGCCAAATCTACAATTAACGAACACATTAAAAATATTTTTGAAGAAGGTGAACTTCAGGAAAACTTGTGTATACACAAATTCGGAAATTCCGAATTTCAGCAAAAAGCACCTAATTATTACAATCTTGATGTAATAATTTCTGTTGGCTACAGAGTAAAATCACTGCAAGGAACACAATTCAGAATATGGGCAACACAGCGTTTAAAAGAATATATTGTTAAAGGTTTTGCTTTAAACGATGATCGCTTTAAATCGGGCAATACTATGAATTATTTCAATGAATTGCAGCAACGCATTCGTGAAATCCGAATATCTGAAAAATTCTTCTATCAAAAAATAAAAGATATCTACACTACCAGTATTGATTATGATCCAAAGGATGAAACAACAATTTCATTTTTCAAAATAGTACAAAATAAACTTCTTTGGGCAATCTCTCAAAATACAGCAGCTGAACTAATATATCGCAGAGTTGATGCTTCATTACCACTATTAGGAATGCAGTCTTTTGATAAGAAGAATGAAAAAGAAGTGCAAAAAACGGACGTAAGTGTAGCTAAAAACTATCTTAATGAAGATGAAATAAAACTTTTAGGACTATTGGTTGAGCAATATTTAGCATTCGCCGAAACTATGGCACAGCAGCAAACTCCAATGTATATGAGAGATTGGGCGCAACGCCTTGATAGTATTTTGCAACTTAATGGAAGAGAATTATTGTCACATGCTGGAAAAATTAGTCATCAAATGGCTCTGGATAAATCTACAGAAGAATTTAGAAAGTTTAAGGACATAAGAAAAAATATAGAGATTGAACAAAGTCTAAAAGAAATTGAAGCAGATATTAAAAAATTGAAAAAATAAAATAAGAATCAATAAAAAAACATCACTTTATGTGTCTTTTAGTTCCTTTAAGAAAGTCAAAAAGGGTTTTATAACTCTTATAGAAGCCAACTAAATCGCTTCAAAAAAAGACTATTATCTTAATCAAAAAAGAGTTATCAATAAAATTTAACATTTAGATATTACCAAAAATCAATTTCAGTCAAAACAGAAAAATTACTGTTAAATATTCAAATTGATTTTGCAATTATTTGGTTAAAATTATCCGATTTATTCATATTTAAAGCTTAATTTTCTTAATTTATTTTTAAAACTTCATTAAACAGCTGTTAAATCTTAATAAGAATTCATTGTAAATCGTGTAGGAAAACGTATATTTGAGTTAATACTGAATTTTATTATCGTGCAAGAAAAAACAAAATCACATCATTTTATATTTCCAAAAACTCCAACCGGAGTTGACGGACTAGACGAAATTACGGATGGCGGTTTCCCACAAGGGCGTCCAACCTTAATTTGCGGTGGTGCCGGATGCGGAAAAACACTATTGTCAATGCAATTCCTTATTAAAGGTATTACAGAATTCAACGAACCCGGAGTTTTCATGTCTTTTGAAGAGCCTTCGGATGATCTTACTTTAAACGTAAAATCGTTAGGCTTTGACCTTGAACAACTTAAAAAAGATAAAAAACTCGTAGTCGATCATGTTCGTGTCGAAAGATCAGAAATTGAAGAAGCAGGAGAATATGATCTTGACGGTTTATTTATACGATTAGGCCACGCCATTGATTCTATAAAAGCAACCCGAGTTGTACTCGATACAATAGAGTCTCTGTTTGCTGGTCTTGATAATCAGGCAATTTTAAGAGCCGAATTACGAAGATTATTTCACTGGCTAAAAACAAAAGGCGTTACAGCGGTTATTACAGGGGAACGCGGCGAAGCAACCTTAACCCGTCAGGGATTAGAGGAATACGTTTCAGACTGCGTAATTGTTCTCGACCACCGTGTTATTGAGCAGGTTTCGACCAGAAGACTCCGAATTGTAAAATACAGAGGTTCAACACACGGAACAAACGAATATCCGTTTTTAATTGATGAAGATGGTATTTCGGTACTTCCTATTACGTCATTAAAACTCGATAACGAAGTTTCCTCAGATATTATTTCTACAGGCGTTCCCGGATTAAATGATATGTTTCATGGAGGAGGTTTCTATCGCGGAAGCAACATTTTAATATCAGGAACTGCCGGAACAGCCAAAACTACCGTTGCCTGTTATTTTGCCAACAAGCAATGCGAAAAGAACGAAAAAACGATTTATTTCGCTTTTGAAGAATCTCCGCATCAATTGGTTCGAAACATGAAATCAATTGGTATCGATCTGGATAAACATATCAAAAAAGGAACTTTGCAAATCCATTCTTCCCGACCGTCGTTAAACGGACTTGAACTGCATTTGCTTACGCTTCGAAAAATGATCAAAGAGTTTCAGCCTACCACTATTATTATAGATCCTATTAGTAATCTTATTTCAGTAGGAAGCGAGCACGAAGTTCGTTCTATGCTTGTAAGGTTAATTGATATGCTCAAAGCCAATAATATTACGGCGATGTTTACGTCATTAAACAAACAAACAGATAATTTCAGACCCGATTTGGCCGAAGAATCCGTATCATCATTAGTAGATACCTGGATTACCGTTCGTGATATGGAAGGCGTTGGCGAAAGAAATCGCGGAATTTTCATTATCAAAGCCCGAGGAATGGGACATTCTAACCAGGTTAGGGAATTTGTGATTACCAGTAACGGAATCGAATTACTCGATGTAGAATTAGGTCCGCAGGGAATCCTGACCGGAGCCGCAAGAAAATCACATCAGTTTAAGAAAACCATTTCTGATATTAAACTACAAAATGAAATAAGCCGAAAAGACAGAGAAATTGAACGTAAACGAAAAGTTCTTGAAGCTAATATTGAAGCCTTGAGAACCGAATTTGAATCGGCAGAAGAAGAACTGAGTATCCTTAAAGCAACAGAAGAATTGCAGGAAAAACTATCTTCTAAGAAAAAAGAAAATTAAAATGAAAAAAGAAGTAGCCGAATGGCAATTATTGCTCTATATCGCAGGTCAGACGCCAAAATCGATCAAGGCGCTTGAGAACATAAAAAAATACGCCGAAGAACATTTAAAAGGAAAATACAGCATCGAGATTATCGATTTGCTGAAGAATCCGCAATTGGCAGAAGGCGATCAAATTTTGGCTGTACCAACCCTGGTGAGAAAATTTCCTGAGCCTATACGTAAAATTATAGGTGATCTTTCTAATGAAGAAAGAGTACTTGTTGGACTTAATATTAAACCTATAAACAGCTAAATTATGGAAGATTTAGCTGATGGCACAAGTACAACCAAACATAAGTTTTTACTTTTTGTTTCAGGTATGTCTGTTAAATCAGGGCATGCAATCGAAAATTTACGCAAAATCTGCGACACTTATCTCAACAATAATTACGAATTAGAAATTATAGATATCAGTCGTGATAAGGAACAAGCCGTAATTCATCAAATTGTGGCCATTCCTACATTAATTAAAATTTATCCAGAACCAAGAAGAATTATTCTGGGCGATTTATCAGATAAAGCAAAGGTTTTATATATACTAAATATAGGCGAATAATTTGAAGAGTAAAAAACTAAATATAGAATCATTATTAGCAGAAATAGAATCATTAAGAGAAGAACTTTTTGAATCTAACAGCATTGTCAACGCCATAAAACAAGGAGACGTTGACGCATTGGTCGTAACCAGCAACGGAGTTCCGGAACTTTATTCCCTAGAAACGGCCGATTATACGTATCGACTTCTAATAGAAAAATTTGGCCAGGGTGCGCTTAGTATTTCCCGAAACGGACTAATATTATATTGCAACGACTATTTTTCTGAATTGGTTGGACTTCCTTCAGAACAAATTATCGGGACGTATTTAAATGAATATTTTGATAATCCCACGCAATTTGTTCAGCTTATTCAGGCATTACGATACGGAATCACAACCCATGAAATCCTTTTTAAATCGAATAATGATAAAAAAACTTTTCCGGCTTACATTGCTTTAACCGATCTGGAACCCTCCGTAGAAGCCATAGGAATTGTAATTACCGATTTAACCGAAAAGAAAAAACACGAAGAAGCCCTCCTCCATCATCAGCAGGAATTAGAAGAAAAAATCAAGGAGTTAAACCGAATCAATACCAATCTCGAAGAATTTATTCACGTAATCTCGCACGATTTAAAAGAACCGCTTCGGAAAATTGTCATGCACAATGACCGAATCGACGGAAGTTACCTTTCTGAAACCGATGCCAAATCAATGAATGTTTTAAAATCATCGGCCTTGCGATTGAATTCCCTTGTTGATGATTTGGTTAAGTATTCGTCGCACACGGCGCAGGAAGAACGAACCGAAATTGACTTGAAATCCGTAATTGCCGAAGTTATCGAAGATCTCGAAATTATTATTACCGATAAAAAAGCCGATATTCAAATAGGAAAACTACCGGCCATAAAAGCCTCAAAAGTCCAAATCCGTCAGCTTTTTGGCAATCTCATTACCAACGCCATAAAATACAGTAAAGAAGCCGTTGCTCCGTTGATAGAAATTTATCAGGCCGAAAATTTAAATGCCGAAATGCCAAATCAAAATGCTAAATTTGTAAAGATTCAAATTAAAGACAACGGGATTGGCATGGAGTCGAGCCATCTTCTTAAAATCTTTACCATTTTTCAGCGCCTTCATGCCCGAAACGAATATTCAGGAAACGGAATTGGCCTTGCGATTTGTAAAAAGATTATGGAAAATCACTCCGGAAACATTACCGTTGAAAGTACGCTGAATGAAGGAACGACATTTAATCTTTACTTCCCAATTTTATAAAATGCCACAAAAAAACAACCTGCATATCATAATTGCCGAAGATGATAATGATGATGCTGATGTAATCTTCGAAACATTCAATCAAAACCCAAATTTCGGGAAAATAAGCCTTGTAGCTAATGGCGAAGAACTGCTCAATTACCTAAAAAACACGGCAAACGAAAACCCAGACGTAATCCTGACCGATATCAACATGCCCATTGTCGACGGCATCGAAGCCTTACAGCAAATTTTAAACAATTCAGACTTAAAAAACATTCCCTGCTTTGTGTATTCCACAAGTATAAATCCGTCATACAAAGAAAAATGCGACGATCTGGGTGTAAAAGCCTATCTTATAAAACCCTATTCTTTTGAGGCTTTCGCCGAAATTCCAAAGACAATTTTGAGTATTATCGAAGCTTAAGTTTTCATTTCATATATTCGTAATACTATTTAGGAGCTGATTCCTGCTCTCCGCTGTATCTTTTATGTCTCGTTAAAGAAACGAGACACAAAAGGATGCCGCTTCGATCAGGGCTAGGACACTCATTTTCATTAGAAGATTTTGTGAAATTAGAGCTAGAACTAAATATTTAAAAAGAAATATTTTTCTTACAATTAAAATTATTTTTTGATATCTTTACAGTCCTAAACCCAGAGAAAATGATATCAAAAAAGTTTTTGCCCGTGTGGTATGGTGGCGGTATTGGAAACAACCGTAACGCACTCTGTGGCGTAGGACACCTTAGCTGCACGGGTTTTTTTCCTAACACACAGATTATGAGTACCAAAACCCTTTCAAAAGAAGCCGAAATCAGGCTTACCAATTTTTTCAATCAAACCGTAACGCCAGAACAAATGGCAAAAGCCTTAAGACAGGTAAACTTTGTTGTTTCGTTAAGTTTGATAAGAGAAAACGAAACACTTCAACAAGAAATACTAAAACTAGAAAACAGCTTTTACTGGCTCAATGAACTGGCTGAAATTTTGAATCCTTATTTGGATGTAGAATAAAATTTTGCTGTTTTAAAAATTAAAAACCCTTGATCTTAAAAAGATTGAGGGTTTTGTTTTTTTGTTAAAAACCGTCTATTTTCAAATCTTCCGTAACTGAAAAATTAAAAAAAGCTTATTCTGATATTTTTATGCCGTTTAGAGGGATATTTTATAACTGACTTCCCTATAATTTTATAACCAATACTGCATAACAAATTCTGCGAATACCAATTTCGTAGAAAATCCAACTGCAATTATTAAGAAATATTCTAATTCCTTTCTGAAAACGAATCCGGAATGACAATCTATTGTATCAAATCAAAAAAATAAATAATGAGCTTTTTAGCAAAACTAGAAATTGACGGAGAAGAATTTAATGTGCTTGATTTTAATATAAAATTCTGGCAGAAAATTGACGGATTAAATAAACCCGTTGGAAACGCCAAAGGAGGTACAATAAAAATAAGTATCGAGGCCAGCCAAAGCACCAGTTTTTTATCCTGGATGTTAAGCGGTGATTTAACCAAAAGCGGCAAAATTATTTTTTTTAGAAGAGATGCCATGAGCAAAATGAGGGAATTAACTTTTGATAAAGCCTACTGCATTTCTTATAACGAAGAATTTAAGAGCACAACCCATACCCCAATGCTTATTTCAATGGAATTAACGGCTAAGCAACTGGTTTTTGGAGATGCCGACTTTTCTAAAAAATGGATTTCACTTAACTAAATCAAACTTATTTTATACACCAAACCATGTCACATTTTTCAGAACAAGTACAAATTACGATAGAAGGTTTTTCTCAAAATGTTATTTATTACAATCTTCAACTGTCTCAAAAAATGGCAGATCATCACCATTTTTCTTTCTTTTGGCAGTACACCGGAAAACCTATTATAGAACCTCAGGATCAGGAAAAAGCATTTAGTAATTATATAGGCAGTGAAGTAATTTTTACCTTCAAAGTAAATGGCATCAGACTCATGTCAAAAGGAAGAATTACAAAATTAGGTTCTCTTGACCAAGACGGAAGTCCGGCCGGACTTCAGGTTTCGGGAATCAGTCATACCATTACGCTTGACGATATGCCAAAATCCCGAATATTCCTTGAAAAAAATCTACAGCAAATTGGGCTCGAAATTTTTGCCGAGGAAAGTTCTGGAGAATTCTATCAGCGTGAATCTATTGTTCCTACTTATACAAAAGAATTTAAATTTAAAACCCAGTATAACGAAACCAATTTTGATTTCCTTAAACGTCTTTCTCAACGTTATGCGCAATGGTTTTATTTTGACGGAATGCGCATGCAGTTCGGAAAAATAAAAAATACCAATATCAGGCTTATAAACGAATCCTCGCTTCATAACTTTAGTATCGAAGCCAATTTGGTTTCGCAAAAAACTTCGTTTAGCGGTTACGACTATACTACTGCGTCTAATTTAAAAAACGGTGCCGAAAAAACTTCACAAGGAAGCAGGGACAGGTTTGCTTCTATTGCCAATTTTAAACAACCTTATATTGTTCGTCCGGGATTAGAAAACGGTGCTTATACCAACAATGCCCAAAACAAACAAGATATTGAAGAAATGGTAAAAATGCAGACAGCCGGGCACGATGCCAACAGCATATTTTACAGCGGCACCTCCTACCTGCCTATAGGTTTAGGCCAGACTTTTACCATAGAAAACAAAACGGTAGAACATCATTTACTGGCAATTGAAATTGTACATCGTTCTGAAGTAAACGGAAATTACACCTGCGAATTCAAAGCCATTCCTGCCGATGTTGCGGCGCCGCATTATACTAATGTAAATGCATTTGCTGCTGCCGAAAGTCAGTCGGCCAAAGTAATTGATAACAACGATCCCGAAAAACTCGGACGTGTAAAAGTACAGTACAATTGGTATACTTATGCTTCTAAAAGCGAATGGATGCGCGTTGCACAATCGTATGGAGGTTCAGGAAAAGGAAATTATTTCAGACCCGAAATTGGCGAAGAAGTTCAGGTAAGTTTTGAAGGCAGTAATACCGACTGTCCGTACGTATCTGCCTGTTTCTATAACGGAATGGAAAAACCAGATTTTTTTGATCCCAAAAATTTAATTAAAGGCTTAAAAATGAAATTTGGGCAAATGCTCAAATTCGTTGAAAAAGCAGGGATCTGGCTTTCTGACCCAAGCGGAAATGAAATTCATTTAGACGAAGAGAACAAAAACATAAATGCCACAACGCCGGAAACTTTTACCATTAGAGCGAAAAATATTGTTTTTGAGGCTACGGAAAGTATTACGGTAAAAGCGGGCTATGACATTATTATTAATGCTGACAATAATATAATACAAACCGCAGGAAATAACATCACTATAAGTGCTAGTGGAAACCTTTTTGAAAAGTCTGACAACCGCACAGAAATTGCAGATGAAAACTATTCAAGAGAGGTAGGTGGAACAGCAGGAGAAATAGCGGGAAAAATGAATATTAGCACAACTCAGGACGATGTTAATATACACAGCGCAAAAAACATACACGGACATTCAGGAGAAAATTCAAGCTTTAATTAAAAACTATGGCAATACTAAAACAAGCAAAAAATATTACAATTAAAGTGCAGTCTGACAGTGATATTATAGTAAAGGAAACTATATCAAAAAGTGCATCAAAAATAGTTTTAAAAACTACAGTTGGAGATATACAAATGATTGCAGCAAAACTATTAAAAGCAAATAGCAATGGCGATTAATTTTTATGATTATGTAAGCAGTTATGACTTTGTACCTTTTGCAGAGTTACAAAGCAGTGAAGATTTTAAAGTAATTTCTTCAAATCAATCAAGTTTGATATCTACTGCAATAAAAGAGATTTACAAAAAGAAATCTGAAGTAACAATTGAATTTAAACCTGAAACAATCAAAAAAGAAAAAACGATTTTAAAGTTTAAACTCCAGCAAGCACATCAGTATGCAAGTGATCCCGACGGTTATTTAAGATACAAACTAACTGCTGTAAACGGGCAAGTTTTTGTTTCGAACCATAATAAAAAAGAAGTTGAACACGATTTAGGAGTCAAAAGATACGACGATATTGTTGAGATTGTATTTAGTAAAAACTTAATGCAGTCTGTAAAATATATTGATTTCTATTACAAAGACAATTCTGATGCGTGGCTTGATCTAAAAGGCAATTTGCCCGATAGCTGGGAACATTGTGGGAGGGTTACTATTGGAGCAGGTTCTACCTGCTATTGTAATCGAGATTTTACGGAAGAAGATATAATTGGAATTATATATAATCTGAGAACCAATCAAAAGATGGAAAAAAGAAAAGAAGCTTTTTTTGATGCTGGATCGGAATTTATTTCTATTCTTAGAATTACTGAAGGGAAAATAGATGAAGAAAAAAACAGAAACAAGATTAAATTATTTACAGTTGAGTTGAATAAAATGTTTGAAAAATTTAAAATAACTTCATGTAAACGAAAAATTCATTTCCTTGGTCAAATGTATTTAGAGACAATTTACTTTAGATATACATACGAAAGTAGATCTGTAGTTCCTAGCAATTATAGAGGAGGTGTAGCTTTTCAAGGAAGAGGTATGAAACAGATTACTCATGACTCTAATTATTTAAAATATTATGATTATATAAATGAAACCAATTATTATCAAATATATGAAAAGTATAGTTCTAAAGATTCTAATGGTAATATAAATGAAAGTGTAGAATACTGTATAAAAAATAATTTAGAAGTAAGAAATAAAGGTTTAGATGAGGCTTACTATGAAAAATTAAAAATATTTGCTAAAAAATTATCTGAAGATTTATTTCATGCATTTAATTCAGCAGGCTGGTATTCTACAATTTTTCAAAAGAAAACTTTGGCAGCTATGGATAAGGGATTTTCCGATGAAATAATCAAAGAAGTTACAAAAGCAATTAATGGCGGAGATAATGGATTGAAAGAAAGGATTAACTTTACTATATGGACAAAAAACTTTTTAAACTATGATAAGAAATGTGTAAACAAGTAGTGTGTTGTTTTCTATACCTTTTTACTATTCAGCTTTATTCACAAAGTCAATACAAAATTCCCGTCTATGAAAACAAAAAAAAAATAGGAAACATTAATGAGATAACAAGTAGAGAATGTGATGATTGCTATTCTATATATAGAGATAAGATCTTTGATCAAAATGTTTTAATAAAGATTCCTGTTCAAATAAATGGAATACAAAATGGTAAAACAGAACAAAACTATTTAAAAAGTATTTGTACTATAGAAACAATAAGAAAAAATAAAAACACTGTAATAATTAAATTTAACAGTATATATAATGGCAATAGTTATTGGCTCTTTATTTCTAAAATTAACGGACAATTATATATAACAAAAAAATTCAAATATTCTAATAATATATATAACAAAAAAATAGGTAGGGATGATATAGAGTCTTTTCCATCTACATTGATTTGTAGTCAATCGCTAAAATCCATAATAAAAACAGAAATTAGTTTTTCCAATCTTTTTGAAAAGGAAGACATAAAGAATATCTGTTTTGATTGCCCAATAAATTACACAATAAATGAATGTCTGAAAATTCAACAAAAAAAACAAAAATTTGTTTGGAAATAGGTGCACACTGATTTAATACAATCTGTGCAATATATTCATTTTTATTATAAAGACAACTCTGATGCGTGGCTTGATTTCAAAGGCAATTTACCCGATAGCGCAGATTTATCTCCGCAACGATAGCGCGGATTTGCAATCCGTGCTCGCAACAGTTTGACACAATAAAGATCACTAAAACAAATTATAAACCAATCTTTGAGGGCACGGATTGCAAATCCGCGCTATCGGGACAGTTCAGACCAATATTGGTCTGCAGGAATTAATATGCAGGTAAAATTGCCAAATTCTATTCATGCCGCATACTCCGTTGATATGTATTATGGAAAAGCAAGCGAGAAAAATCCATTTAATGAAGATATAATAATAGGCACTCAAAACTACGATTACCAGCAATTGTTTGATGTGTTGTTAAACCGTGGACAAGAAACTTTTTCTTTAACAAATAGCTACGGAAATCTAACTACAGAAACAAGACACGGTTTTGGTACATTTTGGCCAACTAATGCTATGCATGATAGTATTGCTTTTCCTGAAAAACCTAAAGAACCCAAGAAACCATTAAGTTCAGAATTTCAAAATAAGAATGAATATAATGAAGAAAAGAAAAAATATGATGAAAATCTTAACAAGTATAAACGTGATTTAATAAATTATAACATAAGTATACAATTAAAGTCAAAACCAACTTTTCATCACTTGTACGTAGTTTATGATGAAAATAATAAAGTTAGCTTAGAAAGACTTAAAAAATACCTATTTGCAGGACAGTCTGAAGAAGGGAAATTATTAAAAGAGTTTTATTTATTAGAAGAAAAAAGCAAGTAATCTCAAGACCAAGTATTCTATAGAATGCGGAGTTTTTTTTTATTGATATATTAGATGCATTTTATTTCCAGAAACTTTTAAGTATACTTAGTATTAGCCATGAAGAAAATTATTATTAAACTATTAAAAAAGATTAAACAATATGAACAAATAAAAGATGGCATGAAAACTCAGATAATTATATTAATATTTTTAATTATAAGCGCCTGCAATTCTTCTAAAGAAATAATAAAAAATAAAGAAAAAATAACTCAAAGTTATTTCAAAATAAATGGTGTATACTCAGAATTAACAAAAAATAACTATCGTAATCTTTATTTTTTTAATTCAGAAAATAATACAGTATATTTTTCAAAATTTAAAATAAATGACACTCTTAATAAAGTAAACAAGCCTATACTAAAAATATCTGTTTATGGAGAATATGAAATTGAAGACAACATTATTAAGATACAACAAGATATTGAAAAGAAAGTAAAAGTAAGCAATCGTAATTTTCTTGAAAGTATTGTATTTACATTTCCACTTCCAGCTCCTCGAGCTGCGAAAAGGGAGATAACAGTTATCGATAAAGAGATAATTACTGAGGGAAAAGTAAAAGAAGATACTATTTTTATTAATAAAATGTATGTCGGAACTAAAAAATTAAATTTTAAAAAGAAAAAAACATCAAAGACACATACAATAAATTTTATTCTAATTTATGAACCAAAATTTAAAGGAGTTATAAAAAAAAATAGCATTTATAATAATTATGAAGTCCAAATAATAGCAGACTAAATATTATTAAATGTCTCTTTCAGATGAAAATACAAATTAAAGTTAGTTCATCAACCTAATTTAGTTAGTACTAGATATATTTAGATTGAAATTTCATATATAAAAATCCTTATAAAGAATTAAATCCCTATTCAAAATAATCATGAAAAAAAATATAACAGTTTTAATTTTATTGTTTTGCATTGCAATACATGCACAGACAAAAAATAAAGTTGAAAAATCTGGCACAAGTAAAGCATCAGCCGTTTATAGAGTTGAAAGTGAAGATACAAAAATGAAAAAAGCCATTAGACAGGCGAAAGCCTCTTTTAATGAATTTGAGATTGCAATAAAAAGTGATAATCCAAATTTTAAAAATTTTTTGCTTAAAAAAGGATTCGAAACCCCAAATGGAGATGAATATTTATGGGTGAGAAATATTTTGATTAATAAAGCAAATAATAATTATGTAGGCATTGTGGCTAATGAACCCTTATATACCAAAGCAGTTCAGAATGGCGATTTTATTGAAATAAACAAGGATGATGTGGCCGATTGGATGTATTTAGACAACGATGTTGTTAAAGGAGGATATACGCTTAAGCTCCTAAGAAGCCAAATGAGTAAAAAAGAACAACAACAATTTGATGCAGAAAGCAATTTAAAATTTAAATGAATCCCTGTCTTGTCCTAAAAAAAAGTTTACATGTTTATACTTAATCCCGATCGCGCAGATTTATCTCCGCAACGATCGCGCGGATTTGCAATCCGTGCCCGCAACAGTTTGACACAATAAAGATCACTAAAACAAATTA
>NZ_JALKAC010000011.1 GCF_024171645.1 Flavobacterium sp. HSC-32F16 | reverse complement strand
TGCACCCGTAATGAGTCGCCAGCGTAGCTCAGTTGGCTAGAGCAGCTGATTTGTAATCAGCAGGTCGTGGGTTCGAGTCCCTCCGCCGGCTCAACGTAAAACCATCACTTTTTAGTGATGGTTTTTTTTATGCCTCAAAAATTCCAATCTGAGATTTATCCAGGTTATATTTTATTCATTCAGAAATAAACGCAAAGTATTGTCATTTCGACCTAAGGGAGAAATCGCATTAGTAGCTCGACAAGGATTGGCAGCTTTCGTTGCGGAGTTTCTTGTGCGATTTCTCCCTTAGGTCGAAATGACAAAAATTGTTTCGAGTTTCAGATTTCAAAAATTAAAATAAAACCTATGCTTGTCCGAAAAATTGTATTTTTGTTTATTAATAAATCTGTATTGTACATTTTAAAATTATATTTTACAGTTGAAGGTTTTTAGACTTAATTATTATCTTTGAATTATGAGCACACTAACAAAACCAAATCACATAGGACGAAAAATAAGTCGTATTCGTGAGCTTCGTGACATGAAGCAGGAAGCATTGGCGCAGGCCTTAGGAACAAACCAGCAAGCTGTTTCTGCTATGGAAAACAGCGAGACAATTGATGAGGAAAAACTCATAGCGATTGCTAAAGCACTTGGTGTTACAGCTGAAGGAATTAAGAATTTTTCAGAAGAAGCGATTTTAAATAATATTCAAAATAATTACGAAGGTTCTGTTATTAATGGGGGACCGGTATTAAATCACAATTGTAATTTCAATCCTCTTGATAAAGTTGTTGAACTTTATGAACGTTTGGTTCAGGCAGAAAAAGAAAAGGTTGAATATCTGGAAAAATTATTGAAAAAATAAAGCGTAAAAAAAAGCCCTGAAATGTTTCTCAGGGCTTTTTTGTTTTACTCTGCTGCTGCAGGAGCTTTTTGTTCTTCTTTTTTGATTTCGGCTACATATTTGGTCAGCTTTTTTCCGTAAAGAGATTGAGCTACTTTTGGAGTCATTGATTTTTGAATTGTATCAAGAAATTTGATGTTAATGTCGTAAATCTCTGCTAAAGCAATATAAGGTGCTACTTCGTGATCTTTATTGTTAAGGGCGAAGTTTGTAGCATACAGATATTTTCTTTTGATATTTGCCTGTTGTTTTGCGTCAAGGCTGTCAATCGTTTTTTGATCTTGTCTTTTTAAAGCTTTAAATTTTGATTCCACCATAGATAAATTCTCATCTCTAAAACGATTGTTTATTTTTAGGTATTCTTCATATAATTCCTGATTTTTAGAACCTGTAATTTTTGCACTTGAAATGAAATTATCCAAATTAGTGTCGATATTCATATTTCCGGGCTCAGCAAAGAATAAGATATTATTGTCTAAAGAATTCGTTACACCACGATCTAAAAACAAATAAAGCATTTCAGGAGATTCTATTTTGATATCTCTTTCAAAAGCTGAATTTCCGTCGATTTTTATACTGTCAATAGCAACAAGAGCCGTATCTACAATTTTTTGGATATATAACGTTCCGGTTTTTAAACCTTTAATGTTTCCTGTAAGATGTAAGTTATCAGCAGATTCTTTTTTGTCGCATGATGCAAGTAATGCAAGAGTAACAAAGGCAATAATTGATTTTTTCATTAGTTTGTTGGATTTTGGTGCAAAATAAAGAAAATAGTTTGAATGTAAATAAGCCGTTGTTTAATTTTTATAAAAAATAAAAATCCCAATCTATTTTTAAATTGAGATTTGCATATTTTTTTAAAAATGAATTGGTTACATGTCTAAAGAGAGCTGCTTATGCCGCTTTCATGTGTATAAGTGTATTTGTTATTGCAATTGTTATTTTTGTGTCCTATAATGTCGGTTAATACTGGATCTGCTGGTTCTAAATCAGTTGTTAGGCTTAGACGGTTTTGTAATATTCGCTTTTTGCTTTTCTGATTTTTTTGTATTCTTCCCAGTCAAATTTATTCAGGAATTCTGAAGCTTTTTGAGCGCCTCGAATGAATAAATCTATTTTGGCATCATCGGTTAAATTAAAATTCAGCCAATTGTGACTTCCGGTGTCAATGTAACCGATGAGGTTTTTAAAGTCCGGATTTTTTCTTAGAAACTCAGAATCGTAACCATATCTTGCAGTATCAAACATTGAGCTTATCAGATTAGAGAACTTTTCATTTTTATTGATTTCGTTTTTGTCATAACCCAGTTTTATGCCGAAAGTTGGAGAAGCGGGAACATTTAAATTTTCGTGAAAAATATCGATCGGGAAGTTGGATATAATACCGCCATCCATAAACATAACTTCAGACGGTACTGAAGTTCTTAAACATGTAGCATCATTCCATTTGTTCCAGGCTTCAATGCCGCCGGGAATATTTTTGATTTTAAATGGAGTAAAGAAAAGCGGAATTGACATAGAAGCCCGTACAAAATCGGCAGGATTTTGAACATCTGGATTAGAGTAAAACAGATCGATCATTTTGGGAAATATAATTTTGCTTTCGGTTGTAATATCAGCTGTTATTATTGCCATTTCACTCCAATGATCAGGTCTGTTATATTCTTCTTTGTCACCATGATTTACCCTGTTAAGCCGGAATAATTTATTTTGATCTGAAACGCCTTTTTCTCTCAATGCTTTTAAATCGGCATAATTTCTAATTCCCCTCTGCGAAAGCAGATTTGTCATCCATTGATGAAAATTATTTCCGGGATTTAGTCCCAAATCGTCTTTAAAATTATCGACAACCTGACAGCCTTTCATGACTAATTTCAGATTTCCGGCATCGCTCAATAAAGCATCAATAAATTCTTTTGCATCGCGATCTCCATCAACAAAATCGTATAAATTTTTATTGCACAAACAATCTAGTATCCATTCTGATTTTTCGACATCGCAAGTTCCAGCTGCTGCCATAAGCATGGTATTGATGCTTCCGGCGGATGTTCCGGCCAGACTTAAAAACCGAATTCCCATTTGTTCTAATACATAAACATATCCAACCAATGCAATTCCCAGAACTCCTCCGCCTTCTTGCACTAAATCTACATATTGATGATTGTTTATGTCTGTAATGTCTGAGAATTTTTTATCTCGAATTTGTTCCTTTAAATCTTTTAGAATGGCTAAAACTTCGCCGTTTTCTGTAAATTTTCTCTTCTCCATGATTTCCCTGAATTTAGGTTTGTGGTTTGTTTTTCTGGAAATCATTCCCCTGTGTTTAATCATTTGATTTTCAGAATCATAAAGATATAAATTCAGTATTTGTCTGAAAAGGGGAGAATTCCCCTTTTTTAATGTTTGGAATCGGGATAAAACAAAAAAAATCCTGCAAAAGCTAATTTGCAGGATTTAAGAAATGTTTTATTCAAAAGATTATTTGATCATTTCAAAACTTCTTTTTACGAAAGCAGTTAAAGCTTCACCTTTTAATAAGTTTTGAGATAATTTAGCCAAATCTAAAGCTTGTTTTACCAAATGCTCTTGATGCGTTTTATCTTCGGTGTTTAAAATGTTTGATGCTAAATCTGAGTTAGTGTTTACAACCAAATTGTACATCTCCGGCATATTGCCCATTCCAAACATGCCGCCTCCGCCACTTTGGCTCATTTCTTTCATTCTACGCATAAATTCTGGCTGCGTAATAATAAATGGAGCTGCCTGGCTGTCCATTGCTTCAAGCTGAACGCTGTAAGCTTTAGGAATATAAGCTTCTAATGAAGTTTTTAATGCTGCTTTTTCTTCATCAGATAATTTAGAAATTGTGTTTTCGTCTTTTTTGATTAAATTATCAATATGGTCAGAATCTACACGAACAAAAGTTACATCTTGGTTATCGTTTTCGATTTTCTGAATTAAATGTGAGATAATTGGAGAATCTAAAAGCAATACTTCGTATCCTTTTGCTTTTGCTGTTTCAATATAAGAGTGCTGCTCTTCTTTGTTTCCGGCATAAAGAACTACAAGTTTACCATCTTTATCAGTTTGGTTTTCTTTTAGTTTCTCTTTTAATTCTTCTAAAGTAAAGTATGTATTATCTACCGTTGGGTATAAAACAAACGCCCCTGCTTTTTCGTAGAATTTATCTTCAGAAAGCATTCCGTACTCTAAAACGATTTTAATGTCGTTCCATTTTGCTTCAAAATCAGCACGATTTTCGTTAAATAAAGCTTTTAATTTATCCGCTACTTTACGAGTAATATAATTTGAAATTTTCTTTACCGCTCCGTCAGCCTGTAAACCAGAACGAGAAACGTTTAACGGAATATCCGGTGAATCAATAACTCCTTTTAACATTGTCAAAAATTCAGGTACAATTCCTTCTACATTATCAGTAACGTAAACTTGGTTTTGGTACAATTGAATTTTGTCTTTCTGGATCTGCATATCGCTTCCTAATTTCGGGAAATACAAAATACCAGTTAAGTTAAATGGATAATCTACATTTAAGTGAATGTTGAATAAGGGATCTTCAAACTGCATTGGATACAATTCTCTGTAGAAGTTTTTGTAATCTTCGTCAGATAATTCAGAAGGCTGTTTTGTCCATGCTGGGTTTGGATTGTTAATGATATTATCAAGTTCGATAGTTTCATTTACGTAATCTTCCGGAGCATCTTCTGGTTTTGGAAGTGTTTCAGTTCTTGTTCCAAATTTAATTGGAATAGGCATGAACTTGTTATACTTATTCAATAAACCGCTGATTTTAGAATCTTCTAAAAATTCTAAAGAATCTTCAGCAATGTGAAGAATGATTTCGGTACCGCGTGAAGTTTTGTCAGCCGGCTCCAAAGTAAATTCAGGACTTCCGTCGCAAGTCCAGTGCGCAGCAGGTTCATCTTTGTATGATTTTGTGATGATTTCTACTTTTTCAGCTACCATAAAAGCAGAATAGAAACCAAGACCAAAATGTCCGATAATTCCAGAATCTTTAGCAGAATCTTTGTATTTGTCAAGGAATTCCTCGGCTCCTGAAAAAGCAACCTGATTGATGTATTTTTCTACTTCATCAGCCGTCATACCTAAACCTTGGTCGATAATATGGATTTTTTTACCTTCTTTATCTACTTTGATTTCGATAATTGGGTTTCCGTATTCAACTTTAGCTTCACCAATACTGATAAGGTGTTTTAGCTTTAAAGTAGCATCAGTTCCGTTTGAAACCAGCTCACGTAAAAAGATTTCGTGATCGCTGTATAGGAATTTTTTGATTAAGGGAAAGATGTTTTCTACTGAAACATTAATTTTACCTGTTGTCATATTTTTTATTTTTTGAATTTAACTTGATGATTTTCATTTAGTCAAATAAAATACCAATTTTTTTAAGGTGACAAATTGGCGCAAATGTTAATTTTGAAAGAAAATAAATAGATTCTAAAACGATAAATCTCTTAATGAATTGTATATTTGTGGTACAATAATTGTTAAAAAGGCAAAATAATAATCTAAAAAAATTGTATAAAATGAAGAAGAGTATCTTAATTTGCGTGATTGCCGCTATGTTTTTTGCGTGTAAATCTGCTTCGTCCACAGCTTCAACAGACACAACGCTTTCAAAAAAGCTTGACAGACCTACTCAGGTTGCGATTAAAGGAAACTGGGTGCTTACAAATGTAACTTATCCGGGTTCTGATTATATTAAAGTAAATTCATTTGATCTTGCAGATTCAAAATGTTTTATTGGCAGTACTTGGAGTTTTATTTCAAACAATAATAAAGGAACTATGGCCTTAACATCGGCAAGTTGTACTTCGTTTTCTTCGCCAATTGTATGGAGTATTAACAATCAGGGATTGTTTGTTCTTAAAATTCTTGATGCAGGTGAAAAAGCTAAGAAAGTGAGAGAAGGTTATTTGCTTAAAGTTGCAGGCGTAACTGAAACTTCTTTTCAATTAATTGATAACATTAATGTCGGAGGACAAGTAAAAGATGTTACTTACCAATTTCAAAGAGCTAATTAATATTAAAAAAGATAAAAAATGAAAAAGATAACAGTTTTAGGTTTAAGTAGTTTACTTGTATTAGTTAGTTTTTTTGCAAGCTGCGATTCAGTAAAAAATGCAAATAATACTCAAAAAGGTGCCGGAATTGGTGTAGTTGCAGGTGGTATTATTGGAGGTATTTTAGGAAATAATTTAGGAAAAGGCGGAAACGCTGCGTTAGGAGCTGCAATTGGAGCTGCTGTTGGTGGTGGAACCGGAGCCTTAATTGGAAATAAAATGGATAAACAAGCCCGTGAAATTGATCAGGCTTTACCAGGTGCTTCTGTAGAAAGAGTAGGTGAAGGAATTCATTTAACTTTAAATGAGAATGCAGTTCGTTTTGATACTAACAAATCAACTTTAACTCCTCAGGCAAAAGCAAACTTAGATAAATTAGTTCCTGTATTTAATGATTACGGAGATACTGATATTCAAATCTTCGGTTATACTGATAATACAGGTAAACCAGAATATAATTTGACACTTTCAGGACAAAGAGCAGCATCTGTTCAGTCTTATTTAGTTTCTAAAGGATTAAAATCAAGCCGTTTTAAAACTTCAGGTTTAGGTATTGTTGATCCTATTGCAACAAATGATACGCCGGAAGGAAGAGCTCAAAACCGTCGTGTTGAATTCTCAATTACAGCAAACGACAAAATGGTGAATGATGCAAAAGCCGAAGCTGGAAAGTAATTTCAGGTAATAAAATATAAAAAAAAGCTGTTTCATAATTGAAGCAGCTTTTTTTATTAGAATTTGCAGATTATTGCTGGTAGAATAAAATCATTGAGGAAGATATTTTTCCATACTTTTCCCATATGCCCTGACTTCCAAATTTGTAATAATGGGTAGAATTAAAAGATGGAATTATAATAGGCAGACTTAATTTATTCCCGTCATTTGAATGTTCAATCCATTCTACTGCTATAATAATGTCTTGTTGAGTAATAATATTAAAAGGAGTTAAATCAACAACTGTCCAGTTTTTTAAGCTATTTTCGACCTCACTATAAATATCAGAATTGTTAAGTTTTTTATCTGGTTTATTATTTTGAATGCTATAAATGTTAATTCTGAATTTGACTTTTTTAAAGTTATTTTCTTTGATGAAGAATTTGAATTCAGTTAATAGACTGGGTTTTTTTGTTCCTAAAGAAAATTTCCTGCCAATTTCAGTTCCTAAATTCATGTTTTTATAATTAGGATTTGCAAATAATACTTGCTGTTTAGTATCGGATTTATCTTTTCCTTCGTTATAATTTTTTAAATTACTTCTTGAAACAATGATTTCATTTAGTTTTTCAATATGATTTTTAAGAATTAAAGTTAGTTTTTCGTCGGATAAATTTTTCAATAGAATATCCTTTGAAATATAAGATAGAGAAGAAATTCTAAGTGTATCTAAATTGGTTGTATTTTCAAGAATAAAGGAGAATTCTCCTTTTTCGTTAGAAACTGTGCCGACAGGTTTGTTTAAAATTCCAATATTTGCATAAGGAATTGGCTGTTTTAAACTATCTAAGATAATCCCTGTAATTGTTTTATTTTGAGCATTAACAAAAATAGAAGTAAACGCAAAAGCAATAATTAGATATTTTTTCATGTTATATGTTTTGGAAAAGAAAATCAGGTAGTTCTATAACGCAAACAAAATTTTTTTCTTACAATTTTTAGATTTTATAATTGGATAGTAATTAAAATAACAATCTGATTTTATTTTTTTTGACTTTAGAAATTAAACATCGTAAATTTGACCTCTCTAATTACAACACATGCTTGATATTCAAAATATATCTTTTTCGTATACTGATAAACCAGTTATAAATAATGTTTCTTTTACGATCAATAAAGGCGAAAATATTGCCATTATTGGCGAAAGCGGTTGTGGAAAAAGTACGCTTTTAAAGTTGATGTACGGTTTGTTCGATTTAGATGAGGGCAAAATATTTTATAACCAAAAACCTATTCTGGGGCCAAAATACAATTTGATTCCCGGAATGCCTTATATGAAATATCTGGCGCAGGATTTTGATCTGTCTCCGTATGAAACCGTTGCTGAAAATGTTGGAAAGTTTCTTTCGAATGGTTTTGCCAATATGAAAAAACTTCGTGTTCAGGAATTGCTGGAAATGGTCGAAATGGAACAGTTTTCAAATGTAAAAGCTAAGTTTTTGAGCGGAGGACAGCAGCAAAGAGTGGCTTTGGTACGAGTTTTGGCTCTGGAACCCGAAGTTATTTTACTGGATGAACCTTTTAGTCAGATTGATGCTTTTCGTAAAAATGCATTACGTAGAAATTTATTCCGTTATCTGAAACAAAAAGAAATTACCTGTATTATTGCAACGCACGATAGTACAGATGCATTATCGTTTGCAGATGAAGCAATTGTAATGCGTCATGGCGAAGTTATCGTAAAAGGCGATCCAAACAAAATTTACGAAGATCCGGAAACTAAATATGTAGCTTCCTTATTTGGAGAAGTAAATGAGGTTGCAACCCATTTATTACTTCCTTATGAAGATGAAACACATAAAACGTTAGTATATCCGCATCAGTTTAAAATGGTTTCAGAATCTAAACTTCCGGTAAAAATTAGAAGAACCTATTTTAGAGGAAGTCATTATTTAATCGAAACCGTTTATAAAAGACAATTAATATTTTTTGAAAGCGAAATTGATTTACCGCTTGAACAGGAAATATTTCTTGGTCTTAATTATTTATAAAAATAAACCCGACAGTTTTAAAATTGTCGGGTTTATTTTTATAAGAAGTTTTACTGCTCTAAAATGTATTTTTCATTATTCTTCAATAAATTGCATTAAAAACTGTTTTATCAAAAAGTAAATGATTTTAAACAGTCTGATAATTAAAGTTAATTAAATTGATGATAACGAAAAAAATAGTAATTTGTACTCTAATGTTTTAAACTATACTTAAATTTGCATTCTAAATTTTTAACAAATAACAATACTATATGTATCATTCAAAAATAGCAGGCTTAGGATATTATGTTCCTTCAAATGTTGTAACAAACGATGATTTGTCTAAGATAATGGATACCAATGACGAATGGATTCAGGAAAGAACCGGGATTCAGGAAAGAAGACATATCATTCGCGGAGAAGACACCACTACTTCTATGGGAGTAAAAGCGGCTAAAATTGCAATAGAACGTTCTGGCGTAGCCAAAGAAGATATTGATTTTGTAGTTTTTGCGACATTAAGTCCAGACTACTATTTTCCAGGTCCCGGAGTTTTAGTACAACGTGATTTAGGATTAAAAACGGTTGGAGCATTAGATGTTAGAAATCAATGTTCTGGTTTTGTTTATGCTATTTCTGTAGCCGATCAATATATTAAAACCGGAATGTATAAAAATATTTTGGTAATTGGTTCTGAGGTTCACTCAACTGGTTTGGATATGACGACTCGCGGACGCGGTGTTTCGGTAATCTTTGGAGATGGAGCAGGAGCGGCAGTTTTAAGCCGTGAAGAAGACCTCACAAAAGGTATTTTGTCTACGCACCTACATTCAGAAGGACAGCACGCTGAAGAATTGGCTTTGCAGGCACCAGGAATGGGAGCGCGCTGGGTAACAGATATTTTAGCAGATAATGACCCAAATGACGAAAGTTACTATCCTTATATGAATGGACAATTTGTATTTAAAAATGCGGTTGTTCGTTTTGCTGAAGTAATCAATGAAGGTTTAGAAGCAAATGGACTTCAGGTTTCGGATATTGATATGTTGATCCCGCATCAGGCCAATTTGAGAATTTCGCAGTTCATTCAGAATAAATTCAAATTGACAGACGATCAAGTGCATAACAATATTCAGAAATACGGAAATACAACTGCTGCATCTATTCCAATCGCTCTGACAGAAGCTTGGGAACAAGGCAAAATCAAATCCGGTGACACTGTGGTTTTGGCCGCCTTTGGAAGTGGGTTCACTTGGGCAAGCGCTATCATCAAATGGTAAATTAATTCATCTTGCATTATATTTTAAACCTGCTTCGTTTTGGAGCAGGTTTTTTTATAAATTGCGCATTCAGACCTGACAGGTTTTTAAAACTTGTCAGGTCTCATCTGAAGAAAAATTATTTAAATCACAATGAAAAAAAATCAACTCGAAATAGCTTGTTTCAATTACGAATCGGCTATAATTGCTCAGGAAAATGGAGCAGATAGAATAGAACTTTGTGAAAACATGACACTGGGCGGAACAACACCAAACTCTATTTTAGTGGTAAAAGTTCGTGAAAGTTTGAATATTAAAATGCATGTTATCATCAGACCTCGCGGTGGTAATTTTGTTTATTCAGATGAAGAGCTTACCGAAATGAAGCAGGACATCAAACAATATAAAAAACTTGGAGTTGATGGTTTTGTTTTTGGAATTTTAAAAGAAAACGGAAAAGTAAATAAAAAACAAAATAAGGAATTGGTGCATTTAGCACATCCGCTTTCCTGTACTTTTCACCGTGCTTTTGATGTTGTTAAAGATGTAGAAAAATCACTGGAGAAAGTTATCGAATGTGGTTTTAAAACCATCTTAACTTCTGGACAAGGAGTAAATGTTGAAGAAGGAATTTTAGTTTTGGAGAAAATTCAAAAACTAGCTGGAGACCGAATTGAAATAATGCCGGGCGGTGGATTGAGATCTTCAAATATTAAGTTATTACAAGAAAAATTAGATTTAACTTTTTACCATTCATCAGCCATTACAAGTGACTCAGAAATTGCAAATTCTGAAGAAATAAAAGAACTTAAAAACTTTCTTTGAGTTTTATAAAAATAGAAAAGCCCGGAGTTGGCATACTCCAGGCTTTTTTTCTACAAGAACTTATTCAAAAATATTAAAATAAATCTAATAAAAACGTCGATTAGAACATTCCGCCTCCGCCTTTATTAGTGTTGTCATCTCTTTCTTTACGTTGTAATTTTTTAATTTTTGCTCCTCCAAAATTGTATGTTAAACCTAAATAAACTGTTTGGCTTTCCCATGAAAACTGACCAGTTTGAGGATAAGGATAAACACCATCAAATGAAAATTTCATAGTATTGAAAACGTCATTAAAACGTACGCTGATATTCATCTTATTATCTAACAATGTATATCGTGAACCAATATCCATTTTGTACATTTCATTTCTATGCTGTTGAATTTCTTCAACGCCACCTCTGTAAAAACCGAATAATAAAAAGCTTAAACGTTTTGTAGGTTTAAAGTTTGAGTTCATACGAGCATTAAATGCAGAAGTTGTTACACTGCGCTCTAAAGGTGAACTTAATTTTGTTGAAGTATCATACTGGAACACAACACCTTGCTGATTTATACTTGAAAAATCAACAGATGGCTGGATATCCCACCATTTAGTAATTTTATAGTTAGCAGAAATGTCAAAACCATAAGCACTGTTGTGATCGAAATTGGCAAAACCTAAAATTTGTTTGTAACCAGAAGCATCGTTAGGGTCTGGACTTAAAGTTCTGCTTATTTGGTCGTTAATAGCTCTTACAAAAACTCCTGCAGTAATACTTCCTTTTTCAAGAGTTTTAGTATAATTTACTTCGACAGAATTAGTAAACTGAGGTCTTAATTCCTGATTTCCGTATGAAGTTACTAGCGGAGTAGAAAATTCACGAATAGGTTTTGTCTGCTCTAAACTTGGACGGTCAACACGACGGCTGTAGCTTAATTGTAAAACGTTTTTCTCATTTAAGTTATAAGTTAAATAAGCTGATGGGTATAATGTAATGTAGTCATCATCAAATTTTTTGTAACCATGATTTAAATCAGCAGTAACTTTATAGCTTTCAAAACGAGCTCCTAACTGATAGCTGAATTTTTTGTATTTCTGACCAAAAGTTACATAAGCAGAGTAAATGTCTGTATCATAAACATAAATAGAAGCTTGGTCTGCAGGAGCAACTGCCGGATTACTTGTGTTGTAAATATTGTCAGTTCTTGTTATTCTGGCTTCAGCTCCGGCTTCAAGAGTCGTTTTGTCATTTAATGGATTTACGTAATCAACGTTTACTGTACCTAATTTTCTTTTGTCATTAATATAATCGCTGTACAAAATGGAACTAGCAGTGTTATTTGGCTGTGTTGTTTTAGTATCAAAACCTGCATCTTGAGTTTCTCTGGTATTACTAAAGTTTCCTTCAAAATCTAAAGTATGACCTTCTTTTTTAAAGATATGTTTGTACGCTAAATTATAAGTTCCGGTTTCGTTTGGACCTTCGTATCTCGATTTTTGGTAGATATTTTTAATATCCGGATCTCCGTTATTGTAATTAATATCTGTATTTACAAGTCCAGTTCCTTTTGCTTTATTTTGATTGGTGTAAAATGATAAAGTATTGTGATCATTGATTAAATAATCCATTCCAACTTTATACAAATAGTTATCATTGTCATTGGAAATGTCTAATTTTTGAGCTACATCTTGATCTAATCTTTTGATATGACCATCGTTAAAATAAGTTCCAAAATTATTACCGGCATTTCCAAAGAAATTTACTTTTCCGGTTTTATAATTTAAATCTAAAGACTGATTGTATTTTGCTGTTTCTCCAAAAGTAATACCTCCGCTGTAACTTCCGTTAAAACCAGTATTAGCATTTTTGTGTAAAATAATATTGATAATTCCTGACATTCCTTCCGGATTGTATTTTGCACTTGGATTTGTAATCAGCTCAATTTTTTTGATAGAAGTTGATGGAATTTGTTTCAATAACTGAGCAGGATCAATGTTAGAAGGTCTTCCGTCAATTAATACACGAACATTGTCATTTCCGCGAAGCGAAAGTTTTCCATCCTGATCCACATTTACAGAAGGAATATTATTCATAATATCTGATGCAGAAGCTCCGGCCGTTGTTAAATCCTTACCAACGTTAACTACTTTTCTATCGATTTTTTGTTCAATTGTCGAACGTTCGGCAATAATATTTACGCCTTTTAACTGCGTTGCTTCTTCTTCAAGAGAAACATTTACTGTTGCTGTTTTTCTGTTATCACTTAAAATTACAGAACCTATATATTTTCTAAATCCAATATATTGAACTTCGATTGTATAGCTTTTTAGTGCAAGATTTTTAAAAGTAAAATCTCCATTATCATCTGTATTGATTCCTGATACCACTTTTCCGTTTTCTTTAAGAGAAACAGTCGCATAAGAAATAGGTGCATTATTGGATTTTTCTACAATTTTCCCCGAGACAGATCCTGAGTTTTGCGCTTGTGCTGTTGCAATCATCCCCAGTATTGCGAACAGAATAAATTTTAATTTCATAGCTTATTTACTTGATTATTTTGATTTGATTGATGATGGTGTTTTTTTGATTTTTGTTTTTGATTTTTTTCCTCAATGAAATTTGAAGCTCTTATTAAGACTATTTTGTGAACGTTATGTTACATAAAAAAAGAAAAAAAATAATTTAATTTTTGTGATCTCTTGTTTTGTAAGAGATTAGCGTTTTGATTTTTTGATAATTTTAACATTCACAGAAAAGCGTTTTTTAAGAAATTCTAAGAAAAATATATTATTTTATATCTTTTTCATTTTCTCTAATTGATGAATAAGCAGTATCTTTGCTCACTTTAAAATAAGTTTACATGTCATTATCACAAATTCTTACACCTTCTATACAAAAAGCAATACAAGCATTATTTGATGTATCTGTCGATAAAATCGAGTTTCAAACTACCAGAAAAGAGTTTGAAGGCGATATAACTATGGTAATTTTTCCTTTGTTGAAAGTGATTAAAAGCAATCCGGCAGAATTAGGAAATAAAATTGGAAATTATCTGGTAGAGAACGTTTCTGAAGTTGCACGTTTTAATGTAGTTTCCGGTTTTTTGAATATTGTTATTTCAGATAGTTATTATCTGAATTTCTTTAATGAAATTAGAGATAACAATAAGTTTGGATATGTAACGCCATCTCAAAGCGTCGGGACTGACGAGAAAGCTATTATGGTAGAATATTCTTCACCAAATACCAATAAACCATTACACTTAGGTCACGTACGTAACAACTTGTTAGGCTATTCTGTAGCAGAAATTCTAAAAGCTTCGGGTAAAAAAGTATATAAAACTCAAATTATCAACGATCGTGGTATTCATATTTGCAAATCGATGCTGGCTTGGGAAAAATTTGGAAACGGAGAAACTCCGGAAAGTTCAAATTTAAAAGGAGATAAATTAGTCGGGAAATATTATGTTGAATTTGATAAAGCTTATAAAACAGAAATAAACCAATTAATTGAAACGGGTAAAACTGAAGAAGAAGCAAAAAAACAAGCTCCAATTATAATTGAAGCACAGGAAATGCTTAAAAAATGGGAAGCTGGAGATGATGAAGTTATCGCACTGTGGAAAAAAATGAACCAATGGGTTTATGATGGTTTCGCAACAACTTACAGCAATCTTGGAGTTAATTTTGATAAATATTACTACGAAAGCAATACTTATTTATTAGGCAAAGATGTAGTTCAGGTTGGTCTTGATAAAGGTGTTTTTGAAAAAGATCCAGATGGTTCTGTTTGGATTGATCTGACAGATGAAGGACTGGATCGTAAAATTGTATTACGTTCTGACGGAACTGCGGTTTATATGACACAGGATATTGGAACTGCGATTCAACGTGTAAAAGATATGCCGGATGTTGGCGGAATGGTTTACACAGTAGGTAACGAGCAGGATTATCACTTTAAAGTATTATTCTTAATCTTGAAGAAATTAGGTTTTGACTGGGCTTCAAGTTTATATCATTTATCATACGGAATGGTTGATTTACCATCCGGAAAAATGAAAAGCCGTGAAGGAACGGTTGTAGATGCTGATGATTTAATGCAGGATATGACCGATACGGCCAAACAAATTTCTGAAGATTTAGGAAAACTAGACAGCTATTCGGCAGATGAAAAAGCAAAATTGTATAAAACAATTGGGCTTGGCGCTTTAAAATATTACATTTTAAAGGTAGATCCTAAAAAACGTATCTTGTTTAACCCTGCAGAATCTGTTGATTTTGCTGGAAATACAGGTCCTTTTATTCAATATACTTATGCAAGAATCCAGTCGATTATTCGTAAATCCGATTTTGATTTTTCTGAAAAAACAAGTATTGAAGAAATTCATGAAAAAGAAAAGGAATTGTTAAAACAAATCGAGCTTTTCCCGGAAGTAATTCAAAATGCTGCGCAAAATCACAGCCCTGCATTAATTGCAAATTATACCTATGATTTGGTAAAAGAATACAATTCATTCTACCAGTCAGTTCATATTTTAGGAGAAGTAGATTTAACAAAGAAAATATTTAGAGTTCAGCTTTCGCAAAAAGTTGGCGAAGTTATAAAATCAGCATTTACTTTATTAGGAATCGAGGTTCCGGAGCGAATGTAAGAATCTTAATAATAATGAAAAATTAAAAGCCGATAGTTTTATAAAATTATCGGCTTTTTTTGTTTAATTATTTTACAGTTGATTTAGCTTTCAGAGAGTTAGGGAAAACAAATAAAAGTTAATTTTTAAGTTAAAAGTGTATATTCTGTAGGATGAAAAATATAATCATATTAATTTTCCTACTTTAATTGAGATTAAGTAATATTTTAGTTTTTTTTAAATGAATTTTAGCATTTTGTGAAATGCATTTTTGGGCAAGGTTTTTTAGTTAAATTGCTGCTGCAGAGACAAGAGATAATGTATAATTGAGAGAATAGCTGAATTTAAAAATACCTCCTTATATTCATTTTTAACTATTTTGAATTAGTAACCCTTTTAGTAAAAATAATAAGGAACAAACCGTCTGGCTTATAGACGGTTTTTTTATTCATAAAAAAAGCCGGTAGTTTTAAAACTACCGGCTTTCTTATAACTAACACAAATATTTTATTTTACAAATTTGTTGATGATAGCATCAGATTCTGCTTTTGTTGCATTTGGCTTTAAATCAAACAATAAAGAGTAAAGTGCTTTTCTGTCAACTTTAGCTTCTAAATTCAAATCTTGATGTCTGTCAAAAAGAGTCTGCCATTTGTCACGAACGTTTTTCCAAAGAGCATTGTTTTCTTTCCACCATTTTTGACCGGCGATACATTTAATGTCTGGTACTTTAGTGTAAACATCAAATCCTTTTTCCTGGGCTAGTAAAACATCTTTACCGCTGTCATCTCTAATTAATTTATCATTATCCTGCTCATGATTCCATCCTGCAGCCGTGATTTCGTGAATATTTCTTCTTTTTAAAACATTATAATCATTACGTTTTGTCTGCTCTCTTCTAGGCAGCGGTGCATCGGCAACGTTAGCCCAGTAATCTTGTCCGTCAACATGTACCCAAGTAGAAGAACCTTCGTATCTTGGGCTGTCGTCTACCTGAAATACTTTTTGAGTCCATTGGCCTTTAACTGCTTTTTTATCTAGTTTTTTATATTTCCAAGAGTTTCCTTTATCAAATGAATATAAGTCTGTGTTTTCATACAGCCAGTCTTGTCTCCAGTGTTTGATAATCATATCGTCACTTACAATTAATAAGTGCTGCATTACAATTTTATTTGGAGTATCTTCTAATAATTCTACCCATTCTAAAGCCGATTCATGTTTAGTTTGAGATGGTTTATAAGCTGCAGAATCTTTAGCGTATTGAAAAGTCTCTGCAAAATTAAATTTCACTTCATAACAACCGCACATTGATTTAATAGATTTTATGTCTTGCTGTTTTTTGTCCTGACTGAATCCAAGACTGCAAGTTAAAGCCATAATGGCTGAAAAATAAAGGCTTTTTGTAATCATAACTTTCTGTTGGTTTTTAAATTTTTGCAAATATATAAATTTAATTTAGAATAATTAAAAATAGTCATATATTTGCATCAGTTATTAAGACTTAATAAAAATAATGAAAATAAAACTAACTTTTTTTGCTGTAATACTTTTATGTCAAATTTCTTTTTCACAGCAAAAAGATAGTATTGCGTCACGAGAAAAACTTTCAGAAGTTGTTGTTACAGGGCAGTTTGAGCCGCAGTCTATAAAGAAATCGGTGTTTAATGTTAGAGTTATTACTAAAGAAAACATAAAGCAGCTGGCGGCAAATAATTTAGCTGATGTTTTAAATCAGTATCTAAATATTAATGTGACATCAAGTGGAGATGATGGACGTTCAAAAGTTTCTATGTTTGGATTAGATGCACAGTATTTTAAGATTTTGGTTGATAATATACCTTTAGTAAGTGATACGGGTATGGGAACAAATGTTGATTTAACTCAGGTAAATCTTGATGATGTCGAGAGAATCGAAATTATCGAAGGTTCAATGGGAGTAACTCACGGAGCAAATGCAGTAAGTGGTATTTTAAATATTATTACTAAAAAAGGTGGCGGGTACAAATGGCAGATCAGTGCAACTGTTCAGGAAGAAACCGTTGGTAAAGAATTTGCCTTTTTTGATAAAGGCCGTCATATTCAATCGGCTAAAATTGGTCATAATTTTAATGAAAACTGGTTTGTTAACATTGGAGGAAATCGAAATGCAATGACCGGTTATTATGATAACAGACAAGGAAAAGATTACGATCAAAATGACGGACTTAGAGGATATACACAGCTTCCAAAAGAGCAATTGGTAGGAAATGCAATTTTAGGATATCAAAAAGATGCCTTTAGAATTTTTTACAAATTTGATTATTATGGTGAAGATGTTCATTACTACAATCCGCTTGTAAATATTCAGGATAATTATCCATTCGCAGATACCTATTTTTCGAGAGATAAAAAATATATTACCAATCGTTATTACCACCATTTAAATGCAAGTGGAAACCTTTTCTCGCACTTAAAGTACAATGTTTCGGTTTCTCAGCAGAGACAAGAACGTGATTTAGAGAATTTCGTTTATCATTTAGATACAAAAAAAGAGGTAGATAACAAAAGAGGCACTTATCAATCAAAAGAGGTGTTTTATTCTACAGGAACGTTGAGCAATTTCTTTGATAATAAAAATATAGACTTTCAGCTTGGTTATGAAATTACAAACGAAAATGGTTTTTATGATTCTTCAGTAGGAGCTTTTAGAGATGATAGTCAGCAGGGTGTAAACATTAGAAAGAGATTGGAGAATTATGATATTTATTCAGTTGCCGAAATTGGTGTAAGTGAAAAATTTTCGATTCGTCCGGGACTTCGATTTTCATTTCAAAGCGCTTTTGACAATCAATATGCAAGTTCCTTAGGTTTAAGATATCTTTTTGATAAAGGATTAGAGGCAAGGGCATCTATGGGTAAGGCATATCGTACTCCAAACTTTGATGAGTTGTATACTTATTTTGTAGACTCAAACCATAACATGCAGGGAAATGCAGATCTGATTCCTGAAACAAGTACTTCTTATGAGGTTAGTTTAAAAAGAGCCTGCACTTTTAATTCTGGCGCTCAAATCTCGAACAATTTAGCGGTTACGTATCTGGATGTTAATGATAGAATTGACCTGGTTGCAACACAGGTAATCCCTTTACATTATAAATACTTTAATATTAACAGATATAAAATGTGGAACATTTCAACAGTAGAGCAATATACTTATAAAAATTGGAATGTAATGTTAGGCGCCGCTATAGTTGGAATTTCTAGAAGACTTGATTTGGCAGCTCAAAACTTAGTGTCTGATGATAAATTTTTCTACTCATTCAGATTAAATTCAAGTATATCTTATAATATCCCTAAATGGAATACTTTGTTAGCAGTTTTTTATAAATACAATGGACAACAGCAACAATACGTTGCAGGATCTGACAGCGAGGGAAAAACGGGTTTCTTTTTAAGCGAACTTAAGTCATTTAGCTGGATGGATGCATCTGTTCGAAAAACATTCTTTAAAAATCAATTTGAAGTTACGCTTGGAGCCAGAAACCTTTTTGATGTAACCAATCTGCAATCTGTGCAAAATGGCGGAGGAGGAGATCCAAGCGGTGGTGCACATGGTGGTGGAGGGACAACCTCACAAATGCTGGGTTATGGCCGATCTTACTTCTTGAAACTTTCATATAATCTAAATTTTAATTAATAAATCAATACCATGAAAAAGAACTTTATTTTAATATTATCTTTTGTATTACTAGCTATTGGGGCTTGTAGTAGTGATGATGAAGCAGCGCAGCCAAATGCAGTAGCTTTTGCATCTACGTCGTTAAATCTATCGGCAGAAACAACTCCGATCGAAATCAAATTTGCTTCTCCAACTGCATCAGCTGGATCTTTAACTTTAACTTATACTGAAACTGCAGTTGCAAATGGTACAGATTATAGTACTACACCAGCAATCGCTGCAAGCAAAGTCATAGTTCCTTTTGATAAAAATGTTTCTTCTGTGACTTTTAATTTTAAGAAATTAAAAGAAGCTATTGAAGGTGAAGTAAAAAATGTTGTTTTTACTATCAGCAGTGCGACTATTGATGCTGTAATCTCTGAAAATAAATCAATTCAGGTAAACTTTAATGAAACAGCTTCTTTAGGAAATGCATTAGCTCCAGAAGTTGGAGGACCTACTCAGCCAAATCAGGTTTTTGTTGATTTAAGCAGTGGAAAAATGACTGTTGTTCCTAGAGTTTCTTGGGATTTAGGATTCTATTCTGGAACAGATTTTAGAGTTATAATAAATCATACTGTAAAAATGTCTGCTAAACAAACGGCTAGTACAAATATTGATGAAGTTCAGGCAGAAGATGCAGCTATGATTTTTAATCAAGGATCTGGTAGTATAACTCAAGTAGATGATCCAGCAGGAGATATTACTAAAACTACTATTGCAGCAATCTCGGCTACTGACAGCGAAAACAAAGTTTATTTGATTAATATGGGAAGTAACCCAGCGACAACTAAACCAGAAACAGGAAATGAAGGTACTGCTAACGGATCTTCTAGAGGGTGGAAAAAAGTTAGAATATTAAGAAGTGGAAATGACTATAAAGTACAATATGCTGATATTGCTGCTACTACTCACAATGAAATTACTGTTGCTAAAAACGCAGCATATAACTTTACATTTTTAAGCATATTAGATAATAAAACAGTTAATGTAGAGCCTCAAAAAGCACAATGGGATATCAGCTTCACAAGTTTTACTAACACAACTAATTTTGGAACAGGTTTGGTGCCTTATAATTTTGCAGACTTCGTTTTAAATAACGTTAAAGGTGGCGCAAAAACTTATCAAGTACTTACAACTGCTTTTGCATATGACGCTTTTACATTGGCAAATGTTGATAATGCTAAATTTACAGATGATCAAAGAAATATTGGTTCAAACTGGAGAGGAACAGTAGGAGGAACAGATGCAAATGGTAATCCAACTTCTTCATTTAATGCTAGAACAGATCGTTTCTACGTTGTTAAAGATCCGGCAGGAAATGTATATAAAGTAAGATTTACAGCTGGTGTAAACGCAGCTGGAGAAAGAGGTTACCCAACATTCCAATACGCTATCTTGAAATAATACATAATGAAAAATCTAAAGAACATAAAGATTATTTCATTCTGTTATATGATGTTTCGCATCAAAAAAATAGTTAATCATTAGCTTTGTTTTTTTTATTTTTTTTTGATTTAAGAGGTTAGATTTATCTAACCTCTTTTTTTATTTTCTTTATTGTTAAAATGAATTAAAAATGAACGATTTAATTCTATCTTTGCGCATCAATTTTTTTAAACGGAATTAACAGGAATTTTTAATGAATAATTATTGCAATTCCATCTTCAAAATTATAATTAATAAGTGAATACAAAATCATATTTCTTTCAGTCTTTTGCAATCGTCGCATTGGCATTTGTTGCTTTTATTGGTTTTAAACAAATCCTTCCTGATAAAATTTTTTCTGAAGGAAAAGTAGATTCTAAAAATGTACTTATCGACAGCCTGCTTTTAGAATCAGTTGCCAAAGATTCTTCGGCTGTTGGTGGAGATAGTATCGAAGATAAATCTGGCAGGGAAAAAATTGTTTATGATGCATCAGAAGGAATTGAATTTCCATCTGAAACCTTCGATAATTATAAAGGATTTCAATACATGATTTCTTTTTACGAGAAATTGTATCAGCTGGAACAAAATCCACAGAAACATGTTAGAATTGCGTATTACGGAGATTCTATGACCGATGGAGATTTAATCGTACAGGATGTTCGTATGAATTATCAGGAACGTTTTGGAGGAAATGGAGTTGGTTTTGTTTCTATTATTTCAGAATCATCTGCTTCAAGAGGTTCTGTAAAAACATTGTTTTCTAAAAACTGGAAAACACAATCATATTTAAATGTAAAAAAACCAACAAGTCCGTTTGGAGTAAACGGCCATGTGTTTTTTGCTAATGATAAAGTAAATACAACCTGGGTTCAATATGAAGCCGGATTGAATAAATATTCAACTTCTCTGGATAATCCAACATTATTTTACGGAAGATCTTCTAAAAAAGGAAATGTAAATTTCATTATTGGAAAAGATACTTTGAGAAAAAGTCTTTCTCCAAACAATTTAGTAAACAGTTTAAAGGTAACTTCGGGAAGTATAAAATCTTTTAAAGCCAACTTTATTCATGCCGACTCAATTCCTATTTTTGGATTTAATTTCGATAACGGAATCGGGGTTCATGTAGATAACTTCTCTCAAAGAGGAAATTCAGGACTGCCAATTTCCATGTTTGATGCAAGTGTAATGCAAGGTTTTAATAATAGCCTGAAATACGATTTGATTATTCTTCATTACGGAACAAACGTTTTGAATTACGGAACCAAAAATTATTCCTGGTATCAAAAAGGAATGACAAAAACGGTAAATAAAATAAAAGAATCATTTCCGGGAGTTTCTATTTTGATTGTCTCAACAGCCGATAAATCGACTAAGTATAATTTAGAAATGAAAACAGATTCAGCAGTTGTGCCATTAATGAATGCTCAAAAAAGATATGCTTTGGATACTGAATCAGGATTTGTAAATTTATACACTTTAATGGGCGGTGACGGATCTATGGTAAAATGGGTAGACGAATCTCCAGCCAAAGCCAATAAAGATTATACACACTTTAACCAAAGAGGAGCAAAAGCAATTGGTAATTTGTTGTACAGTCAATTAAATAAAGGATACGAAGAATATAAAGTTTTACGCGAAAAACGTGAAACGGGAGTTAAGCCCAAAGCGATTAAGAAACCCAAAGCAGATTCCGTGTCTGTCAAAAAAGATAGCGTAAATGAATAAACTACTTATTTTCTTTTGTTGTCTTTTTTTCTCAACAAATGATAAACCCGAAACAACACTATCACTTACAATAAATAAAAATATGGATAGCAAAATCGATTCAACATCGGTTGAAACTTATACAGGAAATCACATTTATAATGCAAAAGTCTTAGAGGCTGTTTTTAAGAGGTTAAAAGAGAATGAAAGTGAGAATAATCAAAAAATAAATATTGTTCATATTGGAGATTCGCATATTCAGGGCGATTTGATGACCAATAAAATAAGAAAGATTTTACAGCAAAAATTTGGAAATGCGGGTCGTGGTTTTGTTTTTCCATATCAATTAGCCAAAACAAACGGTTCTTATAATGAACGTTTTCGATGTAACAGAATTTGGGAAAGTTATCGAAATATTTACCCCGTTAGAAATTATCCTGTAGGTTTAAGCGGTATTGGACTTTGGAGAGACACCGGCGGATTTGTAATGGAAATGAGTGTTAAAGATGCAGCATATAAGTTTAATACCATTCAGATCATAACTCCCAAAAACGAAAATATGTTTGATTTGGCGACAGGATCTCAAACTAAATTCATAGAAACTACAGAACGAAAAGTAGTTACGCACAAAATTAAAAAAGGAGAAGCCATTTCTGTAATTGCAGATAAATACAATGTTTCAGTTGCCGAGATTAAAAGAGCAAATCAGCTGAAATCAAATAATATTCGGGCCGGAAGGATTTTGAAAATTCCAACCAATCAAATGCAGCCAAAGAATATTAAAACATCAGAATTTGTACCGCTAAATCTTGAATCAGATTCCTATTGCCATTATTACAAATCAGAAAAAGCATTAGACAGAATTTTTCTGATTCCGAATAAAGAAGCAAAAGATTTTGAACTAAGCGGACTGGTTTTAGAGAAAAATGCTCCCGGAATAACCTATAGCGGCATTGGGGTAAACGGTGCAAAGTTTTCAGATTACAATAAATATCCTTTGTTTTTTGAACAGTTAAAAGCGTTACATCCTGATCTTTTAATTTTTTCATTAGGTACCAATGAAAGTTTTGATAAGCTTGAAGCTTCTGAATATATAAGAAGACTGCGTGATTTTATCAAAAACATAAAAGAGCAAAATATAAATGTTCCTATAATTGTTATGACTTCACCGCCTTCTTTATTTAGAGGAAGAAAACCAAATCATTTTGTTGGCGAATATGCACAGCGTATAAATGATATTGCCGAAAAAGATGGATTTGCGGTTTGGGATTTATATGATGAATTAGGAGGTTTAAGCGGAATAGGACAATTAAAAGCAGAGGGTTTAATTGGTGCAGACTGGGTGCACTATTCTAAAAAAGGATATGAAAAACAAGGAAACTTGTTTACTGAGGCGTTTTTAAAAGCATACGATAATTTTAAAATTAAAAAGTAAGTTGATAACAATAGATAGCATTAATGATTGGTTCATCCAAAATTTTGGTGCAATTACAATAGAACAAGTTGAAAGCTGGTTTGTTTATAACCCAGACGAAAAACTATTATTTAATACCGGTTTATTCTTAGGATTATTTCTGGTTTTTTATTTTGTGTATGGCTTTTTACGCAAAACATTTTATTTAAGATTAACGTATGTTATTCTCTTCTCGCTTTTCTTTTATTATAAGTCAAGCGGAATTTACTTTTTGCTTTTATTGCTTTCTTCAGTTGTAGATTATGGTTTGAGCCAGATTATCTACAAGGAAAAGAAAGACAGCACAAAGAAAATATATCTGGTAATAAGTGTAATCCTTAATTTAGGGTTATTAGGATATTTTAAATACATGAATTTTATGATTGGAACATACAACGATATGTTCAATGGCAATTTTAAGTTTCATGATATTTTTCTTCCAGTTGGAATTTCGTTTTATACTTTTCAATCGATGAGTTATATTATCGAGATTTATCGCGAAGAAATTAAGCCGACGAAAAACTATATCGAATATTTATTTTTCGTTTCGTTTTTCCCGCAGTTAGTTGCCGGGCCAATCGTTCGCGCAAAAGATTTTTTACCTCAGATTTATCAAAAACTAAACCTGACGAAACAAGATGTAAACAACGCCCTATTTTTAATTATTGGCGGATTAATTAAGAAAACAGTAATTTCAAATTACATTTCGGTAAACTTTGTCGATCGTGTTTTTGATACTCCGATGAGTTACACATCATTCGAAAATTTAATGGCTTCTTATGGATATGCTATTCAAATTTATTGTGATTTCTCAGGATATTCAGATATGGCAATTGGAATCGCATTGTTGTTAGGATTTAAATTACCGGCCAACTTTAGAACGCCATATAAATCAACTTCGATCACCGATTTCTGGAGAAGATGGCATATTTCACTTTCAACCTGGTTAAAAGATTTCTTGTACATTTCGATGGGAGGAAACAGAGAAGGTTCATTTGCTGGATATTTGTTCCCAAGTTTGTTCTTCTTTGGGTTATTACTTTGGGGAATTACCAATTACAATATCAGCATAATTCCGCTGATTGTTGCGTCAGTTTCAATTGTTCTTTTTTGTTTATCATTTCTGCTTTCAAGCAAAAAGAAACAAACTCTGGTAACCAATCTAAACCTTTTTACCACAATGCTTTTAGGAGGATTATGGCATGGAGCCGGAGCTCAATTCATTATTTGGGGGGCTTTACACGGATTAGCTTTGGCGGTTCATAAAATTTTCCTTGAATTCTTTCCTGCTAAAAAAGATGGAAAAAGTAATTTCTTATGGACATTATTTTCAATCGTAATTACCTTTCATTTCGTAGTTTTCTGCTGGATCTTTTTCCGCGCCAGAGATTTCGAAACAGCCTTACAGGTAATCAATAATATTGGTCAGTTAACTTTTGAGCCAGAACATTGGCAGGCAATTGTTTTAGGATATAAAAATGTATTTTTATTAATGTTGTTTGGATACGTTTGGCATTTCTTACCAGAAGTTATTACAGACAAAATGAAGTTTGTTTTCGACAGAACACCATTATTGATAAAAGCGATAATTTTGGGCTTCGTTTACTGGATTGTTTACGCAACAGCAGTTGCCGGTTCACAGCCGTTTATATATTTTCAGTTTTAAAAGGTTCAAAGGCGCAAAGGTTTATTCTTTGCGCTTTTTTATTTATAGCCGGAGATAAAAGGATTAAAAAGATTTTTAAAATCTGCATGAAATAAAAACTTTGTGCCTTTGTGTCTTTGTGGCAAAACAACACACTTTCGTGGCAAAATTGCAGTTAAATAAAAATTGCCTGAAATATCTAATTAGATTATCTTTGCACTTCAAATAAAGAAAATAGTATGTTTGATAATTTAAGTGATAAGTTAGATAAAGCGTTCCATATATTAAAAGGACACGGTAAAATTACAGAAGTAAACGTTGCCGATACCTTAAAAGAAGTTCGTCGTGCCTTACTTGATGCCGACGTTAACTTTAAAATTGCCAAAGATTTTACAACCAAAGTAAAAGAAAAAGCAATTGGTCAGGACGTTTTAACAACGCTTCAGCCAGGACAATTATTGGTGAAGCTGGTAAAAGATGAGCTGACAGAATTAATGGGAGGTGATGTTGCCGGAATTAATTTATCTGGAAATCCAAGCATTATTTTAATGTCTGGACTTCAGGGTTCTGGTAAAACTACTTTCTCAGGAAAATTAGCCAACTTCTTAAAAACGAAGAAAAATAAAAAGCCACTTCTTGTAGCGTGTGATATCTACCGTCCGGCGGCGATCAATCAGCTTCACGTTGTTGGAGATCAAATAGGTGTTGAGGTTTACTCAGAACCAGAAAATAAAAATCCTGTTGAGATTGCACAAAACGCAATTAAACATGCAAAAGCAAACGGTTTTAATGTAGTTATCGTCGATACTGCAGGACGTTTAGCAGTAGATCAGGAAATGATGGACGAAATTGCACGTGTACACAAAGCAATTCAACCGCAGGAAACATTGTTCGTTGTAGACTCTATGACAGGACAAGATGCTGTAAATACAGCAAAAGCTTTCAACGATATCTTAAATTTTGATGGAGTTATCCTAACGAAATTAGATGGTGATACTCGTGGTGGAGCAGCAATCTCGATTAAATCGGTTGTAAACAAACCAATCAAATTTGTTGGTACAGGTGAGAAGATGGAAGCAATTGATGTTTTCTATCCAGACCGTATGGCTGAGCGTATCCTTGGTATGGGTGACGTTGTGTCGCTTGTAGAAAGAGCTCAGGAACAATTTGACGAAGAAGAAGCAAGAAAACTTCAAAAGAAAATTGCTAAAAATGAATTCGGTTTTGACGACTTCTTAACACAGATTCAGCAAGTAAAGAAAATGGGTAATATGAAAGACCTGGTAGGAATGATACCAGGAGCTTCAAAAGCCATGAAAGATGTAGAAATAGAAGATGATGCTTTTAAACATATTGAAGCAATCATTCACTCCATGACACCGGGAGAAAGAAGCAAGCCGGCCATCATCGACGTAAAGAGAAAAGCCAGAATCGCAAAAGGTTCCGGAACGAAAGTCGAGCAGGTAAATCAGTTAATGAAGCAGTTTGACCAAATGAGCAAGATGATGAAGATGATGCAGGGTCCAGGTGGAAAAAACCTTATGAAAATGATGGGAGGCATGAAAGGAATGCCAGGAGGAATGCCGAGATAATAAAATTAAAAGTTTCAAGTTTCAGGTTTCAAGTTAGAGACTGAAATTTGAAACTTTTTTCGATAAATAAATATAAGTTTCACGTTCAATATGAAACTTAAACCTGAAATAAAAAGATAAATCTGAAACAAAAACAATGCAGCTACTAGACGGTAAAAAAACATCTAACGACATTAAAAACGAAATTGCAGTCGAAGTTCAATCTATAAAAGCAGCCGGAGGAAAAGTCCCTCATTTAGCTGCTGTTTTAGTTGGAACAAACGGAGCAAGTTTAACTTACGTAGGAAGTAAAGTAAAATCATGCCAGGAAATTGGATTTGATTCAACTTTAGTAAGTCTGCCGGAAACGATTACTGAAGATGAACTGCTTGCTAAAATTAAGGAACTAAACGAAGACGATAACCTGGACGGATATATCGTTCAATTGCCGTTGCCAAAACATATCGACGAGCAAAAAATCCTATTAGCAATCGACCCAGATAAAGACGTAGACGGATTTCACCCAACTAACTTTGGAAGAATGGCATTGGAAATGGAAAGTTTCATTCCGGCAACACCATTTGGAATTATGGAATTGTTAGAGCGCTACAAAGTAGAAACTTCTGGAAAACATACCGTTGTAATTGGAAGAAGCCACATCGTAGGGCGTCCAATGAGCATATTAATGAGTCGTAAAGGAAACCCTGGAGATTCTACAGTTACTTTGACGCACAGCCGTACTAAAAACTTAGAAGAATACACTAAAAATGCTGATATCATTATCACAGCTTTAGGAGTTCCAGAATTCTTAAAAGCCGATATGGTAAAAGAAGGAGTAACAATCATCGACGTTGGAATTACTCGTGTAGAAGATGCATCAAACGCTAAAGGATATGTTATTAAAGGTGACGTAGATTTTGACGGAGTAAGCAAGAAGGCATCATTTATTACACCAGTTCCGGGTGGAGTAGGACCAATGACAATTGCAATGCTGCTTAAAAATACACTTTTAGCACGCAAAATGAGAAATGCAAGAAATCAATAATATTTGTTACAAAATACGATTTTAAAGCCCGTTCAATTGAACGGGCTTTTCTTTGTTCAAAATTTTGTAACACATAGAAACATAGTCATTCTGTATGCGAAAAGGCGTTTTACTTTGTTAAAACAATCAGAGCTATGCATGAGGAAACAAGTTTCTTTTCTAAAACACTAAAATTCTATGTTTCTATGTGTTTAAAATAGTAAAAAAACCATTTTAATATATAATTAATAGTTTAAAGTTTTGGTTCTTAAAAATAAAGGATACTTTTGCAGCACTTAAAAAACACTTCTCCACAATGGACGATTATTATTCGTTAGTATTTAATTAAAAGCAGCAATTGAAATTTCAAAGTGCTGCAATAAACACGTAGTTACTAGAAATGAAAGCCTTTTACACCAACAACAACGGATTAGTTGAAATCCAAAAATGGACTCCAAACTGCTGGATCAGTATTGAATCTCCAACAGAATCAGAAAAAAAATATTTACTAGAAGAACTTCAAATTCCCGAAGCATTTTACAATGATATTGAGGATATCGACGAAAGACCTCGTATAGAAACCGAAGACGGCTGGACTTTGATTATTATGCGTATTCCCATTAAAAGCGGTGATATCAAAATTCCTTTTCATACTGTTCCTCTCGGGATTATTTTTAAAGAAGACATTTGCGTTACAATCAGTTTCTATAAAACTGAAATAATAAAAGATTTTGTTACTTATTCGCAGCGCAAAAATATCGAAATAGAAGACAATTTCAATTTGGTGCTCAGATTGCTTTTATCATCAAGTGTTTGGTACTTAAAATATCTTAAACAAATCAATCATAAAATAAAACTGGCAGAAGATAATTTAGAGAAATCTATAAAAAATGAAGAATTACAAGCACTGCTTCAAATCGAAAAATGTTTCGTATTCTTTATAACCTCTCTAAAAGCAAATGACGTTTTGTTTCAAAGAATTAAAAACCTAAAAGCACACAAACCGAATTTTGATCCTGAATTGTTGGAAGATGTAGAAATCGAATTAAATCAGGCACAAGACACGGCGAATATTTACAACAACATCTTGACCGGAATGATGGATGCTTATGCTTCGGTAATTTCAAATAATATGAACAATATCATGAAGCAGATGACTTCAATTTCGATCATATTAATGATTCCGACCCTCATCGCCAGTTTGTACGGAATGAACGTGCCAAACGGATTAGAAGAAAGCAAATACGGAATCTGGATTTTGTTGTTAATCTCCGTTATCTTATCCACTTTCGGAGTTTTTTTATTCAAAAGAAGAAGATGGTTTTAAAACTTTAATAATACAAAGCAGCTGTGCTAATAGAATGATTTCTTTGTAAACTTCAGAGAATCTAATATTTATAGCACAGAATAAAAGTTTAAAATATAAAGCTCCTCTGGAGCTTTTTTCGTTTGCCTTATTGAAATTCTATAAATATTTTACTCGTTGGGACTCGCGCAGTTTCGCTTAATAATAAAGTTTCTTTATTGTAAGTTTTTCAAAGTCTTGCAGATGTTTTGTCAAAAAAGTGATTCTTCGATAGATAAAAAATTAACGATTTTTTTCATATTAATTTCTGATTTTTTTTCAATTTATAAAGTAAGTTTGCCCCCAATTAAAATGAAATTATTTAAGCCCTTTACAAGTATATCAGTTTGTTTATGATTAAAATTCTACAATTCAATACTTTTTTTTCAATAAAAAGCAGGGTAAAACCGCTGGGTTTCTTTGTGTTTTTCTTACACTGTTTCAGTTCTTATGCACAAAAAAATATCGTTATCAGCGGTAAAATTGTTACCGAAAAAGACTCGCCTGTCGAAGCCGTAACAGCTTATTTGATTCATTCTAAAGATTCATCGGTAGTGTCTTATACAGTTTCGGATAAAAATGGTTTTTTTAAATTAGAAACCAAAGCCCAATCTCAAAATAGTATTTTAAAAATTGCAGCAGAAGGCTACCAGGGATTTTCAGAGACTATGGAAAACCTTATTCAGAATATAGATTTAGGAGTTATCAGACTTATAAAATATGATATTGAATTGAATGAAGTTATTATAAAAAATGAAGCTCCTATCCGAATAAAAAAAGATACCATAGAATTTAATGCTTCTTCATTTAAATTACGTCCAGATGCCAATGTAGAAGCTTTATTGAAAGAATTACCAGGTGTAACTATTGATATAGATAAAAAAATAACGGTAAATGGAAAAAAGGTAAACCAAGTATTAGTTAACGGAAAACCTTTTTTTGATACCGATGGAAAAATGGCACTTCAAAACCTTCCGGCTGAACTGATAAAAAAAGTACAGGTTTCGGACACTAAAACCAAAGAACAAGAATTCACTAAACAAGCTTCAACATCAGATAATGTTTCAATTAATTTAACAATAGATAAAAAGAAAAATAAAGGCTTTTTTGGCAAACTATTAGGCGGTTACGGAAGTTCAGAAAGATATGAAAGCAGTGCTTTTTTGAGTTATTTTAAAGATAAAAGGCGTGTCAGTTTTTTAGCTTCTTCAAATAATATAAATGCATCTGGTTTTTCTATGAATGAGGTTTTTGATAATATGGGAGGCGGAAGAAACGATGGTTCGGGCGGTGCTTTTGGGAGCAGAGGAGGAATAACAAAATCGAATATGATTGGGATAAGTTATGCTGACGAATGGTTTAAGGGAGAAAGCACTGATTTGAATTATTATTTTAACAATTCTAATACAGACAATACAAATAGAACATCAGAGCTTACTTTACTTCCAACAGGTTCTTTATTGTCGAAATCTGCTTCAAAAAGCGATCAGGATTTTAATAAACATAATGTAAATTTAAATTTTGAGTATAAAGTTTCCCCTTCAATAAAAGTTTCTTTTTCACCGGCCATTGAAACAGGAAAAACGGCATCAGCAAATATTTTCGATAGAAAAACCTGGGATGAGAATAATCAGTTAATAAATTCAAGTAATTCTTTTAATACAAGCGAAAGTAACAATACGAATTTCAGAAATAATCTTAGATTTTTTTTAAACGCTAAGAAAGAAGGGCGATATTTTACCGCCTCTTTTGAAAACGAGAATTCACGAAACGATTTAAATTCAAGGGTAAATTCGTTGACAGTTTTTACGCAGGGAACGAGTCCTGACGATTTGCGTAATCAAAATGTTTTTCAGAAAAATAACAGAGACAAATATACAGGAACTCTTCAATATTTTGAACCAGTAACTGATTCATTAAGACTGAATTTTTCAGTAATCACAGATTATGAAAAAGCAATCGATGATAAAAAAACGTTCGACCGCAATGGACAGAATGTGGAATACGATGTTTTTAATGAATCACTTAGTAATTTTAATTCTTTTAATAGTTTTGGAGTGAACCCTAAAGTAGGTTTTAGTACGAGTATAAAGAAACTTGATTTATCGGCATCTACAGGAACTTCTGTTATCAGGACAGAAAACCATGCTTTTTATTTAAAGGAAACAACAGATTTAAATAAAAACTATTTTATCCCAAACGGAAGCATTAGCGCAAATTACAGAATTTCACAATCTCAGAGTATATTAATGATGTATGAGCGTAAATTTACAGTTCCAAAGGGCAATCAGGTTTTGGCGGTTGCTAATTTAGATAATCCTTTAGTTGTTAGAACAGGAAATCCTAATTTAAAAGCGTCAACTTTTCATTTTTTACAAGCAGGTTTTTCAAGTTATAATTTTCAATCGGGTTCGGGTTATTTCGTTCATTTTAGTACTAACTATTTTGATAGTCAGATTGTGGGAGCTTCTGCTTATAACAGCTCAGGGAAGCAGATTTCAACTTTTGATAATGTGGAAGATACATACGATATGTTATTGGCAGGAGAATGGAACAAAACTATAAAGAAAGATGTGAATACTTTTGGACTGCGGTTTTCTATGTATGGTAATTATAGTTTTAATAAAGGTTTTACAAATGACCAGTTGTATGAGGCTAAAGCATTTAGGCTGAATCCCGGCTTTGGATTTACGTATGAACATGGTGAATTATTAAGCATTAAGCCATCGTATAATTTTGCATACAATGACATTCGATATAATAATGCTTCTTTAAGTTCAACTTCAAATACAACTCATAATTTTAATGTCGAAATGACAAGCTTCTGGCCTAAGAATTGGGTTTTTGGCAACGACTTTGGTTATACATACAATTCGAATATTTCAGGACCTTACAAAAAAGATTTTTATTTGTGGAATACTAGTTTAGCCTACAAATTTGTAAAACAATTTACATTCAAAATAAAAGTTTATGATTTGCTGAATCAAAATCAAAGCACTTCGAGAACAATCAGTCCAACATCTGTTATTGATTCAGAATCCAATGTTTTAAAACGTTATCTAATGTTTTCTTTATTGTATAAATTTAAAAATTTTGAAAGAAATCAGAATTAGTTTATGTCTAAAACAATTCGAAGGCCGCTCTTTTCAAAAAAGCGGCCTTTTTTTATTGTTATTTCAAAATAAATAATAACTTTGTATCGCAAAGTACTTTAATTATGAATCAAAAGCACCAAGAAGATTTAGCACATATTCGTTCCATGATGGAGCGCTCTTCAAGATTTATATCCTTAAGCGGACTTTCGGGAGTTTTTGCCGGACTTTCTGCATTAATTGGCGGTATTTGTGTCTACCAGCTTTTTAAAGCAAACGGAATGGATTATCTGCAAGATGAGCATCGATTATATTCTACAGATTTAGTGTCTGAATTGTTCTGGATTGGCATTGCAATTTTAACTTGTGCCTTTGTATTCGGGATCTTTTTCACCATTAGAAAAAGCCGAAAATACAATCTGCCTATCTGGACATCGGCAACAAAAAAAATGCTGTTTAATCTCGCAGTACCGCTTGCAGCAGGAGGCGTATTTTGTCTGGCATTAATGTATCACGGATATTTTGGTTTAGTAGCGCCTTCGACTTTGATTTTTTATGGACTTGCAGTAATTAACGCCGAAAAATATACCTTTTCAGATATTAAATATTTAGGTTTTTCGGAACTTATTTTAGGATGTATTTCGCTTTTTTATATAGGATACGGTTTGATTTTCTGGATTTTAGGATTTGGAATTCTGCATATTGTATACGGATTAGTGATGTTCAAAAAATACAAATAACCGCCAATGGGAATCATTGATAAACTAAATAAAGATTTTGAAAGCCGTGTCAGACTGGGTATAATGTCCGTTCTGATGGTTAACGACTGGGTAGACTTTACCGAGATGAAAACACTTTTAAACATCACCGATGGTAATTTAGCGAGTCATTCCTCAGCATTAGAAAAATCAGAATACATAGAGATTAAGAAAGAATTTGTGGGCAAAAAGCCAAAAACATCTTATCAAGTAACACCGCTTGGCCGCGCGGCGTTTAAAGAACACCTTTCTTACCTCGAAAAATTAATGAAAAATTAATAACTATATTTTTTTGCCTAATTACTTTGAAACACAAAGTACTTTTAAATTTAAAATTATGAAAAAACATCAAATTATTTTAGCCTGCACAGGTATATTTACCTTGCTTTTTTACAATCAGTCTCCTGGAGTAAATCTTTCAATTTTTGGAGTAATACTAACGCTTCTAATTAGTTACTTCTTTCAGGAAAAGTTTGTTGACAGATCCCATTTAATTTTGGTTATAACGTCTATTTTGTCTTGTTTTGCTTTTGCCTGGTATGGAGATGCTGCTTCATTTTTTGCCTTAGCATTGTCAATTCTGTTTTTACAGTTTAAAACTCATGATGGAGAACTTAAAGTCGTGCAGATTTTTCCATTGGTATTCTTAAATGGAATTACTTCGTTAGGACGGGTTTTTCTTTTTAGCCAATGGCTTCCTGAACGAAAAATTCATAATGACTTTGCGAAGAAATTAGTTGTCTTTGTAGTTATTCCCGTTATTTTTTTAGGATTGTTTTTCATTGTGTATTCTTTCGGAAGTAATCATTTTTCTTCATTATTTACAGATTACACTTTAGATATTGATGTTTTTCAGTTGATCATAATCACCATATTGGGATTCTATATTTCATTTAGTTTTTGGAATTATTGGGTTCCGGATGCTTGTTATGAATTCAATCCAAAACTGAATAATGAATTTAGTGATGTTTCTGAAGTAAAAAATCAAAGCACATTTTCATTTCTAGATTTGGACTTTGAAAGAAAAAGCGGTGAAATCACATTATTTCTGCTAAACATTATGCTTTTGGTTTTCATCGGGACATACAATTACGAACAGTTTTTTGAAGCAGCACAGAAAACAAACCTTAGTGCAGATATACATGAACGCGTAAATGCTGTTATTTTTTCAATTTTAATGGCAGTCGGCGTAATCTTGTTTTACTTTAAAGGAGGTTTTAATTTTGACGAAAAAGCAACGCTGCTAAAAAAACTGGCAAAAGTGTGGATCGCATTAAATGTGATTTTAATTGTAAGTGCTATGATTAAAAATACAGAGTATGTTTCATTTTATGGTTTGACTTACAAACGTTTGGGAGTTTATGCTTTTTTGATTTTGGCAATTATTGGTTTGGTTTATTCTCTTTTAAAAATAACAAAACAAAAAACAAATGCTTATTTAGTTAATCAAATGGTTTGGTATTTTTATGGAACCATTTTAGTATGCAGTTTTATTAACTGGGGAAATCTAATTACAAACTACAATATTTCTGTAAATAAAGGTGTTGAACCTAGATTTTTAAGCGGTTTGAATTTTAATGACGATGAGCGCAGGGAATATTTTAAAAAGAACAATTTAGATGGAAAGTATCCCGAAAGTGCAAGAGAAGAAATGATCCGGAATTATAAGAATAATAGTTTTTTATCGAAAGCTTTATATTATGATTTTTTAAATCATTAAAAATTAAAAATCCCATTTGCTGTAGTTCAACAAATGGGATTTTAATATTTAGCTGTTACCTCTTTTTCTAAATCTAGGATCATTTTTAGAGATAAACGTTGTTCTTCGATTTGGTGTTTCAACTTTAGGCAGACTTGCTTCTTCTGTTTTACTTGAAGGTTCTATCAGTTGATTTAATTCTTTGATTTCATCATCGGTCAAATCGCGGTAACGGCCAACGGGAATATCCAAAGAGATATTAATGATTCTAATTCGTTTTAACGCTGTAACTTCATAGCCCAGATATTCAGACATTCTTCTAATTTGACGGTTTAACCCCTGAGTCAGAATAATTTTGAAAGTGTATTTACTGATTTGTTCTACTTTACATTTTTTGGTAACCGTATCTAAAATTGGAACACCATTTCCCATTCGTTGTATAAAACGATCTGTAATAGGTTTGCTTACCGTAACGGTATATTCTTTTTCGTGATTATTTCTGGCGCGTAAAATCTTGTTTACAATATCACCGTCATTCGTCATAAAAATCAATCCTTCACTGGCTTTATCCAATCTGCCAATTGGGAAAATACGTTTTGGATAATTAATATAATCTACAATATTATTTCGAACTTCAAGATTAGTTGTGCATTCAATACCAACAGGCTTGTTGAAAGCCAGATAAACCATTTTTTCGTGCTTTTCCACGATTAACTTTCCGTCAATGCGTACTTCATCATCTGGTGAAACTTTGGTTCCCATTTCAGGCACAACGCCATTTATTGTTACGCGTCCTTCTTCAATTAATTTATCCGCTTCACGACGGGAGCAATACCCGGTTTCGCCAATAAATTTATTAAGACGTTTAAGATTTTCTTCCATACTGCAAAAGTAGACAAAAAAATGATTTTAGATTTTAGAATTCAGATTTTAGATTTTTGGAAAACCTTTGTTCCTTTAAGCCTTTGTTACTTTGAACCTTCAAAAAGGAACTCAATAACTTTTTGATACAATTCATCATCATGCATTCCGTGACCTAAACCGCTGGTTTCAATAAACTGACTGTTTTTCCAGCCGCTTGCGATTTTTTTTCCTTCTTCAAAAGCTACAATCTTATCGGATGTGTCATGGGCAATAAAACCAGGAATAGTAAATTGCGATGCAAATTTTTGTCCTGAAAATTCTTCCAGCTTAAAGTTGAAACGATTGATAAATTTACTTTCTAAAAGAGACAGCATTTTAGTGTTTAGACTCAGCATTGAAATGTAATTATCAATCAAAGTTTTTAAGTCTGAAGGCGCACCAAGAATGACCATTTTGTTTATACTCGTATTCGGAAATAAATATTGATGATAAACGCAGGCCGCACCGCCAATAGAATGTCCAATAATAATTTCCGGCTGGTATTTTTCTACGGCTTTGTTTATAAATTCGGCATAAAGCGGAACATTAAATTCTCTTCCGCTGCTTTGTCCATGAGCAGGTGCATCAATAGCAATAATCGTACTTCCGGACTTTTGAAGATGTGGCAGCGTTTTTTTCCAGCGTGAAGCATTACTTTCCCAACCGTGAACTAATAAAATTTTGGTTTCATTTCCTTTCCAGATGTACGTTTGAAAATGATGTTCGTTATGGTTAAAAATTTCTGTTTCGGTATTTCTTAAAATTTTAGGAAGAGTTTCTTTTTTTAATCTCCCAATTCGGGGCTGACTAAAAAGCGCATAAGAAAGTTCCATAGCTTTTTGCGGGCGTACATAACTCAAAAAGTTAATATAAGATCCAACTGATTTTAATGTAATAAAACGAATTCCTTTTTTAATTCCCAAAACAAGTAATTTAGTGGTAAAAATAATATTCCGGGGATCGATCTAAAAAAGTTTCGCCACGAATTACACAAATTTAGCACGAATTTTTATTCCATTTAATAACAAATTAAAAATTAGTGAAAATTAGTGTAATTCGTGGCAGAAAAATATTTTGGTAAAAAAAAGTCCCGATTAAATCGGGACCGTTTATTTAGAATTTTGAGAACAATTGTTCCATTTTTTCTTTTTCTTCATCTGCTAAAGCAGTATCAACTAAAATTCTTCCAGAGTGCTCATCAGTAATGATTTTCTTTCTTGAAGCGATTTCAACCTGAGTTTGTGGTGGAATCGTAAAGAAAGATCCTGCAGAAGCTCCTCTTTCGATAGAAACTACAGCTAATCCGTTACGAACACTGCTTCTGATTCTGTTGTAAGCAGCTAATAATCTGTCTTCGATTTGAGCTGAAAATTCAGCTGATTTCTCAGATAAGAAGATTTCTTCTTTTTGAGTTTCAGCCATGATAGCGTCTAATTCAGATTTTTTATGTTTTAAATGAGAGCTTTTAGCGTCAAGTTTTTCTTTTAAATTAGAAATAACTTCTTTTTTGTGCTCGATAGAAGCTTTCATTTCTTTGATTTGCTTTTCAGCTAATTGAATTTCTAATTCCTGAAATTCAACTTCTTTTGTCAAAGAATTAAATTCTCTGTTGTTACGAACTGATTCTTGTTGTTTTGTGTATTTCTTGATAACCTCTTTATGCTCCTCAATAGCAATTTTCTTTGCTTTGATTTGCTCCTCAATCACTTCAAGTTCACTTTTCAGTTTCTCTGAACGAGTGCTCAAACCTGCAACTTCATCTTCTAAATCTTCAACCTCTAAAGGAAGTTCTCCTCTAACGTTTCTGATTTCGTCAATTCTAGAGTCAATAAGCTGTAAATCGTATATTGCTCTTAACTTGTCCTCAACACTTAATTCTTTCGTATTCGTCATATTCTATAAGTACTTAACTGGATTTGTATTTTCTTCCGATAAAATGATCGCAAAATTAAGAATTTTTTTTCGAAGATAATCAACAATATAGTTTTTTGTATAGCGTTCGCTCTCAAAATGACCAATATCGGCCAAAAGCAGCTTATTTTCTGCTTCATAGAACTGATGATACTTTAAATCAGCAGTTAAAAAAGCATCGGCTCCAGCCTGAACTGCATTTTTTATGGCAAAACTTCCTGAACCGCCCAGAACAGCTACTTTTTTTACTTTTTTTCCTGTAAAGGCAGAATGACGAATACCGCGCGCAATCATAATTTCTTTTACGTACAGAAGAAAGTCTTTTTCATCCATTTCATTTTCCAATTCCCCAATCATTCCTAAACCAATATTTGGATGCAGATTTTGAAGATTGTAGATTTCGTAAGCCACTTCTTCATAAATATGATTCGTTAAAAGTGCTTTTAAAATTTTAGATTGTAAATGTTTCTCGAAAATAACTTCAATTTTTATTTCGGCACCCGTATGTAATTTTCCTTTTTCGCCAATAACCGGATTGCTTTTTTCATTTCCTTTAAAAGTAAAAAAACCTTCAGAATTAAAACTGCAGTTATCATAGTTTGCAATAGTTCCTGCGCCGGCTTCGAACATGGCATTTCGAACTTTTTCCGAATTTTCAGGAACGGTATACGTAACTAATTTTTGCAGAAATTGCTGTTTTGGAATTAAAATTTTGGTGTTTATTAAACCTAAGGTATTACAGAAAATATTATTAACTCCCTGCGAATGATTGTCTAAAGCGGTATGTACGGCATAAATCGCAATATCATTTTTGATGGCTTTTAAAATAGCACGCTCAACGTAGTTTTTGCCGGTAATTTTTTTAATTCCAGAAAATAAAATAGGATGAAAGCAAACTACAAGATTGCAGTTTTTAGTTATTGCTTCTTCAATTACATTTTCCAGTGCATCGTGACAAACTAAAACTCCGTTACTTTCGTTTTCCGGATTTCCCACTAAAAGTCCCACATTGTCAAAATCTTCTGCATAGGCGAGAGGCGCCATTTCTTCTAGTACGGTTATGATGTCTTTGATTTTCATTTTTTATATTTTGTTTCAAGTTTCAGGTTTCAAGTTTTTTGACAACTGAAACCTAAAACAAATTAACGAAAAAAACTACTTTAATAAAACTATACTTGATTGCAAGATGTTTAGATTGTCAAATGACTTGATTTACATTATCTAAACGAATAGTTTACTTTTCGTATATTTGTAATTCTAAATTTAAAGACATGACTACAATAAAAATTAACGAACGTACCAAAACAGGTAAAGCATTTATGGCAATGTTTGAAGCTTTTTTTAAGGGTGTTGATGGAATAGAAATTATTGAAACAGATTCAAAAAAAGAAAAAGAAAGTCCATATAATCCTGAATTTGTAGATATGGTTTTGAAATCTGCTAAAAGTAAAAATAGTACTGAAATTAATCCTAAGGATGTATGGGGAAGTTTAGGATTGAAATAAAAGATCTGGCAAAAAAACACATAATTCAACACTATAAGTCAGGAGATAAAAAAAGCATTAAAAATATTGAGAAAATTCTTTTAGAATTGACTGAAACTCCTTTTGAAGGAAGTGGTAATCCCGAACCATTAAAATATGAGCTTTCTGGGTTTTGGTCTAGAAGAATAAATCAAAAAGACAGAATGATATATTATCTGGAAGATGATACAGTGACAATTTTTATCGTTTCTGCAAAAGATCATTATTCAGATAAATAATTCTATGAACTTACTTCGAAAAATACTTTTCCCTTTCGCCATTCTATACGGATTCATTACCAGCATTCGCAATTTTCTTTTTGATAAAGGAATTCTAAAATCAACTTCTTTTGATATTCCGGTTATTGCTGTTGGAAATTTAAGTGTGGGAGGAACTGGAAAAACTCCACAAATTGAATATTTGATTCGGTTATTAGCTGATAAATATAAAGTGGCGACTTTAAGCCGGGGTTACAAAAGAAAATCGGAAGGTTTTGTTTTAGCAGATTCAACTTCTAATGCTGAAATTCTGGGCGATGAACCTTTTCAGTTTTATCAAAAATTTCCAAATGTTCAGGTTGCAGTTGATGCCAATCGCACAAACGGAATTACACAATTGCTTTCGCAGAAAGAAAAGCCTCAGGTAATTTTATTAGACGACGCTTATCAGCACCGAAAAGTAAAAGCGGGATTTTATATCCTGCTGACTTCTTACGGAGATTTATATGCAGATGATTTTATACTGCCAACAGGGAATTTAAGAGAAAGTAGAAGCGGAGCCAACAGAGCCAATATTGTTGTGGTTACGAAATGCCCAAATAATCTATCGGAAGAAGAACAAGAAAAGATTCGTTTGAAATTAAAACTGAATTGTTCACAGCAGATTTTCTTTACTTTTATAGATTATGATACTGTAATTTATGGTCAAAATGGAAAAATTGCTGTGGATGAAATTAAATCAGAATCAAAATTACTTTTAGCCGGAATTGCAAAACCAAAACCATTTTTTGATTATTTAAAAAATGAAAATGACGAATGTTTGACTTTTCCAGACCATCATCATTTTTCTGAAACCGATTTAGATTCTATTCAAAATAAAGCAAACGGGAGAAAAATTATTACAACTGAGAAGGATTATGTTCGATTAAAAGATTCAAAGCAGGTTTCTCAATTGTATTATCTGCCTATAAAAAGTACATTTATCAATCATCATCAAAATTTTGACGTTTCAATTTTACAGTATATTAAAGAAAACTTAGAGACTTAATATCTCAGTCTTAGAACCTAAAAAAAAATCAATCAAAGAATTTCGCAATTGTACTGTAAAATTCATCTGGAACAAAAGGTTTTGTAATTACGTCGTTCATTCCAAAAGAAATAAGCATATCTCTATTTTCGTCTAGCGAAATAGCAGTAAGCGCAATAATTGGAGTTGCTTTATCAAATTCTCTAATTTGTTGTGTTGCTGTAGTTCCGTTAATTCCGGGTAAATGCACATCCATTAAAATCATATCAAAACGTTTGACCTTTAAAAGCTCAACTGCATCTTCGCCATTGTCGATTATTTCACAAGTAATGGCTTTGTTTTCAAGCATTTTACGTGTAATCATTTGATTAATTTTATTGTCTTCAATCAATAAAATAGATTTATGCTTGAGTTGTTTATCGTTATATGGTTTTTCTTCTGTAACTGCTTCCAACGGTTCGTTATTAATTTTAAAATTTAATTTGAAAGTAAAAGTGGATCCTTTGCCAACTTCACTTTTTAGTTTTATTTCGCCTCCTAAAAGTTCAATTAACTTTTTAACAATCGTAAGCCCTAAGCCAGTACCGCCATATTTTCGGTTAACTTCAATTGAACCTTGTGAAAAACTTTCAAATACGGTTTGTAATTTATCTTCAGGAATACCAATTCCAGTGTCGACTATTTCAAAATAAACAGTTGCAGTTTCTTCTTCTTCCGCAAACAATTTAGCAATAACATTTACATGTCCGTTTTGGGTAAATTTTAGGGCGTTATTAATTAGGTTTAATATGATTTGAGATAATTTTGTTGGATCACCAATTAAATTGTCAGGAATTGTTTTATCCACTTCAAGATTAAAATAATTTTTATTGGCAGTTGCGAGTTCTTTAAGTGACCCCTGAATGTTAAAAAGTAATTCTTTGAGATTGAAACTGATATTTTCTACTTCAACTTTGGTCGAATCGATTTTGTTAATTTCAAGAATTTCGTTGATGAAAGTTGTTAGATAATTTCCAGAGAATTTCAGTGATTCTAAATACTTTAACTGTGCTTTTTTAGGATTGTCTTCCAGAAGTAAATGAGTGATTCCGTTAATTGCGTTCAGCGGAGTTCGAAGTTCATGACTTACAGTCGATAAAAATTCAGATCTTGCTTTAGAGGCTTTTTCGGCTTTGTTTTTAGCCAGAATCAGTTCTTTGTTTTTTTCTCTTAAAAGTAAATTATTCTGGTTACGAATAATATTGTTTTTGTACAAAGCTAAGCTTAAAAGGGACAAAATCGAAATTAGGGCAATGGCTAAAATGCTGACTAATTTAGAATACCGATAGGTTTTTAATTGAATTTTCTCTTCGCTTTCTCGTTTGATTGTATTGCTTAAAGTCTGATTTTTTTTGAATTTTTGAAACTCATTAAAATCGATTTTCGCATTTTTTAGTTTTAAAATATAATTTTCTAACTGATAATGTTCATCCAGATAAGAGTAGGCGAGATCGTAGTTTTTATTTTGTTTGTAGTAACGGCTTACAGCTAAAACGATTTTTGATTTTTGAGCCAGATCATTCGTTTTTTCGTTGTAATCTAAGGCCTTGTCAAAATAAATCATTGCAGAATCATTTCGCTTCAACTGTGTTTCAATTAAACCAAGTTGATAATAGGACTTAATCTTTGTTTTTATTACAGATGGATTATCGGGTGTCTTTGTTATTTTTTGAAAAGTTTTAGCAGCCAGACGAAAGTTTTTGTTTGACTTGAATGCCATTGCTTTTTGGTAATTTAAAATTTCAGAACTGTCAATAACACCAAGATCTTTTAAGAGTTTTTGAGCTTTTGCATAATAAAGGTCTGCTGTTTTATAATCACCTTTTGCAGTATTTGCCGCGCCAATATAGTGAAGGGCTAAAATTTTAGTGCAGGTTGGTTTTACACTGTCAAAAGAAGCTACGCTTTTATGAAAGTTTTTTAGAGCTTCTTCGTACTTCCGCTGATTGTAATATATTTTACCAAGTTTAAAAGTCTGATTGCCTAAATCTTCCGGAATGTGATTGGTTTCGCAAAAATCAATGGATTTTTTGGTTAAAAGAACCGCCTCATTATACTCTTTACTATTTAGTTTTTTATTTGCCAGTTTGTTATAATAGGAAATGCTGTCTGTATTCTGTTTGATTTGAGAATACAAAAATGGATTTAAAAAACAAACAACAATTAAAAGATAGTAATACTTCATGTATGGCAATGCTTTTACAATGAATCTTATGTTTTTCTTATCAGTAAAATCAAATCAATTAATCGTGATGAATAGCCAATTTCGTTATCATACCAGCCTACAACTTTTACCATTTTATCAATGACAGAAGTAAGCTGAGCGTCAAACAAGCACGAATGCGTATTGCCAATTATATCAACAGAAACGATAGGATCTTCTGTGTAATCTAATATTCCTTTTAAATTTGTTTTTGAGGCTTTTTGAAATGCAATGTTAATTTCTTCAATAGTAACAGCACGCTTAACATTGAACGTGATGTCTGTCAATGAACCATCGGGAACGGGGACACGAATGCCGCAACCTCCGATTTTTTCATGCAATTTAGGAAAAATTTTTGTTAATGCCTTAGCTGCACCTGTTGTTGTTGGAACAATCGACTGACTTGCTCCTCTTGCACGGCGTAAATCCTTATGTGGCTGGTCGTGAAGACTTTGGTCTGTTGTAAAAGAATGTATTGTTGTGATGTAAGCTTGTTCAATTCCACACAATTCTTCGATGATTTTTATCATCGGAGCAGCGTTATTTGTCGTGCAGCTTGCATTAGAAACAATATTTTCTGTTCCGTCTAATATATTTTCGTTTACTCCAAGAACAACTGTTTTAATAGTGTCAACTTCTGATGGGGCAGACAATATCACTTTTTTTGCTCCGGCTTCAATATGTGCATTTATTTCTTCATGCGTTTTGTATTTCCCTGTAGATTCAATCACAAAATCTATCGAATGACTTTTCCAGTCCAGGTTTGAAATGCTTTTTTCGTGAAAAAATAAATAATGTTTTTCGTTTACAATAATTCCTTTTTCATCACAGCTTACAGCAAAAGGAAGAACTCCATGAATACTGTCGTATTTTATTAAATGCGACATTGTTTTATTATCTGCAATATCATTAATTGCAACCACTTCAATTTCAGGATGATTTATAAGAAGACGAAATAAATTTCTTCCAATTCTTCCAAAACCATTAATAGCAATTCTTGTTTTCAATGTTTTGTTTATTTGTTTAATCGATTAACCGTTTAATCGGTTTGACAATTAAACGATTAAACAATTCAACTTTTTATAAAATATGTTTTTGTGCTTTGTATGAAGAACGAACAAGCGGCCCGCTCTCTACATGGCGGAATCCTAATTCAAGACCAAATTTTTCATATTTTGCAAATTGCTCCGGAGTAATAAATTCTTTTACTGGTAAATGTTTTTTAGTTGGCTGTAAGTACTGGCCAATGGTAACAATATCAACATTTGCATCGCGTAAATCACGCATTGTCTGGTAAACTTCTTCTTCTTCTTCTCCAAGACCAAGCATGATTCCAGATTTGGTTCTGTTGATTCCTTTTTCTTTCAGGTAACGTAAAACTTCTAAGCTTCGATCGTATTTTGCCTGAATACGTACTTCGCGTGTTAAACGGCGAACAGTTTCCATATTATGCGAAACTACTTCAGGATTAGCCTCAACGATTCTATCAATGTTTCTTTCGATTCCCTGAAAGTCCGGAATTAAAGTTTCAAGAGTAGTATTTGGGTTCATTCTTCGAATGGCTTTTACAGTTTCAATCCAGATGATAGAACCGCCATCTTTTAAATCATCTCTATCAACACTTGTAATTACCGCGTGTTTGATATTCATGATTTTAATAGAACGTGCTACTTTTTCAGGTTCGTCCCAATCCACCGTTTCAGGTCTGCCGGTTTTAACCCCGCAAAAACCACAAGAACGTGTACAAACGTTTCCTAAAATCATAAAAGTTGCCGTTCCCTCACCCCAGCATTCTCCCATATTAGGGCAGCTTCCAGAGGTGCAAATTGTATTTAAGCTGTATTTATCAACTAAACCACGTAGTTCAGTATATTTTTGTCCAATTGGTAATTTTACCTTCAACCATTTAGGTTTTGCAGGTTGTGTGTTTTCAATGACTGTTTCCATATATCATAAATCTGAATACAAAGATACGGAATGTAGTTTATTTGGAGATGCTAATTTAATTTTCGTTTCCTGTTTGTGTTCTCTCTTCCTATTTGAAATTATTAAGTTCAAATATTAATTATTTGTATTTATACGCTTTTTATAGTATATTTTTTTATTCTTCTTTAAGATTTCGGCCTTTTCGCTTGATTTTTAAAATTTTAAATTCTGTCTTATTCTATCATAAATTTGATTTTTTTGGGTAATACGAAACTTATCGTGTAGTAATTTTGTTGTTAAATTAAAGATTAAAAACATGAAAAAGAGATTTATCGTATTAGGAATTTTATTAGCAGCTTTTGGTTTTACTGAAATGAATGCACAAATTCTTTCAGACAAAGCTATGGGAGCATTAGGAAAAGGTGTTTCAGGATTTACTTTTAGTGATGCAGATGCCGCTGCCTTAGCTAAAGAATCAGTTGCTGAACTGGATGCAAATAATCCTGTTGCCGGGGCTGAAGATGGTTATTCAGTTCGATTAAATCGTTTATTTGGTAAACATACTTCAAGTGAAGGAGTTACTTTAAATTATAAAGTTTATTTAGTAAAAGATATTAATGCTTTTGCTTGTGCAGACGGAAGTGTTCGTGTATTTGCCGGTTTAATGGATGTTATGGATGATAATGAATTGCTTGCGGTTATTGGACATGAAATTGGCCACGTTGTGAATCACCATACAAGAGACGCTATTAAAGCAGCTTATAAAAAAGAAGCCTTACTAGATGCAGCTTCATCACAATCAGGAAAAATAGAGACTCTTTCAGGATCTCAATTAGGGAAAATTGGAAGTGCAATGATCGACAGCAAGCATAGTAGAAAGCAAGAATCTCAAGCCGATACGTTTTCGTATGACTTTATGAAAAGAAATGGCTATGATGTAAATGCCGTGGAATCTGCTTTTAGAATTCTTCAAAAATTAAGTGAAGGAGCTGAATCTTCTTTTATGACTAAAATGATGAGCTCGCATCCAGATTCTGGAAAAAGAGCAGATGATGCTAAGAAAAAAGCAACAAAAGATGGTTTGTATAAAGCGTATGTACCACAGAAAATCGATAATACAGCACCTGTAAAAGCTAAGGCCGCAACAAAAACACCTGCTAAAAAAACTGTGGCAAAAAAGAAATAATTTTTCTTTAAACCTAAAAAACGGCAAGTTCTCTGGAGAATTTGCCGTTTTTTTGCTTCATTGTTAAGTGCTATGAATAATGGTAACAAATAGATATCAGCTCATTTAAAATTTATATCTTTAATTTGTTAAAAAAAGAAGCTTTGAGTGAAATGAAATAGCATTTTCTTATGCTACATTTGTTGTTAAATTGTAATTATAAAAAACATGAAAAAGAAAATTATAATAGCAGGATTCTTATTTGCAGCATTTGGTTTTACAAATATGAATGCACAGATTAATTTAGGAGATAAAGCGATAGGGGCCCTTCAAAAAGGTGTTGCTAGTTTTACTTTAAGTAACGCTGATGCCTCTGCTTTGTCTAAAGAAGCAGTTCGTAAATTAGATTCGACAAATGAAGTAGCAGGACCAAATGATGGCTACACTTTAAGATTAAACCGCGTTTTTGGAAAACATACAGCAGGCGAAGGTTTTACTTTAAATTATAAAGTATACAAAGTAAAAGAAGTAAATGCTTTTGCTACAGCAGATGGTAGTGTGCGTGTATATTCAGGTTTAATGGATATTATGGATGATAACGAATTATTGGCAGTAATTGGTCATGAAATTGGCCACGTTGCTAACAACGATTCTAGAGATGCAATGCGTGCCGCTTATCAAAAAGAAGCTTTAATTGATGGCGTTTCTTCGCAGTCAACAAAGGTTTCGGCAGTTACTGACAGCCAGTTAGGCAAAATAGGAAGTGCTTTAATTGACAGTAAACACAGCCGTAAACAAGAAACAGAGGCAGATTTATACTCATACAATTTCTTAAAGAAAAACGGTTATAATGTAAATGCTGAAGAATCTGCTTTTAGAATTTTAGCTAAGATGAGTGAAGGAGCAGAAGCTTCGTTTATTGATCAAATGATGAGTTCACACCCAGATTCTAAAAAAAGAGCTGATGATGCTAAATTAAGAGCTGAAAAAGATGGAGTTTACAAGCTTTATGTACAGCAAAAAATAGATAATACGGTTCCAAAAGCGGCAACAGTGAAAAAAACAACTACTACAAAGAAAACTACAACTAAGAAAAAGTAGTTTTAGAGAAATAAAAAACGGCAAATTTAATTTGCCGTTTTTTTTATGCTTCAAATTAACCTAAAACATGATGTGCCAAAACTTTTTGAACATCATATACATTTACTGATTTATTAAACTGTTTTACAATACTAGGATTCAATTCGCTCGAAACCCAGATTTTTAATTCAGCATCAAGATCAAAAGTTCCTGCTGTTTCTATACTAAAACGAGTAATGCTTTTGTAAGCAATAGATTTATATTCTGTTTTGCTTCCTGTTAATCCTTGTACATCTACCAAAATCAATCTTTTGTTGGTAAAGATAAAAGTATCACGGATTAGTTTAAAACCCATTTCAATTTGCTCATTATCTGTTAAAAGCTGGCCGTATTTTTTAAGTAAATCTTCCTGGCTTACAGTTCCTGCATTGCCCATAAGAGCTGAAAATATTCCCATTTTATTTATTTTTAGTTTGATTAATTTTTTAGTGTACTGTAAAAGTAAATAAAATAGAGAATAAAAAATTGTTTCTTACCATTAAGAGATTAAGAAAAATTAAGGTTTTATCTTAATCTCTTAATGGTAATTTTTTCCATAAAAAAAGCGGCGTCAATATTAAAGCAAATAAAAATGAAGATATTCCAGAAACGATTATGTGTCCGTATTGTTTGAGCGAAAGACCAATTGCAAAACGGATGCTTAAAATTGCTATTGATAATAATAGTACAGAAATCCAATAGAATTTATTTGTTGAATTTTTATAAGTATTACTTTTTGGAAGTTTAAAAAATGAAAATAAAATAATTATACCGCCAATAAAAGAACTAGAATGTTGTGCCACTTTTAGATAAGGAATTTTTTTATTAAAGATTAATATTGACTCTTTTAGTTCAGGAATATGATTAACGAAATAACCATGATCATGTGTAAAACTATCCCAAAATAAATGAGATGCTGTTCCAATAAGAATTGAAACCATTACAATAATCCAGTTTTGTTTAAAATAATCGTTCCACTTAAATGCTTTGAAAAGTATAAACCTTGATCTAATATTGTTAGGTAGATTGTCAAATAATTGATGTTTCACAATATTGTGGAATATAAAAGAAAGAAACAATGCAAGAGGTAAATCGAACCAAAAAATACCAGCGATAGTATGACTGTAATTACTTTGAACTTTCATCCTGATAAAATATTCAAAATCTGGTGTCATACTTCCAATAATAAGTCCAGTAAATGAAAACCATTTTTTAGGTAAATATTTTAAAGGCAATACTATTGCAGGATGTGAAAAAGTAAATGGCATTTTGATCTTTAGTTAATTAAAAATGGACTTTGAAATATTAACTAAAGATCATAAAAAAAAGCAGAACCGAAGTTCTGCTTTTGTATTTTTTATTATGGTTGTGTTTGTATTGTTATTGGAAGATTGTAGGCAGTTCTAACTGCTTTTCCGTCGATCATTCCGGGAGCCCATTTTGTTTTTAATGATTTTAAAACTCTAACAGCTTCTTTTCCTAATCCATAACCCGGATCATTTTTTACTAAAATATCAGTCATTGAACCATCTCTTTCGATTACAAAAGAAACGTAAACACGTAATGTTCTTTCTTCATCCAATTCTGGTCGGGTAAAGTTTTTGCCTACATACGTGTAGAAATTTTTGATCCCACCCGGAAATTCTGGCATTTTATCTAACGCAGCAGGAGTATAAGGTCCTGGAATTACAGGTGTGTCAATTTCACCAATACCAGTGCCTCCAGTTGTTGGCATTGTATTAACGCCTGTTCCTGGTCCTGCAGTGGTATTGTCTACAACAGGAGTGTTTTCTTTGTTAGTTGCAATTTCTGTAACCGCATCATCTGCATGCGAAATAACTGGATTTGTTAACTGAGATGAAGTAACAGGAGCTTGTGATGCAGGCTCTTGTTTTTGTGCAGGAGGTGCAATATACTCTTCAGTTTTAGGCTTCACAATGTCGTTAAGATCCGTTACTACTAAAGGGGTGTAAATTACCGGTTCTGTTGTATCAACAGGACTCTCAATACTAAATTTATTAATCAGCATCGATACACTTCCCACGGCTGTTATTAATAACAAGGCCATAAACAACGCATTGACAGTTGTTTTAGAATTTTCTTGGCGTAATTGATACGCTCCGTACTCTTTGTTTTTGTTTTCGAAAACAAGATCGGTCCACTTGCTTTCATAGATGCTTAATTTAGACATGATTTTTGGATTTTAAGGTTAAGTAACTTTAAATCATACGCGTAAAGGAGTTTGGGTTTTAGCAAACAACGTAGAAGTTGTTGTTTTAGTACGTGAATAAATAGTTTTTTAAGATAAAATGTGATTATATCTCATTGTTTTCTTAAAGATAATAAATTATCTATTACGTTCGATAATTTCTGCTAATAATTTTTTAGCGCGTAGTAATTTTACTTTTACATTGCTTAAAGGCTCGTTAATCTTGTCAGCAATTTCCTGATAAGACAATTCCTGAAAGTAGCGAAGCTGGATTACTTCCTGATAATGGGGTTTTAATTCTTTAATACATAAAAGCAAACGAGAGAGATTTTGCTCTTTAATTAAGGCATCTTCTGCAGATGGGGTAGTGTCGGCAATATTGTATGCCTGTTGGTCTTCTGTATCAGTGATTTCGATAAAAAGGCTCGTTTTCTTTTTACGCAATAAATCAATATAGACGTTTTTTGCAATGGCAATCAGCCAGGTGTTGAATCGAAATTCTGGATTATAAGATGCTATTTTGTCAAAAGCCTTAGAGAAAGTTTCTATTGTAATATCTTCGGCTGTGGTTTCATTTTCGGTACGCTTAAGCATGAAGCCGTAAACTTCATTCCAGAAATGATCTAATAAAAAAGTAAAGGCGACCTGGTCGCCTTTTTTTGCTTTTTCTATTTTAGAATTTATTTCCAATATACCGGTTTTGAAAAAATATTAGTTATAAAGATATTAATTTGAGTTAATATAAGCGCTATCTCTACAATAGGAAACCAGATTTTAATGTCATTTTCCTTCAATTTTCCGGCAGAAAATCCAATTACGGTCCAAACTACTGTATATCGTGTTGCTAAAATTGCAACTACAGCAATCCATTGAAATTGAAATGCCAGTAAAACAATAACTGATAAAAAGAAGAAAAATTGCGAACAAAAGAAGAGGCCTAATTGAAATTTATCAAAAAACTTATAATGTTCTGCAGTAGAAATATGTCTTCTTTTTTGAGTAAACCAATCTTTAAAAGATTCCTTTGGTTTAGAATAAGTAAAACTTTCCTGATTGTATGATATTGTAGTATTTGCTTTGTTGGCTGCCTGATTTATAAACAAATCATCATCACCGGAACGAACCTGAATATGATCGATGAAACCATTTACATTAAAAAACTCTTCTTTTTTATAGGCTAAATTTCGACCGACTCCCATATACGGAAGTCCTGCTTTTGCCCATGAAAAATATTGAACTGCAGTTAAAACGGTTTCAAAACGAATTATTTTATTTAAAAAAGAGCGTTCTCTCTTTTCGTAACCTCCATATCCTAAAACAATAGTTTTATCTGCGGTAAATTGAGAAGTCATGGCAGTAATCCAGTCTTTTGAAGTTGGATAACAATCAGCATCAGTAAATAATAGGTAATCTTTCTTAGCTGCTTTGATGCCTAAGGTTAAAGCGTATTTTTTATTTCCCCAAAAAGCTTCGTTATTTTCAACTTTAACCAGGCGAATGTTTGAGTATTGTTTTTCGAATTCTTCAAAAACTTCCAGTGTTTCATCACTTGAAGCATCATCGATTAAAACAATTTCAAAGTCAGGATAATTTTGTTCGGCTAATAACGGGACAAATTTCTTTACATTTTCTTCTTCATTTTTTGCGCAGACAATTACAGAAACTGGAATGTTTTTTTTTGTAATTTCTTGAGGTTTGGCAAAAGCAAACTTTCCAAAAATTCCTAAATAGTAGAAAAGTTGAATAAAAACAACAGCAATAAAGAAGTAAAATAAAGTTATAAGCATATAGTTTTAATGTCTGTTAGTACTTGAATTTTTGCGAGAACAAATGTAGTTATGAATTACTAATTTTCAATGATTAAAGCCAATTTACTTTCGGCATTTTGACATTTCTTTTGCAACAGCAATAGACTGAGGGTTTTCGGTTTTTTCCAATTCCGAAATTATATTTTTATAATTGTGGTCGTCGCGGTTTTGAGAAAGTTTTTTTGTGGCCTGAATCTCATCAATTTCAATTTCAAGACCAAAAATTCCTCTGGCTTCGCGCATTGTTTTTGAAGATAAATTTTCAACACGAACCGGGTTTCTGGAGTTTGCTTCGTATTTGTCAACTAACTTTTTTAGCTGTTCTACAGAAGTATCGTAATCAACAATCTTGATTCGTCCATAAACATGTACGGCTATGTAATTCCAGGTAGGTACATTTTCATGATCGTACCAGGAAGAAGAAATATAACTATGCGGACCAGAAAAAACAGCCAAAACCTGATCGTTTGCTGCAAAACCTTCAGACTGCGGATTCAGTTTCGAAATATGGCCTTCCAGAATTTCTTTTCCATCGGCATTAATTCCCAATTCCATGGGGATATGTGTTGCAGATAATTTTCCGTTAGTCTGATTGATCAGGATTCCAAAACTATTTTCTTTCAAAAAAGCCCTGATTTCTTCCTGATCTTCATTTTTATATAAATCTGGTGTGTACATATTGTTAATATTTACTGCGAATTTCACAAATTTCCACGAATTAAATTTGTGCCAATTAGTGAAATTTGTGTTTTAAATCACATTCACTTCTGCTTCAATATGAATTCCAAAAGTTTCAAAAACGGTTTTTTGAACTTCTTTCGAAACGGCTAAAATTTCCTGACCAGTTGCATTTCCATAATTTACCAAAACCAAAGCTTGATTTTTATGAACTCCGGCATCGCCAAAACGTTTTCCTTTAAATCCGGCTTGTTCAATCAGCCAGCCTGCGGGAACTTTTACTTCGGTTTCTGAAACTTCGTAAAACTTCATTTCAGGGAATTTTTGATGGATTTTATCAAAATCAGATTTCAGTAAAATAGGATTCTTAAAGAAACTGCCGCTGTTTCCAAGTTCTTTCGGATCTGGAAGTTTACTTTGTCTGATGGCAATTACAGCATTGCTTACCTCTTTTAAAGTAGGTTCTGTAATATTGTTTTTAGCTAATTCAGCTAAAATATCTCCGTAAGATGTATTTATTTTATGATTGCGTTTTGTTAATTTATAAATAACCGAAGTAATAATGAATTGATCTTTTACTTCATTCTTAAAAATACTTTCACGATATCCGAAATTACATTCAATATTGGTAAAAGTTTTAGTTTCCTGCGTTTCGATATTCAAAGCTTCACAAGAAACAAAAGTATCTTTAATTTCAGTTCCGTAAGCTCCAATATTCTGAACGGGAGTTGTGCCAACATTCCCGGGAATTAAAGACATATTTTCTAATCCGCCAAAGCTGTTATCGATTGTCCAAAGAACAAAATCATGCCACGTTTCACCAGCCTGACTTTCTACCCAGACAAAATCATCATCTTCTTTAATTATTTTTTTGCCTTTTAAATCAATATGAATAACCAATGCATCTATATCTTTAGTCAAAAGCATGTTGCTTCCGCCGCCAAGAATGAATTTTTTCTCGTTTTTATTTTCTTTTAAAATGGTTTTCAATTCTTCGACAGAGTGTACTGCTGCGAATTGTTTGGCTTTGGCTTCAATGCCAAAAGTATTGTAGTTTTTTAAAGAAAAATTGGATTGGATTTCCATAAATAAAAGCTTTTTAATCAGAGTTCAAAAGTAAGGATTATAATTTTTGGTTTTACTGCAAAGACACAAAGTTTGCGCAAAGTTTGTTAAGTTTTTTTACCACAGATTAACACAGATTGAAAAGATTTATTGAAATGGGTTAATTCTAAAACTGTTACAGGATTTTTAGGATTGTTACTTTATAGCTTGAATAAATTGCTGCATTTCTTTCATTGTGCCAATGGTAATTCTGGTCCATTTTCCGTTTTCTTCATAGATTTTCGTTCCCTGTATGTTGTGATTTTCTAATTGATTAAAAAAGTCTTTTTTGTAATTATCCAAAGAAAAATAGATGAAGTTCGAGTGAGATGGAATACAGGTTAAATTTAATTTGGTAAGCTGGTCAATGGTATATTTTTTGACTTCTTCATTTGCAGTATATACTTGCTGAATAAATTTGTCGTCATTTAATGAAGCCAGAGCGGCAGCTGTCGATATTGAGCTTACAGATAAATTGGGGGAGGATTTTAAAGCGCTGAGTTCATCAATTGTTGATGAAGCTGCAATTGCATAACCTAGACGCGCCCCTGCTAAGCCGTACATTTTTGAAAAAGTTTTCGTGATAATTAAATTTTTATTTTCAACTACAAGACTGCTTAGTGATTTTTCTTTTGTGAAATCGATATAAGCTTCGTCTACAAAAACAAGTACATTTTTAGAAGCTTCTTTTACAAAAGAAACTAATTGTTCGTAATCGCATATTGTGCCTGTTGGGTTATTGGGATTACAGATATAAATCATTTTTGTATCTGAATCAATTGCTTTTAACATTGCTGTTAAATCATGTTTTTTATCTGCGGTTAACGGAACCGTAATTTTTTTGAGTCCTAATTTTTCAGAAGGAAATGTCCAATAGTTGAAGGTGGTTTCGGCAATTATAAAATTGCCCTTTTTTAAAGCAGTATATTGAAGAACCAAATCTAAAATTTCAGTTGAACCGGCACCTAATAATATATTATGATCTGAAACAGTATTCTTTTTTGCAATAAAAGAAATTAATTCTCCAGAAAGATCCCAGCCGTATCGATTACTGTTATTGATGCTTTTTTGCATGACAGCGCGGGCGAGTGGAGAAGGACCATAAGGATTTTCATTGGATCGTAATAATATGGGAGATTGGTCTGAACTTAAAGAAACATAATTTTCTGCTGATGGATTTGCAAATGTTTCAAAGGAAGTAAAGCTTAATCCTATTGCACCTAAACCTATTTGTTTTAACCAGTTTCTTCTATTGCTCATATTATTTAAGAATTAAGTTAGACACTTCTATTTTTAATAATATGTCGTTGATATTGAAGAAAAGTTACGATGTAGTTTTTACCACAATGACACAACGTTTTTTGCCACAGATTTACACAGATTGGTTGGAATCTGCTTAATCTTAATAATCTGCGGCTGAATTTTAGGTTAGTTATTTCGAGAATCCAGCAACTCATGATATCGATCAGCGATAACCTTCATATTACTATCATAATTCGCATTTTTCTCTACAAATTCCCTATTTCTTAAAACAGCTTTATTTCGAGACTCAGTATTTTGAAAAGACCAAATCAATTCATCTGCCAGCATTTCGACATTGTCAATTTCAATTAATTGTCCATTTTCACGATGCGTGATCCAGCTTTGATTTCCGGGAATGTCCGAAACTACGGGGTAACAATTGCAAGCCATAGCTTCAAATAAAGATGCTGAAACACCTTCCGTAATTGGCATGCTGATATAAATATTGGATTGCTGCAGTAATTTAGGAAGTTCCGTATTTGGGATTCTGCCTGTAAAAATTACTTTATTTTCGATTTGGAGTTCTTTGGCTAAATCTTTTAAAAAATTCAATCTGGTTCCGTCTCCAACAATCGTAAGAGAAAAATTGATTCCCTTTTGATGTAAAATACCAAATGCTTTTAAAATAGAATCATGACGGTATTCCGGCTGTAAAGAACGCGTTACAATCGCTTCAATTTTATTTGAATTATTTATTGAAGGAGTAAAAAGAGATAAATCAATCCCTTTTGGAACGACCAAAACTTTACTCATATCAACGCCGATTGCTTTCATGTGAATTGTCATGACAGGTCCCCAAGCATGAATTAAATGCGCTTTTTTGAAAGCATATTTCTGAATGAATTTTTTAAAAGGATATAAAACAGAACCTTCGGGCCATAAATCTGTTCTGCCTTGCTGTGCAATGGCAATTGTTTTAGAGCCGGATAAAGCGGCAAGGAATCCGTAACTTGTAGTTCTTTCGGCAATAACCATATCTGGTTTTTCATTCCGGATTATTTTTCTAATAGAAACAGGAGCGAAGAAATATTCTAAAATACGTTTAAGTCTGTTGAGTTTTGAATTACTAGGAGTTTGAAGTTCCCAGGTAATAATTTCAAAACCGCCAAATTGTTTCAACCCTTTCATCCAGGTTATAGCATCGGCACGGTAAGATTCTCCAAGAAAAAGTATTTTTCTTTTCATTTAAGTATTGTTTTTTGCCACAGATTAAAATGATTAAAGTGATTTTTTTGCCACTAATTATACGAATTTCCACTAATTAAATTAGTGCCAATTCGTGTCAGCTTCAACTACAAATCATTTTAATCTGTGAAATCTGTGGCAAATAAAACTAAAATTCTTCAGTATCTAAAGCGCGGTTTATAAAATCATTCAAAGGCTTTAGAGCAATCAGTTTTTTACTCATTTTAGAAACGAAATCTTTCTGGGTTACTTCAGATATGTCATATTTTTGAGTAGCTGTAAAGCTTTTTAGTTTTAAAAACTCAATTGCAGGATGATCTTTTTCGTAACCTCGCGGCATACTTTTTAGAGAATTGCTTTCGTTTATGTCTAAACTTCCAAATTCTTTTTTGAAATCTTTATTGTTTAAAATTTCTTCTAAATCATCGTGAAAAAATGCAATCTCTTTTCGAACTTTTTTTAAATCTTCTGCTTCGGGAGAGTAAAATCCGCCGGCGATAAAACTTGCGCCTTTTTCAATATGAACATAATATCCGGAACGATTCGCGCCTTTTGCGCCAGCGGACATCCAAACGCCCAAATGCGCTTTATAAGGAGATTTATCTTTAGAAAAACGAATGTCTCGATTAATTCTAAAAGTACAATTTTTGATTTCTAATAATTCTAATGAAGGGTCAAGGGGTTTCATAGCGTCCAGAAAATCACTTACCAATTGATGATAATCTTTTTTAAAAACTTCGTAACGTTTTTTATTGTCCTGAAACCAGTCTCTATTATTGTTCTTTTTTAAATCGTCTAAAAATTGCAATGATTCTTTAGTCAGCATAATCAGTTTTTTTATTGCAGTTAATGTTTGGGCTAATTTAATGATTTAGTTCGCCACGAATTTCACGAATTTACACTAATTTTTTAATTGGTTATCGCTCAACTTTGACAAAGTTTTAAACTTTGTCAAAGTTAAGTCCTAAAAATAAATTCGTGTAATTAGTGGCAAAAAAAACTTTATAAATTAAATATTTTATAACTCTGATGTGTTGATTTTACGATCGCTTCTGTTCTTTCCGGATGTGTGTCAGAAATAAAAAGCTGGCCAAAGGTTTCGCTGTTCACCATTTCTACAATTTTAGCGACACGTGTTTCGTCCAGTTTATCAAAAATATCATCAAATAATAAAATAGGTTTTACGCCGCTTTGCTTTTTCAAAAATTCAAATTGCGCCAGTTTCAACGCAATCAAAAAAGATTTCTGCTGTCCCTGTGATCCGAATTTTTTTATGGGATGCGAATCAATTTCAAAAGACAAATCGTCTTTATGAATTCCTGAGGTTGTATAATGAAGCGCTCGGTCTTTGTTTATATTTTCCTGTAAAAGCATTAATAAATCTTTTTCAAACAAATGACTTTCATAAACCAATTGCACAGATTCTTCAGAGCCTGTTATGGCTTGATGATGTACATTAAATATAGGTATAAACTGTTCCAGAAAATCTTTTCTTTTTTCAAAAATCGATTTTCCAAATTCATTCAGCTGCTCATTATATATAGATAAGGTGTCATTGTCGAAAGTATGATTGAGTGCAAAATATTTTAAAAGTGCATTTCGCTGTACAATTACTTTTTGATATTGTATAAGCTGATGCAGATAGGTCGAATCTAATTGCGAAATAACGCTGTCCATAAATTTACGGCGCGTTTCGCTTCCTTCTACAATTAAATCACGATCAGCCGGCGAAATAATTACCAGCGGTATAAACCCAATATGATCTGAAAATTTGTCGTATGCTTTTCCGTTTCTTTTTAAAACCTTCTTTTGTCCTTTTTTTAAACTGCACACAACTTGTTCTGTTCTTTCGTTTTTTTCTAATTCGGCATCAATTACAAAAAACTCTTCCCCGTGTTTGATATTTTGAACCGCAAGCGGGTTGAAATAGCTTTTTCCGTAAGCTAGATGATAAATGGCATCCAGTACATTGGTTTTTCCAATTCCGTTTTTTCCAACAAAACAATTGATCTTAATGTCGAAATCAAAACTGGCTTCGGCGAAATTTTTATAATTGAATAAAGAAAGTTTGTTTAAATGCATTTTTTAAGAGACTCTAAAAGGAAAAATTTGATGGTTTGTAATAAATTCTTTGGATTTTTTTGTCTGCCACAGATTAAAATGATTAGAAAGATTTTTTGCTGAGCCTTTTAATCTGTGTTAATCTGCTAAATCTGCGGCTAAAACTAAGTTTTAGCTCATAAAAGTAGTATTTGAAATCATCAACAATTTGAAGATGTAAAATTATCTAATTTTATCGATATAAAGGGCTTTTGCGATGTTTCAAGTTGATTTATTTTACTGCTGATGCGAAAGGAGTTAGCATTATTAAAAATATTTGTTTTAAAATAGTGATAATTTTGATTTTTTTTACCTCAGTTTCAATAAAAATTTTATTTTTGCCGTTCACTAAATTAATTTTAAATGGCTACTTACAATAAAAGAGGATATAAAGCACCGAAAGAGAAGGAAGTTAAAGAAGTAACTGAAGAACAACAGGTAGTAATTGACGAAAAAGACAGCACAACAGCTGGTGTTTTTTCTAAATTAGATGAAACTGCTTCAAGAACTGAGGATTGGGTTGCTAAAAATCAAAAAATCATTATTGGTTTAGTTGCTGGTATTGCAGTTGCTACTATTGGATATTTGGCTTACCAAAAATTTATTGAAGCTCCTAAACAAGACGAAGCTGCAAACGAAATGTTTGTTGCGCAGCAAAACTTTGACAAAGCAGTTAACGGTGTAGCAAGTGATTCATTATATAAATTAGCATTAAACGGATCTGAAGGTAAATTTGGATTTGTGAAAATTGCTGACGAATATTCTGGAACTGATGCTGGAAATTTAGCAAATTACTATGCTGGTATGTCATACTTAAATACAGGTAAATTTGACGATGCTATTAAGTATTTAGAGAATTTTAAATCAGATGATTTGATTTTAGGTGCTTTAGCAAAAGGAGCTATTGGAGATGCTTACTCTCAAAAAAATAATCAAAAAGAAGCTTTAAGCTATTATGTAAAAGCAGCTGAATCAAACAAAAATGATTTTACTACACCTCGTTTCTTATTAAAAGCGGCTAAAACGGCATTGGCTTTAGGTCAAAAAGAAGATGCTTTAAAATATTTAAACGATATTAAAGATAACTTCGATACAACTCCAGAAGCAGCTTCTGTAGATGCATTGATTGGATTAGCACAATAATATTATTGCAGAGTTAAGATTTTATATTTTAGATTTGTATTTTTACAATCTGAAATCTATCCCGAAACTTCGGGACTAAAATCTAAAATATTAAAGATGGCTACCGAAAATAAAAATTTATCAGAATACGATAAAAACACAATCCCAAATGCGAAAGACTTTCGATTTGGGATTGTTGTTTCTGAATGGAACGATGTTATAACAGAAGGGCTTTATAGTGGCGCTTTTGAAGCCTTAATTGATTGTGATGTTCCTGCACAACAAATTATCCGCTGGAATGTTCCAGGGAGTTTTGAGTTAATTTACGGCGCAAAAAAAATGCTGCAAACACAAAATGTAGATGCAGTTATTGTTATTGGATGTGTAATTCAGGGGCAAACAAAACATTTTGATTTTGTGTGTGAAGGCGTTACTCAGGGAATTAAAGATTTGAACGTTCAAACTGATATTCCGGTTATCTTTTGTGTTTTAACAGATAACAATATGCAGCAATCTATTGACAGAAGCGGCGGTGTTCACGGAAACAAAGGAACCGAAGCTGCAATTGCAGCAATAAAAATGGCATATATTCGTCAGCAGGCTTCTATTTCGCACCCATTTAACCAGCCGTTATTATCTTCGGGCGCGCTTCAAATTGAAAAAACACCTATAAAAATCGAGAAAGAATAAAGCACAATTGTTTTAAAGATATTAAAACCTATACTGTGTCAATAGTATAGGTTTTTGTTTTTTTTATGATTGTTGATATTAAAAAAGCCAATAGAAATTCACTAAATTTGTGCTTCTTGGTTTCTAATTTAAACCCTAAACCTTAAAACTATTTTTGCTTAATGTCGAGTATTATTCAATTACTTCCTGATCACGTTGCTAACCAAATTGCTGCAGGAGAAGTGGTTCAAAGACCAGCTTCTGTTGTAAAAGAGCTGTTAGAAAATGCTGTAGATGCAAAGGCAACTGATATCAAATTGATTATAAAAGATGCCGGCAAATCATTAGTTCAGGTTATTGATAACGGGGTTGGAATGACAGTTACTGATGCGCGTTTGTGTTTTGCACGCCATGCTACTTCAAAAATTCGTCAGGCAGAAGATTTATTTTCACTTGGAACCAAAGGTTTTCGCGGAGAAGCTTTGGCTTCTATCGCTGCGATTGCGCACATGGAAATGAAAACCAAACAAGAACAGGATGAATTAGGAACTCATATTATAATTGAAGGAAGTAAATTTGTTTCGCAGGAAGTTGCTGTTCTGCCCAAAGGAACCTCATTTGCGGTTAAAAACCTGTTTTTTAATATTCCGGCTCGTCGTAACTTCTTAAAATCGGATACGGTTGAATTTCGTCATGTAATGGATGAATTTCAGCGTGTGGCATTAGCACATCCCAACATTCACTTTAGCTTTTATCATAACGGAAGTGAGTTGTACAATCTTCCCGCTTCAGGATATCGTCAGCGAATTGTGGGAATTATGTCCGGTAAAACCAATGAAAAACTGGTTCCTGTAAATGAAGATACTGAGATTATTAGTATACAAGGATTTGTTTGTAAACCTGAATTTGCTAAGAAAAACAGGGGAGAACAGTTCTTTTTTGTGAACGATCGTTTTATAAAAAGCGGTTACTTGCATCATGCGGTTATGGCGGCTTACGATGGACTTTTAAAAGATGGTTCGCAGCCAAGTTATTTTTTGTATTTGCAAGTACCGCCAAATACAATAGATATCAATATCCATCCAACTAAAACAGAAATTAAGTTTGATGATGAGCAGGCTTTATATGCTATTTTGAGAGCTTCGATTAAGCATAGTTTAGGGCAGTTTAATGTTGCACCAGTTTTAGATTTTGATAGAGATTCAAATTTAGATACACCATATCATTATAAAGATGTTGAGGCAGAAGTGCCCACAATTCAGGTTGATGGAACTTTTAATCCTTTTACAGATGATAAAACCAATCAGCATTATACAAAAGCAGGTTCAGGATCTGGTTCTGGTTACAGTTCTGGTTCCTCTTCTTTCTCTTCTGGATCGGGTTCAGGCGCATCTTATTCGGGTTATTCAAAAAGAGTAGAACCAACGGCAACCTGGGAAAGTTTATATGTAGGTTTAGATACAGAGAATCCTGAAACTATCGAAAGTTCACCGTTTATATTCGAAAATGAAGAAGTAACGTCTTCTTTATTTAATGATGATGAGGTAGAACAAGCAAGTCAGAAAACATATCAAATACATAAAAAATATATTGTTTCGCCAATAAAATCCGGAATGGTAATAGTTGATCAGCATCGTGCGCACCAGCGTATTTTGTATGAGCAGTTTTTATTAAATATGACCGTAAATCAGGCTTCCAGCCAGCAATTACTTTTTCCGTTGGATTTATTTTATTCTTCTTCAGAAATGAAATTGATCGAAGAATTAAAACCGTCCTTAGAAACAACCGGATTCGTATTTGAAGAAGCAAAAACAGATCATATTGTCATTTCGGGAATTCCGGTAAATATTACCGAAAGTGAAGTCTCTCTGGTAATCGAACAATTGCTAAGTGATCTGCAAGACGGAATTCCGGCCAGCAGTTACAGTCAAAATGATACAATTGCCAAGTCGATGGCAAAAAGTTTAGCGGTTAGAACAGGATCTTATTTAACCGAGAAAGAACAAGATAATTTAGTAAACGGTTTGTTTGCTTGTAAAGATCCTAATATTTCACCTTTTCAAAAACCTACCTTTATCACCATGCGTGTTGAAGATATAGATAAAAAGTTTGCCTTATGATGAATATGACTCCAGTAGTTAAGCAACTGCTAATTATTAATATTATATTTTTTATTGGTTCGCAATTAGTGCCAATTTCATATGATTATTTAATGCTGTATTATCCGGAAAGCGATAATTTTAGGATTTGGCAGATCATTACACATATGTTTATGCATGCTAAATTGCCAAACTTTGCTCATATTTTATTTAATATGTTTGCATTGTACAGCTTTGGATCTGCATTAGAACATTTTTGGGGAGGAAAGAAATTTTTGTTTTTCTATATTTCATGCGGATTAGGTGCTGCTTTACTTCATACAGGAGTGAATTATTTACAATTGCAGTCTTTTTTAGATTCTGTTTCTTCTTTAAATTTATCAAAAGCTGATCTCCATGTAATTTTAAATGCTGATTATCAGTCTTTATTTGATTCTAATGGTAGGATGATGCAAAATGAGGTATCTGCTATTTTAAATAGAGTGCATTGTACTCAGGAACAATTTAATGCGTTAGCACAAGCAAGCGGTATTGTACAATCGCCGGTTCTTGGTGCTTCTGGTGCAATTTATGGTTTGTTAACGGCTTTTGCTTTTATGTTTCCTAATGCACAGTTAGCCTTAATGTTTATTCCGGTTCCTATTAAAGCAAAGTATTTTGTTCCCGGAATTTTAGCGATTGATTTATTTCTAGGGTTTAAAGGCAGTTCTTTGTTTGGAAGCGGTGGAACAGGAATTGCTCACTTTGCACATATTGGCGGCGCAATTGCAGGTTTTTTAATGATGTTATATTGGAAAAAAAATCAGTTTAACAATAACCGTTGGAATTAATTTTTAACTTTAATTAATTAATTTTAAGAACCAAAAAAGACTTTATGAATATCCTTGACGATTTAAAACTTCAATATAAATTAGGCGGTATCGCTTTGCGTGTTATTTATTGGAATATTGCCTGTTTTCTTATTTCTTTAGTTTTTTTCTATCAATTTTCTAACGGAGGTTTTATTTTTCCAAACTGGCTGGCTCTGTCATCAGATCCTCAGGTTTTTATGTTTAAACCCTGGACGTTTTTAACATATGCATTTTTTCATTTCGGATTCATGCATTTACTGTTTAATATGCTGGTTTTAAACTTTGCCAGTAATTTGTTCCTGACTTTCTTCACTCAAAAACAATACTTAGGATTGTATATTTTAGGTGCTATTTTTTCGGGAATTGTGTTTGCTTTAAGTTTTTATGTTTTAGGAACTTCAGCGTCTATAGTTGGAGCATCGGCTGCAATAATGGCAATTTTAGTTGCAGCAACTACTTATCAGCCTTTAATGAATGTTCGATTATTTTTATTCGGAAATGTTAAGCTTTGGCATATTACTGGTGTAATTTTAGTTTTAGACTTAATGCAGTTTCGTTTAGATAATATGGGAGGTCATATTTCTCATTTAGCCGGAGCTTTCTTTGGTTTTGTCTTTATTAAACTGCTTCAAAACGGAACAGATTTAAGTATCGTTGTTTCTAGAGTATTAGATTTTTTTGCTAATCTTTTTAGAAAATCTCCAACGACCCCATTTACAAAAGTTCATAAGAATTATAATAAACCTACAGAAAAAACGACATCAAAAATTGTCACGAAAGACAAAACGCAGCAACAAATTGATGAGATTTTAGACAAAATCAGCCAGTCAGGGTATGATTGTCTGACAAAAGAAGAAAAAGAGTTTTTGTTTAAAGCTGGAAAATAATCCTTAGCAGAATACTATGAGAAACCTTTCGTGGTTTAATAAAATAATGTTCTTTTTGAATATAGTGCTGACTGTACTTACATTTAGCGTCTATGTTTTGCCTTTTTTAGCACCTAAGAGTTTTCCGCTTTTATCGGTGCTTACGCTGTTTATGCCGGCCTTTTTTGTTGCAAATGGGTTGTTCTTTGTTTACTGGGCAATTCAGTTTAAAAAACGCCTTATTTTGTCTGGTTTGGTTTTATTAACCGGAATTACTTTTATCAGTAAGTTTTATAAATTCTCGGCTAAGGAATATATAAAGGATGAAAAAGATTTCTCAGTAATGAGTTATAATGTTCGTTTGTTTAATGTTTTTAAATGGCTCGACCGCGATGATATTCCGGAGAATATCAAAGCATTTATAGATGAAAAGGATCCGGATATTTTGTGTATTCAGGAGTATTCAAACTCGGCTCATTTAGATTTAAAAGTATATCCGCATCGTTATATTTTTATTGATGGAAAACAGATAAAAACGGGGCAGGCTATTTTTTCAAAATTTCCTATTATTGACGAAGGAAAAATTGTTTTTCCTAAATCAGATAATAATGTGGTTTATGCTGATATAAAACGAGGAAAAGACATTATTCGTGTTTATAATATGCACCTGCAGTCTATTAAAATATCGCCTGACGTAAGTGAAATTTCGGACGATATTGATAACGTTAACCAAAAGAAATCACAGCGTATTTATGGCAGAATTAGTAAAGGATTTACACAGCAGCAAGAACAAGCTGAAATTTTTAAAGAACACATTAAAAAGTGTAAATATCCTATTATTATTTGCGGAGACATGAATAACAGCCCGTTTTCGTACGTTTATCGAAGTATTAAAGGGAAACTCAAAGATGCATTTGAGGAAGCCGGAGAAGGCTTTGGGGCAACATATAAGTTTAAATATTACCCTGCAAGAATTGACTATATTTTTACTGATACTAAAATGAAAGTAAAACAATTCGAAAGCTTTTCTGATTTTGAAAATTCAGATCATTACCCCATAATGACAAGACTTTCTATAGATCAGTTTTAGCAGAAAGTTAAAAGTTAGATGTTGAAAATAAAATAAAACTTACAACTAAAAACTCATAATTCTTAACTTATAAATTATATTATTTTTTGAGTTTTTAAATAATCCATTGCAAATTTCCCTTCGTTAAAAAGCAAATCCAAAACACTTAAATTGTTGATGAATCCATGTTTGTCATCAAAAACCTGAGTATATTTTTCGAATGAATTTTGATCCTTTTTTCCGTTGGTCAAATATCTGAAATCTGAAACATTTTCTACTTCATGAAAATACTCAGTAGTTTTTCCAAACTCCAATTTCATTCTTAAGCATTTTGTCAGAATGTTTAAAACTTCCAGATTTAAGTCCATAAGAAAAGTATGTTTCTTTTCGAAAACAGGGGCTATATCATCTTCAAAAAACTCAAAAAAAGGCGAACTTCTATAAGCTGCTTCTAGTGATTTAAAATGCTGTTTCTGCCAGTCAAATTCATTTTCGATCAAAACATCTTTTGTTTTTTGATGGGCAGATTTGGAATGCTTAACAGGAATATTTAATAATTGAATTCCATTTGGGCTATAGATATATGTTCGGTTTCTATTAGTCTGTTTCTGAAAATTATCTTCCATTTCAAAAGTGATATTTTCAGATTGAGCCATAACTGCAAAGTGGCTGATTGACGGAAAATAGGTAGGAAGTAATAAGGAATTCATTATTTATGGTTTTGTTTAAAAGTTTCAGGTTTCAATTTTCATGTTTTTGTGAACCTGAAAATTGAAACCTGATACAAAAATAACTTTTTTTTAATTATGCTTTATTTTGTTTTCTCTTTTTCCAGAAGAATTCTCCAACGAAGTAAAGAGCTAGAATGATTAAGAAATATTTGAAATACGATTGAGGCTGTCCTTCGCCGTCAACAGTTGTAAATACTCTGTTCCAGCGGATTTTGTTGATGCCTTTTCCATTAGTATCCCAGCTCATCCAGATGAAAACGGGTTTTCCTACGATATGGTTTTCTGGAACATAACCCCAATAGCGACTATCTTCAGAGTTGTGACGATTGTCTCCCATCATCCAATAATAGTTTTGTTTGAAGGTATATGTATTTGTCTCTTTGCCGTTTATTAAGAATTTAGAACCTTTTAATTCTAAAGTGTTTCCTTCATAGTTGGTAATGATTTCTTTGTAAAATGGTAAAGATTCATTTGTTAAAGCAACCGTTTTTCCTGCCTCAGGAATATATATTGGACCAAAATTATCCTGACTCCATTTGTTAATGTGAGGGAAAATGGCGTTATCATTTCCGTTGTCAATTTCTCTTTTTACAGCTGTAACGCCCGGAGTATTTTTTAAACGTTCAGCTCCCGCTTCTGTTAATGCTCTAAAATAAAGAGTGTCTCTTTTTTCTGTTCTGAAGCCTGCAGGATCAGTAATATCTAATTCTTTAAATAAAGATTCAAAATCAATTGAAGTTTTTCCGTCTAAAGCCACAGAATACGAATATTGAGGTTTTGCTCTTTCAGGTAAAACAAGTTTTTTGCCGTTGATGAATACAAATCCGTCTTTGATTGATAAACTGTCACCAGGAACACCAACACATCTTTTAACGTAGTTTGATTTCTTGTCGATTGGTTTTATAACACCCGGTTTTCCTTTTGGTTCGTAGAAATAATGTACCGTATCTACCGGCCAGTTGAAAACAACAATGTCATTTCGTTTTATTTTTTCGAAAGCCGGAAGCCTAAAATAAGGCAATTGAGGCCAGCTTAAATATGATTTTTTCTTTGTTAACGGAATAGAGTCATGCACCATTGGTAATGCAACCGTTGTCATTGGTACTCTTGGACCATAATTTAATTTACTTACAAACAAGAAGTCACCTATTAAAAGCGATTTTTCTAATGAAGAAGTAGGAATAGTATAAGGCTGGATTACGTAAGTATGCACTAAAGTTGCTACAATAATGGCAAAAAGCAGTGAACTTACAGTATCTGCTGTTTTGTTTTCAGGAGTTAATTTTCTGTCGGCATTGTATGCTAATTTCTGAGTATAATTTACATAATAGATGTAAAAACCAAGAGTGAAAATTCCTAAAATAGTATCTAAAGTCGATTTTTTACCAAAAGTTCTAAGCGTTTCAACCCAAACTACCGGAAACATAATTAGGTTAATAATTGGAATAAAAAGCAACAAAGTCCACCATGTTGGACGTTTGATGATCTTCATTAAAACAATTGAATTATATACCGGAATTGCTGCTTCCCAGCTTTTTCTTCCTGCTGCCTGATACAATTTCCATGTACCAATGAAATGAATTATTTGAACAGCTAAGAAAAATACGAACCAAGAGTAAAGTGTCATAATATTGTATTTTAAGTTTCAAATTCAGGATTTATAGTTGTTTAATCCAGAACTGTAGTCAATTTATTGTAAGTTTAATACATCTTTCATAGTGAAAACCCCTTGTTTTCCAGCAAGCCACTCTGCAGCGATAACAGCGCCAAGAGCAAAACCTTCACGATTATGAGCTGTATGCTTGATTTCGATGCTGTCAATAACTGAATCGTAGTTTACGGTATGAGTACCTGGAACTTCACCAATCCTTTTGGTTTCAATGTGTATTTGATTGTTTTTTGCTTCTTCTAAAGTCCATTCAGCATAATTGCTGTTCTGAATTACACCTTGTGCTAAAGAAATTGCTGTACCGCTCGGAGCATCAAGTTTGTGTATGTGATGAATCTCTTCCATAGAAACTTTATACGAATCAAATTGATTCATGATTTTGGCTAAGTATTCGTTTAATTCGAAGAAAATATTTACTCCTAAACTGAAATTTGAGCTCGATATAAATCCTCCTTTTTTATCGTTACAAAGTGCAATCATTTCATCGTAATGTTCCAGCCATCCTGTTGTTCCTGAAACGACAGGAACATTAGCATTAAAAGATGCAGAAATATTACTTACTGCTGCAGATGGAACGCTGAAATCAATGGCAACATCGGCTGTTGAAAGGCCGTCATAAGTATTGAGTTCATCTTTCTTTAAAACTATTTCATGACCTCTTTCTAAAGCAATTCTTTCAATTACTTTACCCATTTTTCCGTATCCTAAAAGCGCAATTTTCATTTTGTATGTATTTGTGATTTTTTAAACAGATGTTTTCTATTTAAAAGCGATAATTAAAAGTTAGTCCAACATTTGGTTTAAATGTTACATCGTTGGGGTAAATTTCCGGACGCATAGATAGTCTTTCGTTTACATTGAATTGAATCAAAGCAGCATCTACGTTGGCGTCAATGATATTTAAAACATAAAAACCAACAACAAATAAAGCAGAAAGATCTCTGTTTCTTTGGTAAAATTTCTGACCGGCAACAAGTCGGCTGTCGTCCAGATATTCAAATTTATCATCATTGTAGCCTTCTAGCCTTCGTTTGTAGGCATTTCGATAATCACGATATTTGTTATTGTTGTCTATATAGAAGTATAAACTTGTACCAATAGCTCCATAAACTAAAGGAATTTTCCAGTATTTTTTATTGTATGCCTGTCCTAAACCAGGTAAAATAGCAGAATAGAAAGCTGCTTTTGCAGGTGTAAGCGGGTCTATTTCTTCTAAGGTAGTACTGTCTTTAGCGACCAAAACCGTTTCTTCTTTTACCTGAGCAAAAAGAGAGACGGTTCCTAAGAAAAAGAACAATAAACTTATGGGGACAATTTTATTCACTATCCGTTTATTAATTTTATAATTCGATTAAAGTCGGCTTCAGAACTAAATGGAATTGTGATTTTTCCTTTTCCGTTGCCTGCGACTTTTATATCAACTTTCGAACCAAAATAATCATTGAAAGTATTTTTTTGTGTTTCTCTGACTACAAATGCAGAATCAGGTTTAGCTTTTCCTTCTCCTTCTTCTTTTGGCATTTGACCTTCGTGATAGTTTTTAACTAACGCTTCGGTTTCACGAACTGATAAGTTCTGGCTTACGATTTTTTGGTAAATATCGGTTTGAACATCTAAATCTTCAATGTTGATGATCGCACGACCATGACCCATACTGATAAATCCGTCACGAATACCTGTCTGGATAATCGGATCTAGTTTTAAAAGACGTAAGTAGTTAGAAATTGTAGAACGTTTTTTTCCAACGCGCTCACTCATCTGCTCTTGTGTTAATTGAATTTCATCAATTAAACGCTGATAAGAAAGGGCAATCTCAATTGGATCTAAGTCATGACGCTGAATGTTTTCAACTAATGCCATAACTAATGACTCATTGTCATTAGCAATACGAATGTAAGCAGGAACATGAGTTAAACCAATTAAGGTAGAAGCACGTAAACGACGTTCTCCTGAAATTAACTGATATTTATTGAAATCTAATTTTCGAACAGTAATAGGTTGAATCACACCAAGTTCTTTAATAGAAGTGGCTAACTCACGCAATGATTCTTCATTAAAATTGCTTCTCGGCTGAAACGGATTTATTTCGATAGCACTTATTTCAAGCTCAATAATATTTCCAACAACCTTATCAGCATTTTTGTCTTCTACGGATTTAATGTCGTTTTCCGGATCTTTTAATAATGCTGATAATCCTCTTCCTAAGGCTTGTTTTTTAATTGCTTTTGTCATAAAAACTATTTACTGTTTTTCTTTATAATTTCTTGAGCTAAATTAATATAGTTTACGGCACCTTTGCTTGTTGCATCATAATTAATGATACTTTCTCCAAAACTCGGAGCCTCACTTAATTTTACATTTCGCTGAATTACGGTATCAAAAACCATATCGTTAAAGTGTTTTTGAACCTCTTCCACAACCTGATTAGATAGACGTAGTCTAGAATCATACATTGTTAATAATAAACCTTCAATATCAAGATCCGGGTTGTGTATTTTTTGAATACTCTTAATAGTGTTCAATAATTTTCCTAATCCCTCAAGAGCAAAATATTCGCACTGAATGGGAATAACTACAGAATCTGCAGCTGTTAGAGCGTTCAGGGTTAACAAGCCTAGAGATGGCGCGCAGTCGATAATGATAAAATCATATTCTTGCTTTGCTTCTTCTAATGCTTTTTTAAGCATATACTCACGGTTTTCTTTGTCAACCAATTCAATTTCGATAGCAACAAGGTCAATGTGAGCCGGTATCACGTCAACATTTGGAGCTGTACATTTTAAAATGGCTTCTTTTGGTGTTACAGTATGTTCTAGAATTTGATAAGTTCCAACTTCAACTGTTTCTACGTCAATTCCAAGACCAGATGTAGCATTGGCCTGAGGATCAGCGTCGATTAATAATACTTTTTTCTCTAAAACACCTAATGAGGCTGCAAGATTTACTGATGTAGTAGTCTTTCCAACGCCTCCTTTTTGATTAGCAATAGCAATGATTTTGCCCATTTATTTTCTGAATTTTGAACCGTAAAAATACAATTATTTATGGTTTTTGAAAATCTATTTTGTTAACATTTAAGAAACTTTGTTTAATCGTGGTTTCACGCGTCTTGGGAACAAAATAATTTTAGTTATGAATAGAATTGTCGATAAATTTGGATTCATTTATTTGGTATTGCTTCTGTAAAAAGAGAGTAATCTGATTTTGCCTTGTAGAAAAGGTCTTATTTTAAAATTTCTATAGTAACATAAACTAAGCCGCTTTTTTTATTAGAAGCAATATTCATAAACGCTCTTTTACTTAGATCAATTTCTCTTCCTTTAACAAAAGGTCCTCTGTCTGTGACCTCCAATTACAAATTTGTTATTTGCTTCATTTGTTACTTTTACTATCGTGCCAAACGGAAGTTTTTTATGTGCTGCAGTTAGATCGTTGTTGTTGAATTTTCTTCCGCTTGCAGTTTTTCTGCCATTAAATTTGTCATGATAATAAGAAGCATGAGCGTCTTTTTTGTAATAGTTCTGTTCTTCATTTATGACATCGACATCAGTATTTGCAGAAGCAGGAGGTTCTTGTGAAAGAACTGTCGTGGAAACCGCAAAAGCTATAAATAGAATTACCTTTTTCATTTTTTAATTTTTGTAGAAGGGCAAAAAAAATCTATTTTGAAAAAATGAACATATTGCAGACGGTTTATTTATGTTATTAAAAGCCAAAATTCAGGCTTTGTATAGTTTTTGATGAGAAAATCGAAACCAAAAATGAACATTCAGGTTAAAGATTATTGCTATTTTGGGCTTCTTAAAAACAATCATTATTGCAAACTATCAAACCACAAAAATGAACATTCTTATGAGTAAAAAAGTGATTTCAGTATTTAGAGCATTTGTGTTTATGCTGATTCTATGCAGTTTTGTTTCACCTTTTTCTTTTGACCAAAAAATACAGGAGAAAAAAACGGAAAGCAAAATTGTTTATAATAAAAAGAAACACAGCATAACCTTATCGTGGTCTGCTTTTGGTTCTTCCGGAAATTATGTAATTACCAGAGGAGGCAGTCGTATGGCGACAAATTTCGCAGCTTTGGGCTCGACTTCTAAATTGATATTTACAGATAATAAGCCAAATGCAGATAAATATGAAAATTATTATAAGATTACTCGTGGATCTGCAGTTGTGATAATTTCGCTCGAAAATCAAATTTTTGGCGATAACATGTATTTCTATGATAGAAAATACGAAAAAGCAGAAACGGCACGAAATGAAATTAATTCGCAATTTCGATCTATTGGTTTGGGCGGAGCAGATGGAGAATGGACAACAAAACGTCAGGCTTATTATTTTAAGGCAAATATTAATAAACAAACTTACGATTCAGGTGGATCAGGTTCTGCATCAGCAGCAGAGGCAAACTCCATAGAGCTGGGTTTCTATTCTCATATTGGAGGTTTAGGTAAAGTGCCTTCAGATGTTAAATTAGGTTCTGTTTTTACAAGGCCCCATCTTTCGGGTGGAGCGAATGCGACTTGTACCTTTTGGCGTTCTATGGAAAATGTAGAAGTGATGCGTGATTTTGCCTGGACCGTTTCTCAGTCAACCAGTGCAAGGAGACTATTGATTGACGATACTTCGAAATATATTTCAGATGTTGGAAGCAATAACTTTTGGGGAAGCGGCGGTTTTATTGCCGACACGCATTATATATCATCCAGGCCCAATTGGGGCGGACAACAGCAATGGTATACCAGAAATACTGTTTTTCCTTCGGGTTCAGGAGCAATGGGAGGTTCTTATAATATGGTTTGGCAGGGATGTGTTAATCCTCCGCAAGCAGATGAAGCTAATTCTCCAGTTCCGGCCACACCTATTATTAGAGAAAAGCCTTTTCTTTTTATAGATGATGATGGTGAATACAAAGTATTTGTTCCGGCTTGGCAAAAAGACAGAGTGGGAGTTTCTTGGTCATCAAAAGATATGGGAAAAGGTAAAATTCAGGATTTGCTTACACAATGGTTTGTAGCAAAAGAAGGCGATACTGATATAGAAATTAATAATGCATTAAAAGCGGGTAAAAATGTGTTTTTTACTCCAGGACATTACTCATTAAGTGCTCCTATTCAGGTGAATAGGAAAGGAGCGATATTATTGGGAGCTGGTATAGCTTCTGTAACGCTGGAGCCTGCTGAAAAAAATACTTGGGGATGTATTTATGCTGATGATAAGGACGGAATTGTTATTGCAGGACTTCTTATGGATTCATTTAATAGTACAACTTATCAGGTTCGAATTGGTAATGAAGGAGCAAATGCAGATCATGCTTCAGACCCTCTTTTACTTGCAGATATTACTTGCAGAGTTGGAGGAGTTCAGTCAAAAAACATTCAGATTGAGGCTTCTATGCAGATAAATAGTAACAATGTTGTGGGTGATCATTTCTGGTTATGGCGCGCCGATCATGGTTCGCAGAAAGGCGGCAATGCACGCTGGCTGAGAGACAGATGCAAAAATGGACTTATAGTTGCTGGTAATGATGTTACGCTTTATGCTCTTTTTACAGAACACTATCAAGAGTATGAAGTTTTATGGCTGGGAGAACGAGGCAGGACTTATTTCTTTCAAAACGAACCGCCTTACGATGCGCCAAACCAATCAAGCTGGAGTAGTCAGGGAGGTAAGGTTGATGGTTATGCTGCATTTAAAGTAGCTAACACTGTAAAAGAACATCATACTATAGGAATGGGGTCTTATGCAGTTTTTACAGGAACAGATGATAAGGTGAATAAGAAAAATGCATTTGAAGTACCTAACAACCCGAATGTGAAACTCGAAAAAATGTGTATTACTCGTTTTGCAGGTTCAGGGAATATTCAAAATGTTATTAATGGTACAGGGGGAAGTACAGCAACCGGTGTAAAACGTGTGTCTTTATATAATAATGGAGAAGGTGCACAGGCTTATGATGAAGAATTTATTTTACCCAATAGAGAATCATATCCTGCGTATATTGATATGGAAAAATAAATAGGATATAGTTATTTTGAAAAGAAAACCTCTGAAGATAGATTGTCTTCAGAGGTTTTCTTTTTCAACATAGGCTGCGATTTTCACCAAAGCTTTCGGGAGAACCTGTCTTTCCGATTTTAATCGGGATGAGATAACTGTTCTAATGTCAGTTGAGTTATTGCAAAAAAAAAAGTCTTTTCAAGTAAATGAAAAGACTTTTGTCGGGGTGGCAGGATTCGAACCTGCGGCCTCCTGCTCCCAAAGCAGGCGCGATAACCGGGCTACGCTACACCCCGAAGATGTTTTGCTGTACTGCCCGAAAGCGGATGCAAAGATATAAATAAATTTGATTTGTAAAAGGAAAAAATGAAAATAAATAAAACTTATTTCAACATAGCTATTTCAGATTTATTTTCGGCGTTATTTTTTATAATAAAGTTTACATTTGCATCACAAAAAAACAATACACATTATGTCAGATACAATCGAAAAAATTAAATGCCTTATTATAGGTTCTGGCCCTGCAGGATACACTGCCGCTATTTATGCTGCCAGAGCAAACATGAATCCGGTTTTATACCAAGGAATGCAGCCTGGAGGTCAGTTAACGACAACAAATGAAGTAGAAAATTTTCCGGGTTATGTTGATGGTGTTACAGGACCAGAAATGATGGTACAGTTACAAGAACAAGCAAAACGTTTTGGTGCTGATATTCGTGATGGCTGGGCTACAAAAGTTGATTTTTCGGGTGGAATTCATAAGGTTTGGATTAATGATTCAATCGAATTACACTGCGAAACTGTAATTATTTCTACAGGTGCTTCGGCTAAATATTTAGGATTACCGTCAGAACAGCACTATTTAAATATGGGAGGAGGAGTTTCTGCCTGTGCTGTATGTGATGGATTTTTCTACCGTAACCAAGAAGTAGTGATTGTTGGAGCTGGGGATTCTGCTTGTGAAGAAGCACATTACTTATCTAAACTTTGTAAAAAAGTAACGATGTTAGTAAGAAGCGAAAAATTCAGAGCTTCTAAGATTATGGAAGAACGCGTTCGCAAAACTGAAAATATCGAGATCTTAATGAATCACGATACTGTTGAAGTTTTGGGAGATAACAATGTAGTACATGCTATTAAAGCATTAAATAAAACTACAGGAGAAGTTATCGAAATTCCTGCAACCGGATTTTTCGTAGCAATTGGTCACAAACCAAATACAGATATTTTTAAAGATTATATCATCCTTGACGAAACAGGATATATCATAAATACTCCAGGAACATCTAAAACAAATGTAGAAGGTGTTTTTGTAGCTGGAGATGCTGCAGATCATGTGTACCGTCAGGCAATTACTGCTGCCGGAACAGGATGTATGGCTGCGCTTGATGCTGAAAGATATCTAGCTTCTAAGGAATAAACTTAAAGTTTTAGTTTTGATGCTGCTGAACATGAAAACAATAAATATGAAAAAAGTCCCATTTTATTAAAATGGGACTTTTTCGTTATATTACCTTTTAGATTCTAATAGTTTTAAAAGTTTACAATGTCGTTGTTTTTGCCTTTACTGCGCCTGGTTTTTTAATCAGTTTTGCTTCTTCGCTAAAGCGTGTAAGTTCTATTTTCGGATCACCAAATAATGAAACTTCAGACTTGTCTCCAGCTGCAATTGCTATAGTGGTTTCAGATAAAATAGTGGCAATGGAAGAGCCTTCTGTTGTTAAATTCGCATCTTTTAAAGTAAACTTTGTTCCTGTAAAAACCGAATTGTTGTCTAAACGAATAGTGGCTTTTTCTGCAATTCCTTCAATAGTTGCATTGGCTTTTTGGTACAAATCACATTTAAATTTAATGGCAGAAACCAATGTTTTAATAGAAGCATTTTTGCTTAACTGTAAGCTTCCGTCTTCTGTTTTTAAGTTTAATTCTGTTTTTGATTTGTCATCTGCAATTAAATTGAATTTTTTTGAATTTACATTCAGATATAACTTAGAATAATCTACACTATTAAAAGTAATGTCATCTAACTGCACTTCCTGAATCGCATAAATTACAGCATCATTTTTTGCAATTACCTTTTTTAAAGAACTTGTATAGGTGATTTTAACCGAAAGCTTTTTAAAAATAGTACTTTCTTTAGCTGTATATAAACGAAGCGTTTTGTCTCTTAAATCCATCGAGATGATTTCGTGAAGATTGTCATCGGCTTCAATTTTCATTTCATTTTTTTCTCCCTTTTCAAGATAAACCTCTAAGTTATCATCGATTTCGAGTGCATCAAAACTTCCTACTTCTTTAATAGATGTAGTTACAATTTTTGATCCTTTTACTTTCTCTCTTTTTTGAGCAAAAGTTAATGTTGTAACTAAAAGTAAAAGTAGTAGTGCTGTATTTTTTTTCATTAATTCTAGATTTGATTTTAGCAAATATAAAAAAATCATCCACTTTTGATGAATGATTTCTTTTATATTTAACACTTAAAGGTATTAGCTTTGATTGACGCTTCCTCCTGAACTTGCAGTTTTGTCAATTGTTTTTGGAACATTGTCATAATTAATATTCCCGCCGCTGCTTGCCTCGGCTTTAAGGCTCAAGATTGGATGAACTTTTGTAACTGCTCCGCTTGAAACATCTGCATCTACATCATTAGCAAATAAATTTCCGGCTTCAATAGAAGAACCGCTTGATGCTGAAGTTTTAACTTTCAATGCTTTTCCTTTAATATCAATAGAGCTTCCGCTGCTTGCATGACAAGATACAGTATCAAATTCAGTATTTACATTTATTGATGCTGCACTCGATGTTTCTAATTCTATACTTTCTCCGTGAAGCAGGTTTTTGCCTAAAACAGTTGATGCGCTCGAAGCTTCTATTTTATCAATTGACGGCATTTTTACCGTTACCTTTTTCATGGTAATATTACGGAAAGAATTGAATTTGCATCTAATTACTAATGTTCCGTTTTCAACTTTTGTAATTATATCTTTTTGAAGATTATCATCAGCTTCGACAACAACTTCATAATTATCACCCTGCTCTATAACTAAATCTATGGCGTTGCTTACTTTAACGTTTTTAAAATCTCCCTGAACTGTTCTTTTTTCAGTGGTTACGTTGCCGCTTCCTTCAATTGTATTCATGTTTAAATTACATGAAGCAAAAAGTAATGCTGTAATTGTTGCAATAACAAATTTGGTGATATGAATGATTATTTTTATCATGGCTTTTGGTATTAGTTAATTTTAATTATAACTCCATTTTTATCTGTAGTTAATCTGCCTTTGGTTTTTTTACCGTTTAAAACTTCTTTTCCATTAATTTTAATTGAAACCTCTTTTACAGTATCATTTTCAATTGTATTTACTTCGTCAGAATCGCTCTCATTATCATTGTCAGTGTTGTCTACAGGACAATCCAGACATTTTACTTTCGAACCTTCAACTTTATAATTGTAATTACCATCGTAATTTAAGTTAAAGAAATCATCATCAGAATTGTAATAATCTTTAACCGAAGCATCTGGTTTAAGCAATTGTCCTTCTGGTAAATACAGGTAAATGTCAACTTCTTGTCCTCTAAATTTATTTTTTATGTCTGTAAGAAAATAATTATCCAAAATTAAATGATTTCCGTTAATTTCAAATTTGTAATTAATTTTTTCTGCTCTTTTTTTAGCGTTTGTAAAAGAGTTTCCTCTTGCGCTTTTTTCAATTTGAATAAAGGGAGCAGGCTCATCTGTATGTAAAACGTGTAAGCGTACATCATTAGAATATATCAACTCGTTGTTTGCAGAATCCTGAACGAACTCAAAGTCTCTATAATGATTTAAGCTTTTTGCGTAATAATCACTGTATTTGAACTTTACAAATAAGGTGTCAGTTGGCTGGATACTTAAAACTTTCTTCTCGATTATTTTATTATCGTGTGAAATTTCAGTTGCCTGTTTAATTCCAATACTGATTAAAATGGCAATTGCTATAATCCAAACTGCTAAAAGCGTATATTTTGTAATGTTTCCAATTGATTTTAAGTTTGGAGATAACAATTTAAATCCTAAAAGTGTCAAGAAGAAAAACGGAATTCCAACAGCGAAAAGCATTAATAAACCAAATGACCAGATTGGATATTCAGTAAAATTTCCTGCTTCAACAAAGTTCTGCCAAGGAAAGTCAACAAAAATATTAGTTCCCAAAGTAAAAACTCCAATTAATAACATGATCAAAGTCGAGATTCCCGCTATAATTAAGATAACACCTAAAAACTTAGCAAAAATTTTAAAAACCGTCATGATAAAATCTCCAAATGAACTACTTATTCTCCCAGCTCCCGACTTTACCTGATTTCCCATTTTGTCGTAATCTGCATTTTTGAACTTGTCAGATAATGAATCAATTTCCTCACGCACTTTTTTTTCGATGTTCGAAATCGTAACCGGTTCACCTGTCATTTCTAGTTTTTCAGAAGTTGTAATGGCTTCAGGCGTTACAATCCAAAGAACGAAATACGCTAAAATTCCAGTTCCAAAACCTGCAAAAACAAATATTAAGAATACGATTTTAATCCATACAGCATCAATTCCAAAATAATGTCCCAATCCAGTTGCTACACCGCCAATCATACCATTTTCTTTATCGCGATATAATTTTTTGTGTCTTCTTGTGCCGCTGTTAAAAGACTGATTTGTGCTTTCTTCGTCTTCAATTCGGTAATCTTCAGGCTGTCCCATTACTGCAATCACTTCGTCAACATCTTTCAGTCCAACAACATGTTTCTCGCTTTTTTGTTTTTCTGTTAATAATTCAGAAACACGCATTTCGATATCTTTAATGATTTCATCCTGACCAGATGAGTTATTAAGTGATCGTTTTATAGCGTCAAAATAGCGTGTCAATTTTAAATATGCATCTTCATCGATGTGAAAAAACATACCGCCTAAGTTAATATTTACTGTTTTGTTCATGACTTATTGATTTTGATTGGTGATTAGATTTACAGCGTCAGACAATTCTGTCCAGGTACCGCTAAGTTCGTTTAAAAATGTTTGTCCTATTTCGGTTAATCCATAGTATTTTCTAGGCGGCCCGGATGTCGATTCTTCCCATCGATAATTTAGTAAACCGTCGTTTTTCAATCTAGTTAAAAGCGGATAAACTGTTCCCTCAACAACTAGTAATTTTGCGTTTTTTAAAGTGTCTAATATTTCAGATGTATATGCGTCTTTTTCTTTTAGAACAGATAAGATGCAAAACTCAAGAACACCTTTGCGCATCTGTGCTTTTGTGTTTTCAATGTTCATAATTTCATTTTGTTTTTTTTAGATTGAACAATTCGTTTTTTGATTGATGATGATTGATTGATGATTGATTGTTTTTTTTGGAGCTGTTTCCTGCTATTCGTTTCAATCTTTTGTGCCGAACCCCGGCACAAAAGGATTTCCACTTCTATCAGGGCTAGGACTCCCGTATTTTATAAGAACTTTTAATCTTTTTAGGTTACTGTCACACTGAGCGAAGTCGAAGTGCTTCCTAAACCTTAATTACTTTATAAAAGAAATCGTTAGCGGATATTTGTATAATTCTCCGTTTGAAGCTTTTATCGAAGCATAAATCACTAAAAAGAATTCAACAAATTTTAAAAGTCCAAAAAGTACTACTGCCGTAGCTCCAATACTTAAAAGGCCAATGTTTCCCTCAAAATTGAAATTTCTGATGTAGAAATCTTCATTGTCATTAAAAACAGCTTCGATTGGAAGGTTTTGTAAAAAAACCGTAACAAAAACCGGGATTGCGATTAAAGCTAAGATTAACGTGTAAAGCAATAAACTTAACTGAAAGTTCAAAGCTTGTTTTCCGTGATGATCTACAAACTCTGATTTGTCTTTGTAGCTTGACCAGATTATGACTGGGAAAATATAATTCCCAAACGGTATAATATATTGACTTAATACGCTTAAATGTGTGAATGCCGAAGTATTCTTTTCTGATGATTTTTCCATGATTAGTGGTGTTGTTGATTGCATGATTAAAAGTATATAGTAATTTCTTATGCAAATATATATCTAAAAGACAGTATCTTGTTTTGCATAGTACCAAATATTAACATAATTTTAACAAAATTAAAATTGGATATCAAGGTTTAAATAGTTGAAAATCATTCGTAAGTATTGATTTTGTTGGTGCTTTCAGAAAGTATTATCAATTTATTGTGCACGCATAGTTTTTTTGTATTTTTACATAAAAAAACATATCACATGGCAATATCTGTATCCAAACTCAACAAATTTGTATTATTTAAATTGCCGTCGGCATACTTTTGCGGCGTGCGTGTAAAAGCAATCGACAATGACAGATGTATAGTAAGCGTAAAACACCGCTGGATTAATCAAAATCCCTTTAATTCGATGTATTTCGCGGTGCAGGCAATGGCAGCAGAATTAACAACCGGTGCTTTGGTTATTTCGCAGATTCAGCAAAGCGGTAAAAAAATCTCAATGCTGGTAGCCAATAATAAAGGAAACTTCACTAAAAAAGCAACAGGCAGAATTACTTTCGTTTGTAACGATGGACACTTAATTGCCGATGCTGTCAAGAATACAATCGAAACAGGCGAGGGACAGACTTTCTGGATGAAATCTATAGGAACTAACGAAGAAGGTGTGCAGGTTTCTGAAATGGATTTTGAATGGAGTGTTAGATTGAAATAGGTTTTTTTGCCGCGAATTTCAAGAATTTCCACAAATTTTTGAGTTTGAATTAAAAAAATAATTCGTGGAAATTCTTGAAATTCACGGCAAAAAGAAAAAACATAAAAAAGGCTTCAAATATTTTGAAGCCTTTTGCATTTAACATATGCTGCAATTATTTTTTAGCGCAGCATTTTTTGTCTTTTTTGTCATCTGTTTTTTTACAACATGATTCTTTTTTAGCTTTTTCCTTTTTTGGAGCTGGCTTTGTGTCTTGCGCTTGCAGACCAATTGTAAATAAAGTAATAGCTAAAACAGTAAATAATTTTTTCATTCTTTGTATAATTTAATTGTTAGGTATTTTTCTTTTTTTGATTGAAGATGTAGTTTCAAATATAGTAGGATTTAGCTTTGAAAATTGTCAACGATAAGTTAATATGCTAATGCTTATAAAGTCTCTACGGGACAATTTTAAATGCTGGCTATTTCTATTTATCAATATTTTATCTCTACGAAATATTTATCTAGTAAATACTAAGCCAGGAGTTTAATATTGGTAAAAAAAAACACAATCCCGAAATGTCCCGTAGGGACTATACTTTTTTAATAATTCAAATTAACCCCAAATCCAATTCCCATATCGCTGTCATAATGTGTTGTGATTCCAAAATTTCTACCAGCCACATATTTCAATCCCGCCATATATTCTTTATCCGTATTCCACATTAAATTCATTCGCAAACGTCTGGAAAGCGGAATGTCTTTTCGTTCAAACTGAATTCTCACATTTCCATCGGTGTACATTTCAACTTGCGCTTTTACAAGCATTGGCAACGTATATTCTGCTCCGATGCTGAAAACCGAACGATTATCTTTGGTATTCTTTTGCCCAAAAAGATTTTGTTCCTGTTCGTCCATTCCCATTTTACGGTATCGCCAGTCAAAACCAATAAAAGGCATTAGCCATTGATTTTTTCCAATGTATCGGCCAATATGCGTTTCGGTTTCATAACCATGTTTGTCGTTATAACCTAATCTCCATTCCGTTCCAATGCTCCAGCGCGTGTTGCTGTACATCGCTTCTCCATCGTTTCCGTTTGAAGCAAAATCATTTTCTGCCATAAAATGAAACATACGATCGTCCATTTTTAGCATTTTGTAAGCCATTTCAGGATGATGAATCAACGGATTTGGAGCTGAATTTTCATAACTAAAAATACGTCCCATTCCAGCCATCATATGATATAAAATGTGACAATGAAAAAACCAGTCGCCATCAGCATTTGCCTGAAATTCGATGGTATCGGTTTCCATAGGCATAATATCAATCACGTTTTTTAGCGGAGAATAATCGCCATGCTCGTTTAAAATCCTAAAATCATGTCCGTGCAAATGCATTGGGTGACGCATCATCGATCCGTTGTACAATACAATCCTGACGTTTTCTCCTTTTTTAATTAAAATTTTATCCGTTTCAGAAACTACTTTATTGTCTAAACTCCAAACATAGCGGTTCATATTTCCTGATAATGTAAAACGCAATTCTTTTACCGGAGCATCTTTTGGTAATGTTGTTTTAGTTGGAGATTTGAGCATTCCGTAATTCAGTGTTACAACTTCAGAAGTTGCCGTAGAATCATTTGCCATTTCCATGCCTTCCATAGTATGCATCGAATGATCTTCTGTTTTTGCTGATTCCTCTTCACCGGAAATTTCAGGATACATTACGGCATTCATGTCCATTTTGTTAAGCGACATATTCATGCCCATATCATTCATTTCGCCATTCATCTTCATCATATCGTTCATCATTTTCATCCCTTCGAAATATTTTAATTTGGGAAGATGTTTGACAGATTGTTTAGTTCCTTCCCCTAAATATAAAGAAGCAGATCCGGTTCTGTCTTCGGCTGTAGCCAAAAAAGCAAAGGATTTTTTATCTTCAGGAATCGTAACGACAATATCATAAGTTTCAGAAACGGCAATAATCAAACGGTCGACTTCTACAGGTTCAACGTCGTTTCCATCACTGGCTACAACCGTTATTTTTCCTCCGCCATACGTCAGCCAGAAATAACTCGAAGCGCCTCCGTTTGCAATTCTCAATCGAACTTTATCTCCGGCTTTAAACTGTGAAAGCTGATCTTCATTTTTTCCGTTAATTAAAAACTTTTCATAATAAACATCACTCACGTCCATGGCATTCATACGTTTCCATTCGTTGGTGACTTTTGTAGAGAATTGCCCTTTCTTGATTGCTTCGGAATAACTTTGTGTTGTGCCTTTTTTTATGGCAAACCAATCGTTGGCATTATGAAGCATTCGCTGCACATTTTCCGGTTTAAGATCCGTCCATTCACTTAAAATAACCGGAACGGTTGGCAAATCGTCAATGCCTTTTCTAAAAGTCGAATCGTCTTTCTTTTTATTGATAATGAAAAGTCCGTATAAACCAATTTGTTCCTGCAATCCCGAATGACTGTGATACCAATATGTTCCGTTCTGAATAATCGGGAAACTATATTTATGTGTTGTTCCGGGTTTAATAGGCATTTGCGTTAAATACGGAACACCGTCTTCTTTATTCGGAAGAAATAATCCGTGCCAATGCAAGGCAGTATCTTCATTTTTTAAATCATTATGGACATAAATCTCCGCAATATCACCTTCTGTAAAAGTCAATATAGGCATCGGAATTTGTCCGTTTACGGTAAGCGCACGTTTTTCTTTTCCCGAAAAATTGACAATTGTATCCCGAACGTGTAAATCGTAACGAACTACTTTTTGGGCTTTTGCACCCAAAGCAATTAAAAAGACAATTAAAAAAGTATGTAGTTTCATATTGATTTTTTAAAGGTTTAGATTTCGCAATCGCAAAGCATTCACAATTACCGAAACCGAACTTAAACTCATCGCCAGCGCGGCTAACATCGGCGAAAGCAAAATTCCGAATACCGGATATAAAATCCCTGCTGCAATTGGAACTCCCAAAACATTGTAGATAAAGGCAAAAAACAGGTTTTGCTTAATGTTTTTCATCACCGAAAAGCTCAGTTTTTTAGCTTTTACAATTCCATTTAAATCTCCTTTTACAAGCGTTATTTTGGCACTTTCAATAGCAACATCAGTTCCCGTTCCCATTGCAATTCCAATATCCGCTTTGGCTAGAGCAGGCGCATCGTTGATTCCGTCGCCGGCCATCGCCACCACTTTTCCTTCGGCCTGCAAACGTTCAATTTCTCTTAGTTTATCTTCTGGAAGACAATCGGCTTTAAAAGAACTTAAATGAAGCTTATCGGCCACCGCTTTGGCTGTATTTTTATTATCTCCCGTAAGCATGATCACTTCAACGCCCTGATCAATTAAATCTTTAATCGCTTTGGCACTGTTTACTTTTATAGCATCTGTTATGGTTACGTAGCCCGAAATAACATTGTTTACCGCAATGTATGAAACCGTTTTTCCAAGATTTTGTTCGGCTGTAATTTTGCTTTCAAAATCATCAGAAACCGAAGCATTAATCTGTTCCATTAGTTTTTTATTTCCTAATGCAATTTTTGAATTATTTACGGTTCCTAAAACTCCTTTTCCGGCAGCGGCTTCAAAATCCGGAACTTCAAGTAAAGACTGATTTTTGTCTTTGGCAAAATTGACAACGGCTTGCGCCAAAGGATGTTCGCTGTATTGGTTTAGCGAAGCAATTTTCTGCAATAGAAAATCCTCGTTATTATCGATCGCATAAATTTTCTCGACAGTTGGTTTTCCTTCTGTTATCGTTCCGGTTTTATCGGTAATTAAAACATCAATTTTATTCATGTTTTCGAGTGCTTCGGCATTTTTGATTAAAATTCCATGCTGGGCACCTTTTCCAACGCCCACCATAACCGACATTGGAGTTGCCAATCCTAAAGCACAAGGACAGGCAATAATTAAAACGGCAATCGCATTTATTAATCCATATATATAAGAAGGTTCAGGGCCAAATTTTGCCCAGATAATAAAAGTCAATAAAGCAATACCAACAACCGTTGGAACAAAATATTTTGCAACACGGTCTGCCAGTTTTTGAATTGGCGCTCTCGAACGGCTGGCATCATTTACCATTTGTATAATCTGCGAAAGCAACGTTTCTGAACCTACTTTTTCGGCAATCATAACAAATGATTTTGTCCCGTTTATAGTTCCCGAAATTACAGTATCGCCCGTTTTTTTATCAACCGGAATTGGTTCTCCGGTAATCATAGCTTCATCAATATTGCTTTCGCCAGAAGTTATTTTTCCGTCAACCGGAATTTTTTCTCCCGGTTTTACTCGTAGTAAATTTCCTTTTTTAATATCGTGAATTGAGATGGTTCTGTCAGTTCCGTTTTCTACCAAAGTGGCTTCGGTTGGCGCTAATTTTAGTAATGCTTTAATTGCGCCATTGGTTTGTCCGTGCGCTTTGGCTTCTAATAATTGTCCCAATAAAACTAAAGTTATAATGACGGTTGCTGCTTCAAAATAAAGATGAATGGTTCCGTGATGCGATTTGAATTCGGACGGAAAAAGATCTGGAAAAAACATTCCCGCAATGCTAAATAAAAATGCAACGCTGGTTCCAATACCAATTAAGGTAAACATATTTAGATTCCAGGTAATAATCGATTTCCAGGCGCGGGTAAAAAACATCCATCCGGCATAAAACAAAACCGGAATTGAAAATAGAAACTGAACCCAGTTCCATTTTTCAATTGACATGATTTTAAAAAGCGGATTATCAGGAATCATTTCCGACATTGAAATAATGAAAATAGGAAGCGTAAACAATGTCGCAAGCTTCATTTTCTTTAATAAGTCGGTATAAGTTTTGTTTTCTTCAGATTCAGAGGCCTGCATCGGTACTAAATCCATTCCACAGATTGGACAATCGCCGGCCTCATTAGAAATAACTTCTGGATGCATTGGACAGGTAAATTGTGTTCCAATGGCTATTTGGGGCACTAAATCCATTCCACAAACCGGACAGTCTCCTGGTTTATTATAGGTTTTATCACCTTCGCAATGCATTGGGCAATAAAAAACTCCCGTTGCATTATGAGGAATTACCGTTTTTTCTTTTTTGTGATGATGAGCTGAATGATGTTCTTTTTTGTGACCTGAACAACATGATTTTCCTTGAGATTCGCTTTTTTTTGGAGAATCCATTTCAATAGTATATTTCCCTGCAGCAGATAAAACTTCCTGAAATTTTTCTGTCGGAATATGTTTTTCCATTGTTATGGTTGCCAATGGCGGGTCTAAAGTTACTTCGGCGTGAATTCCTCCAACTTCATTTAGTGTTTTTTCGACTTTACTGCGACAGCCGTTGCATGACATTCCGGAAATTATATATTGATGAGTCATTGTTTTTTCGTTTTAAGGTATTACAATGCAAATTTCCGAAGTAAGATCTACAACGGTTTGTACAATTTTGAGAATGATTTGTAATATTTACTAAAAGTTGTTTAACCGCAAAGAGCGCAAAGGTTTACGCAAAGCACGCTAAGTTTTTTGTTTAATTAATAAATTAAACAGTTCGCAAAGCTTTATTTATGGTTTAAAAAAATAGCCACAGATTAAAAAAATTAACACAGATTTTTAAAATCTTTTTAATCCTTCTAATCTGTGGCTAAAAGTCTTTGCGAACCTTGCGTAAACCTTTGCGGTTAAAAAAAAATTACAAATTCTCGATCTGAATACGTTTCTTATCTTTCAACTGCTTGAAATAAGTAGGTGTAAAACCCGTAATTTTCTTAAACTGATTACTCAAATGTGCGACATTGCTGTAGTTTAAAAGATCAGCGATTTCACTTAAAGAAAGTTCATTATAAATCAACAATTCTTTTACCTTTTCTATTTTCTGACTGATAAAGTATTTTTCAATTGTAGTATTTTCAATCTCTGAAAAAAGATTACTCAATGTGCTGTAATCCTGATTGAGATTCTCCACTAAATAATCAGATAAATTAATTTTGAGTTCGTTGTTTTTATGATGGACCAAATCGATAATTAAATTTTTTATTTTCTCGATGGTTTTGGTTTTTTTATCATCCAATAAATCAAAACCTAAAGTCTGCAGGTTTTTAAGTAAAACTTCTTTTTGAGAATCGTTGAGGTCATCTTGCAGTTCAACTTCGCCTAATTCAACAGAAATAGTCTGAAGTCCAAGTTTTTCAAACTCAGACTTCACGACCATTTTACAGCGGGCGCACACCATATTTTTGATGTAGAGCGTCATATTTATTTGATGGTTTCTACCACGTTTCCGCAAGTTAACATCGAAGAACCGTAATACGGATTCTTAACTGCTTTTTCTTTGCTTAACCAGTCAGCATCTGCCATTGGGCAATATTTTTTGTAAACAACTTCGCCTGATTTTGAAACTTTAATTAAGGTATACGTATTTTTAGAAAGTGACTTAAAAGTTTCACGTTGTTTTTTTAAATCGGTTGTAGTCGAAATACTTTTGGCATCGGCAGTTAATTTTTTTACCACTTTCATCCAGGCAGTATGTTCGTCAGTTTTTAATTTATCCATTTTTATGGCAGTAATTGCGTCTAATAAATCTTTGGCTTTCGCCGAAGTTAATTTTGCATCGCTTTTAATTAATGCATCTTTTACAACAAAATAGGCATCATAGACAGATTGTAACTGACTTGAATCAGCGATTTCAGTTCCTGTTTCTGTTGTTTTTATTGTATTTGCCTGAATAGAATTTGCAGTAAATAATAATGTGATTATTGCGGCTATAGTTGATATTGAGTTTTTCATTTTAGGTAGTTTTATTAAGGAGGAATTCAAATTCCCATATTAAATTTAATTTTTTGTTTGTCCATCGCAAAAAAAAAACTTTGCGAACGTTGCGTAAATCATCGCGAACTTTGCGGTTAAACTCGACGGAATTATGGCTGTCAGAAGTAGAATTACTTTATTTTAGGGATTAACCAAATAGAGGTAAAGCCATCAGAAATACTGGCGGTTTTGTAATAAGATATAGATTTCTCAGTAGAGAAATTAAAGAGATTATTTTCGAATTCAAACTCATTTATAGCAATCAAACTAAACTGTAAAGCGGTTGTTGTACAGCTGGAATGATCGCATTTTCCCTTGCAGCCGTGTTGATCTTTTTTTGAATCCTGACTTTTTTGGCAGCAGTCTTTTTGACAAGAATTAGAAGGGTTTGTTTTTTTTTCGCAAGACATTTTCTCAGAAGATTTTCCGCATGCATAACCTGAATTGGACATCAAAGAGAGACCAATTGTTAGAATGAAGAATACTATGTGAATTTTTTTCGTCAATGAAAATGCTTTAGAGATGCAAATTTATAGATTTTTTTTAACAGCAGCTATTAATTTAAGATTTCAAAACTATGTTTTCTTGAAATCTGTCGGCTTCATTTTTTTTCTTTTTTTGAAATAATTAGATAAATGACTTTCATCTGTAAAACCAAATTCATAAGCAATCTGTTTAATTGGAAGCTGGTTATTGTGAATTCGTTTTTCGATTAAAGTAGTTCGCAAATTATGAATGTATTCGCGGTAACTTATAGAAAATGTTCTTTTAAAATAGGCACTAAAATAGGTTTCAGCAATATTAAAATGATTCGCGATAACTTTAATCTGAACTAGTTTAGGCTGATAGATATTTTGGTGAATATAATTGGCAATTTGTTCATTATCTATATGAGTTGAAGTCATCTGCAGATTCATACATCGTATAGTTTCTTTTATAAGTCCAAAAATCGATAGAATCTGATAAAAAACAATAGGCGAATTTGTAACATCAATATATTGATCATATTTTGTAATATTTTCAACTGTATTTTTCAAGATGGTTTTGCAGGGTTCACCAAACTTTAAAACCGTTTCTTTTAAGATCTTGTCACGCATAAAGCTTTCCGGTGTGTGAATTAGAAATTCATCACAGGTAAGGTTTTGTTTTGAATTAAAATAATTATCGGTAAACTTGATAAAAATAAAACGGGTACTTTTTTTAATGTCAAAATAATGCTCATCATCTGGAGAAATTACAAATAAATCACCTGCTTTATAATGTAATAAGTTATTGTTTATATGATGTACACCGCTTCCTTTTTTGATATAGATAATTTCGTAATATGTATGTGTATGCGGAGGAAGATGAAATTTCTCTTCTTCAAACTCATCAATTACCAGTGTTTTGAATTGATTTAATTTTGGCATATTCTAAATTTACAAGTTTATGTTGTAAATATACAATTTTTTTAAAGTTTAACGGTGTTAAATTTGCACTGTAGAAAGTCTTTCCCTTTCTTATTAAAATCAAATGAAAAAAAGTCTTATTGCACTCTCGTTCGGGGGTTTAACTATCGGAATAACCGAATTTGTAATGATGGGTCTGCTTCCTGATATTGCTTCAGATATGAAAGTTAGTATTCCGGTTGCGGGATATTTAATTTCTGCTTATGCACTTGGAGTTGTTATCGGTGCTCCGTTATTAGTAATTCTGGGAAGAAATTTTCCGCCTAAAAAAATGCTTTTAATTTTAGCCGCAATGCTGACAGTTTTTAATGCTTTGTCTATAATTGCGCCAACGTATAACTTTCTATTCGCTTCCCGATTTTTATCAGGATTACCGCATGGAGCTTTCTTTGGAGTCGGTGCTGTAGTAGCAAGCCGTTTAGCCGAAAAAGGAAAAGAAGCACAGGCAATTGCTATTATGTTTTCGGGACTTACACTTGCTAATTTAATTGGAGTTCCTATTGGAACTTATATTGGACATAATTTTATCTGGCGTTATACTTTTGTATTAATTGCGGCGGTTGGTCTGCTTACCTTTTTGCTTGTTTCATTATGGATGCCGAATTTAGAAAAAGGCGAAAGTGTAAATATGAGAAAACAACTAGAGTTTTTCAAGAGAACAGAAGCGTGGTTAATTATTGGAATCACGGCAATTGGTTTTGGAGGTCTATTTGCCTGGATTAGTTATATTGCACCGTTGTTAACTAATGTTTCAAAATTTGCTGAAGGAGATGTTTCTTATATTTTAATTCTGGCGGGTCTTGGAATGGTAGTTGGAAATTTTGCCGGCGGTAAACTGGCAGATAAATATTCGCCGGCACCAACAACATTAGCATTACTGTTTATAATGTCTGTTGATTTAATATTAGTTTATTTCTTTTCATCAAATCAATATGTCTCTTTGTTTCTGACTTTCTTAACGGGTGCTATTTCTTTCTCGGTTATTGCGCCAATCCAAATGCTGATGATACGAACTGCGAAAGGAGCAGAGATGATTGCTTCTGCTTCGCTTCAGGGAAGTTTTAATATCGGAAACGCTTTGGGTGCTTTTCTTGGCGGATTACCTCTAACTGCTGGATATAGTTATGCATCACCAAATCTTATTGGTGTAGGAATGTCGGTGATAGGAATGCTTATTACTCTTACTCTAATTAAAATGCATAAAAGCAGCTTAAAGCTTCAAAAAGCATAATAATAGTTTACTAATTATATTGTAATAGCCCTTAGATTATTTCTAAGGGTTTTTTTGTGCCTAAAATTATTTTAGAGTTTGTTTAAGTTTTTAAATGAATTCAAAATACAGTTTTTTCTAATGCAGGCTGAGATATTCAAAAATCTGTTTTAGAATAAAAACTTGTTAAAAAATAAGGCATATCTAAATTGATATCGTTTTCGTAAGTAACTTTTAAATGTTAAAAATACACTTAAAAAATTCTTAAATTGTAACCATGTAATCGATTGTTTTTTTTGAAAAATCGCAGCGAATTGCATGATTATAATAATATAATTAATATTTATACATCTATAAAATTACATTTGTCATATAAAAAGTCGCTTTTATTTTTGATATTTAATTTTATTTATGAAATTTTTATGAATTTTAATTTTTTATATCAAAAAAATATCTATGTTTGTGTAATCGATTACAACTTTTTAAAATTGTTAAATTGTACGTTACATTTCGTGATTTTATCAGGTAAAATCACAGATTTATAAAAAAAAGCCATACTTACAATTTTATAATAAAAATTGGGATCGGTACACAAAAAACTAAACCACAAAAAACCACTTTAAACAATTAGTAACTTAAACAATCAACCATGAATTTTAAAGATTTATTAAACAAAGGAGCAAATCGTTGCTTTGCAGTTGTCTTTTTATTTTGCCTGCTGATGGGCAATCAGGTACATGCTCAGACTGTGACAATAGAAGGAACCGTTAAAGATGCGGCAGGACTTTCTTTGCCTGGAGTTAATGTACTGGAGAAAGGAACAAAGAACGGAACTTCTACAGATTTTGACGGTCGCTACAAGATTAAACTCACTAATCCGAAGGGGGTTCTGAGCTTTTCTTTTATAGGATTTACGACTAAAGATGTTCCTGCTACGGGAAAAACTAAAGTAGATGTTTCTTTAAATGAAGATGCTAATAACTTAAATGAAGTAGTTGTAATTGGTTATGGCACAGCAAAAAAAGGGGATTTAACCGGAGCTGTGTCAACTATTTCAGGTAATGATTTGAAAAAAGTGCCGGTAGCAAACGTAGCCGAAGCTTTAACTGGTAGAATTGCCGGAGTACAGGTAACTTCGTCTGAGGGGTCTCCAGATGCTGATATAAAAATTAGAGTTCGTGGAGGCGGGTCGCTTACTCAGGATGCTTCACCTTTAATTATTGTAGATGGATTTCCAATCAATAGTATGAATGATATTTCTTCATCTGATATTGAAACCATGACAGTTTTAAAAGATGCCGCTTCAACTGCAATATATGGATCACGTGGTGCAAACGGGGTAATTCTTATTACAACAAAAAGCGGAAAAGACGGGAAAATTGCAGTGAATTTCAATATGTTTTATGGTATGAAAACCATAGCAAATGAAATAGATGTTTTATCGCCGGGAGATTATACTAAATGGCAATACGAGTATGCTATGCTTTCGCAAACAGGAACAAAAGTAGCGTCAGATCCAACTTCTTATACTAAATACTTTGGAAATTGGCAGGATCAGGATATGTATAATAGTTTAAAAGGAAATGACTGGCAAAAGCAGATTTTTGGACGCAGAGGAGAGGTTCAAAGTCGTGATTTAGGAATTAGAGGAGGAACAGATAAGCTTAATTATAACTTTAATTATGCTCATTATGATGAAAAGGCAATTATGCTGGGGTCAAATTATAAAAGAAATAACCTTGCTTTGGCTTTAAAAAGTAAAGTAAGTAATAAGGTTGATGTTGGTTTTACAGTTCGTTATTCTGATACTGAGATAGATGGAGGAGGAGTAAACGAACAAAATGAAAAATCTGCGACAGATTCCCGTATGCGTACTATTGTGGGTTATGCACCAATTCCAGTATCAGGCTTAACTTCTGACGATGTTTCTGGAGACGGAACAGATGTATTGATAAATCCTTTAAGATCGATTTCTGATAATAATCGTCAGCAGTTCCGTAAAAACTTCAATATGTTAGGAAGTTTTGGATGGGAAATTGCAGATAATCTGAAATTGAAAGTAGACCTGGGGTTGGATACTTATAACAGTTTAGATTATCGTTTCTATGGACGCAGCACTTATTACGTAGCTAATACTCCAGCTAGTACATTACAAGGTAAGCCGGCAATGATTATAACTGATGGTAAAGAAAGACGTTTTAGAAATGCCAATACATTAAATTATGATTTCAAAAAAATAATGGGAGAAAACCATCATTTGACCGCTTTGATTGGTGAAGAAAGTATTAATTATGAAGTCAATACGGTGACTTCTACTATTCATGGATATCCTTCTTTTTTCGATTTTAATCAAGCAAAATCACTAACATCGCAAGGAACGCCGCAAGCAGTTGATAATTATTATAATCCGGATGACAGATTATTATCATTTTTTGGACGTGCCAATTATGACTATAAAAATCGTTACATCTTATCGGCTACATTTCGTGCAGATGGGTCAAGTAAATTTTTGTCAGAGAATCGTTGGGGGTATTTTCCGGCTTTTGCAGCAGGATGGAAAATTTCTGAAGAAAGTTTCTTAAAAGGTAAATCATGGATAGATCTTTTAAAAGTAAGAGCCAGTTATGGTGAAGCAGGAAATAATAATATACCTGTAGGACAGCAGACTCAAATTTTTCAATCTATTCCAACAGCATGGATTAACGGGGTAACCAGCGTTTGGGCCATTCCAAAAACAATGCCTAACCCTGAATTAAAATGGGAAACAACGGTAACACAGAATGTTGGTTTGGATTTTGGATTTTTCAAAAATCGTTTAAGTGGTAATTTTGATATTTATAAAAATGTAACAAACGATTTGTTAATTAATTTTCCAGTTCCAGGATCTGGATATGATTTTCAATACCGTAACATGGGAGAAACTCAAAATACAGGTTTTGAGGCTACTATAAATGTTGTGGCAATTGAAAAGGCTAAATACGGATTGAATTTTTCATTCAATATGGGAATAAACAAAAATCGTATTAATTCATTGGGCGTAATGAACAATTTTGGAGCCGCTACAAACTGGGCTTCATCACAAATTGGTGATGATTACTTAATAGCAGTAGGCTCTTCTTTAGGGACTATGTATGGTTATAAAAACGATGGAAGATATGAGGTCTCTGACTTTGATTATGTTGGAGGAAAATATGTTTTAAAAACTGGTGTAGTCAGCACTGCTACGACTTTAGTAGGGGACGGAAGTTCTCTTAAACCAGGAGATATGAAGTTGAAAGATGTTAATGGAGATGGTAAAGTGGATCTGACAGATAAGACAGTTATTGGTAATGTTAATCCTAAAAGTTCTGGAGGTTTCGTTATTAATGGAAACGCTTATGGATTTGATTTAATGGCCGCTTTTAACTGGAGTATTGGTAACGAAGTATATAATGCCGATAAAATTGAATTTTCTACAGCTACAGCTTCAGGGCAGTATAAAAATTTGAATTCTTCTATGGCTGATGGAAAAAGATGGACAAATTTGGATCCTGTTTCAGGCCAATTAGTAACAGATCCTGATGCATTAGCAGCTCTAAATGCTAATACAACTATGTGGTCTCCATATATGAGAACTGCTGTATTTACTGATTGGGCAGTAGAAGATGCATCGTTTTTAAGGTTGAATACGTTAACATTAGGGTATACAGCTCCTGAAATGTTTACATCTAAACTTGGAGTTTCTAAATTGAGATTCTACATGACGGCAAGTAATGTTTTTGTTTGGACTAACTATTCTGGTTCTGATCCGGAAGTTTCAACAAAAAGAAAAAACCCTCTTACTCCAGGGGTTGATTCAAGTCCTTATCCAAGAAGCAGACAAATGGTTTTTGGGATGAATCTTAATTTCTAATTTTAAATTATCACAAAATGAAACATAAATTAATAATAGCAGGATTGATAATTTCGAGTTTATTTAGTTCTTGCCAGCAATTTGAAGACGACTATTTAGATACTGAGGCACCATCAACATTACAGCCTTCTTTGATTTTTTCTGATGCTGAACTAGCAAAAGGCGCTGTTGACGGAATAAAAGTACCCTTCGCAGAGACGAATTCTTATAGAGGAAGGTTTTTACCATATTATGGATTAAATACAGATGTAGAATGGTATAATGCATCGCAAACAGCAGGAGATAAAGCAGATTTGTGTGTTTATGATGCGAGACCGGGTAATACGGAAATGAATACTACTACGAATGCTTATGCAATGATGTATTTAGGTATTGAGCGGGCAAATATATGTATTGAAGGTATACGTCAATATGGAAAACCGTTACCAGGAACAGAGATGGGACAGTTATTAGGAGAAGCGTTAACCCTAAGAGCTATTTACTATGCTGATTTACTTAAGGCATGGGGTGATGTTCCGGCTCGTTTTCAACCTATTACTACAGCAACTTTATATTTACCTAAATCAAACAGGGATATTATTTACAAACAATTAATTGCAGATTTAGGAGAAGCGTCAACATTGGTTGCTTGGCCTAACGAAACTTCTTATACCAGTACAGTAGAACATGTAAACAAAGCTTTTGTAAAAGCATTTAGAGCACGTTTAGCTTTGGTGTCAAGTGGTTACCAGCAATATCCTGACGGAGTAAGAAGAAGCAGTGATCCAGAACTTTCAGTGGCTAACATGTATGCATTAGCATTAAAAGAATCTCGTGAAGTAATAGAAAGTGGTTCTGCTCATTTAGAATCTACTTTTGAAGGATTATGGAGAAAATACAACCAGGAAATTACTACTGCTGGTGGAGAATCTCTTTGGGAACTTCCTTTTGCTGATGGTCGTGGTCGTATGCTGTTTACTTTTGCGGTTAAGCACACTTCTGTTAGTGATCAATTTCAGGCTAACGGAGCCAATCGCGGCGGTGTAGCAGGTCCTTTACCATTTGTTTTTTACGATTACGATCAAACAGACTTGCGTAGAGATGTTACTTGTGTACCTTATAAATGGGGTACTGCTGTAGCAGCAAGCCCATATCCTATTGCGAAACAAGAACTGGGAACATTAGATACTTGGTATTTTGGTAAATACCGTTATGAATGGATGACACGAAGAGTTACTTCAGATAATGATGATGGAGTTAACAAAATGTATATGCGTTATGCTGAGGTGCTTCTTATTGCTGCAGAAACAGCAAACGAAATAGAAGGTGCCGGAGCAGCAATGCCTTATTTAAAAGAAATTAGAAGAAGATCATTTCCTGCTGGCGCACAAGCTGTTAAAGTAGAGGCCTATGTAGACGCATTAAATAGCAAAGAAGCAATGTTCAATGCTATTGTTGAAGAGAATAAATATGAGTTTACTGGAGAAATGGAGCGTAAACAAAATTTAATTCGCTGGAATTTGTTAAAAGCAAAATTAGACGAAGCTAAGCAAAAAATGACAGATTTGTCAGCCCGTTCAGGTGCTTATGCTGATGTACCGGCAACTTTGTATTATAAATACAAAACGGATAATGTAAGTTTAGACATTTACGGATTAAATAGAGGAGAAACAACAAATCCGGGAACAGGATATTCAACCATTGTATGGACATGGACGGGTACAGCTGCAGATACTAAGATAAACTCATTGTACAAAACTGGAGTTAATCCTGATCAAAGACAATACTGGCCAATATGGCAAGTGTTTATTGATGGAAGCAATGGTCAATTAAAAAATGATTACGGTTATTAAAATTATTAATAATAAATTATAAGTTATTATGATGAAAACAAAATATATATTTCGAGGAATAATAGCCGTATTACTTCTTGCAATTGGAGCATCAAGCTGTGAAAGTTATAACGAAGAGTTGTTAGACAGTGTAGGTAATACAAGAGAATTTTCTCCAATTGGACTTAAAGCGACAGTTAGAAGTCAAACTACGGTTGAATTAAACTGGACTGTTAAGACAGATGAAAACGCAGATCATTATGTAGTGGAATTTAGTCCAGATGATCCTGAATTTAAAACCATTTATAAAACAGTAAATGTAACTCCTGAAGAACTGCCAATACAAGTAGCCTTAGAAGGGGAAACTACCTATTCTATTAGAGTTAAAGCGGTAAGTGCATCTGGTTTAGAAGATTCTAAATGGTCAATTACTACTGCAACAACATTGTCTGAACAGATTTTCTTTCCAATTAAACCAGAAGAAATCGAAGCAGGATCTGTTACTTTACGATGGACACCTAACAGCAACGTAACTCAAATTTTAGTTCAGCCGGGTAATATAGCTCACACTATAACGCCAGAAGAAAAAACAGCCGGGGTGGCAATTGTTACCGGATTAACTCCAGAAACAAATTATACTGCTACTTTAAAGAATGGAACTAAAACCAGAGGAATACTAACATTTACGAGCGGTGTTGATCTTACAAAAGGTATTATAATAAATCCGCAAGATGATTTAATTGCTAAAGTAGCACAAGCACCATCAGGATCGAGATTATTGCTTATGCCAGGTGTTTATTCAACAACGGGTGAAATTGTTGTAAACAAAACCCTTATTTTTAGAGGAGTAAGACCAGAAAATAAACCAAAACTGACTGTGAAATTCACTCTCGCTAATAATCCTGCTAATGCTGGTGAAGCTGTGAGTCTGTCACTAGTTGATCTGGATTTGAATGGAAAAACTTTAACTGGCGGTGCAATAACAATTGGATCAGCGCAACCAGCGCCTTTAGGTGACGTTTTAATCAGCTCTTGTTATGTTCATGATTTCCCTTCACAGCTTATGTACGGAAATGCATCGGCCAGATTAAAATCATTTACTGTAGATAATAGTATCATTAAAAGTGTAAATACTGCCGGAGCAGCTGACTTTATAGATTTTAGAACTACATATGTTGAAAGTGTTACTTTAACAAGAAGTACATTTGATAATTGTTCTTCACGCGATTTTATACGTTTAGATGCAGCAAGCGGCTTTACGGGGGGCACTTTGGTAAGTAATGTGGTAATTGATGGTTGTACTATATATACTCCTACATTAGTACTTGCCAGTAGAATTTTGTATGTACGTTTTGCGACCAATGTTTTAGCAGTACGTAATACATTGTTTGCTGTTGGATTAGCTGTTTATACTAACTCAGCTATTACTAATCCTCCAGGATTTGGAAATAATAATAATTTTAATTCACCTAATTTAAAGCTGACAGGAAATAATAACAGACCTGATGCAGCGGCAACAACATTAGATCCGCAGTTTGCAAATGCAGCAGCAGGAGATTTTACATTAGGAAATCAAACTTTAAAAGATAATAAAATTGGTGATCCACGTTGGATTAAATAATTCATTTTTTTCATATTTTTAGTTTTAAAAGGGATGCCGAGGCATCCCTTTTTTTATAAATAACTTTTAGAAAAATCGCCAAATTCAAAGAAAACTGTGACTAGAAACTGCGGTCGAAAACTTTTAAAACTATTCAATATCCAAATCAAATTTCTCTAATAATCCTGCAAGCGCAGTATGCGAAACTTTAGTTCTTTTAATTTTGTTTTCAGATGGATCAAAAGCATAATTCCTCGAAGATCTGAAATCAGTTTTCTCCAGAATGCATTCTACGAAAGTGGCATTAGATAAATCACAATTTTTGAAAACCGACAAAGACAAATCAGTATTAGAGAAATCAACATCTTTTAAAGAACAGTCGATGAAATTGGTTTTCTTTAATTTTTTATAAATGAAAGTCGAATAATCTAAAAGACAATCCTGAAAATTCATTGAAAACAAAAAGCTGTTGCTTGAGCTGAAATCCAAACCCATTAATTTACACCCGATAAACTTGATATTTTTTAATCCGGTATTTTTAATAATGGCTAATGAAAGATTACAGTTTTTAAAAGTAGAATCTAAAAAATCATTGTGACTCAAATCGCTTTTAGAGAAATTGCAATTGATGAATTCGCAGTTTACAAATTCAGTATTTGATAAACTCTGATCAGAGTAATCTACCGTATCAAACGTTCGGTTTTGATATAATTTAGTTTCCATGTTATTTGGGAAGATGTTGTAAATGTTTAAGTTTTATTCTAATTCAATGCAGTCAAAAATAGCATTGTTAAGAATAAGGTTTGGAATGTCAAGTTCACTGTCGACTCTTAAAATATTGTCGCAGTCTTCAAGGTCAAAATTCCATAAAGTATCAGGTAATAATTCGTGAAGCAGTGTAGAAGCCGACTCAAATTTTGATTGGCTGTCAACGGAAGTTTTAAAAACATAAATCATAATTTGCCTTTTTTGAAGACGCAAATTTCTGAAAAATGCAGGGTTCTTTAGTAGGATTCAATAATCAATAATTAGGATTTATCAATCATTTTTCTATACTGAATTGGTGTAATTCCTTCATGTTTTTTAAAAAAACGACTAAAGTACGATTGATCTTCATGACCTACTTGTGCTGCGATTTCACTTACAGAAAGTGTAGTCTGAAAGAGTAAATATTTGGCCTCAAGCAATATGGTTTCATCAATCCATTTCGCTGCTGATTTCCCGGTAACAGTTCTCACAGATTTATTCAAATGGTTTGGCGTAACATTCAATAATGACGCGTAATAATGAACCAAATGATGTGTTTTTATGTTTTGATGAATCAATTCTTTGAACTTATTCGTAATAACTTCAGCTGCCGAAATACTTTTAGAACTCTTAACCGAGTTTTTATTCATTTCATAAAACAATGTAATCAAATACGATTGCACGATATTTAGATTTGCGCTCGAAGTTTCAGAATATTCTTTTTGAAGCCGACCTAAGATAGCAGTAACATCAGGAACATCTTTGTCGGCTAAAGTGATTTTTGGATTACCGGAAATTTTCATAAAATCAAATTCATTAATCATTTCGCGGCTGCCGTATTTTCGAATTAAAATATCAGGATGAAATTGGCAGATATAACCTTTGTGAATATTGTTAACATTGGCGAGAGAGAAAATCTGACCGGCAGGTATCACAATAATTTCGTTATCGGTAGTAGTGTATTCCTGATAACCTAATTTCATAACATGCTGGCCCGAAGAAATAAAAATCAAAGTATGACAGGAATGTTTGCAAGGCGGAACCGGATATTGCATCTGCATTACTTCTTCAATTTCCAAACAAAAAAAATGATCAGAATTTGATTTAAAAAGCAAATGAATAGGGTTGTCCTCTCCAAGAAATTTCTCCCGAAATCCTGAGGCATTATAAGTTTTTATTTTTTCAATTGTCTTTGTCTTCATACTTAATAATACAATCTAAAATCAAGTAATTTACAAAGAGCATAATGCTTTTGGAACAAATCTTCTACAACTTCAGTTAAATCATCATTTTCCTGATACAGACTGAAAAAAGCTTTGTCAATTGTACTGCAGCTGGCAATTTTATTATAAGAAGATCCGTAACCCGAAATAGCCCGGGCGCCAGTAATATCAAGGAAATATTGTGCTTCTTCGTCGTTGAGGTCCAGTCTTTTTTTATTGGCAAAATGAATAATTTTTCCTTTCATTTTTCCCTCGAAAAGTTCGGCTATTTCCTCAATGCTGTAATAATAATCATGAAGACAGATGTTGTTTTCCTGTCCCGGCATTACCAGATAAATGATTTCATAATCCTTAAAATTATGATCATCATAAAGCAGCGTGTTTAAACTTTCTTCTAAACCTTCAATAGTATCGCAGGTTTTATAAATACTTGCAATGCCTTGATTAAAAGCAATTTCTTCCAGATTTTTAACCACATCAGTAGTTGTAACGGTATCTACGTCCTGAACGCCTTCGAGGCAGAAAATAAATTTTTCATTATCCATACTACTGTCTTTTCGGTTTTTTGGGTAAAACAGGGTTTAAGACAAATATATTTTTTTATATGGAAAAAGCCTTATGAGATTGGGATTTTAACGTCTTTTTTAGATTCATGTAAGAATTCTGATGATTCTAAAAATGCAAAGCAGTAGACTGCTTAATATAACTCATTACAAAAGAACTCTGGACTTTGCTGATATTTGGAATATTGGAAAGCTTTTGAATAAAATCATTAAAAGCTTCAGGATCTTTTACCACGACTTTTAAAACATAATCAAAAATACCTCCCGTAACATATCCTTCTACAACTTCATCAAGAGCCGCAACTTGTCTCGAAAATTCTTCTACCAATTCTAATCGCTGGCTGTTTAATGAAACATTGATAATAACCGTAAAGTTTAAACCGACTTTTTTCTGATCAATAATAGCGACATAATCTTTGATGTAACCTTCATTTTCCAGTCTTTTTATTCGGTCATAAACCGAAGTCCTCGACATGTTTAATCTTTCGGTTAGATCAGTAATATCGAATCTCGCATTTTTCTGAAGGATTCGAAGTAACTCTATTTCTTGTTTGTTTAATTCCTGCATTGGATTTTTTCCAGTTAAATTATAAAAAATAATCGAATTTAGAACAAAATTCTAAATTTTCTCTTTTAAATCGGAATAAATACATATTTAAGTTTGTAATTATTGATAGTGTTCTGTAATTAATACTTTTGAATGGACAAAACAAAATTTATCATTAAAAATGAACAAATATATTATCATTACAGCTTTAGGAGCTTTAAGTTTTGGAATGCTTTCTTCGTTTGCAAAAATTGCCTATACACAAGGATACACACCTGCAGAAATAACCTTGACGCAAGCTTTTTGCGGCACCTTAATTTTGTGGTCAATTGTATTTTTCAGAAGATTAAAAAATGGACAGAAACCACAGCTCAACTGGAAGTTACTTGTAGCCGGAACCACAATGGGTTCATCGGCATTTACCTATTATCTTTCAGTTGCTTATATTCCGGCTTCATTGGCAATTGTTTTATTGATGCAGATAACCTGGCTTAGTATTTTGATCGAATGGATCGTTTTCAAAAAGAAACCAAGTTCTGTTGAGGTTGTTTCGGCAGTTTTTATCATTTTCGGAACTGTTTTGGCTGGAAATCTTTTTGACTTAGGCAGTATCCATATTTCTGTTACCGGAATTTTATTGAGTTTATTATCAGCTGTACTTTATACGCTTTATATTGTTTTTACGAGCAAAATAGGAAAAGAAACACCCATGTTTGAGAAAAGCGCTTTAATGACAAGCGGATCGGCGATGATTATTTTTCTAATTAATTTTGAATCGATTACGACAAGTACACATCTGGATTTTGGATTACTGCAATGGGGAACTTTCTTGGCTGTTTTTGGAACCGTAATTCCACCAATTTGTTTTACTGTTGGAATGCCAAAAATTGGAGCAGGTTTGAGTTCTGTTTTATTAACTCTGGAATTACCCGCAGCCGTTTTTTGCGCGCACATCATTTTGGGAGAAAAAGTTACTTTTATGCAAATCATAGGAATTGCCATAATGCTGGGTGCAATTATCTATCTTAATATTTCGAAAGGGAAAAAAGAAAAAGCAATTCAGAAACAAACCATTGCATGTTAATTGATATACGCGGTAATAAGTTGTATTTTGAATATCAAGACGATTTTGAGAATCGTCCAACGATTGTTTTTCTGCACGATTCTTTGGGCTGTGTAGAACTTTGGAGAGATTTTCCTAAAAAGATGGGCAAAGCTTCTCACTGTAATATTTTAATTTATGATCGTTTGGGTTATGGAAAATCAGATTCTATGGAAACCTATATCAGACCTGTAAATTATTTAGAGGCTGAAGCCGATGTTTTAAACGAATTGCTTGAAAAAATGGAAATAAAAAATGCCATTTTATTGGGACACAGCGATGGAGGTTCGATTGCATTAATTGCAGGATCAAAATACAAAGAGCGAATTAAAATGGTGATTTGCGAAGCTGCTCATATTTTTGTTGAAGATATTACGCTTAACGGAATCCGCGAAGCTGTGCAGACTTATCAAACTACCAATCTGCCTCAAAAACTTCAAAAATACCATGGCAATAAAACCGAAACTGTTTTTAAAGCCTGGACCGAAACCTGGCTGAGAAATGATTTCAAAAATTGGAATATTGAATATTTACTTCCAGAAATAATTTCACCACTTTTATTTATTCAGGGAGAAAATGATGAATACGGAACTTTAGATCAGGTCAATAAAACCACTGCTTTGGTAAACGGAAGATCTCAAAAATACATTATCCCAAATACAGGCCATACACCGCATAGGGAAGTGTCGGAATTGATTATTAACGAAGTGACAGCATTTATAAAAAACGGATACTAAGCCGCTTTTTTTGCGCGTTCTTTTTTTTCTAAAACTTTAATCTGGTTAGCTGTACAAAGAATATTTTCTTTAATACCCACTTTATGGACTTCTATCAAATAATGGTAGGTCATTTCCTTTATTGCAGATTTTTTGATAAGCCCTTTTTTAAAATCTATTTTTCTCTCAATCACTGTCGCCCTATAAGATCTTCCACTCAATGTAGTGTAGGATACATCTTGTCCTTTTACAAAATTCATCACTTTAGCTTTTTGTTTTTTAATATTCGCTAATCTCAGTACGTCTCCATCACCAAAAAAAAAGTTGAAAAAGATTCATAGGGGGCTAAAAATTTCTCTCCTTAAAATTGGTGATGCAATGTATAAAGATTCGATAATTCGACACTAGGTATTTCTACCTGTTTTTTCGTTGTAAGTTATTTACTCACAGTGTTATATTTATTAAGAAAAGCTTTGTTATTGCTGGTTTTGAAGTGAAAATTTGATACAATTTAGAACAGCTTAAACGAGCCCTTTTCAATGCTGAATATTTAGTTTTGATATAAATGAATTTTCATTCTAAAAAACAAATAAAAGGTCAAAATGGTACAGGAAAGAGTGATGGAGAAATTGGCAATTTTAGCCGATGCTGCAAAGTATGATGTTTCATGTTCTTCAAGTAACAGCAGCAGAAAAAATAAAGATAAAGGTTTAGGAAATGCTTCGGGAAACGGAATTTGCCATGCGTATACAGAAGACGGACGCTGTGTTTCTCTTCTTAAAATATTACTGACAAATCATTGCATTTTTGATTGTGCTTATTGCGTGAGCAGAAAAAGCAATGATATTAAACGCGCCGCTTTTACCGTTCAGGAGGTTGTAGATTTAACGATTGGGTTTTATAGAAGAAACTACATAGAAGGTTTGTTCCTGAGTTCGGGTATTTTTGATAATCCGGATTATACAATGGAACGTTTGGTTAGAATTGTAAAGAAATTGCGGTTAGAAGAAAACTTCAACGGATATATTCACTTAAAAGCGATTCCAGGTGCAAGTGACGAATTGTTGAAAGAAGCCGGATTATACGCCGATCGTTTAAGTGTAAATGTTGAAATGCCAACAGAGCAAAGTCTTAAATTATTGGCTCCGGATAAAAATCATATTGATGTTATAAAACCGATGCAATATCTGAAAAATGAAATTATTGGTTATAAAGAAGAGAAAAAGCAAAACTACAAAGCACCTCTTTTTGCTCCGGCGGGTCAAAGCACCCAAATGGTCATTGGCGCAACCAAAGAAAATGATATGGAAATTTTGGGCATGGCCAATTATTTTTATGAACAGATGAACATGAAGCGGGTTTATTATTCCGGATATGTGCCTATAAGTTACGACAACAGACTTCCGGCAATTGGAACTCCGGTTCCCATGATTCGTGAAAATCGTTTGTATCAAGCTGATTGGTTAATTCGGTTTTACGGATTTCATGTAAATGAAATGGTAGGTTTCGATCAGCCGAATCTTGATTTGGATATTGATCCAAAATTAGGCTGGGCTTTGCGTAATTTAAATCAATTTCCGGTTGATATAAATACCGCCGATTTAGAATTGATTCTAAGAATTCCCGGAATTGGAGTTTTAAGTGCAAAAAAAATTGTTGCAGCTCGAAAATTTAAAAAATTGCAGCCGGAAGATTTACAAAAACTAGGGATTTCTTATAGCCGGTCAAAATATTTTCTGGCTTTTGCCACGCCGTTTCAATTGCAAAGAGACTTAACTTCAATTCAAATAAAAGACCAGATTTTAAATTCGCAGAAAAGTAAATACAAAAATGATTTTTCCAATCAGTTAGCTTTATTTTAAACCAATGACACAAGTAATTTACGATAGTACTTTTGAAGGCTGGCTTACGGCTGTATTTGAAATTTACGAATTAAAACTCGCAGATGTTGTTTTTGCAAAAAATGAAGTTTCGAATGTTTTACTTTTTTCAGAAACACATTTTGTGACAACAGATATCAGCAAAGCCAATCGTGTTTTAAACGGATTAAAACAACGCCTTTCTCAGGATGGTTTTGCTAATATTTACAGGGCATTTTTATCTGATTTGGATAAAATTGAAGAAACCTTATTTCAATTTGTAAAATATGTGTTTTCCACTGCAGTTAATATTGAAGAGGATCTGGCAAATACCTTTGTTCTCGAAGTTCAAAGAGCGGCACATTTAACCGGAAAAGAAAGCCACCGTATGAAAGCTTTCGTCAGGTTTAAGCTAACAAAAGATAATTTGTATTATGCCATTGTAGAACCGGATTGTGATGTGCTGCCTTTAATAGAAAATCATTTTAAAAACCGTTATGCTGATCAGCGCTGGTTAATTTATGACTCAAAACGCAAATATGGCATTTACTATGATCTTGAAAATACCTCAACCGTACAGCTTCAATTTAATGCCCAATCAGCCTCATCGAAGTTTTTAGCCGAAATATGTGATGATGACGAAGAGTTTTTTCAAAATCTCTGGAGGCAGTATTTCAGTAGTGTAAATATTGAATCCAGAAAAAACACCAAACTTCATTTGCAGCACATGCCAAAACGATACTGGAAGAATTTAACAGAGAAAATTCCGGGAATAAAAAGGAATTAAATATCTCTCCTGAGATAAAATTAGAACAATTGTAGTTTTTTTTCTTTTTTTCTTTTCGAAAGTGAAGGCTGTTCAAAATAAGATATAAGTTCTAAGGAATAAATGACACTGGTAATTTTCCACTTTCCATCTTTTTTAATTAAAGTTAAATATTTTCCGCCCCAATTGGTCATTTTGTTATTGGCCCAAAAACTGTAATCCATTGTGACTGATGCGACAGTTCCGTCTTCGATAATGGTAATGTTGTCAAATTTATCTTCGGTGCTGTCATATTTAAATAAACCTCTTAAAAAACCTTTATAGCTTCCTGAAAAATAACTGCTTTTTACTTTTTCTGCACCTTTCTTTTCTATTTCTTTATTTTGAGATTTATCCTTAATTGCTGCACACCATGTTACTGTTTCATCATTAAATAAATTATAAAAAGTAACAGAATCTCTTTTAATTACGCTTTCACTATATTGATTAATAATTGCGTTTATTTCTTTTTTATTGTCCGTTTTTTGCTGTGCATTACAATGCTGAACGGTAATCAGAAATCCAAAGAATAATATTTTTATGAGTTTCATTTTTTTTACTTTTTACGATTGTTTATCCATTTATACTCAATTGTAAGCCCGTCATAGCCATAAGCGTCTGCCTTCATTTCTTCAATTGCGGTGTAACTTACTGGGTGCATTGTGCCCAGACGTGATGCCAATGCATGATGAACGGCATCAATATATTTGGCTTTATCATCTTTTAGATTGGTTGAATCTGAAATTTTAACGGTAAGATGAAAACTGTTTGTTTTTAATTCAGTCAGGGATTCTGAATTTATAAACCAGAGATCGTTTGCAATAAATGAAATCGTTACTACAGTTACTTCTGGTTTTTTGTTTAAAACCTCTTTAGTAAGGTTGCTTATAGTGAGTGCTAATTCTTTTGCTAAAGAATTATCTTGTTCACCGCTTAATTTTAAATGGATTACAGGCATACTTCAAATGTTTAAATTAATGAAGTACAAAGCTCTGTATAAGAATATGATTATTTATTGATGTATGTTAAGAGTTTAATTCGGCTTAACGATTCAGGTTTAATCCCTAAATAAGAAGCTATATGATATTGCGGTACTTTTTGTTCGATTCCGGGATAGAGTATTCTAATCATTTCTAATCTTTCTGTTGCTGTGTTTTTTAGGAAAGAAGTTTCTCTTTTGCATTTTCTGATAAAATAATTATCAGAAATGTATTTTGCCAGCTTTAGAAAATTAGTATCCTTTTCGATCAAATTATTAAACTGATTACGAGTAATAAAATAAAGTTTTACATCTGTTAAGGCTTCGATGTTGCAATTCGTCGGCATTTGAGTTAGAAAGCTGGTGTAAGCACTTACAAAACTATTTTCAAGATAAAAATCATTATTAAATTCACCATCCTTATTTTGTACATAAGATCTCAATGTTCCGGAAATTATAATAGCAATAAAATCACAAACAGAACCTTCCTGAATTAAATAATCTTTTTTCTTAAGAGTTTTTATCTGCATTTCATTTTGAAACACATTAAAATGGGACTTCTCCAATCCTAAGATTTCTGTAAAAATAGCTTGTAATGATTCCATTGCATTTTATGAAAAGATAAGTAAAGGTAATTTTAAAATTCATTTGTTTCATAAATTGGATAATCTTTTCTGTATACGCTAATATCAGCCTTTTGTTTTAAAAATTAAGGATGGATTTTAATCCATCCTTAAATATCTTATGAGCCAGACTCTCCTTTTAAGTTCCGTAAGAACGATTCATATAAACTAATCTGTTTTTTATTTTTTAATGTCCCTAAATCCCCAAACGGAAATCTTTAACGCTTTTTTGTTCTAAACTAATTTCTTCAAAATAACTTGTAGTTCCTTTTTCAACCGGACACTGTGCGCTTATACCGCCCCAAAGTTCTGCCGGATAGTTGTTTTTGTACAAACGAACCATCTGCCAGGTTTTATTATCCAGCGAATAATAACTGGCAACCGTCTGCGTATCTGATGAAATTTTCATATAAACCGTTTTCCCTTTTACCACATCATGATTGTTGTCATCTGAAGTTCCTATTGTACGAACCGTCACAATTCTGTGATTTCCTCTTTCGTCCTGTTCAAAACAAAATTTCTGATAAAAACTGTCATTTACATATAAATACAAAACTCCCGCATTATATAAACCGGTTTCAGTAAATTCAGGACTTACTTTTGCCGTAATCGTAAAAGGTTTTGTGTTGTCTATTTTAGATAGAAGAATAGGAGCGGTGTTGTTTGAAAGTTTATTGTTTGGATCTGAGAAATAATCTTTTTTCTCGCCCACATGAAATAGTATATTCTTTTTCTCGTCCACTTTTGCCAGAGTATCGGCACCGTTAATAGATTTTGTAAAATGAATTTGATCGAGTTTTATATCGCAGGAACTGCCTCGGACAAAAGCAGAATCTGAAGTTTTTTCAGCGGTTTTTTCTTCTGGTTTATTTTCCTTTGAAGAATTGTTGCAGCTTGAAAAAATAATAATTCCAAAGAAAGCCAGGCATGTAATAAATTTAGTTTTCATAAAATGTTTTGTTAGAAGTATAAAAATGATAATTTAGGTTTTTCAAATTTAGTTCTGCTTTCCAAAAACAGCAATACGTAAAATTAACCAATTTATAAATCCACTATGCCCAAAGTTTCCATCGAAGATCAGTTAACCTCAACTTTATTGCAGCAAACCTTTCTGGATGGAGAAGTTTTAGATATAGAAGAATATAAAAAATCGGTTGTTTCTTATGTAGAGATAGAACAATGTGTAGCCGTGCTTTCAGACTTTCACGCAGATTGCAGTTATATTTATGCGGGAAATTTTGGTAAACTTTTTGGATTACCTTCTGAAGATTTAGTAATCGATTCCGCTTTTGAAGACTGTATTTTCAATAAAATAAATCCTGATGATGTAACGGAACGTCATGCTTTAGAACTTCAGTATTTACAATTCCTTAAAAATTTACCCGGAGAAGAATATAGAAAATACAGCACTTTCAGCCGATTAAGAACTTCTGACTCTCAAAACCTGAATTATATTAATCACCGAACGATGTATCTGAAAAAATCATCTAACGGAAGTATCTGGCTTGCGTTGTGTTTGTATTCGCCTTCCGGTAATTTACAAACAAGCACAGGAATTGACGGCAGAATTGTAAATATGCAGACAGGCGAAACCATTGCTTCTGAAAAATATAATTCTCTTTCCGAAACCTTACTTTCGAAAAGAGAATTAGAAATTTTAAAACTGGTAGCAAAAGGAAATAACAGCGATCAAATTGCCGGATTTTTAAATATCTCAGTTTATACCGTTCGACGCCACAGACAAAATATCATCCAGAAAATGCAGGTTTCAAACACCACCGAAGCTTTGCGAACGGCTTTTGTTATGGGGTTGATTAAAGTTTAAAAAAAAATAAAAAACAGTTTTTAAGTTATTATTTTACACGAGATCCATCAGCATTACAAATTTGAATCTCAATAGTATTATTCTCTTTTAGTAAAGTTTCTGCCTTATCTTCTACCTCTTTAAGAGAAGCAAAAAACGTTGGAGGAAAATCATTTACACCATCATATGAATATCTTGTTTTTCCATCAAGCTCCAGAATAATACCTGTAGCTTTTTCGCATAAGATAATTTTATACATTCTTAGTATTATTTACTCTTTTTCAAAGTATCCAGCAATTCCGCTAAATCTACCACGCCATAAGTCGAAGAATAATCAGAAACGGCATACGGTAAAATAAGACTTTTGTTGTGAATAATAGCACCGCAGGAATAGACAACATTTGGAACATAACCTTCACGTTCATCTTCAAGAGGAGAAAGCAAAGGCTCTTTTAACCTTCCAATTTCTTTTGAAGGATCATCAAGATCAAATAAAGAAGCGCCAATGCAATAGCGTCTCATAGTCCCAACTCCGTGCGTAATTACAAGCCATCCTTCTTCCGTCCAAAGTGGAGAACCGCAATTCCCTATTTGTGTAAATTCCCAAGTGTAACGAGGTTCCTGCAATAAAACAGGAGTATTCCATTGCGTTACGCGGTCAGAATACATAATGTAATTGTTAACGCCGTCAATACGCGCAAGCATAGCATATTTTCCTTTTATTTTTCTTGGAAACAAAGCCAGATTTTTATTTTGGGCACCTTCTCCGTGCAAAGGCATTACTCTAAAAGAATAGAAATCTTCGGTAGAAATTAATTTGGGTAAAATCGCATGGCCGTTATAAGCTGTATAAGTTGCCATAACGCGAACAGAATCATCGTCGTCTATAAAACGGACAAAACGGGCATCTTCTATTCCGCGGCTTTCTGAATCGGATATTGGGAAAATTACACGTTCTGTGATATCAGAATCGTGTTTAAATTGTAAATCATAAAATGAATTGGCAAGCCAGAGTATTTCTTCGAGAGCGGTTCTTCTTTCCTGACGAATAGATGGATCTCTTAAAGCGGTATTTAAGGTGTTTTTTAAAATTGCAAATTCAAATTCTTCCGGAAGGTCCTGCATAATCTGGGCAATATATTTGTCCTGCGTATGCATTTCGATCAGCTTTGTTAAAAAGCGTTCTTTGTTGAATAAGGTTTTATGTTCAATTTCGGCCTTATCAATATGATGGCCAATTTTCATTATCTGAAGGTTATTATCTCTGTCCAGAATTCCCCTTCTAAAAACAATAGAGGAGATGTGACCTTCACCCGTTGCACGAAATGAAATGATAACGCGTTTTTCTCCGGCTTCTAAACCCGACTGATCAAAATCTTCTACAATTGAAGGATTAAAAATCGCGGCAGATTCTATGGCATATTCCATTGTGCAATAAGAGCCAATAAGCATTTTTCGATTAAGAGACATACCTTCGTAATCAATCTGCATGGCTTCAATCACGGGTTTTATTCTTTCACAATGTCTAAAAAAAATGGCTGAGATATTTCTATGGCGTCTGGCAAATTCACGAAGCGTTTGTTCTAAGGTTTCTAAAACCTGTTTCTCGTCGAGAATCATGATACGTAAAACCATTTGCTGTGTCCGCTCTTCGCCATTCATAAAATATCGGGCAACAACTCTTCTGGAATCGGGGGTAAATTTGATGTTTTTACGTGTGACAGATACTCGCATAGTTTTACTTTTTAAGTACAATAAGAAATTGTATGTGTTTTTTGAAATTACTTTTACAGGTGTTATTTATTTAGAAAATACCTGCTTGAAACAAGAGATTTTATCCTTTTAATCTCTATTTCAATAACAAGTTAATGATTTTGTTAAATAAAAAAAACTTAAATCTTTATTAAATTCTTTTTGTGTGTTTTATTTCTTAAAATATTTTTGATCAAAAGTTTAAAAAACAAGTTAATTTAATTTGTTGATTATTAGTTTTTTATTTATAAACAAAAACCCTTAAACAATATTGTTTAAGGGTTTTTATAATTGTATATCTTATATTGACTTTTTAATTCCAGATTCCGTTCATTTCTGTCAATATAATTGGTTTTCCTTCTGTCACGACAATTGTATGTTCATGCTGGGCCATAAAACCGCCTCTGTTTCCAACCATTGTCCAGCCATCTTGTAAAGTTTCGGCAATTGTAGAAGTTGTAGAAATAAAGGTTTCTATGGCAACTACTGAGTTTTTCTTAAATCTTGTCAGGTTAAAACGGTCTCTGTAATTGGCTATTTCGTGTGGTTCTTCGTGTAAACCTCTTCCAATTCCGTGGCCTGTTAAATTTTTGATCACTTTATAGCCTCTCTTTTTGGCTTCGGTTTCCATTATAAAACCAATATCAGAAATACGAACGCCTCCTTTTATATTGTAAATGGCTTTATACAGAATTTCTTTTGAAGCCTGAATTAATTTTTGATGCTGGTTTACATCTTCACCAATTACAAACGAACCTCCATTATCTGAAAAGAAACCATTTAATTCTGCCGAAACATCAATATTAATTAAATCACCTTCTTTTAAAATTCTTTTTTCTGAAGGTATGCCGTGGCAAAATTCTTTATTTACGCTGATGCACGTCCAGCCCGGAAAACCATATGTTACATACGGTGCTGATTTTGCACCTAAGTCGTTTAGTATTTTTCCGCCATATTCATCCAGTTCTTTTGTCGATATGCCGGGTTTTGCAAAATTTCTCATTTCTTTTAAAGCATAAGCTACCGCTTCGCTTGCTTTTTTCATTCCGGTTAATTCTGCTTCTGTTGTTATTGACATGGTATTTTTAATTAAGTATTTGGAATAACAAGTTATTCCAAAAGAATTTAAGCGTCGCAATATAAGACTATTTTTGCTTTACCTGACTCTTTACAAACTTAATTGTGTCTGTAATAATAGGAGCGGTCCAGCCTTTATTAGGATCGGGATTTTTTTGTTCCAGGACTATATTTACAGTATCCGATAATTTATCTAATTGAATAATTTTTTTGTCAACTTCTATACCTCCCGCATCTTCTTCTCCAGAAAGCCTTAATTCAAATTGAAAATTATCAGGTTTTTCTTTTTTAAAATGTATTTTTAGCGGATAAGTTGTGTTGAGCACACTGTCTTTTTCATCATATAAAACCTCTGTTTTTGCTGTTACTATTTGGAGTTTCGTGCTGTCTAGAAGTATAAAGTTATTTGGCGTTGGAGAATAAAAAATGTATTCTGTTCTTTTTATGTTTTCATCTTTATCAGAACTGGTCATCATAGAATACGCTATAAAACCATAAGTGAGCAGATTTCCAATTAATAAAGGAATGAAGAGTTTCTTAATGGTTTCTTTGAAGATAAGTTTAATCGTAAAGGTCTCAATCAATACACTTCCCAGACACATTAAAACGTATGTTGCCACCCAATTAATAATATCAAAAGTGGCATGAGGAACAAAATTGTCTGCAATTAAGTGCCAAAAAAGCATTGCCCACATCATTACAAATGTTCCAATAAGTCCTGAAACCAAATTTCCGACGATTGAAGCTATGAGTGATTTTTGAAGAGAGTATTTTAGCATTGCCATAATGGTAAAAGTCTCGATTATGATAGTTACAAATACTAAAAACCAAAAACGCCAAATTTCGTCATAAACATAAATTGCCGGCCAAACCATATTTAGTGAAATCATTCTTCGTGTTATTTTGTGTTGGAATAAAACTAATCATTTACGAGATAAAAAAAGAAAATGATTTTAAAAAAGACAAATCCCTTAAATGCGATATTTAAGGGATTTGTCTTTTTTATGAAAATGGGTTTTTATTGTACCACATAATCAACACCATCTGCTTCGCAAAGTCTAAAATAACCTAATGCAAAATTATTGGTATCACTTGTATTTACAATGTTTCCTCTAATGTTTCCCGGAGGGACAAGGAATGGGTTTGAACTTGAAGCTTCTAAAATCAATTTCATGTAATTATAGAAGTTTTTAGAAACACCTCTGTGCAGAATTTTTAAAGTGTTTCCGGGTTTCATATCTTCATCAGAATAACGAGTGCTTATTTCGTTTCCGTTATAAAATTCATCATTCGTTAATTCATAATCCGGATATATTAGAAATTCACTTTCATAATCGGTTAAATAAAAATTAACCTGATCTGCAGGATCGGTGTAATAAAAAGTAACTTCAATTACATCTTCTCCTCCAAAATCAGGAACCATTTTTTGCTCTACTTTGGTTATTGGAGTTACAGAAGTTAGTTTTTCTGAAGCGGTAAAACTTTTTCCTTCGGCTTCAACAAATAATTTATAATCCATGTCGATTACAGGTACAAAATTAGTGCATACATAAACGCCAGGTTCAGATTCATTAAAAGTAAAAACATCTCCATTGGTGTTTTCAACCCTTACCTGAGCACCTGAAACTTTTGGTGTTGTACCGCTGTAATAAGAGGCCGTTTTACTTATTTTTATTACTTGTTCGTTACCGCTGGTTCCTTTTTTCCAAACGATTTCAGCATCGATTACTAATCTTGTTTCTCCGGTTTCTAAATCAAGATTTACAACATCTTCACACGAAGTAAAAAATACAACGAAAAGAAGACTCATTAATGCCAGTGTTTTGTTCATTATGGTATATTTTTTTAATTTATTCATAGCATTAAAATTTAAAATTATAAGAAACTCCAGGTACAATTCCGAAGATTGATAACCTTCTTGTTTCATTTGCACCCGTATCTTCATTTGTTGTAAAACTCATAGAAGCTGCATTTTTTCGGTTGTAAATATTGTAAATGCTGAAAACCCAATAGCTCTGCCATCCTTTCTTTTTGTCTGGTTTTGGCGTATAAGTCGCCGACACATCAAGGTGATGGAAAAGCGGCAGTCTGTTTTCGTTTCTCAAAGAATAATTAGGCACATGAAGTTTTCCAAATTCATAATACCCATTGGCATACGTTACAGGCTGTCCTGACTGCAGCGTGAAATTTCCATTAAAAGACCATTTTGGACTAAATTCATAACTTCCCACAATGCTTAAATTGTGCATTTTATCATACCCTGATAAATACCAGTCGCCATTTGCAATTCCTGGTTCATCGGCATTTCTTCCCGGTGTTTTTTGTTCTGCTCTGGATAAGGTATAGGAAACCCATCCTGTGAAAATTCCGGTATTTTTTCTAAATAATACTTCCATACCATACGATCTGGCTTTACCGTTTAGAATAACTTGTTCGATATTATTGTTTGCCAATATATCTGCTCCGTCTATGTAATCGATACGGTTTTGAACGTTTTTGTAAAACAACTCTCCTTCAAAAGAATAATCGTTGTCTTTTAAGTTTTTAAAATAACCAATTGCATATTGATCCAAAAGCTGAGGTTTGGTAAAGGGTCCGCTTGGTGTCCAGATACTCATTGGAAGCGGAGATTGGGTATTTGATAAAATATGAATGTACTGTGCCATTCTGTTGTAACTCGCTTTTACCGATGTATTGTCATTAAAAGCATACGAAAGCGCAGCTCTTGGTTCTAAATTATCAAAATTGCTGATTTTCTTTCCTTTTCCGTAAGAGATTGTTCCTGTTGGAGTTCCTTCTTCGTAAATTTTATATAACGGATTGTATACAACAGCCTGACCATTTTCGTAAGTACTGATTGTTTCCGAACCTAAACGATAAAACGTGCTGTAACGAAGTCCGTAACGGAAATTTAGTTTCTCTGTAATTTGATTTTCAAAATCAAGATATGCCGAAGCTTCTAGAGCATATTTTTTATCAAGCTGCTTAAAATTGAATTGAGATTCTGAACTTGTTGGCTGTACAGTACCAGGATTGAAATTATAATATAAACCATCAATTCCGTAATTGATTTTGAATTTTTCTGATTTTTGATAATTCCAGCCGTATTTAAGACCGTAATTTTGGATGTTGCTGTCCCATTCGAAATTTTCTGTTGAAAGTCCCAGATTAAATTTATAATCACTGTAAAAAACAGAAAGATTATGATTTAAATGATCAGAAAATTTATGTTTCCAGCTTAAAATTCCCATTGTGTTTCCGTATTTACTAGAAAAACGATCGTTAATGTCGAATACATCATTTCCTAAATAACCAGAAAAACTTAATGTATTATTGGCATTAAAACGGTAATTTAATTTAGCATTAAAATCATAAAACATAGCCGAGTTTTGATTGTCTGCCAGTTTTAAAAATAAATGGGCATACGAAGTACGACCTGATACTATAAAAGATCCTTTTTCTTTTTGTATAGGTCCCTGAACCAAAAGACGGCTTGAAATTACACCAATTCCCCCGTTTACTTTATAATTCTCAAAATCTCCTGTTTGCTGTGTAACATCTAAAACAGAAGAAACACGCCCTCCAAATTTAGATGGAATACCGCCTTTATATAAATCCAAACCATTGATCATATCGGCATTAAAAACAGAGAAAAAACCAAACATGTGAGAGTCGTTATAAACCGGAGCGCCATCTAAAAGAATTAAATTCTGATCGGCAGCACCACCTCGCACGTTAAAACCAGATGAAGCTTCTCCGGCATTAGTAACTCCTGGTAAAGTCAATATCGATTTTAAAGGATCTGGCTCGCCCATTGCAACAGGAATTCTTTTTATTTCCTGCATCGATAGTCGGTTTACACTCATTTGAGTAGTTTTGATATCAATAGCTTTATTACCGGTTACAATAACCTGTTCTAATTCCTGGCTATCTGAATCCATATTGAAATTGATTCTTGTGTCATCAGAAATGGTTATGTTTTTTTCGTGATTTTTAAAACCAACATAACTTACCGAAACCGTATAATTACCATTTGGAGCCTCAATGCTGTATTTTCCGTTTACATCCGTTATAGCGCCAGCTTCCAATTCTTTAATATAAACATTGGCGCCAATAACGGGCTGTTTAGTATCATCGAGAATTTGTCCTGTCAGTCTGCTTTTTTTTTTGGCTGGTCGGGGAGATTGAGATTTTTGTTTCACAAAAATGTTATTGCCTACAATAGAAAACTGTATAGAAGTACTTTTGTTTAATTCAGAGATCAATTTCTCGATTTCGATTTGCTTATAAGTGCTTTTTTTCGTGAAATACTTTTGATTGGTATCAATTTGATCTGTAAAGGCAAATTTAAAGTCCGACTGATTTTCAATTTGTTTAAAGAATTCTTTTAAGGTTACATTTTGATCTACAGTTACCGTAACGTTCTGAGCGGACATACATAAACTGAATAAAAAAAAGCATGCTGAAATTATATGCTTCATGAAATTTTGTATTTTTGAATTATTATTATATGGAATAACTTCGTGTTATTCTGATTATAAGGAGGATGTGTAGTTTCGCGGCTTGCATCCTTTTTTCTTTTCCTATAGAAAAGTAATCTGTTTTAGATTTTCATTTATTTCAAAATTTAGGTTATACATTTCTGATATTAATTGTACAATTATTTTTAAATCTTCTTTTTTGTTTATTCTAAGGGTAATTTTCTGGTCTTTATAATCCTCAGGAATTACGACTTTATAACCGTAATTTTCTTCAATATAAGTGCTGATAATGCTTAGTTTTTCATTGTCAAAATCTATAAATCGGCTAAATTCAGATACAGAAGCCGTTTGATTTCCATAAGTAAATTTTTGTCCCGGTTTTAAAATCCATTTTTGATCCTGACCTTTTACATTCATCTGAACGCTTCCTTCAAAAAGTTCAACAGTTACTTCTTTTTCTTCAAACTCTTTTACGGTAAAAGAAGTTCCTAATACTGTAGTGGTCGTTTCATTACAAAAAACCTGAAAAGGATGCTGTTTGTCTTTTTTAACCTGAAAATAAGCTTCACCTTCAACCTCGATTTTTCTGTTTAGGGCAAAATTATTTCCATAAGAAATTTTAGAATTTGGACTTAATTCTACTTTTGAATTATCGGGCAATACGACCTGTTTTATTTTTGAAGTCGTATTTTCGATTACATTTTCAGTAATTACAATTGTTTGATTTATAGGTTCTCTGTTGAAATAAATCCCTGTTCCAATAAGAACAAAAAGTAAAACTGAAGCCGCTGCATAATAACGCCAGGGTTTAAATTTCTTTTTCTTTGGAATAAAAGTTTTGGAATGGAATTTTTCCCACGAAGCTTCTTTTATTTCATCTAAATGTGAAGCCGGAGTTTCGTTCCACAAGTTTTCAAACTCTTCATCTAATTTTTCTTTATCCATGACCCTTCGGTGTTAAAGTTTTTTACAATAAAAGCCTTGTTTATTAAAAACACCATAAACCACATCTTTGATTTCTCTATTGGTTTCGATTCTAAGTATTCTTTCGCGATTTTTGAAATCAAAATTTATAATACAGTCAGAAATTACGAACTGTAAAAGAACCACAAGTAAGCTTGCATCCTTTTTTGTTCTAACATTTGTTTTATAAGCCTCAATATGCATTTTTTGTTCTTGTTTTTATATATAACAAACGAGAACAAAAAAGTTCCTAATGGTTTTCGATTTTTTTTCGAATAAATTTACTGGCGAGATAAATATGATTGGCGATAGTCTTTTCAGAAAGATCTGTAATTTCGGCAATCTCCTTATAGCTAAGGTTTTCCAGTTTATGTAAAGTAAATATTTTTTGCTGCTGCTCAGGAAGCTGATTGATAAAATTGTATAATTTTTCTTTTCTATCCTCAAAAACACCCAAATCAGTTTCTTCTTCTATAATATCAGTTTGAAAAGCATCAAGCTGCACTATTTTGTTTTCTCTGTTAACGTGATTAATAATGATGTTCTTGCAGATGGTATACAATTGCTTGTCAAATAAAACCTCTTCGTTAAGAAGTTCTCTTTTATTATACAATCTTAAAAGACTTTCCTGAACAAAGTCTTCGGGTGTAAGTACAGTGAGATTAAATCGCTGGGCAATATTTACCAGTTTATCATAGTAATTGAAATAAACCTCTTTGAAGGCTGCTTCATTCCCTTTTTTTAAACTTAGTATTAACTTTTTATTGTCCATAACGAAAATATCGCGACTAGTTATATCTAGTCAAAACTCAAGGAGTTCAATATTATTGTAATTTAGAAAATGACGAATCTAAAATTGTCATTGTAATAAGTTACAAAGAACCGTAATTTAATTTTAAAGTTTGACGCTCTTCTTTAAAAATGTTACAGTAAAAGTGATGTTTTCTGTTTTGATAATCAGCAAAGTTTTTAAGAAAGATTTTATTTCAGAATTATTTAGGATTTTACGTCCTAAATTCAAAAATCTATTCTACTTTAGAAACCAATTTAAGAAAGTTAAAATAAATGTAAAAATCTTACATTTGCCGACTGAAAATTTAAACTATGGAGAACTCTATTCTTATTGTATTAATTGTTTGTGTTATTGTTTTGTTTAATAATTTTTCCAAATTAAAAAAGGAAAACGAATCTTTAGATTCTCTTTATCAAAAAATAAAAGGAGATTATAATTCTTTAAAAAGAGAAATCGAGGAGATTAAAATGCAAATCACACAATCTAATTATTCTGTTGCAGGATTAATAACTAAAATCGAAGAACCGGAAATAATTCCTGATCCAATAATAGAAGTCTCACCTCCGGTTATTCCTGATCCAATTGCTGTTTTTGATGATGCTCTTCAAAATGAAAAAGAAGTTATTGTTGAAGAATCTGAAGCAGAACCTGTTTTAGAATCTCCTGTAATTCATGTATATGATACAAACAGAATTGTTGAGGTAACTGAAACTCCAGAAGCGGCAGTAAATATAGAATTGCAGCCAATTCCTGAATTTGAAACACAAACAGAACCACAGCATTATGAAGAGGAGATTTATGTAGAAAGTGCTTTTTCAATTTTTATAAAAAAACTAGAACATCAGTTTGCCGAAAATTGGACTGGAATTTTAGGAACGGCCATAATGGTTTTAGGAATAGGCTATTTAAGCATTTATACGGCTTTAAAGGTTTCGCCAATGTTCAGGATTTTAATTCTTTGGCTTTATGCAGGAGTTTTAGTGGGTTCTTATTACTTTTTGAAAACAAAAGAAAAATGGTTTAAAACAGGACTTTGGCTTCGCAGTGCCGGAGCAAGTTTGTTTTTGTTTGGGTGTTTTGGCGCGTCGCAAATTCCCGCGCTAACCTTTATAGAGAATATCCCGCTTGCCTATTCGCTCATTGGAATTGGAATTGGGATCAATTTATATGTAGGATATATTATAAGGCAGCAAACTTTTTTATCGCTCCATGTGATTTTAAGTATTTTGATTTTATGTGTAATTCCTGAAAAGTTCTTAATCACATTTTTGCTGGCCTCATTAACCGCAGCGGCGGGAATTGTTTTATCATATAAAGAAAAATGGGAATATCATTTATTAATTGTTATTTCGGCCTTTATCATATTCGATATTTGGTTTACGCAAGGAACACATAGCTTAAGTCCGTCTCAAAATATTTTTGCCATATTAGGAATTATTTTGGTTTCAGTAAGCTGTATGTATATGCAGTACCGAAGCATTTATACGAATACTCGTTTTGACCGAATTGCTTTTATCACGCATCTTACAAACTGGATTTTATTTGCTTTAGGATTGATTTTGCATTCAACAGGAAGCAAAATCAAAATATTCGTTCTGTTTACAGCAGGGATTCTTTGCCTTTTTGCCGCTCTTTTTGCCAGAAAGAAAAAGATTTTTTGGCTCTATCATTTAGACGGAATGGTTTCGTTTATACTTTTTGCATTGAGTATTATTATGCTTAACGATTGGAAAGTAGGGTTTGATGTTATTGCCTGCGGATTATACTTTTTAGTGATTACTTGTTTATTTATTGTCTATAAAAGCAGGGAAATTTTATTGCATAAAATATTTTTAGGCATTAATCATGTTTTAGGGTTGTTTGTTTTAGGCTTCTTTCTTTTGAATACGAATCCGTCTTTCCAGGAAGTTACTATTACAAATACTTTTGCGACGTTAATTGTTATGACTTTGATAACGCTGATCGTTCCTGTTTTCTGCGCTGTTAAAAAAGAGTTTTTAGAAATTGATTCTTTTATAATTAAGAAAGATTTGAGCTTAAACGGAATTTTCTCAATTCTGTTCTCGATATTCTTTTTTATAAGCTGGTATCATACTATCGAGATTTCGTTTTATTATCCGCTTTTATTTCTGGCTTTAGTATGGTGTTTTTTACGATTCAAATTCAAAACCAATACGTTCGATTTAGGAAGATTCATCTTTTTAAACATATCCATTGTTACCGGATTAATAATGATGCTCACAGAACCAAAATCTAATTTAGATGTTCTTTACGCTTTAGGAATTGTTTCTGTAATAACATCTAACTGGTTTGTAAAAGTATTTTATACGGATGAAAGTATTATTAAAACCATTGGAATCATTGGTGTAAATGCTTTGTTGGTTTCCCTTTTATATAAATATGCAGTCGGTTATAATGTTGTTCACATTTTTGGATGGTTTGGTATTGCTTTACTAAATCACGAATTTCTGTGGGTTCAGTTTAAACGAAAAACTCTTTTTACAGACAACCAAGTGCTGTTGTATCTTTTTTGTCTTGCTTTTTCAATATTCGGAAGCTTTGTGTTTTTATACAATACCCAATTTTTAAATAATACCGAAATTGGATTAATTGCTGTTGGACTTTCTATTATCGAAACCTATATTTTATTTGCTGATAAAATCAGAAACAAATCAAATGAGGTAGTTTCAGTCTGGGCAAATTTTAATACCCTGAATTCTGAATTTATTCTTTTTAATGCACTGGTTTTTGGGTTTTCTTGTATTCAAATAGATTATATTCCGGTGTATTTAGGAAGTTTAGCGTTGATCACTTTTTGGATTTTTCAAAAAGTAGAAAAAATGAAACGCTATAATATTTACTCTTTTGTGCTTTTGATAAGTTCAGTGCTTTTAAGTATTTATTTAGCCGTTTTTGAAACCGATAACGTTAGTAAAAACATACTTTATATTACACAAACAATAAGTGTTTTATTATCTGTAGGTTATAGTTGCCTGCAAATAAAAAGCCCAAAAGAAGAAGGAAAAATGTTTAGTGGCATTTTACCAATTGTTCAAAATTTATGGATAATCATTTTGTTATTTATTCAGGTAGAAATAACTTATTTACCGGTAATATTTATGCTGCTGGCAATCCTTAATTTTGGTTTAGTTTTGTATAAGAAGATAGATTTACCATCAGAATCCGTTTTGGTTATTGGCCTTTTATCTATTCTGACTTCTGTTTTTTACAGTATCAGAGTACTGAATGATTTTACTTTTTTAGACTGGATTTTACAACTTTCCGCTATTGTTTTGCTGATTGGTTTAGTTTTCCTGATTCAGAAAAAAGAGTTTATAAAATCATTGCAGATCGATTATCAAATTGGGATAAACATTTGGCTTTCTATTATTATGTTTTCGCAATTAGAACACAAATGGCTTCCGGTATTTTGGGCTTCAACGGCCATTGTAAATATATTGCTGTATTATAAAAAAATTGGAAACAAAAAAGAAATCAGCATTGTGTATTATCTGCTGGCTAATTTTCATTTGGCATTTGTAAGTTTCAATTATTACCAATCTAAATTTGAATTCGTTTATCTAATCATATTTGCCTTATTGGCATTGTATATTTTTATTATTTACAAATACATCGAAGACTTCAAGTTTAGAAACAGTATTATTATCTATCCGGCCACTTTTAGTATCGGACTGTTTTTATTTCTTTCGTTTGATAAAGGAATTTTAACCTTCTTCTGGATCTTAGAATCATTAGGGTTGTTAATTTTAGGAATTATTCTAAAAGAAAAATACTTTCGTTACGTTTCGCTTTCCTTAGTTGGTGTCTGCGTCATCCGATTAATGTTTTTCGATTTATCAAATGCTGATTTCCTAATTCGTGCATTAGTTTTATTAGGAGTAGGAGTAGTGCTGTTAGTAATGAATACTTTATTTAAAAAATACAAAGATCGATTTGATTAGATATAACTGAAAAACAAAACCCCTTAAACATTTCGTTTAAGGGGTTTTGTTTTTATAAGGAACGGATCTATTTTTCTTGTTCTAAATTGTCAATATCAGAAATTTGATCGAGTATATTGGTTTGGTTAGGCGAAATGTAGTTTTTTACTTCGCCAGTATTTTCTTTCTTAAAAAGAAGATCTAATGCATGATATAGTTTTAATAAAACATCTTTATCTTCTTTTGCAATATCTAAGGCAGTATTAAAATTAAAAACATAATTATTAGAATTACGTACTTCTACTTTTATCGTTTTTGATGTAATTTTAAATTTAACTATATCCATTATTGCTTAAAAATTGCAGTTAGTAAAATGTTGTTTTAAAAGTAGTTATATGAAATTTGAAATGCAAATTTAGTATAATTACAAAGCATTTTAAATAAAAAAACACCACTTTTAGAAAGTGATGTTTTTTTTACCTGGTAGCGAGGACGGGAGTTGAACCCGTGACCTCAGGGTTATGAATCCTGCGCTCTAACCAACTGAGCTACCTCGCCTGGACTGCTATCATGAATTCCTGATTGCGGGTGCAAAGATAGAAATAATATTAAAGCATACAAGTATAAATTGAAGAAAAAAAAATATTTTTAAAAACGTATTGTTTTTGAACATATATTCTTATATTTCGAAAAAATTAAAAGTAGCACATGGATTCAAAAATACGTTACGAAATCGAGTTTCCGATCAATTCTTCGCCGCAATTATTGTATCAATATATATCAACGCCGTCAGGTTTATCAGAATGGTTTGCTGACAATGTTAACTCAAGAGGTGAATTTTTTACTTTCATCTGGAATGATTCGCAGGAAAAAGCACGTCTTGCTTCTAAAAAAACAGGCGAAAAAGTAAAGTTTAAATGGGTTGATGAAAGTAGTAAGGATACTGAATACTTTTTTGAACTGCACATTTTGGTTGACGAATTAACCAAAGATGTGTCTTTAATGGTAGTTGATTTTGCTGAAAAAGAAGAAATTGGAGAAGCTAAACAATTGTGGGAGAATCAAATCTCAGACCTGAAACATCTTATAGGATCTGTTTAGTAAAAGTCTATTTTATGCCTTATATTTGCCCTGAACAAAATTCAGGGTTTTTTTATGATCAATTTTAGCGGAAACATTGTACAGGAAGAAAATTTATTAACTCAAAATCGTGCTTTTTTATATGGAGACGGTGTTTTTGAAACAGTTAAAATAATCAATGATAAAATTTTGTTTCTGGAGGATCATTATTTCAGGCTGATGGCATCTATGCGTGTTGTGAGAATGGAAATTCCAATGGATTTTACAATGGAATATTTTGAAGAACAGATTTTAACTCTTGTACAGCAAAAAGGAATTTCTGTATCGGCAAGAGCCCGAATTACAGTTTTTAGAAATGATGGAGGTTTGTATCTTCCAAAAACAAACGAGATTTCATTTTTAATTCATGCAGCGGCTCTTGAAAGCACCTCATATATCTTAAATACAGCTCAATACGAAGTGGATTTGTATAAAGACTTCTACGTGGCAAAACAACTCTTATCGTCGATTAAAACGACTAATAAGATGATAAATGTTACCGGAAGTATTTTTGCTCACGAAAATGGACTTGCGAATTGTCTTTTAGTAAATGATACAAAAAATGTAATAGAAGGTCTTCAGGGGAATTTGTTTATGGTTACAGGCAAAAAACTAATTACTCCGCCAATCTCAGAAGGATGTTTAAATGGAATTATGCGCAAGCAGATTTTAGCCTTAGCTAAAAAAGTAGAAGGCATAGAAGTAGCAGAAGAAATAATATCGCCGTTTGATCTTCAAAAAGCGGACGAATTATTCTTGACAAATGTAATCATGGGAATACAACCGATAACTAAATATCGAAAAAAAGAGTTTACAACAAATCTGGCTCATTTATTAGTGCAAAAACTAAATGAATCCATCTCTGAAAATTAATTCAGATATGGATTTTCTGGTGCATTTGACCAAATTAGATAGTCTCCGCCAAGCTCAATAATCTGTTCTTTCCAAAAGTGAGTGGTCGATTTACCAATAATTTTATTTTTGTAATTATTATCAGCAATAATCCAGGAGTTGCCTTGCATTTCATTTTCAAGCTGATTTTCATCCCAACCAGTGTAGCCTAAGAAAAAACGAATATTGTTCTTATTGATCGATCCGTCGTTAATTAAGTCTTTGGTTGATTCAAAATCTCCTCCCCAATAAATTCCGTTAGAAATCTCGACACTATTCGGGATTAAATCTGGAATATTATGAATGAAGTACAGATTGTCTTGTTCAACTGGGCCTCCGTTATATATTTTGAAGTTTGCATCAATCTCCGGTATTAAATCATTAATAGTGTATTTTAATGGCTTATTAATGATAAAACCTATTGATCCTTCTTTATTATGGTCTGCTAATAAAATTACCGATCTGTTAAAAGATAAATCTCCAATTATTGAAGGCTCGGCAATAAGCAGGTGTCCTTTTTTTAATTTTTCTGAAATCATACGGCTACAATTTTTATTAAATTTAATCATAAAATTTTTAAAATCACAAAAAAAATCGTTAAACCGCATAAAAAAACCCTCCATAAGGAGGGTTTTAATTATATTATTTAGTTTAGAGAACTTTCTTACTTAGTTCACTGCACCTTCTAATTCAGCTCCAGCTTTGAATTTCACTACATTTTTTGCAGCAATTTTGATGGTTTTTCCTGTTTGAGGATTTCTACCGTCTCTAGCAGCTCTCGCAGATACTGACCAAGATCCGAAACCTACTAATGAAATTCTTCCGCCTTTTTTCAAAGTAGTTCCTACATTTCCTAAAAATGACTCTAAAGCTAATTTTGCCGCAGCTTTTGTAATTCCTGCATCAGCAGCGATAGCATCGATTAATTCTGATTTGTTCATAATAATTAGTTATTAATTGTTGGTTAAAAAAAATTGTTAATACACAAATTTAGTAGGAAATCCGTTGCGTGCAAGTGTTTTCTTTAATTTTAGCAATAATTGTTGATAACTTGCTTTTTTTGTTCATAAAGAAGGTTGTTTGTCGATCAAAAACAGGTACAAACCCCTGTTTTACTGACGTTAATAGACCTTTGCTTCATCAGAAAAAGTTATACCATTTAGCAATTCTGCCACTTGCATTCTCTTCTTTCCTGGTAATTGTAGACTTAATAACTGAATGAAACCATTTTTTATTGCAATCTTGATTTCTTTTTTACTGCTCACTAATTTTCCGGTTTCATACGAATGGGCTTCTTCAATCAGTTTTGCTTCATATATTTTAATGTTTAATTCTTCATTTTTATCCTTTAAAAAACACCATGCTGCAGGATAAGGACTTAAGCCTCGAATTAAATTATTTATTTCATCTCCAGATTTTGTCCAGTCAATTTTGCAATTCTCTTTATTTAGTTTGTATGCCGTTTTGATTTCTTCATTGTCTTCCTGAATAGTCGTGGTAACATTTCCGTTTTCAATAACTTTTAAAGTATTAATTACAGTTGAACTTCCTAAACTCATTAATCGGTCGTGCAATTGTCCGGCATTTTCTGTGGGTTCAATCGCAATTTCCGAATTTAAAATCATTGCTCCGGTATCAATTTTATCATCAATAAAGAATGTAGTAACTCCGGTTTTGGTCTCGCCATTAATAATAGCCCAGTTAATTGGGGCTGCACCGCGATAATTTGGCAACAAAGAAGCATGAAGATTAAAAGTTCCTAAACTTGGCATTTCCCAAACTACTTTTGGAAGCATTCTAAAAGCTACTACAATTTGCAGGTTGGCGTTCAGGGCTTTTAATTCTGACAAAAAACTTTCCTCTTTTAAATTAACTGGCTGCAGTAAAGTAAGATTATTTGCTAAAGCATATTCCTTAACAGCTGAATATTTTATTTTTTGTCCGCGCCCTGCAGGTTTATCCGCTGCTGTTATAACGCCCACAACCTCGTAATTGTTTTTAATGATGGTGTCCAAAATGCCGACAGCAAATTCTGGAGTTCCCATAAAAATAATTCGTAATTTTTCCATTATGATTTTAAAGTGTATTTGTTATTCGCCAATATAACGATGTGATTATTTTCCAGTAATTCCTGCAGCACCAAAAGAACATCTTTTGCATCTAATTTTATCTGATTCTGAATTTCTCGCGAAGTTAATGCAGTTGCTTTTAATAAGTGAAGAATTTTATCAGCAATAGAATCGGCTTCTGTAATTTTTCCTTTTTGAGTAATGCAATACGAACAAACGCCGCAATTTGCTTTTGTTTCTTCACCAAAATAATCTAAAACTAATCTATTCTTGCAGGTTTTGTCTTCCTTTATGTAATAAAGTACAGACGAAAGCTGATCGCGTTTCAATTTGTTTTGTTTTTCCAGATATTTTGAAACCCGGTTTATTGTTAGTTCATCTTCACGAACTTCATTAAATAAAATAGTTGCGTCGTTGTTTTTAGATTTATATTCAATGATATCTTTCTCTTTCAGTTTTTCTAAAAGTGTAGTAATCTGTTCTTCAGTATGATTTGATTTTTTTGCAATCAAGCCGAGATTAATTGGTGTCTTCATTTCATGAACGCCCGGATACGTTCTTAAAATTGCCAAGATAATTTCTTCGTCATTCGGATTCAGACTCATGTACCGAATGGTTTCTTTTGACTCAATTAAAAACTGCATCGTAACTTTTTCAGAAAATTCCTGAGACATCGTTATAATTCCCTGCTGATTTAAAAACTGCAAAGCATTATAGGTTTTCAAAGTAGGGAAGTCATATTTATTGCAAAAATGATTCATTTTAAAAGAATACGAATCGTCTAAACCTTCGCCATAAGCAATTTGGAAATAATTGCAAAGCTTAATGAACATCGTTTTTAAAAACTTCTTATCTGGCAGAACATTTATAAACTGTTGCTCTGTTTGAGTTGCATCAGAGTTATTGAATAGTAAAACCGAAAAAGCTTTCTCGCCATTTCGGCCCGCTCTTCCTGATTCCTGATAATAATTTTCTAAATTTTCAGGCAGTTGAGTATGAATAACCGTTTTGACATTATCCTTGTCGATTCCCATTCCAAATGCATTTGTGGCTACAATAACCTGCGCTTGCTCTGACATCCATAATTGCATGTTTTTGTCTTTTTCCTGAGTCGAAAGTCCACCGTGATAATACGTTGCTCTAAATCCTAACGATTGCAATTGAGTTGACATATTGAGGCACGATTTCCTATTTCGTACATATATAATGGATGGCTGCGGATTTTTCTTCAAAACCTGTTCAACGCGATACAATTTATCTTCAACTTCAAAAACCATGTATGCAATGTTTTTTCTTTCGAAAGACTGCTGAAAAAGTTTAGTGTCTTTTAGTCCCAATTCGGTTTTAATATCTTCAACAACTCTTGGCGTAGCAGTTGCAGTTAAAGCTAAAAAAGGAATTTTAGGAAAGTATTTTTTAAGTTCTGAGATTTTTAAATAAGCAGGTCTAAAATCATGACCCCATTGCGAAACACAGTGCGCTTCATCAATAGCAATTAAACTTATAGGAAGATTTTTGATTCGTTCCAAAATCCAATCCGATTGTAAACGTTCCGGGGAAAGATAAAGAAATTTGTAGTTTCCGAATTGACAGTTGTCCAGGAGATCAATAATTTCTTCGGTATGAATTCCGCCTGTAAGGGCGATTGCTTTAATTTCTCTTTTTTGCAAATTCGCTACCTGGTCTTTCATCAGGGCAATCAATGGCGAAATAACCAGGCAAATTCCCTCTTGCATCATGGCCGGAACCTGAAAGCAAATCGATTTTCCGCCACCGGTTGGCAGCAGTGCAAAAGTATCTTGCCCTTCTAAAACCGAATCAATAATTTCTTTTTGCAACGGTCGGAAACTTTCATGTTTCCAGTATTTTAAAAGAATTTCCTGTGCGTTTTGCATGGCCTGTGTTTTAAAGTTAAAAATGTAGAAATCAGTTTCTAGTTTGTAACTTTAAAACCGGCTGCTAAATTTTGTCTAAGATATAAAGAATTCTGTTTTCAACCGTATCTTTCGGAACCTCAATTAAATCGTAACCGTATTTTTTATACGTTTCAATTAAGTGCTTCTGAATCGTTAATGCTTGTTCGAAATTTTCATAACGTTCCGTATCGCTCTGATAAATCTCTTCCCAAGGTGGTAAAATAAAAGTTTTAGAATATTTGTAATCCTCACACGCTTTTACAAAAGATTCTGGATACTCATCGCCAATATAATCCATATAAGCTACAACGTCAGGAATCCCGCGATCTATAAAAACGATCTCATCAGGCTCATTTTTGGCACTTTCAAATTGCTGAATGCGTCCTTCCAAAAGCATTTCGCTAAACAATAAAGGCTGTTCCAGAAACAATTGCTCGATGCCTCTTTTTTGAGCTTCGAGTGTAACTTCTCTGGAAATTTCGGGGTAACAACAATAGCCACGAGCGACTAATTCGTTTATAAGCGTAGATTTTCCTGTACCAGGACCGCCAATGAGAACTATGATTTGTTTTTGCACTATTCTAAAAATAAAGCGCAAATTTACCTAAACTTATTTATAATTAAAAAGAATATTTATCAGAAGCGAAAAATTTGGCATTTTTTGCTGTAAATTGGACTGAAGTCCAGCTCTAGAATATGAATTGTTTCTTTGGAACTAAACTGTGAAAAGAGTCTTGGGCTCTTTAAATATTTTGGTAACTGGATTGAAGTCCAGCTCAACAATATAGAATTGTTCCTCAGGAACTAAATTGAAAGAGAGCCATAGGCTCGCCAAATATTGCAGGGCTGGACTTCAGTCCAGTTTGAGAATGTTTGTTTGAAGTTACACAAGGTTTTACAAAAGCTTGGAGGGAACCAAATCATAATTTTTAATCCCCGTTGGTTTTAACCAACGGAATTTGATGATGTAATTCTTTTGGCTTTAGCTAAATATTTGCCACCACCTTTTTTTAATTTCTGTTGGTACTGTTCTTGGATTATCTTCTATTACATTTCCATAAAAATCAAGAACATATTCATTAGATTCAAAATCAAATAATCGTATTGTATTGTTTTCTATAACGAATTCATTTTTACCTTGAGCATTTATCCAAATATCTCTGCCTCCAAAACTCCAAATTACGTCTCCTTCTTTTGTAATTCTAAATATTTCTAATTCTCCATGAATTATAAAATCGTTTTCAAGTTTATACATTCGGAAATTTGTAAAAGAATCTAATTCTTTCTGCCAAATTAAATTGAGTGAAGGTATTTCTAAACAATAAATTTTATTGCAGACAAGGATCCATATTTTATAGTCTTCAATAAAAAAAGAATTATCAGATATTCCTGTTGCGCCGCCAAATTCACATATTAGAGCACTTGAGATTTCGGTTTCATTTTCTTTAATGATAATAGCATGTTTGATGGTAAAATCAAATCGGTCCTCTGAATGTTTTTCATCATAAAAAACTTTTTGATATTTGCGTAAATTATCTGTTGAAGCCAAAGTATAATTTGGATCATCAAGAACTTCAACTTCGAAATTTTTATAATCTACTTTCATATTCTTACATCACTCACAAAACAAATATTTCCCAGAACTTCCACCTTTCTTAGAAGGCACAATCAAATGTGATTGGAATTTCTTTCCTTTCAAAACATCATTTACAAAATTGAGAACATATTGTTGTCCTTCATGAAAAAGATAACCGGAAAATTCATGTCCGCCTCCGCAGAAAGTAATGAGTTCAATGTCTTTATGTAAATCCTGCATGTGATTGTAAACGGCGTAAGACCCAAACAAAATCAGCCAGCCCGAAGCATTTGTCGGACAGGAGCGATGCGAACCTGCTGCGTACGGAACCGTATCGTCATTGCTTCCATGTGCTAATAACATCGGAACTGCTTTTTCTTTGGTAATCAAATTAATATCCTGAATTGCTCCCGAACCTCCAATGAAGCCAGTATATTTAAAGTTTTCAGGCAGATTGCTTTTATACATATTCATGAGTTTATAATCCCAAAATGAGGCATGAAAACCAATTTCGGCACCCGCGCTAATTCCGGAAATAAAGATTTTTGAAGTATCTAAATTATATTTAGCAGCGTTTTCTATTAAATATCCAGTTGCCTGCCACATATCGCTCACGCCAATTTGAATGGCCTTTATTTTTTCGGTTAAAGTACCTTTACAGCCAAAATCTTTTCCTTTCATATATAAACTGTACGAAATACTGGCAATCGCATAGCCGTTTTCGGCCATAAATTTTCCAAACTCTTTTTCGCTTGTACGCTCTCCGCCGGAAAATCCGCCTCCAAAAGCAAACATAATAACGGGGATTTTTTCGTTAGATTTTTTCTTTGGCAGATATAAATCTAAATCCAATTTTAAAGTGTCGTTTTGGAAATAAGTTAAGGTTTTGACTTCTTGTGCCTGAATGTTGTTTAATGTAAGTGCTATAAAAAGTAAAAGGATTTTTTTCATTATAATGTGATTTAGTCTCGAAAAGTCGGGATCCCAAGGCTTTGGGAGCAAAGTGTTTCAAATATAAAGGTTTGCAGCGAATTTCACGAATTTCGACAAATTTTAATTTAAAAATGAATCAAAAGTTAGTGAAATTTAATGAAGAGCTTTACAGTAAAATAATTAGTGAAAATTCGTAAAATTCGTGGTAAAAAATCTACTGTTTCTCCAATGAAAAAAATCTAAAATCTAAAATCTAAAATCTGAAATCAAAAGCGTATATTTGCGTTTATTTTTAATTACGAATGGAGAACGATAAAGAAAAAAATACAGCCGAATTTTACGAAAGATTAAAAGTGGAGCTTGATAACGCAAATACTTGGCCAGCAGAATACTTGTACAAATTCATTGTGCCATCTGTATCCGATAATGTTGAGCGTGTTGAAAAAGCTTTTGACAGTATGGGGGCAGTTATTAAAACAACAAAATCTAAAACGGGTAAATTTACCAGTGTTTCTGTAGATGTTACCATGCACAGCTCAGACGAGGTGATTGCTAAATATAAAGAAGTATCTACAATTGAAGGTATAGTTTCATTATAACTTATGATCGAAAAATATAAAAAAGAAGTCGCAAACGATGTTGTTTTTAACTTAGAATACAATTCTGAAAGACAACGTTTGATTATTCCGGAATACGGTCGTCATTTACAAAAACTGATTGACCAGGCTACTGCAATCGAAGATGATGAAACACGCAACAAAGCTGCGAAATATATCATTCAGGTTATGGGAAGTTTGAATCCGCATTTGCGAGATGTACCGGATTTTCAGCATAAATTATGGGATCAGCTTTTTATAATGTCTGATTTTAAATTAAACGTTGAGTCTCCTTACCCAATTCCATCAAGAGAGGTTTTAGAATTAAAACCAGATGTTTTACAGTATCCACAGAACTTTCCAAAATACAGGTTTTATGGAAACAACATCAAATATATGATTGATGTGGCTAACAAATGGGAAGATGGCGAAATGAAAAATGCATTGGTAATGGTTATTGCCAACCACATGAAAAAATCATTTTTGAGCTGGAACAAAGACACTGTAAAAGATGATGTGATTTTTGAACATTTATTTGAATTGTCCGGAGGAAAAATAAATTTACTGCATAGTACAGAAGAACTGTTGAATACAACAGATTTGATGCGTACTAATAAACGTATGTCAAACAAAACAACTCCTGTTGGACAAGCCAAGATTCAAAATAACAAAAACAATAAAGGCATTAAGCCAAAAAACTTTCAAAAAAACAATAATCAGAAATAAAAAAGGGACCAAGATGCTAAGTTACTAAGATGCTAAGATTTTAGCTCAAAACCTTAGGATCTCAGAACCTTAGAACCTAAAAAAGATCTATGGGAATTTTTAAAATCGAAGGAGGAACTCCTTTAAAGGGTGAAATCACTCCGCAAGGAGCAAAAAACGAGGCATTACAAATTTTATGTGCCGTGCTTCTAACGGGGGATAAAGTAAAAATTAATAATATTCCCGATATTATTGACATCAATAAATTAATCACTTTACTGGGTAATTTAGGTGTTAAAATTCAACGTAACGAACCAGGTTCTATTACCTTCCAATCCGATGAGGTTAATGTGGGGTATTTAGAAACAGAAGCTTTCAAAAAAGAAGGCGGGGCACTTCGTGGTTCTATTATGATTGTTGGACCTCTTTTAGCTCGTTTTGGAAAAGGATATATTCCAAAACCGGGTGGAGACAAAATTGGCCGTCGTAGATTAGATACTCACTTTGAAGGTTTTATTAACCTTGGAGCAAAATTCAGATACAACAGAGAAGATCATTTTTACGGAGTGGAATCTCCAAAAGAAGGTCTTAAAGGAACAGATATGCTTCTTGACGAAGCTTCTGTAACCGGAACTGCAAATATTGTAATGGCTGCGGTTTTAGCAAAAGGAACAACTACAGTTTATAATGCTGCCTGTGAGCCTTACTTACAGCAATTATGCAAGATGCTGAACTCTATGGGAGCAAAAATCACTGGAGTTGGATCTAACTTATTGACTATTGAAGGTGTTGAAAGCCTTGGCGGATGCGAGCACACAATCCTTCCTGATATGATCGAAATTGGTTCTTGGATTGGTCTTGCGGCTATGACAAAAAGCGAAATCACGATCAAAAATGTAAGCTGGGAGAATTTAGGTTTGATTCCGAATACTTTCAGAAAATTAGGAATTACAATCGAAAAACGTAACGATGATATTTATATTCCGGCTCACAAAGACGGATATGAAGTAAAAACAGATATTGACGGATCTATCTTAACAATTGCCGATGCACCTTGGCCAGGATTTACACCTGACTTATTAAGTATCGTTTTGGTTGTGGCAACGCAGGCAAAAGGAGATGTTTTAATTCATCAAAAAATGTTCGAAAGCCGTTTGTTCTTCGTAGACAAATTAATCGATATGGGAGCAAAAATCATGTTATGTGACCCGCACAGAGCTGTGGTTATGGGACATAATTTTGAATCTCAATTAAAAGCAACTACAATGTCTTCTCCTGATATTCGTGCTGGGATTTCATTATTAATTGCTGCACTTTCTGCAAAAGGAACAAGTACAATTCAAAATATCGAACAAATTGACCGTGGATATGAGCGTATCGACGAGCGTTTAAGAGCAATTGGCGCAAAAATCGTGAGAGCGTAATAAAAAGTTAGACGCGAATTCACGAATGAATTTGATAATTTTTGGAAGATTTAAATTCGTTAATTCACGGCGAAAAAATAGTCTAAATGACAAACGAACAAAAAGCTGTAAAAGCTACTATCTTTAGTATAGTTGGAAATACCTGCCTGGCCCTTGTAAAAGGTCTCGCAGGTTTTTTTGGCAATTCATATGCCTTGATTGCCGATGCGATCGAATCGACTACGGATATATTTTCGTCCTGTCTGGTTTTATTCGGAATTAAATATTCTAATAAACCTGCCGATGAAAACCATCCTTATGGTCACGGTCGTGCAGAACCTTTAATAACCTTTTTGGTTGTTGGTTTTTTAATTACTTCGGCAACTATTATTGGTTACGAAAGTATTGCCAATATTAATACTTCGCACGATTTACCAAAATCATGGACCTTATATGTTTTAGGTGCGATTATTATCTGGAAAGAATATTCGTTTCGTTTGGTTATGAAACGAAGCAAACAAACAAACAGTTCCTCGTTGGCAGCCGACGCGTGGCACCATCGAAGTGACGCCATAACTTCTGTTGCAGCATTTATTGGAATTTCGATTGCCTTGATTATGGGAAAAGGCTACGAATCGGCAGATGATTGGGCAGCGCTTTTTGCAGCGTTTTTTATTTTATACAACAGTTATAAAATCTTTAGGCCTGCACTTGGAGAAATCATGGACGAAAACCTAAACGATGATTTAGTAGAAGAAATTCGTGTAAAAGCTTTGACAGTGCCGGGAATTCTTGGCACAGAAAAATGTTTTATAAGAAAAGCCGGGATGCGCTATCACGTAGATCTTCATGCGATTGTTTCGGCTAAAATTTCGGTAAAAGAGGGACATGATTTATCACATAAACTGCAAGATACTTTAAAAGAGAAAATTCCGCAGTTAGGAAATGTTTTGATTCATATTGAACCAGATGATTATCATTGTTAAAGATTCTAAGGTTCTGAGATACTAAGATTCTAAGTTTTTTTCTTTGTCAAAGTTTAAAACTTTGACAAAGATTAGTTAGTTAAAGAAAAATTTAAATTTATTTAATTCTGCGTGAAAAAAACTTAGAATCTTACCGTCTTAGCAACTTAGCGCCTTAATTAAGAACATTCAAAATCTTCAATCCAAACACAACACCATTCTGCTGAATTCCGCCTTGATAAGAATGAACATAATCTACACGGAATATTTTAAATTTTCCGAAACCTAAATTATCTAAGCCAGCCGTAAATTCAGTGTAAGGTTTACGATCCGGAATTGCCAGTGAATGAAAGCCAAGATTCATCGTAGATTTTAAAAGATTTAGAAGCGGAATTTTATTCATTAAAAATCCCATGTCATTGTGTTCTAAATGCATTTCAAAATAACTGTCATTTGTGCTGTTTGTGTAATATGGCATTAAATTAAAAACATTCAAATAACGATCGCTTGTACCAATGTGAGTCTGGTTTCCGTTAAAATGTCTGTAATCTATAAAAGAAATATTTTCGGCATTAAAGAATTTACCTGCTTTGAAATTCATTCCCAAAACACCTTTATTGTTTAGTTTTAAATCATATTGAACAGCGGTTCCAATACGTTCAAACTCATAATTTTTTTCGCTTGCTGCAAAAGCTTTTTCAAAGGCAAGATAAAGAGTGGGATATTTCTCATCTTTAAAATTATATCTTCCGTCAGGTCTTGAAATATATTTGTTCCCAAAATTAAATCGGAAATTCAAATTTGCTTTCATTAAATGATGCTGACTAAAAGCCGGCGTGCTAAAATCATCTGGTGCCAGCGGATTGTTTGATGAATAAATATCATCTCTTTTAAAGAAAGAATAATCAGTAGTATTGAAAAGCGGTTTTCGCTGTTCGTACGCTGCTCTTGCACTTAAATTAACTCCATTTGCAATATCCTGAGCATAATTCACCTGAACAAATTCAAGATTATATAATTTCATATAGTTATCCTTAAAAAATAAAGAACTTACAGAATTGACTAATTTACTGATAGGTTCGGCATTATTAAACTGAGCCGTTTTTGTTCCTCCAGAAGCCGAAATTACAGCGTAATTGATGTTGTTAAATCGGTGGCTGAATTCTCCTGTAACACGCAAACGTTCATCTGAAAAACCATAATTGAAATCAGTTCCTATAGAAGTGCTTTTTCCATTTTCTTCGTTCCATTTTTTAAATGAAAAACCTGTTCCAAGATTAAATCCCTGAACTGTATTAAAGCTTAAAGAAGCAGGACTTAATAAACCGTCAAATGCAAATGAGTATTTTTTAAAAGTGTTTTTATAATCATAACCTCCAAAGATGTCCAGGACTTTGAATTTATTATTTTTTGCATCAATAGAATCGGTATATTTTTTAGATTTTCTAATCGTCTGCAGGCTGTCTTTTTTTGTGTAATCTGTGCTTTCTTCCATAGTCAATGGAATTGGGCGGATTTCATTCCAGTAAGAATCATCTTTTTTATTGGCATTCAAATCAAAAACAACAATTTCGTTTCCAAAAGTTTTCTTGGCAAACGAATCAAGAAATTCATAATTGGAATAAACGTAATTAAACTGTCCTGAAAATTTTACACCAAAACCACCCGCAGTAAAAGAAAGTGTCTGTGCATTTTTTGACCAGATTTTATTTTTTGAATTATAGCTAAAGCTTTGTTTTAAAGTCATGCTTTCGGTAAATTCATTTTTTACTCTATACCCTTTAATGTCTAAATCAACGGCATAAATAGCAAAGCTGTCATCTACTATATATAGGTATCCTTCAAAAACAGGTTCTTTATCGCGTTTTGGGATTACTTTAATTTTATAAATCTGATTCTTATTATCATCGTAAAAACTGCCTTCCAATTTATACTTGTAATAACTGAAAGCATTGTTAGCAATAGGAGAGATGAGGTTGATGTCAAACTCTAATGTATTATCGTAGAAATCATAAGTCGATAATGCAGCAGTATTATAACTAAAACCTTTATTGTTTCCGGAGATTTTGGATGCGATTATCGTTTCTTTTAATTTATCTGGTTTTTGATAGGAAATTTTCGAAATGGTTTCAGATAAATATAAAATTCCTGTTCCGGTTGAATCTAAATTAGATGATAAATCCAGGCCAAGATCAACTTTTTGTCCCAATATTTTTTTAGGCAGATCTTTAACCTTTAAAATTCCTTTTGAATAAAAATCAGCCGTAAATCGGGCTGTTTTTTCAGAATTTTCCTTTCTGTTTGAAATGGCATTTTTGATAATCGCATTTGCGGGATTATTTTTGGGATCTATAACTACTTCGTTTAATGCAAAACTTTCTTCCTGCATTTTTACATCCAAAGTGAGAGTTTTCGAGTCAGAAGAAACCGTTAGTTTTTGGGTTTTAAATCCAAGATATTGAAAAACGATTTTGTTCTTTCCAATTTCTTTTACCTGCAGTTGATATTGTCCTTGTTCGTTTGAAGTAGTTCCTCTATAAGTTCCTTCTTCAAAAATAGAAACAAACGGAAGAGGATTTCCCTTTTCATCGGTAATAGTTCCTTTGATTTGGGCAAAATTGGAAATTGAAAAAATTAAAAAGGCGAGTATAGTAAAGTTTTTCATGAAAGTAGTTTCTCTCACAAAAATAAAACAACTTCAAAATGAGCTTATTAATAATTTGTTAAATTGTAATCTGGATCTCATCAATGCATCATCCTGATAAATGAAATCTTTGATGACATTATATTATAAGAAGGACTGAATTGCCAATTCGTAGCTTTTTAATCCAAAGCCCAAAATAACGCCTTTTGCATTTCCTGATAAGTAGGATTGATGTCTAAAGCTTTCACGCGCATAAGTATTAGAAATATGAACTTCGATTACTGGAGTTGTGACTGCTTTCATAGCATCGCCCAAACCTATAGAAGTATGTGTATAAGCTCCGGCGTTAAGAATAATTCCGTCAAATGAAAAACCAACTTCCTGAATTTTTCCAATCAATTCACCTTCTATATTACTTTGATAATAAGAAAGTTCAACGTTTGGGAATTTTTGTTTCAACGTTTCAAAATAATCTTCAAAAGTCTGGCTTCCGTAAACTTCTGGTTCGCGTTTTCCTAAAAGATTCAAATTGGGGCCGTTGATGATGCAGATTTTCATGGTTTAATGTGTATTTTGATAGTTAAAACATTTAGATATTTTTACGCCATATAAGAAATATAAGTTCAATTAAGCTAAATGAAAATTTTGATGTTGTTTATTGTTTTTTGTAATTGTATTGGACAGTGTAAAAATAAAAAATCCGATCTAATTAATAGATCGGATTTTATAAAAGTATGTGATATTCTTTTAGAACATATATCCAGCTGAAAGTTGGAATACAGAGTTTTTAAAGTCAGCTTCTTTTGAAACTTCTGTCAAACCTATTCCGTAACGAGCTTGAACGAAAAGGCCTCCTACTACTTTTAATCCAAGACCTGCATTAAGAGAGAAGTCGAATGTTTTTGGATCTGCAGCATCAAATTCCTTTTTATTACTTACAAGGAATGAAGCTTGTGGGCCAAGTTCTAAGCTAAGAGATTTTGTCATGTAGATTTTTGCCATTACAGGAATAGCAATATATCCCATTTCATTTTTAAAATCCTGTACAGCACTTTTGTATTCTGCTCCTTGTGTAGTATACAAAAGCTCTGGCTGAATTGAGAATTTTTCTAATAATTTAAGTTCTGCTACAAGACCTGCGTGGTAACTTGTAATACCTTCTTTGTCAACTGAAATCCCATTGAAGTCAGAACCTCCAGTTTGGTTAGCAAAGTTAACCCCTCCTTTAACCCCGATTTGTATAAATTGTGCCTGGATTGCAGTTGTTGTTGCAATGAACAATACAGCTGCTAGAAGTATTTTCTTCATAAAAAATGTTTTAGTGTTTGGTATTTAAATGTTATTCTAGAGTTCAAAACTACATTATTTTGAATTTATTGTTTTACATCTGGCTTTATATAATTATTAAAATTCGCATTTTTTTTGCTCAATTTTAAGTCTTTTCCACGTGTTTATTGCTTAAACTACTGAAAAACAATATGTTATTTGTAGTTTAATTCTGTCTTATTTTAATACTCTATTGCCGTTTAGGGCACTTTTTTTAATAGGTTTAATCCTAGTTTTGATTCCTGTAATTAAAATTTAAATCATGAAAAAAGTTATTTTAACTGCTATTGCAGTATTAGGTTTTGCATTTGCTAATGCACAAACAGGAGGCTTCGCTAAAGGTGATGCATTTGTTTCTGGAGCTTTCAAATTTGGTTCTGAAAAAACTGGTGATGATAAAACTAATTCATTTGAGATTGAACCAAGTGTGGGGTATTTTGTGTCTGAAAACATTGCAATTGGTGGTAAGTTAGGCTACAAAACAGTAAAAGATGTATCAGATGCATTTACAGTTGGTGCTTTTGGTAGATATTACTTTACTCCTGCGTCTCAGTTTTCAGTATTTGGTCAGGCTGGTCTTGATTATACTAATGCAAAAGATAAAGTATATGATGCTAAATCAAATCAATTTGGTGCGAACATTGGATTAGGTTTAAGCTATTTCTTATCTAATCATTTCGCAATTGAAGCTACTTGGCTTGGTTTAGGATATAGTGTTAATGATAATGGAGGTCATGATGCTGAAAAAACTAACAATTTTAGTTTTGGAACTGATTTAAGAAATAATGTAAGCTTTGGAGTAGTTTACAAATTCTAATAAAAAACATTTAGTTAGTTTTTTTAAAGGCCTTCCTCATTTGAGGAGGGCTTTTTTGTATGTTTAATTTTATGATTTAAATGCAATTAATTTTAAATTAACAATTTAGAGACTTATTACTATTTTATTTGTTAAATTCCTAATGTAGAATTATGAAGAATATTTTTATATTTGAAAATTAATAACCCAAAACAAATTGTAATGAAGAAAATTATTTTAGCTGCAATTGCAGTAATGGCATTTAGCTTTGCTAAAGCTCAAGAAACAAGATTTGGAGTAAAAGGAGGACTAAATCTTACCACTTTTGTTGGAGGAAATGTTGACGATACAAATTCTTTAGTAGGATTTCACGTTGGCGGTTTTGCTGAAATTAAAATCATTGATAAACTAGCTATCCAACCAGAGCTTTTATTTTCTACTCAAGGAACAAAAGTAGATGGAGGTCCTTTTGGAGATTGGGATATAAAAACAAATTATTTGAATATTCCCGTATTGGCTAAATATTACATCGTTGAAAAATTTAGTGTTGAAGCTGGTCCTCAATTAGGGGTATTATTATCTGCAAAAAGTGAAGGTGATGATGTTAAAGATAACTTTAAAACTGTAGATTTGGGTTTTAACTTAGGAGCTGGTTATCATTTTACAGAAAATGTTTCTGTTAATCTTCGTTATACAATTGGTTTGTCTCCACTTTCTGATAATGCAGATATCGAAAATGAAGGTGATTATTATGATAGTGCAAAAAACAGCGTTTTAGCTTTATCTTTTGCTTATAAATTCTAATAAGGGACTTTTAAAATATTTAAAAACCTTCCTGATTCAGGAAGGTTTTTTTATGCCTAAAATTGTTTTACTTTGTAAATATGAAATGGAATAATTATATAAAAGATTATCAGTCGTATTTAAGGATAGAGAGAGGTTTGTCTAAAAATACAATTGAAAATTACAGCTTTGATATCGAGAGATTATGTCTTTTTTTAGAGACAAATCAAATTGAAGTTTCACCTTTAAAAATTACAGATGAAACAATTCAACAATTTATATACGCCGTTTCTAAAGAAGTAAATCCAAGATCTCAGGCGAGAATTATTTCAGGATTAAAAAGCTTTTTTAGTTATTTAGTCTTTGAAGATTATCGAAATGACAGCCCTTTAGAATTAATAGAAAGTCCTAAAACCGGACGGAAACTACCGGATACTTTGGCTGTAAAAGAGATTGACGCTTTAATTGCTGCAATTGATTTAAGCAGTAATGAAGGCGAACGAAACCGTGCCATTCTGGAAAGTCTTTACGGATGCGGACTTCGGGTTTCTGAATTGGTTTCTCTTAAAATATCAGATTTATATTTTGATGAAGGTTTTATAAAAATTACCGGAAAAGGAAATAAAGAACGTTTTGTTCCCATTGGAAAATTGACACAAAAATATATTCAAATCTATCAAAATGAAGTAAGAGTTCATCTCAATATAAAAAAAGGCTGCGAAGATACTTTGTTCTTAAACCGAAGAGGAAATCAGCTAACACGTGCTATGATTTTTACAATTATAAAAGATTTGGCAGTAAAAATTAATTTAAACAAAAGTATAAGTCCGCACACTTTGCGTCATTCTTTTGCAACACATTTATTAGAAAACGGAGCCGATTTAAGATCGATTCAGTTAATGTTGGGACACGAATCGATTACAACAACCGAAATCTATGTGCATTTAGATAGAAGTTTCTTAAAAGAAGTAATGCATTCCTATCATCCGCGAAAATAATTTTTTCAGCAGGTTGTTAATATTTAAATCAAAAATTAATACCTTGTATTAAAATTTTACGTTAAAGCAAATAAATTACATAGATTTTTGAGTATTCATTGGCTCGGTTTTAGTATAGTATTATTTACTTAAATGGCAATATATGGTTTTTGATTTATATAGTAATGAGGATTGCTTAGAAATAAATAATTTTTACAGAAAGTTATTTGCCGAAATGCCGGATCTGATCTTTCAGTTTATTATAGACAGCGATAATAACTACACTTTTCCTTTAGTTAGTAAGTCGGCAGATGAAATTTTTGAACTCTCTGTCAATGAATTTACTGACGATATAAAACTCATTATTTACGAAAGAATTCTGGATCAGGACCGGGAAATGTTTTTTCAGTCTTTGGTTAAAGCAAAAAAAGAGATTGAGCCGTGGCAGATCGAGTTTAGAGCTGTTCTGCCTAAAAAAGGACTTCGATGGTTTAAGGTTTCTGCAAAAACAGAATTGTCTCCAGATAGCAGAGTAAGTTTTTTTGGACATATTTCTGATATTACCGAATTAAAAGATAAAGAAGAAAAACTTCGTATTTCTGAAGAACGTTTTCAATTTGCTCTTGAAGCATCCACTACTGGAATTTGGGATTGGGACATGGTGACCAATAATGTTTTTTATTCTTCACTTTCACTTAAAATTTTAGAATTAGAATCAACAGATATTTTTGATGATCCGGAACGCTGGGATAAAATTGTGCATCCTGATGATCTTCCAAAATACTATTCAGATATTCGGGAACACTTTGATAATAAAATTCCATATTATGAAAATTATCATCGTGTAATGACTTCAAGCGGCAATTATAAATGGATTCTGGATAGGGGAAAAGTAATTAAACGTGACGAAAATGGAAAACCGCTGCGGGTAATTGGGACTCATACTGATGTTTCTGCTCAAAAGGAAAAAGAGTTGGAGCTGATGAAAACCATGAAATTGTATAGCGACCAGAATAGCCGACTATTGAATTTTTCGCATATTGTTTCTCATAACTTAAATACACAGGCAGGAAATATAAAATCGATTTTGGATTTTATTGATGCTGACGGTGATAAAGAAACGGTAACAGAAATGCTTGAACACCTTCGTACTGTTTCAAATGATTTAAATGAAACAATATCTAATTTAACTCAGATTGTAAAAACACAAAGTAATATTAATATAGCTGTCGAGCCGTTAAAACTTCATGAATACATTGAAAAAACAATTTCGACGATAAAAGGATACGACAATCAAAAGAAAATTGCGATTGTAAATAACGTGCCGCAGTATTTAACGATTAATTTTAATCCGGCTTATCTGGAAAGTGTTTTACTGAATTTTACAACAAACGCTATTAAATATGCACATCCGGATCGTGATCCTGTTATTGTGTTTGATTTTGGAATAGAACCCGAAGGTTTCAAATCGTTAAAAATAACAGATAACGGTTTAGGAATTGATTTGAAAGTGTACGGTGATTTGTTATTTGGAATGTATAAAACATTTCATAAACATCAGGAAGCGAGAGGAATTGGTTTGTATATCACCAGAAATCAAATAGAGGCAATGAAAGGAACGGTTTCGGTAGAAAGTGAGGTTGGAGTAGGGACGAGTTTTAAAATCGTTTTTAATGATCTTTAAAATATAAATGCACAAAAAAAGCTGTCAAACGACAGCTTTTTTTTATATGTATTGAAAAAGAAATTATTTAGCAATATTAACTGCTCTTGTTTCTCTAATTACAGTAACTTTTACCTGACCTGGATAAGTCATTTCAGTTTGAATTTTTTGTGAAATCTCAAATGATAAGTTTGCAGCATTGTCATCAGATACTTTTTCACTTTCTACGATTACACGTAACTCTCTACCGGCTTGAATTGCATAAGCATTTTTTACACCGCTGAATCCGTAAGCAACATCTTCAAGATCTTTCAAACGCTGAATGTATGAATCCAGAACCTGACGTCTTGCGCCCGGCCTTGCTCCCGATATAGCATCACAAACCTGAACGATTGGAGATAGTAATGATTTCATTTCGATCTCGTCGTGGTGCGCTCCAATAGCGTTGCAAACTTCTTCTTTTTCACCGTATTTTTCAGCCCACTGCATACCTAATAGGGCGTGTGGTAAATCGCTTTCTGTATCTGGGACTTTACCAATATCGTGAAGTAAACCAGCTCTTTTTGCCAGTTTTACATTTAAGCCTAATTCAGCTGCCATGATACCGCAAAGTTTAGAAACCTCTCTAGAGTGCTGTAATAAGTTTTGTCCGTAAGAAGAACGGTATTTCATTCTACCTACAACTTTAATCAATTCCGGGTGTAAACCGTGAATACCTAAATCGATCACAGTACGTTTTCCAACTTCGATAATTTCGTCGTCGATTTGTTTTGCTGTTTTAGCAACAACCTCTTCAATTCTTGCAGGGTGAATACGTCCGTCAGTAACTAATTTGTGCAAAGACAAACGGGCAATTTCTCTACGAACAGGGTCAAAACAAGAAAGGATAATTGCTTCCGGTGTATCATCAACAATGATTTCAACTCCGGTTGCCGCTTCAAGTGCTCTAATGTTACGACCTTCACGACCAATGATTCTTCCTTTTACATCATCAGATTCAATGTTGAATACAGAAACGCAATTTTCAACTGCTTCTTCAGTTCCAACTCTTTGAATAGTGTTGATAATGATTTTTTTAGCTTCCTGCTGTGCTGTAAGTTTAGCTTCTTCAATAGTTTCCTGAATATGAGACATAGCTTTACTTTTAGCTTCGGCTTTTAAGCCTTCAACTAATTGTTCTTTTGCTTCTTCTGCAGAAAGTCCGGAAATTACTTCAAGCTGTTGTAATTGACTTTTATGTAATTTGTCAACTTCAGCTTGTTTTTTGTCTAAAACTTCAATTTTGTTGTGGTATTCAGCAGTTTTAGATTCAAAATCGTCGTTTACTTTTTTAGCTTTTGAAAGTTCGTTAGAAACCTGAGATTCTTTGTCACGAACTCTTTTTTCTACTTCAGCCACTTTTTTATCGCGTGCTAAAATAACTTGTTCATGTTCAGATTTTAATTCGATAAAACGTTCTTTTGCCTGAAGGATTTTATCTTTTTTTATGTTTTCGGCTTCTAAATTAGCGTCTTTTAAAATGGAAGCTGCTTCTTTTTTAGCGTTTTTGATTAGGTTTGAAATATTACTTTTCTCGATAATTTTAGCTATTGCAAAACCTGCCGCAATACCTACAATACCAATGATGATCGTTATGATGTCCATGTTTGTTAGGGTTTATATATAAAAAAAGCCTACATTAATTGCTTGAATAAACTCGTAAAGACAAGTTTTGAGCTAACTCACTGTTCAAGTTTCCCAGTCAAAGCAGGGCATACTATAGTAGCGATGATTCGCTCATTCTAAATTGTTAGTGTTGAGTTTACCAATTGTGAACTAATGTAGGCAGTATCTTAGTTTCTGTAAAGAACGTTTAATTTTCGAGATATTGATCTAAAAGCGAATTTAATCTTTTAATTCTTTCGATAGTTTCTTCGCCATCGATTGCGTTGTCAATTTGTTTTTGTTCCACTTGCGATGCAAATTGCAGGGCGCACATGGCCAATACATCTTGTTTGTCGCGAACTGCATAACTTTCTTCGAATTGCTTGATCATAGCATCAATTTTTTTTGAGGCGCTTCTAAGACCTTCTTCCTGAGCGGGTTCAACCGTTAATGGGTAAACGCGGTCGGCAATTGATATTTTAATTCTAAGCTTTCCGTCCATGTTTTTCTAGTCTGATAGTTGTGCTATACAGTAATCAATTTCGCGAATTAATGAATTTATTTTAAGCTTTGTCTCTCTCTTGTTGTTGTCGCTGCCAAGTAACGAATTGGCTATTTTAAGTGTTTCATATTGCTTTTTCAAAGCTTCCGTTTCTTCAGATTGTTTCTGGATAATTTGCACGGCTTTGGCTAATTCTAATCGTAACTCCTGATTGTTTTTCTCCAGGCCTTTTGATTTTTCAAAAAGCTTTTCGACTTTATATTCAAGAGCATCAATTATTTCGGCAATTACACTCATTATAAATCCTATTCATTACTTAATCCTACAAAGTTAGTATTCCTTTTTATTAATGCAATTTTTTATCGATTTTTTTGCATTAAAAATAGACAAATAAATGAAATTCAATTAATTGTGTTTTTATGGATTTCTCTTCGGTTTTTACCTGTTAATTTTTTATCTTAGCAAAAATGTTACCTATGAGATTATCAGTATTTGCCTTTTTCTTCTGCCATTTTCTATTTGCACAGACACAATATCCTAAGGATTATTTTCGTCCACCGTTAGATATTCCAATGCAGTTATCAGGGAATTTTGGCGAGTTAAGACCTAATCATTTTCACGCTGGTTTTGACTTAAAGACGAATCAAAGAGAAGGATTAAATGTGTATGCGATTGCTGATGGTTATGTATCAAGAATCAAAATTTCGACTTTTGGAAACGGTAAATGTATTTACATTACTCATCCAAACGGATATACTTCTGTGTACGGACATTTGCAGACGCCAGTTGGACCAATTCAGGATTACGTAAAGAAAACTCATTACAAAGAAAAAGCATATGAAATCGAAATGTTTCCAAAACCTGACGAACTTCCCGTTACAAAAGGACAATTAATTGCGCTTTCAGGAAATACTGGATCTTCAGAAGGACCACATCTTCATTTTGAAATTCGTGACTCAAAAACAGAATTTGTAATCAACCCAATTTTCTTTGGCTTTGACCAAAATATAAAAGATACCAAAAAGCCAACATTGTCAAGTTTATTTGTTTATCCGTTGTACAACGCAACGGTTAATCAATCCAAACAGCCTTTATTGGTCAATATGACGCTTCAAAAAGATGGAACTTATCTGGTAGGAAAAGTTAAAACAAACGGAAAAATTGGTTTCGGAATTAATGCGGTTGATACTGATGATGTTTCTCATAATAAAAATGGAGTTTTTAATGTTTCAACTTTTTTAAACGGAATTCAAAATTACAATTATCAGTTTAATACTTATTCGTTTGATGAAATGCGTTACATCAATGCGTTTATTGATTATCCAAGATATAAAAAAACAAGTCAGCGTGTTCAGAAGCTTTTTATGAAAACGCCTTTTGCATTAAGTATCATTAAAACAGATTCGCTTAGAGGAATTATTTCGGCTGAACCCAATCTGGCTTCGACTTACAGAATTGAAGTTTCAGATTATTTTGGCAACCAAAATTCAATTACCGTTCCAATTGAATATGATACTGCAACACCGCTCGTTCAGGCAGAACCGGTTACGTCAAAATATTTTGTGAGATACAACAAAGATTCAAATTTCGAAAAAGACAATATGTCGGTTTTTTTTCCGGCTGGAACTTTTTACGAAGATTTTAATATGAATTTTGATGTTAGAAACAGGAAAATTTATATTCATGATGATACTGTTCCTGTACACTCTAATTTTACAATTACGATAAAAGATACTATTTATCCGGAATCTTTAAGGGATAAACTTTATATAGGAAGAGGTAATAGTTTCAACGGAACTATTAGAAAAGGGGATATTTTTACTGCCAAAGCTAAAATATTAGGTCAATATGGTTTGGTGTTAGATACCATTGCACCGGTTATAAAAATTACCAAGCCTGTTGAAGGAAAATGGATCAGCGATCAGAAAAAAATTGACTTTACAATTGGTGATTCTTCTTCCGGAATTAAATCTTACAACGGATATTTAAACGGAAGCTGGGTTTTATTTGAATATGAAAACAAAAACAGAAGAATTACACATACTTTTGATGATCAATATTTGACTGAAGGTGAAAACTTTTTAAAAATTGAAGTGGTGGATAATGTAGGAAATTCTACTATCTTTGAAACTCATTTTTTTAGAAGTCAACAAAAATAAAACCCAAATCTTTGAATAAAAACAGGTTAATATTCGCTTTGCTTTTCTTGTGCTTTACTTGTATTTCATTTGCTCAAAATGCTCATGTAAAAGGTATTATTTTAGATAATGAAAATCATCCTGTTTCGAATGTTAATATAACTTCGGGCAAAAATAATGCACAATCTGATGCGAATGGTTTTTTTGAGATTGAAGTGATTTCGAATAAAAAAGCTTCGATTATTTTTACGCACATTTCCTTAAAAATGATCAGCCTGACGGTAAGTTTAAAATCAAATGAAGTTTTTATTTTTAATCCTGTAATGAATAATTCGCAGGAGCAAATGGGAGAAGTTTTTGTTTCATCCAAAAACAGAAAACGGGTTCAGGGAATTACAACTGTAGAAACGGCCACCATAAAAAAGATTCCAGGCGCAAATGCGGGGATAGAAAATATTCTAAAAACACTTCCGGGAGTAAACTCTAACAATGAATTAAGTACGCAATATGCCGTTAGGGGTGGAAATTATGATGAAAATTTGGTTTATGTAAATGAAGTCGAAGTCTATCGCCCGTTTTTAATTCGTTCAGGACAGCAGGAAGGTTTAAGTTTTACTAATACAGATTTGGTACAAAACGTAGATTTCTCGGCAGGAGGATTTCAGGCAAAATTTGGAGATAAATTATCATCGGTCTTAGATATTACGTATAGAAAACCAACTGAGTTTGGCGCTTCACTTGAAGCCAGTTTTTTGGGCGGAAGTGCTTCTGTAGATTTAGTTTCAAAAAATAAAAAATGGTCAGCCGTAACCGGAGTTCGTTATCGCAATAACAGTTTATTAGTAAACAGCCAAGATACACAGACGAATTATACGCCCACTTTTGCCGATATTCAGACGAATATAAATTATGATATTTCTGAAAAATGGCAAATGAGCTTTTTAGGAAATATTTCGCAGAACAAATATTTGTATCAGCCTTTAACGCGCGAAACAAAATTTGGAACTATCGATCAGCCAATGGCGCTTGCCGTTTATTATGAAGGGCAGGAAAAAGATCAATACGATACTTATTTCGGAGCTTTTAAAACAACATACAAAGTTTCGCCTTCGCTGACTTTAAAATTCATTGGTTCCTTATTTCATACTACTGAAAAAGAACATTTTGATATTTTGGCTCAATATCGTTTAGGTAATGTAGATCCGGAAAACCCAAATGATGCAGCATCAATAGATTTTACACGCGGAATAGGTTCTCAGCTTAATCATGCCCGAAATGATTTAGATGCGTTAATTGCCAATGCCGAAATAAAAGGTTTTAAAGACTGGAAAGAGAGTCAGCTTGAGTTTGGATTAAAATATACCAGAGAATCAATTCGAGACAGAATTGTAGAGTGGGAGATGATTGATTCGGCCGGATTTTCTATAAATCCGCCTTTAGTTATTCTGCCGCAAAATAATCAGCCTTATTCACCTTACACAGGTCCGCTTTTGCCTTATCAGGATATTCGCGCAACAAACTTCAACACCATCAATAGATTTTCCGGATATGCACAATGGAACAAACAATCAGAATTGGGTTCAAGCCAAATTTGGTATCATATTGGAGCACGTTTTCAGAGTTGGAAAGTTTCAGGTGCTTTAGAAGAAGGGAAAAATCAAGTTGTAGTAAGTCCGAGAGCTCAGTTTGCCATAAAACCGGATTGGGATATGGATATGGTTTTCAGAATTTCTGGAGGATTGTACCATCAGCCTCCGTTTTATAGAGAACTTCGTGATCTGGATGGCGTTGTAAATCCCAATGTAAAAGCGCAGGAAGCAGTTCATGTCGTTTTGAGCAATGATTATAATTTTAAAATGTGGAACCGTCCTTTTAAATGGGTTACAGAAGTGTATTATAAATCGCTTACGGATGTAAATGTGTATTCGATTGATAATGTCCGCATTCGTTATCTTGCCAATAATAATGCTAAAGCTTACGCGCAAGGTCTTGATTTTAGATTAAATGGTGAATTTGTTCCCGGAACAGAATCTTGGGTAAGTTTTGGATATTTAAAAACGGAAGAAAACTACGAAAATAAAGGATACATTGCCCGACCGACAGATCAGCGTTTGAAATTTGCGATGCTGTTTCAGGATTATATGCCCAATATTCCGAGTGTGAAATTGTATTTGAATTTGGTTTACAATACAGGTTTGCCAGGCGGTGCGCCGGCTTATTCTGATCCGTATTTGTATCAAAACAGATTAAACGATTACAGAAGAGTGGATATTGGTTTTGCAAAAGTTTTTGTTGATGCCAGCACACAAAGTTCTAAAACAAGCTGGTTGAAAAATTTTAAAGAATTATCTCTTGGATTGGAAATTTTTAATCTTTTCAATAATCAAAATGCCATTACTAATACCTGGGTTCGCGATGTGTATTCTAAAAATCAATATGCGATTCCAAATTATATGACTTCGAGGGTTTTTAATATAAAACTGAATGCGAGATTATGATCGAAAAACGTGAAAAAAGGAAAAAGATTTTTTACGTTCCGGGAATGATTTCTCTGGTTTTGATTCCTTTAGTTTGTATTGTCTATTTTTATAAAACGAATGCTTTTAAGGTTTATGGAGCAATAAATCTAGCATTGCCAAATAAAGGTGATTTTGAAAAGTATGAAGTTGAAAATCTTAGAGAGTACAAAGTTTATAAGTTTAGCGGAAATGAATTTGACGATAAAAAGAAGCTTAATGAAATGAGATTTTATCTTAGAAAATTAAGTAATGAGAAAGACACTATAAACGGAATTAAATTGCAGTATAATGCAAAAACAAATTACGATATCTTTATTAAAACCCTTGATGTTCTGGCAATAGAAAACCCTCCAACTTGGGGCATGTTTGGCAATAATATTTATATAATTGCAAATAGTAATTCACCAAAAAAAGTCAAAAAAAACAGCAGTGTAACTCATACGATGAATTGCGGGACAATGGAAGTCATGAAACAGCAGGCTTATTGGGAACAAAAAAACAGAAAAGAAGAAGAGACACGTGTTTTTCAAGTTTCTTTTTTTGCCCAAAAATGGAAGTTAATTTTCTGTGCATATGCAGGGCTTATTTTTCTAAACATCTTTGCATTAGTGAAATTGAATAAAAGATGATATCATGACAAAAAGGGAAAAAAGAAAGAAAATTTTTTACGTTCCGGGAATGATTTCTCTGGTTTTGATTCCTTTAGTTTGTTTTTACCATTTTTATAAAGTTGATGCTTTTAAGGATGAAAGATGCATAGATATTAATATTCCTTCGGATTCTATTGAGATAAAAAACTTTTTATCTCTTAAAAGGGATTATCAGGTTTTTAATTTTCAAAATTCCTTGGATCTGGAAAGGAATAACTTGAATAAACTTCAGTTTGCGTTAAGGAATTTAAATCGTACAAATGATACTATAAAAGGAATTCAAATTCATTTAGGCAAAAAAATGAAATATGAAGTTTATATTAGGATTTTAGACATTTTTATTATTGAGAAAATGCTATTATACACACAATATAAGGATGATTTTTTTGTTGTAATGCTGCCAAAACCAAAACCTTCAAATGCAGAAAAAATTGTTCCTATCGTATGTGGTTATTGGGAAGCAAATAAAGATTACTTTCTAGAAGAAGAAAGAAAAGCAAAATTAAAATATATCATTTCTCTTTATGAAAAATATTGGATTGTTTTTCTGGGTTATTTTGGAATTGTTCTAATCAATATCTTCGCATTAGTAAAATTCAATAAAAACCAAAATTACAATCAAAAATAGTATATTTGATAATTGAATATAATTTGTCGATGAAAAAGTACTTTAAATATATAGCCTTAGCAATTGTCGGAACGTTAATTAGCTGCCGTGAAGAAGTTCAGAAACCAAAAGTAAGTTACGATGTGTCAAACAAAGTAAGTGTTACGAAAGCAGATTCTACTCAGGTTGAAGTGGCCGATTTGCCAATTCAGATGGAAGGAACCGATTATTTAATTCATCCTGTTGGAGATTTAAGAGTGTATGAAAGAGGTTCAAAAGCTCGCTACGGATCGTCGAGTGTAAATGATGTTAGTTTTACTATTTCTAATTTAGGCGAATATGAAATTACGGGTTACCTTCAAAATCTGAAATTTCAAAAAACTGATTCAGATTCTATTCATGCTCTTTCTGATAAACCAATTTTGATTTTAACAGCGACTTATTTAAAAACAGTTGCAGATAAAACTCAGAATAAAGTAATGGTTTATACTCTTACAGATTCAGATACCAACAAAGACGGTAAAATTGATACTAGCGATATTAAAACTTTGTATTTAAGTGATATCAGCGGAGAAAATTTTACAAAAGTATCTGCAGATCTTGAAGAATTAGTAGATTGGAATTTAATTGAATCTAAAAACCGTTTGTATTTCAGAACGATTGAAGATACCAATCAAAATGGTCAATTTGATAAAAATGATGTACTGCATTACAATTATATTGACTTAGCTTCTAAAAAATGGGAAGTGAAAGCTTATAAACCGATATAGTTAAATGTATTCCGGGGAGGAAGTAGAAGGGTACGAAAAAGGAATGAATATAGCAAAACGAATCTTTATGCCTATATTTCTTCTTACTATTATTGGAGCATATTTTGTTGGTAATTCAATGGGATATATAGAAAGGGAATATAAAGAAGCTAATGAATATGGTTTTTCCGGGGTTGTTTATGAAAAGAAAATAGAAGGAGGAGAAGGATATCGCTATCCTCATTATTTATTTTTGAATTCAGGAATTAGATGGCAGGTGAGTAGTGAGTTGTATGATAAAATACAGATTGGTGATTCTGTGTTGAAGAAGTCTAAATTTGATTCCGTTTATTATTATAAAAAAAGTGGACAAATAATCATTGAAGATGAAAATTTGGATCTTAGAAATAGATATTTAGAAAAACTCAAAGAAAAATAAATTATCCTAAGATCTTTTTTAATAAATTTTATTGTTACTTTTCATCGGTATAAGAGAAAAACTTAGAATCTCAGCATCTTAGTATCTTCTAAATCAATATATCGCTTTCCAGATCAGATTTTTCAATTTCAAAACCAAAATCCAGTCGTTCAACCAACTCGATTACCAGTTTTTTATACCAGTTTTCAGATTTTGGATGAATATAGATTTTTTCAATCAATTGATTAATATTGACATTAATTTTTAATCCGTCATTTAGTTTGATGTCGCTTTTTGAAGTGTCAGTAAGAATTCGGACTTCGCGTTCGTATTGAAAACTTTTTCTTTTAAATAAAAAGGGAAAGAACAAATCATCAAACGGAATATATTCTTTTTTATAATCGATATAATTGACTTCGCCAATATACTGGTCAAAATGATTTTCGGGTTTTACTGCTTTTTGCAGTCTTCCTATTGTAGACTGAATCGCCAAGCCTTCATTATTTTTGGTAAAAATCTGCCACATGGCAAAAGATTCATATTCGTTAATATGCCAGCTGCTAATCGCTACTCTTTCGCGATGGGTTTTGTAGTAATTTAAAAATTCAGGATTGTCTACGGCAAGTTTTTTAATCTCTTCGTAAGTAGGTTCGCTGAAAGTACCTTCATATTGATCCTCAAATTTATCAGACCGTGACATGAACAGTTTTTTCGAAAGCAATAAATCTAGAAATTTAGATAAGTCAAGATATTTCCAAACAATAGTATCGGGATCGTCTGGAAGTTTTATGTTGGGGTTGTTAAGATACATTTTCTGAAAGAATTAAATTTCAATCTTTAACTAACCTAAAGTTATAAAAATAAACACAGATTAAAGAAATTAAACCTGAGTTTTAATATTTCCTTAATCTGTGTTAGATTGTTTGCTGCTATATGTAAATCTTAAGATTCGAAAGACTGCATGGTAACTAATTTATTGTAAGTTCCGTTAAGTGCAATCAATTCGTCGTGAGTTCCCTGTTCAACAATTTTACCTTTTTGCATTACCACAATAACATCTGCTTTTTGAATAGTCGAAAGTCGGTGAGCGATTACGATTGAAGTTCTGTTCTGCATCATGTTTTCAAGCGCAACCTGAACAAATTTTTCACTTTCGGTATCTAATGCTGATGTTGCTTCATCTAAGATCATAATCGGCGGATTTTTCAATACCGCTCTTGCAATAGATAAACGTTGTTTTTGTCCGCCCGAAAGTTTGTTTCCGCTGTCTCCAATATTCGTATAGATTCCTAAAGGAAGATCTTTTACAAATTCATAGGCATTAGCAATTTTTAAAGCTTCAATAATTTCATCATCTGTCGCATCTAGTTTTCCTAAAGAAATATTAGCTTTAATGGTGTCATTAAACAAAATACTGTCTTGTGTAACCAATCCCATCAAACTGCGAAGTGATTGTAGATTCATGTCTTTAATGTTAATCCCGTCAATAGAAATCGAACCTTCGTTTACGTCATAAAAACGAGTAAGTAAGTTTGCAATTGTACTTTTCCCGCTTCCGGACTGACCAACAAGTGCAACAGTCTGCCCTTTTTTAATTTGAAGAGAAAAATCTTTTAAGACATTTTCATCTTCATATTTAAAGTTGATATTCTGAACGGTAATATTATCTTCAAAAGTTGATTTTTCGATTGCATCAACTTTGCTTGTAATTGGGTTTTCCTGATTTAAAATTTCTAAAACGCGTTCTGCTGCGGCATTTCCTCTTTTTACTCCATATGAAGCTTTAGAGATTGCTTTTGCAGGCGTTAAGATATTATAAGCTAATCCCATATAAGCAATAAAAGCGGCGCCGTCTAATGTTTTGTCAATTAAAACCATCTGACCTCCATACCAAAGTAAAATGGCAATTACCGTAATTCCCATAAATTCACTGGCAGGAGAAGCTAGATTTTGACGGTTTCCAATGCTGTTTGATAAAGAGAAAAAACGTTCAGTAGAATTTTTGAAAACATTATTAAAGTAAATTTCAGAGTTATATCCCTTAACAACTTTTAGTCCGCCAATAGTTTCTTCGATAGTAGATAAAAAAGTTCCTTGTTCCTGTTGTGCTTTTGTAGATTGTTTTTTAAGCTGTTTTCCAATCAACGAAATGATATAACCTGAAACCGGAATAAATATAAAAACAAACAAAGTTAATTTTGGGCTGATAATCAACATTGTGATTATGGTAAAAATAATAGTCAGCGGTTCTTTTACAATAAGTTCCAGAATTGCCAAAAAGGAAGTCTGCACCTCATTTACGTCAGCTGAAATTCTCGAAATCACATCTCCTTTTCTTTTTTCAGAATAGAAAGCCAAAGGTAATTCAAGGGTTTTTTTATACATCGCATTTCGCATGTCTCTTAAAACACCATTTCGTAAAAAAGTGATAAAAAACATAGCGGCATAATCGGCTAAGTTTTTTAGTAAAAAGATAGAGATTATAATGGCGACCATTACAGATAAAACATAGCCGGACTCGTGTGTGCCTTTTGTTGTTGTAATGTAATAACTTAAATAATCTTCACCATACTGCTGGATTTTCATAATTCCATGAAATACCGGTTTTACAGTGTTTTGTTTTGTTTTATCAAATAGAACCTGAAGCATTGGAATTAATGCTACAAACGAAAGTGTGCTGAAAAGCGCATACAAAATATTAAAAAAGATATTTAAGAATGCGTATTTTTTATACGGATATATAAAAGGTACTATTTTTTTGAAATTACTCATTTTGGTGTTTTTTACCATTAAAACCCGATGGTTAATTAACTATCGGGTTTTTGAAAAATGTATTTATGTTTGTATTACTTCAATTGCATATCTGCAATGATATTCTGGATTTTTTCGTCTAAGAAACTTTCGGCAGCATCAAAATCCAAAACCGATTCTAATTCGGCATTTACGCTGATGTAGAATTTGATTTTTGGTTCTGTTCCGCTTGGCCTTGCACAAATTTTAGAACCATCTTCCGTATAATAAATCAATACGTTTGATTTAGGAATATCCATTGAAGATTCTTCGTTTGTCAATAAATTCAATGCCGTTGATGATTGATAATCTTCAACCATAATTACACGCTGGCCGTTGATTTCTTTTAATGGATTTTGACGTAAATTAACCATCATTTGATTGATTTCCTCTAAACCTTCCATTCCTTTTTTAGTCAATGAAACTAAAAACTCCTTGTAAAAACCATTCTCAACGTAAAGTTTTAAAAGTTCTTTGTAAACAGAGCTTCCTGCAGCTTTTGCCTGAGCAGCAACTTCGCAGATTAATAGAGTAGCAGCAACAGCATCTTTATCTCTAACAGCATCTCCAACCATGAATCCGAAACTTTCTTCACCACCGCCAATAAATTCCAATTCAGGAAAATCTTTGATCATTTTGGCGATCCATTTAAATCCGGTTAAACCCACTTTGCATTCAACACCATAACTTGTCGCTAATTCCATCATCATTGGAGTCGAAACAATTGTTGAACCAACGAATTGCTTCCCGTTAATTTTTCCGGCTTTTTTCCATTGTTTCAAAAGAAAAGAAGTCATTAAGATCATGGTTTGATTTCCGTTAAGTAAAATCATTTTGCCATCGTTGTTTCTAACAGCAACACCTAAACGGTCACAATCAGGATCAGTACCCACAACGATATCAGAATTTGTTTTATCTGCCAAAGCCAAAGCCATCGTTAATGCTTCCGGTTCTTCTGGGTTTGGAGATTTTACAGTTGGGAAATTCCCGTCCGGAACCGCCTGTTCAGGTACAATATGAACATTTTTATATCCTGCCTGCGATAAAGTATCAGGAACAGATTTTATCGAAGTTCCGTGCAATGAAGTAAAAACAATATGAAGATTGTCTTTGGCTTCGGCTGGAGTGTTAAAACTTGCGTTTTCTATAGATGATTTTACAAACGCTTTATCAATTTCAGTATCAATATATTGAATTAAACTTTCGTTTGCGTTGAATTTGATTTTGTCGTAACTTAAATTTTCAATCACGTTAATGATTTCTGCATCTTGCGGAGGAACAATTTGTCCGCCGTCTTCCCAATATACTTTGTAACCATTATATTCCGGTGGATTGTGTGAAGCTGTCAAAACGATTCCGCATTGGCATCCTAAATATTTAAGAGCAAAAGATAATTCCGGCGTTGGTCTTAAATCTGAAAACAAATAAACCTGAATTCCGTTTGCAGAGAAAACATCAGCCACCACTTTTGCCAAAGTGTTACTGTTATGACGGCAATCGTAAGCAATAACAACCTTTAAAGGCTGATTTGGAAAAACCTGATGTAAATAATCCGACAATCCCTGCGTATTTTTTCCAAGTGTGTATTTATTGATTCTGTTGTTTCCAACGCCCATAACACCGCGCATACCACCAGTTCCAAATTCAAGATTTTTATAAAAACTTTCCTCAAGTTCTTTTGGCGAAGTAGTTAATAATTCCTTTACAGCGGCTTGTGTTTCCTGATCAAATGTTGGCGTCAGCCATTCGTTTACAGCGTTTAAAATGTTAGGAGCTATATTCATGTAAATGTCTTTTTAATGTTTTAAATAAAGATAAGTTTTTTTCAGGAGCTGATTCCTGCAGTCCACTATATCTTTTGTGGTGAACACCACCACAAAAGGATGCCGTTCCCATCAGGGCTAAGGCTTTACGTTAAAAATTAACTTCTCGTGATACTTTATAACGTTCTTCGTTGTTTTTAGTTCTCAAAATAATTTCACCTAAAAATCCGGCTAAAAAGAGTTGAGTTCCAAGAATCATTGTGGTTAAAGCAATAAAAAACCACGGATTGTTTGTAACCAGGCTGTACTTCATTCCATTATACATATGGTATAATTTTGAAACACCAATATATCCGGCAGATAAAAATCCAATGATAAACATTATTGAACCCATTGCACCAAATAAATGCATTGGTCTTTTTCCAAATCTTGATAAAAACCAAATGGTGATTAAATCAAGGAAACCATTAATAAAACGTTCCATTCCAAATTTGGTTTCGCCGTATTTACGTGCCTGGTGAATTACTACTTTTTCACCAATTTTTCCGAAACCGGCATTTTTTGCCAAAACCGGAATATAACGGTGCATTTCGCCCGAAACTTCAATGTTTTTTACAACAGCATTTTTATACGCTTTTAAACCGCAGTTAAAATCGTTTAATTCAACACCAGAAGTTTTTCTGGCAGCCCAGTTAAATAATTTAGAAGGAAGATTTTTTGCTACAACAGAGTCGTAACGTTTCTTTTTCCACCCCGAAACCAAATCAAATCTTTCTTTGGTGATCATTTCATACAATTCCGGAATCTCGTCTGGGCTGTCCTGCAAATCAGCATCCATAGTAATGATAACATCACCTTTTGCTTTTGCAAAACCAGCGTGTAAAGCCTGAGATTTTCCGAAATTTTTCATGAAACGAATTCCTTTTACATTTGGGTTTTCGTTAGAGAAACTTTCAATAATATTCCAAGAATCATCCGTACTTCCATCATCTACAAAAATGATTTCATAAGAGTAATTGTTAGACTGCATCACTTTAATAATCCAGGTGTAGAGTTCTTTAAGCGATTCCTCTTCGTTTAGAAGCGGTATAAGTATAGATAGATTCATTTATATTTTTATTCTTGTATAGATTTGCTTTTAAAAAATGCGGCGAAAATTAATCCGAAAATTGCGCTGATCACCATAGCAAAAACTGATCCTTTTAATAACTCCATAGTAGAATAAGGATTTGTCAGTTTCATTTTGGCAATAGCCTCATTGATTGAAGAAGCCGGAGCGCCAAATTTCTGCATCATATTTGCCGTATATTTCACCATTATGTCGCTTAAAGTGTCTTTTGCACCCGGGTCAATAACGTTAAATAAAATAATATTAAAAGAAGTAGAGATTAAGATACCAACTACTGCAGCTATAAAATAAGTGGTAAAAGCATCTTTAAAAGGAAAAATACCCTTTAATTCTTTCTTAGTTTTAGAAAGTAAAATAATGCTGATTGTAATGCTGATTGCGATTCCTATTATACCCATCCACCATGCGGTAAACAAGTTTAAATCAACAGCATATATTGTTGCAGTAACCAATGCAGATGCAATTCCAATCATTACACCATACGCAATACCATTCTTTTTTATAACTTCATTAATCATATTTTCTATATGTTTAAAATTAATCCACAAATATAGCAATTCCCAATATACATCGAATAGAAAAAAAGCTTTTTGAAATTAACTAAAAAAAAGTACGCTAACTATTTGTTTATTAAAAAAGAATTGTAAATTTGCACACTCAAAATTAATTAAAATTTTAAACAAAAAAGAGCATCGTTTGTTTATACCTTTTTCTAACCATGAAAAAGCTTCAAAATAAAAATGTTCTAAACAATAAATAAAAAGAAAGATGAAAAAAGGAATTCACCCAGAAAATTACAGATTAGTTGCATTTAAAGACATGTCAAATGATGACGTTTTTATCACTAAATCTACTGCAGATACAAAAGAAACAATTGAAGTTGACGGAGTTGAGTATCCAGTTGTAAAAATGGAGATTTCTAGAACATCTCACCCTTTTTATACTGGTAAATCTAAACTTATCGATACTGCAGGACGTATTGATAAATTCAAAACTAAATATGCAAAACACGCTAAAAAATAATAGCTGTTTAAAATATATAAAAGCCTTCCAATTTTGGAAGGCTTTTTTTTTACAAATTATTGTTGAGAGATTTTCTATTTAAATATAGTGCGTGGTTTCAACCACGGGGTAAGTTGTGGATATATTGCGTTCCAGCGCTTGAAACCGCTGGCTGTGTTTTAAAATTTGGTAATAAGGTTTTAACCTGGTTAAGAGTAATTAAATGAATATAAAATTGAGAGCAATATTATATAATTCGTGAATTCGTAGCTATTAACATATAAACTTAATTAATGAAACGCATAAATATTTGTAACTTTGGTCTCGGTAACCAAATCAAATTTTAACACATTAAATTAATTGTATGAACTACATTCTTTTCGACGGTCCCGTCCGGAATGCTTTATTACCCTTCACTTTTACAAGACCTGTTGCTGATATTTTAGTTGGAATTATGACAATTCGCCAGAAATGGGAAGCCCGTTTAGGTTCGACTATAACAACAATTACTGAAGATTACTTATCTGCCAAATTCCCAATGGTAGAAATGGAAGAAAACGTAATGATAAATGCAGCGTATTTACCAAATGATACACTTACAGAGCTGGTTTCGGACTTAAAAGTAAATCAGGCAATCTTTAAAGGTGATGATGTAATTGCTTTTTTTACAACTGAAAATCAGGAAGAAGTTGATTTTGATTCATATGAAATCATTCAGTATAACGATGACTGTTTAACTATAGAGCACACGTGGGATATTTTCTCAAAAAATGATGCTGCCATTCGTGCTGATTTCGCTTATTTGACAGAAGACAGAAAATCGCAGCCAATTCCTAAAAGTGTAAATACAATTGCGCCGGAAAATATTTTTATTGAAGAAGGGGCGAAATTAGAGTTTGTGACCTTAAATGCTTCAAACGGCCCAATATATATTGGTAAAAATACCGAAATCATGGAAGGTACTGTAATTCGCGGTCCTTTTGCTTTATGCGAAAATGCAATGGTAAAAATGTCGGCTAAGGTTTATGGAGCGACAACCGTTGGGCCAGGATCCCGAATAGGAGGTGAGGTTAAAAACTCAGTTCTTTTTGCTAATTCAAATAAAGGTCATGAAGGATTTTTAGGAGATTCAGTTTTAGGCGAATGGTGTAATATTGGAGCTGATAGTAATAACTCAAACCTTAAAAATAACTACGAAGAAGTGAAGTTGTGGAGTTATGAAACGGAAGGTTTTGCAAAAACCGGACTTCAATTTTGTGGTTTAATGATGGGAGATCATAGTAAATGTGGTATCAATACCATGTTTAATACCGGAACTGTGGTTGGTGTGAGCGCCAATATTTTTGGATCTGGTTTTCCTCGTAATTTTGTTCCGAGTTTTTCTTGGGGAGGCGCGGCAGGTTTTACAACATATGTAACCAAAAAAGCTTTTGAAACAGCAAAATTAGTTTTGGGAAGACGAAATATAGATTTCGACGAAACAGAATCTGCCATCTTAGAACATATTTTCGAAGAAACTAAAAAATGGAGAAAAGACTAATGAGGTAATTAGTCAATTTGATAATGAGATAATTTTTACAACCCGACAGGTTTCAAAAACCTGTCGGGTTTTGTTATTTTAAGGTTTAGAGAATTTTCTAATTTCCTAATTGACACATTTTCTAATTTTACTTATTTATCAATCTTAATAAAATCCCCTTTTAAGTTGAATTTTAATTCCAGGCCATTGGTTAGTTTTGTTTCATAGCCATAAGTTTCAATTTCTATTTTAGTAACTTTTTCTTTAGGGAAATTTTCTTTTAGGTAAGAAGCAATTTTTTTCGGTACAATCGATTTTGGGATTTTTGAGTTTTTACCATCAACTTCTTTCCAGTTTCCTTTCTTGTCAAATTCGATTTCAAGCTGATTGTCAAATTGAACTTTGTATTCTGTAGAAAGAATTTCTTTGTCCTCTAATATATAGCTCGGTTTTTTAGATCCAAAATGGGTTTTTAAAAATGTTTGTGCATTTGCTGGTAAAGCTTCTTTTTTAATTACCGTTTTTTGTGCATTTGCAGAAAGTCCAAATATTAACCCTGCAATTAAGTAAACAGCCAGTTTTAATTTCGTTTTCATATTTTGCTGATTTTAAAATTCTTATACAAGATAAGGTTAAAATTTTAAAATAAAAGAAAACCTGACGGGTTTCATTTTCTATGGGTTTAAATAATTATCTAATTGTCACATTTTCAAATTAACAGATTCTCAAAATTATCTAATTTTCAAATTGGCACATTATCTAATTAAATCTATCTTTGCAGCACGAAAAAAAAGGTAGTCAGATAAACGATTAACCGATTTAAACAAATTTACAGAACATAATGATTACAGTTAACGATATTTCGGTTCAGTTTGGTGGAACTACACTTTTTAGCGATGTTTCTTTTGCTATTAATGAAAATGATAAAATTGCCCTTATGGGTAAAAATGGTGCGGGAAAATCGACACTTTTAAAAATAATTGCGGGCCAAAGCAAGCCTTCAACAGGAAGTATATCTACGCCAAAGGATGCAGTTGTGGCTTATCTGCCTCAACATTTATTGACTAAAGACGGGTCGACTGTAATGGAAGAAGCGTCAAAAGCTTTTGGTGAGATTTTTAAAATGAAAGCTGAAATTGATGAAATCAATGAACAATTAACCGTTCGTACTGATTATGAAAGTGATGCATACATGAAATTAATCGAAAGAGTTTCAGACTTAAGCGAGAAATTTTATGCTATTGAAGAAGTAAATTATGAAGCTGAGGTCGAGAAAATTTTAGTTGGTTTAGGTTTTGAGCGCGAAGATTTTACAAGACAAACTTCTGAGTTTTCAGGAGGATGGAGAATGCGTATCGAGCTGGCTAAAATTTTATTGCAAAAACCAGATTTGATTTTACTGGATGAGCCAACCAACCACATGGATATTGAAAGTATTCAATGGTTAGAAGAATTCTTGGTGAATTCAGCAAAAGCGGTTGTGGTAATTTCGCATGATAGAGCGTTTGTAGATAATATTACAAACCGTACTATCGAAGTAACAATGGGAAGAATTTACGATTATAAGGCAAAATATTCTCATTACTTGGAATTAAGAAAAGATCGTCGTATTCATCAGCAGAAAGCATATGACGAACAGCAGAAAATGATTGCTGATAACAGAGCTTTTATTGACCGTTTTAAAGGAACTTTTTCTAAAACAGATGCCGTTCAGTCTCGTGTGAAAATGTTGGAGAAATTAGAAATCGTTCAGGTTGATGAAGTAGATACATCGGCATTACGCTTAAAATTCCCGCCTGCAGCGCGTTCTGGTCAATATCCTGTTATTGTAAAAGACATGTCTAAATCGTATGGTGATCATGTGGTTTTTAAAGATGCTAATATTGTAATTGAACGTGGTCAGAAAGTTGCTTTTGTTGGAAAAAATGGAGAAGGAAAATCGACCATGATCAAGGCAATTATGAAAGAAATTGGCGTTGATTCAGGAAGTGTTGAAGTTGGTCATAATGCACAAATTGGATATTTTGCCCAAAACCAGGCTTCATTATTAGACGAAAATGCAACCATTTTTGAAACAATCGATGGAATTGCAGTTGGAGACATCCGTACGCAGATCAAAAATATTTTGGGAGCATTTATGTTTCAGGGCGATGATATTACTAAAAAAGTAAAAGTACTTTCAGGAGGAGAAAAAACACGTTTGGCAATGATCAAATTGCTGTTGGAACCTGTGAATTTATTGATTCTGGATGAGCCTTCAAATCACTTGGATATGAAGACTAAAGATATTATAAAAGATGCTTTACGTGATTTTGACGGAACATTAATTTTAGTTTCTCACGATCGTGATTTCCTTGACGGACTGGCAACTAAAGTTTTTGAATTTGGAAACAAACGAGTAAAAGAACATTTTGAAGATGTTGCAGGTTTCCTTGCTCACAAAAAAATGGACTCTATGAGGGAGATTGAAAAGTAGTTTTTCATCTAAATATATTTAAAAAGGCATAAGTTAATTCTTATGCCTTTTTTGTTTTTTTAGAATCCCTAACACAATTTTAATGCAATTATTTTTACAATATATTGATTTTTTCACTAATTTGGCGGGGTGTTTTTCCAAAGACATTTCTTAAAACTTTTTTCTTAAGGAGCAGTAAGCGAAGTTTAATTTTTTATTTCAGAGGGCTATGAATAAACCTTTACTAATAAGAATTGCTTTTGTTTTTTTTATAATGCCGCTTTTTATGAATGCGCAAACTGCTGAAACACAAAAGGCAGAGGATTCGGAAAGTAGTGTTAAATATCCTCAATTTCAATTTAAAGGACTTTTTCAGGCCCGATATTTAGAAAGCTTTGACGAAAATGTAGATGTTCTGGGTATGCATCATTCTACAGGCGATGTAACCCAAAGTTCATTTGATATAAAAAGAATGCGTGTAGGATTAAATACAAAACTAAGTGAAGCGACAGAAGTAGTCATCTTGGTAAATCTTGCCGATTTTAAATCAGATGCCAAAGGAAAAGTTCTTGAAAACGCTTACGCAAAATACACCTTCAATAAATACATTGCCGTTTTAGGAGGTCAGTTTCGTCCCGCTTTTGGTGTAGAAGAATTAGTTCCGGTAGATATCATAAAATCTTTTGATTTCTCTAATCAATATTATGAGTTCGGAAAAAACGGCTGGACCAGTTTTCAAATCGGAGCTTCTGCAACAGGAAAATTTGATATTGGAAAAATTCCTGTGGATTATTCTGTTTCAGTTTTAAACGGAAACGGAAAAAATCAGGAAAAAGACAATGACAACGGAAAACAATATTCTTCTAGATTTGTGTTTGGATTATCAAAGCTGCATAAAATTAATTTAGGATTAAATGGCGGTATCGGAAAATATGCTAAAGAAAAAGTATATGCTCTAGGTGCTGATATTACCAGCGATTTTAAACTTACAGATCGTTTTACTTTTGATTTGCAAATAGAATATAAACAAGGAACCAATCATAATTTATACTTCTCTTTACCAGTCGATGCCAGAACAAACGATGTTGCCGATTATCAAATGCGCGGTATTTACTTCCTGCCTAATTTGAGATATCAGATTGATTATAAAAAATTAACCTCTTTAGAAGTGTCTTGCCGTTATGAAAGATTTGATCCAAACTATAAAATAGATTCAAATGTAAGGCAGACTTATACGCCCATGATAAGTCTCGAATTTGGAAAAGCCTATACAGGGCGTATAGAAATGGGACTTGAAATAGATAAATACGACCGAAACATTCCAGATACATCCATTTATAGTGATACCTTATTTATAATTCAGTTTCAATGCAGGCTGTAGTTTAATATAATTCCTTTTATTATGAAAGAAGTACAAATTCCTCAAACCCTGATAACACTTATAGTTGGAATTTCAATTTGGTTCGTTCCTGCGCCAAATGGTGTAGTAATTGAAGCCTGGCACTTGTTTGCTATTTTTGTGGCAACTATTTTAGGAATTATTCTAAAAGCTGCTCCAATGGGAACAATGTGTATGATTGCGATTGCTTTAACCGCTTTTACACAGGTTTTAGCGCCGGGTGATGCAGGAAAATCAATCACATTGGCGTTAAAAGGATTTGGAGATAAAGTAATCTGGCTCATCGGAATTTCGTTTTTTATAGCGCGAGGATTTATAAAAACAGGTTTAGGAAACAGAATCGCCTTCATATTTATTCGAATATTCGGAAAAAGCTCCCTTGGGCTGGCTTACGGATTAGGCCTTGCCGATTTAGTGTTGGCTCCGGCCGTACCAAGTAATACGGCTAGAGGAGGGGGAATTATTTATCCAATCATGAAATCAATGGCAATTAGTTTTGGTTCTTTGCCTGATCATCCAGAAACACATCGAAAATTAGGTTCTTACTTAACATTGAATTGTTATAATATGAACTTAATAGCTTCGTCTATGTTTCTTACCGGAACAGCAAGTAATCCAATGTGTCAGAAGTTTGCGCTTAACTTAGGAATTAAAATAACCTGGATGTCTTGGGCTGCTGCTGCAATTGTTCCGGGATTATGTGCTTTTTTTGTGATTCCTTTTGTGTTGTATAAGATATATCCGCCAGAACTTAAAAGTACTGGAGATGCACCGCAGATTGCTATTCAAAAATTAAAAGAAATGGGGGCTATTACGCGTAACGAATGGATGATGCTGTTGACTTTCTTTATTTTGTTATTTCTTTGGATGACAGGCGATTTGTTTTCTATCGATGCTACGACAACAGCATTTATTGGTTTGGTTATTTTGCTGCTGACTTCCGTTTTAACGTGGGATGATGTAAAGGCCGAAAAAGGAGCGTGGGATACCATTGTATGGTTTTCAGTTTTAGTAATGATGGCAAGTTCACTTAATGAACTTGGGTTTATTGGCTGGTTTAGTAATGTGGTAAAAGCAGAAATAGGCGGATTAAGCTGGCAGATGGCTTTTCCGATAATTATATTGGTGTATTTTTTCAGCCATTATCTTTTTGCAAGTGCAACGGCGCACGTAGCAGCAATGTATGCGGCGCTTTTAGGAGTTGGGATTTCTTTGGGAATTCCTGGGTTGCTATTGGCTTTTATGCTTGGATTTATGGGGTCGATTTACGGAACATTAACGCATTACGGACATGGTCCGGCTCCCGTTTTCTTCGGGAGCGGATATGTTGATTTAAAAAGCTGGTGGGTAAAAGGTTTAGTAACCGGACTTGTAATGCTTTTTATTTACATGGTAATAGGAGGATTATGGCTTTGGGTAATAGATTATTTTTAAATCCTGATTCCCGGCGGCAATAAATCTTTGTACTTTGGATTTTTTTTGAAAAATGCAGCGATTTTTGGGTGAATGGGTACAACTCTAAATTTTTTCTCTGTACTTAATTCCATAATGTTTTTAAGTAAGATGTCAATTACGGGTTGGTTTTCAAAGTTTTCCGGCGTATTGATTTTAGTTAAAAAGATTTTCTTTTCCTGAAAAGAATATTCAACGCTTAATAATCCTTCAGGGACTACGGTTTCAAATTGTCTTGCAAAAGTATTGTCTTTGATTTCCATAGTTGCAGCAGGTTCCATATTTGTCATGTTTTTGGGGTGGATAAAAAATATTAGAAAAAGAACGATAAAAAATAAACAAATAAATTCTTTGGAAAAGATATTTAAATGCGAGTAATTTGGACTGCAAAGTTAATCATTTGATTCTCAATATTGAAGTATTTTAAGTAAGATTTAGACTAGTTTAAGAAACTCATCTGTTTTGTAGTTTAAATTGTTTTAATATGTAAGAATGGTGTAAGATTTGCTGTGCATATCATTTAAAAAAGTAAATTTAGCTTGAAATTAAAATCCGCAATTATAATCCCTTTTCAAACAAATGAGTAAAATTCCAGTATATTTTATGCCCGGTTTGGCGGCAAGTCCGGCAATATTTGAAAGAATCAAATTAGATGAGTCTGTTTTTGAAATGTGTTTATTAGAATGGGAAATTCCACATCCAAAAGAAGCATTGTCTGATTATGCATTTCGAATTTCTAAGAATATCAAACACGAAAATCCTGTTTTAATTGGCGTTTCCTTTGGGGGAATTTTAGTTCAGGAAATTGCAAAACACGTTAATGCCCGAAAAGTAATTATTATTTCGAGCGTTAGAAGTAATATTGAATTTCCTAGAAGAATGAAAATAGGAAAAACAACCAAAGCCTATAAATTGATTCCAATGAAGTTGATTTTGAATATCGAAAGTCTGGCAAAATATTCCTTTGGAGAAAAAGTAAATAAACGCATTAAGTTGTACGAGAAGTTTTTAGCCGTTCGTGATCTTAACTATTTACAGTGGGCAGTTGAATCTGTTATATTATGGAATCGTAATAAGGTTGATGAAAACGTAGTCCATATTCACGGCGATAAAGACGAAGTTTTTCCAATAAAATACATCAATAGTTGTATTGTTGTAAAAGGCGGTACTCATATTATGATTCTCAATAAATATAAATGGCTTAATGAAAATCTGCCTTCGATTATATTGGAAGCTTAAATTCCAAAAACTTTTTAGAATTTTAGAATCCTTGTAAAACTTTTAAACTTTGGCAAAGATGTGTATGCAAAGACAATCAATAAAAAGATTTCTAAAGAAAGCAATCTGAAATCTAAACTCAATAATCTAAAATAAAAATCCCAAATTCTTTTGGAATTTGGGATTTAAAATATTGTGATTTAGAAAATTAGATTTTCTTCATTTGTTCTTTCATCATAGAGATTTGCTCTTTCAGCATTCCTTGTTTGTCTAATTTTTTAGCTTCATTTAATAAATTAGTCGCTTCCAATTTTCTTCTGCGTGACATGGCAACGCCTGCAAGGTTTAATTTTGCTACTGCTAAGTCCATATCCATTGATAGTCCAAGTTCAATAGCTTTTTTGAAATGTTTCTCAGCCTGAATTAAATTAGTCTGCGAAAGCATAATCCCGTGAAGATAATTAAAATATCCTTGTTGTTTTCTTACTAAAGCAGATTCTGGATTTTTGATATATGCCAGCCATTTTTTAGCGCCTTCAAAGTCTTGTTTTCTTAATTTAAGGAAAGCTAATAAGATAAATTCATTTTTAAAATAAAGAAAAATAGGAATTGCAGATAATAATATAAGGAAGATTCCATTTCCGATTTCTTTATCGATAATCTGCCAAAGTCCAGCTGCCACTAGAAGTCCGGCTAGAATAAGTTTGATAATTTTATTAAACATAATAGATGTATATTTGTGATTGCAAAGATAGTAAAAGGAATTAAAAATATTTTTATAAAACTACTTGCCAGAAAAAAAAGTCTTTGTATATTTGCACTCGGTTTTTGAGCAACGATATTCAAAACCAAGAACGAGTTAATTAGATACCATTTTTAAAGATACAAAGCAATGAGCAAAAGAACATTTCAACCATCGAAAAGAAAAAGAAGAAATAAGCACGGATTTATGGACAGAATGGCTTCTGCGAATGGAAGAAAAGTTCTAGCGCGTAGAAGAGCAAAAGGAAGACATAAATTAACTGTTTCTAGCGAGCCTAGACACAAAAAATAATGTTTCTATAAACATAAATAAGGCGTTACTTTCTTAGTATCGCCTTTTTTTATACCTTGTCGGTAAAAAATAGCTCAACATTCTCGTTTTTAGTAAAGTAAGAATGTTTTTTAAAGTACTTATATAACTACACAATACATAAAAAATGCCTAAAGACACATCAATTAAATCAGTTTTAATAATAGGTTCGGGACCTATTGTAATTGGTCAAGCTTGCGAATTCGATTATGCGGGATCTCAATCTGCACGTTCGATTCGTGAAGAAGGAATTGAAGTTATTCTGATAAACTCAAATCCAGCGACGATTATGACCGACCCATCTATGGCCGATCATATTTATTTGAAACCTTTAACTACAAAATCGATTATTGAAATTCTGAAGGAACATCCGCAAATTGATGCTGTTTTACCAACAATGGGAGGACAAACTGCATTGAATTTGTGTTTGGAAGCTGAAGAAAAAGGAATCTGGCAGGATTTCGGAGTAAGATTAATCGGGGTTGATGTAAACGCAATTAATATTACTGAAGACAGAGAACAATTTAAACAGCTTTTAGAAAGAATAAATGTTCCAACTGCACCTGCAAAAACAGCTACTTCTTACTTAGAAGGAAAAGAAATCGCTCAGGAATTTGGTTTCCCGCTTGTAATTCGTCCTTCGTTTACACTTGGAGGAACTGGAGCTGCAGTAGTTTACAAAAAAGAAGATTTTGATGAGCTTTTGACTCGCGGGCTTGAAGCGTCTCCAATTCACGAAGTTTTAATTGATAAAGCTTTAATGGGATGGAAAGAATACGAATTAGAACTTTTAAGAGATAAAAATGACAATGTTGTAATTATCTGTTCTATCGAAAATATGGATCCAATGGGAATCCATACTGGAGATTCTATCACAGTTGCACCTGCAATGACATTATCTGATACCACTTTTCAAAAATTACGTGATTACGCAATTTTGATGATGAGAAGTATTGGAAATTTTGCAGGAGGTTGTAATGTACAATTCGCAGTTTCTCCAGATGAAAAAGAAGATATCGTAGCAATCGAGATTAATCCTCGTGTATCTCGTTCTTCTGCTTTAGCATCAAAAGCGACTGGATATCCAATTGCTAAAATTGCTTCTAAACTAGCTTTAGGGTACAATTTAGATGAATTACAAAATCAAATTACAAAATCTACTTCGGCTCTTTTTGAACCAACTTTAGATTACGTAATCGTAAAAATACCTCGTTGGAACTTTGATAAATTTGAAGGATCTGACAGAACGTTAGGTCTTCAAATGAAATCTGTAGGTGAGGTTATGGGAATTGGACGTTCTTTTCAGGAAGCACTTCATAAAGCAACTCAATCTTTAGAAATTAAAAGAAACGGTTTAGGAGCAGACGGAAAAGGATATAAAGATTACGAGCAGATTATCGAAAAGCTTACTTACGCTAGCTGGGACAGAGTTTTTGTAATTTATGATGCCATTGCAATGGGAATTCCATTAAGCACTATTCATGAAATTACAAGAATCGATATGTGGTTCTTAAAACAATATGAAGAGCTTTATATTTTAGAAAAAGAAATCTCAAACTATAAAGTTTCTGATCTTCCTAAAGAATTATTACTTGAGGCAAAACAAAAAGGTTTTGCTGACAGACAATTGGCTCACATGATGAACTGTCTGGAAAGTGAAGTACACGCTTTGCGTATGGATAAAAACATCAATCGTGTGTTTAAATTGGTTGATACTTGTGCGGCTGAGTTTAAAGCTAAAACACCATATTATTACTCTACTTTTGAGGCTGAAATCGAAAAAGCAAATGGTGAGCGTTTCGTAGACAATGAAAGTATTGTAACAGATAAAAAGAAAGTGATTGTTTTAGGTTCCGGACCAAACAGAATTGGACAGGGAATTGAATTTGATTACTCTTGCGTACATGGAGTTTTAGCAGCAAAAGAATGCGGTTACGAAACAATCATGATCAACTGTAATCCTGAAACGGTTTCTACAGACTTTGATACAGCTGATAAATTATACTTCGAACCTGTTTTCTGGGAACATATTTATGATATCATTCAACACGAAAAACCAGAAGGTGTAATCGTGCAGCTAGGTGGACAAACTGCTTTGAAATTAGCAGATAAATTATCTAAATACGGAGTGAAAATCATTGGAACTAGTTTTGATGCGCTTGATTTAGCTGAAGACAGAGGAAGATTCTCAGATTTATTGACAGAATTACATATTCCTTTCCCAAGATTTGGAATCGCAGAAACAGCAGATGAGGCTTCAAAATTAGCAGACAGTTTAGATTTTCCACTTTTAATTCGTCCTTCTTATGTATTAGGAGGTCAGGGAATGAAAATTGTAATCAATAAAAAAGAGCTTGAAGAACACGTTATCGACTTGTTGAAAACAATTCCAGGAAACAAATTACTTTTAGATCACTACTTAGCCGGAGCAATCGAAGCTGAAGCTGATGCCATTTGTGATGCTGACGGAAATGTGTACATCATCGGAATTATGGAGCATATCGAGCCTTGCGGAGTTCACTCTGGAGATAGTAACGCGACATTGCCTCCTTTTAACTTAGGAGAATTCGTAATGCAGCAAATTAAAGATCATACGCATAAAATTGCTAGAGCTTTAAAAACGGTTGGTTTGATCAATATTCAGTTTGCGATTAAAGATGATACAGTTTATATTATCGAGGCAAATCCGAGAGCTTCTAGAACAGTTCCGTTTATTGCAAAAGCTTACGGAGAACCTTATGTAAACTACGCTACAAAAGTAATGTTAGGTCATAATAAAGTAACTGATTTTGATTTTAACCCGCAATTAAAAGGTTATGCAATCAAACAACCAGTTTTCTCTTTCAGCAAATTCCCGAACGTAAACAAAGCGTTAGGACCAGAAATGAAATCAACAGGAGAAAGCATCTTGTTTATTGATGACTTAAAAGACGATCAATTCTACGAATTGTATTCTAGAAGAAAAATGTATTTGAGTAAATAATCTCAGATTCTATTATAAAAAAAAGCTCCAATGTAAATTGGAGCTTTTTGTATTTTACTTCGTCAGGTCTTATTCATTTTGACCAAAACTCATATTATCTCTGGTATTTTTTTGTACAGAAATTGCACCAAACAAGGCTAGTAAAAAAGCAAAAGCATAAAAACCCTTTTCGCTTGGTAAGATAGTTGCATTCCATAATCCTACAACTAAAAGAACGATTGAAAGTAAAGTTCCAAACCAGCATATTCCGTAGTAAATATCGGTTACCGGAAGATTTTCAAGTCTATCCCTAACACTTTTTTGCAAAGAAACAACAGCAAAAAGTCCAAACATTAAAACGGTGAAATAATATCCTTTTTCGTTTAAAAGCATTTCTGCTCTGGCAAGTCCAACAATAAAGCCAATTGTTCCAGCTCCAAGAGCAACCCAAGATGCTGCGATAAAGGCATTTGATGTTTTTTGTATCATAATTTATTATTTTGGTAAGCTACAAATATAATTAAATTCAAATCATATCAAAACAAGATGGCGATATTTTGTTCAGTAAAATCTTTCAAATAAGTATAAGAAAAAAGCTCCAATTATGGAGCTTCAATCGATTATAAAGTAAGTAAAAGTCTATTGTTTAATTAACTGCTGTAATGGTTTTAATTGTTCCATATCAATTTTTGATTCTTTTAAAACTGACATAAGCGTTATAATGTTGTTTGGATTCATATCGTTTCCTAAAACACGAACTACGGCAAAACCATTTTCTTTTTTATTGGCAAAAACTACAAATTCTTTAATGTTTTCATCTGAGCCAACATAACTTATTGATGCTCCATCTTTACCTGACCCAAATTTCATCAGCTCCTGATATTTGGGATCTTTTAATATCGCCGTAACTTTTTTACGTTCCGTTTCAAATTCTGCCTGATTTTTATCAGTCGCTTTAAAAGCTAAGATGTTCATTTTATCAAATGAATTGATCGCTTCTTTTTGCTCTGCCGAAAGTTTCGTGGTTTCTAAGTTTAAGATATTAGACGAAACATCAACGGCAATAAAATCCTTTTTCTCAGTATTTTCAACAAAATACTTTTGAAGTGAAGGTTCAGAATTGCAGCTTACTAAAGTTAGTAAAGCTAAGATGGCTGTGGTGAAAACATTTACTCTCATGATTATTTTTTGTTTTTAGAAGCTTTCTTTAAGTCAGAACCTCCAGGAAGCTGCATTTTGTCTGTAAGAACTGAAATCTCGTTTAAATCGAAGTTTCCTGTAAGAGATAATAAAACAGTTTCGTCGTTTTTTGCACCGTCAACAAACATTAGTAATTCTTTGATCTGTGTGTCACTTGCTCCTGATTTTACCATTATTTTGACATTTTTACCGCTGTCATTTACACGCATTAACTCTTCTAAACCGGCAGTTTTGATATATTTATCTGCTGAAGCTTTCATATCGGCTTCGATTTTAGGATTTTTGGTTGTAAACACTTTTAAATAATCTAATTTTTTGATCAGATTAATGTATTGTTGTGTTTCTTTATCAGAAGCATCAACTTTTACTTTGCTCATTAAATCGAACATTTTTTTGTTTACAATTACTGATGTTACATCGTCCTGACCATCAAATTTGTCAAAAGCGCTTTGTGCATAAAAAGCTTGTGTAACGAATGCGAAAACTAGTGTTATGATGAAATTTTTCATTTTTTGTATTGTTTAAATTACTGTTTAAAAATTTTGTTTTTTGATTGTTCATATTCGTTAATGTATTGTACACTTTCAATACCTACATTAACATTGTTTGATAATAAAGCCAAGGCCTTTTGCGTTGCGGCAAGAGCTTCTTCCGGATTATCATAGGTTCCTAATTCTGATTGTACCACAACCGGAGTTGTTTTTTCGCCTGCAAAATAAAAGGTTCCAATTCCCAGTAAAACAACAACTGAAGCTGCAATCGATAACCACACTACATTTCGTTTCTTAGTTTTTAGTGGAATGTCCTGCGTTGATTTTTGTTGTTTTACCTGAGAGAAATAACCAAAAATTGGTTTGTACTGCTCCAAATGCTGCGCAACACTTGGTGAAGAAAAATATTCTTTTAATTGATTTTCTTCAGCAATAGTAGTTTCTCCCTGAAAGTATTTTTCTAATATATTTTCTATTTTATCTAATTCCATAACTGTGTGCATTTACCATTGATTCTCTTATTTTTTTTCTTGCTCTCGAAAGTGCCACTCTTATTGCGGTTTCGTTCATATTAACAATTTTCGCAATTTCTTCAAATTCATATTGTTCAACATCCCGAAGCTGAATTAGTATTTGAAGCTGTTCCGGCAGTTGATTTATAATTTTTCCAACCCATTCTAAACTATCAGCATCCTCCAGTTTTCGGTCTAATTGCGGCTCGCGATCTGTAAAATTATTATGTACAATCTGGAGATTTCCGGCTCTTTTAGATTTTAACTGATCTAAACAATAATTTTTTGTCATGGTCATGGCTAATGCTTCGACATTATTGTACGTGTCCAGATTCTCTTTTTTGTTCCATAATTTTACCATTACTTCCTGAGTCGCATCTTCGGCCTCTTCGGTACTGGTAAGCAATCGTTTTGCCAGACGAAAAACTTTGTCTTTAAAAGGATTTACTAATTCTATAAACACATTTTGGTTCATAAATTAAAAGGTTTGTCGTTAGCTTATATAGTCAAGACGAGGCACAATTATTTTTGTTACAACACTATTGTAATTTTTTTTGCAAAAAAGAATAATACTTAAAACTAAAGGTAGTATTTTTACGTTAATACTATACCGAAACCTACGTTTATGAAACCAATTTTAAAAAGCCTAATAGTGTTGTTTCTTCTTGCGTTTGCTTTGCAATCGTGTGAAGATGAGGATGATGTTGCCGCTCCTGCACAATTGCAAGTGAATGATTTTGTATGGAAAGGCCTAAATGAAGTGTACTTATGGCAGGGTGATGTATCGAATTTGGCAGATGATCGTTTTAGTTCGCAAGAAGAATTGAATTCTTTTTTAGCCGGATATTCTGATCCAGAAGAGCTTTTTGAGGATTTATTAAATAAACCAGTAAGCAAATATCCCAGCAATGCTGTTGACCGTTTTAGCTGGATTGTAAGTGATTATACTGTTCTGGAACAAGAATTAAATGGAATTACAAAAAATAGCGGAGTAGATTTTAGGCTTACCAGAGTTGCCGAAGGATCTAATGATGTGGTAGGGTATGTACGATATATTATTCCAAATTCTAATGCTTCGACTAAAGAAATAAAAAGAGGCGATTTATTTACAAGTGTAAACGGAACAAAACTTACGGTTTCAAATTATCAATCTTTATTGGTTAATTCAGACAGCTATACTTTAGATCTTGCGACTTATAACGGTTCTGCATTTGTTTTGAATGGAAAATCAGTAGCTTTAACTAAAACCACCTTAGAAGAAAACCCAATTTTAGTTAGTAAAGTAATTGAACCCGAAACCGGCGGTCATAAAATTGGTTATGTAATGTATAATGGTTTTTATGCAGAATATGATGCTAAACTAAACGAGGCTTTTGGAGTATTGCAAAAACAAGGCGTAACAGATTTGGTTTTGGATTTAAGATATAACGGAGGTGGTTCTGTTCATTCTTCAACATGTTTGGCAAGTATGATTACAGGACAGTTTGAAGGAAAAATATTTTCGAAAAGACAATATAATTTCAAACAAATGGCAGGAATGTCTGCCGATGATTTAGAACTTTTAAACGAAAGATTTGTGAAAAATGTTGATGGTACTGCTGTTAATAGTTTGAATCTTTCTACAGTTTATATTATTACAACCGGAAGTACAGCATCAGCAAGTGAATTGGTAATAAACGGACTGAAACCTTATATTAATGTGGTGCAGATTGGGGAAACAACGACTGGTAAAAATGTTGGTTCATTTACGGTTTACGATTCTCCTACTTTAACAAAAAATAACGTAAACCCAAATCATAAATACGCAATGCAGCCTTTGGTGTTTAAAATTTCTAACGCTTCAGATTTTGGAGATTATACGCAAGGCTTAGTTCCAACTTATGTTCAGGGTGAACGTCTGGATACGTATGGCATTTTAGGTGATCCTTCGGAACCATTATTAAGTTTAGCAATTTCTAAAATTACGGGTGGTACAGCGAAGAAAATAAAAGAGAATGAAGGATTAGATTTACCTTATGTAAGCGATTCTAAAAAACTAAACGGATTACGAAATGAAATGTATTTAGAAAGTGCTCCAAAAGAGTTTCTAAGAACATTGAAATAAAAAAAATGGCTTTCAGAAATGAAAGCCATTTTTTTGTAACCAATTAAAAAAGAATTAGTCGTTAAAATAAAAACCGTTTGGTAATATCCCTACAGTAAATGAGTTCGTTTTTGTTCCTGTTAAAGAATAAATATAGGCTTCTCCTGGATCTAGATTATTAACAGCATCAGCGATATAAATTTTATTATCTTCTACTGCAAAACCATAAGTATTTATAACATCAGTTGCTTTAAATAATACTGCTGTTGGTAATGCCGTTGCACTTGTGTTTAAAGAATAAACATTGTTTCCAACTGTGTAATATATTTTACTGTCTTCAATGTCTAAGAATCCCGGATGTGTTAAATCAGTAAAGTTTATTGTAGATGAAACGGTATTACTGCTTAGATTTACTTTTACAATTTTACCAGCAGTTTCAACATCTGCATAAGATGGTTTTCCGTTACACAAAATATATAAAGTACCATTGTCTTTTACTAAGTCGCTTGGAACATCTCCAACTACAAAATTGGTAACAACTGTATTGGTAGCAGAATTTATAACTGTTAACGAATTTCCCTGACTCCAGCCTCCTTTGTGTCCTACATAAAGTTTGCCATCATTTTCTATGATTTTTTCAGGACCTTCAACTACTGATATTGAAGAAGTAACAGTATTAGAAGTAAGGTCTAAAACTGCTACATAATCATCAGCAGGATCACTTCCTTCTCCCCAGTTTGTAACATATCCTTTTCCGTTTGCAAATGCAATAAATCTTGGATTTTTTAAATTAGCAGTAATGGTAGCAATGCTTTTAAAAGTGTATCTGTTAACGACTTCAATTTTGTTTGAATTGTTTACAACAATATATGCAGCATCGCCTTTAAAACCAATAAATAAAGGTACGTCTCCAGTAGTTTTACCAGGATTAACTAAAGAAAAGACATTGTTTTCAATACTCATATCATCAGATAAATAAGAAATAGTTCCGGTGCTTTCTCCAAAATTACCTTCGTTAGCAATGAATATTCCATTCTCATAATCTCCGCGCGGCTCATCGTTGTTGTCATCATCGTTACTGCAAGACACAAAAAATGCCGAACTTACAATGACAGCTAAAAATAGTCTGTTAAATCTTTTCATGATATTTAAAAATTAAGGTTTATGTATATAGTATAATTTCTCCCCGGCATTTGTCTGCTTATTACCGGCTGATAGTTTTCATTGAACAGATTTAAAATCTGAAATCCAATTTTGTAACTATTTTTGGTTCCAAAGTCATAATCAACTCCAATATTTCCAATATTATAATCTTTAACTCTTGTGGCAGGATTATTAAAAGGAGTGCTGTAAACTTCTCCATTGTACAAGTATTGAAAATAAGAAGACAGTTTTTTCCAATTGTAAGCAACAGAGCCCGTTAATTTATGATAAGGAACATAAATTAACTGTTTATAGATTAATTCGTTTTTAATCATTTGTTTACTTTCCGAAACAGTGTAAGCGTATGTACCATTAATCGTAAAATTGTGTATTCCAAATTTTGGCTTCCATTCTACAAGAACTTCGGCGCCATAGGCTCTGACTTTATCTGTATTTTCAGGCGACCATGCATCTCCTCCGCCTTCTGTTGGAACCCAGCGTAATAAATCTTTGATCGAATTATAATAGGCAGTAAAAGATAAAGAAAAGTTTTTTCTAAAGAATTCATTGCCAATTTCTGCCTGATAAGATGTCTCTGGATTTAAATCAGGATTACCGCTTCCTTCCCAAAATAAATCATTATAAGTTGGCATTCTAAAGTTTTTTGAAGCATTTAATTTTACACGATAAAAGTCAGTAAATTGATATCTTGTTCCAAATGAAAAAAGAAAAGGATTACCGTAGTTATCTGTTATTTCCTGACGAATGCTGGCATTATAATCCCATTTTTCACTTAAAAAATGATGCAATAATAAGCTGGCAGAACCAATTTCCCTTTTTACATTATCAATGCTCGAACCGTATCCTTTGTTTCTGCTGTAATCTACAATTGAATTTAATTTGATTTTTTCATTTATATCAAAAGCTAAATCATATTTGATGATCGAAGTTTCAACTTTTCCATAAGTGAAATTATTAGAGTTGATATTTGGGAAATATTTATAAGATTCGCCAATATGTGCCGCTCGTAATTTTGATGTAAAACGATTAAAAATACTTTCCCATTCTAATAAATTTCGGGTATTAAAATCGTTGTATTTTGTTTTTGTTGCACTTGGTGAAGTCAAAGAAAAGTGACGTTCTGAATCGTAAAACTGGCTATACGCTTTTATTGTATTGTTTGAGTTGATTTTATAACCAAAAGTAGTATTCATACTTGTGTTATAATATTCACCATTTAAATTTTTTTGATCTGAATTACCCGGATATTTAAAATCATTATCAGAGCTGTTTCTGGAAATACTAACCTGTAAACTGTATTTGTCTGATGAAACTATGGTGCGATAATTTGCACTATAAGTATTGTAACTTCCGGCACTAAAAAAAACATGATTAGAAAATTCGTTTTTAAAACGTAAATCATTGTTCAGGTGAATACTCCCGCCTATAGCGCTGCTTCCATACAAAACGCTTCCTCCGCCGGCTTTTACAGTTATGGAATTAAAATCTCTTGTTCCGATAGTATTAAAATCGGCCTGACCTAAAAACTGTGAATTTATATTTATTCCGTTCCAAATCACTGCAGTCTGCGCACCTGTTGTTCCTCTAAAAGATGGAGCAGAAGTCATTCCAAGACCATTTTCCTTAAAATAGATAACAGTATTAAAATTTAAAAGAGAGGTTAAAGAAGGCTGATTTCGGTCGAGAATTGAATCGTTTAAAACCTGAACAGATTGCGAGGTAGAATATTTCTTAAGATTTGAGTCAGAAACTACCACTTCTTTTAATCTAATAGAATCGCTCTGCGCCGCAATAAACTGGCACAATATTAAAAGAAAAAAAGCAAAACGTATTCTTAAAGTCATAATTTCTACACTCTTTTTCCCGAGAGCTTGATATTTGTTATAAAGGCAGGTCTCCTGGCTTGCGTCTTGTTGTTTACCTTCCCATTCGCCGGAGCGAGCAGTGGTTTTGTAGTTTACAACAAGCGTTCATTTCTAGAACAAAGCTTACAGTTGCGGGTACAGCTCAAGATTTTACTTGATTCCCTTTTTAATGTGTTAATCAAAACACAACCTTAATTTTATGCAAATATAAAGTTAAAAATATTGATAATTCAAATATATTTCACTTTTGGAATCAAATACTTAAACAAAACAGCAAATTATAGTTCAATTCTTATGACTTCTCCAAAATCTACTTTGTTTTGAAATGCTTCTTTTAAAGGAAGTGCAGTCTGATGACATAAAATACTTCGTATTATTCCGGCATGGGCCACAATAATCACAGGACGTTTGATTTCTGAAATTTGATGTAATAAAAAATCACCTACTCGTGAATGTAATTCCGTAAATGATTCTCCGTTTGACACTGGAATATTTACAAAATCTTCCATCCACGGATTTAATTCTTCTGGTGGAATCTCATTCCAAGGTTTTAATTCCCAGTCACCAAAATTCATTTCTTGTAATCGGTCATCTTCCTTATAAGAAATGGCATTTATATTTTTTTGAATATGTTTTGCTAAAATTGAACAACGTTTTAACGGACTTGAAAAAATTACGGCTTCTGTTGGTAATTCAGATATGATTCTGTCAAAAATTTCGTCAAAAGGCGCAGCAATATCAACATCCGATTGTCCGTAGCAAATGCCTTTTTCGCAGATCGTTTCGGTATGGCGAACTAGATAAATTTCCATATAAAAAGAATACTTAAATAATATATAACCTCACAAACCTGTTGTGCAGCACCAAGGCAATCGCCTGTGTAACCGTCAATCCATTTTTGGAAATATCTTGCCAGAAAATAGCGGGTTACATAAACCGGAATTAAAGCCAAAAGGATTTTATAGTTGAAATAGGAGAGTACCAATAACGGAATCAATCCGAAGAAAAATGATCCCAAAACTTCTTTCCAGCTGTGGTCTTTTGCTATTGGTTTACTTTTACTCGAAGCATCATCGCGAGAATATTCATGTGTAAAAATAATGCTGATCGCCGCCAAACGACTTACTGCATGTGCAGAAATAAATAAGAGATAAACCAGAAAAATGTTATTTGTAAAAAGTGAAATGGATTCTGAAAGCAATTTAAATTTTACCAGAAAAAGCAAAACCAAGCCAATTGCTCCATAAGCACCAATGGCACTGTCTTTCATAATTATCAGAATTTTTTCTTTGGTCCAGCCTCCGCCAAATCCGTCGCAAACATCTGCAAATCCATCTTCATGAAAAGCGCCGGTAGTTAAAACAGAAATAATAATTGAAAAAATCACTGCTGTTTCTGTTGAGAGAAATAATGAAAAAAGATAAAAAGCCAGAAATGAAATTGTGCCTACAATCCAGCCAATAAAAGGGAAATATCGTGTGGCTTTGTTTAAATAATCAGGATTATGATCTATGTTTTTTGGACATGGAATTCTGGTGTAGAACATTAAACAAGTAAAAAAAATATGTAGTTCTTTTTTCATTTAGATTGTGGTTATTTGGCTAAAGCCCTTTTGAGAGGCACTTATTTTGTTCCAACATCTAAAGATGTTGGCAATTGATTTTTAATATCAATACTCTTAATTATTGATAAAATATTCAAAAATAGAAACTAATTTATAAATTTCATTACAATGACTATTGGACTAAAACCTTTTTGAGAGGCAATTATTCTAGCATTTAAAGATGTTGGCAAGTAATTTTTATTTATTGTCAATACTTTTTTTGATGGTAGAATATTCAAAAAAATAAAAACTAATGTGTAAAATTAATTGCCTCCAGATTTATCTGGAGGTTAAAAAGAATTAGCAGCTTCTGGGCTTTAGCCAAACTCTCTTAAGAATGTTTGAATCCAAATTTGATTATAAATTCATCATATTCTTCCTGAAATGTTTTCTTTTTATGACGCTCCTCTTGATTTATAATATAATCTTTTACTTTATCTACAATAGATTCTGATACTGAAACAGCAAAATATTCATCCTGCCATTCAAATTTTTCTTTAGTTAATTGATTTTTATTAATCCAATACGAAGATTCACCTTTTAATAATTGTATTATTTTCTGAATGGTTTGATTATTTCCCAGCGAAATTAAACAATGACAATGATCCGAATGCCCACTAATATATTCAAGATATATTTCTTTTTTTAACGCATTTTCCTTTATATGATACCAAACTTTTTGGCGAAGATCAACCGAATTTAAAAAAGGAAATCTATTTTTTGTACTCCAAACACAATGAATATAAACTTTAGTAAAAGGCATGTATAATTTTTTAAAATAATTTCAATTTGTGATTCAAAAGTATGAACTCTGAATTAAAATAGAAAGTTATTTCTTACTTATTCCAGCGCTTTCAAAACTAGCCATTTCATTTAAAAAAGCTTCAGCCGATTTTAAAATAGGAAAAGCAACGGCACAGCCGGTTCCTTCGCCTAAACGCAAATCTAAATTTAAAATAGGTTTTGCATCAAGATATTCCAGCAGTTTTAAATGTGCTTTTTCGGCAGAGCAATGACAGAAAACGGCATTTTGCATTATGTTAGGATTTATTTTAAAAGCAATTATAAAAGCGACAGAACAAATAAAACCATCAACAAGAATCAGCATTTTGTTTTCAAAAGCGGTCAGCATGCCGCTTGCCATCTGCATAATTTCAAAACCTCCAAAATAGGCGATTTGCTGTTTTAATTCGGCTTGACCGGAATAATTTTCTAAGGCTTTTTTTAGAATATTTTGTTTTTCGAGAAGTTTTTGATCATTAATTCCTGTTCCTTTTCCAACGCATTCTTCGATTGAAAAACCGGTTAAAAGACTCATTAAAACGGATGCAGCAGAAGTATTTCCAATTCCCATTTCGCCAAAGCCAATGCAATTCGAACCTGTTTTAGCAATATTTTCTACAATTGATTTTCCTTTTTCAAAGCACAGTTGAAGCTCCGTTTCGCTCATGGCGGCAGCGTGTAAAAAGGATTGAGTTCCCTTGGCTATTTTGGCATTAATCAATTTTGAATTTGTTGGGAAATCATAATTTACGCCTGAATCTACAATAGATAATTCGATATTATTCTGTTTGCAAAAAACATTGATTCCTGCTCCGCCATTCAGAAAATTATTTACCATTTGGCGCGTTACATCCTGCGGATAATCGCTCACGCCGTGATTTGCGATTCCGTGATCTGCTGCAAAAACGACAATAGCTGGATTTATAATTTTTGGATTTAAAGTCTCAAAAACGGATGCCATTTGAAAAGCCAGAGTTTCTAAAGTTCCAAGCGAGCCAAGAGGTTTTGTTTTTGAATCTATTTTTTCTTGTAAAAGTGTATTGAAATCTGTTTTAGGATTTGCTTTGGTTATTGTTTTTAAGTGAAAATCGGAAATGTTGATTGGCTGAATTTCATTGATTTCTTTGCAATCTGCGGTTTCAGATTTTTGTTTCCAATGCAGTTGCTGTAACATGGGCTGATTGCCGTAATTTGTGGCAGGTTTTCCAATACAGAAATAGCCAAGCGGTTCTATATTTTCGGGTAAATCAAGGATTTTTTTAAACAGGAAATAGTTTAAAATCGAAACCCAGCCCATTCCGTAACCTTGTTCTGTGAGTGAAAGCCAAATATTTTGCGCCGCACAAACCGAACTAAATTTCACGGCTTCATTACTGCCAATAGTTCCAATCGTAAATTGATTTAAAACCGACCGATCGTAAGCAATTATAAGTCCAATTGGAGCTTCTTCAATAGCTTCGAGTTTTAGAGATTTATAAAGTTCTTTCTGCTCCGGATTGTCAGTAAGCTCTTCGGCTTTTTTGTTGTAATCCAAAAACAGGTTTTTAATCGCACTTTTAACAGTATCCGATTTAATGATATAATATCGCGTCGCATCAGTAAGTCCAACAGATGGTGCCCAATGTCCGGCCTGTAAAGCTTTTTGAATGACTTCATCAGGAATCTTATCGGTTGTAAAATGTCGGGTATCGCGGCGTGATTTTAATATATCTTCTAAACTGCTCATAAATTTTCAATTTCAAAAATCAATATTAAATTTCAATATCAATTTACTCTTTATGTAAAGATACTCCACGATATTGGAATTTGGAATTTAAAAGTTTAGAATTTGTTTTATTGATTTTTGCAATTGGTATTGAACTTTGCCATTGCTAACCTTTAATTTTGACCGGAATTCCGGAAATCATCAAAACCACTTCATCTGCTTTTGAAGCCAGAAACTGATTCATCCAGCCTTGGAGTTCTGTAAATTTTCTGCCAATTTCTGTTGCGGCGTGAACGCCCATTCCAATTTCGTTGGTCACAATAATCAGGGTTGCATTTTCCTGATTTGCTATTGAAAGAAATTCTTTTTTTGCTTCTTCCAGACTTAAATTTACATCGTTTTTATTATCAACAAAAAAATTGGTCAGCCAAAGCGTTACACAGTCAATTAAAGCAGTTTTTCCTGAAAAATCAATTTCACTTATATGCTTTTCTTTCTCAACATTCGTCCAGCGTTCGTCTCTTTCTTGTTGATGGCGATCAATTCGGTTCTGGAAATCTGAATCCCATTTTCGGGCTGTGGCCACATATATCGGGTTGTTTGAAAGTTGTAAAGCTAAATTTTGGGCATAACTGCTTTTTCCTGATCGCTCGCCGCCAGTTATTAAATATATCATTTTTTGTGTGTTTGTGTTTGTGTTTGTGTAAAATGTAAAATGTAAAATGTAAAATGAATGTTTTAGAGCAACAAAAAACTTTTTACTTCTCACTAATAATTAATAAGGACAATGTCTGCAATTGTTTCCGCAGCAAGTACCACGTTTTAGGTGAAACCAGGTTTTAAAAACCATGTTGCCGTTTTCGACATAATAGTCGATTCCTTCTATTAATTTTTCTGTTTTGGGTAAAGATATAGCTTTATTTTTAACGGCATTTTTAGGAGTTATAGTTTCAACATAGGCATCGATTTTGTCTTCACAAGCTTCTTTAAAACAAGAAGGACAAAGGCAGTCAGCTTGATCAGAAAGATTGAAAATAGGCGGGTAGTCGTTGCACCAGCATTTGTTTTCAACCGAAATGTCCCCACAGCTGAATTCAGATTCACAGCTTGAGCAAATTTTTATTTTTGTGGTATTCATTGTGTAAAGATACAAGTTGTTGAATTTTGTAAGAATAAAGATAAACAAAAAAAATAGAAAATGCTTTACCTTTGTTCCTTTCGAAAACGTAAAATATGAGACATTTATTCCCTAAATTGATTTTTATTTCTTCTTTTTTTATTCTCTTCGGATGTAAGAAGAACGAAACGAACGAAGTAACTAAAACGGAAGTTGTAAAAAATAACATCGAATATGCATCTGGACTTTCTATTGAAAAATATGAAGATTATTCAGTCGTAACGGTTTCAAATCCCTGGCCTAATGCGAATAAGGATTTCAAATATATTTTAAAAGAAAAAGAAGCAAAAGTTCCGGATAGTCTCCAATCATACACTACAATTCAGGTTCCGTTAGAATCTGTTGTTGTGACATCAACAACTAATATTCCGTTTTTGGAAATGCTTGAAGTAGAGAATAAATTGGTTGGTTTTCCGCATACCGATTATATTTCGTCTGAAAAAACCAGAGCCTTAATTGATAAAGGTTCTGTGAAAAACGTTGGACAAAATGAAAAATTAAATATTGAGCAATTAATAGAATTGTCGCCAGATTTAATTGTAACTTTTGGAGTTGACAACAATAATCCAATGCTGGATAATTTGAAAAAAAGCGGTTTAAATGTTTTAATTCAGGGTGATTGGATGGAGCAGTCTCCACTTGGAAAAGCAGAATGGATAAAACTGTACGGAGCGCTATTTGGAAAAGAAGAAAAGGCAAAAGAATTGTTTGATAAAATTGTTCAAAGCTATGATCAGGCTAAAAAACTGGCTGCTGAAAAAACAGTAAATTCAACTGTTTTATACGGATCTATGTATGAAGATGTTTGGTATGTTGCAAAAGGAAACAGCTGGGTCGCCGAGTTTATGAAAGATGCGCATGCTAATTATTTATGGGCAGATTTAAAAGGAACTGGAAGCGAAGGTTTATCTTTTGAAAAAGTTTTAGATAAAGCGAAAACGGCAAATGTCTGGATTGCTTCGGGTTCATTTAAAAGTCTGGATGAATTATATAAAGCTAATCCGCATTATGGAGAATTTGATGCTTTTAAAAATAAAAACGTTTATAGTTTTGAAGGAAAACTAGGTGCTGCGGGTGGAACGGTTTATTATGAATTAGCGCCAAGCCGTCCGGATTTAGTTTTAAAAGATTATATCAAAATTTTTCATCCTGATTTATTGCCAAGCTACGAATTTACTTTTGCATCAAAACTGAATTAAATTGGCTGACAAAAAACGAAATACCATTTTATTTGTCATTTTGACTTTCGGGCTTTTGCTGATGTTTTTTGCGAGCATTAGCTTAGGATCCGTTACGATTCCGTTAAAAGATGTGTTTACAAGTTTAACGGGAGGGCATGCGACAAAATCGACTTGGGAATATATTATTATAAATTATCGTTTACCAAAAGCAATTACTGCAGTTTTGGTTGGAACCGGACTTTCGATCAGCGGACTTTTAATGCAGACTTTGTTTCGAAATCCGCTTGCCGGGCCTTACGTTTTAGGATTAAGTTCCGGAGCGAGTTTAGGCGTTGCTTTTGTGATTTTAGCTGCCGGATTTTTGCCTTCGTTTTTAAGTGTTATTGCTTTATCGTCATATGGAATTGTAATTGCTTCCACATTTGGGAGTACATTAGTTTTATTACTGGTTTTAGTAGTTTCACAACGATTACGGGACACAATGGCCATTTTAATTGTCGGTTTAATGTTCGGAAGTTTTACAACAGCAATCGTAAGTGTTTTAACGTATTTCAGCACAGCAGAACAATTGCAGAAATTTACTTTTTGGTCTATGGGAAGTCTTGGGAATCTTTCCTGGTCAACTATTGGGATTTTGACAATATGCGTTGTAATTGGTCTTCTTTTGAGCGCTAAAAGTATTAAGCCTTTAAATGCTTTGCTTTTGGGAGAAAACTATGCCAAAAGTATGGGGTTAAATTTTAACCAGGCGAGATTGATTATCATATTTGCCACGAGTATTTTATCTGGAGCAATTACGGCTTTTGCCGGACCCATTGCTTTTATTGGTTTAGCGGTGCCTCATATTGCAAAACTTACTTTTCAAACGAGTAATCATACTATATTGTTTTGGAGCACTTTGTTTTTAGGATCGATTATAATGTTATTTTGTGATATTGTAAGCCAAATGCCGGGATTTGATGTTACGCTTCCAATAAATGCCATAACGTCTATAATTGGCGCGCCGGTTGTAATTTGGCTTTTGGTACGAAAAAGAAATTTTCAATAGATATTATTAGCCCACGGATTTTACTGATTAAACGGATGTTCACAGATTGTTTTTAAATTATTTTAATCCTTTATCCCGATAGCTATTGGGAGTGGCAAAAGAAAACCTTAGTAACTTAGAACCTCAGCAACTCAGAACCTTAAAAAAATGAGAGATATATTAAAAACTTCAAATTTAAATATTGGATATAAATCCAAAAATGGGGTTGTGACTATTGCTGAGAATTTAAATTTAAATTTAAGTTCAGGAAAACTCATTTCTTTGATTGGAGCAAACGGAATTGGAAAATCGACTTTATTGCGAACTATTACCGGAATTCAACATCCATTATCTGGGAATGTATACTTGAATGATGTTGCTATTTCTAGTTATGAACCTTTAGATTTAGCGCAGAATTTAAGTTTGGTTTTAACCGAAAAACTTCCGCCAAGTAATCTTTCGGTTTTTGAATTGGTGGCGCTTGGCCGTCAGCCATATACCAATTGGGTTGGAACTCTAACTCAAACGGATATCGAAAAAGTTCAGGAAGCGATGCAATTGACACAAATAGAACATCTTTCTCATAAAAAACATTATGAAATAAGTGACGGACAATTGCAAAAGGTTTTAATTGCAAGAGCTTTGGCACAAGATACACCGTTGATTATTCTGGATGAACCAACAACGCATCTTGATTTATTACATAAAGTTTCATTGTTTAAATTGCTGAAAAAATTAACTAATGAAACTCAAAAATGTATTTTATTTTCTACGCATGATATTGATTTAGCAATTCAGTTAAGCGACGAAATGATCGTAATGACACCAGAAAATGTTGTACAAGACGAACCTTGTAATTTAATTTCAAATGGCAGTTTTGCAGCTTTGTTTAAAGATGAACATATTGTTTTTGATGCCGAAAAAGGGAAGTTTATTGTGACTTAGTTGTTGTTATCAAACCGTACTCTGTAAACATGAAGTAAGTTCTCTAATTCATCAAATCCTATGGTTAAGTCATCAATGTCTATCATTTCATCATTGAATGAGAGATAATTTGTAGAGTTCCTTCCGCTTGTTTTTGTGAATACTCTATCATTGCGTATTCTTCCCCAAGAAACAAGTTTGTCATTTTTCAATTGTATTCCCTTATCATTGATTATGATTTGAGGACCATTGTCTCTAAGTTTCTTGATTTGATCATACGCTAGATACAATCCAACACCAAGAATAAATAAAGAAATATATTCCTTTTGCAGACTAAGATAGATTCCGGCAGAAATCATTCCAAAACTTAGAATTAATAGAAATACCAGCATCGTTTTTGAATAAAAAATAATGGTTTCTTTTGGTACGCTCAAATTGTCTCTGTAGAGATCTTTTTCAAGAAATTTTTTCTCTAATGCTTGCAGTTTCGATTTTTGTTCCGAACTTTTAAATTCAGTTTTTTCAAACCAGCTTCCGTTTCCCGAAATCAACTTCTGATCGATTGCTTTTCGTTTTAGCTCATGAACGTTCCGTACATTTTGGTATGCCCAGATTTTCCATTTATTAACAAAGCAGCTCCAAGCCAGCCAGCCGCATAAAAAACCAATGACAAAAGCTATGGGAATGCCCCATGCGGGTACTATTTCCATATAAAATAATACAAAACCTAAAATTATGATTCCAATAATAAGCAGCATTGGCAAATAGACAAGTGTAATTTTTCCTTTGCTTATTGCTTCATTTACTGTAATTGTTTTTTCCATTATAGGGATATTTGTATTATTTCTTTAATCCAATCTGTCTTTTAGCCTCACCAACAACAAATGCAACCGAATTGGCAATATTAAAAGAACGTATAAGCGGAGACATCGGAATCGTTAAATGATTTTCGAAACGAGCCATAAATTCTTTGCTTAAACCAACGCTTTCTTTTCCAAAAACCAACCAGTCGCCATCTTGAAATTCGATTTCAAAATAGGATTTTTCAGCATGAGAACTCATTAGGAAAACGCGAGAATGATCTGGAATTTGTTTTACCCATTCGTCAACATTTTGATATTCGGTTACATCAAGATGAACCCAATAATCCAAACCGGAACGTTTTAGGTTTTTATCATTAATTACAAATCCGAAAGGATGAATTAAATGCAGTCGGCTTTCAGTTCCCACGCACAATCTTCCAATGTTTCCAGTGTTATTTGGTATTTCCGGTTCAACAAGAACTACGTTTAGCATTTTTCTCAGTTATGAATTATAAGTTATAAGTTATGAGTTTCCAAAAATTATTTAATTATCAAATTGACTCATTATCTAATTTGAAATTGGTTACTTCTAAAACTTCTCCCGCTTTTAAGTTTTGCAAATATACATTTCCTATTCTAACACGGACTAAACGTAAAGTAGGAAAACCAACTGCAGCGGTCATTTTTCGAACCTGACGAAACTTTCCTTCGTTTACGGTAATCGATGCCCAGGAAGTTGGGCCGTGACGTTCGTCTCTGATTTTTTTTGCTCTGGGTCCAAAATCAGGAATTTCAGTAACAATAAAAGCGCTGCAGGGTTTTGTTTTGTATTTGCCGCCTTCAAAACCTATTTCAACGCCTTTTTGCAATTGTTCAATCGCTTCTGGCGTAATTATGCCGTCTACCTGAACGTAATATTCTTTATCGACTTTTTTACTTCTTATCTGTTCGCTTACTTTTCCGTCGGTTGTCAGTAAAAGCAAACCTTCAGAATCTTCATCTAATCTTCCAATTGCCATTGTGCCTTCGGGAAAATCATGCAGTTCGCCCAAAAGCTTTTTCTTTCTTTTTAATTCATAAATAAATTGGCTTAAATAACCGTAAGGTTTAAAAAGAATGAAGTGTCGATGCATTTTTATATTTTTTTTGCAAAGATAACTTTGTTTTATCGGCATTAGAAATAATCTTATCATAAACCAAAAGCAATGTTAAACCATTTTCTTTTAAAATTTAGAATTCGTAATATTAGGATATAAACTCAAATAATAAGGATATGGAAACTAATAATTTAGGCTCTAAAAAAATAAACGGAGTACAAAAAGATATAGACGAAACGAAAGGCAAAAATATTTCGCACGACAAAAAAGCAGATGATGCCAATTTAAAAAAAGAAGTAGTAACAGATACGGAAGGCAATAAAGAAGTTGTAGAAAGAGCCAGGGATGAAAATGAAGATATAAAAAAAGTCAAAGATGATGTAAATCCGAATAACCCAAATGCAAGCCGAGGTGTTTCATCTGAAGAAGAAGCCAAAAAAACGGTAGAAAATAAAGATCGAAATTCAGATGTAACACCAAATCGTTATCCAAATTCACATCCTGACAATCATGAAGATCGAGGCAATATGAAATTGGATGAGGATAATTAGATAAGAAAAAATGCGCTCATTTATGTGATTTTAATGTGAAATAACATTTGATTATGATAAAGTCTTAATCTTATTCTAAACTCGGTTTTTCTCATGGTCAGCAGACGATATCTTCGTAAATTTAGAAAACAAAATTTTTAAATATATAAAAAATGGCACTTTTAGAAAACAAGGTAGCTTTTGTATCTGGCGGTGGTTCAGGAATTGGACGCGCAGTGGCAGAAGCTTACGCTCGAGAAGGAGCAAAAGTTGTAATTTCGGATATTAATGTAGAGCATGGAGAGGAAACCGTAAAAGTTATAAAGGATAGTGGCGGAGAAGCTTTTTTTGTAAAAGGAGATTCGTCGAGTGCAATTGATAATAAAAGGATGGTTGAGGTAACGGTTTCTAAATACGGCCGACTAGATATTACCTGTAATAACGCAGGAATGGGCGGACCGGCAAAGCCAACCGGAGAATACGAACCGGAAGACTGGGATCGCGTGATTGCACTTAATTTAAGCGGTGTTTTTTATGCCTGCCGTTATCAATTAGAACAAATGGAAAAAAACGGCGGCGGCAGTATCGTTAATATAGCATCTATTCACGGTCAGGTTGCGGCGCCATTAAGTCCGGCTTACACAGCTTCAAAACATGGAGTTGTAGGTTTAACTAAAAATATTGCGGTAGAATATGCTCAGAAAAAAATTAGATGTAACGCTGTTGGTCCGGGTTATATAGAGACAGCACTGTTAAAAGATAATTTGAATAATGATGCCATGAATGCTGTTGCGGCAAAAGCCCCAATGAATCGTTTAGGAACTGCAGAAGAAATTGCCGAATTGGTAACTTTTTTAAGTTCTGAAAAATCTTCTTTCACAACCGGAAGTTATATTATTGCCGATGGTGGTTATACCGCGGTTTAACTTTTATACTCTAAAATATTTTACGAAAAAGCTGTCTCATTAAGGGCAGCTTTTTTTTGTTTAAAGTAAATAACTTTTTTAATAATAAAAATGTATTTTCTTACTAATTTTAAATATTAAAACTAAAAAAATCCGCAACAATAAAATCTTTGAAAACGCATTATATCGACGAATAATGAAAATTTAAAGCTAAAAATCTCATTTTTTCTGACATATGTTTATAAAATACCTTACAATAAGTTTATGTTTTTACAATATTCTCTTAACTTTAAACAAGATAAATTTGAATTCTAAAAACTCTATTATAAAAAACGTATGAAAAATAATTACTCTTTGCGTCATTTGATGACTTTTTTAGGTTTTTTTTATTGCTTCGCGTTAAGTGCGCAGACAATGCCTGAGAAACGCACAATACCATATACTCAAAATTTTGATGAATTAGAAGTTGGTATTACTACGACATATCCGAATGGATTTCAAGGATGGACAGTTACCGGACAGCCAGGATTGAATTTTAAGACAATTCCACCTGCAGCGAATGCAGCTTTGGCAGCTGTTGCATCTGGTTCAGCTGCATCTGGCGCGTCTGGTGCGGGTAATATTTATAATTATAATGGGAAGCTGGGATTTCTAAATACTGGAAGTGTTGATTATACTATTGGTTTTGCTTTTTCAACATCAGGCCAAACAAATGTAAGGGTTAAATATGATGCTATGACTATTCGTAATCCTTATGGGATGGCTGGGAACCCGGTTTCTAGCAGAATAAACGAAATGGTATTACAATATCGTATTGGAACAACAGGCGAATTTACCTCTTTATTGGGAACAGCTTATAGTAATAATACAATTTTACAGACCGGAAATACTACTTCACCGCAAAATCTTCAAACCGTAAAAGTAACTTTGCCTGCAGAATGTAATAATCAGGAAGAAGTTCAAATTAGGTGGATTTCTAGACAAGTCAGCGGTGCAGGTTCTCGTCCTTCTTTTGCAATTGATGATATTGATATTCAAAAAGATCTTTTTGCTCCAATCAATGTTTCGGGATACCCAAAAGCTAATAATATCTTGGGAGAAAATTTCGATTTTATTAATAAAATTGATGAAGTTGGTAAAACATATTATGTCTTGCTGCCTGGCGGAAGTGCAGAGCCTGCTATTGCACAAATAAAAGCGGGACAGGATTCAAATGGAGATACAGCATTACAATCAGGGGTTTTTGATGTAACAAATCCAGCTCTTGAATATCTAAAAAGTTTTTCAGGGTTAACTTTAAGTACTGCTTATTCTGTTTTCTCTATTTCTGAGGATCCTTATAATAATGTACAAGCAGCAGTAAGTAGAATAGATGTTACAACACTAAATGTTATTCCTCCAGCAATATCTCCATCAGTTGCGGTATTAAATTTAGGTGGTACAGAACCCAATTTTGATCCTTTAATTAAAAATTATCAAATAGGAGCTTCTAATCTTACTGCGAATGTAGAGGTTACTGCTTCAGGGGCTTTTGTGATTTCAAAAGATAATGCAGCATACTCATCATCTTTAACATTTGTTCCTTCTGATTTTGACTCTAATGCAGCCCCAACAGTTTATGTAAAATTCACTCCAACTTCAGTTGGAAACTTTACAGGTTCTATCACTCATCAAACTACAGGTGGTACGACTAAGACGGTTAACCTAACTGCTTTTGGAGTAAATCCATTTGTACAAAATTTTGATGACGTAAATGTTTTTACAAACAGCAAATGGTCACAATATAATGAAGCAGGTCCTGTAAACAAATGGTCTCATACTACTCAGTCACGAAATGTTAATTCTGGAACGGGAGCTGTTTTAATAAATGGATTCTCAGATAACGGAGCAAGTAAAGACTGGTTGATTTCTCCAAGATTACGTTTGGATAGCTTTAATCAGATTCCATTGTTATCTTTTTATTCTCGTCAATTTTATGATGGACCATCTTTAAAATTAATGGTTTCTACAGATTATGATGGAGTAAGTGCTCCAAATACAGCAACCTGGATGCCTTTAGACGGTAAATTCCCGGGTAATACAGGAACTTATGCAAAGTCACAGTATATAAATTTAACTGCTTATAAAACAGACCATACTTATTTAGCTTGGGTTTACGAAACAACTTCTGGTGGAAATGGTAACGCTGCAGAATGGTCTTTTGATGACTTTGCTATTACAAATGAAGCACAATATATTGATTCGAATCCAATTTTAGATTTTGCAGATGTAAGTCCAAATTCCGTTTCTGCTAGTCAGTCATTTATTTTTACAGCAGCGGGCTATGATGATATAACTATTGAAGCTCCGATATCGTACCAATTATCATTAGATAATATTTCATTTGGATCAAGTATTATCGTTTCTTCTACAGATGCAACAGCCGGGAAAACAGTTTATGCAAGATTTACACCAACAGCTAAAGAAGCAGCAATTTCTGGTGTGCTAACGATAACAGGAACATCACTTAACAAACAAATTGGTTTGTTCACTGGATCTTCAATACTAAAAGAAGATACTTTTGATGTAGTAACTTATAATTTAGAATTTTTTGGAACCGATGTAAAAGGTTCTGACGGAGTAGAATTTGGACCAACAAACGACGCTTTACAAATAGAAAATGTAGCTAAAGTAATGAACAAATTAAACGCAGATGTTTATGTAGTTCAGGAAGTTTCTGATGATCCTTCGATTGATATTTTAATTGGAAAAATTAATACCAATGGAAAAACATTTGACAAAGTAACTTCTACTTCATGGTCATATTCCTTCAATCCTCCTCAAGCAAATTTCCCGCCTCAAAAATTAGTAGTTCTTTATAATACACAAACAACAACTGTAAAAAATACAAAAGTATTATTTAAAGATTTATATGATCAAGTTCGTGCTAACACGGTAGTTTTACCAGGTTATCCGGGTTCTGAAACTCCGGAACTTAACGATGATAGTTTTTTCTCATCAGGACGTCTTCCTTATTTAGTTCAGATAGAAACCAATATTGGCGGCATTAAAAAAGAAATTAATCTGATTAATCTTCATGCACGTGCAAACAGCGGTACTGATATAGCGAAATATAATCAGCGTAAATATGATGTTGAATATTTAAAAGATGCTTTGGATGTGGAGTATCCCGATTCAAATTTAATACTTTTAGGAGATTTTAATGATGATGTAAAAAAATGGGTTGGAAATGCAAGTACTCCATCATCTTATCAAAAATTTGTAGAAGATACCTCTGGTTATAATGCGTTAACATTAGGTATCAGCCAGGCAGGAGCTTATAGTTTTTTAAGTTCTGGAGGGTTTTTGGACCATATCTTAATTTCAAATGAATTGAATGATGAATATATTGATAAATCAATTGCAGTTTATGATCCTCGTAACGATATTCCAAATTACACAACAACAACCTCAGATCACGGACCGGTAATTGCCCGTTTTGAATTGAAAGAAGATGTACTTTCGACACCAGATTTTGGGACCAAAAACGGATTCTACGTAAAAGCCTATCCAAATCCTACATCTGATGTTATCAATTTTGCAGTAAAAACCAACCAAAGCAAAAATCTTAAATTAAGACTTTACGATTTAAACGGACGTGTATTAGGAAATCCAATCGATATTCAAAGTAATGAAGATGTAAACACAACCGTAATGTCTTTGCGTAATTTAAATTCAGGACTTTACATTTACACTTTATCAGAAAATAATAAAGTAGTTTACAAAAGTAAAATTCTGAAAAAATAATCAAGTTTATATAAATTAAAAAAGGCAGTTCAAAATTCGAACTGCCTTTTTTATATTTATCTGCCAAGTAAAAAATTAGCTCTGCTGCTATCTGTTTTTGTAGAAACAGATAAGAAATAATCTAACTGCCATTGCTGCGTTTTTTGAGCCTGTTTGCTCGTTGTTTCATCCCAAGGCGGATAAACTCTGGCAGCTCTTATTCCTTCTTTCTTTTCTGTTGTGAAAATTCCTTTTTTAAGTAAAATATCTTTCGGAAAAATAAACTGCCCCAATAAATCCTCTTTTTGAACGCTTACAATAATAAAATCTATATTATCGGTGTAATCAAAAGGTTCGATGATACCGCTTATATTTCGCTTCCATAAAGTTACAAACTGACCTGTTTTTGTGGGCGTAATTTTAGCCGATCTAAATTTAATCTGGCTTTCGCCGATTTTAAAATCTAAAGCATCATATTCCTGACTTTCCTTTTCGGGTTGAGGTTCAGAACATTCAAAACCGCAGACGTCATAAACCAATTCTTTGGCAGTAAGTAAATTTTTGGGAAGAGATTTTGAGTTTTCCCAATTCTTTTTAAAAGTCATTTTAGTGAAGTGTTTTTTCGAAATTACGAAAAAATACCGTATTAAAAATTAACATTTAAGCCGAAATTAAAGCCCCATTGAAACTGGTTGAAAGACTGACTGTTCAGCGGATTTGCATAATAATTTACAGCCGGTTCTACAAAAACGTTTGTTTTTTTGTAAACACGATACTGAATTGTACTGCTCAAAGTAGAACCATACACATAATCGTTTGCATTTATATTTTCTCCAATAGAAGTCCCGTCCAAAGCCACATTATTCGAAATTAATTTACCAACAAATGCTCCGGTATTTAAATTAATACTCGTTTTGTTTCTGTTGAAAACCGAATACGAAACCTCTAAAGGCATTTCTAAATATCGCAGATTCTGGTCTAAATTACCAGTTTGAATATTGTTACTGTTTATAGCTTCTTTTGCATTATTTGAAACCAGCACATAATTGGCATCACTGGTAAATTGCGTTGGGCTTGAACTTTGGGCAAAATAATCAACCGGAGTAAAAAGAGCACTGCTTTTGGCATTATAATACGAAACATTCGCAACACTTTGCCCTAATTCATTAATCTTGAATCCAGAAGCAACCGCCCATTTTTTATTGATTTTATACTGCGTTTTTACACCATACGAGTTACTTTGCTTAGAATCGTTTACGTTACCTAACGTTTTATTGTTTTTATAATTTTCAGAATTTGCAACACCAGCAAAAAGCTGTAAAGCCCATTTGTCAGTTTTAGAAAGCAATTTATCTTCTTTTTTCTTTTTGTCCTCTTCCGGAGTCACAATTCCTTTTTCCAGATTTTGAAGTTCGGCCAGCTGTGCAGAATCTTTTTTGCTTAAAGCATTCACATTCGTAAAAGCTGAATTGCTTTTTGAGTTGTCTTTTTGAACACTCGCAATACTTTTATCGGTTCCTGTTTTCTGAATGTTTTGTTTTTCTTTATTTGAATTTAAAGCATTTTTACTGCCATTTAAAGCAGAATTTGAAGCTGTAAATGCAATATTGTTACTGTTTTTTGAAGTTGGAACATTTTCAAAAATTGAATTTGAAATTTGATTTTTCGACGCAGCATTAAATTTATTTTGTTTACCCGAAGTAAAAGTTTTCTCAGCAAGAACTTTGTCTGCATTTTTTCTTTCAATATCTGATAATTGACTTTTTGATGCCGAATTGAAACGATTAGCCTGATTTGGACTAAATGTTTTTTCGGCTACAGTCTGATTAAATTTTCCGTTTTTGTTACCAGAAAATTGATTTTTTGAAACCGAATTGAATGTATTCTCTTTAGCAGGAACATTCGTTTTTTCGGCTACAGCCTGATTAGATTTTCCGTTTTTATTACCAGAAAACTCATTTTTAGAATCCGTATTAAATCTCTTTTCTTTGAGAGGTGTTACTGATTTTTCAGCTGCAGCTGTATTGTTATTGAATGTATTTTTTGTTCCTTTTGATTTAGGAGCAAATGAATTGTTGTTTGTGTTGTTTTGAGAATCAGCCTGAACAGTTTCTGTTTCCTGAGTTTTATTTAATGAATTGTTTGATTGAGTTGCTGTTTCTTCTGATGATGAAATCGAATTGTTTGTTGTCGATTGATTATTGATATCGTTTTCTATAGAGCGATCTGTACTTTCGTTTGTTTTTTCGGCATTGTTTTCTTTCTGATCGAGAACAACGCTGTTGTTGTTCAAAGTGTTGTTTTGAATTGTGTTTGTCGGTTTATCACTAGAAGAAAAATGTAAAACAGACGGAAGCATTAAGCCTAATAATAAGCATGCAGCAGCCGACCACCAAAGAATAACTCTCTTTTTCTTTTTAGGTTTATCTAGTTTTTCTTCAATCTGACCCCACAATTCAGGAGGCGGAACACTCGAAAAGTCTTCCATTGATGAAAAAATATCTTCTATTTTGTGCTTCTTCATGCTGTCTTAAAATTTTTTATGCTCAATATTTTTTTTTGCAAAATGTGCTTCGCCCTATTTAAATTTGATTTTGATGTTCCTTCTGAAATTTTTAATAAATCGGCGATTTCTTTGTGCTTCATTTTTTCAAAAACATACAGGTTAAAAACCGTTCTATATTGATCAGGTAAATCCCGTATGTATTCTAATAATTTTTCCTGTTCTATTGGGAGTACTTCCAGTTCTTCTTCTTCAACAAAATCTGTATCCGGATCAAAAACATCCAAAAAGAAATTTTCTTTTTTCTTTTTATTTAAGGTCTCGATGAGTTTATTAATAAAGATTCGTTTGAGCCATCCTTCAAAACTTCCTTCAAATTTGTATTGGTTTATTTTCTGAAAAACAATCACAAAGGCTTCCTGAAAAACATCCTTTGCATCATCTTCGTTCTTCATATATTTTAAGCAGATACCATATAAAACAGGAGAGAACAACTGATAAATTTTCAGTTGTCCCTCTCTGTCATTTTTCATGCACAGCTTAATATATTTTTCTAAATCGTCTTTCAAGAAAATGGTTGCTTTTGGTTTTGCAAAAATAGTTTTTATAGGCTTACAAAACTATCTTTTGTAAATAGTTCGAACAGCGTCGGCATTATTACTTACAATTGTTAGGTTTTGATTATCAAGGTTTTCTATAACATATGTTTTCCCTTCAAAAGTAATTAAGTCATGCTCTGCCTGATCTGAAAAACCAGTGCCTTTTTCTATTTGATAATTGCTTACTCTAATTTCAATATTGTTCTTATACGTTATTACTTTTCCTTCGGGAGTAAAAACTACTTTCTTGGTAAAACCAATAGATTTTGGAGTTGCCGTATACGGATTAGTTCCGCCGCCAATTGATTTTTCCCATATCCAGGTATTTACAATCGAACCAGAACCTACGATTGTAGATTCTAAAGAATATGCCGAAGAAAAAAGACAGACTGCGATTAAAAATATAAAATGCTTTTTCATGTTGCGGATTATTTTAAGCTTGTAATTTTATCTTGAAGCGCTTTTTTAAATGCTTTTACTTCAGTACTTTGATCTGCAGTGTCATTAATATCAATATAAACTTTAGTTACGTTAGTTCCCTGACGTAATTCAAAGTAAATACCTGTTGTATCAGGAGTTCCGTATGTTTTTGTTTGTCCTTTTAAAGCCAGGATCTCGGCAGGAACACTTTTTAATAATAAAGTATAATCGCCTCTTTTTGCTTTTGCAATATATCTGTATTGGTTAAAATCGTATTTACCCGTTGCTACATTCTGAAAATTCAAAATACTGTAATCATTTACCTGAAAGAAAGAATTTGCAGTGCCAAAACTTCCAATTACAACATTGTCCGGACTTTCGTTAGTTTTATTAAAATAGATAGGTTTCGTAGTTTTTGGAATCAATATAAAATCTGAAGGATAAGTTGGAGCCTGCGTAATATTTTCTCCTGCAAGAGGTGCTTTTTCATTAAAATTAATAGTAATCTGGCAGCTGTTTTCTACAATTGTAGTTATTTTTATAGCATAACCGCTCGTAGGTTTTGCTCCTGCAAAAACGCCGACAAATAAATTTTTGCTAAAATCAATGGTAGGATCGCTGGCTACCGGACAAGTATTTTCATGTTTGGTAAAATAAGTTTCCAGTTTTTCCTGAGATTCTAACACATATGCAGTAGGGTTATTTTGCTGTGTTTTTACACTGTAATTACATAAAAAAGGAATACCTGTAAAAGATACATATTCGTCGCTGCCGCAGTTTACATTAAAGTCATCGTTATTAATCGAGCATCCATTCAATCCAAAAGCTATAAATAAGCTCAACATTAATTTTTTCATGGTAAAATTTTAATAGGTTATATCATGTAGATGAAACTCTTATGAAAAGGTTGCGTGAAAAATTATTTTTTTAAAGGATTTCCGTAAATCTTATTTCAATTGTTTGTTTAATTTAGAACCGACACTAATTCGTGAAATTTCAATTTTAAAAATCAAGAACTACGTATTATTGCGTACTTTTACTTAAAATAAACTTAGTTATGCTAGAATTTCTTCCGCTTTTATTGGCTTTTGTAGTTGCTTTGTTTCTTGGGATATACTTAGGAAAAATGTTGTTTTCGGCTCGTTTTCAATCTGAGAAAGTTTCTTTAGAAGAAAGACTAAACGCAAATTCAAATCAATTACTACAGCAGAAAGAGCAATTTGAAGCAGAAAGAAATAATTTTCAGAAACAACTTCAGATATCCAATTCTGAAAAAGAAAACATTCGAACCGAAAAAGACAGTCTGGCGATTCAGCTTTCTAAAAAAGAAGTCGATTTTGAAAACTTATGGGAACGCCATAAAGAACAAAAAAGCGAAATAAACGAACTGCAGGAAAAGTTTACCAAAGAATTTGAAAACCTTGCCAATAAAATTCTTGAAGAAAAATCGGCTAAATTCACAGAACAGAACAGCGAAAACATGAAAAATATTCTGTTACCACTTCAGGATAAAATTCACATATTTGAGCAAAAGGTCGATCAAACCCATAAAGAAAGCATCGATTATCATGCTGCGCTTCGCCAGCAGATTATTGGTTTAAGCGAAATGAATGCCCAAATGAGTAAAGAAACCCTTAATTTAACTAAAGCCTTAAAAGGCGACAGTAAAATACAGGGAAATTGGGGCGAATTAGTTTTAGAACGTGTTCTGGAAAAATCAGGTTTAGAAAAAGGCCGAGAATATGAAGTACAGCAAAGTTTTGTAAATGCCGAAGGAAACCGTGTTATGCCCGATGTAATTATCAATTTGCCCGATGGAAAGAAAATGATTGTGGATTCGAAAGTTTCGCTTGTCGCGTATGAAAGATGGGTAAACGAAGAATCGGATGTATTGAAAATCGACTTACTTAAAGAACACGTTTCATCTATAAAACGCCATGTAGAACAACTCGGAAATAAAAACTACCACGATTTGTACCGTATGGAAAGTCCGGATTTTGTTTTGCTTTTTATTCCAATTGAACCCGCTTTTGCTATTGCTTTAAACGAAGATTCTACCTTATATAATAAAGCTTTTGATCGAAATATTGTAATCGTGACACCAAGTACGCTTTTGGCAACGCTGCGAACAATTGACAGCATGTGGGCCAACCAGAAACAGCAGGAAAATGCGTTTGAAATTGCTAGACAAGCCGGTGCGTTATACGACAAGTTTGAAGGTTTTGTAACCGATTTAGTTCGAATTGGCAACAAAATTAAAGACACAAAAACAGAATATGAAAACGCAATGAACAAATTGGTTGAAGGAAAAGGAAACTTAATTTCGAGCGTAGAAAGATTAAAGAAAATGGGGGCGAAGGCCAAGAAATCACTTCCTGAAAATATTATCAACAGAGCTTTAAATACGGATGAAACCGAATTATTGAATTAAAAAACATTTAAACACATACAAACATTGATTTTTTTATGCCAAAGAATTAAAAAAAGAAACTAGTTTATAACCCATAACTTTGTTGGTTAATGCAAGTGAAACGCCTTTAACGACATTGAAAAACTATGTTTCTATGTGTTAAAATAATAACTATAGAAATTTCCAAAAACAAAAAACATGACTGCAGATTTTAAACCCGTTTCATCATCAAAAATTAGTATATCAGAATTAATGCTTCCGTCGCATACCAATTTCAGCGGTAAAATTCACGGAGGATATATTCTACAATTACTCGATCAGATTGCCTTTGCTTCGGCATCAAAATTTAGCGGTAATTATTGCGTAACCGCTTCTGTAGATACCGTAAACTTTCTTAAACCAATTGAAGTCGGCGAATTAGTAACCATGAAAGCCTCTGTAAATTATGTGGGAAGAAGTTCCATGATTGTAGGTATTCGTGTTGAAGCCGAGAATATCCAAACCGGTGCCGTTAAACATTGTAATTCATCTTATTTTACAATGGTTGCCAAAGATAAAGAGGGAAAAAGCGTTCAGGTTCCGGGACTAATTTTATCTAACTTAGATGAAGTTCGACGTTTTAGAAAAGCCATAAAACATATTGAAGTTCGAAAAGAAGTAGAAGAACACGAAAAAGTGGCCAACGTAAGCTCTATCGAAGATTTAGCAAGTTTAGATAAATACAATGTACTTTTAGAAATCAGCTAAATTTCCCTATCTTTATTTAAAACACATTAAATTAAGAAAACATGGTAAAGTTTGGATATACGATTTTGTACGTTGAAGACGTAGAAAAATCAATAGAGTTTTATGAAAATGCATTTGGATTCCAAAGGAAATTTATAAGCCCCGATAATGATTACGGAGAATTAAATACCGGAGAAACTGCCATTTCGTTTGCATCTAAAAAATTAGCATCTCAAAATTTAAGCGAAGGCTTTTTAGAAAGCAGTTTAGAAGATAAACCATTTGCAATTGAATTAGGTTTCATAACAGAAGATGTTGGTGAAGCGGTTCAAAAAGCAACTTCATTTGGAGCTGTTTTAGTAACAGAACCAAAGAAAAAACCATGGGGACAAGTTGTGGCGTATGTAAGAGATACAGATGGCTTTTTACTGGAGATTTGTACGCCCATGCAGGGATAACGTTATTAAGAAAAGTGTAGTCCCTACGGGAAATTGAGAGGTGTTCAATAATTTTTTTTACCGATATGTTATCTCTAGGAAATATTTCGTTAGGAATTGCATATCGGTAAAAAAAATTGGGGAAACCTAAAATTTGTCCCCTAGGGATATTACATTTTCCATTTTCCAACCAAGAATTCATAAATCAAAACATTCACAAATATTTAGCACTAGTTCAAGAACCTTGCACGTAGAAAATTCGTAACTTTAAGTGTAATCAATAAGGTTACGGGATTTTTTCACGGAGTACTGCCGTTCTATTTTTTTTGAAGTCCAGTTTTTTCTTTTCTTACGAATAAAATAGAATGACATAATTGTTTAATTGCTGACGATTATGAAAAGAACTACATTACTTATTTTACTTTTTACCGCGTTTTCGTTACTTGCTCAGGATAAATTTAAAACCAGTACGGCAATCGTAAATTTTGAAGCTTCAGTTCCTTTTTTTGAAGAGGTAAAAGCGGTAAATAAGCTCGGAACAATTGTTCTCGAACCTCAATCCAGTACTATAATTTGTACGGTTGTTATCAAAGATTTTCGTTTTAAAATGGACTTAATGCAAGAACATTTTAATGAAAATTATATTGAAAGTCATCGTTATCCAAAATCTGTTTTTAAAGGCAAAATCGAAAAATTCGACTTAAAAAATGTTGATGGAATAGAAAAAGAATACGATATAAAAGGAAAACTTTACCTTCATGGAAAATCGAAAATAATCGAAATGAAAGCTTTGATAAAAAGAGTACCGGAAGGCATACAAATTTCTTGTAATTATCCTATTTCAGTTTCAGATTTTAATATTGCAATACCAAGTATTGTATCCAGTAAAATTTCCAAAACAGCCAACACGAATTTACTTGGAGTTTTACAGAATGAAGAAGAAAAAAAATATTTGACTTTGAAGTAATTTTAATGAATACAGCTTATTAATGCTTTTTCTAAATCGGTAAATTGAAATTCAAATCCGGTTTTTTGTATTTTTTCTGATGATACCCTTTGCCCTTTTAAAACAGCTTCGCTCATTTCTCCCAATACTATTCTTAAAACAAAAGGAGGAACTTTAGGAAGCCAAATCGCATATCCGTATAATGAAGCTAATAATCTGGAAAACCTCTCATTTGTTGTATTATCAGTAACAGCGGCATTATACGGGCCATGCATTTGATTGTCTGTAACTGATTTACAATAAATTTGGGATAAATCTTCAATATGAATCCAGGGCAGATATTGTTTTCCCGATCCCAGAGCAGCTCCAAAACCAGCTTTAAAACTCGGATTTACTTTTTTTAGAAAACCTTCATCTTTTCCTAAAACAATTCCGGTTCTGATTTTTACTGTTCGAATGCCCAAAGCTTCAATTTTATAGACAGCATTCTCCCAAATTTGGCAGGTAGTTCCTAAGAAATCATCGGCCGGAGGTGTTTCTTCTGTACAGATTTTATGATTTGTAAAGGCACCATAAAAACCAACCGCCGAAGCCGAAATAAAAGCATCTGGTTTTTTATTGTTTTTTTCCAAAACCGAAAAAATCAAATCGATTGGTTTAACACGACTTTCTAAAATGGCTTTTTTTCTTTTTTTTGTCCAGCGTTTTTCTACAATTCCTTCGCCCGCAAGATGAATAATATAATCTGCATTTAAAACCGCATTTTCGTCAATGTAGTTTTTGTTCAAATCCCATTTGTAATATTGGATTTTGGGAGTGTCTTCTTTATTGCTTCTACTCAAAACAGATACAGAATATCCAGCTTCAATAAGAACATCTGTTAAATGTTTTCCAATGAATCCGCTTCCTCCGGTTAATAGAACATTTTGAGCCATAATAGTTTATAATATATTTAACAGTCAATCTTGTTTAAGGATTAGTAAAGGTACTTAAACAATGTTTACCTTTATGGCAAATTCTAAATTTTAATAAAATGACGACTAATAAAAAGGTAATTACCAAAGATGATATCGTTTCAAAATATATGGATGAGGTTTTAGAAAAAGGCCAAAAACCAAAATCGGTTTATCATTTTGCCAAAGAAAATGATTTTACCGAAGCTGAGTTTTATTCTTTTTTTGGAACATTAGAAAGTTTAGAAAAAGAAATATTTAGACTATTTTTTGAAAACACAGTTAATTTGCTTCATAAAAACGAAGAATATCAGCAATATGATATGAAAAATAAAATGCTGAGTTTCTACTTTACTTTCTTCGAGATTTTAACTGCAAATAGAAGTTATGTTCTGCAAACGCTGAAAATCGATCGAAATCCGCTTAAAAATTTAGTACAGCTGACAACGCTTCGGGAAAGTTTTAAAAATTATGTTTCAGAAATTCTGACGGATGATTATAGATTAGAACAAGAAAAATTTCAAAAATTCCAGGAAAAAGCCATTCAGGAATCGGCTTGGCTGCAATTAATGCTGACAATTAAATTTTGGATGGAAGATGAATCGGCAGCATTTGAGAAAACAGATATTTTCATCGAAAAATCAGTTAATGCATCCTTTGAATTAATGAATGTGGCACCAATAAATCATTTAATAGATTTTGGAAAATTTCTATTTAAAGAAAAAATACAAAGCAGATAATGAAAACGATCGATTATATTCCAACTTCAAAAATAGAAAGAGCCGGAAAACTGGTTCAAACCGGAGCAAAAATTGGAGTTAACTACATTAAGCATTATGCCGAAAAAGTAGTAAATCCAGATTTGACCCGTGATAAACTAAACGAAAACAACGCCGAAGATATTTACGACGGACTAAAAAGCTTAAAAGGAAGTGCACTTAAAGTAGCGCAGATGTTAAGCATGGACAAGAATTTTCTGCCTCAGGCTTATGTTGAGAAATTTTCGTTGTCGCAATTTTCTGTTCCACCGCTTTCAGCGCCTTTGGTTTTAAAAACGTTTAAAAACAATTTTGGTAAAACTCCTTATGAAATATTTGATGAATTTAATCCGAATTCAGTAAATGCGGCAAGTATTGGTCAAGTACATCTGGCTAAGAAAAACGACAAAAAACTGGCTGTTAAAATTCAATATCCGGGAGTTGCCAATAGTATTTCTTCAGATTTGGCTTTGGTAAAACCAATCGCAATTAGAATGTTTAATTTACAGGGAAAAGATTCTGATAAATATTTTAAGGAAGTTGAAGATAAACTTATTGAAGAAACGAACTATTTATTAGAGTTAAAGCAAAGCCAGGAAGTGGTTGAAGCGTGCAATAAAATTGAAAATATCAGCTTTCCAAATTACTATCCGGAGTTTTCATCAGAGAAAATCATTACAATGGATTGGATGACGGGAATCCATCTTTCTGAATTTACAGCCATAAATACTGATCAGGAAGCAGGCGATAGAATAGGACAGGCGCTTTGGGATTTTTATATGTACCAAATTCATGTTTTACGAAAGGTACACGCCGATCCGCATCCGGGGAATTTTTTAGTTGATGAGCAAAACCAGTTAATTGCTTTGGATTTTGGCTGTATGAAACAAATTCCAGAGGATTTTTACACGCCGTATTTTGAATTAATCAATAAAAATGTGATTACAGATCAAAAACTTTTTAACGAGAAATTATTCGAATTAGAAATTCTTCGTCCAGATGATACGCCGGCAGAAGTAGAATATTTCACTGAAATGTTTCATGATTTGTTATCCCTTTTTACCAGACCTTTTCAAAACGAAACTTTCGATTTTGCCGATGAAACTTTTTTCAATGCTATCGCCGAATTAGGAAAACGCTTTTCTGAAGATACAAACTTGAAAAAAATGAATGGAAATCGCGGTTCTAAACACTTTATTTACATGAATCGTACTTTCTTCGGGCTTTATAATTTAATGTTCGATTTGAAAGCGAAAATTGTCGTTGATAATTATTTGAAATACTAGAGTTTGGTTTCAAGTTTCAGGTTTTAAGTTGTCTCAACTTTATGTATAGACCTTTGTCAAAGTTTTAATCTTTGACAAAGGTTTTTTTTGTCTAGTTTGTCATCCTGAGGAACGAAGGATCACACTAGAAGCTCCGCAAAGAATAGTGTCAATATATGTCGATTTACGAGTGTGATCCTTCGTTCCTCAGGATGACAAAAAAAGCATAAATTTGCCATCTCGATAGCTATCGGGAGCGTGAAACAAAATTAAGCGTTCAGCAAAACCTGAAACCTGAAGCCTGAAGCAAAAAAACTTTATTTCAAAATCCCTGCTTTATAAGTTGCAATCGCACGATCTCTTGCAAAAGCGTGATCAACCATAGGTTCATTATAACCAAAATCAAATTCAGGAATCCATTTACGGATATATTCTCCTTTTTCGTCGAATTTTTTTTGTTGTATTTCGGGATTAAAAACCCTGAAATAAGGCGCGGCATCACAGCCTGTTCCTGCTGCCCATTGCCAATTTCCTACGTTCGAAGCCAGTTCAAAATCTAATAATTTTTCGGCAAAATAAGCTTCGCCCCATTGCCAGTTGATCAATAAATGTTTGCATAAAAAACTCGCCACCACCATTCGAACACGATTGTGCATATAACCAGTTTCATTAAGCTGACGCATTCCGGCATCGACCATTGGGTATCCGGTAGTTCCAGAACACCAGCGTTTGAAATCTTCTTCATTATTTCGCCATTGTATTCCGTCGTAAGCCGATTTAAAATTGTGATTGACAGAATTAGGAAAACTGAATAGAATTTGAATAAAAAATTCTCTCCAAATCAATTCGCTTAAAAAAGTCTGATTTTTTCTGTTGGCCCAGTTTACAAGCTTGCGAATACTTACGGTTCCGAAACGTAAATGAGGTGAAAGATAAGAAGTGCTGTCAAGAGCGGGAAAATCTCTTGTTTCTTTATAATTGGCGATTTGGGTTAAGTTGTGAGACTGTACTTTTATTGAACTTCTTTCAAAACCGATTTCTGCTAAATCAGGAAATTTAAATTCACTCTTTGCGAAATTGGATTGAAATGGAGTTAAATCATATTCTGGACCCGATCCAGAAAGATGATATTTCTCGAGCCATTTGTTTTTATAAGGTGTATAAACCGTATACGGAAGTCCGTCTGCTTTTGTGATTTCTTTTTCTTCGAATATAACGTGATCTTTAAAAGAGAAAGATTCTATTTTGTTTTCTTTTAAAAGAGAACCAATTGCTGTGTCGCGTTGGATTGCGAAAGGTTCATAATCTTTATTGAAAAATACGTTTTGGATATCAAATTCTTCCAAAAGAGATTTCCAAACTTCTTTTGTTTTTCCTTTTTTGATTAAAATTGAAGATGCGAAAGTGTTTAATTCAGTGTTTATTTTTTGAAGTGAATTGTAAATAAAAGTAACTCGGGCATCATTTTTTGGAAGATTGTCCAGAATATCTTCATCAAAAATAAATAAAGGAATTACAGGAAAATCCGATTGTAAAGCGTGAAATAATCCGGTGTTGTCTTCCAAACGCAAATCGCGTCTAAACCAGAAAAAGGAAATTTTTTGTTTTGTCATTGTGTAATTTTCGCTTGACGAATATTTTGTATTGTGTAGTTTTTTAAATATATAGAAGCATCGGTTTTATCTTTCTTGTAAAAGAATATTGAAAGAAATTAGTTTTTCACACATAGTCTATGTTTGTTAATGCAAGTGAAATGTCTTTTTTGCACTGTATGAACTGTGTTTCTATGTGTTTAAATAAATATTATATGCTTTTTTGCTCAGCGTTAATTTGTATGATCTTTGTTTGTAATTTTGAATTAAACAATTCATCGATTTTATTATGGCGGTAATCGAAAATTGTCTTTAGTTTGTTCTTTATAATTAATCGATTCATGATTCTGCCTAAAATTCCGAGTGGAAGCGCATAATGAACAACGTCTGTCATTTTGGTTCCGCCATCGGCTGTTTTTTCAAAAAAATGTTTGTGATGCCATAATTTGTATGGTCCGAAACGCTGAACATCGATGAAATAGTGGTTTTCTTCGGAAGCAGTAATTTCAGTTACCCAGGAAATCTTTATTCCTAAAAGCGGTCGTAAAGTATAGGTTATAATTTGTCCGGGATACATTCGTTTGTCATCAAAATCTTTAATTTCAAAATTCATATTATCCAGTGTAATAGTCTGAAGGTTTTTGGGATTTGAGAAAAAATCCCAGCACTCTTCGACGGTGGCATCTACATATTGTACGGTTGCTATTTTGTATAATTTCATTTCTTACTAAATCAATTGTTACAAATGTTTCTTGTAATACGTGAGAGTCAGGGGTTGTAGTGGAGCTTTTTTTGTGACTGGCTTTTTTGCCAGATATAAAAAAGGGGGAACGCAAAACCCGATCCGCCACGGCGGAGAACGCCCAAAATATTTTACATTTTATAATATTTTAATGGTACAAACAACATTCCGAAACATTCTCCTTTTTCTTTGTTGAGGTGTTTGTGGTGTATTTTATGCGCTTTTCTGAGTCCGATGAGGTATTTGTTTTTGGTGTTTTTGAACCATTTAAAACGCTGATGAATGAGAACATCGTGAATCAAAAAGTAACAGGCTCCGTAAAGCGTGACACCGCAGGCTATGAAAAACAAATAATTGAATCCGCCCTGAACACCAAAATAAAATAAAAGTATACTCGGAATTGCAAAAATGACAAAGAAAATGTCGTTGCGCTCAAAAGTATGCTCATATTTGGGCTGATGGTGATCGGCATGAAAATACCACATAAAACCGTGCATTACGTATTTGTGCGTAAGCCAGGTAACACATTCCATAAATAGGAAAACGCTTAAAAAGATTAAAAAAGAAATCATTTTGTAAATGTTGTAAATTAAAATTATCACTTTATTTTGTTTGAGTTGAGCTTTAAGTTATAAAAGATTAACTCTAAAAGTTTTTTGTTTTTTGCACAATCTTGTCATTTCGGCCGAAGCGAGAAATCGCTCGCGTGATTCGACAAAGATTGGCGACATTCTAGAAGGGAGTTTCTTGTGCGATTTTTCGCTTCGGTCGAAATGACAAAATTGATTTACACCAATTTCAACTTATAAGTGACAAACGACTGCGCCAAAAGTCCTGCTTTTGTGTAATTAGAAACCCGAATTCGTGCATTTCCAATTTCGTGAGACGGAGTGTTTTTTAGCTTTTTAAGCAGTTTTCTGTAATACACATAAGCTGTATAAACTCCAAATTTGGCTTCGATTGGTAATTTTACAATTCCCTGATAAGCAATTCGGAAATCTTCTTCGATTTCTTTGATGATTTTTTCTTTAGAATCTTCGTTGAAATTTTCTAGATTAACTCCGGGGAAATAAGTTCGGTTTAAAATAGTATTGTCATCTCTTAAATCTCTCAAAAAGTTTACTTTCTGAAAAGCCGATCCTAATCGCATCGCTTCGTTTTTTAACTGCTCGTATTTGTGATCTTTTCCATCAACAAAAACCTTTAAACACATTAAGCCCACAACATCTGCCGAACCGTAAATATAATCGGCATATTCGGTTTGGGTGTTGTAAGTTGATTTTATAAGATCGAGTTTCATGCTTTTTAAAAACGCCTGAACCAAATCGTCGGTTATATTGTATTCTTTTACCGTATGCTGGAAAGAGTTTAAAATAGGATTTAGGCTTATACCCAGTTCCATTGCTTTATAGTATTCTTTTTCAAAATCGTCGATTAGGTATTCTTTTTCATAATCATGAAACGAATCTACAATTTCGTCAGCAAAACGAACAAATCCGTAAATGCTGTAAATGGCGTCGCGTATACTTGGTGAAAGCATTTTGACGGCAATAGAAAATGAGGAGCTGTAGTTTTTGGTAACCAGCTTACTGCATTTGAAAGAAACGGCGTCGAATAGTGATTTCATTTTTAAGATCTTAAGATTTTTGAATTAATTCAGCTGCTAATTTTCCTGAAATTAAAGCAGGAGGAACACCGGGACCAGGAACGGTTAATTGTCCTGTAAAATATAAGTTACGAACTTTTTTACTTTTTAGTTTCGGGCGCAAAAAAGCCGTTTGCAATAAAGTATTAGCCATTCCGTATGCATTTCCTTTGTAAGCATTATAATCTGTTACAAAATCATTTTTACAGAATGATTCTTTAAAGATAATGTTATTTCTGATTTCCTGTTTTGTAAGTTGTTCAAAACGCGTGATTATTTTTTCGAAATACTTTTCACGGAGTTTTTCGTTGTCTTCGATTCCCGGCGCAAGCGGAATTAAGAAAAATCCCGTTTCCATTCCTTCCGGAGCAGCAGTTAAATCTGTTTTTGATGGAAAGTTGGCGTAGAACAGAGGAGATTCAGGCCATTTGGGGTCATCGTAAATATCAATCGCGTGCTGGTTAAAATCGGTGTCAAAAAAAAGGGAATGGTGCGAAATGTTTTCTATTTTTTTATTGAAGCCAATAAAAAACAACAGTGAAGAAGGGGCGAAAATTCTGCTTTCCCAATATTTATCTGAATATGCTCGATGTTCTTTTTCCAGTAAACTTTCGGTATGTTCGTAATCGGCACCACTTAAAATGGTGTCGGCTTTTATAATTTCTCCGTTGATGATAATTCCTTTTGCAGTTTTATTCTCAACGATTATTTTTTCGATTGGTGAATTGGTTTTGATGGTAACACCTAGTTCTAAAGCTAGTTTTTCGATACCGAGAATAACATCAAACATTCCGGTTTTTGGATGCCATGTTCCAAGCCCAAAGTCGGCGTAATTCATGAAATTATAAAACGAAGGTGTATTGGTTGGTTTTGCTCCAAGAAATAAAACCGGAAATTCAAGAATTTGCACAAGTCTTTGGTTTTTGAATTTCTTGCGAATATCTGCGCTTACGTTACCAAAAAACTGATTGAGTTTTAGAGCAGTTTCTTTTGTAACTAATTCAAGCGGAGAAATTCCGGGACGATATACCAAATCTTTTATGGCTATATCATAATTGCTTTTTGCTTTATCGATAAAGTTTTGCAGATTTTGACTGCTTCCTTTTTCAATACTCTCAAAAGTAGCTTTGATTTTTTCCAGATTATCGTAAATACTAATGAAATCATTTATGCCAAAATAGACACGATACGCCGGGTTTAACTTTATAAGTTCGTAATAATCAGATGGCTTTTTGTTGAAATCCTGAAAAAAGCTTTCAAAAACATCTGGCATCCAGTACCAGCTTGGTCCCATATCGAATGTAAAGCCTTCTTTTTTAAATTGCCGGGCTCGTCCGCCAATGGTTGGATTTTTTTCATAAATAGTGACTTTGTTTCCTTGCTTTGCCAAGTAACATGAAGCGGCTAACGAAGAGAAGCCTGAACCTATTATTGCGATTGTTTTTGTCATTTGTTTAACAAATATACAAAAACTTTAAACAAAATAATTAAATCGTTTCCATTGTTTCTTCCATCGAATCGAAAATGCGAATTCTTTCGGGTAAATTTTTCCTGTCGATATGTTCGACCATTTTACCCATAAGCCATACTTCGTTGTTTTTTTGAAGTAATTTTTGGCCCATCGACTTTACGTATTGATTAATAACGCTTCGATCCGGTTGAATAGTCATGAACGAAACAAAAGTGATATTCTCGAAATGTTTGGTTAAATCCTGAAGGTTTTCAATAGGCATACTTTCGCCTAAATAAATTGCTTTGTAGCCTTTTGATAAAATTTCATATTGAAGATAAAGTAGCCCAATTTGGTGAATTTCATTTAAAGGAAGAGAAAGTACAAAGATTCGGTCTGTTTTGGTTGGTTTTTGAATCTGAAGGCTTTCGGTGTAAATTAAGATTTTCTGCTTAATCAAATGACTCATGAAATGTTCATTTGCAGGCGTTATGGTTTCAGACTGCCATAGCAATCCTAATTCTTTTAATAAGGGTAAAAAATGCTCTTTAAAAACTTCTTTAAATGTTTTTTCAGAAATAAGCCAATCGAAAGTATTGAAAAACAATTCCTGATCAAAATTCATCATCGCCATTTTGAAAGAGGTAATCGCGTAGTTTTGAGAATTCTTTTTTGATATGATTTCACGAACCAGCTGCGGAATTCTTTCTTCCGGATAAGTTGCGATTTTAGAAATTTTATAACCGTATTCATGTAATAAAGTGATGTTTAAAAGTTTCTGTAAATTCTGCAGGTTATAAAGTCTGATATTGGTATCTGTTCGCATTGGTTCAAGGATGTTATATCTCTTTTCCCAAATACGAATGGTATGTGCTTTAATTCCGGATAGATTCTCGAGATCTTTTATACTGAAAACAGTTTTTATGTTGTTTATCATTTTTTTCGATTAGGTGAACAAAAGTAAAACAAAATCTTAAAAAACCTTTCAAACTTATTAAAAATGATAGAGTACTAGGGGTTTACGGCGTTTTAAGGCTTTAGGATAAATACGGAAAAAATGATTTGAAAGATTTTATAACGCATAAAAAAAGCAATCTGTAAATAAAGTTTTACAGATTGCTTTTAGTTGTTTTTGTATTTGGTTATTTACAAAATGAGTTTCTGTTTTTTATGGCACTTTGGCTTCCTAATTCGATTGCTTTTGAAAAATCTTTGCAAGAGTTTTTCTTATCTCCAATATTGCTATAAGCCAGACCTCTTAAATTGTAAGCAATGTAGTCTCTTGGATTTAAGTCGAGAGAAGAGGTGCAGTCTTTAATTGCTTCTTTAAAGTTGGATAGTTTAAAGTTTACATTGGCGCGGCCTGTAAAAGCATCTGCATTCATGTTATCGAGTTCGATTGTTTTGTCAAAATCTGACATGGCGCCTTTTAAGTCGTTGAGTTTGAATTTTGCAACGCCTCGATTTTGATAAGCTTCAACAAATTTAGAATCCTTGCCGATGGCCTTTGTGTAATCGGTAATTGCGCTTTTGTAATTTCCGGCTGCCGCTTTGTTAAAAGCCTTGTTAAAATAAATCGCAGCGGTTTGTGACCACGACGAAAAGCTTATCATAATAAATGATATTACTAGTAGGTTTTTCATAAAACTAATTTGGGATTAGTGATTAATTATTTCGAACGAAAATAAGAAAGTTTTGTTTTGTAAAAGAGTTTTTAGGTCTGAATTTTTATTTGAATTTATAATAGAAAATTAAATGACAAATTCAGGTAAATAATGTGTTGAAGAAAGGGAATAAAATGTAAAACTGAAGTGTTTAAAATAAAAAAAGGCCAGATAAAAAAAATATCTGACCTTTGTGACCCGACTGGGGCTCGAACCCAGGACCCCATCATTAAAAGTGATGTGCTCTACCGACTGAGCTATCGAGTCTGTTGTTTCTCTAACGAGGGTGCAAATATAAGTACTTTATTTAGTTTGTAAAGCCTTTTTTTGCAATGATTTTTATAATAAATTATAAAAGCCTATTCTACAGTAAAGTAGGTTCTTGTTTTTTTTGTGACCACGGTGGGATTTGAACCCACACGCCCTTACGAGCACCACCCCCTCAAGATGGCAAGTCTACCGTTTCTCCACGTGGCCTAAAATAAAAAAGGTCAAGTAAATTAATACTCGACCTTTTTGTGACCCGACTGGGGCTCGAACCCAGGACCCCATCATTAAAAGTGATGTGCTCTACCGACTGAGCTATCGAGTCATTGCTTTCAAGAAATTTAATTTGTTAATCACAAAATTTGTGACCCGACTGGGGCTCGAACCCAGGACCCCATCATTAAAAGTGATGTGCTCTACCGACTGAGCTATCGAGTCATTTAATTTCTTGAATGCGGGTGCAAATATAAGGAGTTTTTTTTGAAGTTTCCAAGCGATTTTATTATAAATTTGTCTTTTTTTTAGAAAAGTTTCCAATTGCTTAGTTTATAAGGTTTTATTAATATGAAAAAAATTGTTTTGTTAGGTTACATGGGTTGCGGAAAGTCTACAATTGCCCAAAATTTGTCAAAAATCACCGAAATTCCATTTTTAGATTTAGATGTTTGCATCGAAAAAAAAGCAAATTTATCGATAAAAGAGATTTTTGAACAGTTTGGAGAGATTCATTTTAGAAAATTAGAACATGAAATGTTTCTGGAATTACTTCAGTCTCCGGAAAAGAGCATTATAGGTTTGGGCGGAGGAACGCCATGTTATGCCAATAATCATTTATTACTGCAAAGAGATGATCTTGATTCTATTTATTTAAAGGCATCAATTGATACTTTGTATAATAGATTAGTTCATAATAAAAGTAAACGTCCGCTGATAGCGAATATGGAGGAGGACGAAATGAGGGAGTTTATTGCCAAACATTTATTCGACAGAAGTTTCTATTATAACCACGCACAACATAAGGTCGTAGTTGATAATAGAACTGTCGAAGAAACGGTACAGGATATTTTGGCTGTTTTAGCTTAGAGAGGCGTAATCGTCTCCATTTTCATTAAAAACGACCTGAACGTGCTCTAGTAGGGAAGTCGATAAGGAGATTCCTTTAAAATCGGCTTTTACAGGGTATTTTTTATGATTTCGGTCTACAAGTACTGCTGTTTTGAATTTCTTTAATGGTACATCAAGGAAATGACGGACAGCGTAAATTAAAGTTGTACCTGAATTTAAGACATCATCAACAAGTACTAATCCTTTGTTTTCATATTCTTCTTTCTTTAATGAAGTCTGAATAGGAGACTGAGGATTTTGTTTGTCGACTTTTACTTCGCAGAGTGAAACTTTAAGTGTAGAAATGGTACGTAAAGATTCGGCTAATTTTTGAGCAAAAATAGAACCATTCGAAGCAATTCCGGCAATTACAACTTCTTCTTCGTCAACAAACGTTTCGTAGATTTGATAAGCAATACGTTTTATTTTGTGTTCGATTTCCTGATTTGTTAAGATGATGTTTTTGCTCATGATTATTTTTTTTGCTAAAATACAATTAGAATTTTAGATTTCAGATTTTTGAATTGAAATTTAGATTTCATCTTCGTTTTCTTCATCAATAATATCATCTCCATACTCGTCGATATCTCGTCGGTCTTTTTTGGTTGGTCTTCCGGTACCGCTTTTGCGGTAATGTTCTTTAGAAAGTTTAAGCAGTTCCAAATGCGCGTACGCCTCCGGCGGTGTTTCGTTTTTGCGGTAGATGTCTACTAGTTTTGCTCCAACACGGCTTTCGGGAATGTCAAGAACTGTTATAATTTGGGTTATTTGATCTTTTCTAAAAGTAATTCTGTCAGTTGGAAAAACTTCTTTTGATGGTTTTGCAACTTGTCCATTTACAGTAATATGGTTCTTTTTACAAGCCTCAGTTACCATGTTTCTGGTCTTGTAATAACGAACGCACCATAAGTATTTATCTATTCTCATAATTTTTCTAAAATCCAAGTTAAATTCTTTACAAAAATAAATCAATATTGTATCTTGCGCACCTAAAAAATTAACAATAATGAATAAATTTAAATATTATTTTGTTTTATTACTGGCAGGGATGGCTATTGTTTCTTGTAATAAGAGTAACGATGATGATGCAGAAGTTGTGCCTTTAAGAGATTATCAAGAACAATATAATACAGATAACGCAAATATTGAAGAATATTTAAATACCTATTATATAACTGTAACAGAAAGCCCGGGCAGCCAATCTGATCAGGATGTTACATTTACTAAAATTACTGATGCTGCAACACAGCCTTCAATAATGTCTTATTTAAACAGTGCTTCATTTCCTAAATTGCTAACCAGAGATATAGATTTACATGGTATCATTTATAAAATGTATTATTTGGTTTTGAGAGAAGGTGTTGGAACTTCGCCAATGAATACTGATGGAGTTCTTACTTCGTACAGAGGAGAATATTTATCTCGTGTTGCCAAAACAGATACTGAGCCAGAACATTTATCAACTACATTTTTTGAGCAGCTTTTGTTTCCTACCAGTCCTTTAGATTTGTACGGTACAATTATGGGTTGGAGCGAGATTTATCCTCAGTTTAAAACGGGAACATCTCAGGTGCAGGATGATGGTAGTTTTAAGTATGAAAATTTTGGTGCTGGAGTATTATTTATTCCGTCAGGTTTAGGTTATTATGCTTCAACGCAAAGTGCTATACCTTCTTATTCGCCATTAATTTTTAGTTTTAAATTATATGACTATAAAAGACTGGATCATGAATTTAGTGTATCAAATGGTCAAATCGTAGCAAATCCGGATGGAGTTTTGGATGTTAATGAAGATAAGAATGGTGACGGATATGTTCGTGATTATAGAAATGCTACTTTATATCCTAAAAAACCGGTAAATCCAGATGATACAGATGGGGACGGAATTCCTGATTTCTTAGATCATGATGATGATGGTGATGGTTTTTCTACTCGATATGAAATTACTAAAGCAAGTGGGCAGGTTGGTATTGTAAATGGAGTTAATTATGGAATAAGTTTGTATTTTCCATGGGATCCAATTGGAGATAATCCTTTAACACCAAATGTAGACGAAACTGAGCCAAGAGGAATTCCTAGGAAACCAACAGGAGAACTTACTAATCCAAATTTGGAGGAATCTGCAAATAATCCAAGAAAGTTTATAGAAGAGGATTACACAGCTGCAGGAAGAAATAGAATTCATTTAGATAATTCTTATCCTTACAGAAAGAACTAATATAGAAATAGATAATGCAAAAAAAACCTCGAAATTCAATTTCGAGGTTTTTTTATATATAGAAGATCTAAAAGTTATTTTCTTTTGATTACTCTTTCTACAGCTTCAACAATAGCTTGATTGTTTAATTTGTATTTCTCCATTAATTGTTCTGGAGTTCCAGATTCTCCAAAACTATCTTTTACAGCGACAAATTCCTGTGGAGTTGGATTGTTTAAAGCTAATACACCAGAAACGCTTTCTCCAAGACCTCCAAGGTAGTTGTGCTCTTCTGCTGTAACTACACATCTTGTTTTAGCAACCGATTTAAGGATAGCTTCTTCGTCAAGAGGTTTAATTGTGTGAATGTTGATTACTTCGGCAGAAATACCTTTTGCTTCAAGTGCTTCAGCTGCAATAAGCGCTTCCCAAACTAAGTGTCCTGTTGCGATAATAGTTACATCAGTTCCTTCGTTTAGTAAAATTGCTTTTCCAATTACGAATGGTTCGTCTGCAGGAGTGAAGTTTGCTACAACCGGACGACCGAAACGTAAATAAGCTGGACCGTGGTGGTCTGCTAATGCAATTGTAGCTGCTTTAGTCTGGTTGTAATCGCAAGTATTGATTACAGTCATTCCTGGCAGCATTTTCATTAATCCGATATCTTCTAAGATTTGGTGAGTTGCACCATCTTCTCCTAGTGTTAAACCAGCGTGAGAAGCACAGATTTTTACGTTTTTGTCTGAGTAAGCAACAGATTGACGGATTTGATCATAAACTCTTCCTGTAGAGAAGTTAGCGAAAGTTCCAGTAAATGGAATTTTTCCTCCAATTGTTAAACCTGCAGCAATACCAATCATGTTAGCTTCTGCGATTCCAATTTGGAAAAAACGCTCTGGGTGATTTTTTTTGAAATCATCAAATTTTAATGATCCAATTAAATCAGCACATAATGCTACAACATTTTCGTTTTTTTGACCTAATTCAGTCATTCCCGCTCCAAAACCTGAACGAGTATCTTTACTTCCTGTATTTTCGTATTTTTTCATTGTATATTTTGCTATATGCAATAGGCTGTAGGCAATAGGTATAAAACTTATTACTTAAAGCTTAAAGCTTTTTTTTAATAGTCGGATTGAGTTTCAGTATAATTCTGAGCTAATGCAGCTGTCAATTGGTCGCTGTTTGGCGCTTTACCGTGCCAAGCATGAGTATGCATCATAAAATCTACACCGTTACCCATTTCAGTATGTAATAAAATACAAACTGGTTTTCCTTTTCCAGTTCTAGATTTAGCATCTGTTAATCCAGCAATAATTGCATCGATATTATTTCCTTCTGCAATTTCTAAAACATCCCAGTCAAAAGCTTCAAATTTAGCGCGAAGACTTCCCATTGCTAAAACTTCGTCTGTAGTTCCGTCAATTTGTTTTCCGTTAACGTCAACAGTTGCAATAAGATTGTCCACTTTTTTAGCAGACGCATACATAATAGCTTCCCAGTTTTGACCTTCTTGTAATTCTCCGTCTCCGTGTAAAGTATAAACAATGTGATTGTCTTTGTTTAATTTTTTAGCCTGCGCTGCTCCAAGAGCTACAGATAAACCTTGTCCTAATGAACCGGATGCAATACGAACTCCAGGTAGACCTTCGTGAGTTGTTGGGTGTCCTTGTAAACGAGAATCTAATAATCTGAAAGTGGCAAGCTCTGAAATAGGGAAATAACCACTACGTGCTAAAACGCTGTAAAATACAGGAGAAATATGTCCATTTGAAAGGAAGAAAATATCTTCTCCAATTCCGTTCATATCAAAACCTTCTTTGCGGTCCATAATATTTTGGTATAGTGTAACCAAAAATTCAGTACAACCTAGTGATCCTCCTGGATGTCCAGAGTTTACAGCATGTACCATTCTAAGAATATCTCTTCTTACTTGGATCGTTAAATCGCTTAATTGTTGTGTGTTAGGCTTCATTTTATATGTAAAATTTTAAACTGTAGCAAAAGTAATTGTTATTTTGCGGGGAGACAAATGATTTTCTGCTTTAGTTGGTTTCAATTGTGATATTTTTTTGATGTTTTTTTATCAGATTTGAAGAAAGTGCAAGAAAATGATAATAACATTTAAAAAGTTTTGCCACAAATTAAACGGATTGTTATGATTTTTGAAAATCAAAATAATCTGAGTAATCTGTGGCAAAAAATAGTTATAAAAATTAGATAAACGGTTAATTGGTGTCGCTTTCGCTGTAGAAATTATTTTCTTCATCTTCAGACCCAATATCTTCCTGTTGATCGTCTAGTTCGGAGCCGGGAACATCCAGATCATTTCCTATTTTATCGCTGTTTTGTTTCCACTCGTGATTGTCCTGATTGATAATTCTTTCGCCCGAAATATCTTGAGGATCAATATCTTCCAGTTTATCTTCTTGATTGTAAATATCTTCGTTTGCTGGGTAATCCATATTTTCAAGGTTTCTTTCGATTTGTTCGTCCTTGATCTGGTCTAATTTTTCTTCAGAGTTTATCATGATTTCTAAAATTTTAGTTGAATATTAAAATTACGAAAGGAATTGTTGAAACTGTTATACTTTGATAATCTCATTGCTGCAGTTTTTACATTATGATTTTATCAGAAGACTTTGTTGATGAACCATATGCGTTAGGGATAGAAGCGGCATCCTTTTGTGACAAATGTCTGGTCTTGTTTGAAAACGAAATATTCTGGAACAAAAGATACAGCGGATAGCCCGACCGAAGGGAACGCCCAAAATAATTTTAATTTCAAGTTTAAAGTTTTCTTTGTTTCAAGTTTTTGTAAAATGTCAGTTTTTAACTTAATGAGGATAATTATCTAATTGACAAATTTTCTAATTATCTAATTAATTAGTTTTCCCTGAAATTAACTTATCTTTGCCGACTGAAAAAAGAAACAAATGAAGTTCGATTTATTACAAAAAGATCCGCAGTCTAAAGCGAGAGCGGGAAGTATCACTACAGATCACGGCGTAATTGAAACGCCTATTTTTATGCCTGTTGGAACGGTGGCTTCTGTAAAAGGGGTACATCAGCGTGAATTAAAAGATGATATTAATCCGGATATTATTCTTGGAAATACCTACCATTTATACCTGCGCCCGCAGACAGAAATTCTTGAAAAAGCTGGTGGATTGCACAAATTCATGAATTGGGATCGTAATATTTTGACAGATTCTGGCGGCTATCAGGTTTATTCTCTTTCTTCAAACAGAAAAATTAAAGAAGAAGGGGTAAAGTTTAAGTCGCATATTGACGGTTCTTACCACTTTTTTACTCCCGAAAATGTGATGGAAATTCAGCGTACCATTGGAGCTGATATAATCATGGCTTTTGATGAATGTACGCCATATCCCTGCGATTACAGATATGCACAAAGATCGATGCATATGACGCACCGATGGCTTGATCGCTGTATTAATCATTTAGATAAATTACCATATAAATACGGTTACGAACAGACTTTTTTTCCAATTGTTCAGGGAAGTACTTACAAAGATCTGCGTCGTCAATCGGCTGAATATATTGCAAATGCAGGTCAGCAGGGAAATGCAATTGGCGGACTTTCTGTTGGAGAGCCGGCAGAAGAAATGTATGCCATGACGGAAGTTGTGTGCGAAATTCTTCCGGAAGATAAACCTCGTTACTTAATGGGAGTTGGAACTCCTATAAATATATTAGAAAATATTGCGTTAGGAATTGATATGTTCGACTGTGTTATGCCAACTCGTAATGCAAGAAACGGAATGTTGTTTACGGCTAACGGTACAATCAATATAAAAAATAAAAAGTGGGAAGCTGATTTTTCGCCAATTGACGAAATGGGACATACTTTTGTTGATACGGAATATACAAAAGCGTATTTACGCCACTTGTTTGCTGCTAACGAATATTTAGGAAAACAAATTGCTACAATTCATAATCTTGGTTTCTATATGTGGTTGGTTCGTGAGGCTAGAAAACATATCTTAGCAGGCGATTTTAGACCATGGAAAGAAATGATGGTTAAAAATATGAGTCAAAGACTTTAAAAAAAGTTTCAAGTTTCAGGTTTCAGGTTTCACGTTCTGTAGAGAACTTGAAACTTGAGACCTAAAACAACAAAAACAAAAAACTATATGCTGTCAATAATAGATAAATACATCTTAAAAAGATATCTCGGAACATTTTCTGTGATGCTGCTTTTGTTTGCGCCAATCGGGATTGTAATTGACGTTTCGGAAAAGGTAAATAAGATGCTCGAAAACAAAATTCCGTTTATGGATATTGCTTTCTATTATTACAACTTTACGATCTATTTTATCAATTCCCTTTTTCCGATATTTTTGTTTTTATCGGTAATCTGGTTTACTTCAAAGTTGGCAAATAATACAGAAATTATTGCGATTTTGAGTTCAGGGATTTCATTTACACGTTTCCTGCGTCCTTATATTATAGGAGCAACAATCGTTTCGATTTTTGTTTTATTAATGGGGTTTTTTATTGTTCCTGCCGCAAGTGAAGGGTATAATAATTTTAGGTACACTTATCTAAAAGGAAACGGAAAGGAACTGATGCGGGGTGAAAATACTAATGTTTTCAGACAGATAAATGATCACGATTTTATCTTTGTAAACAGCTTTAATGAAGAATCTAAAACAGCATTCAATTTTACTTTAGAACATTTTGAAAAAGAAAAATTGACTTATAAAATTACGGCAAGCCGTATAAAATGGGATCCAAAAAAGAAAATCTACATTTTATATGATTACACTAAAAGAACGGTTGGCGAATTGAATGATGTAATTGAAAAATCTCCGGAAAAAAATGTAAGCTTTAAATTCGAACTGGCTGATTTAACACCTGTTGTATACATTGCCGAAACATTGACTTTAGGCAAACTGATTGATTTTATTGACAAAGAACAAAAAAGAGGTTCAGGAAATATTAATACCTATTTGGTAGTATTGTATAAAAAATACAGTATTCCGGTTTCGGCTTTTATCCTAACTATTATCGCGGTAGCAGTTTCTGCGATGAAACGTCGCGGCGGAATGGGAATGAACCTGGCAATTGGTATTGCTATTGCTTTTTCATTTGTGTTTTTTGATAAAATTTTTGGTACTCTTGCCGAAAAATCTACTTTCTCACCTTTATTAGCTGTCTGGTTTCCAAATATGGTTTTTGGAGTTCTGGCAGTTTACTTATTACGTAATGCGAAACGATAATTTAAAAAGTTATTTAAATCTTCACTTAATTGTTTTTATTTGGGGTTTTACAGCTATTCTAGGCGCTTTAATTACAATTGATGCCGAAAATTTAGTGTGGTTCAGGATGTTAATTGCCGGAATTTTTCTGGGTGTATTTATTGTCTATAAAAAACAGTCTTTTAAAATATCGCCGCAATCTTTTGCAAAATTGATTTTCGTTGGATTGCTGATTGCACTTCACTGGATTTTCTTTTTTAAAGCCATTCATGTATCCAATGTTTCAATAACCTTATCAATTTTTTCGCTTGGGGCTTTTTTTGCGTCTTTATTGGAGCCTCTTTTTTACGGCAGGAAAGTTTTATGGTATGAGGTTTTCTTTGGATTAATTATTATTGCCGGCTTAGGCTTGATATTACAAGTTGAAATTAAATATCTTACAGGTGTTTATTATGCTTTGATTTCTATAATTCTGGGCGTTTTGTTTACTTTAATGAATGGTAAACTTATATCTGATCATGAACCTTCGGTTATTACATTTTATGAATTTGGTGCCGGAGTTTTCTTTATCTCTGTTTATTTTTTAGTGATAGGAAAATTCAATGCTGATTTTTTTGTAATGTCAGTAAATAACTGGATTCTGTTATTGATTTTAGCTTCGGTTTGTACGGCCTATGCCTTTACGGCTTCGGTAAAAGTTATGCAGCGATTAACTCCCTATACTGTAATGTTAACGACTAATTTAGAGCCGGTTTACGGAATTCTTTTGGCTTATTTTATTCTTGGCGGAAAAGAAAAAATGAGTACAGAATTTTACATCGGTGCCATTATAATTGTTATTACTGTTATTCTAAATGGTGTTTTTAAACACTATAAGAATAAAGAAAAAGTGTAGTATTTGCCTTATTTTTAAATTGCATTTTTGCATTTTAAATACAAATTATTAATACCAATAATATAATATTTTTATATTTGCGGTTCGATTTAAAAACAAAATTCAAAAATCCATGGAATATTTAGATTTTGAGCTTCCAATAAAAGAACTTGAAGAACAGTTAGAAAAGTGTGTTATAATTGGAAAAGAATCTGACGTTGATGTTACGCCGACTTGTAAGGAAATCAACAAGAAATTAGAACAAACTAAGAAAGAGATATATAAAAACCTTACGGCTTGGCAGCGTGTACAATTGTCTAGGCATCCTAACAGACCTTATACTTTAGATTATATCAGAGCAATCTGCGGTGATACTTTCTTAGAACTTCATGGAGACAGAGGTTTTAAAGATGATAAAGCAATGGTTGGAGGCCTTGGAAAAGTAAACGGACAATCGTTTATGATCGTGGGGCAGCAAAAAGGGTATAATACGAAAACGCGTCAATACCGTAATTTTGGTATGGCTAATCCAGAAGGATACCGTAAAGCTTTGCGTTTAATGAAAATGGCAGAGAAATTTGGAATCCCGGTTTTAACTTTGGTAGATACTCCGGGTGCATATCCAGGTCTTGAAGCCGAAGAAAGAGGACAAGGTGAAGCTATTGCCAGAAACATCTTTGAAATGGTTCGTTTACAAGTGCCAATTATCACAATTATTGTTGGTGAAGGTGCTTCTGGAGGAGCTCTAGGAATTGGTGTTGGAGATAAAGTCTATATGTTGGAAAACACATGGTATTCTGTAATTTCTCCAGAATCGTGTTCTTCAATTTTATGGAAAAGCTGGGAGTACAAAGAACGTGCTGCTGAGGCTTTAAAATTGACTTCATCTGACATGAAAAAACAAAAATTAGTTGATGATGTTATTCCAGAACCACTTGGAGGTGCACACTACGACCGCGAAACTACTTTTAAAACAGTGGCGGAATATATAACTAAAGGATATAACGAATTGAAAGACTTATCAACAGCCGAGCTGATTGCCCAAAGAATGGACAAATACAGTAATATGGGTGAGTATAAAGAGTAAATTCATATAATATGATTAAAAATCCGAAGCCCTGCGGTTTCGGATTTTTTTTTGGTTATCAACAAAAGAAAATAATTTATAAACAATTAATAGTTATAACTCGATAGCAGACTTTTTTTAAATTTTGCTACTTTCGCTTTATGGAAAATTTCAAAAACTTTAGCCCTGTAAAGGTCGACAAAACCACAATTATCAATTTAGAAAAAGGAAAATTGCCACCGCAGGCTCTTGATTTAGAAGAGGCTGTACTTGGTGCAATGATGATTGATAAAAAAGGGGTAGATGATGTAATTGATATTTTGCAGCCCGATGCTTTTTACAAAGACGCACACAAACATATTTTTGAAGCGATTTTACAACTTTTTACCGAAACGCAGCCAATCGATATCTTAACCGTTTCGACTCAGTTAAAGAAAAACGGAAAGTTGGATATAGCGGGCGGAGATTTTTATTTAATTCAGCTTACGCAGAAAATTGCTTCTTCGGCGCATATCGAATTTCACTCGCGAATCATTCTTCAAAAATTTATTCAAAGAAGTTTGATTCGAATTTCTTCTGAAATTATTGAAGAATCGTATGATGAAAGTACAGATGTTTTTGATTTATTGGATAAAGCTGAATCTAAATTATACGAAGTAACACAAGGAAATATTAAACGTAGTTCTGAAACTGCGCAGAGTTTAGTTTTACAAGCTAAAAAGAAAATTGAAGAGATTTCTAAAAAAGAGGGATTAAGTGGTGTAGAAACTGGTTTTACTAATTTAGACAAACTGACCTCCGGATGGCAGCCGAGTGATTTAATTATTATTGCGGCCAGACCTGCGATGGGAAAAACAGCATTTGTACTTTCTATGGCCAGAAATATTGCTATCCAATTTGGGCATGCAGTAGCTTTATTCTCTTTAGAGATGGCATCTGTTCAGTTAATTACAAGGCTTATTTCTTCTGAAACTGGATTGTCGTCAGAAAAATTACGTACTGGTAAATTAGAGGCTCATGAATGGACGATGTTGAGTACTAAAGTGAAAGATTTAGAGAAAGCACCTTTGTTTATTGATGATACACCCTCACTTTCTATTTTCGATTTAAGAGCAAAATGCCGTCGTTTAGCATCACAGCATGGTATTAAAATTATCATTATAGATTATTTGCAGTTGATGACTGCGGGAGGAAATAATAAAGGAGGAGGAAATCGTGAGCAGGAAATTTCGACAATTTCCCGAAACTTAAAAGCCCTGGCAAAAGAACTTAACGTTCCGGTTATTGCACTATCTCAGTTGTCGCGTGCCGTTGAAACCCGTGGATCAAGTAAACGTCCGCTTCTTTCGGATCTTCGTGAATCTGGAGCGATTGAGCAGGATGCTGATATCGTTTCGTTTTTATACCGACCAGAATATTACAAAATTGAGGAATGGGATGATGAAGAAGCTTCGCCAACTGCTGGTCAGGCTGAAATTATGATAGCAAAACACCGTAATGGTGGTATTGAAAACATTCGTCTGAAATTTTTAGGACATTTAGGAAAGTTTGATAATCTTGATGAATTTTCGGGCAGCTACGATGATTTACCGTCAAAAATGAATCACGATGATAATCCTTTCATTACTAAAAACCTTCCTTCGGCAAATGATGCTTTTGGAAGTAACTTAAATGACGATGATGACGATAGTGACGTTCCGTTTTAACACATAATATTCTTAATAAAAAAGCCTTTGTAAGTTTGTTCTTTCAAAGGCTTTTTTTAGTTTAAGAATAACTTATTTGTACAGATAATTTTACACAATAATATTTCTTACATAAGAATTAATTCGGTAGTTTAGCCAGACCATAAACAAATTAATTAATTTTAAATTCTGAAAAACTATGAGTGAAGGAGCCTTCCCAGAAGCTATTCAAATTCCATTGGCTGTTGCCAAAGAGTGGGAAAAAAGGTATCAAGATGACACCACCGTCGAAGATCCTAAAACCAAAGTAACATCTTTTTTAATTCCGAGAGAAAGTTTAGAAAAAGTCTTAAAACTTGAAACAGACGTTGTACGTGCCTGTCTTGCCATTAATGACAAAGGTGAAAAAACGTTACTTTTCGTTGGAGCAAAATTTGATGAAAAAACAGGTAAATACATTGATGTGTATGGACAAGGTTCTGACTATTATGCTAAATCTACTACCGAAGAAACAACTGATGTTGTTTACGACGGAATACGCCCTAGCCCACCGTATTAATTTTTAATGAAAGTATGTAAAAAATGAATGAATTTTTAATATACTCGACATATTCGATTTTATTTATAAATCTGATAGTCTATTCATATAGCTTTTTCCGAGAGGGAAAAGCTAATGTTTTTTTTGTCTTTTATTTGGCATTTTGCTTTACAATGCAATTTACAATGGAATTATTGTACCAGCTGGGTATGACTAATTTAGTTGTGGTCAATATTTTTTTTATAGGACAGATGATCATTCTTGGAATATTCTACAATTCGTTGATACAGGTAAAAAGTCAAAAAATATTTATTAAAATTGGTCTGGCTATAGCATTACTGGTTTTAGGAATACAATTTACTATAGACTCAAGCGAGTTTCTTAAGTTTAATTTATTTGAAATTACATTAACTAATTTGCTTATAGTTATTTTTGCTTTGTTTCATTTCTATAATATGCTCACAGAAAATAAAACGTATTACTACACGAGTGTTGGTCTTGTGTTTTATTTATTAGCAAGCACAGTATTTTATTTAATTGGAAATCTTTCTTTAGGGCTTAGTGATAATTTAAAATACCTAACTTGGCAGCTAAATAATTTTTTAGTCGTTTGTTATCAATTTTTTATTTTATACGACTGGATAAAAAACTTTTCTCCAAAACGTACTTTAACTAAATAAACTATTTTCTAATACTTTGATATGGATGCCCACTCAATACCAGAAAAAGAGCTAGTTGCTATAATACTTTATATTTCGCTTTTCTTTATAATTGTTTCAGTTGTATTGATAGTGTTTTTCTACTTTTCCAGAAAAAAAATAATTCAAAAAGAACTTGAGAAAAAAGATTTGGTGCTGCAATACCAAAAAGAACAATTACATGCAGTTCTTCATATACAAGAAGAAGAACGTAAGCGTATTGCACAGGATCTTCATGATGATATAAGCTCTAAACTTAATATTGTTTCTTTAAATACACATTTGCTGTCTGCGCCAAATTTAACAGTAGAAGAAACAGCTGAGATTACGGATAATATTATCAATCTAACTGCCAAAGCATTAGAAAACTCCAGGAAAATTGCTCATAATTTATTGCCTCCCGTTTTTGAAAAGTTTGGACTTCATGCAGGTGTAGAAGAATTATGTGAAGAATTTGAAAGCAGTAAATCGGTTAAAACCTTTTACAAAAATGAAATTGATTTTGATGATAAAGAAATCGATCGCCATTTGCATGTATTTAGAGTTTTACAAGAGTTGATGAATAATTCTCTTCGTCATGGAAAATCTAGTGAAATTTGGATAGATTTTAAAGATGCTCAAGGAGTTAATACATGTTACTATAAAGATAATGGAGTAGGGTTTGACAGTGAGGATTTTGAAAATTACAGAGGATTAGGAATGAAAAATATAAACAGCCGTATTTCTTTCTTAGACGGAACAATCAGTTTTGAATCGGAAAAAGGGAAAGGTGTTGAAGTTATTTTTACATTTTAAGTTAAAAAATGAAATTTACATCAATAAAATAAGGCGAATTGGCTTTTTTTGATTCATATTTTGTACTTTCGAAATACCAAACGACCAAAAATACATGAAATGAATGCCACTATTAAAATTGCTTTAGTCGACGACGAAGTTTTATTTCGGAAAGGAATAGCTTTTTTATTACAGAGGGAAGATAATATTGAGATAATTTTCGAAGCCTCAAACGGAGAAGATCTTGTAAATAAACTTCTGGAGAATGAAATTAAACCGGATATTATTATAATGGATTTAAAAATGCCGGTTTTAAATGGAGTAGAGGCAACAAAAATTATTCGAAAATCTTTTCCCGAAATAAAAATTATTGCACTTACAAGTTACGATTCAAAATCGTTTATTGCCAATATGATCCAGATTGGCGCCGTTGCTTATTTAATTAAAAATACAACCCCAAAAGATTTAATCAAAACGATTAATGAGGTTAATAAAAAGGGATTTTATTATAACGAAAGTGTTTTAAAAACTATTCAGGAGACAATCGTTTCTTCAAAAAACTCAAAAGGAAATTTAGAAACAAGTTTTCTTTCTCCCAGAGAAATAGAAATTTTACAGCTTATATGTCAGCAAAAAACAACTTCAGAAATTGCTGAACATCTTTTTTTAAGTCCAAGAACGGTTGAAGGACATCGAAACAACTTACTTCTTAAAACAGAATCTAGAAATATTGCGGGTTTAGTTGTGTATGCTATTCAGAATGAAATTGCGGTTTTAACGCTTTAACTTCCGCTTGTTAAAAACTGAATTGATAAAACATAATAAGCTACAATAGTTATAACAAGCACGCCAAGACCAATTTTTTGCATTACGTTTAAACCTCTAGGCTGGTGATTATTTTCATTAAATTTCATGATTATTATTTTTTTACGGCGGTTATTTAGATTAAGGATTTCAAATATAGGTAGAAAAAATAGTACAAAAACACGTGTTTATACCTGTTTTTGCCATTAGTATGGTCAATATTTTCGACGTAGAACTTTAACGTTCAGTATTGTTGCAAAACCTCACGATCGGTTATGTTTTTAATGACTTCCTCATTATCTTTACTAAAATAAATTTTTGATGAAAAAGAGTTTAGTGTATATTTTTTTACTGGTATTTTCATTACAGATGAAAGCTTCGTTTATTTTACTTCCAATGGACGAAACTACACAGCAAAATCATCTTAAAGCTTACGGAATAACGTACTGGTGCCTAAGCAGAGATTATAAAGCAAGCTGGCTTTTAAATTATCGAGGCGGTTCTTTTTTATTGCCCGATGCAGAAGAAATTAGAAAAGAATGTAAAATTCGAGGCGTGAGTTTTGAAGTGCTCTCTGATAGTGAAGAAGCTTCTATTTTAAATGATATTTCGAGTCCATCGCAAAATATGGAATCTGTAATTCTTGAAAAAGCGCCAAAAATTGCGGTTTATACTCCAAAAGGAAAACAACCTTGGGATGATGCCGTAACTTTAGTATTAACATATGCCGAAATCCCATTTACTCCAATCTATGATGAAGAAGTTTTAAGTGATCAATTATTACTTTATGATTGGCTGCATTTGCATCACGAAGATTTTACCGGACAATACGGTAAATTTTATGCAGCCTATAAAAATACACCTTGGTATATTGACCAAAAACGGGATTCTGAAGCTTTAGCTGCTAAATTAGGTTATTCTAAAGTTTCTCAGGAAAAAGGAGCGGTGGCAAAAAAAATAAGAGATTTTGTTATAGGAGGAGGGTTTATGTTTGCCATGTGTTCTGCAACAGATAGTTTCGATATTGCTTTAGCCGCAGATGGAGTTGATATTTGCGAAACCATGTTTGATGGTGATCCAAGTGAATCTAATTATCAGTCAAAATTAAATTATAGTAATTCTTTTGCCTTTAAAGATTTTATTCTGGAACGAAGACCCGAGGTTTATGAGTTTTCTGATATTGATATGACTGGAAAACGTAGAGTTCCAATGGAAAAAGATTATTTTACATTAATGGAATTTTCTGCAAAATGGGATCCAATCCCTAGTATGCTTTGTCAAAATCATACACAATTAGTAAAGGGATTTATGGGCCAAACGACCTCTTTTAATGAAACTTTGGTGAAATCAAATGTTTTAGTAATGGGAACTTGCGAGCTTAATGGTGAAGCAAGATACATTCACGGCGAAAAAGGAAAAGGAATGTTTACTTTTTTTGGAGGCCACGATCCAGAAGATTTTCAACACCAGGTAGGCGATCCGCCTACGGTTTTAGATTTGCATCCTAATTCTCCGGGTTATCGTTTGATTTTGAATAATGTTTTGTTTCCTGCTGCTAAAAAGAAAAAGCTTAAGACATAATTTAATTCAGAGAAAATTCGAACCAAATAGGAATATGGTCTGATATTTTTCTGGCTTCCTGAAGTGAATTATAATTAGTATAGAATAAAACCGTTCCTGAATTAATATATTTTAAGGTATTTGATTTGTAAAATATATTGTCAAATTCAGAAGCCAGACAATTTCCTGCTTTGCATTTTTGTTTTAAAGTTGTTTTTTGCTTTTGAAAAACCGATGCATATCCTATTTTTTTTAACGGATTAAAAACCGTATGCGACTCAGGACAGTTAAAATCTCCTGTAAAAACTAAATTTAGATTTGGATATTCCTCGGGAAGAAATTTGAAATATTTAATTTCAGTTTCGGGTTGTTTACTTTTTGTTATAGCGTGAAAATTAACAAACGTAATGGTTTTTTTGTTTATTTCGAAAGTCGCAAAATAAGGCTCTCGGTCTATTTCTAGATGGTATTTTTTTTCAAGCCAGGGATCGCTTTTCAATTTTACTTTACTGGTTTTCCAAAGAAAAGCGTAACGCTCTTTTTTATAGCTGTTACCGCTTGTAGGATTACTGATAACGTAATCCCATTTTGTTCCTTTTTCATTTAAGATAGAAGCCAATTTTGCCACAGCCTGGGCACCGCCATAGCCAGCAACCACTTCTTGTATGGCTGCAATGTCATAATCTTGTATCGTTTTTGCAATAGATGTTAAAGTAGTTTCAGACTTTGATTTTCCAAAATTTTCTATGTTCCAGGAAATAAATTTGGTTTGCGAAAAAACTTGGAATGATGTAAAAAAAAGTAAATAAAGGTAAAGCGTTATATTTTTCATTAAATATCAAAATCCAAATATAAGAATATAGATTGCTGTTTTTCTCTAACTTTAAATTAATGTTTTTTATAACGGTTTTTTAGCGCTGTGCCAATAATAATAATCTGCAAAACTAAAAGTGCAGGAATGCCAATTAACTTCCAATCAATATCGAGCCAGCCCGTTTTTTCAGAAATTAAAGCAAAACTTATAGACAGAAAAAGACAAAGAAGCATTGTTTTCATAATAATCTTATTATTGGTTGTGTTGATCTTGGTCATGAGATCAAACTTATACTTAGGTTTCATTAGATAATAGTTTATACAAACTTAAATCTATATAAAAGCATTTCCTTACGGGAAACCGTAAAAGGATTGTTAAACTTTATACCAAGCCAAAATCTTTGGCAATGGCAATTAAGTGTACATTATTGTTTGCTTTAAAATATATTTTTAATTTGTTGATTCGTTTTTCTATACTACTGGTTCCATTTGGTGTTATTGATTTTTCTTTAAACTCATTCGAGATATTTTCTAATATATATCCTTTTGCCAAAAGCGAAAGAATTGATATATCGTATGATTCAATTTCTATTAGCGACTTGTCATTGAAATTAAAATTTAAATCTGAAGAAAGTATTTTTTCTTCATTTCTAAAGGTTCTTTCAAGAGCAGTTTTTAGTTCCTGAATACTGTTTCTTCCTTTAGATACATATGCATTTATTCCTAATTCTTCAAAAAGAGTTTTAATTCGATACGATTTGTCTTCAATAGAAAATACAATTTTCTTTAGCTTTGGCTGCACCTCATTAATTGCTTCTATTAACTCATCGCCGCTTTCTATATTTGCTTTGCGATGATCTGTTTTAAACGATAAATCAGTAATTAGTAAATCGTAAGGGTCTTTTTCATTTATAGCTTTTTTTACTTTTAATAATCCTTCATCACAATATTTTACATGATCGATAACAGGAATATTTAAATCTTCTAAAACCTGGACAACTGCAATACTAATACTATCTAAATCTTCGGCAACTAAAACTTTTTTAAACATATAATTGTTTTATAATGGGAATGTGAAACTTATTTTGAAACCATTTTCTGTATAATTGTCAAAATTAATAGTTCCGTTCGTAGTTTTAATACGGTTTTCCACATTTTGGAGATCATTTTTTAAAATTATTCTGCTATTTTGTGTTTTAGTACTGTTATCACTGTATATAATCACGATATTTTTGTCGATTATTTTGAAAGATAAAACAACCAAAGTCGCATCATTATATTTTTTCATATTTTGAAAAAACTCTTGTAAGCCCCTGTAAATAATGATTTTTTTAATTTTATTAATCTTATTCCATTTAACAGTATCAAGACCATTTACTAATAAATTCAGATTTTGAGTTTTAAAATCCGATATCATTTCCTTAAGACTGGAAGCATATTTTTCATTAGTAGCAATAGAGTTGTTTTCTCTTGAAATATTTCTTGTTTTCAAATAAATCTGATCTAGATTGCTAAGGAATATTTCTTTGTTTTTATCTTCTTCAAGATTATTATTTTCTGCAAACTTTAAAATTTGATGTACATGTGTTGAGAGTTCTGCATTTAGTTTTAGCGATATTCTCCTTTCACTTTTATAAGTGGCGGTGTTTTTTTCTTTCTTTCCTTTTAAAGTTAAAAAGTAAACTAGAATAAGTGTTGAAATAAGTGTAAAGCCTATTATAACAAACGAAATAAAATTTCTGTTTTTTTCTTTTTCTAATTGCAGTTCATTTTCAATTTTGTTTGTTTTAAGTTGTAAATTTTCTTTTTTGTCTTTTTTAGAATCATATATTATGGTAGCAAACTGATTTTTTGCCATTTTCCTGCTTATAATAGTACTGTCTTTTAGTTTAATATAGCGCTCTACATATTTCCTTAAATCTTTTCCATCTTCAGCTTCGATTACCTGAGACAAAGCATTTATTTGATATACTACAGAATTTGATTTACAGGCGGCAATATATCCCTTCATTGCATAATACTTCTTCAATTTTGGGTTTTCGTATTTTTTATAATACAAGTACAATGCATGACAATTACCAATCAATTCGAAATCATTTTTAGATTTAAGGACAATTTCCATACTTTCATTCAAAGCATCTAGAGCTTGTTTTTTATGATTTTCAACACGTAGATAGCAAAGTCCCAAATAATATAGCACATAAGAATGTTGAAGTTCAGTATTAAAAGCATCGGTTTTATCCTCCGTTTTTTTCCTGGCTAATGGTTCTAGTATTTTTATCGCTTCTGCATATTTTTCTTGACTAAGGTAAATAGATCCAATATCACATTTAATCTGTGCTTTTCTAAATTGGGATATAGCAATTTTTAATGCTTTTTCATGATACAATAAAGCATTATCGTAATCGTAGATAGAGTAATAATTATTAGCAAGATTAGTGTAAATTATTTGAGAAAATCGTGGTCTTGATGTATATTTTAAATAGGGAAGGGCTTTTACAAGAGCACTTTCACTGGCGTAATAATCTCCGGTTCTTTGTAAAATACCTGACACCTTTGATAATATATAAGCATATTGATTTGCATAATCTTTTTTGGGTTCGCAAAGAACCAGAGCCTTATTAAAGTAAAAAATGGCACTGTCGTCTTGAAAAGATTTTTGCAGACTTTCGGCTTTTTTTACCAATTTATATATTGGAGTGGTGTTTTCAGTGCTTTTAGAATGAATTTGTTTTTTTTTATCGCAAGATTGAATAGACAGAACCACTGCCAGCAGTAAAAAGCAGTTGATGATGTAATTAGTACTATTATTTGTAAACCTTTTTGTCATTTTATAAAGGGAATTTAATAGATGTTTTAAACCCTTTTCCTAAATCAGAAACAATATCAAATTCACCTTTTATAGCATGAATTCTATTTTCAATATTATGCAGGCCGTTTTTTAAAACCATTTTGCCTGCATCAATTCCTTTTCCGTTATCAGTGTAATTTATTAGAATATTCTTGTTTGTTACTTTAAAATCAATTGCAACTAAACTGGCATCACTATGCTTTTTCATGTTTACAAGTAACTCTTGAATGGCTCTGTAAACTGCTATTTTCTTTATTCTGTCAACTTCTTCCCATGAAATTGTGTCAAATCCATTAAGAATTAAATTTATCTGAGGAGTTTTAAACTCAGAAATCATTTCTTTTAAATGAAGAGCATAGTTCTCGTTAGTTGTAATTTGGCTGTTTTCATTTAAAATGTCTCTTGTTCTGGAATATATTGTATGAAGATTATTTATTAGCAGCTCCTTATTTTCTGCGATTGAAAGATTTTTATTTTCGGCAAAAGCAATTGTATGATAAATATCGTTGGCTAATTCGTCATGCAATTTTTTAGAAATTCTGGTTTCGCTGTTATATGCCGCTTCAATTTTTTCGCGATTAGCTTTAGAAGTTAGATAATAATATAAAACTAAGAAGAAACACAGACTCACGATAATAATGATATAAGCTATGATATTTCTCTTTTTTTGTTTTTCTAGTTTTAATTCATTTTCGGCTTTATTTGTTTTAAGTATTAAGTTTTCTTCTTTTTCTTTTTTAGAGTTATACTTGATTTTTGCAAATTGGTTTTTGGCTTTTTGACGTACCTGATATATACTGTCGATTAAATTTATATACCTGATGGAATGTTTTTTTAATTCATTATCATTACTATAATTAATTATGAGTTTTAGGGAAGCTATTTTTCCATCAACATTTTTTTCTAATTTGTATTTCTCATAACTATCTTTGATGTATTTTTTAGCTAATGACGGATTTTTATATTGATAAAAAAGCGCCAGATTGTAACCGCTTTTAGCAATTTCCAAATTGTCTTTTAATTGTGTTCTTATTTTTAAAGCTTCGATTAAAAAACTATGAGCTTCAGAATTGTTTAGTGCATAATAACTATAGCCAATACGGTCGAGAATTTCAGCATGTAATTTAGGAGTGTCAATAACTTGCTTCTTACTAGTCAGCGATAAAAGTATTTTTATTGCCTCCAGATATTTGTTTTCCTGTATAAGAACTTCGGCTTTGTTTTTTTCGACTTCAATATTTTTTAATTCATTAATATTTAACGCCAATGCTTTATTAAAATAATTTAATGCTTTTTTAAACTGATAATTATTTGAATAATTAATGGCTAAAGTGTTGTAAGTTTCCCAAACAAGTTTTGGATTATTTATTTGTTTTAAATAGGGAAGGGCGTCTTTGAGAGTGTTTTTACTTCCAACGAAATCATTTTGTCTTTGCTGTATAACGGCCATTGAATTTATTGCAACAAGATAACTTTCAAGATCTGTAGTATCACAAATAGATTTAGCTTCATTGTAATAATAGAAGGCACTGTCAATTTTCTTGTTGTTCTCTAAATATTGTGCTTTTGCTATAAGGTGCGCAGTTTTCCCATTTTCATTCTTATAATTTACAGATATTGGGCCTTTTTTCTGACAACCAGAAAGAAGTAAAATGGTTACGCAAAGGCAGTAAAAATGGGCATTTTTTAATATCATGCGCCAAAAATAAAAAATCTGAATTCCTGTGAAAGAGTATAAATACCTGTTTTTGTAAAATCGACAAATTTCTAATTTTACTAATGTTCATTTACAGGTATATACAAACAAACCCTCACAGAGGAGGGTTGTTAAAATTTTCTAATGTTGTAAATTTATACTTATAAAGCAATTATACAGCTCTCAAGCCTGTTGTAATAGCTAATCTGTTCCAAGAGTTAATTGTAATGATAGCAAGAATAATTTCGGCCAAATATTTATCATCAAATAAACGAGCAGCATTTTCATAAACTTCATCTGAAACATGATTTCCAATTAAGGTTACCTGTTCTGTTAAAGCTAAAATTGCTTTTTCTTCTTCAGTATAAACATCGGCTTCACGCCATGCGCTTGTTAAGTAAATACGTTGCTCAGTTTCGCCTTGTTTTCTCGCGTCTGCAGTGTGCATATTAATACAGTAAGCACAGCCGTTTATTTGAGAAGCACGAATTTTAATCAATTCTTTATGAGTTGATGTTAAAGAGGTAGTAGAAATATATTTTTCTAGATTCATTAAAGCTTGATATGCTTGTGGAGCAACTTCTGGGATAAGGATTCTTGATTTCATTATTAATATGTTTAAAAGTTTAAGGCAAAGGTCAGCTAAGTATACTTTAAAAAACTTGAACTACTTCAAGAAATTCAATTCAGACTTTTCCCGCCCTTATTTTACTCATAAATTCAGCAGAAAAGTCCAAATAGGAGGCAAGCATATATTGTGGAACACGCTGTACGAAATCAGGCTGTTGATTTTTGAAATGATTGTATCTTTCCTCTGCCGACATTGTAAATAGAAATTTAATTCTCATTTGCGCGGCTCCAAATGATTTCTGAGAAACGATTCGAAAGTATCTTTCCAATTTTGGAATTTCGATTAATAAAGATTCTAAAGTGCTTTTTTCAATTGCTATCACCTCACAATTTTCAACGGTCTGAATGTAGAAATGTGATGGGGTATTGTTGTGATAACTTAAATAATCAGTAATCCACCAATTTTCAATAGCAAATTGTAACGTTTGTTCTGTACCTTTTGAGTTAATAATGTATTGTCTGGAACAGCCTTTTAGTATAAAATATAAAGTGTTACAAACTTGACCTTCTCTCAATAAGTGTTCTTTCTTTTTTATCTTAGAAATATTCAGGCATGATTCTAAAATATTAATTTCTGAAGGTTCGAGTGTTATGAATTTTTGTATGTGAGAAAGTAATGCAGCGTACATTTTTTGAAGTTTGATTGATCTATCTTAAAAATTGATTAATTACTTGTAAAGATACTCCATAAAACTAGTAAGTTTTTTGTCTTTGTTATACGTATAAATTAACTGAACACAATCATTTTGATCTTCGAGTGTTTTACTGTATACATTTAGTTCACCATGATATTGATTTGTGTAATGTCGATATCCATTTTTTTTATAGATGATGTTTTTGGTTGTTTCTACTTCTTTCTCATATGAAGTGCAGGTAGAATAAAATACTGACGATGGATTTTCGTAAGTATAAACAGATCTGCGATCAGCCTCAATCTCTTCTATAAGTCGTCCATATTGATCGTATTTAAAACTTTTCGTTTGCATAACATTTCCATAAGAATTAAAAGTTTCTTGATTTATACATTGCATTTTTGAGTTCAGAATATAATGAGATGAAACTGAAGTCTTTTTTCCTTCGGAACTTAAAATGAAATACTCTTTTTGCAGATAAATGTAAATGCTTTTATTTTTTTCAGTCTTACCATCAGATGTTGTAATGTGGGTAATGCTGTCCAATAGATTAAAATTGTTGTAATAATAATTGGATTCTCTTTTGTAACCTGTATCATTAGTTAGTACATCATTTTCAGTATAGTTATTTTTGTTGTATTTTGTATAACTGTAATAAGGGGCTTTTTTTGTTTTTAAACTATCTGAGTAATGATAAACATACACAGTATTACTATTGCAAATGCTTTTTTTCTTTTTTACACTATGATAGTGAGCTGAGCTTGCATTTTTAATTAGATTGTCAGCATATGATGCATTAATCGAAAACTTACTATTTAGTGCATAATTAAGTCGGTTTTCATTAGTGTTTTTTAATTCTTCTCTTTCTTTTTGATAGTAAATTTTATCGTTGAATTTTATACCAAAATAAGCTTCATAAGCACTGATATATTTGTTTGGATCAATCTCAATATATGGCGCTTTTATTCCATCAGATAAAATTAAGCCTGTAATGTTTTTTTTAGAATCGTTAAAATATGTTGTGTTTTGATTTTTAAATTCAACTGTAGTATTAGAAGTAATAGATTTAATTGGAAATTCAGATGTGTCTCCAAAGGCATTTAAAAATCTTCGATAAAGATTGTTATGTTGTTCATTTTGCGCTTTTGCCGAATGTAAGAATATAAGTGATGGCTTATTTACTCCAATACTAAGGTTTGTTTTGGTTTGAGGTTTTTGAGTAGTTATAATGTTTTTTGAACATGAAGTGCAAATAAATAAGAGCAGAAGATAAATAGAAATAGTATAGTTCATATTTATTAGATGTAAAATCCGGTTAAAACTAAAGTATTGGATAAAATAAAACCCAGTTAAAAATAACTGGGTTCTTATGATAAGTAAGTAATCTAAATTGAGTTTATAAAACGTTTATTTTACTTTATTAAGAATAGCTTTGAAAGCTTCTGGGTGGTTCATAGCTAAATCTGCAAGAACTTTACGGTTCAATTCGATTCCGTTAGCTTTAACTTTCCCCATGAATTGAGAATAAGACATTCCTTCTAATCTAGCTCCAGCGTTGATACGTTGAATCCATAATGAACGGAAATTTCTTTTGTTTTGTTTTCTATCGCGGTAAGCGTAGCTCATCGCTTTCTCTACTGCATTCTTAGCAACTGTCCAAACGTTTTTACGTCTTCCAAAGAAACCTTTGGCTTGCTTCATTATTTTTTTTCTTCTTGCTCTTTTAGCAACTGAATTTACCGATCTTGGCATAATTTTAATGTGTTTTTGTAGCAGGCGTCCTGAATTAAATCAAAGGAACTTGAAAGCCATACTCCAAGGTTATATAAATAATTTTTTAACCTAAAGAATTATTAGATAATTCTTAATTGTTGTTTGATGCTTTTCATATCTGTTGAGTGAACTAGCGCTGAGTGTGTCAAAGCTAATTTACGTTTTTTAGATTTTTTAGTCAAGATGTGACTTTTAAAAGCATGCTTTCTTTTAATCTTTCCAGAACCAGTAACTTTAAAACGTTTCTTAGCGCTAGATTTAGTTTTCATTTTAGGCATTTTTCCTAGTGTTTTAATTTATTCTTACTTACTTATATTGTTTGTTTCAGGTTTACAGTTTCAGGTTTCAAGTTTATAACTGAATACTGAAACTGTAAACTGAGACTATTTCTTCTTTTTCGGAGCAATGAACATAATCATTCTCTTCCCTTCAAGAACCGGCATAGCTTCAACTTTACCATGCTCTTCTAAATCTGTTGCCAAACGTAAAAGTAAAATCTGTCCTTGATCTTTATAGATGATCGAACGTCCTTTAAAGAACACAAATGCTTTTAATTTAGCTCCCTCTTTTAAGAACTTCTCGGCATTCTTTCTTTTAAATTCATAATCATGTTCATCTGTTTGAGGACCAAAACGAATCTCTTTTACTACAACTTGCGATGATTTAGCTTTTAATGCCTTATCACGTTTCTTTTGTTCGTAAACAAATTTCTTGTAATCCATGATTTTACAAACCGGCGGCTCAGCATTTGGCGAAATTTCAACCAAGTCTAATTCAAACTGATCTGCTAGACGTAAAGCTTCTGCAAGCTTAAATACACCTGGTTCGATGTTCTCGCCTACTAACCTTACTTCCTGTACACCACGAATATTGTTATTTATTCTGTGTGCATCTTTTTTTTCTACTCGAGGTTGAAAACCTCTGTTACTTTTTATTGCTATGACTTTCTAATTTAAGTTAAACTGTAAATACTTTTAATGTCTTTTTTATTTCTTCGTCTACAATCGAAGCAAATTCTTCGATAGAAACTGTGATATTACCTTTTCCTTCCTGGCCGTGGCGACGAATAGAAATAGTGCCGTTTTTCTCCTCTTCCTCACCCACGATAAGCATAAATGGAATTTTTTGCATTTCTGCATCTCTAATTTTCTTACCGATAGTTTCATTTCGGTTGTCAATTAGGGCGCGAATTTCGTGATTTTCTAGCAAATCTAAAACTTTTTTAGCATAATTTTCGTATTTCTCGCTCAAAGACAATATAATAGCCTGCTCAGGCATTAGCCAAAGTGGGAAATTTCCTGCTGTGTGCTCTAGTAAAATTGCTATAAAACGTTCCATAGATCCAAAAGGAGCTCTGTGAATCATAACCGGGCGATGTAATTCATTATCAGCACCTTTGTATGTCAAATCAAAACGCTCAGGAAGGTTATAATCAACCTGAATTGTTCCTAACTGCCATTGTCTTCCCAAAGCATCCTTAACCATAAAGTCAAGCTTAGGTCCGTAAAATGCAGCTTCACCATATTCTACAACAGTATTCAAACCTTTGTCAGCTGCAGCATTGATAATTGCGTTTTCAGCTTTCTCCCAGTTTTCATCTGTACCAATATATTTCTCTCTGTTTTCCTGATCTCTCAATGAAATCTGTGCAGTAAAGTTTTCAAAACCTAAAGAACCAAATACATATAATACCAAGTCAATTACTTTTTTGAACTCTTCATCTAATTGTTCTGGAGTACAAAAAATATGCGCATCATCCTGAGTAAAACCTCTAACACGAGTTAAACCATGTAGCTCACCAGATTGCTCATATCTATATACAGTACCAAATTCAGCATAACGCTTAGGTAAATCTTTATAGGACCAAGGTCTTACATTGTAAATCTCACAATGGTGAGGGCAGTTCATTGGTTTTAATAAAAACTCTTCACCTTCTGCAGGAGTATGAATCGGCTGGAAACTATCAGCGCCATATTTAGCGTAATGACCAGAAGTTACATAAAGTTCTTTTTGCCCAATATGCGGACTCACAACTTGCTCGTAACCTGCTTTCTTTTGGGCTCTCTTTAAAAATTGCTCTAAACGCTCTCTAAGTGCAGCTCCCTTAGGTAACCATAAAGGTAAACCTTGGCCTACTTTCTGAGAGAAAGCAAACAATTCAAGTTCCTTTCCTAATTTACGGTGGTCACGACGTTTAGCTTCTTCAAGAAGTTCAAGATACTCAGTTAAATCTTTTTGTTTAGGGAATGAAGTTCCATACACACGAGTTAACTGCTTGTTCTTTTCATCACCTCTCCAGTAAGCGCCAGCAACACTCATAATTTTAAAAGCCTTGATGATTCCAGTGTTTGGAATGTGTCCACCACGACATAAATCAGTAAAAGTAGAATGATCGCAAAAAGTAATAGTGCCGTCTTCAAGATTAGAAATCAATTCAGTCTTGTAGACATTGTCTTTATACATTTCTAATGCATCAGCCTTGCTAACCGGACGCATTTTAAATTCGTGTTTCTCTCTCGAGATTTCAAGAACACGATCTTCGATCTTTTTAAAATCAGCCTCAGAGATCTTTTGGTCTTCAAAATCCACGTCATAATAAAACCCGTTAGCAATTGCAGGTCCAAGAGTTAATTTAATTCCAGGGTACAATTCCTCGAGAGCTTGTGCCATTACGTGAGAAGTCGAATGCCAGAAAGCTTTTTTACCTTCAGCATCATTCCAAGTATATAATATAAGATTACCATCGGTCGTTAATGGAGTCTCGGTTTCAATAGTTGTACCATTAAAAGATGCAGAAATTACATTTCGTGCAAAACCTTCGCTAATGTTTTTAGCGACCTCCATTGGAGTTACGCCTTGAGCGAACTCTCTAATTGACCCATCGGGTAAAGTAATCTTGATCATTGTTTATAATTTTGTGAATGCAAATATAAGTGATTACAAAAATACATACAATATATATATGTAGAAGATTGCTATTATATAATAAGTGGAACGTTACACTATAATATATATGTATAAAAGCCACTATAATATATAATAAGTAAAACGATTATAAGGTTTGAGTGAAACGATTGTTATATATAATGAGTTATTCTGTTTGAGTAAGCGAAGCCGAAGCTTTCGCAAGGGAGTTTTTGGAATTTGGGATTTAAAGAATTGAGCTTTGTTTTGATGGAGCTATTTCCTGCTATCCGTTCCAATCTTTTATTTTGAATCCTAATATAAAAGGATTTCTCCGGAAGCTTCGGGGTTATAAAGCTCTTTTTAGCAAAATCAAATGTGTGAAAAGAGAAGTCAAAGACTTTTTAAGACCACAAGAGCGGTGAAATGAATCTTTGAAATCTGATTTCTCATCAAAAAACGAGCTCAAATACTGAAAACTCTGTAAAAAGGATATTGAAAAAAGTGTCAAAATCATTAAAATCGCATATTAAATAAGAAAAATCTTTCAGTGTTTCAAAAAATAGTAATCTGTAAATAATCTGTTATCAGGTGGTTAAGGGATAATCAAAAAAAAACTTAAAAAAAACTCTGCAAAAAGTCTTGTTTAACTGAATAAAGAGTGTACTTTTGCACCCGCAACAACGAGAGACGTTCACTGAAATGCTGACAAGAAAAGAGATCAAAACTGAAAAATTTTTTCAGAAAAAAGATTAGAAAAAGCTTGTGAGATTTGAAAATGCTTTTTACATTTGCACCCCGCAAAACACGGAAAGTTCATTGAGAGATTGGAAGGAAAATTAGAGAAAATGAGATTGAAAAAATTTCAAAAAAAACTTTAAATTTTTCTTGCAGGAAACAAAAAGAATTTTTAGTTTTGCACCCGCTTTGAAACACAAGTGAAAACAAAAAGAAATACACGTTCGTAGACATATTGAATTGACAGCCGTTTTAACAGAGATGTTAAAACAAAAGAATAAGAGTAATGGAATCGAGAGATTCGAAAAGAACC
>NZ_JALKAC010000010.1 GCF_024171645.1 Flavobacterium sp. HSC-32F16 | reverse complement strand
GTATGTCGTCGCCTTTCTTTTGAAGAATCCTCATCATGTATTTGATGGGGATTTTTTTGATTTTAATCATTTTTGGATTTAGATTCTTTCATTATCCTGAGTCACTGTAAACAAAACAACAGGATAGGTTTTAATTTTTGAATTTACTGACCTGTCGTTGTCAAAAAAAAAATCTCATCAAATTGTATTCGTTATTGATTTATAAGACAATATTTTTTAACACTAGGTTAAATCAACTTGCGATTTGGTTTTGATGACTATCGTTTTTGAGTTCTCTTAGGATAGATTACTTCTCGTCCTTTTTTACATTGTTTTTATCCTTGAATTTCTTTTGTTTTTTGAATTTAGGGTAAAATAATCATCTTTTAATATAATGTATCAAAGACCATTATTTAAAGTTACTTAAAAATCATTTTAATTATTGGTAAATTTGTTTTCATAATCATTTATAATATGAAACAACTTATTGATGCTATTAATGGTTTTCAGGTATTAGATAATGATACTGAAGATGCAATAAAGAAATATTTCGTTATTGAAAAATATAAAAAAGGGGATTTTATTATTCAGGAAGGTAAAATTTGTAGAAAGGTCTATTTTATAAAATCTGGAACTGTTCGTAGATTTTGCATCGAGAATGATCTTGAAATTACAAAATGGATTTATACGGATAATCAATTTATAACGTCATTAAGTAGTTTTTTCGAACAGAAACCTTCATTTGAAAATTTTCAGGCTTGTGAAGATACTGTACTTTATTCGTTGTCTTATTCAGATGAGCAAATTTTATTAGAATATCCTCTTTTTTCAATGTTTCATATTAAGCAGCTTCGTCTTTATCTTTCTAAGATTAATGAATTTCATCATTTGTTTAGGGTAATGAGTGCTCAGCAGAAATATCAATTTCTTCTGGATTCTTTTCCACAGATTATTCTTAAAGCTAAATTGAAATATATTGCTTCTTTATTGAATGTTAGTCAGGAAACCTTAAGCAGGATAAGGGCTTCGATTTCTTGATATTACATCAAGAAAAATCAACAATTATTTTTCAACTTTTGCATTCTAATTTAAAAGATCAAAAATTGGAAAATTATTGTATTGGAAAAAAAGCAATTCTCGGTGAGAATGTTCAGATTGGAAATTTTGCTACAATTGAAAATGATGTTGTAATTGGAGATAATACCTGGATTGGAAATAATGTAACTATTTTGAATGGAACGAGGATAGGGCAGAATTGTAAAATTCATTCTAATTCGGTTTTGGGCGGGATTCCTCAGGATTTGAAATATAACAATGAATATACAATCCTTGAAATTGGAAATAATAATATTATTCGGGAATTTGTTACTATAAATAAAGGAACTAAATCAAAACAAAAAACGTTGATTGGAAATAATAATCTGATTATGTCAAATGCTCATATTGGGCATGATGTTGTAATAGGAAACAATTCTATTATTGGTTTTAGTGTTGGAATTGCAGGCGAGGTTATAATAGGAGACTGGGTTAATATTAGTGGTTTATCAGCTGTTCATCAGTTTTCTTTAATTGGAGATCATGTTATGATCAGCGGGTTAAGCAGGGTTGTTAAAGATATACCTCCTTATGTAACTGCTGGACGAGAGCCATTAAGCTATGTCGGAGTCAATACAATCGGATTAAAAAGAAGAGGTTTTCAACTTGATAAAATTGATGAACTAAAAAACATTTATCGAATACTATTTCAGCAGAAAAAAAATACAGGTATGGCTGTAGAATTGATTGAGAGTGAATTTGATCAAACATTAGAGCGGGATAAAATTCTACAGTTTATACGTAATTCAAAGAGGGGAATAATAAAAGGTTTTGGATTAGAATCTCGTTAATTCATTATAAATTTTAAAAGGCTTTCAAATTCTGTCTTCAGTTTTGTAAGATTTGTTACATTTGAAGTAGAGAAGATTTAATTAAATATTTAATTTGATACCTCCTAATCGGTTTAGATATTAACTTAAAAGGGATGTGATGACTTGGGATAACATAAAATAAAGAAAGATGAGTAATAAAAATAAATTATCGCCAGAACAACAAGAATCATTATTAAGTGTATTAGAAGCACGTTTTGAAAATAATAAAAATCGTCATAATAATATCGAATGGGAAAAAGTTCAGTCAAAACTAAAAGCAAATCCTGAAAAACTCTGGTCTCTTGACGAAATGGAAAGAACTGAAGGCGAACCAGACGTTGTGGGTTATGATGACAAAACAAACGAATATATTTTTTATGATTGTGCTCCAGAAAGTCCAAAAGGACGCAGAAGTATTTGTTACGATCATGAAGCATTAGAGAAAAGAAAAGAAAATAAACCAAAAGACAGTGCTGTAAATATGGCTTCTGCAATTGGAATTCAAATTTTGAATGAAGAAGAATACCGCGAACTTCAAAAACTTGGAAAATTTGATACAAAAACTTCAAGCTGGATTTTAACGCCTGCAAGCATCAGAAAGCTTGGCGGCGCAATTTTTTCAGATTTTCGCTATGATACCGTTTTTGTGTATCATAATGGAGCAGATTCGTATTACGCCGCAAGAGGTTTTCGAGGTTCATTAAGAGTGTAAAATTCGGTTGCGGCTTAAATTATAATCTATTATTTTTAATGATTTACATTGATAGAGGTACAATTCCTTATTGTTATATTGAAGAGAAAAAATTTGAATGGGGCGAACCTTATGAAATAATTACACCAATTTTTAATTTGTGTATAAATCCTGATTTATCTGATATTGAATTTACGATTGAAGTTTTGGGACAGAATAACTTTAAGGATAATTTGGAAAAACTATTCAATATTTTAATAAACAGGGAAGAACACTATCGCATTGAAAGTTTAACAGCTTCAATAGAGAAACGGGATTATTTATTAAATCTTATAGAAGGATTTATAAATTCAAACACTTCGAATGCATCACCATGGACTTTTTATAGAGAGCCATTCACTGAAAAAGATTACTTAGAATCAATTGAAAAAGATTTAAACAGAAAATTATTATTTGATAGAAAAGAGTATTTATAAGATCAAGTGAATACTTATATATTTTAGAAACAGAAATAAACATGATATTAGCCTTCGATACTTATTATTTTGATAATAAAGCAAAAACAGTCTGTCTTGAATTTGAGAATTGGAATGAGAATAAAAATTTTAAAGTTCACACAGAAATAATTGATAATGTTTCAGAATATATTCCGGGAGAATTCTACAAAAGAGAACTTCCGTGTATTATCAGTTTGTTAAATCAGATTGATCTTGAAAATATTGAAGCTATAATTGTTGACGGATTTGTATATTTAGATGATGATAAAAAGTACGGTTTGGGCGGTTATTTATATGAAAAGATGCATAAACAAATTCCGATTATTGGTGTAGCCAAAACCAATTTTGCGAGTTTAGAAAAAGATAAAAAGGCTCTGCTGAGAGGCGATAGTGCTAAACCGTTATATGTAACTTCTATAGGAATGGACTTGAAAGAAGCTTTTCAAAAAGTAGAAAGTATGGCAGGTGAATTTAGAATGCCGACTTTATTAAAGGAGTTAGATCGTTTAACGAAAGAACTTTAATTATCATGGATACACAACTTTGGAATCAAATCGAAAAATTTGATCTCGACAACTTAAATGATGAATATGGATTTTCAACAAGATTAGCTTTCGAAAATAGTTGGAGTATCTATTTGACCAAAACAGCAATCTTAGAATATAAAAAGTTCATGTATCTGGCAGCAACCTCTAATGAGATGGTTTCGCCTTCAGAAATTGTGGATATTGTCTGGCATCAGCATTTAATTTTTACAAATTCATATTCTGATTTTTGCACTATTTTGTTAAAAAGAATCGAACATATTCCGTCAACACACAATAAAGCTGAACACGAGAAATTCAATAAAGCAAAAGAAGTTACTAAAAACTTATACGAATTAAATTTCGGGAAACAGCCCGAAGAAATTTGGACTATTGGAGATCCTATGGATTCACTCGAATTAGACAACGCTAATTATAATCTTGGAATAATAAAAATAATTTTCTCAGCATCATTTATACTTTTAAGTTATCCTATTTCCCTTCTTCTAAAACCAGTTTTGATTCAAGTTGGTAATCCGGATTTTGCATGGTATTACATATCCTTGTTTGCTTTGGTAACATTTTTATTAATGCAATTTGTTAAAAAATCTTGTAATTCACTAATTGAAAAAATGAAATCAAAATTAATCATCAGAAAACTTACGCCTTTTGAATTAGTTTTTTTTCAAAAAAGTAATTTAGATTTTGTAATTCACGGAGTTGTAAATAATTTAGTTGAAAATAACAAAATAGAAGTTGCAGGCAATAAATTAAGGTTAATTGAAGATACGTTAACAAATAATCAATATGAAAATTGTGTCATTGAGATTATGAAAGAGTATGATTTAATGCCATATACGCAATTACATCAGTTAATTATAAACAAACCAATATTTCAACAATTAAAAAAAGGAGTAGAAAAAATTAGAGAAACGATTTTAAATTCTAAGCAGTTTTTATTTATTATAAAAGTGGCATTGCTGGCTTTTGGACTTCTTTTAAGTATTGGTTTCAGCAGAATTATTACAGGAATTTCGAGAGGAAAAGCTGTAACTAATATTGTTATTATAACTATAATTTTAGCAGCGATCTCTTATCGTTACTATAAGAAAATACTAAACTATTTATTTTTTAATACAATTCATTCAACTTTCAAAAAAGAAAAAAGTAATACCGATCCCGAACAAGACTGGCAATGGAATTATTTTTTATACGGAGGTTTGGCAGTTTCTTTTATGCCTTTGGTCATGCCTGTAAATAATAACTATACATCATCAGGCAGTAGTTCAGGATGTGGAAGTTCTGGTGGAAGCTCTTGCGGGAGTTCTTGTGGAAGTTCATGCGGTGGATGCGGCGGAGGTGATTAATTTGTTTCTTAATCGTCATTTTGGCTAATGAATTGTCCAAAATGGCTAAAAGTACCTTCAAGCTTCGGCTGATCTTTGCATTATAATTTTAAAACAATTAAAAATGCAAAAGACAATTTTTATTACAGGAGCTTCAACAGGTTTAGGGAAATCAGCAGCAAAATTATTCCAAAGCAAAGGCTGGCACGTAATTGCCACAATGCGAAATCCAGAAAAAGAAACAGAATTAACTTCATTAGAAAACGTAATTGTATTACCGCTTGACGTTACAAATTCGGAACAAATTACAGAAACAATTAAAAGCATTACAGAAAATTATTCTGTAGATGTAGTATTAAACAATGCCGGTTACGGATTAATTGGCGCATTAGAATCTTTAAGTGAAATTCAAATCGAACGCCAGATTGTTACGAACCTATTTGGTGTTATTAGAGTTTCAAAAGCCTTTACACCTCATTTTCGTGAGAAAAAAAGCGGTACTTTTATAAATGTTACTTCCACTTTTGGATTAATCGGATTCCCGACTTGTTCGATTTACAGTGCAACAAAATTTGGTGTGGATGGTTTTTCCGAAAGTTTAGCTTCAGAATTAACCCAATTTGGAATTCAGGTTAAAGTTGTCGCGCCAGGAGGTATGAAAACCGATTTTGCAATTCGTTCTATGGAAGTCGGCCAGCACGAAGCGTATGAAAAATTAACCGCAGAAGTTAGTAAAGGCTACAGTGCAGAACAATTAGAGAATTATACAAATGCAAAAGATGTTGCTCAAATTATATACGAGGCAGCGACAGATAATAAAAACCAATTACGATATATTGCCGGAAATGATGCGAATGCTTTATACGATGAAAGATTGAAAAATGGTGCCGAAACCCAGGTTCACAACATAAAAGCAATGTTTACTTTTTAATTTAAAACCGATGGAAAATCAAGCAATAGAATTGACTACTTTTAAATTAAATGGTTTTACAACGCAGCAATTTATTGAAGCAAACAAAGAAATCGACGAATTTTTAAAATGTCAAAAAGGATTTCGTTCCAGAACCATTTTTGAATTAAAAAAAGGAATCGTTTACGATATGTTGGTTTGGGACAGTGCAGCAGAAGGCACAGATGCTATGCATAAATTAATGACAGAACTTAGTGATTCTGTTGTACACGACATGATTGACCAAAGTACAGTAAGCTGGAACATTGCACCAGTAGAACATTTTATAAATTTGTGAGATGAAAAACCAGCCTAAAATATTCAACAGTATTTCAGAATTGCATAAAGCTATGGGACAGCCAAAGTCTACGCATCCGCTTATTAGTATTTTGAATTATGGTGAAGCCATATTTGATCCGAAAGATTTTGAAAATGGAATTATTTTAGATTTTTATAAAATTTCTTTTAAAACTCATTTTTCGGGAAAGCTTCGCTACGGACATGGTTTTTATGATTTTGAAGAAGGCGGAATGTCGTTTGTTTCGCCGGGACAAATTTTAAAAATGCAGGAAGAAGAAGCTGATTACAGTGGAATGTCCTTAAATATTCATCCTGATTTTATTCGGCCTTATACTTTAAATGCCAATATTAAAAAGTACGGATTTTTTTCGTACACGGCATCTGAAGCTTTGTATTTATCAGAAATTGAAAAAGAAACTATTTTAGGCGTTTTTGCAAATATTCAAAAAGAGCTGAAAGAACGAATCGACAATTTCAGTCAGGACGTGCTTATTTCGCAGATAGAACTTTTACTAAATTACAGTAATCGTTTTTATAATAGACAGTTTCTAACCAGAAAAGCGGTTAATAATGATGTGCTTTCGAAACTAGAAAATTTACTCGAAGATTATTTTAATAACGAAAAAACGCTTGAAAATGGTTTGCCTACAGTTCAGTTTGTTGCTGATGAACTGGGTTTGTCTGCCAGGTATTTAAGCGATTTACTTCGGAATCTTACGGGACAAAATACCCAGCAGTTTATTCATGATAAATTGATAGAAAAAGCAAAAGATTATATAACGAAAGGAACTTTTTCAATATCTGAAATTGCTTATAAATTAGGTTTTGAGCATCCGCAGTCCTTCAATAAATTATTTAAAAAGAAAACGAACATTAGTCCAGTCGCATTTCAGGAACAATTCAATACAAATTAAATTATGGCATCAATAAATTTAGAACAGATTAAAGAACGTTCTTTAGAAATAAGAAAGCGTTATCACGAATTAGAATTATCGCATCATGGAAGCGAATGGACAATTGAAGAAGATGCATTGGCATTTTTAACAGATGCTGGTTTAGTCGCACGCAACATAATGTCGCAGCAAGGAAGATGGCCAAAAGGAAATACAGAGCAAGAACTCAAACATAAATTAGGAGAATCGATTTGGTGGCTTACCGTTTTGGCAGAAAGAATGAATATCGATATTGAAAAAGCGACGGAAGAATTCTTAACCAGCACTGAAAATTTACTGGAAAAATAACTTTTATATTTTAAATTGTTTTTGTCAAATGACAAATTCTGGACTAATAACTTTGATTAAATTGCCTCTATGAAAGAATTTATAGAATACATATTGCAATTTGGAAATTTAAACCAACAGCAAATCGACTTAGTTTTAAGCAATGCGGGCAAAATAGAATTAAAGAAAGATGAATATTTTTCTGAAGCGGGAAAAGTGTCACAGCAAGTGGGTTTTGTTTTAGACGGTATTGTTAGAGTTTGTTATTACAATAACAAAGGCGAAGAAATTACCAAATATTTTATTGACGAACATAATTTGGTAGTTGATCTTGAAAGTTTTGAAAATGAAATTCCTTCAACAGCTTATGTGCAGGCCATTACAGATACTACAATTATGGTTTTTTCAAAGAAAAACTGGAAAGAACTTTCTAATACCATTGTTGGATGGGATGCAATTGTACACAAAGTCGTTTCAAGAGCATTGATGCAAAAAGTAGAAAGAAGAAGCCCGCAGATTTCCGAAGATGCTACAACTCGTTATTTAAAATTTTTAGAAATATATCCAAATGTTGTTAATCGCGTGCCGCTTTCTTTTGTTGCTTCTTATTTAGGAATTACGCAATCATCATTAAGCAGAATCAGAAAAAACATCAGCTAAAATTGCTTTTTGCCAAATGACAAATGATTTCATTTTTAAACGAACCAACTTTGCTTTATTAATTTAAAACAATATAAAAATGAAATCAGTATTAATAACAGGAGCAAATAGAAGCATAGGATTAGAACTAACAAAACAACTTTCTAAAAAAGGATTTTTTGTGTATTTAGGAACCCGAAATCTTGAAAAAGGAAATACAGTTGCAAAACAATTAAATGAAGATGGATTTGAAAACATTAAAGCCATACAAATTGATGTTACCAATCCCGATTCAATTTTAGAAGCAAAAAAAATTGTAGAAAATGAGCAGGGAAAATTAGATATTCTGATTAACAATGCCGGAATAAGCGGTGAGTTTCCTCAAAATGCTTCAGACACAAATATAAAAGATATTCAAAATGTGTTTGATACTAACTTTTTTGGCGTAATAAGTGTTACTCAGGCTTTTTTAGAATTGCTTAAAAAAGCAGAAAACCCAAGAATCAGCAACATAACTTCAGGACTTGGATCTTTGACTTTACATAGTGACCCGACTTGGAAATATTACAACTTCAAATCTGCAAGTTATGGAACTTCAAAAGCAGCTTTAAACGCATATACAATTGTATTAGCTTATGAATTAAAGGATCTTCCATTCAAAGTAAATGTAATTGATCCGGGTTACACTGCTACAGATTTTAATCATCATAATGGACCGGGAACTGTAGAAAGTGCGGCTTCATTTATTATAAAAAATACATTGACAGATGAAAACGGACCGACTGGACAGTTTTTCAGCAATGATATTGAAGATGAAACGGGAGTAAGTCCTTGGTGAAAATATCAAATTGATAATATTGAAAAGACTCCAATAAAAACATTGGAGTCTTTTTCGGTTTAAGTGAATTAATACCTTCTATAAATTTATAAAGAACTTTTTATTCATATTTCAAGTATTTCAAAATATCAGTTTTAGCCGCAATATAAGCTCGTGATAATACAATTGACAGAGTCAGAATTAATAAAATGGCAAACCCAAGAATAAACGGAAACAAACTTATCTCAATCCTGAATGCAAAATTCTCAAGCCATTTTTTTAGAAAATAGTATACTGGAAAAAGCGCAATTAAAAAACCAATTATACAATATAAAATATATTGTTTCGATAACTCTCTTAATAAAGTATTCGTTTCAGCGCCAAGCGTTTTTCTAATCGCAATTTCTTTCATTCGTCTTTGTATAGAATAGGATGCCAGCGCAAACAAACCAAATAGCGCAATTAGAATTACTACAATGTTGAGGAGCGAAAATAAATTCTTTTGTTTGGTGTAGTTTTCATAGGTTCTTGCATATTGTTTGTCTACAAAATCATATTGAAAAGGATATTCTTTGTCAACATTTGCTGTCCAGAATTTCTCAATATCTGAAAGGGTATTTCCAATTTTTTGCGATTTTAATTTTACATAAACAACATTCATATTTTCTGCCATATGCAAGGTTTCTATATGATAAAATGTCATTGGAGGAACTTTGACTTCGGGACTCAATAAATTGAAATCTTTTACGATACCAACAATCCTTAACTTTTGATTTCTAATTAGAATTTCCTCTCCAATTGGAGTTTTCATGTTCATCAACTTCGCAGCTGTTTCATTGATCATGACAGAATTTATAGTGTCAGAAGCCAATCTTCTATCTAGTCCTCTGCCTTTCGCTATTTTGATTTTCATCATTTCAAGCATTCCAAAATCGATCCCAATATGTTTTGCTTTAAAAAGTACATCGTGATATAAAAGAGGTGCCAGCGAATTGTCTGTACCATCAAAAGATATAAGTCCGGTTGAAACGTTTTCAACTCCTTCAATTTTGTTTAACTCTTGCTTTATTGTATTGTATTTATTGAAAATATTTTTGTCGATGTTTTCTCCTTCATGATCAGACGGCAGAAGATTTAAGGTAATCGCAATAAGCTGATCTCCTTTAAAACCAAGGTCTTTATTATTTAAATATTTTACTTGCTCATATACAATGTTGGAACCAATAATAAAAAATGCTGCAATAGCAAATTGAAAATTCAACATTCCGTTGCGCAGCCAAACACCGTTTTTACTTCTTGAAAAATCACCTTTTAACACCTTTAAAGTTTCAAAATTAGAAACATACAATGCTGGAAATATTCCTGCTGCCAAAATTGTAACAACAAAAATTAGAATGAGTTGTAAATAGAATTGGGTTCCAATAATCATTAAATTTTTATTTAAAAAATTATTGTAATAAGGCAAAGTCAATTCTACAATTACTAAAGCCAGCAAGATTGAAAATAAACTGATTAAGGTTGTTTCAAATATAAATTGAAAAATAATATGGCTTTTTGATGCACCAACAATTTTGCGAACACCTACTTCTTTAGCGCGTTTTATTGCATTGGCCGTGGCTAAATTTATATAATTGACTATAGATAAAATGAGAATCAAAATAGAGAGTCCCATCATGATCAACAAAAACTGATAACTGCCTCGGCCTTCAGGATAACCATCTGTGATAGAATGTAATCTGGCTTTAGAAAGAGGTTCCATGAAAACTGTAAAATGTCCCACTTTTTTTGCCATTTCATCAGGAGTAAAACCAGCTTGTCTGGCTTCTTTTACAATAACTTCATCATAATATGTCTTTTCTAGCATTTTGCGTGTTAGCTCCACTTTTGATGGATCTTTTACTTTTAAAAGTATTTTTAAGGCAAACAGATTTCGACTTTTAGAAGGATCAACAAGATCTTTCATTCGATTTACAATAACATTAGGAGCAATCGAAGATTTACCGGGAATACGATATACGGCACGAACTACAAACAAATTGTCAAGGCAGTTAATTTGTTTGCCAATTGGATTTTCATTACCAAAAACACGTTTTGCCAGATCTTCAGATATAGCGATACTTGTCCCGTCCTTTAGCGCACTAGAGCCATTTCCTTGTATAATTTTAAAAGGAAACAGAGAAAAGAAATCACTTTCGACATTGATAATTTTATCAACGAATTCTTTCTTGCCGTTATAAATAATTTTACTTTTTTGATACCAGCTATCTGCAAAAACTATGTTTTCGACATTAGAATCTTTTTCTAAATAGGCTTTAAATCGTACGGGATGATCGCTGCCAACAGGCATGTCAGTTAGCTGTACCAAAACCTGATAAACATTGTCTTTTTCCAGATTCCATTTATTATAACTCTGTTCGTCGTTCCAGTAAAGTAAGGCAAATATTAATCCTGCAATCCCTATTGATAAACCTAAAATATTTAATAATGAGAATAGTTTATTATGCTTTAACTGGTAAATAAATATATTGATATAATTTAGTATCATAGTTTGTGTTTGGAGTTAGTAGAAAAAACAAAAGCGATATTATTATTCATATTTCAGATATTTTAAAACATCAACTTTTGTTGCCTGATAAGCTCTGGAAAGCACAACTAATAGGGTTAATGAAAGCAAAGCCATAAAACCAATTAAAAAAGGATATATAGATATGGTTATTCTGTAGGCAAAATTTTCCAGCCATATATTAAGTAAATAATAGACAGGGAATAAAGCAATTAAAAAACCAATTATACTAAAACCAACATATTGTTTGCAGAGTTCCTTTAATAAAACATTTGTTTCTGCTCCCAGTGTTTTTCGAATTGCGATTTCTTTCATGCGTCTTTCAATAGAATATGAAGCTAAAGCAAACAATCCGAAAAGCGCAATTACAATAACCACAATATTCAATAAAGAGAAAATATTTTTTTGTTTTACATATCTGCTGTATGATCTTTTGTATTCTTTGTCAACAAAATCATATAAAAAAGGATAATCGGGATCTACTTTTGTTGTCCACAAATCTTCTATACCAGCTACCGTTTGCTGCATGGTTTTAGGATCTGCAGTAATGTAAATATTATTCAAAGTTGATGTGGACCAAGGCATGGCTTTAAAATGGAAAAAAGACATTGGAGGAATTGGCTCACCGGGATTACCTAAATTAAAATCTTTGACAACTCCCACAATGATAACTTCTTTACCGTCCATGTAGTCTACCTTTTTTCCTATCGGATCTTTTTCGTTCAATAATTTTAAAGCCGTTTCATTAATTAACATCGATGAAATTGTATCCTGTGCAAATTTGGGGCTAAAATAACGGCCTTTTACCATTTTTATTTTCATCATTTCCAATAGTCCAAAATCAATAGGAGTATTATTTCCATCAACACTTATATCTTTATATTGATAAGTTGTCACTGATTTAGCGCCGTTTCCAAAAACAAAACCACCACCTGCAACTTGCTGGACTCCTTTTACATGCAGCAATTGGTTTTTAATAATGCTGTATCGATCCAAACGGTCTTTATCTGTAATTCCTTCACCATAGATATTTCGATATGAAATATTTAAAATCTGTTTACCGCTAAACCCAAGGTCTTTAGAATTCATAAGATCTATTTGCTTGTACACAATATAAGACCCAACAATAAAGAAAGAGGCTACAGCAAATTGAAAAATCAGCATACCGTTTCTAAGCCAGACACCGCTTTTGCTTCTTCCAAAATTTCCCTTCAATACTTTTAGCGATTCAAAATTAGAAACATAAACTGCCGGAAATATCCCTGCCAATACTAAGGTTACAATAAATATAACAACAAGCTGTAAATAAAACTGACCGCTTTGCAGTACAAGTGTTTTTTCTAAAAAAGCATTATAATAAGGAAGAGAAAGCTCTACAATAACAAGCGATATTAAAATAGAAAGCAGCGAAATTATTGCTGTTTCAAAAATAAACTGCTGAATTATAGCTGATTTTGAAGCGCCGATAATTTTGCGAACCCCAACTTCTTTGGCTCTTTTTACAGCATTTGCCGTTGCAGAATTGACATAATTTACAATTGATAAGATTAGGATTAAAACTGATAATCCAACCATAATAAGTAAAAATTGATAATTCCCTTTTTCTTCAATCAGACTGCCGGTTTTTGAATGCAGACGAAGTGATGATAATGGCTCTAAACCAGGTTTTACTTCACCAAATTTTCGAATAAATTCTTTTGGCGAAATGCCTTTTAGTTTTGCATAGCGAGCGGTCATATTTTCAAAATATATATTCTGAAGGTTATCGGTCACTTGTTTCTGATTGTTTGGGTTTTTAAGTTTTAATAAAAGAACAAATTGAAAATTTCCCCAGGCTTGAATGTTTCCATTTACTCGTTCATCCATAAAGTTAACCACGCAGGACGGGTTATAAACTGATTTTTTGTCTAGTTTATAAACACCCCTTACAATTAGGTTTTTATGTTGCAAAATTACCTGCTTTCCCAAAGGGCTTTCATTTCCAAAAATCTGAACAGCCAGATCTTGTGATAAACAAATACTGTTTACATCTGGTAATGCCTTTTTTGGACTGCCTTGAATAAATTCATAAGGAAAAAAATCAAAAAAATTCTTTTGAGCTGAAACAATTTTGTCTGACTGAATTTTTTTATTATTAAAACGAATGATATCATTTTCGTATTCGCCGCTTAAATAACAGTATGATTCGACATCAGGACTTATTTGTTTTATCGCAGATCCAACTGGTGCCGAACTTGAGGCCCAGTATGTAGTCGCATCCATTTGGTTAGCGACTAAAAATATATTTTCTTTATTAGGATTCCATTGGTCATAACTATGTTCGTCGTTCCAATACAAAATCGCAAAAATTAAACCCGCAATTCCAATACTCAAACCCAAAACATTCAAAGCCGTAAAGAATTTGTTGTTTTTGATATGGTAGATAAATATGTTAATCCAGTTTTTGAGCATGATTCTAATTTTTAGCAGTTACTAAGACGTCTACATTTTTGTGGTTTAATTTTTCCGAAAGAATAATTCCATCTCTCATTAAAATAGTTCTCTGCGAAAATGAAGCATCATAATCAGAATGTGTAACCATTAAAATTGTGGCACCGCCAGCATGAAGATCTGTTAATAATTCCATTACCTCATTACCGTTTTTACTGTCCAGATTTCCTGTAGGTTCATCAGCAAGAATAATTTTCGGGTCATTGATTAAGGCTCTTGCAACGGCCACACGCTGTTGTTGTCCTCCCGAAAGCTGTTGCGGAAAATGTTTCAGGCGATGTGAGATACCTAATATATTGGCAATATTTTCTACTTTTTTCTTTCTATCTGATGCCGGAATATTATTGTAAAGCAGCGGTAATTCGATATTATCATAAACCGATAATTCATCGATTAAATTAAAATTCTGAAAAATGAATCCAATATTTTCTTTTCGGGCTTTTGATTTTGCTTTTTCTTTAATGCCAATCATTTCCTGATTTAGTAATTGATAACTTCCGCCTGAAGCACTGTCCAATAATCCAATGATATTTAATAAAGTCGATTTACCGCTTCCGGATGGTCCCATTATCGAGACAAAATCACCTTCTTTTATCGTTAATGAAATTTCGCTTAAAGCCTTTGTTTCTACTTCTTCGGTCCTAAAAATTTTTGAAAGATTCTTAATGGTAATCATAATTGATTTTTTTTAAATTTGATTGATGTTCGTTTTTTGATCTTCAGAAGTAAAAGAAATACGGCCGAAAATTAAGATAATTAATAATGCGGCTGATAGATATTTATTTTGTTATTTTTACCTCTGAAAGACTTTAATAATTAATTGATTTACAAGTAGAAATGTGATTTTCATGCCAGAAAATTAAAATTTGTAACTGCTTAATTTTTAAAATTTTATTTTTTACAAAAAAATCACAATGTCCATAATTGGACACTTTTTGTCCAAAACTGAACAATAATGAAAAAGACAAACGCTTCAATTTTAATCATAGATGATCAGGAAGATATTCTTTTTGCGTCGAAAGTGTACTTAAAAAAATATTTTGAAGAGATTTACACACTCAATAATCCAAAAAATATTGTCGAATTATTATCTGAAAAAAGAATTGATGTCGTTTTGCTCGACATGAATTACCGAATAGGTTTTGAAGATGGAAGAGAAGGGTTGTATTTATTAAAAGAAATAAAAACGCTTTCGCCAAAAACGGTTGTGATTTTAATGACGGCTTTTGGAAAAGTGGAAACGGCAGTTGAAGGATTAAAATCTGGTGCTTTTGATTATATTTTGAAACCCTGGGAAAACAAAAAACTATTAGAATCTGTAAAGCAGGCGGTAGATAAATCTCGTAAAGAACAAAAAAAGAGCAAAGAGATTGAAATTGAAAACGACTTTTTTATTGGAACTTCTGAAATTATAAAAAAAGCCTATTCTCTTGCCGATAAAGTGGCCAAAACCGATGCCAATGTTTTGATTCTGGGTGAAAACGGAACAGGAAAGTTTGTTTTGGCACATCATATTTACAGTCAATCCGAAAGAAAAAATAATCCGTTTATTGCCGTTGATTTAGGTTCTCTGAATTCGAATATTTTTGAAAGTGAATTGTTTGGGTATGCAAAAGGTGCTTTTACAGATGCTAAAATAGATACGCCGGGACGTTTTGAAATGGCGCAGAACGGAACTATTTTTTTAGATGAAATAGGAAATGTTCCGCTGCATTTACAATCCAAATTATTACAGGTTATTCAAACCAAAACCGTAACGAGACTAGGCGAAACAAAAGCCAGACCTTTAAATGTGCGAATTATTACGGCAACCAATTTGAATTTGAAACTGGAAGCGGCCGATAAAAATTTCAGGGAAGATTTGTATTATAGAATTAATACAATGGAAATTGTACTGCCTCCGTTGAGAGAAAGAAACGAAGATAAAATACCGCTTGCTGAATATCTTCTGGAAAAAATGAGAGATAAATACGGAAGAGGCGAAATTACTTTTGAGAAAAAAGTATTGGAACAAATTGAAAAACACGCCTGGAACGGAAACATCCGTGAAATGGAAAATAAAATTGAACGCGCTGTTATTCTGTGCGAAAACAATAAAATCACCGTTTCAGATCTGGATTTAGAAATCATCACTCCTTATGATGAAAATCCGGATGACATTCAGCTTTCTTCTGTAGAAAAAGCCACGATCGAAAAAGCGCTTTTAAAACATGGAAGCAATATCAGCAAAACAGCCGAAGAACTGGGTTTGTCAAGAGGTTCTTTGTACAGACGTTTAGAGAAATATAATATCAACATTAATTAGTATGTTTAAATCGCTGCAAACTTATAAACTGCTTTTTTTTCGATTGCTTGCCATTATTGCAGCGATTGAATTTTCGATTTATTTCTTTAAAATCAATTTGCTTTTTACAGGCATATTTGGTTTTTTTATTGTTTTTCTGCTCATTCGCGAAATGTATTTTTATGTTCGGAATTTTGTTTTGCTTTATGATAAAACTATTGCATCAATACTTCAAAATGATTTTACATCCGATTTTACGAAGCACAAAAGCAATAAAAGCTATGATGATTTGTTTCTATTGTATGATACTTTGAAGAACAGACAAAATGAACAAATTTCAAAAGATATTATTTACCGTTCTATTTTAAATAATATCGAAACCGGAATTATCATTTTAGAAAAACAGGATAATAATTGGGGTATATTTTTGATGAACGATTATTTTTCGTCTCATTTTAATGTTCCGAAAGTTTCAAAATGGAAATATCTTAAAAATCAACTGCCATCTCTTTGCGAAATTATTGAAGCTGACGATTTTCATGAAATAAAAACGTCTGTAGAAATCAGTATCAATGAACAAAATAATCAGACTTTTGTTTTACAGGCTTCAAGAACCGAGATTTTCGAGCGTGATTATTATATCGTTTTATTAGATTCTATCCAGAATGTTGTCGATAAAAAAGAGAAAGATGCGTGGGTAAATTTGATGAAAGTGATTTCGCATGAACTTTTAAATTCTATAACGCCCATTCGTTCTATTTGCCAAAACCTACAGGATTTGGTAGAACAGGATTCGCTTTCGGCAGAAGATTTAGAAGATATTAAAAACAGTGTCGAAACCATGTTAAGGCGAAGTGACCATTTGCAGAAATTTGTTGAAGGTTATAGAAAACTGGCAATGCTTCCTTCTCCTAAAAAAGAAAAAATAGAGTTGAAAAATTTGATTGATAATTGTCTGCAAATCATGAATCCGTTATTTAAGAAAGACGGAATTGAAGTGGTGAATTCGGTTTCTTTAAAACGTTTGATAAATGTCGATACCCAGCAAACAGAACAAGTCATCATTAACCTTTTAACGAATTCAATAAACGCCTTAAAGAATAGCAGCGAGAAGCAGATTTTAATTTCGGCGGAAGCCAAAGAAAACAGAACCTACATTAAAATAATTGATAATGGAAATGGCATTGAAAAAGAAATTGAAAACAAAATTTTCCTGCCCTTTTTTACCACCCGAAATGAAGGTGCGGGAATTGGCCTAACCTTGTCTAAAAATATTATTGAAGCGCACGGAGGTTATATTTCGTTTAAAAACGAGAATGAGAAAACGGTTTTTGAGATTTGTTTGGTGGAAGGATAAGTTTTGTGTTTTTTAGTTTGAGATAATGTGATTGGTAAAAGCATAATTTGAAAATATTGAAATAAATTTATGGAAATTGACAGAGACTTGGTTCAGGAAATGATAAATGATTTTGTTGGTACTGATTATGTTATTCATGAATTCATAGACAGTTCGAAGTATCTATTTATAACGTATAAGCATAAAGAATTTTATGAAGATGACGAAAGGGGACGATTAATAGGACCTGGGCCAATAGTTTATAATAAAGAAACTAAAGAATATAAAACCAGTGGAAGTGGTGATTTTGTTTGCGGAGAATATTTTGGATGTCTTAATGAGGATCAGGAACAGACTGTAGAAAATTTATCAGTTGAAGAAATTAAGAATAATATACTCCGAAGAAAATTTGTGAATGATGATGATATTTGGAATTTAGAGCATATTTTAAAAAAAGTAAAAGGAGACTTTAATTCCCATCTTACAAAAAATAGAAATTACAATCTTTCTTTACATAGCATTTATTGTTCTGAAAACACTGATTCGATATTATATTTTGAAAATTTTTGGATAGAACTTGATCTAAAATATGAAGTCATAAACCCAAATGAAATAGTATTGTGGAAAAAAAGGTAAGCTTTTTGGTTGAAGGATAAGTTTTTTGAGTGTTGGACTTTAGTAAGGATATTTCTTATATATTAGCAAAATAAATACCAGAAACCAAAAACAAACAACCACCATTTCATGAAAGAAAAAATCCTGAATTCTAAATTAATTCTGTTAATTCCGGCTTACTGGGCCTGTCTATTTGATGAAATTATTACGATTATAAATCAATCTGATGAATATTGGAAAGGAGATTTAAGCAAAGCAGATGAAGGAAACCCAATAGGCGCTTTTATGATGGCGAATCACACTTCGGGATTATTTATAATTTGTGCACTTTGGTTAGTATTAATTGGAGTTATAGGTTATAATTTATCAAATCGAAAACTGAAAATTTTTGCTCTTTTTGTCTTAATTGCTCATTCTTTTGGAGCATCAACCTGGTTAAGTTTTCATTATAATTTTTGGTTTGCGATTGCTTTTATTTTTATTAATGCGGTCCTTTTTGTTGAAATTGAAAACATATATGAAACAAGGAAATTAAAAACTATAAGCATATTAAAGTAATGAGAAATAGATTTTTACTCCTGTTTTTATTTTTGCCAGTTTTTTCATTTGCACAAAAAGCAACCTTCAAAATTAAATATTCTGAACAATTAGCGGTTTTTGTTTTTTTACAAAATCTTTCTGAAAATTATCCTGAAAATGTTTTCAAAACGGAGTTTCAGAAATCAAAATATAATAATGATAAATACAAAAATGTAATTTCAAAATTCGAAAAACTGGGAATTTACTATAGTTATAGATTTGAAGAGTTTCCTTATGGCTCAAAAAAAACGATGCAGACGGAAGATATTCTTAAAAAGAACCTGATTGAAACGGGAGATTTAGTAAACTTCAAAATACGTTCTGTTGGGATTATTCCAAATAAAACACTAATTGATTTGGCCGAAAGTATTTCAGAATTTACGCCAATTTACAACGAACTGATTTATAATCCGAACAAAGAGAAGTTTGAAAAACAATTAGAAGATATTGCCAAATATTCAAACGAGCATCAAATAGAGAATTATTTCAATACGGGTTTAGTATTTTACAACTCCAGCTGGGATAATGCAATTCCTTTTGAAATCGCTTTTTATCCGCTGCCCAATTCTAAAGGTTTTACTGCACAAGCGTTTTGCAATAATTTTATCAGCGCAATACAAACGGATCTAAAATCCTATAAAGACCTATTCAGCGTAATGCTTCACGAAACCTATCATATTATTTATGATGAACAATCGCTTGAAGTAAAAACACAAATTGATACTTATTTTAAAGAAAATAAATCGAAATGCAGTAATTATGCTTATCAATTGATGAATGAAGTTTTAGCAACCGCATTAGGCAATGGCTATGTGTATGGACAATTAGACGGAAAAATGGATACTCACGATTGGTACAATAAAAAGTATATAAATCTTATGGCCAAGCAGATTTATCCATTGGTTAAAGAATATATTGATGAGAAGAAACCTATAGATAAAAATTTTATTGATAATTATATCCAGGCTTATGAAGTAAATTTTCCAAATTGGATTAATGAACTGGATAATATAATGACGTACAGATATGTGCTGTCTGAAAACGAAAAAGATTTTGATGTCATTGATAAAATGTTTCGTTATCGTTCCAGAACACAATACGAAGATCAAATAACAGAAACGAGTATCGAAAAAATGCAGGAAACACCGTTGACAAAGGTGATAATAATTTATAAAGACAATGCTCAAAAGTTAAAACTGACTAAAAGTAAATTTAAGGAATTAAAAAAATGGCAGTTTAAAGCAGACAAGGAGTTTGCATCAAAAATCCTTCTCGATGACAAAAGCCAATTGATTGTGATAAATCAAAAAAAATCTACACTTGAATCTCTTATTAAAACCATAAAATGAAAAAAGTAAATAGTTTTTTAGTATTAGTAATTTGCATTTGTTTTTCATCTGTACCAGTTTTTGCTCAATTAACATCTTCACAAATTGATGTATTGATGGAATCTGCCTTGACAAAATTTAATGTCGCAGGCGCGTCGATTGCTGTTGTTAAAGATGGAAAAATAATTCACTTAAAAGGATATGGGGAAGCATCTGTAGAAACAAAAAAAGCGGTAAATGAAAATACTAATTTTCAAATTGCCTCAAACAGTAAAGCATTTACAACAACCGCACTTTCTATTTTAGAAGATGAAGGAAAATTAAAGTGGACCGATAAAGTAAGAGATTATCTGCCGGAATTTAAAATGTATAATGATTATGTAACTGAAAATTTTAACATACAGGATTTATTAACTCATCGCAGCGGACTTGGACTAGGAGTTGGTGATTTGATGTTTTTTCCTGATGGTTCTAATTTTACCATAAAAGATGTCTTAACCAGTTTTCAGTACTTTAAACCCGTTTCGGCTTTTCGAACGAAATTTGATTATGATAATTTGCTTTATGTCGTAGCAGGAGAAGTAATTGCAAGGGTGAGTGGTATGAGTTATGAAGAGTTTGTACAAAAAAGAATCATCGCCCCTTTGCAAATGAATAATACGTTTGTAGGAAGCAGTTTAATAAAGGATAAATCTAATTTTGCAGTACCCCATTCATCTGAATCGGGAACTATAAAAACAATTGATGGTTTTGGAGATCAAATAAATGCTGCGGCGGGAGGGATATTTTCTAATGCTGCAGATATGGCGAAATGGATGACGGTTCGTTTAAATAAAGGTCAGTATGGAGAAGATTCGAAAGCAAGACTTTTTTCTTTAAAAAATCATAATGAAATGTGGCGAATACACACGGTTCAGGAATCAGATCAAAATCCACGATACAATTTTCATTTTAACGGCTATGGTTTAGGCTGGCAGGTATCTGATGAAAAAGGAAATCTAAAAGTATCACATACGGGAGGACTGCCGGGAATGCTTTCCATTGTAACGATGTATCCGGATCTCAATTTAGGAATTGTCATTTTAACCAATACTGAAAATGGCGGAGCGGGACTTTTTTCAGCAGTTTCCAATACCATTTCAGACAGTTATTTAGGTTTAGACGATTTTGGATGGACAGATAAATTGGTCGAATGGATGAAGGAAGATAGGAATACCGGTGATGATGTAACCAAAAAAGTTTGGGAAAAGGTAAAACTGGCAAAAAACGTAAAAATAAAGAAGGAAGACTTTATTGGTGTGTATGCAGACAAATGGTTTGGCGAAATTGAAGTATTTGAAAAGAATAAACAATTATGGTTTAAATCGTACCGTTCGCCAAAATTAAACGGCCCAATGGCTTTTTACAATGCCAATACATTTGCTGTAAAATGGGAATACCAAGGAATGAACTGCGATGCATTTGCCATGTTTTCGCTGGATGAAAACGGCAAAGCCCAATCTATTAAAATGAAAGGAATCTCTCCAAATATTGATTTTAGTTTTGATTTTCATGATTTAGATTTAACAAGAGTTAGATAAATTTAAATTATTCTATAAACAGATAGCATAAAAAAGGCACGAATGTTTCTGAGTTCGTGCCTTTTTTTGCTTTAAAGATCTGTGTAATTTCAATTTCTAAAAGTTAAAAAATTAGAGTAAAATATTTCTTATATTCGCCTGAATAAAGCCAAATTTAATTAACTAAACCAAAAACAAAATAATGAATGGATAAGATTAACTTATTGCTTATTGTCACTATAATCTCCTTATTCATTTCGTTATTTCTTGCATTTTTTCTGCTTACAGTTAAAACAAAGCATAAAATAAGCAATGTTCTTTTTGCTCTTTTTTTGTTTATAACAGCAATAGATTCCAGCAGTCCTTTGTTTGAGTTAATGACTGACGGCCCATCCAATTTGGGAATGTTTAGAATTACAATAGCATTTTTACAAATTCCGGTTTTTTATCTCTACGTATTATCTGTTTGTTATTCTGATTTTAAATTGAGACCCAGACATGTTATACATCTGCTTCCGTTTTTATTTGCAAATTTCATTCTGCTGCCTCGATTTTATCTTGTAAATACCGCTTCTAAAATTGAGTTTATCTTAAATAGACAAAATATGATGGAACTCCAATTCACTCATATTCTTTTTCATATTCAGATAGTTGTCTATTTTATAGCCATTTTTATGTTATTAAGAAAAGCAAAAAAGCTTTATCTTGAAAATAATGCAGGCATACATATTAATTCTTATAACTGGCTGTTTCAGTTTACGGTTGTACTTACAATTCTATATCTGATCGTTATTTTAAAAAACATTTTCAAATTTTCAGATCAGCCGTATATTTCTGAATCGATTAAAATTGGAATTCTCGTATTACAGCTGTTTCTTACCAGCTGGTATTTATTTAAAGCATTAAACAATCCTGGTTTATTTAGAAATATTGATTCAAAATTAAAACTGGTTTCGGATATTGTTTTAGAAGAAAAAAATAGAGAACAATCAACCTTAAATGATAATGAATTCAATGAAAAACTGCTGAAACTAAAAAAGTATATGATTGAAGAAAAGCCGTTTCTTAACCCAGCTTTAACGATTCAGGATGTTTCTGCAGCAATTCAAATTCCGGTTAGGGACTTATCACTTTTAATTAATCATAAATTAGAACAGCATTTTTATGATTTTGTAAATACCTATCGTATAGAAAATGCCATGGATATTTTAAAAGATGCTGCAAAAAGTAAAGTAACTATTTTAGAAATTCTATATCAGGTAGGTTTTAATTCAAAATCTTCTTTTAATACTGCTTTTAAAAAACACACAGGCGATACGCCCACTTCTTATCGCAAAAACTTGTAAAACAACATTTTGTAATTACTCGTACTTCTGTAGTGAAAGATTCATACTCATTTTTTTCAGCAAATGCGTACGAGTACTTTCATTCGGTCGCACATAATTAGTTTCTTTCTCAAGTTTGTATCGAAATAATTTTTAACCCAAAAACTCGATACAATGAAAACTTCATTACAATTTTTAGCCGCACTATTATTAATAAGTACTATTTCTTTTGGACAAGACATCACAAAAAAAATAGATTCAATAGTAAAGAATGCTTATCAAAAAAATCCAAACGCAGGTATTAGTATCGGCTTTATTAAAAACAACGAAGAATACTATACAGCTTATGGTAATTTGAAAGAAGGCAGTTCAATAAAAATAAATAAAAATTCCATATTTGAAATTGCTTCTATCACTAAAATTTTGACTTCAAACTTAATTGCACAAGCAGTAATTGAAAATAAAATAAAAACAGATGATTTTATAGATAAGTACCTTCCTGCAGCATACGTACTGCATAAAAACCTTAGAAATAAAATAAAAATTTCAGATCTGGCATCACATCAATCCGGTTTGCCTGATATAGATTTTGGCAAATTAATAGAACAAAATCCGCAGCAGCCAATAAGCGGTCTAACTGAAAAAACTTTTGCCGCTATCGTTAATAATTGCAGTGAGTTAGCAGATTATGGTAAATACCGTTACTCTACAATTGGATATACTTTACTGGGACAAATATTAGAAAAAGTCTACAACAAAAGCTATGATGAAATTATTACCCAAAAAATAATAGAGCCTTTACAGCTTACCAATACATTAACCAAAGATTTTAATGTAAAGAACATTACAACCGGCCACAATCCTAATGGAGGTCTTCAGGAAATTTTTAACTGGAATATTACAGCATCTGCCGGATTAGTTAAATCCAGTGCTTCGGATATGGTTATGTATTTAAAAACGCTATTGAATAAAGAAACAGCAATCGCACAGGCAGCTTTAATTACAGAAAGAATTTTCTATAAAGATGAAAAAAGAGAAATGGGATTAGGAACAAACATTATGACAGATGAGGTAAATACTATTTACTTGAAATCAGGAGATTCTATGGGACAATCTTCGATGATATGTTATGATAGAACTAAAAATTGGGGAATCATCATACTTTTAAATCAAAGAAATTCAAAAGAAAGACAAGATCTATTGAATGAGATTTATGGAACAATTTTAAAATAACCTTTTATATAAAAACCCGATATCATGAAAAATACTATTTAGGAACGTATGACGATTTTCTGTATCAGCAGGGAGTAGAAACCAAAATAGTAGAAAAAAATAATCGCCTCTATGTTGAATCTCAATTATTAGGTTTTTTTAAAGGGAAAAATGAGAATGAATTACTTTATCTAAAAAACGGATTATTCAAAATTGTAGATTATCCTAATTTGCTGAAATTCGATTTCGGTAATGGAAAAGTAAATTCTGTAATCTTAATGAGGGATAATATGAATTTTGAAATTGAAAAGACAGAAAAAAAGCAATAGTACAGATGTTTTTTATGTTGATACGGATTTCAAGATAAGATTAAAATCGAATAACCTATATTCGCATTTGTATATAACAGAAAAGCCGAAATCAATTAAATAAGTTAAAAATGGGAGTTTATACCTATATAGGAGTTTACAAAAAAGATGAAAGTTATATTAAAAGTGAAAATTCTGTTTTAGGAATTTTTGAAGTCGGTTATGAAGAAAAGGATAAATTTAGACTCAGTGATTATTCAAAATCATTTTATGGAGGTATCAGATCATTAGATAAACTTAGATTTATTAATCTGGGACCAGCTTATGAAGTTTACGAGGATTATTTTGAGCTTTTTATGTTTTATGCTCTAGCTTCTGGTGAATATGGTGAAAATGCCGTAAATGTTAATGGTAAAGTATATAGTTTATTATTTGAGCCTTCAAGAGTGCTTAAAGGAATTACTATTTTGTTAGAGATAATTAATTATTTTGATGAGGAAGATTTGAAAGAATTGCAGCATTACAGCGAATTGGAAAACTTGAAGGAATTTAAGGAGATTTTGATAAAAGCGGTTGAAGGAAACTATTTGATTAGTTGTGCTACTACTTAATAATAAAAAATAAGCCGTCTAATTGAGACGGCTTATTTTTTTATCGAATTATTTTTAGATATGCGCTGTAAACATCGTCTTTAAGAGAAGTTCGCATATAATATAAATCTTCATCTTTGGTGCTTAAATCAAATTTAATTAAACCGGCATCACAATAATAAAAGATAGTATCATCAACCGGAAATTCGATATTTGAAATTGGCTGTGTGGTTAATTTTATTTCAGTTGCTATTTCACCATTTGTTATATCCAGTTGAAAAAGCTTTCCTTTTTTAGTATAACCCCAAATGTTATCGCTGTCCTCGGTGATATATTCTACATTATCATCTTTAAAATCCCTTTTCCAAATCTGTGTTCCTGTTTTTGAATCTACAGCGTATATAGAAGAAACGGTTTCACCTTGTGCTGCAAAATATATTTTTTGGTCTTTGCAAAAGATGCGTTCCTTTACATTGTATTGATTTTCATCTAATTTAAATTGCCATAAAACGTCTAGTTTATCTGGAGTTAAAGCAAAAAGCAGATTTTTTTCGTTTGCTGCAAATACATTTTCACCATCAGTTACAGGTTTACTGTGCATGCCTTCCTCAAAACTTTTCTGTCCTAAAACTTTTCCTGTGCCGGCATCAAAACTGTAAAGATTAGCGGCACTTGGAGCAAAAATTTTGTTATTGAAAGCCAATACCGGAACATCATTATTAGGAGTATCCAGTTTATAATTCCACGCTAAGCTTCCGTCTTTTGTATCAAGAGCATAAAGATTACTGCTTCCGTTTTGATTTTGAGCTGTTATATACAACTTTCCATTGCTTACAACCGGAACCTGATCTTTAAGAACAATTTGATCTGTAATATTACCCAACCTCGATTTCCAGAATACATCGCCGCTTTGGTTATCTACTGCATAAATTTCACCATTTATAAACGGAATATAAACCACTCCATTAGCTATTGTTACTTTATTGGCACACATTTCTGTAAAAGGAGTTGTTGCTTTTACAGTCCAGCCAATTTGCTCCGATTCTAAATCATAAGAAAAAAGAGAACCGTCGTAATCATAAATTAAAATTGAAGCTTCGTCTAAAGGAACTTTTTTTAGTGCACTTACAATCTTATTAGAAACTATCTCACTAGGCGGTAAAGCTTTATTGTTTGTATTCGCATTGGCAGGTTTTGGTGTTGCCGGCGCTTGCCCAAACATATTTATAACGGTAATTACAAATAAAAGAGTTATTAGTTTTGTTTTCATTTTTAAGATTTGGGTTTGATGATTTGATTTTCCTTTAGCAATAAGGCTGCCAAACAGATCAATATCAACGTCAAATATAATTAAAAATTATTATAGCTCTAAGAAGTTATAATCTCGCATGGATATGTTTATGGTATGATAACACAGTTTTATAATACACAATCCTGCCATTTTTGCGCTAAACAAATCATCAAATTCAATGAACGCTTTTTTAAATTCTCTGTAAGAAATATTTCTATATTTGTTAAAAGAACAAATGGAACGATATAAGACTTATCTCCTTAAATAAGTAAAATGAAATCTAGGTTTATCTCACATAGTAACAGGATCAGCCGTCATTTTATCTAATCAAAAAGGAATACTAACCAAAAACCGCTTTTATGAATAAAATAGAAAAAATAAATTTAATTATTCTGCTTTCTTTTTCCCTGACCCTTTTTGCACAAAATGCAAGTGATAAAATAAAATCGTTTGAAAATGATTTAAATCAATGGAATAAATCAAAAAATAAAAAATGGACCTTAAAAGAGAGAATGTCCTTTTATGAAGTTAATGCAGTAACATTGCTGTAATTAAAGATTACAAAGTAGAGTGGGTAAAAGCATACGGTTTAGCCGATGCTGGCGAAAAAAGACCGGCAACAACAGAAACACTTTTTCAGGCAGCATCGATAAGTAAATCTATCAATAGTCTGGGAATTTTAAAATTGGTTAAAGAAGGTAAACTAACCTTAAATGAGGATATAAATAATTACCTGAAAACATGGAAATTTCCTTATGACTCAATTTCAAAAGGAAAAAAAATAACTATAGCCAATTTATTGAGCCATACAGCCGGTTTATCTACCGGCGGTTTTGGCGGCTATCCAAAAGGAGCTGATTTACCCACAACAATCCAAACTCTCGACGGATTGAAACCTGCAAATTCAAATGCCGTAAGATCTATATTTGAACCGGGTTTAAAATTTCAATATTCAGGCGGCGGCACCACAATTTCCCAGCTTATTCTAGAAAATACAACGGGAGAAAAATATGAAGATTACATGTTGAAAAATGTTTTGATTCCGTTAGGGATGACCAATAGTTTTTTTAACCAGCCAGCTCCCAAAGATAAAGAATATTTATTAGCAACAGGTTACACCAATGGTATAGAAGTAAAAGGAAAATACCATATTTATCCGGAAAAAGCCGCTGCGGGGTTGTGGACAAATCCAACTGATTTATCAAAATATGTAATTGACACACAGTTATCATTGTCAGGAAAGTCTAATAAGGTACTATCTAAAGAGATATCTGAAAAAAGGCTGGAAAATCAACTGGGAGTTTTTATCAATAATTTTAATGGTGCAAGATATTTTAGACATAGCGGCGGTAACGAGGGTTTTGTATGTCATTATGTAGGAAGTTTTGAAGACGGAAACGGTGTTGTAGTAATGACAAATGGGCGAAACATAAAATTAGTAGAAGAAATTGTCTGCAGTATTGCCTACTTGAATAATTGGAAAAATTATCCATTACAAGCTCAAAAAGAATCAATTGCTTTAACAATAAGAAAAGAATGCAAAAAGAATATTGACAAAGGAATTGCGCTTTATTATAAACTTAAGAAAGAAAAAAGCAGTGATTATAATTTTTCAAACGAAAACGAATTGAATGAATTGGGGTATGAATTGTTGAGAGATCAGGAAATTGATGCTGCTTTAAAAATTTTCAGCTTGAATATAAATGAATTTCCTAAATCAGCTAATGCGTATGATAGTCGGGGAGAAGCTTTCTTTAACAAAAAAGAATATCAGCTTTCTAGAAATGATTATTCAAAAGTTTTAGAATTAGATCCGGCCAATCAAAATGCCAAACAAATGCTTTTAAAAATAGATGGCTATTAAAAAAATAAAAACTCTTTTTAATTGATTAAAAATTCGTGCCATTAGAATAAACAGAAAGAAAAATAAAGAATTATAATGCATTTAAGAGAAAAGCAAAAGCTAAAAAAAACAGAACAAAAGAAGTTTAAAAAGAAAGAGAAAAAACGGGAACAAATACATTACCTTCTTGTAATTCTGGCTATGATTTTCTGTATTGTAAACTTTACATTTTATGATGATAATACGATTGGACACGATGTAAGATATATTATTTATGTTTTTTGTCTGCCGTTGGTTATTGGAATACTGTTTTTTGGAATCTACAGAAGAGAATTTTTAATCAAGACCTATTTGAGTTTTAAAGAAACATATGCTAAAATTTATGTGATTGGATTTTATTTATTGCAAGGCATTATAGTTTCATATTTAAGTTTTGGACAAATTGCAAACGTAATGTGGAATTATATCAATAAAAAAGAAGCAGCAAAAAACAAAATAGAAATAATAAACTGCAATGTTACAGGGTTTTATACAAAAAAGAATCCGGACATTTCTTTTGAATTCAAAAACGAAACCGAAGTTTTTGAAGTTAATTCTGAAACCAATAGAAAAAATTACAATCGTAATCCAAAAGACTACCAATTAGAAATTACGGTTCAAAAAGGGATTTGGAATTACTATATAGTTAAACATTGGGAGCTAAAAAAGATTTGATAGCAGTCAAAAAAAGAAATACATGAACATTGTGATGAAATCGAAAAAGAAGGCGTTATCAATTTTATTAATTTCAATAATTGTTGTATTTGTATCGTTTCGTTACTACAATGATTTTAAATCCTATATTTTACTTAAAAATAATACTGCTAAAACAACGGGAATTATTGTTGACTATTATGAAATTGGTTTAAGCAGTTTCTATATGAAATATTCCTATACCGTTAATGGCCGCGTTTACACAAAAACAGTTAATCCGGATAAACTTTTTGATAATTGCGAAGACGACAAAAAATGCATTAATACTGAAATCTATATTTTATACTCCAAAAAAGAGCCGTCAATCAGTAAACCAATTTTAGATCCAGATATTGCAGATTTGTAATCCGTGCCGGTAACAGTAAGACTTTATGCTGATCTTCGAAAAGGAAAATAATCTTTGCGGGCACGAATTACAAATTCGCGTTATCGTATCATATTATAAGGCTTGTTGTCAACTATGGCTTGTATTGAATTGCTGATTTCTTCCAGATTATTTTGTTTGTTATTTGTCATTAAAATAATGGTTAAGTCAGGACTGCTGATTAATATCGCCTGATAATTAAAAGCTGCGCCATCATGTATATGATTGGTTACTTTTCCGTTTTCGATAGTTCCTCCGCCAAGACCAGTTTGATTATCTTTAGAAAAAGGTTCGAAAAGCTCACGAGTAGATTCTTGATTAATAACTTTAAAGGAATTAACGGCTTCAGACCATTTGTAAAAATCCTTTAAGTTTAAAGCCGTCCAGCCCGAAATATTATATTTAAGAACATCCTGTTTTCCTTTATCATTAAAAGATTTTGCAAGCAGAGGCTCTTTTTCATCAGGATCTACAACAGCATTTTTTATCCCAATAGGTTTCAATATTTTTTTTATTACAAATGAATTAAAATCCATATTGGTGATTTTCTCAATAATGCGTCTCTGTAAAAACACATTGTTGTTATTGTAATCATATTTTGTTCCCGGCTCAAAATCAAGTGTCAAGGTGTTTTGCAGATGTGCCATATTATCTGAATCCTGATTGACTTCGCTCCACTTTATTTGAGGCAGTCCGCTTGTGTATTGAAGCAGATTGATGATTTTTATTGTATTGGCCCAGGACGGAAGTTCTGGCAGAAATTTAGAAATGGGATCATCGAGCTTTAATTTCCCTTGTTCTTTCAGCATCATGATTCCAACTGCATTAAATTCTTTGGCAATTGAACCTATATGAAAACGATACTCTTTATTTAATGGAATGGTATTGCTTACGTCGGCTTTTCCAAAAGCCTTTTCGTATATGATTTTCCCGTTTTTGGCAACTAAAACATTTCCGTTAAAAGCTTTTGACTGAAGGGCTTTTTGAAATAAAACATCCAGTTCGGTTTCTGTTTTATTGGTTTGAGCGTAAAAATAATTACACGTTGTTAATGCGATTGCAAAAACTGTGATTTTGATTTTTTTGATGATGATGTCCATGTTGGAAGTTTTGATAAAAATAACAAAACTCCATTAGAAATAATTTTTATAGTGGTGTTTTATCATTCTGTTTATTCTTATTTCTTCTTCTTAAAGCTTTAAAAGTAAAAAGTTGGTATATTTGTAACAATAAAGTGTAGACTATACTCTATACTTTATTGTTTTCATTAAAAAAATAAAACGATGCTTATAAACGAATTATCAAAAAAAACAGGATTGACAATCCATACTATTAGATATTACGAGAATTTAGGAATGATCAAAGGATTGACTAACGAAAAGGTGCTGTCGAATAACTATAAACATTACGATGCCAATACTGTTGAGCGATTAGAAATCATTATAGAAGCAAGAGAAGTTGGGTTTACTTTAGCAGAAATAAAAAAAATATTGACCAGCTGGTTCGAAACAACAGATTCGAAACCGGAAACACTCGAGCTTTTTCAAGCTAAAATAAAAGAGATTGATGATAAAATGAAATATTTCAAACAGACCAAGAGCCTTCTTGAAAAAGTATGTGAGAAAATACAAAGTAATAATGATTGATCATTGAAAAATATTATTTTTTTATATCGTATGTAAGAAATTAATAAGAGATTTTGTAAATAATCTTATATTCGCTTTTAAATAAAAGTCGGGTACTAAGACGAAGGTATTTATTTAATCAAATTAACAATTTGCATGAATCGAATTAAATACCTGCTTAAAGAACAATGTCGATTTTGAACTCATAGAATTAATAGCGAACTAAATAAACTATAAAATAAGAACCAGAGTTAAATTACAACACTAATTATGCAAGAAGAAATAACGAAACATTCAAACAAAATTTATAAAACTGTGAAAAATTCAGAACATACATTGGGAGAAAAAGTAAAAGAAATAATAATAGAAATATTCATAATCGTTTTTGCAGTCACGCTTTCAATATGGCTGCACAGTTGGAGTGAGCACAGACACCAGCAAAAAGAAGTTTCTGTGTTTCTTGCTAATTTAAGGAATGATTTACAGAATGATGTAGAAAGTATAGACACAGAAGTGAAAGCATACCATAAGACAAACGTAGAGTACGAAAAAATTTTAGCATTAACGACTTTTCAACTTGACAGTATTTATAAGTCTAAAAGCAAAGTTAATTTCCCAATTCATTCACATGGACAAACATTGAATGTAGGCAATTATGAAGGTTTTAAGTCAAGCGGTAAAATTGGTTACATTGAAGACGAAAAATTAAAACAGAAAATCTTAACCTATTATCAAATATATGTACCAGCTGCTAACGACGTTGATAAAATGTACACTGATTTTTTGTTTAAGTGTTTTGATAAAGAAATAGAAAATGCAGATAAACCAGAAAAAGAATTATATTCAGATCCAAAATATAAAAAAACGCTCGAATATCTTGTTAAACTAGGCAGGAATAATATAAGGGTTTATAAAGAAAATACAAAACCACTCGCAGTTGAACTTATTAAAGAAATTGACAAAGAGCTGGGTAAATAAATAAGCGAACGAATAACCATCGTTTGAAAAAATAGTAAGCATAAAAAAACTCCATTAGAAATAATGGAGTTTTTTTATGCTTTTAAAAGGTTATTTTCCTTTTACTATTTTTTCGAGATATTCAACTTTATCTTTTTCGGCTTGGATTAAGCGTTCATAAAGTTTTTCTTTTTCTTGATAAAGTTCTACAACTTTATCAAGAGGATTAAAGCTAGGTTGAATATTAATTGCTGTTATTGTTGAGTTATCATGACTGCTAATAACATTTAATATGGTTTCATCGCTGTAATTTTTAATAGCTTCTGCAGTTACGCCAAGTGCTTTTGCAACTTCAGCCAATTTCGTATCATCAATAGTTTCGCTGTTTTCGATAATCGAAATTGATTGCTGATTTGTACCTAAAGCTTGTGCCAATGCTTCCTGCTTCATATCACGAAGTTCGCGAATACGGCTTATGTTTCTTCCAATGTGTTTTGGTCTTGATAGTGTGCTCATAATTCAAAGATAATAATTAAGTATAATAAACCGGAACTGTAAAAAACAGATTTTAAATGTATGTTACAGTTGTTCTTTGGGAGCGGTAAACAAAAATACAATTTTTCTGATAAGGATTTTGAAATTCTAGGTTTTGTATTTGAAACTGAATAGCAGGGATTGCAAATCTGTTTGAATTTACGGGAAAACGCTTAATTAAAAAGACTTTGCGTTTTCGCTTTATTATATTTCTTCATCGACATATTTCCAATATTCCATTCCATATTTTTTTCTCAATACATGATATTTTTTAATGTTAGTTGCGATGGCTTCAAAATCTTTTTTATTGCAGAAACCTAATTTTGTGTAAATTTTAGGTCTTGTATCTCCAAGAGTTTCTTCTTTATGTAATTTAAAAAGTATTTTTGGGATTTCATTTTCAAATTTAAGAACCAATAAATGCTTGTGTCCTTCATCAACAATATCGGTTGGTACCCAGCCTTCATATATTGATTGAGTTAAAATAAATTTTTCTAACACAAACTCATCCGGATTATCATAGTTAAATATGCAGTCAAATTCTTTATTTATCTTTAAGTCTGCGTAAGCGTACATGGTAAAGACAATTATTTCATTGCTTTTTCTTTTCCAAGTTATATATTTTTGATAGGATTCACTTTTATTACGATTTGTAAATCGTTTAATTATGTCATTTTGAGATAAATCAATTCCTTTGTCAGATAGATATGTGTCGCAAAATAAGTATCGTTGAGTTTGCGGGCAATCTTCTTCATTTCTCATATATAGTTTTTTTGTTAAACAAAGAGTCCTTGTGAATCCAAAAGTATGATATTAATAAATATTCTGCCAATCTTTGTCGATTTTCGATTGAGATTTCTCGTTCCTCGAAATGACAATACTTTGCATTTATTTAAATCAATAAAAAGTTATATAAGGAAAATAAAAAGCATCCTTAAATTTCTTAAGGAGTTTCTGGGTGGTCCTTAAGAACCTGTTTGCGAACCATTTTTTACAGGATTTAAAGAAACTTCAAAATTATAAAATACTACTTTGATGTTTTTTTAAAGATTATATCTCATCTTTTAATGGCGGTATTTCTAAAATTATTTTTATTCAATCATTTTCCTAAACAAGATTTTCATTGATTCTGGATCTATTGTATTCATGTCAACCAACTTTAATGATTTAACCATTTTAAGCGTCGTTGTTTTATATTTTTGAAAATGTAGTGTTTTTAAATGCGATTGATAAGCATGGTTGTCATTGTATATTTCGATTATTCTAACTTGAGTGGAATCATTTTTTTGATACATCGGAAAAATTGCCAATACACCAGGTTCCAATTTTACTGAAGCTGAAGATTCCTCTTTTAATATGGCTTTATATTCAGATAAATATTCAGGGTAAACTTCAATTTCTGAAAGACGAACCATCATGTCTTTTTTTTGAGCTGACATAGTACTGTAAGTTAAAAATATCGTTGCAGATATTAAATACACGAATAAACTATTTAGAGAATTACTCGGAGAATTATGAATTAAAGTTTTCATTTATAGCTTCAATTTAATTAATCTTTTTATTCATTTGAATGACCTTCTCTAAAACATTTTTCACAATTTCTGCCTGCTCTTTTCCAATTTGCTTTTCAATAATAGCACTCAATTCAATAATTTGTTCCTCTGTAATTCCTGTATTTAATCCCATCGAAATATGAGCCTGCAATTGCGGTTCTACACCTGACATTGCTGATAATATAGAAATAGTTACAAACTCACGCTGACGATAATTGAGTACGTCACGGCTAAAAATATCAGCAAATAAATGCTCTTTCAAAAAAACATCAATTACAGGTGCAAAAGCATTTGCGCCAGTTTTTGGGCCTTTTTCTTCTCGTCCTGTTAATTGCTGCAATGTTTCTTTTCCTACGCTGTATTTGTCATTTGCTGTGTTAATTGGAGATGCTTCTCTGCCCTGTAAATCAGTAATTCCATCCGCTTTTCTCTTTTCCAAAACTTCCATAAAAGCGTTAATTGCGTTTAGGCTTCTTGGAAAACCACAATACGCATAAAGCTGTACTAATGCTTCCTTAATCTCATTAACGGAAAGTCCAGAATCAAGACCTGTATTTAACTCTGTTTTTAGTTTTTGAATATTTCCTATGGCAGACAATGCACAAATACTTGCCATGCTTTGCTGATGGGCATTCAAATTGGTACTGCCTGTATTTTTATCTTGTGCGATCATGATATTGATATTTAATAAAAGAATGGCAAGCAAAAGCTTTCTGAAATTATTTGCTTCTTTCATTTTTTGAAATTATTTATTTGCCTCGGAATATTCCAGATCTGTCACTGGACTTAACCAAACGGCATTTACTTCTCCTTTGTAATTTGTAATAGCAATATGAACCATTTTCGAAGTTGCAGAAGCGCCATGCCAATGTTCTACATTTTCAGGTATATTGATTATATCTCCTTTTTTAATTGATTGTGCAGGTTTACCTTTTTCCTGATATAAACCCAGTCCTTCAGTAACTATTAAAACCTGGCCTTTCGGATGTGTATGCCAATTTGTTCTCGCTCCTGCTTCAAAGGTTACACTTCCTATTACGAAGTCGTTGTTTTTATCTTTTGCCAGTAATAATTGCAAATATGCATCTCCTGTAAAATATCCGTTTGTTAATTTTTCGCCTTTAGAAAAAAGGGATGAAGTGTTTTCTGTACTCATTTTTTGTTGAATTATTTTGTTATTACACGATGTCAGTATGATTATCGATATTAAAGTTAGTCTTTTCAGTATTCCTTTTATCATAAATTTCCCTTTTGTATTTTGAAGTATTCTAACCATAGAATTTATCCGGTAAATGATTATAAATAAACGCTAATGCAAATTTCGTCAGTATTCTTTTCTTTAAGGGTAGACAGAATACGGTTTTATTTACCACTTTTACTGATATTGTTTATAAGGCAAAATCAGTTGATATAGTTTCTTTAAATTTGTATAGTAATTTTTAATCATGGAAGAAGTTGAAAGAATAGATACTGTTAAGCAATACAACGATTCTGTCGGGGTTGATACCTTACATCCTTTAGTAAGCGTTGTTAATTTTGACGAAATACCAACTTATCAATATTTCCGAAGATACATGGGGGTTTATGCTGTTTTTCTTAAATATATAAACTGCGGCGACATGCGCTATGGATGCCAGCCTTATGATTATGAAGATGGAACTTTAGTTTTCATTGCACCTGGACAGGTTTACGGAATTGACAGCAAAGGAAAACTTATAAAACCTGCCGGAAGAGCGCTTGTATTTCATCCCGATTTAATTGTGGGAACACCACTTGGAAAACACATAAAAGAGTATTCTTTTTTTTCGTATGAAGTTAATGAAGCCCTTCACTTATCAAAAAAAGAAAGAGCAACAATAAATGATTGTTTAGAAAAGATTGCTGCCGAAATTGATTTAAATATCGACAAACACAGCAAAACATTAATCGTTTCAAATATTGAACTTTTCCTAAACTATTGTATGCGTTATTATGACCGCCAGTTTATCACCCGAAACAATGTAAACAGGGATATTTTGGTTCGTTTTGAAGATTTACTTAATGAATATTTCAATTCCGACTTACCAAGAAAGTTAGGATTGCCTAGTGTAACGTGGTGTGCAGAACAATTGCATTTGTCACCCAATTATTTTGGTGATTTAATTAAGAAAGAAACAGGAAATACAGCATTAGATTACATTCAGTCTAAACTTATTGACGAAGCCAAGGTTAAAATATTTGATCCTTTTAAATCAATAAATGAAATTGCAGATGAACTGGGATTTAAATACCAGCAGCACTTTACTCGCCTTTTTAAACAAAAAACAGGAATGACACCAAATGAATATAAAAACGCAAATTAAAGAAGTTTGCAATTTTGGCATATTGTAGTAAAAGTTATCAGCGAAGAGCCTTGCGATGTTCAAATCAATTTTTACGGTAAATACAGGTGTAGAGAAAACGAAGCAAATTTTTTCAAACCATAAAAAAACCTCTAAATCAAAAGACTTTAGAGGTTGATTAAAAATGGTGGGCGATGAGGGGTTCGAACCCCCGACCCCCTCGGTGTAAACGAGGTGCTCTGAACCAGCTGAGCTAATCGCCCTGTTTTACTAGGTTGCTATCGTTTGTGATTGCGAGTGCAAATATACGCTTGTTTTTGAGTTCTGCAAAGAAAATCGAATAAAAAATAAAACTTTTTTTAAAATAAATTCTATCTCGCTGTTTATGAATTTGTTAAAAAATCGGTTTTTTTAGACTTTTTTCTAAGATTTAAGTTTTGATAGTTACAAAGGCAATTCGGCAACGACAAAAGTGCTTCCGCCAACATAAATAAAATCATTTTTTGAGGCATTCTGTTTGGCTTTCGCGAAAGCGCTTTCAACCGAATCATATTTCTCTCCAATTAAATTAAATTTCTCAGCCGCATTTTGAAGCGTTTCAGTCGGCAAACCTCTTGCCGAATTTGGACTGCAAAAATAGTATTGCGCCTCTTTTGGGAAAAGTGGTAAAATAGAATCCAGATCTTTATCATTCACCAAGCCCAGAACAATATGCAGTTTTTCGTATTTTTCATTTTGAAGCTGATTCATAACAACAGCTAATCCGTGTTTGTTGTGTGCCGTATCGCATACAATTTTTGGGTTTTCGCCCAATTGCTGCCATCTTCCCTGTAATCCTGTATTTTTTACAACATTCAATAAACCTTCTTTTAATTGCTCAGTCGAAACTTTAAAACGGGTTTCGTTATTCAAAATTGAAATCGTCTGCTGAACCGTTTTTTTATTATGAAACTGATAATCACCAATTAAGTCAGACAAATAAATTTGATCAATTAAATCTGAGGCGAAAGAAATCGGCGCATTGTTTGCTTCGGCTTTAGCCAAGAATACAGGCTGCGTTTCCGGAGTATATTCGCCAATAACAACCGGAACATTTGGTTTAATAATTCCTGCTTTTTCGCCTGCAATGGCTTCAAGTGTATTTCCTAAAAACTGAGTATGGTCTAAACCAATATTGGTAATTACCGAAACCAAAGGCGTAATAATATTCGTTGCGTCCAGTCTTCCGCCCAAACCAACTTCGATAATCGCGATATCTGTTTTTTCTGCGACAAAATAATCAAAAGCCAAACCAACCGACATTTCGAAGAAACTCATATCATTGGCTTCAAAGAAATCTTTGTGTTTCGAGATAAACTCACAAACAAAGTCTTCAGAGATTTCCTGACCGTTTACTTTTATTCTTTCTCTAAAATCTTTTAAGTGCGGCGACGTGTACAAACCTACTTTATAACCCGCTTCCTGCAAAACCGAAGCCAGCATGTGCGATGTTGATCCTTTTCCGTTCGTTCCCGCAACGTGAATCGTTTGTAATTTCTTTTCCGGATTACCAAGATGTCCTGCCAGTAACTTAATGTTAGTCAGGTCTTCTTTGTATGCCGAAGCACCCTGAAGCTGATACATTGGTAATTGATTAAACATCCAGTTTGTTGTTTCCTGATAGTTCATTTTATTTGGATAAAATAGTGTGTAATTGAAATAATTTTCAGTTTTTTTAGTTTAATATTACAATGAAAATTATCTTTATTGCAAAATTGAAATATTTTTTAGAATTAATTATTAAAAACCAGAATTAAAATATGTTTAGCTACATTCAATTACAAGCTGATACTCTCGCAAACGCATCAAACGTAGTGATCGAAAAAATTGCACCAGAAACTGAAATCTCTGTTTTAGGATTTATCTTAAAAGGAGGTTTTTTCTTAATACCAATCGCGCTTTTATTATTCTATACCATTTACGTAATTTTTGAGCGTTACCTGTATATCCAGAAAGCTTCACGAATTGATGCAAGGTTAATGCAGGATGTAGGCGATAAATTACATGCCGGAAACATTGAATTAGCAAGAACAATTGTAGAAAGAAACGATACTGCTGTTGGAAATATTCTAAAAGAGGGTGTTTTGGTTATTGGAAGACCAATTGCCGAAATCGAATCTAACATGGACCGTGCCGCCGATATTGAAATTGGCGAAATGGAAAGACGTTTAGGGCATTTAGGACTTATCGCAGGTATTGCGCCAACACTTGGTTTTATTGGAACAATTTCTGGGGTTATTAAAATTTTCTACAGTATTTCGGTTACAGAAAATATCAGTATCGGAAATATCTCCGGAGGTTTATACGAAAAAATGATCAGTTCCGGTTCCGGGCTTATCGTGGGAATTATCGCTTATAGCGCTTACCACTTACTGAACGGAAAAATTGATGATTTTGCTTTAAAAATTCAGAAACAGATATTAGAATTTGTAAACATAATTCAAAGATCATAAGGTATGTCAATTAAGAGAAAAAGAAGATTTCACGCTGAGGTTGCGACTTCATCTTTGAGTGACATTATGTTTTTCCTGTTGTTGTTTTTTCTTATCATCTCAACACTGGCAAACCCGAATGTTATTAAGATGACGCTTCCAAAAGCCAAATCAAATGAAAAAACAAATAAACAGTTAATTAGTTTATCCGTTACCGAAGACAAGCAATTCTATATCGACAAACAGCCCGTGGCTTTTGAAGAATTAGAAACCACTTTAATGAATAAAATAGGCGCCGATAAAACACAGACTGTCGTAGTTCGAATTCCGTTTAATCTGCAGGTACAAGACTTAGTTGATGTATTGCAGATAGGAGTGAAGAACAATTTGAAGTTTGTAATTGCTACAAGTCCGAAGTAAAATTATCATTAGGGCGTGACCACAATAAAAAAATGGGCAATCAGCATAACGTTGATTCGCCCATTTTTTTATTGTGGTCGGGCTATCCACGCTGCTTCGGCAGCCAGCTCCTATCCCTCACGCAAAAAAAAATCTTGTCATTTCGACCGAAGGAAGGATAAACTAGATAAAATAAATACTAAAAAGGCTTTCTGAAAATCATCAGAAAGCCTTTTTGTATAATAATAGATTCGTGTAAATCTGTGTAATTTGTGTTTTAATTCAAACTAAAATTATAAATAATCTTTCCAGTTTGTTTTGTGGGAGCATCACTGTCAGATTCCCATTTTGTATTCATAGCTGCAATTCTGGCTTGGTCTAACAAACATTTTGCGGTATTTGTTGTTCCTTTAATTCCAGGAGTTGCGCTTATCGTTTTTCCGTTTTGATCAACCGTTATTTCCACCACAACTTTTCCTTCTTCGTTACAAGTATATTTTGGTGCTGGTTTAGATAATGCTTTTCTGTTTCCTAAAGAATATCCAGATCCGCCTCCAGAACCACCGCCGCTTCCGGCACCGTATCCGCTTCCTGTTCCAATACCATTTCCTGTTCCGTTACCGCCTCCGGTTCCTCCGCCGGAACCACCAGATCCGTAATAACCGCTTGAACCCAGACTTCCGTTTGCTTTTCCTTTATTTCCTGCCGCTTTATCGTCACCGTCACCGCCTTTGTTTGATCCTTTCATGATACTTGCCAATGCATCGTTGGTAGAGTTGGAAACTTTTGGTTTTTCAGGAACCACTTTAGTTTCAGGTTTTACAACAGGAGTATTTTTTTTAGGTTTTTCTTTTGTTGGAATAACGACATCAGTTTCATCTGTCTCGGCATTTTCCTGAGAGAGTATAGATTCATCCGGAGTTGCTTTTGCAGGAGCTTGTTTCGCATTATTTTTTACATCCAGAACTTCACTTTTGTAATTCGCTCCAGAACCTAAATCGCTGTCACCAAAATTTACAGTAACACCGCCGCCACCGCCGCCTTCTGCAAGAGCAGAGTTGTTTTCTGGATTATAGGGAGGCCAAAAACGGATAAAAAACAGCAATAGTATGATTACCGCATATATTGCAGTAGTGAATAGTAATGATTTCTTTTTATCTGAAGAAATAGTAAAACTCATTGTAATTCTGAATTTTGTAATGTATTAAATAAAAACGTTTAAAAGTAGTAAAAATTGTTTAGAATGGAAGTGCAGGACGAGATTTAACCGCAAAGTTCGCTAAGATTTACGCAAAGAAACGCAAAGTTTTATTTATTTTAAATTTAAGTAAATCTTTAGATTAAAAGTTCGCAAAGTTTATCTATACATAGCTTTGCGAACTTAATATTTAGATATTGCTCACGTTCCATATGAAAATACCTTAGCGTGCTTTGCGTTAAAAAAAAAATCTGGTAAAAAAAACGAGCCAGAATATTATTCGGCTCGTTTATATATAAAGTATAAAATAGATTATACTAATTGTTTCAATGCAATTTCAAATGCTGTTGCGCTGATGTTTGTTTTTGATGGATTTAAAGCGTGAGCCTTAACAATTGCATTTTTTATAATTTCAGAAGTATCATTAAAAATAGCTTCATCTGTCATTTGAACTTTTTTCTCCATGAAATAAGCAAAAACTCTAGCCATTCCGCAGTTTGAAATAAAATCCGGGATTAAACTAACTTTATGGTCCACTTCTTCCATAATAGAGCCAAAGAAAATTTCTTTGTCGGCAAAAGGAACATTCGCTCCACAGGAAATAACTTCTAATCCGTTTGCTATTAAACTGTCAATTTGGTTTTGAGTAACCAGTCTTGAAGCAGCACAAGGCGTGAAAATTTCAGCACCAATAGTCCAGATTTTAGAATTGATTTCCTCAAACGGAATCATATTATCCGCAACCAATTTATTTCCGTCTTTATTTAAAAACAACGTTCTGATTTCTTCAAAAGAAAAACCATCTTCTTTAATTAATCCGCCATCGCGATCGATTATTCCGATAACTTTTGCTCCCATTTCGGCTAAATAAAAAGCAGCAGCAGAACCTACGTTTCCGAAACCTTGTACGATTGCTTTTTTGCCTTTAATGTCGCCTCCGTAAGTTGCATAGAAATGACGAACCGCTTCGGCAACGCCAAAACCGGTAATCATATCAGCAACAGTATATTTTCTTGTAACGTCTGGTGAGAATTTTGGATTTTCAATTACCTTAATAACACCGTGACGCAATTGTCCGATTCTGTTAATTTTGTCAGCTTCGGTAGGTTTGAAGTGTCCGTTGAAAACACCTTCCTGCGGATGCCAAACACCACATTCTTCTGTCATTGGAATAACTTCGTGAATTTCATCAATATTTAAATCACCTCCAGTTCCATAGTAGCTTTTTAATAAAGGAGAAACGGCCTTATACCAACGCTGTAAAACTCCTTTTTTGCGGGGATCGTTTGGGTCAAAATTAATTCCAGATTTAGCTCCTCCAATTGCAGGACCAGAAACTGAGAATTTTACTTCCATTGTTTTTGCCAATGATAAAACTTCGTTCATGTCAAGGCCTTTTCTCATTCTTGTTCCACCTCCTGCAGCTCCGCCGCGCAGTGAATTTATGACTGTCCATCCTTCGGCTTCTGTTTCTGAATCTTTCCAATTAAAAACAATTTCAGGTGCTTTATTTTCAAATTGTTGTAATAAATCTTTCATTTTGTTGTGATATGTTTATTTTGCGTAAATGTATAAAATAGAATAATGTGAATAATGTATTTCGCATCAAATGTAGTAAACAAAACAGAAAAGCCGAAAACTATTTGGTTTTCGGCTTTTTGAATATTTAAAAAATTAAGAGTTATTGTCCTAATAAGTGTTTTTTTAGAGTTTCGTCAACTGGTTTGTCAGAAAGCCAGATTCCGAATAATGCTTTTTTGAAATCAAATCCCTGAATTTTTCCTTTCAAAACTTCATTTTTAGAAACGTATACATTTTGGTCAAGCGGATTGTATGCCAAAACAAATACATCTTTTTCTGTAATTACATCACTTAAATAGTTTTTTAGCTGTTCAATTCTTGGGCGTAGTTCTTCAAGATTACTTCCTGCCGATTTCTCAAAACCAGAATTCATGGCTTTTGTCAATTTACCTGATGAGACCATAGATGAGGTAATTTCAATGCGGATAGCCATCTCTGTGTCGCTGTCAATAATAAATTGCGGATCCTGACTTAATTGTGATAAGTACAATGCCTGAACATAAACTTCTAACCACATTTTCGATCTCCCGCCAGCGCCGTTAAGTTGTAAAGTTTTGCCCTGAAACTCAATTTTTCGTGGAACGGTAACACCATTTACTTCTAAGTGAGTTTGTGCCGAAACCTCAGAAAACTGTAGACTTAAAAGGAGTGTAAGTAATAGTAAAATCTTTCTCATACTCTATCGATTATTTAATTTTTGGTCAAAAATAATGTTAATTTATCAATTTTATCGCTATTTCGAATAAGTTTTTTTAACATGTTTTTTTATTTTTTTTAATCTATTTATTTAATAATCAAATTAGTAAGACTTGTTTTACGTAGATTTATCCACTTTGGGAATTGTTTAATCTTTTACTGATAAGAATTGTCTTAGAAAAAGAGTTTTTTAAAGCGTTTTTTTGGATTTTTTCGATGTTGAATTTTAGAAAAATCGCTGCAGGATTATTGCTTCTGTATTGTAAACAGTGAATATTTACGAAAACGTTATCGTTATCGCTGCTGATCTATTAAAATTATATGCGCGCATTGTAAATTACGCATTTAAAAATTATCTTTGAAAGCCTTTTTTAAGTAAAATAGGTATTTCAAAAAGCAAAAAATAAAAAACCACATAAACTGAATTTCCCAATTTGGTTTAGAAAAAACAATAAAATAAAAAACTATGGATTTTAATCTTACCGAAGAACATTTGATGATTCAGCAAGCTGCAAGAGATTTTGCTCAAAATGAATTATTGCCAGGAGTTATTGAACGCGACGAAAAACAAATTTTTCCAACTGAACAAGTTAAAAAAATGGGTGAACTTGGCTTCATGGGAATGATGGTTGATCCAAAATACGGCGGAAGCGGACTTGATGCAATTTCGTATGTAATTGCTATGGAAGAAATTTCTAAAGTTGATGCTTCGGCTTCTGTAGTAATGTCGGTTAATAATTCTTTAGTTTGTTGGGGATTACAGGAATTTGGAACTGAGGAACAAAAACAAAAATATTTACCGGGTCTGGCTTCAGGTCAAATTCATGGTGCTTTTTGTTTAAGCGAACCAGAAGCAGGAAGTGATGCAACTTCGCAAAAAACAACAGCGATTGATATGGGCGATCATTATTTGGTAAACGGAACCAAAAACTGGATTACTAACGGAAACACAGCTTCTGTATATTTAGTAATTGCACAAACGCATCCTGAATTAAAGCACAAAGGAATCAACGCTTTGATTATGACGAAAGATATGCCTGGATTTTCTGTTGGTCCAAAAGAACAAAAAATGGGAATTAGAGGTTCTGATACCCATTCTTTAATGTTTTCGGATGTTAAAGTTCCTAAAGAAAACAGAATTGGAGAAGACGGTTTTGGATTTAAATTTGCAATGAAAACACTTGCCGGAGGTAGAATTGGTATTGCTTCTCAGGCTTTAGGAATTGCTTCGGGAGCTTATGAACTGGCTTTGAAATATTCTAAAGAACGTAAAGCTTTTGGAACAGAAATCTGCAATCATCAGGCAATTGCTTTTAAACTGGCGGATATGGCGGTTAATATTGAAGCAGCGCGCCATTTATGCATGAAAGCGGCTTGGGATAAAGACCAGCATAAAAATTATGACGTGAGTGGTGCAATGGCCAAATTATTTGCTTCGCAAGTTGCAATGGATACCGCGGTTGAAGCAGTTCAGATTCACGGAGGAAATGGTTATGTAAAAGAGTATCATGTAGAGCGTTTTATGCGTGATGCAAAAATCACTCAAATTTATGAAGGAACTTCAGAGATTCAGAAAATAGTAATTTCAAGATCAGTTATCGCAGGATAAATTTAGATTTTGTCAGTATAAAAGAAACCCTTTCAGCTTTTTGAGCTTTGAAAGGGTTTTTTCATATTTTTTTGTTACTTTTCAGAAACGTTATACTTTTAAACCAATCGTTTAATTTTTTTCAATTTATTCAACTGCTTTATGACAAAATTATACTTTCTTCTTCCATTTGTTTTTTTGGCCTGCAAATCGGGTACATCAACTGTAAGCGAAAAACAATCAAAATCAGAATCAACCGAGATAACGTATAAAATTGAAGAATCTGAAGTTTCTGATTTTTTAAAATATCTTTCTTCAGATGAATTGCAAGGCCGTGAAACCGGAACAAAGGGAATTGAAAAAGCAGCCGTTTTTCTGGAAGATTTTTTTAAGAAGAATGATATCAAACCATATTTTAAAACCTATCGCGATACTTTGACCAATTTTAAAGCTCCGGCATTTAACATTGTGGGAGTTTTAGAAGGAACAGATCCGGCGCTTAAAAACGAATATGTAGTTTTAAGTGCACACTATGATCATATTGGAGTTGAAAAAAAACAACAGGCGGATCAAATTTATAACGGAGCAAATGATGATGCTTCGGGTGTAACGGCTGTGGCTCAAATGGCAAAATATTTCAGTAAAACCAAATCAAATAAACGAAGTATTTTGTTTGTGTTTTTTGCCGGTGAAGAAAAAGGACTTTTGGGGTCTAAAAGCATGGTGCAGAAACTTAAAGCAAAAGATTTTAATTTGTATACGCAGCTGAATATCGAAATGATTGGTGTTCCTATGAAACGCGATTATCTGGCTTATATTACTGGTTTTGATAAGTCGAATATGGCCGAAAAAATAAATGAATATACAGGAAAAAAGACCATCGGGTTTTTGCCTAAAGAAGCCGAATATCAATTGTTTTACAGATCTGATAATTATTCGTTTTATGATGTTTTTAAAAAACCCTGCCAGTCTTTGAGTACTTTCGATTTTGAGAATTTTAATTTTTATCATCATGTTTCAGATGAATTTAAAGTGATGGATATTCCGCATATTACTGCATTTATCCAGGAATTACTTCCGGCTGTAACCAAAATAAGTACTTCGCCGGCTCAGGAAATTGTAATGAATAAATAACAGTTCTTTATTTTGGTTTTTCTTATTTTTGCTTCATGAAAAATATTATTGTTACCGGAACAAGTAGAGGTATTGGCTACGAATTGGCTTTGCAATTTGCCAATGCCGGAAATCAGATTTTAGCGATCTCAAGAAAAACTCCAAAATCACTTTTAGAACATAAAAATGTAACCTGTCTATCAATTGATCTGGCAGATGAAACCGCTTTGCACGAAGTAGAAAATTTTCTTTCTTCTAACTGGAAAAGAGTAGATGCACTGGTTCATAACGCAGGGGCTTTATTGCTTAAACCTTTTGCAGAAACAACCCAAGCCGATTTTGAAAGTATTTATAAAGTTAATGTATTTGCTGTAGCCAATCTTACCAGAATTTGTCTGCCGTATTTACAAAAAGGAAGTCATGTTGTAACAATAAGTTCAATTGGCGGCGTACGAGGGAGTTTAAAATTTGCAGGATTAGCTGCTTACAGTTCAAGTAAAGGTGCTGTAATTACGTTGACTGAATTATTAGCAGAAGAATATAAGGAACAAGGTATCTCATTTAATGTTCTGGCGTTAGGCTCAGTTCAGACTGAAATGCTCAATGAGGCCTTCCCGGGGTATCAGGCTCCAATTTCGGCAGAAGGAATGGCAGCTTATATTTATGATTTTACATTGAATGGAAATAAATATTTTAATGGAAAAGTATTAGAGGTTTCTTCAACAAATCCTTAAATAGTTATGAGTTATAAATTATGAGTGAGAGTATTGTGAAAATTAAAAGTTTTGAGTTAGCTGTAAGAGGAGTTAATTTTTATAAATGGCTGGTTAAAGAGAAAAGAATTTGTAATGAGTAAACAATTTTTACGTTCAATTACTTCTGTTGGTGCAAATGTTCGCGAAGCTGTCAATGCACAAAGTAAGCCCTGTTTTATTCATAAATTGTCAATCGCTCAGAAAGAATGTGATGAATCAATGTATTGGTTTGAAATTTTGAAAGAAACAGATTTTATTTCTACGATTGAATTCGATTCAATGCATAACCAGTGCAATGAAGTATTGAAGCTTATAAGAAGTTTAATAATCACGACCAAGAAAAAACTCATAACTTATAACTCATAATTTATAATTATTTTGAGCGATACACTAGCAAAATATATTCCCGAACATGCTGTAAAGCCTGTTTTTGATTTGATTGTGGCCAATCAGGTTCATTTGAAAATCGTAAACGAACGTCAGACGCGTCATGGAGATTACAGACGCGGGCCGAGCGGTAAACATGAAATTACGGTTAATGCAAGTTTGAATAAATACAGGTTCATGATTACGCTGATTCATGAAATTGCACATTTGGTTGCTTTTGAAAAATTCGGACGGAATATTAAGCCTCACGGAAATGAATGGAAATTTACTTTTCAAAGATTAATGGTTCCGTTTATTCGACCTGAGATATTTCCGAGTCAGATATTGCCTTTATTGGCAAGACATTTTAAGAATCCTTCGGCGAGCAGTGATACAGATACCACTTTGTCTTTGGCACTAAAACAATTTGATACAGACAATGATAAGAATTATGTCTTTGAAATTCCATTTGGAAGCGTTTTCAGGATCAAAAACGGTAAAGTATTCAAGAAACTAGCTGTTAGGACCAAACGTTTTGAATGCATCGAAATAAGCTCTGGAAAAACCTATCTTTTTAATCCAAATGCTGAAGTAGAATTGATGGGTTAGAAAATTCCAATTATAGAAATAAACAATAAAAAATCCCCAATTCCAAGTTAGAAATAGTTTGGAATTGGGGATTTTTTTTATTGAGACTTCCGGTGGGGAAATGGAATTTAAATTTTCTAACCTTTCAAATACGCTTCTCTTACTTTTTTGAATAAGTTTGAAGAGTAAACAAATTTTACTATATCTTTATTCTCGGTTCTAAAAATTTCTTCTTTAGTTCCCTGCCACGCTTTTACTCCTTTTTTTAAGAAAACAATGTTTTCTCCAATCTCCATTACAGAGTTCATATCGTGTGTATTAATTACAGTTGTAATATTGTATTCTTCTGTGATTTCCTTAATCAAATTGTCAATTAAAGTTGAGGTATTTGGATCAAGACCAGAGTTTGGTTCATCACAAAACAAATATTTTGGATTGTTTACGATCGCTCGGGCGATTGCCACACGCTTTTGCATACCTCCGGAAATTTCAGAAGGCAGTTTTTTATGCGCATCAACCAGATTTACTCTTTCTAAAACAAAATCAACACGCTCTTTAATTTTTGCCCTATTATCTTTTGTAAACATCTTTAACGGAAAAGCAACATTCTCTTCAACCGTCATAGAATCAAATAAAGCACTTCCCTGGAAAACCATTCCAATTTCAGTTCTTAATTCTCTTTTTTCATCTGGATCTAATTCAGAATAAACTCTTCCGTCAAATTCAATTGTTCCGGAATCAGGTGTGTGAATTCCCAACAAAGTTTTTAATAAAACGGTTTTCCCAGATCCACTCTGCCCAATAATCAAGTTGGTTTTTCCCGTTTCAAAAACGGTTGAAACACCTTTTAAAACTTTACTATCAGCAAATGATTTTTCTATGTTTTTTACTTCGATCATTATCCTAATAGTAATTGAGTTAATATATAATTGAAAAGAATAATACAAACCGATGTCCATACAAACGATACTGTACTTGCTTTACCAACTTCTAACGCACCACCTTTCATGTAATATCCATGAAAAGAGGGAATTGTAGCTAATAACATTGCAAAAATTAAAGTTTTAATAAAAGCATATGTAATATGAAATGGAATAAATTCCATTTGAGCACCTTGAATAAAATCCTGACTAGTAGAAAAACCACCGTAAGCACAAGCAAGCCATCCGCCAAAAATCCCTAAAAACATACTAATTCCAATTACGAAAGGATACATTAATAATGCTACTATTTTTGGAAAAACAAGGTAGTTTAATGAATTAACCCCCATAACTTCTAAAGCATCAATTTGTTCTGTAACACGCATTGTTCCGATGCTTGAAGTAATATAAGACCCCATTTTTCCGGCCATAATTACCGAAATAAATGTAGGAGCAAACTCCAGAATTACCGATTGACGTGTGGCAAAACCAATTAAATATTTAGGAATTAAAGGATTAGTTAAATTTAAGGCCGTTTGAATGGCGACAACTCCTCCAATGAAAAAAGAGATAAAGCAAACAATTCCAAGAGAGTCAATTATTAAATCATCGATTTCTTTGAAAATCAAACTTTTCATAACAGGCCATTTGGTCTGTTTATTGAAAATTTCTTTAAGCATTAAAAAATATCTTCCTATCTGAGATAAGTAACGAATTAGCATCATAAGTTTTAAATATTGGCTAAGTTAAAAAGAAGTTATGAGTTTTGAGTTATGAGTTCCGGTTTTTCGAGTGTTTTAGCAATCAAATTAACTTTTGTCTCATTTTTTGTAAACGATAATTTCTAATAAACTTAGCTTGTTCAGGGGTGACTAATAAAGGTGTTTTCGCTTTTTTAGCTTTCATAAATCCTTTAATATAATCTAAAAAGAGAAATGGTTTTTTCTTCATCATCGCTAATTTAGCAGATGCAATTGCGGTAATCCAAAAACCATAACCTAAAGTATAAAAAGCTTCGCCTTGTTTATAACGAGCTGTTTTGTTGTAGTTTGCACCCGTTGGTTTTAGATGTTTTACATGTAAAGACTGGTCTGTAACAATTTTCCAATCGTAATATTTACAAAGTAATTCATCAACCGTGTCCCAGCCCATTGCAGGTTTTAAACCGCCAATTTGTAAAAAAGTTTCTTTTCTGTAGGCTTTCAGCGCTCCGCGTATATGATCTTTATCGGTTAGGTCTTCCAGAACCCATTCGCCATTTTTATCGATATAGCAAAATCCGCCCGCCATTCCGATTTTTGAATCAGATTCGAAATGTTTGATTATCGTTTCGAAATAATTAGAAGGAAAAATTAAATCGCCGTCTATCTTTACAATAATATCATAATCCTGGTCCAAAGTTTCATAACCTTTCTGAAAAGCCTGGATCACTTTGCTTCCCGGTAAATGAATCGCATCGGATGTTTTGTTTACAACAGAAATGTATGGATTTTCTTTCGCAAAACTTAGTACAACTTCTTCGGTTTTATCTGTAGAATTGTCATTTACAACTACCACTTTTGATGGCAGAACAGTCTGAGAAACCAAAGATTGTAAAGTCAAGCCAATTAAATCTTGCTCGTTGTGAGCGGGAATGACGATATAGTACTTCATGTAAAAAATTTTAGATTTTAGATTTTAGATTTTAGATTGTTTTGAGTGGTCTAAAAATCGAAAATCAAAAATCGTTAATCTGCAATTTTAGTTCTTAACTTTTTCAGCAACAACTATATAATATCTTGGAGTAAAATATCTTAGTAAAGGTCTGAATCCAAGCTTTTTTACCGGATGAGTAAATTGCAGACGATCTGTAATTTTCCATCCCGTCTTTTCTAAAAGCCAGTCTAATTGCCAGTCTTCAAATTCATGATAATGTCTGTCCCACATGTCTGTTTTAGAACGATATGCTGGTGAAAACCATAAACGTAACGGAATTGAAATTAGTAATTTATCACATTTTACGTTTTCTAAAATGGTGTATGGATTTAGTAAATGTTCGAAAATCTCAAATGCTGTAAAAACAGTATAATCTTCTGTTTGTAAAGCCGTTTGGTCGTTGTCTAAATCTTCGCCTTTTGTGTTTTTTACGGTATAGCCATTTTCTTCCATTATTTTAGAAAACGGATTAGGTACGCCAAAATCAAAAATGGTTTCAGATGTGCTAACGTGCTTTTGTAAAAACTCTAAGGTAAGTTTGAATCTTTTATTCGGAAACGTTTTTTCGTACATAGTTATTGCGAGGAACGAAATAAGCTGTCGTTCTTGATTTTAATTAGGTCGCAAATATACTAAAAAAGTATTCAGTGTTCAGTTTTTAGTATTCAGTTGCGGAGCTAAGTTTGAAAAATAAATTTCTCGCGAACTCGCAAAGTATTGATAAAAAAAAGTAAACCATATAAGTAATATAAGTTCAATTAAGTAAATACTTAAAATATCTTATATTACTTATATGGTTTAAAAACTTTGCGACTTAGCGTCTCTGCGAGATTTTATTCTTAATTATTTTTCTTTGAATTTAGTGTCTATAAACAAAAGCATTAATATTCATTCCGGCTCCTACAGAAGCAAAAATAATAACATCGCCTTTGTTGATTTCTTGATTTTCAATTTTTCCTTGAAGGATTAAATCATATAAAGTTGGAACTGTTGCCACACTGCTGTTTCCTAAATCGTGAATACTCATTGGCATAATAGCTACAGGAGCCGTTTTGTCGTATAATTTGTAGAAACGTTCAATAATCGCTTCGTCCATTTTTTCGTTTGCTTGATGAATAAGGATTTTTTTCACTTCATCAATTGCAATTCCGCTTTTGTCTAGACAGCTTTTCATAGCTAATGGAACATTGCTTAAAGCAAATTCGTAAATTTTACGACCGTACATTTTAATGTATTTAATATCCGGATCTAAATCTGGATTGTACGATTTTCCGAAGAATAGATAATTTGCTTCATCATTAGCGTAAGTAGCACTTTCGTAAGCCAGTAATCCTGCTTCGTCAGGTGAAGCTTCTAAAATAGAAACTCCTGCTCCGTCAGAATAAATCATCGAATCGCGATCGTGATCATCAACTACTCTGGATAAAGTTTCGGCACCAATTACCATTACTCGTTTTGCCATTCCAGATTTAATGAAAGCATTTGCTTGAAGAACGCCTTCAATCCATCCTGGACATCCAAAAAGAATATCGTAAGCCACACATTTAGGATTTTTAATGCCTAATTTGTTTTTTACACGAGTTGCCAAACTTGGTAAAATGTCAGTTTGGTGCGTTCCCGTTTTTACATCACCAAAGTTGTGTGCAAAAATGATATAGTCTAAAGTTTCGGCATCTATTTCGGCATTTGCTATTGCTTTTTGAGCTGCAAAAAAGGCTAAATCAGAGGCAGTATATTGAGGTTCAGCATAACGGCGATTTTCAATTCCTGTAATGCCTTTAAATTTTTTAATAACAACTTCGTTCGGGTAACCAAATGGAGTTCCATCTTCATTTAAAAAAATATGTTTGTCAAAGTCTGTGTTTTTTACTTCTAAATTAGGAATGTAACTCCCAATACCAATTATTTTTATTTTCATTATTTCCCTTTAATTATCCGATAAATTTAGTGCTAATGTATAAATAATATTATGATAACTATCATAAAAAATAGTATGCATGCATATAATTATGAAATAACAATTTTTTAGAAGATATATTGTGTTTCTTTTAATGATTTTTTAATATTTCCTAGATTTCAAACGATTGAAGTCAACTTGAGGAGCAATTTTTTTTCAATTATTCTTTTATTTGCTAAAATTTATTTCACAAAAATATAACAAAAAGTTATTTTTTTTACACGCGATTCTACTTTATTGTTTTGTACGCGTGAGAGATAGGAGCAATCTGCCGAAGCAGTGTGGCGGCACGCACTAATTAATTTTAGATTTTGTTTCAAGTTTCAGGTTTCACGTTGTGCCAGAACCTAAAACCTAAAACTTTAAACCTGAAACAAAAAACAAACCCGACAGGTTTTTAAAATCTGTCGGGTTTGGATATTTATAAGAAAAATATTTTTTAGTTTTCCATATAAGCTTCAATAGGAGCACAGCTGCAAACTAAGTTTCTGTCACCGTATGCGTCATCTACACGACGAACTGATGGCCAGAATTTATTGTCAGCGATGTAATCCAATGGATAAGCTGCTTTTTCTCTGGTGTAAGGGAAATCCCAAGAATCTGTAGTTAACATTGCCAATGTGTGTGGTGCATTTTTCAATACATTGTTTTTGTCATCAGCAGTTGCAGCTTCGATTTCTTTTCTGATCGAAATAAGAGCATCACAAAAACGATCTAATTCTGCTAAATCTTCTGATTCAGTTGGCTCGATCATTAAAGTTCCAGCAACTGGGAAAGAAACCGTTGGAGCGTGGAAACCGTAATCCATTAAACGTTTTGCGATATCACCAACTTCGATTCCGTTTTCTTTGAATGAACGACAATCTAAAATCATTTCGTGAGCCGCTCTTCCGCATTCTCCAGTATAAAGAATTGGGTAGTGTCCTTCGAAACGAGATTTCATGTAGTTAGCATTTAGGATTGCGTGTTCTGTAGCGCTTTTTAAACCTTCAGCACCCATCATTGTGATGTAACCGTAAGAGATTAAACATACTAAAGCTGATCCGTAAGGTGCAGATGAAATTGCTGTAATAGCTTGTTCACCACCTACTTTTAAGATTGGGTTGGTTGGCAAAAACGGAACTAATTTTTCGTTCACACAGATTGGTCCAACTCCAGGCCCGCCGCCACCGTGAGGAATAGCAAATGTTTTGTGTAAGTTCAAGTGACAAACGTCAGCACCAATTGTAGCAGGATTTGTTAATCCAACTTGCGCGTTCATGTTTGCTCCGTCCATATATACTAATCCGCCATTATCGTGGATTAATTTTGTGATTTCGATAATTGAAGATTCGAAAACTCCGTGAGTAGAAGGATACGTTACCATTAAACAAGATAAATCATCTTTATGTTCAATTGCTTTTTCTCTTAAATCTTCTACGTCGATATTTCCTTCCGGAGTTGTTTTCGTAACAATGATTTTCATTCCGGCCATCGCTGCAGAAGCAGGATTTGTTCCGTGAGCCGATGATGGAATTAAACATACATTACGGTGACCTTCGTTTCTCGATAAATGGTAAGCACGAATCGCCATTAAACCAGCATATTCTCCCTGAGCTCCAGAGTTTGGCTGTAAAGTTGTTCCGGCAAATCCAGTAATTACATTTAATTGCTGTTCTAATTTTTTAAGCATCGTGATATAACCTTCTGCTTGTTCAACTGGTGCAAATGGGTGAATGCTGTTCCAGTTTGGCATTGAAAGAGGCAGCATTTCTGAAGCTGCGTTTAATTTCATTGTACAAGAACCTAAGGAAATCATCGAATGATTCAACGATAAATCTTTACGCTCTAATTTTTTGATGTAACGCATCAATTGGCTTTCAGAATGATGATTGTTGAATACATCATGCGTTAAGAAAGCAGAAGTTCTTTCTAATGAAGCTGGTAATTGACTAGCTTCAGTTAATTCAGAAACCGTAAAAGTTTCTTTTCCTAAAGCTTCGGCAAAAATCGCAACGATTTGGTTGATGTCTGCAACAGAAGTTGTTTCGTTTAATGAAATAGAAACCGAGTCAGCATCAGGATAGAAAAAGTTTACTTTGTTTTTCTCAGCAGCTGCTTTTACTTTTTGAGCATCAGCTTTTACTAAAATCGTGTCAAAGTAAGCCGTGTTAGTTTGGAAAACGCCTAATTTATTCAAAGCTTCAGCAGTAGTAACTGCCGATGCGTGAACTTTGTTTGCAATATATTTCAATCCTTTTGGTCCGTGGTAAACTGCATACATTCCGGCCATAACCGCTAGTAAAACCTGAGCTGTACAAATGTTTGAAGTCGCTTTTTCACGTTTAATGTGCTGTTCACGAGTTCCTAACGCCATACGTAAAGCACGGTTTCCGTTTACATCAATAGAAACTCCGATGATACGACCCGGCATAGAACGTTTGTATTCGTCTTTAGTTGCAAAAAATGCAGCGTGAGGTCCGCCATAACCCATTGGTACACCAAAACGTTGTGAAGTTCCAACCACTACTGCAGCTCCCATTTCTCCCGGAGAAGTTAAAGCAGCTAATGATAAAATATCAGCAGCAAAAGCAACTTTAATTTCGTTTTCTTTTGCTTTAGCAACAAAAGCACCATAATCGTTTACCTGACCATATTTTCCCGGATATTGTAAAATGGCTCCGAAAAACTCATTTGAAAAATCAAAGTTTTCGTGGTTTCCAACCACTAATTCAATTCCAATTGGAGTTGAACGTGTTTGAAGTACAGATAAAGTTTGAGGTAAAATTTCTTCAGAAACGAAGAATTTGTGTGTATTGTTTTTCTTTTGATCTCTTGTGCGAACATCAAATAATAACGCCATAGCTTCTGCAGCTGCAGTTCCTTCATCCAATAAAGAAGCGTTTGCAATTTCCATTCCTGTTAATTCGATAACTGTAGTCTGGAAATTTAAAATTGCTTCAAGACGACCTTGAGCAATTTCTGCCTGATAAGGCGTGTAAGCTGTATACCATCCCGGGTTTTCGAAGATATTTCTCTGAATTGGCGCAGGAACGATAGTTGGATGATAACCCAAACCAATATATGATTTGAAAACTTTATTTTTCTTTCCTAATTCCTGAATATGGTTTGCAAATTCATATTCTGTCATTGCAGGATCCAAATTCAAAGGCGCTTTTAAACGAATATCGTCCGGAAGGGTTTCGTAAACAAGTTGTTCGATCGAGTCAACACCAATGGTTTGTAACATGTGTTGAAGATCTGTTTCTCTTGGACCAATGTGTCTTAAAGCAAAAGCATCTGTTTTCATCTGTAGCAGTCTATTTTTTTAAAGATCAAAAGTAATTTACCGAGTGTTTCTATACGATTTCACAAGGTTTATTACAATTTATAGTAAATGTGTTGTTTTTTTGTGGCGCAAAATTAAGTATTATTAATAATTTAATGGGTATTTTTAACTTCAATTTTTATCAAATTTATAACTAAAGAGTTGATTTGTTACCAATTGATTAGATTTGAGGCATGAAACTTCTAAAACAAATATTAGATTTTTATTTAAACAGCAGTATTCACGTGGCTTTATCGTGTTATGCTTTGGTTCGTATTACTTTTCATTTCTTTCATATTCAGTATGATGAACCCATGGCATTGTTTGTTTTTTTCGGAACAATTGTAGGATATAATTTTGTAAAATATGATGCTTTGGTTCGGGTGAAAAGAAAACCGGTTGGCATTCAATTAAAAATTATTGCTGTTTTAAGCTTTATTTCGGTGATTTTAGTCGGCTATTATTTTTTTCATTTAAAGCGAATTACTCAAATTGTTTCCGTAATAATTTTTGCCATAACGGCACTTTATACTTTACCGTTTTTTCCAAACAGAAAAAATGCCCGAAACTGGGCAGGGGTAAAAATTTATATCGTAGCACTTTGTTGGGTTGGTGCGACTTTGGTTTTGCCATACATTAATGCCGAAATTCCCTTTACAGCTAACTTTTTTATAAAATGCGTCCAGCGTTTTGTTTTGGTTTTTGTGCTGATTTTAGTTTTCGAAATTTTAGATTTAGCCAATGACGATCCGCATTTGCAAACCGTTCCGCAGACAATTGGCGTAAAACGAACTAAAATTTTAGGGTTTTCACTTCTGGTTCCTTTTTGGGTTTTAGGAATTTTGTCTTTTACGCTTCACGATCTTATTATCAATCTCATTATGGTTGTGACTTTAATGCTTTTTATCTTTTTTGCTAACACAAACCGATCTCGATATTATACTTCTTTTTGGGTCGAAAGTGTGCCCATCTTTTGGTGGCTGATGATTGCTTTTTTATAAAAGACATAAAGTTCTAAATAATTTGGGCGTGTCCCTCCGGGTCGGGCTATCCGCTCCAAGTCCTCGCACTTCCTTCGTCAGGCTGTGGGCTATCCGCTTCTATCCCTCACGCAAACCGTAAAACGAAGAAATTCATTTTCAAAATATATTATTTATTTTCTATTGAGCATAGCCAATGGTTTCAACCATTGGGACGGTTTCTTTTGACAACGTTTCCCACGGTTGAAACCGTGGGCTATGTTTGAATTGTAGAGTTTGAAAATAAATTTTGATTTAATTGCCTCCAGCTTTAGCTGGAGGTAAAAATAAGTCTCCTAAGAGGGCTTTAGCCAAATGATAAAGTTTGGCTAAAGCCAAGAATATCTAATCCTATTTCTCCTCCAGCTAAAGCTGGAGGCAATTGAAAATATCTTTTAATCTGCTCAAATCTGCTTAATCTGCGTGAAAACAACGACATTATCTTTAAAAAAAATCTATTTCGTTTTTTGTTCTGCAAGAGCTTTATTCAAATCAGCTTTAGCTTCATTTAGTTTTTTTCTTTTCTTGTCGATTTTTTCTTTGCTTTCCTTGTCTTTAATCGCTTCGTTTAAATCAGCAGTTCTTTCGTTTACTTTTTGCTGTTTCTCTTTTACCTTTTTGTCAAGATCTTTATTGACTGTTTTTGTGGTACAGTTTTTCTTGGTCTGAGCGATAGCATCTTCAATACCTTTTATCTGATTTTGATTTCCGGCTTTTTTAGCAGCGGTTAATTTTGTATTTAACTCACATAATTTACGTTCGCAGCCTTTTAAAGTTGTGCAATTGCTTTGCGAAAATCCAATAAAAGAAATGGCAAAAAGAAGTACAGTTAATATCGTTTTTAATTTCATAAGTATATTTTTGATTAATTTATCTGATTCATTCAAAAGTGAATTACTCATAAAAGTAAGAAAATTATCTTAACTAAGTTTTTCCGATACTTCTTTCAAAACCTTATTTCTTTCCAAAAGAAAATTAGTAAGATGCTTTTCTAAAAATAAAATATCGAAAAGTTCTCCGAAAATTCCGAATGGAGTTTCATATTGCAATACATCTTTCATGATTGTTACGCCATTTTGTTCTTCAAAAATATGTTCATGTCTGAAAGATTTGAATTTTCCTTCTTCCATTTCATCCACAAAATAATCATAAAAATCCATTACAGGAATTCGGGTTTTGTGTGTGAGATAAAGCCCGAAATGTTTACCTCGCCAAGTTACCGTTTCATTTAAATTTATTAATCCAGATGTTACGCCAGCAATTGCTTTTTCTTTTGTAGGACTTGCAGATTGCTGGTGTATATCGATATTTCGTGATGCATCAAAAACGATTTGTTTTGAGGCTTTTATTTTTGTTGTGAGGTGTATTGTTGTCATGATTCTTCTTGATCTTTAAAATATTGCGTAAAAAATAATCCTGTTATAATTGACGAGATTGAATAAGATATGGCAAGGTCAAGCCATACAGTTCCATTTATAAGTGCTGTTGTTATAAAAATTCCAATTATTACGATGATAATTAGAGATGCTTTTTCATTAATCGTTTTTATCTTTTTGTTTTTAAAAAAGGTAAAAAGAACAATATAAAAAACATAAGTTGGCAGGGAAAATAGAAGCCCGATGATTATTGTAAGTGGATATAGTTGAAAAAAATCAAAATAATTGTTTGGACTCCAATTGGTATTAAGACCATTTATCACTGCAAAAATAAGTGGCCCACATAATAGTGTGAAAGTCCAATGTCTACCTGTAAAGGTCCAATTCATTTCTTTAATAAATTTTTAAAAGCATTATCAATATCTCCAAACTTAAATTGAAATCCATTTTCCAAAAGTCTTTTCGGAATCACATTTCGACTTTTCAAAACTAGTTCAGTTTCTGTTCGAATAAAAAATGATCCAATTTCCAGAAAGAATTTGTTTAATGGAATTCCAAAAGGAAAACCAACAGCTTTTCTAAGTTTCTGCATAAAATCAGCATTTCGAATAGGTTCTGGAGAAACCACATTTATAACGCCCGTAATTTCTTTTTTAATAATAAAATCAACCGCATTCGCAAAATCTTCTTCATGAATCCAGCTTACAAACTGATTTCCTTTTCCTTGTTTTCCTCCAAAACCTATTTTTGCCAATGTCTTCAACGGAATTAAGGCACCACCTTTTTTTCCTAAAACTATCGAAGTTCGCAAAGCCGTTTTTAGAGTATTGGGAGTTTCGGTTTTAAAGAATGCTTTTTCCCATGAAATCGCCACATTTATAGAAAAATCATTTCCGATTTCGCCGTCAATTTCATCCATTTGTTTATCTAAAGAAAATCGATAAATAGTTGCGGTAGATGAATTCAGCCAATGTTTCGGCGGATTTTTGCAATTCAAAACAGCTTTGTTTAAAATCTTGGTACTTTCAATTCTAGACCAAAGAATTTCTTTTTTGTTTTCTTTTGTATAACGACAATCAACAGATTTTCCGGCGAGATTGATTAAAACCGTTGCATTTTCCAATTCCTTTTCCCATCCGGAAAAAGTTCTGGCATTCCAGTTTACATATTTTATTCCGTTAATTGTCTGAGATTTTCCTCGGGTCAGAATTACAATTTCTTCAAATTTATCTTTGAAATGATTAACTAAAACTTGTCCAAGAAAACCAGTTCCGGCTGCGATTATGAGTTTTTTCATTGGGTGTAGATTTTTTTGCCACGAATTACACGAATTATCACTAATTTTTTTTCATCGTTGTGTTTTTTGCCACGAATTGCACGAATTTCCACTAATTTTTTTGTTGAATATTAATTCGTGAAAATTCGTGCAATTAGTGGCAAACTATATTAAAAAGTATTCTTTTTTTCAATATCCGGAAATACATTATCAATTCTTCTTGCGAGTTCTGGTAATTTAATTGTTGGAACTGCAGGAAATAAATGATGTTCTAAATGATAAAACATACTGAAAGTAATTTTGTTTTTCCAGCCTTCTCGCTGTGTTCTTGCAAATTCCGGAGAATCTTCTGTATCATGATGCACTGTCCAAACCGCAAAGAAAGCCATTAAAAATTCGGCGAAGACCATTATTATAATGTGATAGATCAGGAAATGAATCTGAAAATAGAAAATTATAAAAGTTACTACTGCAATAGAAAAAAGTTCTAAGATTACATTTTTGACATAATTTTTATTTCCTTTCTGCAATGTTACTTTATGAATCAAGAACATGTGAACTGGTCCATAAAGAATAGCGCCGTACCAAGTCATTTTTGCTGATTTTCCTTCGTAATCTTCATCAGACAAACAATATTTATGGTGTCGAATATGATTGAATTTAACGGCATGAATAGAAACCATCAATAAAATACTGTTTGAATAAAGTGTAAACCAGGTTAAGAATTTATTTGTTCCCAATGAATTATGAAAACCATTATGCACTTGTCTTAATCCGGCTAGAAAGAAAAAAGCTGAAAAAGGAATCGCTGCTAAATAATAGCCAAAATAAGCAAGTGTCATAGAAATTAGAAACCACGGAATTGTCAAGTTGTTTTCAATTAGCATTTCTTTAAAGCTAAGTGTTTTCAAATCTTTCCATTGCACTTTTTTGAGTATTTCCTGATGTGTCATTATTTATGATTTAAGGTTTTCTTTAAACCCGACAGGTTTTTAAAACCTGTCGGGTTTCTGGATCAAATTATGCTTTAAATACCAATCTTTCTTCTCTTTGAGCTTCTTTAGCTTTTCGTTTTCCTCTAAAAAAGAAATACAAATTGAAGAATAACATAATACCAAGATAAATAGAAAACCCGCCAATTTTATAACTTAAATTTTCAATTAATTCCTGATAACTGTCTCTATATAATTGCATTTCTAAAATCATTAAGGCAAAACCAATGTTTAAAAGATAAAATCCGGTTTCAAAAAGTCTGTTGGTTGCTTCTGCAATTTCTTCTCTGCCTTTAAAGATGTCAAGCATAAATATTTTTCCATTTTTAAAAAGCGTTTTAGAAACGTAATAAGTTAAAAATAAAGCAACTGGTAAATAAATGCTATAACCGATTAAGATTTTTGTAGTTTCCATACTATTTAGTTTTTGTTGTTATGAATTAGTTTTTGAATGTATTTAGTTATAATTAAAATGTTGAGGTAATGCAGGATTGAAATAATAAAAATTATGACAGCTGTTTTTATACAGATCGTTTCAATCAATTGTGTTGATGAAATAATTTTCTGCCAGGAAATTAAAGTCATAGCGCAATAACCAATGTTTAAAAGGTAATAAGCTAAAAGCAAAACCTGATTAATTTTTTGGCAGATGTCAGTGTGATCCGGGATCAGATCTGCCACATAAATATTTCCGTTTTTGTAGCAGATTTTTCCAACTTTTAGAATGATGAAAATGGTTATGCAGAGGTAAATAAAATACCCAATTATATTGAGATTCATAATTTCCCGGTTTATAAGGTTTAATACATTTCTTCCAGAACTGGAATTGTCTGGAGTTTTCTTTTGTTTTTAACTGTAATTTTTGAACCTTTAGCTAAGTAAACGGATATTGGTTTTTGAGTTTGAAGAAATGCGAAATCACTTCCATAATTCTTTTCGAAATCAATATCAATTCGATGATTTAAAACTTCATATTGTTCCCATCTTGGATGTGTAACTTCATATTCAAAAGTTAAATCTTCATCGATTTTTGTATAACCAAAATAATGTTCTGTAATAAAGTCCGCTTCAGAATTAACTTCAATTGCAGTTAATACATTTTTGGTTTCTAACTCCATTGTATTCCATTTTTTGCCATTCTTCCATTGATAAATAAAAGTATTGGTGTCCTTATTTTCATTGATTTCATGTTTCATTTTTTGAGTTTCATAATGTTCCTGATACAAAGTATTAGCAATAAAAGTGATGGCTTTTTTGGGAACAATTTCTTTAATGAAAACTACTCCGCGTTTCCATTCACCGTTTTCAAATCGTTTTACATAAAATCTTAGATTGACTTCTTCAAAATTGATATGAAAAGGAACTTTTAATCCTAAAACTTTGGTGTTTTTAAACATAAAACCCACTAAGCTTACATAACATTTGTTGTTCCAAATATCAATCTGAGTTCCTGCTGGAAGATATTTTTCTAAAATGACGGCATCAACTTCATAATTGAAGAGTGCTAAGTTTTTCCATTCTGCTTTTAAAAAATTCATGTGTGAGCTTTGTTATAGGTTATTGTAGAAAAGAACATTGCCAATATAATTGGAATTACAAATAGGATAAAGTAGAGAATCTGAGAATTTAAAATGAATCCATTAATCAGCCAAAGTGCAAAAAAGAGACAGACTCCTTTTAAATAATATTGAAGATTTTTATCATCAGGTTCATCTATAATCATTTTTATTCCGAAAATCAGTTGAAATAAACCAGTCAATATTAAAAACAGAAATCCGCTTCCTAAAATATTTCCGCTGCTTTCATCAACTGCTATTCCGAATGCGATTAATAGAATTGGCGTTCCAACAAAAAAGTAATTAAGGTAATTTATTGTTTTCATAACTATTTATTGTTTTTAAACTTTCAGAAAAAAATGAAAGTTTTAATTAAATTTTTTTACTTCATCATTTTGATAACCAATTTCCCTAACCAGTTTTCATTGAATTCAGTCACTTTGTCCAGCATATTATCTGCTTTTAAAACGAAATCGTATAATTTGGAAGTTTGATCTACAAAGTGTTTTTCTTCTGCAGAATCTTTTGCTTCAATTGTCGAAACTTCTTTTAAGATTTTAAGGGCAGGTTTAATTTCTCTTTTGCTTCTTTCTCTGGAGATTTTTGCTGCTAATTCATCTAAATCTTTTTCGGCAGTAAAAAATTCTCTTCTCTCGCCGGCTTTAAATTCTTTATATACAATTCCCCAATCCATTAATCCTCTCAGGTTCATGCTTGCATTTCCGCGAGAAATCTGCAATTCCTCCATTATGTCTTCCATAGAAACAGCTTCGTTTGAGATCATTAATAAAGCGTGGATTTGCGCCATCGTTTTATTAATTCCCCATTGAGAACCTAATGCTCCCCAGGTTTGTACAAACTTATTTTTTGCTTCTTTGAATTCCATGGATCAAATGTAGGTAAAAGTTTTTAAACTTTCAAAAATAATTGAAAGTTTATTTGACGACGCTTTTAACTGGTCAACCCATAGTGTAAGAATATTTTTATGTTGTGGTTTTAAGTATTTCATTACTAATATTTTATGTTTCATGACATTTTTTTGATTGAAGGAATGCTTCTAAATTAATTTTGATGGAGAAAATAAAATAAACCGGTCCAAATCTATTTTCAATTTGATTACTATGTGGAGCAGAACCCACTTTAAAAAACGAGGCGGAACCTGAAAAGCCTTATGAGTAAGGAAACCCAAAAACAAATTTATCATGTCAAGAAATAAGATTATAAACGTAAATATCATTATTGACTCTAGTCGTTTAATGAATGATTTTAAATCACCAAGTAAAGATCAAAACAATCCTACGGGTATTGGTCACAACTATCAGTTTATGGTAGTTTCGGATACAGCTAATCTAAGTGGTCAGGGTACAGGTGATTTAAGTATTCAGGCTAATCAGGGAGATGTAGTTCGTTTTTATGCAACTTCTGAATACAACAATTATGACAATCCGATAATATTATACAAATTGTTCAAGTTTGGAGGATCTGATGTATTTCAAAACCCAAACTTTGAGCTGCAGAATTTTCCTGGAGTAGATATTATTGTTCCAAAATCATTTAATCCGTTATCAACGGGACCTTCAACTCAAAATTTTTGGTTTGCTCAAAATACAGTAAATGCAAAAGGAACTGAAAATTACGGCTTACAATTTGCTTTGTATGATTCAGATTTAAATCTTTACGGTTACTTTAGCTGGGATCCAGCAATTACTGCTAAATAATTTTATAAAGAGGTTCAGCTTTTAGTTGAACCTCTTTTGCTTTAAAGGGGCACAATAAGAGTTTTATCATTAATACAAATCAAATCATGTCAAAAAATAAAGTTATAAATGTCAATATTATAATTGACACATGCAGGGTAATGGATGATTATAAAAACCCGAGTAAAGATCAAAATAATCCAACTGGTATTGGAAATAGTTATCAGTTCATGGTAGCCTCAGACAATACAGGACTTAGTGGGCAGGGTACCGGAAATCTTAGAATCAAGGCTAAGCAAGGTGATGTAGTTCGGTTTTACGCAACTTCTGAATATAATAATTTTGATAATCCGGTAATAGTTTATCAATTATTCAATTTGAAAGATAATGATCTTTTTCAAAATCCGAATTTTCAATTAGAAGATTTTCCAGATGCTGATATTATTGTTCCTGAGGTGTTTAATCCGTTAAATGCGGTTCAGTCAACACAAAATTTTTGGTTCGCCCAAAATACCGTTAATGCAAAAGGAGAACAAAATTACGGTTTGCAATTTGCATTATATGATTCAAGTTTAAGTCTTTTTGGCTATTTCAGCTGGAAACCTACTGTAATGGCTTTTTAATGTTTATTTAAAATAAACACAAAAAAGTCAATTCTTATTTAATTAAAAATTAAAGAATATGCAAATTCATGTCATAATTGAAACCTCACTTTTATTAGAAGAATATTCCAACCCTAGTACGGATCCAAAAAATCCCACTATGGTTTCTAATAAATTTTTGTGTGTAGTTAAAGCAGGAGAATCTGATGGTTTTTTTGAATTAGGAGAGAATAAAATAAAAGTAAAGAAGGATGTTGTTGATGAAATAAGCTTTCATGTCATTTCTGAAAGTGCCAATTTTGATAGTCCTGTACTATTGTATGATCTGAAGCATCACGGAGAGAATGAAATTTTGGATAAATTTTTAGTGTCAGCTTCTGAAATAGATACTATCGTTCCAATAAGTTTTGACCCGCTCGAAACTACGATAGAAACCAGAATGTTTTTGGTTAATAAAATTTTAGTGACAGGAATAGGTGTAGAGGAATATGGAATTTATTTTGGTGTTTTTAGTTATGATTTTACATCTCTGGGATATTTTGAATTTCGATTTATCCTGGAAATAGAATGATATAGATTTTTATTAAGTTTTAAACAAGGCATGGTTTGATAATCGTGCTTTTTTTATTGTTTTATTTTAATTTTTCTGTGCACTTTATTTTAGTTTTTATACCAAACAGGTATTTCTACGGGGGTAAATTTCTTATGTCATTTTTTACTTCATTCATGTCAAAGAAATGACACTTCGCAGCATTTTTTCTATTATGTCTACTTATCTGATATAGTTTTGATATAGAAATAAACCCAAAAATGTTATTTAAAATGTTGGTTAAAAAAAACAATTAAATAACAAAAACGAATCAAATAAGTGGAGCAGAACCCACTAGAAAAAACGAGGCGGTACCGAAAAGCCATACGAGTAGGAAAACCTAAATCGAAAAGTTATGTCAGATTTATTAGCAGGTGCTTATTTAGCAAAAGGAACAATCGGAAATGTTGGAACACCAGGTGCTCCAATCGCAACATTTAGTTTAGTAGTTGTACCATCGCAACATTCTGTGAATGGTATAGTAGTAATTACTCAGGCTGTGCCAGGTCCGGACGGCCATATTGTAGTTCATGTAAAAGGAAAGATATACTCAACCGGAATAGGAGAATTTACACAGGTTGTTAGTTTACAAGGTGAATATGTTCATTCTGTTCCTCCTCCTGGATTTGGTGCTTTTTTAGCAGATTTTAGCGCTCATTTAGCAATTGATAATTCTTGGAATGGAACTGGAGGATTTTCATACTACCAGCATAATATTGAAAATGTACCTGTTAAAGCTGCAAAAAATTTACAAGCAGAGCTGGCTTAAAAAAGAGCTCAAATTTTTAACCTCTCCAAAAACGAAACAATTAGGAATTTAATAGAGCTCCTGATTTGGTTACAGTTTTGATTTAAAGGGCCGTCTTGTCTAGACGACCCTTTTTTATTTACCAAAATAATCTCAAAAAAAAATGAAAACAAAACCTTATCCGGCTTGTTTTTGAGTATACAGACAGGTGCTTTTTTTCGATAAAAAACGAGTTCTGGCAGAAAAGCCGCTTTATTAATTCACCTTTAAAAATATAGCGGTCTTGTGTATTACCTCTCATCAATTACATTTAAAACTATTTCTAAAAAAAGAAACTTTATTTTATAGTAAATGGTTTGTTAAATATTTGAATTTATATATTTGCATTTGAATGAATATAATTTATGAAAAACAGGTTCAGGTTTAAATTAGAAAAATATAAAATTGCATATTTAATTTTATTAGTATTAGCTATTGGCTGCAAACGTGTAGAAAAAGAAAAGGAAGGTAATTTTCAAATAGAAAAGAAACTTGAAATTTCGTCTCAAGAAATACAAAGAATCTTAAAAACAAATGCCAATTTAGAAAGTGTTTTGGTTTCGGATGACATAAAATTAAGTCTTCCTGGAAATTATTATTTTCAAACCCAAACAATAGAGAAGGAATATATTGATAAGGATTCAAAAATTGGCAAGATAGATTTAGCGTCAATTGATAATTATGATTTAGTCCAGATTTTCAACTCTTTATTTATTAAAAATAATATAGGTGAAGAAGAAATCATGGTTATAAAGAATCAAGGTTCAAATTTGCTTAATATTAATGATTTAAAAAAAGATTATCGAATTGAAACCATTTATTATCAAGATAAAAATAGTCTCGTTTTTAGTGACGATGATACTTTTACAACTGTACATTTTGATTATGATTTAAAAACAAAAAGCTATCTTATTTATACCGGAAGTGTAAGTTGGACAAAAAAGTTTAATAAAGAAGAAAAACTGGATCTGGCTTTTTATTTCTTAAGAAATGCTAAAAATCTTTTAAGTAATAATTTGACGGAAAAAGAATTTACATGGAAAGATTATATAGAAAACAGGCCTAAAATTGAAATAAATTTGATGAAGTACTTTTTTAATAACTTTAAAAAAGAAATAGATGTTTTTTTAAGTATTGGAGAGTCTTCAGAACCTGCATTTGATGATTATTCAATGATTAAATTATATAGAATAAACCAAGATAAAGAAGCTCAGTTTTATCAATATTTAAATAATCTTGCAGAAGGTAAGCCTCATGAGGCCCAACAAAATGCAAAGTGGGCAAGTAAATTGCTCTATACAGATAAAAAATGCACATTAATTCCCAAAGAAAATTCAAATTTAGTGGAAATCATCAGCCAATACTATAATGGAGAAGATTATGCGAAAGAATTTATGGTATTTTCGATAATCAATAAAAATAATAAATCTTTTATATTAAAAAGTAATAACGATCTAAACGAAAAATCGACAGACTTTTATGTGAAAATGTTTAATTATTATTCAAAAAACAACACTTTAGATTTATCCAATAAAAAATAATTATGAAAAAAAATATTACGGTTCTGTTACTTTTTGTCTTAGCTTCCTGTAATCCAATTGGAGAAAGTGTAGGTGAGACGCCGTTAATTGAAAATGGAATTTCATCAATCAATGATATAAATTTAAAGAAAGGGGATAAAATTACGTTTTGGAACAAAGTTGCAACACGAAAAGATTCATCATTTGCAAAATATAAAATTAGATACAGTATTAGTTTAGACGGAAAGGTCGTTAAGTATGATAGTACTTATGTATCAAATGGGAAACATGAGATAAATTCAAAAACTAAAATTGAAGAAATTGTTCATAGCTCTTCTACTGAAAAAGATTCGATTGAATATGTCAAGAATTGGGAATTTGAAATTAAGAACAACTCTTTTTTTACAGTTCCTAAGGACGGAAATTATAATTTTGATTTTAAATTGTATATACCGGAAATGGATTTTTTTGAAAAAAACAATAGCAGTACTAGTATTATAATTAGAAAGAAATAAAAAATGGCTGTCAATTGACGGCCATTTTTTATTGAAATTGTTTGATATGCTCTTCAAATTCCAACTCATTTTTATATTGAAAATACTCTGTATAAAATGATTTGTGGAGGATATAATAGAAAAGATAATAAATCAGAATTATAGAAATTACTGCTAACCAAAGGAAAGAGAAAATTTTATCCTCGATGAAAAATAAATAACCTTTTGTAAAATCAAGAATTTCCTTGATATCTTCATAGAAAGTAAAACCAACTAGCGCAAAAGGAATTATTTTAGTTGTAAACTTAAATCGGGATAATAAAATAATTGTAATGATCTGTATTGGTATTTGATAAAAATCATTAGAATTTCTAAGTGATGTTTCTTTAGAAAAATAGTTATAACAAATAAGTAAGACAATAAAAATACTGTAAATGATCAAGTGAATGTTTCTTTTTGTTTTTAGCTTAGTTATGTAATGTTCAATTGTATCTGGATTTTTTTTAGAGATTATCAAAACCAAAAATGGAATAAGATTAAACACAGGCAGAACAGAAAGTGAATTGATTACACCAAGATATTTTTTGAGTGAATAATTTCTAAATTGAATTAAGTTTCCTAAAAAACGCCCGCTTACTAAAAGGACAAAGAAACTTGAGAAGTAAAATAAAACTTGGCTAAACTCAATATCATTAAATGCAAACATTGAGATCCTAAAAGAATTGCTTCCTAAATCTACAATAGACATTAATAAAATAGTGTAGCTGATTACAAATCCCCATTTAAAAAAATTGCTTGAAATAGAATGCTCCTCTATAGGATTGAGGATTTTTTTTAGGGAATAAATTCGGTTTGAAATATAAAAAAAGGCAGCCAGAACCAATGCCGTTTTTATACCAATTAATAAAAATATAAAACAAACAATAAGATCTTGAATGTAAGGAGAATCTCCAATAAAAGTAAAGAAACTGAAAAATTGATCAACATCACTTTCAATTATAAAAGACATAACAATCACTAAAGAGAGATAGGGCAGAAATACTTTAAGTTTTGAAAGAGGTTTTGAATTTACTTCATTTTTGAAATATGAAATCGCAAAATAAACTATTGGAATAGTAAAAGTAAAAAAACGTACAAAAGTATCAATATAAGAACTATTGTCGATGTCTAAATAGTAATCAAGAGTTAGATATAGATCTTTTCTTAAAATATAATAAGGAATAAAAAGCAATTGAATTATAACGGCTTTTTTTACAAGACTATTTCTATAGAAATACCAGCCAAAAATTAAACTATGCAATAACCATCCTTGTATTTTATATATATAGTCGTAAGTATTGGTTTCTGGTCCATAAAAGGATATAAAATAATTACTGCAGTAAAAGAAAGTAATTAACAAACATAATATCCAAATGAAGTTTAAAGCTTTTTTTTGGGATGTCGAGAAAAATTCGGTCATATAAAGGTTTATTGAAAGTGAAATATTCAAGAAACAAATATAAATAAATATACAAGTGTGGTAAGAAAAATTTTAATAATTTAAAACATCTTACTCAACAAATTGATTATTAGTATAATTTGATTAAAATTAGTTCTCCACAATAGTTTTAAAGCCGGTTTAACGAATTATAAATTTATGTTAATTCAAGCCCTGAAATTTTTGATTAAATAATGAGAAAGATATTTTTGTAAAAATCACATTTATGGAATTATACTACACCTTTTCAATACTTATTGTATTGGCATCTTTCTTCGCCTATTTAAATTTAAGATTTTTAAAACTTCCGGGAACTATCGGAATCATGATTATTGCGATGCTCGTTTCTGTTGGGATTCGCCTTTTGGGAGATTCTTATTTTCCTGCAACTACAAAACATTTTTTTGATTTAATAAAAGAATTTGACTTCAATGAAATCCTAATGGGAGCAATGTTGAACTTTCTTTTGTTCGCCGGCGCTTTACACGTAAACATGTCTGATCTTAAAGAACAAAAAGTTCCCATTATGATTTATTCTACAGTAAGTGTAGTATTGTCTGCTCTAATCATTTCTGGTTTGCTTTTTTATATAGCACCACTTTTAGGAATAAAAATCCCTTATATATTTTGTTTGGTTTTTGGAACCTTAATTTCTCCAACCGATCCAATTGTTGTTTTGGGTGTTTTAAAGGAAGCGAAAGTTCCTAAAAGAATCGAAACTAAAATTGTGGGTGAATCTTTGTTTAATGATGGAGTAGCGGTAGTAATGTTTGCCGTTGTATTAAAAATGGCAACCGATCCAACATTTGATATGAGTTTTAGTTCTATTGCATGGTTATTTGCAAAAGAAGGAATCGGCGGACTTTTATTAGGAGCTTTTCTAGGATTTACAGCATCAAAAGTCATGAAGAAAATTGACGATTATAAAGTCTCAGTTTTAATCACGCTTTCTATTGTAATGGGAGGATTCTTGATCGCTCAAAGTTTACACGTTTCTAGTCCGCTGGCGATGGTTGTTGCCGGATTGATAATTGGAAACTACGGAAAAAAAGTTGCGATGAGTGAAGTAACCCAGGATTATTTAGGTAAATTTTGGGAACTTATTGATGAAATCTTAAATGCTATTTTATTCTTATTTATAGGTTTTGAACTATTGTTGCTGCCCGATTTAAATAAACAATTGGTTACAGGTTTTGTTACTATTTTTATAGTGCTTTTTTCAAGATTAACTTCTATAGTTCTGCCTTGGAAATTCTTCGATATATTCAAGTTTTTCGGAATCCGATCTGCTTATAACAAAGGTTCCTTGATGGTTTTGGTTTGGGGCGGAATTCGTGGCGGAGTTTCTATTGCTTTAGTACTTTCTATGCCTGAAGGAGAATATAAAAACCTTTTACTTGAAGTAACTTATATAGTAGTTTTATTTTCAATTGTAGTACAGGGACTTACTGTTGGAAAATTGGCTAAGAGAGTTTTAGAGAAAGAGTAAAGATTTAGAAGTAGAAACAAGATTAAAGATGTAAGATTTCTATTCTTTGTCATTAATTTTTTAAATAAAAGCCCAAAACAGAAATGTTTCGGGCTTTTATTTATCGTTTATCTTCTTTCGAATAATTAGATTCTCCATTAATATTAATTTCTCTACCTAAAAAACGAGGTTCCCGATTTCTCAAAACATCAAAAAAAGATTTGAAAACCGAACCATATTCTCTAAAGCAAACATAATTATATCCTAAATATTCTCCTTTATTTGCAGAATAACCTGCAGATTTAATTCCGAGTTTTTGTCCGATATAAATAGCACGATTTAAATGATATTCCTGAGAAATTAAAGTTGCTTTTTTAATCTTAAAAATATGTTTTGCGCGATACATGGTTGAATACGTATCAAAGCCTGCATAATCAATAAATATTTTGGTTGTGTCAACGCCGTGATTGAAGCAGTAATTTTTCATTACCGTTAATTCATCATATTCTTCGCGGCCGTTATCTCCAGAAAGTAAAATCTTATTGATGCGTTTTGCTTTCCAAAGCATAATTCCGGCGTCCAGACGATCTTTTAAATATTTACTTGGCTGATTGCCGTTGATTCCCGCACCAAAAATAATTCCAACATCATTTTTTGGGAACTTTTTTATCGAATAATGAATGTATTTCTTAGTAGAAGATTTTACATAGTAATTTACTGAAACGACAGCAATCAATCCTATAATTGCAAGATAAAGGGCTATTTTAAAATATTTTTTCACGATATTTTTTTGTAAGATTAAGATTTAAAAAATGCGAAGATAACTAAATTTCCTTCTAAGTAAAATCAAATAAAAAAACCGATGTATTTCTACCTCGGTTTCAAAATATCTAATAGTCTAAGAAGTCTAAAAGTCTAAAGTAATCCCGCTCTTTTCAACAAAGCTTCCGGTTTTGGTTCTTGACCTCTAAAACGTTTGTACAAAGTCATAGGATGTTCTGTTCCTCCTTTAGAAAGAACATTGTCTTTGAATTTCTTCGCTACTTCTTCGTTGAAAATTCCTTTTTCTTGGAAAAATTCAAAAGCATCAGCATCTAGAACTTCAGCCCATTTATAACTGTAATATCCAGAAGAATAGCCGCCTTGAAAAATATGAGAGAAAGCCGTACTCATTGCATTTTCTTTTACGTCTGGATATAATTGTGTGTTGGCAAATTGTTCAGTTTCAAAAGTTTTTAAATCGGTAATAGAAGTTGGATCTTGTCCATGCCAAGCCATGTCTAACAATCCAAAACTCAACTGACGCAATGTTGCCAAACCTTCCTGAAAACTTGCACTTTCTTTAATTTTCTGTACATATTCAATCGGAATAATTTCTCCCGTTTCGTAATGATTCGCGAATAAAGCCAAAGCTTCTGGTTCGTAACACCAGTTTTCCATAATCTGACTTGGTAATTCCACAAAATCCCAGTAAACAGAAGTTCCTGATAAACTTGGATAAACCGTATCGGCTAACATTCCGTGTAAACCGTGTCCGAATTCGTGAAATAAAGTCGTAACTTCATTAAAAGTCAATAACGAAGGTTTTGTTTCTGTTGGTTTTGTAAAATTACAAACGTTCGAAATGTGCGGTCTTTCGTTTACACCGTCTTTTACATATTGCGATTTGAATGAAGTCATCCATGCACCGTTTCTTTTTCCTTTTCTTGGGAAAAAATCAGCGTAGAAAATCGAAACCAAATTATTATCAGTATCACGAACTTCATAAGTCGTAACTTCTTCGTGGTATTTATCAATATCAAAAACCTCGGTAAAAGTTAAACCGTATAATTTTTTGGCAACTGTAAAAGCGCCATCTAATACTTTTTCTAATTGAAAATAAGGTTTCAGCTTTTCATCGTCTAAATTAAAAAGCTGTTGTTTTAATTTTTCAGAATAATAAGCGCCATCCCATTTTTCTAATTTTTCGATTCCGTCTAGTTCTTTCGCGAAAGCAGTTAATTCTGCAAACTCTTTTTGAGCAGCCGGTTTTGCTTTTGCCAATAAATCATTTAAAAAAGAAAAAACTTTCTCTGGACTTTCTGCCATTCTTTCTTCCAGAACAAAATGTGCATGCGTTTTGTAGCCTAATAAATTAGCTCTTTCAAAACGCAGTTTAGCAATTTTTAAAACATTTTCCTGATTGTCAAATTCGTTATTTTGAAATGCTTTTGCGCCGAACGCAATCGCCATTTTTTTACGCAATTCACGATTGTCAGCATAAGTCAAAAACGGAACATAACTTGGATGATCTAAAGTGAAAATCCAGCCTTCTTTTTCCTGATTTTTGGCTAATAATCTTGCCGCTTCGATTGTGCCTTCAGGCAAACCGGATAAATCCTTTTCATCAGTCAAATGCAATTCGAAATTATTGGTTTCTGCCAAAACATTTTCACCAAACTGCAAACTCAATTTTGATAATTCTTTGTCGATTTCTCTTAATTGGTTTTTCTTGTCTTCCGGCAAATTTGCTCCGTTTCTGGAGAAGCTTTTGTATTTTTTATCTAATAAAGTCGTTTGTTCAGGATTTAAACCTAAACTTTCTTTTTGATCGTAAACCGCTTTTACCTTTGCAAATAAATCAGCATTTAAACGAATGTCATTTCCAAATTCTGAAAGTAAAGGCGAAACTTCCTGAGCAATTTTCTGCATTTCGTCATTCGTTTCTGCCGAATTCAAATTGAAGAAAATACTAGAAAGACGATCTAAAATATCGCCCGAAAAATCCATCGCTACAATAGTGTTTTCAAAAGTCGGTGCATCGGGATTATTTACGATTGCATCAATTTCGGCTTTAGCCAAAGCAATTCCTTCGTTGAAAGCAGGAACATAATCTTCGATTTTAATTTGAGAAAAGGGTGCGGTATTATGTTTGGTTATAAATTTTGAAAGTAAAACACTCATTATGATATTATATTTTTTATTAATAGAAGGCAATTTTTTGAATTTCAAAGATAGCAATTTATAAAAACCTAATCATCTATACAAAACCGATTCTCAGCATAAAATCCTCTTAAAATGTGTTATAGATATGTTATTTATTGGTCTAGGCGTTTTTAAAAGCGTAAATTGAAAAAATAGATTTGCATTATAAAATGCGAATCATAATTAAAATAGAAAAATGATGAATTATCAAATTGTAATAAAGAATATTGATACGGTTAATGAAATTGAAGGATATTGGTCAGACGAAGATTTTATTGCGTTATTAGAAAAATTCAATTATCCCGATGGCGCAGCGGCTGAAAAAAGTAGTTTGCCGGAATTATTAGAAATGGCCATTTCAGATTATGAGCCCAATGAAGCGGCTCAAATAGTTTTGCACTATAAATTGGGAGATCAATTAAGCGAAGGTCAAATAGATCAAATATCGAACGATATGTTAATTGATAAGGTTTGCGAAGAATATCCGGAAATACACATGCAAGGCACTTTATTTCACGTCAATCAATTGCTTTTTAAAGCCTATAACGGAAAATTTCCAAACGCAAAAGCTTCTATTGTTCATTTTTCACTGACGCCAACCGATGGAGAAGCACAAAAACTGACAGCTGAAAACGTGTTGAAATTATTGAATAATGGTTTATCTGATAGAAATCTGATCAAAAGATTATTCGAAAATCAAATATCTCAAAACATCCCATTTCCAGAAGCAGAAAGTATTATTTGGGAATTGAAGACTGAAGACAATATAAACTACGATCTGGTGACTTCAGAAAATTGGATAAATAAAGAAGATATAAACGAATCTGAATTTGAATCTGTTTTGGAAGAAGTGGAAGATGTAACTTAATTTAAAAAAATAAATAAAAAAGGCTTCCGTACAGGGAAGCCTTTGCAATTTTATCCTGCAAGGTTTTGAAATCCTTGCAGGTATTTTTGAAGTATTTAATTTTGATTGCGATAATCAGACCTACAAGGTTTTGAAAACCTTGCAGGAATCGGGAAACTTATTTTTTTAATCCTTCAGCGGCTTTATTTACAGCCGCTTTTAATTCTTCTTTATAAGAAATAATTGTGTCCAAAACTTTTTTATCGTGGCTTCCGATGATTTGTGCTGCTAAGATTCCTGCATTTTTTGCTCCGTTTAAAGCTACAGTTGCAACTGGAACTCCGCCTGGCATTTGCAGAATCGATAATACCGAATCCCAGCCATCAATTGAATTGCTTGATTTTACAGGAACTCCAATTACTGGAAGCGGAGACATTGAAGCCACCATTCCAGGTAAATGTGCCGCACCGCCCGCACCGGCAATAATTACCGAGATTCCGCGAGTATGTGCATTTTTACTGAAATCGAATAATTTTTCCGGCGTTCTGTGTGCCGAAACGATATCTACCTCAACTTCTACATTAAATTGTTTTAATATATCGATTGCATCCTGCATAACTGGCATGTCTGAGATGCTTCCCATTATAATGGCTACTTTGCTCATTGTGTTTTTTTGTTTTTTTTGTTTCAGGTTTCAGGTTTCAAGTTTTGTTGGGACTGAAAACCGAGACTGAAAACTGTTTATTTTGTTTTAAGTTATAAACTGTGACTGAACACTAAAAATTACTGAACACTGATCACTTTAATAGTGTTCTTAACTTCTTGTGCAATTCTCCTAGCTTCCTGCATGTTTTCATTTACGATTGTCACGTGTCCCATTTTTCTAAATGGACGCGTTTGTTTTTTACCGTAAATATGTGGCGTAACGCCATCCCACCCTAAAATGGTTTCTATGTTTTGATAAACTACATCTCCGGAAAATCCTTCAGCACCGACTAAATTTACCATAATTCCGGCAACTTTACTGTCTGTGTTTCCTAACGGAAGATCTAAAATAGCGCGTAAATGATTTTCGAATTGTGAAGTATAACTGGCTTCAATAGAATAATGTCCAGAATTGTGCGGACGCGGTGCAACTTCGTTTACCAAAATCTCGTCTTCGTTGGTTTGAAACATTTCAACAGCCAAAAGTCCAACGTGATTGAATTTTTCTGAAACGTTTAATGCAATTGCTCTGGCTTTTTCGGCTACTTTTTCATCGATTCTTGCTGGGCAGATTACGTATTCAACTTGGTTTGCTTCTGGATGAAATTCCATTTCTACAACCGGATACGTCTTAATTTCTCCAGATGGATTTCTTACCACGATTACCGCCAATTCATTTTTGAACGGAACCATCGTTTCTGCAATACATTCTACATTTGGTAAATCGTCCATGTCAGAAATTTGGCGAATTACCTTTACGCCGTTTCCGTCGTAACCAAATTCGGTGCATTTCCAAACAAACGGAATCGTGATTTCATTATTTCCAACTGATTTTTGCAAATGCGTCGGACTTTCAAAACGTAAATATGCTGCGGTTGGAATATTACTTTCGGTATAAAAATCTTTTTGGGTTCCTTTATTCTGAATTCCTTTTAAAGTTTTAGGAGACGGATATACTTTTACGCCTTCGTTTTCTAATTTCGTTAAAGCTTCAAGGTTTACCAATTCGATTTCAAAAGTTAAAACATCGACTTGTTTTCCGAAGTTGTAAACCGTTTCATAATCCATTAAATCGCCTTGGAAGAATTTATTGCAGGCAATTTTACTAGGCGCTTCGTCGCTTGGATCTAAAACATAAGTTTGTATGTCAAATTTTCTGGTGTCAGACAAAAGCATTTTACCCAATTGTCCGCCGCCTAATATTCCTAATTTAAAATCAGAAGAAAAATAATTCATTTTGTGTTGTGTTTTTGCAAAGATACTTGATAAAATAGAAATGCCAATTTATTGTGAATTGAATTACCATTTTTTGCGATTTTTTCAATATTAAAAAATAAAGGTTAAATGTTAAAATTCTGTTTCTAAAATTTTGATTGATAACCTTGAATTTCTTAGGTTTGATCCTGATTTTCAACTATTACAGATTTTGTAAGTACATGACCACAAACAATTGGGCCAAACATATTCAGAAATTTCTTTTTCTCCTGAAAGATGATTTTTTCGAATTACCTTATTTATCAAATTCCCCTCAGGTCATGTTAGACAGCCTGATCAAACTTCCTATTATAAAGCACGACTCTTCAAAGCAGATTATTATTACAGATAATGCTTTCTGGAATGGAACTATGCGATATAGAACGATAGAAGATGGTTTTTGGATTTTGGAAACAAAATTAGAATTAATAGAAAATATGCTGGCCAAAGCGGTTTATACGCAAGACCACACAAAGGACTATTATATTTTATCATTTTCGGTTTTTGAATATCGATTTCCTGTCAAAGATTCTGAAGATATAGTCCTGCTAAGTACCTGCTGGACTTTTTATAAACCCGATACCGAAGTCGCTACTTATTTTTATAAAGGAACGAAAGGCAAGTTTTTTAACATTGCCATGAATAAACAATGGGTTGAAAGAAATATAAAATCTGATAAATTCTGTAAAAAAGGAATTCTGGAGCGTTTTTTTAATTCACAAAAAGGATTTTATACCTGGCTCGATATAGCTCCAAAAGCGCATAATATATCTAACAAATTATCAAAAATTCTTGAGGCAGAAGATGAGATTGAACTCAATACAGAAAAATTGAGAAAAAATACGATGAAATTAATCACCGAATTTTTTAATAATTCTTTTGAAGACAGCCGTATAGAAGATAATACTTCGTTGAGCAATCTGGATTATTATAATGTGGCTAAAGCCGAAAAGATGATTCTGCACAATCTGCATTTGAATTTTTTAGGAATTGAAAAAATTGCAGAAGAGGTTAATACATCGGCAACTAAATTAAAAAACAATTTCAAAACTGTTTTTGGTTTTTCGATGCTTCAATATCATAAAGAAAAAAATATGCTTCTTGCCAAACAGCTGCTTCAAAATTCTGAAATAGAAATTCAGGTTATCGCTGTAATTACTGGTTTTGAAAGTGCCAGTAAATTTACTGCCGCATTTAAAAAGAGATTTGGAGAACTGCCATCGGTTTTTAGAGAAAATTAAAATTTTGTCAGCATTATATGAATATTGGAAAGTGGATTAAATTCATAAAGGAGAATATTAACTTTTACAGGGATGGTTTTTTTGAACTGCCTTATTTGTCTAATTCTCCTCAGGTAATTGTAAAAAGTATTATCAATTCTCCTTCTGTTCAACATATTGAGGCAGAACAGGCCGTTTATAGAAATAATCCGTTTTCAAAAGGAGTAATGCGATATCGCGAAATTGAAGAAGGATTTTGGGTTATTGTAACTAGTATTACGTTCAAAAAAAATGTAATGCTGAAAGCGATTTATGATGAAGATTTTCCAAGTGATTATTATACGCTTACATTTTCGGTTTTTGACAGTGAAGTAAAACTTCAGAATACTTTTGCCGATAAAACCCCTTTTTCGAGTAAATATTGGGGATTTAAAAAACCGGGAACTCCCGTTGGCGCATACTTTTATAAAGGTTCTGAATGTGAATTTTATTTGTATGCCTTTAATAAAGAATGGGCAGAACGTAACTTTTCTTTCAAAAATTTATCGGAAGATAATCATATAAAAAAATTTCTTAATTCGGATAACGGTTTTATTACTTATCAAAATATTGTTCCAAATGCTGTCGAATTATCTAGAGAAATTTTAATCAATTTAGAGGAAAATAAGAAAGATTTGTTTAGCAAATCGATTTTAAAAACACAGACATTTCAGCTGGTTTCTACTTTTTTTAAAAATGCTTTTCTGGATCAGCGGGAAGGAAATTATGCTCCAATTGAAACTCCTGATTACAGAAAAATTGCTAAAGCGGAAAAATTACTTTTGGATACGATTACGAATTCATTTTTAGGAATAGAATTTATTGCTGCAAAAGTTGGAATGTCTCCAACAAAACTCAAATTGACATTTAAATCTGTTCACGGCATTTCGATGATGCAATATCATAAAGAAAAAAAATTACTTCTCGCCATGCAGATGATTCAGAATACTGATATGCAGATCAAAAGCATTGCTTTGGCGACAGGTTATAGAAGTTCTAGCAAGTTTACTGCAAATTTCAAAAAACGTTTTGGAAAAATGCCTTCAGAAATGAGGTTATAAACAATGTAAATTTCTTTCTTTTTACCATTATTTGAGGTAAAAATTAAATTTATTTTAAGATTTAGTTAACATTGCAGTTGTACTTTTTTAGGTTTTAATTTATTGATTATTAGTATTTTGTTTTAGTTTTTAATAGACGATTATTTTTAGGGAAACGAGGCTGGTCGTTTCGGACTATCGATGTGTCCGAATGGGCTATTAGACGTTTAGATTTCGATATAATTTTGCTCGTAATCTTAAACCAGCCAATATGATGACAAAACTACTTTACTTCGCGAATGTTTTTCGCAATTTTCAAAAAACGCCGTATTTCGAATTTGCATATTAAATAATGCAGACTATTATTTTAGGCAGTTTTTAAATTTTCCTTTTAGTCCATAATTTATCTTTTGATAACTAAAGATTCCATTGTTTTTAACAATTGGAAGGGATTAAGTATTGCTGTTTATCAATAGTTTACAATGATGTAATACTAATTAATAACCAAAGAATTAAATGAAAAAAAAGACAACTTATTGGTCAGAGATTTCTATGAAAAATTTGTCAATAAAAAAATATATGATACTTGCGATGTTAGCACTGCTATTTCCGTTAGTGTCTTTTTCGCAAACAGTTTATACATTTTCAAATGCTGGAGCATCAGGAAAAACTGGACCTACGCAAGCACAGGTTACAACTGCATATACTGCAACAACGCTTGCAGGGGCAGTTACAGTTACTACTCAGGGTATTCAAGAGTGGACCGTGCCTGTAACGGGTATTTATAAAATTGAAGCTTTAGGTGCTCAAGGGGGGGATGTGAATATTAATTGTGTACAAACTGGCGGATTAGGAGCCAAAATGTCTGGTAATTTTTCCTTAACTGCGGGTCAGGTAATAAAAATTATTGTTGGTCAAACCGGTTTATCAAATAACCGCGATGGTGGCGGCGGTGGCGGCTCATTTGTTGTAAATAGCGCAAATAGTCCTTTAGTTGTTGCCGGAGGCGGCGGCGGCGCGACCACCAATGTAGGGTCATGTGGTGCCGGCCAATTAAATGGTTTAAACGCAGTAATAACAACAAATGGTACAGCAAGTGGAAATAATGACGTTGCTGGCGGCATTAACGGTAATGGCGGTAGTTCCAATGGCGGAGGTGCCGGCGGCGGCGGCGGTTTGCTTACTAATGGTGAAGGTTCCGGAAATGGCTTATCATTTTTGAATGGAGGCATAGGAGGTAATGGAGGTGATAGTAATCATGGAGGATTTGGCGGCGGCGGCAGCGGTTGGTATTATGGTGGTAACGGCGGCGGCGGCGGCGGATACTCAGGCGGTGGAACCAGTTCTAATAATCCATGGACTGGCGGCGGTGGCGGCGGTTCTTATAATTCTGGCACGAATCAAGTTAATCTTGCAGGTGCTAATTCAGGAAATGGATCTGTTGTTATAACAAATTTATTTACCGCTTCTATTTCACAAACTGCTGATGTTGTATGTAATACTGATTCAACAGGAAAGCTTTCTGTTGCAATAACTGGTGGTACTGCACCTTTTACTTATAGCTGGTCTCCAAATGTCAGCAGCACTTCAACTGCATCTAATCTTACAAAAGGAACTTATAATGTAACTGTAACTGATGGAAATAGTGTTGCAATGACAGTATCCTTTACGATTGTTCCCATAGATAATACGGCTCCTGTTTTCAGCCCTTTGGCTAATATCACAAAAACGACTGACTCTGGATCATGTGGTGCAGTGGTTAATTATCCTGAAACAACTAAAATAGTTTTTTCAGAATCTTTTACTCAAGGTCAAGCCTCGTCAAGTTGTGGTAATTGGAATGGATTTTTGTCTCAATTACTTCCAACTTTAAGCTATAAAAAACTAACTATAAAAGGATCTTCAGATCCTATTGGAGTTTCGATAAATGATCCGGCAAAAATTTTACAAATTGCAAATGGACTCCGTACAGGTACTTTTGTCTCTGTAGTTAATGGAAGCAGAACTTGGGTGACAGGGCAATGCGGCAGCGGTATTGAGTTAAATGCTTCTTTATCTGGAAATGTTTGCGACTGTAATTCTGGTGATTATGTCGTTCGGCCTTGTATTGGCAGCGGTAACAGCAACTGGGGAGGTGCAGGAACAGCGACGTGTTTTGGAATCTCTCAAACTCTAACTGTTGAATTTGAAATAGAAGACAGTGTTATAGCAGCTACAGATAATTGCGATAGTAATCCTGTTGTTGTTCAAATTGCAGGTTTGCCAAGTGGAAGCGTTTTTCCTTTAGGGAAAACAACAAACACATTTAGAGCTACCGATGTTAACGGGAATAGTTCAACTTCATCATTTGATGTTGTAGTAACAGATAATCAAATTCCTGTTATTACCTCAAACGGAGATCAAACTGTAAATACAGATTCAGGAGTTTGTGGCGCAAACGTAACAGTTTCGGCAGCAGCAACAGATAATTGTACAGTTGGAAGTCCAAGCGGAGTAAGAAGTGATGCAAAATTACTAACAGATGTTTACCCTGTAGGAAATACAACAATAACCTGGAATGTAAGCGACGCTAATGGAAATGCTGCAACAGCAGTAACTCAAACTATAACGGTAACAGATAACGAAATTCCGGTAATTGCTTCAAACGGAGATCAAACTGTAAATACAGATTCAGGAGTTTGTGGCGCAAACGTAACAGTTTCGGCAGCAGCAACAGATAATTGTACAGTTGGAAGTCCAAGCGGAGTAAGAAGTGATGCAAAATTACTAACAGATGTTTATCCTGTTGGAATTACTACAATCACATGGAATGTAAGTGATGCTAATGGAAATGCTGCAACGGCTGTAACTCAAACTATAACGGTAGCAGATAACGAAATTCCGGTAATTGCTTCAAACGGAAATAAAACTGTAAATACAGATTCAGGAGTTTGTGGCGCAAGCGTAACAGTTTCGGCAGCAGCAACAGATAATTGTACAGTTGGAAGTCCAAGCGGAGTGAGAAGTGATGCAAAATTACTGACAGATGTTTACCCTGTTGGAATTACTACAATCACATGGAATGTAAGCGACGCTAATGGAAATGCTGCAACAGCAGTAACTCAAACTATAACAGTAACAGATAACGAAATTCCGGTAATTGCTTCAAACGGAGATCAAACTGTAAATACAGATTCAGGAGTTTGTGGCGCAAACGTAACAGTTTCGGCAGCAGCAACAGATAATTGTACAGTTGGAAGTCCAAGCGGAGTAAGAAGTGATGCAAAATTACTAACAGATGTTTATCCTGCAGGGGTTACTACAATCACATGGAATGTAAGCGATGCTAATGGAAATGCCGCTGTAACAGTAACTCAAACTGTAACGGTAATAGATAATATACTGCCAACTGTAATTACAAAAAATTTCACAGCTCAACTTGATGCTTCTGGAAATGCAGTAATTCAGGTTTCTGATGTAAACAACAATTCATCTGATAATTGTGGAATTGACAAAATAGAATTAGATAAAACTTCATTTACTTGTGCAAATGTTGGTGCGAATACAGTTACTTTAAAAGTAACAGATATTCATGGAAATATTTCTTCTCGCACAGCGACAGTTACTGTTCAGGACAAAATTGCTCCTGTTGTATTAACTCAGGATCTGACAATTCAGCTTGATGCTTCAGGGAAGGCATCAATTACTGCAGCTCAAATTGATAACGGAAGTTCAGATAATTGCGGAATTACAGCAATAACAGTTTCTCCAAATACTTTTAACTGCAGTAACGTTGGTGAAAATGAAGTAACACTTAAAGTTACTGACGTGAACGGAAATATTGCAACAGAAATTGCAATTGTAACCGTTCAGGATGTTGTACTTCCAACGGCACAAGCGCGAAACATAACAATTGATCTTGACGACGCCGGAAATGCTTCAATTACAGCAAACGAAATCAATAACGGAAGTTCTGACAATTGCGGAATTGCTTCTATGAGTCTTAGTAAGAGCTCTTTTGATTGTACGAATGTTGGAGTTAACACGGTTGTTTTGACAATTACAGATAAAAATGGTAATGCCTCTTCTGTAAGTGCTGCAGTTACGGTTAGAAATACCTTTGGAGATAATGATAAAGACGGAGTTTTAGACAATTGTGACCCTGATGATGACAATGACGGAATTCTGGATGTTAATGATAATTGCCCAATTACGGCAAATCCATATCAGGAAGATCGCAATCATAACGGAATTGGAGATGCCTGCGATAAAGATCAAATGAATATTTCCGAAGCTTTTACTCCAAACGGTGATGGTATTAATGATACCTGGGTTATTTCTAATATTGAAAATTATCCTAATTCTATAGTTCGTGTTTTCAACCGTTGGGGAGCTGAGGTATTTACTGCCAGAAATTACCAAAATGATTGGGATGGACGTGCGAAAGGAAATGCCAGTACTTTACCTGCAGCGAGCTCTTATTTCTATCAAATAGATTTAGATGGAAACGGAACAATTGATAAGCAAGGCTGGATTTACATTAACAGGTAATTAAAATAAAATTTTAGAAATGAAAATAATTAAAAATATATTGGCGGGAGCATTACTACTTTTTAGTAGTATGCTTTTTGCTCAGCAGGAAACTATTTTAACAGCGTATCGTTACCAAATGAACGTTATAAATCCGGCTTATGCAGGTGCAGACAGAGAAACTATTTTGTCGACTACATTCCGTAAACAATGGACAGGAATCGAAAATGCTCCAGAAACACAAGCCGTATCTTTTGGAACACCAATTGGAGAAAAAATAGGAATAGGAATTTCTATGGTATATGATAAAACCTTTATCGAAAAACAAACCCAGTTAGGAATTGATTTTTCGTATAAACTTCAGGTTGGTGCCCTTACCGATTTATATTTGGGAATTAAAGCAGGAGGAAATTTCTACAATGTAAATACATCGGGTTTAGAAACCTATATTCCGCAGTCAGATCCAGCCTTAACCAATATCAATCAATTTAATCCAAATGTTGGAGTAGGAGCTTTGTTGAAAAATGATAAATATTTTGTTTCGCTTTCTGTGCCAAGAATATTAAATACAGAACGAGCAAAAGATAAAGACGGATACGCCGCTGTTGCTACAGACAAACCGCACGTTTATTTAAGCAGTGGTTACAATTTTGATCTTGAAACAACCACTTTATTACTCTTGAAACCATCTTTCATGGCGAGATATGTAAATGGTGCGCCTATTTCTTTAGATCTTAATTTAATGCTTCAAATTCAGGAGTTTTTTGAAATTGGCGGAAGTTACAGAGTCAATAATGCTTATGCAGGAATTGCAGCAATAACAATTAGTCAGCATTTAACTTTTGGATATGCTTATGAAGCCAACACTGGTAAAGTAATGGCAAGTTCTAAAAACTCTAACGAATTTTTTCTTCGCTTTAAATTTTAGTCCCCAACTAGAAAGTTTCTAAAGTGAAGTTTAGTTTTATTTATGAGTAGTGTAAAAAGAGGGCATCACCTACAGATGCCCTCTTTTGATTTTTATTACTTTTCTATTTTCTTCAAAACCTCTCGCGCAACAGCTTTGTAGGCGGCAGAATGATCTCCATACTCTTTATTCAAAATAATTTGAAGTTCCGGATGAATCCAGTCATAATGATTTCCAAGAACATGTAAAGTTCTTATAGAATACGCTTTTGTAGCCACTTTTACATTGCTTATCAGCCAGTCAAAACTAGCTTCGATACAATCCTGGAGATTTTCTTCAGATAAAAAAATGCTGTTTTCGTTTTTCTTATAATGCGATTTGACTAAAAGCTGTACCACTTTTGCAATTGGCCTAAGCGAACTTTCATCTTTTAAAACCTTTAAATTAGAACAGAAAAAATCAAGATGAGGCTGCAGCCAGATTAGTTCTTCATACGATACAAATTCTAAAATCCAGCAGGCTTTATGATTGTTTTTGTCTTCGGGTGAAAAACAAATTAAAACCAATTCATTAAATAAATGTGGATTTTCAAGAACATCTTGTGCGCACTTTAAACGGTTTTCACGATAAGCACTTACATAATCTAGTTTTTCCTGTAATTCAGAAAGCATTTTTTTTGGTTTTGATTTGATTTCATACATCTAAAATAAATAATTTAAGGATACAGTTCCGTAATAATTTACAGGAAGCCCAGGATAATAATATCTTGGAGCTGAGTTTCCCGTTGGCACAGCATTGGGCAGTATCAGCGAAGCATATTTCTCATTTGTCACATTGTTTACCCCAACAGCAAAATGACTGGTTAAACCTTGTAAAATTTCAAATCGATACCCCGTTTTTAAATTAAGAATAGTATATGAATCAGAATAAGCAGTATTGGCATCGTTCATCTGAATTTCACCAACAAATTGATAATCGGCACTAAAATAAGCACCAAAATTGGTATTCAATGTTACACCAATATTAATTTTTTGCGGCGCAACTCCCGTTAGTTTGTTACCAGAATAATCATTACCGCTGTCCACAAAATCTTTAAATTCATAATTCCCCAGAGATCCGGACAAATAAGAATTTAGAGAAAGAAAACGATTCATTTGCCAATTATGATTTAAAGTGATTTCAGCTCCCTGATGAAATGTTTTTCCGGCATTTAAACCTACATATTGATCATCGCCAACTCGTTTTGCGACCAATAAATCTTTAATTTCCATTCTATAAATTGCAATTTCCGTGTAAAGCTTTTTATTGAAGAAGTAGAATTTTCCGCCAACTTCAAAATTATAACCGTTTTCAGGTTTTATACTCGTATTAATTGTTCCTTCAGTTGTAAGCGTTTCTTCTGTTGCAGGCAGAGAAAATCCTCGGCTTACAGAAAAATATAAAGTCTGCTGTGAATTTGGTTTAAACAATAAAGACAATTGCGGAGAAAAAATTCCATCATAACTATATTTCTGTTTTGAGGTTTCGTTATAATTATCAAGGCTGAAATTTGTTTTATTGTAATTCAAACCAGCCTGAATTTCAAATTGTTCCGAAAGTAAAGTTCGTAATTGAGAAAAGATATTGTAGAAATGTCTTTTCTGTCCCGTTTCGGTAAGCTGATTTCCTTGCAGACTTCCCAAACCATTATTTTGCTGATACAGGTTTTGGAAAGTATTGCCTTTATATGCATCCGTAAAATATTCAATTCCGGTAATAAAGTTATTTTTGATTTTTCCAATTTTAAAATTTCCAGAAAATTGTGTTCTTGCGCCCGTTGCAAAAGTATATTGGCGTAAAATATCAAAAGGCCTCGGCTCGTTGCTGTCTTTATAATTGATGAAAACCGAAGTAGAATTTTTTAAATTTTCATTGATTGAAAAATCATAAGCCAATCCGCCTAAAGTCGATTTGTATTCTTTATATCCTTTTGAAGCGACCCAAGTTGGCGCGCCAGATTCTGGATTATTTTCAAAAGCATTTTTATTTATCGAACTCGGAATAAAAGCTTTTAAATACGTATAATTTGAAAAGTAAGTCAGTTTGCTGTTTTTCTTTCTGAATAATTCACCTGCAAGTGTAATTCCTTCACGTTTGTATGCACTGTTTTCCCGCCAGCCGTCGGTTTTTAAATTATGATAACTAATATTTAAACTTCCTGATTTTTCATCTAAACCAAAATTCAGGCTGTTTTTTAATAAACCAAAAGAGCCAAAAACCGAACTTATTCCCGCACTTTGATTTCCGTTTTTAGAAAGTTGGGGTGAAATTAAAATCGCACCGCCCAAACCTGCACCATAAACACTCGAAAGCGGTCCTTTAATAATTTCAATTTGGTTGAGGTTTTCAAGGTCAATATCATCAATAACCGTTTCGCTGTTTCCAGAAGTCAAAGGGATACTGCCGTAAAAAGCTCGAATTTTATTCGTTCCATAAGTAGTTCGTGCACCAATGCCGCGAATCGAAATTCGGGTTGTAGTAAAATTAGAAGACTGCATAAAAACACCCGGAATTGTATTGATAACCGTTGTAATATCAGTCGTGTTATTTTGCAGCAAATCTTTTTTGGAAAGAATCCCAATCGAAGCCGGAGTGTTTAATAAATTGTTATCAATATGAAGAGAACTGATGATAACTTCTTTCAGTTTTTCTGTTTTAACAGAATCAATTCTTTTGCCTTCTTTTTTCTGCGCTTCAATGTTTTGAAAAACAAGAAACACAAAAAGAAAAAAACAATATTTTTTTAAGATCATAAAAAGGCTGAATTAATGGCGTAGTTTTAAAACACGTAGAAACATAGTATTGATTGAGGCAAAAAAGGCGTTTCACTTATTTTAGATTCACATAGCAGTCTATGTGTAAAAACAGGTTTTTATTCAACAACTTCTTTTTAAGCTAAAAATCTATGTTTCTATGTGTTTCAATTATCTGTAAAGAATTTGTCCCGACAGAGCTGTAAGGATGGAATTTATTTTTTAGCTGAAATTTTCCAAATCGTATTCCCGCTGTCATCATTCACTAAAAGCGATCCGTCTTTTGTAACAGTAACTGCAACCGGACGCCCGTAAACTTCAGCTTTATTTTGATCAGAAATAAAACCGGTTAAAAAATCTTCCGGTTTTCCCGAAGGTTTTCCATCTTTAAAAGGAACAAACAGCACTTTATAACCTGAAATTTTAGAACGGTTCCAAGATCCGTGCTGTCCTACGAAAGCACCATTTTTATATTTCGCAGGGAAAGCATCTTTCGTGTAAAAAGCCAATCCAAGCGAAGCCGTATGCGGACCAACCGGAACATCAGGCACAATTGCTTTTTCGACTAAATCTTTACGTTCGCCTTTCAGTCTTGGATCTGGAATACTTCCAAAATAAGAATAAGGCCATCCATAAAAACCATCTCTTTTTACACTCGTAATATAATCCGGAACCAGATCATCGCCCAATTCGTCGCGTTCATTTACAGCCGTCCAAAGTTCTTTGTTTACAGGATTCCAATCCATTCCTACAGGATTTCGAAGCCCTGATGCGAAAGTTTTTTCGCCCGTTCCATCAGGATTAATTTCTAAAATAGCCGCACGGCGAACTTCTTTATCCATTCCGTTTTCGCCAACATTACTTCCGGAACCAACAGAAACATAAATTTTAGAACCATCAGGACTCGCTAATAAATTTCGTGTCCAGTGATTGTTGTAACCACCTGCAGGAAGTTCAAGGATTTTTTCGCCTTTTGTTTCCAGTTTGAGCGGATTATTTTTATAAGGATAACGGTATAAACCATCAGTATTGGCAATATAGAAAAAGTCTTTTAAAACCAGCATTCCAAAAGGTTTGTTGAGGTCCTTAATGAAAACTTCACGAGTTTCAAATTTTCCGTCTTTGTCTTTATCGCGCAAAACTGTAATTTGGTTTTTACTGGCTCGAGTACCGCTTTCAACAACAAAAATATCTTCGTTTGGTGCGATATAAGTCCAACGCGGGTTTTCAAAACCATCGGCAAATTTCGTAACCGTAAAACCTTCCGGAGCTTTTGGAGTAATTCCGTTTGGCCATCCAATAACTTTGCTGTTGTTCGTTTTAGATTCAGTAGCATAAGGAGGCGGAAGCGTGATGTCGCCAACAGCAGTTTTTACGGTATTTCCAGGCTGTTTTGCCAGCGCTTCTTTTTCTTCTTTTTTAACTTGCCCGTTACAGGCAGTCATTAAAATTAATAAGGATATAGAAAATAATGGTGAGGATTTCTTCATTGGTATTTTGGAGTTAAATGATTTTTCAACAACAATTTAGTGATTTTAAAAATAGCGACTTAAAAGAATTTGTAATTATTAACTGATATTTAACATTGTTAAAATTAAATATACTCTTCATGCATAAAAATGTACTTACAGTGTATTTTTGATACTTACAGTTTGGTTGTAATTCTGTATCTTTGTCCATTATTTTAAATTTAAAAATAATGATACAACTTCACGATAAACAATTTGTTCCGTTTATTTCGGCTAAAGAAATTGATTTTGCTTTAACTAAATTAGTGGCTCAGGTAGAAGATGATTTTGGAGATGATACACCAATTTTTATTGGAGTTTTGAATGGGGCCTTTATGGTGGTTTCTGATTTCCTGAAAAAGTATAAAAGCCCATGCGAGGTTTCATTCATTAAAATGGCCTCTTATGAAGGAACTGAAACAACAAATTCAGTTAAAGAATTAATTGGAATCAATCAGGATTTAACAGGCAGAACTGTTGTAATAATCGAAGATATTATCGATACAGGAAATACGCTGGAAGAATTGAAAAATTTATTTAAAGCACAAAATGTAAAACACTTTAAAGTGGCAACTTTGTTCTTTAAACCGGAAGCCTATAAAAAAGACATTAAAATAGATTATATCGGAATCAGAATCCCGAATAAATTTATTGTGGGTTACGGATTAGACTATGATGGTCTTGGACGAAACCTGACCGAAATATACAAATTAGCAGAATAATATTAAACAAAACACAACTATATATTCATTTTAAACTTCTTCAAAAAATAAGAAGTCACACAACTCAAACGTATTATGATTAACATTGTTTTATTTGGAAAGCCAGGAGCAGGAAAAGGAACTCAGGCAGAATTTTTAAAAGAAAAATACAATTTAACGCACCTTTCAACAGGAGATATTTTCCGTTTTAATTTAAAAAATGATACTGAACTAGGTAAAAAAGCAAGAGTTTTTATGGACAACGGAGAATTAGTTCCGTGCGAAGTAACAACCGCAATGTTAATTGACGAAGTAAAAAAACATCCGGATACTGCAGGATTTTTATTCGACGGATATCCAAGAACTTTAGATCAGGCTGAAGCTTTGGATAAATTTTTGCCAACAATTGGTTCAAGCGTAACCGCAACAATTGCTTTAGAGGCTGATGACGAAATTTTAGTAGCACGTTTACTTGAAAGAGGAAAAACAAGCGGAAGAGCAGATGATCAGGACGAAGAAAAAATTCGTGTAAGATATCAGGAATACAATGAAAAGACAGCTCCACTAATCGGATACTACAAAGAACAAGGTAAGTTTCATGCAGTAGACGGTATAGGAGAAGTAAAAGAAATTACAGAGCGCTTAACGTCAGTTATAGATAATTTGTAGAAGCTGATCCAGCTGTACGTTACAAGTCCTCACTAAAAAAACTATTTTTCCAAACCATTAAACGAGCTTATCCCGATGCTTCGGGAGTCGACTGTTTTCTGGCAGGAAAAATTAGTTTTTTTACTGCGGGCTCCTCTCCCGATAATTATCGGGAATCGGGCAAAAAAAGAATAATAAGATTACCCTAATATACAACGAACCAAACAAATAACGAATCTACTAAACATTGGAAATACTAATAATATTTTTTCTAATACTATTAAACGGAGTTTTCTCGATGTCAGAAATTGCATTGATTTCGGCACGAAAAAATAGACTGGAAACAGCAGCAAAAAAAGGAAATAAAAGTGCTAAAACAGCGCTGGATCTGGCGAATTCTCCAAACAAATTTTTATCAACTGTACAAATCGGAATTACCTTAATCGGAATTTTGACAGGTATTTATTCTGGTGATAAAATCACGGTAGATGTAGAAACATTTGTAAGAGGTTTTGAAGTTTTAAAACCATATGCACATTCAGTTGCAGTTGGAATTGTAGTTGTCGTTTTGACTTTTTTCTCCTTAGTTTTAGGAGAATTACTTCCAAAACGAATTGGATTAAACTATCCGGAATCAATTGCAAAAATGGTTGCAATGCCAATGAAAATTATTTCGATTATTACGGCACCATTTATTTGGCTGTTAACTTCTTCGACAGATTTTTTATTGAAAATTTTTCAGATAAAACCAACTGCTGACGGAAAAGTTACCGAAGAAGAAATTAAAGCCATCATCAAAGAAGGAACAGAGGTTGGTGAAGTTCAGGAAATCGAACAGGATATCGTGGAACGTGTTTTCCATATTGGAGACCGAAAAGTAAGTTCGCTTATGACACACCGTAAATCGGTTGACATGCTGCCACTTAATGCGGACAGAATTAAAATAAAAGAATTGGTCGTTCAGGATTTACATGCGGTTTATCCCGTTTACAACGAAAATTACGATGATATTGTAGGTGTTGTAACACTTAAAAATATATTTGCCAGTATAGAAAATGACAATTTTGATTTTGCTTCTATAATGACAGATGCTCCTTATTTAATGGAACAGACTACGGCCTATAAAGCTTTAGAAAATTTCAAGAAAACCGGCGTGCATTATGCATTAGTTTCAGATGAATATGGAGTTTTTCAGGGAATGATTACTTTAAATGACATCCTTGAAGCTTTAGTTGGAGATGCATCTGAATTTTATAAAGACGAATTTCAGCTTATAGAAAGAGAAGACGGATCATGGCTGGTTGATGGACATTATTCATTACACGATTTCTTAACGTATTTTGAATTAGATGAACTAACAAACGATTACGAAGTAAACACTGTAAGCGGAATGATTATGACCGAGCTTTCGCATATTCCAAAAGAAGGGGAAAAACTGGTTTGGCAAAAATTCGTCCTGGAAGTTGTTGACATGGATGGCGTAAAGATTGATAAGGTACTTGTAAAAGCACTTAAAGAGTAGAGAGAATTTGTTTCAAGTTTCAAGTTTAAAGTTTCAGGTTTATTGCGTTACGCAACTTGGAACATTAAACCTGAAAACTGAAACTACACATAAACAAACAAAAATGACAGAAGGAAATTTTGTAGATTACGTTAAGATATATGTTTCTTCCGGAAAGGGAGGAAAAGGATCTACGCATTTACATAGAGAGAAATTTATAGAAAAAGGCGGTCCAGACGGTGGTGATGGTGGTCGAGGAGGACATGTATATTTAGTTGGGAATAAAGGACTCTGGACATTATTTCATTTAAAGTTTGCGCGCCATATAAAAGCCGGACATGGTGGAGACGGTGGAGGTGACCGAAGCACAGGAGCAGATGGAGATGATAAATTTATTGAAGTGCCTCTTGGAACTGTTGTAAAAGACAAAGAAACCGGCGAAGTACTTTTTGAAATTACAGAAGACGGTGAAAAAAGAATAATTGCAAAAGGAGGAAAGGGAGGTTTAGGGAACTGGCATTTTAGAAGTTCTACAAACCAAACACCGCGTTATGCACAGCCTGGTTTACCTGGTTTAGAAATAGATGTTATTCTTGAACTTAAAGTTCTGGCAGATGTTGGATTGGTTGGTTTTCCTAATGCAGGAAAATCTACTTTGCTTTCTGTATTAACTTCCGCAAAACCAAAAATTGCAGATTATCCGTTTACTACGCTAAAACCAAATTTAGGAATTGTAGCTTACAGAGATTATCAATCTTTTGTAATTGCTGATATTCCGGGAATTATTGAAGGCGCAGCAGAAGGGAAAGGTTTAGGACATTATTTCCTTCGCCATATTGAACGTAATTCGACTTTATTGTTTTTAGTTCCGGTTGATACGCCCGATATTAGAGCAGAATATGATATTTTGGTTAATGAATTAACAAAATACAATCCTGAAATGCTAGACAAAGAACGTCTTTTAGTTATCTCTAAATGTGATATGCTGGACGACGAACTTAAAGCGGAATTAAAAGCGGAATTAGACGTTTCTTTTAAAGATGTTCCTTATATGTTTATTTCGTCTGTTGCACAGCAAGGTTTAACAGATTTAAAGGATAGACTTTGGAAAATGCTTAACGAGTAAAATTATTTTTATAAAAATATAAAACCCGACAATTTGTTATTGTCGGGTTTTTTACTTTTTGCGCGAAAAAACAAAAAGTATAAGGATTTTACTTTTTAACTGAAATCCTAAAAATAATTATAATCCAAAGTTTTTAGAAATACCAATGTTTAAGGTTTTTCCAAAATCAAAACCTAAACGTTGTTGCCTTGGGTCATTTTTGCCGTCCAGATTATCATAGTTTATACCGCCAATAGAAAAATTTAAACCAAAACCATTTTTCATATTAATAAATAAACCTGGATCAAAACCCGCATATATTCCTTTTGCGTTATTTAATGAAGTGTTTTGATATCCGGCCCCCAAATCTGCGTAAAATGAGAACATTTCATAGAGCGGGGTTGAATAACGTACAAAACCTCCAATTTTGTATTTTTCAGTTTTGTCTAACGAAGCTGTTTTGGTGTTTTTGATTGAGCCTTGAACTCCCGCTGTCCAATGATCTGCAAATTGATATCCCACTAATGGAGAAAATTCAAAATTGTCCAATTTAGATTCACCAATTTTCTCTGAAGTGAATCCAACATTTCCACCTAATAAGATTGAGTTTTTTTGAGCAGTTCCAACAGTTGTAATAAAAAGTACAACTGCAGCTAATAATTTTTTCATTTTTTTAGTTTTATTTATTCAAAAGGGCAAATTTAGAATAAATAAATTGTAAGAAATGGATTATGTTATGAAATTTATAATGAAGGTTTATTTTTATAAATTAGGCAATATTTATGTTAGCAAAATACTTTTAAAGTAGTTTTTTAATAGTTTTTATATAATTTATTGTGAAGTTTCGGTAACTTATTTTAATCTTAGTTAAATTGTGAATTTCGCAAAATCAGCAAATTATCTATTTAATATCTTTTGTTTTTTGCTTTAATGTTTATTTTCTCTTCTAAAATGAGTTATATTCGCAGAACTTAAACAAAATAACATGAAAAAAGTAATTTTATTCTTGACTATGTGTCTTATGGCTTTCCCGGTGAGAGCTGATGAAGGTATGTGGTTTTTGATGTTTATCGAAAGATTGAACCATAGAGATATGGAAAAAATGGGCTTACAATTAACAGCCGAAGAAATTTACAGTATTAATCACCATAGTTTGAAAGATGCAATTGTACAATTCAACGGAGGATGTACAGCTGAAATCGTTTCAAAAGAAGGATTGGTTTTAACAAACCACCACTGTGGTTATAATGCTATTGCTGAGCTTTCTACAGCAGAGCAAAATTATTTAAAAGATGGTTTTTGGGCAAAACAAAAAAGTGCCGAAATGAAACCAAAATCTTTATACGTTCGTTTCTTTGTTCGTATGGATGATGTTTCTAAAAGAATTTTGTCAAAAGTAAATGATCAAATGACTGAAACGGAAAGAAACAAAGTTATTCAGCAGGAAATCAGCTTGATCGAAAAAGAAAATAGCGAAAACGGAAAATATACAGTTTCTGTTCGTCCTTTCTTTCAAGGAAATGAATATTACTATTTCGTTTACCAAGATTATACAGACGTTCGTTTAGTGGGAACACCGCCAGAAAGCGTTGGTAAATTTGGAGGAGACACTGATAACTGGGAATGGCCACGTCAAACAGGAGATTTCTCAATGTTTAGAGTTTATGCTGACAAAGACGGAAATCCTGCGGCTTATTCTAAAGACAATGTGCCTTTGAAACCAAAACATTATTTGCCAGTAAGTATTAAAGGTGTAAAAGAAAATGATTTTGCAATGATCTTAGGATATCCGGGTAGAACAAACCGCTGGATGCCGGCAGGAGGAATTGAGCAAAACATCAAATTTGCTTATCCTGCATGGGTTGAAGGTGCAAAAACCGGAATGGATGTAATGAAAAAGTATATGGATAAAGATGCAACTGTTCGTTTACAATACGCATCTAAATATGCTTCGACAGCAAACTACTGGAAAAACCGTCAAGGTATGATCGATGCTTTAACAAAAGCAGGAACAGTAGATGCAAAAGCAGAACAAGAAGATAAATTTTACGAGTGGGCAAGTAAACCTGCAAATAAAGAGAAATACGAAAACGTAATTCCAACTATTAACGATTACTATAGAGAAACAAACTTAAAAGCACGTCACGATAATTACTTAACGCAGCTTTTACGTACTTCAAGTTACGCAACAGGACCAGCAAATTTAGGAAATGCATTAATCGCTTACTTTAACGAAAATGATGCAAAAAAAGCAGAAATGCTTCCTAAAATTAATGCCATGATCGAAAACATCTACGGTGAGTTTTATGAGCCGTTAGAAAAAGATGTTTTAATTGCACAATTAAATTTATATGCTTCTAAAGCTTCTGAGTATGGTTTAGCAACCCAAATTGCAGCTATGAAAGCAGCTAACAATGGTGATTTTACATCAGATGTTACTAAAGGAGCTGAAATGAGTTATTTTTCATCTAAAGAAAAAATACAAGCATTCATGGCTAATCCAAAACCATTAGCAATTGTACATGATCCATTGTACATTATTTCTAATGATTTATTGACAAAATACCGTTCTAAAACAGATGATCAGGCAAAAGCTGATGATGGTTTTGCAACTGCTTACCGCGAATTGGTTGAAGGTTTAAGAGAGTCAAAATTAAATGCAATTAAATATCCAGATGCTAACTCAACTTTAAGGTTAACTTACGGAAAAGTTCGCGCTTTACCTGCAGATCCTCGTAACGATGCTGCTATCAACAATTATACTACTATGGAAAGCATGGTGAAAAAGTATAAGGCAGGAGATCAGGAATTTGATTTACCAGCACGTTTATTAGAATTAAACAAGAAAAAAGATTTTGGACAATATGCTGATAAAGCAGGATATATGCCGGTAAACTTTTTAACGGATAATGATATTACGGGTGGAAACTCAGGTTCTCCGGTTCTTAACGGAAAAGGTGAATTAATTGGTATTGCTTTTGACGGTAACATCGAAGCTATGGCTGGAGACGTTATTTTCGATTCTAAATTACAAAGAACTATCAACGTTGATATTCGTTATGTACTTTGGATCATCGATAAATACGCTGGAGCTAAAAATATTATTGATGAATTGACGATTGCTAAATAATCTCGATTTATTATAAAATTCAGCCCGATAGATTTCTGAAATCTATCGGGCTTTTTTGTTTTTTAAAATATGAGTTTAGACTCAGTTTTATTATCAAGTAAACCTAACAGGTTTTAAAAGTGTTAGGTTGTTTGTGCTTTGATTTTATTCAACCTTAACCCGAATACCTTTGGTATGACTTGCAAACTCCGGAGCATACATGCTTTGAATTGTGGTAATTCCGTTTGAGAATTCACCGCTGTTGTTTACTCGAATGTCATATTCTAAAACATAAGTTCCTTTATTAATTTGATCAAAAAAGAAATGTGTTGCCGCGTCTTTGGTACTCATATAATAACCCAGACGATTTTTGTATTGATATTCTGAAAGTACATTTACAGGCTCAAAAGAAGAAGCACGCATATCTTTTAAATGAACATATTCTGAATCTTCTTTTGCTGTAATTATCAAACGAACTGTAACTAGATCGCCTGTTTTTAAAGGATCTTTAGAAGTAATTTTATGAAGCTGATCTCCTTTTAAAGAGCTTTTCTTTATGTACAATTCTTTTGAAACTGATAAAACCGCACCAGAGTTATTTTTAATTTTATCTAAATCTTCAAAATACTGCCAGTAAACACCTCCAAATCCGGGAACCTTCGATTTGTTTTGAATGCTGATTGATGCCATTTCTTTTTTCACTTCTTCGGCTTTCCAGTTTAATTTGATATAACCCGTTTCGGCTTCTTTTTGGTTTTCTGCCAGTTTTTTGGTCATGATTTTTTCATCTCCCAATTTTATTATCGTATTGTCTTTTACTGAAAGCCAATCTGTACCCTGCATTAATAAAGCATAAACGGCTTCGGTTGTAGATTTAGTAGTTGGCCAGTTTTTGGTCTGTTTGTTTTTTAATAACCATACTTTCATTGCATCAACAGATTTGGTGTCGTTAGTAACTTCGGCGAAAGCCTCAATTAATAAAGCCTGAGTTTCTATAGGTGCCTGATACCAATACCAGCCGGATTTATTCGCAATCCAGTACATTCCCCAATCTTCATTGTTTGATGAAGTTTCTTTTAGACTTTCTATGATTTTTTTAGCGGTTTCTTTTTCACCAAATCGGTTTAGAGTTATTGCTGCTAATCCTTTTTCGTAAATAGAATAATTGAGCCAGTCTTTTTTAGCTTTATCCAGATACAATTGGATCGTTTTTTTCAAAGTATCAGACTGTGGATATTTTTCTAAATAGAAACTTCTGGTATACAAATAATGAAGATCTGAATACGGGTTGATCCAGATTAACTTATTAATTTCTTTTAAATTTTTAGTTCTTGTTTTGTGGTATTCTATAAATTTTGTGTCTAGAAACGGAATTCCGTTTTTAGCAATTTCATCAGCTTTGTTTTCAGCCGTTTTTGTAAGTTTATTTAAATGTCCTAAACCGGCTAAAATATGTCTGGTAATATATTCATTTTCATAACCGCCTTCAAACCATGAAAATGCTCCTGAAGTATTTTGTTTTTGTTTTAATTTTTCAAAAGCACTTTCTAAAGAAGTTTTCATTTTCTCCAAATCAAACAAAAGAGACAGGTTTTTTTTCTTTTGATCTTCGCTTTGCGCATCATTCAGCCAAGGAGTTTCGGCCAGAATTAAAGATTTTAGTTCTTCATTTTCTTCCAGTTTAGAAACAGGTTTTCCGCTTTTTCTCCATTCTTCAAAAACAGCTGCAATTTTAGGATTGCCGTAAATAATTTCTGAGGCTAAAGAATTGGCATAATAACGCGCAAAAGTCTGTTCAGCACATTCGTGTTCATATTCCATTAAATAAGGCAAGGATTGAATCGCCAGCCACGTTGGGTTAGATGTATATTCAAAAGTAAACTGATGATTTTTTAAAGTTGTAGAATTATTGTTTTTTAAGTTTTCAAAAGTATATTCTTTAGCAGCATTTTCGCGAACCCATACCGGAATACTTTCTGTTACCAGCATATTATTGGTTAAGACAGGAAGGATGTTTTCTTCACCGTCTGAAAAATTACCGGCTTTTGCTATAATTTTATATTGAACGCCCTGTAAACCTTCAGGAATTGTAATTGTCCAGCTTACCGAAGTATTACCATGTGATGGAATGGTGAAATTTCGAATGTTTTTTGTGTTTAACATTTTAGCATCAATTGGCTCCATCGTGACTGCATCAAAAAATTGTAAAGAAGCAATTCCTGTTTTGGCCAGATCCGTAATATTTGAAATTTTGGCATTGATCACAATTTCATCTTTTTCTCTAAAAAAGCGAGGGAAGTTAGGAACGACCATTATTTCTTTTTGTGTTATAACACTTTTCTCTAAATATCCCGAAACAGCATCTTTATTATGTGCCAATAAACGGAATTTCCAAGCGGTTAAAGCTTCAGGCGATGTAAAATTAAAACTTACTTTTCCTTTGGAATCTGTTTTTAAATTGGGTAAAAAGAAAGCAGTTTCAGATAGATTTTTTCTCGCTTTTACCTGAGTTAAGGCTTCAAGGGCTTTTTTAGTTGTAATAATGATTGCACCGTTTGCAGCTCTGCTTCCGTAGAGTGCAGTTGCTTTTTCCGGATCTAATGTCTCCATTGAAAGAATCTCTTTCGGGTTGATACTTTTAATATCGGTTACAGTTTCGCCATCCACAATATATATGGGTTCATTTCCTGAAATATTGCCATTTCCTCTAATTCGTATTCCGGGCGCTTTTTTACTTGCTTTAAAACTGCCTTCGATACTTTCTTCTTTCATAACAGATGGTGCGGCGAGGGGTGCGCCTGCTGCTAAAACAGCATCAGTTTCAACTCCCACTTTTTTGTCTTTTAGTTCAGCGATTGTTATGGACGAATGAGCAGTACCAAATCGGCTGTTGTAAAAGTCAAAGCCAAACCAGTTTAGTTTGATGTCATCAAAATAAAAATCAATTTGAGGGAATATTTCATTTAAGTTTTCTAATGATAAATACGCCATGTCAAAACCTAATACAGATCTTGTCGCAGCTGAATTATAATAGTTAGTATCAAGTTTCAAAATATCCCAGTCTTTTTTAGTGAATTGGTCTAATGAACTGTCGTACATAGAAGCTAAAACTTCGGCTTCGATTTTTGCAGCTATGCCATTTAATTTAAACGACCAGGTTTCGGCGCTTCCGGGTTGTACTTTATTTCTAAAAGTTTCAACTATCCATTCTAGTTTTGGTTCTTGGGTTTTAAGATCGACAGTTATGGCATCAGTAAAACTGGCATTATCGAAAATGCTTTCAAATCCTATTTTTATCTGTTTTTCAAATTCGTTTTTCAACGGAATTTTAATTACAACTTCATGATTTTGCAAATGAAATGTATCTTCAAAATATACTTTATTTTGATAGTTTCCATTTGCAGTAATATAAAGTTCAGGAATTACCGACGACAATTTCACCAGTACAAAACCATCTTTTTTAGGATCATCATTGATTTGCTCTGCCGAAAATAAGCGGTCTGAATGGAATTTATCCTTGCTTTGTTTGATGCTGAAGTTTGTTGTGGTTTCAATTGCATTTTGGAAACTGTCTTTGGCAGAAAATACAACTTTATAATTTCCGGATTTATAGTTTGAAATGAAATCAAGAATGATTTTTTTATCTTTCTGTGTGTCTACTTTCTTTGAAAACAATAAAACTTCCGGTGATTTCTCTGCAAATGGATTGTCATTGATTTCATACGGAAATAAACGCTCAAATTCTTTAGCTGAAATAGTTTCAATTTCTGGTCTGTTAAAGATTCTTGGCTTGAATTTATTTGGAAACGGACTCACAAAATACAATTTGATTTCGCCTTTGGCAGCCAGAAATTCTCCATTTAAGTTTGTGCTGGTTAGAATAATTTCGTTTTTGTCTTTTGTTTCAATAGTATTTGGAATAAGTGCGTCGATAATTAAGTCATGATAGCCCACTTTTACTGTTGTTACTGCCGAATGTGTTTCGCCATTTATATCTGTAACTGAAACATTAATTTCATAATTAAAAATGGGTCTTTGTTCTTTAGTATTATTGTTTGAAGGTGAAGCAGTAAAGTCAATCGTGAATTTTCCTGAAGCATCGGTTTTTGTTTCTCCAACAGCTAAAGTTTCATTGTCTCTGTGTCCGTAATAATTTCTAAAATACGTTGTGTATCGGTTTACGGTGTATTTAACAACGGCGTCAGAAATATTACTTCCGGCAAAAGCAGTTGCTGTTCCTTTTATTTTAACAGATTCGTTAAGTTTAAAGCTTTCTTTTTTTGCATCAAAAGTAACTTCAAATTTTGGACGTTTGTATTCTTCAACACTAAAATAAATGGTAGAATTATTAAAGTTAACATTGTTCCAAAATTTAAATGCATTTTCCTTTTTTTCATATTCATCAGGTCTTTCTATTCCAATATGGAAATTACCTGTCAAACCATTTTTTGGCAGAATAAATTCACCGGAAAACGAACCAAATTCATTTGTGGTTAATTCAAATTCATTTATTTTTTGATAATTAACATCGTTTACAACAACCTTAAAAGTTGTGTTCGGCACTACACTGTTTTTGTTTTTGCTTTTTTGAATGGCAATACCTTTAAAATATACGGTTTGTCCCGGTCTGTATATTGCTCTGTCTAAGTAAAATTCGATTTTAGCATTTGCTCTTTCATTTTCAGACAAGTTATAATCAGAAATATATCTCAGGTAGTTTTTGTGAATTAAGATACTATCATTTCCTATCGAAAATTCAACAGGTTCATAATTATAACTTTCGTTTTTCAGTTTTAATGATGCGATGCCTTTTGAGTCAGTTTTGGCAGTAGAAGTAGAAAATTTTACCGTTACATTTTCAAGAGGTTTGCCTGTTTTTCTATCTAAAACCTGATAATTTTCGATTTTATCTTGTCTCGTTGCCAAAACAGAAATATTTGAAACAGTAATCACTTCATAAGCAAAAGCTCTCTGATTTTTAGTGTCAGAATCACTTTCAAAATATACTAAATAATTTCCAATGGTTAATTTAGGAAGTAATAGTTCGGTATTGTATTCAAAATAATCGTTCTTATTTTTTAGATCATAGTCCTCTGAAATTATAGGCGTTTGATTTTTTATTGTTGACTTATACAAGCTGTCTCTTGCTGTTTCAGATTGTTTTTGAAATTTCTTTACCTGCGATAAATTGATTTTATAATAAGAAACTTTCAGCCTATTCAGATTTTTATAACTTATATATGCTCTTGTATTTTCATTATCGTAAATATACTTTTCAAGTTGAATTGATACTGATTTAGCAGTAAGTTCTCTCTTTCTATATAAAGCTAAATTCGCCGTATTTGATTTTTTATTGATTTGAATAATCTCATCAAGTATTTTGAGTGCTTCAATATTATTATTCGGATAAAATTCTTTCGAAGCTTTGTTTGCTAAAAGTTCTGCTTTTTCAAGTTTTATTTTTTGGAGCAGATTTTCATCTTTAGCTATTTTTTCGGTTTTGTCTACATATTGGCTAAAAGCTTCATCAGAATGAATTAGTACGCTATTGCAGAATTTTACACGCTCAAATTGATTTTCCAATGAGGGATTGTCTTTTTCTTTTTTCTGGTATAACTCCAACGTTTTCTTTATATATTCATCCTTTACAAAATCCAGATTAAGTGTGGTAAAAGAGTTAGAACTGCCTAACAATTCATCAGAATGCACAAAGAAATCAGAATAGGTAATGTTCCAGCTTTTGATTTTTTCTTTATAAAAAGCTATATTTTCATCTAATACATAATCATACAAGGTTGAAGTTTTGAATTTATCCGAATAAAACTCAAAAATAGCGGCGTAATTGTTTAAAGGTGTATTTTTTGGTACACCTTCGTTTTCTAAAGTTTTATTGTAAAGTGCTATAATCTCTTTTTCGGGTGTTAAATAAATTGAAGAATCCTGATGCGCAATTCCATCAATTGCTGCTGTGTCAATTGTCGCGGCAGCTTCATCAATTAAAGAAGCTTCGTCAACAACAGTTGCAGCGCTGTCTACGACAACTGCGTATTCGTCATAATTTGAATAATGATTGAGGCATTTTGCATAAATCAATGTCAATATGGCTTTTGATGGAATTGAAACACGATTAATATCGGTTTTAAGATTGTCGAGGATTTTTGTTTTGGCATTTTCATCAATTACCAGTAAATATTTGGCCTGATAAAAAAAACATTTTATCATTTCAACTTCATCCTTTTTTACGGTTGCTTTTTTATAAATTTTTGCAACTAATTCATTTGCAGATTTAATTTTGCCTTCGTTTTCAAATGCCAAAACTTTTTTCCAATTTTTGTCATTTTGCTGGGCAAATAATGTGGATGAAATCAAAGTAAATACAAATAATATATTTTTCATAAAGCAGTTTTTAGTATATAGAGGCCTTTTTTTATAAAATGGTTGGGATATGCGAAAAAATAATTTTGGTACAAATTACTAATTTATCCTCAAAACCAAATGTGACATTTTATATTTCCTTATTTTTGAAACATGAAAAAACTCCTGTTCTTTTTTATATTGATGCCCATTTTGCTATGGTCACAATCGAATTTTGAAAAAGGAGAAAAGTTATTTCACGCAAAAAAATATGATGAAGCGCAAATTGTTTTTGAAGAGATTCTTAAAGCAAAACCTTTAGATATTAAAACCCTTAATTATTTAGGAGAGATAGCAGCACATCAAAAATCATGGGTAAAAGGAGCCGCATATTTCAAAAAGCTTAAAGAATTGAAACCTACCGAAGCCGATTATTTTTTTAAATATGGCGGCTGTTTGGCGATGAGAGCTGTGGAGGTCAATAAAATTAAGGCTTTTACAATGGTTGATGATATGAAAGAAGCTTTTGAAAGAGCGATTGTACTGAATCCGAAACACGTTCAGGCGAGATGGGCATTGATCGAAATTTACTTGCAATTACCCGGAATTTTGGGAGGGAGTGAGTTAAGGGCAATTTCATATTCGAATGAATTGGCGCAATTTTCGCCTGTAGATGGTTATTTGTCAAGAGGAAGAATTGAGGAGTACTTTAAAAGATATACATTGGCCGAAAAAAATTATATAAAAGCAAATGAAATTGGTAAATCAAAAGTTACATTTCAAAAATTATATAATTTATATTTGAATAAATTAAAAGACCCTAAAAAGGCACAGGAATTAAAACGAAAATTTGAAGCATAGAGATCAAATCTCAAAGATGAATTTCATGAAATAAATGGAATTTCGTCCCGATGCTTCGGGATAAAAAATTGAAATTTAAATGAAAACACATTTCATCGCTATTGGCGGAAGCGCGATGCATAATCTTGCATTGGCATTACATAATAAAGGATATCAGGTTACAGGAAGTGACGATGCTATTTTTGAACCTTCAAAATCAAGATTAGAAAAAAAAGGAATTCTTCCTGCTGAACTGGGTTGGTTTCCTGAGAAAATAACGGCAGATATTGATGCCATTATTTTAGGAATGCATGCAAAAGCTGATAATCCGGAATTGTTAAAAGCGCAGGAATTGGGATTGAAAATCTATTCATATCCAGAGTTTTTATACGAACAGTCTAAAAATAAAACCCGTGTTGTTATTGGTGGTTCTCACGGAAAAACTACCATTACTTCAATGATTTTGCATGTAATGCATTATCATAATATTGCGGTTGATTATATGGTTGGAGCGCAGTTAGAAGGTTTTGATACAATGGTTCATTTGACTGAAGAAAACGATTTTGTGGTTTTGGAAGGAGATGAGTATTTGTCTTCGCCGATAGACAGACGTCCGAAGTTTCATTTATATCAGCCAAATATTGCTTTAATTTCCGGAATTGCCTGGGATCACATCAATGTTTTTCCAACTTATGAGAATTATGTAGAGCAGTTTGAAATTTTTATTGAAAAAATTACCAATGGAGGTATTTTGGTTTATAATGAAAATGATGCTGAAGTAAAACGTGTTTCTGAAGCAGCAACAAATCCAATTCGTAAATTACCTTACAGTACACCAGAATATTCAGTGTCCGATGGAGTAACGCTTTTAAAAACGCCGGAAGGGGATATGCCAATTGAAGTTTTTGGAGCACATAATTTAAATAATTTGGCCGGAGCAAAATGGATCTGCCAAAATATGGGTGTTGACGAAGAGGATTTCTACGAAGCAATAGCCAGCTTTAAAGGAGCTTCTAAACGTTTGGAAAAAATCGCCGAAGGAAAAGGGAAAGTGGCATATAAAGATTTTGCGCATTCACCAAGTAAAGTGGCCGCAACGACTAAAGCGGTTAAAGAACAATATCCAAACAGAACTTTGGTGGCGTGTTTAGAATTGCATACTTACAGTAGTTTAAATGCCGAATTTTTAAAAGAATACGAAGGAGCATTAGAATATGCTGATGTTGCCGTTGTATTTTATTCGCCCGATGCTGTAAAAATTAAACAGCTTGAAGAAGTAACTTATGAGCAGATTGCAACTGCATTTAACAGAAAAGATTTAATTATTTATACGAATCCAACAGAGTTTAAGGAGTATTTATTCAACTTAAAACTTGATAATTCTGCACTATTATTAATGAGTTCAGGAAATTACGGAGGTTTGAATTTTGATGAAGTAAAAGATTTGATTAATTAGAAAATTTGTCAATTTGAAAATTAGATAATCTGCCGGCTGTTTTACAGTCGGCTTTTTTTGTGATTTATTTCTGATATTTATAATGTCCCACAATGGTATATTTGAATAAACAATTTTTGTGATTTCCTTGTGCCTGCAGGATATAAAAAGAAATAGGAGGAAAGAAATGCGTAAAATTTTCATTTGAAATAACTCAGTTTTTAAAGTTAAACAAATTTGGAAATGATTTAGATATTTTGAAAGATTTTTCTTCTTTTTGCATATATTCGCTTCTTAAATAATTCGAATATGGAAGGATTACATTTCGCGATAAAAGATTGGTCTGAAGATGACAAACCTCGTGAAAAATTAATTCTCAAGGGAAAAGATGCTCTTAGTGATGCTGAATTAATGGCTATTTTAATTGGTTCTGGAAGTCGTAATGAATCTGCTGTTGCATTAAGCCAGCGGATTTTAGCTTCTGCTAAAAATTTAAACTCTTTGGGGAAAATGTCTATTTCGCAATTAATGAAATTTAAAGGAATAGGAGAGGCCAAAGCAGTTTCAATCGTTGCAGCATTAGAATTAGGAAGAAGACAGAGGGCGGAAGATATATTGAAGTTAAAAAAAATTACTTCGAGTAAAGATGCCTTTGATATTATGCAGCCTATTATTGGCGAACTTCCTCATGAAGAATTTTGGGTGCTTTTTCTTAATAATTCAAATAAAGTAATTTCTAAATCACAATTAAGTAAAGGTGGAATTGCCGGAACAGTTGTAGATGTGCGATTGGTTTTTAAATTAGCATTAGAAAATGGTGCTACTGGTTTGATTTTGTGTCATAATCATCCTTCTGGAAATTTAACTCCTAGTAATGCTGATAAACAGATTACGAAGAAAATTAAGACTGCTGGAGAGGTTTTAGATGTTAAAATTTTAGATCATTTGATTATTACTGAAACAAAATATTATAGTTTTGTAGATGAAGGAATTTTTTAATCTATGAATACTAATATTACAGACATTTTTTTTGATTTAGATCATACATTATGGGACTTTGATAAAAACTCTCAAATGGCTTTTGATCGTATTTTTAAAAACAATTTCGGAGGAATTAAAATTGAGGATTTTATTGAAAAGTATCTTCCAATAAATCAGGAATGCTGGAGGTTGTATCAAAACGATCAAATTACACATCAGGAATTGCGTTATAATAGATTAAAGCTTTCTTTTGACGCTTTGAATTATTCGATGACAGACGAAAACATTGATCAGATTTCAAATGATTACATCGAATTTTTAACAGACAATAATTATCTTTTTGATGGTGCAATTGAAGTTTTAGACTATTTAAAACCCAAATACAAACTGCATATTATTACAAACGGTTTTGCCCATGTTCAGGATAAGAAAATTAATAACGCAGCTCTTGGAGGTTATTTTACGACAATTACAAATTCTGAATTAGCAGGCGTAAAAAAGCCAAATAGTATTATCTTTGATTATGCTGTCAATTTGGCTCACTCATCAAAAGAAAAAAGTATCATGATTGGCGATGATTTTGATGCCGATGTCAACGGAGCTTTAAATGCAGGTATGGATGCTATTTTTTTTAATATAAGAAATATTGAAACACCTAAAAACTATAAACAAATTAATCATTTATTAGAACTTAAAAAATATTTATAATTATGAAACTAAAAGTTTTATTGACTTTGCTTCTTTGTTCAGTCCTTGGATTCTCGCAATCTATTAACGATTATAAAGCTGTAATAATTCCACTAAAGTATGATTTTATGAAAACTGATAATCAGTATAGATTGGCTACAGTTACTAAATCTAATTTGCTTAGAGCTGGATTTAAAGCTTATTATGCAAATGAAGAAATACCTGCAGGTTTAGGTGACAGATGTGAGCTTCTTTACATCGATGTGAAAAAAGATAATGCTTTTTTGGTAACTAAACTTTTTGTGGAGCTTAAAGATTGCTATGGAAAAGTAGTGTATACATCTGAAATAGGAAAAAGCAGGGAGAAAGATTATGAAGCAGCATACAAAGAAAGTTTAGATAATGCTTTTATATCTGTTATTGGGCAGCATTATAAATATAATGGTAAAACAATTACTTCGCAATCATTACCAACAACTGCACCAGTTGCGGCTACTGTAATACCTACCGTAGATGTTTCAGATCCAAATTTGTTGTACGCGCAGCCAACGGAAAATGGATATCAATTAATTGATAAAACACCAAAAGTTGTAATGAAGCTTCTTAAAACTTCACGCCCAGATTCTTTTATTGCCATTAAAGATGCAGTACAAGGTTCTTTAAATGCAAAAGACAATGGATGGTATTTTGAATATTATCAAAACGATAAATTAGTTTCAGAAAAAATTTCTGTAAAATTCTAAAATAAATACGGATTAATATCCGTATTTATCTTTCCAGCGGTTCTTTAAAAATTCGCGGTTGCTGTTCTCTCTGGAATTGCTTCCCGGATTGTAAAGAACCGTTTCTTTTATAGCTTCGGGTAAAAATTCCTGTTCGGCAAAATTATTGGCATAATCATGCGAATATTTATACTCTTCTCCATAACCTAACTCTTTCATAAGTTTCGTTGGAGCATTTCTTAAGTGAATTGGAACTGGTAAATCGCCTGTTTGTTTTACTAACTGCTGTGCGTTTCCAATTGCCATATAAGAGGCATTGCTTTTTGGTGATGTTGCAAGGTAAATAGCGCATTGACTTAAAATGATTCGGCTTTCCGGGTAACCAATTGTCGAAACCGCCTGGAAAGTATTGTTTGCCATGATAAATGCTGTTGGATTTGCGTTTCCAATATCTTCACTTGATAAAATAAGCATTCTTCTGGCTATAAATTTTACATCTTCACCGCCTTCAATCATTCTTGCAAGCCAATAAACAGCTCCGTTTGGATCACTCCCTCGTATTGATTTTATAAAAGCAGAAACAATGTCATAATGTTGTTCTCCAGTTTTATCATATAAAACGGTGTTTTGCTGCACTAACTCAAAAACGCGATCGTTGGTTATTATTATTTCGTCACTTGATGATGCGTTTACTACAAGCTCAAAAATATTCAGTAATTTTCTTCCGTCACCTCCGGAAAGTCTTAATAAAGCTTCTGTTTCTTTTAGTGTTATATTTTTTGATGATAATTCTTTGTCAATTTTAATGGCGCGATGCAGCAAAGCCTCTAAATCGTCTTTTGTAAAGGCATTTAGCACATAGACCTGACTACGGGATAATAACGCGGGAATAACCTCAAAACTTGGGTTTTCGGTGGTTGCTCCAATAAGTGTGATCCAGCCTTTTTCTACAGCTGCTAAAAGTGAATCTTGCTGCGATTTGCTGAACCGATGAATCTCATCAATAAATAAAATAGGATTTTTGGCAGTAAAAAGTCCGCCGCTTTGTTTGGCTTTTTCGATTACATCTCTAATATCTTTAACGCCGGAATTTATGGCGCTCAATTCGTAAAACGGACGTTTAGATTCCTGTGCAATAATTTGTGCCAGAGTCGTTTTTCCTGTTCCCGGCGGTCCCCAAAAAATTAAAGAAGGAATAATTCCTTTAGAAATTTGCTGTGTTAAAGAGCCATTAGGGCCTACCAAATGACTTTGACTTATGTAATCTTCTAGTTTCCGTGGGCGAATACGCTCTGCTAAAGGTGCTTCCATTTTGTAAAATTACTATTTTCAAAATTAATTTTATTGGTTCCAAAAAGATATACGAATTCAATTGTAAACATTTAACAGAAAATCATGCGGCTGACAAAATATCAGTAGATTGTGTTTGGATAGTTTTTTGATGTTCTATCTGGAAATTAGAACCGAAACTATATGAATGATAACTACTTTAAATTTTCGAATGCCGTTATTGGACTTCCAGTATTTTTTGTGCTTTTGTTATGGATAATTTATTGGATTCAGATTCGTTTTGATTTCGATTTTTACCAAAACGGAATTTATCCTCGAGATTTTTCGGGATTGCAAGGCGTTTTGTTTAGTCCTTTTATTCATGAAAATTTAGAGCACTTATATAATAATTCTATTCCGCTTTTAGTATTATTAGCTGCATTACAATTTTTCTATCCAAAACAGTCATTTGCAGTTATAGTGTTTGGAATTTTGTTTTCTGGACTAATAACATGGCTTATAGGACGCGAAAATTTTCATATTGGAGCGAGTGGACTGATTTATGTTTTGGTCAGTTTTATTTTCTTTAAAGGAATTCAAACTAAATATTATCGATTAGTTGCGCTTTCCTTATCGGTTATTCTTCTCTATGGCGGCATGATTTGGTATGTGTTTCCAGATGTAGATAAGACAATTTCATGGGAAGGGCATTTGGCCGGATTTATTACCGGATTTGGACTTTCTTTATATTACAAAACCCCCGAATATGCAAAGCCAATAATTTATGATTGGCAAAAACCTGATTTTGATCCGTCGGGAGATCCTTTTATGAAACATTTTGATGAAGATGGTAATTTTGTGAATACTGAGGTTGTTGAAGAAGAAGTTCAAAATACAGAATCGTTTTTTAATTCAAATATTTCTGTGAATTATATTGTAACAAAATCAGAATCAGGAGATAAAGTTTAAAATTTAAGTAGTGTCTAATTAAATTCTTAATTTTGTTAAAGACCATTTCAATTTCATTTATTGATTATGAAAGCACTTTTTTTTGCAGTTTTGATTTTATTGATTTTAGTTAATACTAAATCTTTTGCACAATGCGAGATAAAAAATAAAGTACTCGCAGATGGCTCAATGGTGTATTATTCAGATCCAGAGGTTTTTTATACAACAAAATCGAAATCTCTGAAAATTAATATTATAACAGATAAAGAAAGTTATTTTGTTGCTTTGCGGCCAATTCCTTTTCCAGAAAAAAAGATAGGAAAAAAAATCACAGATGATTTGGTTATATATCTTGCAGATAAAAATGCATACAAGCTGACTCATTATGATACACAGTATATAAAAAATGATTCTGTTATGCAGGTTTTATATTTAATAGATTCAAAAGATGTAGAGGCTTTTTCTAAGTTTGAAGCTGTTGTGGCATCTATAAATATGAAAGGTACAGAGTTTATTCGTGATTACAATTTTAAACTTCATAAAGACGAAATTGTAAAACAATTGGCCTGCTTTTTAAATAAAGAAGAGAAGTAAAACTTATTCGTCATTTTCGGTTGGAGTTTGATGTAAAAGTTTTTTGCTCAAATTTTTAAAAAGATTGTTGAAAGTAAGAGTTAGTGAACCTGCATTTACGATTTGATTTCCGTTATCTCTGGGCAGGTATTCATTTGCGTACGTTATCTCAAGCTGAATATCATCTGAAAATAAATATCCAGCTCCAAGATTTAATCTGTTTCTGTCAAAAAAACTCAACCCGGTTACTTTGGTGCCTGATTTTAAAAATATTTCATCTGAAGCTACAGCATAAACTACACCACTGCGAAGAACCTTGCTGTTTATTGGTTTTATATATTTAATTTGATGCCGGTATCGAATAACGTTTTCATAGGTATCGTCTTCGTTTTTCATGTGCCGAAGTTCAGCTCTCATTCTTGTGCTGAGTGTATATCCGGTTTTATGAAAATAATAAATACCCTGAAGAGCAAACCTCCATTCTGGAGATTCAAATTGACCAATTTCCGGAACATCTTTATTATTGTAGTAAGCTATAAAAGAAGATAATTTCCACCGCGAATTCAAATAGTAATGTCCCCAGCCGCGAAAAGATCTTTGAGTGTTTTGTTCAAATATGTGAGGAGATGATTCTGTACTGCTGTAACTAGTGCCAAGATTTAGTTCAGTAGACCATTTTTTATTTATGGTTTTATTAAATTGAACTTCTCCCCAAAATTGATTGTAGTGTATAGTTTGCCCGTGGCTAATACTTGTAAATAGTAGTATTACAAGTATTGAGCACACATTGTTTTTTAGAATGATATGATTAGGTTTTAAAGACATAAAATATTGTATTTAATTGTCAATCCTAATTCTTAGTGTCATTTAACTTCTTTGGCGGACAGTTTCGTATAAAAAGGCACCGCAGGCAACAGACACATTCAGTGATCCTATAGATCCAAACATTGGTAGTTTTGCTTTTTCATCAACAATTTTTAGAACAGAAGGGTTTATTCCTCTATCTTCCGATCCCATTATAATAGCTAATGGTTCATTTAATGATAAATCATATATATTTTGATCTGTTTTTTCTGTCGCGGCTACCGTTTTAATTCCAGAACCCTGCAAGTAGAAAATAGCATCTTTAATGTGTTCAACTTTACAAATAGGCACATTAAAAACCGCTCCTGCCGAAGTTTTAACAGTGTCACCGTTTACTGGTGCCGAACCTGCTTTTTGGACAATGATACCATTTACACCAGTACATTCTGCAGTTCTGATTATAGCACCAAAATTTCTTGCGTCAGAGATTTGATCTAAAATTAAAAAAAGGGGTTTTGAACCTGAAGCAATAGTTGATTCTACAAGGTGTTCTATATCGATAAATCCAATTGGTGAAATTGTAGCAACCGCACCCTGATGATTGTTTGGAGTTAACCGATTTAATTTTTCAACAGGTACATAAGAGAAATTAATGTTGGCACGTTTCATTACCTTCATTAAATCTTTCATTAATTCACTGGAAATCTCTTTTTGTATAAATACTTTATCAACTTCCTGACCTGCTTGTATTGCTTCTATAATGGCTCTAATGCCAAATATTTGATGTTCTTTTTCCATGGAGCAAATATAGTTATATTGTTTATATAAAAAAAGCAGGCTGTTCATTGAACAGCCTGCTTCATTATTTTAACTTTTACTATCTACTATTGTAAGTAGTAAGGAGTTTTTGCATTTACAGTAAAAATTTCTGCACCTGAAACGTTTGGAACGTTTGCACTATTTGATGAGTACTCAGATGTTGGATAAATTAATCTGTTTGGATGAGTTGTTTGTAAAACTCCTACAGGTAGAGGTGTTACAGGATACCCAGTTCTTTGTTGGTCGATATATAATTCGATTCCATGCCATTGAGCTAATGCAAGATATTTTTGAGTAATAATTGCATTAATCTTGTTTGTTCCAGAACCTGTCCACCCTAATCCATTTTTAGCATCAGTAGCAGCGATGTAAGCATTGGCATCAAGTGTAGAAACAACAGCTTTACCAAAAGGTCTAGAGTAGAAATTAAATGAAGCCTTAATAGCATCTGTAAATGCTGCATGAGCATCTCCGCTTAAGTAACCTCTTTCCATAGCTTCTGCCTGTAAAAATTTACTTTCAGCAGCCTGCATTAAATATGCATCTCTTGTCATTCCGTTTTCATCTGCTTCTGCACCAGTATTTCCTACACGACCAATGTAAAAACCTCCCATTCTTGAAATTGGATTAGTTGGGAAAAGACCTTGTACGTTACCAATCCAAGTACCTTGTCCAGGTGTTGCAGGAGTTGTTACAGGAATTGAAGCAAACATTCTAGCTCTTCTAGGATCTACTACATCAGTTGAATTAATGTCAGTATTGCTCAAAGTTCCATTTAAAATATCGATAATGAAAGCACCACCAGCATTTGCTCTGTTTGCAGAAGTCCAGTCACTAAGCGCATCATTTAAACCATATAATCTGTATAATGGAGATCTTTTAGAAGTATCACTTGAGTTATAACCAGGATTAACTGTAACGTCAGCACTAATAAAGTTTTGAGCTGCATTTAATTGAGCAGCACGAGCAGTTCTTAAAGCTACAAGAGTAGCATCTGTTGTTTTTGATAGTCTCAATACAAGTTTTAACTCAACAGTGTTGATGAATTTTTGCCATTGAGCAATATCACCATTAAAAACGATATCTTCTGATCCTAAATCAACAGTTGATGCATCTGCACTAGCAAAAAATGCTCTTGCTTCATCTAATTCCTTAAATAATGCAGGGATGATTACTTTATCATCATCATATTTAGGAGTTGTGATATTGTTTTTAAAAGCCTCAGAGTAAGGTACATCTCCGTATAGAGCTGTAGCATAATCCATCAACATTACTTTGAAAACTTTAGCGATTCCAAAATGATATTTGTAGTCAGGATATGAATCTTTTTTGTCTAAGATATCTTGAAAGTTATCTGCAAAAAGAAATGTGTTTTCAAAAAGAGCTGGATAACTGTTACTATCGTAAGTGTATGTCCAAGCTGGGTCATTAGAAGTAAAACCATTATTTAATCCCCAAACATATGTTAATCTGTTACCATAAGTTGATAATGAGTTTAACTGGTGATTGGTGTAATTGTTTATAGCTCCCGCAAGCATTTGATTTGGTGCGATGGCATCAAAATCAGGTCTGTTTGATTGCTTTTCGTTTACATCTAGGTAGTTTTCACAAGATGTAAATAAAAATAAAGCAAACATACTGCTGAAAAATATTTTTTTCATAATGTTTTTATTTAAGTATTAAAATGTAGTGTTTATGCTAAAACCAAAAGTACGAGTTGATGGGTATTGAGCATCACCAATGAAACCAAGACCATTTCTTGAGGTATTAGTTAAAGTACTGTTAGCATTAGGGTTTTTAGCAGCTGAAGATGTTGATGAATTCACTTGGTTAGAAGCTTCAGGATCAGCATATCCTTTGTTGCTAGATGCTAAAATGATAAATGGGTTTCTAGCATTCAAACTTAATTTGAAAGTTTCGATTCCAGCTTTTTCTAATATTCTTTTAGGGAATGAATAGCTTAAAGCGATCTCTCTAACTTTAAATGCAGTAGCATCAATTAAGTTGTGAGAACCTACACTTGCAGCTTGGTTAAAGTAAGCTTGAGTTCTGTTAGCAGCTCCAGTTAAACTTGAGAAACCTCCAGTTAAAACACTTGTATTAGGGATGTAATCTCCAACAGTTGCTGTTGCAGGGTTGTCAATTACAGATCCTGGATATAAGAAACCAACGTTTCTGTCGAAATCACCTGAATCAACTAAGTGACCATTCCAAGTTAAGTTGTATTTTGTTTGAGATAAGAAACTGTGACCAGTTCTGTAATCCATTGTGAAAGATAAACCAACTCCTTTGTATTCAAAGCTGTTTGTTAATCCTAAGATATAATCTGGAGTAACTTTTCCAATGTTTTTGAAAGTTGCATCTGGAGTTGGACGTCCTTGAGCATCAACAATAACATTTCCTGCTGAATCTCTCATCCAGTCTGTACCAGTGATGTAAGGGAAAGGTAATCCTTTTACAGCAGATACGTCTCCGTTAATTTGTGAGTTTCCTCCGTCAGTGATAACTACTTTGTCAGTTTCACCAGCACTTATTACTTTTGTATCATTTGAAGTATATGAAAGTCTTGCATTCCATTTGAATGTTGGAGTGTTGAATGGCATAACTGCTAAATCAATCTCTAAACCTTTTCCTTCTAATTCTCCATTATTAGTTTTACTTGTTTGTAAACCTGAAGCAGAACTAGTTGATGCCTCTGTAATTAAGTCTGTAGTTCTAGTAAGGTAACCAGCAACATCTAATGTGATTCTGTCATTCAAGAAACCAAAGTTAATACCACCTTCGTATGTAGTATAAGTTTCTGGTTTGATGTTTGGGTCAGTTGGGAAATAACTATTGTTGTAAGAGTTTCCAGTGTTTGGAAAAGGGAAACCTGTAGCAATAGAACCTAAATCTAAAATATCATAAGCAGCTACCGGATCTAATGAACCTACTTGTGTGTAGTTAGCATATAATTTTAAGTTACTTAATGTAGACTTGTCTTTTAATGATTCGATAGCATTTGTTGCTACGTAAGATAAACCAGCAGATGGATAAAAGTAAAACTGATTTCCTACTGAAGCCACACTATTTCCTTCATAACGACCTGTTAAGTTTAAGAATAAGTAGTTTTGGTAGCTAAAATCAACGTTCGCAAATGTTGCTGTTGATCTAGTTTCAACTGTTCTGTTGTCTAAAGTAGATGGATTCGCTGGATTAAGAACATTCGAAATGTTATATAATCCTGGAATTTCTAAGTTTGTACCCCCTTGAGAGATTCTTTTGCTGTAATTGTACTGCATGTTCTGACCTATGTTGAACTTTAATTTTAAAGCATCAGATAAATCATAGTTGAAGTTAGCCATTATATCTCCATAATAGAATGTTGATCCTAAACTAGATTGGAAGAATTCAGAAGGTGAATCAAAACCACCATCAGCATCAGCTGGTGAAATAGCTTGATTTGCGTATGAAATTTGATTAGTGTTTCTTAATTGAACAGAACCAGTATAAGTAATTTCAATGTTTTTGTTAATTTCATAACCAGCATTAAGACCTAAGTTGATGAAGTTTTTAGTTTCTTCAAGTCTGTTATTTTCTCTTGCCCAGTAAGGGTTTTGGTAATAACCATTCCATCCGTATAATCCTCTGTCTTTAAATTGTTCAATTGGCACGTTTGAAGCTGCTTGTAACAAGTTTGTTAAAAGAGTATAGTCAGAACGAGAAGTAGCAGCATTTACGTTTGCTTGTTTTGTTCTTTGGTTTGTAAATGTAAATGTACCTCCAACAGTAAATTTATTTATTTTTTTACCAGCTGTTAATACTACAGTATTTCTGTTTAATTCGTCTCCTTGTAAGATGAAGTCACGTCTTACATTACCTAAGTTTAAGTTTACATAACCATCAGCTCCACCGGCGCTAACGTTTAAGTTGTTTTGTAAAATAGTACCAGTTTGGTAGAATTTTTTGATTTCGTCATTCCCTCTAGCGCTATATGGTGCTATGATTGAATTACCATTTGCATCTGGAATACCAACTGGTTGTAAAGATCCATCTAATAAAGGACCCCATCCACCATTTTCTTGTTGATCTTGTAGGTTATACCATCCTTGACCGTATTTTTGTTGTCTTTCTGGAACAAAACTAACTTTTTCAATATCTGCAGATGAGTTGAAAGATACTGTTAGGTTTTCGTTTTTAGATCCTTTTTTAGTTGTAACTAAAACAACCCCTTGTTTACCTTGAGAACCGTAAAGAGCAGCTCCTTGAGCACCTTTTAATACAGTAACATTTTCGATAATGTCAGATGGGATTGAAGCCAATACATCAGCATTAGAGATAACGTTGTCAATAACTACAAGTGCTTCAGTGTTACCTGTGAAAGATAACATAGAACGAATTCTGATAGAGTTTGTTCCTCCTACACCATTTGTAGTACTGTTAATTGTTAAACCTGATACTTTACCAACCAATGAACGCACAGCGTCAGGGTTAGAAGCGGCTTTTAATTCTGAATTGTTAACTGTAGAGTAAGATGATGTTACCGCAGATTTTTTCTTTTTAATACCTACAGCTCCCGCTACAATTACCTCTCCAAGTTCTACTGAATCATCTTTTAATTTGATGCTTACAGTTGATGAACTTGCTGCAACTTCCTGAGTTTTCATTCCGATGTAGCTAAATACCAAAACTTGGCTTGGAGATGCTTTGATAGAGAATTTACCATCAAAATCTGTTTGTGTTCCAGTTTTTGTTCCTTTGATTATTACACTCACACCTGGAAGAGGCATTCCTGTATTATCAGAAACAGTTCCTGAAACAGCTCTTTCTTGCGCGAAAGTTAACTGCGCAACTAGTACTAATAAAAGTACTAAGAATCCATTGAACTTTAGTTTCATTTTTAAATATTTTGAATTAGTTCGACAAAAATCTTAATAATTTGTTAATCTACCTAATATAAAATGCTTTTTTTTTCGTTAAATTATGATTTTACTATAAGATATTGTTTTTTTAGCGTTAAAAAACAGTTATTGTTTAGATATTCGCAATTAGAAGTGTCTAATTTGATAATAATTTAAAATATCATTGTTAATGGAAATGTTAAATTTAGGAAAATCATATCCATAATTGTTTTTTCTGTAACTTTTATACAGAAAAACCACCTTTTTGGAGGTGGTTTTTATCTTAACGCAATATTATATCTAAAATTTATCCCAAAATAATTTAGTTTCTACAGCATCACCTCCAATTGCAGTGCTTGCTTGTGTATAACTTGCCTTATTTAAAGATTGTTCTATTATAGGATATGTATAGCGCATAGGGATTTCTGATACTGCATCTGCAGGCTTAACTAAAACGGGATAATCTAAGCGTCTATAAGATGAATATCCTTCAAATGAATTATTGTACAAAGCAATCCAGATTTGAGTTCCTATTTTCTGTTTCCAGTTTCCAGCTGCAGTCGAGTATGCAACTAAAGGATTCGCTAAATATGTTGTTGCTTCTGCTGGAGTTCCTCCCCAATCTAATATTGATGCTGTAATCGCGGCATTATAATGGGCTTCTGCATCTGCGGGACTCCCATATAATGATCTTTCCGCAGCTTCCGCTAAAAGGAATTCTGTTTGTGAATAATCTAAAACTTTTCCAGGAAAATCAGGAGCTTGAATCGTAGGTGTAATATGTGTTTTATTGGCAAAAGAATTACTTGCTCCATAAACCCCTCCTATATATTCAATCTCTGGAGTATTTGGATCATCCATATTACTGTCGAAATATTTTGCACGTCTCGGATCTTGCAAAGTATTCATTGCATCTACCAGGGTATTTGCAGGAACAAAATCCGAACGTCCGCTTGCTACTAAATCAACATATAGAGGATTTGTATTTGGTGTTGCAGTTAAATATTTTAAAATAGCGTTATCTGCATTTGATGTAAAAACATTTGGTGCGGCGCTGGATACTGTAGCCTGGGCCAAAACACTTTCAGAAGGAATATCTGAAATAGTAATTCCCATTCGCAGTTTTAAAGTGTTGGCAAATTTTATCCATTTTGATACATTGCCGCCATAAATTCTGTCATTATCTCCAAAGCTTCCTCCCGCAGGATTTAGATTTGCAATAGCATTATTTAATCTCGTTATTAAATCCTTGTAGATTGTTAAACCATCATCGTATTTAGGTGTTTTGTAATTAAGATTTAAGGCTTGTGAGTAAGGAACATTTCCAAAAGTTTCTACTAAGATTGCGTAGGTGTAAACATTTAATATCTCTATTATGGCTAATTTGTTTTGTTTTCCCAAAGGATTTTCTGTCAACCCTAGAGGTGTATTGGTTATGTTTGAAGCACTTTGATCCAAATCTTTTAAAACATCTTTATAAAGATATTGCCAATGTTGTTCAGGAATGGTTCTTGTTACCAAATCATAATTACTTTCATCAGTGTAAACGGTTTCTGTCCAATATTGATTTAATAATCTAAAAACATTGTCGTTTACATTGGTACTTGTTATTTGGTCTACCAGGCTTTTTTGAGCACTTGTAAATAAAGCTTCACCTGGAACTTCCAAAGGATCCTTTTCGTTTGTGTTTAGATTTTCTATGTCATCTGAGCAAGATAGTAAGCTTGCTGCAGTGAAAATAAGGAAAAATATTTTTTTCATGATTTCTTAATTTTAAAATTGGATTTTAATGTTACAGCTAATGTCTCTTGTTGATGGTAAAGAGCCTGTTGAGTAACCTTGTAAATTACCAGCTCCTAATCCTGATTCAGGATCAGCATCTGGAAGGTTTTTGTGAATAATCCAAAGATTTGTTCCTACTATACTAATTGTCATTCCGTTTATAAAAGTGTCTTTTAATACTTTTTCTGATAATGAATATGAAATAGAGGTTTGTCTTAATTTTATATAACTGGCATCATAAACAAATGCCTCATCTGGAAGTCCTCTTCTGTAACCCTGAGCTCCAAATCTGCTGGCCTCAATTCTTGTTGTGTTTACAGAGCCATCTGGATTAACTCCCGGATTGATAAATCCCCCCGAAGCAGCAGTATATCCTCCGGCAGGAATTCCCACACCATCTGTGTCATATTGGTTAAAAGCAAGAGGGTCTCTTATAGGATTTCCTAGTTCATTATTGTATGCAGTGTCGTCATATAAACCAGTTGCTAAACCATAATAACGGTCTAGTGAGAAAATCTGACCACCTTTTTGCATATCAATTAAAAATTCCAAAGAGAAATTCTTGTAAGTAAATTTATTGTTTAAACCGGCAGTATAATCTGGATTTGCGTTTCCAATAGCATTGTCTGAAGTTGAAGTTTTGATGTATTGACCATTAGACGGATCAACGACTCTTTGACCGTTTAAATAAGTATACTGCGTTCCATAAATTACGCCATAAGGCTGACCGACTGCAGCGTTAATGGTAACACCTCCTTGAAAAGACCCTAATTGTAAGTTGTCTATTCCTTCTAGGAGATTTAATACTTTGTTTCTGTTTCTTGCCCAGTTAAGATTTATATCCCAAGAAAAATCACTTGTTTTTATTGGTGTTCCGGTTAAGGATACTTCAATACCTTTGTTTTCTATTTCTCCGGCATTAATCAATTCATACAGATATCCTGTTGAAGAAGTTAATCGTAAAGGAATGATTTGATCTATAGAATTTGATTTATAATAGGATAAATCAAGTCCGAGTCTTTTTTTGAAAAAAGAAAGTTCAATACCAGCCTCATAACTTTTGGTGCGTTCAGGTTTAAGATTCGGATTGTTTTTCGTGTCTTTAACTGATGCAGAGGCTGCTCCAAAAGCGGTGTTAACGGCATAAGTGTCTAATATTCTGTCAAAACCTGGGCTGTTTCCAACTTCTGCATAATTAAGTCTAAGCTTTCCAAATGAAAACCAATCGGCTTGTATGAATTTTGAAAACACAAAACTTGTTGATACAGAAGGGTAGTAGTAGGAACTGTTTTCTTTTGGAAGTGTTGATGAGTGATCTCTTCTAATTGTTCCTTCAAGAAATAAATAATCATCATATCCAAAAGATGCACTTCCATATATACCATCAACCCCAATAGTTTCGTCTCTTTCTATAGGCGCTAATAAAGGACTTGCTGTGTTTTGCAGAGAATAAAGTTTTGCAATACTTAAGCCGCCATTTGTTGCTGCAAAGATTGAATTATAATAGCTTCTCCTGATGTTTACCCCAACAACTCCTTTGAGGTTTAATTTTTGAGTAATGTCAGTATTGTAGTTTAGCATAAAATCATAGTTGTACTCGCTAAACCCAATATTTTTTCTTGAATATCCAGATGATGCCGGACTTCTATTTGTACTTCCATCACCACCGCCGGTTCCAATACCAAAGTTTGCGGGTACGCTTCCTATGGCTCTTCTTTCTTCTTGAAGCTCATCGTAAGTGTCTACAGAAACTCTTCCGAAAGCATCCAGCCAATTTGTGATTTTATAGTTTAATGATGCGTTACCAATAAATCTGCTTCTGCTGTCGTTTTGATAATTTTCATAACGTTGAAAGTATGGATTGTCCCAAAATATAGGAGTTGGGTTTGTGTATGAATTTGGATTCCATGAAATATTTCTTCCCGTTAATTGATAAGCTTGCTGTAGTGACTTAATGTCTACGTTAGTTTGCCACCATTGTCTAAAATTACCAGCGATGTTATCATTATATCCGGTACTGTTTCGTCCTACTGTGCTTGTTTTGGTAAAATTTCCATAACCAGATACTGTTAATCGGTCATTGATAAGTGTAGAGCCATTTAACGTAAAAGTATTTCTTTTTAGTGTACTGTTTGGTAAAAGACCTTTTTGATCAAGATTGTTAAAACCTAATCTTAAGTATCCATTTTCTAAACCTTTGTCTATAGAGATTGAGTTTGTGGTAGCTATTGGTTTTTCAAAGAAAGTTATAGGACCATTTTTTGCATTTACCCAAGGAGTAGCTTTCATATAATTCGGCGATTCCGGATAAAATGCATCCCATTGGTATACCAGCAGACTTGGATTAAAGGCTTGTCCATATGATGCATCTTCGGTTAATGGAGTCACATAATCTAAAGTTCCGTCTCCGTTAATGTCTTTGAGATCTAAGTATGAATCTTCATTTGGACCATAGTAAGGACCGTAACCACCGCCATATTGATTTTGGTATTTGATGAAAGTGCTTTTGTCAACAGAACCAGTAGTTATTCCAGAATTTATGGTTACAGAATAGCCTTTGCCTTTTTTGTTTCCTTTTTTAGTCGTTATTACCACAACTCCATTTGCAGCTCTAGATCCATAAAGGGCACTGGCGGCAGAACCTTTAAGGACGTTGATTGACTCGATATCTTCAGGATTAATGTCAGAAGCGGCACTTCCATAGTCAAAACCTGCTCCAGATTGCTCTTGGTCTCTTGAGTTTGAGTTATTATTACTTACGGGTACCCCATCAATAACAAATAAAGCTTGATTGTTTCCGGTTAGAGAAGAGTTACCTCTAATTACGATATTGGTTGAACCTCCAAAGTTTGTTGTTCTTTTAACTTGAACACCTGAAACTTTTCCTGAAATAGCATTTACAAAGTTGTCGCTTTTAACAGCAGCTAAATTCTCTCCTTTAACTTCTTGTGTTGCATATCCAAGAGATTTTTTTTCTCTTGATAAACCTAGGGCAGTAACAACAACCCCTTCTAGTTGTTGCACTGTTCCTGTTAGTTTTGCATTAACATTTGTTGAGCTTGCATTGATTTCCTGAGTTGTCATGCCAATATAGCTAAACACTAATGTCTGATTTGGTGTAGCCTTGATAGAATATTTCCCATCAAAATCAGTTTGTGTTCCGGTATTAGTTCCTTTCAATAAGACACTTACACCTGGTAGAGGTAAGCCTGATTCATCGGTAACAGTTCCCGAAACAACTCTTTCTTGCGCAAAGGTTAACTGCGCAATAAGTACTATTAATAGTACTAAAAACTTGTTGCATTTTGGTTTCATATTAATAATAATTTTGGAATTAGTTAAACTAAATTCATAATTATTTGTTAAGAAACCTATTAATCGGTAATGTTTTTTTTACAAATATTAAAATTTAACATTATAACATATATTGACAATAGTGTTATATAAATTTAATTCTGACGTTTTTTCTCCTCCATTAGTGAGGTTTAAATTTATTATTCCGTTTAGTGTTTGTATTGATATCCCTACACCTAAGCCTATTATTTTTTTAAGTTTTTTAGGATTTGTGGAACTCGTTAGATCCTGATAAAGACCATAATCTAATATAGAATTTATGTAAAGACTTGGTGAAACTACATATCTATATTCTGTAAGAATTGATGTGGTAAAATTTGCTTGAAGACTGTTTTCCAGAAAACCACGAATTGACTTTGTGCCTCCAAATCGAAATGATTCGTTGGTAATATAGTTTTTGCTTTTAAGGTAGAAATTTTGTGAATTTAAATTAATGTAGTTTTTGTTGTTGATTTTGAAATTATATAAAGCATTTAAGTTTATTTGAAATTGCTTAGTTGTTCCAGCTGTTTCAAGATCGTTATTAGTATTTCTTTTTCCAAATCCGATTAAGGAATAGAAAAAAGCTTTTTTTGGCATTAAATTATTTTCATAATCAGTTTTTTTATATTCATATGAAGATGTGAAATAGGAATTATTAAAGTCACTGATGACTGAATTGTTTGTGTTTTGAATGTCGCTTGACTCTGTAGATTGATATCCTAAATAGATTTTGGAATTGTAATTTAAATAATAACCTAAATCAAGAGCGGTTTTAGTATTTTGAAAAGTGCTGTCTTGTTTGAAAATATTCAATTGAGCTTTTATTGCTAATGAGGTTTTAAATATATAAGGGATTTCCAGTCTTGTGTTAAAAGTCTTTTGTTGGTTTCCATCGCTTTTCCAGTATAAAGAAAATTGCTCGCCGGCATGAAGAGTGTTAATTAGTAAAACATCTAAATAGCCATTTAGGGTTACTTTTTTATCTTCATCATTAGAAAAGCCTATAAAGCCGTCAAAAGTATTGGCTTTTCTCTTTTCTATATAAGTGTAGATTTTTGTGGAGTCGTTTGTGAAAAGAATTTCAGGATATTTTGTTTGTGAAACAAATTCAAAACTATTAATGTCATCATAAAGCTGCTTTGTGATTTCCTGATTGAATGTTTTGTTTAGGTATTTTTTGTTAAGTTGTTTTAGATGTCCTTTCGGAAAAAAATCTGAAGAACTCTGATTTGTGTAATTTAAAATTATCGAATTTACTATTCGTTTTTTTTCTGATTTAAGATTTAAATCGGCATAAATTATAGAATTTTTTCTTCTGATGTTTTCAAGTTTGATTTTGCTGAGAGCAAAACCAGATTTCTCAGCATTAGATGCTTCTTTGTTTAAATAATTCTCAATTTCGTTATATGGTATTTTTATAGTGTCATTTTGGTTTTTATTCAGATTAAATGCATCATTATTTCTACCTATATATATATGTATGTATTTTGTTTTCTTTTTTAAGTCAAAAAATGAAATATAAGTGCTGTCATTTATTTTTTTAGTGTCTAGTATTTTGTTGTCAATGTATCCTTCTTTTGAAAGTTTTTCTGAAGTATTTTTAATCTCGTTAAAAAGTGATTTTGTGTTAGGATGAATTGTGTTATAAAATACTGAGTCTATCGTTTTACTTTCTAAAGTGTTCGATCCGTTTATTTTTAGATAAAAATTTTGTGTATAAGCTGAATAGCTTATAAAAAGAAAAAATAATGTTTGAAAAAACGGTTTCAATAGTGAAAGTTTTGTTTAATTAAAAGATGTTGCAAATATCTATTGTTTGTTTGTAAAAACATACTATTAAATAATGTTGTTGAAAATTAATAGATTAACGTTTGCATAGTGAAATTTATTTTATACATTTGCAACCCCGTAAAAAGCGGGAATTTAATATCATATTAATTTTTAGTATTAATTATGCCAACAATTCAACAATTAGTAAGAACAGGAAGAACTCAGATAACTAAGAAGAGTAAATCGGTTGCTTTAGATTCTTGTCCTCAAAGAAGAGGGGTTTGTACGCGTGTTTACACTACTACACCAAAAAAACCAAACTCTGCAATGCGTAAAGTTGCGCGTGTACGTTTGACAAATGGTAATGAAGTGAATGCTTACATCCCTGGAGAAGGACACAATTTACAAGAGCACTCGATAGTATTAGTTAGAGGCGGAAGGGTAAAAGATTTACCAGGTGTTAGATATCATATCGTTCGTGGAGCGCTTGACACGTCAGGAGTTGCAGGAAGAACGCAAAGAAGATCTAAGTACGGTGCTAAACGCCCAAAAGAAGCAAAAAAGTAATTTAAAACTTTTAAGAAAAAGACATGAGAAAAAGAGCGGCAAAGAAAAGACCACTTTTACCAGATCCAAGGTTTAATGACCAATTGGTAACGCGTTTTGTGAACAACTTAATGTGGGACGGTAAGAAATCTACAGCTTTCAAAGTATTTTATGATGCAATTGACATCATTGAAACTAAAAAGCAAAATGATGAGAAAACTTCATTAGAAATCTGGAAAGATGCTTTAACAAACGTTATGCCTCACGTAGAAGTGCGTAGTCGTAGAGTTGGGGGAGCTACATTCCAAATTCCAATGCAAATTCGCCCAGACAGAAAAATTTCTATGGCTATGAAGTGGTTAATACTTTATGCAAGAAGAAGAAATGAAAAATCTATGGCACAGCGTTTAGCTTCAGAATGTTTAGCTGCTGCTAAAGAAGAAGGTGCTGCAGTTAAGAAAAGAATGGATACTCACAAGATGGCAGAGGCTAACAAGGCTTTCTCTCACTTTAGATTTTAATTCGTAAGAAATGGCTAGAGATTTAAAATATACAAGAAACATCGGGATTGCGGCTCACATTGATGCTGGTAAAACAACAACTACTGAGCGTATCCTTTTTTATACTGGAAAGTCACACAAAATTGGTGAAGTGCATGATGGTGCTGCAACAATGGACTGGATGGCTCAAGAGCAAGAAAGAGGTATTACAATTACTTCGGCTGCAACAACTTGTGAGTGGAATTTTCCAACTGAGCAAGGTAAGCTTTTGCCTGAATCATTGCCATACCACTTTAATATTATTGATACTCCTGGACACGTTGACTTTACTGTAGAAGTAAACCGTTCTTTACGTGTGCTTGATGGTTTGGTTTTCTTGTTTAGTGCTGTTGATGGTGTTGAGCCTCAGTCAGAAACTAACTGGAGACTTGCTGATCAGTACAGAGTTCCACGTATGGGATTTGTAAACAAAATGGACCGTCAAGGATCTAACTTTTTGGCAGTTTGTCAACAAGTTCGTGATATGTTGAAATCAAATGCTGTTGCAATCACTTTACCAATTGGTGAAGAAAATGATTTCAAAGGTGTTGTGGATTTAGTAAAAAACCAAGCTATCATTTGGCATGATGCAACTCAAGGGGCAACTTTTGATATTGTTGAAATTCCTGCTGATATGGTTGCGGAAGTTAAAGAATACAGATCTATTCTTATTGAAGCAGTTGCTGACTATGATGAAAATCTTTTAGAGAAATTCATGGAAGATGAAAGCTCTATTACTGAGGAAGAAATCAATAATGCTTTAAGAGCTGCTACTATGGATATGGCTATCATTCCGATGATTGCTGGTTCTTCTTTTAAAAACAAAGGAGTTCAATTCATGTTAGATGCAGTTTGTAAATATTTGCCTTCTCCAATGGACAAAGAAGGTATCGAGGGAATTCATCCTGATGATGCTGAATTGTTAGAAGAAGATCAAACTAAAATCTTACGTAAGCCAGATGTAAAAGAGCCATTCGCTGCTTTGGCATTTAAAATTGCTACTGACCCGTTTGTAGGTCGTTTAGCTTTCTTCCGTGCTTACTCTGGTCGTTTAGATGCTGGTTCTTATGTTTTGAACACTCGTTCAGGAAACAAAGAAAGAATTTCTCGTATTTACCAAATGCACGCTAATAAACAAAATCCAATCGAATATATTGAGGCTGGAGATATTGGAGCTGCTGTTGGATTTAAAGATATTAAAACTGGAGATACATTGTGTGATGAAAAACACCCAATTATTCTTGAGTCTATGAAATTCCCTGCACCGGTAATTGGTATTGCAATTGAGCCTAAGACTAAAGCTGACGTTGATAAAATGGGTATGGCTTTGGCTAAATTAGCTGAAGAGGATCCAACATTTACTGTTAGAACAGATGAGGCTTCAGGGCAGACAATTATCTCAGGTATGGGTGAGCTTCACTTGGATATCTTGGTGGATCGTATGAAACGTGAATTTAAAGTTGAAGTAAACCAAGGTGAGCCTCAAGTTGAATATAAAGAAGCGTTTACAAGAACTGCAACGCATAGAGAAACTTATAAGAAACAATCAGGGGGTCGTGGTAAATTCGGTGATATCGTATTTACACTTGAGCCAGCTGATGAAGTTGATGGTAAAGTTCCTGTAGGATTACAGTTTATTAATGCAGTAAAAGGTGGTAACGTTCCTAAGGAATATATTCCATCTGTAGAAAAAGGTTTCCGTGAAGCTATGAAAACTGGTCCTTTGGCTGGTTATCAAGTGGATAGTTTGAAAGTAACTTTGACAGACGGATCTTTCCACCCTGTCGATTCTGATGCTCTTTCTTTTGAATTAGCTGCAAGAATGGGTTATAGAGAAGTAGCAAAAGCTGCTGGAGCAATTATTCTTGAGCCTATCATGAAAATGGAGGTTATTACACCGGAAGAAAACATGGGTGATATCGTAGGTGATATCAACCGTCGTAGAGGTCAGGTTAATGACATGGGTGATAGAAATGGTGCTAAAACTATTAAAGCTGATGTGCCTTTATCAGAAATGTTTGGATATGTAACAACATTAAGAACATTATCTTCTGGTAGAGCTACTTCTACAATGGAGTTTTCTCACTATGCAGAAACACCTTCTAATATTTCAGAAGCTGTAATTAAAAAAGCAAAAGGTAACGCTTAATTCTTAAGAAAATGAGTCAAAAAATCAGAATAAAACTAAAATCTTACGATCACATGTTGGTAGATAAGTCTGCTGAAAAGATCGTGAAAACAGTAAAAACTACTGGAGCAGTTGTAACAGGTCCAATTCCGTTACCAACTCACAAAAAACTTTTCACTGTATTGCGTTCTCCGCACGTTAATAAAAAAGCAAGAGAACAATTTGAAGTAATGTCATACAAGAGATTGATTGATATTTATTCATCTTCATCAAAAACTATTGATGCTTTAATGAAACTTGAATTGCCAAGTGGGGTAGAAGTAGAGATAAAAGTATAATTTTTTTTATATTTTTTTATATAAAAAGCGAGTCAGAAATGTCTCGCTTTTTTTTGTGGTGTAAAGTTGGTTTTTGTTTGTATGTCTTTTGATAATTATGATTTTATAAATCTTGTAAAATTATGTAAAGCTCTTTGTTTTAAAGGAGTGAGAGGTTTTTTCTCTTTGGTTTTATTAAGTAATTGTTAAGGGTGGGCTGCTTTGGTATTCAGGATTGGATTTTAAATTTTGATATAGTTGAAGTTGTTTTTGTTGTTGTTTTTGGGCTTGGATTTTGATTATGAGCGATTTAATTTTTGTAACTGTTTGGTATATTCAATTTTAATATCTACTTTTGCACTCCCTGTTTGGAAATTTCTGTTATTTTCAAATTGAAGGGAATTTTAGTAATTAATAATTAATATTTATGTCTGGGTTAATTGGTAAAAAAATCGGCATGACTAGTATTTTCGACGAAAACGGGAAAAACATTCCTTGTACAGTAATCGAAGCTGGGCCGTGTGTTGTTACCCAAGTCAGAACCAAAGGTGTTGACGGGTACGAAGCGTTGCAACTTGGTTTCGATGACAAAAACGAGAAACATTCTACTAAAGCTGCTTTAGGGCACTTTAAAAAAGCTGGAACTGTTGCTAAGAAAAAAGTCGTTGAATTCCAAGATTTCGCAACTGAGCAAAAATTAGGAGATCTTATTGATGTTTCTATTTTTGAAGAAGGAGAGTTTGTAGATGTACAAGGTGTGTCTAAAGGTAAAGGTTTCCAAGGTGTTGTTAAACGTCACGGTTTTGGTGGTGTTGGGCAAGCTACTCATGGTCAGCATAACCGTTTAAGAGCGCCAGGTTCTGTGGGAGCTTCTTCTTATCCATCTAGAGTATTCAAAGGAATGCGTATGGCTGGAAGAATGGGAGGAGATAATGTAAAAGTACAAAACCTTAGAGTTTTAAAAGTAGTTGCTGAAAAGAACTTACTTGTTATTAAAGGATGTGTTCCTGGACATAAAAACTCTTACGTAATCATTCAGAAGTAATGGAAGTAAAAGTATTAGATTTCAACGGAAAAGATACTGGTAGAAAAGTTCAACTTTCTGATTCAGTATTCGCAATTGAACCAAACAATCACGCTGTATATCTTGATGTTAAGCAATATCTTGCTAATCAAAGACAAGGTACTCATAAGGCTAAAGAAAGAGCTGAAGTAACTGGAAGTACGCGTAAGATTAAAAAACAAAAAGGAACTGGTACGGCTCGTGCGGGTAGTATTAAGAATCCATTGTTTAAAGGTGGTGGAACAATTTTCGGACCAAGACCAAGAAGTTATTCATTTAAATTGAATAAAGGCTTGAAAAGATTGGCTAGAAAATCTGCTTTCTCAATCAAAGCAAAAGAGTCAAATATTATCGTTCTTGAAGACTTTAATTTTGATGCACCAAACACTAAAAATTTCATTAACGTTTTGAAAGCTTTAGGGTTAGAAAATAAAAAATCTCTATTTGTGTTGGGAGAGTCAAATAAAAATGTATATTTGTCGTCACGCAATTTAAAGGCTTCTAATGTCGTAACTAGCTCTGAGTTAAGCACTTACGCAATATTAAACACTAATAATTTGGTGCTTTTAGAAGGTTCTTTAGAGTTAATTGAAGAAAATTTAAGTAAATAATAGGAGTATGAGTATCATAATTAGACCTATAGTAACTGAAAAAGTAACCAAAGAAAGTGAAGTTCTAAACCGCTTCGGATTTGTTGTTGACAAAAAAGCAAACAAAGTTCAAATTAAGAAAGCTGTTGAGGCTGCTTATGGAGTAACTATCGTTTCTGTTAATACAATGAATGTGAGACCAGATAGATCTACTAAATACACTAAAAGTGGTTTAATCAGTGGAAAGACAAATGCAATCAAAAAAGCAATTGTTCAAGTACAAGAAGGAGAAACAATTGATTTTTACAACAATATCTAAGATAGAAAAATGTCAGTAAGAAAATTAAAACCTATTACCCCAGGTCAGCGATTTAGAGTTGTGAATGGTTATGACGCCATTACAACTGATAAGCCGGAACGCTCTTTGATAGCGCCGATAAAAAACTCTGGAGGTAGAAATAGTCAAGGAAAGATGACCATGCGTTATACGGGTGGTGGTCACAAGCAGAGATATCGTATTATTGATTTCAAAAGAACTAAAGATGGAATTCCAGCTACAGTGAAATCAATCGAATACGATCCAAATCGTACTGCATTTATCGCTTTGTTAGCTTATGCTGATGGAGAGAAAACTTATGTTATTGCTCAAAACGGATTGAAAGTTGGTCAGAAATTAGTTTCTGGTCCAGAATCTCAACCTGAAATTGGTAATACATTACCTTTAAGCAGAATTCCTCTTGGAACTGTTATATCTTGTATTGAGTTACGTCCAGGACAAGGAGCGGTTATTGCTCGTTCAGCTGGAACTTTTGCTCAGTTAATGGCAAGAGACGGGAAATACGCAACAATTAAAATGCCATCTGGTGAAACAAGATTGATCTTGTTAACTTGTTCGGCTACAATTGGAGCTGTTTCTAATTCTGACCACCAATTAGTTGTATCTGGAAAAGCAGGTAGAACAAGATGGTTAGGAAGAAGACCTAGAACTAGACCAGTAGCGATGAACCCAGTTGATCACCCTATGGGAGGTGGTGAAGGACGTTCTTCTGGAGGGCACCCACGTTCAAGAAACGGATTGCCAGCTAAAGGTTACAGAACTCGTTCTAAGAAAAACCCGAGTAACAAGTATATCGTAGAACGTAGAAAGAAATAATAAGATATGGCACGTTCATTAAAAAAAGGACCTTTCGTTCATTATAAATTAGACAAGAAAGTTCAGGAAAACGTAGAAAGTGGTAAAAATAGTGTAGTAAAGACTTGGTCTAGAGCTTCTATGATTACTCCGGATTTCGTTGGACAAACTATCGCAGTTCATAACGGTCGTCAATTTGTACCAGTTTACGTAACAGAAAACATGGTAGGTCACAAATTAGGAGAGTTTTCACCAACTAGATCTTTTAGAGGTCATGCTGGAGCAAAAAATAAAGGTAAAAAATAAGAAGCAATGGGAGTTCGTAAAAGAGAAACAGCAGATGCGAGAAAAGAGGCTAATAAGTCTATTGCTTTCGCAAAATTGAATAACTGCCCTACTTCACCTAGAAAAATGCGCTTAGTAGCGGACTTGGTAAGAGGTCAGAAGGTAGAAAGAGCACTTAACATCTTAAGATTCAGTTCTAAAGAAGCTTCAAGAAAATTAGAAAAACTATTGTTATCTGCAATCAACAACTGGGAGCAAAAAAATAGTGAAGGTAATTTAGAAGAAGCTGGATTATTTGTTAAAGAGATCAGAGTAGATGGTGGAATGATGTTGAAAAGACTTCGTCCAGCTCCACAAGGTCGTGCACACAGAATAAGAAAACGTTCTAATCACGTAACAATCGTGCTTGGAGCTATCAATAACACACAAAGCAATTCTTAAGCAGCATGGGACAAAAGACAAATCCAATTGGAAATAGACTTGGTATCATCAGAGGGTGGGACTCAAACTGGTATGGTGGAAATGATTACGGTGATAAACTTGCCGAAGATCACAAAATCAGAAAGTATATCCACGCTCGTTTATCAAAAGCTAGTGTATCAAAAGTAATCATCGAGAGAACTTTGAAACTTGTAACCGTTACTATCACTACTGCTAGACCTGGTATCATTATCGGAAAAGGTGGACAAGAGGTAGACAAGTTAAAAGAAGAACTTAAGAAAGTTACTGACAAAGAGGTTCAAATCAACATCTTTGAAATTAAAAGACCTGAGTTAGATGCTTATCTTGTGGCGACAAGCATCGCTCGTCAAATCGAAAGCCGTATTTCTTACAGACGTGCAATCAAAATGGCTATTGCTGCTTCTATGCGTATGAACGCTGAAGGTATCAAAGTTTTGATTTCTGGTCGTTTGAATGGTGCAGAGATGGCTCGTTCAGAAGGTTTCAAAGAAGGTAGAATTCCTCTATCAACTTTCAGAGCTGATATTGACTATGCTTTGGCTGAAGCTCACACTACTTACGGTAGAATGGGTATCAAAGTATGGATCATGAAAGGTGAAGTTTATGGAAAGAGAGATCTTTCTCCACTTGCTGGAATGGATAAAAAACAATCTGGTACTGGCGGTGGTAAAGGTGGAGATGCCCCTAGAGGTAAATCTAACTTTAATAAAGGTGGAAAACCAGACGCTCGTAAAAGAAAGTAAATTTTTAAACTAAAGAAAAATGTTACAGCCTAAAAGAACAAAATACCGTAAGGTACAAAAAGGTAAAATGAAAGGTAACTCTCAAAGAGGGCATGAACTTTCAAATGGAATGTTTGGTATTAAATCTGTACATGAAGATGGAATGTTCTTAACTTCTCGTCAAATCGAGGCTGCGCGTATTGCTGCAACTCGTTACATGAAGAGAGAGGGACAATTATGGATTAAAATATTTCCAGACAAACCTATCACTAAGAAACCTCTTGAAGTACGTATGGGTAAAGGTAAAGGAGCAGTTGAGTATTGGGCTGCTGTTGTTAAACCAGGAAGAATTATGTTTGAAGTTGGAGGAGTTCCATTATCAGTTGCAAAAGAGGCTTTACGTCTTGCAGCTCAGAAACTTCCAGTAAAAACTAAATTCGTCGTTGCTAGAGATTTCGAAGCATAATTTATATTTATTATGAAACAATCAGAAATAAAAGATCTTTCTGCAGCGGAGTTGCAAGAAAAGCTTAGTCAAACTAAGAAAGTATATGCTGACCTAAAAATGGCTCACGCTATTTCTCCAATTGCTAACCCACTTCAAATTAGAAGCGTTAGAAGAACAGTTGCAAGATTGGCTACAGAGTTAACTAAAAGAGAGTTACAATAATTGTATTCTGCTGAAAGATGGAAGAAAAAAGAAATTTAAGAAAAGAAAGAATAGGTGTTGTTACTTCAAATAAAATGGATAAATCTATTGTTATTGCTGAAGTAAGAAAAGTAAAACACCCGTTATACGGTAAGTTCGTGTTGAAAACTAAGAAATATGTTGCACACGACGAAACAAACGACTGTAACATTGGAGATACTGTAAGAATTAGCGAAACGCGTCCTTTAAGTAAAACAAAATGTTGGAGATTAGTTGAAATCTTAGAAAGAGCTAAATAATTATGGTACAACAGGAATCAAGACTAAAAGTAGCAGATAACACGGGAGCAAAAGAAGTTTTAACTATCCGTGTTTTAGGAGGTACCAAAAGAAGGTATGCCTCTGTTGGTGACAAGATTGTAGTATCTATTAAAGATGCAACTCCTAACGGTAACGTTAAAAAAGGAGCTGTTTCAACTGCAGTTGTTGTGCGTACCAAAAAAGAAGTGAGAAGAGCTGATGGTTCTTATATCCGTTTCGATGACAATGCATGTGTTCTTTTGAACGCTGCAGGGGAAATGAGAGGAACACGTGTTTTTGGTCCGGTAGCAAGAGAACTTCGTGAAAAACAATTCATGAAAATTGTATCATTAGCACCAGAAGTGCTTTAATTCGTTTTAAGATGATAAAGCTAAAAATAAAATCAGGAGATATCGTAAGAGTCATTGCTGGAGACCATAAAGGTGAAGAAGGTAAGGTTTTACGTGTTTACCGTGAGAAAAATAAAGCGATAGTTGAAGGTGTAAACATGGTTTCAAAACATACAAAACCAAGTGCTAAAAACCCTCAAGGTGGTATCGTTAAGAAAGAAGCTTCTATTCAAATTTCTAACATTTCTCTAATTGATCCTAAAACTAAGGAAACAACTAGAGTTGGTATTAGAGTAGAAGGAGATAAGAAAGTAAGATTTTCAAAAAAATCTAATCAAGTACTATAGTAATGGCATATACACCTAGACTAAAAGAAGAATATAAGAGTAGAGTAATCTCTGCTCTTAAAGAAGAGTTCGGATATACAAACGTTATGCAAGTTCCAAAACTTGAAAAAATCGTTTTGAGCCGTGGAGTTGGTGCAGCTGTATCTGATAAAAAACTTATTGACTATGCAGTTGATGAGTTAACAAAGATCACTGGACAAAAAGCAGTATCTACAATTTCAAAGAAAGACGTTGCGTCTTTCAAATTGAGAAAAGGGATGCCTATTGGAGCAAAAGTTACTTTACGTGGTGAAAGAATGTATGAGTTTTTAGATAGACTTATTACTTCTGCTTTACCACGCGTAAGAGATTTTAGTGGTATCAAAGCTACTGGTTTCGACGGAAGAGGTAACTACAATCTTGGAGTTTTGGAGCAAATCATTTTCCCAGAAATTGATATTGACAAAGTAAACAAAATTTCAGGAATGGATATTACATTTGTTACTACTGCAAAAACAGACAAGGAAGCAAAGTCATTATTGGCTGAATTAGGATTACCTTTTAAAAAGAATTAAGACATGGCTAAAGAATCAATGAAAGCCCGTGAGGTGAAAAGAGAAAAAACGGTAGCTAAGTATGCTGAAAAGAGAAAAGCTTTATTAGAAGCTGGTGACTATGAAGGTTTACAAAAATTACCAAAAAACGCTTCACCTGTTCGTTTACACAACCGTTGTAAATTAACTGGAAGACCAAGAGGTTATATCCGTCAATTCGGTATTTCACGTGTAACTTTCCGTGAAATGGCTAACAATGGATTAATTCCAGGAGTTAAAAAAGCCAGCTGGTAATTTAAAAAAGTTTATAAATTGATTAAAGGTTCAGGAGGCAGAGTGCTTCCTGAAAACCATAATCGCAATCAAATACATATGTATACAGATCCTATTGCAGATTATTTGACTAGAGTTCGTAACGCTGTGGCTGCAAACCACAAAGTTGTTGAAATTCCAGCTTCTAATCTAAAAAAAGAAATAACTAAGATCTTATTTGATCAAGGTTATATCTTGAGTTACAAATTTGAAACGAACACTGTTCAAGGTTCTATCAAAATTGCTTTAAAGTATGATAAAGATACTAAAGAGCCTGTGATTAAAGATATCCAAAGAATTAGTAAACCTGGTTTACGTAAGTACGCAGGTGCTGCCAAATTACCTAGAATCCTTAACGGATTAGGAATTGCTATTGTTTCTACGTCAAAAGGTTTGATGACAGGAAAACAAGCTAAGCAATTAAATGTAGGTGGTGAAGTAATTTGTTACGTATACTAATTTTAAACACTAGATAAGATGTCAAGAATAGGTAAAAGCCCAATTGTAATCCCTGCTGGTGTAACTGTTGAAGTTAAGGACGGTAATATTACAGTAAAAGGAAAAAAAGGTCAATTAGTTCAGGAGTTTTCGGACGTAAATGTAACTGTTGAAGGCGATCAAGTTTTAGTTGAAAGATCGTCTGATCATAAAGACCACAGAGCAAAACATGGATTATTCAGATCTTTGATCAATAATATGATTATCGGTGTTTCTGAAGGTTTTACAAAAGAACTAGAATTAGTTGGAGTTGGTTATAGAGCTTCAAACCAAGGTCAAAAGTTAGATTTAGCTCTTGGATATTCTCACAATATTGTTTTAGAAATTGCTCCAGAAGTAGCTTTAGAAACAATATCTGAAAAAGGTAAAAACCCAATCGTAAAATTAACATCATTTGATAAACAACTTTTAGGTCAAGTTGCTGCGAAAATCAGAGGTTTCCGTAAGCCAGAGCCATACAAAGGTAAAGGTGTTAAATTTGTGGGTGAAGTATTAAGAAGAAAAGCAGGTAAATCAGCTTAAAAAATAAGATTATGTCATTAACAAAATCTGAAAGAAGACAGAGAATTAAATTCAGAATTAGAAAAACGATTAGTGGTGTAGCTGCTAAACCAAGACTATCTGTATTTAGAAGTAACAAAGAAATTTATGCTCAACTTATTGATGATGTAAATGGAGTTACTATATTAGCTGCATCTTCGAGAGAAAAAGAAATAGGAAAAGGTACTAACGTTGAAATCGCTGCTGCTGTTGGAAAACTAGTTGCAGAGAAAGCGTTAAAAGCTGGGATTGATACCATTACTTTTGATAGAGGTGGATATTTATATCACGGTCGTATTAAATCATTAGCAGAAGGCGCAAGAGCGGCTGGACTTAAATTCTAATATATTATGTCTAAATACAAAAATGTAGAATTGGTAAAACCAAGTGGTCTTGAACTTAAAGATCGTCTGGTAAGTGTTAATCGTGTTACTAAGGTTACAAAAGGTGGTAGAGCTTTCGGTTTTTCTGCTATTGTAGTTGTAGGTGATGAAAACGGAGTAGTTGGTCACGGATTAGGAAAATCTAAAGACGTTTCTGAAGCAATTGCGAAAGCAGTAGAAGATGCTAAGAAAAATTTAGTAAAAATTCCTTTGAATGGTCAATCAGTTCCTCACGAACAAAAAGGTAAATTTGGTGGTGCGCGTGTATTCTTAATTCCTGCTTCTCATGGTACAGGAGTTATTGCTGGTGGAGCTGTTCGTTCAGTTCTTGAATCAGTTGGTATTCACGATGTATTATCTAAATCTCAAGGATCATCAAATCCTCATAACGTAGTTAAGGCAACTTTTGATGCTTTATTACAAATGAGAAGCGCTCACACTGTTGCAAAACAAAGAGGTGTTTCTTTAGAAAAAGTTTTTAAAGGTTAATTCAAGGAAATTATGGCTAAATTATTAGTAAAACAAGTAAGAAGCAAAATCAACTGTCCTCTTTCTCAAAAAAGAGGTTTAGAAGCTTTAGGTCTACGTAAAATGGGACAAGTTGTAGAGCATGATTCAAACCCTGCTATCCTTGGTATGATAAACAAAGTTAAACACTTAGTTTCTGTCGAAGAAGCTAAATAACAAATACTGTTATGAATTTAAGTAACTTACAACCAGCTGAAGGGTCAACGCACAATCAAAATAAAAGATTAGGTAGAGGAGAAGGTTCTGGAAAAGGTGGTACTTCTGCAAGAGGTCACAAAGGAGCAAAATCTCGTTCTGGTTATTCTAAAAAGATTGGTTTTGAAGGAGGGCAAATGCCACTTCAAAGACGTGTGCCTAAGTTTGGTTTCACAAACATCAATCGTAAAGAATACGAAGGTGTTAATTTAGATACGCTTCAATTGTTAGTAGACAATGGTGTGATTACTGATTCTGTTTCAATGACAGATTTCGTAGCAAATCGTCTAGCTACCAAAAATGAAATCGTTAAGATTTTAGGTAGAGGTGAATTGAAAGCAAAATTAAAAGTAACTGCCCACAAATTTACTGCTACTGCAAAAGCTGCTATTGAAGCTGCTGGTGGAGAAGCTGTAACTATATAACTTATCTATTAAGATGAAGAAATTTATTGAATCAATAAGTAATGTTTGGAAAATCGAAGAACTGAAAAACAGAATCTTAATTACATTAGGATTGCTTTTAGTATATCGTTTTGGTGCACACGTTACGCTTCCTGGAATTGACGCAACTCAATTAACAGGTTTAGCGGGACAAACTAAAAATGGTTTAGGATCTATCCTAGACATGTTTACTGGGGGTGCTTTCTCTAAAGCTTCAGTTTTTGCTTTAGGTATTATGCCTTATATTTCTGCATCTATTGTTGTTCAGTTAATGGGAATTGCGATTCCTTATTTGCAAAAACTTCAAAATGATGGAGAAAGTGGTAGAAAAAAGATTAATCAAATCACTCGTTGGTTGACTATAGCTATTACACTGGTTCAAGGTCCAACTTATATCTATAATTTATACAGAACATTGCCTGGTAGTGCTTTTCTACTAGGCTTTAATTCTCCTGAATTTTTGTTCTCGTCTGTTATCATCTTAGTTACAGGTACAATTTTTGCTATGTGGCTTGGTGAGAAAATTACAGATAAAGGTATTGGAAATGGAATTTCATTATTAATTATGGTTGGTATCTTAGCTCGTTTACCGCAAGCTTTTATTCAAGAGTTTACAACGAGAGTTACCAATAACAATGGAGGTCCAATGTTGTTAGTTATTGAAATTATTGTGTGGTTATTAGTGATCATTTCTTGTGTGTTGCTTACAATGGCAGTACGTAGAATCCCGGTTCAGTACGCTCGTCGTACAACAACTGGTGATTATGAGCAAGATTTGGCAGGTGGTAATAGACAATGGATTCCTCTTAAGCTTAATGCTTCTGGAGTTATGCCAATCATTTTTGCTCAGGCAATTATGTTTATCCCTGCAGCTGTAGCTGGACTGTCTAAGTCAGATACATCACAATCTATTGTTGGTGCATTTAGTAATATGTTTGGTTTTTGGTATAATTTTGTTTTTGCAACTTTAATTATTGTATTTACATTCTTTTATACTGCAATCACTGTACCTACTAACAAAATGGCTGATGATTTAAAAAGAAGTGGTGGTTTTATTCCAGGAGTTCGTCCCGGAGCTGAAACTTCAGATTTCTTAGATAAAGTGATGTCTTTAATAACTTTCCCAGGATCTTTATTCCTTGCTTTGATTGCTGTGTTCCCAGCTATTGTTGTAAGTATTATGGATGTACAACAATCTTGGGCAATGTTTTTTGGAGGTACCTCATTAATAATTATGGTTGGAGTTGCGATAGATACTATTCAGCAAATCAATTCATATTTGTTAAACAAACATTATGATGGTTTAATGAAGACTGGTAAAAATAGAAAAGCAGTAGCTTAATATATTTATGGCAAAACAATCAGCAATAGAACAAGACGGATCAATCATTGAAGCATTATCAAATGCGATGTTCCGTGTGGAGTTAGAAAATGGACATATAGTAATTGCTCATATTTCTGGAAAAATGCGAATGCATTATATCAAGTTATTACCTGGTGATAAAGTGAAACTAGAAATGAGTCCTTACGATTTGTCAAAAGCAAGAATTACTTATCGATATTAAAGGATATTCACTATGAAAGTTAGAGCATCAGTAAAAAAGAGAAGTGCCGAGTGCATTATCGTGCGTAGAAAAGGAAGATTGTACGTGATAAACAAAAAGAATCCTAGATTTAAACAAAGACAAGGATAATTATGGCAAGAATAGCAGGGGTAGATATCCCAAAAAACAAAAGAGGTGTTATAGCACTTACCTATATTTTCGGATTAGGAAAAAGTAGAGCTATTGAGATTTTAGAGAAAGCTCAAGTTAGCCAAGATAAAAAAGTTCAAGATTGGAATGATGACGAGATCGGAGCGATTCGTGATGCTGTTTCATTTTACAAAATTGAAGGAGAATTACGTTCTGAAGTTTCTTTGAACATCAAACGTTTAATGGATATTGGTTGTTATAGAGGAATTCGTCATAGATCTGGTCTTCCATTAAGAGGACAAAGAACTAAAAACAACTCTAGAACTAGAAAAGGTAAAAGAAAAACTGTTGCTAACAAGAAAAAAGCAACTAAATAATAAGTAATATGGCTAAAGCAACTGCAAAAAAACGTAAAGTTATCGTTGAATCAACGGGTGAAGCTCATGTTTCTTCAACTTTTAACAATATTATTATTTCTTTGACAAATAAGAAAGGCGAAGTTATTGCTTGGTCTTCAGCTGGTAAAATGGGTTTCAGAGGTTCTAAAAAGAATACTCCGTACGCAGCTCAAATGGCAGCAGAAGATTGTAGTAAAGTAGCTCTTGAGGCAGGACTTAAAAAAGTAAAAGTTTATGTAAAAGGACCAGGAAACGGACGTGAGTCTGCTATTCGTTCTATTCATAACGGTGGAATTGAAGTTACTGAGATTATCGATGTTACTCCAATGCCTCACAACGGATGTCGTCCTCCAAAAAGACGTAGAGTTTAATACTCAAAAATTATAGTATAACCTAGATTGAAAATAGATTATCGAAGGATAAGACCTGAATTCATAATCTCAATCTTAAACAATTCAAAATGGCAAGATATACTGGTCCTAGCACAAGAATCGCTCGTAAATTTGGCGAAGCAATCTTCGGAGATGATAAGTCTTTCGAAAAAAGAAATTACCCACCTGGACAACACGGGATGGCTAAAAAAAGAGGAAAAAAATCTGAGTACGCTGTTCAGTTAATGGAAAAGCAAAAAGCTAAATATTCTTACGGAATTTTAGAAAAACAATTCAGAAATTTATTCGAAAAAGCATCAGCTACTAAAGGAGTTACTGGTGAAGTTTTATTACAACTATGTGAAGCAAGATTAGATAATGTTGTTTTTAGAATGGGAATTGCTCCATCTAGAAGAGGTGCTCGTCAAATAGTATCTCACAGACACATTACAGTAAACGGTGAAGTTGTTAATATTCCTTCTTACCACCTTAAACCTGGTGATAAAGTTGCAGTTCGTGAAAAATCTAAATCTTTAGAGGCTATCGAGCGTTCTTTATCAAATTCAAGTCATGTTTATGAATGGATTACTTGGAACAATGATCTTAAAGAAGGAACTTTTGTTTCTGTACCTGCGAGACTTCAAATTCCAGAAAACATTAAAGAACAATTAATCGTAGAGTTGTACAACAAATAATAATTGACTTAGTCGAAATTTATGGCAATATTTAATTTTCAAAAGCCCGATAAAGTTATCATGATCGATTCAACCGATTTTGAAGGTAAATTCGAATTTAGACCTTTAGAACCTGGTTATGGATTGACAGTTGGTAATGCACTTAGAAGAGTTTTGCTTTCAGCGTTAGAAGGTTATGCAATTACATCTGTTCGTATCGAAGGTGTAGATCATGAGTTTTCTACTATTTCAGGTGTTGTTGAAGATGTTACCGAAATTATCCTTAATCTAAAACAAGTACGTTTCAAACGTCAAATTGAAGATATCGATAATGAATCAGTTACAATTTCTGTTTCTGGTAAAGATCAATTAACAGCAGGTGATTTTCAAAAATTTATCTCAGGTTTTCAAGTTTTGAATCCAGACCTTGTTATCTGTAATTTAGATTCTAAAATCAAACTGAACTTCGATTTAACAATCGAAAAAGGTAGAGGATACGTTCCTGCTGAGGAGAACAAAAAACAAAATGCTGCAATTGGAACGATTTTTACAGATTCTATTTTTACTCCGGTAAAAAATGTAAAATATGCAATCGAAAATTTCCGTGTAGAGCAAAAAACAGATTACGAGAAATTAGTTTTTGAAATCAAAACTGATGGATCTATTAATCCAAAAGATGCTCTTACTGAAGCTGCTAAAGTTTTAATTCACCATTTCATGTTGTTTTCTGATGAAAGAATTACACTTGAGGCTGACGAAATTGCACAAACAGAATCGTATGATGAAGAGTCATTGCATATGAGACAATTGCTTAAAACTAAGCTTGTTGATATGGATTTATCTGTAAGAGCATTAAATTGCTTGAAAGCGGCTGAAGTTGATACACTTGGTGATTTAGTATCGTTCAATAAAAATGACCTAATGAAATTCCGTAATTTTGGTAAAAAATCTTTAACTGAACTTGATGAACTTGTTGCAGTTAAGAATTTAACTTTTGGAATGGATTTAGCTAAATACAAACTAGATAAAGAATAATTCAATCCCGCTTGCGGGATTAAATTTAAAATAGCAATGAGACACGGAAAAAAATTCAATCACTTAAGCAGACAGACTGGACATAGAAAAGCTATGTTAGCTAATATGGCTTGTTCTCTTATCGAGCACAAACGTATTAACACTACTGTTGCTAAAGCTAAAGCGCTTAAACAATTCGTTGAGCCTTTAATCACAAAATCAAAAGAAGATACGACTCACAATCGTCGTATTGTTTTTGCATACTTACGTAGCAAATATGCTGTAACTGATTTGTTCAGAGATGTAGCTGCTAAAGTTGGAGACCGTCCAGGTGGATACACTCGTATCATTAAAGTTGGAAATCGTTTGGGAGATAATGCTGATATGGCAATGATCGAACTTGTAGATTTCAATGAACTTTACAATGGTGGTAAAAAAGAAGTTAAAAAAGCTAAAAGCCGTCGTGGTGGTAAAGCAAAAAAAGCTGAGGAGACTACTTCTGAAGCTCCAGCTGCTGAATCAGAATCGACTACTGAAGCTTCTGAATAATTATGAAAGTAATGATTCTATAGAAATCAAGGATAAGCTAATTTTTAGTTTATCCTTTTTTTTTGATTTTTTTTAGAATGTAAAATTTAACTTATTTTATGGTCAAGGTTTTATTTTTATGAATGAAAATTTTAAAAAATCTTGGCAGCACTCTTTTAAAGAAGTAAATTTGCAAAATATCTAATTACAGTTGAAGCCGTAAAAGTTTCATAAGACGATTAAAAACAATACAAATTAAAGAATGAAATACACAACACGACAAAGCGCCATTTTATTACTAAGTGATGGAACTATTTTTCATGGTAAATCTATCGGGATCAGCGGTAAAACTTTTGGTGAAGTTTGTTTTAATACTGGAATGACCGGGTATCAGGAGATTTTTACAGATCCTTCTTATTTTGGTCAAATTATGGTTGCGACTAATCCGCATATTGGTAATTATGGTGTAAATGATTTAGAAGTTGAATCAGACAGTATCAAAATTGCAGGTTTGGTTTGTAAAAACTTTAGCTTTAATTATTCAAGAGTAGATGCTTCTGGAAGTCTGGAAGATTACTTTGCTAAGCAAAACTTAATTTGTATTTCTGATGTTGATACAAGAGCTCTTGTAAGCTACATTCGTGACAATGGTGCAATGAATGCTGTAATATGTACGGATGGAACTTCAATTGAAGATTTAAAAAAGGAATTAGCAAATGTTCCGGACATGGAAGGTTTAGAGCTGGCATCAAAAGTGTCAACTACTGAGCCTTATTTTGTAGGAGATGAAAATGCAGCATATAAGATTTCGGCACTTGATCTTGGGATCAAAAAGAACATATTGAGAAACTTAGCAAAGAGAGATTGTTACATTAAAGTTTTCCCCTATAATTCTACATACGAGGATTTAAATTCATTTAATCCAGATGGTTTTTTCTTATCTAACGGGCCTGGAGATCCAGATCCATTATTTGGAGCTATAGAAGTGGCGAAAAAGATTTTAGCTGAAGATAGACCGTTATTTGGAATTTGTTTAGGTCACCAAGTAATTGGTTTAGCTAATGGTATTCAGACTTATAAAATGTTTAATGGACATCGTGGGATAAATCATCCTGTAAAAAACATTATTACGGGTAAAGGAGAAATCACTTCTCAAAATCATGGTTTTGCAGTTAAAAAAGAGCAGTTAGAAAATCATCCGGAATTAGAGATCACTCATGTACATTTAAATGATGGTACAGTGGCGGGAATGAGAATGAAAAATAAGAATTGTTTTTCAGTACAATATCACCCAGAAGCAAGTCCGGGTCCGCATGATTCATCTTATTTGTTTGATCAATTTGTTGAGAATATAAAACTAGCTGTGTCTAAAACGATGTAGTTAATAAATAAAGATGTTTAATAGATAAAATTCGTTTTTAATATTAAATATTTTTATAATTTCGAAAAAAAATCTATAATCTATTAATAAAAAACAAAAATAATGAGTATTATAATTAAAGTTCACGCAAGACAAATTCTGGATTCCAGAGGTAATCCAACTATTGAGGTTGATGTAGTAACTGAAAACGGTGTTTTAGGTAGAGCTGCTGTTCCATCTGGAGCATCAACTGGAGAACATGAAGCTGTTGAATTACGTGACGGAGGTAAAGCTTATCTTGGAAAAGGAGTTTTAAATGCAGTGAACAATGTAAATACTGTTATTGCTGAAGAATTAGTTGGAACTTCTGTTTTTGAACAAAATACAATTGATCAATTAATGATCGATTTAGATGGAACTCCAAATAAATCTAAATTAGGAGCTAACGCTATTTTGGGAGTTTCTTTAGCTGCTGCTAAAGCCGCGGCAAATGAACTTGGATTACCATTATACAGATATGTTGGTGGTGTTTCTGCCAATACGTTACCTGTTCCAATGATGAATATCATAAATGGTGGTTCTCACTCTGATGCACCTATCGCATTTCAAGAATTTATGATTTTCCCTGTAAAAGCAACTTCTTTTACGCACGCTATGCAAATGGGAACTGAAATCTTCCACAGCTTGAAAAAAGTATTACATGATAGAGGTTTAAGTACTGCTGTTGGTGATGAAGGAGGTTTTGCACCAAATTTAGCTGGTGGTACTGAAGATGCTTTAGATACTATTAAACTCGCGGTTGAAAAAGCAGGATATACTTTCGGTGATGAAATTATGATTGCTCTTGACTGTGCTGCTTCTGAATTTTATGTAAACGGTAAATACGATTATACTAAATTTGAAGGTGAAACTGGAAAAATCAGAACATCTGAAGAGCAGGCTGATTATTTAGCTGAACTTGCTGCAAAATATCCAATTATCTCAATCGAAGATGGTATGTACGAAGATGACTGGGATGGATGGAAATATTTAACAGAAAAAATTGGAAATAAAGTACAATTAGTAGGTGATGATTTATTTGTTACTAATGTTGCACGTTTATCTACAGGTATTGAAAAAGGAATTGCTAATTCAATCCTAGTAAAAGTAAATCAAATTGGTACTTTAACAGAAACTATCGCTGCAGTTAATATGGCTAAAAATGCTGGATATACTTCAGTAATGTCTCACCGTTCTGGAGAAACAGAAGATAATACAATTGCTGACCTAGCGGTTGCTTTAAACTGTGGACAAATTAAAACAGGTTCTGCATCTCGTTCTGATCGTATGGCAAAATACAATCAATTATTAAGAATCGAAGAGGAGTTAGGAAGTACTGCTTATTTCCCGGGATTAAATGCTTTCAAGATTAAATAAATTGTAAGAGTTATATATTGAAAAGAAACCATTCGTTAATACGAATGGTTTTTTTTTGGAGTTTTAACAAATTCATAGCAGGATTCTTTTTTTAATTAGTCTTAAATTCCTTAGATTTGGTAAATTATTATTTTATAGAATTATTCCAATTATATTATGTCAAAAATAGCCACATTAGAAATAGATGGTAAAAAAATTGAACTTCCAATAATCACAGGGAGTGAAAATGAATCAGCTATCGATATTAACAAATTACGTGATTTAACTGGTATTATTACTCTTGATCCAGGATACAAAAATTCAGGATCATGTAAAAGTGAAATTACTTTTTTAGATGGAGAATTAGGAATTTTACGTTACAGAGGGTATTCAATCGAAGACTTAGCTGAAAAAGCTAACTTTTTAGAAGTTTCTTATCTTTTGATTTTTGGAGAATTACCAACTACTCAGGAATTAGAGCAATTCGAGAATGGTATTAAAAAGCATACTTTGGTAAACGAAGAGATGAAAAACATCATCGATGGTTTCCCAAAAACTGCTCACCCAATGGGAGTATTGTCTGCTTTGACAAGTGCTTTAACAGCATTTAATCCAAAAGCAGTTAATGTGGATAATGAAAAAGAAATGTACGAAGCCATTTGTAAAACAATGGGTAAATTTCTTGTAATTGCAACTTGGACTTACAGAAAATCTATGGGTTATCCATTAAACTACTACGATAACACAACAGGTTATGTGGATAATTTTATGCAGTTAATGTTTAAATTACCTACAGGACCTTACTCCGCAAATCCGGTTATAGTTGATGCTTTAGATAAATTATTTATCCTTCATGCAGATCACGAACAAAACTGTTCTACATCTACAGTTAGAATGGTAGGTTCATCTCATGCAGGGTTATTTGCTTCTATTTCTTCTGGAGTTTCTGCTCTTTGGGGGCCGCTGCATGGAGGTGCAAACCAAGCAGTACTTGAAATGCTTGAAGAAATTAATAAAGATGGAGGAGATACTGATAAATTTCTGGCGAAAGCAAAAGATAAAAATGATCCTTTCCGTTTAATGGGATTTGGGCATAGAGTTTATAAAAATTTTGATCCAAGAGCAAAAATTATAAAAAAAGCCGCTAAAGAAGTTTTAGAAACTTTAGGTGTTGAAGACCCTATTTTAGAAATTGCTAAAAAATTAGAGTCAGCTGCTCTTGAAGATGATTACTTCAAATCAAGAAATTTGTATCCAAACGTTGATTTCTACTCTGGGATTATTTACAGAGCATTAGGAATTCCAACGGATATGTTTACTGTTATGTTCGCAATTGGAAGGCTTCCAGGCTGGATCGCACAATGGAAAGAAATGCGAGAAAATAAAGAACCAATAGGAAGACCAAGACAAATTTATACAGGACATCCTTTAAGAGACTTTAAGTCTAATAAATAAAAAAATTAAAGCTTTACTTAACTGTAAAGCTTTTTTTATCTTTGCTCAAAATATAATAAAGTTATGTTGCAATTAAATGTAAAGAACGAAACATCAAGGTTACGTGTTGTAGTTTTGGGTTCTGCCGTTCACAATGGGCCAACTCCTTCATTAGATGAAGCCTATGATCCTAAATCATTGGAACACATTAAAGCAGGAACGTATCCTATCGAAAAAGATATGGTTGCAGAAATGGATGCTTTTAATGCTGTTTTTCAGAAATACAATGTAACGGTTTATCGTCCGGAATTGATTCAGAACTATAATCAAATCTTTGCAAGGGATATTGGTTTTGTAATTGATGATGTTTTTGTAAAATCGAATATTTTACCAGACCGTGAGCGTGAATTAGATGCTATTCAATATGTAATTGATCAAATTGATTCGTTGAAAGTAGTTCGTCCGCCAGAAGAAGTTCATATTGAAGGTGGAGATGTCATGCTTTGGAATGATCACATTTTTATAGGAACCTATAAAGGAAGTGATTATAAAGATTATATAACGGCAAGAACAAATATGCAAGGTGTTAATTTTATAAAAGAATTGTTTCCCAATAAAATTGTCAAAGAGTTTGATTTAGTTAAATCGAAATTAGAAGCTCGTGACAATGCATTGCATTTAGATTGCTGCTTTCAGCCTGTAGGAAAAGACAAAGGAATTATTTATAAAAGAGGTTTTCGTGAAGAATCAGATTATTTGTATCTCGTAAACCTTTTTGGAAAAGAAAATCTTTTCCATATTGAAAGGGACGAAATGTACAATATGTTTTCTAATGTGTTTTCGATAGATAAAGATGTTGTTGTTTCTGAGAAAAATTTCACGAGATTAAATAACTGGCTTCGTGCACAAGGTTTTACTGTAGAAGAAATTCCGTATGCCGAAATAGCAAAACAAGAAGGGTTATTAAGATGTTCAACTTTACCATTAATTAGAGACTAAAAATGATTTTTGAGTTTCAAGTTTTAGGTTTCAAGTTCTTTTAAGATGTGAAACCTGAAACTTCAAACTTGAAAAAAAAAATATTAAAATGAAACAAACAACAAATGCAATCGTAATGATACGGCCTGTTGCCTTCAGAATGAATGAACAGACTGCCGTAAATAATTATTACCAAAAAGTATTAGACGGTTTATTGCCAAGTACGGTAAATGCTAAAGCGCAACAAGAATTTGATGATTTTGTTGAAAAACTTAGAGCAGTAGGAGTGGACGTAACTGTAATCGAAGATACTTTGGAAACAGATACTCCGGATAGCATTTTTCCAAATAATTGGGTTTCATTTCATGAAAATGGAGATGTAGCACTTTATCCAATGTTTGCCGAAAACCGTCGCCCAGAGCGTCGTGAAGATATTTTGGATACTTTGGAGGAAAAAGGTTTCGAAATTTCTAATATAATGGATTATACATCTGCAGAAGATGATGGTTATTTTTTAGAAGGGACAGGAAGTTTACTTTTAGATCGTGCTAATGCAAAAGCATATTGTGCATTATCTCCTCGTGCAGACGAAGAACTATTTATTGAATTTTGTGAAGATTTTGATTATGCTCCCGTAATTTTCGAAGCTTTTCAAACTGTTGATGGAGAACGTAAGCTAATATATCATACAAACGTTATGATGTGTCTGGGTGAAACGTTTGCTGTTATTTGTGCAGATTGTATTGATGATAAGAAAGAGCGCAAAATGGTTCTTGATAATTTGAAAGATGATAAAAAAGAGATCATTTTAATTACAGAGGATCAGGTAAATAATTTTGCCGGAAATATGTTGGAAGTTCGTGGGACAAACGAAAAAAAATATATCGTTATGAGTGCATCAGCTCATCAAAGCTTAACTCCAAAGCAAATTCAACAATTAGAAAAACATGCTGAAATATTAAGTTCAAGTTTAGATACTATTGAAGCTTGTGGTGGCGGAAGCGCAAGATGCATGATGGCTGAAGTATTTTTACCAAGAAATTAAATAGTTAAAAATATAAACAAAAAACGGGATAATAACTTTAAGTTATTATCCCGTTTTTTGTTTATGTAAGTTAAACTACATTAAATTTCCCTTAATGATATTTACGATTGAACTCACAATATATTGAATTCCGATAGAAATTACTATAAAGCCAACAATTCTAGAAATCGCAACAATTCCTGATGCACCTAAAATCCTTGCCAGATAATGTGCGCTTTTTAGAATAACAAAAATCACAACGGCTATTGCTAAAATCGCAAGACAAGAAAAAAGAATTTCTTCTATTTGATGGTGTTCTTGATAAAACGCAATTAATAATGAAATTGAGCCTGGACCCGCAAGCATTGGTATTGCTAATGGAGTTAATGCGATATCATTTCTTTGCTGTACTTCGTTTTCAATTTTTTTATTGATGCCTCGTTTTTTATTGAATTTGCCAGAAAGTAATGAAAATCCAGAGTTTACAATTACGATTCCGCCAGCAATTCGAAGAGCATCTATACTAATCCCGAAAAATGTAAGCACATATTGACCAATGAAATAAGAAACCAATAAAATAATACCAACATTTATGGCAGTCCATAAAGAAATTCTAGAACGTTCCTTTTGAGAATCATGTTGTGTTAATCCAACAAAAATTGGAACAGTACCAATTGGGTTTAATACTGAAAAAAGTGCCGCAAATAGGTAAATAAATAAATCCATACAATATTGGTTAGTGAGGTAAAAATAGTCAAATTTTAATATCTGGATACAAAATAATGGCATGATATTGTTTTTTAGAGTCAATATTCTAAATCAATAGAATAAATTAAACTCGTGCTTTTTGACTACTTTTGTCAAATATTCTAAGATAATGAAAAATAAAAAAACATTGTTGCTTGGTGCAACTACAAAACCTGACCGTTATGCTTTTAGAGCGATAAATGCATTAACTCAAAAAGGACATACAGTACTAGCAATTGGTCAAAATACAGGAGAAGTGGCTGGTGTAAAAATTCACACAAAAGCTGTTCCTGTTAAAAATATAGATACAGTAACTTTATATTTAAATCCTACACGTCAACGCGATTACTATAATTACATTGTAGAAGCACAGCCTAAAAGAGTGATTTTTAATCCTGGAACTGAAAATCCTGAACTTTATCAGTTATTAGAGCTAAATAATATTCAAGTTGAAGTTGCTTGTACCTTGGTTTTATTAGCGACAAATCAATATTAAATTTTAGGAGCTTTTTCCAGCTCTCCGCTATATCTTTTATGGCGAAGTTCGCCATAAAAGGATATCGCTTCTATCTGGGCCAGAAAGATACTGCGAGTGTTATTTGAATTTTTTTTAGTATGGAATTTAGCTTACTCTGATTACGCTGAACCATTAAAAGTATTACTTTTGTCCTCATGGAATTTTCATCAAAACTAATAGAAAAAGCAGTTAACGAAATGTCGCAATTACCAGGAATAGGCAAGCGTACAGCATTGCGTTTGGTTCTTCATTTGTTAAAACAGCCAAAAGAACAAACTGGTTTTTTGTCACAAGCGCTGTTAAATATGCGTGAAGATATTAAGTTTTGCGAAAACTGTCATAATATTTCAGATACAAAAGTGTGTGAGATTTGCGCAAACTCATTAAGAAATCACCAGACAATTTGTGTTGTCGAAGATATTCGAGATGTTATGGCAATTGAAAATACCGGTCAGTATAAAGGTATTTATCATGTATTGGGAGGTAAGATTTCTCCAATAGAAGGAGTTGGTCCAAGTCAGTTAAATATTTACAGTTTAGTCGAAAAAGTAAAAGCAGGAAAAGTAATTGAAATTATTTTTGCACTAAGCTCTACAATGGAAGGTGATACCACCAATTTTTACATTTATAAACAAATTGCGGAATCCAAAATTATAATTTCTACGATTGCAAGAGGAATATCAGTTGGTGATGAGTTAGAATATGCCGATGAAATTACACTTGGCAGAAGTATTTTGCACCGTGTTCCATTCGAAAAAACTTTCAAAAACAATTAAATAAGATCAATTGACATATAGATTTCCTGAAGATTAAAGGAAAAGCTATATTTGCGGTAAAATTTGACCAATGACAAAAAAAAGCTTTTATATACTTATACTAATTAGTGCATTATTTACCTCTTGCATTCCGATAAAAGATCTTGTTTATCTGCAAGATAAAAATTCTTCAAGTGAACAAAATAATATTGTCGCAGTAGAATCTAAGCCATATAGACTTCAAACTAATGATGTTTTAAGTGTTAGTATAAAAGCAATCGATCCAAAGCTGGTGTCTATTTTTAATACAACAGAAAGCACTGCTACTGGTAAAACTGAATCTTCATTATATTTTGATGGATTCACTGTGGATGATCATGGTAATATTAGAATGCCCATTTTAGGAGAAATTAATGTTATAGGTTATACTTTAGAAGAAGTTCGTGTTAAAATTGAGAAACAACTTCTCGAAGAACATTTTAAAAGTGAAGCTAGTCTTTTTGTAACAGTAAAATTAGCTGGATTTAGATATACAATAAATGGTGAAATAACATCCCCAGGCACAAAAACATTATTCAAAGAAAATCTTAATGTCATGGAAGCTATCGCAAATGCAGGCGATATAACTACAGTAGGAAATAGAAAGGCAGTTACAGTTATACGTCAAACTCCTACGGGAGTACAAATGAACGATATTGATCTTACCGATGTTAATGTAATGAAATCACCATATTATACTTTACAGCCAAATGATTACATATATGTTAAGCCTCTAAGACAGAAAACTTGGGGAACTGGGCAGACTGGGATACAATCTATAGGTACTATTATAACTTTACTGTCATTGGCAACAACTGTTTATTTGATAATCAAAAATTAAACTCTATTCAAAAGATGTTAGACATAAAAGATTTTTCCATTTTTGAGAATCATTCAAATTTTGATTTTAAGGGTTTTTTGCTGAAATTTTTAAGTTACTGGAAATGGTTTTTAGCAAGTTTGCTAGTAGCCTTTACTATTGCATATCAGGTAAATATTCGTAAAGAGAAAATTTATGGAATGCAGAATATGATTTCTATTAAGGAAGAAAGTAATCCTTTTTTTACATCTAATACAAGTTTGGTGTTTAATTGGGGAGGAATTTCAGACCAAGTTAATGGAATTTCTACAATACTGCAATCAAGATCTCACAACGAACTGGTTGTAGATAAATTGCAGTATTACATCGACTATTTAGAGCAAGGGAAATACAACATAATTGATTCTTATGGAGCAGTTCCCTTTTATATTGATATTGATAAAACAAAAGGACAAATTGCAGGGACTTTAATTAAGATTAAGTTTTTAAGTGAAAATGAATATCAAATTGAAATTCCATTTGAGAGTAATTCAGTTTCGTTAATAACTTATTCTAATAATACTTATAGTAACACTTCGGTACAACCTGTAACTTTTGCAAAAAAATATAAAGTTGGAGAACGCGTTTCTTTACCGTTTTTAAATTGGAAATTGCAAATTAATGATAATCCTGGTTTTTACAAAGGGAAAGAGTATTTTGTCCGATTTAATGATTTTGACGGAACTGTCGCCCGCTATCGAGGAATAAATGTTGATGGAGATAAAAGTTCAGGTTCATTGTTGACATTAAGTATGCAGGGAACTAATAAAGCCAGAATGGTTGAATACTTAAATTCGACAGTAAAAATGTTAATCAAGATTCAGCTAGATGGTAAAAACCAGTTTGCAACTAATACAATTAGATTTATTGATAGTACTCTTGTTGCTATGGAATCTCAATTAAAGCAGACAGGTAATGAATTGAAAACTTTTAGAAAAGATAAAAATATATTTGAGATTGAAGAAGGAGGAGCAAAAATCTCAGATAAAATTATGAATTTTGATGTTGAAAAGGATCAGGTTACTAGAAAAATCAGTTACTATAATTCTTTAAAAACATATTTAAATAATAGTGTTGATTATTCAAGACTTCCGGCACCTTCTGTGGCAGGAATTGAAGATCCAAACATTGTAGCAAGTGTTTCAAAACTTATTGCTTTGTCTACCCAAAGATCAGAAATGGCGTATGCAGTAAAAAGCGATAAGATTTTTAAGGATTTTGATAATCAAATGCAGGCCGTAAAAAGTGTTTTACTTGAAAATATAGCATCTGCAAAAGCCTCTTTGCTATATGATTTGTCATTAGTAAATGCCAAAATTGGTCAGGCGGAAAGCACAGTAAAAAGACTTCCGGAAGAGCAGCAGGAATTGTTGAAAATTAAAAGAAAATACGATTTAAGTGATAATGTTTATACTGAATTTCTTCAGAAGCGAAATGAAGCAGAAATTGTAAAAGCTTCTAATTTGTCTGATATTCATTTTATTGATCCGGCAAAGGATATTGGAGGAGGATTAATTGGTCCAAAAACTTCAGCAAACTATGTATTGGCTTTGTTCTTAGGAATATTAATTCCCTTAATGTTTGTTTTTGCGATTTTTTTCATAAACAGTTCAATACAAAATACAGAAGATATCAGTAAATTAACCGAAATACCAATAATAGGAGTAGTAGGATTTAATAAAAATTCAGTTAGTCTGGCTGTGTTTGATAAGCCTAAGTCGGCACTTTCAGAAGCGTTTAGAGGTATTCGTTCTTCATTACAGTTTTTATATAAAAGGCAGCAATTAAGCGGTTCTAAGACTTTGATGATCACTTCATCTATTAGTGGAGAGGGAAAAACATTTTGCTCTATAAACATTGCTACAGTTTTTGCTTTAAGTGAGAAAAAAACAGTAATTGTTGGTCTTGATTTGAGAAAACCTCGTTTGGCAGATGAATTTTGTTTGACTAATAATCAAATAGGTGTTGTGAATTATTTGATCAAACAAAATACTCTGGAAGAAATTACAAATTCAACCCAAATTGCCAATCTTGATGTAATATTATCAGGGCCTATACCGCCAAATCCATCAGAATTGATTTTGAGCGATGCCATGACAGAATTGATAGAGGAACTAAAGCAAAAGTATGATTATATTATTCTGGATACACCTCCAGTTGGGTTAGTTTCAGATTCGTTAGAGTTGGTTCAATACGCTGATGTTACGCTATATATAGTAAGGCAGAATTATACGAAGAAAGATATGATTACGTTGCTTAATAACAGAATCAAAAGAGGTGAATTAAGTAATGCAAGCATTGTTTTTAACGGTTTCGAAAATAAAGCAAAATATGGATCTACCTATGGGTATGGCTACGGTTATGGAGCTTATTCAAATGGATACCATGAAGAAGAAGAAAAAAGCAGTTTTTTGAAAATGATTTCTAAGTTATTTAGAAAAAAACAATGATAAACAAATGGAAACTACAATTCATAATACAATATTAATTACCGGAGGTGCGGGATTTATTGGTTCAAATTTATCGGAGTATTTTTTAAAATTAGGACATAAAGTAATTTGTTTAGATAACTTTTCTACAGGACATCGGCACAACCTACAGGATTTTATAGAAAACCCTAATTACAAATTAATTGAAGGGGACATTCGAAATCTTGAAGATTGTAAAACAGCTGTTCAAGGTGTTGATTATGTTTTGCATCAGGCAGCTTTGGGTTCTGTACCAAGATCTATAAATGATCCAATAACAACGAACGATGTAAATGTTTCTGGTTTTTTAAATATATTAGTCGCTTCTCGAGATGCAAAAGTAAAACGTTTTATTTATGCGGCGAGTTCATCTACCTACGGAGATTCTGAAGGGTTGCCAAAAGTAGAGGAAGTAATAGGGAAACCTTTATCTCCTTATGCCATTACAAAGTATGTAAATGAATTGTATGCTGAAATTTTTAGCAGAACATATGGGTTAGAAACAATAGGCTTAAGATATTTCAATGTTTTTGGAAGAAAACAAGATCCAGATGGGGCTTATGCGGCTGTAATTCCGAAATTTGTTAGACAGCTAATGAATCATGAAAGCCCGATAATTAACGGTGATGGCAATTATTCACGTGATTTTACTTATATAGATAATGTGATTCAGATGAATGACTTAGCAATAAGGACTCAAAATCAAACAGCAATTAATACGGTTTATAATACTGCTTTCGGAGATCGAAATACATTAAATGATTTAGTGAAATATTTAAAGCAATATTTATCAGAGTTTGATCCGAAAATTGCTGATGTAGAAGTCACTTATGGAGAAAACAGAGCAGGCGATATTCCTCATTCATTAGCAAGTATAGAAAAAGCAAAAACACTATTAGAATATAATCCAAAGTATTCTTTACAGGAGGGATTAAAACAGGCGGTAAGCTGGTATTGGAATAATTTGAAATAAAAATAAGATAATAAGATAGTAAATGGAAATTACAAAAATTTGCTGTATTGGTGCTGGTTATGTTGGAGGTCCAACAATGGCAGTAATTGCTCAAAAATGTCCCCATATTCAAGTTACGGTTGTAGACTTGAATGAACAAAGAATAAATGATTGGAATGACCCGAATACTGACAATATTCCTATTTATGAGCCGGGACTTTCAGAAATTGTAGCAGAAGCAAGAGGAAGAAATTTGTTTTTTTCAACAAACGTAGAAAAGGCAATTGATGAAGCTCAGGTTATTTTTATATCGGTAAATACACCAACCAAAACTTATGGTAAAGGAAAAGGGATGGCAGCTGATTTGAAATACATTGAGCTATGTGCCAGACAAATTGCGAAAGTTGCAAAACAGAATAAAATTGTTGTTGAAAAGTCAACTTTACCTGTTAGAACTGCCGAGGCAATTAAAAGTATATTAGATAATACTGGAAATGGTGTTCAGTTTCAGATTTTGTCAAATCCAGAGTTTTTAGCAGAAGGAACTGCAGTTGCAGATTTATTAAATCCAGATCGAATTTTAATTGGCGGAGATTCTACTCCAGATGGTGAAGTTGCAATTAATGCTTTAGTTGATGTTTATGCAAATTGGGTTTCCAAAGATAAAATATTAACTACGAATGTTTGGTCTTCGGAATTGTCAAAACTAACCGCAAATGCTTTTTTAGCACAACGTATATCTTCAATTAATGCAATGTCTGAATTATGTGAAAAAACAGGTGCAGATGTGAATGAAGTTGCAAGAGCAATTGGTATGGATAGCAGGATAGGGCCAAAATTCTTAAAAGCTTCTGTCGGTTTTGGAGGTTCATGTTTTCAAAAAGATATCTTAAACTTGGTTTATATTGCTAAATCGTACGGTTTAAATGAAGTTGCAGATTATTGGGAGCAGGTAATTATTATGAATGATCATCAAAAAAGAAGATTCTCAAATAAAATTGTTCAGACGTTATATAACACAGTAGCCGATAAAAAAATTACATTTCTAGGCTGGGCTTTTAAAAAAGATACAAACGATACAAGAGAGTCAGCTGCGATTTATGTAGCTGATGATTTAATTAATGAACAAGCCAAAATTTCTGTTTATGATCCGAAAGTTTCAAGAAAGAAGATGCTTGGCGATTTAGATTATTTAGAGACAAGAAATGCAGAACAAAATGCTAAGGCGGTAACAGTGTTTGAAAATGCTTATGAAGCTTGTAAAGATTCGCATGCAATAGCAGTATTAACAGAGTGGGATGAGTTTACCACTTACGATTGGCAGAAGATCTATGAGTCTATGCATAAGCCTGCTTTTGTTTTTGACGGAAGAAATATTTTGAATGCAAAAGAATTACAGTCTATTGGATTTGTATATAGCGCAATTGGTTCGTAATTGACCGATAAATTGAGGTGAAATTTTAAATATGGAAATGAAGATATTGCAGAGGCTGATAAAAGAATTTTATTTTCAAGATAAGCAAAAATTATGAATTGGTATGTAGTATATACAAAACCGAAATGGGAGAAAAAAGTAGCCGAAAAACTTACTCAAATAGGAATTGAGTGTTATTGTCCATTAATTACTCAGGTTAAGGAATGGTCTGACAGAAAGAAAAAAGTTGAAGTACCGCTTTTTAATTCCTATGTTTTTGTACAGTTACAAGATATAGATAGAAATTCTGTTTTTCAGATTGCAGGAGTTGTAAGGTATTTATTTTGGTTAGGAAAACCTGCAATTGTGCGTGATGAGGAAATAACTGTAATTAAAAATAGTTTAAATGCATCAAATATTGCAGATGTATCAGTAACGCAGATACAGGTTGGAGATAGAATTAAACTAGAAAAAGGAGTATTTAGTAATCAAAATGCAATAGTTCAGGAGGTCTCAAAAACACATTATATTTTAGTTCTTGAATCATTAGGCTGTGTTTTGAAAATAAAATATAAATAATTCCGTTTCTAAATAGGAAACATATTAAATATAAAGAGAGTTTAATCATTATTTAATGTTTTATGCTCTCTTTTTATTTGTAAATAAAATCTTTATTCACTGATTAAGAGTCTTTTGTTTTTTTTGGAAAAAATTAATACGATTTCTTTTTAGTTATACGGGAAACCGTATTGATTAAGTAATGTGAATATCTTATATTTGCCGAAAATGATTTTAGGGCATCTGAGGCAAAGGTTTGTGACTCAGAAGGGCGAAGCCGTGAGTTTTAGTGACTGAAATTTAAAAAAAGTAATGAAATTGGAACAAAACATAAAAATAGCTGTGATTGGTTTAGGTTATGTTGGTTTGCCTTTAGCAAGATTATTCGCTACAAAATATCCAGTTGTTGGATTTGATATAAATGAAACAAGGGTTGAAAGTTTAAATTCCGGAGTAGACACAACTTTAGAGATTGATTCTGAAACCTTAAAAAGTGTATTGGTTAATAATCAAAATGCTGGGATTGGATTATATTGTACAAATAAACTTGAAGATATTACAAATTGTAATTATTTCATCATAACAGTTCCAACTCCAGTTGATAAAAATAATCGTCCTGACCTAACACCGTTGTATAAGTCCAGCGAATCAGTTGGGAAAATACTTAAAAAGGGAGATATTGTGATTTATGAATCAACAGTTTACCCCGGCGTTACAGAAGAACAATGTGTTCCAGTTTTAGAAAAGGTTTCAGGTTTGAAGTTTAATGAAGATTTTTTTGCAGGATATTCACCAGAAAGAATAAATCCGGGAGACAAAGAACATACTGTAGAAAAAATTTTAAAAGTTACTTCGGGCTCAACACCTGAAATAGGTTTAAAAGTAGATGAATTATATAAATCTGTTATACTTGCAGGAACTCATTTAGCTCCGTCAATAAAAGTAGCCGAAGCCGCAAAAGTAATTGAGAACTCTCAACGTGATATAAATATCGCTTTTGTAAATGAATTAGCTAAGATTTTCAATTTAATGAATATCGATACACAGGAGGTTTTAACTGCTGCTGCTACAAAATGGAATTTTCTGCCATTTAAACCGGGTCTCGTTGGTGGACATTGTATAGGTGTAGATCCTTACTATTTGGCACAAAGAGCACAGGAATTTGGATATCATCCCGAAATAATTTTGGCAGGAAGACGTTTGAATGACAGTATGGGAGAGTATGTAGCCTCTCAGATTGTGAAATTAATGATTAAAAAAGGCGTTTCAGTGAATGGCGCTAATTTATTAATGCTTGGAATTACATTTAAAGAAAACTGTCCTGATGTTAGAAATACCAAAATAGTTGATGTAATAAAAGCATTAAAAGAATACGGAATAGTAGTTACAATTTATGATCCTTTAGCAAATGTTGAAGAGGTTAAAAAAGAGTACAAACTAGAAACTATTAATTCTTTACCAATAGAAAAATTTGATGCTATAGTTTTAGGAGTAGCACACAAAGAATTTTTGAAATTAAATTTTTCACAATTGCAAAAAGAAAATAGTTTGTTATATGATGTAAAAGGAGTTTTGGGAACAATTGCAGATAACAGACTGTAATTACTCTGACTTCTTTTTAAATTTAATACTTAATGGAAAATAACAATTCAATCATACATGTAATTTTAACTGGTGGAGTAGGAAGTAGGTTATGGCCGCTTTCTCGTAAAAGCCAGCCAAAGCAATATTTGGAGATATTTGAAAATAAATCTTTATTTGAGATGACTGTTGAAAGAAATAGTCATTTAGCTGATAAAGTTATGGTGGTAGGAAATGTAGATAATCATCATTTAAGTGGGAAAGTAATGGATAAAACCAAGACTGCTTATTTGAATATTGTAGAAGCCACGCCTAGAAATACTGCAGCTGCAATTGCATTTGCTGCTTTTGCATCTAATCCTGACGATGTTTTAATTATCACTCCTTCTGATCATATTATTGATAAAATGGATGATTATAATAATGCCATTCAGGAAGCTGTTTTAAAAGCAAAAGAAGGGTATATAGTAACATTTGGAATTATTCCAACGAAACCTGAAACAGGATACGGTTATATTGAGTCCAAAGGAGATAAAGTAATCTCATTCCGTGAAAAACCCAATGAAACTACTGCAAAAGAATTTATAGCAAGAGGCAACTTTTTGTGGAACAGTGGTATGTTCTGTTTCAAAGCAGGAGTTCTTTTAGAGGAATTAAAACAATTTCAGCCAGATGTTTATGAAAAATCTAAAGAAGTTTGGGAAGCCTCGAAAGAAGGATTCTTAGATTTTGATTTATCAATGCAAATCCCTTCAATTAGTATTGATTATGCTGTAATGGAACGAAGCAAAAAAATTAAAGTAGTTCCGGCTTCATTTTCTTGGTCGGATCTAGGCTCTTTTGAGTCTGTTTATGAATATTTAGTTTCTAAAGGGCATCCAATTGACGCAAATGGAAATATGGTTATAGGATGTGACAGTCATACTACTTTTTTAGGATTGAGAAATACCATATTTGTACATACACAAACTGCAAATTTAATTTTGCAAAAGGAAAATTCACAAGACGTAAAAGATGTGTACAGTGCATTAGAAAAACAAAATTCAGATTTATTAAATTAATCTAGGTTTAAGATGAAAAAAATTCTTATAACTGGCGGAGCTGGTTTTATTGGGTCTCATGTAGTAAGACGTTTCGTAAATAAATATCCGGAATATCAAATTTATAATTTAGATGCACTAACATACGCGGGAAATTTAGAAAATATAAAAGATATTGAAAATAAATCAAATTATACTTTTATAAAAGGAGACATTGTTGATGAAAATTTCATAGACAATCTTTTTTCAAAACATAATTTTGATGGAGTTTTACATTTAGCGGCTGAATCACATGTTGACCGTTCTATTGAAGATCCATTAGCATTTGTAAAGACCAATGTTATTGGAACCATGAACTTGCTAAATGCAGCAAAAAAACAATGGAAAGGGAATTTTGAAGGAAAGAGGTTTTATCATATTAGTACAGATGAAGTATATGGATCTTTAGGAGCTGAAGGGCTATTTACTGAAACTACCGCTTATGATCCAAATTCTCCATACTCTGCCTCCAAAGCGAGTTCTGATCATTTTGTTAGAGCTTATGGAGAAACTTATGGTCTGCCTTATGTTTTAACAAACTGTTCAAATAATTATGGTTCATATCATTTTCCAGAAAAGTTAATCCCTCTTTTTATAAATAATATTATAAACAATAAGCCACTGCCAGTCTATGGTGACGGAAATTATACACGTGATTGGTTATTTGTCGAAGATCATGCCATTGCTATAGATTTAGTTTTTCATGAAGGAAAAAATCATGAAACTTATAATATTGGAGGTTTTAATGAGTGGAAAAACATTGATTTGGTAAAACTTCTTTGCCAAATAATGGATCAAAAATTAGGAAGAGAATCAGGAACGTCTCAAAACTTGATTACGTATGTTAAAGATAGACCTGGTCACGATTTGCGATATGCAATTGATGCGTCAAAAATAAATAAAGAACTAGGATGGAAGCCCTCTGTTACTTTTGAAGAAGGTCTGGAAAAGACAATAAATTGGTATCTTAATAATGAAGATTGGTTAAAAAACGTAACATCGGGTTCTTATAAAGATTATTATGAAAAGCAATATTCATAACGGAAATAATATAAAATATTTAAACCTAAGTTTAAATTATAATTCAATATGAAAAAAATAACTTACGTTCTTGCTCTGTTTTTTGTTCTATTAATGTCTTTTAATGCAAATGCTCAGGATATTATAAAATCTAAAGACCTCAGTACTGTAAAAGTAGATTATTTGTCAGATGATGAAATCGCAAAAATCGTTTCTCAATTAAATAGTAATAAAGCGACTATTAATGATGTGGAATCTATGGCTTTATCAAAAGGAATGAGTCAGGTAGAATTTGATAAATTACGAACTCGTGTTACAGAATACGAAAGAAAGAACACTTCAGGAAAGGACAAAAATAAAGATAAAGATCAGGATAAATCAAAAAAAGCGGATAAGGATTCTGAGTTTGGAAGAAAACAAGAAAAAATTAAAAATGAAAAAATAAAAGATTCTCTGAACTCTTTGATTTTTGGTTCAGAGTTGTTTGATAATCCAACTTTAAATTTTGAACCAGATTTGAAATTAGCCACTCCTTTGAATTACGTTTTAGGACCTGGAGATGAATTACAAGTTAGCGTTTATGGAGTTCAGGAATTTAATGCTAGTATTCCTGTTAGTGTAGAGGGAAAAGTAACCATCGATTATGTTGGACAAATAGCTGTTTCTGGTTTGTCAATCGAGGCAGCAACTCAAAAGATAAAAGCAGCAATAGCAAAAGTGTATAGTACCGTTCGATCAGGTCAATCACAAGTTGCGGTTAGTTTAAGTCAAATTCGCACGATCAAAGTAACAATTGTTGGAGGTAAACAACCAGGCAATTATTCGATCTCTTCTTTGGCAACAGTTTATAATGCTTTGCATTTAGCAGGCGGTCCAGGAAAAAATGGAAGTTACAGAAATATAGAATTAATAAGAAATAATAAAGTTTATAAAAACATTGATATCTACAGGTTTCTAGTAAAAGGAGATCAATCCGATAATGTTGGTTTAAAAGAAAATGATGTAATTCGAATTCCAGCTTACAGTCAAAGAGTAACTGTGGAAGGCGAAGTAAAGCGCCCAGGGATTTTTGAAATGAAAGCAGGAGAGAAGTTCTCTGATTTATTAAATTATGCTTCTGGATTTAACGAATTCGCATATACAGCATCCGTAAATGTATTGCAAAAGACAGGAAAGGAATTTAAGGTACATGATATAAACGAAAGTGAATATAATACTTATCAGCCACAATCAGGAGATGTTTTTAGAATTACAAAAATTTTAAATCGATTTGAAAATCGTATTAAAATTGAAGGCGCAGTTTTTAGACCTGATTACTACTCTTATAATGAAGGAATGAGGATTTCGGATCTTGTTACCAGAGCAGAAGGTCTTAAGGAAGATGCATATACAAAAAGGGCAAGAGTTATTCGTCTAAAAACAGACTTAACTACCGAAATTGTAAATGTAGATTTAAGTGCAGCTATGTCTGGAGATTTAAATGCAGATATTGAGTTAAAAAGAGAAGACATCGTTACTGTTTATTCAATATTGGAATTTAGAGAAGAATATAAAATTACAATTGATGGAGAAGTAAAGAATCCTGGAGAGTATGAATATTTTGATAATTTAACCCTAAATGATTTAGTTGTTCAGGTTGGCGGATTAACCGGCTCAGCTTCAAAAAGAGTTGAAATAGCAAGAATGATTAAATCAGATGAAATTGACGATGCTGATCCAAAACGTATAGAATTAGTTGAGCTTGAAATTACAGCTGGCAATAATGAACAAATTAAAAACTTTGTTTTAAAACCATTTGATGTTATCAATATTCGTAGAATGGCAGTTTATGAAAAACCAGAAATGGTCAAAGTTAGCGGTGCCGTTACTTATCCAGGTAAGTACGTTTTAGCAAACAAAAAAGAAACAGTTTATAATATTGTAATGAGAGCGGGAGGACTTACTTCTATTGCTAATCTAGACGGTATGAAAATCAAGAGACCAATTAAGGAAGAACAGATTGAACAATTAGAAAATATAAATCTCAATCTGGAAAAAAAAGAAACATTAGATAAAAAAGAAGGAATTACAGAGGAGTCAAATTTTAAAAGTAAAGATACACTTAGTTCTAAGTTATCTAAAAAACTAAGAGACGAATTGAAATACTCTACAATTCCTGTTAATTGGGAAAAAATAGTTAAAGATAAAAATCATTACTCTAATGTCACTTTATTTCCAGGAGATGAAATTGAAGTTTCTATATATAATGAAGGGGTAAAGGTCACAGGTAATGTTTTGCTTACGTCCGAAATTCCTTATAGAAGTGGTAAAGGATTTAAATATTACATAAACTCTGTTGGTGGTGTAGATAGTAAAGGCTGGAAAAAGAAAGCCTACATTATATATCCTAATGGAAAAGCATCGGTTACTACGTCATTTCTTTTTTTTAGATCTTATCCAAAAGTAACTCCAGATTCTCAGATAGTTGTTCCAGAGAAACCAGAAACAAAGAAAATGAGTGCAGGAGAGTGGGCTGGTTTAGGTACTGCATTTGCTAGTCTGGCATTATTAATTGTTACTGCTTTTAAATAAATTTTTAATGAAAAATATGGCTACAGAAAGCGATGAAATTTTGCTTAAAGATGTATTAGAAAAAGTAAAGGAATATTTTAATTATTTTCTTAGTCAATGGAAAGTAATTTTAATTGTAGGAATAATTGGAGGTATGCTTGGTGTGGCGTACTCATTTAACAAAAAGCCTATTTATACCGCAACATTATCTTTTGTTTTAGAAGATGAAAATTCATCAGGAGGCCTAGGAGGTGCATTTAGTCTTGCAGGTTCTTTAGGTTTAGGTGTTAGCAGTAATGGAGGCGGGGTTTTTTCGGGATCAAACTTAACAGAGTTATTTAAATCTCGTAGTATGGTTGAGAAAACCTTATTGACACCGGTTAAGGTAGAAGGAAAGATAATTTCCTTAGCCGAGATGTATATTCATATTAATAAATGGCGTGATAGCTGGAATACACAATCTAAGTTTAAAAATGTTCAATTTCTGCCAAATAGTGATCGTAAAAGTTTTACTAGAGTTCAAGATAGTATTTTAGGACTAATTTATAATAATTTATCTAAGGGTACATTATCTGTCGAACAAAAAGACAAAAAAACTGCAATTACTTCCATTGAGGTCGCTTCGGGTGATGAATTGTTTTCTGCATATTTTTGTGAGGCACTTGCATCACAGGTGGGTAAGTTTTATGTTGAAACAAAAAGCAAGAAAGCCCGTATGAATATGGAGATTTTATATAGGCAGACAGACTCCATTAGAAGGGAATTGAACAATGCTATAAGCGGTGTTGCGATAGCAAATGATAATACATTTATGTTAAATCCTGCCCATAATGTTCAGCGGGCACCATCATCTCGTAGACAAGTAGATGTACAAACCAATACAGCAATTCTTGCTGAGCTTGTTAAACAGTCTGAACTTGCAAAAGTTAATCTTAGAAAAGAAACACCTTTGATTCAGATAATTGACAGACCGATTTTGCCGTTGCCAAAAGAGCGTTTTGGAAAAACCAAAGGGCTTGTGATTGGGGGTTTTTTAGCTGTATTTATGATCTTTATTTTTTTATTTTTTAAGAAACTGTTTTCTGGAGTTAACTTAAAGTAATTTTTACATATAATGAAACCATTAATTATAGATTTCCCAAAAATTCATGATCCTAGAGGTAATCTTACTTTTATGCAGTATCCAAATCAAGTACCTTTTGAAATTAAAAGAACATTTTGGACTTACGATGTTCCTGGCGGAGAAGTAAGAGGTGGACATGCCTATAAAACACAAAAAGAGATTATTATAGCGCTAAGTGGTAGTTTTGATGTAATTATTACTAATATAGATGGTTCACTTGAGAAATATTCCTTGAATAGAAGTTACTATGGCTTGTATTTGCCTGCAAAAACTTGGAGGCATATTGAAAATTTTTCTACAAATTCATTAGCTCTTCATGTTTCTAGTGAGTTTTTTTCTACGGAAGATTATATAAGAGATTTTGAAGAATTAAAAAAAGAGATTAATGACAAATAGAAAAACTGTTTTTGATTGTAGTCTTGTGTATCTCAAACAGCAGGGTGATAGAAATGGACATATTACATCAATAAATAATAACATTGAGATTCCTTTTACAATTCAGCGTATTTTTTATTTATATGATATACCAGGTGGTGAATCTAGAGGGGCTCATGCCCATAAAGAATGTCATCAGTTTTTAGTTGCTACAAGTGGTAGTTTTGAAGTTTTATTAGATGATGGAATAACAAAAAGACAAGTACTGCTTAATAGACCGGATCTTGGGCTTCATATACCACCAGGAATTTGGGCATCGGAGATAAACTTTTCTTCAGGATCTATTTGTTTAGTTCTTGCATCACATACTTATGCGGAAACAGATTATTTAAGGAACTATGAAGACTACATGAATTATATAAAATGAATAGTAAAATACATCAATTAGCAGATGTGCAATCTATTAGAATTGGAGATTGTACCTCTATTTGGCAGTTTACAGTAATTTTAGAAAAGGCTGTTATAGGAAGTAATTGTAATATAAATTGTAATTGCTTTATAGAAAATGATGTTTTAATCGGTGATAATGTCACTATTAAATCGGGAGTTCAGATTTGGGATGGTGTTAGGATTGAAGATAATGTCTTTATAGGTCCTAATGTAACATTTACCAACGACTTAATACCTCGGTCAAAAAGATATCCTAAAGAATTTAAACAAACAATGTTAAGAAAAGGTTGTTCTATAGGTGCGAATTCAACTATTATAGCTGGAATTGAAATAGGAGAACTAGCCTTTATTGGAGCAGGAAGTGTAATAACAAAATCTATCGATCCTTATACAGTTTGGTATGGTAATCCAGCAAAGCATAAAGGATATATAACTCAAGATTGTGTTTTGTTAGATATAAATTTAATAGATAAACTAACAGGAGAAGAGTATTATTTAGATGGATATAAACCAATTTTAAAATGATAAAATTTTTAGATCTTTATCAGATCAATCAAACCTATAAAAAAGATTTAGTTCAAACTTTTGAACGTGTTTTAGATTCTGGTTGGTACATTATGGGAGCCGAATTAAAAGAATTTGAAGAAAAGTTTGCAAATTATTGTAATACCAAGCATTGTATTGGAGTGGCTAATGGTTTAGACGCTTTAATTCTTATAATTAGAGCTTACAAAGAACTTCATATATTTAAAGATGGGGACGAAATTTTAGTTCCTTCTAATACATATATTGCTAGTATTTTAGCAATCTCTGCAAATAATTTAATCCCTGTATTAGTAGAACCAAATTTAGAAACTTATAATTTGGATCCTGAGAACATTGAAAAATTAATAACTGGAAAGACTGTAGCTATTTTGCCGGTTCATTTGTATGGTCAATTATGCGAAATGGATGCAATAATGGAAATTGCAAAAAAATTTAATCTAAAGGTTATTGAAGACTGTGCCCAATCACACGGTGCTATTAGCTATTCAGGAAAAAAGGCGGGTAATTTTGGGGATGCAGCTGGATTTAGTTTTTATCCAGGAAAGAACTTAGGAGCTTTGGGAGATGGTGGTGCAATTACAACTTCTGATGATAAGCTTGCTGAAACAATAAGAGCTTTATTAAATTATGGTTCTCATATAAAATATGAAAATAGATACAAAGGAATTAATAGTCGTTTAGATGAACTACAGGCAGCTTTTCTTTCAGTAAAGTTAGCAAAGCTTGATGAGGAGACTGAATATAAGAGAAAAATAGCGGAAAGATATCTAAAAGAGATCACTAATGAAAAAATAATATTACCATCCACTACTGAAAGGGATGCTCATGTTTGGCATCTTTTTGTAATAAGGACAGCAAATAGAGCAGATCTTCAAAATTATTTGTCTAAAAATGATATTCAAACTGTAATTCATTATCCTATTCCTCCTCACAAACAAGATGCATATAAAGAATGGAATACTTTAAATTTTCCAATTTCAGAAATTATTCATGCACAGGTTTTAAGTTTACCAATAAGCCCTGTTTTATCTGATGATGACGTTACTACTATCATTAATAAGATAAATTTGTATGGTGTTTAATAGGTTTAGAATATTACTTAGCACTTTTATTCGTCGGAGTAATTTTTTTTATTTGTTTTTACTTCCTAATTGTCGTGCTTTATTTTTAAATAAAATTACTTTTAAGAAAAGATTAGAAATACAACAACATACAGTTTGTACTGGTAAAGGGTATGTTGAAATTGGATATGATTGCTTGTTTGGTTATAAGATCGGAGGTTTTAACAGACGCGGAAGCATCGAAATTCAAGCTCGTTATGATAACTCAAGAATAAAAATCGGAGACAATGTTAAGACAAATAATAATATTTTTCTTTTAGCAGCAAACTATATTGAGATTGGTGATAATTCATTGATTGGGCAAAATGTTACTGTAATGGATCATGAAGCACATGGAATAGAGCCTCATAATAGAAATCAATTAGGAGAAATTGGTAAAGTTATAATTGGTTTAAATGTTTGGATTGGTAATAATGTTGTTATTTTAAAGAATTCCGAAATTGGTGATAATTCAATAGTTGCTACTGGAGCTGTTGTTTCGGGAAAATTCCCACCTAATGTTATTATAGGGGGTGTGCCTGCAAAAATTCTTAAAAGTATCTAATAAATTATATATGAATGTTTTTATAAAATCATTTAACAGACCATATTATTTAGACAGATGTATTCAAAGCATTTTGTTAAATGTAATTGATGATAATTTGTCTATCATAATATTAGATGATGGGACTCATCCTAAATACTTACAAAAAATAAAAGATAAGTATCCTAGCGTTAAGGTAAAACTATCCCCATTTTATGATGAAAAGGTAAACAAAATAGAAAAATTTATTTCTCAAGGACAAGTTATAAAGGAAATGGAGATCCCAACCCAATTCTGGTTGTCCAGTATTAACGAGAACAAGGATAAGTATTTTATATTGTTAGAAGACGATTTCTGGTTTACAGAGAAGATTTATATAGATGAAATTTACAATTTGTTAGAAACAAATAAATTGTGTATATTAAAACTATTCTGTTTTGGTAATCCAAGGTTGGTTTCTGGAAAACTTAAAGAGATATCTCAAAGCATAAATGAAATCAAACCCTCTCTTTTAATAAAAAATGAATTTTTATTTAAAAAATTTTTTGCTAGTAACCCATTTAAAATTTGGTCAATAATGCATAAATTGAGAATTAAAAATAAAAGCAAAATCAATTACTATACAATTTATAATGTTGCAGGCGCTATTTTTTCTAAAAAATATTATTCACACTTATGGAATAATTTTTCAGGAGTAGTAAACGAGGATGAACAGCTAATAAAAGCTTTAAACTTTTATAATACAGAAAAAGAGGCTAGGTACGGTGTTTTTAAAAAAGATGTTGTGACTACAAGTTTCAGTTCTTCCGCTACTAATATGTTCACAGGAATAGACTTTAATCCTTTTATTTATAACGATATTTTGAATGAGTCATGGTTTACTGATGAACTAAATCCAATGTCAGGCTATCCAAAGGATATATTAGAAGATGATATAATAAAAATACTTAATAAAAATACTGATAAATTGATTTCTGTAGATAATTGGCTTAGATGGGCTAATAGATTTAAAGACCAATATAAAGAGATAGGATTTCAAATTTAGATGAGTGAAAATCAAGAGTCTAAGGCAGTTTTAAAGTCTACAGGAACTGTTGGAGGAAGTCAAATTATAAACATTTTAATTTCCTTAGTTAAAACCAAAATTGTTGCCGTCATTCTAGGCGCCTCTGGTGTTGGAATTGTTGGTATATTGACTACCGCTAGTGATATGATTAAAAATATAGCGGGTTTAGGACTACCTTTTAGTGGGGTTAGAGATATTTCGATTGCAGACAGTAATCAAGATAATACTAGTTTATCAAAAACGGTAAAAATCTTTAACAGATGGGTTTTAATTTCTGCTTTTTTTGGAGCTTTAATAACAATTGTCTTTAGCTTACCTTTAAGTCAGTTTTTGTTTAACAACAATACTTATGCTATTGGATTTGTATTTTTATCAACTTCAATATTTTTTTTGACATTAAGTTCTGGGTTTACGTCTGTAATGCAGGGAAAAAGGTCAATTTCACTAATGGCTAAGGCATCAGTCGTTTCAAACATCATTAGCTCATTTTTCTCAGTTATATTATATATCTTATTGAAGGAGAAGGGGATTATTTCTTCTCTAGTGGTGGGGAGTCTTGTAAGCTTTTTAGTGACTTATTATTTTTATAGAGAGTTAGATATTCCTAAATACGGAAAGATTTCATTTAAAGAATCTTGGTTAAGCGCAAGAGGTATGATTAGAATTGGGATTTTTACCATACTTGTAAGTGCGTTTGACCAGTTAATGTCATTATTACTGAGAGGATTTATTTCTGATAAAGTAGGAGTTGAAGGGGTAGGTTTATTTACTGCCGCAAATACAATTGCTACAATGTATCTTTCGATTGTTTTAGGTGCTATGGCCGGAGATTACTATCCAAAACTGGCATCAATTCATGATGATAATAAGAAATTAAATCTCGCAGTAAATACACAATTATATATTGTTCTTCTTCTGGGATCACCTATAATAATTGGTATGGTTGGTTTTGCTGATATAGCTGTTAAAGTATTATATTCTTCAAAATTCATGGGTTCTGTGGCTATTTTAAAATGGCAGGTCATGGGGGATTTCTTCAAAATAATTGCTTGGGCATGCGGTTATGTATTTTTAGCCAAGGGATTAGGAAAACTATATGTTTTTTTTAGTATTTCTTATACCTTAATATACTTAGCTCTGATTTATTTAAGTTGGGATTTTTATGGTTTTTTTAGTGTCGGTTTGTCTTTTTTTATCTCTCAGTTTTTAGCAATGTTATTTACATATCTATATAGTTACTTGCGGTTTGGTATAAACATATCTATTAAAAATATTAAAGTTATATTTATAATGTTTGTTTTTTTAGCAGCGGCTTTTTCTTCTCATGAATATTTAACGGGTTTTTTTCGTTTAACACTCTCTGTTATTGCATTACTATTTTCTATTATCTATTCAGTATATAATTTAAGTTTAATTATGGATATGAAAATACTTCTTAACAGAATAATAAAAAGAAAATAAATGTCAGAAGAACCTCTTATATCAGTAGTTATCCTTTGTTATAACCAAGAAGCTACAATTGAACGTACAATTAAAAGTGTATTAGAGCAACAAACAAAATATAAATTTGAAATTATTATTGGTGAGGATGCATCTCCAAATGATAACACGAGGCTAATTTGTGAAAAATATGCTGAAGAATATCCTGATATCATCCACCTTATGGATAAACAGCCAAATAAAGGACTGCTTAAAAATTATACTGATTGTATACAAAAAAGCAGAGGCAGATATTTAGGAGTTTGTGCAGGTGATGATTGGTGGCACAATCCTCATAAAATCGAAATGCAGGTCGAGTTTTTAGAAAAAGAGAAAAGCTTTGGATTGGTTTTTACTGACTATAGAATAGTGAATGTCAGCTTAAATGATAATACTGAAATTTTTAGCAGTTCAAAAACAATTGTTGTTGATGAAAAAAAAATGTACCAAAATTTACTTAAAGGTAATTTTATTTCAGCGGGAACAGTGATTTTTAGGAAAGAAATTTTCTGTAAATATATTGATTTCGATAAATTTATAACTCTTGGTTTTCTAATGGAAGATTACCCAATGTGGTTAGAAATGATACAACATACGAAGTTTAAATATATGCCCGTAGAGACTATAACTTACACAGTTGCAGATGGGTCTATCAGTAATAATAAAAGTAACTACGAAAAGACTGAAAAATTTGAAAATGCCGTTTTGGATATAAAGAAATACTATATTAATAAATATCCAAGTGATGATATTGATATTAAAAAACTTAAAGAATTGCACCATAATTTTCTAGCAACTAATTTTATTAAAGACAGACATTTTGAAAGAGCAATTTATCATTCAAATTTCTTAATTGGAACTGGTTTCAAAGGTTTTGTTAAATTTTTCATATGTCATACACCCTTAATTAAGCTTTATTCAAGTTATCTTAATAAAAGTCAAAATGGATAGGAATATTAGATTTTTGACAATTTTTACTCCATGCGAAAATGTCCATCTTATTAAGGATATTGGTATGATTCCTTATGTTCTTTATAAAGAATTTAATTATGAATCTACAGTTGCAAGCTACAATAATGGTGATTATCCATATTTAGAAACAGATGTTAAAGGTTTAAAACAAGTTTTTATAAAACAAGTTTTTAAGAGCAACTTTCTAAATTTATTAAATTTTATTTTTTTTAACTTTAAAAAATTCGATGTTTTACAGGTTTACGATTTCTCTATAAAACAATTGTTTTTATTGTATATTTTTAAAGTTTTGAATTTTAGAAATCCGGAAGCCAGAGTTTATTTAAAAATGGATGTAAATGATTCAATTAGAAGTTGGAAATTTACTCGTGTTAAAGAATTTATATACAAAATCCTTCTAAAAAAAATTGATTTAGTTAGTTTAGAAAGTAAAAAACTTCATGAATTTGCGATAACACAAGATATATTTAAAAACGTGGTTAAATATATTCCAAACGGTTTTTACGATTATGGGGTAAGGAAAGATGTAGATTACGCCGATAAAGAAAATTTAATTATTACGGTTGGTCGTATAGGATCATTTGAAAAAAATAATGAAGTACTCCTTGAAGGATTCAAAGAGTTTTCAAAATTAAATGATAAGTGGAAACTGGAAATTATTGGTCCAATTGAGGAAAGCTTTAATACTTATATCGATGAGTTCATGAATAACAATCCTGATCTTACAGATAAAATTTCATTCACAGGTCCAATTTCTGATCGTAAAGCTTTAAATTATAAATATAAAAGAGCAAAGATTTTCGTTTTAACATCAATATCCGAAGGCTTTCCACTAGTTTTTCTCGAAGCTATTAAATCTGGATGTATGGTTGTTTCAACTGATCTAAATACAGCGTATGATGTTACAGATAATGCGAGATTGGGAGGTATTTTTCCAATTGGCAATCACATTGAACTTTCTAAAGTTCTAAATGAAAAAGTAAATGCTGAAGAAAAATTATTTCAGGACTGTGTTTCTATTCAGAATTTTGCATATGAAAATTTTTATTGGAAGAATATTTGTCATAATATAATCACATTCATGAATGTTAAAGTAATTAAGGAATTGTAAATGGATGTTTCAATCATTATAGTAAATTATAATACTAAAGAATTATTAGCAAACTGTATTGCATCAATTTACAGAAATACAAAAGAGGTTAATTTTGAAATTATTATTGTTGATAACGCATCAATAGATGGTTCACAGGAGTTTGTAAAAGAAAATTTTCCTGAAGTTTTACTTATAGAATCAAAGGAAAATTTAGGTTTTGGAAAGGCTAATAACTTAGGTGCAGAATTTGCTAAGGGAGAACATTTATTTCTTTTGAATTCAGATACTATCTTGTTAAATAATGCAATTTTCCATTTTTTAGATTTTTATAGAAAAAATTCTAACTTAAATATAGGATGTTTAGGAAGCATGTTAGTGGATGAAAAAGAAGATTTTATCCATTCAGCAGAGAAGTTCCCTTTTAAAAGAAAAATTATTTTCAATGTTATAAATAATTATCTATCGAAGTTATTTAGATTCCCATTTACAAAGTACATTCCAAAATTTGATAATAATTCCTATTTAGAAGTTGATTACATAACTGGAGCAGATTTGTTTTTGACAAAAGACTTGTTTTTTAAAGCAGGAAAATTTGATCCAATTTTTTTTATGTATTTTGAAGAGACGGATTTGCAGTTGCAAATACACAAATTAGAATTAAAACGCTATTTGATTAAAGATCCCAAAATAATACATCTAGAGGGAGCAAGCGTTGCCGAAGAAGATTTTTCAGCAAAGAAAAGAATTATGATCAACGATGGAATGTTTAAGTATTTCAGAAAAAATTCTTTTATCCTAAATTATTACATGTTTAGGTTTGTGTATCTAATTGTAAGGCTTCCTGTTTTAGTAGATAAGAGATTAACACTTAAAGAAAAATCCCAGTTTTTTATCTCATTGATTAGTTAAAATACGTTAACTAATACATTTTGTTTGAAATTTATATTTAAATATTGGGAACCTACATAATTTTATTTTTGATATTAACCACTTTAAGTTTTACTGATTATGTTCGCTTTGAAAAAAATCAAAGAAAGATATTTTTGGTAACAGGAGCGTGTTTATTTTTTCTAGTTTTCTGGACATTTTCTAGTTTAAGATGGGAATGTGGTACAGATTGGGAGTCTTACTATGATACTTTCTTTTATTTTTCTGATGCTCATACTGTAAATTTTGAACCGGGATATATTGCTCTAGTGGGGAAAATTAGGGAGTATACATCTAATTATACTGTCTTTCTAACAATTTTTTCTTTTTTATGTTTGGCATTGAAGTTCTCTTACTTTTATAAATTTCATAAAGAGTTCTTTTTTACACTTATTTTATTATTTTTTTGCTATTATTTTGCCGATATATTTGCTGTACGTCAAAATTTGGCAATTTCTTTGACACTATTTAGTACTGTTTTTATTATAAGGAAGCAACCTGTTTTTTTTGTTTTGTTTGTAACCTTAGCGGCTTCAATTCATTATTCTTCAATATTATACTTTTTTGCTTATTATATCTATTGGAGTAAAATTAGTGATAAGACTTTTTATTATTTGGCAGCGTTTTGTGTAGCATTAGGATTGATTGGAATTGGGACATTGATTTTAGATTTAGTTTTAAGGGCTTTAGGGATTGATGGGTTTATTGGCGCAAAAATAAATAATTATCTTAATGAAGATAGTGAAGTATTAAATACAACCAACAATCCAATTGTAATGTATTTACTGGGAGTCACAAAAAGGTTTTTATTTATACCTTTCTTTATATTCGTAAAAAATAGGTCAAAAGGGAATTTTTTATATTTTCAAGGTTACTTTAATCTTTATATGGTTGGAAATCTAACCTATTTTGTATTTGCAAAAGATTTAGCTGTATTTGCTAGAGCATCTGTTCCTTTTCTTTTATTTGAAATTTTTCTTATAGGATATTCTTTGTATTTTTTTAAAACTAGAAAAAATATTATGGTAATTATATTTGCCCTAATTGTTTTTTTCTCATGGACAAGATTTAATGCCTTAGTTAATTCTTATTATGATCTATATGTGCCTTATAAGTCAGTTTTTAATATATAAGAAAGCAATTCATTATGAAAGATACAATAGTAATTAGTGAGGTTTCTCATGTAGGAGAGGTTCATTTTCAGGTGAATAGCTGTTTTGTGGAAATGATTTCGAATGCTTATCCATCAGGAGAAGTTATTTTTATTGCTGAACAAAACCATATCAAAGCAGTTAAATTAAATTTGCAGTTTTCAAATATTCCAAATTTGAAATATTTGCCATACGAAGCATTTTATGATCAAAAAAAATTCAAATGGAGATCTAGAATTATTGGAGAGTGGAGACAAATTCTTAAGATATTTAAAGTTGGAGTATTGCATAAGAATGAGACATTTATATGGACATGCTTGTTTCCAACAGGACATCTTTTTTTAAATATTCTTCTTTTATTTAAGAGAAAAACAAAACACGTTATTATATTGCATGGAGAGCTTGAGTTCTTGAAAATTAAGGGAAAAAGAAAATCTGAAATTTTATTAGGAGTTATTCTTAAACTAGCTTTTTTTTTAAGCAGTAAACGAACTAAGTATATAGTACTGGGAGATAATATTAAAAAAAGTTTAGTTAATTTATTAAGCTATTCTACATTAAATAAAATCTACTCTATATTACATCCATATAATTTTTCTGTAAATAAAGAAAACATAGCTGAAAAAGAAGATCATAATATATTGACTATCGGTTCGATTGGAACGCAAATGGTGTCAAAAAATTCTAATTGCATTTATGATTTAGGTGAATATTTTAAAACCGATATAATTAACAATAAAATTAATTTGCTGACAATTGGAAGAGTACTTCCTGAACTGCATAATTATCAAAATGGATTGGTTAAAAATTTATATTCAGATTCTTTTGTTACACAGGAAAATTTTGAATTAGAAATTTCAAAATTAGATTTTATAATTTTTTTCTATGATAATAGTTCCTATAAACTTTGCGCAAGCGGTGCCATTTTTGAAGCTATCCGATTGGAAGTGCCAATAATATCTATAAAGAACGACTATTTTTTATGGCTATTTGAGAGTTTTGGCGAGTTAGGATTTCTTTGTGATGATCTCAATGGAATTAAGGAGATCATTACTAAAATAAATAATGACGGTTACAAAGAAAAAATAGAAATGTTCAAAAATAATATGAGGCAATTTAAGGCAGATAATGATTTGAATAGTATTTCTTCAAAGCTGAAGTCAATTTTATGAAAAATAGTATCACAATTTCAGCTGTCATTCCTAATTTTAATTCTGAAAGAACGATTACAAAATGTTTAGAATCTATCTTAAGTCAAACTGAAAATGTAGATGAAATTATCATTGTTGATGATGGCAGCATAGATAAATCACTTGTAATTATTAAGAAAGTCATTAAAACTATAAATAGTGAAATAAAAATAGTTTTATCCGAACAAGAAAATGCTGGTCCTTCAGCTGCAAGAAATAAGGCAGTTTCACTAGCAACGAGTACTCACATTGCTTTTTTGGATAGCGATGATATATGGTATCCTGATCACATTAAAACTGTTAAGTCATTTTTTCAAGAAAATAATCAGTATAAAATTATTTCGACAAAATATTTAGGTGCGCCAATAAGTCATGTTGGAGAAATTTTTTTTAAAAAACTACTTTTTAAGAATTATTTCTTAACTCCTTGCGTAGTTTTAAATAAGGAAGCATTCCTTGAAATAGGTGGTTTTAATGAGAAAATGAATTTTGCGGAAGACTATTATTTATGGTTAAATATACTTTCTAAACACAAAGGATATTTATTAGATTATGTTGATGCTGCAAATGTTGATAATAAAATGTCTTTTGGGCAAAATGGATTATCATCAAACCTAAGACTAATGCATAAGGGGGTTTTAAAGTGTTATAAAAATCTTTATTCAGATCAATTAATAAGCTTTAAAACTTATATAAAAATAATAGCTGTTGAAAAAATTAAATATATCAGAAGAATACTTTTAATTTTTTATGTTAAAAAGAAATTATCATGAACATTAGATTTATAATATTATTTGGTCTATTTCATTTATCAATTTTCAGTTTTGGCTCTGTTACTTTCCAAAATGATATTATTATTGAGAATAAGATCTCTGTGTTAGATTTTGGTGCATTAGGAAATGGAATAGCTGATGACTCAGATGCTTTTGAAAAAGCAATTTTATATTGTGTGAAAAATGGAAAAACTCTATATATACCAAAAAGCAAAAAGAGCTATAACTTGAACAAATCCATCAGAATAGAGTTGGTAAGAGGTGATAAAATTAAAATTATATCAAATCAAGCAATTATTTCTCCAAAAATTACTGATACTAGAAGTGCATACAAACTAACTCCTTTTAAAGAACATGTTTTTATTTCGATAGGACGAAAAATAAATTCTATTCATACACTTGAGAACCCTGACGAAAATATAGGTACTGAAATATTTATTTCAGGATTAATAATTGATGGGGTGCAACAAGAAATTACTAAAAATGTGGATTCGTTTGATGATGATATTTACATTGCAGCACAGTTAATAGCTGAAAAAGTAAGTGTTGAAAATTGTGTTTTTACAAATATTTTAGGTTATGGGTTAAGAATTCATGATGTTTTGAACAGTACGATTACAAAATGTAAATTTAAAAATGTTGGAGGCAGAGGGTATACTCAATTTGCAAATAAAATTGATATGGATGCATTTGGAGATGCTATTTATCATGCAAAAGTTAGTGAGAATGCTAATATAACAATTAACGATTGTTCTTTTGAAGGTAAAATAAGTAATAAAAAAAGAAGCAGATCAGCGTTAACATTTGAGTATTCTATATTTCCATATAATGTTAGTATGAATAATATTGATATTCAGGGTTATGCTAAATGTTTGCATATTGAAGAAACTGCTAAAACAATTTTTAGATTAAATAATGTAAAATTTAAGGACTTCAATTTTGCTATTGCGAATGTTCTTAATGATTCTTCAAAAATTTATTTAAATAAATCTATAATAAAAGTAGGGTTTAATGATGGAAATGATCATGGTGATGCTTTGGCATTTTTAAATTATCATAGTACTGCTCAAATATATGTAAGCGATTCTGAATTAGATTTTAATGGAAGACAAAATGCATATCAAAGTGTAGTTGGATTAGTTAAGGTTGAAAGATCTACAATTAAGGGGAATAATACTAATTTTTTCTTTGCTGATAGCAACACAATTTTTTCATATTGTAAATTTATAAATTTTGGAGGATCAGAAATGTCTTTTTTTTCAAATGATCCTCAAAAAAAATACAAAATAGAAGAATCAAAGTTTATCGGAAACCCATATTCTTCAGTAAAATCAAAGAATGTTACATTAGAAATTAATGAGTAGAGTTATTTACTTATTTTAGAAATATTATGAAAATATTAATTATTATAACCAGAGGTGATACAATAGGAGGTGCACAAACACATGTTTCGTTAATAGCCAAAAAAATAAAAGAAGAAGGTAATGATGTAAATGTTATTTTTGGAGGAGAGATAGGTCCCTTTGCTAATTTGCTTAATGAGTATAATATTCCCTATTTTAATGTTCCATCATTTTCTAACAACTTCTCGTTAACTAATGATATAAAGGCTTTTTATGAAATTCGGAATATTATTAAGTTGTTAAAGCCAGATCTAATTTCTTTACATTCAACAAAAGCAGGGCTTTTAGGAAGAGTTATAGGTAAAAGTTTAAAACTGCCAGTTGTTTTAACAGTTCATGGCTGGTCTTTTAGTAAAGGAATCCCTCTTTTAAAACGAATAATTGGATCTATAATAGAAAGAATACTTTCATTTATGGTCAATAAATATATTCTAGTATCATTCTACGATTTAGAAATGGCTAGAAAATTAAAATTTAAAGCGTCTAAATTAGCTGTAATTCATAATGGAGTTGAGGATGCTTTTGTGCAGCCTAACAATAAAGACATATCAAATGATAGACCACTTTCTATTGTAATGGTTGCAAGATTTGACAATCAAAAAAATCAAAAATTTTTGATTAATGTTTGTAAAGATATTTCTGGTATTAAATTAAATTTTATTGGAGATGGTCCTCTTTTAGAAAAAACGAAATCGTTCTCTGATAAGCTAAATTCATCTTGTGAAATCAAGTATTTTGGTTTACGTCTTGATGCAAAAGAAATTATAAAAGAACATGATGTTTTTGCTTTAATTTCAAATTGGGAAGGTTTTCCAATTTCAACAATAGAAGCAATGTCAGCTAGTATGCCAATAATAGTGTCAGACGTGGGAGGTGCAGCAGAATGTGTTGAAGATAATGTTAATGGTTTTATTATCAAGGAAGGAGATGCAGATTATTTACGTAATAGCATCATAAAATTGAGAGATAATAGATTACTGACAAAAGATTTTGGAATAAAATCCAGGATAATTTACTTAGATAGTTTTACTGATAAAGTAATGTATCAAAAAACAGTAGCTGTATTTTCTTCACTATTAAACAAATCATAAATTGGATATTTTAATAACAGGGTCAAATGGTTTTCTAGGAACTTTAATTAAAAAAGAGTTTTATTATTATAATATCTTTGATTTAAATAGAAATAATGGAAGTTACCACTGTTCTTTACAGAATGAAGTTCCCGTTTTTCATCAAATTTTTGATTTAATTGTTCATTCAGCAGGTAAGGCTCACGTTGTACCAAGATCTGAATCTGAAAAGAAAGAATTTTACGATGTAAATGTTTTAGGTACATTAAATTTATTGAGAGGATTAGAAAAATCTGGTTTACCAAAAATGTTTGTTTTTATAAGTTCAGTTGCAGTATATGGACAAGAAATAGGAAATGATATAAGCGAAGAACATGCATTATTGGCTAAAGATCCTTATGGATTAAGTAAAATTGAAGCCGAAAAATTAATTCAAAAATGGTGTGAAGATAATAATATTATATGCAGCATATTAAGGTTGCCATTATTGGTTGGCAAAAGACCTCCAGGTAATTTAGGAGCAATGATAAAAGCTATTCAGAAAGGCTATTATTTCAACATAGGAGGAGGTAAGGCGAAAAAAAGTATGGTTTTGGCAAAAGACATTCCTAGTTTTATTTTGAAAGTTGCAACAATTGGTGGGATCTATAATCTTACAGATGGAGTTAATCCAAGTTTTAGTGAGTTAAGTCGTGAAATTTCAATAAAGAAAAAGCAACAATTTAATTTACCACTATCTTTGGCTAGAATTATTGGGAAATTTGGAGATGTTCTAGGTAATAAATCTCCAATTAATTCTCTAAAAGTTAAAAAAATAACTTCAGACTTAACTTTTAATGATTCAAAAGCAAGAAAATTTTTAGATTGGAACCCTGAGCCTGTTTTGGATTATCTAAAACGAGAAAATTTGTATTAATATCTTTTAAAAAATTAAAAGTTTCATAACTAAACAATGAAATATACAATACTTGGAATTATTTTAATGACTTTGATGTTATTATATTTTAGAGTCGCTGATCATTTTAATATAATTGACAAACCAAATAAAAGAAGCTCACATACTGAGATAACATTGCGAGGAGGTGGAGTAATTTTCTGGTTTTCGGCTTTATTATATTTTGTACAGCATATACAAAATAATTATTTTTTCTTCACTGGAATAACATTAGTTAGTTTGGTCAGCTTTTGGGATGATATTCAAAGTTTATCAAATAAAATTAGAATTTCGATTCATTTTTTATCAATTACTTTGATTTTTTATGATTTGAGCTTGTTTAACTTAATGCCCATTTGGAGCATATTTATTGCTTATGTTTTAGCGATAGGATTAATTAATGCCTATAATTTCATGGATGGAATAAATGGAATTACTGGTTTGTATACTTTATCAGTAATGGGAGCATTACTGTATGTGAATACAAAAATTCAACTTTTTATCGATGGAGAATTAATAAAGTATGGAATAATTGCAAGTCTGGTTTTTTTATTTTTCAATTATAGAAAAAAAGCAAAATGTTTTGCAGGAGATGTGGGGAGCATTGCAATTGCTTTCTGGATAATTTATTTGATTTTAAAACTTATTCTAATTACAAATTCTCTAGTTTGGCTTTTATTTTTAGCAGTCTATGGAGTCGATGCTGTTTGCACAATTATTCATCGTTTGTACTTAAAACAAAATATTTTTGAAGCCCATCGTTTACACTTATACCAGGTATTGAGTAATGAATATAAAATACAACATAGATTGGTTTCTTTATTTTATGCATTAGTTCAAACTGGGGTTTCATTTTTTGTGATAACTCTTTATAATAAAGTTGAAGATTTATTTTTGTTTTTAATTGTACTTATACCTTTACTTTTTGTGTATACATCTAAGTTTTATTTAATAAGCAAGAATAATTTAAAATTAAAACATGATTCCTAAAATTATTCAGGGAGGAAATTTTTCAGATCACCGCGGCACTATCTCGTATGTAAATGATTTTGATTTTAAAGGAATTGAGAGGTTTTATATCATCAGTAATTCTGATGAAAATCCTATTCGGGGATGGCAAGGCCATAAATTAGATTCAAAAAACTTTTATTGTTTAAATGGTTCTTTCAAAATTCATTTTATAAAAATCGATAATTGGGAAAATCCTTCACAAGATTTAGTCATTGAAACTGTTATGGTTTCTGAATCGGATAGTAAAATAGTTCATGTTCCAGCAGGTTATGCCAACGCTATAGAATCTTTAGAAACAAATTCAAAGCTCATTTCTTTTTCGACTTTGCCACTTGTAAATGTTAAGGAAGATGATGTTCGTTATCCTTCAGATTACTGGTCTTTAAATGGATAATAAAAGAATTTATTTATCACTCTCAGTGCAAAGTGGCTTTGAACAAGAATATGTTCAGAAGGCATTAGAAACAAATTGGATAACTTCCGGAGGGCCAAATGTTGATGATTTTGAAATTAAACTTGAGAATTATTTTAATGAAGAATCATATGTCACAGCATTAAATTCCGGAACATCTGCTATTCATTTAGCGTTGATTTTATTAGATGTAAAAGCTGGTGATGAAGTAATTTGTCAAAGCATGACATTTGCAGCATCTGCAAATCCTATTTTATATCAGGGGGCTGTGCCTGTTTTTGTTGATAGTGAATCTGATACATGGAATATTTGTCCTGAGAATCTTGAAAGGGCTATAAAAGATAGAATAGAAAAAGGAAAAAAGCCTAAAGCAATTATTGCCGTTCATTTATATGGAATACCTTATAAAGTTGATGAAGTTCATTTTATTGCGAATAGATATGGAATACCTGTTATTGAAGATAGTGCAGAAGCTTTAGGGAGTACTTATAAAGGTAAAAAATGCGGGAGTTTTGGTACTCTTGGGATTCTTTCGTTTAATGGTAATAAAATTATCACCACTTCAAGCGGAGGGGCACTAATTACGAATTCCAAAAAGATAAAAGAGAAAGCAATTTTTTATTCAAATCAATCAAAAGATGCTGCAGTTCATTATCAACATAGTGAAATAGGATATAATTATAGAATGAGTAATATTTGTGCCGGTATTGGTTTAGGACAAATAAAAATCTTAGATAAGAATATTGAGGCCCGAAGAAAAAATCATTTTTTTTATAAAGAGATTTTTAAAGGTATAAAAAACGTAGAGCTTTCGGAAGTATTCGATGAAACTCATTTTTCAAATTTTTGGCTGAATACAATTCTCATAAAACCAAATAATAATAAAAATAAGGAGGGATTGATATTGGCACTCGAAAATGTAAACATTGAAAGCCGTCCCCTTTGGAAACCGATGCATTTACAGCCAATTTTTTGTGAATTTCCTTATTACGGAGGCAAAATTGCTGAGGAATTATTTGATAATGGTTTATGTTTGCCATCAGGATCAAACTTAACAAATGAAGATAAAAATAGAATTAGAAAAGTAATTGAGGCTTTTTTTAATTGAAATAAAAAATAAAGAAGAGTTATATTTTAAAATGAAAATTGAAAAAACGTTTATAAAAGATTTAGTAATTGTAGAGCCAACAGTATTTGGAGACGAGAGGGGATATTTTTTTGAATCTTACAGCAAAACCAAATTTGAAGATTTAGATATCCATATTGATTTTGTTCAGGACAATCAATCATTCTCAAAAAAAGGAACTTTAAGAGGTTTGCATTATCAAAATCCTCCATTTGCACAAACTAAATTAGTACGTGTTTTAGAAGGTGAAATCATTGATGTTGCTGTAGATTTAAGAAAAGACTCACCTACTTATGGAAAAGCATTCAGTGTATTGTTATCTGCTGAAAATAAAAAACAGTTGTTAGTACCTCAGGGATTTGCTCATGGATTTTCGGTTATTAGTGAAACTGCTTCAGTAATGTATAAATGCGATCAGTTCTATAATAAGACTTCTGAAGGTGGTATAAAATATGATGATCCTTCATTAAATATTGATTGGGGAATGGATTTAAAAGACGCGATTGTTTCTGAAAAAGATCAAATACTTCCTTTCATTGATAATTGTAATAGTTTATTCTAATGAAAAAGATTCTTGTAACAGGAGCCAGTGGACAATTAGGATCTGAACTTTTTGTTTTGTCAACATCTTATCCAGAATTTGAATGGATTTTTGCAGACAGAACAAAAGTCACATTAGATGATTTAGAATTGCTTAAAAATCAATTAAACAAAATAAAACCTGATATTATTTTTAACTGTGGTGCTTACACTGCAGTTGATAAGGCTGAAACTGAAAAAGAACTGGCTTTTACAATAAATCATCTTTCTGTAGAGTTAATTGCAAAATATACTTTTGAAAACAATATAAAATTAATTCATATTTCAACAGATTACGTATTTGATGGATCTTCTTCTTCAGCTCTTAATGAAGAAGCCAAGACTAAGCCGATAAATGTATATGGGGAGAGTAAATTAGCGGGTGAATTAAGTTGTTTGAAAGAAAATCCAAATTCAATTATTATTAGAACTTCTTGGGTTTATAGTAAATTTGGAAACAATTTTGTTAAAACGATGCAGCGATTAATGCAGGAAAGAGACGAAATAAATGTTGTAAATGACCAGATTGGTTCACCAACATACGCCGCAGATTTGGCCAAAGCAATGATTGATGTCTTAAGATCTTCGAATTGGGTTCCGGGGATTTATAATTATTCAAATGAAGGAGAAATTAGCTGGTATGAGTTTGCACTTTCTATAAAAGAATTTGGAGGATATAATTGTAAAATTGGGGGAATTAAATCTTCATCGTATCCTACTCCGGCAAAGCGTCCCAATTTTTCATTATTGGATAAGAAAAAAATAAAAGAGACTTATAAGCTGCAGATACCTGATTATAAGAAAAGTTTAAAAAATATGTTTATATAATTAAGATCATAGGGTCTAATTTAAAATCAAGATTTATGAAGGGAATTATTTTAGCTGGAGGATCTGGCACACGTTTACATCCTTTGACATTAGCAATGAGCAAGCAAATGATGCCTGTTTATGACAAACCAATGATTTATTATCCTTTATCAACCTTGATGATGTCTGGAATAAATGAAATCCTTATCATATCGACTCCACATGATTTACCAAATTTTAAAAAATTATTGGGGGATGGATCCAGTTTAGGATGTAAATTTAGTTATGCAGAACAAGCTATTCCAAATGGTCTTGCACAAGCTTTTGTAATTGGAGAAGAGTTTATAGGTAATGATGATGTAGCATTAATACTCGGAGATAATATTTTTTTCGGTTCTAATATGCAAGAACTCTTAAAATCTAATACAAAACCAGAGGGAGGTGTTGTTTTTGCATACCATGTTTCTGATCCAGAACGTTATGGAGTTGTAGAATTTGATGAAAATCTAAATGCAATTTCTATTGAAGAAAAGCCTGAAGAACCAAAATCTAATTTTGCAGTTCCGGGATTGTATTTTTATGATAACTCAGTAGTAGAAATTGCTAAAAATATTAAGCCAAGTGCTCGTGGTGAATATGAAATTACCGATGTTAACAAAGTATATTTAGAAAAGAAAGCCTTAAAAGTAGGTATTTTAAGCAGAGGTACAGCATGGTTAGATACAGGTACATTTAATAGCTTAATGCAAGCAGGTCAATTTGTACAGGTTTTAGAAGAAAGGCAAGGTTTAAAAGTAGGTTGTATAGAAGAAATTGCATGGAGACAAGGATTTATTGATGATGCTGAACTTGAAGAATTAGCTCAACCATTGCTTAAGTCTGGATATGGTACTTATTTATTAGATTTTCTTAAACAAAAGAAAAAGACCATTAATATATAAATGGAATATTTAATAGGTTAAATTAAAAAATGAAAATAGCACTTATAACAGGGATTACGGGACAAGATGGCGCTTATTTAGCAGATTTACTCTTAAAAAAAGGATACGAGGTACATGGTATTAAACGTCGCAGTTCCTTATTTAATACAGATCGTATTGAGCATTTGTATCAAGATCCTCATGAGAAAAATATTCGTTTTAAATTGCATTATGGAGATCTGAGCGATTCAACTAATCTTATTCGGATCATTCAGGAAGTACAACCGGATGAAATTTATAATTTAGGAGCAATGAGCCATGTAAAAGTGAGTTTTGATACTCCTGAATATACGGCAAATGCTGATGGAGTTGGGACACTTCGATTATTAGAAGCTTTGAGAATATTGAATCTTACTAAAAAAACAAAAATTTATCAGGCTTCAACTTCAGAGTTGTATGGTTTAGTTCAGGCTGTACCTCAATCAGAAACAACCCCATTTTATCCAAGATCTCCATATGCTGTGGCGAAGCTTTATGCATATTGGATAACTGTTAATTACCGCGAAGCTTATGGTATTTTTGCTTGTAATGGAATTTTATTTAATCATGAAAGCCCATTGCGAGGAGAAACATTTGTAACCCGTAAAATTACGAGAGCTGTTTCTAAAATGGCTCTAGGACTTCAGGATTGTTTGTATTTAGGAAATCTAGATGCTAGGCGCGATTGGGGGCATGCTAAAGATTATGTAGAAGCAATGTGGCTAATCCTGCAACAAGATCAGCCGGAAGATTATGTTATTGCTACGGGAGTAACAACAACCGTTAGAGATTTTGTTACAATGTCATTTAGTGAAGTTGGTATAAAAATTGAATTTAAAGGAGAAGGTACTGAGGAAAAAGGCTATATAGTTTCATGTTCAAATCCTGCCTATCAAATTGAACCAGGAAAAGAAGTTGTAGTTGTAGACGCCGCATATTTTAGGCCAACGGAAGTTGACTTATTAATTGGCGATCCAACGAAATCAAAAACAAAACTGGGATGGGAACCAAAATATGATCTGCCATTATTAGTAAAAGAAATGATGGCCGCAGATGTTGAACATTTTCAAAAAGAAAAGGTTTTGAAAGACGCGGGTTATTTTATAAAAAATCAATTTGAATAATTTTCAGAAATTTATGAATGAATAAAAGTGATAAAATATATGTAGCGGGACACCGTGGCATGGTAGGCTCAGCTATTTTACGTCAGTTAAAAATAAAAGGTTTTACAAATTTTATTTTAAAAACTTCTGCAGAATTAGATTTGAGAAATCAACAGGATGTCGCTGATTTCTTTCAGACAGAAAAGCCAGATTATGTTTTTTTAGCAGCAGCAAAGGTTGGTGGAATTTTAGCAAATAATACTTACAGAGGAGATTTTATCTATGAAAATTTGATGATACAAAATAATGTTATCCATCAATCATGTTTAAATAATGTAAAAAAGTTAATGTTTTTAGGATCTTCATGCATCTATCCCAAAATGGCACCTCAACCACTAAAGGAAGAATATATGCTTACTGGAGAGTTAGAGCCAACTAATGAGCCATATGCAATTGCTAAAATTGCAGGAATTAAGATGTGTGATGCATATAGAAGTCAATTTGGATGTAATTTTATCTCGGTTATGCCAACCAATTTATATGGACCTAATGACAATTATGATCTAAAAAAATCGCATGTCCTACCTGCGATGTTGAGGAAGTTTATTACAGCAAAACGTAATAATGAAAACTCCGTAACTATATGGGGCACAGGAAACCCTAAAAGGGAATTTCTATATGTTGATGATCTTGCTGATGCCTCTTTGTTTTTAATGGAAAATTATAATGAACAAGGATTAGTAAATGTTGGTGTGGGAGAGGATATTTCAATTTTAGATTTGGCCGTTTTAGTAAAAAAAATAGTTGGTTTTGAAGGAGAAATTCTAACGGATATTTCTAAACCTGATGGAACTCCTCGTAAATTAATGGATGTTTCAAAGCTAAATGGCTTTGGATGGAAAGCTAAAACGAGTCTAGAAGAAGGTATCAGGAAGGTTTATAAAGAAATAAGAGATACTAATTGGGATAAATAATTGATTTAGATTTTTCACAAATCTAAATTAGAAGTAAAATTTATTTATGTATTTTTTTAGACGTGTAACAATATAATTTTATTAATAAGTAATTTTTAACATCTTTAATTATTACTTTTGTAAGACATACTAAATTATCAAATCAAACCAAACCAAATTGGATACAGATAATCAAACCAAAATATCATCTTTGTTGTATAATTCTTTGTCCCCAAGGAATTTAAGAGCAAATATTAATAATCTTAGTTATTTGCCTCGATGGATTATCGTTGCAATTGATGTAATGGTTCTTATTTTTTCATTTTCTTTTACTTATATGCTTTTCGAAGGAACAGCATTGGGGTATATAATTACATCACATCAATTCTATTACGTAACCAGTTTACTTTTTGTAAATATATTTTTCTTTTGGTTATTTAGAACATATTCGGGAATTATCAGGCACTCATCTTATATAGATGCGATAAAACTCTTGTTTTCACAAATGTCAGTTTTAGTGTTCTTCTTATTTTTTAATTTAGTTTTTGAGTTATATACCGGGCACAAAGCATTTTTAAATACTGCACTTTTCATCAATTTAGTATTATCATTTTGCGGTTTGTTTTTATATCGAGTAATTGTAAAACAGACTTTTGAAATGTATTTTTCAGAAAAAACAAATTCAAAGCTAATCAGAACTGTAATTTATGGAACAGATGCTAATGCAATTTCTGTGGCTAATGCATTGAAATTTGAAACACCATCCCGATTTAAGATTGTTGGTTTTGTAGATAAAAATAATCAAAATGCATCTAAGCGTATGCTCGATTTGCCAATTTTGATTTTACGCAAAAAATTGCCGGCATTGATGCGTTCTGTTGCTGCTGAAGGTGTTATTATAGCTGATAAAAGTTTAACAAAAGATGAACAATTAATTATCGTTGATCAATGTCTTGAATTTAATTACAGAGTTTATACTGTTCCTTTGATTTCAGATTGGGAGAATCAAAAGGAGATCTCCCAAAAAGTAAAAAACATACAGATTGAAGATTTGTTGGAAAGAAAACCTATTGTATTAGATAGTAAATCAATTTCCAAACAATTAAAAGATAAAACAGTCCTTATAACAGGTGCTGCCGGATCTATAGGAAGTGAGATAGTAAGACAGGTTCTTGGGTTTAATCCTAAAACAGTTATTATTCTAGATCATGCTGAAACACCATTACATAATTTGTGTTTAGAAACTCTTAGTATGAATTCCTCGGCTAAAATTGTAGCTGTGATTGCAGATGTAAAAAGTAAAAAGGCTTTAGAAAAAGTATTTAAAAATTACAACCCGCATGTAGTTTATCATGCAGCTGCTTATAAACATGTACCATTGATGGAAGAAAATCCATCACAGGCTATTTTAACAAACATAAAAGGAACAAAAAACCTCTCCGATTTATCTTGTAAATACCATGTCAAAAAATTTGTAATGGTATCGACAGATAAAGCTGTTAACCCTAGCAATGTTATGGGAGCTAGTAAGAGAATAGCAGAAAAATATGTGCAATCTTTATCTTTAAAAAATCAAAAAGAGAATATTCCAGGAGTAACTAAATTTATTACAACCCGTTTCGGAAATGTTTTAGGTTCTAATGGGTCTGTTGTACCTTTGTTTACTAAGCAAATTGCAGAAGGTGGACCAGTCACAATTACTCATCAGGATATCATTCGTTACTTCATGACCATTCCAGAAGCTTGCCAATTGGTATTAGAAGCTGGAGCGATGGGAAATGGAGGAGAAATCTATATTTTTGATATGGGTAAACCAGTCAGAATAATCGATTTGGCAAAAAAGATGATTAAACTTGCAGGATTTATCCCAGACAAAGAAATTAAAATAAAAATTGTAGGATTAAGGCCCGGAGAAAAATTATATGAAGAATTATTAAATGATACTTCTAAGACATTACCAACTTATCATAACAAAATTATGATTGCACAGGAAATTCAGGATGAGTATGAAGATTTGCATGTTGAAATTGATGAGTTAATTGGTATTGCAGATTTTTATGAAAACGATGATATTGTTGCAAAGATGAAAAAAATAGTGCCTGAATTTAAAAGTATGAATTCTGCTTTTGAAGTCTTGGATAAATAAATTTCGAAATGACGTAAAAGTTATAACTAAAGAAAAAGGTGTTTTTTTATAAAACGCCTTTTTTGCATTTTTAGGATTTTTAAAGAGGCTAAAAATCTTGTTAATTTTAAAAAATAACGACTAAGTATTATTTTTTAATACTCACTATTACAATACACATTTATTTAAATATTTAATGAATAACATAAATTCGTCAACAGATTGGTTATTTGAAATAAAGCCAAAAAATAAGTTTCTCTCACTCAATCTAAAAGAAATTTGGCAGTATAGAGATCTATTGTTACTGTTTGTAAAAAGAGACGTTATAACAGTTTATAAGCAAACTGTTTTAGGACCGCTCTGGTATTTAATTCAACCATTATTTACTTCAATAACTTTTACTATTATATTTAATAATGTAGCTGGAATAAAAACAGGTTCGGTTCCGCCTTTTCTATTTAATTTAGCAGGAATTACGGTTTGGAATTATTTCACTGCATGTCTTAGCGGAACCTCAGATACCTTTCGAGCAAATGCAAACATTTTTGGCAAAGTTTATTTTCCTAGGATTATAACACCGCTTTCAGTGGTATTGTCTAATTTAATAAAGTTTGGAATTCAATTTTTGATCTTTGTAATATTTTTTATTTTTTACTATTTCAAAGGCTACAACTTATCAATCAATCCTGCCGTTTTATTTTTTCCTTTTCTAATTATTATTATGGGGATATTAGGATTAGGTTTAGGAATGTTGATTTCATCTATGGTTACTAAATACCGTGATTTTAGTCATTTAATTGGTTTTGGAATACAATTGTTAATGTATTTATCAGCAGTTATGTATCCAATGGAATTAGTTAAAAGTAAATTGCCTTCTTACGGATGGATTGTAGAATATAATCCTTTGGCATATGTCATTGAAACATCTCGTTATATGCTTATAAATGTTGGAGAAGTTTCTATACTAGGTTTAGTAAATACCGTTTTGGTAACTGTTGTTATCTTTTTCATAGGACTCTTAATTTTTAACAAAACTGAAAAAAGTTTTATTGACACAGTATAATAGTCATGCAGCTTTTTAATTCTCCAATCATTATTCCAAATCTATTTATCAATTGAAAGATATTATTTTAAAAGCCGAAAATATTTCTAAACAATATCGTTTAGGACAGGTAGGAACAGGGACATTAAGTCACGATTTTAATCGTTGGTGGCATCAAATTCGCGGTAAAGAAAATCCTTATTTAAAAATTGGTGAAACAAATGATCGCTCTACCAAAGGAACCTCTGACTATGTTTGGGCTCTTCAGGATATTAATTTTGAAGTTCAAAGAGGCGAAGTTTTAGGTATAATTGGAAAAAACGGTGCGGGAAAATCTACACTTTTAAAGATACTTTCAAAAGTTACGGCTCCAACTACCGGAACTATTAAGTCGCGAGGACGAATTGCTTCACTACTTGAGGTAGGAACCGGTTTTAATGGTGAGATGACCGGACGTGAAAATATTTTTTTAAATGGAGCTATTCTTGGAATGACCAAAAAGGAAATATCTTCAAAGCTTGATGAAATTATTGAGTTTTCTGGATGTGAACGTTATATTGATACTCCTGTAAAAAGATATAGTTCTGGAATGACTGTTCGTTTGGCCTTTGCAGTTGCGGCATTTTTAGAGCCTGAAATTTTAGTTATAGATGAGGTTTTGGCAGTTGGAGATGCTGAATTTCAGAAAAAAGCAATTGGCAAAATGCAGGATATTTCTAAAGGAGAAGGCAGAACGGTTCTTTTTGTGAGCCATAATATGGCAGCAATTGAAACACTTTGTACTAGAGTTATAAGTATGAATAATGGAAGTATTTTTGGAAATGGCAATCCCACTAAAGTGATATCTGATTATTTACAAAGCAGCTCCTTTTCTGAGCGGGTAATTAATTTTGATAGTATTGATAAAGCCAAAGGAAATGAAAATATTAAAATTCTTTATGCCGCCATCGAAAATGCATCAACTTCTGATAAAAATGAAGTTATTGATGTGACATCAGCAGTCGACTTTAGAATGAAAATTGTAAATAAAACAGGTAAAGAACGAATTTCGATAGGATACGATTTGATAACTATAAAAGGCGATGTCGTATTTGGGTCAGGAGGTAAATTTGATTGCAGGATTGGAGAAATTACAGATATTAGCTGTCGAATTCCAGCAAATTTTTTGAATGACGATGTATATCAAATTTACTGTTACTTTCATACAAATGAAATGAAAGAACTATATAGTGATCAAGAGCTGTTGACTTTTGAAGTAAAAGATGTTAAGAGGGAATCTGGATATTTAGGAAAAGTAAATGGTTTTATTAGACCTTCGTTGACATGGAGCCTGAATAATAAAGCTTAAAATGAAAAAAATCGTTATTACCCAATCCAATTATATCCCGTGGAAAGGTTATTTTGATGCCATAGCTTTATCAGATGAATTTGTGATATATGATGATATGCAGTTTACCAAAAGAGATTGGAGAAACAGAAATATTATTAAAACACCTAATGGTAATAAATGGTTAACAATTCCAGTTGAAGTGAAAGGCAAATATTTTCAAAAGATAAATGAAACCAAAATTTCAGATAAAAAATGGAATGTAGATCATTGGAATAGTATTAAAGCTAATTACTCTAAATCTAAAAATTTTTTAGATTTTAAAGATTTTTTTGAAGAATTATACCTTAATTCCACATCACTTTATTTAACAGAAATAAATTTTAGATTCATTTCTGCTATTTGCGAAATATTAAAAATAGAATCAAAGATTAAGTTTTCTTCTGAGTTTGAACTGAAAGAAGAACGTTCAGAACGATTAGCAGATATCTGTTTAAATTTAAATGGAACAGATTATTATTCAGGCCCGGCCGCTAAGTCCTATATGGATGAAAAGGTTTTTAATGAAGCTGGTATAAAAGTCCACTATTTTGATTATTCAGGCTATCCAGAATATCAGCAGCTACATGATCCATTTGAGCATTATGTGTCTGTTTTGGATTTGATTTTTTGTGAGGGTAAAAATGCAGTTAATTTTTTAAAAAATGCTTAATCAGGTATATGCGACAGGAATAGTATTTTATCTGATAATACTAATATAATACTATCTTTTTTAAAATTAGAGAAACCAATATTAATATGAAAACATTAGCTATCATTGGGTCAGGAGATTTAGGACAGCAATTGGCGCATTATGCTTTGTCTGATCTTCATTATAGTAGTGTGGTATTTTTTGATGATTTTTCTACAGAAAAAACAGTAAACGATATCCCTGTAATAGGCAAAACAGCAGATGTTGAAAAAGCTTTTGAATTGAAACAATTTGATGAATTGATAATTGGAATTGGATACAAACATCTGGCAGAAAAGAAAATAATATTCGAAAAATTTCAAACAAAAATTCCTTTTGGCAGAATTATACATTCAACCGCTTTGGTAGATTCAACCGCAATAATAGAAAGAGGCACAGTAATTTATCCCGGTTGTATTGTTGATGCTCAGGCTGTCATTAAAGAAAATACAGTTTTGAATGCTGGCTGTGCAATTGCACACGATACCCTTATAGGAAGCCATTCTTTTTTATCGCCAAGAGTTGCCATTGCAGGATTTACAACAATCGAAGAACAATGTTTTTTAGGAATAAATTCGACAATAATAGATAATATTAATATTACAGCTAAAACCCAAATAGGGGCTGGATCACTAGTCATAAAATCAATAGATAAAAAAGGTTTATATGCAGGAAGTCCCGTACGATTTATACGATAATGATAAATTTTAATAAACCATATTTAACAGGCAAAGAAACCCAATACATTGAGGACGCAGTTGCTTCCGGAAAAATATCAGGAAATGGAAAGTACACACAATTGTGCCAGCAGTTTTTTGAACAAAAGTATGGTTTCGGAAAATGTTTATTGACAACATCTTGTACAGACGCACTAGAAATGGCTGCTATTTTAATTAATATCGAGCCGGGTGATGAAGTTATAATTCCGTCATACACTTTTGTTTCTACTTCAAATGCATTTGTGTTAAGAGGTGCAAAGATTATTTTTGCTGATTCTAGTGAAGAAAATCCAAATATAGACACCACTAAATTAGAAGCTTTAATCACAGCTAAAACCAAAGCTATCGTTCCTGTACATTATGCAGGTATGGCTTGTGATATGGATACTATAATGGAATTAGCCAATCGATATAATTTATTTGTTATAGAAGATGCTGCTCAGGCCGTAGATAGTTTTTATACAGGAAAAGATGGTGTAAAAAAAGCTTTAGGATCTATAGGGCATTTAGCAGCTTTTTCATTTCATGAAACCAAAAATATTATTTCAGGAGAAGGCGGAATGTTAGCCATTAATGATATGCAATTTGCCAATCGAGCTGAAATTATATGGGAAAAAGGAACTAATCGATCTGCTTTTTTTAGAGGTGAAGTAGACAAGTATGGCTGGGTAGATATTGGATCTTCATTTTTACCATCCGAAGTTATTGCAGCTTTTCTTTGGGCGCAAATAGAACAACTAGATAAGATACAGGAAAATAGAAAAGCAATTTGGAAACAGTATTATAATGATTTAAAAGAGACTAGAAGTAGTTTTAAATTGCCACAAATACCAAATTATGCTACAAATAATGCACATATGTTTTATTTGGTTTTTGAATCTCTAGAAAAAAGAAATGAATGTATTTCTCGTTTGAAAAACAATCAAATTCTTGCTGTTTTTCATTATCTAAGTTTACATAGAAGCCCATATTATGCAGACAAGTATGAAGGGGAAGAGTTGCCATGGAGTAATCATTATTCTGACAGGTTATTACGATTACCATTTTATTATGAATTGTCAAATGCAGATATTGAATTAATAGTAACTATAATTAAGAATGAGTAAGAAAAAGATATTATTTGTTGTTTCTGATTTTTACCACAATGGAGCACAACGAGAGATGTATGAGTTAGATTGTGCATTAAATAAAAATAAATTTGAAGTAACCCTGCTAAGTTTAATAGATTTAAATACCAGACAGGATTTGCCTGATTATTTTTACGAAAAACACCTCCGATTAGGTTCTAAAATTCTCTTTTATAAAGATATTGCGGCGCAATTTGAAAATAGATTGAGCGCCAAAATATTAAAAAGATTATTGAAGAAGATCTTAAATGAAAAGATAAAGAAAAAAAACAGCAAAAATCTTACTGTTCTTTTCAATAATTATGACCACGTAGTGTTCATGGGAGAATATGTATATCAATATTTATCACCAGTTATTCTAAAGGATTATTTTAAAGAAATTTTAATTTTTGTTATGTCTTCAAGATTTCAATCTGAAAGTTACAGAGATTTTGAAAAGAATAATCGATATCTATTTATAGGCGGTTTTGATAGCTTAAAACAAATAGAATATGAATTTGAAGGTTTTAGTGATTATAAATATCAAACGATGTATCTGAGCTTAACCGTTACAAAAGAATATAATAAATGGAAATTTAATGAAAATAATGAAACAAAGAAAATAGGAATATTCACCCGATTACATAAAGATAAACCTTTAGATCCTTTTTTATACGCTTATCAGGTTTTATTAAATCAGGGTTTTAATATAGAATTGCACATATTTGGAGTTGGAGATGTAAAGCATGCTGGATATGATCGTTACATTAATAATCTTGATTTAAATGGAAAAATTCATTTTAGAGGACATCAGATTGATATGAAAAAAACTATTTTGGAAGAAAAAATAGATATGGTTTGGTTCCAGGGATATAATAACTTACCAGCTGGCTATGCAGGATTAGAAGTTTGTTTGACAGGAACTCCTCAGCTCTTTTGGGATTTTTTTATAGGCGAAAATCAACAGATAAATAGATTAGATAGAAATGTTGTTTATCCTCATTATAAAGATTTGTTATCATTTGTCGAAGCCAGTAAAAAGGTTTTGTATGATTTTGAAGTGGCTGAATCGCTTTCAAAAAAGCAATTTCAAGATGTTTATGACAATCGTGATATTTTCAAAAATGTCGAAATCATCGAGAAAATATTGTTAGAGGAATAATGTACAATAATAAGAATCCCAAAATAACTGTATTGCTGCCTGTATATAATTGCGAATTATATATTAAAGAAGCAGTAGATAGTATTCTATGTCAAACTTTTGATGATTTTGAACTTGTGATTATAGACGATGCTTCTACTGATAAAACGATTCACATAATAAAAACATATAGTGATGAAAGAATAAAGCTGATCGAAAAAACAATTAACAAAGGTTTGACAGATAGTTTAAATTTGGGTATACAACTGGCACAAGGAAAATATATTGCTAGAATGGATGGTGACGATGTAAGTGTAAAGATACGATTTGAAAAGCAAGTTACTTTTTTAGAGTTAAATCCAGATGTTGTTTTATGCGGATCAAATTTTACGATTTTAGGAACAGAAGATAGAATTATAGTACCTGAAAATAATGAAGATATTAGGCTCGCATTACTGAAAAAAAATTGTATAGCACATCCTTCTGTAATGATTCGGAAACAAACCTTGATAGATTTTTCACTCCTCTATGATGAAACAAAAGAGCCGGCAGAAGATTATGATTTATGGGTTAGATTGATGAGTAAAGGAAAACTGCATAATTTGCAGCAGGAGTTATTAAAGTATAGAATACATAATGCACAAGTTTCTCAGAAAAGAATTGAAGAGCAAAATGATCTAACATTAGAAACAAGAATTCAAGCTTTAAAGTGTTTAGATTCGACTTTAGATAATAATGAAATTAATTTGTTAAAAAAGATAATGACAGGAAGCATATCTTATACCTTCAATGAAATTGAATTTTTTATCGAATTACGAAGGAAAATGATTTTGGCTAATTCAAGACATTTTTTTGATTTTCAGAATTTTAAAAAATATTTTTTTGATTTTGAGTATAAATTGATGAAAAGATATTTTTTTAAAGCTAAAAGATTTTCACCAGCATTGTATATTCAATATTTCAAAATAAAATCAAAGTTAGAGGTAAAGTTTAGAATTGCCGATGAATTTAAGCTGCTTGTTAAATCACTATTTTATTACAAGGTAAAATGAAAAAACAATTAGTTTCAATTGTAGTCCCTTCTTATAATCAAGCTCAATATTTAGATGAAGCTTTAAAGTCAGTTTTGGATCAAGTATATCAGGAATGGGAATGTCTTATTGTCAATGACGGCAGTCCAGATAATACTAGAGAAATAGCAGAAAAATGGACCGAAAAAGATTCTAGGTTTATTTATTTAGAAAAAATAAACAGTGGTCTAAGTGGCGCCAGAAACTACGGAATCGAATGTGCAAAAGGTGTTTTTATACTTCCTTTGGATGCAGATGATATAATATCTTCCGAATATATTTCTTTAGCAGTAAAATCTTTTGAAGCGAATAATGATATAAAAGTTGTGTATTGTAAAGCAGAGAAATTTGGAGATGATTCTGGGATTTGGGAATTGCCGGAATTTTCTCGATTACTTTTATGTCAAAGAAATTTAATTTTCTGTTCAGCAATGTTTCGAAAGTCTGATTGGCAAACAGTTGGAGGTTACGACCTAAAGATGATATATGGATGGGAAGATTGGGAATTTTGGATTGCTGTTTTAAAGAATGGCGGCGAAGTGAAATGTTTAGATGAAATCGGCTTCTATTATAGAATTAAAGAGACTTCTATGCTTAAGCAATTGGATGAGAGTAAAATAAATTATTTGTATGAATACATAAGCATAAAACACGCTGATTTTTTTGTTACGCAATTAGGCTCTTTTCAGAAATTACTCGAAAATGTTGAAAAAGCAAAAAATGAAAACAACCAAAAACTAAAAAGTGAAAAATTTGTTATTGATGCTTTTTGTTCTAGATTTTTTGGTTTTTCAGTATTTGGTATTTATAAAAATAAAAAACAGGTATGATAGGAATAATAATCCCCTATTACAAACGTACTTTTTTTGAAGAAACTTTAAAGTCTTTAGCACTTCAGACAGATAAACGATTTAAAGTTTACATTGGTGACGATGCTAGTCCAGAAAATCCAGCGATATTGCTTGAAAGATATAAGGAAAAGATTGATTTCGTATATCACCGTTTTGAATCAAACCTTGGAGGCATTTCTTTAACACAGCAATGGGAAAGATGTATTGAACTTTCTAATGGAGAAGAGTGGTTGATGATTTTAGGTGATGATGATTACTTAGAAGAAACAGTTATTGAAAATTGGCATAAAAATTATAAAGATTTTAGCGGGAAATCAAACGTAATACGATTTGCAACAAAAGTTGTTTTAGAAGAAACAAAGAATATTTCAGATGCTTATACACATCCTGTGTGGGAATCGGCCGGGGATTCTTTGGTTAGAATTTTTAAAGGAATTACAAGAGCTTCACTTTCAGAATATATTTTTTCAAAAGCAGTTTTTCAAAAATTTGGTTTTAAAAATTATCCATTAGCTTGGTGCAGTGATCATAAGGCTTTTTTAGATTTTGCTGATGGCAAATTAATTTACACAATAAATGAATCAATAATATTTTTTCGAATTTCTACAATAAATATTTCTGGACAGCGAAATATACTCTTAAAGCAGGAAACAAATACAGTTTTTTTAAAAGATGTCATTAAAGATTATATACATTTGTTTAATAAAACACAACGCTTAGAACTATTAATGAACTATGAGATTGCAATAAAAAAGTATCGAAAACTATTTTTTAGTGAGTGGATTTTTTTAGTACAGCGGTACCTGTTAAACTTTCGATTTATTGCATTTGCTAAATTGGTGAGAAGAATTTTTATGAGTATTTTTTAATTTAATTATGTTTGAAACCCCTATTCTATTTCTGATATTCAATCGAATCGATACTGCTTCCAAGGTTTTTGAAGAAATAAAAAAACAAAAACCAAAATTTCTATATATCGCGGCCGATGGAGCCCGTAAGCATATAGATGGAGAGCATGAAAAATGTAAAAAAACCAGGGATATTATTATTAATAATATCGATTGGGACTGCGAAGTAAAAACCTTATTTAGAGATGAAAATTTGGGCTGCGGACTTGCAGTATCAGGGGCCATAACTTGGTTTTTTGAAAATGTTGAACAAGGAATCATATTGGAAGATGATTGTATTCCTCATTTTTCTTTTTTTAAATATTGTGAGGAACTTTTAAATAAATATAAAGAGAATGAAAGTGTTTTTGCTATTGGAGGAAGTAATCTTCAGGGAGGAAAACAAATAGGAAATGCTTCTTATTTTTTTTCTCAGTATGCATACATTTGGGGATGGGCAACATGGAAAAGATCTTGGAACTTATATGATTTTGAGTTAAAAAAGCTAACTGAATTTAAAAACAAGAAAGTAATTAGTAAAGTTGATAATAGAGTTGTTTTTAGGGATTATTGGATTTCAATATTTGAACAAGTTAAAAATAAAGAAATTGATACATGGGATTATCAATGGAATTTTTGTGTATGGAATAATCAGGGAGTTACGATTGTTCCCAACGTAAATTTAATATCCAATATAGGATTTAGAGAAGATGCTACTCATACTATTGAGACAAGTCCTTTTGATAGTATGGAGACAAAAGAGATAACTGAGATTATTCATCCAAGAAAAACTAAAGTCAGTAAAATAGCTGATAAGTATATAACAAGAACAGCTTACAAAATCAAAGAAAATAAAAAATACAATCTAAAAAGTCTTATCAAAAGTATCATTTTATGGGGAAAGAAGAAATTTGCATAGTAATACCCATATTTAAAGAAGAATTAAATGTTTTCGAAATAAAATCTGTAAAACAATGTATAAGCATTCTTTCTGATTATTCGATTTATTTTATACATCCACATGGATTAAATTTAGATTTCTATAAAACAAAATTTCCAGATATTGAGCTTTTTACGGATTTAGATGAATCCTATTTTAAAGGTATTGTAGGATATAATAAGTTAATGCTGAATGTAAGTTTTTATAAGATTTTTAAAAATTATAAGTATATGCTTATTTATCATACTGATTGCTATGTTTTTCGAGATGAGCTATTGGATTGGGCCCAAAAAAAGTATGATTATATAGGAGGTATATGGTTTGAAAAATTTGTTAGTGATCCCTATTTAGGCGGAAAAATTTGGAAAGCAGGAAATGGTGGTTTTTCACTGCGTAAAATTGACAGTTTCATAAAAATATTATCATCAAAAAAACCCATAAAATATTTTTCAGAACTATTTAAAGAAAAGAAGAAGTTTTTAAAGATTAATAGGTTACAATTTATTAAACAACTGGCTTTTCTGCCATTAAATATGCTTGGGTATAAAAATAATTATTCCTATTATGCCAGGAATTATAACCTAAATGAAGACTTTTTTTTTGTAGAAGCTTTTGAAAACAATAAAAACTTTATGATTCCTTCAGTAAATGATGCTCTGTTTTTTTCTTGGGATAGACATCCATCTTACTTATATAAGAATTTAAATAGGATTCCTTTCGGATGCCATGCTTGGTTTAGAGATGATTTTCCTTATGAACAAAATAAAATTTTTTGGCTAAATAAGATAAAATGACGAATCTGACACTTTCAATTATTACTATTAACTATAATAACCTGCAAGGATTAAAAAAAACAGTTGCCAGCGTTGTTAATCAGACATGGAAAGATTTCGAATTCATAATTATTGATGGAGGTTCAACAGATGGCAGCGCCCCATATATAAAAAGTCAAAATGATACTATTGATTATTGGGTGTCAGAACCTGATAAAGGAATTTATAATGCTATGAACAAAGGTGTTAAAATAGCAAAAGGAGAATATCTGTTATTTTTAAATAGTGGTGACTTTCTTAATAGTTTAACCTCTTTAGAAGATTTTATTAAGCATGTCGATTTTAAGGGAGATATCATTTATGGAGATTACCAATTTGAAGACAGACGTAAAAATTACCCGGATTATTTAACTCCATTATATTTTTTACAAGGTACTTTACCGCATCAGAGTACATTTTTTAGAAAAAAAGTTTTTAATGAAATTGGACTATTTTCAGAACAATATAAAATAGTTTCTGACCGAGATTTTTATATAAGATGCTTTTTAAGTAATAACTTCGTTTTTAATCATGTTAGCTATCCATTGACTTTTTTTGATTTGTCAGGGATTAGTAACAATATTTCATATGAAAAAAAACAAATGGAAGAAAACGAAATGATTTTTAAGAATAATTATGGAATTTATTATGAAGATTATAAAAACATGATACTCTTGAAAAAAGAAATCGATAAGTTAAAAGAAAGGAAGTTTTCTATACTAATGTATAAAGCTTTGAAAAAAATAAAAAATGCATGCAAAAGCCACTAGTCTCTGTTATCATTACAACATATAATAGGAATAATTATTTAAAAAAAGCTCTCGAATCTGTTCTTAATCAAAGCTATAAAAATTTAGATATTATTGTAGTTGATGATGGGAGTTTTGGAGATGAAAATCAAAATTTATGTTCTAAATATAGTTTCGTAAATTACATAAAAATTGAAAATTCTGGAGGTCCATGCAAACCAAGAAATGAAGGAATAAAAATATCAAAAGGCGCTTACATTGCATTTTTAGATGATGATGATATTTGGGAATATAATAAAATAGAAATACTGTTAGATGTCTTAGAAAGTAACCCTTCATTTGGATTAGCACATCATTATTGTAAACTAATTGATGAAAATGATAAAGATTTAGAGAAATATGTTGGCAGACCTGGAAAATTAGAAGATAAGCACGGAAATATATCAATGAAGATGATTGGTAATTATACAGTGAGTGATTATCCTCTTTGTCGAACAGAAATTATAAAAAAAGTTGGTTTTTTTAATGAAAAAATGATTGCCGCTGGAGAAGATGTAGAATATTGGAATAGAGCATCTTTTTTTACGAAATTTTATTATGTTGATTTACCACTTACAAAATATAGAATCCATTTTTCCAATAATTCAGAAATTAATAGACAAGAATATTTAAAATTAAATATTTTTAATAAATATTTTTTAACTGAGTATAAAAATAGAGGGATTATTTCTGAAACCGAATTCCATATATATATTCAAAAATTAGTGCATAATCAGATAAAGATGTTTAAAACTAATTTTTTAAAAAGCTTGATTATTTTAAATAAGTTAGATTCTTTTTGGTTTATGAAATGGAAGAGTATTAAATTATTTATTTTTATTTTAATAAAGAGGTAAAATGCGAGTAGGCTATAATCCTAACAAAGATAAAATACAAGAACCCAATGCATTTTTTCATCAGGTTGTTGTTCCTGTTTACATTCCTAATCAAGAAGAATATTTTAAAGATAGTTTTAAAATTTTAGAATATTGTCTGGAATCCTTATTTAAAACTGTTCACGCTAAAACATATATTACAATCGTTAATAATGGGAGTTGCAGCGAGATAATGGATTATTTAAGCGAGCTGCAAAAAGAAGGAAAAATTCATGAAATCATTAATACTACAAATATTGGAAAATTGAATGCCATTTTAAAAGGTATTTCTGGTCATGATTTTAGGTTTGTTACCATTACGGATGCTGATGTTCTTTTTTTAAACAATTGGCAAAAGGAAACTTACAACGTTTTTGAAAAATTCAAAAAGACAGGAGCAGTTTGTCCAACACCATCTTCAAAATCTTTAAAAAATTATACTTTTAATATTTGGTTTAATTTATTTTTTTCAAAATCACTTCGATTTACAAAAGTAAAAAATCCAATGGCCTTAAAAGCTTTTGCTGCCAGCGTAGGAAACTCAAACATGTACAATGATATTCATCTCGAAAAATATCTAACAGTATCAAACGGTAATTTTAAAGCAGTTGCTGGTGCTGGCCATTTTGCGACAACTTATAGAAAAGAAGTTTTTGAAAATAATGAGATTAAAAGCTCAAATTATATGTTAGGTGGAGATAGTGAAGCAAAATTACTTGATTATCCTGTTGTAAAGAAAGGGATGTGGAGACTTTCAACGGAAGAAAATTTTGCCTATCATTTAGGAAATGTTGAAGAGGAATGGATGAAAAAAACATTAGAGAATATAAAACTAAATGAATTTCAGCCTATTGAGCCTGTTTATTTGCAGGAAATTAAGTTGCCGTATGCGGTATTTGTTTTTCTTCATAAAATATTTTCAAAAATTCTCACAAGGAAAAAAATATGGTACTTTTGCCTTAAAATGAAAGGGCTTTCTAGGGAAGAGGCTTTAAAATATATTCAAAAAAATGAATAAATCTGCAAAAGTAATCCTGCTTTCGCAAGTACAATTACCTTTTGCAAAAATAGGAAGCTGGACAACTCTTTATAAAAATTATTTAGATAATGATCATAAAATAGATTATATCGTTTGCCCCAAACCCGGAAAATTATTTGAAGGCGTAAAATATAGTTTTGTTACTTCTAGTTTTTGGCATACAATTCAACGAAAATTTTTTAAAAAGAAAAACCTAGAATACTTTGAGGCGCTGGATAAAATTATTGCTCCTAACGAAAAATATATAATCCAGATCGTTGATAATTACGGAATGGTTAAACCACTTAAAAAGTATCTTCTATCAAAGGGGATTGATAAACAATGCTATATACAATTTTTTTACCATGGCTATCCACCATATAACTATCAAGATTCACAGCAGAATTTTTATCAAATTATAGACGAAATTATTTTGCTTACACATGATAGTTATGTAGAGTATAAAAAACAGATTAATACCTTGCCAAATTATTTCTCAATTTTACCAAATGGGATTGATACTGAAAAATTTAAAAAGGTCTCTAGTTTAGAAAAAGTTAAGTTAAAAGATCAATTAGGTCTTGGAAATAAAAAAGTATTTATTTGGTGCTCACAAGATAGACCAAAAAAAGGACTCCATTTAATTTTAGATGCTTGGAAAAGAGTTAATGCTTCACATAAAGAAATAGTACTATTAGTTATTGGCTCTAATCCAAGAAAAGAAATAGACGGTGTTATGTTTTTAGGGAGATTGCCTAATGATGAACTTTCAAAGTATTATCAAGCTTCAGACTGTTATTTATTTCCAACATTATGTCAGGAAGGATTTGGACTTAGTCTCGTCGAAGCATTACATTGTGGAAACTATTGTATCGCATCTGCACTGGGTGGTGTTCCAGAAGTATTACAATATGGAAAATTGGGAAAATTAATAGAAAACCCGCATTTTGTAGAAATATGGGAAAATGCTATTATTGAATTTATAGAGCACCCGCTAGAGTTTGATTTTATTCCGGAAAATTTATATACAATTGATGCATGGAATTTAGGTATGAATGAAATTATTGAAAAAGCGAAATCAAGATTAGCATAATCAAACTGTAAAAACAGATCAGATTTAATAGGTGTAGATTGAAAAAGAAAACTAAATGAAAGCAATAGCTATAATTCCAGCTCGGGGAGGATCGAAACGAATACCAAAAAAAAATATTCAATTATTAGGAGAGTTCCCGCTAATTGTTCATTCAATATTATATGCCAAGGAAAATAGTGATATAATAGAAAATATTTACGTTTCAACTGACGATGCTGAAATAAAAAAGATTGCATTACAATTAGGTGTAAAAGTTATAGATAGACCACTTTCTATTTCGGGAGATTTAGAGCCAACAGTTTCTGCCTTAAAACATGCTTTAGAATCAATTGATTCAGATGTAGAAAATGTTATTTTATTACAGCCGACAAATCCATTTAGACCTCAAAATTTATTAAAAGAAACTTTCCAGAAGTATCAAAAAGATAATTTAGACAGTTTATTTACTGTTTCAAGAAATCATCAAAAATTAGGGAAAATTATCAATAATAAATTCCAGCCTTTTAATTATACCATAGGGCAGAGAAGTCAGGATTTGGACCCGCTTTTTTTTGAAAATGGATTGCTTTATATTTCAAAAGCTTCTTTAATTATGAAGGATATTATTATTTCAGAAAATGCATTTCCATTTGAAGTAAATCATATTTTTGCACAAATAGATATAGACACGCTCGAAGATTTAGAATATGCAGACATTATATATAATAAGATGAATGGAAAAAAGTAGTGGTTATTTTCCAAACCTTAATGGAGTAAGGTTTATTGCTGCTTTGATGGTAATAATTAGTCATATTGAATTAAATAAATCTTATTTTGATTATAGTAATAGTTTTCAAACAATAAAATGTTTAGGAAAATTAGGAGTATCGTTGTTTTTTGTTTTAAGTGGTTTTTTAATTACTTTTTTGTTATTGCAGGAAAAAAAAGATCGTAAAAAAATTAATCTTAAATTCTTTTATTTTAGAAGGGTTTTAAGAATTTGGCCGCTTTATTTCTTGATTGTAATAGTTTCTCTGTTTGTCCTTCCACATTTAGAAATCTTCAACATTCCAAACTTAAAACTTGAATATTCAAGCAGCACAGAATTTTTTAAAGTTCTTCTTTTACTGGTGTTTTTTCTGCCAAATGTACTAATCATAATAAAGCTTATTCCTTTTGCTACGCAAACATGGTCGATAGGTACTGAAGAACAATTTTACCTTATTTGGCCTATATTAATCAGTAAAACAAACCATTTAAAAAGATATTTTTTAGGAATAATTCTACTTTATAATTTAGTGTTGATATTTATGTACAATTCTTCTTTGGATCACATTATGTACATTAAATTAATACGGGGCTATATTGAAACAATTCAATTAGATTCTCTTACTTTTGGAGCACTGGGAGCTTATTTTTTATTTCATAAAAACAAATTGATAGATGTAATAACAAATAATTATATTTTTTGTTTGAGTATCTCTCTTTTAATAATCAGCCAGATTTTTGATTCTTATATAATTTATTTTAAAACATCCTTAAGTGCTGTTTTTTTTATAATAATTATATTGAATTTGGTTCACAATAAAAATATCGCAAGACTTTTAGAAAACAGATTTTTTTACAAAATGGGTGAAATTTCTTATGGTTTGTACATGTATCATCAAATAGTTATTGTTTTTTTTATAAACTGTTTTATAAGAATGAATTTTTTCTCAAATTCTGTGCTTTACATTTTTACATTTGCAGCAACAATTTTAGTTTCACATTTATCATATAAGTTTTTTGAAAAGCCTTTTATATTAAAAAAGGAAAAATATAAATTTTAAAAAGAATGAATCCATATATAGAAATTGCAGGTCGTAAAATTGGAACAGATTTTCCACCATTAGTTATTGCCGAAATCGGAATCAATCATGAAGGTTCTTTAAAAACAGCCAAAGAAATGGTTGATGCGGCTTATAGAGCAGGAGTTGAGGTTGTAAAACACCAGACTCATATTGTAGAGGATGAAATGTCTGGAGCAGCAAAAAAAGTGATTCCAGGAAATGCAGATGTTTCTATTTATGAAATTATGGAAAGATGCTCGCTAAATGAATCTGAAGAGTTAGAATTGAAAAATTATGTTGAAAGCAAAGGCATGATTTTTATTTCAACGCCTTTTTCGAGAGCCGCAGCAAATCGACTACATAAATTTGATATACCAGCTTATAAAATTGGCTCGGGAGAATGTAATAATTATCCGTTATTAGAACATATTGCTTCATTTGGAAAACCTGTAATTTTAAGTACAGGAATGAATACGATTGAAAGTGTTCAAAAAGCAACGGCAATTTTTGATAAACACAATATACCCGTTGCGTTATTGCATACCACAAATTTATATCCAACACCAATTCATTTAGTTCGTTTTGGTGCAATGGCAGAACTTCATCAAGCTTTTCCAGATAAAGTATTTGGATTAAGTGATCACACTTTAAATAATAATGCTTGTTTAGGAGCAGTTGCTCTTGGAGCAAGTATTCTAGAAAGACATTTTACAGATCACATGCAGCGAACAGGTCCAGATATTATTTGCAGTATGGATGAAAATGCCTGTGCAGAATTAATTGTATCTAGCGCAGAAATCGCACTTATGCGAGGCGGAACCAAAAAACCTGCTCTGGAAGAGCAAGTAACAATTGATTTTGCTTTTGCTACGGTTTGTGCCATCAAACCAATAAAAAAAGGAGAAATATTATCAAAAGAAAATATCTGGGTAAAGCGCCCGGGAACAGGTAAAATTTTAGCAGAGCATTTTAATGATTTAATTGGTAAAGCTGCTTCAAGAAATATTGATAATGATGAACAATTAGATTTTACTGATTTTGAGTAATTCTACAAGAAAAATATTATTTCTTACCGGAACCCGTGCAGATTTCGGGAAAATAAAATCCCTTATTCAAACTCTCGAAGAGCAGCAGGATTTTGAAGCTTTTGTTTTCGTTACAGGAATGCATTTGCAAGAAATTTATGGGTATACATTGATAGAAATAGAGCGTTGCAATTTTAAAAACGTTTTTACTTTCGAAAACCATACGCACGAAACAACTATGGATTTGACTTTGGCAAAAACAATTGAAGGTTTGTCAAATTATTGCAAAACTATAAATCCTGATATGATTGTAGTGCATGGAGACAGAGTAGAAACACTTGCCGGCGCTATTGTAGGATCATTAAACAATATTTTAGTAGCTCATATTGAAGGAGGCGAAGTTTCTGGAACTGTTGATGAACTAATACGTCATAGTGTTAGCAAATTAAGTCATATTCATTTTGTGTCTAATAATCAGGCCGCTAAAAGACTGCTTCAAATGGGCGAAATCAAAGAATCTGTATTTACAATAGGTTCTCCTGATATTGATATTATGTTTTCAGAAAATCTGCCAGATTTAGCTATTGCCAAAAAATATTATGAAATTCTATTTCAAGAATATGCCGTAGTAATGTTTCATCCGGTAACAACTGAATTTCAATCTATGAAAGAGTATGCGGCGACTTTTGTAAATTGTCTGCTTGCCGATACACATAATTATATTGTTATTTTTCCGAATAATGATTTAGGAAGTCAATTTATTATTGATGCCTATAATCGATTAAAAGAAAATAAGAGGTTTAGGATTTTTCCCTCACTGCGTTTTGAGTATTTTTTGACCTTGCTAAAAAACAGCCAGTTTATAATTGGTAATAGCAGCGCAGGAATTCGTGAAGCTCCTTATTACGGAATTCCAATTATTAATATAGGAACTCGTCAGCAAAATAGAGCAGTTCATACGGCGATTATTAATACAGATTATTCTGAAAATGGAATTAAAGCAGCTCTTTCAGGAATTAGCAAACATGAAGTTGAAGTTTCAGGTGAAGATTTTGGACAAGGGAATAGTGCTGAATTATTTTTGAAATCATTAAAGAAAAAGAATATTTGGCAGCTTAATCATCAAAAACAATTTAGAGATTTGGACTAAGCAATACACGATATTGTTTATAAATTACAATCCTCTTTTATAATACTACACTAACTATTTATGTTTTTTAATTCTCTAGCATTTGCTGTTTTTTTGCCAATCGTCTTTTTTTTGTATTGGTTTGTTTGTAATAAAAACAAAAGCACACAAAATGCTTTATTAATTGTTGCGAGTTATTATTTTTATTCCTGCTGGGATTGGAGATTTCTTTTTTTGCTTGTGTTTTCAACATTTCTGGATTATTATACCGGAATTCAAATCGAAAAAGGAAAATCTGAGAAAAGCCGAAAGTTTTGGTTTTGGCTGAGCATTCTGGTCAATCTTGGTTTTTTAGGGCTGTTCAAATATTATAACTTTTTTGCATCTTCTTTCTCAGAGTTATTAAATTCTGTGGGAATTAAAGCAAGCCCTATTTTGCTGAACGTTATTCTTCCAGTAGGTATTTCCTTCTACACTTTTCACGGACTTTCCTATGTAATCGATATTTATTTTAAAAGGATAAAAGCAGAATATAATTTTATAGACTATTCCTTATTTGTTAGTTATTTTCCGCTTTTGGTCGCTGGACCAATAGAAAGAGCAACACATTTATTGCCACAGGTAAAGGTAAAGCGAGAGTTTAATTATCAAACGGCCAAAGAAGGGGTTTATCAAATTATTTGGGGTTTAGTCAAAAAAGTAGTCATTGCAGATACTTGTGCGCCATATGCAAATGCTATTTTTGATCATCATCCTTCTATGAACTCCTTTTCGTTAATTTTGGGAGCAGTGTATTTTGCTTTTCAAATTTATGGCGACTTTTCAGGATATTCAGATATCGCCCTTGGAGTTTCAAAATTATTTGGATTAGATCTTTTGCGTAACTTTAATTACCCTTATTTTTCAAGAGATATTGCAGAGTTTTGGCGTCGCTGGCATATTTCACTTTCTTCATGGTTTCGTGATTATTTATACATTCCGCTAGGCGGGAGCAAAGGAGGAATCTGGATGAAAATTAGAAATACCTTTATCATTTTTGTAGTCAGTGGCTTTTGGCATGGTGCCAACTGGACTTATGTTGCCTGGGGATTTATAAATGCAGTTTATTTCCTGCCTTTGCTTTTGTCAAACAGCAACAGGAACAATATAGAGACGGTTCAGCTAAAACTTAATTTTGATTCGACCAAAGTATTACTGCGCATTTTATACACTTTTTCATTGACTTGTATTGCATGGGTATTTTTTAGAGCAAAAACAATCACGGATGCTTTTTTGTATTTAAAACGCCTTGTAACGAATCATGATTTTAGTTTTCAATACTTAGATAATGAACGGTATAGTTATGAGTTATTGCTTATGATCGCTTTATTTGTGCTAATCGAATGGAACAGCCGAATGAAGATAGAACCACTTTCAGGAAAAAGAAGCACATTAAAAGTCGCATTGGCTATTATTGCGATAATGGCCTTTGGAACTTTTTCAGATTATAAAGAATTTATATATTTTCAATTTTAATGAAACAGTTTTTATTTTATATTCTTAAGATCTTTGTGATCACATTTCTTGCAGCTGTTGCATTAGATGCATTTTATACGTATCTTTTTTTGCAGTCCAGAAATAGAGGGAAAATTGAGAATGTTTTTAATTCTGAAGCTAAAAAATATGATGTTGTTATTTTAGGATCATCTCGTGCCAACAACCATTTCGTTACTCAAATGTTTGAAGATAAAGGACTAAAAACCTTTAATTATGGTATGAGCGGCGGGCATTTATTTGAAGCTTCTTTGTTGTTGAAATTAATGATAGAACGGAAGTATGAAATCAAAAATATTATTTTAGAAGCTGATCTGAATCTCTCAAATGATAAAGAATCTGAAGGTGTTGCAGCAAAATTTCTGCCCTATATTCACAATTCAGCGGCCGTAAAAAATCATTTTGAAGGACAGTCAAATTTTAATGAATTGTATTATATCCCTTTTTACAGATATATTAAATTTGATAATAAAATTGGGTTTAGGGAAATATATAAAATAGCAAAACACGAAAAGACAAATGCATTAGATAATCTTGGGTATTATCCGTTGGTTAAGCAAAAAAGCGGCAATATGAAAAATAACATTGTCAACCTTAATCCTTTAAAAAGCAACAAATATTACGAAGAAATTAAAAATAGTTGTAAGGCCCATCATATAAATTTTATAGCAGTCATGACACCAATGTGCGAAAATGTAGTAGGAATGAATTATTTTGACAAGGTGCATAAAGCCTATCCGGAGATTTATAATTACGAAAATGCAGTTATCGAAAATAAATATTTTTCATCCTGCGGACACATGAGCGATTCTGGATCTAAAATTTTTACTGCGAAAATTTTAAATGATTTTTTTAAGCTTAAAAAATAATTATACTCTTAAAAAGAAAAGTACAACATTATGCTTACAGTTATAAATTATCATTACATACGAGAAAATTTTGATTCAATATATCCGAGTATCTTTGGTATAACACCTTTTAATTTTAAAAAGCAGCTTTTATTAATGCAAAATGAAGGTGAATTTTTACATCCAAATGAGATAATTGATAATGTTGAAGCTGTTTTAAATTCTAAAAACAAATATCTCTTAGTAACTTTTGATGATGGATTAAAAGAACAATTTGACTTAGCATTTCCTATCCTGGAAGATATTAAAGTGCCATCGGTTTTCTTTGTCAATTCAATAAATTTTGAAGAGAAAAAAGTAAGTACAGTTCATAAAATACATTTGCTAAGATCAATAATTGATTCGGAGTTATTTTTAAAAAATATTCAAAAAGATTTTAAAATTGAATTTTCTGAAACAGAAAAAAATAAATCACACCAAGTGTATCGCTATGATACTGCTTTAAATGCTGAATTAAAATATATACTAAATTTTAAACTTACTTTTCGTGAACAAGAAGCTATCATCAATAAGCTGTTCAATACCTATTTTAACGAGTCGGAAGTTTTGGGAAACTTATATATGAATAATCAGATTTTATGCGATTTAGGTGCTAGAGGATTTTTAGGTAGTCATACGCACAGTCACTATCCGCTTGGATTGACTGACACAGAAACTATTAAATTTGAATTAGAAAACAGTAAGCGATTCTTAGAAAACCTAACAAATTCAAAAATAAACACAGTTTCTTATCCATATGGAACAGATGAAACATGTACAGACGAAGTGTCTATAATTGCCCAAAAAACAGGATATAAATTAGGTTTTACAACAAACAGAGGAAGCAACATTGGAATTGAAAATCATCTTTTATTAAATAGATTTGATTCTAACGATTTACCAGGAGGAAAAAATAGCTAACAGATATGATTACAAGAGAAGCAACAATAAACGATTGGGATAAACTACAAGAATTTTTTACTAGAATTTACAGAGAGAATCATCCGTTGCAAAATAAAAAATTTTGGGAATGGCAATATGGAGATCCTAATTTTGGGCAGTCTTTTATCTGTTTAAATGATAGCGGAAAGATTGTTGGTCATGTTGGGGGAAATTTTCAAGGTGGTGTTGCATGGATAATCAATGTTTATCTCGATGAGGAATGTAGAGGGAAGGGAGTTTTGGGTAAACTTTATAATTTAGCAAGAAAGTATTATCCTTTAGCAGCCACGGCGGCAAATGAGGCAGGTCTCGGTTTGTACAAAAATATGAGATGGATCCGTTATTATGATTTAGTTAGATATGTGAAGATTAATCCTGATTTTAAAGATGAAAATTTTGAATTCTTGTGTAAAAAAATCGAAGTATCAATAGATGATTTAATTATAAAAGATACGCATTATTTTCAACAGCCATCAATTAAGGGAATTAAACTAAAAGATGGTTCACGTGCTGTAAGTCAGGAGAATACTGGTGGTTTAAGGGTTGTTGATATTGAGAACCTTAATTTACTAGAAGAGGAAACCTGGAAGATAGGATACCTTTGGGCAGATTATATTACTTCATGGAATGATCTTAAAACAAAAGATTTAGAGAAAAATGGCTGGGTTTTAGATCATAAAAGTGTTATTCCATGGAGATTAAATCCTGTTGAACAAAATTATTTTTGTGATATTACATTTCTTTCAGAAGTGCCATTAGATAAAGAGTTTATTGTGCATAGATCCTTTTCTGATCATGGTAGAATTGGAAGTTTATAATTACTTAATATGAGAGTTCTACTAATAGTACCAGATGGTGTAGGGGTTCGAAATTATTTGTATTCTAGTTTTATTACTGAATTGGAAAAGCAGGGCGGCGAAGTAATGCTTTATCATCAAATATCAGAAAAAGCAATTCAAGAAATAAAATTAGTTCAGCCCAATATCGTATTTATTAAACAAATTCCAGCTTTTATTGAATCACCAAAAGCTAGATTGTGGAGAGAAAGTAATGTTTATGCAAGGTTATTGAGAAATAAAAAAATCCTTTCAAACAATAGTATAATGGCTTTTTGGAACAATAAAGGAAAAGGATGGAAAAAACGAATACTTCTGGAACTCTCAGAGCTATTAGGATTTACAATTTCAAACTCATATAAGGCTGTATTGAAAGTTGATGAACTCTATGAAAAGGAAATTGCCAGAAGTAAAGTCATTAGTAAAATAGAAAAAGACTTTGATATTTTTAATCCCGATTTTGTTTTAAACCTACATCAGCGAGCACCAATTAGTGCGCCGGTTATAGTTGTTGCAAAAAAGCGAAAAATTAAAACAGCTACGGTTATTTTTTCATGGGACAATGTGCCAAAAGCAAGATTAATTTCGCGCTACAATAGATATTTTGTTTGGTCAGAGCTAATGAAATCAGAATTATGTCTATTATATCCCGAGATTAAGGATGATAATGTTGAGGTTGTTGGTACGCCGCAATTTGAATTTTATTTTCAGAATAAATTATTTAGGAGTAAAGAAGATTTTTTTACAGAATATGGTTTAAATCCAAATAAAAAAACAATATGTTTTTCGGCAAATGATAGTACATCTCCTTATGAAAAAAATTATTTAGAAGATATGGGAGATGAGATTGCAAAAATTCCAGAAGAGATAAGACCTCAGGTTTTATTTAGGAGATGTCCGGTTGATAAAAGTGACAGATTCGATAAGATCTTAGAAAAATATATAGACTTTATTTTTCCAATAGATCCTGACTGGAAACAGGAAAACAATAATAAAGAATCTTTTACAACAATTTATCCTTTGTATAATGATTTACAATTATTAGTGAATACTGTAAAACATAGTGATTTAGTAATAAATTTTGGAAGTACAATGGCGCATGATTTTGCTGTTTATGATAAACCTTGTTTGTATTTAAATTATGACCCTATTGATAATTCTATTTATAAAGTAAGCAATGTTTATAAGTTTCAGCATTTTAAAAGCCTGTCAGGATTAGATGCTGTTGGATGGATTACAAATAAATCAGAAATTGGAGATAAAATTAAGAAAACGCTCGAAAATTCTAATGATGTTGGAAAAGATAGAAAGATTTGGATGCAGAAAATTGTTCAATATCCATTACAAGAATGTAGTTATAATATAGCCCTCGAAATAAAACGCTTATGCACATCTGTTTCTTAACAAATGAATTTCCGAAAGAAGGATTTCCACATGGTGGTATTGGCAGCTTTGTAAAAACAATCACAGAAGCTTTAGTTCTAAAAGGTATAAAAGTGTCTGTAATAGGTATGAACTACACTCTTGCAAATGAGACGGAAAATAGAGATGGCACTGCTGTTTATCGTTTAAATCGAAGTTCTGTAAAAGGACTTTCCTGGTATTTTAATTTCAAAGCAATTAATAAAAAGATTAGAGAAATTCATAAACAGGAACCAATTGATATTATTGAATCTTCAGAACTTGGATTGGCATTTCTAAATAAAATAAGCGGAGTTAAATACGTTATTAGACTGCATGGAGGACATCATTTTTTTGCTGAAAGTGAAAACAGAAAGATTAACAGTTGGAAAGGCTTTCAGGAAAAAAGGTCGTTTAAAAAAAGCGATGCCTTTATAGCTGTTTCTCAATATGTTAAAAACCATACAGAAAAATATTTAAGCTATAATAATAAGCCAATAGCCTATATCAGTTACCCGATTAATACAGATTTTTTTAGTCCGCGAAATGAAAATGAAGCGTCAAATAAAATCGTATTTGCCGGAACAGTCTGCGAAAAAAAAGGAATAAGACAGTTAATACAAGCTTTTCCTTTGGTGAAAAACAAATTCCCAAATGCAGTACTAGAAATTTATGGACGCGATTGGTTTTATCCTGACGGAAGCTCTTATATTCAAATGCTTAAAGAAAAAGAGTTATCTAAATTTGGAAAAATTGCCATAGATGTTCACTTTCATGGCAGCATTTCTTATACAAATATACCTTTGGCATATTCTGAGGCTTCAGTTTGTGTTTTTCCTTCACACATGGAAACTCAGGGACTTGTCGCTCCAGAAGCTATGGCGATGGAAAAAGCAGTAGTTTTTACCCTTTTAGGACCAGGACCAGAGACAATACAAGATTATAAAACGGGTTTATTATGTGACCCATATAACCCAGAAAGTATTGCAGAGAAAATTGTGTGGTATTTTTCTAATAAAGAAAAAGCAAAGATGATGGGGAAAGAAGCGAGAGAATTTGTGATTCAAAAATATGGTTTAGCCAGTATAGTGAAACAAAATATCGATTTTTTTCAATCGTTATTAGTTCAACAAGATAAATAATGATTTATATAATTAAAAAAAAGATTTCAAAAAAACTTGAGGAATTTAAGCAATATTACTCATACGTTCGTTTTTACGAAGGTGATCAGCCAGTAGTATACCTAAATGTAGCTCATCGTACAAAAGTGAGAACTTATTTAAACCTTTTTTTTAGAATTAAAGCTGTATATAAAGAACCAATTGTGATTCAATTTTCAGTTGTCCGAATGTTACTTTTAGCAAAATGGTTTAAGCAGCTCGATTATATTTATTTTGCTAAACCCTTTTCAAAATTAAATAAACTGAAAACATTCAGCCATCATAAAAGTGCAGATTTTGTTGTGAATTATAAGTATAAAAAGGTGTATACAACAAGTGATTATCAAAAAAATGTTCTGCCTTATATTATGCATCCTTTTAATTATTTGGTAACTCAGACCGATTTTTCTTCTAAAAAAATTGGAATAATACTGAGCGGAAATTTTGAAGAAAAAATTTATAATACAACTCTAATCCCGGATAATTTCAAATTACTAAATAGATGGGATATTTATCAGGAAGTAATACAGCACAAAAGCGTACTTTCAATTTCCGGAAAAGAATTAATGGAGGATCTGGATTCTAAAAAATTCAGTGATAAACTAGTGGCAATGCGATGGCAGTCTGGTGCAATTCCAAATCAAAAATGGAGATATTATTTAACAGCCGCCGATTTTATTTTTTGTGCACCCGGAATGACAATGCCTATGTGTCATAATGTTTTAGAAGCTATGTCTGTTGGTGTAATTCCAATTTTGAATTATCCGCATTGGTTAAATCCATCATTGCAGGATGATTTTAATTGTTTAGTGTATCAAAGCATTTCAGATATTAAATTGATAGTCGACAAAGCACTTTCATTATCTCAGGAATTAAAAAATGAAATGGCAAAAAATGTTCTTGATTATTATAATGCATATTATGGCGAATATCTTTTTGATGAAAACAAAAATACAGAATTGATAGTGTTGAATGAAAATATTAAGGATCTGATCTAAAAAATAAAGTTAGAATAAATGAGTGTAAAAGTATATGTTTACGGGCTTTGCAATGTTTTTTATGATGGCTATTATATCTTTGGGATCAAAAAAGTATATAAGAATTATGAGTTTAATGTTTCTAAATTTCCAGATTTTCGACAAGGTACTTTTGCTTTTATAGTTGAAGATGGAAGGAATTTAAAGAAGATAATTGTCGATTCGGGTGATGCCTCGACAATCGATTTAAAAGCATTGGATTGGTGTGATGTTTACGGAAAAGTAAATTACAATTTGAATAATATTGAAGCAGGAAATCAGGAAAAGATCCTTCCTATAGGACCAAGTTTTGGGCTTAAAATTTGGAACCTGTTTCCAACATTTTATCATCTTACTTTAAATTATTTTAGATTTAGAAAACAAATTTCAAACACAAAAGAATTTGCAATAAACTACTGGAGACAGTTTAAAAGGCTGAAATTAGAGGAATATGTATCAAGTGAGTCGTCCCGTTCTGATGTTTTCTTTATAAATAGTATCTGGAAAAAAGAAAGTGAGACCAATGCTAACCGCGCTATGTTTATAGAATGCTGTAAAAGTAATAGCAATATACATTTTGAGGGAGGCTTTGCAGCAAGAAGTAATGGGGATAATTTAGGATATGATCATTTGATATATCCGAAGAAAGTACCATTAGAAAGCTATATTAAAAAAATTAAAAGTGGAGCTTTTGTATTCAATACTCCTGCTGTACTTTCATGTCATGGTTGGAAATTAGCTGAATTTCTGGCTTTAGGAAAAGCAATCATTTCGACTCCTCATTACAATAAACTGCCTGCTGAATTAATAAATAATCAACATCTGATCTATGCAGGGAACGCTGAAGAAATAAATTTGGCAATCGATAAAATAATTGGAAATCATGATTTTAAACAAATGTTAGAGACGCAAAGTAAAAAATATTTTGATGATTATTTAGCGCCCGAAAAAGTTGTAAAAAGATTGATTGAAAAAAAATAGAAATGAAATTTGCAATAATTACACACGTCAATCATATAGAGAGAGAAAAACAATATTTTGGTTATGCGCCATATGTGCGTGAAATGAATATTTGGTTAAAATATGTTGATGAAGTAATAATAGTTGCCCCTTTATCCGGAGGAGTTCCTGCTGAAATAGACAGTCCTTATGATTATAAAAAAATAGATTTCACGAAAATTCCTGATTTTAATTTTTTAACCATAAAAAGCATTTTGATTAGTCTTTTCAAAATTCCGTATATTATGTGGAAGATATTTTGGATTATGAAAAGTGCTGATCATATTCATTTAAGATGTCCGGGAAATATGGGGTTATTGGCTTGTATTGTTCAAGTGTTTTTTCCTAAAAAAAAGAAAACAGCCAAATATGCAGGTAACTGGGATCCTAAAAGCAAACAACCATGGACGTACAGGCTCCAAAAATGGATATTAAATAATACCTTTCTGACTCGAAATATGAAGGTTTTGGTTTATGGAGAATGGGATAATCAGTCTAAAAATATTAAATCATTTTTTACAGCAACGTATTCGGAAGCGGAGAAGGTTTTAATTCAAAAGACAAATTTTGATCAGGTTATAAAATTTATTTTTGTGGGAAGTTTAGTTGCAGGAAAAAATCCGATGTATGCATTGAAACTAGTGGAAAAACTAATTCAATCTGGAAATAATGTAATGCTGAATTTATATGGAGATGGAATTGAAAGAGCTGTTTTGCAAAAATATATAATTGAAAATGAACTTGATAAAAATATTTTTTTAAACGGAAATCAAAATAAAGAAGTCATAAAAAAAGGATTTCAAGAAAGTCATTTTGTAATATTGCCATCGAAAAGTGAGGGCTGGCCAAAAGCTGTTGCAGAAGGAATGTTTTGGGGCTGTGTTCCAATTGCTACAAAGGTTTCATGTGTTCCTTTTATGCTGGATTATGGTAAAAGAGGTGTCTTACTTAATATGAATTTAGAGAATGATCTAATGCAAGTTGAAAATGCTTTTACAGATAAAAATAAGTTTTTTGAAAAAAGCCAACTAGCATTACAATGGTCGCGTAATTATACTACCGATGTTTTTGAAACCGAAATTAAAAAATTGCTGACTAAATGAGAATTGTACAAATTATAGATTCTCTTGAGCCTGGCGGTGCAGAACGTATGGCGGTAAACTATGCGAATGTTCTAAGCGAGAAAATTGAATTTTCAGGTTTGATTTCAACGCGAAAAGAAGGATTGCTATTAAACCAAATCAATAAAGAAGTCTCTTATTTGTTTTTAAATAAAAATAAAAAAGTCGATTTTAAAGCTGTTTTAAGATTAAGAAGATACCTTAAAAAGAACCAAATAAGTTTGATTCAAGCTCATAGTTCTTCATTTTTCACAGCTGTTTTGGTGAAAATTACTTATCCTAAAATTAAAATTATCTGGCATGATCATTATGGGATTTCACAAGATTTAAATTTGCGTAAAAATTTAGTTTTAAAAGTAAGTTCATTTTTTTTTAGTGGGGTTATCTCTGTAAATTCAGCCTTAAAGAATTGGAGTGAATCATATTTATGGTGCTCAAATGTTAAATATTTCCCGAATTTTGTGAGCGATTTGTCTAGCGGCAATGAAAAGCTTTTATTAAAAGGAGTTCAAGGAAAAAGAATTGTTTGTGTTGCCAATTTGCGTCCTCAAAAAAATCATAATTTGTTGATAGAAGCAGCAAATGTTATTAGGGATCAATTCCCGGAATGGACTTTTCACTTATTTGGGAAGGACTTTTTAGACAGCTATTCGAAACAATTAAAGCAAAAAGTAAAATATTTACAGCTTCAGGAAAACGTCTCTTTTTATGGAGCCGTAAACAATATAGGCGACGTTTTAAAAAACTTTGATATAGCAGTTTTACCATCACTTTCAGAAGGCCTTCCTTTGGCAGTTCTAGAATATGGATTACACAAGCTGCCCGTAGTTGCGACGAATGTTGGAGAGATTTCAAAAGTAATTGTATCTGATAAATATGGATTAGTTGTAGAGTCAGGTAATTTAAATCAATTAGTGGAGTCACTTCAATCACTAATTGAAAATAAAATAGATAGAATACAAATGGGAATAGAATTAAGTAAATTTATACAGCTGCATTACGGTCAGGAGTCAATTATAAAAGAATATCTTTTTTGGATAAATCCTGTTTTTAGTTTTTTGGCTGCTGATAATTCTTTATAGTAAATGAAAAGTAAATTATCATATAGCTTTCTATTGTTAATTCATGCAGCCATTGCTCTAGTGGTCTATGTAGTGCCTTTTTTATCTAAAATTTATGCATTAATAATCCCTCTTGTGGGGCTTTTTGTTGTACATAGAAATAAGAATAAAAACAATGAAGTTCTTTTTGTTTCGGCATATTTAGTTGGTGTTGAGGTTTTTTTACGAATGACGGGAGGTAATTTTAATAATGAATATATTAAAGTCACAGTAGCTTTTTTTATGCTGCTGGGTATGATTTATAGTAATTTTTCTAAAACTGCTTTTATATATGCTTTCTTTATAATTTTATTAATTCCTGGAATTTTAATGACTAATGCAGTTGCTTCTTTTGAAACAGATATCAGAAAGGCATTATTTTTTAATTTGTCAGGCCCATTCTGTCTGGCTATTTGTTCTATTTATACATTCAAGCGTAGAATTATATTTTCTGATTTACAAAATATATTGTTTACAATGGGACTGCCAATTGTAACAACAGTAGCTTATTTGTTCGTGTACACTCCAAGCATTAAAGAGGTTGTAACCGGAACAAGTTCTAACTTTATAACTTCGGGAGGTTTTGGACCTAATCAGGTATCAACTATTTTAGGATTAGGAATGTTTGTTTTTTTTACACAATCGGTGTTATTTTCAAAATCAAAAAGACTGATTGTTTTAAATGCTGTACTGCTGATTTTTATAAGCTATAGAGGGATTGTTACTTTTTCGAGAGGAGGAGTAATCACGGGAGCTGCAATGATTTTGTGCGTTTTATTCTTGACTTATTATTTTTCAAACTCTAAAGGTAAAACTAAGGTTAGTATTCTAGTAGTATTAACAGGTCTGGTAACAGTTGGAATCTGGACTTATAGTTCTTTGCAAACCAGTGGACTTATAGAAAAAAGATATGCGAATCAGGATGCGAAAGGAAGGATTAAGAAAGATAAACTTGGAGGGCGTGAAGCGATCATGGACGCAGATTTTAAAATATTTTTAGACAATCCAATTTTAGGCGTAGGAGTTGGAATGGGAAAAGATGTTCGAAAAGAATCATATGGAAGTGAAGTGGCTTCACATAACGAAGTTTCACGTATGTTAAGCGAACATGGTTTCTTTGGAATCCTTGGATTATTAATTCTCGTTGTTACTCCGTTTATAGTTTACATCAATAATCGACAGCACCTATATTTTCTGTCCTTTTTTATTTTTTGGCTCCTCACAATAAATCACGCGGCAATGCGAATAGCAGCGCCAGCTTTTGTTTATGCATTATGTCTTCTTTCTGTTCAGGTAAAAAATCCTGAAAAAACGGAAAACTCTATTAGGTAAATTGTTTTTTTATAATACATTTGCCTCGAATTTAAGCCCTTAAATCTACATAAATATATGCGTTCAAACAGAAAAATGCATTTTGAAATTTCAGAACGAAAAGTTTTGCTTTTTGTATTTGATGCTCTATTCGTCATTGGAATATTGTATCTTTTAAACTTATTTTTCGAGTTTCATTATTTTGCATTTGAAAGCACTACTATTTACAGACCCTTTATATTTGTTGGTTATTTATTAGTTTTCGGTACAATATTCGAGATGTATAATCTACAGATTGCCAGTAATCAGTTTCAGATAGTAAAAAGTGTTGTGCTTTCTGTTTCTGCAGCAGTTTTGATTTATCTTCTTACTCCAATTTTATCACCTGAACTTCCAAAACAGCGTTTAGTAATTGTAATATTTTATTTTGCAATCTTACTTGTAATGCTTATGTGGCGTTTTTTCTACGCCATTTTTCTTGCTTCACATCGGTTTTCTCAAAATGTAATTTTAATATGCGACAAAGATCAGGTAGAAGAATTAGTTTCGGGACTGGAGAATGTTGATCCGCATTATAGAATAATTGGTTTTGTGAATTCAGATTCGAATTCGGAAACAAAAACTAATTTTCATTATGTAAAAGAAATTAAGAAAAGTTATTTGGAGAGATTTGTAATCAAACATAACGTTTCTGAAATTGTAATTGCATCCCAAAAAACAGATGGAATCACAGCTGATTTATATCAACAATTATTAAGTTTATTGGAATCTGGAAATGTTATTAGAGAATATACTCAGGTTTACGAGAGTAAAACACAACGTATTCCGGTGCATTATATAGAACGTGATTTTTATCGTTTTTTCCCGTTCAGCCGAAGCAATAACAATAAATTATATTTATTCTTAATACGATTTTTAGAGCTCTCATTTTCTTTTACAGGTTTATTGATTTGTTTCGTTTTCATTCCTTTTATTTTTCTTGGGAACCTTTTGGCAAACAAAGGAAGTTTATTTTATACACAAGAGAGAGTAGGAAAAAACGGAGCTGTATTTAAAATTTATAAATTCAGAACCATGATCGAGGCTTCGGAAGTTAACGGAGCTGTTTTTGCCGTTGCAAATGATAAACGAATAACTCCATTTGGGAAGTTCATGCGTAAATCCAGAATCGATGAACTGCCGCAATTTTTCAACGTTTTAAAAGGAGATATGGCTGTAATTGGCCCAAGACCTGAAAGACCTTTTTTCGTGGAAGAAATAGCCAAAGTAATGCCTTTTTATGAAACCCGCCACGTTATAAAACCTGGACTTACAGGCTGGGCGCAGGTAAACTATTCATACGGAGAATCAATAGACGAAAGCTTGATTAAACTACAATACGATCTTTACTACATCAAACATCGAAGTGTTTTTCTTGATTTAAGTATCACTTTTAAAACGATTACTACTGTTTTATTTTACCGCGGACAATAGGTTTTAGATTATTATCGGAATACGTTTTTTGTTTCGAATGGCAATTCTAACTAAAACAAAACCACTCGTAATGATCATTGGAAGCATAATTAAAAAGTGCGCTTTGTTCATTATAAAAATGCTGTAAATAATCAGAAAGATTAAATGTAGAACAGCAAATCTATAAGTCCATCTTTTGTTTTTTGCAATTGAAAAAATAAGTAAAATCAACAAAAACGGACTAAATAACAACACGTTATAATTCATTGCCAGCTCTTGGTGAAAAGAATAAAATCCAACCGAAACAAAAAATACTCCCATTAAAGATAAAATTAAAAGATAGATTTTATCTACTGTTTTATTATGTACGACAACTACAAATCCAAGAATAAATAAATACGTGTAAATGTTATTCCACCAAGATGTTGGTGTTTCCTTCTCAAAACTTAAAAGTGTTTTACTTTTTCCTGCTAAAAGGCGGCCCTGGAAAGTGGTTTCATCTAAACTATTTTTTAATTCAAAAGGAAGAAAAATTCGGGTTCCTAATTGGTCAACTTTGGTTCCAAAAATTATGCTTGTACCTAATTGATCATAAAAATGGCCATCAAAATAAGGAAATAAAATAGAACGATATGTTTTGTCTGTATCTTCTTTTTTTACAATCAAATTACCGCCTAAAGTCGAATTGATAACATCAACGACCATCGAAGTACAGTTTTTGTCAATAAACTTGTAAGTGTAATAACGTTCTTCAGATAATAAAACAGCATTTAAGTGGTCAAAAAGTTTTTGTTTTAAATCCTGCGAAAGAAGTAATTCCTGCTCAAAAACACTTCTTTTTTCATAAGTATAATCATTTATAAAATCTGGAAATGAATGTGCGACTGCGAAATATTGTAAATCACCTTTTGCAAATTTAGCAACGAAATTTGGAGTCCTAAAATCAAAAGCACCATAATTATAAACCACATCAAGATTGTTAATTGGATCTGAAACACGAATCGCAGTATGACCAAAATAAGAATAAGTTTCATTTCCTAATCCGCAGGTAATCACACTTATTTTAGCATAATTAGATAAAGGCACATTCTGCCCAAAGCCAATTGTAAAACTTAGAAATAATAGTAAACTAAAAAGTGTTTTTTTGAAAAGGACTTTTTTCATAATTTAAAATTTTTAAGAAGTTCAAAAGGGGTTATATAATTATCTAAAAATGCCAAGATCTACTTTTATCGAAAAAATATTCGAATACAAAGCGGCACTTTGATTTCCTAAATCGGTTAAAGCGTAATCAATTTGAATGCCTTTGTATTTAAATCCAAGGCCAATATTTGGCTGAAAACTTAATTTTTCAGTATTGTCCAATTGCATTACATTCTGAAAATTTCCAGCTCCCGCTCTTAAAAAAACAAGATCTGTATATCCAAACTCAAAACCAAGAGCCGGATCAATACTCACAACTTTAGACGAAATAATGTCGTTTGTCTGTTCAAAACGCATATTCAAATTTCCGGCGGCCATAAGACTGTAATCATTATGAAATTCAAATTTTTTAGAAACCCCTAATTGTGCTTTTGGTAATGTAATTTCAGTGCTTTCAGGTAGCTCGTTGTTTTCTCCCGGAATAGCATTGGATATTTTTTCATATTCTTCCTCGTCAATATTCCAGACATTGTAAGTTGTTGTAATATCGCGAAGCATCAATCCGAATTTCCAGTCATTATGTTCAAATTGCAGCCCAACATCAAAACCAAAACCCCATGAATTGGCAAATTTACCAATAATTCGTCGGATGATTTTTGCATTTACCCCATATTGAAATCCTTCAACAGGAAGTTTTCTGGCGTATGAAAAAGTAAAACCATAATCGGCTGTAGAAAATAAACGAATTCTATTGTAATCAATATTTCCCTGACTGTCGATTAATTGAGTCGTGTCCATAATATCATCGACTCCAAAACGAATCATAGAAATTCCCCACGAACTTCGGTCATCAATAGGACTTGCGTAACCAATAAAATCATATTGAGCAATATTAGCAAAGTAGCTTGCGTGCATTAAAGACAGCTGATGATCCTCGAGATGAGTTAAACCAGCAGGATTCCAGTAAACAGCATTCACATCATTTGTAGAAGCAGTTACGGCGCTGGACATTCCTAACGCAGCGGCATCAACACCAATATTCATAAACTCATTCGAGTATTTTCGAACGGTTTGGGCATACTGTGAAGTAAAACTCCAAAATAATAAAAACGCAAAAAGTTTTTTCAATCGATGTTTTTTTGAAGACTGAGGCCTGTTTTTAATTTTCATCAAAAATATAATATTTTACGCATCTAATTTCTCCATTTTAATAAATATTGCGAAAGTTTAATGCTAAGATCGATTAACCAGTAAACTTAATATCCAGATGCAAATAATTTATGCTCTAGTGCAAACTATTTGTACTATTTGTATAAATATCATCATATTTTATGCGAAATTTGTCATTCAAAATTTATCAAATCTAAAAATGAATATCAAAAAACACATTCCGAATCTAATTACCTTAATTAATCTTTTTTGTGGCTGCGTTGCAATAGTTTTTATTTCAAAAGCTGATTATGAAATGGCTTTCTACATGGTTTGCCTTGGAATCTTTTTTGATTTTTTTGATGGTTTTTTTGCCAGACTGTTTAAGGTTTCGAGTCCGCTTGGTCTTCAGTTAGATTCTTTAGCAGATATGGTAACCAGCGGCGTTGCTCCGGGATATGTGATGTATAGTTTGTTTTTAAAAAGTGCAAATCCGAATGATATAATTTCATCGGTATATATTCCTTTTTTAGGTTTTATAATTACATTAGGTTCTTGCTACAGATTAGCCAATTTTAATATTGATACACGTCAAACGGATTCATTTATTGGTCTGCCAACACCTGCAAATTCACTTTTTATTTTAAGCCTTCCTTTGGTTATCCAGTTTTCAGAATCATTGATGATTTTCGAAATATTAACCAACCATTGGGTTTTATTAGCAATTACTTTATGCAGTGCTTATATTTTAAATGCAGAAATTCCATTGTTTTCTTTAAAAGTTAAGAAATTCAATTTTAAAGATAATGCGTTACAGATCACCTTTTTGATAATTTCCTTTATATTAGTTTTACTGCTTCATTTTACAGCAGTGCCGCTAATTATTATTTTCTACGTATTGCTGTCAATCGTAAATAATATCTTTTTGAAAAAGTAGTTGTATTCGAATGGCAAGAAGAACGACCAGAAAAACTAAACAAGAAAGATCTTTTTTCAGCAGAGTATTCCGTTTTATCGTGTTTTCTTTGTTGACAGTACTTTTGTTTGGAACAATTTACCATTACCGTGCAGGATTGGCATATTATCTTGGATTTAAAACAGATAAGGTTTTAGATGAAGATGAGGTAGACAAACATCTTTCTGATGTGAGGAACATTCGCGTTCTTGAAAATCATAAAGGAAAAGTTGTTGGAATTGATGTATCTGAATTTCAGGGGAAAGTTGATTGGGAAGAAGTTGAAATTCTGGATGAAAAATATCCGGTACAATTTGTCTTTATTCGGGCAACAGCTGGAAATGATCGTGTTGACAGACAATTTAAACGTAATTGGGAAGGCGCAAAGGAAAATAAAATTATGCGTGGCGCTTATCATTATTACCGCCCAAATGAAAATTCAATAGAACAAGCCAATCTTTTTATCAAAACCGTAAAATTGCAAAAAGGAGATTTGCCTCCTGTTTTAGATATTGAAAAATTACCAAAAAATCAGCCTTTAGACAGTTTAAAAAAAGGTTTAAAGCGCTGGTTAACTAAAGTTGAAAAACATTACCAAGTCCGTCCGATAATTTATTCCGGAGAACGATATTATTCCGATTTTTTAAAAGAAGAGTTTGGAGAATATTTGTTTTGGATTGCCAATTATAATTTCTATAGAGAAAAAATTGAAGATGACTGGCTCTTTTGGCAGTTTACAGAAAAAGCTTCTCTGCCGGGAATTAAACACCGTGTTGATGTTAATATTTACAATGGCGATATTGAACAGCTGCAGTTTATTACAGTTGAATAAAAAGTGCTGAGTGTTCAGGTTTTTAGTGCTCAGTATTTTTCTAAAAAAAATCAGTTTTTTAGTGTCAGCCCAAAACTGAATACTAAAAAACTGACCGCTAATTTCGTTTTATGAACTGATCACTAAAAACCTGAACACTGAACACTTTTTCTTAAAATTCAAGTTTCTTTTTACGCAGCTCAAAGTTTTGTCCAAGATAAACACGGCGAACCATTTCATCTTCTACCAATTCTTCCGGAACTCCCGCTTTCAGGATTCCTCCTTCAAACATTAAGTATGTTTTATCGGTAATCGCTAAAGTTTCCTGAACGTTATGATCTGTAATAAGAATTCCGATATTTTTATTTTTTAGCTGTGCTACAATTCTTTGGATATCCTCAACCGCAACAGGGTCAACTCCGGCGAAAGGCTCATCCAATAAAATAAATTTTGGATCTGTTGCTAATGCGCGGGCAATTTCTGTACGACGACGCTCACCTCCGGAAAGTAAATCCCCGCGGTTAGTGCGAATATGTTCTAAACTGAATTCTTCAATCAAGCTTTCCATTTTAGCAATCTGCTCTTCTTTAGAAAGTTTCGTTAATTGTAAAACACTTAAAATATTATCTTCAATGCTCAATTTTCTAAAAACAGAAGCTTCCTGTGCCAAATAACCAATTCCTTGCTGCGCACGTTTGTACATAGGATAATCGGTAATATTTAAGTCATCAATATAGATGTTTCCTGAATTTGGTTTTACCAATCCCACGATCATGTAAAATGAAGTTGTTTTTCCGGCACCATTTGGTCCCAAAAGTCCAACGATTTCTCCTTGGTTTACTTCAACAGAAATTCCTTTTACAACACTTCGGCCTTTGTAGGTTTTGATTAAATTATCGGCTCTTAGCTTCATTTTTTTAATTAGATAATTAGATAATTTGAAAATGAGATAATTGAAAAAACTAACTCAGATTTAATTTTAATAATGTGCCAATTAGGCAATTTGATAATGAGATAATTAATCTCTGACGGGCAAAATAAGTAAAAATAAATCAATCAAATAAATGAATTAACATATCGTATGAAATTATCTAATTGACTAATTATCAAATTTTCTAATTATTTCCCCGCTTCTTCTAAAGCTTCCCAGAATTCGTAAGCTCTTCTTAAATGCGGAATTACAATTGTTCCTCCAACAAGAGTTGCGATTCCCATTGCTTCCATCATTTCTTCTTTAGATACACCTTCTTTATGACTCGTCTCTAAATGGTATTTTACACAGTCGTCACAACGCAAAACTGCCGAAGCAACTAAACCTAAAAGTTCTTTTGTTTTTACATCAAGAGCGCCCGGTGCATAAGCATTGGTGTCAAGATTAAAAATTCGCTTTACAATTTTGTTATTGTCAGCTAATAATTTTTCGTTCATTTTAGAACGATAGTCGTTAAATTCTTGAATTAATTCAGACATTTTCTTTCAATTTATTTTTATAAACAACCTTCGAAATCCAGATGCTGATTTCGTAGATAATTAACATTGGGATTGCTACAATAGTTTGGCTCACAACATCTGGCGGCGTTACAATTGCGGCGATAATTAAGATGATTACAACAGCATATTTCCAATATTTTCTTAAGAATTCAGGAGTTACTAATCCTAATTTAGTTAAGAAATAAATGATAATAGGCAGTTCAAAAAACAATCCGCTTGCCAGAACACTCGTTTTTACCATTCCCATATAAGAATCTAAAGTAAATTGATTTATAACAACATCACTAATAGAAAAAGTAGCTACGAAGTTTACTGACATTGGTATTACAACATAGTAACCAAATATTACTCCTAAAAAGAAAAGCAGAGAAGATGTGAAGATAAAAATCTTAGCATGTTTTCTTTCTTTTTCATAAAGAGCCGGACTGATAAACTTCCATAATTCCCATAAAATATAAGGGAAACTTAAAATGAAACCGGCCAAAAGACACATCCATACAAAGATGTTTACCTGACCTTCCATTTCAGTATTCTGAATGATAAAGTTTAGTTTAGTAATACAGATACTATCTGCAAAACCTAATTGATGTGATAAATCACAAAACCAGACATAAGTAAAAAAAGTAGGTCTGGTTGGACCTAAAATAATCTGATCAAATAAATAATCACTAATAAAATAAGTGACAAATGCCATAATGCATATTGCAAATGTACTTCTAACTAATAACCATCTTAATTCTTCAAGATGATCTAAAAATGACATCTCGCCAAGGTTTTTCTTTGCCATTATACGATTCCTTCTTTTAATATGTCATGTAAATGTAATACTCCTTTGTACTCGCCGTTGTCTGCTACGATAAGCTGTGTAATAGAAAAATCTTCTAAAATATTTAAAGCTTCAACCGCCATAGTTTCAGATGAAACTACTTTGGGATTTTTAGACATAATATCCCTTGCAGTTAAATCTGCAATAGTATCTACGTCGTTTAGCATTCGTCGGATGTCTCCATCGGTAATAATTCCAATAATTTTATTGTCTTCAATTACTGCTGTAACACCTAATCTTTTTTCGGAAATTTCAAAAATTGCTTTTTTGATCGAAGTTTCCGGAGTAACCGCTGGTTTTAAAGAATGTTCTATCATGTCTTTTACACGAAGCAAAAGTTTTTTTCCTAAAGCACCTCCAGGATGATAAACCGCAAAATCTTCGGGTTTAAAATCGCGCATTTCCATTAAACAAACCGCTAAAGCATCTCCCATTACGAGTTGTGCCGTTGTACTGTTTGTTGGTGCTAAATTAATTGGGCAGGCTTCTGTGTCAACGGTTGTATTTAAAACAAAATCAGAACCTTTAGCTAAAAAAGAAGTAGTGTTTCCTGTAATTGCAATTAAAGTATTTCCGAAACGTTTTAATAAAGGAACTAAAACTTTAATTTCCGGGCTGTTGCCGCTTTTTGAAATACAGATAATGATGTCGTCATTTTGAATCATTCCTAAATCTCCGTGAATTGCTTCTGCAGCGTGCAGGAACATAGAAGGCGTTCCGGTTGAGTTAAAAGTAGCGACCATTTTTTGAGCAATAATTGCGCTTTTTCCAATTCCAGTAACGATCAATCTGCCTTTAGTTTCATAAATACGCTGGACAGCTTCGAAGAAATTTTCGTCCAGAAAATCAATTAACTTTGTAATTGCTTCACTTTCAGATAGTATGGTTTTTTTGGCGATTGCCAGTATATTTTCTTTTGAGATCAAAACAGAATATTTAAAATTTGTATGTATAAAAGAAAGTTGTATCTTTATGTGTTGCAAATTTATACAAAAATATCCATTTAAATAAAGAATGAATTCAAACGAAATTGAAATACACAAGGAATTAAAGAAGTATTTCGGCTTTAGCCAATTTAAAGGCTTGCAAGAGCAAGTCATTACGAGTATTTTAGGTAAAACGAATACTTTCGTAATTATGCCTACGGGCGGCGGTAAGTCTCTTTGTTATCAATTACCCGCTTTAATTCAGGACGGAACAGCCATTGTTGTTTCTCCTTTGATTGCTTTGATGAAAAATCAGGTCGATGCAATTCGAAGCCTTTCATCAGAAAACGGAATTGCACATGTGTTGAATTCCTCGCTTACCAAAACAGAAATTGCCCAAGTAAAAAAAGACATTAGTTCAGGATTAACTAAACTTTTATATGTCGCTCCCGAATCTTTAACAAAAGAAGAATACGTAGCTTTTTTACAGAGTGTGCCAATTTCTTTCGTTGCAATCGATGAAGCTCACTGTATCTCAGAATGGGGACATGATTTTAGGCCGGAGTATAGAAATCTAAGAAGTATTATTAAACAATTAGGTAAAGTTCCTATTATCGGACTTACGGCTACTGCAACTCCAAAAGTTCAGGAAGATATTCTGAAAAACCTGGATATGTCTGATGCTAATACTTTCAAAGCATCATTCAACAGACCCAATTTGTATTACGAAGTACGTACAAAAACAAAAAATATAGAGTCGGATATTATTCGATTTATCAAACAGCATAAAGGCAAATCCGGAATTATTTACTGCTTAAGCCGTAAAAAAGTAGAGTCGATTGCCGAAGTTTTACAAGTAAATGGAATCAGCGCTGTTCCTTATCATGCTGGTTTAGATGCCAAGACAAGAGCCAAACATCAGGATATGTTTTTGATGGAAGATGTAGATGTGGTTGTAGCAACTATAGCCTTCGGGATGGGAATTGATAAACCAGACGTTCGTTTTGTAATTCACCATGATATTCCAAAATCACTCGAAAGTTACTATCAGGAAACAGGTCGTGCCGGTCGTGATGGAGGAGAGGGACATTGTTTAGCTTATTACTCCTATAAAGATGTAGAAAAGCTGGAGAAATTCATGTCTGGAAAACCAGTTGCCGAACAGGAAATTGGATTTGCTCTTTTGCAGGAAGTTGTGGCTTACGCCGAAACCTCAATGTCACGCAGAAAATTTCTACTTCATTATTTCGGAGAAGAATTTGACAGCGAAACTGGAGAAGGCGCAGATATGGACGACAATGTTCGTAATCCGAAAAATAAAATTGAAGCCAAAGAGCAGGTTGTTAAACTGCTTGAAATCGTTCGCGATACCAAACATATTTACAAGTCAAAAGAAATTGTGTTTACTTTAATAGGTCGAATCAACGCCGTTATTAAAGCACACAAAACAGATACGCAGACCTTTTTTGGATCTGGTTCAGATCATGATGAGAAATATTGGATGGCTTTACTGCGTCAGGTATTGGTAACCGGATATTTATCAAAAGATATTGAAACATACGGTGTTATTAAAATTACGCAGGAAGGTTTAGATTATATTAAAAGCCCGGTTTCTTTCATGATGTCTGAAGATCACGAATACAGCGAAGCCGATGACGAAGCAATAGTAGCCTCAGCAAAATCAACCGGAACTGCCGATGAAGTTTTAATGGGAATGCTGCGAGAACTTCGTAAAAAAGTAGCTAAAAAATTAGGCGTTCCTCCGTTTGTTGTTTTTCAGGATCCTTCTCTTGAAGATATGGCTTTAAAATATCCAATAACATTACAAGAACTATATAATATTCATGGTGTTGGTGAAGGAAAAGCTAAAAAATATGGAGGTGAGTTTGTTACCTTAATAAGTAGATACGTTGAAGATAACGATATTATTCGTCCAGACGATTTAGTTGTTAAATCTACCGGAGTAAATTCTGCCAATAAATTATACATTATCCAAAACATTGATAGAAAACTTTCATTAAACGATATCGCATCTGCAAAAGGCTTAACGATGGATGCTTTAATTAAAGAAATGGAGCAGATCGTATATTCTGGAACCAAATTAAATATCAAATACTGGATTGACGATATGCTTGATGATGACCAGCAGGAAGAAATTCACGATTACTTCATGGAATCAGAATCAGATAAAATCGAAGATGCTTTAAAAGAATTCGACGGCGATTATGATATTGACGAATTGCGATTAATGCGTATTAAGTTTATTAGCGAAGTAGCTAATTAGTTGTAAGTTAAATGTGAGATGTGAAATGTAATTTTTGATACAAACATCTCACATTTTTCATTTCACATCTTACTCCGAATAAACTTCCCCTCGATGCGGTTTCAAAGCATCTCTTACCTGAATCATATTTTCATCGGCAACCACCATAAAAGCGGTTGCATGCATATCATTGATGATTTTGAATCCAGTAATATTTAAAGGCAATTTTTCAATTGCGATAAACTCTTTTAAATGAATCTCATGATGTTCGGCTGTTTTTGCAGAAGCCGGACCGCGAAAATCCCAAATCAGTTTTATTTTTCTAGACATTTTTTTTATAGCTGCTAAGGTTCAGAGTGGCAAAGGTACAAAGTCTATTTTGAAAATGGATTTAATATTAAACAGTTAATTTCAGTTCAAAATAGTATTTTTGCATCGTATTTTTGATTCAATCAAAAATCTTTGAAAATTATAAAAAGAATAAGAATGGAGGAAAATTCAAATTCAAATGAATTGTCGTTGAGTGAATCTGCGAAAGATCATTTAGAGACAGCTGGAAATTGGGTTTATGTAATGTCATTGATTGGAATGGCAATAATAGTATATGGAATTTTTTCTTTTTTTTATGACTATATAAATGTTCCAAAATTGGATGATGTTCCTACAGGTGGAGGAGTTGGTTTTTATATGATTATGAGCATATTTCCTCTTTTGCTTCCTATTCTTTTAGTGACGGTCGTGATCTGTTTCTTTCCGCTCTATTATCTATATAAATTTTCTTCGAATGTTAGAATGGCTTTTAGAGATGATGATTCAGAAGCATTAGAAAATTCGTTTAGATATTTAAAACTACATTACAAATCAATTGGAATTTTAATACTAATATATGTTGCATATCTTTTAGTGATTAGAATAATCTTTTAACAATACTATTACCTTTCAATCAAAATGCCAAGAGAACTTTTACTTCAGGTAACTCCAGAAACTGCTGCAAACGAAGTGTTGCTTAAAGATTATTTGTCTAAACAAATTAAAGTTTCTCCAAACGAAATTCAGCATATTACAATTTTAAAACGTTCGATTGATGCGCGCCAAAAAGCGATTAAAATCAATTTAAAAGTTATTATATATTTAAAAGGAGAAGCTTTTCAGGAAACTAAAATTGAACTTCCTTTATATAAAGATGTTGCTTCGGCACAAGAAGTGATTGTTGTTGGCGCGGGTCCGGCCGGACTTTTTGCTGCTTTGCAATTAATTGAATTAGGCTTAAAACCAATTGTTCTCGAACGTGGAAAAGACGTTCGCGGACGCCGACGCGATTTAAAAGCAATAAATGTAGAACATATCGTCAACGAAGATTCGAATTATTGTTTTGGAGAAGGGGGAGCCGGAACCTATTCGGATGGAAAATTATACACACGTTCTAAAAAACGCGGTGATGTAACCCGAATTTTAGAGCTTTTAGTAGCTTTTGGAGCTTCAGAAGATATTTTGGTTGAAGCACATCCGCATATCGGAACCAATAAACTCCCAAAAATTATTGAAGATATCCGAAATAAAATCATCGAATTTGGTGGTCAGGTTGTATTTGATACCCGAGTTACAGATATTTTGGTAAAGAATAATGAGGTTGAAGGAATCGTAACTCAAAATGGAGATAAAATTCTGGCAAATAAACTAATTTTAGCTACTGGACATTCGGCTCGTGATATTTTTGAATTACTGGATAAAAAGAAAATTCTAATAGAAGCAAAACCTTTTGCTTTAGGAGTTCGTGCCGAACATTCGCAGGAATTAATCGATAGTATTCAATACAGTTGTGATTATCGCGGTGAACATTTGCCGCCAGCACCATATTCAATTGTTAAACAAGTGAACGGACGTGGAATGTACTCATTCTGTATGTGTCCGGGTGGCGTTATTGCCCCTTGCGCTACAAGTCCGGGCGAGGTGGTTACAAATGGATGGTCGCCATCAAAACGTGATCAGGCAACGGCAAATTCCGGAATTGTAATTGAATTAAAACTAGAAGATTTTAAACCTTTTGCAAAATTTGGGGCTTTAGCCGGAATGGAATTTCAAAAAAGTATTGAGCAGAAAGCATGGCATTTGGCCGGCGAAACTCAAAAGGTTCCGGCACAAAGAATGATTGATTTTACGCAAAATAAAGTTTCTGCCGATATCCCAAAAACTTCTTATGTTCCAGGAACCACTTCGGTTGAAATGGGGCAGGTTTTTCCAGGATTTTTATCACAGATTTTACGTGAAGGTTTTAAAGAATTTGGAAAATCTATGCGTGGTTATTTAACCAATGAAGCGATTTTGCACGCACCGGAAAGCAGAACTTCTTCTCCAGTCAGAATTCCTAGAGATTCGATGACTTTAGAACATTTGCAAATAAAAGGATTGTATCCTTGCGGAGAAGGAGCAGGTTACGCAGGCGGAATTATTTCGGCAGCAATCGACGGTGAAAAATGTGCTTTGATGATTGCTGAATCTTTGAAATAATTCGTTGACTGGACTTTGGGTTTATTAAATTTTGTAATATATTTATTGCTTTATTTTAAATAATTATAAGCCCAATGAAAAACTTTTTTTCCAATTTTTTTAACAGAAACAACGATCCAAAATCAATAATTTCTTTTGATGTAATTGATCCTATATATTCCTATTTATATAATCAGCAGTCAAGTCTTGAATTTAAAGTAAAAGGCATAAAAGAAAATGTGTCAGTTAATTTGTTTTATTTTCCAGGTTCATTAGATCATGAAGAAAGCAGGGTCGAAATTAAAAAAGCAGGTTTCAATAATTCCTACGAAGTTTTAAATGAGCTTTATAAAAAAATGGATATTGGAGTGCTTACTCAGGAAATAATAGAGCAGGGACTGGAATATGATTTTATACATATTCAATTTTATTCAGAACCGACTTCTGATGAAAAGAAGTTCTTTAAGCGTTCCATAAAAAACTTTATTATCTTTTTTTGCTGTACTAATAGTTTAGAGACTAACGATTTTAAAATTCTATATTCAGGAACACACTTTTTTGATTATACTAAAGGTTTGCTGGAAAGTGAACTTTTAGATTTCAACAATCCGAAAAATGAAAGTCAAACGATAGGAATTAAAGACTTAAAAATAGTTTTACAAGGAATCTGTCAATATTTAAATATTGAAATTCCGGAAACGGTTGAACTTCCATCACAAGAAAATTTAGTAGAAGCCGAAGAAGTTAAGCTCGAAACTTTTGAAGAGTTTATAAACTTAGTTTCGAGAGGAAATATTGAAGAAAAAGAACTAAAAAAACAGTCAAAAAAGCTTTTTAAAAACTACCAAAAAAACACAAATGAATATCACGCTATTGTGGATGGTCATTTTGATTTTTTTGAAAGTATTGATGCCTGGAACAGCGACTGGAAATTTGATCCAGAAGATGCTGAATATTTTATTTCTGAAATGATTGGTGAAGATCTTAATTTCGCATATCCGGAAGAAACTTATAGTCATGATTTGTTTCCTTATATTCAATCGGCGTTAGAAAAACATAATCTTGAATTAATGACTTACGATACGCACGGAGATAATTATTTGTTTTTTGTGGCGAATAAAAATGATGTTGTGAGGATATTAGAATTGTCTGAATTGATAAAGATTGAGATTAATCAATTGTAGCTTTATTAATCGCAACAAATTATTTTATAGAACCTTTGTCAAAGTTTAAACTTTGACAAAGGGATGAGAAGATTGCGCTGAAAACTGAGCCTGAAAACTGATCACTACAATTAAGGAACTAAAATAATTTTTCCAGTACTTTTTCTGCTTTCCAAGAAATCATGTGCCACTTTTCCTTCGGATAATTTAAATGATGTTGGTTCAGAAAGTTTGATTTTTCCCTCGATAATCCAATTAAATAATTGTGCGGCACGTTTTATTCGTTCTTCTTTAGAATTTAAATAGCTCCATAAATCACCTCCGGTTAAAGTTTTAGAACCATCCATAAGCATTCTTGGATCTACAGGTGCCGGATCGCCACCCGCCATTCCGAAGAAAACGACTTGTCCGCATTCTTTTGTGACTTCGAAACTTTCTTTTAAAGTACTTCCGATACTGTCATAAACCACATCAACGCCATTAGGAGCGACTTTAAAAATTTGTGATTTCCAATCATCATTATAAAGAAAAACATGATTTGCGCCTTGGTCAAAACCAACTTTTGCTTTTTCTTGAGATGAGGTTAAACCAATAACAGCGGCGCCTAAAAGTTTACTGACTTGTGTTAGAATTTGCCCAACTCCGCCGGCAACGGCGTGAATTAAAACAGTTTCTCCTTTTTGAGTTTTATGACTGTCTGTTGCAAGATAATGTGCCGTTAAACCCTGAAGCAAAACAGAAGCAGCGGTTTCAGACGAAATATTTTCAGGTAATGGCAAAACGTGATTTATGTTTACGGAAACTAACTCGGCGTTTGCAAAAGGAATATCGGCGAAAGCCACACGATCGCCAACTTTATATTCAGGATGATTATTGGCATCAATAACAATTCCGGCACCTTCATAACCTGCGATAAAAGGCGGATTTCCTTTTAGGTGATAATTTCCTTTTCGTCTGTAAACATCGGCAAAATTTAGTCCGATGGCTTTCATCTCAACTAAAATTTCATCGGCCTTTAATTGCGGATTTGGAATTTCGATATATTCTAAAACATCTGAATCTCCAAAAGTAGAGAAGGTAAGTGCTTTCATTTTTAATTGATTTAAGAATGTAAAGTTCGGGAAAAATCAAAAAACAAGTCTCTTTTGGACTAATAAATAAGGCTGTTAATTGGTTTGTTTTTTACCGCAATATGGACAAAAAATGTGTAGTTTTTCTAATTGGCTGAAACATATCTCGCAAATAATAACCTTATCTACTATTTGGCCAATTGCATCGGCTGTTCTAACGGTAAATGCTGATGGAATTTCTTTTAAAAAACTTGATTCATTGCCTTTTTCAGTAATTAGAAATAATTTGTCCTTGGCTCTTGTAATTGCAACATAAAATAATCTCCTTTCTTCTTCCAGTAATAAATCATGATTTGCTTTCTTTATTATTTGAAAAATTCGGTCTTCGAGCCATATGTCTGGAAAACCGCCATTGCCTTCTGTAAGTCCAATTATAAATACAACTTTTGCCTCTAGACCCTTTGAAGCATGAATTGTTTTTCCTTGAATTCTAACACCTTCATTTTTGAATTTGTAGAAATACGAAGAATACATTTTACTTCTTCTGTATAAAAAAAGTATTTCATCATTGCTGACCCCCTCTTTCAAAACTTCTCTTACTTTGTTAAGACAAAATTGAATATTTTCTTCTTCGGAACCACCTGAATAAACCACTATTTTATGTTCTGATTTTTTTGAGGCCTGGACATCTTTGTCTACTTTAAATTTATTGTGTTTAATAACTTCATTACTGGCACCGACAATATTCTGCGTACTTCGGTAATTTAGATTAAGTTTGATTGTTTTTCCATTTATAAAATGATTTTCAAAATCGACTATGTAACTTACATTTGAGCCTCTAAAACCATATATGCTTTGCCAGTCATCGCCTACACAGAATAATTGTGTATTATCTGTTAAAAGTAATTTAATCAATTCTACCTGTAAATTGTTTACATCCTGAAATTCATCAACTAGAATGTAATCGTATTTAGTTTTGTATTTATTAGCAATGTCTTCATAATTTTTAAAAAGTGATGCGCTCGTAGAAATTAAGTCATTAAAGTCTAAATATGATTTGTCTGTGCAGTATGCGATGTGCTTTTTTACAATTGGAATTGCTAGTTCGTAAAAGTGACGAACTCTTTCATGCTGGTCTTTCAGAGCATTTTCTAAAACCAAATTAATGTCAATATTTTCAACTTTAATCATATCGGTTATTCGCATGATTTGCAACACAAAATCTTTTACATTTTCATGATAACCATTAAATTCTTCTTTGAAATTGAGAGTTGTATTTTTATGATAATTTGAAGGAAGCCGATTTTTTACAATTTGATCAAGACAATGATTAAAGAGTGCTGAGTCTAAAGTCATGCTGTCAAAAGTTTTTACAAGTAGTAAATTGCCTTTTTCAAATTGCTCTTCTTTGTTTTTTGTAGGGTAACTTTTATCGCTGATATGCTCTATATATAGATTTGCATCCGGAATATAAAAATCCGGGTGAAAATCAAAGTCTTTTATGTTTAGAAAAGGTTCATATTCATATTTAATACTGTGCCTGTAAAACCAATCGGCAATAAATTGTTCAGATTTTGAACGTACTCTTGTGCCGTCAAGAGTTGTGAAATATTTTCCGTCTCTTGACAGAAAGTTTGGGTCATTCTTTTTAATGTGAATTTTATCTACAAGGTAATCCAGAATATATCTTTTAAGTTGAAGTAAATATCCTGTGTTTTCACATTGTTCTATTAGTAATTTATGTACAACTTCAAAAACGGTTTCAGGCGCAACGTGTTTTGAGAGTTCATCTTCTTCATCTCGTTTTTCATCTCCAATAATTCTGAACTTATTATCAAATTCATTAACACCGTAGTTTCTTAATATGCTGTAACAAAAAGAGTGAAATGTTTTAACTGTTAAACTATCTATCCATTTGTATTTTTTTTGTCTATTGTAGCGTTCTTGGTCTTTATCTTCTTTGCTTACTGTTTTGTCATATAATAACTTTTCATATTCTCCTTTTGGATCGGCTGAAATAATTAACCTGTCAAGCATTTCATTTGTTGCATTTTTTGTAAAAGTAATCGCAAGAATATTAGACGGACTAACATCTTTTTCTTCAATTAGGTATATAAGTTTTTGTAAAAGCGTTTTTGTCTTACCCGAGCCGGCGCCTGCAAGAACTAAAAGACGTTTTTCTTCGCTTATAACAGCCTCTTTTTGTTTGTCGTTTAACGCGCTTAAATCTACTTTCATGATATTTTCTTTATTGAATCAATAGATTGAAAAAATCGAACTCTTTTTCCAATTGGTATTTTAGACTTTGTTGCCCAATTTAGAATTTCAACTTTATTTCTGCATTTTGTTTTTTCTTTGTTTTAATATCAAGGTAATCTCCAATTTATATCCTAGGGAATTTCATATCATTAAAAGTACTTTTTTGTTTGGCCAATACTTCGATTTCCTGCCATTTTCTAGGAGAATCTGACGAAAGATTTTCATAGGAATTTTTTTTAATCAAAATATCATCTTCGATTCTAACGCCGATATTCCACCATTTTTTATCGCATTTACTGTCTGCTGGAATATAAATTCCTGGTTCTACCGTTAGAATCATGTTTTCTTTTAAAGTTCCCATATAGTTTCCTTTGTCGTGAACATCTAAACCAAGAAAATGAGAACAGCCGTGAGGATAATAAATTCGGGAATCTTTAGGATCTGTAATAATTCCTAATTTAATTAATCCCGCAGCAACAACTTCTCTCGATCTTTGGTTTAAATCCTGAATAGGTGTTCCTTCTTTACAAAGTTTAAAAACTTCTTCCTGAGCGTCATAAACAATTTGATAGATGGCTTTTTGTTCTTCGGTAAATTTTCCGTTTGCCGGAACTGTTCTGGTAACGTCTGCAGAATAACCGTGATATTCTGATCCAACATCCATTAACAACAATTGATTGTCAATTTTTACAGCGTTATTTTCTCCGTAATGTAAAATACAGCCATTTGCTCCAGCGCCCACAATTGGCGGATAGCCTTCGCCCTCGGCACCATAATGTCTGTGAACATACGCGTGAATTCCGTCGGCTTCGTTTTCGCTCATATCAGGGCCAACCGCTTTCATTACTTCGTTGTGAGCAATACAAGATAATTTTACCGTTTTACGCATCAACACTATTTCTTCGGGAGTTTTAATTTCGCGAAGTGAATTGGTAATGTTGGTAAACAACTCTGTCGAAGTTTCGTTTTCTTTTACAATTCCGGCTTTCCTTTTAAAAGATTGTAATAAAGAATATAGGTTATCAATGTTTTTGCTGATTTCAATATCTGTTGGGATATTATCGTAAATTATTTTGTCGAACTTTTTAAAATCAATTTCAAAATTATTAAAGTCTTTTCCGTTGTAAACAGTTGTAAAACCTAATTTAGACTTTGCGCCTTCGGTTCCTAAACGTCTTCCTGTCCAGGTTTCTTTTTGCACATTTCTTTCTCTTACAAAAAGAACTTCTGTATATTTTTCAGTTCCCTGCGGTTCTTTAAAAAGTAGTAAAACAGCATCAGGTTCTTTGTAGCCGGTTAGGTAATACATATCTGGGTTTGCGTGGTAATTGTAATTGATGTCTTTTGAGAAAACTCTTTCGGGATAAGAAAAAAAAACTGCAATAGAATTTGCTGGCATTAAGTTTTTAAAAGCTTCGCGGCGGCTTTTGTGAAATTCTTTTGTGAGGTAATCTGTTGGAAGGTTTTCTTGCGAATGAATTTGAAAGATGCTTGCTAAAAAGACAAATAATACTAAAAACTGCTTCATTTTTTTTGGTTTTTTGTTGATGATTTTGGTTTTTTGATCTGATGCAAATTACGAAAAAATACAATCCTAATTAAAAACTTAAACTACTGATTAGTATTAGTTTGAATAAAATGATGTAAATTAGATGTCGGAAAAATGCCACATGTAATGAATCGGGTTAAAAAAAATGAGAATATTTTTTTAGAAAGAAATTTAAAAATATCTATAAAATTAACAGCTGGGCATGAATATTGAAAGGAATCTTTCAAAAAACAAATTATACTAATCTTTAAAAATATATTTATGAAAAGATATACAATTGCAATCGTTTCGGTTTTAACTTTATTTATTGCTTCATGCAATGCATCAAAAGACACTGCAGGTGCAGGTGATTTATTTGATACAACTTGGGAATTAGAATATATTTCTGGTCCAAGAATAGCTTTTGAAGGATTGTATCCAAATAAAAAACCACAACTTACTTTTGATCAAAAAGAAACAAGAGTGTATGGAAATAATGGTTGTAACGGTTATAGTGCGCCTTATACTTTAAGCGGCAAAACATTAACTTTTGGAGAAGCGGGACCAGCTACAATGATGTTTTGTGACGGCGGTGGAGAACAGCAGTTTTTAAAACAAATTAAACTAATTACGAGTTATTCTATTGATAAAGACGGAAAACTAAACTTAATTCAGGGCGATATTCCGGTAATGAGATTTAAAAAAGTGACTAAGCAATAAATTTAAAATATGTCCAAAATAAAAGGGGAAATGATTTAATTCATTTCCCCTTTTTTATGCTCTTCTGTTTCTTATTTCTTTTTGAGTTTATCTTTAAAAACTTTTTCAAATTTTTCTATTTTCGGCTGAATCACCATTTTGCAATACGGCTGATTTTTGTTGTTTGCATAATAGTTTTGATGATAATCTTCGGCTTTATAAAAAGCTTTAAGAGGTTCAACTTTGGTTACAATTGGGTTGTTGTACACTTTGGCTTTATTTAATTCGGCAATAATACTTTCGGCTGCTTTTTTCTGTTCGGCATTTTTGTAGAAAATAACAGAACGGTACTGCGTTCCAACATCTGCGCCCTGACGATTTAGAGTTGTAGGATCGTGAACGGTAAAAAAGACTTTAAAGATCTCGTTAATATCAGTTACATTTTTGTCGTATGTAATTTGAACTACTTCGGCATGACCGGTTGTTCCTGTACAAACTTCTTCATAAGAAGGATTAGCACCTTTTCCTCCTGAAAAACCAGAAACAACAGATTTTACTCCGTCCAGATTTTCATAAACGGCTTCAACGCACCAGTAACATCCTCCACCGAGTGTGATAGTTTCCAGATTCGCTTTTTTATTTTGCGAAATCCCATTCAGCGAAAGCGCAAAAAGACATATTAAAAGTATATTTTTCATTTTAGATTATTTATTATCCGGAATAAAATCAAGAGCAATCGAATTCATGCAGTAACGTTTTCCGGTTGGTTCCGGACCATCGTCAAATATGTGGCCTAAATGTCCGCCGCAACGCCCGCAAAGTGTTTCAATTCTTTCCATTCCAATTGAATTATCATTTTTAAAAACAATGCTTTTTTTGTTTTCCTGTTCAAAGAAACTCGGCCATCCACAGCTGCTCGCAAATTTTGCAGTTGATTTAAAAAGCAGATTACCGCAAGAAGCGCAGTAATACGTTCCTTTTTCATCAGTATTCCAATATTTTCCTGTAAAAGGTCTTTCTGTATCCGCTTCACGCATTACGGCATAAACATCTTCGGGTAAAACCTTTTTCCATTCGGCATTGCTTACGTTTAGTTTCGTAGTGTCGGTATTAGAATAATAAGGATTTCCGGGTTTGTTTATTTTATTTTCCATAGTAACCGTTTTTGCAGGTTGTTTTTTTGTGTTTTGTCCGCAGGCTTGTAAAATAAAAAGCGGAACCAAAAAGCAAAGACTGAAAATTAGAGTTTTAGATTTCATAAATTTTGGGTGTATTTATCTGGATTTCAAAGATACGTCGAGATTTAGGTTCAAATTACGGCGATTCAAATTATTCAGATTTCTTTAAGTGTGTTTTAACTTTTTATTAGTTACGTAAAATAGGGCAATGTAGTTTTTATGTCTTAATTTTAACAGCTTTTAATTTTTAGCAGAATTTATTGTGTTGTAAATCAGAAAAATAGAAATCACGTTTACTGTTGTGCTTTTTGACAATTTTAATTAGCATTTTTAAGCCATTTCTTTTTTCGTATTTTTGTTTGCTTAAGAAGCCTTATGACAGAAGAAAACGTAATACTAGTTAATCAAAACGATGAACAAATTGGCTTAATGCCAAAATTAGAAGCACACGAAAAAGCACTTTTGCATCGTGCCTTTTCGGTTTTTATTTTGAATAGTAAAAATGAAATCATGTTACAGCAGCGTGCTCATCATAAATACCATTCGCCTTTACTCTGGACAAACACTTGCTGCAGTCATCAGCGAGAAGGTGAAACAAACATTCAGGCGGGAAGCCGACGATTGTTTGAAGAAATGGGTTTTAAAGCTGAGTTGAAAGAGTTGTTTCATTTTATATATAAAGCGCCTTTTGATAACGGTTTAACAGAGCATGAATTAGATCACGTTATGATTGGATATTATAATGATGCTCCTAATATAAATCCAGAAGAAGTTGAAGACTGGAAATGGATGAGCATTGAAGATGTAAAAGCCGATATTGAAAAACAGCCCGAAATTTACACGGTTTGGTTTAAGATAATTTTTGATGAATTTGATCATTATCTTGAAGACCACAAATTATAACCAAAGCTAACCAAAACCTAAATGAGAGTAACCATATCAAGAAAAGCACATTTTAATGCTGCACATCGACTGCACAGAAAAGATTGGTCATTTGAAAAAAACAATGCTGTTTTTGGAAAATGTAATAATCCCAATTTTCATGGTCATAATTATGGTTTAACAGTAAGTGTTACAGGAAAAATTGACCCGGAAACTGGTTTTGTTTTAGATGTGAAAGTATTAGCGGATATTATACTGGAAGAAGTAGAAATTCCGTTTGATCACAAAAACCTGAATCTGGACGTTCCGGAATTTCAGGATTTGAATCCAACTGCCGAAAATATCGCGGTTGTGATATGGAATAAAATTAGAAAAAGAATTCAGCCCGATTTTGATTTGGAAGTCGTGCTTTATGAAACAGACCGCAATTTTGTAACTTATAAAGGAGAATAATAAATGTCATTGAAAATAGGAGATATAGTTCCGAATTTTACTGCCAAGGATAGTCACGGAGAAGTTTTTGAAAGCCAAAGTGTTTTAGGACGAAAGCCCTTAGTGATTTATTTTTACCCTAAAGATAATACGCCTGGCTGTACTACAGAAGCCTGCAGTTTTAGGGATCAATACGAAGATTTTAAAGATTTAGGAGCCGAGGTAATTGGAATAAGTGCCGATAGTGTAAAATCACATCATAAATTTGCCGATAAACACCAGCTGCCTTTTATTTTGCTTTCTGATGAAGACAAACGATTAAGACATCTTTTTGGTGTAAAAAATAATTTGTTTGGTCTTTTGCCGGGAAGAGTAACTTTTATTATCGACAGAAACGGAGTAGTTATTTATATTTTTGATAGTATGAATGCTGCAAAACACATTCCGAAAGCGCTGGAGATAATAAAAGAATTAGTATTGTAGATTTAAAAAATAGTATTAGATCGTTGTTTAATTAATATAGATATTAGCCCTTAAAATTAGAATATGAAACCAAATTTGTACCCTTTGCAATTTGAACCAATCCTGAAAGAAAGAATCTGGGGAGGCGAGAAATTAAAAACATTATTAAACAAACCGATCACTTCTAAAATTACCGGTGAAAGCTGGGAATTGTCTACTGTAGAAGGAGATGTGAGCACCGTTGCTAACGGAGAATTAAAAGGAAATTCATTAATGGATTTGATTAATGAAACACCAAACGAAATTCTTGGAACAAGAGTTTACGAACGCTTTGGAAAACAATTTCCGTTACTTTTTAAATATTTAGATGCGCGTGAGGATCTTTCGATTCAGGTTCATCCAAATGATAAATTGGCAAAAGAACGTCACAATTCATTTGGTAAAACTGAAATGTGGTATGTAATGCAAGCTGATACTGATTCTAGAATTATTGTAGGTTTTAAAGAAAATTCAAGTAAAGAAGAATACGTAAAGCATTTAAATGATAATACTTTAGTTTCTATTTTAGATGATGTAAAAGCAAAAGCAGGAGATGTTTTCTTTTTAGAAACCGGAACGGTTCACGCAATTGGAGCAGGATTAGTAGTTGCCGAAATTCAGCAGACATCAGATATTACATATCGTTTATACGATTTTGATCGTGTAGATGCTCAGGGAAATAAAAGAGAACTGCATGTAGATTTAGCACTTGATGCCATTAACTATAATAAAGTTGATACACAAAAGAAATACGATTCAAAAGCAAATACTTCAAATGTTGTTGTGGATTGTCCTTATTTTACAACAAACTTTATTCCGTTAGAAAATAAAGTAGAAGTTTCGAAATCTGCAGAAACATTTACCGTCTATATGTGTATAGAAGGAAGTTTTGAAATCGAATATGACGGATTTAAACACACTTACATAAAAGGTGATACTGTTTTGCTTCCGGCTGCGATAAATGCATTTGTTTTGAATGGAAAAGCTTCAATTTTAGAAATTTACATTTCATAGCACGTAATCTAAAGATAATATGTACTTTTGCAGACGCAAATTAAAATTAAAATAAAATGGCAAACGTTAAAAATTTAAAGAAAGACATCAATTTTGTATTAGGAGATATTATTGAGGCAGTTTACTTGTTTGAGATGTCTACAACAGGAAATCCTACTCCGGAAACGAATGCTTTAATCGATGAAGCTATCGCTGCATTTGATACTTTGATTACAAAAGTGAACGCTAAAAACGTTGAAAATAAAAAATCACACTTCAAACAAATCAATGTTGAATTAGAACAAACTGCTAATCAATTGATTGAAAAAATCAACGCTTTGTAAGCAAAAAAAAGTGTAAAAAAGTGCAAATTTATTTTGGAAAAACGAAAATCCGCTTTATATTTGCACCCGTAATGAGTCGCCAGCGTAGCTCAGTTGGCTAGAGCAGCTGATTTGTAATCAGCAGGTCGTGGGTTCGAGTCCCTCCGCCGGCTCAACAAAAACCATCACTTTTAGTGGTGGTTTTTTATTAAAATAAGCAGTAAATTTATTTTGGAAATTCAAAAATTCATTTTACATTTGCACCCGTAATGAGTCGCCAGCGTAGCTCAGTTGGCTAGAGCAGCTGATTTGTAATCAGCAGGTCGTGGGTTCGAGTCCCTCCGCCGGCTC
>NZ_JALKAC010000009.1 GCF_024171645.1 Flavobacterium sp. HSC-32F16 | reverse complement strand
GGAACTTACACGAATACCTGGACGGTTAAAGATGACTGCGGTAATACTTCTGATACTTTCACGCAAGTGATTACAATTCAAGATACAACATCGCCAACTTGGTCAACTCAAACGGGTTCTTTAAACCAAACTATCGAATGCAGCAATCAAGAAGCTTTGACTTCGGCGCAAGCCTTATTCCCAACTGCTTCAGATTCTTGTGATGCCGATGTGGCCAATATTACAAAAGTAAGCGGTCAGTTTATGGCTTCACAAGATTGCGGAAATGCCGGAACTTACACGAATACCTGGACGGTTAAAGATGACTGCGGTAATACTTCTGATACTTTCACGCAAGTGATTACAATTCAAGATACAACATCGCCGACTTGGTCAACTCAAACGGGTTCTTTAAACCAAACTATCGAATGCAGCAATCAAGAAGCTTTGACTTCGGCGCAAGCCTTATTTCCAACTGCTTCAGATTCTTGTGATGCCGATGTGGCCAATATTACAAAAGTAAGCGGTCAGTTTGTGGCTTCACAAAGTTGCGGAAATGCCGGAACTTACACGAATACCTGGACGGTTCAAGACGATTGTGGTAATACTTCTGATACTTTCACGCAAGTGATTACAATTCAGGATACAACATCGCCGGCTTTTAGCGGTGATCTTCCTGGTGACATTACAGTTTCTTGCGATGCTGTTCCTGAACCAGCTAATCTTGAAGCGACTGATAATTGCAATGGAGATTTACCAATTGTATTTACCGAAACAAAAAGTGATATTCAAAACGAATGCGGCTCAAATTATACTTTGACCCGTACATGGAAAACAAGTGATTGCAGCGCCAATATCGTTTCGCATACGCAAATTATAACAGTAAGAGATACTACTGCTCCAACTGGAACTGCTCCAACAAGTTTTGCCGATTTACAAAGTATGACACAAATTCCTGTTGGAAGTCCTCAGGATATACAAGACGCTGCTGATAATTGTGCAGGAACTGTTACTATTACCGTTTCGGATTCTAATAACGAAGGAAGCGGCTGTGAAGGAAGTCCGTATATCTTAACCAGAACCTATACATTATCTGATTGTTCTGGAAATAAAACAAACTTGGTTCAGACTTTTACAGTTGAAAACAAAGTTTCTGTAAGCGGTATAGCAACTAATACCTCATGTTTTGGAGGAAATGACGGTTCAATTTTAGTAACCAGCAGTCCTGGTGCAGCAGTTATTATTAGAAATGATAAAAATGAAATTGTTGGCAATACTAATTTACCTGCCGGTACTTACATACTTACTGCAACATCTCCTGTAAGTGAAACTCAAAACTGTACTGCAATTGCAACAGTGGTTATTACACAGCCTGAGTATACAGTAAAAATATCAGGTCAGATTATTAATATTGATACTCATACAGGAATTGCAAATGTACCTGTTACATTGATACCGCAAAGCCCAACTACAGGCCCTATCTTGTTAAAATTAACCGGATCAGATGGAAGTTACAGCTTCTCTGGAATGCCAGCCGGAAATTATTTAGTTCAGGTTCAGGATGCTAATTTGAACAGCGCTCATCAATTGTATCCGGTAGATTCGAGTTTGTTTTTTACTATTCTTAAGGATTGTATTATTCAAAAACATGATTTTGAGTATGGTTCATCAACACTTCCTGTGTTAGGAGATTACGTTTGGTACGATACAAACAGCAATGGTGTTCAGGATGAATGGTACGATGCTAATAATGATGGAATTGTAACCAAAAATATTCCTGATGGAAACGGAGCAATTAATTACAGCCTTTGGGAATGGATTGATTTTAATGGCGACGGAAGTTATCAAGGACCTTCGAATGTGGGCGAATTGAACGCTGGAGGCTTTGGAAATGCTCTTAGTCCGAATATCATAGTTGATGGTCCAAACGGTTATCATGAAGAAGTAATTATTGGAATTCAGGGATTCTGGAGAAACAGACCAGAAACTGCAAATCCATATGGAGATTACACTATTAAATTAGTAAAAGATGCCAACTTTGATGCTGTTGCTGCCACGTTGGGAGCTACTGGACTTGTAAAAGTACTTCCGAATATAACCGATAAAAAAATTACAGCTAAAAATTCAAAAGCGCAGCTTCATACTATATGTTCTACAACCAGCGCAAGCACTTTAATGGCAACCGTAACACCAGATGACTTAGTTCATCTAGATCTTGATTTTGGCGTAAGCTGTAAAACTTATTTAGATATTGTTGCCAATGATGATACTGCAGGACCTGTAGCGGGTATAAATACTACCACACAAAACGTAGTGAATGTTTTATCTAATGATACGCTTGAAGGGATAGTTGTAACGCCATCTGATGTGATCCTTACTACAGTAACACCAAATGAGTTTTTACACTTAAATTCTGATGGTTCTGTTGATGTACTGCCAAATGCACCAGTTGGAACTCAAACCTTAGTATACCAAATTTGCGAAGCAGATGAAACCTCAAATTGTGATACTGCAACGGTAACCATTACAATAGCAGCCCCGGTTATGACGGTTACTGCAACTGCAATTTGTGTTAACGATGTTCCCTATCTTGACTATGTCGTAACTCCTGTGAATTTTACGCCTGTAAACGGTGTAACAATTGCGTGGGCCAATGCTCAAAATACAGTAATAACCACCATGACTAATCTGGCTCTTTCCGGACGAGTTTTATGGCCGGGAGTTGTGGTTGATGGAAGCGGAAAAGGTATAGACTGGCCGGGATGGGTTTTCGAAAATAACAAATGGGTTCAGGCTGCTGACGGATTTGAATCATTGCGCCCAACGGTTAACTTAACGATTTCTGTTAATCCAAGCGAAACCATAATAGTAAATTACCCGCCGGCAGATCCATTTTGTACTGCCCGACCAACATTTGCAATTGCAGCAAATGATGATACACCACAACCTATTACTGGACCTTCGGGAGTAACCAATATTGTAAATGTTCTAAACAATGATACTTTAAATAATAGTGCCATTAATCCAAATGACGTTACGCTTACCACATTTACACCAGACCCAAAAGGAGTTTTAATACTAAACCCTGACGGATCTGTAGATGTTGCAGCAAATGCACCAGGCGGCACTTATACCTTAACCTATCAGATTTGTGAAAAAGCCGATGCCGGAAATTGTGACACAGCAACTGTAACTATTACTCTTCTTGATCCTCCGGCACCTCCTGCTCCGGTAATTGCAAATGATGATAATTATGCGAATATTGGATGCAATACATTTGGTTTGGTTGGAAATGTTTTAAGCAATGATTTAAAAGGACAGCTTCCTGCAACTCTCGAACTGGTAAACTTTACATTATTGAGTGAAAACAACAATAGTGCAAAAACAGATCCTAATATTACAATCGACTCATCTGGAAATGTTAGAGTATCGGGCTTAACACCTGCTGGAACTTACACTTACATGTATCGTCTTTGTGATAAATTAAGTTCTGAAAACTGCGACACTGCAACAGTAACCATTATCGTTGCGCCAAGGGGCACATCAAACATTGCTAGTGAAGCCTGTAACGATGATACAACATTATTGAACTTATCTAATTTATTACCACAAGGAACGCCTATTACAGGAACCTGGCTGGATGCAAACAACAGCGGAGCATTACAAGGAAATATCCTAAACCCATATGGTGTGGCTCTTGGCAACTATATATTCGAATATAAAATTACCGATGAAAATTGCCCAAGAAGTATTTTACTTAATATGGAAGTAAATGACGATTGTAAAGTGTTGGCCTGTCAAAATATTTTGGTTCACAATGCTTTTTCACCAAATGGTGATGGAAAAAATGATGTTTTCGTAATTGACGGTATTGATGATTTAACCTGTTATCCTGAAAACAATGTAGAAATTTATAACCGCTGGGGAATATTGGTATTTGAAACAAACAATTACAACAATACAACCAATGCCTTTGACGGAAATTCCAGAGGAAGAACAACCGTAAAACAATCTGACGGTTTACCAACCGGTACCTATTTCTACATTGTAACTTATAAATCATTAGACGGAAACAATGTTATTCAAAATAATAAAAAAGAAGGGTATTTATACCTGTCTAAATAGGAACAAAAAAGCAATGCGTTATACAGCGCACAAAAGTATAACGCATTGCATATTCACTAAACAATACACATCTATTATGAGAACAAAATTATTTTTTTTCGTCATTATGTTTGTAACCATTGCGGGTTATGCACAGCAAGATGCACAGTATACACAATACATGTACAACACTATTAATATAAATCCGGCTTATGCAGGATCACGCGGTGCTTTAAGTATTTTTGGCTTATATCGTACACAATGGGTTGGCCTTGACGGCGCGCCGGAAACAAGCAGTTTTTCTATCAATACTCCAATAAACAACAGCAATTTAGGAGTAGGACTTTCGCTTGTAAATGATAAAATAGGGCCTACAAACGAGAACAATATATCAGCAGATATATCGTATACTGTTCAAACTTCCGCAGATTTTAAATTGTCATTTGGTATTAAAGGAACTGCCAATATATTCAATCTGGATATCAACAAACTAAATCCCGCAGAACAAGGAGATCCGCAGTTTCAGGATTTAGACAATAAATTCAGCCCAAATGTGGGAGCCGGAGTTTACTGGCATTCAGATAAAGCTTATATCGGTTTATCGGTACCAAACTTCATCGAAACCAATAGATACGATGATAATGATGTGGCAATCTACAAAGACAAAATCAATTACTATTTTATGGGAGGTTACGTTTTTGATCTGGATAAATTAGAATATTACAAATTCAAACCTGCCGTACTGGCTAAAATGGTCGAGGGAGCACCACTTCAGGTCGATATTTCTGCCAACTTTATGTTTATCGAAAGATTTACAGTAGGCGTAGCTTACAGATGGAGCGCTTCGCTGAGTGCAATGGTTGGATTTCAAATCACCGACGGACTTTATTTAGGATATGGATACGATCGTGAAACCTCAAACCTAAATAATTACAATTCAGGATCACATGAAATATTCCTGCGTTATGAATTTTTTAAAAACAATGGTAAAATGACAACTCCTCGTTTCTTCTAAAAAATAAGTATTATGAAAAATTATAAACTTCTCTGCTTAATAATGCTGCCTATTTTTTATGGCTATTCGCAAGAGTCAAAAGTGAAATCGGGTGATAAAAAATATGATGGTTATGCGTATATCGACGCTATAAAAACTTATGAAAGGGTTGCCGATAAAGGATATAAATCTGAAGATTTGTTTAAAAAACTTGGAAACTCTTATTATTTCAATTCCGAGTTTGAAGGCGCCGCAAAATGGTACGGAGAATTATTTGCCGTAAATACATCTCCCGAAGCCGAATATTATTACCGATATGCACAATCTTTAAGATCGACCGGACAGACTGATAAGGCAAATAAAATTATGAATGAATTTAATGCGAAGTACAAGAATGATTCCAGAGGAAAACTCTACAAAGAAGATGTCAATTATCTTGATGAGATAAAAGCCAACTCCGGACGTTATACAATTGAAGATGCAGGAATTAACTCTAAATATTCTGATTATGGAAGTTTTGTTTACAATAATAAAATCTATTTTGCTTCTGCCAGAGATACTGGAAATTTTTCGCAGAGAAAACATAAATGGACAGGCGAATATTATACCAATATTTATAGCGCCTACGTCGATCCACAAAATAGTGCAGTATTAAAAGCAGATAAATTTAAAACCGCTTTAAATACCAAATTTCACGAATCCTCACCTGTTTTTACCAAAGACGGAAATACGGTTTACTTTACCCGAAATAATTATGTGGACGGAAAAAAAGGAAAGGATGACAATAAAATTACTTTAGTAAAAATTTACAAAGCCAGTCTTGAAAATGGAAAATGGACTAAAATTACCGCCGTTTCTTTTGCAAGTGATAATTACAGTACAGCACATCCAGCACTTAGCCCTGACGAAAAAACAATGTATTTCGCATCAGATATGCCGGGAAGTACAGGTCAGTCGGATATTTTTAAAGTAAACATAAATGATGACGGAAGTTTTGGAACCCCGCAAAATCTTGGCAAACCAATTAATACCGAAGGAAAAGAAACTTTTCCCTATGTAACCAGCGAAAACGAAATTTATTTTGCTTCAGATGGTCATCCCGGACTTGGCGGTTTAGATGTTTTTGTCGGTCAAATTGAAGACAACGGAACCATCAGCGGTATTCAAAATTTAGGAAATGATATTAATTCCCCAAAAGATGATTTTGCCTATATCATTGATCCAGTTTCCAGACAAGGTTATTTTAGTTCCAATAAAGAAGGTGGAAAAGGTTCTGATGATATCTACAAATTTCTAGAAACCAAAAGATTAAAATGCCTGCAGGAATTATATGGAGTCATTACAGATTCTGAAAACGGCGCAGTACTTCCGGGTTCTAAAGTTACTCTATATGAAAATCAAAAAATTAAAAATTCAACCGTTTCAAATTCAGCCGGACAATATAGTTTTGCAGTGGAATGCGGTAAAAATTATAGTGTGAGAGCCGAAAAACCAGACTATGCAACAAAAGAAGTTGATGTTAAGATTGTAAGAACAACAGGAAAAACCAATCTTCCTATTGCACTTGATAAATCGGTTTGTAAAGTTGCTGTTGGCGATGATCTAGGAAAATGTTTTGGGATTAAAATGATTTATTTCGATTTGGATAAATCTAACATTCGTACCGAAGCCGCTTTGGATTTAGAAAAAATACTCGATGTATTAAATCAAAATCCAACAATGAAACTTGATATTCGTTCGCATACAGACAGCAGAGCCACACATCAATACAACGAAGCTTTATCTGACAGAAGAGCAAAATCGACCATAAACTGGCTTATTAAAAACGGAGTAGCCAAAAACCGTTTAACCGGAAAAGGTTATGGTGAAACGCAGCTGGTAAATCAATGTTCTGACGGGGTAAACTGTACCGAGGAAGAACACCAAATGAACAGACGAAGCGAATTTATTATTACCGGATTGTAACCGGAAAATTGACTTCAAAAAATAAAAGCTGTCTATAAAGACAGCTTTTATTAAAAAAAACGGTCGTTGCAAATCAGGAATCACAACGACAACTAACCAACCAGTTCAAACGTTTCTCTTTTAAATTTTCACGAAAATATTCGTGTAGTATTTTTTTCCGGATGCATCAGTTGTAACCGAAATCCCAAAATGGGTATAATTACCTTCAATATTTTCCTTATGTCCAGGACTTTCAAGCCATGCTTTTAGCGCAGCTTCAGAAGTTTTGTAGTTGTAAGCCACATTCTCGCCTACTTTTTTAGCACCCAATACATTGATAATATTGTTAGAACGAGCCGTAAAATCATTATGATTTACAACAGTATTGTCAATCATGTATTTGTTATGCTCTTCGCATTTATAAGAAATATGATTGTTTTTTTCTAATGCATTCAAACCAATACTTACTCGGTATTCGTTTATTAACTGCATCGTTTCCAGTTCAGAAGCATTGTAATTATAACTTGTAATTACCTGTCCTGTCGTAGTCACATCTTCATTTCCCTCGGCGCTGTCAGCAGAGCATGAGTTCATTGTGATTGACATCACAATGAACACCATGGCGCACATAATCTTTTTCATAATCATTGGTAGTTAAAAGTTCTAAAGTAGATGTTGGGGCAAATTCTTTATATTATGTGACAAATTGCTCTTAAAATTCTTACGCCAAACGTATTCAATTTATCGGTAAACTACAAAAATAATCGATGAAATACACTAATATTTTTAATTATAAAATAAAAATCTTACAAATTAAGAAGAAAGACGCTCAATCGTCCATGAAAAATCAGATTGGCTGGTATAACGAATTCTATCATGCAGTCTGTTAGGTCTTCCCTGCCAGAATTCGACTTGTAATGGCGTTACTAAATAACCTCCCCAATTATCAGGTCTTGGAATAGGTTTTCCTTCAAATTGAGTTTCAAGTTTTTTTAAATTTTCTTCTAAAAATGTTCTGGACGGAATAACTTCACTCTGATGTGAAACTATTGCTCCTAATTTGCTTCCGTCTGGTCTTGAATCAAAATAATTATCAGAAATAATTTCAGAAGTTTTTTGCGCAATTCCCTTAATAATCACCTGACGCTCTGCTTCCTGCCAGAAAAAAGACAAACAAACATTTGGATTCGTTTCAATGGCTTTTCCTTTTTCAGAATTATAATTAGTGTAGAATATAAATCCTTCTTCTGAAAATTTCTTCAATAAAACAACACGGGATTTTGGAAATCCGTCTAATCCAATAGTAGAAACCGTCATAGCATTTACTTCGCCGTTTCCGCCGAAATCTTCCACTTCATGAAACCAGCGATTAAAAAGATTAATTGGATCTTCAGGAATATTAGTTTCTAATAATTCACTTTTCTCGTAAGACTTTCTATAATTGCTTAAATCGTTCATGATTTATTATTTTAGATTGTTGATTTTTGTTTCAGGTTTCAGGTTTCAGGTTTGTCAGGATGACACTTTGCAGATGAGTAAAATCTTAGAAGCTTAGTATCTAAGAATCTTAGCACCTTAAAATTATAATTCAAAACTCAGTCCGTCATCTGCCAAAACCACATTCGGGAAAACAGTTTCGGCTTCTTCTTTAAAGCGTTCAATTCCGTCATAACGTGTAGAATAATGACCTAAAATTAACTGTTTTACATTGGCTTTTAAAGCAATATTAGCAGCTTCTTTTGCCGTTGAATGTAAAGTTTTCAGTGCCAAAGGAGCTTCAGATTCTAAAAACGTAGATTCATGATACAAAACATCTGCATTGGCAATAATAGGAATTACAGCTTCATTATAAACCGTGTCCGAACAAAAAGCATAACTTTTTGAAGGCGGAGGATCAAACGTAAGTTTTTCGTTTTCAATCACAGTTCCGTTATCAAGCGTAATATCGCTTCCATTTTTTATTTTCTGATAGTAAGCAACATGAATATCATAACTCTGAACAGCTTCAACATTTAGTTTTCTTTCATCTGGCTTTTCCTGAAAAAGATAACCATTTGTATAAACACGGTGTTTCAACGGAATTGTTCTGACAATAACACGTTTATCTTCAAAAATAACTTCACTTTCTTTTGATTCTAATTCGTGAAAAAACAAATCATAAGTCGTCCAGGATTCTGTCAATTTTAATTGAAGCAGAATTAATTCCTTAATTCCTTTTGGACCATAAATATGTAAATCGGTAGTTCTTCCCAGAAGAGAAAAAGTCGAAATTGTCCCAATTAATCCATACAAATGATCGCCATGAAGATGCGAAATAAAGATGTGATTAATTTTTGAAAATTTAATTTTATTTTTTCTAAGCTGTACCTGAGTTCCTTCACCACAGTCAATCAAAAACAATCGGTTCTTGATTTCTAAAACCTGCGCAGTGGGATTAGTAAATGTTCTGGGAGTTGCGGCATAACAGCCAAGTATGGTTAATTTCATTTTAGATTTTAGATTGTTGATTTTAAATTGATTGACTTCGGATTTAAGATTTATTCAGCATTCAAAATCTAAAATCTGAACTCTAAAATCTACAATTAAAACCCGAGGTCTCTTTCTATTTCTTCCATTTCGATAATATCGTGTGCTTCTAAAAGAGAAGGAACCACGACTAATTTATCTGAAACAGCATTAAAATCAAGATCAGAAGCTACGATTACAAACGATTTTTTTGCTTTTTTCTGAAGCTTTACAAGCGGTAAAAAAACTTTCAAATCCTTTTCCGTCAATTCAGAATCTGACGATAAATCGATTATAATATTATGTTTTTCAAAGGTTTTAAACTGTTGCGTCACTTTCTCTACAAAGCCATTAAAATCGCCTTGCGTGTCCTTTATCGTTACGGTATGTCCTTTTTGATCTACTTTCATTTTATAATTTGTGGGGCTTATATAAAAATTGATTTTTCAGAGCGCTAAGGTACGAAGTTTTTTGTTTGTTGTTTCAAGTTTTAGGTTTCAGGGTTTCAAGTTTGTCAGGCTGGGCGATCCCGAGGCTTCGGGAGAAGCCTTCGTCATGTAAAAGCCTTTCGACTTCGCTCAGGGTGACATTTGAATATTCACGTTCCAAAACTTGAAACTTTAAACATGAAACTTTTAACTATTGTATTTTAGAAGCCAAAAGATAAATAACCGCCATTCTAATTGCAACACCATTCTCTACCTGATTTAAAATCACGGAATGATCAGAATCAGCAACTTCAGATGTAATCTCTACTCCTCTGTTAATTGGTCCCGGGTGCATGATTACGATTTCTTTATTAAGAGAATCCAAAAGCGGTTTATCCACTCCATATTGCTGTGCGTATTCACGTGTTGACGGGAAGAAGTTTACATCCATACGTTCGTTTTGTACACGAAGCATGTTCGCAACATCACACCATTCTAAGGCTTTGCGTAAATTGGGTTCAACCGTAACACCAAGTGATTCAATATATCTCGGAATCAGCGTTTTTGGTCCGCAGACTTTTACTTCTGCGCCCTGCATCTGCAAAGCATATATATTAGATAAGGCAACTCTTGAATGTAGAATATCACCTACAATGACTACTTTTTTTCCGGCTACATCGCCCAGTTTTTCTCTGATAGAATAACTGTCTAATAAAGCCTGAGTTGGGTGTTCGTGCGCTCCGTCTCCAGCGTTTACGATACTTGCTTTGACATTTTTAGATAAAAAATAAGCCGCTCCGGGATTAGAGTGGCGCATTACAACCATATCAACTTTCATCGAAAGGATATTATTTACAGTATCAATCAGGGTTTCTCCTTTTTTTACCGATGACTGAGCTGCAGAAAAACTGATCACATCAGCAGATAAACGTTTCTGCGCTAATTCAAAGGAAAGTTTTGTTCTCGTACTGTTTTCGAAGAAAATATTGGCAATGGTAATATCTCGTAATGAAGGAACTTTTTTAATGGGTCTGTTAATGACTTCTTTAAAATGATCTGCCGTTTCAAAAATCAGGTTAATATCATTCTCGTTGATATATTTTATTCCTAATAAATGATTTACGCTTAATTCTTTCATTTTTATTTCTTTAATATTATTTGTCAAATTCCTGAATTCCTAAAATATTCAGTGCTTCTTTAAAGAGCAGCTACTCTATTGAATCATTCTGTCTACCACCTCACTATAATCTTGCAGATCTCTTGCATCTTCATCAAAAATTTTCTGCCATCTAAAACCCGGAATTTCAATTTTTGTTCGTGCAGAGCCATCCCATTTTATTTTGAAATCGTTATTTATTAAAACTTCCGCAACTCGTTTACCAACTTCAATGGTTGTTGCTTCATCAGAATTATCAACTTTTTGAAAAGCGATATACAAACTTGGATCTTCAATAGCAATTGCTCTTGCTAAATCTTGTTCGTGATAAAAACAATAACCGTCAGACACAACTTCATTTTCCTGAAGTTCTCTCTCAACCTCAACCACTTCGTATTCGCCGTCGCTTGTAGTGTAACCCGCATTGTGAAGCGCTACTATGTTTTCATCAGCTAATTCATCAAACGCATTTATAAGTCTTTCAGTATCTGTTGGGCTTTTCCATTGTTTACTTTCCTCAAGTAACTTTTGGTGTTCTTGGTCGATTTTCTCAAAAGCCCATTCTTCAGAAATTTCATCTTCAAACTCATTATCTTCAATTTCTTCTATGATATTTTCTTTGATTTCATCAATAGAAAGAAATCCCATTCTTATCTGATTAAAAATTGATTCAAAAATAAACTCTTCGTTTTCTGTCATGATTATATTTTCAATTCTTTATAATGGTTAATCGGTTATTCGCTGAACCGTTTAATCGACACTTTCCGATTAAACAAATTAACAGTTAAACGATTAAACAGTTTTAATGATTAAACTAATTTGTCACTAAGTGAACAACATCTTCACCATCATTTTCTTTCCAGCTCACTATTACTTTTTCGCCATTAATAGCATCTACCTGACGACCTCTGTAATCGGGTTGAATTGGTAAATGACGGCTGAAACGTCTGTCTATCAAAACCAATAATTCAATTTCTGAAGGTCTTCCAAAAGATTGAATGGCAGTTAAAGCAGAACGAATGCTTCTTCCTGTAAACAAAACGTCATCGATAAAAATAACTTTTTTGTCTTCGACTATAAAATTGATTTGAGTTTTATTGGCTTCAAGCGGTTTATCAGTACGACGGAAATCATCTCTAAAAAAAGTGATGTCCAGATATCCTAAAGAAATTTCAGGAACCTTGTATTCGTTTTCTAATAATTGTTTTAAACGTTCAGCTAAATAAACACCTCTTGGCTGAATTCCCACTAAAATAGTATCAGTAAAATCAAGATGTTTTTCGATTAACTGACAAGCCAAACGATGGAGTATGATAGTAACTTCTTTTGAATTAAGTAATACTTTTTGGCTCATAAGTAATTGTAATGTTTGGTTGGGCAAATATACGGAATCTGATTTTATTTGTTGGGGTGTTGGGGTTGGAAAATATTTTATTATCTATTTCTAAAACTTTTTTAAATATCAAGAAATATATTACATTTTAAAGCTAAAAATCTATATTTTAGCGAAATACCAAAAACTAACTTATTAAACCATGGAAACAACCTCTATTAAAAATATTAGAACTATTCGTGATGAAATTCGAGATAAAATCAAAACTGCACCAATTCAAGAAAACAAAGACAATACATATGGAAGTGAAAATGAATACACGTACAAAGGACTTATTATAGGAATTGAAAATCTTCTTATTGATATTACAACTTTAGCAAAATCTCCAAATAAATTCTTAGCGCTTTCAACCTATTCAGAAAGAAGCACAATTCATAGTTATTTAGACGCAATAAATACATATTTTCAAACCCCAAACAATTATATACCTCAATTCGAAGCTTTAAAAATACTATTGAGAAGCTTTAATATTAGAAATACAACTGAACGCCAAATAGAATTCGAACAAGAAATTGGAAATATTTCCCGACTAAAAATTGAAGCTCAAGAAAATTTAGAATTAATAAAAACTACTAAAGAAAATATTGAATCTGATAACGAAACGATAAATGAAAATATTAATTCCTCAAAAGAAAAATTAGAAGAAATTGAAAATGAATTAGAAATAATATTAAAACGAAGAGATGAATTAATTTCAGAATCAGAAAAGATAAAATTTTATAATAACGAACTTTCAGTTGCAAGAGCGGCGGCAAATAAAAATTTACAAGCAATAACTTTATCCACTAATGAAAGTAAATCAAATGAAAAGTTAATTACATCTTTTGCAAACAAAGTTCAAGATCGAGAGAAAAAACTAACTGAATTAGAATTTGCTACAGAAGAAAACTCTAAAAAATTAGCAGAATATGAATCAGAAAGAGAAAACATAATTAACGAAGCTAAAGATTTAATTGATTCTGCTAAACAGGCCTTAAACTACAAAACAGCTGAAGGAATTAGCGCTTCATTTCAGGTACAATATAATAAAGCTAACAATAAATGGATTTTTGGAAGCTGGATAACTGGAGCTATTTTATGTTTAATCACATCAATATCCATAGGAATTTGGATAGTAACAGAAATCACCGATGATACTTTTATTTTTATTGCAAGAGTTTCGCTGTTACCATTTCCAATTATTGGAGCTATTTTTTGTGCAAATCAATATATTAGACAAAAAAACATAATTGAAGATTATGCTTATAAAATGGTACTTGCTAAATCTATCGTTGGTTTTTCTGAGCAACTCAAAAAGAATTGTAGTGAAGATAATGCAGAATACATTCACTATATAAAAACGGCATTGGAAGAAATCCACAAAGATCCTCTAAGAAAAAGAGTGTCAACAGAAAGTTCAAAATCTGGAAATCCAAATTTAATTCAAATTGGAGATTTAGTAGAAAAACTTTCGAAAGCTATTAGGCCATAAAAAATAAATACAAGCAATAATCCTAAAACATTTCCAAAAAATTCTATAACAAATTTTCAAGATTCCTGAAGTAATTTTAATATTGAATTTAAAAACTCAACATCATGCAAAATAAAATACTAAGATTGTTAATGGTATTCGTTATACTATTTTCATTTACAAGCTGCGAACTAGTAGGAGACATTTTTAAAGCCGGAATGGGATTCGGGATTTTCATCGTAATCTTTATTGTTGCGATTATTATCTGGATCTTTGCTAAGATATTCGGCAAGAAATAAGACATAAAAAAATCCCCGTTATGAGAATAACGGGGATTTTTTTCCACTTTAAGAAAAAATCATTTTATTAACTTCAAAGATTATTCTTTCTTTAAGCCATTCTCGTTCATCAACAGTTAATTCTTCTAAAATATTATCATTATTTTCATTAAAACTAACAATCACATCTTGATAAAATTCTGTTTTGATTTCTTCAATCCTCAATTGATCATTTAAATTTAAACTTCCTATTTTTGAAATAGCACTCTTTAAACGATTATCTGTTATGTAATTTCTCAATTCATCCATCATAAATGACAAACTTTCTGTCTTTGAAGACAAATTAGAAACAAAGGACCATTTTTCTGCTTGATGAAACTTTTTTTCTTCGTCAAACTCTTCATTTTTCAGCTTTATTATTGGTCGCGCAATTTTGATATCCAGATCCATATTATAAGGTTTAATCACTATTCCTTCAATAAGATTATCTTTAATTTCAGGCAGATTTAATGCTTTAGGGATTGATGAATTTATCCTTTTATTAAAATTGACAGCTTCGTTTAATTTCCCAATAAAGAGCGGTTTTGCGTGAAATATTTCAAACTCTTCAAATAAGTCCAAAGATGTTTTATAATCAAGATAATACTTGGTTTTCCCTTCTACTTCTACAGCAATATCAAATGCGTAAAACTCAATTGTTGGCGAATAATATACGCCTGTTTGAATAGCATTTACTTTTTCTTCAATGGATACATCTACATGAGGGTATTTACCTCCAAAAAGTTCTCCATAAACAATCAATTTTGAGGCTTTAGTTTGTGTACTCAACTTTTCGAAAAGTCTGAGGATTTTATCTTCCAATTTATTTACCACAAGCTGGTACCCAAAAAAGTCATCTTTCCAGGATAAATATTCTTTGCGTTTAGCAAATTTTAAATTATTCTTTTCGTAAACAAAACTGAAATTTGCACCGTGCACTTTTTCTGTCACAACCCATTTATATTTCTCCAATTTAGAGAAATCATTACTTTCAAGCCCAAGTTTTTTAAGAGTATCAGGCATTTTCTCATATTCAGAAAGCATACTTTATTTTTTTAAAGATGCAAATGTAAGAAAATAAATACTTTTTAAAACATGGATTAAAGACATTTTAAATCCGAAATGGGATTCAGGATATTTATTGCAATTTTATTAATGATCATCATTATGTAATCCTTGGAAAACTCTCCAAAAGTATGACGCAAAAAAAATCCCAAATTCTATTTAATTGGAATTTGGGATTTTTAATATTGTAATTAAAGATTAAAGATTGTACATCTTTTTTCTTTGTTCCTGAATTTTTTCATCATCAAGATATTCATCAAATGTCATGTAACGATCAATAACTCCGTTTGGTGTCAATTCTACGATTCTGTTACCTACAGTTTGTGCAAACTCATGGTCATGTGTTGTAAAAATTACAGAACCTTTAAAGTTTTTCAATGAGTTGTTGAAAGCCGTAATAGACTCCAAATCTAAGTGATTTGTTGGCTCATCAAGCATTAAAACATTAGCACGCTCCATCATCATTCTGGAAAGCATACAACGTACTTTTTCTCCCCCAGATAAAACTCTGGATGTTTTTAAAGCTTCTTCTCCAGAGAAAATCATTTTCCCTAAGAAACCTCTAATAAATACCTCATCTCGTTCTTCTTCAGTTTTAGCGTATTGACGTAACCAGTCTACTAAAGTTAAGTCATTTTCGAAAAAAGAATGGTTTTCAGCAGGAAGATACGCTTGGTTTGTTGTAATACCCCAATCAAAAGTTCCAGAATCTGCTTGCTGGTTTCCGTTTAAGATTTCGTAGAAAGCAGTTGTAGCACGTGAATCTTTAGAGAAAAGAACAATCTTATCTCCTTTTGCCATATTTAAATGAACATCTTTAAATAAAAGTTCACCATCTACAGAAGCAGATAAGTGTTCTACATTTAAAATCTGATCTCCGGCTTCACGATCCTGATCAAAAATAATCGCAGGGTAACGACGACTTGAAGGTTTGATTTCAGAAATATTCAATTTCGAAATCATTTTTTTACGAGAAGTTGCTTGTTTCGATTTCGCAACGTTTGCACTAAAACGACGAATAAATTCTTCCAACTCTTGTTTCTTCTCTTCTGCTTTTTTGTTTTGCTGTGCACGTTGTTTTGCCGCTAATTGGCTAGACTCGTACCAGAACGTATAGTTTCCTGAGTAATGATTGATTTTTCCGAAATCAATATCAGAAATATGTGTACAAACTGCATCTAAAAAGTGACGGTCGTGAGATACAACGATTACTGTATTTTCATAGTTTGCTAAGAAGTTTTCTAACCAAGCGATTGTCTCGAAATCCAAATCGTTGGTAGGCTCATCCATAATAAGCAAATCAGGATTTCCGAAAAGTGCCTGTGCTAAAAGCACACGAACTTTAATTTTTCCCTCCAAATCACTCATTGTGGTATAATGATGTTCTTCGTTAATTCCTAAGTTAGACAACATTGCCGCAGCGTCAGAATCAGCATTCCATCCGTTCATTTCTTCAAACTGAACCTGAAGCTCCCCTATTCTGTCTGCATTTTTATCGTTGTAGTCTAAATAAAGTTCATCCATTTCTTTTTTAACAGCATACAAAACTTTATTTCCCATTAAAACGGTTTCCAAAACGGTATGCTCATCAAACAAATTATGGTTTTGCGTTAAAACCGACATACGTTTTCCCGGCTCTAAATGAATGTGCCCAGAAGTTGGGTCCATATCACCTGAAATAATTTTTAGAAATGTAGATTTTCCAGCACCATTGGCTCCAATAACGCCGTAAATATTTCCGTGAGTGAATGTGGTATTTACTTCGTCAAACAAAATTCGTTTGCCAAATTGAACTGATAAATTATTGACTGTTAACATGAATGTCTTTTTAATTAATTTGGTGCAAAAGTACGGAAAAAGGTTTAATTTTTTTCACCATATAAGTGATATAAGTTTATTAAAGCTAAACTTATAATTTACGGTAATTGATTTCCAATATATAAGTGATATGAGTTTATTTAAATCAAACTTATAATCTCTTATATGAACTTATATGGTTTCAAAATTCTACAGCTTACTTTCTTTTGCCAAAGCTACTTCTAAGCTTTCAAAATTGGGCAGGACTTTAGAAATTAATCCTTCTTTATTTAGAATAAAATGTGTTGGGAATGAATTCAGTTGTAAAGCTTCATTCATATAGTCTTTCATATTTGGAATTACAAAATACGAAAGGGGTTTTCTGGCTAAGAATGTTTTTAATTGTTCCGGTGAATCTTCGGCTAAACTTATAAAGAGAATATCTTTGCGGTCCTTGTATTCCTCAGTTAGTTTATTTACCTGAGGAAATTCTCTTATGCATGGCGTACAGTGAATATACCAGCATTTTATTACGATGATTTTTCCTTTCATGGATTCGTTGGTAATCAGATTTCCTTCTAAATCTTGAAACGAGAATTGCGGAAAAGCCGTTCCTTCCATTTTGTAGTTTTTAAGAGCATCAAAACCAATTTGGTTGATCGTTGCTTTTATACTAGTATCTGATTTTGGCTGAATTTTAAAGAGTTTATAATAGTAAACTGAATCGTCAGATTTTAATCGGATTGGGATGAAATTTCCGTTTGCTAATTTATCCAGAAAAGCTTCTTTTGAAATTTCTTTTGAAGATGCGTCTAGAGCTGTAAAATCTCTGGAAAGCATTATTTTTTTATTGTAAGTAGACCAATCTTGGAAAGTTTTTTGAATTTGAATGGGATCAACTTCAGGATTTCCAAATTTATTTTGAGCAAAAGAAAAAGTGAAAAATAAAAATGTGATTATGATGATGATTGATTTTTTCATGAAATTTTACGAAGTAATTATGGAATCAAAAGTACGTTTTTTTTTAACCGCAAAGAACGAAAAAGGTTTTTCGCAAAGCTGACAAATTTTAATTTCTGTTTTTATCATCTTGACGTAAGAAGAGATTACACACAAAACAAAGCTGACTTCAGTCATATTTTAAATTTATATTTTGGAATTTAATTTTCTAATGATTTTTTAATATTGGAATTTGGAATTTCAACAAAATGGAATTTACTTTTAAAAAAAGTACGTATATTAGCGTCTTCGTTATAGATGAATATACGTAAAAATCCAGAATCTAAATTAAGTAAATTATGAGTAATATCATTCGTGTAGTATTAGCAGATGACCATGTTTTTGTTAGAGACGGAATCAAATCTTTACTGGAAAACGAAGCAAATATTGAGGTTGTCGGCGAAGCAATCGATGGTGCCGACGCACTTGATGTTGTGGCCGAAACAAAACCCGATTTACTTATAGCCGATATTCGTATGCCAAACTTAACAGGTATCGAACTAGTAGAAAAACTTAGAAGTGAAAACAATGATGTAAAAATTATTATGCTGTCTATGCACGAATCGGAAGAATATGTTTTGAAATCTATAAAAGCCGGTGCAGACGGATATTTACTTAAAGGATCTTCTAAAGAAGAATTTTTAAAAGCACTTCATACGGTTTCTGCTGGCGGAAAATACTTCAGCGGCGATATTTCTTCTATCTTAATTGGTCAATTGACAAATCCGTCTAATTCATTAGAACCTAAGCAAAACTTAAGTGACGAAATGATGATTACCAAAAGAGAAAAAGAAATCCTTACGCTGCTATTATCCGGAAAAGGAAACAAGGAAATCGCCGAAGCTCTTGACATCAGCAAACGAACTGCCGAAGTTCACCGTTTTAACCTGATGAAAAAACTGAAAGTAAAAAACTTAATGGAACTTTCTAATAAAGCAACTGAGTATTCTTTGATTTAAAATTAAGTATAAATACTTAATTATTTTTCAAAAACTGCGTTTTAGCATCTTTTAACTAAGTTATAGTACTTATTTTTACATAAAAATATAAGTGCTATGAAAACTACAAACTCATTATCTCAATCACACAAAATTTTATTTTTGAACACATTGGCATTTACAGTGTGTTTTGCCTGCTGGACATTAAACGGGGTTTTAGTAACCTTTTTAGTCGATAACGGAATTTTCCATTGGAGCGTTGTTCAGGTAGGATGGCTTTTAGGAATTCCTATTTTAACGGGTTCCATTATGCGTCTGCCAATTGGAATCCTGACAGATAAATTTGGAGGAAAATATGTTTTTTCTCTTTTACTTCTCCTAAGCTCAATTCCATTATTTCTCCTTCCCTACGCCGACAGCTTTTTTATGTTTGCCTTACTTAGTTTCTTCTTCGGAATGGTCGGAACAAGTTTCGCAGTCGGAATTGGTTATACTTCAATATGGTATCCAAAAGAATGGCAGGGTCGAGCTTTAGGCATTTTCGGAATGGGAAATGCCGGAGCAGCTATTACAACCTTTTTAGCTCCTTCCCTATTAAATCATTTTTCAATTGATGATCCGCAAAACGGCTGGAAAATACTTCCTGTTATTTACGCTGTTTCTTTAGTCACAATAGGTATTGCTTTTTTGATTTTCACTGAAAATAAAAAAGTGGAAAACAATACTAAAACCGTTTCTCAAATGCTTATACCACTAAAATCTGCACGAGTATGGCGTTTTGGAGCGTATTATTTCTTAGTATTTGGCTGTTTTGTCGCTTATTCGCAATGGCTTCTTCCTAATTTCATGAATGTGTATCAAACCAGTTTAGTAATGGGCGGTTTATTTGCTACTATGTTCAGCCTTCCATCTGGTGTAATTAGAGCCTTTGGCGGTTATTTGTCAGATAAATTTGGTGCTAGGAAAGTGATGTACTGGGTTTTAGGTTCTTCTGTAATCTTAAGTGCTTTCCTAATGATTCCGAAAATGGAAATCACCACAGCCGGCCCCGGAATATTAGCAGCAAAAAAAGGAGTTGTAAATGAAATCAACGATAAAACCGTTAAAGTTGGTGATAAAGAATATCCAATTATGCAAAAGGCTTCTGTAATAGATGAAAATGCTATTTTTCCAACTACCTCAAGCTGGCAGAATATTGTGGTTGCCCAAAATCAAAATGTAGCAAAAAAAGAACTAATTGCCAAAGGCGTAACAGTTATTAAATTTGATGCCAATATGTGGGTTTTCCTTATTCTGGTAATTCTAATTGGAATTTCATGGGGAATTGGAAAAGCGGCCGTTTACAAACACATTCCCGAATATTTTCCAAATGAAGTTGGTGTTGTAGGCGGAATGGTTGGAATGATTGGTGGTTTAGGAGGTTTCTTTGGTCCAATTATATTTGGATATTTATTAACTGCAACCGGAATCTGGTCAAGTTCATGGATTTTTATACTGCTTTTTTCTACTGGTTGTTTAGTCTGGATGCATTACACCATTTTAAAAATTAAAAACAAAAAACAACTTGTTGATAAAAAGACAATTGAGTTACAACAGATTAAACCAATATTAGAAAATTATTAGAAATATGACTGTAATCATAGTATTCTACAGCTTTTTCTTATAATTTTACCCCGATAAAAACATAGCAATTTTATGAAAAAATTAAAATTAATTTTAATTCTGATAGTAGGATTAAGTTTTGAAATCCAGGCTCAGGAATTAGATGTAAATCTGCAGATCAGGCCTCGTTTTGAATACAGAAACGGTTACAAACAACTTTTACAGCAAGGTCAAAAAGGAACGTCACAAATCTCACAGCGTTCACGTTTAAACTTCAATTACAAACAAGAGGATTTAATTGTTAAATTAACTTTACAAAACACCAGAACATGGGGCGATGTTGCACCAACAGCTGTTGCAGATAAAAACGGGGTTGCTGTTTTTGAAGCTTGGGCACAATATAATTTTACCGAAAAATGGAGCGCCAGAATGGGACGTCAGGTTTTGTCATATGACAATCAGCGTATTTTAGGAGAAATGGATTGGGCACAGCAAGGACAAAGTCACGACGCTCTTACAGTTTCTTATCAAACTGAAAAACAAAAATTAGATTTTGGAGGTGCTTATAATTCTACAGCCGAAAATACTTTACAAACACCTTATACGGTTGCTAATTATAAAGCGCTGCAATATGCATGGTACCATAATCAATTTAGCAACGATTTTGGTTTAAGCTTTCTAGTATTAAACACAGGTTACGAATATGCTAATACAGATGCTAAATTATTAGTAGACTACAAACAAACTTTTGGACCTTACCTAACCTACAAAACAAGCAAAATAGACAGTAATTTTTGGGCATATGGACAAACCGGAAAAAGTACAGATTTGCAAGTAAGTGCATGGAATGCCGCAGCAAATTTTAATTACAGCATAACTGAATCTTTTAAAGCTGGTTTAGGTTACGAATTTTTATCAGGAAAAGCATCAAACGACGGAAGCACAGTAATTAAATCCTTCAACCCGATATTTGGAACTAACCACGGTTTTAATGGTTATATGGATTATTTTTATGTTGGAAATCACTTAAACAATGTGGGTTTACAAGATGCTTTTATCAAATTAAACTACAATGTAAACAAATGGCAGTTTACTTTGAGTCCGCATATATTTTTATCGGCTGCTGATGTAGTTACTCCATTAAACGAAAAATTAGATTCGTATTTAGGAACTGAAATTGATGCTGCTTTTGGTTATAATTTCAAAAAAGACATTACCGTTACCGGAGGATACTCTCAAATGTTTGGTTCTAAAACTATGGAATTTATTAAAAATGGAGATGCGGGTCATACCAACAATTGGGCTTGGTTAATGATATCCGTAAATCCTAGAATTTTCACTTATAAAAAATAACGAAATTTTTAAACCTTGAAATTTTACAACTGCTTTTTTTCTACTTGAAAAAGGGCAGTTTTTTTTTATAATATAATATCAAAAAATATCATAATTTAGGTTTCATTATAATTCAAAATTAATAATCATTTAATTAAAACCAATTTTACAAAAAAGTACAAATCAGCAAATATGAAAAGATTAAAATATTCGTTTTTATTAGGATTAGCAACAAGCTTTTTTTTAACCGTATTCTTTTATTTTAAAGAAGACATTCCTCTAAATGTTCTATTTGTTGCTGCTGTATTTATACTTTTTTTAATAACGTTGATATCCTATTTTAAGATGTTTGCTCATATAAATAATGAAGAAATGGTTTTTAAAAAACTAAAAAATGTGATCTATTCCGGAAGAGCAAATCACTTTTTAAGCAATATTTCAGTTGGCGGAAATTTATCGTTAGCAGATAATCAACTGGTATTTCAAACCAATATTATTAACTTTCTTCAAAAACATGAATGCATAATTAATCTTGAAGATATCACTGCTGTAGAGTTTGAAAAAACTTTAGGAATCGCAAACAACGGATTATTAATAAAAACCAAGAATGGTAATGAACAATTTGTTGTTACAAAAAGAGAAATCTGGAAAAGTGAAATTGAAAAAAGAGTTAAAAATAGTACCTAAAATCTATTTAAAACCTTTATAAAATGAAAATCATAGCTTGGAATTGCAACATGGCATTCAGAAAAAAAGCAGAATTCATTCTAGCTTATAATCCTGATATTGTTGTAATTTCTGAGTGTGAAAATCCTGAAAAATTAAAATTTCCTGAAGATTCAAAGCGGCCAACAGACATTCTTTGGTACGGAAAAAATCCGCATAAAGGACTTGGCGTTTTTTCATATAGTGATTATCGGTTTCAATTATTAGATTGTCATAATCCAAACTTTAAAAATATTTTGCCAATAGCCGTTACTGGAGGAAAAGTTGATTTTACTCTATTTGCAATCTGGGCAAACAATCCACAAGACAAAGACGGACAATATGTAACTCAAGTTTGGAAAGCCATTAATTATTACGAAGATCTAATTAAAGAAACCAAAACTATTTTAATTGGAGATTTCAATAGTAATAGCATTTGGGACAAACCACGAAGAGAAGGAAATCATACGACTGTGGTAGACAAATTGGGCAAGAAAAATATATTTAGTACGTATCACAAATATTTTAATCAAATACAAGGTAAAGAAGCGCATCCAACCTTATATATGTATCGACACGAAAACAAGCCGTATCATCTGGATTATTGCTTTGCTTCAAATGATTTTATTGAAGCTCTGGAAAGTATTCAAATAGGAACTTATCAAGACTGGACTATGCTCAGCGACCACAAACCTTTAATAATTAAATTCAATATATAAATCATGAACAACTGGACTCAGCGATGGGACGACCGTTATAGCAGCGAAGAGTTTGCGTACGGCGAAGATCCCAACAATTATTTAAAACAACAATTAGAAAAACTAAATCCCGGCGCTATTCTTTTTCCTGCCGAAGGCGAAGGACGAAATGCCATTTTTGCAGCAAAATTAGACTGGAAAGTTTCTGCTTTTGATATTAGTGAAGAAGGAAAAAACAAGGCTTTAAAACTGGCAGAAGCGAATAATGTCACAATTAAATATCAGGTTGGCGAATTAGAAACGCTGGATTTTCAGAAAGATCAATTTGATGCGATTGCTTTAATTTACGCTCATTTTCCGGCAGAAATTAAATCGGCAATTCACAAACAGCTTGATAGATTATTACGTAAAAATGGAATTGTTATTTTTGAAGCTTTCAGCAAAAAACATTTAGAATATCTTGCTGTAAACGAAAAAGTAGGCGGTCCAAAAGATTTGGAATCTTTATTTTCTATAGAAGAAATCAAAGCTGATTTTCCTAATTATGAAATCATCGAATTAGAAGAAAAAGAAATCGAACTCAACGAAGGTATATTCCATAACGGAAAAGGTTCTGTAATTCGATTTATTGGCAGAAAAAAATAAGTATTTGTACGTAATATTTTTAACACATAGAAACATAGTTCAAAAATTGTCTAAAAGACATTCATCTGACAAAGCAAATCCCAATGCTTCGGGATTATGTGTAAAGATCTAGATTTTTAAAACCTCCTTTTCAACGATTTAAAGTTCTATTTTCTATGTGTTAGAAAGCCTAAAAATATTTATGTTCCATAATTTCAAAACGTAATTCTTCAACATCTAAAATCCCAATTCGTTTTCCAACCGTTTGAATAAGCGATTCTTTTTTAAGACTTGAAATAACACGTATTGCCTGCTCTTCTGTAGTTCCTGCAAAATCAGCGATTTCTTTTCGCGAAAGATCAATATCAATTAAACCATTGATTTGTCCAAATTTACGATGAATATAAAGCAATAAATCAATTACGCGTTCACGAACATTCATGTGCGCAATTTTACGAATATTGTTCTCACTTTTATTTAATTCATCGGCATAAAATAACATCAAAGCGTATGTAAACTCTGGAATCTGCTTTAAAATATCAAGCATGGTTTCATTGCTAAAATTACATAAAACCGTATCTTCCAGCGCATAAGCACCAATCAAATATTTTTTCCCCGTTCCAAATCCGCGAAAACCTATTGTATCTCCGTTTTTTGTGAGTCGAACGATTTGTTCACGTCCGTTTATTCCGGTTTTTACCGTTTTTACTTTTCCTTTACAAATAAAGTAAAGCCCTTGCAGAGGTGCACCTTCGGTAATAAATTGATCCGATTTTTTGCAGGCAATATTAAGCTTTTTAGAAACAAACTGGCTCATTTGCTCTAAATGCAGGTGTTTCTTGATAAAACAATTTTCATTGACACAAGAATAACAAACGGTTTGCTCTTCTTTCATGAGTCCAAATTTTATCGGATTAAAACTAAGTTGTTGTTGTTCATTTAATTTCATCAAAAATAAAAAAATAAATTTAAAAAATACGTATTTATACGTAAAAATACTTATTTTTGTATAAGTGATTTATCTAAATCCCTGCAGATTCAAGAAATAGTATCTAAAAAAGAACTGTAATGCAAAATACCAAAATCAAAACTACCTGTTCGTATTGTGGCGTTGGCTGCGGTATAATCGTAACCAACGATGCCAAAAATGGCGTAATGGTAGAAGGCGACAAAGATCATCCGGTTAATAAAGGAATGTTGTGTTCCAAAGGAATGAATTTGCATTATGTTGTCAATGATACTTCAGACAGGATTTTATATCCCGAAATGCGCGGCAGTAAATCCTACCCGCTTGAGCGCGTGAGCTGGGATACTGCACTGGATCGTGCCGCTGCTGTTTTTTCTTCCATCATAAAAAAACATGGGCCAGACAGCGTTGGATTTTATATTTCCGGACAATGTTTAACCGAGGAATATTATCTGGTAAACAAACTCGTAAAAGGCTTTTTAAAAACCAATAATATCGACACCAATTCCCGACTCTGCATGAGTTCTGCTGTTGTAGGTTATAAAAAAACTTTTGGCGAAGATTCTGTTCCAATCGCTTATGATGATATTGAACTTTCGGACACACTTTTAATTACTGGCGCAAATCCGGCTTGGTGTCATCCTATTTTATTTAGACGAATTGAAAAACACAAAGAAAAAAATCCGAAAACAAAAATAATCGTAATCGATCCAAGGCGGACAGATACAGCTGCTTTCGCCGATTTACATTTGCAGATTATTCCCGGATCAGACATTATTTTATATCATGCCATCGCCAAACGCATTATCGAAAAAGGTTATGTAGATCATGATTTCGTTAAAAATCACGCTGAAAATTTCAAACAATATAAAGATTTAGTTCTTAGTACTTCACTTGAGAAAGCTTCCAAACTCTGCGGTATTCCGGTAAACGATATTAAACTCGCGGCCGATATAATTGGAAAAGCAAAAGGCTTTCTTTCGTTTTGGGCAATGGGTTTAAATCAAAGTGCTGTTGGAGTAGATAAAAACACCGCTTTATTAAATTTATCTCTTTTAACGGGACAAATTGGAAAGCCAGGCTCCGGGCCTTTTTCTTTAACCGGACAACCCAACGCCATGGGCGGACGCGAAGTGGGCGGTATGGCAACGCTTTTAGCAGCCCACAAAGACATCGCAAACCCAACACATAGAAAAGAAGTAGCTGATTTTTGGGGTGTTGACGAACTTTCAGATCAACCGGGTTTAACGGCAACCGAAATGTTTGATGCTTTAGAATCTGGAAAAATGAAAGCTGTTTGGATTATCTGTACCAATCCGCTAGTGAGTTTACCCGATTCCCGAAGAATCGAAAAAGCGCTTCAAAACGCTAAATTCGTAGTCGTTCAGGATATTTCGCATAATGCCGATACAGCAAAATTTGCCGATTTACTTTTGCCTGCTGCAGGATGGTTAGAGAAAGAAGGAACGATGACCAACTCAGAGCGTCGCATTTCTTATCTTCCAAAAGGAATAAATGCGCCCGGAGAAGCACTTCCGGATATTGAAATTTTAATTCGTTTTGCTAAAAAAATGAATTTTCATGGATTCAATTTTAACAGCGCCGAAGAAATTTATAAAGAACATTGTGCGCTTACTAAAGGCACTAATATTGATATTTCTTTTTTAAACTATAATCGCTTAAGATCGGAAGGAACTTTTCAGTGGCCCGTTCCAGATTACGGACATCCGGGTACACCTCGTCTATTTACGGATAAAAAATTCTATACACCCTCACAAAAAGCCATTTTCAATTTACCAGCGGCAATTGAAAACACATCAGAACAGCCAACGCCGCAATTTCCGTTTATTTTAACAACCGGAAGAGTTCGCGATCAATGGCATACGATGACTAAAACGGGTAAAGTCTCCAGATTAATGACGCATACACCAAGTCCGGTTTTAGAAATTAATCCAATTGATGCTTTTAAAAACAATATTAAAAACGGCGATATTGTCATTGTTTCGAGTAAAAATGGCGAAGTTCGGGTAAAAGCAAAAGTTACGGATTCCATTAAAGAAAAAGTAGTTTTCCTGCCGATGCATTGGGGAAAGCAACTTGAAAATGATTTAAACCGAACCAACAATTTAACGAATACTGTTGTCGATCCAATTTCAAAAGAACCCGATTTTAAATTTACAACCGTTTCGATTACGAAATATGTAAAACCATTTCAGAAAATTGCGATTGTGGGTGCCGGAGCGGCTTCATTTAGGTTCATTCAAAACTACCGTGAATTCAATACAACCGATGAAATTATTGTTTTTTCGAATGAAATAAATCCATTTTACAATCGTGTTTTACTTCCCGAATATATGACGGGCGAATTTACTTGGGAACAGCTTTTAAAAGTAAAAGACGGCGAAGCTTTAAACAAGCTCAACATTACCATGAAGGCCGGAGTTGCCATCGATAAAATAGATACAGCCAATAAAATTATAAAAGACAGTTTGGGAGAAACGCATACTTTCGACTCGTTAATTTTAGCCACCGGAAGCCGTCCGTTTATTCCGGAAAACGCACAGCTTCATCTTCCCGGCCGATTTACGGTAAGACGAAAAGAAGATGCAGATCGTTTAAAGAAACATCTTGACAGCACTAATCTTCCGCCAGAAGAACAGCATGTTGTGATTATTGGAGGCGGATTATTAGGATTAGAGTTGGCCGCCGCTTTAAAACATAAAAAGGTAAAAACCACCATAATCCAAAGAGCTTCTCGTTTGATGGAACGTCAGCTGGATTTAATTTCCAGTAAATTATTAGCCGAAGAAGTACAGCTTCGTGATATACAGATTTATTTTGATAATGAAGTCAGCACCGTTTTTGAAACCGATAATCCAAACGAAATAGAGATTGCACTAAAAAGCGGCAGAATCATTACCGCAAATGCCATCGTGTATACTATAGGTACAATTCCAAATATAGAAATTGCCAGAGAAAGCGGTCTTTCCTGCGGACGCGGCGTAAAAGTAAATCAGTATTTACAAACCTCAAATCCAGATATTTTTGCGATTGGAGAAATAGCTGAATTCAACAATAAGTTATTTGGAATCACTTCTGCAGCAGAAGAACAGGCCGATATTCTGGCTAACTTTTTAGCGGGCGATATCAGCAGTTATTATAAAGGTTCGGTTTTAATGAACATATTAAAACTCGAAGATTTAAATCTTTGCAGTATTGGCGATATCGAAATTCCGGAAAACGATGATTCATTTGAAGAAATTGTCTTTTCAGATCTTAAAAAACGCTATTACAAAAAATGCATCGTAAAAGACGATTTGCTTGTAGGAGCTATTTTAATGGGCGATAAAAATGAGTTTGCCGAATTTAAAACGATGATCGAGAGCAAAATCGAATTATCAGACAAACGAAATTTATTATTAAGAGGAAGCTCAAGCGCAAAACCTGTTTTAGGAAAATTAGTCTGTTCCTGCAGTCAGGTTGGAGCCGGAAACATCGAAGAAACAATTAAAAGCGGGGTAAACAATTTTACCGATTTATGTAAAAATACCGGCGCTGGATTAGGCTGCGGCAGTTGTAAAACAGAAGTTAAAGAGATACTCGCTAAGTGTAAATAGTTTCTTTTGTTTCAAGTTTCAAGTTTCAAGTTGTTGGAATGCGAAACCTGAAACCTGAAACTTGAAACAAAACAAAACCATGGAGTTAACAAGATTAATAGTAAAAGGAGGCGTTATATCTCCGGGAGAGTTGAGAGAAGTCGTTAATATGGCTGCTGATCAAGGTTTGGATTCCATTTCTTTTGGTTCCAGACAAGATATTATATTTCCAAAAGGTTTTAAATCTGTGGATAAAAACGCTTTAGGGAAACATCATTTTGTTTATCCCGATCAAAAAAGCGGGAATAATATTGTTTCGTCTTATGTTTCGACCGATATTTTTAGAAACACCAATTGGCTTACAGGAAATAAATTCCTTTATATATTGGAGCTTTTTAAAGAACAGCCCAGACTTAAAGTTAACATAAACGACCCCAAACAACAGCTTGTTCCGTTGTTTACCGGACATTTAAATTTTATTGCTTCAGAGCACGAAGACTATTGGTATCTGTACATCCGCCTGCCAAAATGGGAACGTATGGAACTCTATCCCGTTTTAATCTATAGTTGGGATATTGACAAGTTCTATTACGAAATCGAAAAAATTACCGCCGAAGAATCTATCGGAATCGATTTGATTTTTAATCTCGTAAGCGAAGCTTTAGACACTAATAACAGAACTATCGACAAACCTTTGAATGTTCCGTTTTATCCGTTTCCGTATTATGAGGGTATGAACAGAATGGGAATCGATCAATACTGGCTCGGTTTATATTGGCGAAATAATCTATACGATTTAGATTTTCTAAAAGAAATGTGTGATTTATGTTTCGATTGCAAAATTGGTAAAATCTGTATTACGCCCTGGAAATCATTCATAATAAAAGGAATTCCAAAAGACCGAAAACTTGAATGGGAAAAATTCTTAGGCAAACGCGGTATCAACGTTCGTCATTCGTTATTAGAACTCAACTGGCATTTACCCGTTGCCATGGAATGGGCGTTGAACTTAAAAACATTTCTGGTTCGTACGCTCGATCAATTTGATATCAGCACTTACGGATTGAATTTCGGAATATCCGAATACAATCGCGACGGTCATTATTTCACTTCAATTGTAGTCGAAAAAAACGAACTTCCTGCGGTTCTGGAATCAATTAAAATCCGCGATACTTATAATGTATTGTTTGCCAAAAATTTTGACCCAAACACACGTGAATATATTGTGCATTCGCAAGATATTGACAAACTCGAACTGCCAACAATTTTAATCGAATTAAGCCGAAAATATTTCAATGAACTCGGAAATGCAATAACCGAATCCACCGAAAAAAATCAGAAAAAAGAAAAACCGCAACAGGATATTTACCAATGTCAGGAATGCTTAACACTTTATAAATCAGAATTTGGAGATGAAAGCCAAGGTATTCAAAAAGGTATTTTGTTTACAGATTTAGGCGATGACTATTGCTGTTCCTTATGTGAAGCGCCAAAAAGCAATTTCAAAATTCTGGACACGAGAGATATCGAAATGACAAAGTAAATAGCAGAGAATTAAATTTACCCAAATAATTTTTAGGAGCTTTTTCCAGCTGTCCGCTATATCTTTTGTTTTTTAAAGAAAAAAACAAAAGGATGCCGCTTCCATCTGGGCTAGGGCAATCTTTTTCCATAGGTAATAATTTGAAAATGTCATTTTTCTTAAAACCTTAATTTTTATTACGGAAATACCTTAATTTTCATGTAGAATTGTTAAGAAATTTTGATTTTTCATTTTAGCCAAAAACACAAATTCCTCATCAACAACAACTTAATGTTAATTTTTATTCAAAAACTTAACATTGAAAGACTTGTTTTATAATTATCTTTACTTAACTATCAGTTAACAATTTAGTTACATTACTTATTATTCTCATCTAAAAGCACAGAAATATGGAAAACAAGAACGAAGAAATTGCCCCAGAGAAGATCGATTCACCTGCAGCTGAAAATGCGCAGCCCGTTAAGGAAAATGAAAATAAACCAGCTGTAAAAACACCTGTTCGCAAAGCACCAGTTAAAGCTGCTGCTCCCGCTAAACCTGCAGCTACAACAGCAAAAAATACTACTGCTAAACCTGCAGCGACCAAAGCTCCTGCAGCAACTGTTACTAAAACAGCTGCGACAACTTCTACAAAACCCACAGTAAGCAAAACTCCAGCAAAAAAAGTTTTAACTCCAGCTGCAAAGCCAGAGGAAAAAAAGACTATAGAAACAGCAGCAGCTGAACCAAAAGAAGAGAATACAAACGAAGCAGCTGCAACTGTAGAAACTGCTAAAGATAAATCTGATAAAAAGAAGAAAAAAGTGAAGGACAAAGAAAAAGACAAAGCGAAGAAGAAATTAGCCAAGAAAAAAGAGAAAGCTAAAAAAGACAAACAGAAAGAAAAAGCTAAAAAAGCAAAATTAAAAGCTGCAGCTAAGAAAAAAGATAAAGCGAAAAAAGCAAAGGATAAAGCGAAAGCTAAAAAAATTGCTAAAAAGAAAGTGAAGTCTAAGAAAAAGGCAAAAGCCAAAAAGAAAAAATAATATATAGAAAGGTTTGACTTTAAAAAGTTGAACCTTTTTTTATGCTTATTTTTTTGTCATGTCGACGAAGGAGAAATAACACTCGTAAATCGACAAAGATTGGCAATCTTCTCTGCGGAGTTTCAAGTGCGATTTCTCCTTCGTCGAAATGACAATATTCAGAAATTCTCTCAAATCCTACCCCCCAATCGCAATCATACTACGATTATCAAAATGTTTAGCAGGATCATTCATTTCATCTATGGTAACCATTCCGGCGCGGACTTTCTTTTTGTTTTGTACAGATTCTGAAATCAAATTTGTAATCGATTCGCCATTTCTAAAAGGCGTCAACAAATCCGTTTCAGAATTGGAAAAAAGACAATTTTTTATTTTTCCATCTGCAGTTAAACGAATTCGGTTACAGCTGTCACAAAACGGATTTGTAATCGAACTTATAATTCCGAAATCGCCTTGAAAATCTTTTATTTTATAGGTTCTTGCAGTGAAGTTTTTTTCGTCTTCCAGTTTTTGAATTTCATCTTCAGAAAAATCATTTCCTACTAAAGATAAAATCTCATTTTGAGAAACCATTTTACTTCTGTCCCACTCGTTTCCGGCAAACGGCATAAATTCAATAAACCGAACTGAAATGGGCAGAAACTGCGTTAGTTTAACAAAATCAACAATTTCGTTATCATTAAAACCTTTCATTAAAACGACATTTACTTTCACCTGAAAGTCATGGTTCAAAAGCAAATGCAGATTATCGACAACCTTCTCAAACTGATTTCTGAGCGTTATAGAATGAAATTTAGACGAAATCAATGTATCTAAACTCAAATTGATTTTTTTGACTTTAAACTGCTTTAAAGCCTCAATATGACGATCAATTAAAATCCCGTTTGTCGTTATCGAAAGTGAAATATTTAAATCAGCTAATTTTGCGATTATCTCTGGGAAATCTTTTCTTAAAAGTGGTTCTCCGCCTGTTAGCCTTATTTTATCAACACCATTTTGTACAAAAGTCTGGGCAATACCAAAAATCTCATCAGCAGTCATTAAACTGGCTTTAGGAGAAAGCGCAATTCCGTCCGCCGGCATGCAGTACGTACAACGCAGGTTGCATTTTTCCAGCAGCGAAATGCGCAGATAGTTGTGTCTGCGCCCAAAAACATCCGTCAAAATTGTGTTAGAGGCTGTCATGATTTTTTCCTTTTAAAATATGAAAGACGTGCATTACATGCGGAAAAACAGCGTCCATCGATTCTCTCGCTCCATTTGTTGAGCCCGGCAAAGCCAAAACTAAACTTTTACCCAAAGTTCCCGCCACAGTTCTCGAAAGCATTGCATACGGCATTCTTTGCTGTCCGTAATCACGAATTGCTTCTTCTATTCCCGGAATTCTGCTTTCTAAAATTGGCGATAAAGCTTCCGGCGTTACATCTCTTGGAGATAATCCTGTTCCGCCCGTAAAAATCAACAGTTGATTCTCTTTTGCGAAAGCTTTTGTTCTTTCCTGAATAATATCCAATTCATCAGGAATAATTTCATAATGAGAAGTTTCAACTCCGTATGATTCTAATTTTTCTACAATAATTTTTCCTGATCTATCTTCTTTATCTCCTGCAAAAATCGAATCAGAACAAACAAAAACCGCCGCTTTTATTGCATACGGAAATTTATTTTTAAAAGAAGATTTTCCACCTTCTTTATTAATCAATTTGATGGTCGAAATTTCGATTTCTTTATCAATTGGTTTCAACATATCATACATCGTCAATGCCACAATCGATGCGCCGTGCATGGCTTCAACCTCAACTCCGGTTTTATAAACGGTTTTTACATTGAAGATAATCTGAATCTCTAATCCTTCGATTTTATATTCAACTGATGTAAATTCAATTGGAAGCGGGTGGCAATCCGGAATTGATAAATGCGTGTTTTTTACCGCAAATAATCCTGCCGTTTTTGCCATTTCGAGCACATTCCCTTTCGGAACTAAATTATTCACCACAGCGTCAATTGTTTCTTGTCTGCTGACTTTTACAATTGCTGTTGCCGTTGCTTTTCTTAATGTGCTTATTTTATGCGTAATATCTACCATTTTATCTTGTTAGGTATTTTGTTTCCAAGTGAATGTATCGTTTTCAAACATTTCTTTACCAAAAATCGGCACATCGGTTTTGATCCAGTTTACAATGGCTTCTGTTGCTTCATAAACTTGTTTACGTCGGGTTGCCGAAACAAAAACGAACAAACAAATTTCACCTGCTTTTACAACGCCTAAACTGTGGTAAATGTGCATACAGGTTAAATCAAATTTGGCAAAAGCTTTTTCGCGAATCGTATGTAAAGCTTCGTTTGCCATATCGGTGTAAGCTGAATAATCAATCGCCACGACTGTATTGTCGTGAATTACATCGGCACGAACTTGTCCTAAAAAAATATTGTGCGCTCCAATTGTATGTTTAGATTGGTGCTTGGCAATAGATTCTGCTATAAATTCAGGAGCAATTGGCCCTTCTACAAATACATTTTTACTCATTGTTTATGTTTTTTTTGCCACAGATTACATGGATTAAAATGATTTTTTTCTTTTGCCACGAATTACACTAATTTCCACTAATTTTTATTCGCAAAAATCAAAAAATTAATTCGTGAAAATTAGTGTAATTCGTGGCAAACAACTTTACACAAAATAATTCAAAAATCCTTTTAATCCTTAAAATCTGTGGCTATAAATTCATCTCATTTGCTAATAATTTCTTAATTTCTAAAACACCGCCAGCAATACTTTTTATATTTTTAAATTGATGTTTTTGAAGCAACTCTACAGCAACTTTACTTCTTATTCCAGATTGACAGAAAATATAAATCGTTTGGTTTTTATTCAGTTTTTCAATTTCATTTTCTAAATCTGGCAACGGAATCATAATTTGATTTTTAAAACTGATTTTTGGCAGTTCCTCTTCGTTTCTAACATCCAAAAATAAAACAGAATCATTGTTTATTTCATCTAAAATTGATTCAAAATTGACTTCTTGAACTTCAGATTTATTATATTTTTCTTTGAATGATTCTCTGCTTATTAACTGAAAATCACTTTTATCGAAATCGTATTTTTGTTGTTCGTTGTTGAGAATATTATAAACCAATATTTTACCGCTTAAAACTTCTCCAATCCCCAGAATCATTTTCAGGACTTCATTTGCCTGAAGCATTCCGATAATTCCAACCGAAATTCCAATTACTCCGGCATCTTCACAGTTTAATGCGTTATTGTTTTCATCTGGATACAAACATCTGTATGTTGGTCCGTTTTGATAATTGAAAACCGAAACTTGCCCCTGAAATCTAAAAATTGATCCGTAAACCATTGGTTTATTGGTTACCAAACAAGCATCATTTATTAAATATTTAATCGAAATATTGTCTGTTGCGTCAACAATGATGTCGTATTTTTCAAATAACGAAATGGCATTTTTAACCGATAATTTTTCATTAAAAGCGTTGACTTTTACGAGCGGATTCAATTCTGAAATCATCAGTTTTGATTCTTCAACTTTATATTTTCCAACTGCCTGACTTTTGTAAATTACCTGACGTTGTAAATTCGAAATCTCGATATTGTCATCATCTACAATTCCTATTTCTCCAACTCCGGCTGCAGCCAAATAAGGTAAAATTGCCGCACCCAAACCTCCGGCACCAATAACCAAAACCTTAAATTTCGATAATTTGTACTGACCTTCCTCTCCTATTTCAGGAAGAATCATTTGTCGGTTATATCGGTTTGATGCATTCATAAATTAATTTTTATCCTCCGGCAAACGGTGGTAATAAAGCAACAATATCATTGGTCTGCAAATTATATGCGGCTGCTTTTGAAACTATTTTTTGATTTACTGCTACGCTGAAAGAAAGGGATTCAAATTGGTATTTTTCTTCTAAATCACGCAATAAATCCTGCAGTGAAACTTCAGAAAAAGCTACTTTTTCGAACTCACATTTTGTCTTTTCGGCAACAGCTCCAAAATATTTAATCTCAATCATTTTTATAAATTTAAATTTTGAAAAATGAATTCATCTTCAAAATGTTCCTGAAAATAGGAAATCCAGCTTGAAGTATTTCTAACTACTTCGCCAATCACAATAATGGCGGGTGATGATATGTTTTTTTCAGCAACCAATTTAGTGATTGTATTGATAGTTCCAATCACTTTCTGCTCTGAATTTTTTGTTCCGTTTTGAATAATGGCGATGGGCAAATCGTCATTTCTGTTTTCCTGATAAATAGAAATTATTTCGTTCAATTTATGCATTCCCATCAAAATAACTACTGTCGCCGCCGATTTTGAAGCCAAAAGAACATCTTTCGATAATTTATGATCTGAAGTTGTTCCGGTAATTACCCAGAAACTTTCGGCCACTTTGCGCTGTGTCAAACTAATTCCAACCGAAGCCGGAACGCCCAAAGCAGATGAAATTCCGGGAACAATAGCAGTTTCAATTCCAAATTCTTCTGCAAACTCGATTTCTTCGCTTCCTCTTCCAAAAACAAATGGATCTCCGCCTTTTAATCGTACAACGTGTCCGTGACTTTTTGCCATTGAAACGATCAAATCGTTAATTTGGTCTTGTGTGTAGGCGTGACAGCCTAAACGTTTTCCAACAAAAACAATTTCGGCATTTGATGCATATTCTAATAATTCTTCGTTGACCAAAGCATCATACAAAACTACATCGGCACTTTTTAAAGCTTTTATGGCTTTCATCGTAATCAATTCAACGTCGCCTGGACCTGCGCCAACAATCGTTAATTTTGGTGTTTTTAAGTTTTGCATAATCTTTAACTTAAATTGATATTCAGATCATTTAATTCGTCGGCCGAATTAATATTTGTTAAAGGAAAGTTTTTACTTTCTTCTATATTCAAAATTTGATGCGGCACTTTAGCTAATAAATCCATCATTTTTAATTCATCCGCTTCAATGGCGCTTTTAATAATCGGAACAATCTTTTTTGAATAAATTCCAATTAATGGATGTGTTTTACTTTCGGAAGCAAACACCGTAATTCCGGCTTCTTCGGTATGTTTTGAAATTAATTCTTGTAATAATTCGGTTGAAATTAACGGAATATCGCAGCTTAAAATCAAATTAAATTGAGTTTCAGAATGGGATAAAGCGGTATAAATACCACCTAAAGGACCTTTGTCTAAAACCAGATCGGGTATTTTTTCATACGGCAGATAATCGTATTCTTTTGATGCCGTAATCAGTTTTATTTGATCTGTAATGGGCAAAATTGCCTTAATGATGTGTTCTATAAATGGTTTTTCCTGAAACAAAACCAAGCCTTTCTCTGACTGCATTCGAGAACTTTTTCCGCCGCAAAGAATAAATACTGTTTCCATGGTTTTGCTTTTTTATTTCTGGTTTCAGATTGAAATGAGAAAAAAAATTTACCTCAAAGTTCCTTAAGGTTTTTTATTCATTGTTTGTTTTAAATTAAGTCCACAAAGCTGTTTGTATACAAACGGACTTGCCATTTTTTTTCCAAGTTTTCAGCTGTATGTTTTAAATTATATACCGCTTCTCATCTTAATCCTTAAATTCTTTATTCTATTCTCTTTATTCTATTCTCTTTATTCTATTCTCTTTATTCTATTCTCTTCATTCTATCTTCTAAAAAATCTCATTTAATCAATCGGCAAAAGGGTTACTAATTGTCCTTTTTTGTATTGTTCGATATTTTCGGGAACTATTAATAAACTGTTGGCCACTGCAAATGTATTGAGCATTGCCGAACTTTGGCTGTTTAAAACTGTGACATTTGTTTCGTCGTATTTTGCTTTTAAAAACAATGTTTTTCCTGTATCGTTTTTAACATCCGAATTTAATTTTCGAACTACTTTTGTTTTATGAATTTCAGAAAATCCGATTCTGTTTTTTATCGCTGGCGAAACATAAATGTAAAAATTCGTTAGTGATGATGCCGGATTTCCAGGCAAAGCGAAAACTAAAGTTTCTTCTTTTGAACCAAAGAACATTGGTTTTCCGGGTTTTTGATTGATTTTATAAAAAAGCTCTTTGACGCCGTTTTGCAATAAGGCTTCTTTTACAAAATCATAATCTCCTACCGAAATTCCGCCGGAAATTAAAACGATATCATATTTCTTCAGTATACTTTTTAATGCTTTTTTAGTGGCTTTGAGATTGTCATTAACTCTGTAAATCTTTGTTTTTTTGATTCCGATTGTCTGAAGCGCCGCTTCAAGCATAACGGAATTACTTTCGAAAATCTTTCCTTTTTTTAATTTCTTTCCCGGTTGTACTAATTCGTTTCCTGTTACGAGAATAGCTGTTTTAGGCTTTTTGTAAACCTCAACTTCAGTAATTCCTAAACCAGCCAGAAATCCTATCGCTGCAGGAGTTATTATTGTATTGGCTTCAAAAACAATATCGTCTTTTGCTATTTGTTCTCCTTTGGGGCGAACATTTGCTGCTTTTTCGGGCATTGTGGCAATTAAAATCGAATCTTTATTTGCCATTACGTGTTCCTGCATTACAACTGTATCTGCATTGTCCGGAACAAAAGCGCCTGTAAATATTCGAACTGCTTCGGTATTTTTTAGCTTTATATTTAAATGATCTCCAGCCTGAGAGGTTCCAATAATATCGTATTGGTGTCGTATGCTGTGAGTAAAAGCATATCCGTCCATCGCCGACTGACGAAATGGAGGCATATTTATTGGCGAGATTACTTTTTCTGCTAAAACGTAACCTAATGCTTTGCTGACCGCAATTGACTGCGTTGGCATTTTTGTACTGTTCGCTTCAATAATTGCTATGGCTTCTTCTACTTTAATCATTATGCTATTTTATTATAAGCGAAAAAATACTTATTACAAATATAAGTATTTTTACTTAGTTATTTCGTTAGTATTTAAATATTTTTAAAAATATAAATTTAGCGTTATTCTTTTAAATACATTCAGAAAAACTCAAATAGCTTTTTTAAACTTTAAATGCTTGTGTTTATTTCTTTCTAAAATTCCCTTTTGGAAGATAATATAACCAGGCAAAGCCAATAAAAAACAGTACTGCCGAGGCTATAAAAGCGGGAACTAAAATTTCTTTATTATTATCTAAAGCATTGTTTAATGAGGCATACAAAAGCCAGATTTGAATGCTTACATTTAAAATCAAAATAAAAATAAGGGTTGAAAGTATATTGTTCAATTTGTTAGGATTGGCTCGGTTCTGACTTCGTCTAAAAGTACTCATGCTTCTTAATTTAAATTATACAAATCAGCTTTCTTTTTTCTGTATTAATGCTTTTACAAAAACAGCATTTTCTTTAAATACCACTTCTAGCTGTGGCAAAGCTCTTGGCGGCGGGCCTGCAATTACATCTCCGGTCATGGCATCAAATGATCCTTCGTGGCAGGGACAATGTATAATTCCGGTTCCGGGTTTGTAATACACAGAACAGGAAAGATGTGTGCATTTTTGTTCATAAGCCCTGAATTCGCCATTTTCAAGATGAACTAAAATATACGGAATTGTGCTTCCTTCGAGTACAAATCCTCTGGTTCCTCCTACTGGAATATCTTCTTTATTGCAGATAAAATGTTCGCCTTGTACTTCTTCTTTTGGCAGTAAAAAAGCCTTTGCAGTTACAAATCCGCTTCCTACCATTAAGCCGCCGGAAACAAGAGTCAGGAATTTAGCAAAATCGCGTCGGCTGACCTGAGTTGATTCCTGCTTTTTAACAGGGAAATCTTTTTTCCAGTTTTGATTTAAATTATCTTCTTTTGACATGACTTGTATTTAATAGATTCTTAATTCTGTACTGCCTTTTGGCATCATGATATTTACTTTTGTTTTGACTTTTTCCTGTCCAAAAATAAAGTTGTTAATTGGCGTACTATTAGGTCTCATTTCTTCTATCTGCTCTTTGGTCCCAAAAAACAAAGCACCGCTTGGACATACTGTGGCGCACATTGGTTTTTTACCTACGCTTGTTCTGTCGTAACACATATTGCATTTCATCATCAAATCATACTCTTCATTTTTCTTTGGTACTCCAAAAGGACAAGCCATAACGCAGTTTGAGCATCCTATACATCTTTCTGTATTTGCGGTATGCACAATGCCAAATTCGTCCTGCGAAATAGCATCTGCCGGACACACATTAGCACAAACCGGATCTTCGCAATGCATACAAACCTGAACTGTGGTTTGAATAGTTGAAGAACGATCGACATAATTAACACTGATTAAAGTCTGCTGGCCGTTAGTTTCACATTCGGCGCAGGCCATTTCACAGGCTTTACAGCCAATGCAGCGCTGCATGTCTACAAAAAATTCTTCGCTGGTATTAAAATTAGTCAAATTCATAAGTTCCTTTTTTACAGATTAAATACTGGCATACGCTTCTGATTCTTTGGCCGGCGGTGCAATTTTTCCCTGCGGTTCTAGTAAACAAGCGCAGACTTTAAATTCCGGAATTTTAGAAATAGGATCTAAAGTTCCAGGTGTTAATTGATTGGCCGATTTATGTCCCGGCCAGTGATACGGAATGAAAACGGTATCTTTTCTAATCGTTTCAACAATATTGGCAGGAAAAATTCCTTCTCCGCGTCGTGTTGCCACTCTTACTAATTCTCTTTGTTTGATGCCGTATTTAGCGGCGAGTTCAGGATGAATTTCTAACATTGGTTCCGGAAACTGATCAACTAATTTTCCAATTCGGCGTGTTTGGGTACCGCTCAAATATTGCGAAACAACGCGGCCAGTTGTTAATGTTATTGGATATTCATCATCTGTAACTTCACCCGGAAGTTTATAGGGCGCGGGATTAAAATGCGCTTTTCCGTCTGGGGTTTTAAACTTTTTATCTTCCCAAAGTCTTGGCGTTCCCGGATGATCTTCGGTTGGACAAGGCCAGAAAACACCCATTTTATCTTCTACTTTTTTATAGGTAATTCCAAAATAGTCTGCTGTTCCGCCTTTTGAAGCGACACGCAATTCGTTAAAAATTTCTTCACTGTTATTATAAGTAAATTTATCTTCTTCGCCCAGTCTTTTGGCTATTTCTAATAAGATCGAAGTATCGGTTCTGGCTTCTCCCGGAGGAGTTACAGCCTGTCTTATTCGGATAACGCGTCCTTCTGCCGAAGTTGTCGTTCCTTCTTCTTCTTCTTGTAAAGAGCCAGCCAAAACAATATCAGCATGACGGGCAGTTTCATTTAAAAAGAAATCGATACAAACATAAAATTCCAATTTTTCTAATGCCGAACGAACATAATTATTGTTAGGAAGCGAAACCAGCGGATTGAAACAAATTGAAATTAATCCTTTGATTTCATCTCTGTGAATCGCTTCGATAATTTCATAGGCCGTAAGTCCTTTTCCGGGCATATCTTTTTCGTCTATTCCCCAAACCTGCGAAATATATTTTCTGTGTTCCGGGTTTTCAATATCTCTATTTCCGGGCAATTGATCGCATTTATGTCCGTGTTCTCTTCCGCCCTGACCATTTCCTTGTCCGGTGATCGTTCCGTAACCGCAATACGGTCTTCCAATTCTTCCTGTTGCCAAAACGAGATTGATACAACCCAAAACATTATCAACACCTTTTGAATGATGCTCAATTCCTCTGGCATGAAGCAAAAAGCTTGTTTTCGCTTTTCCCCATAAATCTGCGGCAGCTTTTATTTTTTCTTTATTGATTCCGGTAACTTCTTCTGCCCATTCCAGAGTATAGTCTTTTACGGCATCGATTGTTTCCTGAAATCCTGATGTATAATTATCAATAAAATCATGATCAAGCATATCGTGATCTACCAGATATTTGAGCATCGCACCGTATAAAGCCGAATCGGTTCCGGGTTTTACATCTAAGTGAATATCAGCCGTTCTGGCAAGCGGAATCATTCTTGGATCAATGACAATCAATTTTGCACCGCGATCTCTGGCTTTCCAAATCCAATGTGTTAAAGTTGGAAACGTTTCGCTTATATTGGCACCGGTTACAATGATAACTTCGGCATATTCTAAATCTGAATAATTATTTGAGGCGCGGTCTAAGCCAAATGCTTTTTTATTTCCGGCTCCGGCGCTTACCATACATAATCTTCCGTTGTAATCGAGATTTCTTGTTTTTAAAGCAACACGGGCAAATTTTCCAACTAAATAACTCTTTTCGTTGGTTAATGAAACCCCAGATAACATTGAGAATGCGTGTTTTCCGTATTTTTCCTGAATACGTTCTATTTCTGAAATAGTTTTATCGAAAGCTTCGTCCCACGAAATTTTTTCAAAACCTTTTCCTTCTACTCTCTTTATAGGATGTAAAAGCCTGTCTGGGTGATTATTCTGCAAATATCTTTGAACGCCTTTTGGACATAAACGACCTTCGTTAAACGGAAATTCCATCCACGGTTCAAAACCTACTACTTTATTTTCTTTTACTAATAGCTGAATCCCGCACTGCATCCCGCAAAAACAACAATGTGTTTTTACAACCTCATCCGGTTCGTCTCTTCCATCGTAACCATCTACTGGCGCGTAATTTAAATGCGGCCCAAATGCCTCAATTATTTTTTCTGTTGATACGGGTAGTTTTGCCATTTTTTTTTGTTCTTTTTTGTTTCAAGTTTCAGGTTTGAAGTTCTGTGTGGAACTTGAAAATTTATAAATTGTATTTAATGTTTTACGCTCTGTTCGGAACTTGAAACCTGAAACCTCAAACTTGAAACTTTTATAAATTATCCAAATAAATTTCCGCCTTCTACTCTTGCTTTTAAATGTGCTTGTGCTAAACGGGATCTTTTACCTTCGGGGCTTAGGTCGAGGTGAGAAGTTCCGTCTTCGTGGGTAAAATCAAAACCCAGTTCTTTGGTTACAATTTTTAAATCGTCGATATGTAATTGTGTGGCAAATTCTTCGCCTGTATGCGGACAGACTGCCATTCCTTTTTTGATTCCTTCTTTCTTATAAATATGAGCTCCAATTTGTGCCGGACGCTGTATGATGTGAAAGAATTTTCCAAAAGGAATCCATATCAAAAACATAATTACGGTTATGGCATGTATAACGGCAAGGAAATCATACGCAAAGCCTTTCATGAATTGGTAGGAATAAGTGAGGCATAATCCGGTAACTGATATTGCGATCAATAAAATAAGAGGCAATAAATCTCCTTCAAAAGTCTGGGTTGCTATTAATCCGGGATTGGTTAATCTTCTTCTTAAATAATAAACAGATCCAATTATAACGAGCCATGATGACCAATTTAAGGCATGAAAAATAAGGAATGCCAAAATGGACCCTATTTGAAAATCCATCATTTTAAATCCGAAGAAATGTGCTTCGTAAATGGAAATTGAATTTGGCGCCAGCGTAAAATGTATCCATCCAAATGTAAGCGGAATCGTAATAGCAAATGCCGATAAACATCCTAAAGCAATACAAAAATGGGCAAACCACCGCCATCTGCTTCGTGGATAAATGAATTTCTGGATTACAATATTTTCTACAGATTCTTTTCCTAAAAAAAATAAATGTGAAAAGACTTTACCCGTAAAAAGAAATTTGATGCTTCTTTTAAAATACATCCATGTTGGCGGTCTTTGCAGCCAAACGGTATATCGGTAGACGATTCCGAAGAAAGCGAATATGGTTCCAAATAAATAAGTTACAAGCGCTGCATCAAAATTTTGTAATTTTCTTGACCCATAAAACACAAGCACAATTGTTAGTACCGAAACTAATGATGCAACCAGTATGGCTTTGGTATTAAACGTTTTATTTTTCATTTGTACTTTTTTTAGTGTTTTCTATCCATATCTTTTGCATACTCTGGCGATTTCTCTTTCATTAAACTCACCACAACGCGATGCATCCAGATTAAACAGATTAAAGAAACAACGAGTATAAACATCCACGAACTGGTCCATAAACCGGTAAAACTTAAAAGATAGCCGAAAATAATCGGCCCGAAAAAACCGCCTAATCCGCCAAGCAAACCGACCATGCCGCCAATTACGCCGACTTCATTTGGAAAATAATCCGGGATATGTTTGTAAACTGCAGCCGAACCAATTCCCCACGCTGCGCCAATTAAAATAACCAGAACTAAATATACCCACATATTGGCTTCAAAATGGATCTGGGTTATTCCTTCGGCTAATAAATCTTTCTTTTGAACTTGCTGATTTTGTTCTACAACAACTTCCTGCCATGATTTTTTAGAGGGAAAGTATTGATTGTGTACAGCATCTTTATCTTCTTGTGTAATGGGATATGTTTTACCTCCCACAACAATTTCATTTTCAGAAACCTTGGTTACTGTTCCTGCTTTTGAGGCTACAAGTCCAGATCCTGACGTGGTAATATCCATTTTAGGAAACATCAATAGAAAGCTTAGTATTACTGATGAACTTAAGACCCAATACATTACTTTTCGTGCTCCAAATTTATCAGATAAAAATCCTCCGTAAGCACGTATAACGCCAGATGGAAGACTAAATAATGCGGCAAAAAGTCCGCCCATTACTAAAGTGGTGTGGTATACATTTAAAAAATTAGGTAGAAGCCATTGCGAAAATGCTACAAATGAGCCGAAAACAAGAAAGTAATACAGCCCGAATCGCCAGACTCTTGCTCTTTGAAGTGGTTTTAATAATTGTGAAACGGTTTTAGACTGTGCTTCGACTTTTTTATTTTTTGTAAAGACGAGAAAAACAATTCCCATTACTAATAAAGCCGATCCGTAAATAACAGGAAGCCATTTCCATCCGTTTTCCGGATCACTCTCGGAAAATTTTGTCAATAAACTCGGTGCAAGAAAGGTTGTCAGTGCAGCACCGGAGTTTCCCATTCCAAAAATACCCAATGCTCTTCCCTGCCATTCTTTTGGATAATAGACTGATGTATATCCTACGCCAATTGCAAAACTGGTTCCCACCATTCCAAACAAAAAACTTAAAATGGCAAAAGTCCAGAAACTATATGCAAATGGTAATAAAAAAAGCGGTATTGAAGATAAAATCAGTAAACAGGAAAAAACAGGTTTTCCTCCAAATTTATCAGTTAGGATTCCCATTGGCAAACGCATTATAGAACCTGTTAAAATGGGAATTCCCAAGAGCCATCCTGTTTCGACGACGGTCCATTCAAAGATTCCTCTATCGGTTAAAAAAGTAACTAATACTCCATTTAGCGTCCAGCAGGCAAAACAAACCACGAAGGCTAAAGTGTTGAAAAAAAGAATGCGGTGAGATTTTGAAAGATCTGTCATAGAAAATACTTTTTAACAATTACTAAAATTGGTACTCTATAAATCAATTTTTCCGGCGTATACAATTCTATTTTCTTTTCAAAAAATAGAAGATCTTAAAATTAAGAAAAAATTTACATTAAAACACTAATTACTAGCTATTTGAAAAGTTTCCAAATAAACTTTCAAACCCAATAGCTTTAAATGGAATTTTTTGATTTGAAATTAAAATTGTGTTTTCCTGACGTTTTTTAGAAATTTAAAGTGTTTACTAAGTGATTAATAACAAGTATTTTAACTGTAAAATACTACAATTTCATACCGCTTTTCAAAAAATATTTAACATTTTTCACAGCTTCAAACAGAAACACAAATTACTAATAATCAATACATTAGCTATGTTTTTTACCTTCAAAAATTCAACAAAATCATTCTTTTTCAAAAAAAAATGGTTAAACTTTTGGTTTTTATTATATTAAAATTAACTTTGTCTATAGGATTAGTAGAGTTATAAAATAATATTCGAAACCAAAAAAAAATATTTTGAAAACAACCGAAAGCATATCGTATTATATTCTTCCAAAAAATGATACTTATAACAATTGTTGTTATATGTGCTTCTGTTGTTAATTACCAACGCAATCCGTTCGTTATTAGATTAAATTTCTAAATCTAAAAACGAAATCCCAATTTCACCACCAGATTACTTTTATTGAATTAAGAATATCTAATTGAGGCCGGAAACTGCATCAAAAGGAATTTTTGAATGTATCTATATTTTAAAAAAGAAAATAATTAACCAACTAAAAAAAACTAAATGAAAACAATGCAAAGCTGCTGTAAATAAAAAAAGCCATTTCTGCGGCAACAGAAATGGCGAGGCTTAAAGAACATTTATCACTAAATCAAGGAAACAATTAGAGGGTTGAAAATTCAACGCTCAGGGCGCCTTGTTAATTACTTAAACCATTACAAAGAAATGAAAAAAAATATAAATCTCATTTTATGGGTTACAATTTTGTTAGCATCCCTGCAATTTCACGCACAAAATACAACACCGCTTATTCAATCTAAACTCGACGGAACTGTAGTCGATGACGTTACAAATCAGCCTATTATAGGCGCATCAATCAATATTAAAGGCACAACACACGGCGTACAGACAGATGCTGAAGGTAAATTTTATTTTCAGACAGGTCAGAAATTTCCTTACACACTAATCGTAAGTTATATAGGATATAAAAAACTGGAAATCGTAGTTGAAAAAAATCCGGTAACGATTCACTTAAAAGAAGAAAGACAAGAACTTGATGAATTGGTTGTTGTAGGGTACGGAACTCAAAAGAGAAAAGACATTACAGGTTCTGTAGCTTCAGTTCCAAAGGCAAATTTATCTCAGGTAACGTCATCGGCAGATAACTTATTACGAGGCGCTGTTGCCGGTGTGGTAGTTACACAAAGTTCTGGCCGTCCGGGTGCTTCTTCAAGTGTTCGAATTCGTGGAGGAAACTCCATTACGGCGGGTAACGAACCTTTATATGTGGTTGACGGAATCCTGATTTACAATGACAACTCAAACAGTTCTGCCGGTGTATCAAATGCTGGTGCGAGTTTAAACGTTTTATCTACTATAAATCCTTCTGACATTGAATCTATTGAAGTTCTTAAAGATGCTTCTGCAACCGCCATTTATGGTTCTCGAGGTGCGAATGGTGTTGTAATTATTACCACCAAAAAAGGAACAAAAGGTCAGGACAATATTTCGTACCAAGGTTATTTTGGGATTCAAAATATATCAAAAAAACTTCATATAATGAACGCAAGTCAATGGGCAAGTTTACGAAACGATGTTCAGGCTAGTATTGGTCAGGCACCTTCGTTTACTGCAGCTCAAATTGAAGCTTTCAAAAATTCAGGAAGTTACGACTGGCAGTCGGCTGCATTTAGAAAAGCAACTCCGGTTCAAAACCACCAATTGTCTTTTTCAGGAGGTGACGAAAGATCGAGATACTCCGTTTCTGCAGGATATTTTGATCAGGAAGGAATCGTTTTAGGATCTGATTTTAAAAGAATTTCGCTTCGTGTGAATTATGAAAGAAACTATTCTCAGAACTTTAAATTTGGTGTGAATGCCAATTATAGTAATTCTGTTTCAAATGGCGTAGGAACTAATGGAAGCGGCGGAAGAAATCCAAACCCTTTAGTTAGTATTTTATTAACTGCTCCGGTTGTTCCTATTAAAAACCCTGACGGAAGTTACAACGTAACCAACAACCCGTATGCAACTTCTGTAAATGGTTTTGTTCCGAATCCGATTAATGATTTGGAAAATACAATTAACGAAACTAAAATCAACAGAATCTTAACGAGCTTATTTGGTGAGTATAAAATCACTAAAAAACTGACAGCAAAAGTAGCCGTAAGCGGTGATGTTATCAGTACAAAACAAAACTATTATGCGCCTTCGAACACTACAAATGGTGCCGGAACAAAAGGTTTAGCTTCTATTGGAGACCGATTAGTAAGTTCTGTTTTAAATGAAAACACATTAAACTACAATACCAACTTCGGCGAAGACCATAAATTCTCAGCTTTAGGAGGTTATACTTTACAATATACTAAAGGTGAAGTTGTAACGGCAGGAGCGAATACGTTTGTAAACGATGCCAATACGTATAATGCTTTGCAGGATGGTGTCGCGGTAAAACCATACAGCGACGCTTTCGAAAGTGTTTTAAAATCGTGGCTTGCGAGAGTAAATTACTCTTATAAAGGAAAATATAATTTTACACTTTCTGCCCGTGCAGATGGTTCTTCAAGATTTGGTTCTGAATCTCTTTGGGGGTATTTCCCATCAGCAGGTTTCTCCTGGAATATTACCGATGAGGAATTTGCTAACAATATCAAAGGTGTAACAGAGGCTAAACTTAGACTTACAGCGGGAACTACAGGAAATCAGGAAATTGGAAATTACCTTGCTTTAGCTCAAATGGGTTCTGTAAACTACTCTTTTGGAGGAACTTTATATACCGGTCTTGCTCCTACCCGATTGGCAAATCCGGATTTGAAATGGGAAAAAACAGATCAATATAATGTTGGTTTAGATTTATCCTTATTAGATAGAAAAATCAATTTTGTTTTTGATGTGTATTACAAAAAAACAAACGATTTATTAATCAGCGTTCCGGTGCCGTTAACGTCTGGATATGCAACTGTCCTTCAAAATATTGGTGGTGTTGAAAATAAAGGTATCGAAATTGGTTTAACGACTGAAAACCTAAAAACGGAAAACTTTTCATGGAATTCAAATGTGGTTTTTTCTGCTAACCGAAATAAGGTTGTAGCGATTGGAAATGGAGTCGATCAGTTTTTCCCGGTTGTGCCAAATGGTTCATTATTACAGCAACAGCCTGTAACGGTAAAAGTAGGTCTGCCTCTGGGAACTTTCTGGGGATACAAAACAAACGGAATTTTCCAGACTCAGGAAGAGGTTAATACACAGCCAAAAATCAATAGTTTGGCTAATACAAAAGTTGGGGACAGAAAATATGTTGACACGAATGGAGACGGCGTAATTACAGCTCTTGACAAAGGAAATTTAGGTTCGTCTCAGCCAAAATTTGTCGGCAGTTTCAGCAACACGATTTCATATAATGATTTTGATTTGAATTTCTCTTTTCAGGGATCTTACGGCGGAAAAATCTTCAACGCTTTAAATCAGCAGTTAGAAATTTCAACTCTTGGAACAAATGCTAATGTTACTTTAGAAGACCGCTGGACGCCAACAAACCCAAGTAACGAAATCCCAAGAGCGACAAGTTCACCGCTTGGAATTGTTTCTGAGCGTTATGTAGAAGATGCTTCTTTCTTACGCTTAAAATTAATTACACTGGGTTATACATTACCAAAAAGCGCTTCTAAAAAACTGGGAGCCAAAAGTGTAAAATTCTATATATCGGCAGAAAATTTAGTGACTTGGACAAAATACACTGGATATGATCCAGAGGTAAGTTCATACGAACAAAACAACTTATATCCGGGAATTGATTTTGGTTCTTATCCAAACGCAAAAACATTCATCTCGGGCTTGAACGTAACTTTCTAAGTAAAAAAAATATAAAATGAAAAAGATTATCATAACATTCCTTTTTAGTGCCGGTTTATTTGTATCGTGCGCTGACCTTGAGGTAACACCAACCTCGTTTGTAACCGAAGATAAATATTTCGTAACCCAGGATGATGCTGTTGCGAGTGTAACTGCGGTTTATGCTTCGTTAAGCCTTGATCCTGGCGAACAGAGTTTATTTGGAAGAAACCTTTATTTCTTAACCGATATGGCTTCAGATTATGCTGCGGCGGGAGTTTCAGCTACTAATCCGCAGGTTAGAGCTTTGAGCAGTTTAACACATGATGCGACATCTGACCGTGTTCAGGTAGCGTGGAGACAAATCTATGCAGGAATCAACAGAGCCAACGTTTCTATTGATAATATTCCAAAAGTATCTGGAACCGAAGTCGTTAAAACAAGACTAATCAACGAAGCTAAATTTATCCGTGGATTGCTTTATTTTCAGGCGGTTCGTCTTTGGGGCGGTGTGCCGATTGTTTTACACGAACCGACTTCTATTCAGTTAGAAAGTTTAAAATCAAGAAGAGCAACTGTAGATGAAGTTTATGCTCAGATTATTAAGGATTTAACAGATGCAGAAAGTCTGCCTGCAGCTTATACGGCTGCAGATGCCGGACGCGCAACATCAGGAGCTGCAAAAGCAATTTTAGCAAAAGTATATCTGACTAGAAAAGACTGGCCAAATGCTATTTTGAAATCGAGAGAAGTAATTAACGGCGGTTACGGATATGGATTATTCGAAAACTTTCAGGACATTTTTACTAAAACAAAAAAGAACGGAAAAGAACACATTTTCTCTGTTCAGTTTGAGCCAAATCAGGCTGGAAACGGTTCAAGCGGCAGTACTTTTCAGGCCACTTCTTTTACTGGATTTACTGCAACAGAACCAGCAGATATTATTTCTGATGTAGCGTTATTTTATGATATTTATGCAGCTGGAGACACTCGTAGAGATGTTAGTTATGCTAAACAACTGCCAAACCCAACAACGGGAACTTTATATACTTTTCCAAAACCAATTTTTAAAAAATATCTGGATTTAACCAATTTGGCAACGCCAGGAAACGTAGCGATCAATTTCCCTGTAATTCGTTATGCCGACATTTTATTGTCTTTGGCTGAAGCCATAAACGAACAAGGGGCTCCCACTCCTGAAGCTTTTGAACTGCTGAATCAAGTCCGAAGAAGAGCTTACGGAAAAGCCATTGCAGCCCCAGATGCAACCCTAGATTTAACAGGATTAGATCAAGCAGGATTTAGAGCAGCGATTCAGGAAGAACGCAAAAAAGAGTTTGTTCAGGAAGGACAGCGCTGGTTTGACTTAGTTCGCTGGGGAACTTTGGTTACAGAAATCAAAAAAGTTACAGCTAAAAACTCCGTTTCAGAAAAAAACAACCTTTACCCTATTCCACAAAGTGAAAGAAATATTGATCCGGTTGGTTTACCACAAAACCCTGGATATTAAACTTGAACCACAAACCAAAAAACTATTTACGATGAAAAATTTTATGAATAATGCCACAGTCAAAAGCTCTAAAAAAGGGCTTTTGATTACTGCAATACTAGTTGCACAACTAGGAATTGGACAAGAAAAAGAAGAATTTAAAGGTACAATTGGCAAAACATTAGCCGATTCTAAAGAGTACTGGCCGGATCCGGTTAAAGCGCCGGCAGGTGCTCCAAATATTGTCTGGATTTTGTTGGATGATGTTGGATTTGGAGCTTCAAGTACTTTTGGTGGTTTGATTAACACGCCTGCTTTTGATAATCTGGCGAATAACGGTTTACGTTATACGAACTTTCATACTACGGCAATTTGTGCGCCAACACGTGCTGCATTATTAACAGGAAGAAATTCCGGAAGAGTTCATGTAAGCGGCTTTTCACACACGGTTTTATCGGCGGGTTTCCCAGGCTGGGACGGAAGAATTCCTTCTGATAAAGGAACTATTGCTGAGATTTTACGCGACAACGGTTACAATACTTTTGCTGTTGGAAAATATGGTGTAACGCCAGATGAAGAAGCTTCAAACGCTGGACCGTTTGACAGATGGCCGACTGGAAAAGGTTTCGATCATTTTTACGGATTCTTAGGTTCGCAAACTGATCAATATAAACCTGATTTAGTAGAAGATCAGACGCATATTAAACCAGACGGACGTCACTTAAATGAATTGATTACAGACAAAGCCATCAGTTATATTAAAACACAGCAAAAAGCGGCACCGGGAAAACCTTTCTTTTTATACTATGCACCGGGAGCCGTTCACGCACCGCATCAGGTAGCAGAAAAATGGGTTGAACCTTATAAAGGAAAATTTGATGAAGGCTGGGACGCTTATCGCGAAAAAGTATTGGCAAACCAAAAGAAATTAGGAACTGTGCCTGCAAATGCTGTTTTACCAGAAAGAAATCCGTTGATTACAGAATGGAAAAAACTTACACCGGATCAGAAAAAAGTATATGCAAGATTCATGGAAGTTTATGCTGGATTCCTGACTTACACAGATGCTGAAATTGGAAGAGTGGTTAATTATTTAAAAGAAACCAATCAGCTTGATAATACTCTGATTTTTGTGGCAATTGGAGATAACGGAGCCAGTAAAGAAGGTACTTTACAAGGAACGATCAACCAAAGTTTATTTTCTCAAGGAAAATCAGATGAAGAAAATCTTCAAAGCAACTTAAACAACATTGGCGAAATTGGAACTGCAAAAGGTTTAAATACGAACTATCCTTTAGGATGGGCGCAGGCAACAAACGTTCCTTTTAAAAACTGGAAACAAGATGCACAATCTGAAGGAGGAACTCGTAATCCGTTAATTGTATTTTATCCTAATGGAATTAAAGACAAAGGCGGCATCAGAAATCAATACAGCCACGTAACTGATTTATTACCAACAACTTTGGATATTGCAGGAATTAAAGCTCCGGAATATATCAAAAATGTGAAACAAGATATTATTCAGGGTTCTACATTCAAAGCCTCTTTGGATAATCCAAAAGCAGAATCTTTACACAAAGTTCAGTACTACTACATCTTTGGAAACAGAGCTATTTATAAAGATGGCTGGAAAGCCGCTGCGGCACATTTACCGGATTCATTTGCCGTAAAAAAGTCTTTGGGTAATAACGAAAAACCGGCTGCAAGTAATTTTGATACTGATGTTTGGGAATTGTACAATCTAAACGAAGATTTTAACGAGCGTAACAATCTTGCTAAAAAATATCCGGAAAAACTGGCTGAACTTCAGAAATTATTTGATGAGCAGGCAAAAGAAAACAATGTATATCCGTTAATTGACTGGCAGGATGTTTATAACAGAAGAATTCATAATACTGCGGCTGATAAAGGAAAAACGCTTCAGGATTTAGTAAAACAAGTAACTAAACCGGCAGATACAGAAACTACAAAATAAGGTTTCCAGAACCTGCAAGATTTTAAAACCTTGCAGGTTTCAAATTACTTACAAGAAAAGTCTGTATAGATTTTGAGTACCAAAAAATCATACCTGCAAAGTTTTTAAAGACTTGCAGGAAAACTAAAAAAATAAACTATGGCAGCAACAAAACCACTTATTAAGAAAGGCATTTTTGCCTTGATTCTTGTAGTAATTGCAGTAACTTTTTACTATTTGACCATTTGGGCAGTTCCATATTACGTTCAGAATAAATTTGCAGAAAAAAGCCTGGGATTTGTCAATACACCAAGATTTGGCGATCAGCCAAATGCTGAAAACAGCAGAGTAATTCCGCTTCCAAATCCTGATTTCTTGTATTCTACAATCAATTACGATTTAAAAGAAAATGTACTGAAAATTTCTGGAATTGTTCCTGATTCAACGTATTGGTCAATTTCGGCTTATCAGGAAAATACAACCAATTATTTTGTAGAAAACGAAGAAAAAGTAAAAGCAAAATTCGAATATTATTTAGCTCCGGAAGGAAGTACGTCTGCGGCTCTAAGAGATATTCCGAAAGAAAAAATCATTTACAGCCCAACTACAAAAGGTTTAATTCTGTTTCGCTATTTGGTTTCAAAAGCGTATCCGGTTAAGACACTAGCAGAATTGCAACACGGTGTTAAAGTAGAAAAGTTATCGAATTAATGACTACGACAACTTTGACAAAGTTGCTCAAAGAAAACATTCAATTTTAAAATCAATAAAAATGGCTTTAAATCAAAAAATTAAGAAAATAACAATTGGATTAGGATTAGTTCTTTTGTCCATAGTTTTAGGGAGCGGTATTGGTATTTACAATATCAAATCAGGCAAAAGTGATTCGCAGCGCATTATAGGCAACTGGCAGACGGTTGATAAAGACAAAGACCTCAACTCTGCTGATTTATTGACAATTGCACAAGTTGCCGTTTACGGACCTTACGCACTGACGAAAAAAGAAGTTATTTACCTCAGCACGAGTACTGACAGTGAAGGAAATGCTTTAGACCCAAAATCAGATTACATAATCAGCGGAAAAAAACTGGATGCTAAATATTGGAGCATCACAGCGTATGACGAAAATGGATTTTTAATTAAAAACCCAATCAACAAATACAGTTACAATCTGGAAGATGTTAAATACGAAGCTGATAGTACTTCTTATAAAATCAATCTTTCGGGAACAGAAAAAAAGGAAAACTGGCTTCCTGTCAATAATGTTCAAAAAACGAGTTTAATCATTCGTTTGTATCTGCCTTCAGAAAAACTAAGAGAAAATTTAACGGTTGAAACGCTTCCAGCCATTCAAAAAGTGAAGTAAAATATAGATTCTAACAAATTAGTGAAAAATTAAACAATAAAACTCTACTATATACATAGAATTAGCAGTTAATTTATTTATTTTTACACTAAAGTATTAAAATACAAAAGGATATGAAACGAGTAGATTATGAAATCATAGGAAAAAAGATTGTCGTTGGTACAATTCTCTTTTTAGTTCCGCTGGCCATTTTAGCCGGAGGTTTAGTATTAATTAATCAATTTTTAAAATAAGAAATCATGGCAATAGTTCAAAAAGAAAAATTAACAAGAGACTTAATCATTAGTCTATTTATATACAGCCTGCCAGTAGTGGCAATTTTACTGTATTTTAAACTAACAAATAACGTTGTGAGCACATCACATATTACTTTACCTCCATTTTTAGAATTTGCACAACCCGTATTTCAAAACATTAGAACTTGGGGATTAATTGTATTTATGATAGTTTTAGGAATTATCGAATTTACAGCAGGTCTTTATGATGATGAATGGACAGGCGAAGAACGTAAAATTGATATTGTTTCATTCCTTGCTCCAAAATTAATTTTACCGCCGGTAATTGCTTTTTTCAGCTTAAACGCTTTACCGTATTTATTGCCAAATGCGGCAAACTCATTATCATGGGTTCCGTTTTGGGGAGGTTTTTTCTTAATCGCAATCGCCGATGATTTAACGCAGTATTGGTATCACAGACTTCATCATCAAGTTCCGTTTTTATGGCGTTTTCACAGAACCCATCATTCCGCTCCATACATGGGAATGGCGATGGCTTCGAGACAAAACTTTATTTATACGATTTTTTTCTCGCAGATTTATTTAACGGCGACTTTAACGTATTTAGGTTTAGGATTACCAGCTTTATTTGTTTTGGTAATTAAAAGTTTCATCACATTGGGTGCGCACTCAAGTATTGCCTGGGACAAACCATTTTACAAATACAAAGTTTTACATCCAATTGCATGGGTTTTAGAAAGATTGATTTCTACTCCGGCCACACACCACGCACATCACGCAGATACAAGCGGAGACGGTGTGGGTCATTTTAAAGGAAACTTCGGAAATATGTTTTTCATATGGGATGTTATTTTCGGAACCGGATTAATCACTCGTAAATTCCCAGAATCTTACGGAATGAAATCATACAAACAAGAAGAATGGTACGCTCAATTTTTATGGCCGATATTCAAATCTAAAAAAGAAGGAAGTGCATTAGCAGACGGCGTTTTATCAGTTCCCTTAAAGCCAAAACCAGTAGAAGAACCTATTGAGCAAACTCCGGTTTTAGAACAGGCTTAATCGAAAAAAGTAAATAAAAACATAAAGTACGGCAGTGTATTCAAAAGGAATTTGATTACACTGCCCGCTTTTATCAAAACCTTTCCGTTATGAAAAATAATAGACTTAAAAACAGTATTATAATCCTAATTTTACTTGTTGCGATCGCAGGCTTTTCGCAGAATAAAAGTTCAAATACCGTTTCGCTTGATATTTTCTACAGCAAAATTCAAGCTGAAAAAAATCCACAGATAATTGATGCCCGCGGTCCCGAAGAATTTGCTTTAAATCATATTAATGGCGCAGTAAATTTCAATCTGGAGTCGAAAAATTATGCGGAACAAGCAGCAAAATTAGACAAATCAAAACCCGTTTTTACCTACTCTATTGGAGCTGGAAGAAGCGTTTGGCTGGCCGATGAATTGCTGAAAAATGGTTTTAAAGAAGCTTATAGTCTGGAAGGAGGTATTGCGAACTGGATTGGAAACGGAAAGCCTTTTTATGCCAATTCTAAAAGCAAACTCACTCTCACAGAATACAATAAAATCGTTGCGGATAATAAAACGGTGTTGGTCGATATTGGATCTAAATACTGCGGTGCGTGTACAAAAGTAAAACCCGTTTTAGAAACCATCAGAACCCAATATGGCGAGAATTTAAAAATTGTAGAAATCGACCTGGAAACAAGCCCGCAAGTTATTGCTGATTTAAAAACCATAAAAGTTTTCCCAACCTTGATTTTATATCAAAATGGTAAAATCATTTTCAAAAAAGATGGTTTTAATGATTTGAAAAAAGATGTTGATGTGGCTTTGGCTTCAAAATGATAATCTAATTTCAGGACAAAGTTCGCTGCAATCGTGTCGGCTGAGCGAAGTCTAAACCCGCGTTAGAAACTCTACAAAGATTAAATTTTCATGACAGAGCTACTTGTATAGGCTTCGACTTCGCTCGGCCTGACAAACTGTACATAAAAAAATCAAACAACGTAAAACCAAAATTCAAAAATTAACTCACCAAAATATGGCAGTCTATAAAAAAAGAACCAAAATCGTAATAGCCATTCTAATAGTGCTTCTCATTCTCGCTGCGTTTTTATTCTGGCCAATTAATACTGATGGAACATTAATAAAACCCGATGAAAAATTAGCGGAAGGAAAAGCCGATTTTCTTTCTCAAAAAGACACTTCTGCAGCTTCAGAAAAAAAACCTAATATTATCATTCTCCTTGCCGATGATTTAGGCAAATATGATATTTCGTTATACGGAGGAAAATCAACGCCGACACCGCAAATTGATTCTCTCGCTGCATCCGGCGTAACTTTTACAGACGGCTATGTTTCATCTTCTATTTGTTCGCCTTCACGCGCGGGATTGCTGACTGGACGTTATCAGGAACGTTTTGGACATGAATATCAGCCTGGAGATCGTTATCCAAAAAACAACTTAGAATATTATGCTTTTAAGTATGTAATGAATACGAACAGCTGGCGGTTAAATCCTAAAATTGAATATCCAAACGAAGCTTCAATCGCGACTCAGGGACTTCCAAAATCTGAAATTACTTTTGCTGACTTAGCCAAAAAACAAGGTTACAGTACGGCCATTATCGGAAAATGGCATTTAGGACATAACAAAGGATTTTTTCCTTTAGACCGAGGTTTCGATTATCATTACGGCTTTTATCAGGCGTTCTCACTTTTCGCTCCGGAAGATAATAATCCTGATATTATCAATCATCACCATACAGATTTTACCGATAAAATGATTTGGGGAAAAGGCCGTGTTGGAATTGGACAAATCCGTCGTGACACCACTATTATTGACGAAAAGAAATATTTGACCGAAAGTTTTGCAGAAGAAGCCGAAGCTTTTATTAATAAAAATAAAACCAAACCGTTTTTGCTTTACGTTCCTTTTAATGCACCACACACGCCATTTCAGGTTCGCAAAAAATATTACGATCGTTTCCCGAATGTAAAAGACGAAAACAAACGTGTTTATTTTGCCATGATCAGCGCACTTGATGATGCTATTGGAAGAATTAGAGCCAAAGTTAAAAAAGAAGGTTTAGAAGAAAACACCTTAATCTTCTTTGCGAGTGACAATGGCGGTGCCGATTATACTTTTGCTACAACAAACGCGCCATTAAAAGGAGGCAAATTTTCTCATTTTGAAGGCGGTGTAAATGTTCCGTTTGCACTTTCGTGGAAAGGAAAAATCAAACCCAATACGATTTATAAAACGCCAGTAAGTTCTCTGGATATTTTCAGCACAATTGCCGCCGTAACACATTCAGGGCTGCCAAAAGACCGTGTTTACGATGGTGTTGATTTAATTGATGTGGTCAATAATAACAAACAAGCACATCAAAATTTATACTGGCGTTCCGGAGATGCAAAAGCAATTCGAAGCGGTGACTGGAAATTAATCATTAGCGGTAAAACTCACGAAACATGGCTTTATAATCTGGAAAAAGACAAGTCTGAAACTACAGATCTGGCTTCAAAAAATCCAGAAAAAGTAAACGAATTACAAACTGCTTTACAAAAATGGGAAAAAGGTTTAATCAAACCGCTTTGGCCCAATCTGACTTATTATGAATTCAACTTTGGTAAACAAAAATACTTTGTTGATTTATAACAATTAACAGTCCTGCAAGGTTTTGAAAACCTTGCAGGAAATCAAAAACAAATGTCAACCCAACCTAAACCATTTAATATTCACGAAGACTGGACTGTCGTAATTTTAGGATTTATAATTATCGGGATTTCCCTTTTTATATTTCTTCCCGAAGTTCCCGTTTTCAGCTGGACAAATACATCTGATTTATTTACGAAAGTATTTGATTTAGCAAACCTTGAAATTCTTTTAATTCAGTTTTTATATCTCATTTCAATTGGCACAATCGGAGCATTTTTGATTGGAAGATCCATAAAATATTTCCTGTTTACTTTTCCAATAGTCTATCTTTTAACATTGATTGCATTGATTCTCGCAGGAAATTCAGCTATAAAATCCATCAATTTAGAAGCCGTTATTTTCAGTTTGATAATAGGTTTAGTGATTGGGAATTTCTTCAAACTTCCTGAATGGTTTCGTTCATCGCTTTCTACAGAAGTCTTTGTCAAAATCGGACTGGTTTTATTGGGAACCGGTGTTATTTTTTCAGATATATTAAAGGCAGGTTCATTAGGCTTAATTCAGGCATTGGTTGTTGTGATATCCGTCTGGTATTTCGCCTTTTGGCTTTGCCGAAAATTAAAGGTCGACGATGAACTAACAATGATGATTTCGAGTGCCGTTTCTATTTGCGGCGTTTCGGCGGCAATTGCCACATCGGGCGCAATTAAAGGAGATTCAAAGAAATTATCGTATGTGATTTCGATTGTTTTGGTAACTGCAATTCCCATGATGATTTTCATGCCTCTTATTGCCAAATACTTCAATTTCCCCGAAGAAGTAACCGGAGCCTGGCTCGGCGGTAGTATTGACACTTCCGGAGCTGTTGCAACTTCTGGAACTTTAGTTGGCGAAACGGCTTTAAAAATTAGTACAATTGTAAAATTCTCTCAGAACGTTTTGTTAGGATTAGCCGCTTTTGCTATTTCAGTTTATTGGACGTATTCGCATAATACGGCATCAGAAACTGTGGAATCAAAACCAACTTTAAAAGTCATTTGGGAACGCTTTCCAAAATTCGTAATTGGTTTTATTGGTGCTTCTTTAATTTTTTCATTTCTAATTACACCAGAAACCAGAGACGGCATAAAAGACAGTTTAAAAAATCTGCAGTCAATTTGGTTTGCATTAGCTTTTACAAGTATAGGTTTAGAAACCAATTTTAAAGATTTACTGAGTAATAACAGTCGTAAACCATTATATGCCTTTTTAATTGCACAATTATTCAATGTAATTGTTACGTTGATTGTTGCTTTTTTACTTTTTGGATGATCTTTTTTATTCTCCACGAATTGAATTTGTGTAATTTGTGATAAACACCTACTGCCTCATTTCTATAATAGTTTCATCTTCAAACCATAAAAAACCTGGCAACAAAAATTGCCAGGTTCAAAGGATTTACGCAAAGTTTAAGCTCTGTATTTGTCATCTCGACGAAGGAGAGATCACACAAGAAAGTCGCAAAGGTTTCTCGCAGATTTAGCAGATTTTTTTTGCTGAAGTTATTTCAAATGAAAGCTTAGCAATTCTGTAAGTTCAATATCAAAAGCATTTGCAATTCTAATAAAAGTTCTTATACCTGTATTTATTTTACCTCTTTCAATTCTGCCAATTTGATTCCGTGGAATACCACAATCATCAGCCAAACCTTGCTGAGATAACCCTCTTTTTTCACGTAATTGTCTAATGTGAATTCCGAGATTTACAATAAAAGTTTCTTCTGAAATATTCATATTTCAAAAGTCATAACAATTATTTTTTAATATGACACAAATTTGTGTCAAAAATTAATATATTTACAGAAAAAAACAAGATAATGATTACAGAAAACATTTCAAACGAAGTTGAAACCAGATTAAAAGATTTTTTTAATAACAGTATTGAATGCAAAGAAATGGCAAAAATGTTACGAGAAGTAAACAATGCACTTTCGCTATGCGTTATGAGAGGATGCGAAACTGTAGAATCTGAAATAAAGAATATCGATGATAATTTTTACTGGCTTAATAGACTTGCAGAAACTTTAGATCCTTATCTAGAAGCTTAAACAATTACTAGAAATTGTTTTAACCATAAAAAAACCTGGCAATAAAAATTGCCAGGTTCATAATGCGATCCTCAAGGAGAAAACCAAATAACAAATCTCCTCAATTCAATGCATTTATTCGAAATAAAAATAGATTAAAAAATAAATAACCAAACTCAATTTTAACCGTCCCAAACATTTTATTTCTAAGCTTTCAATCATTGTAATTAATTTAAAAAGTTCATTACTTTGAATGATTTTTTGTTTCCTGCTTTGTCTGTTACTACTACTAAAAACAATTGTTTAGATGAGAAACTATGACTCTGAAGCAGTACTTCTTTATTATTTTGAACATTTGTGTGACTTACTAAATTTTGTCCCAAAATATTGAAAACATCAACTTGGGCGATATCCTCATTTTCATTTGAAACTGATAATGCATTATTTTTAAAATACGCTATCGTTGCTGTCTTTTTAGCTGAAATATCGTCAAGTACTAATGTTTTTGCTGCTGACTGCGAAGCGAAATAAGCGGCATAGGCTTTAGATAATTCAGATGAATTACCACAAGAAGATGCATCCCAGTTTACAGACCAAGTCATTAAACCTCTTAAAGAAGGATATGGTCCGCCTGGCTGCATAGTATATGTTCTTCCTGAAAAAGTGGTTCCGGTTCTTAAATAATGCATAGCATTAATTCCTTCTGCCGGCGTTATATAACCGCTGCCTGCTGCACTTGGACAAGCTGGTAATGCAATAAGAACTTTTGAGGGTGCTAAACCATCAAAATGCATTCCTGTTGTACCAATGTTATATCCTTTTATCACCATATCTGTTAGGGCTGTTACCATGTTTGCTCTCTTAGCTGAACCATAATATTGGCCATCTAATCCATTTTCTCCTCCTGTATTATACAATTGTACAGCTAACAAATCTAGTTCATTACGTAAGTTTTGAATAATTGGCAGGAAGGAACCAAAAGTATCAGTATAGGTAGAATATCCTCCTTGTACGTATTGTGTTTCCGGAGCTGCAGTTAGTAAAAATCCAGGGCCATAGTAAGCTTTTAATTCTTTGAAAGCATCTACTACGTTTTTTAATCTTGGATAAGCAGAAATACCCGCATAAGAAATATCTCTTAAACCTCCTGCATTAAAATTCATCGATCCGCCTTCAAAATCAATATCAACTCCATCAAATTGATATTCATCAATAATTGCTTTCAGACCATTAACAAAAATATTTTTTTGAGCTACATTGTCCAAAACAACATGACCATTTTGACCTCCAATAGAAACAATAACAGGAACACCGCTATCTCTTAAGGATTTTATATCATTTTTCAGCAATTGCTTATTGAAAACACCATTCGTCAAATATCTAGTGTCATTAGTAGTTAATACTGGTGTATAACCATCACGATTAACTGTTTCTACGAAAGAATAATCAACTACGTTAAACTTACTTCCCACCATTTGAGAAAAATATAAAAATGGAGCAGAAGCATTTTCCCAAGAATGCGCATATCCTAAAATAATTTTAGATGGAAGCGGAATGAATCTATTAGTGCTCACTGGAGCAATTTTAATTGTATTGTTTAATGTAGTTATACCAGATTTATTATCGGTTGCTTTGATTACAACTGGATAATCCTGATAAGCAGATGGTGTAAAATTATACGTATAGGTATTATTTGTACCTGCTGTCATGTTAAATGTACCTCCATTTATTGTAATAGTAACTCCTGAAACCGATCCGTCACTATCAACAGCTGTAACTGAAATTGGCACAACTTGAAAAGAACTTTGGTTTACAGTAGTATTCGATGGTGAATTCCAAGTAATTACAGGCAATGTATTTGGACAGTTTGCACCTGAACAATTTAATGTAAAACTATATGTTTTTGAATCTGTTGTTCCGTTTGATGCAGTAGCCGTAACGGTTAAAGTATGAGAAACTCCGAACTGATTTGCTGCTGGTGTCCAACTTGCGGTATAAGTTCCCGAAGAATTACTAGCACTTAAGCTTTGTCCATCTAAACTAAATACAACAGATGAGATTGTAGTGGCATCCACTGCACTTAATCCAACACTTGCAACAAAATTAATTGCTGTCCCTAAATTTATAGCAATCGCGGAAGCTGTTGGTGCTGTAATCGTAACTACCGGCTTAGTCGCAACCACCGATTGTCTATTAAAATTATAAACCGTTGGAGTTGTAGGAACTGCAAAGTTGGCTAAGTTATTTGGATAATAAGTCACTTCACCATTTTCCCAAGAATTTAATTTCAAACTTAAAATTTGTGCATAACCTGCTACAACTGAATTATCGAAAGTATAATTTCCTGATGCATCTGTGGTTGCCAAAACACTTTTCCAGTTGTGCGTGTTATCTGTCCAAGGTAAAACAATTTCTACTTTTGCACCAGCAACCGGAGTTGTTCCGTTTTTAACACTACCACTGATTAAGTTTGTGGCTGCAGCCAATGCTGATTTTGCTGTAGAACTTGTATTAAAATTGTAAACCGTGGGATTTGCAGGAACTGCGAAGTTTGCCAGGTTATTTGGAAAATAAGCTGTTTCACCATTCTCCCAAGAATTTAATTTCAAACTTGTAACTGTTGTATAACCTGCTACAACTGAATTATCAAAACTGTATTTCCCTTGTGCATCTGTTACAGCAATAACACTTTTCCAGTTGTGTGTGTTATCTGTCCAAGGTAAAACCAATTCTACTTTGGCACCAGCAACCGGATTTGTTCCATTTTTAACTGTTCCGCTGATCTTATTTGTGCTTACCACAACATCTTGCGTGAAATTCAATGTTTTATTGGCATTCAAATTAGAATAAACAGTTGAAGCCGGCGTAAATGTCTGCCCTGTTAAAGCAGCAGTTACTGTATAATTTCCGCCGGAAGGCAGGCTAAGAGAATACGTACCGCTTGCAGTTGTAACTGCAGCATAACTTCCTCCTGTGAAAGAAGCCGTTACCGTTACGCCAGAAACCGGAGCTGTATTATTTAACACTGTACCGCTTACTGTATAATTAACAACTGGCGCACCTTGAGTAAAATTCAAAGTTTTGTTTGAGTCAATTGCATTATATACAGTTGAAGCCGGAGTATAAGAGAATCCGGATTTTGCCGCTGTAACAGTGAAATTTAATCCTGCTGTTAATCCTGCAATGCTGTAAACACCGCTTGCATTTGAAACTGCTGTTAATGTTGTACTTCCCGAAACTGCCGAAACTGTTACGCCTGAAACTGGTGTTGTACCATTAAGAACAGTTCCGCTTACTGTATAAGTCGGCTGAGTTCCGTTAATTACAATTGCCGTTTGATTTACCGTAACGTTTATTAAAGTTACAGGAGTAAATGTATAAGTCGCCTTTAAAGCTGTCAATGTATAATTTTGTGTCGAAGTTAAATTATTGAATGCAAAATTTCCATTAGTAGAAACCACTGTCTGAATAACAGCATTACTTGGATTGCGTAATTCAACTGTAACATCCGATACTAAAGCTGAACCATTTTTTACAGAACCCGAAATACTTACTGTTCCCGGAACAACGCTTCCAAAAGAAGTATCAACCTGATTCAATAATGAATTTGGAATTGCACCTCTGGTATCCTGAGACAATTCCCAAATCATACCTCCGGCCAAATTTCTCGATTTTATATACTGAACCTTTAAATCCATTGATTGTTTATCTTCATAAGAAATAAACTGTTTTAAAGTTGAGTTGTATAAATAAGGAACTTTAGTTGTATTGTCAAAATACCTTACCCACCCTGCCGAAGCTGCAGACGGAGTTACCATCATGGTACTTGGATCCAGATAAGCATGTGAATTGGTAACCGGATTTCCGACTAAATCACATATTTCAATACTTCCTGATTTTTCACAAGCTCCAGAACCATCCCATGTTCCTGTTGGATTTTGTGGATTTGTACATCCGGGAACTATATATCTTGGTGCTGCAACAAACAATCCGTTTGTTGAATTTGTGGCAACGTTATCGAATTTTTTTCCGTAGAAAGGTAATCCCATGATTAATTTATTCGCAGGAAAACCAATCACGTTTAAATATTGATTTGTTAATTCATCTAATGATTCTGATTGTGCTGCGCCATATAATGGATCATTTGTGTTTCCGCTGGCATATAAAGGCGCATTGTAACAAGTCTTATCATACCAGTTCCCTCCAAAATCATATCCAAAATAAGTAATATAATCGCAATAAGTCGAAATATCTTCTGTCATTCCGTATTGTGATCTGTTGTTTGGTCCTAAATATTGTTTAGAAACATTTCTAACATTGTTTCCCGCCGCAATTGTAACCAGTTTATTTGGCATTGCCTGACGCATTGCCTTCAATAAAAGCACTAGATTTTTGTTATCATCAGGACTGTATTTTTGCGGAGGAACAGGCGCTCCATTCACAATTTCAGTACCATCAGTTCCTCCAGAAAGAGGATATTCCCAGTCGATGTCGAATCCATCGATAAAAGGATAAGTGGCAATAAAATTTACCATATCTGCTGCGAGAGCAGCTCTTGCTGCCGGACTGGCGGCAATTGGAGAAAGATCCTGACCTTTTGTCCAGCCTCCAACAGAAATTAGAATTTTTAAATGCGGATACTTTTCCTTAAGCTTCTTTAAGTCATAAAAGTTTCCTTTTACAGGAGCATCCCAAGGGATTCCGCCTTCCATATGCTCAAAATCGGCATAAGTATCCAAACATTTTAATTTTGTATTCTCCGGATGAGCAGGATCATACGTTGTACCATAAAAAGAATAATTTAAATGCGTAATTTTACTTCCATCAATCTTGGGAACGTTAAAATCCCTTGCATAGATAGACCATTGCGCATAATATCCCACTACTTTTTTACCGTGGGCTGGCTGTGCCGACGCGAGTAAGGGAAACAGTAACAAAAAGAGTAATCTGTAATAATGTTTCATAATTAATAAATATTGGTTAATAGAAAATAAATAATTGGGCCGCAGAAGCTTTAAAGCTTCCGGGTTTCGCTCAACTGCAGGTTGGAAGGCTGCTGTCGACTGGAAATAAACTCAAATTACATTCTATAGATAAATATTACTATTACCGATTCTTTCATAATCAATAGCAAATAGTAGTGATTGATATTTATTTATAATTTCAAAAAAATTAAATTAAATACAACTGATAAATTTGGGACTACTCATCAATTCTAACTCTGTTTTGTCATGTTTTAAAAATTCTATTCTTTCTATTTGGTTTTTAAATGTTAATACTCCTTTAATGGTTATTTTTTTAATGCTTTTTTTTGAAGTTTTTTGTTTGATTCGGAATAAAAAAAATGGGAAAGTTTAACTATAATTACCTCTGCCAAATGTTTTTGGCAGAGATAATCAGCACTCTTAAAACAACACTGTAACTTAAACTTACTAAATACTAATTCAAACCAAACCTTAAATTAATTTCTTTAAACTTTCATAAACTGACAATTCTACGTCAGCATGATCTTTTGTATTACATTGTTCTACTAAACTTTTTAAATCTGCTGCTTTTAAAGTCGATTTTTTATCTAATACCAAAAGCAGTTCTTGCGATGCATCGCTTAATTTTTTAGACAAAGGCAAAATAGACTGTACTAAAGGCGCATTGGCGCTTAATTCGACTAACCCTTTATTAACAGAAATCCATTTATTAAAAAATGCTGCCACTTTTGCTTTATTATCTGCTGATTTATTTGCCAGATATTGAGTAACTGCTTCGTCAAAAGCCAGAGAATCTTTTGCATCAGGGGTACAAGCATCTGCAAAAAGTGTAAACGGAGAATACATTTGATATTCTGTTCCACCTTTATTTCTTGTATATCCTTTTAATGGTTCACAAACATTTGAAAACTCATTAATCGATTTGATATTTTGATTATTAGCAATATTTCTAAGGATAACAGCTTTATTTCTAATATGTGTTAATCCTAATTCTTCTAGTCTAAATGAAACCGTTTCAAGACGTTTGCGCATATTGGCAACATCTGTAATATTTTCTGCAGACCATAATCTTTCGGCAATAGCTGCTGTTCTTGGCCAAACTCTTGAATCTACTGTTGCTGCCGTTGTAAGTTCTGTCCACATTGTGGCTTCACCTCCCAGAATTCTTGCTTTTTCTTCTGTAGATAAAGCAGCCCCTTTTGGCATTGGATCATTTAAATAATGGCTCGCAATTGGGTACATCAAATCGATGTAAAATCCGTTTGACAATACGGTTTTATATCCTTTTTTTACGGCATCAACTAATGATTGTCCAGCAACTACACCTTCGTTTGGACCTCTCCAAGAGTGAACGATTGCTTCTTTTGAAAGGTCTTTTGTTAGAATTTCTTCCCATCCCATCAATTGTTTTCCATGTTTTTTAAGCATAGGAGCCAATTGCATCGTGAAATAAGTTTGTAATTCGTGATTCGTTTTTAAATTATGTTTCTTTTTAAACTCTTGAATTTTTGGATTGGCATCCCAGTCTTTACCTTCATTTTCATCGCCTCCAATATGGAAATAGGCTCCAGGGAATAGCGGGCATATTTCGTCAAAAAGTTCACTTAATATTTTATATGTTTTAGGATTTGAAGGATCTAATGTTGGTGAAAAAATACCAGCATTTCTCTCAATTCCATAGGTAGAGATTGCTGTACCTTGAATATTTTTTTCAGAAGTTCCTCCAGTCAGTGTAATCACTTTGCTTCCAATTTCCGGGTAAGCGGTAAGTATGGCTGATCCATGACCCGGAACGTCTATTTCAGGAACAATTAAAATACCGCGCTCATCGGCATATTTTACAATATTTCTAATTTCCTCCTGTGTGTAGTATAATCCATCCGAAGCTAATTCAATTAATTTTGGATGTTTTTTAGTTTCAATTCTCCAGCCTTGATCGTCAACTAAATGCCAGTGAAAAATATTCATTTTTACGGCTGCCAATGCATCTAGATTTCTTTTGACTACATCAACAGGCTGAAAATGTCTTGACGCATCAAGCATTAAACCTCTCCATGTAAATCTTGGAAAATCTGAGATTTGAGAAACCGGAAAATAGAACGATTTGCTGTCATTTTGAAGTAATTGTAATAAGGTTTCCAATCCATGCAAAGCTCCTAAATCGCTCGTTGCATTGATTGTAATTTTGTTAGCTTTTACATCTAAGCTGTAGCTTTCGTCTTCATACAAACCAATTTTTCCGCTTTTATCGCAGTTGATCTGCAATTCAGCATTTGGATATTCATTTAATTTTGTAATATAACCTTGTTCAAAAAAAATACCTGTTCTACCATCTAATCGGCGTAAAAAGCGAGTTACTCCTCCAAAAATTCTAGGATTAGGATTTCCGGAAATATTTACTTTAAAGTTTTTGGTTAATGTAAAATTTCCGTCGTTTACAACAACATTTTGAGGCCAGGGCATAAGGTTTAACTGCTCTTTTTTAATTTGAGCGTTTGCTGTTACGCCTGCTAATAGTAGTACAAATAGATATTTCATTTTAATTTTTTTTGATTCGATACTTTTTAGGCATCTTTGGAAATTAGATAAAAAAACAAAACTCAGAATGACTTCTGCTTTACCTCACCTATCGCGAGGTCAAACTGAATTTTGAAATTTGATTCGCTCTCACCCGAATCGGTTTTAAAACAACTTTAATAATCAAAACGTTTAAAAGCTTCAATAGCTTCATATTCTGCCAATCCTAATTCATCATACAGAATTGCGGTATTTTTATTTCGGTCTTCTGCCCTAACCCAGAATTCCCTTGAATCATTTCCCTGAAACATAACTCGGTCTTTTTGAGACTGGTGATATAAAATGGCGTGGCGTTTCAATAATACTTCTGATGGAGAAAGCGGGACTGCCATATCAATTTCATGAATATCCCATTCGTGCCAGGCTCCTCTGTAAAGCCATAACCAGCAGTCATCCATGTATTTTTCAGGTTTCAGTTCTTTCATTGCGGCAAAAATCGCATTCAGACAAACTTCATGTGTTCCGTGCGGATCTGCCAAATCGCCGGCCGCAAAAACCTGATGCGGTTTTATTCTCGCAATAATTTCTTTTACAATGGCAATATCTTCAACGCCTAACGGATTCTTTTTTACCTGTCCTGTTTCATAAAACGGAAGATCTAAAAAGTGTGTATTTTCATCTTTTAATCCAATGTATCTTGTTGCCGCGTAAGATTCTCTTCTTCTGATTAAGCCTTTTAATTTTCGAACTTCAAGAGAATCAATCTGATTTTCTGATTTGTTATTTAAAAACTCAATAACGGATTTGAAGTTGATGTCTTTTGGTAGATTTCCGCCTGCAAAATCGTTGCAGACCTCAGCAAATTTCAATGCCTCATCGTCTGTAACGGCAATATTTCCGGAGGTTTGATATACAACATGTACATCATGGCCTTGTTTTATCAATTTTGAAAAAGTTCCTCCCATTGAAATCACGTCATCATCTGGATGCGGACTGAAAAGGATAACTCGTTTTTTTGCCGGATTGGCTCTTTCCGGACGATGTGAATCATCGGTATTGGGCTTTCCGCCCGGCCATCCTGTAATGGTGTGCTGTAATACGTTAAACATATTGATGTTTAAATCGTAAGCAGAACCTTCTTGTGCTAATAGATCTGACATTCCGTTGTTGTTGTAATCACGGTCTGTCAATTTTAAAATAGACTGGTTTGTTTTCTGGCAAAGCCAAACAATCGCTTTACTTTTTAATTCCTGTGTCCAAATACATTCTCCAACCAGCCAGGGCGTTTTAAATCGTGTCAATTTTGATGCTGCAGACTGATCCAGTACAAAAGTTGCATTGGGATGATTCTGCAAAAATGTAGCCGGAACTTCTGAGCTGATATCTCCCTGCACTGTTCTTTTAACGATATCGGCCTTGTTTTGCCCCCAAGCCATTAATACAATTCTTTTCGATCTCATAATGGTAGAAACCCCCATCGTAATGGCTCTTTTAGGAACGTTGTCGATTCCGTTAAAGTCAGATGAAGCGTCTACTCTTGTAATATGATCTAAAGTGATAATTCTGGTTCCCGAATTGATATGTGATCCCGGTTCATTGAAACCAACGTGGCCTGTACGACCGATTCCTAATAATTGAAAATCAAGTCCGCCCGCTTGTTTAATATTCATTTCATAGTCGATGCAGTATTGATTGAGTTCTTCAATAGATACTGTTCCATCAGGAATATTAACATTTTCAGGTTTAATATCAATATGATTAAAAAGATGCTGATGCATGAAATAATGATAGCTCTGATTGTTTTCTCTACTCATTGGATAATATTCATCCAGATTGAAAGTGATTACATTATGAAAGCTCAGTCCTTCTTCTTTGTGCATTCTCACTAATTCTTCATATACTTTTATTGGAGAAGAGCCTGTTGCAAGTCCAAGCACACAAGATTTATTCTTTTCCTGCTTAGATCTAATCAATTGAGCAATTTCCTCTGCTACAATTACCGAAGCTTCAGCTGAACTTTTGAAGATCTCGTTGTGAATTTTCTCAAATCTTGTTTCTTCAAATTTACCGGCGCTCTTATAACTGATATCAGGTTTTATTTCTAAAGCACTTTTCATTTCTTTTCTTTTTTTGGTATATACAATTTTGGTTTTTGAAATGGCACAAGCAATTTGCATTGCTTGCACCATTTGCTAACCAAACTTAAAATCTTATATTTTTTTGATGTTTATTTTTAGAAATTCGGAGCATTAACATCCCACCAAAGTCTCGTAGCACCAGTATCTGCACCTCCAAGTTTTGTTAATCCTGATTCAACTCCTTTAGGATTGTTAGCTTTTTCTGATTGTGTAAAAGGTAATCTTCTAACACCAAACTCAGTACTGATAACACCTCCACTTTGATTGTTATTAATTCGAAATAATTTTGGGTAACCTGTTCTTCTGTATTCAGACCAGGCTTCTTGTCCATCAGGATAAGTAGCAATCCATTTTTGAGTAATAATTTTTTGAAGATTTGTTTCTTTATCAGCTCCCCAAGCAACAGTTACATTATTTATAGCCGGTGTGTTATTTTTAGGCTCAATTAAGTCAACATAATCTTTAGCTGTCTTAGTATTATCAGCAATATAAGCTTCTGCACCAGCTACTCCATTTTGTTCAAAAGAAGCTTTGATACCTCTTTCATATAAGCTTTGAGCATCTCCACCCATATTCCATCCTCTTAATGCACCTTCTGCTCTTAAGAAATATACTTCAGCAGTAGACATCCAAGTAATTTCTCCAGTTTTTGTTCTTGGACCTGTTTGCGAAAATGCGGCATATGTTGTTGCAGTAGGATATACAATACCTGTCCTAACTCCTTTATATTCACCTGGAGAAATTGCAGATGTTTCCCAATATTTAGAAATTCTAGGATCTTCATAACCTCCTAAAATAGACTCCATATCTGCGCCCATAAATAAACCTGCCCAAGAATGGCTCATTTGATCGATAACATTAAGATCTACAGGAGATTTTATCTTCATAACATCGTCATTTGTAACCATAACTCCTAATGGATGATTCACTGCTTTCTCTGCTTCCGTTTTTGCCAGTGCAGGGTCAACTTTAGAGATACGCATTGCTAGTCTTAAACGCATAGAGTTTGCATATTTAACCCATTGTGCATATTTTCCGTTATAAGAAGACAAATCAGTTCCTTCAAAAACCGATGCCTCTCCTGCAGTAATTCTAGCTGTTAAATCATTTACTGCAAAATCTAAATCTTTAAACATTTGAGTATAAATCTCTTGCTGTGAGTCATAAACCGCAGGTCCATCTGATCCGTAACTTGACATTACAGCCGGGCCATACATATCTGTAATTCTTTGCATTGCAACAGCTTTAATAATTAAAGACCACGAATAGAAATTATCATATTTACCTTTTGCTCTTTGCTCAACCTTATAAAGATTCGCAATAATATTAACATACGCATCATCCCAAGCATAAGTATTCCATCCTTCATTTAATACGTAGTTATTGTTTATTTCAACATATTTAAAAGGGTTTGGAGTGATCATATATCCAGACCATCCATCTGCTTGTAAACTCTGTTGTATTTGATACTGCCAGGTTACATCACAAATGTACATTCTGTTAAAACTTGGCTTAAACAAACTTTTAATATTATTAAAGTTTTGCTCTAAATCTGAGGTACCTGCCCCAACTGGGTTTGTATTAATTTCCTCAAAGTTATCTGTACAGCTAAATGCCGCTAGTAAGGAAAGGCATATTGCTGTTTTTTTTATTTTATTTGATATCATGATTTCTTTTAGATTAGAAAGTTATGTTTAAATTAAGACCGATACTTCTTGTTGATGGTAAACCAAATACATCAACACCTTGTAAACCTTCTCCAGTACTTAAAGCAATATTCGGATCAAAAGGAGCATCTTTATAAATAAAGAATAAATTTCTTGCTATTAATGACAAACTTGCTGATTGTACAAATGGAATAGCTTTTTTGTTAAAAGTATATCCTATCGAAATCTCTCTTACACTAACATTAGTCGCATCATATGCATACTCTCCAGATGCACCATTTCGACCACCAATACCATTATAGTAATCATATGCACTCATTGTAGTTACAGCTGTACCGTTAGGTAATACTGCATTAATTGGCACACCACCAGCGTTTCGTGCATCGCCTGATCTTTTAGAAACACCATTTGCATCGTTAATTGCTTCTGTTAAACTTAAAACTTCACCTCCAAAACGTCCATCTAATAAAATACTCGCAGTAAAAGCTCCAATTTTAAATGTATTAGACCAGCCTAACATGAAGTCTGGGTTTGCACTTCCAATTTCTTCCCAATCTGTTTTTTGTATTTTTCCATTTTCATCAAGCAATATTCTTCCTTGAGCGTCTTTTAAGATATTTTTTCCTTCAATAACTCCAAATGGTCTACCTTCAATTAGTGAATATCTATAACTATTAGATCCTGGATCTGTTAGAATAATTCTTCCTTGTGGAGTTTCTGCGGGGATATCATTTACCTTGCTTTTGTTAGTAGAAAAGTTAAGACTTGAGTCCCAAGAAAACTTTTCACCTTTAATTATACCAGCATTAGCTACCACTTCAAAACCTCTATTAGTGATACTACCAGCATTAATAGCATAATTAGTATAACCAAATGGATTTGTTGAAGGTGCAGGAACTTGAATATATTGATTTTTAGTTTCTGAATTATAGTACGAAAATTCAAAACCAAATCTATTGTTAAACATTCTCCACTCTGTACCTAATTCAATCTCAGACTTAAGTTCTGGTTTTAACGTTGTGCCTGGTTTTGGTCCTACTGGAGGATTTACTATACTTCCTGCTACAATAGTAGACGTTGGACTAGTAATAAAAGCGGCAATATCATTACCTACTTGTGCATAAGTAGCACGTACCTTTCCGTAACTCACCCACTCTGGCATTGCTGTCATTTCACTTAAAATAGCCGAAATACCTACAGAAGGATAAAAGAAACTAGGATTATCAGTATTCACCAATGTGGAAGACCAGTCATTTCTAGCTGCAACATCTAAGTATAAATAATTTTTATATCCAAAAGTAGTAGCCGCAAATATTGATTGTACTTCTCTTTGTGAACCAGTCTGAACGTTTCCATTATTATTAACAAAATTTCCTAAAGTAAAAATGTTATCATAATTTAAACCTCCACCAATTCCTGAATCTATAGTAAGACCAGTCGTTCTAGAATTATTGATACTTGCTCCAATTGTAGCATTAAAAGAAAATTTATCTGAAAAATCAGTATTGATTAAACCAATTAAATCAGCATAATTTTGGGTTCCAATTAAGCTAGCATTAATATACCTGCCTGTTGGATGAGCCAAAGCTTCGGCAGTTGATGCATACATTCTTTTTTGGAAATTACTTTCACTTCTATTATAACTATATCTAGATGTTAAATGAAACCACTCCGCAACTTTGTAATCTAAAGCTATAGAACCATTAAAAAAGTTGTTTGTATCTACTGTTTTTTCTCTATTTATAAGCCAATAAGGATTCTCATTACTATCATCAATCTTAACACCAGGATAGTTTTGAACCATCATATTTTTTACCGGATCAAATACTTCAAAAGTTTTTAAATCATTTAAAGTATATGCTCTAGGATGAGAGTAAACACTGTTTATTGGATTAAAGTACAAACCATTTGTAGGTCTGTTATCAATTGTTTGAGTAGTATAATTACCTGTAGCGGCAACATTTAATTTATCCTTGAAAAATTTTCCTGATTGACGAACACCAAAGTTATTTTTCTTTAAATGATTATTTGGAATGATTCCCGAAGCATCTGTATTTGCATAAGTCAAACTCGTCGATGATCCTTCTGTAGCTTTCGAAAAAGCTAACGAAGTTATTTGTGTAACTCCAGTTTCAAAAAAATCTTTAACATCATCTTTTACTTTCTGTTTAGCACCCCAAGATAATTGGCTTCCTGGATCAGAAGTATAATCTGATTGAAATTTTGGTAAATAAGCTGCCGTATCAAAAGTCGTAACAGATCCTACATTGAAAGTCTCTGCTCCTACTTTTCCTTTTTTAGAAGTAAGCAAAATTACCCCATTTGCTCCTTGACTACCATACAAAACAGAAGCTCCAGCACCTTTAAGAACAGTCATGCCTTCATAATCATCTGGATTAATCAGTGATACTACATCTCCTCCATCTCTGTTACCACCAGCTAAATCCCCAAAAGTTCCATTAGGCTGACCTGATCCTGCATTATATAACGGAATACCATCAATAACATACAAAGGCTGATTATTTGTAAAAGAAGAATTACCTCGAATAACTACTTTAGTAGAACCACCTGTACCAGAAGAACTTTTGGTCACAGCCACACCGGCTATTTTTCCTGCAATAGTATTAATAACGTTAACATCTCTAACTCTTGTTAGTTCTTCTGCTTTTAATTCCTGAGTAGCATAAGTAACCGATTTCTTAGCTCTTTTTATACCTAGTGAAGTAACCACAACCTCATTTAAAGAATTAGATGCCGCTTGTACCATTTTAACATTAACTGTAGCAGCATCTCCTACAACTATGTTTTGTGTTTCAAGACCTACATAGCTAAAAACTAGTGTCTGTCCTTTTTGAACCTCGATTGAGTACAATCCGTCAAAATCGGTAGTAGCGCCTTTTTGACCTCCTTGCACAGCAACAGATGCACCTGGTAATGGCATCCCGTCAGAATCTGTAATCACACCTTTAACATTTTTTACCTGAGCAAGCGAAACCTGCGTAGTAAAAACAATCATAAAGATTAAGAAAATTTTTTTCATGTTAATTTATTTTGTTAGTTATGATGTAAAATTATTCTTAAGGGATTGTTAAAAAAAATAATTTATACAAACTACTATAAAGTTTAAACCAACGACATAAATTAATCAACAATCCGTTACCCGAAAACGTTTTCATTTCTATAAAAAGCAGAATTATTCCCATTTACAACAATTATATTCTTAAAAACTTAAATTTTACTAAAATATATTCAAAATCAATAACAATCTATAAATCTGATATTTATAAAAAAAGTAATGCTTCTTTCTAATCAAATTGAATAAAAAGAAGCGAAAAACTTATTAATAAAAAAAGATATAAGAAGTACAATTAATTATTGCACATACCTGAATTCTTGTATTTTAAATCTGTATATTTTTTATGAATGATCTCTAAAAGTGAATACTCTCCAAAAGAATCCTGAGCCAATTCCCAAATCATTATGCCGCCTGTATTTTGTGCTGCATATTCTACTTTTTTCGAAATAGTTGGTCGGCCGTTGTAATAAATTTTACCTATTTCATCCTGATCGGCAAACTGCGTTCCTGTCTGTACTATTTCACCAAAAGTAGAACTGGTTACTACTGCATCAGTAAAATTATAACCATAAAAAGGTACGCCGAGTGTCAGTTTATGACTTGGAACATTTTGTTTCTTCCAAAATTCAATTCCTTCTTTTGCAAATTCAAACGAACTGTGCTGTTCCACTTTATTTGGACTCCACGGCCCGGTACTGTCATACGCCATTATATTTATAAAATCGAAAGCATTTAATGCTTCTGAATTTATATTCACAAATCGGGTATTGTTTGGAAGTGCAGCTGTAAGCAGTTTTTTTTTACTTGCCAGTTCTTTTTTTAATTCAACGACAAAACCGCTGTATCCGGATGTTACAGCATCCCATTCAAGATCTACATCAACGCCGTCTAAATTATGATCGCTTACAAATTTTAGAATGTTCTGAATAAACGCCGGCCGGTTTTCTGGTTTATCAATCAACAAAGACCAATTTGCAGCTTGTTCTTCAGAAATGACGCCGCCAGCGAGCGAAATACTTATAACAATATTTGGGTTAACCGATTTTACATATTTCGTTACCGCATCGATATCACCACTAAAAACCAGATTTCCGGTTTTATCAGGATTGGCAAATGCAATATTCAAGTGTGTAAGTTTACAAAACTGTATGGATTGTATTTTGTCAAAACTATCAGCAGATAAATACCCCACAACTCGTGCTGTTTTCTTTTTTGAATTTTCTAAATTTAGTTCTTTATCAGATGAACAACTGTACGCCGTAAGCGAACATATAAAAAAAAGGATGCCTAATAAGGCTTTATTTTTTATCATAATTTTGAATTTAAACTTTAGTGTTTTTAATTTTTAATTAGAATGAAAATAATACCTTATCAGGCATGACTTTATATTTTGGAATTTTACTAATTTACATCCCACCAAACTTTACCTGTCCAGTCGTTTTTACCTCCTAATCTTTCTACAGCTTCTAAATAGTTTTTCTCATTTTTCTGCATCTCGTCATTTGGATAATACAAACGTGTAGGTGTAACTCCTCCTGTTTGAGATTCCGGGCTTGTTATAGGCACTAAATGAGGATATCCTGTTCTTCTCCAGTTTGAATACGCTTCGATACTATTGAATAAATAAGTAACCCAAAGCTGTGTTCCTATTTGTTCTTTTTGTGTTCCCGCAACTAAAGGTTTTGCTGCCAAATATGTATTGATACTTGTCTGACTTGCAGCAGGTGCTCCATAGATTTCTAATTGTTTTACACCTGCTTCAACTCCTTTTTTATAGTAGTCTGCTGCCTCACCCGAAACCCAGCCTCTGTAAGCTGCCTCTGCTAATAACAATTGCGATTCAGAATAACTCACATGTAAAAATGGAGTTGTTAACTGCTGATAGTAAGGCTGAATATCGGATATTGATTCAGATCCTCCACCTGTAACCTCCCATATAAAACTTCCAGGTACAACTCCTTCGTATAAACTTTCCCCAGGTTTTGGCGCTCCCCCAGATGAACTTACTTTTTTTTGTGTCGCCAGCATTGGTAACCTTGGATCACCATTATCTCTTAAATAATTAATTAACAAAGAACTAAAATGATCTCCTTGCTGATCTGAAATAAAACCATAAGACAATCCATTTCCTCTAAAATCAAGCTTAGCAGGATCATCATTAAAAGGAAAATTCAAATGACGCATAATGCAGTTGTCAGCATTGCTTTCAAAAACACCATTTTGAAAAGCAAGTTTTGCCTGCTTTTCAGCTTCTGCCGGACTAACTTCAGAAATTCTCATTGCCAGACGCAAACGTAATGTATTAGCAAGTTTTTTCCACTTTGTGATATCTCCATCATAAAACAAGTCTCCTTTTACCGAACCTCCTCCAGCATTTAACTGAACAAAAGCTTCTTGCAGTTCTGCAAAAAATGAATTGTAAATATCTTGCTGTTTATCATACTTTGGCGTTACAATTCCTGTAGAAAATCCTAAACCAGCCTCTGAATAAGGGACATCACCATAAATATCTGTTAATCGCTGTGCAATCATTACTTTCATAATTTTAGCTACAGCATTTATATTTGAAGCCGCCGGGTCACTTTTGGTTTTATCCAAAATATCTACAACACTTTTCATTTCGTTAGAATAAACACTTCTCCATAGTGCAGTTGCATATTCATCGTTTTTCTTGAATTTACCCCCATATTCGGTTACAGCCCATGAACCAGAATAATGTTGTACAAAACCTCCAGAGTATATTAAATTAGTTCTGTGCTGATAAAATCCGTTCCCTGACATACACAACTGAGTAAATGTAAGCTGACCAGCCGGGTTTGGTGATAACGCAACCGGGTCTTTCATCAGTTCGTCAAAGTTTTCTGTACAGCCTGCCGTGGTAAATACTGCAGCTAAGGCTATTATTATATACTTAATTTTCATAATTTACTATTTAGAATGTAACTTTAATATTAAAACCATACGATCTTCTTGATGGTAATGAGCCATACTCAAATCCTTGTCCGTTACCCGAAGTGTACATTGATTCCGGATCAATGTTTGGCAGATCTTTATTAAATGTCAACAAATTTCTTGCAAAAGCAGAAATATAAATTGAATTAATTTTTGCTCCGTTAAAAACACTTTTTGGTATAGTATATCCTAAACTTACTTCTCTTAATTTAACGTAAGAAGCATCATAAATAAAAGGTGCAGGAGTGTTATCAAAAACACTTCCCCAATAAGCCTGAGGATCTACAGGTTTTGTATTTTTAACATAAACCGGATTATCAGCAGTTCCAGTATTTACCACTCCATTTGCTACATAACCTGCTGTAGCAACATAAGTCGATGGATTAAAATTAGGGTCATTTGCTGCAGCTTGTGCTCTTGCCGCGTTATAAGCATCACGTCCTTCTGTTGTAATATCCAAAAGTCCTTTTCCTGCCGCAACCGCATTCGTCATAGAATATACATCCATACCAAATTTCATATCCAATAAAAATTGAAGTGTAATCCCTTTGTATGAAAATCTATTGGTTAAACCAGCTGCCCAATCCGGAAGACCTTTTCCTAAAGCAACTTTAGTATCAGTGTATAATGGAAGTCCGTTTGCATCAACAATCATTTCTCCTGAAGGTGTTTTTTGAAAATCTTTTCCAATAATAGTTCCGTATTGTCCGCCAACTTGTGCCACAATTGCTGCATTTGCCCAACGAGCTTCAGAAATAGTGTAAGTGTTAATGTCTGGATGTAAAGAAAGAATTGAGTTTTTATTTTTAGAAAAGTTTAAGTCAATTCCCCATTCAAAATCTTTGGTTTTTATTGGTGTGCCCGATAAAAATATTTCAATACCTTCATTACGCAATTCTCCTGCATTTACCGAAAGAAATTCATATCCCGACGTTGCAGATGATGCTAAATCAAGTGTCTGATCTGAAGTATCTTCACGATAAACTGTAATATCTGCTCTTAACCTGTTTTTAAAGAAAGAAGTTTCCAAACCAAACTCGATTCCTTTTTTCGTCTGATACGTTAAATTAGCATTTGGTGCGGCTGTATTCTTAATATTCACAACACTTTGTCCGTCATAGGCCGAATAAGTTGTATAGTTTAATGCGTTTTTATAAGCTCCGGGTGCATTGGAAACTTTTGCCCAGGAAGCTCTTAATTTTCCATAAGAAAAAGCATCACTTTTGATACCAAATGCATCAGAGAAAACAAAACCTAATGAAGCGCCCGGATAAAAAGCATCTTTATTAATAACACTGAACCAGTCATTTCTTCCTGTAAATTCAGCATACAAATAGCCTTTATAATCAAATTTAGCAGATCCGTAAACAGAATTGGTTCTTGTTTTAGTTTCTGATGGTGCATTTATCGTTTGATTAGAAAAATTACTGATATATTCAGTCCCGGGTTCAATAATATTTGTTCCGAAACTAGAGTTTTGCATTCTTCTAAAATCTCTTCTGCTGGTTCCTAAAATTCCTGACAATGTAAAATCCTCAGCCAGTTTAATTTCGCTAAAATTAGCAATGATATCTGTATTCATTTCAGAAACCGTAATATCTTCTAAACCAAGATATCCAGTCTCTCTTGCCGGCCATGTACCGCCTGGAGCCATAAAATCCTTAGAACTAAAAACATAAGTATCTAAACCAGTTCTAAAAGTTAATCCAACCCATTTTTTAAACTGATAAGTTCCGGCAACGTTACCCATAAAACGGTTTTTCTTAGATGAATTATGATTTGCATCTACTGTAAAATAAGGATTTAGCTGATAAATATTATTATTCCATTTATAAACTTCTCCTGTTTCCGGATTTCCGTAATTTTTCAGCCAGGCCTGATCAATATTTGGTGCCAGACCAGTTAAAGAATATCCAACATTGTTTGGAGAATCTCCTAAACCAGGTCTGTTTTCCGTATTTTCAACCATATAATTTACGTTAGCATCCAAAGTAAATTTGTCCGATTTTAAAGTAGCATTTAAACTGGCATCATTTCTTTCTAAACCAGATCCCGGAATAACATCGTCATTTTTCAGATTATTATAACCAAAACGAACGTAGGCATTTTCACTACCTCCAGAAAGTGCAATTCCGTTGGTGGTTGTAACTCCAGTCTTAAAAAATCCCTGAATGTTATTATCAACTTTAGCATAAGGTCTCATAGAACCATCAAAAATTTTAACCTGCTGTCCTACTGCTTCAGAAAATTTAGGCCCCCAAGAACTTGTCGTATATCCATATAATTCATCTGGTGCTTTTGCAGGATCTGGTAAAGTTCCACGGCTTCCTGTACCATAATCAGATTGAAAATCATCATATTTGGCATTTACTCTGTCAAAACTAACACCGCTGGTAAGTTCAACTTGCAGTTTTCCTTTGCTTCCTTTTTTAGTTGTAATTAATATAACACCATTTAACGCTCTGGAACCATATAAGGCTGATGCAGCGGCTCCTTTTAATACCGTTAGACTTTCTATGTTATTTGGATTGATACTGGAAATTCCGTCTCCACTGTCTCTTCCATCAAACCATTTACTGGCTGCGGCACTATCGTTATTCAAACCTGAGTTATCAATTGGAACTCCATCTACAATATAAAGCGGCTGGTTACTCTCGCCTATACTGGAAATACCTCTAATAATAACTCTTGAACTTCCTCCAACCCCAGTTGCCGGAATAGAAACATCGACACCCGCAACTCTTCCGGAAAGCGCACTGGCTACATTAGTAGTGATTACTTTGCTTAACTGATCACCTTTTACATCCTGAACGGCATAACCCAGTTCTTTTTTCTGTCTCTTAATCCCTAACGCCGTAACCACAACTTCATTTAAGTTTTGTGTATCCGGGTTCAATACAACATCAATTGTTGCTGCCCCTCCTACTGTTACCGTTTTAGTTTTAATTCCGATATACGAAAATGCCAAAACATCTCCTGCAGATGCCTGAATCGTATACTTACCATCGTAATCACTTTGACTTGCCGTTTTTGTACCTTGAATAATAATACTTACTCCCGGCAGCGGCAATCCATTTTGATCGCTTACCAAACCTTTGATTGTCTTTACTTGTGCAAGTGAAACCTGCGCTGTAAATACAATCATAAGGGCTAACATAATTTGTTTCATTTTTATCATGGTTTTGATTAGTTGCAGATAAAATTATTGTTAAGATACTGTTAAAAAAAATTATTTATACAAACGGTTCTATTTTTTAAACAAACGACGTAAAACATTCAACATTATGTTTTACGAAATCGTTATTCTATTTAAATAAAATATTAATAAGCTTTTTTTACAAAAAAATTTTCAAAAGAATTGTGATTTAGCCAGTAATTGTGTAAAGTTGCACATTCATTACAAAACCTTACAATCAATAATAAAACGTTAAAAAAAAGTTGAACGAAATCCAAAAACTAAAATTCGATATAAAGCTTAAAAATCACATTTGGTTTTGGGGAAGTTATTTCACACTCAACTTTTTAAGATGGGGAGCTTATTTTAATGACTATCCTTATTCCTTCAAATCGAATTTAATTGAATTTTCACTGCACATTCCTTTGGTTTATTTCAACCTTTTTATTTTAGTGCCAAAATATGTTCTAAAACAAAAATATATTACCTACGCTTTAGCCTTAGTTACAAGTCTTTTTGGGATTTATTTATTAAAGACTGTTTTAACCTATTATATCATATCTGAAAATATCTGGCCGGAAGCCAACCGAGAATATCATCCTTTTGACATTAATCATATTTTAGCGGTCTGTATTGGAGAATTGTATGTGTTAGCAATGGCATCATCTGTTTATCTAACTTTAACCTGGCTTAGAGAAAGAGAACGAAACCGATCTTTGAGAGAAAATCAATTTAAAATCAAGCTCAAATATCTCGAAAACCAAATCCAGCCGCATTTCTTTTTCAATACATTAAATAATCTATATGCTTTATCATTAGAGTCTTCAGATAAAGTACCGGATGTAATCATCAAACTTTCAAATTTGATGGAATATGTTTTATATGATGTAAAAGGAACCAAGTTTGTGCCTCTCATCAAAGAGATTGATTACATTCAGAATTATATAGAAATTGAAAAGTTACGCTTTGAAAATGTAGAAGTTACCATCAACTTAGAATCGAATATTGAGGATATTGTTGTACCGCCGTTAATCTTTATTTCTCTGGTTGAAAATGCCTTTAAACATGGCGGAATTAACAACAATAATTTAAAAATTAAAATCAATTGTAAAGTTACCAACAACAAAATGTTAGACTTTGAAATCTTAAATAATTTTGTAATTTCACAAAATCTTAAATCTAAAGGCGGCATTGGTTTAGTAAATACAAAGAAGAGGCTGAAATTAATCTACAAGAATCATTTTAGCTTAAAAGACAAAACAAAACTTAATTACTATATAATACGTTTGCAAATACCTATTCAGAATGAAGATTAAATGTGTATTGATTGATGATGAGCCTTTAGCAATAAAAGTGCTGCAAAATTATTTTAACAATTTTACAGATTTTGAAGTTATCGGGACATTTAATAACTCGCTGGAAGCACTGGATTTTATAAACAATACTTCTGTCGATGCTGTTTTTTTAGACATCAATATGCCTATGATGACCGGTTTTGAATTAATAAGCTTAATAGAAAACAAAACAAAAGTTATTATTACAACCGCGTTTAGGGAATTTGCTGCCGAAAGTTACGATCTTGATGTACTGGATTATTTAGTAAAACCTATTCCGCTGCCAAGATTCATAAAATGCATCAATAAAATTACAACCGAATACAATTTAAAAAACAATATTAAAATCGATACCACAAAAGGCGATTCTCATATTTTTATTAAAGTCGATAAAAAAATGATGAAAATTAATATTGAAGAAATTCTTTTTATCGAAGGAATGAAAGAATATATCAAAGTTGTAACGCCTGATAAAACCTACATTACCCATAAATCCTTGACCTCTTTATCCGAAGAATTGCCGGCAGATCGCTTCCTCCGCATCCATAAATCCTATGTAATTGCACTGAATAAAGTAAAATCTATAGAAGGAAACCGCATTCAAATACAGTCTTACACCATTCCTATTGGAAGAAATTACAGTAAAGACGTCAAAAACAGAATTCTCGAATAAAACTTTAACATTTCTAACTCTCAATAAATTAACACATTGTTGAATAAATAAGGTAGTTGGTTTAAATTTAACATTATTTTCAATCAATAATTTTTTTTTGACTTACGTAACAAATATATTTACGGTCTTCAAAAAACAATTTATTAAAAAATTAACCTTATTACAATTATGAGTTCAGAAAATGTTCAAACCAAATGGGGACAGTTTATCTCATTGATAATCGTCTTCTTCTTTTGGGGTTTTGTTGGTTCTGCCAATGACATCCTGATTCCAGTATTCAAAAAAGTATTTACTTTATCTCAAGTACAGTCACAACTAGTTGCTTGGGCATTTTATGCTGCATATTTTGTAGGTTCAATAATCTTCTTTTTAGTTTCTTTAAAATTAGATGTTCTGCAAAAATTCGGTTACAAGAAAACACTTTCGGCTGGTTTACTTCTTTCTGCTGTTGGATCATTTTTATTCGTTCCGGCTGCAACGATGGAAAGTTTCCCTTTCTTCTTAACCGCTTTGTTTACTGTTGGTTTAGGTTTTTCAATTCAGCAAATTGTAGCAAATCCTTTAGCTATTAAAATGGGAAGCCCAAACACTGGAGCTCACCGTTTAACATTAGCAGGAGGTATCAACTCATTCGGAACAACTATTGGTGCTATCTTACTAGGTATCGCTTTATTTGGAATGGGAGATAATAAAAACACATCACTTTCTTTAGAAGATATCAAATTACCTTTCATCATCCTTGGACTTGCTTTTATCGCAGTAGCTATTTTCATGAACTTCTCTAAAATTGAAGATCCTGAAAAAGAGGAAGAAGTGGTTAAAACAGTTCACGAAAAATTCAACATTCTTGATTACCCACAATTGTATTTAGGAATGTTAGGAATCTTTATTTATGTTGGAACTGAAGTAACAATCATTAGTAATTTACCTGCTTTATTGCATACAGCAGAGTTTGGAAATGTATTAGAAGATGCCATTGCACCATTTATCGCCCTTTACTGGGGAAGTTTAATGATTGGACGCTGGAATGGTGGTGTTAACGTTTTCAACACTTCAAACCTGGTTAATACTGCTTTAAAATTTATCGTTCCGGCTATTGCTTTTGGAGTAATTATTGGAGCTAACATTTTTGCTGCACACGACGTTTCTTCATTCTACATCTACCCAATCTGGATTTTAGTATTCATTGGAGTAAGTTTTGTAGGAGGAAAAAATGCCGGAAAAACATTAATGCTTTTCGGACTTTCAGGAATCACCATGATGATTGCCGGATTAGTTTGGCCAGATCCCTCAATTGCTAAATTCTTCTTTATCTCAGGCGGATTATTCTTGTCTATCATGTGGCCTTCTATCTTCGATTTAGCGATCGCAGGTTTAGGAAAAAACACAGGAAAAGCATCTTCATTCTTGATCATGATGATTTTAGGAGGTGGAGTTATTCCTTTAGTACAAGGAAGCATCTGTGATCTTGATCTTAGTAAACCTGAAGGGATTTTTGGAATTACATGGACACATTTCTCTTATGTAGTGCCACTTATTGGTTTTGCTTATTTAGCATTCTACGGTTTCTACTGCCCTAAAATTTTGAAAAAACAAGGAATCAGCCACGTTGAAAGCGAAGGTGGCGGACACTAAAAAACTTAGAAACATCAATATAAAAAAAATCCAAATTCCCATAAACAGGAATTTGGATTTTTTTTATTCACAAAACAAAAACTTAGAAGCTTACCATCTTAAAAACTCAGTCCTTTATTTAGCATTAATAATATTATTCAAATTCTTTTTAAAAATCGCTTTATTCTGTACCGAAATTGAATAAACAACATCTTTGTCAGCATGAACAATAACTTTGTCTATATTGGCTTGTAAAAGTGCTTTTGGGTCTTTTATTCTTAAAGTACAAGCTCCGTCAAAAAAGCCGTCATCTTCAATAATCTTTCTGGCTTCTATAATAGTTCCATCGCTTAAAACCGCAGAAATAGTCATTTCCTTATTTAAAGTTTTCGAATAAAATCCATCCATAACCAAAAGCAGGCGATAAGAATTCTTCATTTCAGGCCCTTTAAATTCGTGCCGGGTAATGTTATACCGAAGTCCCTTTGCCAAAGTCTGAAACTTCACAGAACAATCCAATTCAAATGTTGCCACATCTCCCGCATCATTTACACTTTTAAGCACTTTTGCTGTTTGTGCATATATCGACACATTTAAAGCAAAAAAAGACAAAATAATTACTATAACTTTCATATTCAATTATTTAAGCTTCATATAAAAGTAAAAAAAATCGCCTTTTCTCGTTAGAAAAAAGGCGATTTTAATTTTATAACTATCTAAGGATTACTTATTTCCTTTTTCGAAGTCAGCAACGAATTGAGCTAAACCAATATCAGTTAAAGGATGTTTCAACAATCCATAAATTGCAGAAAGCGGTCCAGTCATAACATCTGCACCAATTTTAGCACAGTTTACGATGTGCATTGTGTGACGCACAGAAGCCGCTAAAATTTGAGTTTCATAACCGTAGTTATCATAAACCTCTCTAATTTCCTGAATCAGGTTTAAACCGTCAGTAGAAATATCATCTAAACGACCAACAAACGGAGAAACAAAAGTAGCCCCGGCTTTAGCAGCCAATAGAGCTTGTCCTACAGAGAAAACAAGAGTTACGTTAGTTTTAATTCCTTTATCAGAAAAATATTTCGCAGCCATAACACCTTCTTTAGTCATAGGCAGTTTTACAACGATTTGTTCATGTAATTCAGCCAGCTCCTCACCTTCTTTAATCATCCCGTCATAATCAAGAGCGTTTACTTCAGCACTTACATCACCCTCTACAAGGTTGCAAATGTCAACATAATGCTTAAGTATATTGTTTTTTCCGGTAATACCTTCTTTCGCCATTAACGACGGATTAGTTGTTACACCATCTAAAACACCTAAAGCTTGTGCTTCTTTAATTTGAGCTAAATTAGCTGTATCAATAAAAAATTTCATAATCTATTATATTTAAATTGTGTTGATTTATTTTTTGGGCGTGACCGCAAGGGTCGGGCTTTCGGCTATATCTTTTGTTCCGTTTCTATTCACAAAAGGATAACGACTCTATCCCTCACGCAAACTCAGCTGCAAAATTACAACTTAAAATTGCTTAGAAGAATTGTTTTTATTTAATTCTTTCAATTCATCCCTAATTTCTTCCAGAACTTTTAAGGTTTCTTCTTTATAAACTTCAGAATTATTAATCTTATCACTCAAAGAACTTAAAATTCTGCGAAGCACAAACCAAATAACCAGAAAAACTAAAACAATAAAAATAGTAGGCAAAAATTCTATAATCTTATCCATAATCCTATAATTTATAATGATTCATAAGCATTTTTTCGTAAACCTTATCTGGAAGTGCACGTTTCAAAACAATTGAAAATTTCTGCATAAACACGCCTACTTTATAATGTACTTTTGGTTTTTCTTTTTGAATGATTTTAAAAATCGCTTCTGCCATTTCATTCGGATTACTTCCCGCATCAACATGTTCATTCATTGTCGCAAGTGTATCGCCATATACTTTTTCATAAGCAGAACCTTTTACAACAGGCGCATGATAACGTCCGGAAGCAATATTAGTAGCAAAATCGCCCGGAGCCACGTTTGTAATTTCAACTCCAAACTGCTTAACTTCCATTCTTAAAGCCTCAGTAATCAACTCCAAAGCTCCTTTTGATGCTGAATAAACACTGCGATAAGGCAGTCCCATATAAGCAGCAATTGAAGTAATATTAATAATCAAACCCGCTTTTTGTTCACGCATTTGTGGTAAAACGGCTTTCATAACTTCAATTGGACCAAAAAAGTTCGTTTCAAAATTGTTTTTGATTTCCTCCATCGGAATTTCTTCCAAAGGTCCTGTGATTCCAACTCCGGCATTGTTAATTACAATATCCAGTCTGCCAGAAGTTTCGATAATTTTACTGACAGCTAATTTAATCGAATCAGTATTTCGAACATCTAAAGCTACAAGAGGAAATATTGAATTCAGGACTTTTTCAGGATTTCGGCTCGTTCCGTATACGACAAAACCTTTTTTATGCAAAAATTCACCAATAGATTTTCCAATCCCCGATGATCCTCCGGTAATTAAAACAACTTTACTCATTTGCTGGTTAGATGTTAAATATTATAAGTTAAATGTGATTATCTATGAGTAGAATTAATGCGAAAAAGAAAAACTTCTAACTTCTCACATATAACTTCTAACTTTCGAAAGGTCCAAAAATAAAAAAATCCTCCCGAAGGAAGACTACTTTTATACAAATTCTAAAAAATAAAAAGTGGCAAGCGACCTACATCGCACCGCTCAACCACGTACCCTTGCTATGTTCCCATCCTGGGGGAGTCTGCAGGAGCTGGTCGTGTAGGACTTGCCGGTGCAAATATACAATCTTTTTATATTTTTGCAAGAGCTTTGCTGCTATAAAAATATCATCGTATATTGGCTTATTCAAATTTTTAACTATGAAAAAACATAACTTCCTAGCTGTCATTTTATTAGAAATCACATTAATTGGATGTGGAGATAAAAATAAAAGTGAAAATTCTTTGTTTACTATCGATGATTCTGCTTTTCCGGCTCATTTTACGCAAAAAGAACCGCTTACAATCGGAATTTTAAACCCGAAATCGAAAGAAATTGACAGCGTTGCCTACTTCATAAACGACCAAAGTGTTGGAAGTACAAAAGGTGCTGAAGATTTTAGATTTGAATTATTAGATCAAAAATTAGGTTATCAATATCTAAAAGCTACTGTTTATTTTGGCGGAGATTCTTCTGATGCTACTAAAAGAATCGAACTAGTTTCAGATATAGAACCTAAACTATTAAAGTATAAAGTAGTCAATACATATCCACATGATAAAAAATCCTTTACAGAAGGTTTTGAGTTTTACAATGATACTTTATATGAAAGCACCGGACAAGAAGGCGCTTCGTTTATAAAAAAATACGACTATAAAACAGGAAAGATTTTTAAACAAATCGATCTTGACAAACAATATTTTGGAGAAGGAATTACGTTTATTAACGGCAAATTGTTTCAGTTAACATATAAAAACAAAAAAGGCTTTATTTACGATGCTAAAACATTAAAGCTTGAAAAAACTTTTGATTACGAAAAAGATATCGAAGGATGGGGAATGACTAATGACGGAAAATATATCTATCAAACTGACGGAACCGAAAAAATCTGGAAAGTAGACCCAAATACTCAAAAAATGATTGACTACATTAATGTGTATTCTGGAACTTCAAAAATTAAAGCGATTAATGAACTAGAATGGATTAACGGAAAAATCTATACCAATGTTTGGTTTAAAGATGCTATTGCGGTTGTAAACCCTGAAAACGGAGCTGTTGAAGGAATTTTAAACCTTTCAGATCTGCGTAAAACAATGAACGACATTACAACAGATGATGTTTTAAACGGAATTGCATACAATCCTAAAACCAAAACTATTTTGGTTACAGGTAAAAACTGGAGCAAAATGTTTGAAATAACGGTTTCTGAATAAAAAACACGAAATAATAAAAGCACAAATTTCACAGATTTCACGGATTAGTTCGTGTTAATTTGTGAAATTTGTGTTTTATAACAATCCCAATCATGGTTACAATAATAAAAAACATACAAGAACTGCTTCAAGTACGCGAAACTTCAATTTCTAAAGTTTCAGGAGCTGAAATGGCAGAACTTCCCACAATTAAAAACGCATTTTTAGTAATAAAAGATAATCTTATTGCTGATTTTGGAGCAATGGAAAACCTTCCTGAAATAAAAGCCGATAAAATTATAAATGCATCAGGCCGCGTTGTTCTTCCGGCTTGGTGTGACAGCCACACGCATATTGTATACGCTGGAAACCGCGAACAGGAGTTTGTAGACCGCATTAACGGATTTACTTATGAAGAAATTGCCAATCGCGGCGGTGGTATTTTAAACTCAGCTAAAAAATTAAACGAAACTTCGGAAGAAGAAATTTACGAACAGTCAAAGCTTCGTCTTGAAGAAGTTATGCATTTAGGAACCGGAGCTGTTGAAATAAAATCCGGTTACGGATTAACTATTGAAGGCGAATTAAAAATGCTTCGTGTTATTAAAAAACTAGCAGAAAACTATCCTATTTCAATAAAAGCTACTTTTTTGGGTGCTCATGCTTTTCCCTCACATTACAAAGAAAATAAAGCAGGTTACATTGACGAAATCATAAATAAAATGCTTCCGGAAATTGCTCAAAATAAACTGGCAGATTATGTAGATGTTTTCTGCGAAAGCGGTTATTTCTCAGTTGAAGAAACAGAAAAAATCATGCAGGCAGGAATTGAATTCGGCTTAAAGCCAAAAATTCACGTTAACCAGTTTAATTCTATTGGCGGAATTCAGTCTGGAATTAAATTTAACGCTCTTTCTGTAGATCATCTCGAAATAATGAACCCGGAAGATATTGAAGCTTTAAAAAACACCGAAACCATGCCAGTGGCCCTGCCTTCGTGTTCTTATTTCCTAGGTATTCCGTACACACCGGCACGCGAAATGATGAAAGCCGGATTACCTTTAGCCCTGGCTACTGATTTTAATCCTGGTTCTACTCCATCAGGAAACATGAATTTTGTTGTTGCAACAGCCTGTATCAAAATGAAAATGACTCCTGAAGAAGCTATAAATGCCGCAACAATAAACGGCGCTTATGCAATGGGACTTTCAGAAACTCATGGAAGTATTACAAAAGGCAAAAAGGCCAATTTAATCATAACTAAACCTATTTCATCTTACTACCAAATTCCTTATGCTTTTGGAAGCAATTTAATTGAAGATGTTTTGATTGAAGGAGAAATCATATAAACAGATATAATTTCAACGCAGTGATTGAAACTACTGCAAAAATACAATTCTTAAGTCTTCTAAGAAATATATACCGCAGCTGAAACTACAGGAAACTCTGCGTTAAACCTATTATATAAAAAAAGGTCTGTGAAATCACAGACCTTTAATATCAAAGTGGTATTTACTTTTTTAGCACAATTATCTCAAACTGAAACTAGTTTTAGAAACTAATTCGTCATTATCAAAAACATTGATAAAATAAGTTCCTTTAGCGAAATCTTTTCCTGGAAGATCTTCAGAAACATTTACAGATTTATTTTCATACTTTACAGTAGTTTTAAAGCTGTATGTTAAAGAATTATCTCCAAAGCTTTCTGTTTTTTTCTCGCCTAAAACGTTATTTTTTGCATCAATAACCTGAACATAATATGTTTTATCTCCAGATTTAGCAATTTGGTTTTCAGCAATAGTAAAACTTACTTTTAAGATATCAGCACGGCTTGCTTTATCTGTTTCGATTTGTTTTCCTGAGCTTTTCAATTTGTAAGCAGAAGTTTTAGTGTTCAAAACCGATAGTTTAGAACCTCTTTCAACTGTTTTTGCAAGCTCTTCATTTTGCCCTACAAGCACTTCATTGTATTTTTTAGACTCTCCTAATACAGTAATTGTACTGTCTCTCTGAACTGTTAAAGCACCATTTTGTTTTTTCAATTCATCATTCTCTGCAACTAAAGTTTTCATTTTACCTTGCATTGCCTGAACTTGAGCTCTGTATTTAGAAACATCACCTTTTGATTTATTTAAATCATCCATCAAAGCGACAACTTTATCTCTTTCCTGAATTAATTCGTCTGACATTGATGTGTTTTCAGCAATTGCAGCATCATAAGTTGCTTTCAATTCCTGTAAATCTTTCATTACAGATTCTTTTTCTGTCATTGTAGTTGTAAGTTCTGTCTTAACTACATCAGTATCAGAAGATAATTTAAAAATATACACTAAGCTACCAATCAGTAGGACTGCTAAAACCGCTATTACCGCTTTTAGACTTGAATTGTTGTTGTTCTTTGGGTTTTCCATATTTAATAATTTTCTTTAATAACAAATTTAAGAATTAATATATGTTAATAACGTAAGTTGTTACAATTATATTATTTTTGGAAAATAAATTTTTTTCATGGAGAAATTGATTCCTTTTACTGTCAATGATTTGGCAAAAGTCACAAATCATCGTAGTGGTGAAATAAAGTTCGGAGAAAAAATGATTGTACTGCCTAAAGAGGCTGACAAAATCAAATTTTTACAAGAATCTGAGGCGAAATATGTCCTTTTGGGAATTCCGGAAGACATTGGTGTGCGTGCGAATTATGGAAGGCCTGGAACAGCATCAGCGTGGGAAAACGCTATTAAAAGTATTGCAAACATTCAACATAACCGCTTTTCAAAAGGCAGCCAGATTATTGTTTTAGGACAGCTTGATGTTTCTGAAGAAATGCGTGATGTCGAAAAATTAGATTTTAACGACATCGATGATCGTTCAAAACTAAGTCAGCTGGTAGAAAAAATAGATAAAGAAGTTTCCCATATTATTTTTACAATAATGAAAGCCGGAAAAACTCCTATTATTATAGGAGGCGGACATAATAATGCTTACGGAAATATTAAAGGTTCGGCTTTAGCCAAAGGAAAACCAATAAACGCTGTAAATTTTGATGCCCATTCTGATTTTAGAATTCTCGAAGGGCGCCACAGCGGTAATGGATTTTCATATGCGTATGAAGAAGGCTTTCTAAAAAAATATTTCATTTTTGGGCTTCACGAAAATTATACTTCAAAAAGCGTTTTAGATCTTATTAAAAAATTGGAAGACCGCGTACGTTATAATACTTATGACAGCGTGAACATTCGCAAAGAAAAAGATTTTACCCGCGAAATGGCTCTCGCTCTGGAATTTATAAAAACGGATGCCTTTGGAATTGAAATTGATCTTGATGCTATTCCTAATATTGCCAGCAGTGCCATGACAATAAGCGGCTTTTCTGTAGAAGAATTACGACAGTTTATTTCATTTTTCGGACAGCATAAAAACGCTGCTTATTTACATATTTGTGAAGGCGCGCCAGATTTAGCCGATTCTCCAAATAACAATTTAATTGGAAAATTAATTGGCTATTTAGTAACTGATTTTATTAAAGCAAATAACGAAAAAGAGAAATTAGCTTGAAGAGCAGGCGGCTTAAAACCACACATTTTCCAAATAATACAAGATTCAAACAGCCGATTGACTGAATAAACCTATCTTTGCACAGAATTTAGTACTTAAAACTAAAATTCTTAATTACTAAGATATGTTATTCGAAGATTTATCACTCTCAAAAAGTATACAAAAAGCCGTATTTGAAGAAGGCTACCTAAACCCCACTCCTATTCAGGAAAAATCTATTCCGATTGTTTTAGCCGGAAGGGATTTAATTGGCTGTGCGCAGACAGGTACGGGAAAAACAGCGGCATTTGCAATTCCAATTATACATCAATTACATAGAATTGTTGGTTCGTCAAAAAAAGCAAAACAAATTCGCGCGCTGATTGTAACACCTACGCGTGAATTAGCAGTGCAGATTGGACAGAGTTTTGACACCTATTCTAAATATACCAATTTAACACAATTAACCATTTTTGGAGGAGTTTCTCAAAACCCTCAGGTTGATGCATTAAAAAATGGTGTTGATGTTTTGGTAGCAACTCCGGGACGTTTATTAGATTTACAAAAACAAGGTTTTCTTGATTTAGATCATCTGCATACACTGGTTTTGGACGAAGCCGATCAGATGCTGGATATGGGTTTTATAAACGATGTAAAAAAGATTGTAAAACTTACACCTAAAAACAGACAAACTTTATTATTCTCTGCAACAATGCCACTTGCAATTCGCGAACTGGCAGAAATGTTTTTGCAAGATCCTGAAAAAGTTGAAGTTTCTCCGGTTTCATCTACTGCCGAAAATGTAGAACAGCGTATTTATTTTGTTGACAAAACAGAAAAAAGAAACTTATTATATCATTTGATTAAAAACGAAAATTTATCAAATGTATTGGTATTTTCAAGAACCAAACACGGCGCAGATAATGTTGTAAAAGCACTTCGCAAAAAAGATATTCCTGCTGAGGCTATTCACGGTGATAAATCACAAAATGCCAGACAACGTGTCCTTGATGCTTTTAAAAATAAAGAAGTAGGTGTTTTGGTTGCGACAGATATTGCAGCAAGAGGAATTGATATTGATCAATTACCCTATGTTATCAATTTTGATTTACCTAATATTCCTGAAACGTATGTACATAGAATTGGACGTACAGGACGCGCAGGAAATGGAGGTATTGCTATTTCTTTCTGCGGAAAAGACGAAGAGCCTTACTGGAAGGATATTAAGAAATTAATAAAAGTAGATGTAAAAATTATTACAGATCATCCTTATCCATGGCATGCAGGAAGTCCTGAAGCTGGAGAAAAACCTAAAAACTCAAACAGAAGCGGCGGTGCTCACAAATCGAGAAAATCAAGTGCTTCAAAACAAAATAAAAAACGCTGGTATTAACAACCAGCGTTTTTCGCTTCTATAATTAAGTAATTTATAATCTTAAATAATTTTACAGGCTCAAAAGGTTTTACGATAATATCATTCATCCCTGACGAAAGCGCTTCATCTGTAATTTCATCTTTATCAAAAGCCGTCAGCGCCACAATGGGCGTTTTTATTCCTAATAAACGGATTCGTTTTGTGGCTTCAAAACCATTCATTAAAGGCATATTGATATCCATCAAAATAAGATCAAATCTTTCTTTTTCTAATATTGAAAGTGCCCCAAAACCGTCATCAACAACCTTACAGACAAAATTATTTTTTTCGATAATTTTTTTCGTAACCAGCTGATTAATTAGATTATCTTCTACAATAAGAATTTTATAAATTTCGCTTGATGTTAAATCCACTTCGATATCTTCAATTATTTTTTTTGTTTTTTGAGGATCATGCTCAAACGGAATTAAGAACGAGAAAGAAGTTCCTGCTCCCAAATCGCTTTCGAGCGTAATGGTACTTCCAAAAAGTCCTAATAATCGTTTTACAATACTCAGCCCTAATCCTGTTCCCTGATAATCTTCATCTTTTCGTCCAACCTGAACAAACTTTTCAAAGATTTTATTTTGATCTACAGCGGCAATCCCAACGCCATTATCTTTTATCAGAAAATCTAAATAATACAACTTACCTTCAATTTTATCCAACTTAACGATAATATCAACTTCTCCGTCTTTGGTAAATTTCAAGGCATTGCTGACTAAGTTCATCAAAATCTGCCCCAAACGAAGTTTGTCTCCAATTAAATATTCTGGTATATGATCGTCTATTTCAACATTGATTTTATTGTTATTTTTTTGAGATAAAAACGAAAGTGAATTTTTAATCATGGTAATTTCATCAGAAACATTAAATGTCAGGCTTTCTAGTATAACTTTATTTTCTTCAATTTTATTTATTTGAAGAATATCGTTTACCAATGAAAGTAAATATCTTGCTGAGAATTTTAAAGCACTTAAGTGCTGGCTTTGAGATAATTCTTTATGTTCTTCTAAAAGCATATTGGTTATACCAACCACACCGTACAACGGAGTACGCAATTCGTGGCTTATAGTCGAAATAAACTGGGTTTTAAGCAGTGAGGCTTCCTCTGCAATTTCTTTGGCTTCCAGAAGCTCTAAATTGTGTTTTTTCTTAAATCCGATGTTCTTAATTAAGGTTACAATTAAAAAAAGCAGAATTAGAGAAATCAAAATAAACAATATTACAATGATTCGGGATTTTTTAAGACTTTGAGATTGTGATGTTTTTTCGTTTTCAATTTTATCGATCTGTCTTTTATATTCATCCAATTCTAAATTGAAACCTGCAATAGAAGCTTTTTTCAGCTTTTCCTGATTGTAAAGTTCTGCGGTAATTTCATTAAACCTAACAAGATGTTTATAAGCTTCTTTGTAATTCTTTATTTTAGTTAAGAATTTAGAATATTCTAAATGCGTATACGATAAATCAGATTGTTCGTCACTATTTTTACCTGCCGTTATTGCTTTCAAAAAGTAGGCATTGGCTGCATTATCATCATTAATATAGCTGGAATACATACCGTTCAGCATATAGACAATTATTTCTGTTGATGCGTCTCCATATTTTTTAACATGATTTCCAACAAATTTTAAGTATGGATATCCGGCATTAAAATTTCCAATATCAAAATAAGCCCACGCAATATTTACGTTGGTAAAATAAATTTGATCTGTATTATTGGTTTTTAAACTATAAGCTATTGACTTTTTGTAATAATCGATTCCTTTATCAAATTGTTTTTTTTCAAAACAATAAATGTTGCCAATATTATTGTGAAGACTATATTTTATAGAATCGTTTTCAGTTTTATTAGCGTAGTACAAGCCTTTATTATAAAAGAAGAGTGCTTTATCAATCTCTGATAATTCGTTATAATTACCTGCAATGACTTTGTAGGATTTGGCAATTAAATTATCATTCTTGGCTGCTGTAGCATAATTTAAAGCTACACGGGAAGTAATTAGTGATTTTTCAAAATTAGAATCTTTGAAATCGTTCCAGGCCTGTTTAATTAATCTATTAATCCGGGCTTCAGAAACGGGTTCAGATTGTGCAACAGCCGAATAGCCGAAACAATTCAGGAAGAGTACTAAAAATAAAATAATCCGTATGTGGGGCATCAATCGGCTAATTTTATCAAATATACACTTAAAAATAAAAAAAAGCTGTATTTCCTATAAAAATACAGCTTTTCTTTTTCGTTTATCTGGTATCGTTTTCCCTTAGAAAAACAATTAATTTTCTAACGCAGATTCAGTGTCATCATTTCCTTCCCATTTACCAACAACTGAGGTTGCAAGTGCATTTCCTAAAACATTGGTTGCACTTCTAAACATATCACAAAAGTGGTCAATTGGCAGGATTAAAGCAATACCTTCAATAGGAATTTTAAACATTCCACAAGTAGCGGCAACAATAACTAAACTTGCTCTTGGCACACCTGCAATACCTTTACTGGTTAACATTAAAACCAAAAGCATAGCCATTTGTGTTCCTAAATCCAGGTGTACACCATAAAACTGAGCGATAAAAATACTGGCAAAAGTCATGTACATCATACTTCCGTCTAGGTTAAAAGAATAACCCAACGGTAACATGAATGCTACGATCTTATCTTTTACTCCAAAGTTTTCTAATTCTTCTGTTAACTTAGGAAAAACCGCTTCACTGCTCGTAGTTCCAAAAGCAATGGCCAACGGTCCTATAATTCGTTTTAATAATTCAGTCATCCTTCCTTTTAAGAAAAAGTAACCTACAAGAATCAAGACCACCCATAATGTACTAATCCCTACTAAAAATGATCCGAAAAATTTAAAATAGGTAATTATTAATTCTTCTGCATCGCGAATAGCAAATACTCCTGCAATAGCACCAAAAACTCCAATTGGAGCAAAGTTCATTACATAATTTACCATTTTTAAAACAATATGCGAAGCTTTATCAAAAGCATTTATAATTGGTTTTACTGTACTTCCTAATGAAGCAGCCGCTAATCCAAAAAAGATAGAAAAAATTACAATCTGTAAAATTTCATTGGTTGCCATTGCTTCAAAAATACTTTTAGGAACAATATGTTCAACGAAATTTTCTACAGATAATATTTTTGTTTTAGCTGTAACCTCAGAAGCCGCAGCCATATCAACATGATCTAACTTTAAGCCAACTCCCGGTTTTAAAACATTTACAAAAAATAATCCAATTAATAAGGATATAAAAGAGGCAGTAAAAAACCAGCCAAGTGCTTTTCCTCCAACTCTTCCAACAGTTTTTATGTCACCTAATTTTGCAATTCCTACTACTAAGGTGGTAAAAACTAAAGGAGCAATAATCATTTGCACTAATCTGATAAAGATAGTAGCCAGCATTTTTATTTTATTGCTAAATGATACTGCTGCTTCCTGGGAAATTGAATTATGAATAATAATACCCAAAACTGCTCCAAGCACCATTGCAATTATAATCTGCCCGGTTAGTCCTGAAAAAAATGATTTCTTTTTGTTTTCTGTAACTTGCATTAATTTACTTTTAGATTATTAAAATATAAGACCCTCACTGTCTTAATTTTTATTAATATGTTTTGTTGATTAAATAAAAATCAGCCAAAACAATTGCAGCCATCGCCTCAACGATTGGCACTGCACGAGGCACCACACACGGATCATGACGTCCTTTTCCAGTCATTGGTGTAATATTTCCTTTATTATCTAAAGAATCCTGAGTCTGCATGATAGTTGCAACAGGTTTAAAAGCTACTCTGAAATAAATATCCATTCCGTTGCTTATTCCACCCTGAATTCCGCCGGAAAGATTCGTTTTTGTAGTTCCGTCAGGATTATATAAATCGTTGTGTTCGCTTCCTTTCATTTCAGAACCGGAGAAACCGCTTCCGTATTCAAAACCTTTTACTGCATTAATAGAAAGCATTGCTTTTCCTAATTCAGCATGTAATTTATCAAAAACAGGCTCGCCTAAACCAACCGGAACATTTTGAATTACACACGATACAACACCGCCAACAGTATCACCTTGTTTGCGAATATCACGAATGTATTCTTCCATAATTGCTGCCGATTTTTCATCTGGACAGCGAACCGGATTGCTTTCTATTTTAGAAAAATCCAAATCTTGGTATGGCGTATCTAAATGGATAGGTCCAACCGAAGAAACGTAAGCATTAATTTTAATTTCAGGAAGCATTTGTTTTGCAATTGCTCCTGCTACTACTCTGCTTGCTGTTTCGCGGGCAGAACTTCTTCCGCCTCCGCGATAATCACGAAAACCATATTTTTGGTCATACACATAATCAGCATGACTTGGTCTGTAATTATCTTTTATATGAGAGTAATCGTCTGATTTTTGATTGGTATTTGGAATAATAAAACCAATTGGAGTCCCAGTAGTTTTTCCTTCAAATATTCCGGATAGAAACTGAACCGCGTCTGGTTCTTTTCTTTGTGTTACGATCGCTGATTGTCCTGGTTTTCTGCGGGACATTTCAACTTCAATCGCTTCTAAATCAAGTTCTATTCCTGATGGACAGCCGTCTATAATACCGCCTAGAGCTTCACCATGCGATTCGCCAAATGTAGTAACTTTATATAGGGTGCCGTAGCTATTTCCTGCCATTGTAATTTGTTTTGAGCAAATGTAAGTTTTATGAATTAAATTAAAAAATTAAAAATTGGTAATATTAATTAAAGATTAAACAGTTTAAAAATCACAATTTATTAAAATTGACCTCGAATTAGTAACCTTTTCATAAAATAAATTCCATGAGATTTACTTTCATTTGTGGAACTTCAAATTAAGAAAAATTGAAAAAACGAAATGTCGAATTGGTCATTATTTCTGATGTCCATTTGGGAACTTACGGAAGTCACGCTAAAGAACTAAACAACTATTTATCAACCATTAAACCTAAAACCTTAGTCTTAAATGGTGATATAATTGATGCATGGCAGTTTAGAAAATCTTATTTTCCAAAGGCGCATTTAAGAGTTATCCAGCGCATTATCGGGATGGCTTCAAAAGGCACCAAAGTATATTATATTACTGGAAATCACGATGAAATTCTTCGAAAATTCAGCGATATGAATATGGGGAATTTTTCTTTGGTCGATAAATTAGTTTTAGAATTAGACGACAAAAAAGCGTGGATTTTTCATGGTGATGTCTTTGATGCTTCTGTACAGCATTCTAAATGGATTGCAAAACTAGGCGGATTAGGTTATGATTATTTAATTCTTGTTAACCGATTTGCAAACTGGTGTCTGGCAAAATTAGGAAGAGAACCGTATTCTTTCTCTAAAAAAATAAAAGCAAGCGTTAAAAAAGCAGTTAAATTTATTTCTGATTTTGAAACTACTGCGACTGATCTGGCTATCGAAAAAAATTACGATTATGTAATCTGCGGTCATATCCACGAACCAAAAATCATTACCAAAGAAAACAAGTACGGATCTACTTTATACTTAAATTCAGGAGATTGGGTTGAAAATTTAACCGCTCTTGAATATCATAAAAAGCGTTGGAAACTATATTCCTATACACATAGTAATTTTACTGAAGAAGAAAATTTATTTGAAATGGAAGATATTTTAACTTCTCAATTACTATCAAACATTATTCTTAAAAAATAAAGCCAACCAGCCTTATAACATACTGTAGACTATGTTTTTAACTTTTTAGGATATTAAAAATTCTAAAAAATGTGAATTATATAACAATTTCTAAAAATATTATACGTTCTTCATAAACAAGGAAATCTAAATTTGAAAAAAATTAATTAACCATTTTATGAAGAAGATAATAGTATCTGCCATTATGCTTTTTGGATTTGCATTTACGGCACAATCACAAGAAATTTCAAAACACGCTCTAGGATTGCGTTTAGGAGACAACAACGGATTTGGAGGTGAAGTATCATACCAATTAGGACTAAACCAAAAAAACAGACTTGAATTTGATTTAGGCTGGAGAAACAGCAGCGATGTTGACGCCATTAAAGGAGTAGCTCTTTACCAATGGGTTTGGAACATCGACGGCGGGTTTAACTGGTACGCAGGTGTCGGGGGTGGTATCGCCGCTTGGGATCATGATTATTACAACAACAACTTTAGATACAACGACAGCGGAACTTATGTTTTTGCAGCTGGAGATATCGGTATAGAATACAGATTTAAAGAGGTGCCTATTACACTATCGTTAGATGCAAGACCTGAAATTGGTTCTGGATATTATGACGATGACAATTTTGGATTTGACGTTGGATTAGGCGTTAAATTCAGATTCTAATTAAAAATAAAAAATAATTGTAAGAAGAAACCTGTCGTTTAAAACCGACAGGTTTTTTTTATGTTTTAGGTTTCAGGTTTTGTGTTCAAGTTCACATCAAGCCTTACGCCTTTCATCAGGCATTCTTGACTTGGCTACTTAACAATAATCTCCTTTTTAGAATGTACTTTTACAACTGTATATGGATAAGAAATCATCTGCATAACCATTGCATCAGAAGCAGGAGCATTTTCTTTAACCGTTATAATAATATTTTTATCAGTTTCTTCAACCTTTTCTACGGCAATAGAATAACCGCTGGTATTTTTCTCCCCCATATTCAAAATAACATAGTTGGAGTTATTAATGTCAGCATTTTTCATTTTATCAGCCAAAATTGGGTCATTTTGAAGCATTTTAATCTCATTAGGTTCTGTAAGGATTTCAAAAAATCTGATATTTCCACCACCGCTCGATTGTTCCGTTAAAACCTCATAGAGTGCCGTTGTTGAATTTGTTGTCTTTGTTGCACCGCAAGAAATCAAAACAAAAATAACCAAAACCGAAATTGCTTTTTTCATTCGTTAAAATTTTTAAATTAATGTTTTAATCTTTATAATCGTCAATTGCTTTTTGGTACAAAGCTTCATATTTAGGCAGAATGTTTTTAATGTCAAAATTCTTTGCCACTTCAAGTGCATTTGCCTTAAACTCGTTCAGTGTTTTATCGTCTTTTAAAATCTTAATAGCATTTGCCGCCATCTCATCGACATTTCCAACATCACTTAAATATCCCGAAACTCCATTAAAATTAACTTCTGGCAAACCTCCTGAATTACTTGAAATAACCGGAACACCACAAGCCATAGCTTCTAAAGCCGCTAATCCAAAACTTTCTGTTTCTGACGGAAGTAAAAATAAATCAGTCATGCATAAAATTTTGTCGATTTCATTACTGTTTCCAAAGAAAATTACCTTGTCGTAAATTCCCAGTTCCATACATAATACTTCTGCTTTTTCCTTTTCTGGACCATCACCAACCATCATTAATTTAGCCGGCATTTCCTTCTGGATATTATAGAAAATCTTAATAATATCCGGAATACGTTTTACTTTCCTGAAGTTACTAATATGCGTTATGATTCTTTCGTTTTCCTTTGCCATAACGTAACGATGACAAGGCGCCGTCGGATCCTTAGCCACTTTATCCAATTCAATAAAATTAGGGATTACCTTAATTTTATTCTTGATTTTGAATAATTTCAAAGTATCGTCTTTTAAACTCTGCGAAACCGAAGTTACATAATCTGATTTGTTGATACTAAAAGTTACCGCTGGTTTATAAAACGGGTGATTCCCTACAAGAGTAATATCAGTTCCGTGAAGCGTTGTAATCATCGGAAGATTAATTCCTTCATTCTTTAACATTTGCTTTGCCATATAACCCGCATAAGCATGCGGAATTGCATAATGCACATGAAGAACTTCTATTTTATACAATTTAACCATATCGACCAATTTACTTGACAAAGCCAATTCATACGGTTGATAATGAAATAAAGGATATTCTGGAACGTTTACTTCGTGATAATGAACATTAGGATTTAAAAGCGCCAATCTTACTGGCTGACTGTAAGTTATAAAATGGATTTCGTGTCCTCGTCTGGCTAATTCGAGGCCTAGTTCTGTTGCAACTACGCCACTACCGCCAAATGTCGGATAACAAACTATTGCTATTTTCATGTATTAAATTTAATTCTACGAAAATACTCAAAAATAGCGTTTAATTAGGCTTTTAAATTGTTAGATTTTCGACAAAATTAGATTAACTCTGGTTGATAAATATTTTTAGAAGAAGCACAATATCTGCAAAAAAGACCAGTAGTCCCGCTGTTCACTAAATCTTTTATGGCGAACCCCGCCATAAAAGGATACCGCTTCCATCGGGGCTAGATTAGGCGGTTTTGTTTTTATAAGAACATTTTATTTTAATGCTTTTAATTTTAAACATCGCTAGTAAAAGTCAATTCATTAAAGTTTGGAATTTTATTTATCATGCCATCGTTCCAGCTCATAAAGACAAAATTCTCAACTTCTTCAAGATTACTAATTACAATATTTGTCTCTTTTATAAAAGCTAAAACACCTGTATATCCCAGAATTGTTGCATTTGTATCCATATATGATGCACAAAACCCATTTATCTTAATAGTCCAGAAATCGGAACTGTGTGAAAGTGCAAATTCAAGTCCATTTCTCAATCCGGTTTTCCAAGTATTGAAACCTTCATGCCTGACATCCATCAAATCGCTGGAATATTTGTAACCCGAATAATCTTCTATAATTTCATTTCCAGTTTCATTCTTTTGAATATGTAAGTTTACAATCGCAAAATGTAATAATCCATTTTTAACCTTATGCCATCTAAAATTATGATCAGGGTTTATCATTATTAATATTATTAGCTATTTATAAACTAGGCTGCTATTTAAATTGATATTCTTTTATCTCGTGAACTTTGTCAAAGTTTCACGCAATCTTTGTCGATTCTCCAGTGCGATTCCTCGTTCGTCGGAATGACAAACTTTCGTGAAACCTGAAACTTGAAACCTCAAACAATTAAAACAAAAAAAGGCACAAAATTTAAAATTTCATGCCTTTTCAAATATATTATAAATTTCTCTTAGAAAAATCTGCTGTGCCAGCTGTCTGCGGCAGGAACCTCCCAAGATTCATTGAATTCTTCGATATTGTTTACCAAATTATTGAAAACAATAGTATTCTCAGATACAGATTTATCTTTTACCATTTTTTTGAAATCAATTAATGGTTTATGAGCAATATGTTCTCCATTCTTAAAAGTAACATTCATTTTATCCAATAAATCAACGTTGTACTTTTTCTCTAAACTTTGAATGAATTCTACCGAACTATCAATAGAACAACCCGTGGCGGCCTGCACATCCTGATTTACAGCTAATATGATAAAACGATTGTATTTTAGCAAAAATGATGCTTCAAGACTGGTTCCGTGTGCGGCCCATTCTTCTACAAAAGCTTTTAAATCGGTTTCAATTTCAGAAAACTCTTCCTCAGAAAACTTTCTGTTCGATTGGTAAATCCAAACTCTTGATTCACCAGGTAAATTTTCAAAAGGTATATACATTTTTAAATTTTAAATTATTGATTTTAGATTTTAGATTTCTTGAATTGTTTCAGGTTTAAGGTTTCAAGTTTTAAGTTAAAAAACTTAGCAGCTTAGCATCTTAGAACCTTAGCAACTTTCTCTATAAATCTTGCGCATTCGCAATTAACTCCGCAACGTCCATTACTTTTACCTCACCCTCTTTATGAGCATGTTTAATTCCATCCGTTAGCATCGTGTTACAGAAAGGACATCCGGCAGCGATAATATCCGGCTGAACTTCTAAAGCATCTTCTGTACGCAGTACGTTTACTTCTTTGTTTCCTGGTTCAGCATCTTTAAACATTTGCGCTCCACCTGCTCCACAGCATAATCCGTTTGCTTTAGAACGTTTCATTTCGACTAATTCAACATCAAGTTTCTGAATTAATTCTCTTGGTGCTTCGTAAACTTTATTGGCTCTTCCTAAATAACAAGGATCATGAAAAGTAATTTTCTTGCCTTTAAACTGCCCGCCTTCAACCGTAAGTCTTCCATCATCAATTAATGATTTAAGGAACTCTGTATGGTGAACAACTTCATAATTTCCTCCTAATTCAGGATATTCATTTTTTAAGGTATTAAAACAATGCGGGCAAGCTGTAACAATTTTTTTTGCTTCATAAGCATTTAAAACCTCGATATTCATCATGGCCTGCATTTGAAACAAAAATTCATTTCCAGCCCTTTTTGCAGGATCTCCTGTACAGCTTTCTTCTGTACCCAAAACTGCAAAAGAAACATTAGTACGATTTAAAATACGCACAAATGCTTTAGTAATTTTTTTTGCTCTATCATCAAAACTTCCTGCGCAACCTACCCAAAACAAAACTTCTGGTTGTTTTCCTTCGGCCAGCATTTCTGCCATTGTTGGTACTACTAAACTTTCTGACATCTTATTCTGTTGTTAAATCGGTTAATCGTTGATTTGGTTAATCGTTCTCTCTCTACGATAACCTTACTAAAAACCTTAAATATTTTATTATCAATTAAACGGTTAAACAAATAAACGCTTAAAGTATCTTAATTCTCGTTTTTCCAGTTCAAACGGTCCTGCTGGCTGTATTGCCAAGGGGCACCATTATTTTCAATATTAGTCATCATAGCATTTAATGACATTGGCGCAGCGCTCTGTTCCATAACTAAATAACGACGCATATCCATAATAATAGACAACGGACTAATATTTACCGGACATTCTTCTACACAGGCATTACATGAAGTACAAGCCCATAATTCTTCTGGAGTAATATAATCGTTTAATAGTGTTTTATTATCCGGAACAAAAACGCCTTTATTGGCATCTATGTTTTTTCCAACTTCCTGAAGACGGTCTCTTGTATCCATCATAATTTTACGCGGAGACAATTTTTTACCCGTTTGGTTTGCCGGACATGCAGAGGTGCAACGACCGCATTCTGTACACGTATAAGCATTTAAAAGCTGTACCCAGTTTAAATCCTGAACATCGCTTGCACCAAATTTGCTTGGAGCAGCATTTTCATCAGCCGGAGCTGCTGCAAATGGATCGGCATTTGGATCCATCATTAACTTAACTTCTTTTGTAACGGACTCTAAGTTATCAAACTGTCCTTCTGGATTTAAATTGGCAAAATAGGTATTTGGGAAAGCTAAAAGAATGTGCAAGTGTTTTGAGAAATATAAATAGTTCATAAAAATCAAAATACCAACAATATGAAGCCACCAAAAAACTTCAAACAACAGCATCACCAATTCATTTGACATTCCGTTAAAAATTGGAGCAATGAACTGACTTATCGGGAAGCTTCCTGCTTTATGAAACACTCCTCCCGGAACGCTTTGTAAATGAAGATCTGAAGCATTCATTAACAAAAATAAGATCATTAAAACGGTTTCGAAATATAAAATATAATTCGCATCGCTTTTTGGAAATCCTTTTAAATCAGAATGGATAAAACGCTTTAACCTGATAAAGTTTCTTCTGATCCAGAATACCGTAACCGCAAAAATTACAAGTATTGCTAATATTTCAAATGAAGCAATTAAAACATCATAAACTACACCTAAATAAGGTGCAAAGATTCTATGAGTTCCAAACAACCCATCGATTATAATTTCCAGTAATTCGATATTAATAATTATGAAACCCACATATACAAAAATATGAAGAATTCCTGCTACAGGGCGTCTCACCATTTTTGACTGCCCGAGAGCAATCAATGCCATGTTTTTCCAGCGCGCTTTAGAATTATCTTTTCGATTTACATCTACTCCTAAGTTAATGTTTCGGATGATTTTTTTCACGCTCGCTGCAAAAAAACCGAAACCAACTATAAGAAGTATGGCGAACAAAATATTATCTAAATAACTCATTACAATTATTTTTTATCAGTTGAATTAGCATCTTCTGCAGGCGCTACATAAGGTTTGTTTTTCTTTCCAAAAAGAGAAACGTTTACGTAACGAGTTGGGTACAAACGAACGTCTTGTAATAACAATTCAAGTTCTTTTGATGTTTTCGCAAGGTTATTATAAAGAGCATCGTCATTTAATAATTTACCTGCAGTACCTTTCCCAGAGTTTAAGTTAGCCATAATACCATCTACTTTTGCTAAAGTCTGGTTAAGATTACGAACTGTTTTTCCTAAATCGGCTTTGTTTAAAGAATCAGAAATTTTATTGAAGTTGCTTGACATTTTATTAAAGTTTGTCACAACGCCGTTTATCTGCCCTTTGTTTGTATCCAAAATATTGTTTAAACTTCCTGAAGCTCTATGAAACTGCTCCATTGTCTGGCTCAATTCAGCTAAAGTTTTCTTTAAATCTTGTTGTGTTTTTTGATCCAAAACATTGTTTAATCCAGTAACCAGATTATCAATATTTAAGAGCATTTTATCCAATTTTTGTGTTATTGGTTCAATTTTACCTCCTAAAGATTCTGTTAATCCTAATTTCACATCAGCAGGAAGCGTTTCTCCGTCTTCTACAAGATTTTTATCGGCTAAATTTGGAATAATAGCAATTTGCTTTCCTCCAATTAAACTAGCTGAATATAAAGATGCTTTACTTGTTTTTGCAATAGGAAAATCAGTTTTTAATTGAAGCTCAACTAATAATTTCCCAGTATTTTCATTGATAGTAATTTTATTCACTTTACCAACAACAAGTCCGTTTATGGTAACTGGCGCTGATTGTGAAAGTTCTTCAACATTATCATATTCAACATATAATGTTTTATAATTTGTAAAAAGATCTTTGCCTTTTAAAAAACTGTAGCCCCAAATAAATAGTAAAATTGACGCGATGACTAAAATAGCCGTTTTAATTTCTCTTGTTAGTTTCAAAATTCTAGTGTTTGTTACAAAATTAATATAAATATTCGAACTTGTGACGATTATTTGATCGCGTCCTGAATACTGATCTTCTCCCCGTCTTTGGTTGCCACTAAAAAGGAAGCGCCATATCCTTTATTTTTAGCCTCTTCCATATATTTTTTTGCAGTTTCATAATCTGGAGTTTCCTGGTAGAAATATTTATAAATATTGTTTTCGTAGATCATGGTAACATTTTTCAACCCTTTAAAATTTTTAGGCTCTAGTGGTGTTTTTTTGATACTTGCAATAAGTTGTACTTTAAAAAAAGTTCCTTTTGGCGCATTTTTCGTTACTGCAGCAGGAGCAGTTGTTTTTGGTTTTGCGGGAGTAGTATCTCTTATGGGCCGACTATCGTCTGACTCTCCTCCTGAGCCAAAATATTCTCTTTTATAACTCAGGATTGCTTCTGCAATTGCTTTTGCTATATCATCCTGGCCTTCTTCTGAATTTAAAATATTACCTTCTGTTGGATTTGATACGAATCCTGTTTCTACCAAAACTCTTGGCATGTATGCTTTGTGAAGTACCATGAAAGGTGCTTGTTTTACTCCTCCCTGACGAAGTTTTTTACCTAACCTCTCAAAATTATCTTCGATTTTAGTGGCGAGAGAAATGCTATTATCTAAATATTCTTCCTGCATCAATGTCATTCCGATCATAGATTCTGGCGAATTTGGATCGAAACCTTCATATTTACGTTTATAATCTTTCTCTAAAGTAATTACAGAGTTCTCTTTTTTCGCAGCTTCAAGATTCGAAGCAACTTTACTCAAACCCATTACATACGTTTCGGTTCCGTCAGCGGCTGTATTTTTATTGGCATTACAGTGAATAGAGACAAAAATATTTGAGTTTGCTCTGTTGGCAATATTGGCTCTTTCGACCAAATCTACAAAAACATCCGTTTTACGAGTATAAATCACATTTACATTTGGATTTAGCTCTAAAATTTTCCCTACTTTTAAAACAATAGCTAAGGCAATATTTTTTTCGATCCGGCCGCTGTAAACTGCTCCAAAGTCATGATCTCCATGTCCGGCATCAAGTGTTACTTTAAAAACATTTGATTGACTATAAGAGCAAAATGACAATATCGTTAGAAAAAAAGTAAAGATTACCTTAATTTTGTTTAAACCATTCATAAATCTAAAAGTTAATTTTAATAAAATGCAGCTGTTATAATTTTTACAATTGATTATTTTTGCCAAAAAATTATATGTAAGTTTGACATGTCAAAAAACAAGCCATAATTTTACAAAAATAGTATTTAAACCTTTGCATACAAACTTATTTAATATCGTTTTAATATCATTTTTCCTAACTATAGGATGTGGTAAATCATATTCGCAAGAGATAAAACCTAAAAAAAAATCTTTACCTGCTGCAAAACAGACAAATAAACCGGCCGCTTCTCCTACAACAGCAGCACCGGCAGTTTCTACAGCAACTGTTGATACGGTTAAGATAGACAGCATTAAACCCAAAAAAGAGTTTCTCGATGCTCCTACTAAATATAAAGCTAAAGATTATGCAAAATATGATAAGAAGAACAAATTGCTTACTTTGTATAATGAAGCCGAATTGTATTACAAAGATGTTGAATTAAAATCGGGGATTATTATCTTAAATCTTGAAAAAGATGAAGTATATGCCGGAAGAATAAAAGATTCTGCCGGGGTTTTAGTGCAATATCCTAATTTTAAGCAAGGTTCAAATGAAGTACAGCCTGATTCGATACGTTTTAATTTTAAAACAAAAAAAGCCTTAATTTATAATTCAAGAACAAAACAAGGCGAATTAAACATTAAAGCTTCTGTTACCAAAAAAGAAAACGATTCTGTATACTTCTTAAAAGGTGCACGTATTACAACCGCTGAGGATATCGACAATCCTGAATACTACTTTCAAACCAGCCGAATTAAATTTGTACCCGGCAAAAAAATTGTGGCAGGTTTAACACAAATGGTAATTGCGGATGTTCCTACTCCTCTGGCATTACCGTATGGTTTTTTCCCGTTGAGTAAAGAAAAAAGTGTTTCAGGAATCATTATTCCAAGTTACAATGATTCAAATACAAGAGGATTCTCATTACAAAATGGAGGATACTATTTTGCACTTAGCGATAATTATGATTTAACCGTTTTAGGAGATTATTATACCAATGGAAGTTACGCCATGCGCTTTGAGTCTGCGTATGCGGAGAGATATAAATATCGAGGAAATGTCAACATACGTTTTGAAAACCTTATAAACAGTGAAAGAGGATATCCCGATTATTCAAAACAAAACATTTACAACATTCAGTGGTCGCACTCTAAAGATACTAAATCGAATCCAAATTCAACTTTTTCTGCGTCTGTAAATATGGGTAGCAGTAAGTACTTTAAGCGATCGATAAATCAGGCCAACATTGGTTCTAATTTAAATAACACTTTAAGTTCGTCTATTTCATACAATAAGACTTTCAATACAATACCCGGTTCACGTATATCGCTTTCAGCCACGCATCAGCAGAATACACAAACTGAAGAGATTTTAATGACACTTCCTAACTTTCAGGGAAGTATTGATCGTATATATCCTTTTGTGGGCGAAAACGGAGTTAAAAAAGGATTCTTTAAAAACATCAATTTGCAGTACAATGTAACCGGAAAAAATAATTTTAAAACAACCGATTCATTATTTTTCAAACCACAAATGTTTAAAGATGCCCAAATTGGTATGCAGCACAGTATTCCAATTAGCACCAACTTTAAAATATTTAAATATTTTAGTGCAGGAGCATCAACAAATTATCAGGAAACATGGGTTACCAAAACAATTGATAAAAATTACGATCCTAGCAAAGGTGAAGTATCAAACACAACCGTAAATGGTTTTGACGCCTTTAGAACGTACAATTTCAGCACTAATCTGGGAACTACCATTTATGGTACATTTAATTTTGGAGCCGACAAAAAGATTCAATCTATTCGTCATGTCATGAGACCGAGTATTACATATGCTTATACACCTAGTTTCGAAAGATATTATGACCATTATACGGTAGATGCTGCCGGTCGAATTTCGACAGATGAATATACAAGATTCGAAAGCGGTATTTACGGCGCTCCAGGAAGAGAAAATTCGAATATCGTTGGATTCTCTTTAAGCAACACTTTTGAAGCTAAAGTAAGAGACAGTGACAGTACAAAAACTGAACCGAAGAAAATCATGCTGTTAAACAATTTAAATTTCAGCACGAGTTATAATTTCAACGCAAACGGAAAAGAAACTTTGGCATGGCAGCCAATTATTGTGAGCGGTGGAACTCAGTTTTTTGACAATAAAATGAATGTCAATTTTGGCGCTGTTTTAAATCCGTATGCCATCGATAATGCCGGAAACGTAATCAATATGTACAATATTGAAAATGGAGGAAGTTTGTTTAGAATGACAAGTGCCAACCTTACCATGAATTATTCGTTTTCAAACAAAGGAACCGGAAAGGAAAAAAACAGCCAGAGCCAGCGGAATGGTGGACGTAATGATGATTTATTTGGAACCAATACAGACTTAAATGACACCCGAAACAGTCAGTTTGCAAATGATCCTGAACGTGAGGAAGATGTTATTACAGAATTCTTCAGTTCAAAATTACCGTGGGATATGACAATGGCTTATTCGCTTACCTATTCTAATGTAAATCGTGAAAGCAAAATAACCGGAAACTCTATTATGATTTCTGCCAATATGGATATTACTCCTAAATGGAAAGGCGGGGTTTCGACTGGGTTTGACTTTGTTCAAAAAGGGGTTACTTTTACTCAGTTCCGTTTTGAAAGAGATTTATTAAGCTGGAGAATGGCATTTAACTGGCAGCCAATGGGAACAAATTCAAACTGGAATTTCTTTATTGGTATAAAATCCGGAATGCTGAGCGACATTAAATGGAATAAACGAAGTACTTCAACTCGATAATACATCGACTTAAAATAATTTTATTATGAAAAAAATAATCTTTACAGAAAAGGCTCCAGCTCCTATTGGTCCTTACAGCCAAGCGGTTTTATCAGGCAATACACTTTATGCTTCTGGACAAATTGCTATTAATCCAGCTTCTGGAGAATTGGTTACTGATACTATCAATAATGAAACTACTCAGGTTATGGAAAATATTGCTGCTATTTTAGAAGCTGCAAATATGACTTTTGAAAACGTAGTTAAAGCCACAATCTTTATTATGGATATGAACAATTTTGGTGCTATAAACACTGTTTACGGTTCTTACTTTAACGAAAAAACCGCTCCAGCACGTGAAACGGTTCAAGTGGCATGTCTGCCAAAAAATGTAAATGTTGAGATATCTATAATCGCTGTCCAATAGCATCTAATAATAATTGTGCCGTTGCTTCATTGGTTGCCAGCGGCACATTATGCACATCGCAAACACGAATTAACATATTAATATCCGCTTCGTGAGGATGACTTGACAATGGATCTTTAAAAAAGAAAACCATTTGTGTAATCCCTTCTGCTACTCTTCCTGCAATTTGCGCATCGCCTCCTAAAGGTCCTGAAAGCATTCTTTGCGTTTTAAATCCCGCAGCTTCCGCTTTTCCTCCAGTAGTTCCAGTACCTATAAGCTTAATTTTTTCATTATGAAGAATTGCTTCATTCTTAATCAAAAAATCAATCAAATCGGCTTTTTTACCGTCGTGTGCAATAATTGCAATTTCCATAAACCCAGAACTATTGATTAGCGACATGGTAAGCAATTAAACCATCAATAGGTCTTCTTAATACATTTCCTAATTTAAGCTCGTATTTATCAAAAGTTTCTTGTAATTCATCTTTCAAATAGAAAGCGATTGAACCAACAAAATGAACAGGAACTTCTTGACAGTTATCAAATTGTTTGATATAGTTTTTAACGAAAGATTTCATTCCTTTGAAAATGATTTTTCTACAGAATTCAGTGTCTTTATGTTTAATTAAAAACTTAGCAAAAGTTGCCAGATAAGCATTTGGGTTTGGCTCTTTATATAATTTGTTTTTAATAAAATCAGGATCAACGTCGTACTCTTTTTCAAGTTCCTGCGCTAATTCCTTTGGCATTTTATTAAAATAGTACTTTCTAATCAATTCTTTTCCAAAAACGTTTCCGCTGCAATCATCCATTACAATATAACCTAATGACTGAACTTTTTGATGCAATACTTTTCCATCAAAATAACTGCAGTTAGATCCAGTTCCTAAAATAGACACAATTGCTTCTTCACCTTTTGGAGTTGTAGCATAAACAGCTGCATAAGTATCTTCCTGAACATCAATAATAGCGTTAGTAAAATACTCCTGAAAGATTAACTTTAAAGCTTCTTTCATTCTGTCTGTTCCACAACCTGCTCCGTAAAAGAACAAATGTGTTGCATTTTTTTTATTTTGTAAAATATCAAAACGGTCGTTTAGTCTTGCAATAATTTCCGGTCCGTCTAGAATTTCAGGATTTAATCCTAATGTTTGTGTGGTAAATAATACTTTTCCATTATCATCAATTGCAATCCAATCGGCTTTAGTAGACCCACTATCAACTATTAATTTCATTTTATTTTTTGTTTTTGGTTCAGTTGCATTTTAAATAAGTGTATTTTCTACATTAATTAAAGATGTAACAAAATAAGAAAATCCCGTTATTTTGGTGATAACGGGATTTTGCAAAAATATGTAATATTATTTTAAACCTGCGATATGTACAGATAAATCAATTAATTTGCTTGAGTATCCGTACTCATTATCATACCAAGATACTAATTTAAAGAAAGTTGAATTTAAACCGATTCCTGCACCAGCATCGATGATAGAAGTTCTTTTGTCAGAGATGAAATCCTGAGAAACAACTGCATCTTCAGTATATCCTAAGATACCTTTTAATTCATTTTCTGAAGCTTTTTTCAATACAGCTAAGATTTCTTCGTATGTAGTTTCTTTAGCCACTTTTACAGTTAAATCAACAACAGAAACGTCAGCAGTAGGTACACGGAAAGACATTCCAGTTAATTTTCCATTCAAAGATGGGATAACTTTTCCAACCGCTTTTGCAGCACCAGTTGAAGAAGGAATGATATTGATTGCAGCCGCACGTCCACCTCTCCAGTCTTTTCTAGAAGGTCCGTCAGCAGTCATTTGAGTTGAAGTAGTTGCGTGAACAGTTGTCATTAAACCTTCAACAATTTCGAAATTATCATGGATAACTTTAGCTAATGGAGCTAAACAGTTTGTAGTACAAGATGCATTAGAAACTACTAAATCAGAAGCTTTTGCAGTTTCGTGGTTCACTCCCATTACAAACATTGGAGCATCTGCAGATGGAGCAGAAATGATAACTTTCTTAGCACCACCTTTAATGTGCTCATTTGCAGTTTCAATAGTTGTGAAGATACCAGTACATTCTGCTACTACATCAACATCAACTTCATTCCATTTTAAGTCAGCAGGATTTCTTTCAGCAGTAATACGGATATTTCTTCCGTTTACATACAATTTTCCTTCTTTAACTTCAACAGTTCCGTCGAAACGACCATGAACTGAATCATATTTTAATAAGTAAGCTAAGTGATCTACGTCTAATAAATCGTTGATTGCTACAACTTCTACATTATCTCTATTGAAAGACTCTCTAAAAACGATTCTTCCGATACGTCCAAATCCGTTTATTCCTAATTTTACTTTTGACATTTTACTAAATTTTTGCTTTTGTTTTTATTATACTAATTCAAAGTCTAATTTCCTCACAATAAACTTCTTCTCTTTTAAACTTTTATCTTATATAATTATGTAGACATGATGTCTGACACTCTCAATAATTCTCTATCAATTTCAGATTTACCTTTAATTGCCTGCTCAAGCGGGGTTAAAACTACTTTATCTTCTTTAAGACCTACCATGTAGTTTGATTTTCCTTCAATTAAAGATTCTACTGCTTTTACACCAAGACGGCTTGCCAGAACACGGTCAAAACAAGATGGCGAACCACCACGCTGCATATGTCCTAAAACTGATACTCTTACGTCGTACTCCGGTAAATTAGCTTCAACATAATCTTTTAATTCGAATACGTTTTTACCAATTTTATCACCTTCGGCAATAACCACTATACTTGATGATTTTCCTGAAGCTTTACTTTTTTGAAGAGAGTCTAACAATCTGTCAAGACCTAAATCTTCTTCAGGAATAAGGATTTCTTCTGCACCTGCACCAATTCCGGCATTAAGTGCTATATGTCCTGCATCTCTACCCATAACCTCTACAAAGAATAAACGGTTATGTGAACTTGCAGTATCTCTAATTTTATCTATACAGTCAACAACAGTATTTAAAGCAGTGTCATAACCTAATGTAAAACTTGTACCAAAAATATCATTATCGATTGTACCTGGAATTCCCATTACCGGGAAATTGTATTCTGCATTAAAAATTAATCCTCCGGTAAAACTTCCGTCGCCGCCAATAACAACCAAAGCATCAATTCCTGCTTTTAAAAGGTTTTCGTGCGCTTTTTTTCTACCTTCAGGTGTTCTAAAATCTACAGAACGAGCGGATTTTAAGATCGTCCCTCCTTTATTTACAATATTGTTAACGCTTCGAGGGCCCATTTCTTTAAAATCTCCTTCGATCATTCCTTGATACCCTCTATAAATTCCTATGCATTCTATATTATGATAAGCACATGTTCGAACAACTGATCGTATTGCAGCATTCATTCCTGGTGAGTCTCCTCCTGAGGTAAGAACACCTACTTTTTTTATTGTTTTTGACATTATTTAAGTATTAAAGTTGTAAATTTAGCAAACATTCACCACTTTTCTGGTTATGTTTATTATAAATTAATAAAATCTGTTAAATTCAAACGTTTTCGTTAATAAGTTTTTTGGTATCAAAAATTTCATTTAAAATAATAAATCGCCCATTTTTTAATTAATTCTTTAAAATTAACAATACCTGAATCAAGTGTTATAAAAATCTTAATTATAGCTCTTTAGGAAAAAACAAACCGAAACTCTAAAATTAAGCATAAAAAAACCATTCGTTACTGCGAATGGTTTTTTTATAGTCATTTTAACAATCTATTAAAAATCGTTGTCCGGAATTAAGCCTTCGTTATTATTTTGGGGTTTTGGCTTTTTCTCTTCTTCTTTTACTGGTTTCTTTTTATCTTTATCAGTGTCTTTACTGCTTTTGAAATTATTCATATAATTAGGATTTAGATTAGAATCCTGAAGGTCATCCGATTTTTTAACCGCTCTTTCCAGTTTATGACTTTTGAATAATTTATTTACCAATTCGCTGAAAGTATCAAAATCGACTTCATACGAAATACCAACTCCTTGCGTGTAACCAATACCTTGTCCAATATAATTAATATCATTTTCTTTATTAAATAAACGAAGATTCATCGATCCGTCTTCGTTTACACGATATAAAATCTCAATATCCCCTACAATAGCAGATTCATTTACTCCACCAACCGGAACTCCGACTTTACCATTTATGGAAATTCGTTCATTAATCTGTGATGAAATATTAGCAACAAACTGGCCGTCAGCTTCCTGACCCAGCCTTCTATCTGCCGAAATAAAATTCAAATCTATATTAATAAGGTCATTATCTGATTTTATAATCCCGCCTAACAAACTGGCAGCAGTTTCTGCAAATGTTCCAGATAAATCGCTTTGGTTAAATCCGTCCTGACTCATAAATGAACCTGTTGAAAGTAAATACAAAGCCTGTGTCTGACGAACGTCTTTATCATCTAACTTATATTGTATTTCAGATTTTAATACATTACTTACTGATGGAAACTGAATATCAAAATTAGGCTCAGGACTCGTTAAATCTCCCCTTAAACCAATTACCACTTCTACAGGAACTTTTTTATTGAAAGATGAATTATCTAACAATACGGCTGGATTTGCCGAAGTCCTGTAAACGGCCTCTAAATTCAGCTGTGCTTTCATTGGGTTTCCTTCCCAAATAATAGAACCTCCTTTTTTAACCGCGAATTTTTTATCAATTAAACCGCCATATTTAAAGTTATAAGTTCCTTCGTATGCCTGGAAATCTCCCCACATATTAAATTTACCCAGCGTATTAATTTTAAACAATAATGATCCGTATCCTTTTCCTTTCATACCATGACCGGAATTTCTATCGAGGATCACCTCTACTTCTGCATCTGGCGTAATATCAAAATCAAATTCTAATTCAAGACCATTATAGTTTCTTGTTTTTTCTACAATACCGTTTGCGAGATTGTATTTTTCTTTTGGCGTAACAAAATGTATCCAGCTGCTTTCTCCTACGCTTTGTACATTATTTATAGGAATCTTAACTTCAGTTCCTTTTTCTGATTTGGCGTCAACTTTAATAAATAAATTTTCTGTTGGGCCTTTTATGCTTGCGGTTCCATTTATAAAAGCAGTTCCAAAATAAGCCGCATCCTCGCTGTCTTTGGTATCCAGTGCCAATAAACGTTTAGAAGTTATGGTTAAATCTAATTTCCAATCGCCAAAATTATGATGCTCAATAGTTCCGTTTAACAATCCTTTTGTTTTAAACTTAGTATCGGTTAACTGATTATTTCGAAACAGAAATTTTTCATCAGTTAAATCAATAACCGTCCTGTCGCTTAATTCGTAATCTGTATTTAGATACGGAATTGTCATTCCTGCCTTTTCTACATATAAACGCCCGTTGATTTCTGGTTTTTTCAGATTCCCCACAACTGCTGCATTTCCAGAAACAGAACCTCTTACATTCGATAAAACATCGCCGCCTACAGTTCCTAAAGTAGCCAGATTAAATCCTTCGAGCTTTAAGCTTAAATCTAAAAATGTCTCTTTATTTTCGATTGCAAAAGTTCCATTTGCTCTAAACGACTCTGCAAAACCGTTTATAATTGAAGAATTTATAGTAAACTTTTTAAAACTTTGATCTCCCGAAATATCAAAATTCAGCGTTCCTAAATCTACTTTATTCAAATTAAGATGATCTACCACAATATTTGCCGTTGGCTGAAAAACATCTTTATTCTGCTTATAATTTATGTTTCCGTTTAAATTTCCGTTAAACACAAACTTCGAAGTATAAGGCGTTATTTTATTTATATCTACATCTTCAAAATTGAGGACAATATCTTTATAATCTTTTCCTTTGATGATACCATTCAAATCAATTTTCTGATTTTCATGAGATAAAACAATATTATCAATCGTAAAATTTTTAAAAAACTGATCAAAAACAATCTGATTGTCTTTTGCTGCATCTTCGTTTAAATACCATAAATAGTCTTTAAACTTCATTTCGGATTTTTTTATTCCTATGATATTATTTTTCTTTTTATCGATGGTATGAAATAAATCCAGATTGAAATAATCCTGTCCTTTGTCGCCGCCTTTAAACTCTGAACGAACAAACAAGGTATCTTTTGAAGTTACGTTGATTAAATTGAAATCACGTATTTTATAATACGGAGTTTTAATACTGTCTAGTTCAACGAAAGCATTATAAAGCGGGTTTTTATTATCAATACTGATTCGGATATTATCAAAAGTATTTTTAGCTGCTGTAATTTGTTTCGATCTGAAACCAAATTTAAATTCCTGTAAATCTGAATCAATTTTTCCTCGTACCACTGTACTCGAATCAATTTTCATTTCAGGATACAACATTTCAACAACCTTATTGTATACATGAAAATTGAAACGTAAAAATTGTCCTTTCTTCACCTTATAAGGCTTGTAATTGGTATATAAACTTCCAACGGAATTCATTACCAGTTTATCCAATTGCGCAAACTGAAATTTACCCACAATTCTTCCTTCAACAATATCTGATGAATTAATTGTTATGGTTCTCAACCTGTCTGCATCAAAATTTGAACTTATCGTTACATCATCAAAAACATAGGTTTCTTTTGGATTTTGATATTCAGCATCTTTTATAAAAATAGTCCCTTGAAGATTCTCAATCGAATTTCCGGTTACCTGAACAACGGCATCACCTTTAAAATGAGAAATTGAATCATTGATGAATCTCAATTTCTGTAAATCTGAATTTTCTACATTGATATGAAAATCATAACGGCTTTCTCTTTTACTTAAGTCTACCAATCCGTCAAAAGTCAAACTCAAATTAGGATCATTTATAGAAAGCTGACCTTTATAATAAGGAAGCTTAAAATTACCGTTAACTACAATATTACTGTATTTGTATTTATTGTAATCTAATTTCGAAATGTCTCCTTTAACAATAGTATTCAAATATTTCTCGGTAAAACCAACTCCGTCCACATCTAAATCTAAAGTAGTTCTGCCAATATCTTTTCGGCCCAATAAAGAACCAATATCAAAATTATCCAAAACGATATTTCCCGAATAAGAAGCTTTATCAATAAAATCCATATTATTCATATGAAGATTAATTTTACCATCTCCCAAATCGGTTGCCATTTTAAAGTCGGTTTCCAGGGCCGTGGTGGATACTTTTGCTTTCCCTACGATATTAAACTTCCCAATTCTTTTAAGCTCTTTAGGCAGTTTTCTTCCTAAAATACCCGGAAGAATCACAACCAGATTATCATAACTCGATATCAATTTATCAAACTTTCCGTCCATCGAGAACTTTTGTTCTTTTGCACCTAAAAGATTTTTGAAATTAATGTTCCCGAAGATTTTAGAACCGTTTGCATCACTAAGTCTTAAATGATTTAGGTTTAAATTATTTAATGGCCCTTTTATCTTCGTTTTAACTTTAAAATGCTGATTTTTACCCAAACCGTCATAAAAATAACGAATATCATTTGAAGCTATAGATGACGAATCCAGCGCAACATCAAACTGAACTTTATCTGTAAATTCTAAGAAATCCTGAACTTTATAATTCAAAATAGCTTTTCCATAAATCCATGATCTTTTGGTTTTTATGGCTAAATTTTCAACCTTAATCTGTTTTTTGGTATAACTGAATTTTCCGGCAAAATTAGAAACATATAAACCTCGATGATCTAAAAATGAAAATCTATGAATATTGGTATTTACTTCTGGACCATAGAGTTTAAAGTCGCTGATATAGGCATTTAGCTTTTTAAAGTCTAAAAACCTTGGAGTGTTTTTATTTTCATCAACAACCGAAAAATTTCCATTGGTTATATAAGCGTTTCTCGCTGTTAGAAGAAAGTGTTTATTTGATTTTGGTTTTTCTTGCTTTTCATTCTCAAACAATCTAATAAACTTATTAATATTGTTTTCGTCTTCGTTTTTATAGGTTTTTAAATTAAAAATCAAACCTGTTAAACGAATATCACCAAAAATCAAATCGCCGTCAATGGCTCTTTTAATGCTTAAAATATCTGTATTTATAAGCTCCGAATAGATTAAAGTCTTTTTATGATGATCTAAAATATGTACTTTTTTTAGTTTTACACCGCCAAAAATATTAATAGCCGCTTTATCAATACTGATATTGGTTTTAAAATCAGTATTAAGAGTTTCAGTAATATACTTTGCGATTTTTGTCTGCACTACAGGCAGAGACAGAGTGATAGCAAGTACCAGCAAAAGTAAAATTAAGCCAATCAGGGTTCTGGATACTATTTTCTTAACTCTTTTGATAACTGTATTATTATTGTTTTTGTATTAATTTAATTTGAACAGACAAAGGACGACTGTTTTGATAAAAATTCTTTAATTTTGGCATCTGCTTCAATCAAAGAAATTTCAAAATTTGATTTGTCAAATATAATCCAAAATTCGTGCCTTTATATGCAAAATTCAGAGGTTTTTATTCTTGCCATCGAAAGTTCATGCGATGATACTGCCGCCGCGGTTTTACATAACGACAAAGTACTCTCAAATGTTGTAGCCAATCAGTTAATTCACAATCAATATGGTGGTGTAGTCCCTGAATTAGCTTCGAGAGCACACCAGCAAAACATAGTTCCTGTAATCGATGCTGCACTTCGCAAAGCAAATGTACAAAAAGAACAGCTATCTGCCATTGCCTTTACACAAGGTCCCGGCTTAATGGGATCACTTTTAGTGGGAAGCTCTTTTGGTAAATCATTATCACTGGCGTTAAATATTCCGTTAATTGCTGTAAACCACATGCATGCACATATTTTAGCACACTTTATTGAAGAAGAAGGATATGACAAACCCGAATTTCCTTTTTTAGCTTTAACTATTAGCGGTGGACATACACAGATCGTTAAAGTAAACAGTTTTTTTGATATGGAAATCATTGGCGAGACCACTGATGACGCGGTTGGAGAAGCTTTTGACAAGAGTGCAAAAATATTAGGACTTCCCTATCCGGGCGGACCTTTAATTGATAAATATGCCAAAGAAGGAAACCCAAAAGCTTTTGCTTTTACAAAACCAAAAGTTCCGGGACTAGATTTTAGTTTTTCGGGATTAAAAACGGCTATTTTATATTTCATTCAAAAGAACAAACAGGAAAATCCAAATTTCATCGAAGAAAACCTAAACGATATCTGTGCTTCAATTCAGCATACGATTATCGAAATTTTAATGGACAAATTAAAACTGGCTGTTAAAGAAACCGGAATTAAACAAATCGCTATTGGAGGCGGCGTTTCGGCAAATTCAGGAATTAGAACTACTCTAAAAGAAAGTGAAGGCAAATACGGCTGGAAAACTTTTATTCCGAAATTTGAATATACTACGGATAATGCTGCAATGATTGGAATTGTAGGTTATCAAAAATATTTATCAAAACGATTTGAAACTTCCTCAGTGGTTTCTAAAGCGCGAATTCAATTTTAATTATGCAGTTATTTTACAATCCGGATATAGACGAAACAACCGAAAGTTTTTCTTTTGATAAAGAAGAAAGTAAACATATTATAAAAGTTTTACGCAAGAAAGATTCAGATATTCTTCATGTTACAAATGGTCAGGGTTTATTGTTTGAAACCGAAATTACTTTGGCCTCTGATAATAAATGCATTGTAAGTATTCTTTCTATAAAAAAATCTCCGGAACCTAAATTTCGTCTGCATTTAGCCGTTGCACCAACCAAAATGAATGATCGCTTTGAATGGTTTTTGGAAAAAGCAACAGAAATTGGAATTCAGGAAATTACGCCAATCATCTGCGATCGTTCTGAAAGAAAAGTGATTAATTTAGAGCGTTTTGAAAAAATCATTTTATCAGCAATGAAACAGTCAAATGAAACATTTCTTCCTAAATTAAATGATGCCGTTTCGTTTAAAGAATTTATTAAACAGGAAAATAAAGGTTTGCAATTTATCGCACATTGCGAAGAAACCGATAAAAAATCTTTGAAAGAAGCTCTAAAACCAAACGAAGACGTTATTTTATTAATTGGCCCAGAAGGTGATTTCTCAGAAAAAGAAATTGCATTGGCTATTGAAAATAAATATCAGCCGGTAATGTTAGGAAATACGCGTTTGCGTACAGAAACCGCAGCAGTTGTGGCTTGCCATAGTGTTGTGTTTTTTAATGAAACATCAAATTAAGACAATCTTGTCATCCCGAGGAACGATGGATCGCACTAGTTTATTGACAAAGATTATCGGTAATCTCTGCAGAATTTCTAACGCTTTTTCTCCTTCGTCGAAATGACAAACATGTAAAATTATATGAAAAAACTATTTCTTTTATTCTTATTGGTTTCCAGCGCTTCCTTTTCACAGGAAATTGCATTACTAAAATACAGCGGCGGAGGCGATTGGTATTCCAATCCAACTTCGCTTCCTAATTTAATTCGTTTTTGCAATTCAACTATCAATACCCGAATAAAAGCAAAACCTTCGACTGTGGAGCCAAGCAATCCTGATTTGCTTTCGTATCCTTTTGTACACATGACAGGACACGGAAATGTAGTTTTCAGCGATTCTGATGTTTCGAACTTAAGAAATTATTTAAATGGAGGCGGTTTTCTTCATATTGATGATAATTATGGAATGGATCAATATATTCGAAAAGAAATCAAAAAAATATTTCCTAATAATAATTTAGTCGAAATTCCGGCAAATCATCCTATTTTTCAAAAACCATTTCCTTTCCCAAACGGACTGCCTAAGATTCACGAACATGATGGAACACGTCCGCAGGCTTTTGGAATTTTTGTAGAAAATAAACTCGTTTTATTGTATACTTACGAATGTGATTTAGGCGACGGCTGGGAAGATGCCGAAGTTCACAACGATCCCGCAAATGTTCGCGATAAAGCCTTAAAAATGGGTGCGAATATCATTAATTATATCTTTACCAATTAAATTTTAAAAAGTGCAGCTGACTCACGAAGAAAATCAATTTGAGAGAAAAACATTTCCTATAACTTTGGTTTGCGATCATATTTATTTTCAGCAGAATATTGGTTCTCTTTTTAGAATTTCTGAAGCCTTTGGTGTAGAAAAAATCCTTTTTTTAGGAAAAGATATTCCGCTTACGCCAAGAAAAATCAATAAAACTTCTCGCAGTACACACCTTCATGTACCGCATCAAATTATTGAAGAAACCGCAGAATTAGCTGTCTATCTTCAAGAAAACAACTTCGAAATTATTGCTTTAGAAATTGCAAGCAATAGTAAACCTCTGAAAGAAGTTGTGATCCAGAAAGACAAAAAAACAGCACTTTTGATAGGAAGTGAAATTGACGGAATTTCTGATGAGCTTCTAAAAATCTCAAATGAAATTGTTCATATTAATATGTTTGGAAAAAACAGCAGTATGAATGTAGTACAAGCGGCCAGCATTGCTTTGTACGAGATTACTTCTTTGTTCTAAATTCTACTAACAATTAATCTTCAATTTGAATCAATTCTTAAACAGTCTTTTAAAGAAAGATTCAAAAACCCGATAAAAAGCAAATAATAACGTTAAAATACATTTAAAAAACTAATAAGTAAGAAAAAACATCTTAAAAATAATTTTAACTTTTTTGTAGGAACTAGATTATATAAGGGATTGTAAAATTCTCACAAATAAATTGGTATAAAAATTTGGCTACAAATTGAATTTGTTATAAAATTGCGACCTGGTTAACCAAAACTAATATTTTATAACAAAAACCCCCTAGATTTATGAAAAAGGTTATTATTTCCGCAATTACAGCTTTAGTGCTGTTTTCATGTCAAAGCGAGTCATCTGAATCTGCAAACCCAGATGCAGCAATTGCAAGCCGTCGTGCCTGTGCAACTCAGGATGTTTTAGAAGCTCAATTAAAAGCTGATCCAACATTAGCAGTTAGAATGAACGAAATTGAAGCTTTCACAAACAAAGCTTTACTTACAGGTAAACTTGTAAATGGAAAAATCGAAATTCCTGTTGTAGTAAACGTTTTGTACAGAACAACTGCAGAAAACATTTCGGCTACACAAATCCAATCTCAAATTGATGTATTAAATAAAGATTTTAATGCATTAAACTCTGATTACAATAGTGTTCCTGCATTATTTGCTGGTGTAAAAGCCAATATCGGAATTACATTTGTTTTAGATCAAATTATTCGAAAATCAACAACAAAAACCTCATGGGGTACAAATGACGCCATGAAAAAAACAGCCCAAGGTGGTTTGGCACCAACTTCTCCTACAACAAAGCTTAATATATGGTCTTGTACTATTGGGAACAATATTTTAGGTTATGCACAATTTCCTGGCGGAGCATCGTCTACAGATGGAGTTGTAATTGATCCAAGATATTTTGGTTTATCTGGCGCAGCAAATGCACCATTTAATTTAGGAAGAACTGGTACTCACGAAGTGGGACACTGGCTGAACTTACGTCACATTTGGGGAGATGCAACTTGCGGAAGCGATTTAGTTGCAGATACACCAACTCACAACGAAGAGAATTATGGCAACCCTGCTTATCCACATTACAGTACTTGTTCTGGTACGCCTGTAGAAATGACAATGAACTACATGGATTATGTAAACGATAATGCAATGTACATGTTCTCAACAGGTCAGAAAAATAGAATTTCAGCTATCTTCGCAAGCGGAGGCGCAAGAAATTCTTTTGCACAACCTTAATTAAAAAAATTGTAATTAAAGGCGAGATGAAAATCATCCCGCCTTTTTTTTTGCTAATTATTTTAGAACGTCCCAAACATTAGAATTATAAAAGCTTTTTCCTATATTTATAATCTTAAAATTTAAATATGGTAACGTCAAAAACTATTTCTAACGGCATCTTACGATCATTGGCAACAATCTTAGTAATTGGTATCGTTTTATACTTCTTATATGAAATTCAGACTGTAATTGTTTATTTATGTGTTTCCTTACTATTGTGTTTAATTGCCAATCCGCTGGTTTTATTTTTAAAAAATAAACTAAAATTCAGTAATTCAATGGCTGCCACAACTACCATTATCTTTTTTATCTTTCTTATTGTAGGCTTTATTTTACTGTTTGTGCCTTTAATTATTTCGCAGGCAAATAATTTGGCTCTATTAGATACAGCACATCTTCAGACTAAATTTATGGAGACAGAAACCCATCTTGAAGAATATTTTAATATTCAGCATATTGATTTAAATAAAGTTATCAAAGACTCAAAACTAACATCGGTATTGGATTTTAGTTATTTCACCGGATTTATCAATTCAATTATCAATTTTATGGCCAATATGGGAATGGGATTGGTATCGGTATTTTTTATTACTTTCTTTTTTATAAAAGATCAAACCATTTTTAAAGACCAGGCAAGAAGAATACTTCCTGATTCTAATGAAGATAAAATTTTAAATTCAATCACAAAAATCAACCACTTATTGACCCGATATTTCATTGGTTTATTATTGCAGTTAATCGTTGTATTTATTCTTTATCTGATTGTATTACTAATCTTTGGCAATAAAAATGCTTTTGTAATTGCTTTTTTATGTGCTATTCTAAATGTTATACCTTATTTAGGGCCAATTATTGGAACTACTTTGGCTGGAATTTTAACTATGATCAGTATGATTGGGCAAGATTTTCAATCAGAAATTCTACCAAAAACCATTTATGTAATTATTGGCTTCTTAATCGTTCAGGCAATTGACAATAATATCAGCCAGCCAATAATTTCGTCAAAAAGTGTAAATTCGCACCCGTTAGAAATATTCTTAATTATCTTAATCAGCGGTATCACGTTTGGAATTGTGGGAATGATCATTGCTGTTCCGGCTTTTACCATGATTAAAGTAATTTTAAAAGAATTTTTTCCTAACAATAAAATTGTCTCCGTATTAACCGAAAGAATTTAGCTTTGAACAATCCCATTTTGCATCCAGATATTCAAGAATTTATAATTCAGAATACTGGTGCAGATTTAACAAAATTAGCGCTTCAGAAAAATCCGTTTCCAGAAATGGATTGGATTTTAATTTTAAATCAGATTGAAGCAAGAACTAAAGCAAAAGATAAACTCCCGACTTGGTTTGCGGCGGAAAATATCATTTATCCAAGTAAGGTTTCTGTTGAACAAACCTCATCCGAAAAAACAGCGGCTTATAAATCTTCTTTAATCGAAGGCGATACTCTAATCGATCTTACCGGAGGCTTTGGTGTTGATGATTGTTACTTTTCCAAAAAGTTTAAATCTATTGCGCATTGCGAAATAAATAAAGATTTATCTGCAATTGTAAAACATAATTTTGAACAGCTGCAAGTTAAAAATTGTCATTTTTATGCTGATGATTCGGCAAACGTTTTAAATAATTTGAGTCAGAAATGGGATTGGATTTATATTGATCCTTCTCGTCGAAATGATGCAAAAGGCAAAGTTTTTATGTTGAAAGACTGTCTGCCCAATGTGCCGGATTCTTTAGATTTTTATTTTGAAAAAGCAAATTCAATTTTAATTAAAACAGCGCCTTTACTGGATATTTCTGCCGGATTATCTGAATTAAAATCTGTAAAAAACATTCATATTATTGCGCTTGAAAATGAAGTTAAAGAACTGCTTTTTGAAATTCACAAAAATTATTCGGGTGAAATAACTTTAAAAACAGCCAACATTTTAAAAGATAAAATTGAAACATTTGAATTTGTTTTGGGTGCAGAAAATGAATTACCATCGTATCATCTTCCTCAAAAATATCTTTACGAAGCCAATTCAGCAATAATGAAATCCGGCGGATTTGATGAAATAAGTTCTTTTTTCAAAATAAATAAACTTCATAAACACTCTCATTTGTATACTTCTGAGGATTTAATTGATTTTCCGGGAAGAAGGTTTGAGATTGAAAAAGTAATTTCATACAACAAAAATGAAATGAAAAATGAACTTTTAAATCAACAAGCGAATGTTACAATCCGTAATTTTCCCGAAACTGTAGAGAACATCAGAAAGAAATGGAAAATAAAAAATGGAGGAAATCTTTATTGTTTTTTTACAACTGATAAAAATGATAACAAAATAGTTTTAATTTGCAGAAAAATAAACTAGAAATGAAACAACTAATTACATTAACTCTTTTTTTATTAACCTTTACAGCATTTTCCCAAAAAGCATGCGAATACAGCGTGAATGTAACAGACTCTATTGGATCTTATAAAGTAACTAACGAGTATTTAATGAGCGAAAAATACTTTGGCGGTTCGTTTAACTATGTTTTCTTTTCGCTGGCACAAACGGATGGTCTTCCGACTTTAAATTTACAGAATATTCAAAAAAGCAAAGATTTTATAAAAGCCAACTGCTTTGATAAAAATTCAAAAATCTTTCTTCAATTAGAAAACGGAAAAATTGTAACACTGCTTCATATTGATGCTGAAAGCTGTGGTACTCTTGTACGTGATGACAAAGGTTTTGATAACCGAATCAATACAGGAATCTTTATGTTTATGAAAGATAATTATGAAGAGCTTAAAAAATCGCCAATATCAATTATGCGCGTTAAATATCTTACGAATATTGAAGATTATATCGTAAAAAGAGACCTTACTTCTGAATTAACAGGTAAAGTAACGCATCCGAATACGTATTTCATGGAAAATATAAGATGTGTGGAGTAATTAATTGCAATTCCACTTTTGATTAGAAACGGCATCTTTTAAACCTGCTTTTAAGTTATAATGCCACCATTCCGAATCAAATGAATTGAAACCATTTTCTATCATTATCTTTTTCAAAAACTTTCGATTAGATAAAACTTTTTTAGACAAATTGGTATAATTATGAGCTGCTTCTGGTCCAAAAAAATCAAAAGCAGTTCCCATTTCCAACTCTTTTCCGTTAACATCGACTAACGAAATATCAACGGCTCCTCCTCTATTGTGGATGGAGCCTTTTTTTGGATCGGCCACATATTTGGGGTTCGATACAATTTCCCACATTCTCTTCTGAATCGATAAAGGTCTATAGCAATCGTAAAGTTTAATTTTATAGCCTTTTTTAATAAATTCCTTATTAGCCGCAACTAAAGCTTTTACTGTTTTCAATCGTAGTAAACATTCAGCACAATCGTACACTTTGGCTTTTAAAAAATTGTCTTCTGTTGCATATTTCATATCATAGACAAAATCTTTGCTATAGTCTTTTAGATTAACAAAAGTGGTGTCTTCAATTTTATGTTCTACGGGTTCTGTATAAGTTTCGTTTTGTGCTTTCGCAGAATTTATCCCAAAAACAGCAATAAAAAAAACGGAAGTTTTAATAAAATGTAACATGAAGTTATAATTTTGTCTTTATTTAAGTAAATATATAAATTATAATTAAATTCGTTTGACTTAAAAGCTTCCTAATTCAAGATTCCGTTTTTAAAATGAATAAACAAATTCTATTAACATTACTTATTTTGAGTACATTTTGTACGCCTATTGCTTACGGGCAAAAACCAAAAAGTAAATTGACTGTACACGAATCTATTCAGTTTGAAACAGATAAAATCTTCGACAAGCTTGTTCAGATTCGACGGGATTTTCATGAAAACCCAGAACTTGCCGGCAAAGAAAAAAGAACTCAGGAAGTTATCAAAAAGCATTTATTGGATTTAGGCCTTCAAGTCGAAACAGAGATTTACGGCTATGGTGTTATAGGTATTTTAAAAGGAGATAAAAAAGGAAAAAATATCGCCTGGCGAGCCGATATGGATGCCCTCCCTAATGATTTCCCTGATCCATCTGATTTTAAATCTAAAGTAAAAGGTGTTCAGCACGGCTGTGGTCACGACGTACATATGGCCGTTGCAATAGGAATTGCAGAAGTTCTGGCAAAAAACAAAAAGTCACTTCGAGGTACGGTTTATTTTATTTTTCAGCCTGAAGAAGAAACATTTATTGGTGCAAAAAGAATTGCCGAAAATAAAAAATTCGAGCAATTTAAACTCGATGAGATTTATTCCCTGCATGTTACGGCACTTCCTGCAGGACAAATAATGGTAAAAGCAAATGAAATGTATGCTTACCAAAAAGAGATAAACATACGATTTAAAAATGCATTATCTGGGGAAGAAATAAAAGAACTTACATCGAAAATTCGTAACTCTTTAGTTCGATCTAATAATGGCAGTAAACCCTGGGAAATCCAGTCTATTATAGATCCTAAAATTGGATTAGCTAATCCAAGCACGATATTCAAAGACTATTTAATTGCTGATGAAAAATTTAGAACTTATTCTAAAAATGATTCGTTTCACATGAATGCAGAACTATATGAGACCGATGCTGATAAAATAAAAAATATAATACCTAGTGTCGAACAGATAATAAAAGACAGTAATTACGGTTCTCAACTGCTGTCTGTTTCTTTCATAAAAGAAAATCCAACGGTTTTAAACCCTCCTAATTTAACACGCAATTCAATAAATACGCTGGACACTATTTACGGAAAGGGTTTTATTACACCTGATTACGGACAAGTTCCTTATTTTAATGATGATTTCGCTTATTTTCAGCAAAAAATACCCGGAGTTTATTTCTTGCTTGGAGGTTCTAATTTCGAAAAAGGAATCACAGCCATGAATCATGCTCCAAATTTTGAAGTTGATGAAGAATGTATTAGAACTGGGGTTAGAACGTTTTCTTCGTTACTGTTTGAGAGAGGCAAATAAAAAACTATTTCAAATGAAATAGTTTTTTATTATCAAAGCATTCTTAATCAGCATCATAAACTGCTACTGTAGAGTTAGGTATTTCAACTTCTGATGTTGATGATTTTAGAAAAACTTTACCTGAATAAACCGGCTTGTAGATGTTACTTTTCACAATTTCTTTATTGAATTTAATATACAATTCAACATTTTCATTTTGAGCATAAAATGTTTTAAAAACTTTTATCAGCTCTAGATTTTTATTACGTTCCTCAACCAGTGATAAATTTTCTTCTATTTTTTTTTCTTTAGGAACACAGAGATCAATACGAACCTCAAGCTTTCGCCCAAAATTATCTTTTAGAAACAACACCATATTTCCAGGAATAGCTTTTAATATTTGAGATTTTAAAATATAATTCAAATCATTGCTCTTAGTATCGACAGATTCATGATTAATAAACCAAATCTCATAATCATATATTTTGTATTGTTCTGTTTTATTAAAGTTTATTGAATATTTATACCTTTCTAATAAATCTTTCCAATAAATATTATTTATTTTGTTGTGTGTTATTTCATCTTGTACAAAAGGAAGCATATCATTTTGATAACTTTTTATTACAACTTCTCTTTTAGCTTCTCCTCTGTAAAAATTTTCCCATTCAATATTTGTTTCGTGTGCTTGATATGTCCCTATTTCTATCTGTGCAAAACCACTAATCCATAAAGTTACCAAACCTTTTGGGGCTAATCCAACTGTAAGTTCTGAAAATTTTAAATCAAATTCTGATCCGTCAGGATGAATTCCTTTCCCATAATTTTGCTTAAACAATTCGTACATTTTTTGCTGTGGAAGCTCAAATTCGCCAGTAAAAAATTTATTTTCTGCATAAGAAAGCCAAGTTAATATCATGCGTTCTGGTACTTTTCTCAATTCATCACCTACAACCCAACTACCATTACTATTACCCCAGCCGGCTTTCAAAACTTCTCTGCTTGGTATCCATTGTGCACTGCCGTCAGAGGCAATAAAGCTTCCACTTACAATTTCCATTGGATATTCTTCGCCTGCACCTGCAGCTGCTAACCATCCGAATTTTTCTGTTTTTATTAGCATTTCTTTTTTCTCTTCCTTGTTAAATATTAGCATACCACTTTCCTTGCATACATTATAGACATCCTTTAATAATATTACTAATAGTGTTATCACTATTAAAATGTAAATTTTGTTTAAATTATTTATTTTCATATTTTTAAATTAATGTGATCCCATTCCTTTAGCAAAGTGGTAAAAAACACCAAATTAATGACAATACAATTATGCTTGCTATAATAAGAAGTGTAAATAAAATTTTTGCCCATATTTTTTTTAATCCATATGCATAAACATATAAGGAAAATAAGATTGTAAAAATAGGAATTGTTGTTATTAATTTTTCTCCATTTGAATCACTTGAATAAAAAAAACTGCATAAAAAAGAGATTAACAAGATTAGTAATAATGATAATATCTTATTTTTATTTTGATCGGACATTTTATTTAAATTTTTAACTTTCATAATTTCAACTATTAACCCTCAATAATTTTTCTTGAAGGTTTTCCTTCTTTATACCTGCCTTCCATTCCTAGTCCATCATAAGTTGATCGATGTAAATACTTTTTCCGTACAAAATGTAATTTTTCAGTTTTTAGGGTTACTGCTTTAGAATGTGCTCCATCATTTGCTAAAGCAAAATTTAACAATAATTCTTTTGTATCAGCTAAATCTTCTGGAACACTGTATTTTAACCCCTTAGTTTCAATGTCTTTTTTCTCAAATTTTAATTTATATTTTTCAGCTAAACTTACCATAATAGCTAATGGAATAAATTGATACGAGAAAGGTATAGTTCGATTTGCCATATGCGTCGTATAAGGATACCCTTCACTTTGAACTGTTGTCGTAACTATTTGTTTCTCGTCATACCAGCCTTCTTTTATTAAAGTTTCTTTTATATTATTGTATCCACTTTCTAAATGAAGTCTTCTTCGTTCATTTTCTATTTCTGCATAACCACCTCCAATATCACTATGAACCCCTGGTATAGAAAGCTCATAACCTATTCCAGCATCAATAGAGCTTTTTATATTGGTAAGAGAGAAGTTATATCGGTATTCATCATATGCAGTAAGGTGAAATACTTTTTTTACATTCCCTTCTAATTTTAATTTTAGTTCTTCGACATCGTTATCAAAGTTATGCGACAATCCTGAACCGACTTTTGCAAAACGGCCCTCTTCTTCGTACGAAGAAACTGTATCAAATAAACCTACAAAATTTATTATGAACTTATTTGATTCAATATTATACAAATCTTGTAATTTTCTTCTTTGCGACAAAAAATGCCGTGCTGCTGTTGCACCTCTACTAAAACCGATAACATTTACATCTATTTCATTTATAAACTGATTTGATGTTATATATTTTTTCTTTTTTAAACTATCTATTTCAGTTTGTATTTGATTAAAAGCTTTACGAACCTTTACAGGAATGCCTGATACATCACCACTACCAAAAGCATATCCCATAGTATCATCCTTCTTTTCGTTTGTTGTTCCTTCTCCCTCGATATAAATAGGAATGATTCGTTCATTCAAATCCATGATATTTATTGTTTTCATAATTGCAACATTTGAAAAATAATTATCATAACTACTTCCTTCTTCTTTATTTTTAACAAAAGCTTTTGCTCCTATTTCTTCCTCTGGAGTTAATATTATTCCTTTTTTCTTCTTTTCATAAGCTAATCTAGCTTGAGTATTTTTCATGTTGTTTTTAGTCCCGTCAAAAAAAACATTAAGAGTTACTTTTACTCCTATTTTATTTTCTGGTTTCTTTTGCTTGTATGGAGCAGAAACCTTTACAACACTATTATTTTTAGGCGGTTCAACCATTTTTTTAAGATCATTTACAATTTTCAATTGTATTGTATCTTTATAGGTATCTATTTTTCCTTTGTATTTTACCTGAGCATAAAATTCATGTTCATTTTCATCTCTAAAATCTTTATCATTCAGTATTTTTTGATATACTTTTATGTTATTAAAATAAATTTCGGTTTTACCATATTTATCTACAGGCGAAGATTTATAAGTTCCCATATTTCGAGAGCTGCTCCCATGTCCATCTGTTCCTTCATCTTCCCAAATAGTTACATCAAGTCGGTCTCCAACAGGAATATTGAGAGTATGAATAAACAAGCGAACATTATCAGAATAACCTATTTTTTTTTCCTCAAGATCACGATAATATTCATCCTGCCATTTTAAATTCTCAATACTTGGAGTTCCTGCAACTGGAGTAATATTGAGCTTTGCTGTGCCTTGTGCTCCATGGGAATCTGAAAAATCTACTACAATTGTATAATTGCTTCCTAAACTTGCCTGACTAAAAGTGATTTTCCCATCTGTACCCAAATCAAAAAATAGTTTTCCATTTTTTAAAAGTTTCCATTGCTGCTTCACAATTTTAGAACCATCTACATTTTTATGAACATCAGCTTTATCATTAACATATAATTGTACTCCTTTTTTTACTTGATCATTATTTTGCTTTGTGTACATTAATACATACACATTCTTACCAATTATAGGCCTTGTCTCCCCTTTTATAAAAAAACTCATAATTTCTATTTATCAACTTCAGGTATTCCATTTAACTCATTTTGAAACTCTCTCATATTAAACATTGGATTTATTAGATTATGAATATCTGGATCTGCTTTCATAAAATTTTGTTCACTTGGCTCAGCTAACTGCCCATGTTTTGTTATTTCAATACAATCGGTTCCGCCAATTGGACAAGTTCCTTTACTATCTTCCAATAATATTTTTCCTTTGTTAGATAAAGTAATTTTTTCATAAACATTACTCCATTTTGTAATGGTAGCTTGACATGGCAGATAATCACCACTACCATTTGGCTGCATTTTACATTTCCCAAAAGTATTTTTATCTAAAGTCTGACCAATTTCTTTATCTGTAGCAATCAGCTTTTTTTCAGCGTCTTTATCATTTGCATAATGTTTACTTTGTGTATTGACTTTTAATTTATCTAATTTCGCTTCAACACTAAATTTGCATTTTAAAGAGGCTCCATTTACAACAATATGTTTTTCGCTCATAATTGTTTTCTTAAATTATGTTTAATAATGAAGTTTAAAAAGGTCTTTAAAAAAGCTTTCTTTTTTTTTCTTTTCTTCTACAAAGAATGATTCTTTTTTATTATAAGGAACAATCTTTGTATCATTAAGATTATAGATTTTGACAAAGACCTTTTTATGGTAATCTCCCAGAATATCACATTCCAGACTTATATTTTCGATTGCATAGGAATTAGGATTTAAATGATGAATAGAATGATAATTCCCAGATGATATATTGTTAAATGGGGTTGTTTGTTCAGACCAATCAGCCAGCAATCCTTTTTTTTCGATTACTATCATGCCAGCATCATTTAAGTATTCATTAATTTTTTGAGTTACATTAAATAGTAGTACATCATCTTTAGGTGTAAGAGAGAAATCTGCCTGATTTGTAAAAGAAAAATTTAAAGTATAACCAGTGTGAATTCCATTAAAAAACATATTTAAAAACCAATCATCTGATACATTTTTCAGCAGATTATCAGGATTCTCTAAAATAAAATCGACAGTATTAAAATATTTATTGATCACAATACCTTCTTTAGTTTCTGCAATTTTTTTTCTCTTTTCAGTCCAACGTTCAACTATATCATTAAAATTATGAATATCAACCCATTTTCCTTCTGGATTAACAACAATTAATAAAGGGTACAAAATAGTTGAAACCTCTTCAGCAACAGTATCTACTATCTTTTCTATGACATTGTTATTTAAAAACACTTTAGACACTCTATCAATTTCAAATAAGGAGTATCCATTTTTATCTCTTTTAATAAACTCAACACTAACCTTATAACTAACAGATTGTAATTGTTTATCATTCTCTACAGCTAAAAATACCTTATAGCTGTTTTTACCTATAACGTGACTGAAAGGTATCGTAAACTCATTATCAAAAACTACTTTTACAGGCTTCAATTCTTCCTGCTCTTTGTTTGATCCAGTACTTTTCGGATTTAAAAGAAGAAACCCTAGATGACTTGGAAAACCGGCATTTATTACATCTATATTTTCAATACAATTAAAATTATGATAAGATCTAAGCTCATATAATGTCATTTCAAGTTTATCAGCAACTGATTCAGGAGTATCTCCTTTTTGGATTTCATAAATAAAGTGTTTAATCTCTCCAAAATCATTTAAGATTTTACCTAAAGTCATAAAATTGTAAGATTTATTTTCGTTTTAAAGATACATTTTTTCTTACAATTTATAATTAATCGGTAAAAAATAAACAAGTAAAATATAATTATTTTCTTATATAATCAATATACTTGTTACCAACTAATTACGTTTCTAGATATGATTAATGAAAGACGATATCTGGTATTATTTTTAAATTTAATTTTGGATTAGTGATTGAAATTAATCTGAAATAAGCAGATTATACAAGAAGTTTACATTTATTATAGTTGGAAAGAATAAACTATTCTCTTAAATCCTCAAATCTCTCCAGTCATCAAAATATTTTCTTTAACTCCTTTGTTTTTCAACATTCTAAAATGCGAACGTATTGCATGATAAAAAGGATAGGAAGTATATGGAAGATCATATTCTTTTGCATATCGCATTATAATGGGCGTTATGTATGGATAATATGTATGACCAACGCTTGGAAAAAGATGGTGCGCCACATGATGAGTAAAACCTCCGTATAAAAAATTGGCCAGTTTACTGTTGGTACTAAAATCTTTGGTAACAATCATTTGATGAAACGCCCAGGTTGCGGAGAGATTTCCGTCTTCATCGGTTCCCGGGAAATGTGCATCTTCATCAACATGTGTAGAAACTAGTGCTACAACTCCTAAAACACTTCCAAATAAATGCATTGAAATCCAAGCTGATAAAATTAAATACCAAGGCTGATTTAAAACAATCATCGGGATAAAAAGAATATAAAACAGATTTATGATTTTTGCCGTAAACAATAGGAAAATCTGTTTTCGCGGAATTTCTTCGACAACCTTTTTTACAAAGTTATTTTTAGTGCCAAAGAAGTCTTTAAAGTCGCGAATGTAAATCCAGTTCAAACTGTAAAACGGATAAATAAACCACATATAAATATGCTGATATTTGTGATACTCAAAAACCGGACTGTTTGGAAAAATCCTGATAATATCACTTTGTTTAATATCAATATCCCAATCGGGCACATTGGTATAAGCATGATGAAGGTTTATATGGCGCCGCATCCAAAGCCAGTGATTGCTCCCAAAAAGTTCTAAAACATATAAAAACAATTCGTTATGCTTTGGTTTTTTAAATAAGGCACCATGCGCGGCATCATGAAAAGCATTTATAAAAAGTACAATCATGGTAAACCCAGTCAGAATGTAAAAAAGGAAAAGTAAAGGTGTGCTGTTTCCAAAAAACAAAATACAGCCATAAAACAAATAAAACAAAAACAAAAGGCCTAAAGACTTTACAACATTTAAAAGGTACAAGGATGAATTTTGCAAAACAGTTTCGTTCACTTCTGTGCGTAACTTTTTAAAAAAATCATCGGTACCGGCTTTAAGATAAACCGGGCGTTTTAATTTTTCCATAATCGGTATTGCTAGAAATTGTGATATCAAATTTAATAAAAAAAAGTTAAAACACATACTTTCAAAACATTACAACAATAACAACCAGTCATTTATAAAAATATTTTCAAAAAATGAAACCACAAAAAGTTTAGTAAACATACATAAACTATTGATTTTTTATAACTTTACTTCAACCCAATATTTATCATTTTACAATCCAGAAACGCAAATTTTCTAAAATGAAAAAAAGAGAGAAATTAGAAATCATTAGAAAATACTATCCTAATGCTTTAACTACAATCGATTTTATAAATAAAATCATTGATTATATTGAAGAAGAACTAGACTTAGAACCGGCAGAAATAATGTTTGCAGACAGCATTTGCAGTGATGATGTAAACAGCATTCAATATCCTGTACGAACTAATGAATTTCTGGGACCTTTTAAAATGGGCGGATTAGATGGTTTCCCTTTTACCGGATTAACCGGAATGCAGGCATTCGCGAGTCATGTTCCCGATAACGGAGCTGTTTTTATTTATTATGGACCTCACATTGGAATTTCTAAAGAGGGAACTATTGGCGAAATAAATCGTTTTGGCCAGCACAAACCCTCAAGCTGTTGCGGCGCAGCCCATGGAGCTTTGAATAAGTTACTCGATAATACTATACAGCCAGGACACATTACTGAAATAGATTATCAAATGAATACAATTGAGCAAATTCTTTACAATCAAAAAGATAAAATAATAAATGCCGAAATACCGCTTTATGAAGCAACAGAAATAATCTACGAATCAATAGACAATCGAATTCAGCAGTTAATTGAAAGCACGAAGTATAACTGCAAATATGTTATTCTGGTTGGAGCTGTTTTAATTAACAGCGACAGCGATATTGGTTCTTTTTCATCAACCAAAAGATTTGATGTTATTGATTTGAAAAAAGGAACGAGACAAAATGTATTATCTACATTACATTTAACTTTATAAGAAACAATTTATTTTATCTTTATACACTTATAATCATTCTGTTAATAAAACAAAAATTGACAAAACAGAGCAAATCTGATCTCATAATTAATTACATAAAAGATGAAAAATAAAATACAATTTACTCTGATTCTTCTTGTAGTATTTGTTGGCTGCATATGTGCACAAACTCAAACTAATTATGATACTTTATCTGTTGGTAAAATAAAACAGATTATTTCTTATAAAGGAAATCAAAATGCGCCTCTTATACTTTTTTTACATGGAGGTCCAGGCAGTTCCAGAATGAATCAGGCAGAAAAATTCAGCAATAAACTTCAAGATCATTTTCTAGTGGTACAATGGGATCAAAGAGAGGCAGGCAAAACACTGGCTTTAAATACATCTTCAGTTCCAATTACACTTGAATTGATGGAAAACGATACTTATGAGTTGATAAAACTTCTTTTAAAAAAATTTAATAAAAAGAAAATCTTTCTCGTTGGGGAATCGTGGGGCACTATTTTAGGTTTTAAAATGGCCGAAAAGCATCCGGAATTATTAAGCGCTTATATCGCATTCAGCCCAGTGATAGATCAGTCAAAAAGCGAACAAATACTGCTGGATAAACTCAAAGCCGATGCAAAAGAAAAAGGCAATGCAACCGCAGAAAAAGAATTAAATACCGTTAAAATTCCTTTTAAGAACTCCGACCAAATATATTATTCCCGCAAATGGATGTTTAGTTATGACGGGCAGCCTTTTGCCGACAAGGACACAATCGCAGTAAAACAATACCTAAAAACATGGTCAGACACATGGCTGCCAACATGGAATAAGGCCATTACGCAAAATCTATTTAAAGAACTGCCTTCGGTTAAATGTCCTGTATATTTTTTTATTGGAAAAAAAGACCTTCAGACCAACTTTTCTATTGCCGAAAAATATTTTGAAATTCTAAAAGCTCCAAAGAAAAAAATATTTTTGTTTGAAGATGCCGGGCATTCCGTCTTAACCGAAAAATCAGAAGAAGTTCAAAAAATAATTATTGAAGAAATCTTAAAAGCCAATAATTAAAAAATCCCCATATTTTCGGGCTTAATGGTAAATCCTAATCGAATCATGCTTTTGTGTTCCTGATAATCGATTAAACTTTCGGTGTAACCCACAAACCATTGCAAGGTGAGATAATAATTCTCGTCTTTATAGGGTTTCCAGTTTAATTGTGTCTGCAAAGAGCCATAATTAATAAGACCGCTTCCTTTTCTAAAAAGAACATCGGCGCTCCATCGTCCAGGTTGTATCTGATAAGTTGCACTTGCTTCACCGTAACCCACATATTTTGTAAGTCCGGGATTGTCTTCTTTATCTACAAGCGGAATCCAGCCTCGTAATCCGACAGTCCATCGTGGTGAAACCTGTGATTTTAACGAAAAAGCCAGCATATTCCAGGTTCTTGAATAAATAGAATCTCTTCCGTTTGATTCGTGTTCAAATGAAATGGCTCCATACGTTAATCTTTCGCCTTTTAAATAAAACGGACGAACAAGGGCGACACCTGGATTAAAATTAATTTCTGAAAAGGGTTTCGAATTGGCGTAAATATCCCAAAAGGCTTTTTGGGTATACATTAAATACGGGAAAAAACCACCCCATAAAGGTTTTGAGTTTAATCGGAGTTTAAAACTAACCTGATATTTTACATCGGCACTATTACGGGTAATATCGTCATCAAGAGGAACACCAGTTAAAAAATAATTATCCCTGTGAACAGAAAAACTATGTTCTTTAAGCAGCGAATCTGCCGCGCGGAAATTCTTTTTATCTTCTACAATCTGTGAATTTGCTTTGAGCGAAAACAAAACAAATCCTATAAATAAATATTTTAAGTACATTTTTATAGTTTAAATTGGGGCTTAATTATAAGCTTTTTACACTAATGTACGGTATTTTTATCAAATTAAAAAATTGCATTTTTCTAGAGTTTCTCTTTAAATCTTTTCCTTTTCCAGTACAAAAGGTATAAAATTCCCATAAACAAGACCAGAATATCTATTTTCATGATTTGTGGTATTCGTGATATTTGATCACTGTAATAACTGCCTCCCAGTAAAGCTCCTAAGCCAATTCCTAATTCCATAGAAATATACATGGTGGCTATCGCTTTTCCGCGGTGTTCAGGATTACTTAAATCAATAGTCCATGCATTGATTGCCGGCGATAATATCCCCGTTCCCATTCCGTAAAGTGCGGCTCCTGCTAAAAGCACCGTTATACTATTTCCTGTACTAATTACAAATAAAGCAATTGAGGTTATAACCAAACCTGCAAATATAACATTGGTGCGTCCGTGCCTGTCAGAAACCTTTCCAGAACCAAACCGAACCAAAACAGAAGCGATTGTAAATGCAGTAAAAAATACTCCTTTATTTTCGGCGCCCAGATGCTCGCTCCAATCTGGAATTAAAGTCAATATTAAACCATAAGCTGTATAAGAGAAAAAAGTAATAATTCCGGCAGGAAGTGCTCCAATATCTATAATATCTTTTCTACCAATGTAAAACATTGATTTATGAAGTTTTTCTTTTGCAACTAAAGTTTCTTTCATATTCATTACAATAACAATCGATAAAAAAGCAAGAAACGACGAACTGTAAAACATAATATCGATTCCGTAAGCATTTACAACCATCCCGCCCAGCGCAGGTCCCAAAGCACCGCCAATACTAAAACATAAACCATGCATTCCTAAAGCTTCACCCCATCGTTCCTGTGGAATAATATCGGCAACATATGCCGAAGTGGCCGTGGGTTTAAATCCTGTTGAAAAACCATGAACCAAACGCAAAAACAAAAATCCTGATACTGAAGTTAATATGGGATACAAAAATCCGCAGATTAAACACACCACAGATCCAACTGCCATTACAGGAACACGTCCCCACTTATCAGTAAGTTTTCCGCTGAAAGGACGAGAAATTGCAGCCGTAAGTGTAAACAGCGAAATAATAAATCCTTTATATTCTGCTCCGCCCAAACTGCTTAAATAACTTGGCAGCTCCGGTATAATCATATTAAAACTTGACGAGAACAAAAGGGAACTCAAACAAAGCAAAATAAACTGAAGCGTATAAATAGATTTCTTTTTTTGTGACATTTTAAGCAGTTAGGATATTTCTAATAAAAAGAAAAGAAGATTTTTTTAAGGCTGCAAAGATAAAGGTATCGAACAAAATTTTGGTATAATAAACAAAACAAAAAACCGTCTCAAAAAATGAGACGGCTTTTATTAACCAACGCGTAACTAACTATAATTAAGGCTTAAGCTCTGTAAACTTCGAATCTAATTCAAAAGCTTTCTTCACTTTCTCAACCGTAATTTCTTTTTCAACTGCAAACGATGCGGTTTGTTTAATATCTAAAGAAGAAGCTCCAACTAAAACTTTGTAATTTCCTGCCTCAGCAATCCAGGCACTTTTGTTTTCTAAGAAAGAAGCCAGATCTTTTGGAGATAAAGTCAAAGTTAACGTTTGGCTTTCGCCTGGTTTCAATTCTTTTGTTTTTCCAAAAGCCTTTAATTCTTCTTTCGGTTTATCAATAGATTTTGAAGGTGCTGAAAGATACAATTGCACTACTTCTTTTCCTGCTGCTTTTCCGGTATTTTTTACCGTAACCGAAACAGTCAATTTATCTTTGAAAGTTGGAGAACTTAATTTTATACCAGAATATTCAAAAGTTGTATATGAAGTTCCAAAACCAAATTCATAAGACGGTTTAATGTTGAACGTATTAAAATAACGGTATCCAACATACACACCTTCTTCATAAGTCACGTCTTTCGGATTATCAACTGGAAATCCAGGGAAATTTTTAGCCGAAGGCGTATCTGAATATTTGGCTGGGAAAGTCATTGTCAATTTTCCAGATGGATTTATTTTTCCTGAAACCACATCAGCAACAGAATGTCCGCCTTCCTGACCTGGCTGCCAAGCTAATAAAATAGCATCAACTTTATCTTTCCAAGAAGCTGTTTCGATAACCCCGCCAATATTTAAAATAACAACTACTTTTTTTCCTTTGGCATGAAAAGCTTTTGAAATTTTATCCAGCATTTGAATTTCTTCATCAGCCATATTAAAATCGTTATTGACAACTCTGTCGCCGCCTTCTCCAGAATTTCTTCCTAAAGTCACAAATGCAATTTCAGAACTTGCCGCTTTTTTAGCGATAAAAGCATCATCCATTTTTAATTCTGGAAGTCTTTCTGGCAAAGCCAAAATTCCTCTTGCTTTTCTGTTTTCTTTTTCAACTGCTACTTCTTTTTCCGCATGTGGTTTATATAAATCAACCAATTCTTTGTCTAATTTATAACCTGCAGCTGTTAAACCTTCTAAAAGAGAAACGGTATGTTTGTTGTTCACACTTCCGCTTCCTGTTCCGCCTGTAATCCAAGCATAAGACGTAACTCCAAAAACTGAAACCTCTTTTTGTTTGTCTGCAAAAGGCAGGGCATTGTTTGTGTTTTTAAGTAAAACCATTCCTTCGGCTGCAGCATTTCTGGTTACTTCAGCATTTTTAGTCAAGTTCGGTTTATCGCTGTATTTGTATTTCGCAAAAGTCGGCGTACGGAAAACATATTCTAAAATTCTTTTCACGTTTACATTTGCCACTTCCTGAGATAATTTACCAGAATCTAAGGCTGTCAACAACGCTTTTTTCTGAACTGGAATTCCCGGCATCAATAAATCATTTCCGGCAATCATTTGCTGTACAACATCAGAGTTTGAACCTTTAGAAATAGATTCAAAACCTGGAAAACCCCCAAACCAATCCGTCATTACAATTCCTTTAAAACCCCATTCGTCTCTTAAAACCTGAGTCAAAAGATCTTTTCTGTCAGAGGTATAAGTTCCGTTTAATTTGTTGTATGAAGACATTACAGTCCAAGGCTGCGATTCTTTAACAGTGATTTCAAAACCTTTTAAATACAATTCACGAATTGCTCTTTCAGAAACATGTGCATTAATTGTCAAACGGTTTGTTTCTTCATTATTTACTGCGAAATGTTTAATCGAAGTTCCTACTCCCTGAGACTGAATTCCGTTTACAATTGCAGCAGCAGTTTTTCCAGATATTAATGGATCTTCAGAATAATATTCGAAGTTTCTTCCGTTTAAAGGATTTCTGTGGATATTTAAAGCAGGCGCTAATAAAACATCAACACCGTATTCTTTTACTTCATTCCCCATTGCTTTTCCAACTTCTTCTAAAAGCGCTTTATTCCAAGTTGAAGCCAAAGCCGTTCCAACCGGAAATGCCGTTGCATAATACGTTTTAGAATCATTATCTCTCGTTGGCGCAATTCTCAATCCAGCAGGACCATCGGCTACTACCGTTGCAGGAATTCCGAATCGCTCAAAAGCAGCTGTTCCTCCTGCCGCACCTGGAACCAAACCTTGTTTAGAATCTCCAACGGGACCAGTTAAAACTTCGATTCCTGGCATTCCAGTTCCAATCAAAAGTTCTACTTTTTCTGCATTCGTCATTTCTTTGATGATCGCATCAATTCTTTGATTAGCAGTAAGACGCGTATCTTCCCACGGATCTAGTTTTCCGTTTCTGTTGAAATCAGCAAACGTAAATCCTTTAATAGTAACAAGAGGCGGATTCGTTTCATTATTTGGAATTGTATTCCAAGACAAATTAGAAAGCACTAACGCCGTTAAAAGCGTTATTTTTCCTGTTTTTATAATTTTATGTTTCATAATATATAGTTTTTAAAGTCTTATTTTTTTTCACGCAGATTTAGACAGATTTAAGCAGATAAATGCAGATTTTTTTATTCTAATCTGCTCAAATCTGTCTAAATCTGCGTGAAACCTTTTATTTCTAGTTTAAAAAACCTTGAAGTTTCAACCAATCTTCAAAGCGAGTTTCCCATGAGTCAACTGGCAGATTTTGTTTTCCAGTTCCAAAACCATGTCCGCCTTTTGAGTACATATGAAGCTCAACAGTCTGCCCTGCTTCAAGCCATTTATTATACATTTGAATGCTTCTTGGAGCCAATTTTAATTGGTCATCACTCGCTGCACATACAAACATTGGAATCTTTTTTTCTGGCGCAGCAACGCTCAGAAGTTCAGGTCTTGGACCTCCGTAAATATTCGCTACAAAATCCGGAAGCTGTTCTGTTTTATTATCCAAAACAGTTTCCATTGCTACCGTACTTCCTGCAGAGAAACCAATAATTCCCACTTTTTTAATATCTATGCCATATTTTGAAGCATTGTTGCGAACGTAGTTTAAAGCATTTTTTCCGTCTTGAGCCGCTAATTGAATTGTTGCCAGAGAGTTTTTTTCGAATGCTGCTCTGTCTTTCAATTTGTCCATCATTTCTCTTGCCGGATCATTGGTTTCGGTTTTATTCAAGCGGTATTTCAAAACAAAAGCGGTAATTCCTTTTTTGCTTAAAATTTCGGCCAGTTCTTTTCCTTCTCTGTTAATTGATAAACTTTGGAAACCGCCACCCGGAGCAATGACAATCGCGGTTCCTGTATTTTTAACTCCTTTTGGAACTTGGTAAACCAATAAACTTGGATCAGTTACATTATAAACTACTTCGGTCTTAAACAAATCCGAATACATTTGAGCTTCTTTTTGTGTCCAGTTTTCAGATCCCGGCACTTTTCCCTGATATAATTTTATAGCTTCTTGTGCTTTCACAGAAGTTCCTAACAGCAGAAATCCTGCTGCTAAAAATGTGTATATAATTTTCATAATAGTTTGATTGTTATTTAGTTGTTTTAAACAATTGCAGTTTGGCAAAGAAATCTTCAAACATCAATCGCGTATCTAATTGGTTGTAAACTCTAATATTTCTTCCGTTATGATTGATTTCATAAAGTCCCTGTGCATTAATAAATGGTGAAGATTTCAAGACATAAGAACTCGAACTCGGATCTGCTTCAAAAGAAGATTGTAAAGCCGTTAACAAAACCAGCGGACTGTCTCCCATAATATAAGTTTCGCCAATATGAAGGTTGAATTGCTGTACTCTTTTCATCAGGCTTTCTATTTTTTCTGAAAGATATTCTCCTGTTTTTCCTTGTGGTTTTACTTTTAACAACAATTCAGAATACGACAATAAAGTCTGGCGATACGCATTTCTAGGAATTTGCCAAATTGGAATTTTTGAATCATTAAAAATGACTTGTCCCGCAGTAATATCAATTCCTAAATTGTATTCTAAAGAAGTGTAACCCGGCGGTGGTGTCGCTAAATCTGTATATTCAGGACCTCCTATCCAAACCAGAGTAAGACGTTCTGCTATTTTAGGTTCTAGTAAATAAGCGCTTGCAATTTCTGTTAATCCTGCACCACAAACTACATAAAGCGGTGTTTTTACATCGTCTCGCATAGCTTCTTTTACAATGGCCTTTGCTCCTTCTGAAATATTTGGTGTTTTAGCATCTTTCAGCTGCAAATTGGAACCTTCATAAACTGGAAAAGCGTTTTGAAGTTTCATGACTTCCAAAAGTTCTTTCACTTTTTTAACCGCATTTGTGGCAGTTTCTGATGAAGAATCAAAACCATCTCCCGGTTTTAAATGTGATCCAATTATTCCTTTTATTTCTGCTGAAGGCGATAAAATCTGATGAACTAATTGAAACAATCCATCGGGATCTCCGCTAAAATCATTATCGACAATAACACGCATTCTAGTCTGTATCAAATCTTTTGAAAATGAATTTTTAGATGTTGATTGGGCTTGTGAACAAATGCTTAAAAGCAAACAGAAAGCAAATAGTATTTTTATATTATTTCTCATTATTTCACGCAGATTTATTATGATTTAAGCAGATTTTGCTGATTTTATAGTTTTCGCTAACATACAGTTTGTCATTTCGACCTAAGGGAGAAATCTCCGTAAGTAGCTCCGATCCTAAGACAAACCAATCTTTGTCGAGTTTCTTGCGAAGATTTCTCCTTCGTCGAAATGACAAGATTGTGTTTACTTTGTCGAAACCTGACAGGTTTTAAAAACCTGTCAGGTTTAAAATCGTACTAAAAATTATTGCTTTTTATAAACCTCAGTACGAGCATCTTTAATAACCCCTTTCCAGTTCAATCCAAAAGCAAAATCATAAGTATTTCCTTCGCTGTCTTTATGCGGTATAATATCGTAAGGAACATCTTCAAATTGTTTTTCGACCGTTTCCATATTCGCTGGCATTTGTACTGGAAGCAATCCTGAAGGTTCAGCTTTTCCTGAAATAATATCTAAAACAGCCTGAGAAGAAACTCCGAAATTCAATACAATTCCGTCAACCTGTTTTTCGAATTCATTAAAAATCATAGGTTTTGAAGCCGTAACCGAAACAATTACCGGCTTTCCGTTCATCATATCTTTAGTATCGAGAATCGTTCTCAAATCCATAGTGTTTGCGACAGTTACCGTTTTGTTTTTGTAGGTTCTGTCTTTTATAGTTGGGTCAATAACCTGATCTCCGGCTGCGATACTTTTTGTTCTGGCTTCCGTTGCGGTATAAGTTCCGTATTGAAGTGAAATCGGCACGTAGCCATTACTTCCGTTTTGTCTGTCTTTTAAATCATAACCGCCTTCTAAACTCTGCGGACTTGTTACAAAAACAATGGCAAAATCAGCTTTTGAAGGATCTTCGGTAACATTGTAATATTTCTTTACTAACTCTAGATTTACTGGATATTCTAATTTCGGCTGACTTGCAACGCCCCACCAATCTTTGGTTGAAGCCGTATAAATCTTCGGAATAAAAACGGTTTTCTTTTCTTTTAAAGGCAAAACAGCCGCTTTGTTTTTCAATAATACAACCGATTTCAATTGGGCGTCATAACCTGCTTTCATAAACTCAGGATTTCCAACAACAGCTTTTGTTTCTTCCACATTCAAATAGGGATTTTCAAAAAGCCCTACTCTAAAAATGTTTTTCAATAAACGAACGGCTGATCTTTCAAATCTGGCTCTCATAAAAGATTCTCCAAATTCTTTAGTTCCCATTTCATAAGCAGCCAAAACGGGTTTCTTATCATTGTTTCCGCCAAACTGATCTACTCCCGCAATAATTGCTTTGTAGTGTCTTTGATCGATTGAAAGATTTTCAACTCCCCAAGGTTTTCCGGCAAAAAGATTTGGTGTCTTTCCTTCATCTCCCGTTACTAACCAATCGGTACAAACTACGCCATCGTAACCGTATTTATCTCTTAATAAATCGGTAATAATATATTTGCTGTAACCATTGGCCACATTTTCGTTGTATTTTTTATCCTGATCAAAAGTGATCGTGTAATAAGGCATTACCGCCGAAGCTTTACTGGTTTTTCCTTTCAATTTGAAAGCACCATTAATAAACGGATCAATATGCTGCTGTAAATTATTTCCAGGATAAACCGCAAATTTTCCATAAGCCCAGTGACCGTCGCGTCCGCCTTCTTCAGCACCGCCGCTTGGCCAGTGTTTTACCATTGCGTTTACACTTTTGTAACCCCAGCCGTCTTTAATTTCGTCTTTTCCGTATGAAGTCTGAAAACCATCAATATAAGCTCTTCCCATGTCTCTGGTTAAAGCTGGGCTTTCGCCGAAAGTCATCGAAATTCTGTACCATCTTGGCTCAGAACCTAAATCAATTTGCGGCGATAAAGCAGTCGCAATTCCAAGTGCACGATATTCTTTTGCAGCAATTTGTCCAAACTGTTCTACAATTTTTGGGTCAAATGTCGATGCCATTCCTAATCCGTCAGGCCACATTGAGATTGTTCCTCCCGCTCCGGCATTAAACTCAGACGTTACATTTGCCGTATGACGCGGATCTGTACTGGTATTACTCGGAATTCCAAGTCCAATTCCTTCTACAAAAGCCTGCATTTCGTTGTTCCATAAAGCGGCAGTTTCCGGCGTTTCTACACTTGTAATAAGCACATGGCGAAGATTATCATCTTTAAGAAATAATTTCTGCTCATCTGTAAGCTGCCAAGGTTTGGCTCCGCTTTCAGCAAAAACTTTTCCGTTGTAATGACCCGCTCTATATCCATCTGCAGGAGCCGGAAGCGCCTGATGACGACTATAAAGCATCAATCCTGCAATTTGTTCCACTGACATTTTTGAAGCTAAATCTTTGGCTCTTTCATCTGCCGAAAGGCGCCAGTCTTCATATTTATCAAGCTTTCCGTTTTTATTTAAATCTTTAAATTTCTTTCCGTTAACGGTTAGAATTTTGATGCCAGATTCGGGAGAATATCCCAAATCTGCACCTTTATTATTTTTAACTATGGTAAAATTTCCTTGCTGTGCCTGCATGGTAACGCTTATAAAAAAAGCGAAACCTGCAGTTATAATTATTTTTTTCATAGAATGAAATTTAGAATCTGAAATTAAGAGACGCTTCTAAAGTAAATGGACGAATGTAAGATCCAACCAAAAGCTGATCGTAATAATTTGAAGCATCTGTAATTAACTCAGCTCCATTGATTGTTCCTTTTGCTCCTGTTTGATTTAAGAAGTTTACAGCAGTCAAACCAATATCAAAATGGTTGTTGATTTTGTAGTTTACACCTCCAAAAGTTTCCCATCTTGGAGCAAAATATAACGCATTGGTCTGATTTGCATATTGCTTGCTGAAATATCTAAAACTTGCCCAGAATTTGAAATCTTTGTACGTATAACTTGGGTCAATTTCCATTAAAACTTTAGAGATTTCCAAAACGTTTTTATCGTTATAAGAATAACTGTTTCCAAAAGCATTAAAGTTGTAGTTTTTATAAACCGGATCTTGAAACGTAATTAAATAATGCAGATTAAATCCTTTGAATGGTGAAGCCACAATATCTGTTGTCCATCCCAAAGTCTGAATATCGTAGAAAACTGTTGCCACTTCCGACTGACTTGCATTTGATGGATTTACTAAGTTTAATCTTGCCTGATAATTATTTCTTGTCAAATAAGTTGCCTGAGATACAACACTGAATTTATCATGATTGAAATACAATCCAAAAGCTCCTAATGGACTTTTAGTTTTTGCCATATTAGGCACGGCAGCTCCAGAATAACTTTCTAATTGTCCGTTTTTTTCTGTATAAGTAAAGTCTGCAAGAATTCCCGCTCTTTTAGTTACTTTATAAACCGCATTGATAGAACCTCCTAAATGAAACCAATTGTTATCAAAATACGTTTTCTGACTTGGATCAAACACTAAATCTGGTGTTCTTGGTGTCAGATAATAATCTCCTTTTAATTTGTGGTATCTTAAATTAACTCCATAAGCTAAACTCAAACGATCGTTAATCATCCAGTTATCAGAGAAATATCCAGATAATTTATTTTCGAAACCATTGTGGTATTCTCCCCCAACATTGTAATTGTAAAATCCGTCAGCATCTGTGTTTGAAGTGCCGCCCGGAGTATTACGAACCAATTTATCAGGATTTGCGCTTACCGTTTGGTTAAAAAATGAACGGCTTGAAGTAAAGTCGTCTACTTGATAATAGTATTCTGTTACACCAAATCTCCAATTGTGTTTTTCCACATTTTTTGTAATCTCAAATCTTGATAAAGCCGTTTTTGTAGGCGTTCCATCTGTGTATAATCCCAACATCGAATTTACATTCCCCACATAAGCATTTCCAGTTGATTTGTATGTGAAATTGTCCGCCGCACTCGCCTGAAAAATCCCAAGCGGAATGGCAATTAACTGAGAAGCTTCGGCATAACGAAAACGAGTTGAGAAATTTAATTTCCAATCGTTTGCTAAATCATAATTTCCTAAAATGTCAAAAGTGTGTGAAGTCGATGCTGCATCGCTTCCGCCCATATCAGCAAATTTAGTTTCTCCTGTCATGATATCTTTAAACTTCATGATTCCGTCATTTACGATATAAGAGTCACGACCAATTTTAAAGTCATTGTATTCTTCTACTTTTCCGCCTTCTTTGTATCTAAAAACAGCGTAATTTGTTAGCGAAGCTGAGTTGGCATATTTATACAAAAAGCTGATCTGTCCTTTTCCGTTATTAAATTTCTTGGTAAGTCCGGCTCTGTAAATTTGTGTTCTGTCTGAATAATTAGCAAACTTTAAGTCAAATGAATTTGGATCAAAATTGGCATAAGCTCCCATTGTATAAGACCAGCCTTTAGCCAACGGTCCGGAAACATTTAAGTCACCTTTCATCCAGCCAAAACTAGATCCTGAAAAGTTTCCGTTAATTTCTAATTTATCGGTTCCAAGTCTGGTGTATGAATTCACTGCAAACCCTAAATCTCCGGTTGTAATAGCAGCTTCACCAATTTTCAGTAAACCTGTGCGTCCTAAACTTGCACTTTGCCTCCAGGTTCTGTTTGGTAATTCCGGCCAGAAATAATACACAACCGGCAGATCATTTTCCTGAATTGTAATTCCGCCAACAGTTGAAGGCAATCCGATATTTACATCACGCGGCCCAGTATTATTGGCTGCGTTTAGCATTACATTTCTATTTTTTTCTTCTTTACTATCAGTTTCAACAATTTTGGTCAATTTTTTTATTGAATCTGCTGCTTGTTGTTTTTTATCGTCTTGAGAATAAGCGTCGATTGTTGGAAAAACAGCCATGCAGAATGCGGCCATTAACATTTTTTTCATAAGTGGTGAGGTAGTTTAGTTTGTGATACTTTTTCATTGCTTCATAATGAAGCAATATTAAATACTATTTCTGAATTCAACAAATAATCACCTTAAAAATTTTCAAAATCGCATTATAAATGGAGCAATAATTCTATATAAACAATTAGAACAGAATATTAATGTATAATTAAAAAAGAAGAAAAGTAAAGCTACCACGTTTGCGTAAAGTACCGAAAACAGTGGATAAAGTCAAGATGACCTTATAACATCAAAAAATACCAAAGTGTTAGGCTCTGCCGATAATTAACATTTTTCTTTTTTTTTCTAAGAATATAAAATTGTCAGAAAAAATCTAAAAAATTTGACTCGTACCTGTTAAAACAATTAAATTTGAAGCTAATTGTACCGTAATGGAATTTAAAAAGTTTCTCGAAACCGAGTCTGAAGAGGCTTGGAAAAAATATATTCCGACACTTTCTATCGATAGTGTTATCTTTAGTTTTCACCAAAACTCACTTCATGTCTTGTTGTTAAAAATGATAGATATGGATTCTTGGGGACTTCCCGGCGGTTATGTAAAAAAAACTGAAAATGTTGATGAAGCTGCAGTCCGCATTTTAAAAGACAGAACGGGAACTGAAAATATTTACCTGCATCAGTTTCATACTTTTGGAAATCTTAATCGTTCTGAAGATGCTTTTTCGGATTATGATGATAGTATTTGGTACAAACAGCGTTTTATTTCTATTGGGTATTATGCTTTGGCAGAACATTCGCAGGTAAATCTGGTTATTGATGAATTTTCCAGCACTGTTGAGTGGCATCCAATAGAAAGTCTTCCTGAATTTATGATGGATCACAGAGCTATTTTTGATAAAGCATTAATAACGCTTCGCGAACAATTAAACAATCATCCTATTGGTTATAACCTGCTCCCTGAGAAATTTACAATGCCTGAACTTCAAAAATTATACGAAGGTATTTTAGGTAAAAAACTAAACAGAGGTAATTTCTACAGAAAGATTCTGCGTTATGATATTTTAACCAAATTGGATGAGTCCCGCAAAGGCGGTGCACACAAAGCTCCCGATTTATATAGTTTTGATTTGGAGAAATATAATAGCGCCTTAAAAGAAGGATTGCAAGGGAATTGGTAATTAAACAAATATTTTATTTTATAAATAGATAACCTTCGTGAATATTGAAGGGTAAATTTTGATATTTAACTCTCTGTTTCGTAAATTAATTAATTTGAAAGTATCCCTGATGGAGGATTACTTCTTTTATCTAAGATTTCTTCTATCTTCTGAATGTGAATTTAAAAATATTGAAGTTTATCACTATTGATATCTGCTTTCATGGAATCAGATAAACTTTTTTTCCAATATATTAACCACTTTTATATTCCATAATTCTCAATCTCCCAAATTTAAAATCAGATTTCTTTTCATTTCATGATAAATATAAAGCCTTTAAATTTCGTTGCTAACTGTAAAATAAATCATTACAAATTATCTACAATTTGAGTAACGCTAATTAAAAAATCCTCAGTTTGTTTTATATCAAAATAATTTTGTTTCATCCATTCTATTTGATATTTCACTGGTAAATAAACACCCCATTTTGATGTAATTAAGGAATCTGGATTTTTTTCTAATTCTTCTGTTATAATTTCCTCAATAACATCCACGTTTGAAGTTATGTAATTAAATTTATCCAAAAAATCATCTTTAAATTCATCAATATCGAATGAGCTTGTGCAATCGTCTAATGAGTGCTTTATTTCAGAAAATTTAAAAAGAAATTGTAAAGTTCTATTTATTTTAGTACCTGTAAAAGTGTACAATACGAGTTTTTTTTCTGAAACCAACAATGGTCTTTCCAACTCCATATTGTTGATACCAAAAACAGAAAAATCACTTCGCATCTCATCTAACTCCTCTGAAGCTTCTTTATTTAGCTCATTAAATTGTTGATTCTGAAATAATATCTCAAACATCTTATTCCTAATTTTGGGATGTACCATTCCGCTTCCACCAAAAAAAAGAGGCTTTTTACCATCATTTGTAGGTTTAACTTCAATTTTTTTTGCTTTGAAATCGACAAAAATAATTTTCCAGATTTTAGCTGCTAATAAAATATTTTCATCTTCTCTGATTTGTGGTGTCAATGGAATTTCACCTATTTTTATTCCTGCATTCACAACCTTAAAATTATCTTCAATAGTAAAGGCACTGTAAAAATCCCTATTATTGACGATTTTTTCTCCTTCAATTCCTATAATAACTTCATCTCTTAATTTTTCGAATAAATCAATAGCAATTAAATGGTTTAAAATCTCTTCAATATCTATGCTCTCGATATCATTGAATGCGAAGTTTTGCTTTAGTATTTTAACTAATTCATTAAAATTAATGCCTGAATTTCCTTTTGTTATTGATAATGCCTGATGCAGTAAAAGATCATAAGCTAAAGTCATTGAGTCTTTTGGCTCAATAAAACCTTCTTTATACAATTCCCAGCAAGCCAATGACTGCAATAAGCTCCATTTATCTGTTGCATACAAATAGAGAAAACTTTTTGCACCATCTCTTCTTCCACTTCTTCCTATACGCTGTATTAATGATGCAATACTGTGCGTTGCATCTATTTGTACAACCTGATCAACAGAACCAATATCAATTCCGAGTTCTAAAGTTGAAGTACAGGAAATGCAAAAATTTTGTCTGTTGTTACTTTTTGCAAAATATTCTACGTATTCCCTAACTTCCTTATCAACAGATGAATGATGCGAAAAATAATTTACATGACCGTTTAGCTTTTCAGAAAGCTTTTTTAATTTAACTGCTACAACTTCTGCAAGTCCTCTGCTATTCGGAAAAATTAAAACTTTACTATCTTTAGTTTCTAAATACAAATCTTTAAAAAGACTTAAGGGTAAGTCATCACCGTCGTTTTTGAAATATTTAAATTTAGCTTCAATTTCTTTTGATGCTTTATCTCTTAAAACTATTGTTGGTACGGCAGAACCTGCAAATTTCTTGACCTCGTCATAATCTCCCAACGTTGCTGAAAGTCCAATTAGCCTAAATTGATTTTCATTTAAATCCTGTAATCTGGATAAAATAGACTTTAATTGTACGCCTCTTCCCGATCCAATAAAAGAATGAATTTCATCAATAACAACAAATTTAAGGTTCGAAAAAAGATGCTTTACGTTAAAAGGTTTGTTTGAAAGCATAGCTTCCAGAGATTCTGGCGTTATTAAAACAACTCCCGATGGGTCCTTTATTAATTTCTCTTTTAAAGTTGCATTTGCTTCTCCATGCCATTTTACAACATTAACTTCTAAGTTTTTACACAATTCTTCAACTCTGTAGAACTGATCATTAATTAATGCAATAAGAGGGGAGATATATAGAACTTGTACCCCCTTTTCATTAAAATTAACCTGAGATAAAATGGGCAAAAAAGCAGCTTCAGTTTTTCCAGAAGCAGTTCTAGATACTAGAATATAATGATTATCTGTTGTTAAAACTCTTGAAATTGCTGCATTTTGAATAGGACGTAATTCTTCCCATCGTTTATCACGAATATATTTTCGGATAGGTTCAGATAATAATTCAAATGACATTACAATTCTTCTATGCTGTCCATTAAAACAGTATCTGGTCTTTCGTCAGAAATTTCAATCTCTCCAAATAATTTTGATTTATCTAAATCAGGGTTCTGTCTTAATATATTTAGAATATTTAAAAAATCTCTAATAACTTCTCTTGGTGTCAAAAATTCAGAAGCTCCCGGTTTATTAAACATTTCCTCCATGAAGTTTTGTATATCTTCATCAGAAACATTTGTTGATACTTTATAATTATAATCAAAGATTGCTTTAAGCTTTATTAAAAGCACAAAAATTTCGTTATGATCGAGTGGCAATAATTTAATTACAGGCTGTGCAAAGTCTCTAATTTCTGCGGTTTCAAACTTATTTGTTTCTAAACGGGATTTTAAAGCATGATAACTAAACAATCCTCTTCTTTCGTTTTCCAGAACTTCTTTAGTTCCTGCAAAATTGAAAAAAAGATTACTCACTTTACCTTGAAAACAATCATTATATATTGCCAAAATCTTTTCATAATTCTTTTCTCTAGTTGCGGAAACAGATATTTTATAAAGATTTATGGCTTCATCAAGATTAATCATAAAACCACTATACCCCATGCTTACAAACAATTTGGTGAAGTTTTTAAGCATATCATAATAATTCAAGTCGTTGAGGATCTCTCTCACGCCTAAATCTTGTTTCGCTTCCGTTTTGGTATTATACTCTCCTTTTAACCATTTTAAGGCATTTCTTCTTAATTGCTCATCATCTTTGATATAACCCTCGTAATATTTCATCACAACTGTTCCAAAATCAAAACCTCCAACTTCGGTTATTTCGTTGATGGTTTTCATTATGTTATTCTGAATAAGAGTCAAATATTGTTCTTCTCTAACATTTTCTAATGGTATATTATTAGATTCTGCCGTTTTCATAATCACTTGTTCTATCCATTTTTCCATTAAAGTTGGCAATGCCCCACCTTCAGGTTTAGTCTGAATAGCAACATTATCCATAATAGCGGCATATAATGCTACTCCTTTTCCATCATTTGAGTAAAGTCTGTTATCTGGCGTAAAATCTGCATTTGCTACGACAAACTTTTGTTTTAGTGCGACAGTGTTTAGTAAGTGCAACATGAATGATTTTCCAGACCCGAAATCTCCGATCCAAAATTTAACCATACTATGTCCATTTTTCACATCTTCTAATGCGCTTACAACTGCATCAATTTCCTCAGAGCGTCCAACTGTAATATGCTGGACACCAATTTTAGGAACTACACCTCCAATTAATGAATTAATAATTGCTGTTGCTTCTTTGGGTTTTATGTTTTCTGTCATTTTGCTAAAATTCGGTTATAGTAATTTTCGTTTATAATATAAAAATCATCATCTTCTTCAATTAAAACATCGTCTAATGTGTCGTAGCATATTTCATTAATACTTTCTATCAGTTGGTTTTTAAACATCCCTTTCGATTTTGCGAAAGTTTCAAAATCAGCCTGAAGAAGAGAAAAATTTGCCTTTGAAAAAGAATCAAGAACATCTTGCTGTATTTTTGTAAAATTGAGTAAGTTGTCATAAAGAGATGTATCGATCTTAATGTATTCAGAAACAGTCTGTCTCTCTGTTTCAGGATTAATGACTAATTCTGTTTTTAAATCTTCCTGCTCATTTTCATCTCTAAGATATTCATTAAGAAGCTCAACCGTTCCCGAGTGTTTTTCATGAACTTGTTGAATAGCATTTCTATCCAATTGAATTTTTTTTCGTTTAGCTGTATAAACATTATTTACAGCCTTTAAAGCTTTTTCTAAATCTTTATCCTGGATAAACTCATTGATTATTGCTTGAAAATCATCAAATTGATCGCCATTTTTGAACAAAGTTTTCTGAACTGTCACACCTAATGGTTTCTGATCAAATTTTACGGATTTTAAATCATAATGAATATAATAAACGTACAATGTAAGCGACGCTTCTTTATTATGAACTGCGATAAACTTTGATGCGTCATAAAAAATATTTTCAATTGATGGATTATCTCTATTTAAATTTCCAAGATTGATAATCTGATTTATAAATGTGTCTGAATCTTTATTGAAATTACTAGTTAATTCATCAAATTTAATTTTCCAACGAGTTGTATTTTGGATATTTAATTCATAATCCGTTTTTTCATCTGGCTCATTAATTGTTGGTGCATAAATTTGTAATATCTTATTTAACCGTATTATTATTCGTTCGTTGTATTCTTCTTTTACAGTATTCGATATATAGGTTAGATCTACATTAAGTTTTCTTTTGTGTCCAAAAATTTCACGAACAGTATTTTCACAGTATTTGAAAATATTAGAATGAAGTTCATTTATAACCGTTTCAATAGAGTATTTATAGTTATTACTTTCTGGTTTATAGTTATAGTGTTTTTGTGCGATAATATCAGCTACTGTAGTAAGTTCTTCATGTAAAGAAGATGAATCCTTTTTACATCTTTCATCTAATCTTTTAATTACAGACAAATAAAATTTCATGATTTCGACAGCACAAAACTCAATATTAAAGAAATTATTAGCCGGATTCCAAATGTTATTTAAAAGCACCGCATCTTCATCATTTAAATTTAATTTGCCTCTAAATTGAAATCCCAATTTTAACTGATCGTATCCCGAATAATCATCATAATAATTTTCCTGTCTACGAATTCTCTCTGAATCTTTTCTTAAATCGTGTTGCTCTAATTTTTTAATAAAATGAGAAACACTGTACGTTTTTGTTTTAGGATAGTTTATTTTTAATTCGTTTAATTCTTTTTCTAAACGAGCAATATTTTTATGATTATCAAATTCTTTTAAAAGGTCAAAAAGTAAAACAAACGCATAATTATTATTCCCTTCTAAATCTGAATAAATACCGTTTAAAAAGTTAAATTTAAAAGTTTTGTAATAAACACGCTGCTGGTTAGTTGCCGAATTTATTTCTGAATATGAATATACATATTGATGCCCCCAATAAGGAACTTTTGAAGGTTTTGAAATATTTGAAAGACTATAAGATTCTCCTGTAATATCTATAATAGAATTATCCATACATCCTAAATTTGATTTTATTAATACTATGCTCTAAATCGGATTTATTATAATAAATCGTCTATAAGATCAGAAAAATCAAATTCATGTATAAGCATAATAAAATATCCTTCTTTTCTTAAATTAATAGCTTTTTCAACTTTTCTTCCGTAACATGAAAAAGCCCAAGCTGGATTACCATTATCACCAACAATTAAATAATCAGTCTTTTTAGTAAGGCTGTCTGTTGGTATACCTCCAAGTTTAATAATATCTCTGTGAAGATTCTCTCTATTTCCTCTTTGTAAAACTCCTGTAATGCAAAAAGTTTTACCTTCAAAAACCACCTCAGGTTCACTCGTACAAAGACCTGAAATATTTACATCAATTGTTTCATTTTGAATCTTCTGTCTTATTTCATCATCATGAATTTGTACAAATTGCTTAAAAAAAGCCATCAAAACTACTCTTTCTTCTTCTTCAATTTTATTATCAGATAAAATAGAAAGAACTAAACTTCTTATTTCATCATAAGGATAATACGTATTTAAATGTTCATTGTCATCCAGCCATTTTTGAAGATCATAAATTTCTTTATCAGTAATAATCCCATCTGCTAAAATACCGTGACAAATACCTTGCAAAATCTGAAGATCTGAAGTTACCGCATTATAGTAGTAATTACCGTTTTCGTATTTCTGACATAACCAATATAAATCATCAATTGTTTCTTTTGCTGGAATTTTATTGGATATAGCATCTTCAATAATAATCATGAATTCGTTCAAAGGATTACGATTCATTAACTCTCTATGAGCAATAACCCATTTTTGAAGTTCTTTTATTTCTTGGATATTAATTTCGTCATCTAATTTAATACCCAATAAAAATCCTTTTAGAGAACTAATAGCTTTATCTGTTTGGGATTTTACAGTATACACTTTTAATAATTCCTGATCAACATTTATCATAATGAATTGATTTTATTATAATTATAAAAAATAATTTTGACTATAAGATTATTTATAAAGTGTAAATATTAAGCTTTATATTTTGTAATCATTACGGAAAACCATAATCATAAAAATTATATCAAAAATATCATTAACGAATTAAAAATAATTAAGTATATATACCTGTTTTATAACTTTACTAAAGGATTAAGAATTTAAGACTTCCAATTTTGCCATAATTATTGAATTATAATGCTCGTTATAAAAAATCATGTGCAAACATTATTAGAAATTAATAAAGATAATAGATTTTATTATCTTAAAAGTGATATAAAACAAAAAAGCCACTCAATTGAGTGGCTTTTTTGTGAACGCAGAAGGAGTGAATACGAACCTTTTACTTGAAGATTTGAAACTTTTAGCTGAATCGTTTGATGATATTTTGCTTTAAGAAGTAATCTTAATTTATAATCATAGATTTTGATGTTGTATGAGAGATTACTTTTTTGTTTCGTAAATTAAATGGTTTGAGAGAATACCAGATGGAGTCTTGCTCTTTTTATCTAATATTTCTGTATTTGCAAAAACAATAAAATTATCTTTAGCTCTTGAAACTGCTACATTTAACATATTCGGCTTATTGTCTCTATCAAAAAACATTGTACCTGAATCGCCTTTTCCATAAACCATTGAGAACAAAATTATGGATCTTTCAGCTCCTTGAAGTGCATGAACGGTTCCTAATTTTAATTTATCAACATTAAATCCTGCATTTTTTAATGCGTATCTCAAACTGTTTTTTTGACCAACAAAAGGAGTAATAATACCAATAGAATCTTCAACTTTTCCATATCTCTCCTCTATTCTCGTTTTATTCTGAACTAACCAATTAACTATTGCCTTTACTTCATTCTCATTGTAACGACTTGAATTTTTTACCGTCGAATTTCCTTCAACATGAACGCAATACATTGGAGGGAATAATAAATCACTTTTTGCTGGTCCTTTAAGTGGTACTAGCTTTCCATGGTATGCTAAAACATTGCAATAATTAATAATCTCATCAAAACAGCGTCGATGCTCAACCAAAGTAACACCTTTTTCCTTTGCGTCAAGCTCTCGAATATTACTCGAATTTTGAGCCATTTTCATTATACTTCCAGTTGAAGCAAGAAAACCTTTAGGATCAAACTCTTTTTCATAAATAGGATCATCATAACTTTTAATGATGTTGCATTTTTTTAAATTACCAATATCAATTTTATTGGTAATATTCCAAACAGGCTCAATTTGTTTAACATCACCTACAATTACTGCCTGCTTAGCCAGAGAGAATGTTGCAACTCCAACCTCAGGAGCAACCTGACCTGCTTCATCAACAATCAATAAATCTATAAAACTATAAAGTGGTGGAGTGTCAAAAATATTTTTACCATCTTCACCTTTTTTGAAAAACCTGAAAAAACTAAAAAATTTAGGGGCCATGTAAAATGTGCTTACAAAACAAGGCGTTAACATTGCTTGTCGCTGCCATCTATTTATGATTGCATCAAATCCTTTTCTATCGAAACTTTCATCATTCAAATCAGATTCTAATTTCAATAGCCATCTTCCTTCCCAGTAGTGCAAAGCAAGTTGAAATGCTTTGTGACGAAGAGAAACATCTAGCTCATCATAAAAACAATTTGGTTTGGTACCATTTTTAATTTTCAAATACTCAAATTCCCAGTATTCTTCTTCTGTTTTAGGTGGATTTCCAATAATTGAATTAGAAATTTTCCATTCTTTCCAATTATTAATAGACTCAATAATCCTTTTTGCGGTTGTTATTTTATTGTTAATCTTTTCAAGTATTGCACTTTTTGTATAAACAAATTCTTTGGTTTCACTTATTAATGAATCTCTCAATAAAATTCTAACTTCAGATACTCTATTCGCTAAAGCTGATTTCAACCCAAAATAGCAAAATAGCTTTCTAAAGAAAGATTCATTATTAAAGTATGAAATAATTTTTTCTTCTAATTTATTTAAAATCTCAATATCAGATTGAAACTGCATTTCGTTTAAAATGTTTTCAGAATAATATGTCTTACGAATGCTGATATTATTTAAATAACCATTTGAAAATAGTTCTTCATTTTGTAAGTAATCTTTCCATTTTTTAGATGCTTCATTTAATATTGTCTGGATATTTAAAATTTCCTTTTGGATTTTTTTTATACCATCATTAATATTTAAAATCTTATCTTCTAAATATTTTGAACAGTTTTCGGTAAAATAAGGTTTTGCTATTTTTAAGTACGAATGATTTTCAACTCTATTAAACAAGCCTTCACCATTTTGCTTCTTGTAGTTTATTCCTTTTAGTTCTGCTTCTGTTTTTCCATTAGCTGGTAAATAAGTTGCATATCCTTCAATTTCTGGTAACCATCTGCCTTCTAAATTACCTGGCTTTGTATTTGATTGTGAAAAACTATCTATTATATTTGTTACTGCTTGATTATTCGTTGAACAAGCAAGAATTATAGAAGGTTGATTCCCAACAATGGCACTTTCTACAAATTTGTTAGCAACTATACTTTGCAACAAAGTCGTTTTTCCTGTTCCCGGAGGTCCATTAACTGCAAAAACTTTGTCATTTGTATTTAAAAAGGTATTTAAACTTTTACGCTGGGATATTGAGATTGGGAAATCAAATCCCATTTGTCCAGTATGCAGGAAATTTGAATCGATGAATTCAGATACATTTAATGGATTGTTTTCTTTAGGATTATTTAGCGTTATAAAAGTCTTTAGTAATTCAGGAATGTTGTCTTCTTTTAATATCTTCTCATACAAATGAATTATACCAATAGCGGCATTTATATCTTCATCTGGCAATAAAACAATCGCATTTTTTAAAGTTTCATAACCCTCTGTTTGATAATTCTCAATGTTCTGATTTATGGCTAAGGCAAAAACATTTTTTACGTAATCTATATATTGCTTATAATTCACATATTCTTCCCGACCTACAGCAGTTGCATTATCAATATCTTCAACTGTACCAAATACAAATTCAGTTCTTTCATCAGCTAAAGGCTCTAAATACTTTCTTTGGAAAACTGGAAAATATTCTTCAGGAACTTGTAGCCTTCCTTTTCTATCTAGTTTAGCAAAATACCAAAACGGAAACTTAGGCTGTTTGTCTTTTAAGAAAACAAGATTTTCCGTTGTAGGCCTTATTTTTATTGGAGAAATCAATACTTGGACTTCATCTAAAGCAACCCAATTCTCACTTTCTTTACTTAAAACTCCTTTTTTTTTATTTATACTTGCTTCTTCAAAATCTATCAAGTTATTTACGCTTATCAAATCTTCTATTTGCTGAATGTCAATTTCAAAACTATCAATTTCAAAATGTTGAAGTTTATCAATATTTATATCTGCTTTCAAGGAATCAGATAAACTTTTTTTCCAATATGTTAACCACTTTTTATATTCCATAATTTCTCACTCCCCTTAATTTGTAATCAAATTCTTTTTACACTTTATGATATATAATTAGACTTAAAAAAAAACTAACTGCAAAATAAAATCTGTCATTGCAGCATCCTTAAACTGTAAAATTAAACCGTTCTAAATTTGTCCTCGAGTAATTCTTTATATGTTTTCTTCTCTTTTAGTCTTCCACCATTGCTTTAATTCAATAAGTTTTGGTTCTCCCATATTAATTAATCCCCTACCAGAATCCAGCATAGATAATTGAGAATTTAATTTCACTTCGCTATTTACGCTTCCAAGAAATGGTATTATTCTTTTAGAAGATTTATCATTAACATTTGCACAAATTGGAAACTGTATTTGAGACATAAAATTAAAATCATTATATATAAAATCTTGAGTCTCTTGAGCAATTAAAATTATAATTATCCCCATTGATCTTAGCTCTCTTAGCATTGATTCAATTACAGGTCTTGCATTTTTATGTTGCAAAAAGTTTTGAGCTTCATCAATAATAATAACATGTTTCAACTCTTTAATATTATTGGTAACAATAGTATCACCCGATTTTTTAATACTATCATACATATATTTTAAAAGATTGAATGTTACAAATTGTTTAATTTCTTTTGTAACTTCGGAAGGCATAGAAATGTATGTACTTTGATTAAAGATTGAATAAGTATCTGACTCATTATATATTCCTGAATTTATCAATTGTTGTATTACACTTGTTGTTGTGTCAAATTTACCTTTATTTTTTTCTAGAATCGTTTCTAATAATTCATCTAATGTTGGTGCTTTTTTATTTTCAAAATAATAATCTTTAATTTCTCTGACTAAACTTGCAGATTGAACCTGTCCAATACTTTTAAAAAAAGTTCTCAAATCACTCGCAAATGATTCTATATAATTTTGATTACTTAAATCGTAATTTTTCAAAGGACTGAAAGGAAAACCATTTTGATGATTGATATTAATAAAAGTTGCCTTTGTTGAAGCTAAAAAAGAATCCAGTTTTTCTTTCGTATCAGTACCTTTAAAATCGAAAAAAGTATATTTTAATTCATAATCTGTTTGTTTAGAAATTTGATAAATCAAATCAAATACAAATTGTGTTTTTCCAGAACCTGTTGTACCTGCTATACCAAAATGTCTACTTGTATATTCTGTTTCATCATTAATTTTTATTTTAATAGAATTGCCATCTAGATCAGTTCCTAAACAAAGTTCAATAGGCTTACTTGAAGTATTAATTTTTAAAACATTAATTTGAGACTCATTTTGGTTAACAATGTGTACATTCGTACTTCTCATTAATAAACCCTTATTAATGGCTTTTAATAAAATGTCTATGTGATCCCCTTTTGAGATGTTCCCTATATCAATCTGGTCATTCCAAATGTTTAGACCGTGATTTAAATGAAGCTTAAACAACTTTGCAAATTCTTCTTCAAAAGTATTTTTATTATAATGCTGATCTAAAATAGACTTAAAAATTATTGTATTAGAGCTATCTCCAATAATAGTTCCAAATAAAGCTTTATCATCACGAAATTCTTTACCATCTGAGCTAGGTATTTCTTCGTTTTCAATATCAAAAATCTTACCTGAGAGCAAACTATATGAGAATGCTATTCGAGGAACAATACCTTCATTTTTGAAATTGTATAAAGTTTTTAACTTGTATAACAACTCATCGTTTTCTTTGCTAATTTTAATTCTCATAACTATGGAAATATCCGTTTTTTAAATTTGTATTGGCTCCATCATTTACCAATAAATATGATTTTGAAACATTCTCTGAAATATCTTTAAATCTTTTTGGTGTAATCTCACTATTAGTTGAAAATAAGACAACTTGTTCTGAAAGAGTAGGATAATATTTTTTAATAATACTATCTCTATGTTCTTCATCGAGTCTTCCAAGTGGTGTATCAATAAATATAGGTAAGCTTTGAATTGATTCTTTTAAAATAGCTTTTATTAAACAAGAAATATAAATCTGTTTTTCACCAGATGACAAGGTCTCTTTTCGAATTTCATTATCATCTTGGTCTATAAGAGTTATTTTCATGCCTTGACCAGATGCTAGAATTGTTACTTTGACATCTTCAATAAATTTACTATGATTCTCTTCACTATTTAGTTTATGCATTAAAGTTTTCAATTCAACCAGAATTGTTTTTTCTAAACTTTCTTTATGCTTATTTTTTTGTTCGTCTAGAAACAAATTTAAAACTTCAATATATTCGTTACTTTTCTTAATTTTTAGTTTATTTTGTTCATTTATATCTACTTTTTTAACAAGTGCAACTAATTGTTGATTAAGCCTAACAATATCGTTTTTAAGTTTTGTAATTTGCTGAAGATTTTCACCAATATTCCTGTTTTTTTCAGTTATGTTATAATCGGCAGTCTCTTTTTTTGAAGAATAATCTAAAATTAATTCATCTTCTAAATCAGCATCTACTTTATTAAGCGTTTTATTTAAATCAGAAAGTTTAATTTTTGTTTCGTTGAATTCATCAATTGTAGTTGCAAATAAATCTTTTGATTGAGTATTTATAACATTGATTGCATCAACAACTAATCTTTTTTCCGAGTTATTCAAATCGTGATCAAATTCTAATTCTACATAATCACCATTTTCTTTAAACAATTCAGAACCTAATGACTGAGCTTTTTGATAATAAAAGATTTTGTCTTTTAAAGACATTGTTGAGTTTTCTGGTTCGGGAGGCTTGTTAAAAAGTAATTCAATAAAACTTTCTATTTTTTCTGAATTTTCTTTTAAAAAGCTTTGGGAAACTTCATTTTTTTCCTGAATTTCAAGATGTTCTTTTACTTCTTCTAATTTTCCAGAGAGCATCGCTAGTGGAATAATTTCACTTAGCTCATTAAATCTTTCATTCAATTCATTCTCTTTAACTTTAAGTTTCTCAATTTCAATTACAACAGTTTCTCTGTCAAACATTGAATTTCCTTGCTTACTATGTTTAGATATTAAATTGTCGTATTCTCGGATGTTTTTTTTAAGTCCGTCAATTTCTTTCAATCTTTCAGCATTTTCTTCTTCAAATTTTTCAATATCAATTTCTGAAATTTTAATTTCATTTTCTTTATTAGCAATTAATTCTTGCAAATTTTTTGTTGCACCTTCTTTTTTAAGATTATTAATATAAAAATCAATATCTTCTATAAGTGTTTCATAAGTGTCTAATCCTAATATTTTTCCTAATGCGTCATTAATAAAACTACCCTCTTCTTTTATAGATAAATTTGCAATCTCACCAATCTTTTCAGCATCAAAAAATACAAATTTTGCAGCGTCAATTGGAATGATATAATCATTGATAAAATTAATTTTATCATTTTCTTCATTAAAGATTTCAATATTAGAAATAGAATCAACAATCGACAAAGTTTCACTCATTGAAGCCACATCAAAAGTTCTTGTTATAATTATACTTTCCGAATTTAAAGACAATGTTTTTAGTTCAGGTAATTCAATTTCTGTAATAATAATATTTACAGAAAAATTAGTTTTGTTTTCTCTTTTTGCAGACCAATTAAGAGATTGTTGCATAAAAGATGAATAATTTTTTTCTTTTTGTATTTCTTTTTTGAAATTCTCATCTATTTGGGAAATTTTATCACCATAAAGACACCAAACAATAGCTAAAAGAAAATTGGTTTTGCCATATCCATTTCTACCACCTATAATAATAATATTCTTATCAGAACTAGTAGTTAGATCAATATTAACCGAATTATAATATTGTCTAAAATTTTTTATTTCTATATTTGAAAACTTCATTTTGTTGCTTTTTCGATTATATCATTAATTTTTGGTTGATGATAATTATTTCTTTTCAAAAGTTTTTTTGTTTTTACAGATTCAAGTAAAGATTTTAGAGAATCATAATTTATATCTTTCGACAGACAAATTTCTTTTAGTCTTGTTTCTTGCAATATTTTAGCTTCTTTGATTTTCATATTAAAAAGTTTGTATTTTTTTTGCGATTTCTATAAAATTTAATTCTTCTTTTTCATTCATTTCTTTAGCTTCAAATAACTTCCTTTGTTTATAGAAAAAAACATATAATTTTTCTTCTCCTGGCTTATTTGCTGAAGGCAAGCGTTTTTTATTAGAAATAAATTCTATCAGTTCTTTGTATTTATAAGATGTGCTTAATCTTCTTCTTTTATTTGAAGTATCTAATTGGTTTATAAGTGAGGTTATAAAGTTTTCTTTTTTACTTTCAAGTTTACCTTTATCGATTTTACTTCTCTGAACATTGTACCACCTATATAATTGTATTTCTTCTTCTGGACATCCACTTGAATATGGAAGACGATTCTCCTTTTCAATAAATTCTGCTAAAAGCTCAAAGCTTTCCTCCCATGTTTTTAAAACAGATTTGTTAAATGATGATAATGGAATAAATATATCTGTATCATATTTTTTATAAGAAAGCCCAACTGTTGAATCTTTATAAAAAACAAATAGTCCAGACTCATCAGCTTTTAGATTATCTAAAATACTCCTTTCGTATGTTTCAGGTCTAAATTTTATAACATACTCTGCTATTTCTGAAATATGTTTAGGTTTATAAGCATTGTGCAAAAAATCTTCTGTAATCTCTCTTATTGTACCACCTTTAAACCCTTCAAGTTCTTCTTCCCACTTTTTTAGCCCAAAAACGCTGTTTCTTCCGATTGGTACAAAACCATTTATTCTTTTCAGAGTAGCTCGAACTTTAGCATCATCAGTCTCATAATGAGGGTGCAATTCCATAATTTTTTGAGTAATCTCGTTTACTTTCGATGGTTTACCTAGTTGTTGTAACGCTTCATAGGAGTATTCAAAGCCTGATTTTGAAGAATTTCTTTCAAAAATTAAATTATCTTCTAAATCAATATAGATCTCGAATTCTTGATTTACCACCTTTTCTGCAATACTTATAATTGAGTTGAGAGTTTCTAAATTATTATTAATTAAAAAATTAGATAAATAACTTTTAAAACTAAAACTATAAGTTTCTTCAATACGATCACTTAATCTCCGATTTATATCATTTGCGAATAAAACAAAATCAAATTCTATTGCAAGTTCTTTTTTAATTAAATAGAAATTATTCCAGTTATGTCTATTTCTAGCAGTAAAAAATTTTGGCTGTAAAACATCTTCGAAATTTCCAATAAGTTCATATTCGTAAGACCAATAGGAATATATTATATATGTTATAAATTCTTTAGTGAAGTTTGTTTTATTTTGAATGTTAATGGATTCCACTCGAGTATCGTCTATCTCTAAGTAATATTGAATATTATCAATATTATATTTTTGAAGTAAATTATCATTAAAGTTTCGAATAAAAAGTAGTTTATTAAATAACTCTTCCAAAATAATTTTTCTAACTTGTCTAACTCTTTCTCTGGTCAAATTTACTTCTTGGGCTATGCCATCAAGAGAAAGTTTTGAAGCGTGGCGATAAATTTTAAAAGCTTTTCTAAAGATTTTTGTTTGATTTACATCATATAAGGCATTTTGATTTATTAGAAAATTAATCAATTGAAAAATTGATTCTGATTCCAATATTTCGTAAGGTATAAAAGGTAAACGAAACGTTTTCTGAATTAAAAATTTATTTTTTAGTGATATTATATATTTAGCATCTTCATTTTTACTTACTTCAACAATAAAATCTTGAATAATGCTAATATATGCTTCTAATTCAGAGACCGAACGAGCACCTACATTTCTTATTTTTTTAATATCAAAACCATCTGAAAATAATATTCTATCTGCAAAATTTTTAATCTTAAAATTATCCTCCAGAAATATTTTGATTGCATTTTTACTTCTAATTGAAAGACTATTTGTGTTTATTTGGATAAAACTATTTATTACTTCTCTTTGATTTCTAGACAATTCAGAAATAATTATTTTTAATTTGTTTTCAATTTTGGTCGGATAAATATCATCAAAACCAAAATCAGTATTTTTATATTTATTGTATAATTCTATTAACTCTTCATTTGATTTCTTACCACAATTTCTGAGTTTATCGAAAGAGCAATTTTCTTGATAGAATTTAATTATATCTTCAAGCGTTTCAAGTCCACTATATTTACAGGCGTGATAAGAACGAACACTTAAGTTTTCGTTTTTATAAATTTCATCAATTGTCATTAAATATTTTCAAATATTAGATTCAGTCTTTGAATATTGTGAAACAGAAAATAAATCATTTACTTTCTGTTTTCAAGATTTCCAACAAATATTATTCTTTTTCATGGGTCAATTTTACGGAAAACCATATTTGTCCTTCAAATATATCTATTCGCAAAAATTAACAACCACGTATTTATACCTGTTTATTTATAATTAATGTCACTAATATTTCTGTGTTGATTTATCCAAAAATTACTGTTTTTGTAAATTTATGTAACTAATTGAGATGTCTACACATGTCCCTGCTAAAAACAAATCAAGAAATCTCTATATATTATTGCTATGGAAAATGCTTATTTATATGTCAGAGTAAGTACTGACGAACAAAAAAGAAAAGGTTATTCCTTGCCTGAGCAGGAAGAAAGATTATTGAAGTATTGCAAATTCTACGATATAGAAGTCAAAGGAATTTATCGTGAAGATTTCTCCGCAAAGAATTTCAATAGACCAGAATGGAACCGATTATTTTCAGAAATTAAAAAGAAATCATCAGGAGAAGGTAAAAACATATTATTTATCAAATGGGATCGATTCAGCCGCAATATTGAATATGCTTACGAAATGATTGGAAAGCTTCGGAAATATAAAACAATAGCAAAAGCTATTGACCAGCCAATTGATTTCTCCGTGCCGGAAAGTACAGTTATGCTGGCGGTATATTTAGCTGTTCCGGAAGCAGAAAATACTCGGAGAGCTCAAAACACTTCAAACGGCATTCGACGAGCGAAGTTGATGGGAAGATATCCTAACAAGGCACCATTAGGTTTTATCAATTTAACATCAATGGATGGTAAAAAAGGTATAGCTCCCAAAGAGCCTGAAGCTGAAATCATAAAATGGGCTTTTTATCAAGTTGCAAAGAATGATCATAGAATAACTGAAATCATAAAAACAGCTAATAATAAAAGATTAATTTGTTCAAGATCACACTTTTTCAGGATTTTGCACAATCCAGTTTATTGCGGACTTATACCGGTCAAACTTGAATCTAGCGAAGAGCAAGTGGTAAAAAGATTACACGAACCATTGATATCTGAAACTTTGTTTAATCAGGTTCAGTCTGTTATTAATACTAAAAGAAAAACTACTGCTAAAAGAGATGATTTGCAATCAACATTTTTTCTCAGAGGTTTTTTAACATGTCCTATCTGTAATCGAAAACTTAGCGGAAGTATCTCAAAAGGAAGATCAAAAAATTATCCATATTATCATTGTCATAATGGCTGTAGGACAAGGATAAGTGCATTCTTTCTCAATGATTGTTATCAAAATAAACTCCAACAATTAATACTCTCAAATAATGCGATTGAATTATTTAAAAAAATTTTAGAAGAGCAGAATATAAACACACAAAAAGCAAGTTATTTATACACCCAAAAAGTATTAGCGAGGAAAATAAAAGAAGAGGGTATAACCCTTTCTCAAGGCAGAAAACTATTTATAGCCGGAATATTAAAAATTGATGATTACAATGAATTAAAAAAAGAGACTCAGGTCAGTACCAAAAATCTTAAAAAGGAAGCACATGATATTGCTGTTAAATTAAAAGCTATTGATAGAAAAAATCAAATCGAAGAAAAAGCATTAGTTGAAATTTTTAAGAGTTTTTCTGAATTTGAGACCTCAGATAAAAGACATTTGGTAAATCTTATTCCACCAACCGACATTAATTTTAAAACAGGTGACCTATCTTTAGATTTAAATCAGGCGCTTTTAAAAATTTTATCAAAAAAAAGTAACCCAAAAAAGTAGAAAAAATGAATTTCATTGAGAAGAATGTTTCAGTAGAAAAAGCCGTTATTATTCTTTCCAAGAACGGCATTCAGATAGATGAGAAGGAGGCAAAAATTATTTTGGAATTACTATATTTAGTGTCAAAAAATTACGAAAAACCAAAAGAGAAAAAAACTCTATATCCTTAACGGGATTTCGAATCATAGTTCAGCTTCGATTAAATCTCTAATAAAGCCACTTTTAGACTGTTTATTTCAAACAGACTAAGAATTCCTTGTGAAAAATTCGAACCGTAAAATATTACGCTGTAAAGACTTGAAAAACCTACATATTCGTATAAAAAAAATGAGACAACTATTAACTAGTTGTCTCATTAAGTGATCCCAGAAGGATTCGAACCTTCGACCTACGCATTAGAAGTGCGTTGCTCTATCCAGCTGAGCTATGGAACCAAAATAAGATTTTTTTTAATTAAAAACTCTTAAAAAAAAGTCGGGGTGGCAGGATTCGAACCTGCGGCCTCCTGCTCCCAAAGCAGGCGCGATAACCGGGCTACGCTACACCCCGAGGCAAAATTTAAGCGGAGAGACAGGGACTCGAACCCTGGCGACGGTTACCCGTCGACAGATTAGCAATCTGCTCCATTACCGCTCTGGCACCTCTCCAAGCTCAAGAAACGTGTTCTGTTTTGCGGTTGCAAATGTAAGACAACATTCCATATCTCACAACTATTTTCACGCTTTTTTTTAAGTTTTTTTAATCTTTTTTTCAAAACACTTCACAATCAAACAAATAGAATTAACAAAAATTTCATCTTGAATTTAAAATTACCCTATTTGATACAAAATTTGAATTTATTCAAATAAACAGTAAATTTGCTAGATAACTAATATTAACAGAAAATGAACAAAAGAGTTGTGATTGTTTCTGCCGTTAGAACACCTATCGGAAGTTTCATGGGAGGGTTATCTACCGTACCCGCACCAAAATTAGGCGCTGCCGCTATAAAAGGAGCCCTTTCTAAAATTAACCTTGACCCAAAATTAGTTGATGAAGTTTTCATGGGGAACGTAATCCAGGCAGGTGTTGGACAAGCTCCGGCTCGTCAGGCTGCGCTTTTTGCAGGATTATCAGAAGAAGTTGCTGCCACAACAGTAAACAAAGTCTGTGCCTCTGGAATGAAAGCCGTAATGTTTGGCGCGCAGGCAATCGCATGCGGAGATGCCGAAATCGTAGTTGCCGGCGGAATGGAAAGCATGAGCTTAATTCCACATTACGTGCAAATGCGCAACGGAAATAAATTTGGTCCGGCAACAATGCTTGACGGAATGCAAAAAGATGGTTTGACAGATGCTTACGATAATAACGCAATGGGAGTTTGCGCTGATTTATGTGCAACTGAATACAACATCAGCCGTGAGGAACAGGATAATTTCGCTATTCAGTCATATGAAAGAAGCGCAAAAGCCTGGGATGCCGGAAAATTTGATAATGAAGTCGTTCCTGTTGAAGTACCACAAAGACGCGGTGAACCTATTATATTCTCAAAAGACGAAGAATATACCAATGTAAAACTAGATAAAATTCCTTCGTTAACCGCTGTTTTTACAAAAGACGGAACAGTTACTGCTGCAAATGCCTCTACAATTAATGACGGTGCTGCTGCTTTAATTTTAATGTCTGAAGAAAAAGCAAACGAATTAGGAATAAAACCCCTAGCCTACATAAAAGGCTATGCCGATGCCGCACAAGAACCAAAATGGTTTACTACAAGTCCGGCTAAGGCATTACCAAAAGCATTAAACAAAGCAGGAGTTGCCATTGGAGATGTTGATTATTTTGAATTCAACGAAGCCTTTTCTGTTGTTGGTTTAGCCAATTCAAAAATATTAAACCTTGATAACAATAAAGTAAACGTAAATGGCGGTGCAGTTTCATTAGGACATCCTCTAGGTTGTTCCGGAGCTCGTATTATTGTAACTTTACTAAACGTTTTAGAGCAAAACAATGCTAAAACCGGAGCTGCAGCAATTTGCAACGGCGGCGGCGGCGCATCTGCAATTGTTATTGAAAGAGCATAATTAAATTACAATTAGGAGTTATTCATCGCAATAACTCCTAATTTTCAACTAATACATTACCTAAATGTTCGGAATTTGTAATCTTGCCATAGTACCCGTTCGATCTGAACCTAGTGACAGAAGTGAAATCGTTACACAACTTTTGTTTGGCGAACACATCGAAATTTTAGAACGTCATAATCAATGGGCCCGAATAAAAATTCAGTTTGACGATTACGAAGGCTGGGTTGATTCAAAACAATATCAGGTAATTTCTGACGAACAATACAATCAATTAAGCAAAGAAGCCATCATTCTAAATGCTGATTTAATTGATTATATCACAGCACCAGATAATTTATTACTGCCAATTCCTCTTGGAGCTTCCTTAACTTTTCTTAATAACAGCGAAATCAATACAGCAAATTTTGATTTTGAAGGCACAAAAACCAGCGGCATAAAACCCAAAAGTGCGCTTATAAGCACCGCCTTTATGTATTTGAATGCACCTTATTTATGGGGAGGAAAAACACCTTTTGGGATCGATTGTTCCGGTTTCACACAAATGGTTTACAAACTAAACGGCTATAAAATCCATAGAGACGCATCTCAGCAGGCATTGGAAGGAGAACCGTTAAGTTTTATTGAAGAAAGCGAAGTAGGCGATTTAGCCTTCTTTGACAATGATGAAGGAAATATTACCCATGTAGGAATTATAATGGAAAACAACTACATCATTCACGCAAGTGGAAAAGTTCGCATTGACCGCTTAGATCATACCGGAATTTACAATCCTGAACTAAAAAAACACACTCACAAACTGCGTGTAATTAAGAAAATAATTTAATTCTTTATCGTAATCCTTAAATAAACTCACTTTGACAAAGCTTTTATTATCTAAAACTGACTTTACAATTAATGATGTTTCTATCCAATTTCCAATTGATATAGATAATTTAAAAAAGGCTTTGGGAGAATGTCGATATACAAAGAAACAGTATAATCACATTTATACATGGGATGAACTTGGAATTATAGCTTTTTCTAAAGAAGGTAAACAAGCAGAACATTTGATGCTTGAACTCATAACTAACAAATATGATTATTGTTCAAAAAATCCTTTTAAAGGACAATTTCTCTTTGATGGCGATGATATATTCGATTTTTATATATCTAATAAAAATCAAATTGTAAAACTTTTTAAAGGAGACAAAACCGGAGCTTTAATTCTTAACGGAATGAGTGTTTGGTTTGACAAAGAAGATGGCGAAATTACCGCTCTTGATATTGCTGCTTACCAAGAAGCAGAAAAACAAAAAACAGAAAAAACACCTCTTGATCCAGAGTTTACCATATTTGAAACTTTATGGAAGGAATGGATTTCTGAAATCAATAAAATTGTTGAAACCGATAATGATTATTATAATCTGACAGACGGTATTACTCCTAAAACCGCAACAGAACATTCTCCATTAGAAGACGACATAAAAATTCCGCCAGCACTTTTAAATTTTTACAAAGTCCAAAATGTAGAATACGATGCCGTAACTTCTGCTTTTCAGTTTTTAATAGGCACCTGGAGTTATGATCTTATTCCGTTTGAAGACATTGCAGAAGAATGGAATTCGATACAAGATTTACAATTTGACGAAGACGATCTTCCTGAACAAGAAGAAATAGATTTCGAAAGACTTCAAACCAACAACTACACAAACCCAAAATGGATTCCGTTTGCTACAGGAAGAAATGGAGATTATTTATTGTATGATACAGACCCGGCCGAAAAAGGAAAATTCGGTCAAATCATAGAACTTCAAAACGAATCTTGGGACAGAAATATTGTCGCAGATTCTTTAGAAGAATTAGTTCAAAATGAAATTAATAATTTAAAAGCGGGTAAAACTGAGCATTTTGATTTTATTATTGAAAAAGAGGATTAAAGTACACGGATAAAATTGATTCGCCTTGCGAAAACGCGGATAAAACTGATTTTTTTCCATCTCTCAGAGCGCAGACTTATTTAAAAATCCATTTTAAATCAGCTTAAATTATTTTATAATCTGCATGAAATAAAAAATCTTTTTAATCATTAAAATCTGTGGCAAAAAAAATTCGTGCAATTAGTGCAATCCGTGTTTAAGCACTCAATCGAATCGTCTTTCTAAACTCAGACGGACTATAGCCTTTTTGCTTTCTAAAGAACTTATTAAAATGGCTTTCATCCGTAAAACCAAATTCATAGGCAATTTCGTTAATACGCTTATCGCTGAATTGCAATCGATGTTCAATCAGCTTCGTTTTATAATTGCTGATATATTGCTGCATGGTTTCGCTGGCATGTTTCTTAAAATAGCGTCCCAAATACGTATTCGAAATTCCGAAATAATCACTTATAGATTCTGCTTTAATCTTTTCAGGATAATAAATATTCGTCTGAATATATTGAAGAATACCCATTGCTCTCGCTTCAGAACCCACATTTACCTGTTCCGGTAAATATTTCGCAATATTCCTTGCTACAATGATAATCAGCGTGTTAACTAATTGCTGGATCAATTCCTGATTATAAACATCCTTATCCTGATGTTCCCTGCAAATAGCTTCAATCATTACTTTAACCAAACATTTATCGGCATCATTTTTTAAAATACAACCCGGCTGATGATTGGCATTTTGCAGAATATATTCTAAACGTTGAATGTTCTCGTTTTGAAGACTTGAGTTTTTCAAATAAATATCATTAAATCTTAAAAAGAAAAATTTCGTTTTGGTTTCTATCGTAAAATTATGACAATCCTCAGGTGTCAACAAAAACATATGTCCGGCATCATATTCAAAAATATTTTTATTGATGCACTGTCTTCCCGTTCCACTCAAAATATAAACCAACTCAAAGAAATTATGACGATCTCCAACATCCGGATATTCATCTAATGTTTCAAAAGATACTGTAAACGGCTCGTATAGATTTTCTTTTTTCATAAATTTAAAATTATTTGAAGTTGCAAATTTACATAAAAAAGACAAATATATACAAGTTAACACTCTTAAAAATGGTATAATTTTGTCAAGCGAAATTTAAGATATAAAAATACAACATTATGGAATATAGAAAATTAGGCAATACCGAACTTGAATTATCCACTATTACATACGGCGCATTTGCCATTGGAGGAAACATGTGGGGAGGAAATGAGAAGAAAGATTCAATCGATTCTATTCACGCTTCAATCGATCACGGCGTAACCACAATTGACACCGCTCCTTTTTACGGATTTGGTTTAAGCGAAGAAATGATTGGCGAAGCATTAAAATCTCACGATCGTTCAAAAGTACAATTGTTAACCAAATTTGGTTTGGTTTGGGACGGAAGTAATAAAGAAAAAGGAGATTTCTTTTTTGACGCCGATGATAACGGAAAAAAAGTTCCTGTTTACAAATATTCATCAAAAGAAAACGTAATAAAAGAAGTTGAAGAAAGCTTAAAACGCCTTCAAACCGATTATATCGATTTGCTGCAAATTCACTGGCCAGATGCTACAACGCCAATTTCAGAAACAATGGAAGCCGTTGAAACTTTAATCCAACAAGGAAAAATCAGAGCTTTTGGAGTAAGTAATTATAGTATCCCACAAATTCAGGAAGCACAAAAAACAGTTCAAATTGCCTCAAATCAAGTTGCTTACAGCATGCTGAACCGCAAAATTGAAGAAGATTTAATACCTTTTACAGTTGCAGAAAACATCGGAATCATTGCTTACAGCCCAATGGAAAGAGGTTTGTTAACCGGAAAATATTTCACAGACAGCAAACTAAAAGAAAACGATCATAGAAATGGTTATTTTGGTCAGTTCGATCTTCAAAAAGTAAAAACATTGGTTGAAGAATTAAGTTCACTGGCAAACGCAAAACACATTTCAATTTCGCAATTAGTGCTGCGTTGGACAACTTTACAAAAAGGAATTGCAATTGTTTTGGCTGGAGCCAGAAATGCAGAACAGGCCGTTTCAAACGCAAAAACAATGGATTTCGATTTGTCGGTTTCAGAATTGGAATTTATTAATCAGGCAATTTCAAAGCTTAAATAATATTCTTTTTACCACATAGAAACATAGTTTTATAGTGTCGTTAAAGGCGTTTTACTTGCATTAACAAACATAGCTATGTATGAAAAACCAGTTACTTTCAACTACCTTTTTCAAGAAAGAAAAATCTATGCTTCTATGTGTTTCAAAAAAATCTCAAAAATTAAATAATTAGAATTTGGGCGTGTCCCAAGGGCCGGGCTATCCACTAAATTCCCAATTAACAAAAACTACGGCTAAAAAGCCTTGTTTTTCTAAATCGGGAGATACCGCTCCTATCCCTCACGCATCCATTTTCAAAAGAAACAATCATATAAAATGAAAAAAATATTTATCATCAACGGAAGTCAAAATTTCGCACATTCAGGTGGAAAATTCAATGAAACCGTTACCGATTGGACAATTGAATACTTAAAAAACAATAAGCAATTCGAAATTAAAACAACCGATATCAAACAAGACTTTGACTTAGACGAAGAAGTAGAAAAATTCGTTTGGGCAGATGTTGTTGTATATCATACTCCGGTTTGGTGGTTTCAATTACCAAATCTTTTCAAAAAATACATCGACGACGTTTTTACAGCCGGACACAACAAAGGAATTTACAAAAGCGATGGAAGAAGCCGAGTAAACCCAGATATTAATTATGGAACAGGCGGACAATTACACGGGCGTAAATATATGCTTACCACAAGTTGGAATGCACCCGCAGCCGCTTTTACACTTCCGGGAGAATTCTTCCAAGAAACATCTGTAGATGACGGAGCGATGTTTGGCTTCCATAAAATGAATAAATTTGTAGGTATGGAAAAATTAAACAGTTTTCATTTTCATGATGTTGAAAAAGGTGCAACTGCAGAAAACATTGTCATCTTTAAAGAAAATTACACCAAACATTTAGACGAAACCTTTAAAAATCTATAATTATGATCTCTATCACTGCAATTATAAAAAGCAAACCGGAGCATTTAATCGAAGTTCAAAACATGCTTACACATTTAGTAACCGAAACGAGAAAAGAAGCAGCTTGTATTCGTTACGATTTACATACTTCTGAGAATGTATTTATTCTTTGGGAAGAATGGAAAGATCAAGTTGGATTGGATTTACATAATAATCAATCTTATCTGCAAGAATTCATTAAAAAAACAGAAACGCTTGTCGCTATTCCAATTCAGGTTTATAAAACAGCTCAGGTTTTATAAATTATATTCATTATACCTGCAAGGTTTTGAAAACCTTGCAGGTATAATGAATACTATTTTACTCCGCCAAAAGCGCCAAAACACATGTTTTTATGTAAAATTTCTACTTTTGAAAAACCTACTTTTTTCATTAAATCCAATTGATAATTCATAGATCTCGGCGTATCTTCTTTGGCGATATAATCAAATACATTTTGACGGTATTCTGCCCCTCCTATTCCTTCTAAATATTCACCATAACGCTGCCAAGTATATTCGTTTAATAATTCGGTGTCTTGCGTAATCAAATCCGAAATCATAAAACAACCGCCTGATTTCAATACCTTGAATATTTTTGTGAAAGTCGTTTCCCAATCCTGATCATCTCTCAAATGATGTAAAACCGCCCCAGCCAAAATAATATCAAAACTATTTTCTTCTAAAGATACTTCTCGAATATCACCTTGTTTAATTTCTACCTTTCCCTTCGTTTCCATCGAAACCCTTTCAAAAGCTTTATCCAGCATCGGCAAACTCAAATCGACTAAAGTGCAGTTTAAATTTGGCAATTTAGACAACATCATTAAAGTATAATTTCCAGCTCCGCAGCCAATATCCAAAACATGAGCAGCATTTGGAACAATACGTTTTGAGGCTTCCGTTATTAATTCTAAAGAAACCTTAGCATCAATTGTAGACAACTGTCCCGTTTCTAAATTCGAAAATCGTTCGACATCATTGTCAAATCGTTCTTTGATCTCTTCAATAGTTGATTTTTTCATGATTTTGATTTTTAATCTCTCGCAAATTGCGCAGATTGAGCGAATCTTTTTGCTATTATATGATTGGGAGATTATTATGATTAAGATGATTTATCTAAATTAATAATCCGCTCAATCTCCAAGATCTGCGAGAGAATTGTTATTTTAAAAGTTATAAGTTTTTTTGCTATGAGTTATTCGTTACAGCTCTAACTTTTAACGTTTCACTTCTAACATTTAACTTAAAACCAAAACTATCGCTTTCATGAATACTTTAAAAATACTATTTTTATCAATTAACAATACTTTAAAAGTATCATGGAATTACGTCATCTAAAATATTTTCTGGCTGTAGCCGAAGAACTGAACTTTACCAAAGCCTCAGAAAAATTATTTATTTCCCAGCCTCCATTGAGCCGTCAGATTATTGAATTGGAAGAAGAACTTCAGGCAAAACTTTTTATCAGAAACAATAAAAAAGTAGAATTGACCGAAGCCGGAAAGTATTTCGAAAAAGAAGTTAAATCCCTTTTTCAGGATTTGGAGCGCATTTCTGTGAAAACAAAAAAGATTGCTGAGAATATTTCGGGAGAATTCAGAATCGCTTATATCAGTTCTATATATTCTTCGACGATTGCAGAATTAATCAAACATTTAAAAATACAATTTCCCTTTGTAAATTTCAAACTCTTTGAAGTTTCAACGAGCAAACAAATCGATGCTTTGGAACAAGGAAAGATTGAAATGGGAATTATTCGTTCACCTATAAAATCTCCCAAAATACAATCACATTTATGGTTCCAGGATGGGTTTTCAATTGTTTTTAATAAAAAGAATGCTCCCCTAAAATCTGAAAAAGAAATATTGAATTTAAAAGAGGAAACTTTCATTTTCTTCAATAAAGATTATGCACCCCATTATCATGAAGTTTTACTGGAACTTTGTGCTTTTTACGGCTTTACGCCGAAGATTATTCACGAAGCCAACAACATTAATTCCATCGTGCAATTAGTCAAAAACGGATTAGGGATTTCAATTGTTCCTTCAAACATTGCAAAAAACAACCAAGATCAAGAAATTGGTTTTATTGAATTAAAAAAAGTCAATTTACAAACAGATGTTTCGATTATTACATCCAAAGAAGATGATTCTGAAATTACAAAAGCAGCCGTTGCGTTTTTGCTGCCACAAAGGCGCTAAGACGCAAAGTTTTTTTTAAAAAGAAAGGAGCGTACAGTTTGTCATCCTGACGAAGGAAGGATCACACAAGAAATTCCACAAACAGAATCGACAATCGTTGTCGAGTTACGTGTGTGACCCTTCCTTCGTCAGGATGACATAAATTGAGAAAAAATCCTTTTAATCCTTTAATCTGCGGCAAAAAAACTTTGCGCCTCTGCATCTTTGTGAGATTAAATTAGAAAAAACTTTGCGTCTCAGCGCCTTCGCGGCCATAACAAAAATTCGTTACAATTTAGTACAGAAATCCACATTATAAAAAGAGAACTTTTAAATACCTTAGCAAATTATAATTCTACACAAAAAAACTAATAAAAATGGCTGAACAATCTTCAATTCAGTGTCCAAACTGCGGAACTCCCATAGATGTCAATGATGTTTTAAAACATCAATTGGAGGACAGCATTCGCAAAGAATTTCAACAAAAAGCAACTATTCAAAATAAAGAATTAGAGCTTAAAAATGAACAATTGGACAAAGCCAAAGCAGAATTTGAAGCCAAAAAGAAACAGGAAAACGAGCTTTTTGCCGAACGTTTGGAACGTGAAAGAAAAATTGCTGAAAAAGAAATTTCAGAAAAACTAAAAACCAAACTCGAAGAAGAAAACAAAGATCGTTTACTTTTAATGGAAAAAGAACTCTCTGAAAAATCAGACAAAATCAGAGAATTAAATAAAATGCAAGGCGAAATTGCAAAACTCCAACGTGAAAAACTGGAAATGAAAGATACCATTGAAGCCGAAGCACAAAAACAATTAAATGCCACTTTGGTTTTAGAACGTGACAAAATCCGCAAACAGGAAGAAGAAAAAAACGAGCTAAAAATCAAAGAATACCAAAAACAATCTGACGATCAAAAAAAGCTGATTGAGGAAATGAAACGTAAGCAGGAACAAGGTTCTATGCAGTTACAGGGCGAAGTAATGGAATTAGCAATTGAGGAATGGCTGGCAAATAATTTCCCTCTTGACAGTATTGATGAAATCAAAAAAGGCGCAAATGGAGCCGATTGTCTTCAGATTGTAAATACACGTGAACTTCAAAACTGCGGTTCTATTTATTATGAAAGCAAACGAACAAAAGCTTTTCAACCTTCGTGGATTGAAAAGTTCAAAAATGATATTAGAACAAAAAGAGCCAATATTGGTGTTTTAGTAACCGAAGTTATGCCCGCAGGAATGGACCGAATGGGAATGCGAGACGGCATCTGGATTTGTACTTATGAAGAATTTAAAGGTCTAAGTGCGGTTTTGCGTCAATCCTTAATTCAGATAAGTCAGGCAGTTCACGCACAAGAAAACAAAGGCGATAAAATGTCGATGTTGTACGATTTTCTAACCAGCAACGAATTCCGTTTACAGATTGAAGGAATTGTAGAAGGTTTTACACAAATGCAAAGCGACTTAGATTCTGAAAAAAGAGCGATGCAGAGAATCTGGAAACAAAGAGAAAAACAAATCGAAAAAGTAGTTCACAATACTTTAGGAATGTACGGGTCAATTCGTGGTATTGCCGGAAATGCCGTCCAAAGCGTTAAAGCATTAGAGTTGGATTTTATTGAAGGTAATGATGAAGAGGAAGAACCTAAAGAATTATTGGAATAACTTAAGTATAAAAAAAACTCTCGCAGATTGAGCAGAAAAAAATCTGATTTATCAGCTAAATCTGCGAGAAATAACAAACACATCAATCCACCTTCTTAAAAACCAAAATCTTAGCAGAAGGATTCGACAGTGTCAATCTATTATTTTCAATAGAGTACGCAGTTGTACTTTGTAATGCCTTAGTAAACTCCCCTTCTTTATTTCCGGGTGCACACGCCATTAAAGTCGAAACTACTTTGGAAAATCGAAGTAAATCTTTTTCATAAAAAATAGAACCGCTTATAGCATTACAGCCGCCATAACCTGAAAATCTGTTTTCTGATGAATTGATTTCGATTCTTGGAAATTCTCTTTGAAAATCAGTTACAAAAACTTTAAACCCGTTTAACTCTTCAAGAACCCAAATATCATGCAGACGATAATCTGTATTATATTTTCCACAACCCTGAATTTTTTTAGTCTCTAATTCTGAATTATTTTTAATTTCTATCGAAACTTTATAAGGAGAAATTGCACCCGACATTGAATTCTGGCAATCTACCTGCTGGATTGTAATTGTCGCCGACGAAGTTTCGTTGCTTACTTTATACATCTTAACATTGGCATCCATTGCCTTTACAGCATCAACAGGTGCAAAAACAAGTTTTTCTTTTCCAGAAATCAAAGATGTGAATATAATATTGTCATTCCCCATCTTTAAACCCCAAAACGGTTCATTTCCCGTTGCTGTAAAATAATATTTCATCTCATCTTCCTGAGATCCATATTCAGAAGTAGTTTGTGTATCCGAAGTTTTGCTTGCTGTAGATTTACAGCCTGACAGGAAAGAAAGTAAAAGCAAAAGTGACAGTATATTTTTCATAACGTTTTATTTAAAATAGCATCTTTTAACAAAATACAGGTAAAATTCTTATGAATTTACGACATTTTTCTGAATTACTTATTTAGAATCTTTTCAAATTTAAAATATTTGCAAGTATTTCAATTTGTCCGAATCCCGTATTACGTAAAGGATTAAGATAAAATACGTATTCATACAAGAACATATTACATGAAAAACTAATAATATTACGTATTTTTATAAGTATAAATACTTATATTTGCATAGTAATACTTAATTAAAGAAATCATGATTAAAGTAATAGTAGTTGGAAATGGCATGGTTGGTTATAAATTTTGCGAAAAGTTCATTGCAAAATCAGGACAGGAAAAGTATCAAGTTACCGTATTTGGAGAAGAACCGAGGCGTGCTTACGACCGCGTTCACTTAAGTGAATACTTTGGAGGAAAAACCGCAGATGATTTATCACTTTCAACTTCCGAATGGTACTTAGAAAATAATATTACTCTAAACACATCTGAATTAATTACGGATATTAATCGTACCGAAAAAACAATACATACGCATTTAGAAAAAACACATACGTACGATTACTTAGTTCTAGCAACAGGTTCGTCAGCTTTTGTTCCGCCAATTGAAGGCGTTGAAAAAGAAGGTGTTTTTGTATACAGAACCATCGAAGATCTCGATGCAATTATGTCTTACGCTAAAAAAATAAAAATAAAAGGTGCAACCGAAGCTGCCGTTCTGGGCGGAGGATTATTAGGTCTTGAAGCTGCAAAAGCGGTAAGAGATTTAGGATTGAATCCTCATGTGGTGGAATTTGCTCCTCGTTTGATGCCGAGACAACTAGACAAAGGCGCAAGCGATATGCTCCAATCTAAAATTGAAGAATTAAATATTGGAATTCATCTTAACAAATCAACGCAATATATTGACGGAAAAGAAAGTATAACAGGAATGATGTTTGCAAACGACGAATTGTTAAAAGTAGACATGTTGGTTATTTCTGCCGGAATTAAACCTCGCGATGAACTGGCAAGAGTTTCAGGACTTGAAGTCGGCTTACGAGGCGGAATCGTGGTAAACAATCAAATGCAGACATCAGATCCTTCCATTTATGCTATTGGCGAAGCGGCGCTTTACAATCAAAACATTTATGGACTTGTTGCTCCAGGTTACGAAATGGCCGATGTTGCTGCCGAGCAAATCTTAAATGGTTCTAAAACCATGAGAGAAACCATCGATATGTCGACTCAATTGAAATTAATTGGCGTTGAAGTGGCAAGTTTTGGCGATCCTTTTATTGAAAATGAACATGTTACAGCGATTGTTTACGAAAACAAATTAAGCGGTATTTACAAAAGAATCAACGTTACTAAAGATTCGAAAACGCTTTTAGGAGGAATTTTAGTTGGAGACTCCAGCGATTACAATTCCCTTTTCCAGATTTACAGCAACGCAATGGCTTTGCCTAAAAATCCAGAGGATTTGATCTTAGGTTCTCGAGATGGTTCTGAAGGTTCAAGTTTAGGAAGCGTAATGGATTTGCCGGACACTGCCGTAATTTGTTCTTGCGAAAATGTGACCAAAGGGGCTATCTGCTGTAAAATTCTAGACGAAAGTTGTGCTACTTTTTCAGATGTTGTAAAAGCAACTAAAGCAACTTCTGGTTGTGGCGGCTGTAAACCAATGGTTTCAGATTTGGTAAAAGCAACACAAAAATCTTTAGGAAAAGAAGTAAAAGAAGTAATCTGCGAACATTTTAACTACAATCGTCAGGAGTTATTCGATTTGGTGAAAATCAATAAATATGAGAATTTCTATGATGTTTTAGATCATCACGGAAAAGGCGACGGATGCGAAGTCTGCAAACCTGTAGTTGCATCTATTTTCTCTAGCATTTACAATGATACAGCAAACAAACACGTTACAACGCAAGATACTAATGATAGATTCTTGGCTAACATTCAGCGTAACGGAACTTATTCTGTTGTTCCGAGAGTTGCCGGAGGAGAAATCACTGCTGAGAAATTAATTGTAATTGGTGAAGTTGCCAAACAATTCGATTTATACACTAAAATAACCGGAGCACAAAGAGTTGATTTATTCGGAGCGCATTTAAGCGATCTGCCAAAAATCTGGAAAATTTTAATTGACAATGGTTTTGAAAGCGGTCACGCTTACGGAAAATCGCTTCGTGCCGTAAAAAGCTGTGTCGGAAATGCTTGGTGCCGTTACGGAATGGACGACAGTGCCGGATTTGCGATCGAACTTGAAAATAGATACAAAGGAATTCGTTCTCCGCATAAATTAAAAGGCGGTGTTTCGGCCTGCATTCGCGAATGTGCCGAAGCCCGAGGAAAAGATTTCGGATTAATCGCCGTTGAAGGCGGATGGAATTTATACATCGCAGGAAATGGCGGTGCCAATCCAAAACACGCTGTTTTATTAGCCGAAAAAATTGATAAAGAAACCGTAATCAAATACATGGATCGTTTCTTAATGTATTATATCCGCACGGCTGGCCCGCTGATTAGAACTTCAACTTGGTTAGAAAAATTAGACGGCGGTTTAGAATATTTGAAAGAAGTAATCATCGAAGATAGTTTAGGAATCTGCGAAACATTAGAAGCCGAAATGCAGACTTTAGTAAACACTTTCGAATGCGAATGGAAACAAGTTCTGGAAAAACCAAGATTACTAAAACGCTTTAATCACTTTATAAACTCAGAAGAAAAAGACGACAATGCCGTTTTTGTTCCGCTAAGAGATCAAAAAGCGCCAAAAGCGTGGACTTAAAAAAATATGTTGCCACAAAGACGCAGAGTAAAATTATAAAAAATCTAAAAAAACTTAGCGCCTTTGAGCCTTTGCGGCAAACATAAGCTCCAAAAAAAGAAAAAAAATCACAAACGTTTGCTGTCCTTCTTACCCTCTTTTTTACTGCGCCATCATAACTCTCATGATTGTAAAAAGAGGGCTAAGAAACAGGAAACCAAAACTCAATCAAAATGGAAGAAATCTTAAATCAATACGAAACAGTTCATGCGAGCGATGCTACAATTTGGTTCAAAGCTGGTAAAGTAGAAGATTTTCCAACTAACCGTGGCGGATGCATCAAATACAAAAACAAACAAATCGCTATTTTTAACTTTACGCGCCGTAACGAATGGTACGCCTGCCAAAACGCATGTCCCCACAAAATGGAAATGGTGCTTTCAAGAGGAATGACAGGCTCTACAGATGATATCCCAAAAATCGCCTGCCCAATGCATAAAAAAACATTCTCGTTAGTAGATGGTACTAACTTAAATGGCGATGATTTAAAAATTGCAACGTATCCAATTAAGGTTATTGAAAACGAAGTATTCGTGGGCTTTGTAGATTAATTTATAAGCCACAGATTTCACAGATTAAAAGGATTAAAATTGTTCGCCACGAATTTCACGAATTCCACTAATTTAATTCGTGGTAATTCGTGAAATTCGTGGCAAAAAAACTTAACACTAGATTAAATCCAAAAAATCCTTTAATCTGTGGCAAAAAACAAAAACAATAATTTGTGCTAATTCGTGAAATTCGTGGCGAAAAAAAACTTAATTCCGTATCTTTGAAATTCTATTATCAAACCAAAAAATGACTACACCTTTTCAAAAAGCAAGCGAATGGATTGATGCTGAAAACGCACAAGATCCAAACATCGAAACCGACCAAAACAAAGAATATCCAAAAGAATTATTGTATTCCAACAGGATGTACGAAAGACTCATGCAGTTTGAACCTAATGCATCCGAAGAAATCCAGATCGCATCAAAAGCACAGCACATCTGCCGATGGAAAGTCGCTCGCGAATCATACCCAATGGATCGTGTTGGTTATTTGAAATGGAGAGAAGAACTGAAAAAATTCCACGCAAAAACTACTGCCGAAATTTTGGAGAAAGCTGTTTATGATCAGACTTTTATCGATCGCGTTTCCTTTTTAATAGAGAAAAAATTACTTAAAAAAGATCACGAAACACAATTACTTGAGGACGTTATTTGCTTAGTGTTTTTAGAATATTACTTAGATCCTTTCGTTCACAAACACGACGATGAAAAACTAAAAAATATCATCAAAAAAACCTGGGATAAAATGTCAGACAAAGGACATCAGGAAGCCTTAAAAATCAACTATTCTGAAGAAAATCTAAATCTTATAAAAGCCTCTTTAGGATTGTAATTTGATTTCTATGAAAAAAAGCAATCAGGAAGAAGACAAAATCACGTTCAAAAATTTACGCCGACTGTATTTTTTTGCGCTTCTTACTATTGCCTTGACTATAATTGTGAGTCAGTTTTTAGTACAATACAACCTCAATCAGCAGTTAAGTGATTCCAAAATCATTAATTTTTCGGGAAAACAACGAATGCTGAGCCAGAAAATCGTCAAAGAAGTTCTAATTCTGCATTACGTTTCTGATACTGCTTCTGCCCAACAAATTTCACATTTAAATGAAGTTTTGTCACTTTGGAAGAAAAATCAAAATGCACTCGAAAACGGCAGTGACAGCTTAGCTTTTCCAAAAGAAAAATCAGAAACACTTTCTAAATTATATCTAGAAATCAATCCGATTTTCGATAAAATTGCGCAGACAACCGATTCTTTTTTACTCAATTTAAAGCAGCAAAAAACAACTGCTGAAAACCAAAAATTTGTAAACATTATTTTAGAAAACGAAGGCATTTTCCTTTCTAAAATGAATCAGATTGTAACCCAATACGATCTTGAAGCACACGAAAAAGTAACCGAGCAGCGTCGAATAGAATATTGGATTTTCGGCTTTACATTGTTGATTTTGCTTTTAGAATTTTTCTTCATCTTCAAACCAACAAACAAGAAGATCGAACGATTAATTACAAGACTTTTATCTTCAGAAAAGAAAGCTTTAAAACTGGCGTACGACACGGAAATTCTTAGTGAAATCAAGGAAAATTCGGTTAAAGAATTAAAATCACTCAATTATGCAATGGAAAACACTTTACTCTATTGCCGAATTGCGCCAGATGGTTCTATCATTCATATTGGAGAAAAATTTGCCAAACTGCTGAATTATACCAAGTTTTCATCCAACAAAAAATTCTCTGAAGTTTTAACCATTGACGAAAAAGAACAAACCAACTTTGACCGCCTAATTTTCGAAAAACAAAGAAGTGGCTGGCAAGGTGAAATCAGTATTTTAAACAAAGAAAACGAAACTATTTGGCTTGATTTGTCAATGGTTCCGGTCATGATCAAAAAAGACGAATTAGAACTTTTAATCGTTTGCTTCAACATCACCGAACGCAAAAAAGCACAGCGCGAAGTCGAACGTTTAAACCTTGAAAACACAACCGAAAAAATCAATCAGCAAAAGATTATTTCGAGCAAAATCGTCGAAAATCAAGAAAACGAACAAAACCGAATTGCCAAAGAAATCCACGACGGAATAGGTCAAATGCTTACGGGTTTAAAATTCAGTTTAGAAAGCATCAATTTAGATGACCGAGAAAAATCAGAACAGAAAATCGAGTATTTAAAGAAACTTTCGCTAGATATTATAAAAGGCGTCCGCACCGCAACTTTCAATTTAATGCCACCGGAATTAAGCGATCACGGAATCGTTTCGTCTTTGGCAAAATTGACTCAGGAACTCTCAAAACTTACTGGAAAAGAAATTCTTTTCTATAATAAAACCGATTTCGACCAACGTTTAGATTCCCTAATCGAGATCAACATTTACCGTCTTACGCAGGAAGCCATCAACAATGCCATAAAGTACGCCGAATCGTCGCATATAATCGTCCAGCTATCCCACAGTGAAACACTTTTAAGCATCATTATCGACGACAACGGAAAAGGTTTTGACATTAATTCAGTAGATAAAAAGCGTAACAGCGAATCCGGAATGGGACTTTTATTCATGAAAGAACGCATCCAATACATCAACGGCCGCGTTTTCATCAAGTCAATCCCAAACGAAGGAACGAGAATTACTTTTAATATTCCGATACTGAAGTAGAAATTCCATTTTAAATTCCAATACAAAAATCCCAAATTCCAATTCCGCAAAGTATGTCATCTCGGTGAAAGAGAGATCATAATAGAAACTTCATAACGTACATCGCTAATCTTTCTAGAATCGCGAGCGCGATTTCCCTTCGTCGAAATGACATACTTTAAATCTTTTACAACCAATCAACGATTTGTAATTCAATTAATTAAAAACAAAAACATATCCAAATCCTCCTCTACACTATCTTTTTTTTTCAAAAAAAACAAAGATTAATTTGGATATTACAATATTAAATATAACTTTGTCTATAGAATTAGTAGAGTTTAAAATTAAAAACTTACATTTTGAAAACAACAGAAAATAACACACATTACATTCTTCGTAAAAAACACACTTATAACGCCTCTTGTTATATGTGCAGCTGTTGTTAATTCTTCTTTATACGTTCGTTTTGAATCGGTTTAAAATAAAAATCGGAAACTATAAATCGAACTGCAATTATTCCCAAATTTTATTAAAACATTCATTTGATGCTTTTGCTTCAAAAGATTTGCGTTATAACAATAAATCAAAAATGAAAATGGAGACAACAAACTAACATTCTTTTTGATTATCAAACGTCATTTCTGCGGCAACAGAAATGACCCGATTTAAAGAACATTTATCACTTACAAAAACAAAGAAACAAACAACAAAAGACATTGCAATGAATACAAAAATTACAAAATTTCTTTTTTCTATTCTCTTAACCGGAGTTGTAACTTCTCACGAGTTACATGCTCAAACAGAATCAAAACCCAACATTATTTTGATTTTGGTTGACGATATGGGGTATTCCGATTTAGGAAATTATGGTTCAGAAATTAAAACGCCAAACCTCGATAAACTGGCTTCAGAAGGTTTACGTTTACGCGAATTTTACAATAACTCAATCTGTGCGCCAACACGAGCTTCCCTCCTAACCGGACAATATAAGCATAAAGCCGGAGTTGGATTTTTTGATGTTAATTTGGGTTTACCGGCTTATCAGGGTTATTTAAACAAAGAATCTTTAACCCTTGGAGAAGTTTTCCGGTCGGGAGGCTACAGCACACTTTTATCCGGAAAATGGCACGTGGGCTCTGAAGATCAGGCGCAATGGCCGAACCAAAGAGGTTTTGATAAATTTTTCGGAATCTTAAAAGGAGCATCAAATTATTTTGATACAAAACCGCTTCCGTTTGGAAAAATGCCGTATCCGGTAAAACTAATCCGTAATAATGAAGAACTGCATCCAAAAGATGATTCGTATTATTTTACAGATGAAATTGGGAATAATGCCGTGACTTTCTTAGACGAACAAAACAAAGAAAATAAACCTTTCTTTTTATACTTAGCTTTTACAGCACCGCACTGGCCATTGCAGGCAAAACCAGTTGACATTGCCAAATACAAAGGAAAATTTGATGAAGGCTGGGATGCTTTAAGAGATAAAAGAATTCAGAAATTAAAAGCAAACGGTATTTTACCAGCAGATCAAACTGTTTCTCCAAGAGATCCTGAAGTTCCGGAATGGAATAAACTGACGTATGACGAAAAGCAATTCTGGAAAGCTAAAATGGAAGTTTACGCCGCAATGGTCGACAATATGGACCAAAACGTAGGTAAAGTTCTGGACAAACTAAAAGCTTTGAAAAAAGACAAAAATACGCTGATCATTTTCATCTCAGACAATGGCGCACAAGGCGGATTCAATACGTATAATCCGCTTGGAAGAGGTTTGGTTCGAAATGAAGGACCAGTTGGAACTTCGGGTTCATTTGATTATCAGGAACAAAACTGGGCTTATTTATCGAATACGCCGTTGCAGCAATATAAAAACAATATGCATGAAGGCGGTTTCAGTTCGCCGTTTATTGCCTGGTATCCGTCAAAAATCAAAGCGGGCAGAATTGATAAGGGAACCGGACACATTATTGATCTTGCTCCTACTTTCTATGAACTAGCCGGAATTGAATATCCAAAAGAATATAATGGTGTGACAACAAACGCCCTGGCTGGAAAAAGTTTGTTACCTGTTTTATTTAATAATGTTTCACAGGTCGACAGAGGCGCACCATTATTTTGGGAAAGAGCAGGAAACAGAGCCGTTCGTGATGGAAAATGGAAGTTGGTTTCAATTTATCCTTCTTATGAATGGGAATTGTATGATCTTGAAAAAGACCGAGGTGAAACGACAAATCTAGCACAACAGAATCCGGGAATTGTAAACAAACTTTCGGCATCGTATTTTGAATGGGCAGACAAAACCGGAGTTGTGGAATACAGTAAATTCAAACTAAAACCAGAGACAATGCCGGGCGGTGCAGCGCTGAAAAAATAACATTATTTTCTAACCAAAAGATTATCAATTATGAATTCATTTTATCAGGAAATTGCAAAGCAGCATCAGGAATTATTGATACTTCCTGAGAAGAAATTAATTCATCAGTTTATTGATGATCTGTTTATTATTTTATTTTCAAATACATCAAAATCATACGAATCTGAAGCGACGGTTAAATACAAATTCAATCAGCTTAGAAAACAGTTTGATGACTTGGTTTTGGATTTTTCATTAAAATCAGAACAAAATAAAGATCAAACAACTGTTTTTTTCGACGCCATTCCGAATCTGCATAAACAAGCTCTCAATGATTCTTTAACCATATTAACAAAAGATCCTGCAGCCAAATCCTTAGAAGAAGTATTATACTCGTATCCAGGTTTTTTCGCTATTGCCGTTTATCGATTTTCTCATCAGCTTTGGAAGCAGGATTTAAAATTATTAGCCCGAACAATTTCAGAATATGCTCATATTAAAACCAGCATAGAAATTCATCCCGGTGCCAAAATTGGAAATGATTTTGCCATTGATCACGGTACTGGAATTGTTATTGGCGAAACCACCATTATTGGCAATAATGTTCAAATTTACCAAGGCGTGACACTAGGTGCTTTAAGCGTAAAAAAAGAGGAAGCTTTTATAAAAAGGCATCCTACAATTGAAGACAATGTAATTATTTACGCCAACAGTACAATTCTTGGCGGACAAACAACTGTAGGCAGAGATTCTATTATTGGAGGGAATGTATGGCTGACGTATTCTGTGCCATCAAATTCAGTTGTTTATCATAAAAATGAGATGAAGGTGAAGGATAATAATCCTTTTCCCGAGCCCATTTTATATTCTATTTAAAAATATCAAACACATGAAATATCAGAACATTTTAGAAACCATTGGCAATACGCCGCACATTAAGCTCAACAAGCTTTTTAAAACCCATGAAGTATGGATTAAATTAGAAAAAGCAAATCCGGGATCGAGTATCAAAGACAGAATTGCTCTGGCTATGATTGAAGATGCAGAGAAAAAAGGGCTTCTAAATCCGGATTCGATTATTATTGAACCCACATCTGGAAACACTGGAATTGGGCTTTCTTTAGTGGCTGCGGTAAAAGGCTACAAAGTAATTATTGTAATGCCGGAATCGATGAGTGTGGAACGCAGAAAAATTATCGAAGCCTATGGCGCTGAATATGTTTTGACTCCAAGGGAAAAAGGCACTTCGGGAGCGGTTGAAAAAGCAAAAGAACTGGCATCGACAATTAAGAATGCTTTTTTGCCTTCTCAATTTACAAATCCGGCAAATGTCGAAGTTCACGAAAGAACAACAGCTCAGGAAATACTGGCCGATTTTCCAGAAGGAATTGATTATCTGATTACCGGAGTTGGAACGGGCGGACATATTACCGGAGTTTCTAAAATTTTGAAACAGCATTTTCCAAATCTAAAAACAATTGCAGTCGAACCCGCCCTTTCGCCGGTTTTAAGCGGCGGTATTCCTGCTCCTCACCCATTACAAGGAATTGGTGCCGGTTTTGTGCCAGAAGTATTTAACCGCGAATATGTAGATGAAATTGTTACGATCGAAAAAAATGATGCTTTTTCATTTGCCAAAAAACTAGCGAAAGAGGAAGGTATTTTTGGAGGAATTTCTACCGGAGCAGCATTAGCGGCAGTTTCTAAAAAAATAAAAAATATTCCGGAAGATGCCGTAATCCTCACTTTTAATTATGATACCGGAGAACGCTATCTTTCTGTAGAAGAATTATTCGATTTTTTCTCCTAAAAAACACAAAATCAAAACATTACAATAAACTAAAACCTGTAATTTTAAGAAATAAATCTTAGAATTGATTAAAAATAAAATAATTAACCAAAAAACCTTAAAACTATGGCAGATTTACAAAAACAACAGACCGCATTAGGCGATGTTGCTGCAAGACAATTAGCAATCGCAACTCGTACCGTTCCTCAAATTGGAACTATTACACCACGCTGGCTAACGCATCTTTTACATTGGGTTCCTGTTGAATCTGGTGTCTTTCGTTTGAATAAAGTAAAAAATGCAAACCATATCGAAGTCGATTGTTCAGCACGTGATGAAAGAGTTTTACCAAATACTTTCGTAGATTATATCGAAAACCCAAGAGAGTATAATCTGGCTGCTGTTCAAACAATTGTCGATGTACACACTCGTGTTTCTGATTTGTACAGCAAACCGTATAATCAAATTTCAGAACAGCTTCGTCTGGCTATTGAAACAATTAAAGAACGTCAGGAAAGCGAATTAATCAATAATAAAGATTACGGATTATTGAGCAACGTTGCGCCTTCTCAAATTATAAAAACCAGAACCGGTGCACCAACTCCAGACGATTTGGATGAACTGTTAACAAAAGTCTGGAAAGAACCTGGTTTTTTCCTTTTGCATCCGCTGGCAATTGCTGCTTTTGGTCGTGAATGTACTCGTCGTGGTGTTCCGCCTCCAACAACTTCTTTATTTGGATCTCAGTTTTTAACCTGGAGAGGAATTCCGCTTATTCCATCTGACAAATTACCTATCGTCAAAGGAAAATCTAAAATCATTCTGTTAAGAACTGGCGAAAGCCGTCAGGGCGTTATCGGATTAATCCAGCCGGGATTACAAGGGGAACAATCTCCCGGATTATCTGTTCGTTTTATGGGAATTAATGAAAAAGCCATTGCTTCTTATTTAGTTTCGCTGTATTGCTCTTTAGCTATTTTGGTAGATGATGCTATTGCTGTTTTAGAAGATGTCGAAATAGAAAAATATCATGAGTACAAATATTAACAACAATGGTTTACCTGACATCGACGATTTGCAAAATTTAGCAAACGAGTTGTTTAAAGCTTTACCGAATGAATTCCCAAAAGAAATTTCATTAAGTCCGGATAAAGCCGAACATCCTCGTGCAGCAAAAATTGCAGAAACGATTTTGCATACCGGAAATGTTGATCAGTTTGGTCACATCCCCGCGGTGAGTCCGTCGAGTGTTCCGCCATCGCCGCCAGCATTCAGCGGATTTGGAGTTTCTCCTTCTGTATCAAATTATGGAAATACGGGAGTTTCTGCTTTATATCCAAATGCCGGAGCAGGATTTGATCCGAAAAATAGAAATTCGTCTTCAGGAGTTGAGGAAAATCATGATTTAAACATCAACAATCCGCATAACGGATTTTATGATGCAAATTTAAAAAACGGGAATTCCGCTCAGTTAAATGAAGAAAGTCTTTTTTCAGGGTTTTCTTTGAACAATCAGTATCTGCCTTTTCAAACCGAGAATTCTTCTTTTGAGATCGAATTACAAGCGGCTTTGGCATCGGTTGATACATTATTTAAGAAACGTGAAGGTTTTCCTTTAAATGGAAATGAAACAACATCATCTTACTATTTTTTAGATCAAAATCCTTTTGCTTTTGATAAAAGAAGTACCGATATCATTGTTGGAAATTCTTTTGATCAAAAAGAAATTACTCTTTTTAAAGGACACCATTTTGATGCTTCTTTAGTTAAAAAAGATTTTCCTATTCTAAGAGAAACGGTAAACGGAAAACCATTAGTTTGGTTTGATAATGCGGCAACTACGCAGAAACCACAATCTGTAATTGATAGAATTGCGTATTTCTACGAACATGAAAATTCAAACATTCATCGTGCGGCGCATGAACTTGCTGCACGCGCCTCTGATGCGTATGAAGCAGCAAGAGAAAAAGTAAAAGCTTTTTTGAATGCCGGTTCTGTAAACGAAATTGTTTTTGTGAGAGGTGCAACAGAAGGAATAAATCTGGTGGCTTCAACCTGGGGAGAACAGAATTTAAATTCCGGAGATGAAATTATTGTGAGTAATCTGGAGCATCATGCAAATATTGTTCCGTGGAAACGTCTTGCTGATAAAAAAGGCTTGAAATTAAGAGTTATTCCTGTTGATGATGACGGTCAGATTCTGCTTGATGAATATGCAAAACTTCTCAATTCTAAAACGCGTTTAGTTGCTTTTACACAAGTTTCGAATGCATTAGGAACGGTAACTCCTGCAAAGAAAATAGTTGAAATGGCACACGCTGCGGGAGCAAAAGTTTTAATTGACGGCGCACAATCGGTTTCGCATATGAAGGTTGATGTACAGCATTTAAATCCGGATTGGCTGGTTTTTTCTGGACATAAATTATTTGGACCTACGGGAATTGGTGCTTTATACGGAAAAGAAGATTTATTGAACGAAATGCAGCCGTATCAATCTGGCGGCAACATGATTCAGGACGTAACTTTTGAGGAAATAAAATACCACAAAGCGCCAAATCGTTTTGAAGCCGGAACGGGAAATATTGCCGATGCCATTGGTCTTGGTGCCGCAATCGATTATGTTACAAAACTTGGAATTGAAGCCATTGGCCAATATGAGCATTATCTATTAGAATATGCTACGAGACTTTTAAAAGAAATTCCGGGTGTACGATTAATTGGAACTGCTAAAGATAAAGCCAGCGTATTGTCTTTTAATTTACAAGGCTATTCAAATGATCAGGTTGGACAGGCTTTAAATAAAGAAGGCGTTGCGGTGAGAACCGGACATCATTGTGCCCAGCCTATTTTGCGAAGAATGGGAGTTGAAACAACCGTTCGTCCGTCATTGGCATTTTACAATACAACCGAAGATGTCGATACTTTTATTAAAACCATTTGGGAACTTAAAAAAGTGAGATTCTAAAAATAAGGAGATTTTATTCTCAACGAAATAATTACTTTTTTTGATATTTTAAGTAATTATAACCAAAGCGATTGTTCTCGGACAATCGCTTTTTGATTTATGAGATTTAAATATGTAAAATGATAAACATTTATTCTCCATATATATCCTGGAGAAGCAAAATATTTATAGAATGAATTGCTAAAAAAACAGAACCCCATCAGATTGGAATATCTTTCAGCAATAAAAATACATCAGCCTGATGGGGCTTTATACAAAGAGGATAAAACGTCCTGCAAATGTTTTGGGTATGTTTAATAGTAAAATTAAGAAGCCATGGCAATTTCTATTGGTTCAGCAATACTTGATAAAGTAAGCGGGTCTGAAAACCCTGAGAAAAAGACATCTAATATTTCCTGAAATATAGGATCTGCATTTTCTGCCTGAGAAAAAAGCGTCATTGATGAACGAAGTTTTCGTGCATTTAATTCACCCAAAATTGCTTCAATAGATTTTGTTTTATATTCTAATAAAACCTGGCAAATTTCAATTAAATGTTTGGCTAAAATAGGATGATTTAGAAAATCTTCTGCTTCTTTTAAATCTGCAAGAGCATAATATTTAGCAATCGTACTTTTCCCTAAACCTTTTATCTGCGGAAAAATAAACCACATCCAATGCGTTTCTTTTTTTCCTTTTTGTAATTCGGAGTAAGCCGTAAGATAAAGTTTGTTCTGTGCGTCTAAAAAACGTGTTAAATCATTATTTGCGTAAGCCATCTGAAGTATTTTTTATTAGGTTAAACAAATTTTCAGGTCTTTTTTAAAGACATTCAAAACTACTCACGTTCCTGATTTAAAATTTATATAATTAATACACTTCATTATATAATTCCAATTTTAAGAAAACAAAAAAGCTGCAGAAAATTAATCCCGCAGCTTTAAACTTTATAATAGTAAGAGTAGTATAGATCTTAAGCTTTAAATTCATTTAAAGATTTCTCAATAATTTCTAGACATTCATTAATTTGCTCTTCTGTCATAACCAAAGGCGGTGCAAATCTAATTTTATTACCGTGTGTTGGTTTTGCCAATAATCCGTTGTCTCTAAATTTTAGACAGATTTCCCAAGCCAAATCAGAATCTTCTCCGCTGTTAATTACAATTGCATTCAAAAGTCCTTTACCACGAACTAGTGTAATTAAGCTGTTTTTTTCGGCAATCTTGTTTAACCCATCTCTCAAAATAATTCCTAAACGTTCTGCATTTTCGGCTAATTTTTCGTCTTTCACTAATTCCAGAGCTGCAATAGCAACGGCTGCCGCAACGGGATTTCCTCCAAAAGTAGATCCATGCTGTCCCGGCTTGATTACATTCATGATTTCATTATTACATAAAACTGCCGAAACCGGATAAACTCCGCCAGAGATTGCTTTTCCTAAAATCAAAATATCAGGCTGTACGTTTTCGTGGTGAACGGCTAATAATTTTCCTGTACGTGCAATTCCCGTCTGCACTTCATCTGCAATAAATAAAACATTATGTTTTTCACACAACGCTTTTGCTTTCGCCAAATATCCTTCAGACGGTACATATACTCCTGCTTCACCCTGAATAGGTTCAACTAAAAATCCTGCAATATTTTTTGATGATTCTAAAGCCTTTTCAAGAGCGTCAAGATTATCGTATTCTATTTTTATAAATCCGTCTGTAAAAGGACCAAAATTTTTACGGGCTGTTTCATCGTTAGAAAATGAAATGATTGTAGTCGTTCTTCCGTGAAAATTATTCTCGCATACAATTACCTGTGCCTGGTTTTCAGGAATGCCTTTTACTTCATAAGCCCATTTTCTACAGACTTTTAATGCCGTTTCAACAGCTTCTGCACCAGTATTCATTGGCAGTACTTTATCAAAACCGAAATATTTTGTAATGTATTCTTCGTAGTTTCCTAATTTATCATTGTAAAAAGCACGAGAAGTAAGCGTTAAGGTCTGCGCCTGATCTATCATCGCTTTCACAATTTTTGGATGGCAATGTCCTTGATTTACCGCAGAATAAGCAGATAAGAAATCGTAGTATTTTTTCCCGTCAACGTCCCATACATAAACACCTTCTCCTTTTTCTAACACTACAGGAAGCGGATGATAATTATGTGCTCCGTATTTATTCTCTTTTTCGATCAAAACTTCAGATTTTGACGAAAGTATTTCTTGAGTATTTGCCATGATAATTTTATTTTTTCTGAAACAAAAATATAAAAATTATTTATTTTAAACCAAAATTAAAGTATTTTTAACCTTATTTAAGTTTTAAAAAATAAATATAACTTATTTTAAACCAAATTAAAGTCATTTTAAAAAATTTGGCTTCAAATTCAAATGAGAGTTTTTTTATCTTTACAAAAATTAAAATTAACGGCATGGATATGTTAGATGAATTTGACGTAAAAATCATCAAAGAGTTAGAAAAAGACGGCCGAATTGCTTATTCGACAATTGCATCTAATTTAAAAATTTCAAATACAATGGTGCATCAGCGTATAAACCGTTTGTTTGAACAAGGCATAATTACGGGAATCAAACCCATTTTAAATGAAAAACAAATTGGGTACGACTGGGCTTCTTTTACCGGAATTACATTAAATAAAGATTCAGATTCTGAAAGAGTTATTGAAGCCTTAAAAGAAATCCCGGAAATTACAGAATGTTATTTTGTAACGGGTTCATTTACTCTTTACTTAAAAATTACAGCAAGAAACCATGAACATATGCGTAAAATATTATATGAAAAAGTCGATAATATTCCGGGAATAGCCAAAACCGATTCGATGATCGAATTAGGATGCGCTTTTAAGAGAAATGTCTCTTTGTAAGAAATCTGAATTTCATTCAATTTTAAGAATATAAACCTCGCAAGAAATAACTTGCGAGGTTTTTTTGTAACATTTTATTTCAGATATTTGTTAAAAATTGTAAAAAAATGAAAAATTCGATCGCACTTATTTTTGCTGTAATATTGTTTTCAACTACTATGAACGCACAACTAAAACCCGTAAAATATTCTGAAGGAAGCCAGAATTTGAATGGTTTATTTATTAAATCGGCTAAAAAAAGCAATAACAATCCGGGAATTTTGCTTTTACCGGCATGGCTTGGAATTGACAATGCATCAAAAGGTATTGCCGAAGATTTATCTAAATTAGGCTATCATGTTTTTATCGCTGATATCTATGGTGAAGGAAATTATCCAAAAAATACTGGTGAAGCTGGTAAACAAGCTGGTTTTTACAAAGCAAATCACGAAGCTTATCAAAAACGAATCAATGCCGCTTTACAGGAATTAGTTAAATCCGGAGCAAATGCAGATAATATTGTGGCTATTGGGTATTGTTTTGGAGGAACTGGAGTTTTAGAAGCTGTTCGAGGAAATTTGAATGTAAAAGGAATTGCTTCGTTTCACGGTGGTTTAGGTAAAGATGCGGCGAGAAAAACTGAACCAATTTCTGCCAAAGTTTTAATTTGTCACGGAGCTGATGATCCATTTGTGTCAAAGGATGAAATTACTTCTTTTCAGCAGGAAATGCGTGATTCTAAAGCCGACTGGCAGATGATTTATTATGCAAACTCTGTGCATTCATTTACCAATCCTGAAGCTGGAAACGACAATTCTAAAGGCGCTGCTTATAACCCGATTGCCGCCAAAAGATCTTTTGGACATTTACAACTTTTTTTAAACGAAGTCCTTAAAAAATAAACTGATAAAACTACCAAAACCAACCAAAAAACCAATGTCACACAACAAAATTAGAGAAGACAAAACTTGTTTAAACTGTAAGCACGTTGTAGAGCAAAAATTCTGTCCCAATTGCGGACAGGAAAACAGCGACAGCCGGAAAACTTTTCATCATTTATTTGTTCATTTTTTTGAAGATTTAACGCATTATGAAAATGCTTTCTGGAAAACCATAAAAAATCTGCTTTTTAAGCCTTCTACACTTACTAAAGAATATCTTTCCGGAAAACGTTTGTCGTATCTTGCTCCGGTTCGTCTTTATATTTTTATCAGTTTTATTACCTTTTTATTGATTGCTATGTTTCCCAGTAAAATAGATAGTGACATTAATAAAAGTGAAAATGAATTAAATAAGGAAATTGACAAAGCTACTAAAGACCTGAATATCAAAAAGAAAGACAAAAAATACTTTCATATTTTGAACATGAAGAAAATTGATTCTATTCAGAAATATGGAAAAGAAGAAGAGAAACTTAATACCACCAGCTACTGGTTTGCTGAAAAAGCAAGTCACGTCACTGAGAAATACACAAAAAAAGAGATTTATGTAAAATTCGCAGAAGCTTTTTTTCACAATCTTCCTAAAATTCTATTTATTATTATGCCGTTTTTTGCTTTTTTCTTGTGGCTTTTTCACAATAAGAAAAAATGGTATTATTTTGATCACGGGATCTTTACGCTTCATTATTTTTCCTTTCTTCTTCTCATTTTCCTCATAATGTTTATAATAGACAGGATTATAGGTTTGTTTGGAGAAGACAGTCCGCTGAGTTATATTTCGACAATAATCAATTTCGCTGGTACAATATGGATGTCGTATTATTTTTATCCGGCACATCATCGCTTTTATGGAGAAAGCAGAATTGTATCGTTTGTTAAAAGCGTTGCATTATTCTTTATAAATTTCTTTTTTATTCTATTTTTACTTACAATTTACATTTTATACACATTCATCAATTTACACTAATACGAAATGAAAAAAATCCTCATTTTATTTTTAATCGCCACCACAGCGTTTTCATGTAAAAATGCGCAGCCGGCTGCTTCCAAAGACAATTCAGATCCCTCTAAATACGTCAAGCTTATTTCTGAAAAAGACCTTAAAACAATGCTTTATGTTGTAGCTTCAGATGAAATGGAAGGCCGTGAAACGGGATCTGCGGGACAGAAAAAAGCAGGTCTTTATATGATTGACCAATACAAAAAAAGCGGTATATCTTTCCCAAAAGGGGCTTCAGATTTTTATCAGCACATTCCGGCATCTTACCTAAATGCCAGACGCAATCAAAATTTACCAGATTCAGAAAATATCTGGGCTTACATCGAAGGTTCTGAAAAACCGGATGAAGTTTTAGTTATTTCAGCACATTACGATCACGTAGGAATTAAAGATGGCGAAGTGTATAACGGAGCTGACGATGATGGTTCTGGAACTGTAGCGGTTATTGAAATGGCTAAAGCTTTTGCTAAAGCTAAAAAACAAGGACACGGGCCAAAACGTTCTATTTTGTTTTTGCACGTAACAGGGGAAGAACATGGTTTGCATGGATCTCGTTTTTACTCAGAAAATCCTCTTTTTCCAATCGCAAACACTATTGCTGATATCAATATTGACATGATTGGCCGTCGTGATGTGGAACACGCTAACACAAACAATTATGTATATGTAATTGGTGCTGACAGATTATCATCTGACCTGCATAATGCGGTTGTTGCTCAAAACGAAAAATACATCAAAATGGACTTAGATTTTAAATTTAATGACCCTAAAGATCCTAATCATTTTTATGAGCGTTCTGATCACTATAACTTCGCAAAACATGGTATTCCGGCTATTTTCTTCTTTAATGGAGTTCACGAAGATTATCACGGAAAAGGCGACGAACCTGAAAAAATCGAATACGACGCTTTAACCAAAAGAACAAAACTTGCTTTTGTACTTGCCTGGGATTTAGCAAATAGAGAAAACAGACCGGTAGTTGATAAGAAATAAGGGGCTAAGATTCTAAGGAGCTGAGTTTCTGAGATTCTAAGATAAAAAACAAAAAGGGATGAGTTTTATAAACTCATCCCTTTTTTATATTGTGAACTAAAGTGATAGAAAAACTTAGAATCTCAGAACCTTAGCAACTTCTTTTAGTCATTCATCGAGATCAAAAACTCTTCGTTATTTTTTGTTTTCTTGAAACGCTCGTTTACAAAATCCATAGATTCTACAGGATTCATATCTGATAGATATTTACGCATGATCCACATTCTTTGTAACGTTTTCTCGTCAAGTAATAAATCATCACGACGCGTACTTGAAGAAGTAAGATCGATTGCAGGGAAAATACGTTTGTTGGCAATTTTACGATCTAATTGAAGCTCCATGTTACCGGTTCCTTTAAATTCTTCAAAGATTACCTCGTCCATTTTAGAACCTGTTTCTGTTAATGCAGTTGCGATGATACTTAATGAACCACCATTTTCTACATTTCTGGCCGCTCCAAAGAAACGTTTTGGTTTTTGTAATGCATTAGCATCAACACCACCACTTAAAACTTTTCCTGATGCCGGCTGTACCGTATTGTAAGCTCTTGCTAAACGTGTAATAGAATCTAATAAAATTACAACATCATGTCCGCATTCTACTAAACGTTTTGATTTCTCTAAAACGATATTAGCGATTTTTACGTGTTCTTGCGGTTCTCTGTCAAAAGTTGACGCAATAACTTCACCGCGAACACTTCTCTGCATATCTGTAACCTCCTCCGGACGCTCATCAATTAAAAGAACGATTAAATACACTTCTGGATGATTTGCCGCAATTGCATTTGCAATATCTTTTAAAAGCATTGTTTTACCCGTTTTTGGCTGCGCAACGATCATTCCACGCTGACCTTTTCCAATAGGAGAAAACAAATCAATAATTCGAGTTGATACAGAACTGCCTTTTTCGGCTAATTTAAATTTTTCAGAAGGAAAAACAGGTGTCAGGTGTTCAAAAGAAACTCTGTCGCGAACAACCTGCGGATCGTGTCCGTTAATTTTTAATACACGAACAAGAGGGAAAAATTTCTCGCCTTCTTTTGGAGGACGAACAACGCCTTTTACAGTGTCTCCGGTTTTTAAACCAAATAATCTTATTTGTGAAGTCGATAAATAAATATCGTCTGGTGATGCTAAATAATTATAATCAGAAGAACGTAAAAATCCGTAACCATCAGGCATCATTTCAAGAACACCTTCACTTTCGATAATTCCGTCAAATTCAAAATCTGAATCCCTGAAATTATTGTTCTTTTTATTTTTATGATTTTGATTTTGATTCTGGTTTTGATTCCCATTATTACCATTTCCGTTCCCATTTTGATTTGGGTTTTGATTTTGATTCGGATTTTGATTTTGGTTGGGATTTTGGTTTTTATTTTGATTAGGATTAATCTTTTTAACCGGGGCAGTATTTTCAGTTTTTTCAGCAGTTGGTTCAGCTGGAGCATTTTCTGTAACTTCTTCTGGAGAAATTACTTCTTTTGTAGCCTCTTTTTCTTTTTGCTGTGCGACCTTTTTTTCATAAGCCGACTTACTAAATTTTACAACTTTTGGACCTTTTGCCTGTGCTGTCTTATTTTCAGATGTTTCTTCAGCTTGCACTGACTGTTTTTCTTCAACAGCCTCAGGAGCTTCAACTTCTTTAGCAGTTTCCTCTACAGCATCAAATTCTAGAACGGGAGCGCTTTTACTGACTGTTTTTTTTGCAGGAGCAATTCGGGCTCTTTTAGGTTTATCATTGTTTGCTTCCTTTTCTGCAACAGCTTCTGCGGGCGGTGCTGAATCCGCCTCTTGATGCGCTAAAATCTGAGTAATCAGAGTATCTTTTTTAACGCCATTAATCTTTATTGTTTTAGCTAACTTAGCTATTTCTTGAAGCTCAGAAAGCTTCATTTCTTTTAATGCAGAAATATCAAACATGAATGTTCTATGAGTTTAATTATTTTAAAGGAAAATACTGTAAAAAGAATAGGTAGATATTTTATTTCAATTGACCGCAGTATGAAGTGCTTACGGTATTTTGATGCAATAATACGAATAAAATTTAATCATACAATAGTATTTTAAAAAAAGAAAATATATTTTTGTAAAACAATTTCAAGTTATGTTACAACGAATTCAAACCGTATATCTAATTCTAACCTTTGTAGTAACAGGGGTTTTAATGTTTTTTACGCCGCTTTGGACCCTAAATACAGGTAAGCCATTTTACTTTATGCAAGATCAGGTTTACACTATAATTTTAGGTTTAAGCACAATGCTTACTATCATTAGCATTATTTCATACAAAAAAAGACAAAATCAGTTTGTAATGGGCAGACTGAATATAATATTAAATTTAATTTTATTAGGATTATTTGTATATCGTTCTCTAAATTTATCTGGAGAAACTGTTAACGCCGTTTCTGAGAAAGGTATTGGGATGTTTCTTCCTATTGTTGCTATCGTATTATTAGTTTTAGCTAATAAGGCCATCAAAAAGGATGAAGATCTTGTAAAATCTGTAGACCGTTTGAGATAAACCTATAAACTTAATTTTTTGTGCGAAGAGAACCCGAATTTTTATTCGGGTTTTTTTGTGGCTTATTTTTCCTCTTGTAACATAATATCTGAAATCATTACCAAATATTATTTTTGTAAGATATTTTATTCATAAATTTGCGTTTTGCACAAAAACCATTTATGAATAAAATAAAAATACATCTTGCCGATGATCATCAGGTGCTTATTGACGGACTGAGCAATTTACTGCAGACGGTTTCAAACTTTGAGATTGTGGGCAGTTCATTGAATGGTACAACTATATACGATGATGTAATTCAAAATCAGGCCGATATTTTAGTTCTGGACATCAGCATGCCTGTAAAAGACGGCATTGAAGTTTTAAAAGAATTTAATCAAAAAGGGCTTCCTTGTAAAGTGATTATTTTATCGAGTTATGATGATCTTAAGATCATTAAAGAAGTAATGAAATTAGGCGCTAAAGGATATTTGACTAAAAAGTGTGCCGGCGAAAATATAATCGAAGCTATTGAAGCTGTTAATGAAGGACAGGAATACTTTTCGGATGCAGTAAGAGAAAAAATTTTTAGTATGTTTTCTCAAAACAATCCAAAACTAAATCAGAATGTTTATATCGAAAACCCCATTTTAAGTCCAAGGGAAATTGAAATTACAACACTGATCTGTCTGGAATACAGCGGAAAAGAGATAAGTGAAAAACTTTTTATCAGCATAAATACTGTTGAAACGCACCGAAAAAACATTATGAAAAAACTCAATATAAAAAACACAATCGGGCTTGTAAAATATGCTTTAAAAAATCATTTAATCAATTAGTAATTCAATTTACGAAATACTTAAAATCAAACAAAACATATGTTTTTTATTAGAATTCTAATAGTAGCTTTTTTCTTTATATCGACAGAAAATATGGTTTTTGGCCAAAAGCCTGCTCCTTCTGAAAAAAGAGAAGCATCCTCTATTGAAACCTCAAAAAAAACAGCTGTTTCTAAGAACATTAAGCAAGAACAATTACTAAATAAAAAACTGATTAGTTTGTCTTTAATTTTAGTTGTTTTATTATTTTTCCTTATTTATTATGCATATCAAAATAACCGATTAAAACAGAAAATTAAACGTAAAGACACTAAGCAGAAAATACTTTTAAATGTAATAAATGCAGGAATTGACAGTCAGGAAACAGAACAAAAAAAGATTGCTTCCTTTTTGCATGATAATATAAATTCGCTATTATCTTCGGCCGGACTGCATCTAAATGTTTTTACAACAAAAAACAACATCCAATCTGAAGAAATTCAAAAAGCAAAAACTATTCTGGCCGAAGCCCACGACCTTTTACGCGATATATCACATGACCTCGTTCCTACTCTTTTGGTTCGTTTCGGTTTAATTTATGCTTTGGAAGATTTGTGCGAAAGAAATTCTAATTCGAGTATTCAGTTTAAATTTTCAAGTTCAGTTTCAACAGATACCCGATATTCTGAAAAATTTGAAACGAAACTTTATTTTATTGTCTCAGAGCTGCTAAGCAATATTATAAAACACAGTGAAGCACAAAAAGCTCAAATTTCACTGCACGAAAATAACAATCATTTAATCATTATAATTCACGATAACGGAAAGGGCTTTGATGCAGAAAAACTTAACGAAATTGAAGGTTTTGGTTTAAACCGAATCAGAGTGAGAATTAAAAAATTAAAAGGTAATTTTTCTATTATTTCCAGAGCGAATGAAAATACAGGAACTTCTATTAAAATAAAAGTTCCAATTTTGTAATTTTATTTTTTACCAATTTCTATAATCTCCAGATCTTTTATTTTATCCTCTTCTATTACAAAACGAAGCATAGTCCGCATTTGGTGAAAACCACTTTTCCCTGCCGCACCTGGATTCATATGTAATAGATTATTCTTTTTATCAAACATCACTTTTAAAATATGCGAATGTCCGCAGATGAATAATTTAGGTGGATTCGAAGCCATTTCTTCCCTAATCGCAGGATTGTATTTTCCTGGATAACCGCCAATATGTGTAATCCATACCGAAACATTTTCGCACATGAACCTATTATGTAATGGAAATTCCAATCTCGCTTTTGCATCATCAATATTTCCATAAACACATCGCAGCGGTTTTAGCTTTTTTATTGTATCAGTTACATTTAAATCGCCAATATCACCTGCATGCCAAACTTCATCGGCCTGAGCGACATATTTTAAAATAGTATCATCAATATGAGAGTGCGTATCGGAAAGCAGGAGGATTTTTTTCAATTTTCTATTGAGGTGCAAAGGTTGACAGATGCAAAGGTACAAAGGTTTTTCTTGTAGAAAAACATTATAACGCGTCTCAATTCTCTTTTATATTTATTTACTATTTGGATATTAGATGCACTGCTGTGCGCGTCTATAAATTACATCGTATGATAATCATCCTAAAAAAACTTTTCACTTCAGAACCTTAAAAAAAACTCAGCCTCTTAGTATCTTAGAACCTTAGCCACTTTTTTTCGTACCTTTGCACTTCAAAACCTCTGTCCCTCACATGAGATATTTTATTCATTTTGCTTATAACGGAACTCACTATCATGGCTGGCAGTTTCAACCTAATGCTTCATCAGTTCAGGAAACTTTAAATAAAGCGCTTTCGGTTTTATTAAATTCGACCATAAATGTTATGGGCGCCGGAAGAACAGATACTGGTGTTCATGCCGAGGAAATGTATGGTCATTTTGATTTAGAAAAATCAATTGATATTCCTGTTTTGGTTCATAAACTGAATTCGTATTTACCTAAAGACATTGCGGTTTACAATTTAATTTCGGTTCATGATGATGCGCATTGTAGATTTGATGCGACAAAAAGAACATACGAATATCATATTAATACGATAAAAAATCCGTTTTTAGAGGGATTAAGCTGGTATGTAAATCAAAAATTAGATATTGATTTAATGAACGAAGCTGCAAAGATCTTGTTAAACCATATCGATTTTCAGTGTTTCTCAAAAGTAAATACAGATGTTAATACTTTTGACTGCACGATTTTTGAGGCATATTGGAAACATGAAAACAACAAACTCGTTTTTACAATTTCGGCGAATCGTTTTTTACGAAACATGGTTCGGGCAATTGTAGGAACTTTAATTAATATAGGATTACACAAAATCACTCTGGCTGATTTTGAAAATATTATTGCCAGTAAAAACAGAAAAAAAGCTGGATTTTCGGTTCCGGCGCATGGTTTGTATTTAACCAAAATTTATTACGATTACCTATAGCTTTAAGCTGTAGGCTGTAGGCAATAAGCTTTATACTTTGCGCCTAAAGCTTATTGCATAAAGCTTAAAGCTTAAAAAATAAATGAAAGCAAAAGCATTTGATACCGGTTTATTTAAACGAATTTTAAAATATACGAAACCCTATAAATGGCGTTATTACGGCGTTATTATTTTTGCGGTTTCACTCTCCATTTTTGCCGCACTGAGACCTTACTTATTAAAACAAACGGTCGACGGCTATATTAAAACGCACGATAAAACGGGTTTACTGTTGTATATTATTTTAATGGGTGCTGTTTTGGTAATGGAAGTTTTTTCTCAGTTTTACTTTGTCTTTTGGGCCAACTGGCTCGGGCAGGATATTGTAAAAGATATTAGAACCAAGCTTTTTAAACACATTTTAAGCTTTAGGATGAAGTATTTCGATTTGGTTCCGGTAGGGCAATTGGTTACCAGATCAGTTTCGGATATTGAATCGATTGCTCGTATTTTCAGTCAGGGATTGTTTATGATTATAAGTGATTTGATGAAAATGCTTGTGGTTTTGATTTTCATGTTTTATATGAATTGGCAGCTGACCTGGATTGTAGTTGTTGCGATGCCTCTTCTGGTTTATATTACCCGAATTTTTCAGCGTAAAATGCAAATCGCTTTTGAGGAAGTTCGTACGCAGATTGCTAATATGAACTCGTTTGTTCAGGAACGCGTAACGGGAATGAAAATCGTACAGCTTTTTAATCGTGAAAAAATTGAAGCCGAAAATTTCAGGGTTATAAATGACAAACACAGAGTTGCCTGGATTAAAACCATTTTGTACAACTCGATCTTCTTCCCTATTGCCGATATTATTTCGTCGATTACTTTAGGCCTGGTTGTGGTTATTGGAGGGTTTAAAATTTTAAATGGTGATAACTTTACCACCTTTGGAGATTTGTTTTCTTATACAATGTTTATCGGAATGCTTTTTAATCCGTTAAGGCAGATTGCAGATAAATTCAACGAAATGCAGCTGGGAATGATTGCTGCAAATCGTGTTTTTGACATTATCGATACTCAGGATCACATTCAGGATACAGGTACAATTGAAGCTCCGGTTTTTAACGGAACTATCGATTTTAAACAAGTTCGTTTTAGTTATATTCCCGAAGAAGAAGTTATAAAAGGTATTGATTTATCTGTAAATGCAGGACAAACCGTTGCCATTGTTGGTTCAACAGGAGCTGGAAAATCGACTATTATTAATTTGCTGAATCGTTTTTATGAAATTAGCAGCGGAACGATTTGTATTGATGGAGAAAATATTGAGAATTATACTTTGGCTTCACTTCGAAAACAAATTGCTGTGGTTTTACAGGATGTCTTTTTATTTGCCGATACGATTTACAATAATATTACACTTCATAATCCAGAAATTACCCGCGAAAAAGTTTTGGATGCCGCAAAGAAAATTGGTGTTCACGATTTTATCATGAGTCTTCCGGATAATTATGATTTTGATGTTAAGGAACGCGGCGTGATGCTGTCGTCTGGACAAAGACAGCTGATTGCTTTTTTACGTTCGTATGTCAGTAATCCAAGTATTTTGATTTTGGATGAAGCAACTTCGTCAATCGACAGCTATTCCGAAGAATTGATTCAGCGTGCGACAGAAACGATTACAAAAGGAAGAACTTCTATTATTATTGCGCATCGTTTGGCAACCATCGTAAATGCTGATAAAATTGTGGTAATGGATAAAGGTTTGATTGTGGAACAAGGAACGCATCAGGAATTATTAATGAAAACTGATGGGTATTATAAAAACTTATACGATTCTCAATTCTCGGTTGCGAATTAAATTACTGATACTTCTTTGAAATTTAGATTAAAAAAAATAACATCCCGACGCGCCTTTTTAATTTATATAGGTGTCACTATTCTCATTACTGTTTCTTCTGTATATATATTGAGTAATTTGATTACTGATCTTACCGAAAAAGCGAATGAAGAATCAGCACAGCGTAACTTTATTAAAAAGCAGGAATTTTTTTTGCAGGAATTCTCGAAATTTCTGGAACAGGAAAACAGAATAAAGCATGTTTTAAAAATAAGCAACCTCGATAATTTAGCTTCGAACCTTCGTGTTTTGTCTTCGGTTCAAAATACCAATTTATTGATAGCCGATAATTGGTTTCAGATAAATGATAATAAAATTCAGTTTGGAACCGATTCTGTTTCTGATGCCGTAAAAAAAAATGCCGAAGATTTTATCAAAAAAAATAAAGATCAGGATCATATCAGTGTTATTATTCCGCAGGGAAAGGAATGGGTTTGGAGAATTTATTTTAAACTCATTTCAAAAAACACAGTAGTACGTTATGGTTACGACATCAACTTAAAAAAACTTGTTGATTATTTTTCTACTGTAGATATCAAATCGACTAATAATTATGCTTTTATTTTTGATAAATCAGGAAGATGTATTTATCACCCCGAATCGAATTTTATAGGAAAAAATATTTATGAGATTTCTTCTACCCGTGCGATTGACACGATATTTCCTAAAAAGCAGGATTATGTAAAAAGAGTCACTATGTCTGAATATCTAAAACTGGATGTAATCAGATTTACAAAAAAACTAGATCTTAAAAATTCATGTTGGTTTGTATGTGTTAATTTCCCCAAAAATATTATTAACGAAAATACAGCGTTAATTGAAAAATATTCAACCTGGATTTATTCGATAACAACGGTAATGCTTTTGCTGATTTTCTATTTATTTTCGTATGCCAACAGACGTGCTTATAAAGAGAAAGGAATTGCCATTAAAGAAAAAAACAGGCTTCTTGTAGAGAATGAAAAAATCATCAAAGAGAAAGCACTTATTCAGCTCCAGCATTTAAAGGAACAGATTAATCCGCACTTTCTGTTTAATTCGCTCAACTCACTTTATATGTTAGTGGGAACCGATGTAAAAACAGCGCAGAAATTCACTTTGAATCTTTCGCGTATTTATCGTTATTTAATTGATCCGCCGGAAAAAAATATTGTATCACTTAAAGACGAATTATTATTTATTGAAAAATATATCTTTTTACAGCAGACTCGTTTTAAGGAAGAATTATTCTTTTCTATAAAAATAGAAGATGAAGGAGCTCTTGATAAATATCTTCCGTATCTGGCATTTCAGGTTGTGGTCGAAAATGCTATTAAGCACAATAGGGCAACGCACGAAAATCCGCTGACAACTCAAATTCTGGTTCAAAAAGATCAGGTAATAATTACTAATAATCTTCAAAAAAAGACACACAGTGAACCCAGCACAAATTTTGGGTTAAAATATCTTACGAGCATCTATAATTTCTACTCCAGAACCAATTTAACAACCTCAGAAAAAGACGGCAAATTCGTATGTATTCTGCCATTAATATCTATTCACTCCTAAAAAAAAGCCATTCACTCCGTTTTGTTTTTTTTCTGAACTAAAATCGAATAGTTTCGACGAAAATTAACTTTAACTTAACATCAAAATGAAGGAAAAGGCATTCCTGCATAATGTAAAATTATTCTGCTTACTAATTTTATTATTATTCATTCCTGTTACAGTTCTTTCTCAAAAGAAAAAGAAAAAAGAAACAGAAAGTGAAATTGTAAAAAAAGATTCTACTGACGCCAAAAAAGGCAAAAAATATAGTGACCTTATAAAAAAGGGAACTGTTAAAAAAGGACTATTCAATATCATTCAGGTTAAAACCGATGTATATTTTGAAATTCAGGATAGTTTGTTTAAAAGAGAATTTCTAATTGTAAACAAATTATCTCAGGTTCCTTATGATATTAACGAAGCTGGATTAAATAAAGGAATGAATTATGAGAATAAAGTTATTTCCTTTTATAAAGATACAATTGCAAAGAAAGTCTGGGTAAAGACATATCAGCCTAAGGTTTCTTCTCCTAAAGAAGATGCTATCACAGCTTCTGTTATTGACAATTTCTCTGAATCGATTATCGAAGTTTTTGATATTGAAACTAAGAACAACGATTCGACTTCGGTTGTAATTAAAGTAAACAAGATTTTTGACGGAAAACAAAAAAGCTTTAATGATGTAATGGGCAACATTGGCTTAAACGGTTCTGTAAAATCTGATTTATCCTATATTGAGGGATTAAAATCTTTCCCTAAAAACATTGTTGTAAAATCACAGATGACAACTTCACTTAGCGACGGAGGTGCTGCAGTACCGATTACGCTTGGTGTGACAACTAATATTATTTTATTGGATAAAACCCCAATGAAACCTCGTTTTTCTGACAAAAGAATTGGATTTTTTACTGAAAAGCATTGGTATTTTGCCGATGCACAGCAGGCAATGCTTGAAAAAGAATTGATTACCCGCTGGCGTTTAGAACCAAAGAAAGAAGATGAAGAACGTTATTTGAAAGGTGAATTAGTAGAGCCGAAAAAACCAATCGTTTATTACATCGATCCTTCTACTCCAAAACAATGGAGAAAGAATATAATTGATGGGGTACACGATTGGCAGGCAGCTTTTGAAAAAGCCGGATTTAAAAATGCCGTTATTGCAAAAGAACCTACTGAACAAGATTTAGATTTTGATATTGATGATGTGCGTTATTCTGTTATTACGTATGCCGCATCTCCAAAATCAAACGCAATGGGACCCTCTGTGGTTGATCCAAGAAGCGGTGAAATTATCGAGGCCGACATTATCTGGTGGCATAATGTAATGACTTCGCTTCAAAGCTGGATGCGTATTCAGACTGGACCGATTGATCCAAAAGCACGCGGAAATAAATTCAGCGATGAACACATGGGAGAAGCAATTCGTTTTGTATCGTCTCATGAGGTAGGCCATACTTTTGGTCTAAAACATAACATGGGTTCTTCTTATGCTTATGATGTAGAATCTTTAAGATCTAAAGAATTCACAGCAAAAATGGGCGGTACTGCTCCTTCTATCATGGATTATGCACGTTACAATTATGTAGCACAACCGGAAGATAACGTAACGGTTATTACTCCAAAAATTGGTGAGTACGACAAATACGCAATCGAATGGGGTTACAGATGGTATGGTCCAAACGAAAATGAAACGGCAAGACTAAACGAAGCTATTGCAAAACATCAAAACGACCCGATTTATTTTTACGGCGAGCAGCAATTTGGCCCTGCAATTGATCCTCGTTCACAGTCTGAAGATTTAGGAAATGATGCTGTAAAAGCTAGCGAATACGGTTTAAAAAACTTAAAACGTGTTGTAGATAATATCTTAAACTGGACATACGATAAAGATCAGTCTTACCATGAAACTGGCAAACTGTATATTGGAACTATCGGACAATGGCACATGTACAATGGTCATGTAGTGGCTAATGTTGGCGGTGTTTATTTAAATACAACGGTTCACGGTGATAACAAACAAAGCTATGTTCCTGTTCCTGCAGCAATGCAGAAAAAAGCAGCTGATTATTTAGTTAAAAATGTAATTACGATTCCGCAGTGGTTGTTTTTCAATGACATTTTAGACAAAACAAATCCGCTGAAAGATTCTCCTATTGGACCTTATGAGTACACGCCATACACGCTGGCAAGAGAATTACAATACGATCTTATGTATAGTTTATTATACGATGACCGTTTGCTCCGAATGACAGAAAATGAATTATACCAGCGAAATAAAACCAATGAGAAGGTTTTTACCGTAAATGAATTGTTTAAAAAAATACACCAAAGTGTATTTGCAGGAACTATCCAAAACAAATCACTTACTATTCTGGAGCGTATGACACAAAAGAATTATGTAGATGTTTTAATTGTTTCGACAAATAAATTATTTGAAAAAACGGATGCTAAAAAAACAATCGAAATACAAGAAACATTACAAATGCCTCATTTATGTTCTATAGATGATGCACATACGGCAAGAAACATTAATAACTATTTTTTAAAAAGAGTTACAGAAGTAACGTCTGATAAAAAAGGAGAATTATCAAAAGTGCTTCAGTTGTTAAAACTAAAAAAGAGCACCGGAGATCAATCGACCCAAAACCATTACCGCGATTTAACACAACGAATCGAAAAAGCCCTGAATAATACAACCTTTTAATAATTACAAACCCAAAACATGAAAAAAATTCTACATGCCTTACTGCTGTTCCTGGCCATCGCAGGATACTCGCAGGAAACCCGAACTATTACGGGGATCATTCAAGATGAAGCAGACTTGTCGCCAATTCCTGGTGCGTCTATCTTTGTTGAGAATAATTCCATCTCAAACAAAACTGCTATGGCAGGTATTATTCAAAGTGAAGCTATTGGAACTACTACAGATTTCGATGGTAAATTTACTTTGAAGATCGCAAAAAATGTTACTTCATTGAGAGTTGTTTTCATGGGATACAAATCGTATACTCTTGAATTAGACGGTCAAAAAAATTATACAATTAACTTAAAATCTGAAACAGCAAAACTTCAGGAGGTTGTAGTAACTGGTTACCAAAAAATCGAGAAAAGAAAACTTACTGCAGCGGTTACCAAAATCGACATGGCTGCAATCCAGCAGACAGGGGTTTCGAGCATTGACCAATTATTAGTTGGACAAATTGCCGGTGTTGCTGTAAGTACTCCATCTGGAGCACCTGGAGCACCTGCTAAAATTAGAATCAGGGGTACAGCTTCTCTAAACGGTGCACAAGATCCTTTATGGGTATTGGATGGTTTACCATTAGAAAGCAATGATGTTCCTAAAAACTTCGATAAGGATAACATCGATGTATTAAACAACTATTCTATCGCTGGTTTAAACCCAGATGATATTAAAGATATTACAATCTTAAAAGATGCTGCTGCAACAGCTATTTACGGTGCTCGTGCAGCAAATGGTGTAATTGTGGTTACAACTAAAAAAGGTAAAGCTGGTAAAATGGTTGTTAACTTTAACACAAATACCTTTATTACACAAAGACCTGAGTTTTCTAAATTAAACTTAATGAATTCAAACGAAAAAGTTGATTTCGAACTTGGTCTTGCTGGACGTGAAGATTTAACATACAGAGCTGATGGCGGAGATATTATGCGTATCTTAAACGGAACAAATCAATTGAATGCATTCAGAAACGGCGGATTCTCTTCTTTAAGCCCTGAAACACAACAATCGATAAATTCTTTAAGAAACAACAACACAAACTGGGGTAACTTATTATACCAAACTGCTATTAATACACAGCACGGTTTAAGTTTATCTGGTGGTGGTGAAAAATCAGATTACTATTTCTCTTTAGGATACTATGATGAAAAAGGGACAACTATTGGAACTGGTTTCAAACGTTACAACGTAACATTGAAAAATAACTACGAAATTACAGATAAATTTAAAGTAGGTGTTTCTCTTTTTGGTTCTGAAAACAAAACTTCATCTTACCTAGTAGATTCTTATGCATTTACGAGTCCTTCTACTTATTCTAGAAACGTAAATCCATATTTAACTCCATACAACGAAGATGGAAGTTATAAATATGATGCTGATATCGTTGGATATTCAGATCGTAAAGTACCTTTTAATTTCTTGGAAGAAAGAGAAAACACTTCTCATGAATTAAAAACAAGAGCTGTAAAAGCTTTATTAGATGCTGAATATAAAGTTACTAAAGATTTAAAAGTAACATCACAATTAGGTTTACAATTAGACAATACATCAAGCGAAAAATTTGCTGGTAAAGACACTTATTTCACTAGAAACTTAAGAGAAAAATCAAGCTATTTTAGCGGTGGAGCGCAAAATTATTTTCTTCCAGTTGGTGGAGTTATACAAAACGCAAACACAGATTTCTTTCAGTACAACTTGAAAACAATGGTGAATTATTCTAAAACTTTAGGAGAAAAACACGAAATTGAAGCAATGGTTGGTAACGAATTAAGAAGAAATTATACAACCTTAGTTTCAACTAAAGGTTTTGGTTTTGATGAGAATAATTTAACGAATCAGCAAATTATTTTCCCTAACGCTGGTTTTGCAAAAGAAGCAGATTGGAAAGCATACTCTAAATCAAAAAATGAAAGTGCTTTTGCTTCATTCTTTGCAACAGCTTCTTATACATACAACAAAAAGTATAGTGTTTTTGGAAGTGTTAGATACGATGGCTCAGATTTATTTGGTGTAGATCCAAAATACAAATATTTACCACTTTGGTCAACATCTGCTTCATGGGCAGTATCTGAAGAGAATTTCTTAAAAGATAACTTAACATTATCTAATTTAAGACTTCGTGCTTCTTACGGTTTACAAGGTAACATCGACAAAAATACTTCTCCTTACGTAGTAGGAAGTAACAACACAGCTATTATTCTTCCAGGTCAGGCAGAACCGGTAATTACTGTAGAAAGTCCTCCAAATGATAAATTACGTTGGGAAAAAACCAGCAATACTAACATTGGAGCTGACATTGGATTGTTTAATAACCGTATCAGCATTGTTACTGATTTATACGGAAGAAAAAGTACTGACTTAATTGGCTTAAGATCATTGCCATTAGAAAATGGTTTTGAATATACTAATATGAACTGGGCACAGGTAAGTAATAAAGGTTATGAAATAACTTTGTCTACAAAAAATATTGACCGCCCAAACTTTAAGTGGAATACAAGCATTAACTTCTCTCACAATAAGAGTAATGTAGATCGTTTGCAAGTAAGAGATAACAGTTACTTACCAAATCAGGAAGGTCATGCTGTAAATGCAGTATTTGGATTTAAAACAAACGGTATCGATGAAAATGGCTACCCGTTATTTGTAAATAAAAAAGGAGAAACTGTAAACGCACAGACTTTCTTTGGATTATATGATGTATGGGCAGATTTTTTCCCGGGAGAATTCTCTGATACAAAATTATCAGCAGCTGAATTTAGAGACTTATTTGTTTATTTAGGAGACAGAGACCCTAAGTTTACAGGAGGTATTACCAATACATTTAAAGTGAGTAATTTTGACCTTACAATTGCAGCTTCTTTTAACATAAAACAAACAGTAACAAGAACTCCTCCCTACAACGGTACACAAGTAGATAGAGGACAAAATTACAGCAAAGATATCTTAGATGCTTGGTCTCCAACGAACACATCTTCTAATTTACCTGGAATTACAAGCCAGACTTCTGGTACAGGAGATTCTTGGATGGCATACCAATATTTTTCTGGAAGAAATCCAATAACTACAATGAACTATTTAGATACATGGGCTAGTGAGATGAGTTATATGAGATTAAGCAGTGTGCGTTTAGGTTATACATTCCCTAAAGCTTTTACAGATCATATTAACATCTCAAGCATTAGATTAAATGTTGAAGCAAGAAACTTATTCGTAGTAAGCTCTGATTACAAAGGTTACTTTGACCCGGAAACTTTTGGAAATATTTATGCACAACCAGTTCCTAAGTCATTTACCTTAGGATGTAATGTAACTTTCTAATAAAATTAAAGATGAAAAAAATCTCAAAATATATTCTACTTTTTGTTGCTGCAATTGCTGTAACAAGCTGTGATGATTATCTGGACGTTCAGCCTATTGGGCGAGTTATTCCGGAAACACTTGATCAATATCGCGCAGTATTAACTAAAGGATACTCTGTTTATCCAAGACACAAATCTTTAACTGCAGTTCGTACTGACGAATTGACATTGAATGAAGACAGCAGTGAGCTTAATCTTTTTAAAGATGTTTATTTTTGGAAAGACGCTAATCCAGACAGCTTTACAACTCCTTTTCAGTATCAGGCTTTATACAATGTAATTTTTTATACAAATGTTATAATCAATGATGCTAACGGAAAATTATCAGCCTCAGCACAGAAAGACCAATTAGTTGGAGAAGCATATGCATTAAGAGCAATGGCTTATTTCGATTTAATTAACCTTTTTGGAAAACCATATAACGCTTCAACTGCTGCTTCAGATAAAGGAGTTCCTTTAGCGTTGCAGATTGATTTAGAGCAGGCGTACCTTCCACAAAGTGTTGAAGTAATTTACAATCAGGCTATTTCTGACGTAGAAAAAGCGGGTCAGTTAATTAATTTAGAAACTCAAACAAAAGGAATCAACTACCGTTTTTCTAAAGTTTCATTATACAGTTTAGAAAGCCGTATTTACTTATACCAGCAAAAATGGCAGAAATCTCTTGATGCTGCTAACAAAGCATTGGCAATTAACAGTAATTTAGTTGATTTAAAAGCAACTCCTGTTTTAGCAAACAAATACGACTCAAAAGAATCTATTTTAGCTCTTGAAGATATGTATTCAACTGGTCTTAAAGGAACTTCATTTGCATCAGCAGTTTTACTTGGAGCTTACAACAAAACTACAGATTTACGTTACCCTCTTTACTTTACAGGAAGCGGAAGCCGTGTTAGAATTCAAAAAGGTGTTGATGATGAGCAAAAATGCAGCTTCAGAACTTCTGAATTGTATTTAATAAAAGCTGAGACATTATTAAAATTAGATAATCTTGCTGATGCTAAAACAACTGTTTTAACTTTCATCAAAAACAGATATACACCAGCTGGATTTACACAACTAGAAAGCGATGTAACAGCAATGACTGCTGCTGATTTAACAACATTCATTTTAGCAGAAAGACAACGTGAGTTTGCAGTTGAAGGGCAGCGTTGGTTCGACTTAAGAAGAACAACTCAAAAAGAAATCGTTCACTCTTTCAATGAAGAAGAAGGAACTTTGATACAAAATGATCCGCGATATACAATTGCTTACCCAGCAGGCGCGAGATTAAACAATCCCAATCTATAAGTTACCTATTGTTTTTTTGAAAAAGGTCCAGTTGCAAAACTGGGCCTTTTTTGCTTTTTACACAAAAAGTATATTTTAATCACAACAAAAATTAAAACAAAATTAAAAACCTATTGCAAAAAAAGCAGAGACAATTATATTTGCAAAATCTTTAAGAGTTTCTCTCTTAAAAATGAAACGTTTTAACTTTACCATAAAAGGAAAATGAGAATTGCCATTGTCGAAGACGAATATCTTGCTTCCAGTTATCTAAAATCAATTTTAGAACAGCAGGAAATTTTACAGATTGCAGAAATTACAGTTTTAAAATCTGTAAAAGAAGCCGTTGACTTTTTTAAACAAAACAATGTCGATCTCGCTTTTATGGACATTCACCTTGGCGACGGAAAAAGTCTTGAAATTTTTGAGAAAGCCACTATCTCCTGCCCTGTTATCTTTGTTACCGCTTATGATTCTTATGCCATTTCGGTCTTTAAACACTTTACAATAGATTATCTTTTAAAACCATTTGAAGAACAAGAATTGTTAGAAGCCTTATTCAAATTCAAAAAAATAAAAGACAGTTTTAATGCCGATAATACACTGCAGTCACTAGTTGCATTAGAAAATCCCGAAACAAGCAAAATACAGCGTCATTTTCTCGTAAACCACGGCTATAAGCTAATTTCGGTAAACGAGTCCGAAATCACCTATTTTGCCGCGTCTGGAAAACATCTATTTATCTACGTAAAATCCGGAAACAGTTATTTGTACAACAATACCCTTACAGACATTATAAACAGCCTCGATCCGTTTACTTTTTTCAAAGTCAATAGAAAATATATCGTAAACCGAAATATTATAAAAGAAGTAATAAAACATTCGAACCAAAAAATCGAATTAATCCTAACCGTTCCTGCAGTCGAAAATGATCCGATTATGATCAGTAAAAAAGAAATAAACAATTTCAAAAGCTGGCTAAATCAATAATTTTAGATCCAATTTTTCTTAATTTTTGGCTTTCGCCGAAAATTAAAAAACTGAACTATTCACAATTTGTGAATTAAAATCTGCCTAAAAACTGTCAAAAGCATTTTAAAACGTTAAAATAGCGTTATAAGAATCATAAAATTGACGGTTCATTACCAGCATTATAGCATTCTTCATTTTGGAATTCTTTATCTTTGAGAGACAAAATTTAAATGAAAAAGAAAAATGCCACATAATAGATTTTACCCTAACGAAGTATTCAAAGAAATAGAAATAAACGCCTCATTACAACTTAAATATGCCATTTCAAACAGAGGAAGACTTATAAGCTTTACTGACGAAATTGAAAACGGCCGCATCTTAAAAGGCGGTTTAAGCGATGGGTACCCAACCTTTAGATTTAAAGTCAAAAAAGACGATAAAATCATTAACAAATATTTATTTCTCTACAAATTAGTTGCCCAATATTTTATTCCCAAAGATTCTGAGGAACAAACATATGTCCTGCATCTGGATTACAACCGAAGCAACGATGATATAAGCAATTTACGCTGGGCAACCAAACAAGAAATGATGGCACACAGCCGCAAGAGTCCGCGTGTAATTCAGGCTAAGAAAAACCTGATCGAACACAACTTAAAAGCCGACGGAAGAAAACTGACCACAACAAAAGTCATGTTAATTAAAAAAATATTAGCAAGACCAGAACAAAAAACGCGTCTAAAAATGATCGCCAAACAATTTGGAGTAAGCGAAATGCAGATCCGCAGAATTGCCAGCGGTGAAAACTGGGGACACGTTAAGGTTTAATTTTCTTGTAAAATGTGAAAGGTAAAAGGTAAAATGTGAAATGTTAGATTATTTAAATCAAAATTTCACATTTTACCTTTTATTTTTTAAATCTCTTCCAATTTACAACTCACTTTTTCACATTTTCACATTTTACCTTTTTACAACTTACAATTTTTTAAAATAAATCCTTAAATTCGCAAGCACAAATAACAAAGAATAATCGAAAAATGAGTTTCGGAAAATATAAACTTCATTTTCGATAGTTAATATTAAAAACCAAAAAAATGAAATACGACGTTATTGTTTTAGGAAGTGGTCCTGGCGGATATGTAACAGCAATTAGAGCTTCACAATTGGGCTTTAAAGTAGCTGTAGTTGAAAAAGAAAATCTTGGTGGTGTATGTTTAAACTGGGGATGTATCCCAACAAAAGCATTACTAAAATCTGCTCAGGTTTTTGATTATTTAAAACACGCTTCTGACTACGGATTAAAAGTTTCTGAATTCGATAAAGATTTCCCTGCAGTAGTTCAACGCAGCCGTAGTGTTGCTGACGGAATGAGCAAAGGAGTTCAATTCTTAATGAAAAAAAACAAAATTGACGTTATCGAAGGTTTTGGAAAACTAAAACCAGGAAAAAAACTTGACGTTACTGATAAAGACAATAAAGTTACTGAATACAGCGCTGACCACATTCTCATCGCAACTGGAGCTCGTTCTCGCGAGTTACCAAACTTACCTCAAGATGGTGTAAAAGTAATTGGATACCGTCAGGCAATGACATTACCAACACAGCCAAAATCTATGATCATTGTAGGTTCTGGAGCAATTGGAGTTGAGTTCGCTCACTTCTACAACTCAATGGGAACAGAAGTTACTATTGTAGAATTTATGCCAAACATTGTTCCTGTTGAAGACGAAGACATTTCTAAGCAAATGGAACGTTCTATGAAAAAAGCAGGAGTAAAAATCATGACAAACTCTTCTGTAGAAAAAATCGACACTACAGGAAACGGAGTTAAAGCCACTGTAAAAACAGCAAAAGGAGAAGAAATTCTTGAAGCTGACATTGTACTTTCGGCAGTTGGAATTAAAACAAACATCGAAAACATTGGTTTAGAAGAAGTTGGAATCGCTGTTGACAGAGATAAAATCTTAGTAAACGCTTACAACGCAACTAACATTCCGGGATACTACGCAATTGGAGACGTTACTCCGGGACAAGCTTTAGCTCACGTAGCTTCTGCTGAAGGAATTAACTGTGTAGAGAAAATTGCCGGTTTACACGTAGATCCAATCGATTACGGAAACGTTCCGGGTTGTACTTATGCAACTCCAGAAATCGCTTCTGTAGGTTTAACTGAAAAACAAGCAAAAGAAAAAGGTTACGAATTAAAAATTGGTAAATTCCCATTCTCAGCTTCTGGAAAAGCAAAAGCTGCCGGTGCTGCTGACGGATTCGTAAAAGTAATCTTCGATGCTAAATACGGAGAATGGTTAGGATGCCATATGATTGGTGCTGGTGTTACAGATATGATTGCTGAGGCAGTTGTAGCTCGTAAACTAGAAACTACAGGTCATGAAATCCTTAAATCTATCCACCCTCACCCAACAATGAGCGAGGCTGTTATGGAAGCGGTTGCTGATGCTTACGGCGAAGTAATTCACTTGTAAAAATATACCGTTTACGGTTATATATAATCTTCAATTTAAAAATCCGATTTGTGAAAACAGATCGGATTTTTTTATTCTGTCATTTCGACCGAAGGGAGAAATCGCACTCATATATCCACAAAGCAAATCCCCAATCTTTGTCTTAAAATCAGATTTGTGAAAACAAGTCATTTTTTATGGCGTGTCCCTCCGGGTCAGGCTGTCCGCTGTATCTTTTATGGCGAACCCCGCCATAAAAGGATGCCGCTCCCATCCTTCACGCACAGTAGTTTTTCAAAAGATAAATTATACGCAATTATGATACATCAACCAACTTTGTGAAAACAAGTCGTTTTATTATTCCTGCATATTAAAAATTATTAATAAAATTCTTACTTGTAAACTTTTAAGTTGACAACATTCTCAACTATTCGTTAGACATTGGTTATTACAAAACAAGATAGTTTTTGTCATTTCGACCGAAGGGAGAAATCTTCACAAGAAACTCCACAAAGCAAGTCGCTAATCTTTATCGATAAACGAGTGCGATTTCTCCCTTCGGTCGAAATGACAATACTTTGTCTTAAAAAATAACAACAATGAAAGATTCTGGAAAACTTAAAATTCATCCTAAATATCAAAAAAGAATGTACAAAAACATTACCATTCCATCAATTAAACCAGAAGGCAAATGGCTTGAAAATCTTGGATTTAAAAAAGGCGGCGTTGTAATTGTCGAGCAAAAGAAAAACAGACTTATCATTACCACCCAAAAATAATAAATCATCTTTTTTCCAAACACCAATTCAAAACCACAATACAAGTCTTAAAACTTAACAAACAAAAAGTTGTTAAAAACTTGATATAAAAAAGTATGACCATCGTCTTATAATTCTTATTTTTATTTCTTACAAATAAGAATTCATGAAACTACCTTTTATCGAAATAATCGAAGCCGCAACAAGTGATCCTAATTTACTGATGTGGAAATTTTATGATGAAGATAAAGAAATCAAAAACGGAGCAAAATTAACCGTTCGTGAAAGCCAGCACGTTATGCTTTTAAATGAAGGTCAGCTTGCAGATGTTTTTTCTCCCGGACTTCACACCTTATCTACAGAAAATATTCCTGTTTTAAGCAGGCTGAAAGGTTGGAAATACGGTTTCGAAAGTCCGTTTAAAGTCGATGTTTATTTTTTCAATACACACCAATTCATCAATAATAAATGGGGAACTCCCGCTCCTATTTTGATGAACGATCCACAATTTGGACAAATCAGAATTCGCGCTTTCGGAAGTTTTGATATCAAAATTGTCGATGTCGCAAAATTCTTCCGCCAATATGCCGGAACTTATAAACAGCTTACGATTTTTGAATTACAAAATCAGCTGAGAGATTTTGTTGCACCAAAATTTGGAGAAGTTCTCGCAAACGAAAATATAACCGTTACAGACGTTGCAGGAAACATTACACAATTAGGAAAAAAAATTGAACCTTATCTTAAACCCTATTTTGAGCAATTCGGAATTGAATTAACCCAATTCGTCATTACAAGCGTAACCTTACCGGAAGAAGTTACGGCACATTATGATAAAATTACCAATATGAATATGGTAACCGATATGGATAAATTTACCAAGTTTAATACTGCGGCCGCCATTGGCGACAAAGGAACTGCGCTCCATGATGCAACGCAAAATGCCTTAAGCATGGGAATTCTTTTAAACCAATTACAGCAAAATAAAGAAACTCCAAAACTAGAAACCGCAGACGATTTAACCTCTAAACTTCAAAAACTAAAATCTTTATTTGATGCCGGTTTAATTGACGAAGACGAATTCAAAAACAAGAAAACCGAACTATTAAATCAATTGTAATGGAAGAGAAAAAAGTCAATTCGTTTTTGAGCAGACTCAAAGAAAATGCACAAAAACAAACCAACTATGGAGGCGAAATCGAAATTACCGAAGCTAAAATGAACGCTAAAGACTGCCCTAACTGTGGTGCCGGAAGAGCAAAACAAGACGGCTTAACCCATTGCGCGTATTGCAGATTTGAGTTTTTAAGCGTAAAACTTACAGACGGAGTTTATATTAAAAAAGACGATAATTCAATTTAAACAATTAGATAACGTGTTCGGATTATTCAATAAATCAAAAGACAAAGAAAACGAAGGAAACAGCCAAACATTTCCGGAATGGTATGCAGAGCTTCAGGAATCACAGCAAAGATGGTTTGCCTTTTTAGAAAAACTCGAAGCAAAAATGGAAGAACTGGCAGAAGCGGCCATTCCAGAATTGAAACAGCTTTTGCAAGAAGATGAAGATATCTACAAAAGAACTTTTCACAGAGTGTATTCGGGCGTAAACGGTCAGTTAAACAACATTAGAGAAAAGGCCAGAGATACTTATGAAGAAAAAATAGACAGCATTTATTACGATCTCAACTCCAGAATTTCTGTTTTAGATAAAAACCACGATTTATTATCTGATTTTAGAAGCGCGTGTTCGGATCGTTACAACGATTTTGATGATAAATACGATTATTGGAGAAAACAAATTGACAAAACTCAGGAACGGGATCTTGAAATTGAGTACAAAAAAATTCTTGATGAATTTGAAACTATAAAAGACAAATTCAGCTGTACACAATGCGGAGGTAATATTAAAATCGAAAAAATATTTTTAATCGAAACTTATATTTCATGTCCGTACTGCAAAACACAAAATACCTTTGCGCCAAGCACACAAGGAAAAAATCTACAGAATATTGCCAGAGAATTGGCAGAACAAAGAACAGTGCATTTGTATGAAGAATTTGAAAATGAAAACAATAAAGAACGTGAATTGTACCATCAGCGTCATGAACTAAGCCTGAGTAAAATTCACGAATCTGATAAAAAAGTTTTAGGCGAAATTCAGGCAAAAATGGATAATCTCGAAGAGCAGAGACAATTCGTTATTAAAAATGCTCCAAAACTTCGTCAAATTTACCTTAGAGCGATGTATGACGAATGGAACAAAATTACACCCGATTTAAAAGAGCACAACGAAAAAATGTATCAAAATCAATTACAATCCTTATAATTTATTAACCCTAAAATTTGAAAAATGTTTAAAAAACTTTTTGGATCTCTAACTGGAGACAACAAGCAGGAAAACCAAAATTTTGAAGCACAGACTTCAAATGATAATTATGAAAATGATTACGAAGAGGAATATCAGGAAGTAGAATACGATCCTGAAACACTACACGGAACACATTATACAGTAGAAGATTTTGATGCCGAAGTTGCCGAAAGAGCCGAAGCATGGATTGCAGATGAACGTGCAAGTGGAGAAAATCTGGAAGAAAAAGATATTAAAAACATATATTTTAATTACAGAAGAACGGTTTACACAGAATGGAATAACTGCGATTCAGATCAAATGATTCGTTTTGAGCACGCTAATTCTTTAAAATACAGCGGTGTTCAGACTTCTGGATTTGTAAAAGTAGACGATAACAATCCGTTTCTTGAACCTGTTCACGGTGTAGATTTAAGAACGTATACGGCAATGTGTCTTAAAATCAGCGCCGGAATCGATTATCTTGAAGTTTGTAAAGCAATGGGATTCGAACCTGCAGTTTGGGAAGAGTTAAACACAATCTGGCCGCAGCGTATGGGAGAAGATACTTCGTTTACCGTTACCACTTTATTCGGACAATATTATGCTGAAAATGTAACTGTTCCACAATTAGAAAACCTGAAAGCTGAAATTTCTGAAGAAGGCGCAGCAAATCTGGAAAGAATAAAAACAGATCGTTATTTCTACGAAGAACTAGCTGGCGCAAGACAAGCGGCTTACGAATACGGAATTGACGGGGCACAATGGATTTTAGATACTTTTGGAATTAATCTTGCCGACTTCCAATCTGTAGCAATGCAATGGATGACAGAGCAAAACCAAAACTGGAATTCAGCAGATATTACAGAATTTCATGATTATCAACAACAAAAACAAAAAGAATATGCTGCCAAATTTGCAGCAGAACAAGGCGGAAATATTGCAGACGATGTAAATTTCTAAATTGAATTTCTTTTGATGATAAAAAAACCGATTTGCAAAAACAAATCGGTTTTTTATTCGTTTAAAATTTCTTAGACATCTTAAAATTTTACTTTACAATAAATAATACAAAATGGAAAACACACCAATATTCTTTGCCGATGGAGAAAATCCAAAAATGATCGAAGCCTACAAAAAAGCACAAGAAACTTTTAAATATTTCTGGAGAGAATTATCCTGGGAATACCGAAGAATAATTCCGGGACTTGATGTTGCCTGCGTTAAACTAGCATTTACTCAGGACATAGACGGCGAAACTGTAGTTGAACATATGTGGATTAACGATATCAATTTTGACGGCGACAGTATCTACGGAATCCTTGTAAACCAACCTAACGAATTAACAAACGTAAATAACGGCGACGAAGTAGAAATACCCGTAAATCAAATCAGCGACTGGTTATTTGCCAGTCAGGGAAAAACGTACGGGGCTTTCACAATCCACGCCATGCGATCAGAGATGAACGAAGAGGAAAGAAACGAACATGACGAAGCCTGGGGATTAGACTTTGGAGATTACAACGATATTCTGGTAGTTTCTGATCAAAAAGAAAAACCAGAAAACCTTGTAGAACATCCTATGAGCAAAAACATGAAAGAAAGCCTTATGGATTTTGTAAAAAACAATCCGGAAGAACTTACTTCACAAGACGAGTCTGGTTATACTTTTTTACATCGTGAAACCATTGCCGGAAACAGTACATCTGTCGAAGTTTTACTGGAATCAGGAGCAGATCGCAACGCGAAAACCAGCAATGGCAAGACCGCGCTTGATTTTGCTAAACAATTAAACTGGGAGCATTTAATTCCGTTATTGCAATAGATTTCAATCAAAATCCGATTCGTTTAAGCAAATCGGATTTTTTTTATTTCCCTAAAAATAAATATTAATTTATCGTCACAATTTAAAGACTGATTTTTAATAATAAAGCATTAATTTTGCGGCACCCAAAACATATCTGCCATGAAAAAATTATTACTTTTTTTAACCCTTTCTCTTTTTTGTTCTCAGTATTTTTTTGCGCAAACAAGTAATCAGAACAATTTTGCAAAATCGTACGATTATGTAAATGACTTCGAAAAGATTTTAACCTCAAGCCAGCTCAAAACTTTAAACGATTTATTAAAAAAAAGCGAGACCAAAACCAATACAAAAATCACTATTGTAATTACTCCTTCAATAGCGCCGTATACAGATTTAACTCAATATTCTTCAGATTTAGATAAATATCTTGTTGCTAATTTAAAAATAGACACTTCTATCTTAATCATTTTAAGCAAACAACTAAGACAAATTCAGATTCAGGGTGTTGAAAAAATACGATCTAAAATGTCAGATCAGGAAATGAAAGATATTGTCTCCAATTATGTACTTCCCGAATTAAAAAAAGGCGATTATTACAAGGCACTTCAGGAAGGCGCAAATCAGCTCATAAAAAAACTAGAATAAAAATATAGTATCCGGCTCTTCAAACAAGCCGGATTTTTTTATGCTTTTTTTGCTTCCGGATAACAAATAAATTTAATTTTCTGCACTAAAAATAATATCTTGTCTATTATTTAAACCAGAAAATTGTTAGTATGAATTTAGAAGAATATAAAAAAGCGTTTTCAGAAGATGATGCCGTTGGATGGCTGGAAATAGATAAAGTATTTGACCAGCTTTATCCGGAACAAGAACCCAAACATTTTGCTCCTGCCATAAGTTATATGCTAGGCGGAGAAAGTCCGCTGGACGGCGTAAGTATTTACGAGAGCAAAAAACAAGAAGACCACTTTCATTTTGTAACCTACGGTTTTTCTGAATTGTATTATAACGAAGAAAAAGTCGATGGCGAATTCAGTAAATGGGGATTTGAACTTACTTTTAGATTAAAACCTTTTGAAGCCGACAACGGAAACCCAAGCTGGGCAGTGGCACTTTTACAAAACATTGCCAAATATGTGTTTGACAGCGGAAACTGGTTTGAAGAGTTTCATTATATGCCTGCCAATGGTCCAATAAGACTTGACACCGATACTGATATTACAGCGCTGCTTTTTATAAACGATCCCGAAATCGAAAAAATACAAACACCGCACGGAGAAGTTTCATTCCTGCAGATTGTTGGAATTACTTCGACAGAATACGAACACATCAAAGAAAACCCAACAACGGTTGAAGAATTAGTAAATAAATTAAAGAAAGACAATCCTTTATTGATAACTGATTTAAACAGAAAATAAATGGCAAATACTTTTTATTCCTATTCTGCTTATATATCGCCCGTATCAAATGCAGATATTACCGTTTTAAGAGAATATCTAGAAACTTTTTATCAAGAATCTGATAATGCAGACAAACCACAAATTGTACTGAAGGATAATGCAATTACGATAACTTTTGATGACCAGTACAAATTCTATATTTATTTATCCGATGAAAAACATGTAAATGAAGAAGCTGCAGAAATTGCTGATTATCTTGAAGAAGACTGGAACGAAAACACTTATGATAAAGAAAAACTAAAAGTTTCACAAAAAAGATTTGAAATTTGGGGAGATCAGGATTTTGACATGGATTATTTCAACGACAGCCTTTTTATAATAGACCAAATTGAAAAGTTTAGCGATATTATTATCTTTCAAAATCAATAACTTATATTAAATACAAAATCCGATTTACGATAAACAGATCGGATTTTTTTCATTTTGGATTGTTAAAAAACCTTTCGCAGACATATATTTTAATAACTTTAGATACAAAAACGGCATTATGAAAGAAATAACCATTGTCGAATTTACTTCTAATTTAGGTTTAAAAGAACCATATCCAGGCAAAGAACCAAGCGTAAATTGTCTGCCGGATTGGTTATGGAAACACAATTTGCATAAAACCGTTAGAGCTAAAAATATAATAAGACTCGATCCGCCAAAATATTCCAGCATAAAAGATCCCGAAACCAATATTTTAAACGCAGATTCTCTGGTTACTTATGCGAGAGAGCAAGCGTATTTAATAAACAATTTACTCAGCTCAGGTAAATTTCCGTTTGTACTTGGCGGTGATTGCAGTATACTTTTAGGAACCGCAATGGCATTAAAACAAAAAGGAAATTACGGTTTATTTTACCTCGACGGCCATACTGATTTTATGGATATTTCGCTATCAGAAACCGGTGGTGCCGGCGGAATGGCTGCATCAATTATTACAGGAAACGGACATACAAAACTAACCAATATTCTAAATTTATCTCCTTATATAAAAGAAGAAAACCTTTGGTGCGTGGGCAATCGTGAATATGATGACACTTACGAAAACGAAATCAGGAAATCCACAGCAACTTATTTAAGCCTTAATGAATTACGAAAACAAGGCATAAAAAATGCCGTTCAATCCTTTCTTTTAGAAATCAAGAGCAAAAAACTCGACGGCTTTTGGATTCATATCGATGTCGATGTTTTAAACGATTCTATAATGCCCTGCGTAGACAGCCGAACTCCAGACGGCCTGACTTACGACGAATTTAACGAACTTACCTCCTATTTGTTTCAAAGTAAAAAACTAACCGGACTCGAAATCACAATTCTAGACCCCGGTTTAGACGAAACCGGACAATATACTAAAGAGTTTGTAGAAAACATTACTTCAACTTTTAATCAAAATTTCAATAATTAACTACACAAATAAAAACCATAAACACCAAATAATCAATATTTTAATTTATTTTTACTCCTGACAAACCGTTGTCATCATCCCATTTTACTTTTACTATTAAAAATAAGATATATGGAAACGAAAGACGGAAAATCAGCCCTTTATGCCCAAACCAGAGCTGATTGGCGCAAATGGTTAACAGAAAACAGCGTCAGCGAGAAATCAGTTTGGCTGATTTTATTTCACAAGAAAAGTAAAACTGAAAGTGTCAATTTAATTGAAGCTACTGAAGAAGCACTTTGTTTTGGCTGGATCGACAGCTTATGCAAAAAACGCGATGCCGAAAGTTATTATCTCACCTTTTCGCACCGAAACCCGAAAACCAGTAAATGGAGCAAACCCAACATAGAGCGAGCTGAACGTATGATTAAAGAAGGTTTGATGACAGAACACGGACAAAAATTAATCGACATTGCAAAGGAAAAAGGAAAATGGGTTACAGAATAATATGAGTGTTCACTTCTGTCAGGCTGTGCACTCTATTTCCAATTAACAAAAATTACAACTAAAAGTCTTGTTTTTCTAAATCGGCAGATGCCATTTCCATCTTAATGCAAACCCGTTTTTACAGGACCTTATTTGTAACAGATCATTTTAAATAAAAAGGCTACTTTTAAATGAAAATATAAACGCAGTCATTTGATGAAAATAGTCGAAATTAGAAATAAAGATTACCCATTACTAAAACAGCTGTTTTTAAACGAAAGGCAAAGAACATTTTCCTGGCTGGATACATCCGATTTTCAATTAGATGATTTTGAAAAATACACGCAGGGTGAACAAATTCTCGTGGCATTATCAGATGATATTCCGGTTGGATTTATTTCAATATGGACTCCCACCAATTTTATACATCACTTATATATCGATCAAAAATACCAAGGCCAAAAAATTGGAACGGCATTATTAAAAGCAGTAATTAATACATTTAAACTTCCATTGACTTTAAAATGTCTTGAAAACAATACCAAAGCAATTCAGTTTTATAAAAAAACAGGATTTACAGCAAAAGAAAAAGGACAATCCGGCAACGGAACTTATATTTCGTTTGAGCTTTCAAAAAATATTGATTAACAAGTAAAAAATCAAAAACCATGAATCAGGAAATCCAGAAATACAACGATTCTCAAAATCCCGAAGACAAAAAAATAGGTATTATTTTGAGTTCAGAAATTGATGCGTTTTTAACAGAAGCCGAAAGCAAAATCTGGCATCGGCATCCGGTTTGGTTTCTTGACGGAAATCCCGTTGCAGGTTACAGTAAACTAAAAGATTCTGTAAGATTACTTTTTTGGAGCGGACAATCTTTTGACGAACCTAATCTTCAAAACGAAGGAAGTTTTAAAGCTGCCGAAGCCCGTTACCCAACCGCTGACCAAATCAATATAGAAGATTTAAAAAGATGGCTTGAAAAAGCCCGAAATATTCAATGGGATTATAAAAACATAGTAAAACGCAAAGGTGTTTTAATACGACTGAAATAATATTAATTTAAATACACTGAAGTGTGTCTTTACATTTAAAAATAAACTATTAAAAATGAATATCCTAATCGTTTACAGCCATCCCAGTAAAAAATCTTACACCTTTCAGGTTTTGGAACAATTAAAACAAGCCATAAAGAAACAAAACTGGGATCTTGAAATTTCGGATTTATATGCTTCCAGCTTTCAAAGTGATATGAGTGAAGAAGAATATGAAAGAGAAGGTTTTGCTAAACTTAATCTGCCTATTCCAAAAGACGTTTTAGCAGAACATCAAAAAATTAAAAAATCCGATTGCATTATTTTTCTATATCCCGTTTGGTGGAGCGATTGTCCTGCAAAACTAAAAGGCTGGTTCGATCGCGTATATTCTGTTGGATATGCGTATGGACAAACAGACAATTTCCCAAAAATGAAAACCATTCCGTTTGGACTTGTAATTTGTACTGCCGGACATCCAAACTCTTTTTTATCTGAAATTGGAATGTCACAAAGCATGGAAAAAATTATGATTGAAGATCGTTTAGGAAAACGTTTCGAAAACAAAGAAATGCTTATTCTGGGCGGAACATTAGAATTAGAAAAAGTAATGGCAGATCATCTTTTACAGATTGAAAAAGCCGTTGAAAAAATTAAAATTTATTTGGCCTAAAACCCAAAAAACGATAAAATTTCAAATTAGAATAATCTCCGCATTTTCCTTATATTGCGTAGAACAAAACTACAAGCATGTCAAAAAATATAGAAAGTCTAATTCCGCACAGAGCACCATTTCTTTTTGTTGATGAAGTACTATCTTATACGAAAGCAGAAATAATTGGTATTAAAACATTTAACGAAAAAGACAACTGGTTAAAAACTACTTTTAGAATATTAGATTTCATACCCGGAGCTATTCTTATCGAAGCAATGGCACAATGTGGCGGCGCAGGTGTAAAACTTTTGGGAATTACAGATGGAATATTTGGTTTAGTAAGCATTGAAAATGCCGAGTTTTATGGCAAAGCCAAATTTGGAGACGAAATAAAACTTGTAATAGAAAATATCCGTTTGGGCGAGAAAATTATAAAACAGCAAGGAACTGCTTATATTGACGAAAAACCAATTCTTAAAGCTGGCTGGATGTGTGTTAAAATAGCTTAGCCATTTACCGCAGATTTCGCAAAGTCAAAAAATCTAAAATCTAAAAACTCCTCAAAACTTGTCCGAAATCACCCGTAAAATTGTCTCATAAAAACCTAACCAATTGATTTTTAAAGAATAAATTTGATATTCAACTTTTAAAAATCATAAAATGAGCGCAATAGATTTTACCACAGTAATACAAGTCAATCAGTCTCCGCAGGAAGTTTTTAATGCTGTTACAAATGTACGAGGCTGGTGGTCTGAAGAAATAGAAGGGAATACGGCGAAATTAAATGATGTATTTGATTATCATTATGAAGATATTCATCAATGTAAAATAACATTAATAGAAGTAATTCCGAACCAAAAGATAGTTTGGCTGGTCGAAAAAAATTATTTCAAATTTACCGAAGATAAAACAGAATGGACAGGAACAAAACCAACTTTTGAAATCAAAGAAAAAGAGGGTAAAACAGAACTTCGTTTTACTCATTTTGGTTTAGTTCCAGAATACGAATGTTTCGAAATATGCCGTGATGCCTGGACAAACTACATTCAAAACAGTTTAAAAAAACTAATTGAAACCGGAAAAGGAGAACCCAACGCAACCGGAAAACCTCAGACAGAAAACGAAAAGAAATTATCTGAAAAGCAATAAATTTATGCCCGCTGATTCTACGGATTAAACAGATTTTCACTTAAAAAACTCAGTACATCAGAATCTTAATTTCTAAGCCTCTTTTTTAGACTACAACAATAGTAGATTTGGCTACAGCTGTTCTTTTGATGTGACGCAACTTTGTATCATCAAAAAATCAGAACACATGAAAATTACAATTACAGGTTCTTTAGGGAACATCAGCAAGCCATTGGCTAAAGAATTAATTCAAAAAGGTCATTCAGTAACCATAATTACAAGCAGTGCTGAAAGAAAAGAAGAAATCGAAAAACTTGGTGCAGAAACCGCTATTGGCTCAGTTGAAGACAGCGCATTTTTAACTGAAACTTTTTCAGGTTCAGATGCCGTGTATTGCATGATTCCGCGCGCCAATTATTTTGATCCAAACTTAGATTTAGATGCTTTTACCCGCAAAATTGGCAATACTTATGCCCAAGCCATCAAACAATCTGGCGTAAAACGCGTTGTTTTTCTAAGCAGTATTGGAGCACATTTAGAGCAAAATTCAGGAATTATTCAGCGTTATAATGAAATTGAAGCTGTTTTAAATCAACTTACAAACGTTTCCATTACGTTTATGCGTCCAACTTCGTTCTATTATAATTTACTGGCTTATATTCCGGCGATAAAAAACCAAGGATTTATAGCAGCAAATTATGGCGCAGATTCTCTAATTCCATGGGTTTCACCAAACGATATTGCACAAGCCATTGCCGAAGAACTTACTTCTCCGCTTGACGGAAAAAAAATCCGTTATGTGGTAAGTGAAGAATTAACAGGTAATGAAACAGCACATATTTTAGGAACAGCAATTGGAAAACCCGATTTGGAATGGAAATTAATAGGCAATGAAGAAGTATTAAATGGCTTAGTTTCTGTTGGTATGCAGCCTAAAATTGCAGAAGGTTTGGTCGAAATGTATGCGGCACTTCACAACGGAGTATTAGGCGCAGACTTTTCTAATAATAAACCTAACGTATTTGGAAAAACAAAACTGGCAGATTATGCAAAAGAATTTGCTTTAATTTACAATCAAAAATAAGTATCTTAGGTTATGGCAAATCAACAACCGCATAGAATAAAAAGCATCAGCGAATTTCATGAGTTTCGGGATTTGCCAAAACCTGAGCATCCGCTTGTCAGCGTTTATAATTTTGAGGATCTTAAATATCTCAATGCACAAGAACCAAAAAGTCTGATTTTGGATTTCTATTCCATCGCATTAAAAAGAAATGCCAATGCCGTAATGCGTTACGGCCAGCAGGAATACGACTTTAAAGAAGGCGTTTTGTTATTTATTGCGCCGGGTCAGGTATTTTCTATCGAAGGAAATTCAGAACTGCAGCACACGGGATATTCATTATTAATTCATCCCGATTTTTTATGGAATACACCGCTTGCGCAGAAAATCAAGCAATACGAATATTTTGGATATTCTGTTTACGAAGCACTGCACCTTTCTGATAAAGAAGAAAAAATGATTATCGATATTATAAAAAATATTCAGCAGGAATATCAATCTAATATTGACAAATTCAGTCAGGACGTTATAATTGCACAAATTGAATTATTGCTCACCTATTCTGAACGTTTTTACAACCGTCAGTTTATAACCCGAAAAATAAGCAATCATGAAATTCTGGCACGTTTAGAAAATCTGCTCGAAGACTATTTCAGCAGTCATTCTTTAACTAAAAAAGGACTTCCTACAGTATATTCTATCGCCGAAAAATTAAATGTTTCTCCCAATTATTTAAGCGGTTTATTGAAACATCTTACGGGACAGAGCACACAACAGCACATTCACAATAAATTGATCGAAAAAGCCAAAGAAAAACTTTCGACTACCAATTTGTCTGTAAGCGAAATTGCTTTTGAGTTAGGTTTTGAGCATCAGCAGTCTTTCAGCAAATTATTCAAGACCAAAACCAATATTTCTCCTCTGGAATTCAGACAATCTTTCAATTAAAACAATATTTCACTATATCTAATTCATAATTTTCATAAATTCGTAAGTCTAAAAAATCGAAATTATGAACCCCATTTTGAGGAATACTTTGGCTGTTATTGTCGGAATTATTATTGGAAGTATAGTAAATATGAGTATAATTTTAATGAGCAGTTCAATTATTCCGCCTCCAAATGGAGTTGACAATAGTACAATGGAAGGTCTTCAAAAAACAATGCATTTATTTGAGGCTGAACATTTTCTTTTTCCTTTTCTGGCTCATGCCGTGGGAACGTTTGCCGGGGCAGTTACAACAGCCATACTTGCTTTTAATCAAAAAAAGAAACTGGCTTTGGTAATTGGTGCTTTTTTTCTTCTTAGCGGAATTGTAAGCGTTTGCTCGCTTCCGTCACCAAGGTGGTTTACATTTATAGATTTAGCTTTTGCTTACATTCCAATGTCTTATCTCGCTTTAAGAACAGTTTGCAAAAAAGAGACCCGATTACAATACTAAAAAAAGCAAAAATGAACGAGAAACTCTCCAAACAAAAACCGGCAAAAATGTGTTACGAACATATTGGCGGAAAACTAGGCCAGTTACTAGCTGTGAGCTTTGCTGAAAAAGGATGGATTGCCAAAAAAAAACCAAGTGATAAACACTTTTATATTACTGATTTAGGGCAAAAAGAATTCACAAAATTAGGCATTGATATTTCGGAAATAAAATCCGAAGATTTATAAAAAATAAGCGTTTATTTATTTAAAAACGTACTTCCAAATTTCATAACTTAGTTTGCTATTACATTTAAAATTATGACTAAGAAAGAAATTGCTCAAAACTTCCTGAAACTTGCAGCTAACGGACATCCTCACGAAGCATTCCGACTTCATGTGAGCAAAGATTTTAAACATCATAATGCTTATTTTAAAGGCGATGCCGATACTTTAATGCTGGCAATGGAAGAATCTGCAAGAAAAAATCCGAATAAGATTTTTAATGTTCATCATATTTTAGAAGAAGATAATATCGTCGCAGTGCATTCGCATTTAAAACAAACTCCAGCAGACGCAGGTTTTGCAGTTGTTCATATTTTAAAATTCAAAGCCGACAAAATCATTGAACTCTGGGATTTAGGTCAGCAGATTCCAACTGAAACTGTAAACGAAAATGGAATATTTTGAAATAATTATTAATTATAATTCAGATTCAAACACTAAAACTAACAGTTAACCACCAACCATAAACTACCAACCATAAACTACCAACCATAATCCAAACAATGACCTCAATTTTTAAATTTTCCTCTTTTTTATTTCTATTACTTATTCTTTCAAGCTGCAATTCATCGGCACAAAAAAAAGATGATTATTCTTTTAAGATTGACAGTATTATTCAAAATAGTACTTCTCCTGTGTTTAATGGCGTAGTTCTAATTTCTAAAAACGGGAAAACTTTATACAATAAAGCACATGGCTTTGCCAATTTTGAAAGTAAAAAACCTTTGCAGCCAGATAGTCAATTCGAAATTATGTCTAATACCAGACAAATTACAGCTGTTTTAATTTTGAAAGAAGTTGAAAAAGGAAAAATTGATTTACACGCACCTATAAAAAAGTATTTACCCGAACTTATACAATCCTGGGCAGACTCAGTAACTGTGCATGAATTATTAAATCATACTCATGGAATAATTGATATAGAAAAACCATTGCTTTTTAAACCCGGAACTGAATTTAAATATGGAAATTTAGGATATAGTATACTTGGGAAAATAATTGCTGTAACTACTAAAAAAAGTTATTCAGAAACAGCAAATGCTTTTTTCAAAGAACTTAAAATGAAAAACACATTTTGTTATACTGCTGATAAAAATCTAAATTTAGTTTCTGGTTATATAAATTCTAAGAATGTCTTTGAAGGTGTAACCGAAACAATGATTACACCTGAAAGCATTGCATCTAATGGAGTTATTTCAACTGTCGCCGATTTAAATATTTGGAATAATAACCTTCATAAAGGAAAACTTTTAAAACCCAAAAGCTATCAATTACTTTTCAAGTATAACATAACTGCACAACATAATTTTTTTGGAAAAGAAAAAGAAGGTTACGGTTATGGATTTAGAATTATTGAAAAAGAAACTGTAAAATATATTGGACACACTGGTTTAGGTGATGGGTTTTCTTCAATAAATTTGTATTTTCCTGAAAGTGATATTAGTCTGATTGTTTTGGAAAATCAAATGAATGAAGATTCAAATTTGTTCTATTCTTCTGAATTTAAGATTAAAAACATTTTATTGAAAAGCGATTTGCTTCATAAAAAATAAAAGTATCATGGCAAAGAATAAAACTACAGAAACAGAAAGCAGCGTCATTGATTTTATAAAAGTTATTGATGACGAAAATAAACGAAATGATGCTTTTGAACTTCTAAAAATAATGCAGGAAGTTACAGGTTTTGAACCAAAATTGTGGGGACCCAACATTATTGGTTTTGGAAGCTATCATTACAAATACGCCAGCGGACATGAAGGCGATGCGCCGTTAACAGGTTTCTCGCCAAGAAAAGATGCTATCTCGCTTTATTTAAATCCGGTTTTTGAAAACAAAGAAGAACTGCTTTTGAAATTCGGGAAACATAAAGCCGGCAAAGGATGCATTTATATCAAAAAACTAACAGACATTGATCTCGAAATCTTAAAAAAGATGATTTCGCTTTCAGTAGAATCTATTCAGAAATTATATCCCTCAAAATAAAAATGATCACATTCTTAATCCTGCTATTGATAATCGCACTTATCGGTTATACCTTTTTACAACATCCAAAATTTGGAAAAAAGCCTTCCGGCGAAAGATTAGCTTTAATTCAAAAATCACCTCAATATAAAAACGGAAAATTCGAAAACCAGACTTTTACGCCGGATCTGGCCGAAGGTGAAAGTTTTATTGGCGTTTTATTTGAATTCTTCTTTAAAAAAGTAGAGAGAAAAATTCCAACCGATTTAATTCCGTCAATCAAAACCAATCTGCATCAACTTTCTATCGATCAGGATGTTTTGGTTTGGTTTGGACATTCGTCTTATTTTATTCAGCTTGAAGGAAAACGGTTTTTAATCGATCCGGTTTTCAGCGGTAATGCCTCTCCCATTGCTGGCACAACAAAATCGTTTAAAGGAAGTGACATTTATACTGTTGACGATTTTCCTGAAATTGATTATTTACTGATAACTCATGACCATTACGATCATTTGGATTATGATACCATTATCAAATTAAAACCTAAAACAAAAAAAGTAATCACGGCACTTGGAGTTGGTTCGCATTTTGAATTTTGGGGTTTTCCAATAGAAAACATCATCGAAAAAGACTGGAATGAAAAAATAGAATTAGATCAAAACCTAACGCTTTATACAACACCGTCAAGACATTTCTCCGGCAGAAGTTTTAAACGCTGTAACACACTTTGGACTTCTTTTGTTTTAGAAACCAAAGATTTTAAAATGTATTTGGGCGGAGACAGCGGTTACGACAAACATTTCGCCGAAATTGGAGCAAAATTTGGTCCGTTTGATGTCGCTTTAATCGATAACGGTCAATACAACGAAAAATGGAAATACATTCATAATATGCCAAATGACGTGATAAAAGCCATAAAAGATTTAAAAGCAAAAAGGGTTTTCCCTGTACATTCTTCTAAATTTGCTTTATCGCTGCATTCCTGGGATGAACCGCTCATTAAAGTAACCGAATTAAACGCCGTTTCAGAAAATCCAATTCCGTTAATTACGCCAATGATTGGCGAATTAGTGGAATTAAAAAACGAAAAACAAGAGTTTAAACAATGGTGGAAAGGCGTGAGATAAAATTTAGATTTTAGATTGAATTGAGACTGTAAACTTGAAACAAAAAAACCACATGAAACAAAAAATAAGCTTCTTAATACTAACTCTTTTCCTGACATTCAATATTTTTTCGCAAAACACCTATGTCTTTTTAGGATCATACAATCGTGATAAATCGGCAGAAGCAATTCAGGTTTATCAATTAGATACTTTAAACGGAAGACTGAACAAAATAACTTCGGTAAAAAATATTATAAATCCATCCTATTTAACCGTTTCTCCAAACGGAAAATACATTTATGCCTGTACAGATACTAAAACACCAAACGCGGGAAGTGTAAGTAGTTTTGAATTTAATCCCGAAAATAAAAGCCTGACTTTTTTAAACAGTCAAAGAAGCGGAGGCGAAAATCCGGTATATGTTTCAGTTCATAAAAGCGGAAAATGGCTGGCGAATGCAAATTATACCGAAGGAAGTGTTTCGGTTTACCCGATTCTTGAAAACGGAAAAATCGATTCGATTGCACAGAATTTCCATTATACAGACGGAAGCACTCATAAAGAAAGACAAACCAAATCTCATGTTCATTCGGCCGTATTTTCTCCGCAATTCGATTATTTATTTTTACCCGATTTAGGTGCTGATAAAATTCGCTGTTATGCTTTTAACGAAAATAAAAAACAGCCTTTAACCGAAACCGAAAATCCGTTTACCAAAACTGATTTAGAAGCCGGACCAAGACATTTTACTTTTCATCCGAATCAAAAATTTGGTTATTGCATTGAAGAGATGGCTGGGCAGATAAGTGTTTATAACTATGATAATGGCGTTTTAAATAAAATTCAACGTATTGCGACACATTCTGATAAGATAAAAGAAGGATTTGAAAGTTCTGATATTCATATTTCTCCTGACGGAAAATTTCTGTACGCTGCAAATCGAGGAAAAGAAAATAATATTGCTATTTTCTCTATTGATGAAAAGGGGCTTTTAAAAAACATTGGTTATCAATCGACTTTAGGAAAACATCCAAGGATTTTTGCCATCGATGAAACTGGCAAATTTTTAGCTGCCTCAAATGTGCTTACTGGAAATATTATTGTTTTTAGAAGAAATCCTAAAACAGGATTGCTCAAAAAAATAGGAAAAGAAATTAAAATGGAAAACGTTTCTTGTGTTCAGATTAAAAATATTTAATTGATTTTGCTGCCCACTGACTTTACTAAACAAACTGCTGAACGCCGTTTTTTCATCTTGAGCGAAGTCGAAGGATTCGCCATGAAAAGCATTACTCTTTGTCGATTTTCGAGCATAATTTCTCCTTTTTCTGTCGAGATAAGAAAATCATTTTAATCCATTAATATGTGGAAAAGACTAATCAAAAAAAAATCAAAAATCATGATATCAAATTTCAACTTACAGCCTGAAGTTTTAGAAAATGAAATCTCAAAGTTAATCCCATTAAAGGACAAACATTTTGACGCATTATTTGAAGCGGCTTCCGACCCCTTAATTTGGGAACAGAATCCTGTAAAAAACCGACATGAAAAAGAAGCTTTCAAAACTTTTTTTGATATCATAATTACAAAAGGTTCGTTCTTAATTTTCGATAAACAAACCAATGAAATAATGGGAACAACGAGCTTTTACGATTACAGTTCAGAAAAATCAAGTGTTGCAATTGGCTACACCTTTATAACCAGAAAATTTTGGGGAGGACCTTATAATAAATCAAATAAAAAATTAATGATCGATTATGCTTTTCAGCACGTTGATTCGATCCTTTTCCATGTTGGCGCAGAAAATTTCCGTTCGCAGAAAGCCGTTTTAAAACTCGGGGCAGAAAAAATAAATGATGTCATGTTTAGTGTGAATGGTGTTGACATGCCGTATTTTGAATATGAATTGAAGAAATAAATTTGTCACAGTTTATGTCAGTTTACAGTAAAGTGTAAATTTGCAGCAAAACATCAACCTTTTTACTTTTTAACATACAAACATGAAAAAAATCACCGTTTTCTGCGGATCAAGTTTTGGAACCGAAGAAATCTATAAAGAACAAGCCGAACTATTAGGAAAAACTTTAGCCAAACAAAATATAGGTTTAGTCTATGGCGGAGCAAATGTTGGCTTAATGGGCGCTGTTGCCGATGGCGCTTTGAGCGAAAATGGAACTGTTATTGGTGTTCTTCCTAATTTTTTAAGATCAAAAGAAATTGCGCATCAGGGTTTAACCGAATTAGTTTTGGTTGAAAGCATGCACGAACGCAAAACTAAAATGAGTGACTTATGCGATGGCGTAATTGCACTTCCCGGAGGTTTTGGAACTCTAGAAGAGCTTTTTGAAATGCTTACTTGGGCACAACTGGGTTTACATAAAAAACCTATCGCCATTTTAAACATCAACGGATTTTATGATGCCCTTATTCAGCTTCTTAATGTCATGGTTGAAAAAGGTTTACTGAAAGACGTAAATGCTGAAATGCTTTTAGTAAGTGATAATATTGAGGATTTACTAGATAAAATGAGAAATTATAGGCCGCCAACGGTTGGAAAATGGATTGATAAGGGGAAGGTTTAAAAACTTTTTTTTGAAATTATTTATATGAAATTTCTTGTATATATTTGCCCGCGATTAACATTTCAAAAATAAAAATTTCAAACCATCAAAATGATTAAAAAACTACTTTTCTTACTTTTATTTACTTTTCTCAGCTTTCATTCTTATTCACAAATTGTCTTCGAAAAAGCGTATTACATTGACAACAATAACACCAAAGTTAACTGCTTAATTAGAAATCAAGATTGGATAAAAACTCCAAAAGAATTTCAATATAAATTAACTGAAACAGATCAGCCTCAGACTTTAACTATTCAGCAAGTCAAAGAATTTGGTTTTGAAAACGATGCAAAATATCAAAGATTCAGTGTAAATATGGACAGATCGAGTGAGAATATGAGCGCGATGAGTTATGTCAAAAATCCTGAATTTACTGAAGAAACATTGTTTTTAAAAGTATTAGTTGAAGGAAAAGCAACTTTATATCAATATGATGAAAATGATTTAAAAAGGTTTTTCTTTAAAACTGATGAAGCAGCTTTAAATCAATTAGTTTATAAAAGTTATAAAATTAACGAATTTGAAGTTGGCCATAACAACCATTATAAACAGCAATTATCTAATGCTTTGCAAGACAATGCTATTACATATAGAGATATTAAGAGTTTAAGCTACAGTAAAGATAAATTAGCGGCACTTTTTTCAAAATACAATCAATCTGTTGATCCAAAAACTGCCGTAGAAAAAATCAAACAGAAAAAAGATTTATTCAATTTAAATATTAGAGCAGGAATAAGCAATAGCAAAGCTTCTGTAAAACGTATCGATATGCCTTTGTATGATGCTGACTTTGATAATAAAACACAGGTAAGATTAGGGGTAGAAGCTGAATTTATTTTAGGTTTTAACAGAAACAAATGGGCTTTTATTGCAGAACCTACTTATCAATACTATACTGCAGAGACAATAGTAAGAAAAGTGAATACATCTATTGATTATAAATCCATTGAATTACCTATTGGGGTAAGGTATTATTCGTTCTTAAATAATGATTCTAAACTTTTCTTTAATTTACAATACATTGTAGAATTTCAATTAAGTTCAGAAGTAAAATATCCTCCCTTTGGTAACTTCGACGTTGCAGTTAATAGGCCTTTTGCAATGGGAGTTGGTTATAAATTTAAAGATAAATATGGCTTAGAAATAAGATACTCAACTAAGAGTATTCTTAATGAAGGCAGCCATTATTCATCAAAATATACATCTGCTTCAATCATTTTTGGCTATACCATATTCTAAAATAAACTTTCATTACTTATACAAATCCAGACAGGTATCTTGTCTGGATTTTTTTTATCTCAATTTTTGAAATTTCTTTCTTAAATTAGAAGTCCAAAAAACAACTCACATTTTACCTCTCACATTTTACTTATTAACCATGAAAACAGAAAACAACAAATATGCAAAGGCCGAAATGCTGATTAGAAAACCTGTTTCGGAAGTTTTTGAGGCTTTTATTGATCCGGAGATTACGAGTAAATTTTGGTTTACAAAAGGTTCCGGAAAATTAGAAGAAAATCAAAAAACAGAATGGACTTGGGAAATGTATGGTTTTTCGCTTACCGTATCGACTTTGGTTTTACAGAAAAATAAAAAGATTGTTATTGAATGGGGAAATCCTGATGAAACCACTTTAGTAGAATGGGTTTTTACGCCATTAAATGAAAATGAAACTTTTGTAAGCATTACCAATTCTGGTTTAAAAGGCGATTCAGATAAAATAATCGATCAGGTTCGTAATTCAACAGAAGGTTTTACATTGGTTTTAGCTGGAGCAAAAGCTTATCTGGAACATCAATTACAATTGAATTTGGTTCTGGATCGATTCCCGAAAGGACTGGCATAAAGAAATTTCACGTTTCAAGTTTTTTTAGTTTCAAGTGCTGTTTCAACCTGAAATCTGAAACCTGAAACTAAAAAAACAAAAATTCATGGAAACGAAAAAACCCGAAAATATCGACGAATACATTGGCGGATTTCCTAATGCTGTTCAGGAAATTTTAGAAAAAGTTCGAATGACGATTCAGAAAGCGGCACCGGATGCCAAAGAAAAAATCAGTTATTCGATGCCGGCATTTGAGCAAAACGGAATTGTTGTTTATTTTGCAGCTTATAAAAATCATATTGGTTTGTATGCTTTGCCAACCGGTCATGAAGCTTTTGCAGCAGAACTTTCAAAATATAAATCCGGAAAAGGTTCTGTTCAGTTTCCTTTAAAAGAAAAAATGCCTTATGATTTAATTACCAAAATTGTAAAATTCAGAGTAAAAGAAAACCTTGAGAAAGCGAAAAAGAAATAAGCTTAAATGAATTTAACGGAACATTACAAGCAACTTTATACATCTTCTGCGGAAGCGATTTTAAACGAAAATTATCGTTTAGATCCGAAGATAAATGACCCATCTGATTCCAGATTTGGAATTACGCTTCTCCTCCGCCCCAGCGAAAAAATAAAAGAAAAAATACTGCTTTTTCTAAAACAATTAAAAGCTGTTGAACCTTCTCAATATTATTATCCGGATTCTGATATTCACATCACTGTAATGTCGATTATTTCGTGTTATGAAGGTTTTAGTTTGGATAAAATTGCAATTGAAAATTATATCGAAATCATCCAAAAAAGCTTATTCAATTTAGATAAAGTTAAAATTGATTTTCGAGGCGTAACAGCTTCAAATTCGGCCATTATGATTCAGGGGTTTCCTTCTGATGAAACTCTGAATAATTTAAGAAATAATCTACGTGAAAACTTTAAAAATTCGACTTTAGAACAAAGTATCGACAGTCGTTATTCAATTTCTACGGCTCATTCAACCGTAATGCGTTTTAGGGAAAAACTTCAAAATCCTCAAAAATTAATTGAAGTTGTGGAACAATTTCGGGATTATAACTTTGGAGAGTTTAATGCTGAAAAATTAGAATTAGTTTTTAATGATTGGTATCAAAGAGAGAAAAATACAATTCTTTTGAACGATTTTGAGTTGTGATTTTTTTGCTGCGAATTGCTCGAATTTTCACTAATTTTTATTTCCCATTCGTGGAAATTCAGGCAATTCGCGGTAAACTTATTTTTTAAACGTCCCAAAATGCCATAAAACTCCTGACGGATCGTGTAGAAAACATTCGCTTCCCCAATCTAAATATCTTGTTGGTGTTAATTTAACACCGTATTTTTCTGTTAAGTTCAATACTGCAAGTTCTTTGTAATAACGATCTGCGTCATCAACTTCAAGGAAAATCATCGTATTTTCAATCCAGCTTTTATCATAATAATCTTGTAGATAAAAAGCCATTTCTCCTGATTTAAAAACCGAAAAATTAGATTCTAAAACTACTTCTTCAAACCCTAAATCTCGATAAAAAGATCTTGAAACTTCAAAATTTTCGGCGCCAATAAAAGGCCGAATTGATTTGATATTATGATTCATGTTTTATTGTCTTTTGAAATTATTTATCAAAACCAAGCTGCTTCCGTAAATCCAAATTTAAACTGTATTGTTCCTGAACCGGAATTATTTTTCTAGAGCTTTTGTTAATATCACTTCCTTCGGCTGTCCATAGAAAAGGATAGAAGTTAAACACTTCATCACCTTTTAATTTTGAGACTTCTTCTCTCCATCCGTTCCATCTGTTGCCTTCATAAAACTTATCGAGATCATTATTAAAGCAAAATCCTAAAAATTCAGAATATGTAATATCAAGCTGCTCAAATTCGAGATTATCAGGAGAAAAATAATACATCTTTCCAATGTCAGTTCCTAATCCGCCGCCGTTTAAAAAATAAAAACCACCAATAGCATCATCGGCAACTAATAAAAACGCTGGGGCTTCGCCAAATTCATTAAATGATTTTCCTTTGTTCCAATCTGGAAGCGTGCGGTCAAATTTTGAATTTCCTGAACCCAAAATCCTAATCCATCCATCATCGATCAAAAGACCGCCGGTATTAAAAACAATTGCTCCCATTGGCGATCGGGTTGTAACCTGAGTTTTGTATAATGCTTCTTTTGCTTTTGATGCGTCAGTCGGTAAAATCTCAACTTTATTTTTTGCGGTTTTAATCCAATCTTCAACCAGAGTCCAGCCCGGATCTGTTTTATCAATAAGTTCTTCGGCTTTTTTCATTTTGTTTTGTGCAGTTGCTGCAAAAGTTAAAAATGTCAATACTAGTAACGAAAACTTTGGTGTCATTTATATAATGCAGATAATTATTTATTCTAGCTTTTTTTCAAAATACTTCCTAAACCACGGCTAATCTGCTCAATTGCCTCCAGACTTTTGGTTAATGGCGTAGCAGTAAAATCTTCATAGGCATCCATAGCACTTTCTTTTCGATCGTCTTGCGGATAAACCAAAATGATATTATTATCGTTGAAGAATTTTTCAAATTTATGAGGAAGTCTGTCAAAAATAGAATGATAAGAAACCGAACCTTTTCGGGATAAATTGAAAACAATTAAATCAGTCGGGCGAATTTCATCTGAAATAGACTCGAAATCATCCCATTCCAATACACTTTTAAATCCTAATTTAGCATTTAGTCGAAGATTATTGGCAATCTGCTGAATGGTCTGATGCGTTTTATATTCGGCATAAATTACAATTGGAATACTTAATTCCTGAGATAATCTGCTGATTTTTTGCAATAAAAGCTGAAAACCAACTCCTCTTTCTGAAAATGGCGGGCAAACAAATACCAGTCTTTTTTCTTCTATAAAATTCTTCTGAAATCGGCAGATAAACAAACTTTTATCGATATTGTTGATAATCGAATCTACATTTTCTCCAAAGATTTTATCAAGAAAACCCGTTTTTCTAGGCCAGCCCACAATCACAATATCCGACATAATTTCTTTGGAAGTTCTAGCAATTCCACTTGCAGGATTATGATCGATTCTGGCAATTGTATTTATTTTTACTTCAGAAGCTGAACCCTGAATTACAAATTTATCAACTGCTTTTCTATACTTTAAAATGTTTTTTTCGGCCTGATCGTTATTCGGTACAATTGTTAAAAGCGTAACCGGATTTGATGATTTTTTATCTTTAATTAAAAGTGCAAAATCTAATAAGCTGGCTGTGGCCGAAGTTTTTGCCAGAGGGATCAAAATATGTTCGTCTAAAATTTGATCTTTATCAGCATTTTCATGCGAAACTTCTTCTTCGCAGATGGCAATTTTTTTCGCAGCCTTTTCAGTTGCAAAAGAAGCCACAATACAAGTTATCAGAATTAATATAATAGTTCCGTTTAAGATATTTTCATCCAGAATTTTAGCTTTAAAACCTACTAAAATTACAGCCAGAGTTGCAGCTGCGTGCGCACTGCTCAATCCGAAAATAAGCTGTCTTTCAGTTTTGGTATATTTAAAAACGATTTGAGTAAAAAATGCGGCAATCCATTTTCCAAAAATAGCTACAACACTCAAAGTTCCGGCTACAATTAAAGCTGTAGGCCCGCTTAAAATTACACTGATATCAACCAGCATTCCAACCGAAATCAGGAAAAACGGAATAAATAGAGCATTTCCAATAAACTCAATTCGATTCATCAAAGCTGACGAATGCGGAATTAAAGGATTCAACGCCAAACCGGCAACGAAAGCTCCTATAATAGGTTCTACTCCAGCTACTTCAGCCAAAAACGCCGCGAAGAAAACGACAGACAAAACAAAAATATAATGGGCGTGTTTTTCACTTTCTAATTTCTTAAAAAACCATTTGGCAATTCTTGGAATAACCAAAAACATAATAGCAGAGAAAATCGCCAATGAAACCCCCAATTTGATCCAAAATGCCTGATTTAGACTTCCTTGAGCACTTCCCATAATTACGGCCAGAATAATCAAAACAGCAGTATCGGTCAAAATCGTTCCTCCAACTGTAATGGCAACAGCCTGATTTTTTGCAATTCCCAGTTTGCTCACAATTGGGTATGCCACTAATGTGTGTGTTGCAAACATACTTGCCGTTAAAAAACTGGCGTTAAAATCGTATTTCAGCAAATAAAAACAAACCGGAAAACCTATTGAAAGCGGTAAAATGAAGGTAAAAAAACCAAATAATAAACTCTTGTTTCTATTGGCTTTAAATTCATTCATATCCAATTCTAGACCTGCAATAAACATGATATACAAAAGTCCTATTGTCGAGAATAAATCAACCGCAGAATTTTTTGCCAATATATTCAATCCGTGAGGTCCTATTATAACTCCAGAAATAATTAAACCAATGATTCCGGGAATATTTATTTTTTTTAATAAAATAGGCGACAGCAGAATAATGAAAAGTATTAATGAAAAAATCAATACTGGGTTGTTAAGAGGCAGTTCGAATTCCTGTAAAAAATGCTTGAAAAATTCTATCATAATGTAATTTTAATCTTCTTGTAGTATTCTAAATTTTTCGTAAAAGTACGGTAACGGCATTAAAACGAAATCCTTGGAGTTGATACAAACAGCAAGTCTAAAGAACCTAAAGAAATTACAGATTTAACCATTTGCATCCTTACAAAAATACCTAAAAAACGCAAACTTTATACGAAAAGCGCATATTAAACAATTAAATTTATTTCGTTGCCGAATTATTAAAATTTAATATATTTTTTAACAAATATGCAAGATTAATAATTGAAACTAAACTATCATTGCATTATTCAATTATCTTTGTCTTAACAAAAATTGAACAATGGAAGAATGTATCTCTGTTTTTGATATGCTTAAAATTGGCGTTGGCCCTTCAAGCTCACATACTTTGGGTCCTTGGAGAGCTGCTGAACGCTTTCTGGAAGAATTAAAAAGTGAGTCGATTTTAGACCAGATTAAACGAGTAAAAGTCGATTTATATGGTTCACTTTCCTTAACCGGAAAAGGTCACGCAACTGATTTGTCTGTCATGCTTGGTTTAAGCGGACAGGATCCTGAATATATTCCGGTTGAGAATATTGCAGGAATCATCAAAACTATTGAAGACACAAACGAGATTAATCTTTCAAACGAATATAAAATTCCTTTTTATTTTCTTCAGGATATCGTTTTCAATAAAGATTTTCTTCCTTTCCATGCTAACGGATTAAAATTTACGGCTTATAAAAATGATGATTCTGAATATGAATCTACATTTTATTCTATCGGCGGTGGTTTTGTGGTAAAAGAAGAACGCGAAAATGCCAAAATAAAAGAAGTTATAAAATGTGCTTTTCCGTTCCCAATTCAAAATGCGGTTGAGCTTTTAAACTATACGCTTTCTGAAAACAAATCTATTTCGGAAATTGTGTATGAAAATGAAAAATCAATGCGCTCTGAAGAAGAAATTCATTCAGAATTAATGCGTATTTGGAATACAATGCTGGAATGTATGTACATTGGCTGTCATACCGGAGGAATTCTTCCGGGCGGCTTACACGTTCGCAGAAGAGCTTTTGATATGCATCAAAATTTAATTGGTTTATCAAACTACACAGATCCGCAATCGTGGCTGGAAGAAATTAGAAAAACCGAAGTTAAATTTCGCCAGATTTTAAAATGGGTAAGCTGTTTTGCTCTTGCTGTAAATGAAGTAAATGCTTCTTTAGGCCGTGTTGTTACGGCGCCTACGAACGGAAGTGCAGGCGTTATTCCGGCCGTTTTAATGTATTACATGGTAATTGAAAACCATAATGCCGGCGAAAAAGAAATAAAACAATTTTTGATGGTTGCGGGAGAAATAGGCAGTATCTTTAAAAAAGGCTCTACAATCTCTGCTGCAATGGGAGGTTGTCAGGCCGAAATTGGTGTTTCGTCATCGATGGCTGCAGCGGCGCTTTGCGAACTAATGGGCGGTTCTCCTGCTCAGGTTTTAATGGCGGCCGAAATTGCAATGGAACATCATTTGGGTTTAACTTGTGACCCAATTGGCGGTTTGGTTCAGATTCCCTGTATCGAAAGAAATACAATGGGTGCCATAAAAGCTATAAATGCGGCCGAACTGGCTCTTGAAACAGATTCTAAAAATGCAAAAGTACCCTTAGATAAAGTGATCAACACCATGTGGCAGACAGCAAAAGATATGAATTCAAAATACAAAGAAACTTCAGAAGGAGGTCTTGCCGTTGCGGTAAACATGGCAGATTGCTAAGAATAAAACTGCCGCGAATTTCAGGATTTACACTAATTTCTATACTGATTGGTAAAAACAATTACTGTAATCGTGAAATTCGCGGCAGACAAAAACAAACACTTCATGAAAAAAATCTACTTTTTAATTGCATTCTGCTGCTCTGTTTTATTGCATTCTCAGGAACGTTATTTTCTTAATTCAGATACGCGTCTTTATACTTCTGCAAGTTCATCAGCTTCTTTTTTAGGCTATTTTAAATACGGTGCAGAAATCCGATTGTTATCTGGAAGCCAAAACGGGTGGTATAAAGTTCAGGCAGATAATTTTAATGAGGGATATGTTCAGGAGAGTTTTGTTACAACAAGATTAAATGCAAAAGATGTTAAAATTAAAGATACTGAAAACCCTATTTTAGAAGGCGGTGATGCGTATTATGGCGGTAATCATTTGTTTGTTCTTGTTGCTGGATTAAAAGCCAGAGCATTGCCGGATAAAAACTCAAAAATTAAAGAAATTCTTTTTACCGGAGATCCCGTTGCTGTAGATTATCTTCCTGTAAATCAAGATGAATGGGTAAATATAAATGGTAATTTCGACGAGGAATATGCGAGATATACACTAAGAAAATTTATTGGTTTAAGACCCAGCTTTGAATCCTTGCTTAAAGATTTTGATAAGCTTGATGTAAATGCGGTTTCTGATCGTAAAACAGTCAGCGAAAGAATTGTAGAACTGGCATGGAACAGCGAATATGCTAAACTAGAACCGGCATATCAAAGATATTACGAAGTAGTTAAACAGATTAATGATCCAAAATTAATTAGTGAAACCGAAATGAATATGGCTTTGGCCAAAGGCTTAGCGAAGCATAAACTATCGGAACAAATTATTGCTTTTACCAGAAAAATTGGATTCTTATTGGGCGATATCAAGACCGATACACCGATGCCGAATTTTACCCAAAAGCAATTATTGAAATTTTACGGAGATCCGGATAAAAAAGTAAAAATAAGTGATGAGTGCGGTCTTTATTTAAGCGATTTATTTTATTACTATCCCAATTTGGAAATTTCTGTAGATGAAAAGAAAAATAAGGCTGAAGTTATTAAAGTTTATGTGAGCCCAAATTATAAATTCATATTAAACACAAATGATTTTTTAGACAATTCTACGTCCGAAAAAGCTTTCATTGAAAAATATGGAACGTATATCGAAGCTTCATTGAAATCACCGCATAATTATTCTATCATAATGGAAGACAGTCAATTTAGAATTGTATTTAAAGATGGGAAGCTATTTTCTGTCGAAATATTCTTTTATTGCTGATTCCCCTTTTACAATTATTCATACTTTTACATTATCAAAAAAAATTAAAATGTCAGTAGCAAAAAAAGATTATAAAAGAATCACAACAAAGTCATTAATTGAAATGAAAAGCAACGGAGAAAAAATCTCTATGCTTACCGCGTATGATTACACAATGGCTAAAATTGTCGATACCGCAGGAGTCGATGTGATTTTAGTTGGAGATTCTGCTTCAAATGTTATGGCTGGCCATGAAACCACTCTGCCAATAACTTTAGACCAAATGATTTATCATGCTTCATCTGTAGTTCGTGCTGTAGAAAGAGGTTTAGTTGTGGTGGATCTGCCTTTTGGAAGTTACCAGTCAGATCCTAAAGAAGCGCTGCGCTCTGCTATCAGAATCATGAAAGAAAGCGGCGGGCACGCTGTAAAATTAGAAGGCGGAAAAGAAATTAAAGAATCTATCAAAAAAATATTAAACGCAGGAATTCCAGTTATGGGACATTTAGGCTTAACACCTCAGTCTATTTATAAATTTGGAACTTACAGCGTTCGTGCAAAAGAAGAACAAGAAGCTGAAAAATTAATTGAAGATGCCAAAATGCTTGAAAAAATAGGCTGTTTTGGAGTTGTCCTTGAGAAAATTCCTGCTGATTTAGCTGAAAAAGTAGCCAAAAGTATTTCAATTCCTGTTATCGGAATTGGTGCAGGCGGCGGCGTTGACGGACAGGTTTTAGTTATTCATGATATGTTAGGAATGAATAATGAATTTAGCCCCCGTTTCTTGCGTCGTTACTTAAACTTATACGAAGAAATGACTCAAGCAATTGGTCAATATGCTGCTGATGTTAAGTCTAGCGATTTCCCAAATGCTAATGAACAGTATTAGTTTTTTAAGACACTAAGTCGCTAAGGTTCTGAGATGCTAAGTTTTTTAGGCACAAAGATTCAAAGCAACAAAGGTTCAAAGGCTTTTTTTAAAATTCAAAAAATAATTGCCTCCAGCTTTAGCTGGAGGTATATTTTTTAAGCCTGTATATTGGGCTTTAGCCAAATTATTACACTAAAATTTTATATTTTCAAATGAAAATTATTTCAGATAAAAACAATCTCCAAATTCTTCATGAAGACAATCACATTATTGTAGTTAACAAACGCGTTGGTGATATTGTGCAAGGCGATAAAACAGGGGACAAACCTTTATCTGATGTTGTAAAGGAATACATAAAAGACAAATACAATAAACCTGGTGATGTTTTTCTGGGTGTAATTCATCGTTTAGACCGCCCTACAACCGGAATTGTGGTTTTTGCGAGAACGAGTAAAGCATTATCACGAATGAACGAATTGTTCAGCAATCGTGAAACTAAAAAAACGTATTGGGCAGTTGTAAAAAATAAACCTGTTGAAGCTGCTGCAAAATTGGTTCATTATTTAAAAAGAAACGAGAAAAACAATACTTCAAAAGCACATTTAAAAGAAGTTCCTGAGAGTAAACTGGCAAGTCTGGATTATAAAATCATCAAAGAACTTCAAAATTATACGGCTCTTGAAATCAATCTTCATACAGGACGTCATCATCAAATTAGAGCACAATTCTCAGCAATTGGTTCTCCAATAAAAGGAGATTTAAAATATGGAGCTGACCGAAGCAATCCTGATGGAGGCATTCATCTTCATGCCAGAAAACTGTTTTTTATTCATCCGGTTACAAAAGAAAACATTACAATTATTGCCCCGGTTCCGGATGAAACGATTTGGAATGCAGTATGATTTTATGATTAAATTGTTAATTTTTTAATTTTTATCGATTAACTTGCATATCCTAAAAAACAAGCTGATCACAAAATGGACTTCAAAAACGATATTGGTTACCGAAAAGAAACTCTGAAAAAGTTATTATATAACATTCAGAAAAATGAAGATCTGATTGTAAAAGCTTTGTATGATGACTTCAAAAAACCTGAATTTGAAGCTGTTTTAACCGAAACTAATTATGTTATTTCGGAACTAAAAGATACTATTAAAAACATTAGTTCCTGGGCTAAACCAAAACGCGTTGTCCCCTCTCTTTTAAACTTTCCTTCTGCAGATTATATTTATAAAGAACCATACGGAAATGTTTTAGTAATTGCTCCCTGGAATTATCCCTTTCAGCTCGCTTTGTGTCCGCTTATTGCTGCTGTTGCTGCCGGAAACCGAGTAGTTTTAAAACCTTCAGAACTTACACCTCACACCTCTTCTATCATTGCCAAATTAATCGAAAAAACATTCCACATCAGTCATGTAGAAGTTTTTGAAGGCGGTGTTGAAGTTTCAAACAAATTATTGGCAGAACGCTGGGATTATATTTTTTTTACCGGAAGTGTTTCCGTTGGAAAAATCATAGCAAAAGCTGCTGCCGAAAACCTGACTCCGGTTACCTTAGAATTGGGCGGAAAAAACCCTTGTGTGGTCGATGAAACTGCCAATTTAAAATTAGCAGCAAAACGAATTGTGTGGGGAAAATTCATAAACGCCGGCCAAACCTGCATTGCTCCTGATTACATTTTGATTCAGAAGAATATGAAAGTCAATTTCATTTCTTTTCTGATGGAAGAAATCGTCAATGCTTATGGCAAAAAAATGGACAAATCGCCTGATTTTGCCCGAATTATTAATACTAAAAACTGGGTGCGCTTAGATCAGATGATTGAGCGCGAAAAAGTAATTTTTGGAGGAGAAACCAATCATGATAAACTATACATTTCACCTACTTTAATCGAAGAACCAAGTTTAGACAGCCCCGTAATGAAGGAAGAAATTTTTGGCCCGATTTTGCCAATTCTAACTTACGAAACCGAAGCAGAAATTCATAACATCATCAGTAAGTACGAAAAACCTCTCGCATTTTATATTTTTAGCGAAAATAAATCTTTTACTAAAAAATTAATCGCAAATTACTCTTTTGGAGGTGGTTGTATAAACGACACAGTTGTTCATTTTTCTAATAAAAGACTGCCTTTTGGCGGTGTTGGGCACAGCGGTATTGGAGCTTATCACGGTCAGATGAGCTTTGATACTTTTTCTCATCATAAAGCAATAGTTAAAAAAGGAAACTGGCTCGATTTACCAATGAGATACGCTCCTTACAAAGACAAACTGGTTTCAATTAAACGAATTTTAGACTGGATTTAAGATTCGAAAACAATTTCGTAATGTTTTCTAGATTTTTATACGGAATTGATTAAAAATATTATATTTACGTCAAGCAATTAATATAGTAAAACGTAAAATATAAAACAACTTTACCTTTAAAATGAAATCTACACTTGACCAAATTGAAGACATCAAAAAAGATGGCTATTCGATAGACTTTTCTACTGTATTTAATTACGCTGTTGAGAATTACAAAAAAATCGCCTTATACTCCGGACTTATAATTCTGGTCTTTTCGGTTGTGGTTGTATCTGTAATTATGGGGCTGGCGGTTGCTTTTTATGGCGTGCAGAGTTTTTCTGAGAGTTTTATAGAAAATTTTAAAATTGAAAACCTAAGTTATGTACAGCAGATAATCACTGCGGTTTCTTTTGCGGCGGTTACAGCGATATTTGCTCCGCTTGGCGCAGGATTTTTAAAAATGGCCGATTGTGCAGATAAAGATGAAACTTTTAATGTTTCGACAATCTTCACCTATTACAGCTCGCCTTATTTCCTTCAATTGTTTTCGGTTGCTTTTATTATAGGACTTGCAACAAATGGAATCTCTTATTTTACTGAAAGTTTAGGTTTTGGTTATTTAGGAACAGGCGTGTCATTATTCGTTAATTTTTTCACTTTTTTCACAATTCCGCTGATCATTTTTGGAAACTTAAATGCTATAGATGCTATAAAATCAAGTTTAATTTTAGTGAGTAAAAATCCAGTTACGATATTCTTACTGTTTATCGTAGGTTTTCTTGGATCATTAGTAGGACTTGTAGGCTGCTGTATTGGAATAATTTTTACAGCCGTTTTTAATACATCCATAACTTACGCAGCTTATTTCTCTATTTTTAATGAAGAAGAAAAGAAGGATTCAATAGATTCAATTGGAAGATCGGATTTAGAATAAACTAAAAATTCCAGAATAAATAAGAGCTTAACCTACTCTTGTCAGGATTTTTTTTTTACAAATACCATTTACTAAACCAAAAACATCCCCAAAATTTATGGGAGAAAACTATAGTTTTTTCAATTTATTGGTTTCAGGAATTGCCGGTTATGGCAATACCCTGAAATCAATTATGACAAACTGGTACGTTTTCAACTCAGATATTATCTTCTATAACAATCCTAAACTTATCCTTCTAGGCTTTTCACTGTTGGGATTTTTATCTTTGTTAGTCTATCAATTTTTTAGAATTAAAGCCAAAATTGGAAATTTCATAGAAAAAAAGAAAGAAACCGATACGGCGGGAAGAGAATATCAGCTTTATATTTTATTCTTTGGAATTGCAGTAATTGTAATCGAAATTATAAATGAAATTTTTAAAATAAGACCAAAAAGTTTACTGATTATAAACGTTTCAATTGGTTTTTCGGTACTTCTAAGCTACCTCATAACTGATAAAGTTAAATGGCTTCGGGACAGAATTCAGAAAATATTCATTTTTTGTTTTTTTCTCTATATGGCTTATGTGAGCTATAACATTGTCACTTTTACTAAAGACGTAGTTCCGGTAATTGTTTTTTTAATCTCATTTTTCTTCTCTTATAATATTTTAAAACCAATAAAAGTGTATTGGCTTTTTGTAGCAATCATGTTTGGCTTTTTATTTTTAACGGTTACATTTCAATTAATTCCACTAAAATCATCCATCTTATTAATTAATTTCTGCATTTTAATATTCATTATAAATCAGGTCAAATATGCAGTTTTATTAAACAACAGAGACAATTTTAGATTTGCAAATGAGATTGTGCATAAAGGAAATTCTTTAACAATTGCAACAGACCAAAAAGGTGAGGTTTTATTTTGCAGTGAAACCATCAACTCTATCTTGGGATATTATCCTGAAGAAGTTATGGGATTAAATTTCTGGAAACTTACCAAAGGCGAAAAATACACTGCCAATCTTCACCCAATACACCATCATGAAAATAAAATTTATACTCGGAAATTAAAGACCAAAAACGGAGAATATAAATACATACAATGGAAAGATAAAAAATTTTCTGATGATTTAATTATCAGCATTGGCCAGGATGTTACAGAACAGGTTCTAGTTCAGGATCAATATAAAAACCTAATCCAAACTGCAACTGATATTATTTTTGAGGTGGATGCCGATGGTCATTTTACTTTTATAAATGAATTTGCCTATTCTGTTTTAGGCTATTCAGAAAATGAAATTGTTGGAAAACATTACTCCAATTTTATTCATGAAACTTATTCCATGAGTGCCGTTGATTTTTATGAGAATTTTGAAAACAACGGATATAAATTTCCTATAATTGAACTTCCTATTTTAAAGAAAAACGGGCTTGAATTATGGATTTCTCAAAAGATTATTATTCGTAAAAATGATTTAGGACAGACTATTGGTTTTGCAGGTATAGCAAGAGATATAACCGAAATCAAAAATGCTGAAAACGAGAAAAAAAGGCGTCTGGAAAAAATTGAAGCCTACAACAATTCCACCAAAAAACTATCAACCACAGATTTTAGCACTTACGATAACTTAAATACAGTTATCGATTATATTATCAGAGAAGCTTCGACTGTCAGTAAATCAAACAGGGTGAGTTTTTGGAAATACTACAAAGATTTAATTACCTGTAAAAACCTTTACAGCATTGATAATCAAAACCTGACTGATAAAAATATTTTAGATAAAGAATCCTATCCAATCTATTTTGAAACCTTAAAAAACAAAGCCATAATAAATGCTCCGGATGTTTTTAATAAATTAGAAACGTCTGAATTTCAAAAACTTTATTTCACAAAAAATCACATAAAGTCGATGCTGGATGTTCCCATTTTCTTAAGCGGACAATTGGCCGGCGTGGTTTGTTTTGAAAGCACAGAGGAACAGAGGGACTGGGACAACGAAGACATTAATTATGCCCGAACTATTTCTGACGTTATTTCGCTCGCAATCTCAATGCAGATGCGTTTAGAAACCGAACGTAGATTAGAATTTAAAAGTCAGCTTTTATCGGCACTTTCCCTTTGTACCGAGAAATTTTTGCTTAGTAAATCGACACAGCAGATGTTTCAGGAAACGTATGATTTAATTGGAAAAGCTTCAAAAGCAGATCATATGTTTTATTACGAAAGGGACTTTTCAACCAATACCGTAACTCAAAAATACAAATGGTCAAGACAAGGAATTGCGCATCAAATAACACCGCTGCGCCATATGACCGAAGACAATTTAAAAGAAATTTTTGAGGCTGCAAAAAACAAACGTATCGTAAATACTTTTACCCGAAAACTCGAAGATTCGTTTTTTAAACAATTATTAATCAACAATGAAATCAAGTCTATTTTAGTTCTTCCGCTTTATATCAATGATATTTTTACCGGATTTATTGGTTTTGATGACTGCAGCACTGAAAGAAAATGGTCTGAAGAAGAAATCTATATTTTTCAGGTTTTAGCCAATAATATTTCATCGGCTTTAGAAAGAAATCGTAACGAATCTAAAATTATTGAAAGCGAAGAAAAGTTCAAATTAATCGCAAACAATATTCCGGGAACCGTTTATTTATCAAAATTTGATGCTTTTTCTACCAAGATCTTTTTAAATGATGAAATTCAAAATCTTACAGGATATTCTAAAGTAGAATTTATAGAAAATAATCTATCCTTTCTATCTCTTATACATCATGACGATCGCGATGAAGTAATTAACAATCAGATCGATAATCTTCAAAATGGAATGCCTTTGCATAATATTTACCGAATTAAGCGAAAAACCGGCGAATATATTTGGGTTGAAGAATTTGGTGACGTAATAAAAAAAGGCGACGAAATTGAATTTGTGGGTGGTATTTATTTTGATATCACCAATAAAAAAGAAACTGAAGATGCTATTAAAGCCAAACAATTAGCAGAAGCAGCGAATAAATCAAAATCTGATTTTCTGGCCAATATGTCGCATGAAATCAGAACTCCGCTAAACGGTATTATTGGTTTTACCCATTTATTGATGAAAACCGAACTTGAAGAGATTCAGGAAAAATACATGACAACAATTAATCAATCGGCTCATTCATTGTTGGAAATTATAAATGATATTCTGGATTTTTCTAAAATTGAAGCTGGAAAGCTGGAACTTTTTATTGATTTATATGACATCAAAAAAGTATTGGGCCAGGTTTTTGATTTGATTGTTTTTGAATCTAATCAAAAAAGTCTGCAATTAGAACTCAATGTAGATCAGGATGTACCTAAATATATTTGGACAGATATTGTTAGAATTAAACAAATTTTGATAAATCTGCTTTCAAACGCGGTAAAATTTACTAATGAGGGATCCATAAAACTGAATGTTTCAGTTTTATCTAAAACAAAAAACAATTTTTGCTCGATACGTTTTTCTGTAATTGATACCGGAATTGGAATCATGGAGAAAAACCAAAAGAAGATTTTTAAAGCTTTTTCACAGGCAGATAGTTCTACAACGAGAAAGTTTGGCGGAACGGGTTTAGGATTAACGATCTCAAATCAGCTCTTGGCTTTAATGGAAAGCCGATTACAACTGGAAAGCAAAATTGGTGAGGGAAGTAACTTTTTCTTTGACTTAAATTTAAAAACCAGCAACCAGAGTATAAATGAAAAATACAATAACGAACTTAAAAGCATCAGTTTAAAATCTCAAATTGATAAAAATGGCGCCAACAACAAAAATATTCGTTTTTTAATTGTTGAAGATAATAAGGTTAATATGCTGCTTTTAAAAACAATTGTAAAAAACTTATATCAAAATGCTTTTATTTTTGAGTGTGAAAATGGCTATGAAGCGGTAAAACAGTTTGAAAGTATTAACCCCAATCTTGTTTTTATGGATATTCAAATGCCAATTATGAATGGCTACGAAACCACAAAAGCTATTAGAAATACTATCAGCGGTAAAAATATACCTATCATTGCGGTAACCGCAGGCGCTGAAAAAGAAGAACGAAATAAATGCATCTCTGCCGGAATGGACGATTATATTTCAAAACCAATTATGAAAGGAACAGTAGAGGAAACTTTAGAAAAGTGGTTAAAATAATTGAAACTAATTACTGCTAAATCATACGTTTTTCCCAAAAATTATATAAATTCGTACAAGAAAAAACGCAAAAAGCTTAAAAACAATTTACTATGAAATGGCAAGGCAGAAGACAAAGTGATAATGTTGAAGACCGAAGATCGATTTCCGGCGGAAAAGTTGCCGTTGGAGGAGGTATTATTGGTATCATTATTTTACTGGTAAATGTTTTTGGCGGTGAAAATGCCCAGCTTATTACTCCTGTTCTGGAGCAATTACAAGGCGGAGGACAAACACAAACTGAAGCCGCAACTCCATTAAGTAAAGAAGATGAGGAAATGGGACAATTTGTAAAAGTTATTCTGGCCGATAATGAAGACATTTGGGGAAAAATATTTACTGAACATGGAATGACATATAAAAACCCAAAATTGGTTCTTTTTAGAGGCTCTGTTCAAACTTCCTGCGGTGGTGCTTCATCTGCATCAGGACCTTTTTATTGTCCCGCAGATCAAAAAGTATACATGGATTTAGGTTTCTTTGAAGAACTTAAAACAAAATTTGGTGCTAAAGGCGGTGATTTTGCAATTGCATACGTAATAGCACACGAAATTGGACATCATGTGCAGACGCTTTTGGGCACTTCTGCCAAAATGCATCGTGAACAGGAAGGCAAAAGCCAGGCAGATGCCAATAAACTTTCAGTTGCCCTGGAATTACAAGCCGATTTTTATGCGGGTGTATGGGCGCATTACAATCAGGAAAATTTAGATGAAGGCGATATCGAAGAAGCTTTAAGCGCAGCAAATGCAGTGGGTGACGATGCTATTCAAAGTAAAATGCAAGGACAAATTGTTCCCGATTCCTTTACACACGGAACTTCTGAACAGAGAATGTACTGGTTTAAAAAAGGTTTTAAATCAGGAGATATTAAGCAAGGCACCACTTTCGATGAAATTTGATAATACATAAACCAAATATAATAACCGCTAAAAGCATGATTTAACCGTCATGCTTTTTTTTGTTTTTTATTGAACCATATAAGTTATATAAGGTCATTTTAGATTTGCTTTTTGATTGTTTTAATGAAAATTAATTAGATCATATATAAAATACAATAAGTATTTTTTAAACTTAATAATTACAGCATTCAAGCCTAAATCTAAATTGACCTTATATAACTTATATGGTTTAAAAAAAAGAGGCAAAAAAATAAACGCACAAAAAAAGCCTTGAATTTCTTCAAGGCTTTAAATCTGGGTGGCTGACCGGGTTCGAACCGGCGACCCGCGGCACCACAAACCGCTACTCTAACCAGCTGAGCTACAACCACCATTTTTGCTTAGCGAGTGCAAATATAGAACAAAGGTTCAGTTCTACAAAGAAAAAAACGAAAAATTTTCATAAAAATTACATCAAATCCTGTAAGCTATTGACTGCCAAACATCTTTCAACGGTAAAACCTTCGGCAAAATCTTTCCCAACTAACCTTCCTAAGTCCTGCGCACGATAATTTAAACTCTCAAAGAAGTTTTTACTCGTAATTGGCGTTGCAGGTTCTTTTGAATTTGGATCATAAAATTGCGTTTTATAAGCCATTACAGCTTCTATTTTCTTTTCTTCAAAACCAGTAATATCTACTACAAAATCTGGAGTAAGATTTTTCCACTGAATATAATGATATACCACTTTTGGTCTCCATGGCTCTTGTTTCTCTCCGTCAATCGAAGTTTCAATTTTCATCAAACCAGATAGAAAACAAGCATCAGAAACTAATTTACTTCCTTTTCCGTGATCAATATGGCGATCATCAACTGCATTGCACAATACAATTTCCGGTTTATACTTTCTAATCATTTTTATGACTTCTAATTGATGTTTTTCATCATTCACAAAAAAACCATCGCGCAAGCCTAAATTTTCGCGAACTAAAACACCTAAAATCTTTGCAGCGTCTTTTGCTTCCTGATCTCTGGTTTCGGCCGTTCCACGCGTTCCTAATTCGCCGCGGGTTAAATCAACAATACCTACTTTTTTCCCAAGGGAAACTTCTTTTAAAATGGTCCCAGCACAACCCAATTCTACATCATCCGGATGCGCGCCAAAGGCTAATATATCTAACTTCATAACTTTCAATATCAATGTCAAAATCAATTTTAATAACTATTCTCTAAAATTAAATTTGATCTTATCTTTATTCTTTTCTCTATTTTCTTTTATCTTTATTCTTTCCTCTTTCCTCTATCTTCTTTCCTCTATCTTCTTTCCTCTATCTTCTTTCCTCTATCTTCTTTCCTCTATCTTCTTTCCTCTATCTTCTTTCCTCTA
>NZ_JALKAC010000008.1 GCF_024171645.1 Flavobacterium sp. HSC-32F16 | reverse complement strand
GTTTTAACATCTCTGTTAAAACGGCTGTCAATTCAATATGTCTACGAACGTGTATTTCTTTTTGTCTTCGCTTGTGTTTCAAAGCGGGTGCAAAAGTAGAAAACTTATTTCTAACCGGCAAATGTTTTTTGAAGTTTTTTTAAAGAAAATTTCTTTTCTTTTTTCCTCTCAAACATTACCAATCTATCAATGAACTTTCCGTGTTTTGCGGGGTGCAAACTTAAAACTTTCTTTCTTTTCCCGCAAGCTTTTTTTAATCTTTTTTTGAAAATAAATTTTCTTCAAATCTTAACTGCCTGCCGGTATTTCAGTGAACGTTTATCGCTGTTGCGGGTGCAAAAGTACACTCTTTATTTACATCTGCAAGACTTTTTTTTATATAATTTCAATCTTTTTTGTAACTCGCTGGTTTTACGTTTTTTACAATGCAAAGTTTTTTTCGTCCTTTTGGGGTTATTTGGTTTTTTAGCCTGTTTTGTCTAGTTCTGCCGCGAAGTCACTAAGACCCAGAGTCTCGTTTTTGCTCTATTTTTTTTAATCTCGCAGAGTCCGTGAGGCAATAAGTCTTTATTTTTTCTTTGTTTTTTCTTTTGGAAATGTCTTTTCCTTCGCAAATTTTCTTTGAAAACCGATGTCCTAGCCCCGATAGTAGTGGAAATCCTTTTTGTGGCGGGGTTCGCCGCAAAAAGATTGGAACGGATAGCGGGATTAGCTCATTAATTAAATTTCAAACTTAAAAGGGCTCCGTCTCCGCTCAGCTGGACATTCCTATATATTATAGTCTTCGTGAATTGGATTTTCTGTATCGACGCGCTGTATTTTACACGTGACATAGACGCACTGCTGTGCATCTCTATGGAAAATTGGAACGTAATTATGATTTCATGATTATATATACATATATATATATGTATAAAAAACAAACCCGACAGGTTTTGAAAACTTGTCGGGTTGTGATAATGAAATCTACTCTTATATATATGTATACTTATATATGTATACTATCATTTAAGCTGTCGATAGCTTCTTTAGTGATTTGAATGCTTTTTAGTTTTGCCTGATGATCGAAGATTGGGCTTGTTACCATTAGTTCGTCGATTCTTGCGTAGTTGATAAACTTTTTCAAATCGGTTATTAATTGTTCTTTGTTTCCTGTGAAAGTTCCAGCTGTCATTTGATTGACATGGAAACGTTCTTGTTCGTTCATGATATCATCTAGTGACGGAACTGGCGGCTGTAAACCTTTGCGGTCGTTTCTAATTAAGTTTAGAAACATTTGATACAAACTTGTAGATAACAATTCTGCTTCTTCGTTTGTGTCTGCTGCGATTATATTCAGACAAGCCATTGTCTTTGGTTTGTCTAAATATTCTGAAGGCTGGAAATTTTCTCTGTAAAATTCAAATGCCTGAATCATCAGTTTTGGCGCAAAGTGTCCGGCAAAAGCATAAGGTAATCCGTAGGCAGCGGCCAAAGCTGCACTATCCATGCTTGATCCCAGAATCCAGATTGGAACTTTTAGTCCTTCAGCTGGGAATGCGCGTACTTTTCCTATTTCATTTTCGCTTGAAAAATACTCTTGGAGTTTGCTTACGTTTTGCGGAAAACGCTGTGCCTGCTCAAAAAAGTCTTTTCGAATTGCTTCGGCGGTTGGCTGATCTGTACCCGGCGCTCTTCCTAAACCTAAATCGATTCGGTTGGGATAAAGTGTTTCGAGCGTTCCAAATTGTTCGGCGACTACTAAAGGAGAATGATTCGGGAGCATAATTCCGCCAGAACCTACACGGATATTTTTGGTCTGACTTGCTACATAACCAATTAAAACAACCGTTGCTGTACTTGCAACGTGTGCCATATTGTGATGTTCTGCAAGCCAAAACCGCTTGTATCCTAAAGTATCTGCTAATTGCGCTATGTCTTTTGTTTTTTGAAATGTTTCTGTGGCATTGCTATCCTGAGTGATGATAGCGAGGTCTAATAATGAGACTGAAATTGGGTTTTTCATATAAAAAAATGCTAGTCTACAAAATTAACTCATTTATATGGATGCCTTTTGTTTTCTAATGTTAATAGATTTATAATATTTCTAAAACTATCTAAAAGTTTCTTTTTTAATAATTAATTATTGTTTTACGATAATTAATTATACATTTGCAATATCAATCTAACTTTTCATTATATGAAGACAACTCATATTGTATCCAAAATATTATTTTATTTTACCCGATTTTTGTCTGTGGTTTATTTCTTTTTGGCCGCATATTCAGTTTTTACATTAATTACGGGATTATTTTTGACTTTTAAGGACAACGGAAAGTATTTTCAGATTTGTTATCCTTTTACTTCTCATCCTTTGATGCTTGGCGATTACAACCTGCCTTATATTCTTTTTGATTTTTTGGCGCCGTTGAGTTTGTACGGACTTTTCTTTTTATTGAGTAGTAATGTTTTTAAAGTATTTTTTCAGCCTAAATTATTTACTGTGAATGGAATTTCTCATTTGAGGCGTTTCTATTTATCCAATTTATTAATTCCGGTTATTGTAATATTTGTGGCTTTCTTTTTTGTTCCGCTGGATAATGAAGTTTCGCTTTTTATTCTGTTGCACGGAATGCTTGGTGTTTTCGCTTACTTTTTAGCCGCCATTTTTAAACAAGGTTTAAACCTTCAGAACGAACAAGACTTATTTATATAATTATGCCAATAATTGTAAATGTTGATGTAATGCTTGCCAAACGCAAGATGCAGAGTAAAGAATTGGCAGAAAAACTAGATATCACACCTGCTAATTTATCGATTCTAAAAACTGGAAAAGCAAAAGGAATTCGGTTTGATACTCTCGAAGCTATTTGTAAAATATTGGATTGCCAGCCCGGTGATATTTTAGAATACGTGGCAGAATAGCTTTCTTTTAAATCTTATTTCACTCTTAATAAATCGGTTTTTGAAGCCGACAGGCATTCTATTGCCTAAATTTTTCAAATCATAATTTAATTCAATCATCAAAATCAATAAAAAAAATGAACAGTTTATCAATCCAAAATCTCAGCAAAACGTATGAGAACGGCACAAAAGCGATTGACAATTTATCGCTTGAAATTACAAACGGAATGTTTGGTTTACTTGGCCCAAACGGCGCCGGAAAATCGACATTAATGCGAACTATTGCTGCTTTGCAGGAACCCACATCGGGAAGTATTGAATTTAACGGAATTAATATTCTGGAAAATCCAATGTTTATCAGGCAAAATCTGGGTTATCTGCCACAGGAATTTGGTGTTTATCCTAAAATTTCTGCTTATCGCCTGCTCGATCATCTGGCAGTTTTAAAAGGAATCGTCGATAAAAAGGAACGACACGATCAAATTTTGTATTTGTTGCAGCAGACCAATTTACTCCAGCATAAAGATAAAGCGGTTCATTCTTTTTCCGGCGGTATGCGTCAGCGCTTTGGAATTGCTCAGGCTTTATTAGGAAATCCGAAGATTATTATTGTAGATGAACCTACTGCGGGACTTGATCCGGAGGAAAGAAACCGATTTAATAATTTGCTGAGTGAAATTGGCGAAAGCATTATTGTGGTTCTATCGACGCATATTGTGGAAGACGTTCGTGATTTATGTCCAAAAATGGCCATTATCTCTAACGGAAAATTGATTTTGGAAGGAAAACCAAACGAAGCGATCGATTCTTTGAAAGATAAAATATGGATGAAGGCGATTGATAAAACAGAACTGAAAGAACATCAATCGAACTTTAATATCATTTCATCCAACTTAAATTCAGGGAAAATCAATATTCATGTTTTTTCAGACGAAAAGCCAGATTCTGGTTTCGAATTGATATCGCCAGATTTAAGCGATGTTTATTTTAGTGTTTTAGCTCAAAATCAACTTAAAAAATAGTGTTATGCTTTCTAAATTAATTCAATTTGAATGGCATAACAACACCAGAAGCTGGACTTTTTATGCCACATTTATAATTTATTTGGTTTTAGGATTTTTTGTGAGTGCTTTTGCGAATTTCTCTTTTTCGGGTGCTTACAAAAATAGTCCGTATGTATTGACTTATGCGATTGGTTTGATTTCGTTAATGACAATATTTTCGATTACACTTCAGGTCGCGCAGCGTTTTTTAAAGGAATATGAAACGAAATTCGATTCTATTATTTTCTCCTCTCCAATTTCTAAGTTTCATTATTTGGCTCCAAAATTTATTATTGCGTTTATAATCGCCGTAGTTTCTTTTGGAATGTTTATCGTCGGAATGATCGTTGGACATCAAATGTCCTGGCTTTCTAAAAGCGAAATTGGTTCTTTTGAAATTATAAATTATCTCTGGCCGTATTTTGTAATTGTGATTCCGAATATTTTTCTGTGTCTTTCAATATTGACGGCTTTGGCTTGGCTTACGCGAAGTAAACTTTTTATTTATGTTGGCGGTTTATTAATTTACATCTTATATATAGCGGGTTCCATTTTTTCCAATTCGCCCATCTTTGCAAATGCTTCTCCATCTTCGGCGAAAGCCATGTCTTTGGTTGCAAAAATAGATCCGTTTGGTTTGGCAGCTTTTTTAGAACAAACGAGATATTGGACTTCGATTGAAAAAAATACTGAATTAGTTTCGCTTTCGGGAAACTTTTTATTTAATCGATTGTTGTGGATTTCGGTTTCACTGCTTTTACTTTTTATTTCCTATCGCTTGTTTTCTTTCCGAAAAACGAAAACCAAAGAGATAAAAATGCCTAAAATTATTTCAAAAGAAGCAAAAATCTTTTCTTCGGAAATTCCAAAAAACATTGAATTCAAAACTTTCAGACATAATTTTGCTGTTTTTAAAAGCAATATCAAACTGGATATTTTTTTAGTTTTAAAAGGAATTCCTTTTTTATTGATTGTTCTTTTGTTTTCGGGATTATTAATGATTGAGATTTCGGATGAAATTGACGGCGGAATCCGATTAGCCGAAAAAATTACGGATACGGCTTTGATGATTTCAACTATAATGGATCGTCTGCCTTTTATTCTGATCTTGATTCTGCTTTTTTACAGCAGTGAATTATTAAATCGAAGTGAGAATTCGAGATTTGAAATGCTCGAAAATACTGCACCATATTCTCAATTTGTAGTTTTACTTTCGAAATTGACAGCACTTTTTATCATTCCGTTATTCATTATAAGCATTAGTATTTTGATTGGATGTGCATTTCAGATTGTGAATTCAAATGCCCCAATCGAAATTGGTCTTTATCTTTCTTTGTTTTATTATCTCGGATTTCCGTTGTTGCTGATTGCGATTTTGGTAATTGCGATTCAGACTTTTATTAAAAATAAATATATAGGACTTTCGGTTGCTACTTTTGTCTGCATTTTGTTTTGTACGGGAATTGGAGAACAATTGGGAATTTCGCATCCTTTATTCCGATTTGGAAATGCTTTTAAAATGGAATATTTTGATTTGAATGGTTTTGGAAAATACACTTTTCCGTTTCATATCTCAATGTTGTACAATTTTGGATTGGCTTTACTGCTTCTTACTTTGACTGGAATTTTGTGGAAAAGAAACGCTTCAATTGTAAAAACCTTTCGAAGAAATTCATTTAATGGCATTCAAACAGCAACTTTTACATTCGGAATTATTCTATTTATTGGTTTTGGAAGTTATCTTTTTTATAAAACTAATATTGAATATCCGTATTTGACCGAAGAAGATCAGAACAACTGGAGCGAGAAATATGAAACTCAATTTAAAAAATATACCAATCTTGCTCAGCCTACGATTGTTTCTGTAAAAAGTAAAGTCGATTTATTTCCTGAGGAAAATAGTTATGAAGTAAAAGGCACTTATGAATTGATCAATAATTCTGAAAAACCAATTGATAGTTTACTCCTATATATAGATCGAAATTCAAAACTGAATTCTATTGAAATTCCTAATTCTAAAAACATGGACGATGTTTCGGCATTTCAACATTATTGGTATCGATTGGAAAAACCTTTAGAGCCTCAACAGAAAATGAAAATGAATTTTTCTTTTGAATCATCATGGTCGCCATTTAAAGGACATACTGCATTTAATTCTATTATAAAAAATGGATCGTTTATGCGAATAAGCCGTTACTTTCCGCTTTTTGGCTATCAGGAATCGAATGAAATCAGCAGTAAAAGAGAAAGAAGAAAAAGATATTTAAATCCTCAAACGCCTCTTAAAAAACTGGAAGACAAATCGGAAATTAAATATGATTTTGTTGATTATGATGCTGTGGTTTCGACTTCTAAAAATCAAACGGCGATTGGTGTTGGAGATTTAATTGGGAATTGGAAAAAAGACGACCGCAATTATTTTCATTATAAATCTAATGGTAAAATTCCGTTTCGTTTTGCTTTTTCTTCTGCCGAATATGAAATTCAAAAAACGAATTATAAAGGTGTTTCGATTGAAGTTTTTTATGATAAAAGACATTCGAGAAACATTAAAAAACTAATTCAGGATGTAAAAAATACTTTAGATTATTGCCAGAATAACTTTGGAAAGTATCCGTACAAAACAATTCGTTATGCCGAAGTTTCTGCTTTCGCTGATGGATTTGCTGCGACTTCTTATCCGTCGACGGTTTTTATGAAAGAGAATTTTGGCTTTTACAGCAACCTAAATAATAAGGATAAAGAAGATGTAATTAATCAATTAACGGCTCATGAATTGTCGCACGAATGGTGGGGAAATTCGCAGATCAATCCGGAACAAAAAGAAGGAAGCTGGATTTTGACTGAAACTCTGGCGCAATACACGGAACTCATACTTTATGAAAAAGAACATGGTTTGGAAAAAGCACTCGAAACTTTAAAAATTCATCTGGATTTATATTTGAGCAGCCGAAGTTATGATCCTGAAACGCCTTTGTATAAAACAAATTACGATACGCCGCATTTACCTTATGATAAAGGAATGCTCATAATGCATCAGCTTCGGATTTTAATTGGTGAGAAAAAGGTAAATCTGGCTTTGAAAAATTTTCTGAATCATTATAAATATCCAAATCCATTTCCTGATTCTGAAAGTTTATTAAAAGAGATTTATGCTGTTACGGATAAAAAAGTGTATTCTAAATTAGATGAAATGTTTAAGCAGATTATTACTTATTCTTCAAAAATAGAATCTGTTTCAAGTATTAAAAAAGATGGTTTTTATGAGGTTTCTTTTAAAGCTGATTCTAAAAAATATAAAGAAAATGCAACTGGAGAACGAAAACTAATAGCAAACGATGCCACAATAGATATTGGTATTTATGATGAAAACGGAAAATTATTTCGTTATTCTTTCTTCATAAAAAACAATAAAGTTGAAGGAAAAATCAAACTCAGAACAAAACCTCAAGGTATTGTTGTTGATCCGTATTTAATGAATATTGATACTTTTATAAAGGACAACGTGAAAGAAATTGATTAGTTTTTTTTGCCACGAATTCCACGAATTTCCACTAATTTTTAATTTTAGTTTTTCGCAAATGCTCAAAATATAGCTCGCGGTTTCAACCGCGGGAAACGTTACGAATAGATGTAATTATATATTGTATACCCGTGGTTAAAACCACGGGCTATGTTTGAAATAAAAACCATTCAAAAAATAGGAATTAGAGAAATTCGTGAATTCGTGGCAAAAAAATTATTTAAATTGAATGAAGATCTGTTTGTGGGTTGTTTTTCCGTCGTCTTTTATTTTCAAATCTTTACTGGATTCGATTTCAAATTTAGATGACGTTTCTATATTTAATGAAATATCTTGATATCGAAAGTTTTGCGGGATTTCAGGCAATTCGATCGTAACTTCTATTTCTTTGTTTTTTTGTTTGTAATCGACTTTAATTCTGTCTCTTAACCAAATGTATTCGTAAACTTCCTGCCACGGCGCCATCCAAATAGAATCGTTTCCTTTTGCTCCGTAGTTGTTGGCAAGCGTTGTCATATAATATTTAAATTCGGGAAAACGCATACTTAAATTCCACAAATTTGTATTTCCGGTTCCGTGTGTGAAATCGTTAAACCAAACTGGTTCTGGCTGTTTTACAATTGAATCTATATTTCTTAAAAAAACATCCATTGTTTTGAAACTAGTTGTATCTTTTGAACTCAATACAAAAGTTCTTGCAGAAATCATTTTATCTAAATCGACTTTAGAATTTACTTTATAAACTGGACCCGTACCTTTATAAGAAGCAACAGAAAGAAATCCGTTTGTTAATGCTTCTTTTTCGTATTTCAAATGATAATCAGGATCGCCTTCTCCGCCAGGAACGACAAAGTGTGACATGATGAAGTTTAGATTTTGTTTTATCGAAGTAGTGTTTTCTGTCACTTCTGTTTTATAATTTGTTCCGTGTTTAGTTGCATGATGAAAACTGTGATTCAAAATATCCCAGCCCGCATTGTACATTTCTTTAATTTCTGACCAAGAAAGATGTCCGCGGTTTTCGGGCAAATCACGAATTGATCCTCCATTGATGGCTAAAGCCAATTTAAACGGAATTTTATTCCCGAATCCGTCTGAATAAAAAACACCTTTTGAGGTTGTTCCATCTCCGCCTTGATCAATTTTCCATTCATTTTTATCGGGATTGCTAATTTTTCCTCCATTTAATAACGGAAATGCAGTTAAATAAGCAGATCGATAACCATCGTCAAGCGTAAAACTGTAAGCAAAATGTTTGTTGAATTTTAAAGGAGAAGGTTTTATTTTGACTTTAGCGTCTGATTTTAATTTGATTTTAAAAGAAATAGTTTTCGTTTTTGAAGAATCGATTTTAGAATTCAAATCATTTCCAAAACAAACAAAAACTGAATTTATCAGAAGAACTAAGGTGAATAAAAATGGCTTTATTTGAGAATGTGGTCGTGTCATTTTAATGTTAGAATTAGATTTTCTAAAGATATTTAAAAAATGATATTTCAATACTCAAAAAAGTATTTAACGAAATATAATAATTCGAAAAAGAACGAAATCACGTTAACCCTATAAAAATTAATACTTCAAGAAACAGGCATACAGATTGCATTTTAAAATTTACCTAAAAAATCCTGTTATGTATCTTTCAACTACCAAAACGATAGTGTTTATTTCGGGAGCTTTTGTGAGCCATTTTTATTGGGGGAAATGGCTCACGTTTTTTGAAAACAAAGGATATAAAGTGGTTGCTCCGCCCTGGCTTCACAAAAATGATTCGATTGAAAATTTAAGAAAACAGAATCCATGTGTAAAAATTGGATCGATCTCTTTATTTGATCTTTTGTGTTATTATACCGAAATCATTGAAAAACTTCCCGAAAAACCCATTTTAGTGGGACATTCTTATGGCGGACTTTTAGTGCAATTATTAGTTCAGAAAGATTTAGCCGAAGCAGGAATCTGCATTAATTCTTTTCCTCAAAAAGGTTTTACGACTTCAAAATTTTCATTTTATAAAAAGATTATTTCTTTTTCGTTCGGTATTTTTTCTTCTAAAAAAACGTTCCTTTTGCCATTCGAAAATTGGAAAAATACATTCTTTAATATTCAATCCATTGAAGTACAAAAAAATAAATATGATAAATTCATTATTCCTGAATCTAAGAAAGCGTTACGAAATTTATTCTCAAAACATGCCAAAATCAATTGTAGAAAAAAACACGTTCCTCTATTTTTTATTTCGTGTTCTGAAGACCAGATTATTCCTCCGAAATTGGTTCAATGGAATTTTAGAAAACATAGAAATATACATTCCATAACTTGTTATAAAGAATTCAGAAATAAAAATCATTTTGTAATTCTTCATCCCGAATGGCAGGAAGTCGCAGAATCTGTGGCAAAATGGATTGAAAAAGTTACTTAAATTTATTAATTCTTTCTTTTTGAATCTCGCAAAGACGCAAAGACGCCAAGTTTTTTCTTTTTTTAAGTTTAAATTTTGCGACTTGGCGACTTTGCGAGCAATTTTCGGTGCTAAAAATATTAGCTTATTTCTCTCTTAATTTCTAATTTCTTGATTTTTGAATTTAAGGTTGAAGGATGAATATCCAGAATTTCTGCTGCACCGCCTGCGCCGGAGATTTTTCCGTTGCATTTTTTAAGAATATATAAAATGTAGTCACGTTCGTTTTCCATAATCGTTTTTATTGAAAATGAATCGGTGCTTTGCTGTGCATGTATTTTTGAGGAAGGCGAGAATTCAATAGATTTAATTGTATTTCCTTCTGTCAATAATAAAGTACGCTGAATAAGATGTTCGAGTTCCCTGATATTCCCCGGCCAATCGTAATTTGTAATCTGCTGTAAAGCATTTTCAGAAAGTGCCGGCACTTTTCGATTCATACGTTCGCTGTAAATATTTATAAAATGATCTGCCAAATCTGGTATATCTTCTTTTCGCTTTTTTAATGAAGGCACTAGAATTGGAAAAACATGAAGTCTATAATATAAATCCATTCTAAAACGTCCTGCTGCAACTTCTTCTTCAAGGTTTTTATTGGTTGCTGCAATAATACGGACATCAATTTTTATAGGCATTAATCCGCCAACACGTTCGATTTCGCGTTCTTGTAAAACACGCAATAATTTTACCTGAAGTTCTAATGGCATCTCTCCTATCTCATCTAAGAAAATTGTTCCGCCATTTGCGAGTTCAAATTTCCCGATTCGCTTTTCAGTTGCTCCCGTAAAAGCGCCTTTTTCATGTCCGAACAAAAGTGATTCTGCAAGGTTTTCAGGAATGGCACCACAGTTTATAATAATTAATGGTTTGTCTTTTCTTGGCGATAAATCGTGAATGCTTTTGGCAATTTTTTCTTTTCCGGTACCGCTTTCACCCAAAATTAAAACAGAAGTATCAGACGGCGCTACTTTTTTGATATAATTAAAAACCGTTACCATTTGCGAGCTGTTTCCAATTATGCCTTCAAAACTCGATTTTATATTTTCTATTTTTTCTTTTTTCTGCGGAATCTCTTTTGCTTCAACAATTGTTTTTTCAGCAGAATAAAAACGGGAAATAAATTGCGAAAATGTATTTTCAAGATTCGATAATAATTTCAGATTTTCATCTGAATAAATATTAAAATTTCTGCTGTAAAAAGTAAAACAAAATCGTTGCGAAACGGCAATTGAAAGCGGAAAAACCAAATACGATTTGATTCCGAAATTATGTGAAATAATACCTTTAATCGGCGCAGTCTGAAAATTATTAATCAAAGATTCTTCACTGTAAATAGTTGGTTTAATGTCAATCTGCGATTTTATATACGTTTCATTTAATTCCCGAATCGAAATTTCGGCAATCTGCGAAAGCTTTTCTACATTGATAATTTGATATTGATCAATATTTTTTCGGATGATTCCGAGGTTTGAATATTGTTCTGCATTTACAAATCCAGCTTCTAAATAATCGAAAGAAATAAAAGTCTGAATATTTTTGGCAAAAGCCAATAAAGCATCTTCGAGTTTAATATTGGAATTAATTACTTCTGAAATCTTGTTTTTCAATTCCAATTGCTGCATTAACTGCGACTCTAAACTATATTCTTGTCTGTAAAAGGCAATTTCCAGAGTCGTTAAAATATCTTGTTCTCTAAATGGTTTTACAATAAATCCGTAGGGATGTGTGGTTTTGGCCTGATCTAAAATTCGCTTGCTTGAATTGGCAGAAATAAAAATAAAGCCAATATTTTTTTCTTTTAAAATATGAGCGAGATCGATTCCTGTTTTTTCTCCTTTGAGCATAATATCTACAAATACCAAATCTGGTTTTTGCGTCTGAATTGCATCCAAAGCCTGATCTACTGAACGTGCAATTCCGATTACTTTATAATTTGCTTTTTCAAGAATTAACTGCAAATCATGCGCTTCGATAAATTGATCTTCAACAATTAAAATTTGTTTTTGAAAGTGTTTTTTTTGAGATTGGGTGCTGTTTTCAGAGACCGCTTCCATAAATGTAGTATTATTTATATTATAACCCTGTAATTCACTGGCATAAAATTAGTTAAATAACCCCAGTAATTTCAATGTTTTGGAATTTTTGTATAAAAAAAATCACATTTAATGTGAATTTTCTTGATATTTTTCAAAATAATCAGACTTCTTTATTTCTATATTTGTTTTCCAAAACCAATCCAAAAACCTAATTTATAACCTATTATGAAACGAATCATTTTCTACTTGATTTTGCTTGTAAGTTATTCTTCGCTTGGGCAATTATCTCCTTCTGTTGCCAAATATGATCTTCCCAAGAAAAGATTACTAATTCAAGTTTCTTCCATGTATTTGTTTAATGCAAATCAAGGCGCTATTGATGCAGATAGTTCTATTGTTGTGGCTTGCAAAGCATATAAACTTCCTGTTACACTTGCTTATGATGAAGGTTTTAATGATGGATCATATATAATTGGAAAAGATTTAATAGAAAAAGGGAATATTAATTCTGTAAAAAAATTGCTGGCTAAAACCAAAGGAGAAGACAGAATCAAGTTGTTACTTCAACTAGGAAATTTTTATCTTTTTAAATCGGGTGCAAAACCAGAAGATCTTCAAAATGCAAAAACATATATTGACGATGCAGTGCGCACAAGCAATCAGCTTAAAAACAAAAAATGGCAGCAACAGAGTCTGCTTCTTTTAGGTAAATATTATTTTCAGGCTAATAATCAGCCGGAAGGCAAAAAAATATTTTTACAGCTTATAGCCGAATGCCGAAAACAAAATGATAAAAAAGCGCTTGCGGAAGCTTTAGACGTTTACGGAACTCTTCTGTTCAATTTAGATCCTGAAAAAGAAAAGATTTTACAAGAAGCCGTTTCGCTTTATGCTTCTTTAGGAATGGAAGAAAAAAGGATTGAAAATTACATGAAAATCACAACCATTTATTTTTGGGGCGGAAAAATAAATGAAGCCAAAAAAAGATTGTATCAAAATCTGGCTGATCTTCGTAAAATTGGTTTCACACATGAGCAGTTTGCCGAAACAACAATTGTATTTATTGAATTAGGGCAACATAACATTCCAAATGCGCTCTATTATGCGCTGAAAAGCGTTAAGAGAATGGAAGCCGAAAAAGATTATACTTTTGGTGATATTTTTTACAATCGCCTTGCAGATGTTTACAACACTTACGGCCATCATGAAGAGGCGCTTGAATTGTATCAAAAAAGTATCAAAATTGGACAGCAAACATTAAATACCGGAACTTGGTACAAGAGCTTTTTAAGTGCAACCGCCGCTTTATCGTTTAAGAAAAAAAACAAAGAAGCAATTGAATATATCAATACGATAACTGCCGAATATCCTCCAAAAAGTATTTTTGATAAAATGCTGGTAGCTTCTGCAAAAGCCAATTGTTATGCCATATTAAAAGAATATAATCTGGCAGAAAAGTATTTTATAGAAATGGATTCTTATGCTAAACAATTAAATACACCTGAAACATTTAGAGAAGTAATTCATTCTTACGCCACTATGTCTTATTTTTATGCTTTCACTAATAATGCGAAAAAAGCAAAATATTATGCAGATAAAGTTTTTACACTTTCTAAAACTACTGGCAAACCTTATAATTCAGAAATTTTTCAATATTCTTTATATAAAATTGATTCGCTCAGCGGAAATTATCTTGGGGCTTTAGAGCATTACAGAAATGTAAAAAAACTTAGTGATTCTACTAGCGGAATTAACAGAAACAAACAAATTGAAGAACTTAAAATAGATTACGAAACCAAAAATAAAGAACAGAAAATCAAACTTTTAAATCAAGAATCTAATTTAAAAGAAGTTGCTTTAAAAAAATCTAAAATGCTCAATAGTGTTTCTATCTGGAGTTTGGTTTTACTTTTAATTACGGTAGGTTTATTATACAATCGATACCGTTTAAAACAACGAAATCACGCCAAACTGGAAATAAAAGAAAAAGAAATCAACCAGAAAAATATTAATCTGAAACATTTATTGGATGAGAAAGAATGGCTTTTGAAAGAAATTCATCATCGTGTAAAAAACAATCTGCAGACAGTTATCAGCCTTTTGAATTCGCAGTCCGCTTATTTGGAAAATGATATGGCTTTGTCTGCAATTAAAAACAGTCAGCACAGAATTCATTCGATGTCTTTGATTCACCAGAAATTATATAATTCTGAAAATATTTCGACGATTAATATGCCGAATTATATTAAGGAATTGGTCGAATATTTACGAGATTCTTTTTCGCTTGGGCAGAGAATTCGTTTTGAAGTAAAAGTTGATCCGCTGGAATTAGATGTGGCACACGCAGTTCCGCTTGGATTGATTTTAAATGAAGCGATTACGAATTCCATCAAATATGCTTTTCCCGATGACCGAACCGGAATGATTTATATAACGCTTGAAACTATAGCTGAAAATCAATATGTTTTGACTATTTCTGATAACGGAATTGGTTTTGATTTGAACCTCAGCGATAAAAAAACTAATTCTTTCGGAATGATGCTGATAAAAGGTTTAAGCGATGATCTTGACGGGAAATTAACAATCGAAAATAATAATGGAACGATTTTGAAAATAGAATTTTCGCAAGAATTTCCGTTGAATCAAAAAAGGAAAATGATTTAAAACCTACATTTGTACATCAAAATACCAATTCGGTTTTAGCTTATCTGCAAAATGACACACAAAATTTTAATTATAGACGACGAAGAAAAACTGAGAAGTCTGCTGGCGCGTATTATAAAATCGGAAGGATTTGAAGTTTTTGAAGCCAAAGATTTAAAATCGGGTTTTAAGAAACTGGAACAAACGGATATTGATGTTGTTTTGTGTGATGTAAAATTACCCGACGGAAATGGTGTTGATTTTCTTCAAAACATAAAAGGAAGTTTTCCTTTGACAGAAGTTATTTTGTTAACTGCTTTTGGAAATATTCCAGATGGCGTTCAGGCAATGAAAAATGGCGCTTTCGATTATATTGTAAAAGGCGACGATAACGATAAAATTATTCCGCTTCTTTATAAAGCGGTTGAAAAAGTGCATTTGCAAAAGAAAGTACAGCAACTTGAAAAACGCATCAACGATAAATATTCTTTCAATACCATTATTGGAAAATCGAAAGGAATTGAACAGGTTATTGATCTCGCACAAAAAGTAGCTAAAACAGATTCGACTGTTTTACTTACCGGCGAAACAGGAACGGGAAAAGAAGTTTTTGCACAGGCGATTCATGAAAACAGTAATCGTGTTGGAAAATCTTTTGTGGCATTAAACTGCAGTACTTTCACCAAAGAAATTTTAGAAAGTGAACTTTTTGGTCATAAACAAGGCGCTTTTACGGGAGCTGTAAAAGATAAAAAAGGTTTTATTGAAGAAGCCAATGGCGGAACTTTATTTCTAGATGAAATTGGTGAAATGCCAATTGATCTTCAAGCCAAATTGTTGCGTGTTTTAGAAACTTCCGAATATATTCCCGTTGGCGACACCACTCCAAAAAAATCAAATTTCAGATTAATTGCAGCTACAAACCGAGATTTAAAAACAGAAAGTGATGAGCATCGTTTTCGTTCTGATTTATATTTCCGTTTAAATATCTTCGAAATTAAATTGCCTTCTTTAAGAGAAAGAATTAAAGATATTGCAGTATTGACGCATCATTTTGTCAAACAATTTTCTGAAAAAACGAATAAAAAAACATTACAAATCTCTGATGATTTTATGCAGAAATTAGAAAATTATTCCTGGCCTGGAAATATCCGCGAACTTAAAAACATCATTGAAAGATCGGTTATTTTGAGTAATGGCGATACTTTAACTTCGGATGTTCTTCCGTACGAAATGCAACATCAAGCGGAGAAAACTACCAAATCAATGTCGGCTTTTTCTATGCAAAGTGTTGAGAAACTTCATATTCAAAAGGTTTTAAATTATACAAAAGGAAATAAAGCCGAGACGGCACGATTATTAGAAATTGGAATTGCGACTTTGTATAGAAAGCTGGAAGAGTATAATATACAGCCGTGATCCTGCAAGGTTTTCAAAACCTTGTAGGTTTAAATTTTAAATAATTTGAACTTTATAATTAAGTAGAATACCTACAAGGTTTTGAAAACCTTGCAGGAGACGTTGATTCTCAACATAAACCTTATCATTTCAATAAAAGCTTATCATTTTGATAGGCTTTTTTTATTCCTGATTTTTGGCACACAACTACATTCCTTTTATTGACAGCACTTTAGCTGTAACTTGACTTTTTCGGAACATATTTTGGCATAACGAGAGAGAACATTAAAAATTCATTCCAAATGAAAACTCAAGTTACCTCAATCTACAAACAAGCTGAACGCTTTGCCGAAATCACTAAAAAATCGATTATTTCTGGAAATATCGTTCGTGCCAAAAAATGTCTGGCTCTTGCCGAACGTTTGTTTATAACCGGAAGCATCGAAACTAAAAATGCCATTTCTAATGTGTATGTTTTTTCGGTTTCTTCTTTTATGGAAGTGCGTCACTGCAATATTTCACATCTTTTTCCACAAACGCTTAAAGCGGAATATATCAAGCAGGTTAATGCCTCTGGTGTTTAATCGGTTAACTGTTTAATTGTTTAATCGCTCCAAAACAATCTAAAATCTAAAATCTGAATTCTAAAATAATTATCCTATGATCACTTTTCTTTTACTCGGACTGGCCGTTGTGCTGTTTGCCATTTGTTTTCTCTCTGTTGAATTTTTTGAAAAAATCTAAATCATGACCGCACTATTTATTATTTCAATCGCCGTTTTCGTGTATTTGGTTTATGTATTAATCAAACCCGAAAAATTTTAATAATGTAAAAAGTTATAAGTGAGATGTTAGATGTTATGCGTCCGTCTCATTTTTACAAATTACATCTTACATTTTACAAAAACTCACATATTATGAACACAGAATTATTAGGCGTCATTGGTATTTTTATCGTAACCATTGTTTTAGCGATTCCATTAGGAAAATATATTGCTAAAGTTTATTTGGGAGATAAAACACTTCTTGACCCGATCTTCAATCCAATTGAAAAATTTATTTTTAAAATCAGCGGTATTAATTCCACTGAAGAAATGAACTGGAAACAACACTTAAAAGCACTTTTAAGTATTAATATGGTTTGGTTCTTTCTTTGCTTTTTTGTCTTATTGTTTCAAGGTTCTTTGCCTTTAAATCCAGATAATAACCCATCGATGACACCCGATTTGGCATTTAACACTGCTATTTCATTTTTAGTCAATTGTAACTTACAGCATTATTCGGGCGAAAGCGGGGTTTCTTATCTTTCACAAATTGTCTTGATGTTCCTTCAATTTGTTTCTGCCGGTATCGGGATGGCTGCTGCCGCAATGATTTTTACGGCAATGAAAGAAAGAACGACAGAACAATTGGGTAATTTTTATAATTATTTCATCAAAAGCTGTACTCGTATTTTATTACCCCTTTCAGTAATTGTAGCTATTGCATTAGTTTTTAGTGGTACTCCTATGTCTTTTGAAGGTAAAGATGCTATTACAACGCTTCAAGGTGATCATGTCGAAGTTTCTCGCGGACCTGCAGCAGCCTTTATTGCTATTAAACATATTGGTACAAATGGTGGTGGATTTTTTGGAGCCAACTCAGCGCATCCATTAGAAAACCCAACTTATTTTACAAATGGAGTGGAGCTTTGGGCACAGATGATTATTCCGTTTGCGATGATTTTTGCACTTGGATTTTTCCTAAACAAAAGAAAATTATCAAACATCATATTTGGCGTAATGACAGTTGGTTTTTTGCTTCTGGTTGTTCCAACAGTTATGAGTGAAATCAACGGAAATCCAGCTATTGAAAAAATGGGTATTGCACAAACAACCGGAGCGATGGAAGGAAAAGAAGTTCGGTTTGGTCCCGCAATGTCAGGTTTTTGGAGTATTGCCACAACGGTAATTTCTACAGGTTCTGTAAACAGTATGCACGATAGCTCAATGCCAGTTTCTGGCGCTATGCAATTATTATCTATGATGGTGAATGCCTTTTACGGCGGATGTGGTGTTGGTATTTTGAACTATTACATTTTCATTATTCTGGCTGTATTTATCTCCGGATTAATGGTAGGCCGAACTCCTGAATTTTTAGGGAAGAAAATCGAAGCGCGGGAAGTAAAAATTGCTGCTTTTATCGCGATTCTTCACCCTTTATTAATATTAGCAGGAACTGCTTTAGCCTCTTATTTTGCTGCGCATGACACTGCAATGGGCTATTGGTTTAACGGAAACGCAACAGGCTGGCTAAACAACCCTGGAAACCACGGATTCTCAGAAATGTTATACGAATATACTTCAAGTGCTGCTAACAACGGTTCTGGTTTTGAAGGTTTAGGAGACAATAATCCGTTCTGGAATATCACAACTGGAATTGTATTACTGTTAAGCCGTTTTATTCCAATCATTGGTCCATTGGCAATTGCAGGCTTGCTGGCAGGTAAAAAATACATTCCAGAGAGTGCAGGAACTTTAAAAACAGATACCTCAATTTTCGGAATCATGACTTTTGCTGTAATCGCAATTATCGCTGCTTTATCATTCTTCCCAGCGTTGGCGCTTGGTCCTTTGGCGGAGTATTTTACACTAAAATAAAAATACTGGATATTTTAAACACATAGAAACATAGAATTTAAATCTATAAAAAAGAATAAAAAGAAAACTCGTTTTCACACATAGTTAGAATAACGATTTTACCATTCGCATTTCAATATAGCTCGTGGTTTCAACCACGGGAAACGAATTGCAGAGACAAAGATTATGATATACGTTGCGTCCCAGCGGTTGAAACCGCTGGCTATGTTCTATAATCTATGTGTTTTTAGCGCATAACATTTAACAAATAACATTTAACTTTTTACAAGAAAATGACAACTAATAAATCCACATCATTGTTTGAAAGTAAGCAGGTAAAAGAAGCTTTATTGCAATCTTTTGTTAAGCTGAATCCAAAAATGATGATCAAAAATCCGGTAATGTTTACCGTAGAAATTGGAACTGCCATTATGTTTGCCGTTTGTATTTCAATATTAATGGGTGCAAATGACCAAGGTAGTTTTACTTATAACCTAATTGTGTTCTTGATTTTACTGGCAACACTTTTATTTGCCAATTTCGCCGAAGCAATTGCCGAAGCAAGAGGAAAAGCACAAGCCGACAGTTTAAGAAAAACAAGAGAAGAAACTCCGGCAAGACAAATTTTACCTAATGGAGAAATCAAAAACATCAGTTCTTCGGCATTAAAAAAAGACGATATTTTCGTTTGCGAAGCTGGCGATTTAATTGCTGCCGATGGTGAAATTATCGAAGGTCTGGCTACAATCGACGAAAGTGCCATTACTGGAGAAAGTGCTCCTGTAATTAGAGAAGCTGGCGGAGATAAATCTTCAGTAACCGGAGGTACAAAAGTATTATCTGATAAAATCAAAGTAAAAGTCACTTCTGAACCTGGCGAAAGCTTTTTAGATAAAATGATTGCTTTGGTTGAAGGTGCAAGCCGTCAGAAAACACCAAACGAAATTGCCTTAACTATTTTATTAGCCGCATTTACTTTAATCTTCGTGATTGTGTGTGTTACGCTAAAACCGTTTGCCGACTATGCCAACGCACCCATCACGATCGCGGCTTTCATTGCTTTGTTTGTTTGTTTAATTCCAACTACAATTGGAGGTTTACTTTCTGCGATTGGTATTGCTGGAATGGACAGAGCGTTGCGTGCTAACGTAATTACAAAATCGGGGAAAGCGGTTGAAACTGCGGGAGATATTGATGTATTGCTTTTGGATAAAACCGGAACCATTACAATTGGAAACAGAAAAGCAACCAATTTTTATCCAACAAAAGGAATTTCTTTTGATGATTTTGTGAAATCGGCTGTTTTGAGTTCGCTTGCAGACGATACTCCGGAAGGGAAAAGTATTCTCGAGCTCGGTAAAATGTTAGATGTGAATAGTAAAATGCAGTCAGACATTTCACTTCTTACAGAAAACATCTCACACAGTATAAAATTTACTGCCGAAACCAGAACTTCTGGAGTGGTATTAAAAGATGGAACAAATATTAGAAAAGGAGCACAAGACGCTGCAAAAAACATTGCACAGCAAGCCGGAAATGCATTTCCAGAAGATACTGCACAACAAGTAATTACCATTTCGTCTAACGGAGGAACTCCATTAGTTGTGATTAAAAACAATGAAGTTCAAGGTGTTATCGAACTTCAGGATATTATCAAAACCGGAATGAAAGAACGTTTTGAGCGCTTACGAAGAATGGGAATCAAAACGGTAATGGTTACCGGAGATAATCCACTTACGGCCAAATTTATTGCCGAAGCTGCCGGAGTTGATGATTTTATTGCCGAGGCTAAACCTGAGGATAAAATGAATTACATTAGAAAAGAACAAGCCGAAGGAAGATTGGTTGCCATGATGGGTGACGGAACAAATGATGCTCCTGCCCTTGCCCAAGCAAATGTTGGTGTTGCGATGAACAGCGGAACTCAAGCTGCAAAAGAAGCCGGAAACATGGTCGATCTTGACAATGACCCAACGAAACTAATCGAGATTGTTGAAATTGGAAAACAGCTTTTAATGACTCGCGGAACTTTAACTACTTTTTCTATTGCAAATGACGTTGCGAAATATTTTGCTATTGTTCCTGCTCTTTTTATTACTGCGATTCCTGCGCTTCAAGGTTTAAATATCATGCATTTGCATAGTCCTGAAAGTGCGATTTTATCTGCTGTAATTTTCAATGCGATTATCATTCCGATATTGATTCCGCTTGCGCTGAAAGGGGTTGACTATCGACCAATTGGAGCTAGTGCGATCTTAAAAAGAAACCTTTTAATTTATGGTCTTGGCGGATTGATTGTTCCTTTTATCGGAATTAAAGTAATTGATTTGCTGGTAGCACTTTTTATGTAAGGTTCTAAGATGCTAAGATTCTAAGGGACTAAGGTTTTTCTCTTAGAATCGTAAAATTCAGGAATCTTTAAAAACTCAAATTAAAAACATGACTTCGATTTGCTAAGCTTCTGAAAAAAAACTTAGAACCTTAGCAACTTAGTCCCTTAGAATCTTCAAAAAAATGAAAAATCTATTTTCACTATTAAAACTTACCGTATTTACTTTGATTTTGTTTGCGGTTATTTATCCTTTAGCGATTTACGGAATCGCACAATTGGCTCCAAATCAAGGGAAAGGAGAAACGATTTCTGTTAACGGAAAAGTCGTTGGTTACCAAAAAATTGGTCAGAAATTCGATAAGTCGAATTATTTCTGGGGAAGACCATCAGCTGTTGATTATAATGCGGCCGGAAGTGCCGGAAGCAACAAAGGCCCAAGCAACGCCGATTATTTGGCTTTGGTTCAAAAAAGAATTGATACACTTTTATTGGTTCATCCATATTTGAAAAAATCTGATATTCCGTCAGATATGGTTACGGCTTCAGGAAGTGGTTTAGATCCTAATATTTCTCCGCAGGGTGCTTTGATTCAGGTAAAACGAATTGCTAAAGAAAGAAAACTAGATGAAGTTAAAGTAAAATCTTTGGTTGAATCTAAAATTAATTCGGCTGTAGTTGGTCCTGAAACGGTTAATGTTTTGGAATTGAATGCGGCTTTGGATGAGCTTCGATAAAAAAGGTTCTGAGGTTCTGAGCTGCTAAGATACTAAGGTTTTTCTCCTGCAAGGTTTTCTAAACCTTGTAGGTATGAAAATCGACATCAAGTATTATCATGAAGTAACCGTGTAGTTTGTCATCCTGAGGAACGAAGGATCACATGAGAAACTCCGTCTGCATGATCGCCAATCTTTGTCGAGCTACTAGTGTGATCCTTCGTTCCTCAGGATGACAAACAAAACGTAAACTGAAACTTATAATTAATACCTACAAGGTTTTGTCCCGAAGCTTCGGGATTGCAGGAAACAAAACGCCTTTTTTACCCCAAATGCCCTAGCCCCGATAGTAGTGGAAATCCTTTTGTGTCTCGTTTCTTTAACGAGACACAAAAGATTGAAACGGATAGCGGGATTAGCTCCTAAAAAATCTACTAATAAATAATTGAATACCACAAAAATGAAAAAAATAATACTTACTGCTTTAATCGCTTTTGGTTTTAGCAATTTACATGCACAAGAAGAATCAAAAAGTCCACTAACATTTTCAGGATATGTAGACGCTTATTACAGTTATGATTTTGGGAAACCTGAAAACCATACACGGCCAAACTTTTTTTACAGTTATAATAAAAGCAACGAGGTAAACCTGAATTTAGGAATGGCAAAAGTGAATTATTCGAAAGAAAATATTCGAGGAAATTTTGCTTTAATGGCGGGAACTTATGCCGAATATAATATGGCTGCTGAGCAAGGTTTGTTAAAAAATGTTTACGAAGCGAATGTTGGTGTAAAGATTTCGAAAAGTCATAATTTATGGATTGATGCGGGAATTATGCCTTCTCATATTGGTTTTGAAAGTGCGATTGGAAAAGATTGCCAGACTTTAACGAGAAGTATTCTGGCTGAGAATTCTCCTTATTATGAAACGGGAGTTAAAATTGGTTATACATCAGAATCTGGAAAATGGTATTTGGCGGGTATGTACTTAAATGGCTGGCAGCGAATTGAGAAAGTAGAAGAAAATCAAACGCCTGCTTTTGGGACTCAGGTTACTTACAAACCGTCTGATCGGGTTGCTTTGAACTGGAGTACTTATGTTGGAAATGAACAGCCGGATATTGACAAAAAATGGCGTTATTTTAATAACTTTTACGGACAGTTTAAGGTAACGGAGAAAACAAATGTTACGGCTGGTTTTGATGTTGGATCACAGCAATCGGCTAAAAGCAGTAATAAATACGACACTTGGTTTTCACCAGTTTTGATTTTGCAATATAAGCCAACAGATAAAATTCAACTTGCAGCGCGCGGTGAATATTATAGTGATGAAAAAGGTGTAATTATCGCAACGGAAACGCCAAACGGTTTTAAAACTTGCGGTATTTCAGCTAACTTTGATTACTTAGTTACTGATAATGTTATGTTTAGAATTGAAGCCAGAAATCTTTCAAGTAAAGATCAAATCTTCACAAACAAAGATAATCTTCCAACGGATACAAATACGTTTGTAACGACTTCGCTGGCGATTAGTTTTTAGAAAAATATTTCTTGCCACAGATTACACAGATTAAAAGGATTTTTTTTCGCCACGAATTACACAAATTTTCACTAATTTTTATTAAATATAATTCGTGGAAATTTGTGTAATTCGTGGCAAAAAAATCAATACAAAGTAATTAATAATCCTTCTAATCTGTGTAATCTGTGGCTAAAAAAACTTTGTGACTTAGCGCCTTAGTGGCAAAAAAACATGAGAGAAGAAAAAGAAAATAACGCGCAGCACTTTCTCGATTTAATTCAGAAATCACGAAAGGGAAAGTTTAAAATCTACATTGGAATGAGCGCCGGTGTGGGCAAAACTTTTCGTATGCTTCAGGAAGCGCATTCGTTATTGAAAAACGGAATCGATGTGAAAATTGGCTACATCGAAACGCACATGCGAAAGGAAACGCATGAATTATTAGCGGGTTTGCCTATAATTCCGAGACGGACCATTTTCTATAAAGGAAAAGAATTAGAAGAACTGGATGTTCAAGCTATAATCAACCTTCGTCCAGAAGTGGTTATTGTTGATGAATTAGCACATACAAACATTGAAGGAAGCAAAAATGAAAAACGCTGGCAGGATGTTTTAGAAATTCTGGAAGCGGGTATTAATGTAATTTCGGCTGTCAATATTCAGCATATTGAAAGTTTAAATGAAGACGTAAAACGCATTACCAACATTGATGTTCAGGAAAGAATTCCGGATAATGTTTTGCGATTGGCGGATGAAGTCGTCAATATCGATTTGACTTCAGAAGATTTGATTGCGCGTTTGAAAGAAGGAAAAATTTATACTCCGGATAAAATTCAGACGGCTTTAACGAACTTTTTTAAATCGGAACAGATTTTACAACTTCGGGAATTGGCTTTGAAAGAAGTAGCGAGTCAGGTCGTTCGAAAAGTTGAAAATGAAGTTCCGAATCTTCATGCTTTACGACATGAAAAATTGTTGGCCTGTATTAGCAGTAATGATAAAACGGCCAAAATTGTAATTAGAAAAGCGGCACGACTGGCTAGTTATTACAACGGATCGTGGTATGTTTTGTATGTGGAAACGCCACAGGAAAGCAGTACAAAAATTGCTTTGGACAAACAACGACATTTAATTAATAATTTTAAACTCGCTGTACAATTAGGCGCAGAAGTTATTAAACTAGAAAACAAAAATATTGCCGATGCGATTTTGACTACAGCAGAAGAAAAACAAATTACAACTGTCTGCATAGGAAAACCGCATTTGAATTTATTTAAAGTAATTTTGTCTACAACAATTTTTAGGCGTTTGCTAAACAAACTGTCTTTATCAAATGTTGATCTTGTTATTCTGTCGTAAAAAAATTAAACCATATAAGTTATATAAGTTCATTTAAACAGAATGCTTAATCAGCTGTACTTACATTTTCTTATATTACTTATATGGTTCAAAAAAAAGTTTTATAAAATGAGAATTAAAACCAAATTGAATCTGGGAGTTGGATTATTATTTTTAATGATCATTATACTTTCGTTAGTGAGCGGTTATTCTGTTTTTTTGATAAAAGCGGATACAGAAAATATTCTGAAAGCAAATTATAATACGCTGGAATATTCGCGAAATATGATTTTGTCTTTGGATGAAATTAAAGCGAGCCCTGATAGTAAGATTCATGTTTTCAAGGAATATCTTGAAAAACAAACACAAAATGTTACCGAACCAGGAGAAAAAGAAGCGACCGCCAGTCTTGAAAAAAGTTTTGCTCTTTTAGAAAAAAACGGCTCTAATGAAGCTTTAAAAGCACAAGTTAGACAGGACATTTTTGCGATTATGAAACTGAATCTGGATGCCATAAAACAGAAAAGCGATATTGCCAAACATACCGCCGAAAATGCTAATTTATGGATTGCTATTGTGGGAACTTTATGCTTTTTAATTGCCTTTAATTTATTAATTAATCTGCCTAATAATATTGCCAATCCAATAAAGGAATTGACAATGAGTATTAAGGAAATTGCCAATAAAAATTATTCAGAACGTGTTCATTTTACGAGTCATAGCGAATTTGGAGATTTGGCTAAATCGTTTAATACAATGGCGCAGAAACTTCAGGAATACAACGACAGTAATTTGTACAAACTCTTTTTCGAAAAGAAACGACTGGAAACTTTAATCAATAATATGAACGATCCCATTATTGGTCTGGACAATGAAGGAATAGTTTTGTTTGCCAATGATGAAGCACTTAAAATTATTGGTTTGAAACTGGAAGATGTTATAGGGAAATCGGCTTCTACTCTAGCTTTGTCAAATGATTTAATTCGTTCTTTGATTTTAAAAGAGGACACAGATTCTCCTAAAAAGCAACCTCTTAAAATCTATGCGCACGGAAAAGAAAGTTATTTCGAAAAAGAAATCCTAAATATTACTATAATCCCAACAGGTGAAGAAAAGGAAATCAATATTGGCGATGTTATTATTCTGCGAAATATTACGCTTTTTAAAGAACTTGATTTTGCGAAAACCAATTTTATTGCAACTGTTTCACACGAATTAAAAACGCCTATTGCTTCTATAAAATTAAGTCTTCAATTGCTTGAAAATGGAAAAACGGGCGACATGAACGATGATCAGAAACAATTGGTCGAAAGTATAAAAGATGATAGTCAGCGCTTATTGAAAATTACGGGAGAATTGCTTAATCTGTCTCAATTAGAAACTGGAAATATTCAGCTGAATATCGAAAAAAGTAATCCGCATGAAATTGTACATTATGCTGTTGAAGCTGTAAAAGTTCAAGCCGATCAAAAACAAATAAATATTTTAATTGATGCCGATGAAAATCTGCAAGACGTAAAAGCCGACAGCGAAAAAACAGGCTGGGTTTTGATTAATTATTTGTCGAATGCAATTCGGTATTCTTCTGAAAAAAGCACAATTATCATCAAATTAAAAAAAGAAAATAATCAAATCGTATTTCAGGTTATCGACACTGGAAAAGGAATTGATACAAGATATAAAGACAAAGTTTTTGATAAGTATTTTCAAGTTCCGGGAAGTCAGAAATCAGGAACGGGATTGGGATTGGCAATTAGTAAAGAATTTATTGAGGCACAAAACGGAAGCGTTGGTGTGGAAAGCAATTTAGGCTTAGGAAGCACGTTTTGGTTTTCCTTGAAGGTTTAGTTTTTTTTTATCACAGATTTTACAGATTAGAAGGATTTTTGAATGACTTTGTGTAGTTGGTTTGCCACGAATTACACAAATTTTCACGAATTATATTAAAAAAGAGCCGTAGGCTCGATCCATATTGTAGGGCTGGATTTCAATCCAGTCTATTTATTAAACGATATGAATATTTTGTATTACGAATTTATTTTTTAACCGGATTAAAATCCGGCCCTACAATATGAATCGTCCCTTCGGGACTTAAAAATGTGTCAAAATATTTCTTTAGAGTTTTAGAAAACATGTTTAATATTTTGTTTATCTAATTACGATTGTCAGTCTGAGCGAAGTCGAAGGCTTTATACCAACAAAAGGTCTTCGACTTCGCTCAGACTGACAAATATTTTTACGTATTCGAAGTATTATTCTTAATCTCCCTAACTTCTCTTTTTAATTCTAAAAGCAAATCCTTCATTGCTCCCGTTTCTGTTATTTCTTGTTTTTTATCCGAACGGCCAATATTACATTCGTATTCCCAAATTTCTAAAATATCAGAAGCTTTCACTTCATAATTCGGATAAAAACTATTATCTGATTCTAGAACCAAAGCGTTCTTTTTGTTTTTATTGAGACGCTTATATACCATTCCTTCATTTTTAGTAATAAGAATATAGGTTTTTCCGTCCATCACCTCTCCCAGCTTTTCCACATAACGGCCTATAATAATAGAACCGTCTTCGTGTGGAGGCATTGAATCCCCTTCAACAGGAAATCCGCGATGTTTTCCCGGTCCTAAAAAAGGAAGTGTAATCTGCTGTAAACTTTCAATATATTCTGGATCAGCATATCCGTTTAGATAACCTGCTTTTGCTTTTTGAGATACAATTTCAATAAAGTTTTCTCCAAAACTATCCACTTGAATGGGTAAAATAAGTCGATTGCCTTCCAGTTTTATCAAATTTTGCACATCAATTTTGCGTATATCGACAGATAATATTAAGTCAATACTCATATGAAAATATAAGGCAATTTTCTTTAAAATATCATACGGTGCTTCCGAAGTTCCATCTTCGTATTTAACGTATCTTCCTCTGGTAATGCTAAGGTTTTCAGCTAATTTCTCCTGCGATATTTTATGCTTAACCCTCAATGCTCTGATGTTATCTGAAAATAAGGACATAATTAATTTGTTATAATTTGGAACAGCAAATATATGAAAAAATGTTATCAACTGTGCTAATTTTGCTTTATGCAAAAAAACATTTTTTTGAAGTGATTATGAAATTGAGCAATATAAATACCACAAAATCAATAGAATTGTACATTCCGGATCTAAGTTCGGAAGTAAAAATACCTTTTTTTGACGTTGGTATCAGCGCAGGTTTTCCTTCGCCTGCAGATGACTTTATCGAATTATCGATTGATCTCAATAAAGAATTTATCAAACATAAATACACTACTTATTTTGCCAGAGTTAAAGGACATTCTATGAAAAATGTCGGTATCAATGATGGCGATTTATTGATTATTGATAAAAGTCTGGAACCGCAGAATAATAAAATTGCTGTCTGCCAAATCGATGGCGAATTTACTGTAAAGCGTATTAAAATAGAAAAAGACATCATCTGGCTAATTGCCGAAAATGAAGATTATCAGCCTATAAAAGTAACTCCGGAAAATAATTTTGTGATTTGGGGAATTGTGGTTCATTGTATTAAAACTTTTTAAAATAACCTGTTAGTGATATAGTTCGTGAAAAATAATTAAACACATAGAAACATAGATTTTAAATGCGTAAAAAGAATACAAAAAAGAAACTAGTTTCTCACACATAGTTCTATGTGTGTTAATGCAAGTGAAACGCCTTTATACAGTTCCAAGAACTATGTTTCTATGTGTTTAAAAATGATTACCCCAAAGATTTAAAATAAAAATAAAAAACACATTTAGAAAATGTTTGCTTTAGTCGATTGTAACAATTTTTATGCTTCTTGCCAAAGAGTATTTGAACCGCATTTAAGAGGAAAACCTATCGTTATTCTCTCTAATAATGATGGTTGTGTTATTTCGCGTTCTGATGAAGCTAAAGCTCTGGGTATTCCAATGGCTATTCCGGCTTTTAAGTATGAATCTATTTTTAAAGAAAAAAACATTTTTGTGTATTCTTCCAATTATCCATTGTACGGCGATATGAGTAATCGGGTAATGAACCTGCTTCGAACTTATACTCCCGAAATCGAGATTTACAGCATCGATGAAGCTTTCCTGAAATTTTCAGGTTATGATTTATTTGATCTGAATACGCTGGGTTTAAAAATGCGAAAAGAAGTGACACAAGGAACGGGAATTCCTGTTAGTATAGGTTTTGCGCCTACCAAAGCTTTGGCAAAAATGGCGAATAAAATTGCTCGAAAATTTGCAGATCGTACGCAGGGCGTTTATTGTATGGATACTGAAGAAAAAAGAATTAAAGCATTAAAATGGACTAAAATTGAAGACGTTTGGGGAATTGGAAGAAAGCTCGCTAAACGACTGAAAGCAAGAAAAGTTAACACCGCTTATGAATTTACGCAACTTCCAGATGCATGGGTACGAAAAGAAATGTCTGTAGTGGGACTTCGTTTAAAACATGAATTAGAAGGGAAACCAACTTTAGACTTAGAAGAAGCAGCAGACCGCAAAATGATTGCTACTACAAGATCTTTTGAAAAAAGATATACTACTTTTGAAGAAATATCAGAACGAATCAGCACGTTTACAGCCTCTTGTGCCGAGAAATTAAGACGTCAGGAATGTCATTGTAATATGGTAACTGTTTTTATACAAACTAGTTTTTTAAAAGACGAGAACTCGCAATATTCGCGAAGTATTACCATCACTACTGATTTTCCAACGAATTCGACAATAGAACTTAATGAGGCCGCACAAAAAGGATTTAAAGCTATTTTTAAAAAAGGATATCGTTATAAAAAAGCAGGTGTAATTGTAATGGGCTTAACGCCAAATAGTGAAACACAGCTTAGTTTATTCGAAACTTCAAATCCTAAACATCAGCCTTTAATGAGTGTAATTGATAAAATGAATCAGAGTTACGGTAATAATAAAATTAAATTCGGCGTACAGTCGTTGGGACGGCAATGGAAAATGAAGCAGAACAGATTATCTCCAAAATTTTCTACTTCACTCAAGGATGTTATTACGGTTAACGTTTAAGTGTAAACAACAGAAAAACAATAGGTTTTACGTTATATAAAGATGAAAAATACGGAATATGCCATAGTCGATATTGAAACCACAGGCGGGAACGCCAGTGGCAGCCGGATTACAGAAATTGCCATTATTATTCATGATGGTAAAAATGTAATCGACCGTTATGAAACTCTTGTAAATCCAGAAAAAGATATTCCGCTGTCTATTTTTGGATTAACGGGAATTAATAATGAAATGGTCGCCAACGCGCCTATTTTTGACGACATTTCAGAGAAAGTACTAGAAATGCTGACTGATCGTATTTTTGTCGCTCATAATGTCAACTTCGATTATTCTTTTGTTCGTCATCAGCTTGAACAGGCAGGTTTTAAATGGACTGCCAGAAAACTTTGTACTGTTCGCGCAGCCAGAAAAATTAAACCAGGACTGCCATCGTACAGCTTAGGCAAACTTTGCTATTCGCTAAATATACCTTTAGAAAATCAACATCGTGCGGGCGGAGATGCAGATGCTACGGCAATATTATTTTCGCAATTGCTGGAATGGGATGATGAAGGCGAGATTGCAAAAATGGTCAAGATGACTTCACAAGATCAGCGTTTACCACCTAATCTCCCTCCTGATGATTTTAATAATTTACCCGAAAAACCAGGTGTATATTATTTTTATAATCAAGTAAAAAAAGTGATTTATGTTGGTAAAGCAATCAACTTAAAAAAACGCGTCGCTTCTCATTTTAGCGGTCATAAAATCAATCCGCAAAGACAGCATTTTTTAAGGGATATTCATGGAATCTCATTTGAAGTTTGTGCTACCGAATTAATGGCACTTTTATTAGAATGTACTGAAATTAAACAACTTTGGCCAACCTACAATAGAGCATTAAAACGTTTTGAAGCAAAATTTGGCATTTATGAATACGAAGCAAGAAACGGATATAAATACTTGGCTGTTGGAAAATTAAGCAAATTTCAGACTTGTATTCATGAATTTAATAGTTTGTATAACGCTATAGATTTACTGAGAGATCTGTCTGAACAATTTAAAATTGATCAACGATTCTGCAAATATTCCAGACCTGAAGAAGGAGAACTTCCGCAAAATAATGATACCAAAAACCTACCTGATGTTTTGCTTCACAATGAACAAGTTGACAATGCTATTGATTTTTTACTGACTAACAGACCCACTTTTGCAATTATTGATAAAGGAAGATCGAAGGATGAGCGCAGTTGTATTTGGATTGAAAACGGACATTTTCATGGTATGGGATATATTCCGTCAGATATTTCAATTCATGATCCGTTAGAAGTAAAAAACTATACCGAACCTTATAAAAGCAATCAATATATTGAACATTTAATTTTTGCTTACGCAGAAAAATATCCGGGTAAAGTGTTCTTTAACAAACAGTTTCTGAAATAATAATATTAAATCAATCTCGATTAAATGCTTAATAATCAGTAAATTTAATAATACAACTAATTAAATGTACCATGAAAATAGCAACATATAACGTAAACGGAATCAACGGACGCCTGCCTGTATTATTGCGCTGGCTTGATGAAACCACACCAGATATTGTCTGCCTGCAGGAATTAAAAGCGCCACAGGATAATTTTCCGCTTAAAGCGATTAATGATGCCGGTTACAATGCGATTTGGCACGGACAAAAACAATGGAATGGTGTTGCAATTCTGGCCCGAAACATGGAAATTGAAGAAGTAACCCGCATTCTTCCGGGAGATGAAGAAGATGTTCAAAGCCGATATATCGAAGCTTTAATTAATGGAATTGTAATTGCCTGTCTTTATCTTCCAAACGGAAATCCTTTGCCGGGACCAAAATTTGAATATAAGTTGAAATGGTTTGATCGTCTGGCTGAACGTGCAAAAACATTATTGAATTTAGAAATTCCAGTAGTACTAATTGGAGATTATAATGTCATGCCAACAGAATTGGATGTTTATAAACCTGAAAAATGGGTTAACGACGCTCTTTTTAGACCCGAAGTTCGAAAAGCTTTTGCAGCTATTGTTTCGCAGGGATGGACAGATGCCATTCGTACATTATATCCTGATGAGAAAATTTACACTTTTTGGGATTATTTTAGAAATGCTTACGAAAGAGATGCCGGTTTAAGAATTGATCATTTTTTATTAAGTCCGCAAATTGCAAAACAATTAAATTCCGGCGGAGTTGACCGCCATGTGCGAGGCTGGGAAAAAACAAGCGATCATGCTCCTGTTTGGATTGAAATTGACATAAAATGAATGGAAAAATGACATTATTTAACGACACCGAATTATTTACCGCTGGTTTGGCAGGAAAAAAAGTATTTGACATTCCTGATTCTGAATTGATTTTGATTGATAACTTCTTTACAAAAGAAGAATCGGATCGTTTTTATGAAAGAATTCTTCGCAAAACCAAATGGAGAGAGTATGAAATGGAAATTTATGATAAAACTTATACGGTTCCCCGAATGATTTCATGGTATGAAGACAAAGATAATCCCGGAGCAGATTTAAAAGGGCCAGACTGGACTTATGAATTACTAACCATTAGAGGCCGTGTCGAAAAAGAAACTCAGCTTGATTTTAACAGTCTTCTGCTAAATTTATACCGAGACGGAAATGACGGCGTAGGATGGCACAGCGATAAGGAACATAATTCAGGACCAAATCCGGTTATTGCTTCAGTAACTTTTGGCGAAACCAGAATGTTTAAGCTCCGTCATAAATTCAGCAAGGAGATTCCACAGGTCGAAATTCCGCTTCATCATGGTTCCTTTTTATTGATGGCTGGAACTACAAATAGTTTTTGGCAGCATCAGGTTCCCAAAACAGCACGGAATGTTTTACCCAGAATAAATTTAACTTTTAGACAAACGCATCGAAATCTGTAATTTATTAATAACTAAAAACAAGCGTGTTTTTTAACTCTATTACGATGAGGAAAATTCTGTCGAAAAAAGTTAAATTACTGACTGTATGCATGTTTTATTAGGTAGACCCTTTCTTTTTTACTACTTTTGCAACCCTTTTTTAAAATATAATACCAAAATGGCTTATTCAAACAATGATTTAATGCGCTTTTTAGATGCGCAGAACAAACTTTATCTTACTGCCCTTGCTGAAATTAAAAAAGGAAAAAAAGAAACACACTGGATGTGGTTCATTTTTCCTCAAATTAAAGGTTTAGGCACTAGTGATACGTCAAATCTTTATGCGATTGCCGATCTTCAAGAAGCTTCTGAATACTTAGATCATCCAATTTTAGGAAAACATCTTATCGAAATTTCAGAATTATTATTGACCTTTAAAATGAAATCTGCTGATGGAATTTTAGGGGATTTAGATGCAAGAAAATTACGTTCTTCAATGACGCTTTTTTCTTTAGTAGAAAATACTAATCCTGTATTTCAGGAAATATTAGATGCTTTTTTCTCCGGAGAAATTGATCCCCTTACTATTTCTATTATTAATTCAACTATAAAATCATCTGTTGAGCCTGCTGTTGTATAACAACCTCAATAGATTATTTGATATTAAAAGACACTGTTTTCTAGCAGTGTCTTTTTTTATGTCTTTTATAAAGCTTATTAGTCGCAAAGACTCAAAAATATCAAGAAAATAAAACTTTCCATCTCGGCTGTTTTGCGAGTTTTTTTGCATTTTCTACTCTTTAATTCCAGTCTTTCTTGCAGCGAAATTTCACGAAATAGAATTCTATTCTCGAAATATAGCACCTCATCATAAAGAAAAAAATCTCTTGAGCTCCTAATATAGGACATTCTTTACGTGGCACATCAATTGGTTTCTTAAAGATAATTAACATTAAACCATGATGAATTATGAAAAAATCAATATTTATTTTATGCTTTATTTTTTTTAACTACACTATTATCAAAGCCTGCGATAAATGCGGCACTTATAACAACAGTGACTTTAAGATAAAATCGGCAACGATTACTCACAAAGCAGATTTGGGCATTACAGTTTGGGATATTAAAGTAGAAGGAACCGCTGGTAATACAACGCCTAAACCTGCTGGACAGTTAAATGGAGCACCAGTTTTGGCTTATGTTTTCCCTACCACTTTAAAATCATCTGATATTGGTTTCGGTCAAGCCGAAGGAATTGTTGCTTTGGCTTTAACCTCACATCCGGATTTTGAAGATACACCGCTTTGGGATGAAAGTCTTGACGGAAATTATCTCAATGATGGTTTGGTTTGGCACGCACACTGGGTTTTATTGGTAGAAGACAAACGTGTTGGCGGCGGACTTTCGGTTAAAGAATTTACAAAAGGTGATCCAAGTGTTATTTTGCCTCCAACAAATCCTGGAATGGCAATGTATATGGACAGTCCGGGTTTTAATATTGTGACTAAAGGAAATTCGATAAAAGTGATTGTTCCTAATTTTAGAATCAATAACAAAACTAATTTCAAATTTGATGCCGTAAGCTGTTATATGGAAGTAAGCACGGGCGAAGGCGGTTCACATGAAGGCGGCGGGAAAAAACCAATGCTTGGCGTTTATAAAGTCTATACCGTTGCAAGCGGTAATCTTTCGCTTCCTTATTCTGTTAAATAATTATTTTTTAGTTATTTACCTACAGATTTTATTGAGTAAATGTTTTTTTGGTGTTCTTTAGTTAACTGAATCGCATAGTTAAGAATGTTTCTCAATCCGTTTTATCTTAAATCCGTGAGCTGTTAATAAAGACTTGATGCCGCTTTTTAGTTTTGGTTATAAATTTGTTTAAAAAAAAGCGCCTTTGATTATCAAAGGCGCTTTTTTTTATTTAGATTTTTTTTGAGTTAAAGCTTCAAATCTAAAACTAAAAAACTTTACTCTTTTGGTTTCGTTAAGTAATAAACCGGAATTCCTGTCAGCATAATTAACACTCCCCATCCGCAGGTTGAGAATTTTGTAATTAATAAAGAAACACAAATCGCAGCTGCTATAATGATGTATAATAATGGTAAAAACGGATATCCAAATGCTTTATATGGTCTTTCCACATTTGGCATTTTTTTACGCAGAATAAAGATTCCGTAGATTGTTAGAATATAAAAAATCAAAACAATGATAATTACAAAGTCTAATAAATCTCCATATTTCCCTGTCAAACATAAAGCCGAAGCCCACACGCACTGCGCCCAAAGCGCCCATGCAGGAACACTGGCACTATTTAAAACAGCGGCTTTTTTAAAAAACAAACCATCTTTTGCCATTGTGTAATATACTCTTGCTCCAGCCATAATTAATCCGTTGTTGCAGGCAAAAGTGGAAATCATAATCATGAGGGCTATAATCAGTGTTCCAATATTCCCGAAAATATATTGAGAGGCTACAACGGCAACACGATCTGATTTTGCTGTTGCGATTTCATCTAACGGAATCACAGCCAAATACATAATATTGGTTAAAACATAAATAATCGTTACAATAAAAGTCCCCAGAAACAAACTTAAACCAACATTACGCTGCGGGTTTTTAATTTCTCCAGCAATAAAAGTAACTCCGTTCCAGGCATCACTAGAGAATAATGATCCAACCATTGCTGCCGAAATTCCCGTAATTAAGGCTGTTCCGCCAATTGGAAGCCATGAACCAGTGTCTTTGTTAAACGAACGTGTGTTCCATGCATCAGCCCAGTTAGCATCCCAAACAGAAGCTTTTGCCGCCAATGTTAATCCAAAAATAATTAATCCAAGTAACGATAGAATTTTAATAATTGTAAGAACCGTTTGAAGAGTTTTACTGTTTTTAACGCCTCGGCTATTAATATAAGTCAATAAAATAATAGTGAAAATTGAAACTAGCTGCGCGGCATTCAACTTGAAAGAGCCTAACTCATAAAGTATATTTTCGTCGCTAAGTGGTTCATATAAATAAGCAGCAAATTTTGAGAAAGCTACTCCTACTGCTGCAATCGTTCCTGTTTGAATAACAGCGAAAAAACTCCAGCCATACAAAAAGGCAATAAGCTTATTGTAGGCTTCTTTTAAGTAAACATATTGGCCGCCCGCTTTTGGAAACATTGCGCTCAACTCTCCGTAACTTACTGCAGCAATAATAGTAATTAATCCGGAAATCAGCCAAATTAAAGTCAGCCAGCCGGCAGATCCTACTTGCCTGGCAATATCAGCACTTACAATAAAAATTCCAGATCCAATCATGGAACCGACCACAAGCATGGTCCCGTCTAATAATCCGAGTTCTCTTTTAAAATTTTCTTGGTTCTCTTCTTGCATTTTTTTGGTTTTAGGGTTGGTTAAAGATATACTTTTTTCTGAAAATTTGGATTTTATGTTATAAGTTTTAAAATTTCGGATTAAAAATCATAACTAAAAAATTACACCCTGTCAGATCTTATTTTCTTTGTTTAATTTTTACAATACCAATTTCATATTTAATACTTTAGCAAAACAAACTATTTTAAAAACTATTGATTTTTTCCCATGATAATGAATCCACAAGAACAGTTAATCAATAAGATTGCACAAAATAAAATAGATTTTGAACTAGGTTTAAAGCTTTTATTAGATAATGATCAATATAATTTTCAAACGTTATTTACAGCTTTAAATAATTATATCATCAATGCCATCCCAAATAAAACTGATTATTATTCTGAAACTTATCAAACCGCAATAAATACAATTCCCTTAAAATCAACTTTCACATCAATTGTACTTCTTAAAACCTTTCGCACAAAAATTGCATTTGCCAAATTAGTTCTACTTCCTGAATCTGAAAATAAAAAACAATAACTGCATTACTTTGGATTTTCAAAATAATCGATACCGAAAGAAGAAATACAGAATGTAAAAATGGATGTGGTCATTTTTGGCACCAAGCGAAATATTGATCATCAAAGTCTTAAATAAAATCTTTCTTTTAAGCCTTCTCTATATTAAACAAAAAACCAGTATAATCATCTATTTTAATTTTAGCAGTAAAATAAAAAAAATAAAAACTTCTATTTTTTTTTAAAAAAATAAAAAATAAAAATACTGATAATCAATAAATTAATATCAAAATAAAAAATAATTGAGAAAATAATGAGTCTTGTAAAAAGATTCGTATTTTTTACTAAATTTGATAAAAGACTATATTAGTCTTAAATTTTATATATTTTCATTAACAATTGTTTATTTTTAGCTCTTTTAAATAATCAGCCTCAAAGATGATTTAAAAGAAAAAAAATAATGCAACTAAATATAAGGCAGAACATTAATATTAAACCTACTAATATGAAAATCATGCATAAGGTTCGATCTTTACAGAACCTCCGTTTGCCAAATGTTTTTGTCCTAATATTAATCGTATTCATTTCTTGTGCATTATTAATATGCATTAATTTTTTTACGATCAAAATTTTATCTGCCAACAGAGCTTATGTTAATGGTGAATCTCATTATTCAAAAGGACAGAAAGATGCTTCGCGTCATCTTATAACTTACCTCTACAACAAAGATCCAAATCAATGGAAACTGTATAATAAAGAATTAAAAGTACCTCAAGGAGATGGAATTGCCCGAAAAACTCTTTTAAAAGCCGGCGATAATCTAGTAGCAAGGCAGGGCTTTTTAGCCGGACGTAATCATAAAGATGATCTGGACGATCTTGTTTGGTTATTTGTAAACTTTCAAAAGGTTTCATTCCTTGCAAAAGCAATTCACGAATGGGAACAGGGAGATAATTTAATTAATGAACTTTTTATAATTGGAACTCAAATTAATGCTAAAATCGAACACAATTCATTAACCGAAGCGGATCAGAAAAAATTCATTTCTAAAATAAGTCAAATCAGCGATAAGCTTACGATTAATCAACGCAACTTTTCGAATACTCTGGGTGAAGGAACCCGAAAAATAAAAACACTTTTAACTATAACTAACATTGTTTTTATTTTAATAATCGTATTGAGCGTTTGTTCGTATTATTCGATAATGGTAAAAAGATTAACAATTTCCAAAAAGGAAATTGAGGTTAAAAATGAAAATTTAACTTTAGTTAATCATGAATTAGACCGTTTTGTTTACAGTGCCTCTCACGACTTGAGATCTCCTATAACTTCTTTAAAAGGATTAATTGAGATTACACAATTAGAAGACGACATAAGTCAAATAAAAGATTATCTACAATTAATGCATCAGAGCTTAACAAAGCAGGATCAATTTATAAGTGATATTATTGACTACTCTAAAAACAAAAGAAAACAAATTATTATTGAACCTGTAAGTCTTAAAGAAATATTCAATGAAGCCATTTTACAATTAATGCATATTGAAAATGCAAACAAAATTACTTTTACGCAAGAATTACAGATAGATCAAATTCAGAGCGATGGCCTGCGTTTAAAAATCATCATAAACAATTTACTTTCTAACGCCATTAAGTATGCTGACAACAACAAGCAGGAAATGTTTATTTCTATTAAAACTTATATTTCTGAAGGTTTTAACAGAATTGAGGTTTCTGATAATGGAATTGGCATTAAGGACGATTGCAAAGATTATATTTTTGAAATGTACTTTGGAACAAACAAAAATAAAGGTTCAGGATTAGGGCTTTATATTGTAAAAGAAGCTGTAGAAAACATCAAAGGAAACATTTCTGTTATTTCAGAAAACAATATTGGCAGTAAATTTATTGTTGCAATACCCACTTCATATGGAATTTAGCTCCACTATTTTATTAATCGAAGATAACTTAATTGACCAGCTTGTTACCAAACAACTGCTGAAAAAAGTTCTTGATATCAATCAGGTTTTTATAGCCAATAATGGATTAGAAGGTTTACAGTGGATTATAAAAAATAAAAAAACGCAGCAAAAGCTAGTTATTCTATTAGATATACAAATGCCTGTGATGGATGGTTTTGAATTTTTGGATATTTTTCAAACGCTTAATGAGGAGATTAAAAAAGAAACTCAAATTTATGTGGTTTCTTCTACTTTAGATTCTGATGAAATAGAACAGATTCGAAAAAATGAATTCGTTCGAGATTTTTTAAACAAACCTATTCCTATTGACGAACTGAAAAAGAAATTTTTAAATAGTTTCTTATTCTAAAATACGATTTACCTGAGAAAAAGATCTTTGATAATAAGCTTCCTTAGTAGAAGAAATTATAACACCTCCGTGTGTTGAAGAATGTACAAATTTAATCTCGCCATCGCCGGCTTCAACTACCATTCCAACATGATTAATATGGCGTCTTCCGTTTGTTTTAAAGAAAATTAAATCTCCTTTTTGCGCTTCGGCAGAAGCTACTTTTGTTCCTATACGAGATTGTTCTATTGAACTTCTTGGTAATTTTATATCAAAATTTCCAAAGGTGCAGAACATTAACCCTGAGCAGTCAAAACCTGCTTTTGTAGTACCGCCTGAACGGTAACGGGTTCCAATATTTTCGGTTGCACTTACAATAATCTGGTCGATTAAATCAGAATGATTTCCATTGTAAACAAATGTTGAATCTTTTTTAACTGCTGTATTATCTGCTATTTGAGGTTCAGAACCAAAGTTTTCATCTAATAAAGTTTTAGGGGCATTTGAAGCATTTATCGCATCTGCTTTTTCTTTGGTTGTCTTTATTTTCAAGACATAACCAACTGGAAGTTTTGCTTTTATTTGTGGATTTTGACGCTCTAACTCTTTTACAGTTATTCCGTATTTTTTAGCTATTGCGTATTTAGTTTCTTTTGGCTGTACTTCAACTGCAAGCTCAACATCTGTAGAAGGGATTATTTCCGGCTTTTCTGTTTCAGTATTAGGAATGTTTTCAGAAACCGCCGCTATATTAGTATTAGTTGGAATAACGATTTGCTGTCCTATTTTTAATCCTTCGGTTTCTAAGGCCGGATTGGCTTTTTTTAAATCATCGACAGAAACATTGTATTTTTTAGAGATTCCCCAAAGCGTTTCTTTTTGTAAAACTTCGTGTGATCCTGGAGTAGTATTTATTGCAACTTGTACCGGGGCTTGAGCAGGTTTTGCATTTTTATTCGGAATAAGTAAAACCGAATTTAGTTTTAAAATTTTAGGAGCATTAGGATTTGCTTCTTGAATATCTTTTGCTTTTACTCCATATTTTTTAGCAATTACAGTAAGATTGTCTCCTTTTGAAATTTTATGTTTGATAAATTTTTCCTGAGAAAAAACACCCGCACTAAAAAAAAACAATACTATAATTAATCTAAAAACCATACTCACCTATTAAAGTTATTTACTCCTTTTTTAAGTTTAGACACTCATTTGAAACTCAAAAAGCACAAATATATTGCCTAAAAAGCGAATTTAACTTTTTAAAGTAAATTTCACACGTTTTTTAACAACTAATTTACTTCAATTTTACACCTTTAATTTCAAAAAACCGTAACTTATAGTTTTTCTGATGATTACGTTTTTGATTTTTATAACAATTTTATAATCTAATTTTCTTTTAAAAACAAGACACAACATTCTTCTCTTTTTTAAAAAATACCTAAATAAAAAAAGCGCTCTGTTTTCACAGAGCACTTTTAGTATAATCAAATCTTAAAAAATTAAGCCTTTCCAGCTGCAATTAAGTTTAGTGCGGAACCTGCAACGAACCATCCAATCTGGCCTGCGTTGTAAGTATGGTTGGCCAGGATAATATCTTTTGTACCATCTGCATGAACAAACTCTAACGTTAATGGTTTCCCCGGAGCAAACTCAGTTAAATCAGTAAAATTGATTGTATCGTTTTCCTGAATTTTATCATAATCTGCTTCGTTTGCAAAAGTCAATCCTAAAAGACCTTGTTTTTTAAGGTTTGTTTCATGGATACGAGCGAAAGATTTCACTAATACTGCTTTTACTCCTAAAAAACGAGGTTCCATTGCAGCATGCTCACGAGAGGATCCTTCTCCATAGTTGTGATCTCCCACAACGATAGATGGAACTCCGGCTGCTTTATATGCACGAGCTACAGCAGGAACAGCATCGTATTCTCCTGTCAATTGATTTTTAACCGAGTTTGTTTTTTGATTGAATGCATTTACAGCACCAATGAGCATATTATTAGAAATATTATCCAGATGCCCGCGGAAACGCAGCCATGGCCCAGCCATAGAAATATGGTCAGTAGTACATTTTCCAAATGCTTTAATTAACAATTTCGCGCCAGTAATATTTTTTCCATCCCAGGCATTGAAAGGAGCTAATAACTGCAAACGCTCAGATGTAGGACTAACTACAACCTGAACACCTGAACCATCTGCTGCGGGAGCCTGAAATCCCGGATCTTCGGCATAAAAACCTTTAGAAGGAAGCTCATCTCCTGTTGGAGCATCCAGCATTACTTCTTCACCATCTTCATTAATTAATTTATCTGTTAAAGGATTAAATCCTAAATCACCCGCAATAGCTAAGGCTGTTACCAATTCCGGCGAACCTACAAAGGCTAAAGTATTTGGATTACCATCTGCACGTTTTGAGAAGTTACGATTAAAAGAGTGAACGATTGTATTTCTTTCTTCCTTTTCTGCCCCTTCTCTATCCCACATACCAATACATGGTCCGCAGGCATTAGCAAATACAGTGGCGTTTATTTTATTAAAAGTATCAATAAATCCGTCTCTTTCAATTGTAGAACGAACAACTTCAGAACCCGGAGTTATAGTAAATTGAGCTTTGGTTTTTAAGTTTTTAGCCGCAACTTGCTTAGCTAACGAAGCTGCACGCGCAATATCCTCGTAAGAAGAATTTGTACAAGAACCAATTAATCCAACCTGAATTTGTAACGGCCAGTTATTTTTGATTGCTTCATCTTTCATTTTAGAAATTGGAGTAGCCAAATCTGGAGTAAAAGGACCATTTAAATGTGGTTCTAATTGAGATAAATTGATTTCGATAACCTGATCAAAATATTCTTCCGGGTTAGCATAAACCTCTGGATCTCCAGTTAAGTAAGAAGCTACTTTATCTGCAGCATCAGCCACATCAGCCCTGTTTGTAGAACGCAGGTAACGACTCATTGAAGCATCATAACCAAAAGTTGAAGTTGTAGCTCCAATTTCAGCCCCCATGTTACAAATTGTTCCTTTACCAGTACATGACATAGCAGTTGCACCTTCGCCAAAATATTCAACAATAGCCCCCGTACCACCTTTTACGGTAAGGATACCTGCAACTTTAAGAATAACATCTTTAGGAGCTGTCCATCCTGATAATTTACCAGTTAATTTAACTCCAATTAGTTTAGGAAATTTAAGCTCCCAAGCCATACCAGACATAACGTCTACAGCATCGGCTCCACCTACACCAATAGCCACCATACCTAAACCTCCGGCATTTACGGTGTGAGAATCGGTACCAATCATCATTCCGCCTGGAAAAGCGTAGTTTTCAAGCACTACCTGATGAATAATTCCGGCTCCCGGTTTCCAAAAACCAATTCCGTATTTATTAGAAACAGACGATAAGAAATCGAAAACTTCATTACTTTGTGTTTTTGCTCTGGCCAAATCGGTTGCGGCGTCTATTTTTGCCTGAATCAAGTGATCGCAGTGCACTGTTGTAGGAACTGCTACTTTAGATTTTCCAGCATGCATAAATTGTAATAATGCCATTTGTGCTGTTGCATCCTGACATGCTACACGATCTGGTGCAAAATCAACATAATCAACACCTCTTCCAAATGCCTGGTTTGGAGTTCCATCCCAAAGGTGATTGTACAAAATTTTCTCTGTTAAAGTAAGTGGACGACCAACAATCTCGCGTGCTTTATCAACACGACCTGGCATGTTCTCATACACTTTTTTAATCATTTCAATATCAAAAGCCATAAGTATATAATTGTTTTTTGTTTTTCTGTTTTATTTTGACATCACAAGTTACGAAAAATAGAAGAGCCATAAAAGAAAAAGCCCGAGTTTATCACTCAGGCTTCTTATATATTAATAATCGTAAAATTACATTACTAACGATTTATTAGAAGGCGCAAACTTAGTTAAGTTAATACCTTCAACTGCAGTTGTATATTCATCTAATGTTGGAGTTCTGCCTAAAATTGTAGACAACACTACAACTGGTGTTGATGAAAGCAATGACTCTCCTTTTTTACCTTCTGTATCTTCTACAACTCTACCCTGAAAAAGACGAGTTGAAGTTGCCATTACAGTATCTCCTTTTGCTGCTTTTTCCTGGTTACCCATACAAAGATTACATCCTGGACGCTCTAAATACAACATGTTTTCATATTCTGTACGAGCTGCACCTTTTGGAGCGTTATCGTCAAATTCGAAACCTGAATATTTTTGTAAAACTTCCCAGTCACCTTCAGCTTTAAGCTCGTCTACGATATTATATGTAGGAGGTGCTACTACAAGCGGTGCCAAGAATTCTACTTTACCTTTTTGTCCTTCGATATTTTTAAGCATCTGGGCAAGGATTTTCATGTCTCCTTTGTGAACCATACAAGATCCAATAAATCCAAGATCTACTTTTTTCACTCCACCGTAAAACGATAACGGTCTGATAGTATCGTGAGTATATCTTTTAGAAACGTCAACGTTGTTTACGTCTGGATCTGCAATCATTGGCTCAGAAATTTGATCTAAATCAACAACAACTTCAGCATAATATTTAGCATTTGCATCTGGAGTTAAAGCAGGTTTTTCAGCAGATTTAATTTCTGTAATTCTCTTATCTGCTTTGTTGATTAATCCTTGAAGAACGTGTTTATCGTTATCCATACCTTTATCGATCATAATCTGGATTCTGCCTTTAGCAATTTCCAATGATTCAATCAAAGTATCATCTTCAGAAATACAGATAGAAGCTTTTGCTTTCATCTCTGCAGTCCAGTCTGTAAATGTAAAAGCCTGATCTGCAGTAAGTGTTCCAATGTGAACCTCAATGATTCTTCCTTGGAAAACATTTTCTCCTCCAAATTGGTGAAGCATTTGTGCTTGAGTAGCATGAACGACATCACGGAAGTCCATATACCCTTTCATATCTCCCTTGAAAGTAACTTTTACAGATTCTGGAATTGGCATTGAAGCTTCTCCGGTAGCCAGTGCAAGAGCAACCGTTCCTGAGTCAGCACCAAAAGCAACACCTTTTGACATTCTTGTATGAGAGTCACCACCAATAATGATAGCCCACTCGTCGATAGTAATATCGTTAAGTACTTTGTGGATAACGTCTGTCATTGCATGATAAACACCTTTTGGGTCACGAGCTGTGATCAAACCAAAATCGTTCATGAATTTCATCAATTTTGGAATGTTTGCCTGCGCTTTTTTATCCCAAACCGAAGCAGTGTGACAACCTGATTGGTAAGCACCATCAACGATTGGAGAAATTACCGTAGCTGCCATAGATTCTAATTCCTGAGCAGTCATAAGACCTGTAGTATCTTGCGAACCTACGATATTAACTTCTACACGAACATCAGAACCAGCGTGTAATACTTTTCCCGGAGCAATACCGACTGCATTTTTATTGAAGATTTTTTCTACAGCCGTAAGCCCTTGTCCTTCGTAAGAAATTTCTTTTGACGGAGCAAATACAAGAGGAGCCTCAATATTTAAAATTTTCGCCGCTAATGTTTGAAGTTTTTTACCAAACACAATAGCATATGAACCGCCAGCTTTAATGAATTCCATTTTTTGAGGCGTAAATGCCTTAGAAATGTCAATTAATTCCTGATCGCCGTTATATAATTTTTTCTCTTTAATATTAATTGTTAAAACAGTTCCTGTAGCAACAGAGTAGGTTTGCTCCAGAATTGGCTCATCATTTTCATTACGAATAACATTCCCTTCTGCATCAACTTTTTTAACCCAGTTTTTAAGGTCTAAACCAATACCACCTGTAACATCAACAGTAGTAAGGAAAATTGGAGAAATACCATTTGTTCCTCCAACAATAGGAGCTATGTTAACGAAAGGAATATATGGACTTGCTTGTTTTCCTGTCCAAAGTGCCACGTTATTCACACCTGACATTCTTGAAGAACCAACTCCCATTGTTCCTTTTTCGGCAATTAACATTACGCTTGCATCAGGATGTTGTGCCTGCAGCATTCTAATTTCATCCTGGGCTTGTGGTGTAATCATACATTGTCCGTGAAGTTCACGGTCTGAACGTGAGTGAGCTTGATTTCCCGGAGAAAGTAAATCTGTTGAGATATCACCTTCACCAGCAATAAAAGTAACTACCTTAATTTCATCTGCTACATCTGGAAGTTTTGTAAAAAACTCAGCTTGCGCATAACTTTCAAGGATTTCTCTTGCAATTGCATTTTCATTTTTAAAAGCCTCTATTAAACGATCTGTGTCAGCCTCGTAAAGGAAAACTTGTGTTTTAAGAACTTTTGCAGCATCTTTTGCAATAGCATCGTCATTTCCTAAAGCTAAATCAAGCAATACCTTAATAGAAGGTCCGCCTTTCATGTGAGATAATAATTCAAAAGCGAAAGCAGGAGTAATTTCTTTTACTTCTTCCTGACCAAGAATAATTTCTTTTAAAAACTCAGCTTTTTCACCAGCAGCACTTGTAGTCCCTGGTAATGTATTGTAAATAAAAAACTTAAGAGAATCTTCTCTGTATTCGTTATCTAAATCTTTAATTTGTGCAATAATTTCGCTTACTAATTCAGCACTATCAATTGGTTTTGGGTGAAGTCCCAGATTTTTACGTTCTTCAATCTCTTGGATATAATCCTTATAAATGTTCATAGTTAAGGCAGATTTATTTTTTTTATGCAAATTTAAGCATTAAAGCCGATAATTAAAAATAATATAATAGAAGTAGCCTTTTCAAAAATTATTATTGTTAAAAAACGATTTTCACTGCTTGTTTTTATCAAAACATCAATTTTGCATTAAAAAAATGAATTATTGATATTTTAAAATCTTTTCATTAACAAAGTCGAAATTTAATGTTATAATGCAAGTAGGATTTTACTTCTGTTTTAACCAAGAATCTTTCTAAATAAATAATTATAACGTTATAGTTGCGATTTTGAACGCCAAATTCTGCCTTTTTTAAATAGCCAGATTTTACTTAAATCTTGGATGAAAAAAAAATACACAAAATATTTGTAATTCAATTTTTCTATTAACTTTGCAATTCAAAGTTCTTTTAAAAATAAAACTCTATGAAAAACAAATTACAGTTATTTAAAGAATACATTCAAAATGAAGGAGTCATAATGAGCTTAGTTGTTTCATCAATTTGCTTGTTTTTACTCTGCATTATATTAATCTTTTCTGCCTTCGATTCACGCGGCGCAGAACCTTTATGTGTAATAAGCCTGATATTTGAATTCACTTATTGTGTTACGCTCTCTTTTTTTCTTTTAAGAAAAAAAGAAAAATACGTTCATTTACTTCCTTTTTTGTTTTTAAACTGGCTTATTGGGTGCTTTTGTCTTAACGTTTTCTTTTCTATTTTTGAAGATCTGCCGGTTTGGGTTTATCTCATTACTTTGACTTTTTGTATTTCAAATTTCTTTATTTATTCTACACAAAATAAAAGCAATACTGCTCTGGCACTTTTCTTTATTAATGGATTATCTTATTCATTAATATTATACTACGCTTTATATCTCTTACCTATTACATTAATTTCTGTGATTGGAATTATAGTTTTAGGAATAGGATTTTACGGCTTAGTTCCGGCAATAATTTCAATAGGACATTTAATACGATTATCAAAATTCTTTCAGGAAGACAGACAATACTTCATTTCTTTTGCCTGTGGTATTTTAAGCGTGCTAATAGCTTTGTTTGTTTTTACTTATCGACTGAATATTGAAAGTGAAAGAATTAGCCAAAACGAAATTGCAAAATCATTTGATTATAATGATGATTTACCAGCTTATATCAAGATTTCACAGCATTTAGAGCCTAATTTTTTCAATGAAGTTTTACTTAAAAAAGACATTGTTTACAAAAGCAGTGAGGATTTCTTTAGTTTTAGAGGCTTGGATTCATTTGGAAGTTCTAAGTATAATGAAAGAAAAGTTCATAATCCGTTTATAAACATTGCTTATGCTTTTTGCAACGAACTTAATTTGAGTACTGACGACAGAATTAATATTCTGAAATCAAATTTTGACAAAAGATTAGAGACAGAAGAGCAATTATGGAGCGGCGAAGATTTGTTTACCAAAGACATTAAAGAGGATGTCAAAATTTACCCAGAATCAAGATTAGCCTACACCGAAATTACGATGAATATTGCCTGCGAGAAAGAATCCTGGCAAGACAAGGAAGCTATTTATTCTTTTCAACTTCCGGAAGGTTCTGTTGCTACTTCTCTTTCTTTATGGGTAAACGGCATAGAACGTAAAGGTGTTTTAACAACTAAAGAAAAAGCGCAGGCTGCTTATAAACAAATTGTTGGAGTAGAAAGTCGTGATCCGTCGTTGATGCAATGGAAAGAAGGAAACAAAATTGTGGTTCGCGTTTTTCCTGTAAGTCACGAAAAACCCCGAACGTTTAAATGTGGTTTTACGACTCCTTTACAAGCGGGTAATAATGAAATGAAATATCAAAGTCTTTCGATAAAAGGCCCTAACATTTCAAATGCTTCTACTCTTTCCCGAATTCAGATTGCGGGCAATGCAAAAGTCAGAACAACCAAAGACTTTGAGTTTAAAAATAATTTTTATGTTAACGAATCAAAAGGGTTAGATGACTGGGAAGCCGCTATACCTTTAAATAAAATCAATTCGAGTTCTTTTACATGGAAAGATAAGACGTATAAAGTGAAAGAAATTCAAAAAGTGAATGTTCCATTTACAGCTTCAGAAATTATTCTGGATTTAAATAGCAGCTGGACTTTAAACGAAATAGAGTCATTTGTCAACTTACCACGAAAATCAATTTATGTATATAGCGACAAAGAAAAAAAAGAAATAACTAAAGAGAATTTTAAAGAAATTCAATGGGAATTTAAAAATCTGCATTATTCATTACTGCCGCTTTATAAGATTGCTAAAAACAGTTTGATTATTACTAAATCTGGTGCATTTTCGGCCAATTTTGAAGAACTAAATGAATCTCAATATTTAAACAAAATAAAAACAGGAACCAAACAGCAAAATTTAAAAGTGATTAATATTTCCGGAGAAATTAATCCGTTTTGGCAGACTGTGAAAGAGCAAAAATATCTTGATTATTATCAGGCTTCTCTTCAAAAGAGTTTACAAATGATAAATCAGAATCAGTTTGTATTGTATAAAACCGATGAAAACTTAGTTAATATTGAACCTGCAAATATTTCGATTCAGGAAACAGCTAAAGACAGTATTTCTAAAAGTAACGGACCAAATCATATTTACAGAATGTATGCTTTTGGAAAAGTTTTAGAAGAACAAGTTAAAATTCAGAATGATACTTTAGCAGCAAATAAATACGTAACCCTTGCAAAAGATGCCAATGTGGTAACACCAATTTCGTCTTTAATTGTTTTGGAAACGGATGCCGATTATGAAAATAACGGAATTGAAAAAAATGTGGATACTCTCGGAAATGCTTCAATTAAAAATGACGGTGCGGTTCCGGAACCTCATGAATGGGTAATGATTATTATTGGCCTGACTACACTTTTATTTTACTATCAAAGGAACAAAAAACAAAAAGCTTAATGAAAGTTTTACTGCAGCCACACGCCAAATTAATTGCTATTCTTGCTATAATTATGCTCTTAGTTCTAAACTATAGTATTGTATCAACAAGATTAGACAATAATTTTTTTGGCGTTATATTTTCTATTTTCCTATTTCTTTATGCAGGAAGAAAAACTACTTTAAGTATCAGTTATCCGCTGCTTGCGTTAATTTTTTTATTAGAATTTATAAGTTACAGACTGCATACAAAGTCATTGCATTTTCATGCTCTTTTACTATTTGCCTGTTTTGTTTATTACAGCTTTACACAAAAAATTTCTTTTATCGCTTTTATCTGTCTCTTTTTGTTTTCGTCAGTTTTTGATCAGTTATTCAATTATTTAACTGTCGAAATAAAACAGGCACTTTGTTACGGAGTGTATTTAACATTAAAAAATTTCATTCCGATAACTAAAATTGAAGGCGTTAATTTTTATATCAATAATGCGAAAGTTTCGATAGATACCGCTTGTATGGGTTTGTCGATGTTTAAAACAGGATTATTATTCGGCGCTTTTTTATTGACTTTAGAAGAACGTAAAAACCAAAAGTATTTCAATATTCTGCAAATTTTATTGTTTTGCTGTGTAATAGTAATCCTGAATATTATTTCCAATTATTTCAGAATTATTACTTTGGTTTTATTCAATTGTACCGAAGAAAATATACTGCATCACGCTATTGGAATTATGTGTTTTGTATTTTATCAAATTGTTCCTCTTCTATTTCTAATACGATTCTTTAATCCAAAAAAAGAAAACATAACCGACAATTCATTTTTTCCAAAACTTTTACCAATGATAATTGCGACCGGAATATTGTTTATTACTAGTTTAGAGCTTAAAAAGGAACAAAATTATTCGCTGTTAGAAAATCTCAACCCTCATTATAATATTAAAAAAGGAGTTTGGGTCAATAATGAAGTTTTTAAAATTGCCGCTCCAGAAACCTTAATTTATATCAAAACACCTATTCACAAGCCTTTAATTTGCTGGACAGGTAACGGATATAAAATCATTGAGTCTAAAGAAATCATGAGAAGAAATGAAAAAATATGGCTCACAAAATTGGAAAAGAATAATATTAGATATTTCTCTTATTGGTGGTACGAATATGACAATAAAAAATACACGTCGCTTACAGAAGTTTTACTGCTAAAACTTTTTCACAACAAAACGGTACGGTTGATAAACGAAACGAGTATTAAAGAATTGAAATAAAAAAAAAGCCTGATTAAAAATCAGGCTTTTTAGATATATCTTACATCAGCTTTTTAATAATAACTTCTTCTGTTATTCCTTCAGCGTCTGCTTTGTAGTTTTTAATAATTCTGTGGCGTAAAATTCCGGTTGCCACTGCTTTTACATCTTCAATATCCGGCGAAAATTTACCGTTGAAAGCTGCGTGAGCTTTTGCTGCCAAAATCAAGTTTTGCGAAGCTCTTGGTCCTGCCCCCCAATCCAGATAATTTTTTACAAAATCGTTTGTCAAAGCATTATCGGGACGAGTTTTACTAACTAAAGTTACCGCATATTCTATAACATTATCGGCCACAGGAATCCGACGAATTAAATGCTGAAAATCAATAATTTCCTGAGCAGTAAATAAAGGTCTTATTTCTACTTTATTATCAGATGTTGTTTGTTTAACTACTTTTACTTCTTCTTCAAAAGTGGGATATTCTAGTTTAACAGCAAACATAAAACGATCTAACTGAGCTTCTGGCAGAGGATATGTTCCTTCCTGCTCAATTGGGTTTTGTGTTGCCAATACAAAATAAGGCAAATCTAGTTTATAATTCTGACCTGCAATTGTTACCGAACGTTCCTGCATTGCTTCAAGTAAAGCGGCCTGCGTTTTTGGCGGCGTTCTGTTAATCTCATCAGCCAAAATAATATTAGAGAAAATTGGTCCTTTTATGAATTTAAATTGTCTGTTTTCATCCAAAATTTCACTTCCTAAAATATCCGAAGGCATTAAATCAGGAGTAAATTGAATTCTCTTAAAATCTAAACCTAAAGCCTGAGATAAAGTATTTATCATTAAGGTTTTTGCCAAACCCGGAACACCTATTAAAAGTGCATGTCCGCCTGAAAATATACAAAGTAAAATTTGGTCAATCACGGCATCCTGCCCTACAATGATTTTTGCTATTTCGTTTTTTAATTCGTTACGTTTCTGAACTAAGTTGTGAATTGCTGTTACGTCAGACATTTATGAGTATATTTAAAATTAAAAAGAGTTAGTTTAATGAATTCATAAAACTAACTCTTTTTCTTTATTTAATAAAAATTATTTTTTCAACCAATTGTTAGCAAATGTACAATCTCTGTATTCTCCAATAATTTTGATGTAAGTATCTTTAATCTTTGTATCAAACCATTTTGCAATTGCGTTGATTTGTTTTTCTTTTAATGCTAATTCTTTAATTTTAGTATAATCTTTAGCATAATCAGCTGTATGTTCATCAATTCTATTAGTAACAGTAATTAACTTATACGTTTTCTTTCCTTTATCGTCTGTATTTAAAAGCGGCTGAGAAACTTCATCATCTTTTAAATTTGAAACCTGACCATATAAGGTTGGATCCATTTTAGTCAATTCAAAACGAGTATCTTGTGTATTTGGATTTATTAATGTTCCTCCATTTGCTCTGGTTTCTTTTTCATCAGATTCTGTTCTTGCAGCTTCAGCAAACGTAAGTTCTTTGCTTACAATTTTAGCTCTGATGTTTGCAATTCTTTCTTTAGCTTCTTTCAAAGCACTATCAGAAACGGTTGGAGAAATTAATATGTGACGTAATTCAACTTCCTGGCCTTTTATTTTATCAACCATAATAATATGGTATCCAAAAGTCGTTTCGAACGGTGCTGAAATTTCACCTTCCTGCAAACTAAAAGCAACATCTTTAAACTCTTTTACGAAAGGTGTTTTACGAGTCATTTTATAATATCCTCCATTAGGAGCAGATCCTGGATCTTGTGAATATAAAACTGCTTTTGTTGCAAAACTTGATCCTTCTAAAACATCTTTTCGGATAGCATTTAATCGATCAATTACTTTTTGTTTATCTTCTTTGGAAACTTTTGGTTCTACCACAATTTGCGCTACTTCCATCTCAGCTCCAAAAGTCGGCAATTCATCTTTAGGGATTTTTTTGAAAAAATTTCTAACTTCCTCTGGCGTAATTTCTACATCTTTAACAATTTTATCTCTCATTTCTGAGGCTAATTTTTGCTCTTTTAAGATATCTGCAAAATAAGTTTTAAATTCCTCAACAGAACTTTTTTTGTAGTATTCAACTACTTTGTTGATGTCACCAACTTGTTGAATCATATAATTCAAACGTTCTTCCATCATACCTCTCACTTCGGCATCGCTCACGATAATACTATCCTGAATGGCCTGATGTGCATACAATTTATCTTCTAAAAGTTTACCAAGCATCTGGCATCTTGTAATATCTTTTATACTACCTCCCTGGCTGGCAATCTCTAAATAACCTTTATCAATATCAGAATCTAAAACAATATAATCTCCAACTGTAGCGATAATACCGTCAATTTTTTGTCTGCCATGTACCGGTTCTACAGGCTTCTCAGCTACAACATCCTTAATAATTTCCTGAGCTGAAACTATTGAAGTGAAAAAAAGTAAAAAACACATTGTTACGATTAACTTATAATCAATAGTTTTTAGCTGTAATTTTTTTAATAACATTATTTTAAATTTAATTTGGATGTTAAAGATCTGTACTTTAAAATTTTAATCAGTTATCATCTATTCTTTCAAAAGCTATTCTGAAAAATCAAACAATCAACTTCTATTTCTCTTATATAAAACGAACAAAAATAACAATTCAATTACATAATACAACTATCAGCCATAGTATTAACAAAAAATTATGTGGAACCTAATTAAATACAATATCTCAACTTTCATTCTTTACTCTTTTTCTTTATTAAAATCATATTCTTCCAAAATCAACAAAAACTTAAACCACTAATTTATAATTCACTAAAAAAAAGTTTTAAACACTACAACGTTTTCGTAATAAACTATTTTCTTACAAAAACAAACCAAATCAAAAAACTCCTACTTTAGATGCGTAATTAACAATTTATGATGTTGAAAATCAGGAATTCCTTTGATTTTTAATCCAAAAATTAAGCAATTACAAAACTTTACATTTTAACCTTAACCACATCTATTATGAAAAAACCTATTGCAAGATTATGTTTTGTTATGACAATTGCAGGATTTCTGTATTCTTGTTCGCAAAATGAAACAAATGATGATGATTCTAAAGCTGAAAGTCAGCAGTTTAAAATCATCAATGTTACCAACCACGATGGAAAACCTTTCAGCACCGGTCAATCTTCATCTTCTTTAACCGGAAAATATGTTGATAACCCAGGCGGGGGCGTTATGATGCAGGCTTTTTATTGGGATGTTCCAGCTGGAGGAAATTGGTGGAATACTGTAAGTAGTAAAGTAACCGCTTGGTCAAATGCCGGAATTGGTTCTATTTGGTTGCCTCCGGCATCAAAAGCGCAAAACGGAGCTTTTTCTATGGGATATGACCCAACGGATTATTTTGACTTTGGTGATTACAATCAAAATGGAAGCGTTGAAACCAGATTTGGTTCAAAAACGGAATTGGTAAATTTAATTACGAATGCTCACGCTGAAAATATGAAAGTTTATGCTGATATTGTTATCAATCACAATAGCGGCGGTCAATCTGAAGCCAATCCATTTACGGGAACTAATACATGGACTAATTTTACCGGAATTTCTTCTGGAAAATTTAAACGTACTTATAACGATTTTTATAAAAACAGCTACGGAAATAATGATGAAGGAGCCTTTGGAGGATTTCCTGATTTATGCCATGCAGCTCCAAATGTACAAGACTGGCTTTGGCTGCGAGCTGACGGAGTTGGTAAATATTATAAAAACACCATGAAATTTGACGGCTGGAGATTTGATTATGTAAAAGGATTTGGAGCATGGGTTGTAAATGCATGGAATGCGAATGTAGGCGGTTTTTCGGTTGGAGAATTATGGGATTCGAATGTGAATGTATTGAATTACTGGGCCAATAATGCCAATAGTTCTGTATTTGATTTTGCTTGTTATTATAAAATGAATGATGCTTTTGACGGTAATAATCTGGCTCTTTTAAATGATGATATGATGTGGAAACGAAATCCGTACAAAGCAGTAACTTTTGTAACCAATCATGATACTGATGAAATTTACAGCAAAATGCTTGCATACTCCTATATATTAACTCACGAAGGTTATCCAACAATTTTCTATAGAGATTATGAAGAATGGCTGGATAAAAACAAATTGAACAATTTAATCTGGATTCATAATAATAAAGCGACAGGGACAACTTCTATTTTATATTCTGATAATGATGAATATGTGGCAAGAAGAAATGGTTACAATGGAAATCCAGGATTAGTAGTTTATATTAACAATTCTGATGCTTGGCAGGAAAGATGGATTCAAACCAATTGGGCAAATACTCAGATTAAAGACTTTACAGGAAACTCAACCTGGTATCCTACAACTCAGGCTGATAAATGGGTAAAAATAGAATGTCCGCCAAAAGGATATTCTGTCTGGTCAATTAACCAATAATTTATTTTTTAATATCTATTTAAGGCTGTTTTTAAAAACAGCCTTATTTTTTCACAAAAAGTAGTGTTTTGAAAAATCATCGCTTTCAATTTAAGAACTGAATATTTTTATTAAGCCGTAATTAATAGTACTTTTGCAACCTATTTATACAAAATATGAGCTTTTTAAAAGAAATACAACGCAGAAGAACATTTGGAATTATCTCGCATCCCGATGCCGGTAAAACAACATTAACGGAAAAATTACTGTTGTTTGGAGGGGCTATTCAGGAAGCTGGAGCTGTAAAAAATAATAAAATTAAAAAAGGAGCAACGAGTGACTTTATGGAGATCGAACGCCAAAGAGGTATTTCGGTTTCGACTTCTGTACTTGCTTTTAATTATAAAGATAAAAAAATCAATATCCTTGATACTCCGGGACACAAGGATTTTGCCGAAGATACTTTTAGAACTCTTACTGCTGTTGATAGTGTAATTGTGGTTATTGACGTTGCAAAAGGGGTTGAGGAACAAACTGAAAAATTGGTTTCGGTTTGTAGAATGCGTAACATTCCTATGATTGTTTTCATCAACAAATTAGATCGTGAAGGTAAAGATGCTTTCGATTTGATGGATGAAGTAGAACAAAAACTGGGTTTAAAAGTTACTCCATTAAGTTTCCCAATCGGTATGGGTTATGATTTTCAGGGAATTTATAATTTATGGGAAGAAAACATCAATCTTTTCAGCGGAGACAGTCGCAAAAATATTGAAGAAACCATCGCTTTTTCTGATGTTCAAAATAATCCGGAATTAGATAAAATTGTAGGTGAAAAAGCAGCTGAAAAACTTCGTGAGGAATTAGAATTGATTGATGAAGTGTATCCAAAATTCGAGCGTCAGGATTATTTAGATGGTAAAATACAGCCCGTTTTCTTTGGTTCTGCCTTGAATAATTTTGGAGTTCGTGAATTATTAGATTGTTTCGTTACCATTGCTCCGTCTCCAAGACCAAAAGATTCTGAAACTCGTTTGGTTGATCCTGCAGAAGAAAAAATGTCTGGTTTTGTATTTAAGATTCACGCTAACATGGATCCGAAACACCGTGACCGTTTAGCTTTTATAAAAATTGTTTCTGGAACTTTCGAAAGAAACAAACCTTATTATCACGTTCGTCAAAAGAAAAATTTAAAATTCTCAAGCCCGAATGCCTTTTTTGCCGAGAAAAAAGAAATCGTTGATATTTCTTATCCCGGCGATATTGTTGGTTTACACGATACAGGAAACTTTAAGATTGGAGATACTTTAACAGAAGGCGAAATAATGAGTTTTAAAGGTATTCCAAGTTTCTCACCAGAACACTTTAGATACATTAACAACGCCGATCCTATGAAAGCTAAGCAATTAGACAAAGGTATCGACCAGTTGATGGATGAAGGTGTTGCTCAGTTGTTTACATTAGAAATGAACAATCGTAAAATTATCGGAACAGTTGGAGCACTTCAATATGAGGTAATTCAATACCGTTTAGAGCATGAATATGGTGCTAAATGTACTTACGAAAATTTCCCTGTTCATAAGGCCTGCTGGGTAAAACCAGATGATGCTAAAAACGAAGAATTTAAAGAGTTTAAACGAATTAAACAAAAATTCCTTGCTCATGATAAATATGGTCAGCTGGTATTTTTAGCCGATTCTGATTTTACTATTCAAATGACGCAAAGCAAATATCCAACCGTGAAATTATATTTTACTTCTGAATTTGATTAATATTCTTTTCAGATAAAAAGCAAAAAGGCTGTCAATTTTATTTAGACAGCCTTTTTTATTTACATTCCCCAAAATGTAAATTTGAATTATTGACCGGTATAATTAATTCCCAATCCGCCGGCAATATAGATTTTAGTGAGTTCGTCTGCTCCAACGATTATATTTTGTGTCAAAACATTATTCTTAGCCGAATTAGCATCAACATATACTTCTTTTGATAAATAATAATCATTTCCAGTAATTGTAACCATTAAAGTTTTACTGTATTTTAAAATTTTCGCTTCTATAGAAAACTCCCCTGTTTTAGGGTTTACTTTTACAGGGTTTTGTGAGCCATCAACGGAAAGCATTAAGTTAGGATATATTTTGCTGTTAAAAGGTTTATTTGTTTTTGCTTCTAATAACTTTCCTTTAATCGTTATGGATACTTCTTTGTTTACAGTTTGGTTATAAGCCACTTTACCTAGCTTATAAACATTAGGTTTTGGGCAGTTTATTTCTGTTTTTACAGGTTGTTTTTCTTGTGCTGAAAGATTAGATACAAGTAAAACTGATGCCGCAACTGCCGCATATTTTAAAGTATTAATCTTAGAAATTTCGTTGTATTCGAACTGTTCTTCCATCTGAGTTGTTTTTAACCTCGCACAAATAGACTTATCTTTATTCTCAGCAATAAATCTAGCAACTTCTGAATTGGTTTTCTTGCTTAAATCAATTACATTTTTCATACAGGAATTGCAAAATGAACCGCTTGCGTTAGGAATCATTTTATCAAAGTTTTCAGAACAGGGACTTGCTATTTCTAGAGTGAATTTCTTTTTCATATAATACTTTATTTAGGTTAAAAACCTTCAAAAGGGGTTCTTACTTATATAGAGTACATTTTTCATAAAAAGGTTGGGAAGAAATGAAATATTTTTCAAATAAAAACTCAATCAACTCATTTTCAGACAAAAAAAAAGCACTAATTACATTAGTGCTTTCTTAAACTTTGAATTAAATCAACCTTACTAAGTCATTATATTTCAAAAATTAATCTATCATAGGAACTGCCAATTTAGAATAATAGAACTTTAAAAAGAAATTTTGTCGACTAAAGTAAATTAAATCAGACAAACGACATTTAATTCTAAATAGGATATCAAAAAAAAAAGCCCCATTTTTAATGGGGCTTTTGAAAATTATGCTTGTCCTGCCGGACCAAAATTAAGCGGTATTGGCGCTTGCTCTGTCTCTTTGATTTCGCCATGAGCGGCTTCAAATCGATGGATATTTTCACCAATTGCTCGTAATAATCTTTTAGCATGTTGTGGTGTCAAGACAATTCTTGACTTTACCTTGGCTTTAGGAATACCTGGCATAATGCTCACAAAATCTAAAACAAACTCTGAAGATGAATGATTAATAATTGCCAGATTAGAATAAATTCCTTCTGCAATAGTTTCGTCTAACTCAATATTAATTTGCTCTTGTTGTTGTTTCGGATTACTCATAGTTTCCCTAATTAATAAATGTATTCTTCTTTATTAGCCATCATTTCGTTGTAATCGTCTTTAGATCCTACGATAGTGTTATCATATTCTCTCATACCAGTTCCAGCAGGAATTCTGTGTCCAACAATTACATTTTCTTTTAATCCTTCTAAATCATCTACTTTACCAGCTACTGCAGCTTCGTTAAGTACTTTCGTTGTCTCCTGGAATGAAGCCGCAGAAATGAATGATTTAGTTTGTAACGAAGCTCTTGTAATACCTTGTAAAACTGGTGTTGCAGTTGCAGTAATTACGTCTCTTGCTACAACAAGATTTTTATCTGTACGTTTCAATAATGAATTCTCATCACGAAGCTCACGAGGAGAAATGATCTGACCTGGTTTCAATACTGAAGAATCTCCAGCATCCTCTACCACTTTCATACCATATAATTTATCATTTTGAAGGATAAAGTCTTTCGTGTGAATCAATTGGTCCTCTAGGAATAAAGTATCTCCTGGATCTTCAACTCTTACTTTACGCATCATTTGACGAATTACTACCTCAAAGTGCTTGTCATTAATTTTTACCCCTTGTAAACGGTAAACCTCTTGAATTTCATTTACCAAGTACTGTTGAACAGCAGCCGGTCCTTGAATTCTTAAGATATCATCTGGTGTAATTGCACCATCAGACAATGGCACTCCCGCTCTTACGAAGTCATTTTCTTGTACTAAGATTTGGCTTGAAAGCTTAACTAAATACTTTTTAATTTCACCAAATTTAGATTCGATAACGATCTCACGGTTACCTCTTTTGATTTTTCCAAAAGAAACAACACCATCAATTTCAGATACAACTGCTGGATTTGAAGGGTTACGAGCCTCAAGCAACTCAGTAATTCTTGGTAATCCTCCCGTAATATCGCCTGCTTTAGAAGAACGACGAGGGATTTTTACTAATACTTTACCGGCTTTAATTTTCTCACCATTTTCAACCATTAAGTGTGCACCTACTGGTAAGTTGTAAGAACGAATTAATTCACCTTCTTTACCATAAACTAATAAAGTCGGGATTAACTTTTTGTTTCTAGCCTCAGAAATTACTTTTTCCTGGAAACCAGTCTGCTCATCGATCTCAACCATGAATGATTGTCCTTGCTCTAAATCTTCGTAAGCGATCTTACCTGTAAACTCAGAAACAATTACACCATTATATGGATCCCATTTACAGATTACACTTCCTTTAGCTACAGTTTCTCCATCTTTAACAAAGATACTAGAACCGTAAGGAATGTTATGTGTATTTAAGACGATTCCAGTTTTTTCGTCAACTAATTTTAATTCAGTTGAACGTGATACTACGATATCTACCGCATTACCTTCGCTGTCTTCACCTTTAACAGTTTTTAAATCTTCAATTTCAAGTCTACCGTTGAATCTTGTAATGATACTTGATTCTTCAGAAATACCTCCAGCAACCCCTCCAACGTGGAACGTACGAAGTGTTAACTGTGTACCTGGCTCTCCAATAGACTGAGCAGCAATAACTCCGACAGCTTCACCTCTTTGTGTCATTTTTCCAGTAGCTAAGTTTCTACCGTAACATTTAGCACAAATACCTTTTAAAGCCTCACAAGTTAATGGAGATCTAACCTCTACTTTTTCAATTGGAGAAGCTTCTATAGTTCTCATAATTGCTTCAGTAATTTGCTGGCCAGATTGAACTATTACTTCATTAGTAAGTGGATTTATAACATCTTGCAATGCAACACGTCCTAAAATTCTTTCTCCTAACGACTCAACGATTTCCTCATTTTTCTTCAATGCAGCAACTTCAACACCTCTTAAAGTTCCACAATCTTCAATGTTAACAATAACATCTTGAGAAACGTCATGAAGCCTTCTTGTCAAGTAACCAGCATCGGCTGTTTTAAGAGCCGTATCCGCAAGACCTTTACGAGCACCGTGAGTAGAAATGAAATACTCAAGGATCGACAGACCTTCCTTAAAGTTAGAAAGAATCGGGTTTTCAATAATCTCACCACCACCAGCAGTAGATTTTTTAGGCTTCGCCATCAAACCACGCATACCAGTTAACTGACGAATCTGTTCCTTAGAACCCCTCGCCCCAGAATCAAGCATCATATATACAGAGTTGAAACCTTGTTGGTCTTCTCTAATATTTTTCATTGCCAATTCTGTTAACTGAGCATTTGCTGAAGTCCAAACGTCAATAACTTGGTTGTAACGCTCGTTATTTGTAATAAGACCCATGTTATAGTTAGTTGAGATACCTTCAACTTGCTCTCTGGCATCTGCAATTAACTTCGTTTTTTGTTCTGGGATTCTAATATCACCTAAAGAGAATGATAAACCTCCTCTAAATGCAAATTTATAACCCATATCTTTCATATTATCCAAGAAAGCCGCAGTTGTAGGTACATCAGTCACACTCAAAATGTGTCCGATAATATCTCTAAGGTTTTTCTTAGTCAATACGTCATTGATATATCCAGCTGCTTCAGGTACTACTTCGTTAAATAATACACGTCCTGCAGTTGTTTGAATAATTTTGTACACTAATTCTCCAGCGTCATTAAAATCTTTTGCTCTAATTTTCACACGAGCATTCAATTCTAATCTTCCTTCGTTTAATGCAATATTTACTTCTTCAGCAGAATAGAAAGTTAAGTCTTGACCTAAAATTATGTGTTCTGGTGTAGAGATACGTTCTTTGGTCATATAATATAGACCCAAGACCATATCCTGAGAAGGTACAGTAATTGGAGCACCATTTGCAGGGTTAAGAATATTGTGAGAAGCCAACATTAATAATTGTGCCTCTAAAATAGCCTCTGGTCCTAATGGTAAGTGAACTGCCATCTGATCCCCATCAAAATCGGCGTTGAAAGCCGTACATACTAATGGGTGCAATTGGATCGCTTTTCCTTCAATTAATTTTGGCTGGAAAGCCTGAATACCAAGCCTGTGTAACGTAGGAGCACGGTTAAGTAATACTGGGTGACCTTTAATTACATTTTCAAGGATATCCCAAACTACAGGCTCTTTTTTGTCTATGATCTTCTTAGCAGATTTTACTGTTTTTACAATACCTCTTTCAATCAATTTACGGATAACAAAAGGTTTGTATAACTCAGATGCCATATCTTTTGGCAATCCACATTCGAATAATTTTAACTCAGGACCAACAACAATTACCGAACGAGCAGAATAATCCACACGTTTTCCAAGTAAGTTTTGACGGAAACGTCCTTGCTTACCTTTTAAGGAATCAGATAATGATTTTAATGGTCTGTTAGATTCTGTTTTAACAGCAGAAGCTTTTCGAGTGTTATCAAATAATGAATCAACAGATTCTTGCAACATACGTTTCTCGTTTCTTAAGATAACTTCTGGAGCTTTAATCTCCATTAATCTTTTCAAACGGTTGTTACGGATGATTACACGACGATATAAGTCATTTAAATCTGAAGTTGCAAAACGACCTCCATCAAGCGGCACAAGCGGACGTAATTCTGGCGGGATAACTGGAACCACTTTCATAATCATCCATTCAGGACGGTTTTCGCGGTTTAAGTTAGACTCACGGAAAGACTCAACAACTTGTAATCTTTTTAAAGCTTCAGTTTTACGTTGTTTAGATGTTTCGTTGTTAGCACTATGTCTCAATTGGTAAGACAATTCATCTAAGTCGATACGAGCTAATAAATCCATAATACATTCTGCTCCCATTTTGGCAACAAATTTATTAGGATCCATATCATCTAAATATTGATTTTCTTGTGGAAGAGTATCTAAAATATTCAAATATTCTTCTTCAGTTAAGAAATCTAGTCTTTGTAAAGATTCTCCATCTGCATTTTTAGCAATACCAGCCTGAATTACTACGTATCTTTCGTAGTAAATGATCATATCTAATTTTTTAGATGGAAGACCAAGGATATAACCAATTTTGTTTGGAAGAGAACGGAAGTACCAGATATGAGCAATTGGCACAACAAGGTTGATGTGTCCTACTCTGTCACGACGTACTTTTTTCTCAGTAACTTCAACACCACAACGGTCACAGATGATACCTTTGTAACGAATTCTTTTATACTTACCACAAGCACATTCGAAATCTTTTACTGGTCCGAAGATTCTTTCGCAGAAAAGTCCGTCACGCTCAGGTTTGTGAGTTCTATAGTTAATTGTTTCAGGCTTTAAAACCTCTCCTCTTGATTCTTTAAGGATAGATTCTGGTGAAGCCAATCCAATAGAGATTTTATTAAATCTTTTAACTGGATTTTTATCTTTATTATTGTTTCTGTTATTCATCATAGTTTTTACTATTGATTTATTTGCAATTAAAAAATTGAATTTAGATTTATAATCTACTCTTTAAAAACAAAGAGTTAATCATTCAGCTACTACCTCGGGTTACTTCTCTAAACCTCAAAATTAAATTTGAAGTGCTAATTATAAAATGGCTTACATTATTATAAAAAATCGGAACGGTTTACGGGTATAAATCTTTAAAAACTTCTAACATTTGTTTCAGTCAAAAGTCTCAGTTTTCAGTGCGGGACTGAATACTGAGACTATAACTAGAAACTTTTATTTATTCTTCCAAACGAAGATCTAAACCTAGACCTTTCAATTCGTGCATTAATACATTGAATGATTCTGGTAAACCTGGTTCTGGCATAGTTTCACCCTTAACGATAGCCTCGTAAGTTTTAGCTCTACCAATAACGTCATCAGACTTAACAGTTAAGATTTCACGTAGTGTACTAGAAGCTCCATAAGCCTCAAGTGCCCAAACCTCCATCTCTCCAAAACGCTGACCTCCAAATTGAGCCTTACCTCCAAGTGGTTGCTGCGTAATCAATGAGTATGGTCCGATAGAACGTGCGTGCATCTTATCATCAACCATGTGTCCTAATTTAAGCATGTAAATTACACCCACCGTTGCTTTTTGTGCAAAACGCTCTCCAGTTCCACCATCATAAAGATAAGTATGTCCGAAACGTGGTACGTTAGCTTCATCAGTCAAAGCATTGATTTCGTCAAGAGAAGCACCGTCAAAAATTGGAGTAGCAAATTTTCTACCCAAGTTCATACCAGCCCATCCAAGAACAGTTTCATAAATCTGACCAATGTTCATACGTGAAGGTACCCCAAGTGGATTCAATACGATATCTACCGGTGTTCCATCTTCTAAGAAAGGCATATCTTCATGACGAACGATTCTTGCAACAATACCTTTGTTACCGTGACGTCCTGCCATTTTATCCCCCACTTTCAATTTACGTTTTTTAGCGATATAAATTTTCGCTAATTTCAAGATTCCAGATGGTAATTCATCCCCAACTGTAATAGTGAATTTTTCTCTTCTTAAAGATCCTTGTAAGTCATTCAGCTTAATTTTATAGTTATGAATTAAATCATTAACCATTTTATTTGTAGCGTCATCAGCAACCCATTGACCTTTGCTTAAGTGAGCAAAATCTTCTACTGCGTAAAGCATTTTTTGAGTATATTTTTTACCTTTTGGTAAAACTTCTTCACCCAAATCATTCATTACACCTTGAGATGTTTTTCCGTTAACGATCAAGAATAATTTCTCAACTAATCTGTCTTTTAATTCAACAAATTTAGTTTCGAATTCCATTTCTAAAGCGCCTAAAGCATCTTTATCCTGAGTACGTTTACGTTTATCTTTTACGGCTCTTGCAAATAATTTTTTATCAAGAACTACACCATGTAAAGATGGAGAAGCTTTTAATGAAGCATCTTTTACATCACCTGCTTTATCCCCGAAGATTGCACGAAGCAATTTCTCCTCTGGAGTAGGATCTGATTCTCCTTTTGGTGTAATTTTTCCGATCAAAATGTCGCCAGGTTTAACCTCTGCTCCAATTCTGATCATACCGTTTTCATCTAAATCTTTAGTAGCTTCTTCAGAAACGTTAGGAATATCGTTTGTTAACTCTTCATTTCCTAACTTAGTATCTCTAACCTCTAATGAATAATCATCAACGTGGATAGATGTAAAAATATCATCACGAACTACTTTTTCAGAAATTACAATCGCATCCTCGAAGTTATACCCTTTCCATGGCATGAACGCAACTTTTAAGTTTCTACCTAAAGCTAATTCTCCATTTTGAGTAGCATATCCTTCTGACAATACTTGTCCAGGAATAACTCTGTCACCTTTTCTTACGATTGGTTTCAAGTTAATACTTGTACCTTGATTGGTTTTTCTAAATTTAATAAGGTTGTATGTTTTCTCATCAGCATCAAAACTAACCATTCTCTCGTCTTCTGTACGATCGTATTTAATAGTAATGATATTTGCATCAACATATTCAACAGTTCCATGCCCTTCAGCATTGATTAATACTCTTGAATCTGAAGCCACCTGACGCTCTAAACCTGTACCAACGATTGGTGCTTCTGGACGGATCAAAGGAACCGCCTGACGCATCATGTTAGATCCCATCAACGCACGGTTCGCATCATCATGCTCCAAGAAAGGAATCAATGACGCAGAAATCGAAGCGATCTGGTTAGGTGCAACGTCTGTATAATGAACTACTGATGGTTCAACAACCGGGAAGTCACCTTCCTCACGAGCAATAACATTGCTAGCTGTAATTTTACCAGTTTCATCCATTTCAATGTTTGCCTGAGCAATCATTTTACCTTCTTCTTCTTCAGCACTTAAGTAAATTGGAGTACTTTCTAAATCAACTACACCATTAGTTACTTTACGGTATGGAGTTTCGATGAATCCCATTCCGTTTACTTTTGCATAAACACCAAGAGATGAAATCAAACCAATGTTTGGTCCCTCTGGAGTTTCAATCGGACATAAACGACCATAGTGTGTATAGTGAACGTCACGAACCTCGAAACCAGCTCTCTCTCTCGAAAGTCCACCTGGTCCAAGTGCAGAAAGTCTTCTTTTGTGCGTAATCTCAGCTAATGGATTCGTTTGATCCATAAATTGAGATAACTGGTTAGTTCCAAAGAAAGAGTTGATAACTGATGATAATGTTTTAGCATTAATCAAATCAATTGGTGTAAACACCTCGTTATCTCTAACGTTCATTCTCTCACGAATAGTTCTAGCCATACGTGCTAAACCAACACCGAATTGTTGAGACAATTGTTCACCAACTGTTCTAACACGACGGTTTGATAAGTGATCAATATCATCAATCTCTGCTTTAGAGTTGATCAATTCGATCAAATATTTTACAATTGTAATGATATCTTCTTTGGTAAGCACTTGCTTATCCATAGGGATATCTAAATTCAATTTTTTGTTCATTCTGTAACGACCAACTTCACCTAAGTTATAACGTTGATCAGAGAAGAATAATTTATCTATAATACCACGAGCAGTTTCCTCATCAGGCGGTTCAGCGTTACGCAACTGACGGTAAATGTGCTCTACAGCTTCTTTTTCAGAGTTTGTTGGATCTTTTTGTAATGTATTGTGGATAATAGCATAATCTGCCTGGTTATTATCCTCTTTGTGTAACAAAATAGATTTAACGTTAGAATCGATGATTTCTTCCACATTATCTTTGTCGATAATTGTATCACGATCAAGGATGATTTCGTTACGTTCGATAGAAACTACCTCACCAGTATCTTCATCAACGAAATCCTCGTGCCATGTATTCAATACACGTGCAGCAAGTCTTCTTCCAATATATTTCTTAATACCAGTTTTTGAAACTTTAATTTCTTCTGCTAAGTCGAAAATTTCAAGGATATCCTTATCTCTTTCGAACCCAATTGCACGGAATAAAGTTGTAACAGGTAATTTTTTCTTTCTATCGATATAAGCGTACATAACGCTGTTGATATCTGTAGAAAATTCTATCCAAGAACCTTTAAAAGGAATTACTCTGGCAGAATAAAGTTTAGTTCCATTTGCGTGGAATGATTGTCCAAAGAAAACCCCTGGAGAACGGTGTAATTGAGATACTACAACACGTTCGGCACCATTTATTACAAAAGTACCACTAGGAGTCATGTAAGGAATTGTTCCAAGATAAACATCTTGTACAATAGTTTCAAAATCTTCGTGTTCTGGATCTGTACAGTATAGTTTCAACCTGGCTTTTAAAGGCACACTATAAGTAAGACCTCTCTCTATACATTCTTGAATTGTATAACGTGGCGGATCAACAAAATAATCTAGGAATTCCAATACGAAGTTATTTCTCGTATCTGTAATAGGGAAGTTTTCCATGAAGGTATTGTATAACCCTTCGTTGCCTCTTTCGTCAGATTTCGTTTCTAATTGGAAGAAATCCTTAAAAGATTTAACCTGAACATCCAAGAAATCCGGATAGTCAGGAATATTTTTTGTAGAGGCAAAATTCAATCTTTCAGTCTGATTTGTTATCATCAATGGACAAAATTTTGATTAAAAAAAAGTAATTTTTTTGTGTAAAAACACACTGCGTAGTTTATACTTTCTTTTTAAAATCAATACATCTTTAAAAATAAACTAAGAATTCAGTTCAATTTTTTTTCTTCGTATTGATCAAAAACTTTTTCGTATTTTAAACTAATTTGATAATAAAATTTAATATATTTTATTATACGAAAAATGGTTTAGACCCTTGGATGATCCCATCCAAGGTCTAAACCTAGTTCTAAACTGTGTTTTGTTATTTTAACTCAACAACAGCTCCAGCTTCTTCTAATGATTTTTTAAGACCTTCAGCCTCTTCTTTAGAAACACCTTCTTTAACGTTACTTGGAGCACCGTCAACTACATCTTTAGCTTCTTTAAGACCTAAACCTGTAAGTTCTTTTACTAATTTTACAACTGCTAATTTAGAAGCACCAGCTTCTTTTAATACAACTGTAAATTCAGTTTGTGCTTCTTCAGCAGCACCTTCTCCACCACCAGCAGCAACTACTACAGCTGCAGCAGCAGGCTCGATACCATACTCGTCTTTTAATATTGTTGCTAATTCGTTAACTTCTTTAACTGTTAAGTTAACTAATTGTTCTGCGAATTGTTTCAAATCTGCCATTTTTCTATCGTTTAAAATGATTTGTAAAAATATAATTTAATTATTGTGCGCTAATTAAGCAACAAGGCAGCAAGCTCCCTTGTTTTGATTATTATGCTTCAGTTTCTTCTTCGCTTCCTGCGAATTTGTTTTGTAAAGCAGAAATAATTCTTTGAGCTGGAGATTGTAATAATCCAATAAGTTCTCCAAGTAACTCTTCTTTAGATTTAATAGTCGCTAATGCTTCTAATTGGTTGTCTCCAATATATACTTCAGAATTGATGTATGCTCCTTTTAAAACTGGTTTATCAGATTTCTTACGGAAATCTTTGATAATTTTTCCAGGTGCATTAGCCACATCAGAAATAAATATAGCACTGTTACCAGTTAAAACTGTAGGTAAATCACCATAATCATTAGCAGAAGCTTCCATTGCTTTTGCAAGCAAAGTGTTCTTAACAACCTCTAATTTAATACCTGCTTTAAAGCAAGCTCTACGCAAGTTTGAAGTTGTCTCTGCGTTTAAACCAGAAATATCAGATACATAAATGATATTTGTACCAGCTAACTGCGCAGTTAAATTTTCAATCGCGATTGATTTTTCTTCTCTAGTCATACTAAAAATTTTTAACTACCAATTATACTGCTTTTGGGTCTAATGCAATCGCAGGACTCATAGTGCTTGTAAGGTGAATACCTTTAATGTATGTACCTTTAGCAGCAGTTGGTTTAAGTTTTATTAATGTTTGAATAATTTCGTGTGCGTTATCAACAATTTGCTCAGCTCCAAAAGAAACTTTACCAATTCCTGCATGAACGATACCAGTTTTATCAACTTTAAAGTCAATTTTACCAGCTTTAACCTCTTGAACAGCTTTTGCAACATCCATAGTTACAGTACCTGTTTTAGGGTTTGGCATTAAACCTCTAGGTCCTAAAATACGACCTAATGGACCTAATTTACCCATTACAGCTGGCATAGTGATGATAACATCAACATCTGTCCAACCATCTTTAATTTTCTGTAAGTAATCGTCAAGACCAACGTGATCTGCTCCAGCTTCTCTTGCTTCAGCCTCTTTATCTGGAGTAACCAATGCTAATACTTTAACATCTTTTCCTGTTCCGTGTGGTAATGTTACCACACCTCTTACCATTTGATTCGCTTTTCTTGGATCTACACCCAAACGAACTGCGATATCAACAGACTCATCAAATTTTGCAGAAGCAACAACTTTCAATAATGCCGCAGCATCTTTAAGAGAGTATAATTTGTTCTTTTCAATTTTTGAAGCAGCCTCTTTTTGCTTTTTTGTTAATTTTGCCATGTCTTTTTCTTAATTAAAAAGGAGCATCTCCTGATACGGTTATACCCATAGATCTAGCTGTTCCTGCAACCATACTCATTGCTTTTTCTACTGTAAAAGCATTTAAGTCAGGCATTTTGTCTTCAGCAATAGCTCTAATTTGTTCCCAAGTAACACTAGCTACTTTTTTACGATTAGGCTCACCAGAACCAGATTTTAGCTTTGCAGCTTCCATTAACTGAACTGCCGCTGGAGGAGTCTTAACAACAAAATCAAATGATTTGTCTTTGTACACAGTGATTTGCACTGGACAAATTTTGCCAGGTTTATCCTGAGTTCTAGCATTAAATTGCTTACAAAACTCCATGATATTAACCCCAGCAGCTCCTAAAGCAGGTCCAACCGGTGGCGACGGGTTCGCAGCACCTCCCTTAACTTGTAGTTTAACTACCTTACTAATTTCTTTAGCCATTTTTAAAAAATTTAACACCACAATCAATTGGAAGCGATTGCGATGGATATTATATGTAACAAAAAATTATACTTTTTCAACTTGCATAAAACTCAATTCTAATGGAGTTTTTCTTCCGAAAATCTTAACCATTACCTCAAGTTTACGCTTTTCTTCATTGATTTTTTCAACCGTACCATTAAAACCATTAAAAGGACCATCGATCACTTTTACTGTCTCTCCTAAGCTGAATGGAATCGATCTTGTATCTGTATTTACAGCAAGTTCATCCACTTTACCTAACATACGATTTACCTCAGAAAGTCTCAAAGGAACAGGTTCTCCTCCTTTAATTTCCCCCAAAAAACCAATTACACTAGTAATAGACTTAATAATATGAGGTATCTCACCAACTAAGTTAGCTTCAATCATAACGTATCCAGGAAAATATACTTTATCCTTAGACATCTTTTTTCCCTCTTTTACAGTAACTACTTTTTCAGTAGGCACTAAAACCTGGGAAACATAATCCTCCATCCCTAGTCTGGCAATCTCAGTTTCGATGTAAGCTTTAACCTTGTTCTCCTGGCCGCTTACAGCTCTAACCACATACCATTTTTTCACATTATTATCTGCCATCACAAAAAAATTATCCTTTTAACCAGTTAAAAAATCCAGCCAAAGCTTTTGCAAAAAATTCGTCTACTCCCCAAGTTGCCAAAGCGAAAAGAATCGAAAATACAGCCACAACAATTGTCAATTTTTGAACTTCAGCCCAAGCAGGCCAAGTAACATTTGACTTTAATTCCTCGAAAGCCTCTGATAAATAATTAGTAACTTTTGTCATTTGATCTATTTTTTTATTGCACGGGCGGAGGGATTCGAACCCCCATCAACGGTTTTGGAGACCGCTATTCTACCCTTGAACTACGCCCGTAATTAAAAGCCAGTGATTTCAGTTAAGAAAATCAACTGGCTTTTTATAGTTTTTTATAGGATTATCCTACGATTTCAGTCACCTGACCTGCACCTACAGTTCTACCACCTTCACGGATAGCAAAACGTAAACCTACGCTCATTGCGATTGGGCTTAATAAAGCAACATTGATAGTCAAGTTATCTCCTGGCATTACCATCTCTACTCCTTCTGGTAAAGTAATAACTCCAGTTACGTCAGTTGTACGTACGTAGAACTGTGGACGGTAGTTATTGTGGAATGGAGTATGACGTCCACCTTCTTCTTTTTTCAAGATATAAACCTCAGCTTTAAAAGTAGCGTGTGGTTTTACTGATCCTGGCTTAATGATAACCATTCCTCTTTTGATAGATTCTTTATCAATACCTCTTAACAATAAACCTACGTTATCTCCAGCTTCACCTCTATCAAGGATTTTACGGAACATCTCAACTCCTGTAATAGTAGAAGTTAATTTATCAGCTCCCATACCAATGATTTCAACAGCATCACCTGTATTAGCAATACCAGTTTCGATACGACCTGTAGCAACAGTTCCACGACCAGTAATTGTAAATACGTCTTCAACCGGCATCAAGAATGGTTTAGCTACGTCACGCACTGGCTCTTCGATCCAAGCATCAACAGCTTCCATTAATTCAATGATTTTTGGTACCCAAGCAGGATCATTATTCAATCCTCCTAAAGCAGAACCTTGAACTACAGGACCATTATCTCCATCATATTCGTAGAAAGATAATAAATCTCTAATTTCCATTTCAACAAGCTCTAACAACTCAGCATCATCAACCATATCCACTTTGTTCATGAAAACAACGATTCTTGGAATACCAACCTGACGTCCTAAAAGGATGTGCTCACGAGTTTGTGGCATTGGACCATCTGTAGCAGCAACTACTAAGATAGCACCGTCCATTTGAGCAGCACCAGTAACCATGTTCTTTACGTAATCCGCGTGACCAGGACAGTCAACGTGAGCGTAGTGACGGTTAGCAGTTTCATACTCTACGTGTGATGTATTAATAGTAATACCTCTTTCTTTCTCCTCTGGAGCGTTATCGATTTGATCAAACGATTTTGCTTGACAGTAACCAGCATCTGACAATACTTTTGTAATTGCAGCAGTTAATGTAGTTTTTCCGTGATCTACGTGTCCAATTGTACCTATGTTTAAGTGCGGTTTGGAACGATTAAAATTCTCCTTTGCCATTTTACTTAATTTTTAATCTTAGTTATATATTAATTTTCAATTTCCTACTTACTTGAGCCAATGTCGGGATTTGAACCCGAGACCTCTTCCTTACCAAGGAAGCACTCTACCCCTGAGCTACACCGGCAGAGAGTTCTGATTTTAGATTTTTGAATTTCGCTTTTAGATTTTTAAAACCAAAAGCTACAATCCAAAATCTTAACTTCTTTTTTTGTGGGGAGAGCAGGATTCGAACCTGCGAAGTTCACACAGCAGATTTACAGTCTGCCCTCGTTGGCCGCTTGAGTATCTCCCCGAATAACTTATAATTTTAATATCAGATTCCAGATTAACCCACAATCATCAATAAAATCACAAATTCTTATTTTTCAACACTTTAAAAGAACTTATTTCAAATCGCATTTGAAATATTTTTGAGCCGATAGAGGGACTCGAACCCACGACCTGCTGATTACAAATCAGCTGCTCTAGCCAGCTGAGCTACATCGGCGAATACATTAAAAAAGTCCGCTATTTCTAACGGACTGCAAATGTAGCTATTTTATCTTTTAATCAAAACATTTTTTAAAAAAAATTTCAATTATATATGCGCTCTTATTTTTTCTTTCCTCTTAACCAGCAAACGTTCTAATGATTCCGCCGAAAGCTCAACAGCCTCCTCAAAGGTTTTACATTGTTTTTTTACCAAAAACTCATCTCCCGGAACATTAATCCTAATCTCTACCGCCTTATTCTCTTTCTCACTTGTTCTTTCAACCTTTAAAAAAACATCAGCCGAAACTACTCGGTCGTAATACTTTTCAAGCTTATCCATTCTCTCTTGAATAAAATCCACTAATTTTCTGTCGACAGTAAAGTTAACTGCATGAACATCTACCTTCATAATAATAATTTTAGGGTTAAACTTTTGGAGTTATCATTTATTTCTAGGATGTGCGTCTGAATACACTTTTTTTAACTCTGCCAAACTATTATGAGTATAAACCTGCGTAGATGCCAAACTCGAATGCCCTAATAACTCCTTAACTGAATTTAAATCCGCCCCATTATTAAGTAAGTGAGTCGCAAATGTATGCCTAAGCACATGAGGACTTTTTTTTACCTTTTCAGAGACTCTACTAAAGTAGCAATTTATTAAACGATACACAAAAGATTCGCTTAATTTTAACCCTTTTTTCGAAATAAAAAAATAATCAGAATCTACAATCTGCTCAAGCCGTTCCCTCTCTTTTAAATACAAATAAATCTGATCCGTAACAATTGACAACAACGGCACGATACGCTCTTTATTTCTTTTACCTAAAACTTTTACAACACTTGAAGACAAATCAACATTTCTAAACATCAGACCTATCAGCTCTGCACGCCTCATTCCCGTTGTATAAAACAAATCAACAATAAGCTTATCTCTTATCTCTTCAAACCCTACCGGAGAAACAACCCCCTGCATCAAATCATTTACTTCTTTTTCAGAAAACGGAATCTGAACAATTTTTGGAGTTTTAAGCGCTTTATGTTTAAGCATTGGACTTACTTCTATTTGCTTTACTTTTAAAAGAAACTTATAAAAAGCCTTCAAAGAAGCCATTTTGCGATTTACAGAAACATTAGAAACCCCTTGATCCACCAAAGAAACAATCCAACTCCTAATCTGACTATAATTCACTTTCTCAATAGAATCCTGCTCAAAACGTTCTTTATTAAAGCTTTCAAAAAAACCTAAATCATTTAAATAAGCATTTACAGTATGAGGAGAATATTTTTTCTCAAACTGCAAATAATCCTGAAATGCCTGTTTATTCGATTTCATATCTTTAACAAATTAAAAAAGGTTTAAAAACAAAAAACCGTTAGAATCAAAATTAATACATTTTGATCACTAACGGTAATTATTTTTTAAAAGCAAAATACTAACTTTCTAAACTATCTTTTAAAGTTTGAATGTAAGCAGCTTTTTGAATTTGAGCTCTTTTTACAACAGAAGGCTTAATAAAAGCAGTACGTGCTCTTAATTGACGAACAGTTCCTGTTTTATCAAATTTTCTTTTATAGCGCTTTAATGCTCTATCGATATTTTCTCCGTCTTTAATTGGTATAATTAACATAATATAGACACCTCCTCTCGTTAAGGCTGCAAATGTAGAAATTAATTATGAATTATGAGTTATAAATTGTGATTTTTTTTTGTGAGAGAATAGAGAATAGAAAATAGACAGAGCTTCTTTATTCTTTATTCTTTCAGAAGATTTCTAGAGATAACTAATTTTTGAATTTCAGTTGTTCCCTCTCCAATGGTACATAATTTAGAATCTCTGTAAAATTTTTCTACCGGAAAATCTTTAGTATAACCATAGCCTCCATGTATTTGAACAGCTTCATTTGCAATTTTCACACAAGCTTCTGATGCATACATTTTTGCCATAGCGCCTAATGTAGTTACTGGTTTATGCTGCTGTTTTAAATAAGCTGCCTTATGCAAAAGCAACTCTGATGCCTCGATTTCAGTCGCCATATCTGCCAATTTAAATGAAATGCCCTGAAAATTACTAATTGGCTGCCCAAACTGATGTCTTTCTTTTGAATATTTCAATGCTGCTTCGTAAGCTCCCTTTGAAATCCCCAAAGATAGAGCACCAATTGAAATTCGGCCTCCATCCAAAATTTTCATGGCCTGAACAAATCCCTGACCTACTTCACCTAATCTATTTGCATCAGGCACACGGCAGTTATCAAAAACCAATTCGGCAGTTTCACTTGCACGCATACCTAATTTATTCTCTTTTTTACCCGATGAAAAACCTGCCATTCCTTTTTCCAACACAAAAGCAGTCATTCCTTTTGAATCGCCTTTTTCTCCCGTTCTAACAATCACAACCGCAACATCACCTGATACAGCATGAGTAATAAAGTTTTTAGCCCCATTAATTACCCAGAAATCACCGTCTTTTACAGCTGTTGTATTCATTCCTCCTGCATCTGAACCTGTATTATGCTCGGTTAGTCCCCATGCTCCAATATGTTCTGCCGTTGCCAGCTTTGGTAAAAATTTTTTCTTTTGCTCATCATTTCCAAAGGTCAAAATATGATTAGTACAAAGCGAATTATGTGCAGCAACAGATAATCCAATTGAAGGATCAACTTTAGAGATTTCTTCAACTACCGTAATATATTCATGATACCCTAATCCTGAACCTCCGTATTCCTCTGGAACTAAAACTCCCATAAATCCCATTTCACCCAATTTCTTAAATAAGTCGACAGGAAAAATCTGCGCCTCATCCCACTCCATTATATAAGGTTTAATGTTTTTTTCTGCAAAGTCCTTTATAGATTGCGCAATCATTAACTGCATTTCGTTATATTCAAAATTCATTTTAGTAATTTTTTAGAACTCCAAATATAAACTAATTATTTTTGCTTTTTCAACAGGAAAACCTTTAATTTTTGACAAATCCTCAATATTATTAAAATTTCCATTCATACTTCTATAGGTTACAATTTGTTTTGCAAGAGAATATTTAAAATAAGGAAATTGAGATAACTCCTTTAAGGATGCATCATTTATAGGTATCTTTTTAAAATTTGCAGGCACAATAACTTTAAAATATTTGTTTAATTCAATTATTACTTCAGGCGATAATCCCCAAACATCTCCAAGCTGTTCCATAGAGACAAAACCTCCTAAAATTTCTTTTTGTTTGAGTATTCTGGAGGACAATGCTTCTCCTATTCCGTAAACCTTAATTAAATCTTCCTGACCAGCCTGATTAATATCTATTAATACAACCTTTTCTTTTTTCACAAAAGTTTTTTGAGCATATTCTTTTTTCTCTGCTTTGAAATCATTTTTCTTTTGTGTCCAGTCCGGAAATTTAAACAAAGGCAAAAGCACTTTTAACAGCGAATCTGAAATTTGAGTCACTTCCTGAAACTCCGCAGCCGAGTTTACATATTTATTTTCTTTTCTAAAAGCTAACAATCTGTCAATTTCCTGAACAGACATTCCAAGTTTATATCCTTTATAGTCGGAAATAAAATTGGGATTAAAAGTGTAAACTTTTTGTTCACCATTTAACTTCAATAGTTTAGCCGCATCAACTTCTTTTTGTAAAGACAACCAATCTTTTTCGGCAGACATATTTTCTTCTGGCTGAGTAAAATCGTAAAAGAAATAAATTGACTGCAATAAAATAACAACAGTAAAAAATAAAAAAAGACCTTTTCTCTGTTGATTTGTATACCTAAAATAGGCATTGAGTGCTTTAAAATTCATTTTAACTATAATATAGACCGTATATAAAAAGTATAAAATAACAAAAAACAAATTAATTTATTAAGAAAAATAGTAAGAAATCGATTTTTAGCAGAATTATATGCCCTACAGGTGCTTCTCAATTAAATTGATGAATTTCAGCTCACAAACAATCTTGTTTTCACGTTTCCGCAAAAAATTAAATAATTTATAACTTAAAATATGATAAATGTTTTTATTTTTTACAAAAAACAATACATTTGGAGCTTAATAACAAATAAACCAATATTATAGTATGTCAATTTGGAAAACTAAACCTCTTTCGGTATTGCTTGGTGAAGCATCCGAATCTGAAAAAGGACTAAAAAGAACCTTATCTTCACGTTCGCTTGTTGCACTTGGAGTTGGAGCAATTATTGGAGCGGGATTATTTTCGCTAACAGGAATTGCAGCAGCAGATCATGCTGGTCCAGCCGTTACAATTTCTTTTGTTTTAGCAGCAGTAGGATGCGCATTTGCAGGACTCTGTTATGCTGAATTTGCTTCAATGATACCTGTTGCCGGTAGCGCTTATACTTATTCGTATGCGACTATGGGAGAATTTATGGCCTGGATCATTGGTTGGGATTTAGTTTTAGAATATGCTTTGGGCGCCGCCACCGTGGGAGTCAGCTGGTCTAGATACCTGCTCGAGTTACTTGCTAAATTTAACATTCATCTGCCGCCGGATTTAATATGTTCTCCTTGGGAAACCTTAACATTGAGCAACGGTACTGTAATTGAAGGCGGAATTATAAATTTACCTGCTATTTTCATCGTTTCTCTTCTTTCTTTATTGTTAATTAAAGGAACAAAAGAATCTGCAACTATCAACAATATATTAGTAGTTGTAAAAGTAGCTGTAGTTATTATCTTTATTGTACTAGGATGGAAATTTATTGACCCAACAAACTATATTCCTTATATTCCTGAAAATACAGGTGTTTTTGGAAAATTTGGATGGTCTGGAATTGCTGCCGGAGCCGGTACTGTATTCTTTGCTTTTATTGGTTTTGATGCTGTTTCTACAGCCGCACAAGAAGCTAAAAATCCTCAAAAGGGAATGCCAATTGGTATTTTGGGTTCATTAGTAATTTGTACTTTATTATATGTATTGTTCTCTCATGTTATGACAGGACTTGTACCTTACTATAAATTTGCCGGAGATGCAAAACCTGCTGCTACTGCGTTTGCTGTAACTGGATATGACTTTTTACAAACTGGTTTAATTATTGCCATTTTAGCTGGTTATACTTCTGTAATGCTAGTAATGCTTATGGGACAAAGCCGTGTATTCTATACAATGAGTAAAGATGGTTTATTACCTCCTTTCTTTAGTGAAATTCACGCTAAATTCCGTACTCCCTGGAAAACTAATCTTTTCTTTTTAGTATTCGTAAGTTTATTTGCTGGACTTGTACCAGTAAGTGATTTAGGACACATGGTAAGTATTGGAACTTTATTAGCATTCGTATTGGTTTGCGTTGGTGTTATGGTAATGCGTAAAAAAATGCCAGATGCGCCAAGATCTTTCAGGACTCCTTGGGTTCCGTTTGTTCCAATTGCAGGAATTGTTATTTGTTTAGCTTTAATGTATTCTTTACCAAATGAGAGCTGGGCACGACTTGTAATTTGGATGGCTTTAGGTATTCTTATTTACTTTGTTTACGGTAAGAAAAACAGTAAATTAAATAATCCGGAAAAATAATTCTGATATAACTTAAAAAAGGGATCATAAATTAATTATGATCCCTTTTTTTATGCTCAGTAATTGGTTTATAAATCAAATACAGAAGTCCTTTTAGCGCGGATTAGATCTTTTAGACGAATCCAGAAAGCCAACGTAAGATACACTCCAAAACCTAAACCTGCCGTAACAAATGATATGTAGATAAAAAAAAGCCTAACGCTCGTTACACGCATTCCCAGCTTATCTGCCAGTCTTGATGATACATGAAAACCGTATTTTTCAAAAAAGAATTTTAGTTTTAAAATAGCTGACATTTTTTTAATTTTAGATTACAAAAATACTAATTTCTGATTATCTAATTTGTCAATTATCTAATCATTTTTTAAAAGCTCCATTCCTACAGCACATTTCAAGCAAGCTTTATGATTACAGTATTCATTTTTTAGTTCTAATAAAGTCTGTGTTTCAAATGCACTTTTTGATTTAATACCGAAAGAATTGAACTTATCTATAATTGCATTCTTCTCTGGCGCTACTTGATTCATAAATTCGATTAAATCTTCAGAAATTGATTCTCCCATTATATTTGAATAAGCAAACTGAATTGGAATTATGGTATTTATAATCACTAAATCAAGAAATGATTTGGATAATATTTTGGCTTTCTTTGGACTTACCTTATCAAATTGGTAATGATTTTTCCAATATGAACTTACTGAAACATTCAATAATTCATAAACGCTTGAGACCGATTTTAATGCAATTATTTTAGAAAAGAAGTTTTGATGCTTACAATATAAATTCGCAAGCTGCGAAAGCCGAATCGTTGGAAAATTATCTGGCCTATGTTTAAAAAACTGAACGGGATCAATAAACGTTTTTTCTAATTGATATTTATGAAGAAGATAAAAATACCTGAATTTTAAATCCTGAAAATAAACATCTTCTTTCTCATCATTCAATAAACCTAAAGTTCCAAAGAGTAATGATTCCAGATTTTCAACTTCAAAGCTTTCTTTTCTTATAGTCGAAAAAGGAATTGATTTTGACATTTGTAAAAAAGAAGAACCATTTGCATTCAAACCGAAGTTCTTAGCAAGCAGACAAAATAAAACCGCTTCCCAATCTTGATTTGTTTCTTCCAGAAGATTGTAAACAAATGTGGATTTGCGCTCTAAACGTTCAAAAAACAATCTTTCCTGCCAGTTCTTAAAAACAAAATCATTAATCTCACTTATTTGTTTCTCGCAGGAAATCCATGTCTTTGGAGAAACCAGTGCATTGTAACTTTCTATTATTTCCTGAGAGACATAATCCTTAAGTATCAAAACTGGAATCTCGGTATTATTTTCTCTAAAAATTGCAGTATCATTATCCCAGACTACATGTAGAATCACGTTTTCATAAGCAGGATCTTTTTCATGATTGTGCAAATACCAATCGGAAGATTTTAAATGAATCTCAACATTTCCGGCCCATTTTTGATCTCCAATTTTTATTTGCGCATTGAAGAAATCCGGTCCCGAAAGTTCTAAATAATCACCTGTTTTAATGATTGTTATGGATTCATTTTGTACAGTTTTTAAATTCAAAGTATCAAACTTCTTGAATTTCCAGAGATAATGAAGGAAGTCTTCTTTCATTTTTTAGATTTTATAGTATTACAAAAATCTAAAAATAATAAAAATTTAATATTATTCTTACAAATAAAATAATTATTTTTAACGAAGCATATATAGTTTGGCACAAGCTCTGGCATCAGAAAGTGCTTCGTGATGATTTAATTGTATTTTCATTTCATGACAGCAGTCACTTAATTTAGTTGGCTTCAAACCTTTTGCTTTATAAATTTTCATCGTGCATTCCCATTTTACAGCAATATTCAAATCTTCATAGTTTAAACCGTACAGCAACATAGATTTAACTAAAACGTTACGATCAAAACTTTCATTATGAGCTACTACAACTCTGTTCTTTAATCTTTTTTCAATCTCAGGATAAACTTGCAAAAATGATTTTGAGTTTATAGTATCTTTTGGATAAATACCATGAACACGAATAGTAAATGGATTGTATTCGTTTTTTGGCGGCTTTATTAAAGTAACAAACTCATCAATGATAATTCCGTTTTCAACGGTAACAATACCAACAGAACAGGGATGATATCCTGTTGCAGTTTCAAAATCTATAGCTGTAAAATTCATTTAGTCTTTTAAGAGATAAAAAATCCATAAACCCAATTGCAGTACAATTAGATTTATGGATAAAATATGTATTTAAGTTCTTATTTAATCGAACCAATAATATCGTATTTAGTAATGATATGATGATTTCCGTTTCCTAAATCAACCAGAACGGCATCATTTTCTTTGCTAAAAAGTTTTGATACTTCCTCGATTGGAGTTCCTAATTTTACAATCGGGAAAGGTTTCCCCATTACTTCTTTAATTGGTTTTTCGGCCACGTTTTTATCTGCAACATAACTTCTAAATAAATCCGTTTCATCAACAGAACCTACAAAACCGTTGATATCCACAACTGGAATCTGTGATATCTTGTATTTACGCATACGCTCGATTGCATGCGAAACCAATTCTTCTGTACGAACAACAATTAATTCTTTATCAATATGATCTTTGATAACATCTTCTGCTTTAGTAACATTTTCTTCTAAGAAACCACGCTCACGCATCCAGTCGTCATTAAACATTTTACCTACATAACGGCTTCCGGAGTCGTGAAATAAAACAACCACAACATCATCTGGTTTAAAATGCTCTTTTAACTGAAGTAATCCTTTTATACAAGCTCCGGCAGAGTTTCCAACAAAAATAGCTTCTTCAAGAGCAATTTTTCTTGTGTAAACTGCAGCATCTTTATCGGTTACTTTTGTAAAACCGTCAATTAAAGAAAAGTCAACATTTTTTGGAAGAATATCTTCTCCAATTCCCTCTGTTATATACGAATAGATTTCGTTTTCATCAAAAATACCTGTTTCATGATATTTTTTAAAAACAGAACCGTATGTATCAATTCCCCAAATTTTAATATTTGGATTTTTCTCTTTTAAGTATTTTCCAACTCCCGAAATTGTTCCGCCAGTTCCAACACCCACCACAAAATGAGTAATTTTTCCTTCTGTCTGTTTCCAGATTTCTGGTCCCGTCTGCTCATAATGTGCCAATGAATTTGACATATTATCGTATTGATTTACATACCATGAATTTGGTGTTTCTTCGGCTAAACGCTTTGAAACTGAATAATACGAACGAGGATCTGTAGGTTCAACATCTGTAGGGCAAACGACAACTTTTGCTCCAACAGCACGAAGAATGTCCATTTTTTCTTTAGATTGTTTATCTGAAATTACACAGATCAATTTGTAACCTTTTATAATAGCAACTAGTGCCAGTCCCATTCCAGTATTTCCAGAAGTACCTTCAATTATAGTTCCTCCAGGTTTAAGTCGGCCATCAGCTTCAGCATCTTCAATCATTTTTACGGCCATTCTGTCTTTTACAGAATTTCCCGGATTAAATGTTTCGACTTTTGCCAATACTAACGCATCAATTTCAGCAACAATTTTGTTGAGTTTTACCAATGGTGTATTACCAATTGTTTCTAAAATGTTATTTGAAAAGTCCATTTTTATTTAAGTTTTATGTGGTATTAAAATAAATTAAATTGGTTTTATTGGAAGAAATTCCAAACCAAACCAAATCTGATTACGAAATCACGATACGGATTATCAGGAGCTGAATAATAATTGCTTCCTGAAAATAGAGCGTTTATATGTTCGGCTTTTACATAGAAACGTGTTTGACGAATTCGAGCATTGATAAAAACATCAAAGGTGGCATAATTGCCAATTTCCTTAGTATTTTGTACAAAAAACTCTCCAATAACCGGGTTGTAACTATTTCCATAATATTTGGTAAAGTAGTTAAATACAACTCCTCCCTGAGCATATAATGCTTTTTTGAAAAAGTAGTTCGTGTAATAAATCGTATTTCTGGTTACAAAATCAGGCACATTTAAAATCAAATCTGACTGATCTACTTTTTGATACAACAAGGTGTTATCTAAGGCAAATTTTCCAAATTTAAATTCTTTATTGGCTTTAATCTCTAAATAGTTAATCACATTACCATATTGGGCAGGTTTTACTATTTGTGTTCGAACTGCCATTTGCTCAGGTGTTGCCTGATCTACAAAATACAAATGGTCTTTTAAAGTTGTATATTGAACTTCGGCATTTACCCATGGTGTTGAAACATTTGCTCCTAACAAATTTATTTTTTCATTTTTAAAATTGTTCGACCAGTTGTATTGCACATAACTGCTTTGGTATAAATTGTAATTATTATTAGGCAGTTTATTTATATTTCTATATCTAAAATCGAATTGTATTTTCTCATTTAAAGCATAACGCAATTTAGCATCAAGATCTGAAAGTGACTGGTTGGTGATTGATCTGGTGTACAAAAACCGACCATTCCATTTGTTTTTTTGGTATTCATATTGTCCTCCAAAATTATTGATCTGTAAAAATAAATTATCAGGAGTAACATTTCCTAAACTATCTCTCAAGATTCGATTATATGAATAATTTGATCTATAATCATCAACAAAGAAATTGAATTTTCCTAAAAGAGAATTTTCATAAGCCGCTCCAACTCTGTTGTAAAGTCTTTCAAAATGCGTTTGATCATTTATACTGCTTGTTACGTAAGATTCTCCAAAACGTTGTACTTGTTCCTGAAGTCCATCAACAGTTGAAAGAACGGTGGGCTGGTTGTACTCGAAAAATTTATTTTCGTAGTTAAACTGGTGGTTTATATATAAGTTATTATTTCCGTTTCTGGGATTTATTCTAAAAGCATGATCAAAAAACAAACGTCTTCCTTTTAAAAATGATTTTGCATCTGTTAAATAAACCTGCAAACGCTGACGGTTTTTAAAATCAGGATTACCGCTTTCAAAATCTTCTGGTGTTGTAATACCTCCATTTTCTTCATTTGAATTATCCTGATAGGTATAATGTGCATTTAATGCGTATCGTCTGTTTGTAGTGGCATAACTTGTTGTAAATCTAAAATTCCCGGCACTTACCAGTTGATTTATATAATCCCCCTCTGAACGTAATCCTCTATAAGCGATAGAAAAATTAAGATTTTTTGATGTGTTCAGCGTAATAAACGAATCTACATTTTGTCCTTTATTAATTGTTGTATTAAAAAACAATTCTGTTAAGGGTGTTGGAGCTGAATAATATCTTACCTCATCTGCTTGAATATAGTTATAATGTTTAGCACTGAAACCAATTTCAGGATACGGTGAATAACTTGTTAAACTATACTGTAAGATATTTAACGGCTGTCCTATATTAGGAAATTCTAAAAGACCAAAAAGATCTTTTCTAAGATGATTTTGCTTGTAAGCACTTTTTATAGTCAGAGAAGTATCAACATGTATAGTATCATGCTCCAACGTAATAATCTGATATTGATCTATCTTGGCTACTAATGACTTTTTCTTTTTAACAGTGTCTGTTATACTTGAATATTGTGAATTCATATCTAAACTGCCTTTTGAAGTAGTTTTTTCTTGAGAAAACAATAAAGTCGGTATAATTAATAGGTATAGAAAAATGAATATTCTCATTTGATAGCGTTATATAAAATTATTTCGGCAAAATTTGTTGAGCAAAGGTAAAAGATAAAAACGTATTAACGAAAAAAAACAAATTGTTAGTATTGAGAAGTTTTTAATGCTAAATAAAAAAAAACTGCCCAACATTTTGGGCAGTTTAACATCAAATTATAAAAATGTAATTACAATGGGTTTTGAACTATTAATGGGTTGGCATCTATTTCTGCTTGTGGCATTTGAAAAATAAATCTATTATCGCCTGCCGGAATATTAAACTTGCCAAATGCAGGATGATTTGAGTCATTATAATCTCTTGTTAAAGCGACTCCTAAACGTTTCATGTCGAACCAGGCACAGCCCTCTCCCCATAATTCAATTCTTTTTTGAAGAATTATTTCATTAATTAATTCCAAACCTGAATTTGTAGACAGCACATAAGCTGGATCCCTCGTCATTGTTATTTCGTATAGTACTTGTTTAGCCGAAGATTCATTTCCTGATCTGGCAAGTGCTTCAGCTTCTATATAATACATTTCAGAAGATCTTAAATAAATATAACTTCCCGAATCAATAGTCGGATCTCTAAATTTTATATTTGCATAAGCTGGCAAAGATGGATAAGTTGTATTACCAGATGGCGAAACAAAGACATTTTTTCTAAAATCACTTTCTGAAATACTATTATATAAATTTTTGTCAATATTTTTATAAATCCCCATTCCTCCAGCGTATCCAGATGGATTTGTATTATCAAAATGTCCAAAGAAATTTGCAACAAAAGTACTAATTGAAGAATTTAATGTTGCCCCCCACATTGTTTCATTAGATTTGGTTATATAAAAACCGTTCATCCATTCCGCTTCATTAAGCAAAGTATATTTTTGTCTTGCCAAATGAGCCATATTTGCAGCGTCTGCATATTTTCCCATTTCCAAATATACCTCTGCTAGAAAAGCTTGTGCTACCGACTGATCTACAGAATCATTATTTGAACGTTTATATGATCCTAATAATTCAATTGATTCTTTCAAATCATTTTCTATTAGACTATATATATCAGTTACTGTAGATCTTGCCTTACCTTCTAATGTTGGTTCTGTATAAAGCGGCACACATAATTTAGCTTCATTATTAACATAAGTTGGCCCATAAGTACGTGCCAGCATAAAATAAAAGTAACCTCTTAAGGCTAGAGCTTGACCTCTAATTGATTTTAATTTTTCATCATTTGTGTTTGATGGAATACCGCCAAGCACAATATTTGTTGATTTAATTTGAGGATAATAAGTATTCCATACCAATCTGGATCTTGTGTTAGTTTGTTGTCTGCCAATATAAATATAGAATGACTGATACCAGCTTGCTTTCGTCATTAGCATATCATTAGACATCATATCCATTGCAGACAGCACGGATTTATGACCATAATCTTCATGATTACTTCCAATTGCTAATCCATATGATCTCAATGCAGAATAAATTCCACTTACGATAGCTTGATTAGCCGATGCAGAAGTGGCTAATTGTTCTTTATTAATTGTCGATTCAGGGACTGTATCCAAAAATTCTTTATCACATCCTGTAAGTGCCAATAGAAATACAATTACTATTACTGTTTTTTTCATTTTTAAAAATTTACTGTTAAACCAAATGAAACACTTTTCATTACACCATATACATTAAGAGACTGTCCATTATTTACCCTTTCTCCTAATCTATTTAATCTTGGATCCATGCCTTTTCTCTTAGACCATAATGCTAAATTTGAACCCATCAAAGTAAATTTTGTAGATTGGATACCTAAATCCCTAAGCCATGTTTCGTTATAATTGTATCCTATTGAAACATCCTGAAGGCTTATATAATCAGATTTTATTAAGAAATAATCAGAAGCAGCCATTTGAAAAGTTGAAATATGATCAATTCTTGGTATCTCAGAATTTGGATTATCAATTGTCCATCCTTTTGCAGCATCTTTATGATAATTCTGACCTATATTATCTGATCCGGAATACATTGCAGATTGGTAAACGCCATCATACATATAACCTCCAAATTGATAAGCAAAACTAGCTTGAAATGTGATGTCTTTGTATCTAAACAAAGTTCCAAAACCACCATAAACATCTGGATTGGCATCTTTTTTACTTAGATATGTTCCAGCATCTCCATAGACATTTGTAATTACTTTATTTCCCGTTAAGTTTCCATCGGCATCTTTCTCGTCTTTATACCATAACGCATCTCCATTTGTCTTATCAACTCCGGCAAATTCTCTTAAAAAATATGAATAAGCAGGAGCATCAACCTCAAAACGGTAAATTCCATCTGTGAATGCTTTTGGCAACGATGTTATCTTATTTTTATAACTTGTTCCATTACCCCAAATATTAAAATCTACATTTTCATTTTTAACAATATCAATTCCTAAGTTTATTTCAACTCCCTTATTCCCCATATCTCCTATATTTTTTGAAACAAAGGAAGTTCCTGTGGATAAAGCGATAGGAAAATTGTATATCAAATCACTAACATTTCTTTCAAAATATTCAGCTTCAATAGAAATTCTATCAAATAAGTTAATATCAAATCCAGCATTTAAATTTTTAGATTTTTCCCATTTAACACTTTTATCTGCTTCAAAAACATTTAAAACACTTGCATTACCCTCTGAATCCGGTACTATTTCATATTGGGTTTCGTAAGCATAATAGTTTCTCAAACTTCCAAAATAACTGCGATGACTAATTTGCGAAGTAACAGGATAATTTATATTGTCATTTCCTTGCTCTCCATAACTTCCTTTTATTCTAAAATCTGTAATCCATTTTGTTTTTGGAAAGAATGATTCTTTAATCACAGACCATGCAGCTCCAAAACCATAGAAATTACCCCATCTATTTTCAGGAGCAAATACTGAAGATCCATCTCTTCTAAAACTTCCGTTAACAAAATATTTATTTTTGTAGTTATAACTTAATCTAGAAAAATAACCTTCGACTTTATATAGATCATTATAACCGTCTAAATAACCATATTTAGTTGCATTACTAATAGTTGGCAAATTAGATATTACCACATTACTTTTTTGTCCTGCTAACATTTTTGAAGTAAAATCAGATGACTCATGACCAACTAATACATCAAATGTATGTTCTCCAAATTTTTTTTTCCAGGATAGTAATTGCTGATTAGTTAGTGTATATTCATTTTTAGAAGCAGTTCCTATTCTACCATTAACCCCCATATCATCTCCGCCTTCACCTGTTGTACTTGTCAAGTAATAACCAGATAATAAATCATATCCAATATTATATCTGAAATTAAATTCTTTTAAGAAATCAATAGAAATATATGCTCTGGCTCCAAATTTATTTTCTTCATTTAACTTTGTATTTAATAATGTAGTTGCGTATGGATTTAGATTTGAACCATATGGTCTGTCTCCTTGTTGATTAAAATCATAAGATTTAGTACCATTTTCATTATAAACCATATTACCATTTTCATCTCTTTGCCAAATAGTATATATAGGTGCTATATTTCTAGCCCAGCTAAACAAATTACTATAAGTTGAAGATGATGTTTTTGAAATTGGAGCATTTTGATTTGAATGTGCGTAATTTACATTTGTTCCAATTTTCACTGTACTAGAAACATTGTAATCTACATTAGCTCTCAACGTTACACGCTCAAAATTTGAATTGATAGTATAACCATCATCTGACAAATAACCAATAGATAAATAAGAATTAAGATTATCTGTACTGCTCGACAAACTTAAATATTGCTCTTGTCTAATAGCATCTCTAAATAATGCTTTTGACCAATCGTCATGATATAACAGCTTAGCATCAGCGTTTATTTCTCCTCTTTCCGGATTAATAACCTGATTATTTGCTACATTGTAATTATTATATCCAAGAGAATACGTCTCTCCAGTTATTAAATTTTGAGCCGCTATATTTGAAGCATTAACTGGTGTTTGCCCTTGATAAATTAATCCATTCCTAATCCTATTGTATACTGTTTTGTAGTAATCAGCTGGATTTTTAATCATATCATATTCAGGTACAGCTCTTGAATTGACTCCTATTTTAGTTTCATAGGTAACTGACAATTGTCCTTTCTTTCCTTTTTTAGTCGTAACAATGATTACCCCGTTTGCTCCCCTGCTTCCATATAATGCATTAGATGATGCATCCTTTAAAAAACTAATTGATTCAATATCCTGAGTTGATATAGAATTAATATCTCCATTAAATGGTATGCCATCTACTACATATAAAGGAGCATTCGAAGATGAAATCGACCCAATACCTCTAAACCTTACCTGAGGAGGATCTCCAGGCTGACCTGAATTTGCACTAATTTGTACACCAGCAACTTTTCCTGTTAGTGATTGTACCGCATTAGAAGCCTGAGAAGTCTCTAACATTTTTGAATCAATTTTAGATACAGCTCCTGTAATTTCTTGTTTTTTTTGTGTACCAAATGCTACAACTACTACCTCTTGTAATTCTTTACCATCTTCCTGCATTTTAGCATTCACAACTGAACTGCTTCCTACTGCAGCAACAAAATCCTGCATCCCCATATAAGAGAATATCAAAATATCTCCTGTTTTGGCCTTTACTGAATACTTCCCGTCAAAATCAGTTTGGGCACTGTTTTTGGTTCCTTTTACAATCACGTTGACTCCGGGAACCACTCCACCTCCATCTGTAACAACTCCTGAGATTGTTCTTTCTTGTGCAAATGAAAGCTGCAGACAGAACAACATCAACAATGTTAAAATAAACGTAAATTTTAATCTCATTTTAAAATTATTTTAAGTTAATAACTTGACAAAAATCAATTTATTTTCTTACAAAACAAATTTTAAAACGTTAAATATAAATACTTTTCTTACTTTAATATATAAATAAAGGAATAAAAAACTTAAAATTTATTCAAATTATTATACACTCAATTTTTTAATTAAATTCAGTGTTTTTTAAAAAACAAGCGTTTTAAATTTAATCATTTTGTTAAAAACTAAAAAAATGTCCAGTATTTTTTCAAAACAAAAGATTTTATTCTCTTTCTTTTCAAAGTGTCTTTTTAATGGTTTTTGAAAAAAAAATATAATATTTGTGCTTCAAAAAAATTAAAAATGCTGCAACTTAACTACTCAGGTTTTTCTTTAGAAACAGGAACTGACGAAGCTGGACGAGGATGTTTAGCGGGGCCAGTTACCGCAGCTGCGGTAATTTTACCCACTATTTTCGAAAATAAAATATTAAACGACAGTAAACAATTATCTGAAAAAGCACGCGCACTTTTAAAACCTATAATCGAAGAACAGGCTCTTTGTTTTTCTGTGACTCATTTATTCCCCAACGAAATTGACGAAATCAATATTTTAAACGCTTCAATGAAAGGAATGCAGGAATGCATTCTTAAATTAAAGCATATTCCAGAATATATTATTGTGGATGGAAACCGATCCTTAAACGCTAAATTGGGACTTAAAAATACTTTTGGGAAACAATTCTCTGACAAGGAAATTGAATTATTAAAATCAATTCCAAATCAAAGTATCATTAAAGGGGATGCAAAATTTCTAAGTATCGCTGCCGCTTCTGTATTAGCAAAAACATATAGGGACGAATATATGGATCAAATTCATGAAGAATTTCCAATGTATAACTGGAAACAAAACAAAGGATATCCAACGAAAGAACATCGTGAAGCCATTAAAAAATATGGCACAACAAAATATCATCGAATGAGTTTTAGGCTTTTACCAGATCAATTAGAGCTTAATTTTTTCGAATAATAGAAAAGACTTATCTAGAAACGATAAGTCTTTTTTAAAGTAAAATAATCTATAGCGAAACACCAAGTTAACCACACAACGCTTTTTTCTCAAAAAACATTTTAAGATCCTTTTCCCATTTTAATATATCTTCTTCAGAAGCACGATCTGCTTTATCAAAATAAAAATGTTTTTTGATTTCTAAACCACAATATGTAAAAATTCCAGTATCGGAAGTTAATGCCAAAGCTTTATCCATACCCATTTCTTCATATTCAGTATTTGACTTTCCGTGCGAATTAATAATAACGGTATGCTTTCCGGTCAATAATCCTTTCTGAACGCCTTGATCATATCTATATGCAAATCCGTAGCTAAAAACACGATCGATGTAACCTTTCATAACAGCTGGCATTCCTGTCCACCAAATAGGATAAATAAAAATAATCTGATCTGCCCAGGAAATAAAATCCTGCTCTTTTTTTACATCTTCAGAAACTTGTCCCATTCTTTGTCCGTGCATATCGTTTAAAGAAAGAACCGGATTAAAATTGATTTCATTTAAGTCCCGAACTACGATTTCTTCTCCTGATTTTTTTAGAATTTCAAGAATTGTTTGTTTAAAGAAATGATTTAAACTTGCTGGATTTGGGTGCGCGTAAATAATTAAATTTTTCATGTTTTTTATTTTTAAAGATTGAACATGACAAATGTAAAACGCTTGTTTGGGCAGCAATTGTAAGAAAACGAAATCGGCTTTATTGCTCTTTTGAGCTGCATATATCGTTTTGAAATTTGAGGAATTTCGTTGGAGAAATATTCATATAATATTTAAAGTCATGAATAAGCTGACTTTGGTCGTAATAACCGCATTCGTCAACAATCGTTATCCAATCTGTTTTAGACTCGTTTATTATATTTTTCTGAATTTTATTTACTGCTTTTAGAAACCTTCCGTACCGATTGGCTTCTTTAATCGTATATCCAAAAATCTTTTTTTGATTGAGTTGAATATTTCTTTCCGTTTGATTAATCTGCGAAGCAATTGTTTTTATCGGATTTAGATTCTCGTTCTGAAAATCTGTCAAAAGTGTCGTAATTTCTTTTTGTTCTCTCAAATAGGGTTTACAGAAATCTAAAATATAATCAACACGTTCTTTTGTATCAGAAAGTTTTTGAAGTTCTTCCCACAAAAGAGTAAAGCAATTTTCATTGATTAAATCATCAGGATGAATGGGGAGAGAATCAAAAAGGACGTCGCCAAAAAATCTGTAAAAAGCATCTTCTTTAAAATTGGCTGCTAAAATTTCTGAATTAGGTTCCAAAGTATAATCAAAAGCTTGTTTTACCGGACCTAAAACAATGCATTTTTCCACCTCCAAAAAAGTATTCTGCTGTGATTTTAAAGATGATTTTGTTCCGAAGTTAAAAACAAGAATGGTTTGAAAACTCGGCAATAAGGTTTTTGTGATAGGAAATTCTGTTTTATTTTCGGCAAAATAAAAGTGCGAAAAAACAGTTTCAAATGCTGAAGGAACCGCAATTCTGTAATTGTTATTTTCTTCAGCATTTTTCATCCTATATTTTTTGGAAGCTTATTTAATAAATTCTGCTTCAAATAAATGGGTTAGATGTTTTATGATTTTAGACTTTACTTCGTCTTCATCTACTTTTTCTACGCCAAGTTCTACATTTAAAGAGGTAACGCCTTTTCCGCGAATACCACACGGAATTATATTATCAAAATAACCTAAATCTACGTTGACATTTAAAGCAAATCCGTGCATCGTTACCCATCGTGAAGCACGAACACCCATTGCGCATATTTTGCGTGCAAACGGAGTTCCAACTCCTAGCCAGACTCCTGTTTCACCTTCGCTCCTGCCCGACTCTAATCCGTAGTCTGCCAAAGTCAAAATCATAGATTCTTCAAGCAAACGCAGGTATTTATGAATATCTGTAAAGAAATTTTCTAAATCCAGAATTGGATATCCTACAATTTGTCCCGGTCCGTGATACGTTATATCACCGCCGCGATTGATTTTATAAAAAGTCGCTCCTTTTGCTTCGAGCTGTTTTTCGTTTAATAATAAGTTTTCTAAATCACCGCTTTTGCCTAAAGTATAAACATGCGGATGCTCAACAAACAATAAATAATTGGATGTTGGCAAGTCTAGTTCTTCTCTTCTGTTTTTGATTTTTAAATCAACAATATCCTGAAAAAGTTTTTCCTGATATTCCCAAGTCGATTTATAATCTCTGTTTCCCAGATCCTGAAGTTGAATTGTTTTATTCATTTTAATTATTTTTCAAACTCAACATCAAAGTTAAGTTTATCAGGATTCTCCATATAATCCGTGAAAGAGTATTGAATTGTAATTGATTTTCGGTCGTCGCTGAATAATGCGTTTGGATTGGATACTTTTTTAATCTTTTTTGGAAAATGATATTTCACCACATAAGTCGATGAAGCGAACACCATTTTAGACATATCTGCGGCAGAATCCTTTGCTTTTTGTGCCTTTTTTTGAGTGTCGATAACTGCTTTTCTGGTGAATTTTTTTCCATCGTAACTGTAACTCAATTTGCTGTAATTATCTCCAAAACCACTTCCAAGGGGAGATGCAGCAGCTCCGCCTTCAAGTTTTTGAAGTGTACTGAGGGTTTGCAGAATATCCTGCATTTCATTTACGTTTTTAAAATCCGTAGACAGCGTCATTAGAAACTGCTTTTTCTCAGAACTCATTTTAGTATTTACTACAAAGTTTTCGAGTTTTTTAATTTCTTTTTGAGCTTCGGGAGACAGCTTTGAGATACTGTCTTTTTTCTCATCAAATAATTGTTTAAAAGTAAAACTTGAATCGATCTCTTTTTTAGCATCGGCTCCCATTTGATTTCCGATCTGGTCGCCAGCCATTTCCATTAAAGCAGAACCATCCATGTCTACAGAAAATTTTCCTGTTCCGTTATCGTTGATGTGAATGTTTTCGGTGAAAGTACAACTTGTTAAAGCTGCTATTAAAAAAGAAAAACTAAGTAGTTTATATAATTTCATCGTAGTATAATTTTTTATCAAATATACGAACTCTATTTTGTTTTTAAAGATTCTGAGGTTCTGAGATTCTAAGCTGCTGAGATTGGAAATTGTTTTTGACATAAGGTACCCAGAAATTTTACGGGTGGCAGAGATTTAAGCCGCTATTTTTGTTTGCTCCTGCTTTGCCAAAGTCTTAAACTTTGACGAAATTCCTAACTGTAATAAAAAAAACTTGCTCAATCCTAACCATCCGCAAAATCCGCGCACCATTTCTAAATCATTTTACAGATTGAAACCCAATAAATTGTTGCTGTAAAAAATCTAAAATCTGCATTCTAAAATCTACATTCTTTTCTTTATCTTTGCACACTTAAAAAAAGAGCACAAAATGGCATTATCAGAACAAGAAATCATCAGAAGAGAAAAACTTCAAAACTTACGCAGTCTGGGAATCAATCCTTATCCAGCTAATCTTTTTCCTGTAAATCATACTTCTAAGCAAATAAAGGAGTCATTTGAAGAAGGTAAGAAGGTTATTGTTGCGGGTCGTTTGATGAGCGTGAGAGATCAGGGAAAAGCTTGTTTTGCTGAATTGCAGGATAGCGAAGGACGTATTCAATTGTACGTAAACCGCGATGTTTTGTGTGAAGGTGACGATAAAACTTTATACAACCAGGTATTTAAAAAATTAACTGATTTAGGTGACTTTATTGGTATTGAAGGAGAATTGTTTACTACGCAAGTTGGTGCAAAATGTATTCGTGTAAGCGGATTTACTTTCTTGAGTAAAACATTACGTCCGCTTCCTTTACCTAAGGTCGATGAAGAAGGAAATATTCACGATGCATTTAATGATGCTGAGTTACGTTACAGAATGCGTTATGTAGATTTAACAGTGAATCAACACGTAAAAGAAACATTCATCAAACGTACCAAATTATTTACTGCAATGCGTGGTTATTTTAACGACGCAGGATATTTGGAAGTTGATACTCCGGTTTTACAGTCAATTCCTGGTGGTGCTTCGGCTAGACCTTTTATTACACATCATAATTCACTTGATATTCCGCTTTATATGCGTATTGCGAATGAATTATATTTAAAAAGATTAATTGTTGGCGGCTTTGAAGGTGTTTATGAGTTCTCAAGAAACTTTCGTAACGAAGGAATGGACAGAACACATAATCCTGAATTTACCGCAATGGAAATATATGTAGCTTACAAAGACTACAACTGGATGATGGAATTTGCTGAAGGTTTGCTTGAGCATTGTGCAATTGCTGTAAATGGCACTAGCGAAGTGACTTTTGGTGAACACCAAATTAACTTTAAAGCGCCTTATGCACGCGTTACAATGACCGATTCTATCAAACATTTTACTGGTTTTGATATCTCAGGAAAAACCGAAGAAGAATTGTTTGAAGCGGCAAGAGGAATGGGAATTGACGTTGACAAAACAATGGGTAAAGGAAAATTGATTGATGAAATTTTTGGAGCTAAATGTGAAGGAAATTATATTCAGCCAACTTTTATTACTGATTATCCTAAAGAAATGTCGCCGCTTTGTAAAGAACACCGCGACAATCCTGAACTTACAGAACGTTTTGAACTAATGGTTTGTGGTAAAGAAATTGCAAATGCATATTCTGAATTAAATGATCCAATTGATCAGCGTGAGCGTTTTGAAGATCAAATGCGTTTGGCAGCAAAAGGAGACGATGAAGCAAATGGAATCATTGACGAGGATTTCTTAAGAGCTCTTGAATATGGTATGCCTCCAACGTCAGGAATGGGAATTGGAATGGATCGTTTGATTATGTATTTAACAAACAATGCTTCTATTCAGGAAGTATTATTGTTCCCGCAAATGCGTCCTGAGAAAAAACTAGCTCAGATTGAATTGTCTGACGAAGAAAAAATAATCATTACTTTATTGAAAGGAAACGAAAATAAAATGGAATTGTCGCAGCTAAAAGTTACCGCTAACTTAAGTGGTAAAAAATGGGATGCATCTATGAAAAACTTATCTAAACATGGTTTGACTAAAGTTGTCGTTGACGGCGAATTTAAAACTGTAGAATTGGCCGGATAACTTTTTTTAAAATTCCAAATTGATTTTTTATAAGTACAAACCCGACAGGTTTTAAAACCTGTCGGGTTTTTTATTTTTATTAAGGATACTTTTATATATTGAAAAATTAAGACCAGAATCAATCCATATTTACAAAAAACTGAAAAACAATGATTTAATATCAAAAAATTATTTTACAGCAAAATACATTACTAAATACTGAGATATTCTAATAAAATTAATCAAAATTGAGATTATTATTCAATACAGAATTGATTCTGTATTTACACTTTTTTAGCAAACAAATTACTACATTTGAAAAAAATTAGACCTCATATAAAGTCTATTTTTTTTTAAGCCAAATACAAAAAATTAACATTTTACAACCATATAATACTAATAAATGAAAATTAGAAAAATAAAAAATAACGAAGATTTAGCTACAGCTTATAACAAAAGAAGAAAGCGTTTCAAATTTGTTCTCATCACTATTATCTTTATTTCGACCACATCATTTTTGGGATATAAATATTTTAAAACTGAAACTAATAACACTAATCCAATTTGTTTAGGTACAGACACAAAAATCTATGAAAGCTACAAAGATGCTGTTGTACTTATAAAACATAGATACGGCTATTTTACAAAGATTAATGGGAAAGAATTCCAACTTACTGTTCAGGACGCCAAAGAAGAAACAATTTACGGGACTGGTTTTTTTGTAGATACAAACGGAAATATGATAACCAATAGTCATGTTTTACAACCATGGAATTCATCCGAGGAAGACAGTGAAAAAGTAAGTACTACTATACGAAATCTAACAATGAAGATTGCTTCTATTCTTACTACTGATATTTCTGAAGATGAATATGAAAGTTTTATTCACAGAAACTGGAAAGATGCTTCAGTATCCTACAATGGTGAAGGCGAAGGTGAAGGTGATGGAGATTATGAAGAACCTAGCGAGTCCAGAGGTGAAGAATTTGTTAGTTCTAATGAAACAGAAACAGATACATCACAAGTATCAACAGATATTGCAGCATCTATTCCGGTAAAAGAATATGTTTCTATGGAAAATATTGAAGTATATGTAAAAACCTTAGACATCGAAATAGCTATTCATAATTCTGATAATGAGTGGCTTAATTGTGAAATTAAAAAAGTTTCAGAAGACGCCAATATTGATTTAGGCATTTTACAACTAACCAATCATAAAACCCCAGAAACTGTTACTAATATTATCAATCTGGATAATGCCATTGAAGATGATGCATCTTTAGCTCCTGGTCAAAAAGCGATAATGGTGGGTTATCCGCTGGGAATGGATTTGGCACAGACAAATTCAGGACTAAAAGTACAGCTTTATAATGGCCAAATAAGTAAAGAGTCAGACGGTAATAAAATTCAATATAGTATAACCTCTACGCATGGTGCCAGCGGTGCACCGGTTTTTAATGAATGTGGCCAACTGATTGCAGTTAATTTCAGTGGAGTAGATCAGGTTCAGGGTATAAATTTTGGAATCGTGGCTAAACATATTAACTCTCTTTAGTTTGAAAAAGCAAAAAAAGCTTTTAATTGCACGGAATTTTCCTACATTTACAGTCAAATAAAAAATCACGCTTATTAATTATGAATAAAATTTTTAATATCTGCGCACTACTGTTCTTTAGTGTCGTTTTTTCACAGATTCCAACTCTGGATGTCGAAAATCAGAAAAAAAATACTGTAGTCTTACAGGAAGTAAAAATTGAAACTGAAATTTTAGGAAATCTTGCAGCAACAACTGCAACATATAAATTCTACAATCCTGGTGACAGAATTTTAGAAGGAAAACTTACCATTCCGTTACCTGAAGGAGTAAGTGTAAGCGGTTATGCTTTAGACATAAACGGAAGCTTAAGAGACGCGGTTCCTGTTCCAAAAGAACGAGCTAAAGAAGTATTTGAAAGTATTGAAAAAAGAAATGTAGATCCTGGTATTATTGAAAAAGTAGCCGGAAATAATTTTAGAACCAGAATCTATCCAATTACCGCTAGAAGCAGCAGAACTATTAAGATTACATACAATCAGGAATTAAAAAATTCCGCAACAGAGTATCTCTATTTTTTAAGTTTTGCCAATGCAGTTAATGTTCCAAAATTCAATCTAAAAGTATTAGTTACTGAAAGTCAGGCTACTCCTAAAATTACGGAAAATCCAGACGGAAATTTTACTTTTAAAAAGCAAGGAAATCAATGGATTGCTGAGATTAACAAAACAAATTTCACGCCAAATGAAAGTCTTAAAATAAGTATTCCAAAAGTAAACGAGTCGTCCAATGTACTGCTTAAAAAAGCCTCTGACGATAAATTTTATTTTGCTGCAAGTGTTTCAATGAATTTCCCTGTAAAAGAAAAAACAAAATCTCAAAAAATTGCTATTATTTGGGATAATTCATTCAGCGGATCAAAGAGAAATCACCAAAAAGAACTGGACTTTCTTAATGCTTATTTTTTAGAGAACAAGGATATTGCTGTATCTTTTGCTCTCTTAAATAATACTCTAGAGAAAACTGAAGAATTTACTGTTTCTGGAGGAAACTGGGGCGCATTAAAAGACAGAATCCTTAATCTGAAATATGATGGAGGAACTGACTTTAGTGCTTTAAAAGAAATACCGCAAATAGACCAATATCTTTTATTTTCTGACGGAATTTCAAATTTTGGAGATTTAACTTTAAAATTCAAAAAACCGCTCAACAGTATAACAAGCACTCCAACTTCTGATTTTAACCTGCTTAAACTTTTAGCATCGCAATCTGGAGGAAATTTTATCAATCTTAACGAATTAGATACTCCATCTGCTTTAAAAACTTTTAATAGACTTCCTATCATATTTTTAGGTTTTAAAGAAACTAATACAATTCAGGAATTGTTTCCAAATGTGGGAACTGCAGTAAATGAGCCTGTCAATATATTTGGAATTGCATCTGCAAATTTGGGCAAGCTTACTGCTGTTTTTTCTGTAGGAAACAAAAAATTTGAAGTCCCTGTAGATTTTAATACAGCTGTACAAGAAGATAAATGGCCAATTGCACAATTTTGGGCACAACGAAAAATTAATGATCTTGAACTTAATTCAACTCAAAACAGTGATGAAATCAGAAATTTGAGCGAACAGTTTGGAGTGGTAAGCAAAAATACCAGTCTTATAGTATTGGATGATGTCAATGATTATGTACGTTTTGGCATCACTCCTCCACAAGAATTATTAGCAGAATACAATAAAATCGTTTCCCAGAATAAAAGACAAATTTTAGAACAAAGAAAAAATCTTCTATCAAAAGCTTTTGATAAAACACGCGAACTGACAACTTGGTGGAATACCGAATTTAAACCTACAGAAAAGAAACAGTATCCTACATTGTCTAAGCAGTCATTAAAATCGGGACAAGAAAGTGCTGTTAGCGACAATGCTGTATATGCTGCAAGTGCTGAAACAAGGAACTCCATTGCCGATAAAAAAACATCCACAGGTAAAATAACTTTGGTAGATGTAGAAAGCAATCAAGAGTACATGAAAGATTTTCAGACTTTACAGTCGCCTGAATTGATTTACCAAAAATATCTTGAAAATCGTCCTAAATATGAAAAACAGGTAACGTACTATTTTGATGTTTCTAAACTGCTATTCAAAAAAGGTGACAAAGTACTTTCTCTAAAGGTTTTAAGCACATTAGCAGAACTTGATTTGGAGAATGAAGAACTATACAAAACGATATCTTATTTATTGAAACAGAGAGGTAATTATGACAAAGAATTGTGGATTACCCAAAAGATTCTAGAATGGAGACCATTTGATCCTCAAAGTCATAGAGATTATGCATTGGCTTTGGTTGACAATAAAAAACCTCAAGAAGCTCTTAATGTTTATAAAGCTATGCTATATCAGGAATATACAGATGAAATTTCTGTTAGAGATACTGGTATTGAAGAGATTTTGATTATGGAAATCAATAATATTTTGAGCCAAAACAAAAACGTTGATGCAAGCAAAGTCGATGATCGATTAAAAGCAAATCTTCCAGTAGACATCCGCGTTGTAATTAACTGGAATAAAGACAATACAGATATTGATCTTTGGGTTACAGATCCTAAAGGAGAAGACTGTTCTTACTCACATAGATCTACGGAAATTGGAGGAAGATTAAGTAACGATTTCACTCAGGGTTTTGGTCCTGAACAATTTTTACTCAAAAAAGCTGTCAAAGGGAAATATAAAATTAAAACCAATTTTTTCGGTGAGAGACAGAATATTCTTTCTGGTCCAACAACTGTAATGGCAGAAGTATACTTATACTATTCTGACGGAAGACAAGAGCGAAAAATTGCTGTTTTCCAGAGCCAGAAAGAAAACAAGCGTGAAAGCGATAGTAAAATTCTCATTGGAGAATTTGATTTTTAGAAATTCTAAAATTAACTAATATATCAAACCCGACAGGTTTTAAAACCTGTCGGGTTTTGTTTTTTAAAATGAATACTTCTCATATTTTTGATCATGAACATCCAAAACCTTAGTACTTTCTTTTGGAACATCACCTTTCCATTTTTCTTCTATTGATGGATTCGAAGGATATTTTCCATTTTTCAATTTTATATGATGAAATAAGCCACCGCTTTTCATCAAAAGATCATAAAAATTTTCCGTTGATGAAGTCGTCACATAAATGGGAAAATCGGTTACGGTAAAATGATTAAGTACACTTCCGTCATTATTCAAAATATAACCTGAACAACCTCCGCTTCCGCAGAAATAGGAATTAGAAAAACCAACAAAGTATTCGTTTTTCTTATCGTTATTTAGATCAAATTCTTCATAATAAAAATAACGATCCTCTTTTGTCATTGCAGGAATGTCTTTTTTTAATAGAACATTTAATTGTTTCCTGATCAATTCAACTGCTTTATCATCTCTTGGCGGAGCATCACTTAAATCTGCCGTTCCTCCTATTGTTTTAGATAATGTATCCTGAACAATAGTTTTGATGATATTTTTGGATTCGTTTTTATTCTGACATGAACATAATGCCAGAATTGAAACTAGAATTAGAACTTTATTTTTCATAATCTGATATTTTAAATTATATTTTTTTCCAAACCTGACAGGTTTCATCCCGAGGCTTCGGGGTTTTCGGGTTCCGCCTAAGGTAATTTAAACCAGCAGAGCCGCTTTATTCTCAATATAATTTTGGGTCAACAACGATTTTATATTATTAAAAGTCACCAACGCAATTTGTGTCAAAGCCTCATTAGTAAAAAATGCCTGATGCGCCGTTACCAAAACATTTGGAAAACTCATTAAACGCTGAATGGCATCATCCTGAATAATATCGGCAGACAAATCTCTAAAAAACAGCTTTTCTTCCTGTTCGTAAACATCGATTCCTAAATAACCAATTTTCCCTTCTTTCAAACCTTCAATTACACTCGAAGTTTCTATTAATCCACCGCGACTTGTATTGATAATCATAACATTATCTTTCATTGAAACAATAGAATCTTTGTTTATAATGTGTTTAGTCTGATCATTTAAAGGGCAATGAAGCGAAATAATATCACTCGATTTAAAAATCTCTTCTAAGCCAGTAAAAGAAACACCATCTTTAATCATTTCATCATTTGCAACAATATCATAAGCCAAAACTTTACAGCCAAATCCCAAAGCTATTTTGGCAAACGCTTTTCCAATATTTCCCGTTCCTATGATTCCAATTTTTTTTCCAAACAAATCAAAACCCAACAATCCGTTTAGAGAGAAATTTTGTTCACGAACTCTGTTATACGCTTTATGTGTTTTTCTATTTAAAGTTAAAATCATCGCCATTGCGTGCTCCGCAACTGCTTGCGGCGAATAAGCCGGAACACGACAAACTTTAAGATTGTATTTTTTTGCTGCTTCCAGATCAACATTATTAAAACCTGCACAACGTAACGCAATGATTTTTACATTTTTTTCGGCCAATTGCTTGATTACTGCTTCGTTTACAATATCATTTACGAATACACAAACAATTTCAGCGTTTTCAATTAAAATTACGGTCTGTGGATTCAATTGTGTTTCGAAAAAGTCTAATTCAAAACCAAAGTCAGTATTGTATTTATTAAAGAAAGTTTTGTCGTAAGGCTGAGTTGAGAAAAAAGCAATTTTACTCATAATGTTTTCTGGATTTTAATTTGTTGATAGCTTAAAAATAAGAAAATATTTTCAATCTTATAATGTATAAGCGGTTTCATTTCAAAAGTTAAATACACAATCTAAACAATATAAATTAAACCAATTCAGTTTATTATAGTCTAACCCCTATAACTTTAAAAAGACAAATCATGAAAAAATTATTTATAGCTGCAATGTTATTTGTTGGAATAGCAAGCTTTGCACAAGATACAGATCAAAAACCAGCACGTGAACAAAAGGAAAGATTAACCCCGGAACAACGTAATGAAAAACAATTACAAAAACTGACTTCTGAATTGAGTTTAAACGCCAATCAACAAGCTCAGGTAAAACAATTGCTGGCTGAGAGAAGCGCAAAAGCAGAAAAACTCAGAGAGGAAAGAAAGGATAAAAAAGACAGCAGCACTAAACTGACTGAAGCTGAAAGGGAAGCTGTTAAAAATGAACTGAAAGCTGAAAAAGAAGCTAATGATGCTAAAATGAAAACAATTTTAACTGCTGATCAGTACACAAAATGGCATTCTTTAAAAGAAAAAAATAAAGACAAAGCCAAAGAAAAAATGAAAGAGTACAAAAAAGAAAACAACTAATTTTAGTTTACAAAAAAGAGGCCGTTCAAGCCTCTTTTTTTATTCTATTTTAGGAAGAAGAACAGAAATATCATATCCTAAATCTTTCAACATTTTTAAACCATCGAGCGGTTCTAGTTTGTTTTTACCGTTCCAGCCTTTTTTTTCACCGTACAAAACACATTCTCTGATATATTTTGGCCTGTTAAGATTAACTTTTTCTTCTGTATCTGTAAAGGAATTAAAAAGCGGAAAACCATGATTCAATGGAAAACCAATTATAGGATCATCCCAAGTATGAAAATTTAGCAATAAAGGAGTCAGCTTGTAATCATTTAAAAATATTTTTATTGATAACACACTGTTTTTTGTTACAGGATTTACTTCTCCCTGTATTTTATACAAATAAATATTTTCATTTATTGTTATCTTTCTTAACCTCATAAACCCTATATATCAAGCTTTCAAAGCTAGGCAATTACTTAAATAAAAAATACAATTAGGTATATTAATTAGCAAGAACATCAAGTCTTAAATCTTAAAACTGAATTTTAAGATTAATTGTTAAATAAAAGATAAACCTGAAAATCAAATTAAACTTAATAAACCTGTAGAAGTCTAATTGCTATAAACCTTTAAAAAAGACGAAAAATGAAAAAATTATTTATTGCTGCTTTATTATTCGTTGGAATAGTAAGTTTTGCGCAAGACATCAATCAGAAACCCACACGCGATCAAAGAGAAAAATTAACTCCGGAACAGCGCAGTGAGAAACATTTGCAAAAATTAACTTCTGATTTGAATTTAGATAAAAAACAGCAGGAACAAGTGAAACAACTTTTGGCTGAAAGAAATGCGAAAGCAGAAAAGTTTAGAGAAGTAAGAAAGGACAGTAAAACAAAACCTACTGATGTTGAAAGAGAAGCTTTCAAAAAACAAATGAAAGCTGACAAAGAAGCCAACGATACTAAAATGAAAGCTATTTTAAACACTGATCAATACACAAAATGGACGGCTCTTAAAAAAGAACATAAAGATCATCGAGGAAAAGGCGGACATAAAGATCACAAAACACCACAAGAACGTGATCAGGAACATTTGCAAAAATTAACGACTGATTTAAATTTGAATTCCGATCAGCAAAAACAAGTCAGCGAACTTTTATCTGACAGAAGTACAAAAATGGCCATGCTGAAAAAAAGCAGAAGAGATTCTGGTGTACAGCCAACTGAAGCTGATAAAAAAGCCATGAAAAAACAAATGGAAGAAGATCACAAAGCTGCTGATGCTAAAATGAAATCTATTTTGAATGCTGATCAATATAAAAAATGGACTGCCATTAAAAAAGAACACAAAGACAAAATGAAACAACATAAAAAAGACAAAAAACAATAATTTTAATCAAAAAAAAAGAGGCTTTAAAAGCCTCTTTTTTTTTGATTAAAATATTTTCGAAACCTTGTCGATGGCATTAATAGTAAAGTCTAAATCTTCATACGTTAAAGCATCTGTAATAAACCAAGTTTCGTATGCAGATGGTGCAATATAAACTCCTTCTTGCAGTAATCCGTGGAAGAACTTCTTAAACGTTTCGTTATCTCCTTTTGCAGCAGTCTGGAAATCGGTAACTGGATTTGCATCAAAGTGAACCGAAATCATAGAACCTACTCTATTAATGGTAAAAACAACATTATTAGCTTTTAAAACTCTGTCAATTCCTGCTTCTAAATAAGCTGTTTTTTCTTCTAAACGAGTAAAAATTTCACGATCATTATCTAATGCTTTCAACATAGCTAATCCTGCAGCCATCGCCAACGGATTTCCAGATAATGTTCCTGCCTGATAAACTGGTCCAAGCGGCGCTAAATGATTCATAATTTCTTCACGAGCAGCAAAAGCTCCAACTGGAAGCCCTCCGCCAATTACTTTTCCAAAAGTTACAATATCAGCATTGATATTATACAATTCCTGAACTCCTCCGCGAGCCAAACGGAAACCTGTCATTACCTCATCAAAAATCAGTAAAATTCCGTTTGCAGTACATAATTCTCTTAAACCTTCAAGAAAACCTTTTGCAGGCGGAATACATCCCATATTTCCCGCAACTGCTTCAATAATAATCGCAGCAATTTCTCCTTTATTAGCTTCGATTAAAGTTTTTACATTCTCTAAATCATTGTATTTCGCTAACAAAGTATCTTTTGCAGTTCCTTCTGTAACACCGGGACTATTTGGCGAACCAAAAGTCACCGCACCGCTTCCCGCCTGAATCAAAAATGAATCAGAATGTCCATGGTAACAACCTGCAAATTTTACAATTTTATCTCTTTTTGTAAATCCGCGAGCCAGACGAATCGCGCTCATACAAGCTTCTGTACCTGAATTTACAAAACGAATTTTATCAATATTCGGAACCATAGAAACGGCCAAAGCTGCGATTTCTGTTTCCAATTCTGTCGGCATTCCAAATGAAGTTCCCAGTTTTGCTTTTTCGATTACCGCATCAACAACCGGCTGATAAGCGTGACCCAAAACCATTGGCCCCCAAGAGTTGATGTAATCTATTAATTTGTTTCCATCTTCATCATATAAATAAGCACCTTTGGCACTTTTTACAAAAATTGGAGTTCCGCCAACAGCTTTAAATGCTCTTACTGGTGAATTTACTCCTCCCGGAATTACTTTTTCTGCTGCAGCAAAAAGCTGACTACTTCTTTTATATAACATTCTTATTTTAGATTTTTGAGTTCAGATTATAAATTTAAACTGAAAACTTATTTTGGATTTTAGATTATCTCAAACTGAAAACTGCCACTGAGACTGCGATTAAAAATTACTTTACCTTTAACCTCTGTCCAATTGAAATGGCATTATCAGTTAAATTATTTTTCTGCTTTAAATCTTCAACTAATAAATTGAATTTTTTCGAAATGGAATACAGTGTATCTCCTTTTTGAACTTCATATGAATTTGGATCGTATGAATTCATGTTGATCTTTGGATCGGAATTGGCAACTGAAGAAGAACTCCTCGTTGGAGCCGATGTATTTATTGGCACATAGTTTCTTCCTGTAACCTGACAATCATATTGATGCAGATTGTAACGTTCAATATAACTAATTAATTTATCTGGATATTTTGGATCTGTGGCATAACCTGCAGCTCTTAAACCTTTTGCCCAAGATTTATAATCGTCTTTTTCGTAAGTAAATAAAGTTTCATATCTTTTTTTACCAACTAAAAACAAAGCATGATCTTTATATGATTCTGAAGCTTGAGGGTATTTTCTAAAGCATTCCTGAGCCGAGTCATCATCGTGGCGAACACTTTCTCCCAGCCAGTCTTTATGGCATTTTATTCCAAAATGATTATTGGCTTCAAGCGCTAAATCTCCTCTTCCCGCTCCCGATTCCAGAATTCCCTGCGCTAAAATAATGCTCGCTGGAATACCATAAGTTTTCATGTTTCCCATTGCAATATCTTTATACTGCAAAACATAATTATTGATTAAATCGGTAGTTACAACTGTTTTTGAAGTAGATTGAATAACCTCAGTTGTATTATTGGTAGAAGGATATTTAGCTGTAGGTTTAGAATAAACAGGCTTTTTAGCAGCTGCAGTTCTTGTTTGGTGCACAGCCGCTTTTTTGGTCGTTGCGATAGCAGGTTTGCTTGACGAACAACTTGCCAAAACTATAACTGTAAAGAGCAATACAATTTTTTTAATCATTGGTGTTGAGTATTGGTAATTTCTTCTGCTTCAATTTTATATTCATCCCTTCAATTCCCTGTAATCCGCCAGTGTGAATGAGTAAAATTTTTGAATGGGCAGGAAAATAATTTTTGCTGATTAAATCTATAACGCCAAAAACCATCTTTCCTGTATAAATTGGATCTAAGGGCACTTTTTTTTCTTCAAAAAAAGCATTTATAAATTCGATTAATTCTAAATTTATCTTGCCATAACCTCCAAAATGATAGTCAGAAATTAAATTCCAGTTATCTTTTTTGGCAAAAATACGAATTTCATCGGTTAAAAAGTCACCTTTTAACGCTGGAAAGCCCAAAATTTTCTGATTTGGCAATGCACTATTGATTAATCCCGAAATGGTGCCGCCCGTTCCAACAGCGCAGCAAACATAATTAAAAACCGAATCTTCATCAGTTAAAATCTCTTCACAGCCTTTTACCGCGAGTTCGTTTGTACCGCCTTCTGGAACTAAATAAAAATCGCCGAACTTTTCTTTCAGCTTTTCTATAAATGAAGTTTCATTCTTTAAACGATACTCTTCTCTCGAAACAAATTCAAATTGCATTCCGTTTTCCTGAGCAAATTTCAAAGTTGGATTTTCTTCAATTTTATCTTGAAGTTCGTCTCCACGAATGATTCCAATAGTTTTTAAACCTTGTTCTTTTCCCGCATACGCCACAGCCGCAATATGATTCGAAAAAGCACCGCCAAAAGTCAGTAAAGTGTCTTGGTTTTCGGCTTTCGCCTGAAGTAAATTGTATTTTAATTTTCGAAATTTATTTCCAGAGACAAACGGGTGAATTAGATCTTCACGCTTTATTGTCAAAGAGATAGCATTCGGAAACTGAATATTTATATTTTGATTGAAAACTGGATTCATTTTTAATAGTTGAAAGTCAAAAGTCGAAAGTCAAAAGTGATAATCTTTGTCTTAATACCTTTAATGCTTATTGCTTTTTATGAAATGTAAAAACTGAAAAAAAGATCGGTTTTTTAAATAATTTAGATCCGATTCTTTATCGTAAGCTTCTCTTTCAAAACTAATATTTCGATACGCTAAACCTGCATTTTTATATTGAATCAAACGAATTAAATATTCTAAAAAATACCAGACAAAAAACGGAATTATTAAAAGTTCTAACTGCTGTCTCAAATGGATTTTTTCATGATTCACGAAAACGCCATTAGTTTTGTCCAAATCATATTTCACCAAAACAAACGGAAATACAGCCATTCCACGATATCCTTTCGGAATTAAATATTTGGCAACAATCAGAAACATTGGCTGTAAAATTTATAAATTTGTAGCTATAAAATTGTTCTATTTCAATAAAAACACAATCAATTATTTATATTTTTGATTTTAAAGCTTATTAAAATAGAACGCGAAGCAGATTTATGAAAGAGCAAAGTAATGAAAATAAATTAATCGAAGGCGAAGATTTTTACTATACGCCCGAAGGTTACAAATGCTTTACCGAAAAACATCATTTAAAAAGAGGGTATTGCTGTAAAAGCGGCTGCCGTCATTGTCCGTACGGATATGATAAAAAAACTGGAAGAATAAATAAAAATTAGACCTCAACAAAATGAACGTTTTTATCAATAAAAATATACCCGAAGCAGGTCTTTTATTGCTTCAAGAAAAAGGAATCAACTTAACAATAAATCCAACTGAGAATGTATTATTAAGAGAGGATTTTATAGAAATCTGCCAGAAAAATGATGTTCTTTTAAATGTTGGAACCAATAATTTAGATGAAGATTTTTTTCAGCAGTGTCCCAATTTAAAAGGGATTGCTTTATTTTCTGTCGGATTCGATTCTGTAAACATTGCTTCGGCAAACACCAGAAAAATTCCTGTTGGAAATACGCCAGATGTTTTAAGCAGAGCCACTTCTGATGCTGCTTTTTTATTAATGCAAAGTGTTGCGAGAAAATCTTTCTACAATCATAAAAGGATTTTAAACAACGATTGGGGAAGTTTTGATCCGTTAGCCAATTTAGGACAGGAACTTTATGGTAAAACCTTAGGGATTTTCGGTTTGGGAAGAATTGGTTTTGAAATGGCGCAAAAATGCAAAGCTGCTTTCGGAATGAATATTATTTATCATAATCGTTCTCAAAATGCAGCTGCCGAAAAAGAATTGGATGCGAAATTAGTTGATTTTGAAACCTTACTTTCTCAAAGTGATGTTTTGAGTATTCATGCTAATTACAGCGAAGAGAACAATGAAATTTTCAATAAAAATGCTTTCGCTAAAATGAAATCGAATTCGATTTTCATTAATACCGCAAGAGGAAAATTTCATAACGAAGACGATTTATTTCGCGCATTAACAAATAATATAATCTGGGGCTCGGGACTCGATGTTACAAATCCAGAACCAATGAAGCCAAATAATCCGTTATTGTCGATTCCTAATTGCTGTGTTTTACCACATATTGGTTCAGCAACATACGAAGCCAGAAACGGAATGGCCGTTTGTGCGGCGCAAAATGTAATTGCTGTTATTGAAGGCAAAAAAATGCCGTTTTGTGTTAACGAAGAGGTTTATTCTTAATTAGAGAATGAGATAATTAGTCAATTAGATAATTTCTGAAATCTAAAATCTAAAATTATACATGGATATTCGTTCGAGAAAATTTAGGATTACGATCCACAAATCCTATCATAGGTCGGATATCCGTTATCCCTAGTTTTTTAATTAGAAAATGTGACAATTTTAAAATGTGACAATTAAAATAAATTCCAAATTTTAAATTCCAATTACGTCGGCTAATATTTCGCTCCGCTGGAGCTTTTATACTGAGGCGATTTTTGTTTTTCTATACCTATTTCGCCTTTCCAAGGCTTTGTTTCATCAGCTCCAGGGGAGCGACATATTTATAGAAATCATTTAAACATTTGTCACATATAAGCCCCAGCGGGGCGACATAATTTAAAGAACAAAAAATTAATCTGTTGTTAATCTAACTAAAATATCTTAGCATCCTATAACCTTAGCAACTTAGCATCTCTAAAAAAAAATGACTTTCAAAGAACAAATACAACAAGGAATTCCATCTATATTGCCTCCAAAGCAAGCATACGATCCTGCTATTAATCATGCTCCGAAACGAAAAGAAATTCTTTCGGCAGAAGAAAAAAAACTGGCTTTAAAAAATGCATTGCGTTATTTTGATCCAAAACATCATGCCGAATTAATTCCTGAATTTTCAGAAGAATTAGAAAAATACGGACGTATCTATATGTACCGTCTTCGTCCAGATTACAGAATGTACGCACGTCCGATTGATGAATATCCAGGAAAATCATTGCAGGCAAAAGCCATTATGCACATGATTCAAAATAATTTGGATTATGCTGTGGCGCAGCACCCGCATGAATTGATTACCTATGGCGGAAACGGGGCAGTTTTTCAAAACTGGGCACAATATTTATTGACGATGCAATATTTGTCTGAAATGACAGATGAGCAAACTTTAACGATGTATTCTGGACATCCGATGGGACTATTCCCTTCTCATAAAGAAGCTCCAAGAGTTGTGGTTACCAACGGAATGGTTATACCAAATTATTCTAAACCTGACGATTGGGAGAAAATGAATGCGCTAGGAGTTTCGCAATACGGACAAATGACTGCGGGAAGTTATATGTATATTGGTCCGCAGGGAATTGTACATGGAACTACAATCACCGTTTTAAACGGATTTAGAAAAATAAAACAAAATCCAGAAGGCAATTTATTTGTAACTTCCGGACTTGGCGGAATGTCTGGCGCACAGCCAAAAGCTGGAAATATTGCAGGCTGTATTACGGTCTGCGCCGAAGTAAATCCGAAAATCACTAAAATTCGTCACGAACAAGGCTGGATTAATGAAGTGGTGACTTCTACTGATGAATTGGTTGCCAGAGTAGCTTTGGCGAAAGCCAATAAAGAAACCGTTTCGATTGCTTATTTAGGAAATGTAGTTGATGTTTGGGAACGTTTTGATCAGGAAAATATCAAAATTGATTTAGGTTCAGATCAAACTTCACTTCATAATCCGTGGGCAGGAGGTTATTATCCTGTTGGAATTTCTTTTGAAGATGCCAATGATTTGATGGCCGAAAATCCTGAATTATTCAAACAAAAAGTTCAGGAAACGTTGCGTCGTCATGCAGATGCCATTAACAAACATACTGCAAAAGGAACTTACTTTTTCGATTACGGAAATGCCTTTTTATTAGAAGCTTCACGCGCCGGCGCAGATGTAATGGCAGCAAATAATATCGATTTTAAATATCCTAGCTATGTTCAGGATATTATGGGACCAATGTGTTTCGATTACGGATTTGGGCCTTTTCGCTGGGTTTGTACTTCAGGAAAACCAGAAGATTTATTAAAAACAGATGCAATTGCTTGTGAAGTTTTAGAAAAAATGGCAGAAACCGCTCCAAATGAAATTCAGCAGCAAATGCAGGATAACATTAAATGGATTAAAGGCGCGCAGGAAAACAAACTGGTTGTAGGTTCTCAAGCACGAATTCTTTATGCCGATGCTGAAGGAAGAACCAAAATTGCTGAAGCTTTTAACCAGGCGATTGCAAAAGGCGAAATTGGTGCAGTAGTTTTAGGACGCGATCATCATGACGTTTCGGGAACTGATTCTCCTTACAGAGAGACTTCAAATATTTACGACGGATCTCGTTTTACAGCCGATATGGCAATTCACAACGTAATTGGCGATAGTTTCAGAGGAGCAACATGGGTATCCATTCATAATGGTGGCGGCGTTGGCTGGGGAGAGGTTATAAACGGTGGATTTGGTATGGTTCTTGATGGTTCTAAAGAGGCTTCAAAGCGTTTAGCTTCAATGCTTTTCTGGGATGTTAACAACGGAATTTCAAGAAGAAGCTGGGCTCGAAATGAAGGTGCCGTTTTTGCCATAAAAAGAGCAATGGAAGTTGAGCCATTACTTAAAGTAACTTTACCTAACTTTGTAGATGAAGGCTTACTTTAGTCAAAGAGATTTATCATTAAAATAAGATGTCACCTGAGCGGAGTTGAAAGCTTATAGAAATTACAAGGACTTCGACTACGATCAGACTGACAGATATAAAGAGAACATTAAATTTCCAATAATATGAAAACATTCAAGTTAGTTCCGATTTTACTGCTTATGATTCTCTCTTCATGCAGCAGTGTTACTGTATATTCTGATTACGACAAAAATGTCGATTTTGCGCCTTACAAGACTTACGCTTTTTTTAAGCCCGGAATTGATAAAGTAGAAATTTCTGATTTGGATAAAAGACGTATACTTCACGCCATAGATAACGAAATGCAGGCCAAAGGTTTTACCAAAAGCGATAATCCTGATTTATTGGTAAATATTTTTACTAAATCCAGAGAACAAGTAAATGTAAACCAATTTAGCGCTGGATGGGGCTACGGTTGGGGTTGGGGTTGGAATCCGTGGATGATGTACGGAGGAAATCAAACCACTGTTTCAACTTCTACAGAAGGAACTCTTTACATTGACTTAATCGATGCTAAAAAGAAAGAAATGATCTGGCAAGGTGAAGGTCAAGGAACGCTAACCCGCAACATTGATAAAAAAGATGAAAAAATTGGTGAATTTGTAAACAAAATTCTGGCTCAATATCCTCCGGTTAAAAAGTAGTATTCAGTCTCGATTGTCCGTTTTTCAGCTTTCAGTTTTTTTTCAAAACTTAAAAACAGCTGTTTATTACTTCAGAAAAAATAAGTACATTTGTTACTCTATCAATTAAAAATGAAAAACTTTAATAACATTATTATCGCGATTATCAGCATTATTGCAATTCAGCAATGATGGCGAGGTGTTATATAAATAAGTAAAATATAATTTATAAAAACCTCCCACATCGGGAGGTTTTTTATTTTAAAAATAATTTAAATGTCGCCACAAATTACACAATTAGCACGAATTACTCTGTGCAGCTTCTAAATAAAAATTAGTGGAAATTGGTGTAATTCATGGCAAAAAACAAAACATCATGAGTTTATTTAACGAAGTACTTAATGCAAAAAAGCAGCTTGAAGATGTAGTTGCAGCGACACCTTTAACTCAAAATTTGAATCTTTCAGACGAATTCAAATCGACTATTTTGTTAAAGCGGGAAGATTTGCAAATTGTTCGCTCATACAAAATTAGAGGTGCTTACAATAAGATTTCTTCTTTAAATGAAAAGGAAAAAGCACACGGAATTGTCTGCGCAAGTGCCGGAAATCATGCTCAAGGAGTTGCTTACTCCTGTAACCTTCTGCATATAAAAGGTAAAATTTATATGCCTAAAACCACTCCAAAACAAAAGGTAAAACAAGTGCAGTTGTTTGGAAAATCATTTGTAGAAATTGTTTTAACCGGAGATACTTTTGATGATGCCTATGCTTCGGCAACGGCAGACGCCATCAAAAATCATAAAACTTTTATCCATCCTTTTGATGACGAAAAAGTAATCGCAGGACAAGGAACGGTTGGTTTAGAAATTCTCGAAAGTTTTAAAGAAACTATTGATTATGTTTTTGTGCCAATTGGCGGCGGCGGACTGGCTTCTGGATTATCTGAAGTTTTCAAACATTTAAGCCCGAATACTAAAATCATCGGCGTTGAGCCCAAAGGTGCGCCTTCAATGAAAACTTCAATTGAAGAAAATAAAAATACCGCTTTAAAAACAATCGATAAATTTGTTGATGGTGCGGCAGTTAAACAAGTTGGCGATAAAACTTTTGAAATATGCCGATATAATCTGGAAGACATTATTTTGGTTCCTGAGGGAAAAGTCTGCACGACAATTCTACGATTATATAATGAAGAAGCGATGGTTGTAGAACCTGCAGGCGCATTAACCATTGCAGCTTTGGATTTTTATAAAGATAAAATTAAAGGAAAAAATGTGGTTTGTGTGGTGAGCGGAAGCAACAATGATATTGAAAGAACAGCCGAAATAAAAGAACGTTCTTTATTATATGAAGGTTTAATGCATTATTTCATGATTCAGTTTCCACAGCGTCCGGGAGCTTTAAAAGAATTTGTAAATAATATTTTAGGTCCGGATGATGACATAACCTATTTTCAGTTTGCCAAGAAAAACAGTCGTGAAGTAGGTTCTGTTGTAGTTGGTTTAGAATTGAAAAAGAAAAAAGACATTCTGCCTATTAAAATGAAAATGACGCAATACGGTTTTGAATTTCAATATTTAAATGACAATCAGGATTTGTTTACCCAATTGATTGGATAATGATGATAAAATAAAAGGCTGACTAAATAATTAGTCAGCCTTTTAATCACCAATATAAAATTACTAATTGAATCCTGAATTGATAATTATTGTTTTAATACTTTTTTAGAATAAGACCCCGTACCGTCATTTACTCTCACTATATAAACTCCTTTTGGAAGTCTTGAGACCTCTATTTCAGAAAGATTTCCTTTTACAAAATTTACGCTTCGTTTCAATACACTTTGTCCGCTAACATTAAATATTTGCACATCGGCACTTCCTTCATGATTCGTTTCAATTTTTAAATGGCCGCTTACTTCATCAATAAAAATGGCCATATCGGCTGTATTTTCATTTTCTTCCGGATTTATCCATAAAGCTTTTTTTGCCGTAGACTCAACCTGAACAAGCTGCCATTGCTGATTTAATCCGCCTGTATAATCCCAAACCTGAATATTTGCTCCATTTGCTGTAGAAACATTTTCAACATCAAGTGACTTCCCTGTATTTACATTGGTAATCTTATAGTATCCTCCACCAAGGCTTTCCACTGTCCATTTAAATTCATTAGAATTCGAGAACGTTTTTTGCTGTACTTTCAATCCATTTGCCGTTCCATTATTTTCAACTGCCAGATACATTCCGGTTGATTTTACTATTATGTAATAATTCCCTGCTCCATCAGAAACAAACTTCCATCGCTGGTTATTTCCGCCGCCGCCTGTTACATCATATTGCTGGATTCTTCCGCCGCTTACGGTTGAATTATCTGCCACATCCAGTCCTTTATTACTGTTTCTTGAAATAACATTATAATATCCAGGAAAACCTGTTGGAGGCGTCGTTCCTGCTCCCCACGTAAAAGTAACTGCAGATAATCCGGGAACGGCGTAATTAAATGCAGATGATCCCGAAACAACTTTTATTGTATTTGATGAACCGCCTGAGTTATAAACAACCAGAGCAATAGATCCGTCAGGGTTTTTAAATCCAACTGATAAAATACTCCCGTTTGTGCTAGAAGAACCAATTCTTACTGCACCCGGTTTTACATATTTCGAGATTTGACCAATAATGTAATAAGCCACATTTTTAGTATAACTTGTACTGTTATTTACCGTAATTGCTCCTAAACAAGTATTGCATCCTCCAGGTGTACGTGGTCCTAAACTGGAATTATTTGCTGCATTCCATTCTAAAACTGTTTTAGACCAGTTGTTGGTACTCCCAATAACAACGTTTTGCATGTGCCAGCCAAAATCACCGCTAAAACTGCCGCCCGAACCTGTATATTGTTCTGTAAAATAAACGTTTTTATTGGTTGCATTTCGAACTGTAGACATAGCTGAAATATTTCCCAAATACAAGTGAAATGCTGCCCCATCTACATAACTGCTGTTGTTTAAAACATCAATTGGATATGCTGTATTATCGCAGTTATGATCAAAAGCAATAATTTTTACACCTCCATAACCTGCTGCGGCCAATTGCGGCCCAAGCTGTTGGTTAATGAAATTCTTCTGCTCTGTAGAATTCATCAGCATACTTGGCTCATTATGCGGATTTTCTGGTTCGTTTTGCGGTGTGATTCCCCAAATCGGAATTCCCTGCGACTGCATTGCTGCAATGTATTTTACAAAATATCTCGCATAAGCAGCATAATATTGTGTTTGAAGGCTTCCTCCAATCCATGAATTATTAGTTTTCATCCAGCGTGGCGCTGACCAAGGTGTTGCTAATATTTTAATGTTGGGATTAATCTGCTGGATTTTTTTTATAATCGGAATTAAATAAGTTAAATCCGGTCCGTTGAGACTAAAATTATTCATGTTGGTATCTCCCGAAGTTTCATTATAACTATAAGAAGAACTGCTCAAATCTGAAGCAGCAATACTAATACGAATTACACTTGCATTTAGTCCTGCAACAGGATTGTATAAATCATTTAATAATTGATTCTGCTGTGCTGCAGCCATTCCGCTGATCACTTCAGCACTACCTTCTGTAAGCGTGTAACCAAATCCGTCCATTGTCTGGTAAGTAGTTCCTGCATTAACTGTAACAGTAGAAGGATTGGTTCCGGAATTGATTCCAAAGCTTACTGCCGCTTGTTGCTGTAATAGTCTGGTCTGATCGCCCGATGTTATAAAAGGCGTTACAGTCTGAGCGCCAGCATTAATAAATAAAAGCATTATAATAACTTGCATTATGCTTTTCAATCGATTGGCAGGTTTTTTAGTAGTTTTGTGCATTTTTCAAGGTTTTGTGGTTGTTAAATAGTTAAATTTTTCTCATTTTATTGTGATTAATTTTATTAAAATTCATCTAAAATAATTTAATTCTAACGAAATCGATATAAATCGAACTTTACAAATACACATCATTTGTAAAAATTAACTTAACAAAAACTTATCTTTATTTTTTTCAACCATTTAAAAATCAATACCTTAAAACTAAAAAACAGTAAAAAAATGCTTTCTGATTTTAGCACATTTACAATACATTACAAATAAGCTTTAAAATGGAGAGTTTAGCTTCTTTTATGCTCTGATAAAATTTTCACAAATGACAAATATCATAGAATAAACTTGGAGTTATAACGTATTTTTGCAATTCAATTTTAGATAGAAAATCATGTCAGAACTTAAAGATATTTCAACCTTAGACGATATTAAACAAATGGTTGATACCTTTTATGCTAATGTTAGAAAAGACGATTTAATAGGTCCTATTTTTAATGACAAACTGCAAGATCGCTGGGAACCGCATTTGCAAAAAATGTATGGATTCTGGCAGACTATTTTATTTGATGTTCGTGCTTATTCCGGAACTCCATTTCCTCCGCACAAACAATTACCAGTTGATAAAACTCATTTTGAACGCTGGATACAAATCTTCAATACTACAATAGATGCTCAATTTACAGGCGTAATTACCGAAGAAGCCAAAATGCGCGCAACCAATATGGCTTTTATGTTCAGCCATAAAATTGAATATTTTAGAAATGCTGAAAACGAATTAAGAAATTCATCAGGTAAATCTTAAAAATATTTTAGAATAAGATTGGATACTATTTTAATTTAAATAAATTTGATTAATCCAAATTCTATCAAAAATCAATAAGTAAAATGAAAAAAGTTATCCTGTTCTTTCTATTCTATTTTTCTATTTTTAATCATTTAAACGCACAATCTCAATCAAGGGTTTCTAATTTATACAAAGGAACTATTGACGGAAAAACACCAATAACTGTTTATATCCAGGCAGAAGAAAATCAATGTACTGCCGATTTAATGTATGCTGCAATGTACCGATACAATAAATCAAACAATTGGATTCAAATTTATCCTACTCAGAGCAAAAAGAAAGAAAATGAATTTGTTATGGTTGAACATAATTTCACCGGCGTTTTAATTTTACAAAAAAACGGAAATACTTTTACCGGTTTATGGATTAGTTCCGATGCTAAAAAACAATTAAAAGTAGATATCAAAGAAGTTTCAATGACCAAAAAAGAGGTTGACAGCTATGAAAAAACAATGGAAAAAGTAAGTTTCGAAAACAATGACTGCTAAAATTACTATTTTCTATTAACTCTTTAAAATCTATAAAAACGCAATAAAAATCACTTTCGAATAAAAATTTTGTGATGAACAGCAAAAATTAGCGACCTAAATTCGTAATTTTACATTCTAATCTACAACGTTTTCGAAATGAATGCATCTATAGAAACCAATCCGTTATTAGAACGATTGCCAAAACATTTAAAGCAATTTATTAAACCTCAGGACTATAGTGATTACACACCAATTAATCAGGCGGTTTGGCGATATGTTATGCGCAAAAATGTAGATTATCTTTCAAAAGTCGCGCATCATTCGTATTTGGAGGGTTTACGTAAAACGGGAATCGAAATTGATTCTATTCCGAGTATGTACGGAATGAACCGTATCTTAACTGAAATTGGCTGGGCTGCAGTTGCTGTCGACGGATTTATTCCGCCAAATGCTTTTATGGAATTTCAGGCTTATAATGTTTTGGTTATTGCTTCGGATATTCGTCAATTAGAACATATTGAATATACTCCCGCTCCAGATATTATTCACGAAGGTGCCGGCCACGCTCCTATTATTGCCAATCCAGAATATGCAGAATATTTAAGACGTTTTGGTGAAATTGGCTGTAAAGCAATTTCTTCTCATAAAGATTATCAAATGTATGAAGCGATTCGTTTGCTTTCTATTTTAAAAGAAGCCGAAGATACGCCGCAGGAAAAAATTGACGAAGCCGAAAAAGCAGTTGCCGATTTACAAAATGATATGGGCGAATTGTCTGAAATGGCTCAAATTAGAAACCTGCATTGGTGGACGGTTGAATACGGCTTGATTGGAACGGTTGAAGATCCAAAAATTTATGGTGCCGGATTACTTTCTTCGATTGGAGAAAGTGCTTGGTGCATGACAGATAATGTAAAGAAAATCCCTTATGATATTTCGGCTGCCAATCAAAATTTTGATATTACGCAGCTGCAGCCTCAACTTTATGTAACACCAAATTTTTCTTATTTAAGTTTGATTCTGGAAGAGTTTGCTAATAAAATGGCTTTACGTACCGGAGGTCTTTCGGGAATTAAAAAACTGATTCAATCGAATGCTTTAGGTACAATTGAATTGAGTACTGGTTTACAAGTTTCAGGGGTTTTTACGAATGTCATTGAAGATGAAGGAAAACCGGTTTACATTCAAACAACAGGAAAAACAGCCTTGTCGTATCGTGAAAAAGAATTAGTCGGACACGGAACTTTAACGCATCCACATGGATTCGGGAGTCCGATTGGGAAACTGAAAGGTTTTAATCTGGCAATTGAAGACATGAGTCCGAAGGATTTGCAGGCTTACAGCATTGTTGAAAACGAAACGGTAAAACTGGAATTTGAAGGCAATATTATTGTGGAAGGTGAAATTATTACGGGTTCCCGAAACTTACACGGAGAAATTATTTTAATCAGTTTTAGAAATTGTACTGTAACCCATGGCGAAACTGTTTTATTTCAGCCTGATTGGGGAAATTATGATATGGCAATTGGAAAAAAAGTGATTTCGGCTTTTTCCGGTCCAGCCGATGTAAATAGTTTTGACTTGCTTAATATTGTCCCAACAACTAAAACTATTAAAGCGAAACATACTGATGAGCGTGATGAATTAGAAAGTTTATATGCCGCCGTTAGGGAAATCAGAAAGAACAATAGTATTAAAACAGAGCTTCAATTAATATTTAACAAATTAAAAAACAATCATCCAAACGATTGGCTTTTAGCTCTTGAAATTGCAGAACTTTTAACGGATTCTTTAAGCCCGCTTTTACACGAAGTAATAGTATATTTATCTCAATTGAAAGAAAAACGTCCTGAAACGGCACATTTAATTTCCGGCGGATTGGATTTGATTTTTGATCGTTCTTTGCCGCATTTGCCACAAAAGCACTAAGACGCGAAGTTTTTATCGTTTAGTTTTTGCCCGCAGATTTTACAGATTTAAAATGATTTGTCCAAATTTTTTAATCTCACAAAGAAACCCTTTTTAATTGTCTCCCGCTTTAGCTGGAGGAGAAAATTAAAGCCAGCAAGGGGCTTTAGCCAAAAAATGAGTTTTGGCTAAAGCCTTTTTAGTTTGCATTATAAATACCTCCAGCTAAAGCAGGAGGCAATTTAATAAATCTTTATCTAATAACAATCGGAAAACCTAAAAAACCCTCTGAACCTTTGAACCTCAAACTAAAGCTTCAAATCCTGATTTAGCTCCGTTTCTGACTCAATAGTTTTCCCGTTGTATTGCAGTTTCCAGCCCATTGAATTTGTCATAATTAAAATCTTAGACAGCTCGCTTATTAATCTGTTTTGGGCGTTTGTTTTTAAGGTTGATTTTTCGATTTTCTTGGCTAAGTTTGCCTTTACCGATTTATTGATTTTATTATAATCCTCCCCCGTAAACGGATTCAACTTACTTTGTTCGACATCATAAAACTGAATATCGGGATTAATCGTAATTTCTTCTTTTGGAATATTTAAAATCGTAATCGTTTTGTTTTTTTCGTCGATGTCATATTTCATTTGATGCAAATCGTAGGCAACCGTAACATTTGCATTTACCACAACCAATGCTTTCTTCTCAAAAGAAACCATATCCATCAAATATTTCTGCTGATTTTTATACGTGATCACTTCTGAAAAATGTCCTTCGGTGACAACCAATTTTCCAACATTAAGAATTTGCTGCTGAATTAAATTGGTATTATACTGAATATCTGAATCGTCTTCTTTTTTGAACTGGCAATATTTAAATGCCAAAACAATTAATAAAACGATGACACTAACTCCAATAATTCTTTTGATCAAGTTTTGCATTCCTTAAAATATTTAAAGACCAATTTACTTCTTTTTTTGTTTCTTTTGCCACGAATTACACTAATTTCCACTAATTTTTTTGAAAATCAAATCGAAATTAATCAATAAATACAGCATAGTGAATTTGTGAAAATTCATGAAATTTGTGGCAAAAAATTTTAAAATGGATATCCAATAGCAATGTTTAAAATCAGGTTGTCTTTTCGCCAAGAACTGCTTCCGAAATTAATATCATCAATAACCCATCGCTGTCCGTCTGGTAAAGAAGGATTTCTAAGCGGAATCGCTAAATCTGTTCTCAAGATTAAGAATGACAAATCGAAGCGTAAACCTGCTCCTGCTCCAACGGCCAATTCTTTCATAAAATCTTTTGAAATCTCAGCTCCAGGTTTATTAGGATCGGCATGAAGAAGCCAAATATTTCCTGCGTCTAAAAACACAGCTCCTCTTACGATACTAAAGAGCTTCGCTCGATATTCGGTATTGAATTCTAACTTTAAATCGGCTGATTGATCTGGAGTGAAATTATTGTTTGTTGGAGGCGGAATAACATAACTCCCCGGCCCCAAAGTTCTTGCTCGGAATGCTCTAATGCTATTGGTTCCACCAACAACAAATTGTTTTGAGGTTGGCAGTGCATTTGAATTTCCGTAGGCAAATCCAGCTCCGACTATTAATCTGCTGGCTAGTTCGCTTTCTTTTCCTAGTTTTAGATAATGTCTAAAATCAGTTTTTATTTTTACGTACTGGCTGAAAGGAACATCAAATATCTTAATCGTATCATTTTTTTTGATATTTGCTCCCGTTATCATACCCGTTAAATTTCCTGCCAAATCTAATTCACCGTTAAAATAGATCGTATTTTTTCGGCGTTTCTGCATTGTATTGGTGTACGTATAATTATAAGTCGGACCAAAAATCAACTGTTTTTCGATTACCCTTCTTAACGCTTCATCTTCTTCAATATCTGCCATGTATTCTGGCGTAACATGATTTGGACTTACATATGTTATATCAATCACATTCAATTGGTGTTCTTTACGAATGTTTTCTTTCCACAAATAACCAAAAGAAGCATTAAAAGAATTTAGTGCATATAATTGTGTTCTTTTTTGATATTCATAACGTAATGTCGCTTTCGTTCTCGGTACAAATTCGCTGTTTCCTTCAATATTAAAAGGTGAAATAAATCGTGGCCAAGTCAAACTCACTTCTCCTCCGAGTTTATAAATATTTTTGCCTTTATTTGCTCCTCCCAACTGAAAATCTGCTCCTCCAAAAACTGAAGCCGTAAATAATTCTGCTCCTTTAAAAAAGTTTCGATTATTCCAGTTTAGATTTAATTCTGTTCCTGTATAACTTGCCGAATTGGTTTTTCCGATCACTTCAACACGAATAAATTTTTTGGGTAAAAGTGTCAGATAATAATAAGAATTTAAAGCATTCGGAATAGAATCTGATGGTTTAAATTCATTCTTTACAAAACTGAAAGTTCCAAGATTTACAAATCGATTTAAAGTTAAATTATGATCTTTTCTGTTGTAAACATCGCCTTTTTTAAAGTAAATCGTTCGGTCGTAAATTCTTGGTTTAAAAGTTTCTGTAGTATCAATTATAGTAAAATCTTTATACTGCGTAATATTTCTTTTTCTGTAAACCGCACTATCATTCGTCAGAGAATAATTTGGATACACAAAAATCTTGTCAATTTTATAAGCTGTCATTGCCTTAACAGGCGTATCATCTTTTATAACTAATCTGATCTTTACTTCATGATCACCTTTACTGCTGTCGACTTTAGCTAAAATATAATCTGGATTAAAGTAGAAATATCCTCTTTCTTTCAATCGGGCATCAATTCGTTCTCTTTCTGCTTTTATAACATCCAAATCATATGGATTTCCAACTTTCAATAAACTTCTTCTGTGGCTTTTTGCAATGATCTTAGACATTTTTAAAGAATCATCTGGAAAAGTCACACTTTTTATAATGTATTGTTTTCTAGGCATAACGGTATATTCTGCCGTAACTCTTTTGTTGCTGACAGTTGAATCGGCACTAACTCTGACTTTAAAATAACCTCTGTTTTCGGCAAAGTTTCTCAAAACCGAAGCATTATAATCTAAGTCAACCTGACTAAAAAGCACGGGCGCTTCTCCCACTTTGTTACGCAGCCAATATCGTGTTCCTTTTTCTTTTTTTGGTTCTCCGGCGAGATTGTAAATCAATAATTTAGGACGCAAACCAAAAATCTGTTTGTTCGGTTTTGGGCGCAATAAACCTTCCAATTCAGTCTCCAAAGCTTTTCGATCTTTCTTTTTCATAATCGAATCCTTTATAGTAACTGAACCTCCTGTGTAAAGTAAATCGCCCTCCGGAAGGTATTTAGTATTACTGCATCCAACAACAAAAAACAAAGAAAGCAGTGCGATACACTTTATATAAGATGGTTTTATATGATTATGTTTTTTGCTCATTTCCTTTAATTTGATTTTCTTCTTCGTTCTCCTTCAGTTTTTCTTTTTCTTTGGTCTCTTGCTTCTTTTTCTTTTCTTTTTCCTTGCGAACTTTTTCTTCTCGAATTAATTCTTTTTCCTCTTCTGTACGATGAAAAAGCTCTCTGAACTTATTGTAACTCATTGTAATTACAAAGGCGACTCCAGTTTCTACAACCTGACCTTCAACTGCAACCTGATATTGATTTTTACGATACGCACGAACGATATACCTGCCATCTTTTGTTAACTGATAATCTAATGCTACATCGCCCGCAATGTTGGTACTTTCTTCATTTGCTCGTTCTTGCCCTTCAACTCCAAAACTGCTTCCAACGGTAACTTTCAATCGATCGTCTAGTAATTTTTTAGAAACCTCAACATTCAGGTCGGTTCTATTTTGCATGGTTCCTGTTGTGTAATCTTCGGTTGATTCTAAATCGAAATTGACTTCAAATCCTGTAATTAAATCTCCAGCAAGGTTATTTAATTGCTGCGAAAGAATCTTACTCACACTTTGTCTTGCAAAAGATTCTGCATTTGTACCGCCGCTTTCGCTTGAAAACGGATTTTCACCCACAAATCTGTTCAATAATAAAAGGGCAAAAACCTGTTTATTTAATTCTGCCGGATCTTGTTCTAATTGTTTTAATTTGGCTTGTGTAAGCTCTACAACATCCGAAGAAACATTATAATTGCCTTCAGGAAGTACAATTCCAAAAGAAATTTCTGGTTTCAATAACTCTCCGTTCATTTTCAATAAAGTCTGAAAAGGAAGTTTCTGTTTGTATGTATTTTGTACCGTTTGAGATTCTCCTTTCAATTGATTTCCTAACAAGTCAATTGGAGCTGTATCTACTTTATAAATAGCTGTAATATTTAAAGTTGCCATTGTCGGCTCACCATTCCAGGTAATAAAACTTCCTTTCTGAATATCGAACTTTCTTTTGATTCCGTTGAAATTCATTTGGTAAGCACCTTCCGAAAACTCATATTTTCCAGTCAAAGTTGTTTTTCCAGATTGATCGATTCCTCCAACTAATTCTGCTTCTCCTTTCAAATTCAAATAATCGCCGTTTGCTTTATCAATCAGCAAAGTTAATTCTGCTTCTTTATCAATAGAAATGGCTACATTTACGTTCATTCCTTTTATTTCAGATTGATTCAATTGATTCTGCATATCAACTGTTTGTTTTAGATATAGATTATCTTCATCCACAAATTCAACAATTCCTTCTCGATCTGCAATTGATGGATCAGACTGGGGCATAACCACTGTAAATTTGGTTTCTTTATTGATTTTAAGTGTTCCATCAATTGTTGGACTGTCCAAATCTCCTTTGATATTTAGTTTTGTATCTAAAAACAAATCTCCGTAGAATAAATCATTGTCTTTTGCCTTCGAATTAATTGCTCTAAAATCATTTGCTTCAACCAATAAATCGAAATTGTATTTTCTAAAATCAGCCGATTTGATATTTCCGTTTACGTACAATTCATTATCATTTTCATCAAAAAGAGAGAATTTATCAAATGAAATCGTTTCGTTATTAAACGTGATTTTTTCTTTTCCAATTTTAAAATAAGAATTCAACTGCGTTACCCTAAAAGCGGCATCATTAAAATTCAGTTCTCCGTCAATTTTTGGCATTGTTGTATTTCCCGTTATTTTAAAATTCCCTGATAAATATCCCTTTCCTTCTGTGATATTATCCATGCTGAAACCTTGAATGCTTTTGATATTCAACTTATTAATATCGACATCAAAATCAAAATTCCCAGAATCCATTTTATAATCACCAGTCAGTTTAAGATCATTTCCTTCATCACTTAAACTTACATTTGCGGCAAGTGTATTGGCCGTTTTATTGTCTACTTTGATTTCTAAATCGCCAACTTTATCACCTTTAAAAGTAAAATCATCTATTTTTAAATCGGATGTAAAAGTTGGATTGGTCATTACGTTTTCAACCAATGCATTTCCGTTAATTAAACCTTGCATTAAAAGTTCATCCTTTTTAACCATATTCATAATGGTTTCAATTTTGAAGTTTACAAAATCAACTTGTAAAGGCGCATTATCTTGATTTCCCTGAGACTGAACTTTTAATTCATTGCCGCTATTGCTCAAATTGAATTTGTTTACATAAAGTCGTTTATCTCCAAATTCGATTGCATTTTCTGGATCAACCGTCCATTTATCGTAGTTTAAGACGAAATTTTCGGCATCTAATTTTAAGATGTTTTTAGAATCTTCTGCTTTAAATTCACCTGCAATATAATATTGTTGTTTTTGTTTGGCATCTTGAACATCAAGCGCATACGTCAAAATATTATTCTGCACTTGTCCTGTTAAACTTGTAAACGGAATTTTTAAAGAACCGCTTTCAATTGTCGCGATAGAAATAGAATATTCTAAAGCATTTTCTTTTGCTTCGATATTTATTTTTCCATCAGAAATAGTATTATCAGCGTAAGTAATTCTCGGAATTGTTCCTCTAACTTCTAAAGAATCTGTTACGTTATTGTATTTTCCTGTGATTTTAATTGGCTCTAAACCTGTTAGTTTCGGAATTAATTTAAACAAAATCGGATCGTTGTCTACAGTTAACGTAAAAGACAATCTTTGCTCATCTGATTCTCCATTTGCTTTCGGATTTTTCAAATCGATATATTTTGACAACGATTTTTTCATCGCTGCAGCAAGTGTCGTCAATTTGTATTTTCCGTCAACTTCAGCCTTTAAAAACTGAGAAGAAACTTTAATATTATTTCGAGTATTATCTGAAAATGCTATTACACGAACCGAATCTAAAACGATTGGTTCTTTGTCCTGTAAAATCTGCACATTCGAAAGGAATACTTTTCCGTTTAAGTAATCGGGATTACTATTGGTAATATCTGCATCGATATTCCCTCGAAGTTTCATTGGTCCGGCATGCAGATTCAGTTTTTCTAAATCGGCGATATCGAGGTTTAACTTTAATTTTACTGACGGATATTTTTCTTGTGTATTTCCGCTTGCCACTAAATCAAAATTCAAATTCGGATCTTTCATTCCAGATTTTACTGCGAATGAACCGTTTGCAATATTTCCTTTTAAAGCTAAATCTCTATAAGTATATCTGTTAAAAACTGCTTTTTGAACAATTCCATCCAATTCTGCTTTTGCTGTTTTTGGGTCTAAACCGTTTCCTTTAACTTTCGCTTTAAGCGTAATTTTTCCAATTGAATCATTTTTGATTAATCGGCCTAAATCAAAATCTAATAAATAAACTGTTGCGTCGTATTTCTCTTTTTTCTTAACACGCTGGTCAAATAAAGCGTCGACTTTTGCATTTCCGAAACTACTGTTTAAAGCCAGATTGGTTTTAAAATTCTGAACAGAGCCTTTAAATTTTCCCTGCAGGTTTATTTGCGATGGAAGCTGAATGTTTTTAGGAATTGTTCCGGCCGGCACAAACGTATTGATATCTTTTGCTGTGCTCGAAATGTTTTTAATATCCAAATCGTAATAGGCCTTTTGAGCATCAGGCAATCCGGTTATCTTCCCCGAAAGGGAAACTTTTGTGGTTCCTATTCCGCTCATTTCAAATTTCGGAATATTCAAATCCTTTACTTTTCCGCTCACTCGGCCGTTTATGTATACAACGGCGTTGGGATTACTTTTAAACGGATTTGTTTTTTGTAAATCGGGTACGAATAACAAAATATCTTTAAATCCTATTTTTGAATCTTTTAAATTAGCATCAACAGCAAGATTGGCAATATCTTTTTGAAGCGCGGCAAGTGATTTGTATTCTACTTTAATTTTATCTTTTACAAGAGTTTGCGGCGTTTTTAAATACAAATTATCTAAATAGGCGTTTTTAGGACCGTAGAAAAAATCTGTTTTTAAAGACTGAATGTTCAAACCGCTTTTTTCTATTGCTGCAAGTGATTTTATATTTCCCGAAATGGTATCATTGCCATACAACAATTTCTCGGCTTCCAGATTGAATCTGCTTAAATCTAAATGACTGTAATCGATTCCTTTTACAACATGCTTCGATCGCATATCATCAAATTTAAAAGCTATATTTTGTATGTTTACTTTGTTTAGTTTTGCTTTCCATCCGGCTTGTTTAATGGCTGTTGTATCTAAACTTGGCGCTTGAATTTGTTTATCTTTTATTCCTAATCGTAAATTTCCGCTTAGGTTTTTTAATTCGAAAGTATCGAAATCTAAAAGCTGTTTGTTTAAATCAATTTCATTAACGGATAAATCCAGATTGCCGAGTTTTATTCCTGAATCTAATTTGGAATCTTTATTATCATATGCAATATCAATTTTTGACAAACTGATTTTACCTAGTTTTAATTTGAAGTCTTTTCGTTTTGAAATTGTATCGACGGTTTTTACGGAAACAACCGCTATTTGCTCTACAACATCTTGATTTAAAACTAATTTCAATCCGTTCAAATCGATATTAGGAATATCAAAATCCATTTTATCCAAATCGAATTTATTGAATTTGGTGTCGAAATGCGTTAGTTTTACGGCAATGTCATTTTTAGAAAAATCGTCTTTAAAATTAAAATTGACGTTATCCAGATTTACTTTTACAACTGATATTTTGAATGGTTTAGCATTTGGATCTTCTACTTTTGGTTCTTTTGATTCGAATGCTTTTATGATATAATCAAAATTGAAAATGCCGTCTTTGTTTCGGGAAATATTGGCTTTTACGTTTTCAAGAGAAACGGAATTGATTTCGAGTTCGCTGCTGACTAATTTAAAAAGATCAACATCGACTTCTAATCGTTTACCAGCCAGTAAAGTATCTTTTTTTTGATCTTCAAAATAAAAACCTTCCAGAACTACATCTTTTGGAAATTTAATAGAAATATGATCTAAAGAAACCTTGGTTTTAATTTTTTTATGGAGATACGAAATCGCTTTGTCTTTGGCGAAATTCTGAATCGAAGGAACCTGAATTAAGATGATAAGAAGTAATAAAAGAACAACCACAGAACCCACGCACCATAAGAGTATACGAAGTGTTTTTTTTAAATAATGAATGGGTTTCTTATTCATACGTCAATAAAATACATGATTAAATTGCTTCTGAAAAAAGCAGAGTTATACATTCTACAAAAATGTAAAATTAAAGCTTTAACAATTTACATAATTATTATCAATTATTCTAAAATTTTACTGTTAAATAGTTAATTTCTTACTTTATATTACAGCCGAAAGGCACTAAGGCGCAAAGTTTTTGTACCTAATATTTTATAAGAATGTTTGGGTTGCAAGCATTGTTAAAAGCAATGCTGACTGAAAATTAAAATTGAATATGGGAAATCTTTTCTCCTAAAAGATTCATTTTCTGCTGCAATTTAGCCAGGAATTTTTGGTGTTGTTCTGATTCGGGATTAAAGCTGCGATGGCGCAGACTTTTCTGAATCTCGTCTACTTCCTGCATTGTGAAGATGCTTTCTTGCGAAATATAATTTTCGCTGAAAAGTTTCCAGATATAATCGATCGCGATTTGGTTAGGATGCAACATATCTTCGTTATAAAAACGATAATCACGAAGTTCGTCCATCATGATTTCGTAAGAAGGAAAGTATTCAGTGTTCAGTTTTGAGTGTTCAGTATTCAGAACGGAATGCAATGCAGTGAATAAATGTGATTTACTCAATTGATTTTCTATAAAGCCATCTTTGATGTGGCGTACTGGCGAAATCGTGAAAATGAAATTGATATTTGGATTCAGGATCTGAATTAAATCTATTGTATTTTGGATGCTTTTCTCAATTACATCAACTGATAATAATTCTTTTGAAAATTGCTTTTGGGGCACTTTATGGCAATTGGCAGCGATTTCTGTACTTTCCAGATTTCTGTAAACCCAAGAGGTTCCAAATGTAATAATGATGTGAGATGCTTCTTTTAGCTGCTTGTTAGTTTCTGAAATAGCTTTATTAAGCGTTTCCAGCAATTCTTGTCTATCGGCATTACTTAAGTCAGAATGAACCTCAAAACTGTGCCAGCGTTCGTTATGAAAAAAAACGTCTTTTTCCTGATAGAAATCCAATTCACAAACTCTTCGAAATATTTTCTCAATTGAAACAGGGTTAAATATGATTCCGAATGGATTGGTTTCGTTCTGAAATTTAAAATAGTCAAATTTCCCGGCCATATTTTCTGCAAAGCAAGAACCTACAGAAAGTATTTTCGAATTATAATCGATTGGAGTATTACTTTTTGAAATTGGGATCTGGGTTCTGAACTGCATGGTTTGTAAATTAAAACACGAATTTCACCAATTTTCACCAATAAAAAAACCAAATACAAAAAGTATTTGGTTTTTTAGAATGAAAGTATATGCTTAATTAATAAACATAATCATTTATTTCACTAACTGTAGTTCCATCATTTCTATATTGGGTAATTTTTGACGGATAATCATTTGCGTCATATACAATTTCTCTTTTGTATACATTTGTTGAAGCTGTACTAGTGTAAGAAGCTGTATACTTTACAACATTATTAACAGAGCTGATAGATCCCTCACCTTCGCTATGACCAACTAACAAATTAAATCCTAAAATGTTTTTAAGCGGATTGTTTTTATTGTCATATTCGTATACTGCTGTAAAGGTATAAGCGTTTTCGGTATTGGTTTCAACACTTTTAATTAAATTACCATTTGCATAAGTAAGCAGCTCAGAATACATGCTTTTTTCTTCATTTCCAGTTTCAGTGTTTTTTCGGTATTGCTCTTTTTTTATAGTTCCATCTGCGTTATGTGTATATACATCTCTGCTTTGATATTCGCCATTAGGATATTCTGTTGAAAACCCTTCTGCATACATAGACTCTGCCAATTTTCCGTTTGCATATTTGTAAGTTACTATATCACTAATAATATCTTTACCACTTTCAGTATCGTAATTTACTTCTTTAACAATTAGGTCTCCATCGTAAGTATAATCAGTTCTTCCAGCTTCATCTTTTACGCTTACAATTTTATTTCCATTGTAAGTACTCACGTATGAAGAGTTATCTGAAGGAAATTGTATACTAGTATATTTGATGGTTTTAGGCAAAATTACATTGGCTTTATCATCATCACTTGAACAAGAAGAAATCAGCACCATTGATAAAGCGCTGAATAAACATAAAATTTTTTTCATTTGACTTGGTTAATTTTGTTATTTCTGCAAACGTAATACAACCCAAAACCAAAACCTTACGGCATTCCACATTAAGAGCATAATACAACTTAAACATTTACTAACACACTAACTACAAACAACATAGATAGATAATTATTATTTTTTTATAAATAAATTTAATTACGAACTAATGCTTAATAAATGCTTACGCATTTTCTTATGTTTCATCATCTAAAAAGATAAATAGAATGTCTTTTAAAAACATAGGTCAATAAAAAAAATTAAGATTTACGATTCTGCAAAATGAATAAATAAAGATTTACATTTTTAATAACAAAAATGAACTTCAGAAACTAAAACAATTGCTTACTTTTGCATCTTCCATTTTTTTAACTACTCTATGAAATTATTATATTCTTATATAATCAAACATAAAATGCTTTTGTTTTTTGCTTTGATTATGGCCTCCATAAACATTTGTTTCAGTTTGTCAGATTCTATTATTACCGGTAAATTAATGCAGGATTGCGGTGTTGGACTGGCAAAATACAAAGGAAACGAAATTGGTTTTATTAAATCATTATCCTTCTGGCTTGGTCTATCGCTTGGTGCGGCCATGATTTCCAGAATTACCAAAAACTTTCAGGATTATTTCACCAATGTTGTAATTCAGAGAACTGGCGCTCAAATGTATACTGACGGAATTAAAAAATCTTTAGATCTTCCGTATGCAGAATTTGAAGATCAGCGAAGCGGTGAAACTTTAAGCAAGCTAACCAAAGTGCGTTCCGATTCAGAAAAATTGATTACGCTTTCTATTTCGCTTATTTTTCAAACCATTATCGGATTCATATTTGTAATCCTGTATGTTGCCCGAATTGATTACCGAATTTCGATTATTTTTCTAATTACAGCGCCAATTATTGCCTTAGTAAGTTCTTATTTAGGGAAAAAAATCAAGGTTGTTTCTAAGAAAATTGTAAACCAAACTAATGCTTTGGCGGGTTCAACAACAGAAAGTTTACGTAACATTGAGCTTGTAAAAAGTCTTGGCTTAACGTATCAAGAAGAGAAACGTTTGAACTTGAATACTTTTAAAATTCTACAATTAGAGCTAGAAAAAATCCGATTTATTCGAAGCTTGAGTTTTATTCAGGGAACTACAGTTCACTTTTTAAGAACCTGTGTGGTTTTTACATTGTATTATTTCTTGTTTGGAGGAAAAATTATTGTGGGTGATTTGCTGACAATGGTATTTTTCACTTTTTTCATTTTTGGTCCACTTCAGGAACTTGGAAATTTCATTATTGCTTTGAACGAAACAAAAGTTTCAATGGAAAATTTCAAAATCTTATTAAGCGCTCCAAAAGAATTTCGTCCAAAAACTCCAAAGCATGTTGGAGCAATTCAGTCTTTGTTATTTTCGAATGTTAGTTTTCAGCATAAAACAGCCAAATTTAAGGCCGTAGAAAATATCAATTTCGAAATTAAACAAGGTCAGACTGTAGCGTTTGTAGGTCCGTCTGGTTCTGGTAAAACCACTTTAGTAAAATTATTAGTTGGATTATACACGCCAGCCGAAGGTCAGGTTTTATATAATGATATTGATTCAACAGATATAGATTTGCTGGATCTTAGAAAACAATTAGGTTTTGTAACCCAGGATGCACAATTGTTCTCTGGAACGATCCGCGAAAACTTATTGTTTGTAAAACCAAATGCAACCGATGAAGATTTATATGATGCCTTAAAACGTGCAAGCTGTGATAAACTTTTAAGACGTGCCGAAGATGGTTTAAACACTACAATTGGCGAAGGCGGAATCAAAGTTTCTGGTGGAGAAAAACAACGTTTATCTATTGCCAGAGCTATTCTTCGAAATCCGAATTTATTGATTTTTGATGAAGCAACTTCTGCGTTGGATTCTATCACCGAAGAAGAAATTAATGCCACAATTCGAAATATTTCAGATAAAAATCGAATTACAGTTCTAATTGCCCATCGTTTATCGACTGTTATGCACGCTGACAGAATTTTTGTTTTAGAGCAAGGTAAAATCATCGAGCAAGGTAAACATGATGATTTGATTGTAGAAAAAGGTCTCTACTACGCTATGTGGCGCCAGCAGATTGGGGAGAGAAAATAGTTTTTTTAAGGTGCTAAGATTCTGAGGCACTAAGGTTCTAAGTTTCTTTAACAATCGAAAAACTTGCTATTTGTCATTTCGACTGAAAGGAGAAATCACACTAGTATATCGACAAAGATTGGCGACTTCCTTTGCGGATTTCCGCGTGTGATTTCTCCTTTCAGTCGAAATGACAAAATGCTATAAATACAAAACCCGACAGATTTTAAAAATCTGTCGGGTTTATTTTTTAAATATTCTAAAAACTTAGTCCCTTAGTATCTTAGAACCTTTTCTTTACTTCACGAAATCAACCGCTTTAGCCAAAGCCTCCCCAATTCCATCAACATTTTTACCTCCTGCAGTTGCGAAGAAAGGCTGGCCTCCTCCTCCACCTTGGATATATTTCCCTAATTCGCGAACCACTTGTCCAGCGTTTAAGTTTTTGGCAGCGACAATTTCTTTAGAGATGTAACACGTTAACATTGGTTTTCCTTCCTGAGCTGTAGCGAAAACAACAAATAGATTATTATAAGAATTACCCAATTCGTAAGCCAAATCTTTTGCTCCTTCTGGATTCAAATCTACTTGTTTTGCTAAGAACTGAACTCCATTGATTTCTTGTAATTCTTTAGCTAAATCAGCTTTCATGTTTTTAGCTTTATCTTTCAATAAAACTTCCAATTGTTTTTTCAACTGCGCATTTTCGTCTTGCAATGCCAAAATCGATTTTACAGGATCCTGAGCATTTTTAAGCGCTTCTTTAATTTCACCTAAAGAAACTGCTTGAGATTCAAAGTATTCTTTTGCAGCTTCACTTGTAATTGCTTCAATTCTTCTGATTCCAGATGCAACAGCACCTTCAGAAACAATTTTAAAATGCCAGATATCAGATGTATTTGCAACGTGTGTTCCTCCGCATAACTCAACAGAATCACCGAATTTAATCATACGTACCAAATCACCATATTTCTCTCCAAACAAAGCAATTGCACCTTCTTCGATAGCCTGATCTTTTGGAATTGCTCTTTTTTCAATTAATGGCAAACTCTCACGGATTCTTGCATTTACAAAGTTCTCCACTTCTAATAATTCTTCATCAGAAACTTTAGAGAAGTGAGAAAAGTCAAAACGCAATGAAGCATTTCTTACCATCGATCCTTTTTGCTCAATATGAGTTCCTAAAATCTTGCGTAAACCTTGGTGCAATAAATGCGTAGCCGAGTGGTTTGACGAAGTTTTAGCTCTTTGGTTTGCATCAACAACCGCATTAAAAGTTGCTGTAATATTTTCTGGCAAGGATTGTGTTAAATGGATCGTTTGATTATTTTCTTTCTTAGTATCAATGATATAAGTAATATCTCCATTTTGAGATTCTAAATATCCTTTATCACCAGTTTGGCCTCCGCTTTCTCCGTAAAATGGAGTTGCATTGAAAACCAATTGGTAGATTTCACCATCTTTTACACTGTCAACTCTACGGTATTTAGTGATTTTTACCTGGTGAGATAATCTGTCATAACCAATAAATTCCTGAATATCGTCTTCAACAATTACATTCCAGTCTCCAGCCGTTACTTTTGATGCAGCACGAGATCTTTCTTTTTGCAATTGCAATTGTTCCTGAAATCCTTTTTCGTCCAATTTTAATCCTTTCTCAGAAAGAATCAAAGCGGTTAAATCGATTGGGAATCCGTACGTATCATACAATTCAAATGCTTTTTTACCATCGATTGTATCTCCTTGATTATTTAAAATTACAGCATCTAAAAGAATTAAACCTTGATCTAACGTACGCAAGAAAGAGTTTTCTTCCTCACGAATTACATTTGAACAAAGTGCTTTCTGCGTTCTGATTTCTGGGAAAGAATCTCCCATTTGCTCGCTCAAAGTTTCAACCAATTTATAAATAAATGGTTCTTTTGTACCTAAGAAAGTAAATCCGTAACGAATAGCACGACGTAAAATTCTACGAATTACATAGCCAGCTCCAGTGTTAGACGGCAATTGTCCATCGGCAATAGCAAAAGCAACTGCACGAACGTGATCTGCAATAACACGAATAGCAATATTCATTTTATTTTGTTCATCGCTAATGTTTTTTACTTCATTAGGTGTATATTTTGCTCCTGTAATAGTTTCAATTTCTCTAATCAAAGGCATGAAAACATCAGTATCATAGTTTGATGTTTTTCCTTGTAATGCCATACACAAACGCTCAAATCCCATTCCGGTATCAACGTGTTGTGCTGGAAGTTTTTCTAGAGAACCATCTGCTTTACGGTTGAATTCCATAAATACGTTATTCCAGATTTCAACAACCTGAGCGTTATCACCATTAACTTCTCCTTTTCCTGGTTTCAGCGCTTTTTCTTCTTCAGAACGTAAATCAACGTGAATTTCAGAACAAGGTCCGCAAGGCCCCTGATCTCCCATTTCCCAGAAATTATCTTTTTTATTTCCTAGAACAATTCGGTCTTCGTCGATTAAAGTTTTCCAGATATCCCAAGCTTCCTGGTCAAAAGGAACATTGTCTTCTTTGCTTCCTTCAAAAACAGAAACATAAAGATTTTCTTTTGGAATTTTATAAACTTCTGTCAATAATTCCCAAGCCCAGTTAATCGCTTCTTTTTTGAAGTAATCTCCAAAAGACCAGTTTCCTAACATCTCAAACATTGTGTGGTGATACGTATCGATCCCCACTTCTTCAAGGTCATTATGTTTTCCTGAAACACGAAGACATTTTTGCGTATCGGCTATTCTAGGACTTTTTGGAGTTCCGTTCCCTAAGAAAAATTCTTTAAACTGGGCCATTCCCGAGTTATTGAACATTAAGGTTGGGTCGTCTTTAAGGACAATAGGAGCCGAAGGAACAATTGTATGTCCTTTACTCTCAAAAAAATCTAAAAATTGTTTACGTACGTCTTGTGATTTCATATTTAAATTAGAAAATGTATCTGTTTACAAATGTGTCAATTTGATAATGTGACAATTAGAAATAATCTCCAATTAATAATGCGTTAATTTTAAAATTGAAAACTAAAAACTTATGTTTTACAACAATAAATTGCCTATTTTGCGCATTATATAATTATGTAATTCCCCCAAATTATCAAATTATTTTGTTCTTGTAAAAAAGCGGTCAACGACTGAAACATTTATTCGTTTTGTTCGTCTAACTTATTTTACAAGCAGCAAAAATAGCGTATTTTAAAATATGGCGAAAGTAAAATATTATTACGACTCAGAAAATCTGGCTTATACGAAAATAAAAACCAGAAAAAGAATAAAAATTGGTTATGCATTACTGTTTTTAGTGGCTTCGGCATTGTTTGGCTTTTTAGTTTTTGTACTTTTAATTAATACTCCGTACTTTGAAACACCAAAAGATCGTTTGCAGGCTCGTGAAATTGAAAATTTAAAGCTGCAATATTCCATTTTGAATAAAAAACTTGACGAAATTGATGCTGCTGCAGATGCTTTAGAAGAACGTGATAATAATATTTACAGAGTATATTTTAATAAAGCCGAGATTCCGGATTCCGTCAGAAAAGCGGGTTTTAGAAATGCCGAAAGATATAAAGTTTTAGAAGGCTACAACAACTCACAATTGGTTTTAAACACCACGAAAAGAGTCGATAAACTTTCAAAAGAATTAGCCATTCAGTCGAAATCGTTAGATGAAATACTGAAACTAGCCGGTGCAAAAGAAAATTTACTGTTAGCAATTCCGGCCATTCAGCCTGTTCAAAATGAGAATTTAAAACGTGTTGCTTCTGGTTTTGGGTACAGAATTGATCCTTTCACGAAAGTGCGCAAAATGCATAACGGAATGGATTTTACTGCCAACACGGGAGCTCCCGTTTATGCTACTGGTGACGGCGTTGTAGCAAGAGCTGACAACACGGCTTCGGGCTTTGGAAACCACGTTGTGATCAGGCATGGTTTTGGATATGAGAGTTTGTACGCACACTTAAGCAAATACAACTGCAGACCCGGACAACATGTTAAACGCGGTGACGTAATTGGTTATGTAGGAAGCACAGGAAGATCTGAAGGACCGCACTGCCATTATGAAGTACATAAAGACGGTAAAGTGGTTAACCCGCTGAACTTCTATTACGGAAATATTTCGGCGGCAGAATACGTGGCAATTTCACATATGGCAAACCAGGAAAATCAGTCATTAGATTAATACTGCAAAAAGTATTATTTTTGAAATAAATTAGAAATAAAAAAACATGCATATTGAGCTTTCAAAAGATAAAAGATATTACAGCATTGGCGAAGTTGCCAAAGCTTTTAATGTCAATGCATCATTGATACGATTTTGGGACAGCGAATTTGATATTCTAAAACCAAAAAAGAACGCCAAAGGCAACAGAATGTTTACGCCCGAAGATATAACAAACTTACAGTTGATTTATCATTTAGTAAAAGAAAGAGGCTTTACACTTGAAGGAGCAAAAACGCATTTAAAAGAGGGACAGAAGAAAACATTAGATAAATTCGAAATAATACGTAAATTAGAGTCCATAAAAACGCAGTTAAACGACATCAAAAACGAATTGTAATTAAAAAATAAACTTAAATCAAAACTAATATGAAAAAGTGGTTAATACCTGTTGGAATTATTGTAGCATTTATTGCTATTATCGCATTTTGGTCGATTGGAATTAAAAATACTGCTTTACAACACAGTCAGGCTGTAAATAAAGAATGGGGTAACGTTCAAACAGCTTACCAAAGAAGAAATGACCTGATTGGAAATTTAGTTAACACAGTAAAAGGTGCGGCTGATTTTGAAAAATCAACTTTAACAGCTGTAATCGAAGCTCGTGCAAAAGCGACTTCTGTAACTATTGACCCAAGCAATGTAACTCCTGAGCAATTAGCTCAATTTAACCAGGCTCAAAGCGGTGTAAGTTCATCATTATCAAAATTATTAGTTTCTGTTGAACAATATCCAACTTTAAAAGCTAATGAAAATTTCTTAAAATTACAGGATGAACTGGCTAGTACAGAAAACCAAATTTTAACAGCAAGAACTCGTTTTAACGAGGCTGTCCAAGTTTACAACGGATATGTCTTAAAGATCCCGAACAACTGGTTCTTGAGCGAATACAAAGAAAAACCATATTTCGAAGCTTCTACAGGTGCTGATAAACCAGTTGACGTAAATTTTAATAAATAATTTCTATCTAGAATTTAAACTCTAAAATATTTCTCATGTCAAAAGTAGAAGATTTTTTATCCAAAGAAGAAGAGCATGAAATTGTTGAAGCTATTCGTGTGGCCGAAAAAAATACTTCTGGCGAAATTAGAGTTCATATAGAAAAAACAACTTCTAAAGCTCATTATGACCGGGCTTTAGAAGTTTTTCATGAATTACGAATGGATGAAACCAGATTACAGAACGGAGTATTACTCTATTTTGCAGTTGAAGACAAAAATTTCGTGATTTGCGGTGATAAGGGAATAAATGATGTAGTTGCTGCTGATTTTTGGCATTGCACAAAAGAAATTATGACCAATCATTTTAAAACTGGCAATTTTAAACAAGGAATTGTTGAGGGTATTTTAAATGCCGGTGAACAGCTCAAAAAATATTTTCCTTCAACAGAAGACGATACAAACGAATTATCTAACGAAATCTCAAAAGGATAAATAATGAAAAATTCCAAAAATAAAATCTCAGATTCCAATAGAGTTTTTCAGTTTAGTCTTTTGTTTATCACATTTTTTATCAGCAATACTATTTTTGCTCAATTAGATATTCCAAAAAAACCGGATTTTCAAACTTCTGTTTATGACTACGCAAATGTTTTAAGTGCTTCTGAAAAAACACAATTAGAAGAAAAATTAATTCGTTACTCTGATTCAACTTCAACTCAAATTGTGGTTATTACAATCGAAAGCTTAAAAGGCGAAGATATTGGTATTCTTACACCAAAATGGGCCCAGGAATGGGGAATTGGGCAGGCAAAAGAAGATAATGGAGTTTTGATTTTATTGGCTAAAGCCGAAAGAAGAATTTGGATTTCGCCTGGTTATGGATTAGAAGATCGTTTAACCGCAGGAATTGGTGGAGAAATTACAAGGAACATAATTATCCCTGAATTTAAAGCTGGAAGCTATTATCGTGGTCTTGACAAAGGTGCCGATGCGCTTTTTGATGTTTTTACAGGAAAATACAAAGGCGAACGCAAGCAGTCTAAAGGAGGTAAAGACTTTCCAATACTCCCATTTATTGTTATTGTTGTAATCGTATTAATTTTACTTTCCCGCGGCAAAAGAGGCGGTGGAGGAAATTCGGGCAGCAATGGCGGAGGTCCAAGTCTGATGGATGTAATTCTTTTAAGCAGTCTTGGCAGAAGCAGCGGCGGTGGATTTGGAGGTTTTGGCGGAGGATCATCTGGCGGAGGCGGCGGTTTCGGCGGTGGATTTGGCGGAGGCGGATTCTCTGGCGGAGGGTCTGGCGGAAGCTGGTAAACTAATTTTGTTTCAAGTTTTCTTTGTTTCAGCGTTCAAGTTTTAGGTTTCAAATTTAAATTCATACTTTTACAAATTACAACTCAATATAGATGTTATCACATAAAGCAAAATACGCCCTTAAGGCCTTACTTTATTTAGCAGAACAAGACGAAAATCACATTTCTAGAACTATAGAAATTGCTGATGGCGCTAACATTCCTAAAAAGTTTTTAGAACAGATTTTATTAGATCTAAAACGAGGGCGTTTTGTGAGCAGTAAGCAAGGAAAATTTGGCGGATATTATTTGATAAAATCAAAAAATGATATCACTTTGGCAGAAATTCACCGATTATTTGATGGTGCAATTGCACTTTTGCCATGTGCTTCTTTAAATTTTTACGAGCCTTGCTCTGATTGCAAAACCGAGTCTGAATGCAGTCTGCGCCACGGTTTAATGTTGATTAGAGACAAAACTTTGAAGGCAATGGAAGGTATAACAATCGCTTCGTTAGTAAATAAATAAAAAAATATTTTATAATTCCTAGTAAATCGATAGAATTAATATTTATATTTGCACAAAATAATTAACTAACCATTTACAAAAATTTTAACATGAAAGTACATTTTAGTCGATCGGGTGTATCAAAACTTTTGCAAAAACAAACAAAGCTTTCTGCTTCTGTAAAAAGAAATTCATCTATGATGTGTATATGTTGATTTAAAAAAAATTTATTTTAAATTCTACTAATCACATATACTTAATATAAAAATGAAAACATCTTTACAAAACATATTCACAATATTATTCTTTTTAACCTTCTCAATCTCATTTGCACAAAACATTGAAGGTGTAGTTAAAACCAGCGAAAACATTCCGTTAGAAGCCGTAAACGTAGTAGTTAAAGGAACTACAAACAGCACAATTACCGACAACAGCGGTAAATTCATAATCGATTCAAAAGGAAGATTACCGATAACACTTTTAATTCAGTATGTTGGTTATACCACTGCCGAAATCGAAGTTTCTGCAATTCCTGTAAATCCAATTCAAGTAGCATTAAAAGAAGAAAACGAACTTATTGAAGTTGTCGTTTCTTCAAGACGTCGTATTGAAAAGGTTCAGGATGTGCCAATTGCTATTTCTGTAATTACAGGAAAACAGGCTGAACAAACCGGAGCTTTTAACGTAAACCGTATTAAAGAATTAGTTCCTTCGGTACAGCTTTATTCTTCAAACCCAAGAAATACAGGTATTAATATTAGAAGTTTAGGCTCTCCTTTCGGATTAACAAATGACGGAATTGATCCGGGTGTAGGTTTCTATGTTGATGGTGTTTATTATGCTCGTCCGGCAGCAACAACTCTTGATTTTATCGACGTTGAACAAATCGAGGTTTTACGTGGTCCGCAAGGTTCTTTATTTGGAAAAAATACAACTTCAGGAGCTTTCAATATTACAACCCGCAAACCAAGTTTTACTTCTGGTGCTGATTTTGAAGTGAGCTACGGAAATTATGCTTTCTTACAGGCTAAAGCTTCTGTTACTGGGGCTTTAGGTAAAAAAGTAGCCGGTAGAATCTCTTTCTCCGGAACGCAGCGCGACGGTTTAGTTGATAACGTTGCAACAGGAAGACCAACTAATACATTAAACAATCAAGGAATTAGAGGACAATTACTTTGGACTCCAACTGTAAATACAAATGTTATATTTGCTGCAGATATTACGACTCAGCGTCCTGACGGATATGCGCAGGTAATTGCAGGAGTAGCTCCAACACAAAGAGCAGCTTATCGCCAGTTTGATGCCATTATTAAAGATTTGAACTATCAGCTTCCAAGCCAAAATGCATTTGATCGTAAAATAGATCAGGATACTCCATGGCGTTCAGGACAAGATATGGGAGGTTTCTCTTTAAATGTTGATACAAAAATTGGAGGAGGAACTCTTACTTCTACAACGGCATGGCGTTTTTGGAATTGGGATCCATCAAATGACAGAGACTTTACAGGATTACAAGTATTGGCTAAATCTCAAAACCCAACAAGACAAACTCAAATCACTCAGGAGGTGCGTTACGCAGGTCAATTGACATCTAGAATAAGCGGTGTTGCCGGAGTATTCTTTATTGATCAAACTTCTCAAACTGACGGTACTGAAGAATCTGGAAATGCACAATGGAGATTTGCACAAAGTTCTACTAGTGCTTTATGGAAAACTCCTGGTCTTTTTGAAGGATACGGAATTAAAACAGATGCCAATATCAGAGCATCGAGTGCGGCAGTTTTTGGACAAATTGACTGGGCTATTACAGATCGTCTGCATGTTTTACCGGGTTTACGATATAATTTTGACAAAAAAGATGCTCATTATGCCCGTACTACTTATGGAGGATTACAAACAACAGATCCAGCATTATTGGCTTTGAAAAGACAAGTTTATTCTGATCAGGCATTTGACTCTGCTATTGACAACACAGATTTTTCTGGAAATATCACCGTTACTTTTAAAGCTTCGGATAAAATCAATGCTTACGGAACTTTTGCAAAAAGTTACAAACCAGTTGGGGTAAACGTAGCCGGACTACCAACAAACTCAGCCGGACAACCGTTACTTGAGCTTGCTGTTATCAAACCAGAAAAAGTGTATCATTATGAAGTTGGGGTAAAAACTTCTCCTTTCAAAAATTCAATCTTCAATATTGCTGCGTTTAGAACAGACATTAAAGATTTTCAAACTAACGTTCAGGCAGCTGAATTGGGTGTAAACCGTGGTTATCTTGCAAATGCTGATAAAGTACGAGTACAAGGTGTTGAGTTAGACGCAAGTTTTGTTATAAGCTCACATTTAACTATAAATGGGGCTGCAACTTATACAGATGCTATTTATGAAAAATTTACTAATGCACCGCTTCCGTTAGAAGAAACCGGAGCTCCAGTATCTTTCAAGGATGTTTCCGGATCTGAACTTCCGGGTGCTTCAAGATGGGCAGGATCTTTAGGTGGTGAGCTTTCTGATAATGCAAGATTTTTTGGAAACGCAGGAAAAATTTTCTTAGCTCTTGATTCTTATGCTCGTTCTGAATTTTCATCAAGTCCATCAGCTTCAAAATATTTAGTAGTTCAAGGATATGCTATTTTTAACGCTCGTTTAGGTTTCCGTGCTTCGCAGGGATTATCTGTTCACTTTTGGGGACGTAACCTTTTAAATAAAGATTACTACGAGCAATTATTACCTGCAGGTGGTAACGCAGGACAATACGCAGGTGTATTGGGAGACCAAAGAACTTATGGAGTTACATTGAAATATTCTCTATAAATAAAGTTAGTTAGTTTAAATCATGAAGCGAGATACATTTTAAAATGTATCTCGCTTTTTTATGCGATTATATAACCTCAAAAAAACCTTAAACTATTACTTTAAAAACGTTTAGCGGCATTTATTTTTATTTTAAAAACTGATTTTTATTCAAATTTTAAGTAAATACCAAATGCAGCATTACTACAATTTTACAGCATCAGAAAATCAGATTTCATTCGATCCTTATTGGTACGATAAATCGAATTTGTTTTTGAACTTTTTTTTAGGAATTATCATTTTAGTTCTGGGAATTGCCGCATCACATATAAATGATTTTAAAATTGGATTCCTTCTTTCCATTCTTGTCTCTGCAATTCTATTTCTTAATGGTATTTATCGATGGAAGATTAAAAATAAAACAATATTTCTTTTTGATAAAACGGATGATGCTTTTTATAAAATTACGCCTTTGGGAAAAAAGAAAATTATTAATTTAAGCAACATTACCGGTATTATATCAAAATCCGGATCATGGAATTTTAATTATATCCTAACGGCTCAAAACAAAACTTCAATCAAAAAGCTTTATCTCACAAATGATATAAAAAATGAAAATCAAAGCAATCCTGAAATCCGTTTTTTAGAAATGGAAATAATTCCAAAGCTGGAATCATTTTTTAATTTAAATAATGAAGCCATAATTGTTTTTGATACTGAAAATTGCTCGCCTATTTAACTTTTAGCAAAAAAACCTAAATCAAATTTACAATTTGATTTAGGTTTTTTTTCAAGTTCCTCTGAACCTTTGTCCCTTCAAAACAACTAATCTCTCGGTTTTCTTTTCCCTCCTTTTTCAGAACCTGTAAAATTTCCAATTTTATAAGCCAAAGAAAACATTACGTAACGTTTTAAAACTGTATTTTCTTCATCTCTAATCGATGTTGAAGAAATCGTTCTTGTAGCACTTTGATTTTGATTTAAAACATCATATACTTTTACTTTCGCATATAATTTTTTATCTAAGAAACCATAAGACAAACTGGTATTCCAGAGGAAGAAGTCTTTCTTGAAATCGCCTGAGATATTTGAATTATAAGTATATCCAAAATCATTTCCAAAAATCAAATTTGCCGGCCAATAAGAAGTTGTCTGCATATTAATCCTGTGAATAACATTTGAAGTCTGATCCAGCAAATAATTTTCATATTTAGACTGGTTATATGACAAATTATACGATGGCGCAATGGTTAATACTTCTCCGTAATCATAAGACATATATAGCTTTGGAGTAATTCCGACAGATTTAGAATTATATAAAATGTCATTGGTATATCCTTTATCAAAAGAGTAATTTCCACTTAGACCTACACCATATCGAAATGTATGTGCATCTTTTTTAATTTGCTGATTCCAATTTGCCCCCAGAGAGATATTATAAACACCCGAAATATTGGTATAGGTTGTTTCCTTTTGCCCGCTTTCGTTGAAGCTGGAAATAGAAACAATATCATTATTATAATAATCTCCTTTTAAATTAAAACTATAACCTGAACGAGATCTAAAATCGTAATTTCTAAATTGGAGATTCGCGCTGTTTTTTTCTACTGGTTTCAAGTCAGGATTTCCAATAATTGTATTCAAAGGATTATTCAAATTTACAATTGGCATTAACTGATTCGCCGAAGGTAATGCATTTGAATAATCATATTTGAATGATAAGTTTTTAGAACGATTAAATTTGTATCGCAATAAAGCAGCAGCAAAAGGCAATGCATATTTTTTACTCAAATCTGTTGCTGCATTTTGGTAAAGTGAATAATTTTCAAAATTTACAATTGAAGTTCGGCTGTCTAGATTTACAGTAAACTTGTTTTTTTGCAAAGTAACTCCAACTTTTGGTGTAAATGAATTTTGAATAGAACTTGTATAATTACTAAATCTTGAATCATAGTCAGTATATTCCTGAGTATCTTCATTGAAATTATACGTTTTTTGATCATTACTATTGCTTTTCCAGTCTAAATCGGCACCAATTCTAATTCTTAATGAGTCGGTTATTGGTTCTGTATATTCTATATCTGCAGAATAAGCATCACTCACCGCTCTCTTTTTTACATTCTGATTCCTTAAATCATTTGGTGTAGTGCCTACATAATAAATTGTTTCAGAAATATTCAAACCGTCAGAATCGCTGTCTGTATTATTATTAGTAAAAACAAAACTAAAATTACGGGCTTTTTTATCAAAAGCCTTATTAAAGTTTATTGTGTTCGCAAAGTTTGTGTTTGTTCCTTCAGATATTGAGCTTCCATCACTTTTATTCAGCGCATTTCCATTTTCATCTTCTGTAGCACTTGAAGATGATGAAATACCATTTGTTCGTGATTGGCTTACTTTAGGAGCAACTACAATTCGTGTTTTAGGATCTAGTCTATATTCCAGCTCAAAATTGGCATTATTCCCCGTATTTTCATTTCTGGATTTAGATTCACTTTGTGTTATATTATTTCCAGTTGGCTGAAAAACAACTTCATTTGATTTACTATCATTTTTATTGACTGTGTTCGAAAAATTATAACTTCCCATAGCCAGCAATTTTTCAGTCCAGTCATCAGAATAATTAAGACCTACTAAATTAGATTGCGTAATTCCTTTTCCGCCTCCGCCAGAACTTGTATTTCCGCCTCTTCCACTGCTGTTGCGACCACCGCCCATATTATCAAAAACATCATCCATAGAAAAACCAGTTGAATTGATATTATTGGAAGATGCCAGTAAACTTATTTTTTGCTTATTATTAAAATAGTTAAGGTTTACGTTGGCCTCATAACGATCATCGGTACCATAACCGCCCATGACTTTACCAAAATAGCCTTTGTTTTTCTTTTCGTCAATTGTAATATTGATACTCGAGAAATCTGAAGTCGATTCTTGTTTTGAAAGTTCTTCTTTTTTGGTTTTAAAATCAGAAACCTGAATTTTTTTAATAATATCAGCAGGTAAATTTTTAATAGCAATGGCTCCGTCTTTATCAAAAAATGTTTTTCCGTTTACCAAAACCTGATTGACTTCTCGCCCATTAACCGTAATTTTTCCGTCATTATCAACATCAAAACCAGGAAGTTGCTTTAATAAAGTTTCGACATTAGAATCCGGACGGACTTTGTATGAAGCAGCATTAAATTCTAAAGTATCTTTTTTAATAGTAATAGGTGCCGCTTCTGTTTTTATAACAACATCGTTAAGTGCATTTACATTTTCTATCATATAAAGTTTACCAAAATCTTTGCTTTCTGTAAGTCCCTTGTATTCTTCATAATAGGTTTGGTATCCCATATAACTCACCTTTAAAAAAACAGGCTTTTCATATTTCTTGATATCCATTCTAAAAGCGCCATTTTTATCTGTGGTGGCATATTCAATAACAGTGGAATCTTTTATTGTAGTAAAATAAACCGTTGCCATTTCCATAGGCAATTGCGTGTTGACATCTAAAACGGTTCCTCTAAGTGTAACGTCGTTTTGCGCATTGGCACTTAAGACAAAAAGGAAGAAAAACGATAAAAATGAATAAATTCTGGTCATAAAATTAGGTTGGTTTGATTAGTTAGACTCCAAAAAAAACAAAAGGTTTAAATTGTTTATAATTGTAGTTTTTACATTTATTCAAATAGTGTGCCATTTAAAATTTCAGAACTGTTTAAAAAACGGACTTGAGCTCTAAAAAACAAACACAAAATACTGTTTTATAATTATTTACAAAATATAAAAAAAGGGTAAAATGACCCTAATAAAAACAGTATTTCACCTTGCTTCTATTTTATCAAAATTCAAAAACTTTGCGAAACAAATCAAAAGGAGAATTCAGAAAATCCTAAAAAAGAGTATGGCAGAAAAGTCGAAAACTGATAAGAGTAGGCATTTTAAAAACGAATTACCATGAAAAATATTTTTAAAGGTTCCTTAAAAGGATATGTATGTGAAGATTGCCTAGAAGCGGTATCTGAAGTTGAAATTTTAATTTATCACCCCTACAGAAAAGCGGATGTAATCGCAGATGCTGCTTCAAATATAAAAGAAACATTTCGTTTTGTTTCAAAAGAAGAAGCAAAACAAAGAGCAGAATTGCTTGTTTACAAAGGAAAAACAGATGCTAAAGGCCATTTTGAAATTGAAATTGATGAACGTCATATCAATTCAAGTTTTGACATAGATTTTGTATGCGGATCTGTTCCGCCAAAACATCCAAAACCCAAGAAAGATGAAATAATCCAGCTGCATCTTACGACTTTATCTATGCGCATTGAACTTGAGAAACAAGTACAAAATCAAAATTACCGATGGGGATATCCTATTCCGTATAAATGGTGGTGTTATATTCGCGGCCACTTTTTTGACGCCTGGGTTATCTGCGGTCATTTGATGAACTGCAAAACCAATACGCCTATTGCTAATGCTAAAGTTACAGCAATGGATGCCGATTTTTTGACCGATGATACTTTAGGTACGGACACAACGGATGCCAACGGACATTTTAGGATTGATTATACCTCTGCCAATTTCAAAAAAACGTTTTTATCGCCTTGGATAAATGTAGAAACAGATCCCGGTTTTCTCTCTTTTCAAAGCGGGCCCGATGTTTATTTTAAAGCAGAATTAGCCGGAACAAAATTGGTTGACGAAACTAAGGCCAATGCGCGCAAAAATGTGGGATATTGTTTGTGCGTAAATTTATGTTCGGAGGTAAATGTGGTAAATCCTGAAGATCCGAACTTTCCTAGTGCGTGGACCGGAATTGGAAATGCCTTTAGTTCTTCTTACGGAGCCAACAGTTATGATTTTGATGCCGATGGTTATGCAGGTTCTGGTAAAAATGTTCTGTTCTCAACTATTCGTTTAACCGGGCAGGCCGCTTTAAAATCAGCATCGGGAAATCCTGTTGAATATCGTTTTTCCGTAAGCGATTCTACAACTCCTAATGATGGTTTGAATGCTCCTCCATTATCTGGCTTTACAAAAGTGGCAGGTTTGTATCCAAATTTATTTGTTCCGGGAGTGGTTTCTAAACTAATTCGTAAAGTTTTTTCTTTAACTAATAATGAAATTTTCGTTTACAGTGATCAGAGCGATTTTGATGCCGAAGGCTGGTTTGATGTTAATCATGCTATAGAAAGATCTTTAATAAATGCCGGATTAACTCCAGCCGATTTGTCTTTGTATAATATTATTGAAGAAGATACACTGATCAGTATAAATACTGCTGCATTGACATCAGCACCCAACATTCCTGACAGCATTAATGCCGGGCAGACTATTCCGGCAGCTAACAAAATTGGAATTGAGAAATTTGCTATTCGTTTTGAAATCAGAGAGGTGATTAATAAACCTGCAAATCAGTTTGGAATAATTTCCGGCGGAAAAATATTAAATTCAGCTATTATGAATAATAATCCTGTATTTATAAAACTAGCGATTGCAGAATTGGAATCAAGTAATCTTTGCAGTCCGATAAATGGTACTATCCATGCAAAATACACGGTTTATCATCCACATTTATCATCTTCTTCACTTCACTTAAGAAACAACAGCAATAGTGTAAACAGAGCAATTTCAGACGCAATAGTTCCTTTGGCTTCAAATATCAATCCGGCAGTTACAGAGAAAACCAACAATAGTTCTCAGCTTAACAATCCGCCAAATGATATGACCAGATGTACTTACATTCTAAAACTTTTTGGAAGATCCAGGCTTCACAACGGCGATAATGCAATTTCTGACAGCGGACCAATTGAACAAATATTCTTCTATGAAGTTTAAACTAAAAAGCAGTATTTCAAAATAGAAATACTGCTTTTGTTTTATAATAAAGATTTTTTGAAATCTATTTTTCTCTGATATAAATATCGATTGGAACTCCTGCAAAATCCCAGTTATCACGAATTTTATTTTCAAGATATCTTTTATAAGGTTCTTTTACATATTGCGGCATATTGGCAAAAAACACAAACTGAGGTGTTTGCGTTGGCAATTGCATACAATATTTAATTTTCACATATTTACCTTTTGTTGCTGGCGGTGGATAAGCTTCAATAACTTTCAACATATATTCGTTGAATTTTGAAGTTGCAATTCTTTGTTTTCTGTTTTCAAAAACCTGAACCGTAGCTTCTAATGCTTTTAATAAACGCTGCTTAGTTAAAGCCGAAACGAATAAAATAGGCACATCTGTAAAAGGCATTAATTCCTTTTTAATTTTTTCTTCGTAATCACGGCTCGACATGGTGTCTTTTTCAACCAAATCCCATTTGTTTACTAAAACTACAACACCTTTACGGTTTTTCTCGGCAAGCCAAAAAATACTTTGATCCTGACCTTCAAAACCACGAGTTGCATCGATTACCAATATACAAACATCTGCATGCTCAATTGCTCTTACAGAACGCATTACAGAATAAAATTCTAAATCTTCCTTTACTTTTGCTTTACGACGGATTCCCGCAGTATCAACTAAATTAAATTCAAAACCAAAACGGTCAAATTTTGTATCAATTGCATCACGTGTTGTTCCTGCAATATCAGTTACAATATAACGATCCTGGCCGATTAAAGCATTGATAAAACTAGATTTTCCAGCATTTGGGCGTCCTACAACTGCAAAACGAGGTAATTCTTCTGTTACCTCAACTGGTTCTTTCTCTGGAAAAGCATCAATTAAAGCATCTAATAAATCTCCTGTTCCGCTTCCTGAAATACTTGCAAAAGTAAAATAATCTCCTAAACCAAGATTATAAAACTCAATTGCATCTTTCTCACGCATTGCGTTATCTACTTTATTTACAGCCAATAAAACAGGTTTTGTTACTTTACGAAGTAACTTGGCAACCGTTTCATCCATTGGTGTAATACCTTCTTCTACATCAACTACAAATATAATAACATCGGCTTCGTCGATAGCCAGTTCTACTTGTTTACGGATTTCACCTTCAAATACGTCATCAGATCCGCGAACGTATCCACCCGTATCAATAACAGAAAACTCTTTTCCGTTCCACTCGCTTTTACCATAGTTTCTATCACGGGTAACCCCAGATACTGAATCTACAATAGCTTCTCTTCTTTGTATCAGCCTATTAAAAAGGGTCGATTTCCCTACATTAGGTCTTCCTACTATCGCAACAATGTTATTCATTTTTTTGAATTTTAGATTTTGGATTTCAGATTTTTAGATTCTGTTTTTGACAAAATCATGTAAACCGTTAATCCAAAATGCTGTGTTTTAATTTTTTGCAAAGGTAGTTAAAAAAAGCTCCTAAGCTAATAAGTTTCTAAGTACCTAAGTTTTTTATTGTTATTCTTGTTATTTTTAGGAGCAATTTCCAGCTATCCGCTATATCTTTTTCTGATCTCGTTAGAAAAAAACGAGATCAAAAAAAGGATGCCGCTTCTATCTGGGATAGGCTTTAAGGTTTCAAGAATATTTTATTACTCTTTTCTTAACCAGCCCAACAGCCTTTTATTATCAATTTTATAATTTCCGTTTTGATTTTCTAAGGCAAATTTTTCTCTCGAACTGCTAAACGGCCCTGGATTTTGCTGAATAATCTGAATTTCATTCTCCAAAACTTTAGAAATTACCGCTACATGTCCAAATCTGTTTAAAATAGATCCTGAAAAAATGACCAAATCTCCAACTTCAGGTTTCTTTTTACTTGGATTTGTATATTGAATTAAATTTCTATTTGAATTCAAATCACCATCTTTAACTTTCGGATCAAAAAAATCTTTTGCATGACCATACGCATCTGGCATTTTATGATGGTAATGTTCGTAATAATATCGTTTTACAAATTCAACACATTGATATTTAAGTCCTAAATTGTAATTATCTTTTGTCACGTTTCGTCCAGAAACATGATCTACTCCGCCATTGTAATAAACCTTTACACCATTTAAACTATCCAGCGACTGACCTATTTTATAATCGGAGTTTAAATTTATTTTCTTTACAATTTTAAATCCTGCGTAGCCCAAAGCTAAAACTGAAATAATTAGCAGCATAATTTTTTTAACCTTCATTAATCCCTAGTAGTTATTAATTACACTTATCATAAATATATTGTGGCCTTGCCCCCATTCTGTAGGAGCTAAAAGCACCTTTGTTTGATAATTTTAAGGTAAATCCATCCTCTTCATTAGAATTATAAAAAGTGATTTCTCTAATTTTTATTTTATCTGAGATAACACTTATTGGACCAATTTTATAATTAAGAAATGGAAACGGTTCATCGCCAAAATCGCAGTAAGTCAATTCCTTTTTATCAAAATCAACATAAGCTTTGTTCTCTAAATCACAAAATCTTCTGTTATTTTGGATAAATTCGTTTACCTGTTCTTCAGTATCGAATGCTATAAATTCTTTTTCCTTATCTATATATAAAACATCGTCGACACTATCTTGTGTAATTCCAACCAGGTATTTATTATTTTTATAAATACTAAAATACAATGTAAGTACTGTTGTTTTGTCCAGCGACATTACATCTGCTCTATAATTGCATTTTTCTTCCAGCTGGCGAAATGGCTTTTTATCTTCATTTGTACGATTACTATAAGTATCATCAAAATCATCGAGATTGAATTTATTTTTATAATCGATATAAAAAAAGCCTGTTTTCTTAAATTCACCGTCTCCCAGATATTCTGGGAATTTTTCAAAAATTATGTTATCATAAATTTTAAAATCGAACCATTCAATCCAATCATCAATTTTATCAGGGAAACTTAAAATGGGGTAATATCCATCTCTAAGAAACACTGCCAATCCGTTTTCTTTATTAATAAACCTATTAATATTAGCTGCTTTATTGGTCTGAAACTGTTTAATAAACTCCTTTAAAAACAATTTCACTTCTGCGTCTGAACATGCTGTGGTATCAAAGGACGTAACTGAATCTAATTTTGTAACTATTTCTGTATTTTTCTTAACGGGAGCAGGTTTTACACTATCTTCCTTTGATTGAAAGAAGGATGCTAAGCCCACAATAACTATAAGTCCACAACATATTGGTATGGAGTACTTGGTAGAAACCTGCATAAATTAGTTTTTGGATGTTTTAGAAAAATTATTGGTTGTACCCAAAACGTTTCAGCATATTGGCATTACTTCTCCAGTCTTTGTTTACTTTTACGTAAAGCTCAATATGGATTTGTTTCCCGAAGAATTTCTCTAAATCAACACGGGCGTCCATTCCTACTTTCTTTAAAGCGGCGCCTTTATGCCCAATGATAATTCCTTTTTGCGTTTCGCGCTCTACCATAATTACAGAACGGATTCGAATAATTTTTTCATCTTCAAAAAACTCTTCTGTTACAATTTCTACTGCATACGGAATTTCTTTACTGTAATTCAATAAGATTTTTTCACGAATCGTTTCGTTTACAAAGAAACGTTCCGGTTTGTCTGTTAATTGATCTTTTGGATAATAAGGTGGTGATTCTGGAAGCAATTCTATGATTCGGCCAAAAACTTCCGGAACATTAAAGTTTTGTAAAGCTGATATTGGAAAAATTTCAGCGTTTGGCAGTTTTTCTTTCCAAAAACCAACCTGTTCTTCTAATTGTTCCTGATTTGAATTGTCGATTTTATTCAGCAATAGTAAAACGGGAATTTTAGCATAAAAGATTTTATTGAAGAAATCTTCGTCTTTTAAGTTCTGCTCCCCTATTTCGACCATGTAAATTAAAACATCAGCGTCTTCAAAAGCCGACTTTACGAAGTTCATCATCGACTCTTGCATTTCGTAAGCCGGTTTTATAATTCCGGGAGTATCTGAAAGTACCATTTGAAAATCTTCGCCATTTACGATTCCTAAGATTCTATGACGTGTTGTTTGTGCTTTTGATGTTATGATGGATAATCTTTCTCCAACAAAGGCGTTCATTAGTGTCGATTTTCCAACATTTGGATTCCCGATTATGTTTACAAAACCTGCTTTATGTGACATTTGCATAATATTTAATTTGCAAAGGTAGTCATATCAACTCAATACAGAAAATAAAACATTTTTTAAAGTTTTCGTTGGAATTCTCAAAAATCGACGTATCTTTGCACCCGAAACATCGCGGGATAGAGCAGTAGGCAGCTCGTCGGGCTCATAACCCGAAGGTCACAGGTTCGAGTCCTGTTCCCGCTACACAGACAAAAAGCTTCAGAGAAATCTGGAGCTTTTTTTGTTTTATCCCCCTTTTTTTCAACATCTCGTTGCATTCACCACCGGGATGCTCCCGCCACTAAGGGATGTAACGAAAATTTAACTAAACTAAAAATTGAAAAAATATTTTGTTTCTTCCCAACCTTTTAAACTAAATTGGCATCTATACTAAAAAGAAACAAAAATCTGCATGAAACCATTATTAATATTCTTCTTTACAGTAATTTCATTTTACGTTTCTGCACAAGAAAAACCCATTTCTTCTATAAAAATATATCTGGAAGATGCCGAAACGCTGAAAAACATTAATGATGCAAAAGTAACTCTTGAAGGTTTTGAAATCCCAGCTATTAAAGCTAAATATAATAAAAAAGAAAAGTATTATTATTTAGATAAAATTCCTTCAGGATACAATACAATCATGGCTTACCATAAAAAATACAATGAAAAAGGATTCCAAAACATTTCGGGATTGCCTAAGGAATTAAGACTGCAATTACATCTTCCATACAGAGTTAAAATCCTGGGTGATAGTATTAATTTCTATAAAGAAGATGATCATCATATCCGCTTATTGTTTAATGATACTATTTTGCATACATTAGAAACATGCCCCGATTTCAACTCTAATTTGTTGTGTTTTGCAATAGAATATATTGCTAAATTTCACAAAGATCTTGTTGTTAAAGATGAATTAAATATTGGCGATTATAGTCTAAACACAATAACAGTAGAGAAAAAAGACAAAACAAAATTTAAACGATTTAATGATTCTACAATTGAAAAATTACTTGGTGATAAAAATATTTTAGCACTGTATACAATACTCCTGCTTACAAAAAATACCGAAAAAACATATTTTAGCGAAGATGGAACAGCAAACTACATTCCAAAATTCATCAGATATATCCATTGTGACTCTCCCAATTCATACTCAAACACTTATCGTGATTTTAAAGAAAAACTCAAAAATGGATTGATAAAAAATAATATTTACAAACGTAACCAAAAAGAAATTAGCGCTTTAGCTAACTCTGATCTAATAAGAATTAATAATGGCGAATTATTTGATAATTTTGATAACAATGATACGATAGTAACAAGTTGTCAAAAATTAAAGATGATAACAAGTATGCCCGCTTTACAAAATTATCTGAAACAATATGTAGCCATTTCAAACATTTTATCTTACAATGGCATTCATTTAATTGATAAAAATGACACATTTCGCTACCAAATTACCTACAACTTACATGATATTGCTGCATACAAAAAGGAGAGTTCTTTAATTGAATCAAAAAAGATAAATAAAGAAATAGAAATATTTAGTCTCAAAAACAACACAGCTTCACCTCTTGGTACAATGGATTTAATAGAATATTATAACGCATTAGGAATTAACGTGCATCAAAAAATCGAAAAAAGTATTAACCAATGATTGCAACAAACAACATTTCAATGATAAAAACAATAACAATATTTATCGCCTTATTATTTTCTTTTTATTCATTAAACGCCCAGCCTGGCGATCAAAGCTGTTATTCTGAAAGAGGAATAAAAATAATTTTAGAGGGCAGTGATGAATTGATACTGAGTCCGACTACACCATTAAGTATTAATAATTGTTTTTTTATACCCAAGTCTACTATCAAGGACAGTTTAGGCATCACATATTTTAAACTTACTATTTATAAAAATATAATTGATGCTAGTGATGACACTTGGAAAGGAAAAAAAATGTATACAAAAGATTCTGTTTACACTTACAAAGTAAGAGACGTAGACAAAATGATGATTTATGTAGGGAATTTTGACAGGAATGATCACATAAGTTTTGAATTAGAGATTCCTGAATTCAAAAAAGGAACTTTTTTTATAGATGTAAAGAAAAATGATGGCATGAAAGGTGTTTACTATGATGAATATAAAAATAGTGATGGTGCCCCGTCATATGATATTACACCAAAAGAATGGTCAGAAATAAAAAAATGGAAAAATTAATTATTCTTTCAAAATACAAATTCAAGAAACAATTTTATAAAAATCATAAATAAAGCGGTTAGATATTTGAATGCTTCCCGCTACTAAGTAAAAGCTTCAGAGAAATCTGGAGCTTTTTTTTGTTTATAATAAAATTTCTAAAAATATTTGATTTAGATTGTGGGTGCGAAGTCAGAGACATTCGCACAGCCTTTCCATTGCATTCTTCAATCAGCGAGGCGAAGACAATGACAGTCGCATAGCGCCTCCATTGAATTCTTCGAAGAGCGGGAGAAATCTAGATTTCTCAGGCTTTTTTTATGATTCGAAAATCTTATAATATTTCTTATCAAATATAAAAAGCCTGTATTTCTAGGAAAATTGGTTCGAGTCCCGTTAGGTCAATTGAAAAAAAAGCTTTAGAGAAATCTGAAGCTTTTGTTTGTTATAAGTATTTTTTAATTTTTTAAGAACACAAATTGCAAATCTGTATAATCAGGATTATTTGTATTTGAATTCTACCATTTATTTTAAATTTATAAAGTAAAAAAATGTTTTCACATTAAAATAATATATATCTTTATGATATCAATTTAATATCATTTAAATATTACTCATTATGAAAACAGAAAAAGTTTTAATACCCTTCAATGGCTATTTAGTTGTTGTAATTCTATTACTTTCAATAGCAATAACGCTTTACGGCTTTATCACAAACAGCATGATATTAGCAGTGATTTCACTTCTCGTGTCTGTTCTTTTAATAAAGGGTTTTATTGTAATAGGCCCTAATAGCTCAAATGTTCTATTACTGTTTGGAGATTATAAAGGAAGTATTAAACAAAGTGGTTTGTTTTGGGTAAACCCACTTTATAATAAAACTAGTTTATCTTTGCGTGCAAGAAACTTTGAAAGCGAAAAAATTAAGGTTAATGATAAAATGGGGAATCCTATTTTAATTAGTGTTATATTAGTTTGGAAAGTTACAGATACATTTAAGTCCACGTTTGAAGTTGACAACTATGAGACATTCATTAGAATTCAAACGGATTCAGCTGTTCGAAAACTTGCAGGTTCTTTCCCATACGATCATTTTGAAGATGAAAGAGCAACCGTAACATTAAGTACTAATTTTGATGACGTTAACCAGGCACTTGAACATGAAGTTATGCAACGATTAGAAATTGCAGGAATAGAAGTTATAGAGTCTAGGATTGCATATCTAGCCTATGCCCCTGAAATTGCTCATTCGATGTTAAGACGACAACAAGCGTCGGCTGTTGTTGCTGCACGTCATAAAATTGTAGAAGGCGCCGTAGGCATGGTTGAAAGTGCTTTAAAACTATTAGCAGATAAAGAAGTTATAGATTTTGATGAAGATAAAAAGGCTACAATGGTAAGCAACTTAATGGTAGTACTTTGTGGCGATAGTGAAACTAAACCTGTAATAAATACCGGTACTTTAAATCAATAAAAGATGTCTGAAAAAAAGTCATTTGCATTAAGAATTGATTCAGAAACGATGAAAGCAATTGAAAAATGGGCTAATGATGAATTTCGTAGTGTCAATGGTCAGATTGAGTGGATGCTTAATAATAGTCTTAAAAATGCGAAAAGATTAAAGGAAAAAAATGAACAAAAAAAATAAAGCATAAAGGTATTATGTAAATTTGAAGAACTTACAGGTAAGTTATTTTTCTAATACTCATTTACTAAATACCTCATTTTTTTTTAAATCATCAATAAAATGGTTCGAAAATTATCCCGTTAGGGCTACTAAATAAAGGCTTCAGAGAAATCTGGAGCTTTTTTTCTTTCTACGTTTCTGATTATCTTTGCGGGCACAGTTGCAAATCTGCGCTATCGGTTCGCGCTCAAGGGAAAAATTTTAAATTAAGCTTAATGAAACAATTTGATATTATATACGATTTCGGAGTTTTGGAAGTCATACAAAAATCATGGTTCATAACTATACCAGTATTTTTATACTGGATAGCAGTTAATAGACTCCGAAATGATGAAGATGAAGATGAAGATGAAGATGAAGATAAGGAAGGGAATTTGATTCAGAATCTTTTATCGCAAAGCAAAAGCTTAGATACTACAAAAGCGCAAATAATCAAATATACTTCAATTATCATTTTTGCCTTTCTCGTCATTATACAAACAATAAAGATATACAGAACCTACAGCATTTTGAACACTGGCTTAAAATCAATAGAAGGTTATGTGACTGACTTTCATGGAATGCCATCATCAGGACATGATAGTGAAAGCTTCAATGTTAGAAATGTAAAATTCAAATTTTCAGATTTTGATTTAACTGACTTTGGATACAATAACGCTAAATCAAAAGGAGGTGTGATAGATGAAAACGTCTATGTCAGATTAAAATATTATCAGTCAAAAGATCGAAATGTTATACTCAGATTGGAAAAGAGAAAATAAAAAATTTAACTACAGCTCCCCCTACTAGGTTTATCAATCTTTAAGAATTCCATTATAATAATGAAAAATATCAATCGCTCTTTTGACTACTAAAGAGGAATATTGACCCATTCGTATATTGGACTGCATTGTCCCGCCTCCAGAATATTGATCTTCTGTCATTGTTCCAATTAGCTTAATTTCGGCATCACGAAAAGCTAACCAGGCTTTTTGCGCTGTTATAAGAACCTTCTTGTCTTCGGGCTTTAGTGATTTCATAAGTTTATTATAATACTTATTTAGTAACTTGTCATAACCAGTAGTCAATTCATCAACTGTTATATTCATTCCTGCTGTTGAATAATCAATATCCATTCGTTTAGAAGCTATTGTCTCTATTCGGAAAGTATCTATTTTGAATTCTATTTCGTCAGGATTTAATTCTTGTTTTGCAAGCTTTAGTTTAGCTTAGGGATTTGGGCTTCTACTTCTGCTTTTATTTTTTTAAAAATTTCCGGAGATATTTCTTTTGGACCATTTTGCCCAAGAGCAATGTTTCCTATAAAGCAAAAAATAATGGATAAAAAAAAGTGTTTCATATATTATTAGGTTTTTCTAAGCAAGCAACTAATATCCCACTATTACAGCAGGTTTGGCACTAAATTAAGCCCATTATTCGGATTTGCCAAATCATTCCGGATTTGGATATAATATCTGACAAAAGGAATATTTATGGGATATTTTTTTATCTTTGAAATTCAGTCTTTTTAATCTGAATGGCTTTATCTTTAAGCCTCAGAAAACTAAACCTCATTTATGGAACAGAAAATTCATCAGGGAAGAAATGTAAAACGCTTTAGAGAAATGCTTGGTATCAAACAGGAAGCACTGGCTTATGATTTGGGGGAAGACTGGAATCAAAAGAAAATTTCTTTGCTGGAGCAGAAAGATGTTATTGAAGATAATCTGCTTAAACAAATTTCTAATTCATTGAGAATTCCTGTTGAAGCTTTTCAGAATTTTGATGAGGAACAGGCAATTAATATTATTTCAAATACTTTTAACGACCAATCTAATGGTTACAACTATTATCCAACTTTCAATATAAATCCAATAGAAAAATGGATAGAAGCTTTAGAGGAAATTAAACGTTTAAATTCGGAACTTTTGAAAACCAAAGACGAACATATTAAGGTTTTAGAGAAATTATTAAAGGATAAATAAACTTTATAAAACGATATTAATTCAAGTAAAATTTGAGTTTAGTATCACACATAGAATAAATAAAAAAAGCTTCAGATTTCTCTGAAGCTTTTTGTTTTAAGAACGTGGTTTTGACAAATTTCTGTCATACATAATAATAGTTCCTGCCACGGCCACGTTTAGACTTTTTTCTGATTTAAATTTCACCAAATGATGACATTTATCCATTGCTTTTTTAGACAATCCATGATCTTCTGCTCCTAATAAATAAACACATCTTCTTGGATGTTCAAAAGTTTCTAAATCAGAAGATTTTTCTGCCAATTCTACACCAACCAATCTGGCGCCTTTAGGTAAATTTTCAAAGAAAGCCTCAAAAGTTTCATAATGAAAATAAGGAATTGCTTTTACTGCATCATGAGTATCACATGCTTGTTTCGCATATCGATTACCAATGGTAAATATAAAAGTAGCACCCATATTTTGAGCCGATCGCCATAAAACCCCTAAATTTTCAGGTGTTTTCCCATTTTGAATTCCTATGCCAAAGTATTCATTTATAAAGTTATCATTCATAATGGCAAAAGTACAAACTTTAAATATTTCCAGAAACGAGATTATTACCAAATCGTTATTCTGTCTTTCTCTGCCAAAAACATTTTATCTCCAGGTTTTACATTAAATGCATTGTAAAAAGGTGTCGTATTCATTAGAGGACCATTAACGCGCCAGTTTGGCGGAGAATGCGGATTATTATTAATCCACAAACGCAGGAATTCGTCTTTCATTTTTACTCTCCATATTTTAGCTATCGAAATAAAGAAGCGCTGGTCTGGGGTAAAACCGTCAATTTTTGTATTTCCTTTTCCTTGTTCAGTCATTTTAAAAGCATCATAGGCAACTGCTATTCCTGCAATATCTGCCGTGTTTTCGCCAACTGTCATTGCGCCATTAATATGTAAATCTCCTAAAACGGTATAGGTACTATACAAATCGATAACCTGTTGTATTCTTGATTTAAACTGTGCATAATCTTCTTTTGTCCACCAGTTTTTTAGGTTTCCATTTTTATCATATTGAGCACCCTGATCATCAAAAGTATGCGTTATTTCGTGACCTATAACCATTCCGATACCTCCATAGTTAAGTGCATCATCTGCATTATTATCAAAATATGGGGCTTGTAAAATACCTGCAGGAAAAACAATTTCATTTGCAGTAGGATTATTATATGCGGTAACTGTTGGAGTTGTGGTATACCATTCTGATTTATCGACTGGTTTGCCCAATTTTGCCAATTGAAATTGATATGCAGCTGTAGCAGCCGAAACCATATTTTCAAAATAGGTATTTCTGCCTATTTGTACATTACTGTAATCCCTCCATTTATCTGGATATCCTATTTTCTTGGTAATGGCAAACAATTTTTCTTTAGCCTTTTGTTTTGTAACAGGACTCATCCAATCCAAATTATCAATTCTTTTGGCATAGGCTTTTTGTAAATTATTTACGAGAACCAACATTCGTTTTTTGGCATCTTCTGAAAAATATTTCTTTACATACAATTCACCCAATGCTTCACCCAGGTAAGTATCAACTGCATTAGCCATTATTTCGCCACGTGATTTTTGAACAGCTTGACCAGAAAGCACTTTCGCATATTCAAATGCAGCATCTACAAAAGGTTTACTTAAATCATCTGCATATCTTTCTAAAGAATTTGCTTTCAGGTAAATTTTCCAATTATTAATGGGGATGTTTTTTAAAAGCTTATTAAGGTTATCATAATAGGCCGGCTGAGATACATTAATAGAATCAGTTTTAGCACCTAATTTTTTTAAAAAAGTAGTCCAGTCTATATTCGAATGTCTTTTTACAAGATCTGTCACAGCGATTTTGTTGTAATTTGCCTGCACATCTCGAAGTTCAACTTTTGTTTTATGAGCAGCGGCGATTTGCTTGTCAATATCATAAACTAAATCAGCATTCTTTTTAGCCTCTTCGGCATTGCTTCCTGTTTGCTTAAATAATGCAGCAAGGTATTTTTTGTATGCTGCCTGTATAGCAGCAGTTGATGAATCTGATTTGAAATAATAATCCCTGTCAGGCAAACCGATACCCGTTTGATAGATTTCGGCAATATTCATACCGCTGTTTTTTTGATCGGGTGAAACTCCAAAAGCTATAATAGAAGAATTTCCTGCTTTTTCTTCATTAACTACAAAGTGGAGCAAGGATGGCAAATCGCTGATTGCTTCAATTTTGGCAAGCAGGGGTTTGATAGGTTCATAACCGCGTTTATCAATGGCTGCAGTATCCATACCTGATGCATAAAAGTCTCCTACTTTTTGCGCAATACTTCCTGCTGGATTTTTGCTTTGCGAAATGCTGTCTAATATTCCCTGCAGACGCAGACGTTGCGGAAAATTCATAAACATATAAGCACCAACTCCAGCTTGAGATGCAGGTATTGATACAGAATCATACCATTTGCCATTTACATATTTAAAGAAATCATTTCCAGGCCGCAATGTCGAATCTATTCCTGTGATAGCAATATTTTTTTTCTTTTGATGTTTTGAACACGCTGTAAGAGCTAAGAATGCAATAAAGAGCATTAATGATTTTTTCATAATCTAGATGATTTCTATTAAAAATGAACTTAAAAACGTTTTAGGATATAGGCATGGCATAATTAATTATAGCAGAACAATATACAAATTCAGTTTTTAATTCTAAAGTATTTATCAGAATTATCATAACCTTTTAAGATTAAAATGCGTAATCTATAATATTGGAATAACCCTCAATAATCTGGTTAGCTATTTGAATTCTTACCGCTGCTTAGTAAAGCTTCATATTTCTTTAATGCTTTACTTAATTTCTTACTCAGCCTTTATTAAATTATCTTTTATTTTAGCATAAATATCAAGACTTATAAACTTGTTATTTTTAATTTCACAGTCTTTCATAGTTCCTTCATATTGAAAGTCAAGTTTAACCATTACGTTTTTACAATTCTTATTTTCCGACTCAACAAATGCTTCAATTCTCTTAAGTTCTAAATCGCCAAACCCATAATTACAAATTAAAGGGATTGCTTCTTTTATAATTCCACGTCCCCAAAAATTTGGAATTAACCAAAAACCAATTTCTGCTTTTTTATGTTCCTTACTTAAATTATTTAATCCACCCGCTCCAAAGAATGTTTTATTATCGGCGGAGCAAATAGCAAACCAAATTCCTGTATCGTTTTTTTCAAGGTCAGCAAAAAACAGCATTTGTTCTTTAGTTGCTTCCAGTGTTTGAAAACTCACTCCGTAATATTTAATAACTTCTGGATTTGAAAGTCCTTGGAAAACATTTTCAAGATCACTATCAGCAAATTGCCGCAGTAAAAGTCTTTCGGTTTTTATAGTTGGAAATTCTTTCTTCATGATTTATTGTTCGTTTCTGATTATCAGTTTTTGTCATCAAGGACTGACCGTTAAAACTACATAAAGCAATTTCAATTTGGGTAGATATGTGTGGTAAATTTTGCACATTATTTAGTCAAATATATAATTTTTTCAATTTAAACTTTCAAACAGACTTTACATTTGATTGATGCTTTTTTGCACTTACATGAGTGATTATGCCAACAAAACAGAGAAAAATTAAGATGCGAATGCTTTAATAATCCAGGATAATCTGCTTAAATATTTTAATGCTTCCCGCTGTTAAAACAAGGCTTCAGATTCCTCTGAAGCTTTTCGTGTTAGATTAAACTACGTTTTGTTTTAATTTTTTCTTACTATTTGAGAAGTAACGGGTTCTCCCCTTTCTGTAAAAATATCGTTAGCATAATAATTTAAAAATTGTACAGGAAGCCCAACACCTGTTGCAAGAGATGAAGTTGTCTGCAGGTGATAATGCAAATGCGGCCCTGTAGAATAACCACTGTTTCCAGCCAGACCTACCTGTTGCCCTCTCTCCACAGTATCTCCTGCAGCTACTATTATAGAGTTCTTTTTTAAATGAAGCATAAAAGAAAACTCTCCATTCAAGTGGTCAATAATAATATAATTCCCTAACGATTGTTTCGTGTTTTTAATTCCTGGAACATTATCCTCGACAGCATTCTCAACAGCTATTATCTTTCCGTCTCCAGGAGCATTTAAACGTTTACCAAAACAATAATAATCTTCATTTTTAGTTCCGTCTCCCGTATTTCCTCTTCTGTTTTTTACATGAACAATATCCAGCGCATATCTTTGGTGGCGAATAGGCGCAAAATGATGGTTTAATTCCAACGATTTTCCTCCCGCAACTATGTACCATTCATCTTCAAAAGGCAGTTCTAATTCTGTTTTTGTTTTATAATTTAAATAGATGTCTTCATCGTATTTTCCTTCATCTCCCATTAACATATCAGCACATGAAATAAATAAAAGAAAAAAGCTAACTGCAAAAAAACAACTTAAAGATTTAATTGGTTTCATGATTAAAATTTATAGTTAATACCAAGATTCAACTGATGCTGTAATTCTCTATAAGCACTTGGCACTTGAAGTCTTGCATAATTAAAATTATACGCTGCCTTTACCTCAAAATGATTAGAAAGCTTGTAACCATATTCAATATTCCATAAAATACTTTGATAATTGTCTAATGCATAAAACTTACCCTCAGCGTTGGTAACTCTCAGCAAGGCTGCAGGAAGGGTTAATTTTGAAGATAAATATTGTTTGTCGTTTAACTGATAGCTTAATCTGCCTGCGATTCCGAATTCCTGATGCAAAGTATAATAATCCTCATTATTAAAACTGGAAGTATTAGGATTACGATAAATAGAAATATTAGTTTGCGATTGAAGTCCTAAATACACCGCAAATTTATCTTTATTATAAATCTGTTTCAGATAAGAAAAACCCAACCCTGCTTTTGCATAATCTGTGTTGAGATTAGAAAGCTTATCTGTTTTAAGTTCTGATGAAAGATAATCCATCTTTACTTCAAACAAATTTTCTTTTTTACTCGTGTGGGTATAGTTTAATTTATACACCAAACCTTCATACTCATACATTGCCACCGGAGCAAATTCAAGATTTTTTAAATAGCCAAAATTATTTCCTACTGAAAATTCGAGCTGGTTCTTTTTTGGAGTGGTTTGCGATTGTACCGATACTGCAGATAAAATTGCAGTAGTAAACAAGAGTCGATTTAATTTCATATAAAGTTGAGATGATTAAGTTGATTATCATTCGCCAAAAATATGAGAGCCAAAAATGACTGAGGTTTCAAAACCTTAAGATTGAATAAATCCGCACCTTATTTATTACTATTTCTGTTCGTAAAAACCGCCGCATCATTAGGATTTAAAAGAATACCTCGCTTCAGTTAATCAAAAAATCATTTTAGTTAATCATTTCTTAATCCCTTAAGAAAATTCTCAGAGATAATATAAATTCGCTCCGCAAATTCAGAACAAATCAGCAATTATTTAACGTTGAGAAGTATAGATTTGACTACAATATTTACAGTAAAATTTTTAAGAACAATTTTAATATTTGACTTTGATTTATATAACATTTCTAAATATTGCAATCTTTCAGGGAATCGTTTTAGGTTTCATTATTTTAAAATCACCATTATTTAACAGCACTTCAAACAAATTCTTAGCAAGTGCCATTTTTACACTTTCAATACTTTTATTGAACCTTGTTTTTGAAATAGCAGAAGCATATCATTCTTTTCCGTTTCTTCGTTTTATTGATGATGTCGAATGGGCATTTCTGCTTCCTGTTTTTGTTTTTTTCTTTATTGTAAACAAAGTAAACAGCAAGATTAAAAGCAAAAAAATACTATACCTATTATTTTTTCCATTTGCCTATTCTGCAATCCTTAATATTACTTGCGATCTTGATATTATAGCAGGTTTATATAAAATTCCTGATTCAGGCCTGGCTGTAATTGATACACTCAGTCAGATTGAATTTTTTCTGGCCTTTACTTTTATTCCTTCCTTATTAATTTATTCATTCAGCTTCATTAAATATTCTGAAGATATTAATGAAAAAAGATGGCTTATAATTTTATGGTCTATTGTTTCAACTTTATTATTTTCATGGGTTATTGTGGTTCTTATTGCGATATTTTTTCAGTACGATGTTTCGTTCACCATGAAGATTGTGGCATTATTTGGAACATTCTTAATTCATTGGACTACTTATGTTGGGATTTTCAAATACAAATTAGCCAAAGACAAAGCTGCGGTTTACAATTTTTTAAATAATGATTTAGCCATTTCGAATACAAATCTGCACATTGTAGAAAATAACATACAAGAAGAATATAAAGAATCCATAACAGCTGATAATCTTTATTTTCAGAAACTCGAACTTCTCTGTAAAGAACAGCACATTTATACAGACAGCACATTGAGCAGAGAAAAAATTGCCGAAGAATTGGGCATAAGTTCTGGTTATGTTTCACAAATTGTAAATACTATTACGGGAGATAATTTTGCCAATTACATTAATCAATATCGGGTTGAAGCTGTTAAGGAAATGATTTCCAATTCTGACTACGAAAATTACAATTTACTGACTATAGGGCTGGAATCTGGATTTACTTCTAAAACCACTTTTTACAAAGCTTTTAAAAAAGTTACCGGGCAGACTCCAAATGAGTACAGAAATTCCAATAAATAAGTACCGATTTATCCATTTTTAAGCTTTTGAAACCTTTTCTAATTTTTCTTATCTGAATTTTGGGCTCAAATAATTCAAATCAATTTTTATGAAAAAAATTTTAGTGTTAGCTGTTTTTACAGTTTTGGGATTTACAAATGTTAATGCTCAAGAAATTAAATTTGGTGTTAAGGGAGGTTTAAACTTCTCAACTGTCAGCGGGGACAATACCGAAAGTATTAATTATGTAACATCATACAATTTAGGAGTTGTATCTGAAATTCCATTATCTGAAAAATTTTCCTTTCAACCCGAGGTAATATATTCTCGTCAGGGATATACTTTCAATAATGATATAGTTGCTCTAAATTATTTGAACATTCCTTTAATGGCAAAATATTATGTAACAAAAGGATTGAGTGTTGAAGCCGGACCGCAAATAGGTTTTTTACTTTCTGCTAAAAATGAGAAAATCGATGTAAAAGATGCGTTTAAAACGGTTGATTTTGGAGTTAATTTTGGCGTAGGCTATAAACTTGAAAACGGACTTAATTTTGGAGCAAGATATAACTTGGGATTATCAGATATTAATGATATAGATAATTCTTCGAGCAAAAATAAAAACGGAGTATTTCAAATATCTGTTGGTTATTTCTTTTTCTAAAACTTAACAATGCAGCATTTATACTCGATATAGATCTAAATAATCTAATAAGCAAAGCTCCAGAGAAACGAAAAATCTCTGGAGCTTTTTTTAATACAGAAGAAAGCATGCAAGAATATTACCTCAAAAGAATATTTTTTCACTTTTTTTTAAAATTATTTTTTCTCAAAAAACAATCAATAAAATTTTCTTCATCAGCTCTCCTAAAATTAAACAACAAATTATCTATCAAATAAATACAAATTCATTAATTATATTTATTAAAGAAAAACCATAATCAAAAGTGATCTTTTCTCAGAATTATTAAAAAAAGTTTTTTTTAAAACTCTTTGCACATTCCAAAAATAGTTGCATTTTTGCACCCGCAATAGCAAAACAGGTCCGTTCGTCTATCGGTTAGGACGCCAGGTTTTCATCCTGGTAAGGGGGGTTCGATTCCCCCACGGACTACAAAACACAAAGCTTCAGAGAAATCTGGAGCTTTTTTTATTTCCAATAAAACCGCAGACTATTTTTTTTCAAAAACATCATCATAACCAAACATAGTTTATCTACCTTTGCACCCGCAATGGTTTAGCTGCAATTTTTCGAGTGCAGCTAACGAAGAGGGAATCAGGTGCAAATCCTGAACAAGCCCGTTACTGTAAGTTCCATGCAACATTTTGACAGATAAAGAAGCTTTTATCAGCTTTCAAAAATCTAATCTTTTGCCACTGCATTTTTTATAAAATGTGGGAAGGCGGCTCAAAATGGGAATAAGTCAGGAGACCTGCCACTGCATATAAATTCAGGCTTTCGCGGACCAAAGCTTTGAAACAGACACAATATCAAACTAACATTTGATTTCGATTTTTCCGTTTAAAACTATTTGTTACAAATAGACTATTTTGTTATGCACGTATGTAAACAAAGGTTTTTAAGCCTAATACATTGTGGATTATGTTTTTTGCTTTGGATTTTAGCTACAAATCCAATTTTTGCACAAAACAATCCCAAAGCTAAAGAACAGGATTCTTTAAAACCACTTCCGTTAAACGAAGTTATTCTAACCGCAAGCAAACGCGAGTTCAGGATAGAGTCACCTATGCCTGTTCAGATTTTATCCGGCAAGCAGCTTGAAAACCTCAACAGCCTTTCTGTTGCCGATGCTGTTCGTTATTTTTCGGGTGTACAATTGAAAGATTACGGCGGAATTGGCGGTTTAAAAACCATCAATGTCCGCAGTTTAGGAAGCGCACATACAGCCGTTTTTTACGATGGAATGACGGTTGGAAATGCTCAAAACGGACAAGTCGATTTAGGAAAATATTCTCTTGATAATATTGAAGCCATCGAACTTTACAATGGTCAAAAATCAACTATTTTTCAGCCGGCACGCGGTTTTTTCTCTTCCAATACTTTATTTCTAAAATCAAAAGTTCCTGTTTTTGAATCAGGTAAAAATGCAAATGTCCGGGTTTCTTTTAAAACCGGATCTTTCGGTTTAGTAAATCCTTCTGTACTTTATCAGCAAAAAATAACTTCTAAAATAGCCCTTTCATCGAATATTGAATGGATGAAAGCCGATGGAAAATACAAATACAGGTATCAGAAAAAAGACGGTTACGACACGACAGCTGTTCGTCAAAACGGAGATATAACCGCTCTTCGCGCCGAGTTCAACTTAAACACAAAATTTGGCACCAACGGACAAGCCAATCTTAAAGCTTATTATTACGATTCAGAAAGAGGCCTTCCGGGCGCTATTTTGGCCAATCGATATGAATATACACAACGTCAATGGGATCGGAATTTCTTCATTCATGCTTCGGTACAAAACTCACTTTTCGAAAAACACGAAATGCTGGCAAATGTAAAATTCAGCCGGGATTACAGTCGTTACGTTGATCCGGAATATAAAACTGTCGAAGGCGCATTAGACAATAAATATTACCAAAACGAATTTTACGCTTCGATTGTCAATCTCTACAATATAAAAGACTGGTGGAAAATGTCTCTCGCCGCCGATTTTTCCATAAACACACTCGATGCCAATTTATACCGTTTTCCCTATCCTGTCCGATATTCTTATCTGGGCGTAATTTCAAGCGAAATGCATTGGGAACGTCTGGATATTCAGGCAAATTTACTGGGAGCTTATGTCGATGAACAAGTCAAATATTATCAGCAGGGCGACAATCAGCAGGTTTTTTGTCCGGTTTTATCCGCTTCTTTTCAGCCATTTGATGTAAAAAAATTCAGGATCAGGGCGTTTTACAAAGAATCCTTCCGAATGCCTACATTCAATGATTTGTATTATACTTTTATTGGAAACAGTTTTTTACGTCCAGAATTTACAACGCAGTACGATTTTGGAACGACGTATGTTGTTGAACCCAAAAAGTTCCTGCAATCAGCCTCTTTTCAGGCCGATGTTTACTACAACCGTGTAAAAGACAAAATCGTGGCAATGCCCTCTGCCAATCTTTTTAGATGGACGATGATGAATTTAGGAGAAGTGGATATTCGCGGTTTAGAAATCAACACCAATTTCGTTTTTAAACTTCCTGAACAAATCTTTTTAGACTTAGGTCTTAGTTACACTTATCAGCAGGCAATTGATATTACGGCAAAAGGCACGACATATGGAGATCAAATTCCTTACACGCCCAAAAACAGCGGTACTTTAACTTCTTCTGTTAATTGGAAAAACTGGAATTTAAACTACAGCTTTATTTATACAGGCGAAAGATACAGCCAGAAAGCCAATATCCTTGTCAATTATGTCAAGCCTTGGTACACGAGCGATATGGCCCTTATCTGGAATGGAAAAATGGCAAAACTTCCTGTAAAAATAAGCGGTGAAGTAAATAATTTATTCAATCAATATTATGATGTCGTGCTTAATTTCCCAATGCCGGGAAGAAATTACCGATTAAGCATGTCACTAAGTTTTTAAAACAAAACAGCATCAACAACTAAATCTCAACAATGAAAACAAATTTCAAATTTTGGCTTTTACTCGCACTTACAGCAATTGCCTTTCAGGGATGTCAGGAAGAAGATTCTATTATTCCCGAAGAAGTGGTGGTTTTACCTCCGGAAACTGTTACAACTGTAGAAGGTTTTTATCTTCTTAACGAAGGTAATATGAACATGAACAAAGCTTCGTTAGATTATTACGATTACGGAACCGGAGTTTACAAACGCAATGTGTACGGACAAGCAAATCCTGATGCAACTTTAGGCTTAGGCGATGTTGGAAACGATATTGGCATTTACGGTTCTAAACTTTATACAGTAATCAACAATTCTAACAAAGTTGAAGTTGTAGATGTCGTTACCGCAAAACGTCTTAAAGTAATTGATGCTAAAAATTGCCGTTACATAACTTTTGCCAACGGAAAAGCATATTTAAGCGCTTATGACGGCGATGTACAATTGGGCGATAGCTCTACAAATGGTTTTGTTGCCGAGATCGACACCACTTCTCTTGCTGTTACAAGAACCTTAAAAGTAGGCCGTCAGCCAGAAGAAATGGCAATTGTGGGCGATAAACTGTATGTTGCCAATTCAGGAGGATACAGCCCGCCTGATTATGAAAAAACCGTTTCGGTAATCGACTTAAAAACTTTTACAAAAATTAAAGATATAGAAGTTGCCATAAATCTTCACAGAATTGAAGCTGATGAAGATGGAGATTTGTATGTAAGCTCTAGAGGCGATTATTTTAATATTCGTCCTAAATTATTTGTAATTGACACCAAAACCGATAATATCAAAAAAACCTTTGATATTTCCTGTTCAAATATCACAATTGCCGGAAACAAAGCCTATATAATTGGATCTGAATTTAGTTTTACAACTGGCGAATCGATCATTAATTATTCGATGATTGATGTTAAAACCGAAACTTTACTCTCTGAAAGTTATCTGCCAAAAGCTGTAAGCGATGAAATTGTAATGCCTTACGGAATTGCAGTCGATCCAGTTTCTTTAAATGTTTACGTAACAGATGCCGGAGATTATGTTTCACCCGGGAAATTGTATTGTATTGATAAAAACGGCGCTGTAAAATTTACTGTAACTACGGGAGATATTCCGGCTCACTTTGCTTTTAAAACTAAAAAAACAATAATTAATCCATAAACCTTAAATTAAAAAAAATGAAGAAAATTTTACTAGCATTGTCGGTGGTCCTGCTACTGTCAGGATGTTATAAGGACGATATTAACGATCTTAAAAACGACGTCAATGACTTGAAAAACAGAATGGCACAATACGAAAACCTGCTTGATGTTTTAAATAAAAGATTGTACGTTGTAAGCTACGAAACTAAAGACGGAAGTTATGTTATTACAATGAGTGACGGATCAAAACTAACGGTTCGCAACACTTCTTCTTTCATAAAAATTGGAGAAAACGGAAATTGGTGGATCGATGGTGTTGATACCGGAACATCTGCTAAAGGACAAAGCGGAGATAAAGGTGAAGCTCCAAAAATTACTATTAGCACCAACGGAAACTGGATTATCGACGGAACCGATACTGGAATTTCGGCATCTGGTCAAAAAGGAAAAGATGCAGCTGAAATTACTTCGGTTTCATTAGCAAACGGAATCATGACTTTTACTTTTGCAGACGGACGCACCATCAGCATTAACGCAAGTGCTCCGGAAATTACTTTACCAAATCCAGCAGGAGGTTTTGCTGTTGATAAAATGCAGTGGTTTAAAGTTGAAGCAAAAACAGCAAACGCTTCGGGCGCTACTTATAAATGGCTTGTAAACGATCAGGAAGTAGCCACAACTACTGATTTATTTTATGTTTTTGCTAATGCCGGAACTTATAATGTTGAATTTAGAGCTAAAAACGGCGTAGGCGAAACTTCTAAAAATTTCACTTTAACGGTTGCAGATAAAACCTATTTAAACAGAATTTCTCGTGTTTTTGATTTCTTCCCTGCTCCGGGACAATTTACAAATACACTGCCTGCTGCAACTGCTGCAGATACAGACGAAACAATACGGGCAAAAGCAGAAACGGCTTTAACAACTGGAGGCATGGTAAGTCTTGGCGGATTTGGAGGCTATGTATTATTTGGTTTCGACCATACTATTATAAATAAAGACGGAAACGATTTTATTGTTTCGGGCAATGCATTTAATGACTGGGCTGAGCCAGGAATTGTAATGGTTTCTTATGATGCAAACGGAAACGGAATATCGGATGACGAATGGTTTGAAATCGCAGGTTCTGAGCACAATAAAGAAACTACAATTAAAAACTACGAAATAACATATTACAAACCAGAAACTGAACCGGCAAACGCAAACGAACCTAACTACATTCGTTGGACAGACAATCAGGGACAAACTGGATATATTGCAAAAAATCAGTTTCACAAACAATCTTTCTATCCTTTATGGAAAGGAAACACTATTACTTTAAAAGGAACTTTCCTTAAATCTAATATTTACGACAAATCAGGAACAGGTTCAAACTGGGCAAATCCGGCTTATGAGTGGGGATATACAGACAACTGGCGTGATGATAATGTAAAAGCTCAAATCGATATCAGCTGGGCGGTAAACACAAAAGGCGAATCGGTAAAACTAAAAGGAATTGACTTTATTAAAGTTTACAATTCAAATCGTGCCGCAGGCGGATGGTTAGGAGAAGTCTCAACCGAAGTCTTAGGCTTTAAAGACCTAAATTTACCATAATTTAGAAATCATGTTTTTGGAAATTAAAGCCTCAGTTTTTCTGGGGCTTTTTTAATTACACACTAACCTAAAATCAATCAACACGTTACGCAAAACAAACATAAATTGTGAATATCTATTTCACTATTTACCAGATTTATTTTGCTGTAAAATCTATCTTTGGCATCCTTAAAAAATAGAAAAGATGAGCGCAATTTGGTACGAATGCAAAGTAAAATATAGAAAAACAGATGAAACTGGAGGCCAAAAAGTTTTAACAGAACCTTATTTGGTAGATGCAGTATCTTATACAGAAGCCGAAAAAAGAATTAATGAAGAAATGGCGGCTTATATTAGTGAAGAATTTAAAATCACGAATATAAAAGTGGCAAATTATGCCGAAATACACCCGTTTGAAAATGCCGATCGCTGGTTTAAATCAAAAGTTTCTTTAATTGCTTATGATGAAGAAAGCGGCAAAGAAAGAAAATCAAACATGTATATGCTGATTCAGGCAAATGACGTGAGAGAAGCTTACGACAATACAATTCATGTAATGAAAAACACAATGGGAGAATATTCTATTCCTGCCATTTCTGAATCGCCAATTATGGATGTTTTCCCTTATTTCAGCGGTGAAGAAGAAGAAACCGAAATGCTCGAAAGATTCAATGCATTAAAAGCTTCAAAACCTGCAAAAGCAGATGAAGAAATAGTTGATCACATGGAATTTGAAACCGCAGCAGAGGAATAAACTTTCCTAAATTCTAAAAAAAATAAAACTTTAATAAATTGGCTTCAGAGAAATCTGAAGCTTTTTTATTTTCTGGCGGTAAAACTTACAAGCCTTTTCAAATCAAAATAAATCCTATATTCGTTATACAAAACCATTTACAACCAAACCACATTTCCATGAACAAAAGAACACTGATTTTAATTGGGTTTATTATTCTAAAATTTGTTCTGCAATACGTTTTAATAAGTCCCGAATATGATTTGCAGCGCGATGAATATTTACATCTCGATCAGGCAAATCATTTGGCCTGGGGTTATTTATCGGTTCCGCCCGTTACCTCATGGTTTTCTTATATTATTTTGTTACTTGGAAATTCTGTTTTCTGGGTTAAGTTCTTCCCTGCCCTTTTTGGCGTTTTAACACTTTTAATTGTCTGGAAAACTATTGAACTTTTAAAAGGAAATCTTTACGCTTTGGTTTTAGGCGCAGCGGGTATCGTTTTTTCATCTCTTTTAAGAATCAACATGTTGTATCAGCCCAACTCATTTGATGTTTTGTGCTGGACGGCATTTTATTATATTTTGGTACAATATATTATTTCAAAAAAAACAAAATGGCTCTACATTGGAGCCGTTGTTTTTGCCTTTGGATTTCTAAACAAATACAATATTCTCTTTCTCCTTATCGGACTTTTGCCAGCACTTATTCTTTCTAAACAAAGAAAAATATTAGCTGATAAAAATGTGTATTTCGCTTTATTTTTAGGATTGATCCTGATTTTACCCAACTTATTATGGCAGTACAACAATCAATTTCCCATTGTGCATCATATGAAAGAATTAGCCGAAACACAATTGGTAAATGTAAACCGTGCCGATTTTTTAAAAGAACAGTTTTTATTTTTTATAGGTTCGCTCTTTGTAATTCTTGCTTCATTTTATGCTTTATTATTTTACAAACCATTTGAAAAATTCAAGTTCTTTTTTGCCTCGATAATCTTTACCATATTGGTCTTTTTATATTTTAAAGCCAAAGCCTATTACGCCATCGGTTTGTATCCTGTATATATTGCTTTTGGTTCTGTTTTTCTTTCAGATGTTTTAAAAACAGGATGGAAACGGTATTTAAAACCTGTTTTTATTGCCCTTCCTCTTTTGTTTTTTGTTCCGATGTATTATCTGGCTTTCCCAAATAGAAGTCCGGAAAAATTAGTTGCCGAAAAACTGGAAACACATCGCTGGGAAGATGGAAAAGAACACGATTTGTCTCAGGATTTTGCCGATATGCTGGGCTGGAAAGAACTGGCCCGAAAAACGGATTCGGTTTATGCTTTGTTTCCAAAATCAGAAAATACATTGGTTCTTTGTGACAATTACGGACAAGCCGGCGCCATTAATTTTTACACCAAAAAAGGAATTAAAGCTGTTTCTTTTAATGCCGATTATGTAAACTGGTTCAACTTAAATATATATTACAAAAACTTAATTCGGGTTAAAACATTTGAAGAAAACAGCACTGAATTTAAAGAAACAAGTCCGTTTTTTCAGTCGGCTTTTATAGCAGGCGAAATCACAAATAAATACGCCAGAGAATACAAAACAACGATTTTTGTTTTTACAAATGCCAAAATCAACATCAATAAAAGACTGGAACAGGAAATTAAAGAAGAAAAAAATTACGCCGATTAATGATTGATTTTACGAATATAGAATATTTAAAAACTGGAAATCCGAGACAAATTCAGGCTTACAAAATCTTAACCCGAAATAAGGTTTTAGAAATGCTGTCTGAATTTGATCCAATTTTAGTCGGCACAATTCCTATAAATATTGATATTGAAAACAGCGATCTCGATATTATCTGCTGTTGGAAAAACAAAGCTGAATTTATTGACACAATCACTTCTGCCTTTAAAAATGAAACCGAATTTAAAATTTGGGAAAGTAATATCGATGAACGCGAATCTATAGCAGCAAACTTTAAAATAGATACTTTCGAAATAGAAATCTTTGGACAGAATGTTCCAACTCAAAACCAAAATGGTTACAGACATATGATTATAGAATATAAAATTCTGGAATCAAAAGGTGAAAACTTCCGTTTAGAAATCATACAACTCAAACAAAACGGTTACAAAACTGAACCTGCCTTTGGTAAATTATTAGGTTTAAACAAGAATCCATATCTGGAATTACTCGAATATAAAATCTAACTCCATTTAAACCAAAAACCAATCGACTATAAACCAAAGTGTTACATTTAAAAATGAATTTAAAAAAAATAAATCATTAATTTCTTTGCATAACAGTATTTAGTGTGTATCTTTGCACCCGAAACATCGCGGGATAGAGCAGTAGGCAGCTCGTCGGGCTCATAACCCGAAGGTCACAGGTTCGAGTCCTGTTCCCGCTACTAAAAACAAGCTTCAGAGAAATCTGAAGCTTTTTTTTTACAAAATCAGGCACACGTCAAAAATGATCAATATTTGATTGATTTTATTTACGTACACAAGATAAAAATCAATAATTTATTTAAAATTATAATATAATCGTAATTACAATGCTTAAAAAACACAACCCCCAGATTCTATTTTTTATTCTTTTAAATTTATTTTTCTCCATCAATTCCTTTTCTCAAAAAAGTATTTATGCCGGAATTGAAATTGGACGAAGAGCTATAAAAGTTTCGGTTCTAGATGTAAACAACATTAAGAAAGCAGATTATAAAATTCTTTCTTTCTGGACTGAAAGAATTCCTTTTGCTGATCATATTGCCAATAACGGAGAACTTACCCTTGAAGACATCAACAGAGCTACTCTTACCGTTTCTGATCAATTAAAGAAAATCAGAGCCGAACATAAAATGCCCGAAGAAAATATCTTTATTGTAGCAGCTCCTGTTTTTGCATCTGCCCGCAATATTGATGTTTTAAGAAACAAAATCACTTCGCTTACTAATAAGGATGTTGAAGTTTTAAATGTGAACGAAGAAGCTAAAACACTAGTAAAAGGCGCTATGCCTCCGGTTGATTATGCTAATGCTTTTCTTCTAGATATTGGCGCACAAACTACTAAAGGCGGTTATATCGACGAACTGAAGGACAACAAATTAGAATTTATTCCTTTAGAAATGGATTTTGGTACAATGACACTTACAGATGCTGTACAAAAAACGGTTTTAAATCCATCTCAGGTAAATGATATGTCGACTTACCAGGAAAAATCTTTTGATTTTAACTCGGTTCTTCGTAAAAAAGTAAAAGATCTTTTTGAAAAAAATCCTCTTTTATTTAAAAAAGAGAAAATATATTTATCAGGAGGTGCTGTTTGGGCATTTTCGACTTTGTTTTATAATGAAAATGTAAAAGAACATTATATTGCTTTAACTCTTCAAGACGTTATCGATTACGATGCAATTCTAAAAAATAACTTCGGTAAGTTTACCTCTCTGGCAAAAACTAATTCAGAAGCAGCGAGAGTTTTAAGCACATACGAACAAAAATATTTAATATCAGCAAACAACATTCTTCTTTCATGTCTGGAAGCTATTCCAAATTTAGAAACAAAGAAAGTGTACTTTGTAAAAGAAGGACAAGTAACATGGCTTATCTCATTCATTGCAGATCGTTCTAAAAAAGTAAATACTAATTTTTAAAACATCTGTTTTTATAATACTTAAAAGGCTTCAGAAAATCTGAAGCCTTTTTTTTTATGATTTCCCATCAGCCATTTGTTTCATTTCACTAAGAAACTCAAATTCGTCTAAAGGAATAAGCTGCAGAACAACTTCAAGCATAAGCGCAACATTAATAGATTGATCTTTTCTTGTTTCTGAAATTTTATGCTCATCATGTTCTAATGCCAAAACACAAAGTTTAAGCATATTTGTTATAACACAGCCTAATTCGTAGTAATCCAATAACTTGATTTCTGCAGTATAACAACCTTTTTCATCTTCTGCTGATTTTAATGTATTTAGAAACTCCGTTGTTAATTTTTTAATAGTATTCATTTCCATATTTTCATCACTTTTATAATTAGTCATTTTTCGAATAAATTATTCTAAACACACATAAAAGTTATCATACAAGATAACCTGTTTAGTCAAATATATAACAAAATTTGAATTATCATAAAAGATAATTTATTTTGGAACAAACCCTACAACAAAAAGTCGGAAAACGAATTCAAGAAATTAGAATTCAGAAGAATATTTCTCAACAGCAATTAGCTGCAAAGTGCAACTTTGAGAAAAGCAATATGTCTCGATTAGAAAATGGAAATGCAAATGCAACACTTTCAACTTTAGAAAAAGTTTGTGATGCATTACAAATAGACTACGCAGAATTATTTAAATTCTAATATTGCCTATCCATTTTTAAAATAAAATTTCAAAGTAAAATAAAGCTTCAAAAAAACTCAAAATGAAAATTTCTTTAAAGCCAAATTACATTAAATCATCAAATTTAATCTTTATCTCTGCTTTTCTTGGATTGATAAATTTTTTAATTTCACCGGAAATACTTTCATCAAAATCGGGGTTAAAATCAGGCATCATAGCTATTTTAGTAGTTCTGATATTGGCATTACTCATTCGATTTGAAATAACCTGGACTAAATATGTTTTATTAGTTTTAATTATTTTGGGAATGAATGCACTTCCTCCAGTTATAAAATACGAATTAGCTCATCATCCTTTAAATGGCATCATACTTATTTTACAATCAATAGTACAACTTTACGCTGCTTTTCTATTATTTTTTTGGCAAGTTTAAATAATATGAGGAATAAAAAAAAGTAAAAAAAAAAGACTGTCCTCAAAAAAAGAACAGTCTTCAAAATATATTTTCAATAAAAACTTATGCTCTAAACAAAGCAAATTTATTGTAGTTGTATAAAACCTTATCATAAGGAACATAAAGAGAAGTTATTTTCTCTGACGATTCGTCGAATTTAATTCCGTTATGTTTTCTAAATAAGTAAATTTCTTTTAAACAATTTGAAAGACTTTGATGAATTTCAGTTGTAAAAACCGGCAGTTTTTTATCGCCAACCAATAAATCGATTTGGTAATTAGAACTGCTTTTAGAAAGATTGTTTCCAATAATTCGTATTGTAAATGTAGTCGACTTTCCGTATTGTTCACCCTGATATTGTAGTGTCATAATTTTAGAGTAAAAAGGTTAATATTTTGTTCTCAACTTAATTAGAATTGAATCTAATTTATAAAAAAAATTGACTGCTTTAAAACTTAAGTCAAAATTTATTGAGACAAAGTTAAATATTATTTCAAAGTCCTGATACAATTTAGAAATAAAAAAAAGCCGTAATAGTACGGCTTTTTCGCAATTAACTAAATATATTTAATCAACTTGTTTCAACGAGTAAAATTCATTCATAAGCACGATTAATTTATTGTTATAGGTTCATTTTTTCTTTCTTCGTTTATGTCCAACAAAAATGGATTTCCACTGTTATCAAACATCGTCATATTTAAAGCATCCAGCACGGTCAGGTTTCTCGATACTGAGCCTTTAAATTTATTATAAGAAAGGTTCAATTCAGACAAATTAGATAATTTTTCTAATTCTTTCGGAATCTCTCCTTCAAAATTATTATTGAATAAACTCAGGTTTTGTAAAAAAATTAAATTCATTATATCTGAACTTAAATTACCCGAAAATTTATTACCATTTAAAAGAAGCACTTTTAAAGTTGAAATTTTATAAAGCGAATTGGGCAATGCACCTTTAATTTCATTATCTGACAAACACAGAACCTGCAGTTGATTCAACTTCCCTATTTCTGCTGATAATTCTCCTTTTAAACTGTTTTTATGCAAATCTACAGTGACTAAATTTATTAGATCAACGAATTCTGCAGGCAATTCGCCCTGCAGATTATTATTGGCTAAATTTAGAGCTGTTACTTTTCCATTTTCGGTATGAACTCCATACCAGGTCGAAACTGACAACGATAAATCCCATTTAATTTTCCACTGCGAACCATTCGTCGCGTGATAGATTTTAATCAGCACGTCTTTCTCTTTATCTGAAACAGTATCTGCAAAAATATTTAGAGAAAAAACAAACGCTAAAAAAAGTGTTGTAAAGCTTTTCATAACCAGACTTGGGGGACTATGTTTTTCTTGCATCAAAATTATATAATTACTAGATATAATGCACCATTTGTCGATAAAGTGTTGATAAATAAAAAATGTAAGATTTAACCTTCTTTTAAAATATCATCTGCGTTATTCTTTTTTGATTAATTTTGAAACAACTAATTATAAAAACCTAATATTATGGAATTTAACTTTTACGCATTATTAGCTGCAGCAGTTGTAACCTTACTGGTTGGCTTTGCCTGGTATCATCCAAAAGTATTTGGAACAATCTGGATGAGAGAAAGTAATCTTACTGAAGAAGATCTTAAAAAAGGAAGTATGCTCAAAATTTTCGGGCTTACTTACATTTTCTCCCTAATGATTACAATGACATTGATGTCGTTAACCATTCATCAATCCGGCGCCGTTGGCATGGTTGGAGGCCCGCCTTTAATTGCAAGTGCAAAACCATCATTTGCCGCTTTCATGGCCGATTATGGAACAGCTTACCGCACATTTAAGCATGGTGCTTTACACGGTTTTATTTCGGGGCTGTTTTTTGCTTTGCCTATAGTAGGAGTTAATGGTTTATTTGAAAGAAAATCATGGAAATATATTTTTATTCACGCAGGATACTGGATTGTTACGCTTACTTTTATGGGAGGCATTATCTGTGCATATGCATAAATTAAAAATTTAGAAACCCGTTTGAAACCAAAACTCAAACGGGTTTTTCTTAATAATAACTTAAAGAAAGCTGGTTATTATAAATATTATCTAATTTTGAAGAAATTAGCTCACACTTTTGAATACAACTTATTCTTTTCAAATCTATAACAGCACGTCATTACTGCCTTCAGAATGGAATTTGCTGGCCTCAGACAATATTTTTTTAACACGCGAATACCTGGAAGTCCTCGAAAATTCCTGCCCGGTAAATATGGTTTGCCATTTTATTGGCATTTTTAAAGAAACCAAACTTATTGGAATCGTTTTAACCCAATTTTTATTTGCCGAAAAATTAGAATCTTTTGGAGAACGTGATCAATGTTTAAAGACTTCTGTGCGCAACTTTGCTCTTAAAAATTTTGCTTCGCATGTATTATTCATAGGAAACAATATGCTTACCGGCCAAAATGCTTTTGCATTTAATGAAAATGTAAAAGAATCTAAAGCCATTAAAACACTGCATAAAGCCATTAATCAGCTTAAAAAAGATTTGAAAGCAAGTGGAAAAAAAGTTCACATAACCAGCATAAAAGATTTTACTGCTAAAGAAATTGAACCGCTGCAAGCCGAATTTAAAAACAATTATACGTTTTCGACACAACCCAATATGCTTTTTGAAATCAGTGAAAACTGGAAATCAGAACAAGATTATATTGATGCGCTTTCAAAAAAGTACAGAGATCAATACAAACGCGCCCGCAAAAAATCTGAAGGAATTCAGAAACAACAAATGTCATTGGCTGATATCCGAAAATACGAAGATGTTATTTACGATTTATATTTTCATGTAGCCAAAAATGCGCCTTTCAACACCTTTTTCCTGGCAAGAAATCATTTTAGTTTTTTTAAGGAAATCATGAAAGAGGATTTCTTATTGTACGGCTATTTTTTAGACGAAAAACTAATTGGTTTTAATACATTGATAAAAAACGGAAAGGTTATGGATACTTATTTTTTAGGTTATGACGAAAGCATTCAGCGCGAAAAAATGTTGTACTTAAATATGTTGTACGACATGATTGCCTATTCTATTAAAAAAGGTTTTAAAGAAATTGTGTTTGCCAGAACAGCTCTTGAAATTAAAAGTTCTGTGGGGGCAAAACCGGTAAAAATGTACGGTTTAATAACGCACAGCAATGCTTTGATTAATCATAATATTGCCCGTTTTTTTAACTATCTGGAACCTAAAACGGAATGGCAGGAACGTAATCCGTTTAAATAAACAGGTCGCTCCTATGGAGCTTTTTACATTTAATTTTTCTATAAATATTACCTCTTCCAGAGCTTTTTAAAATCTGTTAAAAAAGCAATATTTATAGAAAAAAAATCATTCATGCTTCAAGCCCACCGGAGCGACATATCTATTTAAGATTAAGGAACTGCTAATTTCATTTGTTTATGCAGAATATGAATTTCTAATGATTTCTGCGCTCCGCAATATTCTCCGTCAATTTGAAAATGAACCGGATAATTTGTTTTTATTTCCGCTTTATCTGTAGAAATAATTACAATATCTTCAGAATCAATTGGCATATTTCCGGTGATAATTTTCCCGATTAAAAGCAAATCCAAACTTTTCAAAATCACCAATTCAAACTTTCCGTCGTTCATCGCACCATTTGGATTTATAATTACGCCTGTTCCGTATTTTTGCGAGTTGGCAACTACAATCATTCGCGCCACATGTTCAACTGTTTTATTGTTTGCCGAAATAGTCGCTACGAAAGGCTCTTCAGATTCTGTTAAGGTTGTAAAAGCCTGAAGTGCATAACCCCAAAATCCGCGTACATCGCTTTCCTCATAGTTTTTTACCAGATTTGCATTCAAACCAAGATCGCTTAAATGGATACTTTTTTTACCGTTAATGCAAATCATATCCATTTCGATATAATGATGTAAAAAGGCTATTTTTAAGTTCTCTTCGATACCCGAAGGCAAATTCAAATCGACCGAAAGTCCGTTTGCAGAGCCAGCTGGTAAAATCCCAATAATTACATCGTGTTCTTCCATGGCTTCGGCAACCATTTTAATAGTTCCGTCACCGCCGGCAACAATAATTCGTTCTGGCTGATATTGCTTATAAAGCATTTGTATTTCTTTTATATCATTTTTTCCGGTAGTTTCATACACTTCCAGATTAAAATGATTTGTCGCTGCAAATTCCTGAACAGCCTCGATCAAATCTGACTTATCAAGATCGCCCGAAATAGGGTTTACAACAAATATGATATTCTTTTTCAATTTATTTATTTTTAAAAACCAATTAAAATAATTAATTTACAGTACAATATAAAAGTACACAATTAATGAAACCAATTTTACAATTATATCGAGGTTATGCCAATGAAGAAGAATTAATTGTAATGGGGCATGTTTTTAAACGAACGTATGAGTATGATTTTCAGAAGAAAAACATTAAAAATGCACGTTCGATTATTAACCAGTTTAGAATAAAAACAATTCAAAACTTTGATGTTTACCTAAAATGCAACAATCAGGAAATCCATACTAAAACGCTGGACGACGGTTATTTTAAGTTTTGTATTCCGCTTGAAAAAGAAATTCATTTTGGATGGATGGAATATGAAGTAAGTATAAAATATGAAGGCAAAACGATTACTTCTAATGCTAGTTTTATACGACCGCACAAAGGCAATCTTGGAATTATCTCGGATATTGATGATACTTTTTTGATTTCGCATACGCGGAATATTTTCAGAAAAATGTACATTTTACTTTTTAAAAATGTAAATGACCGAAAAGTTTTTAAGGATGTCGTGACGCATTATCAGGCTTTAAGTTCGGCCGGACGAAATAATAAAGGGGAAGAAAATGCTTTTTTTTATGTTTCTAGCAGTGAATGGAATTTGTACCGATTTATTGTAAAATTTACTAAAATACATCAACTTCCAAGAGCTGTTGTTCTGTTAAAAGACATTAAAAGGGGAATTACCGATTTCTTTATGAGCGGAAGAGGAAATCACGATCATAAGTTTGATAAAATCAAGCATGTTTTAGAGTTTTATCCCAACTTAAAATATGTTTTACTTGGAGATGATTCACAGCACGATCCGGTTTTATATGAAAGAATCTGCAAAATATTTCCTGTTACGGTAATTGCGGTTTATATACGGCAGACAGGAAAAAGTAAAAAAACGGAAGTAAGAAAAATCATGAAGAATCTAGAATCCCTGGATGTTTCTATTTGTTATTTTAAAGAAAGCAGCGAGGCTATTGCGCATTCTAAGTCTATTGGAATTATTAAATAGTTTTTGTTTCAGGTTTCAGGTTTCAGGTTTTTGAACTGAATGAATATTTAACCGCAAAGCACGCTAAGATTTTTTGATCTGCGAGGTTTCATATAACGCAAAGTTCGCAAAGCTATCTAGTTGATAAAGCTTTGCGAACTTTGTGCATTATAAATACAGACCATAAAAAATCTTAGCGTGCTTTGCTTTGCGGTTAAATTTACTCGTCAAAATTGTAACCTGAAACCTGAAACAATCTTAACTAAACATTAAAATTATCAATCTCTTCCTGAACGATTTCCCAGTCCAGAAGCAATTGATCTAAATCTTGTTTCTTTTTGTTATATGCAGTAAAAAATGATGCATCTTCGATATGTTTGTCATAATTAGAAGCAAGCAGTTTATCATCGTGCTGAATGTCTTTTTCTAATTGTTTAATTTGACTTTCAACTTTGCTTAAACGGTTTTGAAGTGCTTTTCCTTTTTTCTGGTCTTCGTATGATGTTTTATTGTTTTCTTTTGGCGCTGCCGCTTTTATGACATCTTTTTTCTCTACTTCACGCATATTTTCAAGATTGCGCTGTTCTAAGAAGAAGTTAATATCGCCCAGATATTCTTTGATTTTTTGATCTTTAAATTCGTAAACAATATTCGACATCCCTTGTAGAAAATCCCTGTCGTGAGAAACTAATAATAATGTTCCTCCAAATTTTTGAAGTGCCGCTTTCAAAACGTTCTTAGATTTAATATCTAAGTGGTTTGTAGGCTCATCCATCAGCAAAACATTAATTGGCTGCAATAGTAATTTACAAAGTGCCAAACGGTTACGCTCGCCTCCAGAAAGTACTTTTACTTTTTTCTCTACATCATCGCCGCGAAATAAAAATGATCCCAGCATATCACGCACTTTAGATCGGTTTGTGTCTGTTGCAGCATCTTCCATTGTTTGCAGCAATGTGATTTCGCCATCCAGATATTCAGCTTGATTTTGAGCAAAATAACCCAATTGTACGTTATGCCCTAATTTGATGTTTCCTTGGTATTCAAATTCGTCTACAATCGCTTTAATAAACGTTGATTTTCCCTGACCATTTTGTCCCACAAAAGCAATTTTGCTTCCGCGTTCTACCAATAAATCAATATCTTTTAAAATAACTTTATCTCCGTATGCTTTGGTAACGTGTTCTGCTTCGATTACTACTTTTCCTGGTTCTTTTGAAACGGGAAAAGAAATATTCATTACTGAATTGTCATCTTCGTCAACTTCGATTCGTTCTACTTTATCTAATTTTTTAATTAACGATTGTGCCATCGAAGCTTTTGAAGCTTTTGCACGGAATTTTTCGATTAACTTTTCTGTTTCTTCAATCTTCTTCGCTTGGTTTTTCTGTGTTGCCAATTGTTTTTCGCGAATTTCATGACGCAGTTCAAGATATTGAGAATACGGTTTATTAAAATCGTATGCTTTTCCTAAAGAGATTTCGATAGTACGATTCGTTACATTATCAAGGAACATTTTATCGTGCGAAACGATTACTACAACTCCGGGATAATTTCTAAGGAAACTTTCTAACCAAATGATACTTTCGATATCTAAGTGGTTGGTTGGCTCATCCAGAAGCAATACATCATTTGATTGTAATAATAATTTAGCCAATTCGATACGCATTCTCCAACCTCCAGAAAATGTTTCGGTTTGATTATTAAAAACTTCTCTTTTAAAACCAAGTCCTAAAAGGATTTTCTCTGTGTCTCCAACATAATTATAACCACCAAGAAGATCAAAACGATGTGTATAATCAGATAAATCTTCGATGATTTGTCCGTATTCTTCACTTTCATAATCAGTTCTGGTAACCAATTGATGATTGATTTCTTCTAATTTTTTTTCTACAACTTTAATTTCGGTAAAAGCTTCATACGCTTCTTCTAATACAGTTCTTCCCTGCTCAAAGTCAATATCCTGACGTAAAAACCCCATTCGGATATCTTTTTCCTGAGAAATAACTCCAGAATCCGGAGCAAAATCTCTTGCTAACATTTTAAGCATTGTAGATTTACCTGCTCCGTTTTTACCAACAAGACCTACGCGGTCGCCGGCGCCTAAACGAAAGGTAACTTCTTCAAATAAATATGTTCCTCCAAAAGAAACCGAAAGATTGTGTATATTAAGCATAATTTCTTGACTATTATTACAGGCAGTAAAGGTTTTAAGTACATTATTATCCCTTTACTTTTTGAAAGTGCAAAAGTATGATAATTAATTTAAGTTTCGACTGTCCCTTTAAAAACAAATGTGTACCTCATTTTTATCTTTAAATTATATACAAAATCAATTGATGCCATAAAAAAACGGATGGAAAATCAAATTGATTTTCCATCCGTTTTAATCTATAAAACTTTATTTATTCTGCTGTTTCCTCTTTTGGCTCCGGCAGTAAAATTGACAATAATACTGATATTACCAAAATTCCTCCAATAACGATTAACGAATAGATTGATTCGATATGATAGAATGGAGCAATAATCATTTTAACACCAATAAACGAAAGAATAATTGCCAGTCCGTATTGTAATTTGCTGAATAAATGAATGAAATTATCTAATAAGAAGAACAATGCTCTTAATCCTAAAATGGCAAAAATGTTAGACGTATAAAGAATAAATGGATCATTTGAAATTGCAAAAATCGCCGGAATAGAGTCAACTGCAAAAAGTAAATCTGTAAACTCGATTACGGCTACAACTACTAAAAGTGGTGTTGCTAATTTTTTTCCGTTTTCGTATGTAAAGAATTTATCTCCGTCGTATTTATCAGAAACGCTGAAAAACTTTCTAATTAATCTTGCTCCTCTTGTATTGTTGTAGTCTTCATCGTCATCTTCATCACCTGCAGACCAAGATTTGATTCCTGCATAAACAAGGAACAATCCAAAAGCCGTCATGATTAAATTGATATCGTATTTGAAACCTTCTACTCCAACAAGGCTTAATAGTTTGTTTAAATAAGTAAGTTCTATTAAAAAAGCTCCTGAAAATATAAATATAGCTCTTAAAACTAATGCTCCTATGATACCCCAAAATAAGACTTTATGCTTATTTTCGTTTTGTACATCAAAAAATTTAAAGACCAATATAAATACAAATAGATTGTCTACAGAAAGCGCTTTCTCGATCCAGTATGCTGATTGAAATTCATAAAATTTGGCAGCACCTGCAAAGTGATAGATCAAACCACTAAAAATCATTGCTAAACTTATCCAAACTAATGACCATGTTACAGCTTCTTTATTGCTTACTACATGACTTTTCTTGTTGAAGATTCCTAAATCTAACAACAGCATGATCACAACTGCGACCGCAAATACTATTATTAATCCTGGATGTTCTGAAAAAATAGGGTGTTGATTCATTTTAAATATTAATTAGGTTAAATTTTAAATTATTTGTTGGCCATTGTAACTACTATAACTCTGCCGCCTTCTTCTTTAGAAAGCAGTATTTTTTTTCCATCTGTAAGCTCCAGCATTGTCCCTATAGGGATTTCTTTATCCTCAGTAACATCTTTTAATGATGTTAGTTTTTGATTGACAAATACCCACTTATCATTGTAAAACGTAAAATAACCTACAGGCACTTTTTGATCTGCGGTTAGTTTTTCATTTCTGGCAATATTACGATTAACGTGCCATTGAAACAAATATTGATCGTTATAAACCATTAATCTGTGATTCTCGGGTTTCCAAACCGTTTCCTGAAATTGATAATACAGATCTAAAACCGGAAGCGTGCCTTTGTGCGCTGTGTTGCAAAACGGACATCTTGGTGTGTTAGTATTGTCAAAAACATACCATTTTTGTTCGCAGGAAACATTATGGCATTTCTGCATTAAATCTGTTGTTTTAAGCAGTGCTATTTCCCATTCTTCGGCGGTTGGCCTTTGCATTGGGTTATGTAATCCGTCTATAAAAACTTTATCAAACAAGGTTTTTAAATACGGCCCTGTAATCGTATAAGGCAATTTGGTAATATCTGCCCAGGGCAAATCCCATTTTGAAACCTGATTTAATTTTGGGCGATTCATTGGATCCGTAGGATGCTCTATAAACATCGCTTTTTCTCCCATCGACAATAAATCATCTTTTTCGGTATCCAGATCATGCACTTTCCCTCCTTTTAACGGATGTCTGTGCAGTAAAAGCATATAAATTAAAACGGGCAAAGCATGAAGATCTGTTAATCTGTTTGGGAGTTTTCGGTTTGGATCTGCTTTGTCTAAATGTTTGGTCGAAAGTACTTCTGGAGCGATAAATTCTGCTGTTCCAATTACTTCTGCCGGAAATAAACCTGGAACCACCAATCCATCTAAATCGATCATGCAAGCTGATTTACTAATTGGATCGATTAAAACATTATTGTACGACAAATCAGAATGTGCCAATCCCATTGCGTGCATCTTTTTTACGCCTCGGGTTAAATTAACACAAACCTGAAAATAACTCAGCCAGTCTCCTAATTCTGACTTTGCTACACGAAGCGGGAAATTTGGATTTCTAAATTTTGAACCCGCAAACCATTTTCCGTTTTTTTCTTTTCCCTGAATTAAATCACTGGTTTCATATCCTTTTTTAAAGAAAAACTTCGAATCGTAAATGGGCACAATAATTCCCGTTAACCCTTTATGTTCAATAACGTCAGTCGGCCATCTGTAAACTTCATTTAAATAATAATCGCCCGCATCCCCGTTTTGAATTTGTGCCAGATATTTATTTGTTATTCTCTGAAGTCTTTCTTTTTGGTTAAAATCTAATTTATCCCTAAAAATAGCCACAACATATTTTCTGTCAGGACTAAAATAAACATCTTTTACACCACCGCGCATAGGTTCGCCATTATCAACAAATTGATAAGACTTTGCGGTGTCATTAATTGATTTTACTGTAATCGTGCTCATACTTAATAAATTATAGCAAGGGTTCTGTCATCGTGATTTCCCGGACTCCAAAAATCCATCCAGGCCGAAAGCTGATTCGCAATATCAGTATTTTCTTTATCAAAATCAACTTTAATTCCTTCTTCATTTTTCCCTTTTAAATCTTCGAGGAATTCGTTCCATTTTTCTACTTTCTCCAAATTGGCTTCCACTACAAATTTAGGATCGTAAATTCCGTCTGTCATCAACATTAAATAAGAGAAATCATCAACAAGTTTAAAACCAAATCGGGTTGAAAATTTATCGCTTTGAAAAATTTCCGGCATGGTAATAAAACGTGTTCCGCCGCCAAAATCACCAACATCAAGCCAGTTCATTAATTTAATTTCTGTTAAATCTTTGTTTAATAGTCCGATTGGGCAGTCGCCAACTCCAAATGTCAGAATTGCATAACCGAAATCGTATTTTTTAATTAAAGTAAAGATTAAAGTGGAATGGAAATTTTTGAGATCCGTTTCATTTGTGATCGCAAATTCTTCTATTTTTTGATGTGCAAAATGAGCCGCTTTTGAAAGGTTATCATATACAAAACGACTTATTTTTTTTGAAGTTTCATCAGTTACTTTATAGTGATGTTCAATTAAAACCTGATCAAATTCTTTTAAATTTTCTGCATTCAAATTATCTTCAAAATATTCAATAACTGAATTACAGGCTAAGTTGGAACCTTTTCTGGACAAACTTGCAGAACCCGCTCCATCTGAAACTGCCAAAATACTCCAGCCAATTTCTTTTAGGTTTTTAAAAGCATAATCATCTTCTCTAAAAGATCCTTTATTGGCATGACTTCTTCCTCTTTTTGAAGCTATCACAATATTTTTATCTAAAAATTGAGCTGTAACAGCTTGGTTGTCCGGTTTCCAGAAAGGATCTTTTTGATCACTTTCTATATTTTTCCACAACGATTTTGGATCTGGATTTATAATAAGTGTTATTATTTTTTCATTTAAAACAGTATCTTCTGCCTCGCCTTCTATTCTAAATAATAGTGTTATTTTTAAATCACCGCTTATTATCGGAATTCCAAAAAGTAATTCATCTTTTTCATCAAATATAAGACCTGTATTTTCTAAACCTTTAATTTCAAAAGAAATAAAATCATTCCAGCCCAAAGTATTGAAATCAATCTTTGCTTCGTATTTTTTGTTAACCGTGCCATTTGGTATTGAGACAGTTTGTGTCAAAATATCGTCAATTCTGTTTTTCAATATCCAATTCTGCATAATCATTTTTTGGTTTTCCTGAATTATTTTTACTGCATTGACATTTTGTTCATTTGAAGCGAAAGCAGCAAAAAGGGCCGCTTTATCTGCAGAAATATCTATTTTCTTTTGTGATAAAAAAGACTGAATATATCTTTTAGTCTCTTCCATAATTTATCCCTGCGTTCTGTTTACATCAAATCCGCCTTCGCCGCAACCGTAACTTCCCTGATTGTTACACCACGGACAAGTACTTATATCTTCGTCACCAATACAGTGTATACTTCCGCATACACAAACCGCAAAAGCAATTTGATTACCGCAGCAAGGACAGGTTGGCCCGCCAATAAGCTCATCTGTATTTACTTTATTGTTGAAATTTCCAGAATCGGCTAATTCGAAATAGGAATTATCGACTTGATAAGCACCTACTAACTTGTAATTTTTAGATGACAATTCGATTCCGGCATATATCGATTCTGCAATAGTTTTACGGTATTTCATTAAATACGGTCTTTTTGTATTTTGACATTTTCCGTTTAAAACCACAAAATTATCATCGACATATTGACGGTTCGGAGTTTCTTTGGTTAAATCTATTTTCGAAAGTGTTTCTCCGTCTAGTTTTGCCAATTCAAAACCACTCGAATTGTTTTCGACACTTATACTGCTGGTTTTTATGGAATCTGTTACCCATTTAAAAAACTCTTTGTACGATTGTACGTTTGTGTTTTTAAAATGTAAAACATTCTCTGTAAGCTCACCTAATAATTTTGTATCTGTTTCACTGCCAAAAGAGATCGCAATTAAGTTGGCTGTTCGCTGCCAGTTTTGTTTCCATTCGTTTATGGCTGCCTGGCTGTCATCTGTAGGAACTCCGTCTGTAAACAAGAAAACTATTGGCTTCCAGTCGCCTTTTACCTCATAAGTTGTTTTAACGATGTTGGTTCTTAATTCATACATTAAATGCCCTAAACCTTTGCTTAAAGATGTTCCGCTGCCAATTGGAAATTTTGGCGGATAAAAGCTCACGATTTCCTGTAAAGGAACTAATGTTTTAGGCTGTCCTGCAAATACTATTATTGAAACATAAACAGTTTCTAGGGCATGCGGATCTGTTTTTAATGCCTGAATTATGGTGGCTAGTCCTTCTTCAACTTGTTGAATTGGCTCTCCAACCATTGACTCCGAAATATCAATTAAAAAATATATGGGTAATCTTCTCATTTTAAAGGAAATTTAATAACATTAAAAAAATAATTAAAAGTACAATCTGCGTCATATCAACTGCTAAACCAACTCCCACCTGAAAAGGTTTTATCATGGTTTTTAAAGAATTGAATATGGGCGAAAAAATACTATTGAAAAAATCAAAAATGCTTCTGTACTGCGGATTTAATTTGTCTTTATAAGGCAGCAATTTTGAATATAAAAACAACCCAATAATTAAAATGTGAATGAAAATTTTGATGAGATGCATTACGAAACCGCTTTTATTAATTCGTTTGCGATTTGTTCAAAAACTTTTTCTTCATCAGCATTTATTTTCTTTGATCCATAAACAGAAACACCATTATTTACCGTCATAAAATTGATTGAAAAAGCAGCACCGTAACATTTATTTCCGCCATTAAACGGAATTGCATGCATTACTTTTATGTACATGCAATTTTGGCGTATAATAATATCGTCTATATAAAAATCGTGCTGCACGTAACTATTAAGCAAAGTGCGTCTTGCATTTTCGATAGAAAAACCACTGATTCCGGCAGTTTTATAACAAATATTTAAACTGTCGATATTCATATTTTCTAATTTTTCCTGAGGTGTAAATTCATGAACAACTTCATAAGTTACGTCTCTGTAAGAACTTCTGCCATTATCATTGCTGTACGAGGATTGATTTACTTTTTGGACTATGTGCACGATTATGCTAATAATTGTTATTAGCGTTCCTATCATTTCCATAATTAAATCACTACTGTTATTTCGCTTGGCGGTGGCGGCAAGGTTACACTTTCTCCAGTTCCCTGACTTTTATTTCCCTGTTCGATTGTTTCAGAAACCCATTTGAAAAATTGTTTCAATGTAGAACTATCAGCCGATGCTAAATGCACTACATTGTCTGTCAATTCTTTTAGAATATCATCATTTGCCATATGTCCGGCTGCGCATCCTACAACAGCTCCAAAACTCATGTTTCGTATTTCATGGGTTTTTTCTCTGTAGAACTGAATATCAGAAGGTTTTCCATCGGTAAAAACAAAAAGTAATGGTTTCCAATCTCCTTTTTGGGTTGCTGAACCTTTTATAACGTCTTTGTTTACTTTTTGAATCACATAATCTAATCCTGCACCTGTATTTGTTGGTCCGCTTTGAGGGCAGGTAATTTCAGGAAGCTGAAAGTGAACGAGTTCTGTTAACGGAACAATCTCTTTTACTTCACGATCATAGGTTATAATGCTGATCCAAAGTGAATCTAAAGCCTGAGCATCTGAACGTAAGGTATTAATCATGCCGCTTAAAGCATTATTTAAAGCCTGAATGGGTTCTCCATACATAGAACCTGATGTATCTAATAAAAAATATACGGGTAGTCTTCTCATATCACTTTTAAAAATGTTATAACAATGAATTACTTAACTTTCAAATCTGCTCGGGAAAATTGAATGAGAGGCTGAATTTTGCAGAAAATTCGATACGTAATTATCTCAAAAATCGGTCAATTTACAGCGGCAATATAAACTCCACCCGCCTCAAAGTTTAAACTATAATGTTTAATTCTGATGGCGGCGGAGGTAATTCTTTTACATTAGTAAATTCTTTTCCTAAATCTTCAATTTTTGTCGAAGTAACTCCAATAGAAGCTGTTACCCATTGAAAAAACTTGCCAATACTGGCACTATCTGCTGTATCAAGACTTACTACCGTATCTGTAATTTGTTTTAAAATAGCGGTATCTGCCCCGCCTCCTGCTGCACATGCAACTGTATAAGCCGTTTTTACTTTTTTAAACTCATTTAGCCCGCTTTCCCAATTATCCGTTGGGATTCCATCGGTCATAATAAAAACTAATGGTTTCCAGTCGCCTTTTTGCTCTGTTGTTGTTTTGGCTACTTCAGTTTCAATTTTATGAGCTGTTAATTTTAAAGCTTCTCCTAACGCTGTTACGCCTGTCGCTTTAAGATCGACCATTTGAAAAGAAGCCAAATCGGTTAACGGGATAATTTGCTGTGCTGTAGTATCGAAGGTAATTACGCTTAAAAAAGCAGTTTCGATCGCCTGCGGATTTTGTCTTAATGAACTAATCATCATTTGAACGCCGTTTTTCACAGCTTCAATAGGTTCACCAGTCATTGAACCGGATGTGTCAAGTAATAAATAAACAGGCAGTCTTCTCATGGTTACATTTTTTATACAGGAATATTATAAGTTGGTCTTTCGGCACCAGTATCTGTCTGGCTGGAGCTTTCAATACCATCAATATTATAGGTATTTGTATTTGCTTCAGGATCATGCTGTGCCAGGTGGCTCATAACGGCCTGAGTTAAATCTTTCCCTCCTACTATATGATGATAAACAGATCCTATTGTATAAATTGGCCCCCAAGGAAATCCCCACCAGCCAATAATTAAGTTTAGAAACACATATCCGTAAGAATACTTAAAAGTATTTTCATCAGGTCTGATAAAATAAATATCAGAGCTCCTTTTTAAGGTCATTAATATAAATGAAACGGTGTATGGAAAAACCACAAATTTACCTCCCTGCTGAACTAAATCCCGAACTTGCGAAACTCTTAGTCCATCGATATTTTTGATTTCCATTACAGATACGACTGAACGATTTTATGAATAGTCTGCCCTAAAAATGTATCATCTGTTGGGTCTCCAATTGCGCTAAATTTCCACTCGCCATTACGTTTGTATAATTTACCCATAATGATAGAACGTTTGTTTACGTATTGAGAATCAGCAGAAACGTTGTATGAAGCAAATTCAGAAACTACTCTTGTTGGTGTTCCTTCGTACATTCTGATTTTTGCGTATGGAATTTGAGAGAAATCTTCTTTTCCGGCATTATTTAAAAAGAAGAAAATTTGATTTACTTTGGCATCAACTTTAGAAAGGTCAACCGTTATAATTTCATTATCTAAACCGTCATCTCCACCTGTATCACCTGCAAGGTCATCACCAGTGTGTCTAAGAGCACTGTCAACACTTACCAATTTTCCTTTAGGAAGTCCAAATTGCTGTAGTACTTCGACTCTGTATAAAGGAGAATATAAGTGGTCGCAAAGTTTATTTTGATCATCAATAAGCACACAACTTAAATCTAAGTCGATTTCTGTGATATTTTTTGACAATCCTAAAAATCCTTTTGTTTCAATTGCTCCCCAGTTTACACCAACGCAAAAGTTAGTTAGTGTTTCACCGCTTGTTTTTCTTAAATCAATTTTTTGTCCTTTGGTTAAGTTAATTGCCATAGTTTTTAATAGGGTTTAAATTAATTATATTTATTTAAATAATCTTGTAATCCGCCTTTCATTCCAATACCAACTGCTTCAAATTTCCACTCGTTGTTTTTTTTGTAAATTCTTCCAAACTCAACTGCAGTCTCGATTGAAAAGTCTTCATCAAGCTCATATTTCACAAGTTCTGTATTGGTTTGATCCAGAATTCTGATATATGAATTTCTTATTTGTCCAAAGTTTTGTCTCTTTGTATCGGCATGATGAATCGTTACTACAAATGAAATTTCATGAACATCCGGAGATATTGAAGATAAATCGATTTGTATTTTTTCATCATCACCATCTCCTGCCCCTGTTAGGTTATCGCCGGTATGCGTTACCGCTCCGTCTGGAGATTTTAAATTGTTATAATAAACGAAATGGTTGTCATTTGGAATTTTGCCATTTGCACCAACCAAAAAAACTGAAGCATCTAAATCAAATTCTGACCCTGTATTGCTGGAATTACTGTCCCAGCCAAGTCCCACTATAAATTTTGGTGCGTCAATACTTTGTCTTTGACCTTTTTCTAAGTTAATTGCCATTTATTTATTCTTTAATTAATATTAATATTCAACATTGTTTTTAAAATATTTGTCTGTTCATCAACGTTTTGTAAATCCTCCAAAAAGTCTACAGACGAAATTTTATTTAAGTAATCTTTTAAAACTTCGAGTACACTTTCAGGCAGAGATGTTTTAATTGTACTTAGTTCTGATTCCAACACAGTATTTTTATGCCTCAATTGTGCAATAATTTCTCCTTTGGCAGAATTATTTTTAGACAAATCGACTTGTTTTACTTCCTCGTCTTCCAGAAAATAAAATGATTTCTCGTTTCCTATAAAAATGAATTTATCATTGGAATCTCTAAATTCGTAAACTTCAATAATCTCGTTATTACAAACCAACCCGCATAAAAACTTAATGTTAAAATTTAGTATATTTAAGCGTCCCAAAAGTTTCCTTTCGAACTTTACATACTTGTTTTCATATAAGCTTCTGTTTACCAAAGCTAGTTTTTCATATTGCTCAATGCTTATTTCTCTGTAAAACTCTGATTTAACTCCATCAGAAAAAGACATTATATCCTGCCATTCAAAAAAACTATTACTATCTGATGCCAAAATATGATACAATTGTTCAATTTTTTTTGACATCTTCCGGGTATGCTCTCTTGTCTGCTCTACGAATTTTTCTGATCCAATTTCAAAATCCAGTTTTGAGATAATATCAGTATTGATATATATCTCGTCTGAAATAAGAGTGTACTGCTGCTCTTTTGATTTTTTTATCTTTTGAAACAGTTCAATCAGACTATTTGTAAATTGAATATGAAACAATTCTAATTTATTAATGTCTAAAGTCTGGTTCTTTTGAAAAAGAGAATGAATTACTTTTGTTCTTACTAAAACGCCAACAAAATCCTTGTGGTTAAAAAAATTGGACAACAATTTTAAAACCACCAGTTTTCTGTTACTATCTTTTATTATTTGAACGTACCTTTCCTCTTCCTCTTGCATTCCGTTAATTCCTTCCTTGTTCTACTAACTTATAACCCCTTTTCTTAATTCTGTTTCAAGGCTTTGTAATCCTGCGTCAAGTTGTCTTCTTGTTTCTGTACCTTGCTCGTGAATTTGTTTTACTTCTGTTAAAGTATCGATTAACGATTTTGTAGTCATTTTTAATGTTTCTAAAGACACTACTGTTTTCTCATTTTCTCTCGCTACTTCAATACTGTTTTGTTTCAGCATTTCAGCATTTTTCTGCAAAATGGTATTGGTTGTTTCCGATACTTTTCTCTGAATTTCGATATTTTGTTTTTGTCTTTGAAGTGCAACGGCAAGAGTAAGCTGGTTTTTCCAAACCGGCATTGTAGTGGTCAGGATAGACTGTGCTTTTTCGGCAATAGAGGTGTTGTTGTTTTGTACAACACGAATTTGTGCCAATGACTGCAGCATGATAAAACGAACAATTTTCATATCGGCAAGACGTTTATCAAGACGATTGATAAAGTTTCTTTTATCCGAAATTTGATAGTCTTGATATTGTGTTGGATTTCCTTCCATTACAGCAAGTTCTTCACTTAATTCTTTAAAACGAATTTGTCCTGCAATAATATGTTTTTCCATTTCTTTAATAAGACCAACATTTCCGTCAAACATAGTTTGAAGTGCGCTGTTATCTTTTGCAGAATTGATCATTCCGGCCTTAACCTTATTACTGATTTTTTCAATATTAACCGTAATTTTATCGTATTGCTGGAATAGCTTTTTTACATCTATAACTAATTTGTTCAGCAATGGAACTTTAGATAAAAATCGTTTAAAGGGCCCCTGATCAATCTGGTCAACATCTATATAATTTAATTCTGTCAACAAATCATTGATCAAAGTTCCTACTTCTCCAGAATTGTAGGTTCTGACATTGGTTAAAAAAGTATCACTTTGTTTCGCGATAGAATTTTGAATGTCAGCTCCGTAATTTAAGATTGAGTTAGCATCATTTTCATTTAACTGATTCGAAATAGACTTATAACTATTTACTTCGGTTTCTGTAATTGAAGTTAAGTTCACATTTCCATCTTTGTCAATCAAAGATGTATTTTGCTGAGTAACTAATTGATTTTCTTCCATTTTATTATAAATGATTTTGCTGAATTGTAACTATAGTCTGTTCTAACTTTTTATCGCTTGTAGGTACTCCTACAGCACTAAATTTCCATTCGTCATTTCTTTTATAAAACACGCCTAAAACCATCGAAACATTTCCGGCAAAAGTGGCATCGTTTGCAACGTCAAAACGTGCAAATTCCTGGCTTACTTTTGTAGGTGTTCCTTCGTAGATACGGATAGAAGCAAAAGGAATATCTTTAAAATCTTGTCCTCTAAAACTGTTTATGAAAAATGCAACATGGTTTGCTGCCGGTGTTAACTGCGAAAAATCTAAAGTGATTACTTCGTTATCTAAACCGTCGTCTCCATTTAAATCTCCTGTTAAATCATCTCCGCTGTGTTTAATCGCGCGATCATTTGAAATTAATTTTCTGAAGTTTACAGAATCAATATGATTTTTTTTGTCGTCATACACGGCACAACTTGCGTCTAAATCTACCGCTTCTTTTTTAGTTCCAAAAAAACCTTTTTTCTCAATTGCACCCCAATTTACACCAACACAAATGTTTTGTAATTTAGTACCATTACTTTTTTCAAGATTTATACGTTGTCCTTTTTCTAAGTTAATTGCCATGTTTTTAGTTGTATTTATTTAAATAATCTTCTAATCCGCCTTTCATTCCAACACCCATTGCTTCAAATTTCCATTGGCCGTCTTTGTTGTAAATTCTTCCAAATTCAACAGCCGTTTCAATAGAAAAATCTTCTTCTAATTCATATTTAACCATTTCGGTATTATTGCTGTCATCTACAATTCTGATGAAAGAATTTCTAACCTGTCCAAAGTTTTGCTTTCTGTTTACTGCGTCGTGAATAGTTACTACTATACAAATTTCTTTTACAGCCGGGTTTATTTTTGTTAAATCGATTTTTACTTGTTCATCGTCTCCATCTCCGTCTCCTGTTAGATTATCGCCTGTATGGATAACAGCTTCATCTGGAGATTTAAGGTTATTATAAAAAACGAAATGTGAATCTGATAGAATTTTTCTGTTATCACCTAAAATAAAAACCGAAGCATCAAGGTCAAAACCTGAACCTGTACTACTGCTGTTGGTATCCCATCCTAAACCAATCGTAAACTTTGGTGCGTTTATATTTTCGCGTTGTCCTTTTTGTAAATTAATAGCCATAGTTTAATCTATTTTTATAACATTAATGTTTGTTTTGTATTCTAAAATCTGGTGGTAATTATTACTTATTGCCAAATGAAATAAGTCATTGCTCTTTTCTTCTGAAATATTATCAATTAAATAGGCAAATTGGTCTTCATTTAAACTCAAAATATATTTCACAATTCTGGTATTATATTGAAAATGTGCACTATTAATAATATTTACAATATCTTCAACTCCTTTTACCGCATAATAATTATAATGGTTTTCTATCTTTGGATGAATCTCCTTATTTACCAATTCGGCAAAATAAACAAAAATAAAATCTCCATTTACACTATACTGGTTCAATATCTTGTTTACTGTATGCTCATGGCTTCCTGTAATTTTAATATCGTCAACAAAAATGCAAAGTTTGTCATTGATAAAATTTCGGTCAATATAATACGTATCGTTTGATATCAATTTAACTCTTTCTTCAAAATCGAGATTTCCATAATCTGTTACATAAGTCTGATTTCTATAGATCTTCGATTCTATGCTTGACTTTTTTCCATTTTTAAATAAAAAACTGTTCAGTTCTTTTTTAAAGTAATAGCATAAAAAATTAGATGCTGTTGGTATTGACAAGTAGGGACTTGGCAAAATAACAATCTCTTCTGCTGATAAAATCAAATCTCTAAACTGGTTAACAAATCCTGCAAATAATTCTTTTGCAAATTTTTCTGCATAAGATTTATCTCCAAATTTAAACCTGCTGTATTCTGCCTCTTGAAAGGGGCAATTTTCATTTTCATTAATTTTATGTAAACTGTAACTTTTATTCACTTTTATATTTTTAATAAATGCGCCTCAAAACCAAAGTTCCTTGCGCCATTATAATCTGCAATACTGTTGTCTCCAATATGCAGAATTTCATTTTTTTGTACTTTTTTTGAACTCTTAACCTGATCAAAAACCAATTGAAATATTTCATTATTAGGTTTTGAAAATCCTACTTCGTCAGAGTATATCTGAAAAGAAATAGAATCCGTCAATTCATAATGCGCTAAAAGCTTTCTAAGGCTTTTTCCTTTTATAAATCCTGTATTACTTAATATATTAATTGATTTTCCTTGTGCCACCATTTCTTCAAATTGAAGTTTAATGTCCGGAAAAATCAAATCAGGTTTATAATCAAAAAACAAACGTTCTGTCTCTTGATAAAACTCGCCCAGCCTTTCGACTCCATTTGCATGCAAATCAACATCCAGAGCGTTTAAAATTAGGTAATAAATTTCATACGTGCTTAAATTTAAACCTGTTTTTTCGTTAATATTGTTACACAAAACGTCATAATATCGAACCACTTCGTTTACTTTTTCTATTGGGCTGTTCACCTCAAAAAAATCTCTGAATAATAGATTTCTCTTTTTTTTAAATTCAGGATTGGACTTAATCAAGGTGAGCCATAAATCAAAAGAAATATGACTGTAATTTTTGTAATCTATCTTCAAAATATTGTTTTAAAACAGCAAATTACTATTTGCGTAATCGCTTTATTTATATTATTTAATAATTTCTCCCGAATAGTATTTTTCCAGAAAAAAACCTAAATCTGCTCTATAACCAATTCCCGAAGCTTCAAATCTCCATTGATCATTACGCTTATAAAGTCTTCCAAATTCAACTCCGGTTTCTATTGAAAAATCTTCATCCAGTTCATATTTGGCAATTTCTTGACCGTTAGAATCATCAACAATTCTGATATAAGAATTTCTTACTTGTCCAAAATTTTGTTTTCTTCTTTCAAAATCTTCAATCGTTACTACAAAAAGAATTTCCTGTACATTTTCATCAATTTTAGCCAGATCAACCTTAATTGCTTCGTCATCATCTCCGTCGCTGTTTCCTCCTGTAGGATCATCACCTGTATGCTCTAGTGCGCCATCAGGAGATTTCAAATTATTATAGAAAATAAAATAACTTTCGCCTAAAAGTTTACGATCAGAATTTATCATTATAGCAGAAGCATCTAAATCAAAATCATGTCCTGTTCCTTCATTAGGATCCCATCCTAATCCCACAGAAATTTTAGACAATCCAATATCAATTTTTTGTCCTTTTTGTAAATTTATTGCCATTATTATAATTCTTATTAAAAATTTAAATTATACAATGATACAAAAACCAAACTAAGTAAAAATGTGGGATTCCGTAAAAGCAGAAATTTTTATTAACAAATTGTTGTTCTCTTACCAAAATTCTGCAATAATGACAAAAACTGCATTAGTTTTTCTCAATTAGAGTTATAACAAAATGGTATATTTGCATCTCATCATCTGTAAGATTTACAATCACTAATTTATCAATTTAAAGGAAGATTTTACTCAAACAAAAGACAAATAATCTTCATTATTACATTAAATAACATGTTAAAAAAAGGATCTAAACTAAATAGTATTTTAACAGGAAGTTGTCCAAAATGCCAAAAAGAAAGTATGTATTTAGACAAAAATCCGCTTCATTTGGCTAATGTTCTAAAAATGAACGATCATTGTAGTCATTGCGGTTTAAAATATCAAATTGAACCCTCGTTTTTTTATGGAGCAATGTATGTAAGTTACGGTTTAAATGTTGCAGTTGGAATCGCAGCATTTATTGTTTCGTTTATGTTTTTCGGAGCCAGTATAGAACAATCGTTCATTACAATTGTTATTACATTAATTCTCTTGTTTCCGTTTGTTTTAAGACTCTCGAGAAATCTGTATATCAATATGTTTATTTCATACGATCCTAATGCCGGTCAGGCATAAGAGATTTTAAATATCTTTTGTGGAAGCGTTTTATATCAGCTTCGCGATCTATTGGTGTTCCGTTTTCTATATTCTCATATAGCATTTTTGCCAATGCAGGTCCCAGCATTACGCCGCGTGTTCCTAATCCATTAAGAAGATGAATAGATTTGTATGCTTCATGAGTACCTACCAGAGGTCTTCTATCAGCAACTGTAGGTCGTACTCCTGCAAAATGTTTAATAATCTCAAAATCGCACGTAATAATTTCCTTAATACGATCTAAAAGTTCTTGCTTTCCTTCTTCGGTTGGAAGATCTGTTTTGTCATGCCAATTGTAGGTTGCCCCTACTTTAAACAAATTGCCGCCTATTGGCAGAATAAAAACACTTGTATTAACAATAACATCTAATTTTAAATCAGGTGCTTTTATTAAGAACAACTCCCCTTTTGTCCCATCCAAAGGCAGATAATTAAAATACGGATTTTTATGCAGTCCAAAACCTTCTGCAAATATTATATGACGGGCTTTAATGTTTTTATACTGAATTCCTGAATCAAGAAATTCCAGAAAAGAGCTATGAAAAGATTCCTCCAGAAGTAAATCATTCTTCTTTAGATACTCTTTGTAGCTTTCTAATAATTGTCCGGTTTTAACATAACCGGTATGCAGAACTTCTCCATAATCATGAGGAGAATCAATACTCTGGTATTTTTTAGTAATGAGTTTTGTAGATAAAAAGGGAGCTAAGTTAATTTTATCCGAAGCTGTAAACCAATTATTCTGCTCTTCAATCGAAAAAAACTTTCGTAGAATTGGCATTTTAAAATTGAATTTTTCCTGAAGTTTTTCTTCAACCTGATCATAAAATTCATTCATCAATACCAAATGATCCTTTGCATTCCAAACTTCACTGAAACGTTTCAAAATAACCGGATTGTATAAACCTCCCGCAATTCGGGAAGAATTTTGAGACTTGTCATCAACAACTAAAATAGACTTGTTGTTTTTAAGGGCAATTTCAGCAAAAGAAATTCCGGCTAAACCAGATCCGACGATTAAATAATCAAGCATTGGTAATATAGATAAAATAAAAAAACTCTTACTGCAAAGGTAGAAAGAGTTTTTCGTATTATTTAGTTTTAAGCCCTTAGTAATTCCACATATCCTCTTCGAAGTTGCGAATCTTCTCTTTTACTCTTTCAGATTCTAATAACTGACTTTGTGCATTGTCTTTAATGTAGTCTTTGATTTCACGATCACCATATACATTTTCCTCTTTATAGATAATGGCGTTGAAACGTCTGGAATTTAATATCTGATCAAATGAGATTGGAAGTGCAGAGTTTTTATCGTTAAAAGCTTTTGCTTCATGCAATACATCACGCGCATTTGGAAAGAAAACCCAGAATAACTCGATATAATCTTTTTCGTCACTATTCATTGTGTAAACGTCTGGAGTTACAGGACAAATTCCAAGCAGTCGATATTTTAATTCACTTTGACGTTTATCAAAATACCAATATCCTTTAATTTTGTATTGTGTAACATCTGATGAAGTAAGATCTTGTTTTAGAATATATTCAGCAGGAACCGTTCTTGTTGGGCCTATAGTTTGGTCAACATAACTAACAACTTTCTTTTTACCCGTACCAGTAACTACCTTTTTCTTTACAACACGAGTCCTGAAATCATCTGGATATTGATTGATAAGTTCTCTGCCGGCATCAGTAGTATCAACACGAGACAAAGCGCCTTCAATATCTTTCATAGATTTTTTGGTATTGAAATAACTATCAGTGTAAACCTCAGTTATTCTGCCATTTCGAATTGCTTTCGTTAAAACGTCATAAAGCGAACGTCTGTCAGGTCCGATATTTGCGGTATCTACCGGAAAATATAACGGAAAATTGATTTTCTCATTCAAATCAATAATTTCCCAAGTTGTCTTCGCCATCAAAACATCTCTGTCGTCTACATAACCATAAGCTAGAGGCTTATCATTATCCGAAATCAACCTTGCAGCATTCTTTTGCCCAATTTGGTCTGCTCTCTTAGCATTAAGTAAATTAGATTGTGCGTTACAAACCAATCCGCTAAAAACCGCAAAACCAGCGATTAAAAAATTCCCTACTCTCATCATGATATATATTATAAGAAATTAAACGTAATAACATATTAAATATTGTTATTTTTCCTACATAAAATCAAAATTACTAAAAAGTAATTTAAATCGAGAACTTTTTATTTGAATTAACAAAAGCGAATTTAAATTGTATTCAAAAAAAAACTCTTACTACAAAGGTAGTAAGAGTTTTTAAATATTTTATTTTCAGATACTTAGTAATTCCACATATCTTGTTCGAAGTTACGAATCTTCTCTTTTACTCTTTCAGATTCTAACAATTGATTTTGTGCATTGTCTTTCATATAATCACTAATCGCTCTATCTCCGTAAAGGTTTTCCTCTTTGTAGATTACCGCATTAAAACGTCTAGAGTTTAAGATTTGATCAAATGAAATTGGAAGTGCTGAATTGTTATCATTAAAAGCTTTTGCCTCATGCAGTGCTTCACGTGCATTAGGGAAGAAAACCCAGAACAATTCAATATAATCCTTTTCGTCACTATTCATTGTATAAACATCCGGAGTTACAGGACAAAGTCCAAGTAAACGATACTTCAATTCACTTTGACGTTTGTCAAAATACCAGTATCCTTTAATTTTATATTGCGTAACGTCAGCAGAAGTTAAATCTTGTTTTAAGATATATTCAGCAGGAACCGTTCTTGTTGGTCCAACTGTTTCATCTACATAAGTAACAACTTTCTTTTTACCAGTACCAGTAACTACTTTTTTCTTCACAACACGTGATTTGTAATCATCTGGATATTGGTTGATAAGTTCTCTACCAGCATCTGTAGTATCAATACGAGATAATGCACCTTGGATGTCTTTCATAGATTTTTTAGTATTGAAATAACTATCAGAATACACCTCAGTTATTTTGCCTTTTGTGATGGCTTTCGTCAAAACGTCGTAAAGAGAACGTCTGTCAGAACCAATATTAGCTGTATCTACAGGAAAGTACATTGGAAAGTTAATTTTTTCATTTAAATCAATAATCTCCCAAGTAGTTTTTCCCATCAAGACATCTCTATCATCAACATAACCGTAAGCTAAAGGCTTATCGTTATCTGAGATAAGTTGCGCAGGAGTTTTAAGTCCAATTTGAGCAGGGGTTTTTGCATTAAGCAAATTAGATTGCGCATTAGAAGCAAAACCTCCAGCGATAGAAACAATAGCTATTAAAAAATTTCTTACTTTCATCATGATATCATTATAAGATATTGAACGTAGTTTAAACTACTTTATTATTGTATTTCGTAAATTACCGGAGCAGTTCTTGGCAATAAATAACTACCAGCTCCAACAAGTTTAGTTTTAATTTCAGAAATAGTAACTTGGTCTCCTTTACCAGCTCTTGCAAGAACTGATTTACATTGTGCATTCATTTTATTACCAGTAACAACAACTGTAGGCTGTCCAGCAATTTTCATATTAAATCCAACAACATCTAAACCAACTTCAAAATCAAAATCAAGTAATTTAGCACCAATAGTAGCAATCTCTAAGTTAGATTTAGGACCTTTAACAACTCCCATTTCACCTCTAATTGTACCTGTTGGACCAGGAATACCTTTAATTCTGAATGTTTTCTTATCTGTAACTTTATCTCCGTTTGGTAATGTACCAGTCACAGAAATTGTAGCCTCAGTACCTTGACCCGGGCTCATATTATATTTTCCTGGTTTTCCAGCTGAAGCTAATCCAGGAGCACTTGCAACAATTTTGTTAGCGTCAACACCAGCGAATGATACAGAGATTGGGTTAACAACTCCTCTATACACTACATTCATTTTATCAGCAGAAATTGTAGCTGAGTTTGGTCTTGGAACTACAACATACTTTCCAGAGAATTTAAGTGGAATATTTTTTCCATCTTCCAAGAAAGTAAATTGTCCATTAATATCTTGTTCTCCTACTCCACCAGCAGTTAAAGAGATTACTGCCTGTCCATTAACAATTTGTCCTGGACCTTGGAAAGAAGTTGGTTTTGTGTTTTCGTCATAACGACCTAAAACTACCTTACCTGTAACTTTTTCTCCTTGGAAATAAGCATTTTTATCTAAAACAACGATCGCTTGGTAGTTGCTGTAAGAAGCAGCAGCAACTGCAGCTTTTCCTAATGCACTGTTATAAACGTCAGTTTCAACTTTTTTAACATCATTCTGCCAAGTTGAAAGTTTTGCAGCAGATGCAATCGCAGGAAAACCTTTGAAGTGATAAGCTAAATACTTTTCTTTAATTCCATCTTTGTTTTTTACATCAGAAACATCAAATTTCTTTTCAACCTCAGAAATAATAGCTGCGTATTTTTTGTCTGTTCCTAAAGCTGCTTTAATATCAGCTTTGTATTTTTCGATTTTAGAGATAATTTCATTACCTTTTTTAGTATATCCGTCTCCAGTAAACCAGTCGTCGATATTATCTCCTCTATCCATTGCTTCGTATGGCAATTTTCCAGTTTCTTTCTCAACTTCGAAACCTTTAATAGCCTGAGCTTTTAGAGTAGCTATATAATCATAAAAATCTTTTGTAATTGCTTCAACTTTATGAGCTGTAACTGCAGCAATAGCGAATTCTCCTTTTGCTTCAGCAGCTTTTTGATCTAAAGATGTTAATAAACCTGTATTTGTTTCTGTTGAACTAGTATTTGCACTTTCAAATTTTTCGTTCATCAAACCAAAAGCAGAAATAACTTCTTTTGATACGTTCATTGCTAACATTGCGATGAAAACCAGATACATCAGGTTAATCATCTTCTGTCTAGGGGTTAATTTTCCTCCTGCCATTTTTTTCTAATTAGTTCTTATTAATATTTAATATATAGTCAAAAACTAATTATCCTTTGTTACTCATTGCAGAAAGCATACCACCGTAAACACTGTTTAAAGAAGCGATATTAGCAGTCATAGACGCCATTTGCTCTTTTAATTTAGATGCATTTTCAGCAATTTCTTTGTTAGCTTCAGCGTTTCTAGAAGCGCTTTCTAACTGTACTTTATATAAACTGTTTAATGATTCCATTTGTGCAGCAGCAAGAGATAATTCTTCTCCGTATTTTTTAGTAGAAGCGATTGAATCTACAGTTGGAGCAATTCCTTTAGCAGCTGATTCGAAGTTTTTGATGCTGTTTCCTAAGCTTGACATTAACTCACCGTCAACTTTAGCTTCTTTTAACATTGCATCTAATTTTTGAGATAATAAACCTTGGGCATCAGTTGTAGTCTCTACTTTGTCGGCTTTTTTTCTAGCTTGTCCGTTAGCTAATTCTGGGTAAACAAGAGTCCAATCTAACTCATCTTCAACTGGTTCAAAAGCAGATAACGCGAAGATTAATGCCTCAGTCAAAAGACCAATAGAAAGCATTACAGTTCCTGTCAATGGCCCAATCTCAAAGTGAGTAATTTTGAATAAAGCTCCAACGATTACCACTGCCGCTCCCATACCATAAGCGAAATTCATAACTTTTTTACTTAATAATGCCATAATAATTCTTTTTTAGGTTTTAATTTTAAATAGATTCGATTTGGTTTTTGTATATTGATTTAATTATACACGCTATTATTATTATTTTCTTCCGCCTCCTGTTACTTGAGTTCCCATGTAATCTTGTACAGTTCTGAAACCAATGTAACTTCTTGCAGAATCAGCATATTCGTGATCACGAGTACTTACTTGTAGGAAGTAAGCAACATCTTTCCAAGATCCGCCACGAACCACTTTTCTTTGGTTGTTTCCATCAATTACGTTAGGGTTCATTGTAGAAACATATTCGTATGCATTAGGATTGTAAGCTGAATCAGTCCACTCAGAAACGTTTCCGGCCATGTTATATAATCCGTATCCGTTTTGCTCGTAAGATTTTGCTTCAACAGTATATAAAGCTTCATCAGCAGCATAATCTCCTCTGTTAGGTTTAAAGTTTGCCATGAAACATCCTCTGTCACTCTTAGTGTAAGGACCTCCCCAAGGGTATGTAGCAGACTCCAGACCACCTCTTGCAGCATACTCCCATTCTGCTTCTGTTGGAAGTCTGAATGCGTTAACTAAATCACGTCCTTTTTTCTTTGATTTAATATAGCTGTTTTTATTTAAAGTTCTCCAAGCACAGAATGCTTTAGCTTGTTTCCAAGTTACACCAACTACCGGATAATCTCCATAAGCTTTATGCCAGAAGTAATCGTTATGCATTGGCTCATTATATGAATATGCGAAATCTTTAATCCAAACTGTTGTATCAGGATATACACTAACTTGTTCCGTTTTAACGAAGTCTTTTCTTTTTCCAACTTTAGCTTTTGCAGCTGCTTGAATATCCATCCAAGAATAACGGAATTTCAATTTATTTACGTCAATTGTTCTTAAACCATTATATGATTCTTCAATTGGTAAATACATAGAGTCCATTACTTCAGCATAATACTCATCTGGATAAGCTTTAGTATCTCTAATTAACTTAACTTTTTTATTTAATTTTCTACCAGCATACGGATCATCTTTTGTTCCTACACTATAGTAGTTATCATACATATATTTATCGTAAGCCGTCATTTTATCCGGCTCAGAATCATTAAATGCATAATCAGAAATACTACCGCCTTTTTTACCTTTGTCACCAGTACTTTTTTGACCAGTTTCATCAGCTAAAATAGCAAGACGAACTCTCATTGTAGAATCTTTTACCCATTCTACAAATTGACGGTACTCACTATTAGTGATCTCTGTCTCGTCCATATAAAACGAACGAACTGTTACGGTTTTTGTTGGAGCATCTTCTACATTAGCTAAGTCACCATCAGATTTACCCATAATAAAAGATCCACCCGGAACCAAAGTCATTCCATACGGTTTTTCAGGATGCCATTTCCCTCCTGTAACACCAACTAATTCACCTTTATCACCTGACTTACCACAGCCGATTACTAGTGTTAACATTGCTGCAAATGCAATAAACTTCTTCATATAAATTTGGATTATCTATTCATTATTAAAAGTCCGTAAACGTATTTATTATTTATCTAAAAAACAATACCTATTTGCGAATTTTCTTTTACCGTTCAAAAATAATGTTAAATAAAATAAAAAAAAAATATTTCCTCGATAAACTGATTAAAAAAATCGACGTAAAACGTTAAATTTTATAATAAATACTATTTTTCCTACTAACTATTTTAACTTATTTTCCTAAAAATTAAAAAAATTAAGATTTCTTTCGAAATTTTACTCTACAAAGCGTTTTTTCGCTGTGCTTTCCACCATCTTTCTGGCAATTCTTGATTACAAGCGCTCAAATATTCATCATAAGAACACGGTAATAACGTATTTCTTTTTAATTTATTGCTGCCGTTTATTTCGAATGGAATTTCGATCCACCAGCGTTCTGTTTTGTCACTTTTATAAAACACAAGCTCTTCTTCTTCCAGAGGAACAATATATTTCAAATAGTTTGTTCTGCTTCCAAACGGATATTCTTTTGAACGATAGTGATACCCTTCAATAAAATACCAGATTATCTGGGCCATAATAGGCGCTTCCGACAATGTACTATTATGATTAAAGATCCCGAAAGACGAGACTTTATCACTGATTCCTGCATATCTGGCCAAAGAACATATCTCTTTTCCGTTGAAACCATTCGGCTCAAAAGAAACCATATTTCCTGAAGCAGAAGACTTTACCGAATTTAAATCGATACTAACTAAATCAGCATCTCTAAACACGGGTTCTGCCAGAGCAATATTGTTTGAAATTTCGCCTAAACGATAAGCATCAAAAAACAGTTTTTCAATTAAATCAATTTCTTCCTGAGAATTGTAATAGGTTTGATATCCTATATTACAGTAATTAAAAAGATTGTTTGGTTCATTAATAATAATTTGAGTCAAGTAAGAATTAGCCGAAACTGATTCATTTTCTTTACCAAAATCAAATTTATTATCGACAGAAACCATATTTACCATTTGCTCTAAATCATCGTAAGCGCGATACAAAGCGTAAGTTAAATCCTGAGAACCTCCCAGGACTATAGGAATGACTTTATTCTTAATTAAACTTGATACCACTTTTTTTACTGCAAAATAGGTATCCTCTACAGAGTCGCCTGCAAGAATATCTCCTAAGTCTGCAATTGATGCATCCCAATTGCCAGGAAACATTCCGTAAAGTTTTTTTCGAACAGAAGTAAGATTAACTTCATTAACCATATTAATGTTGCGTCGGTCTTCAAGAACACCTACAATCGCAATGTTAATTTTACTTATATCCGGAAATTGATCTTGGGTATGCAATACAATCTTACTTCCCAGTTCTTGTGAAGACAATGAACTAATGAATTTTAAAATTCCGTCATTTAAAGGCTCTAGAAAATCAAATTCCATTCTTTATTTCTTTTTTGCTGCTGTTTTTTTTGCCGGTGCTTTTTTTGCTGCTGTGGTTTTCTTCGCAGCGGTTTTTTTAGCGGGTGCTTTTTTCTCTATCATTTCCTGAACTTCGGCCAATGTTAATTTTGCTGCATCAACATCTTTGCTTAATTCAATTTTGATTTTACCTTTTAAAATAACTGAACGGCCCCAGCGTGCTTTTTCAACTGTAATCCCTTCATCTTCCCAATTATGAAGAACTTTATCAATGTTTTTCTGTAATTTATCTTCAATTAATTCCTCAACATCAGCCTGAGATAAATTATCAAAATTGTATTTTTTGCTCACATTTACAAAAAGACCATTCCATTTAATGAAAGGACCAAAACGTCCCACACCTTTTTGAACAGCTTCTCCTTTATAAACTGCAATTGGCGCATCAGCAAGTGCTTTTTCGTCAATTAGTTCCTGAGCTCTTTCTTTAGTAACATTTAAAGGATCTTCACCGCGAGGTAATGAAATAAATACACTTCCGTGACGAACATAAGGACCATAACGACCGTTGCTCACTTCTACTTCTTCTCCTTTATATTCTCCTAAATTTTTAGGAAGCAAAAATAAATTTAAAGCTTCTTCAAGTGTAATATTTCCAATATTTTGATCTGCCATTAAGCTGGCAAACTTTTTATCTTCATCATCTGCTTCTCCAATCTGAGCCATTGGCCCAAATTTTCCTAAACGAACAGAAACTTGTCTTCCGTCAGCATCTTTACCTAAAATTCTTTCACCGCTTTCGCGTTCAGCATTTGCCTCAACCTCTTTTACATTTGGGTGAAATTTATTGTAGAAATCCTGCATCATTTTTGCCCAGTCAATATTTCCTTCGGCAATTTCGTCGAAATCCTGTTCCACTTTTGCAGTAAAATTATAATCTAAAATATTTCCGAAGTTTTTAACCAAGAAATCCGTTACGATCGTTCCAATATCTGTTGGAACCAATTTTCCTTTATCAGAACCTGTATTTTCTTTTAAAAGCTTCTCTCCTACTTTACTGTTTTGCAAAGTAAGCTGCGTATAATTACGTTCCTGACCTTCAAGAGTTCCTTTTTCAACATAATTTCTGTTGATAATAGTTGAAATAGTCGGTGCGTAAGTTGACGGACGTCCAATTCCTAGTTCCTCTAGTTTTTTCACCAAAGATGCCTCAGTATATCTTGCAGGCGGTCTAGAATATCGTTCTGTAGCTGTAATATAGTTATTAGCCAGTTTTTCGTTTACTTTTAGTGCCGGAAGCATTCCTTCTTGCTCTTCCTCATCATCATCATGCCCTTCTAAATATACTTTTAAGAAACCTTCAAAAAGTAAAACTTCTCCAGAAGCTGTAAAAATTTCGCTGTGATTATCAGCTTCGATTTTCACATTTGTTCTTTCTAATTGAGCATCGCTCATTTGCGAAGCTAAAGTTCTTTTCCAGATCAAATCATATAAACGAGCCTGATCACGATCGATATTTACGGTATGGCGAGACATATCTGTCGGACGTATTGCTTCGTGTGCTTCTTGCGCTCCTTTACTTTTCGTTGCAAAAGTTCTCGGTTTAGAGAATTCTTTTCCGTACGATTTTATAATTTCTGCTTCAGCCGCGTTCATTGCATCTTTTGAAAGATTCACCGAGTCCGTTCTCATATACGTAATAAGTCCCGCTTCGTACAAACGCTGTGCTAGCTGCATTGTAATTCCAACTGGCAAATACAATTTCCTTGCTGCTTCCTGCTGCAATGTAGAAGTTGTAAATGGTGCTGTTGGTGATTTTTTGGTAGGTTTAGTTTCTAAATCTGCTACCTTATATTTAGAACCGATATTTTTGTTTAAGAAATCTTCGGCTTCTTTTTTAGTGTTGAAATTTTTTGGCAGTTTTGCTTTGAAAGCTTTTCCGGCTTCGTTTACAAATTCGGCAACAATAGAATACGTTGCTACTGCATTAAAGTTTTGGATTTCGCGTTCTCTTTCAACAATTAAACGTACAGAAACAGATTGTACACGACCAGCAGAAAGTCCGCCTTTGATCTTTCTCCATAAAACCGGAGATAATTCATAACCTACTAAACGATCCAAAACACGACGTGCCTGTTGTGCATTTACTAAATTATAATCAATTTCTCTTGGGTTTTCGATTGCTTTTAAAATCGCAGATTTTGTGATTTCATGAAAAACAATTCGCTTTGTTTTTTTTGTATCCAGTTTCAATTCTTCCGCCAAGTGCCATGAAATAGCTTCTCCTTCGCGGTCCTCATCACTTGCTAACCAAACCGTTTCGGCATTTTTAGATAATGTTTTAAGTTTACTTACCAAGGCTTTTTTATCTGGAGAAACTTCATATTTAGGTTTAAACCCATTCTCAACATCTACTCCTATTTCCTTTGATGGTAAGTCGGCTATGTGACCATAACTTGACTCCACCTGAAAATCACTCCCAAGAAATTTCTCGATCGTTTTCGCCTTTGCAGGTGATTCCACTATTACTAAATTCTTTGCCATTGCTCTTATTTTCTGCAACAAAAGTATTTATTTTTTTTAAATATTAACCTTACGAATGCATTTTTGAGGTATTTTGATATTATGAAACTTAAAATTGCAGATTTATCTGTAATATTCTGTAATATATATATAGGTATGACTTTTAATGATTCATGACCGAGAAATCTCTTTATTTTAGATTATGAAACCAGGTATTATAACTTCAACATAAAATGTGAGTTACTTAATCTGAAATTTAACCGCAAAGTTCACAAGGTTTTTACGCAAAGATTTAATATAAATTGAAAGTTCTTTGCAATATTCACTAAACTTTGAGAATCTATTTAATCTTCAATCAGTGGCTGTTTAATATTTTAGATTGCTGATTTGAGATTTTATATTCCTCACTAATTGATTTTCTTTCTATCAATCTCAAATCTAAAATCCAAAATCTAAAATTTCTCCTCTGCCATCTTGTCATATTGACCGTATTTACCCTATCTTTGCACTTTGAAATTTTACAATGGAAAAGATTATTGAAGAAAGTAAACAGGGTCAAAGTCTTGTTTTAGAGAATAAACCTGAGAATACTAAAAAACTATTTATAGAAAGTTACGGTTGTGCGATGAATTTTTCGGACAGTGAAGTCGTAGCTTCCATTTTATCTGAAGGTGGATATAACACCACTTCTATTTTAGAAGAAGCTGATTTGGTTTTGGTTAACACGTGCTCAATTCGTGACAAAGCAGAACAAACTATTCGTAAACGTCTTGAAAAATATAATGCCGTAAAACGCACGAATCCAAAAATGAAAGTGGGCGTTTTGGGCTGTATGGCCGAGCGTTTAAAAAGTCAGTTTTTGGAAGAAGAAAAAATAGTTGATCTTGTTGTTGGTCCTGATGCTTACAAAGATCTGCCGAATTTATTAGCAGAAGTTGAAGAAGGACGTGACGCTATTAATGTAATTTTATCAAAAGAAGAAACTTACGGAGATATTTCACCAGTTCGTTTGATGAGTAACGGAATTACTGCTTTAGTTTCAATCACTCGCGGGTGCGATAATATGTGTACGTTTTGCGTTGTTCCTTTTACACGCGGACGCGAGCGAAGCCGTGAACCGCAAAGTATTATGAACGAAATTCAGGATTTATGGAATAAAGGCTTTAAGGAAATTACACTTCTTGGCCAAAACGTTGACAGTTACCTTTGGTACGGCGGCGGTTTGAAAAAAGATTTCGTAAATGCTTCAGATATGCAAAAAGCAACTGCAGTCGATTTTGATCAATTACTTGAAATGGTTGCTGTTGGCTTTCCTAAAATGCGTATTCGATTTTCGACTTCTAATCCGCAGGACATGCATGAAAGCATTCTTCATGTTATTGCGAAATATCCAAATATCTGTAAACATATTCACTTGCCGGTTCAATCTGGAAGTAACCGAATTTTGAAAGAAATGAATCGTCTGCACTCTCGTGAAGAATACATGACTTTGATTGATAAAATCAGAGCAATTGTTCCGGACGCTTCGATTTCGCAGGATATGATTGCCGGTTTCCCAACTGAAACTGAACAAGATCACCAAGATACGATGAGTTTAATGGAATATGTAAAATATAATTTCGGTTACATGTATTCGTATTCTGAACGTCCCGGAACTTTGGCCGGAAGAAAAATGAAAGATGATGTTGAAGAAGAAACTAAAGCACGAAGATTGCAGGAAATTGTAGACTTACAGCAAAAACACGCTTGGTTTAGAAGTGAAGAATTTGTTGGAAAGACAGTTGAAGTTTTAGTAGAAAAGGTTTCTAAGAAGTCAAAAGAAGAATTCTCAGGAAGAAATTCTCAAAGTATTACGGTAGTTTTTCCGAAAGAGAATTATAAAATTGGTGATTTCGTAAACGTAAAAATCACAAGCTGTACGAGTGGAACTTTAAAAGGTGAAGCTGTAGGTTTGAGTGAAATGAATTAAAACTTATCTGCCACAAATTCCACTAATTTACACGAATTTTCTTTCATTTTGTTCCTCGTTTAATAAATTTGCTTAAAAAGTGAATTTATGGAATTGTACAGAAAAGAAGAGTATTATAAAATTGTTGGCATTTGCATGGAAATTCATAGAATACTTGGCGGAGGACTTCTTGAAATAGTTTACAAAGATGCATTGGAGTATGAATTTAGGAAACACAATATTCCATTTGAACGTGAAAAGGAATATAACATTAAATACAAAGACATTGTTTTAGCCCATAAATTCTATGCTGATTTTGTGGTCTATGATGAAATTATTTTAGAAGTTAAAGCGTCAAAAGATATAATTGATGAACATACGGCTCAAACAATTAATTATTTAAAACTTGCAGATAGTGATTTAGGAATTATTGTTAACTTTAATAAAAAGTCATTACAACATAAAAGAGTTATTCATTAAGCCAATTTCAAAAATTCGTGAAAATTCGTGAAATTCGTGGCAAAAGAAAAAATATAAGCCAAAAGTTTAAAAGTTTATGGTCAAAGTTATAAAACTTGAAACCTAAAACAATTAAAAACTTGAAACAAAATCGATATGGAAACAGTTCAAGCAATAAAACAACGATTTGAGATTATTGGTAATGATCCAAAATTAAATCGTGCCATAGAAAAAGCCATTCAGGTTGCTCCGACTGATATTTCGGTTATGGTAACTGGGGAAAGTGGTGTTGGTAAAGAAAACATTCCTAGAATCATACATTCTCTTTCACACAGAAAGCATGGTAAATATATTGCCGTAAACTGCGGAGCGATTCCGGAGGGAACTATTGACAGTGAACTTTTTGGACACGAAAAAGGGGCTTTTACAGGTGCGACAAGCACACGTGAAGGGTATTTTGAAGTTGCTGACGGCGGAACGATCTTTCTTGATGAAGTTGGGGAATTACCACTTACAACTCAAGTTAGATTACTGCGTGTTCTTGAAAATGGTGAATTTATAAAAGTAGGTTCATCTCAGGTTCAAAAAACCAATGTTCGTATTGTAGCGGCAACAAACGTAAACTTGTTTAATGCAATCGAAAAAGGAAAATTTCGTGAGGATTTATACTATCGTTTAACAACAGTCGAGATTACATTGCCGCCTTTGCGTGAGCGAAATGACGACATTCATTTATTGTTCAGAAAATTTGTGGCCGATTTTGCCCATAAATACAAAATGCCACCATTAAAATTAGATGATGATGCGGTAAACGTACTTCAAAAATTTAGATGGAACGGAAACATTCGCCAGCTTCGAAATGTGGCAGAACAAATTTCAGTTTTAGAAACCAATCGTGAGATTTCGGCCTCTACACTATCTTCTTATCTTCCATCAGAAGGAAGCAATCTGCCTTCTGTAATAAATGACAAAAAGAAAGACAGCGATTTTAGCACCGAAAGAGATATCCTTTACAAAGTACTTTTTGATATGAAAAGTGACTTAAACGATTTGAAAAAGCTGACTTTAGAATTAATGAAAAATGGCGGGACTTCTAAAATGCAGGATATTAATCCAAATTTGATTCAGAAAATATACGGCTCTCAGGAAAATGACAGTGAAATTGATTTTGAAGAAGAACCAAGAACTGCGGTTATGACACCAAGTGTTCGCGAAGAAAATTATCAGCAGATTCCAGAAGACAATTATTTGTTTGCCGAAACTATTGAAGAAGAAGAAATTCTGCGTTTGGAACAAAAAGAAATTGAAATGATCAAAAAATCATTAGAGAAAAATAAAGGAAAACGAAAAGCTGCTGCAGATGAACTAGGGATTTCAGAAAGAACTTTATACCGAAAAATTAAACAATTTGATTTGTAATTTCCGCCAAAGAAGTTAAAACTCAAAAATGTTTTAAACGAAATGAATATCTTTGACCCTAGCCTCAGCAAACTGGCAAAGCAATCCTCAAAATAAAATGAAACACATAAAATATCTTTTACTCCTATTAGCTGCAACAACTTTCAGCGGATGCGGCGTTTATAACTTTACAGGAGCAAGTCCAATAGATGCTAAAACTTTTCAGGTTAGCTTTTTTCACAATAATGCTGATTTGGTTGAGCCTGGAATCGACAGAGACTTTACATTGGCATTACAGGATTTGATTATGAATCAGACCAATTTAAACCTGGTAAGTAATGGAGGTGAACTAGCTTATGAAGGTGAAATTGTTGATTACAGAATCACGCCAATGACAGCAACAGCTGTGACATCAACAGGTGATGTTGGCGCTGCACAAAACCGTTTGACAATTCGTATTAATGTAAGGTTTACAAATAAAAAGAAAGAAACAGATGATTTTGAAAAGCCTTTTGAATTTTATTACGATTTCCCCGGAACAGCACTTCCAACGGGATCAGTTTTAAATGAGGCTGTTAAAACTATTTTTGAGAGAATTACTCAGGATATTTTTAATGAATCACTGGCAAAATGGTAAAATGTTTATTTGTCAAAATCGGTTAACCATTTAATCGATTTTTAAAGCATTTAAACATAAACGATTAAACAAAAATAACGATTAAACAATAAATAATGAACGTTACTGATTATACCTACTTAATGAACAAACCCGATGCTATTACAGAAAAGCAGGCAGAAGCATTAGGAAGTGTTTTGAATGAATTTCCATATTTTCAAAGTGCAAGAGCACTTCGACTAAAAGGGCTTTACAATCAAAACAGTTTTAAGTATAATTATGCTTTAAAAGTAACGGCTGCACATACCGCAGATCGTTCGGTTTTGTTTGACTTTATAACTTCTGAAACCTTTACTTCTATTCAGAATGATTTTTACGATCAAAAACTTAAAGACCTTTTAGAGATTAATGTTTTTGACAGTGAGGTTGTTACATTTGAAGAAGTTAAGAAAGCTCCGGAAGTTCGTATCGATCCTATTGAACAATCTATTTTAAAATCGATTAAAGAAGCGACAACGGTAGTTTTTGAAGAGCCTTCTAAAATTCAACAAAAAACAGAAGAACCTATTATTGAGCAGTCAGTTTCAACTCAAACAGAGCAAATTGTAACTGATCCTTTAACAAAAACTGAAGAACAAATAATTGAAGAAACTGAGTTCATTATTCCAACCGAAGAAGAAATACTAAGTACTTTCAAAGAAATCAGCGAAGTTGAAGAAAATAAAGAAGAAATAATTTCTGAACAGCCAATCGCAATTCTAAACGAAGAAGAGATATTCAATTCTTTTAAAGAAGTAACTGAAGTTGAAGAAACAGCTGAAGCTGTAAACAATTCAATTGAAATTTTTGAAGAAGAAGAAATGACAAACACTTCTGTAGAAACTGAAGAAATAAAAGACAAACCAGTTGAAGGAGTCGTTATTGAATCTGTTCTCACTCCAAGTGAAGAAGAAATACTAAATACTTTTAAAGAAGTTACTGAAACTGAAGAGCCAGCTTTTGAACCAGCTCCAGAAGAAGAAACAATTGCTGCACCAAGTGAAGAAGAAATATTAAATACTTTTAAAGAAGTAGCAGAAGTTGAAGAAAAAACAGCTGATTCGGTTATCGAAAAACCTGTTGTGAGAGCTACTTTCTTTGATGAATTTGTAGATGATGAAATTCCGGAAGTACATATTGATCCAGTTGAAGAATCAGTTCTGGTGTCTATAAAAGAAGCAGCAAATGTTACTTTTGAAGAACCTGTAATTGCCGAAGAAGTAAAAACTACCGAAGAATCAGCTGTTATTGAAGAAATTACTGAAAAAGTTGAGCTTTTAGAATTCGAAACTCCTGAGGTTGAAACTCCTGAGGTTGAAACTCCTGAGATTGAAATTTCTGAAACCGTAAAAGAAGCTCAGGAAAATTTAGAAATAGGAAAACCGATCGATTTTTCTGTAAGCGAAAAACATTCTTTCCAGGAATGGCTTCAACTGGCAAGAGCAGAACCTATTGACCGCAGCGAAACTTCAAACGAAAGTGAAAACGGTGAAAAAAAAACCACTGAAACAACTGAAATAGTTTCTGTTGAGGAAGAAAAAAAGAAAAAGGCCGAAATTATTGACAGATTTATAGAAGCAAACCCAAAAATTTCTCCTATAAAACCAACAATGGCAACTCCTCCTATTCAATTTAACATCAATGAAGAGGAAAGTTCATACCTTATGACAGAGACTTTAGCACGAGTATATTTGGAACAAAAAAAATATACAAAGGCCATACAAGCATATGAAATATTAATTTTGAAATATCCAGAAAAAATTAGTTTCTTTGCAGACCGCATTTCGGATATAAAGATTTTACAACAAAATAACAATAACAATTAATACAATGAGCACATTTTCAATTTTCTTAGTTTTAATCACAATAGTTTGCTTTCTATTGATCGTAGTAATTATGGTACAGAACCCTAAAGGAGGAGGATTATCTTCTACTATCAGCGGAACTCAAATGTTAGGCGGTGTACAAAAAACAACTGACTTTTTAGACAAAAGTACTTGGACATTAGCTACTATTCTGATTGCTTTAATCTTGCTTTCAAGCTTAAGCTTCACTGGAGCTTTAGGTGATACAGGATCTAAAATTATTGAAAAAGGTGAAGCTCCGGCTGCAACTGCACCAGCTGCACCAGCACAGCAAACTCCTGCTCCGGCAGCACCAGCAGCAAAATAATAATTTTGATATAAATTAAAATGCCAGCCTGTCAAAGCTGGCATTTTTTTTAGGAAAAAATGTCAGTTTACAGAGCATGGCATAATTTCTGAAAGTTTAAAAGAACATTAAAAAACGTATAACTATAATAATATAAAATCATGGCCTTAAACATTAAACCGCTTTCAGACAGAGTACTTATTGAGCCTGTTGCTGCTGAAACTAAAACTGCCTCAGGGATTTTTATTCCAGATACTGCCAAAGAAAAACCACAAAAAGGAACTGTTGTTGCAGTAGGAAACGGATCTAAAGACCACACTATGACCGTAAAAGTTGGTGATACTGTACTTTATGGTAAATACGCAGGAACAGAATTAAAACTGGAAGGAACTGATTATCTGATCATGCGTGAGGATGATATCTTAGCGATAATTTAAAAATAATATGTATCAAGTTGTGAGTATTTATGAATTAAGACTAAAATAACTTGAAACAAATCAAACTTTAAACAAACTTAATCCAGCAGTAGAAAGCTTAAAGCCTACTGCCTAAAGCAAATAAAAAAAATGGCAAAAGATATAAAATTTGATATTGAAGCACGTGACGGATTAAAACGTGGTGTTGATGCATTAGCAAATGCTGTAAAAGTAACTCTAGGACCAAAAGGTCGTAATGTAATCATTGGAAAATCATTTGGCGGACCAACAGTTACTAAAGATGGTGTTTCTGTTGCAAAAGAAATCGAATTAAAAGACCCATTAGAAAACATGGGCGCTCAAATGGTAAAAGAAGTTGCTTCTAAAACCAATGATTTAGCAGGTGACGGAACTACAACTGCTACAGTGTTAGCTCAGGCTATCGTAAAAGAAGGTCTTAAAAACGTTGCTGCAGGCGCAAATCCAATGGATTTAAAACGTGGTATCGATAAAGCTGTTGAAGCTATCGTTGCTGACTTAGCTTCTCAGGCTAAGGTTGTTGGAAGTGATTCTGACAAAATCAAACAAATCGCTTCTATCTCTGCTAACAATGACGAAGTTATTGGTGAATTAATCGCTACAGCTTTCGCAAAAGTGGGTAAAGAAGGTGTTATTACTGTTGAAGAGGCTAAAGGAACTGATACTTTTGTTGACGTTGTTGAAGGAATGCAGTTTGACAGAGGATATCTTTCTCCTTATTTCGTAACAAATCCAGAGAAAATGGAAGTTGAATTAGACTCTCCATATATCTTATTATACGACAAAAAAGTATCTTCTTTAAAAGAATTATTACCAGTTTTAGAGCCGGTTGCACAATCAGGAAAACCATTATTAATTATTGCTGAGGATGTTGACGGAGAAGCTTTATCTACTTTAGTAGTAAACAAACTTCGTGGTGCTCTTAAAATTGCTGCTGTAAAAGCACCTGGTTTTGGAGACAGAAGAAAAGCTATGTTAGAAGATATCGCTATCTTGACCGGAGGAACTGTAATCTCTGAAGAAAGAGGATATACTCTTGAAAATACAACTATCGAAATGTTAGGAAACGCAAAAAGAGTTTCTATCGATAAAGACAATACAACTATCGTAAGTGGTGCTGGTGAAGCAGATATCATCAAAAACCGTGTAAATCAAATTAAAGGTCAGATGGAAACTACAACATCTGATTATGATAAAGAAAAACTTCAGGAACGTTTGGCTAAATTAGCCGGAGGTGTTGCAGTTCTTTATGTTGGTGCAGCTTCTGAAGTTGAAATGAAAGAGAAAAAAGACAGAGTTGATGATGCTTTACACGCAACTCGCGCTGCTGTTGAAGAAGGAATTGTTGCTGGAGGCGGTGTTGCTTTATTAAGAGCAAAAGCTGCTTTAGCTTCTCTTAAAGCAGATAACGCTGACGAAGCAACTGGAATCCAGATTGTATCTCGCGCAGTTGAATCTCCATTAAGAACAATTGTTGAAAATGCTGGTCTAGAAGGTTCTGTAGTTGTTGCTAAAGTTTCTGAAGGTTCAGGTGATTTTGGATACAACGCTAAAACTGACGAATATGTAGATATGCTTACAGCTGGAATTATCGATCCTAAAAAAGTAACTCGTGTAGCTCTTGAAAATGCTGCATCTGTTTCTGGAATGATCTTAACTACAGAATGTGCATTAATCGATATCAAAGAAGAAAATGCCGGAGGCGGAATGCCAATGGGAGGCGGAATGCCAGGAATGATGTAATTCATTCTCTTCTTAAAACTTAAAAACGCTGGATTTATATCCGGCGTTTTTTTGTTTGCCACAAATTGCACGAATTTCCACGAATTGTTTTGCGTAAAAAAAAGGTTTGCCACAGATTATAATCTTTTTAATCCTCTAATCTGTGGCAAAAAATATTCGTAAAGATTAGAAAAAAATAATTCGTGTAAATTAGTGTAATTCGTGGCAAACTTTTTTTTTAATTTATAATTGTTTAACATTCTGTTTTTGCTGATAAAAACTGTTATTAATAAATTTGCATCTCAACAATTATCAATAATGAAAAATTTTTTCTCTCCCTTTCTGTTCTTTATTTTCTTCATATTTTCATTATTTTTACAAGCCCAAAATACTAAAGACAATTATGTTGTTTTAGTTTCCATGGATGGTTTTAGATGGGATTATGCTAAGCAGTTTAATCTTCAAAATCTGCCGCAGATTGCTAAAAAAGGCGTTCATGCAAAATCGATGAAACCTTCTTATCCTACCAAAACTTTCCCAAATCATTACACTATTGTAACAGGACTTTATCCGGATCATCACGGAATTATTAATAATGTTTTTTACGATGCTGATTTAAACGAATCGTTTTCATTGTCAAGCAAAGCAAAAAATGATTCTCGTTTTTATGGCGGAAACCCTATTTGGAATGTCGCTGAACAGCAAGGCGTAAAAGCGGCTTCTTTCTTTTGGCCGGGATCTGATATTGACAAAAGAAATCCTAGTTATTTCAAAAATTACGATAATAAAATTCCGTATGGAGCTCGAATCGATACGGTATTAAAATGGTTACAGCTGCCTGAAAAACAACGTCCGCATTTAGTTACTTTATATTTTGACGAACCAGATCATTCAGGACATAATTATGGTCCGCTTTCGCCTGAAACTAAAAAAGCAGCAACAAAAATGGATTCTATTATGGGAGAATTATCCCGTAAATTAGATCAACTCCCTATTGGAAAACAAATCAATTTAATTATCGTTTCAGATCACGGAATGACCAATATAAACAATGATAAAAAAGTCGCTGTTCTGGATTATTTAAAACCTGAATGGCTGGGTTATAAAGATGTAATCAACCCTATTATGAGTCTTCAGGCAAAAGCCGGTTATCAGGATTCTATTGCAAAAGCATTAAAGAAAGTACCCAATATCAAATTTTGGAGATCAACCGAAGTTCCTGAAAGACTGCATTACGGAACCAATCCGCGTGTTCATGATTTTGTTATTGAAGCTGATAAAGGATATAGTTTAGTGAGCAAAGAAAGTACACATATTAAAGGCGGAACACATGGTTATGACAATGACAATAAAGATATGCACGCCATTTTTTATGCAAAAGGTCCTGCTTTTAAAGTAAATAAAACAGTAAAAACTTTTCCAAACATATCTATTTATCCTTTAATTGCTCACATTTTAGGCTTACAAGTTGGTGAAATTGATGGAAAATTGAGCGATGTAAAATCGATGCTTCGCTAATTAGAAAATGTGGCAATTTGATAATTAGAAAATTATTGAATTGAATAATTAATTGAATTGCCTTCAGCTAAAGCTGGAGTTCAGCATTCAGAATAAAAAAAAGCCTTTAGTGAAACTATACAGTTTGGCTAAAGCCTTTTTGTGAAGGAGGCAATTAAAAAAAAACAAATCACACAGTAGATATCTGTAGAGACACAGCGCAGTGCGTCTTATGCGCAACATTGGCAATACATTAAACCCGACAGGTTTTAAAAACCTGTCGGGTTTGTTACGGCACATAAATATCAGATACAATGCGAGAATCAAATATTGTGGTTACGTTGCGTGAGACGCACTGCGGTGCGTCTCTACAGCTACAGATGATGTCAAATCATTATCTAATTGACAAATTCTCTAATTCTCTAATTCTCTAATTCTCTAATTGACAAATTATCTAATTAAAATCCAGTTGAAATAGAAACCGATTTCCATCCCTCCAATTCCTTTTGAACACTTGCTATCTTTTGATTGGCCATATTATAAGCGTCTTCACCTAAAAACAAATGCAAAGGCGGATTCTGATCCTGGCTCGCTTTAATCAAAGCTTCGGCTAATTTTACAGGATCTCCCGGCTGATTTTGATTGATATCATCCTTGTGTGCACTTTCAGATTGTCTTACTTCTTTATAATCTGCAATTGGATTTTGAGGCAGTAATAAAGAACTGTCTTTTAAGAAATCAGTTCTAAAATAGCCCGGATAAACGATTGTGGCGTGAACTCCAAATGATTTTACTTCTGCTGCCAAAGATTCTGTTAAACCCGCAACTGCAAATTTTGTAGAGCAGTAAATTCCCCAGCCTGGAAATTCTCCATAATAACCTCCAACAGAAGAAATATTAAAGATATGCCCAGATCCCGCAGCACGCATATAAGGCATTGTATTTCTGATTACATTCAACAATCCAAACACATTTACTTCGAAATTTTTTCTTGATTCAGCATCTGTTAATTCTTCCAATGCTCCCAATAAACCATAACCGGCATTATTTACTAAAACATCAATTGTTTTAAAATGACTTACAGCTGCTTCAATGGCATTTTTAACGCTTTTTTCGTCGACTAAATCCATTTCAAGAGGAAGAAAATTCTCTGATGCATTACCTAGTTCTTTAATTAAAGAAGATTCACTTCTTGATGTTGCCGCTACTTTATAATCTTCTGCTAATAATTTTTTAGCTAATTCTAATCCAAGTCCTTTTGAAGCACCTGTGATAAACCAAACTTTGTTATTTCCCATGATTTTAAATTTTTTACGTTTTAATTACAGGACAAAGGTATTGGCAAAGTATTTCTCAAATATTGAAACAATCAAACCAGAAGTTGCAAAAATCAAACAATTTCAGTCAAACGATAGTTTTTAGGCGAAACCTGAACATTTTTCTTGAAGAAATTGATAAAATGGGACAATTCTTCAAAACCTAAACACCACGCAATTTCATTAATATTCCAATTGGTTTGTTTTAGCAAAATCATTGCTTCCTGAACAATTCTTTCAGAAATAATTTGAGAAGTTGTTTTTCCGGTTGTTTCTTTTAATGCTTTATTCAAATGATTCACATGTACATTTAACTGATTGGCATATTCTGAAGGCGAACGAAAATTAATTTGCTGCGCAGTTGATTCTATAGGAAACTGGCGTTCTAGTAATTCCAAAAATAAAGAAGAAATTCGAATTGTAGCGTTTGATTTACTGTATAATGAAGCAGTTACAGTCTGCGTTTTGAGCGCAAGATGAATAATTTCAAAAACCAGATTTCGAAGTACATCATATTTAAAGGCATAATCTGAATTGATTTCTTCCAACATCTTTAAATAAACTGTTTTTAAAGATTCTGCTAATTCTGTAGAAACCGCAACCACCGGATTACCGCCGGGCTGAAACAAAGGATATTCTTTTAAATTTCCAAACTGACTAAAAAAAGCATCGGTAAAAATGCAGAAAAATCCCGTCTGATTTTCATCGATATGTTCCCAGCTATACGGAATTTGAGGATTTGCAAAGAATAAAGCCTGATCTTCAATTGCCACGACTTTATCTGCATAATGCACTTTGTTTCTGCCGATGATCAGACTGATTTTATAAAAGTCTTTTCGGGTATAAGGTAAAGGATTACAAATACTTCCGATATAATCATCCAATTTAAAAACATTAAAATGTCCGATTTCTTTTTTAAGATTTTCGGGCATTCCTTTTATTTTTACAGTATAAAAATCTTCTAAAGTTTCTCTCATTTTCATTTTGTAAAGTTACAAAAATCAATCTTTAGTTAATTAGAAAATGTGGCAATTAGAAAATGAGATAATTATTAATATTACGAATCTCTGTAGAGACTAACGTTGCGTCTCTACAATATACGGTGTCAATATAATTTTCTAATTGACAAATTTTCTAATTATCAAATTAACTAACCACTTTATACGTCGGATCTTCAATAACATTAACGTTAATTACCGCATCGGCATTTTTAAGTAATTGTCTGCAGTCTGAGCTTAAATGTTGTAATTCTATTGTTTTATTTTCCTGACTGTATTTTTTAGTCAAATTATTTAATGCTTCAATCGCCGACATATCAGAAACCCGGCTTTCTTTAAAATCAATTATAACATGTTCCGGATCATTCTGAACGTCGAATTTTTCTAAAAAAGCACTTATTGAGCCAAAGAATAACGGCCCGTAAATTTCATAATGCTTTATGCCGTTTTCATCAATAAATTGTCTGGCGCGGATTCTTTTAGCACTTTCCCAGGCAAAAACCAAGGCTGAAATAATAACACCAATTAAAACCGCCAAAGCCAGATTGTGCAATACAATTGTAATTAAAGCAACCAGAATTCCAACAAAAATATCATGTCTGGGCATTTTATTGATAATCCTGAAACTCGTCCACTCAAAAGTTGTAATCGCCACCATCATCATAACACCGACTAAAGCGGCCATTGGCAATTTCCCTATTACAGGCGCTCCAAAAAGTATAATTAATAAAATCGTCAAAGCAGCAATAATTCCCGAAAGTCTGGCTCTGGATCCTGCGCCCAGATTTACCAGAGTCTGCGCAATCATAGGGCAGCCGCCCATTCCGTAGAAAAAGCCGTTTAAAATATTCGAACTTCCCTGCGCAATACATTCGCGATTGCTGTTACCGCGAGTTCCAGTTATTTCGTCGACTAAATTCAGCGTAAGCAAACCTTCAGTCAAACCAACAGCGGCAACAATTACCGAATACGGGAAAATAATTTTTAAAGTCTCAAAAGAAATAGGAATGTTTGGAATATGAAATGGAGGAAATCCACCTTGAACAGAAGCAATATCTTCGACCGTTTTGGTTTCGATATTAAAAATAATTACCAAAGCAAAAACAATCATAATCGCAACCAAAGATGCCGGAACCGCTTTTGTAATTTTAGGAAAAATTAAAACAATCGCAACCGTCAGCGCTACCAAACCCAGCATAATATATAATGGAGTTCCCTGAAGCCACGAAACCTGACCGTTTACTATGGTTTTAAACTGCTCCAACTGCGACATGAAAATTACAACCGCTAATCCGTTTACAAAACCAAACATAACAGGCTGAGGAACTAACCGAATAAATTTTCCGAGTTTAAAAAGTCCAATACAAATTTGCACTACACCGCCAAGTGCAACAGCAGCAAAAACATATTCTATGCCGTGCGATTTCATAAGGGCAATCAAAACGATTACCGTTGCTCCTGCTCCGCCCGAAACCATTCCGGGCCTTCCGCCAAAAATTGCCGTAACTAATCCGGCAATAAATGCGGCGTATAATCCAACCAAAGGTGGAAATCCGGCTAAAATAGCAAACGACAATGACTCTGGAATCATCGTCATAGCGACTGTTAAACCGGCTAATATTTCATTTTTGTAATTGACTTTTTGAGTAAAATCGAAGAGTTGGAAAGCTTTTTTCATACCGCACAAATGTAGAAAATTATGCCCGAAAACAGAACTGCCCTTTTTGACAAAAAAAAGACAACAGAAAAACTGATAAAAACAAAAACTGTTATACTAACAAAATTGTTTTAGAAGTAAAATAAACAAAGAAAGAATGAAACTTGTCATTTGAGCAGTTTTTATATTTAGATGAAATTATCGCACAAAACTATCTATAAAACGAAATATACAGCTGCGTATTTTTACCTGTTTTATATAATAATACGTTAATCTAAACGGATGCAGGTATAACCCAGACAATTTACATAATCAATGATATCATTGTATTGTGGTTCAACACCTTCTACACGCAATATTTTATCGCAGTCTTCAAGATCAAAATTGATTTTATAATCCGGAAACTGAGTCTGAATAACGGCTATGACATAATTTTTGTCTGATTCTTTGTAAACATTCGTTTTAAAAACCTCAACAACCATAACTATTTATTTTAATTTTAAATCCTGAATTATTTCTGCTGAAAAAGATTATAAGATATTCCAACTCTAAAATATCCCTGCGCATCTTCTTTATGATCGTATACATATCGATTTGTACGTTCACCTTTTTCAGTAATACGTGTACTTATAATGTTATTTACACCGCCTTTTACAAATGCTATTATTTTTGGCGTAAAGCAATATTCGTAGGTAATCCCGGATTTTAACTCCAGCTGATTGAGCTCGTAAACGCCATTTAAATTTGAGGTATTTAAATTTAAGTAAAAACTTTCAGAATTCAGTTCTGTTCCAAACGAAATTCTTCCGTTTTCTAACAACTCTCTTCTAAACAAAAGTCTTTGCGGTAAAATAAAATCCATATCCCATTTTGAATCTTTAAATTTGTGGTTTAATGAAAATAACGGCGTTACCGGAATGATTGATGATGGATCTAACATCGCCAAAGCACCAACCGTAATGGTTGTACTTGGTGTTCGTTTCAACACAACAACAGCCGAAACAAATCCTTTTACACGCTGAAAATCATCTTCATTTCCATCAAAAGTCGCAGTTGCATTGTAAATAACCGGTTTTTTAAAAAGTGACGACATATAAGTTGCACTTAAAGAACCGCCCCATAGATGAAATTCCTGAAGATCTCTTGTATAAGTCTGCGTAGTGGCATAATTGTAAATATCGCCAAACTCATAACTTTCATATTTATAACGAAGTGAAGTTGTCAAGACAAATTGTTTTGATTTTGAAGCGTAAAAAGGCAGATTAAAAGCTGCTTTAAATCGGTTATGACTTTCGATTCGGCCTCTTTCAAATTTATTTCCAAATAATTCCGAATCGTAATTTGCAGGCCCTAACTGTTCGTACTGCACATCAAAAGTTCGTGTTGTTGGAAATTTATCTACAATGGCTTTTCCAAATGTTTTAATTCCCGGTTCTTTTTCCTGTGCCATTGTATGCAGAGATGTAAATACGATTATTGCCGAAATGATTCTTGATTTCATAAACTGGAATGTATAAGATTTTGTATTGGATGGTATTTGAAATTCGGGTCAAAAGTAATCGAGAAGCTCTTATCATAATAGAATATTTATTCCAGTGGCGTATCATTTATACGAATGGCGTTTGTATAATTTGTCCCTCACAAATAGCTGCAGACTATAATATTAAACTAATTTTGCCGTTATGACAATCTCCAAAATTTATCAGAACTTTTTCCTCAGGAACCTCATTGTACACACTTTCATAGTTATTGTAATTTTGGCCTGCGTTTACGATGAAATTCGGTTAGACGGCCACAATTGGGGTTATATGATCAGTATGATTTCTATTGGCTATTTCCCTTGCATTATCTGGGTTACCATATTTAACCTCTTTATTATCAAACCTTTTTTATTCAGGAAAAAACTTAAAACATTTTTTGCACTCTTTGCCATTTACTGGACTTCTTTTTATTTTTTCATGAATTGGTTTTTTCCGCTTGTAGGTTTAGGAAATTTTAAAACCCTTCAAATATTATCGCTGATTATCAACGGAATGTTTTTCTATTTTATCCATATTGTCATCACCAAAAAAATGATGGATGCTGATAAAGATATCATGAATTTCAAATCAGAACTTTCGTTTTTAAAACAGCAGTTAAATCCGCATTTTTTGCTGAATGCCATGAATAATCTCTACGGAGAATCTCTTTCTGAACCGGATAAAGTTCCTGACCGAATCCTGAATCTTTCAGATATGCTGCGTTACCAGATTGAAGCCACCAAAAAAGATTATGTTTTGGTTGAAGAAGAAATTGCGTTCATAAAAAAATATATTGAATATTATACTTTTAGAAACGAACGTTTAAATGTAACCCAGAATTTTGAAGGTGCTTTTGACGAAATCGAAATTCCGCCTTTATTCTTTTTACCTTTGGTAGAAAATGCAGTTAAATTTTCTGCCGAAACTGCCGAACCGTTTATTATTTTGGATTTAAAAGTAAAATGCCATAATTTGTCTTTTACGATAAAAAACAATTATCTGGATTCCGGATCGCGTCTTTCAAGTACCGGAATTGGAATTGAAAACCTAAAAAGACGTTTGGAAGTTTATGGTTTACACCATAATTTAAGCTGCAAAAAAGAAAAAAATATGTTTGTTGTAAAATTAAGTATATGGCACTTACCTACCGCTGTCTTATAATCGACGACGAATCGCCGGCGCACAAAGCGCTTGCCTCGCACATCTCAAAATTTGACGAACTGGAACATTCCGGAAGTGCTTTTAGTGGTATGGAAGCCGTAAAACTGCTTAATGCCAATCAATACGATATTATTTTTCTGGACATTAATATGCCTGTAATTTCGGGTGTTGAATTAATGGAACTGCAGCCCAACCGACCGCTCACTATTGTAACCACCGCTTATTCTGATTTTGCGCTTTCGGCTTACCAAAACGATGCGATCGATTATTTACTAAAACCCATTTCTCCCGAAAAATTTGCTAAAGCCATAGAAAAAGCCAAAACTTATTTCTCCGGCAACAGTTTAAAAAAGGAAAATAATGCCAACGCAAAAACTTTCTCTTACCGCTTAAACGGACAAACAATCGATATGCCGCTTTGCGATATTGTTTATATCGAAAGTCTGGGCAATTACATGAAACTTTACAGCACGAAACACAATTTACCACATATTATTTACGGTTCGCTTTCTAGCATTGCTTCAGAAATTGACAGCACGAGTTTTATACAAGTGCATCGTTCTTATATTGTAAACAAAAACAAAATCTCGGCGGTTACTTTTAAAAATCTTACGATGTCGAATGGGGAAATTATTCCTGTGGGAAGGAAGTATCAGATTTTATTGGATAATCTGACAATTAGATAATCATTTTTAATGAGATAATTTGTTAATTTATAATTAGATAATTTTTGAAAAGCTCAACTTTTTTAGGTTGGGCTTTTTTGTTTTTTATTGGTTTTATTGGTTTTATTTAAAATGGGTAAAAATACTTGGTGTTGAGTTTTTATTTATTAGTATAATTGTTCGAGAATAAATTTTTAATAGAATAAAATTAATATCCTATATAAAATACAATGACATCAAAACATATAAAAATATACAAGCAAATTTTACGCTTAAGATGTAAACCTAATATTACCACTCTAGACAAAGAAATAATAAATCGTTGTAAATCAATAAGAAATCTTGGTAAAAAATTTAAAATTCCCGAAAAAGATTTACCAGCAACAATAATTGGAGCAGTGTATAACAAAAGTTATAAAAAGATGTAATAATTGTTTAACTATTTTTGGAAACTAATGGCCTACGAACTAACATATTTACTAACAAACGATATAGATATTTTTCTAAAGATTCATGATTGCTTCATAATTCATATTGCATCAGCTGGCGCTATACTTCCAACTGAATTAGCAGCATTAGATCAATTATTAATAAGAAATAAATCTATTGTCTATGATTTTGATTCTGTTTTTGAAGTTCAGATTAACCCTAATTTGCAGCAACTTTTAAAATTTAAAAATGCACAAGAAAAAGATCGTTATCTAACTGATTTTATTAGAATTGCAAAGAAAGGGATTTTTTCATTTGACAAAACAATTGTTGAAGACAGCACTGACCCTTTTTATCATTTGGTTGCTTGGCCAAAAAGCCCCTTCAATCCTCACAAATTAGATGAATTATTGCCAATTGAAACGCCTGAATATATCTCTAGCAAAATAGAAAACAATATAAATGAACTCTTTAGAACATTCAATAGAGACTCATTATTTGATAAATTTGAATTATTAAAAAACATATAATTATGATATAAACATTTAAAAACATATTTCATATTAGATAGTTTTTCCCGCTAGCGCAAGCATCTCGCTTTTGAACACCAGCAATAGAAAAAGCTAATCTTTCAAATCAAAACACAAAAAAAGCTCCGCAAACGGAGCTTTTAATTTTTAGAATAACAAAACCTAAATTGCTTTGACCATTGTCACATTATCGCAGGCTTTTTGAATTTGTTTATCTGTAAACTGAGATAAAACTTTAACCAAATCTCTGCTGGTTTTGAGGCAGGCTAACATTTTTTGTCTTAAAACGAGATCGTTCCCAAATTCGGTATTGAGCAATACTTCGAAAACTTCTTGCAAATACATTGGATGTTTTTGAAATTCGCCGTCGAAACTTAAATTTGAGACGAAAATGGCTACTGACCGCATTACGTCGCGGTGTGTTTTTTGATTTTCTTTTGTCATGTTCTGAAAATATTAAAACGCACGAAACCCTCATCTTCGGTTGTGACAAAACATTCCTTAGGAATGAGATTAGGGCTATCACTAGCTCCAGCAACGTGAATGAGGGCTTCGATTATATAAAACTTTGAAAAGTCTCAGTATATAATCCTAATAAATGTTTTGTCGATGACAAACGTACAAAATTAAAGCTATACAAAGAATAAAAAAATAAGATATTTTCTTACAAATTTAAATTTCAGAATTTCCTTTTAAAATACGTAATCGCCCCAGTTGACCACAAAGCCAGAAAAATTAAAACGGGCTGAAAAAACAATCTTATTAAACGCGCCTGATCTGTGTCGAGTCCAAAAGCGGAAGTTTTGTTTAAATATTGAGCTATGTTACCCGGAAAAATCAATACATAAAATACAGCCAGCGCAATACCCACAAAAACTTTATATCGAGTTAAAAACAACATACTAAGTCCTAATGTTATTTCTACAATTCCGGAGAGAATTACAACCAGATCTTTGTCGAGCGGTATCCAATTTGGAACTTGTGCCTGAAAATCGGCTCTTTGAAAAGTAAAATGTCCTATTGCGGCTGTAATCATAAAAATTCCTAATAGAATTCTAAAGAAATTCTGCGTTTTTGTTGTCTGTATATTTTCCATTTTTAAGATAATTTGTGGTACGAATTAAAATTTTCACTCAAATTTATAACATTACCCATAAATTGCTTTGTACATTATCTACTAAATACTTATCTAATATCCATGTTTAAATTTAATTCTAAATTAAATAAAACACTGCCAAAACAGGCTGTATATAGCTCCAGAAAGTTCTAAATGGCTCTTAGGAATCTTTATTCTACAAAAAATAATGCCTTTAAAATACTTTTCTTACATAAATAAGTATCTTCGCAGTCATGAACCACTAACCAAAATTTTCAGCAAAATGTCCTTTTTTAATGTATTTAAAAAATCAGATTTAGAATGCCCAAGATGCCTTGGAAAAGGATTTGTAGACTGGGAAGATATACGACGTTTAAACAAACAATTAAAATGGGTTCCCGCGCCATGTGCTTACTGCAATGCTTCGGGAAAAACTACTCCCGAAATGCTTTTAAAAGTTCCTGTAGACACTACTTACCTCACGATTGACTTACCTGAATCTGAAATAGAAAAAATTAAAAATGCAGATGCTGAAACTCTCGAAAAAGGACGCATAAAAGAACTTTTTTTCGACAATCTAATAAAATACGCTGAGCATCATTATTTAACCCAAAACATGAATGCTGAAAATATCGCTGATTTGTATTTAAAAACCGAAGATGAAACGGCCTTATTTTCTTTAGAAAGAGAGAATTTAATACAGTATATCGAAAAAGTCATCGAATTAAAAAAATCTGAATTTAATTAACCATATTCATTTTATTCCAATAACAACATTTTCTAAACTCAACCTTTATCTTCTTTGAGTTCGTGAACTTTTGCATCTTTGAGCCTTAAAAAAAGGAAAAACAGGTATAAATACGCGGCGCCTGAATTTTATTTAGCTGTATAATTGCATGCAATAATTTTTTTATTTTAGAATATAGTTTTTCGAAAGAAAGCTTGTTAAATTTTGTCACTTTTTTTTTTGGAACAAGAAAGTGGGATTTCAAATCGCTGGTAACGATTAGAAATCCCACTTTTCTTTTTATCTTTTTTTACTAAAAGTGTTCTGCAGCTTAAAACTGAGTATTAAATCGAAGCGATGCTTTTACCATGGCGAGCGCTTTAATACTGCTGATGGGAAACTCAACCGTTTGATGATCCGGATTATAGGATATAAATTGCACATATCCTTCACGATCTGATTGTTTTAAATAACTGTTTAAAAAATAGTCGTTATTATCATTGTTAACGTATATCAAATACATTTCGCCCCAAATGATATTATTTTCAGGATTATGTATTCGTTTATAAACTACGATATCACCCGTTTTTAAAAGCGGATACATACTTTCGTTTATTAAATATAAAGCTCCGTCGTATTCGGAAATTCTTGGAAGATTTAAAAAACTTAGAGGTTTTTGAATATTATTTTCTCCAAATAAGTTGATAATTTCCTGAGTAGTTTCAATATCATAGACTGGAATATTACGGCTCTGCGCCTTTTCGGTCTTTTTATAAACTACTCGTTCTTCATTTAAACTATTGTACAACAGCATTTCACCATGCCCTCTTAAAAGCCACTCTGAATTGATATCCGGATATTGCTGTAAGATATTTTCTAATTTATCTACACCAATTGTTTTATTATTCTTTAATTGACTGGCAAACGAACCATTAGACATTCCTACTACTCTTTCAAACGCCCTTACTCTAACCCCTTTGTGATCTAAATACTGTTTAATTCTTTTAATTGTATTCTCCGCCATAATCTTTATTTTTTATAAAATATCTTACAATATATTTGCAACTAAGAAATATCCTACGTATATTTGTCTTACTTTTAATACAAAATATACAATGCGCAAAAATATAAAATCTCAGCCAAGTTACAACCAAGAAGTGTTAAAGATTATAAAAGAAAAACACGGTTATTCTTACGATTATATCCGTAAATCGATTCGAGGCGACCGTACAGGCATTATATGCGATATGATTAAGGCTGAATACAAGAGACTAGACAATGAATATAAAATAGTAAGAGAAAGTCAGGCCAAAAGATTAAGAGACGAACAAAGTAAACTTTAATATACAATTTACTAGGGCAGAAAACCATAATATCCAAAAACAATGGTCCTCTCTTTTCATCAGGAGTATTCATAAAAGTATTTAGAAAACCGCTATCTTTCCAGGTAACTATATGAAAGGACCAAATCATATCTATTTAAAAAATAGATTACAATATTAGATATGCAGCTAATCCGGGCGTATCTAATAGTAAGCCCCTAGGAAAGCAAAGCCGTAAAATCATCTTACGGCTTTTGTTTTTTTTATCCCAAAAAAGATTTAAGTGCTTTTTTTAAATACAATTTCTCGGGTTTGTTTATTTCTTCAATTACAAAAATCCAGCTTTTATCAAGACTTATTTTTTTGCAAAAATTAAGAACAAAAGACCACTCAGCTTTCTTGTTTTCAGTTTGGCGGTTAATCGCAATTTCAATCACAGTAAGCCATAAAAACCAATATTTTCCGTTTTTAAAATCTTTTATAATAGTTTGTAAAACACTGTCATTTCCGTTTTCAACAAATTTAGAATAACTCAACAGGCCAATTCTGAGCGTATTGATATAATGTTCGGCAATTTTGCTGTTTTTGCTGTTATCATTCGTCAGTTTTATGGCGATATTTAAAAGTTGTAAAACCTGTTTCTTTTGCTCTTCCGGCGTTTTATTAAGATCCAGAAACCATAAAGCATCTACATAATGGTAACCCGGCCAGAATTTAAAAGTACAGTTTTGATACAGCGTACTCTTGATCGCATTATTTTCCAGCAAGGCTGCTTTCTGAATTTTATCTTCGGCATTAACGGCAATTAAAAGCCGGCTTCCTTTTATCCGCGGCTCCAGTTTAGACGAATGCACCAGCGCTTTGCCAATCATAAAATCTTTTGTAATGGTTACCGATGTGTCTCTTTCTCCAATTGTCATCGCGCCCACACTTACAGCACCGCGAGGCAGTAAATAAAAATCAGTATCAGTAAAAGAATCATTAAGCAGAAAACATTCGCGGTAAATTTCGGTAAGACAGTTTATAAGCGCCGAATAATCCTCGGAATAAACCAAAAGACAATCTGAAGAAATGTTCCCTTTAAGCCTTTTGTCATCTTTTATAATTCTAAAAGCAATATCATAAAACTGCAAAAGCAATTCTTCGGCCTTTTGATGGTCTTTTTCAATCATCTTCGTAAAGCCGAGTAAGTCGATATAAGCTAGAATTTTTTCCATAGAAAATGGGTTAATCAAAAAATCTTTTAAATTGACAATTAAATATTTAGATATAAAATTATTATTATTTCACGCAGATTTAACAGATTCAGCAGATTTTTTTATTCAATAAAACCTGAAACAAAAACTTAGCCGTTTAGCGACTGAAAAATCAACTTGAAACTTGAAACAAAACTATATCTTTGCAGCCTCCACGCCCAATAATAAATTAAAGCCCAAAATCAATATGACACGAGAACATTACATTCCCTTTAATAAGGAATTCTTACTCGAGCAACAAATTGCAGCTTTCGCCGAAGACAAAGAAAAGATTGATGATTTTAGAAAACTTTTCGAAATTATCGAACATTATTATCATTATGAATCTTTTAATCTAAACCGAAACCTAAAGCAAAACTACGCTTTATATGATCCGGATTTAAGCGAAAAAGAACGCGAAGGTTATATTGGTAAAAGTGATTTTTCGATTTTTAAAGAAACCCTTCTTACTGTTTTAGAACGCGGTAATTATTACCGAATTAACGAAGAAACTTTAAAAGAAGCTTTTGAAGAATCTGATTTAATTGGTTTAAATTTGATAATTGATTTTAATGCTTTTAAAGATTACGAATTGTATGCGCGCGGTCATCATAAAGCAAAGGAAAAAGTCAAAAAATATTTTTTCTGGAAAAAAGAAGTTGAAATCGAATATTATGAAAGAGTTCTTATTTACCTTAATTACAGCGACGCCGATTATCTGGCCGCAAAAAAGGTTAAATTAGGAAAAATGCCAATTGATCCGGGTTCGATCGCATTAAAAATCTTTAAGCGTGTTCCTAAAAATGATCTTGAAACTGTTTTTCCAAATGCAGTTCCTAAAATGTCTCTCAAAGACAAAATGCTGCTTTGGGTTCCTGGTGTTTTTGGTGGAATTTCGCTTTTAAGTGCCAAAGTAATTCCGGCTCTTATTAATATGTATGAGGCTTACCAAACCGGCGAAACGATCGATTTATTAAACAGTAAAACGTCTTTAAATCAAGGCTTGATTGCTTTGGGAATTTTGGCTGCTTATTGTTTCCGCCAATACAATAATTTCATAAACAAGAAAATCAGATATTCTAAAACACTTTCTGATAGTCTGTATTTCAAAAATCTTGGAAACAACAGCGGTGCTTTTTATTCGCTTTTAAATTCATCCGAAGAAGAAGCTTTAAAAGAAACCATTTTGGCTTATGCTTTTTTAAACCGAAGCCAAACACCATTAACGGCTCAGGAACTGGATTTTCAGATTGAATCCTGGTTTGCCTCAAACTTAAAAACCGAACTGGATTTTGATGTAAACGATGCCTTACTAAAACTAGAAAGTATTGGTCTTGGAATTGAGAACAACGGAAAATGGAAGGTTATTCCGTTAAACGAAGCGTTAATTAAAATTGATGAATTGTGGGATAATGTTTTTCAATACAATCAGAATTAAGTTTAAAATTTAAATGCGATTTTTTAACTTAAATAATATATTTTTTAGGAGCATACTTCTTTATCAATCCGTAATTTTGTAAGAACAATTGTAGATTTTAAATTATATTTAACCTCACAAACAATTGTTATCAATAACGAGTAAGATAACTTTAAAGACCCCAAAAAATGAAACTTACAAATTTTTTAAGCGATCAGGGCTATGATATTATTCAGGGCCCTGTTAGAAACCACAAGCCATTGCAATTATGGATTAAAAAACCATTTGACGAAGCACAGCTTTATTACGCCCATATAGAGCATGCTTTTAAAAGCAATGTGGTTTTAAACGAAATTGAAAATCCGGCACTAAACATCAATTCTACCCAAAAAGATGATTACGGATTTAATATTGGTATCACACTTCTTCAACAAATCATGGAGACGCTTGGTTTGGGAACATTTGAATTAACTTCAAAAATTAAATCAGGAAAAAAAGTAACCATCAGTTATGATAATTCGGTTACCAAAGAATATGCAATGGGAAATCTGGAAGATTATATGTTTGGAGCCGATTTTCTGCATCCAAATCCTTCTCTTCTAAAAAATGCCAACCGAAATTATATTCTGGTTATAAGCGGTATTGTTTTCGCAAAAAATGTAATTGTTGATATAGAAACTGATTTTGTTTTAGAAAATAATTTAGTGGCCAGTTTAAACGAAATTGCCAGCGGTAAAGTCGATTTTACAATCAACAACCAGAAACAGCTCAAAATGGTTTCTAATACAGACACCCTTTTTCCTGTAGCGGTAAAAGCCAGCCGAATCGATTATGACAAAAGCCGATTTAAAAAATTAAAATTAGTAACTGATACCAGTGATATATTTTAATCCAATTAATTAAAGCGCGCAGGAGAATGAAAACTTCTGCGCCGCTTTTTAGAATTTACAACCTCACAAAAAAATATCCTTTGAAACTATCCAATTCTTCTTCAAACGAAACAAATTCAAATTATACCTGTTCTTGCTGCGGCGAAACTTACGACGAAATGCCTTTATGTTTCGGCAATGAATTTCCTGCTTACTACTATTCTGTTCCGCCTGAAGAAAGAGAACAGCGAATTGAGTATGGCGGGAGCTGGTGTTATGTCGATGAAGAACATTTTTTTCACCGAGGAAGATTAACCATCCCGATAATCGATTATCATGAAGATCTCGTTTTTAATGTCTGGACCACTATAAGTAAGGATAATTTCTGCCTGCGAATGGATTTATGGGAAGATCCAAATCGTGTTAACCAAGAACCTTATTTTGGATGGATGCAGACTGATGTTCCTGCGTATGGCAAAACCATTTCTCTTAAAACCATTGCCATAGAACAAGAACTGGGACTTATTCCCGAAATAAAAATGATCGAAGAAAATCATCCTTTAAAAATCGATCAGGAAAACGGAATTACTTTTGAAAAAGCCGTCGCTATTGTAAATGAAATAATGAAAATACAACACGGTAAAAACTAACGGAAATTTTATTAGATTTACGGTAACTAACCTTATAAAACCAAAAAAATGAGAACATTAGACCAATGGTTTGCAGAATATGCCGTAAGTCATCAAAACCCAAAAAACAAAGCGATACATTACATTTGCGTTCCGGCAATTTACTTTTCTATTGTAGGTTTATTAATGAGTATTCCGAGTGGTATTATTGCCAATACTTTAAAACTAAATGCACCCATTATCGAAAACTGGGCTTTTGTAGTTTTGCTTTTTGTTCTTATTTTCTATATAAGATTATCGATTGCAATGGCGTTAAAAATTGCCGTTTTTTCAGGAATTTGTCTGGTTGTTAATTATTATATCGGCCAGATTTTTCCGTTATGGGCATTCTCGATCGGCGTTTTTGTAATTGCTTGGATTGGGCAGTTTTATGGTCATAATATTGAAGGCAAAAAACCGTCTTTCTTAAAAGACCTCCAGTTTTTATTGATTGGTCCGGCTTGGGTTGTAGAAAATTTATTTTCAAGAAAGTAAATCATGAAAGCTCAAAAAACCAGCAGAACAGCTCAATATATGGCTTTCTTTAGAGCGCTGGAAACTAAACGCAGTCAAAATAACCGACTTTTTTCAGATCCTTATGCTGTACATTTTGTAGATTCTAAATTAAGGCTCGCTGTTCGATTGTCCAAATATCCGGTTTTTGCAAAATACATCAACAATGTAATTAACAAAAAGATTCCGGGTGCTTTATCTTCTGGAATTGCCAGAACAAAATATATTGACGAATTGCTTAAAACAGCCGTTTCAAAAGGTGTTGAGCAAGTTATAATTTTAGGGGCTGGTTTTGACACCAGAGCCATACGTCTTGATTTTTTAAAATCAGTTCCTGTAATAGAAATTGATCATCCTAATACGTCAAACTTTAAAGCCGAAATCTATAAAAAACGTATTGGCAGAATTCCAGAAAACGTCACTTTTCTTCAAATTGATTTTAACAAACAAAGCCTCGATCAATTGGCAGTAGAAAACAACCTGGATTTTTCTAAACCTACGGCCGTAATATGGGAAGGTGTAACCAATTACCTAACCGAAGAAGCAGTAAAAAGCACCTTTTCTTTCATTTCTAAATTTGCTAAAAACAGCTGCGTTATTTTTACTTATGTCCATAAAGAAATACTTTATAAACCTGAATTATTTTTAGGCGGAGAAAAGCTTTTAAAAGATCTTGAAAAATTAGAAGAACATTGGACTTTTGGTTTTATACCCAATGAATTACCTGAGTATTTAAATCAGTTCAACATACAGCTTTTAGAAGATTTAGGAGCTGATGAATACCGCCAAAGGTTTCTTCCTGATCGTGCTGAAAATGGATATGAGTTTTACAGAACGGTGTTTGGGATAAAAAAAGATTCAAACTATTGATTAAAAAAATATTGACAATACTCCTATTCTCTAATCATCTAACCAAAAACCACAAAAACGAATGAAAAAAATCACCTTTTTCTTATTATTTATACTAATTAATAACGCGTTTTCTCAAAACGGGAAAATCTATTTAAAAAACGCAAAATTCAAAGCAGGTGTTGAAAATACTTATGTGTACGAACCACCAGCAGGTTTAGTAATAGAACCTAACTCTAAAGCTAATGTTCTATATGCTTTTGATGATGATTTTGGTTTAGATTTAAGTCCAGTAAAGAAAAGTGAAAAAGGTTATGAATTTACCGCAAAAGTTCCAGATGCTGCCAGAACGATTTTAGTTGTAATAAGCGACTTGCAAAAAATTGCCGATAACAATAATAATAAAGGATATATCGTACCTCTTAAAACAGAAAATGAGTCTGAATTAGGCAAAACGCAGGCTAATGAAATTTTCATTCGCCATTATGGTATTAATTTATTCAAACTAGATTTAGATGATAAGCCAGAGAATCTGGTTCCTGAATATGAAGCTTTGTTCAAAAAATATCCTGAATTAAAAAATGACAAACCTTATTTCAATTACTTGTACAATCTGGGAAAAGTTAAAAAATCAGAGCTTAAGGATGAAACAATAGCTTTTGCCGAAAGATGTATGAAGAAAAACACTGAAAGTAGTTTAGTTACCGCCTATTATATATACGGAAGGTATGGTATGACAGCAGAAACAGAAAAAATTAAAAAAGATGTCTTAAAAAAATACCCGAACGGGGAAATGCAAAAAACAACATTTATTCAAGGTTTTATAGATCATCCTGACAAGAACGAAGCTTATGTTTTAGAATCAATAAATACGCTTAAAACAAAATTTAATGATCATTCTAAAAGATCATTAAGTTATTTCTATGGAAATTTAGCACGCATATATCTGGATAAAAAAGATCTTGAAAAAGCAAAATCAATCGAGTCTTATTTATATAATCCCTCAAGTACATATAACGACGCTGCCTGGATTTTGTCTGGAGAATCCTTAAAAGCTCCCGGCAAAGATCTTGACTTTGCTGCAGCGATTTCTAAAAGATCATTAGACCTTTTGGAGGAAAAGAAAAAAGAAAATTATTTTCCGGACTATCAAAGTTTGTACAATATGTATGCAGATACATATGCTCATATACTTTACAAACAAGGTAAATATAAAGAGGCCTTTAATTATCAGGACAATTTAAGAAAAATTGGAGGATTAGATTCTAATGGTAAGGAATGTTATTTAGCGATTCTTGAAAAAGTCAAAAGTCAGGGTGAAATTAAAGAATATATCGAAAATGAAATCAATAGCAATACTGTTCCTCCAGCAATATTCATTACCAAATTAAAAGAAATATACGCCGCACAAAATCTTCCTCCTGATGGCTATGAAAAATTAAAAGAAAAAGCAGATCAAAACCTTAAAGCGGCCAGAGCGAAAAATGTAATAGATACTTTTGGAACTGCTGTTGCAACTGATTTTGCTTTGAAAAATATGGAAGGAAAAGAAGTCAAACTTTCAGATTACAGAGGTAAAGTTGTAGTACTTGATTTTTGGGCAACATGGTGTGGTCCCTGTAAAGCTTCTTTCCCTAAAATGCAGGAATTAGTTGCGCAATACAAAGACAAGGATGTCGCTTTTTTATTTATAAATACCTGGGAAAACAAAAAAGAAGATGAAGTTTTAAAAAACGTTACAAATTATATAACTGAAAAAAAATACAATTTTAATGTTGTTTTTGATTCTAAATCAGAAGTGGTGGCTAATTATAGAATAAATGGAATTCCAACATCTATTCTTATTGGGAAAGATGGAAATATTCTGTTTTCAGGCCATGATAACGGTAACTTAGAAGAAATGATTGACAATGAATTAAAATAGATTTACTCAAAATCTTAAAGTTTAAAATGCGCAGTAAAAACAACTGCGCATTTTTTATTGGTATCTTTATTGAACTAAAAATCAACAGATTATTAATCCTAAAAAACATATTTTATGAAACTAACGTATTACGGCCATTCGTGTTTTTCTGTTTATGCTAACGGAAAACATCTTCTTTTTGACCCTTTTATTACACCAAATGAATTAGCCAAACACATTAATGTCGACGAAATAAAAGCTGATTATAATTTTATTTCGCATGCACATTACGATCATATTCTGGATGTTGAAAGAATTGCTAAAAATACCGGAGCTAAAGTCCTGGGAAACTTTGAAATCTACAACTGGCTTTTAAAAAACGGAATTGAAAATGCACATCCAATAAATCCGGGCGGAAAATTCAGTTTTGATTTTGGAACTGTCAAATGTGTTATAGCACAGCATCCAAGCAGTTTTATAGATGGAAGTTATGGCGGAATTGCCACTGGTTTTGTTATAACGACTTCTGATGGGAATTTTTATTACAGCGGCGACACTGCCCTGACTTTAGACATGAAACTGATTCCGAAATTTACCAAACTTGATTTTGCTGTTTTCCCAATTGGCGATGGTTTAACAATGGGAGTTGAAGAAGCAATTGAAGCTTCGAAACTGGTTGGAGTCAATAAAATATTAGGTGTTCATTACGACACTTTTGGTTTTATAAAAATGGATCATCAAAAAGCTTTAGCCGATTTTCAAAAAGCTGGTTTTAATCTTTTTTTACCAAAAATAGGCGATACAATTGAACTGTAACATTTTCTATATTTCGTGAATGGCTATTTTTTTAGCGAAATAAAACTGAAAAAATAAACGTCATATTCTGTTGAAGCCTGATTTTAAATATTTTTTCAAAAGGCATTAAAATTGTTTCTTAATTAATTATTAACCAAAATCTTAAAAGTAATGAGTACATCAAAAATAAACGCATCGAATTCTGAAACCCAATTTGCAGAACTTTCCGAAAGAAAAATTGCTTATCGTTCTATAGGCGAAGGAAGTCCGATAATTCTAATTAATCGTTTTAGAGGAACATTGGATACTTGGGATCCATTGTTTTTGGATCTTCTGGCCGAGAAACATCAGGTTATTACTTTTGATTATTCCGGAATTGGCTATTCAACAGGAACGCTGCCAACGAACGTTAAAGAAGTAGCTAAAGATGTAAAAGATCTCGCTGATTTTCTGAAAATTAAAAGTGCCATTTTTATGGGTTGGTCGTATGGCGGATTAGTGACACAAGCGGCAATACACCAATACCCGGAATTGGTTACACATACTATATTACTGGGAACGGGGCCGATAGGAAAAAGAGTCATACCATTGGAACAATCATTTCTGGATCATGCGCTAAAACCAGTAAATGATTTTAATGATGAAGTTATTCTTTTTTTCGAACCGGAATCTGAAGAAAGTAAAAAGGCAGCAAAAGCTTCTCATGACCGCATTGCTCAAAGAATTGATGTTTCTAAAATTCCTTCGACTATGGATATTTTTCAACTGTATTTTGCAGGAGGCGAAAACGCTGCCGAAGACAAAGACAATTATAGAGATAAACTAACAACTACAAAAACACCCATTTTAATTATTTCTGGAGATCATGATACGAGTTTCGCTGTAGAAAATTGGTATCCGCTGACGAGACAACTGCCAACATCACAACTAATTTTGCTGCCACAAACAGGACATGCTCCTCAGCATCAAAATATTCCATTGGTAATAAATTATATCGAAACTTTTTTACAGAATACAAAATAGACCTTCGTGAATTTTAAACTTCACTAAAGTTAATCATGGCTCGCACATTTTCATACAGCTCCGGAAATTCTTTTCTAAAGATTTCCGGAGTTTCAAAAAAATGTTCCAGAATTACGGCAAGAAATTCAAATTTGCTGGTATAAGCATATTCTCTAAAGTATTGCTTTTCTTTAAGCTTATTCGTTAAGTGCTGCTGGTCAAAATATTTTTCTATTTCAGTAAATTCATCATAGAAAATGACGGCACTGGGATCTGCACTTTTTCTGGAATAGAAATGCAGAACATGTGTAAATTCATGTAATCCGAGATTAATATTGTCTTTGCTTTGATGTCCCTTAAAGAAATCTTCCCACGAAAAAACAACCGATTTCATTCTGGGGTTATATTCTCCTTTATGATATTCCTCATTAATTGCAGAATAATATACTGAGGGATAGATTACAATGTTTTCAAATAATTCGAGCAGATAGGTTCGCATTCCAAAAGTGAGCATTACGTAGGTTCCTGCAATGATTAATTTCATTTCCTGCGTAACTTCAATGTCTTTTCCGTCGAAATTATAACGGTCTATAAAACATTTTACACGATGTTCAAAATAGGCTTTCTTTTTATCTGGAAGGTTTAAATAAAATGGAAATTCACGACGCAAAATCGTTTTATCGGCACCATTCATTTTATTTAAAATGGGATGCCAAAAAATAAACAACGGCTTATTAAAAAGCAATAAATAAGTGGGTTCAATGATTCTGAACACAATTATTAAGACAAATAAAATGCCGCCTAAAAAGAGAAAAAGCATAGTTTTAATTCAATTTAAAAACAGAAAGCTTTATTGGTCTCTGTTTTGCTAAAATATAAAATTGAAATTAAATATTTCTTTATATTAGCCTGATAATCTTAAACCAAATCGTAAATAACTTTTATTAAAAATGAAAAATATAAGGCAGATTGAATTGGATAAATACAAGAGTCCAAATTATGAATTAATAGAAAACGGAATTTACTTTGACAAAAATGATGGTGATTTATATGTATTTGCCGTTACATATGAATTAGAAGAAAATGAAGATTCACAATATCCGCTTGAAGATATTCTGGATGAATTTTACCTGCACGTTTCTGATTTTGTTGATGAAGATGCTTTTAATACTTCAAAAGTGGTTACGCTTGAATTAGGAGGTGATTTAGAAGATGCACAAAAAGCGGTTAAAAACCTGATTGGAAAACGCGCTTACAATGCTGAAGATATTGATGAAGACGGAACAAAATATGTAAAATTGGTTATTGAATAAAAAAACGCTATTTATTTGTTTATAAATATGTTAAGTTTATTATTAAATTTACATAAACACAAAACCAATGTATTTATGAGAAAAATAATTGTTTTGTCGATGATTTCACTAGACGGCGTTATGCAGGCTCCGGGCGGACCAAAAGAAGATCGATCGGACGGGTTTAAATATGGAGGCTGGACAGCACCTTACGGGGATGAAGCGTATCGTAAAGCTGTAGAAAATGAACTCGAACCTGCAGATTATCTTTTTGGCAGAAAGACTTTTGAAATTTGGGAAGATTACTGGCCTAAAAACACCGAATTCTGGCCCGGAATTAATGAAGGAAATAAATATGTTTTATCAAAAACCAGAAAAAAATCGGATTGGAAAAATTCTACTTTCATTAAAAGTCTTGCCGATATACAGAAACTCAAAGACTCTGAAGGTTTGGATATTCAGGTTTGGGGAAGCAGCGAGCTTGTTCATTTATTATTGAAAAATGATTTGGCAGATGAACTCAAACTTAAAATTCATCCGTTACTGCTAGGCAAAGGAAAAAAACTGTTTGATGATAATGCGCATCCGTCGGGATTTACTTTAACAGAAAGCACTGTTACTTCAACCGGAGTAATTTTAGCGAGTTATAAAAGAGCCGGCGATGTAAAAACAGGAAATGCCGGAGAAACGATTAAATAATTAACCTTTTATAAACCAAATAATAAAACCATGGAAAACAAAAACAATGTGCCTGTATTTGCTTTTAGTATTATCGCCATCATTTTAGGTGTTGTTCTGTATAGACAATTCGACTTTGACACACTTAAATTTGAAAAACCAGCTCTGGCAGTCCTGTATTTAATTGTATTTGTGTTTTCGGTTTTTGTACTGGTTAAGAATGTTAGAAAAAAAAGATCTGACAAATAACTACGTTTTTAAGAGTTTCATATACAGCTTAAAAGAAAAATTTGAAAGGTAAAAGTTCATTTTACCTTGCTCTTGTCGCTTTTATCAATTTCTCATTACGCTTATCTGCTCTTGAATTTTGTAAAGAAATCACGGCCCAGATTGCGGCAGGAATCCAGCCTATTAAAGTTATCTGCAAAATTAAACAGATAATGGCAGTGAAAATTTTACCTCTCAATAAAAAAAAAAGGGATGGAAAAAAAATTGCAATTAGTGTCATCATAATATTTATTGTTTTTATTATTAATTAAAGTAGTTAAAGAATACAAATGATTAAAAAATATTTAATCTATAAATTCTGTTTTATGCTTTCTAATGTAATTAACCAGCAGTTTTTCCAGACTTTTAGTTTTACTCAAGTTAAAAAACTGATTATCAAACCCAGCTAACGGATCATCTAGAAACTTTTCCTGATACTTTGTGACTCTTTCATATTCTTTTTCAAAAGTGTCATTAGCGCGTTTTGTTAAGTCGGCAAATTTGTGCGCTCCAATAAGTTTTAAAGCGTCTGGTAAATCTTTGTAATACTGTACACCTGAATTGTTGTAAAACTGATTATAACCGCCATTATTTACTTCTCCTTTTAATAAACAAACTTTATAAACCGCTTGTTTTGATTTATTCCATGACAATACAATATCATATTCTCTTTTATTCTCAACTGAGCACTGACTATAAAGATGATCAAAAATTTCGTCTAATAAATATTTGTCCGAAGTTCTGTCTATAATTTGTTCCGTCAAATGCCTATTAAGAAGCTTATCTTTTGATGGTTCAATTTTTTTTTCTTCCATTACAGTGACAATCATCACATCGCTTTCTTGTTTTGTTTGTCCTGAACAGCTAAAGAAGTTTGTAATTGCTGTAAAAAATCCCATAATTATTAGTGTTCGTGTCATTGGTCTATTTTTACTTAATTTGATAAATTAGAACAGCTTTTTTAATTCCGGTTCAATTTCGTTTTTTCCAGTAAGATTTCCAATAGTAAAAGAGTAAATTTAAAGTTTATTCTTTCAATCAAATACCATCAGTTGATTTCTCTTCAATACAATAATTTCCTTGAATATTTTACTTGTTCGTTATTTTCTCAGTCAATGCTATGATGTAATTGCTTGTAAACACAGGTTTTCTTTAGAACAGATAAATTAAAGTGATTTTTTCAACCCATTTTTTTGACTATTGATTCCTGTTCTTAATTTGTAAGTTTTTTAATATCAGAATCATACACGATTATTACAATTATTTCTTCATTTACCTCCGAAATTTTCTGTTAAGTTTTAAATTCTGAATGTTTTTTTTTGAAAACAAAAACTTACATTTACCCAAAAAAAATAACAAGCCTTTTCCTAATAGTTTTCAGTTTGGAAAAAATAAATTTTTATAATAACCGGACGTTAAAACATAGAAGTTTTCATAAACAAGAAAATATGGATACCGAAATCAAGACTTTTAAAATGAGAAACTTATAGAGAAAGTGAATTTTGATATCGATCTTAAGTTAGCAATAACTTCAAAAATTAATCGCTCACTTAAAGGAAATATTAATACTGCTAAAATTGTTTTCTACTTTGTCAATTAAGTCAAAATAAGAATCAAAAAAACTAAACACCACTATAAAACCAAAAAAACAAACTTTAACTAATGTTATATATTCCTGATTTTTCGTATGAAAATCACTTAGTTTACAAAATAAAAAAAGGAGACACCTTGGAAAAGGTAGCAGAAGACTTTGGCGTTGACTCTTATATTCTGAGATCTTATCATAATATGAGATGTCCAAAGGAAGATCTAATAGAAGCTGACTTTAAGCCTCATTTGAAGTTTCTGATAATTGAATCAGAAGAATCTAAAATCGCCAGAGAGTCACATCGTGAAAATGTACATTTTGCAAACAATTTCAAATTACCATTTACACCTCAGGGACTCAACACTAATTATTTGGCGATGTACACCATAGAAAATGGTAAAGAACAGCACACTTTAAAAGAAGAAATTAATGTGAAGTTCATAAATAAAGATAAAAATGATTTTTCACTAATAGAAATCAATAGAATATCACAAATATATGTTGATGGAAAAGAGGCTGGTACAATGGCGGATGAATTAGCTGAGAGAACAGCTAAAGTCTTTTATCCCCTGCAAGTAGTTATTGATACAAAAGGAGAATTAGCGGCCATATATAATTATGAAGATATCCGTAACCGCTGGCAGAAAGTAAAACGTAAAGTACTTAAGGATTTTCAGGGAGAAGTATTACATAAAGCACTGCTTAAATTTGAAGACAGACTGGAAAATGATGAAATTATTTTTGATTCATTATCCAAAGATTGGTTTTTAAAAGTTTTTTTTAACAGCCTAAACATTGAATACACCCAAAACCTTACTATTCAGCAGGTGATAGAATTTCCTATATCACAAAAAACAGGAAATGTGTCTTTTACTGCTGAGCAGACTATTTTGCCCACTCTTGATGCTTATAATTTGATTAATATAACGCAAACCGGTATACTTTCAGATCTAAGAAGCAAAAATGACTTTGAAAACAGTTTTTTATTTCCTGAAAATCATTCAGAAGAAAACAATGCCGAAAAAGCAGAGGGCAGCTATACAGCGTATTATTTCCTGGACCCGAACACCAACGTCCTGGAAAGCGTTTATTTAGAGTGTGAAATTAAATTAGATATTCCTCAAAAACTAACTATTGTTATTTCAAATATAGAAGAAAACGCCAAATTGAACTTAAGTTCAAATTTTTCATTTTTAGATGAAGAAATAAAAGAGAAAAAATCAAGCATTTTTAAGTTATTTCTGGAAGTAATAACAGGAAGATAAATTAAATATTATGAGCGAAAAACATATTGTCGTACAAGGTGCGACTTGTACATGCAAGTACAGCAATGAATCACAAAATGATGTTTTAAAAGTAAAAACACAATCGAAACATTATACAAACGATAAAGATGGTTCTGAAAAGTTAACAGCCACTACAAAAGATATTGGACAAACTTTAGAGAAGAACACTTTTGGAACTTGTAAAATGCAGCCAAACGGTAGTGGAAGTTACAATCCATGCAAAGTAGATATTTCTGAGTGGAAAAACTTTTACGATAAGGTAACGCTAAGCAATGGTGGGAATATTTTACTTGAAGACAGTAAAGCTACCTGCAAAATGGGAACTCCGGATTGTATCGAAATAGTAGATCATGGTCAAATTGCTGAACCATCAGAGCAAAATTTAAAAAATGCAAACGAAGATGTTCAAAACAAAATTAATCCATTGTTAAGTCTTAATGATTTAACAAAACCACAATTTGATTTCACTGGTATAGAACAAAAATAATCATGGCAAAAGGAATAAAAAAAATTGAGTGGACTGGCAAGGGTGAAATAGTAGGTAATATATCTAAACGAAATCCTAAGATCAAAATAAAGGCAGATCAGTTCGTTTACTTTAAAATAACAGAGTGGCATGAAGGCACTACTGAACAGGAAAAAAAAGAAACCGTTTTATGGCATTTTCAAACCCATACTCCCAGAGAAAGTATTCTTAAATACACCAAAAAAGGCGATGAAATTTACGGGATTAAATTGCCCAAAAAACTGTGCGGTCCTTTTACATATTATTTACAGGTGAGTCTTACAAATGTTCCATATTCAAAATCTGCAGGCCTTCTTATGGGCGGCTGGTGCGAGCCTAAAATAATTTCGAGCGCCTGGAAAGATAAAAGCGACGGTGAAGATATCCGAAAAACAAATTTGTTTAATTATGGAGAGCCAATTTATCTTAATCTTTCTACTCAAGGATTAAATGGAGCTACTAATCTTATTATCGAAATACACCGGAAAATTGAGCAAGGAAAAGGTGTAAACGACGATCAGTTAATAAAAGTATATACCAAAACACCTGTATATAATGGGGAAGTTAATGTCGTTTTGAGCGATACTGCTTCGTGGCAGGGAAAAATTACAAAAATAAAAGAGTTCGAAGAGTTTTATATTAAAGTAAAAGACCCGCTAACCAACAAATACATAAAAGACAACAATAACGATATTTATCATGCCCGTTTTTTGCGTATCAAAAAAACTACCAAATTTGTTTTCCCTAAAATAGACCTCGGATTAAGCAAATCTAAAGTAGGAGAAGTAAAAACGTATGAAAAAAATGCAGGTACCTGTAAGTTTACCAAAATTGGAGTGAATTATCAGGGAGATGACGATTTGATTTTTGATGAAGGAAAGTTCATTCGCAAAATGGATCCTAAGGATAATTTTAATAATCTAGAGCAGATACACTATGATTACGATAAATGGGAGATTAGAAAAGATGCAAAACCAATTTTAGATAAAGTTGCCGATTATTTAAAAAAACCGCCTTTACTGCCTGTTGAGTTAGGAGCTCATACAGATATTAGAGGAACAGAAGAATACAATCTGGACCTTTCAGCCAAAAGAGCAGACTCTGTAGTTAAATATTTAATTTCAAAAGGAGTTCCAGCTAACTTAATTTCCGGAAAAGGATACGGAAAAACCAAGCTGATTCATAAAGGCAGTGATGTCTCGGAAGCACAACATCAGGAAAACAGAAGAACAACTTTGCGCTTTAAGGTTTTTGAAAATAATGCTCAGACACTGATCCATGAAATAGTAGTGCCTAGTTATAAAAAACCAGCTGAGTTAAAAATTAATATAGATGGATTTATTAGAAAAGGCTGCCATAAAAAGAAAGATCACCACAATAACATCAAATCGTTGGATAGTTATAAGGAGTCGGTTACTTATGATTTGACAGAAAACAAAACTAATTATATTGATGTCAAGCTTAATTCCAGACTACCGACGCAGCCTAAAATTACGGATGCCATTAATTTTGGAAACAATTTCAGGAACATTTACAGCTATTATCTTCATTCGTGTACGTATTATTCAGGAACTAAATATCCTAGTTTTGCCATAAATGCCTATCCGGATATTGTATGGATTGGTCATTTTATGTATAATTATAACATTAGACAAGGTGAAGATAAAACACCTAAAGCACCATATTTTTTCCATGATTCTCCATTCGATCTAAAAAACGGAATTGCAGAAGAAATAGAAGAACTTAAAAATTCTATTGTAGGTTTTATTTTAAGCTTTTTTCATCAAAAATGGCTTATGGCAAATATTTTAATGGCGTATATAGAAACTCAATCTGAATTTTACGATGTTGGCTTCCATGCGATCTATGATCGAAATATAGAAAAACGTGATGAGGAATTAAGTTTACAAGGTACTGAGCTTGATTTTATAAAAACGAATAAAACCACCAGACGCGTCGTTGCTGCTATCATCTATGAAATGGTCGCAATAGGAATAGTAATTGACTTAATCATGCTCTATATAACCCGAGGAGGAAGTGCAGAAGGAAAAATATTGAAAATGGCAGCGAAAGCTAAAAGAGCCTCAAAATATCTTAAAGATATTGGTGCAGAACTTGTACCTCCATCGATTGCTATTAACACAGGTATGTATTACAAAATGCAGGCAGACAGAAGAATGGCACTCATTTATGAAGCTAACATAAAAGCTGATCCACTTGTAGCTATAAACTTTGAAAAGAAGCTTACTATAAAAAGTCTCATCTTTGATAAAGAAACAAAAAATGAAACTGATGAAGACTGGAAAGAAATCAATGAAAATATAAGCGGTATATTATCTGAAATGGGAGAAGATGATATAAAGTTTAGCATGAGTATGGTTGGAGAGATTGGTCTAGAGAAAAACATACAATATAATGTACTCACAGAGCAATACACACTAAAAGATAAATTTAATAATCTACCTCAAAAAAAGATTACTAGTTATAGCAATAAAGTAACGGGAAGTGTTTCCTTTGAAGTAGATTATCATAAAAACCTCTTTCAATTTTCTCCTATAGAGACCAAAATAGGTGGAAATCTAGAATTTAAAATGGCTTGTGAAGCCCTCGTAATAACTGAATATGGGTTTGATAAAATAGGTGGAAAAGGATTATTTATCACACAAAAATTAAAATTTTCAGGATTGAAAGGAACTTTTAAAGGAAGTTTTTCTGCCAAAAGAAAGAAAAGAGAACTTATTGGCTATGCTACTAATAAAGGAAAAACAAAAGATTTCACAGTGATAGAAGGTTTTACAAAAACTCTAAAAACCATTTATCTTTTTAATACCACACCTCAAAAATAAAATTATATGAAAAATACAATTCTAATTTTAGCATTACTTTTTATACTTCCATCCTGTAAAGAAAACAATAATACAAAACAAATGAAAATGAGCGATTTAACGAGCAAGAACTTCATAGAAACAATACATAAAACGATTAAGCATTACGATTATGAACCCATATATTATTTAACGTATGAACAAAACATCTGTTATTCAGAAATATTAATAAATGATATACCAGTTAATAGAAATTATAAAGAAATTGCATATGGTGACGGGAATCCCATTAATGATTACATTTTTAAAAGCGGTATTCAAAAAGTAACGTTTAGATTATATCCTGCCGCTAATGGGAAAGATTTTGATCATCATACGTTAAATGAAGAAACTGACATGAAGATTGTTATTAGCGAATCTGACAATATTGATAGAAATAAAAAAGGAAAACAAATAGCCTCTTATTTTACTCCAACCATAAATAAATTAGATCAGTATGGTAATCCTATTACTCAATTTATAGCCACAGGAAAAACATATTATGAAGCTAGTTTTACTTTTGAAGCTAAAGTCCCTTACGAGTTTAATAGTTTATTTAAAGGGCAGGATTTAAGAAAATGGAATCAGGAAAAACTACAAAAGAAAGTAGTTGATTTTTATAAAAATCAATTAAGACTTTTAAAAGAGAAAAAAACAGAGGAATACTTTTCGTACTTAGAATTAAAAGAAAAAGAAACTTGTCAAAGTTTATTTTATAACAAAAAGGAATTGCAAGATGTGTTAGATTCTTATTTAGAATCTTTCACTATTCCAAATTATGAATTTCAACCATTAGAAAATTATAAATTAAAATTATATGGAGATGGAAGAATTGTTTGCTTAGAATTAGTAAGCAGTGATCCAAAGATGAAAGATAAATCAGCATTATGGGCAAAATTTGATGAAGGTGATGGTATGATGGCAGATTTTTTACAATACTATCTATACATTCCAGAAGGCAAGGATGAATTAGAAATTTTAAGATAAATGCTAAAGAAGAAGTATACGCTTTATGTTTTATTGATGGTTTGTTTTGGAGCTTGTTCACAAAAAAACAACTCTAAACCTAGCAATTTAACAAGTGAGAATTATGTAGAAACTATGCTTAAAACGATTAAGCATTACGATTACGAACCAATGTATTATTTAACATACAAACAAAATATTTGTTATTCAGAAATTTTAGTAAATGATATACCTGTAAATAAGAATTTTATTGAGCTTGGAGATGGCGGAACAATTACTATTAATAATTATATTTTTAAAAGTGGTACTCAAAAAGTAACTTTTAGATTGTATCCCGCAGTTAAAGGTAACGATTTTAATTATCATACACTAAATGAAGAAACTGATATGCAAATTGATATTAGCGAATCTGACAATGTTGATAGACATAAAAAAGGAAAAGAGATGGTTTCATATTTAACTAAAACAATAACTAAAAAAGACCAATATGGTAATCCTGTAACTCAATTTATAGCAACGGGAAAAACCTATTATGAAGCCAGTTTTACTTTTGAAGCAAAAGTTCCTTATGAGTATAATAGCTTAGAGAAAGGTCAGGATCTAAGAAAATGGAAGCCAGAAAAACTAGAAAAGAAAGTTGTTGACTTTTATAAAAACCAATTGACGCCACTAAAAGAAAAAAAAACAGAAGAATACTTTTCTTATCTAGAATTAAGAGAAAATGAAACGCGTCAGAGTTTATATTTTAATAAAAAAGAGTTGCAAAGAATTTTAGACATTTATTTAGATCCTTTTACTATTCCTAATTATCAAATGCAGTCTTTAGAAAATTATAAATTAAAATTATACGGAGATGGAAGAATTGTTTGTTTAGAACTTAATAGTTTAGATAATGACTTTAGAGGAGAATCAGCTTTATGGGCAATATTTGATGAAGGTGATGGTGAAATGCTTGATTTTTTTAAGTTTTACTTATACATTCCAGAGGGTGAAGATGAATTAGTAATGATAAGGTAGTCTATGAAAAAAAAGAGTTTTTTTAGAAATCATAAAAAAAAGATTATTACAATTTCCTTTTTAGGATTTGCAATACTTCTTTTTATGAATTGGGTAGGATTTAAACATGTTCCTGGACATGTCAGCGATTTATGGAGAAAATATATAGTTTACAGATTCACTACTGAGGAAAGAGATGGTACCCAAATTATACAAGAAAAGAATGATAAACATTACGTTAAAAATTCTCCAGATACTATTGTAGTGCTTCAACCACCAAAATATCCTCTTGACAGTTTATTATATATTCACGATGGTGAAGTTGAGGATGATTTCAAAGAAGAGTTGGAAGAATTAAGAAAAGTTGATTTTTCAAAATTAAAAGTAGCAGAAGATTTTCCAACTGATGCAGAAGGGCAATATGCAATAATAAGGCATTATGGTGGACCTGTTATAAAGTTACTCAAAAAGTATGAAGCAAGCTTAAAAATGGGAAAATGCTATGTTGCTCCTTTATTAAATAGTGATCCCGATAGAGTTGAAATCGCAAGAATTACTTGTATGGTATCTGGTTTTAATAGGAAAAATGAAAACCTAAGTAATATTGAAATGCCATTAAGAATCGCATATGATTTTGTTAGATACTCTTTCGATCCAGAAAATTGGTATGTTGAAAATCTTTCACAGAGAATTCCTTTTGATTATGAATTAAATCCACATAATAATGATGTCGATTAAAAATTATTTTTACTTTTTATTGTTTTTATTCTTTATTTCTTGCCACAACATAGAAAGGAAATATAATACGCTTTATTTATCAACTAGTAATGGAGATATGTACAGTATTAATCTTAAAAAAGAAAAATTGAACTGGAAAATATCGGGTAATAAAGACACTGATGAAATCACATACTTTACAATCCTAGACAGCGTTATTTATAGGACATATTGTGATGGAAGAATTATTGAACTCAATAAAGTATCGGGAAGAATAAATTGGGAATATAATGATAAAGTTTCACCTGACCAATCTTACTATGGGTATGACTTTTCAGATGTTGATTTTCTATTATTTTATCAATATCCTATTGTTTTTGGTAAATCAATAATTTTTGCAAATAGTCATGGAGAATTAAAATCCATAGACATCCAAACAAAAAAAACGAATTGGACCAATCAGTATCCTTTTCCGATACAAAGTTCTCCAATTATTTATAAAAATTATCTTGCAGTAAGTTTAGCTAGTAATGTTTCTATAATTGATCCAAATTCAGGAAAAGGAATTATGTACGTAGATTCCCAAAATGGTATTTATAATGAAGTAGTAAAAGATGAAAAGTTTTTTTATTCAGTTGATGAGCATGGAATTGTCTTATGTATGGATGAAAAAGATGTTCAATGGCAATATACCCCAGAGAAAAAACTTTATATTACGAATAATTTAGTAGTAGATGAAGAAAATGTTTTTTATGGACGTGATGAAATAGTTTGTTTAGATAAATTATCTGGAGCTAAAAAATGGCAAATAAGACTTTGTAAAAAAGAATTCCCCACAAATGATGAAGAAGTTTTGGGAAATAAACATTTTTTAATCCCAATTGAAGAATATCTACAATCTATAGAAACAAATTTTGATGATTTAGTTGTAAATACAGCACATTATATATTATTGATAAATAAAAATAATGGAAAATTAATTAAAAGAAAGTATTTTTCAAATAGAAAAATAGTTGGTAAGGTTAAATATGTTAATAGTTTTTTTTACTATTTATGTTCGGATAATAATTTATATAAAATTGATGCTGAATTACAGAATGAATCAATAGTGTTAAAAGATGTTTATTACAAAACGGATAGAAATTTAGATGAAACTTTTATGGTTTTTGAATAATAGAAATTACGAAAAAATTAGAATCTTACCTAGAAGCTTTTACAATTAAGATTGTAAACTTCCGCCATTAGTAGACTATGAGCTTAAACTTTATGGTAATGGCAGAATAGTTTGTTTACAGCTTAGAAGTCAGGAAGCAAAAATGACAGGTAAATCAGCATTATGGGCAAAATTTGATGAAGGAGATGGTACGATTGCTGATTTCTTTAAGATCTACCTGTACATTCCTAAAGGCAAAGACGAATTAGAAATTTTAAGGTAAATTTTGATGAAAAAGATTTTTTTTAAAAGACATAAGAACAAACTTACAGCACTTTTTATTTTTTGTACTGGCACACTTTGGTTTGCAAATTATATTGGTTATCAACACATTCCTGGTCACGTAGAATATGTTGTACAAAATTTTATTGGGCGTTATTTTATAAAAGAAGAAGCTCCAATAGATTTTGAAAGAGCTCAATTTTTAAACGATAGTTTACAAGCTGAAAGTCAAAAAAACAATGAAGTTACTCATACAATAAAGGGTAATTTTGACGGCACCGGTTTTATCGATTATGCTTTCATTTCTCCAAATAGCGGGCATATTGTTTTTTCTAAAGGAGAAGCATTCTCAGTAACTGATCTTGTAGAACTAAATCCTGACGATGATAAACTATTTCAGGAAGGGGATTTAGATAATGACGGAGCAGACGACTTTTCCGTTTACAGATATAAAAAAGGATTTCGTAATGAAATTATCACTTACCTACATTCTGATAATGCCCCTTGGATACGATGCATCACTATTTATTTAAATAGTGATGAAAAAGCAACTGATGCAGATATAAAAGCACGAGTATTTAGAAAAAATAACCAGATATATTTTCTAGATGAGGAGAAAGATGAAAAAACTAATAAGTACAAACTTATTTCTAAAAGTTTAAAGAACTTTAAGACAGCAGAATAAAGTGGAATTGATATAATCTTGAAGTGAAGTACACGCACTAGTATCTATTGTAAAAAAAAGTGTTTAATACGACACTATCCGAATTGTTTTTTGGTTATTTTTTAGATAAGTATATTAGAAAATGTTACTACTCCGAATTTTTATTTTAACGTTTTAATGTAGATGGAATCAAAGAGAATGCTCCAATACAGATATTTGCTGCTGCAGAGAAAAAACTATTATGAAACCAGTTTTACTTTTGAAGCAAAAGTCCCTTACGAATTTAAAAGCTTGGAGAGAGGTCAGGATTTAAGAAAATGGAATCAGGAAAAACTGGAACAGAAAGTCATTGATTTTTATAAAAAACAATGGAGGCTGATAAATGATAAAGAAATAAAAGAGTATTTTTCATTTTTAGAATTAAAAGAAAAAGAAACTTGTCAGAGTGCTTTTGATTCAAGAAAAGAATTAGAAGAAAATTTAAGTGCATATTTAGAACCTTATTCAGCCTGCTTAAAACAGTTTTAGTTACTTCTTCTTCATCTGTTTTTTTTGAGTTCTGAAGTCAAAAATTTCATAATCTTTACAGTTCACACATAAGCTGCTTAAACATCCTAAAACGTATTGTTTATATTGAAAAAAATCTTTGTCTTTAAGTAATTCTATAAGTTTGGGTTTTAAGTTTATATCACTTAATTCATCAAAAATTCTATAAGCATACCAACTAAGAAAATCTTTGCTTTCAAAAGATTGATCTCGTTTCTGTCTTTTAATTATGTCATTAGAAATAGGTTTGTTATTTCCCATTTCTATAACCAAAGTCTTTAACTCAGAGTTATTTAATCTAGCTATTAGATTTTCTTTATCTTCTTTAACTTTTTCATCTAAACTTTTAAACAGTCCAAATAACATATGCTTTTTAATAATATTTCTGTTTTAATCTCTTAAACTAAGGACTTTCTCAATGGATTTAAGTAATCCAGTTGTTTTTCTTCGAACAATTCTTCTAATGCCTCACAACCATTTTCAATTTTATAATCCCTCTCCACCTGTGTAATTGGAATAAGCCAATAACAATGAATAACTTTTTCTTCAAATTGAAAAATTTCTAGATTCTCTCCATCAAGATAAGGTAATGAAATAAATGCATGATCACAGATAGAATTTTCAAGCCAAGGTCTTCCAATATTTGAGGTGTGGTAAATATTAAAAGGTGTCAGTCTGTGATGAGAAGCATGAACAGTCAATAATTCAATCAAAGAATTATCTTGTCTCGGAGAATAAATGACTAACTCAATTAAGTTATCATCTATTAAATCGGCTGACATTCCAACAGTACAATATGCCCACATGTTGTGAACATTATTTGGAGCAAATTCTAAAACGAAGAACTCAGGATAGGTTTTCCATGTAGGGCCTATTTCCCATTTCATTTTTTTTCCAGCAATTCCAAAATAGGAATTATAATGATATGCCAAGCTTGTAGAATAATTCTTTTGCATTTACTTTTGATTGTGAAATAGAGTCAATTTTCATGTCAAATCAATCTTGCAAAAAATATTATTTGACAAAGTGAACTTAATAACTTTATGATCAATATGCAAATAATAATGTTCTTGTGTCAATTTTAGGCAACTTGACGGAGTTCGAACCGAAAATACACCGTAAATAGTGATGTGCAAAAAAATAAAAATTTAGAGAATAATTTTAAAACCACAAAAAAAGCCTGAGAATCTACAATCTCAGGCTTTTTTAGACTCTATTGTGACCGCGGAGGGGTTCGAACCCCCAACCCTCAGAGCCGAAATCTGATATTCTATCCAGTTGAACTACGCGGTCTGTTGATTTATGATTTTAGAGTGTAGCTTTTAGATTCATTTATGCAATCTAAAAGCTACACTCTATTCCCGAAACTTCGGGAATAAAATTATATTAAGAAAGTAATTTTTTTACAATTGTAGAAATGGTTTTTCCTTCAGCAGTTCCGCCTAATTGAGCAGATGCCAATCCCATAACTTTACCCATTGCCGCAATTCCGGAAGCTCCTGTTTCAGCAATGATTTTTGCGATTACAGCTTCTACTTCTTCTTCGCTTAGCTGAGCTGGTAAAAACTTCTCGATTACAGCCACCTGAGCTAATTCTGGTTCAGCTAAGTCAGGACGGTTTTGCTCTGTAAAGATTCTTGCACTTTCTTTACGAGTTTTAACCAGTCTTTGAAGTAATTTAATTTCTTCGTCTTCTGACAGCTCTTCTTTGGATCCAGAAGCTGTTGAAGCTAATAATAATTCAGATTTTATTGCTCTTAAAGATTCTAATGCTACTGTATCTTTTGCTTTCATGGCTGTTTTAATCTCTTCCATGATTTGTGTTTGTAAACTCATCTTTATTTTTTTATTTGAATAAGCAGTGCTTATAAATTGATATTTGTATTGAAAGTGTTCTCGCCTTCACTCGAACTGACAACAGAATTAACTTTTAAAATCAAGTTAAGAAGTCAAATTTCTAAATTCTGTGCGAAGATAAAAAAAATAACCCGAAAATTAAATCCAATTTTCGGGCTATCCTTATATTATGATTGTAAAATTAATCTACGTTGTCGTGCAAAAATGAATTGTTTGAACGCAATTGCAAATCGTTGTTACTATCAGTTCCAACCGAAATTCTGGAATTTGTATTGTTTGATTGAGAATTTGATAAATCGATTCCTAATCTTTTATAAGCCGGTTCTTTTTCCAGCTCATCAATTCTTGAAACGTTATTGTGGAATTTATAATTAAATTCTTTTAGTTTTTTTCTTCTTTCTTCTGCTCTTAAACGAAGTGTTTCCTCAATTGTCAATTCCATTGGAGAAACTTCTGAAGTTGTTGTAAAATCAGGCTGACTTGCAAAATCAGTTCTTGGTTTCAACGTAATGTTTAATTCTTCAGGAACAACATCTTCAACCACTTTTTCAACTGGTTTTGAAGCTGTTAATTCGTTTTCAACTTCCATATATTCTTCTAACGAATATTTGATAATTCCTTTGTCAGAAAGCTCCGTTACCGGTACAAATGAAACCGGATCGTTTACTTTTATGTTACGAGTTTCGTTTGACAGCTCAAAAACAATTTTATTGTCTTGTTCTGCAGCAGGTTCTCTTTTAATTTCCGGTTCTGACTTGAAAAGCGGTAAATCAAATGAAAAAGTAGTTTGTGTTTGTTCTTCTCTTTCAAAAGTTCTTTGCTGTACAGGTTTTACTTCCTGAACTGTTTCTGCCGCAGGAGTCGAAATTTTAAAATCAATATCTGTTATTGGCGAAACGATTTCAAAAGTTACATCAAGGTTTTTAATAAACTCAGACATTACTACCAATTCATCCTGATTGATTGTAGGCGTTGTTACCGGAGCAACTGGAGCTTGTACGGGAGCAACCGTATCTTCCACTAATTCAAAGACAATCTTTTCCTCTGATTTTGCAGTAGGTGTTTCTGCATTTAAATCAAATGAAGTAAGCGGTCTATTCGTTAAATTATGAACACTTCTTTGTTCGTCTTCTAACGTATGAATGATTTTTTTAGGCTCTGTATTAACAATCTCATTTTGTTGTTCAACATCAAAACCAGTAGCAATAATTGTTACTGCAATAGCTTCACCAAGGCTTTCGTCTTCTCCAACTCCCATGATGATATTGGCATTGTAACCTGCTTCTGCCTGAATGTGATCGTTGATTTCTCCGATTTCGTCCAGTGTTATCTCGTTAGATCCAGAAACGATAAGCAACAATACGTTTTTGGCTCCTGTAATTTTATTGTCATTTAATAATGGAGAGTCCAATGCAGATACGATGGCATCTTTTGCTCTGTTTTCTCCTTCTGATACCGCAGATCCCATAATAGCCGTTCCGCTGTTTGCCAAAACGGTTTTAGCATCGCGTAAATCGATATTTTGAGTATAATGGTGCGTAATTACTTCGGCAATACCTCTAGAGGCTGTCGCCAAAACTTCATCTGCTTTAGAGAATCCAGCTTTGAAACCCAAATTCCCGTAAACTTCTCTTAATTTATTGTTGTTGATTACAATTAAAGAGTCAACTTGTTTACGTAATTTTTCGATTCCCAGTAATGCTTGCTCCTGACGTACTTTCCCTTCAAACTGAAACGGAATTGTCACGATACCAACGGTAAGGATTTCTCTTTCTTTTGCTAATTGTGCGATAACAGGAGCTGCACCAGTACCGGTTCCTCCACCCATACCAGCAGTAATAAATACCATTTTAGTACCGCGGTCTAACATTTTTTCAATGTCGGCGATACTTTCAATAGCAGATTGCTGCCCTACGTCAGGATTTGCTCCTGCGCCAAGACCTTCTGTTAAATTCATACCTAACTGAATTTTGTTAGGCACTGAACTGTTCTGCAGTGCTTGTGAATCGGTATTACAAACTATAAAATCAACACCTTTAATACCTTGTTTAAACATGTGGTTAATAGCGTTACTACCACCTCCACCTACACCTATTACTTTGATTACATTTGATTGGTTTTTTGGTAAATCAAATGAAATACTTCCAAATTCTGAGTTGCTCATCATCTTTTTGGTTTTTTGAAATTCTTATTTAGTACATTTTTTACTTCTTGACTTGGGGCAAGAAAGTAATCCTTCTCTTTTTTATTATTCTGCGTTGTCTAAAAAATCCTTGATTTTGTCGACATATCTATCAAAAAATGATCTTCTGATTTTTGTTTCCGTAGATTCTGCTTCAACTTTTGTTTTAACTGGTCTCGTCTCTTCAATAGCTTCTACTTTCTCAACGTAATTTTCTTCAACTTCGTATCGTTGCTGTACAGGTGGTTCAACAGTTCTGTAAACTACTTTTGGCTGCTCATTTACGATTTCCATTCTCACAGCACTTTGTGTACTGTTTTCAATACTGTTCATTACTAAACCAACTGCTGTTGCAAATAACGGGCTGGAGATTTCTTCGCTTGAGTTTCCTGCTAAATGCTCATTTGGATATCCAATTCTGGTATCCATACCTGTAATGTATTCAACTAATTGTTTAATGTGTTTTAGCTGCGCTCCACCACCAGTAAGAACAATTCCTGCAATTAACTTTTTACGAGGATCTTCGTGTCCGTAAGCTTTGATTTCTGCAAAAACCTGTTCTACAATTTCCACAACACGGGCGTGAATAATTTTAGATAAGTTTTTAAGCGAAATCTCTTTTGGTTCTCTTCCTCTTAAACCAGGAATAGAAACAATTTCGTTGTCTTTATTTTCTCCCGGCCATGCTGATCCGAATTTTATTTTTAAAAGCTCTGCTTGTTTTTCGATAATCGAACAACCTTCTTTAATATCGTCTGTAATTACATTTCCTCCAAAAGGAATTACAGCGGTATGACGAATAATACCGTCTTTAAAAATGGCTAAATCCGTTGTTCCGCCCCCGATATCAATAAGCGCAACTCCCGCTTCTTTTTCTTCCTGACTTAAAACGGCATCTGCCGAAGCTAATGGTTCTAATGTCAATCCAGATAATTCTATTCCTGAACTTTGGATACATCTTCCAACGTTTCTGATAGAAGAAGCCTGCCCTACTACAACGTGAAAACTAGATTCTAATCTTCCTCCGTACATTCCGATTGGCTCTTTTATTTCAGACTGTCCGTCGATTTTAAATTCCTGCGGCAGAACGTGAATAATTTCTTCTCCCGGTAGCATCGCCAGTTTATTTACCTGATCGATTAAAAGCTGAATATCTTTTTCGCCAATTACTTCTTCCGGATTATTACGGCTGATGTAATCTGTATGCTGAATACTTCTAATGTGTTGTCCGGCGATACCCACAACTACATCTTTTATTTTGTAACCTGAATTGTTTTCTGCTTCAAGTATTGCTTGCTGAATAGATTGAATTGTCTGCGTAATGTTGTTTACCACACCTCGCGCAACACCAAGACTTTTGGATTTACCAATACCCAAAATCTCCAATTTACCATACTCGTTTTTCTTGCCTATCATGGCAACTATTTTTGTCGTTCCAATATCTAGACCTACTGCAATGTTATCTTTTTCCATTTTCTATTATTTTGTGCAAACTACTTGTTCCGTAAACCTAAGGTCAATTTTATTGTATTTGTATAACGTACTATCTAAAACAGCCTTTTGAAAAAAGGCTTTATAGTTTTTAAATTTTCTATCAACATTCATGGTACGACCAAAATCTATAACGTAATCATAGTTTCGGTTAAACATTTTTAGGCTGCCATTAGGCATAATTTGTATCGCAATGATGTTTTTTCTCAAAAACGCATCGTCGTAAATTGTGCGAAATAAAGCAGCTAAATCTTCGTTATTTTTTTCATTTATTGCCCCTGAAACAAGAGGAACTCGCGCCGTAAAATTATCTGACAAGGACATTTTATCGCCCTCATAGTCAATATAAAAAGAGTGATCACCATTATAGATTCTTGCTATTGGTGTCTTCTGTTTTACTACCGCTTTTAGAACACCGTCGATACTTACAAAAACATCTGACTTCTCAATCATGTCTTGCGTATCAAGGGTTTTCTCTATCTTATTCAAATCTACTTCATCTTTTCTAATACTGGAAGCGTCTCTTTTATTTTCTATCAACAATTTATTAACCGTTTCCGGCTTCACAAAAAGCGTATTTTCTCCTACAAAAACAACCATAGATTTTTTCAGTTTTCTATCTCCATTTCGGTGCTGCGCGAAAGAATATAGAAAAAGAACAAGCCCTAAAATGAGTACTAATCGAATATTTGTCCAATTAAATATTTTCATTCAGCATTTTTTTGATTGATGGTACCATTTCACCAATATCACCAGCTCCAATTGTTACAATTATCGGCGCATCACTGGCTTTGATTTCCGCTAATAAATCTTCTTTTGCAACAATTTTTTTGTTCGAATTGGTCATTTTATCCAACAGCCATGGCGATGTAATTCCTTCCATCGGTAATTCACGTGCCGGATAAATATCCATTAAAAACACTTCGTCAAACTGAGATAAACTTTCGGCAAAACCATCAGCAAAATCCCTTGTTCTGCTAAACAAATGCGGTTGGAAAATCGCCAAAACTTTACGCCCCGGATACAATTCCCTAACTGCCTGATGAACAGCATTTATTTCTGTTGGATGATGTGCATAATCATCAATATAAACCAAATTTTCAGATTTAATCTGATAAGAAAAACGTCTTCTAATTCCATTAAATGAAGCAATAGCTTTTGCAATGGCGTCAGTTGGGGTGCCATACGTTTTCGCCATCGCAATAGCCATTAACCCATTCATTAAATTGTGTTTTCCCGGCAATCCAAAATGAAGATCTTTTATTATTTCTGACGGCGTCTGCACATCAAAAACATAACTTCCATCTTCAATTCGAACATTATAGGCCTTATATACAGCATCTTCATTTATAGCGCATTGAACTCCTTCAAGAGGCAATTCTTTGGTTATGAATAATTTACTTTTATCTTCTACTTTCGAAGCAAACTCAACAAACGAAGCTTCAATGGCATCACTTGTTCCGTAAATATCCAAATGGTCTGCATCCATAGAGGTTATGCAGGCAATATTTGGGTGTAAATGAAGGAACGAACGATCAAATTCATCTGCTTCTACAACGGTAACCGTTTTCCCGGTTCCAATTAAATTTGAATTATAATTTTCTACAATTCCACCCACAAATGCCGTAACATCTGCGCCGCTTTCGTATAAAATATGTCCTAAAATACTTGATGTTGTGGTTTTACCGTGTGTCCCGGCAACGGCGAAACTAAAAGTGTCTTTGGTGATAATCCCTAAAACCTCTGCACGCTTTTTAATTTCGTAATTTCTTTCAATAAAATAATGCCATTCTGAATGTGTTGAAGGAACAGCAGGTGTAAAAATCACCAGCGTATTCTCCACATAATAATCAGATGGAATTAAACTAATATTGTCTTCAAAATGAATATCAATACCACTTTCAATTAATTCACTTGTCAGCATAGAAGGCGTTTTATCATAACCTGAAACTTTTTTCCCAATATATTTGAAATAGCGGGCCAAAGCACTCATTCCGATGCCTCCAATACCAATAAAATAAACGTTTTGTATTTGATTTAAATTCATTTTTAAATATGTTTTTCAGACTTGATTGTTTCTATTTTTATCTGTAAGAAACTAGCAATTAAACTTTTGCATTTTTGAAGTCTTTTCAAGCCTAAATTGCCTAAAATAGCCTTCTTATTTATTTTCTGCGTTGTATAATTTTTATAAAATATTATATTATAACAACTTTTTGATTTGTTCTACAATTACTTTGGTTGCATCTGGTCTTGCCAGTTTTTTAATATTTGCACTCAGTTGTTTTTGTTTTCCGTCATCTTTCAGCAGCGCTTCAAAAACAATGCTAAACTCGTTGTCAAGCTCAGATTCTTTCAACAAAATTGCACCTTTAGCGTCTACAATCGCATGAGCATTTTTAGTCTGGTGATCCTCAGCGACATTAGGAGACGGAATAAAAATGACTGGTTTCCCTACAATGCATAATTCCGAAACTGATGAAGCTCCTGCTCTTGAAATAATGACATCGGCTGCAGCATATACAAAATCCATTCTTTCAATAAAATCAACGACTCTTACGTTTTGCTGATTGTATTTTTTGTAATCCTCAAAATATAATTTTCCGCATTGCCAGATAATCTGAACATCCTGTGAAAGGAAATTTTGAAGTTCTTTTTCAATTAACTGATTGATTCTTCTCGCTCCCAAACTTCCTCCCAATACCAGCAGTGTTTTTCTATTCAGGTCAAGACCATAAAAAGCAATTGCTTCATCACGTTTGGTATCGATATCAATTAAATCCTGACGAACCGGATTTCCTGTCAAAACGATTTTTTCTTTTGGAAAAAATCTTTCTAAATTTTCATACGCCACACAAATTGCATTTGCTTTTTTGCTCAACAATTTGTTTGTAATTCCCGGAAACGAATTCTGTTCCTGAATTACGGTTGGAATTCCTGCTGAACCTGCCGCTTGTAATAATGGTCCGCTGGCAAAACCTCCGGTTCCAATTACAGCATTTGGTTTAAACTTTCTAATGATGCGTCTTGACTCTAATAAACTTGTAGCCAGTTTCAAAGGAAACATCATATTTTGCAAGGTTAATTTTCTTTGTAAACCAGCAATCCAAAGACCTTGTATTTCATAACCTGCCTGAGGTACTTTTTGCATTTCCATTTTATCTTTGGCACCTACAAAAAGAAATTCAGCATCAGGAAATTGTAATTTTAATTCATTTGCAATAGCAATTGCAGGATAAATATGCCCTCCTGTTCCTCCCCCGCTTAGTATGAATTTATACTTTGTCATAAATTATTCTATCCCTTTTATTTATTTAAAACTGCATTCATCGGATTTTTTGAATTATCCTGAATTGAATACATGGCTTCGTCTTCGTAAATTTCTTCTCTTTCATCAACTGGCAAATCTTCTTCTGCCAATTCTTTGTCTATTAATCTTTGAAGTGCTTCTTTTCTTCTTTCCTTTTCTTCCTGCTCTTCTGCAATTTCTTCGTCTTTCTTAGTTACACTAATAATGATTCCAAGAGAGAAACAAGTCATCCAGATTGAACTTCCTCCCGAACTTATCAGCGGAAGCGTCTGCCCTGTTACCGGTAATAATTCGACGGCGACCGCCATATTAATCATCGCCTGAAATATCATGGGAAATCCGAGGCCGACGACGACTAGTTTTCCAAATAACGTATTGGCTTTATGCGAGGCAATCACAAATCGGAACAATAACAATAAATACAGAACTAATATTGAAACGCCGCCTACTAAACCATATTCTTCTACAACAATAGCATAAATAAAATCGGAAGATGACTGTGGTAAAAAGTTCTTTTGGACACTTTTACCTGGTCCTAATCCGCCTAATCTTCCTGATGCGATTGCAATTTTTGCTTTTTCAATCTGATAATCATCTTCATCCGGTTTATCTGTGGTGAAGTTCATAATACGACTTTCCCATGTTGAGACCCTGCTGAAAAATCTTGATTCCGGAAATGCTTTTGCTACCAAAAGGAAAAATGCCAACATGGCAATTCCCGACCCGATGATAAAAGCAATATATTTTAATGGATATTTACCAATAAATGTCAGCATCATTACCATTGCAAAAATCAACGCTGTGGTCGAAAAGTTGGCTGGCAATATCAATGCTAAAGTGATAAAAACCGGTATCCAAAGCTGAATAAACGAGGTTTGAAACGGTTCGTTTTCTTCTTTGGTTTTTGACAAATAACGCGCTACGTAAATAAATAATACGCTGGCTGCTAATGTTGATGTCTGAAATGTAATTCCAATGAACGGTACCTGAATCCAACGACTTGCATTTGCTCCTGCAATTACAGTTCCTTTCAACAAGGTGTATAATAATAACAGCCAAACCACCGGAAGGGCAATTTTCGAAATCGCTCTAAAATAATGATACGGCACTTTGTGAACCCAGTAAATAATCAGAAAGCCAATACAAACGTGAGCCAAGTGTTTTACTAAATAACCCAATGTATTTCCGGTTCCGTGACCTATATACGCCAGATTACTACTCGCACTAAAAACAGGCATAAACGAAAACAACGCCAATAGAGCCACGAATGACCATATTACCCTATCTCCTTTTAGTTTGTTAACTAGCTCCTTCATTGTTGTTTTGTTTCAAGTTTCTTTTTGTTTCAGGTTTCACGTTTCAGGTGTCGAACTTGAAACGTGAAACTTTAAACTATTTTCTACAAGTTATGGACTGCTTGTTTGAATTGTTTTCCACGATCTTCGTAGTTTTCGAATAAATCGAAACTCGCGCAGGCTGGAGACAATAAAACAGCGTCACCTTTTTCTGTTAATCTCTGAGCAGTTTTTACTGCATCGCTCATATTGTTTACTTCAACCATAATGTCTACTACAGCTCCAAAAGCGTCAATAATTTTACGGTTGTCGACTCCTAAGCAGATAATCGCTTTTACTTTTTCACGAACTAATGACATTAATTCGTTGTAATCATTTCCTTTATCAACTCCTCCTACAATCCAAACCGTTGGAACATTCATGCTGTCTAAAGCAAAGAAAGTAGCGTTTACGTTTGTTGCTTTTGAATCGTTGATATATTGTACATTCTGAATTTTTAATACTTTTTCTAAACGGTGCTCAACACCTTGGAAATTAGATAAACTTTCACGAATCGTTGCATTTCTAATTTGCATCAATTTTGCTACAGAGCTTGCTGCCATTGCGTTTTTCATATTATGTTTTCCTTCTAACGCAATGTGTTCAGTATCCATTGTAAACTCTTCTTGGTTGATCTTTATTTCCATTTTGTTGTTATTTATAGAAGCCCCTTCATCGAATGTTTTGGTCAATGAAAAAGGAATTAATTTTGCTTTTGTTTTGTTGTTTTTTAACCATTCTGCGCTTGCTTCATCGTCTGCATCATAAATGAGATAATCACTTTCGGTCTGGTTCATCGTTATTCGGAATTTCGAATTGATATAATTTTCATATTTATATTCATATCGATCCAAATGATCCGGGCTGATATTGGTTATTATGGCAATATCCGGCCGGTAATCTATTATTCCGTCTAATTGAAAACTGCTTAATTCAAGAACGTATGCGTCGTATTTATTTTCGGCTACCTGCCAGGCAAAACTCTTTCCTATATTTCCTCCTAAACCTACATTGAGTCCGGCTGATTTTAGCAAATGATACGTAAGCATTGTGGTGGTTGTTTTACCATTACTTCCCGTAATCCCTACTGTCAGCGCTTCTGTAAAAGGTTTTGCGAATTCTATTTCCGAAATTACTTTTACTCCCGCCGCAACCAGCTTTTTTATTATTGGAGATTTCTCCGGAATTCCCGGGCTTTTCATCACCACATCAGCATTCAGAATCAAATCTTCGGTATGCTGTTCTTCTTCCCAGGCAATCTTATTAATGATAAGAACTTCTTTATAGCTTTCTTTTATCTTTCCGAAATCAGATACAAAAACGTCATATCCTTTTTTCTTTCCGAGAATGGCGGTTCCAACACCGCTTTCTCCTCCGCCCAATACCACTAATCTCATCTATCTTAATTTTAAAGTAACGATTGATAAAATGGCTAACATTACGGCAACAATCCAGAAACGGGTCACAATTTTACTTTCATGATATCCTTTTTTCTGATAATGATGATGAAGCGGTGACATCAGAAAAATTCTTCGGCCTTCGCCAAAACGCTTCTTAGTATATTTAAAATAAGTTACCTGAATAATTACGGAAGCACTTTCGGCAAGGAAAATTCCGCAAAACAAAACAATCAATATTTCTTTACGAACTGCAATAGCTAATACTGCGATGATTCCTCCAATGGTCAAACTTCCCGTATCTCCCATAAATACTGATGCCGGAAATGAATTGTACCAAAGAAATCCAATTAATGCTCCAACAAAAGCAGATATAAAGACGGTCATTTCTCCCGAATTGGGGATATACATTATATTGAGATAATTTGAAAAAATAATATTTCCTGAAACGAATGTAAATATCCCGAGTGCGAGGACAGAAACTGCGGAAGTTCCGGCCGCGAGCCCATCGATACCATCCGTTAAATTTGCCCCGTTTGAAACTGCTGTGATTATGAAAATTACAACTGGAATAAATATCAGCCAGGCCCATTTTTCATATCCGTCACCCATAAAAGAAAGAACTTCAGCATAATCAAATTCATTATTTTTTACGAAAGGAATTGTAGTTGCTGTCGATTTTTCCTCAACTGGCGCAGGCAGTACAACTGTTGTATTTGCTGCAGTTTTAAAAACATCTGTACGTCCGGTATCGGTTCTTACTGTAACGGCAGGATTAAAATAAAGAACTGCACCTACAATAATTCCAAGACCAACCTGACCTATAACTTTAAAAATTCCTTTAAGTCCTTGTTTGTCTTTTTTGAATATTTTGATATAATCGTCAACAAAACCAATAGTTCCCATCCATAGCGTTGTTACAATCAGTAAAACGATATAAATATTATGCAGCCTAGCAAATAGAAAAACTGGAATTAATGTAGCAAAAATGATAATTAATCCTCCCATTGTAGGCGTACCTGCTTTCTCGTTTTGACCTGCAAGACCCAGTTCGCGAACTGTTTCTCCAACCTGCTGACGACGCAAAAAGTTAATCACCCTTTTACCATAAATAGTTGACAAAAGCAGTGAAAGCATAAATGCTAAAGCCGATCTAAAAGTAATGTATTGGAAAACCCCTGTTCCCGGCACATCTAATGTTTTGTCAAAATATTCAAATAAATAGTACAGCATATCCCTTTATTTTAATTTTCAATTTCTTTTTTTTCAAATTCCAGTTTTTATGGTGTGGTATTCTGGAATTAGAATATTATTTATTCAGTTGATCTAAAATTTCTTTTACCGTTTCCATATCATCAAAATGATGGCGAACCCCATTTATTTCCTGATACGTTTCGTGTCCTTTACCGGCAATTAAAATGATATCATTTGGCTGAGCCAATTGACAAGCGGTTTTAATAGCTTGTTTTCTGTCGGTAATTCTCAATATTTTTTTATAATTATGGGCTTCAACACCTTGTTCCATTTCATCTAAAATCACTTCAGGATCTTCGTTTCTTGGATTATCAGATGTTAAAATTGCTTTATCACTAAGATCTGTCGCAATTTTAGCCATAACAGGTCTTTTTGTTTTGTCTCTATTTCCGCCGCAGCCTACAACCGTAATTAGTTGTTCGTTTTTGGTACGGATATCACCAATTGTTTTTAGAACATTTTCTAAAGCATCCGGAGTATGTGCATAATCTACAATTGCAGTTACTTTAGAATCAGTAACTATGTATTGAAAACGCCCCGAAACACTTTCTAAATCAGACAATAAACGCAACGCTTCAAGACTATCTAATCCTAACTCAACTGCTGTACCATAAATCGCCAAAACATTGTAAGCATTAAAAGTTCCAATAAGCTTAACCCAAACTTCATTATCATTGATTTTCAACAATAAACCTGACAATTGGCTTTCTAAAATTGTTGCTTTAAAATCAGCATACGTTTTTAGAGCGTATGTAAACTTTCTTGCCGCCGTGTTTTGCAGCATTACAGTTCCGTTTTTATCATCGATGTTCGATAATACAAAAGCTGTTTTTGGCAGAGAATCGAAAAATGATTTTTTTACATCTCTGTATTCTGCAAAAGTTGGATGATAATCCAAATGATCGTGCGAAAGGTTCGTGAAAATCCCGCCCACAAAATGTAAAGCTTCTGTACGTTTTTGATGGATTCCGTGCGAACTCACTTCCATAAAACAATGCGTTACTCCTGCTTCAATCATTTCATTTAAATAATGATTGATTGTAATAGAATCCGGCGTTGTATGCGTTGCAGGATATTCGGTTTCATCGACTATGATTTTTACAGTTGATAATAATCCAACTTTAAACCCTGCTTTTTTAAACAACTGAAACAATAACGATGCAATTGTTGTTTTTCCGTTTGTACCTGTTACGCCAACTAATTTTAGTTTTGCAGATGGATCTTCAAAATAATTAGCAGCCATAAAAGCCAAAGCGGTATTGGTATCTTTTACCTGAATATAAGTAACGTCTTTCTGAATATTTTCAGGAAGTGTATCACAAATAATGGCTTTTGCACCTAACTGAATTGCTTTTTCGATATAATCGTGTCCATCAGAAAGTGAACCGCGAATTGCCACAAAAACATCGTTTGATTCTACCTTACGTGAATCAAATTCAATTTTCTGGATACCAATGTCTGTCAAACCTGTTACAGATTCGATAGCCACTTTATATAATATGTCTTTTAGTATTTTCACGATAATTCTAATACTATAGTTGTGTTTTTAATTATGTTTTGTCCCGCCTGAATCGATTGATTCTTAACTTTTCCAAATCCGTTTACTTTTACTTTTAAACCTAAATTCTCAAGCAAAGCAACCGCGTCCATTCCCGGCATTCCTTTTAAATTAGGAATCTGATTTAATTTCTTATTGGCCTCCTTCTCATATTTATCATAACTGATTTCTTGTTTTGAAATCTTCGAATCCAGTTGTTTTATTTTATTGGTTGAAGGCGCATCTGTAAAAATCTTCTGAGCGATTCTTTTAAAAACCGGCCCTGCAACATCTGCTCCGTAATAATTATTTTTAGATGTATTGGGTTTGTGAACCACTACAATACAAGAATATTTTGGGTGATCTGCCGGAAAATATCCAACGAAAGAAGAGGCATAATACAATGCTGATTTTCCTTCTTTACCTCCGTAATTAACCTGAGCTGTTCCTGTTTTTCCTGCCATGGAAAAATCTTTCGAATACAGTTTAGAGCCTGTTCCTTTTTTAACCACATTTTGCAAAACTGCTCTTACTTTCTTCAATGTCTCAGGCGAACAAACTCTTGGGTTTATTACTTCAACATCAAATTTCTTGATGGTTTTGTTCCATTCTTTTATTTCAGATACAAACTGCGGTTTTACCATAACCCCATTATTAGCTACTGAATTGTAAAATGCTAATATCTGCATTGGCGTAACTGAAACATTATATCCAAAAGCCATCCACGGAAGTGTAGTTCCTGACCAATGTTTGTCTCCGGGCTGTGGAATATATGGTCTTCCTTCTCCCTTAAAATGCAATCCTAATGTCTTGTCTAATCCGTATCCTTTAATATGATTTACAAACTTAGACGGGTTATTTTTGTAATTGTTATAAACCGCCTGAACCATTACAGTATTTGATGAAAGTTCGAATCCGCGAGCCAATGAAACTTTTCCGTAACCGCCATGATGCGAATCGCGTACCGATTTTCCATAGTATTTAACTACACCACCGTTACTGTCATAAACCGTACTCGTGTCGGCTACTTTATCTTCTAAAATCGCCATTAAATCCACTAGTTTAAAAGTCGATCCGGGTTCCTGAGATTCTGCAATAGCATAATTTGTTGTTTCGTAATACGATCCGTCTTCTGCTCTTCCTAAATTCGAAATTGCTTTAACATGTCCTGTTTCAGTTTCCATAACCACAACACAACCGTGATCCGCTTCGTAATCTTCTAATTGTTTTAACAAAGCATGGTGCGCAATATCCTGAATAAAAACGTCTATTGTCGAAATAACATCGTAACCGTCAATTGGATCTACTTCATTTACATCGCGAATAGGTTTCCATTGTCCTTTTGCAATTTTCTGTTTTAGAATTTTCCCGTCTTTTCCATTCAAATAGTTCTTAAAAGCCCATTCGATTCCTTTTCCAACTTCTACTCCTGTAGCAGGGTCAATTCGGTCATAACCAATAGTTCTTTCTGCAATTTTTCCTATCGGATGTTTTCTAACCGTTTCCTGTTCTACAATGATTCCGCCTTTAAAAGCGCCTAAATTGAATAATGGAAAACCTTTAATTTTCACATATTCGGTATAACTTAAATTGCGGGCAATTAAATAATAACGGTTTTTATTTGCTCTGGCTTTTCTTAATTCTTTTTCATAATACCCTGATGGTCTGTCTAAAACAGTTTCTAAAGAATCTGATAATAACTTAATATATTTTTCAAAAGTTTCTGTCTTTGGCGCTTTTGCATCAAAACGAATTTCATAATTCGGGATTGATGTTGCCAGCAAACTTCCGTCAGCAGAATAGATATTTCCTTTATTTGCCGGAATCACAAAGTTTCTAACAGTACGCTGTTTTGCCAGTTTTCTGTAGTAATCTCCCTCAACCCATTGAATATTGGTTAATTTAACGACAATAGCAATTGCCATCAAAAAGATGAAAACTGCTACGAGGTAAATTCTGTAGGATATATGTTTATCGTCTACTGCCATATTCTTTTAAAGAAATTTTTTTCTTCTTCTTTTTTAACTTCTATTTTCACCGGAGGCACCGTTGATGGAAAAATCTGCTTTTCGAGCATTTTATCTGATATCGTCGACTCCATTTTCAACTTCATTAATTCTGAACGTCGATCTACAAATTCTGATCTTAGTTCTTTTACTTCGTTATTTAGTTTTGCTATTTCAAAAACCTTTTGCTCGTATCGCTGTGTATTTGCAATCATCAGAATCGCCAGCAGAATTATAAAAACAATGAATCGCCAGTTTTTTACGGCATCGTCGTTTATTAGAAATCTTGCTTTTAATATGCTGAATACTCCACTTTTCATTTTCTACCTATATATATGTATTATATCTTTTCAGCAATTCTCAATTTTGCACTTCTTGCTCTATTGTTTATTTTGATTTCTGCATCATCCGGAACAATCAGTTTTCCTATTGTTTTAAACGGTACTGAAAAATTTCCGAAAAAATCCCTCTCTGGCTCTCCTTCAAACATTCCGTTTTTAATGAACCTTTTTACCAGTCTGTCTTCTAATGAGTGATAAGAGATTACAGAAAGCCTTCCGCCCGGATTCAAAATTTCAAGAGACTGTTCAATAAATTCTTTTAAAACATCCATTTCCTGGTTTACCTCAATTCGAATAGCCTGATAAATTTGAGCCAATATTTTGTTTCGAACTTTCTCAGGTAAAAACTTCTTCAGAACCTCTTTTAATTCATCTGTCGTTTTTATTGGGTAATCTCTTCTGGCTTCTACAATCGTTCTTGCTAAAACCGGTGCGTTTTTCAACTCCCCATAATCAAAAAAAACACGACGTAAATCCTGTTCTTCATATTCGTTAACCACCCGATAAGCATTTAAATCATTTTTTTGACTCATCCGCATATCCAGTTCAGCATCGAATCGGGTTGAAAAACCTCTTTCCGGAACATCGAACTGATGTGATGAAACTCCCAAATCTGCCAGGATTCCATCTACTCCTCTTACACCATGAAAACGAAGAAATCTTTTTATAAATCTAAAATTCTCATTAATTAAGGTAAACCTTTCATCAGGCAGCGCATTTGCCAGCGCATCTTCATCCTGATCAAAAGCAAATAATTTTCCATTTGGCCCTAAACGTCTCAAAATCTCTTTTGAGTGTCCGCCGCCGCCAAACGTAACATCTACATAAATGCCGTCTGGCTTAATATTTAAACCATCAACTGTTGGATGAAGTAAAACCGGATTATGATATTCCATTGTCGTCGTCATTAATATTTCCCATTACTTCCTCGGCTAAATCGGCAAAATCCATATCTTCGCCGCTTATTGATTTTTCGTATAAATCTTTATCCCAAATTTCCACAATATTAACCGCAGATGAAAAAACCACATCTTTAGAAATACCAGAAAATGTCACCAAATCTTTTGGCACTAACAATCTTCCTAATGCATCAATTTCTACCACTTTTACGCCGGCAGTAAATCTGCGAATGAAATCATTGTTCTTTTTTACAAAACGATTCAACTTGTTAATTTTCGCCATCATCAAATTCCATTCATCCATTGGATACAATTCCAGACACTGCTGAAAAACCGAGCGCTTCAAGACAAAACCGTCCTGAAGAGAGACAGCCAATTGCTTTTTTAAAGGTGCAGGTATCATTAACCTCCCTTTAGCATCGACTTTACACTCATATGTTCCTACAATTGTATTCAAGAAAAACCACTTAACATGTTATACAGCAAAAATATAAAAAATTTTACCACATATTACCACTAAATACCACTTTGTTGATAAGTTTAACCATTTTACTACCACTCTGCATAAACATTATACAATCAACACTTTAGATATTAATCAGCCTACAGAATGATTCCTTTAACAATTAAAAAAATTAAACACCATTTCTCTTAAAAAATTAATTATAATGCAATGAATTTAACAATTCGATAATATTGCAAAATGCACCATAAAAGCTGATTTTTAAATAGTTATAAGTTCGACTAAAATTATGTAGTTAAAAAATGGCGGCAAAAATTCATTTTTATTTATTAAACCCTATATTTGTCGAAATTGAAATTGGCATTAGATTAGATGGACAAACACTATAAAAAAGAAGGCAAATACAGCTATTTTGAAGCTGGAGAAGGAACACCTATCGTTATTCTGCATGGGTTAATGGGAGGTCTAAGTAACTTTGATGGTGTAGCACAATATTTCCCAACGAAAGGATATAAAGTTGTTATTCCGGATTTGCCAATATACACACAAAGCATTTTAAAAACGAACGTAAAAAGTTTTGCAAAATACGTTAAAGATTTTATCACTTTTAAAGGTTTCGACAAAGTAATTCTTCTTGGAAATTCTCTTGGAGGACATATTGCTTTGTACCATACCAAACTTTATCCTGAAAAAGTAGCAGGACTTGTAATTACAGGAAGTTCAGGTCTTTACGAAAGTGCGATGGGAGACAGTTATCCGCGAAGAGGTGATTATGAATACATCAAAAAGAAAGCTGAAGATGTATTTTATGACCCAAAAATAGCAACTCCGGAACTTATTGATGAAGTGTATGCGACTGCAAATGACCGCATAAAATTGATCAAAACTTTAACGATTGCCAAGAGCGCAATTCGCCATAATATGGCTAAAGATTTACCTAAGATGGATGTAGAAACCTGTATCATTTGGGGTAAAAATGACTCTGTAACTCCTCCAAATGTTGCAGAAGAGTTTGATAAATTATTGCCTAATTCAACATTGTATTGGATTGACAAATGTGGACACGCAGCTATGATGGAACATCCTCAGGAATTTAATGAAATTCTTGAAAAATGGCTTACTGATCAGAAATTATAGCATCTAACTTTCGATTTTAAAGGAGGTTTTTAAAACCAAAGAACATGAAAATTAATACCGCCGAATTTATTATCAGTAATTCTGATGCATCAAAATGCCCGAAAGATTTTATACCGGAATACGCATTTATAGGCCGATCTAATGTTGGTAAATCATCGTTGATAAACATGATTACCAATCATAAAAACTTAGCAAAAACATCTGGAAGACCAGGAAAAACGCAGCTAATAAATCACTTCAAAATCAACAACAATTGGTTTTTGGTCGATTTACCGGGTTATGGATATGCTAAAGTTTCAAAAAAAACGAAATCTATTTTCCAACAGTTTATTACAGATTATTTTGAAAACAGAGAGCAGTTAGTCTGTGCTTTTGTACTGATTGATATTCGCCATGAAGCTCAAAAAATAGACATTGAGTTTATGTCATATATGGGTGAAAGCGAAATTCCGTTTTGCATTATTTTTACCAAAGCAGACAAAATCAGTAAAGTAAAAGTTGATTCGCATATTGCAGCTTATCGCAAGCAGATGTACGCAAACAACTGGGCCGAAATGCCTCAATACTTCGTAACCTCATCAACTGAATCTATTGGAAAAGAAGAACTTTTAACTTATATAGATGAAGTTAATCAAGAGGTTTTTAAAAACAACAGCGGTTTTTTGAATTCTATTTAAGAAGTTAAATTTTAATATACAAAATCCCAAATTCCAATATAAACAAGTGGAATTTGGGATTTTTATTTTTAAAGAAAAATCTTAAGCATTATATTTTTAAACTATATTTGAAGCAAATCAATTATAGTCTATGGGTAATTTTAAATCGCTTTATTTCACATGCTGCTTTGTTTTTATTTTAGCCTTTTCATCATGCCAGTCATCACGTTATATGTTTATGACAGGGCAAAGAACCGGTGTTGATTTTACATCCGGTAAATGGCTGTTGAATGAATTAGACTGCCCCAAAGCTTCTAAAGATAAACTAACCGAAGAGTCCTTAACTTTTTTCAAAAAAAGCCTCGGAGAACGTGTATTTTATATTCATGACGTTAATGGACTGCTTGTTACCCGAAAGATTAATTTAAACCCTAATAGTGTCAAAATAAAGGAACTTAAAGACGGAACCGGCTTTGACTTTTTTATTAATATCTCTACCAAAAAAAATAAAAGTGACTTAGCATCGGTAGAACTTTATCCTGATGACTACAGCTCAGGAAAAAACGAGGCTTCTGTAATTCTGGAAATTTACGATTTGAATTTACAGCAAATTATTTATTCGCAAAATGTTATAGGCATCACTCAAAAAGAAAATACAAAATCAGTGTGGGAAACACAAAAATCAAGCAAACTTGCAGACAATGTTGTCTTTTACAAAAATTCAAATGTTCTTATGACAGGTGCTTTGAAAAGGATTTTTAAGGATTTAAAGAAAAGATCTGTCAGGTAAAATGAAAAACAAGAAAACTCTAAATTCAATTGCTCATCCTGAAAAAAGATTACATATTTATTTTTTGTGTAAATCTATTTTAGTGAGATACATTTCCTCGTTCCTCCAATAAACTACATCTGATTTTTCAAATCATTACTTTTATCTAATGTAAACAATCGTAAAAGTGCCTTTTCGAGTTTGATTTCTTTCTTGTCATTTTTTAAAACCACTGTAAAATTTTTAAAATCGTCATCAACAGTTATGAAAATTGTAATAACTGACTTGGGGCTTGCTTCTTCCAGATTTTTGAAAGCCTCTATGGTTTCCTGCTCATCGAGTGTTTCCAGTCTAATCAAGTAATTCCTATAATTTTGAGCTGTGACATACATGCCTAATTTATTTGGAACTACCTTACTGCTTGGCTCCAGCATGGTTTTGTTGAATTCTTCCTGACTAATTTTCGGAGCTAAACATCTCATATATTCGCTATTAAAAACCTATATAATGGTGATACATTACTAATGGCTTATTAAACCCCACTTTCCAATTGTAGCGCAGCCTGTAATCGTCCCATTGCTTACAGTTTATTTTACCTTGTTTAATTATTTCCCGCACTTCAGGAGGAACTTCTCTGGATAGCAGCTCTTTTTCAACCACAGCCTCAGGCATATCACCACTTGATTTAAAATGCGCTTTATATACTTCATTAGCTTCTTTTCGGCTTAGCTCTCTGGCTTGGTATCTTCCTATCTCTACTTTATTCTGGCCATTCATCCATACTACCACCATCCCTTTTGGAGCTAATCCTACCGTGAGGGAATTGTAGATTTCCCAATGCAGGATTTCTTTACCATCCTTAGATTCAATTGGAATGCTATATCTCATATACCCTTCCTTAAAATAAATTGTAGATTTTTTGTTGTGGCAGCGCAAATTTTCCTTCATAAATTTTCATCTCGGTTGGTGCATACCATACAATACTCACATGATCAGGGGCAGGTTTTGACTGACTGGACCAACTGCGGGCAGAGCCTGTCCAATTTGATCCTCCAGTATCACTCATGTTTGGAATCAGAGTTATGTATTTGCCTCCATTTGAATAAAATACATTTGGAGATAATACTACTACGGGGTAACCTTTTGGAGTGCAAGCCATTCCGTCCCAATCAAATTTTTCTTCGTTCATGTTTACTTTCTTTTGACACGCAGTAAATTGCGTAATTAGAATAAATGTTATTACTATAATTATTTTGTGCTTCATTTGGTTCGCGTTTATGCGTTGTCTGCAATTATTGTACGTTTCATTGAAGTAAACCCATCTGGCCTGTTTGTTTCCATACCCATGGAGTCATTTGCTGAAATGTGTAAATATCGGTTGCGGATAAATTTAAATTCATGAATGTTTTTCCATTCTTTTCTTCGTTTCTCCTCAATTTCACTTTTTGTGTAGTATTTTAATTTGGATTTGTTTATAAAAAGTATTATTCTATTCAACATACCTATAAGGGGAATTTTCATTATAAAAATCCCAAACAAGCATATCTTCATTTCCTTTTTTATCTTTTATATAATATGTTGTCATTTCGTTCCCATCCGATAAATAGAAGTACGACTCATAATTATTTATTATAAACCTTGATCGTAAACCAATACTGTCGTTATGATTGCGTAATTTCTCAAGAGGTATTTCTTTAATAGGAATTTTTAATTCTTTATAATATTGTTCAATATCCTTTTTTGTTTTAAACAGTCCCTTTTGTTGATTGTTATTGTTGATAGGGCTCATTATACTTTTGAATTCTAAAATATCATTTTTAAAAAAATAGGTAATAATTTTTCCTTTTATTGCATTACTATCTTTAAAAACAGGAATAGGTCGTTTATTATTTGTTGGGGCAATATTAGTATAAACAACCATAATGAATTTTGTAAATTTTGATGGAGCTACAGGATCTCCATCTTTTAAAGTATGCTTCTCATTAACAATTCCTTCCCATACTGTCATTGAATATTTATAGAATCCATTGTTAATTAATTCTTGTTGAGTAACTTTTTTATTTAAGTAATGATTTATCTTATCCCTTTTTGTACAAGAATACAGTAAGAGTAAAACAAATATCGATAAGCATAATTTTCTCATTATTTAATCTTATTTTTATATTCGACTATAGGTTCAATACCTTTTAATATATTCTCTTCTCTTTGTTGAGTTACACCTTGTTTCTTTTGGTAAAACTCTCCATCTTGACCTTGTTCTGCTAAGTAATCTTGATCAAAAGATTTTTTACCAATCTGACATATTTAATACATAGGAAAAGCCTTGTATAAATTATTGATTTCAGGTTCAAGACCAAGTAAAAAAAAATACGCAGCTCTTTTTCAACCACAGCCTCAGGCATATCTCCACTTGATTTAAAATGGGCTTTATATACTTCATTGGCCTCCTTTCTGTCTAGTTCTCTAGCTTGGTACCTCCCAATTTCTATTTTGTTCTGGCCATCCATCCATACGACTACCATCCCTTTTGGAGCTAATCCTATAGTAAGGGAATTATAGGTTTCCCAATGCAGGGTTTCTTTTCCATCCTTAGATTCAATTGGAATGCTATATCTCATATACCCTTCCTTAAATAAATTGTAGATTTTTTGTTGTGGCAGCGCAAATTCTCCTTCATAAATTTTCATCTCGGTTGGTACATACCATACAATACTCACATGATCTGGTGCGGGACTTGGCTGACTGGACCAAATACGGGCAGAGCCCGTCCAATTTTGATCCTCCAGTATCACTCATGTTTGGAATCAGAGTTATGTATTTGCCTCCATTTGAATAAAATACATTTGGAGATAATACTACGGGGTAACCTTTTGGGGTGCAAGCCATTCCATCCCAATCAATTTTTTCATATGTTTTATAATTATAAAATTGAAAAACATTTGCAATTATTGTTATTAACAAAATTATTGTAAGAAATTTATTGGTTAAATTGTATATTACTTCCTTCTTCATAATTTAATTTCTAAAAGCTGTCTTCAATCCCATTAGGTACAAAAACAACATCCAACAAATGATTGAAATAATAACAAAACAAACTAATAATACTCCTATGACTTTTCTATACAATAAATTCTCGCTCTCACGAATATAAACGAATATCAGTAATATATCCATTGTTATAATAGTCCCAAAAGAAACAGCCTCCGTAGAATGTGAACCTCCATTAAAATAGGTTTGCAGAGATATGGCAATTAATATTAGTAAAAAGATTGTTAAAGTTAATTTCATTTTTGTCATTTAAATTATTATTGTAAAATTTCCCTGTCTTGTCCTAAAAAATTGCATATCTATTTTTTTGTAAAACTATTTTTAGGACGTGACAGTTTGTAAAACGACAACTATCTTGTTTGAAAAAAACAACTACATCTTATTCTTCAAGTCATTGTTTTTACCCGATAGCGCAGATATGCAATCCGTGCCCGCAACAATAAGACACAATACAAATTATCAATGCAAAAGCTATAAAGAATCATGTAGTTTTTGTCTTTATTTAAAATTAAAAACCAATCTTTGCTAACCTGGATTGCAAATCCGCGCCATCGGGTTTAAAAGTTTTATAGTTTTTTTATCCCTATTGCTCCATATTTTAACAAAGCTGATTGTATTATTTATACGACTCATTATACACTTTATGATTGTTAGGATATATGCGGATGCTGTCAACCTTAAGAACTTGGTTGTTTAGAAAAACTTCAATACTTCTATTGTCTTCTGCAATTTTTATCTGCATTTCATTATCGCCCGATATATTTTTAAAACGTTCAAATAATTCTTTTTGATTGAAAAAAATTCTTCCTTCAAATTTTTCATTTTTTCCAGTTTCCCAGAAAAACTGCATTACACTTGGCAGTGCCCTTTCTTTCATTTTATTTTCTAAGAGCCACGGGCGCAGCATTTGGTCTTTTTCGGCATTATAATATTCTGTATCAACTTCAAAGATTTTAAATTGCGGGTTCTCAGATATAAAAACGGGCCTCCAGTTATAACGAATGCGATAAGTATCCCATAATTCACAGCTGGCATCTGGATTGTATTTTTTTCTGGCTAATTCGTCAAAGTATTCGGGAGTAAAACGCCAAGTCCTTAAATGGATTTCTTTGGCCTGCCTCAGTTCTTGCGGATCAGTAATAACCTGTGCCTGATACCGTCCAATTTCAATTACTGTTAAACCATAATTAGCCCAGATTACCACCATGCCTTTTGGGGTAAAGCCAAAAATAAGACTTGTAAAAGCATCGTAAGATCTATATGGAGCTTCTGTATCCTGAATAAAACTTAAATCTGTATCGCCTTCGTAAACATATTCTTTAACTGTTTTTCCTTTAATTTCTTTAAAAGCATAGTTTCGTTTTACAAGATCTTTCATTTTTTCTACAGGAAACTCTATTTTCAGCCTGTAAAAAGCATTATCGTAACCGGCATAATAGGTAATATCTGCACCTATTGGTGTGCCATGCTGTTCTGTCCACATGCCTCCAGAATTTCCCCATTTGCCGGAAGAACTGCCAAAAGGCATACCGGCACGAATGCCTTCCAGAGTAAAAATTTCATCTTTTACCATATCCACAGAATATTTATTTTCAGGATGGCACATTTC
>NZ_JALKAC010000007.1 GCF_024171645.1 Flavobacterium sp. HSC-32F16 | reverse complement strand
AATTCTTTTTGTTTCCTGCAAGAAAAATTTAAAGTTTTTTTTGAAATTTTTTCAATCTCATTTTCTCTAATTTTCCTTCCAATCTCTCAATGAACCTTCCGTGTTTTGCGGGGTGCAAATGTAAAAAGCATTTTCAAATCTCACAAGCTTTTTCTAATCTTTTTTCTGAAAAAAATTTTCAGTTTTGATCTCTTTTCTTGTCAGCATTTCAGTGAACGTCTCTCGTTGTTGCGGGTGCAAAAGTACCACCTTTATTCAGTTAAACAAGACTTTTTGCAGAGTTTTTTTTAAGTTTTTCTAAACTTTTCCTTAACATTCTGATAACGTCATATTTAACTTTTGAGTCATTTCTGTATTTCATAAGAATTTACCACAAATTCAACTTTTTTTGTTCTTTAAAGTTCTTTGAAAAATTTATTTCCCTTTGTAATTCCTCATAATTCCTGACTTATCTCTCCTTATTATATACTAATCTCTGTAAAATAACCGCTCATGATTCAAGGTATCCTGGGAAAAAACAGCACTCAATCCTATTTGAGTGCTTTTTTTAGCTTTAATAAAGAAGCATCTTCTGTAGTTTTAATAGTATTGACTACAATTTGTGCTATTGCTTTCGCTCCTTCAAGCGAAAGATGAGTATCATCGGCTTTGTCTTTCTCATAGTAAGGATTCTCACCTGCTTTAAAATGCAGATGGAGTTTTTTTGATTTTTCAGGACCGTATGACTGTTCCAATAATTCAGTATAATATTCTAAATCTATAAAAGGAACTTTATATTCCTGAGAAACTAAACGGGTTTCTAAAGGGTAATCGCCATGCGTAGGAACTAAAACTCCTTTTTCATTAAAATTACGTCTGGCAATAGAAGTCAATAAAACTGGAACTGCCCCTTTCTCTCGGCTCTCTTTTACAAAACGTATCAAGTTATACCTATATACAGTATGCGGATTGGTATAACGTGTTGAATCTTCTATTTTTTCGTCGTTGTGACCAAACTCTATAAAAACGTAATCTCCTTTTTTCAGTTTCTTATAAATAGAATCCCAGAGTTTTTCATTAATAAAGCTTTTGGTGCTTCTTCCATTTACAGCTTTATTTACTACTATAACATCATTGTTAAAAAAAGGCTGAAGAACCTGAGCCCATCCATGCTCTGGATTTCGGTCTGGATCTTTCTTATTGGCCATTGTAGAATCACCTATAGTATATAAGGTTGTTTTTTGTGCAAAACAGGTTGTAGAGATTAACAAGAGGGTTACAATATATTTTTTCATGTTCTTTATTTATAATTGCAGAATATCATTATTGTGAGTCCTTCAACTTCGTTTAGGAGGACAACTATTTTTGGTATGGATTGCTTCAATAAATTAATGTTTAGAAACCGCTGTTGGCACGGTTGCTTTTTTACCTATAAAAACATCGGTCATAACTACATTCTCAGCATTTTCGTTAGAGAGGGCATTTTTTGCTTCTTTTATTTCTATGTTATTTAAAGATATGTTTCTGATTTTTTTTTCGGGGAAACCCTGAATCACAATTCCGGATTCTGATGCTTTATTACAAGTAATGTTTGAAAAATGTATATTCGAAATATCAGATTGATAGCCATTTCCTTCTCCATGATAATTAGCTGTCATATAAAGACAGTCTTCAACCTCATCTAATTGTATGTTGCGAACAAAAACATTTTTGATGTAACCGCCACGGTCGGCATTGGTTTTTAAATAAATTCCTCTTTTTAAATATCCGATTGTTTTACAGTTTTCTACAAATACATTCTGTACTCCTGCCGACATTTCGCTGCCTATTACAACCCCATGGAGCCCCTTAAAATTACAGTTCCTAATTACGATGTTCTCGCTTGGCGTTGCTGTATTGGCTCTTCCTTCATGATCTCTTCCGGCTTTAATTGCAACGTTGTCATCACCATTATTAAAATTTACATTTTCGATCAAAACATCTTTTGCATATTCAGGATCAATTCCGTCATTATTATAGTTTAATGATTTGTAGCTGATACCTCGAACTGTAATACTTTGTGATTTTAAAAGGTGCAGACACCAAAACGGCGAGTTCTCTATTCTGACATTCTCAACAAGCACATTTTTACAATTCAAAAACTGAATCATCTGCGGGCGCAAAAAATATCCTTCACCAAATTTTCGATCTTTTAACGGCACATTATTATGGTTCATGTCACGGCTTAAATTTTTTCCGGGGCTTTCTTTTGCTTTAAAGCTCTTCCAAATCTTCCCTCCTTCTCCGTCAATTGTACCTTCACCTGTTAATGCAATATTAGTACAGTCAGCAGCATAAATAAGCGGACTGTAATTATAAAGCATTGTACCTTCCCAGCTTGTTAAGACCAAAGGATAATCCTGAGGGTTGTCGCTGAATTTTATTTTGGCTCCTTTTTCTATTTTCAAATTTACATTACTGACGAAATGAATCGGGCCGTTTACTTTATAAGTTCCTTTTGGAACAATAATAGTTCCTCCACCTTTCTTTTTACAAAGTGCCATTGCTTTATCAAAAACAGCTTTATTGTTTGTAATAGAATCTCCTTTTGCTCCTATTTTGACAATATTAACTTCATAAGCCGGAAATACAGGAAGCTGAATTCTATTTACTATCGAATCGACTTTTGCTGTTGGAAAATCGTTTTTCTGGGCGAATGAAACACAGGAAATTAATAATAGAAGTAGATATTTCATTTTTTTTAAAGGTTCTAAGGTTCTGAGATGGTGATGCTCTAAGGTTTTCTGTAGAGACATACTGTAATGCATTTTTTTAAGGTGCAAGGATGTAAAAGATTCTAAAGCTTAATATAAATTCTCAGCATCTTAGAACCTAAGTCTCTTAGCATCTTAATCTAAATACCAATTTGCAATTGTATCTTTTAAGATATTTTCTATTGAATATTTATCAGCTTCTTTTTTTGTAAGCTGATGTGACCATGTTACTCTTTTCTTTGGCTGAAATCCTTCACCGCTGTTATTGTATTCAGCATAAAAGGCGTTTTTCTCTGCATCGGGTTTTGACCAATTTTCCCAGCCTTCAGGTTTAATCTGTTTTCCCATTTCGCAATTGATAAAAACCGTTTTGGCGTAAATGCGCCAGGGTCTTCCCAGATAAACATCTTTTGCCTCAGGATTTGCAGTCAGCTTACAGTTTTTAAAAACAAATCCGAAAGGTGTTCCTGACGGAGTTGAAGCTGCAGTAATATATGAACTTTTAATACTATGAATGATACAGTTTTCAAATAAAGCTGCAGCTCCTCCAAAGATAAAATCGGTTGTACCTTCTATATAGCAGTCTTTAAAATACTGTTTGGCATTTTTACCTGATAAATATAAGGTATCCTGATTTCCTAAAAGATTACAGTTTGAAATCTTGACACGATTTCCTGTAACCGATAAAGCAATTGCTTGACCTTTATCTCCCGAAGCATTTTTGATAGTTAAATTAGAAGCCGAAAAATCGTCTCCCTCTACTAAAAGGGTCGATGTATAAAAAGTGCTGTTTCGTCCTAAAGCTATTTTCGAAAAATTATCTTCAAATGTAATGATTGTATTTTCTTTGCTCTCCCCTTTTAAAATCACATTGTTGTTCCATTCCGGAATTCGGACTTTTTCATTGTAAATCCCATTTTTTACATAAATTGTAACTTTTTCATAAGGAAAAGCAGGGCAGGCATAAACTGCATCCTGAATTTTAGTAAAATCGCCTGAACCATCCTGCGCCACTGTAATTAAAGTGACATTTTTCTTTTCGGATGCCGAAACCTTTGTACCGTTTTTTACAGCCCAGTCCGGAAATCTCTTTAAGACTTCTTTTGGCGCATCTGTATACCAGGAATAACCGTTTCTTCTTTCAGGACCAATTTGATCAATTGATTTCTTTTTAATTCCGTCACGATCACAAAAAAAAGGTTCATTAGTTTCCAAATCCATAAATCGAGCCCAGATTGGACCTGCATTTACAGCGGAAACCATTTTTTTGTCAATAACTTTTCCTGCGTCATTTAAAACTCTTTTTTCTTCTAGATTTGTAATCTTAGTCTTTTCAAACCATTCAACAGCGCTTTTTACAGCAGTAACTATTTCTCGTGAAGGTTTGTCAATAGACATTAACAGCAAAACAATTTTTGCCGATTCATAACCGCTTAAAGAGGCCAATTCAAAAGCCCTTGCGTTTGCCGGTGCAAAAGTAACTTCATCATGCTGCGCGCACCATGCGGTTAAAACTCCATTTTGTTTGTATTGCGTTTTAATAATGCAGTCAATTCCTTTATCAAAAGCTGTTTTTGTTTTTGATACAATTTCTTTTGATGGTTTAATACTGTAAAAATCTGTTTCTTCACTTACTTCTTTCATCACATTTAAAATGTGCACCATCGAATCATCGTTATAAGTTATATGTGTATAATATCCTTTTTTTAGCGGATAAAATTGAGGCCAGCCCCCATTTGCATATTGCGCTTCCAGTAAATAATTCAACCCTTTTAAAAATGATTCTTTGTATCGCTCATCTTTTACCTGAGCATACATTTTAGACATATAAAACATTTCCTGAGTAGTTGCTCCATTGTCTGTAGTGGTTTCTTTTGTGGTCTTTTTAATTTCGAGCAAATCTTTTTTCTGCGAAGGAGTCAGCTCATTCTGCATTTGGATATTTTTTGGCCAGCCTCCAATATCTCTTTGGTAAAGCAGTACATTTTCGGCAATCTTTTTGGCTTCTTCGGTACCAAACCATGCTGCATCGCTTTTACGAATTATATCCGGCCAGTTTTTATATGTATTTTGTGCCTGAATACCAAAACTCAAAACAATACTAAAAAGCAATAAGATTTTTTTTAACTGAATCATTTTAAAATTTTATTTCGTTACCCTAAACCAGTCAACTGCTACATTTCCTGAATCGTTTGTTACTTTTTCGCTTAAAGCAAAAAGTCCCATTTTAGCACCGATCCATTTTCCTTCGATTGAAGTAAAATCATTTCCAATTGGCTGATAGTTTTTATCATCTAAGCTGTAAAAGAAACTGCAGATACCTCCTTTTTTAACTTTTACTTTTAAATAAATTGTATTGCTTGAAATTAAAATCGGTTTGGTTTCGGTTTCTGAAACTGTTTTATTAAAAGTTCCTGTTTTTTGGTTGAGATACAATTTTCCGTTATCATTTTTAAAACACAAATAACTATAATCTAATCCCATTATGATTAGTCCTGTCGATTCTCCGTTTAATCTTGTATTAAAAGTTAATTTGGCTGTCGCCGAAAATTCTTCAGCAGGAAATTTTTGAAGCAGTAAATTGGGAGCATCAAAAATTCTTTTACTATCCTTAATTGTTGTCATGCAGAACAAGTTCAAATAACCAAGACTTGTAGGAAAACCCCAGTTTATTTGAGAATTTGCCTGCCACTGCCACTGCAATCCTAATTTTGGTTCGTTGAATTCATCTGATTCTGCCGGATTTTCTATCGGATATTTTTTCCCAACATTCGGTTTTTTAAAAGTTGTAACGGGTTCTCCTATTCCATTTTTGTCAAAATCCTGTCCCATAACCGGCCAGTCTTTTTCCCATTTCATAGGCTGTAAATGCACAATTCTTCCGTAAGCGCCTTTATCCTGAAAGTGAACAAACCAATCTTCTCCAGTTTGTGTCTGTACCCACGCCCCTTGGTGCGGTCCGTTTATTTTGGTTGATCCTTGTTCTAAAACTTTTTTCTTTTCATAAGGACCAAAAACATTTTTAGATCTTAAAATAGTCTGCCACCCTGTTGGAACTCCTCCTGCTGGAGCAAAAATGTAATAATAATTATTTCTTTTGTAGAATTTCGGTCCTTCAATTGTGCCTTCGCCGTCATGACCGTCAATTACCATAACTTCATCGTTATTGGCAATTGTTCCTTCGGTATTCATGCTGCACACTACCAATAAGCTTTTAATCTGCGCACGGCTTCCTGCAAATGCATGAGCGAGATATGCTTTCCCGTCATCATCCCAAAGCGGACTCGGGTCAATTAATCCAATTCCTGCTTTTACTAAAAGTGGTTCAGACCAAGGTCCTTCGGCTTTTTTGGCTTTAATCATATAAATTCCAAAATCAGGATCCGGGTAATAAATATAAAATTCATTGTTATGAAAAGTAATACTTGGCGCCCAGACACCGTTTCCGTGTTGTACTTTATTATAAGTTTCAAACGGCGGTTGTTTTGACAGCGCATAGCTCACAATTTTCCAGTTTACCAAATCTTTAGAATGTAAAATTGGCAATCCCGGAATACAGTTAAAAGACGATGCAGTCATATAAAAATCATCTCCAACTCTAACTGCATCTGGATCTGAATAATCGGCATGAATGATAGGGTTTGTATACGTTCCATCTCCGTTATCCGGTGTCCAGACTTGTGCTTCATTTTTTTGAAAAGAAAAAATGGAAAGAAGAAGAATAGCTATTTTTATATTTTTCGTCATACTGATAATTACTTTTAGTTAAACCGGACAGGTTTTAAAAACCTGTCCGGTTTCTATTGAAACCTAATTTTTATCGATAGAATTTTTTTTCATTTCCATCGAAGAAAGAAACTATATGTTTTAAACCCTACAGACCCAAAAGCCTCTGGATTGAAAACCTCTCGAGTTTGTACTCAAGCTTTATTTTATGTTATCTATTCAATTCTAAAGCGGCTAAGATAAAAGGACCGGTTGCTTTAGGATCGTTGTCTTTTTTTCTTTCGTTTACATAATATTCGTAAGAACCATCACGATAAGGAGTTCCTCCCAAACCTGCAACCTGACAACAGTTTGTTAATGTAATACCGCCGTCTTCATCAACTTTTTTGATTAAAACTTTAGTTAATCCGTCAAAAGCTTTGTTGGCTAGTTTTTTATATTTTGCCGGCAGGTATCCTTTATTTACTCCTTTTGCAAAAGCATAGGCAAACATTGATGATCCTGAAGCCTCTAAATAATTTCCTTTTTCTCCTCCTTTATCCGTAACCTGATACCACAATCCTGATTTGTCCTGATATTTTGCCAAAGCTGCAGCTGCATTGTTTAAATATTTTATCAATTCTGGTCTTTTAGGATGATCTTTTGGGAAATAATCTAAAGCATCAACCAAGGCCATTACATACCATCCTAAAGCTCTAGACCAGAAATTTGGTGAATTTCCTGTTTCTTTATTTGCCCAAGGCATTGCTTTGCTTTCATCCCATGCATGGTATAATAATCCTGTTTTTGGATCTGTAGCATGTAACTGAATTAACTCAAATTGTTTTGCAATGTCATCAAAACTTTTTCCGTTTTCAAATGTCAATGTATATTCAGCATAGAATGGCTCTCCCATATATAAACCATCTAACCACATTTGATTTGGATAAATTTGTTTGTGCCAGAAACCGCCGCTTGCCGTACGAGGCTGTTCTGTTAATTGTTTACGAACCAATTGCATTGCTTTTAAATATTTATCCTGTTTTGTCTCAGCATAAATAGCAAAAAGCAAACGTCCGGGAACCACCAAATCGATATTGTATTTGTCCAGTTCGTAAGTTTTAATCGTTCCGTCTTCCTGTACTAATTCATCAACATAACCTCTTATGTAAGCTTTGTAACGCGGATCTGGATTTTTCTTGTTTAACTCTTCAATTGAATGCAGGACCAAGGCATGAACATAGTCCCATTTTGGCTTTTTAGCATCATCAAGCATATAGCTTTCGGGATGACGTTTCATTAAAGTTAAAGCCATTTTATCTGACCATTTCATGTCTTTCGAAATAACGATTTCTTTTTTTGCCGTTTCTTGTGAAGTTACTTTACAGCCCGTTAAAGCCATTACGCAAACTAATAAAACCGACATAAAACTGTGTTTCCTACTGTTTTTCATTTCAAAATATATTTAAATTCTACTATTTTTCTACTTCTAATGCAGCCAAAATAAATGGCCCTAATCCGTGTGAGTTGTCTATTTTTATTTTCTCTTTAATGTAATATTCAAAAGAACCGTCGCGGTATGGATTTCCTCCTAAACCTGCGCTGGCACAAACTTGTGTAATATGGATTTCGCCATCTGCATCAACCTTAACCAGTTTTTTAGTAATGGCATTAAAACCTTTTAAAGCTAGTTTTTTATAAGATACAGGCAAATATCCATTGTTTGCTCCTTTCGCGAAAGCGTAAACAAACATTTCAGATCCTGAAGCTTCAAGGTAATTGCCTTCTTTATTCCCGGCATCTGTAACCTGATACCACAATCCTGATTTATCCTGATATTTTGCCACCGCTTTTGAAATATCATTTAAATACTGAATGAGTTCCTTTCTTTTTGGATGATCTTTTGGCATATAATCCAGTACATCAACCAAGGCCATCATGTACCAGCCAATAGATCGTGACCAGAAATTGGGTGAAACTCCTGTTTCTTTATTCGCCCAAGGCATTTGTTTACTTTCATCCCAGGCATGAAAAAGCAGTCCTGTTTTTTTGTCCAGCGTATGCAGATGTATTTGTTCAAATTGTTTCGCAACATCATCTAAATCTTTTCCGTTGTCAAATTCAACTGTATATCTTGCGTAGAAAGGCGTTCCCATATACAAACCGTCCAGCCACATTTGATACGGATATATTTTTTTGTGCCAAAATCCTCCAGAATTTGTTCTTGGATGCGTTTCTAATTGCTTTCTTAAAGTCTGCATCGCTGTAAAATAACGCTTATCATTTGTTCTTTTGTAAAGCTCAAACAAAAACTTACCCGGATTTACATAATCGATATTATAATCTTCGAGTTTGTAATTCATAATTTCTCCCGAAGGATTAATTACTGTTTCTCCGTATGCTTTGATATAATCTGCATAAACAGGGTTATTTGTTTTTTGATGCAGTTTTTCAAAAGAAGTCATCAGTAAACCTAATTTATAATCCCATTTTGGTTTTTCGTTATTATCGACCTGCCAGGCCTGTGGTGCACGTTTGATAATAGAAAGCGCCATTCGCTCTGACCATTTTAAATCTTTTGAAATAGTACTAGAAGACTGCGCCAAAATTTCATTAAATGAAAACACAATTGTTCCAATTAATACAATCGCGGCAAAACTAAAATGGCTTTTCTTTATCATAATAAATGGTTTGTTATTTATTCAATTCTACTGCACTCAATAAAAATGCCGCTAATGCCGGCGAACTATTATCTTTTGTTTTGCTTTTAGCATAATATTCGTTTGTTCCGTCGCGAAAAGGTTTTCCGCCCAATCCTACATTTGATGAAACATTCGAAATAGTAATCTCGTTATTTTCATTTGTTTTGACAAATTCTTTTACAAATGCGTCAAAAGATTTCTGTGCTGTTTTTTTATACGCCGAATTCAAATATCCTTTATCTGCACCTTTTGCCAAAGCATATATAATCATTCCTGAACCAGATGATTCTAAATAATTCCCCGCCAATTCTGGTTTATCAGCAACCTGATACCATAATCCTGATGCGCTTTGTTCCTTTACAGTATTCTTTGCTATTTCATTTAAATAACTTACCAGTTCTTTTTGCTTTGGATGACTTTTAGGAAAATAGTCCAGTGTTTCAACCAAGGCCATCATGTACCAGCCAATTCCTCTGCTCCAAATTGTTGGCGAAGTTCCTGTTTCGGGATTTGCCCAGCCAATTTCTTTACTTTCATCCCAAGCCTGATAAGGCAATCCTGTTTTTTTATCCAGTATATAAGTATGAACCAATTCAAATTGTTTGGCAATATCATCTAAACTTTTCCCCTTTTCGTACTTAACTGTATATTGCGCATAAAAAGGTTCTGCCATATACAAACCGTCAATCCACATTTGATTAGGATAAATTTGTTTGTGCCAGAATCCGCCGCTTGGTGTTCTTGGCTGGCTTTCAATCTGGGTTCTTAATTGTTTGATAACCGTTAGATAACGATTGTCTTTTGTTTCGTCATATAAATTAAACAGCAGTTTTCCCGGATTTACATAATCAATATTATATTCTTTGATATCGTATTTGGCAATATTTCCGTTGCTGTCAATTAGTTCATCTGCATACTCCTTAATATAATTGAGATATTTTTTGTCTTTGGTTTTCAAATACAATTTTTCAAAAGCAGACAAAGTGAGACTCATTTTATAATCCCATTTTGGTTTCTCCGTTCCGTCGATCTGCCAGGCTTTCGGATATTTATTCAGAATTGTCGCTGCCGTTTTTTCTGACCATTTTGAATTGGCAGAAACTACAATTTTATTCTGATCATCATTGTTCTGACTCATTGTAAAAATGCTGTACAACAAGAAAAACGCAAAGACTGCTTTTTTATAATATTTTTTTGCAGAAATTTCGGCATACGCTTTAGCAGTTTTGATATCGTATTTTTGAGCACTTACTGATGCTAAACCAATTAAAAATAAAGCTGCAACTGTGATTTTTGTATTCATTTTATTGTCATTATTTGAATGTCTTTTTTAAAAAATTAGTTGCAAAATCAACGGTTTGATCGAACCAAGGCTGAAAAAACCAAAAAGAATGAGGCGAATTTTCAATTGTATGAACCTCACTGTAAATTTTATATTGATTTAAAACCTTTATCATGTCATCTCTCCCGGCATGAAACCTCGGAATACTGCTGTTTATAAACAATATAGGAGGTGTGTTTTTATTAGTATGGCTTAAAGCCGATGCATTTTTCCAGTTCTCTGTTCTTTCTTCATAAGAACCTCCAAGCCAAAACGATGCCATTTCTCCCTCAGAAGATTCCGGATGTCTAAATGCTAATACGCCGTCTACATTAATAATAGCATTTACTTTTGATGTTGCTTTACTTGTATTTGAAGGATCATCAAAAGCTGAATTTCCATTTGTTGTACCAATCAAAGCTGCCATTTGGGCTCCCGAAGAGCAACCTAAAACCGCAATTTTGTTTGGATCTACTTTGAATTTCTTTGCATTATCTTTTATAAATTTAATCGCATTTTTTACATCATACACGCCGTATGGATATTTTGCTTCTAGCGATAATCTGTATTCTATTGTAAAACAAGAATAGCCTTTTGAAGCTATTTCCTGTGCCAGAGGATTCATTTGGTTTTTATTTCCTGACCGCCATCCACCGCCATGAATCATAATAACTGCCGGATTTTGTTTTTGTTTAGTATTTACAAAAGCATCTAAATGCAGTGTTCTGTCTTTTGATGTAAAATAAACCACATCGTTAATTTCATTGACATTTTCATTTTTAGCAATAACCGGAATTGTTATCGACGGATATTTTTTTATCAATTTATTATAGGTGCTCCTTACTGTGTACGACGTATCGACACTGTAAGTGCTCTGTGCATTTACTGCAAAAGAAAACCATAATAAAACCAATACAATTTTTCGCATTAAAATCAATTTACTTTTTAGTTAAGAAAGGAGCCGGGCGCTTTGCCCAGACTCCTTTTTAACTACTTCAAAAAAACAAATAGTCTCAAAAAACTATCAAATTACTAATAACCAAGATTTTGAGGAAAACTTTTATTTTGGTTTAAGTCCAATACCGTTTGCGGGATTGGTCTTAAAATTTTAAGCTGACCGTCTATACCAACAAAATTGGCCGCTTTAATTTTATAATTATGAGCAGAAGCTCTTGCAACTAAAGTTCCGGTACGTTTTAAGTCAAACCATCTTTTGTATTCGCCTAATAATTCTCTTCCTCTTTCATCTAAAATATAATCGATGTTGAATTCTCCAAGTGTTGCATTTGCTACACCGGCTCTTCTTCTAACTTCGTTTAAACGATCTAAACCAGTTGAAGGCACGCCAGCTTTTAAATACGCTTCGGCAGCAATTAAATAAGTTTCACCTAACCTTGATACGATAATATCTCTTGTACTAACAGGTCCCGTGCTAGAAGGTGTAGTTGGATCCGGATCGTCAAATTTCTTAACCGGAATAGTATAACAGTCTAAATTTTTAATTAAAGTATGTGCTGCAGAATATTCTCCCCAAGGATGATACACAAACGTTGCTGCTTTTCTAGAAGCATTTGCTGTTTCCCAAGTTAATCTGTCTGCTGGAGTAAACCATTTTGGCTCGTAAAAGTGTCTTACTTTTAATGAAGCCGGGTTTGAACTTCTATAATATGGATAATACAAAATAGTTTTTGTAACTCCATTTGTTGTCTCAGGTCCTTCAACAATTTCTGTCATAAAAGTAGCATCCCATCTTTTATCTCCTTTTTCATATAAACCTAAAGCATAATCTGTAGGACATAAATTGTAACTTCTTAACGGAGCTCCAGTTTCAGCTCCTCCTAAGTATGAACTAAAATAGTAAAACTGATTGTTTCCTAATTTCGTTGGATCTGTACTTGTTGAAGCTTTGTCATATTGCACAGAAAAAATCGTTTCGGCATTTAAATCGTTTCCAGGTTTAAATAACTGGTCAAAAGCAATTGCTAAAGTCTGTCCTGCAATCGCAGCATCAGCATAAGCGGCGGCTTTAGAAAAATCATCGGCTTTGCCAAAACTTTCATATCCTTTCGTTAAGTACACTTTTGCTAATAAATCATTAACGGCTCTTTTGTTTACTTTTCCTGCTGTACTATACGCTGCAGTTCCAACATTAGCTAAAGCGAAATCTAAATCGCTGATAATTTGTGTGTATACTTCTTCGGCTGTATTTCTTGTGAAAGATAAAACCGGTGTTATAATGTGTTCATTTACAACAGGAACACCTCCATAAGTCTGCACTAACAAAAAGTAAGCTTGTGCTCTTAAATATCTGGCTTCACCTACCTGTGCATTTAAAATTGAAGTCTGATCCGTTATAGTTGAATAGTAAATAGTTTTATTTACCGACTGAATTAACTGATAACATGGTGTATACAAATCGGCCACATTATCTGATGAAGGTATTAAAAGTGTATACTGACTTAAACCTGCAGGTTCCGGTGATCTTCCCTCTGCGTACATATCTGTTCCAGCTTCAAAAAGCCACGGATTTCCTCCATAAATGCTTTTTAGCCATGCATAGTTTGTATTTACTAATAACTGAAATCCAGATGCAGTTTTATACGTTGCATCAGCAGGTACAAACGAACGGCTGTCTTCTTCAATATAATCACTGCATGAACTTACCGATACAGCAATTATTCCTAACATTATTATTATTTTTTTCATTTGATATCTTTATTAAAATTTAACACTTAATCCCAATTGCGTAGTTACAGATGCCGGACGGTTTACACCAAAAGGCGAACCTGCCCATTCCGGATCGTATCCATCAAAATCTGTAAATACAAATGGGTCTAAAACATTCACATAAACTCTTAAATTACTGATTTTTAATTTTTTCAATAATTCAGAATCCAATGTGTATCCTAAAGATATATTTTTGATTTTCACATAAGAAGCATCTCTGTAATACCCAAATAAAGAAGTCCAATAAGCTCCTGCCCCTGTTGCTACAGGTCCTGGTCTTGGGTTTGTATTGTTAGCATTTGCCTCAATTCCTGTACCATTAGTTGGAATAAAATAATCCATTGCTAATTTCTGACGCCCTCTATCGCTTACATCGGCAAAGTTTTGGTGAAAAGTACTCAAAACAGTCTGCCCCTGACTAGTGATAACTGAGAAATTAAAATCAAACTGACCAACAGTTAATTTTGAATATAAACTTCCCTGCCACTCTGGATTTGGATTACCAATTACCGTTCTGTCATCCTGATTAAATTTACCATCTCCGTTTAAGTCTTTTGGTCTTGCCTGTCCCGGAGCCATTCCGTAAGATGCTGCCTGAGCCGCTTCGCTTTCCTGCCAAACTCCATCATACACATAATTGTAATTAGGGTTTAACGGCGCACCAAGAATCAGTTTATTACCAATATCACTTACTTTATCCTGATTGTAAATTGATTCTAATTTATTTACGTTTTTAGTAAATGTAAAAGTCGTTTCCCAATTTACTTTTTCAGTTTTAATATTTTTTGTAGTCAATAAAACTTCAACTCCTTTATTGCTTACAGAACCCACATTCGCAAATGTATTTTTCCATCCTGATTCTGCAGGTAACTGTTGTTTGTAAATTAAATCATCTGATAATCTGTCGTAAACATCTACACTACCTGAAATTCTGTTTTTTAAGAATCCAAAATCAAGACCTAAGTTGTATTCTCTTGTTTTTTCCCAAGTTAAATCCGGATTAGCTAAGTTTTCTGACTGCCATCCTGAAACAACATTTGCACCTGCAGCATAAAAAGTCTGCTGGTTTAATAATGCCTGAGAAGTGTAAGGTGCCACATTATCATTTCCTGTGTAACCTAAACTGGCACGCAGTTTTAAATCTGAAACTACTGAACTATTTGCTAAGAAAGATTCTTTGCTGATTTTCCATCCTAATGCTACAGAAGGGAAACTCTGCCATTTATTTCCTTGAGATAAAACAGAAGAACCATCCCATCTTGTAGAAGCTGTAACTAAATATTTGTCCTTAAATGCATAGTTTAAACGAACTGCATAAGAGTTTAAAGTATTTTTTGCAAAAGAAGATTTTACTACATAACTCGTTTGCACACCAGATCCCATATTGTCTGATCCTACATCAAAAGGCTGATTGTTAGAATACAAAGAAGAAAATTCATCTTCATTCGAGTACAAACTCTGTAATAATAACAAACTAAAATCGTGTACATCATTAAAAGTATGTTTTAAATCAATTTGGTTATCCCAGGTATAATTAAAGTTGTTTGAATTTTCAAGAGTTGCAGAATTTTTTCCGTTTAGTGTTACACCAGCGTTTGTTTGCGCTGTGTAAGCCTTTGAACCTTTTGTATCCATGATTCCCGCTGAAAATGTTGTTTTGAACGAAAGCCATTTTAAAGCTTGGTACTGGAAAAATGCATTACCAACTGTCTGCCATGTTTTTTCTGTTTGAGAAGAGTTGGCAATCTCCATTAAAGGATTAACAGTTGATGTTTTATTAATAGCCCATGAACCATCAGGATAAGTTAACTTACCCGGAAGAAAAAACTGCGTTCCAACCAGCTCATTACCTTGTGCATCAACCGCCCAAGGAGACATTAAAGGACTTAGTCTAAAAGCATCCTGCATTGCTAAATCACTACCTAATTGATTGTCTAATCTTGCAATTGTAACATTTACTCCAGTCGTAAACTTATCATTAATTTTATGGTTTAATCCTAATTTGAAAGAATATTTATCTGTTGAATCATTATCGATAAGACCTCTGTCGCTTTGAATACCAAAACCTAAGTTATAACTCATACCTGAATCTGAACGGCCCGAAATGTTTAAGTAGTTATTTTCAGTCATTCCTGATTTCAGTACTGCATCATACCAGTCAAAATTATAACCGTTGTTTGCACGAGATACTAATAATGGACTTTGGTTTCCTGCTAAGGCTGCTAATTGTGCAGGAGTTTGAGTTGAAGGCGTAGCACTCATATAAGCAACCTGATGAAATTTCCACCACTCTTCTCCTGACATCATTTTTGGTAATCTTGCCGCAGATTTATTTCCGTACGAAGTATCAAAAGTTACGCTGATACCTGCTTTTGCGCTCGTACCGCTTTTTGTAGTTACAATGATAACTCCATTTGATCCTCTGGACCCATAAATTGCCGCTGAAGATGCATCTTTTAAAACATCCATTCTGGCAATATCCTGCGGATTCAAGAAATCAATTCCATCCATAGGAACACCATCTACAACATATAATGGCGAAGAACCTACCATGCTTGGATTACTTGAATCAGCAATTAAAGAGTTATTTCCTCTAATTACAACTTTAAATCCATCACCTGCACGCCCAGAAGAAGATGAAATCTGAACTCCCGGTGTACTTCCCTGAATAGCTTCTAAAGCATTAGTTGTGTTTCTTTCTGTAATTGTTGCAGCATTGATTGTACTGACAGATCCTGTAAGGTCTGTTTTCTTTACAGAACCGTATCCCACAACAACAACTTCATTTAAAGAATTCGATTGTTCTGCAAGGCTTACGTTTATTTTAGTTTTTCCGGCAACGCTTACTTCCTGCGTTTGAAAACCTAAATAGCTGATAATTAAAACAGCTTTGTTACTGGTTACATTTATTTTAAAACTTCCCTCAAAATCTGTAGAAGTTCCGTTTTTGGTTCCTTTTTCCTGGATATTTACACCTGGCAGTGATAATCCGGCGGCATCAGTGATTTTCCCTTCTATTGTGGCAGATTGAGCACTCACTGTATGGCTCACCAGGAAATTCAGGAAAAATAAAAATACTAGATTGTATTTTATTTTTTTCTTTAATTGTTTTTTAATGTTCATAATTTTGTTAAGTGGTTTTTTGGTTAATAGTTATTAGTGTTTAGTCATTCTACTTTTTTTTCATTTATGTAGGTATTTATAAAATTGATATTCTTTACATTTTTCAATAAATAGATGGAGTCTACTTTTTGGATTTTTACATTTTTAAGCGTAATATTTTCTACAGGTGATTCTTTGTAACCTTCAGCCCAAACGCTGTATTTGCCTCCATTTTTTACGTTTACATTTTCAAGATTTATGTTTCTGATTACTGGTATAAAGTTTCCCGTTTGTGACCCGTAAACATTATAAAACATATTCAGTTTCAACACACATTCTTTTACCGTTCCTACTTCAAGGTTTCTTACATATACATCTTCGATGATTCCGCCTCTTTTTGAATTGGTTTTAATTCTAATGGCACGATCCAGATTCGGACTGTCCATTACACAGTTTTCTACAAAAACATTATTTACTCCCGCAGATATTTCGCTTCCAATAACAACACCGCCATGACCATCAATCATTTTACAGTTTTGTACTATAATATTTTTACTCGGAATCGCAACTCTTCTTCCATCAGCATCGCGTCCCGCTTTTATAGCAATACAATCATCTCCGGTATTGAATGTGCAGTTTTTTATTACAATGTTTTGAGAATATTCAGGATCGCAGCCGTCATTATTTGGTCCGTGGCTGTTTACTGTTACTCCGTCAATAACCATATTGTTGGTTTTTATAGGATGCAAAATCCAAAAAGGAGAATTGATAACCGTAATATCTTTTACCAAAACCGTATTACATTCAAAAAACTCAATAAAATTAGGACGCAGATATCTTCCGTCTCCAAAAATTCTTTGTTCAACCGGAATTCCTTTTTCGGCCATATCAACCAGAACTTCTCTGTTTGCCGGATCATTTTGAGATGGAATTCCTTTTTTCCAGCCGTATCCTTTTCCTCCAGACCAAATCCACCAGTTTGTACTGTCTGCCTGACCATTTAAAGTGCCTTTTCCGGTTATGGCCACATTGGTTTTATTCTTAGCATAAATAAGCGGTGAATAATTCATCAATTCCGTTCCTTCCCAAGAAGTATGAACGATTGGATAATCTTTTGGATTTAAGCTGAACAAAATTTCAGCATTATCTTCTAAATGCAGGTTTACATTATTTTCTAAATGAATGGCTCCTGTTAAGTATTTCCCATTCGGAACCAAAACTTTTCCCCCTCCATTTTCAGTGCAGTTTTGAATTGCTTTTTCGAATGCAGCAGTGTTTAAAGTTTTGCCATCTGCAACAGCCCCATAATCATCAATATTGTACGTTTTATTTTGAAAATTAGTTTTTGGCAGGTTTTTTATGGTTAATTCCATTCTTTTCCAAGGATCAGATTCTGAAACGGCAGTAATTTTTTTTGAGCATGATGTAGTCAAAATGACTGTTATACTAAAAAAAACAACTGATTTAAACGCTATAACCTTATCTATAATCATTTGGGTGGAATTTATAATTTAACAAGGCGAAAACATCAACAATTATGTAATCGATTACACGAAATTAGAAAATATGTTCCAACGAACCAAATTTATTTAGAAATAAATTGTATTTTTAATTTTTATTAAGAATTATAATTACATTTAATGCAAAAAATATTATAATTTATTATCATTGTAGAATATAAAACGTTGTAGTAAATTGATATGGTAATCGATAACATTACGCATTAGATTATTAAAAAAAACGTATTTTTGTCATAGAATTTAACTTGTAAAACCCTTTTTAATGAGCGAAAAAGTAACCATTTATGATATTGCCGAAAAATTAAATATCACTGCAGCTACTGTTTCCAGAGCGTTGAATAACAACCCGAAAATAAAAGAAAGCACTCGTGAGTTGGTTATTAAAACTGCCGCCTCAATGAACTATAAGCAGAATAAACTTGCTTTAGCATTAAAAAGCGGCCGAAGTAATAATATTGGAGTGATTGTACCGCGTATCGACAGCAACTTTTTTGCTTCGGTTATTCGTGGCATTGAAGAAGAATTACAGCCTCACGGTTATCAGGTAATTATCTGCCAGACTCATGAAAGCAAACAAAGAGAAAACGAAAACCTATATACTTTAATTGATGCTCAGGTTGATGGCATTTTGATGTCGGTTACAGATGTAACCAGCGAAAATGATGATGCCTTTAATAATGTATTAAAAAAGAATGTTCCGTTGATCTTTTTTGACAGAAGCAAACATATTGACGGCGTAAGCTCTGTAACTATTAATGACTTTCGAGGCGGTTATTTAACCACCAAACATTTAATTAATGAAGGATGCAGATATATTGCGCATTTTTCCGGAGATCAGTCTCTGGAAATTTTTAAAAACAGGTTTTTAGGCTACAAACAAGCTCTTTTAGATCACGGAATTGATTTTAATGAAGAATATGTCGTACCAGTTAAAAGTATGGTCGATGCCGGAAAAGAAGCGGTTGACAAACTTTTGCAGCTAGAAATACCGCCTGACGCAATATTTTCGTCAAGTGACTTTGCCGCTTTAGGAGCTATTCAGGAATTAAAGGAAAGAAATATCAGTATTCCTAATGAGTTTTGTGTTGCCGGTTTTAGTAACGAGCCTTTTACCAAATTTATGGAATTATCGATTACTTCTGTAGATCAGTCACCACTTGAAATGGGAAAAATGGCAGCGCGCGTTTTCCTAGAACAAGTCGATAAAACAGATACTATTAAAATAGAAAAAAAGGTGGTTTTGGCCCCGGAATTACATATCCGTAAATCGTCTTCGAGAACCAACTTTTAATATATTTACCATATAAAAAATAAGCTCATTTAATAATGAGCTTATTTTTTTTTCATTAAGAGATATTAAGCAAATAAAGTATTGTGCTTAATAAAACCTAATAACTTAATGTTTTTTTTATCTATCTTTTTACCATTTTCTCTTTAGTAGCTTAATACTATATAATAAAAAAAAGACGCACTTCTGTGCGTCTCTCTTGGATATATTTGTTAAATCTCTTATTATAAAGAAACTCCTCTTTTCCAGGGAATGAAATCATTTTGATTTAAAAGTGCTGCTTTGGTTTTAATTGTTCCACTTGCAACATCAATAATAAACTCTAACATTTCATCTGCCATTTCATCAATTGATTTTTCACCAGTGATAATTCCTCCAGTGTCAATATCAATAATATCCGACATTTTATTTGCTAATTGCGTATTTGATGAAATTTTCACAACCGGAGCAATTGGATTTCCTGTCGGAGTTCCTAAACCTGTTGTAAACAATACCATATTAGCACCAGAACCAACCATTGCTGTTGTACATTCAACGTCGTTTCCTGGCGTACAAAGTAATGTTAAACCTGGCTTAGAAATATATTCACCGTAATCAAATACTCCTGTAATTGGCGAAGTTCCACCTTTTTTAGCAGCTCCTGCCGATTTCATTGCATCGGTAATCAAACCGTCTTTAATGTTACCCGGAGACGGATTCATATCAAATCCTGAACCAGCATCAACAACTGTTTTTTCATACCACTGCATTAAGTCTAAGAAACGTTTTCCGCTTTCGTCTTCAACACATCTGTTTACTAATTCCTGCTCAACACCGCATAATTCAGGAAATTCAGAAAGGATTGTAGTACCGCCTAAAGCAGCCAATAAATCTGAAGTTACTCCTAAAGTAGGGTTTGCAGAAATTCCAGAGAATCCGTCTGATCCACCACATTCTAAACCAATTCTTAATTTAGATAATGGAGCTGGTTCTCTTTTTATTTCATTTGCTTTTTTAATCGCTTCAAAAGTATCTTTTACAACACTGCTCAACATCGTTTCGATCGTTCCAATAGCCTGCTGATCGTAGATCAAAACTGGCTTTTTACTGTCTGGATTAATCGCATCTAAAGCATCTTTGAAAATCTGAATTTGTAGATTCTGACATCCTAAACTCAAAACTGTAGCTCCGGCAACGTTTGGATTGTTTACATAACCCGCTAATAATTTAGCCAGACTATGAGAATCTTGACGAATTCCGCCGCAACCACCTTGATGCGTGATGAATTTTACCTGAATATTGTTGAATAAATTAGCATCATTTGAAGCCGCTTCATTTCCTGCTCCTCCTGTTTCTGACTTTACCAAAGAACGTAACAATAACTGATAATCATTTTCTTTTGGTTTCATCAATTCTTTCTCAAAAATATCTTTTAAGATTTCGATGTTTCTGTTTTCACAAAATACCAACGGAAAAAACAACCAAACATTTTCAGTTCCCACTTGTCCGTCTTCTCTATGATAGCCCTGCCAAGTTCTGTCTTTCCATTTGTCAATATTTGGAGCATTCCAGCCAATCGTTTCTGTTTTACCAGTAACTTTATCGCTTTCGTGTTTTACATTTGCAGTAGAAAGCAAACCTCCTCTTTCAATTCTTGCACTTGCTTTACCTACTAAAACTCCGTACATAATGATTCTGTCTCCTACATTAAAAGGAACCATTGCAATCTTATGTTTCATTTTTACATCAGACTCAACTACAACTGATTCTCCCTCAAAATCAATTACTTCGCCTGCTGTAAGATTCACCAAAGCAACCGCAACATTATCGGTTGGGTGAACTTTTATTAATTTTTTCTGCGTTGCCATAATTAATGCTTGTTCTTTGTTTTTTTTATCTTTTTTCTATTTTATTCTTTCTTGAAACTTGGCAAAACCAACTTCAATACCATTTGCATCAATTTCTTCAAGAGCAATTGTAATCGCTTTTGTTAATGAAGGAATTTCAGTTAAATCTTCATCCCAGAAGCTTTTATTCTGCAAAGTAAGTCTTGCTATTTTTTCATAATCATCAGATTTCCATAAACCATCAAAGAATGAAACAATATCTTCACCATCTTTAACCGGCAAACTTTGACCATTCCAAGTTCCTTTGTAGAAACGAATTAAACTTGCTAATGAAAAAGTCAAATTAACAGGCAATTTTTTGTTAGCCTTATAATATCCTAATAAACTAGGTAAAACTCTTACTTTGAATTTCGATACAGAATTTAAGGCAATATCGGCAAGTGCATGTTTGATAAATGGATTTTTAAATCGGTCCATTACTTCCTCAGAATAGGCCGTAATTTCATTTTTGTCCATATCAAGAGTTTCACTAATTTCACCAATAACGCTATTTACAAATTTTCCGGTAAAATCTCCGTTAACAGTTTCCATTACTAATTTATTACCATGCAAAAGTGAAAAAGGAACCATTGCCGTATGCGCACCGTTTAAAATACGAACTTTAATCATTTTAAAAGGACGTATATCATCAACGATTTTTACATTCAAATCTGTTTTGTGAAAAGGCAATTTTGCTTTTAGATCCTCTCCACCTTCAATAGCCCAAAGGAAAAAAGGTTCTGCCGCAACAATTAAATTGTCCTCATAATCTAATTTATTATTGTATTCTTCAATTTCAGCTCTTGGATATCCAGGAACAATTCTGTCAACCAAAGTACTATGATACGTACAAGCATCTGATACCCAAGTTTTAAATGCATCTTCTAATTTCCATAGATCAACATATTGTAAAATATATTTTTTAAGGGTCTCAGAGTTATAATCAATTAATTCACAAGGAATTATTGTAACTCCTTTAGCAGCATCTCCATTAAAATGCTTAAATCTTTCATATAATAAAACCGTCAATTTTGCAGGAAATGACACTGGTGGCTGCATGTCTGGAGTATCACTTTCAATAAATTCAATTCCAGCTTCTGTAGTATTAGAAACAATAAACTGAAGTTCTTCTTCTTTGGCTAAAGCCAAATAATTTGCAAATTCAGTATATGGGTTTATAGTTTTTACAATGTTATTAATTAAGACAATATCTTGTATCTTTTCACCTTTTTTAATTCCGTTCATAAACAAGGTATAAAGACCGTCCTGATCATTAATCATATTTACCATACCGTCTTTCAAAGGCTGAATTACTGCAATACCGGCATTAAAATCAACTTCTTTATTTAGTTTATCAAAAGCATAATCAACAAAGGCTCTTAAAAAGTTACCTTCTCCAAACTGAACTACCTTAATTGGCTGTAACTTTTCTAATCCTGTATTTATTCTATTTAATTTTTTCATTTTAAACTTTCTTTAATGCGTTATAAATAACCATTTATAAACCTTATCTCTTCATTTATGCCTTTTAAATTGTAAAAGAAACATTACACCCGATTGAATAAAACAAAGCTGGCTGTGAGGAATGGCTGGCTGAATTTTTCAAGCGTAATGCTCTATTACAATCTCTAAAAATCTAAAAAAAACTTATAAAATAAGGAGTTGGCATGATTACCCCTTAATCTATTTTCTTATATTTTTTATGATGTCAAGAACCTCGCTGACTCTTGCACTTAAACCATCAAAGTCTTTATTTTCTAATATGTCTTTTGATATCAATTGCGAACCTAAACCAACACAGGTTGCTCCTGCATTTAACCATGAGCTCAAACTTTCAACAGTTGGATAAACTCCACCAGTAGGCATAATGTTTGTCCACGGGCAAGGTCCTTTTATGGCTTTAATAAATTCCGGACCATACGTATCGGCTGGAAATAATTTTACAATTTCACATCCTAATTCTTCTGCTCTGGCAATTTCACTAAGCGTGCCGCATCCTGGTGACCATAACACTTTTCTGCGATTGCAGGCAATTGCGATATCTTCTCTAAATACAGGAGTTACAATAAAATTTGCACCTAAACTCATATACAATGAGGCCGAAGCTGCATCTGTGATAGAACCAACTCCTAAAATCATACCCGGAAGTTCTGCTAAAGCGTATTTATTTAAAGCTCCAAAAACTTCATGTGCAAAATCGCCTCGGCTTGTAAATTCCATCAATCTTGAACCTCCGTCGTAACAAGCTTTTAAAACTTTCTTGCTTAATTCAATATCCGAATGAAAAAACAACGGCACCATTCCGTTATCTTTCATTGTCTGCGCAACCTCTATTCTTGAATATTTTGCCATATCTATAATTAATTATCTTGATACTAATGCAGAACCATCACCATCAATCATATTTTCAACTTCTTTTAAAGTAACCAGATTGTAATCGCCTGCAATAGTATGTTTTAAACAACAAGCTGCAACGGCAAAATCTAAAGCTCTCTGGTTATTATTTTGATATTCTAACAGTCCGTAAATTAATCCTCCCATAAAGGCGTCTCCGCTTCCTACTCTGTCTACAACAGGAGTTACTTCTTTTACTGCTGCCTGATAAATTGCTTTCCCGTCAAACAAAACACCGCCAATTCTCTGGTGAGATGCACTTACGGAATAACGAAGTGTCGTTGCTGCCACTTTTAAATTAGGAATTAATTGAAATAATTTTTCATATAAAACCGGAAGTGATTTTTCATCCTGATAATTCGGATTCACTTTTGGAATTCCTAACATAAAATAGGCTGTATCAATATCACCTAAAATAACATTGCTGTATTGCAGCATTTCCGGCATAACCTCACTTGGCGTTTTACCATACTGCCATAATTTTGATCTGTAATTTAAGTCGCATGAAATTTTAATCCCAAGCTTATGAGCCACTTTAATAGCTTCTAAACAAGCTTCTGCAGCACTTTGAGAAATAGCCGGCGTAATACCGCTCCAATGAAACCATTCAGCACCTGCTAAAACTTTTTCCCAGTCTACCATGCCTTTTTCAATAGTTGCCATGGCACTGTGCGCACGATCGTAAACAACATTACTGCCGCGTGTTCCGGCTCCGGTTTCCAGAAAATAGATTCCTAAACGATCTCCTCCATAAACAATGTTTTTAGATTCAACGTTCATTTTTCGCATTTCTTTCAATGCCGATAAACCTATTTCGTTTTGAGGCAATCTTGTAACAAATTCAGCATTTACACCGTAATTCGCCAAGGAAACACATACATTGAATTCACCGCCTCCGTATGTAGCACCAAATGCTGTAGACTGCGAAAAACGTAAATGTCTTTCTGTCGATAAACGAAGCATGATTTCTCCAAATGCAACTACTCTACTCATTATTTATTTATTTTTTTGCCACAGATTTCAAAGATTATAAGGATTAAGAAAACTTAGCGGGCCTTGCGTAAATCTTTGCTCCCGATAGCTATCGGGATTGCGGTTAATTTATTATTTAAAACTTAAAATATTCTTTAGCATTGTTGTATGAAATATCAGAAACTAATTTTCCGATCCATTCCATATCATTTGGCAATTCACCACGTTTGATTTCGTCTCCTAAAAGATTACATAAAATACGTCTGAAATATTCGTGTCTTGGGAATGATAAGAAACTTCTAGAATCTGTCAGCATTCCAACAAAACAGCTGATTAATCCCATATTTGAAAGCGCATTTAACTGCTTTGTCATTCCGTCTTTTTGATCTAAAAACCACCATCCAGAACCAAATTGTACTTTTCCGCGAACACTTCCGTCGTTGAAGTTCCCAATCATAGTAGCCATAACTTCGTTATCAGCCGGATTTAAGTTATAGATAATTGTTTTTGTCAATTTGTCTTTGCTGTCTAAAGCATTTAAAAAGCTTGACAATTTTTGAGCCTGAGGATAATCTCCAATAGAATCCCATCCTGTATCAGGACCTAAAATTCTGTGCATACGAGCATTATTATTACGCAATGCACCTAAGTGAAATTGCTGCACCCATCCAAATTCATGATATGTTTCAGATAGGAATACTAAAACAGCACTTTGGAATTTTAAAGCTTCTTCTGGCGTTATGATTCTGTTTTCTCTTTTCTTTTTGAAGATTGAACTGATTTCAGATTCTGTAAATTCTTCAAAATAAATTTGATCTAAACCGTGATCACTTAATTTACATCCGTTTGCATTAAAGAATTCAATTCTGTTTCTTAATGCCGTTTGTAAATCAGCAAAAGTATTAATTGCAACTCCGGACACATCCCCTAATGTGTCCAGATATGCATTATAACCATCATTAGCAATTAAGATGGCTTTATCAGGTCTGAAAGCCGTACTCATTTTAATTCCAACCGAATTGTTCGCGAATTTCTGATGAAACTCTAATGAATCAATTGGATCTTCTGTAGTACAAACTAATTCAGCTTTTACTTTTTTAAGAAGATTCTGCGTGCTGTACGCCTGAGAATTAATTTTCTCAGTAGTTTCGATATAAATTTTCTCAGCCGATTTTTCATTCAAAAGATCATAAATATCAAAATAACGAGCTAATTCTAAATGCGTCCAGTGATACAAAGGATTACGCATTGTGTACGGAACTGTTTTTGCCCAGTTTAAGAATTTATCTTTATCTGAACCGTTTCCTGTAACAAACTGCTCATTAATTCCTAATGTACGCATTGCGCGCCATTTGTAATGATCGCCGTTGATCCATACATTCGTAATGTTATCAAAAATCTTATCCTCTGCAATAAACTGCGGATTTAAGTGATTATGGTAATCAATAATTGGCTGGTTTTTAGAGTAATTATGATATAACTCTTCAGCGTATTTATTTTCTAATAAAAAATTGTCGTGTATGAATGTATTTGCGCTCATGTCTTTTTAAATATAATTTGAGAATTATTCTTCGTTTGAAGGTTTTCCAATTGTAGCTAAGATTCCGCCGTCAACATATAAAATGTGTCCGTTTACAAAATCACTCGCTTTGGATGATAAAAATATTGCAGCTCCGGCTAAATCACTTGGATCTCCCCATTTTGCAGCAGGAGTTCTGCTTATGATAAAATCGTTAAACGGATGTCCGTCAACTCTAATAGGTTTTGTTTGTTCTGTAGCAAAATATCCCGGACCAATTCCGTTGATCTGAACATTGTATTTTGCCCATTCTGTTGCCATATTTTTCGTCAGCATTTTTAAACCGCCTTTTGCAGCTGCGTAAGCCGAAACTGTATTACGGCCTAACTCGCTCATCATAGAGCAAATGTTGATTATTTTTCCTTGTCTTCTATCAATCATTCCTTTGGCAACATGTTTAGAAACAATAAACGGACTTACTAAATCAATATCAATAACTTCTCTAAAATCTTCAACTTCCATTTCAAGCAGCGGAATTCTTTTAATAATTCCCGCATTGTTGATCAAGATATCGATTGCTCCTACTTCACTTTCAATTTTCGCAACAGCTGCCTTTACTTCCTGCTCTTCGGTTACATTAAATTTGTAACCTACAGCATTAATTCCTTCAGCTTTAAGCGCTGCAACAGCATCGTCAATTTTTTGCTGAGAAGAATTTCCATTCACCACAATTGTGGCTCCCGCCTGACCTAATCCTTTTGCCATTGCCATTCCCAATCCGTGTGTACTTCCTGTGATTAAGGCAACTTTTCCTTTTATATCAAATAAATTTGTCATGTTTCTTATCTTAAGTCTGTGATTTTACAAACATCCATATCTCCGTAATCTAAGTTTTCACCAGCCATTCCCCAGATAAAAGTATAGTTGCTGGTTCCTGAACCTGAGTGAATTGACCAAGGCGGAGAAATTACTGCCTGATGATTGTTCATCCAGATATGTCTTGTTTCCTGAGGCTGTCCCATAAAGTGACAAACTGCTTGGTTTTCTGGAATATCTAAATAAAAATAAACTTCCATTCTGCGATCGTGTACGTGTGCAGGCATGGTATTCCAAACACTTCCAGGTTTTAATTCTGTCATTCCCATTTGCAATTGGCAGGTTGTAACCACACTTCCAATAATCATTTGGTTTACTGTACGGTGATTAGCTGTTTCCATTGTGCCCAACTGTAATTTATTCGCTTCAGCTAAACTTACTTTTTTAGTTGGGTAAGTAGTATGAGCTGGTGCAGAGTTTAAATAAAATTTAGCTGGATTACTGCTGTCAGCACTTTTAAAAATTACTTCTTTATTACCGCTTCCAATGTATAGTGCATCTTTAAATCCTAATTCATAAGTTGTTCCTTCAACCACAACAGAACCGCTTCCTCCTACATTGATAATTCCTAATTCTCTTCTTTCTAAAAAATAAGGTGCTTTAAGCGGATCGATTGTTTCCAAAACCAAATCACCTTTTACAGGAACCGCAGAACCAGCAATATATCTGTCGTAATGAGAATAAACCAACACAACTTCATCTTCCTGCATTAAATCATCAATTAAGAATTCTTCTCTTAACTGTTGTGTGTCATATTTTTTAACTGCTTCTGGGCTTGACGCGTATCTTGAACTATATTTTGTCATAATTTTTATTTTAATGTAATCGATTGCACAAAATTAATTTTTTATATTCAAATAGCATAATTGAAATGAAAAAATTATGCTATTTAGACAAATTATCTTTTACAAATTCGTAATTGGGCTGTATTTAGGAACAAGAGATTTCATTACAATCCATCCTGTTAAATAACAAACAGCACAAATTGAAAAAATTATAAAGTATCCTGCTTCAATTCCTTTAAATCCCATAAAAACCATTTCAGTTTCTTTAGCATGATCAAACAATAATCCTGATCCTTTGTTAATTAAAGTTGACCCTACTCCTCCTGCTAAACCTCCAATTCCAGTTATAGTTGCAATAGCCTTTTTAGGAAACATATCTCCTACTGTAGTAAATATATTGGCTGACCAGGACTGGTGTGCCGCTCCTGCAATCCCGATGATAATTACCGGAATCCAATAACTAATATACCCTAAAGGCTGCGCAATTAAGGCTAACAATGGAAAGAAAGCAAAAATTAACATGGCTCTCATTCTTCCTTCATATGGATTCATTCCTTTCTTTTCAACAAAGTACGTTGGAAGCCATCCGCCAATAATTGACAATAATGTAATCATGTATAAAACAAACAATGGTAAAGCCGCTTCTGTAGAATCCATTCCGTAAACAGAGCTTAAATAAGCCGGAGTCCAGAATAAGAAAAACCACCAAACGCCGTCTGTCATAAATTTACCAAAGGCAAAAGCCCATGTTTGTTTGTATTTAAAGCATTCAACAAAAGAAACTTTTGAAGTTGTTTCCGGCACATAACCTTCTAATTTGCTGTCTGCAATATCATCCTGCTGAATATAAGCTAATTCCTCTGCACTTACTCTTGGGTGTCTTTCTGGTTTATCGTACATGAAAACCCAGAATCCCATCCAGATAAAACCTAAAGCTCCAATGATAATGAAAGACATTTCCCATCCAAATGATTTGGCAATAAACGGAATTGTAATTGGAGCTGCCAATGCACCCACTGTGGCACCAGCGTTAAATATACTTGTAGAAAATGCTCTGTCTTTTTTAGGGAAATATTCTGCTGTAGTTTTGATTGCTGCAGGAAAGTTTCCAGCCTCACCAACTGCCAAAACAAAACGAGCAAAAATAAACAAAGCCACACTTACGTTAATTACAAGTGCCGTATCGTTTATTGTACTTATAATTTCTTTTGAACCATGAAATCCTACCAGCCATTCTCCAGTAATAATTCCTGAAGTGGCAATACCGCAGAATGCATGCAAACAAGCTCCCACAGACCAAATTCCAATTGCCCAAAGAAATCCTTTTTTAGTATCAAGCCAGTCTACAAATCTTCCGGCGAATAGTAAAGAAACTGCATAAAAGATAGAGAATAAAGCCGTTATATTTCCATAATCGTTATTTGTCCAATGAAATTCCGGCGCAATAAAATCACTCCAAGTTAAAGAAAGAACTTGTCTGTCTAAATAATTAATGGTTGTTGCAAAAAAAAGCAGAGCGCATATACTCCAACGATATTTTCCTGCAGATTTGACGTTTTTATTTACTGTAACAGCATCGGTTTGACTCATGGTAACGGGTTATTATAGTTAGATATTTTTTTTTGGAAAATCTCCTGCACATTACGCATTATTTAAAAACATTAAAATCAATATTTTAATTTTATAAAACCGTAATAATGTAATCGATTGCACAAATATAGTTTTTAATCTTTATATTCCAAATAAATTATATATAAAATTATTTTATCTATTAAATTTAATATATTGCGTAAAAAAAAGAACACAAAATTACACATTAAACAATATATATGTTAAAAGGATATAGGCGAAATTTATCCGCTTTTAGGGGTAAAATTGTCCTGAAACAAGATAGTATTTAAAGAGTTTTATCTTATCTTGCCGTTTTTAAAACAAAAGTTACAAACAACCAATAAACTACTGTAATACAACTAATTATAATAAAAATTGAAAAACACAAAAAGCCTTTATTTATTGACTGTCCTGCTTTTTTCGGGAATAGTATTTCACTCGAATGCACAAAATCAGGCTGTTCCACTTTGGAATAAAATTCCTGACGAAATCAAATCAACTGAATATAAAGAGAAAGAATCCATAAAAGATGGAAAGGTGCAAAGTACCAGTTTAGTTACAATACCCACTTTAACAGCGTTTTTTCCGGCTGTAACAAAACCAAATCAAACGGCAGTTATTATTCTTCCGGGTGGAGGCTACCAGCATTTGGCCATTGATAAAGAAGGAACAAAAGCAGCGCAATGGCTGAACAGTCTAGGGATTCCGGCATTTGTATTGAAATACAGACTTCCGAGTGATTTAATTATGAAGAATAAAAATGTAGGCCCGCTTCAGGATGCGCAGGAAGCGATACGTTATGTAAGACAAAATGCAGCAAAATGGAATATTGATCCCAGCAAAATCGGTATTATGGGATTTTCTGCCGGAGGACATTTAGCCTCTACAGCATCAACACATTATGATGATAAAGTTTATGAATCGGCATATAGAGTAAGTGCCCGCCCTGATTTTTCTCTTTTAATATATCCGGTTATTTCAATGGAAAATCAAACAACACATAAAGGATCTCAAACTAGTTTATTAGGAAATAATCCATCTCAGGATTTAATAGATTCATTTTCAAACGAGAAGAAAGTTACAGCCCAGACACCGCCCGCTTTTTTAATTCACGCTACAGATGATACCGTTGTACTGCCGGAAAACAGTATAAACTATTATTTAGCCCTCAAAAAAAATGGAGTTGCAGCGGAGTTACATTTATATGAAAAAGGAGGACACGGTTTTGGTTTAGGTGTAAAAGACACTAGTAAATTCTGGACCAGAGATTGTGAAGAATGGCTGAAAACAAACGGTTATAACTAAAAAAAGAAAAGGCAAAACCTGGGTAAGTTTTGCCTTTGATCAAAAAAAAAACAAAAAAAGAAATTAAAAACCAATTTTAATTTTTCCTTAAGCAGTAACTTCTTGTTCTGCATTATTTTTTTTAGGAACCGGAACTGCTTTTGCCGCCACTTTAGGTTTTGCTGCCGGTTTCTTTTTACCAAATTTCTGTTTTCCCCACCAAATAATAAATCCCGTAATGGGTAAGGTTGCAGAGATTAAACTGGCAAAAAAAGCGATAAATTTTCCAGTAAGTCCCAGTACGCTTCCTACGTGAATATCATAATTCATTCTGCGGATTTTGTCTGGTATATTTGCCTCAATATATTTTCCTGAAAAAGGCGTTTTAATTGAGATTTCTTTTAAACTCTGCTGATCAAAATTATACCTGTCCATATTATAGTAGGTATTTTTTTGTTTGTAAACGAAAGCTCCAATAGGATCTGCCGGTTTAGATGGAATAGAAATTAAAATTCCCGAAGCCTGCGGATTTTCTTTTTGCATTTTAAGCAATACTTTGTCGGCGGTAGTAATATTAAAAGTCTTAATATTTGTTGTATCAGATTTAGGCGATTCGCGGTTTTCAACTAAAGGTTTTCCTCCAGATGTAACCCAGTATAACGATTTACTCCACCAGCCAAAACTCCAAACCAAACCGGTAACGGCAATAAAGAAAAGAAAAATACAGCTGTAAAAACCCAGTACATTATGAAAATCATAATTAACACGTTTAAAGCTCGCATCCCACTTAATTTTAAAACTCTTATCGATTATTGATTTTATCCATTTGGTTGGCCACCAAAGCACAATACCTGAAATTAAAAGCACAACAAAGATTAAAATTGCAACACCTACAATAGGTCTTCCAATATCATAAGGAAGCCACAAAGCGCGGTGTCCGTTTAATATCCATCTGAAAAAATCCGGCGAATCTCCTCTTGAAAAAGATTTTACACTTAATATTTCTCCTGTATACGGATTCATATAAATGCTCGTAAAAACACCGCTTCTTCTCTTTCTTGGTTTTTCTTCCTTATCTTTACCTTTATCTTTCCCCTGAGGTTTTAATTCAGTTTTTCCTTTTTCGCTTTCATTTTTAGCGGTTTCTTTTTTACGATTTCCTTCTCCTCTTTTATGTTCTCTTCCACCTTTTTCTTTATCTTCTTTTTTTTCAATAAAGTAACCCACAATTGCAGCTTCGTCTTTAGATCCAAAAGTTACACTTGTGGCATGATTGCCTTTCATGGTTTTATCAGCAATTGTAACTAACTGCGAGGGTAATAAAAAAGCTTTTTCCTGAGGCTCTACAAAACGCCAGTCTTCGATAAAATCTTTTATTTCATGCTCAAAAACATAAATACAGCCCGTAAGGCTGACAATAACTACAATGATTCCAGATGCTAAGCCAAGCCATAAATGCAGCCAGGCCATAACACGCTTGAAAAGCGATTTTTTACTTTTTTTCTTATTATTGGGTTTTGGTTTTGACGAAGAAAACATAATTGGATAGATAAATAGGATAAATAAAAAAACCGCAAGTCCTCATTAAAATAAGGACTTACGGCAAAAAAATATTAGTATTTTAGTTTCTGAATTGCAGTAATCTGACCTCCTTCAACTTTCATACCTTGTGCAGCAACAGCAGTTGTACCGTTGATAGAGTAAATCCAGTTTCCATCAGGTGTATTTACACCAAGAACAGCTGAATTTCCATCTTCTGTTGTAATATTATAACGAGTAGTAGCATTTGACAATACAGAAGGCATACCAGTAACCCATTTAAAAGTTTGGTTGTATACATCAGCTACAGCTAACTTAACAGTTCCAGAATTAGTTCCAGCAGTTCCGTACATTAACAATAAGAACTTACCATTTGAGATATAACTTGTTGAAGAAATTTTATAACCTCCTGATTTTTCCTGAACATTAAAGAAATAAGATTTGTCAAATTCTGTGGTTCCTTTAGCAATTTTAACTACAGCCGAAGGTTTTGTAGAAGTAACTACACCATTAGCTGTTCCAATAGCTCCGGAAAATCCGTAGGCATCTCCTTTTTCATCCTGAAACAATCCATTAGTAAAATAAGCTCCTAAGTAACTTGTACGATTATCTTTAATTACTTTTTCTAATTTTAAATCTGGATAACTATATACAGCTACCCAAGTACTATCAGCATGTCTTGTTCCAAAAGTATCTGGAGCAATACCATTAATTTTCATGTAAGGCATAAATACTTTATCTCCTACCTGAGTTGCCCAAGTAAAATGCGCTCTTTCTGCTAAATCTGGATTTTTATTTCCAATTAAAAGCCTGGTATCTTGTTGTACTGTTCCTGTAAGTACAGATTGTTCTGCATCAACTTTATACATATAAGAAATTGAAGCGCCGCTTCTAGGTACTTTTACCATTAAAATATCTTTGTTAACTGGTGCAAAAACCTGGACTGTCTCAGCTTGGAAATTTGAAGTCTTAGTTAAAACTCCATTCGTAGTCAAACCATATGTAGTAACAGCTCCTGGATTTCCCTGACCGTAAAGGAAACTAAAAAATTTATTTTGCGTTGATAAATAATAACGATAAGTACCGTCTTGTTCTAACCCATTTCCTGCTGTGGTAATTGATCCTTTTGAAACGTCATCGGCAGTTAATAAATAATCCGCGACTCCTGTTGCTCCTGTAGAAACGGTAACTATATATTTTGATTTTCCTGTTTCTCCACTAGCTCCTTCATTTTGCTCATCGTTACTCTCACATGAAGCAAAAGTGAAAGCAAATGCTGCTAACAGTAAAGGTAATTTGGTAATTGTTTTCATAAGTATTAAAATTTATATTAAAATTATTTATTCGACTTGTTAAAGAAGTATCTAAATTTTAGATAAAAAGCACGACTAGGTTTTTGAAGTGAAAAATTATCTACAAGTTCATTATCCAGTAAGTTTTGACATTCTAAAGCGACGTTGTATTTTCCATTAGCCATAGTGTAAACCAAGTTTAAATCATGCTTAAGCTGTGTAGGAATATCGTGCTTACCACTCGTACCCCCTCTACTTGGCCAGTACAAATAATAGGCATGTACATAAAGAAGATTATAACCTACAGATAAATTATTTCCTTTTTTAAATACATCGTTAAAAAAAACTGTTGCATCTAGATTACTAAACAAATAAGGGATATTGGGTACCCTGTCTTTATAGTAATAGGAAACATAATTTTGCTCTGGTTCATATTTGGTCATATTGCGTATATCTTGGTAAGTCATATTAATACCAGATGTAAATCGCTTTTTGTAAGAGTATCGAATCTCTCCATCAATACCTTTTGTTCTAACACTTCCTTGATTAACAGTTACAGTTTTGTTCTGATTATTATTAAATTCAGTACGAATAAAATCAGCAGCATCACGATAGATACCATTTACATCAAATGTTAACGCATTAACGTCACTAAAACTAGTTTGATAACTAAAACCTAAATTAATATTGTTACTTGATTCTGGTTTTAAATTATTATTTCCTTGTAAATTATCATTGGGATCACCAAAAATTTCATTCGATGTAGGTAATCTATAGGTTTTTTCATAAGAAGCCTTAAGCTGTACATTTTGCTTTAAATAATAGCTGCTTGCTCCTCCGTAACCCAAAGAAGATGACTTATCATTTAACTCCATATAGGCAACATCTCCCCAGTTTCCAGAAGGATTATAACTTCTAGTTAGAGTAGTCTTTAAAGTATAATTTTTCACAAATAATGAGGTGCTCCATTTTTGATTGTAGTCAAATTTGTAGCCAGCTGCCAAAATATTCTTTTGCAGCTTTTCAGGCTGCTGGTAAGTTACAGACTCAGGATAAAGTTCATCACTTCCTTTACGGTCAAATGTGTTAAATGTATTGTTTATTAATAACGAATGACGTTCGCCAATAGCATAGTTCGCATTGAAAGTGGCTATTCCATTATTGTTTTTAAATTTATACAGGGATCTACCAGCTTCTCCACCTGGACCTGCATTTTGTGTATATTGCCCAAACCAATTGTATCGTCTATTTACGGTATCTACAGTTTGCTCATAACCAAAATTAAAATTTCCAGTTACATCTACATTCAACCCTTTTGTAAACAAATCTTTTACTTGATATTTTAAAGTAGGCATCAAAGTATTTCCTCGTCTATATCTTTCGCCAAATACTGCTACCATTCTGGCTCCAGTTTGAATATCGGCCTTATTTTGTCCGGCTGTAAAACCAATCATTAATTTATCGGCATATTTTTTACCCGTAATTCCAATATTAAAAATTACTGTTTCATTATGGTAATTATCATGAAATCTTCGTACTCGTGTTTCTGGATAATATTTACCGGTTTCCAAATCATTAGTTTCAACATTTACCCAATAATTATTATCAGAATAATTTTGAAATGCATTTATCTCTGTGGTAAAACCACTTTTTGAAGTATAGCCTGCGTTTATGGCTGTTTTAAACGTGTTAAATGATCCAAAGGAATAAGAAGCATCCACATAAGTTCGAGGTTTGCTATTTGTTACGATATTAACAGCTCCTCCCAAAGCGTCTCCACCCAGCCAAATAGGCACAACACCTTTATAAACCTCTACACGATCAGCCAGGTTAATTGGAATATTATTGATTTGAAAAGACGACCCAAAATTATCCATTGGTACACCGTCAATAAAAATTTTAATTTGGTTCCCAGAAAACCCATTAATCGATAATTCTGATCGCGATCCTACACCTCCAGCTTCACGAAAACGTACCCCGGATACCCTATCTAAGGCATGTGCCAGATCTAAAGTGGAATTATGCAGTTTTTTTGCATCAACTGCCGTTACGTTATAAGCTTGTTTATTGACCTTGTCAACTGTCGAACGCCCAATTACGGATACGTTTTCTAATTCCTGCAATTCATTATCTAACTGAATTCGAATGTTTACATTACTTCCTGATACTTCTATTTGTTTTCTACGGCCTGCAAATCCAATTGCAGAAATTTTTAAAGTATACTTTCCAGGCTTAACATTCTTAAAAACAAACTTCCCATCTTCATCCGAAATCACGCTCAAGTCAGTTTTTTCTACAATAACTGTTGCAAAAGGAATGGTTTGACCAGATTTTTCAACAACCTGTCCAGACAATGTGAAGCCTTGATTTTGCTGCGCTTTTGCAAAGAACGAAAAGCAGAAAAATAAAATAAAAAATAAAATTTTATGAGTTGACATATCTTTAATTAGACTAATTATAAATAACTTTGGCGCAAAAGTACTCTCAACTGCTTTAAAAAAGTTAGGGAAAAACGGATTATTATTTTGTAAAAACGGATTATATTTTGAAGATCAAATCGAAACTATCAGCCCATGAAAAACCAATTATCAATATCGAAATTAAAGACCAATACGATCCAAAAAGTATCCTTACAGAAGAAATTATCGACATAAAAAAGGAAGCAACAGATGAAATAAAAAGTCACATTTTATCTACTGATGGAATGGTTCTTATTGATACTCAATTATGTCTTTCTAAATCGCAGACAGATATTTTTGAAATTAATGAAGAATGTGTTGTAATGGATTTTGTAAACTCAGGCAACATCCAAACCAATATTGAACTGCTCGAAGCCGATAAATACATTAAGGAAAGCACCCATAATATTTTTTATACAACAAAATTTAAAGCTACTTATACGATACCCGCATTTGAACAAGTCAATTATTTAGCGATTATTTTCTCAAAAGAATTTTATTATAACATCATTAATGAAGACTGGAAAGTCCATGAAAAATTCTCTAAAAACATACTATTAAAAAAATCCGGTTATTTAACTTCAAAATATATTCCCTTTACTCCTGCTATACAATGGATAATATCTGAAATTAGAAACTGTAACCGAAAAGGAGCTTTAAAAAAGATGTTTATTGAAACCAAAATCAAAGAACTTTTAATACATCAGCTCGAAGCTATTATTACAGAACCCAAACTAAAAGATAAAATTGACGACGAGGATTATTCTAAACTTCAGGAAGCAAAATTGATTCTGGAAAAAGATTACGTCCACGCCCCAAGCCTGACCGAGCTTTCAAGAATGATTTCCTTAAATGAATTTAAATTAAAAAAAGGTTTTAAAGCCTGTTTTGGAACAACTGTAAAAACCTTCATCATTAAATTAAGAATGGAATATGCTAAAGAATTATTTAAGGACAAAGCCTCAACAGTAAGTGAAGTAGCATATAAATGTGGGTACAAAGATATTTCTCATTTCTCGGCCGCATTTAAGAATTTCTACGGCTCCTCGCCTCAAAAATTTAAAAGAAACTGGGAGGTTGTTTATTTCTGGCTTATTGGGCTTTTGGTTTTAGGCTAAAAAAAAGGTTTTTAGATTAAAGTTAAATTCATAACCAAATCTAAAAACCTATAAAAAAATTTAGACATTCTTATATCATAACAATTTCTACAAGTTACCCACGATCAAATGAATATGTCCAATTTTAAAATTAAAAATCGTCTCTCCAAAAACATTTTTAACCACAGAAACCTTTTGAGAACAAATAAAAAGGTAAACATTATTCCCTGATTTCTATGCAGCAAATCTAATGGCAGTTTTTTTAATTTCTATACGGTTTCCCACATTCAGCTAAAGTTTTTTGAAAAATTTATATAAGATGCTATCCCAATAGCTATTAGGACTAAATTATTTTATACATAAATATTCTTTTCTTATTCTAGATTAACTGCTGCATCATTGCAGAGGCAATATCTTTGCCACACAAATTACACGTTCTGTCAAAAACTGAAACCAAATAGAAAAGAAAAACTCAGAATCTTAGTGCCTTAGCATCTCAGAATCTTAAATAAAAATCCTTTCTTATTCCAGGTTAAGTTGAAGCAAAAACAAAACAAATAAATTTGCATAGTAGATTACAAGTTCTGTCAAAAACTGAAACCAAATAGAAAAGAAAAACTCAGAATCTTAGTGTCTTAGCATCTCAGAATCTTAAATAAAAATCCTTTCTTATTCTAGATTAAGTTGAAGCAAAAACAAAACAAATAAATTTGCATAGTAGATTACATGTTCTGTCAAAAACTGAAACCAAATAGAAAAGAAAAACTCAGAATCTTAGTGCCTTAGCATCTCAGAATCTTAAATAAAAAATCCTTTCTTATTCTAGATTAAGTGGAAGCAAAAACAAAACAAATAAATTTGCATAGTAGATTACAAGTTCTGTCAAAAACTGAAACCAAATAGAAAAGAAAAACTCAGAATCTTAGTGCCTTAGCATCTCAGAATCTTAAATAAAAATCCTTTCTTATTCTAGATTAAGTTGAAGCAAAAACAAAACAAATAAATTTGCATAGTAGATTACATGTTCTGTCAAAAACTGAAACCAAATAGAAAATAAAACTCAGAATCTTAGTGCCTTAGCATCTCAGAATCTTAAATAAAAATGTTTTCTTGTTCTAGATTAAGTGGAAGCAAAAACAAAACAAATAAATTTGCATAGTAGATTATATGTTCTGTCAAAAACTGAAACCAAATAGAAAAGAAAAACTCAGAATCTTAGTGCCTTAGCATCTCAGAATCTTAAATAAAAAATCCTTTCTTATTCCAGATTAAGTTGAAGCAAAAACAAAACAAATAAATTTGCAAAGTAGATTACAAGTTCTGTCAAAAACTGAAACCAAATAGAAAATAAAACTCAGAATCTTAGTGCCTTAGCATCTCAGAATCTTAAAAAAAAAATATTTTCTTGTTCTAGATTAAGTGGAAGCAAAAACAAAACAAATAAATTTGTAAAGTAAATCAGAAGTTCTGTCAAAACTAATTTTCAAAGTAAAAAAAACTTAGAACCTTAGTGTCTCAGAATCTCAGAATCTTAAAAAAAAATGAAAACACTTGAATTCTTATTACTCGGAAAAAACGAAGCAATTCTGGCCATTTTACTTCGCCTTGTAAACGCATATGAAGATTGGAACGCAGTTTCTTTCAACGATGAAAAAGAAGCACAGGAATATTTTCAGAATCACAAAATTGACATTGTTCTATTGAGTTCCGGAATCGAAGACCATGTCGAAAAAGAGTTTACTTTATTTTGTTTAGAACAACAGCCAGAAGTAGAAGTAATTGAACATTTTGGAGGAGGAAGCGGTTTATTAAAATCAGAAATTCTCCACAGATTACATCAAAAAGGAAAAATTTAGGCACCACATTTTTCTCTTTTAAAAATTCATTAAAAGCTTAACGAAAATCATTTAACGAATATCCAATTTTAATAACGATATATCGCCAGGATCACTATTGCCTTTTCTGAAAAACCTTTTAAAATCAATACATTAAAAACAAGGCATTTAATTTGAATGCAAAACACTGAAAATCAATATCAAATAATTTTAAAAAACCTTTTTATTCACAACAAAATCAAATTATCATGAAAAAATTAATCCTTACAGCAGCTTTATTATTTGTAACATTTATCGGATTCGCACAAAAACCAAGTCCGGCGCAATTAGATCCATTCAACCATACTTTAGTATTAATTGATTATGAAAGCCAAATGGCCTTTGCAGTAAGCAATATTCCAATTGATCAGCTTAGAAACAACACCGCTTTAGTAGCCGGAGCATCAAAAATATTCAAAGTTCCAACCATTGTAACAACCGTTGCAGAAAAATCATTCAGCGGACCTGTATTTAAAGAAATTGAAGAATTCTACCCTCAAAAAACATCCAACTATATTGACCGTACTTCAATGAATACCTGGGAAGATGTTCCTGCACACAAAGCGATAGTGGCAAAAGGTAAAAAGAAAATCGTTTTGGGAGGTTTATGGACAAGCGTTTGTATCGTTGGACCGGCATTATCAGCAATCAACGAAGGATATGATGTTTACGTAATTACAGATGCAAGCGGCGATATTTCTAAAGAAGCACACGAAATGGCTGTAACTCGTATGGTTCAGGCTGGTGCACACCCAATAACTTCATTACAATATTTACTAGAATTACAACGCGACTGGGCTCGTCAGGAAACTTACGTACCTGTAACCGATTTAGTTAAAAAATACGGCGGTGCTTACGGTGTAGGTGTTCAATACGCTCACGAAATGTTAAAACACTAAATTTCATTGAACGCAGATAAAACGGATTTAAAATTCAAACCATTACATAAAAAAAATCTGTGTAAATCAGCGTCTAATTTTATTCCATCAAAAAAGGCTGTGTAACCGCACAGTCTTTTTTTCTCCCAAAACCAACTCAAAATACCACCACCATGAAACTCTCTTTCAAAATAGCAGCTTTTCTTTTAATCATTTCCCTTCCCATTTTTGGGCAAAGCAAAAAAGCGACACTCATCGTTCATCATGCTGTAATTCACACTTTGGACAATAAAAATACAATCGTTGAAGCTATGGCTGTCGCCGATGGCAAAATCCTTAAAACAGGAAAAAACAGCGAAATCTTAAAATTAAAAGACAAAAAAACAACGGTAATTGATGCTAAAGGAAAAACCATTATTCCGGGAATATTCGATTCTCACATGCACATTATCAGAGGCGGAAGATTCTTTAATACCGAATTACGCTGGGACGGCGTTCGTTCTCTAAAAAGAGCTTTGGCCATGCTGAAAGAACAAGCGCAAAGAACTCCAAAAGGACAATGGGTTCGCGTTGTAGGCGGATGGAATGCTTATCAGTTCGAAGAAAAGAGACTCCCTACTTTAGCCGAAATCAACGAAGCAACAGGCGATGTTCCAACATTTATTCTTCACTTGTACGGACACGCTTATTTGAACAAAGCAGGTTTAGAAACTTTAAAAATCGACGCCAATACGCCAAATCCAAATGCGGGATTGATTGAAAAAGATCCAAACGGAAACCCAACCGGTTTATTAGTTGCAGAACCAAATGCTTTTATTTTATACTCTACGCTTGCTAAACTTCCAGAATTGACACAAGAAGAAAAATTCAATTCGACTAAACAATTTATGACCGAAATGAACCGTCTTGGCGTAACAGCCATTATGGATGCCGGAGGCGGATTTCAGAACTTTCCAGACGATTACGGCGTAACAAACGGTTTATGCAAAGACAGCGATTTAACCATTAGAATGCCTTATTATTTGTTTGCTCAAAAAGCAGGAACTGAATTAAACGATTACACAAAATGGATGCAGACAGTCGAAATTGGTGAAGGCTGTGACGACGATCATCATTCAGATAAAGTAGAATATCACGTTCAGGGTGCAGGAGAAAATTTGGTAATGAGTGCCGGAGATTTTGAAAACTTCGACAAACCAAGGCCAGAATTAAGCCCGGCGATGGAAGGTCAATTAAAAGAAGTTTTATCTTTATTAGTAAAAAATAGATGGCCCTTTAGAATTCACGCTACTTATAATGAAAGCATTACACGTTTTTTAAATGTTATTGAAGACATCAATAAAGAAACGCCTTTAAACGGACTTTTATGGTTCTTTGATCATGGAGAAACGGTTTCTTTAGAAAATTTGAAACGCATCAAAGCTTTAAACGGAGGATTAGCAATTCAGCACAGAATGGCATATCAGGGAGAAAGTTTCATTAAAAGATATGGGAAAACCGCTGCTGCGAATACGGTGCCGCTAAAGAAAATATTAGAATTAGGAATTAAAGTTGGAATGGGAACTGACGGAACCCGTGTAGCAAGTTACAATCCGTGGGTGGGTTTATATTGGTTAACTACAGGAAAAACATTGGGTGGTTTAAAATATATGAACGACGAAAATATTGTAGACAGAACAACCGCTTTAAAATTATTTACTTACGGAAGCGCACAATTAATCAATATTGAAAAAGACAGAGGAATGCTTACAGCAGATAAATTAGCCGATTTTGCGATTCTTTCTGATGATTATTTTTCAACTTCTGAAGAAAATATCTTAAACATCGAATCTAAACTTACAGTCGTAAACGGAAAAGTAATATATGCCGATAATGACTTTAGAACTTTTGCAAACGAAAAACCAAAAGCAATTCCAGACTGGAGTCCGGTAAATTACTTTGGAGGTTATCAAAAAAACTAAACAAAATGAAAAACACATTCTTCTTATTGTTGCTTTTGGGAATCTTTTTTTCGGCAAACGCACAACAAAAACCAGTTTTCCAAAAGCTGCGATATGAAGATGATTTGAGATATCTAAAAGCCGATTCGACTAAAAACTTTTACGAGAAAATCAAATATATTCCATTAAGCAGAAATGAAAATTATTATGCATCCGTTGGCGGTGAAGCAAGATTGCAATACACCTATACCATAAATGATAAATGGGGCGACGAATCTGATGAAGGCGATGGTTATTTACTTTCTCGTTATCTGCTTCATGCCGATGTTCATTTAGGAGTTTTTAGAACTTTTTTTGAATTACAAAGCAGTTTAGCCAACAGTAAAACAGATCCAAGTCCGGTAGATCAAAATCAATTAGATATTCATCAGGCCTTTTTGGATATAGATTTTATTCGAAACGAAAAACAGCAGTTAACACTGCGCTCCGGAAGACAAGAAATGATGTATGGTTCACAGCGCTTAGTCGCCGTGCGTGAAGGTCCTAACAGCCGACTTGCTTTTGATGCTGTAAAACTATTTTATAAAAACAAAAATTGGCAGACTGACGCTTTTTACACGCATCCAATTGCGAATAAACCCGGAACTTTTAATGACAGCTTTAATGAAAATGCACAGTTTTGGGGAAGTTATACTGTAATTCATAAAGCGCCTTTTATTCAAAATATCGATTTTTATTATTTAGGTTTATGGAAAAGCCGATCTGTTTTTGATGATGCCGCAGGAGAAGAAAACAGGCAGTCAATTGGAACCCGAATCTGGAAAAACAAAGGAAATTGGAAATACGATTTTGAAGGCGTTTATCAATTTGGAAACATCAGTCAAAAGACAATCTCAGCCTGGACAATTTCTTCTTTTGCCTGTTATACTTTCGAAAACATAAAATTTAAGCCGGAAATAGGACTTAAAACCGAGATCATTTCAGGAGATAAACATTCTGATGATAATCATTTGGAAACTTTTAATCCTTTATATCCAAGAGGCGCTTATTTTGGATTAGTAGCTTTAATTGGTCCGTCCAATTTAATTGATGTTCACCCTTCAATCAGTTTAACTTTATCAGATAAATGGGGCTTTGGCATTGATTATGACATTTTCTGGAGACAAACCATAAGCGATGGATTATATGCACCCAATATGCAGCTTTTATATTCTGGAGAAAATACAAACGAACGTTTTATAGGTTCACAGTTAATTTCGAATTTAGATTATGAGGCAAATGATTATTTAGCCTTTACATTAGAAACAGGATGGTTTAATACCGGTTCATTTTTAAAAGAAGTGGGTTCAGGAAAAGACTACTTTTATGCAGCGTTAACCGCTCAATTTAAATTTTAAATATAATAAAACGTGTTTATCGATTAATAAGAAATTTATGCTACTTTTGAGCACACAAATTTAAACCAATACCTCAAAACGTAAGTTTCTAAAGATGAAAAAAAACATCATTCTATTATTAATTTGTTTTTCCTTTCAAATAGGAACTTCACAAAAAATTTATTTCGAAAAAAGCAATTACAAAGACAGTCTGACTCTCAGCAAAAGTATGCCGGTTCTTGCCAAAAAGGTATTGCCGCTTTATAAAAACCCAAGCAGAGCTTCTTATTTAGACTATTATGCCAGAATACAATCTGTTGCAGGCGATTATAAAGGAATGCATCAGACATTTGTAACCAATGCACAGGAAATTTTAGGTGACAGTATTGCCAACAGACCTTTAGGGTTTATCTATAAAACTTATGGAAAAACAGCTTTAAAAGAACCTAAAACAAAAGCTGATTTTGAAAAGACTTTTACAGCGGAGTTTTACAAATTATACAATACTTTAGATTACGAAGGAAAGAGCTGGGCCGAAGGATATTATGAATTAAAACTATCCGACGTTAAAAACGATTTTGAAGTACAGCTCAAAGCAGTTCAGGATAATGACAGCATTAGTGTAAAAGATGCCGCGCAGTTATGCCGACAGTATTCCCGCTATTTTATTTTGAGTAAAACACTTTCTCTTGCCTCTAAAATAATTACAAAAATAGAAGCCGATACTTATATAATAGATCGTGATATCATTATTACTTTACCAAACGGAAGCACAATTTCGGGTGCTATGGTTAGAAAGAAAAACATAACCGAACCACAGCCTGTTGTAATGCAGTATACTATTTATGCAGGAAATGAAGTCAGTAACTGCAAAGAAATAGCCAATATGGGGTATGTTGGTTTTGTTGCCAATACACGAGGCAAACGTTTAAGCAGTGATCCAATAGAACCTTACGAACACGATGGCGACGATGCTTATCATATTCTGGACTGGATTAGTAAACAATCGTGGTGCAATGGTAAAATTGGAATATACGGAGGCAGTTATTTAGGCTTTAGCCAATGGAGCGCTGTAAAAAAAGTACATCCTGCTTTAAAAACAATTGTGCCTTTGGTTTCTGTAGGCGCAGGAATTGATTTTCCCATGCAGAACGGCGTCTTTATGAGCTATGCCTTAAAATGGATTCATTTGGTTGCCAATAACAAATTGACGGATATCAACACCTTTTTAAACAATAAAAAATGGGACGAAGTTTTTACGCAATATTATAAAACCGGAGCTAGTTTCCGATCTTTAGATAAAATTGAAGGCAATCCTTCGCCTTTATTTCAAAAATGGCTGGAACATCCTGCTTATGACAGCTATTGGCAGAATATGACACCCCAAAAAGAAGCTTTTGCAAACATTAATATTCCTATTTTAAGTACAACAGGTTATTATGATGACGACCAGCTTGGAGCGATGTATTACTACAATCAGTACCAAAAATATAATAAAAGCGATAATTATTACCTTATAATCGGGCCTTATGATCATGGCGGTTCACAAGGAACTCCTAGAAAAGAATTAGGCGGTTACACTATCGATGAAGCAGCAAATATCCCTATTAAAACAATCATTTTTCAATGGTTTGATCATATTTTGAAAGGTGCAAAACGCCCCGAAATTTTAAAAGATAAAGTAAACTTTGAAATTATGGGTAAAAATGAATGGAAAAGCGTTTCTTCATTAGACAAAATGCACAATGAAAATCTGACCTTTTATTTAAACAACAACAATTCAAAATATTCATTGCAAAAAACAGCACCAAAAAAAACTGTTTCTATTAATCAGACTGTTGATTTTACAGATCGGGCTGAAAATAACATTTACAATGATGACTTCGTAAATGGTTTTCCTAAAGTTATAGATTCAATTTTAAAACCAGAAAAACATCTTTTGGTTTTTGAAAGCGATGCCCTTGAAACTTCAACTATAATTAGTGGTTCATTAAAAACATCATTAAAAATAAGCACCAACAAAAAAGATATTGATGTTGAAATACAACTTTATGAAAAAACAGCAAAAGGCCAATATTTTGCTTTAACCAATAATTTACAAAGAGCCAGTTTTGCAAAAGACAGAACCAAAAGACAATTATTGACTCCAAATAAAATTGAAACAATAGATATTGAACAAACCTTTATAATTTCTAAAGAATTAGAAAAAGGAAGTTCGATTGTAATAGTATTAGGTGCTAACAAAAATCCAAACTGGGAAATTAATTACGGATCGGGTAAAAATGTTAGTGACGAAACCATTGCTGATGCTAAAGAGCCTTTAAAAATAAAATGGTATTCTGACAGCACTATTACAATTCCTATTTTAAAATTGTAAAACAGTTTGTATCAAATGGAGAAAACATATTCGGTTGTATTTTATTCTAAAACATTGGTTGAGCCTGTTAAAAAATTGAAAGACTTTTTAAAAAGCAAAATAGAATGGTACAACAGTTGTAATTCTGAAGCGCATATTACGATTTGTGAATTTAAAATTGATGAATCAAAGCTTGATTCCATCAAACAAAAGCTTGCTAAAATTTCGGATACTTTTACTCCTTTTCAAGCATATTTAGATCATTTCGATTCTTTTCTTAATGCTGGTGCTTTTTTTATTGGTGTAAATGAAGATTCAAAAAATCGTTTTGTCCCAATCATGAAAAAGATTCATGAAACTCTAAAGTCTTTAAAGCATAAAAGTGATAATCCGCATCTGTCAATCGGCAGGAAACTAACACCTGAGAATCTTAAAATAGCTTCTGAACTCTTTACCACGATTGATCTTCAATTTGAATGCAATGAAATTGTTTTACGAGAATTTGACCCAATAAAAAAACAGTTTTTTGTAATTGATGCTTTTCCTTTTGGAAGTAATCCTGAACCTGAGTTTGTACAAGGAAGTTTGTTTTAAAGGTTTTGCCGCAAAGACGCTAAGACACAAAGATTTTTGATGTCATTATGGCTTTACAAAATAAACTTTCTGCCTTAGTGCCTTCGTGGCAAAAAACACAAGACCATTTTTTTCGTATATTTGAATTTTACAATTCACAAATATGAAATCCCTAGATTCATTTTACAAAGACATAACCGAAGGTTCCACTATTGAACCTAATTCTTTACTCCCAAATGACATTCAGAAAGAGATTGGTCATTTTAATGTTTTTGATATTCAAGAACTTCTGGAGCGTATGAAAGGAAAACCTGGAATGCCTTATGACAGAAGAGCTTATTACAAAATTAGTTTAATTCGAGGTCACAATAAAGCGGAATATGCCGACAAAGTAATCGAAATTGAAAAACAGGGATTGTTATTTGCAACACCAAAAATTCCGTACAATTATTTACCGCAAGACACCAATCAAGGCGGACAGTTTTGTGTTTTTACCAGTGAATTTTTATCCAAAAGTAAAAGCGGAATTGATCTGGATGAACTTCCAATTTTTGCTTCAGATGGTTATCCTATTTTTCAATTATCTGATGAAGAAGTCGAAGAAGTCGCTTTGATTTTCAAAAAGATACAAAAAGAAATCAATTCCGATTATATTTATAAATACGATTTAATCCGAAATTATGTTGCCGAATTAATTCACTTCGGACAAAAATTACAGCCTATAACAGCTTTATATTCTAAACACAATTCAGCTGCGAGAGTTTCTTCTTTATTTGCTGAATTATTAGAAAGACAATTCCCAATAGAATCTCCAAATCAAAGATTAGAACTGAGAACTGCCAAAGATTTTGCAGAAAGATTATCGGTTCACGTGAATCATTTAAATAAGGTTTTAAAGGAAAACACCGGAAAAACTACAACAGAATTAATTAGTTCCAGATTAACAAATGAAGCGAAAATCCTTTTAAAACAAACCGATTGGAATATCTCTGAAATCGCTTATTCACTTGGATTTGAAGAATTAGCGCATTTTTCTAATTTCTTTAAAAAACAAACTTCGTTTACGCCGCTGGCTTTTAGGAGTTAGTTTTTGTTTCAGGTTTCAGGTTTCAGGTTTCGAGAACTTTGTCAAAGTTTCAGCGCAACGTTATTGGAATTTGGACTCGAGCGATAGCGAACAGGCGAAGCAATTTAAAAATTTTGAATTTATCACTCGTGATTTGAATTTCGCAAACATCGGTTTGATATTTACAATTTCCCATCTCTACTTCACTCCTACCTTTGTCTTATCAATTTAAAAGATCGAAAAGATGAATTTATCAAACAACAAAATACTAATAACTGGAGGAGCAAGCGGTATCGGATTTGGACTTACCGAACGATTTATTCAGGAAAACAATATTGTGATTATCTGTGGCAGAAGAGAATCAGTTTTAAACGAAGTAAAAGCAAAATTTCCTTCGGTTATTACAAAAATCTGTGACTTGTCAATTGAAAAAGAGCGCATTGCACTTTACGAATGGATTTCTGAAAATCATCCTGATTTAAATGTATTAATCAATAATGCAGGAATTCAAAACTGGATTTCAATAACTGATGACAATTTCTACGAAAGCATGAAAGCTGAGTTAAACACAAATATCGAAGCTCCATTGCATTTAACTTCTTTATTTATTCAGTTAAAATCTTTAAAAACGGTAATGAATGTTACTTCCGGACTCGCATTTTCACCTTTTGCAAAAGTTCCAGTTTATTCGGCTACAAAAGCATTTTTCAGATCGTTTACGCTTTCACTTCGTCATTTATTAAAAGAAAAAAATATCGAAGTAATCGAAATTATTCCACCTGCACTAAACACAGATTTAGGCGGAATTGGTCTTCACGACGCACATCCAAGCGTTAGCAGTTTTATCGAATCTATTTTTGAACAATTAAAAGAAGGAAGACAAGAATTGACTTTTGGAACCAGCGAGACGAGATTAAATGCAAGCGTTCCAGAATTAAAAGCGTCATTTAACGCATTACACGGTAACTGAAATTAATTTTTAAACACATAGAAACATAGCTATTGTAAACACATAAAAGGCATTTCATTTATTAAAACAAACATAGAAATGCAGCTAAAAAAAAACTTAATTTATCTAAATCTCACATTACTATGTGTTAGAAACTAGTTTCTTTTTACAATCTTTTCAAATCAAAATAAAATCTATGTTTCTATGTGTTTAAAAATAATCATATCGTATAGGTCTTCGACTTCGCTCAGACTGACAGAAAAACAACAACAAATAATTCACAATTAACAATTATAAAAATGGCAGTAAATACAAAAATAGCTCTTGTTACAGGTGGCAGCAGAGGTTTAGGAAAAAATATGGCAATTGCAATTGCAAAAAAAGGTATCGACGTAATTATTACTTACAACAGTAAAAAAGAAGAAGCTGATTTAGTGGTAAAAGAAATCGAAAATTTAGGTCAGAAAGCGGCTTCTCTTCAATTGAACGTTGCTGAATCTGGAACTTTTGATTCTTTCTTTAACGAAGTAGAAGCAACTTTAAAAAGCACTTTTAAAACCGATAAATTTGACTTTTTAGTAAACAATGCCGGAATCGGAATTCACAATTCTTTCATTGGAACAACAGAAGCTGAATTTGATCAATTGACTAATATTCAATTCAAAGGACCGTTTTTCTTAACTCAAAAAGGATTGAACGTGATGAATGACGGCGGCGGAATTGTAAACATTTCTACCGGTTTAGCAAGATTTTCATTCCCTGGTTATGCAGCTTATGCTTCGATGAAAGGGGCAATTGAAACCTTAACAAAATATCAGGCGAAAGAATTGGGTGCAAGAAAAATCAGAGTAAATGTAGTCGCTCCAGGCGCTATTGAAACTGATTTTGGCGGCGGAGTGGTTCGTGACAATGAGCAAATGAACCAGCAAATTGCTTCTGTAACAGCTTTAGGAAGAGTTGGATTACCTGATGATATTGGCGGCGTTGTTGCCTTTTTATGTACCGAAGATGCGCGCTGGATAAACGCACAAAGAATTGAAGCTTCTGGCGGAATGATGCTTTAATTGTTGATGGTTGGTGGTTGATGGTTGGTGGTTTAACCGAAAAGAACGCTAAGGTTTGCGCAAGGATCGCAAAGTTCTCTGACAAAGCTTTGCGAACTTTGCGTTTATGCATAAATCTTAGAAAAAAACCTTGCGCACTTTGCGGTTAAAATACACAAAGAGCATCAACCTGAAACAAAAAAACTAAAAACAAAACCCGATAAGCTTTAAAAAAACTTATCGGGTTTGCCGTTTCAAATATAATTGAATTAGTAAGTACTCTTTTTTTAGTCTTTTTGGATTGAGACATCAAATCCGCCGTTTTTATCAAAAACAACATCGTAGAATTTTGAATCTTTTTCTACACCTACTTCATAGGTAGTTTTGCTTTTATCATCTACCACAACTGCTATTTCTTTTATGGCTTTGGCAGGATAATTTTTCTTTAAATAACTCTGTGCTTTAACAGGCAGTTTACTTAACGGAATTTGCTGTTCGTATGCTTTTAAAACTCCCAGATTATCATAAACCGCAAGGGCTTTGGTATTTTTATCTGCATTAAACTTCGCTTCGTATCTAATTTCGTCATCATCATCTCCAACATATTTTAAAGACCAGACGGCTGTTTTATTTGGATATTCTTTTTCAAAAGTAAACCTCACTTTTTCTGGCGGCGTTACAATAGTATTTTGTCCAATTATAAAACTGCTCCAGAATAAAACTATAAGTAAGAATACGTTTTTCATGACCTTAATATTTAAATTGAGAATCGAAAACCTCATACTAAAAGTATTACTTTTAAAATAAATATCAAATATTTTTTATTAAAAATAATATTACTTTTTTAACCTGTCGGTTAATTCCCTTTTGTAGGTTATTCCAATAGGTAATTTTTCATTTTTAATGACCACAAAATCTTTTTCTGCCGCTTCAATTTTATCCAGAGCCACAATATAAGATTTATGAATACGCATAAAATTTTTCTCCGGCAGGCATTTTTCGAACTCAGTTGTCGTGATGGATGCCAGATAAGTTCGTTTGGTTGTGTGCAGTTTGACATAATTCCCAAAACTCTGTGCAAATAAAAGCTGGTCTAATTCTATTTCAATAAAATAGCCGTCTACTTTTACTTTTACTGCGTTTATATCAATTTCATCTTCTTTTCCTTTTACTGCTTCTGTCGAAAAAAAACGATCAATTGCTTTTAAAAATCTCGGAAAATAAATGGGTTTTAATAAATAATCAATCACCCCGTAATCATAACTTTCAAGCGCAAATTCAGAATAAGCAGTTGTTAGAATTGTTTTAGGATGATTGGGAATGATTTTTAATAATTCCATTCCGGAAATCTCCGGCATATTAATATCCAGAAACATTAAATCGACTTTATTTTCTCTTAGATAATCCATCGCTTCAATGCCGTTATAGCCTTGAAAAACCAATTCTAACTGCGGATTCTGTTTTATATAATTAACTAAAACATAATGCGCAGCGGGCTCATCATCAACAATTATGCATTTTTTAGGATCTCTCATTAGCAAATCTTTTCAGCTGCAGTTTTAAATCAACTATATACGTATTTTTATTATCCTGAATATCGAGATTGTAGTTTTTTCCGAAAATCAAATTCAGTCTTTCAATTGTATTTTTCAGACCAATTTTAGTAGAAACCACTTCTGTTTTCTTCGGAATAGAATTTACAACATGAAGATGAAGCTGTCCGTCTTCAACGGTTATAAAAATCTGAACAAAACATTTTTCGATGGCGCAGGTTCCGTGTTTAAAAGCATTTTCAATAAAAGCAATTAAAAGCATCGGCGAGATTTTATAAGCATTTTGATTGTCTACTTTAGAATCAAAAGTAATATCGCATCGATAGCCAACCCGTTCTTTTTCGAGCTGAACGTAACTGTTTATAAATTCCAATTCATCTTCTAAAGATACACATTGTTTGCTGTTACTTTCTAATTGATAACGCATTAGCTGTGAAACCTTCATGATCAAATCCGGTGTTCTGTCCGGAAATTCTAAACTAATTCCGTAAAGCGTATTAAAGGTATTAAATAAAAAATGCGGATTCAATTGTCCTTTTAAAGAATTCAGCTGCATTTGATTAAAAAGCAAAGCTTCTTCGGTACGTTTTCTGTGGATTCTATAAAATTTAAAAACAATAATGGGACTCAAAATACAAACCAAAGTTCCTAAAACGCTCGCCAATTGGTACATGTAACTTCGCTGATGCGAGTTTTGATACAAATGGCAATTGCTGAACATATTGAGCATCGTAATCTCATATAAAACAATCGAGAAAACAAAAACTCCAAAAAGCGTTAAGAATATATAAGTTGCGGGACGGCGTGTTTTAAATAATATTGGAAGAAGAAAAAAACGATTAAACTGAGCGTGCATGTAAAGAATGAAGTAGAAAAAAATGCCCATTAAAACGGAAGTTAATGAACTAAATAACATCCAGTCGTTTTTTAAGGTGTAAATCGTAAAGGAAAACCCGACGACGGCAATTTCCTGCCACCATTTGTTATCCAGTATATTATCAAATTTTATGCTCATTTTTTTAACTTAAATAGTTTACAAAGTACGGACAAATATTTAATTAATAATTCTTTAAAATGACCAATTGAATTGGTCATTTTTAATTGCAGTACATCACTTAACCTGACTTTTATCAGCGTAAGAGAAATAAATTTGTTTCATCAAAAACTATTTATATTACACCTTGAGTTTATGTATTTCAAAAAAATTACCTTATTATTTTTGATTTTTGCCTCAATTGGTTACGCTCAAAACCTGTCTTTAAAAGAAGCAGTAAAAACAGGTCTTGAAAACTACGGTTCTATCCGGGCAAAAAACAATTACACCAATGCATCAAAAGAGACTCTAAAACAATCTCGTCGTGATTATCTGCCAAACTTGAATTTATCGGCACAGCAGGATTACGGAACGGTAAACGGACAAAACGGACCGCTTTATGGTTTTGGAGGTTTAGGAGTTGCTTCATCAGGTCTACCTCTTCCTGAACAAAACTGGAATTCGGCGTTTGGTGCGCTTTATTTAGTCAACATGAACTGGGATTTTTTCACCTTCGGAAAAACACAGGAAAAAATCAATTTATCTAAAATTGATGTTCAGGCTAAAGAAAAAGATTTAGAGCAGGAAAAATTCCAGCAGGAAATCAAAATTTCGGCGGCTTATTTAAATCTTTTGGCAAGCCAGCGCTTATTGATTTCACAGCAAAAAAACCTTAACCGTGCTGAAGTTTTTAAAAGAACAGCCGCCGCAAGAGTTAAAAACGGATTGTTAGCCGGAGTCGATTCTACATTGGCTACAGCCGAAGTTTCAAAAGCAAAAATTGCTTTAAATTTAGCAAAGAATTTCGTTAAAGAACAAAACAACAAATTAGTCGATTTAATGGGCGTTGCGCCGCAGGATTTTGTTGCAGATACGCTTTTTGTAACGCAGATTCCGAAAGAATTGATTCAAGGAAATGCGACAAACGACAGTCTTCATCCGTTATTACAATTGTATAAAACGAAAATCGATTACAGCAATCAGCAGGTTAAATTATTCAAACGTTTTTACTATCCAACGATGAGTGCTTTTGGAGTTTTACAAACCAGAGCTTCAGGATTTGACAATACTTATGCGTCAGATCAAACTGCTTTTAGCAGAAATTATTGGGATGGCGTAAATCCAGATCGTACCAACTATTTAATTGGAGTTGGAATTACGTGGAATTTAACCACACCTTTTAGATCAAGCAAACAAGTGAGCGCTCAGAAATTTGTTTCTCAAGCTTTGCAGGAAGAATACAATCAGGCAGATAGAGAATTGAAATCGCAATTGAATTTTGCCGAAGATAAGATCAAAATTACGTTAGAAAATTATGCCGAAGCGCCGATTCAGGTTGACGCGGCAAAAAGAGCTTACATTCAGAAATCGACTTTATACAAAAACGGTTTAACCGATCTGACCGATTTGACACAAACGATGTATGTTTTAAACCGTGCCGAAATCGACCGTGATATTGTCAACAATAATGTATGGCAGTCGTTCTTACTGAAAGTAGCCGCAACGGGCAATTTTGACTTATTTATAAATGAATTTTAATTATAACGTCTAATGAATTTAATACGTTTTGCACTCCGCAAACCCATTTCCATATTAGTATTGGTTGCGGGTCTATTTTTCTTCGGAATTGGTGCCATCAAAGACATTAAGGTAGACATTCTGCCAAAAATGAATTTGCCGGTTATCTATATTGCACATCCGTTTGGAGGGTATACGCCAGACCAAATGGAGGCTTATTTTGCCAAAAACTACGTGAATGTTTTACCTTTTTCGAATGGTATCAAATCGGTAGAAACCAAAAATATTCAGGGGTTAATGATTATGAAATTAACCTATTATGAAGGAACCAACATGGCTCAGGCTGCTGCCGAGTTAAGTGCGCTTTCGAACAGAATTCAAGCGGCTTTTCCTCCGGGAACACAGCCTCCTTTTATCATCCGTTTTGATGCTTCTTCACTTCCAATTGGTCAATTGGTTTTGAGCAGTAAAATACGTTCAAACAACGAATTACAGGATTTAGCCAACGTTTATGTTCGTGCTTCGTTTACGGCAATTCCAGGTTTATTATCGCCAGCACCTTTCGGCGGAAGCCCAAGAACTATTGAGGTAAACGTTGATCCAGATTTATTGCGTTCTCATAATATGACGCCAGACCAAATCGTAGATGCGATTCGTTTGAACAACCAAACGGCTCCATCTGGAAACGTGCGTATGGGCGACAAAAACTATATTACGCCAACCAATAATACGATTAAAGAAGTTAAAGATTTTGAACAAATTCCGTTATTCAAAGGCGGTGTTCAAAACTTAAAATTAGGCGATGTTGCGTCTGTAAAAGACGGTGCTGATATTACGGCAGGTTATGCTTTGGTAAACGGAAAACGTTCGGTTTACATTAGTATTGCAAAAGCGGGAGACGCTTCGACTTGGGATGTGGTTCAGAAATTAAAATCAGAATTGCCTAAAATTCAGAGCACACTTCCTGAAGATGTAAACATTACGTATGAATTTGACCAATCGGTTTATGTAATCAACTCGGTTAAAAGTTTGATTACAGAGGGAATTATCGGTGCGGTTCTTACAGGTTTAATGGTTTTATTATTCTTGGGAGACCGTCGTGCGGCTTTAATTGTAATTATGACGATTCCGATTTCGATTATTTCTGGAGTTTTATTCCTTAAATTATTCGGACAAACGATCAACTTAATGTCTCTTTCAGGATTGGCTCTTGCAATTGGTATTTTGGTGGATGAAAGTACGGTAACGATCGAAAATATTCACCAGCATCTCGACATGGGAAAACCCAAGGCACTCGCCATTTGGGATGCCTGTCAGGAAATCGCTTTGCCTAAATTATTGATTTTACTTTGTATTCTAGCCGTATTTGCACCAGCATTTACCATGGTTGGTATTCCGGGAGCGTTGTTCTTGCCGTTGGCTTTGGCAATTGGATTTTCAATGGTGATTTCATTCTTGCTTTCGCAGACATTTGTTCCTGTAATGGCCAACTGGATGATGAAAGCTCATGCAAAACACGAACACGAACCGAATATTACAGATGATGAAGCCGAATTTAACGATAGCGGTATCACTCCAGAATCGGAGCAAAATCTGATTACTCAGAAAAAAGGTTATGTAGAAAAAGACGATACCAACAACAACGGAAAAATTAGTGGATTCGAACGTTTCAAGATTCGTTTCATGCGAACTTTAGATCGTTTGTTTGTTCATAAAAAAGCGACTACAATTATTTATTTAAGTGGTTCAATTCTTTTGGCTGTTCTGTTTATTGGATTTATCGGAAAAGATGTTTTCCCAAGAACTAATTCAAGTCAGTTTCAGTTGAGAATGCGCGCTGTTGACGGAACGCGTCTGGAAAGAACAGAAGAACAAGCCAGAATTGTTTTAAAAGAATTGGAAAAAATGGTGGGTAAAGACCATATCGGAATCACATCTGTTTATGTCGGTCAGCACCCTTCTCTATTCTCGATCAACCCGATTTATTTGTTCATGGCAGGCTCTCACGAAGCGGTTTTTCAAGTGAGTTTAAAAGACTATCACGAAGATATGGATGATTTTAAAGATGAATTTAGAGCAAGACTGAAAAAAGTATTGCCAGATACTAAACTTTCTTTTGAGCCAATCGAATTGACAGACAAAGTTTTAAGCCAAGGTTCTCCTACTCCAATTGAGATTCGAGTGGCCGGAAAAGACAAAAAACGAAATGAATTATACGCTACTCAAATTGTAGACAAACTAAAAGCAATTTCGTATTTCAGAGACGTGCAGATTGGTCAGCCCATTCATTATCCAGCAATGAATATTGATATTGACAGAACCCGTGCTGCCGAATTAGGAGTTGATATGAATGATATTTCGCGTTCATTGGTTGCTTCAACCTCATCTTCACGTTATACCGAAAAAAATAACTGGGTCGATGAAAAAGCAGGATTATCGTATTCTGTTCAGGTTCAAGTTCCGTTAAACAAAATGAAAAGTAAAACCGATATTGGAGAAATTCCAGTATTAAAAAATTCGCTTCGTCCTGTTTTAAGCGACGTTGCCAAAATTACACCGGGATTTGTAAGCGGTGAAAATGACAATTTAGGAGCCATGCCATACATTACCGTTACAGCAAACATCTACCAAACCGATTTAGGTACGGCTACAAAAGATGTAGGCAAAACAATTAGCGCTTTGGGCGAATTACCTCGTGGTTTGTTTATTACGCCAATTGGACTAAGTACTGTATTGACCGAAACATTAAGCAGTTTGCAAACAGGATTATTGGTTGCCATTTTTGTAATCTTCTTAATGTTGGCTGCTAATTTCCAATCGTTTAAAGTTTCGCTGATTATTTTAACGACAGTTCCTGCGGTAGTTTTAGGATCTTTATTAATGCTTACGATCACAGGTTCAACGTTGAATTTACAATCGTATATGGGAATCATCATGTCGGTTGGAGTTTCTATTGCCAATGCCGTTTTATTGGTTACGAATGCCGAACAGCTTCGAAAAATAAACGGAAATGCCTTAGAATCTGCACGTGAAGCAGCTGCATTGCGTCTTCGTCCAATTATCATGACTTCGGTTGCGATGATTGCAGGAATGTTACCAATGGCAATTGGTCACGGCGAAGGAGGCGATCAGGTTTCTCCGTTAGGAAGAGCGGTTATTGGCGGCTTATTATTTTCTACTTTTGCCGTATTATTAATCCTTCCGCAGATATTTGCGTGGGCACAAGAAAAAACATCGACACAATCTGTTTCTTTAGATCCTGAAGACGAAGAAAGTATCCATTATATCTCATCAATAAGTAAGTCGAAAGTTGGAAAGTCATAAAGTCGAAAGTTGAAAGTCATAAAGTCGAAAGTCAAAAGTCGTAAAGTCGAAAGTCGTAAAGTCGAAAGTTACAATCGCGAAAACACTTTGATACACTTTTATACTTTTCGAATACTTATAAAACATATATAAAACCAAAAAATGAAAAATAACATTATAAAATCTACAGCGATACTATTTACAGCTTTAGTTGTACTAAGCTGTGAAAAGAAAAAAGAAGAAACTGCGAAAGCGGAAATCGAACCTAAAGTAGAAACTTTCGCTTTAGCGAAAGAAAAACTAACAACAGAATTGCGTTTACCAGCCGAATTAACCGGTTTCCAACAAGTTGATTTGTATGCAAAAGTGAGCAGTTTCGTAAAATTATTGAAAGTTGATATTGGTACGAAAGTAAAAAAAGGACAGCTTTTAATTGTTTTAGAAGCACCAGAAATCAGTTCGCAATTGGCTGCAGCCGAATCGAGATTGAAATCTATGGAAGCGATTTACGCTACCAGCAAAAGCACTTACAACCGTTTGTACGAAACAAGCAAAGTGGAAGGAACAATTTCTAAAAACGATTTAGAAATGGCAAGCGGTAAAAAGAATTCTGATTACGCACAATACCAAGCAGCAATTGCAGCACACAAAGAAATCTCGATTATGAGAGGTTATCTAGAAATTCGTGCTCCATTTGATGGCGTTGTAGCAGCTAGAAATGTGAATTTAGGAACATTTGTTGGCCCAGCAGGAAAAGGTTCAGATTTGCCTTTATTAACGATTCAGGAGCAAAGCAAATTACGTTTGGCGGTTTCTGTACCAGAATTGTACACAGGATATTTACATCCAGGCGACGAAATGAGTTTTAATGTAAAATCGTTACCAGAAACTTTTAGCGCTAAAATTACCAGAATGTCTGGCGCTTTAGATTTAAAACTGCGTTCTGAAAGAGTTGAAATGGACGTTCACAACACCAAAGGAAATTTATTGCCTGGAATGGTTGCCGAAGTTTTATTACCGCTTAACGCGAAAGACAGCACATTTGTAGTACCAAAATCAGCAGTGGTGAATTCTGCAGAAGGTTTATATGTGGTAAAAGTAGTAAACCACAAAGCCACAAGAGTTGACATTAAAAAAGGAAGAGAAATCGAAGATAAAATCGAAATTTTCGGCGATTTGACTCCAAACGATAAACTGGTAAAAATTGCCAGCGAAGAAACTAAGGAAGGCGATGTCATAAACGAATAACCTGCGTTTAGTCTTCATTTTAGTGATTACCAAAAACTGTACGCATTCTTAGGAATGCAAATTTAAAAATTTGCCTAAAAGGGCAGTTCTTCTTTTTGAAGAGCTGTCCTTTTTTTTGTTATCCATTTAGAAACTTTATAAACACCCCCTTCAAATTAACCTTATTCTAATACTCTTTTGTCTTATAGTAGCTATTTTTCTATAATACTCTATTTACTTTTAGCATTCTCCTAAATTAAAATATTGATCAAATAATATAAACTATGAGCAAAATAACAATAGTTGAAGGAACACTTACCGAAATTGCTACAGGTAATATTGAAATACATGCCACAGAAGGAGATCTTACTATCGTGGCAGCTAAACATAATATACAGTACGGAAAAAAAGGCGTTAATTATTATGACTATGAACCTTTACATCCTTCTGACTCATTGGCTACTGACATCGATATCACATTAAACATTTTTTTCGATGGCACACAAAACAATAAAACCAATACAGAAGAAGGTAAAGATCATGCAGCTTCCAATCACGAAGACGACAGTTACACCAACGATTATAGCAATATAGCACGTGGTTACGATTCTATAGATACTACCATTTTCAATCAAGTGTCTGTTTATGTGGAAGGAATTGCCACTGAGGATTTAAAAAAAGATGACGTTGTACCTGACGTAGCAATGGGTATGGGAAGCCGTGGAATTGTTGCCAAAGTGACAAAAGCTTGTATTCAAGCTGGAAAAAAAGTTGGAATAGACGAATATAAGAATAAAAGAATAGATGAAATTAAAGTAAATGTTTTTGGGTTTAGCCGTGGAGCTGCGGCTGCCAGACATTTTTTACATATAGCCAATAGTCCTGCTAAACTGCTAGTGATTGATCGTGAATATTGTTATGCTGAACCTCCTTTTGTAAGCGATACAAACCCAGATTATATAAAAATAAAAAGAGATGAACCTCTTGTAAACAAACATGGCTATTTTGCCGCCTGTCTTTTGGATAATGAGATAAAACCCGAAAAAATCAACTTTAATTTTGTTGGTTTATACGATACAGTTGCCTCCCACGGAATTTATCATCGCAACGATGTTAAAGATTTGCATCTGGATGCAGTGGAAAAAGCTCATTTTGTTTTTCAGCTCTCAGCAGATGATGAATACCGTGAGAATTTTGATTTAACAGATATTATCTCTGCTGGTATTAATGGACTTGAATATACACTGCCTGGTGTACATTCAGATATTGGAGGTTCTTATAAAGATCGTGCTTTTGAAAGAGCTGTTTTGTATTATAAAAAAGAATCGCTCTACAATGAAATGATCCATAATTCTAAAGAAGAAGTAGCCAAATTTAAAGAAATTGTCATAAAGGAAGGCTGGTACAAGGATTATCAAATTAAAGCCGGGACATTTGCTGAATCTTTTATTAATCCAAAAAAGGAAAAAGAAAAATTTGAACATATGGAAGATTCCTATTACAGTGTAATAGGCTCACGTAAAATGCGAAACACCTATGATAAAATCCCGCTCAAAAAAATGTTTTTTTATTCCAAACAGTTTGGGGTAATTTATAATGAGAATAAGAGAAGTAAACTTCATGAAATTGAAGATCCTTTTTTACAAAAGGTCTACAATCAACTTTTAAACTACATGGTGACCTGCAATGATTTACGTAACAGTTACGTAAAGCAAAACTCTTGGGATTCTGAAAAATATTTGGCTGAACTAAGACAAATATCCTATTTAGATTATATTGATTTTGAAGATTTAAAAACACTAAGAAACGAATACTTACACTGGTCTGTAAAAGCCAATGAATTTGGATTAGGATCAAGAGAAAGTCAGGCGCCCACAAAAGAAGGAGCATTAGAACATCAGTACCGAAAAAGAGAAATTCATCATGGTTAAGAAAACAAACACACTATTATATTCCATACTATCAATTATTTTATTTCATCCATTAATAAGCTGCCAAATGAAAAAAGAACTGCCTGAATTTCACGTACAAATATCCCATCCCGAAAATAAATACCTAATCGAATTTGTATCTGACAGCATAAGGACACTTGAAGGTGTCAGAGCAGGATTACCATATGGTGGTACTTCTGGTGAATGGGGAGAATCACGCAAAGTATGGACGGAACAACATGGCACTCCCATTGGTGCTGATATTACATATTATGCAGGTTACGAAGATGCTTTTTATCATTTAGATGTAAATTTTCCTATTGACACTATAAAAGACTGGACAAAAAGATTTTATCCAAGTACAGAAGTTGAAGAAAATCATGATGAACTACAAGAATATATTTATGATCGAAAACCATCACAAAGAAGAGCTTACATAGAATTTAGGGATCTTGTTTTTGGTTTTGCACCAAAAGGCATGGTAGTGGTTTGGCTATGTTATGGCGGAACTCAAAAAGAAGTTGGACGTTACCAGGCACAAAGGGTTGAAGACGATCAGGCTTTAGAAGCTAAACTTTTTGCTTCATGGTCTATGAAAAGACCGGAAGTTAGAAAAATGTCGTTAATTCAAGATGCAAGTCCAGAAAAATGGGACAACTATCGTATTAAATACTTTTGGAAACCAGCAATTACTTCTGAGAATAAAAACTTCAGGCTTTTTTGGGTTTTGACTGAGTATTTTAATGCTGAATATGAAAATAAGTTACGCCCAATGGTATTACATCCTAAAAAAGAAAAAAGAGCTATTCCGAGTCTTATTACTTTTTTCTGGGAAACCGGTAAAGGAGAAAAATACGAAGGAAGAGCATTTTTTAATTGGCAGACGACCAACGAACAATTTAAAAATGAAGATAACAGAGATAATGAAATTCAAATAAAAATTGATGCCGACAATAGAGATTTTGAAGTTTTATTAAATGGTAAATCTTTAGAAACTGTTAATAAAAGAGTTTTTACAACAGATAGGGAGTTTAAAGAATCTTATAGATGAAAAATTTCTGCAAGATTTTGAATATTTAGCAAAACCTCGATTTATTTAAAATCGAGGTTTTTCATTTTTACAATTTACTCCCCCGCGCTGTGCGAAGTCTCCTGACTTCGTACACATCCCAATATTCCATTCCTAGTTGAAAACTTTCTAAAATTTGCCTAAAAGGGCAGTTCTTCTTTAATTGGAGGGACTGTCCTTTTTTTAGAAGCTAAAATAGCTCTTCAAATATTTGCGACGAATTACTCCAATTGTTTTGGCCAACCAAGTTTGTTTATTTGCTCAACAAATTCTTCTGCTTCTTTATTTGTTTCAATTACAAAGTCATATAATGAAAAATCAATTGATGGTTCTTTGGTTATTGCACCAAACTTAATGTCATGGTCTGTAATTTCAATTGATAATTTATGTTTACAATCCTCAGAAAAACAGTCTATCTCAAAAAAAATTAAAAATTCATTAAATTCTTCATAGTATGTTATTCTTGATTGATAAACATCATTTAAATAATTTTTAAAACTTTCCTTATTGATTTTTTTCATGTTACTAAAGTACTATATTTTTGAATGCATGTAGTTTGCATCTACATTTTTAAGTTAAAAAACACAAACGTGAAGCTATAGCTAGCTAGTGAAAATTGACATTAAAAAAGGAAGAGAAATCGAAGATAAAATTGAAATTTTCGGCATTTGACTCCAAACGACAAACTGGTTAAAATTGCCAGCGAAGAAATTAAGGAAGGCGATGTCATAAACGAATAACCTGCGTTTTAGTCTTCAATTTAGTGATTACCAAAAACTGTACGCATTCTTAGGAATGCAAATTTAAAAATTTGCCTAAAAGGGCAGTTCTTCTTTTTGGAGGGACTGCTCTTTTTTTGTTAAAATAAAATTTGAATTTGATATTAAAATGTTTTGAAAATTCTAAAAACATTCTTAGAATTTATTTTTGAGATGTTTTTTACATCTATTTATCTAAATCAGATTTAAATAATCAAGTAAAAATACCTACAACCGTTATAAAGAAAAAAAATATATTTGAAACCAATACCAAATGTTTCCTCTAACAATACAATCTAAGAAGAACTATAACTTTTATATAATCATCCCTTCAAATGAATTACAAAGTTTATTATATAATTATTTTAAGCATTCTGCTAATCTATTTAGTAAAAAGAAAGCAGAAAATAAATAAAGAAAGAGAGCGTGTAAGAATAGCGAAAGAAAAAGAAAGATTCGAACAAGAAAAAAGAAGACTACAATTAGCTGATATTGAAAGATTAAAAGAAAAAGAATATGTTAGTTCATTAATTAAAAAAAATTCAAATTTAAATAAAGAATTTGATTCATTTCTTGTATACAAAAATGGATACTTTAATAATAAAAAGATTTTCTCATGGAAGACAATTGCTAAATCACTTTATACAGATTTAGTAAAAAGAAATATTGAATCACTCGGTTTAGATCCAATTGTGTATTCGGAAATTAACATATTTAAAAAAAAATACCAACAAGGTGAAAAATTAAGGAAAGCATATAATCAATTATTTATAGAAATTGAACTTAAAGAATGTGAAGCTCTATTTTCAAATATTGATAATGCTTCTTTAGACAAGCAACAAAGACTTGCAATAATTAAAGATGAAGATAATAATTTAGTTATAGCAGGTGCTGGAAGCGGAAAAACAACAACTGTTGCTGGTAAAGTTACTTATATAACGGAACGCCTAAAAATAAAACCCGAAGAAATTTTATTAATCACTTTCACAAAAAAAGCAAGTGATGAAATGAAACAAAGAATTAGAAAAAAAATGAATATTGATATTGAAGTAAATACATTTCATTCATTTGGAAGAAAAGTTATTGGAGCCGTTACAAATGATATGCCGTCTGTGGTAGAGGAAAAAAAATTTTACTCCCAAATGAAAAGTATTTTTACTGAATTAATGAAAGAGCCATTATATGCAGAAAATGTCATCAAATTCGTCACAGAATATAATATTGAAACGAAAGATGTTAATGACTTTAAAAGTCATGGAGAATATATTAACTACATTAAAGACAATAATATAAAATCTTACAAGACAGTTGAAAAAATAATTAATGGAAAAACCACAATTTTAAGAGAAACCTGCAAAAGTATTGAAGAAGTCAAAATTGCAAATTACTTATTTCTTAATGGAGTTGATTATATATATGAAGCTGACTACAAGTTCAAAACTTCTGATGACAAGTATGCTCAATATAAACCAGATTTTTATTTACCCAAATATGATATCTATATAGAACATTTCGGATTAATTGATAGAAACAATAATGTTCCTAACTGGTTTAGTGGATCAGTTAACTTATCTGCTAAAGAAAAATATAATTCAGATATAGCTTGGAAACGCGAAACACATAAAAATTATCAAACAAAATTGATTGAAACATTTTCTTATGAAAATAACGAAAATGATTTATTCCAAAAATTAAAATCAAAATTAGAAAAAGCCAATGTTCAATTAAAACCTAGGAGTTCTGAAGAAATTTGGGAAATTTTAAATTCAATTGCAAAGGATGATGTTTCTGCTCTTGATACATTGATAAATACTTTCTTGAATCTTTTTAAATCAAATAATTTTGAAATTATCAAAATAAAAATGCTAATTGATAAAATTATTGACAACAGTACAAGGCTTCGATATTTTTTATTTCTATCAATATTTGAACCTATACTTGAGAGATATAATTCATTTCTTAAATCTAATAATCTAATAGACTTTAATGATATGATAAATGAAGCATCAAACTACATCTCTAAGAATAAGTTTAATAACAAATTTAAATATATTATTATTGATGAATTTCAAGACACATCCGTTGGACGTTTTAATTTAATTAAGGCATTACTAGATAATAACAAAAATTGTAAACTTTTCGCTGTTGGTGATGACTGGCAAAGTATTTATCGTTTTACAGGTAGCGATATTTCTTTATTCACTGAATTTGAGAAATATTTCGGTTTTACTGAATTTTCTAAAATTGAAACTACTTACCGCTTTAATAAAAACATGATCGATTTAAGTAGCAAATTTATTCTCGCTAACCCAAATCAAACACATAAAGAATTAAAACCTTTTTTTACTAATGATACTAATCCTTTAGAAATCCTATATAGTAACAGTTTTAAGAATGATGATCCTTTTCCATTAATTACAATATTAAAAAAAATTAACGATGAAAACTCCATAGACAAATTTAAAGTAAAAATAATAGCTTTATCACGCTACAATCACTTTATAAATTTATATAAAGAACGTAGAGATTTATTTTCCGTAACGTATAATGAAAATGAGAAAAATTATATTATAACTTGCTTAGCATTTCCAAATATGCCTATCGAATTTTTAACAGTTCATAGATCAAAAGGATTACAAGCTGATTATGTTATAATTTTAAATTGCGTTTCAGGCCATTATGGCTTCCCATCTGAACAGGCAGATGATCCAATTTTAAATTTACTACTTTCAAAATCTGATCAATTCAAAAATGGCGAAGAAAGACGTTTATTTTATGTTGCGATAACTAGGTCAAAAAGAAAGACTTTCATTATAACTAACAACACTTATAAGTCTAAATTTATTGATGAAATAGATCCTACTTACATTGAAAATCCCAGTATTAAATGTCCAAAATGTAAATTAGGTGATAAATTACGTAAAGAGGGTATTTCTCAGTTTGGTAAACCATATGTTAGATACACATGTTCAAATTGGAACTACGATTGTGATTATATTGAATGGAATAATAACTAATTTTTGTTGAAAACAAAAACCTCGATCATAAAATCGAGGTTTTTAAATTTAATTCTTATTCCTCACTCAAATAAGGATTCAAAATCTCCGCCAATTCATTGAGCCAATAATAATTGTTTTCAAAATTGGTTAGTCCAATTTTGAGGGTTTGGTGTTGTCGTATTACGCCGAGAGCTAAAATGCAATTTACTTGTATTACTATTTTAGTCCTATCTTCGGGATCTATGACATGGTTAAAAAATCTCTATCCTATTCTAAAAATTAAGGCCTGATTTTCATTTACTGCTATTTCATAAGCCTCTTTAATATTTTCAAAATATTTTACGACGAAAGCTCTATCCTGAGGTCTTGCATGGGTAAAATTTTCTTTTTCACCAGTTTCCCAAAATTCTAAAAACTTTTCAATTGTAATTTTGTCTAATATCGTTTCTTTATTTTTTTTAACTTCTTCAGAGCTTGAATAACCGATATAACCATCTTCGGGAGAAAATGAATTATCACCTTGAATTATCTTTCCTACTGCTTCACTGCCAAGTCCTGAGAACTTATTTAATATTTCTAGTAAATCAATCGCATAGTAGCTTAAATCTGCAGTTTCTTTCAAGGATTCTAACTCCGAAAATTTATTCTTTCTTTGGTTTTTTAATTCCTCGTTTGAAACTTTGTATAGTGAACCTGTTAATGCCATAATTGTTTTTTAATTAATAGTTTTTACAAAAGGTTAAAATGTCTAATAAGCAAATATAATATTTACAGTAAGACATTCATATTATTCATTTCTAATTTGGATTATGGTCACGAGCGGGCAATCGCGCAAGTATTACGAAACATACAAAAGGATTGCAAATAAAAAACCTCGACTTTCAAAAATCGAGGTTTTATCATTCTATAATCTCTACTCCTCACTCAAATAAGGATTCAAAATCTCCGCCAATTCATTGAGCCAATAATAATTGTCTTCAAAATTGGTTAGTCCAATTTGGAGGGTGTCGTGTTGTCGCATTACGGCGAGAGCTAAAATGCAATTTACTTGTCTTAATATTTTAGCCATATCTTCTGGATCTATAATATGGTTAAAAAAATCAATCAGCCTTGTTTCGGCTTCTTTGGAAAGGGTGTTGTTTTTCATAAAGTGAAGAATTTAAGAAAAAACCCTCATGCCTTAGTAGTCTTACGCTTCTTCACGGCGTCAAAGTCCTTTCGGAGCTTTACTACATAGCACGAGGGCAAATTTTATGTTGTCTTAATGTGAAGATTTAAGAGCTTCAAATGTAAGAAAAACTTCTTAAAAAAAGTAAGAAAAATATTATTTTAAAATAGTTTTAAAAAATAATTAAAATCTCTAACCATATATAAGAGAATAATCACGCCATGCTTCAAAAATCGTTGTAAAATGAAGAGTTAGGTATAATAAGATCAGGTTCGATAGCATTATCATTTTGCCAAGCTCTTGCATCTTTGTATATTTTTGTTTCCAAAATATTAATATCAGCAAAATATTGGCTTTCTGTAATTTCCCCACCTCTTTCTATTTCTCCATTTATAACGGTATAGATATTTTCGTCTAAAAATTTCTGAACTTCCTCTAATTCCTTATAGTTATTTATGTAAGCTGTTAACCATGTGTATTTAGTATTAATCATTTTACCCCACATAATATAGAATTGTACTTCATAGTCGCTGAGTATATCCATAGTTTTAGATTAAAATATACTACAAATATAAATTAAATATAAAATCTTATTTTTTACAAAAGAGAGAAAGTAGAAAAATGAAATATTGTAGTGATGTATATTCCGTTCATTAGTTTCTACGCTTGAGCGCTAGCAAGGGAAAATCTACATTACAGCAGGTATTTATAGCATTTTTGTCATTTCGACGTAAGGAGAAATCACACTAGGAACTCTGCAAAGTATTTCGACAATCTTTGTCGATATACGCGTGTGATTTCTCCCTTCGGTCGAAATGACAAACTAGACGTAAGACAGGAACGCTAACACTAGTAAAAGGCAAAAAAAATCACAAGAAACTCCACAATCATTTTAAAACATAGCCTCTGGTTTCAACCAGAGGAACGCAAAGATTGATCCTCAATTAATTAAAAGAATCAATTGCCTCCAGCTTTAGCTGGAGGTATAAATAAGAATCATAATAAGGCTTTAGCCAAAATGCGCGTTTTGGCTAAAGCCTTATTACCATTCAATCTTTTAGTCCCCTAGTTAAAACTAGGGGCTATTCAATAAAAAAATGCAAGACCAAAATTGATCCTGCATTTTTATATAATTTGATAAATCTAAATAGAAATTTCTTTTTTAGACTCCTTGGCGCTCATGTATTCCTTCTTTAATTTCTTCCACCATTTTTTTATTAAAAGCGGGTAAATCATTCGGGTTTCGGCTGGTAACTAATCCATTGTCTACGACAACTTCTGAGTCTTCCCATTGTGCTCCGGCATTTTTCAAATCGTTTTTAATAGAGAAGAACGACGTTACTTTTCGGCCTTCTAAAACGTCAGCATCTACCAGAATTTGAGGTCCGTGACAAATAGCGGCTACAGGTTTTTTACTTTCAAAAAAGGAACGTACAAAATTTACTGCAGCTTCTTCTCTTCTCAATAAATCAGGATTTATTACTCCTCCCGGAATAACCAAAGCATCGTAATCTGCTTCATTTGCCTGATCTAATACGACATCAACATTATATTCGTTACTCCAATTTCCGTCTTTCCAAGATTTGATTGTTCCAGATTTCAAACTGACGATATCTGCATTCCAACCTTGCTCTTCCAGATAGGCTTTTGGTGATGCTAATTCTGATTCTTCAAAACCGTTTGTTGCTAATATGGCGATATTCTTTTTCATAATTATACTATTTAAAATGTTATTAATTTTGATTTAAGATAAAATTAGTTATTTCAAACAGTGAGCGGAAACAGACGCTGTTAAAGCTTTCTTTAATAAAAGTTAATTAATTGGAAATCAAATTTTTATTAAAAATTAAACTGAAATTATGTAAAACTCCTATCAATTTGGTTTACTATTTTATACCATGAAAGCTAAAGAAATGATTGTATAAATTATGCCGCTCCGCTGGAGCTTTTGGTACGGTATGTTTTTATGAATCTATAAATATTTCATTCCTCCGGAATTCTCTTTTGCAGATTTAAAAAATCACATTTTAATTTAGAAAATCAATTGCCTCCATCTTTAGATGGAGATTCATTTGATCATGTATAAAAATGGCTTTAGCCAAAAAATATGCATTTTGGCTAAAGCCTTCTTATTGTAAATTATCAAATCCCCTAGTTAAAACTAGGGGCTATTCATTGCCAATCTTTGCGGAGTTTCTCGCGAAGATTTCTCCTAAGTCGAAATGACAAACTAAACCAATAAACAAACTGAATGAATTTGTCAGGCTGAGCGAAGTCGAAACCCCGAAATCATTTTAAAACATAGCCTCTGGTTTCAACCAGAGGAACGCAAAGATTTATCCTCATTTTAATTAAAAAATCAATTGCCTCCATCTTTAGATGGAGATTCATTTGATCATGTATAAAAATGGCTTTAGCCAAAAAATACGCATTTTGGCTAAAGCCCTATAGGGTGCAAATCTTTCAAACCTCCAGCTAAAGCTGGAGGCAATTCAATTAAAAACTTCAATAACTTCCCTGCACTTATATGGTTCAAAAAAATAAATGTTACTTTTGATAATCCTTATTTTTTTGAAAACAACTTATCAGAAGATTAAAACATTTCCGTTTTAGTCAAAACAACAACCATTATAATATACCATTTATGAATGTTTTACTCATTGAAGATGATAAACGCATCAGCGAATTTATAGTAAAAGGTTTGGAGGAAAACAACTTTACGGTGCATCTGGCCGAAACGGGCGAGATTGCCAGAGACCTCATCCAACAAGATATTTGGGATATTATTTTAATGGATATTATGCTACCGGGAATTGACGGCATTCAGTTGGTAAAACTAATGCGTTTCAAAAAAAATCATACGCCCGTTTTGATGTTAAGCGCTTTGAGCGATACCGATGATAAAGTAAATGCTTTAGATTCTGGAGCCGATGATTATTTGGTAAAACCGTTTCATTTTAAGGAATTAATTTCGAGAGTCAACGCGCTTACGCGAAGAACAAAATTTAATTATGACAAAGTAGAAACCTTATACAAATTAGGAACATTAACCATAAATCCTGAAGAACATAAGGTTACCGAAAATGATAAACTAATCGATTTATCGCCAAGAGAATATAAATTGCTGTTGTATTTATTAGAAAACAGAAACAAAGTAATTCCGAGAACGCAAATATTAAATGCCGTTTGGGGCATTAATTACGATAACAACACCAATGTTGTCGATGTTTATATTTCTTATTTAAGAAACAAAATTGAGCAAAACCATAAATTTATCCATACTATAAAAGGAACGGGATATATGCTTAAAGAAGAATCATGAAAATACGCAATAGGTTTACCTTAATATCGTCTCTTACGTTTAGCGTTGTCTTTGTCATTGCTTCCTTTATCACGTATTTTTCTTTCTACAGTTATTCGGAAAAAATTGTATATAACGAACTTCAAAAAACGTGTTTACTGACGGGCATTTTCTATCTCGAAAAAGATGAACTGCCCGAAAATCAGCATTTGCTAATCGGACAGCAATTCAGGGAAAATTCGCTTGAAATCATTACGCGTGTATACGACAATAAAAATCAGATTGTATATGGCGACAAAACGATCGACAACAATATCAATGTAGAAAGACTGGATTATATTCGGAAAAACAGAAAGCTTAGTTTTAAATCGAAACATCATTTCTATTTTGGAAGTTATTACCATGACAATCAAGGGGATTTTGTAGTTTTCGTAAAGAAAAACGACGTCGAATTTAAAACCATGACCGACCGATTACAAATCATTATGATAATGGTTTTAATCATCGGATTGATTACGATTTATATTGTGAGCCGTGTACTTTCTAATCTCGCTTACAGTCCGATAAAAAATATTATCGATCAGGTAAACGAAATTCAGGCTTCGTCGCTGGATCGCCAGATTGTTTCTCCAAATACCAAAGATGATATTCAGGAATTGGTAGAAACGTATAACAATTTGTTTACGCGTTTATCGGATACTTTTATCATTCAGAAAAACTTTATCAATTATGTTTCGCATGAATTTAAAACGCCTTTAACGGCTATTTCTGGAAACTTAGAAGTATTTGCTCAAAAGGACAGATCAAGTACCGAATACAAAGAAATGTCTGAAAAAGTATTAGAAAATGTCTATCAAATCGAAGACACCATGAATACTTTGATGATGCTTTCGGGCTTGCGAAACAATACAGAACTTAACGAAATTTTCAGGGTTGATGAATTGGTTTGGGATATTAACGATCAATTGCCTGCTATTTACGACTTAAAAAATACTCCGATACAAATCGTTTTGGAAGTGGTAAATGATAAACTGCTTTCGATAAAAGGAAATAGCAACGAAATCAAAATCGCTTTATACAATATAATAGAAAATGCCGTAAAATATTCTAACGGAAATCCTATAAAAATAAGTCTGTTGGAACAAAACAATCAGCTTAAAATAGTCATTGAAGACCGCGGAACCGGAATCAGCGAAGACGATTTAATCTTTATTAAACAAACCTTTTATCGAGGTAAAAATGTGAAAGATATAAAAGGAAGCGGAGTTGGACTTTCGTTGGCCAATATTATCTTCAAACAAAACAATATTGATTTTAGCATTGCATCCAAAAAAGACAAAGGAACAACGGTAACGCTACTATTTCCGAGACTCTAATCGTTTTCTAATGTTACTCTAACCGTCTTATAACACACATCAAATTAAGGGCTAATATGTCGCCAATAACTTTGCGCCATCATTAAAACTACTTAATTTGAAACGTTTACTTTTAACCTTACTCGTTATTGTATCGCACAAAGGTGTGGCGCAGATTGCTGCCATAAACGATACAATTGTGCTGTCCAGAACACAGGCCGAGGCTTTGTTTTTGGATAAGAACATTTCTCTTATTTCTGAAAAACTCAACATCGATATTGCCGATGCACAGGTTATACAGGCAAAATTATGGCCCAATCCTACGCTGACTATCGGCGAAATCAATCTTTGGAACAATGCAACTGCACAGCAATTGCCTCCGCTTTGGGGCAATTTCGGAAGAACTTCACAAGTCAACGCAGAACTGGAACAGCTTGTTCAGACTGCAGGAAAGCGAAAAAAAATGATTGCGATGGAAAAAGTAGGCGTTGATATCGCCAAAGAATACTTCAAAACTTTTTTACGTAATCTGAAAATCGAATTTAGAGGCAATCTTACGGAACTGCAACACAATCAGGCGCAGGAAGCGATTTATAAAAAACAGCTTTCCTCGATGCAGACTTTGCTGAAAGCTTACGGAAATCAGGTAAAACAAGGTAATGTTGGTAAAGGCGAATACATTAGGCTAAAAGCAACTGAACTTCAATTCTTAAAAGAAATAGCCGATTTGCAAAAGGAAAATAATTCGTTGCAGAAAGAGCTTAAGGTTTTAATGAATCTTCCGGCAACAAATTATATCAAACTTACCAATGATGGTTTTGTTCCTGATAATAAAAATATCGAAAACATCAATTTAGGTAATCTAATGACTTCGGCTGTAGAAAACCGACCAGATATGAAAGTGCTTAAACTCGGAAATGACTATAACGACAACAAATACAAATACGAAAGAGCCATGCGAACGCCAGATGTTACGCTTGGCGTGAGTTATGACCGTGGAGCGAGTTTAATGAATGATTTTGTGGGTGTTGGTTTCTCGCTAGATCTTCCGTTTTTTAATCGAAATCAGGGAAATATAAAAGCTGCAAAACTGGCAATTGATCAAGGGAAATTATTGGCAGAAGAAAAAACGATCAGCATACAATCTGAAGTATTACAATCTTATGAGGATTTATTGGTTACCAAAAAATTGTACGACAGCGTCGAAGCTGATTATGAAGGAGATTTGGATAAACTTCTGGAAGCGTATCGTAAAAACTTCCTTCAAAAAAATACCAGCATGTTAGAATATCTTGATTTTGTTGATGCTTATTTAGACAACAAATCAATCCTGCTGAATTCTAAAATGGACTTGAATAAAAATCTGGAAGAACTGCGCTATATCTCAGGTCAGGAAATCAACTAAATCTAATTTTCAAATACAAAAACAAATGAAGAAATATATTGTACTCCCAATTCTTGGGTTAATGCTCGTTTACGGATGTGGCAAAAAAGAAGAAGTTAAAGAAACGAAAGAAGAAAAGTTTTGCATCGATAAAGATTTAAAAGAAAAAATCACCATCGAACCAATTCAAAAACGTTCTGTGAGCGAATCGATAAATCTTACCGGAAATATTACGTACAACGGCGATCATGTGGTTCAGTTTAACAGTCTTGTGGAAGGAATTATAACCAAAACTACTTTCTCATTAGGCGATTATGTTCGAAAAGGACAAGTTTTGGCCGAGATAAAAAGTACCGAATTAAACAGCATGCAGTCTGAAAGCAAATCGCTTCAATCGCAGATAAATGTGGCACAGCGTAATTTACAAGGTATAAAATCAATGTTTGACGATGGAATTTCATCACAAAAAGATTTAATGCAGGCTCAAAGCGAACTGGATGTTTTAAAATCTTCACTTGAAAATGTAAAAGCCAATCTGGCCATGTTCAGCGCGAGCAGTGAAAGATCTGTTTTTCTAATTAAAGCGCCGACAGAAGGTTATATAGTAGACAAAAATATAAGTCCGGGAATGCAGATTACAGATGGTAGTGAACCACTTTTTACGATTTCTGACTTAAAAGAAATCTGGGTTATGGTGAATGTGTATACGAGTAACTTAAAAAATGTATCCGAAAATATGCCTGTTGATGTTACAACTCCGGCGTATCCGGGAGAAATTTTTAAAGGAAAAATAAAAATGATGTCCAAAGTTTTTGATGCCGACGAACACGTTTTGAAAGCTAGAATTGTAATGGAAAACAAAAACCTGAAACTAAAACCGGGAATGACTGCCGATATTATTATTGATAAAAGTCTGGGCGGAGATATGCTAGAAGCCGTTCCTGCAAAAGCCGTGATTTTTGACAACAACCGCGATCATATTTTAATTTATAAAGACGATTGCACTATCGAAACCAGAGAAATCAATCCGATAATTAAAAATAACGACTGGGTTTATTTTAAAGACGGTGTTAAAGAAGGCGAAATGGTGATTACCAAAAATCAACTTTTGATTCACGAAAGATTAAAAAACTAATTATCCTCAAAACGGATAAACACAATACAAGACATGAAAAAATTTGTACAAGGATTAGTTGCTTTCTCGCTAAAAAACTCCCTCATAGTTTTTTTCCTGACCGCTATATTACTAGTCGCCGGTATCGTGAGTTACATTCACACACCAATTGAAGCCTTTCCCGATGTAACCAATACAAGAGCAAGAATTATTACACAATGGCCGGGAAGAAGTGCCGAAGAAGTAGAGAAATTCATCACACTTCCTATTTCCAAACAAATGAATACGATTCCGAAAAAATCCGAAGTACGTTCTATTTCGCTTTTTGGGTTATCGGTGGTAACCGTATTATTTGATGATGGCGTTGAAGATTTTTACGCACAGCAATATGCCTCAAACCGTATGGGTGGACTTGATCTTCCCGAAGGAGCCGATGCAGAAATCGATCCGCCTTCTGGCGCAACCGGCGAGATATTCCGATATGTTATTAAAAGTGATTTGCCTATAAAGGAAATTCAGGCCATTCAGGATTGGGTTATTGAAAGAGAATTGGTTGCCGTTCCCGGAGTTGCCGACGTGGTAAGTTTTGGTGGTGAAGAAAAAATGTTCGAAATCAAAATTAATCCAACACAGTTAGAAAATTACAATCTTTCGGCTCTAGATGTTTACGAAGCCGTTTCGAAAAGTAATATCAATGTGGGTGGAGATGTAATTCAGCGTGGCGATCAGGCTTATGTCGTTCGTGGAGTTGGGTTAGTCAATAAAGTAGAAGATATTGGCAATATTTTAATCGAAACCAAAGGCGGAGCTCCTGTTTTAGTAAAACACGTAGCCGAAGTTTCCATCTCGGCAAAACCAAGATTAGGACAAGTAGGTCTAGACGGAAACGATGATGTTGTAGAAGGAATTGTAGTCATGCTTCGCGGAGAAAATCCGGGTGAAGTGATCAAAAAACTTAAAGAACGTTTAACTGAACTTAACGAGAGAGTTTTACCCGATAATGTAAAAATTGTTCCGTTTATTGATCGTACCGAATTGGTAAATACAACCGTAAAAACCGTTACTAAAAACCTTGTTGAAGGTATTTTACTGGTATCGTTAATCGTGTTTATTTTTCTTTACAACTGGAGAACATCGTTGATTGTGGCATCTGTAATTCCGCTTTCGTTTTTGTTTGCCATTGTGATGCTGAGAATTCAGGGATTGCCGGCGAATTTAATTTCGATGGGTGCCTTAGATTTTGGATTACTGCTCGAAGGAACGCTCGTTATTGTCGAACAGGTCTTTGTTTCGCTCGAAAAGAAAGCGCACAAAGTGGGAATGGAACGCTTTAACAGTATGAGTAAAATGGGATTGATCAAGAAAAGTGTCGGCAGTGTGGCGACTTATATTTTCTTTGCCTTAATCATTTTGATTGTCGCGTTGATGCCTATTTTCTCTTTCACGAAAGTAGAAGGAAAAATGTTCTCTCCCCTAGCCTTTACATTAAGTTATGCGCTATTAGGATCATTGCTTTTGTCACTTACGTACGTTCCTGCAATGTGTAAAGTCATGCTGACCAAAAACATTGTTGAGAAAGAAAATATGATTTCGCGTTTCTTTAGAGAAAACCTTTTTAAACTGTTTCAATGGAGTACCAAACATCGTAAAATTACTTTTTATGCCTTTTTAGCTTTGTTAGCGGTTTGCTGTGCAAGGTTTGCTTTTTACGGATCAGAGTTTATTCCGAAACTAAATGAAGGCGCTATTTATGTAAGAGCGACATTGCCAAACAGCATCAATCTTGATGAATCGGTGCGATTGACTAAGGAAATGAAAGCCAAGATAAGGAAGTTTGAAGAAGTAAAATTTATATTGACGCAAACCGGAAGACCAAACGACGGAACAGATCCAACAGGATTTTTTAATATTGAATTCCATATCGAATTAAAACATAAAGACGAATGGAAACACGATATTTCTAAAGAAGAATTAATTGCCGAAATCAAAAAAGTACTCGATGTATATCCCGGAATTGCCTTTGGTTTCAGTCAGCCCATTCAGGATAATGTCGAAGAATATGTTGCCGGAGTAAAAAGTCCGCTGGCGATTAAGATATTTGGAAGTGATCTTTTTCAATTGGAAGAAATGGCCGCAAAAGTTGCCAATTCGATAAAAGATGTAAAAGGAATTGAAGATATTAATGTCTATAAAAATATTGGTTTACCCGAATTAAGAATTCAGCTTGACGACGAAAAAATGGCTCGTTATGCTGTTACCACTGCCGATGCGCAAGCCGTAATCAGAATGACAATTGGCGGACAAGCAGCAACCAAGTTTTATGATGACGAAAAGATATTTGATATCACATTGCGTTTTGAAAAAGAATACCGTGATTCTAAAGAAAAAATTGAAGGCATTCTTATTCCAACCTTAAATGGTAAAAAAGTGCCGTTAAAAGAAATTGCAACGGTAGATTATAAAACGGGTCCGACCTTTATTTACCGTGAAGGAAACAGCCGTTACATTGCTGTAGGATTTAGTATTGAAGGGCGAGATTTAGGAAGCACAATTGACGAAGCTCAGAAAAAAGTAGCCGCCGAAGTCAAACTTCCGAAAGAAAACGTGATGAAATGGGCGGGAGAATTTGAAAGTAAAGAAAGAGCAACCAAACAATTGGCAATGATTATTCCTGTCGTTTTGGTACTGATTTTATGTCTGCTGTATTTCAACTTTGGAAATTTCAAAGACACTATGATTGCCGTAACCGCAATGCCTTACGCTTTTATCGGCGGATTCCTGTCGCTTTGGGTAACAGGAACAGTATTCGGAATCTCAGCGGGAATTGGATTTATTATTCTCTTTGGAGTGAGCGCGATTGACAGTATTGTCCTCATCGGAATGATTAGGGAAAATATGCGAAACGGAATGCATTTAAGAGATGCTATTTCGGAGGGAATTCACAGCAGAATTCGTCCTATTGTGATGATTGCCCTTATGGGATCTTTAGGATTACTGCCTGCTGCATTATCAACCGGAATGGGTTCTGAAGTACAAAAACCATTAGCTATTATGATTGTGGGCGGATTAATAACGTGTATGATTTTATCACTAACGGTTTTACCGCAAGTATTTTATTGGTTTTACCGCAAAAAAGATCCAAGTAACACAGCATCTTAATCTTACTTATATAAATTTAGAAAAAGCACCTTTAGACCTTTGGTTTAAAGGTGCTTTTATTGAAATAGGACGAATCGTAAATATGTCTTATAATAATACAATTAAAACTTTTACGGGTAGATTTTTTCTAAACACATCATCCAAACCACCAAATAAATGATTTAAAACAATCGTATTCCTTTTAAATTTTCTTTTTATGAAACAGAAAGCTGACCATCAAAAAGTTCAAGAAATAGCAGAAACAGAATTACTGTATCATGTGAGACTTAGTATCAATCCAAAATTTCAGGATTGGGTTTTGTTTAAAAACGGCACCTATATCATTTTTGAACATGCAGAGGAAATTCGCCATTTAGAAAGCGCAGCTCTAAAACTTATAAAAGAATTTGGTCCTGTTTATATAGGAGAACGTTCTGAGGATTTTGATGTCACCGATTTAAAAAATACAGAAGGCTGGATTGTTTCCGGACACGGCTACGGAATGTATACGTATGTAAGTCCGCATGAAATGAAATCTCAAACGCCAAATATTGCTGATATTGGTTTATTGGGTCGTGATAAAAGAGATTTAGACGGTAGAAATCCTGTTATTATTCATCTTAATCGAAAAGTAAAAGAATAAAAATTACCAGAGAAGAAACTAAAGAAAGTTTGCTTAAAGGGCAGTTCTTATTGAATTGAAGGACTGTCTTTTTTTGTTTATTATTCCTTTAAAAACTGCAACTCCAATTATTTGTAAGAATATTTAAATATATTTGAATCCCAATAAAAATTCAAATTAAACTAAGATCTAACATGAAACAAAAATTACTAATTGCGGCTCTGGGACTCTTTTTATTATCTAGCTGTGGCAAAAAAAATGATCAGTCAGAAAATCAAACTAAAACCGAAGCTGCGAAAAACATAATCTCAGAAGCGGATTTACTTCAAGAATTAAAAGAACTTACCCAAAACGATTTAAAAAAACTGCCTGAAATCGATCAGCAAACAGGTGAAGTCTCAACTGATAAATTTTATGATGGATCGTATTCTGAAACTACAGAAGATAAGGCTGTAGAAATTGTTAAAAAACTTAAAAGTAAATTTAGAGATAATGGTTATTTAATTTTTGTATTTGAAGGAGACGGCGATAAAAAAGGTGTTGCTGTAATTAAAGGGACAGATGATTTGGACATTATTCGTTACAGAAGAACCGATGGCATAAACTATTGTTTGGAAAATACAGATTTAGTAGCAAAAATCTCTGAATGGAAATCAAAATACGGTATAGTAGTAATTGGTTGTGGCAGAGACTGGGTTCATATAGAGTTTGATAAATTACCTTCGGATTTAGATTCTTTTGCTAAAGAAGTGTATAAATTCTGCCCAGATTCTGTTGATCAAGGTGTTGGGTCTGTAGAAAATCTAAAACCAGCAATTAAGGAAATGAATGGATTATGGTTGTGGTGGGATTAATGAAACCAAACCTAAAAAAAAATAATTAATGATTGATAACATTAGATTGCTTCTTCAAATTATAACTGTAGATTTTTTTATTGCATTTGGTTTGTATACCATTCTCTATTTGCTAATTTCAATTTTTATAAAGAGCCCAAAACTGTCAAAAATAGATGAAGAAGTGGTTCATTTTATTTCTTCGGCTGGAGTAGTATATTTCTTGGTCTGGATAATTGGACTATGTATTTTTTATGTCGAAAGTAATCTGGAGGAGCAAATCAGTATGACTAACAGAATGTTCGGGAAATATTGGGTTGGATTTTGGTTACAACCCATTTTATGGTTTGTTGTTACACAACTACTGCGGCTTAAAAAAGTCAGTAAAAATATTTTTTTCAGAGTTATATTTAGCTTTATCCTAATTATATCAATTGAACGATTTGTAATAATAGTTATCTCATTTCATGGTGATTATTTACCCAGTTTCTGGACTATGTATAATGACTTAGATATTTACCCGTCTAATTATTTGCTTGCTTTGTTGATGAAAATAATATTCTTTTTACTTTGTGTTGGAATATATTATCTGGTAAAAAATCAAATAATAATTTTTACCAAAACTAAAATTGAGAACTAAAAAATTAACTTCTGCATCAAATTAGTATTTCAAGACTTTAATTATATGTTCAGCAACAATTAAAGCTAATAAATCTTAGAAATGATAAAAAGAATACTTCCCATAATTATTGCTGTATCCTTTTCGTCGTGTAAGAAAAGTGAATTTGAATACCTACTTATAAATCCAGATAAAAAATGGTCTTATGTAAGCAGCAATACATTTAATCCTAATTCAATAGTTAGTTTTTACATGGAATTTCATCCAAATGGTGATTTAGATATATTTCAAATGGTGAAAGGCATATTCTTCTTGACGGTCAAGCAAAAGATGGTTACTGGAAATATTTAAAGAATGATAGTATATTAGAATTATGTGATTCAAAATATAAAATTTTAAAATATCAAAAAGATACAATTCATTTATTAGCATTGAAAGATAATTTCAAATGCCTTTTCATAAATTATCAACCTCAAAGCAAGAAATAATTTATCTCAAATCTTTCTTAATAACCAAATATTTTAAATTGGTATTTCCGGCATTGCTGATTCCATGTTCGGCATTTGGCGGGCAGTATAAACTTGTATTTGGACCAACGACAACCGTTTTTCCGTCTAAGAAAAAAGAAGCGGAACCTTCCAGAATATAGAAAAATTCTTCTTCGGGATGATGATGCGGTGCGTGAGTCGATTTTCCAGGTTCTACTATACTCATTTTAAGAGTATTTTCCTGAGTGAAGTTTTTATCTCCAAACCAATATTGATATCCCACTTTGGTTTTAGCGGCTTTATCAATTTCGAAATGATTGACACAGTTTTCGATTGTGTATTGCGGTGCTGCGGTTTCTTTTTTGGTTTCCTGAGAAAAGGTCTGCTGGAAAAATAAAACTGCAATTGTGGTTTTTAGGATGGTTAGCGTTTTCATTTTTTTTGTTGTAATGTTACAAAAAAAATCTATGCGATGATTTTTGGTTTTGGTTTTGTCATTTTTTTATTGCATTTTGAACTGGACTGAAGTCCAGCTCTACAATATAGATCATTCCTTTGGAATTTTATTTTCTTTACTATTTGGCAACGGTTTTCAAAAAGGGAATTTAATCCTATGCTTATCGCACAAAAAAAGAGCCAAAGACTCGAAAAATATTTTAGAGCTGGACTTCAGTCCAGTTTTAAGTGTATATTTTTTGTTTTATAATGAAAAATATATTTTTTTACCTAGCCCTGATCGAAACGGCATCCTTTTGCAGCGGGGTTCGCTGCAAAAGATATAGTGAAGAGCAGGACAAAACGTCTTGAAAAACCAAAAAATGTCTGCTCCTTAAAAAAATCACATCAAAAAAAATGTCAATAAAATAAACGCTTCACAACGTTTTTCAAACCAATCTATGACACGATAAGAAAATATTATGATAATTTTATTTCATAATTAGAAAAACCGCCATACATTTGCCTAACAGTGTTAAACAATTTAATACTCGAATAAAATGGCTAGCAAAGATCGAATTTTAAGACAAAAAGAAGAGACAAGGAACAACATCCTTGGCGCTGCTTATGATATCGTAAAAGAAGAAGGCTGGAATGGTTTGAGTATGCGTAAAATTGCCGACAGGATAGAATATACTGCTCCTATTATTTATGAATATTTCTCGAATAAAGAAGCAATATTAGAAGAACTGACTGGCAAAGGTTTCGTCAAACTGACTAAAGAATTGCAAATTGCAATAGATAAGTTTGAAAAACCCGAAGATCAATTAGAAGCCATGTGGATGACTTATTGGGACTTCGCTTTTACTAATACTGAAATGTACCAGTTGATGTTTGGTGTTCAAATGACCTGCTGCGCACAGCGATGTTCGGCTCAAGAGGGACCTTACAAATTATTCACTCATGTAATTGCTGAAGTAATGAAAGACAGCAATCCGAGTCAGGATATCATAAAGCAAAAGTATTTCACTTTCTTTTCTGTTATTCATGGTTTAATTGCCATCAACATCATTAATAAAAGTGATATTTTAGAAACAATAAATGCACAAATTTTGAAAGATGCCATTGGCGGTATCATCAAATCTATACAATAATTTTTTTTTCAATTTTTACTTAACAGTGTAAAATAATTTAATTGGATAATATAAAATCCTTTTTTTTGTAACATACACTTAACACTGTTAGAAAATTTAATCGAGGTAATAAAAGCCTTTTTTTAGACTTTTACTTAACACCGTTAAATATTTTAATAGTGATTTTAGAATAAAATAGAAAAAGCTTAAAGTAAGAAAGTTTGTGCACATTTACTTAACAACGTTAGATAATTTAATTTTATTAAATATGAATCCCGAGAATGCCAGAATACCTATGAATTTAATCCGAGAAAATGTTCAACCAATTAAAACCAATATGAAAATGAAAAATGTAATTATAACCAGTTTTATTCTGGCTTTAGTATTAAGCGGCTGTGGCGACAAAAATCAGGCGCCTACTGCTCCACCACCGCCAATTTTACCTGTGTTGGCTATAACAAGTGCAAATACAACTACTGATGCTGAATATCCAGCGGCTATCCAAGGAACTGTAGATGTTGAAATTCGACCACAAGTAAGCGGAAACCTTGACAGAATTTTTGTTGACGAAGGTGCTTATGTAACCAAAGGACAAACTTTATTCAAAATCAATGAGCGCCCGTTTCGCGAGCAGTTAAACAATGCTTTGGCAAGTCTTCACGCTGCAGAAGCCGCTTTGATTAACGCGAATTTAGAAGTAGATAAATTAACGCCGCTAGTTCAAAACAAAGTAGTTTCTGATTATCAATTAAAAACTGCTAAAGCTTCACAAAAAATTGCTGCTGCAAATATCGAACAGGCAAAAGCAATGGTAGGTTCTGCTAAAATTAATTTAGGTTACACCAATGTTACGGCTCCAGTAAGTGGTTACATTGGAAGACTACCTAAAAAACAAGGAAGTTTAGTTTCTGCTTCTGATGTTGAAGCGCTTACCACTTTATCTGATGTTCATGAAGTGTTTGCTTATTTCTCTTTAGGTGAAACAGATTTCATTCACTTTAAAGAACAATACGCTGGAAGTTCATTAGGTGATAAAATTAAAAAACTTCCTCCTGTTACTTTGATTTTGGCTGATAACAGCGCTTATCCAAAAACTGGAAAAATCGATATGGTTGACGGTCAGTTTGATAAAACTACGGGAGCAATCACGATTAGAGCGACTTTTCCAAATGCAAACGGAATTCTACGTTCTGGAAACACAGGAAGAATTCGTTTAGGATTAAACCACGACGATGCGATTTTAGTACCGCAAGCTGCTACAATAGAAATGCAGGATAAAATATTTGTTTTCACTGTAGGTAAAGACAACAAAGTGACTAAAATGCCTATTACAGTTGTGGGTAAAAGCGGGACGAACTATTTAATTAAAGACGGCGTAAAATCTGGTGATCAAATCGTGATAAGCGGTATTGACAAACTTCAGGATGGACAAGCGATTCAGCCAGAAAAATCAACTAAAGTTGCCGAAGTAACTAATAAAAAATAATCAGAAGAAATAATGTTCAAAATATTTATACAAAGACCTGTACTGGCAACCGTAATTTCCATTTTATTGGTAATTCTGGGAGTATTGGGTTTAACTAAACTGCCTTTACAACAGTTTCCTGATATTGCGCCTCCATCGGTTTTGGTAACGGCGGTATATCCGGGAGCCAACGCAGAAACGGTTTTACGTTCTGTGGCACCTTCTATCGAAGAATCTATAAATGGTGTAGAAAACATGACTTATATGAGTTCTACAGCAAGTAACGACGGTACTTTGGCGATTACTGTTTTCTTTAAATTAGGAACAGATGCCGATCAAGCAGCGGTAAACGTGCAAAATCGTGTTGCTCAGGCAACCAGTCAATTGCCTGCCGAGGTTGTACAGCAAGGTATTGTTACGGCGAAACAACAAAATAGTTTCATCATGGCAATTGGTATGTACACAGAGGATGAAACGAAATACGATCAAACTTTTGTTGCCAACTATGCGCAGATTAATATTATTCCGGAACTAAAACGTATTCCGGGTGTAGGTTCTGCCAGTATTTTTGGTGGTGTAAAAGATTACTCTATGCGTGTATGGTTGAATCCAACACAAATGTCAACTTATAAAGTAACGCCAAATGAAGTTATGGCAGCAATTCAAGATAAAAGTTTGGAAGCTGCGCCAGGTAAATTTGGGGAAAGAAGTAAAGAAGTTTTTGAATATGTAATTAAATACAAAGGAAAACTTACTAAACCAGAAGATTATCAAAACATTGCCATTCGTTCTAATCCTGATGGTTCTGTTCTTCATTTAAAAGATGTAGCTAGAGTTGAATTGGGTGCTTACTCTTACAACAGTTTAACGCGTTTAAATGGTAAAAAAGGAATTGTAATTGGAGTTATTCAGTTAGCTGGATCAAACTCAAATGATATTCAGATTGCCATTAACAAAATGATGGAAAAGGCTTCTAAAGATTTTCCTAAAGGTATCAAACACAATATTTTCTATAGTACAAAAGTATCTCTTGACCAATCTATTGAACAAGTTGAGCATACATTATTAGAAGCTTTTATACTGGTTTTTATTGTGGTATTTATCTTCTTGCAAGATTTTAGATCAACATTAATCCCGGCTATTGCTGTACCTGTAGCAATTTTAGGAACGTTCTTCTTCATGCAGTTATTCGGATTTTCGATCAACCTTTTAACACTTTTCGCATTAATTCTGGCGATTGGTATTGTGGTCGATGATGCCATTGTGGTAGTCGAAGCGGTGCATGCGAAAATGGAGCACAAACGCTTGTCTCCAAAAATCGCAACCCATGAAGCAATGCACGAAATAACGGGTGCTATTATCTCGATTACGCTGGTAATGGCTGCTGTATTCCTGCCGGTTGGTTTTATGGAAGGCTCAACAGGAGTTTTCTATCGTCAGTTTGCCTTTACGATGGCAATTGCAATTGTAATTTCGGCAGTAAATGCTTTAACATTGAGTCCGGCGCTTGCCGCATTATTCTTAAAAGATAATCACGGAGCTCACGATCACGATGCGCCTTATGTGAAAAAAGGATTTAAAGAGAAATTCTTTACCGCTTTCAACAGCAGTTTTGAATCTTTAACAAATCGTTACGTAGGCGGACTTAAATTCTTAATCAGAAGAAAATGGTTGAGTTTAGGCGGATTAGCTTTAATTGTTGTGGCAACTGTTGTAATGGTTAAAACAACTCCTGCAGGGTTTATTCCAACAGAAGATCAAGGATTTATTGCGATTGCAGTAAACACTCCATCTGGAACATCATTAGACGGAACTCAAAAAGTAATGACCGATGCTGAAAATACATTAAGAGGTTTAGATGCTTCAAGATTCGTAACAGCGATTTCAGGTTTCAACTTATTGACGAATTCTACAAGTCCATCTTCTGCGGTTGTATTCGTATTGCTTAAACCAAACGAAGAACGAGGAGAAGTAAAAAACATTGACGAAATCATGAATCAGGTTCGCGGTAAACTGGGCGCTATTTCTGGCGGAAGCTTCTTCGTATTCAGTTTCCCAACTGTTCCTGGATTTAGTAACGTTGAGGCTTTGGATTTAGTTCTGCAAGATAAAACGGGCGGAAAACTGGATAAATTCAGCGGAATCTCTCAAAACTTTATCGGTGAATTAATGAAACGTCCGGAAATTGCAGTTGCCTTTACTTCTTTCAAAGCAGATTATCCACAATTGCAATTGGAAGTTAATGACGAAAAAGCAAATCAATTGGGTGTTAATGTAAAAGACATTTTACAAACAATGCAGGCTTATTTTGGTAGCGCACAGGCTTCAGATTTCAACCGATTTGGTAAATATTACCGAGTTGTTGTTCAGGCTGATATCCAAGACCGAGCAGATCCAACAGCAATTGACAGAGTTTTTGTAAAAAACAAAACGGGCGAAATGGTGCCAATAAATACTTTAGTAAAACTAACTCGTATTTATGGTTCTGAAACCGCTTCACGATACAATTTATTTAACTCAATTTCTATTAATGCGATTCCGAAACCTGGCTTTAGTTCTGGAGACGCCATTAAAGCAATTGAAGAAGTAGCAGCACAACAATTACCTGCAGGTTACGGGTTTGAATTCTCGGGCCAGACTCGTGAGGAGATTTCTTCCGGAGGGCAATCGGCTACAATTTTCTTACTGTGTTTGATATTCATTTATTTCCTACTTGCTGCACAGTATGAGAGTTATATCCTTCCTCTAGCGGTTATTTTATCGATCCCTGCAGGTATTTTTGGAGTATTCGTTGCTATTGGTTTAACTGGAATCGAAAACAACATTTACGTACAAGTTGCTCTTGTCATGCTGATCGGATTGCTCGCCAAAAATGCCATCTTAATTGTGGAATTTGCGGTACAAAAAAGAAAATCAGGAATGGCATTAGTTAAAGCTTCAATCGATGCAGCCAAATTACGTTTGCGACCAATTATCATGACGTCTCTTGCCTTTATTGTTGGTTTAGTGCCAATGATGAGCGCCAAAGGACCATCAGCTCAAGGTAACCATTCTATTAGTATTGGTGCCGCCGGAGGTATGATTTCAGGAGTAATTCTAGGTTTGTTTATCATTCCTGTTTTATTCATCATCTTCCAGCATTTACAAGAAAAGGTTTCTGGAAAACCAGTTGCCGTAATTCATAACGAAGAAGAAAAATAATCAATGGAAAACTATATAACCACAGCTTTAGTAGCCATAATAATTGGCATTGCTTATATATCGTACAGAATCTCAAAAGATCTAGAAACAAGAAAAGATACTTGTACAGAAATTTAATAAAAGAAAGAATGAAAAATCATATAACCAAAATCGTGACCTTCGCCATTCTGATCACGACCTTAATATCCTGTAAAGTTTCGAAGGATATTGAAACTCCAAAAGATGCATTTCCTGAGAATTTCAGGAATGCATCGGTTTCGAGTGATACAACAAATATTGCCGATGTGGAGTGGAAAAACTTCTTTACTGAAAAAGATATTATCAAATTGATCGACAGCGCTGTTGCGAGAAACAACGACCTTCAGATTGCTGAAAAAAACATTGAAATTGCACAATACCGTTTTACTCAGTCAAAATGGGGAAATGTGCCTCAGGTTAATTTATTTGTAAACGCAAGTACAAGCAATCCGTCTGACAATAGTTTTACAGGATTAAACTTAAATCAGGCAATTGGTGCGAAACATATCGACGATTATTCTGCCGGAGCTTCACTTTCTTGGGAAGCTGATATTTGGGGAAAGATCAGAAACCAAAAGAAAGGGGCTTACGCAGGATATCTTCAGTCTGAAGAAGTAAAAAAAGCATTGCAGACAAATATTGTTGCGAATGTTTCGAGAGGATATTACAATCTTTTGATGCTGGATGCGCAATTGGATATTGCCAGACAAAATCTTCGTTTAAATGATAGTACAACCAATATTATCAAATTAAAATACGATGCTGGTCAGGTAACCACTTTGGCAATTCAACAATCTGAAGCACAGAAATTGAACTCAGCGCAATTGATTCCGTTATTGGAACAAAATATTGCGATTCAGGAAAACGCTTTGAGTGTTTTAACGGGTTCTTTTCCGAATTCTAAAGAGAGATCAGTTAAGTTAAGCGCACTTGAAGTAAATCATAATACGGCAATCGGAATTCCATCTGCCTTAGTAAGCAGAAGACCAGATGTAAAAAGTGCCGAATTGGCTCTTAAAGCAGCAAATGCAAACGTAGGAATCACAAAAGCAGATTTATATCCAGCTTTAAGAATCACGGCGCAAGGCGGCTTAAACTCTTTTGAAACCAGCAATTGGTTCAACATTCCGGCTTCATTATTCGGAACTGTTGCGGGAGGTTTAACTCAACCGCTTTTGAACAACAAAAGAGTCAGAACGCAATATAATATCGCTGTCGCGGAAAGAGAAAAAGCGGTTTTAAGCTTTAGACAATCCGTTTTGGTTGCCGTAAGCGAAGTTTCTGACGCTTTAGTTAAAGTGGAGAAATTACAGCAGCAAGAAACTTTTTTGAAAGAAAAGGTAAAAACATTGCAGCAAGCAATTAAAAATGCCAACCTTTTATTCAAAAATGGTATGGCAGAATATCTTGAAGTTCTAACGGCGCAAGCTAATTTATTGCAAAGCGAATTAGAATTAGCAGATTTAAAAAGACAACAACTTACAGCCAATACAGACTTGTACCGCGCTCTAGGCGGAGGCTGGAAATAATACCCGCTAATTACCCGTTAATTATTTATTTTTTGAGATGAAAACGCTGTGAGACCTTTGGGTTTCATGGCGTTTTTTAGTTTTGCCACGAAGATGCCAGGGTTCTAAGTTTTTTTTAAAAGAATTCAATAAAATTAAAAACCGTAAGAAATATTTTACTTATATAAATAAATAATTACATTTGCAAGAATAAAAACACCTTAATCATATAAGTAATACAGAATGAAACATTTACTAAGCATCATCATCATTTTAACTTTATCATTTCAGGCTTTTTCTCAAAAAAAGCAACAAAAGAAAACAAAATCCAAAGCAAATGACAATGCACAAATTGAAATGATTCAAGAAGCTATGCCAAAAATGGCGGCTACAGAAATTGACACTTTACACATATACAAAGGCAAAAGATATGTTTTTTTAGTTGATGTAAACAAATATTCAGGACAAAGTGATGTAGACTATGCCAGTAATAATAATTCCGAAGAAGCAGAATTAAGAAGAAATTTTGCCAAAGATGAATTAGAAATAATAAAAATTCACAGATATAGCTATGTAATTTTTGAAAACAAAAAAACATTAGATATCAGTAGTGATGGAGATTCTTATCAAGCTTTTGCTTATTGGAGTGGAAAATTAGGTGATAACATAGAAGTACAGGAAGGAACAAGAATGGCAACTGAATTTGTATCAAAAAATATTGGAGTAAATAAAGAGTCATCCTATAATCTTAATGCAATCAAGTACAAAAAAGAAGTTGCCATACTGGAAAACAAAAATAAAATTACTTCAAAATCTAAAGAAGTAATGAAGGCGGTATTAAGTAAGTATATTTTTCCAATTAATAAATTGAAAGATGATGATGTAATTTTATTTAAACAATCAAATGCTAAGATAAAAACGATTAATTCATATTTGGTTGAGAATGGAAAAGAAACCCGCTTGAGAACCATATTACTCAACGAAAATGGTTTACCTATAACAACAACTAATTATGATAAAAAAGAAGAACGCAAAACAAATTATATCTACAAAGACGACTTACTTATTAAAATTATGTCAGATGACAGAGTATTATCTTCAATAAATTATGATGATGGCAAAATGATATTTTCTGGAAGTTTTGGTGATGCAAATGAAACAGAAGTTAATTGGCTTGAAAATGGTGTATTATTAAAAAAATCATACATTTTAATGAGTGATAATAAGTCTTCGCATATGAATACTTTTGCAGAAGAGAAAATAGAAAACGATTGTAATTTACTTTACATAAATAATGTACTCTGGACAAAAAACTGCAGCACTAAAAAGAATGTTTTCCCTTTTATTCATAAATATACTTCTTATCAAGATGAAAAAGTACTACAATTTAGAAAATCCAAGCTAGAGAAAAAAGATGATAAAACATTTGAAAAATATTATTCAGATGCAGAATCTGAAGATCAGAAAGACAATTTCAAATTATTTGGAACTTTCTTTTTAAATGAATACAACTTGGTAAGCAGTTATAATTTTACAAAAGATAAAACTAACAGGATAGTGAAAATCGAATATACTTATTACCAATAAGCAAGTTAATGCTCAATAAAATTTGTGTAAATTCGCGGAATTAGTGGCAAAAAACTTTGTGACTTAGTGCCTTTGCAGTAAAACCATCATTTAAATAAATCAAAAAACATGAAAAAAATTGCAAGTATTGCGCTTTTAGCTTTACTATTTACAAATTGCAAGCAAAGCAATAATGAAGAATCAAAACCAATTGAAAAACCTGCAGCAATTGCAACTGTAAAAGAAGAAAAAAAGACAGTACCAAAAGAAGATTGTAAGGATATCGAAGTCGAAATGGGAGACGGAAGAGAATGTATAATACAGGATACCAATCTTGATGAAGTATATCAAAATATCATCAAAAATAAAGAAATCGAAGAATCGAATTATTTTTTAAGCACTATTCCAAACGAAAGCAAATCTGTTGAAGTAAATCAAAACGGATTAATCTCAATTGATTATAAAATCACCAAAGATAAAGTGGTAATTTCTATGAATTATCCAGGCGGTCTGACGGAAGTAACTCTTGAAAAAATAAATAATACAGTTAAAAGAAGTATTTATCATTATGCTGATTAAACTTAAAAACAATACAAAATTGTACCGAAAAAGTATAATATTCTTTTTTATTAAACCGCTAAAAGCTTCTGAGTTTTTGGCGGTTTTTTATTTATCGTGAAGGCACTAAGTTTTTTTAAAGTTTGTCGCGAATTTCACTAATTTTCACTAATTTCTATTATTTAAAATATTCATAAGTAATTCGCGAAAATTCGTGAAATTCGCGGCAGTAAACTTTGTGCCTTAGCGCCTTCGTGGCAAAACCAAAACAATCTATGAATTTCAATAAAGAAATATACCTCAATCAATTAAAACAAACTATCGAAAGTTACTATCCACTTTCTGATCAGTCTTGGAAATTGATTGAAAACATAGCCCAATTTCAAACCCTAAAAAAAGGAGAAACCTTATTACAAAATGGAGAAATCGCTAAAAATCTTCATTTCGTTGCGAAAGGTGTTTTAAGAGCTTTTATAACAGACCAGCAGGGAAATTTTTATAACAAAAACCTTTTTCTTGAAAATTATTTTGCAGGTTCTAAAGTTTCACTGATGTTACAATCTCCTTCTAATTTTACGATTGAAGCTTTGGAAGATTCCATTGTAATCAACATCAACTATAAAAAATATATGGAGCTGATTTACCAAAATGATGATCTTAAAAATTTTTATATTGCTCATTTAGAGAAAAACTGGATTATTGATAAAGAACAAAGAGAAGTCGCTTTGGTCATGCAGAACGCAACCGAAAGATATGTCAGTCTTTTAGAGAAACATCCAAGTATTGCGGATCGTGTGCCGTTATTGCATATTGCTTCGCATTTAGGAATTACGCCAACCCAGTTAAGCCGAATCAGAAAAAGTCTGGAAAAAGATTTGTAAATCAACATATGTAAAGGTTTTTCTAAAAGACCAGATTTATCTTTGCTTTATAATTCAAATTCAATATTACAATGACCAAAATAGACCTCATCAAAAACAATATTGACAATCTTACCACACTTTGGAAAACTGTTGCCACTCCTCTCCTTTCTTATCACAAAAATGATTTCTTAGAATTCAGTCAGATCAAAAATTCAGGCTGGCCAAATAGATTATGGTTTCGGGAAGATATTACGGAAGAAAATTTGCCGCAGATTTTGGAAACTATGAACCAAAATCGAGGTTTGGTTGTTCCGTATTGGGATATTTTTGGAAGTAATTCAAATGAAATTTTTGAAAAAAACGGGTTTAATATCCGAATTCAGCTGATGGCTATGTTTTTAAAATTAAATAAAAAATTACCGCTTCAAAACAAACTTACTTTTAGAAGAGTTTTAAATGAAGAAGATGCCAAAACCTGGTCTGATATTTATCCGTTGTCTTTCAGTTATGTAATCAGTAAAGAAACATTGGTTTCTAATTATGAGAATGTAAAATTCTATTTAGTTCATTTTGAAGAAAAACCAATTGGCACGCTTACGCTTTTCCAAACCGACAAAACAATGGGAATTCATGGTGTCGGCGTTATTCCTGAAATGCGCAAAAGAGGTTTCGCAGAAGAAATCATGAAATTTGCGATCAATGAAGCGATTGATGCGGATTGTGAATATGCACAGTTGCAAGCTTCTGCTTTAGGAAAAGGGATTTATACCAGATTGGGTTTTGAGGATTTGTTTTTGATTACAAATTATCAACTTCCTTAAATTGCATTTTTTTTTAAAATTCAAATTCCAAAATATTATTGTAAACCTTTGTCAAAGTTTGAAATTTTGGCAAAGGTGTTTTTATTGTTTTTTTGTCATCCTGAGAAACGAAGGATGACAAATAGTAAGATAAGTTCAATACTAACAACTAACAACTAACAACTAACAACTAACAAGCAACTTGTCCAAAATGCCCCTAAAATAGTCTTAAATGTATATTTCATTAAAAGGAAAACATTATTAGATTTGTAATACATTAACTAATAACCTTTTAAAAAATACCCGATGAAAAAAGCAAAAATTATTTTTTGGATTACAACAATTATTATTTTTCTATTTGAAGGCGTTATGCCGGCTTTAACTTCTCAATCAGAAATGGCTAAAGAAGGAATCAGACATTTAGGTTATCCTGAATATTTTGGGGTTGCTTTAGTCGTTTTCAAAATTTTAGGAGTCTTAGCATTAGTAATTCCTCAGGTTCCCAAAAATGTAAAGGAATGGGCTTATGCTGGATTTGGTTTCGATTTTATATTTGCTTCAATTAGTCATTTTGCTGTGGACGGAATCAATTTTCAAAGTTTCTTTCCGTTGATTTTCTTAGTGATTCTGGCAATTTCTTATATCTATTATCATAAAATAGAGCGATACAAAAATATCGCTTTGTAAATCTCTAAAACGATGATAGAAGTTTTCAAAACCAATGTTCAGGAAGTCGAAGAATCTATAATGATTCTTGGGAAACTTCTTGAACATTTCCCAAACAGCATTGTGAATTTTGATCTCGAAGATTGTGATAAAATCCTTAGAGTTCATGGCTCTTCTATTCCAAATCAGAAAATAATAGAACTTCTAAATTCGCACGGTTTTCAATGTGAAGCACTCCCTTAAACATAATTTACTGATTTACAAAATATTAAAACAAAATTTCGTAATTTTAAAATCCTAATTTTTAAAATATCAAAAAATGAATATTCCTGCAGAACATCAAACCATAATGCCGTATTTGATTTTACAAGGTGCATCAAAATTCATTGACTTTACCAAAAAAGTTTTTGGAGCAACTGAAACCAATACAAAATCATTACGTGAAGACGGAACTATTATGCATGCCGAAATTACCTTAAACGGAAGCACTATAATGATTACTGATGAAATTACAGACTGGGCAAAACAAACCTCAAACTTATTTGTCTACGTACCCAATGCCGATGAAACCTATAAAAAAGCTTTAGAAAACGGAGCCGTTTCTTTAATGGGATTAAGCGATCAGGATTATGGAAGAACCTGCGGTGTAACAGATCCGTTTGGAAATGTCTGGTGGATAACATCTGTATAATAATCCATTTAAGAAATCAATAATATGAAAACTGAAGCTGCAAATGATATTGTTGAAACATTCAAAAAATTAAATGAATCAATTTCCAGATTTTCTGAAGACGAATTGAATCTTGTTCCGTATCAGGGAAGCTGGACGGCCGGACAAGTAACACAGCATATTATTCTGGCCTCCTCTGGATTTCCGGAATTGTTTGCAGGAAAAACGGAACAAACCACCCGAAAACCCGACGAAAAAATCAAAGATATTGAAGGTCTTTTTTTAAACTTCGATATAAAAATGGACGCACCCGTTTTTCTTATACCCGAAAAAAAAGAATATATCAAAAATGATTTAAATAGGAAACTGCACAAAATCGAATCAGAATTATTGGATTGTGCCGAAAAGTACGATTTAACGCTGACTTGTTTAGATTTTCAGGTTCCGGGTTTTGATACATTTACGATGTACGAATGGATTGATTTCGCATTAGTTCACACTCAAAGGCATACGCATCAATTAAATCATATTTTTAAGTATATAACTAAAGGCTAAATTAATGAGATCAAAATCTAAAACTATTTTATACTCTGGTTTTTTATCCGGTACGCTGGATATTTTGGCAGCAATTTTAATTTATTCAGTTATATTACATCAAACAACCGCGGTAAAAATTCTACAATCTATTGCGAGCGGTATGTTTAAAAAGGAAGCTTACACCAACGGATCGCAAATGGCTCTTTATGGTTTGCTGCTTCATTACTTTATTGCTTTTCTTTTTGCTTACATTTATTTTAAAATATATCCTTATCTTCCATTTCTTCGGCAAAACTTTTTACTGTCGGGAATTATATATGGTATCTTCGTTTGGATTGTAATGAATCTTATCGTACTGCCTATTGTGTTTCCAGAGCTTCCTGCAAAACAATTTGATTTCCCTTTATTGCTTTCTATATTAATTTTGATATTCTGTATTGGCCTTCCCATTGCATATGTAACCAAGAAGTTTTATACCAGACATTAAAAATAAATTTAAGTTCATTTCAACCTGAAACCTGAAGCAAAAAAAAAGCGAAATCAACATTCAATAGTTAATTTCGCTTTTTTTCGATTAAAATTTAAATCTAAACTCTGCTTCTGCCGCTTATTAATGAGATAATAAACAAAACTAAGAATATAAAGAATAAGATTTTTGCGATACTAGCGGCTCCAGCGGCAATTCCTCCAAAACCAAAAATTCCGGCTACTATAGCTAGAATTATGAAAGTGACTGTCCATCGTAACATAATAGTGTAATTTAAATTAAAAAATATGACTTTTTTGAAAGTCTGATTTGTTTGTTTCTCAAAGTTCCAGTTTACTTACAAAAACGATTAACTCAAATGCGATATTTTTTAGCGCAATCAACTACAAATCATAAATTTATCGGCCTTTTCCAGAATTTCAATTTGAACCTTATACAATTCCCATGTAAATGCTTTAGAGTTAATTTTTTGATCGATTGAGTTAATTCCCGGTCTTTTCCCAAGGTAATTTTAACCTATAGAAATTTAGGTATGGAAGCAGTGATTAATCAAAACACTTTAGCAGCAAAACTGGGTGTTATTTTAGAGAAAACAGAACGCCCTTTTGAAGAATTAGGTGTTTTAAATCCTGCGATATATCAAGATGGAAACAGCGTTCATATGTTTTACAGAGCTGCTAAAAGAGGTAATTTTTCAACTATTGGTTATTGCCGTTTCGAAGGCCCTGTAACTTTAGCAGAACGTCATACTGAACCCATTTTTGTACCCGAATATATTTATGAAATTCATGGTGTAGAAGATCCAAGAATTACAAAAATTGGCGATACCTTCTATATGACATATGTAACATATGACGGCCTTAATGCGTGTGGAGCTATTGCAACATCAAAAGATTTGACTTCTTTTAAAAAGAAAGGAATTATAACACCAAAATTCATTTTAAATGAATTCACTAATTTGATTCGCAAACACTTACAAAACCCAAGTATTGCCAGCATATTAGCTTTTAATACCGCCAGAAATTATCCTTTGAGCGAAACAATGAAGGAAAATTTATTAGTGTGGGATAAAAATGTAGTTCTTTTTCCAAAAAAAATAAACGGAAAATTTGTGGCTTTACACCGCTTATTTCCTTCTATTCAAATTGTTTCATTTGAGAAGAAAAAAGAGCTGACGGTAGATTTTTGGAAAGAGTATTTAAAAAACCTGCCGGATTATATTATTATGGAACCCAAATATGATCATGAAACAAGTCATATTGGACCAGGCGCTCCGCCAATTGAAACTAAAGAAGGATGGCTGTTGATTTATCATGCTGCCGAAAGACGTGAAAAAGGTCTTGTTTATCATGCCTGCGCCGCTTTACTGGATCTTAATGATCCAAGCAAAGTAATAGGACGTTTAGCAAAACCTATTATTACGCCATCAGAATATTACGAAAGACACGGGTATGTAAATTATGTTGTTTTCCCCACGGGAACAGCCATTTTTGATGACCTATTATATATTTATTACGGTGCCGCCGATGACAAGATTGCGGCAGCCTCTCTGAACCTTAACGACTTATTAACAGAACTAAAACAGAACTCCCATGAAGAAGATATCAAATAAATCGAAAATTGTTTTTCTTTCTACATTTCCTCCAACACAATGTGGTATCGCAACTTATACCCAAGATACAATAAAAGGAATTACCAATGTTTTTGGTAAATCGATAACTTGTGAAATTTGCGAATTGGTCAATGAACCAAAAGCAAACCCAACACAAGCCTTTACATTAAATACCAAAGAAAGAGCCGAATACACAAAAGTTGCCGAGGAAATCAATCAGGATGAAAATGTAAAATTAGTGCACATTCAGCATGAATTTGGTTTATTTGGAGGCAGCTACGGAGATCATTTATTAGATTTTTTAAATACTATAAAAAAACCGGTAACCTATACTTTTCACAGTGTTATTCAAAACCCGAATAACGAATTGAAAACTTTTGTAAAATTACTTCTAAGCTACAGTAATTCTGTTTTTGTAATGACTAACCAATCAAAAGAAATTTTGATGCAGCACTATGATATCAATGAAGAAATAATTACTTGTGTACCACACGGAACTCATATTGTAATTTATGAAGCTCCAGAACAGGCAAAAGCAAAATTCGATATTCAAAACAAAATTGTATTGTCGACTTTCGGACTTTTGGGTGAAGGAAAAAACATCGAAACCGGTTTGCAGGCTTTGGCAAAAATCGTTAAAAAAGAACCAGACGTTTTGTATTTAATCATTGGCAAAACACATCCAAATTTAATTAAAGAAGGCGTTGACGCTTATCGCGATAAACTGGAAGCGCTTGTTGATGAATTGGATTTACGCAAAAATGTTCGTTTCATTAACCAATATTTAGATACTGATGAGCTTTTAGAATATTTAAAAGCTACTGATATTTATTTGTTTACATCTAAAGATCCAAACCAGGCCGTAAGCGGTACCTTTGCTTATGCCATGAGTTGTGCATGCCCAATGGTGGCATCTAAAATTCCGCATACCAGAGAAGTTTTAACCGAAGACTGCGGTGTTCTAGTTGATATTGGAGATGTCGATCAATTTGCAGAAGCAACTTTAAAACTAATTGCCGACGAAAATCTTAGACACGGAATGGCAATTCAGGCTTTAACTAAAATGAGAGCTTCATCTTGGGAAAATGCAGGATTAACACACATAAATACATATAAAAAACTAATTGAAAATCCAGCTGATATTAAATACAGCTATCCGGATATTCAGTTACGACATATCAAAAAATTAACGACAGATCTTGGTATCATTCAGTTTAGTAAAATTTCAGTTCCAGATTTAGAATCGGGTTATACTTTAGATGATAATGCACGTGCTTTGATTGCCTTTTGTATGCATTATAAACTAACAAAAGATAAAGATGATCTTCCTTATATTTTAATTTACCTGGATTTTATCGAAAGATGCCAGAAACCGAAAGGAAACTTCATTAATTACGTCGATAAGGAATATCGTGAACACGTTGAGCAAAATGCCGAAGTTAATCTGGAAGATTCAAACGCAAGAGCTATCTGGGCTTTAGGAACAGTAGTTGCAAATGCCGACATTCTTCCTGAGAATATTTCTAAAAAAGCATCAAACTGCTTCCTGAATTCACTAAAATGGGCAGAAAATATTCAGTCTCCGCGTTCTATTGGTTTCGCTACAAAAGGCTTGTATCTGTATCATAATGCCATTCCAAATTTATATGTTGCGGCTATTATCAATAAATTAAATGCGAAACTGCTTTCTAATTATGAAGATACCGCTTCTGAAGACTGGCAATGGTTTGAAAACTATTTAACATACGGAAACGGAATTCTTCCAGAATCAATGTTATACGCTTATTTAGTGACCAATAAACCGGTTTACAAAAAAGTAGCTTTAGATTCATTAGACTTTTTAATGTCAAAAACTTTTGTTGATGGTAATTTTAAAGCTATTTCCAATCAAAGCTGGTATCACAAAGGATCTGAACCACAGGAATATGGAGAACAGCCAATTGATGTAACTTACACGATTCAGACTTTAAATGCTTTTTACCAAGCTTTTAAAACTCCAGAATATAAAAAGAAAATGAAAACAGCGTTTAATTGGTTTTTAGGAAAAAATCATTTAAATCAAATTATGTATAATCCGGTAAGCGGAGGCGGTTATGACGGTCTTGAAAAAGAAAATGTGAACTTAAACCAAGGTGCAGAATCTACTGTATGTTATTTAACTGCAAGATTGTTAATGGAAAAATTTGCACTTTCAGAGTCTAAGGTTATTCCCTTAATGAAATCCAGAGCCGGCATCGCTATAAACTTATAAAGGAATTTCAATTCTTTAAAAACAATAGACTGACCAAAATTCTATTAAACCCGGAAAATCCCTTTCTTAATGAAAGGGATTTTTTGTTTTGTTAAAATAAACAAATAAATTTGCCTATCTATTAATAGGTAGTATATTTGTTTAAAAAATTACTGCCATGACAACACGGGAAAATATTATAGATAAAGCAGATCAATTAATTCGAAATAAGGGTTACAATGCTTTTAGTTTTAAAGATATTTCAAATGATATAGGTATAAAGACCGCTTCTATTCATTATCACTTTCCTACAAAATCAGATCTGGGGGTAGCAACTATTAAAGAGCATATTGCCAGATATGAAGCTTTAAAAAAAAAGGTTGCTACAGAATCTCCATTAGTAAAACTTGAATCATTTCTAGCTGTTCATATACAAATTAAAAAGGAAAACAAAGTCTGCATTGTTGGATCACTGGCAACAGACTTAAATACACTAGATGAATCAATAAAAAACGAACTAAAAATATTTGCCGCATTGGTAATTAACTGGCTGACAGAAGTACTTACTGAAGGAAAAGAACAAAAAATATTTGAGTTTCAAAGTTCTGCAAGAACAAAAGCATTAATGATAATAACTAATATGGTAGCAATAGTCCAGCTTTCAAGACTAACAAACGATGATGATTTTGAATTGGTAAGAGAAACAATATTAACAGAATTAAGAACTAAAAAATAATGAAAAGAGTTGTAGTAACAGGCTTAGGAGCAGTAACTCCTATTGGCAATAATGTTGAGGAATATTGGAATTCATTAATTAACGGAGTAAGCGGTGCCGCTCCTATTACAAGATTTGACACCACACAATTTAAAACCAAATTTGCGTGTGAAGTTAAAAACTTTGATGCTTCGCCTATTTTTGAAAAAAATGAAATTAGAAAATATGATCTTTTTACGCAATACGCTTTGCATGCAGCAGACGAAGCAATAAAAAATGCCAACATTGATTTTGATACTTTAAACAAAAACCGAATTGGAGTAATCTGGGGATGCGGCGATGGAGGTATTTCGACTTTTGAAGAACAATTTGGAGAATATAAATTAGGAAACGGCACACCACGATTTAGTCCGTTTTTTATTCCGAAAAGAATTGTCAATATTGCTTCAGGTGTTATTTCTATTAAATATGGTCTTCGCGGCATTAACTATACAACAGCTGCTGCCTGCTCTGCCAGTAATACTGCCATTATCGATGCCTTTAATTACATTCGCTGGGGCAAAGCAGATATGATTATAAGCGGTGGTTCTGAAGCCTCAGTTTCAGAATCTTCAATTGGAGGTTTCAATGCTTCAAAAGCATTGTCTACTTTAAATGAAGATTATACTAAAGCTTCTCGTCCTTTTGATGCTGCAAGAGATGGATTTGTTTTGGGTGAAGGTGCAGGCGTTGTCATCTTAGAAAGCTACGAACATGCTGTAAAACGAAATGCTGTAATCCTAGCCGAAATTGTGGGAGGCGGTTTAGCGTCTGATGCATATCACTTAACAGGAACACATCCTGAAGGTGAAGGCGCTGTTTTAGGTATGGAACTTGCTCTTGAAGAAGCCGGAATTACTCCGGATAAAATTGATTATATAAATGCTCACGCTACCTCTACTCCAGCGGGTGACTTAAGTGAACTTAAAGCAATAGAAAAAGTATTTGGAATAAAACCTAATGCAAATATCAGTGCTACAAAATCAATGACGGGGCATTTGCTTGGCGGCGCAGGAGCAATTGAAGCAGTTGCTTGTATAAAAGCCCTTCAGGAAAACATTGTACCGCCTACTATAAACACACAAACTGTTGAACAAGATTATGGAGATAAATTTAATCTGACACTTGGAAAAGCTCACTCAAGAGAAGTCAATTATGCCATGAGTAATACTTTTGGTTTTGGCGGACATGTAGCCAGTTCAATCTTTAAAAAATTTACAGAATAAGTTACAGCAAAAACGGCAATACTACACAATATTTAAAAATCCCTTTCATGAAAAAAGGGATTTTTTTGTTTTTCAAAAACTGCAACGTCACTTTAGTAGAAATATTGTGATTTAATGAAAATTATATAAGGCTGAAAAAAAGTTGTGTAAAATTTTTTAACAAGTATTGAGGTAACTTTCATATATAATTTAAAAAGCAGAAAAAACTGTTAAATAATTGATTTTGAAACTACAACTAACTTAAAACAAAACATTTTGATTCTCAGCTTAAAAAATACATTCGCACAAATTGGTGATGTAACATTGTTTGCCAAGAGATTTTTTAAGGAGGCTTTTATTCCTCCTTATGAGGCAAAAGAGTTTCTAAAACAATGTTATGTCATTGGTTACAAATCATTGCCTTTGGTGGCAATTACCGGTTTTATTATGGGCTTGGTGCTTACGCTTCAGTCAAGACCCACTTTAGTCAAATTTGGAGCCGAAAGCTGGCTTCCCGGAATGGTAGCACTTTCTTTAATTAGAGAAATTGCGCCGGTTATTACAGCACTGATTTGTGCCGGAAAAATTTCATCTGGAATTGGTGCCGAATTAGGCTCTATGAAAGTAACAGAACAAATCGATGCCATGGAAGTTTCTGCCATTAATCCTTATAATTATTTAGTGGTTACCAGAATTTTAGCCTGTACATTAATGGTTCCAATACTAGTGTTTTTTGCAGATGCGGTGGGCATTATTGGCGGTTATGTGGGCATAAACATTCATGGTGATGTTAATTTCTATCGTTACTTAACCCAGATTATTCAGTCGCTGGAATTTTTAGATTTATTTCCAGCTACAATTAAAACCTTCTTTTTCGGATTTTTTATTGGAATGATTGGATGTTATAAAGGATTTAATGCCGCAAACGGAACTGAAAGTGTAGGACGCGCTGCAAACTCTGCCGTCGTTACAGCCTCATTAAGCATATTTATTATTGATATGGTAGCCGTACAAATAACTGATTTATTTTTTTAAGATGATAAAAGAAGAAAAAAATATCGAAGCCAAACCAAAAGAAAAAAATAAGACTCCAATCATTGAGATTAAAGATCTGCATAAAACTTTTGGTAAAGACAACACCATCTTAAAAGGCGTAAATCTTACGGTAAACAAAGGCGAAGATTTAGTGATTCTGGGGCGTTCCGGATCTGGAAAATCTGTTACCATAAAATGCATTGTGGGATTAATTGAACCAGACCAAGGCGAAATAAACGTTTTTGGCGAGAACATACTCAATATCTCTAAAAAAGAACTAAACGAAATACGAGTCAAAATTGGATTTCTATTTCAAAGCGGTGCTTTATACGATTCTATGTCGGTTAGAGAAAACCTGGCCTTTACATTACGCGCGCACAAAAGAGATTTAAGCGAAGAGGAAGTTGAAAAAGAAGTGATAGAAGCTCTTGAAAGTGTAGGTCTTGGCGATGCCATTGACAAAATGCCGGCAGAATTGTCAGGCGGGATGAGAAAGAGAATAGGCTTGGCTAGAACCCTGATTTTAAAACCGGAAATCATTTTATATGATGAACCCACAACAGGTTTAGATACAATTACTTCGAGAGAAATCAGCGAATTAATTCTAGATATCAAACACAAACAAAAAACCTCGTCGATCATTATTACTCACGACATGGCCTGCGCCAAAATGACGGCTGACAGAATTATGGTTTTGAAAGACGGTGTTATTCATGCCGAAGGAACTTACGAAGAATTAGAAAAAGACGAAGACGAATGGGTACGCTCATTTTTTGAATAAAAAAAGCAAAATAAAATACTAGAAATCATGGAAAAGCAATCTGGATATACTTGGAAATTAGGAATGTTTGTAACAGTAGGACTGTTGCTTTTTATAATCGCCATTTATTTTATTGGAAAACAAAAAAATCTATTTGGTTCAACATTCCACATCACATCACAATTTAAAACGGTCAGCGGTTTAGAAGTTGGAAACAACGTTCGTTTTTCAGGTATTAACATTGGTACCGTTGAAGAAATCAGATTGATAAATGATTCTTCGGTAGTAGTTTCAATGGTTATAAAAGATGAAGTCCGCGAATTTATAAAAACAGATGCCCGTGCCAGTATTGGTTCTGACGGATTAATGGGCGATAAAGTCCTTACTATTACGCCGGGTGTAAAATCTACAAAAATTATCGAAAACAATGGAGCCATTGCCTCTATCAACGGGATAGAAATGAATGACATTATGAAAAGTGTCAAAAAAAGCGTCGATAATGTAGGAGTTATTTCTGAAGAACTGGCCATTTTCAGCCATAGCATGAACAACGGAAACGGTGCGCTGGCAAGATTAGTAAGAGACGATAAAATGGCAAACAGCGTTTCGAACACGCTTTCAAATCTTGAAAGCGGAACAAAAGGTTTCAGCGATAATATGGAAGCTGCAAAAAGCAATTTCTTGCTAAGAGGCTATTACAAGAAAAAAGCGAAAGAAAAAGAAAAAAAGCAAGAAGAAATAAAAGAGAAAAAAGAAGAACAGCAGGAAAAAGCAGAGAAAGAAAAAGAAGCCAAAGCTAAAGAAGAGAAAGAAAAACAAGAAAAAGCCAAAGAAGAAAAGGCGAAGGAAGAAAAACAAAAACAGGAAAACGCTAAGAAAGAGCCTGAAAAGAAATAACTAAAAATTCTGCGCCATGAAAACTTCGTATAAAAATATAAGCCTTAAAATATTAAAATGGACGGGAATAGTAATAGCAGGAATTCTGCTGTTACTTTTTTTGATTCCGCTCCTATTTCCCGGAAAAGTAGCCACAGAAGTTAAAAAAATTGCAAACGAACGTTTAGATACAAAGTTGGATTTTTCGAAGTCCAAACTTTCGTTTTTTACGCATTTCCCTTCTTTGACGGTTTCGCTTGACGATTTATCGATGACTGGTTCTAAACCATTTGGAAACGACACTTTAATAAAAGCAGATCAGGTGGCATTTGGGATAAATCTGAAAAGACTGATTTTTGACAGCGAAGTTAAAATCAATAAATTATACGTTTCTAACGCTTTAATAAATGTAATGGTAAATGAAAAAGGACAAGCCAATTACAACATTTATGTCGCGCCCGAAGATCGAAAAAATGTAAAAGAAGATCCAAATGCACCGGAAGAAGGAACTGCAATAAAACTAGAGCGAATTGATTTAAAAAACTGCCGCGTAAAATACAACGATCGTTCGGCTAAGATTTTAATTGATGCGAAAGGTTTTAATTATGTTGGAAAAGGAAATTTAAGCGATGATATTTTTGATTTAAATACCGATGCAAAAATTGATACTCTGGATTTCTACTACAACAGAACCGCCTATCTTAGAAAAAAAGCTGTTCGTGCTGATTTAATTACCAGAATTAATACTCATGCCTTATCATTTATTCTTCAAAAAAATGAATTGCAGATTAATAAACTGCCTTTAACCTTTACCGGATTATTTACCATTTTAAAAGACGGATATAAAATCAACATTAAAGCAGCTTCAGAAAACACGACCGTAAAAGACTTATTATCAGTTATGCCACCGGAATATTTAACCTGGCTGGATGAAACTGAGATTTCAGGAAAAAGTGATTTGGTGCTTTCTTTTAAAGGAGATTACAATGTTTCAAAAAAGCAGAAACCCAATTTGGCTTTTAATTTAAAAGTAAAAGACGGCGCGGTAAATTATCAAAATGCACCCGTTCCCTTAACCGATTTTCAAATGGATTTAAATGCCATTCTGCCTTCTCTTGATACAGAACAATTGTTGGTAAACCTTAGAACGTTACGATTTAAAGTAGGCGAAAAAGATTATTTTAACGCCTATCTGCGCAGTAAAGGTTTAAGCGAAATGACTGTCGATGCCAGTATAAAAGGCGCTTTGGATCTTGCTGTAGTTGATGCCGCAATAGGTCTTGAAAAAATTGATTTAAAGGGAATTCTCAAAACTAATATTCAGGCAAAAGGACTTTTCAGTACATCCAAAAAGCTGTTTCCAAAAACAATTGGCGGTATTTCGCTTAGAAACGGATCATTAAAAACAGACTACTACCCTAACCCAATTACGGATATTACGTTTGTTGCCAATGTTTTAAACAAAGCCGGAACATTTCAGGATTTAATTGTAGCTGTTTCGCCCGCCTCATTTGTTTTTGAAGGAAACCCAATGTATGTAAATATGGCTTTATCAGATTTTAGTGATCTGGCTTATAATGCCAAAATTAAAGGAGAATTAAATGTGGGTCGAATTTATCAGGTCTTTTCACAAAAAGGTCTTGACGTAACCGGTTATGCAAAAGCCGACTTGTCTCTTAAAGGAAAACAAAGCTACGCCACAAACGGACAATATAATAAGCTGGATAATCGAGGCACTATTCTGTTAAAAAATATAAAAGCAACATCCGAATTATTTCCGAAAGCTTTTTTTATCAAACAGGGAAATTTCCGTTTTCAAAATGAAAAAATGTGGTTTGAAAAATTCTACGCTTCTTACGGTAAATCTGATTTTGATATTAACGGATATCTTTTAAATACGATTAACTATTTTCTGGAATCACACGGAACCTTGAGCGGCAACTTCAACATGAAATCTAAACTGATTAATGTAGATGAATTTATGGCGCTTGAAAAAGGCGAAAATAAAGACCGTAAAGTAGAAGTAGAATATGCCAAAGAAGATCATCCAAAAATGAGCGGTGTGGTTATGGTACCTCAAAATTTAAATGTTTCGCTTACCGCAAATGCAGATAAAGTAGAATACAACGGACTTAACTTACACAAACTTACCGGAAAAATAGGAATTGCAAAAGGCGGTTTTTATTTAGAAAACACCACATTTAATATCATCGATTGCATTCTTGGAGTTAATGCGGGTTATAAAGATGAGTCGCCTACTTCTGCGCATTTTGATGCGCATTTCACGGCGAAAGATTTCAGCGTACAGCGTGCTTACAAAGAAATTCCAATGTTTCATGATATGGTTACAGCGGCCGAAAAAGCAGAGGGAATTATTTCTGTTGATTATAAAATAAAAGGAGATTTAAACGGAAATATGGGACCTATTTATGAATCACTTGAAGGCGGCGGAACGATCAATCTTCGTGATGTAAAAATTAAAGGTTTAAAATTATTTGAAGGAGTAAGTTCTCAAACCGGACAAAAAGGTCTAGATGATCCAAAAATGGAAGGAATTGAAATTAAGTCGAATATCGATAATAATTTAATTCATATTGAGCCATTTACTTTTAGCGTGGCCAGTTTTAAACCTACAATTAAAGGAACTACGAGTTTTGACGGACTTTTAGATTTACGTATGCGTTTAGGGCTTCCTCCCGGCGGTATTATTGGTTTTCCAATTGTAATTACCGGAACACACGAAAATCCTAAAATTAAAATATTCAGCAAAACCGGTCAAAAAATTGTTGGAGCTGTCTACGATGAAAAAAACAATAAAGTCATTAAAAAAGAAAAAGTAAGCAAGAAGAAGAAATCCTAATTAATAATGCAATGAAAAACAAGAAACAAAATGGCGGAAGTGCATTTGAAAGATTTGCTTCAAAAGTTTCAAAAGCAGCCGGAAGCACAACCGCTTTTATAGGCGCTTTTGTAATTGTTTTGGCGTGGGCTGTTTCTGGACCTATTTTTAATTATTCTGAAACCTGGCAATTGGTCATCAATACCGGAACAACAATTATTACTTTTTTGATGGTTTTCTTAATTCAGAAAGCACAGAATAAAGATTCATTAGCGATTCAACTAAAACTAAATGAATTAGTCGCTTCAAACGAACGTTCCAGCAATAGTCTGGTTGATATTGAAAACATGACCGAAGATGAAATGATTGTTATTCAAAAATATTATCACCGTTTAAGTGAACTCGCAAAAAAAGAAGAAAGCATAAGAACTTCTCACTCTATTGCCGAAGCACATTCGCAACATGAGTACAAAGATAAAAACAGAACCAAGCATCGTGCTGCACGAAATACAGATAAAAAATGAAATTACGTTCAACAGAAACTTTCTGGCCTTTAAAAAATGCCATGAATACCAGTTATCCTTCAATAAATGCCGATATTAAAACTGAAATTTTGATTATTGGCGGAGGAATAACAGGCGCTCTAATGGCTTATAAATTAATTACGCAGGGAAAAAAAATAGTATTAGTAGACCGACGCGACGTATGCAATGGAAGTACGGCCGCGAGTACGGCTCTCCTTCAATATGAAATCGATGTATCTCTGCATGAACTGATAAAACTTCGCGGCGAACAATGTGCTGTTGAAAGCTACAGAAATGGTAAAAAAGCCATTTTTGACCTGCGAAATATAATCGATACGGTAGAAAGCGAATGTGGATTTGAATTTAAAAAAAGTATCTATTTTACTTCTTATAAAAAAGATATTCCGTTTTTAAAGAATGAATTTAAAACCCGAAAACAACATGATTTTGATGTTACCTGGCTGAACAAATATGAACTTGAAAAAATGGGATTAAATGCCATTGCAGCAATAGAATCTAAAACGGCAGCGGTTATGGATCCGTTTAAACTGGCGAGTGATTTATTGTATTATTGCTACCAAAACGGCATGCAGATTTTTGACAGAACCAATGTTACATCTGTTCAAAATCAAAAAGGAAAATGCATAGCCCACACCGAAAACAGATGTACGATAACAGCTGATCATGTTATTCATTGCAGCGGTTATGAAAGTACAGAAACTGTTCAGGAAAAAATTGTCGATTTAAAGAGCACCTATGCGCTCGCATCTGAAACTTTACCGGAATTACCTGCGATCTTAAAAAACGCTGTTATTTGGGATACTTCATCACCATACTATTATTATCGTGCCACTTCTGACAACCGCATTATTATGGGCGGAGGTGATGAAGAATTTAAAGATGCAAAAAAACGTGATAAACTTCTTCCGAAGAAAGAAGCAGCATTAATAAGACAATTTAGAAGAAGATTTCCTAATATGAACTTCAAATTAGATTATTCCTGGGCCGGAACTTTTGGCGAAACGAAAGACGGTCTTCCCTATTTTGGAAAACCAAATCCGAAGAAAAATGAACATTACGTTTTAGGCTTCGGAGGCAACGGAATCACTTTCAGTGTAATCGGAATGAATTCAATTGTAGATTCTTTAAACAATAAAAAAAATCCAGATTTAGAATATTATAGATTTGGGCGTTAATTTAGACTCTAAGCTGCTAAGGTTCTAAGTTGCTGAGAAAAAACTTAGCATCTTAGAACCTTATTAACTTACTACCTCTCCTAAAGAACTAACTCCATCTGTATGTTACATCGTTTGTATGGTGTTTTCAGACCAAACACTTTCTCGAAACCTAATTTATAATATAAGTTTATCGCAGGTTTTAAGATTGTGTTGCTTTCGAGGTATATCTTTTTAGCTCCGAGTTCTTTTGCTTTTGCAGCGATCGCCAGACCTAATAACCAGCCTATATTTTTACCTTGTGCTTTTGGTGAAACCGCCATTTTTGCCATTTCATAATCGTAATCAGGGTTGTTCATTTTTATAAGTGCACAAACCCCAACAGGTTCATCATTATATAAAGCTACCAGAATTTTTCCGCCTTTATTTAAGATATATTCTTCAGGATTATCCAAAGCTTTATAATCTGTCTCTTCCATTTCAAAATAAGTCGAAATCCATTCTACATTTAAAGACCTAAAAGCTTCATGATATTGAGAAGTATATTCTACTATTTTAACATCTTTACTTTCTCGAAGTTTTTTCTGATCGTTTACACGTTTAAACATAGACTTTTGTTCCAATAAAAATTCCCACTCCTCAAGCGCTGCCCAAAGATTGTGTTTCGATTCAGAAATTAAACCCTCTATCGCTACATCAATATCTTTAAGCTGCTGCTGTATCTTCTGCGAAAGCAAAATCCCTTTTTCGGTCAAAACAACATTGTTTTTTCTTTTATCCTCCGTTTTGCTTTCCTGAATAATTCCTGCCGTAATCATCTCCTGAATAATTTTGCTTACCGAAGGCTGAGAATGCCCAATTTCATTTGCAATCTCGGTAATAGTAAGTTCCCTTTCTTCTGTTAAAGTATAAAAAACCGGAAACCACTTTGGTACAAAATCCACACCATACAACTCATAAATCTTAGAAGCATCATCTGTAATAACTGCCGTCATTAAACGCAAACGGCTTCCTATAGCCGCTTTGCCTACTTTATTAAAAAATTCCATATTATAATTAATTATATAACCAGTTATGCAAATATATAAAAAAAATTCTTTGCCGGATTTTTTTTGTCCCAAAAATTCTGAGTTACTAAGATGTTAAGTTTTAACTTATATTCTACGGATTTTATCTAAAAAAAAAATAAGATTCTAAATCCTCTTTCATTAAGCTTTTACTTAAATCAGATAGATTTAGAATCTTATTTTTTTGGAATATATCTTGCTTAAAGCTAACGACATTATTTTTTCAAAGATGTTAAGCGGCTAAGTTTCTGAGAGAGTAAGTTTTTAGAAGCTTAGTATCTCAGAATCTCAGCAGCTTTATATATATCTTGCTTAATAGCTAACGACATTATTTTTTAAGATGCTAAGTGGCTAAGTTCCTGAGATACTAAGTTTTTATTAACAGCTTAGTATCTCAGCAGCTTTATATATATCTTGCTTAATAGCTAACGACATTATTTTTTTCAAGATGCTAAGTGACTTAGTTACTGAGATGCTAAGTTTTTCTTAGCATTTTAGTATCTTAAAAACTTAGCTCCTCCGATCAAGCTGTAATGGCCAGCGGATTCAAGTTAAACTTATACTCTTTTGGACTGCAGTTGAATTTTTGTTTAAAGATTTTAGAGAAATAACTTCTGCTGGTAAAACCAATGCAGTAGACGATTTCGGAAATATTTAAATCAGAAGTTCTAATAAGAATTTCGGCTTTTAGAACACGCATATGAGTGATATAATCATTTACGGTTCTGTTATGAATCATTTTGAAACCTTCCTGAAGTTTGTTTGGAGAAAGACCTGATTTTTTACTTAATGATTTGATGGTGAAAGGCTCTTCCGGATTTGCTTTTATAACTTCCGAAAGTTCTTTAATTTCTTCCATTTCTCTTAAGTTCAAACAATTAGTTTCCTTAGAAAATGAATTCACATCGTCTGTATGCTGTTGAATTTCCATTGCCAGAATAATTCTCAAAATTCCTTCTTTCAATAAATTTCGAACCACACCTGTTTGCGTTACGGCATTTAATTGTTCAATTTTTTCACCAATTTTCAAATTATAAGAACCCGCATAGAAAAATTCTTCATTAAGGTTTTCTTCAAAAAAAGTTTCTCTCACCATTTGGTTCAAAGAACTTGCATGACTTGGTTCAGTTTGTGTTCCTACAATAATTAAAGTGAATTTTGTTTTTTTATCTTTTTCAAAATACAAAACATTATCCTGATTTAATTTTGAAGTTACAATAGCAGTCTGAAATGTTTTTAATTTTCTTTCTTCGCCTGAAAGTCCAAAACTATGCGAAAGATTTCCTTTAGAACAATAGGCAAAATATATCGGTGACGAAATTCCGTTGATAACATTCAGCTTTAAATCAGCTGAAAAAGTCATATCAAACTGAACATACGAAATATTATCATTAAAAGAAGCACCCATAATAGATCCTTTAGCAAAACCATTATTTACTTCAAGTGCATATTCATCAACGTCAAAAGTTACTTTTCCGCCGAAGTTTTTATTCAATTCTTCAAATATGTTTTGAATTTTCTCTGTATGTATAGTAACTATTTTCATCTTGTTTCGATTTAAATTCTGTAATTTTAAATGAGATTTTTAAACCCGCATTATTACGTTTAAAAAGCAGATTCAAAGTTCGCTCAATCGTAAACCAAAAATGTTATATAATTTTCTACAATTGTTTTATAATTACTTATCATTGAAAATTTTAACTCAAACAAACTATTTCTTAATTCAATAAATGAAAAGCTATTCTTTTTCTCCCATAAGCTCTCCAGATTCTAACTTATTGATTTTAGGCACAATGCCAGGAACTAAGTCTTTAGAATTAAATCAATATTACGGACACAGCCAGAACAATTTCTGGAAATTTATGTTTACAATTTTTAAAGAAGATCCATCAGCCAATTACGAAACTAAAAAGGCCCTTCTTTTAAAAAATAAAATTGCACTTTGGGATGTACTCCAATATTGCGATCGTGTAGGAAGTTTAGACAGCGCCATAAAAAACGAAATCGCCAATGATTTTGAAACCTTTCTAAAACAGCACCCAAAAATAAAAACCATATTATTTAACGGACAAAAAGCTGCCGCGTTCTTTAAAAAGTATGTGCATTTAAAAAAAGAATATACGCTTATTACACTTCCGTCAACAAGTCCTGCAAATGCCAGTAAAACATTTCAGTCAAAATTAGACGAATGGAAGATTATTAGTTCTTTATAAACTAAATAACAGCCACAAATTAACTATTATTTTTAAAACCGCATTGTAAATAAAATTGTGAATTTACGGCTGAAAAAAACTAAATATTGAAATAATGTAACTTTTGAACTTTAAAATATAACACGAAATTTCGCAGGATGCTATAATTTTACAATCAAGAAATCAAAGCCAGGATTTACACGGATTGATGATGAAGGAAGGCTTTTTAAAATTATAGATATTACTAAAACAAACTGTTACAAGTTTAGATTATAAAGAGAACATTGGTTATGTTAGTTTATTTTTGAGAAAAAAGCTATTCTAGATTTCTAGGGTAGCTTTGTTTTTTATATACATTTTTCAAATCACCTAATTATGAAAATTCAAACTTATTACAATCATATTCGATTTTACACACCGCACCATTTTGTGTATTATCCCGTTTTAACGCTCTTTTTAGCGTTTAGTATTTACTTTGCTTTTACTACAAACGACTATCTTATTTGGTCGTTTATAAGCGTTGTTTTTGTATTCTTGTTTTGCCTCGCATTTATGCTCCGTCAGCATTATGCCCTTATTTTACAAAACCGAATCGTGCGTCTGGAACTGCGCTATCGCTATTTCACCTTAACCGGAAAACGTCTCGAAGAGTTTGAACACAAATTAACAGATGATCAGATATTTGCACTGCGATTTGCACCAGACGATGAAATCCTGCCATTGCTGGAAGACGCCCTGAAAAACAACTTAACTGGAGACGCCATCAAAAAAGCAATCGTTCACTGGAGAGCAGATTATAATAGAGTTTAGGCTGTAGATTTTAGAATCAAGCGAAAAAATCTAAAGTCTAAAATTCTTTAAATATCTTTCTGTTTCTTATTATTAAACAAAATATAAAATAGAAATAAAACGATCCAAACCGAAAATACTACGGCAAAAAATAGCGGCAGAATGGTGGGATGGAGATAATTTGGTGTATAGAAATAGCGGTCTAAAGTCTCGAATTTTTCATGGAGAGCTTTGTGATCAAAATTATTATCCAGTCCGCCAAATAACCTGTTCGGATTTTCTACATAATAGAAAATTTCAGGCACAAGCACTTTTGGTTTTACGTGGCTTTCAATATTGTATTTTTTAAACAAAGTATCCAATTTTGCAAACTGATATTCAAGCGAATCCTGCTTATATTTATACAATAATTTATATCGCTTTACTGCAGCATTGTATTGCTGTCTGCTTACAGAAAAATTATGTACCGGCTTAAACAAAGATTTATTTTCCAGAAAAATGCAGATCTCATCATCATATTCAGGACTCACTTCCTTACCTTTAAAAATAACCTGAGTACTGTCTCCAATAACCGTTTTTTTGATAATTCTGTCTTTCTTATTCTTTTTATCAAGGTCCATAAGATCAAGAACCAAATCGATTTTTTCAGAAACTTTATTGTACTCCGCAGTCAAAACTTTCAATGTATCAATGCTGTAGTATATCGTTTCGGTACTAAACTGATCGTGGTAAATTAAAACCTGTTTTTCTTCTTTAACTACCGGATAAGGTTTTGGATATAAAATGTTCTCGTAATTGAATAATTTCTCTGAATGATAAGAACTTGACTCGTACAAAAACGGAGTCAATACATTCAATAATGTTTTATCTTCATTGTAACTTTCCTGAGACAATTCTGTCCTCAATTTTGCATTTTGACCAAAACTGAAACTAATAAAAAACGTAAAAGTAAAAAAGGAAATCAGCAGTAATAAAAATCCAATTTGGAATACTTTACCAAAAGAATAACGCTGTCTTGCATGATTCTTCAATAAAAAAATCAAAAAGAAAAACAGAAATAAACCACTCACAAAAAAGTGCGAAATCGAAACATCATCATAAAACTTAAACCTGTAAAACTCCGAGTAAATATCGACTTTATTAATTCCTGCAAATGTAAAATAGCCGTATAAAAAATAAGCCAAATGCACTATTGCCAAAATAATAAAAGACTTAACGAAGTATTGTTTCAGGTTTTTGTTCATATCACAGAGTTAAAATTCAAATATAGACAATGACAATGATTTTAACAATAAAAACTTTATTTTCCATTAATCCTTTTCATTGCAAATGATGCTCATCTGGGCGTGCCACCATCCTGATAAGAGGGCAATCTGCTTTGCGTTTATTCGCCCTCTTATCAGGACGCTGTCGGGCTATCCACGCTGCTTCGGCAGCCAGCTCCTATCCCTCACGCAAACTCGTTTTTACAAATAAAAATCATATCTATTTGAAAATCAAAATAATAAATTCCATAAACTCATTTTGAATGATTTTTTTTGTTAACTTTATTTGTTAAAATTTCATTAATAACCTAAATATCAATCTCATGAAAAAATTAGTTTATTTATTGATAATTCCCCTTTCCTTCATTTCTGCAAAAGCACAAACTACTGCCGAAATAACCAACGAGATTACGCTAATCGAAACTCAAAACAACGACAGAAAAATTCAGGATTATCACACTGACGATCTTCCGTGGCACGGAAGAAGATTTAAAGCAACCGCAGGTGTTTTTTTTCCTGTAAACAATACTGAGGTTGAAGTTAACGGAACGAATGGAAACATTGGAACTGATATTGATTTTGAGCGAGATTTAGGTTTTCAAAACAATACCGTTTCCTTTTTTGGAACCTTTGAATGGCGTGCTTCCCGAAGATCACGTTTTAATCTGGAGTATTTTTACTTAAAAAGAGATTCTGAAAAAACGCTTCAAAAAACAATCGAATTTCAGGATCATACTTATCCTGTCGATGCCAGGGTTTCGGCTTTTATGAATAATGAAATGATTCGTTTTGCCTATGGTTATGCCATTATTTCTAAACCAAAATATGAATTGGGTTTATTAATTGGTGCACACGTACTCCTTGCCGATGTTGGTTTAAGACTTGAAGGAACTACACAACAAGTCGAATATCGAGATAGAGTTGATTTTACTGCCCCTCTGCCCGACATTGGAATCTGGGGTGAATTTGTACTCGGAAAAAAAGTGGGTTTGTATGCCAACATCAATTATTTTGCCCTCAAAATCGATGAAATAGACGGCCGAATCATCAGCTACAATTTATCGGTTTTATATAATGTATATGAAAATTTCAGTTTAACGGCAGGATACACAGGTTTAAATTTCAGACTTGATGTAACCAGACCCAGAATTGACGGTTTCTTTAAATGGGGTTACAATGGTCCCACTATTGCGGCAACCTACAGCTTTGGAAATCATGTGAAGTTTTATAAACACTAAAAAATTAATGGTCAACTATAATTGTGAATTATATAAATATGCTTGTGATTAACCGCAAAGCACACAAAGTCTTTCAATATTAATTATAATAAATAAACACAAAGTTCGCAAAGCCTAATTTACACAAAGCTTTGCGAACTTTGCGGTTAATAAAACCTGAAACATGAAATAAAAACAAAAATAAAAAACAAACCCAACATCTTTTTCAAGATATCGGGTTCATCCACTTAAACTTAACTCAAACTAAACTACTTATTTTTCTATTGGAGTAAATTTTATCGCTGTTCCTCCTCCAGCTGCCAATTTGATATTTAAAACTGTTTTATTATTTACTTTTTGTTTTGAAATTCCAACCGGATATGGATTTGTTTTGTAATCAGCTCCTGCTCCGTCTGCATAGATTTCGGCTTCGTATTCTTTTCCGGCATCCAGGAAAGACAAAATAACTTTAAGTTCTCTGGCATTCTGGTTGGTAATGGAACCTAAATACCAGTTTTTCTCGTCCCAGTCTTTACGTACAATTGTGGTATACTCACCAATTTTAGAATCTAAAACTTTAGTATCAGACCAAGTACAAGGCACATCTTTTATAAATTGAAATTCAGGTTTGCCAACATAATTCTCAGGTAAATCAGATGCCATTTGCAGTGGACTAAAAATAATAACATACAATGCCAATTGGTTTGCCAAAGTAGTTTGCACACGCGCTCCGGAAGGTGTTTTGTAATCAAAATTGAAATTTCCAGGGGTATAATCAAACGGTCCTGAAAGCATTCTTGTAAAAGGTAAAGTTGTTAAATGCTGCGGTGTGTTTCCACCATCTACAGACCATGCGTTGTATTCCTGTCCTCTTCCGCCTTCCTGAGACATAAAGTTGGGATAAGTACGCTGTAAACCAGTTCCTTTTATTGGTTCGTGATTATCAATCATAATGTGATATTTGGCAGCTGTTTCGATTACTTTTCTGTAATGACGAGATGCATACTGGCTGTCATGCCATTCTTTTTTATCCAGATATTTGTTTACATAACCTGTTTTAACTGAATTCACACCCATTTTCTGATACAATTTAAAAGCATCTTCTAACTGGCTTTCATAATGTTTAGAAGCACCTGCTGTTTCGTGATGTCCTATTAAACGAACATTTTTCATAGCGGCATATTTTGTAATTTCTTCCAGATTAAAATCAGGATATGCTTTTACAAAACTAAAGGCACTTCCGTCAGCAGTCCAGTCACCGTCCCAGCCCTCGTTCCAGCCTTCAACGAGAACGCCGTCAAAATTGTTTTTCGCAGCAAAATCTATGTATTCTTTTGTGTTTTTTGTTGTGGCACCGTGTTTTGGTCCTTGTCCCCAAGTGAATTTTTCCAAGTGCATTCCCCACCAGATTCCAATGTATTTAGAAGGTGTAATCCAGGAAAGATCTTCAATTTTTGAAGGTTCATTTAAATTCAGCATGATCGTGGAAGTTGCAACCTCTCCCGGATTTTGACCTACAACTACTGTTCTCCAAGGTGTTTTAAACGGAGTTTCAGCATATACTTTTACGCCGTCTGCCCACGGCACTAAATCACTTTTGTATTGTTTGTCGCTTGTTTTTAAAAGTGTCATCGAAGCAAAATCAGTTAAATTAGCTTCGTGAATCGCAACGAATAATTTTTCCTTTGTTTCAAAAGTAGCCGGCGTATTAATTGTATCGGTTTTACTAATAGTCGTTTTACGGTATTCACTTTCGTAATAACTATTTTCACGGTGCACCGGAATCCACCAAACCTCATTATCTGATTTAAAAGTAAACTGTGTAATTTCATTTGAAATTTTCACTTTACCTAAATTAGGCTGTTTTGGAAATTCATATCGAAATCCCAATCCGTCATCAAAAACCCTGAAAATAATATCTACTAATCGTTCTTCGCCTTTTGATTCTTTTAAGTGAATAATCAATTCATTGTGGTGATCGCGCACTTTTTTGAATTCTCCCCAAGGTTGTTCCCAAGTTTCATCAGCAGATTTTTCTTCGGTAGAAATAACTTCAAAACCTTCGGTCATTTTTTGAATTCCCTGAAATTCAAATCCTAACAAAGAAGGTTCTATAACCGATTTTCCGTTTCTCAAAAAGCTGTATTGAGGCTGTCCTGACGGCGTTAATTCAAAGATTAATTCGGTGGTTTTTCCGGGTGAATTGATTTTATATGTTTTTTTAGTACTGCAGGCAAATAACAGCATTGAAGCTAAGGCTATTATACAGTATCTATATCTTATGTTTCTCATTATGTATTGGTATTAATTACGGCTCTTATTTTATTTCGTTTATTAACTGTTTTGCTTTTGCCGGCTGCATTGAAACAAAATAATTAAAGGCCTGATCCAGCTTGTTCTGAACATCGGCATTCCCTTTCTTTTCTACACGCAGATTGTACATTTTGCTAATTTCCGGAAAAACAGATTCGGTATTTTTTACTCCGGCAAATGCTTTTACTTTTTCGATATAGGTGTATCCAAACTCAACTGTAGGTTCAAACATTGTTCCTTCTCCAAAGTCATTCCATGTAATGAGCTGCAGGTAATTTAAATTGGCATTTTTAGCTAATTCAAGTGTTGCATCCAGCGTTGCACCGTTGTTATGTTCAATTGTCCATCCAATTGCTGCTCCGCCTCCGCCTTCGGCATAAAAATCTTTAAAACCGGGATAAGCACTTCCCATGGCAACAGAAAGTTTTGGTTTTGTATTGGTATAATAATTCGTTAAGAAACTATTGTCTTTGTAAACCCATGCATATTCGCCTAATGCATTTGCACCAGCTTCTACAGACTGATCCCAAAGGGTTAAAAAAGCAGGTTTTGTGGTTAATGTATTAAAAACATTTGTCCATTCGGCAGGCGTTTGTAATACTATTGGGCCAAAATTCAGCAATAATGGTTTTCCGTCTACTTTAATATAATTGGCACTATTAAAATAATTTTTTTCCATGTAAGCCAAATCTGTTTTTGCAGCGCTGGTTACAGAAATTGCTTTTCCGGCATTTACCACATTTGTTGTAGTTCTGTCTTCATAAACTATGGCATATTCTAAGCCTACTTTGTCCAGAACTGCAATAAGTTGTTCTGTATTTTCTTTTACCATTCGGTAATCGTTTACATCGTAAGTTCCGTACCAGTCGATTAAAACACCGTCAATTCCAGAATATTTCATCAATAATAAATGATTTTCAATCACATTTTTATCTCCCGAATGATACGGTCCGATAAGAGGATAATAGTACGACGCAATTTCTCTGCGGTTATTTGCTCCTGCCGTATTCGGGTTTTTGTTTGCCATTGTCCAATGGTAGCCCCATTTTTTATCAGCGCTGCTTTCATTGGTTTCAAACCATGGCATATAATGAACATAAATTTTGGTGCTGTTTGTTTTTTCAATCGCTACCGGCTTGAGTGTTTCAGGTTTTACAGGTTCATTTGAACCTTTATCATCACTGCTGCATCCAGAAGTGACTAAAATGTTCATTATACCCAAAAACAATAATGTGATATATCTTTTCATATTGATGTTTGTTTTTTTATTTTTTGCCACAGATTAAAAGATTAAAAAGGATTTTTATTAAAAACTTAATTTTCTAATCAGTGTAAGTCATTTAATCTGTGGCAAAAATATTTTCATTAAAATTGAAGCTATTCAGATATTCTCATTTTAGAAATAGGTCAGCCTTCCACGACTAACCAACATGGAAGACTGACATTCAGTAACCTAATTTACCGGGTATCCAGGATTTTGCACCAGATTTTTATTAGTTGTCAGAACTGTACTTGGAATAGGAAAAATTGCTCTGTATTTTTCAGTTGTTCCTTTTTCCCACCAAGGCAGGAAGAACGTTCCAAAACGGATATTATCTGTTCTTCTTCTTCCTTCAAAGGCAAATTCTCTAAGCAGTTCTTTGTCTATAAAAGCAAGATTGATTGCTGCCGGCAATTCTGCACCTGCACGTGTCGTTATTTGCTGTACAAATGGTTTTGCCAAATCCGGCGAACCTAAACGAACGTAACATTCTGCCTGCATCATTAAAATTTCGGCATAACGGATTAAAACTAAATCGTGATCACGTTCCCATGTTTCTCCGGCTTTCATTTCATATTTCCCTAAACGAACTCCCTGGTTATCTTTAGCATCAGCTACGCTGTTCACTTCTTCAGTATAGGTAAGAGGTTCTCCGTTGTCCATGATAATTACTGTTCCTGTCGCCATATTGATCTGATCTCCTGCCACCATACATTTCTTTCTTTTATCAGTATCAGCAAAAGCAGAAAATACTCCAGGCTCTGCACACATTCCGTTGGCACTCCACGGATAATCATTTCCAGAAACAGACATTGTTAATCGGTGCAGATAATGACATGACATTGAGTTCATGTAATTTCCAACAGTTCCTGCTTTTGAATCGTAAGGAACAGCGAAAATAATTTCAGGTGATTTCTCGTTTTCTGTAGAGAAATTGGTAAAGAAATCAGGAGTTAAAGTATAACCTGAAACTTTTTGGCACATATTGATACAATCCTGCCAGCGTGGTGTTCCAATAAAAGCTTCAGAATTAAGATATAGTCTTGCTAAAATAGAATACGCTACATTTTTTGTCATTTTAGAATACACCACATTTGATGATAAATACGGAATTGCATCTAAGAATTCTTTTTCAACAAAATCATATACCTGTTTTCTTGTAGAATTTGACGGTAATGAAGTGTCTTCAAAATTGGTAACGATTGGAACATTTCCAAAAGCATCTAAAAGGTTATAATAGTAATACGCTCTTAATGCTTTTAACTCAGCATAAATTGGCGCTTTGGCAGCATCTGTTAAAGATGATTTATCGATTTGATAAATGATTGCGTTAATTTTTGCAATTCCGGTGTAGTTGTAACGCCAAGAAGCAAGAATCAAACGGTTGTCTGCTTTCCAGGTATGTTTTTGAGCATCCTGATATTGTCCGCCATCGTACCAGTTTGTTCCTCTCGTAGGAATTACAGCTTCATCTGAAACTGTTTCATTCAAAAAGAATACAAATTCGCAGGTTGGATAATTGTTCGAAATATTATCAGCAAATCCTCTTAACGAAGAATAAGCCCCTCCAACCAATGCATCAACTTCTTTTGGTGTATTTCCAAAATTTCCATCTTCTACTTTATCATATAAATCTTCATTTAAATTGGTACATGATATCGTAAAAAGCATGCTTACTAATAATGCTGCTGTTATTTTGATTTTCATTTTCTATATTTTTGAGTTAATCGCCTTAGTTATTAAGCGTAAAATTTAATCCAACAGAAATTGTAGTTGGTCTCGGGTAATTATTAAACTTATCAATACCAGGTCCTGCTAATCCAGTTTGATCTACTACTCCGGTTTGGTTTACACCATCCTGTGCATTTAATCCAATCTCAGGATCTACACCTTTATACTTTGTAAATACGGCAAGGTTTTCTCCCATTATATACATTCTTAACTTTGAATTTTTGTAGTTCAATGGTAAAGTATATCCAATTGAAAGTGTTTGTAATCTAAAGAAAGAGGCATCTTCGATCCAGTAATCTGAATATTTTGGAGCAGATGTTATACCGCTTCCCAAGAAATCATCAGGAACATTGTACGTTGGCAGCCTGTTAGGATCACTCAACATCATGTTTGTAGCATTAAGTGCTTTTTGCCCAAACATTCCGTAACCGGAAATTCCAAGATCAAAATTTTTGTATGTAAAATTCATTCCGATACCTAAAGTCAAATCAGGCTGAATATTTCCTAAAGCTGTTTTATCAGCATCAACTAAAGCACTTTCGGCCACTACCTGCCCTGCTGCATTGTAATACTGAATTTTACCATTTTCGTCAAGACCCGCATTTTTGAATCCCCAAAAAGTTCCAACAGGATATCCTTCTGCAATAATTTGGGAATATTGACCAGACATACCTGCTAAACCGTGTAATGAACCGCTGTAAATAACATCCGTTTTATAAGTAGGATTTGACAGTTTTTCAATTTTCTGAACATTATGCCCTAAAGTTAAATTAGCATTCCAGTTAAATTTATCTCCTCTTACGATATCTGCATTTAAAGTAAGTTCAACTCCTTTGTTTGACATTTCACCTACGTTTGCCAGCATTGTTCCTACTAAGTACGGAGGCTGAGGCACTTCATACGTGTACAATAAATCGTCTGTGTTTTTTTGGTACCATTCAAAAGAACCTGTAATTCTGTCGAATAAACTAAAATCAACTCCAATATTTAATTGTCTTGTTGATTCCCATTTCAAATCAGGATTTGGATTTTGTGTTGGAGAATAGGCTAAACTCCATCTTCCTGTAGCAGGATCATAGTAACTGTCTTTTCCAACTCCTAAAATAGATAACGATTTATATTCGCCAATTCCATCCTGATTACCTGTAACTCCGTAACCAACTCTTAATTTTAAAGATCCTAACCAGTCTTTTGTACTGCTCATGAACTCTTCGTTTGAGATTCTCCAGGCAGCAGATGCAGATGGGAAAGTTCCCCACTTATTGTTTTCTCCAAAACGGCTTGAACCGTCTCTTCTAACCGTTGCTGTAAGTAAGTATTTGCCATCGTAACCGTAGTTAGCACGAGCATACATGGAAACCAAATTTGATTTTCCTTTGTATGAATACACGTCTCCTAAACGATAATTAGAACCCGCACCTAAATTGTTATAACTAAAAGCATCTGTTACGAAACCAGAACGCTGTGCGCCAAATCCTTCGTAAATATTTTCAAGATAAGAGTAACCGGCAAGAGCGCTGATGTTGTGTTTGTCGATTACTTTAGAATAATTTACATAAAGTTCGCCCTGGGCATTTGTAAATTCCCCGTAAGTTCTTTGCGCATATCCAGACTCAGAACGTCCTTCCATAATAGCATAAGTTGGTTTATAGGTACCGCCTTTAAGTGCATTATGCTCTAATGAAATATTAGCAACTGCCTGAAAATCATTCAAGAATTTAACCTCCGTTTTAAAATATCCTAAAAGTCTGTGTCTTTCATTATCAACAGTTCTGTTGGTTAAAATCTCCACCGGATTTTCATATAACGTGTAATTAACATTCGTAAAATTTCCATTGTTATCATAAACCGGAATCGTTGGATTTAAGTTATAAGTACGCTCAAAAATTCTGTAATCAATAGGATTCCATTTGTCGATATTGGCAAATAATCCCATATCGAATTTCACCTCTTTATTGTCTCCAAGATATTGGTAAGCATTTACGTTTCCACTGATTCTTTCCAAACCCGATTTTTTAATAACTCCCTCATTTTTTAAATACCCAATCGAAGCTCTAAAACCGCTGTCTGTTTTTCCAGAATTTATGCTCAAAGTGTGTGACTGAGAAATAGCTGTCTGCTCAATCGCTTTCTGCCAGTTTGTATTTCCTCCAAAATCAACCGCATCTTTATTTCCAGTTTCACGAACATACCCTCTCCATTGATTTGCAGATAAAAGATCTAAATTATCAGCCACATATCCAATACTCGACTGGCCGTTGTACACTACAGAAACTCCTTTAGTGCCAGATTTTGTTGTAATAATGATAACTCCGTTTGCTCCTCTGGAACCATAAATAGCCGTTGCCGAAGCATCTTTAAGAACGTCAACCGATTTAATATCAGCAGGCTGCACCACATTAATATCAACACCTGCAATTCCGTCAACTACAATAAGCGGACTGTTGCTTGCTGTTAACGAAGTTCCTCCACGTAAACGTATTGAAGCCCCTGCAGCTGGATCTCCTGAAGGACGAATGATATTTAATCCGGCAACTTTTCCCTGCAAAACCTGCTCTGTAGAAGAGATAGTTCCTTTTACTAAATTATCTGCTGTAACTGTAGAAATAGAACCCGTTAAATCTGATTTCTTCTGTGTTCCATAACCTACAGAAACTACCTGAACTTCATTTAACTGATACCCGTCATTTTGCAGACGAACTTCTATTTTTGAAGTTGATGCTGTAATTTGAACTTTTTGAGTGGTTGACCCGATGAAAGAAACTTCGATTGAACTTCCTACGGCTACCTCAAGTGTAAATTTCCCGTCAAAATCTGTTGTTGCTGCGTTTCTGGTTCCTGTTTCTAATACCGAAGCACCCGGAAGTACAGTACCTGTATTATCATAAACGGTACCCGTTACCAGCTTTTTTCCCTGAGCAAACATTCCTGCCGAAAGAAAAAGCATGAAAATCATGACTACCAGCGATTTAGTAGTCCACATTTTATGCAGGACTATTTTTTTATTTTTACTATTCATATGTAGTTATTTATTGTTTTTCTATCAGTCATATGTAATTTGCATATCCATTATTTGTTCAACGACTAATTTTAGGGTTATGCTCATTTCATTAGAATGATGTTTTAATTTGATAGTGAATTATTTGTCTAAAGTTTTAAGCGGTATCGTCGTGTCAGAAATTGTTTTGTCTTTGTTATCTTTAACCAAAACATGAATTTCACTTAAAACTGGAGAATCTTTTAGTTCTGAAACTAAATTGACAAATCCTTTTATCTCTGCAACTCCACCGGTAAACTCACCCGAAATCACTTTTGTTCCGGCAGTAATCGTGTAAATTAATTTGTTTACACCCGGCTCATTATTTTTTCTATAGATTCCCAGAAAATCTCTCTGGCTGATTTGTAAAGGAAAATATCCAAAAATTGGTGCCGGCGGCGGTACGTAAGCTCCTGCATATAAAACCTGATCCGGAGTAGTTCCTGCCCAGTCGTCTTTTACCATCAGGAAAACTAAATTTTCCATAACATAACCTTCCGGAGCATTGTAATAGTCTTTAGGAACCAAATCCATTTTATAAAAACCGTTTCCTAAATCTTTAAGTTTTGTTTTCTCAACAACATCTGGTAACCAAGACTGATATTCTTGTTTAAGATCCCAATCGTTCAAACCGCTGTGCATGTGAACGCTAGCTGCGCCTGCAAAACCCGGAGCTAAATTGGCATTGAAAAGAATACTCACTCCTTTGTCAATAGTTGGTTTTGTTGGATACGCCCTGATTAACTCATTTGCAGTATAAAATGTGGTAAAATCAGTATAAGGCATATTGGCAACCTCTGATTGTTTAGATCCGTTTTTGTTTTTTAAACGAAACCAAAAACCCGCACTTGCTGCAATTTCTGCTGGAGTTTTAGAAAAATATAAAGTTGGAGTCAAAGTGAAACTCCATACTTTGTTTCCTTCATATTTCAGTTTGGCAAAATCAGATGAGTTTTCCCAATTGTTTGCATCCGGTTCAGATGGAGACCAAATCCAGATGTATAAATCTTCATTTTCAGCAAATGTAGTACTTGCCATATCGAAATACCACGTCACTTTTTCATCATATTTGTACACTACCGGAAATGATGACATTGCACCAACAGCTCCTGCGGCTTCTTGCGCCTTAGTAAAATTAGGAACCATCAAAAGGGCAAGTAAAATTGTATATAGAAATTTTTTCATATTACTTTTTAATTAATAGCATTTAATTTGAATACATAAGTCACAAACGCAGTGCCTCCAGAAGCACGAACTAATTGGAGTTCCATTTCACCATTCTTTCCAGGAACTGATGATATTCTAAGTTCGTCTGTTTTTTGAGTTTTTTGCGCGTCGCTGAATAAGTAGATTTTAACTGCACTCGCATTCGTCTGCTGAAAATCTGAGCTTAATTCCCAATATCCTTTTGGAGCAAATAAAGGTGGAACATTACCCGATACTTCATAACTTGTGGGGTTGTTTTTTTCGTCTACGCTGAAATTAATTTTAAAATCTTCATAGTTAAAAAAAGTACTCAAGTTTTCTTCGTTTGGTTCGATCTTATTTGTCTTCGCAAATTCATCAACCATCTTCAAATTTGTTAATCCCCAATTGCCATTTACTTTCTCATAAATCGTAATTGGGTCAACATAGCTGCCGTCTTCTGTATTATCGCAGCTAATCGCGAAAAAACACATAAAAAGAGCTAACCAGTAATAACTTTTACTTCTCATAAATTTTTGGTTTTTGTTAGTTTTCGTCCTCTTAAAAGGACAGTACGAAACTAGATCTTAAATAAATCTAAAAAAAAATATCTGTGAAAAATCAAGATACATTTCAAACGTTTTCGTAATTAATATACTGAATATCAATATATTAAAATTTCAATAAAAACATAAAAATCAAGGTCTTGTTTAGATGAAAAGTACCTGTATAATAATGGTAAATATGACAATATGGAAATTTTAAATCAATATTTTTTCACTATACTTATATATAATCACATTTTATTGTATAATTGCAAATTATTAGATTACATTTAACATTTCAAAGCCTCTCTAAGCCTCTCAGATGCTTTTTTAATAAAAATCTCAACAAACTGCTCTTGATCCTAAAAACTGAAAATCATCAGTTTTAATTAATTTTATATTTAAAACGAATTAACTCAACCTATAAATTATCTTACCCTAAAACCACAACCAAACCATGCAAAAAATATTCATTTTGTATTTTTTCATAATGGGTTTTTCTCTCACTGCGAAAGAGACAAATCCAATTCTTGAAGAATTAGATAAAGTGCTTCTTAAAAAAGAAGTTTATCTGAAACAGAAATACCGTAAAATAGAAACCTTAAAAAAGAATGTATCAAAGTATACCGTAAGCCAAAACAACGAACAGCTTTATACTACTTATATGTCATTGTTTGATGAATACAAATCATTCAAATATGATTCGGCGTATTATTATTTAGAACAATCAAAAATCAAGGCCAAAATTTTAAAAGATCCGAAGTATTTGGCTAAAAGCCGAATTAAAGAAGGTTTTGTACTGCTATCATCCGGATTATTTAAAGAAGCAATTGATACGCTGAATGTTATTGATGACAAAAAACTGGATCAAAAAAACAAATTTGAATATTATAACATTAAAGCCCGTGCTTATTATGATTTAGCCGATTATAACCGTGATCAGCGTTTCAATATTCATTATGTCCAGCAGGGAAATCACTTTCTTAAAAAAGCTTTAGAATTAATTGGAACTAATACAAATGAATATTGGGCAGCCGAAAGTTTAAAACGCCTAAAGCAGCAGGACTGGCGCGGTGCCGAATTTGCTTTCAGTTACTGGATCAGCAATTATCATCTTCCGCCGGATTATTACGGAATTGCAACTTCGAGCCTGGGGTATATCTATTCTGAAAGAGGCTACACAAAAAAAGCCATTCATTACTTAGCACTTGCAGCCATTGCCGATGTTAAAAATGCAACCAAAGAAACAGTTGCACTTAGAAATCTTGCCAACGAACTCTTTAAAATGGGGTATTTGGACAAAGCAAATGAATACATCAATATTGCCATGGACGATGCAACTTTCTATAATGCCAGACATCGTAAAATTGAGATTTCGTCAATATTACCTATTATAGAAAAAGCACAGCTGAATAATGTTAAAGACAAAAATGATAAACTGGAGAAGATTATTATTTTATTGACGATCCTTACACTTATTATCATTTTGTTCTCTGTTATTATTTTCAAACAATTAAAAGAAAAGAATAAAGCCCGAAAAATAATGGCTTCATCTTATGCACAACTACAGGAAATGAATGTAAGTCTAAGTGAGGCTAATGCTATTAAGGAAGAATACATTACATATTTTATTAAAGCAACATCGGCGTTTATTAATAAGATAGATCATATCCAGAAAAGTACACTTCATAAAATAATTACAAAGAAAACAGATGAAGTTATTGCAAGTTTAAAACGCTACAATGTAAAGGAAGAAAGAGAAAATCTATTCCATCAATTTGATGAAATTTTCCTGAAACTGTTTCCTACTTTTGTAACCGATTTTAATCATTTATTTCCAAATGATCATAAATGCATTGTAAAGAAAGGCGAACTTTTAAATACGGAACTTCGTATTTTTGCTTTGTACCGATTAGGGATTCAGGACAGCAGTCAAATGGCCGAATTTCTGGAACTTTCTGTAGCTACAATTTATACGTATAAAACGAGAATTAAAAGCAAATCAGACTTTAAAGACACTTTTGAGGAGAAAATTATGGCGATTAAGACGATTTAATTTTTAGCCACAGATTAGCACAGATTAAAAAATCATTTGAATCCTTTTAATCTGTGGCAAAAAATGCAGCATTCCTGCAAGGTTTCCAAAACCTTGCAGGTTTCTATATCGATCCCAAAACTTGATAAATTATACCTACAAGCTTTTGGAAACCTTGCAGGAAAGAAACCGCCACGAATTTGTATTTAAATAATTCGTGAATTGCTTCGCCAATTCGCTATCGCTCGGGTCGTGGCGATTTTGCTTTTATTTTACTCTGCAGATTCTAACTGCAGAATCATATTTTGATAATATTTACTCAACGAAAATATTTGCTCTGCAAATATCATAATGGCCAACGGAACAAAGAAAAACATGATAAGATTTTCTTCGTAAAGGAAATAAGTTGTTATCATAAAAATACGTGTGTATTCAAGATAATAAATCCATTTTCGCTGTTCTAATATTGCACCGCAATTGATTAAAGTGATAATTATAATTGATAAAACAAAAATCTTATCATAGACTTCTAAATTATCAAAATAATAGGTAAAAACCGTAAGAAGTAAAGTACTGAAAGCTAATTGAATATAAAGGTAATTTCTAAAACGAAGCCTTTGATGCGGATTGCTTTTATCCTGCAAAAATCGTTTTTCCAATATCGGACGAATGTCCTGATCCATATGCGCCGGACTTCCAAAAACAGCCTGCCATCTTGCTTTAAAACCTTTTGAGCGTTTCCATAATTCGTATATTTCAAAATAATAATGAAAATGCTGCCAAAGGAAACTATAACTTTTCAATGGATGCGTTAATCCGTATTTGGGTTTTTCTTCTTCTTCCTGAAAAGTACCAAAAATACGATCCCAAAAAGTAAACATATCTCCGTAATTTTTATCCAGATATTTTTCATCAGAAGCATGATGAACACCGTGAATTGAAGGCGTCACAAAAATATACTCCAGCCATCTGATTTTTCCGATAAGCTGTGTATGAGTAAAGAAAGAATAAGCTCCATGCACAATAAGCATAGTAATTACCATTGTAGGATGAAACCCAACAAGCGGTAAAATACACCAAAAACCCGTTCGGACTACTGCTTGAAAAGTGGTAATTCTCGCTGCAGCGGTAAAATTAAATTCTTCACTGTGATGATGAACAATGTGTGCGGCCCAGAAAAAATTGACTTCGTGCCCAAGTCTGTGATACCAATACCAAACAAAATCTGTTGCCAGAATCAGGGCAATCCAGACTAGAAATCCGCTTGGGATTTCAAAAATTCGATAATCGTCGTAAATCAAATAATACAATTGATAAAAACTTGCGGCAACAAATAAATTAATCAATCGCTCTGCTATACCAATACTTATATTAGAAACAGAACTTTCATAATTAAAGATTTCAGGTCTTTTTTTTCGTTGTGCCAGCTTATATTCCAAAAATAAAAAAAGAAAAAAAGCGGGCATTGCAAAAGCTAGAAAATTAATATTTTTCATTTTTAAAGATTACTTTATATTGATTTTTAAAGAACTAAAAAACAACTAATTAAAGAGACAGTTTCATCAATCCATATCTGCTGCTTTTTTTACATGATATTGACTGATGAAACCCATCTTGGATTATGGTTTAAAAACTTAATTCTGTTTGAATTTTGGCGCTTCTACAGCGACTTCTTTTACAGATTGTGTTTCGGCTACTTTTTTCAAGGCAATGATATAAGCTGCAATTCTTGGCGTAACATCATGTTTTGCCGCAACTCTAAATACAGTTTCAAAACCTTTCTCTAAAATATCTTCCAAACGTTTATTAATCTGGTGAATTCTCCACGATTCTAATAATGAATTTTGAAGCCATTCAAAATACGAAACCGTAACGCCTCCCGCATTTGCTAAAATATCAGGAACAACCAAAACATTGTTTTCATGCAGAATTGTATCAGCATCTGAAGAAACCGGGCCGTTTGCAGCTTCTATAATTATTTTAGCACGAACATCTTTGGCATTTTTTTGTGTAATAACATCTTCTTTTGCAGCCGGAATCAAAACATCAACATCTAAAAGCAATAAATCTTCGTGTTTGATGACAACTGAATTCGGGTAACCTTTGATGGTTTTATTATTCAGATTGTAATACAAAATCAGCTCTGGAATATTAATCCCATCAGGATTATAAAATGCTTCAGAAACGTCGCTTATTGCTACAATCTTCACTCCTTTTTCATATAAAAATAAAGCAGAATGTAAACCAACATTCCCAAAACCCTGAATTGCTGCAGTAGATCTGGCCGGTCTCAATTTTAATTTTTCAAGTGCCAATAAACTAATGATACTTACACCTCTGCCCGTTGCTTCTACTCTACCCAAAGAACCTCCAGAGTGCAGGTGTTTTCCGGTAACAACGGCGTGAATTGTTTTTCCGTGTACCAATGAAAACTCATCCATTAGCCAGCCCATTTCGTCTGGTCCCGTTCCCATGTCCGGTGCCGGAACATCTTTTTCAGGACCAAAAATATCTGCAAGTGCTTTTGTATAAGCCCTTGTGATTCTTTCTAATTCAGTTTTAGAAAGTGTTCTTGGATCACAGATAATACCGCCTTTTGCTCCTCCAAAAGGAATTCCGGTTACGGCAGATTTCCACGTCATCCAGGCCGCTAATGCTTTTACTTCATCAAGATTTACGGCATTATCATAACGAATTCCTCCTTTTGATGGACCTAAAGCTGTATTGTGAATTACTCGATAACCTTCAAAGTTTTTTTCGGTTCCGTTATCTAATGTGATGGAAAAATTAACTACAATTTGTTTTTCCGGACGTTGCAGCTTTTGTCTGATCGATTCATCTAAATTAAGAATATCGGCTGCTATATTAAACCTTTCAATCATCGATTGAAAGGGATTCTGTTTTATAATTTCTGTACTCATAGTATTTACTTTAAATTTTTGGTTTACAGGATTTGGGTTTAATAAAGTTTATTTTGGAATAAATCAACAAGGACACATACAACACGGAATTTTTGTCTGGAAGCTGTGCACTATACTATGTAAGTTTCTATTTGATCTCATTTTATTTGTTTTTACTATTCTAAAAAAAGCCTTTCATGGTGCATGAAAGGCTCAAAAAAAAAAATAACTAACAAGTACTTTCTCTATTAACGCCATTTCATCGCATAGTTTGACATGCAGCACATCGTCAAGCTGCACATAAACGGGATGATATTTAGAATATAGTTTTTCATTGTTATGACAAATTTATAAATATATTTTATAAATTCTATCGAATTAGTAGAGTTTATTTTAAAAAAAATACATCTTACAAGTAAATCAACTGTAAATTAAGGTTTTAAAGGGATTAAAAAAATTACATGAATTGCGAAAAAACTATAAAAACAATAGCAATCAGCGCCAAAATAATACCTAGGTAGTTTATTTTTGATAGTTTTTCTTTAAAGAAAAGCAGACCGACAAGACTTCCTAAAACAATAACTCCCATATTCATTCCGGCAAAAACTGTTGAAGGATTTTCTGCAAAAGCTTTGTGTGCTTTTAAATAAAATAGAATATTTCCAAAATTAAAGACGCCGACTAAAGCGCCAAAAAGGATGTTTTTAGAATTCAATTTTACCTTTTTTAAAACCACATCATATATTACAACAAGCAATGAAACAGCCAATGCAATATCAAAAACTATAAATAAAGATGTTGTATAAGGCAAAGCGGTAAAAAGTGCAATTTGCTTAAAAAGTATATCAATAATTCCGAAACCTAAAAATACGGCTGCAGGAAATATCCATTTATTTTGATCGTTTGTCGATTGTTTTCTTAAGATAAAAAGAAGCGCAATGAATCCAATTATAAGTCCGATGACTTTAAAGGAATTAAATTCTTCCTTGAAAATTAACCAGGCAGCAATTATCGGAATAAACAAAGACAAACGCTGTGCAGCATCAGTCTTTACAATTCCCATATATTTAATTGAGGTAAAAAGAAATAAGAAAACAATTGGCAGTAAAATACCAACTGCTGCATAGATATTCCAAGGCGCATCAGTATGAACTATCGTTAAATCTGGGCTAAAAGTAAAATAGCAGAGCACTAATGCAATTACATAATTAAAAGCTATAATTTGAATTGGGTCAGCATTGTATTTACGGGTTATTTTAAAAATCACACCAACCGTTACACTACACAAAATGCTTAAAATTAGAAATAACATAGAATTAAATTTTTAAGAACAAAAATAGTGTTTATCTGTTTTATACTCTCAAAAAAAACACATTAATCACTCTTTAACCAACCGGTAATACTCATCCGGGTATTTTGGGTAACTAATACTTCATGAACTAATTCATTACTTTTAAAGAAAACAGTTTTACCCTGAATGGGTGAAATTTTCTGCTGGCTGTTGTTTTGGTAAATCATTAATTCTCCGCCGTCATTTTCATTCCAATTGCTATTTAAGTAGCTGATCATTGAATATTTACGACTTGAATTATTTTTGAATTGATCTAGGTGTCTGCGATAGAAATCTCCTTTTTCATATAATGAATAGTGAAATTCGTAACTGGTAATTCCGGCAAAACAACTTTCGTTTAAGTAGAGCACAAAAGCATCAATTTTATCGAAAAACTCATTTTCAAAAACATTGTTGTGTTTTTTATCGAGCCAGTAAATAGCGTCATTTCTAATTTTTCCGTCAAAAGAAAGTTTTTCAGAATTTCCAATTCCAGCGGTCAACAGTAAACTTGCCTTGTTTAAATCAATTAAATTTTGCTTGAGATTATTTGATAATTCATCACTTATAAACCGTTCTGATATTCCAATTTTATTCTCTATATAACTTGCGATTAAATCTTCAAAACTATCATCCATTGCTTTTTTGGGAAACTGCAAATACAGCTAACGCAGCAAGGTAGAGTAATTAAAACTGGTAATGCTTCTTTTATAAATAATAAAAACCAAACAATAATCTTCGTCAAAAAACACGCATTTTTCACGCATAAAAAACCCGACAGGTTTTAAAAACCTGTCTGGTTTAATGATTGCCATAATCAATTAACAATTTATAATTTACTAATATAACTTCCGTACATATCTTTAAACTGATGTCCTTGTGCAAAACGATCTTTACTCAGTTTTTTATATTCAACTAATGCCCATAAAATAAATTCTTTCATGAAATACTGGTCTTTTTTATCCAATTCCGGCTGATATTTCTTCAATAAAATATCTAAAGGAGTAACTTCATCTAAAATACTTTGGTATTCAGCATCCGAAGCATCGTCTAATAATTCGAAACCGCTTTCTGCAAAAAACCATTCTATTAAATCAGAGTATGGTGTTTTTTCTCCTGGTTTTTCTAATTTCTCGATTTTAGGAAATAACGTTGGAAACAAAGTTCGAATTGCTGAGCCAATTAAATGCTGCGCCACAAAAGCAGCTCCCTCCTGCTCTCCTTCATAAACCAATTCTACTTTTCCCGTTATGGCTGGAATGATTCCGATAAAATCAGATAAACGCAGGTTAGTTTTATCAACTCCAGATTTTAGAGCTCTGCGTTCTGCAGTACTAATTAGGTTTTCAAAAGCTGTAATACTCATTCGGGCACTTACACCGCTTTTATTGTCGATGTATTCACTTTCACGCGCTTCAAAACTAATTTGTTCTAAAATATCTCTGGCCAAACTTGGTACATAAACAATATCGCTTTGGTTCTCATCCAGCTTGGCTTCTTGTTGAGTAATTGTTCTTGCAATTTCAACTGTTTCCGGATAATGCGTTAAAATCTGCGAACCAATTCTGTCTTTTAAAGGCGTTACAATACTTCCTCTATTAGTATAATCTTCTGGATTTGCAGTAAATATAAACTGCATATCAAGCGGCATTCTCAATTTAAATCCGCGAATTTGAATATCGCCTTCTTGCAGAATATTAAATAATGCAACCTGAATTCTGGCTTGTAAATCGGGTAATTCGTTAATTACAAAAATACTTCTATTCGCTCTCGGAATCATTCCAAAATGAATTACACGATCATCTGCATAAGATAATTTTAAATTTGCAGCTTTTATTGGGTCAACATCTCCAATTAAATCGGCTACGGTTACATCTGGCGTTGCCAGTTTTTCGAAGAAACGTTCGCTTCTGTGTAACCATGAAATTGGAGTTTCATCGCCTTTTTCTTCAATTATATCTTTGGCAAAACGTGAAATTGGATTCAGCGGATCGTCATTGATTTCTGAACCTGTTACATAGGGAATATATTCATCTAATAATTCCACCATTTTTCGCGCCAAACGAGTTTTTGCCTGTCCGCGAAGACCCAGTAAATTAATATTATGACGAGAAAGAATCGCACGTTCTAATTCTGGAATTACCGTATTTTCAAACCCGTGGACACCTTCAAAAACCGGCTTTCCGGTTTTGATTTTCTCACGAAGATTATTTCGTAATTCGTCCTTTATACTTGTGCTTTTATATCCTGCAGCTTTTAACTGCCCTAATGTTTTTATATTGTTTATTTCCATTTTATGAAATATCTATTTTGTTTATTGTTTTTTTAAACGGCAAATATTGTGTTATTGCTTTGTGCATAAATTTATTTCAAAAACCTTTGTCCCTTTGCAACTTTGAACCTAAATCAACGCACTCTTTTCTTCCTATTCGTTTCATAATCTTCAAAAATCATTTCGCCAAGACCTTTTAATCCGGTATAAAATGCTTTTCCTTGATTGGCTTCTGTAAAATGATTAACAAAACGCTGTAAATACGGATCGTTTGCAATCATAAAAGTGGTAATAGGGATATGTAATTTTCTGGCCTGTTGTGCTTGTGTGTAGCATTTGTCTACGATATATTCGTCAAGTCCGTTACTATTCATATAATATGAACCATCGCGTTCTCTTACGCAGCTTGGTTTTCCATCGGTAATCATGAAAATCTGCTTGTTGGTATTTCGCTTTCTTCGTAAAATATCCATCGCTAACTGCAATCCGGCAACCGTATTGGTGTGATACGGGCCGACTTGCAGATACGGCAAATCTTTAATTGGAATTGTCCAGGCATCATTACCAAAAACCAAAATATCAAGCGTGTCTTTTGGGTAACGTGTTGTGATTAATTCGGCCAAAGCCATTGCTACTTTTTTAGCGGGAGTGATTCGGTCTTCACCATACAAAATCATACTGTGACTTATGTCGATCATCAAAACGGTACTCATTTGTGCTTTATACTGCGTTTCTTCCACAACCAAATCATTTTCGGTAAGCATGAAACTTTCAACACCATTATTGATTTGAGCGTTTCGCAGACTTTCGGTCAATGAAATACGTTCTAAACCATCCCCAAAATTAAATTCGCGAAATTCTCCCGTATGTTCATCGCCATTTCCGGCATGTTTTGTTTTGTGATTTCCGTTTCCGGAACGTTTCAGATTTCCGAAAATCTGATCTAAAGCCTGCTGACGAATTGCGCGTTCTGTTTTAGCTGTGATTCCGAAACCACCGCTTCCATCTTCTTTAACTTCGTCTTTTATGTAACCTTTCTTTTTTAAATCTTCGATAAAATCATCGATCGTGTAGTTCTCATCTGTTAGTTTATATTCAATATCGAGCTCCCTAAGCCAGCTGATAGCTTCATCAAAATCCCCCGAAGTATGGGTGATTAGCTCTTTGAAAATACCAAAAAGTTTTTCAAACGGAGACTGAAAAGGGGCTTCGTACGACTTAAAATAAAAACCTTTTTTAAATTCGTTTTTCATAATTTTAAAATTACGGTTTTTTAGAATTATGAAAAACGAAACGTTTATTAATTTTTAGTTAAAATATTTAACCAAAATCTACAGCTAACAGTGTTAGATATAATAATTATTCAAACTTTCCATCAACATAAAACCAAGCGCCGTTTTCAAATTTAAAAGTTGAAAACTCATAGTGAGCCTGTGGTTTATTATCAAAGTTTAAAAAATAGGCTTTAAACTCCACCGTATTTTCTGTAAAACTCAGAATTTCTAATTTTTGCCATTTATTTGCCTGCGCCCATTTTAGAATTTCTGCTTTCGAATAATATTTTCTTTCTGAAATATAAGTTGTTTCTAAAAGATATTCAGCATTATGAGTCGCATAAGCCGAATATCTCGAACGCATTAAAGCTAAAGCTGTTGGTGCTTTTTGATTGTTTTCAAGATACAATCCGCAGCAATTTTCAAACTGTAATCCTGTATCGCAAAAGCATTTATGCGTCGCCATCTACTTCTTCTTCTCCGTTAAGTTTTACATGAAGCTGGTTTAATAAAACCTGATATCTGCTGATTTCTCTCACTTCTTCATCTTCTTCAGCAAAATCAATCATTTCGTCTAAAACTTCGCTTACATCTAATAATTTATTATTTGCTTCTCTGGAATCTCCTGCTGCAATTAAATCAATAATTTCCTGTACACTTGTTTTTAAGGTTTCGAATTTTGTATTCATATATGTTTGTTTTTTTTGTTTGCCACGAATTTCACGAATTAGCACGAATTATTTTTTTAAGCTTTGTGTTCAATTCAAATTAAAAATTAGTTCTAATTTGTGAAATTTGCGGCAAAAAATATAATTCCTTTTTTTGTTTCACGTTTCATGTTTAATGTTTCAAGTTGCAGCAGAACCTGAAACTTGAAACTATATTTATTCCTCTGTTTTATTTTCGTTGAATTTTTTCACAATTTCTTTGAGTTTTTCTTTGCGGGAAACTTCGGCTTGTTTTTTCTTTGCCTGAGCTTTGTGCAATTTGTCATTGTGAATTTTGATATTTCTTTCGTTATTGCGTCCCATTATATTTCTCTTTTAATTTCTTCTAAACTTTTTTCGGTAAAAATCAATTCGTTGATAATCTGCCTTCTTAAATCGGCTATATCCTCATAATCAAAATATTTTGCCCACGAAGTTAATTGCTGCAGATTCCTAACTTGTTTTAAACGTTTTGTCGTTTCAAAACTGGTTCTCAAAATTGGCTTTCCGTCGTATTTCGGATTTTTTTTATGCTGATAAGTGGCTAGATTTTTTTCAAAATCTGCTTCTATATAATATAGTTTCTCTTCAGCATTATCCGGATAAAATTCTTCCCAGGCCGCAAAACCAATTTTTGTTTTTGATTCGGTTTCCGGTTCACGGGCTATTAAACGCCATTTACTATTAGCCAATCTTCCCCAATGATTTGAAACTCGGTACATTCCCGCTTCGGTATAATAATAGGTGCTTCCTGCTTTACTTTCGAACTGTTTTTTTAAACCTTCTATTTCATTTGGAAGCACTTCATTAAAAACACAAAAGGTATTCTTAAACGAATTTGGATGGGGTTTAAAATTTTTATGCATATGCAAATATACTGAGATTGCCGCGAACTCCCTAAAACAAACCTAAATTGATTAACTTTGCCACTTCAATTTAAAATAAAAAAATATGTCTAAAGATTCACAAGAAAAATTGCCGCAAAAAGGAGTTTATACCGGCATAATCGAAAAAGATGAAAACAATAATTATTTCTGTGGAGAATATCTTTTAGATTATAAAATCGCTCATACTAATTTTAATATTGGAGACTGGGTTACAATTAAATCTGTAATTGAGAATCCAAGTGATATTAGTTATGATAAATACCCAAAAAAATCTAAAAACTTCGACAAAGCAAATCATAAGCCTGAATAAGTTTTTTGTTTCAGGTTTCTTTTTTTTCAGGTTTAAAGTTGAAATGAAGGGAATTTTTAACCGCAAAGCACGCAAGGATTTTTTTATCGTGTGCAAGTATTAGATTTAAAAAGTTCGCAAAGCTTTGTGTAGACACAGCTTTGCGAACTTTGCGTTTGTATAGATAAGCAAAATAAAAAAAATCCTTGCGTGCTTTGCGGTTAAATAAAATTTCAATCAATTTATCATTAACTTTTTTTAATATTTTTTCGATCAAAAGTGAAAAGTTAAAAAAAAGTGTACCTTTGCAAAAAATTTGTCGATTTGAACTAATTAATATCGATTTCAAACTAATAGACAAGTAGTTACCTTTTATTTATGAAAAAAATAGTTGAATACCGTAAATTACTGAACGTAGAAAAAACTGCAGAGTTAAAAGATTTAAAAACAATCTATCGTAATGCGATGAAAGAATCTCATCCTGATAAATTTGTTGGAGACGAAGCTGGTTTAAAAGACGCAGAAGAAAAAAGTAAAACGATCATTGAGGCTTACCACTTTTTAGTAAGTATTCATCCTGATACTATTAAACTTAATTTACCTGAATATACTGAAACAATCTCAACTTGTACTATTACAGATTATAAATTTGTAGAAGGACGTTTGATTATTGATTTTTCTAACGGAAGCGTTTACGAATACATTAGTGTTCCTAAAGCTACTTATGTAAAAATGGTAAATGCTGATTCTCCTGGAAGATTCGCAAAAAGACATATTCTAAACTCTTTTACTTGGAGAAAGAAAACAAATCAAGAATAGTTTTATTCAAAAATATTTCAAGAAGCACTCTTATTACAGAGTGCTTTTTTTATGCATTATTGTTTAAAAAACTCTATATTCACCTTATAAACAAAAAAGAAATACGAGTTTTGAATCAAATAAAAGCAACTAAAACACTGATTACAGAGCAATTAGAACAAAAAAAACTATAACAAAATTTTAGGTTACAAAATTCTATATGTTTTATAATTTTAGATACTTTTGTTGCACAAATCAATTAACTAATTAATTTTTTATAATGAAAAAAATACTTTTTTTACTTACAGCTTCTGCAGCTATAATTTCATGCAGCAAAGTTAAAGACGGAGAATACCTAATTACAGGTACTGCAAAAGGAATTGAAAACGGAAAAACTATCATTCTTCAAGGTATGGATCCTGCTACAAGAATGTCAGTTGCGCTTGATACAGTAAAAGTCGAAAATGGAAAATTTGAAATAACAGGAAAAGTAACTGAACCTGCTTTTCATACTTTAATTATTCAAGGTGCAAACCAGCCATTCCCTTTCATATTAGAAACAGGAGAAATCAAAGTTGAAATTGACAAAGACAGCATCCATAAATCTAAAGTTTCTGGGACTTACAATAATGACGAGTATACAACATTTAATGAAGATCTAACTAAAACTCAAAAAAGTTTAGTTGATTTTCAGAAAAAAAATACTCAAAAAATGCAGCAAGCACAGCAAGCTCAAGATACAGTAACTATCAACAGCTTGATGAAACAATACATGGAAATTCAAACAGAAGTGCAAGCTACAAGCAAAAAGAAATATTTAGCTTATGCTGAAAGCCACCCAAAATCTTATATTTCTGTATTATTGCTTCAAGGAATGATTAATGATCCAAGCACAGATATTAAAAAAGCAGAAAGTTTATACAATGGCTTAGACGAATCTTTAAAAAACACAATTCCTGGTAAAGAAATCAAAACTAAACTAGGTCAAGCAAAAATGCCTGCGGTTGGTGCATCAGCTCCTCCAGTTGGCAGCGCTAACTGAAGAGCAGATTTTTCTGCGCCAAATCCGCAAGGAAAAGTAGTTTCGCTTAAAGAAAGCTTAGGTAAAGTAACTATTGTTGATTTCTGGGCTTCATGGTGTGGACCATGCAGAAAAGAAAATCCAAACGTAGTAGCGATTTACAAAGAACTACATTCAAAAGGATTAAACATTATTGGGGTATCTTTAGATAAAGATGCTGAACATTGGAAAGAAGCTATCGCAGCTGATGGTTTAACATGGACACATGTTTCTAACCTTAAATTTTGGGATGAGCCAATTGCAAAACAATATAATGTTGAATCTATTCCTGCAACTTTTATTCTTGATGCCTCAGGAAAAGTGGTTGCTCAAGACTTAAGAGGTCCGGAATTGAAAGCAAAAATCTTAGAATTACTAGCAAAGTAATCTATCTTTTAAAATAAAAAATCTCCCTTGTGGAGATTTTTTTGTTTTGTATCATATTAGAAACTTAGAAATAGAACTTCATCAAAAAGAAATAAAAAAACCGACTTAAAAAAGATTATCAAAGTCATTACTTAAACTATAATGATCTTTAAAATTTAGAATAACCCTATTACAAAACGATATTAAATAGATTTTTTTAGTCAATATTTATTTCACTACATCAATAAAAGTAATGACTGATAGCTTAACTAAAGACTAAATTCAAAATAAAAACCAGAAAATTTAGATAATAATATTCTTACTTTTAAAAATAAATTAAAAAAAATACATTTTTGGCGATTTTTATTTTATTCAATTCCAATGAATTAAAAAATAACTTTAAAATAACTTAAAATTAAGTTCTTTTTTTGTTTGCAAATGTAGAAAGAGTTCCTATCTTTGCCACCGCTTAGAACAACAAAGCACAACAAGCTGAGATCGGGGAGATACTCAAGCGGCCAACGAGGGCAGACTGTAAATCTGCTGTGTGAACTTCGCAGGTTCGAATCCTGCTCTCCCCACCAAAAGGGTAAAAGAAGCCGAAACGAAAGTTTTTCAATCTTTTCAAAAACCCGCAAAAAACGTGGTAAAGCCTGCAAATCGTAAGATTCGCAGGCTTTTTTATTTCATCCTGCTTTTCAAATTTTTTAAAACCGCCCAAAATCTCTGTGGCACAATCGTCGCACTTTTGGTTTGGATTAGATACCTTTTCTGCCACAAATAGCTAAGGCGAATTCTTACAAAAACCGTTTAAAAAGTTAAAAAAATTACGTTATAATTCTCAATGCCTTTCGGCAGAATAACGAACTTAACTTATGACAGGATGGAAAACAGCAGAAAGAAATACAGCATTGACTTTAAAATCTGGGCCGTTAAGACCTGCATGGAACATAAAAGCGTGCGTCTGGCCGCCAATAAACTTAAGATCAACAAAAATAGCCTGCAGCACTGGAAAAACCTCTTCCGGAACGGAAAGCTCACCCTGCCGCAGACCCCAGATCCGGATTTAAACAGAAATGAAATAGTCCAACTTCAGAAGGAACTCAAAAACATACGGATGGAACGGGATATTTTAAAAGAAGACTCAGGGCTTTTTCATCTTGGCAGACGTGCCATTTACCAGTTTATAAGAGAAAATACCGGCAGATTTCCCGTCGGGAAAATGTGCAAGGCTTTTCAGGTAGATCCCAGCTGCTATTACAAATGGCATAAAGGACTTCCCACCAGCAGGACGGAACGTAGAATTTTTATAACATCAGAAATCTCAAGAATCTACCACTGGAGCGAAGGCAGATACGGCAGTCTGAGAATATCCAGAGAACTGGCCTCTCTGGGCATAAAAGCATGTCCTTCCCTAGTCAGAAAGATTCTGGCCGAGCAGCAGCTGCACTGGATTGCTAAACTAAAATTCAAAAGCCCCCCTCTCCTCCCCAAGATATACTGCGGCAGAAAATTTATTAAATCAGGATTTCAAGGTGAGCGGACAAAACCAGGCATGGGTCTCAGACACCACCTACATCAGAACAGGAGAAGGATGGGCATATCTCACTACTGTTATAGACCTGTTTGACCGAAAAGTTATAGGCTGGTCATTAAGCGAAACCCTGAAAGCAATAGTCACCAGCTTCGCTGCTTTAAGAAAAGCCCTGCTGAACTGTCCTTTAGCTTCAGATCAAGACCTAATATTTCATTCTGACAGGGGAATCCAATACTCCACCATAATATTTCTATCCGCATTAGCCAAAAACAACCAGATCAAGCAGAGCATGAGCCGGAAAGGAAACTGGCACGACAATGCAGTAGCCGAGAGTTTTTTCAAAACACTGAAAACAGAGCTGGTATACCGTCATAAATACAAAACAGAAAACAGGCCAGAAAGTCAATTCATAAATATATAGAAAATTTCTACAACACTGTAAGGAGACATTCCGCACTTGGAAATTTGACAATTAAAGAGTTTCACAATCAATTTAATTTCTCATGATTAGATGAAGTCACTTGTCGCTTCCATCCGCTTCTTTAAAATCCATTTTCACCCTTATTTCCTCAACATGTCTGTAACTCAACCTAAATTCAATTTGAAATAAACCACATAATTACTGAAATAGGAAATACTCAGTAAAATCAATACCTAAAAAAACTAGGTTCGATTATATTAAAACGTTGTTTTTTTAGTTTTTTTATCTGGAGAGTTCGAGTTTCCTTCCGGGTCTTATTAAACTCATAGACGCATCTGTTTTATTATTTTTTTTAACATGTTTAGAATAATTACAGCCAACATTTTATCTTCAAAAAAATGCTTCAAAACCAATCTTAAATTTCTAATAATAAGAGCTATTTTTATAAAATATTGAGATATAAAAGAATAATAAATGATGGCTATTTTAAAATAAATCACTTGTATCAATGATATAAAAAAGTTACGTAAGCCTTTTTTAACAATAAAGATCATATATTTACTTTTTTATATAATTCCAAAAACAAACATATAATAAGCCTATGAGAAAAATTTTACTCGCTTTACTACTAAGTATAAAATTATCAGGATTTGCACAGGATGGATCTGTGGATACCAGTTTCAATCCACCAAGAGGAGTCCGTAATGGAGATGTAAACGCATCAGCTATACAATCAGATGGTAAAATAATTGTCGGAGGTACTTTTACACTTTTAAACAATGTAGATTCTAATAAATTAGCACGACTCAATGCGGATGGATCCATTGATTTAACATTCAACACAGGTACTGGATTTAATAATACCGTTAATGGAATAGCAACCCAATCTGATGGTAAAATACTGGTTGTTGGTGATTTTACAACCTATAATGGTGTTTCAAAAAACAGAATTGTCAGATTAAATACTGATGGATCCATTGATTCTTCATTTAATACAGGAACAGGATCAAATGATAATGTCTCTGCTGTTACGCTGCAGGCAGACGGCAAAATACTCGTTACAGGAAGGTTTACATCATTCAATGGCAGTTCAAAAAACAGGATTGTCAGATTAAATACTGATGGAACTGTTGATTCAACATTAAACCTGACAACGGGAGCCAATAATATCATCAATTCATGTGTAGTACAATCCGATGGTAAAATTTTAATAGCGGGCTATTTTTCATCCTTTAACGGAGTGGTAAGAAATAGAATAGCCAGATTAAATACAGATGGAAGCGTGGATACTGCATTTACTTCAGGTACTGCCTTTAATAATTATGTGAAAACACTCTGTCTGCAATCTGATGGTAAAATAATCGTCGGAGGCAACTTTACTTCTTATAATGGTACAGCAGTAAATTATATAGCCAGGTTAAATCCGGACAGCACAATAGATGCCACATTTAATACTGGTACTGGTTTTAACGCTTCTGTAAATTGCATCAATATTCAGGCTGATGGGAAAGTAGTTGTTGGAGGTAGTTTTTATTCATTCAATACTGATACTTATTGCATGCGAATAGCCAGACTGAATAGTGACGGGTCGGTAGACTCCACTTTCGGATCAAGTGATAGAAGTTTCGGAACTGACTCAGCTGTTAATGTTGTGACCATCCAGTCTAATGGAAAAATTATGCTAGGTGGCTCTTTTTCATATTATAATAATTTCTCACGAAATCGAATAGCAAGTCTAAATGCTAACGGAACTATAGATACTGGGTTTTATCCGTTTTTAGAGAATGGGCTTTCCACAGACGGAGCAATCGAACAAATTGCTTTGCAACCGGATGGAAAGATGCTTATTAGCGGAGCATTTTCCACCTATCGCAGTATACCCGCTAAAGGCTTTGCAAGGTTAAACTCCGACGGGACACTGGATACTACTTTTAATGTAGGTACAGGAGTAGATAACTTGATAAATAAGATTGCATTGACATCCAATAACAAAATTATTATTGCAGGTAATTTTAAGACCTACAATGGTGTAACCTGTAACGGTATTGCACGGCTGAATGCCGATGGAAGTTTAGACACTGCTTTTAATGTTGGCGGGTCCGGTGCGAACAATAGGGTAAATACCCTTTCACTGCAATCAGACGGGAAAATCATTATTGGAGGAACTTTTAGTACATTTAACGGGACTTCAAGAAACCTATTGGCCAGATTAAATGCCAATGGTACAGTTGACACTTCTTTTATTCCGAAACTAACTCAGGGAAATATTTGGACCATTTCGATACAAGCAGATGGTAAAATAATTATAGCCGGACTTCTATTGGAATACAATTACAATAGTACTGGGGAAATTCTTAGATTGAATACCGATGGAAGTTTAGATACAACTTTTAATCTTGGTGGTAGTGGTACCGATTATTTTGTTTATTGCAGTGCAGTACAAGCTGATGGTAAAATTATTTTAGGAGGTTCGTTTAGTAAATTTAATAATATTGCTTCAAAAGGAGTGGTTCGTCTGAATACTGACGGAAGTTTGGACACCTCGTTTATAGTTCCTGTATTATATGGATCGGTCGTTATGAAGGACATTGCAATTCAGAATGATGGAAAAATTATTGTGGGTGGGGCTTTCAATTCGTTCAGTGCTGCTGTTGGCAATAGTATAATGAGATTAAATACGGACGGAACTTTAGATTCTGCTTTCGTAACAGGAACCGGATTTGCCTATATTTCAGCGTTGGCTATACAAAATGACGGCAAAATACTCGTTGGAGGAAATTACATTTCTCATAACAACAATGCCGATATACAATATATTGCACGTTTACATAATTCAAATAGTTTAGGTTTAGGTACAGATTATTTTAATCATGATTTTAAAGTTAATGTATATCCCAATCCTGTAGCCGATTATCTTAAATTCAGTACTCCTGATGGTATGAATATCTCAGGTTTCGAGGTTTTTGATATAACCGGAAAGAAAATTGATTCCAATATTTTGAATACAGATTCTATAGATGTTACCAGGTATATGCAGGGAATGTACTTCCTGCGTTTAAAAACAGATAACGGTGTTTTTAATGCAAAGTTCATTAAAAATTAATGGGATTAAAATATGAGATCACATAAATCAAAGCAACCTTCGGGTTGCTTTTTTATTTTGGACTTTGTATGGAGTTGATCCTTTTTTGCGACTAAAAGCTTAGGAAGTATCTATCTGAAGTGATAAAAAAGAAGGATATAAAGACTAAATTTGAGTTGATAGTATTTAGTCACAAAAATTTAAGAAGACCTTAATGATATTTTAAATGGCAGAAGCTCTGAGAAAAATCTTGGCACAGTAAAAAAATAGGATAGTAAATCCAATATTCCTGTAGGATGAAACAACAGTTACTATTGGAATGAATACCATTTTTTACGCGAAGAAAATAGGGCGTTCAAAATAATTATTATTTCATTTCTGACAATAGTAGTATTGTGGCAGAATCGTGGTAAATGATTTTTTTAAAAATAGAACCTCATCAAAATAAAGCTATAAGAAGTTTAGGTTCGAAACTTTTACACGTTGTTTTTTTTTTATCAGGAGGGTTTGAGTCCCGTTCCCGTTCCTAATGAAAAAAGCTTCAGATTTCTCTGAAGCTTTTTCTTTTCAACATTCTTTTCGTCAATCAAATTTAATTTTTGTTGTTTTACGAACAGAATATTCTCCTTAACAATCAATTGTAATTCACAAGAAAAAAAGAAAATAAAAATAATTTTCCATTTAACGTATGATTTCTAATTCCTTAGAGCCCTTAGGAATGTGGAGATACAAATCGAGTGATACTGTTTTTTTATTCCCTTCCGGATCTATTTTTTCATGCAAAAAGAATGATTTCCCTTTATTTTCTATATCACTCCTTTCAATACTAATTATTCGATTATTACCATAAAGCAATATTTTATATTTACTTAAGGGGATAAAATTGTTTTTAAACTTATTTTTATTATTATTCATAGCATTTTGATATTTTTTTATAACATCAAATTTTAGGTATTCCGATTGATACCATTCAGTATCGGCTTTCAAATATTCTGTCTTCACATAGTCAAAATCCTTCTCTTGATATTTGCCAACTAATTTTTCACAGAATTCTAATACTTTTTTGTGTAAAACTTCCTGATCTATTTTACTAAGATCCTCACTATCAGACCAGCCTTTCAATTCATAAGGTATGGTCGCTGCAAAATTAAAATCTTCAATTAATATATTTTGTTGGCTATAATCAATTGTCTTATTGTAATCATAATCTCCCTTATTATCTAATTTATAGTTAGGAAGTTCATAGTTTGTAACTATCTTAGGTTCTTCTAGATTACCATTTTTATCCCATGCAGTTTTTTCAATTTCAAACTTAAGTCTCGGATTTTTAATAAAAAAAGGATTTGGTGTTTGTTTGTCTTTGTATGAAGGGTAAATTTTTATTTGCAATTTCTGTATACCACTTTTTAGAATAGCATAATTAATAGGAAATACAAGAGCTCCTACATCACTGTTGATTTTTTTGGCAACAGGAAGATCATTAACAGTTATTTCATAATTAAGATTTGTTTCTATCTTGATTCTATACATTGGCTGGTAATCAAAATATTTTATTTTGTTTGCGATAAAGGATAGTCTTTGTTCTGTAGTCATTGTGTTTTCTTTTTTTTCTTGTGAGTTGCAACTCACAAGAAAAAAAAGAAATAAAAAACCTAATTTATTGATAATTTTCATTTAACGTATGATTTCTAATTCCTTAGAGCCCTTAGGAATGTGCAAAAATAGATCAATAAAAACTTGACGCTTCATTGCATTTTGATTAATGTCTTCATAGCCAAAAGCAGAGTTTCCTTTGTTAGGACCAACTGATTGTACAAGTCTTACAATCCTATTATTACAGTCAAATTCTATTTTAGCATCTTTTAAGGAAAACATCTTTTGTTCGTACAAGCTTGTATTGGCCTTTGTTGTAGATATTGCTTTCCCCTTACGCCCCTCTTTGGATTGATATTTTTTAATGATTTCTTTTGAAAAATATTCGGATTGATACCATTCAGTATCTGCATTTAAATAAAGAGTATTTAAGTAATCATAGTTTTTTTCTTTAAAGGCATCAATGGCTGTATAATAAAAATTAGAAACGTTATTCATTAACACCTCTTTATCTATTTTGCTAAGATCTTCGCTTTCAGACCACCCTTTTAATTCATAAGGAACTTTAGCTATAAAACTGAAATTTTTAATTACTTGATTCTGCTTACTGTAATCAATAGTTTTTTCATGATCAGGTTCTCCATTATTATCGCTTTTATATTTAGGGAGTTCATAATTTATAATAAGTTTAGGTTCTTCTAAGCTACCATTTTGCCAAGCAGTCTGTTCTATTTTTAGGAAAAATGAATCATTATTACTCAAATAAGCATTCTGAATCCTTTGTGAATTGTAACCAGGATATATCCTAATTTCTAAATTTTGATCGCCACTTTTTAATATAGCCGAATTAATATTGAATCTAATTGTACCAGGTAATAAATGATTATGTGTATAAACAGGAAATCCATTAATTAAAATTTCAAAATTGTTTAAAGTTTCAATTTCTATTTGATATAAAGGTTCATAATCGTATTTTTTTATTTTGCTTGATATATGCGATATCCTCTCTTCAGTATTCATGGTGTTTTCTTTTTTTTCTTGTGAGTTGCAACTCACAAGAAAAAAAAGAAACAGGAACGATAACAGGTTCATATTTCTCACCTTGCTTCTCTTTTGAAAAAGTTTTTATCCAACATATTGTACCAAACAATTTCAAAATCTTTTGCACCTTTTGGCTTATGTAAAAAAATATCGAAAACAAGTACATAATTAAAAGGTCCTTTTTTATAACGATATCTTAAGACACCTTCATTTTTATCCCATGAATTTATACCTCTAATGCTAACAACTTTGCCATTGCCACTAAATTGTAATTCTCCACTTTCTATAGGTTCAAAAACTTTTCCTTGCGAGGCAAAATCAATCCATTTTTTACTTTTTTGTTTTGCTTCCTCTAAACCTGGATAATAGCATTGAAACATTCTAAATTCTGCTTTTGAGATATAATTAATATATGCATTACTATCTCCGTTTTCGAAGGCACCTCTAAAATTTTGATAAAAATTTAAAACTTTATCTTTGAGCTCTAGTGTATCAATTTTAGTTAAGTCTTCACTATTTTCCCAACCTTTAAGTTCATAAGGCACTTTTGCAGCAAATGTAAATTCTCTAGTAAGTTCTGTTTGCCCACTATAATCAATAGGTTTATTATGGTCTTCCTCTCCCTTACTGTTGGTTTCATATTGTGGAAGATTATAAGTCAAGATATTTTTAGGCTCTTCTTGACCACCACCTCCTTTTATCCAAGCTGTTTGTTCAATTTTTAGCTCAAATTTTACTCCATTTTTTAAATATTTTTCTTGAGGCAAAGGTTTACTCCCTTTATTTACAAAAGGTGTATAAGTATATATCTTTATTTTTAAACTTTGCGTACCAGACTTTAAAATAGTGGGGGTTGTAATAGTACCAAAGTAAGTCATGTCATTACTACGTTTACTTAAGATGAGAATATCGTTTATCCAAACATCATAATTGTACAAAGTTTCTACGTTCACTTCATAAATAGGTTCGTAAGGATATTTTTTTTAATGATTTAGCAAATGATTTTCAGTCATAGTCTTTTCTCCTTGTGAGTTACAACTTGTTAAACTGATAATTAGCAAGATTGGCAAAAATATTTTATTCACTTCTTTATTTTTTATTTTTAAAACGAAGTTATAGAAGGCATTTACTTCAGATAGTTTATTTTATTGGACACTTTCATAATTTGGGTAATGAAATAAATAGCTTAAATTCACTAAAAAAAAATAAATTTACATAGAAGCACCTTTCATGTAATTCATATACCAAATTACTTCAAAGTCCTTACTCCCTTTTGGTTTATATAAAATTATATCATCAATTTGAACTTTTTCTACTTTATTTTTTATGTAGTTTCTTCTTAAAACCCCTTCACCGGTATTATAACCATCTATTCTTTTCAAACTAATTAAATTGTTATTATTACCTAAGATTTGAATTTTATAATTTTCAAATGAGGACAAACTTATTTTTTCATTATTTATAAATTTAATTTTATTATTATAGTTTTCTAAAGCATCTTTTTTAGTATAATAACTTGCTTGATATATATTAAATAGACCTTTGTCTAGACTGTTCGAATAATTTTCTCCTTCTTTGTTCTCAAAATAATATTTTAACTTTTCATAAAAATGAATTACTTTTTCTTTTATTATTAAACTGTCTTTAATATTAAATTTTTCTCCTTCTTCCCAATCTATTAAATTATAAGGAACGTTTGCTTCAAAATCATAACTATAAGAATAACTTTTAGAATTCGATAAATCTATTTTTGGTAATATGTAGGTAGAAATATTTTTTACTTTATCTAAAGCTCCATTACTATTCCACGCAGTTTGTTCGATGGTTAACTCAAACGAATTATTTCCAATATAATCTTCGAATTTGCCATTTTCTTTCATCGGGGGAAATAATTTAATGTCTATTTTTTGAATACCACTTTTGGGAATACAATTATTAATATTATTTCCAGAGAAAAATAAATCTGCTTCATATTTATTAAGAATTGGAATACCATTTATCGCAATTGTGTACGATAGATTACTTTTTACTTTAATTTGATATATTGGTTCAAAATCATATTTTTTTAAATTGTCGATTAATTTTGTCATATTTTGATTTACATTTTGATTATTTTGTGCACAACTTTGAAGAAATAGAAATACTAATATTAGTTGAAGAATTATTTTTTTCATTTTATTGTTTTTTTATTATAAAGAAATAATAGGTAGTTTCCAATCTGTTTTCCATTCATAAGGATCAAGTACTACAAGCTTGCCCTCTGCATCATAATGTATTCCATCTCTTTCCTTTAAATCATTAATTTTATCGCCTGCTTCATAATCTGTTAAGCCTGCTGAAGCACTAACTTTAAGAAGTAATCCTTCGAATTTAATTTCAGGCTCTACATAAATACTACTTTTATCAGCCTTTGTAATACATTCAATTGATATTCCTGTAGTACATTCGGCAGAAACTTGACCATACAAGGCTTTTTTCTTAAATTTTAGAAATTGGTATGTTCCATTAATTTGGATTTCTCCTATTAAAGTAAGCATAACTTTCCCCCCAACCTTACAAGGAGAATCATCATCATCTTTCATTAATCGCTCTGAATATTTACTTCCTTCAGCAGTATTTATAGTTCCTTTGAGTGCACCGCTAATTTCTGAAGTTATTATTAGATCAAGATCGATGTCAAAATTGTCTCCTAGTGCTTCGTCCAAAATATCTAATGTTGCCACAACCGCTAATACAGCAGGATGATTAATTTTATACAACAATTGATAAACGTTATACTTAATTTCGAATCCAAAAAAAGGATCAAGATCTATAGCTGCTTCTATCATAGTTCCCATAACTGGAGTATATAAATCTTTTGGGGGATCTGCATACCAGCTTACCGATACTCCCACACTTGGAGGTATAAATTCAAAACTCCAATTACTCTTTTTGGTTGCTTTGCTTTTTTCTAATTTTTCTTTTAATCTTTTTGTTCTATGGTCTGTTTTACTATTTCCCTTCGGAGAATTCTGAGTGGTTTCTTCATTTTCGCCCTTAAAAACACTTTCAATCAAATCTTTAATATCACCTATCTTTTTTAAGAAATCGGTTATTTCAGGCATACCCGATGATAGCTCTAAAGCATGGTGAGGACGGTCAAATTCGCATATAAGCGAGAACTCACAATCAATCAACCCCAGATTTGTAACATTACTCAGCATGTGCGAAGCCTGGCTTCTATAAGATTGTTTTCTTTTAGCTTGAGCAGCAGCTTTTTTGGCTTTTAATCGCTCTTGTTCTCTTATTTTTTGTTTCTTTTTTTGATCATCACTAAGATTTTCAGAACGTCCTTTTAATTTTTTTAGATCCGCTTTTGCTTCCAGTTCCTTAAGTTTCCATTTATCGTGATAGATTTCACGCAGCTTATTAAATTCTTCACCATCGTAGTTAAATGCCAACTGCAATGTCCACTTAGTATCTGGATAAACCATAATATCCAAAGGCAAATTAGGACAGCATGTGTGCAAAGCAACAGGGTATTTTTGCGCTAGATATTCACTGTTTGGCCATAAAGTTGACAGCAATCCATTTAGCGGAGTGACTGCTTTTCCATGAGTAAAATCATATCCTACCTGCAATTCTAATTTCTCATCAGTTGGAGGCTGTAGAACAAAAGGCTTGTGATCTTCTAAAATTTTAAAAGAGGCTTGCGATTTTATAGATGATATACCATTTATAAATTTAAAATTATTTGTAAAAGTGCTGTCATCAGAACCATGATTTTCAACTTCTACATTTGGGTTATCTTTATCTGGACTGTTACTTTTATATTCTGCCAGCCTCCATTTTTTACTTCTTTCCCCTTTACCGTTTTCAATTAATTTCTCAATTTTAGAAATATCTATTACATGGCCTGTGTGAGTTTTCTTCGGATCTTCAGAGTAAATGCATTCGCTGGTTTTTAACCCTTCTAATTCTACTGTAAAATCTTTTCTAGCTTCCTTTATGCCAGCTGTCAAAGGAAAAACTAATTTGGTTAAGTCCAGATTATTTTGAACATTATAGATTTCGATTTCAACTGTCTCCTCTCCTCTTGCATATTTACCAACAGCCCTATTAAAACGGCATGGTAAAAAATTAGCAATAGAGGTTTCGATTGTACCTGCCACTAAAACTTTGTTTCCTTCAGGTTCTAAAACAGTTTTCTCATATGTCCTTCCTAATACTCTTACAAGAGGCTGGTTGTCAGCAATTTTTATTTTTAAGTATTGGTTATTAACTGCCGTAAACATATAAGCTTTCATTTCAATGGAATTGTCTGTCCCTTGAGCATTATTTGTTTCCTTATTTACAAAAAAAGCCCAAAGAGGATCTACATATATATCTACAATACACTTTTGAACTAATTTTCTTGTTGTTTTGTTCTTGTTCTCATCTATAATATTTAGGATATATAAATCACAATGAATAACACGGTCTTGTAAATCGTTGTGTACCTTTACTTCTCTTGTTAATGTTTTATTAGATATTGGGGCATTTTTTTTATTAATCTCCTCTTTAGGTCTGGGCACTTTTTGATATACACCATTATCTTTTTCGAAAAGAGGTAAATCCTCATCTTGAAACTGCACATCATAAAGATCAATTAGTATTTCATCTCCATATAATCCTTCCGTATAGATGTGAAGCTGTATTGTTTCTCCATATTTGATATCGCCTTTAATAATGGCTCCATCATTACTTGATGAATATTCTCTCCATTCGTAACCCATTACTTTTGGCGATGATTTACCAGATACGAAAAGACCATTTTTAGGATTTCCTGTTGGAGACGCAGCTCCATAAATGTATGGCTCTAGCCAAGCAATTCCATTTCCACTGTAAACTTTGGGAAGGCTGAAATTTCCTCCTGAGTAACCTTTGCCAATAAATTTATTATAATCGTTATCTACAAATGATAATTTGTTCTCCACTAAATTCCATATCCAAACTGTTTCTCTTTTTTCAGTCTCTGATAATTCATTCCAATTTTCTATAACAACATTAACAGCAGGACTACTATTTTCCTTTTCGTCCTTACTATTTTCCTTTGACTTGGAGCTTTCAATTTTAATAAATGAATTACCTGGATTGTAAATATCATCAATCCCAGGATTAACCTTTAATTTAAGTTTTGACATAATACTAATGTATAATTGGTAATTGTGTATTTTTTACTTCTAAGTTACCCAGATCTATTCCAGGGAATATCTGAGCATTTACTTCGCTATCTGTATTTTCTACATTTTTTTCAGTAACCTCTGCAACTTGTCCGTGATCTTTGATTGTGATACAATCAGGACCTCCTATAGGACAAGTGGCTTTACTGTCTTCAAGTAATATTTTACCTTGATTAGATAAAGTCACTTTTTCATAAAAATTACTCCATTTTGTAATTACTGCTTGACAAGGAAGATAATCGCCACTTCCGTTGGGCTGCATTTTACATTTCCCAAAAGTGTTTTTTTCTAATGTCTGACCAATTTCTTTGTCTGTTCCAATAAGTTTTTCCTCTCCATCTTTATCATTTGCATAATGCTTAGAATGTGTTTTAACTTTTAACTTGTCGGTTTTGGGTTCAACACTAAATTTACATTCACATGTTGCTCCTTGTACCACAAAATGTTTTTCAGCCATAATAATCTGGGATTTAATTATTTTATTTTTTAAACATGTTTAAGAATTTCGCTAGAGGGCTTTTTCTTTCAATGGTTGGAATTTCTTCTACATACAGACTTATTTTTTCTTGAGGTTCTTTTAAAGTCGAAACAGGTTTAAAATCTTTCAATCGTTTACTGATATCTATAATATCTTCGTCTTCCATAGTTTGAAAGTTTTTAAATTGTTCGTATGCCTTTCGTTCTCCAAAATCAGATTCAGGTCTAAAATCTTCATCTTCTAACAAATGGAATAATGTTATTTTTTGCACTTTCTTTTTGGTTTCATCTATTTTGGTTTCGTAAGTGGAAATAATTGAGAATATCGACCTATCCTCGCCATAGAGTTTGTATTGTACTTCCATTTCTGATTCTAAAGTTTTATAGGGTATACCCTGTAATTTTGCCTTTGGATAATTAATACCCTCTAAAACTTCTTCGATAGATCTTTCATCAATGCTTTTCCCTGTAGCGTTAATAATTATCTTGCCTGTAGCAGTGTAATGCTCTTCAATTGTATGATTTACTCTGTAATCAATGGATTGATTTCCTAAAATAGGCGATTCCCATTTGTATGTTTGGGATGTTTCCAAAGGATAATCAATATAGAGAGGAGAAAAATATAAGTGAAAAAACCAATCCTGATTTAATGACTTTTCAAGTTCCTGCTTGTTCAAAATGAGTTTTTGAACTTTGTTTAATATTTTATAGGCAGCCTCACTATAATAATAAGAACTAAGATGTTTTTTTAAAGAATTCCATCTTTGTACAATTTCATGATGATTGTCAATCTCATATATTGTACCGTCCTCGGCAGGTATAATCTTTATCGGAAAAAGTGCTTTTGCACATTTGTCCAGCATTTGCTCTACTAATAAATTGGGTTCTTTGCTGTTTACATAAACTTGTTTTCGATTTATTTCAAAAATGAAATCATTATAAGCATCGTTCGTTTTGCAGTTAATTTCGACTTCGTAATGTACATCTTTTATAAGTTTCTCATTTTCAAAATCCTGATACCTGTATCCATAATTTCTTGTTTCATGAAAACCGCTGTGCTGTAATTCACGGTCATTATAAAAGTTGATTTTTTCCAAAGTGAATAATATGTTTAAGAAAGGGCTTGTTATTTTTTTTCGAGGTAAATGTAAGTTTTTGTTTTCAAAAAAAAATTCACAAATTTAAATTTTAATAGAAAATTTCGGAGGTAAATTAATAAACAGTTGCAACAACTTCATATTGTTCTGATATTAAAAAACTTACAAATTTATAACTAACACTCAATCGCTAAATAAATGGGCTGACAATTAATCATTATAATGAATTCTTCTTCATTGGATGGGCAAGCGAAAACTGGGATAGTTAAGCTACATTTAATATTATGGACAACTGAATAAAAATCTACTATAAAATGAATAATTATTTGAATACTTCCCGCTACAAAATAGCAATTTAAATATCCTGAAGGCTGTCGCTTTAAGTTTTATGGCAAAATCGTGGCACATGGTATTTTCGAAAACAAGAAATCTAGGAAAATCAAGACTTGCCAAGCTTAGGTTCTAAACTGTATTAACGCTGTTTTTATTTAAGTATTTTATTTTGCTAACCGGTTCGAGCACCGTTCCCGATACTAAGTAAAATCTTCAGAGAAATTGGACTTTTTCTATTTATTGTTTTTTGCTTTCTCATATCGTATTTTCAAACCTTCTAAATAAGGAGCTTTTTGTTCTTCTGCTAATGTTATTGATTTTTCAAAATTAACTAAAGCTAAATCTCTCTTTCCATTCAACTCGAGCATATCCCCATAAGCCAAATAAGCCATAGGAGATTTGGAATATAGAACGGTATTGCTTTTTAAAATAGAATCTGCCATAATAGGCATTTTTTTAATTTTTTGGGAACCGAAAAAATTGATATCACCCTGGCCAAATAAACCTAAATTAATTCCTTTTTTAAAATTTTCTGTTATTTGCCACTCCATTTTTTCAACATTATTTTCCGAATAAGACTTGGCTTCCAAAAGCTTAAATACTCCTAAATCTACGTCTTGGCTTATATTTTACAGTGTTTGGAAAATTTCCTGACAGCCTTCGGCTGAAATCTTAAATACTACATTTTCTGCCCTAGATCTGGTTTCTAATTTAAAACGCCCAGATTTATCTGATATAGTGTATGCTATCACCGAAGCCGCTTAAACAACAAAAAAATATTAATATATAATTGATAGTGAATTTCATCAAGTGGTATTTTTTACAATCTTAAATCTGCACGAAAAGCAGTTTGTTATTAATCTTTTATTGATAATAATTTCAACTATTAATTTTGAACGACCTGAAAAAATCGAAACAAGTGATGAAACTCTACAGCAAGAAATAGTGTAGAACTGTCTATAATTTAATTCCCTTTATCTACAACTTTAAGTTTAAAATTTTCCATTCCAAGTAAGCCCGTACCATTTACTGCTTCAATTTGTCCTAAAAAGACGGTGTTGATATCTGAACAATAAAAGTCTATAACAGCTTCTCCTTGTTCATTAGTAACAACATCGGGCTTCCAAAAAAGGGTGTTTCTGTAATCCGGAAAAGGATCATTTATTGTTACTTTATCGTAGACCGCTTCATAAAATTCCCGCTTTCCGTAATAACCTTTAATCATTTTTAAATTAAATTTTTGCAAAAGCTGTTCTTCTGTCAAATCCTGATCGGGACTTTTATAAATGATTTCCCTAGTTCCGTAGTAATTTTGGTGCGGGTAATCAGTACCTAGTATTTCTCTGTTTTTACCAAGAAGCACAACAACCTTCTCTCCATTTTTTGGAGCTCTGGTTTTACCTTCATGATGATTGTTCATAAAACAATTCAAAATAGGTCTTGAAGGGCCTCCTTCCAAACAAACAAAATCCGAATTCCTAGAATTCAAACGAGATAAACTATCCAAGGTTCCTAAATATTTGTTCCTAAAAACCTTCTTGTTTTTATCTCCGACAACGACCTCGTCTAATTTTTGAAGATGATTTAAACGCATTACTATTTTAGACGTATCATCAAAATTTTCTTTTACTATTTTTTCAAGTGGAAAGTTGCTGTTTAACTGTTTTCTACTTGAGTTTATAACATCAAATGAATTGTCTTTTAGCTTAATTATATATTTAGGCTTTTCAGCTGTCATCGGTTTAATAAATAGATTTTGACCTTCTCCCATCTTTAGGTGATTCGAGGTTATAGCAAAGCTTCCATTAGGATTGGCAGTAAAAACATCTTGCCCTTTTGAGGGATTGGATGTAAAAACCATTACGATTTTTGATATTTCTTCTGGGCTTTTCTTATTTGGATTCTCTAGCCCAAGATTTCCCGAAATACTGTCTGATAGAATAGTTTTAAAAAGTGCATTATGTTCCTTTAAATTGTTTTCATTCCAAACATAACGTCTCCATCCTTGCGTAAGCAATAACAAATCCAGAGCACTTTCTCTATTCGCATTGTTTTTATTGAAGTAATATCCAGGGTCATAAATTTGCCCATTCAACTCACTAGAGAGATAATAATGAGTCATTATATTTCTTGAATCAGTTTTGTTTATATACAACTGATCAACGACACTTACTCCCAAGTGAGCAATTACAGGATTACGATTCTCATCAGTGACTTTTATTTTTAAGGTAGCCTTTTCTCTTTTTTGATATTCATTTTTATCAATTACGCCTTCTATATTTAATTTCTTTTGCTGATTAACATAAATCAAACGCTCTGCTATTGGTTCTACATTTTCATTAAAAAGAGTTACCTCAGAAATACCCTGAGGCAACTCTTTTAGAGGTATTTTGATTGTTAATTCATCTTCTAAGATTCCAATTGCAACACTATACACCGTGCCTCTGGACTGCACTCTTAAAAAAACGTTCTTCTTGATTGTCTTATCACTATTTTGCACTTTAAAAACAGCGAAATTACTATCATTACTCAGTAAATGTAAAATAGTGCCTTGCGGGAAAATCTGTGGCAACGGATAATTTATTTTATTGCTGAGTTCAATGTGATATTTACTATTTGATTTAGGCTTAAATAAAAAACTTCCCATGCCTGCATGAGCACTTTTAAAATCTAAAATCGCAATGTTGTTTTCATACAATTTTCCAGACACATCAACTGCAGATCCTTTTGAATCCAAAGCCTTAAAAGCAATTTTATTTTGAATGCCCGACACAATATTTCCGCCCTCAGGGAAAAGAGTAAAACTTAAACCAGTTTCTTTTTGAGTTGCTTGATTTTGAGAATTGATTTTGTCATTAATGCTTTTTAGTATGTTTATCTTCGCTGCCGAATTAAAGCTTTTAGTGCCATTGTAAAAAGATGCTGAGCTGTAAACTGCCAAGCTATAAGAACCAGGTTTTAGGGAATCATCTATATAAATGTGGCCGTTTACAAATCCATTTTCAATTTCATATTTTTCTTCCCATACCACTTTATCGGTTTGACCATCAATTAACTGAACAAATAAAATTTTACTACGCAAAGAAGGGACAAAGCTTTGCGAATCTAACACATACGCTTTAAACCAAAGATCTTCTTGGGTTTCATATATATTTTTACTTGTTTGTATGTAAACGTTATCTAAATGATGATCTTTAGTTAAGGTCTGAACGTTATCGGCTATAACATCGGCAATATTATTCTTGGCTTGTGAATAACATACCTCTGACATCATATACAATAAACACACACTAAACTTTAGTAGTAATAGGGTTATATGTGATTTCGCTTGGCTTTTCATTATTTGATAACTTAAAGTGGCTTTTATAGAATGAAGAAAGGGAATTTTATTAGCATCAAAACTAAAAATCCTGACTAGCAATATTATTTTGAAAAAGTCTTTTTTACAAACTTACTCTATCAATCGACAAGATATTTCCAGCAAAATTGCTTCCTGCATATACGGATTTTTTCTATTTATTTTTTTTTGCTTTATCATATCGTATTTTCAAACCTTCTAAATAAGGAGCTTTTTGTTCTTCTGCTAATGTTATTGATTTTTCAAAATTAATTAAAGCTAAATCTTTCTTTCCATTCAACTCGAGCATATCCCCATAAGCCAAATAAGCCATAGGAGATTTGGGATATAAAACGGTATTGCTTTTTAAAATATATTCTGCCATAATAGGCTTTTTTTTAATTCTTTGGGAACCGAAAAAATTGATATCACCCTCGCCAAATAAACCTAAATTAATTCCTTTTTTAAAAATTTCTGTTATTTGCTGCTCCATTTTTTCAACATTATTTTCCGAATAAGACTTGGCATGCTGCTTAGCAATAATATCTAATTCATCATATAATTTTTTTGAATCTGCTGCTTTTTTATTTCTATAGATTTCCGCTGCCTGATTCGCTAATTCAACGGTTTTAAAATAAGCGTTTTCTGCTGAAGTTTTAATTTCAGGAAGAACACCGATTCCTTCCCAATTTGTTTTTGTTACTGGATTTGTACTTGTCCCAGTTGGAATAAAGATTTCTAAATCCTGGTTTATCCTAAAAACATTTCCCGGATTTGCTGCTCCTGCAGTAGTTTCTCCCACTAATATTGCTCTTTTTTGGTTTTGCATATTATAACTAAATTCCTCTGCTCCTGAGAAAGCTTTTGGGCCAGTAATTATATATAAAGGAACATCCAGCATTTTCTTTCCATTTACATCATGGGTAACTACTTTATCTTGTCGATTTCCCTGCCTAAAATAGAGTGTATTAATCAATAAATTACTTTCCAAAAAATAACTGCATAAGTAATTTACCGTTTTAGGATTACCACCACCATTATTTTGTAAATCAATTATTACAGCATCTGTTTCTGCCAAAAGATGCATATAGGCATCAATAGTTTTATTCGTTTCGGCAAGAAAAAAGTTGATGTTTAGATATCCAATATTTCCATCGATTACTTTCACATCTTTAAAACCGCCTGCCTGTTTTCGGGTATCTGTGTACTTTTTTAAATACATTTGATAATCATCACTTAAATTTTCATCTTCTTTTACAAGAAAAGCAGCCCATACGCCTAAATGTTTATCATTATTTATAACTCTAATTTCTTTAGTTATGGCAGTTGCCAAGGAATCAAGTAAGTCATACTTTTTAAATTTCCCTTGCTTTAAACTTTTATTTAAGTGCTTAATTATTAATTCAGCCTGATCTGGAAAGACATAATGCTCTTTTAGTAATAAATCAATTTTACTGATTGTTTCCTTTTTGAACTTATCATTTATTTTTTTCTGTCCAAACACATCAGTTTTAAAAGCAATAACAAACAATAAGAGATGGATGAAAAATGATTTCATATTTTTCCTGTAGAATTAATTACAATAAAATTTTCGAATAAATTGGTGCTTATCAAATATAGCTAAATATTTCGTTGTAAAATACGAGCTAAAAAAGTGAAATTGCTGCCTTTTTAATTAAGGCTCTCAAGCTCATTGAATCTTAATTGTCAACATTTAGGCATGTGGCAGAACCGCGGTATGGAATTGCCTCCAATTTTACCGCAAAAAACTATGGCAGATGAGTAGCAGCTCCAATCATATTATAACTATCTAAGTACTGAGGAATGCCATTAATCTATTCTAGCCTATTTCGAGATAAAATATATTTAAATCATTTTTTTCAATTGCTATCAGAAAAAAAATACTTTTGTTTTCATAGCTGAATTATAATATTGATTATGATCAAGTTAAACCTTCAAAAATACTTGCACAATAATATCTTTGGCTACTCGGCAACATCGTGGCGCTCCAATTTTTAAAAATAGAAATGCAGGAAATACGCGGGTTTCTAGCCTTAGGTTCGAATCCTGCTCTCCCCACAAAAAGGGTAAAAGAAGTAAAAAGATCACTTTTTCAATCTTTTCAAAACCCGAAAAAAACATGGTAAAGCCTGAAAATCGTAAGATTAGCAGGCTTTTTGCTTTTCAACACTTTTCAATCTTTTCAAAACCGCTCAAAGTTAAAGGGGCAAAATCGGGGCACAATCCCCTATGGAGCTGCCTCCAATATCAATCACAAATTATCAGATTAATAATGCATTCTAAATGAAACATTATTTATTTTGGTAAAATCCTCGTGATGTCAGCAATATGTTTCACAGAGCAAAATTTGATTTCATTGCTTGAAATGTGGCTTGCGTTAAATTGTGCTACAATCTGCTACTTTTGTATCCACCCAGTGCAATTTAAAATTCGACATTTGCAGTGTAATCAATAATGAATGAATTGACGGCTATGAAACATTATAAAGACATCGGTAGTTTTAGCAAAGATATTGGGGTTGAAGGTCCGGAACATCCCATGTTCAGCATTACCTTCGGACATAAAAGCGATGGAAGCATTGAGGATATAGTTTTCACAGCAGATTTTTATATTATTTCTTTCCAGACATTTGTTTCAGGCAATATCACTTATGGTAAAAAAGAGTTTGACCATGAGCGGGGAAAGATGATTTTTTTCAGACCAAATCAAACCGTGACTTTCAAAAATGTTAAATCCAAGGATGGCTGTTTTCTAATAACAATCAAGGAAGACTTTCTATTAGGAACATCCTTATTCCAGGACATGAAAAATTATGGGTATTTTGATTATGACACCAACGAAGCGTTATATTTATCTCCTAGTGAAGAAGAAACGATCTGGAATCTGGCGCGCATAATGCACAAAGAGTCGTACAATAACACCGATGCTTACAGCAAACCTATTCTCCTGGCGCATCTGGGAACATTACTTACCTATTCACAACGATTTTATAAAAGGCAGTTTATCAACCGCATAGAAACTCTGGGTGCTTATGCCAGCAGATTTCAGCAGCTGCTTGATCTATATTACTATGAAAATAAAGTTAGCCAGTTCGGTCTTCCAACCGTTTCCTATATGGCAGATAAATTAAATGTATCTTCTCGTTACCTCAGTGACCTACTGAAACAGGAAACCGGTAAAACTGCCCTTGAACTGATTCATCTCCATTTGATAAAGGAAGCTAAAAATCTATTGACAGAAGGCAGGATGAATATCTCGGAAATCTCTTTTTCACTCGGATTTGAGAACGCAAATTATTTTGCGAGACTATTTAAAAAAGTGGTTGGGGTTCCTCCCAATGTTTTCAGAGAAAACAATCTAAACTAAATTTTTATTTACAGTTTTTCACCTGCAGGCAACTGGGGTTAGCTATGCTTTTGACTTAAAGATATGATTATCAATATTTAAAATTAGATTTATAATGAATACAGAAACACAACAATTATTTGAAGCCTTTACATTCAAAAATGGGATCAAAACCAAAAACAGAATTGCAATGGCACCGATGACAACTTGGGCAAGCAACGATGATTATACTCTAGCGGATGATGAAATCAGACATTATGAGGCCCGAAGCGGAAATGTAGGAATTGTAATTACAGGCTGTACCAGGGTAACGGCAAACGGAATAGGGTTCCCTAATGAATATGCAGCTTATGATGACTCTTTCTCACCCAGCCTTTCAAAATTGGCCGCAGCTGCAAAAAAAGGTGGCGCTCCAGCGATACTTCAGATTTATCATGCAGGAAATAAAGCCGTCTTGGATCTCATTGAGCATAACATTCCGGTTAGTGCAAGCGCTGTGGCATTAGTACCATCAGCTTTTTATGCTGGAGGAACAGTATCACGTGAACTTTCGCACGATGAAATTCTGGAAATGATCAGGGCTTTCGGAGAAACGACACGAAGAGCTATAGAAGCAGGTTTTGACGGAATTGAGCTGCATGGGGCACACGGGTTCCTATTGCAGAATTTTTTCTCCCCCCACTATAATCAGCGAACTGACCATTGGGGCGGATCTGAAGAAAAACGTATGAATTTTGCTTTAGCAGTGATAAAAGAGATCCAGGAAGCTATCAAAAAGTATGCAGACAGACCCTTTCTGATAGGATTTAGAATATCTCCTGAGGAACCGGAAAGCTATAGAGTAAGAGATACATTCCCATTTATCGACAGGCTGATTGAATCAGGTATAGATTATCTGCACGTTTCACTTTTCAGCCTGCTTTACCAAAAGCCAATGGATGAAGAAAACGGAGATACCACCATTTTAAAATTGATTCTTGATCACGTAGATCAAAAAGTACCTGTGATAGCTGCGGGAGGAATAAAACAAGCCGGCGATGCTGTTCAGGCAGTAAACCTGGGACTGTCTCTGGCAGCTGTTGGACATGGACTTATCATTAATCCGAACTTTGTTGATCTTGTAATTAAAGGACAAAAAGCTGAGGAAGTTCTAAGTATGTCGAAAGCCGACCAGCTAGCTGTCCCTAAAAAATTACAGGCTTTTATAAAAGTTGCTACAGGCTTTTTTCAAGTTACCGATTAAACAGATCAATCCATTAATTCAAAAACAACAGCCTGCTTCTGATGGCTGTTGTTTTTGAATCCTAACAAAAAACTGTCCCGTTTCGTGGACAAAAAACCATAAAACGAAATGATAGATGTGATCTTTTTTGATCAAAGTAATATTTCATAAAACTTAGAACAAAAAATTGAGCAACAAGTTAATCAAAAAAGCCCAGAGGATAATTGATCTGTCAAAAATCAGGCACTAATGCATTTTCGCAATAATCATCTAAATATATAAATGCTGAAAATGCAATTTCCTGCCCCCTAATAATTTAAGAGGTAATTTTCCTCCTAAATATTATATTTTAGGGGTTTATCTTTTTATTCAACTCCAAAATATTCAATTTCTATCAAAGAAAATGAAACCTATTTGGTTTTCTGTATAGGAATGCTGCTATTAGGAAAAGTATACTCAAAATAAAAGACTTAACTAATCTAAACAAAGAGATTTAGTTTACTTTTTCCATCATCATTTTATTTGCTCCCATATCAATTTCCTGTTTCAAAAATTGATTGGTTAGGGAATCAATATAATAAGTATTTATTACTTTGTTCTGCGAAATACCATCTGTCACAGTAACAATCCAAACAGGTTTTCCAGCAAGGATACCTTTTTTTGTGTTAGTTATATCTGCTTTAAGAATTGCAGCTTTTGTTACAGGATTATAATCAAAAATCGTCATTTCTGTTTTATAATTTTCTTTTAGCGGAAGCCAGCGGACTATTTGAGGATAGATATTACTGTCAAAAAAGTCGCCTGTTGTTTCCTCCTTAATAGCTGTTTTTTTGTTATCCTTTTTATCCAGATAATATCCAGTTGTTTGTTTCCCAAAATTAAGTTCTATGTCTCTTTGAGTGTTGACAGAAGTATGTCTTACAGGATTTAAGTTAGGAAGCTCTGCTGTAGTTTCATCAACCCAGTCCGGCATATTTTTCATTTTTACCGTGGTAATGACTTTTATTGTGTTTTTTGTTTTAGATATTTTAGTTAATACCTTTCCAATTTCAATTTTTGCAGTATCTCGAACTGCTGACCATTTCATTTCATACTCTTCATTTTTAATTAGTGTCTCAATAATTTCATTGTGACCAGGAGACTGTGTTTTTTCTTGGGCATTTGCAGTAAAACATAGTAAAGAAAAACCTGCAGAAAGAAGGAATAAGGATTTCATATAGAATATTTTTATATTAATTAGTACGGAAAAAGGAATAAATGTTACAGAAGACAAATTATTAATATATTATAATTTTAGTGTATTAGTATGCTGTTCGAACTCTTCAAAGTACACGCTGAGCAATCCCGAAAGCTTTCGGGATTGACTTTGGCTGATTTTTAAAATATATCTTAGAATTGGATGCTTAATTCTGCCTATCGCCCGACCATATCCAAACCTTTGTTATCGGTTCGTTGCTTATCTTCCGAGTTATTTTTCCAGCATATCTTTCAGTCCCTCCATTACATATCCCCAATTTTTGTCGGAATGGTCGTGAGCTTCCTGCGTTTTGAAACCTCCTTGAACTATTGTAAAAATTGTTCCGTTTTCGTCTGCCGATAATTCGTATTTTATTTCTGAATAGTTTGCAGGAATATCTTCTGTTCCTGAAAATGAACTCCAATAATTATAAAGTATAAATTTTTCAGTTTCAATGTCTATTACATTTCCTTTGTCTTCGTATGGTATACCTTCATAAATTCCTTTGTAAAGTATTGCACTTCCTTTCTTCCATTCACTTAAACATTCCGTTCCAAAGAAATATATTTTAATAAGTTCAGGATTTGTTAATGCATGCCAGACTTTGGCAGTCGAAGCGTTAATGCTGATTGACTTTTGTATTCTTAGTTCTGTTTTTGGTACTGATTTAATTTCTGGTGTCATACTTTAATTAATTTAAAATGAACCGCAAATGTAAAATCAAATGTAACAGCTGGATTGCCAATTAAGGATTATTACTAATAGATTTAGGAGTAAAACCAAATTTCTTCTTAAAAGCATTGCTGAAATGCTGCGGGGTTGCATAACCAAGAATATAAGCTATTTCAGATGAAGTCTTTTGGGTGTCTTTCAAGTACTGCATAGCTAAATGCAGCCTTTGATCTGTCAAATATCCAAATACCGTATTACTGAATACTTCCTTGAATCCTCGTTTGAGTTTGTATTCATTAAGGCCTATCGTTTTGGCAATTTGGTTTAAGTTAGGCGGACAATTCAAATTTTCGTTTATCAAATCTCTTGCTGCAATAATTTTTTCTTTGTCGCTTTTATTTTTAACAAATACTTCTCTTTTATTTTCGCAGTATGAATAAGATTCAGCAGACAGCACAAGCAGTTCTATACTTTTAGAAAGCAGAAACATTTTTTTAAGTTCGGCAGAGTAGCTGCAATTTATGATCTGCTTTATTACCTGTTCAATTGAAAAGTCAATTGCTCCCCAATTTTGAGATAATAAATCGCTTTTTCCCAAAAGAATATTTTCTGAAAATCGTTTAATCTGGTCGCTGGCATTTTGAGTTAAATCAACAAATAATTCTCTGGGAAATTGAATCCCAAATGTTTCTATTTCAAGTGTCTTGTTTTTAACTTCAATGTCAAATCCGTTTGAATACATTATGTTATGGTGCCCGCCAATAAGGTCAAATTTTCTGTCGAGCTGCTTATATGAAAATTCATAGTTGCCTTTCAATCCAAAGTGAAGCCGCACAAAATCGCTGTCATTGCTTGTTGAAAAACTGCCAAATTCTTGATAATTAGATATTGAATGCGTCAATCTAATATTGTCACAATACCAATTTGTCTTTGTTGAAGTGTCGATATTGGATTTTGTCATTATTCTGTTTTCTTTCTTATTTGTGAGTTGCCCTGCAGCTAATGTTAATTTAATAGATATGCGCAGCTTTATATGCATATCTGCCGCTTGATCTGATGCATATGCTTTATTTGATTAAAAATAAAGTTTTACAATATTATGCAAAAAAGAAGAATATGATTGGTATTTTTGGGCAAATTGGCATTTATTTTTTGCTATGCACATTAATCTAAACATAATTGTGGAATACCTCTCGTAAACGCACCAAAAAGTTAAGGCCAGTATTACTCTTTTAAAGCGAAAAAGACAGTAAATCCAGTATTGTTCGCAAAGTTTCCGTGAATAAGAATAATAGTTTTTGATTTTGCCATTGAATTAATATTTAGTGAGTTATTGAAGTTAAATAATAGTCCTGTCCATTTTTTTAAAATGGTAAAAAAAGGATCAGCTGAACTGTATAAGATTCAAATTTTAATTTACGCCATAAGAAATATAGATCTCATCACTACTCTAATTTTTCCTAACCAATTTATACATGCAAACAGATAACAACTATAATGCTAATTCACTAAATCAGACAATATCAAATAAATACATTTTTTTAAAATTTTAACTTATTATATTTCACAACGTATTTTTGATTATTGCGAAATATAGCAGAATTTGGATTCAAATATGTAATTATCCTAATACAAACATGTCCTGCTCTACTAGCCCCGATTGCTTCGCTAGTTCGCTGGCGCTCGGGTGGAACGAATAGCAGGAAAAGCTCTTGAAAAAATATATTATATACAATTGACGATGCCAAGCACTAGAAATTAAATTCTGTTAGCAATTCGAAATATACAATTAATTCAAGCCTTGTACAATTCTGCACACTTGCAGACCAAAAACAATACAAAAAGACAAAGCCATTGTCAAATGGCTTTGTCTTTTTTATCTCTTAAGGAACTCATTAAAAACGGTGCATGGATAAGCCTTTTTTATCAATTGTGTTTCTAGTCCAAAGACGGTCTAAACAAAACCGGCCTATGGTTGGTTTACCCCTTTTTTAGAAATTCACTGTATGCCTGCAAAAGAAGCGGTTTATTTCTATGCAGAAAGCTTTCCAGCGATTCTATCTCGATTCCAAACCCTGCCGCCTCCTGCGGGTCCACTTTGTAACCTTCCGCGTTCATCCATACATACGAATCGGCTACTCCGGGGATAAAGCCAAGTTCAACAGCTTTTTCAGCTGTAATGCTTTGCACTTCAAATTTTCTGCCGGTAACAGAGGAAAGCTTTGCTGCAGCTTCAGCGGCAGTGAGCTTTTCCCCGACAATGGCAAATTCCTTTTTATTGAATTTTTCCGGCTGGGTGAAGGCTTCTGCAGCAAACCGCCCGATATCTTTAGGAGATATCCAGTCTACCTTTGTATCTGGTGCCAGCGGTGTCCATAGTTTGCCCTGCGTAAGGGTTGGAAACATCCATTCACTTTTAGGCGGGAGCAGATTCTCCATCATCAACGGCGGCTTTATGATGGTCCAGTATGCAAAGCCTGCCTGTTTGACTGCATTTACAGCTGCTGCTTTTTCTTCCCAGTATGCACGAGCCCATCTGCCTTTATCCCAGTCTATGAAGTTTTCATGATCCCCTGCACGGGCCACTGAGGTATGGACGATCTGCTGAATCCCGGCAGCTTTTGCTGCAGCCACCAGATTTTCTGCCTGCTGTGTCTCCTGGCCTTCTTTTCCTGACGGGGGAGGCATCTGCATGGAAAACACACCTGTTGCACCTTCAGAGGCACGGACCAGGCTTTCCAGGTCTGCAAAATCAGCTTCAGCCAATTCTACATTCTTTGCAGCCAGAGCCTTTGCACCTTCACTGTTTTTATTACGCACAATAGCCCTTACCGCTATATTTTTTTCAAGTAATGCATCAATTACCGCTCCTCCCTGGGTGCCGGATGCGCCGGCTACCAGTATTAAGGTTTTATCTTTCATATTTTGTCATTTTAATTTTTTGTAAATTTACGCCCTAATTGGTTTACAAATGATACCAGTTACCTAAAGGATGCCAGATATACAAAAGGAAAATACAAGCGTTGATGAGCAGATAAAATATCTTCAAGATAGTTTGTATGTCATCAGCGGAAAGTGGAAACTACCAATTTTAGTAGCTATTCACGAAGGTAATACCCGATTCCGTGATATACAAAGGAGGGTAAATCGAATTACCAGTAAAGTTTTATCTAAAGAATTAAAGGAATTGGAACTCAATAAGCTTATCGTACGAAAAGTGTACAATGACTCCCCGCCGACTGTTGAATATACGACTTCAAACTATTGCGATTCATTACAAAATGTGGTTGCAGGATTAATTGAGTGGGGAAAATACCATCGAGAAAAAATCAAGGAGGACTGATCGATAACTTAGTGATTTAGCACCTGAATATTGTGCAAGCAAGTACTTACTTAAAGTTTTTGCTTCGATAAAAGTTTTACAAAGACAAAACAGGGCTCCTTAGAGTGCCTAGCCCCGACAGCAGTGGAAATCCTTTTGTTCCGAGGCTGGGCACAAAAGATTGCAACAGATAACAGGAAAAAGCTCCTAAAAAAATTAACTTTAAAATTATACTCTGAATATAATTGCAATAATCCCCTATTTTTGCAGTTTAAAAATCCAACAATACAAACATCGCAGTACAGCAGTATTCTCTGAGTGAATGCATCTGCTCAGGAGATTAAATTTAAAATAAAAAATACAGACCAGGACAGCTGGCTGATATCCCACAACGAGTTCCCCAGGTTCACCTGCCTTTTTTGAAGATAAAAAATTTAATTACCACAGAACCATCACAAGACTGTCCGATCCGTCAGGGGAGCCAGAGCAGATCCAGCTGCTGTAGAAAATGGAAAATGGCTCTCGCTGCACCACAGGGAAAAAATAAACGGCCGACACTGCAAAGAGCCCTTAAGTCTCCCGGGATATGCTCTTCTCTGAAACACAAAATAAATTTTCAGCAGGCTTCAGCAGGGATTCTGCCCAGTGCAGAGGGAAGGCTTTTTTTAACTTACGCAATAACAGTAATCAGCAGTACTGCTATAAAGGAAAGTATTGAAAAAACCATTACATTTATGATAATACTTTTTCTTTTTACTGAATCGTGTGCTTTGTCTATTTCTTTTATTCTTTTCTTTTCGCGGGTTTTCATTAAATAGTAATTTAAATTATTTGGACAGGTGCAAAATTACTGCGCATGCCTGAGAAACATTTACAGTTTTCTCCTGCCATTTATCATAATTCAAATTTATCGAAAAGCCGTCCTAATGAACTTTCTGACCGCTCACCTGCGGCACTTTTAGGAATTATTATTAAATTAATCTTTGTATAATAGCTGCAAAAAATAATTTCACCTTTATTCTATTATTTACACGACAACTTCAAAGTAGTATTTTTTTAAATTATTTAACAAAACAAGCTCTAAAGATGAAGTATCAAACTTAGCAGCGGTATTGCAGATATAAATAGTATTATTATTTTTACACTAATTCTATAGGATAAAAGAAGTATGAAAATAAAAACACCGTCAGATAAAAAAACCTTATTGTTTTTTTTTATTTTATCTGTATTTCAATTATGTGCACAGCAGGAAGACAGCTTATCGCGCCAGTTCCTTATGAATATTGAAATAAGGCCAAGAGCCGAATATACTTCAAATTATATCCTTGCTCCCAACGACTCAATTGACCCTTACCTTTATATCACTCAGAGAAACAGAATTTCTATGCAATATGCTGCAGAAAAATGGTTTGTTAAGTCAGATTTACAGGAAATTCATCTTTGGGATCAAAACAATAAAGCTTCCAAAATTGGAAGCATTAATTTTTATCAATTGTATTTTGAAACTAAGTTTAAATCACTAAATATAAGATTGGGAAGGCAGAGCGTTTTATTAGATAACGGAAGATTATTCTCTGATGCTCCCTGGGCACAGCAAGGAAGAGCTCACGAAGGAATACGAGTAATGAATTCTTCTGAAAAGTTCTCTAACGATTTCTTCATTTTATTTACACGTAATTATAATAAGGTGTTTGATGCGTTTTATTCGCCCGTTGCTTCAAACCGGTACAAATACTTATTGATGAACAATTTTCATTATAACTCTGGCAGATATTTTTCTTTTAACTCCATCAATATTGTTGATTTTCTTAAAAGCACGACCTCTGACAAGATGTATGCCCGGGGCACCACTGGCGGGAGAATAGAATTTAAAACGAAACAATGGTATTATACTCTAAATTCATATCTGCAGTTTGGACGTAACTCAAAAGGCCAGAAATTATTGGGTTACTATTTTCAGCCTGAGGTTAAATTGTCTTTACTAAAATCTACCTGGCGTTTAGGGGCTGAAATGATAAGCGGCAGCAGTCCTGATATCTCATCTGGCAGTTCAGGGGATTTTGATGTTTTATACGGCGTGACATGGAAGTTCAATGGAAATATGAATGTATTCACACGTTTTCCAACCGACGTTAACGCAAAAGGTTTAGTAAATCCTTATCTATTTACCGTAATTCCCTTAAACGGTAAACTATCGCTTCGTTCTGATTTTCACCTTTTTTATACCCAATATTCTCTACTAAATAATCTGGGCAAGAAAATGACAACGTTTCTTGGACATGAAACTGATATTTCTTTGAAATACTTACCTGTCAGACAGCTGGAAATTAATTATGCCTTTTCCTTTTACAAATCAACAAACGCCATGCAGTATCTGCCAAAAATACAAGATGAAAATAAACTTGCCATTTGGAGTTACTTAATGATTTCATATTCTTTTAACGCTGTTAATTTAAAACATTATAAAAATTAAATATAGCTTATCGTTTTACACCTAATTGAGTACTTTAAAACTCATTGAGTTCTTTATCGATTTACTGCTGCTACGGCAAAACCTATTGATTTTACCGGCTGGAAGGAATAATAACTTTTTAAAAGAATTGCAGTAGATCGTATTTACAAAAAAAACAAAAATTGATTATTGGATAAAAGTGTCACAACTAGGTTTGAATGTGTATTTTTCCGAGACAAAACAGGGCTCTCCGGCAGCCCCTAGCCCCGATAGCAGTGAAAATCCTTTTGTGCCGGGGTCCGGCGCAAAAGATTGGAACGTATAGCGGGAACTGCTTCTAAAAGAAAGCATTATTTTTCCGATAGAAAAAGAAAAATTCCCATTTGAGCTTAAAAATTATACTATCAAACACTTACAATAATGTTCTATTTTTACAGTTTAAAATCCACAAGTAAAAGCAGCGTAAAACAGCATTCCTTCCTGAGTAAATACAGCTTGACCGGAGATTACAAAAAATGAAGAAGTTTAAAATTAAAATACAAGAGAACGACAACTGGCTGGTATCCCACAATGAGTTCCCAAAGTTCACCTGCCTTTTTGAAGATAAAAAATTCAATTACCAGAGAACCATCACAGGACTCTCTGATCCATCAGGGGACCCCAATGAAATCCAATTGCTCCAGAAAATGGAAAAATGGCTCTCGCTGCACCACAGGGAAAAAATAAACGGATAAACTGTAAAAAGCATTAAAACAGCTTTATGTAATTACTATTTTTGATTCCGGCAATTGATCCATACGGAGTAAAACATTAATTTAGACGGGCAGAAAACCCAGATATGAAAGAAGATTACATTAAGAGAATTAACAGCATACTGCTTTTTATTGACGAGAATTTAGATCAGGAGCTCCCTTTGCAGAGAATTGCAGCCGTTGGCAATTACTCCCCGTTTCATCTGCACCGGATTTTCAAGTCCATTACAAAAGAAACCATAAATGAATACATTACCCGCAAAAGAATTGAAAAAGCGGCATCGGTGCTTCTGCACCAAAGAGAGGTAAGCATTTCGGAACTTTCCCTGCAGTACGGATTTGGCAGCAACTCCTCCTTTACCAGAACTTTTAAGAAATTTTACGCATTAAGCCCAAAAGAGTTCAGAAAAACCTATCCGGACAAGTTTAGCAAGATCGGTATAGCGCTAAGCAAGAATGGACAAGAAAGCGCGCTGTCTGAACAATATATTTGCAGCATTAATAATCATAAAAACTGGATTAAAATGAAAGCCAAAATTGAGATTAAAGAAATGCCAAAACTGGATCTTGCCTATATCACACAAATCGGGCACAAAGGAATGCAGGATGCGTACTCAAAACTAATGAAATGGGCCATTCCAAAAGGGCTTTTGGAAAACCAAAATGTGAAAATTGTTACTATCTACCACGACAGCTTTAAAATTACAGATCCCGATAAAGTCAGAATGAGCGCCTGCATTTCTGTGAATGAAAAAATTAAGCCCAACGGCGAGATTGGATTGTCAACCCTGGAGAAAGGCAGATGTATTGTAGGCCGTTTTGAAATTCAGATAACTGAATTTGAGAAATCATGGAGCGGACTTTTTATCTGGATGAGTGAAAACGGATATAAAAAAGCGGACCGGAATCCTTATGAAATCTATTATAATGATTTCAAGGAGCATCCCGAGAAAATCAGTATCGTGGATTTCTGCATTCCCATTGAGTAAGCAGAACTTCTTGAAAATGGAATATAAAGAAATAAAAACAGCGATACTTTTGACCCTGATAATTATAATCCTTTTTAAAGGTTTTGAATTAAAGGTCACAAAACAACATTATTGTAATAAGAAGCCTAAAATCAATGCAGCAGAAGTAACAACTTATACGCTGCAAATTCAACAACTAAAATGAATGCAAAACTGGACACCATAATCCTGTATGTAAAAAACATTCAGCTCCTTAAAAAATTCTATGTAGAGAACTTCAATTTGAAAGTGCTGCAGGAAGATGAAATCTGGGTTCTGCTAAGCGCAGGGAACGTCAATATAGGGTTTCATAAAATTGGGCAGAAATACATGGATCAAATTAAGCCCAATCACCAATTTGACAATAATGCCAAAATCGTTTTTGAGATCGACGAAGACATAGAGACGGTCAGAAAAGACTTTATTAAAAAAAACATTCCCATGCGGGAATTAAAAACTTTTGACAATTACAACTTCTGGCTTTGTGACCCTGAAGGAAATGTATTTCAGCTCAAGAAAAGCAAAAACCAATAAGGACCAATACGAATCAATTACAGCCGATATTGGTTCTTTATAAAATTCTAAATCAAAATCCCGGTGAAATAAAAAAATCTGCCTCTTTCGAGACAGATTTTTCATCATTTAAAGCAATTAATCTTAGTTATTGCTCACCGAAAGCTTCACTTCCATATTGGATCTGGTCGCATTGGAATAAGGACATATCTGATGCGCTTTCTGGGTCAATTCCTGAGCCTGTTCAATGGTAACTCCCGGAATATTCACATCGAGCTCTGCTGCAAGACCAAAACCGCCGTCCTCATTCTGTCCGATGCTCACCTGGGCAGCTACAGAGGTTTCACCGGTCTGGATTTTAGATTTACTAATAACCAGATTCAGCGCGCTGTCAAAGCAGGCCGCATATCCTGCAGCGAAAAGCATTTCCGGATTGGTAAAATCATCATTGGCTCCACCCAGAGCTTTGGGCATTCTTACCTCAAGGTCCAAAATTCCGTTTTCGCTTTTTACCTGTCCGTTTCTTCCACCTTTTGCAGTAACGCTTGTTGTATATATTGTTTTCATTTTATTTTTGAATTTTATTTAAAATTTTCTGAACCGTTTCTTTGAGTTCCAATAGATCTTCTGTTGTTAAATTTAATTTTTGCTGCATTTTTGCCGGAATTTCACACGCTTTCTGCTGCAGATTTCTTCCCTTGTCGGCTAAAAAAACTTCAACGACCCTTTCATCTTCTTTTTTTCTCTGTCTGATTATAAAACCCTTAATTTCAAGTCTTTTCAAAAGTGGTGTTAAAGTGCCGCTGTCGAGAAACAGTTTTTCGCCAACCTGATTTACAGTAAGTCCATCCTTCTCCCAAAGCACCATCATCACCAGATACTGCGGGTAGGTAATGTCGAGTTCCTCCAAAAATGGCCGGTACAAACCGATAATTTCTTTTGAAATAACGTAAAGGGGAAAACAAAGCTGGTTTCCCAATTGGGGCGAGTGATGATCTTCCATAATCTAATGGCAAAAAGTAAAGTAAAAAACTATTTTCTGATGATAAATTCCTCCATAGGAATTCTTACTTTCTTCATTTGAGAAAGCCAGTCATTTTCTGTGTCTCTGTAACCCAGATATAAAAGCGTAACACTTTTCAAACCTAATTCCTTTAGATTTAAAATCTCATCAACCACTTCACTGCTGAAACCTTCAGCCGGTGTGGAATCAATCTTGAGTTCCGCTGCCTGGGCCATTGCCAGACCCAGTGCAATATAGCTTTGTCTTGCTGTATGCGCAAAATGCTGATCAGGAGTCTGGGCCCCATAAATTTGCTTGATCTGATCGGTGTAACTGCTGAAACGGCCTCTTGGCAGCTCTCTTACATCAGTGTGATGATCATAAACTTTATCGATTTTCTCATCAGAATAACTCTCCCATGCAGCAAAAACGAGTACATGAGAACAATCTCTCATAACTTCGGGATTTAAGGCCCCTTTAACCATCTTTTCTTTCAACTGCTGATTTTCTACCACAATCACTCGAAAAGGCTGTAAACCTGATGAAGTCGGAGCCAGTCTTGCAGCTTCTAAAATTTTATCTAAGTCTTCTTCTGATACTTTTTTTGCGGGATCATATGCTTTTACGGCATGCCTCCAGTTTAAATCTTCTATTAACGCCATTATTTCTTATTTTATAAATTAAAAATTGGAATATTAAAATTGTCGGAATAAAGACAACAATACAAATATACAGAACAATTAAATTGTGTACAATTTAATTTTGCTATTTTTTTATTAAATCTATAAATTGGATATGGTAAGCAATACATGGATTTTGCATCGCATTGGCAGTCAACAGTTCTAAAATATAATTTTTCAGAATCCAAAAATATGGTTAAAAAAGGATGTGAAATATTTTATAAGATTCCGAATCAACATATTAATCAATTGAACAGACACGATCTGCTATTTCCCAATCAATGCAATACTGGTTTTAGCATACTGGCTAACTGCAATTTTCACCTGGTCAAAATCAGGCGCCGAGAATTTTGGTTTGTAATTTTTGGAAAATCCAAATCCTTCTATCGGATAACCTATCATATTGCGGTCACACTTTCCGTTATTATTGACGTCTTGATACACAGCAATGGCATAATTGCCATCGGGCAGGTTTTTGAATGTATACACTACATTATTCTCCACAGCTTTTACTTTTGCCGTGGCAATGTGCGACTCATTATCAAGAAAGCCTTTCTCTTTATCATACAATCCAAAAAAAACATATCCTTTGCCGGGTTTTACCCCAGTTACTTCGACACTGAAATTATGCTGTGCAAACAGTGAGCTATTTACTGCTATGAGTACCAGCAGGCTTATTATTTTAGTTTTCATAACTACTATTATTTAGGATTTTTAAAATAAAGCCTTTTCCAGTTTCTTTTTCCTCTGATTGGTTAAAAAAGTGATCCATTTCTTTTAAATTTCCTTTTTTATATGCCTTATAAGGATCTGATTGCCAGAGCAGCCATTTTTTTATACTACTTCTGAAAAGAAAAGTAGTTATTTTCTGCAGCGGATGAATCCTCTGGCGGACCATCTGGAAATAATCATTTAAATTCTGCTCTCTAAAACCTAGAATATTATCTAAATCATCACCATCTTTTAAAATCCCGCAATGAAAGTTTTTCTCGGCAAACGCTTTTTGGGGAAAATCAGCTTCGCCTAAGCCAAATGCAGCAAACATTTTGTCTAGAAAAGATTTATATAAAATGACGCAGTGCTCTCCCCCTCCCAAATTGAATATCTGCTTTTCTAATTTTTTCTGGTGTTCAACTGCTTTAGCAAAAGCCCTGCCGGTATCTTTTGGCGTGCAGATTTCAATGGGCGTTTGAAGCGGCATGTGAAACATCAATTTGGATATCTTATGGTTTCCCATAATGGCAGCCAGACGAAAAATACTCCATGATAATTTTGACTGGACGATCAGCGATTCACACAGCACTTTGGTTTGTCCATACTGATCACCCGCACTGGGCTGCAAAACATCCGATACAATGATTTCGGGGTTATTGATACGATCACCATAAACTGAAATACTGGAACTAAAAATCAAATAACAATGCGGTGAACTTTTTTCTAAAGCGTAAATAAGATTTTGTGTTCCTTTTACATTCACATTATAAGCCATCTCGGGATCAGTATCAGCAAGCGGGGGAATAACCGCCGCCAGATGAATAGCGACATCCTTATTTCGGGCCGCTTTCAGCACCTCTTCCCTATTTGTGATGTCTCCGTAAATAATCTCTACACGAGATCGAAAAGGTGCCAGTTTTTTGACCGATTTTTTGGTTTTTATATCAAAAACCGTTATTTCGTAATCCGTATGCTCAGCCAGATGCTGCAAGGTTTCAAAACCAACCGTCCCAGATGCACCTGTGAGCAGTATTCTTTTTGGTGATATCTTATTTTCCATCTTTTTTAAATTAACATTTTTCTTTATAATCGCTTCAATTTTGAAGAAACAGCTATATTTGTTATACAATGTGTTCCATATTTAACTTTGTGTTCTTTTACGGGCACTATGTAAAGCTATTAAAGAGAAAGCTATCTGCTGTCTCAAAAAAGGGTATTACTGTACATTAGCGAACACAAACCAGCGCTTTTGTATCATATCTAAAATAATTTATGATGGATTTAAGAAAAGATAGAAGGGTTCAGTATACAAAAAAAATACTCCGTGAGGCGCTGCTCAGTTTGCTGCAGGAGAAGCAGCTCAGCGAAATTTCCATTTCCGAACTCTGTAAAACAGCCGATGTGAACCGCAATACATTTTATCGGCATTATAACATTCCGCTGGAAATACTCCTTGAAATAGAAGAAGATGTTTTTGAACAGCTCTCAGCGGTTCTGCGTAAAAGCACCAATATGGATGATGTGATACTGCTCAGCTGCCAGCTGTTAGAAAGTGATAAGCAGATGAGTAAGATTGTGTTTGCAAAAGCCGATGGAAGCGGCATTCTCTCACGAATCCTAAGAAGCGTCCGAAATAATTTTCCCGTCGAAAATCAAATCGAACTTACGCCCGAAATGCAGCCTTTTGCTGAAATGGCATACCAGTTTGGCGAAAAAGGAAGTATTGCCGTGATCAAAAACTGGATCGAAAATGACTTTTCTATTCCTGCTGAAAATATTGCGCAGATGATCAGTTACCTGGTCAATAAACTTAATAAATTATAGCACTTTATTATTCTGTCAATTCCTAAGGGAAACTCCCAATTCAAAACAAAGCAGTATCATGGGTTCTAAAAACAGTGAATTTCTCATTATGACTGGTGCTGTTATGCTTCACGATGAGCTGTTACTAAATTATCATCACTGTATTTACTTCTCAATCAATGAGAAAAGTAAAACTTAACCAATAGACAATTCTGAAATTCATTTCTATACCCACATAAAACATTACAAATCAAATAAATACAAATTTTAAATTTGAATTTTAAATAAAAAATGAACAACGTTCAAAAAATATACATATATTTGCGACATGAGTACAGCAGAAAGAAAAGCACGTGAAAAAGAAGCCTTAAAAATGCTGATTCTAAAAGGAGCCAAAAAACTCTTCTTAGAAAGAGGCATTGAACAGACTACTATTCGGAATATCGCTGATGAGATTGATTACAGTGTTGGAACTGTATATGTTTACTTTAAAGATAAAAATGCGATTCTTCATGACCTCCACTCTATTGGTTTTCAAGAACTAGGAGGATATTTTATCGAATTATTCTCCATTAAGGACCCAATGGAACGTCTTCGAAAAATGGGATTTACCTATTTGAAATTTGCCATGGAAAACTCTGAAATGTACGATTTGATGTTTATTGTTAAAGCGCCAATGGAATTTATAGAAAGTACTGAAAAACAAGCATGGACCGAAGGAGCTGACACGTTTAATGCTCTAAAAAGAACAGTTGAAGAATGCATGAACGAAGGGCATTTTGAGGGACATTCACTAGAGTCTCTATCTTTTATGATTTGGAGCTTAGTACACGGAATGTGCTGTTTGGAAATACGCCAGAGAACCAAAGGTGTGAAATTTTCCAATCCTGATACGATCCTTTCTGAAGGATATAATGAATATTTAAAAATAATAAAAAAACTTTAAACTTTTTTTTGATCAAAAAAATGAACAACGTTCAATTTAAAAACAATGTACAATAAAATGAAAAAAGCGATTATACTTACCATGATTAGTTTTGGATTTATAGGATATTCCCAAAGCAGACTCGAGCATTATATCGAGATTGGATTAAAAAGCAATGAGGTCATTAAACAGCATAATTTTGATATAAATAAAAGTTTGTATGCGCTGCAGGAAGCCCGTTCCCTCTTCTATCCCACTATCTCTTTAAATGCTAATTATACTAAAGCCGATGGCGGAAGAACAATTGATATTCCTATCGGAGATATGCTGAACCCAGTGTACAGCACACTGAATCAGATTACTAATTCAAATGCCTTCCCTTCTCTTCAGAACCAGTCGGTTCTGATTAATCCCGATAATTTCTATGATGCTAAAATTCACGCCACAATGCCACTGCTGAACTATGAAATCATTTATAACAAGAGAATCAAAAGCCAGCAGACTTCTTTGCAAAAAATAGAGCTTGAAATCTATCAAAGGGAGCTGGTTAAGGAAATCAAAACGGCATACTATAAATATCTTCAGTCAATTGAAGGAATTAATATTTATCAGGACGCTTTAGCATTGATAAAAGAAAATCAAAGGGTTAACCATGCCTTATTTAAAAACGACAAAATAAATCGTACGGCAGTTCTAAGAAGTGATAACGAAGTTATTCGTATTGAGGCAAATCTGGAAACGGCAAAACAAATCAGCAATAATGCAAAAACATATTTTAATTTTCTGATCAATCAAAAACTTGACAGCGAAATTGAGATTGATTCGGATAAAGAAAGCCTTCCGAGTGCACTGGTACAGGAAAATACCTCAAACAGGGAAGAACTTTCAAAACTTACCATGGCAAAAGATATAAATGAAAACGTCAGCAAGCTTACCCAGTCGTATTGGTATCCTAAACTGAGCGGTTTTGCTGATTTCGGTTTTCAGGACTTTGATTTCGAAGTAAATAAACAATCCCGATACTATTTTGCCGGTGCCGCTTTAGAATGGACGATATTCTCTGGCAGCAAAAACAAATACAGACTGAAACAGGTTGAAGAAGAGAGCAATAAAATAAACTCACAGACTGATAACGTTAAACAGCAGCTGCTGCTTCAGTTTCAGGTTACCCGAAATAATTTAATCTCTGCTTTGGAACAATTTAATGCAGATAAAAATCAAAAAGCATCGGCCAAAAAATACAATGAGGACATAACCAAATTATATAAGGAAGGACAAGCCATTTACATTGAACTACTGGATGCGCAAAATCAATGGGTAAATGCACAGCTTAATACTAATATATCTCTTTATAATTCCTGGATTGCTTTTGCAGAATTAGAAAGAGCCAATGCCACTTTTACTTTAAATTAATCAAAAACATTACTTATGAAATCAAAGTTTACTTCATCCGTCCGCCTTTTAGGACCGGGCCACGAATATCTAAAAAATATTTTTACACTTGCGAGTACAAAATCAATAGCCTTATCGCTTCTGATCTTGCCTGTTTTTTATGGGTGTAAAGAAGAAAAAAAAGAACATAACCCATTTCAAACTGCAGATATTGTATCTATTAAAACTGCACCTGCTGGATCGTTAGCCCTTACAAATACTATTAACGCCTCAGGTTTGGTTACAACAGAAAATGCGGCCCATTACAGCTTTAAAATCGGCGGTCTGGTAAAACATATTTATGTTGAGGAAGGACATTTTTTTAAAAAAGGACAGCTTTTAGCCGCATTGGACGAAACCGAAATCAGTGCGGGTTTGAACCAGACGGATTTAAATGTAAAAAAATACGAGAGAGATTATACCCGCGCCAAAAATCTTTACCAAGACAGTGTATATACTTTGGAACAGCTCCAAAATACCAAAACAGGTCTTGACATTGCCAGAAAACAAAAAGATGCCGTTGCTTTTAATGCGCGCTATGCGAAAATATATGCAGCGGCGGATGGATTTGTATCTCAAAAAACAGCCAATGAAGGCGAAGTTGTTGGAGCTGGTTCTCCCATTTTAGCCATAAATGAAACATCCCACAATAATAATTACCTGTTAAAAATCGGACTGACAGATAAGGAATGGGCATCCGTTAAGATCGGCCAGAAAGCTTCCGTTATCCTGGATGGATATCCAGATAAAAGCTTTGATGCCGTAGTTTTTAGAAAATCACAGTCTGCAGATGCCGCACTTGGGTCCTTTCAGGTGGAAGTAAAACTGGACATGAAAAACAGCAAACCTGCCGTAGGTATGTTTGGAAAAGCTCAAATACATACCGGGAATGCGCAAGATTTAATCACAATCCCTTATGATGCACTTATTGAAGCAGACGGTAATAAGGCTTTTGTTTTTTTAGTGGAAAATAATAAAGTGAGAAGACAGCCTGTGACCATTTTCAAATTTGAAAACAAAATCGTCTATATCAAAGACGGCCTTGAGAAAACAGATCAGGTAGTAATCTCCAACAGTGCCTATCTCAACGAAGAATCAAAGATTAAGATCATTAAATAATAAGCACCATGAAGATTACAAACTTTGCCGTTAAAAACTATCAGTTCACACTGATTATATTTCTTCTCGTGTCTGTTGTAGGGTATCTGACCCTGTTTTCAATGCCGCGATCAGAAGATCCTTCTACTCACCCGCCTCAATATCTTATTACGGTTATTTATCCTGGTACCAGTCCAAAGGATATGGAAGAACAGGTCGTAAAACCTATTGAGAATAAAATTTACGGACTCGAAAACATCGATAAAATACTCACTACGGTTGAGGACGGCGTTGCTGCCTTTCAGGTAAAATTTAAATATGGAGTTGATGTGGACAATAAGTATCAGGAAATTTCAACGGAAATGAATGCGCTGCAAAACAGCGAACTTCCTAAAGATATTTACCTGATAAAAACCGAAAAAATTGCTTCTTCAGATGTAAAAATTCTTCAGGCAGCCTTAATTTCAGAAAATGCATCAGATAAAAAACTGCGTGATGCGGCAGATGAATTAAAGACAAGACTGGAAAAAATTACCAACCTTAAAGACGTAAAATACGCCGGAATACCAGAACAGGAAATTAGAATTGACCTGCACCTGGATAAACTCGCACAGTTAAAAATTCCCTTAAACGTAGTTATGGGAAGTCTTCAAAGTGAAGCTTCCGATATTCCTGGAGGAAGCATCAATCTTGACAGCAAAGTATTTAATGTAAAGACAAGCGGTAAATTTAAAAATGCCGATGATGTTGCCAACACTGTTATTTACAATGCAAATGGCAAAATAATCTACATGAAGGATGTTGCCGAAGTGGGCTACAAATCCGAAACCGTCGATCATATTACCCGTATAAACGGACACCGCTGTGTTTTGGTGACCGTTGGTATGAAAGACAACGTGAACATAACGGATGTCCAAAAAGAGTTTTTACCAATAGTAGAAGAATTCTCTAAAGACCTGCCTCAAAACATAAAGCTGGTTAAAAACTTTGACCAGGCCAATATGGTATCTCAACGTCTGGGGCATCTGGGTTTTGATTTTACACTCGCGATTGTTTTGGTGATTATTACACTTTTGCCATTAGGATCAAGAGCTTCTTTAATTGTGATGATATCCATACCGCTCTCACTGGCTTTAGGACTTATTGTGATGAATGCATTCGGTTATTCGCTGAACCAATTAAGTATTGTAGGTCTAGTGGTGGCACTCGGACTTTTGGTAGATGACAGTATTGTGGTGGTGGAAAACATTGAGCGCTGGCTTCGTGAAGGTCATTCAAAAATGGATGCGGTTTTAAAAGGCACAAAACAAATTGGCCTTGCTGTTGTAGGCTGTACAGCTACACTTGTTATTGCATTTTTACCCCTAGCCTTCCTTCCTGATGTGTCAGGTGAATTTATAAGAAGCCTTCCTATGGCGATCATTACTAGTGTACTTGCTTCAATGCTCGTAGCTTTGACATTGGTACCATTTCTGGGAAGCCGGTTTTTAAAAACGCATGAACATGGTGAAGGGAATGTTTTTCTTCAGTACCTGCAAAAATTCCTGACACGTTCTTACAGCAGGATTATGCCTAAAGCATTGCAATTTCCAAAAACAACAATTGCTATATCTATAGTATTGAGCATAACCGCTTTTGGACTTTTTAAGGCTACGGGATTTAAGTTATTCCCTACTTCAGAGAAACCAATGTTTCTTATTAATATAAAAATGCCACTTCAGGCCAATCTAACAGAAAGTGACAGGGTTACCAAACTGGTTGAAGCTGAATTGAAAAACCATAAAGAAATTGTATTTTATACGGCCAATGTGGGCAAGGGAAACCCGCAGATTTATTACAACGTACATCCACAGGACCGAAAACCTGATTTTGCACAGATTTTTGTACAGTTGGAAGATGAAGCAAAACCTACTGAAAAAACAGCGTTGATTGAAAGGCTTCGCGAAAAATTCAAATCAATGCCTTATGCTAAAATCGAAGTTAAAGATTTTGAGCAGGGAACTCCTTTAGAGGCTAATATTGTAGTGAGGCTCTTTGGAGAAGATCCAGCTGTTCTTCGCAGACTTTCCTCTCAAGTTGAAACCATTTTAAGAAATCAGAAAGGAACAGTTTATATCAATAATGAATTGAATACCTACAAAACAGATGTCAAAGTGAAAATTAATAAAGAAAAAGCAAGAACACTTGGTGTAATGACAAGCGAAGCCGATAAAGTAATCCGCCTTGCTGTAGCCGGATTAACTGTTGGGGATTATATTGATGAACGAGGTGATGCCCGAAATGTTACTCTTACACTGCCCAGAGATAAATTTTCTAATCTGGACGCCTTAAAAAATTTGTATGTCAATAATATTCAGGGAACGCCAATTGCATTGAACCAGATTGCAGAAATATCTTTTGAAACTTCGCCGACAGCAATTAACCATTTTAATAAATCCCGTTTTGCCAAGGTTACAGCTTTATCAGACAAAGGTTATTATGCTAATGATTTATTAGTAGAAATTATCCCTAAACTCGATAAACTTAAAATGCCAAAAGGATATTACTATAAACTATCAGGGGAAAAAGAATCTGAAGGAGATGCGCTGGGAGGAAATTTCCTTGCGGTAATTATTTTGAGCACATTCCTTTTCATTGGTGTACTGCTATTACAGTTCAAAACATTCAAAGGAATCATCATTGTCCTTTCTATCATTCCTTTGGGAATTTTAGGCGGGGTTGTATTACTGCTGATTAATGGAAGTCCTATGTCGCTGGTGGCTATTATCGGATTTATTGGTTTGTCGGGAATTCAGGTTAAAAATTCACTGCTTCTGGTAGATTTTACCAATCAGCTCCGACAGGAAGGAAAATCCATAGATGAGGCAATTGCTATTGCCGGAGAAACACGATTTCTACCAGTGGTGCTGACCTCAATAACAGCAATCTGCGGTCTTATTCCCCTAGCTTTGAATTCCAATCCTTTAATTGCACCACTGGCAATTGTTCTTATCGGCGGACTGATAAGTTCTACCATTCTTTCGAGAATTGTAACCCCTGTTATGTACAAGCTAATGCCGCCAAGTATCGAGATTGATAAAAAAGACACGCTTAATTAATTCAAGAAGCCAATGAAAGACACTAAATATAGTACTCCAATCTCTTCAAATCTTCCATAAAATTTATAGAAATTTGTCCCATTGAGGGTCACCACAGCCAAATGGCGCCAATTGAAGACAATTGGCGCCATTTTTTTCATATACCCACTAAATAAGTAAGCATTGGCTAGTTTCTGCTTTATTTTCTTTTTAGAATCATATTAAAGTAAAGAAACGATCCTGATTTCTAATTCAATAGAGAGTTTCCAATACGCTGCTCCCTCTCTCCCGGATAGAAGTGAAATCCTTTGCGGCGGGGTTCGCCTTGTCCAACACCCCAGATAACCCCAATATCAAAAGGGTCTAATGCGGAAATATCCAAACCGGAACCTTCTAATGCTTGTGAATCGCTCTACAGTGCATACTGCGTAAACAAATCGCTGCGTTTGATTTCATTGCGGTCCAGGTATTTCTGAGGCTCAAAATTTTTGATTTCACAGGCAATCTTTGTACGGAATTTTGAAGCATCAAAGCATGTAATAATACCTACGCTGCTTCTGCCTTTAAGAGCATTTACCTAAAAGCTCTCAATATCATTTCCTAAAGGATTGATGGTTCCCAGACCTGTTATTACGATTCATTTCATTCGGTTTTTTTTATTTCTGTTTTAAATAAATTGGAATTGCCTTTAGCTATCAGCCTGCTCTTGTCTCTGTTCCAGATTTCACATTCCGCGTTGATGAACTGTTTTCCTTTTTTTATAATCCTTGTGGTTGCAATTATAGTTTCGTCTGCTTTAGCTGAAGAAAAATAGTCAATTGCATTGTTGATTGTTGTATAAAAATAAGGTTCGTTCAGAGAAAACATAGTAGCGCCAATGACATCGTCAATGATAGCTGCTGTTATTCCTCCATGCAGACCGCCCGCAGGATTTAACCATTCCGAACGAATTTGATATTCAAATGCCAGTTCGCCGGATTCAGCACTTATAATTTTAGGGCTCAGCCAGCGCATAAAAGGAGAAGGGGATTCCGTAAATACTTTTCCGGTAAAGGATTTCATTTTTTCAAGAGGTGTCATATGTTATTTTTAGATATTAGTAATTATACCAATCGGTATTTTTTTTAGCAAAAAATATTATTTTACAATCTCATCATCAACTATTTTGACGATTCTGTCCAGGATAAGAAATAGATTATCAGGCGTATCGGAAATTTTTGAGAGTACAATCCCTCCTTCAATCATCATAATGAATAAATTTGCATACTGAGCAGTATTTATTTCTCGCTTAAATACATCTTTTTTTATGCCGTCATCTAAGATTTTAGCAATCTTCTTTCCCCAATTATCAAAAGTTAGTTTCACCCTTGCTTTCAAAACGGGCATAACATCGTCGGATTCGGTTGCGGCATTGAGTACGGGACAGCCTCCATTTGCGAAGATTGACTTCCAGTTTACACGATAAAAATCAAAAATACCCATTAGCTGATCATAAGCATTATGATACTCTGCGATCCAATCTCCTGTTTTTTTTGATAATTGATCCGTATTGTGCCTAAAAACGAGAAGCGCTACTTCTTCTTTATCCTTAAAATTTCCATAGATGCTTCCTTTAGTCAGTCCTGTAGCAGTTGTTATATCAGATAAAGACGTCCCTGCGTATCCTTTCTTATTAAAAATGGGAGCTGTCTTTTCAATAATGAACTGTCGGGTTTGTTCTGCTTTTGTCATTTTTAGGAAATTATTCAGCAAATATACAAATAATACCGAACGGTATATTGTGTTTGTTATTTTTATAACTCTTTTAGAAATTCTAACCGGATCAGCACTTGATTGCACCATTTAAAAAACCGATCAAAACAATGTCCAATGGTGCGATCAAGGGATTTGATTTTAACGCAATGGGGATCAAACCGGCGCAATTTCCTTTTCTATGAAAAGTTTTTTAGCCGCTTTAAGTATTAGCACCTTCAAGACTTCTTTCTCTCTTGATTTTCTCTTGGCTGCACTCATATCTATTAATTTTCGCCTGAGTTTACTAAGTTAAAAGCAAAAATATAAACTAAATGAACAATGTTAATTTTTTATTCACCATCAATTAAAGTCGATTAAGATTGCAGCTTTAGACTTATGGTATTTGGATTTATTAATTTATGAGCCACCTTTGGAAAAAAGCGATTCAGCAAATAAATAGCTTTTGTATCTCCAACACGAATCGTGCAGGTATCATTTTTCAAACCTTTAATTAAACCAGTTATCAGAACATCAGGTGTTATCGATTTTCCATCCATACCTTCTGACATATTTGTTCTTACAAGCGGAGGCAGTATTTCGAATACTTTCACATTACTTCTGATAACGCGCAAATGTTCTCTTAATGCTTCTGTGTAAAAACGAACCGCAGCTTTGGAAGCTGAATAGGTCGGCACAAGAATCGAAGGGGTATAACTTAAAATTGATGAAGTATTGATAATAGCTGCTTCTTTTCTGGATTTCAGCATATCCATAAATAGATTATTCAAAAGTACAATCCCTAAATAATTGGTATTGATCTCTGCGGCAGCTTTTTCAAAATGTTTTGTACTGCTTATGCCCAAATTGTCCAGGCCGTTCATAATTCCTGCATTGTTGTACAAAATGTCAATACCTCCTAATTGGTCAATTTCTCTATATAATGCTTCGGCAGCTTCCTTATTTGAAGCATCGCTTTTGATTGCTGTAAGTGAAGGATACATTTTTTTTGCCAGATCAAGCTTTTTCTGGTCCCTTCCTGTTATAATTACTTTAGCGCCTTCTGCAATGAATTGTTTTGCAGCCTCTAATCCGATTCCGGCAGAACCGCCTGTAATCAATATTGTCTTACCTTTTAATTCCATAATTTTTCTATTTAATTTATTATTTCTATATTTGCTTGCAAAATGCAAGTGCAAATATAAATACATTTACTTGCAAAATACAAGTGATTTTAAATTTATTTTATGAAAACTCAAAAAAAGAGATCAGACTGCCCGGTAAGTTTTTCACTTGAAGCCTTTGGTGACAAGTGGTCATTGTTGATTGTGAGGGATTTGATGCTTAAAAAAAAATGCACCTATGGTGAATTGGCAAAATCTGATGAGAAGATAGCAACTAATATTTTGGCTGCCCGACTGCTTTCATTAGAAGAAAACGGAATTATTAAGAAACTGGAACATCCAGACAGTAAAGCCAAAGTATTGTATCAATTGACACAGAAGGGAATTGATTTAATTCCGATAATTGTTGAAATTAATCTTTGGGCGGAAAAGTATACCGAAATTCCTGAAGAAAGAAAAGAATTCCTTGCACAGATCAATGCTGATAAGGAAAGATTTATTAGAAATGCTTTTAAAGAACTTGAATCAAATTTATAATTGCCTCTAACTTTCTTATTTTCAGAATCTAATCTAAAATACTCTTATAAACAAAAACAGTATTGAAGAATTGATAGAATTGGCTAATAACGATCTCAATTTGAGAGAAATATTGCTGAGAGCAGGAAAATTTTCTTCTTATCATAACTCCGATATGGAGCAGCTTCATAAAAAAGTACAGCAAGGTTTATCGAAATTAGAACTGTACCGATATCATACACAGAATAATTAATACGTCGAATCATTCAGGTTCTTTACCTATCAATGGATATCTAATGTGCAGTCCTTCACAACAAACTGCACATTTTAGAACCCAAATTATTAGAAAAGATTCTAACTGAAATTTTTCAGAAATTATATAAACGTATTCATTCCGTGCAGCACTAACTTGTTGCTTAATAGAAAAAAGCATATTTAAGTAATAAGGGTGACATATTAATTTATATAATTATACAAATGCAAAAAGCCTTAAAACAAATATTCTCAAATTTTTCCAGCGAACTATTGTTGGCGATTTAAGAAAATACAAGCGAACAAAATTTTGAAGCCGGCACTATTCTGATGCGTACAGGACAGTACATTAAAAATACTGTTTAAATTTTAGAAGGAAAAATCAAAATCTATCGTGAAGGAGAAGATGGTGCACCGTTCCTGGTACGAATTTGTAATTGAAACCTACCGATGCCGGTTTGAAGAAATTTTGGAAGTTGTTGACAATATTGCATTTCGTTCGACAGACGAGCGATTGGAATTTTATCTAAAAAGACATTCAAAAGCATGCGGCAGTACTGAAGTTAAACTATCTCATCAGGAAATTGCAACTGAATTAAACACCTCCAGAGAAGTTGTATCTCGATTACTAAAAAAATGGAGCTAGCGAGGATTAGTTAAACTAAACCGCAATCACATCGAGCTTTTAAAATGCAGCTGGCGCTTAAAAAAATCAAGATTTGTTTAGTCGGAAATTCTAAATGCATTGAGAAAAGACTTCAATAAAATCGGTAAAAAGTTGGCTTAATAATAAATCCTATCCTTAGCATTCCCTTTTCTGATTTAAAATCTATTAGACTTTCACTATATCCCTGCCACCACTGGAGCGTTATAAGCTGATTGGCTTTTTTTGTTAATTTGTAACTAATTGCTGCATTAAAACTGCCTTTAAAATCCCAGTCTGCTCCCTTTCTTATCGTAACATCCAAAAAAAGCCTGTCTCTCAAAGCAATCCATTGCAGCTGACCTTCAGCGTAACCTATATATCTGGGAAGAGATGGATTATTATCTATCAAAAAAGGAACCCACGCCTTAATTGTGACAAACAATTTTTGCGAATAAATTCTTGTAAACCCTATTGAAACTGCGTTAAAGCTGCGTGAATAAATACTATCCCGGCCATTGGATTCATGCTCAATCCCATAAGACAAAACACCTTCAAAACTATTATTTCTAAATATTGGTTTTAACAGCATCAGCCCAGGATTATAGTTGCTTTCTTCAAACGGACTTGAAGCTTTATAAAGCTTCCAGAAGGATTTCTGTGTATAAGTAAGATAAGGATAAGCACCCAGTATTTCAGGTTTATTGGATAAACGCTGTTTAAAGCTGAACTGAAACTTTGCATCCATATTATTTCTGGAAGGTGTTTCCCCAAGATGAACACCTGTTACAAAATAATTGTCTTTATAAATCGAAAAAGCAGGCAGACTTGTAATTATTTTCTGAACGGAATCTCTATCCATCGGAATTTGCGCATAACAGCAGGTGCATAAAAAAAATAAAACCAAAAAACCATGTAATTTCATCTCAATATAAATTTATTCTTCTTCGCTGTAACGAGTTAATCAATGGTAGAGAGTCAAAAAACTACCTTTTGTAAACCAGATTATCGCGGCAGGTTTTACATCTGTTGCAAGACAGCTTCATATGATAATTTTCTACTTTGGTGCACTTGGCTTCGATGCCTTTTTTTACGCATAGTACCCCACTTCAAGCATAATGCTCCCCAAGAAAAACCTGCCCCGAATGTTGTAATCAGTAAATATTGACCTTTTTTAAAATCATCTTTAAAGTCCCATAAACACAAAGGAATGGTTGCTGATGTAGTATTGCCGTAACGTTCAATATTTACCTTAACTTTATTTATATCTATGTTCAAATTTTCGCTAACCGTTTTTATAATTCTCAAATTAGCCTGATGCGGTATAACCCAGTCGATATCCTCTGTGTCTAATTCATTTTTAATCAGAACATCCTTTGAGACCTTGCTCATTGAGGAAACTGCTTTCTTAAATACATATGGGCCTTCTTGTTTGATAAAATGGCTGCGATGAACAATACTCTGCATAGTGGCAGGCATTTTAGATCCTCCTGCAGGTACAAATAATGACGATGTACCGCCACCATCTGTTCGTAGAATACTTTTCATTATACCATAATCTGACTGTGTTTTTTCCAACAAAACTGCTCCGGCGCCATCTCCAAATAGAATGCAGGTATCGCGGTTTTCATAATCAACAATAGAACTCATTTTATCTGCTCCTGCTACAATTATTTTTTCATAACGACCACTCTCAATCATACTGGAAGCTAATTCTAAAGCATACAGAAAACCGCTGCATGCAGCGTTGATATCTAATCCAAAAGCATTTGTAAGACCGTTTTTTTCGCATACCTTACTGGCCGTTGGTGCCAGAATATGATCCGGAGTTGCTGTAGCTATTATTAAAGCTTCTATTTCATTACGATCTACATCATAATGTTCAAAGAGATTTTCGATAGCTGCAGAAGCTAAATCAGATGTTGCGGTATTTTCATCAGCTATCCTTCTCTCTTTTATACCTGTTCTTTTTTCAATCCACAACTCTGATGTTTCAACTTTTTCGCAGATTGTTTTATTATCTAAAATTGCAGCTGGAACATATCCTCCTACAGCTGTTATTACTGCATTCATTGTTTAATATTTTTAATGTTTTTTTAAATTAACACTTGATTGAGCAGCAGTGTTCTAAAAGGAAATTTTAAAAGCAATAAAGAAATATTTGAAAAAGACTAATTAATTATTGATTCTGCATATCGATGCATTTACACTTAAAATTGCAGCAATAGAGGTCCAGTAAGCCTGTATATTCATCTTTGAACAAATCAAGCATACCACACATAACTACTATACAGCCTCTCATCGATTTACTAAAACTTATGCTCTAATAAAATGAAAATTGACAGGAAAAAAATAATTGAAAGACTAGTGCTTTAAGGTCACTTTACTACCAGCAATTCCCGACTTTAATAATTCGGGATTGACAGCAATGGTATCTCCATGCCTGCAGCCATTATTCTGGTTTTGCTTATATGAACCAGCGAGTCCCAAAAGCCATATTTTCTAGGCATCATTACTAAAATATCGGCGTTATACTTTTTGATTTCTTTTTTTATCTCTTCAATCACAGCGTTGGACCTCACGCTCTTATAAATGTATTTAACATCCTCAAGCTCCTCTTCTCCAGTTAACCTTATTGACTGCTCTTCTTTAAGTTCCTTTATGCTGTTATTAACGTTAAAAATTTCAATTTCAGTGCCAAGGGGTTCCACTATATTTCTAATCCAGCTGAATTTTTTAATCGAAGACCAGCCTACAGAATCCGATGCGTATAAAATTTTTTTTAACTTATGAAAATGCGCATTTTTAGGCACTGCCAAGACGGGAAAATTTATGTTTTTAATTACCGATGTTGTGGAGTTTCCTAATAATTCCTGTGCAAAAGATCTTTCAGCCATTCCCATGACAATAAGATCGGCACCGGTAATATCAATTATGGATATCAATTCATCTTCTAAAAAAGAATAGCTGCAGAAAGTGCTTACTTCAATATGAAACAGTGCTGCTGTTGCCCTGCCTAAGACATCAAGTCTTGAAACTGCTTTATCCAGCTGTTTTTGCATTTCGCTGGCACTGATTAGTGAATTTGCACTGTGTACAGATAACGAAAAAGAATTAAACAATACTAGTTTTGCGCCTACTGCTTTTGCAATTTCTGCTGCATAGTTAACAGCGTTTGCCGCTGTCTCAGAATAGTTCGTGGCAGCAATAATGGTCAATTGTGAAATCATCTTTAAACTTTTATAGTTATAAAATCGGAGAAATTCAAGTTTACTTTTCAAAAAAAAGAGCCTAATATTCACCTATTGCTTTTCTGTATTTAGCTTCCATAATTTTATATGCTGCTTTAGCATCTATAACATCAGAATATGCTTTCTGCCAGAGTACTTGTGCCTCTAATACATCTTCCCCCAGAATTGTTCCCGCATTAAAGCGATCTTGGTTTAAACGAAGATTCTCTTCCGCCTGGCCCAATGATTTCCTGCTGAGTTCAATTTGTGTAATCGACTGGTTTAGCATCAGCAGGGAATTTTGAATTTCGATACTCAATAATTCCTTGGTTTCTTCCAATTCATACTTTCTGGCTTCAGTTTCAAAATTCTGCTCCTTTACTTTTTGCTTTCGCCCTCCCCAATCCAGTATCGGCACTGAGAGGGTAACCAATCCAACAAAAGCCTGCATATCATCACTCCCATTAGAAAAATTGATATTTTTTCCATATGATGCCAGCCCGTTTGCACTCACTGCCAGAGTAGGCATCTGGTTACCTTTTAACAATTTACCCTGGTACTCACTGATTTCTATGGCTTTATTAAGTATTCCAATTTCAGAACGACTATTTATCGCAGATTTAATATCAGTCTGGGCAACAAGCTCAAGGTCTGTAGATGAATCTTCTTTGATATCAAATTCAACATCATATAAACCTATTATTTGTGCAAGGTTCAGTTTAGCAATAGCAAGACCATCATTGACTTTTGTTAAATTCAGTATCGCTTCATTTTCCTGAACTTCAACTTTTAAAAGATCATTTTTGTAAATCAGCCCTGCATCAAAAGAATTCTGAAGATCTTTTTTTAATGTGTTTAAAAGTTTTAAATATTGCTCAGCCAAAGCGATTTTTCCCTTTAGGTTAACAATCTGCCAGTAGGCTGTCTCTGTGCTCAGCAATACTTCATCTTCTGTTAAATTTTTCTGAGCCGTCTGCAAATCGACAGCTGAACTTGTCATTTTCTTTGCTGTCTGAATTTTATTTCCTGCATACAAAACCTGCGTTACTGCTACAGATCCATTGGCACTATACTCGGGAAGCAGGGTTTTAAAAGGGTCTGAGAGATAAAGTCCGAAAACACTTGCGTCTACTGTTGGTTTTGCCGCAGCTTTTGCCGCGGCATTAGCCGCAATTGAAGCATTAATTATACTTTGTGCCTTCTTTAGTTTTTTATTGTTTTCTAAGGCCTTACTTTTTACCTCTTGTAATGATAATTGCTGCTGGGCCTGAACAAATCCTGACAAGAACATCAGGAAGACCAGTAAAAATGTTTTATTGTGATTTCTTTTCATGTCTATTCATTTTTAAAACTTTCCTGTCAAATCTTTATCTTAATTCGGATTCAACAGAAAGTTTAATTTTCTATATTAATCAATGCGCTGGCTTATACATTACATCCTCCTGACCGTCAGGCTGATTCTCAGGTGCTTCATCGTGGATTATAGGATTCTTTAAAAATTTATAATACATCACGGGAACAACAAAAAGAGTAAGAATCATGGAGAAGATCAATCCAAAAGCAAGCACGCTTCCCAGCGGTGCCCACATAGGAGACTTGCCAACAATCATAGGCACAACCCCAACTGCAGCAGCAGCAGAAGTTAAAAATATGGGTCTCATTCTTCTTTTTGCGGCAGCAATAGCTGCAGCTTTATGTTTGTAGCCGTGATCCCGGATAAGCTCATCTGCATAATCGACCAGTATGATACCATTTCGCACTACAATACCTATTAAACTTATTATTCCCATAAAACCAGTCATTCCAAGTGGATTTCCCGTAACAAAAAGCCCTAAAAATGCTCCGAATAGACTCAACAAAAATGTACAAAGTACAATAAGTGATTTTCCAAGACTTTTAAATTGAAACAGCAGTGTTAAGAAAATAAGAACAAGACTTACTCCAAGGCATACAACCATACGGGGTGCGTTTTCTGCATTAGACTCTTCATCACCACCGTATTGAATAGTGGTACCACTTGGGAGTTTAAGAGCATCTATTTCAGGCTGGATTTCCTTAAGGATACGGGAAGGTTTTTTGCCTAACTGCGCCTCAGAGTATACGCTCAACATTTTCAGTCCGTTTCTTCTCAGCAGCATTCCTGTATGCCATTCCGGATCAAGTGTTGCTACAGCTTTAAGCGGTACTTTTTTTCCGTATACAGTAGAAATATGCAGGTTTTCTAGTGCGGTAAGATCTTTTCGGCTCTTTTCATCAAAACGAAGAAAGATGTCTACCGTTTTATCTCCTTCCCATAAAGTTGAAATAGAATATCCTTTTAAACCTGCGCCTAAAGTCTGCGTAATTGCCTGATTACTTATACCCAAACGATTGGCCTTTGCATTATCTACATTGAGTTTTACGCCCATATAATCATATTCATCACTCAATCGAACATAATTTGCCCCTTCGGTTTTTTCTAAAATATCCTTTATTTTTGATGCTGTGCGCTTCTGGTCTGCTTCATTTTCGCTTATTACACGTATATCAATGGGCGCCCCTTCCTGAAAGCTCAACTGTTTTATTTTTACGGCGCCATCCTGCATAAATCCTTTTAGCTTATCCAAATATTCATTTGCCATTTCATTGGAAGCATCACTATCGGTGGTAGTTATAAAGACCTGTGCAAAATGTTTTCTAGGAGTTTCAGGAGCGTATGAGGTATGAAAACGAGGAGAGCTCATACCGATAAAACTTGTTACATCTACAACACGTTTATCGTCTTTTAAGATTTTTTCTAATTCCTTTACTTTTTCTTCTGTTTTTTCCAATGAGGTTCCGTTTGGCATCCACACTTCCATATTAAACTGATTGCGCTCACTTAAAGGAAAAAATTCCGAATCTACTTTACTAGCAATAAAAATGGCAGAAACTACAGACAATACTCCCAAAGCAATAGTGATTTTTGGATTTCTAAATGCCGCTTCTATTCCTTTATCAAAAGTAGACTGCAGATGATCCAGCAAATTTTTCTTTATTGGTCTGTCGCTTATTTTGTGCTTTAAACCTTTTTTAATAAAAATGTAACAGGTGTACGGAGTAAACAGAAGAGCAACCAGCATTGAAACAATTAATGCAATTGCCACTGTTACCGGCAGATAGAACATAAAATCTTTAGCAACACCATCCATGAAGACAGCCAGTGGCAGAAAAGCAAATATGATAGCTAGAGTTGCCGTAAAGATAGGGATCATCAATTGCTTAGCAGCTTGCCAGGCGCTTGTCCAGGGGTCAATCCCTTCATCGAGTTTTTCGATATAATTATCGACCACCACAATAGCATTATCAACCACCATTCCAAGCACTATGATCAGCGCGGCAAGTGTTACCTGATGCAATTCAACCCCCAGCATGCTCATAACAGCAAATGTAATAAGCATAGAAATTGGAGCTGCGGCAGATGCCACTGCGGCAATTCGAAAAGGCAGCAGTAACATAACAACTAAAAGCACCGAGGCAATAGCCAGACCAAATTCCTTCATAAAATGGCTGATACTATGCTCCACATCTTTAGGCTGATTTACAATGGTTTTCATTTTGATATCAGGCGGAAATGTCTTTTGTATTGCATTGATTTTTGCCTCTACTTCTTCGCCAAAAGCTACAATATTATTCCCTGGAAGCATATCAACAGACAAGACCATGGCATTGTCTTCTCCTATTCGCACAAATGAAGACTTTTCTTCAAAACGACGTTCAATCTCAGCCACGTCTTTCAAGCGTATAATTGTTCCCGAAGGCGTTGTGTAAACAATCTGCCCCGCGATATCATTTTCATCCTTATAACGGCTGTTGGTGTATACCGGGATAATATTGTTGGAACCCATCGAAACCTCTCCTGTGTAGCCTGTAACGTTCTGCTGCTTCAGGATTCCCATTAATGTTCCTGCATCTAAACCATACTGCTGCAGTTTGTTGTCGTCTATCTTAATATAAATCTGCTGACGCTGTCCTCCCGAACGGTTTATTTTAGAAACCATTGGAATCACTTTGAGTCCATCTTCGAGTTTATCCAGGTATTTTTCTATCTCGGCATAAGAACGTTCTTTTGATGATACCGAAATAATCATCGCCGTTACATCTGCAAAATTACTGTTGATAAATGGACCAATAACTCCCTGAGGAAGTTTGGAACGCAAATTGGCATCCATATCAAGCTGCAGGGTATGCCAAAACTTTTTACGATCCTGTACTGTGGTATAAATTTCAGTTGTTATAAAAACTTGCCCTTCACGAACTTCAGACTTTACTTTTTTCTTCTTGATTTCTTCGAATGAAAACAAGTACTGTTCTATTTTTTTTGCTACTTCCTCTTCTACCTGATGTTCATCTGCACCTGGATAGATGGCATAAACCAAAGCCGTAGGCATGTCTATTCGGGGATTTTCGCTGCGGGGCATATTCACTAAAGAATTAATTCCCATAATCATCAGAAGGACAACCAGCACAATGACAACCTGTTTGTGTTTCATTGCGGCTTCCAGAAAGTGTATGTTACGCTTTGTCATGTTTTAAATTAATTTTAGGAGATTAAAATTTGACAGGTGTTCCGTCTTTTAAATTGGTCTGCCCGTTTACGATAAGTTTATCTCCTTCCTGCAGCCCCTCTTTTACAACAACATCATTTGCAGCTGTCATTTTAGAGATATTGACCCTCTTTTTAAAAGCAGTGTTATTTGCTTTGGCAATAAATACATAATTAATATTGTCAGGATCACGTACCACTGAACTTGCTGGTATAATTACAGCATTTTGAATTCTCCCCGAGGTGATACTGATATCTGAGATCATTCCTGGAAGCAGCTGTCCTTTTGGATTCTCCAGGCGTATTTTTACGATATATGTTTTTGAGAAATCATCTGCCTGCGGATTGATTATGGCAACCTTGCCGTTAATGTCTTTGTTTAATGACGCAATAGTAATTTTTGCATCGGCACCTATTTTTAATGCACTTATCTCATTTTCATTAATTGCTGCCACTGCATATACTTTATCCGTCTTAACAATTGTAAAAGCAGGAATTCCAGGTGCAGCCGTTGCACCTGCTTCAGTTAATTTATGGGTAATTATACCCGAAAAAGATGCATATAGTTTGGTATCACGTACATTTTTAGATGCAGTTTCTTTACTGGCTTTTGCTTGTGCTAAACCTGTTTTTGCTGCAATGTAGTCACGTTCAGGAAGACTTGCTTTTTTGTAAAGCTGATCTAAACGACTAAAATTGTCCTGTGCTTGTTCCAGAGCGGCATTTGCCACGATAAGGTTATTTTGATAGGAGTTCTGCTCGATTGACGCTAAAAGCTGCCCTTTAACAACATGTTCTCCTTCCTGTACCATTACAGCAGTCACTCTGCCAGGGACGCTAAATCCTATTGATACTGTATTATCTGCCTCAATAGTACCGCTGTATTCTAACACCTCAGGCTGCGATGAAAACGATATTTCTTTTATTTTAACCGGAACAGATTCGGCCGTATCGTTTTGATCTGTTTTCTTTTTACCACAGCTCGCAACCAATAACATAACACTCAGAATAAAAAGGATATTCTTCTTTAACATTACCATATAATTTGCTTTTTAAATTTTAATTAAAAATCCCAATTCAGCTCGTAGAACTGATGGGTGCAAATCTCTATAGAATGTTTAATGCACAAAAGGTCTGTTTTCAGCCAATTTTGGTCTAAAACAGTTATTTTAAAAAAAGATATTTGGTGGTTTCAAATGTGCAAAGTAAACAAGTGATGCCGATTAAAGGTTATTATTTATACTTATCACGAAATGCTTTTGGAGTTATTTTCATTTTCTTTTTGAAAAATTTCCCAAAAAAAGAAGGGTCGCTGAAGTTTAATTTTTCTGCAATTTCGGCCAGCGAAAGCGAACTGTCTACCAGCATATTTCTAGCCTCCATAACTACTGCTTCCTCAATAACCTCTCTTGAGGTATTGCCTGAAACTTCTTTGAGCAATTTTGAAAGATGACCCGGCGTAATAAAAAGTTTATCAGCATAAAACTGGACATTTCTTTTATCTCTGACATGAATGGATAACAATGAAAGAAAATCCTTAATTATCTCTTTTTTTCGATTGGTCCTCAAATTTACTTTATTGACTTGATCTCGGTATATATCCATAATTTCTAGTGCTACTAAGTTGAAATAATGAAATATCTTTTCGTCTTTGTAATAGGTAAATTCATCTTCACCTGCATTGAATTTGTGCATCTTTTTTAGCAAATCAAAAACAATTAAAAAATTTGATTCTGAAAGGGATAGCACAGGTGTATCTTGCAATTCTATAAAACGAAGCAGCCTTACATCTTGATAATTGAGTATATTACGCAATGCAAACTCTTCAGTGAACACAATACCAATATTCTGAACAGGCTCAATAACTTCTAAAAAATTAACTATGGAATGCGGTGAGATGATCAAAATATCATTAGGAGATACAATAAAAGTTTCGAAATTAACCTGCACTTTCATCTTTCCGGAAATCATCAGTAATATTCCCGTATTTGTACTCTGAAATGGATATGGGAATGGACTTTCAATAATCAATTCTTTATTGAAATGTATATGGAATTCTGCTCCCGTTGAGATTTCTTCACCAAGAATGTGAAGTATGTCCAATAAACTATAATTTTGAACTCGCGAGGATTTAGCCACTGATTATGTATTAGAAGTTGTAAAGATAATTTTTTACAATTGAATATGGTGATTTCAAGTTTGCATCATTCTGGAGCTGCTTCCCATTTTGCATCACAGAGCTTAGACTTTTTTATATAAAGAGGTTAACTATTTGTATTTTCCTTTAGAAAACATCCACGTGGGGCTGCCTCCAAAAGAAACTATATATAGTAAACCTAATTCCTTTAAACATTTAAATTTTATAGAAATTTGTCCTGTTCTTGTCAGCCAAAGGGCGCCAATCTAATACAAAGGGCGCCATTTTTTCATTATATCCCTTGAGAAGCAAACTGCAAAAAAACACGTATTTACCTGAATAATAAGATAATTTAAATTCCAGTCTTCTATAACTTGGATTCGACCACATAGTAATATATTCAATAAAGGCAGTAATCCTATAAATTTTGAACTATATCATTTACAACGTAAAAACAGCACAGAACACCAGTTAAAAAGTAAATCCCTTGTCTAAATAACTCATAAAAGCCAATGGTTTATTTTAAAAAGAAATTTCATATTGGAAATTATAACAAACAGCAATCAAGCTTTATAGATTTCCAAATTTTACAAACGCTTTTTCTTATTCCTTCCCCACCAAATAAGAAAACCGCTTACCGGCAGCAAGGCACAAAATAAGGAAATAAAAGACGCCAGCACTTTCGTTGGAAAACCATAAATGCTTCCTGTATGAATTGCATAGTTACTGTTTCTCCACTTTGCTCCTAGTGATTTGTTATGGTGCTTGACTTTAAAATAATTTTCAGCAGATAAACTATTATAGGTGTAACTGTCAGATTCATCCCAGCCAGAATTCCCTTCATGCCTGACAAAAGTTGTTACAGGAACGGCATTTTTAGCAGTATTTTCAGGCAGCGACAGACCTATAGATGTCCAGTTAGGAATTTTAACCTTTGTATCTTTTACAATATATTCTAAAGGATTTTGCACTTTTACAGCATTGTCTTTGGAAATTTCCGGAGCTTTGTCCCACACCTTTTCAGGATCATTTCCCAGAATTCTATATATTCCGTTTGTCCACCAGTCAAATGTCCAGACCAGTCCTGTAATGGCAAAAATCAGGATAAAAACAAAAGTGTAAATACCGCCTATATTATGAAAATCATAATTTTTCCGTTTCCATTTTGTGGTACTTTTCCATCGAAACCAGACTCTTTGTTTTAATGCTGCTTTATTTTTCGGCCACCATAAATAGATTCCAGTTAAAATGAGGATAAAAATAATCAAAGTCGAAAATCCTACTAAATAATGCCCTACATCGTACGTAAGCAGCAAATTTTGATGCAGCAATCTGAGATTAAATATCCAGTCGTATCTTAAATCGACCTCTCCTAATTCTTTGCCTGTATATTGGTCAATATAAATATTACTGTAGTTTTTGTAATCTGAGGCTGCTGTCCAATGCGGTTCTATGTTTTCTTCATAACTGGTAAAAACATAACTTTTTCCTGGATTCTTATTAATTATGGCATAATCTGCAGACGGGTATTTTTGTCTGATAACAGCAGTAAGGCTGTCAAGCGGTAAAACAGTATTCTTAATTTCGGTCACAAAAATTTTATCATTGTGATACCAGGCAGTTAACTCCTCATCCCAGACAAAAATGCTGGCTGCGAGCATGCTTATAAATACAACAAGCCCGGAGGTAAGTCCGAGCCATAAATGTATTTTATTTAAAATTTTTCTCATTTAATTATTATAAAAACTAGAAGGTATAACCAACATTTACAAGGAAATTACTTGGCGCGCCGGTAAAGTTTCTCTGATAATTGTAGCCGCCCACTAAATATTTTTTATCAAAAATATTATTAAAATTAACACCAATTGTAAAACGGTCCACTTTATAATAGGCTGCTGCATTAAAGACTACATAAGAAGGAAGCTGCAGCGTGCGGACAAATGTCTCTCTTTTAGAAACCTGGCTGTGTCCTAAAGCCAGACCTAATCCTTTAATTTTTCCTTCTGTAAAGCTGTATTTTATCCAGCTTCCGCTGATATGTTTTGGAGCATTCTCTTTGGTAAGCCCCACCTGATTGTTTACGTCATCTTTTGTCGATTTTGTAATTACTGCGTCGTTGTATGCATAACTTAAATTCACGCTCCAGTTGTTATCAATTCTTCCAGCCGCTTCAATCTCAAAACCTCTCGCACGCTCCTGCCCTCTCTGCTCCAGAAGATCTGGGTTTGAAGCATCGTTGGCACTAACCAATATATTATTTTTTGTAATCTGGTAAACAGCTGTCCCAACAAAAAGCCTTTTGTTAAAAAACTCTCCCTTTGAACCTGCTTCTAATAAATTACTGGTCATTGGGTCAAATGGACCGCCTGAATTTGCATTGCCAAAAATCGAAGCATTCTGAGCTTCAAATCCTGTGGCATAAGTTCCGTAAACATTGATATTATCAGCAATGCTATAAGTAAGCCCCACTTTTGGAAGCAAAGCTTTTTCTGTCTTTTTTCCATCTGTAATTCCTGCCGAAGCATTTTCAGGAAAAGTGTAGAATTCTTGTCTTAGGCTTAACAGTAATTGAATTTTTTTATATTTGATTAAGTCCTGAACATAAAATCCGTTAGTGTAATATTTGCTTATCTCATTGGCAGACGAAGTAAAAACATAGGTTTCAATTGGTCTGATGAGATACGTTGGATTCAATAAATCAAAATTGCTCACATTCCCGGATTCATTCTCCGCATCTCTTTGGTACTGATCAATCTCTCCGTTGATAAAATCATACCCTGCCAGCGCCTGATGTTCCAGATCGCCTGTTTTAAATTTTGAAGAAAAGTAAGTCGAAAGATTATTTCCCTGCTGAATGGTTTTACGGTCGTTAAAATACATTGCAATCATTGTGGGAGTAATATAACCGTTAAACCCGTGCTCGTTTAATTCTTCATCATATCTTACTTTTAAATAAGAAGCATTAAAAGTCAAATACTCATTAATTGCCTGGCTGAATGATAATGTCAAGGCTAAGGTTTTACTTTTCAGATAATCATTGGGCTGCGCGATATTAAAACCAATGGGAGTCGCAAAAAGATCCGTGGTTCCCTGCACTATAGTTCTTCCTCTGTCTAATTTCGTGTTTAGATTAGTATAGACTAAATCGGCGTTGAAACGTGTACCCTCTTTGGGAATGAACGAAATGGAAGGCGCTATTACAATAGATTTATTGCTGATCTGATCCCTGTAGGTATCTGCATTTTCATATCCTAAATTCAATCTGTACAAAAGCGTTTTATCATCATTTACAGGTCCCGTAAAATCGGCAGAAGTCCTAAAAGTATTGAAGCTTCCAGTTGTAAACTGAATAGCCTGTCTTGCTTCATCCAAAGGCTTTTTGGTTATCATATTGATGGTTCCGCCTGGACTTGAGTTTCCAAAAACGGCAGATGCAGGTCCTTTAATATATTCAACCCTTTCAATATTTACAAGCAGCGGACTTGTCCAGAAACTATTTACGCCGCGAAGCCCGTTGATCAGCCTTCCGTTGCTGTCATTATTCCTGAAACCTCTGATCGTAATATCATCATAGGTACTGAATTCATTTACACCTGCAACGTTTTTCCCTACATCTTTTAAGCGCAGCGCCTGCTGGTCCTGAATAAGCTCCTTGGTTACAAAAGATATACTCTGGGGAATATCTATAACCCTCATTTCTAATTTTGTTGCAGAAAAAGTATTATCATTTTTATAAGATGATTTCTTTCTTCCCGTAACTTCCACGGATTGAAGCTGGTTTGTCGTTTCTGCTAAAACAATGTCCGGAACAGCAGTAATTTCATTTTCTTTAAGTTCTACTGCTATTTCCTGGGTTTCGAAACCTAAAGCAGTTATAACCAAAGTTACTTTGCCCGCAGACAGATTTTTAATAACATATTCACCTCGGCTGTCCGCATTTGTAGACGCCCCGTTTTCTTTAATTTTTATTTGTATAGATTCAGAATTATTGTGTTCTGTATTTACTTTTCCCGCAACACTGGATGTCTGCGAAAACATAATACTGCTAACTAAGCAAAGCAGATAACTTAATACTAATTTTTTCATTCTTATTGGCTGTTAATTTTTTGCAAAAATATAATTATTTTTATTTATTCTAAATAATAGATAAAAAAATCAAGTAATTTATTTTCAAAGGCTAATTATGAAATCCATTTAGAAATGGTGTATAATCTCATTATACACTTTCTAATTTTAGATTATAATTCCAATATTATCTTTTCACAGCTCTAAAAACTTATTAATATATATACAAAACATAGTGATTTTTCTGTTTGATAGAAAGCCATATTTAGAATGTTCAGTTACTAAAAAAAATCTGGAAATAATTATATTCTTAAAATTATATAACAATTATTTCAAATAGTATTACTTAAGAATTATTTTGGATTGTTACTTTTGATTTTAATTTTAAATCCTGTATCTGTATGCTCATCAATACTAAAATTCCTGTTTCTTATCTTTTTAGCAAAGTCAAATATGAAGTTTTCTTTGTCGTAGTAATTGGATTTTTAGTACATTTTCTAACATCGCAGTTTAAGAACATCATTCCTATGATGCCAATTACAATCCCTGCTTTTATAGGAACAGCCATTTCAGTAATCCTCTCGTTCAAACTTAATCAATCCTACGACCGCTGGTGGGAAGCCAGAAAAATATGGGGAAGCATAGTAAATGACAGCCGCAGCTTTGTACTGCAGCTGCAATCATTTGTAGCCAAAGAGGACCAGAATCAAATTAGAGAAATTGCATTTAGACATATTGCATGGTGTTATTGTTTGGGACAGACCCTGCGCGGAATAGATCCAATTGAAAATTTGAAGGACTTTATAACTTTTCAAGAAATAAAAGAAATTGAAAGACAGAGCAACAAACCTTTAGCATTATTACAGCTTAATGCACTTCAAATAACTGAACTGAAAGCAAAGAAATCAATTGAAATTTTCTCACACGTTCAGCTAAATAATACTTTAGTAAATTTTTCAAACTACATGGGAATGGCTGAACGTATCAAGAGTACGGTTTTCCCCATAACTTATCGTATTTTTCTGCATTTTTTTATCTACATATTTATCGTTACGCTTTCAATTTCACTGCGGGATATAGAAAGCTATTTTGAGATTCCGCTGCTTTTGACAATTTCAACCACATTTTTCCTTTTAGAAAAATCTGCCACCCATCTTCAGGATCCCTTTAGAAATCGTCCTACAGATACGCCGGTAACAGCAATTGCACGCACTATTGAAATAAACATTAAGGACTTATTAAGAGAAAAAGAAATTCCTAAACCCCATGAGCCAGAAAAATTTTATTTATCGTAAAGATCTAAAAGCAATCTCGGCTTCACGCAGTCAGTCAGAAGAGTTTGAATCATTTTTACATGGAAAATTAGATAAATTTAAAATTAGCGTTCAATAACTTAACCGGATTATAACACCAATAAATAGAACAGATATAAAGGTTCAACACTTATAGCTTTGTTGCTCAACTGAAGTAAAAAAAATGTTTTATTCCTAGAAAAAAGTAAAGCACTTTTATTGAAATTAAAAGTGCTGATTTATACTTTAAACACAAATTTTATTTAAATTGAAATAACCTTAGTTAAGATTAATGGTTTTAATTTCTAAATTTAGTTTCGATGCTATTTATTGTTTTTTCAACCTTTTAAAATCCTCTATATATAAACCTTTGGCAGTATTTGTAGGGTTGAATGCAGCAAGATTACCAATTTTTAATGAAAAAGAAGAATTGTCGGTTTTTGCTGCAGTTCGCATAGTCTGACCTGTAATTAATTCAAGAGCTTTATTCAAGTAAGGATCTTTTACATTTCCAAATTCCACCAGATTTAAGAAAGTACTATAAGGATTGATTTCGTAATCAGGTGTAATTTTCGATGGATTTGCGTCTTTGTCTTTATTGTAATATGAAAAAGTAATGGGCTGCAATTGCCATTTGTGTTTAGTGCTTCGATTGGCATAGGACGTATAATCACTAGCAGGAGAATCGTATAGTGTGTTTGATCCAACAAATTTGCCAACGGTTTCTTCGCCTATTGTGATTACGTTAATGTATTTTTTCAGACATTGTATCGTGAGCTCGCTGGCAGAAGCGGTTTGAAAACTTACCAGCACATATATTTTTGTCAAAACAAGGCTGTTTATACTTTCTTCTCTCTGAAAAGTTGGTTCGTTATCAACCAAGTTAAAAATGTTTACTTTTTCAGAAAGATTTTCAAAGCCGTCTTCATTATTGTGTTTATTATTGAAGTCTAAATAAATATAGGGTTTATTGGTAAAACTGCCATTAATCATTTGAGCCAGGGCCACTGCCGTTTCTAACGAACCGCCTCCATTGTATCTTAAATCTAGAACCAATTCGTTAATTCCATCCGATTGCATTTTAGCGAAAGCCGAATTGAGCTCATCATTATAATCGGATTTGAAACCATTAAAAACCAGATAACCAATATTCTTTGTTCCATATACTTTCTTTTCATAATAAGCAACTGGGTTTTCATCAATTTCTGTTGTGGTTACAGTCACAGTTCCTGTTTTATCTGTGGTTACCAAACTATTGCTTGTAAATTGCACACTTGCTGCCAAAGTAATTGTGAGTTGTGTGTTTTCTAACTGGTCATAATTACTTGAAGTAAGCTGGCTTCCATTTATTTTTGTAATAACGTCGCCTCTTTTCAATCCTGCCAAAGCTGCTGGTGAATTAGGTACAATGTAGTTAATTAAGGCTACCATATTTATATTGGATGCATCTTTAGGGTAGATTGCGTAATTAAAACCACCTTTTTTTTCGACTTCTGCAATTTTTGAAACACGCACTATCTCATTACTGTTTTCAATCCAGGAAAATCTATCAATAGTTCCTCTTTGATACAGGAGTGAATAAAAAAGCGCATCGGGAGTTTTTCCGTTGATTAAATTGTTATATACTTCGGCAGAAGTGATTTTACTGTCAGACAAATTGGGAACGTCGGACTGCCAGTAGTACCAAGAATTCATAGCTTTCCAAACAAAATTGTTAATCTCGTCCGGCTTGGTAGTTGTGGCTTCCTTGGTGTCAGAATCAGAATCTTTGCTGCAAGCTGTAAAAACCAATCCTACAAGTAATGTCTTAACAATATATTTTAATTTCATTATTTTTTCAATCGTTTAATTTAAGTTAAATTTGTGGGTGTAAAACGCTAAAATTATGAAAAATAGTATTCCTAAAGCCGTCTTTTTATTGTTTTCTTTCGGACTTTTTTTTCTTTCCTGTTCGAGACAACTTTTAGAAGTTAAAAATCAAACGTATAAAAGTTATAATAGTAATAGTGAAAGAGGATATATAGTTAATTTTAAATTAAATGACACTACTGCTGTTCCTAAATCGGTTGTGATTAATGGTATTATTCAGGATATATCCAAAGTAAATAAAATTGGAGATACTTACCAGGTAAATATGATTGCACAAACTACCCTAATTCATAACTACAAAGTAAAATTTGACCAAAAAGAAAATGGAATTTATTTTGAGAAAAATTCAACTGTATTTTTTCAACCTGTAAAATTCAAATTAATCACAGACTAATTGAAAAGTTTAATTGAACCTGTTGGGTGTAATTTGTTTCGAGAACCTTTAATAATAATAATTCCAATAGGAAAGGGATTCTTTTTCTGCCACAAAAAGTTAACGAGTTTTTCTAAAACCTATTATTATACTATAATCTTTACTTATTTTTAAATAACTTTTCGTATATCTAAACTTAGCTTTTCTTTCAATTCCTTTTCTCCTTTGGAGGTTATCATTATTGCTCTGGAATTAGCTGTTTTTCTAATCCAATCCAATTCGAACATTTTATTTAAAAAAGCAGCCGCAAGTGAGCCAGAAAGATGATGTTTTCTTTCACTCCAATCTAAGCAGGGTTTTGCAAAGGCTCTTCTTTTCTTTTTCAATTCTAAAAGATTAATTCCAAAATCTTTGAAGAAGATTTCTCCTTTTGGAGTAATTGCAAATGTTTTATTTTCTAGTTTAATATAATTTTCTGATACCAATTTTTCAGTAATTTCTACCCCAATCTTTCCAGCCAAATGATCATAGCAGGTTCTACAGTATTTAATATTAGAATCACTGCTGAAAATCTTTCTGTGCTTGTCTTTAGGAATTAAATTGGCAATTCCTTCAATTACTGCAGCCACCTCTTGATTGGCTATTTTGTAATATTTATGTCTTCCCTGACTTTCAACACTCAAAAGTTCAGCATTTACAAGCTTGGACAAATGAATACTAATATTTTGAGCTGAAGTTTCTACGACATTAGATAGTTCGATTGCCGTGTAAGCTCTATTGTCCAGTAAAGTCCACAAAATTACGGACCTCATCGGATTACCTATTAAAGTGCTGATTTCACTTATTTCATTATTCATAATAGTACAAGCATTGTTAAATATAGAATTAAGTGTTAAAGATAATACGATTTTATATTTGTCAAAAACTTATTCAAAATGAAAAATATTAAGCTGACTCTATTCTTAGCTTCTTTAACTATTGGTCAATTATTTTCGCAAAACAAAGATGACATGTCTCAATTCAAACACTTCAATACTATGGAAATTTTAAAAACTCAAAGCCACATTTCAAATTTAGAAATAGCGATTAATCATACTGCGCCAAATGTAATTTCTAATGATTATCCAATTCTTTTTCTTCATGGTTCATCATTTCCAACGGCACTTTCATTTGATTTTAAAATGAATGATGTTTCATGGATGAGCCACTTATCTTCTAATGGTTACGATGTTTACGGATTGGACTTTCTTGGTTATGGAAATTCTGACCGCTACCCTGAAATGGAAAATAACGCTAAAAAGGCTAAAGTTGCAGGTAGAGCCGCAGACGTTTGTCTGGATGTAGAAATAGCAGTCGAAATGATTCTAAAAAAAACAGGTAAGAATAAAATCTACTTAATTGGACATTCCTGGGGAGGAACAGTAGCTGCATTGTTTGCTGCAAAATTTCCTGATAAAGTAGAAAAATTGGTGCTCTTTGCCACAATAACAAGCAGAAATGGAAATTCTTCAATTGAAAATATTGAAGGTTCTTATGAGGAAATGACTCCGGAAGAAAGAATTAATGCAATGAAAAATTTGACTCCAAATGGTAACAACTGCCAGTTAGCACCTGAAATTTTTGAAAACTGGGGAACTATATGGGCAAAAACGGATCCGTTGCTAACAAAATTCAAAAACAAAAGTATTCGCTTTCCTTCCGGGCCTTCACAAGATGTTGAAGATTTAGTACACAACAAACCTTATTTTAATCCTAAAGACATTAAATCAAAAACATTAATTATAAGAGGAGAATGGGATCAATATCCAAATAATTCTGATGCCGAAAATTTGTTTACAGCTTTGGAAAATGCGCCTTCAAAAAAATATGTTGTTATTGAAAAAGGCACTCATGTTCTGCATTTAGAAAAATCCAGAAATGATTTATACTATGAAACTCTTTCTTTTTTAAGACAGGGAGTTAACTATCAAGAAATCAATAATCGTAGTATTGCAGTAATTTTTGAGGTAATTCCCAATGCATCTCATAAACTCGAATACTTGGATATAGCACTAAAGTTAAAACCTGAATTGGAAAAAATTAATGGTTTTATCTCAATTGAAAGATTTCAAAGTATTTACAATCCCGAAAAAATATTGTCTTTATCGTTCTGGAAAAATGAACAAGCAATTCAAGAATGGAGAAATCTTGAAATTCACAGAAAAGCACAATCAAAAGGCAGAGGATTTATTTTTAAAGACTATCACCTACGAATTGCAAATGTAATTCGAGATTACGGAATGTTCAATAGATCTGAAGCTCCAAATGATAGTAAAAAAATTAATAATTAGATTGTTTCTACACCTAAAAGGCACCAATTGAAGACAATTGGCGCCTTTTTTTCATATATCTCAATTAATAAATGAGTTTGATTATTTTTATGTATTGTTTAAAAAAAAAATCATAATTCAAATACAAAAAAGTATTTACAAGGAAGAATTAGATAAATTTTAAATTAGCGTTCGACAACTCAACAGTATTCGAATACTAAAATAAAAAGGTATAAAGTTTACATTCCTTTAAAGTGTTTTCATGTTTTTTTAAATGGTAAATAATGCAGTCTAATCTAGAAAATGGTTTAACATTTACTAGATTTTTTTGCTCTGAGTAATATCTAAAGACATTTTAAATTATTTGATTTTAGTATCTTTGAAAAATGGAAAAAACACAGTCTATTGAAGATTTTTATAAAACAAAATTTAATTGGATACCAGAAAATATAAGAAAAGAAATTGGTCATTTTAATATTTTCAGGCTGGATGACTTTGCAGGAAAACATGCCCGTCCAATGCCATATGGCCGAAAAGATTATTACAATATCAGCCTCATAATCGGTCCTTGTAATGTCTATTATGGAGACAAAGTTGTAGAAATCAAAAAAAAGGCACTTCTCTTTGCTAATCCGCACATTCCATACAATTGGCTGCCTGTTAATGGAAAACCATCTGGATTTCTATGTGTTTTTACTGTCTCATTTTTTCATCAGTATGGCAAGCTTCAAGAATATGAAGTATTTATGCCTGATGTGGTGCCTGTTTTTGAACTCTCTGATGAACAGGAACAAATTTACAGGAACATTTTCCTTAAAATGACCGAAGAAATTGGTTCAACATATATTCATAAGTATGATGCCCTTAGAAATTATATTTTTGAAATAGTTCATCATGCTACTAAAAATCAGACGGTAACTGCTGCGGCACGAGAAGACGCTAATGCAGCCAAACGTATTTCGGTGCGTTTTTTAGAACTGCTGGAAAGACAATTTCCGATTGAAGATGCCAGACAGCGTTTAATACTCCGATCACCTTCTGATTTTGCGGAAAAACTTTCAGTTCACGTCAATCATCTCAACAAAGCTATTAAGGAAATCACTCAGAAAACAACTTCTGAAATCATAATTGAACGCATACTGCAGGAAGCAAAAATTCTTTTGAAGCAGACCAATTGGAACGTTTCTGAAATTGCTTATGCACTTGGATTTGCAGAAGTAACTAATTTTAATAACTTCTTTAAAAAACACATTAATCTTAGTCCTGTAAAATTTAGAAATATTTGAATTTAGTAAGTTATGGATTGTATTTAATTATTTAAACCGCATGCTCAATCCTAATTTTGTACTCATAATAAAAACAAATTAAAATTATGAATACAAATAAAGTATGGCTGGTTACAGGCGCATCAAAAGGACTTGGACTTTCACTTGTAAAAAAATTACTTCACAAAGGTTACCGAGTGGCCGCAACATCCAGAAACATCACGTCTTTGCAATTACAGATTGGTGAAGCATCTGATACTTTTCTACCACTGGCAGTAGATTTGATCAGTGACAATAGTGTGAAAAATGCCATTGAAAAAAGTATAGCACATTTTGGACAAATCGATGTAGTGGTAAACAATGCTGGCTTTGGACAGATTGGAACATTAGAAGAACTTACCGATGAGGAAGCAAGATACAGTTTTGACGTAAATGTTTTTGGTTTATTAAATGTCGTTAGAAACGTAACACCTTATTTACGTAAACAGCAATCAGGACATATCTTCAATATTGCTTCAATCGTGGGCTTTTATGGAAGTTATCCTGGATGGGGAATTTACAGTGCAACTAAATTTGCTGTGGCAGGTCTAACTGAAGGCCTTGCTGAAGAAGTAAAAGAATTTGGAATTAAAGCTACAGTGGTATATCCCGGATACTTTAGAACTGAATTCTTTTCAAAAGATTCTCTAGCACTTGCAAAAAATCCTATTCACGAATACAAAGCCGCCCGACAGTCTGAGCAATATCATGTTAACCACATTGAAGGCACACAGCCGAATGATCCTGAAAAAGCAGCTGATGTTCTTATAAATGCTAGTCAAGAAATAACTGCACCTCTTCATCTATTTTTAGGATTGGATGCGCATGCGGTCGCAGTAGACAAAGTTAAAATCATTTCAAACGAACTAGAAAATTGGAAAGAGTACAGCACCGCCACTTCTTTCTAAATTATAAACGAAATAATACTAAAAAAAATGGAGAACAAACCGACAGTAGAAGAAATAGTTGAAATTAATCAGCTTTTAGCGTTGTGGGGACATATTCTGGACAGCCATAACCAAGAACGCTATGCCGAAGTTTTAATGGATGACTGTTTTTATGACTGCAGTATTTTTGGATTTGAAACTGCAACGGGAATTGAAGCAATTCAGCATATTTTTAAACAAGAAGGACATGCTAAGGCACATCACACACATTTATATTTCTAAAAATTCAGAATCCGATTTTAAAGTAATCTCTAAAGGCCTTGGGCTTTTAGCAGATGGAAGCGTCGCCAGCTTGACTTTTCTTGATATTGTTAAAGCTTCCTCAAACGGAATGCGTTTGGCAAGCAGAATTTTAAAATTCTTCTAACTTGTTTTTTGCATAATTTGCAGATAAGGCCATAATCTCACAGCTGTAATACTAAGTAACAATAAAATTATTTGAAAAATCTTTTTGTATTTTTATAGAATGCAGGAAATATGCGGGTTTCAAGCTTAAGGTTCAAATCCTGCTCTCCCCACAAAAGGGTAAAAGAAGCAGGGCCGGCATGAAAGCAGCCGCTTTTACAAACGGAAATATATCTACAGACCTGAGTATTGCAAACTATGTCATTAATAAATTTAAAGATATTGATCAGTGGCCTGCATGCGTCATAAATTGAACTAAATAGATATGGACCTTCCAGCATTTTCATCACAAAAAATTTAGTGTGCTTTGTTTACAAAATTTAGACAATTTAACTCATTACAAATTCCCATTATTTGTATGCTGTGATTTCTAATTTTATAATTTGAAGTCAGTTCAAAAATGGAAAAGCTCTAATCATAATATATTCAAATAATACTGTACCCAATGAAAATAATAAAGGCACCTGCTGCGCAGGTGCCTTTAAATTAACTGTGATAGTATGTTATGCTATAACTACGTTTACTGCGTTTGGACCTTTACGGCCTTCTTCTACGTCATATCTTACTTCATCATTTTGACGAATGTTTTCTGATAAACCTGAAGCATGAACAAAAACTTCGGCTCCTCCATTATTAGGAGTTATGAATCCGAAACCTTTTTCTTCATTGAAAAATTTTACTGTACCTTCTTGCATTTTAATATATTTAATTGCCCAAAGATAGCTTTATTTAATTAGAACTTATTGAAATTGAGATTTTTATTTTCTAAATCATTTAATCTATGATAGCATCTCCTTTGGAATTTTCCATTGAATAGTAAGTTTTTAAATAATTAAAAATCAAACTGCTGATTGGCTAATCTGATCTAAATTATTTATGTACTGCCAACAAAGGTGCTTTTTGTATTTCCAATGAAAGGTCCACACTTAATTGTTTTACAAAAACCAGCATATTAAATGAATTGAATTGACAAACGATCTGCTATTTCCCAATCAATGCAATACTGATTTTAGCATATTGATTAACTGCAATTTTCACCTCTTCAAAATCAGGCGCTGAGAGTTTTGGTTTATAATTTTTGGAAAATCCAAATCCTTCTCTCGGATATCCAATCATATTACGGTCACATTTTACGTTATCATTTTCGTCTTGATACACAGCAACAGCCGCCGTATATGATCTCTACACGAGATCGAAAGGGAGCCAGTTTTTTGACCGTTTTTTGGGTTTTTATATCAAAAACCGTTATTTCATAATCCTTATGCTCAACCAGATGCTGCAAGGTTTCTAAACCAACAGTTCCAGATGCCCCAGTGAGCAGTATTCTTTTTCGTAAAGTCTTATTTTCCTTTTTTTTTAATTTAACATTTGTTCTTTACAGTAACTTCAATTTTGAAGAAAAAGCTGCAGAAGGAAATGGGACTGGGTCTAAAAGAAATCAATATTCTGAAAAAAATATACTAAACAGTATTTTCAAGTTGTTAGTGTTTTAAAAAGCGATTGATTTGTTCAATCGCTTTTTTTACATCAACAGTATTTAAAACAATATCGAAAAGCCTTTAGAGTATTTTAGAAATAAATCGATTGCTAACAGAATAATAATCATGAATATAAGAACCATTAAATACGTAATTAACTGTGCCTTTTTATTGAATTCAAAAGTGTCGGGATTTATAAAATAATCAGCATAAACTGATTGAGAAATTCTTAAATTCGGGCAAAATAAAGTAACGCCCTGCAGAAAATGTCCAATTAGATGATATTTGTTTTTCGGGATATACGTCATTCCATTCTCTGGTTTAGAAAAATGAATGGGAATCTGCAAACCATACCTAAAGCCAAAAATATACCCTGAAGAATATTTTGTTCCGATTTTTCTATCTATATCACTTATATAAGCTTCTGTACTTCGTTCAAGCTCTTTGTATAAAATACTTTGAACTGTACCATCAAATTGATGGTGATGCAGACCGTACCTATCTACTGAAATTAAAATGATTTTTTTAATCTTCTGCCACTGGTAATTTTTGAAAATTCTCCAAATAATCCAAAGCAGTAAAGGGAAATATAGGAGATTAAAGATTATCTCACCGGTAGATAATCGACTGTTATGCTCCAACTGAATACTTAACGGAAGCGCAATAAATAATGCTAGTATTGCAATGAACAAAAGCCCAAACAGCATATACACTATTACAGTAACTGTTAGATTGCGTTCGGAGGATATTTTTGGAAAATTTTCTTTGTTATAAATCATCAACTACTTAATTGCTAAAAAACATCATTAAAATATGACTCAGGCGTAATCGGTAAGATATTTTTTTTTAAAACTTAAAAAGATTTTCTCGCCTGCGTCAAATTAAAAAAGAATAAATTAAAATATAAAATTATAATGCAAATTTTCTGCCTTTATCAAGGTGGAAGGAATACCTTTTTTGCCACAAAAAGTTAAGGGTGTTTATTCTATGTTTTGATTAAAAAGAATTGCTTAAATTTGACTTCAAAATATTTAAGGCAATTAAAACAAAAAAGATGAGCTAATGCTCATCTTTTTTGTTTAATATTCATATTTATTCTATTTGAATACATTAGAAATCTAATATCCCTAACTTTGAAACACTGCCAAAACAAATTGCTTTTTAAAGCAAAAATCCCCAATATTGAAAATAAATACCTATGAGGAGTAAAGAGAATAAAATTGCGGCAATAACGCTTTTATTGGAAATAGACTTAATTCTTAGAGCAAAATAAACTATTGAAATTATAGTAAATACTATAAAAGCCCATTGAATTACAAACAAATAATCAAATTGATTTGGAATCCCAAAAGCAAGTATATAAAAGTTGTCTTGAGCAGTACTGTTAATAGCCAAAACAAACCCAATAATTGCAATAAAGCCTAATATAGAAGTTAATATAATTAAATACTTCATGATTTTATTTTGAGCTGCATCTTTCCTATTTCTAATTAGTACATAGCAAAAATTGAAAATTGAAATTAACAGGATAATAATGGCGATTAAGAATGGTGCAAAAAATAATAGGTTGAATTCATTTAGGCTATTGGCAAAATTCGAAACTCCTCCATTAACCTTTACATCAGTAACAAAATGAACTTTATTATTGGTTTGAAATCCTTTCACATCAGGATCCTGATCTGGATTACTTATAAATTGATTTAAAATTTCAGATCCAATTTTCGAAAAACTAGGTGCATGACCAGAGATTGGAGCATTTACCAAAAAACCATTTTTGAATTTCCCAACAGTAGTTTTCCCGTTTGAAGCCGGAGTGATAGGATCAAAAACTCCTGAAAATACTAATACTGGAACTCCCAATGTTGACAGGTTAGATAAATCATTTAAAACCTTAGACGACTTATCAACTCCTGAATTCCATTTATCACACACTAAAAAGTCTGATTTATAAAAAGATAATCCTCCTTTTAATTTTTTATAATTAAGTGCCTCCTTATTAAATTCTGAAATCGAATTATATGGAATTGCCTCATTACAGCTCACACAATAATACGCTCCATAATCTAATCTTAGAGCCCCTGAAAAAGCAGCTACAAGTGAACTCAAAGTACTTTTGTTTCCTTTATTAAATTCGGTGATTAATAAAGGTAATACTTCGATTAATTTTCTTTGATATAGGGATTGTTGAATAGCAATTTTAAAATCTTCCGTATTATAAGTAAACTCACCGCTAGGAATGATTCTCTTATCAACTTTAATTGTAATAGGCTTCTTATCTAATTTTTCTATGGTTTCATAATAGGCATTCTCTAAATTTGGGTATTGTTTATTACAATTAGGATCATTTTCACAGGCGCTAAAAACTTTTTCAAGGCTATTCATATAATTTTCAGTATTATGATTATAATACATCGAAATATCTGAAATCGAAGAATCTAAAATTAATGACTTAATATCTTGAGGAAAATCATTTGCATAAACCTGAGCTGTGTAAGTCCCATAAGAAACACCATAAACATTCCATTTATCATATTTTAAAGCTCTTTTTAAAGCATTTAAATCTTTAGCAATTGATTTACTATTATAAGAGTTTATATCGATCTCTCTGTTTAACAAATCTTGTTTACAGGCTAATGCAGCAATAGCTTTTTGCTGTTCATCTTGCGTGCTGTTCTGATTTTTTGATAGTATTTCCAAGAATTGCTTTCCTAAGTCAGGACAAAATTTAGGTAAAGAATTGCCAGTTCCTCTAACATCAACTAAAACTATATCACTATTTATTCTTAATGGATGTTTTAGCCAATTCCATATTCCTTCAATACCTCCAGCTCCAGGTCCTCCTTCTATATATACAACAGGATTTGAATCTATATTTTTTGAGGTGCATTTCAAAATTGCGACTGCAATTTTAATTGTTTTACCCGTTGGCTTATCCCAGTTTTCAGGAACATTTAAGTACCTCCATTCTATATTCTCTTGATTAATAATTTCTTCTTGAGGAAAGAAAGTGGTTGTTTTTTCTAATTTAAAAGTATTTATTTGAGAAAACAAACAAGTGGGCAACAGACATAGCAGCAAAAATAGTCTCCTTAGGTTTTTCATTTTGTTTTAATTAAATTATTGGATTTATATTATATTTTTTTATTGATATTTCAGTAACATCCGTTTTTAGTGAGATGTAACATTTATATTTTTTATCTATTTTTATTTCCTTCAAATAGTATTTTTCTTCATCGATTTTGGTCGTATTATCTAAAATTTCAAATGATTTTAGGGGAATTGACAATCCGTGGCCATGCGCCTTTATCACGGCTTCTTTTTGTGTCCAATAATCAAAAAAAGAATCTTTTATATTATTCGACAAAACAATTCTATTCCATTCATTTTTAATCATTTGCTCTTCAAATTCATTTATTTCAATATCCGTTACAATTTCAACATCGATTCCTATTTCATGTTTATCACTTAATGCACAGACAACAATGTCTCCTGAATGTGAGATATTAAAGCGGATTAAATCATTATCAAAATAAGGCTTACTATATTTTGTGTGTTTTATCACTTTATCGTAAGGATTATGTTTGTAAATTTCTTCAATCCCCTTAAACAATATGATTCGTCCTAAAAGTGACAATTGTGCATCTTGCCATCTTCGGTATCGCTTAATTTTCTCTTGATAATCGACTGGAAATTTTGGCAAATCATTTTTCAACAAACTTTCGTGATTTTCTTTAGACAGATAAGAATAATAGATGTAAATCAAAACTATAGATGTTTTTAGAAATTAAAATCAAAATCAAATGCTGTATTTTTCTCAAATTCTAATTTGGCATCAATTAAATCCACTTTCATTAATGGATTTTTTATTATTTCATTTAAAATTTTACTGTATTTCAGGGCAGCAATTTGTATAGTATCTTCCTCAAATAAATCACAGTTATAGTCTATAATACCTTTCAGCTTATTATCACTTTCAAACAAATTAAATACAATAGGTATCCTGCTGTATTTGTTATCAATAGGATAAGACGTTAATTTTAAGTCATTTAATTCATTAATATTTTCAAAGGAAAATTCTGGATTCTGATATACCAGCATAACGTCAAAAACAGATTGAGAAAGCTTCTCAAAAGGGACAGCTTCATTATCATTTATTTCCAATAGATTATTTTGAGTATTTCTCAATATACCAGCAAAAGTTTGCTCTGACTCAATTTGTGTTCTTAAAACAAGTGTCTTAACAAACATCCCAATTTGATTGTTTAACTCTGGGATATTTCTTCCTGAGTTTACGGTTCCTACACAAATGTCATTATGATTAGAGAATTTATAAATCAAAACATTTAAAGCCGCTGTTAAAATGGTATAAAAAGTGACTTGCTCACAAAGTGCTAATTCCTTTAAATCTGAAGTAACATCTGTCGTTAGTTCAAACAAATACTTACTTCCTCTTTGCTGATTGTTTTCTATGCTGAAATCCCTATCAAAAGAATCTTTAGGCAGATAATTTTTAAGATATTTTTCCCAAAACAACTTGTTTTTAAAGGCACTATCCTCCAATGTTTTATTAAACCATTCCGAATAATCTTTAAATTGAAATTTTAAAGTATTTGCTTTGGATGCATCTGGAGAAGTACTTTCATTATAATTTTCAATAAATTCTTTGATAAAAATTTCTAAAGACATTCCATCCATTATAATGTGTTGCGTAGAAAAGAGCATTATAAATTGATTTGTCTCTAATTGAAGAAGTTGGACTCTTATTAATAAATCTGTTTCTAAATCAAATGGTGTATTAACCAATTGGCTTATAATTTCTCCTGCTTTTTCATTTTTAATTTTATGTACAGTAACTTCAAACCTTGCGTTTTCGGCGTCGTTAATTTTTTGATACGGAATTCCATCTCTTTCAATAAAATTGGTCCTTAAAATTTCATGTTTATTAATTATTGCATTTATTGCATTTGTAATACTATCCAAATTAACAATCCCCTCAACACTATAGCCGGCTGACATATTATAAGCAATTGAACCATTTGTTTGTTGAGATGCTAACCAAATATTGTATTGGGAAGGAGTTACATCGTAAAAATTTTTAGATTCAGACAATGATATGGCAATCGATTGACTCGGTTTAAGTTCTTGTAAATAACCAGCTAATAATTCAATTGTTGGATAGTCAAAAATCGTTTTTAAAGTAATAGTAAACGAAAGCTGTTTGGCAATTAATCCAATCAATTTAACGGCGTTTAATGAATGTCCTCCAAGAGCAAAAAAATTATCATTTACGCTAATAGGTTCTTTGCTATTTAAAACTTCTTTCCAATATTCAGAAAGTTTTTTTTCTAAATAGGAAACAGGAGCTTTAAAATCATCATAATTTGTATTTTGCTGAATGTCTTTTTGCGATAAAGATTTCCTATCTACTTTCTGGTTTGGAGTAAGCGGAAATGTTTCTAAAGGAATGATTGCATTCGGAATCATATAGTAAGGAAGATTCATTTTCAACGTTATAAAGATTTTTTCCGTATCAATTTCTTCTTCGCTTTTTAAAATATAAGCCACTAAAAAAGCATCTTGTTGATTCCCTTTCTTAGCAATTACTACAGAATCATTAATTCCTTCTATTTGATTTAATTGTGACTCTATATCTCCGAGCTCAATTCTATAACCTCTAATCTTAACCTGATTGTCATTTCTTCCTAAAAACTCAATTTCCCCATCATCATTCCACTTTCCTACATCGCCGGTTTCGTATAGTAAACTTGCAGCATCAAATGGGTTTTCAATGAATTTTTCTTTGGTTAGTTTCTCATTTTTAAAATACCCTTTTGCTAATCCATCGCCTGCAATATAAATGGCGCCGGGTACTCCTATCGGCATGGGATTTAGAAATGAATCTAATATATAAAATTGCGTATTGTTTATTGGTTTCCCTATGTTGGACTCCTCTTTTGGATGTTCTATTTTTTTTATGCTGGACCAAATGGTAGTTTCTGTAGGTCCATACATATTCCAAACTTCCAAACTAGTGTTAATGAGCTTTTCGGCTAATGCTTCGCTTAATAAATCACCTCCACACAGTACTTTTAATGCTTTGTCTCCATGCCAGCCGGCATTAAACAACATTTGATAAAAACTTGGAGTAGCTTGAATTAATGTAGGTTGTATCTCCTCTATTTTTCGAATAACAGAATTAGGGTCTGCTAAAATTTCCTGACTTGCAATATATAACGCAGCTCCTGACAGTAATGGCACAAAAAACTCTAAAATTGAAATATCAAAAGAGTAAGTCGTTACCGAAAATAATACATCATTTGAACTAACTCCCGGTTTTTGCTGGATACTGATCAAAAAATTAAGCAAGGATTGATGGCCTATTTCAACGCCTTTCGGGTTTCCGGTTGAACCAGATGTATATATGATATAGGCTGTATCTTTAGGAGAAATGACCGTGGTTCTCTTACCTTCGAATATATCAATTTCTGCTAAAATATTTTCTAACGCCACAATCGTGACATCTTCAACGCCTTCTAATTCATATTTCTTTTCGCTGATAAGTATTTTACTTTGGCTATTATCAACAATATAACCTAATCGCTCTTTTGGGAAAGCAGGATCCAATGGAATATAGGATCTGCCTGATTTTAAAATACCTAATAAAACAGCAGCCATATTGGCAGATCTTCCTAATAAAACTGCAATTGGTGATTTATCCTTTTCTCCAAAAGCAGCAATAAGGTATTCTGCTATTTGGTTTGATAACTTGTTAAGTTCAGAGTAAGAATAGGATTTATGACCATCTTTCAGGGCCTCTTTTGCCGGGGTTTTCTCTACTTGTGCTTCAAATAAATCTACTATCGTCTTGTCTTTCGGGTAATCAGCTTTTGTATTATTAAATTCAACTGTTACCTTATGCTCTTCTTCTTGTGATAAATAGGTTAACTCTCTTAGTTTTTTATCAGGAGAAACTAAAATGGCGTTTATTAAATTTTCAAAATGCCGGGTAACTTCTGTTATTCTTGAATCATCAAAATAATTCAGGTTATAATCAAAGTCTATTTTCACATCTTCCTGTTCATCAAACTCTCTAATGTAAATAGCCAAAGCCACACGCTCTGATTGATGGGTTAATGGAATGACGCGGGTTTGTGTGTTGTGAAAATCATTAGAATAATTTTGTTTTTCATAAGAAAGTGTAATATTAAATAACCTTTCTTTCTCATTAAAAATTCGAAGCTCTTGAATTAGTTTGCCCAGAGGAAATCTTTGATGGCGATAATCATGTCTTAATTGATTTTTTATATCAATGATTAAATTTTCAAAAGAAGCATCAAAGTCCAGAGGAATTCTTAAAGGTGAAATCCCCATAAAGAGACCAACCGTTTTCTTGTACTTGGATTTACTTCTATTCAAAACGGGTAAACCTATTGCAAAATCATTATTCTGGTGTTTTCTTCCAAAATAAATATATAAAACGGCTAGAATTAAATTAAATGTCGAGCATTTATTGATCTCGGCTAACTGATTTAATTGATTATAAACTTCTCTTTTTACAATCAGTTCTTTACGATTACTTTTATTAATTTCAAGGGTATCGTCTAGTTTTTCAAACAAATTCTCAGGTAAAGATTCAAACTTTTTAACCCAGTTCACTGCATCTTGGTTATACGATTCAGAATTTTGATATGCGGTATCATCTTCCATAAAATCCTTGTAACTAAAAGGATATATTGTTTTAATTTCGCCAGATTCAAAAATCTCGTTGTAATTTTGAACCAATCTTTGAAACATTAAAGAAGTGCCCCAGCCATCAGTTATAATATGATGATATACGGAAAATAAATAATGAAAATCTTCCTGAACTTTTACCAAAGTAAAAATATGCAAAAGAGTTCCCTGCAATAAATCAAAAGGTTTCATGAATTCCTTTTGCATATAGAGATTGGCATCTTCAATTGCATTTTCATGTTTTGAAAAATCTATAAAACCCAATTCAGATTGGTGTTCTTCGACTATTTTGATTCTTATATCCTCTTCATTCTTTATAATAATACTTCTATAAGCATCATGCTGATTGATTAATTCAACATACGCTTTTTTGAATATTTCAATGTTTATTATTCCTTTAATTTCAATTTTAGCTCCAATATTGTATATCGGTTCATTAGGAAACAACAATTGATCAAAATAAACATCTTGTTGGGGTAAGGTAAGTTTCATTTGCAAATAAATGGTTTTTCGTTTAATGACTATCAGCTATTGCACGCAAAGAATAAGACTACAACTTATAATGTGTTCTTTCACGCAGATTGAGCTCCAAGCAGATTTTTTAAAATAAAAATCACAAAAAAGAATTTTCGAAAATCTGCGTTTTCATAATCTGCATGAAACTTTTTATTGAGAATTTGTAAACCTAATTTTATCTCTGTTTACTTCACCTCATTATACCATAAACTTTCTGTTGACAAAACATTGCTCTCCACCTTAAAATCTTTCACAATTTGACCATAATCAAATTTTATAATTCTATCAGCATGTTTAAAATAAGCATCATCATGTGTTACCGCAATAATTGTTTTGCCCTCTTCTTTGAGTTTAGGCAATAAGTTTTCATAAAAATATTTGCGGAAATGCGGGTCCTGATCTGCTGCCCATTCATCCAAAACCAAAATAGGTTTGTTCTCCAAAAGCGCAAATATCATAGACATTCTTTTGCTTTGTCCTTTAGAAAAGGAACGTCTTGCTGATTCTTCTTTGTCATCCAGCACGACTTTATCGAGTTCCATTATTTTTAATAATTCCTGATATTCTTCATTTTTTTCTAAAGAATAATTATCGTAATTATGAGAAAAAATATGATTTTCTGTGAATACTGCGGCTATCAAATTTTGTGTGGCTGTACTTAGATTTGTATTTACCTCATTTAAAATTATTTCACCTTCTGACGGTTGATATAAACCTGTCAGTATATTTATAAATGTACTTTTGCCGCTGCCGTTTCCGCCAATAATAAATATCGTTTCGCCTTTTTTTATCGATGTATTTATTGGTCCCAAAGCAAAAGACTTATCCATAGCATCATTGTCATAAGCAAAAGAGAGATTGTTGAATTTTAGGGAACTAAAATCTTCAATAGGTACGTTTTGGATTTCTAAAGTTACCGGGGCAGTATCAAAATCGCTCATGAATTTTTTAATTCTTCCGTTAGCAACTGTCAAACGCGTATAAACGTTCTGCATATTAATCAGGTTGTTTATCGGTCCTGCAATAAACAAGAGAATAACAACATACGAAATAACATCTTCTCTTTTAAGAATACCCAATTCCGGCAATAAAAAAAGAATAACTCCTATCACTAAATACAAACCGTATTGACTTATCAAATTGATGGATAGAAAGACATAATTAATTTTAAAATCCAAGTCTTTAGCGCTTTCTCTGTTAGGAGACAGGTGTGAACCCATTAGTTTTTCTCTTCTTTGCCCGCTTAGTTTAAAACCTTTAAAACCTTTAATGACATCATCTACATATTTGTAATAATGTTCATTGAACTTTCTAAGATTGCCTACTTTTTGAGACATGGTATTGATTACAACAAGATAAAAAACGGCAATTAAAATTATTAAAACAATAACGACCAAAGCTGCTGCTATCGATAACGTAAATAAGTATATCATACAAAGTACCACCATCAATAAAGAATTGATAGAATGAGTGACCACTTCAGGAAAAGACGAAAATATTCTTAAATCTTCTATGGCGGTATAAAAGCGTTGTGAACCCATTTTTTCGAGGGTAATCAAAGGTGCTTTTAATATTTTGTCAAATATCTTTTTTTCATTTTCATACAATATCTCAAAAGAATATTTATTGATTTTTTTTTGGAATATGATATTCAGCAGATAGGTATAAATTACGACTGATACAAATACGATTCCCATATAATCTGTCAAAAAACCTTCTTTGCCCGAAATTACATTGTTCATGATGTATATGATTCCGAAACTTAGAATGGTGTTAGGGATGGCATAGAGCAGGAGATAAATGACCTGTGAAAATTTTAGCTTAAGCATAGTTTTTTTAGTGTATTAGTTGTTTTTTTAATTCTTTATTAAAATATTTACCAATTCAGCATTTAAGACACTCTTTTTTCAGCATCTCTCCTAAGTGCATATATTGGGATGTTTAATTTTATGCCTTCCTCAATAAAAAGCATTCAAATAATTATTATTTAATTCTACTTCTTTCACTATCTATACTGCTGTTTTCACGCTCTTGTTTAGAAATTTTATCTCCAAAATTATAAGTAAAAGACAATCTAATCTGTCTTGTATTACTCAAAGTCTTGTAATCAGCTGCTGTATTGATAAGATTATTAATGATACCTTTATTGATATTTGTTCTAAAAACATCTGTAAAAACCAATTTCAATGAACTTCTGGTCGATAGTTTTTTACTCAGCGCTACATCAGCATACCCGTATGGACTTGTTACAAATTGAGCTACATACGATTTTCCTACATACTTACCCAATAATTCAATATTCCAATCTCTCTTCAATTTAAATTGAAGTATGGGATCAATGCTAAAACTATAACCATTGGTTTTTAATTCACCACCAAAAAATTCACTTCTGCTATCTCTATAAGACAATTGAGCGTTTCCACTGAAAACCAGCCAGCTAAAAATATTAAAAGAAGAACTAATCGAAATGTTTGAAACCTGAGTTTTTCCTATATTTCCAGGTTTACTATAATATATGCCATCTACAATTTTTATAGTTTCTTGAATCTCATCCTTAATTTCACTAAATCCAACATTAACATTTAAAAGACTTTTATACGCATAGAAAACCTCAATACTGTTGGCAAATGATGGTTTTAAGTATGGATTTCCTTCATAAAACGTTACCTTATCTACCTGAAGAACAACCGGATTCAAATCTTGATAAAATGGTCTGTCAACTCGTTTTCCGTAATTAATTCCTATACTATTGTTGGCTAAAGAATCTAATTTATAAGATAGATACAGGGTAGGAAATAAATTATCATAATTCGTTGTATTCTTAGCACTGGGCTTTATTTCATTTCCTAATTGTTCCCCAGTAAGTTTAACATTTTCATACCTAAGTCCTAACTGCATCGACAACCTTCCAAAATTTCCATTCGAGTTGGCATATAAAGCGGTGATGTTCTCATGGTATAAAAACTTATTATTCTGATTTAGGTTCGGGGTCGAAACATTGTCCACAATATCCACATAATTACTCTCATTAGATGTTTTGGTATAACTGTGTTTAAATCCTGATTCAAAGGTTATTTTTTCACTCAGTTGATTGGAATAATCTAATTTTCCTGAGTAAACATTTACACTAGAAGACGATCCTCCAACCAACATATCTGAATATTCCTGATTTGTATTTGGTAAAACTATCGTATTTGTAAATTTTTGAAAAGGATCTGTATTGTATACTAAGTAATCTAAGTTCGCACGGATATCACTCTTCTCATTAAACTTATGATCGAGGTTTAGGTTTATTCCGCTATTTCTGAATTTATTATCAGAATCTCCTTTTGTTTTTATAATTGAATCAAGGGAGCGTGATGAATTATATAAAAAATTGCGGCTATTATCAATATCATTGCCACTCCAAATTAAACCATCAGTAACTATTCCTATAACCGTCTTTTTTGAAAGATTATAGTCTGCACCAAATTTTAAACTGATTAGTATACCATCTCCAACATTATTGGTTTCCTGTCTGCTGTAACTGCCTGTATCTGTATAATCTCTATTGATATAAAGATCCTGAAAACGTTTTTTATAACCAATATTTCCACTCAGGAAAACATTATAATTCTCTTTTTTCTTATTCAGATTAAAGGTGGTGTTATACTCTGTATATTTATGCTGCCTGACTCCCAGTACTATACTCCCGTTTTCTCCTTCTTTTTTACTCTTTTTTAATTTGATGTTGATCACTCCCCCATTTCCTGCCGCTTCATATTTAGCAGGAGGGTTTGTCATCATTTCAATTTTGTCGATATTATCTGAAGACAAGCCGCTCAAATAACTTTCTAGTTGGGCTCCTGACAAATAAGTTGGGCGGTCATCAATAAAAATGGTAACATTTGATTTCCCGTTCAGGCTTACAACTCCCTGATCGTTTATACTGGTTCCGGGCGCTTTCTTTAATAATTCAAAAGCCGTGATTCCACTATTTGATTCTAAAGCATCAACATTTAAAATAGTACGATCGATTTTAGTCTCAACAAAATTTTTTTTCTTTTGAAATACTAAAACCTCATTCAAGTTTTCCTTTTGTATTGCTTTGAGCATCTCAATAGGCTGCAATTGTTTTTGATCATCCTCTTTTATAGTAATGATTGCTGTTTTGAATGTATTGTAATCATCATGAATAATCTTAATGATGTAGTTACCACTTTTTAAGTTTTTAAAATTAAAATCTCCTTTATTTTGAGATAATTCACTCTTTATTAAGGTTTCCTTCTCATCATTCAACAAAAGAATTGTCGCAAAAATAATTGGCTCTTTATTTTCAGCATCAATAACGCTTCCCGAAATTGATGCATTTGAGTTTTGTCCATATGTTCGATTAGATAGAAAAATAATCAGACATAGCAGAGCAATATAATTTATACGCATATAATAGTATTTCATTTTCTTTTTTTAATATCTCGCGTTACGCAAAAAAGTTTTTAAATATCTAGCTTTAACATTTACATTGTTAACAACTTATACCGCTCTTCTAGGTTTTGATACTACTGCTGATTCTGCCTGAGCAGTTTTTTAAGCACCTAAATAGATTTGAGCCTTCATTGCGAAATGATTTTTATGTGTTCTTTCTTTTTGAGCTATTCCTGCTTTAACAGGCGGCAATGGACCCAAAATAATGGTTACGTTAGTTAATATATTAAACAAGACCACCACTGAGAAATACCATGCGGTAGACTCAAGCTTTTTAGGTTGATAAAATTTAAGGAATGGAAAATTAGTATTAGACTATCGAAAATATTGAATTGATACTAATTCTAAAAGTAAGAGCATTAATAAAGAATCTATTAAAAAACAAACTTTAGTGAATATGTAAAAAATTCGATTATTTTATCTTATAGTTTTTGCAAATGTTCCATTTAGTATTTTTCTTGATGTATTTATTCATATATCTCAGGTGTATTTCAGGTTTTTGCACGACTCCGTTTATTATAAACTCTTTGTTATTAAGCATATAAGATAAACTTCCAGCATCCGCTGCTACCAATTTTTCTTTATATATTTCATTACTTATTTCTTCAATTAGTTTTTCAACATTATTTACCTCCGAAGACTCTTTTATAGCTTGTCCTGTAATACCAGTAAAAGTTCGTTGATTAACCTTGGATTCTTTTTGATTGTTTTGCGCCAGGCTGGCACCCGAAATGAAGATCATTAGTAAAAGTGCAATAAAAGTTTTGGTTGTTTTCATAATTTATTTAGTTTTTTTTAGCTAGGATTATTTGATTTTTTAGCACGAGCCTAAAAGAAATCAGAACGTTTTACTTTTTTATTTTATAATTATAGCATATACGCCAATCGCTCTTCTTTATATATTTGCTTTGGTATCTATTAAAAATCTCATTTGATTGCAGTTCCCCATTAATAATGAGTTGATTATTATCTAATAGAAATGATAATTTTTGAGCATCATTACTTATAAGTTTTTCATGACTCATTTGGCTTATCATTTTGTTTAAGACAGATACTATCTTCTCGCCTTCTTTTTCAGATAACGTATCAGAGGTGATCCCGGTTAAAATAATATAATCATTATCTACCGGAGTTTTGGCAATTTCATTTATCGAAGTATCTGGCAGTATATTGAATACATTGTGAAGTTTTAATTGATAAATATAACCTATCAACAAAGCGAAAAGGAATATTGCGAAGCTATGAAATGTGGGTGTCTTAATTTTATTAACAGAGTTCTGACCATTTAGTATGATTCTTTCCACTCTGTCCAGCAAAATCTCATTATTATTAGCAAAACCTAATGCCAGTTCCTGCTTTCCTACAGTCATTTCGGCACAAAAGTACAAGGCACTGATGTAATCTTTTTTGTTATCAGTGATTTTTAAAACAGCATCATCACAACACTTTTCTCTTTCGATCCTGATGAGATTAGACAACCATAGCAAAGGCAAGTTAAAAAAGAAGATTACTTCTAATAGATTTTGCACTAAGTTTATAATTGAGTCATACCGTTTTATATGAACGAGTTCATGGTAGATAACCGCTTCAAGTTGATCCGAAGATAAACCCGTTGTGAGTTGAATTGGTATTAATACAATTGGTTTAAAAAATCCAAAAACAGCTGGCGAACTAATTGCAGACGAAAGATATACTTTGACATTTGTTTTGATCCCAATCTTGTTGCAATATTGTAGAATTTTATTATTCCAGTCGTCATTCAGCTCTATTTTGTTTTTGAAAATTAAACTTTTTATTTTGTGAATTCCCAAAAACAATTTAATCATTTTGTAACAAAATATCAAACCCCATACTAAAGTTATCTCTAATGCAAAATCATAAATTTTAAGATATAGTGTTTTAAAAAACAGGAAAGATTCTGATACTTGTATCGCTTTAGGATTATAATTTCCTTCATTGTGAGACAAAATGGGCAAAATAACCTGATGATGAATGGTTTGATAAGGATTACTTATATGATTCATTCCAAAAAACAAAACAGCTACAACAAATACAAATAAGAATAATACCAACACATTGTAACGCAGCCGGGCTTTGCAATGTGAAGAGAAAGACATAAAAACATAGGTTACAACTGCCAGTATAATCCCAAAGACAAAAGAATTAATAAATACATACAATAGTGTTTTATACATAACTTCCATTCGCTTCTAGTTTAGTTCATTTTATCTATTATATTCTTAATCTTTAACAACTCTTCTTTTGAGGTTTTTTTATTTCCAACCAGCTGCATCACCAAATTTTCTATAGAACCATCAAATATTTTGCTTAAAAAATTTTCTAATAAAAAAGTTTTGGTTTTTTCCTGATCTTCAACCACATGATACAGATGTTTAATATTACTTTCATCTCTATACAAAATGCCTTTTTCTTTCATAATCTGCATTAGCTTTAACGTGGTTGTATATTTAACTACACGTTCCTCTTCTTCGTTTAATTTATCATTTACGAAACGAACAGTTGAAGCACCATGCTTCCAAAGTATAGTTAAAATTTCGATTTCTGATTTTGTTGGCTCAACTTTCCTGCTTTCCATAAGTCTCTTTAATTTTGATTTTTTAAAGGTACGAATATTTTCGTACTAAAGAATATTTTTACAAAAAAAATCAACTTATAAGAATATTGACCTACATTAAAACTTTATATTCCCGATAACTAGCTTCAAAAATTTCAATTAATTTATCAGCATTATTATATATAAAAAAATGATTTCCTTTTAATACATAGGAATTAAATTCAGAAAGTGTATGTGCTTTCCAATTGTCAATGCTGCCCACATATTTCTCCAAATCCCCCATTACAGCGATAATTGGAGCTTTTACAATCGTATTTTCAACAAAAGTATCTCCCTCAACAATTTTAAAATCGGCTCTAAGTATTGGCAGCACAAAATCTAACAACTCCTCGCTTTGCAATAATTCTTCTGTTAATCCACCTAATTCTTTAAGCATACTGATAAAGTCGGCTCTGTCTAAATCAGATCTTTCTCTTTCTGTTACAACACCAGGACCAGGGTTTCCGCTTACTATTAAGCATTGCGGGGGCGTATTATTTTTTTCTAATAAATCAGTAACTCCCAATGCCAAAGTAGCGCCCAAACTGTGCCCGTATATCATAAAAGGTGCACCATTGAGCATAGTATTGATTTGCGAATAAATATCATTAACTGCCTCTTTATAGGAGGTCAATAATTTTTCTTTCATTCTTTTTCCTCTGCCGGGAAGCTCTAGTGAAATCATTTCAAAATCTGTATAAATAGATTTTAAAAATTCGAATGAGTATATATTTCCTCCTGCAAAATGTAATAAAAACAGTTGCTTTTTTTTCATACAATTTTAAATTGATTAATAAAACCTTGTCTTGACACATCAAAACAAGGCTTTATATAAGTTAATTCATTATGGATTATCCGTAAAATTAATTAAGCATTAACTCATTTTTCATTTCATAATCATATAGCAATTCTTTTTCTCCAAATAATCTTTCGGCAATAATTCCTTTGTCTTTGCAGGTATTTATTAAATTATTGGATTCAATAATAGCAAGAGATTCCTCAGTATATTTTATGCTGCTTATAAATTCCAGCCAAGGTTCCATCCCCATGGCATACACATAAGCTTCTTTTGGATTAAATATATCTACTAAAGAAAGTCCTCTTTGACTATCACAACCTGCTAGTCTTCTGGATTGATCATCTTCTCTATTTATGTCCTGGGTCATAAGACAGCCATAAAGCCAGCTTAAAGGAGCTCCTGCACATTCCATTCCTAAAAATAAAACATCTACATCTCCTTTAATTCTATGGATATGTTCGTAAAGTCTTGGCTCCATTACCCTAGAATCGGCTACAAACAAGAAGCTTAGTTCATTTATTGCAATATGGAAACACGATTTAGCTCTAATGTTAAGATCACTATGTTCACCAGTAAATGGTAAACCGGTAATAGTACAATTTTCGAATTTAATTTCCTGCATCTCATCTATTTCAATTACATTTTTAAACCCGATGCTTTCAAACGCTAATTTGATACTTGGATCCTGAAGTGCACCACTTGTTGTTATAGGTACTATGATATTTTTGATTTTATGTCTAAGCGGCAATAGTGTTTCCAATACAATATGATCCTGATGATTGTGTGTTATTAATACATAATCAATAACATCCGGTAGGTCAATATCTGAGAAATGTTCTACTGTAGATTCATATCCATAATAACTGATTAAAGGATCTACAAGAATACTGACATCTTTGGTTTCAATTAAAATACAAGCATGTCCCAGATAACGCATTCTGGCTTTGTCTCCTGTATATTTTTTATAGGTTGGATGCTCTTTCTTGGTAAAAAAAGTTTTGAATAACTCCATTTGACCTTCTGTAACGCCTAATTCTTCAGCAACGTCTTCAATCGATCCCGGATTTCTTTTCATTCTGCTTAAAGTATCAATTCCTTTATGATCAAACGGAATATCCAACTGCAATACCTTAGGATCTTCTAGTTGTGGTGTGCTTAAACAAAACGGACGTTCGTCATTCAATGTTTCCCATAAGGAAATAGACTGCGATTGTTTGGAATAAAAAGGGCTGTTGTACAATAACGATTCAAAAAAACGAAACGAAACGTTGTTATTTAAATCATAAACCAGTTCTACATATCCTTTTAAAATCTCTGGAACTTCTTTGTACAATGGTTCCAAAGAAGCTCCTTTAGCTTTGGTTTTTAGCATTTTATCCAATTCTTTTATTGCATCGGATAATGCTATGGCGTTGGCCTGTTTATCAAGAATATCGGCTTTTAGTTCTTTTACTTCGTCTACTCTTCTTGTTTCATAGTCCATAAATGGACCTCCCAGCATTTTAGGATTTTTAACCGCTGCTTCATGAATCATAGGTGCCTGAATGTATGAATTCATTATTTTTAAATGTCGTTCAACAATATTCATTGCAGCAGTTGCAGGCGAGATTAAGTGTGTCCAGGCATACCATTTATCTACTAATGGCCCAATAATAACATTCGGTTTGAAATAATACTCTTCTTTAATTTCCATGATCTTAGTAATTTAATATTTTAAGTTTGTTTGATTTTAAATTGTTTCTATACTCGTTTTTTCAGAAATACTATTGAATACTTCACGATAGATTTCAAAATTTTGCTCAGAGACTGCATCCCAATGTGTACCCAGTAAATAATGGTGTGCATAATTTCCGGTTGTGTAATTCTGCCAACTCTGCATATTACTCTTAGATTGATTATCGGAGGCCTCAAAAGCATAGATATTGCTGGAAATTTTCCCTTCAAGCTGATACGCATTATTAAGCATCAAATTATTTTTTAGAAAAGACAGAGTATGTTTCTCCTGTTCTTTATCCAGCTTTATAACCTTCTTGAATTCTTCAAGTAACCAATTGGCCAGAATATCTATGTCTTGTAAATCTTGTTGATCTATATCTATATAAGATGGCCTGTCTACCAGAACTAAATCTATTTTGCTATAGTGTTTTTCGAGTTCTCTTACTATTTCAAATGCAATGGCTGATCCCATAGAATACCCAAATACTATAAATGGTTCGTCAGGTTGATTATTTTTAATCTCTTCAATGAATGACTTTGCCATTTCTTCGATAGATTGACTGAATTCTTCCTTGTGTTCAAAACCTTTGTATTGTAGTCCGATTGAATCAAATTCGCTGCTCAAAACTTTGGCTAAAGGATTATACAAGATCGAACTGCCTGTTAATGGCGGAATGAAATAAATCGTGTTATTACGATTATTAACCTGTAAGTTTATTAGTGATGAATTTGATCTTTCTTTATCTGAAGCCAATCTTTTTATGGTTGGTCTATTATAAATATCCTTTATAGAAAGATTCAAATCAAGTTTTCTTTTTAGCATGGACTGTAATTTGATCGCTCTTAAACTATGACCGCCTATTTCAAAAAAGTTATCTGTAACACTTATTTCTTTTTTAGATAAAATTTCTTTCCATATTTGAAGAATATTTTCTTCCAGATCATTCTCAGGTTTTACTATTTCAATAGTCTGTGTTCCCGATTCTGTAGAGATAGCTAATAATTTTTTTCCATCCAGTTTACCATTTAGCGTAAGTGGCAGCTTATCAAGCTTAACATAATAGTCAGGGATCATATACTCAGGAAGTCTCTTTTTTAGGAAATTTTTAATTTCTTTTACATCCAGTTCCAAACTACTTATTACAAAAGCAACAAGGTCTACTTCATTTGATGAAGATTTTCTGGCTAATACAGCTGCAGAATCTAACGTTTCAATTTCTAATAAACATTGTTCTATTTCGCCCAATTCAATTCTAAATCCTCTAATTTTCAATTGGTTGTCATTTCTTCCTGCATAAATGATATTACCGTCAGAAGTCCATTTTCCTATATCTCCCGTTTTGTACATTTTTTCTCCCGGAGCAAAGGGATTTTCCACAAACTTTTCATCTGTTAATTCCTTACGATTTAGATAACCTCTTGCCAGTCCTGCTCCTGCCAGATAAATTTCTCCAGAACATCCTACAGGCACAAGGTTATTGTTGGGATCCAGAATGTAGATAGAAGTATTCCAGACCGGTTTGCCAATTGGTATAACCGTATCTTGTTTTGAGGTTGTATAATACGTAACATCTATAGAAGCCTCTGTTGGCCCATATAAATTTTGTATAGGAGTATTTAATTTTTCATACCACTTTTTAACGGTGTTTAATTGTAATGCTTCTCCACTGGTAATAACCTGTTTTAAACTGCTCAGATTGCTAAAATCATACGATTCATCAAATAAACTGTCTATAAAAACATCTAACATACTTGGTACAAAATGCAAACAAGTTACTTTATGATTTTTTATTAATGATTCTATATTTTGAGGAATACTAACATCTTCATCTGAACATAATATCATTTTTGTACCCCAGCATAAAGGCATGAAAATTTCCCAAACAGAAACATCAAAAGTGAATGTCGTTTTTTGTAAAATAACATCTTGATTCGTGTAATTAAATGCTTCCCACATCCACTGTATTCTATTTACAACTCCTCTATGTTCTAGTATACATCCTTTAGGATTTCCTGTAGAACCGGAAGTATAAAGTACATAGGCAATATCTGTAGGTTTATTGATTAATGTTAGATTCTCTTTTGAGTAATTTTCTGCTGCGGCATGAAACTCATTAAGTACTTTTGCATCTATTATTAAAGCACTCGAACTGTCCTGAACGATATAATCAATACGATCCTGAGGATGTTTAGGATCTATTGGCACATAAGCGCCGCCTATTTTGTGTATTGCTAAAATTGCCGTGATCATCCACTCACTTCTGGGTAATGCTACAGCTATTAAGTCATTTGCACCTAACGTATAGCTGGATCTCAGATAGTTTGCTAATTGATTTGATCTTTCGTTTAGTTCATAGAATGTTAGTTCTGTTTGTTGAAATACCAATGCAATTTCATTTGGGGCATTTTCTACTTGTTGCGCAAATAAATCTGCCAGCGTTGTTTCAGAAAGAAATTCATGCTTGGTATCATTAAATTCATGCAGCAAAGTATGTTTTTCCTCTGCGCCTAAATAATCAACTGATTTTAGCAATTTGTTTGGAGAAGCAATAAATGATCTTAATATCGAAAAATATAAATCATTTACTTGTTCTACTGTTAATCCTGATTTCAGTTTTTTTGTTAACGAAAGACTTGCATGATAAAGGTCGCCTGTTGTGTTTACATTAAAATCTAAAAATGTATTCGTTTTATTGGATCCTATTAATGAAACGCTTTCTTCTTCCTGGTTAACGTTTTCTTTTATCTCGCTTTTTATCTTATCGTACGTGTAAAAATCAACATAGTTAAAATAAACATCGAAAAACGGATTCTCATTTGCATGCTGATTATCAGATAAACTAGCTATTTGTAATAAACTAAGTCTTTCATATTTTTTTAATAAGATTAATTTATTCTGAACTTCAATTATAAAATCTTTTACTGTTACATTATAATCAATGGCAAAACGTAATGGAATCGTATTTAAAAAACATCCTAAAATCTTATCTCCATCTTCGCAGCTTGGTCTGTTATTGGTAACCAAACCTGTTACTACATCCGGATCTGAATTTAAGATACTCAGCATATACAAGTAAGCACTCAAAGAAATCTCTTTTACAGTTGTACTAAGATTTGCGGCAAGATGTTTTAATTCGTTTACTTCATTTTCAGACAATACATTTCCGTAAATACTGCTTACAGGTGTATTGGTAAATATGTTGAGTTTACTATGGTCCTGCAGTTCTTGTTTCCAAAAGGACAAGATTGTGGTATCTTTTTTATCAATCTCATGTTCAATTACATAGTTTTTATAACTGGCTTTTATTTTTTCAGGTCTAAATGTGATGTCTGCTAAAAGGGCCAGATATAAGTTATTTAATTCTGTTAAAAGCATAGAATCACTCCAGCCATCAATAATAGCGTGATGACATTGAGAAACAAAAACAATATTATCCTCACCAATATTAAAAGCTGCCATTCTAAAGAGTGGTGCTTTACTAACATCAAACGGATTTAGTAATTCAGACTGAAGAAATGCGCCTATAGCATTTTCTTTTTCTTTTAAAGAATCTAAATGAGATAAATCTTCGTATACAACAGTTACCTCAACATTTTTATACACGATCTGAACTTCCTGCTCATAATCCTGCATGTTAAAACCTGTTCTTAAAATCTCATGTTTGTCCACCATTAACTGCATTGCCAGTCTAAAAACCGAAATGTCAAAATTTACAAATTGTCTTTGGTTAATCATTTGATCATGATAGATACTTGTTCCTTCATATAATAAAGACTCGTATATCATTCCTTTTTGAATATCACTCATAGGATACAAATCCTCTACAGCTTCAGATTTATTTTCATCTAAAGATTCTAAAACATTGTATTTTACAGTATTGATATAGTCCAGAACGTTCTTTCTGGCTTCTATACCTTCTTCTTTTTTGCTGTCAAGTGATTTCTTATTATCAATTATAAATTCTGATAATTTTGATATACTGTCATACGTATAGATATCTGAAATACTGATTTCTAACTGCATTGCATTATAAATACCGTTAACAATTTTCAGAACCTTAATAGAATCACCTCCTAAATCAAAGAATCGATCATTTACACCAATTTTTTCTTTTTCAAGAATGGTTTCCCAGATATGTACTAAGGCTGTTTCTTCTTCTGTTTGTGGAGCCACATATTCTTCTCCGCTTCTGGTTTCAGAGCCGCCAATTTCTAATAATGCCTTGGTATCTATTTTTCCATTTGGTGTGAGAGGGAAATTTGTCAAAGTAATAAAGTGAGATGGTATGGCGTAACCTGGCAGCACATCTTTTAGGTCGTATTTAAGATCCGAAGTATTTAAGATTTCATCTGATAATAAATAAGCAAACAGCTCATTGTCACCTGATTTATTTTCTTTTGTTAAAACCACCGCTGCTTTTACAAACTCAGATTGTTCAATTGCGTATTGTACTTCTCCTAATTCTATACGATATCCTCTTACCTTGACCTGATTGTCTTTTCTACCCAGAAATTCAATTTCCCCTGTTGCATTCCATCTTCCTAAATCTCCGGTTTTGTACATCATGCCTGATTTATTAAACGGATCTTTTATAAATTTTTGGCGGGTTAATTCCGGATTATTCAGATATCCTTTTGTAACACCATTACCGCCAATGTGCAATTCGCCTATTACACCTACGGGAACCAGATCTTCTTTTTCGTTTAAGATATAAATATGGGTATTGGCAATTGGTTTTCCAATAGTTGCTGTTACCGGTTTTCCTTCTTCATATTTATGAACACTACTCCAAACCGAACATTCTGTAGGGCCATATTCATTAAATAACTGACAGCCCGCTTGACCTACATTGCTCTTAAAATGGTCTTCGATCAAGCTTATCGGGCAAGTTTCGCCGGCTACGGTAACTTCTTCAAGAGCCGTTTCTTTGCCTTGTAAAGCCGTTAAAAGCAATTTATAATAAGACGGCACAGTTAATAAATGACTTACTTTTTGCGAAACAATATAATCCGCAATAAAGTTTACATTACCAATATTTGCGTTCGTAGTAATCGATAATTTTCCTCCATTGGTTAATGTGCTGAATATTCCTGCCACTGAACTATCAAAAGCGACAGAAGACAATAATAAGAAACATTTTATTGGAGCATAAACATAATTTCTTGGTGCTAATGAATGCTGCAAATTACCATGCGTTACCATAACTCCCTTAGGATTTCCTGTAGATCCTGAAGTATAAATAATATAGGCCAAATGCTCTGGTAAAAGGGCTGCTTCTGGATTGGTAACCGGATCTGTTAAAGTATCCAGCTGTAAGTCCATTGCAAATATTCCTCCTTCATAATACGATAAATCAAAGATGTAATCTGATTGTGTAAGCAATACTTTTACGTTGGTATCCTGCAAGATGAATTCTTTTCTGGAAACCGGATAATCTGGATCAATAGGCACGTAAGCAGCACCTGCTTTAAGGATTCCTAAAATTCCAATGAACATCAACTCTGATCTGTCCATCATTATTCCGACAAAATCATTCGCCTGAATATTATAATTTTCAAGTAAAAAATGAGCCAGTTGATTCGAACGTTCATGTAATTCACGATACGTTAGCTGCGTTCCTTCAAAAGCTATAGCAATGGCTTCCGGGTTATGAACAACCTGCTCGTTTATCATGGCTATGACCGTTTTTGATTTGTCATAGTCTATTTTTTCCGAATTAAAATCTAATAAATGCTGCTTTTCATCTTGAGATAACCATTTAAGTTCTTGAATTGGCAGTTCTGAATCTTGTAATAATGCATTTAATAAATGCTCCAGATGATTACCAAATTGTTCAATTCTTTCAGAATCAAATACATCACTATTGTAAATGATGCTTGTACCTAAACCATGCGGGGATTCGACAAAATTAAATACTAAATCAAACACACTAGAATGAGGCAGTTCACCCTCAAAACTACTCACCGTTAAGTTTTTTAATCCTGTATCATTAGTGTCCTGATTATTCTGAACAATAACCTGAACATCAAATAACGGGTTACGGCTCATATCTCTTGTGATGTTTAGTGATGAAACTAACTCATCAAAAGGATATAATTGATGTTCGTGAGCGCCTAAAACAACATTTTTTACTTTGGATAAAACATTTTTGAAAGTATCGTTCTTCGAAAAATGGGTTCTTAGGGCCAAAGTATTTACATAAAAACCAATTTGATTTTCTAAATCGGCGTGATCCCTTCCTGCAATTGGACTGCCAATAGTAATGTCTTCCTGATTGGTGTAGTGATAAAACAACACGTTAACTGCACTTAACAATCCCATGAACAAAGTAGATTCCTGTGTTTTAAGAAATTCACTTAATTTATGATTTAACTCACTTGGTATTAGTTTATTATAAACACCTCCGTTGTATGTTTTTATAATAGGGCGCTGCTTTCCTCCGGATAAATCCAAAACAGGCAAATCGTCTTTGAACTGATTGATCCAATATCCTTTATGAAATTCTAATCTTGAATCGCTTAATTCTTTAAGCTGCCATGATGAATAATCTTTGTATTGAATGTTCAGCGGCGTTAATGCTGCTGATTCTCCAGTCAATAACGTATTATAAAGGTGTAATAATTCGTTTACAATGATTCCCATAGACCAGCCGTCACTGATAATATGGTGAATAACATTACTGAATACCCAGCTGTTTTCTGATTGTCTGTAGATACTCGCTTTTATTAATTCACCTGAAGATAAATTGAATGGCGCCAATACATCTTCTGCCAGGTATTTTTCAAGAACTGATCTCTCAGTTCCTCTCAAATCTATGTTTTTTAGTTTAAAAGAGATATTTTCAGGCTCAATAACATATTGCAATATTTCTTTTTGATCATCTTCTTTAAAAGATGTTCTTAAGATTTCATGACGCTTGATTAATTCTATAAAGGCTTGTTCTAAAACAGCAGCATCTAATACCCCTTCAAAAACATAGGCACCGGACATATTATACGCAATATTAGCTGCCTCATACTGGCTTAATATCCATAAACGACGTTGCATAAGCGATAATGGATAACCATTTTGTTTCGCCAAAACCGGAATTTTGTTATAACCGGAATGTTGTCCTTCAATAATTAATTTGCTTTGAGAATCCAGAGTAGGATGAATGAATAAATCTTTTAGATGTAATTTTACCTGGAATTCCTTATGAATTTTACTGATTAATTTAGTCGCTTTTAAACTATGACCTCCTAAATCAAAAAAGTTATCTTCAAGACCTATTGGCGAAATACTCAATACTTCTTCCCACAACTGGACCAATGCTTTTTCTATTGCAGTAGATGGTTCTTTATAGTTTGTCGTTCTGTTTGATGTAATGATTTCCGGCAATGGCAATTTAGAACGATCTATTTTTCCGTTTACGGTTAACGGAAAACTATCCATAACTTCTACATATGCAGGAATCATGTAGGCTGGCAAAAGAGTTGACATCCAGTGTTTGATATCCTGAATATTTACAGGGCTGCTTAACGTTATGTAGGCTGCCAATACTTTTTCTGCCAGATTATCTTCATGAACGACTACCAATGCCGAATTTATAAACTCATGCTGAGAAAGTACGTTTTCGATCTCGCCTAATTCAATTCTGAAGCCTCGTAGTTTTATCTGGTTGTCTTTCCTTCCTAAAAACTCTATGGTTCCATCTTTCAGCCATCTTCCTAAATCTCCTGTTTTGTATAAACGTTGATTTTCTTTAAAAGGATTTGCGGTAAATTTTTCATGCGTTAATTCAGGCTGATTAAGATATCCTCTTGATAATCCTGATCCTCCTAAAGAAATTTCACCAACAACACCTTTCGGTACCAGTTGGTTGTTTTTATCTAGTATATAAACACTGCTATTGGTAATTGGTTTTCCTATGGGAATAGTATTGCTGTTAACTTTTTCTACTTTATGAGTTAAAGAGAAAGTGGTGTTTTCCGTTGGACCATATCCGTTTATGATTTCTAAATCCGGATAATGATTTTTTAACTTGTTAATATGAGCAACAGATAATTTATCACCTCCTGCTAATATTGTCTTTAGTCCCTGGAAAATTTGAATATTTTCATCAATTAACTGATTTAATAATCCAACAGTAAACCACATAATAGTAATGGATTCCTGTTTTATTATTTTTGACAAATCATCCGACAAAAGCTCATTTTCATCACATAAAACTAATTTTCCGCCATTTAACAGCATTCCCCAATATTCGAAAGTGACAGCATCAAATGAGAAGTAACCTGTAGACAATAAGATGGAACTTGGTCCTAAATTGATATAATTCGAATTTTTAACTAATCGAATTATACCTCCGTCTTCTATCAAAACGCCTTTAGGCCGTCCTGTAGATCCTGAAGTATACATCACATAAGCCAAACTGGATAAATCCCTCGAGCAGATGTCTTTTTCTGTGGAATAGTCTCCAATCCTGGATTCGAAATCGAATAGGAGTTCTGGTGTGATCACAATTTTACTTTTGGTATCGGATACCATAAAGTCTATTCGGTCTTGTGGATAATCCAAAGCGATTGGAACATACGCACAACCCGCTTTTAAAATACCTAAAATCGATATGATCTGCCAATGGCTTTTAGGCAGGGCTATGGCTATTAAATCTTCCAAAACCAATTCACTGTGCTCTTCCAAATAATGACTGAATTGATTGCTCAGAACATCCAGCTCACTATAACTCAATGAGATTTTACCATAGACCAATGCTGTTTGTTCAGGATACAATGTGACTTGCTCCTTAAATAAACCCAGTAAAGAAATCCCTTCTTCATATATTGTTTCTGTTGCATTATAATCCACCAATAGTTCCTGTTCCTCTACTGCATTTAAACATGAAATTGTGGAGAGGTCTTTTTGGGGAGAGGACAGTATTTCTTCTAACAGCTGTTCCATATGCAGTAATAACTGCTCGCATAGGCTTTTACTGAAAATATCACTATTGTATTCTATTACAAGGTTTAAGTTATCTGACTCTTCGATAAATGTAAATGTTAAATCATATTTACTTGATTCATTTTCAATTAAGTTATCGTACTGATCCAAATCACTTTCAACGAACTTATTTTCATTTTGTACAGAAATCATTACGTCAAATAATGCACTTCTACTTAAGTCCCTTTTAATGTTTAAATCATCTAAAAGTTCATCAAAAGGGTAGTCTTGGTGTTTAAAGGCATTAAGTGTATTTTCCTTGACCTTTCCAAAAAGAGTTTCAAAACTGTCTTCCGACGAAAATGTAGTGCGAAGTGCCAGGGTATTTACATAAAAACCTATTTGATCGTGAAGCACAGCATTATTCCTTCCAGAAACCGGAATTCCTATAATAAATTCTTCCTGGCCTGTATATTTATTTAATATTACATTTACAAGACTTAGAGCCCCCATAAACAATGTGCCATCATGCGCTTTGTACAAAGTTTTGAATTGCTCATAAAGTGCCGTACCAATTTTACGCTCTACTATTCCTCCGTTATAGGTTTTTATTGCCGGACGGGGAAAATCTCCAAAATGGGATAGTGTTGGCAAATCGCCTTTTAAATGTTCTAACCAATAGATTTTATCTTTTTCTAAATGACCATTAACCAACTGGTCTTGCTGCCATACAGCGTAGTCTTTATATTGGATTTCTAACGGTTTATTTTTAAGTGGCTGACCATTTTTTCCAGCGTTATAATTTTCTAATAATTCATTAATTATGACAGTCATAGACCAGCTGTCAGTAATAATATGATGCATTACAAAAGAGAAAACCCATTTATTGTCTCTAATGCGGATGAGTTTCCCTTTAAATAATGAATCCTTTTCTAAATTAAAAAGAGTAGTATATTCTTTCTCAATTATTTCTTTAAGCTTTACCTCATCATTATCAACATCGATTTGCGTAAATGGAAAAATAAAATCTTCTTCAGATTGTATATACTGCCTAATTTCTCCATTTTCATCTTCCTTAAAAACAGTTCTAAGAATTTCATGTCGATTTATTAAATCTCGAAGTGAATTCAAAAAAGCGTCTGCATCAATTTCATCATTTATAATTTGGATTCCGGGCATATTGTAAGACCTATTCGATTCATCTATTTGACTTAGCGCCCATAATCTGTGCTGAGATGATGACAAAGGATAGTGATCACTTTTTTTGGCAGCAGGGATTTGTTTGTTATCTGTTATTTTAGATGTTGAATATTGATTAATTAAGCCAATTAAACTTTCTTTATTGGTTTTAATTTCATTTAATAACGCTTCATTTAAAACTCCTTTAGGCGCTTTAATATCCAATGTATCGTTGACTACTTTTAAAGTAATATTCAGTGTTTTTAATCTTGTAAATAAATCGTTAACCATGATTATATTTTTTACTTGTTTATATTTTAAAACTCAAAATTGATCTTCGTTACTTTTGAATTTGTAGAAATATATAGATTGATATTTATAGAAATAGTATCTTGAATTTTTAGGGATTGATTATTTGATTTTTATCAAATGTCTTTTTAATGTTATCCATTATTATTCGAGCTGTGGGTATAGCTTCTTCTATGTATGGAAGATTTATTTTTCCAATTCCATGTTCACCCGAAATAGTTCCGCCTAATTCCAATGCTTTTAAAAATATTGCTTTTACCCATACAACAATATCAGCTTCCCATTGTTCAATGGTTTGCTTTTTGTTTTGAAAGATATTGACATGAAAATTACCATCTCCAACATGTCCAAAAACGGTATAATTAAAATTAAATTTATTGGCTATATTGACAATTGCCTTATACATTTCATCAATTTTAGAACAAGGCACAACAATATCAACATCTCTAAAAAAAGTGTGATTTATTACAGCTTCTCCAACTTTTGAACGCATTTTCCATAATGCTTTTACTTCGCCGGGATTATCCGCTACACGAATTTCCTCTTGTGTATATTCATTAATGTGCTCGCTGATTTTCAAAGCTTCCTCTAAAAGTTTATCTGAATAATCTCCCTCTATCTCTATCCATAGAATTCCTTCCGTATCCGATTTTATATGGTAAGAATTGTCTAAATATTGGGATACTAATTTGAAGCCGGCTCCATCAATAAATTCAATACTTGAAGCTGAATACCCTTTTGCAAAGAATTGCTGAACGCATATAAACAAGTTCTCAATTTTAGTAAAAGGAACCATTAATACTAATTCTTTCGTTGGAGGCACTAATTTTAAAACGACTTTGGTAATAACTCCTAAAGTTCCTTCGCTTCCACTAAATAATTGAGTAAGATTATATCCTGTTGCATTTTTACTCACATTCTTTCCTGTCCAGATTATACGTCCGTCCGGGAGTACTACTTCTAAATTAACGACGAAGTTTTTAGTAGTCCCGTATTTTAATGATTTTGGACTACCGCTGGACACAGCAACGTTACCACCTATAAAACAAGAATCTGCACTACTTATATTCTGCGGAAAATTTAACCCTTCTTTTAAAACAGCATCTTTTACATCCTTAGTAATTACACCAGACTCAACTATAGCAATTCTATCAACCTTATTAATTTCAATAATTTTGTTTAGTCTTTCTAAAGAAAGTATAATCCCAGACTGAGCAGATAATGCTCCGCCACTTACCCCTGTACCTCCTCCTCTAACCGTTATCGCTGTTTTTGTTTCATTACAAATTGCAATAATGTTAGAAATTTCCTGAGTGTTTTTGGGTAATACTACTGCAGACGGGATAGTTTCTTTATTAGAAGTACAGTCTTTAGAATATTTATATAAAAGATCTGGCTCTGTTATTAAATATTTAGTTCCAACTATAGTCCTGATTTCGTCTAAAATACTAAGCTTATTTTCTATCATTATACTAGTATTGCCTTTTTAGTTTTAATTCTTGTTCCATAGCATCAAATAGTGCATAAATATTATCCAGTCCAAAACCATCATAATCATTTACACGTTGTACGATTTCATAAAAAAATGTAGCTCTATCTCCTATTGGGACAGTAAATATTTGGAATAATAAGGCGCCTTCTACCACATCACATAATACCCCGTGTTTTCTTAGAATATCGACATCTAATTGTGGGTGTTTTTTTTCAAGTTCATCGTAATATGAGTCAGGGTATTTTGTAAACTTCACACCATTTTCTCTTAGAGCTTGTACTGATTTAAATATGTTATTAGACTCAAAAGCAATATGTTGTATACCAGTACCATAGTTTTGATCAATAAATAACTGTACTTGTGTATTTACTCCATGTTCTGGTTCGACTAAGACATTGTTTATGGATTTATTTTCGGATTGTAATACTTTTAAAAGCATTCCTATTTTCTTTCCGCTTTCTTGTCTTTCATCAAATTCTAAAACTGTTTTAGATAGAAAAATGTTATTGAAATAATTTTCCCAAAGAGTAATTTCATTTAAACGTAAGGCACAAGCTACATGATCAATTTTCTCTAATGCAGAATCTTGATAATCAAAATCCCATTCTTTTTCAACGTTCTTATAACCTGGAAGAAAATCTCCATTGTAATTGTCATAATTAATTAAAACAATTTCATTATCATCGAACATTTTTAATGAGGCCTGTTCTACAAAACCCATATCATCTGATGTTAAATGTGGATGTTCTATTGGTATTGCGCCATTTTTCATAGCTCTTCCAAAAAATTCCTTTACATTATCAACACTAATAGCCATTCTCTTAATACCATTTCCATGTAAGTCTACAAATGATACTATTTTATAGGAACTAGGTTGTGATGCAGATGTGATTACCAGTTTTATATCATTTTTAACGATAAAATATGAACAACGATCTTTAACACCCGTTTCCGGCCCTGCATAAGCTATTACTTTAAACCCTAATGCTTTTACATGCCAGTAAACAACCATTTTTGCCATACCCACATAATACTCTATAAAGTCGTACTCTATTTTTAAAAGATCAGATACTATTATTTCATTTTTATTTTCCATCGTTTAACTTTTATTGGTTATTTATTTTGGTTTCTATATAATTTGCTAGTCGTTCTATGCCTGTTTTCATCTCTTCTAAAGAGAGGTTACTAAATGCTAATCGTAATTCTTTTTCTCCGCCTTGATCTAAGTAAAAAAAAGACATGGGCGTAAAAATGACTTTAAATCTTTCTGCACAATCCCTTACATCTTGTTTTGTAACCTGAAAAGGAAGCGTTATTTTAATAAAAAAACCACCTTCTGGTTTATTCCATTTTATATGTTGAGCCCAAGTATATTTTTCAGAATCAAAAGTCTCTTCAAGACATTTTAAGAGATGTTCTCTCTTTCTTTTCATACCCTGTATTTTTTCTTGATTTAGTTCTTTAAGAGAATAGTTATTCTGCCTTAACAACCCGCCAAACATGGCTTGAATTATAGATGGCGTATTTACTGTGATGTATCCTTTTGTCTTTGCCATTAAGTCACTCAATCTGACTGTTTTCCCGTTAACAGATACTGATCGGGTTACCACCATTAATGAAAGACGCAGGGAAGGATATAAAGTTTTTGAAAGTGATCTTAAATAAATAACTCTATTGTTTTTGTCTAATGATTTTAGGGAAGGATATTCTTTGTCTTCATATGAAAAATCGCCATAGGCATTATCTTCAAAAATTAAAAAATCATAGGTTTCGGCCAATTCTAATAATCGATATCTATTGGCTAAAGACATTGCTATTCCTGTAGGGTTTTGGAAATTTGGAATAACATATACTACTTTAACATTTTTATCTATACTATGATAGTACTGAATTTTTTCTTCTACTTTTTCTAATGAAATACCTTCGGAAGTAACAGGAATTCCATCTATATCATATCCGTTAATTTTCGAGAAATGTGTTATTCCAACATAGGCAGGATCTTCTACTAAAATAACATCCTTGTCTTTATCACATACAGTCATTATTCCCATTGCAATACCTTCCTGTGCTCCAACAGTAATTATTATATCTTCAGGATCAGTTTGTATAGATTCGTCTATTAATAAATATTTTGCGATTTCATTATTTATTATCCCTTTAGTTCTATTATATTGTCCTAAATCGTTTAGAACTTCTTTTTCTGTTATTCCTTTATCTAAGGCTGTTGTTTTTATAAAGAAATTGAGGTACTCAGAAAATTTTTCAATATTAAAATAATCGGCATCAGGACGCCCGGATGCAAATGAGATTGCTTTTGGATATTGTAATTGAACTTCGTTAAGGAAACCCATAACATCTTCTCCTAAATTGGTCAATAGCGGATTTACGACATCATATGTATAAGTCGAAAGAGTTTTTTCAATCATATTTTAGTGTTTATTTAAAACGGTATTTTGAAGTGATATAATTTTGAGCTATTTATTATTTATATGATATAATTTTCAAAATCACTTTCTTCCAGTGCTTCCGTGTTTACCCATATCATTTTGTCTATCTCATCAGACAGGTGTTCTATTGTTAGATTATTAAATAATGTTAACAGATTAAGCCTTAAATTAAATTCTCTGTCGATATAACTAATTACTCTTGTAGCTTTTAAGCTATGACCTCCTAAATCAAAGAAATTATCTTTTATTCCAATTTTATCAACTTCCAGTATTTGTTCCCAGACTTTAATTAGTTTTTTATCGATATCATTTCTAGGCGGTACATACTTAACTTGTGTTTGTATTTCAATATCTTTTAATGAAATTATTTTTTTTCGATCAATCTTGCCATTGGTAGTCATAGGCATTTCTTTTAATTGAACAAAATGAGAAGGAATCATATATTCTGGTAAGCTTACTAATAAAAGACTGCGAAGCTTTGAAATATCTTGCTTTTGTTCGCTAACAACATAGGCAACTAATTCTTTTTCTTTTATTTTATTAGTTTTTACAACCACACAGGCTAATTCTATGTCTTGTTGTTTTTGTAAGATATACTCTATTTCTCTTAATTCGATTCTAAACCCTCTAATTTTTACCTGCTGGTCCTTCCTTCCAATAAATTCAATAGTTCCATCTATTAACCACTTGCCTAAATCTCCTGTTTTATATATTTTTTCTCCTTTTACAAATGGGTTTTCAACAAATTTTTCATTTGATTCCTCTATCCTGTTCAAATACTCATTTGCTATTATTGGTCCTCCAACACATATTTGTCCCACTATCCCAACTGAATTCAATTGTAACTCATCATTTAAAATATAGATTTGAACATTAGGATTTGGGTTCCCAATAATACTTCCATTAAGCTGGTTATCAACATTTGTATTTCCTCTTTTAATAGTATGAGTTGTTACAAATATGGTGCTCTCTGTAGGTCCGTATAATACATGAATATTAGCATTAGAGAATATATTCTTCATGTCTGTCAAAGTGTTAGACGGTACTATATCTCCTCCAATATATATGTCCTTAATCATATTATAATCAGCGTCTGCTTTAACATTTTTTATATGATTCATTAATTGGATCATTAATGCCGGCACACTATGAAAAGCATTTACATTTCTTAGTTTTTCAAGTAAAACATTCATATTCAGAATATCTTCACCAGCAATCATTACAGATGTTCCTCCATTAAGTATTGGATATAACGATTCGAAAAGAAATATATCAAATGCATTTGATGCTAAAATTGGTGAACATATTTGTTGTTCTTTATCTTCAAATACTTTTTTAGTGCTTTCAAAGAAAACATACAAATTATTATGTGTTATAGGAACTCCTTTGGGTTTTCCTGTTGATCCTGAAGTATAAATAATATAGGCATTACTGCTAAATTGCTCAGGTAAATTAATTGAATCTATTAGAATATGAGATTCCTCTACTTCTTCAATTGATATTATTTTTAAATCCTTTGTATTTGGTATTCCATCTATATAAGACTGCTGACTTAAAATATAATTAGCGCCACAATCTTTCATCATGTACTCGATTCTTGATTTGGGACATGCTATATCTATGGGTACGTAAACAGCTCCAGATTTTAGAATCCCTAACATTCCTGTTATCATTTCTAAAGACCTGTCTAAGTAAAGAGCAACGGCATCTTTTGGCTGTACTTTATTATGTAATAAGTAATAGGCTACTTGATTAGATTTTTCATCCAGCTGCTTATAGGTGAGATATTCATTATTAAACCTTAAGGCGATATTGTCAGGTGTATTCAAAACTTGTTCTTTAAATACATCGATAATAGATTTTATACTTGCAGTATTATTTTTACTTAATACTGGAGCTTTAATTTCGTTATTATCAAGGTTGTTTTTAATAAAAACATCTTTAAGGTTTGTTAGATGTTTTAAGCCATTCATAATATTTTTATAATCTATTCCAAAATCTATCAAACAAGCAACTTCATCTACTCCGGCCTTTTTTACATCATCTAATATTTTTTGACATGATTGTTCTGTTCCAATTAAACTATATCTGTCAAAATATTTTTCTACAGTATATGCCAGAAGTTCTGTTACTTCTTCATCTGTCACATCTTTAGCTATTCTATCTATTTCTAATCCTTTTGTCTGTTTTTTTGACATACTTACAGATTTAAACAGATATTCACTCATGGGATTCCTGGCTATATTTTTAGCAGATTCAATATCTTCATCTATATAAGTGTGCAGCATTAATACAACATTATCCTTACCTATTGGATGTTTATTGTCTGCATAAGATTGACGATATATTTTTATTTTTTCAGCTAAATCATCAAATGTTGTATTTAAAAGCCCAGTAAGAATTCCTACACCTATTTCACCTGCTTTTTTAAATGTTTCTATACTCCCTCCACTAGCAATCCACATGGGAACTTCTTGCTGTATTGGTCTAGGAAGTGTTGATATGAGTACATCTTCATTGTACGCATTTTTGTATGACATAGAATTACCTTTCCATAATTCTTTGATTTCATTAATATTTTCATATAACAATTCAGAACGCTTTTCATAATTCTCAGGAATTAAGACAAAATCATTAGCATTCCATCCAGAGGCTAAACACATACCTGCTCTGCCATTAGATAAATTGTCTACCACAGACCATTCTTCTACTATTCTAATTGGGTGATGTAAAGGGGTTACAATACTGCCAGATCTAATACTAATATTTTTAGTAATTGTTGCTAACGAAGCTCCTAATACACTAGGGTTTGGATATGGACCTCCAAATTCATTGAAGTGTCTTTCAGGTGTCCAAACTGCACTATAATTATTTGCATCTGCATACTTTGCTCCTTCTATTAATAATTGGTAATTGTTTTTTTCGGTTCCTTTATTTCCAAAGTAAAAAAGACTAAATTCTAAGTTTCGTTCTTCTCGTTCTTTTAATGAACTATTTTCATTAACTGCAACTCTCTTTTCCTCATTTATTACTCCTCCAAATTCTAAAACCTGCTTCTTTTCGACATCCGTTAATAAATCTATTTTATTAATACTTGTTTTGGTATTATTTAAAACAATACCCATTAATAGTTCTATATGATTGGCTAGCTGCTCAATAGTCCTTTTATTAAAAATACTTCGGTTATACTCAATAGCGTATTCAAGTCCATCTTCTGTCTCTCCACAGTTTATAATTAAATCAAACGCTGCATATCTGGTGTCTTTGCCTTTAAATTCACTTACTTTTAGCCCTTCAAAACTTACTGCTGTTTCTTTTGAGGCAAAATGTTCAAAATTTTGAAGCACAACAAATACATCAAAGAAAATAGTTCTGCTCGAATCTCTAACTGGATTTAATTCCGTTATTAATTCTTCAAAAGGGTAATCTTTATGCTCATAAGCTTCAAAGGCTCTTTGATTTACATTATTAAGTAATTCTTCAAAACTGTTTTCTCCAGTAAATTTTGTTCTTAATGCTAATGTATCTGCAAAAAATCCTATTATTTTTTCTAATTCTACAAATTCTCTTCCATACATTGGAAAGCCCAAAATAATGTCTGTCTGATTGGTATATTTATAGAATAAAAGATTAAGCAGACTCATTAAGCCTGTAAATAATGTGGCTCCTTGATTTGAACAGTATTTTACGAACTTATTAGTTAGTTCTTTATCAATTTTTCTTTTAATCATGCCCGCTTCAACCATTCGCTGTGCCGGCCTTTTCTTATCTAATGGCAGCTCTAAGACTGGTAATTCTCCTTCAAATTGTTTTAACCAATATTCTTTTTGAGTTTTTAGTCCTTGCCCTTTCAAATTGGTATCTCTCCATACGGCGAAGTCTTTATATTGTATATGTAATGGCATTAAGCCTTTTGAGTTATTATTTACTCTGGCATTATATGCTAATAATAAGTCTCGTTTTAAAACATCAAAAGATCGACTATCACATATAATATGATGAATTACAAAAAGACAAACCCATTTATTTTTTGAAACCTGGTATAATTTACATTTTGTTAATGGGCCGGTTGATAATTTAAAAACAACTTTGATTTCATTTAAAATTAATGCTTGTAACTGCTCATGTGAATGAGTATCCTGTTTTAAATCTACAGTTTCTAATCCAAAATTAAATTCCTCTGTTTTTCTAACAAATTGTCTAACCTCTCCATTATCATCTTCTTTAAAAACGGTTCGAAATATTTCGTGCGCATCAATTAAATCTATTAATGCTAATTGTAATTTTTCCTCATCCAGTTCCCCTTCAAGCACAAAAGCTTCGTACATATTATATGCGAAATTATAGCCTTCTATCTGACTTAGTATCCATGCTCTTTTTTGTGAAGGTGTTAGCGGATATCCGGTACTCGAGTATGCTGCTTTTGGGATAGTTTGATTCGAACTATTTAAATAATTAATAATTTCAGTTTTATTTACTCTTATTTCATTGATAATTGTTTCTGATAAATTATCATCGTTATATTTTACTTCCAGATTATTTTTATCTCCTGACAAAATGATCTCAATACCCTGGTTTTTTAATTCTTCCAAGAAAATGCTTATACTCATATTGTAATTGTTTTATATGAATTTAAATGAGAATTATTAGATTGAAATTTTACTATTTTAGAAGTGATATCTACTATTGATTCACATTCAAAAAATTCGTGCAGTGTAAAGTCTATTTTAAATTCTGTTTTGATATTTTTTAATAAAAGCATTCCATTTAATGAATTTAATCCTAATTCAATAAAGTCACTTTCATCCTTAACTTCCTCAATATCAAAAAAGTCTTTGAATATTTTTTTTAATTTATTCAGCACAATATCTTCTTCTACAATTGGCTCAGATACGATAATTTCATCTTTTCGTGTATGAGAGATATTTGATGCAGCATAAGAAGGTGTTTTTGTCTCAAACATTGCTTTGAATGGTTCAACTTCTGAAGGAAATTGATTTGTTTCAAAAGGGTGTACTGGTAATGAAATTCTTTTATATTTACTTTTATCATAGTAAGCTGCCCAATTTACATTGATGCCATCATACCACAGTTCTACTAATGCTTTTTGTAACACATTTGAGTCATCAGCATTATCTTTTGATTGTCTGGTTAAATTAATAACTGCTGCTTTTTTATTTGTTGAAATTGTTTCCCTTTTTATTAATTTTTCAAGAGTATTTCCCGAACCAACTTCTATAAAAACAAGATCCTTCTCTTTTTCTGTTAATGCTGCTATACTGTTATAAAATCTGCTTGTTTCTGTAATAAGATTTAACCAATATTCTGGTTTCGCTGCTTCTTCATCTGTTACTAATTTTGCTGTTACGCTTGAAACAAAAGGGACCTTCATTTTATTTATTGATATTTCATTCCAAAATGAAATAAATTGTTTTTTAAAAGAATCATTTACATTTGAATAATCTATGTGCTTTTTTTGAAGCTTAGAATTCATTATTCCCATTTCACTTAACTGATTACTAAGATCATCTATTTCTTTTAGCATCCCGGAAAAGGTTACCTGCTGTGTACCGTTTACAACTGCTAATGAAATTTTCTTATTGATAAACTTTTCAGCTTCTTCTTCTGTCAAGAATGCACTTAATAAAATATTAGGGTTTTTCTCGTTTAATAAATTTGATTTTAGAATCATTAATTTTAGACCTTCTTCAAATGTGAATATTTCACTCACAGCTGCGGCAGCATATTCTCCAATATTCTGGCCTAATACATAGTCTGGTAATACATTAAATGATTTCAACAAATAGGCTAACGAATATTCTACTAAGAAGAGTAATGGCTCTGCATATTTTTGTTTCTCAATTTTTTCATTTTCAGAAAATAAGATTGCTTTAAAGTCTTCGCCTGTTAGTTCTTTTAGATAATTACATCCTTCATCAATTTTTTCTTTAAAGACATTTTGGTTTTCATAAATATCTTTTACCATCCCACTGTATTGACTTCCTAAACCTGGAAAAAGAAAAACAGTCTTTTTTTTCTTGGATACATCTGCAAAAAGATCTGATCTGTCATAATTTTCAGAAAGTCTGTTTAGAAGTTCATTTTTATCTTTAAATTCTAACGCTATTCTATGATTAAAAGAAGTTCTCCCTACTCTGTATGTGTATATAAGATTATCTAAATCTAGATCTTCCATTTCCAGAAAAGTATGAAGCTTATTCAAATACTTTTTAAGTGAGCTGCTGGTTTTGGCAGAAACAGTTAAAACTCTATTTTTTTGTATTTCACCTATATTATGTATTGGTTCAGGAGCTTCTTCAAGTATTAGGTGAACATTAGTGCCGCCTATTCCAAAAGAGCTTACACCCGCTCTAAGAGGTTGTCCATTCCCTTTCCATTCTTTCAGTTCTGCATTTACATAAAATGGTCCTTCATCAAAATAAATTTCAGAATTTGCTTTTTTGTAATGTAAAGTCGGAGGTATTTTTTTATACTTTAAACTAAGGGCCGTTTTTATTAATCCTATAACTCCTGATGCAGAATCTGTGTGTCCAAAATTTGTTTTTACTGATCCTAAAGCACAATTATGATTACTATTATTATTGAATGCTAAGTTTAAAGCTTCAACTTCAATTGGATCCCCTATTTTGGTTCCTGTTCCGTGAGCTTCAATATATTCAATAGTTTCTGCTTCTACATTTGCCAGTTTATGAGCTGTTTTTATACATTCTGTCTGGCCTGTAATACTAGGAGCGGCATATCCTACTTTTCTATTTCCATCATTATTTGCAGCACTTCCTTTTATAACAGCATATATATGATCATTATCTTCAATAGCGTCACTTAATTTTTTTAAAATTACCACTCCAGATCCTTCACTGCCAACTGTACCACTTGCTCCATCATCAAAAGTTCTGCAATGCCCATCAGAAGAATATATTAGTTCCTCTTGATATTCATATCCTTTTTGTATTGATGTATCTAAGGAAATACCTCCTGCAACAGCTAATTTCGATTCTCCCATTAATAACCCTCTGCAGGCTAAATGAATGGCTGCTAATGACGATGAGCATGCTGTGTTTATTGAGTATGCGGCTCCTTGTAAATTAAGTTTATAAGCTATTAGCGATGCTAAATGATCTTTACTTGAAATAAAATTAAGTGTCAAATCATCTATTAACCCATCCCTGTTTTTCATCATGGCATAGGCCTTCCAATTAGTATCATCTCCAACTCCTGCATAAAGGCTGATTTTGCCCTTAACTTGATCAGGAGTGTATCCTGAATCTTCCAAGGCTTCCCATACATTTTCATGAAACATTCGGTGAGTAGGATTCATTAAAGCGGCTTCTTTAATTGAGTATTTAAAGAAAAGATTATCAAAACTTCCCTTATTATTCACAACAGATTTTGCTTTTACGTAATCCTTTTTTGAAAATACAGTTTTGTCTACCCCTAAATTTTCTAATTCATCGTCATTATAAAAATGTATAGATTCCTTAGCATCTAATAAATTATTCCAAAATTCTCTCCAATTATCTGCACCGGGAACTCTACAAGATATTCCAATAATTGCAAGTTCAAGCCCTGTTTTATCTTTATTATCATTTTTCATCATTAATGTCTAAATTGGTTAAAATTCTAATAGTATTTTGTATCGTTTCTAGTGAAGATTCTATTTTTACAGCATCTGTTTTTGGGTGCGAGGCATTGACTTGATTTATTCTAAGACTTAATAATTTTATTGTATTGTACTTATACAAATCAACTACAGGAATTATAACTTCAAAAGCTTCTTTAATCAGCCTTGACATAATCATCACTTTTATAGAATTCCCGCCTAAATCGAAAAAATTATCATCAAGATCTATATTTGGAGAAGATAATATTGATTGCCAAATACCTTCTATTATCTGTTCTGTTTCATTAAATATTAAAGTTTTTCTTGTTGTATTAGTTGTTGGAAGCGGCAAATCATTAATTGCTATTTTTCCATTTGTTGTTATTGGGAATTCCTTTACAGTTAAAAAATAGGATGGGATCATATGATTGGGTAATTTTATCCTTATTTCTTCTTTCAATTTGCTAAGATTTAAGTTTTCTTCCCCTTTTATATAAGCTATCAATTCTTTTTCATTATTATTAATTGCCTTATAAAGTACTATCGCATTTTCTACCATAGGGTTATCCTCAATAATGCTTTCAATTTCATATAGTTCAATTCGGTGTCCTCTTATTTTTACTTGAGTATCCTTTCGACCTAAAAATTCTATTTTGCCATTATTAAGCCATCTGGCATAATCTCCTGTTTTGTATATTTTTTTATTTAAAACCGATGATTCTTTAAAGGTTCCGCCTTTGCTATCATTAACATATCCTCTGGCTAATTGATTTCCTGCAACACAAATTTCTCCAGAGACACCAATTGGGCATAATCTTTCCTGAGGATCTAAAATGTAAATTTTAGTATTATCATTTGGCACACCTATGATATTCCCTTTCATTACTCCCTCACTCATTTATAATACTCTTTTAGTATTCTGCCTGGCCTTGGTCTCTTAATTTTCATATCACAATATCATCTGTTTCTACATCTTTAACATCTATAGCCGTATTAACCCAAATTATATTATCTATTTCATTAGATAAATCTCCTAAAACAGGTGCTTCAAACAGTAGAGATATATTAAGTTCTACTTGAAAATGTTTAAAAATTTCTGCGATTAAACGTGTCGCTTTTAAACTATGTCCTCCTAATTCAAAAAAGTTATCGGTTATACCTATTTTTTCTATTCCTAATATCTCTTGCCAGATCTCTGCTAATTTCTCTTCGGTTTCGTTTCTTGGAGCGGCATATTCTCTTTTAATAATGTCTTGTTCTGAGATACCAGGAAGGGCCTTTCTATCTAATTTCCCATTTGAAGTTAAGGGCAGGTTTTCTAATGTCACATAAAAACCCGGAACCATATAATCAGGTAGTCTGCTTTGCAGAAAATTCCGCAATTCTAATTTATCTACATTGATGTTCGATACTAGATAAGCGACCAATACTTTCTCCTGATTGTTTTCTTTTACTTCAACAGCTACTTGTTTTAAATCCTCAGAATACTGTAAAATGGTGTTCTCTATCTCTCCAAGCTCAATTCTGTAGCCTCGTATTTTTACCTGCTGGTCTTTTCTGCCTAAAAACTCAATATTACCGTCGGCTGACCAACAGCCTAAATCTCCAGTTTTGTATATTTTACCGCTTAAATCAAATGGATTTTCGATAAATTTTTCTTCCGTTAATTTTAGTTGATTTATATAACCTCTTGTAACTCCGTCACCTCCTACACATATTTCCCCTGCTATTCCCAATCCACAAGTTTGATTATGCTCATCAAGAATATATATGCTTGAATTTGGATTAGGACTTCCGATTACGGCTCCGTTGTATTCATTCTCTTTTGAAGTACTATCATAATGATGAGCGGTAACAAATATTGTACTCTCTGTCGGCCCATAAAGTTCGTGTAGGGCTGCGTGGGGAAACACTTCTCTCATTTCTTTGAGAATGCTCGTAGAAACAGCATCTCCTCCTATAAAAAGGTTATTAATTCCTTGAAATTGATGCTGTGTGTTTGTGCTTTTTATATAATTTAATACTTGAGTCATTAAAGCTGGTACAGCATGAAATGCATTTACATTTTTCATGCATTGGGCTAAATAATTTATGTCTTTAATATTATTATTGCTTAAAATTGTAACTGTTCCTCCTGTTGCTAAAGGATAAAACAATTCAAATAAAGAAATATCAAAGGCATTAGATGATAATAATGGTAATCTTAATTTTTCGATACTAAATTCTTTTTTGCAGCTTTCAATAAATGACACTATATTTTTATGTTCAACCATTACACCTTTGGGTTTCCCTGTAGTTCCCGATGTATAAATAATATAAGCTAAATCATTTTGTAACAATCTTATTTTAAAATCATTATGTATTGGCCATGTTTCGGTTTTATTTTTAAACAGACTTAGTTTTTCTTCGTCGATTATCACTTTACACTTACAATCTTCTACAATAAATTGAATTCTTTCTTCTGGGTAATTTATATCGACAGGAACATATACCCCGCCAGATTTTAATATTCCTAACAAGGCTATAATAATCCATTCGGTCTTTTCTAATTTAACCACAACAGTATCACCTAACCCAATTTCATAATTGCTTTTTAAATAATGAGCGAATTGATTCGATTTTTCCTCTAATGTTTTATAGGTTATACTTTTATCTTCATAAACCACCGCAATTTCATTAGGTGTTTTTTTTGTATATTCTTCTAAAAGAGCAATTAGATTATTTGCTTTATTATATACTAATGTATCAGTATTAAAATCTATTATTATTTGCTGCTTTTCTTCTTTTGACACATAATCCAGTGTGTCAATAATACTATCAGGATCTTTGGCAATGGCGTGGATACAATTTTTAAAATGCTCTTTTAATCTTTCCATTCTTAAAGCATCATAGATTTGTCCGTTATAATTGAACCTGATATCTAAACTCTCCTTTCCCGGAACAACAGCAACTGTAAAATCATAATTATTATGCTCATAAATTTCAGATTCTAATACTGAAAGTTCTTCTTCTGACGTAACTATTACACTATCATCGATGGGGAAATTTTCAAAGACTAAAATATGATCAAATAAATCTCTTCCTAAATTACTCTCTTCTAATACGTCACTTAATTGAATATAATGATGATAGGTACTATTAATGGACTGCTGCATAACTTGTTTAAAAAGTTCTTTTGCTGTCATATCCTTATGCGATTGTATACGAACAGGAATTGTGTTTATAAATAGTCCTATTATTTTTTCAACACCAATTATTTCAGCAGGTCTCCCAGATACTACAGAACCGAAAACAACATCATTAGTTCCATTATATTTTCCTAGAAGAATCCCCCATATTGTTTGAATAAAAATATTTTCTGTTATTCCCAGATTCGCACAGACATGCTCTATGCTGTTTCTTACTGATTTTTCAATTTTTAAAGTAATTTCTTTAGAAACAGATCCTTTACCAACTGCTGTTTTTTTTGGAGGTGAACTTTTGGTTTCATAGTTTAATAAATAGTTTTTCCAATATTCTTTTGATTTGGATACATCTACTTTTTCGAGCCATTGTATATATTTTGAATAAGGAACAACTTGATCTAATACCGGTTTTTTATTGATTTTTAAATCATTATAAATCTGAAAAAAATCTTTAATTAAAATACTTATACACCATCCGTCCATTAAAATATGGTGCTGGCTCCAAACCAATTCGTATGTTTCGTGTTCTATTTTCAAAACACTTATTCGCATTTGTGAGCCTCTGCTCAAATCAAATCCTTTATTTCTATCTTTTTCTTTAAATTCTTGAAAGGAAAAGTCTGGATTTAAGCTTACATCTTCATAGGAGAATGTTGACTCTCCTGCTTTTTTAACTACCTGCAGAACGTCTTCTCCAAATTTATGGGTGAAAAAAGTTCTAAGAGCTGCATGTCTATTAACCAGAACTTCATAGCTTTTTTCTAGTAATGCTATATTTAAACTTCCTTTTAACCTATAGCTTACTTGCTCAAAGTAAGATGTTGGAGAGGCTAACCAATGATAATACATTCCCTTTTGCAGAGGACTTAACGGATATACATCTTCCATTTTATTAAATTTTGTTTAATTGTTCTAATTCTTGCATGCTCAATCCTTTAAATGTAAAATCAGAAGGGGTTGTATAGGCTTCTTTTTCCATTGATAATTCTTCAATTAACCCTGTTAAATTAATTTTACTTTGTTTTATTATTTCCTTTATGGTTTCATCGTAAAATTGATCTTGACTATAACTTATCTCTACATTTACACATCCATCAGATATTATTGCTTTTATATCTAAAAGATGCTCTCTTTCCATTATTAGTGAACTCTCATTCCCTTTATATTGGTCCATTATCTCAAATAATTTTGTGTCTTGCTTTATCTCTGTACTATCGTTAGAATTTCCTAAATAGTTAAAAGAAATCTCAGGGTTTATAGTATATTCTTTTGATGCTAAATATTTTGAAACTCCATAACCAATTCCCTTATTAGGGACCCGTCTTAAAGTATCCTTAACCGATATTAATTCTAAAATATTTTTGTCTTCTTTTAGGCTGAAAACGACTGGATATATAGACGTAAACCACCCTATTGTTCTGCTTATATCTATATCTGCATCAATATTTTCACGCCCATGTGCTTCCATCCAAACAGCCACTTCCTGAAGATGAAAAGTTTTTTTAATGGCAGTTACACAACTTGTTAATAAAATTTCATTTATTGCTGTACCGTATGCTTTATTACATTTAGTTAATAAAACTTCTGTTAACTCTTTGCTTAAGCTATACGATTGAGTAGATTCATTCTTCACAAAATTATTTCCACTGTCTTTGTCTAAAGGAATTTTATCTATTGCTGTTGCATTTACTGATGCCCAGTAGGACTGTTCTTTTTCTAAAGCCACAGTCTTAGAATACCTTTGCAATTCTTTCTGCCAATGAACAAATGAATCTGTTTTTAATGGTAATTTTAAAGTCTCACCTAACGTATATTGATTAAACAATATTTCTAAATCTTCTAGTAAAATTTTCCAGGAAACAGCATCAATTACTAAGTGATGAATAACAATTAGTAAATGGTCGCCGGCTGCACCTTTAAATAATCCTAGTTTTAATAGTGATCCTTCATTTATATTGATACTAGACTGTAATTGTTCGCATTTTTCATGAAAACTGTCTAAATCATCATAATTCCATTGTTCCAAATCATACTTTAATTCTTCCCCATGATTCTTCTGCATCCAAACATTTGATGCCGATTTATGATAAGTCATTCGTAAAGCATCGTGATGCTCCATTATTTTGTCAAATACTTTTCGAACACCTTCTTCCTTAATCCCTTCACTATTAAACAATAGTATGGATTGATTAAAATGATGATGATTTATTGGGTGTTTTTCGAAGAAATAAGACTGTATTGGACTTAAACCAGTCTCCTCTTTTACAGTTTCCTGAGAAATAGTTCCATCTACTTTTTTAACTATTCTTGATAAATCTTCAATAACCGGATTTAGTAAGATGTCTTGAATCGTTAAGGAAAGGTTTCTTTGTTTTAAGCGAGCAACTATTTGAATTGATTTTATAGAATCTCCTCCCATAATGAAAAAATCATCTTTAATTCCTATTTTTTCTTTTCTAAGCACTTCTTGATAAACACCTACTATTATTTCTTCTATTTCATTCGTTGGTGAAACATAGGTTTCCTGATCTTTTAAATCTGAATGTTCTGGGTTTGGCAGTGCTTTTATATCAATTTTACCATTAGTAGTGAGCGGAAATGCATCTAATTGTATAAAATAGGTCGGAATCATATAAACAGTTAATGTTTTCTGTAACATATTCCTTAAGGATTTTATTTCTATTTCTTCATCGCTGATTAGATATGCCACTACTTCATCATTATTTTTTGACATTTCTTTTACTACTACAACTGCTTCTTTTACAAAGCTTAAACTATTTAAAGCGTGTTCTATTTCTCCTAGTTCAATACGATGGCCTTTTATTTTAACTTGATTATCTTTCCTTCCAATAAACTCTAAAACGCCATTGGAAAGCAGCTTTCCATAATCTCCGGTTTTATATATTTTTTCGTGTTCATTTTTGTATGGATTAGTAATAAAATTTTCAGCTGTTAATACTTCTCTTTTTAAATATCCTCTTGCCACACTATTACCTCCTATACAAATTTCACCTGGTATTCCTATGCCGCATAATTTGTTTTTATTGTCTAATATTTGAGTATATGAGACTTTATTTGGTGTACCTATCAATGCACCATTATAATTATTTTCACTAGGTTTTTTTAAGTAATGGTTTGCAGTAACAAACACTGTTGTTTCGGTAGGTCCATATAACTCATAGATTGACGCCCTTGGAAACACTTCGTGCATTTCTTTTAGTACACTGGTAGAAACTTTATCACCTCCTATAAACAAATCTGAAATTCCATAATATTCTTCTATTTCTCCTGTGTTTTTTATATGAGCTAATATTTGTGACATCAGCGCTGGTACAGCATGAAATGCATTCACATTTTTTAAAATATCTGCTAATAAGTACATATCTCTAATATGTTCATTCGAAAGCATTAACACAGTACCTCCTGTCAGCATAGGATAAAAAGATTCGAATAAAAAGATATCAAAGGCATTAGATGCCAATAAAGGCATTTTCATATTAGAAAGTCCAAACCTGCTTTTACAGCTTTCAAGAAAAGCAACGACATTTTTATGCTCGATCATCACTCCTTTCGGTTTTCCAGTAGATCCAGAAGTATAAATGACATACGCTAAGTCACTAGGCGTATTTATAAAAGAAATATCATTTTCTTTATAATAATGCGTTTCATTTTGGAAAGTTAAAATCTCCTCTTCATCTATAACTACTTTACAAGAACTGTCTTGTAACATGTAATCAATTCGTTCTTGAGGGTAAGATGGATCTAAGGGCATATAAGCGCCTCCGGATTTTAAGACACCTAACATTGCAATGATTATCCATTCATTACGCTCGAGCTTAATACCAACTAAATCTTCCGGCTGGATTTTATATTTATTTCTTAAATAATTTCCTAGTTGATTTGATTTTTCTTGAAGGTTTTTATACGTATATTCTTTTTCTTGAAATAATAAAGCAATCGCATCCGGGGTCTTGTCTGCTTGATCTTCAAAAAGTGATACTATGGTTTGTTCTTCATCATATGCCGAAGACTTAGCTCCAAAATTATTAAGCAATTGTTCCTTTTCAAAGTCATTTATATACTCTAAATCGTTTATTGACTTATTTGGATGGGCAATAATACTTTCTGTAACCTGTAAAAAATGTAAAGCGATTCGATCTGCCGTTTCTTCATAAAACAAATCTGAATTGTATTCTAAACTTAACCATAAACCATCAGAACTCTGATTAAAATTAAATGTTAAATCAAATTTTGTGACTTTAATAATTGTTTCATTATAGCTCTCTATCTGCAAACCTGGGAATGATCTGTTTTCACTACTTATAACTGTATTTTGTAATGCTACAAATACATCAAATAAAACATTCCTGCTCATATCTCTTTGTAGATCTAATTGACCTACTAATTCATCAAATGGATATATTTGATGCTCAAGACCTCCTAGAGCTATCTCTTTAACTTTTTTTAATAGATCTAAGTAACTGTCATTTCCTTCAAATTGAGATCTTAAAGCTAAAGTATTGGTATAAAACCCTATTTGGTTTTCTAAATCTGAATGTGTTCTGCCTCCTGCCGGACTACCTATAATGATATCATTTTGATTCGTATATCTGTATAAAAGTATATTCACTATTGCTAAAAGACTCATGTACAAGGTACCTCCTTCTTTCGTACTTATTTCTTTTAAAGCTTCTATTGTAGTTTTAGGAAGTTGTTTATTAATAGTACCTCCATTAAATGTTTTAATTACTGGTCTTTTTTTATCGGTCAGAAGATTTAATACTGGAATTTCTCCCTCAAATTGTTTCAACCAATATTTTTTATGTCCCTCACTATCAATTTCCTGTAATTGTTTCTGCTGCCAAGAAGCATAGTCTTTGTATTGTATGCGAAGTGGCGTTAATGGATTTTCTTCTCCTTTAATAAAGGCGTTATACAACACAAATAGCTCTTTTGTTAAAATATCCATTGACCATCCATCACTAATGATATGATGTATTACATAACAAAATACCCATTCATTATTTTCTACCTGTAATAGAGTACATTTTAATAAATCATCAGAAGAAAGATTAAATTTATAATTACATAATTTATCTATAGTTTGTCCTACTTTATCTCTTTTTCCTTTATCTTTTGTTAAGTTTTTAAAGGTAATTTTGTTTTTAACGTCCTCCTGTTCTTTAATAAACTGTTTAATTTCTCCATTTTCATCTTCTTTAAAATTAGTCCTTAAGCTTTCATGACGAAGTATTAACGTATGATAGGCTAAATCAAATGCTTCTAAGTTCAACTCTCCTTTAAAAACATAAACCTCTGGCATGTTATATGTTACATTACCATCTTCCATCTGGCTTAAAACCCAAACTCTCCTTTGAGAAGATGATAATTCATAATTTTCATGTTTTTTTATTACTGGAATCTGTTTATCCCATGTTATTTTAGATGTTGAATATTGTTCAATTAATGCAATTAAACTTTCTTTATTGACTTCGATTTCACTTAATAACTCTTTATTTATAACACCTTTAGGTGCTTTAATATCTAATTTGTCATTAACTGCTTTTATAGTAATATTAAGTTCTTTTAACCTAGTGAGTAAATCATTAGCCAGGTCTATATTTTTGACTTCACTATTTTTAATTTCATTTATAACCTTAACTTGGTCTTCTAATGATTGAATTTCATAAATATCTTTTAGCTCTAATTTTATATTAAACTCTCTGTCAATTAAACTTATTAATCGAATTAATTTTAAACTATCTCCTCCTAAATCAAAGAAATGGTCTTTAACCCCTATCTTCTTTTTGTTAAGTACCTCTTGCCATATCGTTACCAACATTTCTTCCTCATCTGTTCTTGGAGCGATATAAGCAGCTCCACTCTCTAGTCCTGCAATTTCCATGGCTAATAAGGCCTTGGTATCGATCTTTCCGTTGGGAGTTCTAGGAAATGAGGATACTTGTGTGTAGTTGGATGGAATGGCATAACTTGGTAATATACCTCCTAGATATTGCTTTAGCTCTGATACATTTAAAGCGACATCTCCCAGTACATACACATACAGCTCATTATCACCAGAGGGGTTGTCCTTGGCCAATACTATTGCAGATTCTATTGATTCGTAACTTTCTAAGGCATATTGAACCTCTCCTAGTTCTATGCGATAGCCTCTAATTTTTACCTGATCATCTTTTCGGCCTAAAAACTCAATCTCTCCTTTGGCATTCCATCTTCCTAAATCGCCAGTTTTATACATCTTCCCTTCCGCATTAAACGGATCAGTTACAAACTTCTCATTGGTTAATTCCGGGCGGTTTAAATACCCTTTGGTTACTCCTGCTCCGCCTATACATATTTCTCCAATTACTCCAATCGGAACCAAAGCATCTTCTATGTTCAATATGTAGATATGGCTATTGGCTATTGGCCTGCCTATGGTTGATGTAACTTTCTCACCTGCCTCATATTTATGGACACTACTCCATACTGTACATTCCGTTGGACCGTACTCATTGAATAAACTACAGCCTGACTGCCCTATAGCACTGCTATAATGGTCTGTTATTAGACTTATCGGACAGTGTTCTCCTGCTACCGTAACCTCTTTTAATGAACTTGAGCCGCCTTCTGACAAGGAATTTAATAGTAAACGATAATATGAGGGTACAGTTAACAAATGACTAATCTGCTCGGTGATAATATAGTCTGCTATAAAAGGCACATTACTTATGTCGGAGCCCTTGGTGACACACAATTGTCCGCCAGTGCTCAAAGTACTGAAAATTCCGGCTACGGAACTGTCAAAGGCTATAGAAGACAATAACAAAAAGCGGTCTATTCTACCGTAGACAGATTCGCGTGGGGCCAATGAGTGAATTAAGTTACCATGGGACACTAAAACGCCTTTGGGGTTTCCAGTCGAACCTGAAGTATAGATAATATACACCAGGTCATTTGCCTTGATAGATAATGATGGTGCATGCTTGGAGTTTGTCAGCCCCAATAACTGCAGATCCATGGCGAACAGGTTCCCGCTATAATAGCTTAAATCAAAGATGTAGTCTGATTGGGTCAGCAAGACTTTTAACTGAGTATCCTTTAGAATGTATTCCTTTCTTGATTCTGGATAATCAGGATCGATAGGCACATAGGCGCCGCCTGATTTCAAAATCCCTAAAATACCAATAAACATCAGCTCGGAACGATCCATCATAATCCCAATTAAATCATTCCCGGAAACACCATATTCTTCTATTAAATAATGGGCTAACTGGTTGGAACGGTCTTCTAGTTCCTGATAACTTAAACGAATTCCTTCATAATATACGGCTATGGCATCTGGAGTTTTCTTTACTTGTTCCTCTATCAGGCTCACTATCGTTCTAGAACTATCATAAGGGATTTTCAAAGCATTAAAGCTTTCTAATAGATGGTTCTCTTCTTGCTCTGTTAAGCAGCTTAACTTTGAAAGAGATGTTTTTGAGCTCGCTAACATCTCTTTTAACAACTCTTCTAAATGGTTATGTATTTGGACGAGCCAGTCATAATCAAAAACATCTGTGTTATAAATTGTACTGATATTAATACCGTCTTCACTTTCTATAAAGTTAAATACAAGGTCAAATATACTCGTGTGGGATACCTCTCCTTCATAGTGCGTTACAGACAGACCTTCTAATTCTTGTGAGGTGATCGTCTCTGTACTTGTTTTGTTTTGAACGATTACCTGCACATCAAACAAGGGGTTGCGGCTCATATCACGTTGCAGACCTAGGCCCGACACTAACTCATCAAACGGGTATAATTGGTGTGCATGCGCATCTAAAACAACTGTCTTGACCTTAGACAATAGTTCTTCAAAGTTATCTTCTTTGCTGAATTGGGTCCTTAAGGCGAGGGTATTGACATAAAATCCTATCTGATCTTCTAAATCTCTATGGTCACGTCCTGCTATGGGACTACCGATTATGATATCTTCTTGAGCAGTGTAATGATAAAATAATGCGTTCACTGCGCTCAACAGACCCATAAATAGCGTAGCTTCTTCTTTTTGTAATAAAGCAGACAAAGTATTACTTAATGTTTTGGAGAGCTTGCTGTTATAAACACCTCCATTATAAGTCTTTATTCCTGGACGTACCTTACCACCAGAGAGATCTAAGACGGGTAAGTCCCCTGAAAATTGATTAAACCAATAGGCCTGATCCGAACTGGAATCAGTAAGCGTATTCAACTGCCAAGAGGCATAATCCTTGTATTGGATTTGTAAAGGAGGTAAAGAGTGTGACACTCCTGTTACCAGACTATTATAAAGTATCAAGAGTTCTTTGATCAATATCTCCAAAGACCAGCCGTCACTTATAATATGGTGTATAACACTACTAAATATCCAGGAGTCTTCTGACACTTGATATATGTCAACGCGTAACAAAGATCCTTGTGACAGATCAAATTGGGTTTGTAATGTCTTGGATAATGCCAACGAAAGTTCAGCCTCTGAGAACTTGCGGGCATCTACAAATCCCAAACTGAAATCTACGGATGCAATGGACTGTATGTATTGACGGATATCTCCTGAGACATCATTCTTAAAATAGGTGCGTAAGATCTCATGTCTGGATATTAAGGTCTTGAAGGACTGCTCTAACAAAGACAACTCTAAATGCCCCTTAAATACATACACTCCCGACATATTGTAGGCGACATTAGCATCTTCAAATTGACTCATGATCCATAAACGCCTTTGCATCAATGATAAGGGATAAGAATCTTGTTCCTCAAGTCGAGGGATGGAATCGTATCTCACTGATGTTTTGGAGGATATCAACGCACTTTGTGATTGCAAATCTGGATGGTTGAAGAATTCTAATAATCGGAGTTTGACATTGAATTCCTTATGAATTCTGCTCATTAGTTTTGTCGCCTTGAGACTATGCCCTCCTAATTCAAAAAAGTTATCCAACAATCCTACTTGAGGGACATTGAGGATCTCCATCCACAGCTCACTCAATTTCTTCTCTGTTTCATTCTCTGGTGCAACATATAAATCGTTGTTTGAGAGCATTCCAGTAATGCCTGGCAGATTAGTTCTGTCGATTTTGCCATTTACTGTTAACGGAAATCGCTCCAGTACATGTATGTAACTTGGCACCATATAAGATGGTAATCTTCGAAGCAGCCAGTCGCGTAAAACACTCTCTGCTATTGCTTCTTCGCTGGTAATGTACCCTAACAACAGCTTATCGCCTTGACTCTCTTCTACCACTACTAACGTAGAATTTACCCCGGGATAAGTACTCAACAAATGTTCAATTTCACCTAATTCTATACGGTAGCCTCTGATCTTTACTTGGGTGTCTTGTCGCCCTATAAATTCGATTTCGCCATTTTGATTCCTCTTTACTAAATCTCCTGTCCTGTATAGACGCTGTCCTGTAATAAAAGGAGACGATATAAATTTTTCTTCTGTTAAATCCTCTCTATTCAAATAGCCTCTTGAGACTCCAGACCCTCCTAAATAGAGTTCACCTACTACTCCTTTTGGAACCAAAGACATGGCAGCATCCAATATGTAAGCAGTACTATTGCTTATCGGGGTTCCTATTGGAATTGTATGGGTTCCTGTACCTACTTCTTTTACTGAATGAGTGGTTGAAAAGGTTGTGTTTTCTGTTGGTCCATAGCCGTTTATGATTTCCAACGAAGGATATCTTGAACGTAATTTCCCAATGTGTACAGGTGACAGGCGATCTCCTCCGGATAATACAGTCTTCAAGCCTTCAAATACATCTATGGCCTCGTCTATTAACTGGTTCAGTAAGCCGCAAGTAAACCACATTACTGTGACTCCTTTGGCTTTTATTAAAGAAGATAAATCTATGGGAGACAAGAAGAGATCTTCTTCACTTAAGATCAATGTCCCGCCATTTAACAGCATTCCCCAATATTCAAAAGTAACAGCATCAAATGAGAAGGAACCTGTAGACAATAAGATGGAACTTGGTGTTAAATTGATATAATTCGAATTTTTAACTAATCGAATAATACCTCCGTCTTCTATCAAAACGCCTTTAGGCCGTCCTGTAGATCCTGAAGTGTACATCACATAAGCCAAACTGGATAAATCCCTCGAGCATATGTCTTTTTCTGTGGAATAGTCTCCAATCCTGGATTCGAAATCGAATAGGAGTTCTGGTGTGATCACAATTTTACTTTTGGTATCGGATACCATAAAGTCTATTCGGTCTTGTGGATAATCCAAAGCGATTGGAACATACGCACAACCCGCTTTTAAAATACCTAAAATCGATATGATCTGCCAATGGCTTTTAGGCAGGGCTATGGCTATTAAATCTTCCAAAACCAATTCACTGTGCTCTTCCAAATAATGACTGAATTGATTGCTCAGAACATCCAGCTCACTATAACTCAATGAGATTTTACCATAGATCAATGCTGTTTGTTCAGGAAACAATGCGACTTGCTCCTTAAACAAACCCAGTAAAGAAATCCCTTCTTCATATATTGTTTCTGTTGCATTATAATCCACCAATAGTTCCTGTTCCTCTACTGCATTTAAACATGAAATCGTAGACAGGTCTTTTTGGGGAGAGGACAATATTTCTTCTAACAGCTGTTCCATATGCAGTAATAACTGCTCGCATAGGCTTTTACTGAAAATATCACTATTGTATTCTATTACTATACTTAAAGTGTCTGACACTTCTGTAAATGAGAATAACAAATCAAATTTACTTCCAAAATGTTTTTCATTTTTATAAGGTGATATAGATAGGGAAGTTCCTTCTAGTACATCTGCTATTTGTTTTTCTTTTGAATCTTGAACTACCAGCATTACATCAAATAATGCATTTCTACTTAAGTCTCTTTTAATGTTTAAATCATCTAAAAGTTCATCAAAAGGATAGTCTTGATGTTCAAAGGCATTAAGTGTATTTTCCTTGACCTTTCCAAAAAGAGTTTCAAAACTGTCTCCTAACGAAAATGTAGTGCGAAGTGCCAGGGTGTTTACATAAAAACCTATTTGATCATGAAGCACAGTGTTAGTCCTTCCGGAAACCGGACTTCCTATAATAAATTCTTCCTGGCCTGTGTATTTCTGTAATATTACATTTAGAAGACTTAGAGATCCCATAAACAACGTACCATCATGCGCTTTGTACAAAGTTTTGAATTGCTCATAAAGTGCCGTACCTATTTTACGCTCTACTATTCCTCCGTTATAGGTTTTTATTGCCGGACGGGGAAAATCTCCAAAATGGGATAGTGTTGGTAAATCTCCTTTTAAATGTTCTAACCAATAGGTTTTATCTTTTTCTAAATGACCATTAACCAGCTGGTCTTGCTGCCATACAGCGTAGTCTTTATATTGGATTTCGAGTTCCTTTTTTGTGTCAACTCTATTTTCACCTAGTAATTTATACAGCCCTATCAATTCATTCATCATGACATCAATAGACCAGCCATCACTTATAATATGATGCATTACAAAACAAAATATCCATTTTTCATTAGTTAAACGAATTACAACACCTCTTAATAAAGGACCTTCTTCTAAATCAAATAGTAATGCACATTCTTTTTCTATATATGTTTCTAATTTTTGCTTATAAGTATTGATTCCTCTAAAATCTATCTCTACTAACGAAAAATCTACATCTTCAATGTTTCTTATATACTGCTTTACATTCCCCAGCGCATCTTCTTTGAAAACTGTTCTAAGGATTTCATGACGGTATATTAAATTTTTAAAAGATTGATTTAATAATTCATAACTAAACTCACCCGTTAATTCATAGATACTAGGCATATTATAAGAAATACTAGCACGATCTACCTGACTTAATGTCCATAACCTTTGTTGAGATGATGATAAAGGGTATCCATTTAATTCTGGAGTTTTGTGTATTGTGTTATTTATATTATTTGAATTATCAAGGCTTCCATTTTCTAAAATAATTTCTGTTAACTCTTCTTTTCTTGCCTTTATTTCTGCAATTAAGTTTTTATTAATGTCTGCTCCATTAGTAAACACTTTTAGTTTACCATCGACAACTTTTAATAATAAATTATTCTCTTGTATTTTATTTAATAAATCTTTCATCAATCTATATTTATTTCTTGAAGTTCTTTGTTTTCAAATAATTCTTTTTGCTGTAACATAAATTTCACATGTTCAGAAATTCCAGATATTGTAGGATCCTCAAAGATTCTTTTTATCTTAATTTTAACTAAAAACAATTCATTAATTTTATTTATAAGCCGTGTAGTTTTTAAACTTTCGCCTCCTAAATCGAAGAAATTATCGTAAATACCAATGGATTCTTTTTCAAGTAAATCTTTCCAAACCTGCATTATCTTAATTTCAATTTCATTTCTTGCTGGTGCAAATGGAATTCCAGATTCTAAAAGACTTCCATTTTGTTCATGAAGAGCTTTTTTCTCGATTTTCCCATTTGTATTTAATGGCATTTTATCTATTTTAATATATTTGGAAGGAATCATATATTCCGGCAATATTCTATTCAGATACCTTCTTAAATCAAGTACATTAAGTTCTTCTTTCACTACAAAATAGGCGGCCAATTCTTTTATTCCTTCATTATTTAAAGCAACTAAAACGGCTGCACTTTCTATGGCAGGATGATTTTGTAAACTATTTTCAACCTCCCCTAATTCTATTCTGTATCCTCTAATTTTTACCTGGTCATCTTGTCTTCCTATAAATTCAATATTTCCATCTGGCAGCCATTTTCCTAAATCACCTGTTTTATAGGTTCTGCCCAGCAATTCACTTGTAATAAATTTTTCTGATGTTAATTGGGATTGATTTTTATATCCTCTGGCTAACCCGGAACCGCTTATCCTGATCTCTCCAATAATTCCTATAGGCTGAAGCAGTCCTTTATCATTGGTAATAGTTATGGTTCTGTTTGTTATCGGTTTTCCGATGATACATTTTTCAGAAATATTATTAATTTTATAATACGCACTGCAAACTGTAGATTCACTTGGTCCATAAGTATCATATACTATGGTTGTATCTAGAAATTTAGAGACATAATTTCTATTAAGTTTATCTCCCCCGCTTATTAATAATCTTAATTTGTTCACATTAAACTCAGACTCATTTAATGCTTTTATTATTAATGGCGTAGAACTTAAAACTGTAGCATTTTCTTCTTCTATTAGATATTGAATTTCTTTAATATCTCTACCTCCAGTTACTCCCATTAAAATTGTTGCTCCTGTCATTAAAGCGGGATATATTTCTTCTACATGGGTATCAAAAGATATTGAAGATTGCTGGATGATAGTATCCAATTCATTTAACTTGAAGGTTTCGATAAAAGTTGAACAATAATCTAATACACTAGCATGCTCAACCATTACTCCTTTTGGGTTTCCTGTTGTTCCTGAAGTATAAATTGTATAGGCTAAATCCGAATTATTAATCTCCCTTTCTAAGTTATTTTTTTTAAGAGTGTCTACCTCTTGTTTAAATTTCAATAATTCAAATTCATCAATTATACAACTACAAAAACTGTCTGATTTTATAAATTCTATACGCGCCTTAGGATATTCAGTATCTATGGGTAAATATGCTGATCCTGTTTTTAGTATTGCCAGCATACTTATAAGCAGCCACTCGCTTCGTTCAAGTTCAATTCCAATTAATACATCAGATCCAACAGCATATTTTCCTTTAAGGTAATGCGCTAATTGATTTGCTTTTTCATTTAACTCCTGATAAGTAAAATACTTTTTATCAAATAATAATGCTTTGTTTTCAGGGTATTTCAATACCGTGTTTTCAAATTCTTGTATAATTGTTTTTTCAGAAATATTCCTTGAATCTGTAGAACTAAATTTTTCTAATAACAGCTTCTTTTCTGTTATAGTTAGAATATCTATATCATTGATTTTAATGTCAGGATTTTCTACTACGCTTAAAATTACCTGCTCTAAATGATGCAGCATTCTTTGAGCTGTTTCTTCAGTATATATATCGCTGTTATATTCTATACCGGCTTCTATTTCGTCATTGACTTCCAGAAAATTAAATGATAAATCAAACTTACTTACTTCGTAATCAAAATCTTGAAAATCAGAAATATACAGTCCTTCTATTTGGTATTCTTTATTTTTAGTAAGTTGATTATTTGTTGCATTTTGCAATACCACCATTACATCAAATAAAGCATTTTTACTCATGTCTCTTCGTAGTTTTAAATCGTTTATTAATTCATCGAAGGGATAGGCTTGATACTTATAAGCTTCTAGTGTATTTTGTTTTACTAATTGGAATAATTCTTTAAATGAATTCGAGCTGTCAAACTGTGTTCTAAGTGCTAATGTATTTAAATAGAACCCTATTTGATCTTCTAAATCTGCGTGTTCTCTATTGGCTATAGGACAACCAATAATAATATCTTGAGAATTTGTATATCTATATAATAAAATCTTAACTATGGTGAGTAAACTAATAAATAGAGTGGCTCCTTCCTGATTAGTTTGATACTTAAGTTTTTCTGTTAAATCTGCAGCTATTTTTGTTTGAATTATTTTACCATTATACGTCTGTACCACAGGTCTTGGTTTATCTTCGGGTAATTGAAGCACAGGTAATTCTCCTTCAAATTGTTTGAGCCAATATTTTTTATGAAGCTCTAATTTTCCTTCTTTGAATTGATTTTGCTGCCAAACAGCATAGTCTTTATATTGAATTTTAAGAGTTTCTTTTTCTATATTAACACCTTTATTGTATTCATTATATGTTTCTAATAGTTCTTTAATTAAAATGTCCATAGACCATCCATCACTAATTATATGGTGCATAACATAACTAAAAACCCATTTATCATCTTCTATTTGATAGACAGAAGCTTTTAATAGTAGTCCAGACTCTAAATTAAAGTTAGTTTCAACGTCATCTTTTAAATATGCCGCCAACGTTTGTTTTTTATTAGTATCTTCTTGAAGATTCTTATAGATCACCTCAAAATCAACATTTTCAGCTGATAAAATGTATTGTCTGGGTTCTCCTTCTTTATTTTCTTTAAAAACTGTTCTTAAATTTTCATGACGTTCAATAAGACTTTCAAAAGCAAACGTTAAACTTTTATAATTTAAAGTTCCTGTGAATTCAAAAACCGCCGGCATGTTATATGCTGTGTTGGCATCTTCAAATTGACTTAGAATCCATAATCTTTTTTGAGAAGAAGAAAGTGGATAATTAGATTGTTCTTGAACTTTCGGAATTTGATAATAATGACTTTTAACAGCATTATCAATCAGCATCGCCTGATCTTGTAATATCGTTGTTTCGAATAGATTTTTTAGTTCAATTTTAACGTCGAACTCCTTGTGTAATTGACTTATTAATCGGGTCACTTTTAAACTATGTCCTCCTAAATCAAAGAAATCATCAGTGATGCTTATCTGGTCAAAATCTAATATTTCTTTCCAAATCTCAATTAATTTGCCTTCTGTTTCATTTCTTGCTTTTACTATTACTTTTTCAAGGTTTAAATCTAGTTCTGGTTCTGGCAGTTCTTTTTTATCTACTTTCCCATTTGAATTTAAAGGCAATGCTTCCAGACATACAAAATATTTTGGAATCATGTAATCTGGCAAGTGCTCTCTCAAATATTTTGGAAGGTTTGTTATTTCTTTAGCTCTGCTAGTATAGTAGGCAACAAGTTCATTATCCTTATTTTTAGTTTCTCTTGCTATGACAATACATGAAACAAGGTCGTCGTGATTCGACAAAATATTTTCTATTTCTCCTAATTCTATACGATGTCCTCTTATTTTTACTTGATCGTCTACGCGGCCTATAAACTCAATGCTTCCATCTGGCAGCCATCTTCCTAAATCTCCAGTTTTATAAATAGTTTTATTGTTTTTATAAGGATGAAGTACGAATTTTTCGGCAGTCATTTCAGGATTATTCAAATATCCTCTTGACAATCCTGCTCCTCCCACATATATTTCACCAACAACTCCTATTGGCGGAATTGTTTTTTTATAATCCTCATGATTTAATATATAACATTCTGAATTTGAGATCCCTTTTCCTATCGGTATCGTATTCACATTATCGTCAACTTGTTCCACATTATAAAAAGAAGAAAACGTCGTGTTTTCTGTTGGTCCATAAACATGAACTAAATTGACTTGCTTATAGCGTTCCTTAAATTGTTTTACATGGGATACTGAAACTCTTTCTCCTCCAAACAGTACATATTTTAAGGTGTCAAATCTTGAGAAATTAATATCAACTAAAGAATTAAAGAGTGCTGTAGTTAAAAAGAATATAGATATTTTATTGTGATTAATTGTTTCTCCTAAAACTTCATAATCAAGAAAACATTCTTTAAGAGGAATATGAAGCGTAGCACCATTTAGTATAGATCCAAAAATGTCAAAAACAGAACCGTCAAAAGTAAAATTAGATAAACTTAAGATGTTATCTTCTGCATCTATATTTACGTAATTCATAGACTTTATTAATCTAACAATACTTTTTTGTTCTACCATAACTCCCTTAGGTGTTCCGGTAGATCCAGAGGTATATATTACATATGCCAGGTCATTAGCTGCTGAGTTAGCAGTGATTTCATTATTTGGAACATGGATGTCGTTTAATTGTACATCAATTGCAAAAAATTCTCCTTGATAGAAATCGTAATTGAAAAGATATTCTGTTTGGGTAATTAGTATTTTTATTGCTGTATCTGAAATGATATATTCTTGGCGTGCTTTAGGATAATCAGGATCTACAGGAACATAAGCTGCTCCCGATTTTAGTATTCCTAATATAGCAACAATATACATATGTGATCTATCTAGAGCAATACCAATAAGATCCTCTTTTTTTGGATCGAAATTTTGCTTTAAAAAGACTGCTAATTGATCTGATTTATAATCTAATTCTTTATAAGTCAGTGCTTCTCCATTAAATACAAGTGCTTTTTTATTTGGATGTTTCTCTACTTGCTCTTTAAATAATTCTATTATATTTTTATCATTTGGATATTCTATAGCAGTATCATTAAAATCCAAAAGAATTTTTTCTGTCTCTTTTTTGTCTAAAATATTGATTTCATCCAGAGTGTATTCGGGTTTTTCACTAATAACTTCTACTATTTTTTCAAAATGCTGTAATAATTGATTAATAGTAAATTCATTGAAAATGTCTGTATTAAACACAAGAGTGGTTAAAAGCTCTCCCTTGGTTTCAATGAAGTTAAAACTAAGGTCAAACCTGCTTACATTCAATTCACATTCTTTGTAAACTTGAATGTCTAAATCTCCCATTTTTTTTAATGTGACTTTTTCATCCAGATCTGCATTCTGTAAAACAACTGTTACATCAAATAAAGGATTACGGCTAATGTCATGCTTTAATTTTAAATTGTCTATTAGTAAATCAAAGGGATAAAGCTGATGCTCAAAAGCTTCTAATGTCCCTTTTTTTACATTTTGTAATAATTCTCTAAAGCTGTCTGCTCCTTTAAAACGAGTTCTTAAAGGCAGAACATTAATGTAAAGACCTATTTGGTTCTCTAAATCAGTATGTACCCTGCCAGACATTTGACTGCCTATTACAATATCTTCATCACTTGTATATTTATAAAGTAAAGTATTCACAATGGCTTGTAATCCCATGAATAGCGTTACTTCTTCTTCTTGAAAAAGTTTCTTTAAAGTGTTTAAACTTGAGGCATTTATTGTTTTTTCTTTTATAGCACCATTGTAAGTTTTAATATTTGGTCGTGCTTTATCTCCTAATAAGTTAAGTATAGGAATATCTCCTTGAAATTGTTCAAGCCAATAATCTTCATGCCCTCTTAATACTCGGTCATCTAATTGTTTGTTTTGCCAAGTAACATAATCTTTGTAATGAATTCTCAATGGATTGGGCATCTTCGAATCTCCATTTACATATATATTGTAAAATAAGAATAATTCTTTTATAAGAATTTCCATAGATAAACCATCACTTATTAGATGATGTAATATGCAGCTGCAAACCCATTTTTCGTCTTCAAGCTGAATTATATCTACTTTTAATAATGGCCCTTCGGCTAAATTAAATTGCGTTTCTAATAATGCCGATACTTTATTTTTTAATTCATTTTCTTTGGCTTCAAGCCTTCTAAAGTCATGGTAATCAATATTAAAAATGTAATCGGTGCCTGATAAAATATATTGTCTTGGCTCTCCTTCTTCTCCTGCTTTAAATACTGTCCGAAGGCTTTCATGACGCTCGATAAGTGTTTTAAAAGAAGACATTAAAGCCTGTCTATCAAGATTTCCCGTAAGAATATAGATGCCAGAAATATTGTAAGCTTTTGCGGCGCCTTCAAATTGACTTACAGCCCATAATCTTCGTTGAGAAGAAGACGTCAGGTAACTTTCCTGCTTAGGCAGAGGTTCAATTTCAGTAAATTTGGTTTCGTTTAAAGCCTCAATCGTTTTTGAGAGTTCTACAATTGTTCTTGCTTCAAAGACATTACTAATTCGAATTTTAATTCCTAGTTCTTTATGAATCTTAGAAACCAAATGAGTCGCTTTAATACTATGACCGCCAGATTCAAAGAAATTATCTGTAACTCCAATCTTTTGGATTCCTAAAACTTCCTGCCAAATGTCTGCCAATTTTTTTTCAACCCAATTTCTTGGAGCTATATATTCTTTTCTTGCAATATCTTCTCCCGAAATTCCTGGCAGCGCTTTCCTGTCTATTTTTCCATTTGGGGTTAATGGCAATTTGTCCAATTTTGGATAAAAGCTTGGAACCATATAATCTGGTAATTTTTCCTGTAGAAAACTTCTCAATTCCGATTTATCTATGTCTGCGGTAGAGACTAAATAAGCAACTAATGTTTTCTCTCCATTTACTTCTTTGGTCTCTACAATTACTTGATTTAAATCCTCTGAGTACTGTAATATAACGTTCTCTATTTCTCCAAGCTCAATTCTGTAGCCTCTAATTTTTACCTGATGATCTTTTCTGCCTAAAAATTCAATATTCCCATCAGATAACCAACAACCTAAATCTCCCGTATCATACATTCGCTCTCCAGCTTTGAAAGGATTTGCAATAAACCTCTCTTTCGTAAGTTCTGGTTTGTTTAAATAACCTCTTGAAACTCCCGTGCCTGATATATAAATTTTACCGGTTACTCCTATTGCCACTGATTGCAAATTTTCATCCAGTATATAAATCTGTGTGTTTGAGATTGGACTGCCAATGGGCGGATTATATGTCAGGTAATTGTCTTTTATTGTAATTGTTGTAACAACATGTGTTTCAGCCGGACCATAATGATTATGGAGTTTAGTATCTGATTCACTAATTTTATCTATTGCCTCATTACTTAATATTAGTTGTTCTCCCGCAACTATAATATGTTTTATTAAATTGGACTTTAATAAGTCATAGAAGGCCTTAACCTCAATTAATATCTTAAAATATGACGTTGGTAAAAAAACGGTATCGATGTTGTTGCTTTTTATAAAAGCAGACAGCTCGTTTGAATCTGTTTTAACTATTTCTGTAACTGGATATAAGGCTGCCCCTCTTGTTAACGTTGTAAATATTTCCTGAAAAGAGACATCAAAACTTATACTTGTAAATTGTAATACTTTATAAACATCACCGGTCTGAAATTGTTTGTTATGAAAAACGATTAGATTGAACATGCTTATATGTTCCATCATAATACCCTTTGGAGTTCCCGTAGAACCAGAAGTATAGATAACATAAACGAGATCATTGTTTTTAATAACCTGCTTATCTTTTTCATGAGAATACTTTTCTTTGACTACATTAAATCTTTCCAATTCCTCTTCGTCAATAACAACTTTACAATTGCTGTCTTTTTCCATATAGGCTATCCTCTCTTTAGGATAATTGATATCTATAGGAACATAAGCTGCACCAGCCTTTAACACGCCTAAAATAGCGATGATAAATTTTTCGCTTCTCTCCAGCTTTATCCCTATTAAATCATCGGATTCAATAGCGTAGTTTTTTCTTAAATAAGATGCAAATTGATTCGTTTTTTCATCGAGTTCCTGATAAGTTAATTCGGTTTCTTCAAACACAACAGCAATATTATTTGGTGTTTTCTCTACCTGCTCTTCAAATAAATCGATTATTGTTTTGTCTTTAGGATAAACTACTTCTGTATCATTAAACCCTGACAATACCTGATATTTTTCCGATTTTGTCAAATAATCCAATGAACCGATGGAAACTTCAGATTTTGCAATAATGCAATGCAATAAGACTTCAAAATGATTTAATATATTTTCTGCAAAATATTTTGAATAAATATCAGTGTTGTATATCAGTGTTAAACCCAGTCCTTCAGCTGTTTCTTTAAAAGCAAATTCTAAATCAAATTTGCTGAGAACTTTTTCTTCAGATTGGTATCCCTTAATTTTAACTTCTCTTTCTTTTTGGCTGCTTACTTTAAATAAATCATCATTCTGAACTGTAACCATAACATCAAACAATGGATTACGGCTCGTATCCCGATTGAGCGGCAAATACTCTACTAACTCATCAAATGGAAAAATTTGATGTTCGTATGCTCCAAGGGTAACCTCTTTTACTTTTAGTAACAATTCTTTAAAACTGTCATCTGCTTCAAACTGTGTTCTTAAGGCCAGAGTATTTACATAAAAACCAATTTGATTTTGTAAATCTATATGTTCCCTTCCTGCTATAGGACTTCCTATAACTATATCTTTGTGATTACTATATCTAAACAATAATACTTTTACAGCCGTTAGTAACCCCATAAACAAGGTACTGCCTTGTAATTGGCATAATTTATCGAAATCACTTAACAGACTCTCATTGTAAAGTTTTTTTACAGAATTTCCATTATAGGTTTTATTTACGGGTCTTGTTTGATAAGAAGGTAAATCTAATACAGGAATCTCTCCATTAAATTGTTGCAGCCAATAGGATTTATGGACTTCTATAGTATCATTCTTCAATTGTTCCTGCTGCCATGTGGAATAATCTTTATACTGTATTTTTAGTGGTGGCAATGGATTAGGATTTCCTTTTACATAAGCATCATATAATTCAAATAATTCATTGGTCATTATTTCTGATGACCATCCATCACTTATAATATGATGCATCACGCAAATAAATAAATAGACATCTTGTGATGTTTTTACTAATTTGGCTCGAAGTAAAGAATCGGTTGATAAATCAAAAGCAAATGCTGCTTCTTCCTGAATAATAGATTTTATTTTTCCTTCCGAATTTTTTTCTTTGCTTAAATCTTCATATTGCAATTGAAATTGAATATCTTTCAAATTCAATATCACTTGCCTAACCTCCCCTGATTCATCTTCTTTGAATAGAGTTCTTAATGATTCATGGCGTTCTATAAGCGACAGAAAAGCACTTTGCAAAGAAGGGATGGCTAATTTGCCTTCCAATTCAAAAACATTCGGCATGTTATAGGCTACATTTCCTCCTTCGAATTGGCTTAACAGCCACAACCTGCGTTGGGAAGAAGATAAAGCATAACTAGATTGTTCCGGAACTTTAGGGATAAATATATGGCTGTCTTTTTTTGTTTTATATAAAGTAATAAATTCTATTAATTCATTTTTATTTAACTTAATTTCATTTAATATATCCTGAGTCATAACTCCTTTTGGAGCCTGAATATCAAGCTTATCATCAAGTAGATCAATTTTTATATTAAACTCATTTAATTTTTTAAGCAGTGTTTTCATTTCTTTTGCAGTGTCAAAATTTGTTAATTGCCTATTCTACTTCTTTCCTCTTCATTACCCTTTTCTCTTTGCCTCTTCTTAATTTCTTTATTTCCGAACTTAATTCGGCTTTCCATTATATTTCCTTAATTAAAAGCATATATAAAAAATCATATATAAAAATTTTCAATTTCAATATTAGTTTTATCCTGATCAATATCAACACCATACGCTGCATGAATATTTTCAATTAAAGCTGCCAGATCTTCTAATGTTCTGTTTTTGAACAAATCATTTATAGAAATTTTCACTTCAAATTCTTTATGAATAAGACTAATTAATCTTGTGGCACTTAAACTATTTCCTCCTAATTCAAATAAATTATCTGCGGCCCCTATTTTCTGAATTCCTAAAACTTCCTGCCATATTAAAACTAGCTTTTTCTCAACCTCACTTCTTGGAGCTACATATTCTTTTCTCATAATATCATCTCCGGATATACCTGGTAAAACTTTTCTATCCACCTTTCCATTTGGAGTCAGCGGTAATTTTTCTAATTCTACATAAAAACCAGGAACCATATAATCTGGTAACTTTTCTTGTAAAAATTTCTTTAGTTCTGTTTTATCTACGTTTGTAATCGATACTAAATAGGCAATCAATACTTTCTCGTGATTCACTTCTTTTGACTCAACAATTACTTGCTTTAAATTCTCTGAATACTGTAATATTGCATTCTCTATCTCACCAAGCTCGATTCTGTGCCCTCGTATCTTAACCTGATGGTCTTTCCTTCCCAAAAATTCAATGTTACCATCCGGCAGCCACCTGCCCAAATCTCCCGTGTCATACATTCGTTCTCTGGCTGTAAAAGGATTCGAGATAAACTTCTCGTTTGTAAGTTCTGGTTTGTCAAAATACCCCCTTGCTATTCCAGCCCCTGACAGGTAAATTTTACCTACTACTCCAACGGGAACTAAATGTAAATCAGCATCTAAAACATAAACCTGTGTATTGGATATTGGTTTACCAATTGGAAAGTTGATATAGCTTTGGTTGAGTGCTTTATAACTTGTACTATATGTTGTATCCTCTGATGGTCCATACAAGTTTCTAACTTCTATTTTTTCTGTCTGAAGTTTTTCCACAATATCAGGAGGTACAATTTCTCCCGCCATATTGATAAAAACTACATTCTTGAAATCTGTGTTATCATCTAATAAATTTCTAATTACAGAAGGCACGGTATTTAATGCTACTTTGTTTTCCTCATTTATATGATTTTTTATTTCCAAAGCATTATTTAAAACCCTAATTTTTTTTCCTATTGCTAAGGTGTAAAAGATCTCATATATTGATAAATCAAAACAATATGATGTTGCCGCATACATGATTTCAAATTTTGACTGATCAAATTCCAATTTTGACCAATTAATCAATGCAGCTGCATTTCCATGCTCTATCATCACCCCTTTTGGATTCCCTGTGGTGCCTGATGTATAAATTACATATGCTAAATCATGGGGTTTGTTTATTTTATCTGGATTCTTTTTCGAATATTGCTGCTGCACTTCTGTAAATACACCTAAAGCTTCTTCATCAATAACAATCTTACTATTGCTATCCTTCTCGATATAAGCGATTCTTTCCTGAGGGTAATTAACATCTATCGGCACATAAGCCGCACCCGATTTTAATATTCCCAGAATAACGATGATCATCTTCTCGCTTCTATTGAGCTTTATACCGATCAAATCATCCGGTTCAACAGCATAATGATCTCTTAAGTAAAAAGACAATTGGTTTGCCTTTTCATTTAGCTCCTGATACGTTAGTTGTGTTTCTTCAAATACAACTGCAATATTATTTGGTGTGCTGACAGCCTGCTCTTCAAATAAGTCTATTATTGTTTTATCTTTTTGATAAGCTGCCGCTGTATCATTAAATCCAGCCAACAACTGCTGCTCTTCGTCTTTGGTGAGGTAGCCAATCTCCTGAATAGGCATTTCAGGCTGTTCCAGAGCTGCCGCAACAAGATTCTCAAAATGAATAAACATTCTTTCTATCAAATACGCATCATAGATGTCTGTATTGTATTCAATGGTCAGGTCTAATCCTTCTGTTTCAGCAAAAGTGAAGCTCAGATCAAATTGCGATGTTTTTCTGGAAAACTCATAATCACTTACCTGAAAATTTGCCAGTTCCTCATTATTAAGATTATTCAACTGTCCCTGGTTTTGTAAAACCACCAGAACATCAAATAAAGCGGTACGACTCGTATCTCTTTTTAAGTTCAGTTTGCCTACCAATACATCAAAAGGATAACTTTGATATTCGTAAGCTCCCAATAAAGTCTCTTTTTGGGATGCTGCCAGATGAGAAAAACTGATTTCTTTTTTCAATTGAGTCCGTATGGCAAGCGTATTGAGATACAAACCTATTTGATGCTCCAGATCCGGATGTTCTCTTCCTGCTATTGGTGTTCCAATTATGATGTCGTCCTGACCTGTATATCTATACAACAAAGCATTTATTCCCGTCATTAAACTCATAAACAAGGTAAGATCCTGTTCTTTTGAGAACCTTTTTAATTTCTCTAAAAATACTTTTGAAAATCTGTGTGTAACACTGTCTCCATTATAAGTCTGAATTAACGGTCGGATTTTAAAAGTGGGCAAATCCAATACAGGCAATTCTCCTGCAAATTGTTCAAGCCAATAATGCTCAGATGCCTGATACTTCTCCTGCTGTATTTCGTCATTGAGCCACACTGCATAGTCTTTGTATTGAAGGCTTAATTCCGGTAAGGCAATTTCTGTTCCTTGTATTAATGCATTGTAGGTTTTCACAACCTCTGAGATCAATACTTCTATTGACCATCCATCTCCAATGATATGATGAAGGGATAAGAAAAACACATATTCTTCTTCTTTTAATTTGATTAAAGATGCTCGTACAAGTGGTGCTTTTTCTAAATCGAAAGGCTCATTGTTTATTTCTTGTAAATAATCGGCAATAGCTTCTCCTTGATTTTCTATTGCACTATAGTCCTGCTCTGTTATTTTAAAGTTGACCTGATCTGCAGCTGCTATATATTGTCGAACAACTCCTGACTGATCGGTTTTGAAGCTGGTTCTCAAAATTTCATGACGATCGATCAGTCGTTTAAAAGATTCTTTAAATTTAGTCCCATCGACAACTCCTGTTAATTTGACTGCCGCTGGCATATTATAGGCTAGTGAACCGCCTTCTAACTGGCTCAATATCCACAGTCTGCTTTGCGAAGATGTCAACGGATAAGATACCGCTTCTGCTGCTTTGGGTATTGCTATAAAATCCTTCTCCTGTAACTCCTTACTCAGACTTTCTATCGTTGGATTGGCAAAAAATACCTTAAAAGATACTGTTTTTCCTAATTGCTTATGGGTACGGTTAATTACTTGAGCTATAATCAGACTATGTCCTCCTAACTCAAAGAAATTATCGGTTATGCCTATTTGCTCTATTCCTAATACTTCCTGCCATATTAGAACTAAATTTTCTTCTGTTTTGTTTCTTGGCCCTGCATACTCTTTTCTTATTACATCTTCTACAGAGATCCCCGGCAAAGAGTTCCTGTCTATTTTTCCATTAGGGGTTAGGGGCAATTTTTCTAATTCAATATAAAAACCCGGAACCATGTAATCCGGCAATTTCTCTTGCAGAAAGCTTCTCAATTCCGATTTATCTATTTTTGTCGTCGATACCAGATAGGCAGCCAATACTTTCTCTTGGTTGTTTTCTTTTACTTCAACAACTACTTGTTTTAAATCTTCTGAATACTGTGAAATTGTATTTTCTATTTCTCCCAGCTCAATTCTATATCCTCTGATTTTTACCTGGTGGTCTTTTCTCCCTAAAAATTCAATATTTCCGTCGGGTAACCAACACGCTAAATCTCCAGTATCATACATACGCTTCCCTTCTATAAAAGGATTTGCAATAAATTTCTCTTCTGTCAGCTCAGACTTATTTAAATAACCTCTGGCCAGACCAGACCCCGAAACATACAGCTTTCCTGCTGCTCCAATTGGCAATGGTTTTAATGCTTCATCCAATATATAAACTTGAGTATTTGATATTGGCCGGCCAATTGGAATAACTGACTTTTCAAAATCCTCTTTGGTTACCTTATAAATCGACACACAAACAGCACATTCTGTAGGTCCATAGGCATTATAATAATCAATTCCTGATTCTGCAACAGCTATTGCTTTAGTTGAATTAGCAGATTCTCCGGCAGTAATTATACATCTCAATCCAGAGATATCATTTTCTGACAATAATCCTAAATAACTTGGAGGAAAAGTAACTACTGTTGATTTTGTCTCTTTTAAAAAATTGGTAAATTGATCTTTATCTTTAATTATTTCTTCTGTCGGAATACATAATGCGGCACCACTATACAAACTCATCATGATCTCAGATATGGATGCATCAAAAGCTGCTGAAGCGAACCATATAATCTTGTCATCTTCATTAATCCCAAAAGACTTAATCTGATCCAAAGACATATTTATGTTACTCGTATGTTCAACCATCACCCCTTTAGGTTGTCCGGTAGAACCCGATGTATAAATAACGTAGGCTAAATCTTTAGACGAAATAGGTACATTGATATTATTGCTGCTATTATCTTCAAAAATGATTGATTTTAAAGCTATTGTCTCACAATTATCAATATTTAATTTGTCACTGTCACTAATTAATAATTTTAAACCGCTGTCTTTTATTAAATAGTCTATTCTTTCCTGAGGATAATTTGTATCTATCGGTAAATAAACCGCTCCTAACTTTAATATTGCCAATATTGAAATGATTCCAATATCAGATTTAGGTAAAAAAACACCAATTATGTCTCCTTTATCTATAGAATGTTGGGAAGAAATATAATGGGCTAACTGATTTGCCTTTTCGTTTACTTCCTTATAAGTTAATTTAGTTTCTTTAAATAGAACAGCGATATTATTTGGAGTCTTTTCAACTTGTTCTTCAAATAAATCCACTATCGTTTTATCTTTCGGATAAGCTGCATCGGTATCATTAAAATTTACCAATAATTGATGTTTTTCTTTATCAGACAGCAATGGATATTCCGATAAATTAAATGTTATGTTACTTTCTAAACTAATTATAAAACATTTAAAACACTGAACTAAACGTTCTGCTATTGCTTTTTTAACAAAACCTTCTAAATAAGAAGCATGAATTTCTATGTCCCCTCCCTCATTTATTTTTATATCGAACAAAAGACCATTACAGTATAACTTAGATTCGGAATTGATTTTTATACTGTAATTAGAGAAAATACTTAAATCATTACTACCTATTTTTTTAGATAGACTATCGTTATTATAATCTGAATGTTTTAATGCCTCTAAAATTTCAAGTTTGACCTCATGTAGATATTCTTTAAATGATGTTTTTAAATCTATGGGATATGATAAAAGCAGGGAATTATTTTTATCTTCAAAATCTGACACGACAAAACCGTCAAATTCATTAATTAGTTTCTTTAACAAAAAAGAATAAACAGCACTTATAACAGTATATTGAGCTATTGGTTTTTTATTGGTAAGACTGTTAAAATAATTTAGTTCATCGGCATTAACAGTGACATAAGGCAGACTATTTTGTTTCTGATGCCCCAAAAGAACTTCCTCTCTATTTAGTATCTTTTTCTTCCAATATTTTGAAACAAAATTAATATTATTTGACACCGTATTCTTATCCATAAATTTTACATTCCTATTTTCTGGCCGCAACCAGTGTTGTATTGTACAATTTTATTTTATGCCTATTTTAAAGAATCACGCAAGACTCTTCATTTCTATTCTAAAACTATTTCTATAAAGTCTAAATCTTCTCTTGATCTATTAATTTTTAACATTTAGACTTAATTAATTTTATGCCAAAATAGCATTAACATTTATCTAAAAATTACGGGCTTTTTCTAAAAAAATTACGGACTTTTATATACACCCAAAACATTAATCATGAGCCGAATAACTACATGATTTATTATTTTAAAAATTTTCTTCTTTTTAAAAAATCAAAAAAAAAAACATCCCTAATTTTGTTAAATAAACACACATATATGTGCTTTTTCGGCTCAGTTACCTTTAAAAGGCTGAGGTAAGTTTTTTTTGGGTTTAATAAGTTTGAATACAATACCAAAACACATTCGCAGTTTCAGTTCACGATAATTGCTGCTAAAAAGTTCTTTAAACTTTTTGATGTCAGCCCAGCTCAAAATAATTGTATTTTGTTTCCGGAAATATCTGCTTTAATATTGCGTTTGAACTAAGTCAAGTTTTTTTAATGCGATCTCAAAAGCGCATGCACTGATATTTGTTTTGGAAGTATTTAAAGTATATACTTTCATTATAGCATCTTTTATAGTCTGGGAAATATCATTAAAAATAGTTTCATCATCCATTTTAACTTCTTTTTGCATAAAGTAAGCAAAAAGCCGAACCATGCCGCAGTTTGAGATAAAATAGGGCAATAAGCTTACTTTGTTATCAACATTTTCCATAATTGGACCATAAAATACAGCCGAATCGGCAAAAGGCATATTAACACCGCAGGAAATAATTTCTAATCCATTTAAAACTAAAAGCTCAATTTGATTTTGAGTTATTTTCTCAGATGTAGAACAGGGTGCAAATATTTCTGCGCCTATGGTCCAGATTTTCTCATTAATCAATTCCAAAGGAATTTTATTTTTACTGACAAGTTTATTTGCGTCTTTAGTCAGAAATAATACGCGGATTTCCTCCATAGAAAAACCCTGCTCATTTATTAAACCTCCTTCACTATCAATTATTCCTATAATCTTAGCACCCAAACTAGTTAAATAAAATGATGTTGCAGCACCTACACTTCCAAAACCTTGAATGATAACCTTCTTCCCTTTTAATTCTCCTCCATACAGCGTATAATAATGTCGAATTGCTTCTGCGATACCAAAACCATTAATCATTTCAGAAATAGTATATTTTTTACTAACATCAGGAGAGAATTTCGAATTCTCAATTATTTTTAAAACACCATGACGTAATTGGCCAATCCTATTAATTTTATCTGCCTCTGTATGTTTAAAATGTCCATTAGAGATACCTTCTTGTGGATGCCAAATACCACATTCTTCTGTGATAGGAACAACTTCATTAATATCATCAACATTAAAATCCCCATAAGTCCCATAATAGCTTTTCAATAAAGGAGAAATCACTTTATACCAACGCTTAAGCACATCGTTTTTTCGTGGATCATTTGGATCAAAATTAATTCCTGATTTAGCGCCGCCAATAGATGGTCCAGAAACTGAAAATTTCATCTCCATCATCTTGGCTGAATATAAAACTTCTTTCATATTAAGTCCTTTTTTCATCTGTGTCCCGCCACCCGCAGCGTCACCTCGAAGAGAATTGATAACGGTCCATCCCTCAGCTTCAGATTCAGAATCTTTCCAATTAAAAACAAGCAAAGGTTCTTTACTTTCAAAGTTATTTAGTGCTTTTTTCATTTTAGCTTGAATATTATTTTATTGGGCAATTCTGGTTACGCGTACATTTATTTTCATTAATAAATACAAGCATATTACTGTACTTTTATATATTATGAATTTGACATCTGATTTAAAACTTTTACACTTGAACATCCATTACAATTCACCATTATCTGTTTCTTAATTATCTCAAATAAATTGATGAAAAATGTGTTTAATTCTTTCCTAAACCTCTTTAAATACTTTTTTGACTTAAAGAATTAACTTTTACGAAAATAACAGGAACACTTATCTGAAAATTACGGGCTTTGTGTATAAAAATTACGGAATTGCATTTATTTGTAAATCGAACTATTTAAAATCAGCAATTTGAGGCAATAGTATATTGCTCTAAAAGCAAGAATTACTTTTAGAAACAGTTTTTAAGTTTTGTGAATTGTGGATTTAGAAATGAAGCGTAATTTCTATTCTTGTACCTATGCCTATTTTTGATTCCAAATAGAATTTACCATCCATAGACTCTGTTCTTTCGGTGATGTTGGTCAATCCAATACCACTTTTTTTGGATTTAACATCAAAGCCTTGTCCGTCATCTACAACAGACATTATCAGGGATTTATTACTAGACTTCTGGATAGTGATCACGCAATTTTTTGCATTCGCATATTTGATAACATTTAAAATAGCTTCCTGAACGATTCGATATAAATTTATTTTGTAAATATTTTGGATATCTCCCCACTCAAAATTTGAATCTGTTATGTACCTGAAGTTGGTTTTACTAATGTCTTTTTGATTTTCGATTAAGCTCATTAATAAGCTGTTAAAATCATTACTGTCCAAAAAAGAAGTTCGGCTTAAATCATGAGATATAGTTCTAATTTCATTTTCTATAATTTGTAACTCGAATATAAACTCTTTTCTCTTTTCGATGATTTGTACATCTACTTTAGAATTAAAAAAACCTAAATTCATACGAACACTATAAATTTTGTTCATTATCCCATCATGTAATTCTCTGGCGATCCTGGATTTCTCATTTTCTTTGGCAGAGTTAATTTTTTCATGTTGCTCTGTTAACAATAAGTATATTTCCTCATTAGCCTTTTTCTGCAGCTTTAAAAACCTGATTTCGTTATTTTTAAATTTAAAATATCTCAAAATAAAAACAATAACTAATAATAGAATCACACCAAATGAAACAATTAAGATATAGAGATTTTTTGTAGTTAAAACTTTATTTTCATCTTCAATCTTAGACGTTTCATATTCAATTCGTGCATATTTATTATGCGTATTTTTTTGGATAAGATTTATACTATCGCTCAATTTTATATATTCATTTGCATAGTAAAATCTATTGTCTTTATCTAAAACAGAAAGCAGCTTTAATGAAGTTAAAATTTCATTGTTATTCTTGATTCTAATTGCCAATTGCTTTGCTTCTTTGAGAATTTGAATTGCTTTACTAGTATCTCGTTGGGTTAAAAAATATTCGCCAATATGGATCTTTTTATAGAGAACGTCAGATTCATTTCCATGATTTTTCACTATTTCCAAAGATTCAGAAAACATCGCATAAACATTATGAAATTGTCCGTTTTTCATTTTTGAATAAGCCAAATTACTGAGAACATTTGCGTATAATCTAGGTGATTTTTCTTTTAAATTCTTTGAAAGTAATTCTCTTAACTTTTTTATAGATTTTGAATATTCACCTTTTATATCATAAAGATTACAAATGTTAATAATAGATGCTACATTATAATTAAGTATTTCATCTTGATCTATACCTGTAGATTTCAATGTCTTGAAACTATTTAAAGCCATTTCGTGATACCATAATGCTTTATCATAATTGGCTAACTTCTCCAGACAATTTCCCATTAAGGTATTACAGGAATAAATTAATCTTTCATCTTTAGAGCCTTTTAAAAGCTTTAAAGCTTTAGAAATTTCAACTTCACATTCTGTATAATTTCCATCATAAAAAAGTACATACGCTTTATTGAATAACATTCTTGCCGTGTTATCATAATCAGATAATTTGTAATACAATTTTTCTGCCTGCAAATAATAAAAATAGGAACTATCTTTTTTTACATTTACATAGCTATCTCCAACATAATAAAGTGCCTTTGCAATTCCCTTTTTATCATCGACCTCCTTTGATAGCTTAAGCGCCATTAAACTTGCCGATAATGATTTTTTTAAATTATTATTATTATAAAATTCTGTAGAAATCTTAAAGTAAAGATTTCTAATAACTGAATCATTATTTTGATACTTTAATAAAGCATTTATAGAATCGAGATACCTTTCTTTCGCATTACTATCTAAATTGTTAGCAAATGAAATACCTCTACTTAATTCCGAATTAGTGGATTGAGTTTTTGTGCATGAAAAAATTACCAGCACTAGAAATAAAAAAAAAAAATTAAATAGAGTTTTCAATAGTTTAATTATTATTTTACAATTTCAAATATAAGCTTTTGAAAAAAAAGACTACTAAATTTAAAAATAAATAAAATAGTCTTCTTATAAAAATAAAAATTAATCTTTTCTGGGCGGTCTTGGATTGCTTGGATCACCATCAATAATAGACGTAACGTTTACCTCTTGAATTATATTCGGCACTACAGAGTCTTGTACCTGCTGAATATTTGTTTTTTCATTTAAATTGTTTAATGAATATTTTGGTGCAATTTTTAATTCTCTCGATTTATCCTGAGGTATTTCATAATCATCATTTGTACATGAAAAAGTTAGACACGAAACAAAAATTAGCACTGCTGAAATAAATAATTTGTTTTTCATAAAAATAATTTTAGTGATTATTTTAACAAAAAAACTACTATAACCAAATTAAAATGTACGGTAAATCCGTAAAATTCACATTATTATCCAAAATAATTTAATTTGATTATTGTTTATTAACCATTAATTAGCATTGTAATGCATTTAATATTATACTACGGAAAGTCCGTAATATTTCTTACATTTGTTTAAAATCGAATTAGACAAATTTATGAATCTAAACATTTTAATCGTCGAAGACCATCCGATGACTGTGGATAGTTATGTCAACCTTTTATCCGACGATCTATTTCAAGAAAACACCCCAAACTTTATAAAGAGCTATAATTGTGAAGATGCATATAATAAAATTATTTTAAACCTAAAGCAAAATATCAATATTGATGTTGCATTACTTGATATAAATTTACCGCCTTACAAACAATTAAATATTAATGATGGTATTGATCTGGCATCTCTTCTGAAAGAAAAATTTGCGAAATGTAAAATAATTCTTCTTACAATGCGTAGTGAACCTTTGACTGTAGACAAAATAATAAAAAGCATACGGCCTGAAGGCTTTATATCAAAAAACGATATCAATTTTGAATTATTTCCTGTGATTTGTAAAAATATTATTAATGGCGAAATATTTAGAAGCAGTACAATCGTAGAATCTCAAAGGGAACTTTTTAAAAAAAATATAAACTGGGACAATCATGACAGTCAGATTTTAATACTAATTTCTCAAGGTGTCAAGACAGTAAACCTTACTGATTATATCCCTCTTTCTATGAGTGCCATAGAAAAAAGAAAAGCAAACATAAAAGATCAGTTATTAAGAGGGAAAGGAAGTGATAAAGATTTAATAGAAAAAGCTAAAACTTTAGGATTATTATAGAAATTTACTATTTTATTTTTTGGCCGCCGAATAGAAATATTTAAAATGCCATACATCTATGAGTACCAGTTCTCCCCATAAAATTTATGCTTGCTTATTTTTTAATAGAACACTTTAAGTAGCTTCTACCAATAACACTGAGGAATTAGTATATATCTCTACTTTTAAGAAAAATAAAGCCGACATAAGAGTTTAATTCATTTGAACTAGTTTCCAAAGATTTTCTTGATCAGATTACTATTCAGGTTTTTCCCCTAAGAGGTAAGTTTGTGTATTTACATATAAAAAGACGTAGTTGGACTAATAAAGTAATGGAGAAATAATTAAAAGAGACTAGACTTTAGCAGCCCAAAAAACACACATGACTCAGGAGTTTGCGGCTTTTTTAAAAGAAATTAATAGATACAGCGCTGCAGATTGCCATACCAACTACAAGACAATATAAAAAACATCTGAGTTCCTTTACCACATGGGCTCATGCAAACATGCGCACCAATGGATCATTTATCCCGAAAACATGGGAATCATTAACTATTGACAAGGCCGCTTTGTCTCAGGGAGAGCTTTATACCATTGTAACGAACAAGAAATTTAAAGGTAAAAAAGCTGTTTAGCAGCTATTGTTGCCGGAACTAAAGCTGATCTTGTTATAGGGCATATCTGCAAGATCGATTAAAAGAAGAGATCCTTTATCAAAGACATATAACACTTGATACGGCTAATTCTATGAAATTAATCTCAAAAAGATGTTTTTCCAAAAACGATACAAGTCACTGACAGATTCCATGTCCAAAAATTAGCTTTGAAGGCATTGCAGGGAATTAGAATCAAGCATCGATGGGAAACTGTGGATTTTGAAAATAAGTTGATCATACAAGCAAAATCAGAAAACAAAACATACATCCCCTAGCTTTTACCCCAACGGATATTCTGTAAAACAACTTATTAGCAAGAAACAGATATCTGCTTTATAAATCTTGCGAAAAATGGACTCAAAATCAAAAGGTAAGAGCACAAATGCTGTTCAATCTATATCCCGATACAAAAACAACTTATAATTTAAACTAACAACTTCGAAGAATTTATAATAAAAATAATGATAAACACATTTTCATGACCAAATTGGTATAGAAATATAGAGGAATCAGATTTTTAAAACTCAATATTCTGCTCAATACTATAACTTTCAATTACCAGTCCATCTTAAACTATTTTGATAATAAAGTACAAGTGCATCAGCAAAATCTTTTAATGCAAAATAAAAGCATTTAGACCTCAATTTAGAGGGTGAGAAGTATAGATATCTTTTTATTTAGATTATCTAATCTTTTTGCTTAATCCCTAACTTTTGCACTTGATCCAAAACCTATCCTGTTGTTTTGTTTACAGTGACTCAGGATAATGAAAGAATCTAAATCCAAAAATGATTAAAATCAAAAAAATCCCCATCAAATAC
>NZ_JALKAC010000006.1 GCF_024171645.1 Flavobacterium sp. HSC-32F16 | reverse complement strand
AATCCGTGCCCGCAACAGTTTGACACAATAAAGATCACTAAAACAAATTATAAACCAATCTTTGAGGGCACGGATTGCAAATCCGCGCTATCGGGGATTTGGTATGGATGAAAAAATGGAAACTCTTATAACAATGTTTGTTCCTTTAGACTTTTTGAATGCTGTGGTATATCCGAGTATTAGTAAACCTATTGAAAAAGTATGGGATGGAATGGTTGTAGACGCTGTTGAACAAGCAAAAGATAATGGGCTTGACGGCATCTATAATTCAGCACAAGCTAAATGGTTCAATAAAGATAATTGTGGAGATTACAAATTTATAAAAGCAAATCAGGAAATTCTTGAGGAATTATTAAAAGGAAAAATTAAAAGTCTTGAGAGTTTAAAAAAATGTATGAAAATCAATGGATAAAAAATAATTATAATGAAATGATATTTCCATATACTCTTTTTTACTATAAAATAAAAAAAACAGGTGTTGACGAATATATAACATACATAGATTCAGTTTTTATAAACAATTAGAATGAAATTATGAAATACATATATAAATATATTTTAATAATACTAACACTCTTTTCTTGCCAACAGAAAGAGCCAATTATTGTTGAACAAATAATTTCGAAAGAAGTTGTTACAATATTACCTAATTTAAAAAACCCATTCATAAAAGACAGCGTTGTAATATCGATTCCAGTTGAATTTAAAGTTACAATGAATTCTACTGTTGACTATGTTGTTTGGCTTTTTAGGATTAATAATAAAACCTTATGGGATGATGTAATAGACTATCAAGTTTATAAAAAGCAAAACAAAACAAAACCAATCTATCAATTAGATTCTGATAAATCATTAATAGACAAACCAATTGGTATAATCATTAAAGAACGAAATCACTTAATTTCAAAAACTGACGCTAGAAAACTATTAAGAAAATATAATCAGAATCGGTCGTTGGATAATTTGAAATTTGGAGATACAATAAAATTAGTAACATACGATAAATTTAGAAAGGAAAACAAAATATTGATTGATGATTTTGAAAAAGTTAAAGATTCTATTCACTTTAAAGCTGTAAGAGGCGAAAAAGAAAATTTTTATGTTGTAAAAAAAATCAATTGGTAAGAAAAACAAAATAATAAATATCCCGATCGCGCAGATTTATCTCCGCAACGATCGCGTGGATTTGCAATCCGTGCCCGCAACAGTTTGACACAATAAAGATCACTAAAACAAATTATAAACCAATCTTTGAGGGCACGGATTGCAAATCCGCGCTATCGGGATCAGACCAATATTGGTCTGCAGGAATCAATATGCAGGAAAATTTACCTAGCTCTATCCTTGCCGCATACGCTGTTGATATGTATTACGGAAAATCGAACAATAAAAATCCGTTCAATCTAGATAAAATGATAGGTAAACAAAACTATGATTACCAGCAATTGTTTGATGTATTGCTGAACCGTGGTCAGGAAACCTTTTCGTTGACAGATGCTTTTGGAAACCTTACTACAGAAACCAGACATGGTTATGGTACATTCTGGCCTACTAATGCCATGCACGACAGCATTGCTTTTCCTGAAAAACCGAAAGAACCAAAGGAGCCAATAAGGTCATATTTTCAAAGGGAATCGGAATTCAATGAAAAGAAAATAGAATATCAAGAGGATCTAAAAAAGTATGAAATTGATAAGATGAATTACGATATAAGTAATCAACTAAAAAACAATCCTACTCAGGATAAACCAAAAAAACCTGAGCCCCCTGAGAAATCAAAATATACAACTGATGAAGAATATGAAAAGGCTAAATTACAACAACAAAAAGACCTAGAAGCATACAAAAAAGACAAGTTTAATTACGATATAAGTAATAAATTAAAAACCATACCTACTTTTCACCACCTAGAGGTTGTATATGATAAAAATAATAAAGTTAGTCCAGAAAGACTTGAAAATTACCTAAATGCAGGACAGTCTGAACGAGGAAAATTATTAAAGGAATTTTATTTATTAGAAGAAAAATTTAAAAACGATGCACATAAAAACAAATAAAATAGTTTCCCTTTTAGTTTCTCTTTTCTTTATTATAAGTTGTGGTTCTTCAAAAAAAGATTTACAATTAGAAAATGCATTTAAAAAATATTTAAGTACACGTAATATCCAATATGAAAAAAATGATACTATATATTCTAAATATTACTCAGATTTTTTAAATGATGAAACAAAGAATTTAATAATGAAAAATCCGAATCTAAAAGCCAATAAAGTATATGTATATCAAGGTGGTAGCAAAGTTATTACTTTCTGTGTTTATGCAGATAATGGCGAATTATATGTAGCAGAAACAAATAAAAATGGAAGTGCGTTCTTGACAGAACCAGAAAATGGAAAAATAGAAATAAAGAGAAGATTGGAATTGATTTTTTTAGGAGCTTTTAAATTAGAAAATAAAACTATCAAAAACACACGTTACGAGAAAACTCCTCGTAAAGAATGGTATGATTGTAATGTTGGAATTGTAAAACAAGATACAATCACAATTGTTGAAGATTACAGAACCAATAAGTATGGAAGTTACAAGAAAAAATGGCTTACAAAAACTCTCAAAACAAATTATAATTTAATTTATCAGCCCGCTTTGAAAGCAACAAAATTTAAAAATGAATTTGGTTTTGATTCTTATTTTATTGAAGGTTCATTTAATTTTGAAAGAGACTTGAAAGAAGAAAAGATGCTGGAACTTATAAATAGTAGAAAGTATTGAAAATCTAAATATACTTTTCACCACTTAGAGGTTGTATATGATAAAAATAATAAAGTTAGTCTAGAAAGACTTGAAATTTACTTAAATGCAGGTCAGTCCCGATCGCGCAGATTTATCTCCGCAACGATCGCGCGGATTTGCAATCCGTGCCCGCAACAGTTTGACACAATAAAGATCACTAAAACAAATTATAAACCAATCTTTGAGGGCACGGATTGCAAATCCTCGCTATCGGGATTAACAAAATAAACTTAAAATAAAAAAAAATAAATCTATTAATATTAGTATTATTATTTATGTCATGTGTCAAAGATACCCAAAGAGTAGAAATGAAATGTTATATATACGATTCAGTTTTAAAAACTCCAGTTAAAAGTGTAGAAGTAGTACAATTATTAGATGGAAAACATATCGTTATTACTATGTCCTCTGTAAAAGGTTATTTTGAAGTAAGCAAACAAACCAAACTGACTATGGGAATGGAATCTCATAATTTGGGTAATTTAATTCTTTTAAAAAAGCAAGGTTATTTGACAGATACAATTGAAATATATGGAAACTCAAATGATTTGTATAAACGAGACTCAATTTTTATGAAAAGATCAGAATAAAAGTTTCCCTTCTGACGAGAGTTTGGCTGATTAAACTTAAAATTAATTTGAATGAAAAAAAAAGTTTTGTGCCTAATTGGAATAGTTTTACTTGGAATAATATTGCTTTCTATAAATAGAAAACAATATGGATATATTAAAGATATAAATTCTAATTTACCAATAGAAGGCGTTTTAGTAAAAGATTTTATAAATCAAAAAAAATATACTGTTACAGATAAAGATGGTATGTTCTCGTTTTCAAATTGTAATGATTTATTAATTTCTAAAAAAGAATATAAATCAGATACTTTAAAAAAATACGGATGCAAGCCTACAGGAAAATGCTTCAATAGACATGTTTTTTATATGACGCTTTTAAAACAAAAAAAATGATAAAAAAAATAGACAAACTAATGAGATATATAGAAACTATTTTTATAAACTAATTAGTCATGAAACAAAATATTATACTCATTATACTATTCGCTTTATTAATTTCATGTGAATCGAAATATCCAATCGAAATTAAACAAATTACCTCTAAAGAAATTGTAACTATTGAAAATAACTATATGGATCGGAATAAAATAAAGGATAGCTTCCGTATAAGTATTCCTACTGAATATGAAATAAAGATCAATTCTTATATTTATTATATGACTTGGCTTTATAAGGTTAATAACATAATTCTAAACCAAAATCACATTGATTATCAAGTATATGACAAGAGAAATTTAAAAAGAGAAATATTAGAATTAAATTTTGAAAAGTCATTTAAAGAAAAAGTTACAATTATTATAAAAGAAAGAAATCATTTAATTTCTAAAAAAGACGCTCTACAATTATTAAAAAAATACAACATTCATAAATCTCTAGATAGTTTAAAATCTAACAACACTATAAAACTGGTATCTTATGATAAGTTTAGGAAAGAAAACAAGATGTTTATTCAAGAACTTAATAAGATTAGTGATTCTATTCATTTTACAACAATGAAAAAGGATGGTAGTTTTTTTTATGTGAACAAAAAAATTAATTGGTAGATATGAAAAAATACAAAAAGACTTTAATCGCTATTATAACTTGCTTTTTAATTGTAATAATGTGGAATTATTTTAAAAAACCAATTACAATAAAAGAAGAAAGAGCAACTAATGTTCCAATAAAGTTTCGTGTAGATCTAAATGAAGACTGGGAAAAGGTCATCAACGTATACATCCCTTATAAAATTGAAATTAAAAACAATAGATTGAAAATGATTCGACTAAATTCATTTGATGATGAAAATAGCGGAAATATTAGTTACTTATCTTATAATACTACTGGCTTAGAATTGAGTCATATTTATTATAATGAATATGTAGAATCTTTTAATAATCTACAGCTTAAATATAGGGCGAGTATTTTCCCCTTTTTTAGCAGGACTTTTTACTATTACAAAAGACATCAATTTATCGAAGAGAAATTACATTGTAAATTTAATTTTAGTGAACTTGATTATAATGATTATAGCGAACAATTTAAATTTTTATCAGAAACTCTTAATGTTCCCATAAATAAAAAAATAATTGATAGTTTGTATAAAGCAGACAAAAATAAAAGATTTAATATCTACTTCTATGATAATAGAAATTTAGGAATGCCAATGTTTATTGAAACAAGATTTAATAGTGATGAACAAATCTATATTGATGTATTTGACACCATTAAAAATATGAATCGAAAACAAATGGAAAAATATTACAAAACAAATTTAAAAAAAAGGATAGATCTCAGAGACAAAAAATAATTGCTATTTTAAATCCCTGCTGGCGCTATCTGTATGAAAAGGGCTGCCTAAAATTTATCGTGCTACTAAACAGAATTAACAACAACAATTCAGCAAAATATAGCAACATATTTTGCAAAATGAATTAGACTATAAAATATGAAATTTATAATTGCCTTTGTGTTTTTAATACAACAGTTCGTTTTCTCTCAAGAAAAAAATATTGACTATTTACCTCTAAATAAAGAGAATTTTCAGGTTAAACCTAATTCAGTAACTTTTAAATTTTCTGTTCTAGCCACTAAATATAAAAACCGCTATGATCTTGCCCGAGACACAATATTAAAAGAAGGGAATTATATAATTAAATACGATGATTTTTTTACAAAATTTTCAGTAAATAAGGCTGACAAAATTGACGGAAAACTTGATGAAAAGTTTATAAAGCGTGGTGAAATATTTACAACTAAATACCTCGTTAGAGATGAATTTATATATAAAGCTACTAAATACGATTCAACAGATAATCTAATTACCGATAGTGATGTTTATTATTGTGGAGACACTATTGAAGTAATAATGATTACAGCAAATGGTGAAAAAAAAATAACAATTGAAACTCCTGACAAAACCGAGATTAGAAAATATGATAAAAATGGTGTTTTGTTAGATGAACAAATATGGAATAAAGCTGGAATAGGGTGTCCTGGTAAATAGATTAAGAAAAGGAGATTTTAAAAACTTTAATTTAAAATTTGGAGATACAATTAAGTTGATCCCTTTAATGAATTAATAAAGGAAAATAAAAAAAACTTAAAAAATTAAACTACGTTAATGATTCTTTAAAGCCTCCTTGAGTTAAGAATAAGTCCTTGATTAAACAAAAAAACTATTGGTAACTTATGAATGAAAAAATAGAATATATTTTAAATCAATTAACTGATAAAGAACTTGCGTATTTTTTTAAATTTAAGGTTCCAACTTATGTAAAAACGACACAAACAGATATATTGAAATATATTGAGTATAAGAGAAAACTAACAAAGTCTCAACTTTTTTCTTTAATAAATAAAAAAGATGAAATTACTTCTGATAAAGAGTTCTTAATATGTAAGAGATGCGGTTCAGACAAAATGTTTGCTTATGATGTCAAATAGCATATCCCCATTACACATTTTAATGCTGAAAATGAATTTGCTAGTCTGTATGAAAGAGCTACAGGTAAAGATTACAATAAATTAAAAGTGGAATGTTTTGTGTATGGGAAAATTATTATTAACCCTAACAATGAAAGGCTGTCTTTTAGGGAAAAATTATTAAAGTTTTTATCCCTAAGTACATTATCCTAAAAATAGATTTACAGTTTACTTATGAAAAAAACATTAATATTATTATTCAGCTTTTTTGTGAACTTAATTCATTCCCAAAATAAAGCTGAAAACTATATTTTAACTCAAAAGAAGATTGAGCCTTGCAGAATTTCGATTAATGATTCGGTAAGTATTTTTAAGGTACATGAAAAGCTAGAAAATGTTGATTTCCATGTTCTTATTAAGACTGAAGATATAGTTACCCAAAAATGCTTAGATCAAAAAATAGGAGATGAAATTAAAAATGCGATAAATACTAATCAGAATACAGTATTTAAGATAAATAATAAAATTATTAAAGATTTTAGAAATTCAAATTTTAGCAATTTAATCCCCAACAAAATAAGTCTTATTGAAAAAGGTAATTTTAAAGTTTTGATTTTTGAAACATACAACTTTTCATACTCAACTGTTGGAAATGGATATATCAATTTTTGCTTTAAAATAGATTCAAAAGGAAAAACAGTAAATCAAAAAATATTGGAATCAAAATTACCAATGGAAGTTAAAAAATATCGAAACTTATTTTGAGCCTGAAAAAATTCTGTGATTTTCCTAAAACCCAAATAAGCATCATCAAAAGAAAATTCAAAAGAACTATTCCTTCAACCTCAAATAATTCCCATCAAAACTAATCACAACCTTTTCAAACTGTCCCAATACATCTTGCCCAATATTTCCAAAATTTACTTCGCCAAAAATGCCATAATCTTTTTGATCGATTTCCATTTTTGGGAGTTGGATTCGTTTTTTTCCAAGATAGATTTGCTGGTCTTTTAAAACCAAAACTTCTGTGGAAACCACTGCTGCACCCGCGCTGGAGGATTTAGACGTTTCTAAAGTACCAATGCGATCAATATCAGTTTTGAAGGTTTCGTAAAATGCTTTGTTGAAAAGACTTTCTTTTGCTCCGCTGTCAAAATTAAACGGCAGGGTTTTGCCTTTATACGTGAGCATTACAATGGCTCTGAGTTCGTCTACAAATAAGTTTTTTTCGGTTGTATTGGTCTCTAAATCTTTAGAAAAGGTAAGTTTATCTTTTTCAATCGTAATCGTTCCTAACTCTTTTACTATAGGAAAACCAATAATTCCGTTAATGACATAAGCGCCGTCTGCAAATGTAAAAGCCTTATCAGGATATACTAAAAACACGGCATTATGGATTTTCAATTCTCCTAAATTAATTTCGGGTGCTACGCCTATACGAACTTTGTTTTTTTGTCCCGTAAAACTCGCCACCGAAATGTTATTATCCGGCAAGATTTTAACTCCCATTTTCTTTGCAACACTTTCGGTAATACAGCTAATTCCCGCTCCGGTATCAAAAACAAAACTGGACTGCGTTTTATTTGCTTTAACTTCTGTTGTAATTAAACCCGCTTTGTCTTTTATTGCAGCAAGCGAAATGGTCGAAAATTTATCAATTGTCTGCGCACGTGTATTGCGTAAAGTCTGCCAGATTCGCTGTGTGTTTAATTCGTCCTGAAGTTCGTCTTCGGTATACTGTTTTTGAAATTTAAGGGTTAAAACTTTAGAAGCCGTATAAGCCAAATTGTAATTAAAGAGTTTGATATAGTTATCATTTTTCAGTTTCGCAAATTCGTAACTATTGGTCAGTTCGTTGTTTTTCAAACTGTCTAAATACAGGTTTGACAACTTGGGTTTATTGCAGACATTGGCATATAATCCTTTATAGAAATAATAGTCTTTGCCTTTTTCCTTATTGTTCAGACTATCCATTTTAGCAAACTGATGCTGTTTGCTTAATTGTTTTAAACTAATATCCGGGTTGGTTTGTCCTAATGCTATTTGCACTGCAAATAAAAGGCAAGGTAAAAGTTTGTTATAGTTCATCTGTCTGATTTTTTGAATTTTAAATATAGGAATTTGTTTTGTTTCAGAGTTTCAGGTTTCAGGTTTTATGTTTCAAGTTTTCATAGTATTGTCATTTCGACGGAGGAGAAATCGCACTCGTATATCGACAAAGATTGGCGCTTATCTTTGTAGAGTTACTTGCGAAGATTTGCTTCGCCTGTTCGCTATCGCTCGAGTCTCCTCCGTCGAAATGACAAGATTGCGTTGGGATTTGGGATTTTTAAATTGGTCTTTTTAATAAATGTCGCCAATCTTTGTAGAGTTTCTAGTGCGATTTGCTTCGCCTGTTCGCTTTCGCTCGAGTCTCGTTCCTCGAAATGACAAAGATTGGCGAAACTTGAAACTTGAAACTTGAAACAATAAAAACAAAAAAAATCAGGTCTGGCAATATCACTACCATTCCTGATTTTCCTATTATAATCAACCTTTTACTTTTATTTATCTTCTTCCTCTAAAGCCGCCGCCTCTAAAACCTCCACCGCCTAAACCACCTTGATGCTGGAAGTTTTGAAAGTTTCGGGTTTGAGATTCTCCGCGATCTCTGGATAAAGCGGAGCGATCGAGATCGTTTGTAATATCTGGACGTCCAGCTTCGCCTAGTGGTTTATTAGGTTGTCCTAGGGTTTGATCTGCTTTTGGGAAATTATCGCGTTGGGCTCTGTCGCCTAATCGGGTTTCGCCGCCTAAGTTTTGTTCCGGTTTCGGCAGGTTATCACGCTGAATCTTCTCTCCTGCTCCATTTGCTCCCAATCCCTGATTTGGTTTATTACGTTCAGCAGCTCCGCCAGATTTGCTTGACGAACCTAAAGTTCCTGCTTGCGACCAGCCGCCGTTTCCGTTATTATAATGACTCCAGTTTCCGTTAGCATCTTTTTTATACACATGTCCGTCGTGACCTGCGTATACATTATTGTTAGTATGAATCGTGGTTCCTCCGTTTCGGTTATGTGTAATTACACCTTTATTTCCTCCCGAAGTTTCATAACCAATTGCCGTTCCTCGTCGGGTTGTAACGTGTCCTGTCTGCACCCATTGATTGCCATTTGTAGCAGCAGAATGTCCCCATTGCGCATAGGCATTATGCCCTTGATTGGTTCTGGCGTAATTTCCAGTCCACGGATTGTAAGTACTTGCGGCAGTTCGACCGCCATACCAACCCTGAACACTTGCAGAACGTCCGTATCTACCCGTTGCGGGATTATACCAGGCCGAAGTTCCTGCAGCACCATAAGGTCCGTAAACACGTCTTCCGACAGCATAACCACCCGTCCACGGATTGTAAACTGCTCCTGCTCCATACGCATAAGGCCACGGACGATAAATGGGATATAATCCGCCATAATACACATAAGGCGGATAATACCATCCTGTGCCATACGTTAATATAGCGCCTACGGTAGCACCAATAATAAAAGCACCTAAATATCCTGCTGTTGAACTGCTTTCGACAGCTGTATCGGTTGTGGTTTGCGTAACATAGGTTACATTATAAACCGGAGAACTCGGCGGAATGGTATAAATTTCTTTCGGAACAGAATCACAAGTTTTCCAAGGTCCGTTAGGACTTGTCGACATAAACCAAACGGCCTGAAAACACAAATAATACAAATCGCCTACTTTTATAATTTTCTCCTGCGTATTGCTCGCATATTGCATTTTTGTTCCTTCAATTGGTTTAAACTGCGGTGCTCCGTCATAGGTAACTTTTACTTTGGCTTCGGCATCAGATTTCTTTAAAATGGCAGTTGTGGGAACTTGTGCCAGCATAACGGCGTCTTTGGCTTCCTGCGTTCCGGGAACAGACGATAATACATTGGCACGTGGCGAATCTTTAGGGATTTTAGCAAAATCAGCAGGAAGATTATTTCCGGCATACGTCCACGGGCCGGTTAAGTCTTTCGATTTAAACCATCTTCCGGATAATAATACATAATATTGACCATCGCCTTCATCGGCAAAAACATCATTTTCGGTATTGTCAATGTATAATAATTTCGTTCCTGCAATTTTAATAAATTTAGGAGTTCCGTTTACGGCAATCAATTCAGCGGGTTTATTGCTGTAGAAAACTTCAGGCACCGTTCCCGTTGAAGGAGGCGGAATCATCTTTTTGACATCATCAAAATTCTGTCCCGAAGGCAGGTTAATTAATCCCGAAGGTAGTTTGGCAGTTTTTGTCCATTTTCCTTCTATTTTTTTTGAAGTCAGCCAGATATTCTCAGCCAGCAGATAATAATCTTTAGAAGTTTTATCAAAAAATAAATCCCAGTTTGTATTGACTACATATTGTATATCTGTTTTTTCTACGGGCACTAAAACCGGCTCTCCCTGCACAATCAATAAAACAGCAGGATTGGTGCTGTAAAAAATGGCAGGAGGATCGTTTTTAGCCACAATTCCTTTTGCAGGACTTTTGGTCTGACCTAAATCTGCCAGAATACGATCTACAGAAATTGGATCTCCGCTTACAGGCAGCGTTTCTTTAAAGAGTTTTTCCATTTCGGGAACTTTCTTTTCATCGAGAGCAGGAAAACGCACATCAGTTACCTGAAGGTTTTTAATAAACGCGCTTCGGTTGTCTTTATCTACCAATGTTTCGGCTTTTAAAGAAGCTACGCCCAAAACCTGTTTGCCATCTTTTGGAGTTAAAGAAAAAGCCAGTCGGGCTGTGATTTCTTTATAATCTTTCCAGTCATCTACCTGAGGCTGATAATAAACGAGTTTTGTTCCGTTGTTTTCAGCTTCGCGAGGCCAGCCGTTATCTGCAAATACAGCGTCGGCAGTATCAGACTTTACAGCTTCGGGATTTGTTTGATCTGTATCTTTATCTTTTTTGCAGGAGAATAAAACTATACTCAAACACACTACAATTATTAGAAAAGCTTTTTTCATAAATTTAAAAGTTAGATTATTCATTAAAAATTTATTCTCTGGGGTATTACTGTAAAATTGTTTCTGATAAAATTAAATTGGCAAAACATATAAAACTATTATTCAGCCATTTACTTGGTTTCAAATTCTAACTTGAAACCAAAAAAACAGAGAAATAATCTCTTTTCTTTTTAGATTTAAAATTTATCTGAAAAAAAATTATAATCTAACCTTTTGATCCAGCCCTGTAAAACCTATAATTATAAATTATTTTTATAAGCATAAAAAATTATTAATTTGATTAATAAATAGCATCGCCATAAATTTGTCTCATCAAAATCAAACAAATGATTTGATCCTCTTAAAAAATAACTTTAAAAAATAGAAATCATGAAATTTACAAGAAGAGCAAACGCAAACTGGAAAGGTACAGGAATGGAAGGAAAAGGTACTATTAGTACTCAAAGTACAACTTTAGATAATGCACAATTATCTTTTAAAACTCGTTTCGAACAAGGTGTTGGAACAAACCCTGAAGAATTAATCGCAGCGGCACATTCAGGATGTTTCACCATGCAGTTAAGCTTTTTATTATCTGAAGCTGGTTTTATTCCGGAAGATTTAGATACAACTGCAAAAGTAACTTTTGAAGACGGTACAATTACTTTAATTCAATTAGAGTTAACCGGAAAAGTTCCTGGAATCTCTGAGGAAGATTTTCAAAAAGCCGCTCAAAAAGCAAAAGAAATTTGTCCAATTTCGAAATTATTGAATACTGAAATTACTTTGGCGGTAACGTTGAATTAATTTCTAAAATAATAAAATTTCAACGCAATCTTGTCATTCTGAGGAACGAAGAATCACAAAAGAAATTCTACAAAGATTGGGGACATACTGTACGGATCAACTAGTGCGATTTACTTCGTCTGTTCGTTATCGCTCGGGTCTCCTCCGTCGAAATGACAAGATTGTGTTGAATTTTCAAATAAAATAAAAACAACACAACAATTAAAAACAACACTTTAAAATTTAAATAAAATGAAAACAATTAAAAGCTTTTTAGCATTCGCAGCAATACTCTTTAGTTTAGTATTTACATCAGCAAATGTAAACGCACAAACTGCTCCACAAATTAAGAATGTAGTATTAGTACACGGTGCTTTCGCAGACGGTTCCGGATGGAAAGGTTTGTACCAGATTTTAACTAAAAAAGGATATAATGTAACCATTGTTCAAAATCCGTTAAGCTCTTTGGCAGATGATGTTAAAGCAACAAACTTGGCTTTAGACAAACAAGACGGACCAACCATTCTAGTTGGACATTCATGGGGTGGAACTGTAATTACTGAAGCCGGAAATCACCCAAAAGTTGCAGCTCTTGTTTATGTTGCCGCTTTACAGCCTGATAACGGAGAAAACTCTATTCAATGGTTACAAACTGCGCCTCCAGCTCCGGAAAATGGTGTATTGGCTCCAGATGATAAAGGTATTGCTTATTATGACAAAGCTAAATTTCACGCTGGTTTTGCAGGTGATTTAAGCAAAGAGGATGCTGATTTTATGTTTGCTTCACAAGGTGCTTTTTATGCAAATGGTTTTGGAACGCCAATTACAAAGGCTGCATGGAGAACTAAACCTTCGTACGGAATCGTAGCAACTGAAGATAAAAGTATTGTGCCAAGTATTCAGCATGCAATGTACAAACGTTCGAACACAAAAATTACTGAAATAAAAGGAAGCCATGTGGTTTTTATTTCTCAACCGGCAAAAGTTGCTGATGTGATTATTGCAGCTTCGAAAAAATAAATTCCAAATTTTTAAAATTCCAAATTCCAAACGGGATTTGGAATTTTAAATTTACATAATCTTGTCATTTCGACGTAAGTAAATCGCACTAGTAATTCGATAAAGATTGGCGACAATCTGTGTGGAGTTTCTTGTGCGATTTACTTCGTCTGTTCGCTATCGCTCGGGTCTCGTTCCTCGGAATGACAAAAAAATTCCAAATTTCAAGTCTTAACAAAATTGGAATTTGGATTTTTTTTATTGGAATTTACTTCTAAGAAACTTTACTAATCGCTTTTACAAAATACGGCGAATCGTTCCAGCGTATTTTTTTGTATGCGAAATCTTTTTTGAGTGCATCCGGAAGGCAGTTCCAAACGGCTTCGTTCATTTTTTCTAATAATAATTTCTTCGAAAAAGAATCTGAAACTACTAAACTGATTTCCCTTACCGGAATGGGTTCTTTAAAAGGCTTAAAAAGTTCCGAATGTGCTTCGTTTAAAATGGAAAGCTGCGGAATAATCGCAAAACCTAAATGTGCTCGAACGAGATTTTTTAAGGTTTCTATTGAATTGATATCATACGTAAACTGTTCCTTTATTTTATCAGATGATTTTAATCCGCAGATATCCAGAAGCTGGGCATTGTAACAATATTCGTGATGAAGCAGCAGCAGTTCGGTTTTATCTCCGGGTTGGAGTTCGTAAAAGTCTTCCTTTGCCATTGGGTGCGATTCATTCAAATAAGCTACAAAAGGTTCTTTAAAAATAACATGTTCAATTAAATTGGGATTTCCTGTTGGTGTTGCCATAATAGCCACATCAATTGCGCCTATTTCCAGATCTCTCATTAAATGTCCGGTATAGCCTTCTTTGATAATGAAATGCACTTTTGGGGCCGCTTCTTTCATGGCATTAATAAACAACGGAATCAAATAAGGTGACAAAGTGGAGATGATGCCAAGCTTCAACTCGCCTTCCAGAAGGTTTTTTTCATTAACCACAAAATCGCGGATTTCATCTGCTTCACGAAGAATTTTTCTGGCTTTGTTGATTATTTCAGTTCCAAGAATGGTTGGCGTTAAAGGCACTTTATTTCGGTCAAAAATCTTGATTCCGATTTCTTCTTCCAGATTTTTGAGCTGAATGGTCAATCCGGGCTGGGTCACCATACAGACTTCGGCCGCTCTTGCAAAATGTCGTTCGTCATCTAAAGCTACTATATATTTTAACTGCTGGATCGTCATTGTTAGAGTTTCTAAGATACTGAGATGCTAAGGTACTAAGTTTTTTTTCCTTTTTCAGATGGTTTTCTTTTGGGATTTAAATCTTTTATATCCTTTCAGTAAATTTTTGGCAAAGTTTTGATTTTTGACAAAGTTGCCGCATATAAAAGTATTTGTAAAACTTTAACATTAGCTGTAAATCCGTAATATAGCTTTTATCGTACATATATAAAATGAGGTTTAGGAATGAAGTAAATTCAAATGGAGTAGTTTTTGGAGCATGTTGAGTTTATCATTCCTGAATATCATTATCAAATCAAATAATTTTAACAAAAAAGCGATCCTAATAGATCGCTTTTTATATGTATCGGTATTATAAATTAAAGTCCAACTTTTCCTTCTGCCCAATATGGCTGTGTATGGATATTTTTATTTGAAACGCCTTTTTCTCTCAATGCTTTTCGAAATGCCTGAATAGATTTGGCATTTCCCATTAAATAGAAATAACCATCTTTCCATAAATCCCAGATTTCTTTATCTAAATTATAAAGCGATTTTATTGCAGATTCTGCTTTGCGGATTGATTTTGGAACAATATCTACATTCAAACCTAACTTTTCAGGAATATCTACAGAAAGTTCATCTAATTCTAAAATTCCTAAATAATTATTTTCGGTTCGGTTAATTTCGTCTTTCATGCTTTTAAAAACGCTTATGCAGGTTTCATCTCCAAAGAAAAAATGATATTTTGATTCTTTATTAAAAATCTTAAAACCTCTTGGCAGACCCACCGTAATTTGATCATTTGTTTTTAGGTTATTAATAAATGCGCTTCCGGGACCGTTGTGGTGGATGTGAAAGATTATTTCAAATGTTCCGGTTTCACTATTCCACTTACTTGGAGTGTAGTTGCGATAATTGGTTTCGTTAATTCTAATTACAACTGCTTGTCCCAGTTTAAATTTAACATGCGGAAAAGTACCTTTAAAATTGATTATTTTGATATTAGGACTTGGAGTTTCTATAGTCGTAACGTTTACTTTGCAGATTTTATTGGTAAACGCCATTTCCATAAAATCACCAATAATTTTGGGCATTGAATTCATGATTTTCAGATTTTAAAATTCAATTCAAAGTTGAAAATAAAAGCCTGAAAAGACATTGAATAATAAAAGGCAATGATTGGACTATTCGCGGAATTTTTTACGAAATGAAAGAGGGGTTTGTTTAGTGATTTTTTTAAATAATCTTGAAAAGTAAGTATGATCTTCAAAGCCAAGCGCAAAAGCAATTTCTTTTACTTCGCTTTCGGTATAATAAAGTAGTCTTTGTGCTTCGGTAATCATAGCATTTTGAAGCCAATATGTAACTGATTTACCTGAAGAAGCATTGACACAATCATTTAAATGTGAAGTAGTAATATTTAATTTCTTTGCAAAATAAGACGGACTTTCTAAAAATGTACGGTCTGAAATGAGCTTTTTGAAATTGGCATAAATAACTGCCGACTGATTTTTTATTTCTTTTACGGGATTCTTTGATTCCGCATAAATGTTGGCAAAATGATAAATCAAGGCATTAAAAAGACCATTAATAATTTGTGTTTTATTGGGATTGTTACTTGTAAAGGAACGATGCAGTAATTGAATGGTATCTAATAGTTCTTCTTGTTTATCAATATCTATCGTATTAAGCTGCTCTGAAATTTTTAAACTCTGAAAAACCTCCATACAATTATTAGGAATAAGAAAAGGTGCCGCACCAATATAATATCCCGCCGCATCAATAGTACCATCTTGTCCTTGATGGATTTGAAGTGGTTTTATCATCAATACATTTGTTTCATTTATTTCAATATCAATCATATCACATTTAAGGGTGGCCTGCCCTTTTGTGAGTACAAAAAATATAAAAAAATCATCGCGGTGCGCCTCTAATTTAGTGTCAAAATTAGCGAGGTCATCGGCAGAATGATAGGCAATAAAAATACCGCCAACAGCTTCCGGACTTTGATTGTATATGGGTATTTTTTTCAATGAATATAGTATTTTATAATAATATTCAAATTTCAACAAAAAAGCGATCCTTTTAAGATCGCTTTCATTTATTTTTAAAATAAAAATTAAATTGGTAATTTCACATCTTGCAATGTTTTTTCTACAAGTGCAGTTTTTTCAGGAAATAAATCTTTCCCTTTTACTTCATCCATAATTTCAGCAAGTCTTTCTCTCGTTTCTTTAGACATTTGTATTACATTTATTTTTTTCTCTTCTTTATCCATAATAGTGAATCTTAATTCTATACAAAATTATTTTTCTCCCTCACTCTTCAACTGCAACGCACGCTGCAAAAAACTCTGATGCAAAATTTTATTTTCGGCTTCATTAATAGCCTGAAGCAGATTATTCTGATTATCAGTAATATCGCTAAGAACTTTTGTCATAACATCCCAAACGGGTTTCATTTGTTCGATTAGTTCCTGACCTTTTGCCGTAAGCTGAATGAGTCTTTTACGCTCGTCGATTTTATCTTTTTTAGAGCGAATCAGTTTTTGTTTTTCCAGTTCTTTCAACAAGCTTATGGTTGACGGATGCGTGTAACCGATTTCGTTCGCAATTTCAACCACACTCAGAATTTCTTTGTGGTATAAAGTATAAATTACGGGAAACCATTTGGGTTCAAAATCGATTCCGTATGACTTATAAAACAAGGCACCGTCTTTTCGCAATTGTTCACTCAATCGCTGCAATCGTGTGGAGAGTGCCAGTATTCCTGATTCGTCTATAATGTTCATCTTTATTTCTTTAAAGTTAAATGACAGAAAACATTGTCCGGCGCCATTAAAGGAAATGCTTCCGGAAGCTCTTCTTTCTGAATTCGCACAAAATCATTTTTTTCATAAAAACGCAATGCTGCTTCTAATATCGAAACGGTTCCCAAATATAAATCATCAATTCCGTTTTCTTTGCAATAAGCAATTAAAGTCTCTACTAATTTCTGGGCGATTGAAAATTCTTTTCCTCGAAATTCTTTCTTTACAAACATTTTTCTTATCGCTGCTTCCGTATCTGAAAATTTTACCAAAGCGATAGTTCCTACTAATTCTTCCTTTATAAAAGCTCCCCAAAATCCTCCTCCGCTGGCATAATAAAAATCATTAATAGTAAGCAGATCCGGCTGGTCTTCGATGGTAATTGGGACATTAAATTCCTTTTGCTGAATATTTAAAATTAAATCAACAATGACATTTGAATATTGGTTTTCTATAGGTTTAATTTTGGGCTCCATGATAGTATTTTTTTTATATAACAAAACTACGTAGTTAAATACGTAAATAAAAACATTTATTCAATTTTATGATTTATTTTATATTTTTGTTTATAATGCCACGAAGGCACTAAGACGCTAAGTTTTTTAATGTCACAGATTAAAGGATTAAAATGATCTTTTGAGATTAATACTAAAACAAAAAACTTAAAATTACTTATATAACTTATATGGTTTAAATATGGCACGAAATCAAAAAGAAGAATTTCAGGCGCTTCAGGATACATTATATGTTTTAGGTGGAAAATGGAAACTGCCTATTATAAATTCAATCTGTAATGGTAATAATAGATTTAAAGATATTAAGGAAAGTATTCCGGGAATTACATCGCGAATGTTATCGAAGGAATTAAAAGATATGGAACTAAATAATCTGGTAAAAAGAACTGAAGACCGCGATGCATTAGTGCCCATTATTTACGAATCTACACCTTATTGTCAATCATTTGGACCTATTATTTCTGAAATGATTAAATGGGGAATTTCACACCGAAATCATATTAAAAACCAGCAGGAAATAAAAATTTAAAAATACGTATTATGAATTTTAGAAACGCTGTAATTGCTGATTTAGCCGCAATTAATGAAATAGAAAATGCCTGTTTCCCTCCAAATGAAGCTGCCGGCTTACATCGTATATCCAATAGATTAGACGTTTTTCCACAGCATTTTTGGCTGTTGGAAGATCACGGGCAGATTTTGGGTTTTATAAACGGAATGGTAACTTCTAATAAAAGGCTGATTGATGAAATGTTTAATAATACCGGTTTGCATAATGAAAATGAAAAATGGCAGGCTGTATTTGGTTTAGCTGTTTCTCCTGAATATCAAAAAAAAGGTTATGCCGGAAAACTGATTCATCATTTAATTGCAAAATCTAAAGAACAAAATCGAGCCGGAATTACACTTACGTGCAAAGATTATCTGATTTCATATTACCAAAAATTCGGATTTGAAGATTTAGGTATTTCGGCTTCTGTTCATGGCGGAGAAGTCTGGCATGATATGCTTATTACTTTTTAATATTGAGTTGTTTCAGGTTTCAAGTTTCAGGCTGCTTTACTTTGAAGATAGTTTAAACGCAAAGTTTGAAACTTGAAACATGGAACCTGAAACATGAAACTTGAAACAAACAAAAAACAAAAAACCCTGCCGAACCTAACCAATCGACAGGGTAAAAAATAAAACTAAAAACTAATTATTGTTTTATAAACGATTTGTTTACAATATTTTTTCCTGTTTGAATACGAAGCACATACACTCCCTGATTCAATTTACTGCAGTTATACTGAATTTCTATCTGACCGGTTTCATACGTTTGGTTTGTAATGACCTCTAACTTTCTTCCATTAGCATCAAACAATGAAATCGTGACTTTTTCCTGTTGTTTCTGATCGAATGAAATGGTTAAGTTTCCGGCTGTTGGATTTGGGAAAATACTTAATCCATAACTTGTATCAAAAATTGGATTACTTGCAGTAAGAGTTGGAGTTGCACAACTTGGTGTAACATTGAAAGCCATTGATGCAGCAGAAAAATTAGTAAATGCCGGATTAATATCAATATTTGAAGCATCAGATGCACCTTTTCCGTCACATTCCGTTCTTCCATTTCTCCAATACGGAAATTGCAGATAAACTCCGTTTGTAGAACAGCTTCCTATTTCAGCGTCACCGCCCACAACAACCGAATTTCCAAAATTTCCAGCAAACAGCATTGCATTTCCTTTTATATTGGCAGAACTGGTTACAGAACCGCCTTCCATCCAGCCGTTTCCTTCTACAATTGCATTTCCGGATAATGTGGTATTATAAACGCAGGCATTATCTCTTACAATAGCATTACCGCTGATGTTTCCTCCTTCAACCATGGCATATCCATCGATGCGGGCGTTTCCTGAAATAGTACCGCTTCTTACAATTGCATAAGGTCCTACATATACACTTGAGGCAACATTGGCACTGTTTGAAACCCATCCGCCTCCATTTGCATGAATACGGCCGTTGGTTTTAAGAAATTTTCTAAAATCTGCTGCCGGTTGAAATCCTTCAGGATTTGCGTTTGCAATTTTCAATTCAAAAGGATATCTTCTTTGTTTTGTATACCCTACATCCATGTTGTAATTTACATGCACTTTTGGCGCAGCAAATACTACAAGATAAATATTAGCTTCTGAAGAGGAATCAAGTGTAAAAGAAGCTTCTCCATCTGAATTGTACATTGGACTGTAACGTGAAATTGTTCCATCTGTTTTAGTCGTTACAAACCCGTAGCGCCATCCCGCCTGAGCTGTATTTACTTCTGTATGACCTTTAAATTTAATGGTTACCTTTTTTTGAGTTTCTGAACAAGTTGGATATAAAGGAATAATGTTCATTCCGTAATCTTGCGGCGCCCAGTCATTATTAGTGTAATATTGATCTGATGTTCCGCTGACTTTCGTTAAAAGCGTGTATTGTCTGCTTGTGTAACGAGGCATTCTGGATTGGATCAATTTATGTACTTCTCTAATTTTTTTACCAAAATTACTGGTGTTATTAATTTGAGAATTCCATTGAATGGGATAATCAAATGCAGGCTGTCTCTGCGCATAACCCCAAAGATAATCGTTGAGCTGTTCCTGAGAAAAACCTTTAAGTCTTTTTATGGTTTCTAATGGATGTTCCTGATTTTTAGACTCTGCCCACATTCTTCGGGTAAAATCAAAACCGTCTTTTTCCTGTACATAATACATTAAATGAAAATTCGTGTAATGATGACGATTTGACGACCACATAAAATGTCGGGTTTGTATCCATCTCGTTAAAGTTCCGTCGATTTCTGCCCATTGCGGATACGCCTGAGCGCGCATAAAATTGGCATGTCCTTCAAAAAACGGACCCGCCCAATCGTAGCCGGCAAATGCGGTTCCGTTACCCGGATTTTCCTGAATACGCATCATCATTTGAAGCGTATGAGCAAACTCATGCGATAACGCACCGCCGTCGCGTGTTGCTTCAGGATGCACAAACATAGCGCCAATAACATTACTAAATGAACTTGCGTGTGCAAATGCCTCTAATCTGGTATCTGTAGAATTCCAGGTATTCATAACCATAATTATGATTTTGTACTTCCCAACATTGGTTGTTGAAGCATTGCTTACATATTTTAAATCGGTTACAAAACGCTTAAAACTGTGTTCTAAAGTATCTGCAACAGATTTGGGCGTAAATCTTAAGGAAGCATCAGCATACGCTGCGGGATTTGTACCTACTTTGTCGCCCCAATAAAGCACAAAGTTAGTCGACTCATACTTTCTGGAGTCGGAAATTTTATTATAAAATTCATTGCTTGGATTACTCCATTCTGTGGGAATAAAGAGTGTTTTCTGCCCTATTGCATAACAACTGCAAAGAAAAAGAGCGGCTTGTAGTAAAAGTGTTTTCATATATACATGATTTGGGGATTTAATTGCATTTAATAAATTCTAAACTTATTTCTAACCTAAATTGAATAATCCCTTTCATCAGTTTCATAAAATGAAACTTTCCTAACTTGTATTTTGACTATAATATGAACTTATTTTTTTTGCGAATATATGTATTAATTTTATAAAACAAGAACAAAAATATCGACTAAAAGCATTTTTAATCGATGAAATACATTTTAAGCCTTGTAAAACGTACAAAACACACTTATTTTTTTTTAAATAATTTTTTCAATTTTAATAAAATCGCTTTTAAAAATTCTATAAAAACAGATTATTTATCCTTTTAAAATCTTGTTAATGGATTTGCTATACTTAGGGTTTTTAAATATTTTTGGACAAATTCCTAAAATTATGAGCCAGAAAGGTTGTCTTCCTCCTCCTCGATTATAAATTAATCATCAGACTTTATACTGCATTTTATACCGAAACTATTCCGGTATTTTCTTCTATGCTTATAAGTCAATTTTAAATTAATTTATAATTCCGTCTTTCTAGACGTTTAGACAATCTTATGAAAAAATCATATATTTTATTGCACATTGCTGTACTACTTGCCGGTTTTACTGGTGTTTTTGGCAAACTTATTTCGTTAAACGAAGGCCTTTTAGTTGGATACCGAGTTCTATTTTCCTCTATAATTTTATTTATAATCCTGAAATTATTTAAAATTTCGAAGGACATTTCGCTAAGAGAAAAATTCAATATTGCAAGAGCCGGACTTTTGATCACAATACACTGGATATTTTTTTATGCCAGTATTAAATATTCGAATATTTCTGTTGGTGTGGTCTCCTATTGCTTAACCAGTTTGTTTACGGCCTTGTTTGCTCCCCTGCTAAATAAAAAGCAATTTAACACAAGTGAACTATTGCTAAGTATGCTTACCCTTGCCGGAATTGCGCTTATTTTCCATTTCGATTCTTCTTATCAATTAGGAATTATTTTAGGCGTAATATCATCGGCTTTTGCTGCGCTTTATACAATTTTTAATGAAAGATTGGTAACGATTTACGATAGCAAACTCATTAACTATTATCAAATGATTGGCGGTACTTTGGGATTGGGAATATTGCTTCCGGTTTATCTGTATATTTTTCCTGTCGAAAGTATCTTACCAAGTTTAAAAGATATTTTCTATCTGATTATTTTAGCTTCATTTTGTACAGTTGGATTGTATGTTTTGTTTGCAGAATCATTAAAAAAGATTTCGGCATTTACAGTCAATCTTACTTTTAATCTGGAACCGGTTTATGCCATTGTAATGGCATTTCTGTTTTTTAATGAAAGTAAAGAAGTTAACATCTTCTTTTATATCGGATTATTTTTTGTCATCACTTCGGTAATTTCACAAACTATAATTTCTATCAGAAAATAAAAAATCCATAAGCCTCTTTCAATTTTTGTAAGAGGCTTATTTCATTTTAAGATTGATGGCGAAGATTTCTTAAAATTATTGTAAAATCTGCTCATTATTTAATTCTAATTATTTGTAATTAATCTAAATAAGTATAGATTTGCAGCCTAAATTAAAATAATCGCCCACCATGAAATTTACTTATTTATTTTTGCTTCTTGCCTTTTTTAATTTAGGGCAGGCGCAAAATGCCAAAATCTCCGGAAAATTAACTTCCGAGAGTAATGAAGCTGTCTCTTATGCTTCAATTTCTATTAAAAGCCCTAAAAAAAGCACTACTTCTGATGACAAAGGAAATTTTGAAATCAACAATCTAACACCAGGAACTTATACCGTTTATTTTTCGGCAATGGGATTTTCTGTACAGGAAAAAACGGTAGAACTGCATGAAAATGAAAACCTTGAACTTTCAATAGTTTTACAGGAAAATGTCAATACTTTACAAACTGTAGAAATTACAGGAAGAAAAGAGAAATCGTATAAAAACACGAAATCTTTTATTGGTGCGAAAACCGAAATCGCTTTAAAAGATCTTCCTCAGGCGGTTTCTTATGCTACAAAGGAATTAATCGCAGATCAGGGTTCTATCCGCGTAGGCGAAGTCGTAAAAAACTTCAGCGGTGTGAGCCAGTTTACTTTTTATGATGATATTTCGATAAGAGGTTTTAGAATTAACGGAGGAAGCAACACGCAGTTGTTGAACGGAATGAGAACTTCTACAGGTTTCTGGAAACAGCCTCTTGCTAATTATTTGGAGCGTGTTGAAGTTTTAAAAGGACCTTCTTCTGCTTTGTTTGGAAATGCTTCTCCCGGAGGAGTTATAAACAGGGTTACAAAAAAACCGCTGGATCAGGCGGCAAACAGCGTAAGTTTTTCTACTGGAAGTTTTAATACTTTAAGAGCTTTAGCTGATTTTACTGGTCCTCTAACCGAAGATAAATCACTTTTATACCGTTTGAATTTAGGTTATGAAAATGCTAATTCTTTTAGAGATTTACAATTCGACAAAAATATTGTAATTGCTCCTTCTCTTTCGTTTCTTCCAAATGATAAAACCAGTGTAAACTTCGATTTGATTTATACCAGTTCTAAAAGTAATTTAGACCGAGGACAATCGACTTATGAAAATAATTTATATTCGACAAAAACGTCTAATTCATTAAACTCAACCAATGATTATTTAAATGAAGAAACCTATATTGTTACAACTTCTTTAAATCATCAGTTTACAGATCGTTTGTCATTATCGGCATCCTACATTCGTACAGGTTATACCGAAGATCTTTTGGAACACCGCGGCGCAAATAAATATGCTTCTGCCGGAGACGGATCGACAATTCCAACCGCAATCGAAATGCAGGTATTTCAGCGTAAACGTAAACGTTATATTGATAATCTTTCTGCTTTCTTTAAATATCAGGCCAAAACGGGAGCTTTAGATCACAATTTAATTGCCGGTTATGATTATGCACAAGAACAAGTTCCGTCTGGAGGTTCGCAATTGCAGGCAACCGGATATAGAAATGCTGCCAATAACGGTTCTATTGCAACGTATGATCCGGCAAAAAAGAATCTTTATTTATTAGATTCTAAAGGAAATCCGGTTCCAAACGTAGCGCATTTTGACTTGACAAATCCAATGGCTTCTCAGCAGTTAAAAGACATGAGTAAATATTTTTATGCAGCTCGTCCGTTTGACCCAACTTATTATTCATTGTATGGAATTTATCTTCAGGATCATATTAAATTTGGCGCTTTTCAGGCTTTAATTGGTGTTCGTTACGACGAATATTCAGATAAAGAAAACTACAAAAAAACGACTGAAAAGAAGGTTAAACAGCATTCGTTCCTTCCACGTTTTGGATTGACTTATACACTGAATCCAAACATTAACTTATACGGAACTTACGTTAAAGGATACAATCCGCAGACCGCATCATCGTTATCAAATCCAAATGCAGGAGGTCCGTTTGATCCGTTAGAAAGCAATATGGTCGAATTTGGAGGAAAATCTTCTTGGTTTAAAGAAAAACTTTTTGTGACTGTAGCTTTGTTTAAAATTCAGCAGAAAAATACTTTATATCCGGCCAATGATCCAACAAATCCAGATTTAATGCGATCTATTGGTGAAGAAGAATCAAAAGGTATTGAAATTGACGTAAACGGAAACATTACCCGTAATTGGAGTATTTCTGCCGCTTATTCCTATAATGAAGCTGCCATTACAGAAAGTCCTGTAGCAACTGAAATTGGAAGACAAAAACCAAATACACCAGTTCAGCAAGGAAATGTCTGGACGCGTTATAACTTTACAAACGGTGCTTTAAAAGATTTTGGTCTTGCTTTTGGAAGTAATTTTGTAACTACCCGTAACTTAAGCCAGACTGTAACTCAGACCATTCCGGGTTATACTTTGTTTAATGCTGCTTTGTATTACAACATCAATAAATTTAAAATTCAGCTGAATGCTAACAACATAACCAACAAAACATACTGGGTTGGCGGTTACGATTATATTCGCTTGTTTCCTGGTGCGCCATCAAACTGGTTGTTAACATTAGGGTATTCATTTTAATAAATGCTTTATTTATATTTGAAAACATTTTTGAATTACTTATTTATATGAATAAAACGTTTAAAAAAAATATTGGCTTATTACACCTTTGGCTCGGACTTGCGTCCGGGCTAATTGTTTTTATTGTAGCACTTACCGGAAGTATTCTTGTTTTTGAAGAGGAAATCGATGAGTTTGTAAATCCCGAATTTTATAAGGTTTCGGAAATCGGAACAAAAAAAATGACGGTTGATTTTTATATTAAAGACATTCAGCAAAATTATTCAATTAAGAAAATCAAGCGAATTTATGCTTTTAATGATCCTGAAAGGACGGTAATTGTTACGGGAACAGATACGGATAAAAAGGGTCAGATTTTTTCTGTTGATCCTTACACTGGGAAGGTTTTGGGTAAAACTCCGGAACGAAGCCGTTTTTTTTCGGTTGTTTTAGATTTACACCGTCATTTAATTTTAGGTGATGTTGGAAAGTTTATTACCGGATGCAGCTGTCTTATTTTTGTTTTTATGCTGATTTCGGGAATCATTTTATGGTGGCCGAAGAAAATAAAAAATCTAAAACAACGATTAACCGTAAAATGGAGTGCTTCGTTTAAAAGGGTTAATTGGGATTTTCACTCGACTTTTGGTTTCTACACTTTTCTTTTTCTACTGATAATTTCCTTAACGGGTTTAACCTGGTCTTTTAAATGGTTTGAAAGTACTATTTATTTACTGGCTGACGGCACTACAAAGAAACCTTCGGCTAAAGTTGAAAACCCAACCAAAGTTGATCCTAAACTTGATAAAACGTATTTCTACCAAAATATATTTTCGAAAACTGATAGTCTTTACCCATACAAAGGCGATACACAAATTAGAATTCCATCTGATACCATAAACAGTATCATGATTATCAAATTAAACCTCGAAAAATCGATTCCGAATATTTCAAGTAACGCCTATTTTGATAAATATACGGGGCAAATTTTAGAAAGCCGTCCATACGAAAAATTAAGCGACGGCGACAAAGTAAGGCGTCTAATTTACCCTATTCATACAGGAAGCATTTACGGTTATCCTACTAAAATCCTTGCTTTTCTGGTATGTCTTTTTGCGGTAACACTCCCTGTTACCGGTCTTTTAATTTGGCTTGGAAGAAAAAAATCTAAAAAATAAATGTAATTCATTATTCATATAACTAATACTTTTTCAATCAGTTATATGAATAGTTAATTATATTTGGCTAAAATATTTTATTTTTTTGAAAAGATGACAAACTGAATTGTCATTTTAAACGTATGTAGCAGAGAAGTTATATAAATTTAAAAGATTCAGCGTGGATAAATTAAGCATTCAAAGATTAAAAAAAACCTTAGCCTACTTAGAAAGTAAACAACGTGAATTAAAAAGACAAAACGAAAACGACACCCGCAGCATTGAATCGATGATTAAGTATCTAAAAAAAGATATGCTGGATCAGTTTAGCTTAATTGATTATGATATTTATATTAAGAATGAAATGAAGAACACTGAAACCTTTATCCGCAGTGTTAAAAACATCATAGACGAGCATTCTTCATAAATATAGGCTTTGCTAAAATGATTTTTTTAACTCACTTAATTTATAAATTTCAAAATAAATCATTGCTTAAACGTTTAAGTTGATTATATTTGCCTCTCTGAAATCGTTATCGTGAAAAGAATTTCTATAAAAGATGTGGCATTAAAAGCAGGCGTATCTATCGCCTCTGTATCTTATGTTCTTAATAATAAGATTGATAGTCGTATTCCGAAGGAAACAATTGATAAAGTAAAACAAGCGGCAGAAGAACTAAACTACCGACCAAACAATATTGCCAAAAGTCTTAAAACACAACGTACCCATATCATTGGTCTTGTTGTGGCCGATATTGCAAATCCTTACTTTTCTCAGTTAGCCCGAATTATTGAAGATGAAGCCAACAAACTGGGTTACACTTTATTAATTGGAAGTTCTGATGAAAATGCTGAAAAATTTGAAGCGCTTATCAATATGTTTGCTGATCGTCAGGCCGATGGATTAATTATTGCTCCCGTTGAAAACAGTCAAAAATGCCTTTTAAAACTTCAAAAACAAAAAATCCCATTTGTTTTAATTGATCGCTATTTATCTGGAATTGAAGCAGACAGCATTCAGATTAATAATTACAATATAAGTCAAAAAGTTACAGAACATCTTGTAAATGAAGGTTATAAAAATATTCTTCTTGTAGCTTATAAAACCGAATTACAGCATTTACTGCAAAGAACTCAGGGATTTTTAGATACTTTAGAAAAAAATCATTTGCAGATACATAAAAATCAAGTCCTTTTAATTGATAAAGATGCTATTGATCAGGATATTAATACGGGTCTTGATTCAATATTAAGCAATACCGAAAAACCTGATGCAGTCTTTTTTACGAGTAATAAACTGGCTGTTTCCGGACTTAAGAAATTGACAAAATCAGGAGTAAGTATTCCGCAGGAAATTGCTGTTGCCGCGTTTGATGAAACAGAAGCTTACGAGCTTTTTCCCGTTTCTTTAACTTATGTAAAACAGCCTCTTTCGGCCATTGGAACAACGGCTGTACAGATGCTTGATAAAAAAATAAATACGAAATTACTGCCTTTACAAAATGTCATTTTACATGCTGAACTTCATATTGGCGAGTCTACAAAATCTAAACACAACTAAACTTTTTTATTTACCTCTCTGCTTAAACGTTTAATCAAAAAAAAAAAAAAAATCATGAAACAAGAAATAAATACAAAATCGATCTATTGTTATGGGGAAGTACTTTGGGATATTTTTCCGGAAGGTGCACGTGCAGGCGGTGCTCCGTTTAATGTAGCGTATAATTTAATGCGAATGGGAATCGATTCGCACATGATCAGCCGTGTTGGAAATGATAAACTGGGAACCGATCTTTTGGCCCAGCTTACAGATTGGAACATTTCGACCCAGGACAGCCAGATTGACAATCAATATCCAACCGGAACTGTAATTGCTCATATTGACGAACATAACGAAGCGCATTATAATATTATAAAACCAGTTGCCTGGGATTTTATCGAATTTAGAAATGATTATATCGAAAAAATATCAAATGCATCGGCTTTCGTTTTTGGAAGTTTGATTACCCGAAACGAAACTTCTAAAAACACGCTTTTTGAACTTTTGGAAATCGCTAAGTTTAAGGTTTTTGATATTAATATTCGCCCTCCGCACTATTCTATTTCGGTTATAAATGAACTTCTTCATAAAGCCGATTTGGTAAAAATGAACAAAGCCGAACTGCGCTTAGTTCTTGATTTTTTAAAAAAAAATTATGTGAGCGAAGATGATTCGGTACATTTTATTCAGGACAAATTTGATATTAAAGAAGTTCTGGTGAGTAAAGGCAGTAAAGGTGCTTTGTATTATGATGGAAATACAAAATATGATGCTCCGGCAGTTCCTGTTACAATTCAGGATACTGTAGGAAGCGGTGATTCTTTTTTAGCCGGATTTCTGTCGAAAAGAATTCTAAACGAAGATCCAGTAGAAATTATGAAGCAGGCAACGGCTTTGGGTGCTTTTATTACTTCTCAAAAAGGCGCTTGTCCTAATTATAATTTAAATGATTTTGAGCTTTTTCGTAAAGAAAATGAGGCGAAATAAAATGTATAATATTAATAATGATTTGAAAAAATGTCTCAGGCTAAATTTACAGAAAAAAAATATATTCTAACGCTGACTTTCGTAATCTCACTTTTTCTTTTTTGGGCAATTGCGATTACAATGGGCGACGTTCTTAATAAACATTTTCAAAATGTACTGCATATAAGCAAATCCGAATCTGGTTTGGTGCAGTTGTCTATTTTTGGTGCTTATGCCGTAATGGGTATTCCGGCAGGATTATTCATGAAAAAATACGGTTATAAAAACGGCGTAATTTTAGGTTTACTTCTTTATGCATTAGGCGCGTTTCTTTTTATTCCGGCTGCTCAAAATGAATCTTTCGCTTATTTTAGAATCGCATTATTTATTTTGGCGGCGGGTCTTGCAACACTTGAAACTGTGGCGCATCCGTTTGTTGCTTTACTGGGCGATGAACGTACGAGTGATCAGAGAATAAATTTTGCACAGTCTTTTAATGGTTTGGGTGCAATAATTGGTCCGCTGCTGGGTGGTTTCTTTATTCTCGATTCTAAAGGTGCAGAAGGTCTTGAATCTGTTAAAACATTATATATGATTATTGGTGGTTTTATACTTTTAATTGCCATCTTATTTTGGTTTGTAAAAGTACCTCAACTTAAAGGCTCTCATAATCATGAAGAGCAAATTACAAACGACGAAAATGCAAATGTAGTTCCAGATGCGCCTTTGTATTTGCAAAGACATTTTATCTGGGCGGTTATTGCTCAGTTTTTTAATATTGGAGCACAAGGTGGTACCTGGGCTTATTTTATAAATTATGGAGTTGAAAAAACAGGTTTGGCCGATAATCAGGTAGCCTATTACTTTTCGTTTAGTATGGCTATGATGATGATTGGTCGTTTTATGGGAACCTTTCTATTGCGGTATATTTCTCCAAATAAATTACTGGCTGTTTATTGTATATGTAACATTGCGCTTTGTCTGGTAATTTCTCAAAGTTTTGGCTGGCTTTCATTCATCGCCTTAATTATGCTGAATTTTTTCTTAAGTGTAATGTATCCAACGATTTTCAGCCTCGGATTAAAAAAACTCGGAAACAAAACGGAACAAGCTTCTTCTTTTTTAGTTATGGCCATGTTTGGCGGTGCAGTTTTTCCTCCAATAATGGGTTTTGTGGCAAATACTAATGTGGCTTACGCTTATCTTTTACCTATAATATGTTATTTGGTGATTCTTATGTTTGCCATTAAATACTACAAACCGCAAACAATTGGGCAGCCTTATGTTCTTTCAAAAAAGGATATTATTCGCTAATTATTATAAAACTAAAATTATCCTTTCTTTAAAAAATTAAAAAAATGAAAATCAAAATAGGCGCTTCCCTCCTTTCGTGGATAACTCCCAACTGGACTCCAGAATCAGGACATTATGCTATCAAAAAAACGGCTGAAAATGGTTTTGACCTGATTGAAATTCTTTTGCCAAATAATATGGAATTTGATGCTGCAACGGTAAAAAAACAGCTTCAGGAAAATAATCTTGATGTTGTATGTTCGCTTAATCTTCCTAAAGAAGCCCATATTCCGTTTTATCCAAATGAAGCTTTAACGCTTATTCGTAAGGCTTTGGATAAAACTGCTCAGTTAGAAACTACTTTTTTAGGAGGTGTTCTGCATAGCGGAATTGGTGTTTTTACCGGAAATCCGGTTACAAATCAGGAAAAAGAAATTATTGTCAATGTTTTGGGCGAAGCTGCTCTGTATGCGGCTAAGCTTGGTATTACAATTGGTATTGAACCTATAAATCGTTATGAAAGTTATGTTTGCAATACAGGCTCAAATGTGTTGGAATTAATAAATAAAATTAATGCCGCTAATCTGGCTCTTCATTTGGATACTTTCCATATGAATATAGAAGAAAACAATTTTTATGATCCGATAATAGAAGCCGGGAAAAAACTAAAACATCTTCATATTACCGAAAGTAACCGTGGTATGCCGGGAGAAGGAACTGTAAATTGGGATGATCTTTTTAAAGGTTTAAAGGCCATAGATTTTGAAGGGAATCTGGTACTTGAAAACTTTTCTTCATCAATACCCGGAATGCAGCAAGCGGTTTCTTTATGGCAGACTTCACCTCACAATGCTGAAGATCTGGCTATTGGGAGTTTAAATTTCATCAAACAAAAAATTATTGACTGTTAAGTATAGGTCATTTCTACATCGCTGGGCGGCAGGTAATTTTTATCTACATCAAAAAAGGGATTTCATGACATGAAATCCCTTTTTCGTGACATATTTTTCCTTCTTAAAGCATTACACTTCTACTTTTAATCCTGAATCAAAGTTTAGGCGCTGAATTTATAAATAGTAAGTAATGATTTCTGTTTTTAATCACGTAAAATAAAATATTTCTTACTTACTTAAAAACACGTAAAAATACCTGTTTTTAAAAGTCTTATATACAGTAACTTAGTATTGTACTAAAAAACTGTCGTGTAATTTTCTGACAACAACCAAATCTAGCAAATTATCAATACATCTAAATAACTAACATTAACCTATTAAAACTAAAATTTATGGAAGGAACAATTGGAGAAATTCGTCTCTTTGCCGCCAATTTTGCTCCAATGAGCTGGGCATTTTGTATGGGCCAGCTCGTTGCAATACGAAGCAATACGGCATTATTTTCTATTCTAGGAACTACTTATGGAGGTAATGGCACCACTACTTTTGGTTTACCAAACTTTGCCGGCCGAGCGGCTGTAGGAACTGGTAATGGTCAAGGCTTGACACCGTATGTATCAGGGGAAATGTTAGGAGCGAATACTGTAAATTTAACAACTTTGAATCTTCCTAGCCACACCCATGCTGCCACGGCAACGATTTCAATTCCAGTTTACCCAGATTTTGGAGATCTCAATTCTCCTAATGGTAATACTTTAGCTTCTAAAACAAATATGTACAGTAGTACAGAGCCGGGAACTGATAGTATGAAAGCGTCGACTCTTAGTGTCACACTTGCGCCCTCTGGCTTAAGTCAGCCTCTTAGTGTTATGCAGCCTGCAACTGGAATGAATTTTATTATTTGTTTGACAGGAATATTCCCTTCTCGTAATTAATACTTATTCAACAAAAAACAGTTTAACTAACAATTTAAAGAAACTAATTATTATGGAAGGATATTTAGGAGAAATCCGATTATTTGGCGGGAATTTTGCACCAAGGGGGTGGATGTTTTGCAATGGAGCAACATTAAGTATTGATGTTTATCAGGCCGTTTATGTTTTACTTGGGACAACATATGGCGGTGACGGGCAGACTACTTTTAAGCTGCCAGATCTTCAGGGACGTATTCCCGTAGGTACAGGTCAGGGACCCGGATTACCAAATGTAGTAATTGGACAGCTGGGAGGAACAGAAACTGTTACCATGACTACTGCTCAAATGCCGGCTCATACTCACTTGGCAGGCGTAGGAACACTCACAATTCCAACTGCTAGTGCAGCAGGAAACACAGCCTCACCAACAGGAAATATTTTAGCTGGTTCAGACAAAGCCTATACGGCTGAAGCACCAGATGGCAACTTAAAACCTGAAACTGCATCAATCACTGTTGGAACTGCGGGGGCGAGTCAGCCTTTTGGAATCATTCAGCCTTCACTATCAACCTATTATATTATTTGTGTAGAAGGAATTTTCCCAACTAGAAACTAAACTAAACCAAAACTAACCATGGAAGGAACAATATCCGAAATTCGATTATACGCACCTAACTTTGCTCCAAAATACTGGGCTTACTGTGCGGGTCAACTACTAAATATAAGTACAAACCAAGCCTTATTTAGTCTTTTAGGCACTACATACGGCGGTAATGGTACTACCAATTTTGCATTACCTGATTTTAGGGGAAGAACTGCCGTTGGAACTGGCACTCCTCAAGGAATAGCTCAATTTGTGCTGGGACAAGTAAGTGGGACTAATACAGTAACTGCGCTTCTTGGAAATCTTCCTGCACACAATCATATTGCTACAGGAACATTTGCACTAAAAGCATATGCTGATACAGGAGATACTGCCGCGCCTCAAAATGCTTATCTGGCGTCTGTACCAAATCTTTATACTAACCAGAACTCAGATGGAGCTTTAAAACCAATAACACCTGCCGTAACTGTAGCTGTAGCCGGAAGCAACCAGCCAATTTCAATTCAGCAGCCTTATTTAGGTATTAATTATATAATATGCCTTCAGGGAATTTTTCCTTCAAGGAATTAACAATCTATACCCATTAGAGTTTCTAATGGGTAGTTTGTTTTTAAAAATTATCTATAAAATTATTTATGAAAATAGCTTTACTCTTGCCTCGATCTGTCATTTACCCTTCTATCTCTTTTGATATAATGGATGGTTTAAAATCTTCCCTAAAAAAAATGGGAATCGATGAAAAACATGAAATTGTAACAGCAAGTATAGGACTTGGCGCAGACCATAAAGAAATATATTCCTGTTGTGAACAATTGCTGTTTAGTAATACGGATGTTGTTGTTGCCTACATTAACCCTGAAGCTGCAGAATTTATTCAGCCTCTTTTTGAAAGTTCGGGTAAATTACTTATCGTGCTGGACAGCGGTTATCATTTTCAAAATTTTGAGAAAAAAATATCCAATGTTTATTTTATTTCCTTAGAAAATAGTCTTTGTTCACGTTTAATTGTACGCAAAGCCATCGAAGAAGGCGAGCAGAATTTTGCCTTTACCTGTTCTTTTTATGATGCCGGTTATCGTCCGCCTTACACTTTTGCTACTGCCCTTGAAGATAATGGAGGATTAATACATTATAATCATGTTACTCCTTTAAAAAAGACTGATTTCAATTTAGGTCCATTAGAGGAATTTCTGGAACAAAATGATAATATTTCTATATTGACTTCTTTCTGCGGGGATATGGCTGAAGATTTTTTTCGAGAATCATCAAAAATAAAAAATATAGCTTCCCGCAAAACTTACGGAAGTGGTTTTACTGCTGAGGAATCCTGGCTGAATAAGATTTCTTATCCCGGATATAACTGGAGCTGTGCAATTCCATGGTCTGCCAATTTAAAAAATAAAGAAAACGAAGAATTTGTAGCTGCGATGCGAAATATTCGCGAACAGAAAGCAAATGTTTTTTCTCTTTTAGGATGGGAAGCTGGTTTGTTTATTGCCAATTCAAACGGTCAGTCATTAGATCAGATTACAATTGATTCTCCAAGAGGCAAAGTACATATTAATTCAAATACCGGTTTTTCTGAAGCACCTATGTATTATGCTATAGTTGCCAAAAATGAAGAAAACGGAAACTGTATTTTAGAAAACATAACTGAAATTACTGATTTAGAAGAGGAACGCAGTCGTTTATATCAACATATTCTGGCTGTTCAAAATACGCCTTCTAATTCCTGGTTAAACTCTTATGCCTGTTTAGACTCATGAATCCGATACGCGACATAGTAATTTTATGCAACAACCGAATGGCTTTTCCTGCCATACAAACTTTACATAGTCTTGGAAGGTTACATACGATAGGTGTACCTGCAGAAAATGAAGATGTAAAGGCCTTTTGCTCTGTTTTTGCAACAAAAGCAGGTGTAAATTTGATATGGATGGAGAAAACAAAACTCAATATCCAGCTTCAGGAAATTTTGCGAATCAGTTCTTTAAAATATGTTTTTACAATGACTTTCCCTTGGAAGATTCCCGGAGAAATTATTGAAAAACATCCTAATAAGTTCTATAATTTTCATTATGGACTTTTACCAGAAATGCGTGGTGCAGATCCAGTTTTTGAATCGATTAGAAAACAAAAACAAGAAACCGGAATATCTGTACATGCTATAGAGAAGGAAATAGATAAAGGAAAAATAATCCTGAAAAAAACAATGCCGCTGCATACTGATTTGACACATGGAATGCTTTGCACCAGTTTATCATATCTGGCTTCTTACATTCTGCCTGAATTATTAACCTTATTATCTATGAATGATAAAGGTATTAATCAGGATGAAAACTTAGCAGCATATTACAAAAAACCAACTATCTCTGATGTGAGTATTCAATGGGAAAAACAGGACTCAAAATCAATCCAGGCATTAGTTAACGCCTGCAATCCGTGGAATAAAGGTGCTTATACACAATGGAATGGTCTCAATATACGATTATTGGAGGTTTCACAAACCAATTCAGCCTTGAACAGTACAAAACCTCCGGGAACTATTTTAGAAATAGATGAAAACAAAGGCTTAATAATACAATGTTACAATAATACACAACTTCGTATAAATACTGTTTATACAGAAGAAGGCTTTATGAGCGGGCATAAATTGCTTGCTTTTGGTATAAAAAATGGCGAACAATTTGCCTCTTTATAATTTAACTAACTTTATTATGAAACATTTTTACTCTCAAATTAAAAAATGCTTAAATATTGCCCTATTTTTAGGGATATTTTTGCAGAGTTATTTAAGTAACTCACAGACCACACTGGTTGCAGGTGACATCCTTTTTACAGGATATGACGGCACTTATGCCAATGCTACAGGTGACGAATTTAGTTTTGTCTGCCTTAAAACTCTTGATGCTAATACGGTAATTCGTTTTACGGACAGAGGATATTTTTCAGACACTACCTGGTGGCCAGCCAGTAGTTTAGAAGGTACTGTTACATGGACAGTGGGCAATACAATTCCAGCAGGAACAGAGGTGCATATAAAAGGATTAAGTGCCTATACCTATAATCAGTCTAATGGTACTTTAACCGCAAACGGTTCTCTAGCACTAAATAACGGAACAATGCCAAATGGACTTGTTCTGACTGGTGCCGGAGATCAGATTTATGCATTTCAGGGAGGTACTGGCAGCCCTTCTGACGCTGGCGTTGTACTTGTTGCCGGATTACATTTTTACTATTGCCCATCAGGAACTACAACAGCTGCATGGGATACCGGATGTGCAAACGGTTCCAATAGTTCCACTTTAAAAACAGGTGTTGGAGGTCTTATTGGCGGTACAAGCGCTTTTTATACAGGAACTCTTCCCGGTAATGTAGCAGCTCCTGTAGCAAGATTTGACAATTTACTGAGTTCTCCACTAAGCACAATAGCAGAAATTAGAACTGCTGTGATGAATCAGGCAAACTGGAATCTTTCAACAGCTACTCTTACACTGCCTTCAGGGAAGCCATTTTTAAGCACTCCTACGACTATTACACTTAATCCTGTTGACAGACTTATATGTCCGGGAGCTAATACTACTTTCACTGCTGGTGCTAGTAATGTTACTGGTTATCAATGGCAGGTAAATACGGGTTCTGGATTTAATAACATTGCAAATGGTGCGCCATATACCGGAGCAACTACAGCAACGCTTACCATAACTGGTGCTGCTTCAACAATGAATACCTACAAATATCGATGTGTAGCTACAGGTACTGGAACAGCAACTACTACTGAAGCAACTTTAACTGTACCAACTGCTATAGCACCATCTATACAATCACAAAGTAATGTAAGTGTTTATGGAGGTGCGAATGGTTCAGCAACTATCAGCGTTTCCGGAGGTACAGTTCCTTATTTCTATTCCTGGTCTCCTGCTGGTGGAACTGGTGCAACTGCATCAGGTCTTGCCGCAGGAACTTATACGGTAACTATTACAGACAGTACTCCAAATGGATCAGGAGGCTGTAGTACAACTCAAATCGTAAATATAACACAGCCAGGAGGCTCTGTAGTATCTGTAACCTCTTTAAGCCCCTTTGCAAGCTGCGGTGGTGCATCTACAGATCAAAGCTTTACTGCACAAGCCGGCGGTTTAACTTCCAGCCTTGATATTTCTGCTCCAACCGGATTTGAAATATCAACATCGGCAGGAGGAATTTATACTAATAATATATCTTTTCCTTCTGTAGGAGGTGTTGTAACGACTAAAACTATTTATGTTCGTTTAGCAGCAACAGCTACAGGAACACCTTCAGGTAATATCACGATCTCTTCTACAGACATAGTAACTAAAAATGTTGCGGTAACAGGAAGCGTGAATGGTATAACTTTTACAACACAGCCTTCTTCAAGCGGAGTATGCGCAGGTGGTAATACTTCTTTTACTGCTGCAGCTGCAAACGCAACAGGATATCAATGGCAGGAAAATACGGGTTCTGGTTTTGTGAACATTACAAATGGCGGTGTTTATTCTGGAGCAACTACTGCAACTCTATCTATTACAGGAGCTACTGCAGGAATGAACGGATACCTTTTTAGATTAGCGGCATCTGGATCTTGTCCTACTGTTAATTCAAACGGCGTTGCACTTAATATTAACGTGGCTCCGTCTATTACATCTCAGCCGTCTTCAAGTACGATTTGTGCGGGTGCTAATACCACTTTCTCTACTGTTGCCGCAAATGCAACTGGATATCAGTGGCAGGTAAACACGGGTTCTGGTTTTACTAATATTACAAATGGTGCTCCGTATGCTGGTGCAACTACTGCAACTCTTACTATTACAGGAGCAACGGCCGGATTAAGCGGTTACCTTTACAGAGTTATTGCAACAGGTTCATGTACTCCGGATGTTACTTCAAACGACGTCTCTTTAACAGTTAATTCAGCTCCGTCTATTACAGCACAGCCAGTTGATAGTTCTATTTGTATTAACTCAAATACTACTTTTAGTGGTACTGCTTTAAATGCAACAGGTTATCAATGGCAGGTAAATAATGGTTCAGGTTTTACTAATGTTGCAAATGGCGGTGTTTATTCTGGTGCCACTACTTCAACTCTTACTATAACAGGAGCAACTGCAGCACTTAATAATTATCAATACCGTTTAGTTGCCACTGGAAACTGTACTCCTGCTGCTACATCTAACTCTGGTACCTTAAAAGTATCTAATATTCTGGCATCTTCAGTTCAGACTAATATTGCCTGCAGCGGAGGTGCTACTGGTTCTTTATCTGTTTCACCATCTGGAGGTATAGGCACTTATACTTACTTATGGACAAATGGAGCAACTAGTTCTTCAATCAGCAATTTAACAGCTGGTAACTACAGTGTGACCATCACAGATGCAATTCTATGCGAAAAAGTATTAAACTTTACTATAACTCAGCCTCCCGTTTTAACTGCTTCACAAGGAACTATTAACAATGTAAGCTGTAACAGTGGTGCAAATGGTAGTGCTACAGTAAATGTAACAGGAGGATCTCCGTCATACACGTATTCATGGTCTCCATCTGGAGGAACTGCAGCTACAGCCAGTGGTCTTACTGCAGGAACGTATATAGTTACTGTTACGGACGCAAATGCCTGTACAACCACACAAAGTTTTGATATTACTCAGCCAAGTGCGTTATCAGTTACGCCATCTCAAACAAATATTTTATGCCGTAATGCTGCAACGGGATCTGCAAGTGTAACAGTTACAGGAGGTACTGGAACTTATACTTACTCATGGGCTCCATCTGGAGGAACTGCTGCTACAGCTACAGGACTTACTGCCGGAACTTATATTGCAACAATTACAGATGCTAATAATTGTCAGATAACTCAATCATTTACAATTACAGAACCGGCTGCTGCACTTACAGCAACTCCAGTCTCACAAGTAAATATTGCTTGTAATGGAGAAAATAATGGTAGTGCAACTGTTTCTGCTTCAGGAGGAACTGGAACTTATACTTACTCATGGGCTCCATCTGGAGGAACTGCTGCTACAGCTTCAGGTCTTGCTGCTGGAACATATACAGTTACAATTACGGATGCCAATTTATGTCAGACTACACAAAGCTTTACAATTACACAACCTCCTGTTCTAACAGCAAGTTTTGGTTCTCAAACCAATGTTTCTTGTAGTGGAGGAGCTAATGGTACAGCAACTGTAGCAGTGACTGGAGGAACTGGCGCGCGTACTTATTCATGGGCGCCTTCTGGAGGTACAAACGCTACAGCAAGTGGTCTTTCTGCAGGAACATATACCGTAACGGTTACGGATGCAAATTTATGTCAGTCTACACAAAGCTTCACAATTACACAACCTGACGCTCTAGTTGCAAGCGTTGGTTCTCAAACTAATGTTTCTTGTAATGGAGGAACAAATGGTTATGCAACTGTAGCCGTTACAGGAGGAACAGGTGCACGCACTTATTCTTGGTCACCTACAGGAGGAAATGCTGCAACAGCATCAGGTTTGGCAGTAGGAATTTACACAGTAACGGTTACTGATGCTAATGCATGTCAGACTACACAAAGTTTTACTATTACACAGCCTGCCGTTTTATCGGTTACTCCTTCACAAACTAATGTGCTTTGTAACGGTGGTGCTACTGGAACTGCTACTGTAACAGTTTCTGGAGGTACACCTAATTATACGTATGTATGGTCTCCTTCTGGAGGAACTGCTGCTACAGCAAGTGGTTTAACAGCAGGAAATTACAGCTGTCTAATTACAGATGATAACGGATGTTTTATCACTCAAAACTTTACAATTATGCAGCCTTCTCCGTTAAACGCATCACAAAGCCAGATCAATGCAACTTGTTCAACTGGCGGCCAGGCTGCAGTAAGTCCTTCCGGCGGTACTACTCCATATACTTATTTATGGTCTCCAAATGGCGCTTCTACACAAATAGCAACTGGATTAACAGCAGGAAATCATAGTGTAGTTATTACAGATGGAAATGGATGTACAATAACAAAAACCTTTACTATTACTACAACTAATACTTTAGTTGCTGCTACATCTCAAACTGATATTTTATGTAATGGTGCAAATACAGGATCTGCTTCTGTAATTCCTAGCGGTGCACCCGGACCATTTACTTATGTTTGGTCTCCAGCTGGAGGAAATGCAGATACTGCATCTAACCTAACTGCTGGTAATTATTCCGTAACTATTACTTCTGGAAATGGTTGTTCTATTGTTAAAAACTTTACAATCACAGAACCTGCAGATCTTGTAGTAACGGCAAATTCACAAACAAACGTTTCTTGTAATGGAGGAGCAAATGGATCTGCAAGTGTTACGGTTATCGGAGGCACAGGAGCTTATACTTACTCATGGGCACCTTCTGGAGGAACTGCTGCAACAGCAACAAGTCTTGCTGCAGGAACTTACACAGTAACTGTTACAGATGCTAACTTATGTTCAAAAACTCAAAGTTTTACAATTACACAACCTGCAGTTCTTGCGGCAACAACATCAAAAACTGATGTTTCATGCAACGGCGGTTCAAACGGAAATGCAACTGTAAATGCGACAGGAGGAACTGGAACTTATTCGTATGTATGGGCACCAACTGGAGGAACTGCAGCAACAGCAACAGGTCTTGCAGCAGGAACTTATATCGTAACGATACAAGATGCTAATACATGCCAGACAACAGCAGCGGTTACTATAGCTGAACCTGTTGTGCTGAGTGCAATAACATCTAAAACTGATGTTTCTTGTAATGGTGCAAATGACGGAACTGCAACAGTAACGGCTTCAGGAGGAACTTCATCTTATACTTATTCTTGGTCTCCATCAGGTGGAACTGCGGCAACAGCTTCAGGATTGAGTCCAAATACGTATACTGTAACCGTTACAGATGCAAACGGATGTTTTACAACCCAATCCGTTACGATTGGTACAACTCAAGATGTAACAGCACCTGTACCTACTGTCGCTGTACTTCCAGAGATTACAAACTATTGCTCTGTTCTAGCATCAGAAATTGCAATTCCAACTGCAATAGACAATTGTGCAGGAACTATTAATGGAACAACAACAGATCCTTTAACTTATAATGCCGAAGGAACTTACGCTATTACATGGACATACGATGACGGAAACGGAAACATTACGAATCAAACTCAAGCGGTAAAAGTATTAGCTTCACCTCTTGATTTAGTAACTTTCAGTAATGCATCAGTAACTTATGATGGAAATGCGCATCCTCTTCAGGTTGCAAATCTTCCAACAGGAGCTGCGGTTACTTATTCTGCAAATAACACATCTGTAAATGCAGGAACGTATGTGGTAACTGCTGTAATAACACCTTCAGCTAGTTCGCCTAATTGTTCTCCAAAAACTCTTACTGCTAATCTGGTTATTAATAAAGCACCGCAAACTATTACATTCAGTCCAATTGCCATTAAAACACTTGGATTAAATAATACTTTCAATTTAACTGCAACGGCAAGTTCAAATTTACCGGTAGATTATACCTTTACTTATACATCTGCCCTGCCTCCTGCTAATGTTTCTGCAGCTGGTGTTGTAAATATGCTGAGATCCGGAGAAGTAACCATTACCGCACATCAAGCTGGAAATGCTAATTATCTAGCTGCTGCAGATGTTTCTCAATTATTGGTAATCTTAAACAACAATATCGATGTTAAGAGAATTACAATAGGATCGACAGTTTTTGAAAATCCTGGAAAAAACATTACACATGTCATGACATGTTCTGAAAATAATCCAGCTATTTCAATCTTAAATGAATCAAATGCTATTATTACTCCTTCTGCTAATTTCACTATTCAAACTCCAAAACCTGGAATTTACAATCAAAATGTGACTATAAAATCAGAAGATGGAAGTTTAACTGCTACGTATTCTATTACTGTTGAAAAACCATTCGGATTCTTTGATATTGTTCGTCAGAAGTTTAACAATGTACTTCTTGTAAACAATAATCCAGCAACTAACGGCGGTTATGAATTTGTAGCTTACCAATGGTTTAAAAACGGACAATTAATAGGAACTGGTCAATATTATTCGGCAAGTGAAAGTGTAAATACACCTTTAGATCCTACAGCTGATTACAGCGTTAAAATGACAACAAAAGATGGTAAAGTATTACAGACTTGTTCTGGCAGAGTTACACTTACCAACTCACTTCAGGCTAAATTGTATCCAAACCCAATTCAAACTGGAAAAGCAATCACTATTGAAGCTGATTTCCCTCAGGAAGAATTAAATAATATGCAAATCAGTCTTTATTCTGTATCAGGCCAGTTGATTAAAACTGTTCAATCTTCATCAGCATTAACTGAAATACAATTACCTCAAACAATCGAGAGTAATATACTTATGGTAGTTCTTGAAACTCCAAACGTAAAAAAATCTTTCAAAGTAATTGTAAAATAGATAAACCTGCCGGCACTATTAAAAAACAGTGCCGGCATAATTAAAAATTAAGATGAAAAAATATATAAAATCACTCGCCATTATTGCTGCTTTATTTGCTGCAACTCATAGTTATGGTCAGGATAAAAAACAGGAATTTTCTATTTCATTGGGCGGTCCGTTTTCGTTTATAAAATCTTCCGGCGTAAATTATGTTCCTGGAAATGGTGTTAATGCCGGTCTTCGCTATTCTTACTATTTAAATGAAGGTGTGAGTTTAGGAGTTGGTGTTGAATACCAAACTTATACTTCTGACTCAAAGTCTGGTTATATTTACGGACAATACAACACTGTAGATGCAGAAAATGAAGCTTTTCAATTTAGATACAGGCTTACTAATTTAAGAGAAGAGCAAAAACTAACATACATAAATGTTCCCCTAAATATTCAGTTTGAAACTCCGGGTACCTCAAAATTGTATGTTGCGGCCGGAGCTAAAATAGGATTTGCTTCAAGTGGTACTTATCAGTCAACAATTGCAAACAGTACAACAAGCGGTTATTATCCGCAGTATAATGTAGAATTATTCAGTCCTGCTTTTGCCGGTTTTGCTAATGTTAATGACCTAAAAACTCCTGAAAGAGATCTTGATACAAAAGTTTCCTATTCTGCAACTTTTGAAACAGGTTTAAAACAGGAATTAGGAAACAGGAATTCAATCTACATTGGAGCCTATTTAGATTATGGTTTGAATGATATTTACGATAAAAAAGAAAGTAAAAATCTGGTTCAATACAACTCTGAATTACCTGTAGAACTACAATACAACAGTGTATTTGATTCTGGAGTGGCAAGAAACATGAGATTAGTTTCTTACGGCTTAAAAATAAGATTCGCAATACGTTAATTTCATACTGCTTTAAAAAAAAGCTGTTCAATTAATTTTGAGCAGCTTTTTTATTTAAATCAATTTCAAATTTTAAAGTTCTCAAAACCTAACATTTATCATATTTTAATTTTAGGCATTTACTTTCCTTTGTTTCTAATACTAAAGATCTTCTTGAGGAGGATTTAGTAAAAAAGGGAATGATTCTCAATCATTTTTAATTGCAGAAATTGTCGACAAATGCATATTGATACTGATTTACTTTATACCTGGGGAGCCGTTGCAAAAAAAATACCCAAACATGCCGTCATCTTTTTCGAGAATGACCCGCCCCTTTCTTATTATCAAATTTTAGAAGGCACTGTAAAAATGAGTTATACCAATGAAGATGGTAAAGATCTTACTATTGGTGTTTTTAATGAAGGAAATAGTTTTGGCGAACCGCCCCTATTTATTGATCAGCCCTATCCTGCTTCTGCCGCTGCTCAAACTGACTGTGTAATTTTAAAACTATCCAAAACCAATTTCTTTTCACTTCTTGAAGAAAATCCTGAAATACAATCCCGGGTTCTAAAACTCTTTGCCTGGAAAATCTACAATAAAATTGTTTTCTCAAAAAATATAATAAACCATAAGCCCGAATATCGCATTCAGTATTTTCTGGATAATTTAAAAAGACAGCATAACAGCAAACCTTCCCAGAAAATGAAAATTCCTTACACAAGACAGGAAATTGCAGACTTTACCGGACTGCGCGTCGAAACTGTTATTCGAACCATTTCGTTAATGAACAAAAACAAAAAAATTGAAATTATCGATCATAAATTGTTTTACTAACGCATTCCGTTTACTGTTTAGTTTAAAAATAATAAAGTATGATTCAGATCATATTTCTTAAAAAATGGTTTCTCTTTCTTTGTAAAGGTTAAAGAAAATTATTGATTCAATTTAATAACATTCAAACGAAAAACGGGAACTTTTAAAGTTCCCGTTTTCTTTATTTAACCACTTTATTCATCATTGCTTTTGCAATATTTTTGGCTCTGATCTTAACCTCATCAGCCTTCTGTCCTTCAAACAAGTCATCAACTGTTTTTCTCCATAATTTAGTCCAGTGTAAAAAGTGAGTTTCACTTAAAGTGCTTTTATCATTCAGCAGGCGATGTTTCATCATTGGGTTTCCCTCAAAATTTCCGGTATGAAAAAGAATATTATCCCAAAAATCATACATAATAGGCAGATGTTTTTCCCAATTTACAAGAGCCACTTTAGTAAATAAATAGCCAATAGTCGCATCTGTTTGAATTTTTTGATAAAAAGCATCTACCAATATTTTGATATCTTCTTTATTTCTAATGTCGGTTTTCATATTCTCTTTTAAATATTTCTTTTCTTAAACAAAAAAACGTTAGAGATCTTTTTTATTAAATTTTCTTATTGAGATAAAAAACGGTACAACAATCCATAATAGCAGCAAAAGGAAAGAAATAATTAATCCGATTGTTGTTCCAAAAAAATCTTTAAAAATGGCTCCTGTATATCCCATTAATGCCGATTGATCGAGATGCATTAATATTTGAATCCTGGCCAAATCTATTGGGCTCAAAGCCGTTACTCCAACCATAGCTCCTTCAATTGGATACTCTGCAAATTGAAACAGCAAAAATAACACAATAGCATCAAAAAGTATGGCAAAATACAGCCAAAACATAATCGCCAAACCAATTCCTTTTGCCTTATCTCTCGTTAAAATACAGCTTAAAAAAGCCAAAGAAACAAAAACAGCCGAAATTAAACATCCAGACAAAAGCATCATAAACCCAACCGCATCAGGCGCATTAATCAAGAGCGGAATTCCGGCTCCCAGCAGAAACGCCAAAATCATGGCAATAGAAAGTCCGGTAAACAAACTCAGCCAGATTTTCTTTCTTTTAATGGGCTGGCTTAATAAAAGTTCAATAAATTCCGAACTATTATAGATATAAATCGTCGAAAAAAGTATCGAGACTAATGGAACCGTAAATAAAATAACATTTAGTATTGTTAATAAACCTTTGGCAGAATTATCTTCAAGTCCAAAAGATCCCCAGGAAAGCAAAGCTAAAATGAGCGTATAACTCACAATAATTTTATTCTTGAGAATATCCAGTAAAACAATTTTAATAATCCTGTTCATGCTGTTTTTCTTTTAAAATTTTGGCAATTGCTTTAGATATTTTCTGCTCTCCGGTTGATTCCAGAAGATCTTTTATAGTTTTATGAAAATGAACTTTTCCATCCTGCATAAAAATAATCTGCGTAATCATATCATCGAGTTCGCTCAGTAAATGTGAAGTAATCAAGATTAATTTTCTGTTGTTTTTTTCTTTAATGATTTTTTCCTTCAAAATTTCAGAAGCCAGCGGATCTAATCCCGCAGTAGGTTCATCCAATATCAAAACATCAGGATTAAAAAGAAAAGCCAGAGTTGCGCTTACCTTTTGAGTGGTTCCGCCTGAAAGCGTTCGCATCTGTTTGTCTTTCATTTTATCAAGTTTAAAAGCCTGAATCAAATCTTCATCCAGAACTGCTTTTGAATTTCTAATCTGCTTGATCATGACAATAATCTGCTCAATAGTCATGTTGTCGGGATAACGGCCAATTTGAGGCATATAACCAATTTTATTTCTATATTCAAACTCTTTTAAAATAGATTGATCATGAAACAAAATATCACCGTTATCTGGCAGAACCATTCCTAAAACCGATTTAATCAAAGTTGTTTTTCCGCAGCCGTTAGGGCCAATTAATGCAATGCATTCTCCTGCCTTAAATTCCAGATTTACATTTTGTAACACCTGAAGCTTTCCAAATTTTTTATTTATATTTTTTAGTGTAATCATAAGGCTAGAGATTTCATTTCGGGGGTTTTATCTATAAAATTATCCGGAGTGATACTGGGCAGAATCTTTTCGGACTTATCCAAAAGCGTGATCATAAAACTTCTGAATAAAAGCATAGCCGAAGGATTATTTTCGGTAAGAACCGCAAAAAGACTCAGCGGATGAAAAGGCACATCGCCAATTCCGTCCCGGTTAAGATCATAACCATCATATTTATCCCAATAATTGTTATTAAAATGGTTGAGGACAAGACTTCCGTTAGTGCTGATATCAAAAGTATTGGCAAGGAAATTATTATACGAAATTTCATTGTCCATACAACTCGCCTGAATTTTCATTCCCCAGCCGTTATCTTTAAATATATTCCGCGAAAGCGTAACTCTGCTCGTTCCTTCCATATAAATTCCAGATGTGTTACGAACAAATTTATTTCCCAAAATATAACTGTCTGCGATTTCTTTCAGCAATAAACCATACGCCGCGTCACCCCAATTTTCTTCAAAATAATTATTAAACATTTTTACATTTTTGGTAAACATTACAGCCACTCCTGCCCCATTATTTTTAAAAACATTCGAAATGTAGGCATCATCATTAGAAAACATAAAATGGAGCCCGTACCGGATATTTGCTTTGGAAATGTTTCTCCAGATAACTGAATTAGAAACAAATTCAAAATAAATACCATCACGATGTCCCGAAATTCTGTTTCCAATAATCTGCATTTCTTCGCTTTTCCAGCAATGAATTCCGTTGCCAATGCGCTGTTCTTCTTTTTGAAAAGCTTTTATGGTGTTATTTTTTATAAGGCAGCTCGTTCCTTTTTGAATGTAAATTCCAAAAAAATTATTCTCCAGAATATTATCTTTTATAATAACCCCGGTTTTGTTGTACACTTTAATCCCGCAAGGATCATTAAGCGATGCATAACCGGAATTAATAACTTTAAATCCAGAGAAAATTACACTGTCGGCTTTAATCGAAACTACTTCATATTTCATTTCCCCGTCCAGAACAGGAAAATCTTTTCCAATCAGGGTTATTCTTTTATCTACAATTATATTTCCTTCTTTGTATACACCATTATAGACAAAAATAGTATCGCCGGGCACTGCAAGTTCTATCGCTTTTTTTACTGTTTTTACAGCATTATTCTGCCCCACTTTTATTGTTTTAGAATGGAGAAAAAGAAAAGACAAAGAGAAAAAAAGACTAAAAAGTAATTTCATGTTTTTAAGTATAAGTAGATTTATTACATGGCTGTCATTTTTCTATAATGTCTGTCCATTCCATTTCATTTGCGCCTAATTCTGCCTCATATGATTTTGCTTCACTTTTGCTTGAAAAAGCTGCCATATTACCATTCATAGGACTTTTAACCTTTCCGCCACTGATATAAAAAGCGGTTTCTGCCGGAATCAGCTCATTGTTTTTTGTAAAATCGTGTACATAATACGATTTGATTTTCAGGTCTTTGTTTTCTTGGCAGTAATGAGCCATACAGGCAATATCATCAAATTTATAAGCTCTTCCTTTTTGAGTAATAATCTCAGCGCCATGCTTTCCGTCACTTATTCCCATTTTACAGAAGTCACAATTGTCAGTATTAATTTTAATGGGAACAGCTTTATCACCAGAACAAGAAAAAAGAAAAGACGAAACCATCAAAATACTAAAAAACTTATCTAGTTTCGAAGCTGATTTTCTTTCTTTTAATACCGCAATAAAAAGTAACATTCCGGCTCCAATCAGCATCCATCCGCCTATATCAGGAATAGAATAAGCACCAAAATTTAATAATTGTTTGTAGCCTATTAAAGGAGGCTGATACGCCATACCCGGAACACGAATGGCAGCATTAGGATCTAAATTGTGCCCGTATTGATAATTCCATTTATAAAAATCAGAAGCTGCTATTACGCCGAAAAGAACAAAAGAAAAGAAGAAAATATTCAATGCTTTCCGCTTAGCAAAAAATGCTAAACTTATGGCAATTAGACCAAATAATCCTAAAACATATGGCAGAACTTTAAACTCTATAAAATCTTCGGTATGCAGGGTTTTCATTCCAATATAATGATTGAGTCCGTTAATAATATCAACATCTCCGGCAATTTTATTAGAATGAAGTTTTAAAACCAAACCTTCAGGATACTGCGGTGCGGTAAGTTCTATTCTCCAAACCGCTGTAAAAACCGAAGCAATAAAAAGAATCCCCGATATAAAAAGTAAGGCTTTGGAAAAAGTTGAAAGTGTATTATTTCTCATAATAATTCAAAATAAAAAAGGGAACAAAGAATACTTTGTTCCCTTTTGTGGTTACTAGTTATTCTTTTGGTAAATTGGTACCAACACTGTACGAAATCGGCACATTGCTTCCTGCTGGAGAGACTCTCACATATCCCTGCATTTCCTGGTGCAGCGCACTGCAGAAATCAGTACAATAAAATGGGAATATTCCTTTATTCTGAGGAATCCACTTTAATGTTAATGTTTCGCCCGGCATAATCAGCAGTTCGGCTGTATTAGCTCCTTTAATGGCAAATCCGTGAGGAACGTCCCAATCTTGTTCTAAGTTGGTAACATGAAAATATACTTCATCACCTACACGTATTCCTTCAATATTATCCGGAGCAAAGTGAGATCGAATACAAGTCATATAAACATGAACTTTATTTCCTTCTCTAACCACTTTGGTTTCTTTTTCTCCTTTAGAAACATATGTGTGTTGATTATCTGCAATTTTATAGAATTTTAACTGACCATTATTGACCACTTTTTCAGCCGGAATACCTTGCGCATAATGCGGTTCTCCAATAGTTGGAAAATCTAGTAAAAGCTTCATTTTGTCTCCGCTGATGTCAAATAACTGAGCACTTTGAGCCAATTCTGGTCCCGTTGGAAGGAAACGGTCTTTTGTAATTTTGTTATACACCACCATATATTTTCCAAATGGTTTTTCAGTATTTCCACCCGGAACCATTAAGTGTCCTGGAGAATAATATGTAGCTTTTCTATCTAAGACTTTTAGATCTTTGATATTCCATTTTACAACTTCAGACGAAACGAACATCGTAGTATAAGCATTTCCTTTTCCGTCAAATTCAGTGTGAAGAGGTCCTAAACCAGGTTTTTGAACTTCTCCGTAAAGTGCAGCTTCGTATTTAACAACCGGAATTCCTGCATAAGCACCGTCAAATTGTTTTTTGGCAATAGCATCCTGAAGTTTTGTAAAACTGAATACCGGAATTAATGCCGCTAATTTTCCACTTCCAATAATATATTCACCTGTAGGATCAATATCGCAGCCATGAGGAGATTTCGGACAAGGAATCATGTAGCAGATATCTTTAAGCTCTGCAGCATCAAGAACTAAAACTTCTTTTTTAGTTTCAGATGTAGCGGTTTGTGTTTTCTCGTCAAATTTGTTGTGAACATAATTGGCAGGAATACGTTTTCCTTTTCCGGCTTTAATATATTCCTCTGCTTTTTTCCAGTTTACTGCCATGATAAAATCCTTATCATTTTTAGAAGCATTTACTTCCAATAGTGTATTTGCCTGTTCAGTATTATAGCAAGAGAAAAAGAACCAGCCGTGAGACGCTTTTTTTCCTGGGTGGCTAAGATCAAAGTTTACACCAGGCGCTACAATTTGAAAAGCAAGATCCAGTTCACCTTCTTTTCCAATTTTCACGAAACTTAGATAACCTTTAAAGTTTTTCTTGTATGTATTAATCGGCACATCACCATCATCATTGTCAGCAGGAACGCTGAAACGGCTTGCTCCCACTACATATTCAGTATTTTGTGTGATAAAAGGCGAAGAGTGATTTCCGCCGCAGTTAGGAAGCTCGATAATCTCAGCCGTTCTGAATGTTTTCAAATCAATACGCGCAATTCTAGGCGTATTATTGGCATTAGCAAAAATCCAGCGACCGTCTACTTCTCCATTGGTTTGTGATAAATCTAAGTGGTGCTGATCGTCCCAAGGCACAAAACCTTTAGAAGTATTCAGCATTGCTTTCGTTTCTTCGCTGTAACCATAACCGCTCTGCGGATCTTGAGAGAAAACCGGCATTACGCGTAACAATCTTCCGCTTGGCAGACCATAAACACTTACCTGACCGCTGAAACCGCCAGATACAAAATTGTAATATTCATCATATTTACCCGGAGCAACATACGTTTTTTGTGCGGCATCGCCATCTACCGTATCGCCTGAATCTTTAGGTTTGCATGACACAAAAAAGGCGCATCCTAAAGTAATGGCAAAAATCGATTTTAAAAATTTATTTTTCATAATACTCTCATTTAGAATTTATTTATTTGGCTTTTATTTTACACCGTCGTTCTGGCGCATATATTCCAATACACTTCGGGCTTCATCATCCGTTAAACCCTGATTAGGCATACGAATCAAACAAAGTTCCAGCTGTGCCTGCAATTCCGGGTCTTTGTCAATCATTGGATCAGGATTTGTGATAAAATTCATAATCCATTGCGGCGTTCTTCTTCCTGTAACCCCTTTCCAGCCTGGCCCAACCAGTTTTTCATCAGTAGCTTTATGGCATGATGTACATTTAACTTCAGCTGTTTTTAAACCTTTTTCGGCCAAAGCTTTGTCTAAAGAAGCACCCAGTTCTACTGTCGAGTATTTCCCGAGTCCTCTGTTAGGATCATACGAATCCGGTTCTGCTGCTGTTTCAGTTGCAGAAGGAGTCGAAAAATCCTGATCTGTGTTTGATTTTTCTTTTCCGCAGGAAACGAATAAGAAAAGAGCAAACATTGTTGCTAAAAATAATTTCTTCATTACTCTGTTTTTTAATTTGTTAAACTGCATCAAAATTCCAAAACTTGTTTTTCTTAAAGTATGACCGTAATCATACACTGCTAAAAATGTTCACGATACCTTCGTAATCTCAAAATACAGGTATGAAATTTTGTGTTTACATATTCCTTTTTGCTGTAATGTTCAGACCCGCATTTCCGTTTTTGGATTACGTGCTGCACTATCATTACATAGCAACAGAATTATGCGAAAACAAGACAAAACCAGACTTGGGCTGTAACGGAAAATGCCATTTGAAAAAGGAACTCGCAAAAGCATATAAAAACGACGTGCCGGCTTCTAACGAAAAAAAGAGCGAAACCACAGAAACAGTTGTATTATTTATAGTAAACATTCCGGTTTTTACCTTTGAGAAAACCAACAAATCTATCTTAAGAATACATTCAGAATATCAAAATCTATACTCTCATTTAGATACACATTCTGTATTTCGTCCGCCCATTTTCATCTGTTAGTTTTTAATATGTTTTTTTCTTCCGAAGCAATTTGGCAGACTTGTTATTACCCTTATTTAAAATTACTATCACATGAAAATCTTAAAATACACAGCACTATTATTACTTGCGATTATTACTTTTTCCTGCTCATCAGATGACGATGCTGCACCGGAAATTCCTGTAGATGAAACTATCGGACTTAAAAAAATTCAGGAAATATCAAACGACGGTCATACAATCGAATTATATGCTAAAAAAGACAGTTTGGTTCAGGGATACAATCATATTACGTTAAGAATAAAAGACAAAAAAGACGGCACATACATTAAAGACGCCAAATTAGAATGGACCCCAATCATGCATATGAATATGATGTCGCATTCCTGCCCAAAATCTGATATAAAAAAAGTTTTAGATAAACAGACTTTATACGCTGGTGATATTATTTTTCAGATGGCACAAAACGAAACTGAATATTGGGACTTGACTTTTAAATACACAATTAACAACATTGTTTACACTGCAAAAGACAAAATCAAAGTTCCGGCCTCAAAAAAACAAACGGTAAGTTCTTTTACCGGATCTGATGGCGCTCGTTATGTTATGGCTTACATAGAACCAGAAACGCCAAAAGTAGCACAAAACGATATGACTGTAGGTATTTATAAAATGCAGGATATGATGACATTTCCGGCTGTAAATAATTTCAAAATAAAAATCGATCCCAGAATGCCAAGCATGGGAAATCATGGTTCTCCAAACAATGTCGATTTAACCCAATCTGAAACAAACGGTTTTTACAAAGGAAAACTTTCGCTTACCATGACCGGTTATTGGAAAATTAACCTGCAGCTTTTAAATACAGCAAATGACGTATTAAAAGGAGAAACGGTAACTGCTGAAAATACGGCAAGCAGTCTCTACTTCGAAATCGAATTCTAAGATTCATCATAACAAGAAAGAGGCAGAATCAATTGTCTCTTTCTTCTAAATTATCTTATAATGAAAAATACAATCGCAGTTATTTTAACTGTCATTTCAACAATATGCTGGGCGCAGGAAAAACAACCAGACAGTACCGAAACTGTAAATCTTAACGAAATCATTGTTATTGGCAAAAAAACAGCTTTATCTCAAAAACAATCAAAATCGTTAACCTCTGTAGAAGATTATCTACAAAAATCATCTAAAATAAATATGATCAAACGTGGTGCTTATGCCTGGGAACCTGTGATTAACAATATGTCTACAGAACGCACTGTAATTACTATTGATGGTATGCGCATTTTTGGTGCGTGTACCGATAAAATGGATCCTGTAACTTCTTATGTCGAAGTTTCGAATTTGTCCGAAGCCAATGTGGCATCCGGTCAGCAGGCAAGTTGTCACGGAGCTGTAATTGGAGGTTCTGTCGATTTGAAACGAAATATTTACAGCCAAAAAGAAACTGGCTGGAACGGCAGTTTTACCTCTGGTTATGAAACCAATAACAAACACAAAATCATTGGAGGATCTTTAGGCTGCAATAATTCCAATTTTTTTGGGCATATTGATTTTATGCATCGTGATGCCGATAATTACAAAGCCGGAAATGGTAAAAAAATCGACTTTTCGCAGTTTACAAAATATAATTTCTCGGTTTCTGCAGGATATTTTCTAAATCAAAAAAATCTAATCGAAACTTCAATAATTTATGATAAAGCTACAGATATAGGTTATCCTGCTCTTCCGATGGATGTTTCATTGGCAGAAGCCAAAATAATGTCCCTTACTTACAAATACATTCCTGATTCAGGCTTTATTACAAATTGGGAAACAAAAGTATATTTCAATACCATTACACATAAAATGGACGATACGAAAAGACCTTCTGTGACTATTCACATGGATATGCCCGGCTGGTCTGATACTTATGGTTTTTATTCTAAAGTAAAAGGAAAATTCGAAAATCACGAGTTTCTTGCCGATTTGAATTCTTTCTATAATAAATCAGTCGCCGAAATGACGATGTACCCAAAAGATCCTAAAGAAAATCTCATGTTTATGTACACCTGGCCGGATGTTAGAACTTTTTACAACGGATTGTCTTTAGAGGACAATATCAAAATTTCTGCTGAAAGTTCTTTAAGAATAAGTACAAATTTGGGGTTTCATTCTAATACGGCTGCCGATGATTTTGGGCTTCAAAGTCTTCGCATTTTTTACCCTGAAATGGAAGCTTCAAGAAACCGTTTCTTAAAAAGTTTTTCTGGAAATTACAGTCAAAATAATGGCAAACTCGAATATGGTTTTGGTTTGGCTTACGCCGAAAGGGCACCCTCTATTTCTGAAGGTTATGGGTTCTATTTGTACAACAGTAATGATTTTTACGATTATATAGGAAACCCGGATTTAAAAAATGAAAAAGCTCTTGAAGGCAACGCTTTTCTGGGTTTGAAAATAAACCGTTTACATTCAAAAATTACGACTTCCTATTTTCATATTTCCGATTATATTATTGGGAAAATTGATCCAAATGTACTGCCCATGACGATTGGTGCTTCGGGTATAAAAATTTATGAAGCATTGGATTATGCGACAATTTTTAATTCTGATCTTAATCTGGAATATACGGTTTCGCAAAACTGGAATTTAAAAACTCAGGTTGTTTACAGTCTTGGAAAAGATAATGAAGGAAACAATCTTCCTTTTATAAGTCCGCTTCGTTATAACGCCGGAATCGATTTTAAAAAGGAAAAGTTCAATGCCGGAATTCTGGCTCTGGGGAATCTGGCTCAAAACGAATTTGCCGAAACGTACGGACAAACTAGAACCCGCGATTATTTGATTTTTAATATCAATGCCGGATATGCTTTTAACTGGAATAAAAATTCAGTCCAGATTCAAACCGGAATCGAGAATGTTTTTGATAAATATTACACCACTTTTTCAGACTGGAACAAGATTCCAAGACTTGGGCGAAATGTTTTTGTAAATCTCTCTTTCAGCTTTAATTATAAAACATTGATTTAAAGAGGTTTACTTCTACAATAAAAAAATAAATGTAAAACAGTATGATTGGAATCATAATTTGAAAAATTTGATGATACTATATTTACCCTATCAAAAGCGTGCATAACAGCATCTCAAAAACAAATTTTCAATAAAACCACAAACTTTCTCAACGGCAGTATTTCATTAAGAAATATACGCTGCTGTTGAGAAAACAAGACTTAAAAAATGGACAAAAATTTTTTAATACAGGAAATTCTCCGCTTAAAAGAAGAAAAAAATGCTGTAATTCTGGCTCATTATTATCAAAATGAGGAAATTCAGGAAATTGCAGATTTTATTGGAGATAGTCTTGAATTATCAAAAAAAGCACAAAATACAAATGCTGACATTATTGTTTTTGCCGGAGTTCATTTTATGGCAGAAACAGCCAAAATATTAAATCCGGATAAGAAAGTCGTTCTTCCTGATTTTAATGCCGGATGCTCTCTTGCTGACGGCTGTAATCCTAAAGATTTTAAATTATTCAAAGAAAAACATCCTGATCATGTTGTCGTTACTTACATCAATTGTTCTGCCGAAATAAAGGCAATGAGCGATTTGGTCTGCACATCATCAAACGCAAAAAAAATTATAGGTTCAATTCCTTCTGATAAAAAAATCATTTTTGCACCCGATCAAAATTTAGGCAGTTATCTTCAAAAAGAAACACAGCGAGAACTGGTTCTTTGGGAAGGTTCCTGCGTGGTTCACGAAGCTTTTTCGCTGGACAAACTAATTGAAATTTACAATAAAAACCCGACCGCTAAAATTGCGGCACATCCGGAATCTGAAAGTCATATTTTAAAAGCAGCACATTACATTGGCTCGACTTCCGGCATAATTAACTTTATTAAAACGGATCCTGCTGCCGTTTTCATTGTGGCTACAGAAGCCGGTATCCTGCATGAGCTTTCAAAAGCGGTACCCGAAAAAACGCTGATTCCGGCTCCTTCCACAGAAGATAATACCTGCGCCTGCAGCGAATGTGCTTTTATGAAAGTCAACACACTCGAAAAGCTGTATTTGTGCCTTAAAAACGAAAGCCCGGAAATCCTGGTAAACGAACCGTTGAGGATCGAAGCGCTTAAACCCATACAAAGAATGCTTGAATTGTCTTAAAACTTAAAAACCAAGAAAATGCTTAAAACGGATATACTTATAGTAGGTTCTGGTATTTCGGGATTATTTTTTGCCATGAAAACGGCACAAAAACGACCTGATTTATCGATTGTAATTATGACTAAAAAGACGGCAAGAAATACCAACACGCAGCTTGCGCAAGGTGGAATTGCGGTTGTAACCAATCATTTACAGGATAGTTTTGAGCAGCATATAAAAGACACTTTAAAATCTGGAGACGGGCATTGTGATGAAGAAATCGTAAAAATGGTTGTACAGCAGGCGCCAGAAAGGTTAAAGGAATTAATTGAGATTGGCACTTCTTTCGATAAAAATCAGCAGGGACAATGGGATCTGGGACTGGAAGGCGGTCATTCGCAGCATCGAATCCTGCATCATAAAGACAGTTCTGGATTGGAAATAGAGAAAAAATTACTAAATATAATAACCGAATTACCTAATATAAAGTTATTCGAAAACTATCAGGTTATTGATCTCAATACCGAAAAAAAAGAAAATAAAACCTATTGCACAGGTGCCTTTTTTTATGATAAAAACAAAAGCAAAATAAAATATATCCGTACCAGATCGATAGTACTGAGCACCGGTGGTTGCGGTAACCTTTTTGAAAACACAACAAATCCAGAAATTGCAACCGGAGACGGAATTGCTATTGCAGCGCGCGCAGGAGTTCAAATTGAAGATATGCAGTACATTCAGTTTCATCCTACGGCTTTGTACACAGGAAAAAAAAGTCAGCTGTTTTTAATTTCAGAAGCCGTTAGAGGTTTCGGCGCTTATGTGGTAAATGAAGATCAAAAAAGATTTTTATTTAAATACGATTCAAGAGGTGAACTGGCTACACGGGATATTGTCTCGCACGCCATTTACAGAGAAATGAATGAAACGCAAAAAAAGCATGTATATCTCGATTGCAGACATTTAGATATAAAAGATTTTTATAAAAAGTTTCCCGCTATAACAGCGCATTGCAATGAATTGGGTTTATTTCCAGAAAAAGATTTGATTCCTATTGTTCCTGCTGCTCATTATCAATGCGGGGGAATAAAAGTAGATCAAAACGGGGCTACAACAATCCCCAATTTATATGCTATTGGCGAATGTGCCAGAACGGGACTCCATGGAAAAAACCGTCTGGCTTCTAACTCTCTTCTTGAGGCTTTGGTATTTGCACATCAGGCTTCAGAGAATATTGACAAAACCATCGATGCCTGTCATTTTTCAACGAAAGTGTTTATTCCAAAGTATCCAAACAATGAGGCCAAAACGGATTATGTCGCCTTTTTAATTCTAAAAAAAGAAATACAGGCTCTTATAACCAATTTTTATTCCAGCGAAGAGCGCAATACAGATTATGCTATTCAAAAGATAAAATTGATAAAAAATGCTGCCGAAACACTTATACGTAATCAGGAAATTACAATTCCATTTATAGAATTCTCTAATATGCTTACCGTAGCCTTAATCATTATTAAGCACTGCAAAAAAAGAAAAAGCCCATACATTCTGTCTTTAAATTAAAATATCATAACCAAAAACTAACATTATGAAAATAACCAGTAAAACAACAATTGGCGAGATCGCAGCACATGATTTTAAAACGGCAGCAATATTTACAAAATACAATATCGATTTTTGCTGTAAAGGGCATCGCACTATAGAAGAAGTCTGCAAAAAAAGGGATATTCTGGAAGAAGATTTGATTCAAAAACTGGAAGAAGCCAAAACCCAGGCCGCTAACCAGTCATTTGATTATAAATCATGGCCTTTAGACTTGCTGACCGATTATATCATAAAAACACATCACCGATACATAAAAGAAAAAACGCCCGTACTGCTTCAATATTTACATAAATTATGCAATGTACATGGCGAAACATTTCCTGAATTGTTTGAAGTATATAAAATTTTCAAAGCCTCTTCTTTAGACCTTGAAGAACATATGGAAAAAGAAGAACGCGTGCTTTTTCCTTTCATTATACAAATGAAAAGAGCCCAAAACAAAGGATTTTATCTTGAAACAGCTCCATTTGGAAGTATCGAAAATCAGGTAATCATGATGAAAGAAGAACACAATCTGGAAGGACAGCGTTTTAGAAAAATCGCCGCATTAACCAATAATTATGTTCCGCCAACAGAAGCCTGCAATACTTATAAAGCAGCCTTTTCAATGCTGGAAGATTTTGAAATAAACCTGCATAAGCACATTCATATGGAAAATAATATTTTGTTTCCTAAAGCAATGATGCTTGAAAAAAACTTTGAGCAAGTGCCTTAAATTATAAATGATATGGAAAAATATGTGATCAAACGAAACGGGGATTATAAACCTTTTGAAGCTTACAAAATTCAGGATGCCATCCAGAAAGCTTTTAAAAGTGTAAATCTCCCGATGGATAAAAAAATTCTTAAAATCGTACTTTCAGGACTCGAATTAAAATACTCGTGGCCTGTAGAAGAGATTCAGGATATTATAGAACGGGTGCTTTTTGAAAACGGTTATTTCAAAACCATGCGTTCGTTTATTATCTATCGTCATACCCGAAAACTTCAGAGAGAACATATTAATGGCTTAAACGATGATACAACATATGTAGACAGCACTCAAACGGTTGAAGAATACATTAACCAATCGGACTGGCGTATTAATGCCAATGCTAATACATCGTACTCAAATGCCGGATTGGTAAGCAATACAGCCGGTAAAATTATTGCCAATTACTGGCTCGATAAAATTTATACTAAAGAGGAAGGCGCCGCACACAGAAACGGTGATATTCATATTCATGATTTGGACTGTCTCACCGGATATTGCGCCGGATGGAGTCTTCGTGTGCTTTTAAATGAAGGTTTTAACGGTGTTCGCGGACGTGTAGAAAGCAGACCTCCGTCGCATTTTAGGGAAGCATTGGGACAAATGGCTAATTTTCTGGGAATTCTGCAAAGCGAATGGGCCGGCGCTCAGGCTTTCAGTTCTTTTGATACTTATCTCGCACCATATGTGTTCAAGGATCAGCTTTCTTACGATCAGGTTTTAAAAGGCATAAGAAGTTTTGTATACAACCTGAATGTTCCGGCAAGATGGGGACAATCTCCGTTTACGAATATAACTTTAGACTGGGTTGCGCCTACGGACCTTAAAGATCAGATTCCGACAAGAAATGACGAACATTTGTTTCTGTATTCAGATGATCCTGAATTGGTTTATAAAGCGAAAAAAAGAGGTGTTGAAAAATTGATCGATTTAAAATATGCCGATTTCCAAAATGAAATGAACCTTATCAATAAGGCTTATTATACAATTATGACCGAAGGTGATACAAACGGACAGCCTTTTACTTTCCCTATTCCAACTGTAAATATTACTGAGGATTTTGACTGGGAAGGCGAAAATGTCGATTTGTTGTTTGAAAATACGGCTAAAGTGGGTTCTTCTTATTTTCAGAATTTTATTGGAAGCCAGTATATTTTAGATGAAAACGGAAACAGAGTCGAAAATCCCGAAGCTTACAAACCTAACGCAGTTAGAAGTATGTGCTGCCGATTACAGCTCGATCTCCGCGAATTATTAAAGCGAGGAAATGGTCTTTTTGGAAGCGCAGAAATGACCGGAAGTATTGGCGTTGTAACCATTAATATGGCTCGTTTGGGTTATTTGCACAAAGGTAATATTATAAACTTATTTCATCATTTAGATGATTTACTTCAGATTGCCAAATCGACTCTGGAGAAAAAAAGAATATTTATTCAAAAAATGTACGATCGTGGTTTGTATCCTTATACGCAACGGTATCTGTCTCATTTTAGAAATCACTTTTCTACGATTGGCGTAAACGGAATGAACGAAATGGTGCTCAATTTTACTGATGGAAAACAAGATATTACCACCAGTTCCGGGATTCATTTTGCTGCCGAAATTTTAGATTACATCCGTGCTAGAATGAAAGAATTTCAGACCGAAACCGGAAATTTATATAATCTGGAAGCTACTCCGGCAGAAGGAACAACGTATCGTTTTGCCAAAGAAGATAAAAAACGTTTTCCTGAAATCCTGCAGGCTGGGCATAATGAAAACATCTATTACACAAACAGTTCGCAGATTCCGGTTGATCATACTGATGATCCGTTTGAAGCTTTACTGCTTCAGGATGCTTTACAATGCAAATATACGGGCGGAACCGTTCTGCATCTTTATATGAGAGAAAAAATAAGCAGTCCAACAGCTTGTAAAAACTTCGTAAAAAAAGTACTTACCAATTTTAAACTGCCTTATATAACAGTAACACCTGTTTTCAGTATCTGCCCTGTTCACGGTTATCTAAACGGAGAACATGAATACTGCCCAAAATGCGATGAATTATTATTAAATGAAAATAACCAACAAACTATACTATATGAAAACACAGTCTCATGAAATTCCCGAAAAACTAAATGCTAAAAGAAGCAAATGTTTAGTGTACACAAGAGTAATGGGCTATCACAGGCCTGTAGAAAGTTTTAACATTGGAAAAAAAGGCGAACATCAGCAGCGAACGCATTTCAAAGAAATTATGGTCTAATAAAGCTGTTTACAGCATAACCCCTTTCACCTTATTAGACTACCCGGATAGAGCAGCCTGCATTGTGTGGTTTGCGGGCTGTAATATGCGGTGTTCGTATTGTTACAATCCTAATATTGTTTTAGGGAAAGGAAAACTGGACTTTGAAAGCATTCTTAAATTTCTAAAATCCCGCATTGGATTATTAGACGGTGTAGTTTTAAGCGGCGGTGAATGCACCATCCATAAAAATATTATTCCGTTTATTGAAGAAATAAAAGCCATGGGATTTATTGTAAAAATTGATACTAACGGCTCAAAACCAACTATTTTAAAAAAGCTGATTGATCAAAAATTAATTGATTATGCTGCCTTAGATTTTAAATCTCTACCCACAAATTTTGAATCTATTACGCAGTCTGATTTATTTGCTGAATTTGAAGAAAGTCTAACACTTTTAACGAATTCCTCCATTCCGTTTGAAGTTAGAACTACGCTTCATTCAGCACTTATTTCCAGAATAGACTTTTTAAAAATGATTGATTATCTGGAAAATCAAAACTATGAAGGCCGCTATTATGTGCAGCACTTTATGAATAATGTTCCCACCCTTGGTGAGTTGGGACATTCAGATAAATCATTACAACCTGAAAATTGCTCAACCTCAAAAATAAAAGTTATTTTTAGGGAATGATACTATATAACGTTTTTAATTCTTACTTCTAAAATACTGTATTATGACACCTCACCATTTTATTTTAATAATTCACCTTTTGGCGGCCACAATTTGGGTTGGAGGTCATCTTACGCTCAGTATTGTTTTTCTGCCGTCGGCTTTAAGAAAAAGAGACCCAAACATTATTCTAAACTTTGAAAGAAAGTTTGAAATTCTTGGAATGTCGTCTCTAATTATACTTGTTATTACCGGAATCTGGATGGCATATGATTTTGGTGTAACAATAGATTCCTGGTTTAGTTTTTCGGGCAGTTTTGAAAAAGTAGTTTCTGCCAAATTATTATTGCTTTTTCTAACCATTATCTGCGCTCTGATTGCCCAGTTCAAAATCATTCCCAATCTAAATGAATTCAATATAAAAAAGATGGCTGTACTAATTATTACCGTTACTTTAATTGGAGTTACGATGCTTATTTTAGGATCGACTTTAAGATACGGAGGAATATAAATTCATAAAAAAAACCGTAAAATTACTTACGGTTTTTCTCTATTCTCAGCGTCTCTTTTTTTGCTGTCCCGGAGCATGCGATTTTGCGCTTTTGTTTCCAGACATTTTCTTCGCCTGTCCTGGAGGCACTTTTCCTGAACGTGAAGATGAGGATGAACCGTGTGTACTACATCCTGCAATACATAACGCCATTAAAGCACAAGATAAAATTTTAATAAAACCAGCTTTTGTCATTAGTTATTTATTTTTAGTCAAAAATACAGGTTTAAAAAGAAGTAAACAGTTTATAAGTAAAAAAAAAGAGCTGTTGGCAAAAACAGCTCTTTTAGGTTTTTCAAGTAATGTACAAGCTTACTAATTCAAATACTTTAAAATAAAATCTATGAAAAACCATTTTATTATTAATTCTTTGAGTATAATTATTTAACACATAGAAACATAGATTTGTGATGTCAGCACAACACGTTTCACTTGCAATAACAAACATAGATTACTGTGTATGATAAACTGGATTCTTTTAGTATCCTTTTTATTCCTTTCTTTAGATAAAACTATGTTTCTATGTGTTTTATAACATCAGGTTTTATTTTAATATTGAGCAGAAGCACTCTGAGATTTCGATTTCATAATAACTTCTACTGTTTTTGGTTTTTCAAAAAACTGTTTCGCAAAAGCTTTTAAATCTTCCGGAGTAATTTCATTTAAAGTTTTCTGGTAAATAACATCATCTTTAAAATCTTCATTATTTAAAGCCATATTGTTTAAATTACTCAGCCAGAAACTGTTTGATAATACTTTTTCGGCTCTTGATTTTAAAACGGTATTTTTTACAGATTGAATATCCTCGTTCTTCACTTCTTTTTTCTGCATTAACTCGATTTGCTCATAAACAATTTTGGTTAGTTTTTCCTCTTTTTCAGGATCACTGTCAAAATTAATGGTCATCGAATATTCATCAGACGGAAGTCTGCTCACGCCCGAAGAAACATGTACACCGTAACTTCCGCCCTCTTCTTCACGAATTAAATCAAGATATTTTTTAGACAGTAATTCAGACAAAATATGAATCGTGAAAACATTTTTATACGTGTATGGAAACGGCTTTACAAATCGAATGTAAACGCTGGCTTTTGGCACATTCATTTCCCTAATCAACAATTCCTTCGCAATTCCATCTTTAGGCTCTATGTGATTGTCTTTAAAATTTTCGGTTTTGTTTACATCAGATGAAATACTTCCTATATATTTTTCGATTAACGAAAGTGTATTTTCAGGAAGATTTCCTGTAAAAACAAACGTAAAATCAGCGGCATTCCAGATTCTGTTTTTATAAATTTCCGATGCTTTTTCAAAACTCAATTGCTTGATAAATTCCTGATTGAAAAGCGGAAGTCGTTTATTATGGTTTGAGTTTAACAGCGAAATAGTGTCCTGAAAAATTTTAGGGTTTGTATTGGCACTGTTTTCTAACGAATTAGTTAAACCAGTCAGCATTCTTGAATACGAATCTGTATCGAATCTTGGATTCTCAAAATACAAGTACAAGAGCTGTAATAAAGTTTCAACATCTTTTTGATTACTCGAACCTTTAAATCCTTCTGTCAATTCCGTTATGTAAGGTTTTAAACTTACTATTTTTCCATTTAGTTTATCTTGTAAATCGGTATTTTTAAATTCTCCTAAACCAGAACTTTCTACTAAACTTACCGCAATTTGCGATGATGGAATATCTTCTGTTTTAAGTAAAGAGCTGCCTCCTTTACTAAATGCCGAAAACAAAATTTCATCTTTGGCCAAAGTCGTTGGATATAAAATAATTTTGGCACCGTTTCCTAAAACGTAACTTTTCGCTCCTGCAATTCCTGCATCAGATTCTTTTATTACTTTAGAACCTTTTAACTCTGCCGTAATCAAAGGTTTATCAGTATTGGTTTCTTTGTATTTTTCTAAAGGCATTTTTTTAACCGATTCCATAATAGCCGTATAATCTGATTTTGACGGATATACCACATCATTTTTATCAGGCCCAGTAACCGTTAAAACAATATTATCAGCGGTTTGCAGTTTTTTAACCGCCTGATTTATTTCAGAAAGTGTAATCGAAGCTAAACGTTTTTTAATATTTTCATATTGTTTTTCAATACTTTCAAATGGAGCGGCTTTCAGGAAATAATTTACTAATTCCTCTGCAAACTCATCGCTGTTGATTTTATCTTTATTTTGAAGCAGATCTTCATAATAACTCAAAATTCCTTCTTTATTTCTATCGAGTTCTTTTTGTGTAAAACCGTAACGGACTGCTCTTTCTGTTTCGATCATCAATTCTTTAAAACCTGCTGCTGTTTTATTATTTTTTGGAACAACATATAAGCTGTAAGAATCTGTTAACCTGGATACTTCAGAAGGTCCGGATGCCATTTTTAAAACAGAAGTTTCGTTATTCTGGATAAATGCCTGATAACGTCTGTTCATCATATCGGTGCACAAATTATTTACCAGATCTTTTCTGATTGTTTCATCGTTTTTAACTCTACTAAAGTCTTTCTTATAATACAAAACAATTGATGTTTCCTGCGCTTCTTTATCTTTTGCTAAAACATATTCCATTCCTTTATTTTTCGGAATTGAAACGTAATAACGTTCCGCCGCATTTTTTGGCATTTCTATAGTCGAGAAAAGTTGGATAATCTTCTGCTCTACTTCTTTCACATTTACATCTCCCACAACAATAACGGCTTGTAAATCCGGGCGGTACCATTTTTTATAATAATCTCTAAGAACTTGATAATCAAAATTATTAATGATATTTAAATCGCCAATAACATCACGTTTTGCGTATTTAGAATCTTTGTATAATGTTTTATCGGTTTCCAAGCGTAATCTGAAATCAGAATCACGTCTTGTTCTCCATTCTTCTCTAATTACACCGCGTTCAGCATCAATTTCTGTATCTTTTAAAGAAAGAAAACCTGACCAGTCGTGTAAGGCCAAAAGGCAGGAATCTACTAGTTTATCATCTGAAGAAGGAACATTGCTCAAATTATAAACCGTTTGATCCTGAGCTGTATAAGCATTGATATCTGCACCAAAGCGAACGCCTTTTTTTTCCAGCATATCAATAATACCTTTTCCTTCAAAGTTTTGAGTTCCGTTAAAAGCCATGTGCTCTAAGAAATGTGCTAATCCGTTTTGATCATCATTTTCTAAAATCGCTCCGACATTTTGGGCAAAATAAAAACTTACACGATCTTTTGGCCATTCGTTATGAAGCACATAATATTTCATTCCGTTTTTTAATTTTCCCGAAGCCACTTCAGAATCCAGCGGAATTGTAGTGCTAAACTGTGCAGTACTTTTAAATCCTATGAAAAGGATAAAAAGCAAATATTTTGATTGAAAGATTTTCATTTGATATTTTTTTGTTTTTGATGATTATCTGAAGTTCCGGACACCTTCTTTCAACCAATTGGTATAAAAAGCAATATCCGGATTATAAGCCGTAGGCTGATTTAAATTTTCTCCTTTGTGATCCACTAAAACATAATACGGCTGTGCATTTGTTTTGTATTTCAAGATTTGGAATTCGCTCCATTTCTGCCCAATATATTTTAATTTTTTACCCGTTATTTTAGACACCACCTGCTCGTTTTCTTCCAGCGGTCTTTTGTCATCTACATATAACGAAATTACGACCACATCATTATTAAGCTGCGACAAAACCTGCGGATCCGGCCAGACACGTTCTTCCATTTTACGGCAGTTTACGCAGGCAAATCCCGTAAAATCAAGCATAACCGGTTTATTTACTTTTTTGGCATAAGCGAGTCCTAAATCATAATCTCTGAAAACAGTAATTCCGTTTGGACCTTCTTCTGCACCTTCCGGCAATATTGCCGCTGCAGTGTTTGAAGATACTGTTGTTCCAATTCCGTTTGGAGATTCGCTGTATTGTTTTGGAGGAGGAAATCCGCTGATCCATTGCAGAGGCGCGCCCCATAATCCCGGAATTAAATAAATAGTAAATGCCAAAACCACGATCCCGAAACTTAATCTGCCTACTGAAAGATGTGTAACCGGAGAATCATGCGAAAGCTGGATTTTTCCGAATAAGTAAAAAGTTAAGGCTGCAAAAATGGCAATCCAAATGGCTAAAAATGTTTCTCTTTCCAATAAATGCAATTGCAAAACCAAATCAGCATTCGATAAAAATTTAAAAGCCAAAGCCAGTTCTAAAAAGCCTAAAACCACTTTTACAGAGTTTAACCATCCGCCTGATTTTGGTAAAGAATTCATCCAGCCGGGAAAAGCGGCAAAAAGTGTAAATGGCAGTGCAATTGCCAATGAAAAACCTAACATTCCGATAATGGGTGCTAAACCGCCCTGACTTGCTGACTGCACTAATAAAGTCCCAACAATTGGTCCTGTACATGAGAATGATACTATTGCTAAAGCCAAAGCCATAAAAAAGATACCAATTACACCGCTTTTTTGAGATTTATTATCCACTTTAGTAAGCCATGAACTTGGCAGAACAATTTCGAAAGCGCCCAAAAATGAGATGGCAAAAACGACCAATAATACAAAAAACACCAAATTAAATATAACGTTTGTTGCCAGTGCGTTTAAAGCATCTGCACCAAAAATAGTCGTCACTAAAGTTCCTAAGGCCACATAAATAATAATAATAAACCATCCGTATAATATGGCATTTCTAATTCCTGCTGCTTTGTTTTTACTTTGTTTGGTAAAAAAACTAACTGTCATTGGAATCATCGGGAAAACACAAGGCGTTAGTAAAGCTGCCAAACCGCCTAAAAAGCTTAATAGAAATATGTTCCAGATGTTTTGCTCGTTTTTAGCAGCATTTTTTTCAACAGAAACACTATCTTTTCTCATTTCTGTTTTTACTGGAATAACTGCTGCAACCGTATCTTCTTTCTGAGTTATAACGGTATCTCTTTGAACGGTTTCTGTAATTTTTGATTGTTCTTCTGCAGCGCCTTTTGGAATTTCAAAAACAAATTCCCTTTCGCTTGGCGGCAAACAGCTTTGATCATTGCAGACCATAAATTCTATAGTTGCGTTAACCTTAAAAGCATCGTTATTTTTTCTTTCTATTTTTTGTGTAAAAACAGCTTTTGTTTCAAAAAGTTTGATGCGCATATTAAAAATCGGATCATCAATTTCATGTCCGTTTGGCTCAATAACGCCGCCTTTTGTTGTATAATTTTTAGATTTTGCAAAGACAAAACTAGTTGGCATTGGTCCATTTGCGGGAACTTTTTGCGAATACATGTGCCAGCCTTTGTCGATTTGCGCTGTAATACTTAAAGTGTAGCTGTTCTGCCCTGTTTCCTTAACTAAAGTCGTAAATGAAACGGGATCGTAAATTTGAGAAAATGTGTTTTGAAAACTAAAAAGTATCAAAAACAATAAAAATAATTTTTTCATAGCATGAAACATTTCATGATCGATCCTGTTAAGGAAAGTCCATAATTAATTATATAAAAACGAAAAAGGGTTTGGGTAAAGAACCTTGGTAATCAAGCGTTTTTGGTTTTTCAATCTTTGTCAAAGTTTCAAACTTTGACAAAGATGATCACACATTATTACTTTTTATAACGAACTAAAATCCACTTAGAAATATCCTCCAAAACTTCTGGTGCAAAGACCTCATCTATCTCTTTGACTTCTTTTTGAGTACAAGTAATACAATGCTGATACATATGGTTTAATCCCGGATAAATTTTAGTAGTCAGGTCTTTAACTTTAAGATATTTCTTAAATGAGTTAATATTTTCTACTGCCGGAACCTGAATGTCTTTATCGCCGTTTGCAATCATTACAGGAACTGTAATTTTAGGCAGGTAATCTTCCGGATTATAATGAATGGTGTAGCGGTACCATTTTCTGTCAGCATCTTTTCCGTATCGGTATAAAAATGTCTGATCGCGTCCGTCCCAAAGCTGTACTTTTTTTAGCGTGACAGAATCCTGTTTCTGCATCCATTCTTTCAATTTCGTTTCCATTATGGGTTTTACAGATTCATCGTCTTTAGTATCGTAAACGGCTTTGAATAAAATATTGTACAATTCCATTTGTTTGGCTACCACCTCATCTGTAAAATTGAAACTTTTTAAAATCGCCGTATTTTGAAGATTCAGCATTTCAAGTCCGCTTACTCCCACGCCAGACAAACTAATCATGAATTTTATGTCCTTGTTTCTCGAGCTAACGATTGAGGCAATCATACCGCCTTCGCTGTGGCCAATTAGACCAATATGAGTTGCATCGACATTTTTATCACTTTTTAAATATTCGATTTCTTCTTCGATATCATTGGCAAAATCTCCAGTTGTGGCATTTTCAAAATCTCCGGTTGTTTTGCCAAATCCGCGGTCGTCTACACGAAGAGAAGCGATTCCGCTGCGAGCCAGATAATCGGCTAAAACGGTAAAAGATTCTCTGCCCATAAACGTATAATTGCGATCGTGCTGCCCGGTTCCAGAAATTAAAATGGCCAGCGGATATTTCTTTTTGTTCTTCGGAAGTGTCAATGTTGCGCCATAAGTCAGCTTGGTATTCTTCCCTGAAAAGGTAAAATCTTTTACTTCATACGGATACGGTTTCTGCGGATGCTGTGCAAAAAACAAAGGTTTGATTTCGGTTTGTTTCTTTAAAACAATAACGGCATTTGGAATTGAATAATTATTAAAAATTCCTGTTACTGCAGTTTTATCGGTATTGTATTTTCCTTTAAAAGTATAACCATACATGTCATTTTTAAAAGAAACACTATCTGCGGCAACTTTAAAAGCAATTTTGCATTCTGAACCTAATTCAGGGATACTAAAAGAAAGAGAATCTTTTTTGCTGTCAAAATCACCTGAAACCAGTATTCGGTACGACTGGTATTGTCCCTGCCAGATGGTTTGGGAAAAACCAGTCTGACAGCACAATACTAAAATGCTGAGATATAAAAAATTAACAATTTTCATTTTATAACCTTTAACTAAATTATTTTTTCTCAGCTTTTAAATACTCAATGATGATCGAAATTTCGTCGGCCAATTCAGTTGGACTTCCAAAATAACCATTTGATTTCCATCTTAATTTTCCGTTTTGATCTATAATCATTTTTTCTGGAATTCCAGAAAATTGAAATGCTTTAGAATATTTCTCGTATACTTCATCCAACTTTCCTGTTTTTGGATTTTTTCCATCGTACAAAATCGTAAAATCAAATCCTTTTTCTTTAATAAAAGCTTGTGTCTGCGCTTTAAAATCTTTGATGTATTCTTGCGTATCTACAAAATAAAAATTCACATTAGGATCTTGTTTGTACTTTTCAACTGCCATCTGCATTCCAGGCATTGCATTTTTGCAAGGTCCGCACCACATTGCCCAAAAATCAAGCACTACAATTTTTCCTTTTTGATCGGCTAATTTCACTTTACCACCTCTGCTGCTTTCTAGATCAAAACCTTCTATTGGCATATTGATCAGTTCTGCAATCAGTTTGGCTTTGTGCTCCTGAATATTACTGTCTGATTTAAATGAATTAACATGTGCTTCAAAACCTGCTTCTTTTCCGCCTTCTTTTAAGTAAATAGACTTTAAAGAAGCCAGCATTTCCGGCGTTACTTTGTTTTCTCTAATGCTTATCGCTAATAATTCTTTCGCATCAAGCGTTTTTCCTTCTCTAATGAGCATTCTCGTATAAACCTCGTTGTAACTTGCGTCTTTGTAACCGTAAAATGACTTAATTTTATCCAGATATCTTCTTTCTAAATCATAGTTTTTAAAGATTTCGTGAAGTTTTGCATACGTAAAATATTCTCTTGCAGCGTAATTTACTGTTAGTGCCTGCCATTCTTTAGGAGATAATTTCTGCGCATATTCTTTAGGCACAAATGCCTCTCTGCTTTCCATTTCAGGAATAATAATATCAGCGTATTTTTTTAGTGTTTCCAAATCTGTTTTCTCGATTCCATCTTCATGTCTGTTAAAAGGAATAGAAACCAAATGCCAGCTGTAATCTAGTACATTATTGAATGATACTTTTTTAACGCTGTTTAAAGCGAAATTGTAATCTTTATTTTTTACGATATAATTGTAAGCAATTGCTTTAAATAATTTATCGCTGAAAAGACTTTCTGTATCTGTAGTAATATCTAAAAATTTCTCAGCTGGAAAGTTTTTTTCGAATTCAGCATACTGTTTTACTTTTTTATCAAAATCTGATTCCATAAAGATTTTTCTAATTTCGATATCACGCGCCAGAACTCCTTTTGGATATTTTTTAAGCAAGACCTGCTGCACTGAATCAATAAAAACTTTATTAGCAGCTGGTTCTAATAAACCGATTGCTTTGGTTACATTATACTGATCCTGATTATCTAACTCATTTGTTAGTACAAAACGAACTTCTTTTTTGATACGAGGAGCAAAATCACCGCCTCTCACAATTTGAGCTACTTTTAATGCATTATAAAATATTTTCTTGCGGCTCTCTGGATGGTATTGCAATTCGTAATTTACCCACATTACGGCTACAGAATCATTTTTAAAAGCTGATTCATCTACGATGTTTGGAACATCATTTTCAAAAACTTTATTACGAAGCATTCCCCATCCTATATAAGCACCCGGAGATTTTGGAAGCATCCAGCTGTAAGTAATAGCTCCCCCTTTATCTATTAGAGTGTCTGAAGTAAAAATACAAGTTATCAATGATGCGTGATCTGAAAGTTTTACTTTCGTCTGCCATTTTTTATCAGAAGTCGCTTTAAGACTAATATCCTTAATGATCCATCTAAAATTATCATAAGTATATAATCTTCCTGAAACCTGTTTTGCATTTTTCAAAACAGTTGCGGAAGGATCATAAGTAATCGTAATTTCTTCTCCTGGATTTGGCTGTTCTGGAGAAATTTCAAATTTTTTGGGTTGATCCTGCGCATATATAGCTGCATTAGCAGTTATAAAAAGCGTTAATAGTTTTAATATTTTCATTTTCTTTTTGTTTAAGCACGTTCAGTTTTGTCTGAACGTGCTATATTTTTTTGAATCAATTCTTTTTAATTATTTTGCTGCAGATCTGGAGCGTAATCAAAGTAGATTGCGGCAAAAGGAAACTGATAACGATTTCCGTTTGGTTCAATGGTAAAAGTTTCTGTTAAGTATTTATGTGTAATTGTTTTAGCAAAACGAGGATCTTTATTTAATCTTTTCAAATCGGCCCATCTAAATCCTGCTCTTCCCATTAATTCTTTTCGGCGTTCAGCCAAAACTTTTACAAGAGCGTCGTTTGCATCAACGGCAGTTAAATCTGTATAATCTGCTGCTTTAAAACGTTTTTTTCTTAATGTATTAATAGTGGTCATTGCTGTACCTGCATTTCCTGCTCTGGCTTCGCATTCGGCTTTAATCACATACATTTCAGGAACAGTTGGTCCGGCGTTACGACCGTCTCCAGATAAAAGTTCTTTAGAATAGGCTCTTCCCTGAGTAAGAGTTCCGTAAGTCATTGTACTAATAGATCTTGTGTACAATTGGTATCTGAGATCTTTTGTATCAAATGAATTTAATAACTCATCGCTTAGAGACAAAAATATCGGCGAATACATATAAGTAGTAGATTCTTTTGCCAGTATATTTTCCGGATCATCAAAGGTTCTCGGCCATCCATAATCTCCAGCATTTTCGTAGTCTTCTAAATTCAATAAAGTATTTTGTAATGCTAAAGCTGATTCTGCATTCTGCAAGGCTTCTGTATAATTTCCCATATACAAATTTGTTCTCGCTAATAATCCGTAAGCAGATGCTTTTGATGGAAACCAAACACTTCTAGATCTATTTACTGGTTTTAATCCTGATGAAACAGCTTCTGTCAAATCCTTTACAATTTGATCGTAAACTTCTTTTACAGATGCTCTTGTAACATTCTCTGTTACAGTTGGTACAGTTAAAAGAGGAATTCCTAAATCTGTAGATGCAGTTGCAGGATCGTAGGCTTTTCCAAATACATTTACTAATGTCAAAAAGATAAAAGCTCTATGAACTTGGGCTTCTCCTTTTATAGCCAAACGTTCTGCCTCTGTACCATTTGTACTGGTCATTACTTCATTGATAATTACGTTACAAGTATATAAGCTTGCATATAACGAATTCATATCGTTATCTCTTTCTCCAACAGGAATAATTTCATTGGCCCATTTATACGTGTCCACATAAGGTCTGTTGTAAGCAGAACCAGAAAAATACTGATTAAAGTAATTTGCGTGGTCATCGCGCATTACAATATCATCTGAAGCTACATCTACTAAATTGTAAGTGCTGTTAAACGTAGCAGCTCCCTGCAGCAGATATCTATAATTCACAGTTTCTTTTGGAATAAGTTTTCCTTCTGTTTGTATGTCTACGTAATTATCACAACTTGTTAAAAGTGTTGATAAAATGCCTATATATATTAAATATTTTTTCATCGTTACAGCTTTTAAAAATTAAAATTGAATCCCATTGAATACATTGCCGTTGGAGGCAGTTTCATGCCCGAACCAGTTACTGGTAAAAAATCAGGATCGATATTGTCATTGTTTTTTCTCCAGATAATTCCAATGTTTCTTGCAGAACAAGTTAAAGCGGCGCTATCTATAAATGTATTTTCGAAGAGACTTGATAAATCATATTTCAATGAAACTTCTTTGAAACGAACATGGTCTCCATCAATTACTTTGTTATCACTAAATCTGTAACGGGAGAAACTGTAACCTGTCATCCCTCTTACACCGGGAACGCTTGTGGTAGCTTCGTCACCTGGATTTCTCCATCTTAAGTCAATGTCTGAATTTAAATCATATCCTTTGAAACTTCCGTATCTGTCTACATACTGATCAAATGATGGTTTAAACATTACATAGTCTAATTTGTAAGTAGCTAAAAGATAAAGTGAAAGTTTTTTATAAGTTAAATTAGCACTTAAACTTCCGTAATATTTTGGTGTAGAAGTCCCCATATATTTCATGTCTTCAATATCTGTAAGCATCACATTTGGCTGCACAATATTTCCGTCTTTATCATAAACCTGTACCGCTCCTGCACTATTTAATCCCGCATTTCTAAAAGCAAAAATACTATTGGTTCCATATCCTTTAATTGGTGCTGTACTTCCAGAACCATTTAAGATATTTGCAAAATTTGTAAATCTTGAATCGGTAACTTCATTCGTATTGTAAGATGTTACCAAACTTAAATCAAAACCAAAATCTTTTGTACTAATGATAGTTCCTTTTAAATTCAAATCAATTCCATGTCCTTCTAAAGTAGATGAATTTCTAGTAAGCGAACTATTTGGAACTCCATAAAACGGCGTTACCGGAAATTCCATAATTAAGTCTTTACTATCTTTTCTGTAGTACTCAATGGTTCCGTTTAAACGATAGTTAAGAAGACTAAAATCAAGACCAAAATTCATGATTCCGGTTTTTTCCCATCGAAGTGCAGGATTCGCTGCTGCAGATATAAAAGCATAAGGCTGTTGTGAAAATCTATCAACATCGGCCAAAGAAATATTTGTAAATGGGAATGTCTCTAAACTAATATTTCCGTTGTATCCGTAACTTGCTCTAAAACTTAAGTTATCAAAGAAAGTGACATTTTTCATGAAATTTTCTTGAGTAATATTCCATTTTAAACCAGTAGACCATAAAGGTGTTCTTCTGTAACTTTTATCTACACCAAAATTGTTGTAATCGTCTAAACGGGCACTTCCAGAAATGGTATATTTGTTATCATACGTATAAGACGCATTTCCATAATAAGACAAAAAGCGGCGCGTCTGGCTTTTTAATGTATTATTGTAACTAATTCCCTGCGCATATCCGTAAATTGTATTCGGATTATTTGAAGGAAGATCTATTGAAGTCTGTGCCGTTTCGTTATATCCATATAAAGTTCCTGACTGATTTGATTCTAATGTTTCTCTAAACTCAATACCTCCAAGAGCATCAATAGCATGTTTATCTGCCAAAGTGGTGTTGTAAACCAACTGACCTCTTGCGGTATAACTGTCTTTACCAAATCTTGAATTTTGGCTTATTCCTCCTAACGGAACTCCATAAATTAACTCATTTGTAGCTGTATTAACAGTTGTATACTGATTTACAAGATCTCTGGCAAAATAGGTATTTGGATTGTATAAATTTTTATTGTCCAAATTTGAAGTTTCAATATAATAAGTTCCAACAGCATCTAAACCTTTGAATAAAGGTGCTGTAATAGAAATATTAGCAGAATAATTTTGTTCTTTAATATTTCTGTTACTATTATCTAATTCTTCCATGTAATTATAGGTCCATGGCAAATATCCCTGATTTTGAAGTCTTTGGGCGTCTGCACTATAAAAGCGTCTCTCGTATGAAACTGAATTTCCGTTAGCATCAATTATTTCATTGTATGGCAGAAATGATGTTAAAGATGCCTGAAGTGGATTTAATCCTAAACCATTTTGATCATAATTAAAAATAGATCCTTTTAAACTCGTGCTTACTTTGAAGTAATTAAGCAATTTAAAATCCTGGTTTACAGTAAAAGTCATACGTTTACCTCCAGTACCAACAGCCTGAGTTTTTTCATTAGAAAATGAAGCCGATGTAAAATAAGTATAATCGTTTTGGCCGCCGCTAAAAGAAAAATCAAAATTATTTGATTCAGAAGGACGCATTAAATACTTTGTAATTTGATCGTAGTTATTTCTTCCTCTTAAAATATCTAATTGTGCATTTTTTTCGGCTGTTGTTATAGTTCCTCTTTTTTCCTGAAACATATATTCTACACCTTGGTTAATTGGAGTTGAATAATATAAACTTGTTGCTGACGCCGGATCTGTAATAATACCTTTATCTACTAATTCCTGTTCTAAATTCAATACTTGAGAAGAATTCATTAAAGGCAGGCGAGATAAAGAAGCTTTATTAGCAATGGCATAATTTTGAGAAGCGCTGAACCTTGTTTTCCCTCTTTTACCTCTTTTAGTTTCGATTACCATAACACCGTTTGCAGATCTTGCACCATAAATAGAAGCCGCTGCAGCATCTTTTAAGAATGTTATTTTCTCAATATCTTTTGGATTTAAGGTTCTAATATCTAATTCAGTCGGCGTACCATCTAAAATAATTAACGGTAAACTGCTGGCTCCGCTGGTATTATAAGTAGATTGTCCTCTAATTCTAAAGTTATAACTCGTTTTCGCCGCACCTGCACCAAATATATTGCCGTAAACAAATGAATTATCAGATTCCAGCACGTCTATTGCCAAACCCGCTACCTGACCTTCTAACTGATGCATTACATTCGAAACTGGAATTTTCTCCAAATCTTTTGCTGTAATTGTAGATACAGATCCTGTTGAACGTGTTTTAGAAATTTTTTGGTAACCGTTATTTACTACAATTTCGTTCATTAACGAAACTTTTTCTTTGGCTGTTATTGTTATATTGGACCGGCCGTCAAGATTTAATCTCGTAGTTTCGATTGTTAATCCCGAAGCTTCGATTATAGCATTTGTTGGTACACCATAAAGAGCAAAACTTCCGTCAAAGTCTGTAGTTGCTCCATTTTTGGTTCCTGTAACCCAAATATTTACACCCGGATAAGGTTCTCCGCTGGAATTAAGCACACGTCCTTTTACTTCTATAGATCCTGTAGAAATATTTTCTGGGCTTGTTGAAGTAACTACAATGGTTTTATCCTGAATGGTAAAGACAAACTGCTGTCCTTCAAATATAATTCCTAAAGCCTCTGAAATGCTTTTTTTCTGGATATTTAAATTTACTGGTTTTGCTTTGTCTAAAATTTTGACATTATAGAAAAAAACATATCCTGTCTGCTTGGTTATATTGGCAAACACTTTTTGAAAAGTAAGATTGGTTCCTTCTATGGTTACGGTTTTATTGGTTTGCGCAACAGCTGTATACGCAAGAAACATAAATAATATAAAATATAATTTTTTCAAATTATTTAATGCTGTCAATCTGGACTTTTCCTGAGTTAAACCCTGATTTTGACTTAATTTTTGATTGGTTAAAAATTTCATTACTTTTGAATCGGCTTGTTAATAATAGAATCGGTAAAAATTTTATAAGAACTACGCTGTCCATACCCAAAGCACGGGAATGCTTTGGGTATTTTTTTTCGAAGTTCTTGTTTCACATTATTATTGTGTCACAATCACCTCCTTTCCTGAAATCTTAAAGTGAATATCATTGCTTTCAAGCATTTTTAATACTTGATTTAATTTTAAGTCTTTTTGAATTGCGCCTTCAAAACGCTCATCCGGAATTTTTCCTTTATAAATAACATCTACATCATACCATCTTTCGATTTCTCGCATGATTTCGTCATATCTTGCATTCTCAAAGTAAAACAATCGGTTTTTCCAGGCTATTGCCAGTTCAGCGTTTACCTCTTTTGTTTTCATCGAATGTTTATCCGGCGAAACCACAATCTGCTGACCCGGTTTTACAAGAGAAGAATTGTCTCCTTCGGTAATTTTAATTTTTCCTTCTAACAAAGTAGTTTTAAAAACCGGTTCATTTTGATACGCTCTCACATTAAAATGTGTTCCTAATACTTCAACTTCCTGTCCGTTTGAGAAAACTTTAAAAGGCATTTTTGCATTATGGGCAACTTCAAAATAAGCTTCTCCGGTTAAAACCACCGTTCTATCGTTTCCTTCAAAATAAGTTGGATATTTTAATGAAGACCCAGCGTTCATCCAAACACTAGTTCCGTCTGGTAATGCAATTTGAAATGTCTTGCCATTTGGCGTGACCAAAGTATTGTAGCTTACTTTTCCTTTATGGTCTTTGCTGTTTTCATCATAACGAATTTGTCCGTCCTGATCTTTGGTAATTACAACATTTTCCTGATTGGCTACTACTCCGTTTTTCTTATCGTTTAAAACTACTTTTGAACCATCAGAAAGTGTTAGAATAATATCGTCCGAATTTTTCTCTACAACCGCATTTTCAGTTTTGGTCTCTAAAGTATGTATTGTCGATTTTGTTTGAGAGAAATAGGCAATACCAATTAATAATGCTGCAGATGCAGCGATTGCATATTTGTAGTATGATTTATTACTTTTTTGCAGCGTACTATTTTTGTCAATAATTTTCCAGGCATTATCAAGGTTGATTTCCTTAATATCGCTTTGATAATTATTCTGTACTCTTTTAAAATATTCCCTGTTTGCGTCAGACTCATTGTACCATACAGTAAAAACTGATTCTTCTTCTGGGGTAAGAGTATCATTTATTTTCTTTATGATCAGTTTAAATTCCATTTGCAGAATCTCTTTAAATTAACAATTACATCATGTAATTTATAACTAAGACAATCAGAACAGAATAATGGGTGACAAAACTTTAAGAAAAAATGAAGAAAAAATTAAATTTAACACAAAGCTAAATATTTTTCTTACAGACGTATAGATAACAAAGCCATTACTACAACCAAAGACTGGCTGATTTTAGTTTTGGCTCTTTGAAGCTGTGTTTTTACCGTATTTACAGAAACGCCTAATTCATCGGCAATTTCATTGTAACTGTAGTTTTCAATAAATTTAAGTTTAAAAACCTGCTGCATACTTTCAGGAAACGTCTCTATGATTTTTAATATCTGATTATAGAGAATGTTTTTTTCTTCTTCCGAAATTAAATCCAAATCATCTTCCAGAACAAGCATCGAATTCAAATCTATTAAATTTAAATCGTCTGTAATTTTTATAGATTTAAGGTAATTTAAGCATCGATTGCGAACCATGGCAAACAAATAAGCTTTTAGCGAGCTTTTAATTTCGATGTTTTTTGCATTTTCCCACAATGAAATAAATACTTCCTGAACCACATCCTCACTCGCCTGTTGATCGAACAGAAAATTATGGGCATAAATAACCAGCTCTTTATAAAAACGATCAAAGACATTTTTATAAACAGTTTTATTTTGTTTTTGGAGCTCTTCTAAAACAATATTTATTTCCAAAATATAAACTACAAACTAATTAGTGGTCAAAAAAACAAAGCTAGATAAATTTGTACTATCTTCAAATATCAATCAAATTTCTCCGAATATACCTAAAAACAACCAAAATTTAGAAATCATTTTTTATATATGATAAAAAAACAGGATTTAATTTATATTAAAAAAACAATATTAGTACAAATCTTACCCGAAAATCAGGTCTTTTTTTAACACTAAGATGTTCTTTTATTAATTTATACGTAAAATTTGATCTTCAGGTTTAAAAAACTCAACATATTGTTTCGGTGTAATTTGATATTTTAAATCTTAACAGAGCGTAAAACAAAAAACCTGCAGTGATTACGCACTGCAGGTTTCTATTCTAAATGTATTACACTCTATTTTTTTATAGTGTCTGTTGTAATAGTTCTAACTGTATCTGTTGCCGTAGTATCTATATCCGGGCCTACAGTATCAATTATAGCTTCTGTTGAATCTATATCCTGAGACTCGATTGTTGTTTCGTTCTTCTTACACGAAAATGCCAATCCCGATACGAGAATCAACAATAATGCAATTTTGGTTTTTAATAGCGTTTTCATAATTATATTTTTACTGTTTGTATTCAACTTAATATTTCAAATTTAACAAACTGTTTATCAACACTATTACATAATTACAGCTATCATTTATAAAAATCGAAGAAATATTATTCTTCGTACATTTCCATCCAAAGTCTTGTTTCTTCAAGATCGAGTTCTTTTTCTATTTTTCTGAAAATTTCTTCGTTTACAGAACCTTTTTTATGCATGCTTTCCAGTTTACCGCGTTCTACATTCAAAAGATCAATTTGAACTTTGGTAAACTCATTAAAAATTTGTCCGCCCAATACTTTTCCGTTTCCAAAAAAGTTGGCAGGAAGTTCTGTTTTTTGAAGACGATTAAATTTTACTTCATATTTGCTTTTAATGTTGTGCAGTAATTCATCATCTAACAACGAAAAATTATCTTCGATATGAGTGATTGTTTCCGAAACTATTTTATTTCGAATATCATACTCTTCGGCCAAAATAGAATAACGCTGAATTTTCAGTTTTTTAATTACCCACGGAAGCGTAAGTCCCTGAATAACTAAAGTAGAAAGTATCACACAAAAAACCAAATAGATAATCAAATTACGAAGCGGAAATTCTTCTGTTTTGTTCAGCATTAACGGAAGTGCCAAAGCTGCCGCCATAGAAACCACACCGCGCATTCCTGACCATCCAAAAACGATCATATTTCGATAATCAAATTCTTCTTTTTCACGAATTCTCTTGCTTAACATTCTTGGAATCACTGTAGCAGGAATTACCCATAGAAAACGAACCACTATTACTACAATGCTGATTACTGATCCCCAAATAAATAAAGAATTTCCTGAGTAATTGCTTATCCCTTCTATAATTTGGCGTAATTGAAGCCCAATTAAAATAAAAATTAATCCGTTGAGAATGTTGTTTAAAACATCCCATATCGTATTGGTCATGATTCTACTTTCATGAGAAAAAATAGCGCCGGTTCTTGCGGCTAAAAAAAGACCCGTTGCTACTACCGCCAAAACTCCTGAGCCATGAAAATGTTCAGCAATTAAATACGATGCAAATGGTGTCAATAAGGTAAGTGTCACCTCGATAATATCATCGCAAACAAATCTTTTATGGATATAGTACATTATAAAACCAACGGCCAGACCTACTGCAATACCCAAAACCGACATTAAAACAAAGTTTAGTCCAGCCTGCCATAAAACGAAATTTCCTGCTGTAATGGCTGTTAAAGCATATTTGTACGCTACAAGACCACTGGCATCATTTACCAGACTTTCTCCTTCCAAAATTGCAATTAATCTTGGATGCAAACCTAAACCTTTTGTGATCGCTGTTGCCGAAACTGCATCTGGAGGCGATACAATAGCACCCAGTAAAAAAGCTAACGGCCAGGAAATATCATCTATAAGCCAGTGCGCCACAATAGCAACTAATCCTGTAGTAAAAAAAACCAAACCAATGGCGGCTAAAGTTATCGGGCGGATCGTTTGTTTAAAATCAGACCAGCTTGTATGCCACGCTGCATGGTACAAAAGAGGCGGAAGGAAAATGATAAAAACAACTTCTGGACTCAACGCAATAACCGGAAGCCCCGGCACCACGCTGATAATTACTCCGCATAGCACCAATACAATAGGAATTGGAAAATTATATCTTTTACTTACTAAACTAAGAAAAGCTACGCCAAAGAGTAACATTATAATTACTGTGATATTTTCCATTTTTTAACTGCGGGTATTTATTTGTTTGGGATTATAATTCTGGATGCTAAATTAAGATTTTATGATAATTAAATTAGAATAACACTAAAAAAGAATACTCAATTTATTGACCTGCATCAAACTTTTTCATCGAAGACAAGTTTAGATTTGTTTCAAATTTATTTCTTAAAAACAGTTTCAAAATACAATACCATGATAAGTACAGAATTAAGTCCGTTAGTGCAGTTTGGAGTTACAAGCAAAGAACGAGTTGAAAATGCTCTCGAACAACTCAAAAACGGGAAAGGAATTATTGTAACCGATGATGAAAACCGTGAAAATGAAGGCGATTTGATTTTTTCTGCCCAGCACATAAATGTTCAAGATATGGCCATTATGATTCGAGAATGCAGTGGTATTGTCTGTCTTTGTCTGCCAAATAAAAAAGCAGATCAGCTTGAACTTCCTTATATGGTAAAAGAAAATACAAGTAGTTTTCAAACGCCGTTTACCATTACAATTGAAGCTAAAAATGGAGTAACAACCGGAGTTTCGGCAGCTGACAGAATTACCACCATTAAAACGGCAATTGCCCAAAATGCAAAACCGGAAGATCTGGCAAGGCCCGGACATATTTTTCCGTTACGTGCGAAAGATAACGGCGTTCTGGAAAGAAACGGCCACACCGAAGGAAGTGTCGATTTAATGAAACTGGCCGGTTTACAGCCAGAAGCTGTTCTTTGCGAATTAATGAACGAAGATGGCAGCATGGCTAAACTGGACAAAATTATTAGCTTTGCACAAGAGCACGATTTAGTAGTTTTATCTATCGAAGATATTGTCTATTACCGTAAATTCGTGCGAGATTATAACTAAAAAATGATATACGAACAGCTTGGTAATTATATTAGAAAAAGCATTGAAGTTTCAGATGAAGATCTAAATACTATTCTCTCCTATTTCAAACCTTTAAAGAAAAATAAAAATGAGTTACTGCTGGAACAGGGACAAACCAGCCAGCAGACATTTTTTATTGGAAAAGGCTGTATCAGAATCTTTTTTATTAATGAAGAAGGAAAAGACGTTACCCGATATATCGCTTTTGAAAATCAATTTGCAACAGCTTTGGTAAGTTTTATAACCAAAATGCCTTCTGTAGAAAATATTCAGGTGATTGAAAAATCAGAACTGCTTTCGATTGCACATGAGGATTTTAATCATTTGATGAAGATTATTCCGCAGTGGAGGGAATTTTACAGTAATTATCTTGAAAAAGCGTATGTAAATAATGCCAATCGCTTAATGTCGTTTACAACCATGGATGCTTTGGAACGTTATAATCAATTGCTAAAAATTAATCCGGCTATTGTAAAAAGGCTTCCTAATAAAATTGTAGCTTCGTATATTAACATTTCGCAGGAAACTTTAAGCCGATTGAAGTCTAAAGTTTAGTTTTTTCAAACACATAGAAACATAGTTTTAAAACTTAGAATAGGTGTTTCATTTGCTTTAACAAGCATAACTATGTGTGAAGAAACTGGTTTCTTTTTTGTTTTTCTTTTTTCGTTAAAAAACTATGTTTCTATATATTTAAAAGAACAATCATTGCGGAGTTGCCAGTAGAAAAGACTCCTTCGTTGACATAACAAAAAGTGCTTTTTTTTACTACATCTACACAATTACCTATTAAAAAAGCCGAATCTAAATTTGATTCGGCTTTTGATTTTTTATGATTCACAGCTGCTGCAAGAAACAAGACTTGTCACCAATTCTTTAGAAACACTCTGGCTTCTCTGGTAGTACAAACTTTTAACTCCTTGCTGCCAGGCTTCGATCATTAAGCGGTTTACATCTTTAATCGCTAATTCAGCCGGAATATTAAGATTTAAACTTTGTCCTTGATCTACAAATTTCTGACGAATTCCTGCCTGCTGTACAATTTCTAACTGGCTGATTTCTTTAAACGTTTTAAAAACATCTTTTTCATTTTGAGAAAGCTGTGACATATGCTGAACACTTCCTCCGTTTAGCATAATTTCTCTCCAGACTTCTTCATTATCCAGACCTTTTTCTTCAAGTAATTTTTTCAGGTATTTGTTCTTACGCATGAAATTACCTTTGCTTAAACCAGCTTTGTAATAGTTACTGCTAAAAGGTTCAATTCCCGGAGAAGTCTGCCCTAAAATTGCCGAAGATGAAGTCGTTGGAGCAATAGCCATAGTAGTAGTATTACGTCTTCCATAACCTTTTAACAATTCCGGTTCACCATAAATTCTAGCCAATTCCTGACTTGCTTTATCCGCTTTGTCGCTTATATGTTTGAAAATTTCTGTTGTTTTCATTTTAGCTTCCATTCCTTCAAACGGAATCATATTTTTTTGCAGATAAGAATGCCATCCTAAAACCCCTAAACCTAAAGCACGGTGTCTTTTAGCAAATTTATTTGCTGCAGAAAGGTAATAGTTCCCTTCGGTTTTTTCAATAAATTCCTGTAATACGGCATCAAGGAAAAAGATAGCCAGTTTTACTGCTTCTGTATCTTTCCATTCTTCATAAAGCTCAAGATTCATTGATGATAAACAGCAGATAAATGATTCGTCATGAGTTGACGGAAGCATAATCTCACTGCATAAATTACTAGCATTGATTCTCAGGTTTTGATCTTTATAAACCTGTGGTTTGTTTTTATTTACGTTATCGCTGAAAAAGATATAAGGCAGCCCTTTCTGCTGACGGCTTTCTAAAACCTTTGCCCAGATTTGTCTTTTATCATTATCGCCGTCAATCATTTCCTGCATCCAGTAATCAGGAACACAAATTCCGGTAAACAAATTCTGAATTGGGTTTCCAATACTTTTAATTTTCAAAAACTCCTCAATATCAGGATGATCAACATCTAAATATGCCGCAAATGCGCCTCGACGCACACCGCCTTGCGAAATTGTATCCATAGCCGTATCAAAAAGCTTCATAAAACTTACGGCTCCGCTGCTTTTTCCGTTATCGGTTACAGCACTTCCGCGTTCACGCAGTTCTCCAAAATAGCCTGATGTACCACCTCCTATTTTAGTCTGCATGATCACTTCACCTAATTTATGTGTAATTCCTTCAATTTTGTCCGGAACGTGTACGTTGAAACAAGAAATAGGCAAACCTCTTTCAGTTCCCATATTAGCCCAAACCGGCGAACTGATACTCATCCAGCCGCGTTCGATCATTTCTACAAAAGATTCTTTTAATTCTGGTTTGTATAATCTTTTAGCTGCAGCGGTACAGATTCTGTCAATTGCACCTTCAACAGTTTCACCTTTTAAAAGATAACCACGATTTAAAATTTGTTCACTTTCAGAGTTCTTCCACCACATTTTAGTTCCTGCTTCATTTTGTGGAAGACTATTTACTTCATTTGTATCTATTGTATTCATATTATTTTGCTTTTAGAAAAGGTCGTTTGCCGTGATGCTTTTATCGTGTTTCGTATATTCTACAGGACGTTTTGCAAAGAAATCATCCAGACTGTTGGCAAAAACTTCTTCTTCAAACCAAGCCAGAGCTTTGTAGTCTTCAATATTAACGTTGAATATTGTTGGAATTCCAATTTGTTTCAGGCTTTCGTCAATTCTGAATTTCATAAAATTCACTAAATCACCTTTTTTAATACTTTCAATTTCACCTTCTTCAAATATCCAGTCTAATATGTCTGATTCGACTGCAATAGAATCTTTAACTGTTTCTCTCACCAAAGCCAAAGTTTCTTCATCAAAATAATCCGGGAATTCTTCTCTGATTTTATTGATAATATAGATTCCTCCATTTGCATGAATCTGCTCATCGATTGAAGTCCAGGCGATAATGTTGCTCACATTTTTCATATAACCTTTAAACCTAGTAAATGAAAGCAAAATAGCAAACTGGCTGAAAAGCGAAACGTTTTCAATAAGAATACTAAACAAGATCAGCGAAACCATATATTTTCTGTTATCCTGAGATTTAGTATCTTTCAGTACATTAGAAAGATAATCTACTCGTCTGCGGATAACCGGTACGTCTAAAAGTTTTTCAAATTCATCATTATATCCCAAAACTTCAAGAAGACGTGAATACGCTTCAGAATGTCTAAATTCACACTCTGCAAAAGTGCTTCCTAAACCATTAAATTCCGGTTTTGGAAAATGCTCATAAATGTTCCCCCAAAAACTTTTTACGGCTACCTCAATTTGTGCAATTGCCAGCAGACTGTTCTTTACTGCAGTTTTTTCTGCTGTTGTTAAATGAGCATGAAAATCCTGAGTATCAGCAGTAAAATCAACTTCTGTATGAACCCAATACGCTTTATTTATCGCTTCTGTAAATTGCAAAACCTCTGGGTATTCGAAAGGTTTATAATTGACTCTTTTATCAAATATAGACATATATATAGTATTTATCGGTGACTAATTAAGGATAGAAAGAGACAGGATTTGGGGGTAGATAACTGTGCTTTCTATACCTACAAAATTAACCCCTCAATCTTCTTTTGTCTAAGTTTTGATGTTAAAAATCGGAGCAATTATCAACAGTAAAAAGCTTGATTGAAAACCATTAAAAAACTATTTATTAACAGTGACATAATTTTATGTAGTTGCCGAATTACCAGTTATTTATACCAAATCTAAATAGAGTTGTCAACAAAAAAAAGCGAAATATAACTTGAAATAAAAAAACAGTTATCAACAGACAATCTTCAATTTTCGTCATTTTTAGCCAAAATCTGATAAATTTTGAAGGGCAAATTTCGTCTCAAAAACTTCTTTTCGAGAGTAAGAAAGAAATCGGCAATTTGTACAATGTTATACTTTACAAAAAGCTAAACAAATAAAAATCAATACATTAAATTAATAACAAACCAAAAATATTAAACACTTTTAAACTAAATCATAAAATTATTGTCTTACAATTTTAAAAATCGGTATCGTTAAAATTTACAAGATTATAATTCCTGTATTCAAATTAAAAAATCATTAGAATTCAACTTTTTGAAAGCAATTAAACTTGATTTCAAAATATTAATCTATACATTTGTCATTATTTTGATTTATTCTAAATAGATATTAATTTCATCTATAATTTTTGGAAATCAAAAGCCAATAAACAACATAACAAAATATGAAAAAGAATCTTTTTATTTCTTTAGCCCTTGCAGTGACATTCTTTGTTAGTGCACAGCAAAAAAATACATTATTAGAGCAGTCATTTTGGAAAACATTACCAGACGTTACTATTGTTAAGGCTGAAATAGCAAAAGGAAATAATCCTGCTGAAGCCAACGTAAATGCATTTGACGTTACAACGCTGGCAATTAACAATGATGCACCTATTGAAACGATCAAATTTTTAATTGATCAGCCCGGAAATTCCATCACCAAATTAACGCATGACAATCGTATTTATTTACACTGGGCGGCTTACAAAGGAAATACAGAATTAGTTGAATATTTAATTGCAAAAGGTTCTGATATTAAATTTGAAGACAGCCACGGTACAACTCCTGTAGATTTTGCAGCGGCTAACGGACAATCAAATCCTTCTTTATATGATGCTTTTTTTAAGGCTGGAATAGATCCGAAGAAAAAATATGCCAATGGTGCGAACTTATTACTTTTAGCAATTTCTTCTGATAAAGAATTAAAAGCGGCCGATTATTTTACCACAAAAGGAATGTCTCTTAAAGATGTAGATAGTGACGGAAATACGGCCTTTACTTATGCTGCAAGATCAGGAAATATTCCTCTTTTGAAAAAATTATTGGAAAAAGGAATAAAAGCAAACGATAATGCTCTTTTTACTGCTGCACAAGGAAGCCGTAGAGAAACTAATACAATCGAAACTTATAAATATTTGGTTGAAGAAGTTAAATTGAAACCAGCTGCACAAAATAAAGCAGGACAGAATGTACTGCATATTTTATCCGGAAAACCAAATCAGGCCGAAATTGTAAAATATTTTTTAAGCAAAGGTACTGATGCTAATAAAACAGATAAAGAAGGAAATACGACTTTAATGGCTGCAGCATCAGCAAGAGAAACGGCTGTTTTAGAAATTTTACTTCCTGCGTCTAAAAACATTAACGCTCAGAATCTAAAAGGCGAATCGGCTTTGACAAACGCAGTTAGATCTGGATCTCCAGAAGCAGTAAGATTACTTTTAAGCAAAGATGCCGATGTAAATGTAAAAGACAAAGATGGAAACAATTTAGGTGTTTATTTAGTTCAATCTTACAGACCAGCCGGAAGAGACAAAGAAGCTGCTGATCCATTTGCTGCGAAAGCAAAATTACTTCAGGACAAAGGATTAGACTTAGCTGCACCTCAAAAAGACGGAAATACTTTGTATCATTTAGCAATTACAAAAAGTGACGTTTCGCTTCTTAAAAAAATTACAGATTTAAAAGTAGATCTTAATGCGAAAAACAAAGATGGTTTAACCGCTTTACACAGAGCGGCCATGACATCTAAAGATGATGCTGTTTTAAAATACCTTATTTCTATTGGAGCAAAAAAAGACATCAATACTGAATTTGATGAAACAGCTTATGCTTTGGCTAAAGAAAATGAACTGCTTACAAAAAATAATGTCTCAATTGACTTTTTAAAATAATCTTTAAAAGTTATGAGTTTTAGACTACTTATACATTATAACTCAAAAAAAACTCATAATTCATAACTCATAATTCACAATTAATTAAAATGAAATCTATACTTAAAATCGCTCTTATATTTCTTGTCGCTTTACAGGCAAATGCACAATCGAGCAAATACAAATGCATGTTACAAATGACAAATTATATGGGAGAAGGTGCTTATATCGTAGTATCCCTTATTAATCCAAGTGGTGCATACGAAAAAACGCTTTATGTAATGGGCGACGATAAAAAATGGTACAAATCGTTGAAAGAATGGAATAAATTCCACGCGCAGAAAAGTGAAGATATCAGTGCAAAAACAGGTGCGTCTGTAACTGGAGGCGATCGCAGTGTTACTACAATCGAAATTGAAGATTCAAAAATTAATAAAGGTTATAAACTACGTTTTGAAACTGCGGTTGAAGATCAAAAATACTATGTAAGCGATCTTGAAATTGCACTAACAACCGAAGGTCTTGCTGATAAAACAGATGGTAAAGGTTACATAAAATATGTAAGACTGAACAAAATATAATCTTATTTTAACGTAGATAAGCCTAAATTATTTTTCTGCTTAAACTTAAAATCCGAGCTTTGTCAAAGGTGAAAAAACCTTGACAAAGCTTTAAATATTTTATTACATTTCTAGAATACACTAAATGACTCTTTCTTTCTGGCGCTACGCACATTTGGCTCTGGCCTTATTTTCTTCGATTTTTTTACTTTTAGCTACTGTTACCGGAATCATTCTCGCAGTCGATGCCGTACAGGAAAAAACACTTCCGTACAAAACTGCCGATTTCGACAAAATCACTTTAGGAGAAACTCTGCCGATATTAAAAAAAGAATACTCAGAGATTACAGAATTGAGTGTAGATTACAATCAGTTTGTAACATTACAAGCCATCGATAAGGACGGAAATGATGTCAATGCTTATATTGATCCAAAAACCGGAAAAGCATTAGGAACGCCTGAAAAAAAGAATGAATTTATCAAATGGATTACAAGTTTTCATCGTTCGTTATTTCTTCATGAAACCGGACGTTTTTTTGTTGGCGTAATTTCTTTTTGTTTATTATTAATTTCGATTTCTGGTTTTGTATTGGTTTTAAAAAGACAAAGAGGAATTCGTAATTTCTTTTCGAAAGTAGTAAAAGAATATTTTGCACAATATTATCACGTTGTTTTAGGACGTCTGGCTTTAATTCCAATTTTTATTATCGCTTTAACGGGAACTTATTTATCACTGGAAAGATTCAACTTTTTTATGGGTGAAGAAAAAGCAAAACCTGTAAAAACAGAACTTTCGGCGGAAGCCAAAAAAACTTTGGTATTTAAAACTACCCTTCTGTCTGATGTAAAGAAAATCGAATTTCCTTTTACAGATGATCCCGAAGAATATTATATCATCGAACTAAAAGACCGCGAAATTGAAGTTAATCAGGTTGATGGAACTTTGCTTTCTGAAAAACGTTCTCCGTTTACCGTTCAATTATCGGCTTTAAGCCTTGACCTTCATACGGGAAGAATTAACGGGATTTGGGCTGTAATTTTGGCCATCGCCTGCCTTAATATTCTCTTCTTTATTTATTCTGGTTTTGCCATTACTTTAAAACGAAGATCAAGCCGAATTAAAAATAAATTCAAAGCCGGCGAAAGCAATTATATCCTGTTGGTTGGTTCTGAAAATGGAAGTTCATTTCGATTTGCCAATGCTATTTCGAAACAATTAATTGGTCACGGAAAAAAAGCTTTCATTGCCGAATTAAACAGTTTTTCGGTTTACCCAAAAGCAGAACATATTATTATTTTTTCTTCTACACATGGTTTAGGCGATCCGCCATCTAACGGAAAAAAATTCAAAGCACTTTTACAAAAACAAAATCAGGAACAAAAAATTAAGTTCTCGGTAGTGGGTTTTGGTTCAAAATCATATCCTGATTTCTGCCAGTTTGCTGTTGAAATCGATTTGCTTTTAGAAACCCAAAACTGGGCTGAACGCTTTTTAGATTTGCAGACAGTTAATGATAAATCGGCTGTTGAATTTGCAGAATGGGTAAAGTTATGGAGTGATAAAACTGAAATTCCGCTTGCCGTTACTCCATCTTTATACAATCATGTTCCAAAAGGTTTACAGAAATTAATGGTTTTAGATAAAACCCCAATCTCAGATACTGAACATACTTTTATATTGACTTTACGCGCCGGCAGCAGAACGAAATTTGCTTCGGGCGATTTACTGGCTATTTATCCTGCCAATGATTCAAGAGAACGCCTCTACTCTATTGGAAATCATTCCGGAAATGTTCAATTGGTTGTAAAACTGCATCCAAACGGATTAGGATCCGGATTCTTAAATAATCTGGAAGCGGGAGATACAATTAAAGCCAGGATTATCAATAATCATGCTTTTCATTTTCCAAAGAAAGCTTCAAAAACGGCTTTTATCTCTAACGGAACCGGAATTGCGCCTTTCTTAGGAATGATCGAACAAAATAAAGCGAAGAAAGAAATTCAGCTTTACAGCGGATTCAGAATGGAAACGCCGACACTTCTTGCCTATAAAAAATTTGCCGGAATAATGATTCAGAAAGAACATTTGGATCATTTCCACGTTGCTTTATCGCGAGAAGCTGAACATATCTATGTAATGGATTTGATTAAAAGAGATACGGCCTTTTTTATTGGCTTATTGAAACGAGGCGGCGTAATTATGATTTGTGGTTCGCTTGCCATGCAAAAAGATGTTGAAATGATTCTGGATGAATTGTGTTTGGCAAACGGAATTAAAAGTTTATCGGAGTATAAACAAAATGGACAGTTATTAACGGATTGCTATTAGGTTTTATTTTAGATTGCAGATTTTGAATTGTAGATTGTAGAAACAAATAATACAATTCCCAGAGGGATAACCTATTTATAGATAATAGTTGATTGATCCAAAAAGAGCGCGTGACGTGAAATGCATCGCTCCTATAGCTTTTTAAATTCTTTAAAAAATATGCGTAAATTATTCTCATATAAAATTTTCTTCCTGTTTATAATTATGTGCTGTTTATCAGCACATTCCCAAGTATTACGAAAAAGAACGACGCTGCTCATGGGCGGGCGTTTTGACATTAGTATTGCAGCAAAAGATTCTCTGACTGCCGAAGAAAATATAAATGAAGTAATTGCCGAAATTACCCGAATTGAAAAGCTAATTTCGGATTGGAAACCGGATTCACAGGTTTCTCAGGTAAATCAAAATGCCGGAATCAAACCGGTAAAAGTAGATCTGGAAGTTTTTGAACTCGCGAAGAGAGCCATTAAATTATCAGAAATAACGAATGGCGGTTTTGACGTTAGTTTTGCCGCAATGGACAGAATCTGGAAATTTGACGGCTCTATGACCGAAATGCCTTCGGCGGAAGCCATACAAAAATCAGTTGAAAAAGTAGGTTATAAAAATATCATTTTAGACTCTGTTCAATCGACAATTTTCCTGAAACTAAAAGGAATGAAAATTGGTTTTGGTGCTCTTGGCGAGGGTTATGCAACAGATAAATGCCGAACGATGATGATTGCAAAAGGCATTCAAGCCGGAATCATAAACGGTTCAGGAGATATGAGCACCTGGGGAAAACAACCTAACCGACAAGATTGGAAAATTGGAATCACTAATCCGTTTAAACCTGAAAAACTTTTGGCCGTAGTGCCTTTAAATCAAGGTGCAGTAACAACATCCGGAAGTTATGAAAAGTTCGTTGTTTTTAACGGAAAACGATATTCTCACATTATAAATCCTGCAACGGGATATCCTGCAACGGGTTTATGCAGTGTTACCGTTTTTGGTCCAAATGCCGAAACGGCAAACGGATTGAGCACTTCATTAATGGTTTTAGGGCAAAAGGAAGGTTTGCTTTTACTTCACAAATTCCCGGATTACAGCTGTATAATGATTACTGACAATGGAAAAGTTATTAAGTCTAAGAATTTCTCTATCAAGAAGTTTAAGGCTAAATTGTAAATAAGGTATTAAGATGCTAAGTCTCTAATTTTTTAGCACAGTTTTGTTATTAATAATTAACAACTGATAATTAACTATTTACTAATTACTTCTAACATTAAAATCTCTAATGCAAATCTAATAATCTTCTAACGCGTTTATTTAGATTAAATTTAAATAATAATATAAGTTTGCTGCCATATAAAATCAGTACAACTTAAAATATGAGAATTCTTTACTTTCTCTTTTTCATCATAACCGTTACCGGATGGTCTCAAACCGGAAAAATTACAGGAAGAGTAATCTTTGGAAATAATGAAACGGCTTTAGGAGCTTCAGTTAATATTTCAGGAACTAAAAAATTTGCTATTGTTGATCATGACGGGCAATTTGAAATTAAAGGTCTGACTTATGGAAATTATACTCTAGAAATTTCGTCACTGGAAGCAAAAAACAAAACTGTAAATGTTATTTTAAACCGTGCTTCTGTTGAAATTACTATTTCTTTGGAAAAAACATCAGATCCAAAAATACTGAAAGAAGTTGTCATTCAAAAAACAACTGCCAAAAAAGAAATCATCGAAAAAGGCTTTTCTGTAAATGTTATTGAAACTCAGGAAGCAGCCAAAAGAAATATTCAAACTAATGATTTATTAGGGCAGTCTGTGGGAGTCAGAATCAGACAAAACGGAGGTTTAGGTTCTAGCGTAAATTACAATCTAAACGGAATGTCTGGCAATGCAATCCGAATATTTATCGACGGAATTCCTATTTCTACTTACGGTTCGTCTTTTAACTTAAACAGTATTCCTCCTGCTTTAATTGAAAGAATTGAAGTTTACAAAGGTGTAATTCCAGCACATTTAGCCGATGATGCTTTGGGCGGCGCTATAAATGTTATTTTGAAAAAAGGTGCGAAAAATTCCTTGAATGCCTCTGTATCTTATGGTTCGTTTAATACTATTCAATCTAATTTTAATACGACATACCGCGACAAATCAGGTTTTACTTTAAAAGGTTCAGGGTTTTACAATTACTCGGATAATAATTATGAAATATGGGGGAAATTTGCCCGTGATGTACAGGCAGATGGTGTAATGAACCAAATACGAGCTAAACGTTTTAATGATGCTTATCGTTCTTATGGCGGCCGTTTTGAACTTGGTTTTACAGATGTTGAGTGGGCTGATACTTTTTTAGTAGGCATAAATATGTCTGATGATTATAATGAAATCCAGCATGGTCAGGCAATGTCAACGCCATATAAAGGAAGGTTTACAGAAGCAGATGCTAAAGTTATAAGCATTAATTACGCTAAAAAAGATTTTATAATAAAAGGTCTTGAGTTTAATATTAATTCGGTTTTCAGCCAGAGAAATGAGGTGCTGAACGATACAGTAAAATGGAATTACAACTGGTTTAATGAAAAATTAATCGGCCTAAAAGGTCTTCCTGTCCTTACTCCTAACGGCGCACAACAAGGTTCGCCGACTATTCTTCATATTAACAATAAAATTTTCAGTACAAGAGGCGGTTTAAATTATTCTATAAATGAAAATCACAGGTTTGTATTTAGTACAATGCTCTACTCCTTTATGAGAGATGATTACGATGAAATGAAATCTGAACTGGAAAGGAATTTTCAGCAGAAACGAGACCTGCAAAAAAACATTTTATCATTTGCCTATGAGTTTGAAGGACTTGGTTCCCGCTTAAGAACAAATGTATTTGGTAAAAGATACCAACAAAAAACAGAACAGAGAACTCCTATTTTAACTACAACAAACGGACAAACTACAATTACTGAAAATCTGGAAAATAATAATACTATTTTCTACGGATACGGATTTGCAGCATCTTATTTTATTCTGCCTAAATTAATGCTTTCTACATCTGCAGAAAAAGCAATCAGGCTTCCATCTGAAAATGAAATATTTGGTAATCCAGGTGAAAATCAAATTTCAAATAGTTCATTAAAACCAGAGCAGAGTAATAACCTCAATGTTGGTTTTCGATTTGGTCCTTTTAAAGTTAATGAACACAAATTCAGTGCGGGAGGTTCCGGATTTTGGAGAAATTCTAAAGACAAAATTGTACGCCAGTTCAGCACAAGAGTTAACGAGGCTTTACAAGCTACACCGTCTGTAAATATGGGAACGGCTCAGTCTCTGGGTTATGAAGCTTCATTGGAATATTCAAATAAGAACAAATTATTTATATCAATGAATATGTCACGATTTAACTCATTGTTTAAACTTAAATACGACCCAAGTGGAAAAATCTACGATCATTATAATAAACAATATCCAAACGAGCCTTACTTTATAATTAATGCAAATGCGCAATATAATTTTAAAAATGTACTGCAGGAAAAGTCAGAATTAAATCTGTATTACAATTTTAGTTATGTGGGCGAATTTTATACAACCTGGCTTCAAACAGAAATGGACAAAACTCCATCGCAGTTCCCTCATGATCTGGGTTTAAGTTACATATTTCCAAGTAAAAGATATATTGTAAGCTTTGATGCTAAAAACATAACCAACGAAGAAGTTTATGACAATTTTGCGGTTCAAAAACCCGGAAGAGCTTTCTATTTAAAAGTAAACTACATACTCAATAAATTTTAGTAACCAATTAATAACTTTTAATGTAATAAATATGAAAAAAAGTACATTTAAACTACTGGCATGTGGATTGTTTTTTACCACATTTGCGCTGATAAGCTGCAGCAGTGACGATAATAAAAATGAAGAAGTTCCTGTAGATCCAACCGCAGACAGATGGATAACTGTAGCAGGAGCCATAATGCAGACCAATCCCGGAGACGGAGACGGAGGAACTAAAGTATTTTCTGTAAGCAAAGAAGATGCTAAAAATCAAAATGTTTCAATAGATGTTTATGAAAACGGATCTCCTGTACAATCAAGCAGAACAGCACGTTTGCAATCTTCTGTAGATGGAAATACACTTTTTAATATTACTTACACAGGTGCTAACGGAGGTCAATTTATGACTTACAATGTAAATGGAGGTAAAAACTTCGTTCAGTCAGGGCAAACTGTAAGCATTGCACAATATGCCGGAGCATCCCCTAGATGGGTTAAACTTTTTGACGGTGACAAAACGGGTGCAGCTGTAAACGTAACCAGCCCTGTTGTAAAGACAGAAGATGATGGAAAAACCTATAAATATACAAGAGGTACTGCAACAGTATTGACTTTAGACTTCCAAAAAATTAATATTTCTACTTACGAGCAGTATGAAATAGCTTTATCTGCTGCAGAAGAAGCTTTAGGGCACCATATTTTCCGTTTAGATGCTCCAACCTTAAACAAAGCAGGAGACAAACTGATTATTGGAACATGGATGCGTAAAACAAATCCGGCTACAGGAACAAACGAAAGCACATTTGATCGTTTAGGATCTAAATCTGTGGTAGTTGATTATCCTTCATTAAAAAATCCTAAAGTGATTACTTCTACAGTTGGTTTTGGTGATACAAGCGGATACAGAAGTTTTAACAGCTTTGCAGCAAATGATGGAAATATCTATCAGGCAACTCAAAGAGATACTAAAAAAGGTTCTTATATCCTGAAAATCAACCAAAGCAATGAGTATGACAACTCTTATTCTTTTAGTTTAGATGCAGCTCTTGGAATTACGGGTTCTTATATCGATGCCTGGAGATATGTAGGAAATGGAATTGCTTATGCAGTTTATCACCATAATGCTAATGATCAAGGTTATTTAGCAAGACTTGACTTGAATGCAAAAACAGCAAAATTAGTAGATGGAATTCCTTACGACGCAGACTTAGATTTTGGTCAATACCAAGGTTTTGTGGTTGACGGAAATGATTTATACATTGCTGTTACACCAGTTGGTAAAGATGGAAACATTTATATCATTGATGCAGTAACAGGTGCCGTAACAAAAGGGGCAAAATTGGTTAACAAACCAGGAAACCACTACATTGGTGTTTTCTAAAAACGATAACTTGAGTTATAGCGATAATTCTTGATTTTTTTTTAAATGGTGACATTCCGCTTCAAAACTGGAGCGGAATGTTTTTTTTTACAGCATATTAGGTATCACAGGTTACATTATCCCAATCCTGATCCATATAGTTTATAAGCCAGTTTAAAGCATATTGCCTCTCATATACAATTCCCGGATTAATGCTTTCCATTTGTCTTCCGTTAATTCTTTCGTCAACACAAGCCCAATTATAACGGTAATATAAATCTGCAGCATCTAAAATTTCACTTTTTGTTCGCGTTTCATTTATCGAATTAATAAAATCAAAAGGATCTTTATCTTTTCCTACAGGATAATCCTCAGAATTGATATTTTCTAAATTGCAGAATTCATTTGGGAAATCCAATTTTTCAACTTTATTCAAAGCCCACATCAAAGTCCAGATACCTTCACATTTCCAGCTTTCATAAGCCTTTTTATCATCTGTTGGATCAGCCAGGAATTCTTTTTCACCTTCGGTAGTAACATCCCATAATTTGTAATTTTGCAGGTAATCAATCGCTTCTTCAGGAGAAATGCTATTAAAGGCAACTAAATTTGTTACAGCTAAAACACTAACTCTTTCTGCAATTTCTTTGGGTGTTCTAAGTATAGTTTCATTTTCAGACTCAACACAAGGCAAATGTTTATTGATTTTTATGTTTTCTTTTTCAAGGATTTTTTCGCTGTTCGCTTTTCTTTGTATTTGGTCTTCCTCTAATTCGGTTTGGTCATCATCAAAATATTCAGAATTGATACTTACTCCCAAATCATCAATTTCACAATTTCCATCAGTATCAATTATCAAATTTAAATCCTTATCTAAAAAATGCTGCGTTTCAGACTTGCTGATAATAGTCTTAGGCTGTACAAATAAAACAGCATCAAACTCCTTCGCAATGTCTGCAATTATGCTATTCAATTCTTTAATTTCTCCTTTATCCTGACTGATAGAAAACTCAGAATTCAGCGTTAGTATTTTATGAAGAAATAAATTTTTAACTTTTTCATTTACAGTTGGCAATGAATTTACAAAGCCATATAATCCTTTGAGATTAGCTGTTAAATCAGAATCATCAATTTCAGGAATTTTATAAGAAGGAACAGCTCTTTCTCTGTAGAATATTGTAATTTTCTTTGACGGACTTAAGATTCCGCCTTTAACTTCAAATTCAAGGTTTTCACCGTTATTAGAAAAAACTCCTTTAGGTTCATAAGAAAGAAATATTTCTTTAATCTTTTCCAGTCCTAAATGATGGGAATAAATTGTACAAATCATTTTATGGCTTTTATATTATTATGCTGGCTAATATAAGTTTTATTCTACAAAAGATGCAAACATAATTTTAAGATGACGCAAAATATTTAATAAATGTTTCTATTAAAAAACAATGCGTTTTTTGCTTTGATTCTTTTCTGAATATTCGTAGTTACATGATTTTTAATATCTTATTTTTCATGATCCCTAAGGATATTCAAATCCAAATTCAAACTTTTCTAATTTATCGTTCCATAATTTATAACTTGCATAATAAACAGGCATACCGCTATTTTTTAACAATTTTGCTTTAGTATCATTTGGCAGTTCAATCCTGTAATAAAGTTCCATATACCCTTTTGTGCTATCTATTGCAGCATAACATTTTCCAAGTTTTTGAATAATATCGTTTTTATTCATTCCAAGTTTTATGCCTTTACCTGTTTTGAAATTAGCTTCCTTAATTTGACGATAATTATAACTCAGCTTACTGGAAGTCTCAACTTTAAAAATTGAAATTTGATACTTTGCATCACCGGGATGCTGTATTAACGTTAGAGTTTCACGTTCAAGATTTGAATATAAATAATACTCTCCCGATTCATTTATTTTATCTTTCTCTCCAATAATCATTTTTGCACTTTCAGAATCCCGAATATCGATTCCGTTAACAGAAATATCAGGTTCATCTAAAATGCAATTTGATTTTTTAAGTTTTAACAATGCTTCATATTTTAACCGTTCTTCTTTATCAGGTTCAGGAACTAAATCTGTTCTGGTATTTTTTGCTAAACTTCTATTATCAGCGTTATTACAGTTTACAAAAAGCAAAACAAAAAATATAAAATATAAAATTTTTCTCATTATCAATCTTTTCTTATTTATGGGGAAGTTAAAAAAAAGAACGTATTAAAAAATTCACATTACAAAAAAAACTCCATTATTTCTAATGGAGTTTTATAAGTCTTATAATATTTAATTTACTTTAATTTCAACTGACGAAATTGGAATTCCATTTCCTGTCGTAGCCTTTAACTGAATTTTTTCTTTCTTCCCATTCGACTGAATAATTGCAATACATTTTCCATTAAACAATTTACAAGAATTAGCTTTAAAAGAATCTAGATTAGCTTGATAACCATTATCAACTCCAACTAGTTTTCCACCGCCAGTTACTTCAAAATTGATTAAATCCATTGCGTTTGGAAGTAAATTCCCATCTTTGTCAGTCATCGAAACGGTTACATAAACCAAATCATAAGTATCATTTTTGATTGCAGTTTTGTCTGCTTTTAAATCAATTTTAGAAGCTTCTCCTGCAGTATGGATTTCCTTTTCTAAAACCACTTTTCCGTTCTTTCTCGAAATGGCTTTTATTGTTCCCGGTTCAAATTTCACTTTCCATGAAATATGCAAATCATCATTTTGTTTTGCTTTTTTTCCAAGTGATTTTCCGTTTAAGAATAATTCTACTTCATCAGCATTATTATAATACGCCCAAACTTCTACTTCCTGATCTTTTTTCCAGTTCCAATGTGGTAAAATATGCAGAACCGTTTTATTCGACCACTCGCTTTGGTACATATAATACACATCTTTTGGAAGTCCGGCTAAATCAACAATTCCGAAATACGAACTTCTTGCAGGATACGGATATGGATCAGGTTCACCTATATAATCAAAACCTGTCCAGATAAAAGTTCCCGCCATGAAATCCTGTTTTTTGATTGTTTTCCAGTTCTCTTCATGCGTTGCGCCCCAATATGATTTCACTTGATCGTAAGCCGAAACCGTCCAATCTGCATTGCCATCAAACGGCGCACCGTGTTTGGTTGGCCACGCTTTAATTCCGTCAGGAAAATCATAATGTCCGCGCGTTTCTAAAGCCGAAACACTTTCTGAAGCCAATATTTTTTGTCCTTTAAAACGTTCCGGAAAATCTTTATAATCTTCGTGCTTGTAATTAAATCCTAAAAGGTCCAAAGCTCCCGATTGGTAAATAAAATTTTTCTCTATTATGTTTTCGGTCAAAGCCGAAGTTACGGGACGTGATATATCTAATGATTTTACAATTTTCGCTAATTCTCTGGTAATCGAAATTCCAGTAGAATCAAACTGTTCTCTGATTTCGTTACCAATACTCCACATCATTACCGATGGATGATTACGATCTCTTTTGATAAAATCTTCTAAATCTTGTTTGTGCCACGCATCCCAATCTTTATGGTAATCGTTGGTTACTTTTTTCTTTTTCCAAACATCAAAAGCTTCGTCCTGAACGATGAATCCCATTTCGTCGCACAATTGCATCATTTCCAAAGAATGCGGATTATGAGACATTCTGATGGCGTTTGCTCCCATTTCTTTCATCAACGTTAGCTTTCTTCTAACCGCATGAATATTTTCTACCGCACCCAAAGCACCATTATCGTGATGCAGACAAACTCCGTAAATTTTTGTTGGAACTCCATTTAATGAAAATCCTTTTTCGGAATCAAAATTGAAATATCTAAATCCAAGAGGAGTTTCATAATTATCTACCAATTTCGATTTCTCGTAAACTTTAGTAATAACTTTATACAAATACGGATTTTCTGTACTCCACAATTTCGGCTGTTTAACTTCTAAATCATGAACCTTTTTTTCTGATGTTTTAGCACCAATTTTTTCTGTTGAAGTAAAATTTACTACTTCCTTATTTTCTGCATTTACAATCGAAGTAACCAGTTTAAACTCTTTTGCCGATGCATTATCATTATCAATCGTAACTTCTACATGTATTTTTGATTTTGTTGCCGAAACTTCTGGGGTCGTAACATAAGTTCCCCATTTTCCAACATGAAGTTTTTCACTTGCAACCAAACGCACATTTCTATAAATCCCAGAACCCGTGTACCATCTAGAATTCGGCTGTGCATCGTTATCGACTTTTACGGCAATCGTATTCGATTTCCCGAAGTTCAAATACTGCGTTAAATCATAACCAAAAGAGATATAACCATTCGGGCGAACTCCTAATGATTTTCCATTAATGAAAACTTCGCTGTTTTTAAAAACACCATCAAATTCAATTGAAACCGTTTTGTTTTTCCAATTTGCAGGAACAGTAAACACTTTGCGATACCAGCCTTTTCCGGCAGGTAAAAATCCTTGTGCTTGTTTCGTTTTACTGTCTTTATCAAAAGTACCTTCAATACTCCAATCGTGTGGTAATTGAAGCGTTCTCCAATCTGATGCATTATAATCAGCTTTAACTGCTTCGGTATAATCACCTAATTTGAAGTTCCAATTTTTATTGAAGTCTTCGACAATTCTAGCTTGTTTTTGCGCAAAAATGGATACCGAAAACAATAACGCAATTGTAATTTTTTGAAATATGTTTTTATGCTTAATCATAAATATGTTTTTTATTCTAATTTTTTTTTGACACCGTTTTGTCTGGCTTAGCGAAGTCGAAGCCCGCGCAAACCAAATCGCCAATCTTTGTCGAGTTTCGAGTGTGATCCTTCGTTCCTCAGGATGACAAACTCAACGTGATATTAATTGTCTGCACTTTGCGTGGGCTTCGACTTCGCTCAGCCTGACAAACCAAATAAACCTTTGTCCCTTTGCTTCTCTGAACCTTTGCACCTCAAAAAAACCTATTGAAACTCAAAATTATCCAACATTAATCCCTTCAAATCATCACCTTCTAGCGTTATTTTATACGTTCCTGCATTAATATAACCGCCTGAAGTAGTATTTAAAACCTTCCATTTTTCTGGTGAAGGGAAAAACTCAATCGTATCATTTCGCATTAAAATTCCGTACGCATCTTCCATTTTGAATTTCACCTTTAACGGAGTTTCATTTCTATTCATAAAACGGAAACGCATTAAATAAATTCCGGCAACTCCGGGTTTTACTTCAAACTCAATGCTGTTATTTGTCTTTTTAGTGAATTCAATATAATCGGCTTTTTTGAAATTTCCTTTTTCAATTCCCGTTCCAGTTGTTTTTGTCTTTTCTGCTTCGATAATTACGACTGGTCTGGAATCGTCTTTTTCGCCCATATCGTAAGTTGGAACAACGGCAATTGTAGAAATCGTTTCAGCATTATCAAAAAGAACTTTCTCGCCCTTATTAATTTTTTTAGTGAAAACATCAAATGAAATTCCGTTGCTGTTTTTCGCTTTTTCTTCTATTTTTTTATAATCTGAAAACCCTTTTAATACTTTCGATTTATCATCAAGTAAAATATAAACAGTCGATTCTTCTTTAGCGGTAAACGAACCTTTATTTTTAGAATGAGATGAAAACTGTAAATAATCTGCTCCAAAAATTTCCGAAGGCAATTCGGTAAAAACAACATCAGAATCTGAATATTGGTTGGAATTAATATCCAGCCATGAAGCTACTTTGTTGGTTTTATCATAAGAATCTAAAACCAGATTTTGAATGTTTTTTGGAGATTCTGATGCTGGTCTTGCGTGAATATCCTTTGTCGCAATTGCAATTGCCGAAATAATAGCCTGCGAAGCTTTTACATTCGGGAACGAAATAACTATTTTTCCATTTGTGCTTTTTACTTTGAATGTTTTCTTCAAAGCGTTGTCATGTCCAGATTCTGCCCAAATATCGAAATCTTTTAAAACAACATTTTCATTGATGGCAACATCAAACAAACGCCAGCCTTTGCAGTCTAAACCTCCGCCAGTTCCGTACCAAGGCTCTGTGAAATACAATTCTACCAAATATTCTCCGTCAGATGCAGGAAATTCATAACGTAATTTATCAACGCCGTATCTAAAACTTTGAAATAATTCCGAATCTTTTGTTCCGTTTATCGGGTCGAAAGTGGTTCTTTGACTGGCGAAAAAATCTGGAAGTTTTTCAAAATTATCGGTCCATGATAATGAACCCCAAGTGTTTTGTCCGTTTTTATGTGTATCGGTAAACCATGTATTTCCAGCAGAATCTGTCAATTCTGAACCTCCGCAATTGACTCTATAAATATAATTGTAACCGCTTTTTGCTTTTGTAACATCTGATTTATCAGTTATTAAAGCATCTAAATTTGGTGCTTTTGGCAGATTATTTAAAACGATATAATCTTTGGCAACCGCTTTTCCGTTTACATATCCAACGGCATACAAAACATTGTAATGAATATTAACATTGTTAAACTGGAAATGCTGTCCGATTCCTGGATTTTTTAATTTTCCTAAAGAAGATTTATTAACATCGTTGAACAATTCTACTTCATCACAATTCGAATAAATATCGATTCCGTTTTTGATTCCCGCTGTTTCCCAACGGCTTGGCCAAGTGTGCGAAACGATATAAACCATCGGATTGGTTTTGTTTGAAACATAATTCGCGCGATACATATAAAACGCATCCAAAGGTTCTCCCCAAATGGTAAAAAGTCCTTTGTAGTTTACTGGTCCAACTTTATCGATATCTCTAAAACCTTCTCCATTCTGCACTCTTCCCGGATTTTCGTGCGAAGCAAAAAGCCAGTTGAATTGTCCCGCAATTTTATCACGAACCGATTCGGCTTCACGGACTTTAATTTCCATTAATTGAGAAAAACGGTTTTCGCTTAAAGTTCCTTTTTGATCAAACTCACCTTCCGTATGTAAATCGGCTGAACGCCATGCGCCGTATTCTCCGTTTAAAAGCTGAGTGGTCATTTCTAAATGATATTTCAACGGATCTCCGCCATATGTTCCAGACCAGTTTTGAACGACATTCCAATCTGTTCCTTCTCCGCCATTACAAGTCGTTACAATGCGTTGTGAAGCTGATAACGGATCCATTTCACGAATAATTTGCGTACATTCTTCTGCAAATTCTTTTGGAATGGTACTTTCATTCTGCAATCCCCACATGACAACTGATGGACTGTTTCTGCGTTCCTTAATCCATTCTCGTAAAAGAGTTTTGAAGTTTTCTTTAAACTCAGGCGTATCGTACCAAATATGTGCCGAAAACTGGCTCCAAAACAAGATTCCGTTTTCATCTAATTCTTTTTGATATAATAAATTATGAGGCTGATGTGCTTCTCTAAAAGCATTAAATCCGCCTGCTTTGATCTGTTCGATTCGGGAATGAATCATTTCGTCTGAAAACGAATGACTTTTTCCAATTAAATGTTCGTATTCGCAGACGCCATTTATAAAAACAGGTTCGTCATTAATGAAAAAACGATTGTCTTTTCCATCACGGCTAACCGGCCAGCTTACCCAGCGAATTCCATAAGACGTTGCTAACTGATCGATTATTTTTCCGTTTTCGTAAACTGAAGTCACCAATTTATACAAATACGGATTCGATGGCGACCATAATTTCGGATTCCGAATCTCAGGAAGTGTCTGTGCTATTTCTTTTGTTTCTCCCGAATTGATTTTGTTGTCGCTTTTTATAATAACAACTTTCTTTCCTGAAGCATCAAAAAGAATGTTTTCAATAATTAAATTTCGTTGTGAAGTACCGTAATTCTTGATTTCTGTAGTAGTATGAAGAATCGCTTTTTGTTTGGAAACTGATTTATCATTCCAGATATGAACACCGAAAGGCTGAATTCTCACATCATTTGTAATTACCAAAGAAACTGGTCTGAAAATTCCCATTGGCTGAGAACCTTCTGAAAATCCCCATTCTCCAGAACAGCCACCGCAAACCCAAGGTAAATCGGCAATAAAAGAAGGATGTGAAGCTTTTACTAAAATGATATTTTCTTTGTCGAAAGAAACAGCTTTAGAGATATCTAAAGTAAAGGTCGTTCTCCCGCCTTTGTGTTCGCCTACTTTTTTACCATTTACCCAAACCGTTGCATACGAACTTACACCTTCGAAATAAAGAAAATGCCGTTTTGAACGGTCTTTTTTATCCAGTTTAAGCGTTTTTTTGTACCAAGCAGTACCATGCAGATTTCCATGTTTTGTTCTTCTGAAACCATAATAATGATCCCAATTGTGAGGTATGCTAACCTTCTGCCAATTGGAATCAGTTTCTGGAAGGTCTACAAACCTGTCTTCTTGTGCAGGAAGATTTTCCAAGATTACGGTTTCCCAAGACGAATTCAGCGAGATTTCTTTACGAAACTTCCCTGAATCTTTGCTTTGACTCCAAACAAAACAAAGACTTGAAAAAAAACAAAAAATAAAAAAAACTATTCTATTCATATTTTCTTATTAAACCATATAAGTAATATAAGGTTATTAAAGTTTTTATTTAACTCGCTTTTGTCATTTCGACCGAAGGGAGAAATCACACTAGAAACTCCTCATAGTTATTCCCAATCTTTGTCGAATCCCGCGTGTGATTTCTCGTTCCTCGAAATGACAAACTGTACGGAGCTTCTTGCGGAGATCCCTCGTTCCTCGGGATACAAGATTGTGTTTATACTTTGCTTATAAACCTGACCGGTTTTCAAAACCCGTCAGGTTTAACTTTACGTTTATTCGCGTGAGGGATTGAGGCGGTATCTCCCGATTTAGAAAAACAAGGCTTTTTAGCCGTAGTTTTTGTTAATCGGGAATATAGCCGAAAGCCAGACCCGGAGGGACACGCCCACACGAGCGATAGCGAACTGACGCAGTAAATTATTCTTAATAAAACAACCAGTCAATAGCTGCTTTTTCTCCTGCATCAATATACCCAACATCACGTGGCGTTATGGTTTGATCTGCTTCGATAAAACCTAAAATTAACACTTTTCCTTTTCCTAAATCTAATTTATTGTCGCCCGGCTGGAACGTATACGTGTGAATGTTTACACGTGGTAAATCTTTCAAATTCATCGCACTTGCCAGAATCACTTCGGCTTGACCGTGCGCATTTCCTGCTGCATCGGTTTCTAAACTTGGCGGTAATAAAAATCTTTTTTGATCAGAATTGAAATAACCAACCACTAATTTAACCGCTTTAGTATTTCTAAACTTCAAATGTGTTCCTTTTTCATTTTGATCGTTTTCTACAAATGAAAAACCTTTTAGATTTTGAAGTTCAGGAGCAATTTTAGTTAACTCAGAAATATCAGTTCCGTACACTTTTGTTCCGGTTTTCACTAAATATGTTCCCGGTTTTTCGTCAATGAAAGTTACTTCGGCTGGTTTCCAAGGTTTTCCTTCTTTGGTTTCAATTTTACCGTTTTTTGAGGCTTTTAACTTCTCTAAATTTCTTTTAAAATTAGCCAACTCGCGCTCATAATGTGGCAATAATTCAGCCCAAGTTTTGTTGTTTCCATCGTCTCCCCCAATTGGAATTCTACGTTGAGCGGTCTGCATACTATTCGCATAGTAATAGGTATCTTTCGTTAAGTTTACCAATAATTCGTAATGCTCGATGCTTTTCTCTAAATGAGGCATCGCTTTGTCTAAATCGGTAATATCGTTTGAATAACTGTATCTTAAAACCAATAAAGCTGCTTTTACTTTTTCTGAGAAGAAATCGGCGAAAGCTTTGTACGCATGCATATCATTTTTAAGACGTGCAAATTCTTCTTTGTCTTTGGTTATGCTGGCTTCGGCTTTATCAATGGCTTCAACAGCCAATCTTCCGTGTTCTGTTATTTCAGAAATTATCTGTGTTGGAAGTTCGCCCGAATGTGGTTCTTTATTCCATTCTTTTTTAGCATATTCTAAAAGCAATTCGCCCGCAGGTCCGCACGATTCGTGAAATCCCGGATAAACACGCCACTTCGACGGATTTACCAATTGGCTTTCGAACATTCCTAATAATAAGGTTTGACGGTTTCCTTCTGTGATTCCGAAACGTCTTAATGTTTTTGGTGCAATTTCTCCAGTTTCTTCATAAGCTTTTAAAATGTTATTTGCTGCTTCTTGACTAGTTCCGAATTTCGCAGCTAAATCTTTATCCCAATATTTAACCTCTTCATTACGATCTCTTTTACTGTCCCAAGCATATCTTGCCCAAGCTTTGTACCAAATCCAATCACGATCCATTTCTAATAAACGTTCTCCTGTTTTGGTTTTATCTGCCGAGTAAGGCCAATCCCAATACGATGCCTGCGGATATAAATGTAATGCATTAGCACCGTGAACGCTGTGCATTGCTTTTACCGTTTTCTGTATAAAATCTGGTGAACCGTATCTAAAAGGTTCTAAGTTCGCTAGAATATGTACGTTCTCAATATGAATCGATTTAAGAGAACTTAACTGTTTATGTGTTTCTCCCCAAGGTCCGCCCGGTGTATAAGTCGTTAAAGATTCTCCAGTGTATTTACTTTCTGTGTAAAGGTTTTTGTATAACGGAAGTGATTTTTCCATAACCAAAGGTCCGTCTGTATCGTGAGAACGCAAAATAATTGGCGGTTCTTCTGTTTTTCCTAATGCTTGTAAACCATCGCGCACGCCCGGAATAATAGTTTTGGTAAACCATTCTACGTCATCATCAACGGTATTGATGGCTTCTCCTAAACAAACCATTAATCCAACATTTGGATATTTTTCGATGAAAGCAGCAATAGATTTTCTGGTATAATCTGAAAGCAATGGTGTAATTGGACGCGAACGATCTTGTGTTTTAATGTTGTAATGCTCAGCAAATGGCTTAGAAACAATAATATTATAAAACATCTGAATTACCCAGATTCCTCGTTTGTTAGCTTCTACAGTCAGAAATTTGTAGATTTCTTCGTTCTTCTTAAAATCTTCATCGCTGACTTCTACCGCAAATGGATATTCTTTTAGTTTTACTAAAGATGCAAAAGGGTGTCCGTTCCATAAATATAGGGAGTTCATGCGGTTTTCTACCAGCATGTCCAAATACTTAATCCATAAAGCTTTATCGTAAAACCAAGGAAAAGTTTCTGGTGTATACGGATATTCGTAAACATCACGTCCAGGAAGATAAACCGGTTTCTGCATTCCGATACAAGCACCTCTTAGTACCATTTCTGGACTGTCGTCAATATTCAAATTTGAAGGAAGCTGACCCGAATTTTTAATACGATCTGCCAATTCTAATGCACCGTATAAAACACCTGAAGCATCTGTTCCTTCAATATAAATGATGTTTTTTTGAGTACGGATTTGAAAACCTTCTTTCTTTGTTAATTTACTGTCATCTATTTTAGCGCTTTTAGCATTTTGTTTCCAAAAATCAGTTCCTTTTTCTCCAATAACAATTACTTTATCTTTTGAATTTTTGAATTTATCTGCAGAAGTTACTTTGAATCCTTTTGCTGAAAGGGTTTCTGATAATTTGGCTGCTCCAAATTTTGCTCTAGGCGAACTTGGATCACTCACAACTGTGATGTTCTGCGCTGTCGCGAAAGAGACGTAAAAACATAAAAAAAGTAATTGTAAATATTTCATGGTATGCTATTTTTTTGGTATTCTTTTAAAAATAATCTGCTCGATCTGCTTATATCTATAAAAATCTGCGTGAAATTTTTTGCACGCAGATTAGGCAGATTTAAGCAGATTTTCTTTTGATATTTTTTGATAAAGATTAAAAGATTTATATAGATTGAAAAATCATTTTAATCATTTTAATCCTTTTAATCTGTGGCTATAAATTAATTCTGGAAAATCTTTTTCAAATACGCCACATTAGCACCGTAATTGGCTTTTACATTATGTACTTGTGTCACGTCGCGAGAACGTTCTACAATAAGCCATCCGCTCCATTTCATTTCGTCCAAAGTTTGTTTGATTTTTGGCATATCGATCGCTTTGTCATTTTCTAACCAAAACTGATCCGTATTTGAAGCGTGAATCTGCGCCAAATGTTTCTTTCCTAAGATTTTCAATTCTGATGAAATATCTCTTTTATTATCTAAAGCATTCGCAAAATTGAAAGAGCTTTTAATGTATTTTGAACCCACTTCGTCTAAAAGTTTTTTCTCTTCTGTAGCACTCAAAGAAGTTTCAATTGCGATAAATCCGCCAATTTTACCTACTTCTTTTCCTGCCCATTGCAGTCTTTTAATTACTTCTGGACGTAATTCTGGATTTTTAACCAAATCGGTTTGTGTTCCTAATGGAAGATAGGCAACTTTTACATTCATATCTTTCATGGCTTTGATACAATCAGCGATCATAGGTGTGATTTCTCTTGTGGCAAAAGACTGCGCGTAAAAACCCGACATCGCAATAGAACTGATTCCAACTCCAGTTTCTTTTGATTTATCTAAAAACTTTTGTCTCTCAATTGGATCGCCTAATTTACTGTCAAAAGTTGGTCGGTTTCCTAAACCTCCCATATCCAGTTCGATTCCGTCCGCTTTTAATTCAGCAGCTAAACCAAAAGCGCCTAATTTTTGTCTTTTTAAGATCATCCAGTCGCAAACTGCAACTTTATATTTTTGCTTTTTATTGGAAGACTGAGCCGTTGCACAGCTGTTGAATGTTGTCGACATAACAACAAGCATTGCAATAAATAAATGTTTTTTAGATTTCATGCTTTATATTTTTTTGCCACAGATTATAAAGATTAAATGGATTAAAAAAAATCTGCTCGATCTGCTATCCCGATAGCTATCGGGAGCGTGAAAAAAATTTAACTCTCGCAGAATAAGCAGATTTTGGAGATTAAATTGAAAAAATCATTTTAATCCTTTTAATCTGTGTCTCTATATCTTTTGCCACGAATTGCACGAATTTTCACGAATTAGTATTTAAAAAAATTTGTGGAAATTACTGAAATTCGTGGCGAACTTTTCTTTATTCTTCTTCAGCTTTTACCGCTGTTACCACTTTTCCTTCGTCGCCCGGCCAGATACCGTTTTTGATTGGAAGCGCAACCAGTTTACTTGGGTCCACTTTTACGTATTTCAGTTTTTCTCTTCTCCAAGTATAAACGATATGCACCATTCCGTCTGAACCTTGAATCATCGATGGATAAGAATATTGGCTGATTTTTGAATCTTCTAAAACCAAAGCAGCGTTCCAGTGAATTCCGTCTTTAGAAACCGAAACATTCAAAGGTGTTCTTGGTCCTTTTGCTTCTTTTCCTGGAGGAAGAACGTGATTGTAAACTAACAAATGTCTTCCATCTTTTAAAGTTACAGCATCGGTTCCTGAGTTGTTATTCGGAAGTCCGATTAACTCTACATCTGACCAAGTTTTTCCGTTGTCTTTTGAAAATGTGCTGAAAATAGCTCTATTTCTAGTTCTTCCAATGGCTTGAATACTTCCATCTTTATGAAATAAAATACTTGGCTGAATCGCATTGATTTTTTGTTTTCCTCTTGGAAGCGTATCGCCCATTACCCAAGTTTTCCCGAAATCTGGAGTAGATTCCATACGAAGTCTCCAACCGTCGCCTTCGATACTTGACGGACATAATAATGTTCCGTTGCTTAATAAAACTGGTTTATTTTTGATTGGCCCTAAGAAACCATCAGGCATTTTTTGAGCCTCAGACCATGTTTTTCCGCCATCAGATGAAGTTCTTATTACACCCCACCATTCAGATGGTTTTGGTCCTATTTTGTAGAATAACATTAAATCGCCTCCTGGAATTTGATATAAAACCGGATTCCAAGTTGGCAATCTCGGTCCTTCTTTCATGACACCGTCGGCAACTTTTACACCTTCGTTCCAAGTATCGCTTCCTTTAGGTTTAATGGCTACGTAAATGCAAACATCAGGATGTCTTTCGTGAGTCCCTCCAAACCATGAGGCAACTAAATCACCATTTGTAGCTTCGACGATTGTAACGGCATGACAAGACGGATAAGGTGCTTTATCGTAAATAAATTGATCTACTAAAATTCCTTCTTTCCAAGTCTTTTTCTCTAAAGCCGATTTACAACTTCCTAAAAGGAAAAGTCCAAACAAGACAAATGCTAATTTTGTTATCTTCATTCTTAATTAAATTATGAATTATTTTTTCTGACTATAAATACATACCTAACATTTTTTTAGGTAAAAATATTTAATAAGTGTAAAAATAACACGAAAAAATTAACAATGTATCCTGTACTGTCCCGAATTAGCAAAAATGCAGATTATTTAACATTTATCGCAAAATTTCATGACCACTGAGTCATAACTATTTGATTTTTTTTAAAAGAACAAGCAAAAATAGTCTTATCCAACTTTTGTTGTTGATTGAAATAAACGAAACATATTATCAATGTAATTTCTTACAATAAATTATAAGTTTTGAGTGTATTCTTTTAAATTTGCATTAAAAACAAACATTATATATTTTATAATTAGTCAAATAATAAATGGAAAAATTTGAGTTAGAAAAAAATATCTGGACGGAGAGTGACTTTGAGCAAATGGGATGGCATGATTGCTACATACATGCATTTGCCATTGATTCTGATGCTTATGATGACTTCATAAAAAGCGATTTACTTTTGGATATAGACTATATTTTTAAATGGGTTCTAACGGAAGACAAGTCTCATTATTGCTTTTGGGTCGCACCATGCACCCTGATTTTTACAGAGGTTACCGATTTAAAAATTCAGTACGGCTCTGGAACTAGTTTTTTACCCGAACTTGAAATAAGTCATATCTCGCGCGAAGAAAAAATCTATGAAAATGGATATAAAAGCTGGCACTGGCAAATAGAACTTGTTGGAAACAGTTTCATAAGCTTTGACAGCACAGGATATAAACAAATCATAAAACGTACACCTTCTTATACGAATAGACAGGCTTTTAATCGAATAGACAGAGGAGGAATAAATTTTGACTGTACACCCGTAACAAATTGATTTTAGCGGTTAATATCAATTTGTAGTACTATCATCATTTTATATTTAAAACATAAGTACCAGAAGGTAAAGTTAGAACTGTGCTATTATCTTCTACCTTATAAGTCCCTGAAAATTGAGCCAACTTTTGTTTGTTTACAGTAACTGATGAAGCATTGGCAGTTGGTAAATAAACAATAGCAGAAGTATTTGCAGGAACAGTAATATTCCAAACCAATCCTTTTTTATCTTTTTTCCAATCACTTTTAATCGTTCCGTAAATCGATTCGTATGAAGCATTTACATAAGTCAATCCGGCATTAAAATCTGGTTTCATAATAATTTGCTTGAAACCTGGAGTTTCAGGATTACTTTTAATACCTGCCATATTTTCGTAATACCAAATTAGTAAATCACCTAAAAGCATGACGTGATTTTGCGAATTCATAGCTGGATCAGCCGTGTTTCCGTTCCAAAGTTCCCAAATGGTTGTTGCGCCGTTTTCGACCATATAACCCCAACTTGGATACGTTTTGTTTGAGGCTAATTTGAAAGCCAAATCGCCACGACCGAAATTGGTCAAGGTTCTCATCAAAAACTGAGTTCCGATAACACCAGTGCTGACATGACCGTTTTTTGTTACTTCTACTTCATGCACTAAATTTTCGAAAACTTTTTGCTGTAATTCCGACGGAACCATTCCGAAAGTCAAAGGCAGTAAATTGGCTGTTACGGTATTATTGGCGTAATTGTTTTTGGCTGAATTAAAATATTTAGCATTAAATGCTTTTTTGATTCTTACAGCTAATTCGTCATAATGTTTAATGTCATTTTGTGCATTGGCAATTACTGCAAATTTCTTCATGATATTTAAAAGCTGATAATAAAAAGCACTCGAAATCAATTCGCCGTCTGTTAAACGAGAAGGATCTTTTGAACGAATTAATTCCAACGATTCAGGTGGAACACACCAATCACCATATTTATCTTTGGTCATAATATCATCAACCAGATAATTTTCTTCCATATAATCCATCCATTTTTTCATCGACGGATATTGTTTTTCCACTACTTTTTTATCTCCAAACTGCTGATACAGCATATCGGCAACTGTAATATAAGTTCCCGGCCAAGTCACATTATCGCCGTAATAACGCCAAAAAGCTGGTGCAACATCTGGAATTCCGCCATCGATAGTTTGTGAGTTTTTAATATCATCTAACCATTTGGCATATAAAGTCTGATTATCAAACAAAAAACTTTCGCCGTAAGCTCCCGTTGTTCTGTCTCCCAACCAAGGCTGACGCTCATTTCTCTGCGGACAATCGATTGGCATTCCTTTATAATTCCCGCTGATTCCCCACCACGCATTTTTGAAAATCTGATTCATTATTGGGTTTGAAGAATCAAAAGTTCCCGTTGTAGCGATATCATCGTAAACCACTTTTCCAACGAAATTCTCTAAACTTGGTTTGATTTTAAATCCTGAAATTTCAACAAATCGAAATCCGTGAAATATAAAACGAGGTTCCCAAACTTCTTCGCCTTCACCTTTCAATGTATAAATATCAGTCGTTTTCGCATCACGGAGATTAGCAATATACAATGAACCATCTGGTTGTAAAGATTCTGCAAATTTCATCGTGATTTTCTCACCCGCATTTCCTTTCACTTTCAATTGTAACCAGCCTACCATATTTTGCCCCATATCCAAGATATAAGTTCCTTTTGGTGTCTGTTTGATTGAAATGGGTTTTACTTCACGTTTAATCTTCATATTCGCCGACATCTGTCCTTCGTAGAATCCGCCCGGTTCCTGCACATATTCTGCCGAAAGCCATTTTTTATCATTAAAATTAATGGTATTCCAGCCTTTCATTTCTTTACGCGCATCGTATTCTTCGCCGTCATATTCGTTGTTGGATAAGATTGGACCGTCAGTTGTAATTTTCCAAGTATCGTCTGTACGAATAACTTCTTTACTTCCATCTGTATATTCTACAAACAACTGCAAAGCCATTTTCGGGTAACCAAAAGTTTTGATTTTATAAGGTTTATAATCCTGACGCATGGTAAAAAAACGTCCGTTTCCTAAAATCGTTCCCAATGCATTTTTTCCTTCTTGTAATTGTGAAGTCACATCAAAAACATTGTATTTTACATTCTTCGTATAATCCGTAGGAACGGGAGCTAAAACCTGATCGCCAATTTTATTTCCGTTAATGTATAACTCGTACAATCCCATTCCCATAATATAAACCTTGGCACTTTTGACTTTCTTTTTTAAGTCGATTTCTTTTCTTAGATATCTCGCTGATAATCGAGAATACTGCGAAATACTATCTCCCGGAGACGTTTTTTCATAACCAATCCAACGTGTTGATTTCCAATCGGCATAAGTCAAAATTCCGATGCTGAAATGCGCTGTTTCTGTAGATTTCACTTCGTCTTTATTGGTAAAAACTGTTACTTTCCAGTAAACATCTTGTCGGTCTTTTAGCTTTTTTCCGTTATAAATTACATTTACAGATTCATCACTTTGTACTTTTCCGCTGTCCCATAAATCTGCGTTTCTTGCATTTAGTTTTTCTAAAGATGAAGAAGCTGTGATTTGATAAGCTGTTTGTTTTACATCATTTACGCTTGCTTCAATTTTCCAGCTCAATCTTGGCTGTAAAACGTCAATTCCTTCTGGATTCGTCAGCATTTCGCATTTTAAATCACTCACAATGATTTTGTTTTGGGCTTCCGCCGAAATTGTGAAAAGTGAAATGATTAGTGTTAGATGTAAAAAAAACTTTTTCATGATGTTATTTTATTGCCTTTGCGATGATTTTTGTTTCACGCAGATTTGGCAGATTTAAGCAGATGTTCACAGATTTTTATTATCATTTTACAGATTAGATTATACATCAAAAAAATCTATTTTAATCTGCTAAAATCTGTTTAAAATCTGCGTGAAAAATTCTGCGTAACAAATTTTAATTTTATTCAGAAACTAACTTCTCCAATCTCTCAGAAACTGCAATTTCTTTTCCATTCTTAAAGATTCTGAAACCTTTTCCTTTTTTATATTTTTCTCCGGTTTTATCCCAAAGAATCGTTATAATATTTCCATGATACAGAACATTATCCAAACAAAACCAATCCCATTTTTCTTGCGGAATCAACGGATTTACTTCAATTTTTTCATCAGCTCTCGGACGTAAACCAACCAATCCTGTAATTACTAAATCGTTGAAAGTCGAATGATTGTAATAACGGCTTCTTTCTCTGTCGCCCATTAACCAATACCCCGTTGTTTCGTCCAAATATTCGCCAAGATAAGGTTTCCCTCTGTAATATTGTGACTGCACAAACAAATCCATCTGTTTGAAATAATCAGGTTTGGCAACAAAATTCTGATCGTAATTATTCAAAACATTCGCTAAAGCAGTTAACGTCTGCGAACTTGCAAATGGCCAAATCGCACCGTCCCACTCACAGGTTCCAGTTCCGTGCGTTCTAAAACGCGGACTTCTTCTTTCAGCCGTTGTCAAACCAAACGGCGCCGAAAATCCTTTTTCATCCTTAATCTGCTCCCAAGCTTTTTCAAAACCTTTACCTTTTTCAGGAAGATTAAAATACCACGGAATAAATCCGATGGCTTCTCTAACTTGTGCTAATGTATCTTTTTCTGTAAAAGTTTCAAAAAACTCGCTTTTTTGATTCCACAATTTCGTTTCAACTAATTGCTGCAAAACGTCAGCTTTAGCTTTGAATTTTGATTCTGCTTCTTTATCGCCTTTGATTGCAGCCATTTTAGAAATTGCCATAGCATTCCCGTACATATAACTGTTAATCGTAGGTCTTGCATTTTGTACTTTTCGTCCGCCACTTAAGGACTCTTCCATTCCATCTTTTACATCATGCTGCCAAAACAAACCGTCTTTGCGCTGGCGGTCTTTTTCCCAAACGACATAATCAGTAACCATATCTGGATACAAATCCAATAAGAATTTTTCATCCTTATTCACCAAATAACGATTATATAAAGCATCGGCTGTCCAACTGCTGAATTTATACAATTTGTTCATCGGTTTTCCATCATTTCCTCTATACCAAAGTTTCACATCCTGCTCAATGTATTTCGGATCATGAACCCATCTAAATTCGTTAATATGATGTCCCAAAGCACAACTGATCATATTGTATTTATCGGCATACGAACGATCTACCAAAAACTCTGTAATCGCAAATCCCTGTGGTGTATTCTTGATATGTTTACGAACGCTCCACCAACGGAAATAATAGATTTCCTCAAAATTCTGCTGTGGACATTCAAACAACGGAATATTCTTTTCCATCCAAGCCCACGCGCTGTCATTCGGAATCGCAAACTTCAAATTTTCATCTTCCATCGTGTTGAAATAATCAACATAATGTTTGAAGTTTTTTTCTTTTAAAATTACTGATTTTCCTTTTTGAGAATGTTCCGCAGTCGATTTGCAACCGCTGTTTATACAAGCGATTACAATTGAAAGCGTTATTATTTTATGTTTGAAATGTTGTAACATATTCTAATTATTATTTTTAAACTAATTCTTTGGGCGTGTCCCTTCGGGTCGTGCTGTCCGTTCCCGCTTCCCGATGAAAAATCGGGAGAGCTCCACTTCCATCACTCACGCAAGAGACGTTCTCGTTTTTCCACTCTTTCAAGGTTTACTACTCCTGCAAGGTTTTCAAAACCTTGTAGGAGTGTTAACTTTTTTTTCAACACAATCTTGTCATTTCGACGAAGGAGAAATCTTCGTTAGAAACTCGACAAAGATTGGCGATTCACTTTACGGAGTTACTTGTGGAGATTTCTCCTTCGTCGAAATGACAAACTGTGCGTAAAACTGTAAATACCTAACAGGTTTTTAAAACCTTTTAGGATATGAAATTAATTAATTCCCTATAAAAATATAAGTCTGCCCTGCTTTCATATTTACATCATAAATGTTATAATTTGGCAATTGTACTTTAGGCAATTTTGCTTCATTAGAAATAATCGGTTTCTTCACTTCCACATCATAAAACAACGGATTTGAATTTTTTCCTTTTGCTTTTTTGATTGATGAACCTTTTAAAGCATTCTCAACTTTCAATCGGCAGTTTCCTCCTATTTTCGAATAGATTTTCAACTCCGAAACTTTATTGTTTTTCCACGTCATATCAATAACAAAACCGCCTCTTGCCACCAAACCTTTTATGCTTCCGTCTTTCCAGACAGTTGGTAAGGCAGGCAGTAAATGAATCACATCTTCCTGACTCTGCATTAACATTTCGGCAAAACCGGCTGTGCATCCAAAGTTACCATCAATTTGAAACGGCTGATGTGCATCTAACATATTCGGATAAGTTCCTCCGCCTTTTCTTTGATCCGCGGTTACTAAATGCAATTGATCCTGAATTAATTTATAAGCGTGATTTCCGTCTAGTAATCTCGCCCACAAATTCACTTTCCATCCCATTGACCAACCTGTAGATTCGTCTGTCCTGTAGATCAAGGATTGTTTTGCGGCTTCAAATAATTCGGGCGTTTTAATTGCCGAGATCTGATTACTCGGATACAAGCCATACAAATGCGAAACGTGTCTGTGATTGTCTTTCGGATTATCCCAATCGTCCTGCCATTCCTGCAACTGACTGTGTTTCCCCACTTTCATTGGTGGCATTTTTGCCAAAGCATCACTTACTTTTTTCACATAAGCAGCATCTGGTGAAACCAAAGCCGAAGCTTCCATAACATGCGTAAACAAATCAAAAACCAGCTGATTGTCCATTGTCGTTCCTGATGCAATCGTAGATTTTCCTGTTCCTCCTGCATGTGTGTTTTCAGGTGAACTTGACGGCACAACCACTAAATATTTTGTATTAGGATCAATAACCATAAAATCCAAAAAGAAATCGGCTGCACCTTTCATGATTGGATAAATTTCTGCCAGATACTTTTTATCTCCCGTGTATAAATATCTTTCCCATAAATCCTGACAAACCCAAGCGCCACCTGTCGGCCACATTCCCGAAGCAGCTGAATCTACCGGAGCAGTTACACGCCAGATATCAGTGTTGTGATGTAAAACCCAACCGCTGGCATTATACATTGTTTTTGCCGTTTCTGCACCAGTTACCGCCAACTCTTTTGCCATTTGCACAAAAGGTTCGTGCATTTCCTGCAGATTGGTTACTTGTGCAGGCCAGTAATTCATTTCGGCATTGATGTTTGTCGTGTATTTACTGTCCCAAGGTGGAGTTACCATATCGTTCCAGATTCCTTGTAAATTTGCTGGCTGTCCGCCTGGCTGTGAACTCGAAATTAAAAGATAACGTCCGAATTGGAAATATAACGACGCTAATTGGGGATCAAACTGTTTAGAGAAATCTCGGATTCTTTCGTTTGTTGGTTGCTGAACCAAATCATTTGAACCTAAATTTAAAGATACTCTGTTGAAGAATTTTTGGTAATAATCAACGTGGGCTTTCTTAATTGTCTCGAAATCTTTGATTTCAGCTTTCGCTAAATAGTCTTTGCTTTTTGCAATTTCATCTCCTGAAATGTCCTGATAGTTTTTGAAGTTAGTAGCAATCGAAATGTATAAAGTCACTTCATCAGCTTTGTTGATGCTTAAAACGCCGTTACTCGCATCGATTTCACCGCCTTTGTTTTTAGCACTTAATCGGCCTTGAAATTTTACTTTTCCTTTTACATTTTCAAAATTAGTTCCAACTCCCGAAAGTATAATCTGGTTTCCTTCTGTCGACGCTACGGTTTTATCAATCGGACTGTTCATGAAAACGTTACACGTAATTTGTCCGGGCTGACTTGCCGAAAGTTTTACCACAATTACCTGATCTGAAAATGCGGTTAGAATTTCTCTTGTAAATTCAACGCCATTTACTTTGTATTTTACTTTCGCTGTAGCGTTGCTGATGTCTAAATCACGGTAATAATCTGTATATTTTTGATGCCCTGCAAACGAAATATAAACACTTCCGAAAGTCTGATACGGCATTCCGTCATTCGTCTGCGACATAATATCTTGCGTAGCCAAATCTTGTGCTTCATCAAACTTCCCATCAAAAATCAACTGACGAACAATTGGAAGTGCTTTTATCGATTTTGAATGTGCATTGCTGTTTGGAGAACCCGCCCAAATGGTTTCTTCATTTAATTGTAAACGTTCAACCGCTGGATCACCAAAAACCATCGCGCCCAAACGTCCGTTACCTAAAGGCAAAGCTTCGTTCCAAATTGAGGCTGGTTTATCGTACCAAAGTTTTAGGTTGGTGTTGCTTTGCGCTGTTGTGTTTTGTAAAACAAACAGCGAAACTCCTAGAAAAGCGATTATTTTAATTTTTAACTTCATATTTTATACTTTTTGGGCAAAACCCGAATTGTTTTTTTAACCACAAATGTTCTTAAATTACGATAGCGCGTGAGGGATAGAAGCTGGCTACCGAAGTAGCGCGGATAGCCCGACCCAATTTGGGAAAGGGGGCGAATTGAACGGTTTCGAGAGTGCCCCCTTTTTCAAATTGGGTCACGCCCAAATATTACTTCTTAACCTCGTAAACTTTCAGATTTTTTTCTCCGAACATTTCATATAATTTGTTGATGTCTTTCAATGCATTTTTTGGCAGATTTTCAGCTTTGTTTCCAAAAACATATAATTTCTCATAAGGTTCAATCACACAAGTCGATTCGTCGATTTCGCCTTTTTCGTTCTTTACTTTATTCAAATCTAAATTTAAATATTTTGCCATAAACGGATACAACGCCATACGTTTCGAGATTCCGAAATCATGTCCTTCTTTTGCAAAATGAGCATTTTCAACTAAATCTTTCTTTCCATATAATTCATAGGTCCTTTGGATAAAAGGAAATTCCAATTCCGGAACTGCTAATGTCCAGTCTTTTCCGTCAGAAACAATCAATTGTGGTTTTGGCGCCATCATAGCTGAGATTTCGGCATTGTTTGTTCCGTTTCCGCAAAGATGAATGCCGCGTCCGCTTTCGCATGGACAACCGCCTGAAAAGTGAGAAGAAACCATTACAACAGGAGCTGAAACTTTCACTCGATCATCAATTGCTGCTAAAAACATGGTATGCGAACCTCCGCCAGAACCACCTGTAACACCAACTCTCGATATATCAGCATTTTTTACGGTTGCTAAATAATCCAATAAACGAATTCCTGTAAGCAATTGAACGGTTGATGCAATACTATTTCTATGCGTTTCTTCTGGAAATTGCAATAGCGATTCTCCCCAAGCAAATAAATCATACCCTACAACGATTGCTCCCATTTTAGCCATGATAGCACATCTGTATTGCTCGTCTTTTCTATATCGTCCACCCCCAAAATGTCCGTCAGGCGTTAAAATAACTGCCGATTTTTTATTTAACGGATATGGTTTATAAATAGAACCTGTTGCATAAACGCCTGGAAGGATTTCCAAAGCGATATTTTCAACACTGTAATCTTTATAAATTCTCTTTGGAGTTAAAATCGGTTTCGATTTTGGCATCGGAGGGGCTTTGTCCAAACCAAAAGATGCAATCATACAAGCTTTTAACTCTGCTTTACGTTTTTCCCATTGTTCTTTAGTTGAATAAAGACCTTCCAAATAAAATAAGCGTTCTTTCCCTTTATCTACCGAAACTTTATGGTTTTCATACTTGCGTATAATGTAGGTTCCGTCGGGTTGTTTGAAATACATCAATTCAAACGGCGCTAGAATATTAGTCAGCGAAAGCGCTAAATTTCCAGGTTCAATTCTCCAGTCGGCATAGTCCAGTTCTTTTCCTTTTAATAAACCTCTGTCATCGTTGATCGTTACGTTAAAAAGAGTTTCAATCTTTTTCAGCGTTTCCGATACTGGTTTTCTAAAATTAGTATCAGAAGTGCTCTGCGCATTGGCAAAGGTCAAAGCAAAAATGGAAACTATTAAGATGTATTTTAAATTTTTCATTTTGATATTGTTGTGTGTTGGTACGCTGATCAAACGGATTCGCTATCGCGAAAACGCTGATAAAACGGATTTTTTTCATTTGTTTTATTTTAAAAAAGAAAAATCCGTTTTTATCCGCGTCTTTACGAAGTAAATCCGTGTCATCCGCGTCCCATTATATTGTGCATTCTATTGTATAAATTCCTGACCCTAATTCCAAAACAGGCTTTTTCGCTTTTTCATCAAAACCTGCTCTAATCTTTTTATTATCAATCTTTATTTCTGAATTTTTAGCCACTGGCAATTTTATAGTCGCTGTTGTATTTACCGGAATCTGAACTGTCAGAATAAATTTGCCGTCTTTCTTTTCCCAAGAAGAAGCAATTTTTCCGTAAACCGATTGATAATCCGCTTTCGCGAAAGTCATATCGCCAACTACTTCCGGCTGAATAAAGAAATGTTTGAAACCCGGTTTTTCAGGATCGGACATAATTCCGGCTAAACTTTGGTAAAACCATTCTTCGATCTGACCTAACATAAAGTGATTCCACGAATTACCTTTTGTCGGATCCCATTGTTCGGTTAAAGTCGTTAAACCAAATTTAATCTGAAAACCATAACCCGGCGCATCGTAATGATTGTGCATTCTGAACATGGTTTCATTTTCGCCGTTTCTCGCCAGAGTTTGAAATAAGTAACGATTTCCAACATCACCAGTTGTCAAACGATCGCCTTTTTCTTTGATATCGGCTAATAGATTTTGCATTACAGCTTCTTTATACTGAGGTTCTACGATATCCATAAAAATTGGAACGGCATTGCTAAACTGACTCTTTGTTCCATATTGCTTGGTTTCTTCATTAAAAAATTCTTTGTTGAAAGCTATTTTAATCTCTGAAGCCAAAGCATTGTATTTCTCAAAATCTTCCGTTTTACCTAATAATTTTGATGCTTTCGCTACTAAATAAGCTCCGTAATAATAGTGCGAAGTCGCAGAAAGTGCAATTGGACTATTTTTAGAATATCCTGCAGGATGCGTTCCGTAATCGTACCAATCTCCTAATCCGTGCGAAACGATATGGTTTGTTGCTTTCGTTCCTAAATAATCGACGTAATTCTTCATAACAGGAAAATATTTCTCTAATAATGAAGCATCTCCGTAATATTCATAATACATCCAAGGCAGAATTACGCCTGTAACTCCCCATTCTGGAGAATCAGTAAAATCGCCTCCAAAAATGACATATTCAGGAACAATTGTCGGAATTAAACCATTTTCTCTTTGTGAATCAGAAATATTCTGCATCGTTGCAGGAAGAAAAGTCTGAAGGTTATAATTGAACATTAATCCAGGTCCATTCAACTGAATTTCTTCGAGCCATCCTAACTTTTCACGTTGCGGACAATCGGTAAAAACGCTTTGAAAATTGCTTTTGATTGAGTTGTTAATCAGTTCGTGTGTTTTGTTGAAAATCTCATTCGAACAGGCAAAACTTCCTGCTTCTCCAGCTGAATTATAAATGAAATTAGATTTTAAATCAACCAAAGTTGGAAGCTGTTTGTTTTTAGCTTCTTTATAATTGATGTTTTCAATTTGAACATATTGATAACCGTAGAAACTGAATTTTGGTGTCCATTCTTCTACATCTTTTCCTTTTAAGGTATAATCGTAATAGTATGGTTTTCCAGATCTTCCCTGTGCAATTGTACCTTCTTCATTTAAACCTTCAGCAACCCAAACACGGATTGTTTGTCCTTTTTTTCCTTTTACCTTGATGGTTGGAAATCCCGAAAGATTCTGTCCCATATCAAAAACATAGAAATTCGGTTTCAGTTCTTTTGCGGTTTTAACTTCATATTGTTTCTGAATCGTAACTGGCGGAGCTGTCTGAGGTCTTAAAACTCCTTTTGGCGCTTCCTGAACCACAACTTTTTTCCAATCTCGATCTTTGAATCCTTTTCTATTCCAACCTTTTTGTTCTAAATTGGCATTGTAATCTTCTCCACCAAAAATGCTGTTATACGTAATCGGACTTTTGCTGTATTTCCAAGATCCATCTGACTTAATAATTTCTTCTGAGCCATCATTATATTTGATTTTCATTTTGAAGAATAAAGTCGGCGGACCAAAACTCACGAAGAATTTGGTATATCTTTCGGCCAATGTATTGTACATTCCGTTTCCTAACAAAACGCCAATTACATTATCACCTTTTTGAAATTCTTTCGCGCCTAATTCGTAAACATTGTAATTAACCATTTTGTCGTAATCGGTCCACAAAGGCGCAAATTGGCTGTTACCCACTTTTTTTCCGTTGATCGTCAATTCGTAATGTCCTAAACCTGAAATGTAAACTACGGCTTCTTTGATTTCTTTTTTTACTTCGAAAGGTTTACGAAGCATAATACTTCTCCTTGACAAAGAATCGGAAGCATTGATAAAAGAGTTCTTTTTTTCTCTGTTGAAAGTGGCTGTGTGATAATTTCTTCCATCTGGTAAATGGCTGTCGGCTTTGGTAATTGCACCAATCCAAGTCGGATTTAAATCTGATTCTAATGAAGCAGTTCTAAAAGAAGCAACTTTACTCCATTTAGAAATTTTTCCTGATTGATTCCAGACTTTAACTTTCCAGAAATATTTAGTTTCGTTTTTTAATGGATTTCCGCTATAAATAATATGAAGATTTTTGTCGGAATTTACTCTTCCAGAATTCCAAATATCTCCTTCGTCATTATTTAGTTTTTCTTCAGAAGAAGCAACCAAAATAAGATAAGCTATTTGTGATGCATCAGATTCTTTTGAAACCAACTGCCAGCTTAATTTCGGCTGATTCTGAACAACAGCCAATGGATTTTCAGCCATTTCTGTTGTTAAACGTACAGGCAAAATTTGTCCATTTGAAATGAATGTGACTAAAAGAAATACTATAATTTTAAAATGCTTCATTTATTATTGTTGAGATTAGCACACTGATGACACTGATTTACTTCGTAAAGACGCGGATAAAACGGATTTTTTTCTGTTTAAAAATATAAAATCCGTGTGAATCTGCGTTTTCGCGATAGCGAATCTGTTTAATCCGCGTTCTTTTTTTGCCACGAATTACACAAATTTCACTAATTTTTAAATCAATAATTACCAAAAATAATTTGTGACAATTCGTGTAATTAGTGGCAATATATTTTACAACTTTTTAGTAATTAACGATTCGATATTGAATACTGCTTCAGGAATTAATTTTCCGGTTTGAGGCAGATCGTCGTAATCGTCTGTGTCTGGTTCTGTGTCTGGATTTGGCGTATGTCTTTGTTCTCCTGTTCGGAACATAATTCGCTCAAAACCATCTGTTGGCGCGTAAAATATCTTTGTTGATTCTTTTCCATCGTTTACTTTTATAGTGTATTGACGGTTTTTAGCATCTAATTTAACTGTGATTGTATATGCTTTGTTTGCTTCGTATTTTGTAACCGAACTCAAACGCGCACCATTTTTTACCTTTAATTCTCCATCCGAATCAAAAATCAATCTTACAGATGGCAAACCTTGTTTATTTTGAAATTCAATCTGCAATAAACCATGATTATTTTGCTCTGGTTTTACGGTGAAAACTGCTTCTAATTTTGCTGTAAATGGAATTACTCTTTCGGCACGTGAATAATCAAAATAATCCTGATCTCTTAACGTCAGCCATTTTTTACCATCGGCTTTCTTTTCGATTTTTGTTGATGCCCACGAAAGATCGTACGTATTCCATAATTTTAATTCTTCTCCATCAGGAAGAGCATTGAAAACATCATTTGCTTGTTCTTTAACCTCTGAAGTTACAGGAACAGGAACCGATGCCACCCAAATATCTTCTTTATTTACACTATAACCCACCCAAATTTTTCCGTCTGGCGGAGTTCCATTCTTTTCTGTGATTCCACGAACGTATTGCGGACCTGCTGATTTGTAGTTTCCGCCATAACGCATCGGACTTACTTCTCCGTGAACCAATAATAAATCCTTATAATTCAGTCCGTCATCACTTGTAGAAATTGCCAAAGGCCAGCGATACTCTGACGGATTATAAAGCGTTGCATAACGATTGTCTGATGTTTTTTGTCCCCATATTTTGGCGTTGCTGTTTACAAATCCTGGCGCACGCAATGGCATATAATCCCAAGATTTTCCTCCGTCTCTACTGATCGAGGTTAAAGCGTGTTTCCATAAACCAACAACATTTCCGTTTGTCAAATGGTAATAACTGAAAGCTTTGTATGGTTTCTGTAACGGAATCAATTCATCGTCACGATCTGCTTCTTCCACCCATTGCTGTAAAACCAAAGGTTCAGATAAAATCTCTTCGCAAGCTTTTTTCAAACCTTTATCTTTTGATGCGGTATAAAATGGGAATTTCGATTTCGATTTGTCCCAAGTTTTGTTGTATCTGATGAAATAAATTTCGCCGAAACTTCCGTCTTTCTTGATTTCACGGATTACGCGTCCGATTCCTTTTCCGTCGTTTGGATCGTCTTTTTCATCCATTGCAATTCCGTAATAGGCTAAGGCAAAAAGTCTTTTGTCTTTTGACGTGTAAAACCCCATTCTTTGGTGCATAATCGCATCGAGGTTTTTGGCAACGCCTTCAACGCCTTCTTTTTTCCATCCGTCAGGAATTCTATAAATTGGGAAAATCACTTCTGGTTTTGTCCAAGTTACGCCATCTTTGGAATTCATAATCAAAGTTTGGCTTGGCGGAATATGTTCGCCTGATGGGTCGCTTAAATAATGTAAATAAAAGGTATTATTCCAATACGCCATCATTGGCTGGTGGTTGTATGTCCATCCAAAACCATCTGCTTTTTCTGGGTGTTCACGGCTTGCACGCATAATTTGTGTAGCGTGAACTCCAACCGCGGGGCTTAATTGTCCGTGATGGTAATCAATGTTTGAAAGTGTTTTACCAACATAACGCACAGTGTCGTTTTGTGCATTTACAGTAGTGCAAGCCAATATAATTGTGGCTGTGGTTATGATGTTGGTTTTTATGTTTTGGAAAGTAATCATTCTTTATGTTTTTATAACTTCTAAGAGACCTAACAGGTTTTAAAAACCTGTTAGGTCTGCTGGAGATAATTTATTTCTTTTCAATTAATCCTTTTAAAACATCTTCTGAAATTGTTGTAATCGTTCCGTGTTTCTGTCCTTTGGGAAGGCTTATTTTGGATGATACATCTTCAAAATGAACAAAATCTGTTGTGCTTAGCGCTTTATAATTTTTTGAACCGTAATTGTCATAATACAACAACCAGTTTTTATCGACTTTCACTACTGTTGGGCCTTCTGATAAATATTCGGTTAAAGGCTCAGAACTTTTTTGAAACGGACCTAAAGGTGATTTTCCGAAAGCTACTTTTATGTTTCGCATTGGTCTTGTATTGTCTTTTAAAACCAAAACATAATCTTTCTTTCCTTTTTTGACAATCACACAATCGATTACACTGAAACCTGGATCGTAATATAATTTTGTATCCGAAAACACTTTGAAATCTTTAGTCGTTACATAATACATTCTGTGGTTATTTTTCTCTTCTTCAACTCCTTTTGGAAATCGGAACGGAATTGTCGATGCCCAGATAATTATGTATTCTTTTTTTACATCATCATAAAAAATTTCAGGCGCCCAAACATTTACGACTTCTGGTTCGTTTTTCATTACAGGAATATATTGCTGTTCTGACCAATGAATCAAATCTTTTGAACTTGCGTAACCAAAACCATTTCCACCTTTCCAATCTGTTGTCCAAACCATGTGATACGTTCCGTCGCCTCCTTTTGTTATCGACGGATCACGCATGATTTTGCTGGCTCCAATTTCGGGTTTTAAAAATGAACCTTCTAATCCTTTCCAGTTGTAACCGTCTTCGCTGTATGCCAAATATAAACCTTCTGTTGCAGGTTCTCTAAACGACGTAAAAAGATATAAATCTTTCTTTTTCTGCGAATAACTTATTGCAAAAAGAGAAAGGGTTACTATGATGAATATTTTTTTCATGTCTTGTTTTCTTTCCTGCGAGGTTTCCAAAACCTCGTAGATATATTTTAAGTTTAATCCAAAAACCTATTAATTTCAAAAAAGCCAGATCTTTCTCTCTAGCCCTGATTGCAGTGAAAATCCTTTTGTGCCGGTGTTCGGCACAAAAGATTGTAACGGAAAGCGGGACTATGCTTCCAAAAATACCAATTGTTTCTGCTTCTAAATATAATTTTTTAAATCCCTACAAGGTTTTGAAAACCTTGCAGGAGCGTACTATTCTATAATTGCTTTTTTATCTAAAGAAGTTCCTTTTTTGACTTTCGTTGTTACGTTGTTTAAAACATTGTTTTTCAAGAAAATGTTTTTAGTGTCTTTTCCATCCGCTTCGATAAAAATATCGGTTGGATTGAATGGAAAATTATTATTGATCAAAACATTCGAAACATTATCTAATTTAATAACCGGAACTCCTTTTATAGCTGTTGAAGAACCAACATTGTCTAAAATCACATTTTTTGAATCTGATATTTTGAAAGACGAACCTACAGTTGCGTTTACTTTTACATCATGAAATTCTACATCTGTTGCCGTGCTCACAGTAAAACCTTCTTTTCCATCCATATTGATGTTCGAGAAAGTGATGTTTTGAATTGGCATTTCGGTAATTCCTAAAATCTGTCCAGCTTTGTTTACGTTTGAAGCCGTAATATTGCTCATGTGGATGTTTCTGAAAATCGGCGTTTTCTCCGTTACAGGTTCAACTGTAGTTCCTTTATCGTAAAAAAGACTCAAAACGATAGCTTCTTCTTTGATATTTTTCATGACGATATTATCAACACGAATATCTTCTACAACTCCACCTCTTCCGCGAGCCGATTTGATACGGATTCCGCGATCTGTTCCATCAAAAACACAATTTGAAATCGTGATTTTTTTGATTCCGCCTGACATTTCGCTTCCAATTACTACTCCACCGTGACCGCTTAACATGGTACAGTTTGTAATGGTGACGTTTTCTGTTGCTTTTCCGTATTTACGTCCGTCGCCGTCTCTACCTGATTTAATGGTAATACAATCGTCTCCTACGCTGATATGGCAATTTGAAATGTGAACATTGGTGCAAGAAGAAGGATTAATTCCGTCTGTATTCGGCGAATGCGGATTGAAAATCGAAATTCCTGTAACCGTTACATTATCACAGAATTCCGGGTTAATGGTCCAGAAAGGTGAATTTTGAAAGGTTACGCCCTCTATTAAAATATTTTTGCAGTTGTAAGCCTGAAAAAAAGAAGGTCTGAAGAATTTCTTGTCCACCGTTCTTTTGTAATACGGTTCTGTGTAAAGGCCTTTGTTTTGCTCTTCCCACATGGTTTGGTATTTAGTTGGAGGAAGTGGTTCTTTAGCTGTTTCTATTCGGTACACTTCATTCCACCATGCTTTTCCTTGTCCGTCGATTATACCTCTTCCTGTGATTGTGATGTTTTCTACGTCTTTTGCATAAAATAAGGGTTGGAAGCTTTTCATTACAATTCCTTCGTAACGCATTTCTACGTAAGGAAGGAAATCATCGAAGTTCTCTGAAAACTTTAAAAGTGCTCCTGAATCTAAGTGAATGGTAATGTTGCTTCTTAATGTTAATGCTCCAGTTAAGTATTCTCCTGCTGGAAAAAAGATAGTTCCTCCGCCATTTTTAGATGCTTTTTCGATGGCATTCTGAATGGCTTGTGTACATTTTATTCCTTTGTTGTTTCCGCCTTCTTTTAAGATGTTTAACCAGCCGTCGTTTGCGAAAGCGGTGTTTAGTCCGGTTATAAAGCAGAGTATTATTAGTATGTTTTTAATTTTCATAGTTGTGTTGTTTTACTCATTTTTTGTCATTCCGAGGAACGAGGAATCTCACTAGAAATTCCGTAAAGTAATTGTTCAATCTTTGTCGAGTTTCTAGTGTGATCCTTCCTTCGTCAGGATGACAAGATTGTGGATAGTTCGTGATTACTTACTCACGAGTTACATTTCACTAATTACTTTTTACTAATTACTTAGTAGACTTCAAAATCAAAACCCAGTCATTGCCATCTTCTTTTTTCCCTTCTGGCTGAAAATTTTGACTTCCTTTATTATCAAATGTTCCGATTTTAGTTTTCTTGCCATTTCTTGGATTGTACCAAGTCGCTTCAAATTTATCACCAGCAATTTTTCCTAGTTTTACTTCTATTATTCTTCCGTTGTACGTGTATAATAAAGCGTATTTTTCACCTCTTATGGCTGGAATATAATCGTATTTTTCACCTTGATTCACTACTAATGAAACATCTGGAACTCCTTCTAAAAACGGTACTTCTTCCATTAATTTCTTAATATAAACCATTTGTTTTGCTCCAGGCGCATTAATCGCTGATGTCCATAACTCTTTGTTTCCGTAAGCTGGTTTATCCCCTTTTCTGAACATCTGCATGACAGCGTTATGTCCGTACGTGTAACCTGCACCGCCTGATAAAACCGACCAATATCCGTAACGGCGTACATCACTTGCGGTCCATTTTGGTTGTAAAGTATCGTGCAAACCGTGTGGAATTCCTTCATAAGATGGTTCTCCGTCAAGTGTTGGTTTTGTTGGTTTTAATTCGAAATCTCTTATAACGAATTTGTAATTGTCTTCTTTGAAATTCGTTTTCACTGAATCCTGATCGTATCTTCTGTGTCCGGATTGGAACATATTGAAATCCAGCCATTTTTCGTTGTGGAAATTCTCTGAAGAATCGGTTCTTCCAAACGGATGAAAAGTCACTAATTGATTTGGATTATTTGTTTTTAAAGTATTCCCGATAGAATTCCAGATGTCCTGAAATTCATTTCCGTGTGTGTCTCCACCGTTTAACCAAATTACGTTGGTTCTGTTTTTATATCGGTTAGCTAAAAACTTGGCATATTCAGTTGCCTGTTCTTTGCTTACTTTATTTCCTTTTGAAACGTTGGTTCCCCAAACTGGAACCATAGCAACGTAAATTCCATTTTTCTGAGCCACGTCTAAAGTGTAATCTACATGATCCCAGTAGTCGTATTCTTGTGGCTTTTTGAAATCATTTCCTGCCGTAATCAAAGGTTTCGAAACGTCTTCGTTGATTAAAGCAGCATCACCATAAACATTAACAGCATTGATGTTGTGCAAAACCATTACCTGAACGACATTAAATCCTTTGTCTTTTCTATCTTTAAAATATTTCTCTACTCCTGCTCTGTCTAGTTTTCCGAATGCCAGCCAGCCTGTATCGCCTAGCCAGAAAAATGGTTTTTCGTTTTCGGTAACAAAATAATGCTGATTTTTAGAAACTTTGATTTCAGGCAGAGATGCTTTTGTTTTGGCAGATTGCGAAAATCCGCTTTGTGCTGTAAACATAAAGCTTATACAAAGAGCGTATAAAGATTTAATTTTCAGATTCATTTTGGTTTGTTTTTGAATTGTGTTTTTATTTTTTTGCCACAGATTATACTGATTTAATGGATTTTCCAAGCTTTGTCTTTATATTTCTCTCGCAGATTTTACTGATTTTGGCAGATCTACGCAGATTAAAATTTAAAAAATCTGCTAAATCTGCTTAAATCTTTTTTTAAATCTGCGTGAAAATTTACTCTCGCAGATTTTATTTTAATCTTTTTAATCTGTGAAATCTGTGCCTAACTATTTTTTCAATACAAAAAGCACTTTTTCTTTTATTTCCGCTTGTGGAATTGTGACTTGCTTTGCTCCGCTGATGTTGGCTTTTTTCGTTATATTTCCTGTTGAAGCATTGATTGCAAATACTTCAAATGTTCCTTTTTCATTTAATAAATCGATTGTGATATCTTGATCGTTTTTCAAATAAAAAAGATAGCTTTTTCCTTTGTTTTCCAGTTTCCAGATATTATCTGAAAACGTATTTCCATCAACTAATTTCATTTCGCTTAAAGCGGCATAAAATTCAGAAAGTTCGATTTTTGGAATGTTGGACATTGAAGCTCCCGCCATTAAAGCCGGCCATCCAAATCTTGAAGAACCATCTGTTGAATATAAAATGACCTTCTCAGGATATTTTTCTCGGTATTCACGAACGGCACGATAAACTTGATTATCTGTTTCTTTTCCGGTTTTTAGTTTTCTGGCGTGCTGTCTTGGCGCTAAATTTACGCCTCCTTGCGGAGCGTATGCTGAACCATCTTCTTTGTAATACCAATAACGAATATCGATTATATCAACGGTTTTTACTCTTTTGGCATCATTTAAAATAGCATCCTGAACATCTTTGGTGGCACTTAAACCAATTAATCCTTTTTTGCCTGTTTCGTCTTTCCATTTTTGAGCTTGGTCTAACCAAAATTCCATAAAATGTAACGGACCTGTATACTCGGCGCTTGTTAACTGAATTACGTTGCTGTTTTCCTGAAAGTTTTCGAACGATTTTCTGATAAAACCTTCGTGCAATTTTCTTCTTTGAACATTGGTAATATCGTAAAACTGCTCTGCCATGAAAATACGTTTGTCTCCTGCGTAAGGCGGTGGTTCAGGAAATCCTGTACTATTGATATTGTTTGCTGAACGCCAAGGTGAACTTGCCCAATGCGCTCCAGCTTCTAAAATATTATGCTGAAAATATTGCTGATTGATTAATAATTGTCCGTTTGGTTCTGCAAGCGTCGCAAACTGCGCTAAACGGCTCCAATACCAATCGTTGAATTTTGTTAAATCGTATTTGCTCAAATGATCCCAAGCGAAATCTTTTCCGCTTCTCGCGAAAGGTTGTTCGTAAAACGGAGGCCAAACATCATCATCAATTCGACGTACGCGTTCGTGATCATCCATTCTTCTGTCGTACCACAAACCATAATTATGTTCTAAGGAAACAATATTATTTTTAGTTAAATAATCAACTGTTTCCTGAATTTTATCCGTCAATCCGTTTCCTGTTCTTCCAGGTACAAAACGAGTAATGTGTGGTGTTGATTTGTTTACGAAATCGTCCGTTAAATCGCCTCTCCACCATGCAACGTTGGTTTGTTTTCCTGCAATAACTTTTCCTTCAAAAGTTAACCAGCCGTTTTGAGTTGTTACTTTTGAATCTGATTTTTCTGTTTTATTTGAAGCAACTTTTAAATCGTTTGCATTTTTTAAGCCTTTATTATTTGTACTTATCGGATTTGCTTTTGAAGCTTCTGCAATCAATTCTTGTAAACTTTTTGCCGTTGTTGCTGAATTTTTAGTCAATTCTGCAGCAACTTCTACACTCGGACTTGAAGAAGCTTCTGAACCTAAATCATAGATAAAAGGCTGAATTGGAAGTTTTCCTAATCTGGCTTCTAGTTGTGTGTAGAATAAACTTCTTGGACTGATATGTTCGTTTACGTTTTTCCAATGTCCGTTTCCTCCAAATTGTCCCCAAACTCCAAAAGCCCAGTTTTGTGCTGTTGGCGGACTATAACATTCTACTTTTGATGCCGATGATTCCCAGATTACAGAATTAGCTGTTGTCCATCCTGCTCCTCTTCCGCCTTGTTCTCTGTTATTATAACTTAATGCTTTTCCGTCGATATTGGCAATGTCAAATAAAACTCCTGTTGCCCAGCTTCCGATTGCGCCACTGTTTTCGAATGGTAAATGTGATTCGCATTGTACGAACGCATTTGGACCTGTTGTTCCGAATCCGCCTACAGCAAAATCATGATATCCCAATTCGGAGTAACAACGCTGGAATAAAGTCTGCTGCCCTTCGGTATAAAAGGTATGTCTTCTAAATGAAGCGATTTCTGAAATTGGTTCTGTTGCAATACAATCTTCAACTGTAATTTGCTGACTTGTTTTTAAAATCGTAACCGCGCCGCCTGCAAAATGCTTGAAATTAACTTGTTTTACCCAAGCATTTCTGGTATTTTCGATGCTGATGGCCTGCCATCTATGCTCTTCGTCTTTTAAATTTGAAGGATTGTAGGTTGATTTTAGTAAGACATTCTCAATTCCGTTATTTTCAGTTCTTCCTTGCCATGAATAAACGGTTACTTTTGAAGTTCCGAAAACATCATCCAAAGACATTGTGATTGGAGCGTTTACCGTTACTTCGTTTCCGTTAATTTTGGTAACGACACGATTCCAAGTTGTAATCCAATCGCCTTTTTTCCATCCAATCCAAGAAGTTTCTCCGCCGAAATCCTGCATGTTTACTTCTTTAATGAAATTATCCGTTAAAGGTTTACTGATTTCGATTTCGTCTCCAACTTTTAATTTTGAAGTGTTTTTTAATTGGATTTTTTGCATTCCAAGTGGCGTATAAGCGTTTGCAAATTCGAATGAATCTTTATACACTTTATCGTTTATACCTAAAATTCTAATTAAAGCTTCTCTTTCTAATCCGGTTCCTAAAAGTACGGTTCCGTTTTCGGAATTTCCGCTTCCTCTTAAAACTACTCCCGATTTCCTGATGTATAATGTTCCGCTGATTTTGAAAGTTCCTTTGTCTAACAAAACTGCTCCGCGAAAACCTGATTTATCTGGTTTTAATAAACTTACATAATCAATTGCGTTTTGGATTTTCTGCGTTGCATCTTCTTCTTGCTGAGAAACAAAAATTTTGTTGTCTAGATTCGGAATGGCAACTTCTGAGTTTCGATATCCTGCAAAAGAAAAATCAGGGATTTGATTTCCTTGATTATCTGTTGTAAAAGAAAGTTTTCCTTCTTTGGTTTTGATGATATCTGGGAAATTGTTTTGGGCTGTGATGTTTATACTGAAAAGCATCGCCAAACCAGACAAAACTATTTTATCTTTTTGAAGGGAGATTGTATTTTTTAACTGGGTAAAATTCACCTTATTATTTTTTTAGAAATGTTTAGAATATAGAAAATAGAGTAAAGAATATAGATTTCTTCAAAGCTAAATCATTTTTTCTAATGTCTATTTTCTATATTCTTTACTCTATTTTCTAACTCTTATTGCAACAATGATTTCAGCTTCGCCAAAGTATCCGTATTGTTTTCCGTTTTCGTCCAATCTGTTTTACTTTTTGGATCGATTCCGTTAAAATATTTCTCGATGTTGGTATAACCGTCTCCGTTTGCATCTTTATTAGCATCTGAAGCATCATTCGGATTTAAACCAAATTTCTTTTCCCAAGCATCTGGAATTCCATCATTATCTGAATCTTTGTATGCTTTTCCTTTGTAAGTCGGATATCCTCCAACTTGATCAGGATGTGTTATAATTCCTTTTTTATAAGAATCGACAGGTAATCTTCTTTTAATATATTCTTTTCCGATATTATTCTCTAAACCGTCTTTTACTTCGATTTTTCCTGTTTTAACCTGCTTGATAATTCTCTCATCAACAGCATCTCTTTTCGGAATTGTTGCTCCAACATTAGTCAAAACAAAATCATAAGCTTCTTCTGCAGACATGATATTGAATTTTGGCATTGAAAAAGGTTTTGGCTGTTTGATAGCTGCTAAAAATTCTTTTGTTTCTGCTTCTGGAAGGTTTTCCAATTGTACTCCGCCATTCCAGTTATCAGCTGTAACTTCAGGAGAACCAACAATAAAGTTTCCTGAAACATAAGCTCTTCCGTATTGTTTTGGCTCAATATAACCAGATTCAGGTTTTACAATTCTATGCGAAATAGGTTCGTTTTGTGGCGTTATTGGACCAGGTTTGAAATAGTTGTTGATGATATTTAACATCGAACGATAATCGCCACCGTCAAGCGTACGATTCCACCAATTGAATACTACGTTATTCACAAAATTAAAGTCGCCATACATTCCGATAGAAGCATTTCTAGAAATGTTGTCGGCCCATAAGTTGCGCATAAAAGTACTATTTAATCCGCCAATTGTACTTCCGAAAGCGTGATTGTACGTATCCAAACCTTCTGATGAAATAGTGTTTTGAATCGTGATATTACAAGCTGGTAATTTTTCCAGTTTTGATTTTGCATTAGCTGCAAATTGATGTCTGTATAAAGAAATATTTTCGTCTAATCCCCAGCTTACCGAACAGTGATCTACAATGATATTTCCCATTGGATTTCCTCCTAATGCATCGTCTCTTCTCGTTACTTCTGTAGCTCCACGACGGAAACGCATATGACGAATAATAACGTCATGAGTATCAATTTCTAAAGTTTCTCCGGCAATGCAAATTCCGTCACCAGGAGCAGTTTGCCCAGCAATGGTCACGTAAGGCGCACGCATGCTGATTCTTTTTTTCAATTGAATAATTCCCGAAACGTTGAAAACAATTGTTCTCGCTCCAACCGCTTCACAGGCTTCACGAAAAGTTCCTTTTCCGCTGTCTTCTAAACTCGTAACCACAAATATTTTTCCGCCACGACCACCTTGTGTGTATGCTCCACCGCCTTCAGCACCCGGGAAAGCAGGAATATCTGCCAAAACAAAATCTTTTGGATAGGATGCCCAAGGTAAATAGGGTTTTCCTTGTTTTGCTTCTTCTTTGATTATATGAAGATTAGCATTCCATATTTCGCTCAGCCTTTTTTCTTCGTCAGCTAAAATAGCATCCGCTTTTTCCTGAACAGGTTTTGGAATTACAGGATATTGCGCATATGCCGATGATACAAGTGAACAAAATGACAACGCCATAAATGTTCTCTTTAAAGTATGTTTTGGGAAAATATTTTGCATTTTTTAGTTCTTAGTGATTAGTAATTAGTCCTCAGTTTTTATTGATTAACTCTTAGAAATTAGTGATTAGTTAAAACATTCATTAATGAATTTTAAAAAGCTAATCACTATTTACTAGCAACTAATGACTAATTCTTAGCTTTCTCTCTTTGCTCAACACGTTCGTGCCAATCTTTACTTTCTTTGTTTAGATCGTAACCTTCTTTAGATAAATAATTGTTGATTCTTCCTTTATATTTACCAAACCAGCCGTGCTTTTCTTTAGATGAACCTGCGTCCATTGCGTGTTCTCTGGCTTCAACTAAAGCTTTGTAGATGTAGTCTTTTTGTTCTGCTGTTAAATTTGGAAGCATGTCGTTGTAACCAGCAACTGTTATTGGAAGCACGCCGTAAGTCATTCCATCTTTAACTTCAGTAATTTTATCTTCTGATAATTCTTTACCTAATTTTTTGATGTAAGATTTATGAAGTTTTGCAATTGATTCATCGGCTTTTGCTTTCAGTTTATCAATTTTCTCGTTTTGTTTTTCTTTTGCTAAAGAAGTATCTTCTTTCACTTTTTTAATTTCAGCGTCTCTTCCGTCCTGAATTTCGCTTAAATCTCTGAATTGCTGTGCTATTGTATTAGAAACTGCTTTTTCTTTTACTTCGTTTTTCAAATCTAATTTGGTAACGATTTTTGCAGCTCTTTCGTTAGTAACTTTTACATATTCAGGATCTAAATGTTGTTGTGCATTTAAAGTTGAAAATGCGAAAACCAGCGATAATAAGGCTACATTTATTTTATTTAGTGCCATTGTCTTTCCTTTTTTAGTTATTTCTTTTAACTCAATCATAAGGCCAAAGGCCTTTAAGCAACACCATAGGATAACATCCTATGACTCACAATTCATATAGACATAGCCCTGAAAGGGCGTAAGCCTTTATAAGCTGCACATCATTAATTGCTTTCGCCCTTTCAGGGCTTTTTTTCTTTCTTTATTGTTATACATAGGACGTTGTCCTATGTTAGTGCTTTGAGCCTTTCAGGCTATTTTCGAAAACATTCCTTTTTACTCTGAAACAAGAATGTTTTCAAAAATCATTCCTTATTTTAAATCTAATAAAGGTCTAACTAAAGTTTCTTTGTTATTAGCTAAATCTTTCCAATCTACTTTTATGGCAGGATTTACACCGTTGATGTAATCTTCAATATTAGTATATCCGTCTCCGTTTAAATCTCCTTGCGCATCAGATGGATCGTTCGGGTTTAAACCGTATTTTTTCTCCCATGCATCCGGCATTCCGTCTTTGTCTGTATCCAAATAAGGTTTTCCTTTGTATTCTGGATATCCTCCCACTTGAGAAATATCGGTAATAATTCCTTTTTTATAAGAATCCATCGGTAAACGTCTGTGTTCAAATTGATAGAATTCTTTTTTCTCCAATCCTTTTGCATATTCTGGAACTCCAGTTTTTACTGTTCTTACGATTCTTTCGTCTACTTTATCTCTAATTGGCAGCGTTGCTCCAACATTTTTCAATACAAACTCATATGCTTCGTCCGCTTTCATGAATGGACGGAACCATGGCATTGGAAAAGGTTTGTCAGTTTTCATTTTAGCGAAATACTCTTTTGCTTCATCATACGTCATCAATTCCCCTTTTTTATTTTCAAGCTGAATACCGCCGTCCCAATTGTCTTTAGTCACTTTTTCGTTTCCGTTAATAATATTTCCGTTTACGTAAGCTCTTCCAAAAACCACATAAGGTAATTTGCTTCTTCCAGATTCTGGTTTTAAAATTCTATAGCTGATTGGCTGTGTCAAATCGGTAACTGGTCCTGGTTTATAGAAGTTATTGATAATATTGTAATTAGCAGTATAATCTCCACCATCAGTAGATCTATTGTACCAGTTAAAAACTACGTTATTCACAAAATTGAAAATTCCGTTCCAACCGATTGAAGGGTTTCTTCCTGCATTATTTGCCCACATATTTCTCATGAAAGAGCAGTTTTCTCCACCCAGAGTACTTCCAAAAGCGTGATTGTAAGTATCCAAAGCTTCTCCGAATAAACTATTTTGGATTGTAATATTTACAGTTCCTACTTTTATATCTGGATATCCTGCTCCTGGATTGTACATATGTCTATAGATTGACATGTTTTCATCTAATCCCCAAGTTGCAGAAACGTGATCGATCATGATATTTCCAACAGGATTTCCTCCGATAGCATCATCTCGACGGCCTACAAAAGTTTCTCCACGACGGAAACGTACATGTCTGATAATTACATCATGCGTATCAATCCAAGTTGATTCTCCAGCGATACAAATACCATCTCCAGGAGCTGTTTGTCCTGCAATTGTAATGTAAGGCGCACGTATAATCAACGGACTTTTCAATCTGATAATTCCAGCAACATTAAACACTATTATTCTCGCTCCTCCTTGCTCGCAGGCTTCACGTAAAGTTCCTGGTCCGCGGTCTTCTAGACTTGTTACCGTATACACTTTTCCGCCTCGGCCTCCAAAAGTGTACATACCTCCACCTTCAGCACCTGGAAAAGCAGGAATTTCTGCCTGAGGTAAATCTGTTGGTCTTGCTGCCCACGGAATATAAGGTTTTCCATGTTTTGCTTCTTCTTCAATAACTACTAAAGCTTTTGTCCAAGCTTCATCAGAAAGTCTTTGAGCTTCTTCTTTAATAGCTTTTTCCTGAGCCTGAACTTCTGGACTTATCTTTGGATATTGGGCAAAACATTTTGCACTTCCTAAAAAAAGCAGAGATGATGCGATAAATAATACGGAATTTTTCATGTTAATTTGTAGTTGTGGTAATTCTTTTTAAACAAATCACCTGTATCTTTTGACGAATACAGGTGAAAAGTTTGTCATTTTATTATTGTTTGATTAATAGAATTTCCTTAATAATCAGAAATTTTCTATTGATTATTTTATTCTTGGTAATTAAAAGTTCCTTCTCCTCCAGATCCGTCTTTCCAACCAATATTTTGTGTCAACCAAGGATTTTGAGATAGAACAGTCGCTTGTAATCCCATTAAATAATAATTTGGATTAAATTTAAGTTTTACAGGCTGATTATTAACTTGGTCCATTGGAGTTGGCGGTGCAGCCAAAACAAAGTTATTTGTATAAAAAGTCGCTAAAGCTGTTAACTGTGTTTGAAAATTAGCTGAATCAGGATCTGCAGAAATAGAAGCACGAGCAGTTGCTAAAGGATCTGCAGCTGTTGTTGTAATATTCTTAAATTGAAGATAGTTTCCAGTACGCTGTGTACCATTAATTGGCGTAAGCCCTAATTTACTTACTGTACCTCCGGCTACACCAGGAAGAACATCATTATCATAAAGCATCCAGCGTTGTACATCCCAGTAACGTTTACCTTCATATGCAAGCTCTACTCTACGCTCATATAAAACGGCTTCAATAGCAGCGTATTTATCTGTTAAAGTACCAATTCCATAATTGTTTCCTGCAGGAATACCTACACGGTTTCTAATACGTCCTAAATAAGCAATAGTATTTCCAGTCTGTCCTAAAGCAGCATAACATTCTGCTATATTTAATAATAACTCTGCATATCTGTACTCATAAATATCAGTTCCAGAATATTGAAAACTACTAGTGTTAGAAGCTGTTAAATCTGTCATTTTTCTAACTAATGCAGGACTCGTTTCATTGTTATTATCACTGTAGTAGAATTTTTTATCTTTATCTTCCCAACGATAAGCCCATACAACCGGTTTAGCATTTTCCTTATAATCCCATCTTACACCAGAGAAAGCAAATGTTCTGTAGAATCTTGGGTCACGTTTAAGAAAGAAAAGAAACGGATCATAGCCATTGGCTGCAGTTGGTCTTGAACCATCAGCCATTGGAAATAAATCTATCATTTCTTTAGGAGCTTCCATAGCACCAGGTCCTCCCTGACTGATTAAACGAATCCCTCTTTCCCAAGAGTTACTCATACCAACGTTAGTTGTATTTGTTCCTAAAAGCTGTACCGTAATTGCTTCTGGACTCGGAGCATTATTGGCTGCGCCAGTAACAAACATTCTCTCCCAGTCTTTGGCATTATTCCCTACTAAAGCATGACCAGAGGCAGATAATTCAGCCTCAGCTTCAAGACCAGCTTTTAATGCTGCATCCCAGCGCTCATTAGATCCATCCCAATTTTTATTGAATAATGGGCTTGCATAAGTCAATAAAACTCTTAATTTCACAGCCATAGCTGCTCCCTTAGTTACACGTCCATATTCAGCAGGCCAGCTTTTTGGCAACAAACTTGCTGCCATATCTAAATCTTTTACAATTTGAGCTACTACTTCTGAAACTTTAGCTCTAGGAACTTTAATAGCTTCATCAATAGCACTTGGTTTTTGAACTTCTGTAATAATAGGAACACCTCCATAAACACGCATTAAGTCAAAATACTGAATAGCACGTAAATAATACATCTGTCCTTTTGCCTGATCGCGAAATGTCTTGTCTAAATTAACACCTTTAATATCGATGTCCTGAATAAAAGAATTACAATCACGAATTCTGTTATACGGTACGTTGTTTATTTTATCTTCAAGTTTACCTCCGTAATATCCTGATCCATCGGCTGCGTTTATGTAGGTAATGGTTGGATTAACAAGCGGCTGTATACCTCCTATTTCTTCAGTTAATTTAGAGTTTGCATCTGTATATGAACCAACTAAATTTTGAATAGGAGATTTAAACGCCTGAAAATAATCCAAATAAACATTGTTGATATACCAGGTAGCACGTTCCTGGCTTTCATAAAAGGTATCATCTACGGTACCGTAATTTTTCTTTTCTTCCAGGAAATTATCGCTGCATGAAGTACTAAGCACTGCTAAAAGCGCTACAGTTATATATTTATTAATTTTTAGTTTCATCTTCTTTTGTAGTTAAAATTAGAATGCAATGTTTAAAGTAACTGCCCATGTTCTAAGCGTTGGAAAATTTGCAGAAGAATTGTCGTACATATTACGATAATGATCTGGATAAGGATTGTATAAATCCCAAAGATTATTACCTGTTACTCCTACTGACCATTTTGAGATCTTAATTTTGTCTAAAAGCTCTTTTGGAAGTTCAAATCCTAATGTTATATTTCTTACTGTACAACGGAAAGTATCTAACTGCCAGAAATCAGATGCAACTGCTACAGATTCAGGAAAAGCTAAATTAGGATATTTACCATTTGGATTATCATCAGAATACATATCGTTCCAGTAACTTTCGTGAGCCCACATATTGTGCTGTGATCCTAATCCTTGTTTTACCACGTCAATGGCACGATATCCTCCCCAAGATGTTGCTATTTGTGTTTTAAAGAAAAACGATTTATATTTTGCTCCTAAATTGGTAGTAAAACCATACGATCTGTTTTTCTTAACCAATTTTACTAAATCTTCCTTATCTTGAATTTGTCCATTTGGTCCTGCTTGAGAACCGTCTTTATCATTAAACTGACCTGCTACGTCTTCAAAAGCAAGCATTCCTCGTCTCATACCTGTAATAGAGTTAACTCCCAAGTAGTTTGGCTGTCCACCAGCAGCTACTGCACGCTCTGTTAAATAAGACCAATAATTTGCCACATCCTCATCTGTTCGTAAAATTCCATCTCCTGTCGATGTACCTTTCCATGTTCTAAATCCCCAAGCCGGGTAAAACTGAGACTCTCCTACCATTGCTACATTAGCCGAAGGGTGCTGGAATGCTGCCGTAGGATATCTTTTAACCTCATTATCAGATAGTGCAAAGTTTACTCCTACGTTATAACTGAAGTTTTTAGTCAGATTATCTTTCCATCCTAAATTAAATTCAGCTCCCCAAGAATCAACTGCTCCATAATTTTCTTCAGCGAATCCTCCCCCTACAGAAATAGGAACACCAACAGCCTGAGCCATACCTGTTAACATTTCTTTTGCCTGATCATAGTAAAAATCAGATGAAAATGTTAATCTGTTTTTAAGTAAAGTTAAATCAAAACCTAAGTTGTTTTTTATTGTAGTATCCCATCCTACATTTCTGTTTGGATCAACTCTTGGTGTTATACCACTTGCTAATACTCCTCCATTACTTCCAAATTGGAATCCTTTGTCTGCTACAACATCGTAAAGTTTCATCCATCTCCAAGCCTTCACGTTATCATTTCCAGTTTTACCAATCGAATAACGTACTTTTAAGAAATCAATCCATGATACATTATCTGTAAACCATTTTTCTTTAGAAACAATCCAACCTGCCTGAAGTGAAGGGAAGAATCCCCAGTAATTTTCTGGTGCAAATTTTGTAGAAGCATCACTTCTAAAAAGAAACTGAAGCATATATTTCGATTTATAGCTATAATTTACACGTCCTAAATAAGATAAAGTTCCTGATTCACCTTTTAGAGCTGTTGAATTAGATGTAGATAATGTTCCTGCTGTTTGATAAGAGCCTGCATAATCTTTACCTGTGTTTTCGTAAGCTAAACGTGTACTGTTGTATTCTGATTCTGAACGCTCAACAGAAAACATTGCTCCAACCTCATGGTTATCAAAAGTTCTGTTATAATCTGCAAAAAAGTTGGCTTGGACAGCTTTAGAATTAAAACTATCATAATACACTCTTGAATTACGAACGTTAGTTTCAATCTGATAGTAGTTATTAGTTGAACTAACAATCGTATTTGGCTGCGCCGCACTGGCTAAGTGGCGATCCTGAAGCTGATATCCAATTATTCTTGCTAAATCGTAAGGTAATTGAATTTGTTCTGTAGTTTCGTTACTCTGAGTTCTAGAATAAGTACCTTTTAAAGATAATCCTTTAATAAATGGAACTTTATAGTTTAACGACATATTTACATTATATGAAAAATCGCTTGAAACTTGTTTTGATCCATTATTTACAGTCGCAAAATAATTCCACCCTGCTATATTACTATTAATATTTGCACTTCCTAAAGTTCCAGTTGTACGTGGAAAAGGAGACATATAATATTGCTGTCCATTTACAGTTGTCTCCCAAGGCACATATTTAGGCATATGAAGTAAAAAACCATAATCAGCCTGCTCGCCGCCAGCATAAGTTGCATAACTACCATCACTGATATTTGCTGATGCTTTAGTAAATGATTTTTCAATATCTCCAGAGTTTCCAGAAACAGCTGCAGAAAAATCTAATGAACTGCTGATTTTTGCCGTCATACCAGTACGGAAATTCCACTTATTATAATCTTGCTTACCTAAATTTGCACCTTGTGTAAAGTAATTAATACCCGCAAAATAAGTAGCTTTTTCAGTTCCTCCATTAACAGTTAAAGTGTGTTTTTGCTGGATTGCAGGTTTCCAAGCTTCTTTTAACCAATCATAATCAAGACTTTTCATTTCCTCTAACTCAGTTTGAGAGAATAAATTTTGAGGTAAATTAGTGTCAGGCTTTGCTCCAAAAAAACGATTTGAAAAAACACCATACTCATAAGCACTCATCGTTTTACTGTGACTGATAGCATCATTTACTGCAAATTGACTAAAGTATGAAAATGAAGTTACTCCAGATTTACCTCTTTTAGTTTTCACGACAATTGCTCCTTGTGATGCACGAGAACCATATATAGCTGCAGAAGCATCTTTAAGTATTGTAATGCTTTCTATCTCAGAAGGATCTAATCTATTGAATGTCTCTAAAGAAGCCAGACCTGTTATAGGATCGACCTGTATCATATCATCGATTACTACTAATGGAACTTTATTTCCACCATCTTTTGCAAAACTATAACTCTGACGAATTGAAAGCGATGCCTCACTTCCTGGACGGTTAGAACCACCAGAAACATCCAAACCAGCAACCTGTCCTCTTAAAGATTCAGATAAATTAGAAACAGGAAGATCCTGAATCTCTGCTGGATTAATTGTAACAATAGCTCCGGTAAGTTTCTCTTTTTTCTGAGTACCGTATCCAACAACTACAATATTTTGTAATTCATTAGCGTCTTCTGTTAATTTTACATTTACTGTAGTACGTGTTCCAACTGGTACCTCTTGTTTTCTCATTCCGATGAAAGAGAATACCAAAGTTGCATTTGGTTTTACTTTAATTTGAAATTGACCATTAAAATCAGTCGTCACTGCATTCTTTGTAGATTTTTCAGTTACGTTCACTCCCGGAAGCAGGCCTGATACATTATCAGTAACAGTTCCTGTTACTGTAACTAGATTTGAGTTTTGAGCATAACTCAGCACACTCATCAGTGTAAACAAAAGAAAACTACATCTCTTTAAAAGTGCTTGTTTCATAAATGCTTTTTGTTTGGTTAGTTTATTATTGTTAGTTAGTCATGTTTTAAATGTATCTCAAATAATTCTTAAGATTTCAGAGAAACGAAATCGTTGTAATTAAATGTTAAAAATACATTTATTTTTTATAATCCAAAAATATAACGATGATACATTACAACCGTCCTGCACTATCCTGTATCAATGGCATTATCTAAAAAAAAACTACTCAAAAAAACAATATTAATAAAAAATAGAAAGAATATGTGAGCTAAACAGAAAAATAGAAAGAAATGTTTGAGTATAATCAAATAGAAGATCGGGTTTTTAATTAAAAACCGAAGAATACGCATTAAAAACAAAATTTACTTGTTTTTAATGCAAATAACCTGAGTTACAAACTGTTTTTGAGCAGGTTAACTCGGCTTTAAATTTGCAAAAAAAGCTTACAGTTTTAAGGTGAAATTTATAATTAAAAGTAAAAAACTTACAATAATAAGATAGCAGGATAAAAAAACAATTCTTAAATATTTCCTAAAAAAAGTTTTTTTTTAAACGTAATTTCTGACCAATATTTTTTTTTAAAACCCTTTTGTTATTGGCTTTGCCGACTAATTGATCTGTTTTTTTCTTCTAATGCAATAAAAGTTAGTTCCTGTGATAAAATTAAGAACCGGAATATTTAAATTTTAGAATTATTTATTAGGATTCCATCCGTTTAAAACCAAATCCCGATTGTATTTTTTAATATCCGCTTTTTTTAACTGATATGACCAAGGCACTCTTTGAGACAAATCTTTTGCACTTAAGCCTTTACTGCTAAATTCTGCATAATAGGCCGTTTTGTCTTTATCAGGAAATCTAGTATCAATCCAGGCATTCCATCCTTCAGGAATGATATGTGAACCTAAATCTGTATTGATAAAAACAGTTTGTGCATAAGGTCTCCATGGTCTTCCAAGAAATACTTTATCAACCGATTTGTCTTTTGCAGTAAGCTTACAATCAACAAAAACAAAACCATAAGTCTGTCCTTGCGGAGTTGAAGCTGCCGTGATATACGAGTTCGTTAAACTTTCGATAGTACATTTATAAAAATAAGCCGTAGCAGCACCGAAAATAAAATCGGTTGTTCCGTTTATAAAGCAGTTTTCAAAATACGTACGAGTATTTCCTTCTGATAAATAAAGTGTGTCTTGATTACCAAGAAGATTGCAATTCTTTACCGCAACTCTATCACTTTTAATATGAAGTGCCACCGCCTGCCCTACTCTTCCAGCTGTATTTTCGACAGTAAGATTTTCCAGCGTACAATCGTTTCCTTTAATTAAAAAAGAATAAGAAGTCCCAGTTCCAAATTCTTTTTTACCTGATGGATCTGCTTCTCGAAGTGGTTTTCCTGAATAATCATCAAATGAAATTATCGTTTTATTTCGGTCTATACCTTTTAAAGTAATGAATGGTTTAGAAACTGGAATTTCTAATTTCTCAACATACTTTCCTGGTTTTATAGTGATTACAACACGTTTCTCTGAATTATCTTTTACATTATTTACCGCTTCCTGAATGGTTTTAAAATCTCCAGAACCGTCTTGGGCAACAGTTAATGCTACTTTATTATCGAGCGTTTGTGCTGATAGTGAAAGTGTTGATACTAAAAATAAGGCTAGGATGTATTTCATATGTTTTTCAATTTACTTATTCATCTTGTTTTGTCATCTTGACTAAGGAAAGATCATACTAGAAACTCCCCATTGAATGTATCCAATCTTTGTCGATTCCCGAGTGTGATTCCTCGTTCCTCGGAATGACAAACTGTACGCTTAATATCTTTGACAAAATTTAAAAATCCGTTTTTAATCCGCGTCCAAAACTTAATGCGACATCCAAACCGTCATTTCTCCTTTTCCTTTATTTCCCCACGCAAAATACGGAATCAATTTTACAGTTAATAATTTTCCATCTTTTACCGAAATAGGTTTGTAAAGCGTTTTATTCCAAGAATTATCTGTTGTAACTATAGAATTAGCTTCAATCGTTATAAATTTTCTGTTTTTCAATTCTGTAAAATCAGTTTTAAAATCAGAATTCAAATTTAAGATTACATCGTTTACACTAATGTTTGCAGGAAGCTGATCTGATTCTAAACAATACACTAGAGGCCCTCTTTTTACAGCAACCTGATTTTTAATTTCTTCTACAAGCGGATTCGCTTCCATCAATTCAACCGGCATTGGAAGATTCAATTCAATTACATCTCCCTTTTTCCACTTTTGGTTTAATTGCAAATAAGTTCCAGAAACGATTTTATCAGTAATCTTTGCATTATTTACCGAAACTTCCGCATTCTGACTCCAGCCGGGAATTCTTAAAAAGAAATTTTGTAAATCTTTTGGGGCTTTTACAATTTTCAACGTTATTTTTCCGTCCCACGGATAATTCGTTTGCTGTTCAATTTCTATTTCTTCTCCATTTAAAGATTTTGTTTTCAATTGATTACTTCCGTATAAATTTACATACAAACCTTCTTTCGAGATATTATAAGCATAATTTCCAACCTCGGCAACAGTTCTAGTTACGTTTGGCGCACAGCAATTTGATAAAGCAATATACCCTTCACGCTCATTTCCCCAACGCTGATGAAACGGTAAATCATTTGAAACATTCAGCGGATTATTATACAAGAATTTTTCGCCTTCTAAATCCATTCCTGAAAGTACACTGTTATAAAGAGCTAATTCTACAATATCAGCATATTTCGCGTCTCCCGTAATTTGAAGCATTCTCCAGTTCCATAACACATTTCCAATATTGGCGCAGGTTTCAGTATGAGCCGTTGCATTTGGCAATTGAAAAGGTCTTCCGTAAGCTTGGTGGATTTTCTGCACTACAGTTGGATCATAAGAAGTTCCATCTGGCGAAACTCCATCATACAAAGAACCACAACCACCTGTAATGTACATTTTACGATACGTTACATCATCCCAAATGGATTCTAGATTATATAGTAATTTCTTTTCTCCCGTTTCAGCATACAAATCGGCAACTCCTGCGTACAAGTAATTCGCTCTTACAGCGTGCCCCATTGCAGTTGTCTGCTGTCTAAACGGAACTCTGTCCTGATTATCATCGGTTCCGTCATTTGTAGTTCCGCGAATATCGATTAGATTATTAGCTAATTCCAGATATTTCGGATTTTTAGTCGTTCTGTACATTTCGACAATTCCCATATAATGAGACGGACAAATCGCATTTCGGGCTAATTCTGGTGAAGCTTTTTTGTAAAAATCATACAAGAAATCGGCAACACCTTTTGCGATATTAAGGAAATTAGTTTTTCCTGTGGCACGATAATGGATGCAGGCCGCAGTCATTAAATGTCCCATATTGTATTTCTCAAAACCCAATTGTTTCTTTACTTCTTCTGGGCCTAAAGTTCCCCAGCGTTCGTCGATTAAAACGGGCGTGTGAATATAACCGTCTTTACGCTGTACTTTCGCGAAAAGCGCAATGGCTTTATCCATTTCGGCATCCAGTTTTTTATCTTTTGTAACGGCATAAGTTGCAGCCATTCCTTCAAAAATCTTGTAGAAATCACCATCATGAAACGAAGGTCCTTTGAAAGTTCCTTTGCTTAAACCTGCGGCAATTTCGAAGTTTTTATAAGCATGTGAAATTTCATCGTTATGATACAAATCCCACATATAAGGCAAAGTATTTTTGGTTTCTACATCAAATTGTTCTTTCCAAAAACCGTTTGTCCATTTTACATCTTGCAGGCCTACGCTCTGCAATTTAGAATACGGACTTTCTGAATTCGCAACCAAACCTTTGTTCTGTGCAAAGATTACAGTTGAAAGAAATAAAGAGGATATGATGATGTTCTTTTTCATTTTGAATTTATTTTTTTGTTTGCCACGAATTACACTAATTTCCACGAATTATTTTTTTGCCACAGATTAAAAGGATTAGCACAGATTATTTAGTATAAAATCATTTTAATTCTTTTAATCTGTGGCAAGAAAAAGAAAAAATTAGTGCAATTCGTGTAATTCGTGGCAAACTCATTTTTTATTTTACAAAGAAATTAATAGTTCTGCTCATTGAATCTCCGTCTGCATCTTTTACGGTTAGAACGAAAGAAGCGAATCCTTTTTCAACTGTTGTAAACTGAATTTCTTTTCCTTTTAAAACCACTTTTCCATTTTTAAGATCAGAGAAAGTATAAACTGGTTTGTTTTCATAACCTTTGAAATAATCTGCAGCACTTAAAGTCTTTTTATCTTTTAGATTGATAAAATAATGAGGCTGCGCTAACCAGTCTAAATAATTATCTAACTGTGTAAATCCATCTTTGTCAGTATCTTGATTTGCATCTGAGAAATCTCCAGCTGGTGAATTTTCGTTTAAACCAAAGGCTTTTTCCCACCAGTTTGGTAATCCGTCATGATCTGTATCCCAATCTGCTGGACGAGTTTCTGAAACAAAATTTGGCCATCCACCCGCATCTTGTTCGTTATCGATCATTCCGCCTAAACCGCTTTTACTACCTTTATAAGTAAAAGTTCCTTTTAAAGTTTCATCAATAATTCGGTTATCGTGTTTATCAAAAAACGGCTGGTTTGCTCCAACATCAGAAAGCACATCCTTATACGCTGCTTTAGCTGATTGCGTTTTTACATATGAAGGAAAAAATGGTTGATCAACAAAAGTTTCATATTCTACGATCTCTTTATTTGTTGTAGTAAATTTTCTTCCTTTCTCCTGAGATTTTTCATCAAAATAACCCGGCATAACATTTCCGTCAAAATAATAACGCTGCATACCTTTTCCAACGCCTTCATGCTGTGCATTCAGCGCCACAAAAATTGCTGTTGAAGCTCCTGGTTTATAATAATTGTTTACAAAATTTACCTCGTTTGCACCGCCGTCAGTTGCTCTTTTTCCCCAATTGTACACCACATTATTTGTAATATCCAATCTTCCAGTGTAGAATCCGTCACCGCTTAAACCACCGCCAATACTCCAGTTACGTCCGTAATTGTGAGCCAATAAGTTATGATGAAAACTTCCGATATCGCCGCCAATTGTCGCTGCATAACCGTGCATTTTTCCAGCTTCGTATTTTCCGTGTCCCGCAACATTTAACGCTTCTGAAATTAAAGTTCGCTGTAACGTAATGTGATGCGCTCCACGTGAACTAAACGACTCATCAATTGTCCAGCTTATCGAGCAGTGATCGATAATACTATAATCTGCACCCGTTAATCCCATTCCGTCAAATGTTCTGCCTCCTCCAATACGAACTTTTAGAAATCTCATTACACCATCATTTCCAGTTAATCCAATTGGAGCTCTGCTAATCGTAATTCCGTCACCCGGAGCAGTTTGTCCTGCAATAGTGATGTAGGGTTGATTTGCCACTAATCTAGAAGCCAGTTTTATATTACCCGAAACAGTAAAAACAATCGTTCTTGGTCCAATTTCCTGATTAATCGCATCGCGTAAACTTCCTGGTCCGTCGTCATTTAAATTCGTTACTTCAATTACTTTTCCGCCACGTCCACCAACCGCATAACGTCCGTAACCTTCTGCTCCCGGAAATGCTAATTGTGCTGGTTTAAAAGACCATACATTTCCTTGAGTAACTTCACCTTTATTATCCAATTCATCTACTCTCCAATAATAAGTTGTACCGCTGTATAAATCTGAAACTGTAAAATTTTTATCAATCAGTTTTCCTTTGAATTCTTTTGAAGATTCTGTTGCCTTTTCTACAGCATTTTTGTCTTCACCAAAATACAAATTATGCGCTGCAACACTATTTGGAGCATCCCATTTTAAAATTAAACTTTTAGTTACTTCAACATGTTCATCTCTATTTTTTGGTTCTGGAGTACGCGCCTGATTCATCAAGTTTGGCGTATCAACTTCAAAACCATTAATCACAATTTGCTTAACAACATCTGGATTAGAAGTCGGATCAATTTCAAAACGAACTATTACGTCTTTTCCTTTTTCAGCATTAAAAGTGATATACGCCATTGCTGCATCTACTTTTGCATTCGCTCTCTGACTCGCATTTACCGTTTCCTGAAGTTTTCCGTTAACGAAGATTTTGATTGGGGAAAAAGTTTTTCCAGTAATGACATCAAAAGCATTATGAAAAGTTAAAAGTGTATGTTTTCCCGCTTTCAATCCGCTGATTTTCAATTCTAAATTTTCAGCCGTAACCAAACCGTCACTTCCCAATTTGTTATAATGTGGAGCACTCATCCCAACTTTATACCATTTTGAAGTAAAGTTTCCTTTTAATTTAAATAACACATTATTAAATGATTTTTCAGCTTCTTTTCCTTCGTTAATTACCCATGAATCATAACTAGGATCATGAACTTCTTCAAGTCTTCTTTGAAAAAAATCAAAGTCAACCTTTACAATTTGTTTATCAGTATTTTGAACTGATTGTGCTTGTCCATTTGCTGTCAAAAGCATTGCCAGCGCAAAAGAACACACTAATCTCTTTACCATTTTTGTCTTAGTTTAATTTCATTTTCTCTGCTTCAGATTTTCCTAACAGATTTATAATGTCTTTTTTTCTTTCTTCTGGAATTACTTTTAAAACCTTCAATTCTCCATTAAGGAGTTCGGCTTCAATTGTAGTATTTTGTTTGGCATGTAATTTAAAATGAACGTTCCATTCTTTTGGCCACGCTGGAAAAAGATAGATTTTTTCGCCTGCTTCCTGCAAAAGCATTTCCTGCATACCAATCATACCCGATCCGCCCCAATTATGATCTGGAACCCAGTCAAATCCCGGACCCCAAAAAGCTGGAAAGCGTCTTTCTGAATTCGCCATTTTTAGCGTATTATATTTTGCTGCTTCTTCGGTTAAACCCAAACGAGCCGAGAAAATATTATCCTGTTTCCATCCAATATGACTTCTGAATTTTAAAGCATCAGAATCGTATTTCCATGTATTTAAAGCTGTTTCTAAATCAGGTTTTCCAATGCCGTAAATTCCCCACGGATAAACGGGATACAATTGCGGGACTTCAGAATTATTAACTCTTTCCCAAGTTTTGGCAGGAAGTAAAACTTTATGATTTTCGATTTGTCCAAAATTCAAAGGCGGAATTCTAGTTTGAAATGCTTGTAAATATTCAACGTCTTCTTTTGACAATTGATTTCCTGAAAGGTTTAAAAGATTTTCTGTAATAATTTGTAAAGCTGAAATCGTGCTATTCGAATTATTGGTCATTTTATAAGTTTCAGCAGCTGAACCTGGAAAAAGAACTAATTTTCCGTTTCCATCCAATGCTTTTCTGCCTCTTTGTTTTGCTAAATATTGATAATGTTCATCAAAAAAACGAAGACAACTAATAATAAATTGATTGTATTTTTGAATATCTTCTCCCGCATATTCTTTGTGCTGCAACATCATTTGGCAGAATTCTAAAACCGTATCCCATTCGTATTCGAGCCAAGCATTATATTCCATTCCCGGATCGTAATCTGCGGGGCGTTTCCATTCGTATTCTGCTGGATTTGGGAGTCCGAAATTTTCTAATTGTTCTGTGAATGATGCACCGTTATGTTTCCAATAGACTTTACTACGCAATTCAGCATTTTTTTGCAAATCGAGATAAAAACTCAACTGTGATTTCATCATATCAAAATCACCACTTTTTACCATCGGAAAATAAACCAATCGCTGATTTTGAGCTGTCATCGTTCCTCCTCCCCAATTTCTGAAATCGGGTGTAAAATCTAAATCCTTATTCGTGTAAACGGGATCAACGGTAAAAAGTCCACCGTTGAATTTTGTTGGATATTTTCCGTACGCATTACATCCCAGCATATATCGAAACAACTGATAATTCTGTCCGATTTGATAAACCGAATCTTTCTCAATCGATTGATTTTTTTGAGTAAAAATAAAACTGCGGTTCCAGAAATCATTCCACCATTTTTGAGTGTTTTTTTCTGCTTTTTTTGAAGTATTTTTATTGGATAAAATAAAACTTTTTAATCCATTATCCCAAGTAGAAAAATCAGATTGACTGGTGTTTAAATAAATTTCTAATGAATGCTTTTTTGAAGGTTTTACACTTGATAAACTAAAACCTTTAAAATCGGTTGACTGATATTTTCCTAAGTAAGTTCCGTTTGGTTTTAAATTTTCGCCTTTCATAAATCCACCGAAAGTCAGATTAGCAATCGGGTTCATCATTTGATCTTTAACAGATTCCATCTTCTGCTGTTTAACCGCTACATCAAAAACAGTATTTTCTCTATTTTTATGATAAAATTTTATGCCGTTATTTTCAAAAGCAATTGAATCTCTAAAATTGACAAGATCTCCCTGAGGTGCCCACTTATAAGAATTGGCATTGTTTTCTTTTCCTTTTGAAATACGGTTTTGATGACGCCAGCTTTCATAAGACGCTGTCATTTTCAATAGATTTTTACTTTCTAAATCGACATGAATAATAGGTTTAAAAACATCGACCCAAAGTTTTATTTTAGTTTCATTCTGCCCAACTAAAATGTAACCGTCTTTCAGTTTTAATTCCTGATAAAAACCTTCTTTTTCTGCGAATGGATTTGGACTTAAAGTCACCTTCACACGTCCTAATTTCAATAAAGTATTATGTTCGTCGAAAGTTCCGCTTCGTGAAAAATAGAAATATAAATCACCTTTCTCTACCCAAACATTCATACCAATATCACCACCACCCAAAGGCATCGATTCTGATGAATTATTGCTTTGTGTTGTCCAGATTTGATTGTAATTATCGAGCGCAGGAATTTGCGCTTTAAGGCAAAGCGTGGTGAGGAGAAGTATTAATAGTATATTATTTTTCATCGTTTTCTTTCCTGCAAGGTTTTCAAAACCTTGTAGGTATCGTTTTTAAGTTTCAAATCAATCAACACCTACAAGGTTTTGAAAACCTTGCAGGAGCGACCGTGTATCACCACTCATCCGTTCTAAACGAAGAAACCGGCAAACCTCCTGCACTAAACAATTCCGCTTTGGCGAAATCTTTCCATAAATAGCGAACTGCAACTGGATTCTTTACTTTATCCGAAGTCAAAACCACCGATTTTCTTCTTACAACCGTTTTTGCTGGATAGAAAACTTTATCTGCTCCCGCTATTTCAAAACCTAAAACTTCTTTATCATAAGAGGTAATTCCGTTGGCAACATCATCAAACGAAACCGTTACAGCGCCATCTTTTATTTCCATCGATTTGTATTTCGGACTTTCGAATTCGAAACCTTCAATTCCGTACATTCTTGCCAAAGCCTGAAAAGCCAATCGGTTTCCTCCTTTTTCCTTCTCCATTGGGTGAATATTGTTTTCTTCTCCAACATCCATTAAAACTGCCATTGCTGAGTTTGGAATTTCCTTTGAAGCCTTAAACTGCGCTTCTCTTAAATAAGCCGAATTGTATTTTTCTAAATAATCTTTTGGATGAAATGAAGCATAATTAAACGGCGCAATCTGGGCATAGTAAAACGGAAAATCTCCCTGATTCCATAACGTTCTCCAACTGCTGACCATTTTCTTCATTAAAGCGGTATATTCATTTGCTCTTTCGTAATTCGATTCTCCCTGATACCAGATACAGCCTTTGATTCCGTAACCAATTACAGGCGAAAGCATTCCGTTAAATAAAGTTGTCGGAACACGATTGGGATCTTTTACCAATTCTTCTTTTGTAGTTGGAATTTTAGCGCTTGTAAAATCTTTTAGCATTTCTTTGTTCATCCACGCTTCCATGCTCGAACCTCCGTATGAAACATGAATCAAGCCAACAGGAACATTTAAAACTTCCTGTAAAAGCGATCCAAAATACCAAGCCGTAGCACTAAAATTTGAAGTCGATTTTGGAGAAGCTACTTCCCATTTTCCTTCAAAATCTTGCAATGGTTCTAAAACTGTCGCTCTTGGAATCGTAATTAAACGGATATTTTTATTGGTTGATCTTACAATGATTTCGTTTCCGTTTTTAACAGGCTGACCTTGAAATCCTTTCAACGGCATTTCCATATTCGACTGTCCAGAGCAAAGCCAAACTTCGCCCAACAAAACATTTTTGATGGTTACTTTTTCGTTTCCTTCTGAAACTTCAATTATATATGGTCCTCCAAAAGAAGAAGTCTGTAATTCTGATTTCCATTTTCCTGAAGCGTCTGCTTTTACCTTGTAGATTTTAGAATCCCAAGAAGTTTTGATTACAATGTTGGCGTTCTTTTCTGCCCAGCCCCAAATGGGTGCGTTTGATTTTTGCTGTAACATCATGTTATCAGTAAACAAAGCTGGTAATTTGATTTTTGCATTGATTTGAAAACTCACTAAAAATGCAATTATAATAACAAAAATGTGTTTAAAATTCTTCATTTTTTAATTCTTTAAATTCTCAAAAGATGTGTCGCTCCGCTGGAGCTAAACTGCTTTCGTACTATTATTTTCTATAAATATTTCGCTCTTCCAGAGCTCTTTCATCTTTCCTAATGATATAAATTTTGAAATAAATACATATCTTTAAATTCCTTTCAATAAATATTACGATCCCACTCAACAAGTCCCAGAGGGACGAAATATTTATAGAATAAACAACATCATTCTACAAAAGCTCCAGAGGAGCGATATATTTTTTCAATTGGATCAAAATTTAGTTAGAGACAATTATATAATTTCTCTTTGAAAAAAAATCCTCATAATCCTTTTAATCTGTGGCTAAAAAATCATTTTTCTTTCAAAATCATAATCGGTCCAAACAACCCCGCTCTCAACAACGGTTCGCCTTCCAAACGAAATGGCGCTGTTGTCCACGTTAATCTTTCTTCTTTTGGTAATTTTTGATCATCAATTAATCTATTTGCCCACGTATTTGTCACTTTAATTTCTATCGAATTTTTTCCTTTTTGTAAAGCTTTTGAAATATCTGTTTTGAAAGGGAAAGTCCAAAGCGTCCCACAATCTTTTCCGTTGATTTTGATTTCGGCGATATTGGCGATTTCACCTAAATCCAACCAAATTTTATTACTATCTTTTCCTTTCCAGATAAACTCTTTTTTGTAAATAACAGTTCCTGAATAATACTTAATTTGATCATTTTCAGAAGTGCTCCAGTCAAAAAGTTTGTTTGTTTTTACCACTTCTTTTGGACCTTTAAATGTTGAATCAAATTGTAATTCCCAATTTTCGTCTAAAGTTTGTACTTTTTCAAATTCAGAGGATTTTCCTTTTGCTAAAACTTCTTTTGTTTCATTTTTAAAAACAACAAACCCCGATTCGTTGGCCTCTAAAGTTATAGAAACAATTGTTCTTCCGTTTTTTATATTCCAATTGGCTAAAGCCGAAGTTTGATCTGTCACAGGATTATACCATTGCGGTACTTTTCCTGAAATTCTGAAAGAAGAATTAAATATTCTTTTTTCTCCTTTTTGATTGGAAATGAAATAAATATCTTCAGTATCCGATTTACGATGTGCCCACGCCAATGTTTCTGAATCAGCTCGGTTTAAATTTGGAAAATAAACATCTTGAGCAATTCCGATAGAAGTAAAATCATTTCCTAAATATGGCAGTTTTACAACCGTACCTTTTCCGATTTTCCATGAAGATGAGTTGGCGTTATGCCAGATTTCATCAATTATAATCTGCCATTTCTTTTGATCGGCTTCTGATTGAATTCCCGGCTGAATATTTGGTTTTTCATCCACAAAAATGGTTGCACCGTCTTTTAGCAACTGCAGGATTTTTTCGGCGGAAGCCAAAGATAAAATCTTATTCGGTGCCATTTTATGACTTCCTGGAAAGAATAAAGCACTGTATTCAATTCCACCATCAAAAGTTACTTTTCCATTTACCACTTTCGCTCTGTTGATTAAAACATCAGCATTGAAAGAATCATATTGATAACCATTTAACGGATTAATCCACTGTGATAAATCGGTGATATTTTTAGAATAAGTAACTTCTTTTGGCATTTTAGCCGTTGGCTGACCTTCATTTTCTAAACGGATTTTCTCGCTTTCGAGTCTTTCTTTTCCAAACACATTCGGAATAAATGGCACCAAACGATCCGGCGCAAAAGAACGGGAAGGAAAATCTTCGCCAATAAAAACCGCTAAATCAATTACAGGTTTCCCTTTTTGCAATTGAAACTGTACTCTTTGACAATAATCAAACCAAGCTTTTCCGGGTTTCCACCACGTTTGGTCTCTTTGGAAAAAAGTTCCGATATCATCTAAAGTCATTCCCGGTTTTCTGTCTGTCCATGGATTATGTACAAAAACGTGATAAAATAATCGGTTGATTCCTAAAGCGTAATTTCGGTCAGCTGTTGTTTTTAGATTTCCGGGATGTTCGTCCCAATCCATTCTCAGAGCCGTAAAAGATTCTGCCTGAATAATATCTTTTCCGTAAATATGTCCGCCCGAAATAGCATCGACCATATCAAAAGGTTTGTCGTGTGTGGGGCTTTTCAGCCAAAATTCGCCACCTGGATAATCGACATATTTATAATGCAGCAAAGCATCACTCATCATTGTCGGAGCGACATTTTCAGAACTTAACTTAACGTTATATTCTTTTGCAATTTGAGCGACAGTTCCGTAGAAATTATCAGCTACTAAATCGGCAATTGTTTTTCGAACATCATATAAAACTTTCTCTGAAAAATCAGCACTTTCTACGGGAATTCCCGCCATAACTGGAAGATAATCTACAAGATCGTAACCACGTCTCTTTTTAAATTCAGCCTGAAAAACCGAAGACCAATTTTGGCTTCCGCATTCCCAGCTGTCAAAATGCAGAATTTCCAGAACTTTTGAAGCCAATTCTGGACCAGCTGAACGAACTGCTTCTCCAAACCAATGATCCAATTGAAAACGAATTAATTCTGGATTAAATTTGTCAACTTCCAGTCCTTTTCCTGCTCCGCCTGTTGCATTTTCATGTCCTGTCGAAGTATGTCCAATTCGGATAATTTTCCATTTCCCTTTTGGCGCTTTCCAATTCAAGTTTCCATCAGCATCAACAAAATTCGAAATATTGATAATTTCTGATTTTTTGAATGCATCAGAATTTGGAATTTCTTTGTCGGTAGTCTGCGGAGTCAAACGCCAGATTGCGCTTGATTTTCCTTCGTAATTATTTATTAATGACTGATTTGAAAGTGTAATTTTACTCAATTTCAGATTCTGTTTCCATTTGGCAAAATCCAAATCTTCTGCTCCAGGTTCTGTTCCCTTTGGATCATAAACAAATCTGAAATATTTTGCTGTTACGGGCGTAATAGTATGTGTATTCGGGAAATCCATATCCTGCCAACCGTGACGTGGTGCGATCATTCTTTCGTGGAATCTGAAATTGATTCCGTCATCGCTCACTTCCACAATCAGACGCTGTGCTTGAAAATCTCTTCCTTTGGTTTCTATTACAATAGATTTGCAGGTAAAAGGCTGTGCAAATTCGTACTGAATCCAGCCTGCATCGGCAAACTTGAAGTTTTCGTCTTTTTTAGGATCAGCCAAAAAAGATGCATCTGTGTTGTTTGATGTCGTTACTTTTGGCACTTGTATCTGCGAAGTAATTTGATATTCTTTTATCGGAATCGCAAAAGTTGCAATGTCTTTATAATAATCTTTATAATGTTCTGGAACTGGCAATTTTAGCGCTATTTTCTTTCCTCCTAAAATTTCAGTTGTTGACCAAACTATTTTCTGCATTGACATTTCTGGAGTAATCCACGGACCTCCTGCAACGGCAAATCCGTCAGCCCCATGAAAAGCCAGTTTTAAGCCTAAACGATCTGCCTCTTTAAAAGCCCAATGAATCATATCCCAAAATTCAGGCGTCAACTGTAAAACCGGTGGATCTAGCAACGGTGGATTTGCTGGGCCTTTAATAGTCATTAAATAAGCACCTGCAATTCCGGCTTGTTTCATCGCTTCTAAATCGGCCGTGATTCCTGCTTTAGAATACGCCGATTTCATCCAATACCAATATACCCAAGGTCTTGAGGATTCTAATGTTGGCTGAAAAGATTCTTTTTTATGGATTTCCTGTGCCGAGACGATGCTCGCCAAAAGGAGTATAAAAAAGAGGTGTTTTTTTTGAAACATTATTCTTTGTTTTATTTCGTTTGTAAACCCAACAGGTTTTTGAAACCTGTCGGGTTTGATATATTATTTGTTATTATAAACATAGCCAATGGTTTCAACCATTGGGACGTAACGGGATTTCAACATACGTTTCCCGAGGTTGAAACCTCGGGCTATGTTTCATAATCTTTGTCGAATTTCTTGTGTGATTTCTCGTTCCTCGAAATGACAAACTGTACCTTAAACTTTTAGTTCTTAATTTTAAAATTATCAATTATCAATTATCAATTATCAATTATCAATTATCAATTATCAATTATCAATTATCTAATATTTAAACTTCTTCAAACTATTTTCCAATTCATTCTTCGATCCGTTGAAAGGCGTCAAATAAAAACTATATTGATAATCTCCTGACTTAATTTGATATTGTTCTAATGGCTGTGCAACAATGGTCCAACTATCATTTCCTCCTACTCCCATTTGAATTAAATCTATGTTTACTGTTAAAAATCCTGGATCTTTCAAATCGTATGTATGACTTGCAGAACTTAAATTTTCCTGTGTGTATGGCCATGCGCTCATGCTTAAAACTTTTGAATCGTTTACTACTAAAAATCCTTTGTTTTTCTGCGGAGTGCTCAGTGCCATCCATCTTACATCACATCTGTTTCCGTTTTCCTGCGGTTTTGGGTAATGTTCGATAAAGTCATTAATTGGAAGTGAATATTTCCCAACAAACGAACCAAAACTTCTATCACTGTAATTTTCTAATTCCCCTTTTCCGTACCATGAAATCTGATCGAATTTTCTTTGAACTCCCATCTGCATTCCGATTTTTGGAATGTTCGGTAATTTGTTTGATGCTTTTAAACTGTAATCTACTTTTATTAATCCGTTTGGTAAAATATTATAGATCACTTTTACGCTCGCACTATCTTTTATAACTTCGTAATCGCTTGTTATTTTAATTTCAGAAGCTGATTTATCAATTGAAATGTTAACCAATTTTGGTTTTGCTTTGTACCATTGTTTCAACAACTTTTGCGATTTCCATCCACGTTTATCGTTGTCGGTAAGTGGTCTTACGAAGTTTGGCAATAGCGGTGCAAAAACTTGTTCTTCTCCGTTAAAAATATAAGAACTCAAAGCTCCGTTTGTTTTTCCAATTGTAATATCAAAAGCTTTTCCTTTGATTTTGAAATCGGAATCGGATTCAGAAACGTTTAAAATTTCTTTTTTAAATTCTGGAGAAACGGCTTCTTTCTTTTTCAATATAAACTGATCTTCCGCGACAGCGTAACCTTTTGAAGCCCATAATTCATCCTTTGAAAGCTGGAATTCTATATTTAAAATATATTCAGCATCTGCTTTCATTTTTGGAAGATAAGAACTGATATCTAATGTTGTTGATTGTCCTGCTTCTACTTTAAATGGTTTTAAAATCTGAGTTTTGATTACGTTTCCGTTTTCCAACACTTTTAAAACGGGAATGTAACCCTCTAATGATTTAACCGATTGACGATTTTTGATTTCTAACTGATTTCCGTTTAAAGTCGAAACCGCTGGCTGATACACCCATTTATTCTCAAAAATAGAACCTTTTGGTTTTCCGTTAGAATCTACAATTCCTTTTGTATTGAAGTTTCCATCATGGTATTTTTCGCCAAAATCTCCTCCGTGAGCAAAATAATTCTGACCAGATCTGGAATCAAATTTTACTAATCCCTGATCTTTAAATTCCCAGATACAACCTCCAATCACTCTTGGAAGTGAGCGGAATTCATCCCATAATTCTTTTAGGTTTCCAACTGAATTCCCCATCGCATGAGAATATTCAACGAAAATGATTGGTCTTGTATCTTTCTTTTGATCGACTAAAAATTTCGGTGTGAAAACACCCGGATAAAAACGGCTGACCATATCAACATACGAATCATCTTGCGGATTTTCGAATCGATATGCATGATCGATTGTTTTTGGATATCTAGGATCAAGCGGATCGATGTATCCATCTAATTTTGCATTTCCCTGCGCTGGTTCGTAATGTACGGGACGTGTAATGTCGAAATCGTGAACCCAGCCCGACATTGCCGAATGATTTGGGCCTTTTCCGCCTTCGTTACCTAAACTCCACATGACAACCGATGGATGGTTTTTGTCTCTTTCAACCATTCGAATCATTCGTTCCATATAAGCATTTGTCCAAAGAGGATCGTTGCTTAATTTCCCGCCAATTCCGTGAGTTTCCTGATTCGCTTCGTCCATTACCATAATACCATATTGATCGCATAATTCGTAGAAATAAGGGTCGTTTGGATAATGGCTTGTACGTATAAAGTTGAAATTGAACTTTTTAATCGTAGTAATATCTTGTTTGATATCTTCTCTTGTGACCGCTTTTCCTCTTGTGGGATGATGGTCGTGACGGTTTACGCCATAAACGTAAGTTTCTTTTCCGTTGATGAGCATTTTTCCGTTTTCTTTGGAAAATTCAATTGAACGAAAACCAACTTTACAGCTTTTCGCTTCGGTAACATTGCCGTTTTTATCTTTTATCGAAATGACCATCGTATATAAATTCGGTTCTTCTGAACTCCATTTTTTTGGATTTTTAATGGTTTCCTGAAAGAATCCGAAACGTACATTATCCAAACGAGGATAACTTTCGTTGATTAAATCAATCACAGGTCTTTGAAGCGGTTCTTTGAACATTGCCGTATTATTGGCATCGTACAATTGAACATTCATCGTATAGTCTTTGATTTTTTCTCCTGTCAAATTTTCAACTTTCGGACGCAGTTTAAAAATTGCATCTGTGTATTGTTTGTCTAATTTCGTTTGAACAAAGAAATCCTGAATGCGCAGTTTTGGTTCCGCCATAATGAAAACTTCACGCTGGATGCCACTCATGCGCCAGTGATCCTGATCTTCTAAATAAGAACCATCTGTCCAACGGATTACACGAACAGAAACAATATTTTCTCCTGCTTTTAAATAAGGCGTAATATCAAATTCTGATGGCAGAAAGCTGTCTTCTCCATAACCTAAAAATTCTCCGTTTAACCAAACCTCAAAACCTGAACTTACGGCTCCGAAATGCAAAGTCACGGTCATCTCTTTCCAATTTTCTGGCACGGTAAAACTTCTTTGGTAAGAACCAACTCCGTTATAATCTTTAGGGATATAAGGCGGATTTATTGGTCGAAACGGGTAAACAGCACTTTTGTAAATTGGATTATCGTATCCTTTCATTTCCCAGTTGGAAGGCACTTCGATTTTATCCCAACCAGATACTTTGTTTTGATAAAAATCCTTTGAAGCTTCTTTTTGGTTTACAGCGTATTTAAAATCCCAATCGCCGTTTAACATCTGGATTCGGCTTTTGGTTCTGTCTCCTTTTAATGCATCTTCAACAGACGTATACGAATAAGCTGTTGCTCTCGAAGGTTGTCTGTTGATGCTTGTAACCGTTGGATCTTCCCACGGAGCGAATTCGTATTTTTTATGTAATTCTGGAATTCCCGCAGGTTCTCCCGTAACGGATTGAGCCTGAGTGTAAGTTGTTAGAAGTAAGATGACAAATGTGAATACCGATGTTGGTATCGAAAATCGAAACCTTGAAAAGTTATTATTTTGAATTGACTGAAACATTATTTTATTTTTAGTTTTTTTGTCATTTCGAGGAATGAGAAATCTTCGCGCGATATTCTACAAAGATTGGTAGCCATCCTGTGCGAAGCTACTTGTGGAGATTTCTCCTTCGTCGAAATGACAAACTGTGTCTTTATTTATTTTATGTAATTAAACCTGACAGGTTTTAAAAACCTGTCAGGTTTAAAACGTACTGTATCTTAATTCTTTGTACTTTGTACTTTGTACTTTGCTCTTAATTCTTCTTCTTTTTCTCCGGCGGTGCCACAAAATTCAATTTGCTTTTTCCTAGATCTTTAGAAGTTGCAATTGCAATTCCTCTCTGTTCTGCTTTGTTAACGGCGCAGTAAAAATGATAAACTACTCCGTCGTGCTTTACGACAAATGATTTATGTGCAAACATATCATCGTAAGATTCAGAGGATTTAACTAAATCGTCGCCTTTCCAGTCGGTCCAGTTTACTAAATCATTCGAAACGGCAAAACGGTTAAATGCACCTTGATTCCAACCCGTCCAAAAAGCTCCAAAATAGAACATCACCCAAGTATCATTAATACGCTGAATATAAGCATCACCCGAAATTCCTTTATGATGATTAATTAATGGTTTATCTCCATAACGCTTCCACTCTTTCATATCGTTTGATACTGCCATAGCAATACGTTCTGCACCTTTAGCAGGATTTATACTATCGCCACGGGCATTATAATACATGATAAAATTGTGTCCCGTAACTTTATCTTTATCACGAATCACACTGTTTTTGTACATCGTACTATTGTCCCACCATCTTGCATCTTTGTCTTTTGGAGTCAAAACAGGATTTTCTAATCTTTGAAATTCGTACGGTTTTGTTGGCGCTTCTTTGGTGTACGCCATTCCGATAGACAAAACACCTGCTTCGTAACCTTTACTGTCTCCGCCAAAATAGCTCATCCAGTATTTATCATCGTATTTTTCCCATTCGTAACTTCCGCCCCAAGTTGGATCTTGCAACGAAATATATCCTGCTTTTTGGTTGACATCCCAATGCTTTTCATTTTCTGAGAAAGACATTACTTTTCCCAGATATTTCCAATCTAAAAGATTTTCGCTTTCTGCAAGCCAAGTTTCATAACCTCTTCCGTCGTAAATTAAATACGTCATATACCATTTACCGTCTTTTCTAAATACACTCGGACAGTCCATTTTATATGAGTTGTCGGTAGGAACCATCACCAAACCGTATTTGTAAGGCGTTTTGATTTCTTCGTAAATCTCCTGCATTACGCTGTCGGTAATTTCTCTTTTCTTGTATTTAGTTGCACAACCTGTTATGACAAGTGCTGAAATGGTTAGAATTAGGTATTTAATTTTCATTTTTATGTTTTTTTGCCACGAAGGCGCTAAGGCTCTAAGTTTTTTTATTTTTTGTTTCACGCAGATTTTGCAGATTTTAGCTGATGGACGCAGATAAAAATCAATTAATAATCTGCTTAAATCTGCAAAATCTGCGTGAAATTATTTTTTCAATTCTTTTAATTTAGATTCCATCACGTCTTTGTTTAATTTTACTTTTACCATTCCTGTTGGATGAAATCTTTTCTTTAAATCGATTGCATTATAAACGATTGTGTACACATCATTTCCTTCGGGAATTAAACACAATGGTGTTCTCATAATATCCCACCATTTATCCACTTTAGTTTCGATTGGTAAATAATGTGCTTCTGCCCAATTAACACCATCTGCTGATAAGGAATACGCAATCATGTTGGGTAAATGATGTCCCCAACCGTCTGGCCCTCCGTCGAAAATAGCGATGTACATTCCGTTTGGTAACTGGCTAACTATTGGATTTTCAACAAACAGCGGATGCATGGTTTTAATGGGTTCCAAACCTTTGTTCATTCTTAACCAAGGCCCTTCTAAACTTTTAGATTCGGCCAAAGCCACAAACCATCCTTTTCCCGATTTCTTTGGATAATCTGCCCATGAATTAAACGGATAAGCGCCGCTATAAAAGCCGAAGTATTTATCGCCTACTTGGTATGGAAAAAACGAAGCAACCCCCTGACGTCCTTCCCAAGGCTGAGAATCTAATCCTGGTTCCATAATGATTCCCATATCTTTATATGGTCCGCCGATTCCATCGATTCCTTCAACTGTCGATTCACAACGCCAAATTCTTCCAAATGAATGATTTGGTTCTATTTCTTTGCTTACTGTATACGCCAAATAATAGCCGTACCATTTGTTTGCTTTTTCATTAAAAATCGGCATATACGACCAAATTGCAGCACGACGATCATTCATCGGGTTATCATCTTCGGTTAGGGCATAAGTTCCGCTTGCTTGGTATATTGTAGATTCTCTTTTCCAATGGATGGCATCTTTACTTGTCCAATGTCCAATTTTGGTTTTTACACGATCATAATAGTAATCAACGCCTTTTTCTCCTGCTCTTTCCGTTGGAAACATATGATAGGTATCACCGACTTTTACCACACGTCCGCCTTCAAAACCGCCTTGAATTCCCTCTGTTCCAGACATTCCTTCATCAATAACGGGTTTATTTTCTCCGCCTATGATTTCGAAAAGTGGTTTTTCATCTGAAAATCCTTCAACTATGAATGTCGGATTCCAAAGTTTTCCGTCTGGAAAATTGGCATTTCTATATTCTAGTTTTTCAGAAGCTTTTACAACTCCTAAAACGGCAAATAATCCTTTTCCGACGTTTATGGTTTGTGTTCCTTTTGAAAATGAAATTGCATAAACATTAACAGAAGGTAAACCTGTAATCGTTACTCCATTTTCTAAAACTAATTTTCCATTTTGAAGTTTATCAGCTTGAAGATATTCTGGATTATTTTCTTGAAAAATTCCAATTAAAACCTGAACTGGTTCTTTAAACTTTAACTGCAAAGGAGAATTAGTTCCGTTTTTATATTTATCTAAAGGAAGTTCAATTCCAGTCAAACCTTGCAATTCTGGGGCTAAACGAACAATATTGTGTTTGCTTCCTGAAAATACATGAGCGTATTGTGTGGTTTTGAAAGTTTTGTAATTGGATTTTACAATTTCAAATGATGCTGGTTTCCATGCGGTTTGTGCTGTGGCTTGAATGCAGACAATGAACAGCATTAAGAAAGCTGTTTTTAATTTGAAATTGTATTTTTTACTTTTTGAAAACATTGGTTTTTTATTTTTTATTGACTTTTTTGTCATTCCGACGGAGGAGGAATCACACTAGGAATTCCGCAACAATAGTCGACAATCTTTGTGGTTACGAGTGTGATTCCTCGTTCCTCGGAATGACAAACTAGACGTTTAAACTATACACTAATCACTAATCACTCATAACTCACAGAGCCTTATAACTCACTTTATACTCCACACTCGGTTTTACAATCAACTGATATTTATTCTTTGATAATTCCGTTATCGTTCCTGAATTTGTTTTGGGTTTGCTGGCACTTTCAAAAATCAATTTTCCTTCTCCCTCGCCTGCTTTTACTTTGATCTTTTTGGTACTGCAATACACTGTAACTTCTCCGTTTGGAGTTGGCACTTTTCCTTCTATCCATTTTAAGCCCCCAAGATTTGGTTTGATTTCATATTCCGAATAGCCAGGAGCAGTTGGTTTTACACCTAAATAATATTTTCCTAATAAATAAATCGGACTTGCTCCCCAAGCATGGCAAAGGCTTTTTCCATAAGGGCGACCATACATTGTTAAATGTTCTTTTCCTTTTTTGTTCGGATTGTATTCTTCCCAAAAAGATGTTGCGCCCTCATTCAGCATTCCGCCCCAATAATCTTTCATTTCTTTTAAAACGTAATCTTGCTCGCCCATCGCACACAATGCTTCCAATTCGTAAAAACGCATATATGGAGTTGTGATTTGAAGAACATCTTTATTAAGTAACACTTTGTTTTTTACACTTTGTTTTTGTTCTTCATTAAAATAATTGAAAAATATACCGAACATATTAGCGTATCTGGTTACAATATTTTGCATTTTACCGTCGATACGCTGGTGTTTCATCACGTTTTCTTTTTTATCCCAAAACACATCAAATAATTTCGTTTTTAAATCATCTCCTAATTTTTGATATTGTTTTTGGTCTTCAGTTTTGCCAGCAATTTCAGCACTTACGGCCATGGCTTCTAAACTTCTTGCTAAAAGCATTTGCTCAAAACTAACTTCGCCCGTTTTTGGAAGTCCGTCTGCCCAATCAATAAAAACCCAGTCTCCCTCTAAAGGTTCCAAGAATCCATTTTTGTTTCTTCTTTCTAAACAGAAATCCATCAGTGATTTCATTCTTGGATAAAAAGTTTTGATGAATTTTGTATCGCCCGTATGTAAGTAGTAATCGTAAACACCTACAAACCAATAGAGTGAATAATCCATTATTATATTTACGTGAGCCGTTACAGGATCTTTTCCACGAAGGGCTAAAAGTGTTCTTTCTACCGAAGCCGAATCAAAGAATAAATAATAATTCATTAAATAACTTTGATAAGCATCGCCAGACCAAACCCAGCGGTCACGTTTGATTCCGTCTATAAAAAATTCACGAGACGTTAAATGCATCGTGTAAGCCGACACATCCCAAATTTTATTCAATTGTTCATCCGAAGATTTGAATGCGCCACGATAATCTAATGGCAAATATTCATAAAGCATCGAAATTGAATCGTATTTTATTCCAGCATCTGCTTGCACCTGAACATAACGAAATGCTTTCGAGCCATCATGTGTATAAGTTTCAGATTGTTTTCCATCAAAAGATAAATGATCTAATGTTTCGCATTTGGTAGAATCCAAGGCTTCTTCACGAGATTCTCCATAATACAATGCTAGTTTGCCTTTTCCTTTTAAACCGTGAATTTTTATATAACCAAAAGTTTCTTTACCAAAATCTAACAATTGGCCAGATCCTATTTTTTCTGTTTTCTTTGAACTTAAAGGTTTTGTTGTTAATTTAAATCCTGAAGGTTTATTTTCTGGCGAATTAAAATTCCAAGAACCAACAGGAACCCAAGGTGTACCCGATTGTTGTGCTTTTCCAGTTTCATCAATCCAAAGTTTATCTTCGTTGGTTACTTTCCAAGAAGCATCAGATTTAACGTAATTACCAGTAATATAAATAGCTGGCAACACTTCTTGATTGTAAACTTTAAAGGAAATTTTATGTTTTCCAGCAGGAACTGTAATCGATTTTGGCTGTCCGTAAATTTGAACGCCATCTAAAAGTAATTGAAAAGGTCCTTCTGAATAGATTTTCACTTCGTCTGGTTGTGGAATATCTACTTCTGTCTGAAAAGTGACCAAGGCATAAGGGCTATAATATTGCCAAAGCGGTGGAAATACTGCCTCGCGTTCAGTGCGTCTTACCTGCATTTTATTGCTTAACCAAACTTCAAAATCTCCTGGATACCAGATCCATGTCGCTTCTTTTGGTTTTTCTTGTGCTAATACTAATGAACAAGAAAAAAGAGCAACAAAAAGAAGTAAAATTTTAAAAATGGAAAAGCGGTTTAGCATAGTAAGTTTATTTTGGGACTAAAGATAAGTGTTATCTTTACATTTCACAACCTGCACTATCCTGTTATTTCATAAAAAATAATACTTTTTGATAATTTTTTAAGGTAAAAATTATGAGTTATCACTTTTTTAGTATTAAAAAAAATGATGTTATAATTTTATGAGACACGGATGAAACGGATTCTAATTATTTTAGTGTTTTTTGTCATTTCGACGAAGGAGAAATCTCCACAAAAGGCTCGACAAAGATTGAACATTCGTTGCGGAGTTACTTGCGAAGATTTCTCCTTCGTCGAAATGACAACGATTGTGTTTATTTTTGTGTAAATTATAATCTAAGCAATCATCCTCTCAGATTCATTTTCATCTTCTAAAATATAATTAGAAGGCGTTTTGCCCAAATGCTTCTTAAACATATAAATAAAGGCACTTGTAGTCTCGTAACCTAAATTAAAGGCAATTTCTTTGATAGATTGTTTTTCACCTAAACGTTTTATGGCTTCTAACAATTTTAAACGTGTGCGCCAATCGCTGAAATTCATTCCCAATTCTTTAATAAACAATCGGGACAAAGTTCTGGTGCTCATAAAAGAAAGTTCGGCGTAGTACTCTATGGTGTTTTTACTGGCAACATCATTCATTAAAAGTTCAACCACTTTTTGAAGTCTTTCGTGATTGGTTGTTGGGAGAAAAGTTGCACTTGGCTCAATTAAAGCTAATTCGTCTAAAAAAACGTCACTAATTCTTTTTTGCGATGGCGTAAGATTTCCTTCTATTCCAAAAGAAATGATTTTAAAAACCAACTGTTTTAAAAACATTGGAATATCAAAGGAAAAACTATTAGTTGGCAATCCTTCCATTGCAGACGGATCGATAAAAACGCTGTAATAATTAACGTCTTTCTGAAAAGTAACCTGATGTTCCACTCCGCCAGGAAGCCACAAACCTTGCAACGGATTCACAACCCAAATATGATTGCCTACCACAACGTTCATTACGCCACGAGTTGCGTAGATTAGCTGACCTCTTGGATGCGAATGCGAAATACACATTTCATTGGTTACCATTTCGGTATAACCAATAACTGGGATTGAGGAATCTATTTGGTATCCAAAATCCGTGGCCATTCTATATGTCCGATATTGACTATTCATTGTCCAAATATAGCAATTCTGACATTAGTATTCTTTTAATCTTTGCAAAAAATAATACAGCTGTTGTTTTTTAATCTAATTTAAAAATCAAAAAATATCTCATGGACACTATCAAAGCAAATCCTGACATAGTTAAAAAAACCACTTATTCGATCTTATTCATCATCAGTTTTTCTCATTTAATTAATGATCTTTTACAGGCCGTTATACCTTCAGTTTATCCATTAATTAAAGAAAATTTTAATCTTAGTTTTACCCAAATTGGTATTATTACTTTAACCTATCAAATGGTAGCGTCTATTTTACAGCCGTTTGTGGGAATGTATACCGATAAAAATTCAAAACCGTATTCGCTGATTGTTGGAATGTGTTTTACAATGGTTGGACTTTTTCTGGTTTCGATTTCCTCAAGCTTTGTTTACTTATTATTATCAGTAAGTTTAATCGGAATTGGATCTTCAATTTTCCATCCTGAATCTTCGCGTGTGGCGCATTTGGCTTCGGGCGGAAAAAGAGGTTTGGCACAATCTATTTTTCAATTGGGAGGAAATGCCGGAAGTGCAATCGGACCTTTATTAGCTGCTTTTATTGTTATTCCGCACGGACAATCTTATATCGCTTGGTTTTGTATTATCGCTTTGGTTGGTGTTTTTGCTTTGTATAAAATTGCGATTTGGTACACTGCACATTTATCGGAAAGAAATGCGAATAAAGCTTCTCACCAAATCGAAACACATCATTTGTCTAAAAACCGAGTAATTGCTTCGTTGATTATTTTATTGGTTCTGATTTTCTCTAAGTATTTCTACATGAGTAGCATTACGAGTTATTATACTTTCTTCCTTATCGATAAATTCCACATCACGATTCAGCAGTCACAAGTATATTTATTCTTGTTTTCGGGTGCTGTTGCTGCAGGAACTTTGATTGGAGGACCAATTGGAGATCGATACGGCAGAAAATATGTAATCTGGGTTTCTATTTTAGGAGTAGCTCCGTTTACTTTAATGTTGCCTTACGTTTCTTTATTCTGGGTTGGAACTTTATCTGTAATTATCGGATTGATTCTTTCTTCGGCATTCTCAGCAATTTTGGTTTATGCTACAGAATTATTGCCCGGAAAAGTCGGACTTGTTGCGGGTCTTTTCTTCGGATTTGCTTTCGGAATGGGCGGTTTAGGTTCTGCTATTTTAGGAAAAATTGCCGATGCTACAAGTATTGAATATGTATTTAAGATTTGTGCGTTTCTGCCTTTGATTGGGGTAATTACTGGTTTTTTGCCTAATTTAGAAAAGAAAAAGAAGGTTGAGTAATTTTTTTTTATGCCACAAAGTCGCTAAGGCGCAAAGTTTTTATTTTTAATATAAGATTTTAATTGCGTCCCGATAAATCGGGATGAGAAAAAATATAAAGCTCAAAAGGCTTTAGCCAAAATATCTACAATTTGGCTAAAGCCTTTTTCTATTCTTTTTACATAGACCTCCAGTTAAAACTGGAGGCAACTTATAAAATAGCTTCGCCTTATTATTTATAATCTTTTTCAAAACATAGCCCGTGGTTTCAACCACGGGAAACGTATTTTGCTAAACGGAATGTTATATATTGCGTCCCCGTGGTTGAAACCACTGGTTATGTTTTAATAGATGATTTTTATTTCGCTTCAATTTCATTATTGGTTGTAATAATAATTTTATTTTGTTGATGTTCAATCGTTACGAAATTCCCGTAATTAAAACCAATTTTCTGAAGCCATTTTCCGCAAAGACGTATTTCTGGAAATATCACATAACGATTATATGATCTTGCGATATGCTTTGGTTGTATTTTTAATCGTCTTTTCGCTGATTGTTTCATTTTATTTTTATTTCATTGAAACAAAAATAGTAAAAATTATACTACAAATAATATTTTTTAGACACTAAATTATTGTTTTAGGGCAATTTTGAGTATTTGAAGTATTCTTTTTATTATATTTAAATTATAAGATATTTGCATGAAATGTCAATAAATCAACATTGTGTCGAAACTTAAGTTAAATAGAATAAAAGTTGTTTTGGTTGAAAACAATCGAACTAGTAAGGAATTAGCCAATCATTTAGGCAAAACTGTATCAACTGTTTCTCGTTGGTGTACAAATGAAGCTCAGCCTTCTATTGAAACGCTTTATGAGGTTGCTAAATATTTGAAGGTTGATATTCGGGAGTTGCTGGTGTCGACTGTGAAGTGATTAAAGGTTAGATGTATAAAAAAGAATAAAAATAACTAATAATATCCATATGAATATTATGCGTTATTTTACACCTTAATTAACTTCTCTACAATTTTATATACATGTGAACCTAATGATGTGGGAAAGTCTTCATTTTTTGCATTTAATCTTTTAGCTTGGTCAATAGCAATTTTCAAATGAGGAATAAATAATTCAGGTTTAGGATTACTTTTATTATAAGAGCCTAAAATTTCGGTTAGCTTAACATCAAGATAGTTTTTCTTTGAAGTTATCTTGGCATTTCTTAAAATTAATTCTAGTTCCTCTTCTTTGTAATCAGAAACATTTTTAATGTGTAATAACAACCAAAGTTCGAAACAAGGGTTGCTTACAGCAACAAACATATTGTCTAATTTCTTGCACTCTTCAATGATTTCAGGAATATTTTTCCATCTATCAGTATCAATAACCATCCATAATTCGTCATGTTCATTAAAGTTATATTCATCTTTAGCCTCCTTTTTTAATTTCTTAAAAACATGATTAGGAGCACTGTTTGTATCACTTTTTGGTCTTTTAAGCAAATGCAAATAAATTAAGTCATCATTAAATTTTTTAGAATCTTTAAATTCTTCAAAATATATTTGCTCTGTATCATTTCCCTCAAAAGCTAAAACTATAATTTTTTCTTTATCTGCAAATCCACTATCTCGAAATAACTCTTCTCTTTCTCTAGGCATAATTACAAATCACTTTTATTTAATATTGTAAGTCTGCTTCTATTTCCAATACGAGGAATAGCCTTAAATCTACCTAACAAATAATCTTTTCTAATTTCTTTATCAAATCTAATATTATAATCTTCAAGAGAATGCAATTTACTTGAACCAAAATTATCTTTTACCACAAACCAAACTTCATCCTTTCTTAACAACTTTTGAGTTAATAAAGAAGATTCATGGCTTGCTAAAATTAATTGACTATTAACATTAACAGCTTTTGATATAAATAAATCTATTAAATCATATATTAAATTTGGATGTAAACTTCTTTCCATTTCATCAATAATGAAAACATTATCTCCCTTTAATAAATCCATCATCAATGGGATAAAATCCATAATTCTATTAGTACCATCTGACTCGTCGCTTGTATCAAATTTTTCTAATTCTTTTTTTCCTTTCACTAGATGTTTAGTCATGAATTTTTCATAAACTAAATCATTGTCTTTAACTGAGAGAAAATAAGTTGTATTTTGAATTGATAAAATAGATGCTCGAAGATTTTCTGATTTTTTACTTAAAAGATCTTCTTTTATTTTATTTAAAATTGACTTAGGGACATCAACACTTTCAAAATCAACCTTTTCCAAACAAACACCATTTATACCTGTATCAAAATATTCTAAGAATTGCTCAAAAGTTGTAAGCAGTTCTTCATCTTGTTTTAATTCAAATTTAAGACCTTCATTATATTTATCTTCAGGAAATATGACTTTTAACGAATTTTGAAACCAATCAATAACGTTTAATAAATCATCTATTTGTGAAACATTTTCTTTCACTTTTCTAGTTCTTATTTCATTCAAAAAAAGTTGATTATTAGGTGTTCCTTTTGCAATGAATCTCAAGAATTGTTGTTCTTCCTGAGATTTTATTTTTTTTGTTATATTATCTAGGTCAAATATCTCTTTATCTTCAATATTTCTTTCAAAAATTTTATTATCGTTTTTGATAGTTATTTCATATAACCATTCTTCTTTAATAATATCAGAATTAAATGTAAATCCGTAAGCATAATTTTTGCCTTTATGTTGTAGTTCGTATTCAATTCTTGAATATTTATTTGCTGCTTGCAAATCTAATCTGAAATTTTGATAATCAATTTTAGTTTCCGATTTTGTTCCTTTTAGAACTAATTTTTGACCAAAATCAATTGCCTTTATTAAATTCGATTTACCTGATGCATTTGCACCAAATATAACAGAAGTTTTTAATAGTGATACTCCCCTAATTTTCTTAGTTTTATGTTCACTTTTCAAAGTTCCTTTACCTGGTATTAATGAAAAAACCTGTCGGTCACTAAATGACAAAAAATTCTCAACTGAAAACCTAATTAACATAATATATAATTTTACAAATACAAATGTAGTGATTTTTTCACATCTTAGATTATTAATATCTTTTACAGATTATCTTTTAGTACGTTTAAAGTTTTAATTATATCGTTTTTATGTATGCAAAAAATTAAAATTCAAAAATCCGTATATTAATATCTGTTTAAGAAAACTTATAAATATTTAAATTTAAAAATCATTACAAAAAAAACGCTTTCATTTAAAAAAAGTGTTTTAATAAATGACATTAAATATTTATATTAATTCCCATTAAAAACCAAATACAAAACCAAAATCGTCAACCCCAACAAACCAAATAAAAGCTTCACCTTTTTACTCGTTTTAGGAATATCCGTTTCATCTGAAATATTTACCTCAGGATTTTTATCGGTTAAAGAAATAATCACTGCTGTAATTAAAAGCACAGCAAAAATGTAAAACGAAATCAATAAAAAGTGAGGCCAAGCTGGATATTTATCGGCAGGGAAAATCCATAGATATAAAACCCCAACAAACAAACTAAAAGCAGAACCCCAGGAAAGCGTTGCATTTACAGCTTTTTTCGTAGTGCGCTTCCAGAAAACACTCAAAAGGAAAACAACAGATAACGAAGGCGCCAGGAAACCTAAAACCGCCTGAAAAATGTTGAATAAATTCTGTCCTTTGATATTGTCAATCGCAACAGCAATCAGAATCGCAAAAACACATCCGGCAGCAATAGTCAAACGACCAATTTTAATTTGATCCTGAATTGTCGCCGTCGGGTTGATTTTCTTTACATAAATATCATTCGTAAAAACGGTGCTTAAAGCATTTAACGAAGAACCAATTGTTCCCACCAAAACCGCGATCATCACACAGATTACCAAACCGTTCATTCCGCTTGGGAACAGATTCGTAACCATAGTCATATAAGCTAAGTCTGAATTGCTTCCTAATTCTGGATATAACGCATAACACAAAATTCCGGGAAGAATAAACAATGGCAAAGCCATAACTTTTAACCAACCAATGAAGTTTACCCCCAATTGTCCCTGCTCCAAGTTTTTCGCTCCCAAAACACTCTGCACCATCGATTGATCGGTACAGAAAAAAGCAACTGCAGCAACAGGATATCCTAACAAAATAGCCGGCCACGGATAATGCGCATCATCTGAAGGGCGGACTAAGTTCCAAAAGTTTGAAGGTGTTTTGGCAATTAAAACATCGATTCCGCCCAATTTTTGTAAACCTAAAAAGGAAAGCGTCAACGAAACTACAATTAACAGAATCATTTGAAAAACATTCACTTTTGCAATTGCTTTTAATCCTCCTGCAAACGTAAAAATTCCAGAGAAAATCACTAAAACCGTAACACTCTGCCACATAGGAATTCCCAAAATCTGACGTACTAAAACGCCTCCGCTGAATAATCCCAAAGACAACCAGCTTACTAATATTTTTACTAAAGCATACCAAGCCAAAATATTCTGAGTGCTGTCGCCGTAGCGTTTTCCCATATATTCAGGCATCGTACTTACTTTACTAGCAATATATCTTGGCGCAAAAACCATTGCCAAAAGCAATAAAAATACAAAAGCGTACCATTCGAAATTTCCCGCTACAATTCCCGTAGCGTAACCAATACTCGCAAAAGCCAATAATGACGAAGGTCCAACATTTGTTCCCCACATATTAAACCCTATGCTGTACCAGTTTAAGGAGTTTCCGGCCAAAAAAAGCGTTTCGTTTTTCTTTCTCTGTTTCATACTTACCACATATCCAATGACTAACAAAGCCACTAAATAACCCGCAACAATTACAAAATCGAGCGTGGTTAATTTATCGTAGATACTGTTCATAATCCGTATTCGTTAAGAATATCGGCAATTTTAACCGGCATTCCAGTTTGCAAAGATTTATCCATTGCTTGTAACAAAGCTACAGTTCCAATTCCTTCTTCCATGTTTGGATACGCTTCAAAACCTTGCTCAATACTATCTGTAAAATATTCTAAATAATTTTGATATTCCCCGCCATGATGACTTTGTCCTTCAAAACGGAAATAATATTTTATTGTACTGTCGCCCCAAGTAATCACTTTTTCTTCACCCGTTTTGTCTGTAACAGCATAACGCAATTCATGATAATCGGCTTGACTTGCTCCTTCTGTTGCTCTTAAAATTGTGCTCATTCCGCTGTCACGTTGCGCAGGCTGAGTCGGCGAAGTATACACACCGCTTACACGTGCAATTCTTCCATCGGTTGCTTTAAAGATAAAATGCATCGTATCTTCATTTTTTAATCCTGCATTTTGTCCGTTACTGCTGATCATTCCGTAACCCATTACTTCCTGAATATTTGGCAAATACCATCTGATAAAATCTACAGGGTGACTCAAACCTCCGTATAGCCATTTAAAAGATTGCAAAAGCGACCATTCTTTCTTTAAAAACCATCTGTGATCGGCATGGTATTGGGCTTCAATTGTAATTAAATCACCAATTAAACCTGCTTCGTAATCTGCTCTTTGCCTTTTGGCTGGTTCGAAGAAACGGGAACTTTGCCCAATAAAAACTTTCTTTCCAGTTGATTTGCTTAATTCTAGCAATTCTTTAGCATCCGAAAGATCATCGATAAAAGGTTTGGTGCAAACTACATGTTTTCCGTGAAGTAAAGCTTGTTTTACATGTTGTGCGTGTAAATGATCAGGTGTGTAAATCGCTATAATATCGATAGATGAATCGTTTAACAAATCTTCGTAATTGGTGGTGTACGAATGAAAATCGAATTCTTTTGCTCGCTGTTTACACAATTCTTCGTTTCGGTCGCATATTTTAACGAGTTCTAGTTTTGAACTTTCTATAGCAGCCGACATTGTGCTTCGTCCTTCTCCAAGTCCTAGAATGGCTATTTTTAACATTGGTGTGGTTATTTTAGATTGATTTTAGATTTTAGATTTTTTTTCTTGCCACAGATTAAAAGGATTTTCACAGATTAGAAAAAATCTCTTTAATCCTTTTAATCTGTGGCTAAATATTTCTCAACGTAAACCCGACAGGTTTTAAAAACCTGTCGGGTTTATTGCAACGTATTATTTTTTTGCTTCTATTGCTACTTTGTTTAAGAAAATCCAGGTTTCATCTGGTTTTGCGCCTTCGATTCCGCTTTGGTATTTTTTCATCAAGACGTTCCAATCGTCTACACGCGGATTATTTTGTGTTGTTTTTGGATTTAATTTATCTAAGCTTTCTCCTTTCGGAATACTGATTACTAAAATTAATTGTCGGTCTTTTTTGAAAACCTGCAATTGCTGAAAATCGGCATTACAGAAACCTTTGGCAACTTCTGGCCATTTTTCAAATTGGGTTTTGTGATACTCTACATATTCTTTTTGGAGTTTTTCATCAGCAGGAAGATTCGCTGTTAAAACCACATTTTCCCAATCTGATGCTGGTTTGGAATCTTTACATCTTTCGAAGTTTTGGAAATCATAAACCAAATCATCATAGATTTTAATTTCTAAAGAAGGAAAAGCGCCTTCCAGTTTTCGTTTCGTTCTTTCCGGCTGATTCATTTTTCCGTAAATCACCAAATGATTTTTCCATTGGTACAATTCCTGACCTACAATTCTAAACCCAACCAAAGTCGATTTGATTTTTTCAATATCAAAATCAGAACCTATCAATTCGATTGCATACGGTTTCGGCATTTCCTGCAATCCCCATTTTTCATCGATAACAACTTCTTTTTCTAAATCTTTGTAAGGCGCTCTAATTCCAGCATTTTCTTTAATTTTAGAACTAACATACGGATCATTGTGCTCCCAAATATTTCCCTTTGGACCATTATGGTTTTTAAGGATTTTCTTTTCGGCAATCCAGTTGTTTTTAATCGTAAAACCTTCACTTCCTTCATCGGTATACAAATACAGCCATAAAAACGGATCGTGTGCATACGGACTGTTGTAAACCTTGTCGATATAATTCTCTTCAATTCGGCTGTTTGGCTGAGCCGAAAGCGTATAAATTCCAGCCACATCATGCAAATGTTTTGCGTAATGATGGATTTTATTCGCCAGAATTTTATTGTTCTGCATCACATTTGGTGTATGCGTCCAACCCCAACCCATTGCCATTCCGGAATACGATACATCTGAAATTTCGTTGTGTTCAATGATAATATTTCGAACAAAACCTGCGCTGATTCCTAAAGTTCCCCAATCTTCATTGGTTACGTTTGTGATTAAATTATCAGAAATCACTTCATCCGAACACATTTCTCTTTCATCTTTTATAATTAAAGGCAAATGCGCTTCAAAAGCTTCTTCAGAGAAAATTCCAACATTGATGGCACTTCCGCCAATATCTTTAAATAAATTTCCTTTTACAGTATTGTGATTTGTTCCTTTATTTAAATCTAAACCAGTCGAAGATAAATGCTCAAAACGACACGATTCGAATTGAATATTATTAGCATAATTTACTTCAACCGCCGAGCGAGGTCTTCCCACCCAAGCTTGATTTTCTAAATTCGCCTGATTTGGCGTTCCTGGAACTTTCAATTTATAAGCGTCTAACAAATACAAACCTGACTGTAACGGCACATGACCTTGCTGTGACGGACGAAGCCAATTGCTGTACTGAAACGAAATTCCTTTAAATTGAAAATAACTTACAGGAGAATCAATTGTTCCTTTTACTTCAACCAGATTTTCTAAAACGGGAGCGGTTACAACTGCCGAATTAATTTCTTCTCCAGCTCGTGGAATATAATAGATTTTTGCATTCTTCTTATCTAAATACCATTCTCCCGGTTCATTTAAAAGCGAAAAAGCATTGTTTAAGAAATAAGCTGAATTTCCGTTGTTTTTAGAAATCCAAGGTGCAGGCCACGGATGTTCGCTTTGAATACGGCTTTCTGGTTCTTCAAATGAAAGTTTAGCACTGTCTTTTTGTACTTCAATATTTTTGATTCGAAGATTAGCGTTTGACCACCATTGTACGATAAACATTTCCATTCCTGGTTCGTACTTCACTGATTTATCTTTAAACGGAATCCAGCAGGTTTGTTCTTCGTGATTCCACGATAAAATGCGTTCCATTGTTGTGCCCGCAGTATTTTTGGCTCTTATGGCTTTTTTGCCATTTACCCACAATTGTCTGTAATCTATCAGACTTCCTGCTTTTTTAGGCGCATCAGCTACCCAAACAGAGCCTTTTTTTAATCCGTTGATAACCGTTGTCGATTTTGTCCAGTTTTTGATTTCGATTCCACCGCTTATAATTGGTTTTGCATTGACATCGGCTTCAATTGTTGTCGGACTATCCGCAGTTCCTGAATCTTCAGGGCGAACAAATAATGGTTCGTTTAAATAATACGTTCCGTTCATTACAATGATTCGGATTCCGTCTTTAATCGATGGATCTTTTAAACGACGAAGTTCTCTGGCTTTTCGCATTGCCATATGAACCGTTGCCAGCGGACTTGATTTTGTTCCGAGGTTCGAATCTTTTCCTGATGGTGAAACCCAAATTTCTGCTCCACTTGCCGAAAGCGAGAATATCATCAAAAAAACGACTAGTAATTTGTTGAAAGGAATTAAACGCATTATTTATAGTATTGATTTTTTTCTTGAGCTAAAATTACGAGGCATTTATTTAAAGTGCTAGTATTTTTACAAATAAATGTATTTTTAACACTTTTACCAAATAATTGGGACAATTTAGAAGAATATAAAATGACAAGCATCCTGTACCCTCCTGTAACAGCAAGCTTTGTAAAAATTTTGAGGTAAAAATTTAAATATTGGTTTTAAATCATTTTCCATTAAAAAAATCAAATTCATAAAAAATCTGTTATAATTAAATCAAAATTGCCGTTTGGTAATATTTTTTTAATAGATTTGTGTAATCGATTACATTATTAGATTATCCTTTTTATGAGATTATTTTTATTCATCAAATAAAAAATTAACCAATAAAAAATCGACTCAGCATCAAAAAATACTTAAAAAGTAAATTTTAATCATAATACAACACAAATGAAAACTAACCTAACCAATCTTTTCTGCACAGCACTGACCATTCTGGCAGTAAGTTTTTCTGTACCGGTTTTGGCACAAAAAGCGTCTGATACTTACAAAGACATCGAATTTAAAATGACCAAAATAAAAGAACCTGTTATTCCTAAAAACAGTGTAAACATAAAAGATTTTGGTGCGGTTAACGGTGGTTATGTTTTAAATACTAAGGCTTTCGCCGATGCGATTGATGCTGTTTCTAAAAAAGGAGGCGGAAAAGTTATTATTCCTCCGGGAATCTGGCTTACAGGGCCAATTATTCTAAAAAGTAATATTGAATTACATGCCGAAAGAGGCGCTTTAATAAAATTTTCTACAGATAAATCTTTGTATCCAATTATCGAAACCAATTTTGAAGGATTAAATACCTGGCGATGCATCTCTCCTATTTATGGTAAAAATCTGGAAAACATCGCTTTTACCGGAAATGGTGTTTGGGATGGTTCCGGAGAAGTTTGGAGACAGGTTAAAAAGAGTAAATTAACAGAGAGTCAATGGAAGAAATTTGTCAATTCAGGCGGGGTTTTAAACAAAGACAAAACAAGCTGGTATCCATCTGAAACTTTTATGAACGCTTCTAAAGGTGCGGATCAGAATGTACGTCCAGATTTAAAAACGAAAGAAGAATTTGAAACTATTCACGATTTCCTGCGTCCGGTAATGGTAAGTATTCAAAACAGCAAAAGAGTTTTATTTGACGGTCCTGTTTTTCAAAATTCACCAGCGTGGAATATTCACCCTTTTATGGTTGAAGATTTAATTGTGAGAAATGTAACGGTTCGTAATCCGTGGTATTCTCAAAATGGTGACGGTCTTGATGTAGAATGCTGTAAAAATGTTTTGGTTGAAAATTCAAGTTTTGATGTTGGTGACGATGCTATCTGTATTAAATCAGGAAAGGATAAAGACGGGCGTGAAAGAGGTGTTCCGTGCGAAAATATTATTGTCAGAAACAATATTGTATATCACGGACACGGTGGTGTAACGGTTGGAAGCGAAATGTCAGGAGGTGTAAAAAATCTTCATGTTTCAAATTGTACTTTTATGGGTACTGATGTTGGTTTGCGTTTTAAAAGTGCACGTGGAAGAGGCGGTGTTGTAGAAAATATCTTTATTTCGGATGTTTTTATGACTGATATTCCATCGCAGGCCATTTCTTTTAATTTGTATTATGGAGGAAAATCTATAGCTGAAACTTTAGAGGAAGGCGGAGACAAAATCGTTAATAAAGCAATGCCTGTAACAGTTGAAACGCCTCAATTTAAAAATATTTCGATTAAAAACATTACCATCAAAGGCGCGCAGCAGGCAGTATTTTTACAAGGTCTTCCTGAAATGAATCTTGAAAATATCGAAATCTCAAACTTAACGGTTACTGCAGAAAAAGGATTTTCGATTATAGACGCAAACGGAATCAAAATCACCAATGCAAAACTGGATATTAAAGAAAGTAATGTATTTGAAGTTTACAATGTAAAAAATATGTCTTTAAAAGATGTTGAGTTTAATTCTACATCTGCTAAAGCTGTAAATATTAATGGTGAAGGAAACGCAAATATTGAATTGGTTTCTTCTAAAAAATTAGATTTTTCAAAAACGACAACTCTTGGAAATGATGTTCCAAAAGGAGCTGTAAAATTTTAATCACAATTTCAAAATGAAATTTATCAATAGTTCAAAAGCAGTTGTTTTAAGTCTTTGCGTATTTTCGTTTTTACATTCGAATGCACAAACTAACAAAGAGGAAAAATTAGTAATCAGTACCAAAGTTTTTACTGACGGCACCAACCATTGGTACCATATTAAAGACAAAACCAATATCGTAAATCCGATTCCAAATCAGCCTCAATATGCGGAAACGGATTATGCTAAAATTGCTGATAATATTTTGCTCTTTCAGCGTAATAATGGCGGATGGCCGAAGAATTACGATATGAAAGCGATTCTGACTCCAAAGCAAATCGATACGGTCATTAAAACCAAAGCAATTCTGCATACAACTTTTGACAATGAAACGACTTATACGCACGTCAATTATCTGGCTCAGGTGTATACTTTGACTAAAGAGGCAAAATACAAAGACGGCGCATTAAAAGGAATTGATTTTATCATGGAAGCGCAATACGGCAACGGAGGCTGGCCTCAATATTTTCCTCTGGAAAAAGGGTACAGCCGACATATTACATTTAATGACGGCGCTTATATGGGTATCATGAATCTTTTGAAAAAGATCGTAAACAATGATCCTGATTTTACATTTATCGACCCTAAAATCAGAAAGAAAGTAACTACATCCTACGAAAAAGGCATTGACTGTATTTTAAAAATGCAGATTAAAGAAGACGGAAAATTAACCGCCTGGTGTCAGCAGCATGATGAAATTACGCTTTTACCAACGTGGGCGAGAAAATTTGAACCGCCAAGTATCTGTAATGCAGAAAGTGTAGATGTTGTGCTGTTTTTAATGGCAATTGATAATCCGAATGAAAAAATAATTAACTCCGTGCAAAGTGCTGTAAAGTGGTTTCAGGATTCTAAAATATACAATACGAGAGTTGAAAGTTTTCAGGCTCCGGAAATGGATTCTAAATACAAAAAAATCACTAATGATGTTCGTGTAGTAACTGATACTGCTGCACCGCCAATCTGGACGAGATATTACGAATTAGGATCTCATAAACCTTTATTCTCAGACAGAAACAGTGAACTTTTATATTCTCTTGCAGAAGTGAGCCGAGAGCGCAGAAGCGGTTATGCATGGTATACCGATAAACCGGAAAAAGCATTGAAAAAATATCCGGCCTGGCAGAAGAAATGGGATTCTGGAAATGATGTTTTGAAACAGTAAAAACACAACGCTTTGTCATTGCGAGGAACGAAGCAATCTCAGTAAAATATTCGACAAAGCTTGATATAGCAAATGTGATTGCTTCGTTCCTCGCAAAGACATACGACATCTAATTTAATTCTATCCTATCTTCAAACATAGCCCGTGGTTTCAATTACGGGAACACATACGAAGCGTGACAATATTACGTCCCCGTAATTGAAACCACGGGCTATGTTTAACAAGTTTGCGCGTAAAATATATTCAGCCACAGATTAAAGGATTAAAATGATTAAAAAAATCTGTGAAAATCATTTTAATCTGTGGCTAAAAAATTATTTATTCAAATTATAAAACGAAACCGCATTTTCAAACCAAATCTTATTTTGATCATCAACAGAAAACTTCGAAATATAATCTTCTAAAGTTTTCACAACCTCATTATAATCAGAAGCTGCATTTAGAACCGGCCAATCTGAACCGTATAGTATTTTATCTGCTGGGAAATTTTCAAAAATCACGTCTAAATACGGTTTTAAATCCTCTGGTTTCCAGTTCTTCCAGTCGGCTTCTGTAACCATTCCTGAAATTTTACACCATACATTGTCGTATTTTGCAATTTCTTCGATTCCTTTTTTCCACGAAACTATACTGCCTGATTTAATATCTGGTTTTGCAATATGATCAATCACAAACTTTTGATCTGGGAAATCTTTTACCAAACTTATTGCTGCTGGTAACTGACGATGAAAAATCAGAATATCATATGTAAAATCAAACTCTTTTAAAGCTGAAATTCCGTTGCGGAAATCTTCCCTAAACATAAAATCATTAGCTTCACCTTGTATAACGTGTCGGAATCCTTTAATGGTTTTATTTGAAGAAAAATGACGTAAACGATCTGAAATATTATCTGCACGAAGATCAACCCAGCCAACGATTCCTTTTATAAAATCATTTTTTGAAGCCAGATCAACAAGGAAATGGGTTTCATCTTCAGACTGACTTGCCTGAACTGCTACACAACCCGAAAATTTGTTTTCTTTAAGCAGTGGCAATAAATCTTCCGGAAGGAAATCTCTTTGAATTTTCGACATACTTTCATCAATCCAGCTGTCTCTTACGGGATCAAATTTCCAAAAATGCTGATGAGAATCAATTCGGTTATTCATCCTGAATTAGTTTACATCGTTGATTAAAGCACGATCTAAATGCACGTAACCGCCATCTACAAAAACAAATTGTCCTGTAGTATGAGATGAACGATCAGAAATAATGAAAAGCGCCGTATCTGCAATTTCTTCTGTTTTGGTCATTCTGCCTTCAAACGGAATACTTTTATTGATTTTCTTTAAAACGGTTTCTCCATCTGCCAATGTTTTAATCCAGTCTTCGTATGCAGGAGTATAACTTTCAGCAATAATAATAGCATTAGAACGGATTCCGAATTGGATTAAATCTACCGCCCATTCTCTTGTAAGACCTAAAACGCCGCCTTTTGCAGCAGCATAACCCGAAGTTCCGCCCTGCCCTGTTAAAGCTACTTTTGAACCAATATTTAAGATATTTCCTTTTGATTCTTTTAAGTACGGAAGCGCATATTTAACCAACAAAAAATAACTTACTACATTAAGTTTCAAAGAATCCATAAATTCCTCGTAGCTCGCCTCTAAACCTGCACCGTCGTTTACACCAACATTGTTGATAACAGCATCGATTCTTCCGTATTTTGCTATGATTGTTTTTACAGCATTTTCGATTTCAACGGGATCAGTAACATCTGTCTGCACAAATAACGAATCTATTCCTCTTTTTTGGAAAGCTTCCGCGTAAGCGAAACCTCTTGCATTTCTGTCAACCAAAACCGGAATCGCACCTTCGTCTGCAATTCGGTTAATAATTGTTTCTCCAATACTGCCTTCCTTTCCAGCTGAACCGGAAACAACGACAATTTTATTTTTTAAATTTAAATCCATTTTTGTGGTTATTTAAAGGTTATCCAGTAAACCCGGCAGGTTTAAAAACCTGCCGGATTTCTTAATTAGTCTATCTCAATTAACGCCTTGATTACATTGTTTTTAGGATCAATTAATTGTCCGAAATCAGTAATCATTTCTGAGAAACTTGTTCTGTGCGTAATGTATTTTTTAGGATCGATTTTACCTTCTTTCAAACATTTCATTACATATTCAAAATCTTCAATAGTGGCATTTCGACTGCTCATTAAAGTAGATTCTCTTTTATGGAAATCAGGATGACTGAAACTCAATTCACCTTTTTGAAGCCCGACTAAAACAAATCTTCCGCCATGCGAAATATAATTGAAAGCGCTGTTCATCACTTTTTGGTTTCCAGTAGCATCAATTACAACATTAGCCATATCACCATTAGTCAATTCAGCCAGTTTTGCGGCTACATCATCGTTTAAGGGATTGATGGTTTCATCAGCATTCAATTCGGTTTTACAGAAATTTAATCTGTAATCGTTGATATCCATTACGATCACTTTTGCTCCGGCAATTTTAGCAAACTGAATCAGTCCAATTCCAATTGGACCTGCTCCCATTACCAAAACCGTATCAGTTGACTTAACAGCCGCTCTTCGTATTCCGTGCGCTGCAATTGCCAATGGTTCAACCAAAGCCAGTTCATCATAATCTAATCCCTGACCGTGAAGTAAATATTGTTCCGGAATCGAAACATATTCGGCCATTCCGCCGTCAATATGAACTCCAAAAACTTTGATATTTACACAGCAGTTTGTTAATCCGTTTCGACACGCAACACAAGTTCCGCAGTTGAAATACGGAATAAAAGTGACTTTATCACCCGGTTTAAAACCTGCTGCATTTCCTTTTACATATTCTGCAGCCAATTCGTGTCCCAAAATTCTGGGATATTCAAAATACGGCTGAGTACCTCCAAAAGCGTGAATATCAGTTCCGCAGATTCCAATTCTTTTTATTTTCAAGAGAGCTTCACCGTCTTTTGGTTCCGGAATTTCTTTTTCTTTTAATTTAAATTCCTGCGGTTTTTCGCATACAATAAATTTCATCTCCAATTTTTTTTAAACTACCCGTAGAACAGAATTCGTGAAAATTTTATTTAACACATAGAAACATAGATTTTTCCTTTTTATAGAAGAATACTAAAATAAATGATAGATCATTTTACGTATAGAATATCTATGTTTCTATATGTTTAAATAATTATGCTCAACGAGTAAATAATTACTTTTTATATGCGACTGCAGTCTGCTTGCTTGTACCTAAACCTTCAATTCCAAGTTCAACAACATCGCCCGCTTTTAAGTAAATTGGATCTGGTTTAATACCCAAACCAACTCCCGGAGGCGTTCCTGTACTAATGATATCGCCAGGAAGCAAAGTCATAAACTGACTTAAATAATGTACTAAATAGGGAATTTTGAAAACCAGATTCAACGTATTGCTGTCTTGGTATTTTTTACCGTTTACGCTCAGCCACATCGATAAATTATCAACATCTTTTACTTCATCTTTCGTTGCCAAAAATGGTCCAAGAGGCGCAAATGTATCACAGCCTTTTCCTTTTGCCCATTGTCCGCCGCGCTCAATTTGAAATTCTCTTTCGCTGTAATCATTCAATAATGCATAACCTGCAACGTAGTCCAAAGCTTCTGCTTCTTCAACATAACTTGCTTTTTTGCCTACTACAAATGCTAATTCCACTTCCCAGTCGGTTTTTACACTGTTTTTTGGAATAATTACATCATCATCCGGACCGCATAAAGAAGTTGTTGATTTAAAAAAGATGATTGGTTCTGTTGGAATTGGAGCGCCTGTTTCTTTGCAGTGATCCACATAGTTTAATCCGATACAGATTATTTTTGAAGGTCTCGCAACCGGAGATCCCAAACGTACACTCGCATCAACTTCTGGCAAAGAAGGATTGCTTTCTAATGCTTTTTGTAATTTTTCTAAACCATTTTCTTCAAAAAAGCTTTCGTTGAAGTCTGAAACGATAGAAGAAACATCATATCTTTTTTCATTAATTAAAACTCCTGGTTTTTCTTTTCCGATTTCTCCAAAACGTATTAATTTCATTGTATATATTTTTTTAAAAGTTACTAAGGTACTGAGGTTCTAAGGTTCTGAGGTTTTCCTGTTTATACCTGACAGGTTTTAAAAACCTGTCAGGTAAAACGAATCGTAAAATTCTAAGATGCTAAAAAGCCTTAGTACCTTAGAATCTTAGAACCTCAGAACCTTCAATTAATTATTCAGTTTAATAAATCCTCCGTCGATTGGGTAATCGCATCCGGTGATGAATCCTGCTTCTTCGCTGCATAAGTACAAAGCCAGAGCGGCAATTTCGTCCGGTTTTCCCATACGGCCAATTGGCTGTGATTTAGACAATTTCTCGAACATTTCTTCTTCTTTTCCAGCGTAATTTTTAGAGATAAATCCGTCAACAAAAGGCGTATGAACCCTTGCCGGAGAAATAGAATTACATCTGATATTTTCACTTAAATAATCTCTGGCTACAGATAAAGTCATCGCCATTACAGCTCCTTTTGCAGTTGAATAAGCAAATCGGTCTGAGATTCCCACCCACGCCGCAATTGAGGCCATGTTTAAAATCACACCGCCATTTGAAAGTCGGAACTGTGGGATCGCTGCAAACAAACAGTTGTAAACACCTTTTACGTTTACATCCATTACACGGTCAAAATCAGCTTCAGAAGTTGTGTCAACTTTTCCAACATTCGCAATTCCGGCATTATTTATTAAGATATTGATATTTCCAATTTTTTCAAAAGTCGCTTTAACATCAGCCTGACTGGAAACATTACACGCATACGAAAACACATTTCCTCCAGCATTTTTAATTTCGTCAACAGCATCCTGTGCACTTTCAATAGATAAATCAATAATATGAACTTCTGCTCCCTGTTTGGCAAACAAGGCAGCAATTGCTCTTCCAATTCCGCTTCCGCCTCCTGTTATGACTGCTTTTTTATTTTGTAATGAAAACATTTTAAATGGTATTTAGTATTATAGAATTCAAATTTAAGGCTTCCACATCTTCATGCAAATAATAAATGTAAAAAGCACAATTACAAATGTAATCGATTAAAACAATATTTGCATTTTATTTTTATACTAATATAATAAAATGATCATTCTTTAATAAATTATAACATTTTTTATTCGCTTTGTAAAAAAACTAGCCTACTTTAAAAGTTTTATCAAAAAAATCAATGTAAAAAGTTACATTTTCTTGCTCAATTCAATCTTATTTATAATTTTGTAATTGTATTTTTTACATTTATTATTTTCCAAATACATAATTCAAGAAAAATGGCAGTATTAAAAGGCATAACGTGGAATCATACAAGAGGTTTATTACCTATGGTTGCAACGGCACAACGCTTTACCGAGTTAAATCCGGATATCGAAATTACCTGGGAGAAAAGAAGTTTACAAGAATTTGCAGATGCTTCTATCGAAGATTTAGCAAAACGATTTGATTTATTGGTTATCGATCATCCGTGGACAGGTTTTGGAGCACATACAAATGCTATCCTCCCACTTTCTGATTATCTGCCTGCCGATTATATTAAAGATCAGGAAATAAATACCGTTGGTAAATCATACGGGAGTTATGTTTTTAGCAATAAATTATGGGCTTTGCCAATAGATGCCGCTACTCCGGTTGCTGCAGCACGTTTGGATATTTTAGAAAAAAAGGGACTTGAAGTGCCTCAGACATATGACGATTTATTGGCTTTAGCCAAAAAAGGACTGGTTGCATTTGCCGGAATTCCGGTTGATGTTTTAATGAGTTTTTATATGTTTTGCTGCAGTTTAAGCGAAGCACCGTTTCAGTCTGAAGAAAAAGTTATTTCTGTAGAAACAGGAAAAAAAGCTTTGCAGATGTTTCGTGAATTAGCACAATTAATTGATCCGGCTAACTTTAACCGAAATCCTATTCAGGTTTACGAAGCGATGGTCAATTCAGATGAAATTGCCTACTGCCCTTTTGCTTACGGATATTCTAATTATTCAAGAGCCGGATACAGCAAAAATCTGCTTCATTTTTATGATTTGGTTAAACTGAATAATGCGCCTATGATAAGTTCTCTTGGCGGAACAGGATTAGCAGTTTCTTCATTCAGCAAGCATATTCCCGAAGCGATTCGTTATGCTGAATTTACGGGTTCGTCTCAGGTACAGCAGAATATTTTTGCCGATAACGGAGGCCAGCCGGGACATTTACAAGCCTGGAAAAATGACCGAATCAATTCTATAACCAACAATTATTTTAAAAATACTTTACCCGCTTTAGAAAGAGCTTTTCTACGACCAAGATATTCCGGACACATGTATTTTCAGGATCATGCGGGCGATGTAGTTCGTGATTATTTAATGAATGGCGGTGACGAAGAACTGGTTTTAGATGCATTGAATGCACTTTATGCTAAATCCTTAAAACTGCAAAATTCATGAAACCATTAGAAGGATTAATTGTATTAGAGTTCTGCCAGTTTTTGGCGGGTCCTTCTGCCGGATTAAAGTTAGCCGATTTAGGTGCGAGAGTGATAAAAATCGAACGTCCCGTAAAAGGCGAAGCCTGCCGACAATTAAGCATTAAAGATCTTTTTGTTGATGACAGCAGTCTTTTGTTTCATACGATTAACAGAAATAAAGAATCTTTTGCAGCCGATTTAAAAAATCCTGACGATTTGGTTTTAATTAAAAAACTAATCGAAAAGGCTGATATTATGACACATAATTTCAGACCGGGCGTGATGAAAAAAATCGGATTGGATTATACTACAACGCTTACCATAAACCCGAAGATAATATACGGAACGATAACAGGTTACGGTGATAAAGGTCCTTGGGCAAAAAAACCGGGACAGGATTTGCTTTTGCAGTCTCTTTCGGGTTTAAGCTGGCTTAGCGGACGAAAAAGTCAGGGACCAGTTCCGTTTGGTCTGGCTGTCGCCGATTTAATGTGCGGTAATCATTTCGTACAGGGAATTTTAGCAGCATTATTGAAAAGAGCCAAAACCGGAAAAGGTGTTTTGGTTGAAGTTAGTTTACTGGAATCTATTTTGGATGTTCAGTTTGAAGCCATTACTTCTTTCGTAAACGATGGCGGACAACAGCCGGAAAGAGGCGATATTAAAGGAAGTGCACACGCTTTTTTAAGTGCGCCTTACGGCGTTTACAAAACACAAGACGATTATATTTCGCTTGCAATGGGTGATTTACTTTTTATAGGAAATACGCTTGGAGTCGATTTAAATCAATATGCTGCTAAACCTCTTTGGTTTGAAAAAAGAGACGAAATCAGAATTCTTTTAGCCAATAAATTAGCTGAACAAAAAGCAGATTATTGGTTAGAATTGCTTCAAAAACAAGGCATTTGGGCAGGAAAAGTTTTGAATTATGAAACTTTAGACCAACAGCCATTTGTAAAGGAATTAAACTTAAAACAAACCGTAAAAAATTCAGACGGAGAAACTTTGGTTACAACCCGAAGCCCGATTCAACTAGACGGTAAAATTTTAAGCAGCTCAAAAGCAGCTCCAAAAGTGGGCGAAGATAATTTAGCAATACAAGAAGAATTTATTCGCTGATCGTATTAAGTAACGATTAAACAAATAAACGATTCAACGAATAAACAAAAAAATGAAACCTTTAGAAGATTATTTAATAGTAGATTTTAGTCAGTTTCTTTCGGGTCCGTCGGCCAGTCTTCGGTTGGCCGATATGGGAGCGCGCGTTATAAAAATTGAAAAACCGGGAACTGGCGATATTTGCAGAACCTTATATACTTCTGACTTAATCATGAACGGCGAATCGTCTGTTTTTCATACCATAAACAGAAATAAAGAATCGTTTGCCATTGATTTTAAACAACCGGAAGAACTTCAAAAATTAAAAAAATTATTGGCAAAAGCCGATGTTGTCATGCATAATTTCAGGCCAGGAGTTATGGAGCGCATTGGTTTAAGTTATGATGATGTAAAAGCGATAAATCCAACTGTCGTTTATGCTTCGATTTCAGGTTTTGGAAATCATCCTGAACTTAAAAATTTACCGGGACAGGATTTATTATTACAATCATTAACTGCTCTGACTTGGCTGAGCGGTAATCAGGAAGATGGTCCCGTACCAATGGGATTGTCGATTGTAGATATGCTTGCGGGTGCGCATTTAGCACAAGGAATTTTAGCCGCTTTATATCGAAAAGCAACACAAAATATGGGCGGAACGGTTCAGGTAAGTATGCTGGAATCTGCTTTTGATTTTCAGTTTGAAACGATTACGACATTCTTTAATGATGGCGGTGAATTACCCGTTAGAACTAAAACCAATAATGCACACGCTTATTTAGGCGCGCCATACGGAATTTATCAAACTAAAAATGGTTATCTGGCTTTGGCAATGGGATCTATTCCAGTTTTGGCTTCACTGCTTAAATGCGATGAATTATTGCAATTTCCGGAGAATAAATTTACGCTTAGAGATGAAATAAAAAATATTCTGGCTTCTCACCTATTGACACAGGAAACGCAGTTTTGGCTGGATATTTTAGAACCGGCAGATATTTGGTGTGCGGGAGTTTTAAACTATGAACAGCTTTTTAGAGAAGATGGTTTTAAAGTTTTGGAGTTTACACAGCAAGTTGAAATGCTCGACGGTTACTCCTATAAAACTACAAGATGTCCTATAAAAATTGACGGCGAAAATTTTACATCTGGTAAAGGTTCTCCAAAATTAGGACAAGATAACGAGCGAATTATAAAAGAATTTATAGCATAGATATGGAAAAATTTAGAATCGCTGTTAGAAAATTTTCTCCTTTTGAAAGTACACTGCAAAAACTTTGGGATGGCTTTTGTCTGAGAAACAATATTCAGATTGAGGTTGAAATGGTTTCTATGGAATTGCACGATCTATATGAAGAAACCATTACCAATAAAGGTTTAAAAACCGGAAAATGGGATATTGCGCACTTAAATACCGATTGGATTTTTGATGCTGCGAATGAAAAAGCAGTTCTGGATTTAACTTCTTTTATCGATCAAAATCCACCACAGGATTATCCTGAAGGCTGGCATCAATCACTGTTAAACCTACAGCAGGTTAATGGAAGTATTTACGGTCTTCCTTTTCATGATGGACCGGAGTGCCTGATTTACAGAAAAGATTTATTTGAAGATTTAACTGAAAAAGAAAACTTTAAGAAACAATTTGGTTACGAATTGTTCCCTCCCAAAAACTGGGAGCAATTCACCCAAATAGCCACATTTTTTAATAGACCTGAAAGCAATTCATACGGCTGTGTTTTTGCCAATTATCCTGACGGTCATAATATGGTTTTTGATTTCTGCCTGCAGTTATGGACACGAGGCGGCTCTCTTTTAGATCATCAAAACAAAATAAACATCAATCATAATGAAGCTGCTGCAGCTTTAGATTATTACAGAAAAATTGTTAACGATACAAATACGGTTCATCCGGGTTCAAAGAATTTTGGTTCTGTTGAAGCTGGAATGGCTTTCGCCGAAGGGCAAGCTGCAATGGCAATTAACTGGTTTGGATTTGCTTCGATGTGTGAAGTAATCGAGGAATCGAAAGTAAAAGGCCAAGTGGATATTACAGAATTACCGCACGATGAAAAACATAAGACGGCTTCATTAAATGTATATTGGCTTTATACAATTGGCATTGGAAGTAAAAATAAAGCACTCGCTTATGATTTTTTACGATTTGCAACAACTGCTGAAAGTGATAAATTATTGACAACCGAAGGTGGAATTGGATGCCGAAAATCAACTTGGAATGATGCCGAAATCAATAAAACCATTCCCTATTATCATAAACTGGAAATGCTGCATGAAAATGCTTTGACTTTACCACAAACACCAATTTGGCCAAAAGCAGCCGAATTGATAGATCAAATGGTGTTAAAAGCGATAGAAACGGATATTCCGTCGAAAATACTTTTAGAACAAACACAGAAAAATATTGAAAAATTAACGAACTGATTAGGTGTAGTCAACTTTGACAAAGTTTGCGGCGCTAACTGGACTTAAAATAGCACAAAATGAATATTCCCTATAAACCTTTACTGCCCGAAACAAAAAAGCCAATTATCATTATCGGCGCAAGCGGTATTGTAAAAGATGCACACTTACCCGCTTATAAAATGGCTGGCTTTACGGTTTTTGGCATTACCAACAGAACGATTGCAAAGGCATACGATTTAGCCAAAGAATTTGAAATTCAACATGTTTTTGAAAACGTTGCGGAAGCTGTAAAAAATGCGCCGTCAAATGCGGTTTATGATATTACGGTTCTGCCAGATCAATATATCGAAATATTGGAACAATTGCCTGACGGAGCAGCCGTTTTGATTCAGAAACCAATGGGAAATGATTTGGCTCAGGCAAGAGAAATTGTAGAAGTCTGCGAAAGAAAGAACCTTGTTGCTGCTATCAATTTTCAGCTTCGATTTTCACCTTTTGTAAGCGCGGCGAGATATTTAATTAGTGAAGGTTTACTAGGCGATTTATATGATTTTGAATTTAAAGTAACAGTAAACACGCCGTGGGAATTGTTTCCGCTGATTAAGGAACATCCTAGATTGGAAATTCTTTTTCACAGTGTTCACTATATCGATTCCATTCGATCGTTTCTGGGAAATCCCAAAAGTGTGATGGCAAAAACAGCCAAACATCCGCTTAAAAAATTATCATCGAGCCGTTCTACGATTATTTTAGATTATGGCGAAGATAAACATGTTGTGATCAATACGAATCACGATCATCATTTTGGCCCAAATCACGAAGAAAGTTACATTAAATGGGAAGGAACAAAAGGCGCCATCAAAGCCAAAATGGGTTTATTAATGAATTATCCTGACGGACTTCCTGACATTTTTGAATATGCAATTGAAGATGAAAACGGTCAATACGAATGGAAAAAAATTGACCTTGAAGGTTCATGGTTTCCAGAAGCTTTCATTGGAACAATGTCAAATTTAATGCGCTTTAAAGAAGGCTCAGACTCTAAATTACTGGCAAGCGTTCAGGACGTTTTAGACACTATGAAAGTCGTTGAAGCTTGCTACATCAGCAACAACAATGGAGGTATTTCGCTCACTGAACTATAATTTTTTAAACCATATAAGTGATGTAAGTTTATTTAATCACTTTGTGTAAAAAGTAGAAATAAAAATTTAAACCATATAAGTGATGTAAGTTCATTTAATCACTTTGTGTGAAAAGTAAAATAAAAATTTAAACCATATAAGTGATGTAAGTTTATTTAATCATTTTGTGTAAAAAGTAGAAATAAAAATTTAGACCATATAAGTGATATAAGTTCATTTAATCACTTTGTGTGAAAAGTAAAATAAAAATTTAAACCATATAAGTAATATAAGTTCATTTAAATCATTTTGAGCAAAGCTTTTATGAATTAAAATAAGCACTCTTAAACTCAACGCACCGCTTAAATTATCTTATATCACTTATATGGTTAAATAAAAAAACAAAAAACTATGTATTTCAAATCAACCTTTTTTGAAGATTATCAACTTGAAGATAAAAGAGTTACATTAGGCAGAACTATTACAGAAACCGATTTTGTGGTTCATGCCGGACACACGGGAGATTTTTTCCCGCATCACATGGATGAAGAATGGTGCAAAACACAGCCATTCGGACAGCGTATTGCTCACGGAACTATGGTTTTTGCTATTGGTATCGGATTAACTGCTTCTGAAATAAATCCTGAGGCTTTTTCAAGAGGATATGATAAAATGCGTTTTGTAAAACCAGTTCATATTGGCGATACAATTCATTCTGAAATCACCATTTCAGAAAAAGGAGAAGCCAAAAATCCAGAAATGGGAACCGTAACAGAACATGTCGAAATCATTAACCAAAGAGGTGAAGTGGTTTTGGTATGTGACCACTTATTACTGGTAAAAAAAAGGTTCTAAGGCACTAAGTTTCTAAGATGCTGAGATTTAAAAACTTTACATCTTAGAAACTTAGTGGTAAAAAAACCTTTGAACCTTTGTCCCTCAGAACCTTAGAACCTTAAAAAAACTAATAAATGCAAGTAACAAACCAAACAGGCGATCTTCACGAAGTGCCAAACGAGGGCGGAAAAACCAACTATCTTCTGCCATTTATTTTAATTACCAGCTTATTTTTCCTTTGGGGAATGGCGCATGGCCTTGACGGTATTTTAATTCCTCATTTAAAAAAAGCGTGTGAATTAAATAACAGACAATCTACATTGATTGATACTTCTATCTTTTTTGCCTATTTTATAATGGCAATTCCTGCGGGAATTATTATAAAAAAAATAGGTTACAAAAACAGTATCATTACGGGGCTATTAGTTTTTGCAGCGGGAGCTTTTTTATTTGTACCCGCTGCAAATAATAGAACGTACGAACTTTTTTTACTTGCTTTATTTATTATCGGCTGTGGTTTAACAATTCTGGAAACAAGCGCTAATCCGTATGCCGCTATACTAGGACCAGCTGAATCATCTTCTACCAGATTAAATTTAGCTGCTTCTTTTAATGGCTTAGCAGTAACATTAGCTCCATTATTAGGAGGCGTATTTATACTCTCAGGGGTTAATCACACTCCAGAACAAATGGCATCCATGTCAGAAGCAGCAAAAGCAACATATCTTTTAGAAGAAGCCTCGTCTGTAAAATTACCGTATATTATTTTAGGAAGCATTTTGGTTTTAGTTGCTGTAATCTTCTATTTTATGCACTTACCGTCCATGAAATCTCAACAGACAGAAACTGAACCTAAACCAGGATTCTTTTCAGTTTTAAAATTTTCACATTTGAGTTGGGCAGTTGTCGCACAATTTTTTTATGTAGGCGCACAAGTTTGTGTAACTAGTTTTTTTGTACGAATAGCACAGAAAGAAGCTGGTTTAGATGAAAAAACGGCCGCTTATTATTTAGGTATTTATGGTTTTTTATTTATGATGGGAAGATTTAGCGGAACTTTCTTTTTGAAGTTCATTAAAGATTATATTTTACTATCAATATATTGTATAATAAGTGCTTTTCTTTGTTTAGTAGCTATTTACGGATCAGGAATTTATATAATTTATGCTTTAGGAGGTATCGGATTTTTTATGTCGATTATGTTTCCAACTATTTTTTCTTTAGGATTGGTTGGTTTAAAATCGAATACTGAAACAGGTTCTTCGTGGCTGGTAATGTCAATTGTGGGCGGAGCAATTCTTCCTTATGCAATGGGAACATTAATTGATATGAAACATGATGATATTCAGGCTGGATATATCATTCCGCTGGTTTGTTTTGTTATTATTTTATCGTTTGGTTTGTATGGACATAAAGTGAAAATGAATAAATAATATTTTCCTTTTTGAAATTTAGAAAAGCCTTTAAAATCAATTTTTTAAAGGCTTTTTTATGTAAAATTGAATCTGAAATATGTCTTTTTTACATTCTTTGTACACAAAATAGTACTTTTAGCTGATTTACAAAATGCTCATTAATTTTTTAAAAATCATGAAATATTTCTTGCATAATATTACCGAAACCATATTTCTATCAATTATTTTACATTAAAATAACGCATATATTCAAAAAAGTAATAATATTGTCAAAAGCAACACAATATTCTAAGCCATGTCATCAAATTTCAGTTCCGATCAAAGCAGACTCTTGTACGAGTTGTCTCAGGGAAGCGAACTGGCTTTTACGAAGCTGTATAATGAATACAAAAATGTTGTTTTTGGCACTGCATTTAAAATAACAAAATCAAAGATTTTAGCAGAAGAAACTGTACAGGATGTCTTTTTAAAAGTCTGGCAGAATCAGAAGAATTTAGCTGAAATTACTCATTTCGAAAACTATCTTTTTATCATTTCGCGCAATCATATTTTCGATACGCTTAAAAAAATTGCAAGAGATTCCAGTTTAGTCTCTGATATGGAGTATCAAAATGCTTCTGCAAACGATACTGATACTGAGATTAAAGAACAGCAGTATGCCGTTATTCTAAACGAAATTGTAGAGCAGCTTCCTCCCCAGCAGCAAAAAATCTACAAAATGGCGAAATGGGAAGGCTTAAGCCATCAAAAAATTGGTGAAGATTTGGGCATTTCTACAGAAACCGTAAAAAAACATATGTCCCAAGCTTTAAAGTTTGTACGCGTCAAAATTTCCCCTTACATGAATATGTTCATGACATTGCTTCTATTTTTTAAAATATAAACTTTAAAGTTTTTTCTTTCAAAAAAAGATCTCTGGCTATTTTTTTACGTTTTTTTTACATTTTTTTTACTTTCGACTACTCCCTCCCTATTTTTCAATCGTCTTCATAATAAAGATCATTGCAATTACTGGTTTACCCCAACAAACTGCAGGGTTCTTCAAAAAAAAAATAACTGACCCCAATTTATCATTTACAAACAAGTACTAACTTAATTTACAAACAATGCAGCAAAACAAATTTGAAGAATTATTTCAAAGTTATCTGCAAAATAATCTCTCCGAAATCGAGCAGCAAAAAATGATGGAGATTATTGAACAAGGCAATCATGATGATTTTATAAAAGAAAAAATTCATTTGATGCTTAAAGATAACGATGCTTCTAAGGTATTAGATAAAGAGCAGGGAGATTATATCCTGAAATATATTTTATCTAAACCTGTAACCGAGCCAAAAGTGGTGACTTTGGAACCTCATAAAAGAAGCAGTAAAAAAATGGTACGCATCATCGTCGCTGCTGCCAGTATTATTGCTTTGATTGCTATTGGTAATAATTTCTTTTTTCAGCAAAAAAATACTTTGCCAGTTCCTGTTGTTGAACAGACTTTAACTGCCGAAAACTCTTTAATTGATTTCAGCGGAAAGCAATTGGTTCATCTTCCGGATGGAAGTACGGTTCTTTTAAACGAAAACAGCAGTTTAAAATACGATCAAAATTCTTTTAACAATAAAACACGTGAAGTTACACTTACCGGAGAAGCTTTTTTTGACATAAAAAGAAATGAAGAAAAACCTTTTATAGTACATACGGGTAAAGTACAGACTAAAGTTTTAGGTACGGCTTTTAACATCAATGCCCAAAATTCTTCTAAAAGTATTGAAGTTACGGTTACCCGAGGTAAAGTTCAGGTTGGAGACACTGAGAAAGTGTACGGCGTAATTACTCCAAACCAGCAGATTAAAGTAGATAAAAACACTTTGAGTTATGAGCAAAATAATATAAGCGCAGCCATTGTAACCGAATGGAAAAGCAATTACCTGATTCTGGATGATCTTAATATGCAGGAAGCTGTTTCGTTAATTTCTCAAAAATATAAAGTGCAGATTTTAATTTCAAATGAGAAGATTAACAAATGCAGAATAACGGCAAGTTTCTTAAATGAAGAAGATCTTGATCATGTTTTAAAAGTAATCTGCAGTGTTATTGAAACTGAATATCGTTACAACAAAGCCGGAGCAGTTGTTATTGAAGGCAAAGGCTGTGAATAAATTAATGAAGAGACAAAGCGATCTAACCTCCTACTTAGAAAGCTTTTAAAAATAGAATATTAACCTTTAAAAAAAAACAATTAACCAAAAAACTAAAATAAAAAAGCCATCCAGCTCCTACACCAGATGGCCAAGATTCTTAATAATTAATCCAGTAACCATTAAAAACATGCAAATTTATGAAATTACGCTGTAAAACAACCATGTTTGACAGGGAAAAGAAATCCTCATTTTTCCGTTTGTCAAAAAAAACAATTATGATCATGCGAATCAGTTTATTCCACATTTTCTTATTGACCTGTGGTACTCATATGGTCTTTGCAACCGAAATGAGCGGTCAGAATTTAGAATCAATATCTGTTGACATTGAGCTTCATAATCAGGATATTAAAACTTTATTTAAAACCATAGAAAACAGAACGGGACTGCTGTTCGCTTATCAGCCGCAAATCATAAAAGATTTTCCAAAAGTCAATACACCAAGAGGACGCCGAAGTGTAAGTGAGATTTTAGACAATGTATTTCAAGGCAGTAATCTTGTCTACAAACAAGTAGACAAGAATGTTGTGATTTATAAAAAAGAAACTGCTAAAAATGCTGCAAATACTTCTCAAACAAAAAATGAAGAAGAAGTTAATTATATGCTTACCGGTAAAGTTCTGGATGAAAACGGACAACCGCTGCCTGGTGTTTCTGTATTAATTGTAGGAGGTAATAAACAAGGAATTTCAGATTTTGACGGGCAATTTTACATTGAGCTTACATCTGGAAAACACGTGCTTAAATTGTCTTATTTAGGATATAAAACGCAACAAATAACAGTTGAAAACCAGACTTCTGTTACCATTAAAATGCAGCCTGATTTAGCTAAATTAGATGAAATCGTTGTTATTGGTTACGGTACAACCACCCGAAGAACAACAACAGGATCTGTAGTAAAAATTACGTCTGAAGATATTGCAAAACAACCTGTAACTAATATTTTACAAACTCTTCAAGGAAGAGCGCCTGGAGTTTTTGTAACACAAACTTCTGGTTACGCAGGAAGCGACATGAACATCAGCATTCGTGGCAGAAACTTTATTGAAGGCAGTAACCTTCCTCTTTATATCGTTGATGGTGTTCCGTATATTGGTGATGACATTAAGCAGCAAGTACAGGATCAAAATGTTATTAGAGGAGCACAAAAATCAACAAGTCCGCTAAATATTATTAATCCAAATGATATAGAAAGCATCGAAATATTAAAAGATGCCGATGCAACAGCAATTTACGGTTCCAGAGGAGCAAATGGTGTCGTGCTTATTACTACTAAAAAAGGGAAAACCGGGAAAACAGAGTTTACCATAACCACCAACTCTGGAGTTTCTGAAGTAGCACATTTTACCAAAACATTAGACACGCCTGCATATTTAAATATGCTTCAAACAGCATTAAACAATAATGGCGATACTGCATCAAATGACAGTAACGGTATTGCTCTTGTAGACTGGGATCCAAATGCCTATACGAATTGGCAGAAAAAATTAATAGGAGGCACAGCAAATTTCAATAATTATTCAGCCTCTTTAAAAGGTGGAAATGAGACAACTAATTTTCTATTAAGCGGTGCATACCATAAAGAAACTACTGTTGTTCCGGGAGATTTCAGCTATGATAAATTCTCAACTAATTTTAATATCAATCATAGTACATTAGATAGAAAATTAAAAGTAGGAGCTTCTGTAATTTTTGCTGCAGATAATAATAAACTTCCATTTTTTGATATCACAACTTATGCAGTTGGTACAGCTCCAAACCGTCCGTTGTACAATGCAGACGGCAGTTATTACTGGTCTCCTGATTACTTTAGTGATATTAATCCGCTTGCTGCTTTAGAGAAAAGAGTTGATGATAAAGGAATTAACTTAATAACAAGTTTTAATCTGCAGTATGAAATTGCAAAAGGTTTTTCTTTTAAAACAGATCTTGGATACGGAAGAGCTCAAATGCAGACCAAACAATTCATGCCGGGATCAGCAAGTAATCATGTTTATACCGAAGCTGGCGGCGGCGAAATGAACTTTCAAAGATCGTATACTGTTTCAACAAATAACACCAATAATTTTACTGTTGAACCACAATTGAATTATACAACTGAATTGTGGAAAGGAAATCTTACGGCGCTTGTTGGAGGTTCATGGCAGAACAGAAAATCAGAGATGCCATCGTATGTAAGCTCAAACGGTTACAGTTCAGACAATTTAATTGGAAACTTAGCAACCGCAGAAAACATAACGGCTATCAATGGTAGTACAGAGTATAAATACATTTCTCTTTTCAGCAGGATAAACTATAATATTGCCAATAAATATATTTTGAATGTTAACTTTCGAAGAGATGGTTCTTCTAAATTTGGAGCAAATAATCGTTTTGGAAATTTTGGTTCTGTTGGTGGTGCCTGGATATTTACTCAGGAAAATTTCATGAAAAATATTCCAGTGTTAAGTTTTGGAAAACTTCGCTCTAGTTATGGAGAAATAGGAAGTGACGACATTGACAATTATCAATACGCTGATACTTTTGATACTCGTACTTACGGCAATGGAAATGCTTCGATGACTGCGGCCAGAATTCAAAATCCTAATATTAAATGGGGATTAACAAAGAAATTTGAAGCAGCTCTGGATTTAAGTTTCATTAACGATCGTATTTCTTTTACTGCTGCTTATTATAAAAATACGTCCAGTAATCAATTAGTAAACTATACTCTTAGCGCTCAGGCAGGTTTTACAACTTATACTGCAAATTTACCAGCAGAAGTTGAAAATAAAGGATGGGAATTTACGTTGGGTACAACTAATATTCGTACTAAGAACTTCAATTGGTCTACTGCTTTCAATATTTCAACCAATTCAAATAAACTAGTATCATTTCCTGGTATAGAGTTTACCAGCTATTACTCTCAATATGTAATTGGAAACCCTTTAAGCAGCAGATATTTGTACAATTTTACAGGTGTAAATGATGCTGGAATTGCTCAATTTGAAGATGTAAACGCAGACGGAAGAATCTCTACCGGATTTGCCCAAACTGGTAGAGGAGATAGAAAATATGCGGGACCAACTTATCCTAAATACTACGGAGGAATATCTAATACAATAAGTTATAAAGATTTCACACTTGACTTTTTGTTCCAGTTTGTAAAACAGGAAGGAACAACTTTAATGACTTCTACCGGAGCACAACCAGGTTATCCGTATTCAACAGCTAATTTTCAGGTAGATGAGTATAACGATTATTTAGCTCAGGGAAATATTTTAAGCTCTGGTTATCAAAACAGTTTCTTTAATTATATGGGATCAAATGCTTCTATAATCGATGCATCTTATATAAAACTTAAAAATGTAAGTGCTTCTTATCAAATCCCTTTAGATGTGGCAACCAAGAAATATTTGCAGGGAATTCGCCTTTCAATACAGGGACAAAACCTGGTAACGTTTACTAAATACAAAGGACTTGATCCGGAAACACAAGGTCTAGCATTACCTCCATTGCGTACGATAACTTTTGGAACTCAGTTTACATTTTAATTCTACTCATCATGAAAAATATTTCTACTAAATATATCTATATATTTTCGTCATTTCTTTTAATTGGATTTACGAGCTGCGATGCTGCACTTGATGTTGATCTTCCTAGCAATCAGTTATCATCAAATACCGTTTATGGTTCAGATCCAACGGCCGAAGCTGCTGTAAACGGAATTTACCAAAGCATGGTAGCTGGATTTTATTACAATCAGATACATTCTATTCTTGGTCAGACATCAGATGAATTGGTACGAACAAATGGTATTCCGACAATTTATGGTACTAATGAAATACCTGAAACCGATAGTTCTATTAACGGAATGTGGGGCGAACTGTACAAAACTATTTATAATGCTAACAATGTTATAGAAGGTGTTAGCAAAAGTACTACGCTTAATGCTGTTAAAAGTAGACAGTGCATTGCCGAAGCTAAATTTCTAAGAGCTTATGCTCATTTTAATTTGACTAATTTGTGGGAAAATGTTCCTTTGGTACTGACTACCAATATTGATGTTTCTGCTTTATTGCCGCAATCTTCTCAAGAAGCTGTTTATGCACAAATTATTATTGATTTAACCGATGCCTCAAAAGATCTTCCAACAGATTATACAAATTATGATGACGAAAGAATCAGAGCAACAAAATGGGCTGCAGAAGCTTTATTAGCAAGAGTAAATCTTTATTCAGGAAAATGGAGTGAAGCCTCAACTCATGCATCTGCTGTATTAAGCCAAACTGGAACTTATGAACTAATTACAGATTTATCACCAACAAATAGTCCGTTTATTTCAGATAATGACGAAGCTATTCTGCAAATTCCCTATTTTAACGTTAACTATACTTACGAAGGATCATCGGTGTTTTTAGATGCCAATACAGCTGTTTTTTTATTAAGAAAAGGAAATGCACTATTTGAAACCGGTGATGACAGAAAAACAAAATGGACAAGAAATATAACAAATGCTCAGGGTGTATTTATAGGAATTGCACCAACTAAATACAAAAATAGATTTACAGCATCGCCTATTGAACGTTCTACAGTACTTAGACTGGCTGAGTTGTATTTAATAAGAGCCGAAGCCAGAGTAAAATTAAACGATATTACCGGAGCGCAGCAAGATATTAATGCTATTCGAAACAGAGCTTTACTTGATAATACCACTTTAACAGATCCAAACCAGCTTCTGGATTTAATTGCTCTTGAAAGACAGCGTGAATTTTTTGCAGAAAATGGACACAGATGGTTTGATCTTAAAAGAACTGGAAAAACAGATGAAACACTCTCTGTTTTAACCGACAAAATCTGGAAAACTACAGATAGTTTATATCCAATACCAGAACCTGCTATTCGTTCTAATCCCTTCTTAAACCAAAATTCAGGATACTAAATATTAAAAGTAACGCAGGAATGTGTTTGAAAAAATACATTCCTGTGATTTTAAAAAACACTATGGAAACAACAATTGTAAGAGTTGAGGACTTGTCACATCAATATAGTAAGGATTGGGCAATACAAAATATTAGTTTTGAAATTAAAACAAATAGAATTTTAGGTCTTTTAGGATCTAATGGCGCAGGAAAATCAACCACCATGAATATCCTTTGCGGCGTTTTAAATCAAACTAAAGGAAACATTTTTATTGATGGAATTAATCTGAAAGAAAATCCTGTTGAAGCCAAAAAACTAATTGGTTTTTTACCACAGACACCGCCTTTGCATTTAGATTTAACAGTAAATGAATACCTGATTCACTGTGCACAACTGCGTCATGTAAAAAAGGAAGATTTAAAAGATGCTTTAGAGAAAGCCAAAGAACAATGCGGTATTGCACATTTCAGCAACCGATTAATTCGAAACTTATCCGGAGGTTACAGACAACGTGTTGGTATTGCGCAGGCCATTATTCACGAACCAAAATTGGTTGTTCTGGATGAACCAACCAATGGACTTGACCCTAACCAGATTCTTGAAGTTAGAAAATTAATCAAAAAAATATCAAAAGACAAAGCCGTAATATTCTCTTCACACATTCTTTCTGAAGTTCAGGCAACCTGCCAGGATATCAGAATGATTGAAAACGGACACATGGTTTTTTCTGATACGCTTGAAGCTTTCAACAATTATATTGAAGCAGATAAACTAACAGCAAGTTTTGAAAATCCGCCTGTTATTTCTGCCTTAACAGATATTCCTGAAGTTACAAATGCCGTATTTCTTTCACCAAAAAAAGTGCAGATTACTTTTACAGGAACACAGGAAGTGGCTGAAAAAATCATTTCACTAAGCGTTTATAACAACTGGAAATTACGTGAGATTCAATTTGAAAAAGTTTCTCTTGATGAGATTTTTGCCCAGTTATCAAAAAAAGCACCTTCTAAAAACACTATTCTTTCTTAAAAAACAAACAAATGAAAACTATATACAGAATTGCTAAAACAGAACTCAACACGATGTTCTACTCGCCTGTTGCGTGGGTTGTTTTAGTCATATTTTCGATCCAGTCAAGCTGGAAATTTTTCAACTCTATCGAACGTTTTGAAAAAGCGCAAAAAATTGGAGAAGGCCTTGGTAATTTATCGCAGGTTATATTTTCCGGTTTCAGTGGTTTATATACCGAAATGCAAAATTATCTATACCTATATGTACCGCTGTTAACAATGGGTTTGGTAAGCCGTGAGATCAATAGTGGTTCTATCAAACTGCTGCTTTCTTCTCCTATAAAAATAAAAGATATTGTACTAGGAAAATATTTAGCTATTGCGGCATATTGCTTATTATTTGTTGGAATTTTAGGTCTGCAGGTTATTATTGCCTATTTCTCTATTGATAATTTAGATTTAAAATTTGCAATTTCCGGATTAATTGGTTTGTATTTGCTGGTATGTACTTATGCTGCAATCGGGCTTTTTATGTCTTGTTTAACATCGTATCAGGTTGTGGCCGCAATAAGCACATTAGTTGTTTTGGCGGGGTTAAATTTTATTGGCAAGTTATGGCAGGATGTAGAATATGTAAAAGATATTACCTATTTCCTTTCGATTGCCGGCCGCGCTAACGAAATGCTCGAAGGTTTAATTATAAGCAAAGATGTCCTGTACTTTATTTTGGTAAGCGGTCTTTTTATTGGGTTAAGCATTTATAAACTGCAAACCGGTCGAGATGCACAATCCATTTCTCAAAGAATTTTAAAATATACTGCCTTAGTAGGTTCTGTTCTTGCACTTGGGTATATCACATCAAGAGCTTCTCTTTCGATGTATTATGATATGACCAGAACCAAAGACAGGACACTTACAGAAACCAGCTTAAATATCGTAAAGAAAATAGACGGCCCGGTTAAAATAACAACTTATGTTAACTTGTTAGACATTAACTACTATATGGCTATGCCGTATTCTCAAAATTCAGATATTGCCAGTTTTGAAAAGTACACCCGTTTTTTACCCCAAATAGAAATGGAATATGTCTACTACTACGATACTTCAAACAATGAAGCTTTATATACTCAAAATCCTGGATTAAATGACAAACAGCTTGCGCAGAAAATGATTGAAACGCAAGATTTAAAATTGAAAAAATTATATTCTCCCGAAGAAATTAAAAAAGTTATTGATCTAAAACCAGAGCAGAACAGAGTTGTAAGAACTATAGAATACAACGGAAAGAAAACATTTTTAAGAATGTATGATGACATGTTTAAAGTCCCTATGGAGAAAGAAATATCTGCGGCTTTAAAACGTGTAGTTGTACCGGCACCAAAAATTGTTTTCGCAACCGGAAACATGGAAAGAAGTGTTGAAAAAAATGGAGACAAAAATTATAAAACAGGATTTAATGAAATTACTTTCAGATATTCTTTAATCAATCAGGGATTTGATGTTTCATCTGTAGATATTAATGCGCAGAACATTCCGGAGCAGACTACTATTTTAATCATTGCCGATCCAAAAACACAATTAAGCCAGGGTGCTGTAGACAGAATTTCAAAATATATAGATGAAGGAAAAAATTTAATGCTTTTAGCAGAACCTGAAACCAATTCGGCTTTAGCTGCCATAACAGACAAATTAGGTTTAGGTTTTACCAAACAAGCATTGGTTCAGGAAAGCGAAACCAATTCTCCAGATTATTTAGTAACCGATCTTCAAAAAAATATAGATCCTGCAATCATTAAATTCAGCCAAAACAAAAATAACAATCCTATTCCGTTTTTAGGAAGCAGCGGTATTAAAACCACGAAAGATACAGGATTTAAAGTAACGCCGCTTTTAAAAACAAACAGCCAGCCGGCATGGGAATCTCAAACAGGAATTACATCAATTACTGAAGATGTAAAAAAACAGCCATCTGTTACTTCCGTTCCGCTTGTTGTGGCCTTAACAAGAAATGTAAAGGGAAAATCACAAAAAATAATTGTGTCCGGAGACGCTGACTTTATGGGTAATGCCGAGTTAAGCCGAGGCGGATCTGGAACATTTCAGTTTGTAACCGATATTTTCAATTGGTTTAGCAATTATGAATTTCCAATTGATACTACCCGACCTGAAAATACGGATAAAAAAATAACAATAAATGCCAATCAGGTTTTCATCAATAAAATCGTTTTCATCGGATTATTTCCTTTATTAATCATATTAAGTGGTGCTTTTATATTAATTAGAAGAAACAGAAGATAAAAAAATATCAAAATGAATACAAAAAAAAATATCATTATTGGGATCATGGTCTTGTCTTTTCAAGGCGCATTTTCTCAATTTAAAACCAATATTCCGCTGGATAAAAACGTTACTTCCGGAAAATTAAAAAACGGGTTAGCCTATTATATTCTGCATAACGAAGAGCCAAAAGACAGAGCAAGCTTTTACTTTGTTCAAAATGTTGGCGCCATTCTCGAAGACGATAATCAAAACGGATTAGCACATTTTCTGGAACACATGGCTTTTAACGGTACAGAACATTTTAAAGGAAAAGGAATCATTAAAATGCTGGAAAAAAACGGTGTAAGTTTTGGTAAAGACATCAATGCTTATACTGCTCATGATGAAACTGTTTACAATATCAGTACCGTTCCTGTAACCAACGAAAAACTAATCGATTCAACGCTTTGGGTTTTACACGACTGGTCTGGATCTCTATCTTTAACCAATCAGGAAATTGATGCTGAAAGAGGTGTCATCAGAGAAGAATGGAGAACGCGCCGTACAAGTGATTTTCGTTTAAAAATGCAGACAGATCCTGTTTTATACAAAGGTTCAAAATACAGCAAACGCGATGTTATTGGCGATTTAAACATCATCAATAACTTCAAATATCCTGAATTGAGAAACTATTATAAAAAATGGTATCGACCCGATTTACAGGCTGTAATAATCGTTGGGGATATTGATGTTAAAGTAATGGAAGAAAAAGTCAAAACGATATTTTCAGGCATTCCTTTGGCAAAAAAAGCAACCGTAAGGACGTATGCAGAAATTCCGAAACATGATGAATTGTATTTTGGAACAGCATCTGATAAAGAAGCATCAACTACAACAATTACATTGCGATATATTACAGACGAGCCTTTAGTAAAAGACAGCATTGTAACACGCAAAAATGTAATGAACTCTTTTTATACCAATATATTAAACAATCGTTTTAAAGAATTACTCTTAAAAAATCAAAGCTCGAGTTTAAATTTAAGCGCCTATTTTAGTGGAATTTCAAGATTAAACAATTCATATAATATTGCGGCTTCAGCCAAAAAAGGAAAAACACTCGAAGCATTTGAAGAAGCCTATACAGAAGCCGAGCGTTTAAAACGTTTTGGAGCTGTAAAATCAGAACTGGACAGAACCAAAAAACTTTTTATCAGCTCGTACGATGATTTTATCAGCAATAAAGATAAAGTCGATAACGACAGCTGGGCAGATAAATTGACCGATTATTTTCTAAAAGCAAAACCATTCCTTTCCCCTGAAGATGATTATAAATTAATTGTTGGCATTATAAAAAGTATCACTTTGGAGGAATTGAATGCTTATGCGAAAACCATTCAAAAACCAACAAACCAAGTCGTTTTGGTAACAGGTTCAGATCAGGATAAAAATGATTTCCCATCGAAAGAAGCTGTTGTAAGTGTAATGAAAAAAGTCGAAAACATGACTTTAGAGCCTTATACAAAAAAAGAAAACAACGCACCTTTAATTGATAAAGAATTAAAACCTGCATCGATAAAGAAAACATTTGAAGTAGCCGGAATCAAAGATGCCAAAGGTTATATTTTAGAAAATGATGCTAAAATAATTATCCTTCCAACGACATATTCGCAGGATCAAATTATATTTTCCGCTTTTTCAAAAGGCGGTAAATCTCTTGTAAAAACAGAAGATCTGACTTCTGCCGAAATTGCAGCAACAATTGCAAAATCATCTGGTTTAGGAAATTTTGATAATATGGGTTTAAAAGAAAAACTAACTGGAAAAGTGGCACAAGCGGCTCCTTTCATTGGTGAAAATACGCAGGGTTTTCAGGGAAATTCAAACAAAGCCGATTTAGAAACAATGCTGCAGCTGGTTAATCTTTATTTTGAAGCACCTCGCTTTGATCCAAACATTTTTAATATTCTAAAAGAACAATATAAAAATCGTTTAGAAAACATTAAAAAAGACAACGGAAGTGCTTTTAAGGATTCTATAGATTTGGCAAATTCAAACCATAATCCAAGAACTTTTCTTTTCAACGAAAAATTCCTTGAAACTATTGACCTGAAAAAAGCAGAAAACATTTACCGTGACCGTATTAAAAATGCTGCCGATTTTACCTTTGTTTTTGTTGGAAATATTCCAGATTCAGGTTTAGAATTGATTCAGAAATATATTGGAAATATAAAATCGAATCCGGCTCTAAAAGAGAATTATGTCGATCATAATATTGAACCCAAAAAAGGGAAAACGATCCTGCATTTTAAACGTCCTATGGAAGTGGCTAAAACAACCATTTATTTAAACTTAACGGGAAAAACGGAATACAGTAAAGAAAATGCATTGTCAATTTATATTATAGGACAAATATTATCAAAACGATTCCTGCAGACTATTAGAGAAGAAGAAGGCGGCAGTTACGGCGTGAATGTGGGCGGTAATCTTGAAACGATTCCAAAACCCGCTTTTAGTCTTGCCTTGACTTTTGACTGTAATCCTGATAAAGAAGAAAAATTAATGCAGATTGTCTGGAAAGAATTAAACGATTTAAAATCAAATCCGGTAAATGCAAATGATTTAGAAGATATTAAAAAGGCACTTTTAAAGAACCGGGAAGAATCCCTTAAAACCAATTCTTTCTGGAATACTACAATTTACAACAATACCTTAAATCAGATTCCGTTTTTACAGGATGACGAGTATAAAAATTTAATTTCTAAAATTAATCAAAAAACTATTCAGCAGTTTAGTAAGCACGTTTTGGATAGTTCTAGTAGTGTCGAAGTTATTATGAGCCCTGAAAGCCAATCAGGAAAGTAAAAAACTTTAGAATACATTTTTATTTTATTAGTCATTAAAGGTTGTCTTTTTCAAGACAGCCTTTTTTGGCTTTATACAAAAAAACGCCTCATTTCTGAGGCGTTTTGTCATGTTTGTTTAATTTTAATTAATGACGATCATTGTGTGGACGGCCATGGTCTTTATTGGTTTGTTTTTGGGAGTTATTTTTGTTTTTGTTCTCAGACTTCTGCTTTCCTTGAGATTTGTTGTTTTTTACTGGTTTTTCTCCCCTGTTTTTCTGAGGCTGTCCTTTATAACCTTTAGGGTAACTAGCTCTGTGTTTTGTATGATAACTGTATGGAGCATCTCCCCTGTAATCGTTTAAAACTACTTTGTAACCTGAATACAAATCATATTGTCTGTATTTTGACGGAAGTCTTTTTTCACGAACCCACTTACCGCTGTTGTCATAAATAAATACACTCTGGTTAACATCATAATATACATCGATGTCAGGTAAATAATAATATCTGCTGTCATCGTTTCCTTCTGGTCCCCAGCTTGGAGGCGTTCCAATATTTACATTAATGGATACCTGCGCATGGGCAAAAAATACACTCATAAATAATACTGAGGCGAATACTAACTTTTTCATGTTTTTAGAATTTAAATATTAATTTCATTAGAAATTAATCTAAAGTAGTGCCAATATTCACGTTTATCGAATCCATTATACAGAACCGCAAAACCAATCGACGAGCAGTACTTTTCTGCCGATATATATTTGTTGAATTACTATTTTAGGATTTAGACCGAAGAGAGACTCGAGCGATAACAAACAAATAAACGAAGTAAATCGCACTCGTTTAGATAAGGATTGAAGACATACTTTACAGAGTTTCTTGTGTGATTTCTCCCTTTGGTAGAAATGAGATAAATACGCAGGTTTTAACTTGGAATAAGGTCACAAGCTTCAAAATTAAAGGTAAAGAAAACAAAAAATGAAGTAAAATTAAAAACGCCTCATTACTGAGGCGTTTTAGTCATGTTTTAATTTAAATTGAATGGCGGGTAATCAGTAATCTTAACAAATCAAAATTACATACAAATTTTAGTATTAATTTATTATTTAGACCAACGTTTGAATTTTAACGACCAACGGTAAATATTCAATAGAAACAATTTTTATTTCCAACCTCCGCCTAAAGCTCTGTATAAGTTTACAACGGCTTGTAATTTCTGTAAATTATCATTGATACCGCTTAACTGCGCTGCTAAAAGATTTTGTTCAGAAGTTAATACATCTGTATAATTAGTTGCCGAACTATATTCTAAAAGCTGCTGTGTAAAATCGACTGCTTTTTCTAAAGCCTCAATTTGTTTTTTTCTTGAATCTTCTTTTTCAACAGCCATTTGGTAAGAATACAAAGCATTAGAAACTTCCTGACCAGCCGTTAAAAGACTCTGTTGAAAAGTATTATAAGCCTGTAATTGTTGCGACTGCGCTGTTGTTAATCTTATTTTGTTTTTACCCTGATTAAAAATAGGCTGTGTTAATCCTCCAATAATCGAATAAAAAATAGAATTCGTAAAGAAATCTTTTAATTCTAAATTTGAAAATCCGCCGCTTGCAGTAAGCGTTAAACTTGGATAAAAATAAGTTTTAGCCAAATTCGTAGATTCAAAAGCCACTCTGAAATTAAATTCAGCCTGACGAACATCGGGACGATTTTGCAATAACTGCGAAGGCATTCCAATTGCAATATTTTCAGGGATAATCTGTGTTCCTAATTCTCCTCTGTCAATTGTTCCGGGAGCTTGACCTAATAAGATATTTAAAGCGTTTTCGGTTTCACGAATACTTTGTTTCAAATCCGGAATCAAAACTTCAGCCGCATGCTGGTTGGCTTCACTTTGCACAACCGCAGCTCCGGTAACAATAGCACCTTCTTTTAAATCTTTAATTGTTGCCACATTTTTAATACGGCTTTCCAGTGTTTCCTGCGTAATTTTCAATTGTTTGTCATACGCTAACAAAAGGAAATAATTATTGGCAATGTCTGAAATCAACTGCGTCTGAACTGCTTGTTTAGCAGCATCTGTAGCTAAATAAGTGGCTAAAGCGGCTCTTTTAGAACTGCTTAATTTTCCCCAGATGTCAGCTTCCCAAGACGTGCTTAAACCTAATTTATAAGTTGTTGTTAACGTATTGATGTTGATTCCAGCCGGAAAGTTTAGTCCCGCTTCTGACTGTTTTGTATGTGTTGCACTTGCATCAAGCTGTAATGTTGGGTAATAAGCCAATTTACTTTGACGCAGAGAAGCTCTTGACTGCACTATATTTTCAATTGCATTTTTCAGGTTCAGGTTTTGATCTAATCCTTTTTGAATTAATGCATTCAGCTTTTCATCTTTAAAAATGCTCTGCCACGGCATATCAGCAATCGTAGTCGAATCGGCGGAAGCCTCATCACGATACAGCTTATCTGTCGAGAGTGATGCTGGGCGTTCGTACTTTTTGGTAATTGAGCACGCACTTAAAAGTGCGGCTGCAATTACCATAAGAATATATTTATTTGAACTATTCGTCATTTCTGCTTTTATTAAATTTTACTCTTTGTGAGCTTCTATTAACTGAATTTCGTTTTCATCATCGTCTTCATCATCATAACCGTCTTTTGCCGGACCACTGATTCTTTCTTGTAAAGTCTGGAAAATGATAAACAAAACCGGAATAACAAATACTCCTAAAATGGTTCCGATTAACATCCCTCCAACAGCTCCCGTACCAATCGATTTGTTACCAACTGCTCCTGCACCAGTAGCAAACATCAGCGGCACAAGTCCAAGGATAAAGGCAAACGAAGTCATCAAAATTGGACGTAAACGTGCTACGGCTCCTTCGATTGCAGCTTGTACAATTGGTAAACCTTTTCGCCTTCTGTCCAAAGCAAATTCGACAATCAAAATACCGTTCTTGGCAAGAAGTCCAATCAACATGATTAAGGAAATCTGAAGATAAATATTACTGTTCAGTTTGAAAATAATCGAGAATAAATACGCTCCTGCTAATCCAAACGGAATTGAGAATAATACCGCAAATGGTAAAATATAACTTTCGTATTGTGCACTCAGTAAGAAATAAACGAAAACCAAACATAAAATAAAGATGAAAATCGTTTCACTTCCAGATGCTAACTCCTCACGCGTTAAACCTGAAAATTCATAACCGTAACCTGCCGGAAGATTTTCTGCCGCAACTTCCTGAATTGCTTTAATCGCATCTCCTGAACTATATCCTGGTTTTGGTGCTCCTGTAATCGAAATAGAAGTAAACAAGTTAAATCTCGAAATCGATTCTGGTCCAAAAACTCGGGTCATTTTCACAAATTCAGTAATTGGAGCCATATTACCAGCGCTGTTACGAACGAAAATTTTATTTAATCCCTGAGTATTAGTTCTAAATTCTGGCGAAGCCTGAATCATTACACGGTATTGTTTTCCAAATTTATTAAAATTCGAAGCATACAATCCTCCATAATACCCCTGCATAGTTGATAAAATAGTATTTACCGAAACTCCAGCATCTTTGGCTTTAGCCAGATTAATATCCATCATATATTGCGGGAAACCAGGATTAAATGGTGTCGTTGCATATTGTATTTCAGGACGTTCAGCTAATTTAGCCAGAAATTCATTGTTTACTTTATAGAATTCAGCCGTTGTATGACCTCCTTTATCCTGCAATTGGAATTCAAATCCACCGCTTTGTCCAAAACCTTGGATAGTGGGTGGTGAAATAAAGAAGATACTAGCTTCACGAATACCGCTCGTTTTAGCAAAAAGCTGTCCAATTACATCATCAACACTAAGATCACGCTGATCCCAAGGATATAATTTTACGATAACCATACTGTAAGCACTACCTGCTCCGGCTGTAAAGTTCTGCCCCACAATACGAAGCGTATTTTTTACTCCCGGAATAGTTTTCGCGATACTGTCTACTCTCTTTGCAATTATGTCAGAACGTTCCATCGAAGCCGATGGCGGTAAACTGATATTGGCAAAAACTGTCCCTTGATCTTCCGCAGGAACGAAAGCAGACGGCGTAGTTTTCATCATATAAACTAATGCAATTCCCGCAACCACGATTGAAGCTAAAACAATCCATTTTTTAACCGAAAGGAACTGAACTGATCTTTTGTATTTTACGGTTACATTATCAAATGCAACGTTAAAAGCGGTATAAAACCTTTGTAAATAACTCTTATGCTTATGATCGTCTGCATGAGGTTTTAAAAGCAAAGCACACAACGCCGGACTTAAAGTTAAGGCGTTTACTGCCGAAAGAATAATCGCAACCGCCAGTGTAATACCAAACTGTTTGTAGAAAACTCCGGTTGATCCGGTAATGAAAGTTACCGGAATAAAAACCGCAGCCATTACAAGCGTGATTGATATAATCGCCCCCGATATTTCGTTCATCGCATGTATTGTAGCTTTCTTGGCCGATTTATAACCGTGATCCAGCTTGGCGTGCACCGCCTCGACGACCACAATCGCATCATCGACCACAATACCAATTGCGAGTACCATCGCAAAAAGTGTCAATAAGTTAATCGTAAATCCAAATAAATTCAGGAAAAAGAACGTTCCTACAATCGCAACCGGAACCGCAATTGCCGGAATTAATGTGGATCTAAAATCCTGAAGGAAAATAAATACTACAATGAAAACCAATATAAAGGCTTCGATCAAAGTATGAATTACTTTTTCAATAGAAGCATCAAGGTTTTCGTTAACGTCAACCATAATGGTATATTTCATTCCTTTTGGAAAACTCTTTGCCGCTTCTTCAATCAATATTTTAGAATTGATAATTACATCACGCGCATTAGATCCCGGAGTCTGGCTTATAGCCATTGCTGCCGATTCTACACCATTTGTTTTAATCGTTGAAGCATAACTTAAAGATCCTAACTCTACTTTAGCAACATCTTTAAGTCTAAGCATCTGCCCATTCCCAACCGATTTTATAACGATTTCCTCAAATTCCTGAGCTGATGTTAAACGTCCTTTATATTTAATTACATATTGAAATGCCTGATTTCCGTTTTCACCAAATTTACCCGGTGCTGCCTCGATATTCTGTTCTGCCAAAGCAGCCGAAATATCACTTGGAATCAGTTTATATTGCTGCATTACATCTGGTTTCAGCCAGATTCTCATAGAGTAATCTTTTGCACCAAAAACCGTTACATCTCCAACCCCAACGATACGCTGGATCTGCGGTACAAGGTTGATTTTTGCATAGTTTTGAAGAAACGTCTGATCATAAGCTTTATCATCACTGTATAATGAAAAGATCAATAAGTTACTACTCTGGCTTTTAGTTACTGTAACCCCAGCCTGAGTTACCTCTACAGGTAATAAACTCGTTGCTCTTGAAACCCTGTTTTGAACGTTTACCGCTGCTAAATCAGGATTGGTTCCTACTTTAAAGAAAACTTTGATCGAAGCGTTACCATCATTAGTTGCTGTAGAAGTCATGTAAGTCATGTTTTCTACACCATTAATCTGCTCTTCCAGCGGAATTACAATACTTTTCAGTACCACATCAGCATTAGCTCCGGTATAACTCGCGGCAACATTTACTGTTGGAGGTGCAATATCCGGATATTGAGAAATAGGTAACTCAATTAGGCCTAAAACACCTAAGATGACAATAATAACAGATATTACCGTCGAGAGTACAGGTCTTTGTATAAATTTTTTAAACATTTTTTTTATTTTAAATCGGCGTAAACGGTTTCCGGACTTTGATTTTTAGCTTTAATTTCAGTTCCCTCCTTTAGAGAAGCTACTCCTTCTAAAACTATTTCGTCTCCTGCATTTAAACCGCTTGTTACTACATAATAGTTTCCGGCTGTATTTTCAAGTACTGATATATTAGCATTTCTTGTTTTTCCGTCTTTTCCTAAAACTACTGCAAACATTTTATCCTGAAGTTCAAATGTTGCACTTTGAGGCACAATCATCGCATCTTTAACTTCATTTGGAATTCTCACAGTTGTGCTGCTTCCGCTTCTGATAATTCCTTTTGAATTTGGGAAACGAGCTCTAATGTTTACAGTTCCCGTTTCAGTATTAATTAATCCGTTTACGGTTTCAATATGTCCTTTTTCATCGTAAGCAGAACCATCTGAAAGTAATAAAGAAACTGCCGGAAGACTTTTAATTTTTTGAGTTAATGATGCTCCGGTATTGTTATTTTTAGTGAAGTTTAAAAGTGCTTTTTCATTCATTGCGAAATAAGCATACACATTTCCAATACTTGAAACCGTCGTTAAAGGTTCGGTTGTGTTTGAGCTTACTAAACTTCCCAAACGAAACGGAATCGAACCAACAACTCCACTTACCGGACTTGTTACAGTTGTATATCCTAAATTAGTTTTAGCATTTACCAAAGCGGCATTTGCCTGAGCCAAAGCGGCTACAGCAGATTCATAAGTATATTGTGCCGATTCTAAATCGTATTTACTTATAATTCCTTTTTCAACCAATGGCTTTACTTTGTTTACTGCCAGTTTTGCAGAACTTAAATCAGCCTGAGCACTTTTAATGCTTGCAGTTGCCGTACGAACTTGCTGCTCATATTCTGGCGCACTTATTTTAAACAAAGGCTGGCCTGCTTTTACAACAGCGCCTTCATCTACAAAAATTTTATCAATGTAACCTTCCACTCTTGGTCGGATTTCTATGTTTTGCTGTCCTTGAATACTGGCTGGATAATCGCTGTTTAGCGTAGCAGATTCCGGCTGTAAAGTCAACGTTTTATACTCTTTAACCTGCGGTGCCCCTCCGGCCTGAGCCGATTTATCATTTTTACCGCAAGATGCGATAATAACTGATGCTGCGAGAATGCTTAAAAATGATTGCTTATTCATTAGAAATAATATGTAATTATCGATTATATGACAACAAAAGAAATAAAATATAACATACAAAAAATTTCAAATAGACGAAGAGCGAAAGACAATCGATAAAAATGTCCTGACACACGATGGATTTTTTTTAAAATTAAACAAGTGTTTAATTTTGAGCTCGTCGGCTCTAAAATGGTTTTTAAGGACTGTAAATCTCTTTTTAGCGATTGCTTCAAAATCGCATTCAAATAAAATGTAATATTGTCCATAAAAAACAAAACTTGTAATGGCATCAAACGTATACAGACCTTATTTTTTTACCGGACTGCACATTCTAAGCTGGTTATTATTGGGATTTATCATGTTGTTTTACATGCCTTTAACCTGGAATGTGATTCTGCCTGGTGCCTTTTGGCTTTGGCAGATTATTATTTTGATTTTGTTAATCATTATTTTTTATTCTAATGCCAAAATCATTGTACCAAAAACCATAATTAAGGACAATACTTCTCCGTTTTTAGTTTGGGCTTTTGTTGCCGTTTTTGCCATGCAGCTTATTGCCTATTTTTATACTTCTCAAACAGATCTTCATAATAAAATAAGTTTGGTTTTGGGATTTAAAAAATATAGAAATCCTTATTTTGACAACTATGTTTTAATGCTCACTTTACTGGTTTTAGGAATCAGCACGAGCTGGGCGATGTTACAATACTGGCAGAAAGCCGCACAGCACAAACAAAAACTGGAACAGGATAAAACAGTTGCAGAACTGGCTATGCTGAAAGCTCAAATTAATCCGCACTTTTTCTTTAATTCTTTAAACAGTATTTATTCGCTTACCTACACTGATATTGAAGATTCCAGAAATGCGCTTCATACCTTAAGCCGAATGATGCGCTATTTATTGTACAGCACAGAAGAAACAACTACATTGCTGAAAGAGGCCGATTTTATGAGAGATTTTATTGCCTTGATGAAACTTCGTGCGAATAAAAAACTGACGATTACAACCGACATTCCAGAAAAAATACACGATTACCCAATTGTTCCGATGTTATTATTACCTTTAGTAGAAAATGCTTTTAAACACGGAATTCATGCTACCGATAAAAGTGAAATTCATATTAAACTGAGACAAAACGGAAGCAATCTCCAATTTGAAGTAGAAAATACTTATTTCGAAAAAACGTCAACTACAGATGAAGGCGGCATTGGATTAACAAATACAAAACGCAGACTGCATTTAATTTATCCGCATAAACATACACTCATTGCAGGTATAGCCAAAAACGGTATGTATAATGTTCAGCTGCAAATAAATTTAGAATAATGACAACATTAAAATGTATAGCAGTAGATGATGAACCTCTCGCATTAAAACTGGTCGAAACTTTTATTCACCAAACTCCTTTTTTGCAATTAAGCGCCAGCTGCGATAATGCAGTCGAAGCTATGAGTTTAATTAGAGAAAAACAACCGGATTTGGTTTTTCTGGATATCAATATGCCTAATTTAACCGGAATGGAACTCGCAAGACTTTTGCAGGAACAGCCTGGACAAGTACCCAAAATCGTTTTTACAACCGCTTACAATCATTATGCTATTGAAGGTTATAAAGTAAATGCAGTCGATTATCTTTTAAAGCCTTTTAGTTATGAAGAGTTTTTACGCGCTGCAAATAAAGTACTTCAAATAACCGAAGAAGCTTCAAACAACTTCCAGCCCATTACTGCCGATGATGAATTTATTTTCTTAAAAGTAGAATATCAATGGGTTAGAATCTCTCTTAAAGAAATTTTATATATCGAAAGTTTAAAAGATTATGTAAAAGTGCATTTAGATGATAATCAAAAAGCCATACTTTCTCTTATTTCCTTAAAAGCTTTAGAAGAAAAATTACCATCAGCGAAATTTATGCGTGTTCATCGATCATTCATAGTTTCACTTGATAAAATAAACGCCATCAGCAAAAATTCTATTTTTATAGATAAAACAGAAATTACAGTGGGCGAACAATACAAAGAAACCTTTAAAACCATTGTCGATAAATGGTTAAAATAAAATTGAAAATTTAGTATCATGCAAAAAAGATCAAACAAATATTATTTGACATTAAGCCTTAAGGAATATGCAAATGGTGATACCGAGCCTGCAAAAGAACTCGGAATTGAATTTGATAATCACGATGAAATTTTTGGAATCATCCAAAGAATAAAAGACAAGAACATATTCGAAAATCCATATGAAGCAACGCAATTTGCCCTTGGACTAAAATTATTCAGCGAAATAAAACTAAAACACCGCAACAATCCATTATTTGATGAATTAAACGAAGTTTTTCCTGTATTCATGAAAAAATTAAAAAGCTTGTAGTTTACTGCAAGTTTTTTTTTAATTCGAAATTATGAAAGAATTTCGGAATGTTATGTAAATCAAGTTATTGTCTATTTCATTAATTTTATTTGAATGATCTAAAAAATAGCTTTATGATACATAAACATGGATTAATTATCACTAAAACCGAATTAGATTTTGAGGTTGAAGGTGTTTTAAACCCAGCAGTCATTGCTGCTGATGGAAAAATACATATTTTCTACAGAGCCGTTGCTTTAGGAAATCATTCCACAATTGGATACTGCCGTTTTTCTGATCCGTTAACTATTGAAAAACGATACGAATATCCGGTTATAGTACCTGAAATGCCCAATGAAAAATATGGTGTCGAAGATCCGCGAATTGTCACAATCGATGATCTTTATTACCTTTCGTATTGTGGTTACGACGGTGAAAATGCATTTGGATGTGTTGCTACTTCTCCAGATTTAAAAAATTTCACCAAACACGGAATTGTCGTTCCTCAATTATCAGGCGATGAATTACGTTCTCTTATAAAACACCAGCAGGATTTAAATATCAAATATTTTCAGCCAAGTACTGGAAGCAGTTATGTATGGGATAAAAATGTGGTTTTCTTTCCAAGAAAAATAAACGGTAAACTTCATTTCCTGCATAGAATTCGTCCCGGAATTCAGATTGCCTCAGTCAATACTCTAGACGAATTAACTCCCGAGTACTGGAAAAATTACATGCTGGATTTTAAGAACCATATTGTATTAGACCCAAAATTTACACACGAATTAAGTTATTTAGGAAATGGAGCGCCGCCAATAGAAACAGAACACGGCTGGCTTTTAATTTATCACGGCGTTCATGATACGATAAATGGATATATGTATGTAGCCTGCGCTGCACTTTTAGATCTTGATGACCCAACAAAAGAAATCGCACGTCTGCCCTATCCATTGTTTGTTCCAGATCAGCCTTGGGAATTAAAAGGCTATGTAAATTATGTCTGTTTTCCAACGGGAACTATTCTCGACGATGAAGAATTATACATTTATTATGGCGCGGCCGATGAAGGAATTGCCTGCGCATCAGTTAACATAAATATCTTATTAACAGAACTTTTGGCTAATAAAGTTTAATTCTTAGCGTCAGTAACATTTTTCAGTCACTCTGGCTAAACTATTTACTAAGACTGCTTTTATTTCCTAAATTAGTTATCCCAAAAAATTAAAACCATTGAGATTATGGAATTAGTATAAAATAATCGCTGCTGCTTTGTACACCAGTTTGGTATTATAAATCAAAAAACTGGATCATTTTTTAGTTAGGATGCCTGCCTAAGTTTGTCATGACGATAATGTCCTAACAAAAAATCAAAAAAAATGAAAAAAGCAATTTTAGCAGTAGTACTTGTTATTACCCTGCAAGCTGGGGCGCAGGAAACAAAAGCACCGCACGGTTATACGTACGGAACTAAAGATGTAGCAAAATCTCCATTTACACTTGAAGAATTAAAACTTTTAGAACAATCTTTACTTTTTTCTGAAGAAGATGTAAAGTATTTACAAATGAGCCATGACATTCTTAAAGGTCAAACGGATGCCATTCTGGACGTTTGGTACGGATTTGTGGGATCAACGCCGCAATTAGTTTACTTTTTTGGAAACACTAAAACCGGAAAACCAGACGGAGAATATTTAGCAAAAGTCAGAGGTCGTTTTAAAATGTGGATTCTTCAAACAGCTGAAGCAAAATATGATCAGGATTGGCTTAATTACCAATATGAAATTGGTTTAAGACATTACACCACCAAGAAAAACAAAACAGATAATGTCACTTCTGTTCCCATTATTAATTATCGTTATATTCCGGCTTTAACTATTCCGGTTACAACGACGCTAAAACCATTTTTGGCAAAAACCGGAGCAAGTGCCGCCGATGTTGATAAAATGTATAACGCTTGGGTAAAAAGTGTTTTAATGCAAAGTATACTTTGGGGTCAGCCTTACATGAAAAAAGGAGAATTCTAAAAACAAAAAAAGGGATCGTTTAAAAATTAAACGATCCCTTTCCTATTTTAATTGCTGACTAATTTCAAAATACTGTTAAGATCACTGATTTCCTTTTCTGTTAAAGGCTGCAATGGTTTTCTTAAATGTCCGCCTTCAATTCCCTGAATATGCAGTCCTGATTTAATTGCTCTTGGAAGCCCTTTTTCTACAATAAATCGCAGTAAATTGATTTGTTTGTAAAACAACTTTTGCGCTTCCTGAAAATCATTTTCCTGAACAGCATTGTACAAAGCAATATTCAATTCCGGAATTAAATTAGGAGCCGCAGTACACCAGCCGGTTGCTCCCGCTGCAAATGCAGAAAGTGCCAGCGGATTTGATCCGTTATAAAACGCTGCATTTTCTCCTAATTCTTTCTTTAAATAATGCATTCGCTGCACATCGCCTGTACTTTCTTTAATCATTGTCACATTCGGGATTTCGAGAATTCTTTTCAATAATGCCGGAGACATATCTACTCCAGCCGTCGCCGGATTATTGTACGCCATAATGGGAATAGAAATCTGATTGGCAACAGCATCATAATGTTTTACGATTTCGTCATCGCTTAATTTCCAATAACTCATCGGGATAATCATAACGGCGTCTGCGCCCGCTTTTTCGGCTGCTTTTGCGTGATAAATAGTTCTTTCTGTAGTCAAATTTGAAACGCCGACTAAAATTGGAACTCTTCCCTTTACCTGCGAAACCGTAGCTTCTGTTATCGCTTCCTTTTCTTCATCATTTAAGTACGGCATCACGCCAGTGCTCCCTAACGGAGCTACAGCGTGAGAACCAGATACAATTAATCGTTCCAGTAATTGTTTGTAAAGCGAAATATCAACCTTTTCATTTTCATCAAAAGGAGTAATAGGATAAGCGATAATACCTTTAAATTGTGTGTTTTTCATCTGGTTTCCGTTTTATAAATCCCTGCCTTCTTCTTCTCTTAATGCTACACCTAAATTTTGTAATTGAGGAGCATTTTCTGTTGCGATATATTTTGCATTTTCAGTATCGCTTAAGTTTTGATGTCTGTGCCATGTCCAGGCCGGAATATAAACCGCATCTCCCGCTTTCCATTCTACTTTTTGATCTTCAATTTCGGTATAGCCAGAACCTTCAATTACATATAAGAGTGTTTCGTAAGTATGTCTGTGTCGGTTGGTAAGCTGTCCCGGAAGTAGTCCGCCAATGGTCATACTTACATTTTTACTTGGCAAATCGACAAAAAACACCGGATGTTTTCGTTCTGTAGAAAATTGATTGTGTTCTCCGGCATTTTCTACATTTCTGTGAATTAATTTATCCGGCATTACAAAACTTGGTCTTGCATAAGTCTGGTGAAAATCTTTAGACGAGAATTTTTTTTCTTTCGTTTCCATGTTAATTATATTTTAGTTAATGCAGTATTGCGTGACAAAAATATTGTAACTTTGGACTGTACACATAACACAGTTTTAATATAAACAACTAGTCCAGATGTTACGACCATGGCAATTTGAAATTCATTTAGATAAAAAATCAGACAAAGCGCTTTATCTGCAAATTGCTGATGCTATAATCAATGCGGTAAAATCCGGTAAATTAACCAGCGGAAATGCTTTGCCCGGAAGCCGACAACTTGCTGGACTATTAAATGTGAACCGAAACACGGTAATTGAAGCTTTGGATGTTTTGATTGCTGAAGGCTGGCTGATTACAATGGATCGGAAAGGTACTTTTATTGCCGATATTCTTCCTGAAATCAGCCCGAATAAAAAAGCTGAAACACAAGTCAATATTGCAGTCGAAAACCAGAAACCGCATCTTGTTTTTGATGACGGACTTCCCGACAGCCGCCTCGCTCCTATGAACGATCTGGCACGTGCTTATCGCGAAATATTCAATAGAAAATCCCGCTGGCAGATTATGGGTTACAGCAATGAACTGGGGAATGTAGAATTTCGAAAAGCGATTGTACAAATGCTGAATTTTAAAAGAGGAATGAATGTTTCTCTGGATGAAATCTGTATAACAAGAGGAAGCCAAATGGCAATGTATCTCGCGGCGCATTGTTTGTTGTCAAAAGGAGATTATGTGATAATCGAAAATCCGGGATATAAACCTGCTTGGGAAGCTTTTGAAAATGCCGGCGCCAGTCTGCTGGCAGTAAATGTAACCAGAGATGGTTTAGATTTAGAAGAAGTTGAAAATCATCTTAAAAACAATAGAGCCATAAAAGCGATTTACGTTACGCCCCATCATCAATTTCCAACTACGGTTACGATGAGCTTAAAAAAAAGATTGAAACTTATTGAGCTTTCCAATCAACACGGATTTACAATTATTGAAGATGATTATGATAATGAGTTTCATTTCGGACAACGCCCAATTCTGCCGATTTCAAGTTACAGCAATGCTAAAAACTACATTTATATTGGCACTTTAAGTAAAATTGTAGCTCCGGCTCTGCGTATTGGTTATTTGGCTACTTCAATTCCAAACATAGAAAAAATTGCAAAGCATAGAAAAATAATCGATGTTCAGGGTGATAATATTATGGAAGAAGCGGTTCTGCATCTTATCAATGAAGGTAAAATTAAAAGACATCTCAAAAAAACAAATCTTATTTATAAAGCAAAAAGAGATCATTTTGAAAGTCTCTGCAAACTTCATTTAAAAGACAAAATTACTTTTATAAAACCTGAAGGCGGCTTGGCATTTTGGATTGTTCCAAATAAAATTGTCGATACCCAAAAAGTCTGTACCGAATTGCTTTCTAAAGGAATCAAATTAATGACTCCGGAAAAATTCAGTTTTGGTAGTCCAGTAAATGGATTTAGATTAGGATATGCTTCGCTTACAGAAGAGCAAATGGAAGAAGGAATTAAAGCACTTTCAAAATTTTTATAAGCGAACTGGTTTGTGATCGCTACAATCTAATCTGATATCTTTTGTTTCTAATTGAATATCCATTAATCGGCAATACTTATTTCCGTTTTGCTGTACAAAATAACCGCAATTGTGACACGTACTCTGAACATTTATAACTTGTAAATAGTGCAATTGTTCAATTACAGAACTGAGATTTTTCCACAAAACCAATTTCTCCTTTTCGGGTACTGTTTTTACCAAATCAAATAAAGGATTTGTAAAATCTTCGGTTACCAAAACCATTTCTAAACCTTTTGCCGTGAGTTCGATTGTAGAACTTCTGGAATCATTTGCATTAACAGTTTTTGTGATGTACAGTTTTTGTTCCAAAATTTTAATGGTATCGCTGATCGTGGCTTTTGCCAAATTGAATTCTTTTGCCAGATAACTTACCGTTGCCTTATTTTTAGAATGATGTTTTATAAATATCAAAAGCTGAATCTGTATCGGACTTAAATCATATTTTTTGGCTTTTTCCCACAATAAAACTCTGAATACCTGAGACAAACGTTCAAATCCAGCTGTAATTTTTCCGTCTAAACTATTGTTTTGTGTTTCTAGATTGAAGATGTTTTTCATAATTATAACAAGTAAAATAGACTGAAAGTCCCCACACTTTCAGCCTATCGTTTTAATAATTCTAAACGAAAAATTAATAACAGTTTTCCATTTCAATTATCGAAAATCCGTTTTTAAGAATTTGATTTTCAATATCTGCAGGCGCTTTATCAATATGACAAAAACTGCATTCTTTTGAAGTCAAAGGCTGACCTTCCTGTAAAACTGTTTTAAGGTATTGCTTTCCATATTCAAAAACCTGATTTGCATCTTCTGTATTTTCATCTACCAAAATATCAAAATGCATTATTTTACCGTCTTTTCGGGTTACATAAGTATCCCATACTGCTACTTTCATCTTATTTTTTTATTTATATTTTTTATTTATTGTGTTGTTATTTAAACACATAGAGACATAGTTTTTAAAGCGTAGTAAAAGGCGTTTCACTTGTTTAAACAAACATAGCTATGTGTTAGAAACTAGTTTCTTTTTGTACTCTTTATAAAAGAAAAAAATCTATGTTTCTACGTGTTTAAAAAAATCTTTTTTTTAATTCAATGTTTACAAAACCTCTTCGAAGAAAACTCCAAAGAGGTGTTTATATTTATCCGATCACTTCTTCCATAGAAGCACCAAAATTAATGTGCAGTACATTTCCGTTTGGCGTTACCAAAGCCGGAACAGATTTTATACCCGCCTTTTGAGCCTCAGCAATTCGGGATCTGTCTTCTCCGATGTTTACTACTTCAACATCTTTAACTAAATTTAAAATGTCGTGTTCTGCGCTTACGCAAACTGGACAACCTGCATGATAAAAAATTGATTTGCTCATTTTGATTTGATTTTAATTTGACTTTATTGCCAAGACAAAATTAGGCAGGATGCCTAACCATTAAATAATCCAGTTTTGTCATTTTCAGGCGTTTTCTGGTCCAGTATGTTATTTATCTGGACTACTTTATATAGAAAAAACTGGATCTTTTTTATAATCCATATTACATCTAACTTTGCTCATTATGAAAGAGGAGATTATTTATAATTTGAAACAGGTTCACGATCGTATCGAAAAGGCTTGTAAAGCTTCGGGAAGAGATACTGCAGATGTTCAGTTATTACTGGCAACCAAAACGGTTCCTGCCGAAAGAATACGAATTGCAATTGAAGCAGGCGAATATTTGATTGGCGAAAATAAAATGCAGGAATTTCGGGATAAGGATTCGGAACTAAAAGATTTGAAAATCGAACGTCATTTTATTGGTCATTTGCAAACCAACAAAGTCAAAGATGTTTTGAAATATGTAAGCTGTATTCAATCTCTTGACCGATTAAGTCTGGCAGAAGAATTACACAAACAACTTCAAAAAGAAAACCGAAATCTTGATGTTTTTATTCAGGTCAACACTTCTTTTGAAGAAAGTAAATTTGGATTGCAACCTTCAGAAGTTGTTTCTTTTATTAAAGAAATCAGGAAATATGATACTTTAAAAATCAAAGGATTAATGACGATTGGTTTATTAGATGTTGAGAAAGAAAAAATGCGTCCGTCGCTTCGTTTGCTTAGAGAAATAAGAGATGAAGTTTATGAAGCAAAAATTGAAGGAATAACGAATTTAAACCTTTCGATGGGAATGTCTCAGGATTTAGAATTGGCTATTGCAGAAGGTTCCAACATGGTGCGAATTGGAACTTCTATCTTTGGAAATCGTTTTTTAGGCAAAGAAATCTGGAATGAAAATATTGCAGAATAAAACTTAATTTTGCATCAAATAAAATCTCAAATGAATCTGTACGAACTGGTTGTAAACGATACTGAAAAAATTGCGCTGGATGATCTGCTTTTTAGCGAAGAGAATAAATCTGCCCTGCTTCAAACCATAAAAGAGCACAAATATCTTGAGGAATTAAAAAAGTACAATTTAAAAGTTGACAATAAAATTCTGCTTCACGGACATTCGGGATGTGGCAAAACAACAACGGCAAAAGCCATTGCAACGGCTTTAAATAAAAATATTGTTATTATCAACCTCAGCACTTTAATCAATGCTAAAATTGGGGAAACTTCTAAAAATGTAAAAACCATTTTCGACAAAGCGATTCGTGAAAAAGCGGTTTTATTTCTGGATGAATTCGACCAGATTGGAAAAAGCCGTGAAAGCGACGATAAAGATGTTGCCGAAATGCGGCGTTTAGTAAACACGATTATTCAACTTATAGATTATTTCCCAACAGACAGTTTATTGATTTGTGCTACCAATTTTTACAACAGTATTGACACGGCATTACTGCGAAGATTTCAAATTAAGTTGAAATTTGAAATGCCGAATGAAAAAGAACTTGATATTTATTACGATAAATTACTGGCTGATTTCCCGATTCATCTACAGGATATCCCACGTAAATATGATATTTCATACGCTGAAGTAAAAGATTATATTCAGACAATAATGAAAAGACAAATTATTGCTGAATTAGAACTGAAAGAACAGAAACTCAGCGAAATTACTGCATAAAAAAACGCCTCATATTTTGAGGCGTTTTAAACAAATTAAATTCTGGTAATTAAGCTTTTGCTTTTCTTTTAACTGTACAGCCAATTTCTTTTGTCTGTGTTACAGCTGGTTTTTGACCGCTTTTTAAAGATGCAATTACATCTTCGGCATATTTTACTTTATCCGCTTTATTTCCTTCCGGATCGTTGTCGATAGCGCCAACATATTCTACTACATTTCCTTTTGCAGTTTTAGAAACAATGAAAACGTGCGGGGTGCGTTTTGCACCGTATTCGTCAGTGATTTTTTGCCCAGCATCAAATAAATACGGGAAAGGATACTTTTTCTCTTTTGCCAAATCCTGCATTTTATTGAAAGTATCTGCTGTAGAAGCTTCCGGATCGTTTGGATTAATTGCAATTACTGGATAGCCTTGTGGTTTAAATTTTTTATCTAAATCGATAATTCTTTGTTCGTAGCCTACAGCGTAAGGACATGTATTACAAGTAAAAACAACAATATAACCTTTTGCCTTTGGAAAACTTCCAAAAGAAACTTCTTTATTGTCTACATTTTTCAGTTTAAAATCCGGTGCAGTATCTCCGGCTTTAAGTGTTGTTCCTGTTTGTGCCTGAGCTAAAAAGGCAGAAAATGCCAATGTCAGTAATAAGATTATTTTTTTCATAATGGTTTGCGGGTTTACAGTTTTTTATATTCAGTTAATAATTGTTCGTAGGTAAATTCGCTTTCGACAAATTTTCGTTTATCATTTTTGATGAAAAGTGTTGCGGGAATACTCCCTGACCAGCTTGGATCGATGCGGTCAATAAATTCCTGAGGACTGCTTTCGTTTAAAAGAAATACTTCGTTTTTCAGGTTTTTTCTTTTCACAAACGGAACTACATTAGAAGTGAGTTTCGATTTAAAATCAAGACTTACCAATAAAACAGCTAGTTTTTCTGATTTGTGTTCAGTGCTTAGTTTTTCAAAATGCGGCAGTTCTTTAATACATGGCGCACACCACGTTGCCCAGAAGTTCACCACATACGTGCTGTCTTTTCCGTTTTTAATTCTTTCATTAAGCTGATCTATATTTAAAAGCTTCACATTCTGGCTGTAAGCTGAAATTGAAAAAACGCCAAAAAGAAATATATACAAAAAAGACTTGATTTTCATGAGCTGCAACGCTTTAGGATTAATTTGTGCCTTACAAATATAAACTAATGGAATCTTACTTTTTGTTAATAAAAGTTTAATGGAGTTTTTTTTGAGATCCAAAAGTTCAGAATAAAGATACAAAGGTTTTTGTTGAAGTCGTTCCTATGGAACTTTATAAACGTGGGCGATATTTTTACAACGGATTAAAATTCGCTGCTGTAATATGATGCACTCCTTCGGGACTTTGAAAATCTACTTTTTAAAAGAAGCCAAAACCTTATTCAATTCTATCACATCTTCTCTATAACGCGGATAGGCTTTTACATTTCTCACGCTATGATTTTGATTATTGGTTAAACCAATTTCGTCTGTTTCCTGAAATGGAGATTCCATAATTAAACCATTTAAAATACAATCAGCAATATATTCAGACTGTGTTTCAAATTTTGGAATCGCTTCCAAATGTTTTGTAATTATGGGTTTTAAAATAGATTTCTGATTTTCTTGTATTCCTGTCACAGGCAGAAAAAGCAGCAACAAAAAAGGATATTTTTCAAAGGCCAGTAATTCATCTAATGTAAAAAACCACGCTTCAAAATGTCCTCCTAAATTGCCTATATAAATATCATTCAGGAAAAAATTGATTTCATATTCCTGAAATTCAATCGCATAATTTAAATTATCGGTAAGCTTTTCTGCAATGTATCTTGGATTTTCTTCTATATCAGCCTGATTAAAAAACAAGTATTCCCATTCGTAAGCTTTAGTTTCATCCGTTTCTACAACTTCTAAAACTTCATCAATATTTATTTCTTCCTTTTCATCATAACCTCTTGACCAGCAGAAATAAAATTTCCAGAAAAAGGTATTTTGCTTAAGATCTTCTATTGCTATCTGTTTCTTCATACTTATAAATTATCCTGCGGTGTCCACATTCTAAAAAACTTAAACATTTTAGAATATTCTTCGCGTGGTACAAATGCAATACAAACTTCTTTGTTTTCTAATGCGGATTCTGTCAATACAAGGTTTTCTGATTCATTTTTTGCATTCTCAAATTCTTTCTCAGAAACGATACAAACCACTTTTTTGAATATTCCGTTGATCCACTTTTGCATATTCTCATTTTGTTCAAACTTTCTAAAACATGCTAAAGAAGCGTGTGCCGTTATTACAGGAACAAATTTATCTGGAACACCCTGTTTAACTAAAATGTACATTTTCATATTTATTCTTATGTCTTTTTCGAATAATATAAATTCGATTTTTTTTTATGCTTCAACTTTAAAAGGATACGTAAAATCAGCCGTATAATCTGGTTTTTCCGAAGAAGGTTTTAATATGAATTCAAAAGTAGGCTCCATACTTTCAAATACTTCTGTTTCACCCGAAACGTTTTCTACTTCGAAAAGCTGTTTGGTTAATCCGGCCAAAATTGTAACTGCATACCAGCCGTTTGGCAGTTCTATAGCAGCGTGTTTATACTTCTTTAATGTATCGATTCTTGTTTCTGTAAAATCTCTTAAATACGGAATTGTATAAAGATAAATTTTACCATTCACAACTTTCAAACAATATCCATCTCGGTGGTGTTGTACCTCATTTTCAGGTTTTAACAATTCAGGCGTTTCATTTGACAAATTGAAATAAACCGTATAAGGATAATTTTCAATTCCTATCATTGGTACTATTACGCCTTCTTCCACAACCTGATCTCCGGTTTCTTCTGTTGTGAATTCCGTCAGCAGATCATCTGGAAGGTTATTTTCTATTTTATATTGAAGCAGATAATCTGGATCGCCTAAAATGAAATAATCCATTAGGTCATTTAGTACTTCGTCGAATTTATATATTGCCATAATTTTATAATTTACTTCGTTTTCCCATATAATAACTGTATTCTTTATCGAAAGCATATCCTCTTTCATCTATAACTTTGAAATGGAAATCGTTCAGGCTCTTGGTTTTTATCACTTTTACTTCATTGCTGATTGTTCTGACAAAATACGCATATTTGGCATCTTTCGCATAAAAAGCATTATCGCATTCCAAATAATAAGTGCCGTTTAAGCATCCATCCAAAATTTTAAATGTTTTTGAATCTGCTTCTGGAATTACTTCTCCTTTAAAAAAAACATGATTTTTATCTAAAGCTAAGTTCTCAATTAATTCCGGATACGGAATTACAAAAGACTCCAAATCGGCATTTTCAATCAACTTTACGTCTCCAAAATATAATTTATCCTCTACCTGAATATGATAATTATTAAGATGTTTTCCTTTACTCAAGTCAAAAGGCATTTTATCAGTATGCCGAAAATAGTTTCCATTCGAAAATGTATATCCTTTTTTAATATCTATTACTTTAAAATCATCGGGTTTAGCATGTTCTATTATGGAAAAACTGGTAAAAGCACTTTGAATATAAACATGGTTTTTATCTGTAAAATAAATCGTCGAAGCAAAACCATCTCTATCATATTCTGCATTTGTGTCTCTTATTTTAAAAGTTTCAAAGTCAATCGTTTTGTAAAACTTTTTAAACACTTCGCTTTCATAACAAAGAATGAATTTGTTATCAATAATTTTATAACCGTGTCCTAAATCATTAATCATGATCACTTTCTTTTTATTTTTATCTAATTATTTCCAATTGATTAGAGTTTTTTTTGGGCTTGCGCCATAAATGGAACTTACAGCCGTATATTATATATTTTTACAACGAATTGATCCCGAAAGCTATTGGGCGATCTACGGAATTCGAAGCTAAATTTTTATATCATTTTACGATTGTCCCCAGTGAAATTCACAATTATTAAAATTCAGATTCTTAAGATCATTTTTATCAATTAATACACTAAAAACACCTTCGTCATTAAATCCGTTTTCTCCAATTTGTAAAAGCACTATTTTATCAGAATTGACTACTTCTAATATATTTTCTTCCTGATATTGGCAATGTGTAAAAATGCCGAAGATTTTAGAGGTTTCACTTCCTTCAAAATAATCCCATAATAATCCATCTTCGTTTGTATATTCTTCTTCATCTTCGTATTCCGGTTCGCGGTAACGGCTCGAAAGTTTCTCTGTTGATGCAAAGGCTTCTTTTATCAATACGCCTTCAAAAAAATTATCTTCATGGTCTTTTACGACTCTTATTAATTCACTGTTATCCATATCGGCATAAACTACCAAGCCTTTATCTTCCATAATATCAGCAAAAAAGAATAAATGTCCGGTTTTAGGTAAAAGTCCCAATTTATCATGCGGCGCAATTTGTTTTAAATCCAATTGAGCAGCAAAACGCAAATCATCAGGATATTGAAAATCTTTTGGAAGATCAGCAATTGGACCGCCGTAACGGGAATGTCCTAACGGAATATCCAATGTTTCTGCTTTTACCAGCAATCCATCTTCTAACAGGATTTCAGGCATTTTTAAACTGTCTCCGTAATAATGTTTTGTAGCTGGACGTAATTCGATAATATCAAATGTTTCTTGTTTCATTTGCAGTTATTTAAATGAATATTTTTTTTCAAGGTATTTTACTTATTGCTTTTATATTCTGCTTAGAACTATTTTTTTAATTATTTCATTATCCTTTTATAAAAGGAGGATGTCCTGTGTCAATATGTTTTAGCTGAGTGGGTGTTCGAAATCTCATACTTATACTTAATTCAAAAATTAGTTTTTCTTCTGAAGTTTCACTTAAATTAACCTTTATCCACAACGTATATCTGTGATTGGGAAATGATAAAAGTGTAACAACTTCATCGGTATTAAACAATCTTCCAATTATATTTTTTTCAGTTAAAACCCATTTTAAAACAAAATCATCTGTTGAATTATAAGTGACATTCGTTTCTTTAACTGGGTTTACTGTAAACACAATCGTTTTATTTTCGGAGTCCTCTATAATTTCTGATATCGTTTTTAGCAAATTACTTTTAAACTGTTCTTGATTCATTGCTTTTTTTCACTAGATTATTCCTTTCAATTTTTATCATTATCCTTTTCAGCAATCCAGGTTAAAAATGCAGTATCGGCACCTCCTATTTCAATAATTCTGTTTTTATGCGTCATCACGCCCAAACCATGTTCGCTGTCCCATGAACAGGAGAAAAGAAAACCGATATACGGCAGATCATCTTTAAAAACAGAAGTAATATAAACTGTAGACGGCGATATCAAACTAGCAAAATCTTTTATTTCCTTAATGTCCGGCATAAAATCTGGTTTGTCCTCTTCGCTGTAACCATAATCTTTCTGCCAGTTGGGATATACTTTCAATAATTCTGTTAAAATGCTTTCGAGTATTTCCGTTTGATTGCTTTCCAGATAATTGATTCCGTTTTCGTGTTCTTCAGAAAGTTCTTCCTCCTCTTCGTCATCAAATAAAATTTCACACTGGATTATTTCTTCTTCATCAAAAAAAGACTGCCATTCTTCTAATTCAACAGAATCAAAAAAGTCATCATATTCTTCTTCTTTTGGAAGTTCACGCGGATTTTCTAAGTGTTTATTGAAAAAATCATAGCAAAATGGCGCTCTGGTAAAGATATAATCTGGATTTTCGTTGTAGCACAAATAAAAATATTCTAATGCTTTTTCTTCATTTCCACATTCCAAGCAGCATTGTCCTCTGTAATAATTTAGAATATATGGTTCATTTCTGCCCGAAGCTGCATGACGATCATTAATCTCAAGCCATCGCATCATATTCAGGAAATCTTTTTTCCAGATATATTCATTAGTCATTCTGCCTGCGATTATATAAGCCTGATAAATATTGTATTTTTCATCATCAGCTTCTGCCCATTTTTCTTCAATAAAGCTGATTAGATCTTCTTTTGTTAATGTGTTTTTCTTTAAAGAAAATTTATCCAGGAAAGTCGATATTTCGTTTATTAGGTTTTGTGCGTTTGACATGTTTTTTGCTTTAATAAATCAGATTTCAAAAGGATAATTTTCCAATAATGATTTGCTGATTTCTCTTAGTTTGTTTTTGTATTCCGTTTTAATCACTTCGTTGATTTCATCTTCCAGATCATAATATTCTTCATATTGCTTGTTGAGAAAAGAAAACTGAAGCCATTTTTCGAAATTCAAATCAAGGTCAATAAAATTTTCCCGACACATTTGTTCCTGATTATGATCGTAGAAATACACTTTGTTTTTATCATCAAACAGCCAATAATCTCCTTGTCCGTTTTGTGCAAAAAACCAGAATTCATTGATTTGATCTTTACTGTAATTTTCTGTCCAATAATCCGGATCAGTAAATTCTTTGGTTTCATTAAAAGATTGTACGCTGTCAAACAAAATACATTCAGCCGAAATTTCAATAGTCTTAATTTGAGTAATGATATCCTTGTAAAATGGATCAAAAGGAAAAGAAACTGATTTAGGAAAGTTCCTGACAACCTTCTTTTCTGATAAAAGACTGTTTTTAATTTCTTCTCTATTTTTAATTGCCAGCATTATGTTGTTTTAAATTAAACTCGTAATTTCTATATTTTCATTTCCTTCGTCATCTTCTTCCAAATACAACTTCCAATTTAAGGCTTTTGCAATTTCCAAAAAAGTTTTAATGTAAAGCGTTTGGTCAACTCCTTCTCTTTTAGAACAAACAATTGCTATCATATTAATAAATGGATTTTCTTTTTCTTTTACAGCGAAATTTCCATCTTTAGTTTCCACTAAAACTAAATCTACCCAAGGAAAACCATCCGCATTAGAAAAGTTCTGATTTCCATTCTGCTTAAAATATTTAGTCTGTACTATAATATCAATAACTGTTTTTGTGCTTTCTTTTTGAGAAAATGATAAATCACTTTGAATATTATAGTAATTGTATATATCGCTCCACATTTTATTTATCTGCAATCTGTAATTTTTCAAATATCAATCTTTGTTCATCATTTAATCCTTTCGCAATTTTACTAAAACCTTTACTTTGTCCAAAAGAGGTATACATCACACTTTCCCTGCAGTAATCTGTCATTTCCTCAATACTATTTTCACTATCTGAGTATTCTTTTAAATTTTCATCTGTAAAATAATAAGATGCAAAATTTTCTTTGCTGTCTAATAATAATTTCAGACTGTTTTCAGTGCAGAAACAGGAAATAAAGGCTTTATTATGCGGATGTTCCTGCATAGATAAAAGCGCATTAATATATACTTGAATTGATTTTTGGTTTACTCCAAATTTTTCTAAAAATACCGGAGTAAATTTTGCCTGGATCGACTGGTGTTCTTCATCAACTGTTTGGTAATAATCAATCAGCGTATCAAAATACTTATTGTCTTGTAAACCCAATGCAAAAACGGCAAAAGTCGAAGGCATTGCACAATTTTCGTCTTCAAGGTTATTGTACCATTCATATTTATGTTTGGCAAGGCCAATGTATTCGAGAATTTGAGAATGTAATTTTGGATATTTTACAGCTCCGGCAAACAAGTAGTTCTGTCCGCATTTTGGAAGTCCTTTTACCGGAAGTACTTCTTTGTTTTTTGATGAAAACGCTATTTCATAACTCTTAGGAAAATCTGATTTAAGAAGATTATTTACAAAGTTTAAAGCTTTACCATAACTTTCTTCAGTTTCATTAATCAGTTTAATCTGTATTGTGGCAAAAACATCATTGGCTTTGCCTGAAAAATCGCTGTCTTTATAATTTGTTAGTTGTTTTGGGAGTTTTCCTGTTCCAAATTTCTTAAGTTTTTCTACTTCATCAGAACCTAATTCGGTTACGATATCAAAATATTCATTTGCAGTAACCGAGGCATAACTTGGGCCGTATTTAATATGAGAAACGGCTAAATAACATAAAAAGCTTAAGAGTTCTTTTTCATTTTCTGCCAAGTCTGGTTTTGAATGATTTTCTTCTGTTTTAGGAATAAAAATCTTGTATTTGCCTTTTTTAACTCTTTCAAAAGTATTAAAAACCAATTCTTCTGTTTGTTTTCCAAGCGAATAATAGTAACTATTAAAACCGTTTAACTTTCTTAATGTTTCAAAAAAAGCAATATAATGGTCTTTTGAGAAAGGTCTGGTTTGGAAAAAATATTCAATGATTTTATCCAAAAGAAATTTTTCTCCCGTATCCAGCAGATAAGGATTTGGATAATCTTTGTCTATTTTAACCGTTCCGTTGTTTACAGCTTCAATGAATCTTTCCAAAAGCAATTCGTTTCCTTCAATTTTCACTAAGTAATTTAATTCTCTCATTATAGTTTTATTCGTTTTCTTGTAATTTCTTCAAATCTGCTTCTATTCGTTTTTTCGAAAGCAGATAGGTTTTTAAATCAATTTGATTTTTCGTTTTATTTTCTTCCAGTTCTTTCAATTCGATACGCAGTTGTTTGTATTGAAGTTCTTTTCCTGAAAGTTCTTTTTCAGGATAAAGTATATCGAGTTCCTCTTCTACATTTGTGGTTTTACTCAAAACTTCTTCGAGTGTATTTCCTAAAAACACCCAGCAGTCATCATCATAACCTAAATTTCCGGCTGGAACCAAAACAATCGGAAAACCTTCTTTTTCTCTAAGATCATATGCATAAAATTTCCCTCCGCCATTAAATGCTATTGGAAGAAATGCCGGCGCCCAAATAGGAAATCCATAATTAATATACATTTCCCGAATGGTTTCGAATGAGAAAAAGCCAAACTCACGTTCTCCGTTTATAATACCACCTCCATTTGAATAGCGCAGAAGCTCGATACATTCTTCTGGTAATCGAAGCTGTTCCGGAATAGGAAAATATTCAGAGGTTTTTCCGTTTGGATACAAACTGTCTATATCAGGAAAATTGTCAAATTCTTCTTTTGCAAATGGTTTTGTAAAAAAATCTTCTGAAATTAATTCTGATAAACCAGGCTGTTTATCGAAAAAAGTGAATTTACTAAACCACATAATTATTTGTTTTCTTCATCTTCGTCATCATCATAATCTTCGTCATCATCATAGGAAAGATAAGACCATTCTATATCTATTTTATCCAGAATATGATCGAATCGTTCCTGATCGCTTGATCCAATAAATGCTGCCGTGCAATTGTTTTCTTTATCAAAAGAGAAACTAATTACATCGTAAAAATCATCTGTATATACTTTTTGATTGTCTCTGCTGATTTCCGGCACCAATGTCCAATTCTCTTCTACAAACTTTACTTTATCTAAATCAATAGCACCAAAATGGTTCCCATTGTATTTTAATCCGCCCAAAGTTCCGTTAAAAACAGCCATAAATAAAAAGAAATTCTCGGTCGTTTGAGTTTCAATTTCCCAATCCGATTTTTCAATTGTATCGTAATTGCCGTAAACTGGCGGATTATCTAATTTTAAATCTTCTTTTTTAATTCCCCAGAAAGCTACAACTTGATTTTCTTCATAAATAACCAAATAATCATCATCTGAAAATCCAACTTCATTATCTGGTTTCAAGAGCCTGTTAAAAGAATAATTAAGGTTTTCCTCTTTCCCTAGTTCTAAATAATATTCTTTGAGTTTTAAAGGAAGTACTGTTTCTAAATCTTTTTCAAGTGCAAGGATTTCAGTTTCTAAGAATCCGTAGTTTTCCTTATCCGAAAGTCCATAAAGACGCTTTATTTTTTGTATGCAATTCATTTTAAGCATTTTAAAATATCAACACATAGATTAAATTCTATATAACCATGTATTTAAAATTATTTCTGTGAAGATTTAATATCTCCATTTTCTAACCGTCGTTTTACCAAAAAGATCATTGGCTATTTCTTCTGTCCAGTCGTCTATTTCTTTATTTTCTGAAAAATCATTTTGGGCAAAAATCAAACAGCCTTTTAAGTAATCATCAACCAAGTCAAACATTTTGGTTAAATAAGGTGCATCGTCGTGATCGTAATAATAGATTTCTTTTGTTTCGCTGTGAAAGCAAAACATATTTCCGTTTCCTAAATAATCACTAAAAGAAATTAAATAAGGTAAAAACTGTTGGTCTTGTTCTGTAAAATCCGGGCCGTATTGCGGTGCATCTGACCAGATGTCTTTAATCCAGTCGACTTCTTCAAAATCCTGAAGCTGTTCGCCAATATCTGCGATTCCGAATGTCTGGTAAAATAGTTTTAGATTTTCTGGTAAAGAAGTACCCAATTTTGTTTCGAGAGCGAGAACCTCTTCCTCTGAAACAGGCTTTTTTAAATCGTCTCCATAATTATCTGCAATGGCTTCGATAATTTTTTGAGTGTTGATTTTCCAATCGGCATCTCCAATTTTGGTAAACGGAATTAAAATATCGTCTTTTTTATGTATCTCAATCATAGCTTGGGCTTATATATTTTACGAAACGTGAAAATACATAATTCCTTGTAAGATTGCAATTACTTTACAATTGATAATACAATCTTAATTATTTCTCCGAAAAAAATTCCAGCTGTTTAAATACCGGAATAAGGGATTTTCCTTTTTCAGATAATGTGTATTCGATGTGAAGCGGTTTTAATTTGATTATGTTTTTATCTAAAAGTCCAAATTCCTCTAGTTCACGCAACGCAACCGCTAATGATTGTTTATTAGCACCTTTAATGTCTCGCAAAAGTCCGTTAAAGCGTAATGGACCGGCTTCTGCCAAAAGAAAAATCTGTGGTTTCCATTTACCTGATAATAATTTTAGAAGTCCCTGAGCCGGACATTCGTTCTTTTTTTGGGGGTTGTTTTCTGTAGTCATCTTTTTTAGACTAATTGACTTGTGATTAAATACGGGCGAACTTTGCGTAAAAGTAAAAAACCTAAGCGTAATTAAAACAGTTGTTATGAAAATACTGCCGCTGTTGTTAATCTTGATTTGCAGTACGAACTGCCAGTCGCAAACTAACTCGAAAATGAACGAAAACAAAACAAATCCGTTATTGTGTGATCCCGTAAGCGGTATGTGTGAAATGCCAAGCAGCGAAACATTAAATGAAAAAACAATTATTAAAACAGAAAATAAACCCGTTAAAATAATTTATTATACTGATCCTATTTGTTCTTCGTGCTGGGGAATTGAACCGCAGCTGCGAAAACTGAAATTGGAATATGGCGAATATTTTGAAATTGATTACAGAATGGGCGGTTTACTGCCGGATTGGAATTACAACAGCGGCGGCATAAGTAAACCATCTGACGTGGCACACCATTGGGATGAAGCCAGTCTATATTACGAAATGCCAATTGATGGTAATGTCTGGCTTGAAGATCCACTGGATTCGTCTTATCCGTCTTGTATTGCTATGAAAGCGGCGCAGATTCAGAGTAAAGAAAAAGCAGTGGGATTTATGCGCATTCTTCGTGAGAAATTGTATCTCCAAAAGAAGAATATTGCCAAATGGGATAACATTGCCGAAGCCGCAGAACTGGCAGATCTGGATATTGAAAAACTAAAAAAAGACTATGAAATTGATGCGGTAAAACTTTTTCGCGACGATTTAAATCTGGCCAAAAGTCTTGGTGTAAGAGGTTTTCCAACTTTGTTTTTTGCAGATGAAAACAACAATCGATTAACCATTTATGGGTCGAAATCGTATCATTCTTATGAAGATGCTTTGCTGGCTTTATATCCTGAGGCCAAAAAGAAAAAGTTTGAAAATAAGAATGCATTATCGCTTTTTGAAGTTTATCCAACGCTTGCTCCAAAAGAATATGCTATTATTCAGGAGATTTCTGTTAATGATGCTTCGATTATTTTAGAAGAATTATTCCAAAAAGGAAAATTAGATAAAAAGGAAATTAAGAATGGTACTCTTTACAGCATAAAATAATTCTAAAAAAACAAAACCGTAAAGAAATGCCTCTTTACGGTTTTTTTTATTGGTATTTTAAAGTATACTTACAATAATATGATGTTTTGTTTCTAAGGCTTTCTTGTAAAATTTTAAAAGTTCATCTACACTCGTTTTGAATTCTGTAATTAATTCCTCTTTATTCTGTTTCCAGATTCCACTAGGATATAATTTCTTTAAAGCAATTGGATCAAAATTAGAGGCAAGTCTATTGAAATCAATCTTTTCTAATTCGGCAATAATTTCCGGAAGTTCTTCATTTTCTGTACAGGCTACAAAATCTGCTTCTTCATCTTCAATATTAAAATTATGAACCCCAACAATCGCTTCACTCAATTTGTTGCCTTCTATAGGTTCTGTTGCCGAAACTCCGGTTAAAAAGCAATGCACTGCATCCCAAATTTTATCAATATCTATAAAAGGAAATTTTTCGCTTTCTTCAATTTCAAAAATCTCATTTACCAAATCCTCATTATTCAATTCCATTAAAGAATCTAATATTTCATCGTTAACCATTAAATATTCAGCAATCATTCCCATGTTTTTAAATTTAAAGTTGTTACACAAAACTATAAATTTTGACCTAATCTCCCTTTTATTTTTTTAGTTAATTTCTATCAAAATCAATTCAGATACAGCATCAATTGCCTGATTAATTATGCTTTCTGGATTTCCTTTAAATTCAAAACGTCTGGTAATTTCTTTATCAGAAAAAATAATATGAATAAAGATAGTTCCAACCGGTTTTTCTTCATTTTCACTTCCGCCCGGAGTGGTAAGTCCGGTTAAAGCCACACAGATATCTGAATTCATATACCGATAAAAATTCTGCGCCATGAGCTTGGTTACTTCCTCAGATTCGGCACTGTATTTTTCGATGGTTCCCCACGGAATATGAAGCAGATCTTCTTTCATTGATGAATGATAACAAACCATTCCTCCTATTAATATTCGGCCGGAATTAAAAACTGTCGAAAACTCATAACTCATTTTTCCTGCCGAAGCACTTTCTACAAATGTTATAGTCAGATTTTTTTCGATCAGCGATTCACAGCAGGCTGTTACTTTATCAGATGCCATATTATTTCGCTTTTGGTTAAACAGATTTTATAATCAAAAATAAAATCTTTCAAAATTTCAGACTTACATAATTCCTTACAATCATTACATTATAAGTAACTGTTAATTATGCAGCTATAAATTATTTTCGTGTAAGAAGTTTGGACCAACGGCATACTAAATTTGTAAAACACAACTTTTAATTTATAAGCCATGAAAAGTAATCAAGATATAAAAGCCGCAAAAAGTGTTATAAATTCAATATATAAAAGAAGCTGAAACTGCCGAAAGAAAAGACAGTAATCACTGTAAAACCTTCGGCAGACGGAACTAAGGGATTTATTCCCAACGATGAAATAAATAATCTAAAGAACAGCGTTATGGAAAAGCAAAATAATTTTGATTACGGTCAAACAGATCCTGATTTTATAGATCAAAATACTCTTGTTGATGGTACTTATTCTAATGAAGATCAGTACAAACAAGAATTAAAAAAAGAAAATACTCAGGAATTTGGTGAAAGCGATCCTGATGTTATTGATCAAAATACTCTTGTTGATAATGATAATTATGCAAGAGATGAAGATCCGTATCAATATCAGGAAGAATTTATTGGAGATTTAAATCATCCGGAACAAGATTTCGAAAAAAACACAAATGTTAGATCTGAGAATATTCCTAATGAGGAAAGAATCGTTAATGAAGATGATTTAATCACGAATGATGGCGAAAGCGATTTAAATGATGATAATGATCCGGATGATGTAGATTATGAAAATGATTTGGAAAAAGACGGTGATTTGGATAATGATGAAGAATTGGACGACTTTGATGCTGAGCATTTTCCTGAAAATCATCCAAGAGAATAAAAATCAAATGGAGTTTCGTTTAAAACTATCAATTTATGGAGTTACTAACTCAAATTGTATGGCTTTTTGTTTTGGCTGTTCCTGTAGCCTGCATCAGCTGGACGGTAACGCACGAAGAAATTTTTAGAGAACCTCATGAATGGTGTGTAAAACGTTCCAAAAATGAGAAGTTTTTACTCACCCGAAAGTTCTTTTATTTATTTACCTGCGAATATTGCTTTAGTCATTATATTACAATTGCTTTTTTAATCTTAACTGATTATAAACTTTTGTTAAACGACTGGCGAGGCTATATTTTGGCCGGGTTTTCGCTGGTGTTTATGGCAAACATTTATATGAGTCTTTTTGCCCTTCTTCGACAAGCTATAAAAAAAGAAAAAGTAGAAATTGAAAAAATTGAAAACGAAACGGATAATGAAAAGCTTATCAACAAATAAACACGTTAAATTAAATAAATAAAAATCATGGAAAATTTAAAATTCATTGATCCTCTATTACACGGAATCAAACCTCTCGAAGATAATACAGCTAACCTTACAGTAAAACAACTTACTTGCGCCGGACTTGGTTCTATTTTGCTTGGAGCTGTTTTAAAGAAAACAGGACATAATAAAGCAGCTGCTATTGTTGGCAGTCTTGCATTGCCTTTATTATCTGCGGCAGTTTACAAAAAAGTAGCAAAACAATAAAAGGGAAAAAGTTTGCTAATTGCGAAAATGCCCGTTGAGTTAATTCTTAACGGGCATTTTTATATTATGTTTAATTATTTGCTGAATAATCAAAAGTAATTAGTTAGGAAGATTTATATTGCCTTCTACCCAGTTCAGTGCTTTATTGAATGCTTCTCTTTTAAATCCGTGGAATTCTCCGGGAACTACATAACTAAATCCGTTTGTAAAGGAAATAATATCTTCAGAATCGGTTACGATTGCAGCTCTGTTCCATTTTCCTAAATGCTTTAATCCTAAAAGAGCATCCTGAAGCCAGGCTCCGGCCGTAAAGTTTTTAATATCAGTATCAAGAACCAATAAAAAATTGATTTCGTTGGTTTGTTTTACTAAATGTTCTACTGCAGGAACTACTGCAGTTAAAAAGTCTTCTTTTGTAACTTCTGCCAATGCTCTAAAGGCAACAATATTATCAGTAGTGTCTATTTGATGTATCATGATTTTTATACTTTTTTTTGAGTTATTAATTGAGTTTTATATTTGAAAATTTTGCAGAAAAAAAGTTACAAAATTTCAATTCACAACTCAAATGTACTGATTTCATGATAGTTAATTCTTATACTTTTTCATTTGTTTATTATAGTTTTTTAAGGTTTTTTTTTAAGGTTCTGAGGTACTAAGGGGCAAAGGGACAAAGGTTTTCTGCAGAGACGCCACTTTACGCCTAACCAGATTTTAAAATATCGATATGCGTGTGCAGACGCACTGCTGTGCGACTCTACGATTAAGGTTTATGAACACACATTCTTTATCCCTTTGCCCCTTTAAAAAAAAAGCCCGTTTCTTCCGAAAACGAGCTTTTTACAAAAATAAAAAATAAACTAACACAAACTCTTAATTGTATCCTTGATTTTGTTGGAATACTTTCTGATCTATAACGGTCTGCGGAATTGGAAATACTCTTCTAAAAGGTTGGGAAGCAGCTTTTGCAGTTCCGGCTAAATCAAACTTTCCAAAACGAATGCTTTGTGGTCTTCTTTGTAATTCCCAATACAATTCAAAACCTAATTCTTTATATAATTGTTGTGAGTCTAAAGAAGTAAGTGCTTTTCCTGCAGCATTACCGTAAAGCGATTCTCTTTTTCTGCTGGTACGTAACTTATTTAAATCATCCATTGCCAGACCTGCGCTTCCTTTTCTAAAATAAGCTTCGGCTCTCATTGTATAAATTCCTCCTAAACGGAATAATGGAATATCAACATTACTGTTTCCGTTTCCTCCTTCAGGGTCAAATTCATATTTAAAGACACGAGCTCCCTGATTAATTTCATTTTGAGCAAAGACAGATTTAGTTGGATCTGCAAATGTTAATGACGGTGTAAAATTCATTCTTGTACCTGTACTTTTTTCCATATACAATGGAGAAACTTTAATACGGCTTCCTGCCATTTCAAGAGAACCAGAAGCTAATAATATCGGTCCGTATTGAAGTCCGGCCTGAATTCCTCTATTAAAGTGAAACCAAGGTAAATTAGCGCTTTTTGGTACAATATCTGTTGCCGGAACACTTACATCTGTACCGTCATTCATAAACCATGTACCATCAGCATATTGATAATGCTGTTCAAATCTTGGATCGTCATGATTGCCATCCCATGTTGCATAAAACTCCGGAGTTGTACAAGCTGCATTCGTTCCTCTGTTTGCTGCAGATGTTCTTTGGTTACGTTCCATACATACATAAGCAAAACTGTTAGAACCGTTACGGATGTAATCTATCTTTTGTGAAATCGCAAAAATAAGCTCCTTACCATTATCGTTATCTCTTGCAAAGTTTTTGAAAAAATCACTTTCTAAACTAAATTTTCCTGAATCGATCAGCAATGATGTGTAGTAAATAACACGATCCATATCAGTTCCTCCGCCTGATACTGCCGGTTCATTAAAATTGAAATTTGATGAAGCATTATAACGATCTTTAAATACCGCACGATTTAAATACATTGTAGCTAAAAAACCATAAGCTGCTTGTTTTGTAAATCTTCCGTGGTAAGTTCTCTGTGTTCCAATATCAGCTAAATCCGGAATTAAAGCCTCAACATCTGTAATTAATTTATCGATTTGACTATCTGCTTTTAAAATTTGTAAAGTCGCTTTAGGATCCATTGGATCTTTATATGGAGCCTGTCCGTATAAATCCAAAGTAGTATACGTGTAAAAAGCCAAAAGTGCTTTTGCTTCTGCAGCAAATAATTTCTTTTCAGGAATTGAACTTTGTTCAGCTGATTGTATAGCTGTTATACAACGTGTAATACCATTTGTCAATAAATCCCAGTTCCCTACAATAATTGCATTACTAGAGCTCCATGTAAATTCGTGCATGTCTCTCCATTTTCCGCCATCTCCCCAGTCACTTCCGCGGGTTGGTAAAATAGCTTCGTCTGTAGTGTATTCCTGCATGGCAAAAATAGCTCCGTGATCAACGAAAGTTCCGTCCCCTAATCTGTCATAAGCGGCAGCAAGCGAACCCGCAGGATCTGAAACAGTATTTCCAGGTATTTCATCTAAAAAGACTTCATCCAGATCAGTACAGCTGTTTAGAAGAAAAATAAATGAAAATAATGTTAAAACTTTTATGCTTAAAAATGTCTTTGTCTTCATAATTTATAATTTTAAAGTTGCTCCAAAACTGAACGTTCTCGATGTTGGATAAGCTGCGTAATCAATTCCAATAGATTGGTTACCATCGGTTGCTTTAGGAGTATTTACTAACGGATCAAATCCTGTATAATTTGTAATTGTAATTAGGTTATTTCCTGTAACATAAAGTGTTAAGCCATTGATCCAGTTCAATCCTTTCAAATCAAAATTGTAACCTATACGTGCCGCATTTAATCTTATAAAATCAGACTTTTCTAAGAAAAGCGTAGACAAAATTGGTGAGTTTGCCGGGTTTGCACCTGACTCATAATATCCTGCTGCCACGTTACGATCTGATGCTAAGTTGTTAATATTTAAAGCATTCAATCCAGTGTTGTTTAACAAATAACCACCTGTTTGTCCAATAATCGAGAATGAAAAACTAAAGTTTTTGTATCTCATATCACTGTTAAAACCGTAATAAAAAGTTGGTAAAGCACCTTCAATAATAATCCTGTCGCTGTTATCAATTTTACCATCCCCATTTTGGTCTTTAAATACGTTTGCTCCATTTTGATCAAAACCAGTGTGCTCTAACAAATAGAATGAACCTGCTGCATAACCGCTTTTGTAAATATTAGCATTTACTCCTGATTGTCCAGGACCAGAAATAGCACCTGTTAAAATTTCTGAAAGTGGTAAGTTTTCAATTTTGTTGTTTAACGTTGATCCATTCACATCAACATTCCAGGTGAAATCTTTTCTATCGATGATTTTAGAACCCAGCATAATCTCAATACCTTTATTAACAATTTTACCATCAATATTGGTCCAGATAAATTTTGTCTGGCTCAAAGGAGTTGAAGGGATATACAAAATAGCATCTGTAGTTGTTTTATTAAAATAGTCTACAGTTCCATAAAATTTATCATTCCATAAATTAAAATCAAGACCAACATTATATTGTGTAACAACTTCCCATTTTAAATCTGGATTAGCTGTTCTGGAAACAGAAACACCGTTTACAAGATTTAAATCATCATATAAATAATATCCGTCCGGTCCAGCTAAAGAGTAACTTGCCTTAGTTTGCTTATTTGGTACTTCTTGATTTCCTGTTTGTCCCCAGCTTGCTCTAAGCTTTAGGTTATTGATTGTTTGAGAATCTTTCAGGAAATTTTCATTAGAAATATTCCATCCCAAAGCAAATGAAGGGAAATAACCGTATTTGTTATTATCTCCAAAACGTGTAGATCCATCAGCTCTCATAGAAGCTGTCAATAAGTATTTATTATCAAAACTGTAATTTAATCTTCCAAAATAAGATTGCAGTTCGTTTTCCTGAGCATAACCTGTTGTACCAGACTGTGTACCTGCAAAACCTGGATTAATAGATGGTTTTACACCTGCTCCCTGCGCTGAAATTCCATCAATACTGAAACTTGTTCCTGATCTTTCAAATTTTTGATAAGAGAATCCGCCAAGAACTTCAAATTTATGTTTATCTACTGCCTTAGAATAAGTTAGATAATGTTCAATCAATGAATTCTTTGAATCAAGATTGTTCTGAACATATTTACCTTTTGGATTTAAATCGGTGAGGTTTGGATAAATTGTAGTATTTCTTTCTGATGTAGAGCGGTCAATACCAAGATTTAATTTATATTCTAATCCGTCGATAATTCTAAAAGAAGCCTCTAAATTTCCAAGAACTCTTAAAGTACGCGTTTGATCTTCAAAAATGCTTAATAAATAAGCTGGGTTGTAATGCGCGTTCATGTTGAAGTTCGTGTATTTTCCATTGGCATCAAATACAGAACGAGTTGGATTTGCCATTAAAGTATGAACGATTAATTGACCGTTAGAACCTCCGTCATCACTTGTAGGAACTCCGTCATCTGTAGTCTGGCTTGCAGTAAGATTCATTTTTAGTTTCAAACGTTTGTTATCCAAAAATGATTCAGCTGCGTTAATTCTCCCTGAAATACGTTTGAAATTACTGTTACGAATAATTCCTTCCTGATCCATTTGTGCCATAGAAGCATAATAGTTTCCGCTTTCAGTTTGTTTAGCAAATGACAATGAATTATTTGTTGTAATTGCAGATCTGAAAATTACATCCTGCCAGTCTGTGTTGCCTCCGTGGTCAAAAGCTGGATCTTTAATTGCATTTCTATATTCACCAGCGTTTAAAACATCTAATTTGTGGGCTACAGTAGAAACTCCCATATAAGAATCAACAGTAAGTGTTCCTTCTCCTTTAGATCCTTTTTTAGTGGTAACCAAAACAACTCCATTAGATCCTCTTGCACCATAAATAGCGGTTGCAGAAGCATCTTTAAGAACTGTAATCGATTCGATATCGCTTGTATTTAAAAAGTTTAATGGATTTTTAGCCGTTGAACTTCCAAATCCAACATTCGTTCCAGATGGACTCACATCGTCATTAGTCAACGGCATTCCGTCTACAACAAATAAAGGCGTACTCCCGCTTCTGATAGATCCAACCCCGCGAATGGTAACATTTACTCCCGCTCCCGGCTCACCGCTTGTACTCACAACACGTACACCTGCCACTTTTCCCTGAATTAAATTATCTACAGAAACGTTTACTCCCTGCTTAAAATTAGCCGCTTCTAATTGTGTAACTGCTCCGGTAACATCTTTTTTAGATTGTTTTCCGTAACCTACAACTAAAACTTCATTTAATTCTGCTGTGCTTGGCTCTAACTGAATAGTCATAAAAGCCGCCTGTGCAGGAAGTGATTTGGTTTTATATCCTACATACGAAACTTCAATCATTTTTCCTTCTCCAACAGAAAGTTCAAAAACCCCGTCAAAATCAGTAACTGTTGAGTTTGAAGAACCCGTTTCAATTACTGTTGCTCCGGGAATTGGCACATTGTTCTCGTCTATAATTTTTCCTTTTACTCTAATTTTATCTGCTGCTTTAGTCGCGGCTGTTTTTATCACAGCAGCTTTTTGAATTAAAACCAATTTGCCGTTAATATTATAATTGAAATTAGCCTTTTTAGAAAGATCACTCAAAATTGAGGTAACCGATTCTCCTGTAAAATTTACAGTATACGTTGTATTATCAGCAATTACAGCTTGTCCGTAGCTGAATTTATAATCTGTCTGCTGGCTTAATTTGGAAAAAATAGAAACAAGAGTTGCTTTTTCTATTTTATTTTCTACTTTTGATTTTTTTAAAATAGTTTTACTAAAACCACTCTCAATGGTCAGTAACGCTAGTACTAAAAAGATAAAACTCTTTAGATTTAAATAAGAAGGTTTAAAATACATGATTTAAGTTATTGGTTTTTTACGATACTTAATTATTAATGGCAGTTGTTCTCAGCAGCTGCTTTTTTGTTTTTAATCCACTTTTACTATTTCGCCATAAACTTTAAATTTTAGGTTTGTGATATAATTTATTTGTTCTAAAACATTCTCTAATGCTGCGTCTTTTGTAATGAAAACCGTTAACGGCGTTGCTAATACCTGCTCATTATCATATTGAAATGAAACTCCGTATTTATATTGTAAAATGGTGATAACCTGTTTAAGTGTAGTCTGGTTCAGTGTTACATCGGTATTGTACCAATTCACCAAAAATGATTTCTCTGCCAGCTGTTTTCTCAGTTTTTGAGATTCGAAAAGTGCTTGTTCATTCGGCACCAAATCAACGCTCTGCCCTTTTGTAGTAACATTTACTTTTCCGGTAACGACAATTACCTCACATTTTGATTTTGACATTTGAATGTGGAATGAAGTTCCCACAACTCTAGTTTTTAATTCGCCCGAAGTAATAATAAAAGGATGTGTCTTGTCTTTTGCAATTTCAAAAAAAGCATTTCCTTTTAATAAAGAAACCTTTCTTTCACTGCCTTCAAATTTTTCAGGATACTGAAATGATGAGTTTGCTGCCAGATAAATTTTCGAGCCGTCACTTAATTGGATAGATTTGGGGATGCCTGACGTTTTAAATGATAATTGCTTCTCGTTTGCAATTATAGGTTTATAGAAAAATCCTAAACCAGCAAGAAAAAGAATACTGGCAGCTGCCATATATTTTAAATACGGATTGACTTTTTTCTTCTTCATCGTTCGAAGCTGAATTCCGTCGTATATATTTTTAGAAACTTCGTCTGAATTTCCCATTAAAGCTTCATCCCATTTTACATTTTGATATTCACTTAAAGCAAAATTGGTAAGCAGATTTTCTTCTGCCTTTGAAGTTTTATTTCGGGAACTTTTATCTATAAGATATTCTAAACTATGTTTGATTCTTTTTATCATAATACTTATTGTTACCTATAAGTACCAGAATCTTCAAATCGTACTATCGTCAAATATTACGAAAACATCAACAGAAAGTTATCTTAAAAATTTTGTTTAAAAAAGAGAATTGGAGCCAGCCAGGCCAGATCTTTCAAGCCTTCACGCAATTGTTTTAATGCCGATGAAATTTGGTTTTTCACCGTTTGTTTCGAAATTCCAAGTTCGTCTGCAATCTGATCAATTGACATATCCTGAAATTTATACATCAATAAAACTTCTTTTCTTTTCTCCGGAAGTTTATCTAACAACGAATAAAGCAAATCCATTACTTCAGAATCAATCGACTGAAAGTTGTCGATAATGTAATCTTCAAATTTGTCTTCCATAATCGTCTTATCGAAACGATTATTTTGGTAATATTTAAAAATCTGATTTTTTACCGCCCTGAATAAATAAGGTTCGATTGCATTGATATTTAAATCGTCTTTTCGTTCCCATAAATCAATAAAAACATCCTGAACAATATTCTGTGCCAAGTCTTTATCCTGAGTCATCGTATAGGAAAAGGCATTGAGTTTCTGCCAGTAATCAGTATACGTTTTTTCGAAAATTTCAGGATTCTTCATTGGTAATTTTGGTAGCATTAAGCGATGTAAAATAAGGAAATGTTATACCAATACTTTTTGTTTGAAAGTTATCTTTAAATTAAATTTGAAATGCTTTTGTTTTATTAATACTACTATTTTCTGCCAAAAACAACAATCGGTTTGCGATTTCTTTTCGTTTAGCTAACACAAAAATTGAATTGCGTCGCTATTTTAGTAATCTCTAAAAATGCAATTCTCTTTTTGCTGCGTCTCCATACTTTTTAATCCTAATTTCATCTAAAAATCATGAAACAAATTTTGTTTGCATTGCTTTTTGCCGGGACAGTACAATTGATTCAGGCGCAAAATGATACTCTAAAAATCAACCAGATACAAGTTATTGGTTCACACAACAGTTACCGTCACAACATCGAACCTGATTTATATAATTTTATTCAGGCAAAAGATACTACCCGATCTTTAAAAGGTTTACAATACACACATATTTCTATTACAGATCAGTTAAACAAAGGTTTACGCCAATTAGAAATTGATGTTCAACCCGATTCTCAAGGCGGAAAATTTACACATCCAAAAGGTCTTGACATCGTAAAACCAGTAGAAGCTTACGACCCAAACGGAGAAATGAAAAAACCGGGTTTTAAAGTTTTTCATATGATTGATATCGATTTTAGAACTTCCTGCTACACGCTTCAAAACTGCCTTGCAGAACTAAAAAAATGGTCGGATGCAAATCCTGATCACGTTCCGGTTTTTATTACTTTAGAACCAAAAGACGATGACAGCTATTTAGGAACAAAAGCCGAGAAATTTACAACTGAACTTTTTGATGCTTTAGACAAAGAACTACGCAAAGGTTTAGGAAATAAACTGATTACGCCGGACATGGTTCGTGGAAAATACAAAACGCTGGAAGAAGCAGTTTTAAACAACAACTGGCCAACGCTGAAAAAAGCAAAAGGTAAATTTTTGTTTATTTTGGATAATAACGGAGCAAAAAGAGATTTATATGCTTTAAATCATCCGTCATTAAAAGGGCGTGCGGTTTTCATCAATGTCGAGCCCGGAAAACCAGAAGCGGCAACAATTTTCAGAAATAATCCTGAAGATGCTACAATTGCCGATTTAGTTAAAAAAGGCTACATCATAAGAACCAGAGCCGATGCTGATACCAAAGAAGCAAGAGCTAATGATTACACGCATTTTAACGCTGCGAAAACTTCAGGCGCACAAATCATCACTACTGATTATTACCTGCCGAGTAATTTCTTCAATTCTCCTTATCAAATTAAATATGATGACGGGACTTATGTGAGAGTTGATCCGGTTAATGGTAGTAAATAATTTAACCGCAAAGCACGCAAAGGTTTTTTATCTTAGTTGTGCTAATAAACGCAAAGTTCGCAAAGCTAAATGTATAAAGCTTTGCGGATTTTGATGCTTAAATTTGCTCGCAAAAGACGCAGAGTCACAAAGATTATAAAAACTTTGCGACTCTGTGTCTTTGCGTGATTAAAAAAAAACTTTGCGTGCTTTGCCTAAATCTTAGCGAACTTTGCGGTTAAAATTACTTCAAACTTTTAATCTCTCCACTCTTCAAATCAACAGTAAAATGATCTGCGGGAACTTCATGCATGAATTTATTGAAGATTACAAGAAATAACTTCATCTGTTTTTGCAAAGGTTTAGCAGCTTCTTCTTTAGAATTCTCTAAATACAGTTTCGATAAAACTTTATAAGCTGCAACACGTTTTTCTCCAACATCTACAAGAGCCAATTCATCGGCACTTCTAAAACGATAAAAGTCAATTAAAAGATCATTTCCTGTCCAGTTAAAATCTTCTTTTTTGAGATTGTTTTTAGCTAAAATTTGTTCCGATTTTATTTCAGCTTCGTTCCATTCTTTTTGGAATTGTGATTTGTTTTTCAGAATAAAATCAAAATCTTTATCGGATTGAATATTAGCTAAAATCAATAAATCATTGGCAGAAACATGCAGAATAAAATCCTTAAAAGCAGAAGGCCAGTCATCTGATAAAAATCTTAAACGAACCAATTCTTTCAAATGAAAATCGGTAAAATCGTGGTAATTTTTAGTTTTCAGAATATCGATATTCCAAATATCTTTTGCATTCTGACTTTGTAAAAACTGATATTCCATTTTATACAAATCAAAAAGTTCATCAAATCCCTTAACCTCATCAATTGTTATAGTTTGAATATCTACAAGATTGTCTTTTTTGATTGTCAATAATTTATAAGCCGGAATATATGCAGCAAGCGACGGCGTTTGAATATTAACCAAAGTATTGCCTTTTGGAGTTGTACGCGATCCCGTATCGTTGATGTGCATGTGTCCGCCAAAATGAATCTTCAAACCTGCATCTGCAAAAACCTGAGCCACTTCTTCAACCGGAACGCGATTTAACTGCCATTTATTCGGACCTAATAATTCTTTTATTTCCGCGGAAGCGTCATCATTAAAATCAATCATTGGGAAATGGCTGAAAGCAACCAGAGTTTTACCGCGAAGTTTGGCTTCCGCCGAAATATCCTGAACCCATTTTATAAGATGTTTTTTATTTGAAAGTACATTATTGTACCCCGTACTGGCTTCAGAATAACTTTTAGAATCTTTTGGATCGCCATCGGTTTTCTTCGGAATATAAACGTTTCCGTCAATTGCCATTAACCAAAGTCCGTCGATTGGTTCAACGACATAACTCACATCCGGAACTTCAAATCCAAGTGCAACATTGTAAACTCTTTTGTTTAATTGTGAAGCTTCAACAGCTTTTTTGTAATTGTAGTTTTGAGAATTATAACTGGCAAAAGGAGTCGACCAGAATTTGTATTTTTTATTCGGATAAAAACCGAAGTTTTGCAGGTCATTGGTTATGCCTAAATAACCCATTTTAGCAATATCGGCTGTTATGACAACTGGCTGTTCGATATTCATGTTTGGCTTATACATGCCGTCTTTGCTAAAAATGGGTTGGCTTTTTCCTTCTTTTCCTAAAAAATCTTCTTTTCCCGATTCCTGAGCAAATGGTCCAACCGGATCATGATTTCCGGTGGTTATAAAAAATTCAATACCGTATTTTTTTTGGTACTGATCTAAAATTTTCTTCAATCCGCGCACGTGTATCGGCTGTCCGTCATCCGTGTAATCGCCGGGAAGTGCAACATATTTTATTTTTCGTTTTGCAATATCTTCAAGAGCGGCGATGAAGGCAAAATAATTTTCATTGAAAATTCTCGTCGAATGTAACTGCGAGGCCATCGTTCTTATTAACGCATATTTTCCGGTTTTGGTATTCAAAACACCTTTAAATTCATTATCAGAAAAGCTTCCAAACAAATCCTGAAGATGTACATCTGATAAAAAAGCAACCTGAACTCCTTCTAAATTCTTCTGATTCTGTGCTGAAATTGTATGATTGGCGAGTATTAAAAAGAATATAATTAATCTGAAAGTGAACTTTAAAATCATTGGTTTTAAGCTTTTGTAAAATAGGGAATTCATTAGGCAATTTTATAGATTAAAAGATGAAAGCAGTTTACGCTATTGTTATCGAATGATAATTTTTACGGGATTTTTGATTGATTAAAAAAATGTCTAGTCCCGTAGGAACAACACTCAACACAATAATTCATAAAATCAAATATGGATAACGAACATATATTAAAAAAGGCCGTCATTTCTGACAGCCTTTCACTACATTAAAACCTAAAATTTAATGTATCTAAAACCATTATGGCAAATGGGTTATGATTATTTTTTAATAAAACGTTTTATCGTTTTTTCTCCATCTTTCTCAAAAACAACAAAATAAATTCCTTGTCTCAAATGCGAAACATTCAAACTATTGTCGTTGCTTTTTTGTGATGAAATTATAGAACCTGTTTGAGAATCAAATATTCTTAGATTTCCATCCGAAACATCTTTTGTAAAGAAAAGCGTTTCTGAAACCGGATTTGGATAAACGTTAAATACCGTTTCTACAACTTCCTGTTCTATAATTGCAGAAGAAACTGGTGCTCCTGCTCCAACTTTGGTAATTCTAATCCAGTTGATATTCATTCCGGTATTCTGAATGTAAATTCCGAAGTTATACGTTCCGGCATTTACGTTTACGGTTTGTGTTACCGTCTGCCAGTTTTGCCAGCCTCCCGTATTTGGAATATCAACGTTTCCTAAAATAATAGTTCCTCCATTTAAATCCGATGACAATCTGCCGCCAGTTACACCGCTTGCAACTCTGTATTCAATTAAATAGAAACCCGTTGTTGGAAAATTAATACTGTTATACGCCAGCCAGTCGCCCGTTTCTGTATAACCTACGTTTGAACCTCCGCCAGTATCTGTTGCTGCTTCAACCTGAATACCGCTCATGGCTGAATAATCTTCTGCCTGAATTAAAGTAGAAGTCTGTACAGAAGTTGCAGCGATTAATTTCCATTGTCCGCAAGTCTGGTTGTTATTGTCCCATTGCTGTACATTGGCACCATTTGCAGTACTCGCTCCCGCAACCTCAACGATTCTGCCGCTGTGACGGGCCACAATTTTATAAAAACCGTCGCCTGTAGAAACTAATACAAACTGCTGATTTGTAGTTCCGTTATACGGATATTGTTCTACGCTTACACCATTTGCTGTATTGAAACCATTTACGTCCAAAGATTGTCCGCTATGATTGGCAATAATTTTATACAAACCATCACCTAAATGTGTAAATGTAAATTTTTGATTGTTTCCTGTATTTACGGCTCCTTGTTTAACACCAGCGCCATTTGATAAACTAGCATTCCAAACATCCATATTTAGGCTGCTGTTTCTATTTTGAAGGAAAAAAGTTTGATTTCCTAAAGTCGTAACTCCATTTGCAAGAATTCGAATCGAACTTACTTTATCATTCCATGTTGCATTTAAACATGAATTATCAGAATTAATTACAGTTGAAGCTCCGGTAAAATTATCATCTTGGTATAAAATTGCCTGAAATCCCTGTGTAATCCTAAGCGAAGAAATATCATCATTTAAAACTCCTAAAGAATTTAAGCGTGCCAAATTGTAATCTCCAATAGTTAATCCGCCTGAAAAACCTGTATAATTACAGTCTTTATAAACGGTAATTACACCAGTTGACGGATTGATATTTCCTCCCGGCGGAATTGTTCCGGTAATCGAATAACTTCCAATAGAACCATAAGCCGAATAACCGCCGCTTCCGGTATTTCCTGCTCCGTTTCCATCAACACCTATAAAATATTTACCCGCCGGAAGATTTACATTCATTGAAGCATTCAAAGCAAATGGATCTGAATTCCAATACGTTCCCATTTCTGCTCCGGTAGCATTATATAATCTGATTAAAAGATGCAGATTACCATCTCTAGAAACGGTATTGGCGTTTATTGAAACATTTCCTCCTCCGGTTGTAAAAGTGAAAAAATCATAATCGGCTTCACTTGAAATAATTCCATTTTTCTGATTTATTTGTCCGCTGGCATTATAATCTAAAGTTGCTGCAGAAGCCGTTGTATTTCCGTAATCGTCTCCGCGGTATCCGACTCCAAATTTAGAACTAGAAATTACAGCGACATCATCTTGTTTATTATTGGCATTATTGTATTCGCCTTTACTCCATTGTACAATAGGTCTGTAATAACCTGCGCCCATAATTGGCGCCCACGAAGTGCCGTCTAAACCTACGAAATAATCTTCGGCAGGACTTGTACGTCCGTCATGTCCCAAATCAAAAGTATGTCCCACTTCGTGTGAAGAAGCATCTCCACCCGATTTTCCAGAAGTAATAAATACCCAGCAAGGCACATCATTATCCCAATTGAAAGATCCAATATATGCCACACCGCCTGCGCCCGGAGCTGCAGTATTAGTTGGTGTTACTACAACGCGCATTCTTCGGTTTCTTGGATACGAATTAAAAACGGCTTCACTTGTTGTAACATTCAGGTTAAAAGGACGGTAATCTTCTGAAACTACTTCCCAATGCTGCTGAACAGCGGCATCACTCATTCCCGAAGCAGCGGCATTTATGGCGTTACCGTTGTTCCAAAGATTTCCTGCCGGCATATAATAGCCGTCAAAATCTAATAAAACACAGCCTGCAGCGCCAGGTAAACTTTGTAAATTCAGTAATGCCGGAGCAATTTCTGCCGCAACCGCTGTTTTATTTGTTGTACTTGTATTAGATGGAACATTTTTATAATCGATACAAACCAAAGTATTAATATCAACTTTAGAAACAAAAGCATTTCCTTTTGCATCTGAATAATATTTGTAAGCTTCTCTGGTTTTCTTTAAAATAATATGGCCTTCCAGAGACTGGTCTTTTACTTTAATATAAAAAGAAGATTCTGCTATGTTTTTAATTTCTCCTATTAAAAATTCGCTTGATTCATTTGATTCTTTATAGTTTATCTTTCCGGTAAAGTTTTTAGAATTCGCCGCCTGAAGAAGTACCGTTTTTTCTGTACTTTTTGAAACTGAAGAAGTAACTAATTCTTTCTTTAAATTGTTCAAAAATGTTTTACTCGAACCTAAAGAAGTCTGCGCGGCAGCAAAACCGCTGAAAGCCAGAAAGACAAGTAATGTCAAGCTGAGTCTGTAATTGTTTTTCATATTTATTTGGGGTAAAAAGGATTACAATAATATTTGGGTATTTTTTAAACACATAGAATTTTGCCACAGATTAAGAGATTAAAATGATTCATAATCTGCAGCTTAAATTCATTGTTTAGCCACGAATTACACTAATTTTCGCGAATTTCTGCTCTAATAATAATTTGTGAAAATTTGTGTAATTCACAGCAGTTTATTTTTTGTCACAGTTAAAAAAATTAACCCTGCCAATTCTTTAATCTGTGGCTTTACATAGAAAAAGTTATTTTTTAATAAAACGTCTTACCGTTTTGATTCCGTCTTTTTCTACTAAAATCAAATAGATACCGCTTTTTAAACCTGAAACATTAATACTGTTCTCGTTTGCTTTTTGTGTAGAAACTGTTGCACCGCCTTCAGAATTAATGATGCTTACATTTGCTCCCGAAACTTCTGCCGAAAAGAAAAGTGTATCTTCTGATGGATTTGGATAAACAGTGAGACTTTCAATTTTATCTGCGGCAACCGATTTAGCAGCTAAGCCTGAAGCTGATTTTGTGATTCTAAACCAGTTTAAATTAAAACCTGTATTTTGAACATATATTCCGAAGTTATAGGTTCCCGCATTTACATTTACGGTTTGAGTAATGGTCTGCCAGTTTTGCCAGCCTCCTGTATTTGGTACATTTACCGCACCAAGCTGAATAGTTCCTGCACTTAAGTCAGATGATAATCTGCCGCCGGTAACTGCACTTGCAACTCGGTATTCAATTACATAATTTCCTGAAGTTGGAAAATTGATATTGTAATAGGCCATCCAGTCGCCTGTATCACAGTAACCAACATTTAATCCGCCGCCAGTATCTGTAGTAGCTTCTGTCTGAACACCACTCATGGTATTGTAATTTTCAGCCTGAATTAAAGTTCCCGTTCCTGTTGGAGGATTGCTTCCGGTAATTACTTGATTTACGGCTGTTAATAATGATTTAGAACCCGTTGCATCTTGTGATAATTCCCAAATCATAACACCGCCTGCATTTTGGATGGCAAAAGTTGTTTTTGCTTTGATGGTTGGAATTCCGTTATAATAGATTGTATTGGCAACCTGATCCAAATTTTCAGCTCCCGGATATTGAGCCACAATATTAGCATAAGAAATTCCCTGATTGGCCGAAGCACCAAAGCCGTATCCGTAAAAAGGCAGTCCAATAATAGCTTTACTTGCCGGTAACCCTCTTCCTGTCCAGTAATTAAATTGGTTTACAGCCATACTATATGGAGAATGCTGACCGGGATTTCCTGGCTGCCATGGGCCTGTTGCATCATATGCCATAATATTGATCCAATCGTAAGCTGCAAAAGTAGATGAAGGTACATTGGCACCGCCATATCCTTCTGAAAGTGCTGCTGTAATCAACTTTCCGTTAGCATGCAGTTTATTGGCCAGAGCAATTACAAATCCTCCGTAATCACCATTAATCGCAGGACCTTCTAAATCTACATCGACTCCGTCAAAATTATGTGCTGCAACATAATCGTAGATTTTTTGGACAAAAGCTGTTCTGTTGGCAGGTGTAATTAAATTAAAATAATTGTCGCGAATCGCACCGCCTTCAGAGATTGCACCTCCTCCCAGAGAAACAAAAACTTTTACATTTTGAGCATGAGCTGCATTTATAATGGCATTATTTCCTGAATTAAAACTCAAATAACCACTTGCATCTGGATTTTCGAACGCAATATTAATATGCGTTAATTTACTGTACTGAATTGTACTTGAAAAAGCATTCAAATCAATCCAGTTTGGAACATAAGCTATTACTTTTTTCTGGGCTGTCATCAAATTAAAAACACCCAACACTAAAATAATCATGCATTTCTGCAGCATTCTTCTGTAATTGTTTTTCATAATAATTGTTTTAATAGATTAATAAACTCGTAAATGTGGGGACGGTTATTGAGTTTTAGATTTTAGATTGGAATTTGGCGAAGCCAAATTCCAATCTAAATATTTTATAATACTTTGAAAATCAATCTGAAATATGAAATTATTTCTTAATGAAACGCTTGATCGTCTGTTTACCTTCTTTTTCAAAAACAATCAAATAGATTCCTTTTGCTAAATGCGAAACATCGATGCTGTTACCATTGCTTTTTTTCGATAAAACAGTATTTCCTGATTGTGCATTAACGATTTTTACATCTCCACCGGAAAGGTCTGTTGTGGTAAACAATGTATTTTCAACAGGACTTGGATAAACATTTAAGGCTGTTTCCGCAGGTACATCTTCTTCTGTTTGAACCGAAGCCGTTTTAGCAGCCAATCCTGCACCTACTTTTGTAATTTTAATCCAGTTGATGTTCATTCCCGTGTTCTGAATGTAGATCCCAAAATTGTACGTTCCTGCATTTACATTTACAGTTTGTGAAACCGTCTGCCAGTTTTGCCATCCTCCTGTATTTGGAATGTCAACATTTCCTAAAACAATGGTTCCGCCGTTTAAATCAGAAGATAATCTGCCGCCGTTAACACCGCTTGCAACCCTGTATTCAATTAAATACGAACCTGTTGTTGGAAAATTAATGCTGTTATACGCTAACCAGTCACCCGTTTCGGTATAACCAACATTTGATCCTCCGCCTGTATCTGTAGTGGCTTCAACCTGAATACCGTTCATGGCTGAATAATCTTCTGCCTGAATTAAAACTGAAGTCTGAGAACTTGTTGCCGGAACTAATTTCCATTGTCCGCAAGTTTGGTTGTTATTATCCCATTGCTGTACAATTGCGCCAGAAGCTGTACTTGCGCCAGCAACCTCAACGATTCTGCCGCTGTGTCTTGCTACAATTTTATAGAAACCATCCCCTGTAGAAACCAATACAAACTGTTGATTTGTAGTTGCATTGTATGGATATTGCTCTAAACGCGCGCCGTTTGCCTTATTGAAATTATTGATATCTAAAGACTGGCTGCTGTGGTTGGCAATAATTTTATACAATCCGTCGCCTAAATGTGTAAAAGTGAATTTCTGATTATTTCCAGAATTCAACGCTCCTTGATTAATACCTGCTCCATTAGACAAACTTGAATTCCAGACATCTAAGTATAAACCGCTGTTTCTGTTTTGCAAATAGAAAGTCTGATTTCCTAAAGTTGTGGTTCCGTTTGCCAAAATTCTAATAGACGTAACTTTGTCATTCCATGTTGTGTTTAAACAAGAATTATCAGAATTAATTACGGTTGAAGCTCCAGTAAAATTATCATCCTGATATAAAATCGCCTGATAACCCTGAGTGATTTTAAGCGAAGAAATATCATCATTTAAAACCCCTAAAGAATTTAAACGAGCCAGATTATAATCTCCAATTGTTAATCCGCCGGAAAAGCCTGTGTAGTTACAATCTTTATAAACTGTAATAACATCTGTAGAAGCCGGAACAGATGGAACCGTTCCTGCATAACCGCCAAAAACAGCAATAACTTTTGTTGGCTGCGGTGAATGAAGCGACGGCGACTGATCGGCAACATCATCATAAGCAAATCCATACGCCAGATTATCAATATTAATTCCCGGTAAATGCCAGAATTTAGAATAATGATTGGTTGGGTTTACCTGATAATATTTTGAAGCATCATACCAATTCTGCTGTCCCGGATTTGCTGTTGTCGTGTTTACAACATGACGGTTAATTGCCGCTGTAAGCTGTGACTGAATTACAAGATCTAAATCGCCGTCAACCAGTCTTCTGTCCAGAACTCCTTTTCCCTCAAGTGCTTCCTGAGTTGTAGGACGATTTTGAACTCTTCCTGTTCTTCCAACAAAAGCGCCTGACTGCCCAACCATTTCCAGCTGTTCGCCAATAACTCTTCCTTTAAATACTCCGGCATCTCCGGCATAAAAAATCAAATCTTCATTTTTGTATTTATTCCAGATAGCGTCAATATAGCTTTTTAAGTAGTTTGCATATTGTCCTGAACCTTCAGCATAAGCCGGAGTTTTAGACGGTGCCGTAATTTCGCCCGTTGTATTGTTTACACAGCCTTGAAATTCAGCCGGAACATTTGCTTTAAAAGCCGCAACAATATCAGCATGCTTTTTCAGATCTCCTACTTTTTTCTGGTAACCATTGGCACCAAACAATTCTAATCCCATTGGATATTTATACGAATCTACTCGTGTTGGATTTCCAAAGAAACCATGCTGATTGTTTGTTAATTCAATCATTTCATATAAAATTCCCTGATTTGGATCGGTGGCATTCTGCGGATTTGGTGATGCATATCCAGAAGGCGCTCCATTGGCTCCAAAAAAGTAAAAATACAATTGTGAACCTTTAGAAATAAAAACCCTGCATCCTGCAATTAAAGGCAGAGTGAACGTTTTATTTGGAATTTCACTCAGCTTAGTGAAACAAGCCGCATATTTTGAGTTTTGCCCGGGTCCCGTATTTCCTCCATATGTTGGTCCCGTAACGGTATTGTAAGAAGCATTCATTGGTAAAACCTGACTCGTTTTGGCATTTACCCAAACGTGGTTTCCGGTTGTATAATCGATACCAACAATGGCTACATACAATTCGTTATCATTAAACGGAGAAGTATTACTAATGGTAAAAGGAATCGCTCCCTGTCCGTGCATTAGACTTGAGAACACCAGAAACAGTGTTGTCAGAATGGATAATTTTTTAAGTTTATTGTTTTTCATATCTAAATAATTTTGGGGTTACATAAATAGATTCTAAACCAAAGTCCTTTTTTTATTATGACTTTATTGATCCGCCGGGGGTGCAATTCTTGGTGCTATCCTTTTAAATTTAATTCCAGCTTTTTTGAATATTGGGGGTTATTTTTAAAATGAATTACACCCAGCGGATTTTTTAATTATTGCTTGATCAGTTTTTTGGTCCAGCTTTTTTGATCTGATTTGAAATTCAAAATATAAATTCCTTTAGTCAGTCTGCTTAAATCAATTACACTTTCACTGGCATTGGCTTCAGGTTTATTTTGAAGCATCAGCGTACCTGAATTGTCGTAAATCGTAATGACTGCATTCTCTAATTTCTCAGGAAGTGAAACCTGAATATAATTACCCGCCGGATTTGGATACACTGTAAAAGCGGTATTTTCAGCCTGAGTTTCTTCAACACTACTATTTACTTTTTTAGCTGATGAAACCGATCCGTAAGCTTCTATTTCAAACAATGAATAACCGTAAGGAGCCAAAGCTTTTGCCGTACATAAAATACGCAGGTATCTTCCTGTTCCGCTTACCGTTAAATCATCTGTTCCTCCGTCACTTGCCGTTTGTGTATTGATAGTTTCATTTTCTGTGAAAACATTATCTGTAGAAAGCTGTACTTTATACTGCGTTGCATAAGCTGCTTCCCATTTAAGTACTACACGATTAAGATTATAATTGCTTCCTAAATCCACATAAATCCATTCTGAAGTATTAGCGAAAGAACTCGCCCATCTTGAAACTGTTCCATCTCCGTCTGTTGCTTTACTTGCAGATAATGTTGGATTTTCTTCTGTAGAAGCCGTTGCTGTTTTGCCTAAAGCTAAATTTACACTTGGATTTGCAGTATTATTTCGAACCATAACATCACTGAAAACACCTGTTGCCAGAGTTCCGTTTGCGTGAGAAGTAACTGCCATTCCCACATAAATGGTATTGGCCATTGTAATAGTTTTTGGTGTTCCAACCTGTGTCCAGGTTGTTCCGTTATCCGATGAATATGAAGTAAAAGTATTTCCTGACCTTACCAAACGAACCCATTTTGGAGCTGTTCCAGTTACTACATCAGCAGTGGTTACTCCCGAAGTTGCAATACGAGATAAAAACTCAATTCCTGCCGCAGCGCTTGCATCAGTCATGGCGTGTTTAGAATTTGGCGTTAACGTTTCTCTAAACATTACTCCCGCTTTTGCATACGTATTGGTATTCGTTAACGAATTTACTTTTGCAATAATTTCTGCATCACCTGTAATAGACTGATTTACAAACTGAAATTGATCGCTGGTTTCCCAAATATCAGTTCCCGAACCTTTAATAGTAAAAGTGCCGCTAGAATGTGCTGCTTCTCCCGCTGGTGTTACCGCACCTAAATCTGTACTAACCCACGGTGCAGGTAATCCAACTGGAGTTTCTGTCGAAACTAAATTTAAAGCTCTTAAATTGTCAAAATAATAGGTGTTTCCAGAATTTGTTCCCGGCTCATATAAGAAAACAAAACGGTTTACTTCGCTGTCTAAAGTCGAAGCGTCCGGCGTACTTGCATATGTAAAAGTTACCGTATGCCAAGTATTAGTTTGTTTTACAACTCCCTGATAAATACTGTGTCTTCCTACCGGATAATTTGACGGAACCGAAGCACTGCTTTCTGCCTGCCATGAAATAACAGATCCAACCGGAGCAGAGGTATAAACATCCATAGCGAATTTTTTAGTTCCCGCTTTGAAATCTCCAATATTGGTTAAAGTCGTATTGAAGGAGAAATTATCATATAATTCTGTTGACTTACGAATATATCTTCCAACATTTGATGAAGTATTAATTCCTGTCGCACTCGGGTTTGCTACGTTTGCTGTATAAGTTCCGATAGCATCTCTAAACGTAATATTGTGAACCGTTTGATAATCTTCGTAAACAACTCCAAGCGTAAATGTGTCCGGAAGTTTTGTTGCTCCAATTCTGATATTATCAAAATAATAGGTATCGCTTGTAAAAGAACCTGAGTTAAACAATAAAACCATTTGGTTTACAGCCAAATTTGAAGTTCCTGCATCCGGGCTTGAATTGAAATAGAAAGTCAAGGTTTCCCATTGGTTTTGTTTCGTTGTAATCGCAACATAATTACTGTTTCTTCCTGTTGGGTAATTGGCAGGAAGTGAAGTTGCGCTGTTTTCTAAATTCAAACTTACAACTGTACCAACTGGAGCAGTTGTATACACATCAATCATGATTTTATTTGTCTGATTTTTTAGTAAACCAGCATCTTCAATCGTGCTTTGTGTATTAAAGAAAAGTACATCGTATTGTTCGGTTACGTTTCTAACATATCTCGCCACATTTGCTGACGAGTTAACAGCGTTTGAACCCGGATTTGCCACCACAGAATACGTTCCTGTTGTAGTTCCTTTTATAATTTTATTAATGCCGTCGTAATTCTGCAATACGTCTGTGGCAACAATTGGTTTTTCTGGTGTAGCTCTTGTCAACAGGTTATCAAAATAATACGTTGCTCCAGAATTTGAATTGGATTCAAAAAGTAAAGCCACATTATTAATCGTCAAAGCGCTTGTATTTGGATCGATAATTTTTTCAAATTCAAACTCGATTGTTTCCCATTTATTCTGAACTGTTGTTGTTGCTTTGTAACCACTGTGTCTTCCTAACGGATAATTGATTGCCGTTGTTACATTGCTATTTTCTAACTGCAGTGAAACTTTAGTTCCAACCGGAGCCGAAGTATACAAATCAAAAGAAATTCTTTTTCTTCCGTATACATAATCATTCGCATTGCTGATTACTACATTTTTGATATTGAAAACATCGTACAATTCAGAAGAATTACGAACATATCTTCCTACCAAAGCCGAAGTATTAATTCCGGTCGCAGAAGGATTTGCTACAGCTTCTGTCAAAACTCCCGTTTTGTTTCCGTAAACAACATTTCTGTTCGTTTGAAAATCTTCCTGAATTTTCTCTACCGGAATAGCAGGTTCAGTTTTTACAGCCAGTTTATACGTATTTGCCGTACAGCCAGAAGTTGTTGCTGTTACCGAAACATCTCCGCCTGCAGTTCCCCAATTTACAGTTACGGCATTTGTTCCCTGCCCCGCAGTAATAGTTGCTCCCGCAGGAACTGTCCAATTATACGTTGCGCCAGTAATAGCGTTTATAGAATACGTTTTACCTGTTTCGTTTTGGTATACTTTTGCATCTCCGGCAACGCCATATTTATAACTTCCGTCATAAACACGAACGTAATCTACCTGTAGTTTTGCAGGGAAATCAGCCGGAACTGGTGCCACTCCTGCCCCATTTACACTTGTATAAGGCGTCCCTGCACTACCAACAGCCAGATTTAAAATGATATAAAACTGATTATCGTTAAAAGGCCATCCGCCGTTTACCGTAGTATTTGGAGTTGCGGTGTGAAATAAAATATCATCAATATACCATTTAATAAAATTTGGTCCCCATTCTACCGCATACACATGAAAGTCTGTAGATAAATCCGTTGGAGAACTATAACTTCTTCCTGTATAATGATATCCGTTTCCATCATAATGAATTGTTCCGTCTACAGATTGTGGGTTTCTGTGTTTGGCTTCCATAATATCAATTTCACCTGTATATGGCCAGTTTCCTCCTACCGGAAGCATCCAAAACGCAGGCCATGCACCTTGTCCGTTTGATAGCTTCATTCGGGCTTCAACTCTACCGTATTTAAGGGAATACTTTCCTTCTGTAGTTAATTTTGAAGAAGCATAAGGCTGATCAGGAAATGCGCCATTCGGCTCATATTTTGCCTGAATGTTCAAATAACTGTTTGCGCCTTCTTTTACAATTGTCGCCTGATTTGGGTCGTAACGCTGAGCCTCAGCATTTCCAAATCCACAAAGAGCCGGACAACCGTTTCCTGAAATACTCTGCCACTTGGTTAGGTCGACAGTAGTACCGTTAAATTCATCTGACCAAACTAATGTTTTACATTGTGCCTGGACTTTTAGAAATGGCAACAGCACAAAAATTGCCACAACCAAACATCGTTTAAAATAATAGAAATTGTCTTCCGGTGGTCGGCCGAAAAAAGAGTCATTTTGATTCATTTTTTTAGTTTTTTGTTAGTAAAGTTTATTATCGCAACAAAAACCTATTTTGCAGAAATGGGTCTTATTTTAATAATAATCCCACAATATTAACAAATAAACCAGGCTACACTTACATTTTTAAGTACGGTTTGACTACGGTGATTTAAAAAAAATGAAGAAAAAAGGCGTAAAACTACTTAGGATATTACTTACGAGATGAAATCCAGTTTTTTTAGAAGTTATTCTTAATCGTAAAGGTTGTAAAAAGCTGCAAGAGATTTTAAAGGCGTGAAAATTTTAAACACATAGAAACATAGATTTTCTTCTTGCTTCTTATTTGAGATTATAAAAAAAAACTCGCTTTCAAACATAACTATGTTTGTTTAAACTAGTGAAACGCCTTTTTTAGATAAAGTAAAACTATGTTCCTATGTGTTTAAATAATCGTCTAGAAATTTAGAATGAATTCTGTGATATTTGCATCAGACGGAAGCTGTAATTTTTTTCGAATTCTGTATCGGGTATCTTCAACTCCACGAACAGAAATTCCTAAAAGCGGGGCAATTTCTTTCGTATTAAAGTTCATTCTCAGATACGCACACAACCTCATATCGCGCGGCGTGAGTTCTGGATAACTTGTTTTTAATCGCTGCATAAAATTATCATGCAATTGATTGAAAATTTCCTCAAACTCATTCCATTGTTTATCTCCCTGCAATTCATGATCAATTACTTTGTTTATTTTGGATAGTAAACTAAAATTCACATTTGCATCATTCTTTTTATCCATCTGCGCAATAAGTTCTTTTATCGAAAGCAGGATTTCATTTAAATGAATAAGATTTACAGTACTCGAAGCTACTTTGGCATTTTTAAGATTAATGGTTGTTTGAAGATTCTCCCGAATAATGTTCATATTTTCCTGTTCCAGTGTCAGTTTCTGTTCATTAAGTTCTGCACGGCTTCGAAGCAGTTCTTTTTCCTGATTGAGTATCAACCGCTGGCGGTCGCGCTCAGCTAATGATTTCTGATATTTAATAATCAGATAAATTACAACGCTGTAGAGTATAAAATACAAAATGTAAGCCCAGATTGTTCTGTACCAAGGCGGTGAAATTTCAAAGCGAAAAACTGCTTCTTCGCTTACTACATCATAAATATTTTTTGCCCTTACGTGAAAAACATATTCGTTTTCCGGCAGGTTGGTATATTCTTTTTCAGTCTGAAGGCTGTATTCCGACCATTTTGGCTCAAAACCTTCCAGCCAGTATTCATATTGTGTAGCATCGGCTTCATCATAAAAAAGCGATGAAAAAGAAAAATGAAGTGCATTATTAGCATAAGACAAAACAGGCGAAAGTGTTTCATCATTGGATATTTCTTTACTTGAAAGTACATCATACCGGCTTGAAAAAATCAGACTATCTTTAGGAAAAATACATTTAACTTCTGAAATCAGCGCTTTGTATTTTGTTTGATATTTCTTGTTTTTAACGGCATTATAATGAATTAAACCGTCTTGTGTACCAAAAAAAACATCACCATTTGGAGTGGTTTGGATATTCTCAAAACCCGGAACATACAGATACCTAAGTTTTCTAAATGGAAGTTCTTCAACCTCAAAACCACTATTGGTTTTTGTCATTTTTCCGGTATTCTCTCCAGAAATGTACCAGATAGTATGTTGATTATCTGGTTTTAATAACCGAATATGACTTTTCAATCCAAGATATTTTTTAAAATCCGAATCTGGAATCATTTTACCTGAATCCGAATTTTGTTTGTAAACTCCTTTTGTAGTTCCAAAAAGAATTTGATCATCAATTTTAAACGTATTCAAAAACAAACTCGACGGGAAACCGTTTTTCTCATTATAAAACTCAACTTTTAAAACCGCATCAAATGTTGTGTTAAACCGAAGTTTGAAAATTCCTTTATAACCGTGGGCAATCCAGATATCACCATTTTTATCGGTTTCTATAATACGGCTGCTTTCTTCAAAACCTTTTATTTTATGCTGATAAACCCAGGAATTGTTTATTTTCTTGAGAAGATAAAGTCCATTATAACCGCCTGCAAGTAATAAATCAGGACGATTAGGCACTAATATTCCTTTCCACGCGCCATCAGTTTTTGCTAATAATTTTGCCGAATTGCCCGAAACTTCAAATATTCCGTTTTTTTCAAATGCCAAAAGTGAATTTCCGAAAACACCAATATTCCAGACATTTTCAGACATTCCTGAAATGTGCTGAAAGTTTGCATTTTCGCGTTTTCCATTTTTATAAGCCTGCCAATCCAGCCAAAATAAACCATTATCTGTGGCGATATACAATTTATTCTGATAAATCTGGCTGCAGTATATCTTGGTCTCTGAATTTGAAGTATCTAAAACTCTGGATAAAGGCGAAGAAATCTGAATAAGCGAAATACCTTCCTTGAGCGTAACCCATAAATTCCCCTCTTTGTCAACTTTAAGATTGGTTACATATTCATTTTGCAAACCCATTTGTTTGTTGATATGCTGAATCAAATGTCCCGAACGATCTAAAACTATCAACCCTGACTGGCGGGTTCCAACTCCAAAATATCCATCAGAAAGCTCAACTGCAGCAGTAATTTGATTTTGTTTCAACAAATAATCTGCTTCTGTTACAAAAGGCTGAATCTGATTATCTTTAAAAATAAAAAGGCCGTTTTTTTGCGTAAAAAGCAATAGGCCATTTTGGGTTTCAAAGATTTTCCTAATCTTCATTCCAGCAAATTTCTCTCCACTTGAAATAGGTTTTAATACATCGTCTTTTAATTGCAGTAATCCTTTTTCTTTATCTAAAACATAGATTTTTTTATTGACTTCATAGAAATCCTCAAAATTATTTTTAGCCTTAAAAACCTTGATTTTATTGTTTTTGTAAATAAAAATTGCTTCGTAAGAGAAAAAAACAACCTCATTATTATGAATAACCGTATGCACAACATCTCCAAAATTCCGCGCTGAATCCGGTACCAGTTTTAACAAAGATGTATATTGATATTGTCCGTTACATAATTGAATTACACTGCCAAAATCGCCCTGAGCCCCAACATATATTTTATCGCTTCTATCAATTGCCAGAGAGCGAACCATACTGCGGTTTTCCGGCTGTGTAACGATAGTCCAGCGTACACCGTCGAACTGCATGATTCCAAAATGATTGGCAAAAAACATCATGCCTTTGGAATTCTGCAAAACATCCCAGTTTTCTGAAGCGGCTTTATACGTTTTCGAATTGTAATTGGTGATAAAAGGAACCCCAATTTTTTTAATTTGGGCTTTGACTGTAAAAACGAGTAATAGTGATAGAACTAAAATTCTAATTATAAATTTCGTCATTTTGTTTATGTCTGTAGGTTATGAAGTGATTTTTGGGAAATCACAACTTTAAAAAATGACTCTTTGGGAAAGCCATTTTCTAGGCAAAAAAACATTCTTTTTTTTAAATGTTCGAATAACAATTATTCATTATTATCAAATCAAAAAAGAGAATGTCGAAATTCAAATATATAAAAATTTATTTTAATGCAACAAATTACATTTTAATCAAACTTTTTAGTAATTATAAGATTAAATCTTGAAATTCCAAATTCCAAAATTTTTGCAGGTAAAATCTTTTCATTCCGAGGAAGGAGGAATGACATAAAATACAGATATAGTTTGTGACTTCTTCCCAAGCTCTTTCGTGCAACTAAACCCTACAGGTTTAACCTGAAACAAAACCTTTAAACCGCAATTATCTCGCTCAACTCTTTATAAGTATGAAAAAGAACTGCTCCTTCATCTTCTAAATCAGTATTATTAAAACCGTTTGCCAAACCAAATACTTTAAATCCGCCGCTGATTCCCGATTTCACACCTGCCTTGCTGTCTTCAAGAACGATGCAGTCTTTTACATCAAAGCCCATTTCTTTGGCAGCATGCAGAAAAATTCCCGGTTCTGGTTTCCAGCTGTTAATTTGATAAGAACTGAATATTTTATTTTCGAATTTGTCCAGTAAACCCGCCACTTCAAGATTCAATCTGATTTTTTCAACCGGCCCGCTCGAAGCCACACAATACGGAATTTTTAAGTTTTCGATAAATGAAACTACACCTTCCATTGGTTTTACCTGAGTTTTAAATGCATTAAAACTCCTCTGACGATATTCGGCTTCAAAAGTTTCTGGAAGTTTTTGATCGATTGCTTCTTCAATATGGCGAAAACAATCTTTTAAATTCCGTCCGTTAAAATTTCGATAAGCATCTTCAATTTCCATTTCGAATCCATGTTCGGCTGCCATTTCAAGTAATATTCCGTTACCAATTTTTTCAGTATCCACTAACACCCCATCGCAGTCGAAAATAATGCATTTTACTTCCATAATCTTTATTTACATTTTAATTAATCTGATAAACCTTATCAGAGGACAAGAATGTAAATTACAAAAAATATATCAAAAAGGAATAATCGTTTTAAAGAGTAGCTGCAATTTTAGAAATCATCTGTACAATAAAATCGGCTTGTGCAGGATTTATTTTCTTTAAAGCTTCATCTGTTTGAAACCATTCTCCTTTGTCAATTTCAGGAAAACTTTCTAATTTTCCTGATTTTGGAGGCCATTCTATTTCAAAATCATTACTTTTTATTAGAGTTTCATCAAGATCAAAATCAACTGCCCAGGCATGAACAATCTTACCCGATTTAAGCTTTACATATTCCAGTTTAATAAAATCCCCATCCACCTCAAAACTGGTTTCTTCTTTAAACTCACGTATGGCGGCATCAAGCGGATTTTCATCATCTGTAAATTCACCTTTAGGAATGGACCAGCTTTCCAGATCTTTATTTTTCCAAAACGGTCCGCCTGGGTGAACCAAAAAGAAAAATACAGTTTTGTCTACAAACTTATATAGTAATATTCCGGCGCTTTGTTTCATTTTGATCTGATTTTAATATTTAAAGATAGGATTAAATTCATAACTATTTTTCAAATTCACCTCATTATCAATATTCTGTACATAATTACACCTTTTTTGTATTTATGCGTACTATTAGATTTGTATTTTTATGAAATAAAAGAAACAAAAATTTAAAACATCCTATTTTGAAAAAATATTTCCTATTCACCGCAATTCTGGCGGGAGTTTTTACAATCCAGTCTCAAAATAAAATTATAACCATCAGCAATAATTTAAAAATTGACCGAGAATTTGAAACGATAGAACTAACAAAAAAATCCCTTGGATTAGCCCCAGATGCAAAACTTGAAAATTATGCTGCAAAAGATCTTAGCTCCAATTCATTTTTAGAAACTCAGACCGTAGACAACGATGGCGACGGAATTATGGATGTACTTTTGTTTCAGCCGAAAATAAAAGCTTCTTCTAAACAGGATTTTGAAATTTTAATTGAAACAAATCCTTCAGCATCTAAAATTGTTACTTGTTATTCCCGCTTTGTTCCCGAACGAACAGACGATTACGCTTGGGAAAACAACAAAGTCGCTTTTAGAACTTACGGTCCTGTTGCGCAGAAAATGGTGGAAGATAAAATTCCCGGCGGTACTTTAACCAGCGGAATTGATGCCTGGCTGAAAAGAGTGGATTATCCTATCATCAATAAATGGTACGAAAAAGCGACTAACGGAACGGGAACCTATCATAAAGATACAGGTGAAGGTTTGGATAATTTTCACGTGGGAGACAGCCGTGGTGTGGGCGGAATTGCCGTAAATATTGACGGCAAATATTATTTCTCTAAAAATTTCGTCAGCTGGAAAACCATTACAAAAGGACCACTCAGGACGAGTTTTATTTTAACTTACGCCGACTGGGATGCAAAAGGCAATAAAATAACCGAATCAAAATTAATCAGTTTAGATTATGGAAGTCAGCTTTCGCGTTTCGAAATCAATATTACGGGAACAAAATCTATTGCAGCCGGATTGACGCTTCATGATAAAAAAGGAATAACAGGAGCTGATTTAAAAGAAGGCTGGTTGAGTTATTGGGAACCAATCGACGATTCTGAAATTGGAACTGGTTTAGTTGCCCCAAAAAATACGCTGTTAAGTTTTGACAATCATATTACTGAGGAAAAAGATTTAAGCAACCTTTACGGCAATATCTCCGTTAAAAATAATAAAGCGGTTTATTATGCCGGTTTTGGATGGAAAAAAGGAAGTCCGTTTCAAACCAAACAAGAATGGGAAAAATATTTAAGTTCTTTCGCAGAAAAAATTAATAATCCTTTGATTGTAAAGGTTAAGAAATGATTTTGCTGTGAAGCCGCTAAGAGACAAGATTTTTATTCCTATTTTGGAAACCCGACAGGTTTTAAAAAACCTGTCGGGTTTATTCGTAAACCTGCTATCAAACTGATTTACTCGCAGGAAAATAATTCTCTTTTAGAATAATTTCTAACGGAATATAATGCGTTCGTTCTGCCTCTTCCTTAAGAACCAGTTTTTTGTATAAGTAGTTAATTCCCATATAACCTTGATCTTCCGGTCTTTGATTGATTAAAAAATCGATTACACCTTTATTTAAGTATTCTATATTTTCTTTTAATAAATCAAAGCCAATAATTCTCACCCCTTTTATATCGTTTTGTTCCAAGAATCGGGCAACAAGATAAGCTCTGGAATTGGGTACAAAAACACTGCTGATTCCAGAAAACATATCCAGATTGAGCTGATCAATTCTGGAATCTTTTAAAGTAACTTCTGAAAATTTAAAATTGGTAAGTTCTTCATTGTCTTCAAAAAAAGAATAAAATCCTTTAATTCTCTGTAAATAAACCGATGTACTTTCTATTTCACGCGTGATTTTAAAAATCAGAACATGTCTTTCATTTTTTACTGCAAAACTAATAAGCCGTCCTGCCAGATAGCCGCTTTGAAAAGCATCCTGCCCCACATAAGCGTGATTGTCATCATTCGAAATATTTGAATCGATCATGACAACCGGAATATCTTTCTTTTTGTAATCATTTAAAAATTGTACCGAATCTTCATAAAAAATAGGCGCAAACAACAATCCGTCGCAGTTAAAAGCCATTACTTTTTTAACTGATTCTTTAAAAGAAGCCAAATTATAATCATAAAAGAAATAATCCAATACAATTCCGAATTTACTAAACTCCTGAGCTGCTTTTTCGATTCCCTCAACCTGACTTTTCCAATATTCGAGCTTTTCATATTTTGGAAGAAAAACGGCAAAATGAAACTTTTTATTCAAAGCCAGATTACTCGCCAGAATATTACGCTTGTAGCCAAACTCTTCAATTATAGCATTGACTTTATCTACCGTTTCCTGTGCGGCCTGCCCTCTATTATGAATAATCCTGTCAACTGTTCCGGGAGAAACATTCGCTAGTTCCGCAATTTTTTTTATAGTTATGATATTAATTCTTTTTTAGTTAAAATAATAAAAGGTCTGCTCGTAAAAATTATTTTTTTTAGCAAAAATAAGTTGTTTTGCATTACAATTTACATACATTTGTAAAATACCGTGTACGCACACGTAAAAATACACATAATATAAAAGTGACAACATTTTTTGTACAATTTGTTTTAAAAAATCAAAATAAAACTCATATAAAATGATTATAGATTCATTACAAAATGCAGCAAAATATTACGGTTTGCATCCTAATTTTCAAAAAGCTTTTGAATATGTAAACCAAACTGACATTGCCAGTCTTGAAGCAGGCGCTTTTGAAATTACAGAAGGATTGAAACTAATTGTTATTCATGGTGATGGAAACACCAGAGAAGAAAGCATTAAGGGTTTTGAATGCCACGATAAAAATATCGACATTCAGATCTCGATTCAAGGACCGGAAACATTTGCCTGGAAACCCAGAGAAAAATGTGTGCATCCAAACGGTGATTACAGCGGCGAAAAAGATGTTCGTTTTTTTCATGACAAACCGGATATGTTTTTTGAACTTCAGGAAAAACAATTTGCTATTTTATTTCCAGAAGATGTTCATGCCGCAATGATTGGCGAAGGCTTTTTGAAAAAACTGGTATTTAAAGTAAAAATATAAAAGTTTCAAGTTGAAAAATTATAAATAATATAAATAGAAATGGATTCAATATTTAATCTAAAAGGAAAAATTGCACTTATAACGGGCGGAGCCGGAGTATTAGGAAGCAGGTTTGCAAATGTTTTAGCCCAGCAGGGCGTAATTGTGGGAATCGTTTCTCAATCGATTGAAAAAGCTGAGAAAACCGTAAAAAACATAGAAGCTAATGGCGGACAGGGTTTTGCCGTTCAGGCGAATGTTTTAAACCAAGAAGAATTAGAAAAAGCAAAAAACTTCATCGTTGAAAAATACGGCCGACTTGACATTTTAATTAATGCTGCCGGAGGAAATATGCCGGGCGCAACTATTCAGCCGGATCAGTCTGTTTATGATATGAAAACGGATGATTTACAAAAAGTGGTCGATTTGAATATTATTGGAACCATGCTGCCGACTCAGGTTTTTGCGGAGCTTTTTTCAAAACAGAAATCAGGAAACATTATCAATATTTCATCGGCATCGGCACAAAGACCTTTAACGAGAGTTGTGGGATATTCTGCTTCAAAAGCGGCAATTGACAATTTTACACAATGGATGGCGGTTGAGTTAGCACAAAAATATGGAGAAGGAATTCGTGTAAATGCCATTTCTCCCGGATTTTTTATTGGAGAACAAAACCGTGCCTTATTGCTGACTCCAGAAGGAAAACTGACTCCAAGAGGTGAAAAAATTATCGATCATACGCCAATGGGAAGATTTGGAACTCCGGAAGACATTGACGGCGCGCTTTTATTTTTATGCAGCGATATGTCAAAATTCGTTACGGGAACAATCTTAAAAGTGGACGGCGGATTTGCTGCAACAAGTATTTAAAATTTCTCACGTCCTGCAAAGGTTTTCAAAACCTTGTAGGTTTAAATTATAGACTATTATAAACTAAAAAATACCTACAAGGTTTTGAAAACCTTGCAGGAGAACAAACCAAAAAACACATAACAAATGGAACAAACATTAAGATGGTTCGGACCAAATGATCCTGTTTCTTTACAAGATATTGCACAAACCGGAGCAACCGGAATTGTAACGGCTTTACACCATATTCCAAACGGTGAAGTTTGGAGCATTGACGAAATTATTAAACGGAAAGTAGAGATTGAACACGAAAACAGCGATCCAAAAAAAGGCGCTTCGGGCTTAACCTGGTCGGTTGTAGAAAGTATTCCGGTTCATGAAGACATTAAAAAACAAACGGGAAATTATCTTCAATACATTGAAAATTATAAAGAAAGCATTCGCAATCTGGCTTTATGCGGTATTAAATGCGTTTGTTACAATTTTATGCCTGTTTTAGACTGGTCAAGAACTGATTTGGCATATACGGTTGAAGATGGTTCAAAAGCTTTGCGTTTTGACATTAATGCTTTTGCTGCTTTTGAATTGTTTATTTTGAAAAGACCAGGAGCAGAAAAAGAATATTCGGCAGAGCAGACTCAAAAAGCCAAAAGCTATTTTGAAGCGATGACAGATGAAGATAAAATAAAACTGCAACGAAACATTCTGGCTGGACTTCCGGGTGCTGAAGAAGCGTATACTGTTGAAGATTTCTTAGTAACATTAAGTGCCTACAATCATATAGACAGACAGGCTTTAAAAAACAATTTATTCTACTTTCTACAACAGATTATTCCGGTTGCCGAAAGTAAAGGTGTTTTGATGGCAATTCATCCTGACGATCCGCCCTACCCTATTTTAGGTTTACCAAGAGTTGTTAGTACCGAAGAAGATTTGATTGAATTAATGAATGCTGCGCCGTCTCAATCAAACGGATTTACTATGTGTACAGGCTCTTACGGCGTTAGAGCTGATAATGATTTACCTGGAATTGTAAGACGTCACGGAGATAAAATGAATTTTATTCACTTAAGAAGTACGCAAAGAGATGAAGAAGGAAGTTTCTATGAAGCGAATCATCTTGAAGGTGATGTTGATATGTATGAAGTTGTAAAAGCGATACTAGAAGTTGAAGAAAGAAACAACAGTAAATTACCAATGCGTCCGGATCACGGACATCAAATGCTGGATGATTTAAAGAAAAAAACAAATCCGGGTTATTCTGCAATTGGCCGTTTAAGAGGTCTGGCAGAATTACGCGGACTTGAATTAGGGATTAAGCGATCTATATAATTTATTTGCCGCTAAGGCACTAAGACTCGAAGATTTTTTAAGCCAAGATTAAAAAGATTTTTTCACGCAGATTTGGCAGATTTTAATTTTGAATAAATTATCTGCGTTTATCTGCTTAAATCTTTTTAAATCTGCGTGAAAGAAAAAAATCTTTGCGCCTCAGCACCTTAGCGGCAAAACAAAAACTAACTAACCACAAACAACCACAAAACCATGATTCGCCAAGCCATTATTGTCTCCTGTGGCTTTTTTATGAATACCATATTGGCGCAGGATTTACCTAAAATTATTACTTCAAAAACAAACTATCTTCCTGATTTTAGTTATGCAGGCTATCACTTCGGCGAAAGCCAGCTTCCAGAATCAAATGGAAAAATTATTAATGCCATAGATTTTGGCGTAAAAGCAAATGATAATTTAGACGATTCAAAAGCTTTGTTAAAAGCCTTAAAAGCAGCTAATGCTGTTGATGGAAATGTCATTCTGCAATTGCCTGCTGGCCGAATTATTCTAAGTGATATTCTCTACATCGAAAGGAACAATTTTGTACTTCGCGGTGCAGGTTCTGACGATAATGGAACTGAAATTTACTGCCCTAGACCGATGATGTATCTTAAAAATCCTGAATCTCTGGCGGAACTTCGTGAATACCTAACCACATTTGATAAAAGACAACGCGAATCTGAAAATAATGTCGACTTGCCTTTTTCTCAATATGCGTGGTCCGGCGGTTTTATCTGGACGCAGATTCCGGGTGAACGTGTAAAATCGTATCTCGATAAATACGAACCCGAATCTAATGTTCTGGCGAAAGTCAGTTCCGGAAAAATGGGTGAATTTACGATCACCGTTTCTGAAATAAAGAATTTGAAAGTTGGAGATATTGTTGAGTTACAATTGTTTAATAAAGAAGGAGAAAATGGTGAAATCATTAAAGACTTGTATCAAGGCGCAAAAGTAAAACCGGGTTCGCATCATTGGCAGTTTCCTAAACTTCCAATTGTAAGACAACAGGTTGAAATTGCTAAGATTTCGGGTTCAAAAATTACTCTAAAAACGCCTTTGACTATTTCTATCAAGTCAAATTATCAGGCACAATTGGTAGAATGGAAACATTTAAATGAAGTGGGAATTGAACATCTTCGTTTTACATTTCCCGATATTCCGAGAGTAGCGCATCATGTGGAACCGGGAAATAATGCCATTTTCTTAACGCGTCTTTTTAACAGCTGGGTAAAAGATGTAAAAATCACAAATGCCGACAGCGGAATCCTGGGCGAAGAAATCTCAAATGTAACGGTTCAGGATATTATAACTGATGGACCACATTTGTCACATTATACCGTAACTTTGGGAGGCGTTCATAATGTTTTAGTTAAGAATTTAAAAATCTATAATAAGGCGGTTCATCCGTTGAGTTTCAATACATTTTCTACTAAGAATGTATATCAAGATTGTGAGATTTTTGACGATGCGCTTTTAGATCAGCATTCGGGGGCGAATCATCAAAATTTATTTGATAAAATTACCGTTCATATTACACCTGACAAAAACAATAGTTATCTTTTATTTGGCGGTGGCGGTGCTGATTATTGGAAACCTTCACACGGACCTTTCAGTACGTTTTGGAATTTAAATGTTCAGGTTTCAAATCCGGATCAAACAAAACCGGTTTTATTATACGGAATGAAAGACGGCGCTTTCGCCAGAATTATTGGCGTACATGGAAACACGAAATTTGAAATCAAATACGACGTTGATCCTTATATTGAATTTTTGAATAAGCTAATTGAGAAGATTCCGTCACTGTACGATTATCAATTAAAAAGTCGTTTGAAATAAATGTTTTTTTGCCACAGATTTCACAGATTAAAAAGATTTCAACACAAACTACCTTTGTCAAAGTTTAAAACTTTGACAAAGGTTTGGGTAAGATTATTTTGCCACGAATTTTACAAATTATCACGAATTTAATTAGTGGAAATTAGTGCGATTCGTGGCAAAATAATCCTTTTAATCCAATAAATCTGTCGCAAAAAACTACACAATAAAATCTAAACATTATGAGGTACAAAATAGCTTTTCTCGTAATCTTATTTATTTCAGGAAATTTGTTTTCCCAAAATAAATACCGCCTCAAAAATATCTCAACAACCGACGGACTTTCACAGAGTTCGGTCATTGCTATTCATCAGGATAAATTTGGGCAGATGTGGTTTGGTACGCGCGACGGACTTAATAAATATGATGGCAGCAGATTTACTATTTTCAGGAATGATGCCAACGATAAACATTCCATCAGCAATAACGATATTTTGGCTATTGAAGAAGATAGTTCAGGGAAAATCTGGGTGGGAACTTACAATGGATTAAATTGTTACGATCCTGTTTCAAATAAATTTACAAGATATCTTCATACCAAAGCCAATCATACGATAAGTAATAATGCAGTTTGGAGTATCCGGGAAATTGGCGGTGAAATGTGGTTTGGAACTTCAAAAGGATTAACGATTTTAAATAAAAGTACCGGAAATTTCACTTCTGTTTTTCATTCAGATACTGACGCCTCTACTCTCCCCAGCAATAATATTTTAAGTATTTTAAAGACCAAAAAAGGCGAAATCTGGATAGGAACAACAAAAGGTTTATGCCTTTTAACAAGCAGAAAAGGCGGTAAATTTTCGTTTAAAAATTATCCTTTAAATACAACTGATTTATTAAATGTACAATCGGTTATTGAAGATAAAAATGGTAATTTATGGGTGGGAACAAAAAATAAGGGACTTTTAAAATTCGATCAAAAACAGAAAACTTTTGTTCCTTTTTTAGATGCTGCGAAATACAGCGAAATCAATCCTGATATTCGCTCTTTAGTACTTGACAGTCATGGTTCTTTGTGGATTGGCGCTTATGACGGAATCTACATTTTAGGAGAAGATAAAAGTCTTCAAAAAATTAACAACAGCAATAACAGCAACGGAATCGACAAAGTAAAGTCAGTTTTTATGGATAAAAAAGGTTCTATCTGGATTGGCTGTTATTATAAAGGCGTAAATCTTTGGGACATTTCAAATGTCAATTTCTCCAATTACAATCAGAATTCAAAAAAGATTCCGATGAGTTTTGATGTTGTCAGTTCGATTATTGCCGATAAAAATGCTTCTATTTATTTTGGAACCGAAGGAGGCGGAATCACTATTTACAATACTAAAACCGAAGCTGTAAATTATATCAACAGTAAAACTGGCCAGGCGAATAAAAATGACATTAAATCGATGTGTCTTTCTGATAATAATATTTTATGGATTGGGACTTTTTCTAAAGGTTTATCGGCTTATAATACCGTTTCAAAAAGAATTGAAGACAACAGGATAGCTCCAGATTTAATTTCATTATTGAAAGAAACTGGTGTTTATTCGCTTAAGACCGAAGGAAATATTCTATGGATTGGAACTTTTGGAAAAGGCTTGATTCGTTACAATACGTCAAATAAAACCTTTCATTCTATTGGAAATGACAATACAAAACCCGTTTTCCTGACCAATAATATCCTTCGTACAATTTTAGTTGACAAACAAAACTGGCTTTGGGTTGGTACTCAAAATGGTTTAAACCGCATTCCATTAAAAAATTTCAATACCGAGAAATATAGCATTCAACATTTCTTTTACGATCATTCCTCTTTATCTGGCGATGATATTTTGACCTTATTTCAGGATTCTCAAAATAAAATCTGGGTAGGTACAAAAGCAAAAGGACTGCATTATTTTGATGGAAAAAAATTCAATCGCATCAATCTAAAAATTGGAAATACGGTTATTACTTCTATCCATTCTATTTTGGAAGATGATGATAAAAACTTATGGATCAGCACGAATCAGGGAATTATCAAATACAATACAACCAAAAAAAACGTTGTTATTTATGATCAAAAAGACGGATTGGCAAGTAATGAATTCAATGATAATTCGGCTTTAAAACTAGATTCCAATCAATTTTATTTTGGAAGTCCGTCTGGTGCTGCTTATTTTGATGCCGCAAAAATTTCATTAAATCAATATGCACCGCAGGTTTTAATTACGGATTTAAAAATCAAAAACGAAACCATAAATGCTAACGACAAAGACGGAATTTTAGATAAAAGCATTGGTTTTACGCAAACTATAACACTGGATTATGACAAAGCCAATTTCTCTATAAACTTTGCGATTCCCAATTACATTCGATCCAAAAATAACCTGTACAGCTACCGTTTAACTGGATTGGAAAACAACTGGACCACAACCAAAAACAGCGAAGCTAATTTTGCGATACAAAATCCCGGAACTTATACTTTTGAAGTGCGAGGTGCCAATAACGACGGAGTTTGGAATAAAACTCCCACTACTCTTACAGTCGTTGTAAATCCGGCTCCGTGGCGCAGTATCTGGGCATTTTTGCTGTATGGAATTGTCATTGGTTTAGGATTATATGGTTTAATCTGGATTATGAAATCGAAAGCCAGACTGAAACAAAAACTAGAAATGGAATATCTGGAAACCAAACGTATTGAAGAAACCAATCGTGCCAAACTGGATTTCTTTACTAATATTTCGCACGAATTCAGAACGCCTTTAACTTTGATTTTAGGGCCTTTACAGCAAATTCTGGCCGATTATAACGGAACGAATGAAATGTACAAAAAGCTTTTGGTAATTGAAGGAAGTGCGAATCATCTTTTGAGTTTGATTAACCGTTTAATGGATTTTAGAAAACTCGAAAATGATCAGGCAACATTGGAATCAGCTAACGGAAATATTGTAAAATTCACCAAAGAAATCTTTTTATCCTTTATAGAATATGCCAAAGACGGCGGTTATGATTATACTTTTGAAGCTGAAAATGAAGAAATTCTGTTGTACTTTGACCGATATAAATTGGAACGTGTATTTTATAATTTGATTTCGAATGCCTTTAGATATACTCCAAAAGGCGGTTCTATCCATATCAAAATAAATCACGATCAGGAAAATCTTTTTATTGCCGTTGAAGATTCTGGTGTCGGCATTTCCGAAGAACATATTGATAAGATTTTTGATTTGTTTTTTGAAATTCCAATGCACAATCAGGTTCAGAAAAATTATAATAAAGGAACCGGAATTGGACTTTCAATAGTAAAAAACATCGTAAAACTGCACAAAGGCACAATCGATGTTACCAATAAACCAACAGGCGGTGTCATTTTTAAAGTGGCTCTTCCGCTTGGACGCGAACATCTTTTGGAAAATGAAATTATTCCTGATTTTAAAATCAGTGATGATATTGCGCAATACACAGCTCAGATGGAACCTTCGGAAATTATCGAAAATGAAGATCTTGACGATTTGATTGTTAATGAGGAAAAGCAGACAATTTTAATTGTTGAAGATCACAAGGTTTTAAGAAAGTTCATGAAAAACCTGCTCAAAAAAGACTACAACATTATTGAAGCCGAAAATGGAAAAATTGCCTTTGAAAAAGCTTTGAAATTTGTTCCGAATTTGATTATCAGTGATGTTATCATGCCTGAAATGGTAGGAACTGAGCTTTGTTCTAAAATAAAGGAAAACATTAAAACCAGCCATATCCCGGTTATTTTACTGACTTCCAGATCTTCATTAGTTTATAAATTTGAAGGATTAGAAAGCGGCGCGGATGATTACATCAGCAAGCCGTTTAATTTAATTGAGTTTAGACTCCGCGTTAAAAACCTTTTAAATTCAGCCGAACGCTTAAAACTTAAATTTTCCAGTGAAGACGGTTTTATTCCGTCAGAAATTACGGTTTCATCTCTGGACGAAGAATTACTGAAAAAAGCATTTAAAATTGTAGAAGAAAATATTTCAAACGAACAATTCGATATTCCTTTTTTCTGTTCAGAATTAGGCGTAAGCCGCACGATGCTGTTTTTAAAAATAAAAGCCTGGACAAATTGCACGCCAAATGAATTTATTCACGAAATACGATTAAAACGTGCCGCGCAATTATTGGAACAAAACAAATTAACGGTTTCTGAAATAAGTTATAAAGTTGGTTTTAATAATCCGAAATACTTTAGCAAATGCTTTCAAAAAAAATATGGAGACACTCCGTCTCAATACGCAGATAAGTTTTACAAATCATCTGTAGTAATTTAAAAAATCCACTGTTTTAAAGGCTTAAAAAAGGGTATCTGTATTTTTAGATACCCTTTTTTGTATTTCTATATCGTTTTCGGCCTATATATTTGCCTCATGAAAAACAGTAAACCGCACTTTTTATTGCTGCAAATTTTATTTGTCATCATTATAATCGGAATGAGTCTATTGCTTTTCTACTTTATCTAACATTAACCTTAAAACCAAAAAATGAATGTTGACAAACCAAAAAATCAAATCGTTTAAATGGTTTTTACCGGTAGCTTTTTTACTGGTAAATATCGTGATGAATGCACAGGATCGAAAAGTTACCGGAAAAGTAACTTCCAGCGAAGATTTACTCGGGCTTCCTGGCGCAAATGTTTATATCAAAAACTCCTCGGTTGGAGCTTCTGCGGATATGGACGGAAATTACACTGTTATCATTTCAGAGAAAAATCCTGTTTTAGTATTTAATTTTGTAGGCTACCAAACCGTTGAAATTCCGGTAGGAAACAAAACCGTAATAAATGTAAGCTTAAAACCGGATACTAAAAATCTTGATGAAGTTATCGTTGTGGGTTATGGGACTCGTAAAAAAAGTGACATTACCGGTTCTGTATCATCTGTAACAGCAAAAGAGTTAACTGCTTATCCACTTTTAAATGCAGAGCAGGCTTTGCAGGGTCGTGCTGCGGGAGTTTCGGTACAAACCAATAATGGCGGCGAGCCGGGCGCTCCGGTAAAAATCAGAGTTCGAGGCGGTACTTCAATTAATGCGAGCGGAGATGCCCTTGTTGTTGTTGATGGTTTTGCAGGAGTTTCTATGCCGGCGCCTCAGGATATTGCTTCTATCGAAGTTTTAAAAGATGCTTCGGCAACGGCAATTTACGGATCAAGAGGTTCAAACGGAGTTATTATGGTTACGACTAAAAAAGGAAAACCAGGAAAACCGGTAATTGAATTTAGTAATTCTACTTCGATACAATCTGTAAACAATAAACTGCATTTATTAAATGCTGATCAGTTTGCGGCGTATAGAAAAAGTTTTACCACGCATACACAAGGTCCGGCAAACACAGACTGGCAGGATACTATTTATCGCGATGGAATGATTTCGAATACACAATTGTCATTTTCGGGCGGATCTGAGAATGTGAGATATTACGTTTCAGGAACATATTTCAATCAGGATGGAGTTGTAATTAATTCCGGAATCGATAAATACACGATTGTAAGCAATCTTGAAGCCGATTTATCTCCTAAATTAAAAGTGGGTTTAAACACTTTTACCAGCAAACAAAACAAAGAAGGAATTATTAGTCAGACAGGTGCCGGAGGAACGGGTGCTGCGGGTGTAATTGCATCGGCATACAGATTTATGCCGGACAAAGGTATTTATAATGCCGATGGTACGTATACTACAACGGCTCCAATTGGTGATGATATTGACAATCCGTATGCAACGGCAATGGAAAATATTCTGGAAACCGTTTCTATTGTAAACCGAAATAATTTCTTTGCTTCTTACCAAATTACAAAAGATCTTAATTTTAAAACTACTTTAGGTTTAACCGATAATAATTCGCAAACGGGAAGATTTATTCCTTCTACTTTAATTGCCGGAAAAAACATCAAAGGTGAAGCTTCAGTAAACAATACAAGATTTTCTTCTTTCTTGACAGAGAATTATTTGACTTTTAAACGTGAAATTATCGACCGTGGAGTTTTAACGGTTTTGGGCGGTTACTCGTACCAAAAAAACAAAAATGAAAATTCGTATGCGGCTTCAAGAGGATTTTTAACCAATACCAACTCTTATAGAAATTTAGGTGCCGGAACTGTGTTCTTAAAACCAGATTCCGGTTTATCTGAAACAGAATTAATTTCCGCTTTTGGAAGATTAAATTTTGATTACGACGATCGTTATTTACTGACTTTTACTGCAAGACGAGATGGTTCTTCCAGCTTTAGTAAAAACTTTAAATACGGAACTTTTCCATCTGGAGCAATTGGATGGAATATTAGTAAAGAAGCTTTCTTAAAAGACAGCAAAACCATTTCAAACTTAAAATTAAGAGCCAGTTATGGTGCAACAGGTAACCCTTCTATTGGTGCCTACTCTACTCTTTCGCGATTTTCTGAAATTTATTATGTAAGTGGTGACGTAATTGTAAACGCAGTTCAGCTGACTTCTTTGGATAACCCGAATTTAAAATGGGAAACTTCGTATCAGCAGGATTATGGAATTGATTTGGGTTTGTTTGATAATAGAATCAGTATTACGGCAGATTACTACAAAACGATCACGAAAGATTTATTGTTTAACAGACCGCTTCCGGGAGTTTCAGGAATTGCTTCTCAGCTTCAAAACGTGGGAGAATTAGAAAACAAAGGTTGGGAATTGGGTATTAATACCAAAAACTTTATTGGTGCTGATTTTACATGGTCTACAAGTTTCAATATTTCTTCAAACAAAAACAAAGTATTGAAATTAGCTGATAATAAAGACCTTTTAATTAACTCTGCGCCGGGGCACTTCTTGGCAACAGAATCTCAGATTTTACGAGTGGGTCAGCCAGTTGGTTCTTTCTTTGGGTTTGTTTATGATGGTGTAATTCAACAAGGTGAAGCCGTTTTACCAGGGAATTTTGAAACGATTGCCGGAGGAGAAAAATTCAGAGATGTTAATGGTGACGGAAAACTGGATTCACAAGATAAAACAATCATCGGAAACCCAAATCCTGATTTCATTTTTGGTTTAAATAATGATTTCACTTATAAAAATCTGGATTTGAATATCTTCTTTCAGGGATCACAAGGAGGCCAGATCTTAAACTATACTTTAATGGAACTGGCATCAGGAAATAATAATGCTACAACAGAGGTTTTAGATTCATGGACACCAACTAATACTGATACAAACGTTCCTGTTAATGCGGCAAGAACCAAAAGAATTACGTCAAGATTTGTATATGATGGAAGCTACATTCGTTTAAAAAACATTTCGTTAGGCTATAGTTTAAGCGATAATATTGTTTCTAAAATGGGATTAAATAAGGTTCGCTTTTACATCAGTGCACAAAACCTTTGGACGATTTCAGATTATCCGGGTACAGATCCTGAAACAAGTTACTTAAATGATAATAATTCAAGAAGCAACACCAATTTAGGATTAGATTATGGCGGATATCCAAACGTGAGAACGTTTACAATGGGTCTTAATGTAAAATTTTAGTCTAATAAAATATCAGGAAACCGCCATGATTCAAAATCAAATAATAGAATTCAGAATGGCGATTCCATATTCCGTTAAAAAACAAATATTATCCACATATGAAAAAATATATAGCATTTCTATTCTTCGGAACACTCACTTTTTTTGGATGTTCTGATCTGGAAGAAAAACCGGTAGGTATCATTCGTCCAGACAACTTTTTTAACAATACAGATGATTTACAAGCAGCTGTAAACGGAGCTTTTGCCAATATTGCACACAATAATTATTGGGGAAGAGAATTTACAATTGCTCTTATGCTCCGCGATGATATGTCTGATATTGGCGATAGAACCACACAGGCAGCGCGTATTGATGTAAACGATATGAGTATGAACGATACCAATGCACTTGTAGCAAATTTTTGGCCGCAATCGTATGTGATTATCACAGCTGCAAATCAGGCAATTGAAGGTGCTAAAAAAACGCCGGGAGATCCGGCAAAAGTAAACGCAATTGTAGCTCAGGCTTATTTTGCAAGAGCTTTTACCTATTACCATTTAGTGCGTCTTTTTGGAGATATCCCATATATTGATTTTGTGGTAAACGATGTTTCGCAGATCAATTCTTTAAGCAGAACCAAAGAAGCTGATGTTTATCCAAAAATTATAGCCGATTTAGAATTTGCAAAACAATGGCTGGAAGATAAACCAAAAGTAAAAGCCGTTCCCGGAAAAGGTACTGCGGCAGGTTATTTAGCTTCTGTTTATTTAACTTTAGGACAATATCAAAAAGCGTATGACGAGTCTAAATTTGTGATTACAAACGAAGCTAAATTTGGTTTAGGTCTTGATGCAGATTTTCAGGATTTATTTAACGCAACAAAAACGGCTTCATTAAAAGAACCTTTATTTACAATTGACTTTAACAATCTTACTTCTGGAAATTACGGTCAGGATTATACCGCATTTTTTACAGGTTCTTTAAAAGATGACAGTTACAGTTACGGGCAGGGATTTTCTGTTGCCGTTCCGTCCTTAAAAGTATTTACAACATGGGATCAAAGAGATTACAGAAGAGCCGTAAGTTTTGATACTATTATTAGAAAGAAAACAGGTCCGGGCGGTGCTTTGCAGGTTTTTCCATCAAGCGATAACGAAAAAGCGCCGCGTCCGCATATTGCAAAATATTTCCGTTTTCCGGGAAAAGCTGGTGCTAACGGAAGAACTTCACAGCACAATTATATCACGATGCGTTTTGCAGAAGTTTTATTAACCGCTGCCGAAGCTTTAAACGAAATTACACCGGGAACTACAGAAGCAGACGGTTATGTAAATCGTGTTCGTGCAAGAGCAAGAAATAAAGCTGGAAAACTGGTTTCTTTCCCTGCAAACGTAACTCCGGGCTTATCTCAGGCCGATTTCAGAAAAATGGTTATTGACGAAAGAAGATTAGAACTTGCCTTTGAATATATAAGATGGTACGATATCAAAAGACTTAAAAATGGACCTGAAGTTTTTGGTCCCGCAGGTCTTGAACCTCATGCTAATTTTGATCCAAACAAGGATTATTTATGGCCGTTACCAGGAACAGAGTTAGCTATTAATCCGAATTTAAAACCAAATAATCCTGGTTATTAATTAAACTCGGATGCCACTGATTTGTTATTGCAAAAATTATCATGTCTTAGTTTCACGCAGATTAAAAAAGGATTTTAGCAGAGAACGCAGATTTTTAAACATATTTTAAAATTTCAAAAATCTTTTAAACATAGATTATTCAAAAAAAATCTATTTTAAATCTGATTTAATCTGTACAAATCTGCGTGAAATAAAAAATCAGCATAATCCGCTTCTTCGCGATAGCGAATCAGTCTAATTCGCGTCCAAAATTTAGTTACCAAAATATATTTAATATGAAGAATGTTAGTTTCATTTCTCTAATTCTTGGGTTTGCATCGCTGATGACAGCGTGCAAATCCGGAATTAATTCTCAAACAACAAATGCATCTGTTACGGCAGAAAAATTACTGGAAACGCGTTACAAAATGTTACTCGATTATCCGGTAGATTCTATGTCGATGCCAAGAAGCATGAATATCAAAAACAATGAAATTCGCAAAGTTCCTTCAAGAGACTGGACAAGCGGTTTTTTTGCCGGAAATCTTTGGCAGTTATACCGATTAACAGGCGACTCAAAATATAGAGAACAAGCTCAAAAATGGACTCCTTTCAGCAAAAAGGAAAGTGTCAACAGTAATTCGCATGATGTAGGTTTTAAAGTGTTTTGCAGTTTTGGAGAAGCCCTAAAAGTGGAAAACAAGAAAGACTACGAAGCCGTAATTATTAAAGGCGCTGAAACTTTATGCACGAGGTTTAATTCAAAAGTGGGTTCGATTCGTTCTTGGGATTTCAACAAAGAAATTTGGGATTATCCCGTAATCATTGATAATATGATGAATCTGGAATTACTTTTTGAAGCTTCTAAATTATCTGGAAATCCAAAATACCGCGATATAGCCATTAAACACGCTAATACAACGCTGAAAAATCAGTTTAGGGAAGACAACAGCTGTTATCATGTTATTGATTATAATCCGAATACAGGTGAAGTTAGAAAGAAAACGACACTTCAGGGATACAATGATGATTCGGTTTGGGCGCGCGGACAAGGCTGGGCCGTTTACGGATTTACCATGTCCTATCGATACACAAAAGATCCAGCTTATTTAAAACAAGCCGAAGCAACAGCTAAGTTTTTTATAAACAATAAAAATCTGCCTGAAGACGGAATTCCGTATTGGGATTTTAAAGATCCAAGTATTCCAAATTCGGCTCGCGATGTTTCTGCTGCAATGGTTATGGCATCGGCATTATATGAATTATACAGCTATACTAAAAATCAAACTTATTTGGCTTTCGCCGATAAAGTAATGGCATCGGTACAAACTGACAAATACATTCTGAATTCTAAAATCAAGGCGCCTTTTCTTTTTGATCACAGCACAGGAAACTGGCCAAAACACGATGAAATTGATGAACCCATAATCTACGCCGATTATTATTTTCTGGAAGCGTTATTAAGAAGAAAGTAGCGAAGAGAGGTACAAAGCGACAAAGATATTTAGCCTTTGAACCTCTGAGTCTTTGAACCTCTGAACCTTTGAGTCTAAAAAAACAACTTATGAAGAACCGACTGTATAAAAATAATACATTTTCAATTTTTGCGCTTTTTGTTTTTTTTCAGGTTTGTCTGAGCAGCAGTTTTGCTCAGACAAAGATGAATATTAACGACAATTGGCTTTATTTAGAAAATCATACCTCAAACCTCAGCGAAGCACAAAAAGCAACAAACTGGACTTCGTTAAATTTACCTCATACCTGGAATGCCGAAGATGTAACGGATTTAAATCCGGGTTACAGACGCGACGCCAGCTGGTATCAAAAGAAATTAAACATTTCGAATATTGATAAAAACAGCGTGTATTCGTTATACTTTGAAGGTTCAAACGTAACCACAAAAGTGTATGTAAACGGAAAAGAAGCCGGAAGTCATATTGGCGGTTACATTGGGTTTTCTATCGATATTACCAATTTTATAAAAGAAGGAAACAACGATATTTTTGTTCGCGTTGATAATAGTTACGACATCGAAATTATTCCGTCTCAAAAAAGTGATTTCTTTATTTACGGAGGAATCACGCGCGATGTGTGGCTGGTTTCAAAATACAAAAATCATATTGAGAATGTAAAGATTACAACTCCCGAAGTATCGGCTAAAAAAGCTTCGGTGCAAATTGTTTCTTCTTTTGTAAATGCAGATCATTCAAAAGATTTATCGTTAACCGTAACACTTAAAACCTCAAAAGGCAAAAAAGTCGCTAGCAAAACGATTCCTGTTTCGGATAAAACTTCGACAATTACTTTCGAAAACATCAAAAACCCAGAACTTTGGGATACCGAAAAACCAAATTTATATAAACTGACAGCTGTTTTATCAGAGAAAAATCAAATCAAAGACAGCATTTCTGAAAAAGTAGGCTTTAGATGGTTTGAGTTTAAAGATCATGGTCCTTTTTACCTAAACGGAAAACGTTTATTAATTCGCGGTACACACCGTCATGAAGAACAAGCAGGAGTTGGGGCCGCCATGAGCAACGAGCAGCATTGGGCAGATATGAAATCGATCAAAGATATGGGTGCTAATTTTGTTCGCCTGGCACACTATCCGCAAGATCCTGAAGTTTATAAAGCCTGCGATGAACTGGGACTTTTGGTTTGGGATGAACTGCCTTGGTGCCGCGGTGGTATTGGTAATGAAGTTTGGAAAAAGAATACCAAAAATATGCTGGCCGAAATCATCAATCAAAATTACAATCATCCAAGTATTATTATCTGGTCGCTTGGAAATGAAATGAACTGGCTTCCTGATTTTCCTGACGGCGATAATACCGAAAAAACAAATGTTATTTTATCTGAATTAAACGATATTGCACATAAACTGGATCCAACAAGAAAAACAGCGATTAGAAAATATTATGAAGGCTCGCATATCGTAGATGTCTTCTCACCTTCTATCTGGTCTGGGTGGTATTCCGGAAGTTATAAAAGCTACCAAAAAGCGATTAATGTTTACAAAAAAGAATACAAACATTTCATTCATGCTGAATATGGCGGAGACAGCCACGTTGGACGTCACAGCGAGAATCCGGTAACAGGCGAAAATGTAATTAAAGCCGAAGGATGGGAAGAAGCCATTGTGCAGACTAAAGTGGCCAACATTGCCCAAATTGGCGATTGGAGCGAAAATTATATCGTAGATTTATTTGACTGGCATTTGCATATATCCGAGAATGATCCAGAGTTCGGGGGTAATGTTCAATGGGCATTTAAGGATTTTGCAACGCCGTTACGTCCGGAAGATGATATTCCTTACATGAATCAAAAAGGATTGACAGACCGAAATGGGAATCCGAAAGATGCGTATTATGTTTTTAAAAGTTATTGGGCAAAAGAACCTTTTACCTATATAGAATCGCATACCTGGACAGAACGTCAGGGACCTGAAAATACCCCGAGAACAATCAGCGTTTTCAGTAACTGCGAAAAAGTGACTTTATTCCATGACGGAAAATCATTGGGTGAAAAACAACGTAATCTTTCTCTTTATCCTGCAAATGGGTTAACTTGGGATGTCAATTTTAAAAAAGGAGAAAATATTCTAATTGCCATTGGTAAAAATAAAGACGAAAAAACAGTTTCTGATACCATAAAAGTCAATTATCGTTTCAATAAAAATGATACGGCTTCTTCGTTGCAATTATCATCAGCAAAACTAAAAAATGGCAATTATATGGTAACGGCAATTGCAATTGATAATAATAATTTACGTTGTTTAGATTATGAGGAAAGTGTTTATTTCCAATGTTTAAAAGGCGGAAAGACTTTAAAAAGTCAGGGAACACCAACAGGAAGTGAATCTATAAAAATGGCAAACGGAAAAGCTTCGATTGAAGTAATTCCTGACGGATCAGGCAGCCCTATTGAAATGACGGCTTTAAACCAGAGTTTTAAAGGGGAATATTTGAAGATTCCGGTTAATTAAGTTTAACCGCAAAGTTTTTTGCCACAGATTAAAAGGATTAGAAAGATTTTGTAAAATATGCATGAAGTATGTCATTTCGAGTCTCCTTTCAGTCGAAATTGACAAAATGAATTAAAAACAATCAATTAAACTAAATACTTATGAAAAATACCTCTTTTTATATCATTGTTTTAGTATTGACAAGTTTTGCTGGCAATGCACAAGTAATATTAAATGCCGATGGTCCTGACGGAATTGGGACTTACGAATTAATTACGAACGTATTAGCTCCTGGAACAACAAACGGAGCGATTGAAGCTCCAGATGTTATTCATCCCAGTTTTGGACGTCATATTGCCGAGGTTTTTGATGCTGAACTAAACAAATATGTTTTTGAATTTTATTCGCATGTGAGCAATACACCTCCTGATAATGAACCTGTAGCGGGAAAAACGGACAGACAGCGTGTTGAAATTAAATCTTACTCGCCTTCTCCGGATAATTTAAAAGGAATTATTGGCGAAACGATACAATACAAATGGCGTTTTAAAGTACCGGCAGGATTCAAACCTACTACAAGTTTTACACACATTCATCAGGTAAAAGCGGTAGACGGAGACGATGACGATCCGCTGTTTACTTTGACTCTGAGAAAATTATCTAATGGAGGAACGCGGCTGGAATTAATTTATGATAAAGATGCTGCAGCTTCAACCATAAAATATCAAAATCTAAACATGTCTTTATTTGAAGGAATTTGGGTTGAAGCCGTAGAGACCTTAAAAATAGGATTACAGGGAGCTTATTCAATAATTATAAAAAAAGTAAGCGACGGAACTGTTTTAATGGATTACAGCAATGCTAATATTCAAACGATTCGTCCTGCTTATACATCGGCTTCGGGTGTCGTGTATGCGGCAAATTCTTTTATTCGTCCAAAATGGGGAATCTATCGAAGTCTGGCTGATATTGCCAATATGAGAGACGAAGCCATGCGTTTTTCTGATTTCAGCATTGAAGAATTGACTTCTTTATCTTCAAAAGAAAATGTATCAGACAAAGCACTTATACAATTTCCCAATCCTGTTGGAGATAAATTGCAGCTGTCAGACGTTATCTTAAATCAATATACAGGGTTGAGAATTTACGACAGCAGCGGAAAACAAGTTATCCTTAACGACACCTTATCAGAAAGTGTAAATGTAGCTTCTTTGAAATCGGGACTTTACATTATCAAATTCAAAAAAGAAAATACCTTTTCGAAAGGTATAAAAATGGTTAAAAAATAAATTTCACAAATGAAAAAACTAATTATCCTTTTTCTGTTGATTTCATCCTTTATTGGACAATCTCAGGATTTAATTTCCAACGTTTCAAACCGGAATACGACTTCATTAAACGGTGTTTGGAACTACATTATTGATCCGTATCAAACAGGCTTTTACAGCTTTCATCTTGATCAATATGACAAACAGGAAAAACCGGCAAAAGGCGCATTCTTCAATAACTATCATGCGGTAAACAAACAAGAATTAGTAGAATACGATTTTGATAAATCGCCGACAATCAATATCCCGGGCGACTGGAATTCACAGGTAACGGAACTGAAATATTACGAAGGAAATGTTTGGTTTAAAAAATCTTTCGATTACAATTTAGCTGCTAACAAACGTCTGTTTTTGTATTTGGGAGCCATTAATTACAAAGCTGATGTTTATTTAAACGGAAAAAAACTGGAAACGCACCAAGGCGGTTTTACGCCATTTAATTATGAAGTTACTTCAATTGTAAAACCAACAGGAAATTATCTGGTTATTAAAGTGGATAATACACGTCACAAAGAAGATGTTCCTACTGTGAATACCGATTGGTGGAATTACGGCGGGATTACTCGAGATGTTACTTTAATTGAAGAAGAATCTTCTTTTGTGGAAGATTATACGATTCAGCTGAAAAAAGGAAATGCAAATGTTATTTCTGGATTTATTAAAATTAACAATTTAGATGCTTCAAAAAATCAGATTTCGATTTCTATTCCTGAATTAAAAATCAATTACAAAGGAAAAATTAATGCTGACGGGGTTTTAAATTTTGAAATTCCAGCTAAAAAAATCTCTTATTGGTCTCCTGAAAATCCGAAATTATATGAGGTGAAAATCGATTTTAACGGACAAAATTTAAAGGATAAAATTGGTTTTAGAACAATTGAAACGCAAGGTGACAAAATATTATTAAACGGAAAACCAGTCTTTCTAAGAGGAATTTCTATTCACGAAGAAAATGCTAAAGGCGGACGAGCTAATTCTGAAGAAGATGCTTTGCGTTTATTAAACTGGGCAAAAGAATTGGGCTGTAATTATGTTCGTCTGGCACATTATCCCCATAATGAAAACATGGTTAGGCAAGCGGATAAAATGGGATTAATGGTTTGGGAAGAAATTCCTGTTTACTGGACAGTTGAATTCACTAACAAAAATACCTATCAAAATGCACAGGATCAATTAACGGCTGCTATTACAAGAGATAAAAACAGAGCCAGTATTGTAATCTGGTCTATGGCAAATGAAACTCCGGTTTCTGATGCGAGAAATACTTTTATCACGAATTTGGTAACTCATACAAAGTCATTAGACGATACAAGATTAATCAGTGCCGCTTTATTAACGCATAACGGAAAGATTGATGATGAAATTGGTAAATCGCTTGACATTATTGCTTTTAATCAATATTTAGGCTGGTACGGCGGTAACTTAGAAAATGCTGAAAAAACATTCTGGACTACGCCATACAACAAACCTGTTTTTGTTTCTGAATTTGGAGGTGATGCCAAAGCGGGCTTTCATGGAGAAAAAAACGAAAGATGGACAGAAGAATATCAAGAATATTTATACATTCAGAATTTAAAAATGATTGAAAAGATTCCACATCTAAGCGGAATAAGTCCTTGGATTTTAGTTGATTTCAGATCTCCAAAACGATTGCTTCCAGGAATTCAGGACGGTTACAATCGTAAAGGTTTAATCTCAAATGACGGCGAAAAGAAAAAGGCATTTTATATTATGCAAGATTGGTACGCGAAAAAGAGGAAAGAGTGAAGAGGAAAGATGAAAGAGTATTATCAATTCATTAACAAAAAACAAATTAGAATTATATGATTTTTCTTCATTATTAGCTTACTTTGTAGTTATTCTAAAAATTGTAATCTTATGAAAAAATTATGTTTATTGGCAGTTATTTTATTTACTGCTGTTACAGTTCAGGCTCAAGATGTGGTAAAATTTGCTCCGCTTGATGCTAGTCCGGTTGATATTTCTTATTTCCCAAACAAAGCAGTTAAATTCAAAAAAACTGACAATCCAAATCCAGTTGTTAAAGTTACTTATGCTAGACCTTCTGTAAAAGGAAGAACTATTTTTGGAGATATAGTTAAGTTTGGAGAAGTTTGGAGAGTTGGTGCCAATGAAAATACAGAAATCAAATTCTACAAAGACGTAACAATTGGCGGTAAAAAAGTACCAGCTGGATACTACAGTTTATTTGCTATTCCAGAAAAAGACAAATGGACTATTATCATCAATAAAGAATTGGATTTATGGGGAGGTTATGCTTATGACGAAAGCAAAGACGTAGTTAGAGTTTCTGTTCCTGTTAAATCGGTAAACGAAACTATCGAAGCTTTATCTATTGCTTTTACAAGTCAAGGTAACATTGCTAATTTAGTTATTGGTTGGGATAAAACAACGGTTGAATTACCAATTACGGTTAAATAATTGATCGTTTTTTCGATATCTAAAAGAGAGACATTTTTCAATGTCTCTCTTTTATTATTCTCTATATCTATATGCATTGCTCCCCGTGGTTGAAACCAAGGGCTATATTTGAAAATAGGAATCAAAAAAATAAATCCCTTTTTTGTTTAAATAAATCTCCTCGTATTAACAACACAATCCTTTGCAGACATAACCCGTGGTTTCAACCACGGGGACGCAATCAAAACATGATCCCTTATCCCCGTGGTTGAAACCACGGGCTATATTTGAAAATAGGAATCGAAAAAAATAAATCCCTTTTTTGTTTAAATAAGTTTCTTCGCATTTACAAACACAATCCTTTGCAGACATAACCCGTGGTTTCAACCACGGGGACGAAATCAAAACACGATCACGCATACCCGTGGTTGAAACCACGGGTTATATTTTAAAATAACGGCGCAAAAAAAAAGACATTTTTCAATGTCTCTTTTTTGTTTTAAACCTTAACCGTTTCTATAATTTTATCCAATGTAATTGGTAAATCTCGTACACGTTTTCCGGTTGCATTAAAAACGGCATTTGCAATTGCAGGCGCCATTCCGACCAAAGCCGTTTCACCAAGACCTTTTGTTCCCATTGGATTGCTGATTGGGTCTTTTTTATTGACGAAAAATACTTCTTGTTTTTCAATATCGGCATTTACGGGAACATGGTAATCAGCGAAATTGTTGTTTATTGGACGGCCAAAACGATGATCAATTTCCAACGCTTCCATTAATCCCATTCCGATACCTCCTACTGCACCGCCGTACATTTGTCCAGCTGACGTTTTTTGGTTAATAACCGTTCCAATATCGGCACAAGAAACAACATGCGCCAATCGTATTTTCCCTAAATTCGGATTCACTAATACTTTTACAAAGTGAACTGAAAACGAATAAATCGAATATTTCTTCGCTTCTTCCACCCCTTTTGAGAGATTTTCAACTTCTAATCCTTCTAATTTATTAGCGGTTAGTAAAGAAGTTAAAGCAATCGTTTTTGTTTTATCTTTTTTAGCAGCAATTAAACCATTTTCAAAAGTTAAATCCGTAATGCCAATTCCTTTAAAAATCGGATTCTGTGTTGCCAATTCCAATACTTTACTAACTAACAAATTACACGAATCGTGAACTGCAGAACCAACAGACGAAGTCGTTGCAGATCCTCCTTGCGTTGGACCTTTTGGCAATCCGCTTTTTCCCATTTCAATAATGACGTTTTCAGCAGGAAGACCTGTAATTTCGGCACCAATCGCCGTCATCATGGTTGCTGTTCCGGGTCCCATATCGTTGACACTGCATTGAAGCACTAAATTTCCATCTGGTAAAAATTTTGCTTTTACAGAGGTCGGGCTTCTGTAACAGCCGAAAGTTCCCGTTCCCATTCCGTAACCCACCAGCCAGTTTCCTTCTTTGACAGAACCGGGTTCATTTTTACGGTTTTTCCAGCCAATGCGTTCCATTCCGCCTTCGTAACATTCCAGAAGATATTTACTGCTCCACGGTTTATTTTGTTCCTGATCTTTTTCGGCATAATTGAGTTTGCGGAATTCAATTGGATCCATATTTAATTTATGCGCCAATTCATCCATAGCAGATTCTAAGGCAAAAGACCCCGTAGCTTCTCCCGGACCGCGCATCCAGATTGGTGTGCAGGTATCCAAAGGCACAATTCTATAACGAGTAGAAACATTAGCACAATCATAAATAAATCGTGACATGTTTACGGTTCCTTCCATAAAATCCTCATAACTTGAAGTCATGGCAACTGCTTCATGAGTCAATCCCGTCAATTTACCAGCTTTTGTTGCACCAAGACCCATTTTCTGAATCGTATAAGGTCTGAAACCAACATTGGTAAACATTTGTTCACGGTGTAAAACTAATTTTACAGGACGGTTTAATTTCTTAGAACCAATTAAAGCTGCAATTTCATACGGCCAAGTGTGTAATCCCATTCCAAAAGCACCACCAAGATATTCAGAATGAACCTCAACATCTTCAACCGGAACTCCAAAAACTCCGGCAACACTTTTTCTTGTTCCTTCAACACCTTGACTTTTAGTATATAAAATCGGTTTATTTCCGTCCCATTTCGCAATAATATTCGCCAATTCCATCGGGTTATGAACTTCTGTTGGAATCGTATATTCGGCCTCTAAAACTACTTCTGCATTTTTATATCCGTCATGTTCACCGCGATGGTAATCATTTCCTTTATCTGTTTCTACTTTTTTCTCTTTATCTGCTGCTTTTTTTAATTCAGTCGAATGTTCTTCTTTAAAATAATCCGCTTTAATTAAACTCGCTGCATATTGCATACGTTCGAAAGTATCGGCAACGACCAAAGCAATTGGCTGATCGTAATACAAAACCGAATCATCTTTAAAAATCTGCAGCGGCTGACCAAAATTATGTTTGTCTTTTGCTTTTTCGTAACCGACAGGTTTATCTACGTTTAAATGCGTAATAACCGCCAAAACTCCTGGCGCCCATTCTGCTTTTTTAGTATCAATGGTTTTGATTCTTCCTTTCGCAATCGTGCTTCCAACCAAACAGGCGTAAACAACACCAGCAGTTTTATATTCTGCCGAATAAGTTGCTGAACCTGTTACTTTAGCAAATCCGTCAACTCTATTAATATTACTTGTCTTGCTCATAATTCTAATTATTTTGATGCTGCTATTGTAAGTGCTTCTGTTATGGCATTGGCTCCAAGTGTAATTTTAAAATCATTATCACCGTATCCTCTAGCGCCTTTCATTGCTAAATTGGCCGCTTGTCGAAATGTTTCTTCTGAAACTGCTTTTCCCTTCAGAAAATCCTCTGCTTCTGTTAATCTCCACGGTTTATGAGCGACACCGCCCATTGCCAGTTTAACATCTTTTATCTCATTATTTTTTAAGTCCAAAGCCACAGCGACTGAAACCAATGCAAAAGCATAACTCGTTCTGTCACGGACTTTTAAATAATGAACATTTTTAGTAAAATTATTATCAGGAATTTCAACGGAAGTAATTAATTCTTTAACATCTAAAGTATTGTCTTTTTCGGGCGTATTTCCAGGAAGTCGATGAAAATCGGTAAATTTAATTTGTCGTTTTCCTTTTGGCCCTTCCACCAAAACCTGTGCGTCTAATGCAGCCAAAGCTACACACATATCGCTTGGATGAACGGCAATACAGCTGTCTGAAGCGCCAAAAATCGCATGCATTCTGTTTGAGCCGCCAATCGCGCCACAGCCGCTTTTTGGTGTTCTTTTATTACAGGGCATATCTGTATTATAAAAATACGAACAACGCGTTTTTTGAAGCATGTTGCCACCAACTGTCGCCATGTGTCTGATTTGCTGCGATGCGCCCGCTGCTAAAGCCAAAGCCAGCAAAGGGTGTTTTTCTTTTATAGAAGCATCTTCGGCAACCTGACTGTTTTTTGCCAAAGCGCCAATTGAAACTTTTCCTTTTAAAAATTCTATTTTTTTAAGATCAAGTCCGTTAATGTCAACCAGTTTTTCTGGAGCAACTACGTTCTTTTTCATTAAATCCACCAGATTGGTTCCTCCCGCAATAAACATTGCTTCTTTTTCTTTACTGATATTGGTTACCGCGGAACCCGAGGATAATGCTCTAATTATTTGAAAATTTTTCATAGTTCCTTCCCTCCTTCCTTCACTTCTGTTATAGCATCAACGATGTTGTGATAAGCGCCACAACGGCAGATATTACCACTCATATATTCACTAATTTCTTCCCTGCTATTTGCGTGACCTTCTTTTATACAAGCAATTCCCGACATGATTTGTCCCGGTGTGCAATAACCGCACTGAAAACCGTCATGTTTGATAAACGCTTCCTGCATGGGATGCAGTTTTTTTCCTTTTGAAAGTCCTTCAATTGTTGTCACCTGTGCATTTTGCTGCATAGAAGCCAAAGTCAGGCACGATAATATTCTCGTTCCGTTTACGTGAACGGTACACGCGCCGCACTGACCGTGATCGCAGCCTTTTTTGGTACCTGTAAGCTGTAATTGTTCTCTTAACAAGTCCAGTAAAGTAGTTCTCGGTTCGATGTTAAGATTGTGTTTTTTACCATTTACTTCAATAGAAAGCGGAACGGTCTCTAAGTACTCCGCTATTTTTTCATCCCATTTCTTGTCTGAAGCCATTACCAATGAAGGCGGTGCCAAAGCAAGAGCGGTAAAAAGTCCTGATTTTTTTATAAAGTCCCGACGCGAATTTGAATCTTCCGGAGTTACTTTATTCTGATTTGTTTTCTTAGAATCCATTCAGTCTATTTGTTAAATTAGCAAATTCACTTTTGTCATTCTAACAAATTTAATCAACTTAAATCACAAAAAGTTATGAAATTCAAACATTACTCTTATTTAGAATAATTACAATTTCACTTCGAGATTTAACCGCGAAGCACGCAAAGTTTTTTTAAGCTAGGTTTTACAAAAAACGCAAAGTTCGCAAAGCTTCATCTACACAAAGCTTTGCGAACTTTGTGTTTTCTATAGATAACTAGGAGAAAAATACTTTGCGGTCTTTCCGTTAAAAAACACCTATCAAGCTCCTTTATTCTTTATTCTGAAAATTGTACTTTTACAAGACTAAGCTTTTATTTATGCCAAATCAACAAAATATTTATCTCGATAATAATGCTACAACTCGTGTTGATGAACGCGTTCTAGAAGCTATGCTTCCTTATTTCACCGATTTTTATGCTAATTCCACAAGTCAGCATATTGCAGGATTGACAGTAAATGAAGCTGTAGAAAATGCTGCGTGGCAAGTTGCTGATTTAATTAATGCTGATCCCGAAGAGATCATTTTTACTTCTGGTGCAACAGAAGCGATTAATTTAGCAATTAAAGGTTTGGCAGAACAAGATCGAAAACATATCGTTACCATTGAAACAGAACACAAAGCGGTACTCGAAACTTGCACTTTTATGGAAAGTATTGGTTTTGAAATAAGTTATTTGCCTGTTAGTCAGGACGGACTTTTAGATCTTAATCTTTTAAGTGAAATTATTACAGATAAAACGCTGGTTTTCATAGGAATGCTTTCTAATAATGAAACTGGTGTCATTCAAAATGTCAGTGAAATTTCTGCATTACTTAAAAGAAAAAATGTATTGTTTTTATGTGATGCTACTCAAGGAGTTGGAAAAATTCCGATGGATGTAAAAGCTTTAGGAATTGATCTTTTGGCATTGTCTGCACATAAATTTTATGGACCAAAAGGAATTGGCGCTTTGTATGTTTCGGCGAAAGCCAAAGTAAAACTGCTTTCGCAAATTATTGGCGGTGGACAACAGAGAAAATTAAGAAGCGGCACATTAAACGTTCCGGGAATTATTGGTTTAGGTAAAGCATCGGAAATAGCTGTAAATGAAATAGAAAAAGATTTAAATAGAATTAATTTATTACGAAACAAACTGGAATCTGGTTTACTGCAATTTGAAGGTTCTTTTATAAATGGAAATATTCAAAACCGAATTTATAATACTTCCAATATTTGTTTTCCGGGCGTAAATTCTGAACAGCTTATTATGGCTTTAGGGAATATTTCAGTTTCAAATGGAGCATCGTGTTCTGCGGTAACTTCTGAACCTTCGCATGTTTTAAAAGCAATGGGATTATCTGATGAAGAGGCTTTGAATTCTATTCGTTTTAGTGTGGGGAAATTCACAACTTTAGAAGAAATTGATATTGCGGTTGAACGGGTTTTGGCTTTGGCGAGAGAATTTGCCGCTAAGTCGCTAAGGCACTAAGTTTTTTTTGTTTTGAGAAATAATCTCGCAAAGTCGCAGAGGTGCAAAGTTTTTTGTTTCACGCAGATTCTGCAGATTTAGCAGATTTTTTTCTTTTCTTATAAAACTCGGTTTGTCATTTAGAGGAATGACAAACTAAACCTCTGAACCTTTGTCGCTTTGTACCTTTGAACCTCTATTCAAAAAGCTTGTTATAATCTTCCTCGGTATCAATATCAATATTGCCTTTCTCAAAAGGAATAGAAATAACGTCTTCAGCATATTTCCTAATAAGTTTCTTTGCTCCTTCCTGTCCTTTCAAATCCAGCAATTCATCGAAATATTTTTTATGAAATAAAACTGGTGTTCCTAAAGTTTCAGAATATGAAGAAGCGATAATTCCTTTTCCTGTTTTATGGTATTCGCTGATTAAATTTTCGAAAACTAAATTGGTAACAAAAGGCTGATCACAAACAGCTAGAATACATTCTTTGCAATCTGGATTTAAAAGCAATAATTCATTTAATCCTTTTACAATAGAGGATGCCATTCCGGTTTCCCAATCTGCGTTGAAACAAGTTATTATTTCGGCAGGATTTAATTCTTTTCCTATTATTTCATTATTGGCTCCCATAACAACAATTACAAATGCAGCGTGTACTTTTAGGGCTTCTGAAATTGTATTTTTTAGAAGTGTTGATTCCTTATATTCCAGCAATTGTTTCGGACGTCCTAATCGGGAAGAACTTCCGGCTGCCAAAATAATAATCGCTGTTTTATTTTGAAATTTATTCTCCATAATGAATTTCATCGTGTATTTTTCCCAGCTTATATCTTAAGAATGTTCCCTTTTTTCCTGCTGAAAAGGCTTTGATTTCTGAAACAATTGAAAGTGCAATTTCTTCAGAAGTTTCGGCTCCAATATCTAAACCTACAGGGCTGTAAATGCGTTCTAATTGTTCATCGCTGACCTTTATTCCTTCATTTTGAAGATCATCCAGCATTCGGTTTAATTTCGTTTTGGGGCCAAGGATTCCAATGTAACAACAATTGGTTTTTAATAATGTTTTTAAAATCGCTAAATCGTATTTGTAATTGTGCGTCATCAAAACGAAATAAGTTTGTTCGTCGATTACGATATTTTCTAAAAATTGTTCCGGTTTTACAGCTTGTACAATATCTGCTTTGGGAAATCTTTTTTCTATGGCATGGGTCGCACGGCCGTCGCCAATGGTAATTTTCCAGCCCAAAATTGAAGTCATTTTTACCAAAGGCTGTACATCGTTTCCAGCGCCGGCAATTACAAGAGATATTGGTGGTTTTATATATTCGATTAAAGCTTCACTGTTGTTTTCTTCTGACAGCTTTTTTACTATTGAAGTTTTAGTGTGTAATATTTCATTGACATCAGAAATTAAATGTAAAACATCATTTTTATAGCTTAAAACCGGACTGTCTTTTCTAAAAAATAATGCGGTTCCTATTTGCTGCGCATTTCTTTTTATTGAAAAAACGGTAACAATTACGGCTTCTTTTCTTTCTAGTTCTAGTTGTTGTAAAAGCTGTATCGGATTATTTGGCTCTTCATCTTCTATATATTCAAACAAAATATGAACAATTCCGTTGCATCCAAGCTGTAAGCCTAATTCGATATCATCTTCATTATTGGTATTGTAAGTAATAAGTTTATTTTGTTTTTGGTTGATTGAAAGCAGCGCTTTTCGAAGTGCATCTCCTTCCAGGCATCCACCGCTTATGGCACCGGTAAGCTGTCCTTCTTCTGTAACCAGCATACGGGCTCCCGGCTGTCTGTATGATGATCCTTCAACTTTAACAACTGTCGCCAAAGCTGTTTTCTTTCCTTCGGACTTTGCTTGTGAATAAGCTTTAAGAATTTCCTTTATTTCCTTCATAAAATAATTGATCATCAACAAAATTTAGCATTGATGATTCTTTTTATACTCTAAAAATAAAAAATATTATAAACTTAAAGGCAGTAAACCGGATTTAAGTTTATAATATTTTGAATAGAAAAACGAGGTTTTATTTTTTAAGATCTAAAGAATAGTTCAGTTTTGATTTTATTATTTTTTTGTTTCTGTCCAGCATATAGATCTTTTTGGTATCTGAACTAAAATAACCGTAGTAGATTTGTTTGTCTGCTGGTTTATCCCAATTTAAGATAAAAGTTGTTCCGTTAGGATCGCTTTCTAAACCTCTTTCTGTATTAAAATTTCCTTTTTCAACAAACTCTTTCTCAGGAGATTTTCCTTTATAAATACTTGATAATTCAAATTTTTGACCTTCCATGGTTCCGTTTCCCTGATCAATTTTAAGAACTGTTGCTATACCGCTGCAATCTGCACAAGGCAGTAATCCTTCATAAACCAAAAATGTTTCAGTTATACTTTTTTCTGTGTTTACAGTCGTAGAATCTGTTTCTGATTTTGTAACTTTTTCTTCTTTTTTCTTTGAATTGCAAGCTGTTAATTGAATTGCAATTGCTAATAAAACAACTAAATTTTTCATCTTACTAAAATTTATCATTCATTCAAATATACAAAATTTTCTTACATTAAGAATCAAGATGTTAATTACTCTGCGATTGTGCTTAACAAATAATAAACGATTATTTTTTCTTACAATATCATTTATATCATCAAGTTTTGTATTTTTATCAATAGCAAAATATTTATAGTTAATTTAAAATAATACTACATGGGAAAATTTGTAATTACTAAAAGAACCAATGGTGAATTTCAATTTAATTTGAAAGCCGGCAACGGCCAGACAATTTTAACAAGTGAGGGCTACACAACCAAAGCGGCCGCAACAAACGGAATTGAATCTGTAAAAACAAACTCGCAGGATGACGGTCGTTATGACAGAAAAGAATCCAGCAACGGAAAACCATATTTTAATCTAAAAGCAAGTAACGGCCAGATTATTGGTTCAAGCGAAATGTATGAAAGTGTGTCGGCAAGAGAAAACGGAATTGAATCTGTGAAGAAAAATGCTCCGGATGCAGCTGTTGACGATCAGACGGTTTAAATAAAAAAATTCAGGAATAAAAAAAACGAGGCTTTTAAACCTCGTTTTTTTTATTATTATAAGTGACCAAATTTCTTTTTATAAAGACTTAATTCTTCTTCTGTTTTATTGAGAAGTTTTTCTAGAAGTTTAATTTTATCTTCATAAAGTTCTTTTAAAGCTTCATCATTGTTTGAATTGATTAATATACTGCCGTTATTATTGTTTCCTTTTACGGTATTAAAGCTGTTGAAATATCTCTGGCTGTCAAAACTGATAATATCTTCTACACTGACTTCTAAAATTTTTGCAATTTCTACTAATTTAATATAGGATAATATAGTTTTACCTTTTTCAATTTTACTATAACCTGCCTGAGTGACACCAAGTTGATCTGCCATATATTCCTGAGTATAATTTTTTAACTCTCTAATGCTTTTGATTTTGTTTTTGATTGAAGTTGCCATAAGTTTGATTTGAGGGGACGGGCGTGTATAGCTGAAACAGCCGCTGATAAACTTAGGATATTGCAGCTATATCTTTTTGTTTTTGAATCTAAATACGGCTTCAAATTGTAGGTAAGTGAAGCTGGAATTGTTTATTTTTTTCTAATTACAATGATAAAACCATATACTAGAGCAATAATAATAAACGCAAAATCGTATGTAGAAACGTCGTTCAATATTCGATTCATTGCAATGTCTAGTTTTTTGTTTTTTCTAAAATTCGATTAAATTCAAAATTTAGATAGCTGTCGATCTGCTTACCAATCGCTGGGCGATCCTGAGCATTTATTTTTACTTTGGTTTCTTTTCGGTAGATGTCTTTTACAATAACGAAATAATCGAATTCAGTATTGTTGTGAAACCGCATAATAATTAAAAATGTATAACACAATAATGCAGGAATTACATAATAGAGCTCCATTAAATTGGTAAAAATCATACAGTAATACGCCAAAACGGTAACTGCAATAAAGGCTCCATTTTCTAAGAGGTAGGTTCTCTTTTTTTTGAGCAGTCCAAGTTCTACAATTTCATTAAAACTGTACTGCCATTTTTTTGATCCGTAGCTAAACTGCACTAGATCATGAGTAAGGGAAATGAACATAATAATAAATAATTAAAAAATACAAGACTCTATTTAGTGAAAGCTTCGGGAGACTTTCAAAAAATTTGCTAAAGGCTTAAAAAAATACGTTTTGAAAATACTGATGAGTGCAACAGCACATCATTTCGCAATATTACGCATAATCACCTTTTTTTTCTTACAAGACAGCTTATAGAATATAACCAGAGGTTGTAATTAATTCTGTTTATAATTTTTTACTTATATTTCAATTAATCTCATTTGAGATTTTACCTATATTTTTAAAACAAAAAAAGAGGGCTGTCTGCCCTCTTTTAATTATGTAGATATTTTCCTTCTTAATCTAATAAAAAAACAATCAATCCTCTTGCACCATGGGCTCCTAAAACCAATGATTGTTCGATATCGGCGGTTTTAGATGGTCCTGCAATAAAAGTTCCGAAACCATACTCCTGATTTCCTATTCTATCGTAAGCTTGCTGCATGGTTCTAATAATATCATTTTTATGAACAATTATCGCTAAATATTGCGCAATAAAAGGAGCTATTCGCTGTCCTAAAATATCATCTGTTACCCAGAGTCCGCTGTTTTCAGCCACTCCAAAATGTGCCTTTACAACTGTTAATTCAACATCTTGCAGCGAATGCGGATCGACATTGTTCCAATCCAAAGAAGCGATTTCTGAAAGCTCCGGAAGCGTAGTAATTATTCTTTTTTGAAGATCATAATTGGCTTTTATATACTCAATTATTTCTTCATAATGAGATACTTCAACCGGATCTCCTCCAATTCCTTTTAAAACTGTTTTATAGGTTTCGAGTGTATCAAAATCTTCGGAACCTAAAACACTTAAATCCGGCAGGTCCGTAACCAAATCAGGCTGATTTAGTTTTATTCTTTTTAAAATTTCGGCTTTACTGCTCATTGTCTTTTGCTTTAGATTCTCTCGAATTTTTCTTGTACCATTCTCTAAAAGATTCCTCGGGAACGTCTGGCATTTCGCGCTGATCGTACCATTTATTCATTTTATTATTGACCATTGCCGGAATATTTTTCATTACAAATCTTCCTGATTTTCCTGCAATGTTAAATATAGTTGGATTAGCTAAAACTGTTGCCATCGTTTTCATTGCAATTGTTTTGGCTTTTGGCGTATATCCGTCTTTTACCAAAACCTGACGCCATTTGTATAATTGATCGTGAATGTCAATTTTTACGGGACAAACATTGGTGCAAGAACCACAAAGTGTACTGGCAAAAGGTAAATCGGCATTTTTGCTCATATCTAAGTTTGGCGCTAAAATAGAACCAATTGGTCCCGCAACCGCATTGTGATAACTATGTCCGCCGCTTCGTCTGTAAACTGGACATGTATTCATACAGGCACCGCATCGAATACATTTTAGGGAATTTCTGAAATCTTCACGACCTAATTGTTTGCTTCTGCCGTTGTCGACAATTACAATATGAAGTTCTTTTCCGTCTCTTGGTTTCTTAAAATGACTTGAAAAAGTTGTTATAGGCTGTCCTGTGGCGCTTCTTGCTAGTAATCTCAGAAAAACGCCTAAATGTTTTCTCTGCGGAATCAGTTTTTCAAATCCCATACAGGCGATATGAACATCGGCTAAGTGTGCGCCCATATCGGCATTTCCTTCATTGGTGCACACTACAAATTCTCCGGTTTCGGCTACGGCAAAATTTACTCCGGTTAAAGCTGCTTTTCTAGTTAAAAAGGTATTTCTTAAACTATGACGTGCCGATTCAGTTAAATACTGCGGATTAAAATTCCCTTTTTCAGTTCCTAGATGTTCGTGAAAAGTTTCACTTACATCTTCTTTTTTAAGGTGAATGGCAGGCAGTACAATATGACTTGGCGGTTCTTTACGAAGCTGTACAATATATTCGCCTAAATCTGAGTCGATAACTTCTATGCCTTTTTCGGCTAAATAATCGTTTAAATGGCATTCTTCTGTAAGCATCGATTTTGATTTCACCATTTGCTTTACATCATGCTTTGCCATGATAGAATGTACTATTTCATTGTGTTCTTTTGCATCAGCAGCCCAATGTACTATAATCCCATTTTTTTGAGCATTGGCTTCAAATTCAACTAAATAATCATGAATATTAGATAGCACATTGGCTTTAATTTTTGAAGCTGTTTCACGTAATAATTCCCAATCATCAATTTGATGCGCCGATTTATCGCGTTTCGCACGAACAAACCAAAGTGTTTCATCATGCCAGTTGACACGCTCTACATCTTTGTTGAATTTTGTTGCGGCTTCGCTGTGCTGTATTATTTTTTCTGATGACATTTTTAATTATTTAAAAGTCAATTTTGAAATGTTTATAATGGTTTATTTAACCGCAAAGTGCGCAAAGAAAAAAACGCAAGGTACGCAAGGATCAAAATTAAGTTTGCAAACCTTGCGTAAAACTTTGTGAACTTTGCAGTTAAATTTTATACTCAACATCTATTTTTAGTTTTCGAGTGAATTTAATATTTCAGCAATATGAATGGTTTTTATTCTGCTTTTTTGTCTTTTCAAAATTCCGTCTAAATGCATTAAACAAGACATATCACCACCTGTAATGTAATCGACATTATGACTTTCGTGATCTCTAATTCGGTCTTGTCCCATTTTTACAGAAATGGCTTCTTCGGTTACGCAAAATGTTCCTCCAAAACCGCAGCATTCATCTTTTCTGGTTAAAGCAACCAAATCCAGTCCTTGTATGTTGTGCAGTAATTGCTCTGGTTTTGAGAAAAATGGCGCATTTAATTCTGACATCTGCGAGAGCTTTAAACCGCGTTGTCCGTGGCAGCTTACATGCATTCCTACTTTAAAAGGAAATTTTCCGTCGATATGGTCAATTTTTAAAATATCAGTTATAAACTCTGTTAATTCAAAAACGCTGTTTCTAATTTTTGTCGCTGCTTCTTCATTTTTTTCGTCGTGCAAATGGTCTTTTACATGCAGAACGCAGCTTCCGGAAGGGCAAACAATATAATCGAATCCCGAAAAATTGGCTATAAAATTGGCATCACAGCCTTTTGTTAAGTGTGCATAACCGCTGTTTGCCATTGGCTGGCCACAACAGGTTTGTCCCATCGGAAAATGAACTTCACAGCCTAATTTCTGTAAAAGCTCGTATGTCGCAATGCCCACTTTTGGGTAAAACTGATCGACATAACACGGTATAAATAGTCCGATTTTCATTTTCATTTTTTTTTATTTTTTACCCGCAGATTTAGCATATTGAACACATACACGCAGAATTTCTAAAATTAAATCTGCTGTAATCTGCAGAATCTGCGTGAACAACAAATCAATTTAATCCATTAATCTGGCATACACTTTAATGTTTGTAAAACTTCAAATCAATCAAATCATTCTGGATTGGTTTAGGATTCCAGTTTTGATGGATTGCCAATGCTGCTCCCAAAGCGCTTGCCTGCGCCATCGATGCGGCATAAACTTCTACATCAGGGAAGGCTTCGGCCAGTAAATTCATGAAAATTGAATTTTTGCTGAAACCTCCGTCTACAAAAATTTTCTTTACAGGACTGTTATGAATGACTAAATTAGTTGAAAATACTTGTTGCTCTACCAAATCAAGCATTAATTGATGATAGGCGATTTCATAGCTTTTATATGTTGAAAGGTCTCTTTCTTGAAAAGGACATTCTTTCAGTATATCAAAATTATACTTTTTAGGGTAAATAATCTGAAAATTCAAAGCTCTTAAATTAGATACGACGTTTTTATCAAAATAAACCTCTTTGTATGTATCCAGCGGTACGTTAAAATGTTCTGCTAATCTTTTGGTTTGTACTTCATGTTCGTTTCCGGCAAAAAGTCTGGCGGCTTTTACAGGTTTTTCTGTGTATTGCAAATAGCACAAACAATCGTGCTGTAATTCCTCAAAAGTCAATGCTTTATTGTTGAAGGGATTTAAGGAAATACTCCACGTTCCTGTTGACAATAAAACAAAAGGTTCTGTAAAGTTGATGGTGTACGGAATTATTGCCGATGAACTATCGTGAAGTCCTGCTCCTACTGCCAGACCTTCTTTTGTTTTTATAACATCTTTTCCATAATAAAACGGCGGAATTTTAGATGAAATACTTTCTTTTTTTAACCATTTATGGTATTTCATTTTTTTGAAATTCCAAAGATTGGTATGACAGCCTACACTTGTAATATCGGCGTAAGCTTCATTGGTTAAAAGAAAACTTAAAAATTGCGGCAGGTGCAAACAATATGCTGCTTTTTCGAATAATTCTGGTTTTTCTTCTTTTAAACGGTAAATCTGCATTCCTGAATTTAAGCTTCCTAAAACCGGAGAAGCCGTTTTTACAGCAAATGTTTCTTTGCCTTTGTATTTATGGTAGAAATCGTTTTTTAAATCCTCCGGATAATCTTTTAGATAATTATACAGAGGAGTTAAAACTTTTCCTTCTTTATCAATGTAGACAAAACTAGCACCATAAGTGCTGAAATTGATCGCTTTTAAAACGTAATTGGTTAAAGCTTTTATTTCTTCTAAACGCTCAAAAATCCAGTTTTTAAGCAGTTCTATATTCTCGCAGGGAAAACCGTCTTCGTCGACCGTTTCATCTAGATTAACTGATTTCTCCCAAACAATTCTATAGTTTTCATCAAATAAGAATACTTTTTTGTTTGTTTTACCAATATCAAAAATTGCAACTACATTCATTTTTTAAATTGTAAATTGTGAGTTGTGAGTTGTGAATTGTGAATTGTGATTTTAGTTCAGTCTTTTTATTAACTCATAATTCACAACTCACAATTCATAATTATAGTCCTGTTGCCAATGTTTTTAATCCTCTTTCTCCAATTAGATTTTTTCTTACAGAAAGGTTTCTGTACAATTCTACCGGATTTAAAGCGGCACCAGAACGTAAACGAGCCTCAGCAACTAATGCGCGGACATCTGTACGGAAAGCGTTTTGAAGAATCTCTTGTGCTTTTACTACGTCATTTTCTTCCTGTGCTTTTTCTAATGCTTTTCTGTCTACAGAAAGTGCCTGTGCATAAGCAATCATAATAGCTTCAACAGATTGTAATAAATCTTCTAACGGATCTTTGACGTTGTGTGATGCGTCGATCATCCAGCCTAGATCTTTGGCGTGGTTCATTCCTCTTGCGTCCATTCCTTCAACTAATTCATTGAAAATCAAAAATAACTGATAAGGTTTTAAAGCTCCAGCAGTTAAATCATCGTCTCCGTATTTTGAATCGTTAAAGTGGAATCCGCCCAGTTTGTTTTCCATCAATAATAAAGAAACAATCTGCTCGATATTGGCATTTGGTAAGTGATGTCCTAAATCGACTAATGTCTGCGCTTTATCACCTAACTTTTTAACATACGAGTAAGACTGCCCCCAATCTGCTACAGTCGTTGAATAAAAGTTAGGCTCAGCACATTTATATTCTAAAAATAATTTCCAGTCTGCAGGCAGTGCATCGTAGATTTCTTCTAAACTTTCTAATGTATTTTGGTATGCTTTTCTAAAGTTTAATTGTCCCGGAAAGTTAGAACCGTCAGCAAGCCAGATTGTTAATGACTCAGATCCTAGTTCAATTCCGTGTTTAATAACTTCAATATTGTGTGCAATTGCTTGTTTACGGACTGCTTTGTTTACGTTTTGTAATGACCCGTATTTATAAGTATGTTCTGAATCTGCCTGATCCTGAAACGTATTCGAGTTCATGGCATCAAACTTTAAATTGTGTTGTGCTGCAAGGGTTTTAATTGCTTTATAATCCTGCGGAATATCCCACGGAATATGAAGTGAAATTGCTCCCGAAGCACTGTTTAATTTATGAAGTAATCCAACATCTTCTATTTTTTCTTCGATTGAGCGCGGTTCTCCTCCGCCTGCAAAACGACCAAATCTTGTTCCTCCTGTTCCTAAAGCCCAAGATGGAATGGCAATTTGAAAGTCGATTAATTTTTGGATAATCGCCTCTGTATTATCAATTTCTGATGCTGTAAAAACCAATTTGCTTTGGTGTTTTTTTAATAATCCCTCGTTATGAGATTCAATATTGTTTGATCCGATTATCATAATACTTTATATTTTAATAGGGTTTACAAGATATACAATTTAATTTTATTCGTGTATTTTTAACACATAAAAAAATCGATTGCGTAATTTAGACATTAAAGCACTTATTAATGTATTAATCCCAAATCGTTTTTTACTCTTTAATTTTAAGTAAAAATTATATTTCTACGTGTTGAAAATATTCCAAGCAGGTTAATTTGTATACCCCAACCCTTTGTTTAACTTTTCTTCTTTATGTATTTGGTCTGCTGCAATGTTCTTCTAAAAAAAATCTAACGCTCGAAATATCGAACGTTAGACCACAAAAAACCACTTTTGCTTAAACAAACTTATAAAAAAACTTAAATAATCTTTATCTATAAAAGCCCATTGCGACACCGCCGTCTACGTTTAAGGCATTTCCTGTTGATTTACCAAGTAAACCTCCAACAAAAGCAAAACAAGCATTTGCAATATCATCCGGCAATATGATTTCATTTAATAACGTACGTTTTGCATAATAAGCCGGAAGTTCTTCTACAGTAACTCCGTATGCTTTTGCACGACCTTCTGCCCATCCGCCAGACCAAATGTTTGAGTCTGAGATTACCGCATCAGGATTTACTGTGTTTACACGAATTTTATCTGCTCCTAATTCAGCAGCCATTAAACGTGTTAAGTGGGCCTGCGCTGCTTTTGCAGAACCGTAACCCGGATTGTTTGGACCGGCAACTACGGCATTTTTAGAAACAATGTTCACAATATCTCCTCCAAAACCTTGTTTGCGCATTACTTCGATTCCTGCTTTGGAAACAATAAATTGTCCTTTTACCAAGATATCGTATAATCTGTCCCATTCTTCAAGAGTATGTTCTGCAATAGATTTTGAAATACTGATTCCGGCATTGTTTACAATAATATCTACACCTCCAAAGGCTAATGAAGCCTGGTCTAAAGCTAATTCTGTGCTTGCTTCATCTGTTACATTTAATAAAGTGCTTGAAACGGCATCTTTTCCAAATGACTTAATAAACTCAGCTGTTGCACCTTCTAAACGCTCTTCGTTAATATCATTAATTACTACACAAGCTCCTTCCTGAGCAAATTTCTTTGCGATAGCTTTACCAATTCCGCCTGCAGAACCCGTAATTACAGCTACTCGTCCAGACAATGCTTTTGGTTTAGGCATACGTTGTAATTTTGCTTCTTCTAATAACCAATATTCGATATCAAAAGCTTCTTGGTGAGGCAGTGAAGTATATTCTGAAACGGCTTCTGCACCTTTCATTACATTTACTGCATTCACATAATATTCTGATGCCAAACGCGCCATCGTTTTATCTTTTGCAAAAGTGAACATACCTACTCCTGGATATAAAATTACAACCGGATTTGGGTCACGCATTGCAGGAGAATTCGATTTTTTGCAGGCATTATAATAGTCTTTGTACATCGCACGATAAGCTTCAAAAGCCGGAGCTAATTTTGCTTTAACTGCGTTTATATCAGATAAATCTTCATTTGGATCTAATTCTAAAACCAATGGACTGATTTTAGTTCTTAAAAAGTGATCCGGACAAGAAGTTCCTAATGGAGCTAATTTTGAAAGATCGTTTGAATTGATGAATTCCAATACTCTTGCATCATCTGTATAGTGACCGATCATTTGACGTTCTGATGAACAGAAACCTCTTAAAATAGGCGCTGCTTTTGCTGCTTTTAATTTACGGTCTGCTTCTGGAAGGCTTTCGATTTTCTGACCTCCAAAAACCGGACGTTTTTTTCCGTAGTTACTTTCTAGATATTCAGCACATTTTTCGATTACTTCTAATGTATTGATGTAGCTTTCATAAGCTGTATCTCCCCATGTAAATAAACCGTGAGAACCTAACATGATTCCTCTTAGTTTTTTACCTTTCTTTTCCGCTTCTTCTAAACAGCTTCTTAATTGAAGTCCTAAGTCAAAGCCCGGACGCTGCCAGCCTACCCAGCCAATTTCTCCGTCGAACAATTCTTCTGTGATTTTTGCTCCGTCTTTTGCTGCAGCGATTGCAATTGCTGCATCTGGATGCAAGTGATCAATATGTTTAAATGGTAAGAAACCATGCAAAGGCGTATCGATAGAAGGCGCTTTTGAAGCTAAGTCGAAAATACAGTGATTGAACAATTCTACCATTTCGTCTTCAAACTCAATTCCTCTGTAAACATTTTCAAGATTACGAAGTCTGTCTAAGTATAATGCTGCACAGCCAGATTTTGTCAATGTTCCAATATCACCTCCAGAACCTTTAATCCACATAACTTCAGAGCTTGCTCCGGTTAATGGATCTTTATCTGTAATTTTTACAGAAGTATTTCCTCCTCCATAGTTTGTCAATCTTAAATCGGCTCCTAATAAATTAGAACGATAAATGAAAAGCGCTACTTCATCTCCCGCTAGTTGTGCGGCTTTAGCATCATCCCAAAGGTAGCTTACGTGCTTAAAATTTGTATTAATTGTTTTTGTATTCGACATATACTTTATAATTATTTCTTGTATTATTTATAATGAGTTACCAATTCCTACCAAAACGATCGAAAGCATAATAAGCCCGATTCCCCAGATAAAAGTGTTGAATGTTTTTTTAGAAACTCCTGTCCATTCTTTTAAATAAAATCCCCAGAAGTTAGCCGTTAGAATAATAGTGGCCATGTGCAGAATCCACGAACTTGCACCGTTCCCTAATTTGCTTTCTCCCATTCCGTAAAAGAAAAACTGAAGAAACCACATGGTTCCGGCAAGTGCGGAAAATAAAACGTTTTTAGTAATTGGTGTTGCTTTATTCGTATAGTCACCAATTGATCTGTTTTTGAAATTAAGATACAAACACCAAATAAAATTGGTTGTTAAACCTCCCCAAAGCAAAACGATATAGGTTACGTTATTTTGAAACAACGGATTACAGCCAAATTCAACTGCCTGCTCTGCCATTGGCTTTCCGGCTTCGATTCCATAATTAAAGAATGAGCTTAAAATTCCTGAAATAACCGCTACTGTTAAGCCTTTTGCTAAACTAAAATCTTTATCCTTGTCTTCGTGGCCTGCTGCAAAATCTTTCTCTTTAAGCATCCCGGCTTTTCCTGAAATAGCGATTCCTAAAAGGCATACCGCAACGCCCAATAAAACCAATTGTCCGCCAGAAGTTGCCAGCATATCCGAAAATGAAATTTTACCTTCAGTTGGATATAAATCGTAGTAAATGGAGGGAACCAATGCTCCAAAAGCAGAACAAAATCCTAAAGTGATTGAGTTTCCTAATGACATTCCTAAATAGCGAACGCCAAGTCCGTATGTTAAACCTCCAATTCCCCAGATCAATCCCATTGAATAGGTAAAGGCTTTAATCGATGGTGAAGCAGCAACGATAATATCAGTAAAATGAGGAATCGTTAAATAAGCAGCAATCGGCGGTACAATTAACCAGGAAAAGAAACCGCCCACAAGCCAGTAACTTTCCCAAGCCCAATCTTTAACTTTTTTAAAAGGCATATAAAAACTACCTGAAGAAAATCCTCCGATAGAATGAAAAATGATTCCTAATAATGATTCCATTTAATAATTTGTTTTGGTTAATTGTGATAGTTAGTTTGGTTTTGTAAAATAATATAATGTAAAAATTAAAACTGTCCTGTACTATCCTTTATGATTTGTGTAATTTATGTTAAAAATGCGCACTAATTGCAAAGAACGATTGGATTATATTGGAAAAATAAATTTAAAAGCCCTATTTTAGCAATCGATTTCGTAATTATAATTTCTTTAATTTAATATTAAATTAACCTAAGTGCCTGAAAATAAAGTAAGCCTTTATTTAATTTTTATTTTTTGTAAGGAAAGTAGCAAAATCAACATATAAAGCGTTTTTTCAAGTTTTGCTTTTTTAAAAAATACAATTAAAAAAATTGGCTGCATGTTACTCATGAATCCAATTTGCAACATACAGGCATGATTAAATTAATTAAAATAGACGAAGATTCGAGGGTTCCAAAATACAAACAGATTGTTGACTCGATTTTGCAGAATATTGCTAACGGAAATTTAAAAATAAATCAAAAAATTCCTTCTATAAACAGCTTTAGCGAAGAGTTTTATATGTCGCGTGATACAGTTGAAAAAGCTTATAATATTTTAAAAGAAAGAAAAATCATTTCATCGATTAGAGGAAAAGGATATTATATTACAAGAACAAAACTGGAATCGAAAGTAAATGTTTTGTTTTTATTTAATAAACTGAGTGCCTATAAAATGAAAACTTACAGCTCATTTATTAATACGCTGGGCGCAAATGCACACACCGACCTACATATTTACCATTGCGACGAAACGTTGTTTTTGAACTTACTAGACAAGTTTGAAGGCGCATATGATTACTATGTGATTACGACCCATTTTAAAACCGATGAATTAAAACATCTTAGTTTTACGGATGAAGTGGCTAAAGCAATCCAGAGAATTCCCGAAGAAAAACTGGTTTTAATGGACAATATTAAATTGTCGCATGAAGGTGAAATCATTAAAATTTATCAGGATTTTGAAAATGATATTTACAATGCTTTAAAGGAAGGTTTAGAAAAAATTTCAAAATACAAACGCTTAATTTTAATTTATCCTGATAAAGCGGTTTATCCTTATCCAAGAAGAATTCTGCACGGATTCAGAAAGTTCTGCGTTGAGCACGAAATCAATTTTGAGATTTTAAGCGAAGTTTACGATGACATGATCCTTAAAAAAGGGGATTTATTTATTACTATTGAAGAATCGGATTTAGTGAATTTAATGAAACAGATTCGCGACGAAGAATTTGTTTTAGGAAAAGATATCGGCGTTATTTCTTATAACGACACACCTTTAAAAGAATTACTGGGAATAACTGTTATGTCTACAGATTTTAATATAATGGGAGAAACTGCAGCCCGAATGATTTTAAACAAAGAGAAAGGCTTATTTAAAGTTCCTTTTAATTTTATTGATAGAAATTCTATTTAAGATCCTAAGGTTCTAAGATACTGAGATTCTAAGTTTTTTTTTATAAAGAAAGGCTCGAACATTTTGTCCGAGCCTTTGTTATTTTTAATATCTAAATCCTTATTAGAATTTATACGTTACGCTTCCCATAAAGGTACGCGGCGCTTGTACATTGATTGTTGTATAACCATTAAAGTACAATTCGTCTGTAAGGTTGTTTACTTTTAAAGAAACTCTGTATTTAGGCTGATCGTAGTACAAAGCTGCGTTTAATACAGCATAAGATGGAAGTTCGAAAGTTTCAGTTCCATTGTTGTAAATGTATGTAGCGTCTCCATAATTACCTCCAAATCCTAAACCTAAACCTTTAAATGCAGCATTTTGCAAATTATAGCTGATCCAGTAGTTAATTAAATTTTCTGGTCCTGCAGTTACTGGTCTTAATCCGTTTAATTTAGAATCATTGTTTGAGTAACCCACAAGAAGATTTAATCCCGGAATTGGGTTAGCCGTAACTTCTAGTTCAAAACCTTTACTGTATTGTGTACCGTTTTGTATACTTGAATTTGGTAAACTTGGGTCAGCAGTTACAATATCTTTTACTTTAATATCGTAGTAGCTAAGTGTAGCGCTTACTTTGTTTTGGAAAGCATTAACTTTAATACCTCCTTCAAACTGGTTTGCTCTTTCCGGATCAAATTTTTGCAATTGAAGAGCACCTCCAACATTTGCATTTATATATCCAATATTTGTAAAACTATTTTGGTAGTTACCAAAAACAGAAACCTGATCTTTTATTACCTGGTAAACTACACCAAATTTTGGAGAAAATGCATTTTGTGAAAAATCACCCGCTCTTTGACCTGTAGTATCATCTGTAGTTCCCTGATTGTCGTAGTGATCAAAACGTACTGCTGCTGAAACAATTAAACTTTCTGTAATGTTAACAGCATCTGCAACATAAGCACTATAGGTTGAAAGGGCGCTGTTTGTTTTATAATCAAATCCATTTACCAATTCAGCATTTACAGTTGTTGGATTAAAGTTATTATAAGTTGGTGCAGCTCCTGTATATCCTATCCTGTCAAGTTCACCATTTGGTAAAAGTCTGTATCCTAATCTGTTTGTTGAGTGGAATAAATCACCACCAATTAAGAAACGGTTTCTCATTTTTCCAAAAAGTAAGAAATCACCGTTAAAGTTTTGCTGGAATTCAATTGCGTTGTCTTTTCCATTAGCATTCCATGCATTTCTGGATATTATTTCATTTGGGTAAAGATAGAACCAAGTCTGCAGTCCTGAAGCTTTGTTAGATGTACTGCTGAATACAGACTGAGAAGTCCACTCATCAGAGATTTTATAATTGGCCTGAGCAAAAACGTTGAAAGTTTTTGTATTTGTTATGAATTCATCTCCCCAAAAAGATCTTTTAAAGTTCATGTTAAGATCTTTTGCATTGTTAAAGCCTAAGGCCGTAACAGATACATCAAAAGGAAGATAAATTAATGGCATACCAGAATTATTCTGGTCACCAATTTCAGCATCAAGAGATAAAGTCAATTTATCGTTTACTTTATAAGAGAAAGAAGGCGCTACAAAAAAGCTTCTTGAAGAACCGTAATCCTGAAAAGTATTGTTATTTGTATAAGAAGTATTTAATCTAAATAATGCTGTATTATCATCATTTAAAGGCGTATTAACGTCAGCAGAAACACGGTTAAATCCGTAGCTTCCTGCCTGATAAGCGATCTCACCGCCAAAAGTTTCATACGGTTTTTTAGTTACACGGTTGATTAAACCTCCGTATGAAGAAAGTACATTTCCAAATAAAGTAGCAGAAGGTCCTTTGATAACCTCAATTCTTTCAAGGTTTGCCGCATCTGAATTACTGTTTACTTTTCCAGCAATACCATTTCTTACTAAACTCTGAGTAGTAAAACCGCGTAATGAATACCAAGAACCTCCATCACCTGCACGGTTAGTAGCGCCCCATAACTGGTATAAACCCGGAACGTTTTTCAAAGCTTCATCTTGATTGATAACCAATTGGTCTTTCATTAATTCCTTAGTAACTACGTTGTAAACTTGTGAGTTTTCAAGGTTTTTAACCTGCATTCTAGAAACATATTCACTTTCTGATTTTGTGTATTTGTTGGCATTACCTTTTACAAATACTTCAGTAAGGTTTTCAGATGTAGTAATTAAGGTAAAATTTTCTACAATTTCATTTGCAGAACTAACTGTAATGCTTTTTTCTTTTGATGAAAATCCTACTGCCGAAACTTTAATAGTATAAGTTCCCGGCTTAACGTTTTTAATTTCGTAATTTCCTTGTGCATCAGTAGTAGTTCCAACACGTGTTCCTTTTAAAGTTACAGAAACATTATCTGCAGCTTCATTAGTCGATAATGAAATCATACCTCTAATAGTAGCCGTTTGTGCAAACGAAGTCACACTTGTAAGCAGCATTAAGCAAAAGCTTAAAAACGGAAATAATATTTTTACCTTCATTTTATTTAGATTTATTTTGAATAAGGCAAATTTATATGTTGTGTTAAACTATACCAAATTATTTTTATTTATTCCAGATAATAATGCGTTTGTTTGTATTTATCGTTTATTTAACAGTTTTTCAGGTCAAAAAAATAAATAATTCTTTTTTTTAACAAAATTTCCTATGTAAGCATAACAAAAAAAGATGTCAGGAAAAGCAGTTTCTGACATCTTTTTTTTGTTATTTTCTCTTTCAGCGCACTGAAACATCGTTTTTTATCTCTTCATGAGTATCAAAACAATGTTAGGCTTGGGAGCGGGTTCCATTCCTGTTCCCATATAAAAACTAGTGTGAGGCGGCTGATTATAACCTACGTTCTGCCACGCAATACTTAATCTATACTGTGGATCGTGCATTAAAGTATACTGCCTTACATCAGTTGGGATTGTTGTAGAGTAAATTCTAAGTTCCTTATTATCTTCAGATCTTAAAATCAATTCTTCACGCCAGTCACCCAGAATATCTGCCGAAAGAGCCGGTGTGGATTTAGTTCCGTTATTAGAAACCGCTCCTTCTGCCGTAAATAATCTTCCTGAATTGTATTTGTCGATATAATTCGAATTTAAAAGTTCTCTTGAAGTATCGCCGTCCCAATAAATTAAAAAATTGGTAGAACTTGGTGCTTTACCAATGTTATTTCCCTTCATATCATGCAGATAGGGAGAACCTGACCACCAGCACTGCGCTCCTTTTCTGGTTGAATCAATATTGTCTGCAACGCCCCGGCCTACATCTTCGTTAAGAGAACCTGTAAACAATACTTTTCCGTCTTTAGCCGAAAATAAAGTAACACCAGGACCCGTTGTTCCGTTTTCTATTTCATGAATTCCAAAAACCTCCAAACCGGGAACATCCAGATCAAGATCAGAAACATGAATTGCATCTCCGTGCCTAAAACCTGTTGTGTACAACCCCTCTCCGTTATCATCAACACACATTGATCCGTAGATTATTTCATCTTTTCCATCATTGTCAACATCAGCAACAGTCAAATTATGATTTCCCATTCCCGAATATAGATTTTCAGCATCTTTACTGTCAAAAACCCATCTTGAGGTTAATTGTTTGTTTTTAAAATCCCATGCTGCCAAAACCGTTCTGCCATAATAACCACGGCACATAACAACACTAGGATGAATGCCGTCGAGATAAGCAATGCAGGCAATAAAACGATCCATTCGGTTTCCTTTTGTGTCGTTTCCTCCGCTTCCTCCTCTTCCGCCCCAGCCTGCCAGATCACCTCGCTGCGGAATATAATCTACTGTTGTAATCAATTTTCCGGTTCTTCCGTCAAAAACAGAAAGATATTCCGGGCCTTTTAAAATCTTGCCATACGTTTTAGAATCAGGATCACGGTCAACCCAGTCTTTTGAAACATCTCCTACCACATTTCCATGACTGTCCCTTGTTCCGTCGGCAGTTTTACAAACCAGTTCAGCAAAACCGTCACCGTCTAAATCATACACCATAAACTGCGTATAATGTGCACCTTCGCGAATGTTTTTTCCGAGATTAATCTGCCACAAAAACGTTCCGTCTAAAGTATACGCCTGAAATATAGGCGGATCTGTAATTCCGGTTTGAGAATTATCATGTCCTTTTCCTGTCATATGAACTATTAATTCATATTTTCCGTCTCCATTTAAATCGCCAACAGAAACATCATTTGCCGTATAGCCATCAATTTCTTTTAATTTAATGGGTAAATATTGTTTATCTGAGGCATTCGCCGGAATTGTAAAACTTCCTGCAGCTGCAGCTTCTTTTCCTTTTAAAACCGTTTTTACAAACCAGGTATTTTCTTTTTTAACGTCAGCTTTGGCATCAATAAAATTAGTCGCGCCTGTAATGGGTTTTTCATTTAATAAAACTGCTTTTTGAGTGGCGCTTTTTCGATACACATTAAAAGCCAGATCATCAGGATCAGTTCCTAAAACCCTCCAGCTTATAAAAAACTGTCCTTTATCTTTTATGGCGATGATACCACGATCCAGATTTTCCATTTGTCTTTGGCTCAAAGCTTTCAAACTCACAAAAAGCAATAAAAAGAGAATATATTTTTTCATAGAATTTATATTGAATTCTGGCTAGTTGTTTCACGCAGATTTTTATTAATCTCGCAAAGCCGCAAACACACAAAGTTTATATTCGAAGGTTTTCTTTACGGCTTTGCGAGAACTAAAGATAAAACCTAGCCCTTAGTCCCTTAGCATCTTAGAAACTTAGAACCTCTAGAAAACTAAAACATCTTCTTAAACCCTTCACTTTTAACTTTCCATGTTCCATCTTTAGGAAAACCCGGATTTTCTCCTTCAGATCCGTCCCATCCGGCACACATCATGGCAACTGCCGTTAATATTCCGCCGTTGCCCGGAAGATAAAGCGTTAATCGTTCTGCCTGATAATTATGTCCGTTTTTTAAATACGTATTTGTGGTTACCTTCATAAAAAGAGCATCAACCGCTTTATCGGGCATATTTAAACGTGCTGCCGACATCGCCGTCATTGGAAAATCCCAACCCCAGGTTTTATCCCATGACCATATTTTCCAAACCAGATCAAAAGTGTTTTTCATGATTTTTTTATCTAAAAGAGAAGTTTCAGGAAGCATTCCAAATGTGCCTAAAACCGATGGATGATCTGTTTTAAATTCAGGATTGGTATAGGAATCTGTCGCGCTTTCCGTTGCCAGATACACATTATCTGCAACTGGAAGTTTTGATAATTTAGCCAAAACTATGTCCCATTTTTCGGGTACTTTTTGGTTTAGTTTTTTCTTCCACTCGATTGCTGTTTTTAATGCCCAGTTCCAATATGCCAATTCATACGTTGGATTAAAAGTTTCCATCGCTTTAAAACGTTCCTGAGCCGGAATCACGCCGGGGCCTAAAACATAACGATCTGTTTTAGAATCATAATGGGCAAATGAAGCCATAAAATCAGCCGTTGCAAAAACACGTTCGCTATATAAATTTAAAGTCGAATTTGTTGGTTTTGCTCTGTAAATCAATTCCGCATACGTAATAAAATGCGGTTGCTGCCAAATTAAAAAGGAACCCACAGACGACGGACTTTCGTTACCGTCCGCATCTACCATTTTCTGCCATCTTGCACCTTCAAAACCTTGTCTTTTGGCAATATTTTTGGCTTTATCAAATACTTTTTGATACCACGGAAGGCTTTTTTCCAGCAATTCCGGTCTGTTCCAAAGTGCAAAATGAACACCGTGCCACCAGTGCATTTCTAAATGCGGTTTTCCGTACCAGCTGTTGTACGTTAAACCCGTTTCCTGTGGCGGTACTTTTCCTGTACATTGGAGTTTCGTAAGATATTGTGATAAAATAATTCTTCGTTCCAGTTCATTTGCGCGAGGATCTGTACTACCCGAAAAATCAACCGCTGCACCGCTGTTCCAGAATTTTTCCCAGCCTTTTATACTGCTGTTTTGAATATCTGCAAATGAAGAATTTTTAACCGATTTTTTTTCTGCCAAAGCAAAAAGACAGCTCAATTCTAATGTATTGGTATTCGAAGCTTCAACAACAAAATAATGATCTGATGTTTGTTTAATCTGCACGTTTCCTTTCCAGTTAAAATGAACTTTGTATGAAATACTGTCCATAACGTGTGTTACAACCGCTTCGGTTTTTGATTTTTCAGTCAGAGTGCTTTTATAATCCTGTTTCCCTTCCCATTTTGTTCCCATATCGGCCCAGTCTCCGGTTGGAAACGGAATTCGAAGACTTATTTTTAAACGTTTCTGCTGTAATAAATCCGATTTTACTTTTACGCCAATTTCATCTTTTTCCTGATGTGAAGCCGTTAAAACCGTAACCGGAGTTCCTTCAATTTCAAAATAACTTTCAATTTCTCCTGTCCATACATTTAGTTTTTGTGAAATCGCTTTTACATCCGAAGGTTTTACCAGACTTCCGTCTTTCTTTGTAATTTCAAAACCTAAATTCCCAAGCTGCAATAAATGCGGATTCTGTCTGAACCAGTTTACAGCTTCTACTTTTCGTTTGGGTTCTTTTATCTGAACTGTGTATGAAATGTCCCTTCCGTATTGTTTATAGTCTCTTAAGGTTTCAGAAAACTTATAATTATTCGTGTTTTTATAACTGTCCCAGCACCACTCTGACTGTGTTCCAAGCGGAATCCCGTTTTGATATTCTTTCGGAAAAGTCTGCAGTCCGGTTACATCAGCCGTAAAAGCAAAAGCACCGTTCCCAACCGTTAAAGAAGCCAGAGTATCAATAGCCGAAATTTGAACGTTATGCCTTGTTACCAAAGCCTTTCGATCTATTTTCTGTGCAAAAAGCGAAACCGAAAATAAGAATACAGTTATGAGTTGATAGTTTTTCATGTGGTTATTTTGTTTTGATAGTTTTTTTGAAGTTTCAGGTGTCAGGCTGAGCGTAGTCGAAGACCATTTCTACAATTATCTCATTATCTAATTAAAGTCACACTCATCAAACCAATCACAACATCATTTGCAATAGTTTTCAGAGTCAGGTTTTTTAAAGTTTTATTTTTATCCAAAGGCAGTTCTAAAATCGTTCCTGCTCCGCCATCAACACCGTAATTACTAAATCCTTTTATGGTTTTGAAATTCTTAAAATCTCTCGAGATTTCTCCTGTTTTAAAATAAACCCTCGACGGTTTTGGAGCATCGGTTGTAAAAGCAAGTCCGTCTGTAAAATAATCCTGCTCTATCGGCCACCAGTTTTCCGGATTCTTTAAGGGCAGAATTTTCGAAGTTCCATCAGTATATTGTATCGTAATTTCTCCATTTACAATTCGGCTTTGCATAGGATTTGTAGTTCCGGCCAGCATAAAATAAGCGTGAGAAGCTTTTCCGTTTAACGGAATAGTGATACTTTCCGGAAAATTATCCCACATAGAAGTGAAGATTATATTTTTCTGATTTTCATCAGAAGGCGTTTGAAATAAAATCCCGTTTGGAGTTGAAATTTTCCCGGTTTTTTTTGCTTTTTCACGCAGCCCTTTATCATCAATCTGGACCGAAACATTGGGATAACACCAGTTTCCAATGCCTTGTTTTGGTAATTGTAAGGTTACCGTATTAGGTCTTGGCGACAAATATTCGTAATTAAAAATGTCGGTAACTTTTGAATTGAAAAACGGAACAAGAGAAATCGTCTCTAAACGTGCAGCTTTATCTAAAGGCTTATCCCAATCTGTAAACGTTTCATTTAATTGTTTTTCAGCTTTTACATTGAAATGAATCGGTTTCCACCAAGAAAATTCTCCTTGTTTTACTTCCACAAAAAAAACTTTACTGCCTGCTGAATTCACTTTAGCTTTAAGGGAATATTCTGTTTTCGAAACAGCACTCAAAACCTGCTGCGGATCATAAACAGAAATGATTTTTGCTTTTGAGGTATTGATCTCTAAAGCTTCATTAAAAACATAATTTTCTTTTGGTATGATTTCTTCTAAAGAATCTCCTTTCCATGTAATCTGAATATCATAATTCAAATTATACGGAACCTCAATACTTATTTTTGGTTTTCCGATGTTCTCCAAAACCGCTTTCCACGATACTGATTTTCCGTTCACCAAAATGCTTTCAACAGCTTCAAAATTGGCATTCAAAAGCAATTTTAAATTCATTTTGGCTAAAAACTGATTCTTTATTATATAAGTATCTTTTTTATTTTCTCTTTTAAAATCAATTGAAATATCCGGAATTTCTAGTGAAGCCTGATTCCATTTTTCCGGAAAACCAGGTTTTATGATTAAAACTTCATTTAAAGCATCAGGTTGAATCCCGAAAAGTCCTTCGACTAAAGTTCGTGAAGCCATACCAATTGGGTCAGCAAAATCGCGGTACAATTCGCCGCGCATCGCATCCTGAAACAAAAGCTGTTCAAAACCACCTGGAGAAGCGCCCAGATACATACTTTCAATTAAAGCACTTTCCCACATCGTATAGGCTTTTTCAGATTGCCCGCCCTGCCAGAAGGCCAGCGAAGTATGCAATTGCTCCGCCAGAGCCACATTATTGGTCGACCAGGTATAAGGCTGCCAGTTTGTAGTGCTGATTACATACAAATCTTTTTTGTCTAATCCATCTGCATTAATTGGAATATGCGGAATCTGATTATTCACATAATCCAACATTTGATAACTCTCAAAAGGATTTGATAATTCTGAATCGATAGTATGGTAAATACTCCAGACTCCCGGTGTATCGTGCAATATTCTGTTTCCTAAAGCATCTTTATATTCGGCAAAAATGCCTTTTTTCGGAATCCAAAGCTGCTTATTTGCGGCTTTTAAAATTTTGTCTGCTTCTTTTTCAAAAGGAACGGCATCGATGTTTAATTTTTTTGCCAGTTCTGCCGCTATTTTATTCGCATAATAATTATAAGCCGAAGAATGAATTACGCCGCCGCCGCTGTATTGCAAAGCATCACTTGCCCAGATCGAAGCATAAGCATCATAAAGTCCGTCATTATCCGGATCAAAATTTCGTTTTTCCCATTTTAAATGTCGTTCAATCGTCGGCCACATTTCTTTTAAAAAAGCGATATCTCCCGTCCATTTAAAATGACGGAATATCTGATCGAAAAAAACCAGATTCATATCATAATGATGTGCCACATTGTTCTTATTTGGACTTCGGCTTATGTAACCGCTGCTGAACATTGACGTTCCTATTTCTTCTTTTTGTCGTGCCAGATTTTTTTCTTCATCAAAAACAACCGGACCACTTTCCGGCGATGTAACCTGCGACTTGCTGTAACTTGCAAAATGCGTTTTTGCCCTGTCGTGCCAGCCCAAAGGATCTGCCGTGTACGCGCCTCGCCATGCATTTAAATACATTCGCCACGCAATAGCACCGTGAAGATAGGCTGGACTTTCCCAGATTCCGTCAGAAGCAATTGCAAGTGAAGAACCCAGTGTATTAATATAATTATCAGGCGTTTTCACCTTTATTCTATTGCCTAAAAGATGTGTTGCCGTAACCGATTTTTCATATAGTCCGGCAATCGTTTTTTGTGTATAATTTACTTTTGAAACCTCAGGAACAAACAGCCAGTAATTCCCTTTTTCTGAAACTGAATTTATTTTTCCGCTTATTAAAGGAAGTATTTCTGCCTTAGAATTAAAAAGTTCTAAAGGTTTATTCTGAATATTGGCATCTGCTAAACGAATTTCTGAATTTGGAAAAAAACCGCTCAGACTTTTATTATTTCCTGTTTTTTGCTTGTTGCTTTCAGAACCATAATCCAAAAGAAAAGATTGTTTTTTCAACGTATATTTATTATTGAGACAGTAATTAGGCTGGAGATAAAAAACCGATTCCGGATCTGCGCCGATATCGCCGTCACGACTGAACTTTTTACCCGTTGCACCGCCAAAAGCCCAGATTAAATTGATGTTTTTGGATATTTTTTGACCATATACTTTTACAATAAAACCTTCGCTCTCCTTTAAAGCGACAACATCAATAAACAATTTACTGCCTTCTAAAATTGGATCTTCAATTGTATACTGCATCGTTCCCAAAATATAGCGGGTATCAATTTTTGCCGCTTCGGTAATCCATTTGCTTTCTTTTCCGTTTGACAATCCTAATTTAAAATTGCCTCCCATTCCGGGCATATATATAGCAAATTCCGGCAAATCTCCAGTTTCAACTCTAAATCCCGTATTAGAACCATAAAGAGCACGGTTGAATTTTCGGGTTCCATTTTTTAAAACAAAACTATTTCCTTCGGGTGCGTAATGTATTTTACGAATCGGTATTTTTTCCTGACCAAAAACAATCAGAGTTGAAGTCAGAAATAAGCCGGCTAAAGTGCAAATAGTTCGTTTTTTAATTCCCATAAAATTCAAAAAATTGACAATTATTAAAATTTGAATAATAAAATTAATCCCTGATTATTTTATCAATTCAATAATGCAGATGCAATTTCTTTGTTTTTTTATGGGATAGTATCCTGTACCTACCTGATTTTAGAAATTTAAAAAATGTATTAATTTTTAGAATTATCTAATATTTTTTAACATCATAGTACAGGATACAATATAAAAATGGATCAACTAGATTTGAAAATACAATTTCTTTTTGAGCATAAATTTTAAGAAAAAATAAATGCAAAAAAGAAGTTTTTAACCAAAAAATACGAACCTGTTATAAACCCCCGATTCTATTTTATGCTTTCAGAAAACGCAATCAGAACTTTATTTATTCTCTTAAATTGTTTTTTTATTATTCCGAATATAAAAGCGCAGAAAACGGATAAAATTTACCTTTCGGGAAAAGATTTTGAGCATCCCGTTCAATGGAATTTTTATTGTACAGATGGAAATAACAGTAAAGTATGGTCTAAAATAAATGTGCCTTCGCAATGGGAACTGGAAGGTTTTGGCGAATACACGTACGGACGCTGGTACAAAGAATTAAACCAAAAAGAACCCAGCAAAGAAGAAGGTTTATATAAATATGATTTTGAAATACCGATTGATTATAAAAACAAAACGGTTCTAATTGCATTTGGGGGTGCGATGACAGATACAGAAGTAAAAATCAACGGAAAAATTGCGGGTCCAATTCATCAGGGCGGTTTTTACGAGTTTAAATACGATATTTCTTCACTTTTAAAATTTGGTTCTAAAAATACTTTGGAGGTTCACGTTTGGAAACATTCTGCCAATAAATCAGTAAATAATGCAGAAAGAAGAGCCGACTGGTGGCTTTTTGGAGGTATTTATCGTCCGGTCTGGCTGGAAGTTTCTCCAAAAACACATATAGAGAAAATTGCTGTAAATCCGAAAATGGACGGTTCGATTTCGGTTGATTTGAATTTGTTCGGTATTTCAAAAAATACACTTTTAGAAGTTTCACTTTCAGGTAAAAACGGAGAAAATTTTCCTGCTTTTACTTTTCCGCTTAAAGCGAAAAATACAAAAGAAACAATTACTGCCAAATGGGAAAACATTAAACCGTGGAATCCTGAAACGCCTAATTTGTATAATTTAAAACTAGTTTTAAAACAGAACGGAATTATCCTTCATGAATACGATAAAAAAATTGGTTTTAGAACTTTACAATTTAAAAAGAAAGACGGCATTTATGTAAACGGCACCAAAATTATAATGAAAGGTATTAATCGTCATTCTTTTTGGCCGGAAGGCGGACGAAGCACGAGTAAACGTATCAGCGAGCTGGACGTTCAATTAATTAAAGACATGAATATGAATGCTGTTCGCGGGCATTATCCGCCTGACGATCATTTTCTGCAAGTCTGTGATTCACTAGGTCTTTTTGTTTTAAATGAATTGGCTGGCTGGCAGAATTCGTATGATACCGAAACCGGAACTAAACTGGTTAAAGAAATGGTGGCTCGCGATGTCAATCATCCTTCGGTTATTATTTGGGACAACGGAAATGAAGGCGGCTGGAATTATGAGGTTGATAAAGTATTTGCCGAAAATGATCCGCAGAAAAGGATTGTCATTCATCCGTGGGCCGATTTTAACGGCTGGGACACACATCATTATCCTACTTATTTAACGGGAATGCATCGATTCAATTCGGGTGAAAATGTATTTTTTCCAACTGAATTTATGCACGGAACGTATGATAACGGTCACGGCGCAGCGCTGGAAGATTTCTGGAATCGGTACAAAGAAAGTCCGCTTTTTGCGGGAGGTTTTATGTGGGCAATGCTCGACGAAGCGGTAAAACGTTCGGACTGGAAAGGAGAACAAAAGTTTGATTCAAAAGGTTCTTTGGCCGCTGACGGAATTCTGGGACCTCATCGTGAAAAAGAAGGCAGTTATTTTTCGGTTAAAGAAATTTGGGCGCCAATTCAGTTTCAGCCCAAACAAATTACAGATGCTTTTAACGGTTCATTTTTGATTACCAATGCTTATTTGTTCAGCAATTTAAATTCCTGTAAAATGGAATTCAAAGTTTTAAAATCGGAAAACGATGTTTTTTACACCAATAAAACAGCTCAGGAAATAAGTACGGGTAAAATTGAAATTCCGAGTATTGATCCGGGAGAAACCCGAAAAATAAAATTTGATGTGCCTCAAAATTTCTTTGAAGGCGATATTTTATCTATAACGGCTTTTGACCAATTTGAAAAGGAAATTTATACCTGGACATGGCCTATTCATAAAGCGGCCTTTTATGCTTCAAAATTTATGGCGGTTCAAAGTACAAAAGCAAAAGCTTCGGTAACCAAAACCGATTCTGAAATTACTTTAAAAGGAAATGATGTTACGGTAATTATAAATCCTGCAACGGGAGAAATTCAGAAAATAAGCAATAAGACGGCTGTGATTCCGCTTACGCATGGCCCTCGCCCAATTGGCATGAAAGCCAAATTAAAAGACATTCAGATTTCTCAGGAAGCTGAAAAAGCGGTTTGTATTGTAAATTATTCAGGCGGATTATCGTCTATAAAATGGATTATGGAAGCTGACGGAAGGTTTAAAATGGAACTGCTGGCTTTAAAAAATGCTTCTGGCGGAGAAGGTTTTGACGGCGCTTTTTTTGAAGATAAAATCAATGCTTTTGGTATTACGTTTCGTTTTCCGGAAAAAGAAGTTACGGGAATTAAATGGTTTGGACGAGGTCCGTACAGGGTTTGGAAAAACAGAATTAAAGGAACCACGTACGGATTTTGGGAGAAAGATTACAACAATACGATTACGGGAGAAAGTTTTGAAAACCTGATTTATCCTGAATTTAAAGGATATCACGCTAATTTATTGGGTGCCAATTTAAAAGCAGGAACCTCATCGTTTAAAATTTTCAGCGAATCTGATAATTTATTTTTGAGATTATTTACACCAGATCTTCCTAAAAATGGATTCCCGGGAAGTTCTCCCCAGCCTGATTTTCCCGAAGGTGATATTTCGTTTATGTATGAAATTCCGGCCATGAGAGATTTTAAACCTTTGGAACAGCAAGGCCCACAGAGCCAGCCCACAAACATCCGAATTAAAAAAGGCGATGACGGGATAAGGATGGATTTGTGGTTTGATTTTAGAAACTAAATTTTGCTTCAGATTGAAAACACAATATCATTTAACTGCGGGGTTCGCAAAGATTCACGCAGGGTTCGCAAAGCCTTGCGTACTTTACGCTATTTCAACAATGGTTAAAAAAAACTTTGCGAACCTTGCGGTTAAATAAAATCATTCCACAATTCATAATTCATAATTGAAAAAAATATGAAATCACTTAAACTACTTTTCTTTTTCTTTCTGGCTGTATTATTCTTCAATTTTACACCAAAACAAGACAACAAGCCCACTCTTTTTATGATTGGTGATTCTACTGTAAAAAATGGAAAAGGCAACGGTGCGGGCGGACTTTGGGGTTGGGGAGATTTTATTGGCCAGTTTTTGGATACAGCCAAAATTAATGTGGAAAATCATGCTTTGGGTGGTACCAGCAGTCGTACTTTTCAGGAGAAAGGTTTGTGGAATGTGGTATTAAATAAACTTAAAAAAGGTGATTATGTCCTGATTCAGTTTGGACATAATGACGACGGACCAATAAATGACAGTCTCCGTGCGCGAGGCACTATAAAAGGTATTGGAAATGAAACTCAGGAAATTGATAATATTCTCACCAAAAAGCATGAAATCGTACACAGTTACGGCTGGTATATACAGAAAGTTATTCGCGAAGCAAAATCAAAAGGCGCAATTCCGATTGTGTGTTCGCCAATTCCGAGAAATGACTGGAAAGATGGAAAAGTACCACGCAATGATGCTTCATACGGTTTGTGGGCGAAACAAATTGCCGAAAAAGAGAAAGTTACGTTCCTAAATTTGAATGAAAAAATGGCGCTTGAAATGGAAAAAATGGGCGAACAAAAGGTAACTGGAACTTATTTTTATAAAAAAGATCATACGCATACTTCTGCAAAAGGTGCTGTTTTGTCTGCTTCAATACTTATTGAGGAATTAAAAAACAGTAAAAATTCATTAAAAAATTACTTTTTAAAAAATCCAAAAATCGTTCTGCCAGTTAAAAATAAAGTCTTTTTAATTGGCGATTCTACTATGGCCGATAATGGAAATCCGGATGCTGTGGGCTGGGGCGTTGTATTTCCTAAATACTGCGACACTACAAGAATTGAGGTTATCAATAAAGCAAAAGGCGGCCGAAGCAGCAGAACGTTTGATTATGAAGGTCTTTGGGATGAAGTCAAAAATCAATTACAGCCGGGAAATTTTGTTCTGATTCAGTTTGGACACAATGATGCCGGAGCAGTTGATAAGGAAAAATTCAGAGGTTCTTTAAAAGGGATTGGTGATGAAACTCAGGAAGTGATTCGTCCTGATGGTTCAAAAGAAATCGTTCATACTTTTGGCTGGTACATGACCCAATTTATTCGTGAAGCCAAAGAAAAAGGTGCGATTCCGATTGTTTTGAGCTTAACGCCAAGAAACGAATGGCCAAACGATAAAGTCGAACGCAGAACCGATACCTATATTAAATGGTCTAAAGAAATTGCAGAGAAAGAAGGTGTTTTGTATATAGATTTAAGCGAGGCTGTGGCTCAAAAATATGAGGCTTTAGGAAAAGAAAAGGTAAAAGTCTTTTTCCCGAAAGATCATACGCATACGGGTATAGAAGGTGCTGATTTAAATGCATTAACCGCTGCACAATGTATTAAGAAGAATTATGAATTGTGAGTTGTGAAATGGCATATTTAACAGCAAAGTTTACAAAGGCTTTTAACTTTGCGCTATTCGACAATAGTTTAAAAACCGGCGTGTTTTGCGGTTAAGTAATGAAAACTAAACCGAACTTTTACATCTACACTTAAAGCCATAAAAAAACCTCGTCGAGTGACGAGGTTTAGTTGTATTATTTTTTTGATTCTTCGATAGAAACTTTTCTGAACTCTTTCAAAAGTTTTTCGATTTCTAAAGTAGCTTTACGTGCTCTTGGTCCTGCAGCTTTGATACCTTTTTCAGTTAAAGATTCAGCTTCTGCTTTGAATGTTTCAATTTCGGCGTTGATTTTTACTAATAGATCTTTCATGCTTATAATTATTAAATTAAGGCGCAAAAATAGAAACTTGCCTGAGAGTTACAACATATTTGCTGTTAAAATTATCATTGTTTTTTAAGTCTAAATTTAACTAAAAGTTTACCTTCCAATTTTTTAAAAATTTCATCTTCACAATAAACTATTAATCAGACATTTACTATCAAAATTAAATTCCCAACCATTCCTCTATGCTTTAGATTGAGTCTTAAAATATTTTTTATTAAATCTCCAAAAGTGTTAAAAAACATAAGATTTTGGCTTAAAATCCATTACACCTGATTGAGAATGTGCGGAAAAATTACTCGATTAACTGCTTATTCACGTAGACATTCTTAAATTCAACACCTTTTATTAAGCTTTTATCAATATTCGTTTTTACGGTTTCGATATTTAAATTTTCAAATGTAAAATTGGTTAAACGAACATTGGGATCATTTTCTACTCCGTAAAAAGTATCGCATTTTAAATCTATATTTTTCAGAGTCACGTTATCTCCATAAGACAACGGAATATCCGGACGTCCTTTTAAATCAAAAAATTGTTTCCATGCAAAAATGGCCAAACCTGTTTTAGCCTGTCCTTTTATATCTTCTACTCTTATGTATTCATATCGCTGCGGTGTATCCGGACGCATTTTAAGCCACAACATTCGCGAAGCGCCGTTTATTTTACAGTTTCTCATAATTACATTTTTATTATGAATAGATTCGCTTCCGTTTGTTAAGGCTGAATGGCAGAATCCGAAATTACAGTCTTCTATTATAATATTCGAATTAGGTCCGTTGTTTTTACCCTGATCGGCGTAAGGGCCTTTCCCTCCTTTTAAGGCAATAGCATCGTCGTTAACCGACATATAACAGCCTTTTACCAAAAAGTTATTACAGATATCAATGTCAATAGCATCTGTGCTTGGTGCTTTAATTTCTACATGGGGTGAAAAAATATACAAATCAAGCAGTTTTACATTATTGCATTTGTAAAAATGATTCGTCCAAAAACCGGAATTGATCAGTTTTACATCCTGAAGCTGTACGTTGTTTGAATTCCACACAAAAACTAATCTTGGTCTTGAAACTTCCAGATTGGTACATTTTGGGTTTTCCTTGCGTCGTTCCCAAAAAGCTTCCCAATATTTTTTGCCATTTCCGTTGATGGTTCCTTTTCCAGAAATCGAGAAATTATCAACTCCATAAGCATTTACTAGCGCAGGAAAATAATCAAGGTTCTGTCCTTCCATTCTGGATGGCATAATGGGAAAATCGGTAATATCATCTGAACCTTTTAAAACCCCTCCTTCTGATACATACAAAGCTGTTTTCGGTTTAAAGAATAAGGCTCCGCTTAAAAAAACACCTTTAGGAATTACAATTACTCCTCCTCCATTTGCCGAAGCTTTATCGATTACTTTTTGTATGGTAATGGTCTGGATTTTAGTGCTGTCTTTACTCACTCCAAAATCGGTTATGGTGTATTTTTTTCCTAAATTTTTCAGCTGAATTTTCGAGTAGTCTTTAAACCAATTCGAAATCGGGCTTCCGTCTGGAAATGTATCATTGGTGTAATTCTGAGAGATTGCCACTTGAGTAAAGACAATGAGACAGAATAAGGTTTTTAAAATAGTTTTCATTGGGTTAGTTGTTAGTTTTGTGGTTATTGAACTTTGTGAAAGTTTTGAGCGGCCAGTATCTCGTTATTTCACCTCAACTTTAACTTTTGCAGATAACTGCTCTGCCAAAGTGGTTACATAACTGGTAAAATAAGCCGAATCTTTAAAGCCTTTATCTGCGCTTAATTCCCAGCCGGCTATTGGGTAATAACTTATCTGCTGGTTGTTTTTGGCTAACGTTTTTATCAAATACGAATCAGTCAGCTGTCCTGTTTTTGGAGCTTCTATATATCCTTTATAAACGCCTTTCGGAATTATTATGGCTGTTCCTAAAATCCACTGGCGTTCGTAGGTTAATTTATCATGCTGAATGAAACACACAAAATCTCCTGAATTGATTACCTGAAGCGGATTTTGATTATTAATATTTGAAAATGCAATCAAAAGTGTATCGTTTCCTTTTAGTCCGTTTACAGAAACGGTGTTTTTATAACCATACATTCCCGGCCAGATTGAAGCGGTTTCTTCTGCCTGATATTTATTTCCTGAGACTTCCCAATTTTCGTATTTATAATTTAAAACTGAATTTTCAGGACCTTCACTTATAATTTTAAAAGTCGTTTTCTCAATATTGTTGATCGTGTCATTGCCTAAAATACCAAGTCGGTGTACTTTATTATCGCTGGTCAGCAATGCAAAACCTCCTAATCCTGAAGAACTTCCAACAGGAAAAATATCTCTTCCCCAATCCAGCATTACATGGTAATTGTCTTCAACTTCACCTTTGCTGTTTATACCCACATCTTCTGGTGTAATTCCGGGTGTTTTTTTACCGAAAACGTCTTTACAGTTTCTTCCGTCCAGATAGTGCCTGAAACCTACTTTATCATTTTCCCAAGTTGGTCCGTCGGTTTGGTATTTTTGGTAACCGAGTTTTTTTAGAACCTGATTGGCTAATAAAACTTCTTGAGTATCGGGATGAACCGGCAGATTTTTCCCTTCTCTTTTCCCAAATCTGGCGCTTGTTCGTATTTTAAATTTTGGATCTGTACTGGACCAGCTTAAAACGGCTTTCTTTTCTTCTTTTGGAGCAAAATCAGTTACCAGAAACAATTCGTCCCACTTTCCGTCTCCGTCTAAATCATTTACCTGTGCCGGAATGGTATCGTTTTTATAAATTAAAATTGGATATTTTCCTGAATCGTTTTGTGAAGGGAGCTGTTTTCTTTTTATGGAAACAGCTTTTTGAGGCAGTTCTAAATTGGAAGTGTTTTTTAAGACAATCGTATTTTCAGTTTTTTTCTGCGCATTAGTGTTTGCAAAAACCAACATTGAAAATGCAATTGGAACGTAAAGTTTGATTGTACTTTTCATTATTTTATTACTTTTTTATTGAAAAACAATTTAATCATTTAATCTAAATGAAAGACCTCTTTCAGCGAATTTGTTTTGGGTGAATTATCTGGATTTGTTTCCATTATATCTGACATATGGTTCCACCATTTTCGCATTAGCGGATGACTTGAAAGCTGCGAACGATCAAAACCTTTATTTAATTTCTGAACACCAAAAAGAATTCCGGTTTCTTCATCCAGAAAAATAGAATAATCACAAATACCACTTTCTGAAAGGAGTGCCGTGAGTTCCGGCCAGATTTGGTCGTGTCGTATTTTATATTCAGCTTCAAAACCTGATTTTACTTTCATCGTAAAAGCATTCCTAATTGTGTTTTCCATTTTTTTCACTTTTAAATTATCTTAAAAATAAAGGCCGAAGCAGTTTCGTATTTTCCGCCTTGTGAAGCGGCAAACAAATACGTCGCTTTTCCGTTTTGAAACAATAACTGCGGACGTTCGGCACGTCCGTATCGGTTTAAATGTTTTGGCGCATCGGGCTGTTTGATATATTTATCTAAAGGCTGATAGGAAATCTGCGGATCATTCCAGTGAATTCCGTCATCAGAATCCATATAAAGGCCATAATCCATTCCAAAAACACCCATATCCCTTGCCAGCATTTTGAATTTGTTGTTTTCATACCATACAAAAGCATCTTCGCATTGTTTATTATCGCCGAGTTTTGAAAAATCAATTACGGGATTGTCCGGCGATTTTATATATGGCCCTTTAAGTGATTTAGAAACTGCGAGTCCGTATTTTCGGTTTCCTTTTACGGGAAATTTTGGATGCACATAATTTTCTGTATCCAATGACTTATAATAGAGCCAGTATTCTCCGTTTGGATGTTTTAAAAAAGAAGGATTTGTGGTCAGCAGATCGTCCCAAGAACCTTTTTCTCCAGGAAACAGCAATGGTTCGTCTGGTCGTTCCCACGGGCCGTAAAGTGAATCTGAAACGGCTAAGCCGATGCGTTTGGTATCCATTTTTCCATTGGAATTTCCCATGAAAAAAAGCGCATATTTTCCGTCTGCAAAATGAATACTCGGATTATGGCAGGTTGTGGCATCCCAAAAACCTTCGCCTCTTGGAGCTAAAATAGTGCTGACATATTCATAAGGACCTTCTGGTTTATCAGCAATGGCATGGGCAATCTCTGAACCGTTTATCCAGCCGCTCATGCTTTTTGATTTTTTCCATCGTGAGAAAAAAACATGAATTTTTCCGTCCGGACCTTCAATCGGGCTGTTGCACCAAACGTAATACTCTTCAAATTCTAAAGCGCGCCCAACTGGACGGAGTTTTTTCTCGAAATCTGAAAGTCTGGGATCGTCTAAAAAATTAAGGGCTTTCGCCGAAAATGGAAGACATAATCCCATAACAGCCAAAGAATTTCCTATTATAAATTGTCTTCTATTCATTTGCTCTTTGATTTTAAATTTAAACACATAGCAACATAGATTTTTTAATTCTATAAAAGAGCTTTAAAAAAACTAGTTTTTACCCATAGCTATGTTCGTTTATGCAAGTGAAACGCCTTTTTTAAAGTTCCTCAAACTATGTTTCTATGTGTTTAATTTTATCGCTTTTACTTCTTTTCAACTATTACCCAGTCATCTGTTCTAAAAGGAGAAGCCGGTAAATTATCATTGTTGAATAAATTGGGTTCCGGAACGGCTTTCCAGGCAAAACGAACGGCTATTGGATTTTTGACTTTTGAAGAAGAAACCACTACAGTTTTTCCATCAATTTTAGCATCTGCGGGATAAAAAACCTGATCTTGTCCGGCAATTTCAAATTCTTTTAAAACATCATCTGTTTTCTTTAATCCGGAATCGGCATAATCAAAAAATAATTGTGCTTTTTGTTTCTTTATTTTCATATGATTAAAAATCGGTCCGGAATAAACCAGTTTTTTTTCTCCGTACGTTTTCGCTCCGGCAATTAAGGCGAGTCTGTGCCCTACTGTTTGTTTATCGATTGGGTGAATGTTTTGTGCGTCGCCAACATCGGTTGTTACGACCATACCGCTGTTTGGAATTGTTTTTAAAGACATCAGCTGTGCTTCACGTATTTCGGCATTTTGTCCTTTATGCGGAGTAATCTGCACATAGTAAAATGGGAAATCGCCTTGCTTCCATTCGTCTCTCCAGCTTTTTACCATTGCTGGAAATAAACTTCTGTACAAATACGCTTTTCCGGAGTTGCTTTCTCCCTGATACCAAATTGCGCCTTTTATGGTATAATTTACAATTGGGTGGAGCATGGCATTGTACAAAACATACGACGTTTTGTTGGGTTCTTTTTTAGGTTTTTTCAACTGTCCTTTTGGAGCGTTGGCAGCACTTGCAATTCTTTCATTTATTAAAGCTAAATAATACGCTTCTAGTTTTTCCTGATGTATTTTTTCGTTTTTGGCATCTTCCTGAAGAATAGGCAAAAATGCGGTATCTTCTTCTAAAATATTCTGAGCTGTCCACGCTTCGGCTTTTGTTCCTCCCCAAGAAGTCGAAATTAACCCAATTGGCACATTAAGTCTTTGGTATATATCTCTTCCGAAAAAATAAGCGACGGCCGAAAATGTTTTGATGTTTTCCGGCGAACACACTTTCCAGTTTCCTGTAACATCTTCAAGCGGTTTTGGCGAAGCATTAAGCGCCACTGTAAATAATCTGATATTAGGGAATGAAGCGTTTTTCACTTCTTCTTCATAATTTTTAACTCCGGTTTTCCAGGTTCCTTCTTCTCTTCCCACAGGAAAAAACATATTCGATTGTCCGGAACAAAGCCAGACTTCACCTATCAGAATGTTTTTCAGGACAATTTTATTGAAAGCATTAATTGTGATTTCAAAGGATTTATCGCTGCCGTTTGGGGTAGAAACGACTGTTTTCCAGTTTCCTTCAGCGTCGGCCGTAACCTCAACAGCTTCATTTGTCCATCCTAAATTCAGCGTGATTTTTTCGTTTGGAGAGGCCCATCCCCATAAATTAACTTTGGCATTCTGCTGTAAAACCATATTATCGCCAACCAAAGCCGGCAGTTTTACTTGTGCTGACGCAGAGAACTTTACACTTAAAACTAAAAAAAGAAACAGTAATTTTTTTGAGTAAATCATGGGCATTGATTTTAAGTACATTTTAAATTTAAAATAGTTACACGAGTAAAGCATCCTGTGCTTTCCTGTTTAGTGTAATACAAAAATGAAAAAAAAGCTGTCAGAAAAGACAGCTTCTTTCAAAAAAAAACAAAAAATAAAAGTGGGGCAAAATTTATTAATCGTAACCAAGATTTTGATCGTAAAGTCCTGGAACAGCTAGGATTTCTGATAAAGGAATTGGATATAACAATGAATTATTATCAATAGTTCTGATTTTATTCTCTGTATCTTCTGCTGCTTTCCAGGCATTCATAATCGTTACTGCGTTGCCTGATCTAATTAAATCAAACCATCTTGTTCCTTCTGCAAAGAACTCTTTTCTTCTTTCGTCAAATAATTGGTCAAGTGTAATATTTGCCGCATTTGCCGTAAGTCCGGCCCTGGTTCTTACTTTATTTACAATATCGTCAACTTCTGCCTGAGAGCCACCCCCGCCATGAAGCGTACATTCGGCCATAAGCATTAATACATCTGTGTAACGTGTAATCATGAAATCAACTCCCCAGTCTTCACGACCGTTTCCGTATCTTGTGGCATCGATATATTTTTTAAAAACCGGAAGCGTGTAACTGCCTTTGTAAGTTCCTGTGGCTACGGTATAACTTGTAGCGATTCCAAAGATTTTTCTTTTATCTGTTGCGGCAAACTTTGTCATGAAACCATTTGAAATTGGCCTGGCTTCTAAAGCTCCCTGCGCTGATAAATTTACAGAAGCAAAATAAGGCTCGTAACCCAATTCTACCATAAAGTTACCTCCTACCGGAGTTGAAATATTTTGTGTGTACGGAATTACCAATACATTTTCTTTATTCGCATTTCCTTCAGTTTTAAAAATTGGATCGTACTCTGTTCCAAAGGCATATAAACCACTTAATTTAATATCGTTTAATTCTTTGTACGCTTTATCCCATTCGCTTAAACCCAGCGTTGCGCCGTCGATTCCATAAGTCGGGCTTGAACGCGTCATGTAAACCAAACCTAAAATAGCTTTAGCGCCATATTTCGTTACACGCCCAAAATTTGCTGTATCATAAGACGGGGCAAGATCCGGAATAGCCAATTCTAAATCTGAAATAATTAGTTTATAAATATCAGCCACAGCCGTTCTTGGCACTTTTGCCGCTTCTGCAGCCGTCATTGTTCTGTCTATTAATGGTACTCGTCCAAACCATCTTACTAAATCAAAATAGCAGAATGCTCTAAGGAAACGGGCTTCGGCTGCCATTGCCGTTTTTTCAGCAGGATTTACGAAAATTGCATCGCCTTTTTCTGCTATTTTTTCTAATAACTGATTGGCTTTGTAAATCGCATTATAGTTGGTCATGTAGGCTTCTTTCACGTAAGTGTTAGAACTTATTGACGTGTAAAAACTGTTGATTCCTTCCCAGTCTCTGGATGCCTGTGTGGTTGCCATTAAATTATCAGATCTGGTTTCGCTTAAATTCATTAATCTATTTGCATAACCATAAACGGTTGTTCCGTGAAAAGCTACTGAATAGGCTGCATTTCTGGCCTGAGCAAAATCGCCTGGAGTCGAATAAAAATTCTCAATTGTTCCCTGAGACAAAGGCAGCTGTGTAAGCTCCTCTGTACAAGATGACTGTGCAAATAATAGTAAAGCACCTGCCGCTATAAAGATATATTTTTTCATTTTTTTTTAATTAAAATTAATGTTAAGCCCGATCACTAAAGATTTTGCCAAAGGCGCTCCGCCGTAATCAACCGGAACAGAAAAATCACTGTTTGAACTTGCTGAAGTATTTACGGCTTCCGGATTAAAACCTACTTTGTATTTATTCCAGTAAAACCAGTTTTCGCCTGTTACATATAATCTTGCGTTATCAATTCTTGAAATACCTTTAAGCGCCTGTCTTAAATTATATCCAATCGAAATACTTCTAATACTTACATAATCAGATTTATACAACCAGTCTGAATTGGCCTGGTATCCAAAAGAAGTTCTCCAGTTTCCTCTCACAGCCGGATCAACGTTTAGAGAATTTTCTACAGATCCCATTCCGGTACGATCAATAGCACGTCCTGTTAATCCGTAAACCGTTCCTCCGTTTTGTCCCTGAACCAAAACATTTAAATCTAAATCCTTGTATTTAAAAGTATTCGTGATTCCCCAAGTGTATTTTGGAGTTGGGTTTCCTAAATCAACACGGTCGTCTGAATTGATTTTTTTATCGCCGTTTTGGTCAATATATCTTGGATCTCCAAGAACCAGTTTGTTTCCTCCAATTGTAGTGCCACCCGCATCAATATCGGCCTGAGTGATTACACCGTTTTGCTTTAATCCAAAAATCGTGTACATTGGTTTTCCCACTTCCAGTTTTACAAACGGTACACCTCCGTCATATGCATTGCTGATTTCTATTTTAGACTGATCCGGACCTAATGCCAAAACTTTATTTTCATTATGACTTATGTTTGCCGAAGTTCTCCATTCAAAACTTGGCGTTTTCACGTTTAGAGAGTTTAACTCAAATTCCCATCCTTGATTTTGTACTTCTCCAATGTTGGTTAAATACGTTTGAAAACCAGAATCTCCCGGAACAGGAACTCTTAAAAGTAATTCGCTGTTATTTTTTCTGTACAATTCGAAAGTTCCTGTAAGTCTGTTTTTGATAAATCCGAAATCCAGACCAAAATCAATACTTTTTGATTCTTCCCAGTGTAATGACGGATTTGGTATAGAAGCCGCTCCCTGACCAATCGCTACTGCGCCTCCAATTGAGTAATTGTAAGTTCCAAGAGTGGCATACTGCGCATAACTTCCAATATTATTACTTCCGTTTATACCTGTGCTGGCTCTTAATTTAAACTCCGTCAACCAGTCTGCATTCTGAAGAAAAGCTTCTTGTTTAACTCTCCATCCCAATGAAAGAGATGAAAAAGTTCCCCATCTTCTGTCGGTTCCAAATTTAGAAGAACCATCACGTCTTATACTTGCTGATAAAATATATTTTTCTCTGAAATTGTACTGAATACGAGAGAAATAAGATAAGAGCGTATTCTTTTCAGCCGTTGTAGAACCAATAGATCCCGCAGGCAGTGTTTCGATACTTGAATTGTTGTAAAGCGCTCCCGAAGACATAGTCGATTTTGTAATTTCATACGAGTTAAAAGACTCTCCTAAAAGCAAGTTAAAACTGTGGCTTCCAAAAGTTTTATCAAACGTCAATGTATTTTCGTTTACGATATTCTGTCTTCTATATGTATTATAAGCTCCTCTAATACTTGCAATTACATCGTTTGGCGTATAACTCTCGTTTACGTTGTCTGAGTTATCAAAGTTAATCGTGCTTTTTAAAGTAAAACTTTTTGCAAACTGGTAACTCGCATATCCCGAAATCAGGTTTCTGTACATAGAGTTTCTTCCTGTTCTCGCTAAAGCATTCAGCATATTGGTTGTACTGGAACCCCACGCATAACGCGTTGTATATTTTTCTCCCGCTGCATTTGCCGCACTTTCAAAAACCGGCGTTGCAGTAAGAGCTTTAAACAAAGTATTGTCTTTTCCTTCAACACCCGGATCATTTTTAATTGAATACGAAGGCGCTAAATTAATTCCCATTTTAAAATTTTCAGACAACTTAACATCTACATTGGCTCTTGCCGAGAAAAGAGAATAATCTGTTCCTACAATGTATCCGGTATTTTTTTGATAATTGGCAGAAACATAGTAATTCACCGCATCTGTAGCGCCCGAAGCTGTTAATTGATAATTGCTGAATTCTCCCGTACGGAAAACTTTATCCTGCCAGTCGATATAATCTAATCCAGGATGTCCAGGCATATCCCATCTATCATCATACAAATACGAGTAATATCTTGTATTGGCTGTTGTAAGCGGTGCAGAAGGATTTGCTGCGTTGTAAGCGGCAATTCTTTCTGAAGTAGTCTGACCGGCAGAAGCACCGGCAATTCCTGATCCAACCCATTGTGAATCGATCATTGTTTTGGCTCTTTTAATCCAACCTTCGGCAGACAGCATATCTACACGGTTTGCTTCTTTATTCACTCCCCCGTAAGTATTAAAAGTAAATTTTGGTTTTCCTTTTTTACCCTTTTTGGTGGTAATAATTACTACCCCGTTTGAAGCACGAGAACCATAAATTGCAGCCGCCGAAGCATCTTTTAAAACTTCAATAGAAGCCACATCATTTGGGTTCATATTGTCCAGCGGGCTTCCATTTGAAAATGCTCCGTTACTATTTGATCCTTCTGTATAGATAGGAAATCCGTCAATAACATACAAAGGCTCGTTTCCTGCGGTAATAGAACCCGCTCCTCTGATTTCTATACTAAAAGGCTGTCCCGGAAGCCCTGTAGTTTGTTTTACACGAACTCCGGCTACCTGACCAATTAATCCCTGATCAATTCTCGAAATTGGACGCTCTGCAAAAGATTCGGTTTTAATTCCTGAAATCGCTCCCGAAGTCAGCTTCTTCTTTTGCGTGCCGTAACCAATTACGACAACTTCGTTAAGGTTTGCACTTTCTGCATCAAGAGAAACATTGTAACTCGCAGCGGTTCCAATTTTTATTTCCTGTTTTACAAATCCCACAAACGAAAAGACTAATGTTTCTCCGGCTGCGGCCGAAATATTGTATTTTCCATCAAAATCGGTACTGGTAGACCTGTTGGTTCCCTTGACAATTACGTTAACACCAGGTATTGATAATTTGGCTGGATCAGTAACGGTTCCTGTAACCGTTTTTTCCTGCCCGTAGCCTGATGAGTACGCAAGTACAAATAAGACCATAATCAGCAAAAGATTAAGCTTGTTTTTCATAAAAGTTCAATTTGGTTAGTTAATTAGTTCAAACCAAATTTATTTAGAAGTGCTTTCCGCAGTATCCTGTAGTATCCTGTTAACTTTCAATATCTTATAATTATTTCTAAGTTTACTTTAACAAAAATTACGCACAACTGCTTGATTTACAACTGCTAATTCATTGCGAAATTCAAAAATATATTATCAAAAATTTTAGCAAATTATTTTTTTATATTTCATATTTATTTACATAAAAAAATATAAAATAATAACTTATATCCTTATTTAACTGATAATTTTATTTTTTGAATTATTTCATAAAAACAGGACGCTACAGGATAGCATTTTCACACGCTGATCATACTTTTACCTTATTGCGAAGAAAATCAAATGTCACTTTTCAAGACAATAAAATAAGAAATAAGCTTTATTTATAGAAGTTTAAAAAATCAAAATATACATGCAGCAATCTCAAAAAAACGGCTTTATTATAGTGATGTTATTCTGTTTTTTTTATGTGTTTTCACAAGAAAAAACGGTTTCACCGTGGCCAAAATCAACCAACATTAATCAGCCGTGGGCACGCTGGTGGTGGATGGGAAGCGCGGTTGATAAACCTAACTTAAAAAGAAGCCTTGTAGAATTTCATAAAGCTGGAATTGGAGGCGTTGAAATCACGCCTATCTATGGCGTAAAAGGCGAAGAGAACAATTTTATTGACTATTTATCGCCTAAATGGATGGAGATGCTCGATTACACCCTTCATGTTTCCGACAGTTTAAAAATGCAGGTCGATATGGTTTTAGGAACCGGATGGCCGTATGGAGGATCGCACGTTACTTTGCCTCACGCCGCAACTAAACTTATTGTCGAGAAATATCAGCTTAAAAAAAATGAAACTTTTAATGGAAACATTACGCTTCAAAACAGCAAAGAAAAAGTTCCTGCTTCTCTTTTGTATGTTGTGGCTTACGGAAACTACGGTTCGTTTGTCAATTTGACTAATGAACTTCAAAACAAAAAAATAAACGTAACCGATAAAGGACTCGAAGGATCAAATATAAAACTGCCCAATAAACTGGAGCCTAATAAACTAAACTGGAAGGCTAAAAAAACTGATTATACAATTTATGCCGTATTCAGCGGTAAAACCGGACAACAGGTAAAAAGAGCTGCTCCGGCAGGCAGTGGTTATACTCTAGATCATTATTCGGCAGAAGCCTTAAAAGCCTATGTTGTTCCTTTTGATAACGCTTTAAGAGGAAGAGAAGGAAAAATCAGGGCCATTTTTAATGATAGTTTTGAAGTTTACGGAACAGACTTTACTCCTGATTTTTTTGAAGAATTTAAAAAATTACGCGGCTACGATTTAAAGAAAGAACTTCCTATTTTATTGAATGAAACCGATAACGAAACCGGAAACCGAATAAGAAGCGATTACCGCCAGACTATAGCTGATTTGCTCTTAAATAAATTTGACAAATCATGGACCAGCTGGGCGCATTCTAAAAATTTCAAAACAAAACTTCAGGCACACGGTTCTCCCGGAAATTTAATTGATTTGTATGCATCTGCCGATATTCCTGAATGTGAAACTTTTGGCTCAATGCCTTTTGATATTCCGGGTTTACGACGTGAAAAAGAAGATATCCGCGAAGGAGATGCTGATCCTGTAATGCTCAAATTTTCTTCTTCGGCAGCACATATTTCGGGTAAAAATCTAGTTTCATCCGAAACTTTTACATGGCTTAGAGAACATTTTAAAACCGCTTTGTCTCAGTCTAAACCAGAAGCCGAAGATTTACTGCTTAATGGAGTTAATCATATTTTTCTGCACGGCTCTACTTATTCTCCAGATCGAGCTGTATGGCCGGGATGGCAGTTTTATGCTTCGGTAAATTTCAATTCAAACAATACCATTTGGGAAGATGCTCCGGCTTTATTTTCTTATATTTCAAATTGTCAGTCCTTATTACAGCAGGGGAAACCTGATAACGAAATGCTGCTTTACTGGCCTATTTTTGATGCTTGGGACAAATACGAAAAAGGCACTTTGTTTTACCAGTTCAAAATACATTCTTTATCAGAATGGCTTTATGGAACTTCTTTTTATGATACAACCAAAAACCTTATGAAAAAAGGCTACAGCGTTGATTTTATCTCAGATAAATTTATTGCCGAGGCCAAAGTTGTAAATGGAAAAATTGTATTGCCCGGAGGAAATTACAAATCATTAATTATTCCGTCCTGCCAAAAAATGCCGCTTGAAACACTGCAAAAACTTATTGACTTAAAAAAAGCCGGAGCTTCTGTTCTATTTGAAGGACTGCCGGAATCGGTTCCGGGATTTAATGAGTATAAAAAACAAGAACAAAATCTTAAAAATCTTTTGGCCGAGAATAAAATACAAGCCGTTTCTGATCTTTTTAAAAGTTTAGAAGATACCAAAATACACCCGGAAAGCTTGGTAAATTCCGGTTTAAAATTCATTAGAAGAAATATGAACGGCGAAAAAATCTACTATCTGGTTAATCATACTTCAAAAACAATAGATGATTTTATTCCGCTTCAAATTGAAAACAAAGAAGTTATCATTCTTGATCCGTTAACTCGGGAATTTGGAAATGCAATTGTCAATAAAAAAAATCAAATCACGTATGTAAAACTCAAAATTGAACCGGGACAGTCTTACTTTTTAAAAACTGAAAACACAGCTTCGCAAAAAAAATGGATGTATTTTGAAAGCACTTCAGAGCCAGCCGCATTAAAGGGAAACTGGAAATTATCGTTTGACAAAGGCGGACCAAAACTGCCTGCTGATGCTGTAGTTTCTAATTTAGAATCGTGGACAAAATTAAATCCGGATGCAGAAGCTTTTTCTGGATCAGCAACATATATGCTTGAATTCGAGAGTCCAAATTCTAAAATAAAAAATTGGGATCTCAATCTTGGTGATGTACGCGAAAGTGCCAAAGTCTGGATTAATGATGAATTTATAGGCACAGCCTGGTCTGTTCCCTATAAACTACAGATACAAAATTTAAAATCCGGAAAAAACATTTTAAAAATTCAGGTAACCAATCTCCCTGCCAACCGCATACGCGATATGGAATTAAAAGGTCAGGAATGGAAAATTTTCTACGAAATAAATATGGTCGATAAGGATTATAAAAAATTTGATGCCACAAAGTGGAATCTCATGCCGTCCGGACTTTTAGGTCCCGTAAGCCTTACGCCTTTACAACAACAAAACTAACTGCCAAATAACCAAAAAATGAAAAAATTATTCACCCTCTTTACCGTCTCTATTTTATCCTTAACAAGCCTTTGTGCTCAGGAATCATTGGATAAAAAACAGGTTTTAAAACAAATGATACTTGCCAATGATTATTTTATGCAGAAATGGCCGGAAACCGGAAAAACCATTATAACCAATAAAGAACGTCCCAGCAACATCTGGACACGTGGTGTATATTATGAAGGATTAATGGCTCTGCATGAAATTTTCCCTAAAGAAGCGTATTATGATTACGCTTATGGCTGGGCCGAATTTCACAAATGGGGATTTAACGGCGGCAACGTTACACGAAATGCTGATAATTATTGTGCGGCTCAGACGTATATTGATTTGTATAATCTGGAACCTGATGCTAAAAAACTCAAAAACACAAAGGCAAATATCAATATGCTGTTAAACACACCTCAGCTCAATGATTGGTCTTGGATTGACGCTATTCAAATGGGAATGCCGGTTTTTGCTAAAATGGGTGTTTTAGAAAAAGACAACCGTTATTTCGAAAAAATGTATGACATGTATATGTTCTCGAGAAATAAACACGGCGACAATGGTTTGTACAATCCAAAAGAAGGTTTATGGTGGCGTGATGCTGATTTTGATCCGCCTTATAAAGAACCTAACGGAAAAAATTGTTATTGGAGCCGTGGTAACGGATGGGTGATTGCGGCCTTGGCAAAAGTCCTGACTATTATTCCGGAAAATGCACCGCACAGAGAGCAGTATGTAAAAGATTTAAAGGCAATGGCAGCGGCTCTGGTTCCTATTCAAAGACCCGATGGTTTCTGGAATGTGAGTCTTCATGATCCGGCAAATTTTGGCGAAAAAGAAACCTCAGGAACGGCCTTATTTATTTATGGAATGGCTTATGGAATAAACAGCGGCATTCTTAAAAAAGAAATCTATCTGCCGGTTATTCAAAAGGCGTGGAATGCAATAACAACCGAGAGTCTGCATACAAATGGTTTTTTAGGATATTTGCAGTCTACTGGTAAGGAACCTAAGGACGGACAGCCTTTGTCTTACGATAAAATTCCTGATTTTGAAGATTATGGATTAGGTTGTTTTTTACTAGCCGGATCTGAAATTTATAAACTAAAATAACAACAAAAAGGCGATTACCTAAAAAGTAACCGCCTTTTTTATAAAACACTAATACAAAATACTCTACATCATAAAAAACAAAGCTTTCTGCAGGTTATCGAGTTTTATCTCACTTGAATTCAATTTTGAACGCTTCATATTGGGTATTTTTGGAACAAAATCTGATTTACTGCTAAAGTAAACCGACAGATCTTTAAAAATTTCTGTTCGGCTTTGTGATCCGTCTATTAAAAATAAATTCTTAATATCTTTAAAAAAGGAGAAACTATTATGCAATTGTTTATTAAACAGACAAACCATTACATGGGTTCCTTTTTTTTCTAACCTTAAAAAATCAAGTAATTCTGTTTTGTCGTAAACTACAAATATCGAACGATCATAATTACCTGGTTTACTTTCATTTTTAAGCAAAAATGAATCTTCAGAAAACTCAAAATTGTTTTTAAATTTTCTTTTAAACATTTTCAAAAAAACGCCTTTATTATCGAGTTCCTGGTAATACATTAGTACCATACTTTAAAATACCTGTCGGGTCATAATCTAAACCATCAGGTAATTCTACAGTAAAAGTCTTTGTAATTGGTACAGTTCCAGTATAATATGATCCACTGATAGTTGTTAACATTGTTAAAACAATATTCGACTTATCTCCTAAATTAAAGAGAGCTTTCTCTATCGTTGCACTAGTAGTATTCTGAGACTGATTCGTAATTAAAAATCCTGGAGTATTATTTGTAATAGAAGTTCCAAAACTATAATCAAACTTATTAACTATGTTGCCACATTGATCTTTAAAAGAAGTTCCTAAATTAAAATAACCATTCCCATCTGCAGTTGATGTCGCACTTTGCAACATACAAGATTGAAATTTGCTTAAATCAAAACCATATTCAAAATCAATTTGAAAGCTTTGTCCGGGCATTAAATCATCAAAATGACCGTCTCCGTCTAAATCTACTAAAGGTACACCACCTGGCGCACTCGTTAAAGAGGCAAAATTAATTACTTTAACATTTTGAGCAGCTGGTATTAAAGCACCACTGCCTGTGCCATTGTCTTTTAAAATCTGGGCTGTAACATCAACCCCACCAATAGTTACTTTTTTTAATATAAGTCCATCTTGTGGTGCTACAGCTAATATACCTGAACTGTTTCTAAAGACACTCCAAGGTAATTTTAAATCGTGTAATGCCGATTCTGCTCCACCAGTTCCCGCATTCTTAATGATATAAGAAGTTTTTCCATCGGTACAAAAACTAGGATATGTTCCTGTAGCCACTATACGGCTAAAATCCATACTAGGATTTCCTACTGTTGTCGAAATTCCTGCCGTAGATCCATCAGAAAAACAAAAACTTCCTTTTGTATCTCCAGAACCCGCCTTCATGTTTAAGGCAATACTTGTTGTTGCAGCACAGCTTAGCATTTGTTCCGTAAGTACCACTGTAATTTCTTCACCTGCATCAAAGCTGGTATTTGTTGCACCTACTGTAGTAGTAATAGCAGCCTGAAGTGCAGCTCCTGTTAAAGTTATAAGGTAACCGTTTGGTACTGCTGAGACCGTACCATGATCTGCACTCATCACTTTATAAGACGAATAGTGAGAAGCTGTCGCCACACTACTTTCTATATATACGGTAGAAACGGGTACATTTCCACTATTTTTAAATTTGATAGTTCGAAAGGCATTCGTTTTTAAAGGTGTATTAAGTACTTGTGGTGAAGGTACCGCTGAAAGCACGAAAGCCGGTGCCGGCGTATTAGCCGCAACCGCACTTGAAGCTGTAACCAGAGGTGTTGCTCCCTGCAGCACACTGTAATTGATTAAAGGAGTAGAATACCCACAATTAATACGGGCATTAAAAGTAACTACCAAAGTATTCCCAATAGGAATACTATTTAAAGTAAAGGTAGGACTCTGCAGGTTACTAACATTCGCCTGAGTGGCGGCTGTTATAGTTCCTGCAACATACTCCATTCCGGCGGGCAGCATTAAAGAAAATGTTGCTCCGTTGAGCGCTGCACCTGTATTGTTTACAATGTCAACCTTATAAGTCCCAGGGGCACCACCCTGTTCCAGACTCGAGGGCTGATAAGATAACGGAGCATTGATCTGCACTTGTGCAAATGCCGCTCCTCCTATCAAAGACAACAACAATAAGAACAAAATTGATGTAATTTTTGTTTTCATAAATCGTTTTTTTTTATTAAAAAAAAATCATACATCCATTAAATCAGATTATTAACCCAAAAAACGGAATGAATTCATTTATTTTTAACCTCTTGTTTTTAAATAATTTAATAATTAATATCAAGCTGCAAAGTTCTTTCTATCCTTCAGTTAATATTGCCAGTAAAAGATTTTAAAGTAACAGTTTAGGACATTTTTTGTATTCAGTTTCAGTCGCAGCGTTCCGTGTTTAATATTCAGCATTTAGTTGACACACAGACTGAAAACTGGGGCTGAATACTGAACACTAAACCTAAAGTCCTGTTATAATAAACTCGCTTCGTCTATTCATCTGATGTTCTTCTTCGGTACAATCTATACCATCTGCACATTGGTTTACCAGTTCTGTTTCACCATATCCCTTTCCTGTTAATCTATTTTTGGCGACTCCGTTTTTAATGAGCCAGTCTATGGTTGCTTTTGCTCTCCATTGAGACAGGTTTTTGTTGTAGGCTTGGGTGGCTCTGCTGTCTGTATATGAACGGATGTCCAGTTTCATTGTGGGATGCTGGTTTAAAACATCCAGAATTTTTTCCAGATCAATAGCCGCTTCTGTTCGAATATTGTACTTATCAAGATCAAAATAGATCATCTTGATCCCAAAGCAGACACCAAGATCATCGCCTACGACTACTTTACAGATCGTTTTATCTAAAGCTATAGGCAGATTTGTTTTGCCGGTTGTTCTGCCAATTTCTACAGTCAATTCTTTAACCGCATATTCGGTTTTTTCGGCTCTAACCGTATAACTTTTACCACATTCAACAGGAAAACTATATTTGCCGTCCACTCCTGAAACTGTTGTATTTTTTATCAGCTGATTTTCGTAAAGGGTTAGTTTTGTTCCGGGTAAAATAACAGTGGCCGCAGCATCTGTAATGATTCCGTTTAATTCCTGAATGCATTTTAATCTTCTGGTTTCAAGAAATTTGTAAATATCATCAGAACCCTGCCCTCCTTCTTTATTAGAACTAAAATAGCCTTGTCTGGAAAGAGGATCTATGCTGTAAGCAAAGTCATCATGAGGAGAATTTATATCGTTTCCTAAATTCTGTATATTGGTTACGGCTGAGCTGTTCTCTATCTGTCCCACAAAAACATCGAGACCGCCAAGACCAGGATGACCATCTGAAGCAAAATAAATTTCGTTTTCACTGGTTATGTATGGAAAGGTTTCTTTTCCTTCGGTATTAACCGGTGCACCGAGATTTTCGGGATTTCCAAAACTGCCGTCTCCGTTTATACTGACTTTATAAATATCAGACTGCCCGATAGTTCCCGGCATATCCGAAGCAAAATAGAGTGTTTTTTCATCCGGACTGAGTGCAGGATGCGCTGTGCTGTAATTGTTACTTGCAAACGGAAGCGCCGTTATATTGGTCCATTTTGCATTTTGAAGACTAGCTTTGTAAATTTTTATTAAAGTAATTTTATTTTCATTTTTTCCTTTTTTTCCCTTTATATAGTTGTTTCGGCTAAAATAAACTGTATTTCCGTCTTTAGTAAAAACCGGAGTCGATTCGTGAAATTTACTGTTTATAGAAGGTTTAAATTTTTGAGGTTTTAATACTGCACCGTTCTGCTGGTCCAGATAAGAACTGTATATATTGGTAAAATATTCGCCTGTCCATTTGTGTGTTCGCTGGCTGAAATTTCCGGTATCTCTGGCCGATGCGAAATAGATTTTGTTATTGCAGATAAAGCTTCCGTAATCGGAATATTTTGAATTGACTCCGGCATCTTCAATTTTATAACGACCCGAATTGGCTTTGATAACATCCAGATAATTTACATTTTTCTTATAGAGTTTTCCTCTCGAATCGTCTTTGTATTTGGTATTGAATTCGTTTAGGATTGTATTGGCTTTGTCCATCTGCCCTGTTGATTTTAAAGCCTGTGCATATCGGTAGAAATATTCAGCTTCAGGCGAAGGGTTGAGTGCAAACAATTCTCCGTACCACTTGGCCGCTCCTTCAAATTCGGAATTGAAATAATAGGAATCTCCCATTTTTTTAAACAAATCATCCGATTTATAACCTTTATCGGCTATACGCTCATATGTTTTTATGGCATCGACATAAGCATAATCGTTGTATTTTTTATCTCCTGAATTGGTTTTGGACTGTTGTGCATTACCATAGATTGTATTCAGAACTAGTAAACAAAGAAGTATATAGTTTTTCATGATGCGTACTTTTAGAAGAAACGAGGGGTTGTCATTTTACCATTCTTTTTGAAGAATTCATAACGCAGGAATATTTCATGCGAGCCTGAATTGTAGTTATTTAAATTGGACGTTTCTCGATCGTAACCGTATCCAATGTAAAGTCCGTCTGTGATTTGAAATCCCGCCAGGGCACTAACTGAAGCATCCCATCTGTAAGCAACTCCCAGTACAAACCTATCAATAAACATAAAATTGGCCGAAATATCTACCTGAAGCGGCGCACCATCTGTCATTTTGATAAGTGTGGCAGGCTTAAATTTAAAGTTTTGATTTTTATCGAGATTAAATACATACCCTGCTATTAAGTAATAATTGATTTTGCTTTTGTAGATGGCAACATCGTTATCATCGTATTGATTGGTTTCGATGAATTTGGGTATGGACAAACCAATGTAGGCTTTATCTGAATGCCAGTACACTCCGGCCCCTATATTGGGTGAAAATTTATTGTCGAAATCCTGAAACTGAGGATCGCCCTGCTGGGAAGGATTTAATTTATTGATGTCGAGATTGAATAAATTTCCGGTTGCTTTCACCCCAAAAGAGAGTTTAAAACTCGCCGATGTCTGGACAGTATAAGATATATCCGCAGAAATATCAGTGTCGTTTGTGGGGCCTATTTTATCATTAACCAAAGAAAGCCCCACTCCCAGCCTGCTGTTGTTGATAGGAGTATTGATAGAAAAGGCGCTGGTTTCCGGAGCTCCGTCCAGACCCACCCACTGGGTCCTGTAAAGTCCAAAAATGCTCAGCGCCCCACGAGAACCGGCGTAAGCCGGATTTATATTTATGGTATTGTACATATACTGTGTGTACTGTGCATCCTGCTGCGCATAACCTGAAAAGACTGCTGACATTATGACTAAAAAAAATAATTTTGTTCCCATAACAATTTTTTTATTATTAATTTATACTGTTTTTTGCTTTTCCTAAAAACAAAAACAGGACTGCTGGCTGCAGTCCTGTTTTTGTTCAGGGTTTTAAAAAAGTCTTTCTTTTTGAAACGTTGTGATACCGTTTTTTGCTAAACTTGCCAAACGTACTTCGATAAAAGATGCTTTTAATCTACAGCTATAAGTCTGGGTAGTATTATAAAATTGGAAAAAAGCCACCCATACATTAAAATTATCAATACTAACAGGCCACATCCTTTTCTTCCATACTACTTGTATGGAAATGTTACGAAAAAAAAATAGCTTCAGTAATAGGATAATTTTTGTTTTCATAATTTTATTTATTAAACAAATGATGATTCTATATTCTGGCTAATTGATTTTAAGCTATACCTATATTCCTTTTTTATATAAAAAAAACATACAGAGTACTGCTAGATGTATTTTAGACAAAAAATACTCTAATCAACCAGGATAATTGAAAGCGGTATTACATATAAACAATAACTTCGATCTGGGGATATTAGAAGTTTTTATTATTAAATGGGCAGGGAATGTTTTTTAAGCAGATAGAAAGCAGTATAACTCAAATGTGATTAAATATTAATTCCTTAAAAAGCTAAATGTTTTTAAAGGGCTATTTAATGCTTATCTATGTAGTAAATTAATTCCGGTTTTAGTTGAGTGCAATTTACAAACAACTACAAAACAAGAAGTTAGAAAATGGTTGCAAGTTATAATTTGCAACCTGTAGAAGAGAAGGAAATCTGTATTGAATTCAATATAAACACATCATATCCTATAAAAGTCACTTTACACTTAATAGGGGTATCCAGTGATATAAGAAATACTGCACTTATTAAATATAAGATAAGTGAGTTTAGTTACCTATACAAAATTGATTTAGTAAAGAGGAGAGATATTATAAGTTGCAGCCATTTTTATATAGATGTTTAAAAGGAAAAATAGTATTTATTGATCTTAGAAAACCTCCAAAATATTGATAGACCAATTAATGAAAAAGAAAATGCAAAAACTTTTACAAATTAAGTAATCTTTGTAAGAAGCATATTTGATAAAAAAAATTATAAATAAAATCCTTCTTCGTTTGAATAAAAAGAAATTAAAATGACTTAATCTTAGAGAAAACATATAACATTTCGGTACCAATTTGATAACTGCGCTGTTGATATACTTCTTTTTGCATTGTCGTGCCGTCTGAAACTTTTGGATCTTCAAAAGTAATTGGAAAGCGCTTTTCTGCTCCCGCGATAAACGGACAGCCGCCATCTGCCTGAGAACAGGTCATAATAGCAGCAAATTGATTTTCAGGATTAAAATCATCATCATACAATTTAGAAAAACCAATAATCGGATGTGAGTTTTCCCCATATTTTATCGAATAAACGGGATTTTCACCTTTAACCAATTCTTTAATTTTAAACCCTGCAGATTTTAAAGTTTCGGCAATCATTGAATACATACCCGTAACTTTTGTACCACCAGAATAACAGCTAAGATTATTGATCCTGTAATGTGCCGCTGCTGCCTGCGCCCAAATCTGAGACAAATGACTTCTTCTGGAGTTATGCGTACAAATAAAATTAAGACGGATATGCTCCTCATTATTTACTTTATTTTGTATATATGTTATTAATGGCTGCAACATAAGTTTTCGTTCATTTGAAATCTGATTGAAATCAAATGACTCCATTGTTTTTTTTATTTCAGCAAATAACATGATTTATAAAATGCATTAGATTAATAAAATAAAGTTAACAGCATCCTCCGCCCGGAGTACAGGAGTTTGAATCATCTGTGTAAGGTTGTACTAATTTTATTTTTGGCTTATCAGAAGGTATACCGCATTGTTCCTGAGCAAGACAGGCCGTTTGCTTGTTTAATAAAATAAAATGTCTCCCGTTAAAATCCAAATCGTATTTCCCAATAGTACTATCCTGATATTCTACTTCAATCTCATGATCTTCGATCCCTAATACTTTTTCAGAAAGCTCAATAATATTAATCAGTTTTTGCGGTTTAAGCCTATGCTCGTAATCATTTGCATTCCAAAGCTGAAAGTTTACTACAGTTTCGTTTCTTACAGTGCCTCCACAGTCAATAAAGTTTTTATTAATCAGCCCTACCTCCGTTACATGAAAATATTCAGGCACAAATGTTCCGTTTGGGAGTTCAAAATTTACAGCTTCTGCTGTTTTTAATACTTCTTTAATTTCTGAAAGTTTCATAATTTCTATTTTAGATTAACAGCATTCATTTCTTTTTTTTGCAAGATGGTTTGTGATATGTTCAAAAAAGCCCTTTATTTTCTCTAAGCCCGGTTCGTTTATACAATAACAAATCGACTTTCCATCAATACTTCCTTTTATCAGTCCGGCAGTTTTCAATTCTTTAAGATGCTGCGATACTGTAGGCTGCGACAGAGGAAGCTCATTTACAATATCACCGCAGATACAAGTATCTACTTTTAACAAATATTCTATTATAGCTATTCGGGCAGGATGCCCCAAAGCCTTAGCTAAAATCGCCAATTCGTTTTGGCTGTCTGTAAAGTGATCTGTTTTTGTTGCTCCCATTTTATATATTTACATATTGCAATATTACGATATAAATTTAAATTATAACCTAATTAGATCTAAAAAATTTATTATCAATAGCCTTATTACAGAATTAAAATTTGACAGAAATAATTTTACTCTTAAACAATAAAATCTTTGAAGTGTTTCGTATACCATTTTTCAGAAGACTCCATAAAATACGATTTATATTACTAAGTACTTTATAGTGAAACATTCCAGTTTTAAAGCTTAATTTGGAGCTGTTGCATAAAAAAAGAGAAAACAAAAAGCTTTCTCTTTTAAAGGATATACCATAAAAATGTAAAAAATCATAACTGAGAATTTCACAACCAATTCGATATTTACATTTACAAATTTCGAATTAACACATTCATTCAACAGCCATTAAACGTTTTTAATCTTATATTTTAAGACATTTTGTTTTAACTTCAAGTAAGAGTGGCATATCGCGATCGCTGTCGCGGTTCGCACACTATTTTTGATATCCAAAAATGATTAAAAGCAAAAAAATCCCCATCAAATACATGATGAGGATTCTTCAAAAGAAAGGCGACGACATACTCTCCCACAATACTGCA
>NZ_JALKAC010000005.1 GCF_024171645.1 Flavobacterium sp. HSC-32F16 | reverse complement strand
AATAAAAAGAAAGTTGCAAATACTGAATGGTCAATTTCAAACCTTCAGTCTGCAGATCAGGTGCTGCTTGTAAAAGTTTCCCTTGAAAACGATGCCCAAGTAACCAGAAAAATCATTTTCAAATAAAAATCATTTTCTTTAATCAAATAAAAAATCCATTTGTCAGCTGGCAAATGGATTTTTTTTGTTGTTAAAAAATCACCAAAAGTGGGTATTGTAGTTTTGTAAAAAGAGACTTATTTTCGGTCAATTCTTACAAAAAAATAATATTGTTTATTTTGACTAAAAACTTAATTTATTCATTTGTTCTTTTTGCCTTGTCTTTTTCGAACGTTTTTTCACAACAAGGTAAAGTTGATGTTACCTTTAACACAGTTGATGATGGTTTAAAAGGCGACGGCTTTGATGGAACTGTACATACTCTTTTTTTACAATCAGATCAAAAGCTATTAGTAGGTGGAGAATATTTGAGCATCAACGGAAATATTGCATCACATTTAATCCGTTTACTTCCTGATGGTACAATTGATGAGACTTTTAATATAGGTATAGGTTTCAATGGAAATGTATATTCTTGTAACGTTCAGCCCGACGGTAAAATTATTGTTGCGGGTAATTTTACTTCCTATAATGGAAATAGTTCAGGCAGATTAATTCGATTAAATTCTGATGGAACTTACGATGCTTCATTTAATACTGCAGTTGGAGCTTCAACGGGAATTATTTATGACATTGCATTGCAGTCAGATGGTAAAATAATAATCGTAGGAAGTTTTACAAAATACAATAATATTACGGTAAATCGCATCGCACGTTTACTGCCAAATGGCACTCTAGATAATTCTTTTATAACGGGATCAGGATCTTCTGTTAATATTACAAATACCAGAATATTAGATAATGGAAAAATTTTGATTACCGGCAATTTTATGTCTTTCAATGGATTTTCAAGTAATAGAATAATACGTTTAAATTCTAATGGAAGTGTTGATACTTCTTTCAATATTGGAGATGGCTTTAATGATAATGTAAATGCTATCGAAGTTCAGTTAGATAATAAAATTGTTTTAGGAGGCAGTTTTACAGAATTTAATAGAAGTACAGCAAATAGAATAATTCGGCTTAATGAAGATGGTACTCGTGATATAAGTTTTGCAGGATCAGGCTTTGCAAAAGGTGCAGTGCAAATAATCAAAACAGATGATGTTGGAAATATTATGGCTGGTGGATCATTTACAGGTGTTTATAATGGTGAAGATGTAAATCGAGTAGTTTTACTAAATTCTGATGGAACAATAAAAAGTGATTTTGAAATCGATTCGGGACCTGGAAACAATTCAGTTTTAGCAATTGCTCATGATTTACAAAGTTCTTGGTATATAGGAGGTTCATTTTCTGCTTTTGATGGACAAAACCAAGGAAGGCTTACAAAATTAAATGACAATGGGGAGCTGGATATTAGTTATCTATCAGCTGGAATTGGATTTGATAATGCCGTTTGGAAAGTTATCTCATTAGAGGATAAAAAAGAATTGATATTTGGAAATTTTACGAAATACAATAATAACAGCGTTTCCAGAATTGCCAGACTTTTAAAAGACGGAACGCTGGATAATAGTTTTAATAGTGGGCAGATAGGAGCTAATAATTTGATAACGACTGCAATAAAACAAACAGATGGGAAAATTGTTTTTGCAGGAAATTTTACAAAATACAATGATGCTCTTTGCAATCGTATTACACGAATTTTGCCAGACGGTTCTTTAGATAATACTTTTAATATTGGTTCTGGATTTAATGCACAGGTAAATAAAACAGCGATTCAAGCAGATCAGAAAATTATAGTGGCAGGAAATTTTACTCGCTATAATAATGATGGCTCGGCTGCAAGAATTGTTAGGTTATTTCCAGACGGATCACGAGATTTTTCTTTTAATGTTGGTGTTGGTGCCGATGCTCTTATTCAAGATGTTTTAATTCTACCCGATGGAAAAATTTTAGTTGGTGGAAAATTTGAAAAATTTAATGATCGGCCTTTTTCCCGTTTAGTTAGATTAAATTCGGATGGAAGCATTGATCCTAGTTTTAATATTGGAACTGGATTTGATAAAATAGTGTATACACTGGCGTTACAATCCGATCATAAAATTATTGTTGGAGGTACTTTCTTAACTTTTAACGGAACTGCTCAAAAACGTATTCTTCGTTTAAATCAAGATGGAAGTTTAGATACAAGCTTCGAATCGGGAACAGGATTTAGTAAAGGAGATGTTAGAACTCTTTTAGTACAGCCAGATGATCGTATTTTAGTTGGGGGTACTTTTTCAGGAACTTATAAAAACAATTCGGTATCAAGATTAATCAGACTTTTAAAAACGGGTGACTTTGATGCCTCTTTTGAAGCTCGTTTAAACAAGAACCTCTATACATTAAGTTTTACATCAGATTATAGACTAATAATTGGAGGAGATTTTAATTCAGTTTCCGGAATTTCCAAACATAGAATAGCACGTTTAAAACTTTGCTTAGAATCAACAATTTGGAATGGAAATTCATGGTCTAATGGTTATCCTTCTGGTGGAAAAGAGATATTTTTTAAAGAAGACTTTTATAGTTTAACTTCTTCGAATGTATGCAGTTGCAGTGTAGATTTAGGTAAAACGGTCACAGTCTTAAGCCAAAATACATTAGGTATTGAATTTTCTTATATTGGATTAGGAACTCTTGTTTTAGAAGACGGTGCAGGTTTATATCAATCAGATGATGATATGATTAATACTGGTGTTATACAACTTAAAAGAAAAAGTCAGCCGGTTGTGCGGTATGATTATACCTATTGGTCTTCACCTGTTGAGAACCAAAAATTAATTGATTTTTCTCCAAATACCTTATCTGATAAATATACATCTTATAATACTGGTTTAAAAAAATGGGACATAGAAGAACCCTCAAGCATTATGAATGTTGGCAAAGGATATTCAATAAGAGCTCCCCAAGAATATTCAATAACGGAAAGATCTGTATTTGAGGGAATTTTTAAAGGAATACCAAATAATGGCAAAGTTGAGTTTAATTTAGTTACATCAGGTTTATTTAGTTTAATTGGAAATCCATATCCTTCAGCAATTGATGCGGATATTTTTTTAAATGTTAATGAATCCAAAACATACGGTGCCTTATATTTTTGGACGCACAATACACCAATAGCTAATTTAAAATATAGCTCAGATGACTATGCTGTGTATAATTTTATTGGCGGTGTTAGCACAAAAGCAAAATCAGCAGGTGAAGAAGAAACCGCTCCCAATGGCAAAATCGCGTCAGGACAGGCTTTTTTTGTGAGGAGTAATTCTTCTCAAACTATAGAGTTTAATAATAGTATGAGGATCACAGATCAAAATAATATATTTTTTAAACCTATTAAAAGTGCAGATTTGCAATTTAAGAAACATCGACTTTGGCTGAATCTTACCAATAATGAAGGTGCTTTTAAGCAAATACTAATAGGTTATATAAACACAGATTTGAAATCTGACATACATTACGATGCAGAATCAATAAACGGAAATCAATATGCTGATTTTTATAGCCTTTTTGAAAATAAAAAATTAGTAATCAAAGGAAAAACAACTCCTTTTCAAGATTCTGATATAATTCCGTTAGGTTATGGAATAGCAGAAGCAGATAATCTTACCATTTCAATTGACCATGCTGACGGTGATATGAATACAAAAGAAGTTTATTTATATGACAAACTTAAAGAGGTAATTCATAATTTACGTTTAAACGACTATTTTTTTAATAGCGAAGCCGGAACTTTTTTGGACAGATTCGAAATTCACTTTCAAGATAAAAACCTAGCTGCTTCAGATTTTGATATTATTACAGATGAAATTTTTGTGTCGTTAAAAGATAGAATAATGGATATTAAAGCTGTAAAAGAAAATCTTAAAGAGGTATATGTTTTTGATGTTAATGGACAATTACTTTATAAAAATAAAAATCTTAATTCATCAGAATTAGAAATTCCTCATTTGAAGATAATGGATCAGATAGTATTGGTGAAAATTGTTTTACAAAACAATCATTTCACGACCAAAAAGATCATTTTATAGAAACTAATCGTTGCAGAATAGCTAAAGTCAGGATATAATCTTATCCTCTTTTTTTTGCTTAATACTCTAAAATATTGATGTATTTTCTTTCATTAGGCCTTGTGTTTATTGGGGCTTCCGTGTTTTAACAGTTTTGTTTAAAAACTATGTTTCTGATAATGAGAGTGTTAAAATTTTCACTTTTAACTAATGAATTAAAGCACGTTGTAAATAAAATCGTACCTTGTAGTTATAATCACTCGACAAACGTAACTAAAAGCCGTTGAAATACATTTTTTGCTTACCCCTACAAGTAAAAAAATGTATTTTATTTTTTTATCAGCCAAGAATATTGATTGCTTTTTAAATGCCGCTTTAATAAAAAGTATTTACATTATTTTTTTGTTTTGATTTTACAGATACTTTCTAAAATCAGAATTCATTTTTTAGGCATTTAGAATCCCATCCCATCAGACCAAAGTTTTGATTTTGAGATTTTCTATATAATTTAAAAAATACCACGATGAAAAAAAAATTACCTGCCTCGTTTATTTTCCCTCAATTTTTAAATTTTCGTTTTTCTTTATCGAATTTTCATTCTAAAATTTCGTGTTCAAAAGCAAAACTTTCTCTTCTATTCTTCTTTCTTTATTTTTCCATTTGGGCGCAGCAGCCTCCATTTACCAGCAGCGGATCTATGATTGTTCCTGCGGGTGTAACTCAAATTAGTGTTACGGCATGGGGTGGCGGCGGTTCTGGAGGAGGAGCTTCTCCAACAGCAATAAATGGAAGAAGCGGCGGCGGCGGCGGCGGCGGGGCCTATGCGACTCAAGCTAACATTGCTGTTACACCAGGAAACACTTTAAATGTTGTGGTGGGTGCCGGAGGTGGAGTTTCAACAGGAAATGGTAATCCTGGAGGGAATTCTACAATCACGGAATTAAGCGGATCTATTTATGCCGCTGGAGGTGCCGGAGGTAATGGAAACGGTGGCACCGGTGGTGCTGGTGGAACAGTAGCAGCTTCAAAAGGAAGTACTATTACAGCAGGAGGCAATGGAACAAATGGAGGAAGTGTACTTTTAGGACTTTTGCTTGGTTCAGGAACTGGTGGATATGGAGGTACGCCTAATCCCGGAGCTGCCGGTGGCGTAGGAGGTGCCGGTCATCCTACAGTATTATTGACAACTCTGCCGGGTAATGCAGGAGGTGAATTTGGCGGCGGCGGCGGCGGCGCTGTTAGTGCTTCAACTGCACAAAATGGAGGAGCCGGTGCTCGTGGTCAGGTTAATGTTGTTTTCACTTGTCCCACTTATGGTATAACGAACATTGCAGCAACAGGAGCTTGTACTTCTTTAGGAAATGCTACTGTGACATTAACAGCAGCTGCAGCTTCATTACCAGTAGGGATATATACGGTTACATATAACCGCAGTATTCCAGCGGCTTCAAATTTAACTGCGACAATGACTATACTTCCGGGCTTTGCAGGTACGGGTACTTTTATAGTACCAGGTTTAACAACAGCTGGTACAAGTAACATTGCGGTTACAAATTTAAGCTCAGGCGTTTGTTCAACTAATGTGTCAACTAATATAAATGTAACTGTGTCACCTCCATCAGTTGGAGGAAATGTAACAGGAGGAACTCCAATTTGTTCTGGAGCAACAAGTCCTCTACTAACAGTAGCCAATTATACGGGAACAATTGTAAAATGGCAGTCTTCTACAGATTCTTTTTCTACATTCACGGATATTCCAAACACTCTTGCAACTTATACTTCAGGAGCTTTAACCCAAACAACCCAATTTAGGGCTGTAATTCAAAGTGGAGTTTGTACATCTGACAACTCTACTGCAACGACTGTAACCGTCAACCCTTTACCGCAGGGATCTTTAAGTGCCGTGAGTCCGCTATGCGGATCAGGCGCCGGCCAATTGACGTTTACTTCTACAGCGGGAACAGGTCCCTTTACTGTTGTCTACACAGAAAACGGCGGGGCAAACAGAACAGCGTCGGGAGTTGTGAGCGGAACAGCTTTTACACCTTTCACAACTCCTGTTACCGGATCGACCACTTATACATTAGTTTCAGTAACAGGAGCAAATAATTGTGTAAGAAGTTCTGGTTTTACAGGCGGCTCGGCTTCTATTGTAGTTAATCCTTTACCGCAGGGATCTTTAAGTGCCGTAAGCCCGTTATGCGGATCAGGCGCCGGCCAGCTGACTTTTACATCTACAGCGGGAACAGGTCCTTTTACTGTTGTATACACAGAAAATGGCGGAACAAACAGAACAGCTTCGGGAGTTGTAAGCGGAACCGCTTTTACGCCTTTTACAACTCCTGTCATCGCATCGACTACTTATACCTTAGTTTCAGTTACCGGAGCAAATAGTTGTATTCGAAATTCTGGTTTTACAGGAAGTTCAGCGGCTATAACGGTTAATCCATTGCCGCAGGGATCTTTAAGTGCCGTGAGTCCGCTATGCGGATCAGGCGCCGGCCAGCTGACTTTTACATCTACAGCGGGAACAGGTCCCTTTACTGTTGTCTACACAGAAAACGGCGGAACAAACAGAACAGCGTCGGGAGTTGTAAGCGGAACGGCTTTTACTCCTTTTACTACTCCTGTCATCGTATCGACCACTTATGCCTTAGTTTCAGTTACGGATGCAAATAGTTGTATTCGAAATTCTGGTTTTACGGGAAGTTCAGCGGCTATAACGGTTAATCCATTGCCGCAGGGATCTTTAAGTGCCGTAAGCCCGCTATGCGGATCAGGCGCCGGCCAGCTGACTTTTACATCCACAGCGGGAACAGGTCCTTTTACTGTTGTCTACACAGAAAATGGCGGGGCAAACAGAACAGCGTCGGGAGTTGTTAGTGGAAGTGCATTTACACCTTTTACTACTCCTGTCATCGTATCGACTACTTATACCTTAGTTTCAGTTACCGGAGCAAATAGTTGTATTCGAAATTCTGGTTTTACAGGAAGTTCAGCTGTCATAACCGTTAATCCTTTACCGCAGGGAACTTTAAGTGCCGTGAGCCCATTATGTGGATCAGGCACTGGTCAGCTGACTTATACATCAACAGCCGGAACAGGTCCTTTCACAATAGTGTATACAGAAAACGGCGGAACAAACCGAACCGCAACAGGAGTTGTGAGCGGAAGTGCTTTTACACCTTTTACAAGTCCTGTGACCGCATCGACCACTTATGCCTTAGTTTCAGTTACGGATGCAAATAGTTGTATTCGAAATTCTGGTTTTACAGGAGGATCGTCACAGATTGTCGTTAATCCATTACCGCAGGGAACTTTGAGCGCCGTGAGTCCGTTATGCGGATCAGGCGCCGGCCAGCTGACTTTTACATCCACAGCTGGAACAGGTCCTTTTACTGTTGTCTACACAGAAAATGGCGGGGCAAACAGAACAGCGTCGGGAGTTGTTAGTGGAAGTGCATTTACACCTTTTACTACTCCTGTAACCGCATCGACCACATATGCATTAGTTTCAGTAACGGGATCAAATAGTTGTATAAGAAGTTCGGGTTTTACAGGAAGTTCAGCTGTTATAACCGTTAATCCTTTACCACAAGGAACTTTAAGTGCCGTGAGCCCATTATGCGGATCAGGTGCAGGCCAGCTCACTTTTACCTCCACAGCTGGAACGGGGCCTTTCACAATTGTTTATACAGAAAATGGCGGAACAAACCGAACCGCAACAGGAGTTGTGAGTGGAAGTGCTTTTACGCCTTTTACAAGTCCAGTGACAGGTACAACTAACTATGTATTAGTTTCAGTTACAGATTCAAATTCTTGTATTCGAAGTACAGGCTTTACAGGAGGATCGTCACAGATTGTCGTTAATCCTTTACCACAGGGAACTTTGAGCGCCGTGAGTCCGCTATGCGGATCCGGCACTGGCCAGCTGACTTATACATCAACAGCTGGAACAGGTCCTTTCACAATAGTGTATACAGAAAACGGCAGTGCAAACAGAACTGCAACAGGAGTTGTGAGCGGGAGTGCATTTACACCTTTCACAAGTCCTGTGACAGGTACAACTAACTATGTATTAGTTTCAGTTACAGATTCAAATTCTTGTGCCAGAACTACAGGATTTACAGGAGGATCTACAACGCTTACTATTAACCCAATTCCAACACCAACATTTACAGTCTCACCCGCAGCTTCTGTTTGTGTAGATGCAGATGCAGCTTATACTACTCAATCCGGACAAACCAATTACATTTGGACAGTTCCTGGAACACAAGGTATAGATTATGATATAATTTCGGGAGATTTGTCTGCCGCTAGTAATACCGTAACCTTACATTGGCATACGATTGGTAATAAAACGGTTACAGTTGGCTACACTACAACTGGCTGTGCATCTGTAACAAGTGCAAGCAGTACAACAACTATTATAAAAACAGAGCGTGGTGTTGTGCATGGAGGAACACATATCTGTGCTGGCAGTCCAAGTCCTTTATTAACTTTAAATGATTATGTGGGTACAATTGTTCGATGGGAATATGCAGAAGCGATACCATATGTCTGGCAGACAATAAACCATACGGCAGATACATATCAGCCAGGAATTTTAACTACAAGTACGAGTTATCGAGCTGTAATAAAAAATGGGACGTGTCCTGAAGACTATTCAATTGAAACCAGAATTGATGTTGAACCAAAACCAGTTACCCCTACTTTAGGTACAGTTGTACAGCCAACTTGTGTCACTCCTACAGGAAGTATAACTTTAGATGGTTTAATAGCATCCGTAAATTGGACAATTACTCAAAGTAACGGAACTTTGCAGCAGACTTATACAGGAACAGGTGCCAGTTTTACGGTACCTAATTTAGCACCAGGAGTTTACACTTTTACTATCCATGAAAATTCAATTTGTCCTTCATCGCCTACTTCTAGTGTTGAAATTTTAGCTCCAGCAACTAACACATGGAATGGGACATCATGGTCTAAAGGTAGTGAACCCGTTATCACAGACGCTATTAGATTTACAGGTGATTATTCAACAACGGGTAACTTGAGCGGTTGTTCTTGTACGGTAGATTCTGGAGTAAATGTTACTATAAATTCTAATCATACTTTAACAATCACAAATGCAGTTACTAATAGTGATGGAACGTTGACCTTTGAAAATAATTCAAGTTTGCTGCAGACAACTAATGCAATAAATACAGGAAATATTATTTATAAAAGAAATACTTCAACACGCCGATATGATTATACTTATTGGTCATCACCAATTGTTCGAACACCGGCTTATACTCTGCATGATTTATCTCCTAACACATTGGCGGATAAATATACGAGTTATAATCCTAATGCCAGCTGGGTGATTAGTTATGGAGGTGTTCTTGAAATGGCTCAAGGCCAAGGGTATAGTGTTAGAGGTCCGCAAAATTTTGATATTGTTTCTCCTGCTATTCAAGTGGTTTCATTTGAAGGTGTTCCTAACAATGGCTCAATTTCAGTTCCATTAGTTGGACCAGATAGGTTTAATTTAATAGGAAATCCTTATCCATCAGCAATATATGCAGATCAGTTTATTTTTGATAATCAGGCTAATTTATATGGTACTTTGTACTTTTGGACCCATAATACACCTCCATCAAATGGCGGCGTTGGTACAGCATATAAATATAATTCTGCTGATTATGCAATTTACAATATCAGCGGCAGTACTGTTATAGGATCACTTTCAGGTCAAGGTGCCGGAAGTTCAGGAAACCAGGCAGCTCCTTTGGGGTATATCGCAGCTGGGCAGGCTTTCTTTGCAAAATCTAAAACAACTTCTCCAGCGGTTTTTACCAATACAATGAGAGTACCAGGAAGTAATAGCCAGTTTTTCAAAACAAATAACAGTAGTAAAACAACAGAATTAGAAAGACATAGAGTTTGGCTGAATCTTACCAATACTGAAGGAGCTTTTAAACAATTATTAATAGGTTACATTGAGGGAGCAACCAATTTCTGGGATCATAATTACGATGCAATTTCTTTCAATGGCAATCCTTATCTGGACTTTTATAGTATTAATGAAGGTCAAAAATTAGTAATTCAAGGACGAGCACTGCCTTTTAATGAATCTGATGTAATTCCTTTAGGCTATAGATCCGCTATAGCAGGTCAGTTTACAATAGCAATTGATCATACAGATGGTGTTTTGAGCAATAAGATTATTTATCTGGAAGATAAAGTAACGAATACAATCCATAATCTTCAGGCAAGTAATTATAATTTTACCACGGCCATCGGGACTTTTCCTGAACGATTTCTTATAAGATATGGCAGTGGATCTACTCTTGGTGTTGATGATTTGGAAAATCAGAATAATAGTTTTTATGCTTCTGTAAAAGATAAAAATATACGATTGAACGCTGTGTCAGATGTAATGAAGGAAGTTTCAATTTTTGATGTGTCAGGAAAACTGCTCTATAACAATAAAAAAATAGACAATGCAGAATTGCAGATTTCAAACTTTCAATCAGGAAATCAAGTTTTGATTGTAAAAGTAACTTTAGGAAACGGAAATATCGTGACTAAGAAAATTGTTTTTAATTAAGAAATAGAAATAAAAAAACCAGCTGCAGAATTTCAAACTGCGGCTGGTCTTTTATTTAAAATTTATATTCAAGCGCTCTTTCGCAGGTTTTGATTGGTGTTTTGAATTGCTTTATCATTTTTATAATCAATCCATTTTTGACCTTTTACCTTTCGCATCATAATATCAAAATAACGCATGATAAAAATGTTGTACGCTGCTTTTGATAAATGGGAAATGTTTTTTGGAAAAGCACGAAGACTCATAGAAAATCCCGGCGTTAAATATTTCATATAATGCCAATAACCTTCTGGCATATACAACATTTCTCCATGTTTAAGATTTGTGATATATCCTTCAGCATTTTGAAGAGCTGGAAATTTATCATAATCCGGATTATCAAAATCAATGTCTTCCCTGGAAATTAATGCATGCGGTACCTTGTACATATATTTTGACTGATCTGGTGCAAAAAGCATACATTGCTTTTCTCCATGAAAATGAAAATGCAGTATATTCGAATAATCAATATCATAATGCATAAATACTCTGGCATTTTCTCCGCCAAAAAATAACATTGGTAATTGTTTAACTAATTTTAAACCAATATCCGGCCATAAAAAGTCGTTTTTCAATACAGGTACTTCTTTCATTAAATTATAAAGAAAGATGCGATAGTTGGTAGGTTTTGATTCTAATAAATTGATATACTCGCTCATTTTCATTTTGGTATGAGCTTCGTTAAAACCTTCTTCATGATTGACAGGTCTGTCATCATATAGAGGAACAGTTATATCACCAGCAATTTTATTGATGTACGATAATTTCCATTTTTCATAAGCCGGCCAGTCTTCGGTTAACTCTTCAACAACAACTGGAATTTGTTTCTTTACATATTGGGAAATAAAATCACTCTTTGAGATTTTTTGTACCCTTTCTATTTGTTTTAATTTCATTTTTATAAATAAAAAAAATTGCTTATAACTCTTGTTATAAGCAATTTAAAAATATTTATTCAGAATTATTAACTCTTTCGACTAAATTTTTGATTTGATCGAAGCTTCAACATTTCTTTCAATTGTATGTCCCGGTCTTGACCATTTTGGTTTTTCACCTAACTGTACAAATTGCGAATCGACGGCTTCAACCGTTTTAGGCTGCATTATTTTAATAAAAGGTTTTTGAGCGGTCATTCCTAAGGTCTCAAACATTTTCATGTCTTCGTTAACATCAGGATTTGGAGTAGTCAATAATTTATCTCCTGCAAATATTGAATTTGCTCCGGCAAAAAAGCACATTGCCTGACCTTCGCGTGACATATTGGTCCTTCCGGCAGATAAACGAACCTGTGTTTCCGGCATTACAATTCGGGTAGTGGCCACCATACGTATCATTTCCCAGATTTCAACTGGTTTTTCTTCTTCCATTGGGGTTCCTTCAACAGCAACTAATGCATTTATCGGAACAGATTCCGGCTGCGGATTTAAAGTTGAAAGTGCCACAAGCATTCCCGCTCTGTCTTCTATGCTTTCACCCATTCCAATAATACCGCCGCTGCAAACCGTAACATTGGTTTTACGAACATTTTCTATGGTTTGTAAACGGTCTTCAAAACCACGTGTTGAAATTACATCTTTATAATATTCTTCAGAAGTATCTAAATTATGGTTATAAGCATATAATCCAGCTTCTGCCAAACGTTGTGCCTGATTTTCAGTAAGCATTCCTAAAGTACAGCAAACCTCCATATCAAGTTTGTTGATGGTACGAACCATTTCTAATACCTGATCAAATTCTTCACCATCTTTAACATTTCTCCAGGCTGCTCCCATGCAGACACGAGAAGATCCGTTAGACTTAGCCCGTAAAGCCTGTGCTTTTACCTGACTTACAGTCATTAAATCATTTCCTTCAACTCCTGTATTATATCTTGCAGCTTGTGGGCAGTATCCGCAATCTTCCGGACATCCTCCGGTTTTTATAGAAAGCAGAGTAGATACCTGAACTACATTTGGATCATGCTGCAGTCTATGAATTGTTGCAGCTTCATAAAGTAAATCCATCAACGGTTTATTGTAGATTGAGATTATTTCTTCTTTTGTCCAGTTGTGTTTTGTAATCATGCTCATGGATAAATTTGTTTTGAAGCTTCAAATGTAATTAAATTTTTGAATCAACAACATTGACTAATGTAAATGAATATTTGTTAAATAATTTCATAAAAAAAGCGTTTTAAAATCATATAATTATAAATTTTATGATTTTAAAACGCCTAAATACTGGTTTTATTTTGATTTAATCAATCGGCAGCATATTTATTATTCCAATACAGCATCATCATTAAAGTAACAATTACCGAAGAAGCAAGTCCTTCAAAAAGCAGGCAGATGCAATAAGTGGGTACAGAGGGATTTCCTCCAAACATAAACGTTTTTGATAATGTTTCGACATAAGCATCACCGCCTCGGGCGTAACTGTACACTAACAATCCAAAAACGCTTAGAGATACACCAACGACAGAAGTTGCCATTGCAGAAACCGCGTTGGATACAAAATTTGTTTCCCCTTCATGAAGATTCATTTGCATAGTCCTGTTTACGCCATAAAATATAAAGAATACGTTAAGAGTACGCAGGTAGAATAAATCTGCTAAGCCTAATACATTCATCAATAAAAAATAAATGCCAATTCCGAGGAATATTAAAAAACCGTTTGTAATTTCTTTAGGTAATTTCATAGTGGTTATTTTTAAAGAAGTTAATAGTAAATATTTGAAAAACAGAGTTCTATATCAAATTTACTAAAAAAATAACTACGATGATCTAAAAAGAAGTAAAAGTGTTTTTTGAAACTTTATTGAATTTTGCTTACAAAGGCCAAAGCATTTTGTTTGTCCTGATTTAACTGCGCTTTTAACAAATCAATTGAACCGAATTTTTGCTCTTCGCGAAGATATTGCAGCAACGAAACTTCAATTTTTTCACCATAAATGTCAGCGTCAAAATCAAAAAGATTCACTTCAATAGTTTGTTTTTGTCCGTTAACAGTTGGATTAAAACCAATATTCATCATTCCAAAAACTTCCTTTTCATTAATTAAAGTTCGAACTGCATAAACGCCGTTTTTTGGAATCAATTTGTACTCTTCATTAATTTGAATATTAGCGGTAGGAAAACCAATTGTTCTTCCTAATTGTTTTCCTTTTACAATTTCGCCCGTTAAAAAATAGTCGTAGCCCAAATATTCATTGGCCAAAGCCATATTTCCATCATTAAGCGCTTTTCTGATTTTAGTAGAACTTACCGAAACATCTTGTATTTCTTCGGCCGATATTTGTTCAACTTCAAAACCATATTCAATCCCAAAAGCAATTAAATTGTCAATATTTGCCGTTCTGTTTCTTCCAAAACGATGATCGTGTCCAATAATTATTTTTTGAATATGAAATTGATCTACTAAAATGGAGTGCACAAATTCTTCTGCCGTAAGTCTGGAAAAGCTTTCGTCGAAAGGATGAATAACCAGATTTTCAATTCCGGTAGCTTCTAAAAGTTTTGTTTTTTCAGAAATCGTATTCAAAAGTTTTATTTCTGATTTTTCCTGCAGCACCATTCTTGGATGCGGAAAAAAAGTAAGCACTAAACTTTCATATTTTCCGTTTTCGGTATTTTCCGTAATTCTTTCCAGAATTTTTTTATGACCAATATGTACGCCGTCAAAAGTTCCAAGAGTTAAAATTGTTTTCTTGGTCGTATGGAAATCGTTTATAGAATGAAAGAGCTTCAAAACAAATTATTTAAGATGCTGCAAATTTATAGTATCTATTTTAAATTTTGTGCCTTGTGGAATTGATTTTTTAAGAAGATTCCCTTTCTTTTGTCGAAAAATCATTTGATTCGTCGATTAAAAAACGTTAATTGTCGTTTGCATGTAAGAATTTGATTTAATTCTATTAATTTTGATATATATAAAAGCCTCTTTAAGTATGAAAAAACAACTACTCTTTTTAATCTTTATATTTTGTTGTGTAGAACTTCATGCTCAAAATGATGATGTATGGCAGCGATCGAGTTCTGTTTCGTCTTTAAAAAAACAGGCAGATGTTGACGATCCTGATAAATTGTATTATCGATTAAACACAGATTTTTTAAAAGCAAAACTTTCATCTACAACAAATAAGCAATCAAAAAACAGTCGTTCTGAAATTACAATTCCTAATTCAAAAGGGATCTTAGAAAGATTTCAAGTTTGGGAATCTTCAAACTTTGATCCCCAGCTTCAGGCAAAATATCCGGAAATCAGAGCGTATGAAGGAACTGGTTTAGATGATAAATCGGCAAAAATTCATTTTAGTTTTTCTCCAAAAGGCTTGCAAACCATGGTTTTTCGAGCTGATAAAGCAACTGAGTTTATAGAAGAAAATCCAGATAATAAAACAGAATATGTTTTGTTTTCTTCAAAAAGTGAATTCTCAAAAGCAAAACTATCTTGTAAAACTACAGACTTGGTTTCGCAAAATGATAATACTTCAAAAACAGCAAAAACAAGTTCAAACAATAAAGTGTTTAAAACAATGCGTTTGGCATTATCTTGCACAGCAGAATATACTGCTTTTTTTGGAGGCACAAAAGCCGGGGCATTAGAAGGAATGAATGCTACCTTAACAAGAGTTAACGGGATTTTAAATAAAGATTTAGCAGTGCAATTAATTTTAATTGCAAACAGCGATGCCCTAATTTATACAGATACTTCTACAGATCCTTATTCGAATGCAAGTAAAGGAACTTCTACAGATACAGATGGAAATGATTTTTGGAGTAAAGAAGTTCAAACTACAATTACAAACGTAATTGGTGAAGGCAACTACGATATTGGTCATTTATTTGGAGCTTCCGGTGGAGGAGGAAATGCGGGATGTATTGGTTGTGTTTGTGTGAGTCCAAGCCAGTCAAATGTAATAGGAAAAGGAAGTGCCTATACCTCTCCATCAAATGCAATACCTAAAGGAGATACATTTGATGTAGATTTTGTGGTTCATGAAATTGGTCATCAATTAGGAGCTAATCATACATTTTCTTACGATATTGAAGGTACAGGAGTTAGTGTTGAACCAGGAAGCGGTTCTACTATTATGGGATATGCCGGTGTAACAGATGATTATGATATACAAGATAATTCAGATGACTATTTTGCATACGCCAGTATTCTTCAAATACAAAATAACCTTGCAGGAAAAAGTTGTCCGGTTAGTACTAATATAACCAATAATCCGCCAACAATTATTGCCGGTGTCGATTTTACAATTCCAATCAGTACACCATTTGTTTTAACCGGAACTGGTTCAGGTGCTGATACGCTTACTTATACTTGGGAAGAAAATGATAATGCAACATCGACTTCTGGTGATAATAGTATTACGTATGCGACAAAACCAAATGGTCCGTTATTTAGGTCTGTAGCGCCGGGTAGTTCTCCTGTTCGTTATATGCCAAGTTTTAATTCTGTACTTCAAAATAAACTTACTACAACTTGGGAATCTGTTTCGTCGATTGCCAGAACATTAAATTTTACTTTAACAGGAAGAGATAATGGTGCTTTAGGGAATGCTCAAACCAATACAGATGGAATGGTAGTAACTGTAACACCTTCTGCAGGACCTTTTGCAGTAACTTCTCAAAATATTGATAACGTAAGCTGGCAGCAAGGATCATATCAAAATATTACATGGAGTGTTAATAATACCAATACCCTTCAAGGTTCATCAACGGTAAATATTAAATTATCTACAGATGGAGGTTTAACTTTTCCAATCATTCTCGCAGCAGCAACAGCTAATGATGGCTCAGAAACCGTACTAATTCCTGAAAGTATTGAAGCTGCAACGAACTCTAGAATTTTGATTGAACCAACTGCTAATATTTATTATGCATTAAATAGCAAATCATTTGCAATTGGCTACACTTCAACAACAAGCTGTAATGATTATAGTTTCGGAAGTTCTTTTAATATTCCATACGGAACTTCATTTACAACAAGAAACATTGCCGTTCCTTCATCCACAGGGACAATATCTAATGTAAATGTTTCAATCAATGTTACACATGCAAGATTTTCCGATCTTGAAATTCAAATTGTAAGTCCAAAAGGAACTGTAGTTCGTTTATTTAATAGAGGCTGCGCCAGCACAAATTCAACTTTGGCATTGCAATTTGACGATTCCGGATCTAATTTACAATGTTCAACCACAACAAGTCAGATTGTTCTTCCAATAGATGCGTTAAGCGTTTTTAATGGAGAAAATCCAGAAGGAAACTGGACGTTAAGAGTTCGTGATGCCGTTGTGGGAAGTTTTGGCACCATAAATTCGGCTGCAATAAATATCTGTAATCAAACCTTTACTTTAGGCGTTGATACACCTGTAACTGAAGAAGTGATTTCATATCCAAATCCAAGTAAAGGAACTTTTGCAGTAGAATTCAAGAGTCAGTCAAAAGCCGGCGTACAAATATATGTTCACGATATTCTGGGAAAAACAGTTTATTTTGAATCTTTTGAACATGCAGATAATTTTAGAAAAGAAATCACATTGCCAATAGGTTCTTCATCAGGAGTATATTTCCTGACAATTATTGACGGTGACAAAAGAACGGTGAAGAAAATCATTTTAAATTAAGAGATATAAACCTCAATATTTTAAATTCCAAATGCCAATTTTTTATGTTGGTGTTTGGAATTTTTTTATTGGAATTTGGTTTTAAGAGTTCGCCATCGCCATGCATACAATGCTGATTTTTGCTCCCGAAATTTTTAATAAAGCGCGAGAACAAGCTTCGAGAGTTGCTCCGGTCGTTAAAACATCATCTACAATTAAAAAATGTTTGTTTTGATTTTCTTCTGATACATAAACATCAAAAATGTTTTCGATGTTCTCAGATCTTCCTAAAAGATTCTTTTTTGACTGCGTTTTAGAATATTTCTTTCGGTATAAAACAGTATCATCAAAAGGAATTTTTAAGCTTTCAGCCAAAGCTTTTCCAAATGTTGTAACTTGATTATAACCTCTTTCTTTAAATTTTCTGGGATGAAGCGGTACCGGAATTACAGCATCAAAAGTGTTTTCGAGTTTTAGTTCTTTCAGATCTTCTGCATACCAGTTTCCCAGAACCGTTCCAATTTCTTCATGACCTTTGTATTTTAAATTGTGAATGAGTTCCTGAACAATACCCTTTTTGTTGAAATATAAAAAAGCAGATGCATGTTCAACATCAACCTTACCATAAAACTTTTTGACAGCTTGGTTATTTGAGTCTAAGTAATATTGTGTTAGAGGCATTTCATGTCGGCAGTTTGTACATAAAACCATTTCGTTAGTCATTAAAACAGAGTGGCATCCAGAGCAGACTTTAGGAAAAAACAGATCAATAATGAAATTAAACACAAATAGAAAGAATTTAGTTACAAAACTAATCAAATTTGAGCTTCAATCTTTTTTATTTTTCTTTTTTTTATAAGTACTTTTTATATTTTTGCATTACTATGGCAAAACAAGAAGATTTATTTAAGAATGTGGTTTCGCACGCAAAAGAGTACGGATTTATTTTTCCGTCAAGCGAAGTTTACGATGGATTGAGTGCAGTGTATGATTATGCACAAAATGGTGTCGAATTAAAAAAGAATATCCGTGAATATTGGTGGAAATCAATGGTTCAGATGAATGAAAATATTGTCGGCCTTGATGCTGCAATATTAATGCATCCAACTACCTGGAAAGCTTCAGGCCACGTAGATGCATTCAATGATCCGTTAATTGATAATAAAGATTCTAAAAAAAGATATAGAGCTGACGTTTTAGTGGAAGATTTTGCTGAAAAAATTCACCAGAAAGCGCAAAAAGAAATCGAAAAAGCAAAAGCTCGTTTTGGTGATGCATTCAACGAACAGGAATTTGTAACTACAAATGCCAGAGTAGTTGAATATTTTGCTAAAGAAAGAGAAATCAGAGAGCGTTTAGGACGTTCTTTAGGAAATGGAGATCTTGAAGATGTAAAAGCTTTAATCGAAGAGCTTGAAATCGCTGATCCTGAAACAGGTTCCAGAAACTGGACAGATGTAAAACAGTTCAACTTAATGTTTGGTACTAAATTAGGTGCTTCTGCAGAGTCTGCAATGGATTTATATTTACGTCCGGAAACAGCGCAGGGTATTTTCGTAAACTTTTTAAATGTTCAGAAATCAGGTCGTATGAAAGTTCCTTTTGGAATTGCTCAAACCGGTAAAGCTTTTAGAAATGAAATTGTCGCAAGACAATTCATTTTCCGTATGCGTGAATTCGAACAAATGGAAATGCAGTTTTTCGTGCGCCCGGGAGAAGAAATGCAATGGTACGAACACTGGAAACAAACTCGTTTAAACTGGCATTTGTCTTTAGGATTAGGAAAAGAAAATTACCGTTTTCATGATCATGAAAAATTAGCGCATTATGCAAATGCTGCGGCAGATATTGAATTTAATTTTCCATTCGGTTTCAAAGAGTTAGAAGGTATTCACTCTCGTACTGATTTTGACTTAAAAGCACACGAACAATATTCAGGTAGAAAACTGCAATATTTTGATCCTGAACTAAATGAAAACTACGTGCCATACGTAGTAGAAACTTCAGTAGGTTTAGATCGTATGTTCCTGGCTGTTTTTGCAACATCATTACAAGAAGAAACTTTAGAAGATGGTTCTACAAGAACTGTTCTAAAATTGCCGGCAGTTTTAGCACCAACAAAAGCAGCGGTTTTACCATTAGTCAAAAAAGATGGCCTGCCAGAAATTTCAAAGAAAATTATCGAAGATTTAAAATGGGATTTCAATGTTTCTTATGATGAAAAAGATGCAGTAGGTCGTCGTTACAGAAGACAAGATGCATTAGGAACGCCATTTTGTATTACAGTAGATCATCAAACTCTTGAAGACGAAACGGTAACGATTCGTCATAGAGATACAATGAAACAAGATCGTGTAAAAATAGCTGATTTAAAAGATATTATTGAAAACGAAGTTTCGATGAAAAACTGGTTAATGAAAATGTAATTTTAAGATATTACAACATACAAATCCCAAATTCCTTAAAGAGTTTGGGATTTTTTAATTTTAAAAAAATGTATTTCGTCGGTAATTTTTGTATTTCATCCTTATGTGTTAACATTTGATTGTAATCTGTTAACAATGAAATATTTAAAACAATGAAAAATGTATTTTTAATTGCGAATAAAAGTGCAGAATCTATTTTTTAAGCGAATTCATGATAAATCATTATCTAAATAGACAATAGTCACCTATATTCGTAGAAAGTCAATAAAACTAAAATTGAAAAAGTATTCGTATATAATTATTGATGATGACGCAGAAAGTATTTCGAAAACCCAAGCTATTGCAGAAGGTTTTCCGGAATTGTCTTTTCTGGCATCGGCTGTAAATTATCAGGACGGCTTAAGTATAGTTTTAGAATATAAACCATCGATTGTTTTTCTTGAAATCGAACCCACACATTCTTCAAGCAATTTATCACTTCTGTTTATTAATGAACTTCATCGTTTTTTAAGTGTAATGCCACGGATTGTTGTTTTAACTTCAAAAAAAGAAGCCGCTTTTGATGCAATTAAATACGGTGTTTTTGATTACATATTAAAACCGTTGGTTAAAACTGAATTATTAAAAACAGTTTTAAAATTAAACCGACTGGTAGAAGAAACAAAATCAATTGATTTTAAGAAAGAATTGCCTGTCGTTGTAACTTCTCATGCAAAAGAGCGTCAAACTATTGAAAAACCGCTTATAATCTGCATTAAATCGTACGGAGATCATCGCTATATAAATGCAGATGATATTAGTTATTTTCAGGCAGACAATAATTCGACCGATATCTACTTAAATTCGGGAGAAATGATAACCGCTTTTAAAACTTTAAAACATTTTGAGCAGGTTTTATCATATCCATTTATCCGAATTCATAACAGTTATATTATCAATCGAAATTACATTGCAAGGATTCATAACGGAAACTCAATTTGTTACATAAAAAACTCATCGAAAAAGATTCCTTTTTCGAAAACTTATAAATCAAATGTTGATTTAATTATCTCCGATTTTTCTGCAGGAAATTACTTAGAAGTCTAATAATTAGATGATTACATGAATTTGCTATCCATTGACTATCAATTGGGTACGATCTACCATAAACTGATTTTTTCATATACATTTTTTTTGATTTCGGACTTAGTTTTACACCATGATTGACACCAAAACAATCATTAAGCCCCAAATAAATATAAAAAAATAAAACACCTCAAAACATGAAAAAAACAGCTTTAACTTTCGGATTATTTTCTTTAGTAATGGTAGCAACTTCTTTTGCAAATCCAACACAGGTAACTTCTAAATCTAAAATTGGAATTGATATTGATATTGATCTTGGCGGAGAGTATGGAAAAAATAAAAGAAAACAAGATGTATATAGTTCACCTAATCAATTTGATCTAAATAATGGTCAGTTAAATAGTTTCGCATCTGATAGTCAATTAACAAAATCTAGAATAAAATTAGACTAATTAAGTAACACAAATAAATTATAAAGAAAAAGTTGTCAGTTTTTTGGCAGCTTTTTTTTTGTGTTTATAGTTTTAGTATTTTTGATAAAAATCAAAAATATAAATTGAAAAGACACCTACAGATACTATTGTTTTTATTTCTAGTTTTATTTGCTTGTACAAATAAAAGCAAGAAAGAGAAAAACTTACCTTTAAGCTCTTCTGAAGACAGTCTTTCTATTTATTTTTCTTTGGCAAATGATGTAGATCTGCCTTTTCAATATAAACAAAAGTATAACCAAAAAGCATTTGATATTGTAAAGAGTCAGAAAGACGACTCTATTAAAAAAGTAAACCTTTTTAAAATAGCCAACCGCTATTTTAATATGAGTGATTGGAAATCATTTCATGATGTCTCAAAATTAACCTTAGAAATATCAATAAGCAGTAAAGATTCTGTCAATATTGCTAAAGCATATACTTATATCGGAGATTATTTTCAATCGCAGGCAATTTCAGATAGTGCTTTTTTAAATTATTTTCGGGCAGAGAAAATATATTTGGAGACCAATGATAATTTTCATTTAGCAAAAACGTATTTAACAAAGGCAGATCTTCAATTAATTGAAGGTGATTTCTTTGAAAGTGAAATAACCGTTTTTAAAGCCCTTAAGATATTAAAGGATGAAAAAGACGGGGCAATGGATATTTATGATAGTTACAATTTATTGGGAATTATATATAACCAACGTGAAGAATATGAAAAAGCGCTTGAATATCATAATAAAGCATTAATTACACTTGATGACAAATCACTTGCAGAGGACCTTCAGTTAAAAGCAACTTCATTAAATAATATCGGCTTTGTTTATTTAAGGATGAATAATTTTAGCAAAGCAAAAGAATATTTCCGGAGAGGTTTAGACCAAAAAGACCTCTTTAACGGTAATCCTGTTTTGTATGCCATGCTTTTAGATAATTTAGCATTTTCTAAATTTAAATCCAAAGATTTAAATGGTTTGCCAGAACAGTTTTATGATGCACTGAAAATCAGGGATAGTTTAAAACAGGAATCAGGTATTATATTAAATAAAATCCATTTGTCTGAATATTATGCTTTTAAAAAAGATACTTTGAAAGCAATTCAATTCTCAAAACAAGCTTTAAACTTATCCAGAAGTACAAGTAAAATAAGAAATACTTTAGATGCGCTCAAACAAATAGCTATAGTAGATCCCAAAAATGCATCAAAATATTCAAAAGAATATATTCAATTGAATGATAAAATGCTAAAAGCAGAACGAAGTATGGGAGAGAAATTCTCCAGAATTGAATATGAAACCAACGAAATAAAAGATCAAAATTCTAATCTGCAGGAAAAAAACAAAACTCTAATATATGTTTTTAGTATCTGCACCTTGATTGGTTTATTTTTTTATGTTTACAAAACACAGCAGGCAAAAAACAGAGAACTTCTTTTTAAACAACAACAGCAAATTGCAAATGAAGATATTTACAATTTGATGATTTCTCAGCAAAATGAAATCGAATTAACCCGAATTAAAGAAAAGAAAAAGGTAGCCCAGGAATTACACGATGGAGTTTTAGGCCGAATGTTTGGGGTTAGAATCAGCTTAGACAGCTTAGATAAAATTGATGAAGCAGAAGCAGCTTCAAAAAGAAAGAAATACCTGGCAGAATTAAAATATATTGAAGAAGACATTCGTGAAATTTCGCATGACTTAAATAGGGAAAAATCTGAATTAATTAATAATTTTGTAGTAATTTTAAATAAACTATTTGATAGTCAGAAAAATACACATTCTTCAAAATTAGAAACTTCTTTTGATTCGCATATAAAATGGGAGCTTGTAAACAACATTGTAAAAATTAATTTATATAGAATAATCCAGGAAGCACTTCAAAATTGTAATAAATATGCCGAGGCTGATACTATTAAAATAGAATTTAAAAGTGAAATCGATCATTTAGTTTTGTCGATTATGGATGATGGAGTAGGGTTTAATGTTAAACGTACTAAAAACGGTATCGGTTTGCATAATATAGAATATAGAGCAGCAGAATGTAAAGGCACAGTTACTATAAAATCTGCCAAAGGAGAAGGGACGCTTCTTGTTGTAAAAGTCCCAATTGATCAAAAAATTAACCTGCAAAAAAATGACATTTAATTTCAAAGCCCCAATTTCGGAATTAATTAAGCCCAACATCTTAATTGTGGATGATCATCCTTTTATAATTGAAGGATATAAAAATGCTATAACCCGTTACAAACCCAGCGAATATGAGTTTGAAATAGCACAAGCCCATGATTGCAGATCAGCTTATGATTTATTAGAAGATCAAAACACACCGCAGTTCGAAATCGCTTTTCTGGATATCAGTATGCCGGCTTATGAAGAAAAAAATCTTTTTTCGGGCGAAGACCTTGCTAAGCTTATCATGAAAAAAATGCCTTATTGCAAGATCATTCTCTTGACAATGTATACAGAGCTGCTCAAGATAAAAACAATTATAAGAACCATTAATCCTAACGGATTGGTCATCAAAAACGACCTTACTTTTGACGAACTGCTTTTGGCTTTTGATAAAGTAATGAATAACCAAAAATACTACAGCCAGTCAGTGGTTAAAATGCTCAATCAGTCGCCGCATAATTCAATAGAAATTGATGAGTTTGATAAACAGATTTTATTTCATTTATCAAAAGGAACAGAACTCTGGGAAATGCCGCAATATATCCCTATTTCCTTAACCGAAATTGAAAAAAGAAGAGTAAGTCTTAAAGAATTGCTAAAAGTTAGATCAGGTTTAGATGAAGACTTGGTAAAAGAAGCAAAAAGTAAAGGGCTTTTTTAGAAGTTTAGATTAGTATCATTAACAAAAAAAATATCCTAATAGGTTTTTTAAAGCCTTTTAGGATATTGATGTGGATCTCAACTGAGAACTCAAACTCGAGACTGAAAACTACTCACTCAAAGCATCCCATCCTCGTGCTTTTAAAGCAATTTTAGTATTGGCACGGGTTACCAAATGAACTCCTTCGCTTTCATCTGCCATATGGCCAATGATAGAAAAGTTTGGATTCCCTTTTATTTTATCAAAATCATTAATATCAATCGTGAAAAGGAGTTCATAATCCTCTCCGCCGTTAATAGCAACCGTTGTACTATCAATATTAAATTCTTCACAAGTCGAAATAAACTGAGGATCTAACGGAAGTTTGTCTTCATATAAATTACAGCCCACTTTTGATTGTTTGCACAAATGAATAATTTCTGAAGATAACCCGTCAGAAATGTCGATCATTGAAGTTGGTTTAATTTCAAGAGCATGCAAAAGCGTACGAACATCTGTTCTTGCTTCCGGCTTTAATTGTCTTTCGACCAAATAAGTATAAGGATCTAAATCCGGCTGACTGTTTGGGTTTACCTGAAAAACTTGTTTCTCCCGCTCCAAAACCTGTAATCCCATATAAGCCGCACCGATATCTCCGGTCACAACCAATAAATCAGTTTGTTTGGCACCGTTTCGGTAAACGATTTCATTTTCATCAGCTTGGCCAATTGCCGTAATGCTGATAATTAATCCTTTTTGAGATGAGGTTGTGTCACCACCGACAACATCTACTTTATATTCTTTTGCTGCGTGCGTAATTCCTTCAAATAATTCTTCTAATGCTTCTAACGGAAAACGATTAGAAACTGCAACAGAAACCGTAATTTGAGTCGGTTTTGCATTCATCGCGCAAATATCAGACAGGTTTACTACTACAGATTTATAGCCTAAATGTTTTAATGGCATATAAGCCAGGTCAAAATGAACGCCTTCAATTAATAAATCAGTTGAAATAACGGCTTTTTTGTCTTTAAAATCAAGAATAGCGGCATCGTCGCCAATACTTTTTAGAGTAGATTCTTGAGTAACATCAAAATTTCGGGTTAAGTGGTCAATTAAGCCAAACTCGCCTAATTGTGCTAAACTGGTACGCTGCGGATTTTTATCTTCGATCATTTTTTTCTGAGTTCCAAAGTTTGTAAGGCGTAAAGGTACAAAGGTTTTTTTTAAAGATGCTATCCCGACAGCTATCGGAACTGAGATACTATCCCGACAGCTGTCTGGATTAAACTTTTTCTAAAATATTTATCCTGTAAAGACGCATTATTGCAGAGACGTACTGCGATGCGTTTCTACAGCAGGAAAAAATATTTTAAAAAAATATTTTTTCCTGCTGACAAACTGTTGTCACCGACGCATTTTACTTTTGAAGTATAGAAATTTAAAAACTTAAAAATTATGAAAACGTTAGAAGCACAAGTAATTACTTCAGAAGATTTACTAAAACACTGGCAAGGTCACCGCGCACTTACTCGTCGTTTAATCGAGCTTTTTCCTGAGAAAGATTTCTTCGAATTTTCAATTGGAGGGATGCGTCCTTTTGCAAAATTGGTTGATGAACTTTTAGCAATTGCGGTTCCGGGTTTGAAAGGAATTGTAACTAAAGAAACTGCACCATTTTCTGAAGGCGCAGAAAAACTGATTTTTAAAGCACAGTATCTTGAAAAATGGGATAAGGCAACAGAAGAAATCAATAAATATTGGGAAGAATTGTCAATTGAGGATTTCAGCGAAACTTTTAACCTTTTTGGGCAATATGAATTTCCTGTTATTCAAAATATCTTGTATTTTATTGATAATGAAGTACATCACCGTGGACAAGCTTATGTATATTTAAGAGCTTTAAATATTGAACCTCCATTTTTTTGGGAAAGATAAAATTTTGATTTTCATAACTTTATCAAGAAAAACTAAAAATTAACGACTATGAGTTTAAAAAAGATAATGTCCAATTATGCAGATTATAATTTATGGGTAAACCAGCAGTTTGTAAATTGGCTTTCGCCGAAGTCAGATGAATTGCTTTATGCCGAAGTTCCTTCGAGTTTTTCAACCATTATGAAAACCCTCGATCATATCTGGTCTACCGAAGAATATTGGTTTTCTGTAATTTCAGAGACTGCAATGTCTGAAAAAAAAGCAGAAAATGAATTATCTAAAGAAGAGATATTTGAAGGACTGTTAAATTCATCAACAAAATTGAAGCATCTTATTAATTCATTGTCAGAAGAAGATTTGGATAAAGAAGTTAAAATCATTAATCCGTGGTTTGAGTGCGAACTGCCCATTTCTGAATATCTAATTCAGGTTATTAATCACGGCACTTACCATAGAGGCCAGATTGTAACAATGGGACGAAATATTGGAATTACGGATGCCTCCAATACAGATTATAATTTTTACAATGTTGTGAAACAGAAATAGAAACAAAAAACTCCCGAAGATAATCTCTCGGGAGTTTTTTTATAAAAGTCTTTTTCTATTTATTTCTAATAATTCTAGAACGCGCGTTTTTAAACTTTCCGGTTCCAGGATTTCGGCGTAATCCCCAAACATTAAAAACCAGCGAGGAAAACCGCTGTCGATATCCCGGCACATAAACGTCATTTCTATTTTTCCGTCAGTTTCTTTTTCAGAAATATAGCCGTGATATTTTCTTTCGCTTGATAAATATCTTGCAATTTTTTTATCAATTAAAACCCTGACTTTTGTTGTAGGGATTGTTTCAGTTTTGGTTAAATAGGAATCTAAAGAATCATGTTCAATTGTAAAATCACATTCTGTTTTTTTGATTCCCAGAATTCGGTCTGTTCTAAATTGACGATAATCTTTTCGTAAATGACAATAACCTAAAAAATACCAATTATTATGATCATGAAAAACACCTACCGGTTCAATGTTTCGTTGTGTAGTTTCGTCTTTATCAAAAGTTTTATACGACAATAAAATCTGTTTTTTCTCGGCAATACCTTCAAAAAGAACGGCTAACGTATTGGGCGAATTATCGTTAAACATAGGTTCAGTAGTCTGCATTTGCATTACGACTCTCGATTCTATGTTCGAAACCCAGTCTTTATCCGTACTCCTTAATACTGATTTCAGTTTGTACATCGCCGATGCATAATGGCTTCCTAAAGACGGATCTGTAAATTTCTGCATCAGTTTTTCAGCCGCAATAAAACTGCTTACTTCTTCACGCGTAAACATAACAGGCGGTAATCGGTAACCTTCCATTAAAGCGTAACCAACTCCGGCCTCACTGTAAATTGGTACGCCCGAAGCTTCAAGAGTTCTAATATCCCGGTAAATTGTTCTTAAACTGCAGTCAAAACGATCGGCCAATTCCTGTGCTTTTACAATTTTTTTAGATTGTAACTGAATCAGGATAGCAACAATTCTATCAAATCGTTTTGGTGTTTCGTCGAGCATTTTTCTTTTTAGTTCAAAAGTTCAGAAGTTCAAAGTTACAAAGGTTTACTGCTTAAAGAAATAAAAAAACTGTCCCAAATTGAGACAGTTTTTTTAAACTTTGATTTCTGTGTGAATCTAAAATCTATACAAAACTCCAAATTGAGGCTGATCAAAGATATTTTCAAATAAATTGATATTTAATTGAAAAGTATCAGATGATGGACCATTTTCCGGAGAAACACTATTGTAAGCCAAAACATTTGCCAGAACAAAAGTTACTGCGATATTTTTGGTAACAAAGTAATTTAATCCCACATTAATATCAGCAGTTAAACTGTTGTCTGTATCGCTGCCAACAAGTGGTGTGTCAATTTTATTTCTTCCAAAGCCCAAACCAACTTCAGCATAAGTTTTTAAACGCTTTTTGTCTAATTCTAAGAAATAGTAACGTGCAAAACCTCCAATTCCAAACACATTGGTTTTAATTCCAGTTGCTTCTTCTTTATTGCTGGAGTAATCTATTTTTGCTCCAACGGCAAATTTATCATTCAATAGATAACCAAACTTTGGGCTGAATCCATAATAATCGTTCTCGCCTCCAGTACTGATTTTTATAGAACCTTCGAGAATCATATCCCCTTTTTGAAAGGTAACACCTTTTGCAGAATTCATTTCAGAATCGACTTCGTCTTGCTGAGCATTTGCAAATGAAAAAGTAAGCATTGATAAAATAATAAAAAATCTAGTTTTCATAATATTAGTTTTAAAAGTTGTAGGATTAAAATTATATTTTAATGCTAAAACATCTAAGAATACTAAGCATATGCATTAAAAAAGAAGCTATTGAGTTAATATTCTTACTTTTTTATAAGTATTTACCTGTTTATTTTGGCAGGTATTTTAACTTTTTTTATTGCAGATAAGTTCTCTACTTGAATAAAAATATTCAATAGAATAAGTTATTTGGACATAAAGAGTAATAAATACGGTTAGATTTTAATGTAGAAAAAACAAAATTGCAATTGTTTTTATTGTCAAATTAATTATTGTTTTTTGATACTTTTGGTTAATTAAAAAGAATGATAAATGCATAATAAATTATCTATTGATCAGATAGTAGAGTTAAGAAACAGAATGCGAAATGGTACTTTTGACAGTGAGTATGAAATAAAAACTTTAATAAGATTGGGATATCATCCTGATATTGCAGATTTGCTGGTTAGTAATGTAGTACTTGGTTTTAAAGATGAGTTTTTAAATGAAGTAAAAGAAGCAAAAGAAGCAAGTGATAAAAAGGAATTTTTCAGAGCGATTATGATAATATCGTCTGTCTTTAATACAGTGTTGGGAGAAAACAATTTGTTTTTAACTTTAATTCCGGTGGCATTGGCTTTTGTATCAGGCTATTTTGGATTCCCAGAGAAACGATTACTTGCTATTGCAGGATTTGTTATTGGGGCTGTTATGATGCCATTTTTATATTGGTCTTGTTTGCAAAATGTAGAAGCAGACTTAGTTAGAGTTATAATCTCAGCATTTGTTTCTTTCGGTCCGGCAATTCTGGTAAAATATGTAGTGTCTAAATTGAAAAAGGAAAGCAAAGATTTATAATTTAATGTTTTAAAAACACTTGCGAAAATCTAAACAAAAACCCGACAACTTTCGTTATCGGGTTTAGTCTATATTCTTGTTCTTTCTTCTATTCTCTAAAAAAAACTAGTCATTCAATTTCAAAACAGCCATAAAAGCTTCTTGCGGAATTTCTACGTTTCCTACTTGTCTCATACGTTTTTTACCTTTTTTCTGTTTTTCAAGAAGTTTACGCTTACGCGAAATATCTCCACCGTAACATTTTGCGGTAACGTCTTTACGAAGTGCTTTAATCGTTTCACGTGCGATAATTTTAGCTCCAATTGCCGCCTGAATCGGAATATCAAATTGCTGTCTTGGGATTAATTCACGTAATTTCTCGGTCATTTTTTTACCGATGTTGTAAGCGTTATCTTCGTGAATCAATGCAGAAAGTGCATCAACAGTCTGTGCGTTTAAAAGAACATCCAGTTTTACTAATTTCGAAGTTCTCATTCCTATAGGAGAGTAATCAAAAGAAGCATAACCTTTAGAAACTGTTTTAAGACGATCGTAAAAATCGAATACAATTTCGGCCAATGGCATATCAAAATTCAATTCAACTCTTTCTGTAGTCAAATACGTTTGATTTGTAATTTGACCACGTTTTTCAATACACAAACTCATTACGTTTCCTACGAAATCAGCTTTTGTAATGATTGTTGCTTTTATAAAAGGTTCTTCAACTCTATCTAAACGAGAAGGTTCAGGTAAATCAGAAGGATTGTTTACTACAAATGCAGTTTCAGGATCTTTTTTGGTGTAAGCTAAGTACGAAACGTTAGGAACCGTAGTAATTACCGTCATGTCGAACTCACGCTCTAAACGTTCCTGGATAATTTCCATGTGAAGCATTCCTAAGAATCCGCATCGGAAACCAAAACCTAACGCTGCAGAGCTTTCAGGTGTAAAAACTAACGAAGCATCATTCAATTGCAATTTCTCCATAGAAGAACGCAAATCTTCATAATCTTCAGTATCAACAGGATAAATTCCGGCAAATACCATTGGTTTTACATCCTCAAAACCGGTAATCATATTGGTAGTTGGCGTTTTAGCATCTGTTAATGTATCTCCAACTTTTACTTCTTTGGCTTCTTTAATTCCAGAAATTAAATAACCAACATCACCGCTGGAAATTACATTTTTAGGAACTTGATTTAATTTTAAAGTTCCAATTTCGTCAGCAAAATATTCATTGCCAGTGGCCATGAATTTAATTTTTTGCCCTTTTTTGATTTCACCATTTACAACTCTAAAGATTACCTCGATCCCGCGAAACGGATTGTAAACCGAGTCAAAAATCAAAGCTTGCAACGGTTCATCAGGATTTCCTTTAGGAGCAGGTATTTTTTCGATAATCGCTGCTAAAATATTTTCTACACCAAAACCTGTTTTTCCTGAAGCGTGAATAATATCCTCTAATTTACATCCTAATAAATCAATAATATCGTCACTTACTTCTTCTGGGTTAGCACTTGGTAAGTCTACTTTATTTAAAACCGGAATAATTTCAAGGTCATTTTCTAAAGCTAAATACAAGTTAGAAATAGTCTGCGCCTGAATACTTTGTGCCGCATCGACAATCAAAAGTGCACCTTCGCAGGCAGCAATAGATCTCGAAACTTCATATGAAAAGTCAACGTGTCCCGGAGTATCAATCAAATTCAGGATATATTCCTCACCTTTATAAGTGTATTCCATTTGAATGGCGTGACTTTTTATGGTAATACCGCGCTCGCGCTCCAAGTCCATGTTGTCAAGCAATTGTGCTTTTTCTTCACGAGCTGTAACAGTTTGAGTAGCGCCCAATAATCGGTCTGCCAGTGTACTTTTACCGTGGTCAATGTGTGCAATAATGCAAAAGTTACGAATCTTCTTCATTTTAATATATCAGTTCTCTAACGAGTTTTTAAGTATTTTTTTTGATGTAAAGCGCGCTGTAGCAATTGCTTTAACGCGTCTTATTAAGGGGCAAAGATAACGCAAAGTTTTGGATTCTGGAATTTAGTTACAGGATTTTGGGATTTGATGCCAAAAAGCTGTTTTTCAATGCCTCAACTTGTCAATTGCTTTTTAAACGGCACCTGGCTTTGAGAAAAAAAGTTGAAGAATGTTTTTATTAATAGACTTGTTTGAATGGTTGTTTATTAAAAAAATATCAAAAATGAATTTTAGCTGATAAATTTGTAAATTTTGTGCGAATAATTGTCGGTTTAGCCAAATATGATTATACTTGTAGTCATTATTACCATAAGATTAGTCGACTTTGGTTTTTAATTATTTTTCCTAGAGTTTATCTGTGCACAAGATAGATCCTGGAATGAAATAACTGAGTTTTTATTATTTACTAATTAAACCCCAACAAATTATGAAAAAACAAACCATGCTGCTTGCCGCTAAATTTGGCAGGCTTTCAAATGAGGAAATGAAAAACATTACAGGCGGCGTAACGCCTGTGGGCAGATTTACTGTTCCTAAAAGCATTTGTGCTTCAGGATACGGTTTGGTTGCAACGGGTTGTCAGGGAAGTTCTTACCCTATGCTCGACGGTTATACCTGTGTCCTGACTTGCTTATAGTGAGAGACAATTAGTATAAAAAAAAGAGGTATCAACTTTTATTGATACCTCTTTTGTATTTTAAAACTCAAAGTTAAAACCTTTTTCAGTCAATTTTTTATAAATATCAGGGTCAAATTTATAGAGTTTTGCTGCTCTATGCGATACATCTTGCTGCTTTTCATCAAGTGCGGCTAATAATTTCATGTGCAGAATTTTTCTTCGGAAGTTGGATTTATCCAATTCAATTCCAAGAATTTCTTCATACAAATGCATCAATTGCAGCAAAGTAAATTTTTCCGGCAGAAGATTAAAACCAATTGGTGCCTGTCGTACACGGTTTTGAAGCTGCAGTAAACTGAAATTTAAAATCTCGTTATGATCAAATATTAAATTAGGAATTTCCTTAATCTTGCACCATCTCGCTTCTCGTACATCGAGACTTGTCCTTACATCATAATCCTCTTGATTTATAAGCGTATAATATCCTATGGTTACAATACGACGATCTAAAACACGGCTTGGATTTGTAAAGGCTTTTAACTGTTCTAGATAGATATTATCAAGACTTGTAAGCTCATAAAGAATTCGTTGCGCGGCATCATCGGCGCTTTCTTCTCTTTTCATCCAGCCTCCAAGTAATCCCCAGCTTCCTTCACTTTCTCCTCCGGCATGTTGTACCAAAAGAACTTCGAGGCTTTCTTTTTTGAAACCAAAAATAACGCAGTCCACAGAAATGCCGTCAATTTCGGGCGTTACAGTATTCGCGGCAATGCTGCTATTTGTTTGTGAGTTTTTTTTAGATGATGATATTGCCATTTTATGCTTTTATAAGCGTTTTTTAAAATTCAAAATTGAATCCTTTTTCAGTCAGTTTCTTATAAATATCCGGATCGAACTTATAAAGTTTTGCAGCCCTGTGTGAAACATCTTGTTGTTTTTCATCTAAAGCCACCAATAATTTCATATGCAGAATTTTTCTTCGGAAATTAGATTTGTCCATTTCAATTCCTAGGATTTCTTCATAAAGATGCATCAATTGCAATAAGGTGAATTTTTCCGGCAGTAAATTAAATCCAATTGGAGCCTGACGAACGCGGTTACGAAGATTTTGTATACTGTAAGATAAAATTTCGTTGTGATCGTAAATTAAATCCGGAATACTGTTGATCTTATACCATTTGGCATCAGAGGCTGTAAAACCGGCTTTAATATTATAATCTTCTCTTTTTACAAGAGCATAATACCCAATAGTAATAACACGTCGAAGCGGAAAACGATCAGGATCTCCAAAAGCCTTAAGCTGTTCCAGATAAATATTATCAAGACCGGTAAGTTCATTCAATAAACGATGCGCGGCACTATCTGTACTTTCTTTTTTATAAATCCATCCGCCGGGAAGCCCCCATTTTCCTTTACTAATACCCTCTGCGTGCTGCACCAAAAGTACTTCAAGACTTCCTTCATCAAAACCAAAAACAACACAGTCAATGGTGATTGCATTCATTGCATTTTGTTCGCTTTTTGCAACAGATTCGGCATCTACTTTATTATCCATGTGCGAAATAAATTTTGACAAATTAAACAAATAAAATGCATAACTGTCTTTTTTGATTACTTAATATTTTTTTAACAAAGCAAAAAATTGACATTCAGTGATTTAAATTTTACTAAAAAAATGATTCTACAATTCTCTTTTGTTTAAATGCTTGATAGTCAAAAATATAATTGGAAGTTTTTTCTGAAACTTTTATTTCCATTTAGTCAGAGTTCTTGTTGTATTGCTAAAAAGACCTCTCAATAAATCAGAATCAAAAAAAAATAACCTTAATATTTTGCTAAAATAGAAAAAAAGTTTTACACTTGTAGTCAAATTTACCATAAGATAAGTTCAGTATGACTATAAGTTTTAAAAGAACCATTTTATGCTAAACAAAATCAGTCGAAACTATTTTAAATAATTTGATGATTCACTACAAACCATTCTCTATGTAACTTACACTTTAATCAATAAAAACCGTAACTAACTTAAATTTAAACCAACTCTTATTTACTATGAAAAGCAAAGATTGTATGAAAACAACCGTGTTCTCGTTTTGTACGACGCTGTTGTTTAGCTTATTTATGTTACAGTCGGGTTTTGCTCAGGCGCAATCCCGATCTGTAAGTGGAAATGTAATATCGGCTGTTGACGGAATGGGAATTCCCGGAGCGACTGTTGCAGTAGAAGGAACCAAAATTGGTGCCGCCACTGATTTTGATGGAAATTATAAAATAGAAGCAAAAACAGGCGATGTGCTTGTATTTACTTTTATTGGATTTAAAACTCAAAAAGTAACCGTAGGAACTCAAAAAACAATTACGGTTACTTTACAAGAAGAAACTTCAGAACTTAAAGAAGTTGTGGTTATTGGGTACGGTTCTCAAAAGAAAACTTTAGTAACCAATGCTGTAACTCAGGTTAGCGGTGAAAGTTTAACCAAAACCAACACTACAAATGCGCTTCAGGCATTGCAGGGACAAGCTGCCGGACTTCAAATTACTTCTACTTCTGGACAACCGGGAGAAAGTTTGAATGTTGTAATTAGAGGTGTAGGTTCTACCGCAGGAAGCAATCCGCTTTATGTGGTTGACGGAATCCTTACAGGAGATATTTCATATTTGAATAACTCAGATATCGAATCTATTTCTGTTTTAAAAGATGCTGCTTCGGCTGCGATTTACGGTTCACAGGCTTCAAACGGGGTGGTTTTGGTAACTACAAAAAAAGGAAAACGCGGTGCAACAGGACAAATAACATTTGATCAGTATTATGGTGTTCAGTCAGTTTCGAGAAAAGTAGATTTATTAGATGCAACTCAATACGCTACTATTTTAAACGAAGCAGCTGTAAACTCTGGCAAAAGCCCTTATTTTACGAATGCACAAATTGCCGGAATGGGTTCTGGAACAAACTGGATGGACAAAATGCTGACTGATAATGCAGCAACTAAAAACTTCTCTTTTGGTGCATCTGGAGGTTCAGAGACCTCTGTTTATTCTACTTCATTGTCTTATTTAGGTCAGGAAGGTGTAGTGGGCGGAAAAGATTTATCTAACTACCAACGTTACAATTTCAGATTCAATTCAGAACATAAATTGTACAAAGATGTTCTTACAATAGGAGAAAATTTGAGTTTTGCTTATGTTGATAAAAATGGAATTGGCGTTGGAAATCAATACAACAATTCATTAAGAAGTGCTTTTCAGGCAACCCCTTTATTGCCAATGTACGATGCAAATGGTGATTACTACAATACTTCAAATAATACAGAAGCGTGGTTATCTGGTGTAGCAAATCCTTATGCTTTAATGGTTTACAACAACCAGAATGAAAGCAATAATCAAAAATTATTAGGAAACGTTTATCTGCAGATTCAGCCATTCAAAAACCTGACTTTTAGAACTACATTGGGTCTTGACTATAATGTTAACGAAGGCCACTCTTATCTTCCTGTTTATAATTTATCAATTTATGCAAACAGAACTTCTGATAGAGTTACTCAAAATATGGATAAGAGTAAAAGTATTAACTGGGACAATTTATTAACGTATAAATTTAATGTAGCCGATAATCATCACTTTGAAGCTTTATTAGGAACTTCTTATATTAAGTACGACAAAACTTTAATGGAAGTAGCCAATGCTGATTCTGTTTTTAATGATTTAGAACATGCTTGGTTAGATAATACTACGAACAAGGATGGTGCAAGAATAATATTAAAAGGAAATAAGTTCGAAAATATATTAATGTCTTATTTTGGAAGATTAAACTATAACTACAAAGAAACGTATTTGTTAAATGCAACCCTTAGAGCCGATGGTTCATCAAAATTTGCTGCAGGTAATCAATGGGGGTATTTCCCATCAGTATCTGGAGGATGGGTTGTTTCAAACGAAGAATTTTTGAGAGATTCAAAAGCAATAAACTTCCTTAAATTAAGAGCAAGCTGGGGTCAGGTTGGTAATCAAAGTATCAGATCATTTCAATTTTTGTCTCTTGTAAAATCAAATACTACCAATTATAGTTTTGGAGATAAAGAAGGTATCCTTACACCGGGAGCTTATCTTGAAAATTTAGCCAATACGAACCTAAAATGGGAAACTTCAGAACAAATTGACCTTGGTTTTGATGCCAGATTTTTAAACAATGCATTAAGTGTAAACTTTGATGTGTATAAAAAAACAAATAAAGACTGGTTGATTCTGGCTCCAATTTTAGCAACTGCCGGTGCCGATGCACCATTTATTAACGGTGGAGATGTAGTAAACAAAGGGGTGGAGTTAAGCTTAAATTACCAAAATAAAATTGGAGATTTCAATTACAGCGTAAGTGCAAATGGTGCGTACAACAAAAATACAGTTGGAAAAATACCAAATGCGGACGGAATCATTCATGGATTGAATGGTGAACTTTATGATAATTCAGGTGAATTTTACAGAGCAGAAAACGGACATCCGTTAGGATATTTCTGGGGATATAAAACTGGAGGAGTTTTCCAGAATCAGGCACAGATTGATAACTACAAATCAGCAGGCGGAGTGGTATTACAGCCAAACGCAGCTCCTGGAGATATTATTTATGTAAACACAAACGGAGACGATAAAATTGATGCTTCAGACAAAACAAGTATTGGAAATCCAAATCCTGATTTTACTTATGGTTTCTCTTTATCAGCAAACTACAAAGCTTTCGATTTTTCGCTTAATGCAAATGGAGTAGCAGGAAACCAAATTGTACAATCGTACAGAAATCAGGCAAATGCTTATGGAAATTATACATCTGCAATATTAAGCCGCTGGCATGGAGAAGGATCTTCAAACACAATGCCCAGAGTAACTGAAGATAACAGAAACTTTACGCAGTTTTCAGATCTATACGTTCAGGACGGTGATTTCTTAAGAATTAATACCGTAACATTAGGATTTGATTTAGCAAAAATGAAACAATCAAAACCATTTTTTGCAAGTCAGTTTAGAGTGTATTTCTCAGTATTAAACCTTTACACTTTTACGAAATATGACGGAATGGATCCAGAAATAGGATTTGGTTCTTCAAATGATGATCAAAAGTTTTCATCAGGGGTTGATGTGGGGTACTATCCAAGACCAAGAACATTTATGTTAGGTCTAAATGTTAAACTTTAATAATTAAAAAAATGAAAAAGACCTATTTATATATTTTCTGTTTGAGTTTACTTTCTCTTGGTTCTTGCAGTTTAGAAACAGAACCTTTGACACAACAAACAGATACCAACTTTTATAAAACTACAGATGATGCTTATACTGCTCTGGTAGGTTGTTATGACGGAATGCAGGTGGCTACAGGAGCTTCTGGAAAAGGAGTTCCGGTAACAAGCGAGATAATGTCTGATGATTGTTTTGGCGGAACCGGTAATTCAGATAAATACGATTATGCAGCAATAGATGAGTTCGATATTTCTCGTGCTCCCTCTGAAATCGATATGTATAATGATAACTGGATTGCTTATTACAAAGCACTTTATCGTTGTAATGTTTTATTATCTAAGTTGGATCAAATCGACTGGAAAGGTGATACTGCTTTAAGAAATACATACGAATCTGAAACAAAATTTATCAGAGCTTACCTGTATTTTGAAATGGTGCGTTTATGGGGGAATATTCCATTATTAACAGCGCCTTCAACTGAAAATGTTCCTCAGGCAGCACCTGAAGAAGTGTATAAAGTAATTGCACAAGATTTAGTTTTTGCTTCAGAAAACTTACCTTCATCTGCTTACACTGCTACAGTTAGCGGACGTGTTACAAAATGGGCAGCGAAATCTTTGCTTGGACGTGTTTATTTATACTATACTGGATATTATGGTAAAACCGATTTAGCAGGAGTAGTGACTAGAGCACAAGCACTGGCTCATATAGAAGATGTTGTGGCATTAAGCGGACATGGTTTATTAGATGATTTTTCAACGCTTTGGCCGGCTGCTTCTGTAGAAAAATATGCAGGAGAGAACAACAAAGAAATAGTATTTTCTATCAAATATACTTATACAAGTGATTATGATGGAAACACAGATAGTAACCATTGGCTGGTAATGTTTGGAATGAGAGAGTTTTCATCTTACCCATACGGACGAGGCTGGGGAGTTACTGTAAATTCTAAATTATGGAATGCTTATGCAGCTAATGATACAAGACGTACAGCATCGATTATTGGAATTACAGAAGAAAAAATACCATTTGATAAAATAAACAATCAACGTGAATACACCGGTTACTACAACAAAAAGTATTCTCCAATGGTTGATAAAGATGGAAAAGACCTGCCTTTAACTCTGGGAAGCCAGTTTTGGGATATTGGCCAGTTTCAGGATTATGTTGTGTTAAGATATGCTGATGTACTTTTAATGGCAGCAGAATTAGGCAGCGGAAATGCACAAGCTTATTTTGATCAAGTAAGACAAAGAGCTTATAAAACGGGTTACACGCCTCTTCCTGTAACCGCTGATAATATTATAGCCGAAAGACATTTAGAATTTGCGCTTGAAGGAATCAGATATTGGGACTTATTGCGTCAGGGAATCAGCAAAGCGTCTTCAACTATTGCAGAATCTACTACTCTGCTTAATGGAGGAACACAAACTGCAAAAACTATCTCGGCAGGAAATATCCAAAAAACAAAAGGATTACAGCAAATTCCGAATACGCAGATTACATTATCTAATGGAGTTTTAAAACAAAATGAAGGCTGGTAATTTTAACTAAAAAAGAAACAAATGAAAAATATAAAAGTATTAATTACATCATTTTTGATGCTGGCAATGCTGGTATCATCTTGTTCGCCTGATAGTTATTCTTTAGACGGTGCGCTAGATAAATCGGATATACATTTTGAAATCACTCAGGATTTAGTAAAAGATCCGGGAGGAAATACCGTAATCTTAAAAAATACAACTCCGGGAGTTGTGCTAAATTGGGATTATGTAACCGGAAAATCAGACAAAGCGGTAGAAACTGTACAATATGCCTTTAAAGGAAATTATACGATAAAAATCTCAGCTGTAACCGGAGGCGGAATTGTAGAACTAGATCCTGTAACCGTAACTGTAAGTCAGGATAATTTAAATTATGTTAATGATCCGCTTTGGACGGCCTTGTCTGGAGGAGTAGGAAAACAAAAAGTTTGGATTGCTGACAATGGTAAATACGGAATGGCTCCTGGAGCAATGTCTTTTGCTGATCCAAATAAACCAGAATTACCAGTTGAATGGAACAACTTTACGCCAAACTGGGAACCTGAAGGTAATGCAAATTCAAGTACAGATGCAGATATGCACTGGGGAAGAACAATGACTTTCAGCCTTGAAGGAGGGCCATTTATGAAAGTTCATGAAGCTGACGGAACACTTAAAGAAAGCGGTACTTATTTCTTAGATATTAATACGCATACTTTAACTACAACAGGAGCAACAATTTTAAGACCAGACAATTATATTGCAAACGCAAGTAATTGGAATAATAACATCAAGATCTTAAAACTTACTGAAAACCAGTTAAGAATTGCCATTTTAAGAACCAACAGCGAAGGACCTTGGTGGTATATCTGGAACTTTGTTTCAAAAGAATATGCAGACAGTTATGTACCGCCTGTTACAGGACCAACTTACGATGAAGGTTTTGACCCAACTTTTGCTTCAGGCGAATTATTAAAAATGATTACCGGAGGAGTTGGTGCAGGAAGAGTTTGGAGTTTAGACGGAAAAGGTAATCCGATTGACTGGTTAGGAAAAGGAAAAGGATGGACAACAGATGCTAATAGTTCTTACAACTGGGGATGGAATGATGACTGGGCAGAAGCAGCAGATAATTCATGGATTCGTTTTGATCAGTTTGGAGGTAAACTTAATTACACCCGAAGCCAAAACGGAGTAGTAACCACAGGATTATTTACAATTGATGAAGCAAAGAATGAAATTAATTTAGGAAGTAATACGCTTATACAAAATTCGACAAGCTGGATGAATCCAACAGTCAATGTTATTAAAGTTGTAAAAGCTTATAATACTGATTTCCTTCAAAAAGGTATTTGGTTTGGAACCTCTTATGATGAAGGAAAAGACGAATGGTTTGTATTCCACTATATAATTCCATAAAAATTAATAGATTTCATTTTACTAATAACTTGGAAGCAGTATTAAAACTGCTTCCGGGTTATTTAAAATTTACAAAACAATGCTGCAGATCACTTCATATAAAAAACTAGGATTATTAATCGCAGGCTTTCTTTTATTGACAGCATGTGAAACATCAAACAATCAAAAATTTGAGAACCGAAAAGTTTCTTTCAATTCAGATTGGAGTTTTCATCTTAATGACAGCATCATCGATAAAGATACAATTGGAACTTCAACAAAATGGAGAACTTTAGATGTGCCTCACGATTGGAGCATCGAAGGAAAATTTGACGAAAAAAGTCCGGCAGGTTATGGAGGCGGAGCATTAAACGGCGGTTTAGGCTGGTACAAAAAAACTTTTAAAGTCGCTGCAGAAGACAGCACAAAAATAACATCTATTACTTTTGACGGCGTTTACAAAGACAGCGAAGTCTGGATAAATGGACATTATTTAGGAAAACGTCCAAACGGATATATAGGTTTTCAATATGAAATCTCCTCATATTTAAACTACGGAGATAAAAACAACGAAATAATTGTTAAGGTTGACAATTCAAAACAACCCAATTCACGCTGGTATTCGGGTTCAGGAATTTTTAGAAATGTCTGGATCGAAACGACAGATAAACTTCATGTAGGACAATGGGGAACGTATATTACAACTCCAAAAGTTACAGCAGAAAAAGCTTCGATTAATTTTGAAACAACTATTCAGAATCAATACGCTGAAGAAAAAAAGGCAGTTGTAACGACTACTATTTTTAAAGAAGATACCAAAGTAACATCAGTTACTCAAAATATAACAATCGGTGCCAATGCCAATCAAACCCTAAAACAATCGGCAGAAGTTGAAACGCCGATTTTATGGTCGGTTGAAAAACCAGAATTGTACACAGCAGTTACCGAAATTTCGCTTGACGATAAAATCATCGATCAATACAAAACCAATTTCGGAATCAGAGATTTTAAATTTGACTTAAACAAAGGTTTTATTTTGAATGGAAAACAGGTCAAAATAAAAGGTGTTTGTTTACATCACGATTTAGGTCCGTTAGGTTCGGCGATTAATACGCGCGCTATCGAACGTCAATTGGAAATCATGAAAGAAATGGGGGTAAACGGAATCAGAACTTCTCATAATCCTCCAGCTCCAGAACTTTTAGACCTTTGCGATAAAATGGGTTTCATTGTCATGGATGAAGCTTTCGACATGTGGAAACAAACCAAAACCAAATACGATTACGGAAACGATTGGGACAAATGGCACAAAAAAGATCTAATTGATCAATTGCTTCGCGACCGAAATCATCCAAGTATTTTTGTTTGGAGCATCGGAAATGAAATTCCGGAACAATGGAATGAAAAAGGGGTTGAAATTGCCAAAGAATTAGCGGCAATTACGCGTCAATACGATAAAACACGTCCGTTGACCGCAGCGATGAATCCGCCGGTAAACATGAATATTGATGCGGTAACTTTACAATTTGAGAAAAAAGACGTATCAATTAATCCGCTTGCAGGATCTGGAGTTTTAGATTTAATCGGATACAATTATGCGCATCAAACGTACGAACATCATTTAAAAAACTTTCCAAACACGCCTTTCATCGCAACCGAAACTACTTCAGGTTTACAAACTAGAGGTTATTATGATGCGGTTTCAGATACTATCAAAAAATGGCCAGTTAGTTGGGATAAAAAATTTGATGGAGGAAATCCTGGAAATACAGTTTCAGCTTACGATCAGGTTCAGACTCCTTGGGGTTCTACGCACGAAGCGACTTGGAAAGTCATTAAAAAACACGATTTCCTTTCTGGAATGTACATTTGGACAGGTTTCGATTATATCGGAGAACCAACTCCTTACGAATGGCCGTCAATCAGTTCGTATTTCGGAATTGCAGATTTAGCCGGTTTCCCGAAAGACGTGTATTATATGTACCAAAGTGAATGGACAGATAAAACCGTTCTTCACATTTTTCCGCATTGGAATTGGAAAGCTGGACAAACTGTTGATGTTTGGGCTTATTACAATAAAGCTGATGAGGTTGAACTTTTCGTAAACGGAAAATCAGTTGGAAAAAGAAGCAAAAAAGGAGACGATTTACACGTAATGTGGCGAATTCCTTTTGAAGCGGGAACTTTAAAAGCAATTTCTCGTAAAGGTGGAAAAGTGGTTTTAGAAAAAGAAATCAAAACAGCTGGAAATCCATCTCAATTAAAACTGACAGCAGACAGAAGTACCATCAAAGCTGATAAAAACGATTTGTCATTTATTACAGTTGATATTTTAGATGATAAAGGAACTTTGGCTCCAAATGCCAATAACGAAATTAATTTCTCTTTAAAAGGAAACGGAAAAATTGTTGGCGTTTGCAGCGGTGATCCAGTTAGCCACGAATCGTATAAAGGAAATAAACATACGGCGTTAGCAGGAAAATGTCTGGTAATTGTACAATCTGGAGATCAATCTGGAAGATTAGAATTGACTGCTAAAGCGAATGGACTAAAACAAGCCACAATCGTAATTACAGCAGAATAATAAGTTACGTTCCTGCAAGGTTTTCAAAACCTTGTAGGTATAAATAGTAAAGTATAGAATAAAAAATAGTAAACCTACAAGGTTTTGAAAACCTTACAGGAACGAAATGCAAAAACTAAACTAATGAAAAACACATCACTAACCACATTGTTTTCAGCTTTTATGCTTGGATTTGTTTTGACGCCAAAAGCATCAGCTCAAATCCAAAATGCAGACGTACTGAATGCTCCAATAGATATCAGTAAAGATTTTCAGAATTATCTGAATACTTTTTATTTCGCAGACGAATTGGCTTCTTTTGATCCTGCAACGGGAAAAGGAACAATCAAATATCTGCGATACAATTATAAAACACGTCAGGCTTTCAACAACATGATGATGAAACCGGATGTGGAAAAAGCAAACGAATTTCCAACAACTGAATATGCAGAATCTCCTGTTTTACCATTCGAAATTCAATTTGTTTCAGATCGAACAGTTAGAATAAAAACGACTTCAGGACCGCAATTTCATCCGCAAAAAGAATCTCTAATGCTGGTTGACGGCGTTGCGCCAAATCATCCTGAATTATGGAAATATGCTAAAATTGAAGGCGGTCACAGTTATACAAGCAAACACGGAAAAGTTGAAATTTTGACAAAACCTTGGCACGTAAAAATCTACGATGAAAAAGGGAAATTATTGACAAGCACACTTCACGATACCGATTTTAAAAATACATATACACCCACACTTCCGTTTTCTTATGTTCGCAGAAACAGCGATTATTCAAGAAGTATGGGCGCGGCTTTCAGCTTAGAACCAGATGAGAAAATATTTGGCTGTGGAGAATCATTCACGCAATTCAACAAACGCGGTTCAAAAGTAGTTTTATGGACGGATGACGCCAACGGAATCCAAAATGAAACCATGTACAAACCAATTCCGTTTTACATGAGCAGCCGTGGTTATGGGGTTTTTATGCATCATTCAACACCAATTACAGTTGACTTCGGAAAATACTTTTCAAGTGCTAACGAAATGTACATTGGAGACGACGAAGCTGATTTGTTTTTCTTTATCGGAGAACCAAAAGATATCTTAGACCAATACACGAATTTGACTGGAAAAGCGGCAATGCCACCACTTTGGTCTTTCGGTTTCTGGATGAGTAGAATTACTTATTTCTCTGAAAAAGAAGGACGTGAAGTAGCCAGAGATTTACGTAAATACAAAATCCCAACAGATGTTATTCACTTCGATACCGGCTGGTTTGATGTAGATTGGAGAAACAATTACGAGTTTGCAAAATCTCGTTTCCCAGACGCGACAAAAATGATGTCTGATTTAAAGAAAGACGGTTTCCAGGTTTGTCTTTGGCAATTGCCTTATTTCACGCCAAAGAATACTTTGTTTCCTGAAATCATGGATAAAAATTTAGCCGTAAGAGACAGAAAAGGAAATCTTCCGTACGAAGATGCTGTTTTAGATTTCTCAAATCCGGAAACGGTAACTTGGTACCAAGGTAAATTGAAAAAATTATTTGATGAAGGCGTTGCCGTTTTCAAAGTAGATTTTGGAGAAGCTGCTCCGCCAGACGGAATTTACCATTCTGGTAGAACCGGTTTCTACGAACATAATTTATATCCATTACGATACAATAAAGCAGTTGCAGAAATCACTCAAAAAGAAAAAGGATATACGTTAATCTGGGCGAGAAGTACTTGGGCAGGATCACAGCGTTATCCTTTACATTGGGGAGGAGATTCTGAAACTACAAACGGAGCGATGTCGGCAGAATTACGCGGCGGACTTTCATTAGGTTTAAGCGGATTCAGTTTTTGGAGTCATGATGTTGGAGGATTTGCAACTAAATCTCCTGAGAACATTTACAGAAGATGGACACCATTCGGAATGTTGACTTCACACGTACGAAGCCACGGAGAACCGCCTCGCGAACCTTGGTTGTACAGCAAAGATTTCTTGGAAGGATTTAGAAAAGCAGATAATATGCGTTACGAATTAATGCCATATATCTACGCTCAGGCAAAAGAAAGTTCTCAAAAAGGATTGCCAATGATGCGTGCTTTATTTGTAGAATATCCAAACGATCCGGGAGCTTGGTTAGTTGATAATCAATATTTATTTGGTTCAAGTATGTTGGTTGCACCGCTTTTTGAAGAGGTTGAAGAAAGAGACGTTTACCTTCCGGAAGGAACTTGGATCGATTACCAAACTAAAAAAGTGTATCAATCGGGCTGGCATAAAATCAAAGCGGGTGAAATACCAATTATCGTTTTAATCAAAGATGGAACTGCAATTCCGCACATCGGTTTAGCGCAGTCTACAAAAGATATGGATTGGAGCAAGTTGACTTTGAAAGTTTACGCAAGCGACAAAAACACTTCGGCGACAGCCAAAGTATTTTTACCAGAAGGCGATGCAGTACAAGAAATAAAAGTGAACAAAACTGGAAACAATTTTGAAGTAGCTGCAAATCCATTAAACGGAAAAACCACTTTTAAAACCGAGTGGATAAAATAAAAAGTTTCCCACGAATTGCACGAATTGAATTTGTGATAATTGCTGTAATTCGTGGCAAAAAAAGTCACAGATTAGAAAAATTAAAAAATCTGCTTGAAAAAAATAAACACAAAGAATTAAAAAATAAACATTTTAATCTGTGAAATCTGTGGCCTAAAAAACAATCCCAACAAGGGATAAAAATAAGTTTTTGTTGAGTTTCTAAATCGGGTGAAAGCCCTGCCAACGCCCGATTTATTAAAAAATGAATTAAGAAAAATATCATGAAAAAACACCTGATTTTTCCCGCTTTATTACTTTCAGTTTCGATTGGCTACAGCCAAAAAGCAAAAAACGCTTACGAACTCGCTTCGCCAAACGGACAAAATAAAATCAAATTTGAGCTTGTAAAAAATGCCCCGAAATATGCCGTTTCACACGGAAAAACCGAAGTAATTACACCATCGGATTTAGGATTTTTATTGAAAGGAAATGAAGATTTCAGTACCAATTTTGAAATCAAAAATGTCAAAAATTCCACTTTTGATGAAACTTGGGAACAAGTTTGGGGAGAAAAGAAAAATATCAGAAATCATTATAATCAGTTATCTGTAGAGTTACAGCAAAAAACAGGAAACAAACGTAAACTCGAAATTCAGTTTAGAGCTTTCGATGACGGAGTTGCATTTCGATATGTATATCCAAAACAAAATGTAAAAGACAGTATTTTCATTATGGATGAAAAAACGACTTTTAATTTAAAAGAAGATGGAAAAGCATGGTGGATTCCGGCCAATAGAGAAAACCGCGACGAATATTTGTTTGAAGCAGCACCGGTTAGTAAACTGGACACCGTTTTAACCCCGCTTACAATAGAAAGTAAAAGCGGATTAGCCTTGAGTTTTCACGAAGCAAATCTAATTGATTATGCCAGTACAACTTTGGTAAACAATGTTGGAACACAACTTAAAACCGATTTGGTTCCGTGGTCAGACGGCGTAAAAGTTCGTGTAAAAGATACCTTCACTTCTTCTTGGAGAACAATTCAAATTGGAGAAAAACCAACCGATTTAATCACTTCTTATTTGATTTTAAATCTGAATGAACCAAACAAATTAAAAAATACAAACAGCTATTTCAAACCCTATAAATATTTAGGAATTTGGTGGGGAATGCACATTGGAAAATACACTTTTTGGGAAAGCGACAAACAAGGCGCAACTACAAAACACGCCGAGGAGTATATTGACTTCACGGCAAAAGAAGGTTTTCATCATTTATTGATCGAAGGCTGGAACAAAGGCTGGACGCCGGGTTGGTATGAAAACAGAATGCACATGTTTAGTTTCACCAAAAACGCAGACAATTTCGACTTAGAAAAAGTTGTAGAGTATGGAAAGAAAAAGAACATCGAATTAATCGGTTATCATGAAACAGGTTCAAACCTGATTAATTACTTAAAACAAGTTGACGAAGGTTTTGCCTTATACAAAAAACTGGGAATTCATACCGTAAAAATTGGTCACGTAGGTTCTAAATTGAATATGAAAGAAATGCACTTCGGGCAGTTTGGAGTAAATTATTTCAGATATATTTTAGAAAAAGCAGCAGAATATGATTTGGCTGTTTTATACCACGAATCGATAAAAGATACGGGAGAAAGAAGAACTTTTCCAAACATGGTTTCGAGAGAAGCAGCGCGCGGACAAGAATACAATGCATGGAGCGAAGGAAATCCGCCAAACCATTTAAGCATTATTCCGTTTACAAGATTACTTTCGGGACCAATGGATTTTACACCGGGAATTTTTGATGTTGAGGTAAAACAAGGTTATCCGGGAAAAAGAATTCAGGGAACCGTTGGTCAGCAATTGGCGATTTATGTGACCACTTATTCTCCAATTCAAATGCTGGCTGATCTTCCTGAAAACTACGAAGGAAAACCAGCTTTACAATTCTTAAAAGATGTACCGACAGATTGGGAAGATACTAAAGTATTAAACGGAGAAATTGGTCAATACATCACAACAGCCCGTAAAGACAGAAACAGCGCTGATTGGTTTTTAGGAAGTATCACAAATGAAAACCCAAGAGAACTGGAAGTTTCACTTTCGTTTTTAGATAAAAATGCAAATTACGAAGCTCAGATTTATGCTGATGCCGAAGGAACAGATCAAAAACACAATCCGGAAGCAGTTGCAATTTCGAAGAAAACCGTAAAATCATCCGATTCGCTGAAATTAAAATTAGGAGGAGCTGGCGGAACAGCTATTAGATTTAAAAAATTGTAATTTTTAGATATAGAATGTCAAACCTGACAGGTTTTAAAAACCTGTCAGGTTTACTCAACAGAACAATTACGAACAATTTATAGAAACGTAATTCGTAGAGATGCACAGCAGTGTGTCTAACCCAATGTAATTCCGAACAGATATGAAAAGAATTTTAATAACATTCCTGATTTTCGTTAATCTAATCAATATTAATTTGTTTGGACAAAACAGTAATGCTGAAAACCGAATCATAAAAGTCGATTACAATAAAGAAGCAGGAAAATTAAACACTATGTTTAAAGAATGCATTGGTGCCGGACGTGCAAACGAAGGTCTGCGTGCCGACTGGCAGCAGCAATTGGCATTGGTTAAAAAAGAATGCGGCTTTAAATATATTAGAATGCACGGTTTATTGACAGACGATATGGCCGTTTATCGCGAAGACGAAAAAGGAAATCCAGAATACAATTACCAATATGTCGATGTTTTGTTTGATTATATTGTTAGTTTAAAAATGAAACCGTTTGTAGAATTAGGTTTTATGCCGAATGCATTGGCAAGCGGAAAAGAAACTATTTTTTGGTGGAAGGGAAATGTAACGCCGCCAAAAGATTATAAAAAATGGGAAGATTTAGTTCGAAATCTAACTCAGCATTTTAAGGAACGTTATGGAGATGACGAAGTAAAAACATGGTATTTTGAAGTTTGGAATGAACCGAATTTATCACCAGGTTTCTGGACAGGAACACAACAGGAATATTTTAAATTATACGATTATGCAGCCCGCGGTGTAAAAGCCGTGAATTCATTGTATAAAGTTGGCGGACCAGCAACGGCAGGTGCAGGATGGGTTCCGGAAACCATTGCTTTTTGTGAAGAAAATAAAGTACCAATTGATTTTATTTCAACACATACTTACGGTGTAAACCATGGATATCTGGATGAATTCGGCACATCAGGAACTATTTTGAGTCAGGATGAATTCAGCGTAAGCGGCGATATTTTAAATTCAAGAAAACAAATCGAAGCTTCGGTAAAACCCAATTTAGAATTGCATTATACAGAATGGAGCTCTTCTTACACACCGGCAGATCCAATTCACGATAGTTATCATTCCGCAGCATATATTTTGCAGAAAATAAAACAAGTAGGAAATGCGGCAAACTCAATGTCATATTGGGTTTTTACTGATATTTTTGAAGAAGCCGGACCAAGATTTACACCCTTTCACGGCGGTTTTGGATTGTTGAATACGCAGGGAATTAAAAAGCCAGCCTATTTCTCTTATTATTTGATGAATAAATTAGGAGAAACAGAACTTCAGAATGCAGATAAAAATTCGTGGATAACTAAAAATGAAAAAGGTGATGTGCAGCTTTTATTCTGGGATTTTACCAATACACATCCGGGTGATAAAGTTTTAAATCAAACCTTTTATCTTCAGGATAATCCAGCAAAAGCAAAAGGTATTGTGAAAATTGAACTAGACCATTTAGCAAAAGGAAAATACGATCTGGAAATCTACAAAGTGGGGTACAAAACACATGATGTTTATGCCGATTATATGGCGATGAAAAGCCCGAAACAGCTTAGCAGAGAACAAGTAGAACTTCTTAAAGAGAAAAACAAAGATTGTTTACTCTCTAAAGAAAAAATAAAAATAGATGCAAAAGGAACATTTAGCAGAGAAATTACCATTAACGAAAATGATGTTTATATGTTCAGATTTGTAAAACAGTAATTCTATAACTATAATCTCAAAACTAAAAACCACAATCAATGAAAAACAAATTTATATACTTCTCAGCGGCGCTGACGCTTATGTTTTTTGTTTCGTGCAAAAATGAAACACAAAATTCAGGTTCTGAATCTGTTAAGAAAGAATATCAGGGAAAAGAAATCGGATCAGAATACGATGCCGAAATAGATAAATTAGTTTCTCAAATGACACTTGAGGAAAAAATTGGAATGCTGCACGGAAACAGTATGTTTACCAGCGGCGGTGTAAAACGTTTGGGAATTCCGGAACTAAAAATGGCCGACGGACCGCTTGGTGTTCGTGAAGAAATTTCTCGTGACAATTGGGCTCCGGCAGGTTTAACCAATGATTTTGCTACTTATTATCCGGCAGGAGGTGCTTTGGCCGCAACATGGAATACAGAAATGGCTTATACTTTCGGGAATAGTGTAGGACAGGAATTACGCGCCAGAGACAAAGATATGTTACTTTCTCCTGCAATTAATATTGTAAGAACGCCGCTTGGAGGACGAACTTACGAATATATGACTGAAGATCCATTTTTGAATAAAAAAATCACAGTGCCTTTGGTTGTAGGCTTACAGGATAATGACGTAATGGCTTGTATAAAACATTACGCAGCCAACAATCAGGAAACCAATCGTGATTTTGTTGATGTGCAAATTGATGAGCGTACACTTCGTGAAATTTATCTGCCTACTTTTGAAGCAGCCGTTAAAGAAGGTCATGCCTATGCCGTAATGGGCGCTTACAATAAATTTAGAGGAGAATATTTATGTGAAAACGATTATATGCTGAATAAAATCCTTCGTGACGAATGGGGGTTTAAAGGCGTTGTAGTTTCAGATTGGGCAGCGGTGCACTCTACAGTAAAATCACTTGAAAACGGATTGGATATTGAAATGGGAACTCCAAAACCTTTCAATGAATTTTTCCTTGCTGATAAATTAATCGCCGCAGCAAAAAATAAAGAAATCACAGAAGCAGAAATCGATAAACACGTAAAAAGAATTTTACGCGTATTATTTCAGGTAAAAGCAATGGGCGGAAAAGAACGTGTAAAAGGAAGTATTTCAACCGAAGCACATTATCAGGATGCCTACAAAATTGCTGCAGAATCAGTGGTTTTATTAAAAAATGAAAACAACGTACTGCCTTTAAAGTTAGACGGAGTGAAATCTATTGCTGTAATTGGAAATAATGCCACAAAGAAAAATGCTCTTGGCGGATTTGGGGCAGGCGTAAAAACCAAAAGAGAAATTACACCTCTTGAAGGTTTAAAAAACAGATTACCATCTTCAGTTAAAATCAATTACGCCGAAGGATATTTAGAGCGTTATGATGAAAAAAATAAAGGAAACTTAGGAAACATTACTTCAAACGGTCCGGTAACAATAGACCAGTTAGATCCTGCAAAAGTTCAGGAAGCGGTTGAAGCAGCAAAGAAATCTGATGTTGCAATTATTTTTGCCGGTTCAAACCGTGATTATGAAACAGAAGCATCAGACAGAAGAGATTTAAAATTGCCATTCGGGCAAGAAGAATTAATTCAAAAAGTATTGGCCGTAAATCCAAAAACGATTGTAGTTTTTGTTGCCGGAGCACCTTTTGATATTGATGCAGTCAGTAAAAAAACGTCAGCTTTGGTATGGACTTGGTTTAATGGTTCTGAAGGAGGAAATGCTTTAGCCGATGTTCTGTTAGGAAAAGTAAATCCGTCAGGAAAACTGCCTTGGACAATGCCAAAAAAACTAATGGATTCTCCAGCGCACGCGACAAACAGCTTTCCAGGAGATAAAACGGTTAATTATGCTGAAGGAATTTTGGTAGGATACCGTTGGTTTGATACAAAAAATGTGGCTCCATTATATCCTTTCGGATACGGATTATCATACACCACTTTTGCTTTAGAAAATGCTAAAACAGATAAAACGTCTTATGCTCAAAATGAAACTATTTCAGTTTCTGTTGAAGTAAAAAACACAGGAAAAGCAGATGGGAAAGAAGTTGTTCAGGTGTATTCTTCAAAATTAGATTCAAAAGTAACCCGTGCTTCAAAAGAATTAAAAGGGTTTGCAAAAGTATTGGTAAAAGCTGGATCATCTGAAACGGTTAGCATTAAACTTCCTGTAAAAGAATTAGCGTATTATGACGTAGCTTCTAAAAAATGGGTAGTTGAAACTGGAAAATATAGTTTGAAAATTGGAAATTCATCAAGAGATATTAAAAAGGAAATCAACTTTACAATCAAATAATATGGAAAAGATAATCAAAGGTTACCTCTTTAGTTTTGTATTGTGTTTTTCTTTTTTAAGTATTTGGGCCTGCAGCTCTGATAAGGAAGAAGCAGAGAAAACAACTGAAAAAACACTTACGGTTGATGCCAATAAAATCGATTTTGCCAACACAGCAAATGAGGTCAATATAAAAGTGACAACAAATGCCAGAACATGGAAAATAAGCAGTACCGATGCTAAATGGCTCGAACTAAGCCAGACTTCTGGTGTTACAGGATCAGTTTTAGTAAAAATTGCAGCGTTAGAAAATACTGGAAAAGAAGCGAGAACAGCAGTTATTACTCTTACTTCCGATGAAACTTCGCCAATACAAATTGCGGTTTCTCAGGCAGGAGGTGCAGTTGTTGCGGGTTTATATCCAAGTTACAATACCAATCCAATTGCGGCAGACCAAACCGGAATGTCAAGTAATGCGGTACAGTTAGCGGCTAAAATAAAACTAGGATGGAATATCGGAAACACAATGGAAGCAACAGGCGGAGAAACTGCTTGGGGAAATCCAAAAGTTACAAAAGCGTTGATCGATGCTGTAAAAGCAAATGGATTTAATGCCATTAGAATTCCATGTTCTTGGAATCAAAATTTAGCAAATGCTTCAACAGCTCAAATCCAAACCGTTTGGCTTAACCGAGTTAAAGAAGTTGTACAATATTGTGTTGATAATGATATGTATGTTTTGGTGAATATTCACTGGGACGGCGGCTGGCTGGAAAATAATATTACCGAAGCCAAAAAAGAAGAAAACAATGCCAGGCAAAAAGCTTTCTGGGAACAAATTGCCACACACTTACGTGACTTCGACGAACATTTACTTTTTGCCAGCGCCAACGAACCTGCTGTTGAAGATGCAGCACAAATGGCTGTTTTAACATCGTATCATCAAACTTTCATTAATGCTGTTCGTTCAACAGGAGGAAAAAATGCATATCGTACTTTAGTAGTTCAGGGACCAACAACCGACATTGAAAAAACAAATAAATTAATGACCGTTTTACCAACAGATACAGCAGCTAGCCGAATGATGGTTGAAGTTCATTATTATACACCGTGGAATTTTGCCGGTTTAACCAAAGATGAATCCTGGGGTAAAATGTTCTATTATTGGGGTTCAGGATATCATTCAGCTACTGATACAGAACGTAATGCAAGCTGGGGTGAAGAAGCAGATTTAGATAAAAATTTCAAATTAATGAAAACCCAATTCGTAGATAAAGGGATTCCGGTTTTATTAGGAGAGTTTGGAGCAATCAGAAGAACGAGTTTAACGGGAGATGCTTTAACTTTACATTTAGCTTCGAGAGCCTATTATTTAAAAACGGTGGTAAAAACAGCTCGGGCAAACGGATTATTACCTTTTTATTGGGACGAAGGAAGTACTGGAGATAACGGTTTTGGAATTTTTAAAAGAAGTGATAACACCGTTTTTGATACTCAGGCCTTGACCGCTTTGAAAGAAGGATTACAGTAAAAAAACTTTCTAAACCATATAAGTGATATAAGATAATTTAAGTTTAAACTCAATTTTGAATTTATGTTTTCTTATATCACTTATGTAGTTTTAACTATTTTAAATTATGAGATATGAAAAAACATTTTCTGTCTATTTTGTTGATATTTAGCGTATTTGTTAATGCTAATGTCACAATGCCTTTATTGTTTTCAGACGGAATGGTGCTGCAAAGGAACAAGAAAATTCCAATTTGGGGTTTTGCTGACGCGAATGAAAAAATAGAAGTCCATTTTAATAAACAAATTCAAAAAACCACGACCGATAAAAACGGAAAATGGACTCTTAATTTGAATCCCGAAAAAGCCGGCGGTCCTTTTGAGTTAATCATCATCGGAAAAAATAAAATCACCATTAAAAATGTTTTGGTTGGTGAAGTCTGGATTTGCAGCGGACAATCGAATATGGAATTTCAGGTTTTCAAAACCATGAATGCATCCGAAGAAATTAAAAATTCAGATTATCCAATGATTCGTCATTTTGGAACTGCACAAGATTTAAGCGGCAAACCAAAAGACGATTTAAAAGCCGGAAAATGGGAAACAGCAAATAAAGAAACCGTTGGGAATTTTACAGCCGTTGGGTATTATTTTGCCAGAAAACTATATTCAGAATTAAAAATTCCAATCGGAATTATCAATACTTCCTGGGGCGGAACCAATGTAGAAACCTGGACAAGCCGTGAAGCATTTCAAAACAGCCCCGATTTTAAAGCCATGATTGCCGATGTTCCGGTTGTTGATATGGATGCTGTTTTTGAAAACTATAAAAAATCGATTTTAGAAAATCTGAAAAAAGTACAAGGTTTTGATGTTTCTATGGAAAACGAAAACCAGTTTAAAGAACTCAATTTTCAGGATAAAAACTGGCAGGAAATAAAAGTGCCGTCACTTTGGGAAAACCAGCAATTAGGAAATATCGACGGAATCGTCTGGATGCGAAAAACAATTGTTTTAACCGCCGAACAAGCTAAAAAAGAAGCCGTTCTGCATTTAGCAAAAGTAGACGACGAAGACAAAACCTATATAAACGGAGTTGAAATAGGAACCAATAATCTTTGGGACAAACTAAGGGTTTACAAAATTCCTGCAAATGTTTTAAAAGAAGGAACAAACGTAATCGCAGTACGAATTACAGATTACAGTGGCGGAGGCGGTATTTACGGCGATCCGGCCGATTTAAAAATCGATTTTAAAGATTCAAATTTACCGTTGGAAGGACTATGGAAATTCAATGTAGTAAAAGTAAGAATCGAAGTTTCGCCAAACAGTTATCCGTCATTATTATACAATGCTATGGTAAATCCGTTAGTGCCATATGCGTTTCAAGGCGTTTTGTGGTATCAGGGCGAAGCCAATGTTTGGAGATCAAAAGAATATAAAAAATCATTTCCGTTACTAATTCAGGATTGGAGAAATAAGTTCAAACAAGGCGATTTTCCTTTTTATTTCGTTCAATTATCCACTTTTGATGAATTTGGAGGAAACAGTCAAAAAGGAAGCCGATGGGCAGAACTTCGTGAAGCGCAGGCTGAAACTTTAAAAGTACCAAATACAGGAATGGCCGTTACGACTGATATTGGAAATGCAAAAGATATTCATCCAACCAATAAACAAGACATTGGATTGCGTTTGGCAGCAATTGCGATGAATACTATTTACGGCAAAAAACAAGTTCACAGCGGGCCAGCTTATAAATCGAAGGAAATAAAAGGTAATCAGATTATTTTGACTTTCGATAATATTGGCAGCGGATTATCAACGCCAAATAAAGATGAATTAAAAGGTTTTGAAATTGCTGGTGCAGACAAAATTTTTCATTCCGCGAAAGCGATAATAAAAGACAACAAAATAATAGTTTCCAGCGATCAGGTTCAAAATCCTGCTGCCGTTCATTACGGCTGGGCAGACGATGATACCGAAATCAATCTTTTTAATAAAGAAAAATTCCCGGCATCGCCATTTAGAACCGATAATTGGGAAATGATTACAGAGAATGAGAAATATAAAATCAGCAAGTAATTTTTTTTGAATATGAAAAATACCATTCTCATCCTTCTATTCTCCTTCTCATTTACAATTACGGCACAGCAGCAAAATGCAAAAGTGCCCGATGGATTTTACCAGAATCCCATATTTACGGGAGACTATGCAGATCCTTCTCTTATTCGGGATGGCGAAGATTATTACATTGTACATTCGTCATTCAATTATTATCCGGGATTATTAATTTGGACTTCTAAAGATTTGGTGAACTGGAAACCCGTTACTCATGCACTTAAAAAAAGTGTAGGTTCAGTCTGGGCACCTGATTTGGTAAAATATAACAATAAATTCTACATCTATTTTCCGGCTAACGAAACCAATTATGTAGTTTGGGCAGATTCCATCAACGGACCTTGGAGCGATCCTATAGATTTAAAAATTGGAAATATCGATCCGGGACATTTTACAGACGAAAAAGAAAATCGATATCTCTATTTCAGTAACGGAGATTATGTTCCGTTATCAAAAGATGGTTTATCCGTTTCCGGAAAAGGCAAACATGTTTATGACGGATGGAAAATTCCATCAGAATGGTCAATTGAATGTTTTTGTATGGAAGGACCAAAAGTGCTCAAACACGGTAATTATTATTACCTAACCGTTGCCGAAGGAGGAACGGCCGGTCCGGCTACAAGTCATATGGTAATTTCGGCAAGATCAAAATCGCCTTTAGGACCTTGGGAAAATTCACCCAACAATCCCATTATCCGCACAAAAGATAAATCAGAAAAATGGTGGTCAAAAGGGCATTCAACCCTAATCGATGACATAAACGGAAACTGGTGGATGGTTTTTCACGGTTACGAAAACGGCTATCACAATATGGGGCGCCAGACACTTTTAGAACCTGTAGAATGGACAAAAGACGGTTGGTTTAAAAGTCCGGAAAATATCAAAACCGAAGAACCAATTAAGAAACCCGCAGGAAAAAATAGTAAAAGCAATTTCACACTTTCAGATAATTTTGCAGCATCAGAACTCAAACCACAATGGCAGTTTTTTAATGAATTTGATTCGCAAAGATTCAAACTTACCAATAACGGTTTACAGCTTAAAGCCAAAGGAAAAAACATCGGCGAAAGCTCACCGCTTTTATGCACGCCTCCCGACCATTCTTATACCGCCGAAGTAGAAGTCGAAATAGAAGGAAATACCACGGCAGGACTTATCTTGTTTTACGACAGTAAATTGTACACCGGAATCGCAGCCGATAAAGAAAATATTCTGGCGATTCTAAGATCCTGGCAGTTTCCTACTCAAAAAGGGATTAACAAAACACATTTGTTTCTTCGTTTAGAAAAGAAAGAACAGCTTGTAAATATGTTTTACAGCATCGACGGAAAAGAGTGGACAAAAATTGAAAATTCAGCCGAAGTTTCGGCATTTCACCATAATGTTTTAAGCGGTTTTATGAGCCTGCGTTTAGGACTTTCTGCTGTTGGCGAAGGTCAGGTTACATTTAGAAATTTTAGATACATATCAAATTAATTATAAGGGCGTGACCATAACGAGATAAGAAGGCAAATATACTTTGTGTAAATACGCCTTCTTATCTCATTATGGTCGGGCTATCCACACTACTTCAGTAGTTTGCTCCTATCCCTCACGCGAACAAAGGTGATAAGAAATTTTCCGTTAGTAACAATTATTTGGTAGTGCAAGATTAACACGATAGTTTTGTCATTCCGGGTCTCGTTCCTCGGAATAATAAGATTGAATAAATACCAGATGTAAAAAAACATGACCAAAACAACAAGGCTATGAATCCAAAAATCATAAAAAAAACATTTTTCATTTTACTTCTCACATCGTACTATACAAACATCTCCGCACAATCAAAAAATGTTTTATGGTACAAACAACCAGCAGAATTTTTTGAAGAAAGCCTGGTTTTAGGAAATGGAAAAATAGGAGCAACCGTTTTTGGAGGTGCCAATTCAGATAAAATTTATTTGAATGATATTACACTTTGGTCAGGCGAACCCGTAAATGCCAATATGAACCCGGAAGCTTATAAAAACATTCCGACAATTCGCGAAGCTTTGCAGAATGAAAACTACAAACTGGCCGAAGAACTCAACAAAAAAGTACAAGGAAAAAACTCCGAATCGTATGCACCTTTAGGAACATTAGAAATTAATAATACTGAGAAAGGAAAAGCGGTAAACTACCATCGTGAACTGGATATTTCGAGCGCCATATCAAAAGTGAGTTATGAAATGGCCGGCATAAAATATACACGAGAATATTTTGTTTCGGCACCAGACCAAATCATGATGATCAAATTAACAGCTGATCAAAAAGGTGCTTTAAATTTTGACATCACTTTAAAAAGCCTTTTAAAATCAAATGTTGAAGTACGAAATAATATTTTGGTTATGAGAGGTTCTGCGCCAATTCATGAAAATGCCGGATATAATGTAGTACCAAAATATCTAACTATACCAGATAGAGGAACAAGATTTACCAGCTTAGTGCAAATCAAAAAAACAGACGGAAAAATTACAAGTTCCAGAGAAACTTTAAGTTTAAGAGATGCGACAGAAGCTATTATTTATGTTGCTGCTGCGACAAGTTTTAATGGTTTTGACAAAAACCCCGCAACCGAAGGTTTAGACGATGTGGCAATTGCAGCACAAAACCTGAATAAAGCTTATGCAAAACCATTCGATAAATTAAAAGAATCTCATATTTCTGATTATCAAAAATTCTTCAATCGTGTTACTTTAGATTTAGGTAAAACAACTGCTCCGGATTTACCAACAGACGAACGTTTATTGCGCTACGCTGATGGGAAAGAAGATAAAAACCTTGAAATTCTATATTTCAATTTCGGACGTTATTTATTAATAAGTTCTTCCAGAACTTTAGGAGTTCCGGCCAACTTACAAGGACTTTGGAATCCGCATTTAAGTCCGCCTTGGAGCAGTAATTATACGATGAACATTAATCTGGAAGAAAATTACTGGCTGGCAGAAAACACCAATCTTTCTGAAATGCATTCGTCACTTTTAAGTTTTATAAAAAACCTTTCGGTAACGGGAAAAATAACGGCTAAGACTTTTTATGGTGTAAATAAAGGCTGGGCTGCAGCGCACAATTCAGATATTTGGGCAATGACCAATCCGGTTGGGCAGTTTGGAAAAGAAGATCCAATGTGGGCATGCTGGCCAATGGCAGGCGCTTGGCTGAGTACACATATTTGGGAACATTATACTTTTACTCAAGATTTAGCTTACTTAAAAAAAGAAGGTTATCCGTTAATGAAAGGTGCGGCCGAATTTTGTTTAGGCTGGCTCGTAACCGATAAAAACGGAAATTTAATTACATCGCCGTCAACTTCACCGGAAAATCAATATAAACTGGCAGATGGTTTTGTTGGTGCAACACTTTATGGCGGAACAGCAGATTTAGCCATGATTCGTGAATGTTTTGATAAAACGATAAAAGCTTCAAAAGTACTGAATACAGATGCTGGTTTTAGAAAAGAACTCGAAACAGCACTTTCAAAACTGTATCCGTATCAAATTGGTAAAAAAGGAAATTTACAGGAATGGTATTTTGACTGGGAAGATAATGATTCAAAACATCGTCATCAATCACAGTTATTCGGACTTTTTCCTGGAGACCATATTACACCATTAAAAACTCCTGATTTAGCAGAAGCTTCCAAGAAAACACTAGAAATAAAAGGTGACGAAACTACAGGCTGGTCAAAAGGCTGGAGAATCAATCTTTGGGCAAGACTTTGGGACGGAAACCGTGCTTATAAAATGTATCGTGAATTATTACGTTACGTAGATCCCGACGGAAAGAAAACAGAAAAACCAAGAAGAGGAGGAGGAACGTACCCGAATTTATTCGATGCACATCCGCCATTTCAAATTGACGGAAATTTTGGAGGCGCAGCAGCCGTTGCTGAAATGCTGGTTCAGTCAGACGAAAACGAAATTCGATTACTGCCTGCTTTACCAGATACTTGGTCAGAAGGTTCTGTAAAAGGAATCTGTGCAAGAGGCGGTTTCGAAATTGAAATGACATGGAAAAATAAAAAGCCAGAAAAAGTAATTATTTCTTCTAAAAATGGAGCGAAAACGACTTTGATTTTTGGCGATAAAAAACAGGAAATTGTTTTGAAAAAAGGAGAAAAATTAGAAGTGAAATTCTAAATGTCATTTTGGAAATGAATATTATCTTTAGACTAAACCCGACACGTTTTAAAACGTGTCGGGTTTAATTTGCGCAAAGAATATTATTCTTTTTTAGAAGTTTCTTTTTCTTCTTCAGATTTCTCAGCCTGTTTCTCTTTAAAAGTTTCGTACCATTTTTCAATCGACGGATACACAAAAGCTGCAACTTTCTTGACTGGATTATAAAAGATATAATTGTCTAAAGTTTCCTTTTTAGCGAAAGTATTGTTGAAATTGATTTTTTCGAACAAAGCAATAAAAATGCTCAAAATAAGAATGGTTTTTAAAATCCTGAAAAATCCTCCGCCTAACTTATTCATCCATCCCAGCATTGCAAAATCAGCGATTCCGGTTAATATTTTAGCAAGGAAATAAACACCAATTACTACCAAAATAAAAGTTAGGATAAAAGCTGTAATTTGAATATTGGTTGGATTCCAAGAAACGTGTTTTGAAATCATTCCAGTCATTAACGAAGAAAATTTAATGGCAAGATAAATTCCTAATAGCAAAGAAATAAAAGAAGCAACTTCTACAAAAAGCCCATTTTTAATTCCTTTATAAAGACTATAAACTAAAAGCGCGGCAACGATAATATCAAAAAAACTCATGGTAAGGTTATGAAATGAATTATATTTCTATTTTTGTGAAAAACACCACAATGAGAAAAAAACTGTTAATCAAAATTTTAGCTGTTGTATTATTTACATCTTGTTCAAACGACAACGGAGACAAAGATAATACAGTTGATCCAAAATCAATTCTGATAAAAAAAATAACTGAAACCATTTATTTTTCGAACGATTCTGAAACACGAATATTAAATTTTTCATATGAAAATAATGTTTTAAAAAGTGTTACTTCGGATAAAAACAGATCTGAATTTTTATATAACGGAGATAAAATCAGTAAGGTAGATTATTTTAAAAATGAGATTGCAAATGGTTCTACAACATTTAATTATGATGGAGATCTTTTAAAATATACTTTATCAGGAGCAAATCAAGATGAAAGAACTGAGTATGCTTATACAAATGGAATTCTTGCTTCACAAAAATCCGGTTACTTAACGGATGGAAATTTTATAGTTCAGAAACAATCAATATATTCTTTTGATCAGAATAAAAATGCGACGGAAATTACAGACAAATCCTCTTTATTTGGTCCCGAAACAATTTCTAAAAGCAAATATTTTTATGAAAATAAAAACAACCCGATGAAATTTATGAATAAATATTTTCGACTTGTTTTTGAAACCGAAGGCTTTGACGGAATATCTAATAATAATGTTACATCAAGAGAATATTATTATCCTGTTACAACTGAAACTCCTGTTTATTATAATTTTGAAATAACATATAATGCTGATGATTTTCCAATTGAAATAAAAAAGATCGCAAAGGAAAATAATTTTGTGATTTCAAAAACGGTTATTGAATATCAATAAACAAGCAGACTTCCTGTAATATTATTTTAAAATCCTATATTTTTTATTTTTGGTATGATTGAAATTTGAACTGTGTATCTTTGCAAATCAAATTTTAGAATTCAGATTGCGATTCTGTCCCCTTCAGAATTGATTTTTAAATCAGCAGTCTAAAGTCTACAATCAAAAAACATAAATTAAATGTCCAGAGATACACAATTAAAAGAGCGCTGGGAAAAGCTCGTTGATATACTTTCAAATCAATTTTCGCAAGGTGAAGACTTAGATTTGGATGCCATAATTTACCTAATTGGAGTTCAGGAACTCGGAAAAGTACACCGTGAATTCAAAAAAGATGAAAAATTAAACTTAATGCATATTGCAATTTGCAGATTGCTTGAACCTTATGGGTTTTATGAGTTTGATTTTTTTGATGCTGAAGGCTGGCCGCATTACAAAGTAAAAGAACAATTACCTCCGCTAAAAGCCGGAGAACAATCGGTTTTAATGAAAGAAGCCATCGTGAGTTACTTTTTAGAAAGGAAATTGATTGAGTAGAACTTTTTGGTTTACAGTTTCAGTTTTCAGTAACTGCTCATTGTATACTGACACTAAACCCTGATCACTGATCACTAAAGAAAATGTGTAGATACGCAATGACCTCTTATAAACCGCATTATGCTTGTTTTAATTGTCGAAAGACGTTTAAAAGAAGATTAATGGGAGACATCAAAAAAGGAGAAGCATCTGTTTTTGAAGCCAAATGTCCGCAGTGCGGGGAATTGATGGCAAATATGGGGCTTGATTTTGAATCGCCTAAAAAAGATGATGTCAAAAAGTGGGAACATCTTAAAAGTCTATATTCCATTGGTATTACATTTCATTCTTGTGGCTGCAGCGGACCGGGTTATATTCCAAATTCAAAAGAAAAATTAATTGAATATTTTGAAAAGCTGAAAGAAGGTTATTTTAAAAATCTTGACTTTTGGCGTACCAGAATTGAGCCTTCAAATAATATTGAAAGAGATAAAGATTGGAATAAAAACTGGGCAAAACTAGGCAGTATAGCATCTAAACATAGAAAAGAAATTGTGAAAAATCAGGAAGGTATCGATCACTGGCTTACAAAAGTCAGAGAAATTGAAAATAAAATTGCACTTATCAAGTAATTCAAAAATTCCTGTGATTCTTTAAATACGGTTGTAAAATTCTTAAAACTGCGGCCGTGACTGTTCACTTTAAACTAAAAACACTAAATTTGTACTCTCAATTATTGAAGGAAAATGATAGATAAGATAAAACAGCATATAGAGGACGCTAAAGCCTTTAATGATAAAAATAAAGAATCTTTAGAACAATTCCGTATTAAATATTTAGGTAGTAAAGGTTTATTAAAAGAGCTTTTTACTGAGTTTAAAAATATTCCAAACGACCAGAAAAAGGATTTCGGACAAGTTATAAATACTTTAAAAGCAGTTGCTGAAGAGAAAGTACGAGTTATTCAGGAAGAACTCGAAAGCAAGGAAGAGAAAAAAGGAATTTTTGGCGATTTAACACGTGCAGCTGAACCGGTAATTATTGGTTCGCGCCATCCAATATCAATCGTTAAAAACCAGATTATAGATATTTTTGCTAATATTGGATTCAACGTTTCTGAAGGTCCGGAAATTGAAGATGACTGGCATAACTTTACTGCATTGAACTTGCCGGAATATCATCCGGCGCGTGATATGCAGGATACATTTTTCATTCAGACTAATCCTGATGTGTTGCTGCGTACACATACATCATCTGTTCAGGTGCGTTACATGGAAAATCATAAACCGCCAATTCGTACGATTTCTCCGGGACGTGTTTTCCGAAATGAAGCGATTTCATCTCGTTCTCACTGTATTTTCCATCAAGTAGAAGGATTATACATTGATAAAGATGTTTCTTTCGCCGATTTAAAACAAACATTACTTTATTTTACAAAAGAAATGTTCGGAAAATCTAAGATTCGTCTTCGTCCGTCTTATTTCCCTTTTACAGAACCAAGTGCTGAAATTGATATTTATTGGGGTCTAAAAACAGAAACCGATTATCGTATCACTAAAGGAACAGGATGGTTAGAAATTGGAGGCTGCGGAATGGTAGATCCCAATGTTTTGAAAAACTGTGATATCAATCCAGATGAATACAACGGATTCGCTTTCGGAATGGGAGTAGAGCGTATCGCGATGCTTTTATACCAAATTGGCGACATTCGTATGTTCTATGAAAACGATGTTCGTTTCTTAGAGCAGTTTAAAGCAAATATTTAAAAAAGTTATATAGTAAATAGTGATTAGTAAAGAGCTTTCTTTCTAATCACTATTTACTTTTACTATTCACTAAAACAATGAAAAAAGATATAATAATTCCGGAAGTCGAAAACGTATTTCTTGCTGCAGTGCAGGAATGGAGCGATGACTTTATGGAAAAAGTATGGTACGCTTACTTGGTTAATGACAGCGATTTTAACTTAGACAGTGTTATGGTGGTTTCAAAAGCATTTGGAACAATCGATGGGGAAATGAAAAAAACATCTACTTTGCGTCATGCTTTTGTTGAGGTTCCAGCGGTTTCTGTTGTGAAAATAGAAATGGTAGAAAAGAGCCTTTTAGTACTTAACAACGAATTCATGGTAACTTTCTTTATCGGAAATACTTTGTACGATAAGAAATTCATATTTAAAGCTAATTCGCTTGACGTAAATAAAACGGAAGAAGTGCCGATTTTGTTTGTTGAAGGAGTTATGGTGAAGTAGAGAATTAAAGAACAAAGAAGCAAGAACAAAGAAGCAAGAGCAAAGAAGGAAGAGCAAAGAATTTTGAAAATAGAATAAAGAAGAAAGAGTCAAGACTAGAATGATAGTTTGACTCTTTTTTGCTTTATAAATCTCTCCTATTTTTAATCTTCTTAAAATCTTTCTTCTTTCTTCTTTCTTCTTCTTCTTCTTCTTCTTCTTCTCAAAAAACTACTGCGGTAAAAGAGGCTGTTTCATTCTATACCCTGTGGTTGACAAACTCATAATAAAATCTTCCAAAGCAACTAGTTCTGATTGACTCAAATCTAATTTTTTTATCAGTTTAGAAGTTGTTGGAAACAAAGTATCATTCAGCTGACTTTCTTTTCTTTTTGGCTGAGGCATTCCGGCATTGTAAATATTTAAAACACCACGTAAATTCGGGAATAAACCATTGTGCATATACGGTGCATTTTGAGAAACACCGCGTAGAGACTGTGTCTTAAATTCCCCTACATTTTCAGCTTTTCCTGTAACATTATATCTTCCTAAATCTTCGTATTGTCTTCCATAATACGTTAAACCAACATTATGAAACTTATTATCAGCGAAATTGGCTGTGTTATGACAGTTAATGCATCTTGCTTTGGTACGAAATAAATGCAAACCTTCAACTTGTCTGTTGGTTAATTGGGTTGAATCGCCTTCAATGAATCTATCAAATTTACTTTTAGGAGTAATTAAAGTTCTCTCGAATGTTGCTATTGCTTTTAGAATTTCTTCCTGAGTCAGCTTTTCTTTTCCAAAAGCCTTTTTGAAATATGGTTTGTAGCCTTTAATTTTATTTAAACGTTTTGTTGCTAAGTCAATGTGGAAATTCATTTCTTTAGTATCTTTTATTGGAAAACCTGCCTGATCTTCTAAAGTTTTGGCTCTTCCATCCCAAAAGAAAACTTTAGAATAGGCGATATTCACTAAACTTGGTGCATTTCGATTTCCCTGTTGTCTGCCTTCACCATAGGAAACTCTTCTGGCATCTCCCCAGTTTAATTCGGGATCATGACAGTTGGCACACGAAATCTGTCCAGATTTGGATAATCTAGGATCAAAGAAGAGTACTTTGCCTAATTCGGCTTTTTCTTCGGTATACTGATTATTTTCTGGAAATTCAGGTTTACCTAAAATTCCGATGTCTTCAAATCCCTGCGCGTAAACAATCGAATCTACTTCTGGTTTTGGCCATTTTTGATAATCGCCGCTACTGTATAATCTTTTTAATTCTGTAATTGTAAAAGTTGGTTCAATCTTAGAATAAGAAAGGATAACAAGAGAAAATAGCATTGCCGTAAAAGCAATAAATTTTGGTTTCATTTTTTAATAATTTAATTGTACACCCATTTGAACCCAATAGGTGGTATTGGTATTGATGCTGACTGGATAATCAGTTTGTTTTTTAAGTGCAATTTTCTCTTTTAGATTGGTGAAGAAAACCACGGTTTTGTTGTTTTTTACAGGATAACTGTATTCTAAGCGTAATGCCGGTGCAAAATAATTTGTGGTGTTAACAGCGTAATCATAAAGAATTACTTCATCAAAAAAACGGGCATTCGTTCCGCCCGAAGTATCATAATATTCCAGTTTTGATGGAAGCGGGAAATACATATTGAAACTTACCGTTGTATTTAATTTACTTTTATCGAAAGCAAAATCTTTACTGCTGTAAATTCCCGTATTTAATGAATTTAATTCGACATGTGCTGTCGCCAAAATATCATTGTATTCGTTTTGCTGGTAAAGCATATTCAAACCCAGCAAATAATCAATTTTTGAACCTGTTTTTTTTGATAATGACGCTATCAAATTAATTTTACTTAATGAATTGGTATAATTGTAACCATTGCTTTGTTTGTCAAAATTGCGGGCATCACTTTGATCGAATTGTAAAGTGGACTGAATTTCTTTTTGATTCCATTTATGAAAAGCAAATAATTCTGCATGATTGGCTTTTGTTTTTATTTTCATTCTTTCATATTCTTTAAGAGAATAAGAACTGGGATAAAAAATATTGTTTGAATTTTGCTTGTAATACAAAGCCGTAAAAATTGTTTTTTTATTTGAGAAAGTGTATCCTAAACCTGCTTTGTCTATAAGTTCTTTATAGTTGTAAGAGTAACTGCCTTCAATAGATTTAAAATAATTTAGAATTCTTCCATAACCTGCATTAAAACGAAGATACGTTTCTGGATAGGCTTCGTAATTTAAAGTGTTATTATTATAAGTATAACTGAAATCTTTTTGGTTTTCGGCATAACTGCCTAAAATAAAGGTTTTATGGTTTTTTGAAATTTGATAACCAAGCTGCAATTCTCCTCCCAATTTTCTGTTGATAATTTGTGATCGTGGATCTAAAGTCCTGCTGTATTTTTCGGCACCATAATTAGCTTTAACAGCAACAGATAAATGATTGGTAATGTCTTTAGAAAAACCGCCGTTTAACGCATAAACCTGATTGTCCCAATTGGCTTTTCTGGGAACATAAAAATAATGCGGTGTAATGACTTCCTGTTCTTCGGCACGATCATCAGAAAGAACAAATCCGAGATTTTTTTCGAGTATTTTTTTGATGGTCAAATCGCCAAATAGCTTCCATTTAGATTTTGTTGTAAAATATCCCTGTGCTGAAAATTGATACGTATTAACCTCATTTGCAATTTGCTTTCGGGCAAATTCATTTTGCTGATGCTCATAAGAAACTTGAGTAAAAGTAAAATCCTTAATGCTTGGAGTTGTATAAATAATGGGGTATTTAAAAACTTGATTTTTGATCTGATCGTCAACAATGTGGTTTTGCACTTTGATAGTGTCTTGTGCCTTTACATTAAAAACAAAAGAAAACAACAAAAGAAGTAATGCCCAGTATTTCCAGGCATTACTTTTAATGTTATTTGTTTTAATCTTATTGATTTTCATTAAAGAAAATTTTTAGTTGAATCCTCTAGGATTTGCAGTTACTTCCACAAAATCGTTTGTAGAGTTATTAGTGTCCTGAAGAACAATTCTTCCGGCAATTGTAGTTTTAGTTTTTCTCATTACTGATTTTGAAGAATACGCTCCAGAAGGCAGATAAGTATTTCCCCCATCAATTTGAGATGGTAATTTTTTAGGAATTAAATTAGATCCTAAATCTTTTGTAGTGTCAACACCATCAATAAGAACTGAATTAGGAATTTGAAGGAATAAGTTTTTATCTCCTTTAGGGTTTTTGTATGTTTTTAAAGCAGTAAATGCAGCATTCTCCATTTTAAAAATAACATACGCCTGTCTTCCGTTTGAATCTAAGATCATATCATTATTACTATTTCCCCAATATGCAATATCCACATCCGGAACAGCAGGATTTTGGATATCGTATTGATAAAGATCACCTGAATAAGTTCCTAAAAATGATTCGAAATCTGCCGTACTTAAATCTACAGTCAGTTCGGGGCTTACAATACTAACTGCTTTACCATTATTATCAACATAATTGGCTTTATGATTGATTGCGTTTTGAGCAATAACAATACTTGCTCCCGGCTGTACAGGATATTGTGTACCGTTTCCTGGTATTTTGATGATGTTAATTCCGTAAACAAAATCTGTATTTGCAGTATTTCCTATAGTCATTCCATCTGATTTGCTCCAGTCAAATTGACCGTTTGCTAAAGAGTATGGAGTTACTGTTGTCGCAGTAGATCCTGTAAGTTGCGCCATGTATAAACCATCTGCATACTGAACCGTATTTGAGTTATTGTAAATTTCGATAAACTGATCTCTAAATACCGCCCCTTTTTTAGTATCAGAACCGCCGTAGTAAATTTGTTTAATAACAAAATCACCTACTTTAGAAGTTTTCATTTCTACGTTTGCAGTAATAGAAGTGGCATTTACAATAACGTTGCTTTCTGCTCCATTAAAATTAATTTCTGCCTCTGTTGGAGTATATCCAAAAGTCTCAGTAAATTCAGCAGACTGTATTACTTTTGTAGCCGTAATAGAATAAGATCCCGGTAAAATTTGTTTAAAAAGAGCAACACCATTTTCGTCAGATTCAACTGTATATTTATTAGCAGTTTCTGTATTCACAATAGTAACACTTCCTTTTTTAACTACCTGACTGTTAAAAGCGGCATCGTATTTAAGCGAAACGCTAAAGTCTACAGGTTTTAATGCTTCACTTTCGTTATCGTCATTGCTGCAAGACTGGATAATTAATCCAAAGAGTATTATAAAAATAGAGAGCGTTTTTTTCATAGTATATAGATTTAAAATTGATAATTAAGTCGGGTTCCAAACGAAAAGTTTGCAATATCATACATGGTTCTTAAATTGTCTTTGTCGTAATAAGGTTTTAGATTTAAAAAATTGGTAGAATAAAACGAAACACTAAATCCGTTTAAGAAATCTTTAGAAATGCGCAGATGAAAATTGTGCAGTATATCTCCAAGCTTGGTTTGAGTACCTTTTACAGTTCGAATAATGTGACCGTATTTTTGTAAATCACTACGTTCTTCCACCGGAATTTCGTGGTAAGTCAATGTCGCATCTAAATAACCATTTGGAAACTCACTCGTAGGAATGTAGGAAGTACGCAATATAGTATGCTCGCTTCTCAAGGACAGTAATAAGCCTGCTTTGGGAATATGATAACTAAAATTGAAACTTGCTGTAAAGTTTTCGTTTGTTGTTGGCATTGAAGGAAATACGCCGTATTTTTCTGTAGATAACAAATTTGTAGAAGCATAATAATTAATAGACTTACTATTATCATTAGTTTTTACATAAGAGGCATTCATGCTGACATCCAGATTTAATGTTTTGATCTTGCGGAAATTTATTATCGTTTCAATACCCATATCTTCAGAATTCGTATTGTTTTGAATGCTGTTGGTTAGGTAATACAATTTTGCTGTGCCAACAATCTCATACGTTGGAATTTCCGTTCCGTTTGTAATGACGTTTGCCTGTGGGATTTCTTTTGAGACTGGAACCTGCTGGCCTGTAAAACCATTTGTCAGTTTGTTATAATATCCGGTTAGATTTATATTGGCAAAAGGAAGGTCTATATCTATTCCGCCTTCAGTTTTTAATGACTTAGAAGGTTTTAAATTCAGGTTGTCACCGGGGCTTACTACAGTCAAAATCCATGCTTTTTGATAAACACCGGGATAGCTGTAAATTCCGTTGCCTAATAATCGGTCTAAGTATCGGTCTCCGGTATATAATTGATTAAGCGAAGGGGCTTTAGACGATAATCCAAATCCACCGCGGACTCTAAAAGTTTTGTTTATAGAATAAGAGGAATTAATACGCGGCTGTAAGGATACGTTGCCCGACTGATTTTCATATCGAATTCCGTAATCAATATTCAGGATTTTATCTTCTTCAAATTTTTTATATACCCTGTCTTCCAGATAACCAGAAAATTGGGTTTCAGTTCGGGTTCTGTTAAAATCATAATCTCTATAGCCTAATTTGCTGTCACCTCCTTCAGCAAGAACATAAAAATTTATTAAACCCGTTGCACTGCTTTTTCTTCCTTCTCCTTTGTTTGAACTTGATCTTCCTGATAGTCCAAACGAGAAACTGTGCACCCAATTGGTTTTGGTGGTAAGTGTTTTAGTAGTTTCAAGATTCACAAAAGTAGAAATCGGAATACCTTCGACTGTACTAATACTGGTATATTGAGACGGAATAACGAAAGCCTCATGGATCCCTTCTTCTTTAGAATCGGTAGCAGCGGTTAAAGATCGATTCATCCATCTTTCTTTTCTGGAAAACTGCCTGTCATAAGAGAAACCGCTGTTTATGTTTATGCCATCCAGCCAAATATTGGAAGGTTTCCACATTAAATTGTTAGAGATCGAAAAACCTTGCTTTTCATTTTTTACTACATCCGCCGTAATATTATCCGGATCCTGTTTTGCATCATCAAGATTTGATCTTAGAGATAAATTCAGGGTGTTTTTTATTTTTGAAAGTTTATCTGTGGTTTTCCACGCTAAGCTTCCGCTTATGCGCTGGTAACTCAATAGATTATCCCTTGGATCTGCTTTAGAATCTAGAAAGTTGATTCCAAAATTCATGGAGTTTCTTGCATCTAATTTAACGCCTTTAGTTAAATTCAATTCACTTGTGGCATCTCTGATAGAAGCAGAAACTCGGTACGGACTGTTTCCAACTTTAGTTGTTATCAAAACAAGTCCTGAAGTCAAATCTCCATATTTTGCAGAAGGAATTCCCTGAATAACCTTTATTTCTTCAATAGTATTAGTTGGAATTTCCCTAAGATCAACACCTACATTTGGATTGTTGAAAATTTTATCGCGAACGCCATAATCATTGCCGGCTAAAGTAGGTGTATTTGGACTTAGTGCCTGCATATTTTCATTGTTCGAAATTGGAATATCATTTATTACAAATGAAGTTCCGAAAGCTTTACTGCCTTTAGAAGAATTACCATCAGATGCTGTACGAAAAACAATATTTTTATATTCATTTAAAGTAAAATCTACGGTTTTTTGTCCCGGAAGCTGTTGTAAAACGTCATCTAAAGAAAAAGCCTGAACATTGTTTATGGCATTTGTTCCGAGAGTTAATTCAGAATATTTACGTTCTTTATTTGCCGTAACCATTACTTCTTTAAGATGAAGTGTATTATCTTCTAAATAAACCGTAACTGAATTCTGGTCGTTTTTTAAAGTTTGATTAATGTCTTTTTTTCCAAGAATTGAAAAATTTAATTCAATATCCTGAAAATAAGGAAGCGTAATCGAAAAGTTTCCATTTTTATCAGAAATCGTCCAGCTTTCGGTTTTGGTATCGCGAACTAAAACACCAGATAATGATGTAGATGTTTCTTTCGACAAAACTTTACCAGAAATGGTTTTTTGAGAAAAAAGTATTTGAGTGAACAGTAAGAGAATTATAATGTAGCGCACTTATATTTAATTTAGAACAAATAAAAATAATGACGCAAATCTACCGATAATTCTTTGTGAAGCAATGAAAAATAAGGGAATTGAAAAATAGAGTATAAGTTATTTGTGAGAAAATGACAATCTCTAAAGTTTTAAATAACGAAGGTAAATTGTTGATAAACAGTAAAATAATATTGAATGCTTTTTGTAAGAGTAGTAACTTAACTTTTTTTATGTAAGATGTAGGTTTGATGTATTCTCAAAGAAAGTATTTCTTGTTAATTGAGCAGTTTTTATTCGCTCAGTTTTATTTTTTGAGATTTCTTATCAATAAAAAAAGAGCTGAAATAATTTTTCAGCTCTTTGCTATATTAAGTTTTATCTAATTTTTCTTTGTTCTAATATTCTGTACAAAAATATTAATCCAACGATTCAGTTAATTTTTTAAATACAGATTTTGCATCTTTACCTTCATATAAAACCGCATAAACGGCATTAATAATTGGTGTTTTTGCTCCGTAACCCTGATTTAGTTTATAAGCACTTTTTGTGGCATAATAGCCTTCAGCAACCATGCTCATTTCCATCATGGCACTTTTTACAGTGTAACCTTTACCAATCATATTTCCAAACATTCTGTTTCTTGAGAAAACCGAATATCCTGTAACTAATAAATCGCCCAAATAAGCCGAATCATTAATATTACGTTTCATTTTATGCACTTTACGAATGAACTTTTTCATCTCGCGGATTCCGTTACTCATCATTACCGATTGGAAGTTATCTCCATAACCTAATCCGTGGGCAATTCCGGCAGCGATTGCGTAAATATTTTTAAGCATTGCCGCATATTCAGTACCAATAATATCATCAGAGATTTTGGCTTTAATATAATTCCCTGAAAGTGATTTTGCTACAATCGAAGCTTTTTCCGGATCACCGCAGGCAATGGTTAAATACGAAAGCCTTTCAAGTGCTACTTCCTCGGCGTGACAAGGACCTGTAATAACACCAATGTTGTAATAAGGAATATCGTATTGAATGTGAAAATGTTCACCAACAATTAAACTAGTTTCGGGAACAATACCTTTAATAGCCGAAAAAATAATTTTATCTGATAAAGAAACCGTCATGTTTTTCAATTCGGCATCAAGGAAAGCAGATGGAATTGCAAAAATGATATAATCTGCATATTCGATTGCCTCGTTTATATTGCTGGTTAATTTAAGTTTGCTGGTGTCGAATTCAACTGAACTTAAATAATTTGGATTGTGTTTGTATTTCTGGATATGTTCGATTGCAGATTCATTACGCATATACCACGCAATTTCTGAAAGATTAACGCATAACATTTTTGCAATTGCCGTAGCCCAGCTTCCTCCTCCAATTACTGCAAATTTTAACTTTTCGCTCATTATTTTATTAATTTGAAACAAAAGTACTTAATAATGTGCTAATAAAGCAAAGTCTAATTTAAGAAATTTGCTAAACAGCTTCAGGTTCGTTTTCTTTTAATTTAAAAGCAGCTGAATTTCAGAATATATTTTAGCTTTTAAAAACTAAAGTTAGTTAAAAAATGTTATTTTTGAGAAATTTCTTTCAATTATGACGCATAAATTTTTGACCCTTATTTTTGTTTTCACAACACTATTTTCTTTCTCCCAAAATATGGAACCACTTTATTTCGATGCCAATTGGAAAACTACAACCAAAGAAAATGCTTCTTTTTATAGAATCCAGCCTTCAAAAAAATCAGGAAATCTGGTTTTGGTCGAAGATTTCTATATCAACAAAACGCCGCAGTTTCAAGGATATTCTTTTCAGGATAATGAAGATAATTATGTGGGTGATGTACTTTGGCTGGATAAAAATGGTTTCGATTCTTCCTTTTATCAATTTTATAACTTTTCTGCAGTTTCTAATTTGGTTTATTATTATCCAAGTGGTAAAAAGTTTAAAACGGTCCAGTATAAAAACGGAAGAAAAGACGGAGAAACTATTGTTTACCATGAAGATGGCACAGTATTAATGAAAGGGAAATATGAAGGCGGAAGACCTGTAAACGGCGATTTTGAAGAAGTTATAAACTGGGATAATTACCGATTAAACAAATCGGATAATGAAGCGGACAGAGAAGAACCAATTCGAATGACTGAAGGTATGATTATTCGTGATAAAAATGGCAGTGGGAAAAAGAGAGAAGTCATAAAAAAGAAAATATTTTGGCTCAACTCCAAACAGCTTGCTCAGGAAATCTGGTACGATATTACAAGCAGTAATACAGAACCGTTTAAACAGATTAATTATGATAAGTCGGGAAAAATTTTACAGACCATTAACGAAAAAGATTTCGAGAAATACGGACGTGATATTGCAAACGGAATTGTTTATGATTATTACTCTCAGAATAAATTTGCGATCGCAGTTAAATCTGAAATAAATTATAAAAACGGACAGAAAAATGGCGAGGCAACTCAATATTATCCAAATGGAAAAGTTTTAAAAATTGTAAAATATTCTGAAGGAGAAGAACAGGGCGATCAAATAGAATATAATCCTGACGGAACGATAAAAGCAAAACGTATTTATAAAAACGGTCAGCCATTTGAGGGTAACTTTGATGAAAAGTTTGCAAGTGATTTATCTATTAATCAAAACTACAGCAAAGGTTTAAAAGAAGGCGAAGCGATTGTAAAAGATGAGTCGGGAAGTGTTGTGGCAAAAGGTGTTTATAAAGATGAAAAACCTTTTAACGGAACATTTGTTATTAAAAACCAAAATGATCAAAACGAATTAATAAATGTTTCCGGATATAAGAAAAACGGCGTACAGAAAATCTTTAATTATTATCTCGATGATCCTGTTAAAACTTATACGGTTATAAATGATATTAAAAATGGAGAAACTGTTTTTTATGACAATCGGGAAATAACAGGAAGACTGGAATATAAAAATGATTTGCCTTTTGAAGGAAAGTTAGTTGAAGCTCAAAAAAGCACCATCTATAAAAAAGGAGCAATAACCGAAGAGATTTATTATAGAAGTGAATACGATAAAAAAGACGAAAATAATATTGTGAAAACAATTTATTTTGAGAACGGAAAAAGAACCAAAATCGTCAATCAATCTTTTTTGATTACTTCAGACAGACAAGATTCTTATGTTGGAATTTATAGAAATGACACACCCTTTTCTGGATATTTTGCTACAGAGTCAAATGAATTTAATCATGTTGATTATTATGAAAACGGCATTATTAAATATCAATATTCGAACAATTATTTAGAAAATCTCGAAAAGTATCAATATCCAAATTATGATATAAAATCGACTTATAAAGACGGAAAAATAGTGGACGGTCCGGAATATATAAAATTGGATCGCCAATTTATTTCTAAATATTGGAAAAATGGAGTTTTGACAAGCTATGATCTTGATTTGTTTGCCATGCATTATTTTAATCGTTTTCATTTCGAATTAAAAGATAAGGGTATTGAAATTACAATATCTAACAGCAAAAAAAAGGCTGAAATTGTTATTGAAAAACAGGGTGGTAAAAATAGCAGTAAACTGATTATTGGAAAGAAAACCCTATTGTCTAAATCGTCACTAGAATTAGAAAATACGATATTACCTAATCTGGCAGAAAATATATTGTATTATGAATCAAATGATGAGGTTTTGGCAAAAATGATACATTTCGAAAAGCAAGATAACAGCAATTCAGAAGAACAACATAGTCAGGAATTTAGGATTATTACTAATTTATTTATTTCAAATATTAACGATAATGAAACAATTGAAGCCAACTTCAATACAATAGCAGAAGAATTTTCGACAAAAAAAAGTCTGGAAGCTTTACTCAGCAGAGAGGAAGCAGGAATATTAGCCAGTTTAAGGTTTAATAAAGAAAAAAAACCGGATACGGGAATTCTAATAGTGAAGAGCAAAAGCGAAATGTATGATCTGAAATCTTTTCTGGAAGGAAAAGTTTTAGGAGAAAAAAAGAATGTTGATTTCAAGAATATTAGAGCAGAAGTTGAAAATCTGACTAAAATATTGGAAAACAAAATGAATGAAAAATTTAAATAAACAGCCTGCTGTCATGACCAATTTAATTTTTTATAACATTTTATACTTTGCGATACAATAAAATACAAAACCTAACGTTGTAAGTCTTTATAAATTAGAATTTTAATGAATTTACAAAGATTTGAGTTAGTTAGTTTTGTTTTAGTATTTTAAAAAGGCGTTCCTATTTTATATAAGAACGCCTTTTTTGAGTTTGCAGTAACAGTCAACAGTTTTTAGTGATATGCTAAAACTGTAAACTGAAACTGAATTCTGTGACTAATAAGAAAGTTCCACAATAGATTTTACTTTATCTAAAGTCACTAATTGATTTTCACCTAAACCTTTCCAGCCTCTTTCGTCGAAACGATTTACGATAAAATCTGCTGTATTACTGTAGTCTTTGGTATATTGAGAAAGTTTCGTTTCCATTCCCATGGTATGGAAAAACTCAACTGTTTTGTTGATCGCTTCTTTTGCCACTTCTTCGTCAGAACCAGTTAAGTTGAAAATACGTCTTCCGTATTGCGCTAATTTTCCTTTTTTAGTTTCGAACATTACGGTATACAAACTCGGACCAATAATTGCCAAAGTTCTGGCATGATCAATTTCATATAAAGCCGTTAATTCGTGACCAATCATGTGAGTTGCCCAATCGCTTGGAACACCTTTTTGGATTAAACCGTTTAAAGCCATTGTACAGCTCCACATAAAATTTGAAGCCAAAGTATAATCGGTTGGATTTTTAACAACTCCAGGACCAACTTCAATTAAAGTCTGTAGAATTCCTTCTGCAATCCTATCTTGTAAAAAAGCATCAGTTGGATACGTTAAATATTGTTCCATAACATGTGTGTAAGCATCTACAACACCATTTTCAAGCTGTCTTTTTGGTAAAGAGTCAATAACTGCCGGGTCACAAATAGAGAATTGCGGAAACAAAGCACTTCCTCCAGAAGATAATTTTTCCTGAGTCGCTTCAATCGTTACCACATAGCCTGAATTCATTTCACTTCCTGTTGCTGGAAGCGTCAAAACAGTTCCAAAAGGCATTGCATTTTCTTTAATCAAAATACGTTTCTGTAAAATATCAATCGGATTTCCTTCAAAATGAACGGCAGCCGAAATAAATTTCACGCCATCAATTACAGATCCGCCGCCGACAGCGAGAATAAAGTCAATTTTTTCTGCTTTAATAACATCAACTGCTTTCATCAAAGTTTCAAATCTTGGGTTGGGTTCAATACCGCCAAATTCTACTATTTCAAAACCTTTTAAGTTTGCGATTACCTGATCGTAAATTCCGTTTTTAAAAATACTTCCGCCGCCATATGCCAAAAGAATTTTAGCATTTTTTGGAACCAAAGTCGAAAGTTTTTCAATTTGTCCTTTTCCGAAAATTAAATTTGTCGGATTATATAATTCAAAGTTGAGCATTTTTTTTTGAGTTTCTAAGATGCTAAGTTTCTGAGGTTCTAAGTTTTTTGCTTTAGAACATAAATTCTCAGAAACTTAACATTGTGATTTATTAATTTTTATTTTCCCATTTAGTGAATAAGAGATTGAGTTTTTAGATTTCTAAAAGAAAACCTTAGAATCTTAGAGCCTCAGTCCCTTAGACCTTTTATTTTAACTCTTGCAGCAATTTTCCAGCTACCAATTTAGACGATGCAGGGTTTTGACCTGTAATTAATAAACCGTCTTGAACAGCATAAGGCTGCCAGTTTGGACCTTTAGAAAAAATTCCTCCGTTTGATGATAAAGCATCTTCTAATAAAAACGGAACTACTTTAGTTAAACCAACCGCTTCCTCTTCTTCATTAGTAAAACCGGTTACTTTTTTACCCTTTACTAAATATTCCCCTTTTACTTTTACGTTTTTCAAAACAGCAGGAGCATGACAAACAAATGCTACCGGTTTTTTGTTAGTATAAAAAGCTTCAATTAAAGCGATAGAACTTCTGTCTTCAACTAAATCCCAAAGCGGACCATGACCACCTGGATAAAATACAGCGTCGTAATCTTTTTGATTTACCGTTGATAATTTTAAAGTGTTTTTTAGTTTTTCCTGTAAAACCTTATCAGCGTCAAAACGTTTGGTGTCTTCTGTTGCCGATGCCGGATCAGCACTTTTAGGATCAATTGGAGGTTGTCCTCCAAGCGGAGAAGCAATTGTAATTTCAACTCCCTGATCTAATAATTCATAATATGGCGCAGCAAATTCTTCTGACCAGAATCCTGTTTTTTCTCCTGTGTTGCCCAGTTTATCGTTACTGGTTACAACAAATAATACTTTTTTCATCCCTTTTTTATTTGATTTTTGAGCTACAGCAGTTGTGCTTACCGCGGTAAATGCAATTATTGTGAGTAATGCTATTTTTTTCATGATTTTAAATTTTTAACAAATTTACACCATAAGTGATATTAGTAAAAATAAAATAAACTATGTTTGTTATAAGTAAATTTATGTCATGGTAAATCTAGAATGGTACAGAACTTTTAAGGCTGTATATAAAAATGGTAATTTTTCGGTCGCCGCAAAAGAGTTATTTATGAGCCAGCCTGCGGTTAGTCAGCAAATTTCTATGCTTGAGGCTCACGTTGGAAATAAATTATTTAATCGGAAATCAAAAGGAGTAGAGCCCACCGAATATGCTAAGTTATTGAATAATTTGATAATAGATGCACTTGATCGTCTCGAAAGTGTCGAGACAGGTTTTCGTGCAAAGGCAGAAGATGCAAACCGATTAATTTCGGTAGGGATTTCAAAACATCTTTTTGACTGCGTTGGAAATCTCTTAATTTCAAAGTTTGATTTAATAGATTTTACTTTTGCAGAAAACGACGAACTTTTTGCTCTCGTAGATTCAAAAAAACTGGATTTTGCTATTACTACTAAAAGGTTTGACACTTTTGATACTACTTATGAAATAGTTGGAAAAATCAAACTTATAATGGTTGCGCCAGCGAGTTTAGATATAACCGATTTCCGTCAGAAACTAAAAGCAGACAATTATACCGAAATTGAGCAGTGGCTTAATGGGCAAAAATGGTACAGTCATGATGCGCGGATTCCGCATATAAAAGTATTCTGGCTGCATGCTTTTAATAAAAAAAGACCGTCTATGGTTCCAAATTATATTATTCCTTCCGAATCTGAAATGCTTAGACTTCTATCTAAAAATGAAGGAGTAGCCGTAACCTGGAATTGTAATGCCAGAAATTATATTAAAGAAAACAAACTGCAGTTAGTATGGAACAGTTTTCATGTTCCTGAAGAGTTTGTGTATTTATTAGTTCCAAAAAACAATAATTTAAAATCGTTTTTTGATATTATTTCTAAAGAATTGAAACTGTTTTTTGGTAATAGGTTATAAGGACATAAAGCCTTATTTGTTTGAAAAGGAGTAATTCACTTCTGTTTTTGATTGAAAAACAATAACTTTGGTAAGTTAATTCCTAAAACAAACCTATTATGAAAAAAATAATGGCAATTTTAATGTTTACTACAGTGTTTTTTATGACAAATTCCTGCAGTAAGAGCGATGATGATGCAATAATTGATTGTTTTGGTGATTCTATTTTGACCGAATTAAAACATTCAGCAGATGGAACTAATCCTAAAGTGATCAATTACTCCATTCAATATGGCGGAAGCAATACCGTAACTTCAGTAAAATGGACTTTTGGCGATGGAACTCCTGCGCAAACAGTAAATAGTGCCTCGGGTGCAGTTTCTCACACATATACTACCGCAGGAACTGTTGAAGTCAAAGCTGAAGTGACACTTTCAAAAGATGGAGGCAGCTGTACAGTAAGTCCCAAAAAAAGTGTAACTGTGAATTAGACAGGTCAAAAAGAAAAGATATTTATAGAGAGTCAGTTTTATAATTTATGCTCCTGCATTAGATTATAAAATTGACTCTCATTCGTTATATTTGTTTGATAGGATTTAGGATTATGGAAAAATTACAAAATATTAGAATTGCTGTCGATGCGATTGTTTTTGGATACAAAAACAATGATCTGTATGTATTATTGATTGAACAGCAGTTTGGCACTTCAGAAAAATACTGGGCTTTACCGGGCGGTTTAGTCAAAAATGATGAATCGCTGAGCGATGCGGTAATTCGTGAATTACATGAAGAAACAAACGTCCAGCTGACTTTTATGGAACAATTATACACTTTTGGAGATGATATTTACAGAGATTCAAGAAACCGTGTAATTTCAGTGGCATATTATGCTTTGGTCGATGCTTCAAATTTAGACATCAAAGCCAGTACTGATGCCGAAAAAGTACAATGGTGTAAAATAGATGAAATCCCTGCTTTGGCTTTCGATCATAATGTAATACTTCAAAAAGCGATTGACAGGCTAAAGTCAAAATTGACTTATGAACCAATTGGCTTCGATTTACTTCCCGAAGAATTCTTATTTTCAGATCTTGAAAACTTGTATTGCACCATTTTAGAAAAAGAAATTGACCGTCGAAACTTTAGAAAAAAAATACTCAGCTACGGTATTTTAGAAGAAACTGAAAAATTTTCACCCATAAAAACCGGTCGCCCGGCAAAACTTTTTAGATTCAATAAATTGAAATATAGTGAGTTAACTGAAAACGGTTTTCACTTCGAAATAAAGTTTGCGTAATTTTTACACAAAATAAATTGTTTATTTAAAATTTAATTCTACATTTGCGTATAATTAACGCAAACTAAAAAACTATGATACTAAATCTCGACCCAAAATTCGCTCCTTTTCAAAATCAGGAAGAAATCAAATTTCAAAGTTTTACATTTTCTGGCGGAGAACCGCATATTAAAATCGCTCCAGATTTTGATGTAAACAGAAAAGTAACAATCACACATCGACTAAACTCTTTCAATGATTTAGGTTTATTGTGTGTTACAGTTGATGCGTTACGCAGAATGGATGTTAAAATCATCGATCTTTTTATTCCGTATTTCCCGGCCGCAAGACAAGATCGTGTTATGATTCCGGGCGAACCGCTTTCTGTAAAAGTGTACGCGGATATTATAAATGCCATGCAACTAAACAAAGTCTTTGTTTTTGATGCGCATTCTGAAGTGACTCCGGCTTTGTTAAATAACAGTACAGTAATTCCGAACTATGCTTTTATCAAAGAAGTGTTGAATAAAATTGGTCAAAACGTAAAATTGATTTCTCCAGATGGAGGTGCTTTGAAAAAAATCTACAAAGTTTCTGAATTTTTAGGAGGTGTTGAGGTTGTGGAATGCAGTAAAAGCCGAGATGTAAAAACCGGAAAATTATCTGGATTTAAAGTGTACGAAGACGATTTAAACGGAATGGATTGTTTAATTGTAGATGATATCTGCGATGGTGGCGGCACTTTTGTTGGTTTAGCCGAAGAATTAAAAAAGAAAAATGCCGGGAAATTATACTTAGCCGTAAGCCACGGAATTTTTAATAAAGGTTTTGATGTTTTAGATTGTTTCGACAAAATATTTACTACAAATTCTTTTAAAGATTTCGATGACGAAAGGGTTGAGGTGGTAAAATTTGAATTATGAATAAAAATTATAGAGTAGAAATAGCAAATAAAACCTTAGAAATCATAAAGAATGGTTTTTATGAATATAAAGGAAAAAAGATTGACATAAAAAATGAACTCGAAGAGTCGATAAAAAATACATTTACAATTGCACCAAAAGATTGGGACGCAATTTTAAAAACGCCGATTGAAAATAAGTTTGAAACCGAAATAATCACCAAAAATTGTTCTACAATTGAAGCAATTGTTGAGGAAGAAAATGGTAAAATCTGTGTTTTGAATTTCGCTTCGGCAAAAAATCCGGGTGGTGGTTTTTTAGGAGGAGCTTCTGCTCAGGAAGAGAGTCTCGCAAGATCTTCAAGCCTTTATGAAACACAGATTAAAGATAAAACGATGTATGACTTTAATAGAAATCAGTCCTCGTTTTTATATTCAGATTACATGATTTATAGTCCGAATGTTTTGTTTTGGAACGATGATAATGGAGATTATTTAGAAAAACCATTCGCTGTAGACGTACTTACAGCACCGGCTCCAAACAAAGGGGCAATGTTACAGCATAATAGAAAAGAAGAAATTGCAGCAACATTAGACATCTTAAAGAAAAGAATGGATAAAGTATTTGCAATTGCTTTACAACAAAAAAGCGATACATTGATTTTAGGAGCTTGGGGCTGCGGTGTTTTTAGAAACGAACCCAAAGAGGTAGCGCAATTGTTCAAAGAAATTATTGCAGAAAAATATTCAGGCGCTTTTAAGAAAATAGTTTTTGCAGTATTTGACAATTCTGATAAAAAAACAAATTTTAAGCAGTTTGAAGAAGTGTTAAATTAGTTTGAAAAGTTTCAAGTTTCAGGTTTCAAGATGCTTTTTGGAACGTGAAAATTGAAACAAAAGAAATCCTATTAACCGTTTTAAGTTTAAAACCAAATTCAAGTTAAGCGCTTAACCTGAAACTTTAAACCTGAAACAAAAACAACCAAAGTTATGAGTGATGATTTAAAACCAAGATTTATTGAATCTTTAAGAAGAAACAATGATCAGATTAGAGAAGACAGAGCCAAAACAATTGGCGAGGATTCTGAATTAATATACAGAAGAAGAGTCGAAGACATCGAATTAAAAATAAAAAGACTCGAAAGAGAACAAGAAGGATTGATCGATATCAGTCCGCTGGATAAAAACAGTTTAACCTTTGCCGATTTTCAGCCGGAAGCTTTTGTACAAAAAGACATGGAACTTTCGCTGACCATCAGAAATTTGAATATCCAGTTTGAAGTAACAAAAAAGAGATTTGAGTATTTATTTGGTAAAACATTTTAGTCATGGGAGGTACAAGATATGATTTCGGCGCTCGTGAAGACAGAGCAAAAAAAGTAGGATATGCCAGCAAATCAGCTGGTGAGATATTTACACAGAATGCGTTAAGAATGGCGCATGAATCAATGAATCCGAACGGAGTAGTGTTTAGAGAAGCTAGAGATTCAGAAGTTCATCCAAACACAGTTCCAATTATTTTAGGATTGGATGTTACAGGAAGTATGGGACATATCCCGCACGAACTGATAAAAGAAGGTCTTCCAAAATTAATGGGAGGAATTATTCAGGGAGGTGTTCCGGATCCGGCACTTTTATTTTTAGGAATCGGAGATCACGAATGCGATAGATATCCGCTTCAGGTTGGACAATTTGAATCCGGTGATGAAGAATTGGATATGTGGTTAACGAGAACTTACATTGAAGGTGGAGGCGGAGGAAACGCTGGCGAAAGTTATCTTCTAGCGTGGTATTTCGCAGCGTTTCATACCAAAACAGATGCCTTCGAAAAAAGAGGACAAAAAGGTTTGTTGTTTACTGTAGGAGATGAGCCAGGTTTAAAAAAACTCCCGGCATCGGCAATAAAAGAAATTATGGGTCAGGGACAGCAGACTTATACGCATCTTGAATTATTGGCTGAAGCCCAAAAAAGATACGATGTATATCATATTAGTGTATTGCATTCTGGACAAGCTGTAAATGCAGATGTAGAATGGAAAGAATTGTTAGGACAAAATTGTCTTTCAATTGAAGATCATAGAGAAATTCCAAATGTAATCAAGAAAATAATCTGCGATAAACACAAAAGTTCTGGCTCAGGAACAATAACAGTTTCTGATACAACAAGTACAGGTTTAGATAATATAGAAATGCTTTAAAAGTTTTGGGACTTCGCCAGATTAAAATAGAATTTTTTTTCTCAACGACGAGAAATTTGCTCGCAAACGCGGAGGCGCAAAGATTTTTTACCAAATGATAAAGTTTAAAATAGAGCTTAAAAAGAGTTGCTGACAAAAAAACTTTGCGATTTAGCGACTTTGCGAGATTAATAATAATAACAAAATGAAAACAGCACAAATAGTTATAGGTTTAGGATTTGGTGATGAAGGAAAAGGAATAACAACAGATTTTCTGGCGAAACAAAATCCTGAATCTATAGTTATTCGGTTTTCAGGAGGACAGCAGGCCGCGCATACAGTTATGATTGGCGATAAAAAACACGTCCATTCCAGCTTTGCCAGCGGTGCGCTTCGCGGTCTTCCGTCTTATTACAGCGAACACTGTACGATTCATCCGCTCTTTTTATACAACGAAAGAGAAGAATTAAAAGAAAAAAACGCTAATCTGGATCTGTATATCCATCCATTAGCAAAAGTCACAACTCCGTTTGATGTTTGGCACAACAGAGGAAACACCAGAAATAGAGATCACGGAACCTGCGGAAAAGGCATTGGATCAACCATGAAAAGAAACGAAGGGCCATACAAATTATTTGCAATTGACTTGATTGCGCCTCGCGAAATGCTTTTGGAAAAGTTAAACCAAATTGCTTATTATTACGGCTTTTTAAATGAACCCGATATTGATCAGGAAGTTGAGGCTTATCTTGAAGCAGTTGATAAAATAAAATGGAATATTATCGATTACAGTTTCCTTTCAAAGTATAATAATTTAATTTTTGAAGGAAGCCAGGGAATTCTTCTCGACATGGATCACGGCGTTTTTCCGAATGTTACCTATGCCAATACCACTTCAAAAAACGCAATTGAAATCTGCAATAAACTGAAGATTGAAGAGGTAGAAATTTATTATGCAACCAGAAGTTACACTACAAGGCACGGCCACGGCTGGATGCCGAATGAAAGAGAAATACAATTAAAAAACAACGAAGAAGAAACCTGTGTTTTCAACGAATATCAAAAACAACTCAGATTTGGGGATCTGGATTACGATTTGTTGAATTATGCTTTAAAACTAGACGCCGCTTACAGTCCAATGGCAAAAAGAAATTTGGTGGTAACGTGTATGGATCAGTTAGAAAAGGATTATGAATTTGAAAAGCTAACGACAGATTTTAATATCATTTACGGATCATTTTCACCCGATTCTAAAGATTTTAAAGACATCACTTCTTTGTTTCAATAACAGAAAAAAATGAAATACAATATAGATACTATAGCTCCAGAAAGTAAATTTTTATTTTTCTGGGGACATCAGCCAAGTAAAGACGGAACGATTACCAAAACCTGCTTCAGTCAATGGTGGTTGAGTTCATTCGAAGTTAACGGAATAACATATAAAACCGCTGAACATTGGATGATGGCGAAAAAAGCCGAATTATTCAAAGATCAGGAAATTTTACAAAAAATCATAAAATGCAATTCACCTGCTGAAGCTAAAAATTTAGGTCGCAAAGTGAGAAATTATGATGACAAAATCTGGTTGGAAAACCGATACGAAATTGTAAAAGAAGGAAACCACCATAAATTCAGTCAAAATCCAGATTTGAAAACTTTTCTTCTAAACACATACGACAGAATTATTGTAGAAGCAAGTCCCGTTGATCCAATCTGGGGAATTGGAATGGCAAGCGATCATACAGATGCTTTAAATCCTGAAAAGTGGAAAGGCTTGAATCTTTTAGGTTTTGCTTTGATGGAGGTTAGGGATGAATTGAGATAATTAGAAATTATGAAAATAGAACTTCTAAAAGCAGATATAACAGAGATTAATGTTGATGCGATTGTAAATGCAGCTAATACTTCTTTGTTAGGTGGCGGCGGAGTTGATGGTGCTATTCACAGAAAAGGAGGAAAAGCAATTTTAGAGGAATGTATCAAGATTCGAAATAAACAAGGTGGATGCAAAACAGGTGAAGCGGTCATTACAACTGCGGGAAATTTGCCGTCAAAATATGTTATTCATACTGTAGGTCCAGTTTGGAATGGCGATAAAGAAGAAAAATCGAAATTATTAGCTGACTGTTATAAAAATAGTTTGAATCTGGCGATTCAAAATGGAATAAAATCTGTTGCTTTTCCAAATATAAGTACAGGAATATATCATTTCCCAAAAGATAAAGCAGCAGAAATAGCAGTAAAAACAGTAAAAGATTTTGAAAGATCAGTTGAAATAGAAAAAGTAGTATTTGTCTGTTTTGATGATGAAAACTATAAGATTTACAAAAACCTTTTGTAAATGTTCCATCGGAACATTTCATCGGTAGAAAAAAATATAAAATAAAATGAATGAAAATACAGCAAAAACAGTAAGTAAATTTCTAAGCTTAGTGTTAAGACATTCGCCAGAAAAAATCGGATTAAAATTAGACGAAAACGGTTGGGCAGATGTTGAAGAATTAATTATAAAATGTAATAAAAAAGGACAACGTCTAGATGCAGAACTTTTAGATTACGTTGTAGAAAATAATGATAAAAAGCGTTTCGCTTATAACGAAGATAAAACCAAAATCCGTGCAAGTCAGGGACATTCCATTTCGGTTGAATTAAATCTAGCAGAAACAGAACCTTCAGAATATCTGTATCACGGAACTGTTGCAAAGTTTATGGAAAGTATTCAGAAAGAAGGTTTGAAAAAAATGAGCCGTCAGCATGTGCATCTTTCCAAAGACAAAGAAACCGCAGTAAAAGTAGGAAGCAGAAGAGGAGTTCCTCAGATTTTAACCGTTAGAAGCGGTGCCATGTTTAGAGACGGATTTAAATTTTATTTGTCTGAAAATAACGTCTGGCTTACAGATGAAGTTCCGTCAAAGTATATCGAATTTAAATCTTAAAACAATCAAATAAAAAACGTATGATTTTAGAAGCAGCTATAGGAGACGCATATGGTGCAGGTTTTGAGTTTAGGGATTTAGATTTTATTTCTCAAAACAACGATTTAACTCAGTATCATAGACACGGAATGTACACCGAGATTTATAAAAGATATACCGATGATACTCAAATGGCAATTGCAATTTCAGAATTGCTGCTTGAAGATGATAATTGGAACGAAATAAAAGTGGCAGATAAGTTTGTAGAGGTTTTTCACAGAGATAAAAGACGCGGTTATTCAGACCGAGTTTATAATGCTCTAGATGCCAGTAAAAATGGTTCTGATTTTATCAAAATTATCGACAATGGCAGCAGCGGAAACGGATCTGCTATGAGAGCGTATTCAATTGGCTATTTAAAAGATGTGAAGCAGATAGTGGAATTTTGCGAAATTGAGGCAAAAACGTCACATTATACAGCTGAAGGAATAAGCTGTGCAAAACGTATTGCATTGGCGGTTCATTATTTTAAATATAATCTTGGAGACGGATCAACTCTCACAGCTTTTTTAAATGAAACTTTAAAAGAAAATGAAAACTATAGAATCACTTCTCCAATTGATATGCACGGTTATCCAACAACGCAAGCCGTTATTAAAATGGTTTCAGAAGCCACTTCTATGAAAGACTGTTTAAAAACGGGTATTGATTATGGCGGAGATACCGATACAGTTGCAGCGTTATGTATGGCGATTTTAAGTCAGAAACAAAATTGTGAAAAAATACTGCCTTTGTTTTTATATGATGAGTTGGAAAATGATAAATTCGGAAAGGATTTTCTAATAAAATTGGATACCGCTCTTGATAACAAGTTTAATTAAATCATGAAAAGAACCTTAGTTTTTGGAGATATTCACGGCGGATTAAAAGCGTTAATTCAATTGCTGGAAAAAATGGATTATTCAGAAAATGACCGATTTATTTTTCTTGGTGATTATGTCGACGGCTGGAGCGAATCGAAAAAATTGATTGATTTTCTTATTGAATTATCTCAAAAACAAGAATGCATTTTTATCAAAGGAAATCATGATGCGTGGTGTCAGGAATGGTTAGAGAATGATACCATAAACGATATTTGGTTTTTGCATGGAGGAAAATCGACGATTGAAAGTTATGCTGATATAGATTTTTCAGAAAAAGAAAAGCATCGTCAATTTTTCAGGAATATGAAAGATTACTTTGTAGATGAAAACAACAATTTATTTATTCACGCCGGTTTTTCATCGATGCACGGTCCAGAAAAGGAACATTACAAAACCAATTATTCGTGGGACAGAACGCTTTGGGAAATGGCTTTAACGATGGACAAACGAATACAAAAAGATTCATTTTTGTACCCAAAAAGATTATTACTATATAATGAAATTTATATCGGCCACACGCCAACACTTCATTATAATGTGGAAATTCCGATGCAGGGATGCAATGTCTGGAATATTGATACGGGAGCAGGTTTTTACGGAAAATTAACTTGTTTGGATATTGAGACAAAAGCTTTTTGGCAAAGTGATGCTGTGCAAACATTTTATCTTAACGAAAAAGGAAGAAATAAATAAAATCATGAAAAGGATTTATAAAGCACCAGAAGAGATTTCTTTAGAAATTGATGCTGAAACTATTTTTTTGGCTGGTTCAATAGAAATGGATAAAGCTGTAAACTGGCAAAAACATTGCGAAGAATTGCTTCAAGATAAGTTTGTTATTTTTAATCCAAGGAGAAACGAGTGGGATAGCAGCTGGTCGCAGATGATAGAAAATGCTCATTTTAAAGAGCAGGTCAATTGGGAACTTAATGCATTAGAAAAGTCAGATATAATTATCATGTATTTTGCTGCCAATACTATGTCACCCATATCGTTATTGGAGTTTGGACTTTACGCACAATCTCATAAAATGAAAGTGGTTGTAGAAGAAAACTTTTGGCGAAAAGGGAATGTTGATATTGTCTGTGAAAGATATGGAGTAGAACAGTTTCAAACTTTAGACGAGTTAATACAAAATCTGCTTGGCTGAAAAAGAAAAGAAATCATGAAAAATACAATAAAATCTGGTTTATACGGTGTTGCTGTTGGTGACGCTTTAGGAGTTCCTGTCGAATTTAAAACTAGAAGTTACTTAAAAGAAAATCCAGTTACAGATATGATGGGTTTTATGTGCTGGAACCAGCCTTCTGGAACTTGGAGTGACGATAGTTCGCTTGCTTTTTGTACCGCAGAAAGTTTATGTAAAAGTTTTGACATAGAAGATATGGCTCAAACTTTTGTAAAATGGATGCTGGAAGGTTATTGGGGAGCTCATAACAAAGTATTTGACATAGGAGGAACAACGAAACATTCCCTGCTTCGTGTAGTAAAAGGAGAATCGGCTGCTTTCTCTGGTAATTTTTTTGATGAGGATAACGGAAATGGTTCATTAATGCGTATTTTGCCTTTGGTTTTTTATCTTCAAAATGAAAAAAATATTGAAGTCATCTACCAAAAAGTCAAAGCGGTGTCCTCGATAACGCATGCGCATTTCCGTTCTGGATTTGCCTGTTTTATTTACGTTGTATATTGTTTGGAAATTCTAAAAGATAAAGATAAATTCGAAGCTTATAAAGACATGAGACTTGTTCTTTCTAAATTTCTGGAAGATAAAAGTTTTAATCCTGTAGAAATTGGATTGTTTGATAGAATTTTGAAAAATGATATTTCAAAATATGATGAAATCGAAATTCAATCTTCGGGTTATGTGCTGCATAGTTTAGAAGCGAGTTTTTGGTGTTTTCTAAAATCCGATTCTTATGAAGAAACGGTTTTAAAAGCAGTTAATCTTGGTGGAGACACAGATACAACTGGGGCAATTGCAGGAGGATTGGCAGGAATTTATTTTGGACTTGATGATATTCCTCAGAAATGGATTGATAATTTAGCCAGAGTAAATGATATAAAAGATTTGGCAGAACGTTTATCAAAAAAGTTAATGACCAATTAATTAATAAGATTAATGAATGATAATCAGGACATACAAGCTAACTGGATTGATGTAATAGCATTGCTTGAAACCTTTAAGTCTAAAATTACAGAAGAAACAGATTTGTTATGGACCAATTATAATTCAGTTCAAGAACTAAGATCCGAGATAGATGTAATTGATAAGCTGCTTGCTGATCGCGATAAAAAAGGGTTACAATTTCTAAGTTATTGGTTTGCACCAACTGGTACTATGCAGGAAATAGCAATGCAAAACGACTGGATTCAAGAATATTTGAATTTGTCTTTGAAATTTGATACTTTGTACGAAAATTTAAAATAATACATAAACATATATGAACCCACTATTATTAACCGACGGTTACAAAGTTGACCACCGAAGACAATACCCAGACGGAACAACATTGGTATATTCTAACTGGACACCAAGAAAATCACGTATAGAAGAAATTGATGAGGTAATCTTTTTCGGATTGCAGTATTTCATCAAAAAATATATTATTCATGACTTTGAAGAATCTTTCTTCAAAAAACCAAAAGAAGAAGTAATTAAAAAATACGCCCGAAGAATCAATAATTATTTAGGTGAAAATTTAGTTGGCATCAAACACATCGAGGATTTACACGATTTAGGATATATTCCGATGGTTTTTAAAGCCTTGCCAGAAGGTGCAAGCGTTCCGTTGAGAGTTCCGATGTTTACGATGTACAATACAATTCCAGAGTTTTTCTGGCTGACCAATTATTTCGAAACCTTGCTTTCTGCAGTAGTTTGGTTACCTTGTAACTCAGCGACAATTGCAAAAGAATACCGAAAAGTATTGGACAAATATGCTGCAGCGACTTCTTCTGTTCCAGAATTTGTAGACTGGCAGGCGCACGATTTCTCTATGAGAGGAATGGGCGGCATCGAAGCAGCGCTGACTTCTGCGGCTGGACATTTATTGAGTTTTACAGGATCTGATACGATTCCGGTAATTGATTTCTTTGAAGATTATTACAAAGCCAATTCCGATTCAGAATTAATTGCTGGTTCAGTTGCGGCGACAGAACATTCTGTTATGTGCATGGGAACTACAGAAGGCGAGTATGAAACTTTCAAAAGATTGATTACAGAAGTATATCCAAAAGGAATCGTTTCTATCGTTTCGGATACTTGGGATTTATGGAAGGTTTTAACGGATTATTTACCAAGATTGAGAGAAGATATTGTTTCAAGAGAAGGTAAAGTCGTAATTCGTCCTGACAGCGGTGATCCGATTTTAATAATCTGCGGTAATCCAGATGGAAAAACCGAACAAGAGAAAAAAGGTGTCATCGAATTACTTTGGGATGTTTTTGGCGGTACAACAAATGATAAAGGTTTCAAAGAATTAGTGCCTCAAATTGGTGCTATTTACGGAGATAGTATTACAGTTGCGAGAGCAACTCAAATCTGCGAAAGATTAAAAGAAAAGGGTTTTGCGTCTACCAATGTTGTTCTGGGAATTGGTTCTTTTACGTATCAATACAACACCAGAGATACTTTCGGATTTGCTATGAAAGCGACTTATGGAGAAGTAAACGGAGAGGGAAGAGCGATCTTCAAAGATCCGATTACAGATGACGGAACTAAAAAATCAGCTAAAGGATTGATGAAAATCGATTTAATCGACGGGAAGTATCATTTAAGTGATAATGTTTCTTGGGAAGAAGAAAAAAAAGGTGAATTGAAAGAAGTTTTTAGAGATGGAAAACTTTTAATTGATCAATCGTTAAGTGAGATTCGAACTCGAGTAAAAAGCGAGATAAATGTTGAAGCATAAAAATAAGAAAGCCTGAATGTAAGTTCAGGCTTTTTTGCTGCAATATGAATTGTTACTCAGAACTTATTTTTAAAATCTTACTTCTTATAAAAATTATTATGATCAATATATTCCCAGACCTTCGGCGGTAATAAAGGCTGAATATTTTTACCTTCTTTAATGCTGTTTCGAATAAAAGTCGAAGAAATCTCTACGATCGGCGCATCAATAACATGAATTTTTGGATGCGATTTTAGTTCAACATTTTCAGGTTCATCAGAAATTCTCGGATAAACATAAATATCATGGTTTTCCAGAATTACTTCATAGTTTCTCCATTTATGAAGCGTTTTCAAATTGTCCTCACCCATAATTAAAGAAAATTCATGATTTGGATATTTTTCCTTTAAATGTTCCAGAGTAATTACGGTATAACTCGGTTGAGGTAATTTAAACTCAATATCCGACGGTTTTATCTTCGGATAATCTTCTGTTGCCAGAAAAACCATTTGAAGGCGCTGTTGATCGTCTAATAAAGCTGCCTTTTTCTTCAACGGATTATGAGGCGTAACAACCATCCAAATCTGATCTAAATCTGCAAACTCCGCCATATGATTGGCAATGATCAAATGACCAACATGAATGGGATTGTATGTTCCGAAATAAAGACCTATTTTCATTTATTATAGTACTTAGTTCTTAGTGCTTAGTCTTTTAGATTTTTAGCAAAAGCACTTATCATTTTGCTTTCTTCTTCAATTAAAAACATAATTTCATTAAATAGGTCTTCGTCAGAAATAAATTCTAACTCTTTTGCTATAATTAATTGTGTTTCTATCTCATTTAAAGAACCTCTGGAAATATTCAAAAAATGATTAAATGATTTGTCAGTTTGGCGTCCAAAACCTTCCGCAATATTGGATGGAATAGATACACTGGCTCTTTTTAATTGACTTGTCAAAGCATATATTTCTTCTTTAGGAAAGCTCTTAGTGAGTTTATAAACAAGAACTACTAGTTTAATTCCTTTTTGCCAAATGAATAACTCTTTGTAAGATTTAATACCGCTCATGTAAAATTTTTAGCTTGATGTGTTTCAGACTAAGGACTAACAACTAATGACTAAATAACTATTTAGAGACAAAATCCTTAACCAATTGATGCGCTTCTTCCAAAGCTACTGGTAAGTCATAGTTTTTGATAATTACATCAAATTGCGGAGCCGTTGCCAATTCTACAGATGCTTTTGCAATACGCATATTGATTTTATCTTCACTCTCTGTAGAACGTTCTTTTAATCTTCTTTTAAGTTCGTCGACACTCGGCGGTTTTACGAAAACAGCCAAAGTCTGTTCTGGGAATTTATGTTTAATTCGTAATCCGCCTGCAACATCAATGTCAAAAATCACGTTTTTTCCTAAAGCCCAGATTCGTTCGATTTCAGATTTTAAAGTACCGTAAAAGTTATCACGATATACTTCTTCCCATTCCAGGAAATCTTCTGCCTTAATGTGTTTTTTGAATTCTTCTAACGAAATAAAATAATAATCTTTTCCGTGTTGTTCTTCTCCGCGAGGTTCGCGAGAAGCTGCTGAGATTGAAAATTCCAGGTTTAAATCTTCCTGTCCTAGTAAATGTTTTACGATAGTTGTTTTTCCTGATCCTGAAGGTGCCGAGAAAACAATTAATTTTCCTTTGTTCATTAGTGTATGCTTATTATGCTTTAAGCTTTAGGCACTAAGCCTTAAGCTTTAATTTGATGTCGTTTTAGCTTATAGCTTTAAAGCACATTCAAAACCTGTTCTTTAATCTTTTCCAATTCATCTTTCATCATCACAACCAATTTCTGCATTTGAGCATGATTTGATTTTGAACCCATAGTGTTGATTTCACGGCCCATTTCCTGAGTAATAAAACCCAATTTACGTCCGTTTGCTTCGCTTCCACCCAAAGTTTCAATAAAATAATCTAAATGATTGGTTAATCTAACTTTTTCTTCAGTAATATCTAATTTTTCAAGATAATAGATCAGTTCCTGCTCAAAGCGGTTTTCATCAACATTAACTTGTAATTCTGAAATTGCAGTTTGTAAACGGTCTTTAATCGCCTGAACGCGTTCCGGATCAAGAGCCAAAGCGTCATTCATATATTGACGGATATTTCCGATTCGAAGATTAAATTCCTTTTCAAGAGATTCGCCTTCGTCTTTTCTAAAACTTAAAATGTTTTGTAAAGCTTCATTAATGATAACCTGAATCTGTTCCCAGTCATTTTCGTCGATTTCCTCGCGTTCTGTTTTCAATGTATCTGGCATGCGAACGGCCATTTTCATTAATTCCGTTTCGTCAGCATCAGCATAAACTTCTCTCAATTGTGCTATATAATTTTTCACAACAGGCACATTTACTTTTGTCGACGTTTGTTCTGCAGTACTTTCAATGTAAATTGCAAAATCAATTTTTCCTCTTTCTAGTCTTGTTGAGATTTGGGTTCTTAAACCTAATTCCATTTCGCGGTAAACCGATGGCATTCTTACGTTTAAATCTAAACCTTTACTGTTTAAGGATTTTACTTCGACTGTGATTTTTTTTGTAGGCAATTGCAAAGAAGCTTTGCCAAACCCTGTCATAGATTGTATCATATAATTGAGTATAAAGGCGCAAAGATAAATAAAAGTTTGCTCTATTCAGTTGGAAATTAGTGTTCAGTCGCAGTTTTCAGTTTAACAGAAAAAATATTTGCTTTTTAGCTCAATGCATTAATCACTTCTGCTACATTTTTTTGGCTGTTGCCGATGTAAATTCTGCCATCAATAATAAAAACCGGACGGCTTAAGAAAGTGTAATGTTCTAGAATATATTTTTTAAAATCAGCTTCTGTCAATGCTTTATCTTTTAAACCCATTGATTTGTATAATTGTGCTTTTTTGCTAAATAAAGCTTCATAGCTTCCGGAAAGTTTATACATTTCTTCCAATTGAGCTTCTGTAATTGGATCTTGTCTAATGTCTTGAAAAACTAAATTGTTTTCAGGAAGACTTTTTATGATTTTTCGGCAAGTGTCGCAAGATGCTAAGTAATATATTTTGTTCATTTTTTTTACTATTTGTTAGAGTACAAAGAAAATTCATTTGAAACTGAAAATTGTCTAATTTTAGAAAAAAAATAAAATTATGAATTCAGTTTTTGATGTGCAGAAAACCATTAGAGAAATTCTTTTGAAGATATTGGACAATCATTCATTAGAACAATTAAATAGGATTCCGTCAGGATTTAGTAATAATATAATTTGGAATGTGGGGCATTGTGTTGCAGCGCAGCAGACTTTAGTTTATAAATTATCGGGATTGCCTGCCATGGTTTCTGAAGATTTTATATTGAAATACCGAAAAGGAACAAAACCAGAAGGAGATGTTTCTCAGGAAGAAGTTGATGAAATTAAAAAATTGCTTTCGTCTACACTAGAAAAAACAGAAAATGATTTTGAAAGTGGTCTTTTTGTAGATTATCATGAATATACAACAAGCTTAGGTTATACGCTTAAAAACATTCATGGAGCTTTAGATTTTAATAATTATCATGAAGGAGTTCATACCGGAATTGCAATGAGCCTTAGAAAATTGGTTTAAACAAAAATCCCGTCCTGAAATTTCAAGACGGGATTTTTTTATTCTATAATTCTTTCAATAGTTACTTTCATGGCACCTGCGCCTTTATGCTTGGTGATTTCCATAAAAGCACGTTTAGAAAGATCTATTTCACGGGTTTTTACAAATGGACCTCGATCAGTGATTTTTACAATCACAAACTTTCCGTTGGCTTCGTTGGTAACTTTAACTCTGGTTCCAAAGGGAAGTTTTTTGTGTGCTGCAGTGTATTTGCTATTGCTAAATCGGCTTCCGTTAGCTGTTTTTCTTCCATTAAAGCGATCCGAATAATAAGATGCGTGAGCATTTTTTTTATATGCCTTTAATTTTAAACCTTTATCTGTAAAAACAGAATCAGTTGGAAGTGCAATAATGTTTGGCCTGATATTTTTTACTGTATCTTGAGGTGTTTTTGGCTCAATTACTGGTTTGGTCTGGCTTATAACGTAGGTATAACAACTTAAAAAAGTTATTGTTAATGTGGTAAGAATAATGTTCTTTTTACTCATGATTTATTTTTTTTCAGACTTGGGGGAGTTTGTACAAATAATATGCCGAGATAAAAAAAGCCCATGTTTCCAGGGCTTTTAATTGGTATTTTTTAGAACCATAGGTTCCACGGAATTCTACTTAAAATAAGTATCAATCCTAATCCGTAAAAAACGGCGAAAGTTTTAAATTTAGCTTCGCTGTTGATTAGTTTTTTATGTTTTGACCATCCAATAGTAATTAGAACGATTGCAATAATATTAATTAGAGGATGCTCTAATGATGTTAATCGTAGTTCAGGATTAGACATTTGTCCTAAAACAGCAAGGCCTTTTGAAGAAACAAAATATAATATTAAACCGATTAATAACTGAGTATGGGTTCCAATTAATGCAAACAAAGAAATTTTGCGATCTTTTGCTGTAAACTCTTTTTTAGAGGTAAAACCTATGATGGCATTTATAACGGCAAATGCTAATAGCAATAATGCCAAATAAGCCCAGCCAGAGTGAAACTGTTTTATAAAATTATACATAAACTGTGTTTTTTTGTTAAAAACAAATATAACAAAAATGACCATAAAAAAACGGCATTGAACTTAAAAGTCAATGCCGTTTTATTATTTATTTAGATTCTAAATTTTAGAAATCGTAACGTAGTGTAAAGTTCCAAGTTCTTCCGAAACCAAAGAATACCTGGTTACCATCAGCTAAACCTCTGTACAATCTGTTGTTAGAAACATAAGTTCCTGCAGCAGCATTTGTAGAACTTACGTTGTCATCAGCAAAAATGTTTGTTCTAGACTCAGCAATGTAAATTTTGTCGAATAAGTTGTTTACGTTTAATCTGAAATTTAATGATTTGTCTTTGTTTTTACCAGTTAACATTTTGTATGAGAAACCTGCGTCGAATAAACCGTAAGAAGGTAATTCTAAAGCTCCTTTGTTATCAGCACTTGTAAATGTAGTAGGGCTTAATCCAGCGTATAATTTATCATTAAAATTATAATTTGCATCAAGTGTTACTCTTGTTAAAACTTCGTAAGAAGCTCCTAATGAAGCTGTCATTTGTGCAGCGTCACCTACTTTTACTTTATCCATGTATACTGTAGCTGCAGTATATCCAGCAACAGGAGTGTTATCTGCTTGATAGTAAGCGTTTACACTTGCATTTCCTTTGTATTCCCAGATCCCGTAAGAGAACATTGCATTAACTTTGAATTTGTCTGTAATGTTAGAAGATCCTTCAAATTCAACTCCAGAGTGAACCTCATTAAGACCTGTAAATTCAGTATAAGTTGTGTTTGCAGCAATTCCTCCACCAGCAGGAAGAGCATTACCTTTTAAGTATCTGTCGTTCCAAGTCGTGTTGTAAAGATTTACAGTCGCATTAAAGAATCTTGAACGGAAACCATATCCAGCTTCAAATCCAGTAATTTTCTCATTAGTAAGGTTAGGGTTTACTGTAGATCTGTTATTTGGATAAACTGAGTTAAAGAATGGTTGTCTTGAGTAGTATCCAGCATTAACGTAAACATTATGTTTTTCGTTGATGTTGTAGTTCGCTCCAGCTTTTGCATTTCCACCTAAGATATTTTCGTAATCTGTAGATGCTAATGGATCAGTTGGTAAGTATACGAAATTATCCTCTCTTTTAAATCCTTGTTGAGAAATTGCTCCCTGAACAAATGCAGTTAAATTATCTTTAGAGTACTCTAATTGAGTAAATGCACCATACCATCTTACTTTTCCAGTACTGTTAAATGAGATTTTGTCATAATTTCTCTTATCGAAAACATTCCATTGAACGTTTGTAGCGTAAGTTGATGTAAGTTTTCTTCCAGTTGGCTTTAAACTTGCAATGTTGTTGTCAAAAAATTCATCACCACCTAATAAATCATTAACTACTGTAAAGTGGTATCCTGTATAAGTTCTTGCATCAACACCAAAATCTAATGTTAAGGTTTCAGATAATTTTTTGTTCAAGTTGATTACAGCTCCAAACCAGTCATGAGAGTTGATAGATGAAGTTTGAGTAATACCTGATGTAGTGTTGTAAACATAAGGATCTGTAGCATTTCCAGCTCCAGTTCTACCTGTTGAAGAACTATTTTGGTGAGCACCACCAATTTCTGATCTAGATCTGTTTGCTCCGTTAAAGAAAACAGTTCCTGTACCATTGTTCCATGCTTGGATTTTGTCATAATCAACCATACCGTTTGGTAATAAGAAAACTGAACTATTGTAAACGTTTCCTCCTACACCACCAGTAGCACTTGCACCAGCTCCACGACCCATAGAGGCGTAAAGAACAGAAGAAAGTTTTGTAGTTTCGTTGATTTTATAATCCCAGTTGAAAGAAGCAATTGGTTTGTGGTAGTAGTTTTTTCTGATGTTGTATTGTTCACCATTTAAATAACCTGTATCAGGATTGTATCTGATATTTGGCTCAGCAAGAGAACCATATTTTTGGTAAGTTGCAATTGTAGAAGCTGTAGATCTTTGGTTATGCCATTGCGGCGCTCCAGTTACAGTAACTTGGAAATCATGTTTGTCGTTTTTAGTAGTATATCCTAAAGCGATATAGTAGTTAGAACCTTCAAATTGAGTTCCTGGGATGTAACCGTCTCCCATTGTTTGAGATAATAAAACAGAAGCAGAAAGACCGTTGTCTAATTTTCCTGTGTTATAAGATCCTTGAATTTTGAAGTTTCTTCCATTTCCAAATCCAGAAGAAAAAGATCCTCCTTCTTTCATGTCAGAAGATTTAGTAACAATGTTGATTGTACCTCCTACAGAAGGTGTAGCCAATTTAGAAGAACCTAAACCTCTTTGAACCTGCATAGCAGATGTAACATCTGATAAACCAGCCCAGTTACTCCAGTAAACAGAACCGTTTTCCATGTCATTAACCGGCATACCGTTAATCATAACAGCAATGTTGTTTTGGTTAAAACCACGAATGTTAATTCTTGAGTCTCCAAAACCACCACCTGATTTAGTAACATACACAGAAGGTGTATTTCTTAAAATCTCCGGGAATTCCTGAGTTCCTAATTTTTCTCTAATTTCTGCAGCTTTAATTGTAGAAACAGCAACCGGAGTTTTTCTGTCTTTTGCAATATCCACTACTGTACTTTTTACTACAATCTCACTTAATTCGTTAGAATTAGATGATAAAGCGATAGTTCCTACGTTTGCAGTACCACCATTTACTGTAAATTTTACAGTTTTGTTTTCGTAACCTAAGTAAGAAATAACAATTTCTCCTGTAGATGTCGTTGAATTAAGGGTAAATTTACCATCAAAATCTGTTGAAGTCGCCGTAGAAGATCCTTTGATCTGTACGTTTGCTCCTGGTAATGAACCTGTACCGTCGGTAATAGTACCAGTAACCTTTCCTTGTGAAAATACGGTTGAAACTATCATAAAAAATAGTCCAGTAAGTAACCAATTTTTCATTTTCTTCATGTTATTATTAAGTTTATTGTTTTTGGCAAAATTATAACATTAAAATCAGATAATGTTATCAAAATGTTAAGAAAGTTAACTTTTATAGTTTGTATTGCGTATTAAAATGAATTTTTCTTTTTTCTTTAAATAAAATGATGGTTTGTTGAATTAGAAGTAGGTTATTTTGTTAAAACAGCAATATTTTAAATAGTACTGTAGCGATAAACTTTCAAAATATGTTAAAATATAATGTTTTACACATAGTTATATACGAAAAAACGCCTTAAATTTTGTTAAATCAAGGCGTTTCAGTGTTTTATAAAATTGAACTTTTAGTTAAATTTATTTGTTCTTTAAAAAGTGATTTAATAAAAATGAAGTAGAACTGTCATGATCCTTAACCGTTTTAGAATTTATTTCGTCTAAAATTGAGTTTGCTAGTTGTTTTCCTAATTCAACTCCCCATTGATCAAAACTAAAAATGTTCCAGATAACGCCCTGAACAAAAATTTTGTGCTCATATAATGCAATTAATGATCCTAAACTTTTTGGAGTAAGTTTTTGAATCAAAATTGTATTTGTTGGTTTGTTTCCGGTAAAAACTTTAAATGGTAATAAATAAGAAGCTTTTTCAGCAGATAAATTTTGTTTGTCAAATTCTGCCTGAACTTGTGCCGGAGTTTTTCCGTTTAATAAAGCTTCAGTCTGAGCAAAAAAGTTCGACATCAATTTATTATGATGATCTTCGTTCCCATATAATGGTTTTACAAATCCAATAAAATCTGTTGGGATTAATTTTGTTCCCTGGTGAATCAATTGGAAAAAGGCGTGTTGTGAATTAGTCCCGGGCTCTCCCCAAATAATAGTTCCGGTTTGGTAATCAACTGGTTTTCCGTCGCGACCCACACTTTTACCATTACTTTCCATAGTTGCTTGCTGCAAATAAGGAGCTAATTTTGATAAGTATTGAGTATATGGAATCAAAGCTTCACTTTCGGCACCAAAGAAATTATTGTACCAGACACTTAACAAAGCTAAAATTACCGGAATGTTTTCGTTAAATTCTGCCGATTTGAAATGTTCATCCATTTCTTTAGCTCCCACTAATAATTGATTGTAATTGTCGAAACCAATTGCCAAAGCAATACTTAATCCAACAGCGCTCCATAGAGAAAATCTTCCTCCAACCCAGTCCCACATCGGGAAAACATTGTCAGGATTAATTCCAAATTCTGTTACTTTTTGAATGTTTGTAGAAACCGCCACAAAGTGTTTTGCAATATCTTCCTGCGAACCTGATTTCAAAAACCATTCTTTAATAGTTTCTGAGTTTGATAAAGTTTCCTGTGTTGTAAAAGTCTTAGAAACGATTAAGAAAAGAGTTGTTTCAGGATTTAATTTTTTGATTATTTCGTTTACATGATCACCATCAACATTTGAAACGAAATGTGTGTTTAGGTGATTTTTGTAAAATTGTAAAGCTTCAACGGCCATAACCGGCCCAAGATCTGAACCTCCAATTCCAATATTTACAATGTCAGTAAAAGCTTTACCTGTAAAACCTTTTCTTTCTCCCGAAATAACTTCGTTTGTAAAATTTTTGATTTTGTTTTTTACCTCATAAACCTCTGGAATTACGTTTTCGCCATCAACATTAATTACTGATGATTCTGGTGCGCGTAATGCGGTATGAAGAACAGCACGATTTTCAGTTTGATTAATTAATGCGCCTCCAAAATATTGAGCAACCGCATCTTTTAATCCAATAGAATTTGCTAATTCTAATAAAAGAGAAATTGTTTCCTGACTGATGTTATTTTTAGAATAATCTACTAAAAAGTCATTCCATTGTAAGTTGAATTTTTCAGCACGAGTTTTATCTTGTTGAAACAATTCTTGAATTGTGGTTTCGTGAATTGCATTATAGTGGTTTTGCAGATTTTTCCACGCTTCAGTCCCTGTTGGGTTTGTTGTGTTTAAAGCCATTTGTATTTTTATTGAAGATTTTGTTTTTTTAGAAACACAAAAATACTGAAATAACTTTTAAAAGGATAACGGATAGGGATTATATAACAATTAGTTACGAAAACGTTTTATGATGTTATTAGTCTTGTATTCTTGTGGTTATTATAATAGTGCCATCATTTTCTTTTTCATTATAAATTATACGACTGCTGTTTTGGTTCAGGAATTCTAAACTTTTGATGTTAGATTTTTTCAGAGGTAATAAAATGGTGTCCTGGTTTTTGTTGTATCTAAAAGGTTTTCCATTTATTACAATTAAAGGAGATTTATCAATCTGATTTTCTTCAAAAGCATTATTTATAAATTCGGATACAAAATATTTGTTTTCCTTTGTGTCATCTAGAATAAAAACACGTGGATTTGAACATCCAATTATTATTGTAGAGATAATTATGAGTGAAGCCTTTTTCATAAATGAATTAGAATTTAGAAATTGTTTAGTAAAAGATTTTACCAAATCTTCCACCAAGGCTTTTTGTTAATTTTTATAGTTTTCTCGGCAGTATTTATTTCTATCCTTTTTAGAGGTTCGGTTTTAATCTTAGAATGGTCAAAAAAGAATTCGCCATTGTTGTTCATTCCAATAGGAGATTGAGTTCTTTCTTTCCAGTTTTCAGTTTGTAATTCCAAAACCAAAGATGAACTGTTTTTATCATTGAATTTTTTTCGAGCTTTTTCTGTAATTTCTTCTTCCAGATTTGAAGATGAATTTTTAAAAAGAGAAAGTGAATTGTCTGGAATGTTTAAAAGAAAAACCTGTGTTTTATCGCCAATTCTATAAATGTCCAATACTTTAAAATAGGCAATCGTGTCTAACAGAAAGTGACCTGTTTTTGCTGAATCAGGATTGAATTTCGATAAATCTTTTGCGTGTGCACTTGCAATTAAATACCTGAAATTTCCCGAAAGTCCGCCGCCAATAGAAGTCATATCAGTAAAACCTTTTTCCTGAATGATTTGTCCAACTTTATAATTTGAAATTAAATTTTCCGGTAAAGTAGTGTCTCTGTAAAATAGTTTTAAATTTGAAAAAGTTTCATTGTAAATCGCTTTAAGCCGAGCGTTTTTCATTTTTTTCTATTTTAAGTGAATATTTAAAACTCTACAAATTTCCAATACTGTCCAATTCTCTTTTCAAAGGTTCGATTTGTTTAAAGAAACGGGTTTTGTCATTTCCGGTTAAAGATTCTCCGGTTGGTAGATTTAATCGAAGTGCATCTACCTGAACGCCATTTTTCCAGAAACGATAACAAACGTGAGGGCCAGAAGCTAAACCGGTGCTTCCCACTAAGCCAATAGTTTGTCCTTGGGTAACTCTTTGTCCGCGTTTTACTAAAATTCGGGACATATGTAAATATTGAGTAGAGTAAGTTCCGTTGTGTTTTACTTTTACAAAGTTTCCGTTTCCTGCTGTATATCCGGTTGCTTCTACAACCCCGGATGCAGTTGTTGAAATTGGTGTTCCGGTTGGAGCCGCATAATCAGTTCCTTTATGTGCTTTCCAGGTATGTTGTACAGGATGAAATCTGTTCATGGTGAATCTTGAAGTGATTCGGCTAAACTTAATTGGTGTTTTTAAGAAAAAATTCTTCAATGTTTTTCCTTCATCATCATAATATTCAACTTTTCCAGAAAGTGTATCTTTTTCAAAAGGAAAGGCATATACGATTTTGCCTTTATATTCAAAAAAGGCAGCTTCAAGATCCTCAACGCCATCGTAAGTTTTTCCATTAATGAAACGTTCTGTAAAAATTAAACCGTAGCGATCGCCTTTTTTAAGTTTGAAGAAGTCAATTGACCAAGAAAATACTTTTGTGATTCTGCTGGCAAGAGCTGTTTCAACACTTTCGTTTCCTAAAGTTTCAGATAAAGAGCTTTTTAAAACACCGCCAATAATTTTTCGTTTTAAAGTAACCGGTTTTATTTTTTTATAAGCTTTTGCAATACTGTCTCGTAAATCGATAACATAATAAGTTAATGCATCTGGCTGATAAATAAAAACCTGAAGATTGTTTGTTTTGTTTTTTGAACGCAGTAATACAAAAGGTTTGTTATATCGAATAGATCTAACATTAAACGAATCTTTTACCTGTTCTACAATATCGTGTACTTTTTTATCGCCAATATTTTGACTTTGCAGTATAGAACCGAAGGAATCTCCTTTGGATATAGTATCATTAACGACATTAAAATCAGCGTAATTAAAACCAAATTCTACTTTTTTAATCTTTGGTTTTGTAATTTTAATTTCAACTTTTTCTTCTGTTTTTTTACATGAAAATATTGAAAATAATACTATTATAATTACGAATGCTTTTTTCAAACTCTTAATTTTTTTGGAGGAAACTATAGTGGATTTTCATTTCCCCAATTGGACAATTCTTCTTCGGTCCACAATTTAGGAAAAAAGATGCGTCTTTGGTATTTTGGATGCATATATTTTTGCCAGTCACTTCCTCCGGTCGCTTCGCCGTTGCCTTTTCCACTTTCTAAAATATATTTTCTGGCAGTGTTTAAATGCTGCATAACCCAGGTAATATTTACTGTATGGTCGTAATGACGCATTGCTTTGATCAATTCGGGATTCTGCTGATCTTCAATTGGTAACTGAGTAAATTTCTGCCAAATGTTCCTTGTTTTGAAAGTAGTGATTTGTCTTAAAAACTGATCTTTATATTTTTTTTCAAACTCGTTAAGTAAGTACGATTTTTCGCCGGTGTGATAATCTTTTCCTGCTGCCTGCCAATATAAATGTTCGAAACTTGTTTCAAGATCTGTATTTTCGTCGAAATTTGCTTTGTATCTGCGATCGGTTAAATTGATAACATCGGTAGAAGCAAATTCGATCATTCTATATTGTGCACTCTGAAATCCGCTTGCGGGAGTAAGTGTATTTCTAAACTTCATGTATTGATCTACTTCCATTCCGCTTTCCATAATACTGAACGAATTAGTAAGCATATCAAAATAGCGCGTAATTCTTGAAAGTCTTTCGCTGAAAAAAGCAACCTGAATATTTTGTTCATCGGCGATTTGATCAATTTCCCACAAAATCATTTTAAAGATTAATTCGTTTACCTGATGATACATGATGAAAACCATTTCGTCAGGAAGTGTGGTGCGTTGTATCTGTAAATTCAGAAGAGCGTCTGTTTGGATGTAATCCCAGTAAGTGATTGGTTTAGACCAAAGTAATCCTTCTAACTGAACATCAGTTTTTTGGTTTATGGCTTGAAATTTAAGATCAATTTCTTTTAAAATTGATTCTGAATTATCAGTTAGGTTCATTTCTTTTTAACTTTAAGCGGACTTTTCAATCCTTTATATTCATCGAGATCTGCTTTTAGAGATCCAACAGCAAGATCTGCTTTAATTCTAACCGGAACTTTGTTGTCGTCGTCTGTTATCCAAAGCGTTACGCTTTCTTTTTCTTTAAAAACTCTTCCTGTTTGCACTAATGGTTTGAAGACCATTGTAGAAACAGTTCCAAATTTAGTCGTAATATCTTGACGACCTATATATTTTAACTTAAATTTTGTGATTTCTTCATCAAAAAACATATCAATCGTAATTGCATCGCCAGATTTCAGTTTGTCAATATTAGGATGATTTCTCAGGTAGTAAAAAGAGGAGATAATATCCTGAACATTATCAGTGACAACAATCGTTTTTTCGGTTTTTCTTTTATAATCTTTTACTAAAACCCTGTTTTCATTTTGGTTAAAAAAACCTTCCTGATTTTTGGTATAACCGCCTTCGTTAATTTTTCTGACGAATCTGTACGGATTACCATTTTCTTTGTCAAAATAGCTTTCGTAAAGGTCTTCGACCTTAAAGAAAAATTTTGACATTCCGGTGGTATATCCTTTACCAACAGCATGATGCACTTTTTTGTTGTTTATCGTGGCGTCTTTAATTTCCAGTGTGGCATAGCCGGCATTTACAATTCCGTAATGAATTCTAAATTTGAAATATTCTCCTGTTGCAAAAGCGTCTTCTTTTTGAGTGTCAAAACTTAATGTGGAGAGAATTAATATAGTGAGGATGAACTTTTTCATAGTACAATTTTTACATTTCATTATAAAGATAAATAAATGCAAATTCTATTCCAAATGTACTAAAACAAAAAAACTCAGTCAAGAAGACTGAGTTTTTATGCTATTAACTAACCAAAAAACTATAAATTATGAAATTTATATCAATTCAGAAGGAAACCACCCCTTCTTGATTTGCGAGTGCAAAGATAGATACAAAGTCTTTAAAAAAAATAGCAAATAGTAAGTTTAACATAACATTTGCATAAAAATCATCATTTTACAGAGATTTTTTCTGCATAATGTAAAAATAATGCATTTTTACAAAGTTCCTCTCAATTCTTGTTCTCTCTCAATTGACTCAAAAAGAGCTTTAAAGTTTCCTGCGCCAAACCCTTTTGCACCCATTCGTTGAATAATTTCGAAGAAAAGGGTAGGTCGGTCCTGAACTGGCTTCGTAAATATTTGTAAAAGGTAACCATCTTCATCGGCATCAACCATGATAGCTAATTTCTCAATTTCATTAATGTCTTCCTTCATCATATCCATATGTACCCCCAATCTTTCAGGAATTGCCTGGTAATAGGTATGAGGAAGAGCAGATAAAAATTCAACACCGCGTGCTCTTAGCTGCGATACTGTTTTAATAATATCATCTGTAGCAATGGCGATATGCTGAATTCCAGGCCCGCTGTAGAAATCCAAATATTCTTCAATCTGCGATTTTTTCTTTCCTTCGGCTGGTTCGTTGATAGGGAATTTAATTCTTCCGTTGCCATTTGACATCACTTTACTCATCAATGCAGAATATTCTGTAGTAATTTGTTTGTCATCAAAAGAAAGGAAATTTACAAATCCCATTACATCTTCGTAAAATTTTACCCATGTATTCATTTCATTCCAGCCTACGTTTCCAACCATGTGATCAATATATTTTAATCCCGTTGGTTCCGGATTGTAATCTGATTTCCATTCTTTGTAACCAGGAAGGAAAATACCATTGTAGTTTTTTCTTTCTACAAAAATGTGAACCGTTTCTCCGTACGTATAAATTCCAGAACGAATAACTTGGCCAAATTCATCTTCTTCAACCGTTGGTTCCATGAAAGAACGTGCGCCGCGTTTTATGGTTTCTTCGTAAGATTTTGTGGCATCTTCAACCCAAAGTGCCGCAACTTTTACTCCATCACCATGTTTTTTTAAATGTTCATTTATTGGAGAATCTGCCGTTAAAGGCGTTGTCAAAACAATTCTGATTTTGTCTTGTTTCAGAACATAAGACGCTTTGTCTTTTACTCCGGTTTCTAATCCTGCATAAGCCAATGACTGATATCCGAAAGCAGTTTTATAATAATGTGCAGATTGTTTTGCATTCCCTACATAAAATTCTACATAATCTGTTCCTAATAATGGAAGGAAATCTTGTGCTCCTTCAAAGATTTTTTCTAATCCGTATTCTACTGATTTTACTTCTTTTGACATGATATTTTTAATTAGAAAATGAGTTAATTAGAAAATTAGATAATGTGCGTTCCGATAAAAATTATCTAATTGGCACATTGACAAATTATTTCATTATTTCATTTTTGATGTTGATATTATTTTATTTAAAATTTTTAAAATTTCCGATAATTCATTTAATAAGTATTTACAATCTGGATAGGCTTTGTGAGCGTCACATATAAACAACCAATATTCCGTTTCATCTGCCTCTTTAATTGCAATTTTTAATTTATGAATAAAATCTGCTTTACTTTCTGCATTTTGTGACTCTTTTGAATTAGCTCCAATTGATGTTCCACTTTTTAATAACTGATTTGCAATTACGAATTTCTTTTGATCTTGAAGTTCGGTTGTGTAGTCAATTATATTTAATGCAAAATTGAATGTTTTTATTAAAAGAGCATTGTCTTTATACTTCTCGTTGAAAGTCATTTTGTTTAATTTGATAATTAGAAAGTGTGATAATTAGATAATTTTACTTTGTAGGTTTAAAATTACAAATTGCTTGTTTGAATTTTCTCATTTTCGAATTATCACATTTTCTAATTAAAGAAATTATCTAATTATCAAATTGGCACATTGACTAATTATTCCGTCCAGGATTTATAGTACTGACCATCATCTAATCCCATTGCTTCTTCCGTAACCATAAGCGGTCTGAAAGTATCAACCATTACGGCTAATTCCTGAGTTTCTTTATGACCAATACTGCGTTCCATTGCGCCTGGCGCTGGTCCGTGTGGAATCCCTTTTGGGTGTAAAGTGATATGACCCTGCTCAATATTATTACGACTCATAAAATCGCCATCTACATAATACAGCACTTCATCAGAATCGATATTGCTGTGATTGTATGGCGCCGGAATTGCTTTCGGATGATAATCGTAAAGTCTTGGGCAGAATGAACAAACGACAAAAGTGGCCGTTTCAAAAGTTTGGTGTACCGGAGGCGGTTGGTGAACGCGTCCTGTTATAGGTTCAAAATTGTGAATTGAAAATCCGTATGGGAAATTATATCCGTCCCAGCCCACAACGTCAAAAGGATGTGTTGCATAAACCACTTCGTGAATCATGCCTTCTTTTTTGATTTTAATTAAAAAATCACCTTTTTCATCGTGTGTTTCCAATTCATTTGGCAAAATAAAATCACGCTCGCAAAATGGAGAATGTTCTAAATGCTGGCCAGATTGGTTTTTATATCGTTTTGGAGTATAAAATGGAGAATAAGATTCTACATAAAATAGGCGGTTATCTTCTGTTTCGAATTCTATTTGGTAAATAATACCTCTTGGAATAATTAAGTAATCGCCATATTCAAAAGGAATATTCCCTAACATGGTTCTTAATTTTCCTTTTCCTCTGTGGATGAAAAGCATTTCATCGGCATCGGCATTTTTGTAGAAATAATTTCGAAGCGATTCTTTTGGCGCAGCCAGACCAATGATACAGTCTTTGTTGACTAACATAGCTTTTCGGCTGTCAAGAAAATCATTTTCGGGTTTCAATTCGAAACCTTTAAATAGAAGTGATTTTATATTTTTTCCGATTGCAATTTTGGGTTCAACCGAATATGAGTTTAAAATTTCTTTAACCTGTGTTGGTCTGTGAACATGATACGATAGAGACGAATGCCCATGAAAACCTTCTGTTCCAAACAGCTGCTCGTAATAAAATCCGCCGTTTGGTTTTTCGAATTGGGTGTGTCTTTTTTGAGGGAAGTCCCCAAGTTTATGATATAGTGGCATGGCTTTTTCAATTAGATAATTTGTAAATTAGATAATTCGAAAATTTGAATTGAAGAATAGATAACCAGTTCAATTTTTCAATCGACTAATTATCTCAATTCGATAGAAGCATTATTCCGGATTTCTCTTAATGAGAAATTGAAGATACTCTAATAAACCTGTCCAATTTGTTTTCATTATGACAAATGTCGTAATTTTTATTGATCAAAATTACATATTATATTATTTATAACATAAAATATTTGCAAAAAGCCAGTTTAAAACATAAAACCTATGCTAAACCACGTAAAGCTTTTGGATGTTTCCGGCGACCACGATTGTTTAATTTCAATAGGGCCAATTATGGTTTCTAATCCGTAACCTAACGCATAACCAGAATATTTAGGCATTGAAACCCAGTCGACTGAACTAAAAATATCATCACCCAGGTTGGCGAAATTGGCCGAAATATTAATGTGGTTCTTTTTTAAAATTTCATAATCTAAAGTAATATCAGATTTTATAAAACTATTTCCGGCAATACTTAAAAAATCATAACCGTAGAAATAATTAAAGTTATTGATTTTGTTATAACCATAACCTCCAAATATAAAATCGAAATAAGGAACACTGTCGCTGCCGATATTAAATCCGGCATCAGCTCCAATTTTGATCGTCGCTTTGTTAAATAATGTTCGAACAAACGAAATTTCTGCCTTTGCAATTGAGAAAGGTTTGAATTTGTGCGTATAGTCAGAAGATGCCATGTAAGTCTGTAAATCGGTAGAAAAATATAATCCTGAACTTGGGTAATATTTATCGTCAAACGAGTCATACTTTAAATAAGCAAAAGCACTGAAATAATTACTTTTATCAATAATATTTTCGGCATTGGAAAGTGTTGGTGAATTTATTTTCAGGTATTTATATTCTAAACCACCGCCCATAAGAAACTTTTGTACAAAAATAGTTTGAAAATAAGCCTGATTGTTCAAGTCCATAAAATCGACATTGATCAAATTTAAATTCTGATTTTCAGAAAGTAAACCGCTCAAACTTGTTGTAACATTTCTGTTAAACTGATTTAATCTGGAACGGAAACCAAAACTGATATTAAAACCATTTTCGACATAATAATTTAAATCATATCTAAAATTATCTCCTAAAATAATGTCCAGCGAAGTCACGTCATTTTTTAAAAATGTCTTTTTGTGCGTAAGATTCAATAAAACAGCACTTTTATAAAGTCCGTCATAATGAAGTCCAAGTTTTAAAAAAGTCTGTGTAGGATTTTCCTTTAAGACCAGATCCAAATCATCTTTGTCGCCGTCTGGCTGAAGACAATATGAAATAGTGCTGAAGTTTTGCGTTGCATTTAAATTGTTAATTCCGGTTTTTAGATCATCATACGTAATCGTACTTCCGGGTTTAAAGCGAAGTTTTCCGCGAATGTATTCTCTTGTATAATTATCTAATAAATCGGAGTTTATTTTTTCAATTTCAAGTGTGTCTGAAGCGACTTTTAATTTTGGTTTCTTGTAGAAGTTGTCTTCATTTACCAATGATTTGATTTTTTCGTAAACAGCAAAAGCGGCTTCTTCACCTTTTCGAATGATTTCTTCGCCTTTGTCAAATGAAATTACGCCATAATCACGAATGTCCGGTTTTATGTAAACATCCGTATCTTTTATTTTGTTTTTCATTTTATCAATAGATTGCAGATTGGTAATCTGAACTAAGATTCTGGTAGCGTTTTTCAGATTTTTTCGTTTCATTAAATCATCCTGAACGTCAACGCCAATAATGATGTCTGCACCAAGATTACGAACTTCTTTTATGGGATAATTATTTACAACACCACCGTCGACTAATAAATTTCCATCAATTTCTACCGGAGTAAATAAAGATGGAAAAGCGGCACTTGCCATCATGGCCTGAACGAGATTACCTTTGTTAAGTAAAACTTCTTCACCGGTTTCAATATTAGTTCCGATACATAAAAACGGAGTTGGTAATTTATTGAAATCACGAACATGACGAACGTTTCTCGTTAAGCTGCTTAGTAAATTGTAATTGTACATTCCTTTTGAAAGTGCTTCAGGAATGCCGACTCTGAATTTACTAAATGGTAAAACAATGGCATATAATTCATCATTTTTTTTGCCGTAAAAATTTTTTGATGAACGCGGAATATAATCGTTTATCAAATCGTCGAAATTGGTTTTTTTGAAAATAGAATCGATTTGAGAAGCGTTGTAACCAGAAGCATATAATCCACCAATGACAGATCCCATACTGGTTCCTCCAATATAATCGATTTTAATTCCGGCTTCTTCGAGAACTTTTAAAACTCCAATATGGGCAAAACCTTTGGCTCCGCCGCCACTTAAAACCAAACCAATTTTGGGTCTTTTTATGCTGTCTTTTTTTACCTCTTGCGAAAAGGAATTTTCAGGAAGAAATATAAATGTAAAAAACAACAATGCCGCACCCCAAATGGTTCCGATAACTCTCGGAACGGGAGAAAATCGTATTGACTGAGTTTTTGAAATTAACAGCTTGTTGAGGCGCATAAAAAATAAGTGATTGGTTTTGTAAAAGTCGGTAATTTTTTTGGCTTTACATTAGATTTATCTTAATATGATTGTGTTTTTGAAAGTATTAATTTTTTGTTTTTATCGTATTTCCAAACATCCGAATGATTTCTCGCTCCGCCTCTGCAGCTTGATGTAAGTGTCTTTTTTATTTTATCAACTTTCACATCGCAAAACATATCACATTTAGGATTAAAATTGGTTGGAAATTTTAAACTTTCAAAAGTTTTAGTTTTTGGATTAAAAATAAAAATCTCATAAATCGTGTAAACTCCCATTCCGTCATCTGTACGAAAACTAGCAAAATCGGTATAGCCATCAAAATTATAATCGTTTATTTCTAAACGTGAAGGTTTTCCTGTAATCGAAACTCCAATTTTATTTATAATTTGAGTTTTTCCGGTTTGTGTATTTTTTATTTCGACTGCTTGCTCATATTCATCATCGCTATTTCCAATCTTATTTTTAAAGCTAATTTCAATTTTGCTTTTGTCTTTTTGTACAAAAGAAATATCGTTTTGACTATAAGAAATACAAAAAAAGAAAAGTAAGCTAATATGTAAAAAGTATTTTTTCAAAACGAATTAATTTTCTTTTGGATGATAAAATTCGACAATTTTTTTGGCTTTTGATGCTCCTACAACGGCAGATATATCTTTTTCTGTCGCTAATTTCAATCTTTTAACACTTTTGAAATGTTGTATTAATGTCAGCATAGTTTTTTCGCCGATTCCCGGAATACTTTCTACCGATGAATTAAGCGCGGCCTTGCTTCGTTTGTCACGGTGAAAGGTGATTCCAAATCTATGCGCTTCGTTTCGTAACTGCTGAATTACTTTTAAGGTTTCTGATTTTTTATCTAAATAAAGCGGAATAGAATCGCCTGGATAAAAAAGTTCTTCGAGACGTTTTGCGATTCCAATAATGGCTACTTTTCCTCGAAGACCTAATTCGTCGATGCTTTTTAAAGCAGCAGATAATTGTCCTTTTCCTCCGTCAATAATAATTAATTGCGGTAAAGGTTGGTTTTCATCTAATAATCTTTTGTAACGGCGGTATACAATCTCAGTCATCGAAGCAAAATCATCAGGGCCTTCAACGGTTTTTACATTAAAATGCCGGTAATCTTTTTTGCTCGCTTTTCCATCTTTAAAAACTACGCAGGCCGCAACAGGATTTGTTCCCTGAATATTTGAGTTATCAAAACATTCTATATGACGAGGCTCAGACGGAAGACGTAAATCTTTCTGCATCTGCGCCATAATTCTATTAACGTGACGATCTGGATCTATAATTTGCAATTGTTTCAATTGTTCAATTCGGTAGAATTTTGCATTTCGAATCGATAAATCCAGAATCTGTTTTTTATCGCCAAGCTGAGGAACGGTTGTTTTAATGTTTTCGCCCAAATCAATATCAAACGGAACAATTATTTCTTTTGACATTAATTGGAAACGTTCCCGAAGTTCGATAATCGCGAGTTCTAATAGTTCTTCGTCGCTTTCGTCCAGTTTTTTCTTCATTTCTAAAGTGTGCGAACGAATAATTGAGCCATGAGAAATTTGTAAAAAGTTGACATAAGCAGCACTTTCGTCAGATACAATCGAAAATACGTCGATATTGGTAATTTTCGGATTTACAATTGTCGATCTTGACTGGTAATTTTCGAGAACTTCTATTTTTTCTTTGATTTTCTGCGCTTCTTCAAATTGTAAATTCTGCGCATAATTGTTCATCAGTTTTTTAAAATCCTTTAAACTTTCTTTGAAATTTCCTTTAAGAATTTCGCGAATTGCATTGACTTGTCTTTGATATTCTTCGAGAGGTTCTAAACCTTCACAAGGACCTTTGCAGTTGCCAATATGATATTCCAGACAAACTTTGAATTTGCCCGAATCAATATTAGATTTACTTAAATCGTAATTGCAGGTTCTTAACGGATACAATTCTTTAATTAAATCCAAAATGGTATAAACCATCTTGAAATTAGTGTACGGACCAAAATATTCAGATCCGTCTTTTACCATTCTTCGGGTTAAAAATATTCTCGAAAAAGGTTCTTTTTTAATGCAGATCCATGGGTAACTTTTATCATCACGCAGCAAAACGTTATATCTTGGCTGTAAAGATTTGATTAAATTGTTTTCTAATAAAAGCGCATCGGTTTCTGTGGGAACCACAATGTGTTTTATAGTCACAATTTTTCGAACCAAAACATTTGTTTTGGCTGTATCGTGAATTTTATTGAAATAGGAGGAAACTCTTTTTTTTAAATTTTTAGCCTTGCCTACATATAGAATTTTTCCGTCTTTATCATAATATTGATACACGCCGGGATTATCCGGCAAGGTGAGAATTTGAAGATCTAAGGACGGTTTTGACATTCTGTTTTATTTCTGAAGATAGGAGTTAAGCGCTTTCAAAAACCATTCCGATTTCTGGAAAAAAGCTTAACAGTGATTTAGTTTCAAATTTACGAAATCAAAAGAATAATTTCTATATTTAGATTTTATAATTCTACATGAGAAATAGTAAGCCCCTTGTTATTTTTGGCGAATCGATTTTGCCGGGAGAACATAAAACCATAAACGTCGAAATAGCGCGATTACATACCACAACAAAACTGAATATTCCTGTAATTGTCCGTCGCTCAAAGCTTGAAGGTCCGGTTGTTTTATTTTCGGCAGGAATTCACGGCGACGAAATTAATGGTGTAGAAGTTGTTCGACAAATCATAAGTAAAAAAATAAACCGCCCCGAAAGAGGAACTATTATCTGTATTCCGATTATCAATATGTATGGTTTTGTGAATAAATCTCGCGAGTTTCCTGACGGTCGGGACTTAAATCGGGTTTTTCCGGGAAGTAAAAAAGGTTCTTTGGCAAGCAGATTTGCTTATCATATTGTAGAGCAGATTTTACCAATTATAGATTATGCTGTCGATTTTCATGCCGGAGGCGCCAGCCGTTTTAACGTGCCGCAGATTCGAATTACCGAAAATAATATGGAACTGAAATTATTGGCTGATATTTTTAGTGCCCCGTTTACTTTATATTCCAGAAATATTGGCGGTTCTTTTAGAAACACCTGCGAAAAAGCGAATGTAAAAATGCTGCTTTTTGAAGGCGGAAAGTCGCTTGATATAAATGATGCTGTGGCTAATGAAGGAGTGAAAGGAGTGAAGCGATTATTGGATTATTTGAATATGCTGGATCCAAAACATATTGTTGAACCTGCTTTAGAATCTTCTATTTATATAAAATATTCGGTTTGGATGCGCGCCAAATGTTCTGGTTTGCTGCATGATTATAATATGGTTGGAAAATTTGTAACCAAAGGAACTATCTTAGCCATAATTACAGATCCGTTTGGAAAGTTTGAGCAGAAAGTAAAAGCACCGCACGACGGATATGTTATTAATGCCAATCATTCGCCTATTGTGTATGAAGGCGATGCTATTTATCATATCTCTAAAAATTCTCCTGTAAATGCCGACGAGTAAAAAAGAATTACGCCTTAATTATAAAAATCTTCGGGCAGCACTTTCTGAAAGTGATATTGAAGAAAAAAGCCTGGCTATAGCCAATAATTTAATTCAGATGCCAATTTGGGATAAAACCTATTATCATGTTTTTCTTCCAATAGTTGAATTGAAAGAAGTAGATACGGAGTTTATCCTTCATTTACTTTCGGGAAAAGATAAAGAAATAGTGGTCTCAAAAAGTGATTTTGAAACTAGAGAGATGACTCATTTTTTATTGACGGATAATACTAAAATCAAAAAAAATGAATATAACATTCCCGAACCGGTAAATGGACTTTCCGTTCCAACTCAAAATATTGAGGTTGTTTTTGTACCGCTTTTAGCTTTTGATATTTTTGGAAACCGTATTGGTTATGGAAAAGGTTTTTACGATAAATTTCTAGCCGGCTGTAAACCGGAAACTATAAAAATTGGTCTTTCGTTCTTCGAATCGGTTGATCAGATAGATGACGTTTTTGAATCTGACATAAAATTGAATTATTGCGTTACGCCCGAGAAGGTTTACAATTTTCAATAAATTTTCCAATATATCTTTCACAATCAAAATCGTAGAGGCGAACAGCAGTGTGTGTACGCAACGTTTGTCGGTTTAGAATTTTGATAAGTTAAATTTCAAATATAGAAAATCCCAAACTCCAATTTTTATATTGGAATTTAGGATTTTATTTGATTTTTTAAAAGCCCTATTTTACTTCTTTAATCGTCGAAGCATCAATCCAGCCTTCAGTCCCGTCTGTTAATTCAATTTTTTTCCATTTTCCAACAGTTTGCATTACATACACTTTTGCTCCTTCATGAAGTAAAAATATAGCAGCACCGGCTTTTTGCGGTTCGCTTCTTACTTCGCTCAGTTCTGAAAAAACAATCGCCGGACGATCATTGTCAAAATGATTTTTTTCAGACATTCCGGCTGAAACGCTTAATACTAAAGCAACCAAAAAGATAAACATTCCGATGAAATAGATTCTTTTGGTAAGGGTAAGCTGAGAAAAATAATACCCAATAAAACTCAACAAAAATAGAAAGGCAATGGCAGCAGAAATTTTTGCCCATTGATTGTAATCAAAAATACCTGTAAAATTTTGAATCAATTTTGCAAAACCTACTTTTGGAACTTCTTTAATCTCGTCGATTGTTAGTTTTTTGGCAAATTTCAGGTTGTTTAAAGTCTCAGGATCATTTGGCTGTAATACCAATGCTTTTTCATAATTATAGATAGAAGGAGCAACCTTATTTAGTTTGTAATAACTATTTGCCAGATTGAAATACAACTCTGCCGATTGCTGTTTGTTTTCTTTAATAATATCTTCATAAACCTGAACAGCTTCCTGATATTGTCCCTTTTGGTACAAAGCATTTCCTTTTTCAAAGCTGCTTTGAGCAAAGAAAACCTGCGAGATTAATAAAAAGAGATATAATATATTTTTCATTAGTGTCTTGTTAAACCCGACAGTTATTTATCCCGGGACTTCGGGGCTGTCGCGTTTGATTTTTAAGTTAAAACTAAACGATTTGCTTTTCTAATTCTGAAATAATTAAAACCGCTTTATCATAATCCTGTTGAATCGAAGCACTTGATGCTGGTGCATAACGCGCAAATTCACAGTTCTCAGTCAAATTAATGAAATTTCGAACCGTTTCCGGATTTGCATTTCTAGATAAAAGCAATTCCTGAATATTGTCTTTACTCATTTCTGAAGTCTCAATATGCAGTTTTGCTTTTAGGAAATTGTGCATTGCTTTTTCCAGAGCGATATAAAACGCTTCCTTGTTGTTAAGTTGTTTTTTGGCCTGCGATAAATATTTTTTCGCAAGTTTATTATTCATTCTGATTCTGTTTCCAGTAACATCACTGTCAATTGCTTCTTTTTTCTTCTTAGCTAAAATGATAATCGGAATAATAGCAAATGGGAAAAATAATAAGGCATAATACAAATCGGAACCATAAAAATCATCTTTAGCAATATTAACTAAAGTTGTTTTTGATTTAATATATTTAAATTGTTCCGTTTTTGTAATTACGTTTTTAGATGCTGTAGAAGGGTTTGCTTCCGCCAAAGTTGGTCCGTCTAAAACATCCACCATGATTTCAGGAGAATTTATTGTTTTATATGAACCCGAACTCAAATCGAAATAAGAGAAAGTCATTGGTTTGATCGCATATTTTCCTTTATACTGCGGAATAATAGTGTATTTGTCAGTAATTTTTCCAGACATTCCAGACAATGAAGTGGTTACTTTTTCATCGTGAACCGGATCATAAATTTCTAAAGCATTAGGTACAACAGGTTTTGGCAGGGTAAACAATTTCATGTTTCCTGTTCCGGATGCGCTTACAATTAAATCCAGACCTTCACCACTTTTTAAAGTTGTTCTGGATGGCGTAACTGTAAAATTAAATTTACCAACTGCTCCAGTAAATCCTTCCGGTTTACCAGCTTCAGGAAGCGGCCGAACGCTTATAGATCTGGCACCTGTTGTTACGACTTTATTATCTTCAGCAATAATCATCTGGCCAAACATATCGCGGCGATTTGTTGGTAATTGAACCCCAATGTCTAATGAAAACGGTTCGATAGTTAATCTTCCTGATTTTTGGGGATATAAAATTGCTTTTTTCAACACAACATAATGACATCTTTGCCCTTGGTAAGTTCCTTCTTCCATTACCAATTGCTTAACATCAATATTCTGATTCCAAAAATCGTTGTATTTTGGTTTAGCAATTTCTCTAAATCCGGTAACACCAATTTCGTTAAAATACAGTTTGTAAACGACAGTTATAGGTTCATTTACATAAGGAGTTGTTTTAGAAACCTCTGCAACTAATTGTAATAACTCGTTTCCTGAACCGCCTTGTTGTCTATAATCATTAGGATCTCGTTCCTGTGCAACGGCATTGGTAACGGTAACTTTTATTGGAGACGTTTTATAAATCTGGCCGTTATATTCTATGGCAGCTTGTTTTATAATAACAGTTCCTTTTTTCTCAGGTTGTAAAATATAAGAGTAAACTTTTTGAAAAGAACTTCGGCCGTTAATCCAGGACTGGCTGATTTGCTGGCTTGGTCCGGCTACAAGTTTAAAACCTTCAAATGCAGGCTGGTCAAAATTATCTCCATCAACATTCATAATGAAATCAATGCGTAGTCTTTCGTTAAGTCCAAGCGTGTTTTTGCTTACTTTGGCTTCAAATTGAACTTGAGCCATAAGCCCTTGAAAAGCGAGTAGTAATAGAATTAAATATCTTTTCATTAAATGTTTATCAGTTTTTGTTTAACTGTTTAATTGTTTTTTTATTGTTTAATCGTTTATTTGTTTAACTGTTTAATTGTTACAGTTTGGCCCAATAAACACATCAACAAATAAACGATTAACTCAAAATCCTACCAGTCTTTCTCTGGTTTTTTAGGACTTCCTTTTACTTTTTGTGCGTTTACTTTATCTTGAATTTTCTTTTCTTCGTTGTTTACGGCATCTAACAAGTTCTGAACTCGTTCTTTTGAAATTCCTCCAGGCTGGGGTTTAGGTTCTCCTTTGTTATCAGACTTATCATCTTTCTTAGGATCATTTTTGCCATCCTTTTTATCTTTGTCCTTGTCGCCTTTATCGTCTTTCTTGTCCTTGTCTTTATCCTTATCCTTATTTTTGTCCTTGTCTTTATCTTTGTTTTTATCCTTGTCTTTGTCCTTATCCTTATTTTTGTCTTTGTTATCGTTTTTAGGAGGATTTTCTTTTAGTTTTTGTTTTGCATACGCATAGTTGTAACGGGTTTCGTCGTCGTTAGGATCGTTACGAAGTGCTTCTTTGTAAGCTTCAACTGCCTGCGAATAATCTTTCTCTTTCATAAAAACGTTTCCAAGATTATGATAAGCTTTGTGCTTTTCAGGTCTTGTTTTGGCTTTTTTGATCGCATTCGCATAAGCGTATTTTGCTTCAGAAGGTTGATTTTGCCTGTAAATCGAGTTCCCTAAATTATAAGATCCTGCAGCGCGTTTTGAAAATTTTGATGCCGAAATTCTATAATTAGCCTCGGCTTCAGTAAATTTATTCTGCTTATATTCTTCATTGGCATCAGGCAATGTCTTGTCTTTTTCCTGCGCAGAAGATGCAAAAGGAAGCGTTAGTAAAATATAAAGAAGTAAATTTTTCATTCTAATTTTTTTATTTTTTGTTCCGATTTTGACCGGAATCTTTATTTCTTTTCGTTGAATAAATTCAACTCTTTAATCCAGTTTGTTTTTCTTTCTAAAAGAAAAATATCTACAAATAACAATAACAACCCAAAGCCTATAAACCATTGAAACTGCGATTGAAAATCGGCCATTTGTGTTGATTCAAATTCGGTTTTCTGAATGTTGTTCAAAGCATTTTTAATATACTCTAAAACCTCTTTTGTATTACCGCCGTAAACATAACCGCCTTTTGTGGCTTTTGCAATAGTTTTTAAACCTTCCTGATTTAGTTTTGTTATAACCGTTTGTCCGTTTTGATCTTTCTGGTAATTTTTTACAACACCATTTTCTTTCAGTGGAATAGTTCCTCCTTTTTCAGTTCCAACACCAACAGTAATGATTTTCATTCCAATTTTGTTGGCTTCTTCAGCTGCAATAGAAGCGCCTTCAGAATGGTCTTCTCCATCAGAAATTAAAATTAAAAGTTTGCTTGTTTTACTTTTTTCATCAAAATAAGTAGCTGATAATCTAATCGCTTCATCTAGAGAAGTTCCTTGAGAAGATACCATATCCGGACTCATGCTTTGAAGGAACATTTTGGCAACACTGTAATCTGATGTAATTGGCAAAACCGGGAAAGCACTTCCTGCATAAGCAACGATTCCAATTCTGTCATTTCCTAATGAATTGATAATTTGCGAAACCAGTTGTTTACTTTTGTCTAAACGACTTGGTGCCACGTCTTCGGCAAGCATACTTTTAGAAACGTCAACAGCAAAAACGATATCAATACCTTCACGTTTTACTGTTTCCATTTTAGTTCCAATTTTTGGATTTACCAAACCGATAATCAGACAAGCCAATGCCAAAAGCAAAATCGATAATTTTAATACTGGTTTGAAAACAGATGTTTCCGGACTCAGTTTTTTTACCATTTCGATATCACCAAATTCACGTTGTTTTTTTCTTTTCCAATATAAATTGAAAAAGAAAACACACACCACTATAGGGAGTAATAGTAAGAGATATAAATATTTTTTTTCGTCTAATTCCATTTTAAATTTTAGATTTCTGAATTTAGATTTTAGATTTTTTTAAATCCAAAATTAAATGAAGCTTCTGTAAACTGTATTTCTTAAACCAACTTCTAACAATAGTAAAAATGCGGCGATTAAAACAAAAAGTCTGTATTTTTCGTCATAATCGTAGAATTTCAATTCTTGTATTTCTGTTGTTTCTAATTTGTTAATCGAGCTGTATATTTCGGCTAATTTATCATTGCTTGTTGCTCTAAAGTACGTTCCGTCTGTTTTTTGAGCTATGCTTTTCATTAATCTTTCGTCGATTTCAACTTTCTGCATTTTAAACAAGAAACCTCCATTTGGTGCGTATGCGTATGGAGATTCTGCCATTCCATTTGTACCCAGACCAATTGTGTAGACTTTAATTCCGTATTGTTTGGCAATATCTGCAGCAGTTTCGGGTTCAATAAAACCAGCATTGTTTACACCATCTGTCAATAAAATGATAACACGGCTTTTTGCTTTACTGTCTTTTAAACGGTTTACTGCCGTTGCAAGTCCCATTCCAATTCCTGTTCCATCTTGTAAAACAGTATCGTATCTAATTCCTTTTATGGCTTCCAGAATAATAGGTTTATCGCTTGTAACAGGCGTTTTTGTATAAGCCTCCGAAGCGTATAAAACTAAACCAATTCTATCATTTGGTCTTTCTTCAACGAAATCTGCAGCTACTCTTTTTAAAGCTTCCATACGGTTTGGCTTTAAATCTTTTGCCAGCATACTTCCAGAAACGTCAATTGCCATTACAATATCAATTCCTTTTGTTGTTTTAGTCTGATTGCTGATGTCGACTGTTCTTGGTCTTGCTAAAGCTATGATTAAAGAACTTAAAGCTATAATTCTAAAAACATATAAACAAGGTTTTAATTTGGTTAATAATGATTCGCTGTTTTTAAAACCTGCCGTCGAACTCATTTTTAATGTAGCCGACTGCTGGTTTCTTTTCCAGAAAAACCAAGCGATCGCGATAGGAATTAATAGAAACAACCAAAAGAATTCCGGATTTAAAAAAGTGATCTTATTATTCATTAGTTACTTGCTTTTTTAAGTTCAACAGAATTTAAAATTCGGGTTGTAATATCGTTAGCATATGTATCGGCTTCTTCATGTAAAATGACAATTTGCTGTAATCCCTGATCTTGTTTAAAAAGCAGGATTTCATAATATGCTTTTGTACTTGTTTTAGTTGCTGGGTTTAAAATACTCATTGTTCCGTAGCCTTTTACTCCCTGAATTCCTTGATTGGTCTGGAAATCTTCTTGCTTTACAATAATATTTTGTCCTCCTTGAAGTTCAATTACTTTTAAACTTCCCTCTAAAGCTTTTGATAAATCGATGTCAGTTGGGTTTTTGAATTTAGTAGTTGAAACGGCTACATAAAAATTATCAATCATACTTCCGTATACAAAAAGCTGCATTTCTTTAATTAAAGCCATTGTTTCTTTTGGAAGTGCTTTTAAGGCATCTGTACGTTGTAAAACCTTTGGAGTTTCAATAATTACGCCTGGATTTCCGTATTCACTTTTTACCCATTCTCCTTCTAATAATTCTTTAGACGGATGACCAATAAGATTGTCTTTTACGTATGCAAAGCCTTTTGTAGCAATGAAGAAAGTTGTTGTTGCTAATAATAAAAAGACAACTGAACCCACTGCAATTGCAATGCGCTTGTTTCTTTGTTTCTTTAATTGAAGCTGAATTTGTCTTTGCTTTTGAGCTTCGTTTAATAATTGATCTTCTTCTTCAACCGGAACTTCTGTTGGAATTGCATTATCAAGCGTTAAAATTACTTTCTGAATTTTATTTCTATCGTCAGTAATTTCAAAATCAAGTGGTTTCGATTTGGCGAATTTTACTAAATCGGCCTGACGTAAAACACGCTCCAAATTCTCGACCGTTTCCGGTGTTAAAGTCATTTTCTTTTTAGTCGAAGCGGTTCTTATTGCCTCGATTAATTCAGAAGTTGTACTTTCCATTGCCGGAATATGTATCGCTTCTTCAATATAATTACGGGCAATATCTGTTAGTTCGCTATAATATTCTTTAATTTCTCCTTTTTGAACCAATTCTTTCTGCTCCAAATTGTTTAATAAACTAGTTGCTTTTTCAATTGGCGTTTTATAAACTTCCTCTTCGATTTTCTTTTTCTGATGTTTTTTAACATACCAATAAATTCCAGCACCAATTGCAAGAATTATAACTAATGCCAAAACGTATTTCCACCAGTCGCCAATACCATCTTCTGCTGCGGTAATGTCTTTAATGTCATACATTTTTTGCTGTAAAGTATCCACTTTTACATTGGCTACTTCTACACGAATAGAATCTGAGAAATACGGTTTTTTATCAATAAGAATCTTTATACTCGGAATTACATATTTTCCTGAATCGAATTGTGTTAATCCATATTTTTTGATTAATTCATAATTGCCGTCTTTTTTAACGGTATCCACTGGATAAGACTGAATGACTTCCAGCGCTCCAAATCTTTTGTCTTTTGGAAAAACAACTTTTGAATTAGCATTTACAACCGTTTTAAGAGTCAGCTTAAATTCGGCACCAATTTTATTTTTTGTGGTATCAATGCTGGTTTCAACTTGTTTTTGCTGAGCAAATACAACCGATGAAAGCAAAAATAAAAATATGTAAAACTTTAATTTCATTATGATTAACGATTGAAGATTAACGATTTTTGATTTCAGATTTTTCACGAAACTTAAATGTTAATCTTTGTTCTTTTTTATGAATTCTTTTTTGATGTTTAATACTTGAGACAAAAATTGAGATTAATTGATTGGCCTCTGTTTTTGCTCGTATTAAACTTTCCTAATCTGTCGAAAGGTTTGCTTTTTCTATTATTTTTAAGCAAACAAATGTTTCTCTTAATTCTTTCAGGCAAATTCCCATTTTATGGATAAAATCTTTTTTACTTTCTGCACTTTGCGCTTCGCCATAATTTAATGCAGGTGATGTAATAATATTATGCTTGCAGCAAAATCAATCAATCTGTTTTCTAATTCTTGTTTAGTCATTTTTTAATTCTTCCTTTAACCATAAATCATATCCATCATAAATCAAAAATCGTTAATCAAATATCAAAAATCTTTACCTTGATTTGAAATAACCTAATAATTTGGTTACATAATTTTCGTCGACTCTGGTATGAACAAGTCCTGCACCAGATTTACGAAATGTATCTTTGAAATAATTTACTCTTTCCTGATAATGTTTTTCGTAATTCATTCGCACGGTTTTTGAGCCCGTATCGACTAATTGTGTTTTTCCGGTTTCGGCATCCAGCATCGTTACCATTCCTAAATTCGGGATTTTTTCTTCGCGAATATCGTACACGCGAATGCCTGTAAGGTCATGTTTTTTTGAAGCAATTTTTAAAGTCTGCTCATAATCTTCAGACATAAAATCTGAAATCATAAAAACAATTGCTTTCTTTTTTTGAGTTCCTGATAAGAATTTTAAAGCCTGAGCAACATCTGTTTTTTGACTTTTTGGTTCAAATTCGATTAATTCACGAATGATTCTCAAAACGTGTGAACGGCCTTTTTTTGGCGGAATGTACAATTCGACATTATCAGAAAATAAGATCAGTCCAATCTTATCATTGTTTTGTGTAGCCGAAAAAGCCATCGTTGCAGCAATTTCTGTTACGATGTCTTTTTTAAACTGACTTTTTGAGCCAAAACCTTCAGAACCCGAAATATCAACCATTAAAACCATGGTTAATTCTCTTTCTTCTTCGAAAACTTTTACGTGGGCTTCATTGTAGCGTGCGGTTACATTCCAATCGATGTTACGAATATCATCGCCATATTGGTATTGGCGCACCTCGCTGAAAGTCATCCCGCGCCCTTTAAATGAAGAATGGTATTCTCCCGAAAAGATATGATTGCTCAGTCTTTTGGTTTTGATTTCTATTTTCCGTACTTTTTTTAAAAGCTCTTTTGTATCCATTTTTTGTTTGGTTTATGGTTTGTGGTTGTTGGTGGATGGCATAATTACCATCAACAAAAAACTATCAACCATCAACTTTTAAGGTACTTCAATCTCGTTTACGATTTTGTTGATAATGTCTACAGAAGTAATATTTTCGGCTTCAGCCTCATAAGTGATTCCAACTCTGTGACGTAATACATCATGCACAACAGCACGAACATCTTCTGGAATTACATAACCACGACGTTTGATGAAAGCGTAACATTTAGCAGCGTTTGCTAAGTTGATACTTCCACGCGGAGATGCTCCAAAACTGATAAGTGGTTTTAAGTCGGCTAATTTGTATTTTTCAGGATAACGTGTAGCAAAAATGATATCCAGAATGTATTTTTCGATTTTTTCATCCATATAAACCTCACGAACCGCTTCTTGCGCACGTAAAATTTGTTCTACAGAAACTACAGGATTTACTTTTTCGTAGCTTCCTTTTAAGTTTTGACGAATTACAAAACGTTCTTCATCAATTTTTGGATAATCAATTACTGTTTTCAACATGAAACGGTCAACCTGAGCTTCAGGAAGCTGGTATGTTCCTTCTTGTTCAACCGGGTTTTGAGTTGCTAAAACTAAAAACGGACGATCTAGTTTGAAAGTGGTATCACCAATTGTAACTTGTTTTTCCTGCATTGCCTCTAAAAGTGCAGACTGAACCTTTGCCGGAGCACGGTTAATCTCATCGGCAAGTACGAAGTTGGCAAAAATCGGCCCTTTTTTAATAGAGAATTCGTTTGCTTTAATGTTGTAGATCATGGTTCCGATAACATCGGCAGGAAGTAAGTCCGGCGTAAACTGGATACGGCTGAAAGAACCCTGAACCGCTTGTGACAAAGTATTAATGGCCAAAGTTTTTGCTAAACCGGGAACTCCTTCAAGTAAAATATGTCCCTGACCCAAAAGACCAATTAACAGACGCTCGACCATATGTTTCTGGCCCACAATAACTTTGTTCATTTCCATTGTAAGAAGGTCTATAAAAGCACTTTCTCTCTCAATTTTTTCATTTATCGCTCTAATGTCTAAAGTCGTTGTATTTTCTTCCATATAAATATTTTTAAAACCTTGATTTTTACGCCTAATTTTTGAGAGTGCAAATTGACTATTTTTTGAGAAGTAAGATGTTAAAGAATGGTTAAAACTTCGACCAATCACCTAATTTTAAGGACGAATTGTGAATCTATTTTTATATTTTTAAGAACTTTGGTGAATATGTTTGCAAAAAGCATATTTATTAGCAAAAATAACTCAATATAACCATGAGCAAAACAGCATTATCGCCTATAATTTCGGGCACTATGAATTGGGGTGTTTGGGATAAAAACCTTACATCAAAAGAAATGGAAAATATGATACAGATTTGTATCGAAAACAAAATTACAACTTTTGATCACGCCGATATTTACGGTGATTATACCACCGAAGCCGATTTTGGTAAGGCATTTAAAGCCAGTAAGATTTCGCGTGAAAAATTACAATTAATTACAAAATGCGGTATTCAGCTTGTAACAGAAAGCCGTAATAACAAAATTAAGCATTATGATTATTCTAAAGATTACATTATTTGGTCTGTTGAAGAATCTTTAAAGAAACTGAAAACTGATTATGTTGATTTGTTTTTACTGCACAGACCAAGTCCGTTAATGCAGGCTGATGAAATTGCAGAAGCGGTTGAAAAATTAAAAGCGGAAGGAAAAATTTTAGATTTTGGTCTTTCGAATTTTACAAGTTCTCAAACGGAGTTAATACGTCAGAAAACTGAAGTAAGCTATAATCAGGTTCAGTTCTCTGCAACTCATTATGAGCCAATGATCGACGGAAGTTTAGATTATATGCAGACAAACGGAATTCGTCCGTTATCATGGAATCCGCTTGGAACAGTTTTTAGAGAAGACACCAAAAAAACACGACGTTTGAAAAAGTTATTCTCGACTTTACTTGAAAAATATCACTTGGGAGCAGATACGCTTTTACTTGCCTGGGTTTTAAAACATCCGGCTGCAGTTATTCCAATTGCCGGGACTGTTAACGTTGCCAGAATCCAGTCTTTAGTAAAAGCTGCAGAATTAGAGATGGACAAAGAAGACTGGTTTGCAATCTGGACAGAAAGTATGGGTGACGATGTGGCTTAAAATAGTTTACAGTATTCAGTTCTAAGTGTTCAGTTAACTAAAATATTTTGCCACAGATTAAAAGGATTACTACAGATTAAAAATCATTGAAATCATTTTAATCTGTGGTAAAAAAAACAAAAAAGATAGAATGAAAAAAACAGTTTTAATTACTGGTGCTACAAGCGGAATTGGAAAAGCAGCCGCTCAAATTCTAGCTAAAAACAATTTTAAAGTTGTTCTCTGCGGAAGACGTAAAGATCGTTTAGAGGAATTAGAAAAAGAGCTTTCGGTTTTTACAGAAGTGCATTCGCTTTCTTTTGATGTTCGAGATAAGAATGATGTTCTTGAGAAAATTGAGAATCTTCCGGATGCATTTTCTGACATTGATGTTTTAATCAATAATGCCGGAAATGCGCATGGTTTAGATCCGATTCAAACGGGAGATTTAGATGATTGGGACGCTATGATTGATATTAATGTAAAAGGACTTTTGTATGTTTCAAAAGCGGTAATTCCGAAAATGACAGCAAAAAATTCCGGACATATTATTAATATTGGTTCAACTGCTGCTAAAGAAGTATATCCAAACGGAAATGTATACTGCGGAACCAAACATGCCGTTGATGCCATTACAGCAGGAATGCGAATTGATTTAAATCCATTTGGAATTAGAGTTGGTGCAATTCATCCCGGAATGGTGGCAACAGAATTCAGCGAAGTGCGTTTTAAAGGTGATCTCGAAAGAGCTTCAAATGTTTATAAAGGATTTGATCCGCTTCAGGCCGATGATATTGCTGACATTATTCATTTTGTAGTTTCAAGACCATATCATGTAAATATCGCCGATTTGGTTGTTATGAGTACTGCGCAGGCATCATCAACGATCGTCAAGAAAAATATTTGATAAGATTTTATTGTAGAGACGCACAGCAGTGCGTCTTTTTTAGGTTTTAAAGGAATAGAATTGAAAATAAAGTGATTACAAGTTTTAATTAGTGCAATTAGTGGCAAAAAAACTTAGACTATGATTAATAAACGCCTTTTGATAAAGAATTTACTTGCTCACAATGACGAGAGCAGTTTTTATGATAAAAAAAGGCAGTTGAATCTACATTCGAGAGAAGGAAAAGGAAAGTTTTTAAAACATATCTGCGCACTTTCAAACTCCAATCCGGCAAATAATTCTTATATCGTTGTTGGAGTAGAAGATCAGGACAACGAAATTGTAGGCGACGATTTCTTCGATGACAGCCGAATTCAGAATCTTGTGAATGCCTTTTTAGAAAATCCTCCAAAAATTCAATACGAAAATGTCCCTTTTCCAAATCTTCCAAAAGACAAAGTAATAGGTTTGGTTACTATAAAGCCCAAAAGTCAGGTTTCTTACTTTAAAAAAGGAATTCACACCATAACTGCTAACAGTGTCTTTGTGAGAAGAGGCAGTAATTCTATTCCGATTGAAGGAGAAGTTGAAAAAAATTACCAGAATACCGAAACGGTTATTGGAATTGAAAATAGTTCCCGAAACAGCATTCAGTATACGCTGGATGGGGTAATCGACTTTATGAATTTCAGGCATAAGGATATGTCGCCAAAATATTATGTTTTTAAGGAATTGTTTGTGATTTGCTGGGCAGGAGTTCCAAAAAAATCCAGAGATAAGACCTTTTTATCTCGTGTAGATATTGAGCTGATTAACGAACAGGTAAAACTTTTTTATTCGGCGCAGGATGTGGTTACTATTTTTTATGATGACGATACCTTTACCATTACCGAATATGTGCCGCTTGGTTTAAATGACAAAACGAGTTATTATCCGCTCGAAGAACAAACCATTCATTTCTTTGATAATGGTTATTATAAAATTGACCGTCAAATACTTTTTCAACCGCCTGAATTTAATAGAAAGATGCTGTTCCATATTTATAATTCTAACATGGCGCTGCTTCAAAAACTACAAAAAGGTATTTCCTTGTCGGAACGTGAATTGAAGGATCTGGAAAATCTTCCTTCGACTTTCATGATTTGTTATTTGAATGGCTTTGATGATGCTAAACAAAAATTAATAGATGCCAAATTACTTTTAAAACCTTTTGGTCAGGCTTACTTATCTTTTAAAGAAGCTTTGAGGGTTTTGAGGAAAATGAAATATGATGTTCAGTAAAAGGTTGTAATTTGCTAAGGTTCTGAAGTTTTATACAGATAATATGTTAGGCGCACTGCTGTATATTTAACAAATTATGATTTTATTGAAACTTCAAATATTTACTCACTTTATCATACGGAAATACAATTTCTTTCGGGCCGTCCGCATAAGATGCCGCTTCGTATGAATTGTAATAAAGAAGTAAACCTTGAGAAGTATAGAAAATATTCTGAGGTAATTGAAATTTGTCATTTTCAAACATCAGTCCAGTTGCATTTATATTTGCTTTTTCGGGAATGTGGTATTTGGCTCTGAATTCTTTTTCGGCGAAAGCCTTAAACTCTTTTTCATTTTTAAATAAATCTTCGTTAAAAATGAATTTGCCGGTTTTTATATTAAATAATAGAGAGCGATAACCTTGATAGCCATGTGCACCGCCTGTAAAAGTATAATGATCTATTTTGATGTTTAAAATCTGTTCAGATTCAAATTCGACATTGCCTGTTATTTTTCCTTCCCAGCCAAAAGTATCATGTGGGAATTTTTTATGCATTTCCTCATAAGATGCAATAAAAGATTTTGACAAAGATTGATAATCGTTGACTTTTGTTGAGTCTTCGCCGAAATAAATTATTTCTTTTATCACATTGAAAACTTTTTTATTGATACTGTCAGACACAACAGGTATATTTTTGGCAATTGGAATATCTAATGTTATTTTTGGACAATCGCTTTCGCACGGAATCGTTGATTTTTCTTCAAACGTTTCATTTTCAAATGAAAGCTCTTTGCTGCAACTCGTAAAAATCAAACACAGAAAGACTAAAAATGTATAATGTTTCATATCAAAAAGTGTTAATTATATACAAAGGTAAGAAGTTGTGCCCCGATAAAATAAATTAAGCGGTAAATTTGTACTACAATTATGGATTTAAAATTTATAACTATATGAAATTCAATACAAAAGTAATACATGGTGGCCAGCATCATGATCCGAGTACAGGAGCTGTTATGCCTCCGGTATATCAAACTTCAACTTTTATTCAAACAAGCCCGGGAAAACCATTGGCAGATTATGAATACAGTAGAGCTTCAAACCCAACTCGTACAGCTCTTGAAGAGGCTTTGGCAAGTATTGAAAATGGTACACGCGGATTAGCTTTTTCTTCGGGTTTAGCAGCTACCGATTGTGTTTTGAGATCATTTAAAGCTGGTGATGAAGTTATTGCAATGGATGATTTATACGGTGGAACTTACCGTATGTTTTCAAGAATTTACAAGGATTCTGGAATTAAATTTCATTTTGTTGATATGACCGATATTGTAAAATTGAAATCATTAATCAATGAAAATACAAAATTGGTTTGGGTAGAGACGCCGACAAATCCATTAATGAAATTAGCGGATATTGCCGAAGTGGCAAAAATAACTAAAGAACATAAAATTTGGTTTGCGGTAGATAATACTTTTGCAACTCCATATTTACAAAAACCGTTAGATTTAGGGGCAGATATTGTAATGCACTCAGCTACTAAATATTTAGGAGGACATTCTGATGTAATTGCGGGAGCTTTAATTGTAAAAGATGAAGCTTTAGGTGAGCAATTGCACTTTCAGCAATTTGCAACTGGAGCCACTTTAGGGCCAATGGATAGTTTTTTGGTTTTAAGAGGAATTAAAACTTTGGCACTAAGAGTTCAGAGACATTGCGAAAATGGAGAAAAAGTAGTAGAGTACTTGACTAAACATCCAAAAATAAATACGGTTTATTATCCTGGATTAAAAAATCACCCATTTCACGAAATCGCTAAGAAGCAAATGAAAGCTTTTGGAGGAATGGTTTCTTTTACCTTTAAATCAGGCAAAAAAGAAGATTCTATTGCATTTTTAGAGAAGTTAAAAGTATTTACTTTGGCAGAATCTTTAGGAGGAGTTGAATCATTGGCTAATCATCCTGCTTTAATGACACACGCATCGATTCCGGCAGATAAAAGGGCTGAAGTTGGTATTACTGACGATTTAGTGAGATTAAGTGTTGGTATTGAAGATGCTGACGATTTAATTGCAGATTTAGAACAAGCCTTATCTTAAAAATTAAAATAAAACAAAAAATCCCAAACTCCAATTTTTAATATTTTGGAATTTGGGATTTTTTTATTTTGGGATTTTTTTTTTAGAATTCTAAGTAATAAATATATCCAAAGTTAAACCAAACCTGCCAATCGTTAGATTTGTTTTCTTTGTAAACATCTTTATTAGGGTTTAACCCGTCGATCCAGTCAGAACTGTACATTTGAAAACGTGTTTCAAACATTATATCACTCATTGTAGATATTTTATAATGTACTCCAAGAGCTGCAGTTGCAGATAGTGCTATGCCGTTCTCGCTGGAAAAACCATGAGCGCGTCCGTCTGAAGGCATTAGATATTTTCCTGGCGTTACAGCAGGAAGATTTATATCTCCTAATTTTGAATTAACACTTGTAGAATAGTAGCTAACCATAAACCCGACACTCATATAAGGACTAAAGCCTCCAAGCGTATTTTCGAAATCATGTATTTTCATAAAAGGAGAGAACTCTAATTGAGATCCTAATCCTAATATAGTCGATGTAGACTGCATATTCTTTAATTGCTGCGCAAACAGGGCATTAGGTTTGCGTTCAACCCATTGTCCAAAATGTTTAAGATTAGTGCGGCTGAAAGATAATTCAGATCTAACTTTAAAGTGTTCTGTAAAAAAACTTTCTCGATTATTATTGGCAGAAAAGTTCAGCCAATGAGCTAAACCAATCCCGAAACCAGTGTTTCCAACATTGGTGTCAGCATTATGTCTTTCTCCAAAATCTGACTGCAAAGTTACGGGACCTGCGAAAATTCCGATTTCATGAGCAAGATCTAACTGCGCCGTGGCAATTGTTGAGAAACTAAATAAGGCGAAAATTGTGAAATATAGGTGTTTAGACATTTTCTAGGGCTTTCAAAATATTGGCAAATATATAAAAAAGGTTTTCCAAACAAAATATAAAATACTTCTATTAAACAATTAGTAACAAAACACTTAATTTTCTGACTTTAACTCTAATGATTTGATGTAAATTCGGAAGTGTAAAATTGTATTTTTAGGATTGTTTAAAAATTACACAATTCTCCTCTAAAAGCGAAAAAAAATAACAAATAATGATCAATTTGATATATCTTTGCCTGTTGTAACGAAAACGTTTTCTTAAAACGTATTTTCTTATTTAATTGATTAAGTTTAAAACTATTATTTGAATAATTTATTTAAAAATGGAACAAAAAATAAATGAATTTATGGCTCTTGTTGAGTCTAAAAATCCAAATGAGCCAGAGTTTCTTCAGGCGGTTAGAGAATTTGCTGAAACAGTAATTCCATTTATTGCTGAAAGAAAAAAATACGATGGAAAAAATTTACTTTTAAGAATTGCTGAACCAGAGAGATCTATAATTTTTAGAGTTCCATGGGTGGACGATAATGGAGAAATAATTGTAAACAGAGGTTTCAGAATCCAGATGAACTCAGCGATTGGTCCATATAAAGGCGGTATCAGATTTCATCATACTGTAAACTTATCTGTTTTAAAATTCCTGGCTTTCGAACAGGTTTTCAAAAATAGTTTGACAACTCTTCCAATGGGCGGAGGTAAAGGAGGTTCAGATTTTGATCCAGAAGGAAAATCGGATGGAGAAATCATGCGTTTCTGTCAATCATTTATGACGGAATTATGCCGTCATATTGGTCCGGATCTTGACGTTCCTGCGGGAGATATTGGTGTTGGTGCCAGAGAAATTGGTTATTTGTTTGGTCAATACAAAAGAATTAGAAATGAATTTACCGGAGTTTTAACTGGAAAAGGTTTGGCTTACGGCGGTTCATTAATCAGACCAGAAGCTACAGGTTATGGAGTGGTATATTTTACAGACCAAATGCTTCGTACAATTGGTCACGAAATTAAAGGCAAAAGAGTTGCTATTTCAGGATTCGGAAACGTAGCTTGGGGTGTAGCATTAAAAGTAAATGAACTAGGAGGAAAAGTAGTTACGATTTCTGGACCTGATGGTTACATTTATGATGAAGAAGGTATCTCTGGAGAAAAAATTGATCATATGGTCGAAATGAGAGCGACTGGCGATAACAGAGCGGAGAGATATTTAGAGAAATATCCAAATGCGATTTTCCATAAAGGAAAAAGCCCTTGGGAAGTAAAAGTTGATATTGCTATTCCATGTGCGACTCAAAATGAGCTGAACGGAGATGATGCAAAAAAATTAATCGATAACGGAGTTTTATGTGTTACTGAAGCTGCAAATATGCCTTCAACATTAGATGCAATAAAACTTTTCTTAGATAATAAAGTACTTTTTGCTCCGGGAAAAGCAGCAAATGCTGGTGGTGTTGCCGCTTCTGGATTAGAGATGACTCAAAATTCTATTCGTTTAAACTGGACGAGTGAAGAAGTAGATTTAAGATTAAAAGACATCATGGTTGGAATTCACAACCAATGTAAAAAATACGGTGCAGAAGAAGACGGTTATGTAAACTACGTAAAAGGAGCAAACATTGCCGGATTTGTTAAAGTTGCCGATGCTATGCTTGCACAAGGTGTAGTATAAGATTAATTACAATTGAAAAATGCTCTCATTTGTCTTAGTGATAAATCGAGAGCATTTTTTTTATTTATGGAAGAACAAAAAACAAATACTTCCGTTTGTACTATATTTGTTCATCTGAATAAATTAAAAATGGTGAGAAGATATCTATACATTTTATTTTTCTTTTTGTTTCAATTTGGCTTTGCCCAAAGTCAATTGTCATGGCAGGGTTATTTTTCGTTTAACGAAATAAAAGATATTTCAGAATCTCCAACAGCCGTTTTTGCAGCTTCAGAAAATGCGTTGTTTTCTAAAAATGCTTCAACAAATGTTTTAAAAACAACTACAACGGTTAACGGACTTTCGGGACAGACAATATCCGCAGTTTATTATAGTGAGACTTTTAAGAAAACGATTGTAGGTTATGAAAACGGTCTGTTGATTGTAATTAATGAAACAGATGGCAGTGTAATAAAAAAAGTCGACATCATTAATAAACAATTACCGGCAAGCATTAAAAAGATAAATCACTTATTAGAGCAAAATGGTTTATTGTATGTTTCTTGTGATTTTGGAATTGTACAGTTTAATTTATCTACATTACAATTTGGCGACACTTATTTTATTGGCGATAATGGAGCAGAAATTAGTGTAAAACAAACTGCTTTTTTTAACGGATTTATTTTTGCTGCGACTTCAAGCGGTATTCGAAGAGCCAGTATTACAAATCCAAATTTAATTGACTTTAGTCAGTGGGCAGTTGTGAATTCAGGAGATTGGTTTAATATTAGTGCTTTAGATACAGAATTGATTGCAATAAACTCAAGCGGTAATATTCACCGTTATAATTCAAATAGTTTTGTTGGATTTTTGCAATTACCGCAAGCTTCTGTTGATATGCGTGTGGTTAATCATAATTTGTTTGTTACGACTTCCAACACCGTTTATATTTATAACAATCAAATGGTTTTAAACCGTCAGATTGTAAACACGCAGATTCCTGAGGCAAATTTGACTTTTTCTTGCGCTTCGGCAGTAGGTGATATAATTTTTATCGGCACTAAAGAAAAAGGTTTGTTTTCTTCCGCACTTTCGGGAGTAAGTACATTTGAAAATAGTACTCCGGATGGACCATTACGTAATAATATTTTTTCAATTGATGTTGCTTCAAATTCACTCTGGGCAGTCTATGGAGATTATGATCTTTATTATAATCCTTATCCCTTGGATAGTTATGGTATAAGTAAACTTAGTAACTCAAGATGGTTAAATGTTGCATATTCAGAAGTTTATGATGCAAAGTCGATTTCCCGTATTATTGTTAACCCAAATAATGAAAAGCAGGTTTATGCAAGCTCTTTTTTCTCTGGATTACTGCGAATAGAAAATGATGTTCCTAATTATTTGTTTAATGAAAAGAACAGTAGTTTAGAGTCCATCACTTTTGAAGGGCCAAATTATATTGATGTTCGTGTAAACGGAACTGCTTTTGATAAATCAGGGAATCTCTGGATTACAAACAGTAGAGTCAAAAACGGTTTGAAAGTTTTAAAAACAAACGGAGATTGGCTGAGTTATGCAACAAGTACAATTTTAAATGATGCCGAAAGTGATAACTACGCCAACATTGTTATCGATAAAAATAATATAAAATGGATATCTACTTATAAAGACGGAGTAATTGCTTTTAGTGAAAACGGAAATGTTTTTAAGAAAATAACAATGGGAACCGATAATGGAAATCTGCCAACGGCAGATGTTAGATCTGTTGCGATTGATACTAAAAATCAACTTTGGATTGGAACTACAAAAGGTTTAAGAGTTTTGTCAAATGTAAGCAGCTTTCAATCGGATAGTCAGCTAAAAGCAAATCCAATTATTATAATGGATGATAATCTGGCGCAGGAACTAATGTACGAACAGTTCATCACTTCTATTGTTGTCGATGGAGCCAATAATAAATGGATTGGTACTGCAGATTCGGGAATATTTATGGTTTCTCCAAATGGCCAGGAAACGAAATATCATTTTACGATTAATAATTCACCTTTACCAAGTAATACGATAAACGATATAAAAATTAACAGCGTTTCAGGAGAAGTTTTTATTGTTACTAATAAAGGAATGATTTCATTTAAAGGAATAGCAACTGGAGCTAATGAAGATTTGAGTAATGTATATGTATATCCAAATCCGGTTAGACCAACCTATTCAGGAACTGTAAAAATTGCAGGTTTGATTGATAAGGCTAATATCAAAATTACAGATATCGAGGGCAATTTAGTTCATGAAACAACTTCTGAAGGCGGAACAATCGAATGGGACACAACTGCCTTTGGAAGGTATAAAGTTGCATCAGGGGTTTACATGATTTTTATTTCGGCACAAGACGGCGGCGAAACAAAGGTCAAGAAGGTTATGATAATTCGATAATTTTTAATCTCAGTTTTCGGTCTCAGTCAGTTTTTAGTTTTGGGTTAAAAAAAAATCTAAAATCTAAAATTTAAAATCTAAAATTAAATTTTGCAAGTCAAAACCAAAGCCATAGTAATTTCATCTTTAAAATTTCAGGAAAAAAGCCTGATTGTAAAATGTTTTACGCTTTCAAACGGCTTAAAATCTTATTTTGTACGAGATGCTTTCTCGAGTAGAAAAGCGAGTCAGAAAATTGCTTATTTTCAACCATTGTCTATTTTAGAAATAGAAGCCGTTCATAAAAACAAAGGAACTTTAGAAAACTTCAAAGAAATAAAAACAGCAGTTCCTTTTCAGACTATTCATACTGATATATTTAAAAGCACCATTGTAATGTTTCTTTCAGAAATGCTTCATTATTCAATTCAGGAAGAAGAAAAAAACGAACCGCTTTTTGTTTTTTTAGAAACGGCATTAACATGGCTGGATCATCATGATGAAATTTCCAACTTTCATTTGATCTTACTTTTAGAAATTACAAAATATCTTGGTTTTTATCCCGATGTTTCCGAAATAGATTTACCTTATTTCGAAATGAAGGAAGGGATTTTTACGCCGTTTCATACTTCCACAGCTCTTTCTGAGCATGAAACTAATTTGTTTAAAAAACTGATTGACCTGCGATTAGATAATAACGATAAAATTTTTCATGTTGTTGAAAGACAAATACTTCTTAGAATAATGATTGACTTTTATAGTGCTCATTTAGAAGGTTTTAAGAGGCCTAAATCATTAGACATCCTCAAAGAAATTTTTTCGTAAATCAGACTTCTATTTTTATATATTTGCTCAGTAAATTTTTACTAAAACAGATAGCTTTTTATCGTTTTAAATAAAAAATGAAATTCTCATTTATACACATAACCCAATTAAAAAAACGACCATGAAGAAAATTACTTTTTCGATTATTTTACTTCTGGCGGTTACCATTTCGGCAGTTTCCCAAAGGAAATATGATGAAATCGTTACCACAGAAAATGCTGTCCAGGATTTGGTCCAAAATGGCCTTACTGGAATTGTTGTCTTTAAAGAAGGCGGAACAATTAAAGGTTTAGATCCAGAAACAAAAAAAATTGTATGGACTTTAACTAAAGATGATTTTGGAGCTATATCTGCAGGAGATATTTTAAGTGATCCTGATTTTGGAAAAGTTTTTAAAGAGAAAAGTGCTTTAACCACAGTTCCTGGAAGCCCTTATGTTGAGGCTTATATCAACAGCAAATACATTATCATTAATACAGATAGTGGAAAAATAGTTTACAATTCATCAAAAGAATCTTTCTGGGTAACACAATCTGACTTTATTCCTGAAACAGATGAATATTTACTTACTTTGAAAAAAGATGGTGATATGGCAATTGCTTTGTTGGACATGAAAACAGGGGAATTGAAATGGAATACAACGGTAGATAAAGCAAAATCATTGTTTAGCTTTTCTTTCAAAGAATCGGCAAACACAAATACTGCTACAGTACATGGATCAGTGATTTACTATTTATTGTATGGTAAATTATATTCATTTGACAGAAATTCAGGAAAATTAAACTGGAAAGGTGAAGAAGATTACTCAAAATTCTTCTTAACTCAAAACGACAAAAATATTGTTGTAGTAAATAACGCTGGAACTTTTTCTTCAAAACAATATTTAAATGTATTGAACACTGAAACAGGAAAAAGTATCTGGAAAGAATCTATTAAAACTAAAAGAGTTGTTTATCTGGAAGACTGGGGAACAAAATTATTAGTAGCTCACTATAGCGGTTTTAATTTTTATGATTTGACTTCTGGAGAAAAAATCTGGAAAAAAGATGCTCGTGGAGACGGATTGAAAAGAGTTATTCCAATCGATAAGGATTTCTTATACGTAGCTGAAAACGAAATGATGTTAATCAATAAAGACGGAGAAAAACTTTGGAAAAAATTCATCGAAATATCTGATGACAAAGAAGACCCAATTTATTACTTAGGAAAAGTAGGAGAAAAAGTTATGTACCTTACTGGAACTTACGGAAACATGGTTGATTACAAATCAGGAGTTAAACTTTGGAAACGTAATATCAATTTTGATAAAAACCGTCCTGTATTGCCAACTTACGACGAAGCAACAAACTCTTACTTAGTTTATAATGATGAAAAATTATACAAATTTGATCCAAGTATCAACGATAAGCCAGAGCCATTTGCAAAAGTAAACATCAAAAAAGAAAAAGAACTTAACAGCATAGAATTATTTCCATGGGGAGTTGTGCTTTCTGGACCAGTTGAGGTAATGGGAGTTAATATGGACGGAACAATAAAATACCATCATATTTATACGCAGCCAGGAGAAGGAACAAGACGCCTTCTTAAAAGTGCTGCAATTGTTGGAAGTATCGGTTTAGGTGTTGGTTCTGCGGTTAGTGATGTAAAAGGTATTACAACTACAATGTCATATCGTGATTCTGACGGAAATATGAAAGTTGGGCCTAACTTTGCTGCTGACGGACACAATTTTAAACAAGCTGGTAACTATGCAGCAGGATCAGCTGCATTAGATATGGTTGCGGCTAAGTTTGGTTCCCGATTTAATGCAATGAAACAAAACAAAGATTATTCTTATATTTTTGCTAAAGCAGATACAGGAGAAAAAATACTTGTAAAAGTAAACAAAGCTGATGGAGTTGAATTAGATAAAATTATTTTCAATAATAATCACCCAGTTTATGAAATAGATCCAGCTACACAAAACATTTTTTATGTGTCTGATAAATCTATTCAGATTTTTAATAAAAAATAAGATAACTAAAAACATAAAGCCATCAGGATTTGTTTCTGATGGCTTTTTTTTTGCCTATGAAAAAAACATTACTCTTAATAGCTTTGCTTGTAATTGGTTCAATTCAGGCACAAGAAAAAATAAGCTCCAGGAAAAAGAAATTTTACATTCCTGTAATTAACTATTCAGAATTTCCGGTTCTTGATAATGTATTAACGCAGACCACTTTTTATCAAATGGATAAGCAATTAATACAAGAAGAACCTATATTGAAGAAAAATTATTTTAATATAGAAGGATTTATTAAAGATCCTGCAAACGGAAAGCTTAAAATTTATTTGACCATCGAGTTGCCGCAGTATCAAGCAACTAAAATTGATAGTGTATTCGATAAAAAGAAAAATGGCTGGAAGTTTCAGGCGTTTTCTAATTATAGTGTAAAGATAAAAATGGAAGCGAAGTGTGCAGATAAGCTTTTGTTATCTAAAGATTTCAATACCGTAGAATCATTTTTAATCGCTGGCGGTTATCAAAAGGACAATATGAAAGCTGCGATAGATATCAATAATAAAAAAATTGCAGAAGCAGAGAGAGATGGTAACTTTACAGTTGCTGAGCTGGGATTAGATGCAGTAATTTATAGTTCTGTTCATGCTATACAAAACTATCTTAATTATAAATTAAAATATACTATAGACGAATCTAAAATAAAGTTTGAATTTGTAACTACAAAAGGACATTCTGAATACAATCAGATGCTGGCATTTGAGAACGAAATTACGGCTCAGATGGAAAAAGTTACTCTTGAAAAAGGTTTAGACGAAAAGACATTAACGCCGCATTTACAGTATTTGGAAAGTTTATTGGTAAAATACCCGCCTTCTCCTGCAAACGAAAACATCCGATTCATAGTAACAAATAATTTAGCAGAAACTTATTTTTTACTTGAAAATAAAGAAAAAGCCTTATTATATGCTAATTTGCTTATTGAGAATGATAAGCAGGATTCAAGAGGATCTTCGATCGTTAAAAAAGTAAATAATGGTTTTTTTGTCGATAAAAAAATAAGAAGCCATACCACACGTTTTGCTGATCTTCAAAAATTAGGTCTTAAAATTGCAGAAGAAAAAGAAGAAAAGAGATTAGCTTTTTTTGAAAAAATTCAACAACAGGATGCTGAATGGGAAAGCGAAAAATTACGTCGTGAAACTTATTTAGAAAAAGCCAAAACACAAAGATTTAATTTGCTGGATTCTATTCCGTATCAGTTAAATGCCAATTTGCTGGCAAAAGTTGTAGATAATTTAGGAGGAAGCCAGGCTTTGAAAAAAATTGAAAAAGCACATCTTTTATCTAAACTTTCTATCGAAGGAACTAATATTCCTCAAACAGAAGAAAAATGGGCAACACCATCTAATTATCTTCTAAAGAAAAAAATGCCCGAAGCTTATTATGAAATTATAAACGGAGCAGAAGCATGGAGTCATGATGACCGCGAAACAGGTGTAACGGCAAAATGGAATAAACTGTCAGCATATGACCATAGTAATTTATCGAAGAATGTTGATTTAATAAACTTTCTTACAGATTTAAGGCTGGATTTATGGAATAATCTTGAAGTTTTACAAGATGAAATGTACGAAGGAAGATTGTGTTATCATTTGAATTATTTCGAAAAAACATTGAGTTCAGGAAACAGAACTATTCCTAAAACGGATTATCATGTTTTTATCGACAAAGAAAATTATAATATAGTTTCTACCGAGAAAACAGAATTTGATAATGGAAATAAGAGTTTTTTCGAAAGAAAACTTTTTGGAGATTATCGTCCGGTTGCGGCATTAAATTCTGGAAAAATTCCGCATAAAATTAATTATGAAATTGAAGATTTTAACGGCGAAACCCTTTATCAGGAAAACCGAGAGAAGATAGAAGTAAACCCTGTTTTTGGAAATAGAATTTTCATGAAAGAAGTTTATTTCGGCGGATTTAAATAGAACAAAGCTTTATAATACGCTATTTTTAGAATTGGCTGCTTTTTGATTTATGAACTCAGAAAATGAGAATAATATCAGAAAGTAACCAATTCTTCTGTTTTTGTATCTATTATCTCAACAAAAGTTTGTGAAATTTAAAGAAATTCGTGGACAATAGTTCAAAATTCCTTACTTTCGCACCTCGTTTAAGAAAAGGATAAAATGAGTACAAAATTTACTGAATACAAAGGACTTGACTTGCCAACTGTAGCTGCTGAAGTTCTTGATTTTTGGAAGAAAGAAAATATATTTGAAAAGAGTGTAACAACTCGCGAAGGTGCTGAGCCTTTCGTATTTTTTGAAGGTCCGCCTTCAGCAAACGGATTACCAGGAATTCACCACGTAATGGCGCGTGCAATTAAAGATATTTTTTGCAGATATAAAACTCAAAAAGGTTTTCAGGTAAAAAGAAAAGCCGGTTGGGATACTCACGGTTTACCTGTAGAATTGGGTACTGAAAAAGAATTAGGAATTACAAAAGAAGATATTGGCAAAACGATTTCTATCGAAGAATATAACGAAGCGTGTAAAAAAACCGTTATGCGTTATACCGACGTGTGGAATGATTTGACCGAAAAAATGGGATATTGGGTAGATATGGAAGATCCATATGTAACTTATAAACCAAAATACATGGAATCGGTCTGGTGGCTTTTGAAACAAATCTATGATAAAGGTTTGTTGTACAAAGGTTACACGATTCAGCCGTATTCTCCAAAAGCAGGAACAGGATTATCTTCTCACGAAGTAAATCAGCCTGGAGCTTATCGTGATGTTACAGATACTACAATTGTAGCGCAATTCAAGACTTTACCAGAAACGCTTCCGAGCTTTTTACAAGGTTTTGGAGATATTCACATTTTAGCTTGGACGACAACGCCTTGGACGCTTCCATCGAATACCGCTTTGACAGTTGGACCAAAAATCGATTATGTTTTAGTAAAAACATTCAATCAGTATACTTTTGAGCCAATCAATGTTGTTTTGGCTAAAAACTTAGTTGGAAAACAATTCGGAAAAGGATTTTTCTTAAGCGAAGATGACGCTGATTTTGACAATGTGAAAAACGGCGACAAGAAACTTCCATACAAAATCTTAACCGAAGCAAAAGGAGCAGATTTAGTAGAAATCCGTTACGAACAATTATTGCCATATGTATTGCCATATCAAAATGCAGAAAATGCATTTAGAGTAATCGCTGGAGATTTCGTTACCACAGAAGACGGAACAGGAATCGTACATACAGCCCCAACTTTTGGTGCAGATGATGCTAAAGTAGCAAAAGAAGCAAAACCAGAAGTTCCGCCAATGTTAGTATTGGATGAAGAAGGAAATGCAGTTCCATTAGTAGATTTACAAGGAAAATTCACTTCTCATGTAGGTGATTTGGCTGGTAAATATGTTAAAAACGAATATTACGATGCAGGACAAGCGCCAGAGAAATCTGTGGATGTTGAAATCGCTATTCGTCTTAAAGAAGAAAATAAAGCTTTTAAAGTTGAAAAATACGTGCACAGTTATCCACATAGCTGGAGAACCGACGAGCCGTTATTATACTATCCCCTAGATTCATGGTTCATCAAAGTAACCGATGTAAAAGATAGAATGTTCGACCTGAACGAAACTATCAATTGGAAACCTAAATCTACTGGTGAAGGACGTTTTGGAAATTGGCTTAAAAATGCCAACGACTGGAACTTATCTCGTTCTAGATATTGGGGAATTCCGTTGCCAATTTGGAGAACTGAAGACAAAAAAGAAGAAGTTCTGATTGGTTCTGTTGAAGAATTATACAATGCGATCGAGAAATCTATCGAAGCTGGTTTTCAAAAAGAAAACCCATTTAAAGGTTTCGAAATTGGAAACATGTCTGAATCAAATTATGATTTAATTGATTTACACAAGAATGTAGTTGATCAAATTACTTTAGTTTCGGCTTCAGGCCAGCCAATGAAACGCGAAAGTGATTTAATTGATGTTTGGTTCGATTCTGGAGCAATGCCGTATGCACAATGGCATTATCCTTTTGAAAACCAAGATAAAATTGACGGGAATAAAGACTTCCCTGCAAATTTCATTGCAGAAGGAGTAGATCAAACTCGTGGATGGTTTTATACTTTACATGCTATCGGAACTTTGGTTTTTGATAAAGTAGCGTATAAAAACGTAGTTTCAAACGGTTTGGTTTTAGATAAAAATGGAATTAAAATGTCTAAGAGTAAAGGAAATACGATAGACCCGTTTAAAACCATTGCAGAATTTGGTCCTGATGCCACACGCTGGTATATGATTATGAATGCAAATCCTTGGGATAACTTAAAGTTTGACCTTGAAGGAATTGCTGAGGTTCGTCGTAAATTCTTCGGAACGCTTTACAATACGTATTCTTTCTTCTCGTTATATGCAAACATCGACGGATTTAAATATGCTGAAGCTGAAATTCCGTTAAACGAAAGGCCGGAAATCGATCAGTGGATTATTTCTGAGTTGAATACTTTAGTAAAGTTTGTTGACGAATGTTATGAAGATTATGAGCCAACAAAAGCGACAAGAGCTATTTCTGAATTTGTTCAGGAAAACTTAAGTAATTGGTACGTTCGTTTGTGCCGTCGTCGTTTCTGGAAAGGAGAATATGCCAAAGATAAAATCGCAGCTTACCAAACGCTTTATACTTGCTTGTTAACAATCAGCAAATTAAGCGCTCCAGTTGCTCCTTTTTTCATGGATAAATTGTACAGAGATTTAACAGCTTCTACGGGAACCGAGGATTTTGCTAGTGTTCACTTGGCAGAATTTCCAAAATTTGTCGAAAACTTTGTTAATAAAACGTTGGAAAGCAAAATGCAGAAGGCGCAGACGATCTCGTCTTTGGTGTTATCGCTTCGTGCAAAAGAAAAAATAAAAGTACGTCAACCTTTGCAAAAGGTAATGATTCCGGTACTTGACGAGAATGAAAGAGCAGAAATTGAAGCGATTTCTGACTTGGTAAAAGCCGAAGTAAACGTGAAGGAAATTGAACTTTTAGATGATGCTTCTGGTATTTTAGTGAAGCAGATTAAGCCTAATTTTAAAGCTCTTGGACCTCGTTTTGGAAAAGATATGGGCTTGATTTCTAGGGAAATACAAGGTTTTTCTGCGGATCAGATTAATCAGTTGGATAAGCAGGGGACGTTAGATATTGTTATTTCTGGAAATAATGTAACTTTATCACTAGAAGACGTCGAAATAACATCACAGGATATTGAAGGATGGCTGGTTGCAAATTCAAACGGAATTACGGTCGCGCTTGACATTACAATATCTGAAGAATTAAAAAATGAAGGAATTGCGAGAGAGTTAGTAAACAGAATTCAGAATATCCGTAAAGATTCAGGATTTGAAGTTACTGATAAAATTAAAGTTCAAATAAAAAGACATGGTAATTTAGAAGAAGCCATTTCGAAAAATGAAGACTATATTAAGTCTGAAACGCTGACAGACGACTTGGTTTTTGTAGACGCTTTAGAAAACGGCACAGAAATTGAGTTTGATGATATTAAAACAATGATATTAATTTCAAAATAATTATAAAATGATAGATGAAATTACAAGATACTCTGACGCAGATTTAGCAGAGTTCAAAGAGATAATCCAGGCAAAAATAAAAAAAGCGCAAGAGGATCTTGATTTAATCAAGAGTGCGTATATGAATGATTTAAATAACGGAACAGATGATACATCTCCAACTTTCAAAGCTTTTGAAGAAGGAAGTGAAACAATGTCTAAAGAAGCAAACTCTCAGTTGGCTATCAGACAAGAAAAGTTTATCCGTGATTTAAAAAACGCGCTTTTCCGTGTAGAAAATAAAACGTACGGTATTTGCAAAGTAACAGGTAAATTGATCGGCAAAGAAAGGCTTAAAATCGTTCCTCATGCAACAATGAGTATTGAAGCTAAAAATTTGCAGAGATAATAAAATAGTATTTGAAACAAACGCTCCTTTTAGGGGCGTTTTTTGTTTAATATTTTTAATGTTTTCGCATGAAGTATGATTTTGCTTTTTTGAAAGAAATCAGCTATAAACAATAAAAGGTAAGTACAAAAAGCAGAGGTGCTTTTTGTAAGAAGAGATAAATGGTCGAAATGCAAAGTGAAAAAAATATTTTAATTAGAACTGTCTTATTATGGACAGTTCTAATTAAAATGAAAATTAAGCAAGATTTTTTTCTAAATCAGCTTTGTGTTTTCTTAAAACTGCTCTTGTCATTCCAAGATTTGCCTTGCTTGCATCTGCAGCAAGATAAATCATGAATTTTTTGTTTGGCGAAATGTCAATAATGTGAATTTGGTTTGAAAGTGTAATCAAAATATCTTCGATGTCCTGATTTAAATTCAAAGCTTTTACCGCATTTAATTTTGCTTTTACTACTTCCAGATTATAAGCAGCGGCAAGTTCAGGGTCAAAAGCCGGGTCAATTGTTATGTTGCCAAAGCTTAATCCTGATTCAATTTCTGTTACAGCAACAGCAATAAAGCCGTTTACGTTAGTTTTCATTTCATTTAAAAACACGTTTAAAAAATCGTTACTCATAGTTCTTGGGGTTTTGTGTGGTTAATAGATGTATGTTATTTTAATAGGGAATTTTTGCTAAGCTCTGCAGATAATTCATCGGTAGAGTGCATTAATAAGCCAAGGTTGCTTCCTTCTTTTGAAAAAACAATTACGAAGTTAGAACCGCTTATTTTATTTCCGACGACAACCCCATCGGAACTTTTTAAGTAAAGTTGTTTTAAAGAGCCTTTTTCCAGATCAAGTAAAAATTTCTCGCTCATTGATAAAATAGCTGCGCTCATTGCGGCAATACTGTCGCCGTAGTCCAGGTTTAAGGAAGTGATTAGTTTTCCTTTTCCATTTAAAATTAAAGCTGCGCTGGCTTTAGTGTCGACCAAGAATTTGTTTAGAATAGTAGTTATTTCATTCATACTTTTGTAAGGTTTGGGGAAATGTTAAAATTAGTTCGTTTTTGGCAATGTATTATAGGTCGTAGTTGTGATTTGTCCTAAACAAGTGTTAATTTTTATTAACAAATATAAATTAAATTATGTATTATTGTAAAACCAAATCGTTAAATATTTTATTTTTTTACTTAAAAAACTTACACAATGGCTAAAGTATTGAAATTCAAAGATGTGAATTCTGACGTCGAGCACAGATTAAAGGAATTCGAAAAATTACGTGTTAAATTTAAAGCCGAGGTTAAAAAGGCAGAAGCGAAGAGGGCTGCAGCCGGAAAACCAAGTAAAGGTATTTTTAAATCCATATCAGATTTCTTTACAGACAGCCCGGCAAATACCGCTGCAAAAAAATAGATTTAATTGTAAATGCATAGTGAGATGCTTGTATTTAGTTTTATTACAAAACAATTAACGTTCCTTATGGAGCGTTTTTTTTGATTTAATTATTACTTTTGCGCATCAAAAATTCATAAAATGTCATTACGAAAAGCGTATTTCCTTATATTTTTAGTTTTAATTGTTGATCAGCTTTCTAAAATCTATGTCAAAACAAATTTTGTTTTAGGTGAAGAAGTCGTAATTTTAGATTGGTTCAGAATTCATTTTATTGAAAATGAAGGAATGGCTTGGGGAACTAAAATACCTGGAGAATACGGTAAATTAATTTTGACTGTGTTCAGGATTTTTGCAGTATTTGGAATTGGATATTGGTTAGCCGATTCTGTTAGAAAACGTCATTCTACTTATTTGATAGTTTCTATTGCTTTAATTTTTGCAGGAGCAGCCGGTAATATTATTGACTCTGTTTTTTATGGAGTAATTTTTGACGACAGCACGCATAATTTGGCGACCATTTTTTCGCAGCAGCCCTATGGAACTTGGTTTCATGGTTTGGTGGTAGATATGTTTTATTTCCCTATTTGGGAGGGTGAGCTTCCATCTTGGCTTCCATTATTCGGGGGTAAACATTTTATGTTCTTCAATGCTATTTTTAATGTTGCCGATATGGCGATTTCAACCGGAGTCGGGATATTGTTGGTTTTTAACAAAAGAGCATTTCCAAAAAACTGATAAATTAGTTTAAAATATCAAATCCCAAATTCCAGCTATTTGAGGCATTCATTGCGCGCAGATATTGGAATTTGGGATTTTTCATTATTGGGGTTTGATATTATTGTTCTATTTTTACCATACAAAAAATCAGAATTATGCAAAGTCCGTCTTTTTCCATTTATGATGCTTCTGCAGGATCAGGAAAGACCTATACTTTGGTTAAAGAATATCTCAAAATCATTCTTTCTTCTCCCAAAAATGATGCTTATCGTAATATTTTGGCCATAACCTTCACTAACAAAGCGGTTCACGAAATGAAAAGCCGTATTGTGGGGAGTTTGTCTGAATTTGCGAAAGAAGAACCTTCTGCAAAAGCAGTAGATTTAATGGAAGATTTATCTCGGGAAACCGGGCTTTCAATTATTCAGATAAAAATAAAATCTCAAAGTATCATCAAGCATTTAATTCATAATTATGCAGCTTTTGATATTTCTACTATTGATAAATTTACTCATAAAGTAATTCGGGCTTTTGCTCATGATTTAAATCTTCCCATGACTTTTGAAGTCACTCTGGATACTGAGAATTTATTGGTTGAAGCTGTAGATGCGATTATCGCACAGGCAGGTCAGGACGAAACGCTGACTAAACTGCTGATCGATTTTACAATGGAAAAAACCGATGACGATAAGAGCTGGGATATCTCGCGTGAGATTCTGGAAACAGGCCGTTTGGTTTTAAACGAAAACAATCGAAATGAAATTCTGCATTTTAATGATAAAACAATCGAAGAGTTTGTTGAGATTAAAAAGAAAATGCTGGCTTTGTGCAAAGAATTGGAATCGGAAAATGAACAATTTGCAATAGAAGCGCTTGGCTTAATTGATAATAACGGAATCGATCTGAAATCTTTTTCAAGAGGAACATTTCCAAATCATCTTGAAAGTATTCGTGACGGAAAATTTAATCCGCGAAATAAAACTTTTCATGAGTTTGATGATATTGCGATTAATAAAACAGCAAAAGACAAAACTTTAATTGAAAGTATAATTCCAGATCTGCTTCAGATCTTAGTTAAGATTTATAAAAATTTTGAAAAAAGAGATTTCTACAAAGCCTTCTTAAAGAATATAACCCCGCTTTCGCTGCTAAATACTGTAAGTAATGAATTGGCGAAAATTCAATCAGAACAAAATGTTTTATCTATTTCAGAATTTAATGCCATCATTCATCGTGAAATTCAAAATCAGCCGGCGCCTTTTATTTATGAACGTTTAGGAGAAAAATATCGACATTTTTTTATTGATGAATTTCAGGATACATCTGAAATGCAATGGCAGAATTTGATTCCGCTTATTGATAACTCACTTTCTGGTTTAGATGATTTAGGAAACAAGGGAACTTTAATGATTGTTGGTGATCCAAAACAATCCATTTATCGTTGGAGAGGCGGGAAAGCCGAACAGTTTATTGAGTTAAGCAAAGATGTGAATCCTTTCAATAATCCGGATAAAGCAATCAAGCATTTAAATACAAATTACCGAAGTTACAGCGAGGTAATTAACTTTAATAATGCTTTTTTTAAATTGATTTCTACTGAATTTTCAAATGAAGATTATAAAGATTTGTATGAGAATCACAGTTTTCAAAATACAAATTCAAAAAAAGGAGGTTATGTGAATATTTCTTTTCTTCCGATAATTGAAAAAAATGATTTTGCAGATGAAGAAGAAGTAGTTGAAAAATCAGATTTGTATGTTCTGGCGACTTTAAATACAATTCAGAAAGTAGTTCGTGATGGTTTTGAGTACAAAGATATTGTGATTTTGACTCGAAAAAGAGATCAGGGAATTGCAGTTGCCAACTATCTTACAGAGCAAAATATCCCGCTGTTATCATCGGAAACATTAATGATTCAAAATGCGACAGAAGTGAGGTTGATTGTTAATCTGTTAAGGTATTTGAACAATAGTGCTGATCTAGAATCTAAAGCTCATTTTCTTCATTTCCTGGCAGAGAACAAAGAAATTGAAATGCCTGTTCATGATTTTATTGCGAAAGGAATGGCACAGAAATTTGAAGAAGATTTTGAAAAATGGCTTCTGACTTTTGATGTTTCGCTTTCTTTTGAAAATGTCCGAAAAAAATCGCTTTACGAAGCTGTTGAAATAATCATTTCGAAATTCATTCTTCCTTCAGAAGGAAATGCTTATGTGCAGTTTTTTCTAGATATTGTTTTGGAAAGGGATATTAGAAATCAAGCCGGAGTTGCTGACTTTTTAGGTTTTTGGGATAAAAATTCATCGAAATTCAGTATTCCTTCTCCCGAAGGGAATAATGCCGTGCGGATTATGACGATTCATAAATCTAAAGGTTTAGAATTTCCAGTTGTAATTATGCCTTTCGCCGAAGAAGATTACAATCGAAAACCAAAAGATAAATTATGGCTGGATACCGAAGAAACAGATTTGGGAGTTCCAAAAGCTTTAATTGATAACAGCAGTGCTGTGGAAGGTTTTGGTGAAAGTGCTTCGGTAGTTTTTAATTTAAAAAAACAAGAAGAACTACTGGATAATATTAATGTTCTTTATGTAGCGCTGACACGTGCTGAAGAACAATTGTATGTTATTTCTCAATCTTTGAAAGAAAGAAAAGACGGCGAACTGCCAAATAATATGGCTTCTTATTTTATTAAGTATCTAATGCACGAAGGTGTTTATGATTCTGAAAAATTAGAATATGAATTCGGAAACAAAACAAGACTTTCTAAATCTGAAAAAACAGTTGATTTGGTAAAAACGATTCCGATTGTAAAGGAAGTTTTGAATCCAAAAAATATTAAAATTGCGCAGCGCGAGGCGTTAATGTGGGGAACGCATCAGCAAGAAGCAATTTCGTATGGAAATATTGTACACGAAATTTTGGCTTTCGTTAAAGATAAATCAGATATTGATCTTGCAGTTACAAAAGCACTCGAAAACGGATTGATAACAATGGATCAGTCAGAAATGGTTTTGAGAACCCTAAGTGAAATTGTCAATCATCCTGAATTAATTGTTTGTTTTGATGGAAATTACAAAGTTTTAAATGAACAAACGATTGTGCAAAAAGCAGGCAAGATTTTAAAACCCGATCGAGTAGTGTTGACAAATAATCAGGAAGCTTATCTTTTGGATTATAAAACTGGTGCAATTAATTCAAAATATCAACAGCAAATTCAAGAATATCAAGATGCTATTGAAGATTTAGGATACAAAGTGTTAAAAAAGGCTTTGATATATATAGGGTCGGAAATTGAAGTAGTAAATTTGTGAAAAAATTAATCAGATGTTAAAGAAATAATGCGGCTTTTTTAGGCTTAACTTGTTAATTTTTAACGTTTTAAATAAATATAAAAAATGTACGGTAAAATTAAAGAACATCTGCAAAGTGAGCTGCAGACAATCGAAGAAAATGGGATTTTTAAAAAGGAGCGAATCATAACATCTGCTCAAGGAGCTGAAATTACTATTTCGACAGGAGAAAAAGTTTTAAACTTTTGTGCCAATAATTATTTAGGGCTTTCGTCGCATCCAGAAGTTGTTCAGGCGGCAAAAGACGCAATGGATACGCATGGTTTCGGAATGTCATCAGTTCGTTTTATTTGCGGTACTCAGGATATTCATAAAACACTAGAGAAAAAAATAGCTGACTTTTATGGTACAGAAGATACCATTTTATACGCCGCTGCATTTGATGCAAATGGAGGTGTTTTTGAACCTTTGTTAGGAGAAAACGATGCTATTATTTCTGATAGTTTAAATCATGCTTCTATTATTGATGGAGTTCGTTTGTGTAAAGCGGCTCGTTATCGTTACGAAAACAGCAATATGGAAGATTTGGAGCAGCAGTTAATTAAAGCGACGGAAGCTGGAACTCGTTTTAAATTAATTGTTACCGATGGTGTTTTTTCTATGGATGGTTTAGTTGCTCCGTTAGATAAAATTTGTGATCTTGCTGATAAGTATGACGCAATGGTTATGGTTGATGAATGCCATGCTGCCGGATTTATTGGGGCAACAGGAAAAGGTACACTTGAAGCAAAAGGAGTAATGGGGCGTGTTGATATTATTACCGGAACTCTTGGTAAAGCACTGGGAGGGGCAATGGGAGGATATACTACGGCTAAGAAAGAAATAATCGAAATTCTGCGTCAGCGATCAAGGCCTTATTTGTTCTCAAATTCACTTGCGCCGTCAATTGTAGGGGCTTCAATAAAAGTGTTTGAATTATTAGAAAAAGATACTACCCTTAGAGATAAGCTGGAGTGGAATACGAATTATTTTAAAGAAGGGATGAAAAAAGCCGGATTTGATATAATTGATGGTGATTCGGCAATTGTTCCTGTTATGCTTTACGATGCAAAATTATCGCAGACAATGGCAAATGAACTTTTAAAAGAAGGGATTTATGTAATTGGATTCTTCTTTCCTGTAGTGCCAAAAGACAAAGCGAGAATAAGAGTTCAGCTATCGGCAGCACACACCAAAGAGCACCTGGACAAAGCTATAGAGGCGTTTAAATTAACAGGTAAAATGTTAAAAGTTATATAATTACCATATTTGGTGAATTTTTGTAGGTTTTTTTTAACATTTGATTTTGTATTTAAAAAATTTGGTGTTACTTTTGCTTGTAATTAACTAAATTGTAATTAAAAAAATTAAGTATGAAACATCTTAACAAACTTTTAGTTGCTGTGATGATGGTGATGGGTTTAAGTTCTCACGCACAAGACAGTAACAATCCATGGGCTATCTCTTTTGGAGTTAATGCCGTAGACACTAGGACTAGTTCTGGTGCTGGTCATGGGTTTTTTGATCAGCACTTTTCTCAGCCATTCGCTGTAAAAGACAACTGGAATATTCTTCCTTCTTTATCTTACATTGGTGTGTCAAGATATGTAGGTAGTGGTTTCTCAGTTGGTTTACAAGGATCTGTAAACAAAATTGATAAATATGTAACTTTCGCTCCAACTGCTCCAGGGCATGATTCAAGAGGAAATGTTGTTACTAATCCTGGTGACTTAATGTACTACGGAATTGATGCTACTATCAAATACAGCTTCCAAGAATTAATCAAATCTAAAGTGGTTGATCCTTCGTTATCTGTTGGTGGAGGTTATACTTTCTTCGGAGATAGCAGCTACGGAACTGTTAACCCAGGTGCTGGTGTTACTTTCTGGTTTACTGATGCTATTGGTCTTGAATTAGCTACAAGATACAAATGGTCTGTTAGTGGAGATAGACAAGATGCTTCTGGAGCTCCAGATGCTCCATCTCACTTCCAGCACACTGCTGGTTTAGTTTTCAAATTCGGAGGTAAAGATACTGACGGAGACGGAATCTACGACAAAGATGATGCTTGTCCAGATGTTGCTGGTTTAAAACAATTCAACGGATGTCCTGATACTGACGGAGACGGAATTGTTGATGCTTCTGACGCTTGTCCAACTGAATTTGGTTTAGCTGCATTAAACGGATGTCCTGATAGAGACGGAGACGGTGTTGCTGATAAAGATGACGCTTGTCCAGATGTTGCTGGTTTAGCTGCTTTAAAAGGTTGTCCTGACACTGACGGTGACGGTATCGCTGATAAAGATGATAAATGTCCTACAGTTGCTGGTCCTAAAGAAAATGGTGGTTGTCCATTCTTAGACGCTGATAAAGATGGTGTTTTAGATAAAGATGACGATTGTCCTACAGTTCCTGGTCCAGCTAGTAACAGAGGATGTCCTGAAGTAAGCTCTCAAGCTTTAGAGGATCTTAAAGTTCAAGCTAGAGCAATCTACTTTAACTCTGGTAAAGCTACATTCAAAACTGGTGACAAAGAAACTCCAGCTAGATTAGACGCTATTAAAGAAATCCTTAAAAACTATCCAAACGCGAAATTCTCTATTGAAGGACACACAGATAGTACAGGTTCTGCTAAAGTAAACGATAAATTATCTCAAGACAGAGCTAATGCGGTATTAAACGCTTTAGTTGAAAGAGGTGTTAGCGCTGATAACTTAGAAGCTAAAGGATTTGGATCTTCTCAACCAGTTGCTAGTAACAAAACTGCTGCAGGTAAAGCTCAAAACAGAAGAACTGAAATTAAACACGTAGGTTCTAAATACCAAGGTAAACTATAATTTACTTTTGTAAATAAATACTAAAAGCCATTCTTAATTGAATGGCTTTTTTTATTTTTATCAAATGATAAATACTTCTTTTTTAGAAAAAATAGCAGCGGTTGTAATTCAGAATTACTCAAATAAACTTACTGAAACTACGATCATTTTGCCAAACAAAAGGGCAAAGGTTTTCTTAATTGAAGCTTTGAAAAAGGAAACCGAGAAAACCATTCTTTCTCCTGAAATTATCAGTATTGAAGATTTTGTACAGGATGTGGCTTCAATTAGGGCTATTGACTCTATTGAGCTTTTGTTTGAGTTCTACGAAGTGTATTTGTCTGTTACAGAAAAACAAAATCAGCAGTCTTTTGAGTTATTTGCCAATTGGGCAAAAACCCTTTTGCAGGACTTTAATGAAATCGATCGTTATCTTTTAGACCCCTATCATGTATTGTCTTATTTGAAAGATATTGAAGATATCAAGAAATGGGGAATTGAGGTAGAAAATAAAACAAAACTTCTAGAGAATTATATTGACTTTTGGAAATTGCTCCCGCTTTATTACGATTCGCTTTATAATCATCTTTTGAATAAAGCTATTGGTTATCAGGGCTTGATTTACAGGGAAGCAGTAAATAATCTAAATCACTTTTCGAATACAATTTCAAATCGCAATTTTATATTTGCAGGATTTAATGCCTTAAATGCTGCCGAAGAAAAAATAGTGCAGCATCTTTTAGCTTTAGATCAGGCTAAAATTTACTGGGACGTGGATCAGGCATTTTTGAATGATCCCTTTCACGATGCGGGACTTTTTGTACGTCGTTTTAAAGAGAGTTGGAAGCATTACAAATTTCATCCCTTCGAATGGATTGTAGACGATTTTTCTCAATCTAAAAATATTAAAGTTATTGGTACTCCAAAAACTATTGGACAGGCAAAAATTGCAGGAAGTATTATTGAGGATTTAATTAATGAAAATCCAGCAGCATCTCTTGATAAAGTTGCAGTGGTTTTGGGCGAAGAAAATCTATTAATTCCAGTATTATATTCACTTCCATCATCAGTTGGGGCTTTGAATATTACTATGGGATATTCAGGAAAAAATAATCCATCGCAGATATTGGTTGCTAAGTTTTTTAAAATGCATACAAATGCGCTTTCTCGTTCAGGAGGCAGTTATGTTTTTTACTACAAAGATGTACTTGATATTCTGACTCATCCGTTAGTTGAGCCATACGCAGGAGCCAATCATTTGGTGCGAATTATAAAAGAGAATAATTATACGTTTATTACTCTGAATAAAATTTTAGAACTCAATTCAAATCAGTCTAAACTATTTTCTTTATTGTTTCAGAAATGGGAGAACGGATCTATAGCTGTTCTTGAAAATATCTCGGCCATTTTACTTCTAATTAAACAGAACTTTAGTAATGATAATGAAGAAGAAAAAATTGCCAAAACTTTTGTTTATGCCGTTTTTAAGGTAATCAATAAGCTTATTAATTATTATTCCCAGCATAAACATATCGACAATATTGACACGCTTCATGCTATTTATAAACAAATAATTGATGTTGCCGAAGTTTCTTTTGAAGGAGAACCTTTGCGCGGACTTCAAATTATGGGAGTTTTGGAAAGTCGTGTTCTTGATTTTGATACGGTAATTGTAACTTCAATGAATGAAGGAAAATTTCCTGCGGGAAAATCTCAAAATTCGTTTATTCCTTATGATGTTAAAAAAGAACTGGGCCTGCCTACTTTTAAAGAAAAAGATGCTATTTATACCTATCACTTCTATCATTTACTACAGCGGGCAAAAAATATTTATCTGATTTATAATACCGAAAATGAAGGATTAGATGCCGGAGAACGAAGCCGTTTTATAACACAGCTTGAAGTTGAAAAAAAATCAAAACATAATTTGACTTTTGATATTTACAATCCTGTATTGCCTAGTACGGCATACCAGCCAATGGTAATTTCTAAATCAGACGCTATTATGGAACGATTGAAAGAAATTGCGACAACAGGATTTTCGCCATCGGCATTAACAAGTTATATTCGGAATCCTATTGAGTTTTACTTTCAAAAAATCCTTCGGATTCGTGAAGTCGAAGAGGTGGAAGAAAATATTGCGCTGAATACTCTGGGAACCATAATTCACGAAACATTAAAAGCTTTGTATGAACCATTTATTGGAAAGTTTATATCGGAATCTGATATTTTAAATTGTTTTAAATTGTTAGACGAAGAAGTTTTGAAACAGTTTAAAGTAGTTTATAAAGAAGGAGAAATTAAAAAAGGAAGAAACCTTCTGGCTTTTGAAGTTGCAAAAAGAAATGTTTCTAATTTTTTAAAAATAGAATTAGAATCGATCAAGAATGGCGATGCAATTCAGATTATTGCATTAGAAAAAACTTTTGAACGTGAATTACATCATCCTGCTTTGCCATTTCCGGTTTTAATTAAAGGAAATGTTGATAGAATTGAACTTCGGAACGGAAAAATAAGAATCGTTGATTATAAGACCGGAAAAGTCGAAAAAGCAAATGTAGTACTGAAATCATGGAATGGATTAACAGAAGAGCTTAAAAACGACAAAATCATTCAGGTTTTGGCTTATGCTTTTATGTACGAGAAAGAAGCGGGAGAAACTCCAATTGAAGTTGGAATCATTTCGTTTAAAAATCTGAAGTCTGGTTTTTTGCCTTTTGGATTTAAAGAAGAGAAAGATTTGGATAGTATCGTTAATAAAGCCGTTTTGAATAATTATATTGAAGAAATGGTTTTGCTGTTAAATGAAATCTTTGATGTCAACATTCCTTTTGCTGAAAAAGTATAGTTCAGAATATTTATTTAATAAGCGATTTAATAAGACGGTCGATAAACAAAATAGAGGCAATTTTAACGTTTGCCTGTTTTTTTAGTCTGCCTCGAAAAAATGTATAAATTGCAAATAGACTAAAAGTGCTGTAAAAGTAACGGGAAATGATCGTTTTTGATTTTTGCAGAAATTGTTTTTCGTTGATTATTCGTGAAACAAATATTGATTTTAAAAAGACAATTTGCAAATAAAAAGACATTACGAAATTTGAAGAAGAAGAAAAATGCTTGTGAAATAATGAAATTAAAAATGTAATCCAATATTTTAATAATGGGATTAATTTATAAAAAGATAAGGTTCACATCATAAAGGAAAAAGGCGCAATAATTATTCAATAATTATTGCGCCTTTTTGTAAGTAGTTTTTAACTAAATATTTTTTTAAAGAAACCTTTCTTTGAAGGTTCTTGTGAATTACTGCTGTTTATAGGTCCGTTTTCAAAACGAAATCTTCTAAACTTCATCAGTTTTACATTTAAGTCAAAGCGTAATTCGTCAACTGTTTTCATTGGATAATTTTTTGCAAATTTACGAAAAACTTCTAGTATACTGAGTTTGTGAGGGTAGGATAATTTCATTTTGAGTTTTATGAATCAAAATGTTTGAATTTTGAATAAATCTCTTTTTTCTGTTAAATTTTTTTAATGATTTTCTTTTAAAAATTGTGTTTAATTATCGGATAAACAAAAGTGATTCAGATAGTTGGGCGCGGTTGTTTTTTTAACAAGTGTTTATCAAAAAAATCTCTTTATTAAAAATAACTTTGACCTTCTTAAAAATTAATGTTATATGATTGATTTAAATACACTTGTAGAAGAAACTGGGGCAGAGTCTGGAATTACTTTTAATATCGACGGAATTTTATTAGAATCTGTTAATCTGGAATATGATGGAAATGTAGCCGCAATGATTGGAATGATTTTGAAAATGTGTTTGGAAATGTCCGAAGATGTTAACAATGGAGATTTAAAACAGGTGATGATTAAGAATAATGACGGGATTGTAGTTGCTAACAAAAGCCAGGACGATAATTGTGTAGCATTACTTTCTAAAGATATAAGTAAAATGGGTCTGCTGCTTAGAAAAATGGATACTGTTTTCAATAATTAATTTAAACCAATATATATATAAACATGTCAGATTTTTTACAGAATTTTCAAAATGATTTAAGAGAGAATGTTAGCGGATTTATTGCAGTTTCAGTTACTGAAGTTGAGACAGGAATGTCTTACTGTTCACTTTCTGTAAACCCAGACTTTGATCCGGAATTAGCATCTGCTTATAATTTAGAAGTAGTAAAAGCAAAATTAAACGCTATTAAAGCTCTTGGATTAGAACAAAAAATCAACGATATTTTAATTACATTGACGGATCAAATACATATTATAGATGTTTCTGAAGACGGCCAGTATTTTATTTACTTAGCTGTCGATGCTAAAAAAGCGAATCTTGGATTAACAAGAGCGACTTTGGCAAAATTCAAAAAAGACATTATTACAAAATTATAATTTTTGCCCCCAAAATGAAGGAAAGGCTGTTTCGAGAGTATTTCGAAATGGCCTTTTCTGCTTTTAATGACTTTTTATTTAGTTGAAAAACTCTAATAAAATAGCTTTTAATTCGTCTTTGTTTTCAATGTGACTCATGTGTCCATCTTCAAAAGAAACTAACTCTACGGTTGTATCTTCAATTTGTGCAAGGCTTTCCTCGTAATTTAGAACAGGATCTTTTTTTCCGAGAATCAGTAAAACTGGAAAACGATTTTCCTGTAAAAGCCATTCTCGGTCTTTTCGTATTTTCATTCCTTCAAGCGACGCCACAATTCCCTGTAAAGATGTTTTTAAAGCTTGCTCTTTCGCTTTTTCTATTTCGCCGGCAAAACGGGTTCTATTATTCTCGCTGAATAAATTGGCAATTGCCAGGCTTATAAAATTTACATAGTTTTGTTTTACTGCTTTTATGGCGCGGGTTCTATTTAATTTTTTCTCTGCACTGTCTTCTTTGGAAGTTGAATTCTGTAAAACTAATTTTTGAATTTTCTGCGGGTACAATTCGGCGAAAGCCAAACCAACATAACCGCCCATTGAATGTCCTAAAACCGTCGCTTTTTCGATTTTTAAATGCTCCAAAACTTCATTAACAACATTTGCATTTTCTTCCATTTCGTGAACGTATCCCAAAGAATCAGATTCTCCGTGACCTAATAAATCGATAGTAATGACACGATTTTTTTCTGAGAATAAATCAACATACTCTTTCCACATTTTTTTGTTTTCCAGAAAGCCGTGAAGTAAAACAATTGCGTTTCCAGTTCCAGAATCTGAATATGATATTTTAGTATTTTTATATAAAAGCGTTTTCAAACTGAAGATTTTTTGTTGTGAAGCACAAAGTTATGAAAGCTGACGTAAAATACCGTGATGTCTTAATTTAATTGGTAAATCTTTAAAACAGTTATAAATTTATTTATTGCAAAGTGATGTTTTTCTTCAAAAATCGGATAACCTATCTCGTGCACGGGCATAATTTCTAAATTTTTGTTTCTAAAATTAGATTAATAATATTGTAGAATGCAACGGTCTTTACTGTACTTAGGCTGTTTTTAAGAACATTAAATGATTTTGTTATTTTAAATTAGTCTTAATTATGTTTTTTATTGCTTTAAATTCTATATTTTTGCATCGTTATTATATTTTATCAGAATGGCATTAGTTAGTGATTTGACCACCAAAGTATTATTTGAAACCGAAAAAGGATATAGTTATCAATGTGATTTGACGAATAGTATAATCATCAATTTTGTTGATACCGTGTCAAGTTATAAGATTCATGATTTTTTGATTTTTCAAAGAAAGGTTAACAGCGTTGACATTCTTAACATGCTTTACGACTTGTCTGATCATTCAGACGCACAGTTAATTGAAACTACCAAAAGAAATTTTTCCAGAAATCTTACGATCTGCGAAATAGTGCAGTTAAGAGATTTATTAAACGGAACAAAATTCACCCTCAACTTACATTCTATGCTTTGCAATATGGTTAATGTAGAGCTTATTTAGATTCTTACTTAGATTAAATCCAAATTTTCAAGCATTTAGAGCTGCCTTCTTTAATTTTTGTAATTTTACACATCTAAAAATTAAAGTTTATGAAAGATTTACTAAGAACACGTACTTCATTAGTTGAAGGAATCGAAAATATATTGAACTTACAGGCAAAATTAGAAAGTGATGCTTCTAACAAATATTTAGCTATGGCTGCATGGTTGGATAGAAACGGATATGCACATACAGCATCTTATTTGTACAAGCAAGCCGAAGAAGAAAGAGAGCATTTTCTAAAAGTTTTCAAATATATTACAGACATGGGAGGGATTGCAGTTACGCCATCTGTTCCAGAAGTGCAGCAGGAATTTGCTTCTTTTAGAGAAGTGTTTGAAATTGCTTTGCAAAACGAAATTGCAGTTACTCAGGCAATCAATAAAGTAATCGCAAAATGTAGAGCTGAGAATGATTATGCTACAGAAGACTTTATGATGTGGTATGTAGCTGAGCAAAGAGAAGAAGAGAAAAACGCAAGAAGAGCTTTAGAGCTTTTTGAGTTGATCAACGAAAACGCAGCTGATGGAAAATTCCAATTAGATGTGCAAATAGCTAAAATCGGATAATAACCGATTTGTAAAATTTAAAAAGCCCTTAATAATCTAAATTATTAAGGGCTTTATTTTTATCTATTCATTCATCAAAGTTTCGATTTCGTCTACTTCAACTGGAATATTTCTCATTAAGTTAAAAGGTTCGCCTTTTTCCTGAACCACAACATTGTCTTCCAAACGAATTCCGAATTTTTCTGCCGGAATATAAATTCCCGGTTCAACTGTGAAAACCATATTCGCTTTCATTGGTTCGTGAAGCAATCCGTAATCGTGCGTGTCCAATCCCATGTGGTGAGAAGTTCCGTGCATGAAATATTTTTTGTAAGCAGGCCATTCCGGATTTTCGTTCTGAACATCGGCTTTGTCTAATAAACCTAAACCAAGCAATTCAGAAGTCATGATTTTACCCACTTCAATATGATATTGTTTCCAAAGTGTTCCTGGCGTAAGCATTTTTGTAGCTTCATTTTTAACATTCAAAACCGCTTTGTAAACCGCTTTTTGACGCTCAGAAAAACGTCCCGAAACTGGAATTGTTCTCGTCATGTCGCTAGAATAATTAGCATATTCTGCAGCAACGTCTAACAGAATCAAATCTCCGTCTTTACATTGCTGATTGTTTTCGATATAATGTAAAACATTCGCATTGTTTCCAGAAGCAATAATTGGCGTGTAAGCAAAACCTTTAGAACGATTACGAATAAATTCGTGTGCTAATTCGGCTTCGATTTCATATTCAGTAACATTTGGTTTTACGAATCCTAATAATCTGCGGAAACCTTTTTCAGTAATATCGCAAGCGTGCTGAATCAAATCGATTTCTTCGCTTTCTTTTACAGAACGAATTCTTTGCAAAATTGGATTGCTTTTCGCTACGTTGTGAGCAGGATAACGCTCTTTCCACCATTTTACAAAACGAGCTTCGCGAGTTTCAGTTTCAACCGAAGCGCGGTAATGTTCGTTGGTATTAATGTACATCGTATCGGCATACGTCATCATTTCGTTCAAAACTTTATGAAAATCCTGTAACCAATAAACCGTTCTAATTCCAGAAACCTGAAAAGCACGTTCTTTAGTCAGTTTTTCACCTTCCCAAACTGCAATATGATCGTTGGTTTCTCTCAAAAAAAGAATTTCTCTCTGGCTTTCATACGGCGCATCCGGAAACAAAAGCAAAACACTTTCTTCCTGATCTACACCGCTTAGATAAAAAATATCTCTATGTTGTGCAAACGGCAAAGTACTGTCGGCACTAATTGGGTAAATGTCATTTGAGTTGAATACTGCAACAGAGTTAGGTTTCATTTCAGCCATGAACTTTCTGCGGTTTTTTACAAAAAGTGCGCTGTTTATTTGATGATATTTCATAATTATTTCGTTTTTGAACTTCGAATTTCAAAATTACTAATTTTTGAATAAGTGGCGTATAATAGATTTATTAAAGTTTTCTTATTTGTTTTGAGTTTTGCTGCGAAGGCGCTAAGCGCAAAGTTTTTTTAACCGCAAAGGGCGCTAAGGTTTACGCAAAGCACGCAGGAGATTTTTGCTCGCAAAGACGCGAAGACGCAAAGTTTTTTTGTTACAAAGAACACAAAGTATAAGTTTTGTTTTGTCCTCCTGAGCGAAGTCGAAGGATCTGCGCAAAGTATCTCTTTAAATTGTAATGAAATAATCTCGCAAAGTCGCTAAAGCGCAAAGCTTTTATACAATCTTGTCATTTCGAAGAACGAGAAATCGCAGAGGTAGTTCTGTAAAGAAAATCATCAATATTGTTATTTTGATGAAAAGAAAATCGCGAACATTATTATTAAGTATAAAATTAGATTAGAAAATAAGTATATTTGATTTGCTAAATTATCTCAAAATTGTCCTTTGATGTAGAATTATAAAATTTGAATTGCTTATACGTAAAATTTAAATTATGGCTTATAAAGAAGATGCAATTGCATTAATTACAGAATCTAAAGAAATATTTGTAGAGATTAAGAAAGCTTATGAGGAATCTTTGCATGAACATGAGATTAAACCCAAATTATTGATTAAAATTAAAAATTTCATGGAAAATCTAAGGTCCGCTTTGGACTTTACTGCTCATCATTTGTTTGATAAATACGGTGTTGCAGTAGCAGGAAATAATAATGTCTATTTTCCTTATGCTTGGACAGGATTGACTTTAGATGAATTTAGAAGAAAAAATTTGATTCAAAATAGAATTCCTGGTCTTATCGTAAATCGACCAGATATAGCTGCTGAAATTGAATCTTATCAGTATTTTTCCAGAGCCGAAAATTATTGGTTGCCAAAGTTTATGGAACTTAATAATGAAAATAAACATCAAAGATTAACTCCTCAAACACGTAAAGAAACAAAAGAGCTCAATGTGAAATCTAAGGATGGGGCAGTAACTCTTAAGGTTTCTCCTAATCAATCAATTATTTTACCGGAAGGGGTGACTTTAAAAATGGGAAACGCAACTATAAGAGGAGGACAAAGTTTTAGCTTGGAAAGCCCACCAGTAATAATTAATGGGACTAATGAAATTATAATTTGGGTATCATTTGAATTTACAGATATTAATGAGCCTGTTCTTTCATTGTTAGAGAATGCTTTAAATGGATGTTTTAAGATAGTTTCGGAATTAACTGATAGATAGCTTGATAGAACATATGTTTTAAAATATATCAGAAAAATATAAAAGAAAAAACCGAAGCCTTCAATTTGAAAACTTCGGTTTTTCTTTTATAAAAACAAAATTTTATTTCTTATCAAGTAACTTCTCCAAAAGCGCAACTTTCTCTTTTTCACTTTCAACCAAACGCTCATAAAGTTTTTCATTCTTTTCAATAACTTCCAAAAGTTTATCAAGTGGATTAAATGTACAATTATTATGATTTATTGATGAAGATCCATTATCATAACTATTTCCCATAATATTAAAAACAGCTTCTTCAGAAAAGTTTCTAATTACTTCAACAGGAACTCCTAAAGCTTGTGCAATTTTCTTTAGTTTTTCTTCATCAACACTTTCGCTTCCTTCAATAATCGAGATCGATTGTTGGTTTGTGCCAATTGCAATAGCAAGCGCTTCCTGCTTCATATCTCTCAGTTCTCTAATTCGGCTAATGTTTCTGCCGATATGTTTTGGTTTTACTGTGCTCATGATTCAAAGATATTCAAAATTCTTATACATTTTTGGTCTATGTAGAAAACAAGATTGTATTTGTGAGATACAAATTGTAAATCTTTTCGTGTGTAAAAATACAACTTTTCTGACTATCGTTTGATTTTGAATTTAGAATTACGTAATCTTGATATTCAAAAAAATCACTTCGATCAATACCAATAAAATGCAGAATTCCAATTTTAAATTAACAACAATAGCCGAAATCAAAACTAAATATCCTTTTTTAAGTGAAGATGAAAAGTTTGATTATTTTGATGAATGGCAAGACGAAGATTTTTTTCTAACGGCAGACGAAGATGTGAATTTTGAAGGAATTTTTTATCTAGACCTTTATGAAGATAAAGAGAAAAAATGGCTTGCCAAATTGCTAAATCTTCCAGATAAAAAGATCGAAGAAATAAGAATTGAAGGCATTTTTGTAAATGGAGATTTCTCTGTTAGCGGTTCTATTATTAATGCGGAAGGCGATTATGGTCCCTATATTTTCATTAGCGGAAGCGTAAACTGCCAAAGTCTTTTGCTTGGTGGTGCAAATGTTGAAATAAAAGGAAATGTTACAGCAAAAGAAGTTGTGATGACGTATTACAATCATGGAAATTTCAATTGTTCGGGTTCTATAAATTCTCCGGTTTTTATTGTAACAGATCACAATACGGCATTTGCCGAAAGAAAAAATGATTTATTTTATTATAATGATAGAGATGAAATTGATTCGAAAAATGAATGCGAATATGACGATGAAACGGGCGATGAAATTATCTCAAACGAACTCCGAAAATTACTCGATAATCCGTTAATTGAAACTTTTGAAGAATTAGAACGAGATTTGGCAAGAGGCGAATTAGTTTTAAAACAAAATAATCCGCCGTCTAAAACTTATGAATATTGGCGCGAGCGCGTTTTGGTAAACTACAGAGATCTTAAGCTGGTTCCGAATGAATTTAAAACCGAAGAACTTTGTAATCTGGCATTAAATAAAACTTTTCATGCTTTGCCGTTTATCGATCAGGATTTAATAACTTCTCAACTCTGCGAAAAATTAGTCAGCAAAGAAGGTTTTGCAATTCAGGTAATTCCAGATGAATTTATAACGAAAGAACTTTGTTTTAAAGCAGCAGAAAGTGGTACAATGTTAAGATTAATTCCGTCAGCATATTATTCAGAAGAATTGATATTATTGGTTTTCAAAAACGGAAAACATCAGCCGGATATTAACGATGTTCCTTCTGCATTTATAACAGAAAATCTTCTTGTAGAATATGTAAAAATTGGAAAAGGCCTATGGCTGGATAAAGCCTGCAAAGAAAACGGAATTGATAAATTGCATATTTTAAAACAAGTAATCGATTCTGGAATTGAATATTTGGATAATATTTTTGGAAATCATTTCAGCAAAGAAACTGTTGATTATGCTTTTTCGGTTTATAAAAACGACGAAGATTGGAATAAATATGTTCAAAAATATAAACAGAAATTTGAACGAATTGAGAAATGAAAGAGCTAGTAATTGAAAGCAAAGGAATAAGAACGAATGAAAATTAAGTGATTAGTTAATAATATTTTTTAATTAAAAAGATGAAATTTAAAACTGCCCTACTTTTATTGATTTTAATAATTTTTGTGAGTTGCAAAAAAGATTCTTTTGCATCAATAAAAATAAAAATAGAATTTGAAAATAAATTGAATCAAGATCTTTCCAAAATTTATGGTATTCAAGTTTATAAAGACGGAAAAATAGTTAAGAAATTTGGGGCATTTGAAAAACCGTATATACAAAAGGAAATTACTTTAGACAGTTTGGCAAACGGAAGTTATAAAATTGTGTATGAGAATTTGATTAATCAAACTTTGCAGAAAACAGTCCAAATAGAAGAAAACAAATTTTACGAGGTTTCGATATTTGCTGATTATTCAGATTATAGAACTTTAATTAGCAAATCGTTTGTTCGAAACTTGGAAGAAAATCATAAAGTAGAGTTCTATTTTGAAAGTGTAGGCTGTTTTCATTCTGCAAAAGAAAGTTTAATTATTTCTAAAAAAGGCAAAAAATATTACGTTGAGAGTAACGGTAAATCTCGAAATTTAAATAGAAAAGAATTGGACGCCATAATTAAACTGGAATGCGAATTAGATCTCATAAAATATGGTGGCTGTACAACATCAGATCATTACATTGTCAAATCTGGAAACGAACAAAAGGAATTTTATGATGAAACGTGTAAATGGAATGGTTGGAATAATTTGCTTAAGCTACTTAATTTGAAGAAAACTAAAGTTTAATTTTGATATGGTAGATGATAAAATCAAAATCAGAAAAATCCAAAACGAGGACCTAGACTTCGTCTACAAAGCAATCTGCGAACTCGAAAATGAAGTTTTAGATTTTAAAGTTTTCGAAATGATATTCAATGAAAACATTTCAAACCCAAAAAATCTATATTTAATTGCCGAAAACGAAAATGAAAATGAAGGTTTAGGATTTATTAGTTTTCATACTCAAAATTTACTACATCATTGCGGATTGGTTGGAGAAATTCAGGAATTTTTTATTCATCAAAAATATCGCGGTCAAGGCGTTGGAAGAGTGTTAATAAATGAGATTTTGAATTTTGCAGAAGAGCATAATTTAAAAAGTATTGAAGTTACGACCAATAAAAAAAGAGTAGAAAATGTGGCGATTTATGAGAATCTAGGTTTTAGTTTAAGTCATAATAAGTTTACGATTACCAGTCTGTCATTCTGAGGAACGAAGAATCACACTAGAAACTCGGCAAAGATTGGAAAAAATCTCAGAATCTTAATTTGGGCGTGTCCCTCCGGGGCGGGCTTTCGGCTATATCTTTTATTCCGCTCCACTGCATAAAAGGATACCGCCTCTATCCCTCACGCGAAATCGTACTTAATCTCTTTTTAAATGTATAAAAAGCTATTAAAATAGATGAAATATTAAATTGTTGAAAACTCACTAAAGCCTAAAACTTTATGGTGTTCATTTATTTGTAAATTGCATGTCTAATAAATTAGATTAAAATGAATATACTTCAACGAGCGGAACAAGGACAATCTTTTTTAGTAGCCAATGATGGTCAATTTTTGGGTAAATTAAGTTTGAATCAATACGATAGTGAATCTATTTCAAATAGCTATGGCTCTTTTGGTAGTCAATATTCATCAACGTCTATTAAAAATCAATATTCTCAATACGGGAGCCCATATTCTTCATTAAGCCCATTTAATCAATATACAAGTACTCCTCCAACGATTTACATTAGGGGAAAAAAACATGGTTTTTTGACAAAAAACAAATATCTATCAGGGACTTCGATTGATCCAGATGCTCTTAATGATTTAATGCGTAAGAATAATTTAGTTTATTAATATGACTTGGACTGAAATAATGAAATTTATTGCTGCAACTCTTGTTTCTGTAGGCGGTGCAACAGTGATAATTTTAGGTTTAGCAAAATGGTTTGGAGATTTTATATCTAAACGTCTTCTTGATAACTATAAGAATAAACATGAAAATGATCTTGAAGGTATAAAAAAATAAATATAGTAAAGAGCTTGAAGGAACAAAAATGGAATTAGAAAAAGCTAAATCTCAATTTTTAAGATATTCTGAAAAGCAGTTTGATCTTTATAATTCTTTATGGCGAGTTTTGCTTTATACTAAGGTTCAGGCAGATGAACTTTGGGAGGATGCGAATCCTGAAAAATTGCCATCATTTAGTGAACAGATTAAACTTACGAAAAATGCAATTAATAATGATTTATTGCTTATAGAAGAAAAGCATTACGAAAAGTTGATGGAACTAATTAAGCAATTTGAACAATTTGAGTTTGGTAAAGTTAAATTAGTTGATGTGAGAGGAGATTCAGATCATAATACAACTGAAATTTCAAGTCGCCAAGCAGAAGAAACGATAAATTCAAATAGAATGACCAAAGAGAGATATGATGAATTAATTATAGAGATTGGTAAAACATTTCGAGAACAAATTAAAGGATAGTTTAAAAATGAAATTTTCAATGTTGTAGATTTTCATTTTTTCTTTTATAAAAATAAATTTCTATTTCTTATCAAGCAACTTCTCCAAAAGTGCCACTTTCTCTTTTTCAGCTTGAATTAACTGTTGGTAAAGTTTTTTATTCTCTTCATACGATTCAATAAGTTTATCAATCGGATTAAAAGTACAACCTAAATTAATTGCAGAAGAAGCATTGTCATTATATGTATTTCCAATCATATTAAAAACTGCATCTTCAGAAAAGTTTTTAATTACTTCAGGTGTAACTCCTAATGCCTCAGCAATTTTCTTTAGTTTTTCTTCATCAACACTTTCGCTTCCTTCAATAATAGAGATAGATTGTTGGTTTGTGCCAATTGCAATAGCAAGCGCTTCCTGCTTCATATCTCTCAGTTCTCTAATTCGGCTAATGTTTCTACCGATATGTTTTGGTTTTACTGTGCTCATGATTCAAAGATATTTAAAATTCTTTTACCTTTTTTGGTTTATGTAGAAAACAAGATTGTATTTGTGCGATACAAATTGTAAATCTTTTCGCGGATAAAAATACAATTTTTCTGACTATCGAATTGGTTTTGAATTTAGAATTGTGTAATCTTGATGAAGCAATCTTTTAATAGAAAATTATATGACCAACAAAGAAAAAATAATCCAAAATTACATTGAATCTTATAATCAATTTGATATCAATAAAATGACTGCCGATTTTAATGAATCGATCATTTTTGAGAATGTTCAAAATGGCGAAATTAACATGACTTTGAATGGAATAGATGAGTTTAAAACTCAAGCCGAAAAAGCCAAAGAATATTTTTCAGAAAGAAAACAAACGATTCAATCATTCAATCACGATTCAAATGCTGTAACAATTGAAATCGATTATTATGCAGTTTTAGCAATAGATTTTCCAAACGGACTAAAAGCTGGTCAAGAACTCAATTTAAAAGGAAAATCTGTTTTTGAATTTTCAGATAATAAGATTGTAAAGCTGACGGACATTAGTTAGAGTCATAATAAGTTTACGATTATAAATAAAGATATATTTCAATAGCCCCCAGTTTTAACTGCGGGTAAATATTTACACAGTTAATCGGCTTTAGCCAAAATGAGTTTTTAGGCTAAAGCCATTATCTTGAAGTTTTTTAACCTCCAGCTAAAGCTAGAGACAATTAATTCATTTTGTGATTTTTTTCAAAGTTTTAATCTTGAAAAAAGATTCGATAGATTTATTTCATACCAATGACAATAGAAAAAGCTAAAATAACCGACAACGAAATCTTAACTTTAATAACCAAAAAGTCAAAAGCATATTGGGGATATTCGGCAGAGCAAATTCAAAAATGGGATAAAAATCTAACCATTTCGCAAGATTATATCCGAGAAAATAATGTTTTTAAATTGGTTGATAATGATTTGATTCTTGGATATTATTCTTATGTTTTTAAAGATGAAAAAGTAATCGAACTCGATAATTTATTTATTTTGCCAGAACATATTGGTAAAGGATTTGGAAAACAATTACTTCTCGATTTCTTAAACCGAATTAAAGAAACTGGAATCGAAAAAATAACGCTAGATTCGGAACCAAATGCTGAGGAATTTTACGCTAAAATGGGATTTGTGAAAATTGGAGAATTTGAAACCGCAATAAAAAAACGTTTTATGCCTATTATGGAAATGAAATTTATAAACTGAACAGATAATCTTAAAACAAACTATGAATACAAAACAACGTTGCATGATCGGATTAGTATTTTTTCTAGTAAGTTATTTGTTTTTTTCTGGTCTTTTACCAAGTTTAAGCGAATCAATAGATTTTGCGCATTGGTTTAATTTAATTGGCGCTTGTTTTTTGTTATCATTTAATGATGTATGTCCTAAAACAAAGACAAATAAAGTAGCTTCTATTTTAACAACTTTAGGTGTTATTGCGCATATCGGACTTTGTACAATCGATTTTATAATGTCAAGTTACGGAAACAACGAAATCGAAAAAGCCGAGTTGAGTCAGCATATCAGCAATTCGCCATTGATTTTTTATCCATTTGTGGCTGTTGGACCGTCTTTACTTTTTCTTGGTCTGGCTTTACACGCATTTACTTTTATAAAAACAGAAACCATAAAGTCTTTAATGGTAATTGTAGGTTCGGTTGCTGTCGGGATTTCTTTTTTTGCTTTAAAAAACGGAATTTTGATGGTTTTGAGTTGCGCCGTTTTTGTTTTAGGATTGGGTTTATTGCTTTATAAAAACGAAGCCAAAAAAGTACTGAACGAATAAAAGTTGTATTTTCGTTCCATAATCAAAACTTAAAGATTGAAAAAACATATAAAATACCTAATTGCACTCTTTCTGACTTTTGTCGTGATTGCGGGCGATGGTACTTTATATTCTCAATCTAAATCGGCAGAATATTATCAATCTTCATTTGTAGTTTTAAGAAAAGAAATAGATCTTAAAAGTTCTCGTCTATATAAATTTGGTCAAGTTGTTTCTTGGAATGAAATAAGATTTTCAATTGTTCTAAATTTTCTTAAAACCGAAAATGTTTTTACTTTTCAAATCAAGAAACTGCTGAAAATTCAAAATCTGCTTTATCAAAATCTAACTTCATTTATAAATCAATCTGTTTTTATAAATGAAATAATCATTTCAAAACACTTCTATAAAAGTTTATACAACGCTTAAGAAAATTTATTTCTAAGCACAGATGAAATAATAATGTCTAATCATTTATCATTTTCACAATGTATAAACAAAATAAAAATTCTCGTTTGGAGCAATCTAAGCGACCACTTCTTCATTGGATAAAAAGAAAATTTATAATTATAATAACTGCTTTTATGTTAGGTATGGCAAACGGAATGCATACGGAAGATACCCGAATTAAGGGGAATCAGAATTATACAGAACAGCATAAAAAGGATTAAGGTTTTAATTGGAAAATTAGTCAATTTGATAATTATTTCTTTGTATTGTGACCTTTGTCAAAGTTTAAAACTTTGACAAAGGTTTACACATAATCTTGTCATTTCGACTGAAAGGAGAAATCACACAAGTAATTCGACATGGAAAATCGCCAATCTTTGTAGAGTTTCTAGTGTGATTTCTCCTTTCAGTCGAAATGACAAACTGTATAAAAAAACAAAAAACCGAAGCGTTTGCTTCGGTTTTTTATTGGAATTTCTTTATTGAAATTTTATTATTCAATCCATTTATAATATCTCGCACCAATCAAAACAGGAATCTCTTTTTCAATTCGGTCAAGAACCCATTCGTTTTTTGGAGTTCTTATACTTTGTTTTTGTTCTTTTTTATGAAGACTTTCGTAAGTATTGAAATCAATTTCAACGCTTTCAGCTAAATTTTCAAAAAGTTTTACATCTGCTAAAGCCGATTTCCATTCTGGTTGAATTGTTCCTTCAAAAACTTTAGATTTCGATCCGCTTCCGTACGCTAAGAAACCGAATTTAGTTCCTGAAATCGCTTCGTTTGTATCATAAAAATGAGCCAAAGTCGATAACAATCCCATGAAAATAGAACCTGTATAAAGATTTCCAATTAATGAAGAAGCCAATTCAGCAGGTTGTAATTTCTCGGTAACAAAACTTCTGTAATCTTCAGATTTTGCTACTTCTTTAATTTTTGTTTGATAATCTGCAGGTGCAATATCATCGGAAATAATTTTTTCGGCACTGTCTAAAGCGTAGATTTCAGACAACATTCTTCTTCCTTGAAAAGAATACGGCAAATGCATTACGATGCTGTGCCAAGTGTTGTATAAAGTTTCAGTCGTGTTTTTTAATTTTTTAAATGAAAAGTAAGCATTTCGCGTACGGTCCATATAACATTGGTTCGAATATTGTCCGTCAAAAACCGGCTGGTCTTTGTGGATTTCGATTTCAACTTCTAAATTATCAAACCAAGAATCGTTGTTGGTGTTTTTTGTAATTTCCTCTTTTGAGATAGTTCTATAGGGTTTAAAGAAATCGAAAACACCTTTTGTACTTGTTGCCCAATTGTTATCAAGAGCAATGATTTTTGGATCTGCTGAAATTAACATGGCAACCGCTCCAGCACCTTGTGTATATTCTCCGCCAGAATTTAAATCGTATTTTGCAAAATCTGTGGTAACAACAATTGCTTTTTTAGCTGGGTTCAGTTTTACAAAATCCAAACAGTTCTGCATTGCATCTACACCGCCAATACAAGCAAAAGTAAAATCGACAACATCGCATTCTGCCAATGAATCTTCGCCAAATTTCTGCTCCATTAAACTAATCAAATAAGAAGCAATTGGTTTAGAACTATCGATGCCGCTTTCGGTACCAACATAAATTCGGCTGATTTCTTTTAAGTTAATTTTATTATTGATGATAAGCTTGGTTAAAGCGTTTGCTCCAAAAACAACAGCGTCCTGATGAACGTCTGGAAAAGTCATTTTTAGTAATCCAAGACCTTTTTCTAATTTTTCTGGTTCAATATTTCTGGCAATTGCCAAAGTTTTTATGGGTAAATGTATGTTTGCTACGTCGAAAGAAATAGCATCAATTCCTGTTTTCATTCTTGTTTTTTTGAGCGGCTAAAGGTAAAACTATGTTGCGGAATGACAATTTTTTACTTAGACAAAATTTATATGCAGTAACACTTTTGATGAAATCAAATCAAAAGTTTGAATAAAATAACAATATGATAAATTTTTAGTAATCTCGTAAGTATTGAAATTAGCGTGAAATGGCTCTAAAGCAGTTTTTTAAATTTTTTTATACTAAATTATTTATTATTAAAAACAAACTTATACGTAAAACTACTTATATCTAATCTATTTTAAAATCATTATAAATAAGAGCGAAATGGTTGTAGTTCTTTTGTAATTGAGTTATTTTTGTCTAATTTTTTAAAACAAACTACTTAAACACTTATGGCACAATCTGCACTATTGAATGCTTCCATCTTAAAGAAAGTAGCTATGGCTCTTTCGGGAATATTCTTAATCACGTTTTTAGCGCTGCATGTTTCCTTAAATTTTATTTCTATTTTGAGTGAAAACGTTTTCAACGAAGCTTCTCACTTTATGGGATACAATCCGCTGATACAATATGTAATGCAGCCAGTTTTGGCATTCGGGGTAATTTTCCATTTCGTAATGGGATTTGTACTTACAGCTCAAAACAGCGCAGCAAGACCAATTGCGTATGCAAAATACAACGGAGCTGCAAATGCTTCTTGGAGTTCTAGAAATATGATTATTTCTGGATTAGTTATTTTGGCATTCTTAGGATTGCATTTTTATGATTTCTGGTTTCCTGAAGTAAGCTATAAATATATAGCAGGTGAAACACCAAATGCTACTAGGTATTATGGAGAGTTAGTTCACAAATTTCATAGTCCGGTGCGTACAGGATTGTACTGTGTGTCTTTTATCCTTTTAGGATTTCACTTATGGCACGGGTTTGCATCTTCCCTTCAATCAGTAGGGATGCACAACAAATATTCTAGATTTTTAGCTAAAGTTGGTTACGGTTTCGCAGTTGTGGTTCCGGCTGCTTTCGTAATTATCGCATTATTTCATCATTTCAATAATTAATATCAATTATAATGGCATTAGATTCAAAAATTCCAAATGGTCCTATAGCGGATAAATGGACAAATTATAAAGATCATATTAATTTAGTAAACCCTGCTAACAAACGTAATTTAGATATTATTGTCGTTGGTACAGGTTTAGCTGGAGGTTCGGCTGCGGCTACTTTGGCTGAGTTAGGATATAACGTAAAAGCATTTTGTTTCCAGGATTCTCCACGTCGTGCGCACTCTATTGCGGCACAAGGGGGAATCAACGCTGCGAAAAATTATAAAGGTGACGGTGACTCAGTTTACAGATTGTTCTACGATACTGTAAAAGGAGGAGATTACCGTGCACGTGAAGCAAACGTTCACCGTTTGGCTGAAGTTTCTGCAAATATTATTGACCAATGTGTGGCTCAAGGGGTGCCATTGGCTCGTGAATATGGCGGACTTTTAGATAACCGTTCTTTTGGAGGAACTTTGGTTTCTCGTACATTTTATGCACAAGGGCAAACAGGACAACAATTATTGTTAGGAGCATATTCTGCAATGAACCGTCAAATTGGCCGTGGAAAAATTAAAATGTACAACCGTCACGAAATGCTTGACATTGTAATCGTGAACGGAAAAGCGAGAGGTATTATCGCTCGTAACTTAATTACCGGAGAAATAGAAAGACATTCTGCTCACGCGGTAGTAGTTGGTTCTGGAGGATACGGAAACGTGTTTTTCCTTTCAACAAATGCTATGGGAAGTAACGCAACAGCAGCTTGGAAAATTCATAAAAAAGGAGCGTTTTTCGCAAATCCTTGTTATACACAAATTCACCCAACATGTATTCCGGTTTCAGGAGATCACCAGTCAAAACTGACTTTGATGTCTGAATCTTTACGTAATGATGGTCGTATTTGGGTTCCTGCAAAATTAGAAGATGCTCAGGCAATTCGTGAAGGAAAGAAAAAAGCAACAGATTTATCTGAAGCAGATAGAGATTATTTCTTAGAAAGAAGATATCCAGCTTTTGGTAACTTAGTTCCTCGTGACGTTGCATCTCGTGCGGCAAAAGAAAGATGTGATGCTGGTTTTGGAGTTAACAAAACAGGTGAAGCAGTTTACTTGGATTTCGCAGCAGCAATTAAACGTTACGGAACTGAAGATGCTTACGTAAAAGGTTTAGATGATAAAGATGCTGCTTTAGTAACTAAATTAGGAGCGGCAATCGTGAAAAGTAAATACGGAAACTTATTCCAGATGTATTACAAAATCGTCGATGAAGATCCTTATACTACACCAATGATGATTTACCCTGCGGTTCACTATACAATGGGTGGAACTTGGGTTGATTATAACTTAATGACTACAATTCCTGGATGTTTCTCAATTGGAGAATCTAACTTCTCTGATCACGGAGCAAACAGACTTGGAGCTTCTGCTTTAATGCAAGGTTTAGCTGATGGATATTTCGTACTTCCTTATACTATTGGAGATTATTTAGCTCCGGATATTAAGATGGGAGAAATTTCTACAGACTTACCAGAATTCGTTGAAGCTGAAAAAGCGGTTGTTGATCAAATTAATAAATTCATCAATAATAACGGTAAACATTCTGTAGATTATTTCCACAAAAAATTAGGAAAAATTATGTGGGATAAAGTAGGTATGGCTCGTAATGCTAAAGGTTTAACTGAAGCTATCGAAGAAATTGCTGCTTTACGTGAAGAGTTTTATAAAGATGTAAAAGTTCCTGGAAGCGCTTACGAATTTAATCAGGAATTAGAAAAAGCAACTCGTGTTGCCGATTTCTTAGAATTAGGAGAATTGTTCGCGAAAGATGCTTTACACCGTAATGAATCTTGTGGTGGTCACTTCCGTGAGGAATACCAAACAGAAGAAGGAGAAGCACTTCGTGATGATGATAACTTTGCATACGTTGCAGCTTGGGAATACAAAGGAAAACCAAGTGATGCCGTATTACACAAAGAACCTCTTAATTACGAAAACATTAAATTAGTTCAAAGAAGTTATAAATAAAAAAGTTAAGAGTTAAGGGTTGTGAGTTTAAAGTCGTTCGAAGATTTAGAGTGCTGGAAAGCAGCACGTGAATTAAGAATCTTTGTTTCTCAAAATATTCTTTCGAAATTTCCAATTGACGAAAAATATGCCTTAACTAGTCAGCTTAAACGATCTTCTAGATCTGTTAGTGATAATATTGCCGAAGGGTTTGGAAGATATCATTATCAAGAAAATATTCAATTCTGCAGAATTGCCCGAGGTTCATTAACCGAATCTTTAAATCAGGTAATTACTGCTTTAGATGAGAATTATATTGAAGAAGATTTGTTGCAAAAATTTAGAGAAAGGTTCGAAAGAACCAAAGCAATATTAAATGGATATATAAATTATTTAGCTAGGACTAAAATGGAGTAGTAACCCTATGACGTTTAACTCTTAACTTATAACCCATAACAAAATTATGAAACTTACATTAAAAATATGGCGTCAAAAAAACGCTCAAGATAAAGGAGGGATTGTAGAATATCCTATTGATGGAATTGAACCAGATATGTCTTTCCTTGAAATGCTTGATGTTCTTAACGAACAATTAATCAATAAAGGAGAAGAGCCTGTAGCATTTGACCACGATTGTCGTGAAGGAATCTGCGGAATGTGTTCTTTATTCATCAACGGTGAAGCACACGGACCAGACAGAGGAGTTACAACTTGTCAGTTACACATGCGTATGTTTAAAGATGGTGATACAATTTTTATTGAGCCATTTAGAGCAAAAGCTTTCCCGGTAATTAAAGATTTAGTTGTTGACAGAAGTTCTTTTGACAGAATCCAGCACGCGGGAGGATTTATTTCTGTAAATACTTCAGGAAATACAATTGATGCGAATACTATTCCAATTAACAAACACGATGCAGATAAATCATTTGATGCTGCAGCTTGTATTGGCTGCGGGGCTTGTGTTGCAACTTGTAAAAACTCATCGGCAATGTTGTTCGTTTCTGCAAAAGTTTCACAATATGCATTATTACCGCAAGGTAAAATTGAAGCGGTTGACCGTGTATTAAACATGGTTCACCAAATGGATTTGGAAGGTTTTGGTAACTGTACAAATACCGGAGCTTGTGAAATCGAATGTCCTAAAGGAATTTCGCTTGAAAATATCGCACGTATGAACCGTGAGTATTTAGCAGCGAGTTTAAAAGGATAATTAAAACGTACAATTTTAGTTTATATAGAAAAACGCTTCCGTTACGACGGAAGCGTTTTTTGTTTTTATTCATAATACAATTGCGACTCGCTTATTTCCTGTTTCTCTTTTCCTTCCTGCTGCATAAAACAAGTTAAAGCAGTTCCTCCAATTTGATCAAAATAACTGATATTGATTTTGTGAAATCCTTTTTCGAGTTTAACCACTCCGTAAGCTTCATTAAGCCAATGAATGCCATCATTATTTACAACTAATTCATTGTCTATAAAAAGCTTCGATCCGTCATCAGAAAGGGTTGAAATTGTATAATTTGCTGTTTCGGGTATAAAGATATATCCGTTAAATTTTAAGCCTATATAACGCTCTAATTTTGTTTTCCATTTTTCAGCACTTATTCTGCCTTCAAAAATGCCTGAATTCACAGGTTTTCCTAAATCTAAATCCTGAACCTGCTGAAACAATGTTCCGGTAAAATAATCGAATTTTAATCCTTTCTTGGTTGGCTTTACCGATAAAGCTGGTTTCAAATCTGGATTTCTAACCAATATTTTGCTAATTGAGCTTTTTCTGCCGCTCGGGCTGATTTGAAGTGTTTTTATAATTCGGAATTCTCCTTTTGGTATATTTATCGTTACGGGTTTAGTATAAAGTTCTGCCGTTTCATCCGGATTGTAGCCATCGATAGTGTAAAAAATCTGTCCGTTTTTAATTGTTGGTTTTAAATCCAGAATATATTTTGATGCAATTAAAGCCGTTTCTTCAGAACCAAAAGGAATTGGAACTTTATACATTCTTTTTTGTGCTTCCAGTTTTTCCAGATGATGCGGAATTTGATTCAAAATAAAACCATTGTAATTTTTGTTTTTAGGTTCAGTCCAGGCAATTTCTGCCAAAGCAAAAACACGCGGATAAATCATATAATTTAATTTGGCTGGAGTTGTTAAATATTCTGACCAAAGATTAGACTGCACGCCCATAATATATTTTTGCTGCTCTACAGTTAAGCTGTCTACAGGAGTTGGGTTGTAGTTGTAGATTTTTTCAACCGTTGTTAATCGTCCAATCGTTAAAGGTTCCTGAGGAGAATAACCTTGATTGTAATCCAGATAAAGCACTTGTTCTGGATTCATAATCACAAAATGCTTTTGTTTCGCAGCGCTGATGCCGCCAGATTCACCTCGCCATGACATTACGGCTGCGTTTGGTGCGAGTCCGCCTTCGAGCATTTCGTCCCAGCCTAAAATTTGTCTTCCGTTTGCGTTTAAGAATTTCTCGATTCGGGTTGTGAGGTAACTTTGTAATTCATGTTCATTTTTTAAACCTAAGGACGCAATTCTCTTTTGACAGTTCGGACATTCTTTCCATCTTGTTTTTGGGCATTCGTCTCCGCCGATATGAATGTATTTACTCGGAAATAAAGCCATAACTTCGGTTAGAACATCTTCTAAAAAAGTAAAAGTTTCTTCTTTTCCGGCACAAAAAATATCTTCAAAAACGCCCCAATATTCTACCACTTTATAATTTCGATCCGGGAAACAAGATAAATTTGGGTAAGCCGTTACCGCCGCCGTTGCGTGACCCGGCATTTCTATTTCGGGAATAATATTCACATAATGATCTTCGGCAAATTTCACAACGTCTTTAATTTCTTCCTGAGTATAAAAACCACCGTACGGATTTCCGTCAAAAAAATAGGGAAATCTTTCAAATTTATTGCCCACTAAAGTCTGTGCTCTTTTAGAACCAACTTCGGTTAATTTTGGATATTTTTTTATCTCAATTCTCCAGCCCTGATCATCGGTTAAATGCCAATGGAAATTATTTAATTTATAATAAGACATTTGTGCAATAAAATCTTTTATAACATCAATCGAGAAAAAATGACGGCAGACATCAAGGTGAAGCCCGCGGTAGTCGTATCTGGGCTGGTCTTCGATGGAAACGCAAGGTAATTTTACTTCCTGATTTTTGGGTTGATTCGGCAAAAGCTGTAATAAACTCTGAACCGCATAAAATAATCCTTCTTCACTTCCGGTTACGGTTATTTTTTTGGAAGAAATATTAATTTTATACCCTTCTTTTTTTGAAGTTTCAGATGGTTTTTCGGCAATAAACAAAACTTCAATATTGCTTTTTTTATTTGATGTATTTGAGTTTATAGCCGATTCAAAAATCTGCGCTGTTCTCAATTCTTTTGTGCTGTATTCATTTTTATCGAATACAATTTTGATTTTTCCGCTTATGCGAATGCTGTCTCCGTTCGTTTTATAAAAATTTGGAGCCGGAATTATAGAAGTATTGCCAGAAGTGCTTTGTGCATTTCCAAAAGAACAACAGAAAATCAAAAAGAGAAATATACTTTTTTGCATGGTTACTTTTTTGTTTGTTAAACAAATTTAAGGTTTGTAAGTTAGTTTGCATTTTTTTTGCAAAAGACATTTGTGTTTAAATGTCTTTAAAATAGTGTAATTAACTTTATAATTACGTTGTGTTATAATTTGTTTCGCAAGAATATTGCATTTATTGTTTACATTTGTTCAAAAAAAAAGAATTCGCATGAATAATGATAATGAAGTGGTTAATTACACTAAAGAAGAACGTAAAAATCTTATTTTAAAAGAGATTAACTTGCATACCCGTGTAAGTTTTGAAACCCTTTCGAGTAAATTATTTGTTTCTGAAGATACTGTAAGACGTGATATAAATGAACTTGAGTCAGAATCTTTGTTGATTAAAGTTAAAGGCGGTGCTATGACTAAGGCGTATCACCATTCTTCCTCTAATCAGACTTATGCGGGCGAATCCAAACAAATTATCGCGCAAAAAACTTTAGGTCTTCTTCATGACGGCATGGTTTTACTAATTGGAGGCGGCACTACAATTAGAGAATTCATTCGGCTAATTCCTAATGATTTAAGTTTGACTATTTTTACGGTTACCGTTTTATCTGCTGTTGAACTTTTGGATAAACCCAACGTTAAAGTTATCATGATTGGCGGCAGTATTTCGTCCTACAGCCAAATGTGTGTGAGCGGCGATGTTTATAATCAATTGGCTAATATTAAAGTCGATTTATTAATATTAGGAACCAATGCTTTAGATATTGAAGGCGGTTTCTCTGATTCTGACTGGGAAACGGTTCAGGTTAAAAAAGCAATGATTCAGGCTTCAGAAAAAACAGCTATTCTTACGATTTCTGAAAAACTGGATACGGTTCTAAAAATGAAAATTGCCAACTTATCTGAGGTAGATTATGTTGTGACGGAAGTTGATCCAAGCGACGAAAAATTACAATCGTATAAGAAGGCAGTTCCAAGTTTAGTTTTTATTTAATCCCAATTCTTCATTAAAAAGTTGATCCAGTTTTGGTGAAAGATTTTATTTAAATCTTCATCAGAATAGCCGTTGTTTTTAAAAATCAGAACCAATTTTTGTAAATCGGCTATCGTATTTAAATCATATGGAGATTGTTCTGTTCCAAAAGCACCGTCCAAATCTGAACCTACACCAATGTGATTTGCGTTTCCGGCCAATTGACAAATATGATCCATGTGTTTAAAAACGGTTTCCAGATCACAATTCATTTCCAAAGGCATCGAAACACCTCTCTGCCAATTTGGAACCAGCATCCACGCATCTAAAGCACCTCCAATAACAGCTCCTCTAGAAATTAAAGCTTTTATCATTTCATCGCTGTATTGACGATTGTGATCAACCAGACTTCTGCAATTGTTATGACTTGCCCAAACTGGCCCGTTATAATGATCTAAAGCCTGCCAAAAAGCATCGTCGCACAAATGCGTTGCATCCAGAATAATATTCAAACGTTCCATTTCTTTTAATAAATCAAGACCGTTTTGATTCATTTTTCCCGTTGCGTCCGTTCCGTTTGCATAACGTCCGGGGCCGTAATGCGCAGGACCAATCGCACGTAAACCGTAATTGTATACTTTTTCTAAATAAGAAATATCAATTATAGAATCAGCGCCTTCTAAACTTAAAATATAACCAATTGGTTTTTTATCGTTTGGAGTTCCGTCGTTCCATAAATCAATTTGTTTCTGGAGCGATTTTTTATCTGTAATGGGCGTTATTTCTCCCGCTTCTTCCATGGCTTTGTACCAGGTCAATTGCCCTTGCGTTTGTGCCCAGGCTTGTTCAGGAGAATTCCAACCCGGAATAATACTGCCGGGTTTTACAAATCTTGCAATTTGCGTTGCCACAACAATTCCGATATTACCGCGTCGCAAATCAGGAAACGAAACTGTCGCACGTTCACGATCTGGTTTATCGGTCATTCCTTTTTCTAAACTGCGCAGAGTAGGAACATCATTTCTTAAATCACGGTTCCATTCCATCGCATTCATACTCAGGTCTAAATGGGCGTCTATTATAAACATATATTTTGACTTAAATTTTATATATTAATTTCTCTGCTTCGGGCGGCAACCTTCCATTGATCACAAATTTGATGTCCTTTATTTACAACCTGAACCGTATCATAAAGCGCGCAGGTAGGGCAAACGTGATAAGGAAGTGCGTAAATAGTGTCACCAATTTTATACTCGTTTTTTCCTCGGTTTTCCAAAATCAAATGTTCTTCAGAATGTGCTGTAGGGATTAGGTTTTCATCGTTTAAAATCACTAATCGTTTATCAATTGGATTTTCTGAAGCAACCGCTTTGTAGCCAATATCTATACAAAGTGTTGCATTTGTTGGTTTTGAAATTATGGTTCCAACGATAACCAAAGCAGGTTTGAATTTTTGTTCGGGCAGATGAATCTGATAATTGGAATCCCAAAAAACAAATGTTCCCGGACTGCATTCTACATTTTCCTGTGTGGCATAAAAGGGAAAAGTATTAGAACCGCCGGCAACAATTTTTAATTCATAACCCAATTTTTGTTCGATTGCTTCTGTTTTTTCTTTTATTTCAGAAAATGAACTTGAAGCGGTGTTCGTTCGTTCTTCGACACTGCCTTTTAAATGACCGTCGTAAATATGGATACCCTCAAAATGAAGGTTTTTTAATTTAATAATTTTATCGATTAAAGCCGACCAGTCTTCTGAAATCGAAAATCCGGTTCTGTTCATTCCGGTATTTAAATCCAGATAAATGTTCAGTGTTAAATTGTTTTCTTTAGCGATTTCATTTAAGGCTTTCGCCGAATCCAGATTGTCTGTAATTGTCGAAAAACGGGTATTCGGATATTTTTGAATCAGCGAAATCCATCTTTCTTTTTTAATTCCAATGGGCTGATAGGCGAGAAGAACATCCGGAATTTCATGTATTGCTCCTAGTTCAGCTTCGGCAATTGTGGCGCATTTTATTTTTTTGATGTTGTAAATTTTAAACAACTCCAGAATTTCGCTAATTTTATGGGTTTTAATATGAGGCCTTAATTTTTGTGTGTCACCATTTACTGAACCAATAAGGCGTTCAAGATTAAACCGGATACGATCTTCGTAAACGGCTAAAAATGGTGTATCAATGTTGATATCAGATTTAATTTTCCACCAATTTTCCTGCATAATTTAGTTTCTTGTTTTTTCTACAACTTCAATTAAATTTTGAAAGGCCTGCAATGCCTGTTCGTAATTTAAATTCAAAAGCATTTCTTTCGAAAATAAATTTGAACCAATTCCCACGCAGACAACTCCAGATTTAAACCACGATTTTAAATTGCTTTCTTCAAGCGTTACGCCTCCGGTTGGCATTATTTTTAAACTTGGGAAAGGCGCTCGTATCGCTTTTACATATCCGGGACCACCGATTTTATCAGCCGGAAAAAGTTTTACAACTTCGGCACCTAATTTATTGGCGTGTAATATTTCATTTAAAGTAGCAGCCCCGGGAATCCAGTAAATATTATTCTTAAGGCAATACGCTCCAATTTCCGGATCAGTATGCGGACAAACGATGCAGTCTGCTCCTAATTGATGGTATATTGCTGCTTCATCAACAGACAAAATAGAACCAACGGCTATTTTAACATCCAGATTATTTGCTTTTTTAAAGGCTGTCATTTGGGTAAAAACTTCTTTTGCATCATTCGCGCGAGCAGCAAACTCGATAATTTTTATGCCAGCATCAGCCGCTGATTGCAATACTATTTGGGCTGTTTCAATGTTGATTTGGGTTACTAACGGAAGTACACCTTGCGTTTTTAAAATGCTGTACATATTCTTTATTTATCTATTAATTCTATTACTTGAGCCGTTTTTAATAAAATGACTTATTTCGTTGAGATTGCTTATCGCGAAATCTCCGTGAATGCTTTGTTTGATTACGCCGCAGGCTGTTGCCCATTCAATACATTCCTGCCCGGATAATTTGTTAGATAATCCGTATAGTAATCCGGCGTTAAAAGCATCTCCGGAACCAATTTGATCTGTTACAACATGTATTTTGTGTTCTGGTGTTTGGTAAAAATTACCTTCATGGAGCAATAAACCTTTGTATAAATGTGCCGGTCCGTCTGATTTTCTAAAACTCATGGCGAGTGTTTTTAGAAAAGGCATTTTTGCTTTTAATAATTCGAATGTTTTTTGAAAACGATTTTCATCAGATTCTTTGCTGTCGGTTTTTATTCCGAAATAAATTTCAATGGCATCTAAATCTGCAACCGTAATTGTGCTGTATTGTAATAAATCAGGCATAATTTCCGATGGATGTTTTCCGTACTGCCATAATTTTGATCTGTAATTAAAATCAGAAGAAATGGGTATGCCTTTTTTATGCGCTGTCAAAATAGCTTCTTTACAAGCTAAGCCAGCTTCATGTGAAACTCCCGGACTTATTCCCGACCAATGAAAATGGGTAACATCAGCTAAAGCCAAATCCCAATTAATCTGATCTTTTTGAATGGTTGCAAAAGAAGAATTGCTTCGGTCGTAAATCACCTGAGATTGTCTGATTTGATTTCCGGATTCAACAAAATATAAGCCCAAACGTTCTCCGCCATAAACACATTTTGAGGTATTTACTTTGTATTTCTGAAGTTCGTTTAAAGCCAATTGTGCCAAATCATTTTGAGGCAATCGTGTAATATAATCGGTTTGAATTCCGAGTTGGGAAAGTAAAACACAAACATTGGCTTCGGCACCGCCTACATGAATTTTTATTTCATCTGCCTGTGTAAACCGGTTTCCATTGGCAACATTCATCCGAAGTAATAATTCTCCAAATGCTGCTATTGTTGTTTGTGAGGTAATTGTATTCATGTTTTATTTTATTTTTTTTAAAGCCACAGATTATACAGATTAAAAGGATTTTTTTGCCACGAATTACACGAATTTTCACGAATTAATTTTTTTACTTCAAGCATATAAAAATTAGTGCAAATTCGTGTAATTCGTGGCAAAAAGATTTAAGCATTATCCAAAAAAATAATCCCTTTAATCTGTGTAATCTGTGGCCTAATAATTTTTTTACATAACCACAGACTTAGAATCAAAGTATTTTCTTAACCAATTCAGATTGCTCTTTAATCTTTATCGTCTGTGGCCTATTTTTTAGAATAATTCGAAAACAGCTTCAACTTCCACAGGAATATTGTCCGGTAAAGACCCCATTCCTACGGCACTTCTTACTCCAATTCCGTTTTCCTGTCCCCAAACTTCAGCAAACAATTCACTGCAGCCGTTTATAACATATGGATGTCTTAGGAAATCGCCGTTGCAATTCACCATTCCTAAAACTTTTATCACTCTTTTTACTTTGTTAAGACTTCCAAAATTGGTTACAATTGTCGAAAGCATGGTTAAGCCGACTTGTCTTGCAGCCCGTTTTCCTTCTTCGATATCCATGTCATCGCCAATTCGTCCAATGATTAAGGATTTATCGTCGCGAACAGGGCCGTGACCAGAAAGATACAAGTATTTTCCGTCGACTAAATAAGGTTTATATATACCAAGAGGTTGAGGCGCTGGCGGTAACGATAAGCCTAGGGTTTCAAATTTTTCTTGTGGTAATAAATTCATGATATTAATGTATAATTGAGTTTAAAATAAATACGAAAACAATTCCTAAAACAGATACTAATGATTCCATAACCGTCCATGATTTGAACGTGTCTTTAAGGCTGATATTAAAATATTCTTTGAACATCCAAAAACTTGGATCGTTTACGTGTGAGCACATTAAGCTTCCGGCTCCAACAGATAAGACTAACAGGTTGGGATCTAGACCAGTAGTTTGTAACAAAGGTAATAAAACACTTGCAGTCATTAATCCGGCTGCGGTTGCAGAGCCCACACAAACGCGAATAATCGCTGCCATCATCCAAGCCAATAAATACGGATGAATGTTTATTTGTGTTAAGGCCGCAACAATAGTTTCGTTTACACCACTTACAATCATCACTTCTTTCAAACCTCCGGCACCGCCCACAATTAAAACGATCAAAGCGACATCTTTTATAGCAGCGGCGTAATCTTCCATTACAGATGTGATGCTTCGGTTCATTCTAATTCCTAAAGTGTACGTGCAGATAAGTAAAGAAATAAGCATAATCATACTTGGTTCTCCTAGCGTTTTGCAAATATTTTCTACCGTTTCATTTTTTATAAAAATGGGCAATATTGATGTAAGTGTTAATCCAAAAACCGGAAATAAAGCCGAAAATAAACTAAGTGAAAAACTTGGAAGTTTACCGTGGTTTACGACTTCTTGGACATTCAAAATTTCATGATCCGATTCGGTTTTTATGTTTTTAAGCAAATTCGAGAACAATAAACCCGCAATAAAAATAGTCGGGATTGCAATTATAATTCCGTAAACTAAAACGAGTCCAATATCAGCATTTAAAATACTGCTCAAAGCCATTGGTGACGGATGTGGGGGCAAAAAACCGTGTGCTACTGAAAGCGAAGCCAGCATTGGGATTCCCAGATATACTTTTGACAGTTTAAATTGGTGGGCTACTGAAAAGATTAGAGGTACTAACAAAACAAATCCAACACTATAAAATAGAGGTATCCCAACAATAAATCCGGTAATCATTAAGCCAAGCCGAACGTATTTTCTGCCCGTCCATCCCATAACAGTTTTGGCAATTACATTGGCGGCGCCTGATGAAACGGTAAGTTTACCAATACAGGTTCCGAAAACAATAATCAAAGTAATAGATCCTAACATTTCGCCCAGTCCTTTTTGAACTGTTTGTGATAAAGTATTTATTGGCAGGCCTAAAAACAGGCCTGATAATAAAGCTGTTATGATAAAGGCAATAAATGGATTGATTTTAAGCCAAGCTATTTGAATGATTAAAAATGCAATGCATGCCGTAAGAATTAAAATGCTCATTTATCTTTTGTATTATTAACTACGTTGAGAGTAATTTTTTATTAAGCACATAGAAGCATAGATTTTTTTAGTTGAATTAGGAGTTTAAAAAAAGCCAGCTTTTAATACATAGTAACTATGTTTATTAATGCAATTGAAACGACTTTCTTAACACTTTCAAAAACTATTTTTAAATGTGTTTAATTACGTCAACGGTTATTGTTTTTATTTATCCCACCAGATTCTCGTTGTAAAAGCATCTTCACCCTGACGTTTAACCGCTTCAGCTAAGTTAGTTGAATTCACTGAATATTCGCTGGTTGAGTATTTTAAACGTCTTGGTATTGTGCCGTTTGTAACATTTCCGGGGAAATTTACAGGCGTTAAAACAGGATATCCGGTTCTTCTCCAGTTGGCATAAATTTCTTGTTCGTCTACAAATAAGGCTATGTAAATCTGTGTATGAATCTGGTTCATTTTTGCATCAAATGATCCTGCAGCATTGTACGGATTTGCGGTTAAGTAGGGCGCTGCATCCGGAATAGTATAAGCCGCACCATAAATTCCCATGTTTAAGAAAGAGGCTTTTACGCCTTTTTCATATAAATCTTTATCTGTTTCATTAGTATACCAGCCTCTTGCCGCAGCTTCAGCTAGATATAAATGAGTTTCAGCATTGCTGATTAAAACCAGCGGTGCATCATATTTAAAAACGGTGCTTTGGTTTGGTTCAGAATATGCTGCTTGTTCTGCAGGACTTGGAGCTGTTTTGATTCCGTTAGGAAAACCTTTTTGAACAGCAAGACTTGTATTTTGAGAACTTCCCTGCCAAACTCCGGCATAAACGCTGATTCTAGGATCGGCAGTGGATTGTAATAAATCGATAAATGTTTTAGCCAATTTACCGCCTTCAACATTTTTCTGTCCAAAAGATCCTGCTGTAAAATCTTGTCTTCTGGCATCAAAACCAACGGGATTTCTATTGAAATCATTTGGTCCGTCAGTATATTTCATGATCGCATTATCAGCTGTGTTAAGAATCACACCTCCGGCAATGGCTTTGGTTACCCAAGTTTGAGATAACGCCGGATCAACTTTCGATAATCTTAAACCCAAACGAAGCATTAAAGAATACGAGAATTTTTTCCATTTTGCGACATCGCCGTCATAAATAAAATCAGATTTGCCGAAACTTGGTTTTGCCGGATCCAATGCGACAGCAGCTTCGTCTAATTCCTTCAATAAATCTTTGTAGATAAATTCCTGAGAATCATATTTTGGAAGGAAAACTTGTGCGCTGTTGGCTTTCGATGCTTCAGAATATGGAATGTCTCCATATAAATCGGTTAGTTTATGATACAAATATGCTTTCCAGATTCTGGCAATATTAAATCGGTTGCTGTCGGCCGGACTGTTTTTTAAAGCATCGATTACAATTTGTGTTTCGTTTATCCCGGTTGGATAGGCCTGATTGAAATAGGCCGAAAAATAAACTTCATTACTTAAATATTTATCTCCCACTCCCGAAGCTTCTTTGTAAGTTGCATAATGCTGCAGTAAACCGCCGCATTCGAGAATATTGGTAAAGAAATAATTGTTATTTAAACCATCGAGTTGTGCTTTGCTGAAAACAAAATTCGGATTTGGTTTATCAACAGAGTTGGGATTGGTGTTGGTTTCTTCAAAATCATTGGTACAAGAGGCCATACTTCCTAAAAGTATTCCTGCGATATATAATATGGTTAACTTTTTCATGTCTTTTAATTTAGAAATTAGAAATAAAGCGAGTTTAAAATTTGACATTTAAACTTAAACCGAAACTTCTGGTTTTTGGCACTCCAAATTGTTCTACACCCTGAGCATTTCCTGCACTAAATACAGATTCCGGATCTACGTTTGGTGTTTTCTTATAGAGAATAAATAAGTTTCTGGCCACAAATGAAATTGAAGCTCCCTGAAGTTTTGATAATCCTTTTATTTTCTCAATTGGTAATTGATAACCTAAAATAATTTGTCTTAGTTTGATGAAACTGGCATCATAAACAAAAGTCGAAGAGATATTTCTTAAACCGTCATAATACGTTCTTAAGTTTTCTGGTGCAATGACCATATCCACCGGATTTCCGTTAGTGTCAACCCCTTTAATTGGTAAACCGCTTTCACGACCTTCAAGGGTCAGTTTAGTTAATCCCATACGAGTTCCGTATAAATCAGTTCCGGAGTATAAACTTCCTCCAAATTTACCGTCGATTAAAAAGCTGAATGAGATGTTTTTGTACTTAAACTCATTGCTGATTCCTGCTCCCCAAGGATGAACTCCCTGACCTAATTCTTCCAGCGGACCTTGAGCTATAGTTGCCGAACCGCCGCTTACGTTATAAACCGTATTTCCGTTGGCGTCTTTACGAGGTTTATATCCTTTAATGATACTGTACGGACGTCCAACATCACTTGTAATCGTAACATATCCATTTACAGAAGTTGCCATCGTAATAGAATTCAACTGATCTGTAAGTGCTTCAACTGTGTTTTCATTATATGAACCATTGAAACTGGCATCCCATGAAAAATTTTCTGTATTAATGATTTTGCCGCTTACTAAAAACTCAACTCCTTTGTTTCTCATTTTTCCAAGATTCAATAAAGCGGTATTAGCTCCGGAAGCGTTTGAGATTGTAGTTTCGACAATATCGTTTGTTGTTGCACGATTGTAATAAGCAAAATCAACATTTAAACGATTATTAAAAAATCCTAAATCAGTTCCAACTTCAAAAGTGGTTGAAGTAAGCGGACTTAAAGTTGAATTAGGAACTCTGGTACTTGTTGGACCTTGCAATTGTTGTCCGTTGTGTCCGCCCTGAACCATTGTGTACGATTGGTTTAATGCATACGGATCCGGAGTTGCGCCTCCAACCTGCGCCCATGAAGTTCTTAGTTTGGCAAATGAAACAAATTCCGGCATTTTTACAATATCGGATACAATAATACTAGTTCCCACAGAAGGATAAAAGACAGTATTATTTTCTTTTGAAAGTGTAGAAAACCAATCCTGACGACCTGTAAAGTTTAAGAAAACAACATTTTTATAATCTAAATCTACGGCGCCGTAAACTGAGTTTGTTTTTGTTTTTCCGTAGGGATAGGTGTAGGCAAGCGTAGACAAATTGCTTAAAGCATAAAAATCATCCAATACAAAATTTGACCCTTCAACTCTTGTTTCGTCTCTTAAAGTGGTACGCGAGTTAACCCCAAGTAAAGCATTTAAAGAAAAATTGCCATAAATGTTTTTCTTCGTATAATTAAGAATTGCCTCTGAGTTTAAATTCGATAATTTTACTTTTGAACCTTGTGCGTATCCAACCGGATTGTTTAAAGTTGTTTTTGGGATGTATCCGAAGAAATCATAATCAGTATAATCCTGGCCAATTCGTCCCTGAAGGAATAACTCAGGAGTAAAGTTTAACTTCACATTCAACATTCCGATAAAACGGTTTTTAGTGTCTTTGTTTCTAATTTTATTTACTACAAAATAAGGATTTGTAGCTACAGCAACCGGATTCCATGCTTCTTCAACACCATTTTCATCATAACCCGGGGCAAGATTTCTAATGTCAACCGTATTGGCGATCATGTATGTTCCCCAGTTTGGATTTGCTTCAGCATCGGAAACCGTAACTCTGTTGTTTGATTTCTCCAAATTATACTGCGCCACAACATCAAATTTTAACCAGTCTGTCATATTAACGTTACTCGCAATATTGATGCTTTTTCTGTTGAAATCAGAATTTGGCACCACAGATTGATTATCTGTATTGGAGAAAGAAAGACGTCCTGTGGCTTTTTCAGTTCCTCCGGATAAAGCGATGGAATTAATGAAAGTCGTTCCGGTTTCGTAGAAGTTTTTTATGTTATTTTTTTGTGCCGAATAGGGTCTTGCCACACCATCAAATTGTACAACATCGGTTCCGTCCATTTTAGCTCCCCACGACCAGCGTCCGGCAGCAATAGCTTCAGATTGATTAATTGGTTTTTTTCCGTTTGATCCTGAACCATATTCGTACTGCCAATCAGGAATGATAGAAGGCGTTTCAAAAGTAAATGAAGTATTATAATCAACTCCAATTCCTTTTTGGGCAGCACCTCTTTTCGTCTGAATCAAAATAACTCCGTTTGCTGCATTTGCTCCGTATAAAGCCGCCGCAGTTCCGCCTTTTAAAACCGTAATCGTTTTAATATCATCTGGATTTATTACAGAAGTTCCGTCTCCGCGATCCACATTAATTCTTGTAGATCCTGGTCCGTTTCCAATTCCAGGCAAATTAAGCTGTGTATTATCAATTGGTAAATCGTTCACTACATACATCGGCTGGTTATTTCCGTTTAGCGAACCATTTCCTCTTATTACAACTCGGCTTGATCCGTTGGGTCCCGTTGCAGTGCTGCTCACGTTTACACCGGCAATTTTTCCAACCAAAGCATTGGCAATATTGGTTTCTTTTGCTTTTGTAAATTCAGTTCCTTTAAGTTCTGTTACCGCATAAGCAACAGATTTACTGCTTTTTTTAACTCCTAATGCTGTCACCAAAACTTGGTCTAATACATTTTCGGCAGGTTTTAAATTGATTATTAAATTGGTCGTACGGTCTAAGTTAAATTCTAAAGTTCCGTAACCCATATATGAAATGACAATTTGCTTTTCGTTTTCAGGAACATTCAGTTTAAATTTTCCTGTTTCGTCTGTGATCGTGGCTATTTTAGAATTGCTTTTAGCATAAACGGTTGCGCCGGCAATTGGTATTCCGTCATCCTGGCCTATTACCTGACCTGTAATTTCAACCTGATTGCTGTTTTGTTCATAGAGATGCTTTTTTATTGCAATCTCCTTTGCATTTGCTGAGAGCATTATTCCCCCAATAAATACTAATGAAATGAGCTTTGTTTTCATAATAGTTTGGTTTTCATGTTTTTTTGGTTTTGTTGTCGAATCAAATATATAGATTTATTTTTCACACTTGCATATTTTTTGCATAAAATGCATATTTTTTGCAATAAAATTTATTTGAATATTTTTTTGATCCAAAAAATAGTAGATTTCTAAGGGCATTCTGAGAAAATTTTGCAGAATATGCTTTTTATCAGAAAAATTGATTTTGGTTGAAAATTCGTATTTTTGGAATATGAAAATTGCACTTATTCAATCAGATCTTCATTGGGAAGATGTTTCAGAAAACAAAAAAATGTTCGAATCAAAAATAAATCAGATCGATTCTGAAGTAAATTTGATCGTTCTTCCCGAAATGTTTTCGACAGGATTTACAATGAATCCATCCGCCGTTGCCGAAACAATGGAAGGTGAAACTGTTTTATGGATGAAGAAAATGGCACAAGAAAAAAATAGTGCCTTAACAGGAAGTTTAGTAATTACAGAAAACGGTAATTATTACAATCGAATGTTTTTTGTATTTCCGTCGGGAGAAATCCAATACTATGATAAACGTCATTTATTTTCTTTGGCGGGAGAAGATAAATTCTACACCGCCGGAACTGAAAAAGTTATTGTAGAGTATCTGGATTGGAAAATCTGCCTGCAGGTTTGTTACGACTTAAGATTTCCTGTTTTTGTTCGAAATGTCGAAAATTACGACTTGCTTTTATACGTTGCCAATTGGCCAAAAGTTCGCACAAATGCCTGGGACGCATTGCTTAAAGCACGCGCCATTGAAAACCTGAGTTATCTAGTAGGGGTAAACCGAGTGGGTTTAGATCATAATGATTACGAACACACGGGGCATTCTCAAGTTGTTGACTTTTTAGGGAATTACATTTTAGAACCACAAGAAACAGAAGCTGTTTTTGTGGTTGATTTAAATAAAAATGAAATGTTGGAAACAAGAAAAAAACTGGATTTTCTAAGTGATAAAGATAGTTTTGAAATTAAAATCTAGAAAGCTTTACGTTTCTTTTCGTCGTCTTTTCTCTTTTTCAAATCTTCTTTTTTCTCTACGTCAGGGTTATACGGAACACTTAAATCAATAGTTTCGTTAACATCCCAATTGGTTCGTACATCGATTTCTCGTTGAAAATAAAATACTTCTTCGGCATATCTTTTTTCAAGGAAACTACCAGTATCGTACATTTTGTTTTTATTATCATCGTAGATAACTCTTATCGTAAACTGCGATGGGAGCATTAAATTGAATTCAATTTGAGTTTTTCCTTCAGAATAATCACTTGCAAGTATTTCATCTCCCTTTTTATTAGTTACTTCAACTATAATAGGGAAACGTTTGACATTTTTTAAATTCAATATTAAATTACCATAATCCGCAACTTCTTTTGTGTTGAGTTTATAGGATAAAGTATCATTTGTTTTTTCATAAAAATCAGTCAGTGCTCCCGGTAAAAAAGTAAAATGGTACTTTTCCAGTGGTTCTTTTTTGAAATCAACATACAATTTCTGTTCAAATTCGTTGTATTCTGTTGTGAAATCAATCGCCGTAGAGTCTTTGCTGACTAACTTTATTTTTGATTTATCAAATTTAACCAATGGAGTTTCGGTTTCTAAAGTAAATCGGTCTCTAAAATTAATAACCCCGTTTTGAACCGCTTTAATATTTAAAGTATCTTTTTTCTGGTCTTTAACCTTAAAATTAAATTTTTTGGTATAAGTATCTTTAGTCACTTCTAATGATAAAGAATCAACTTTTAATGGTTTATACCAAACCTGAAGTGAATCTTTTTTAGGAAACTGAGTTATGATAGTTTCTAAAGTTTCACCATTGTTTTTAAGTACAATTGCAGGTCTGTTCGTTTTAAAATTCTGTTTTCCTTCATACGGAAGAAGTAATCTGTTGCCCGAAGCTTGTATAGGTTTAAAAGTCTTTAGCGGAAGCGTTTCCTTAAATAATTCTAATTCAAATATAGTGTCATTTGGAACTGTAATAAAGTGTTTGATAAAGCCTATTTTATCATCTTTGGGATTGTATTTATTATTAGCTGACTTGTCTTTTAAAGCCACTAAAAGATATTTTCCAGCTTTTAAATTTTCAAATTCAAAAGTTCTTAAACTATCTAAAGTATTGGTGATATAACGAGGAAATTCTTTGTAAATAACAGAATCTTTATATTTATCATTTGCCTCATAAAGCATTACTGAAACAAAATTATCTACATTTTTGGCATACGAATCTTTGATTTTTCCGCCAAGTTTAAGAGAATCAATATAGGGTCCTGTCGAAAAAATATACTTAAATTGGTTTATTGCATTTCCTTCATTATTGTCTGCAATACTTTGTCCAAAATTAAAGCTGTAAGTTGTATTGGGCTGTAAAGTATCTTTTATTTTTATGTTTATGAATTTGCTTACTCCGGTTGGTGTTATCAACGGTTCATATTTCATTGGAGGAGAAATAATCAACTGCTTGTTCAGGTTTTTTAATTTGATATATTCATCAAAGACCAAAGTAATTTCATTTCCTTTAAAATCTGTAGTAAAGTTTTTTGGCGTACTCGAAACCAAAACAGGTGCCAGTGTATCTTTTAATCCGCCGGTAATACTGCCTCTTTTGGCGCAGCTCATCATTAATAATACCAGTAAAAATGAAATATATTTGAATTTGCTTTTAAACATAGCGGTTTTTGAATTTGATTGCACAAAATAACAATTATATTTGCTTTAATTGAAATTTTTTGGCCATTTATTAGGATTTGATACCGTATATATTTTTACAATTTTTAAGAATCAAAATCTCTCATACGATATAATTTCTTACTTTTGAATTTCAATATAATATTACTTCGTTTTGGTTAAAAGATTTTTTTTGGGTTTGTTATTTCTTTTTCTGACAGCGTGCAGCAAAAATGAACAGCCCATAATTTCTTTTTATTATTGGAAAACCAATTTAAAATTTTCAGAAACAGAAAAAACCGCTCTGAAAGATAATGATGTACACAAACTCTACATTCGTTATTTTGATATCGGACTTCATCCTCAAACGCAAGAACCCTTTCCGATAAGCCCTATTCATTTTTACGAAAACGTACAGGAATTTGAAATTGTTCCGGTTGTTTTTATTCAAAATAAAGTAATGCTTAGAAAGGATCTGAATGTTGAGGATCTGGCCGAAAAAACAATTCATTTAATTACTGAAATCAATAAGAAGAACAAACTTAATTGTACCGAAATTCAAATTGACTGCGATTGGAGTTTGAACAGTAAAGACAATTATCTTAAATTTATTGAACAGATTAAAAAGCTTTCGAAGAAAAAACTTTCGGCAACAATCAGGCTTCATCAGGTGAAATACTTTAAGAAAACTAAAATTCCAAATGTAGACAACGGCGTTTTGATGTTTTATAATATGGGAAGTATTGCGCCAGATTCATTGAATTCTATTTACAGCCAAAAAATCTCAGAGAAATATCTTAAAAGTTTAAAAAAATATCCGCTGCATCTTGATTATGCGCTTCCTATTTATTCATGGGCGATTCATATTAGAAATGAGAAAGTTTTAGGTTTGCGTTCTAAACTGAATTTCAGTGAACTCAAAAAAGATAAAAACTTTGAACAGATAAGCCCGATATTTTTCAGAGCCAGACAATCTAATTACAAAAACGGTGTTTATTACGAAGAAAATGATCTCTTGAAAACAGAGACTATTTCTCCAGAAGATTTAAAAGAAATGGCTGAAGATTTAGAAGATAATAAAGCTCAGTCCCCAAAAGAAATTATATTTTACGATTTAGACGAATTCAATTTAGATAATTATGAAAAGAATATTTTTAAGCAGGTTGTTTCTTGGTTTTAGTGCCGCTTTCCTTTTTGTGTACGGAATAATTTATGCTTGCGCAGATGGTGACTGGGATTATATGGGATCATACACTTCTAATTTTACTCCGGAAACCTTTGCAGACGAATCGTATTCGCCGCTTTTTTTGTCGGGTGGTATTTTCTACGGAATTGGTTTTGATACCCAGCATAATTCACGCTTTAATAAAAATATAAAATCAGATTGGGCAGATTACCTTAAAGGAAAAACCGATACAACAACAGTAAATTATTTTTTGATTGGAGATGAACGTCCAGGATATTATCCTGATGGAAAAAATGCAATTCAGAATAAAGAAGAAATTACGGATCTACATGTTTTTTATAAGAATAAAAAAGAAAACAAAAGCTCACAGAAATGGGGCAAAAAGATCAACTTGAAAGACGATAAAATTAAAAACTTTATCGAATTTTTGTATTTAGCTCAAAAAATTGAAACTGTGTCTACTAGTGAAGAATATTGGGGTTATGAACCCGTTGCGGCAAAAACATTCGATGATGCCAAAATGATTCAGTCGATAGAAAATGTTTACAATACATTGTCGGATCCTTTCCTAAAAAACAGATACTGGTTTTTAACCATGAAAGCCCGTTTTTACAGCAATGATAAACAAAAAGCAATAGACTTTTTTAATAAAACAGAAAGTGCTGTTGCAAAAAACACGTTGTACTATCGCGCTCTGGCATATGTTGCCGGGATCAATTACCAGCAAAAAAAATATGCGGTTTCAAATTATTTGTATGCGCAGGTTTTTGATAAATGCCCAGAATTACGTGTAGTTACAGCTTATAGTTTTCATCCTAAAAATGAAGCCGATTGGAATAAAGCTTTAACAATGGCAAAAAATAATAAAGAAAAAGCGGCACTTTGGGCTATTCACGGATATTATAAAGATGAAAAACAGGCAATTGAAAAGATTTATGAACTTGATCCAAAAAGCGAGCATTTAAATTATCTGGCAACAAGATTGGTAAATGGGCTTGAGCAGTCTATAAATAATTCATTTCAGCAGAATGCCGGAGACGATAAGCCTAAAAAGAAATTGACTGTTGCAGAAAGTAAAAAAGAAAATCAAGTTAAGGTGGATCAAAAATCGTTAGATCTAATCGCTAAAATTTCGGCATCAGGAAATACGGACCGACCTTATTTATGGGATTTATCTCTGGGATATTTGCAGACTTTAAAAGGAGAATACGCTAATGCCGATAAGAATTTTGATAAAGCGGTAAAAACGCTTCCAAAAAATGAATTGGCAGGAATGCAGCTTCGTTTATTACGTTTTGTAAATAATGTGAGCAAAATTGATAAATTGACAGACAAAAACGAAAAGACAATTCTAGCCGATTTGAACTGGTTATACAACGAACTTCCAAAAACATATAAAGGACAGGAATTTCGTTATCAAAACGCTTCTTCATGGAGCAGAAATTATTTGTCGACTCTTTACAGAGAAAAAGGGAACTTGGTTTTGGCCGAGATTTTTGGCGAATCACGTTACAGCTATTGGAACGATGGAAATTCGTTTTATGATAATGAAAAAAATCTGCAAGCCATAAAAGCATTTTTATCTAATTCTAATAGAACCGAAATTGAGAATATCGGGGCGGGAATTTATAGTTTAAAACTAAAAGATATCAATAATTTTCAGGCAGTTCAGGCGACTTTTAAAAATAAAATTCCTGAAGCTATCGAATTTTTAAAACAGACAGATTCAGTTCAGTATTATAAATTTTTAGGAAACCCGTTTAACGGAAGTATAAAAGATTGTCACGACTGCGATCATGCGGCTTATCAAAAAAGAAAATATACGCAAATGGATTTCTTAACTACTATTAAAGAAATGCAGGATAAATTGGCTAAAAACGAAGATGTTTACACAAATAGTTTATTGTTAGGAAATGCATTTTATAATATTTCGCATTTTGGAAACGGAAGAACTTTTTACGAGATTACTATCGTAGGTTATGGTTCAAGTCCATACTCGTTTAGAGATTCTATGAAAAAGATGATTACGGACTGCAGTGTTTCAAAAATGTATTATCAGAAAGCATTGCAGGCTGCAGCAACAAAAGAGCAGAAAGCAAAATGTGTGTACTTAATTTCAAAATGCGAACGAAACGAATATTATAATAATAAATATAACAGCGTAAGATATTGGTGGGATGCAAATGACGATAAAGTTAACTTTATCGCCTGGAACGGATTTAAAACGCTTCAAAAAGATTATTCAGATACTAAATATTATCAGGATGTAATTGCAGAATGCGGTTATTTTAATTCTTATGTTACTCAATTAAGATAAAATCAGATGATAAATAAAATAGAACATATTGGAATTGCCGTAAAAAATATGGATGATGCAAATGTATTGTTCGAGAAATTATTGGGCGTTCCGTCATACAAAGAAGAAACGGTAGAAAGTGAAGGCGTTTTAACTTCTTTCTTTCAAACCGGAACCAACAAAATTGAACTTTTAATGGCGACAAGTCCGGAAAGTCCAATTGCGAAGTTTTTAGAAAAGAAAGGTGAAGGCATTCATCATATCGCTTTTGATGTAGAAGATATTCATGCTGAAATTTCCCGATTAAAAAGTGAAGGTTTTGTGCTGATTAATGAAGTTCCGAAGAAAGGCGCTGACAATAAATGGGTAGTTTTTCTGCATCCGAAGAACACAAATGGCGTTTTGGTAGAGCTTTGCCAGGAAATTATTTAAAAAAAAATCATTTTTTATTTTAAATAAGGCATTGAAAATCAATATTATTTTTGAAACAAAGGGTTTGAAATGAAATTAAATGCAAATCATGTCTTAAAATATTTGGAGTGAATGAAAAATAGTAGTAATATTGCAACCTCTAAACCGGTCCTATAGCTCAGCTGGTTAGAGCACCTGACTCATAATCAGGTGGTCCCTGGTTCGAGCCCAGGTGGGACCACTTCTTTAGAATAGAAAGCCTTTACAGCAATGTAAAGGCTTTTTTGTTGATGTAAATTTTATTTTGTAATATTTTTCTATCAATTAAAAACATATTTTTGCTTTTAACAAGATAAAAGTAAAATCATGAAGTTAGACAAAAAGAATAACATCTATTTCATCACTTTAAAAAAGAATTTTGAAGCAAAAGAAGTTAATGCTGCTTTTGTAAAACAAGCTTTTGATTTTGCCTATGAAATGGTTTATGGAGAAGGATTTCATAGAATTAAAAGATCGGGCGGGCATTTGAATCGTACAAATGCAGAGATTTTTCAAAATACTTTTCAGGGAAAATTAGCCGAAATTGTATTGTATGAAAATTTAAAACTTCAAAATATTGAGGTTGAAGTTCCTGATTTTAGCATTCATGGAAAAGGAGTTTGGGATGAAACCGATTTAAAAGCAAACGGGAAATCTATTTGTGTAAAATCGGCGGCTTTTTTTTCTAATCTTTTGCTTTTGGAAACTAAAGATTGGAATCCGGAAGGGAAATATATTCCGAATCTCGATAATTCAAATATTGATACTTACGATTTTTTTGTTTTGGTTAGAATTAAGCCTGATATAAAATTTATTTTAAAAAGTATTCCTCAAAACAAAGAAAATTTATGGCAGGAAATTGAAAACGCGGTTTGGTTTTGTGATATTCCGGGTTGTTGTTCTTTAAAAACAATTCGGCACATAATTAAAAATCAATATGTTATTCCTAAAAATGCTTTGCTGAATGGAAAAACAAAAATGGATGCCGAGAATTATTATATCCAATCTGGAGATTTACATGATTTAGATGATTTGTATTCGGGTTTAAGGGAAAAATAGATTAAATTTATCTTTAAAAGACAAATTTAATCTTAAGGAACGATGGATAATTTAACTCCTGAACAACGGAGAAAAAATATGCAGGCGATAAAAAGTACGGCGACAAAAGATGAAGTAAGATTGGCAAAAGCTTTATGGAAATTGGGATATCGATATCGCAAAAACAACAAAAAAATATTTGGAAAACCAGATTTAACTTTCGCCAATTATAAGATCGCTATTTTTATTGACAGTGAATTTTTTCACGGAAAAGATTGGAAAACGCAGCAACTCCGAATCAAATCGAATCGGGAATATTGGATTCCGAAAATCGAACGTAATATGAAACGTGATATTGAAGTCAACGAACATTTGCTTTCAAATAATTGGAAAGTTTTACGGTTTTGGAGCAAAGAAATTCAAAAAGAATTAGAATCTTGCATCGAAAAAATTAAAGAAGAAATTGAACTTTCAAAATAAATAATGTTTCTACAAACTCAAACGAATCAAAATATCGAAAATTATACAAGTGCTTTAAAGGCAATTGGTGCGTTTTCGAATTTGTTTAGTTCTTCAGATAAACCCTTTATTCAATACCGGGTTGCCGAAAATGCTTTTTGTAAAGCTTTTGGTGCCGACAATCTCGCCCGCGCAGATGTGGCATACGATGCGATAATAAACGGTTGTGGTGTTGGTATTAAAACATTTATATTATCTGGAAGTTCAAAAGTTGAAAAGGTAGCAGAGTTTAATTCGAGAAGTTCAGACTTAAGAATACTCAAAGGTTTAGATTTAGCCCATAAACTAGCCGATTTTAGGAATGAACGGATAGAATTTGCAGATAGACTTTACAATACTAAAAATAGAGTGTATCATATCATTGGCCGTGATAAGTTTTTGATTAAAGTTTTTGAAACTTCTTATGATTTAATTGACAAAGATTCAATTCAAATATTAGAAGAAACAAAAAGTTCGCTGAAATTTAAAGACGCTTTAAACGAGTATAATTTTAATTTTTCTAAAAGTGTTTTAATGAAACGCTTTATAATTCCGAAAGAATGCATTGAAATTGATGTTGAGATTTTAGAAGAACCAATTAATGTACTTTTAAATCTAACACAGCCAAGCTTAAATACACATACTGATTTTGCGAAAGAAAAGCTTCAAGCCGTCATTGGTTTATTGGCGGAAGAAGAATTAATCCCATTTGTCGATTATGTTGTTCTGCCCTTATATTCTCCCGAAGCCAAAAAGAAATTAAAAGAACCGATTGTACCAATAAAAAGTCAGCTGAATCAATGGAATGCCGGAGGAAGGAAAAGAGATCCGGGAGAGGTTTATATATCGATACCATCAAAAATTAGAAACAATGCTCCTGATTTTTTTCCTGAAAAAGATGTGATTTTTAATCTTAAAATTCCAAATGGTAAAACTCTTTCTGCAAAAGTGTGTCAGGACGGGAGCAAAGCTTTAATGACCAACCCAAACAAAGCCATGGCCGACTGGATGCTCCGTGATGTTTTACTACTGAAAGAAAACGAAGTTCTGACTTATGATAAACTCAGAAAAATTGGTTACGACAGCGTAAAAATCACAAAATCGACAGATCAGGATTATTTTATAGATTTTACAAAATTAGACGAATACGAATCTTTTATAGAAAAAATATTAGAAGCTCAGGATGGGCAGTTTAAGCTTTTTCTTTAGACTTTTTTGTCTTCTTTGATTCTACTGTTTCAAGTACTTTGTAAATTTCAGATGCCAGTCTTTCAATAACCGGCATGCTTACAGAGTTTCCAGCCTGTTTATACAAATGTGAATTTGAAATGGCAGGAAGTTTAAAGTCATCAGGAAAACCCTGAAATCTAAAGCATTCTCTTGGGGTGAGTTTTCTAAAACCAAAATTAGTTGTAATAAGCGGTACATTATGCCCGCCGGTTCCCATATTGGCAGTCAGGGTAGGGCAAACACTCGATTTATTTTCACGAACATATTGTCGTCTAAACTGATAAATTCTATCCTTGTTTGTGATAGATTCTCTCAGCATATCGTACATATATTTATCTTCGTGATAATAAAACTTTTCGTCGACCTTTTCTTTAATAATTAAATCTTTGATTGATTTGGTTAAATTTTCTTTTTCAGGAAAATGAAACTTAAATTTATCATCGTTTATATAATTTTTATCAAAAGCAACAATGAAAATCCTTTCTCTGTTATGAGGAATGTTTCCAAAGTCTTTGGTATTCAAAACCGCGCTGTCAAAAGTATAACCGCGTTTTGTAATTTCCTGTTCGATAACTTTGATAGTGTTTCCTTTGTCGTGACCTTTTAAGTTTTTTACATTCTCAAGAAAAATAACATTAGGACGCATTTCATCTACAAAATCTAAAATTTTAAAGAAATGATTTCCTCTGCTGTCTTCAAAACCTTTTCTATAACCCGCAACCGAAAATGGCTGGCATGGAAATCCTGCTGTTAAAATATCAATTTTTTTTAGAGCAGTAACATCCAGGGCCATCACATCACCTTCAATAAGGTTGTGTTCAAAATTATTTTTATAGGTTATGCAGGCATTTTTGTCAAATTCATTTGCCCATTCTAGTTTAAACCCAGCTTTCTCAAACCCTAAACATATACCTCCTACACCTGCATACAAACTTCCAACTGTTTTCTTCATTTATTATTTGCCCTGATTTAATGAATGACCTTTTAGGTTCTTGTTTTAATTATGCAAATATATTAATTCGCGAACACTTGACCACTGTGACAATTTAAAAAGAAATTTTAGATTGATTTTAAAAGTCGTAATTTACAGTTCTTTCTGACTTATTTTGAATTTTGATGTTTTTTTGAAAAAAAATATTTTGTGAGATTTTTTTGTCAAACAGTAAAATTTAAAAAATAAAGCTTAATTTTATAATAGTATGAATTTTAGATAATAAACCTAGTAATTCCCCGTTTAATAAGGTGTTAGATGGGATTGAGAAAGAAACACACTAATTGAAAATGTGTTTTTTTGAATAAGATAATCTAACAAAAAAACCAAATTATAACATAATCCGTATGTTAAGGATGTGAGGTCTTTTTAGTTATAAAGTTGTTTTTTTCTAAAAATCATATATTTTTGCCAAAGAATTTCTTTAAAAGAGTCTTTTTTATGAGAAATTTCAACGAAAAATATTTGCCAGTATAGATATAGTATTGATTTTCAGCGCCCCAAGTTTATGAAGATAATAAGAATTATTTTTTTAGTATTTTTTCTAGTATTGAATATGTCAAGTGTTCTATCTCAAACTCCTCCATGTCCAGGAGGTTGTGACCCAGAGGGACCTTTAGAAGGCCCAATAAATGAAGGTCTGCCTTATTTAATTGTTGCCGGTTTATTATTGGGCACAGCAGTTATATATCGAAATAAAACAAAAAAAGCTTCAATTTAATTGAAGCTTTTTTTATGCGATAAACTTTTCTCTTATTTATTTATCGAATAAAGTCTCGAAATATATTTTCCAACAACATCAAACTCTAAATTGATTTTCGTTCCAACTTTAAAATCTTTAAAATTGGTATTTTCAAAAGTGTAAGGTATTATCGAAACACTGAATTCGTTTGTTTTGGAGTTTACAACCGTTAAGCTTACTCCGTTAACTGTAATAGATCCTTTTTCGATTGTAATATTGTTGAGGTTTGGATCATATTCAAAAGTATAATTCCAGCTTCCGTTGGCTTCTTCTATTTTAATGCAGGTTCCGGTTTGGTCTACGTGACCCTGAACAATATGCCCGTCAAGACGATCTCCAAGCTTCATTCCTCTTTCCAGATTAACAATATCGTTGACTTTCCAGTCGCCAATATTCGTTTTTAAAATAGTTTCCTCGATTGCTGTAACGGTATAAAATGAATCTTTTACAGCGACAACTGTAAGGCATATTCCGTTGTGCGAAACGCTTTGATCAATCTTTAATTCGTTTGTAATTGAGGAGTCAACTGTAACGTGTAAGTTGTTTTTATCTTTTTGTATTTCGTGAATCCTTCCAAGGGTTTCAATAATTCCTGTAAACATTGTGGTTTTATTTTACTAAATTTGCACATCAAAATTAGTAATAAATAAGCTGAGCTCATGAATAAAAAAGCAGAAAATATAATTGTTGGAATTTCAGTAGGAGATTTAAACGGTATTGGAAGCGAAGTTATACTCAAAACATTCGAAGATTCGCGAATGTTAGAATTGTGTACACCAGTTATTTTCGCAAATGCTAAAATACTTTCTTTTGTTAAAAAAAGTTTTACCTCTACAGTGCAGTTTCATGGTGTAGATAAATTAGATCAGGTAATTCCGGGAAAAGTAAATGTTTATAATCTTTGGAGAGAAGGTGTAGATATTAATTTAGGAACAAATGATGAAAAAATAGGCGGATATGCAATAAAGTCATTTGTTGCGGCAACAAAAGCTTTAAAAGAAGATTTGATTGATGTCCTGGTTACAGCCCCAATCAATAAATATAATATTCAGTCAGAAGATTTTAAATTTCCGGGCCACACAGATTATTTAGATCAGGAGTTAGAAGGAAATGCCTTGATGATGATGGTTCAGGATAATTTAAGAGTTGGACTGCTGACAGATCATGTACCTTTAAATGAAGTTTCTTCTCATTTGACAGAAGAATTAATTATTAGAAAAATCGAAACCATTAGAAAATCTCTAATTCAGGATTTTAGTATTGTAAAGCCAAAAATTGCAGTTTTGGGATTAAATCCGCATTGTGGAGATGGCGGCGTAATAGGAAAAGAAGACGATTTAGTTTTAAAACCGGTTCTGAAAAAAATATTTGACAGCGGTACTTTGGTTTTTGGACCTTTTTCTGCCGATGGATTTTTTGGAAGCGGACAATATGAAAAATATGATGCAGTTGTAGCGACTTATCATGATCAGGGGTTAATTCCGTTTAAGACATTAGCATTTGGTAAAGGAGTGAACTATACTGCGGGTTTAGATAAGGTAAGGACTTCTCCGGATCACGGTACGGGGTATGATATTGCCGGAAAAGATATGGCAGATTTTAACTCATTTAAAGAAGCCGTTTATCTTGCTCTGGATATTTTTCGCTCGCGTAATCAGTATGAGGAGATTAGCGAAAAACCTCTTAAAATAAAAGAAAAACAGTTATAAACAAAAAAAGGTGAATAAGATTATTAGATTTACAATAATTTTATATCTTTGCACCCCAATTCAGATATGTAGTTTTGTATTTGAATTGTACAAATTGATGTTGAAATGAGCAAATCAAAAGAATTTTTAATTCCTTTCGTAGGATTAAAGCTGGGAAAACACCATTTTGAATATCAAATAGATAACACGTTCTTTAAGGACTTTGAATACGATGAGTTTCAAAGTACAGACATTAAAGTCGATTTGGTTTTCGATAAGAAAAGCAATATGTTAGAATTAGAATTCAAACACAAAGGAACGGTAAATGTTCCTTGTGATCTAACAAGCGAAGATTTTGATCTTCCTTTAAAAGGGAAAATGAAGTTGATTGTACGCTTTGGAGAAGAATTCAATAATGATAATGAAGAATTGTTGATTTTGCCGCATGGAGAACATGAATTAGATGTGTCACAATACATTTATGAAATGATAGCACTTTCAGTGCCTCTAAAACGAATTCATCCGGGAGTTAAAGACGGGACATTACAAACCGAAGCTTTGACAAAATTGAATGAATTAAGCATAAAAGAACAAAAGGAAGAGAGTAAACAAGAAGAAGATATTGACCCGCGTTGGGAAAAATTAAAGAAACTATTAACGGATAAATAATATAGTAAAATGGCACATCCTAAGAGAAAAACCTCGAAAACAAGAAGAGATAAGAGAAGAACACACTATAAAGCTACTGTAGCTCAAATCGCTACATGCCCTATTACAGGTGAAGCGCATTTATACCACAGAGCTTACTGGCACGAAGGTAAAATGTATTACAGAGGGCAAGTTGTTATCGATAAATCTGAAGCGGTTGCTTAATACGTTTTTGTAAATTATACTAGAACTCTCACATAGTGAGAGTTTTTTTTGTTGGTTATAATTTTTGTTTTTTAAGAAAATACAGGCAAATTCGTTTTGATTTTTTTTGTAATTTTCGAGTCTTTTAAAAATTTTTCAAATACTAATATTTGAAAGGAAATAATAGAATATAATGAATACAATCACAGCCGCAATTACCGCTGTTGGAGGCTACGTTCCAGACTTTGTGCTTTCTAATAAAGTGTTGGAAACAATGGTAGATACCAATGACGAATGGATTACCACTCGTACAGGAATTAAAGAAAGAAGAATTCTTAAAGATGCTGATAAAGGAACATCTTACCTTGCCATACAAGCTGCAAAGGATTTAATAGCAAAAGCTAATATTGATCCTCTTGAAATTGATATGGTTATAATGGCAACTGCAACGCCAGATATGATGGTCGCATCTACAGGAGTCTATGTTGCAACAGAAATTGGAGCTTCAAATGCATTCGCATACGATTTGCAGGCGGCTTGTTCAAGTTTCTTATACGGAATGTCTACTGCTGCGGCTTATGTACAATCTGGAAGATATAAAAAAGTTCTTTTAATTGGAGCCGATAAAATGTCGTCAATTGTGGATTATACAGACAGAGCAACTTGTATTATTTTTGGTGATGGAGCAGGAGCAGTTTTGTTCGAACCAAATTATGAAGGTCTGGGGTTACAAGACGAATACTTAAGAAGTGATGGTGTAGGAAGAGATTTTCTTAAAATACCAGCAGGAGGATCTTTGATTCCGGCTTCAGAAGATACTGTGAAAAACAGACAGCACAATATTATGCAAGATGGAAAAACAGTATTTAAATATGCTGTAACCAATATGGCAGATGCCAGCGAATTAATCTTGCAAAGAAACAATTTAACAAATCAGGATGTTGATTGGTTAGTGCCTCACCAGGCGAATAAGCGCATCATCGATGCAACTGCAGGAAGACTAGAATTAGAAGAGTCTAAAGTGTTAGTTAATATCGAAAGATATGGCAATACAACTTCAGGAACATTACCTTTGGTACTTTATGATTTTGAGAAACAACTCAAAAAAGGAGATAATATTATTTTAGCAGCATTTGGAGGAGGATTCACTTGGGGATCTATTTACTTAAAATGGGCTTACGATAAGAAATAAATTAAAACTAAAAACGAATCATTATGGATTTAAAAGAAATTCAAAACCTAATCAAATTTGTAGCAAATTCGGGTGTTGCAGAAGTGAAGTTAGAAATGGATGATGTAAAAATCACGATCAGAACAACTTTAGAAGGAAATGTAACGGAGACGACTTATGTACAGCAATTGCCAGCTCAGGCTGCATTGCCTCAAACAGCTGCTCCACAAGTAACTGCTCCAGTAGTTGTAAATGCTGCTACTGAGGCTCAAGCTCCAGCTGAGAATTCTAAATTCGTTACTATAAAATCTCCAATCATTGGAACATTCTATAGAAAACCATCTCCAGACAAACCAGTTTTTACAGAAGTTGGAAGTACTATCGCAAAAGGAGATGTTCTTTGTGTAATTGAAGCAATGAAATTATTCAATGAAATCGAATCAGAAATTTCAGGTAAAATTGTGAAAATTCTTGTTGACGATATGTCGCCAGTTGAATTTGATCAACCTTTATTCTTAGTAGATCCATCATAAATAAATTTAGATTTTAGATTTTAGATTTTAGAATGGATTTAAAGAGAATTTTTTAACCATCTAAAATTATCTAATTATCAAATTGTCTAATTATCTAATTAAAATAAGATGTTTAAAAAAATATTAATTGCGAATAGAGGAGAAATTGCACTTCGTGTAATTCGTACGTGCAAGGAAATGGGAATCAAGACTGTAGCAGTTTACTCTACAGCCGATGCAGAAAGTTTGCATGTTAAATTTGCTGACGAAGCGGTTTGTATTGGTCCTCCTCCAAGTAACTTATCGTATTTAAAAATGTCAAATATTATTGCTGCTGCAGAAATTACTAATGCTGACGCAATACACCCAGGATACGGTTTTCTTTCTGAGAATGCTAAATTCTCAAAAATTTGTCAAGAGCACGGAATCAAATTTATTGGTGCAGCTCCTGAAATGATCGACAGAATGGGAGATAAAGCTTCTGCAAAAGCTACAATGAAAGCCGCAGGAGTTCCATGTGTGCCAGGTTCAGACGGATTATTAGAATCTTATGAGCATGCACTAAAAGTAGCTAAAGAAATTGGTTATCCAGTTATGATGAAAGCTACTGCTGGTGGTGGTGGAAAAGGAATGCGTGCTATCTGGAAAGAAGAAGAGCTTTTAAAAGCTTGGGAAAGTGCACGTCAGGAAGCTGCTGCAGCATTTGGAAATGACGGAATGTACATGGAGAAACTTATCGAAGAGCCACGTCATATCGAAATTCAGGTTGTTGGAGATTCTTACGGAAAAGCATGTCACCTTTCTGAGAGAGACTGCTCAGTACAACGTCGTCACCAAAAACTTACAGAAGAAACACCTTCACCTTTCATGACAGACGAATTGCGTACTAAAATGGGAGAAGCTGCTGTAAAAGCGGCAGAATTCATTAAATACGAAGGCGCTGGAACTGTAGAATTTCTTGTGGACAAACACAGAAATTTCTATTTCATGGAAATGAATACGCGTATTCAGGTTGAGCACCCAATTACTGAACAAGTAATTGATTACGATTTAATTCGTGAGCAGATTATGGTTGCTGCCGGAATTCCAATTTCTGGAAAAAACTACCTTCCAGAATTACACGCTATCGAATGTCGTATTAATGCTGAAGATCCTTATAATGATTTTCGTCCTTCACCAGGAAAAATTACTACGCTTCATATGCCGGGAGGCCACGGAGTTCGTTTAGATACTCACGTATACTCTGGTTACAGTATTCCGCCAAATTACGATTCTATGATTGCTAAGTTAATTACAACAGCGCAGTCTCGTGAAGAAGCTATCAGCAAAATGCGAAGAGCTCTTGATGAATTTGTGATCGAAGGCGTGAAAACTACAATACCTTTCCACAGACAATTAATGGATGATCCAAAATATATTGCAGGAGATTATACAACTGCATTTATGGATACTTTTAAAATGAATAGTCCAGAATAATTTAAAGGCCGTCAATATTGACGGCCTTTTTTGTTTTAAAATGATTTTTTTTGATCAATAAGCTTGTTTTGGTTTTGATAAGTTTTATTGTTTTTTGATTGAAGTAAACACTAATTGTGTATACTTTTTACACACTGTTTTATCAGTTTACACACTTTTTTATATTTTTCATTTTTTGGCATAAAGCTGTAAATCCCTTTAAATACAGGTCTTTATGTAGGTTTAAGTGGTCATGTTTGATTTTCGGCACAATAGTTTCTTTATCTAAAGTGTAAAACAAACTATTAACTATTTAAATATACACATTATGAAAAATTTATTTTTATCAGCCGCAATTGTTTTAGGAGGTTTAACAACATTTGCTTCTACAACTCCAATTACAAGTTCTATAGTAAAAGTTATATCAGTTGCAGACGAGTATACTGAAATTAAATTAGAAGAATTACCAGCTCCAATTGTTGAGTCTTTGAAAAAAGCGTATCCGGATGCCGTAATTACTAAAGCATACAAAAACGAAAAATCAGAGTATAAATTAGACGTAACAGTAGGTGAAAAAGTAGGAAATCTTTTTGCTAATGCTGACGGAACCTGGATTAAAAAATAATCCTAAAAAACTCTAAGATTAAAAAAGTAATCAAACAATCTAACTTAGGTTCTTATGGAGATTCAAATTAAGAATACTAAAATTAAATTAACAATATTAAAACATCACTATCATGAAAAATTTATTTTTATCAGCCGCAATCGTTTTGGGAGGTTTAACATCATTTGCTTCAACTTCGCCAACTACAAATACAATCGTAAAAGAAGTATCATTTCAAGATGATTATACAGAAGTAGCATTAACAGAAGTACCGGCAGCGGTAACAGATGCACTTAAAAAAGCATATCCGGATGCAGTTCTTAATAAAGCATACAAAAACAGTGCTTCTCAATACAAATTAGAAGTTACCGTTGGAGACAAAGTAGGATCTCTTTATGCTAATGCAGATGGAACCTGGGTAAAAAAATAACAACTAACCCTAAAAAACTATTATTATGAAAAAGCTAATATTATCGGCAGCAATCCTATTAGGAGGGCTGTCAATGCAGGCAGAAAATACTGTTTTAACCACCACTACAGTAAATTCAGTAAAATATCAGGATGATTATAAAGAAGTCGACGCCGTTCCGGCAGCGATTAAAAAATCTCTGGATGATGCTTATCCGGGTGTAAAACTCGAAAAAGCATTTGTGAATTCAAACAAAGAATATAAGATTGAAATCACAGTTAGAGGAGAAAAATCTATTGTTTACACTGATGCAACAGGAAACATTCTTAAAAAATAATTATAAAAATTAAGCATTATGAAAAAATTAATCTTATCAGCAGCAATTATTTTGGGAGGTTTGTCTGTACAGGCAGCTGTTCCATCGCAAGTGAACTCAATAATTGCATCAGTAAATATCCAGGACGGATATACTGAAGTTACTGCAGATGCTGTACCAGCAGCTGTAAAGTCAACGATTGAAAAATCATTTCCAGGTACAAAACTTGAAAAAGCGTACAAAAACGACAAGAATGAGTACAAACTTGAAATTTCAAGCGGAGACAAAAAGTATACTGTATTTACAGATGCTTCAGGAAATATCATTAAAAAATAAATAAACACAGAGCAATATGAAAAAGTTAGCCATTTCAGCAGCAATTATTTTAGGCAGCTTATCAATTCCTGCAATTGCAGAGATAACTCCCAATAAAGTAAAGACGTCAATTTCTGTTCAGGCAGAATATACCGAAGTTACTACAGATGCTGTACCGGCGGCTGTAAAAACGGCTCTGCAAACTGCTTACCCTAATGCAAAATTGGTTAAAGCATATATTAATGATAAAAAAGAATACAAACTAGAAATATCAGTTGGTGACCAAAAGGCTACTGTGTATTCAGATGTCAATGGCAACTGGTTGAAGATATAATTAGGTGAAATTAGATTTATGTTTTTGGTGAAAAAGAGATTGCATCGTGCAATCTCTTTTTTTTTCGCATAATTTTAAGAAATTATAACTTTAATAGTGTTATTTTAGCAAAAAAGTCCCTAAAAGCAAATGCCAAAGATATTAGTTATAGAAGATGATATTTCGTTTTGTAAATTATTAGAAAAATTTCTAACTAAAAACAAATACGAAGTAGCCGTCGCCTTTTCCGCTTTAGAAGCCAGAGCAGCAATCAAAAATGAATCCTTCGATTTGATTTTGACAGATCTTCGTCTGCCTGATTCTGACGGTATTGGACTTATGTCTGAATTTAAAAACTCACATCCTGAAACTCCGGTTGTTTTAATGACAGGATATTCTGATGTAAACACAGCTGTAAAAGCAATTAAAAACGGTGCGGCTGATTATATTTCAAAACCTTTTAATCCCGATGAGGTTTTACTGGTAATTACGAATGCATTACAAGTTTCAAAAGAGGCAGAAGAAACTCCGGTTAAAGAAAAGAAACCGGCTAAAAAAGCGTCAGCTTCTGGTGAAAATGAATTCGTAAGAGGAATTTCTGTTGCATCAAAGAAACTATTGGATCATATTCAATTGGTAAGTCCAACAGATATGTCGGTTTTGATTATCGGCGAAAGCGGCACAGGAAAAGAAATTATCGCTAAAAGTATTCATCAGCAAAGCCAGAGAAAAAACAATAATTTTATTGCAGTTGATTGCGGTGCGATTCCAAAAGAGCTGGCAGCAAGTGAATTTTTTGGACACTTGAAAGGATCATTCACCGGAGCTATCAGCGATAAAATGGGATATTTTGAAGCAGCAAACGGAGGAACTCTTTTTCTGGATGAAATAGGAAACCTTTCTTATGAAAACCAAATTCAGTTATTGCGTGCGCTTCAGGAAAGAAAAATAAAACCTGTTGGAAGCAATAAAGAAATAAACGTCGATATACGCATTATTACCGCTACAAACGAAGATTTACGCGAGGCAGTAAAAAACGGCGATTTTAGAGAAGATTTATACCATAGAATCAACGAATTCTCTATTCAGTCTCCATCATTAAAAGATCGTGACGAAGATTTAATGGTTTTTGCCGATTATTTCCTTGAAAAAGCCAATCAGCAGTTAAATAAAGAAGTTATAGGTTTTTCTCCAGAAGTAGTTTCTATTTTTCAAAACTACAGCTGGCCGGGAAATTTACGTGAATTGCAAAACTGTGTAAAACGCGCCACACTTTTAACGCAGGGCGATTTTATAGAAAGTGATGTACTGCCAATTGAATTTTTCCAGGCAGAGAAACAAAAACAAGGTTTCAGCAGTGCTGGTTTTTCATTATCAGATAATGAAAAAGAAGCCATTATTCAGGCACTTAACAGAACCCAGAATAATAAATCTGAAGCGGCAAAACTTTTAAAAATTACCAGAAAAACGCTTTACAATAAATTAAAGCAATACAATATTGACTAAACTATTTCCTGTTCTAAAGCAGAAAATAGTTTAGTTGTTTTTGCTTTTAAAGCGGTATAAATATCCTGCAGATCTGCAATTTCCAGATTATCCTGTTCCAGAGTTTTTAAAATTGTCCCAATATCACGTGCTTCAATCTGCTTGAACATTGGCGCAATTCTGTGTGCAATGGAATTTATTTCAGCAATGTTTCCTTCATTTACCGCTTTTTCAAGCAAATCCAAATTTTCGTTACTGCTTATTATAAAAGCTTTTAAAACATCATTTAGAGCATCATTGTCATTCCCTAAAAAATCTTTTAGGGTTTCTAAAGAATACAATTGAGGCGAAGAAGTTTCTTCGGGATCGTTTATTTCAACTTCTGGAAGTTCTTCATTATCTAAAATATGCTGAATCGTTTCCAGCAATATTTTTGGGGAATAAGGTTTTTTAACCACCGTTGTAAAACCGGCTCTGGTGTAAATACCAGAATCCAGATCTGTTCTTCCGGTTAGTGCAATTACAGGCTGATTTTTATAAATGCTTTTTTCAGAGTTACGAAGTTTTTCCAGAAACATAAAACCATCAATTTCCGGCATTTGAATATCTGTAATCACAAAATCAAAATTAGTATTCTGAATCGCTTCAAGAGCTTTTGCAGCGCTGGTAAAAGAGAATACCTCGTGATTTTCCTGTCTTAAAACACCGCTGGTTAAATTGAGAAGATTGATGTCATCATCAATAACAATGAAAGTTTGTTTTTTTGTATTTCGACTAATGTTTCGTTTTATTTCTTCAACCGTAATTTCGCTGTGATCAAATACCAGAGGAACTTTAATTTCAAATGTACTTCCTTTGCCAAAAGTACTTTCTAAACTAATTCTGCCACCCATAAATGAAATTATCTTTTGACAGATGGAAAGACCTAAGCCAGTTCCGCCATATTTCTTTTCGATATTTTCATTTGCCTGAGCAAACTCTTCAAAAACTAATTTAAGATTGCCTTTCTCAATTCCAATTCCTGTGTCTTCAATGGTGATAACAAAAAAGTTTTCGTTTTCACTAACATACGAACTGATTTTGATATGACCTTCTGTGGTAAATTTATATGCATTCCCAATGATATTAGTCAAAATTTGTTTCAGTCGAAACGGATCACCTACAACTCTCGTGTTTAGTTTTTCATCTACATTAATAATCAAATTAATGTTTTTTTGTTTGTAGACCGTCTGAATATTTCGGGCTGTATCTTCAATAATTTCAGGTAGAAAAAAAGGAACTTTCTCGATAGTAATTTTTCCGGCTTCAATTCGCGAAAAGTCTAATAAATCCTGAACCAGCTGCGTAATATATTCAGATGAATTTTTGATATTTTTAATAAAATACGACTGTTTTGTATTAATATCAGAATTTCCCAAAAGTTCAGAATATCCCACAATTGTACTCAAAGGCGTTTTTAAATCATGACTTACAGTCGAGATCAATTGTTCACGGCTTTTTAGTAAATTCTTGGTTTTGAAATTCGCAATCTCAAGCTGTTTTTTGTACACCTGCGATTTTGAATAATCGCTTACAATTAAAACAGAAAAAAACAAAGTCAAAATTAAACCAGCAATAGCCGAAGCCGTTACAATTTCGTTGACTTTTTTAAGAGATTTTTCTTTTAATGAGTTGTTTTTTATCGAGTTAATGATAATTTCACGTTCAATAATGCGAAGTACTTTTCTAAGCTGGTCTGAAATTGCAATTTCATTTTTAAGCAATTTATTCTCTTCAAAATTCAGCGATTCTTTTTTCTTTTCAGCCTTTAGTTTTACGTTGCTTAACAGTTTTTTAGAATTAGCCAAAATAGAATCCGATGCTTTTTTACTCAGCGTGTTTGTGCTGTCATCTGGAATATTCTGATTGAGATAATCCACATATTTTTGCAGCACATTTCGCTGGTAACTTCCTAAGTCATTTGGATTTTTGGTAAAATCCTGAAGTTCCAGTTTTCGAAGATTAAACTCCATTTTCGTAATCTCATCAATAGCATTATTGACAGAAACTTCATCTTCGGCTTTATTTTTTATGGTTTTTAATTGTCTGATGTTTTCTGTTTTTTCAGACAATAAATAGGTTACACTATCCAAAAGTGTTTTTTGATATTCAGTAGTAACGATTTGTTTTAAAGTATCAATTCTGGCTTTTAAAGAATCGGTTTCGATAAGATAACTTTTAAAATCTTTTTCAGAATTAGTCTGAATAGTTTGTCTTGCCAGACTTTCTGTTTTGTAAACATTAGAAAATAATTTACTTACACGCAGAATTTTGGTTTTTTCATAAGCAATTTTATCTTCGAGTTTTTTATAAACTACATTTTCAGAATATAAAAACCATCCTACAGTAACAACCAAAGCAAGTAATGCAACATAGCTGAATAGAACTTTGAGTGCTGTGTAACTTTTTTTGCTCTCCATAATATTTATCGGGGGTTGGGGATGTTTTTTAGTGTTCGAATTCCTTGCAATTTATTTAAAAAATCAATTTAAGAAAAGGAAATGCAAATCAAATATTTATATAATTCCAATGTTCTAAAAATAAAATAACCGCAGATTATATAAATAATGCTGCGGTTAAGTTTATTTTAATTTTTGTTTTATAGCGTTTCGTTTAGCCATTTAAAGAATTCTCCCTGCCAAACCTGAGCATTTTGTGGTTTTAAAACCCAGTGATTTTCGTCTGGAAAATACACAAAACGGCTTTTTATTCCTCTTAACTGTGCAGCCTGGAAAGCTTCTTGTCCTTGCCCAATTGGCACACGGAAATCTTTTCCTCCCTGAAAAATCAAAATTGGTTTGTTCCAGTTTTGTACCAAAGTTGCAGGATTAAATGTAGTGTATGCTTTTTGCGCTACTGCATTGTCTTTTTCCCAATATGGTCCGCCAAAATCCCAGTTGTTAAAGAAAACTTCCTCAGTAGTTCCTAGCATTGAAACCGTATTGAAAACACCATCGTGAGCAATGAAAGTTTTAAAACGGTTTTTGTGAATTCCTGCTAAATAAAATACAGAATATCCTCCGTAGCTGGCACCAACACAACCTAAACGGCTTTTGTCAACATAACTTTCTTTTGCAGCATCATCAATTGCCGAAAGGTAATCGTCCATAACTTGTCCGCCCCAGTCCTTACTAATTTGTTCATTCCATTCAACACCGTGTCCCGGCATTCCGCGGCGGTTTGGCGCAACTACAATATACCCTTTTGCAGCCATTAAAGAGAAATTCCAACGGAAAGAATACGATTGTGTCAACGGACTTTGAGGTCCGCCTTGGCAGAATAACAAAGTTGGATATTTTTTAGAAGCATCAAAGTTTGGAGGCAGAATTACCCAAACCAGCATTTTTTTTCCATCAGTTGTTGTAACGTAACGTTTTTCGGTTTTGCTTAACGTTAAAGATTTGTATGTTTCTGTATTTACATTCGAAAGTTGTTTCCAGGTGTTTTTCTTCAAATTAAAAGAAAAAATTTCTCCGGCATGATTCATATCTGTTCTGGTAACAATAATATCATCTCCAGAAAAACCAACTAAATCATTTACGTCAAAATCTCCGTTTGTTAATTGATGAACATTAATTGCGATCTTAGTTAAGCCAGGAAAATTAACCGAGAAAAGTTGTTTTGTTCCGTCAATTGGAGCAACAAAGAAAACCGTTTTTCCGTCTTTACTCCAAATAAAATTATCTACAGTACCATCCCAATTTGCTGTTAAGTTGGTTTTGATTCCTTTAAACTCAACAATAATATCGTTTTTATCAGACTCGTAACCGTCACGTTTCATTTGTAACCAAGTTAAATTTCCTGTTGGAGAAAACTGCGGTGCAGTATCGTAACCTAAATTGCCTTCGGTTTTATTTGTCGTTTTTTGAGTCTCTAAATTGTACTCATAAATATCTGTGTTGGTAGAAATTGCATAAGCAGTTCCCGCTTTTTTCTTGCACACATAAAAAATGCTTTTGCTGTCTGGCGACCAGATATAATCTTCGTCGCCGCCAAAAGGTTTTTGAGGAGAATCAAAAGTTTCATCTTTTAAGATGTCAATTCCCTTTGCGCCGTCTTTGTTTTCTTTATAAAAAACGTGATTAAATTTTCCTTCGTTCCACGTATCCCAATGACGATAATCTAATCCGTCATAAATTTGAGCTTCAGATTTGTCTAATTTTGGGTAAAAATCTTTTCCTAAAACATTGTCGATTTTTACTTCTTCATTATAAACTAAATATTTTCCGTCTGGCGAAACATTTTTATCTGCTAAAACATCTTTTGTGTCTTTAATTTCAGCTGCATTTCCACCATTTACAGGAACGGTATAAAATTTAGAATGCGATTTGTTTTCTTCTACTGAAGGTGTAGAAACCTTAAAAACCACACTTTTTGCATCTTTAGAAATTCCAAGAGGTGTAACTCTTCCTAATTTCCATAACAATTCCGGAGACATAACATTCTGCCCAATAGCGTTTAAACTCATCATTATTAAGGTTGTTAATACTACTTTTTTCATAATCAAATTATTCTGTTTTTTTGTGCGCTAAAAATACGAATATAATTTTGCAACAAAATGTTAAAAAGGGTTAAACCATATAAGGAATGTAAGTTCATTTAAACGTTATCAATGTTTTTTCTTTTTTTACCATTAAGAGATTAAGTAAATTAAGAAAGCAGCGCTTAATATAACTTAATCTCTAAAGGGCTGATTTAAAAATTAAATTTAAATGAACTTATATGGTTCAAAAAAATCATTATTTTTATTAAAAAGTCTAAAAATGGAGTTGAGTTATTGGGAATTAAAAAACTGGTTTACAGATATTGATTATACCATTGTTGGCAGCGGAATCGTGGGTCTCCATACGGCTTTGCGCTTACGCGAAAGATTTCCAGCTGCAAAAATTCTGGTTCTCGAAAGAGGAATGCTGCCACAAGGTGCAAGTACAAAAAATGCCGGTTTTGCCTGTTTTGGAAGTCTTTCTGAAATTATGGATGACTTAAAAACGCATTCCGAAGATGATGTTGTGAATTTAATCGAAAAGCGCTGGAAAGGTTTACAGTTACTCCGAAAAAGATTAGGAGACGAAGCAATCGATTTTAAGCCTCACGGCGGCTACGAATTATTTTTAAAAGAAGACGAATTTGGATTTAATGAATGTATTTCGAAAATGCCTTTTATAAATGAAATTTTAAAACCGCTTTTTAAAGCCGAAGTTTTTTCGAAAGAAACAGACCGTTTTGGGTTTGGAAATATTCAGGATTATTTGATTTTTAATCCGTTTGAAGCACAAATTGATACCGGAAACATGATGCAGGAATTATTGAGACAAGCAGTTTCAGATAATATCTTAATTCTAAATCAGCAGACGGTAACTTCTTACACAGATGCCGGAAATCATGTAGAAGTGGTATTGAACGATTTCAGTTTTAAATCAAAAAAAATATTTTTTGCGACAAACGGTTTTGCACACTCTTTGACAAATGGAGCAGTGAAACCCGCAAGAGCACAAGTTTTAATTACAGAACCTATTAAAAATCTGGATATAAAAGGAACTTTCCATCTGGATCACGGGTATTATTATTTCAGAAATATTGGCGACCGAATTTTATTTGGCGGAGGCCGAAACCTTGATTTTGAAACAGAAACAACAACTGAATTTGGCCAGACGAAAATTATTCAAAATAGATTGGAAGATTTACTGAAAAATGTAATTTTACCGAATCAGGATTTTCAGATCGCACATCGTTGGAGTGGGATTATGGGAATTGGAAATAGTAAAAGTCCTGTTGTTTCTCAACTGTCTGAAAACGTGTTTTGTGGAGTGCGTTTAGGCGGAATGGGAGTAGCAATAGGCAGTTTAATAGGAACCGAATTAGCAGACTTAATATAATGGCAGTTAAAAAACCAGCACCCAAAACAACCGCAAATAAACCTAAACCAAAAGCAGCACCAAAGAAATCGACTCGATCTTTTGGAGAAAAAGTAAAATGGTTTTTTATAAAAGCCGCATTGTGGTTTTTTGGAGTTTCGATCGCATCGGTTGTATTTTTTAAATATGTTCCCGTGCCTTTTACGCCTTTAATGATTATTCGTGCTATCGAAAATAAACTTGACGGAAAAGAGGTTTATTTTGATCACGACTGGGAACCAATAGAAAAAATTTCGATGAATTTGCAAAAAGCCGTTATCGCCAGTGAAGACGGAACTTTTTTAACCCACAATGGTTTTGATTTTAAAGCGTTGCAAAAAGCCTATAAAAGTAACGAACGTGGACGCCGAATTCGCGGTGGAAGTACGATTTCGCAGCAAACGGCGAAAAATGTTTTTTTATGGCAGGGAAAAAGTTACTTCCGTAAAGGGCTCGAAGCTTATTTTACTGTTTTAATTGAAATTATCTGGGGCAAAGAACGTATTATGGAAGTGTACTTAAATAGTATCGAAATGGGCGATGGTGTTTATGGCGCTTATGCTGCAACTGAACATTGGTATAGACGTGACGCTTCGAGTTTAACGCCAATGCAGGCGGCGGGAATTGCGGCGATTTTGCCAAACCCAAGAAAATTTAAAGCTACAGGTTCATCAAGTTATATTAACAGAAGAAAAGAAAGAATTGTTCGCGAGATGCGTTACGTTGGGAAAAAGGTCAATTATAAAGGGGATGGAAAAAAGTAAAAAAGTATTTTTTGCTTTTCTGATTTTGACTACTGCGTTAACTTTTGGACAAGGAAAAACAACAGAAATAGGTTTTATAACCGACAATGATTTATACACTTCGTCTAAAAACGATATGTATTATACCAATGGTTTGGAACTTTTTTATCGATTTTTATCTAAAAATGATAATGAGAAAATCAATAAAAAAATTACCGAATTCAGGATTGGGCAATATATCTATAATCCCAGATTTATTAATGAGGCAGCCGTAACCATAAACGATCGCCCTTTTACGGGTTATCTTTTTGCCGAAGCGGGAAGGAGCTTTTTTTACCAAAGCGAATCGGTTTTAAAAACTGATTTTCAGCTTGGGTTTATGGGGCCGAATGCTTTGGGTGAAGAAACTCAGGAAGGATTTCATAAAATTATTGGATACAAAAAAGTGTATGGCTGGGAAAATCAGCTTCATAATGCTTTGGCGGTTCAGGCGCATGTTATGTATTCGAAGAAATTATTTCCAACAAAACACAACGATTTTATAGATCTTCATTTTCAGTCTGAAGCCAATTTGGGAACTATTTTTACGGGAGTTTCAACCGGATTTTTAACTAGAGTTGGGTTTAAGAAACTGCTTCCGGTTTACGATTCAAATCTTCATGATGCTTCAGTAAGCGCAAATGCACAGCCTGATATTCGGGAGTTTTATTTCTATGCTATGCCAAGTGTTAATTATCAGTTTTATGATGCCACAATCCAAGGCAGTATGTTTAACGATACAAGTCCCGTAACTTTCGATTTGGTGCCGCTTCGTTTCAATGCCGAGTTTGGTTTGAAATACAGACACAATAACTTCAATATGTCATATTCTTTTATTTACCGAGGGAAAGAATTAGAAGGTGATGTTAATGATACAAATACTGGATACTTTTTTGGATCGATTCGATTGGGGTTTTTGTTGAGGTAATGATTTTTAGGGAGAATTTAAATTTTCAAATATGAAAGAAATACTGCAATTTGGATTTGTAAATATCGAAGATGAGAAAGTTTATTCTGTAAAATTAAGTGATAAGCAAAAAGAACAATTTGGATTTAATAATAACGAAAAGTCAGTTTGGGATTATTTTGAGGCTTATTTAGAAGATAACAAGTTAAAAGATTTTCTAAGTAATGAATTTACGAAAAAAATTAACGAAACATTTCCAAAAGAATTAAAAGCTTCTTGTATTTATTGTAATGGGAATAGTAAAAAAGAAGAAGATAAAAAATGCTATAATTACCACGTCGAGGGACGTTTAAATGAGTTTTTGGCTGTCTGGTGGTTTGTTAATATTATCGAACAAAATAAGAGAATTCTTTATGAGAAGGCAACTTTAAGAAGTTTATCAATTAAATTTTATGAATGCTTTTTATTTAAAAATGGAAGAGTTGCTTTTGATTTGAGAAAAATTACAATGTATTGTCTAAATCAAGGATTTTTAACATTAAGTAAAATATTTTCTAAAAACGATAAAATCAAGAATTTAGAAATAATAAATCGAGCAATTGATGAATTAGATACAGAATATCTAAGAATTAAGATGTTTGAAAACGACGAACCATATCACATAAAGCCACAGAAAGATTTTTTTAAAAATAAAAGAAGGTTTTATAAGGAGCAGATTAAAATTGAAAATCTTTCTAAATCAAACTATAAAAACGAGGAAATTTCAAATTTTGACGAAGTTAAAGATTGTAAAACTGAAATTTGGTTTTTGGTAGGATGTATGTTTGCTTCAGGTAAAATGGAAAAATACTATTTCATAAATGATAAAGACACTACAGTTTTTAAAGATGGCTTTAATGCTTCTAAGGCAGCAAAAGACTTAGGAAATAACAGTTATAATAAATTTATTTTAGCCACAATTAATAACTATCCCGCTAATAATAGAAATGGAAATAAAAACATATTCAATTCAAGGGAAAAAATGCAAAAAATAATTTCTCATTGCGAATCTTTAAATGTTGAAGTAGTTCCATATTTTAAAAAAAGATTGCCAGACGAGAAAATTTAAAAATGGTACTCAAAATGGTACTGGTACCAGTAATAGTACCAAACCAATATGTGGAAATTTGATTTATAATTAAAATTGTAAGTCAGATGAAAAAGAAACTATTAAAAATAGTAAAGAAGGGTTTAATAATAACGCTTGAAATTTTGATATCTTATTTTATTGAATGGATTATTTCTATGTTTAGTTAACTGTTTTTTAGTGTATTAAAAGATAAAATATTTAATGAGATTTAAAAATTTATTTATTTCATTCTAAAAATAAAAAGCCACTCCTTTTCAGGAATGGCTTTTTATATTATTTAAAATAAAGAGAACTATTTCCCTTTAAATAATTTTTCTAAATATTCAACCTTATCTTTCTCAGCCTGAACCAAACGCTCATAAAGTTCCACAACTTTGTCAAGCGGATTGAAATTACATTGATGATTTTGACCAAAAGCTCCTTGACTATTACTGAAATCAGTATCGTGGAAAGTATTAAAATAAGTGATCATATTTTCATCTGAAAAGCTTTTTATTGCTTCGGCAGTTACACCAAGTGCTTTTGCTATTTCAATAAGTTTTGCCTCGTCTATAGTTTCACTATTTTCTATGGCAGAAATAGCTTGCTGGTTTGTTCCCAAAGCTTGTGCCAAAGCTTCCTGCTTCATATCGCGAAGTTCACGAATACGGCTTATTTTTCGCCCTATATGATTTGGTTTTGTTGCTGTGCTCATAATTCAAAGGTATTTAAAAAAGATTTACAAAATCGTTTTTCGGTAAAAAACAGACTTGTTTTGGTAAAATACGATTTCGAGTTTGAAAGAAGTAAAAATACAACTTTTCATACAATTTAAAAGATTTAATCCAGATTGTCTAAATCCATTTCTTTAGACAATTGATCCCATTTTTTATTTAGGAAATCTTTTGTTTTTTCTAAAAACTCTGGATCTACGTCTTTTAAAACTTGTGCTTTTGGACTCAATACTGCTTTTCCATCTTCAAAATAAATATAAGCATGCACAGCATCATCACCCCAAAAGAAAGGAAAAACAATCGCCTTGTTTTCTGTACTTTCAATTATGTACTTTTCCATGCTGATGATAAAAGCAAACATGGGAATCATTTCTGTAAAGTTCTCGCTAAAAAACATCATTCCCCAATGCCATTCTTGATTGGTTTCATCATAATCTGAAAAAGCCATCGCTTCGGGATAATTAATCCATCCGTCAATAACTTCCTGATTAATTTTATCGTTGTATGTGCGAAGCTGTTCCTGAGTCAAAACTGATTTTGAATACATTTCCCGGCTGTCCCAATATTCAAGCCAGTTTGTATTTAACTGCGGTTCTTCAAGCGGACTGTTTAAAAATTTTTCCAGCTGCGGTTTTGTGATTTTTACTTTACAAAATAAAGAACTTAATTCAGACATGATTTAAGATTTTAAATGGTTACTATTTTAATTAGAGAGATTGAATGGTTTTTCGATTTTAGTCCCATCGGCTTAAATTTCCTTCGGCACGTTCAAATAATTCTTCCAGAACATTTTCAAGAGTTCTTTCCGGAAGACCAGATTTTAAAAATTCCAGTAATTGGTCTGTTGCCGCTTTAATATTATCCTGATGGCAATAAAGGTTTGCAAAGTTGCCGTTTTTGTCGAAAATAATATACTCGCCGCTTTCATCAATATCTTCTTCTGACGTGATCCAGCCGATGCATTGAAATGATGCGTTTATTTTTTGTGTCTCTTCTTGAGTAAGAAATTTATATTTCTGAAGCTCCGGGCGGTCGTTTGCCCAAAAAGCAATAATCATATCAATAATTCCAGTTGAATTATGAGAGAAAGTCTCTCTTTGTTTCATATATCTGATTAGATTTTCTGCAGAAGAAATACGGAATATCTCATCAGATTCAATACCGCCAATAGTTGTATAAAAATTGATTAGTTCTTGTGGTAAAGGCAGAGAAAAATAAGAAGCCAATTCTTGTATTTCTTCATTTGAAGCCAAAGATGATTCTAAGATTTCTTCATATTCTAGTTCACATTCTGCGATACGTTTTTGTATGTTTTGCATTGTATAGGAAGATTAGTAATATTTATGTTTGAGATAGGCAGATCCTAGGGGTATTACGGCCATTACAATCAATAAGAAGAGGTTAATTAATGCCAATTTTGATTTTTGTTTAGATAAAAGAACAAATGCTTCAATAATCATCCAGGCAATCCATCCAAATAAAATGCCTAATCCCAGCATCATTAAAAAGAAATTATCAGAGATAAAGTTATTTCCGCCGCCATGATTTTTGTTTATTTCCGAAAAAAAATAACAAGCGTAGAAAACAAGTATGACAAATACTCTTATAACGATGTGGTTTTTTATTGCATTTTTATTCATGATAATCTGGTTTTAATTCAAAATGACCAACAGCTGGAACAGAAAACCTTCTTTATAAAAATCAAACGATTTGCAGGTAGAATAATAAGGCCAAGATGAAATTAGCATAAAATAGTTTTAGCAATTTGATTAATGACGATTATCGCATTGCAGATAAATATCTTCGTTTGATTTATCTATAATTGAAATTCCCGGACATCCAAAAGAAACATATTCAAAACCAAAAACAACAGGAGGCTTGTTTTTAAAAAGTTTTCCTGTCCATTGGTTAATTGCCTCGTCTCCTTCTTCATAATTTAACGGGCAGGGAGAAGAACCTTCGTTTGAATGGTAGACCTTTTCGATTATGATATCTTTAGTTGTAGAATTGATTACTAAAAGGCGTCTGCCATAAATTATTTTATCGCTGTCTAGGTAGTCTTGTAAATAATATTCATGGCTGTCTGTTTTAAATTTATACGTATTGCCTGTTACTGTGTTTTTTAACAAAACTCGTTCTTCATTTTTCATTGTTTTTGAAGGATAGTCTTTTTTAGCAATTTTTTCCCATGAAATAGGTTTTAAACGTTCTTTCGAAAACGGATTTTCTTTACCCACATACACTAAAGCATCACTGTAATATTCACTAAAACCGTTTAAAAGTTTTTTGTCTATTTCGAAACCAATCATATAATCAAAGTTGCGATAAGGCCAATCTTCTCCAGAAGAATACAGGCTCAGCATCGCTGCTGTTTTTAGGTTTTTTACAGCAAAAGAAACCCGTTTATTTTTAGCATAATCAATTATAAAAACAGAATCGGTTTCGGAAATATTTGCCCCGGTTAAAAGTCTTTTTCTATAAATGTCACCAAACGTAAAATACCGAGCATTCTCTTTTCCCATTTTTTCTACATTAGGTAAAGCAAGTGTATCTTTCTCGTAGCCTACAGAATAGACATCCGAAAGAGAAATAAAGGCAATATCACTGCTGTCTTTTGGCATCACTGTAAACAAATTGATGCTTTGCTTTCTGGGCGTTTCGTCGGCCTCTTGTAAGGTGTCGGTTCCAGTTTCTGTATGTTCAGCTGCTTCAGGCAGTTTAATTGTAGTATTTTCTTTTTTGTTGCAAGAAAAAAGTAACAGTGAAAGAACTGTAGAAAGGGCGTATAGTTTTATTTTCATAAATTAAATTGGGATTTAAATAAGGTTTTGCAAGATAGAAAAATTACAATTTGTAAGAAGAGTTATTCTGTTACACGGTTATATTTTGTTATTAACAACGGTTTTTTTGTATTTATAGAAGTATCAGAAAAATTAAGTCCCTGATTGCATGTGTAAATCAATACACCATATTTTACATCTATCTCACAATAAGGCGCATGGTGATCGCTGTTTTCTACAGGAAGCATTAATTTACCGTCTTTTATAAAAGCTTTATAAGCATCAATGTTTTCTTTTTTATTTAGGTCTCCCGTCCAGGTATTTGCGGTTGCATAATCATATCCTTTTTCAAAATAAAAACTGAGATACGATTTTTCGGTTTCATTATACCACGTTCCTTCAAATTTTTGGATTAGGTTTTTTCGACTGAATGTTTGAGCCGTAATATTTCCGGTTTTTTTATTAAAAGTAAAAGTTTTGCTTGGCCCGGCATAAAAAAGTGTGAGTGTAATTGTGCTGTCGGTTTCGTTGTTAAAAATAATATTTTTTGCCGTTCTGATTTTAACCTCCAGATTATCATTCATAAGTTGTGAGTCAGTGCATTTAAAAATTCTTTTTTCGATTATTCCTTTCTTTTCAATTACTTCAAGCCATGGAGATGTCATTACGCTGTAACCCACAATCTGCGCCCGATATTTTTCATTTAGATTTTTATACATATTCAATCCAAAAGGTGTGGTTGAAAGTACTAAAGCATAAAAAGGAATCATCATGGGGATAATGCTAAATACCAAAGTCAATACCAAAGCAGCTAAAAGAAGCTTGGCCATAATTTTTTTCCAGAAAACCAGAATTACCACAAAATTCATAAAAAGCCAAATCCAAAAAAGAATAACATCACTGTAATAACCTCTCAGGCTTATTTGTTTAAAATAATATAAGCAACCGTTTAAAACGAAAATAAAACTGAGGATGAAGTACAATCGTAATATTGTTTTTTTACCTGAACTCATATTTTTTTGAGATATAATTTAAAGCAATTACTAAAACAATTGATAAAACCCAAATAGGAAAAAACGACAATGAAAGCGTATAAAGTAATTCTTCTTTAAAAAGATATGTGCTCCACGAAGATTCTCGATCAATAAAAATGCTGTAATTCCAGAAATACCAAATTGAAATTATGCATATTAATTGAATTGCGATTTTTAAATATGTTTTTTTTATGAAATTTAAAGCCAGAAAAACAACGGTTAAGAAAACAGTTGTAAATACAGATATTAAATAAGCATCATCAAAAAAAGCACTGTCTGGATTTCCGCTTGACATTCTTTCAGAAAGACTTCCCATTGCCCAATACATTTCTATGAAAGTAGCAATGAAAATCAGTAAAGCAATTAAGATGAATTTCTTCAAGAATAAGAATATTTTAGTTTTAAAAGTTTGATTCATTTCGAAAGGTTTGCTTAATTCTTGTAAGTGTCTTTTTTGGATATTTTGAGATACACAAAAATAAGAAACTGTTTTAAAGAAATATCTTTCAAAAATTATAATTGTATTTAAGATGAGCTTCTGCTTAAAAAGAGAATGCTTAACCTTTTGATAATATGATGAATACTTTTAATTTTTACTTTTATTCAAAATTAAAATTATGGAAATTAACTGGATTGTAATAGGAGTTGCAGTAATATTGGTTGTTCTTTTGATAGTACTAACGATCAAAAAAAATCAAAAAGAGAAAAAGAAACTAACCGATTTACTGAATAATGATTTCAAAAAAGCTGAAAAAGATGATCTAGACGCTGATGATTCGGCTAATGAGAAATAATCGATTTGTCAGATTTGTCATTTCGAGAAACGACAAATCTCGCAAGTTTACCAACAAAGATTAAAGAAATACTTTACGGAGTTTCTAGTGGAATTTCTCGTTTCTCGAAATGACAAGTTTGTGTTCAATATCTAGGAAAAAAACAAACCCCTTGTAAAAACAAATTTACAAGGGTTTTAATTTTTGTGGAGAATACCGGATTCGAACCGGTCACCCTCCCGATGCATCGGGATACTCTAACCTTTTTGTTATTATTAGGTTTTCAATATACTTTCTGCTTTTCATTTTTTTTATTTGTAATTCCCTTCTACAGGCTTCGCTTCTGGTTAAAAATGTCTCAAAATATTTTAATTCCCAGTCTTTCGCAGTTTTTGTAAATGTACTTCGACCGTTTAAATGATCTTGAAGACGTCTTTCAATATCTTGACAAGAACCAATATAATATTTGTCTAGTGTTTTTGAATATATGATGTAGATATAAAACATAGGATGTCTGCTAAAAAAAATACCCAAGCAGAAATCAGTATCTGTTTGGGTATTTTTAATTTTGTGGAGAATACCGGATTCGAACGGGTCACCCTCCCGATGCATCGGGATACTCTAACCTTTTTGTTATTATTAGGTTTTCAATATACTTTCTGCTTTTCATTTTTTTTATTTGTAATTCCCTTCTACAGGCTTCGCTTCTGGTTAAAAATGTCTCAAAATATTTTAATTCCCAGTCTTTCGCAGTTTTTGTAAATGTACTTCGACCGTTTAAATGATCTTGAAGACGTCTTTCAATATCTTGACAAGAACCAATATAATATTTGTCTAGTGTTTTTGAATATATGATGTAGATATAAAACATAGGATGTCTGCTAAAAAAAAATACCCAAGCAGAAATCAGTATCTGTTTGGGTATTTTTAATTTTGTGGAGAATACCGGATTCGAACCGGTCACCCCTTGCCTGCCAGGCAAGTACTCTAGCCAAATGAGCTAATCCCCCAAAGTTGTAGCAAATAAAGTCATTTAATTTTCAAAAAACAAATTTCAGAACCTATCAGGCAAAATATTTTTCAAAAGCGTAACTTTACATTAAAACTATTTTTATGAGTTCAGAAATTACAAAGGGTTCTTTACAAACCTCTTTTCAAAATACAATTGCCACAGTGCAGTTTGGACATCCGGCAAGCAATTCTTTTCCACGTGAATTATTAGACCAGCTAACGGCTGAAATTAACGATTTAAGCCGAAATGAAAATATTTCGGTAATCGTATTAAAAAGTGAAGGCACAAAAGCGTTTTGTTCCGGCGCCTCGTTTGATGAACTTTTACAGGTTGAAAATGAAGAACAGGGAACCGAATTTTTCTCTGGTTTTGCACATCTGCTAAATGCGATGCGAAACTGTAACAAGTTAATTATTGGTCGAGTGCAGGGAAAAGCGGTTGGAGGCGGAGTAGGAATTATTGCAACCTGCGATTATGTTTTTGCAACTCCCCAAAGTGATGTAAAATTATCTGAACTCGCAATTGGAATTGGGCCTTTTGTAATTGAACCAGCTGTTTCTCGAAAAATTGGCAAAACAGCGATGACTGAAATGACTTTGGCAGCACACGCATGGAAATCCGCAGATTGGGCTTTTCAAAAAGGCTTATATTCAGTTTTAAGCAATGCTGAAAATCTGGATGCTGAGGTTGAAAGTTTTACGCAAAAATTAAGCTCATACAATCCCGAAGCCTTAAAGGAAATGAAAAAGATTATATGGGAAGGAACTGAACAATGGGAATCTATTCTTTTTGAGCGCGCAGCAATTACAGGTAAATTAGTTTTGTCCGATTTTAGTCGTGATGCTTTGTTGCAATTTAAAAAATAGGTATGATATAAGTCATTGATTTTATACAAATAGAAACATAGTTTTGAAAAATGTTTTAAAACCAATTTTTACAATATAAATTATTGAATATGACTATTATTTCTTTATTCCAAAACGTCGATGTTGCAGAGAAAATTAAAAACGCTCCAGACAGCAGTTACCAGTTAGGAGTTGTTATTGGATCTTTCATTCCTTTTGTCATTTTAATAGGAATTGCTTACTGGATGTATAACAGAGCCAAAAAAAGAGATAAAAACGGTTATTAATTTGTAAATTTGCAACCTTAAATTAAAAATCGATGAGTAATATCAGAATTACAAAACAATTTAGTTTCGAAACCGGGCACGCTTTGTACGGTTACGACGGAAAATGTAAAAACGTTCACGGCCACAGTTATAAATTATCAGTGACTGTTATTGGTTCGCCAATTACAGATCGCTCAAATGTGAAATTCGGAATGGTAATTGACTTTTCTGACCTAAAGAAAATTGTAAAAGAAGAAATCGTCGATCAGTTTGATCATGCTACTGTTTTTAATCAAACGACACCGCATGTTGAATTGGCAAATGAACTGAAAAACCGTGGTCACCACGTTATTTTAGTTGATTATCAGCCAACAAGTGAAAATATGGTTGTAGATTTTGCAGAAAGAATCATCGCGAGACTTCCAGCAGGAATTTCACTTTTTTCCCTAAAACTTCAAGAAACTGAATCTTCATTTGCAGAATGGTACGCATCTGATAATTTGTAAAAAGTCAAAAGTCAAAAGGTTTTATCTTAGTTGTCTAAAAATCTAGTAATCTAACAATCTAAATGAAAAAAATATATTTTGCTTCAGATCAGCATTTTGGTGCGCCAACTCCAGAATTGAGTTTACCGCGCGAAAAGAAATTTGTTGCCTGGTTAGATGAGGTAAAAGAAGATGCAGAAGCTATTTTCCTGTTAGGTGATTTATTTGATTTTTGGTTTGAATACAAAACCGTAGTGCCAAAAGGTTTCGTTCGGATTTTAGGAAAACTGGCCGAAATTCGCGATAGTGGCATTCCTATTTATTTTTTCGTTGGTAATCATGATCTTTGGATGAATGATTATTTTGAGACTGAATTGAATATTCCCGTTTATCACGATAACAAAGAGTTTACTTTTAACGGAAAAACTTTTTTGATTGGCCACGGAGACGGAAAAGGTCCTGGAGATAAAGGCTATAAACGAATGAAAAAGGTATTTACAAATCCGTTTTCAAAATGGCTTTTCCGATGGCTCCATCCGGATGTTGGCGTTAGTTTAGCTCAATATTTATCTGTAAAAAATAAATTGATTTCTGGTGACGAGGATATTAAGTTTTTAGGCGAAGAAAAAGAATGGCTGATTTTGTACGCTAAACGAAAATTAGAAAGTAAACACTACAATTATTTCATTTTCGGGCATCGTCATTTACCTATGGTTCACCCTGTTGGCGAAAACTCTGAGTACGTTAATCTGGGTGACTGGATTGGCTACTTTACTTATGGTGTTTTTGACGGAGAGACTTTTGAACTTAAAAAATTTGAAAAATAATTACTTTTTCTCCTGCGGATAAATTCCTATACGGTGTGTTCGTAAAATATAACTAGACAATTGTTTACTGTCTGAAAGCTGAAACTTAATAGCTCCTGATAGTTTTTTCGGCATATGACATTCTACACAATTATCTGCCAGTAATTTTTCAGGCATTATTTTAAGCGTCTTTTCGTTGTGTTTTAATCCTTGATGACAGCTCATGCAGATTTTAGAATACGATGCTATATTTTTTGAAGCATTTTCATGCGGATTATGACACGTAATACAATCCATTTTATCGCTATTGATAAAGCATTTACTTTGCGCCATTAAGCGAAATTGATTTCCGTGAACATCAAATTGCGTTGTATCGTTTATACTTCTAGTTTCTCTGTAAAATTCAGATAAACTATTTCCCGGTTTAAAATCAAAACGAGATTTCATTTTCATTCCGTCATTTCCTGCATGGCACAGTGCACAGGCATCTAATTTTTGCTGTCGGTTTAAAGTTTTAAGACTTGTAATGCTGTTGGCGGTTTTTACATTTGGATTTTTTAAATGAAAGTCAACATGCTTTTTTGCCGGACCATGGCAGCGCTCACAATCAATTCCGTAAACGATAGTGTTTTTGTCAATAATATCCTCAACATCCATTGACATGAAATTTTTCTCCTCAGAGTTTTGATTTACACTTCTGCTGCTGGCATTTGAAGCATGGCAGGAATAACAATCCTTAACCACCATTCGGTCAAAATAAGGTTTATCAGCAGGAAATCCCGGACTAGTAGCCCAATTGTTTATGGAATTGTAGAAAGAAACCGGCATTTCATACGTATTGTTATTGCGCCAGTATACCGAAGTTTGTGCATGTTTAACCCCAAAAACAATTTCAAAGCGATGTGCTTCGACTTCTTTACCGTTTTTATATAAAACCTGATAAAGACTGTCGTTTCGTTTTTCCATGACTAATTTTGTGTTTTTGTCATAGATAAAAGTGTGATGGCCTTTATTAAAATCTCCCAAAACATTTCCGGAAATTGCAGGAGCAGTAGCTTTAAAATGAGAACTCTGTAAAGCCATATTATATTGAACCTGATGACATTGAATGCAGCTTTCGGAACCAGCGTAGTCAGTACCGCGCGGATCAATATATTCATCAGATTTGTTTGTGCAGTTTGTTAAGAAAACTGACAAAATAATAAAAGCAAAAAGAATGCAGGTATTTTTCATTATCGTAAATATACTTTATTTTGAATACAAACAAAATATATTTCAATTATGAAAAAATGTTGTTAATTTATTTAGAATAGTTCTTAATTTAAGCCTGCTCCGTAAACATATTCATCCAATTCAATTTTAAATAAAGAACCTTCAACTAAATCCTTAATAGATTTTAATTCGGTCATAGAAACAGCGAGATCTATTGAATTACACGGAGTTTTCAATAAAAATTTATGGCAGGAATATTTCATTTCGCAAGCTTCACAGCAAGTATTTTCAATTAGGCTGTCTTCGATTAAATCACAAAACTGATTCAATTCTGAAACCGTAAAATAAAAACCAGTTTCCTTAAAAACCAGTTGTACTTTGTCAAGAATAGTCTGGCTGTTTTGCTTCCAGTAAAAGGCAATTCCAAAATTATTATGATATATCTGTTCTATTTCTCTCATCGTAAATCCTTTTATTTCAACAAATATAAATATTATTTATATTAATTCTAAATAAAAAATTCATAAAAAAATGAAAAAGTTTTTTGAACGCTATAGTTGATATAAGTTTCTATTAAAGATTTTTGAATTTTAATTCGTGGAGAATGATCATAAAAAAAAACTTCAGTTTTATTGAACGCTAGTACAATTTAAAGCTCAAACATTAAATGAACTTGTAGGATTAAAAAAATTATTCAAGCCATTTTTTTATGTTAGCAAGAAATTCTTTTTGCTGATCTACAAATAAATAATGCGAACAATTATCAAGCAAAGCAAAGTGATTTTCTCCGGCGAGATCTTGAATAGATTGGATTTGTGCAGATGAAAAAACACCGTCTTCTTTTCCGTAAATAGCAAAAACAGGAATTCCTGAAGCTTTGATTTTTTTTAATGAAGGTCTGCTGTCAATATTGTTTTGTTTTTCATTTTGATAAAAAAGCAAAGGAGCATTTTTGTTCCTAATATTGGTTTTAAAAAATTCACCAGCTTCATAATCGGCATAGAGTTTTTTAGATGCAGCTGTTGGTTTTGGCATTTTAAAAAAGCCGTTTTCACCCGCAAGTTCATAACACTTTTTTCTATATTCAGCCGAATTCTTATCTAAATTTTCAACAAGGTTTATCCTTTTTAATTGTTCAGAATCGCCGCTGTATTTTTTCTTCAGTGTATTTAAAATATGATCATAAGTTTCCTGCTGAGAAAACAATGCACCGGCCAAAACTAAAGCGCTTACATTCTGCGGATATTTATGAGCATAAAGTGTCGCGACTAAACCTCCAAAACTATGACCGATAATAGCTGCTTTCTTTACATTATATTTTTTATAGATAGAATTCAAATCCTGAAATGCTTCTTCATAAGTAAATTTTGCATCAGAATCTGTTGATCTTCCTTCGCCACGACGATCGTAAGCAATAACATAAAAACCTTGATCGGCCAGATTTTGAGCTGTTGTTCCTTCAAATAAAGTGGCATTGCCGCTTGGACCGCCGTGAATAAAAATGATGGCCTTGTTCTTTTCATTTCCGTATGTTTTGATGTACAGATTTTGTCCGTTTGCAAAAAGGGACATTATCAAACATAAAGAAAGAAAAATTGACTTCATCTATTCCAATTTATTATGATCTTCCATATCTCTGTGAAGATCTAAATTTCTAAAAGTCGGCGATTTTAAAGCTGTTACAATAACGGTTAAAAGTGTAACGCTTCCTCCAAAAACAACTGAAGTTACAGCGCCCATCAATTTAGCCGTTGCACCGCTTTCAAATGCACCTAATTCATTAGAAGATCCAACAAAAATCGAGTTTACAGCGCCAACACGTCCGCGCATGTGATCGGGAGTTTTAAGCTGTAAAATCGTCTGGCGAATAACTACAGAGATTCCGTCAGCCAATCCGCTTAAAAATAAAGCAAAAACAGATAGCCAGAAATAAGTAGAAAGTCCAAATAGGATAATCGATAATCCAAAAACAAATATGGCGATTAAGAGTTTCTTTCCTGCATTTTGATATAAGGGTACATAAGCAGAAACAATCATCGTAATGAAAGCTCCAACCGCAGGCGCGGCTCTTAAAATACCAAATCCTTCAGCACCGACTTTTAAAATGTCTTGTGCAAAAACAGGTAATAATGCTACGGCTCCTCCAAAAAGTACCGCAATCATATCAAGAGACAAAGCACCTAAAACAATTTGGTTTTTAAATACAAAAGTCAAACCTTCTGTAAGACTGTCTTTTATTGATTCTCCAATCTTCGGATTTATGATTGGTTTTTTACTAATTTGAGATAAAGCGATTAAAGAAAGAAGTGAAAATCCAAAAACCAGGCACATTGACCAGTGAACACCAATCCAATTGATTGAAAATCCTGCCAATGCGGGTCCCATAACAGCTCCAATCTGCCAAACCGAACTGCTCCAAGTTGCGGCATTTGGATAAGCTTTTTTAGGTATAATCAGGGATAGAAGAGAGAAAATAGTCGGGCCAAGAAAAGCACGAACTAATCCGCCAAAAAATACTAAAGCGTAAATTGAATATAGGATCAGATTTGAAGACCAACCTCCAACAACTTTTGGCCAAGTCAACAAAAACAATCCAAAACTAATTACCGAAAATCCTAAAATACATTTTACCAATAATCCTTTCTTTTCTCGCTGGTCTACAATATGTCCCGCAAACAAAGCCATCGAAACGGCAGGGATTACTTCCATTAAACCAATAATTCCTAACGAAAGCGGATTTTTAGTTAAGCTGTAAACTTCCCATTCAATTACAATAAACTGCATCGACCAGGCAAAAACCATCGCAAAACGCAATAATAAAAATACGTTGAATTCTCTATAACGCAGTGCCTGATACGGATCACGTTTACTGGATTTAATCTCTTCCATTTGTTCTAATGTCTTTCAGCATAAGCTGTGTTGAAATAGTTCCGTTCCATTCATTTTCGGCAATTGTATAGGCCAGTTGAAACAGATTTTGATTTTTTGCTATATCGAGTTTTTTTCCGAGTCCGAAACCAATTGCAGCAATTCCATCGGAGTTTTGCTGTTTAACGAAAAGTCTTAAATGTTCTTCTTCTGCACCAAGGGTTTTGGCATAGCCAGTGTCTTTTAGATCTTTGGTCACAAAAACAGGCGTCATATTCTGCGGGCCAAAAGGCTCAAACTGTTTTAAAATCCGAATCAATTTTGGAGTTATGTCAGAGAAATCAATTTCAGCATCAATCTCGATTTCTGGAGTTCGCATTTCAGGCTGAATGGTTTCTTGTACACATTTCTCAAAAGCTTCTTTAAAAAGATGATAATTCTCGGCTTTTAAAGTCATTCCTGCGGCATACATGTGTCCTCCAAATTGTTCCAAATGTTGGGAACAGGCATCCAATGCATTGTAAACATCAAATCCTTTTACAGATCGGGCAGAAGCTGCATATTTGTCTCCGCTTTTAGTGAAAACCAAAGTCGGTCGATAATAAGTCTCAATTAATCTAGAAGCTACAATCCCGATAACACCTTTGTGCCAGTCTTCCTGAAAAACAACCGTTGAAAAACGTTCTTCTTCCTGATTTTCTAAAATCTGCTGAAAAGCTTCTTTTGTTATTTTTTTATCTAAATCTTTTCGGTCGGCGTTGTATTGCTCAATTTCTGAGGCGAATTGCTGTGCTTGTTCAAAATCAAATTCAGTTAATAATTCAACTGCATGATTGCCGTGTTTGATTCTTCCAGCTGCATTAATTCGTGGTGAAATAATAAAAACGACGTCGGTTATGTCTAAAACTTTCTTTTTGACTTGATGTACCAAAGCTTTAATTCCTGGTCTTGGTTCGCTGTTAATTACCTTCAAACCAAAATAAGCCAGAACACGATTTTCTCCCGTTATCGGAACAATATCTGCCGCAATTGCTGTAGCAACCAAATCCAAATAGGGAACTAAATCTTCAATAGTTTCATTTCGGTTTTGACCCAAGGCCTGAATCAGTTTAAAACCCACGCCGCAGCCGCATAATTCATCATAAGGATAAGAGCAGTCTTCTCTTTTCGGATCTAAAACAGCAACAGCATCTGGAAGAAATTCTCCGGGTCTGTGGTGATCACAAATAATAAAATCGATATTTTTTGCTTTCGCGTAAGCGATATGATCGATTGATTTTATTCCGCAGTCTAGGGCGATAATCAATGAAATTCCATTATCGTCTGCATAGTCAATTCCTTTATACGAAATGCCATAACCTTCATCGTAACGATCTGGAATATAAGTGGCAATATGAGGATAATGTGATTTTAAATAAGAGGAAACTAAAGAAACCGCTGTTGTTCCATCAACATCATAATCACCAAAAACCATAATGTTTTCTTGATTTTCAAAAGCTTGCTGGATTCGCGCAACGGCTTTGTCCATGTCTTTCATCAAGAAAGGATTATGAAGATGCTCTAATGACGGACGAAAGAAATTCTTAGCATCTTCAAAAGTTTCAATACCACGCTGAATTAAAAGTGTTGCTACAAAATCTTCTACATTTAAAGCTTCTGCTAAATGTTTGATTTTATCTTCAGAAGGTTTTGGTTTTAAAGTCCAACGCATGGGTTGATTTTAGATTTTAAATTTTAGACTTCAGATTTTTGAAATCGTTTAATCTGATTGGTAATTTTTTTGCCACAAATTTGCTTCGCCTGTTCGCTATCGCTCGAGTCACCAATTTCCACTAATTTAATTCGTGTTAATTTGTGTAATTCGTGGCAACTTTCATATTAATCTGTGTTAATCATTTTAATCTGTGGCAAAATATTTTGTATTTAGAAGGGCTTTGATTTCGCTCAGCCTGACAAATATTATTTCGCTTCTAAAGCATTTCCTTCAAACTGAATTCCGTCCCAGCCTAAGTTGATGAAATTTCTAATGTTTTGGTGATTCGTTCCGTTTGGATCTCCTAAAACTTCTTCAAAATAAAAAGCTCCAAAACAAGCTAAAGTTTCGTCTTTACTTAAGTTCTGCAATTTCGCGAAAGAAAATAATTTACAAGAACCAGAATTTTCTCCGGCAGCATTGTGCTGTGTTCCGTTTTGAAAAGCAGTTGGTGTGAAATTGTAATTTTCTTCGATTACTGCAATAGTTTCAGGAAATGTGATTTGTGTTGGTGTTTGTTTTACTTTTTCTAGAAAGGCTTGTATGCTCATGATATGTATTGTTTTTCTGCTTTGCAGTTTAGTTTTTTGTCACAGCTTAAAAGGATTAAAATGATTTTTTTGCCACGAATTTGCTTCGCCTGTTCGCTATCGCTCGAGTCACGAATTTCCACTAATTTAATTCGTGATAATTCGTGTAATTCGTGGCAACTCAATTTTTAATCTGTGTTAATCCTTTTAATCTGTGGCTTAAATAAATTATTCTTCTTCATCCTTAGAAAACTTACTTTTCTTAGGTTCTTTTGTTATTGTTTTTCCAGCAACGACCACAACGATTTCGCCTCGCGGTGCTGTTTTTTCAAAATGTGCCAGAACTTCTTTTGCAGTTCCGCGGACATTTTCTTCGTGTAATTTTGATAATTCTCTCGAAACGCAGACTTGTCTGTCTTCTCCAAAGTACTGAATAAATTCAGCTAAAGTTTTAACGAGTTTATGCGGAGAAACGTATAAAATCATGGTTCTGGTTTCTTCGGCTAAAGCCAAAAAACGAGTCTGACGCCCTTTTTTATCAGGCAGGAAACCTTCAAAAACAAATTTGTCATTTGGAAGTCCGCTGTTTACAAGAGCCGGAACAAAAGCTGTTGCGCCAGGAAGACATTCAACTTCAATTTTATTTTCGACACAAGCGCGAGTCAATAAAAAGCCAGGATCTGAAATTGCCGGAGTTCCCGCGTCAGAAATCAATGCGATAGTTTCGCCAGCTTTTAAACGCGCAATTAAATTCTCAGTCGTTTTGTGCTCATTGTGCATGTGATGGCTGTGCATGTGCGTGCCAATTTCAAAATGCTTTAGTAGTTTGCCGCTTGTTCTGGTGTCTTCCGCCAAAATCAGATCAACTTCTTTCAAAACCCGAATGGCTCTAAAAGTCATGTCTTCAAGATTGCCAATTGGCGTTGGAACGATATATAATTTTGACATAATTTATTTTAAATATTTAAGCACGAATTGCACAGATTCGCACGAACGATTAAAGTGCCAAAATTTCACAAAGAAAAAATTTGTGTCAATTCGTAAAATTCGTGTTTTTATGTTTTATGAAAATTTCTTTTCAATAATTCCAAGAAAACGTTCTGCGTAATCGTCTTTCCCTTCCCAATTATTATAATCTGGTTTTACCATTTCTTCGATAAAATCTTTTGCTTCGGTATAAGAATCAAAAGTTAAAAGCTGATTTAAAACACGGCTGTAATCTTCAGTACTGTTTCCAAAAAGATTTTTAGTAAAAGCAATTCGGTCATTCAAATCAATGTGAAAACCTTTTGATAATTTCTCGTTTAAAGAAACTGATTTTGGTTCTTTTGAAGTTTCTAAAACAGGAATTTCAATATTCTTTTTCTCTTTTGAATCATTGTTTGAAGAAGAAACGGGTTCAAAACTATCCACTTTTACAAATTGAGCATCGGCATAATTGATTCCGAAATCTTCAAATGCAATTGGAATTGGAGTTGGTTTTGATTCTGATTTCGGTTCTTCCTTAATATCCTCTTTTATTTCTTCTGTATCTAATTCAAAAGCAGGCTTGAAATCTGGAATTGGTTTTAAGTCGCTAACTGTTGTAAACGAAAGTTCTTCAATATTACTTTTAGGTTCTTCTGCCTTTTCCACTTCTTCCATAACTTCTGGTTCAGCAACTTCTGGAGCAGTTGGTTCTTCTGTAACTTCTTGGGCAGGTTCTGGAATTGTTTCCTCTGGAATGGCTGCAATTACTTCTTCAACAACAGGTGTTTCTTCAATTACAACAGGTTCTGGAGTTTCTTCTGCTTTAACTTCTTCAACTGAAACGGGAGTTTCAATTACAGTTTCAGCCGGAATAATTTCTGCAGAAATATCTTCTTTATCGAAAAGAGTTTCAATTTCAGAACTGATTTCGCTATGGGTAATTGTTGGTTTCGCTTCGCTAAAGTTTTCATCAACAAATTTTAAAACAGCTAATTTCTCATATAATTTCTGAGTTTCAAGATATAATTGATTGATATCGGATTTATTTTTAAGTTTTAAAATTCGATGTGCAATGCTGATTAAATCGGCTTCCAATTTTTTTTTCATAACTGTTGAAATTATAGTGAATAAGGTATTTTAGTGTATTTGATGTATGAATGTCTTTATTCTTAAGGAAATCTGATAGATATTTTTTTATTTCTGTTAATAAGCGTCAGCCAATCCCTGATTTGATAAAAATTTTCTACTTTTGAAAAAATGTAAAACAGCACATTTTTACGTCGATTTATTACCAGTACAAAGTAATAAAAACTATTCATTTTTAAAGGCAGAAAAATACAAAATGTTTCTCGAAAATACAGTAAATCACAAAGAACAATTTGGTTGGATTGAAGTTATTTGTGGATCAATGTTTTCGGGTAAAACCGAAGAATTAATCCGCAGATTAAAACGCGCACAGTTTGCCAAACAAAGAGTCGAAATTTTTAAACCCGCTATTGATACCCGTTATCATGACGAAATGGTGGTGTCGCATGATGCCAACGAAATTCGTTCAACGCCTGTTCCGGCTGCGGCCAATATTGCTATTTTGGCACAAGGCTGCGATGTGATTGGTATTGATGAAGCTCAGTTTTTTGATGATGAAATTGTTACCGTTTGTAATGATCTTGCCAATCAGGGAATTCGTGTGGTAGTTGCAGGACTTGATATGGATTTTAAAGGAAATCCTTTTGGGCCAATGCCGGCGCTTATGGCAACTGCCGAGTATGTTACCAAAGTTCATGCGGTTTGTACCAGAACCGGAAATCTGGCTAATTATAGTTTTAGAAAAACCGATAATGATAAATTGGTAATGCTTGGGGAAACGGAAGAATATGAGCCGCTTAGCCGTGCAGCGTATTTTAAAGCAATGAAGAAAAACCAGGAAAAATAGATTGTAAAATTCCATTTAAGTTTTAAAAACAATGACAGAGAAACAAACTAAAAAAAGACAAAATATTTTATTATTAGTTGTAATTGTAATTGCAGTGACACTGGCTGTTTTTTTTCAGTTTTTCCTTTCTGAAAAGGCTGATGAAGTTAATACTGAAGTTACAGAATTAGTCGAAAAATACAATAAAAGCTGTCCGCTTCCTATTCAGGAAGGTATTCGTTTAGATAGTGTTAGTTTACCCGAAGAAAGAGTAGTTCAGTATAATTTAACATTGTTGAATGTAGAAAAAGAAACGGCCGAAGTGAATGTTATACAAAACGAAATCCAGAAAAGTCTTTTAAGTACAGCAAAAGCAAATCCGGGACTTCAGGTTTTTAGGGACAATGATTATACTTTGATTTATAGTTATAGTGACAAGAAAAAAGGATTTTTGTTTACGGTGAAAATATTACCGGATCAGTATAAATAATTTAAACTTTTACAATTTGGTAAACCCGACAGGTTTTTAAAATCTGTCGGGTTTATTGTTTTTAAAAGATCTTATTCATTCCGTAGGAATGTTTTTCGGTAGAAAAAAAATGGTTTGTGGGGTATACGTTCCGTAGGAACGTTTGATTAATTGAATGATGAATAATCTCAATTAATGTAAACTGGACTGAAGTCCAGCTCTACAAAATAATTCGTTCCTTCGGAACTTTGAAAAAGCCTTTGGCTCGAGCTATATTGAAGGGCTGGATTTTAATCCGGTTTAATAATGAATATGGATGTTTTATATTTTGAAAAGCAAAAAAAAACAGCCCCGACAAACGAAAGTTTTCGGGGCTGTTTTTTTAAATGAACTTATATTTCTTATATGGTTTAAAAAAGAAAAAACTAAATTTTCTTTCTCATTCTCGCTACCGGAATATCAAGTTGTTCACGATATTTTGCAATAGTTCTTCTGGCAATCGGATATCCTTTTTCTTTTAAGATTTCTGCCAATTGATCGTCTGGAAGCGGTTTCTTTTTATCTTCTTCTTCAATTGTATTCTTAAGAATCTTTTTGATTTCTAAAGTCGAAACATCTTCACCCTGATCGTTTTTCATCGCTTCAGAGAAAAATTCTTTAATCAGCTTTGTTCCGTATGGCGTTTCCACATATTTGCTGTTAGCAACGCGAGAAATCGTCGAAATATCCAAGCCCACCATATCTGCAATGTCTTTTAAGATCATTGGTTTTAGCTTTGTTTCGTCGCCGTCTAAGAAAAATTCTTCCTGATAATGCATAATCGCATTCATGGTTACAAAAAGTGTTTCCTGACGCTGTCTGATCGCATCGATAAACCATTTAGCAGAATCCAGTTTTTGTTTGATAAACTGAACAGCATCTTTCTGAGCCGATGATTTATCACGAGAATCTTTATAGGTCTGCATCATTTCCTGATAATCTTTAGAAACGTGCAGAGAAGGAGCATTTCGTCCGTTTAGAGTCAATTCTAGCTCACCGTCAACAATTCTGATGGCAAAATCAGGAACGACATTCTCCGTAACTTTATTATTTCCTGTAAAAGAACCACCTGGTTTTGGATTTAGTCTTTCGATTTCGTGAATTGCTTTTTTAAGCTGTTCGTTCGAAACGCTGTATTTCTGCAATAATTTGTCGTAATGCTTTTTGGTAAAAGCATCAAACTGATTTTCGATAATATCAATTGCTAAATCAACATATTCGGTTGGTGTTTTATGCTTTAATTGCAGCAATAAACATTCCTGCAAGTCGCGTGCTCCAACTCCCGAAGGTTCCAGCTCGTGAATTACAGTCATCATTTTTTCGACCATTGCTTCATCAGTATAAATTCCCTGAGTAAAAGCCATATCGTCTACAATATCTGGAACGCTTCTGCGGATATAACCCATATCATCAATACTTCCAACAAGGAATTCTGCGATTTCGCGTTCTTCATCATTCAAAATAAAAGTATTCAGCTGATTGATTAAATCCTGATGAAAACTAATTGGCGAAGCAAAAGGTGTTTCGCGTTCTTCATCATCACTATAATTATTAACCTGAGTTTTATAGTCAGGCGTATCGTCGTCGCTTAGATATTCGTCGATGTTAATGTCGTCTGCTTCGATTCTATCTGATTCTGCATCATCATAATCGTCGTAGTCTTCATTTGCGAATTCATCCGCTTCATATTCATCTTCTTTTCCAGCTTCAAGAGCTGGATTTTCGTTCATTTCTTCTAATAAACGCTGTTCAAAAGCTTGCGTAGGCAATTGAATTAACTTCATCAGCTGAATTTGCTGTGGAGATAATTTTTGGGATAATTTTAAATTTAAAAATTGCTTTAGCATAAAAAAAGTTGCTAAGATGCTAAGGTACTAAGGTACTGAGCATCTTATTTTGACGAATTAAATTCGCGATTGAATTATTTATATTTTAAAAACTTAGAACCTTAGTGTCTTAGCGACTTAGAATCTTAGATTAAAATTCTGCACTTCCAGGAGTTCTCGGGAAAGGAATTACGTCTCTAATATTTGTCATTCCTGTTACAAACAATACCAAACGCTCAAATCCTAAACCAAATCCTGAATGCGTTGCTGTACCAAATCTTCTGGTGTCTAAATACCAGTATAATTCTTCCTCGTCGATTCCTAAGGCTTTCATTTTTTCAACCAAAACATCGTAACGTTCCTCTCTTTGAGAACCTCCAACAATCTCTCCAATTCCAGGGAAAAGGATATCCATTGCACGAACCGTTTTTCCATCTTCGTTCAAACGCATGTAAAATGCTTTGATGTTTGCCGGATAATCAAATAAGATTACCGGACATTTAAAGTGTTTTTCTACTAAATAACGTTCGTGTTCCGATTGTAAATCAGCTCCCCATTCGTTGATGATGTAGCTGAATTTTTTCTTTTTATTTGGAGTTGAATCTCTTAAAATGTCAATTGCTTCTGTATACGAAACACGTTTGAAATTGTTCTCTAAAACGAAGTTCAATTTCTCTAATAAACTCATTTCGCTTCTTTCAGCCTGAGGTTTTGATTTTTCTTCTTCTAAAAGTCTTCCTTCTAAAAATTTCAAATCGTCTCCACAATTGTCTAAAGCATATTTAATTACATATTGAATAAAATCTTCAGCCAAGTCCATGTTATCGTCAAGGTCATTGAAAGCAACTTCCGGCTCAATCATCCAGAATTCTGCCAAGTGACGAGAAGTGTTTGAGTTTTCTGCTCTAAAAGTTGGTCCAAAAGTATAAATCTGACCCAAAGCCATAGCAAAAGTTTCGCCTTCTAATTGTCCAGAAACCGTTAAGTTGGTGTGTTTTCCAAAGAAATCTTTTTTGAAATCGATGTTTCCTTCTTCATTTTTTGGAAGATTATCCAATGGTAAAGAAGTTACCTGAAACATTTCTCCAGCACCTTCAGCATCAGCTCCAGTGATAATTGGCGTGTTTACATATACGAAACCTTTTTGCTGGAAATAGCTGTGAACTGCATAAGATAAAACTGAACGCACACGCATAATGGCACCAAAAGCATTTGTACGTACACGTAAATGAGCTTTTTCTCTTAAAAATTCTAGACTTGGTCTGTTTCTTAATTGAATTGGATAAGCTTCTGCATCAGAATCTCCTAAAATTTCGATTTTTGAAACCTGAATTTCATATTTCTGACCCGCACCTTTACTTTCTACTAAAGTTCCAGTTACAGAAATTGCAGCACTAGTTGTGATTCTTTTTAAAGTTTCTTCTGGCGTATTTTCAAAATCAACAACACATTGTATATTATTAATGGTAGAACCGTCATTTAGCGCGATGAACTGATTATTTCTAAAAGTTCTCACCCATCCTTTTGCATTCACTTCCTGTAGCGTCGTCGTACTGTTTAATAAGTCTTTAACCTTTGTGTGTCTCATTTTAATTTTAGATTTATAGATTGCTGATTTTACATCAAAATAAAACCAGTGTTTTTTATATCGAATTGCAAATATAAACGATAATAATTAATTTTTGAAGCTGTTTCCTGCTATCCGCTATATCTTTTTCTTGCTAAAGGAGCAAGAAAAAGGATGTCGCTTCTATCAGGGCTAGGGCACTCGGTTTCAAAAGAAGCTATTTCTTTTGTTTTTGTCATTTCGACGAAGGAGAAATCACACGAGTATTTCCGTAAAGTAAGTCGCCAATCTTTGTCGATTTCCGAGTGAGATTCCTCGTTCCTCGGAATGACAAACTGTGCGTTAATCTTTGTCAAAGTTCCAAACTTTGACAAAGATTTATGTTTTTTAAATTAGTGCCAATTCGAGTAATTCGTGGCAAAAAAAAAAATTACTTCTCCAAATTTTCCAATTCCTCTTTCTTAGTTTTCTTCTTCTCAAAAGTTAAAACTAATGAAGGCAACACAACTAAATTAGCAAACATAGCAAAAACCAAAGTACAAGAAATTAATCCTCCTAAAGCGATTGTTCCGCTGAAGCTTGATAACGTAAAAGTCGCAAAACCTAAAATCAAAACTACAGAAGTATAAAAAGTGCTTACTCCGGTTTCTCTTAAAGCGCTGAAAACAGATTTTTTAACCTTTCCGCGGTTTTGAAGCAAGTCATGTTTGTATTTCGCCATAAACTGAATCGCATTATCTACCGAGATTCCGAAAGCGATACTAAATACCAAAATCGTAGAAGGTTTTAATGGAATTCCGAAATACCCCATTAATCCCGAAGTAATACAAAGCGGTAAAATATTCGTAATCAAAGAAGCTGCTACCATTTTGAACGAACGGAATAAGTACAACATCAAAATCGCAATCGTCAAAATTGCAAAAAGCAATGATTCAATTAAGTTGTGTGCTAAGTACGTAGTTCCTTTTTGGAAAACCAATGCTTTTCCGGTAACGGTAACTTCAAAACGGTCTTTAGGAAAAATTTCGTCAATTTTTTTGTGTAATTTATCTTCCACTTTCGCCATTTCATCCGTTCCAATATCTTTCATGAAAGTCGTGATTCGGGCATATTGACCAGTCGAATCTACGTAAGCTTTCATTAAGTTTTCTTTGCTGTTTTTAGTCGCATTTTTAGCATAACTTAAAATAAAAGTCTGTTCTTGCGAAGTTGGTAATTGGTAATATTCAGGATTTCCATTATAGAAAGCCTGTTTAGAATATTTAACCAAGTTTACAATCGAAACTGGTTTTGCCAATTCAGGAATTTCTTCGATTGTATTTTGGAATTCATCCATTTTACGAATTGTGGAAGCCTTCATAACACCTTTTTTCTTTTTGGTATCAATCATGATTTCCAACGGCATTACACCGTTAAATTCTTTTTCGTAAAATAAAATATCTTTAAAGAAAGAAGCACTTTTTGGCATTTCACCAATTAAACTTCCAGAAACTTTCATTTGTCTAACTCCATTTAAGCTCACAATAAAAAGTACAGCGTAAATAGTATAAACGATTGTTTTTTTACCTTTAACTATATTAGAAACCACATTTAATAGCGTTGAAATATAAGTTTTATCCAAATGGTACAAATGTTTCGCTTTTGGCAATGGCATAAAACTGTAAATAATCGGCACAATAAAAAGTGTTAAAGTATAAACAGAAAGTACGTTGATTGAAGTTACCAGGCCAAATTCAAAAAGCAATTCATTTCCGGTAATCATAAGCGTTGCAAAACCAATTGCTGCCGTTAAATTCGTCATTAAAGTCGAAGAACCAATTTTTGAAATAACGCGCTGTAATGCTTTTGCCTGATTGTTGTGGATTTTGATTTCCTGCTGGTATTTATTAATCAGGAAAATGCAGTTTGTAATTCCAATTACAATAATTAACGGCGGAATAATAGCTGTTAAAATCGTGATTTTATAACCAAATAATCCAAGTGTTCCAAATGACCAGGTTACGCCTACAATTAAAATACAGATTGAAATAAACGTTGCTCTGAAAGAACGGAAAAAGAAAAAGAAGATCAAGGAAACCGTCAATAAAGATGCTCCGATGAAAAGCCCGATTTCGCCTTTCATATTATCAGCATTGATCGTTCTGATATAAGGCATTCCGGAAACTTTAAGATCAATTCCGGTTGTTTTTTCGAATTTATCGATTTTCGGAACCAGATCATTCAGTATAAAAGTCTTTCTTTCTGCAGTATTTACCAGTTTTTTATTGATATAAACTGCAGAACGCACGCTTCCGCTTTCTTTATTAAATAAAAGTCCTTCGTAAAAAGGTAAATTATGAAACAGATCGTATTGGATATTTTTTAAATAAGCAGGATCTAGCGCTTTCTTCTGGTCAATAAAAGGTGTTAAAACAAACTTTTCGTTAACCGTATCTTTTTCAAGTTTTTTTAAATCGTTTAAAGAAACTACTAAATCTACTTCTTTTGATTTTTTTAAACCAGTCATTAATTCATTCCACGCCGCATAATTTTTTGGCGTAAAAAATTTAGGATCTTTAAAACCAATAACTACAAGATTTCCTTCTTCACCAAACTTATCCAGAAATTTTTGATATTCTTTATTAGCAATATGATCTTTAGGAAGCAAATTAGCCTCAGTATAAGTCATAGAAAGGTTTTTCCATTGATAACCAAGAAAAATGGTTAAAATAGATAGGATAACTAGAATTGTAATTCTGTTTTTAAGTATGATTCGGGCCAGTTTTTCCCAAAATCCAACTTGAATAGCGTTTTTCATAAAATCTTTAAAAATGGATGCAAATGTAGTGAAAAGTGCTCAAAATCATCAACAATCAATTGTATTTTACTTAATGTTAACACTAAGATTTGAGTTTTTGTACTATCATAATTTACCGCCTTTTTACCGTTTAGTCGATTGGTTTTCTCATATTTGCAGTAATTAAAAACAATAAGAAACATTTCTTGAGCTCAATAATTTTGATTTTTGAAGTAAAATTTTAATGTAAATGTTAAATCAGAGTCAAGATTTGTTTGTTTTTAAATTTGTGTAGTTAGTGTAATTCGCGGCAAACAGAAAACCATAAAAATGCAGGAAAACAATACCTTAACCTTTATTTTTTTAGCAATTCTTTTACTCTTGATCATCATCATCTGCTTTATGATGTATCACCTCATGCAAGCAAAAAAAGCAAAAGAGGATGCCGAAAAAAGTTTTTATGCACTCGAAGTAAAAGTTAACGATTTGCAGTTAGAAAATCTCGAATCAAAACTGAATCCGCACTTGTTTAAGAATATTTTAAATTCGATTCAGTCTCATGCTTACCAAACCTATTTTGCATTAGATAAACTGGCCAATGTTCTGGATTATATTTTATACGAAAGCAAAAAGAAATTTGTAACGGCAAAAGAAGAAATCAATTTTGCACTCAATTTAATCGAAATCAATAAAATCAAAATTAGTCCGCTATTTGAATTGAAGATCAAAACCAATATCAATGAAGATGATAAATTGTACGATCAGCCTTTACTGGCGCCGCTAATTTCTATTGATTTAATCGAAAATGCTTTTAAACATGCTGATCTTCAAAGTGCTGATGCTTTTATATCAGTGGTTTTTGAGTTTAGGGATAATGCTTTTTTTATGACGGTTTCGAATAAAATATCAGATAAAAAGGTATTGAAAAAGGAGCGAAGCGGTTTTGGACACGCAACTTTAGAACATCGACTGCGTATTATTTACAAGAATAATTTCAAACTCGAAAAGTTTATAGAAAATGATGTTTATATTGCCCATCTAAAAATAGATTTACTTGAATACAAAACTGAAATGCTTGCTTCTGGACGATGAGCTTCCGGGATTAACGTACTTAAAAATGCTTTGCGAACAAATACCTGAACTGGAAATCGTAAAAACATTCAATAATCCGCAGAAGCTTTTGACTGATATTCCTGATCTCGAATTTGATTTATTAATTTCAGATATCGAAATGCCGGGAATGGACGGCTTGCATTTAGCCGAAATGCTCAGTGATAAAATGGTTATTTTTTGTACGGCTTATAAAGATTACGCCGCTGATGCTTTTAATATTGATGCGGTAGACTATATCACAAAACCAGTAAAACTGGAGCGTCTGCAAAAAGCAATCTCAAAAGCTTTTGAGCGTTTTGAAAAATCAGATAATTCAAAAAAATTCATACAGCTTAATACAGACAGAGGGAAGACTTTGATGTATTTTAATAAAATTCAATATATCAAGACAGCAATAAGTGATAGTCGTGATAAAACGGTTCTGCTTGCTGATGGAAGTTTTTTGAATTTGAAAAATGTAAAATTCGACACGCTTTTAAACGAATTGCCCGAAGCTGATTTCTGCCGAATAAACAAAAAAGAAATAGTGGCAGTAAAAGCCATAAAATTCTTTAATCATAACGAAATTGTGCTTCGTCATATTGAAGAAAATAATAAAAATACAACCTTAATTTTGAGTGAAACTTATCGTTCTGATTTTTTGAAAAAAGTAAAATTATAACTTATTACAAAATATTTCCGACTTGTTACATAGATTGAAAATTAGCTTGTAATTTGCTTTTTCACTAAAGGCTCAGTTCTGATATTTGCTGCATAAATCAAAAGAACGAGTTATGAATAACATTAAAAACTCTTTATTTTACGTTACCATTATTGGTGGTTTTACAGCACTAATATATTGGGTAATTTCAAAAGGCGCATCACTTGAAGTGGGGCGCAACATCGTTAAAAAACAAATCGAAAGCAACCATTGGAACGATTTCCTAGATTCGATGGTTCATAATTTACAGCATCCGTTAGCAATATTATTAGCGCAGATAGTAACGATCATTTTGGCAGCGCGTTTATTTGGATGGTTTTTTAGAAAAATAGGACAGCCGTCTGTAATTGGAGAAATGATTGCAGGTATTGTTTTAGGGCCATCTTTGGTTGGGATGTATTTTCCTGAATTTTCTGCCGCTTTGTTTCCAAAAGAATCTTTAGGAAACTTACAGTTTTTAAGCCAGATTGGTTTAATCCTTTTCATGTTCGTTATTGGAATGGAACTGGATTTAAAAGTATTAAAAAACAAGGCACACGATGCCGTTGTTATCAGTCACGCCAGCATTGTAATTCCGTTTGCTTTAGGATTAACTTTAGCTTATTACATATATCATACATTTGCCCCAATTGGTGTTGAATTTGCTTCTTTCGGGTTATTTATGGGAATCGCTATGAGTATTACTGCTTTTCCTGTTTTAGCCAGAATTGTACAGGAACGCGGTATGCAGAAAACCAAACTGGGAACTATTGCCATAACTTGTGCCGCCGCTGATGATATTACAGCATGGTGTATTCTTGCCGTTGTAATTGCAATTGTAAAAGCAGGATCATTTACAAGTTCATTGTACGTTATTGGTTTAGCGATTTTGTATGTAATCGTAATGTTAAAAATCGTTCGTCCGTTCCTTAAACGTGTTGGAGATTTAAATGCAACCCGCGAAAGTTTAAATAAACCAGTTGTTGCTATTTTCTTTATAACACTTCTAATTTCTGCTTATGCAGCTGAGTTAATTGGAATTCACGCTTTGTTTGGAGCTTTCTTAGCCGGAGCAATTATGCCGGAAAACAATAAATTCAGAAATATATTTATCGAAAAAGTAGAAGACGTTGCCATAATTGTCCTGCTTCCATTATTCTTTGTGTTTACTGGATTACGTACGCAAATAGGTTTGTTAAACGATCCGGCTTTGTGGAAAATCACCGGATTAATTATTGCTGTTGCCGTTGCCGGAAAATTTCTGGGGAGTGCTTTGGCAGCAAAATTCGTTGGTCAAAACTGGAAAGACAGTTTGGCAATTGGAGCCTTAATGAACACAAGAGGTTTAATGGAACTTGTGGTTTTAAATATTGGATATGATCTTGGGGTTTTATCAACAGAAATTTTTACCATGATGGTAATTATGGCTTTGGTAACTACTTTTATGACGGGTCCGGCTTTGGATTTCATAGGATTTATATTTAAAGACAAAATAACGGCCATTCCACAGGAAATTGGAAACAAAAGCAAATATAAAATCCTGCTTTCATTTGCAACTCCTGAAAGAGGGAAAAAGCTTTTAAGAATTGCAAACAGCTTAGTTAAAAAACAACAGGATAATTCGATCGTAACTGCGCTGCATTTGTCGTTAAGTACAGAAATACATTCATTTGATATAAAAGAACACGAACGTAAAATGCTGGTTCCGGTTGTTGACGAGTCTCATAAGCTGAATCAAAACATGGTGAGTTTATTTAAAGTATCGAATGATATTGATACGGATATTATTGACTCAGCAAATCAGGGTGAATATGATTTGTTATTGGTTGGTTTAGGGCAATCGATTTTTGATGGAACTTTGCTTGGAAAAATCCTCGGATTTACAACCCGAATTGTAAATCCAGATCGTTTAATTGATAAGTTTACCGGAAAAGAAGGTTTGTTTGAAAATAATCCTTTTGACGAAAGAACACGTCATATTCTTGCAAAAAGCAAAATGCCGGTTGGTATTTTTATTGATAAAGAACTAGAGCAGGTAGATCAGGTATTTATGCCGGTTTTTAGTAAAGAAGATGCTTTTTTAATTGATTATGCTAAAAAATTAATCAACAATAACGGTTCGCAGATTACGGTCCTGGATGCCAGCGGAGATGTAAAAAACACACGCGAGATTCAGGAAACCATTAGATCTATAGAACAGATTGCCCCAAACCATATTATGATTATGCATGACAGAACCATTAAAAAAGAATTTTTGGATGGACAAAATTTAATGATTATAAGTCTAGACAGCTGGAAAAAACTAATAGAATCTCAAAGCACTTGGCTGAATAATACGCCTTCGGTTTTGATTTTGAAACCATAATTTTAAAATTTCAATATTTAAATTCCAAATTCCAATTTTATGATTGGGGTTTGGGATTTTTTTTATGGTATTAATTGTGTGCAGACCTTTGTTAAAGTTTAAAACTTTGACAAAGCTTTTAAGAGAGTTGAAAACACAAAGTAGCCACAATACTTGTCATTTCGAGGAACGAGAAATCGCACTCGAAACTCTACACAGTATGTCGCCAATCTTTGTCGATTCTCTAGTGCGATTTCTCGTTCCTCGAAATGACAAACTTTACCGAAATACTTTGTGGAGTTACGAGACGATCCTTCAACTTCGCTCACGAAGACAAAAAGCCGAGAAGCCTTTGCGCTCTCATAAAAATTTATTTCTTAAAATAAACCATAGCGAACTTTGCGAAAAAACCTTGCGAACTTCGCGGTTAAATTTCCAAAACAATTAAAGTCCCAAATCAATTACATAAGAAATCTTAACGGCAATATTATCTTCGAACTTCATTAACTGATTAGGGCCATATCGATAGAAGCCGCCAAGACCAAAACCTTTGTAGATTTTATTTAATTCAATTCCTGATTCAAAGAAGCCTTTGTCCAGTGTTTTGTATTCCGGGCCAACGTGTTGCTGCGGTTTTTCCATACTTCCCCAAGCCATTCTGCTTACTAAAACTATGGTAGGACGAACTTTTTTCAGGATTTTAATTCGGTTAAAACCATGTTTAACCTGGAAAAATATATATTGGCTCGAGAAAAATTCATTAAAAAACATAGTTTCAAAACTGTTTCTTCCAGCAAAAGTAATACGTTGGATAATAGTTTCTTTCGTTAAGTTGTTTGGCATTGTGTTGTACAAATGTGTAAGCGGAATGTCGCCAATTGCATAACCCCCTTGTAAAAGCAAGCTTGTTTTTTGACCATTAAAGTATTTCTTTTCATATTCCGTTTTAAAATCAATTTTACCAAAATTAAAATCATTGTCTAAAACATTTGGCAGAGACTGCGTAAATTGGAAAGTAAATCTCGGAAACCTTTTATCAGACTCCATTCTTCCTGTCGGCGTTTGCATGAACTCGCTGAAAGGTGCCCAAACAATAGAAAGCATAGCCGTTGTCATAATGTAACTTGAATACAGTTGTCCGTTGTAATTAAAAAGATAATCGAATTTCGGTTCAACATAAGTTCTCGATAATTCAAGAACAGCTTCGGTTTTTGGAATAATTTTCGTTTGTACATTTGCTTTCCAGCTGTTGTAGTGGTAGAATGTACTAATGTTAATTGGCCGCGGATCATAAATTTTAAAAACACGTTTGTCAACCGCAAAAAGTGTACTCGCAATTTCTCGAACATCATCGGTATACGATCCGTTTATCCAGGTATTAGTGTTCTGATCTAATAAAATGCCCGCACCCAGATTGTATTTAACAATACCATCTTTTGTTCCGTAAGCTGTATAACCTTCAATTCTAAAATTTTTAGAAAACTTATCATTTGTTACGCCTCCAAGACCTAAACGAAAACCTTCATAATTGTTGTAGCTGATGATTTTTTTTAAGTCTAAATCAACCGGGCCAATTGGAATGTAGCCGTTGATGATTTTCCGCCCAAATCCCAAACGTTTTTCAATTCTTCGGCTAACTGACAGGCTGTCTAATAATTGATACGTTTTCTGGCTTTTTTGGTCTAAAACTTCTTTTCTGTACTGATTCCAGAATTCCTCCGGTTTTTTGCTCGCATCATCTTTAATTTCAATATAAAGAGACGGATTTTTTATAAGTGTTTCCGGATTGTAGTGAATATCAAAATTATTGCTTTCAGAAAGTAAATACGTAAAATCTGAAGCTGCTTTTTTTCTCGGTTCAAAATCTTCGGCAACATCTCCGTCAAACTGAATCGTGCCTCCTAAAATCTTAATATCATCGTCATTATTTCCTTTTACAATTTTAAAAGTTGTATTGCTCTGAAACCATACTTTTTCATTTGGCACATAATCAAACTCATGAATACCGCTGATATCCAAAACGCCTTTTATACGCATTACAGCTTTGGCAATCGCAAAGTTTTGTGAGTCGATATACAAAACACCTTCTAAGCCAGAAGTTTTTCTTTTGTGTTTGTTCCTAAAGTAGATCATAAAAGTTTCGCGCCCTTTTATGTTTACGGTATCCAGTAATTTATAATTATAAGTAGCAGTTGCAGTATTTGAAATTGGGTTTTCATACTTAGTTTCAAAAAGCTCATATTTATTGTCGTAAATAGAGATTGATTGTAAATTGAAAGCAATAACTTCGTAAATAGGATTTTTGAAACCGGCTATTTTTGTGCCCAGAACGGTTTCTTTTAGTTTGTTGTTTCCAAATTGATATTGCGATACTTTTTCGGTTTGAAACAAGTGCTGCTTATTTATGATTTCTTTGAATTTATAATCAGAAGAATCAATGTTGATTTTCTTTTTATTTAAATCCTTATACACTGCAGACGAATCAATTCTTCCGTCAATCGAATCCGGATTAGCGGTTACGATAAGTTTGTTATAGCTTTTATAATCAAAACTTTTTAATTTTTTCTGCGGATTATTATTGCTTTTGTTTGCAATGACTTTTTTGATAATGGTTAATGCCGGATTTTCGTTAGAAACAATAACCTCTTGTAAATCATCGGTTTTTTGAGATAATGAAACCGAATAAAACTTTTTATTTTCTTCTAAAGCCACAACTTTGGCATAAAAACCAATATAAGAAACCGTAAAATTTCCTGATTTTGTAACGGTTTTAAAAATGAATTTCCCGTCTACATCTGTTATAGCGTTATTATTGTCTGAAGTTGTAATACTAGCAAACGGAAGAGGCTTGTTATTTGAATCGGTTACAATTCCGTTTATTTGAAATTGCGCCTGAATAGTAAGCGTAAAAAATAAAGTCAATAAACAAAATAGCCTCATAGAGAATTATATAGATTCAAAAACGAAAAGTATTTGATTTTGGTATGCAAAAATAAGAATAAAAAAATCCGTCTGATAATTTACCAGACGGATTTCTTTAAATTTCAGTATCAAATACTTAAACCTTCATGATTTCGGCTTCTTTTGCAGCCAATAACTCATCAATTTTTTTAATATAAGCATTCGTTAAGTTTTGGACTTCTTCTTCTGCAGATTTACAAACATCTTCTGAAGTACCTTCTTTTTCTAATTTTTTAATGTCGCTGTTTGCATCTTTACGAACATTACGAACACCAATTTTAGCATCTTCAGCTTCAGCTTTTGCCTGCTTAGCTAAATCACGACGGCGTTCTTCCGTTAAAGGCGGTACGCTGATGATGATAACGTCTCCGTTATTCATTGGGTTAAAACCAATGTTAGCAATCATAATTGCTTTTTCAATAACCTGCAGCATATTTTTTTCAAAAGGCTGTAAGGTAATAGTTCTTGCATCAGGAACACTAATTTTTGACACTTGCGAAAGTGGTGTTGCTGATCCATAATAATCTACAAAAACACTTCCCAACATAGCTGGTGATGCTTTTCCTGCACGAATGTTTAGAAATTCTTTCTCTAAGTGTGCAATAGAACCGTTCATAGATTCTTCAGTACTTTCTAATATAAAATCGATTTCTTCAGTCATTTTTTTTATTTTTTTATGTTTTTGAAGATTGTTTTAAGAGTATCGTTTTTTAATTAAATCTAATAATCTATCCCAAAATTTAAGGGTTAACAATCTAAGAAGCCTAAATATTTACTACAGTTCCGATGTTTTCGCCTTCGCAGATTTTCAAAAGGTTTCCAATTTTGTTCATATCAAAAACAACAATTGGTAATTTATTTTCCTGGCTTAGAGTAAAAGCGGTGGTATCCATTACATTTAGTCCTTTTTTCAGGACATCATCAAAAGAGATGAAGTCAAATTTTACAGCCGAAGCATTTTTCTCCGGATCTGAATCGTAAACACCATCAACACGAGTTCCTTTTAAGATTACATCAGCATTGATTTCTATTCCTCTTAAAACCGCTGCAGTGTCAGTTGTAAAATATGGGTTTCCGGTTCCTGCACCAAAAATTACAATTCTTCCTTTTTCAAGGTGGCGGTCAGCTCTTCTTTTAATATACGGTTCTGCGATAGATTCCATTTTTAAAGCAGTCTGCAAACGCGTTTTCATTCCTTTATCTTCAAGAGCGCCCTGTAAAGCCATTCCGTTAATAACAGTAGCAAGCATTCCCATGTAATCACCTTGCACTCTGTCCATTCCTGCGCTTGCACCGGCAACGCCTCTAAAAATATTTCCTCCTCCAATAACAATCGCAATTTCTACCCCTTTTTGGTGAATCTGCTTGATTTCATCTGCATATTCGCCTAATCTTTTAGGGTCAATTCCGTATTGTAAATCACCCATCAAGGCCTCGCCGCTAAGTTTAAGAAGAATTCTTTTATATTTCATGTTGTGTTGCGTTAATTTGTGCAAATATAGACATATTCTGATTTTTAAAAATAATGTTGATAAAAAATTAATTGCTCTCTGGATTTTAATTTTTATAAAGACTTTTTTGATTTTTTCATTCGAATGTGACAAAAGTCATTCCCTCATCTTCCTAAAATTATTAATTTTATAGTAAGCAAAATAAACCTCTATGAAAAGTACTGTAGCAAAAGCATTATTCAACAGCCATTCGTATGCTGAATATCGAAAATTAGTTACCGATTTATTATCTGAAGGAAAATCAACGGGAAACGATCAGTCTGAAAGTCTTACGAATTATTCCAAACTAAACGAGGCTAGAATGAACCGTTTAGAAAAGACAATTACAATTTCTGAAGATGTCATATCAAAATTAAGACATTTGGATAATCATTATATCTGGCTTGTAATTTCTGAAGGCTGGTGCGGCGATGCAGCGCAGATTCTTCCTATTTTAAATAAAATGGCTCACGAATCTAATAAAAAAATTGATCTTCGAATTGTTCTTCGTGATGAAAACGAGGAATTAATGAATCAATACTTGACAAATGGCGGAAAAGCAATTCCAAAAGTTATTGTAATTTGTAAAGAAGCCGGAATTGTGCGAACAGATTGGGGACCAAGACCCAAAGGCGCATCAGAATTAATGGCAAAACATAAAAAAGAAGTTGGAGCAATTGATGAAAAAATAAAAACCGATTTACAATTATGGTATCTAGCAGATAAAGGAATCTCTGTTCAGCAGGAATTAGTCGAAATCATGGAAAACATCAAATACAACCGATTATAGATAAAAGATTGTTTTTGTAATACGGATTAAAAACAGTTTAGTGGTAATGTGTTGATAACAAATATTATAATGTTTTGCTAAAATGTATTTTGTAAGACAAAATTTTGTATCTTGCTGTTATGATCCCACTTCTATTATTTAATTTTTGATTTACTCTTTTTATTGGTGTCTATTTAATATTAACAATTAAAAAATGCACTATTATGAAAAAGTTATTCGAAAGGTTTTACGATTTTTTTTCGACATTCTTGTTTGGAGGGAAAAATGTTCCTCACTATTAAGTAACAAACAAGTATGGGACAACATTATTTTTGGAAGTAGGCACATTACAATTCACATGTAATGTGCTTCTTGTTTTTTAGAAGATATTGATTTGATTATTTATTAAAGAATTCCATAACCAATTTTTATTCCGTTGCCATTGCAACAATAAAAGAACTGGCTGAATTATCATAGTCTAAATTTCATGTTATTGACGAAGCACATCAAATTACAGATACGTCTTTTGGGTTACTTGACCTTGTGCATTGAGACTGATGAAAAAAAATAAAAGAAAGAAAAAAAAATAGAATTCTTATTATAGAAATTATTGAAGACTATCTTCAAACAAAGTAATATTAATCGCATTTTTCACATCGTAATCGCCAATTTTGGTTCGGCGTAAAACGGTTAAATGTGAACCTGAATTCATTGCTTTTCCAAAATCGTAAGCCAAAGAACGGATATAAGTTCCTTTACTGCAAACTACTCTAAAATCAATTTCGGGCAATTCTATTCTTGTAATTTCAAATTCATGAATAGTTGTTTTTCTGCTTTCAATTTCTATCGATTCGCCGGCACGTGCGTGTTCATATAAACGAACTCCGTCTTTTTTAATAGCCGAAAAAATAGGTGGTTTTTGATCAATTTCGCCTAAAAACTGTTTTACTGTTTCGTGAATTAAAGCGTCGTCGATATGTTCTGTTGGATAAGTCTGATCGATTTCGGTTTCTAAATCATACGATGGAGTAGTGGCTCCAATGTAAAAAGTTCCCGTATATTCTTTTGCCTGACCCTGAAGCTCTGAAATTCTTTTGGTGAATTTTCCAGTGCAGATTAATAACAAACCGGTAGCCAAAGGATCTAAAGTTCCGGCGTGACCAATTTTGAACTTTTTTGGAAGTCCGACTTTATTAATTAAAAGGTATTTTAATTTATTGACAGCTTGAAACGAACTCCATTTTAAAGGTTTGTCTATTAGTAAAACTTGTCCGTTTAAATATTCTTCAGGTGTCATTATATAATGGTAAGCGGGTGAATGAAAAAGTGAATCAATAATAAAATGATTCCGGCAATAATTCGGTAATAACCAAAAACTTTAAAACCGTTTTTAGTTAAAAATCCAATAAAGGTTTTAATCGCCAAAAGCGCTACAATAAAGGCAACCACATTTCCAATAATTAAAATATTGATTTGATCATGTGATAATTCAAATCCAGCTTTATAGTAATCGTAACATTTTTTTGCTGTTGCACCTAACATGGTTGGAACGGCAAGAAAAAATGAAAATTCGGCAGCAGTGGTTCTGGATAATTTTTGAGACATTCCGCCCACAATACTGGCGCCGCTTCGTGAAACTCCCGGAATCATGGCAATACATTGAAATAATCCAATTTTTAAAGCCTGTAAATAAGTGATTTCTTGCGAAGTTTCGGCTGTATTTGGGTTGTTGAACCATTCGTCAACTTTCAATAGAATCAATCCTCCAATTAAAAGAGAAACTGCAACCGTAACGGGGTTTTCTAGTAATCCGTCAATAATGTCACTCAGCAATAATCCTAAGACTACTGCAGGAATAAAAGCAACTAAAAGTTTAAAGTAAAAATCAAAAGTTTGAAAAAAACGTTTGAAATATAAAATTACAACTGATAGTATTGCACCAAGCTGAATAACAATGGTGAAAAGTTTAGTAAAATCGTCTTTTGCGATTCCAAAAAAAGAAGAGGCAATAATCATGTGTCCAGTTGAAGATACAGGTAAAAATTCTGTAATTCCTTCAATAATGGCAAGAACGATAGCTTGTAATGTATTCATTCGAAATTTTAGATTTTAGATTTTGATTTCAGATTGGCATCCCTTTGAATTCGCTCAGGGCGACAAAAATCTAAACCTATTTTATTTAGATTTTTTGAAAATAGAATAAATCGTGATTCCAAAACCAATTAAAACAGTAGTTGGGGCTAATCGAATACGTCTAAAACTAAAAACATCCTCATTAAAAACATTTGGATTATCACTTCCTCCTCCAGACATTAAAATAAATCCTAATGCAATCACGCCAATTCCAGCTAATAAAATTTTGTAATTGATACCGTCAAAAAGGAATTCTTGTTTATGCGGCTCTGATTGTGATTCTTCTTTAAAATTGTTTTTCATTTTGTTTATTTTGTCATCCTATGATTAAGCCAAAGGATATTTTAATTTTTTGTCACCCTGAGCGATCCCGGTACTTCGGGAGAAGGGTATTTTATTTTAAGCTAAAATCTGCAATCTAAAATTAATAAAGATCGTCAGTTCTTAAATTAAGGAAACGCTGCGTTGCAAAGTGTGTGCTTACCCATGTAATTAAAACACCTAATCCAAAAACAGCTAATAATACCAACCCGATTAAAGCTTTATCTTCTAAAATTCCTAATCCGGGGAAATTTGTTTCTACATAAAATAAAAGCCCGATTAAAGCGATTATGGCCAATAAAGCACCAAGCATTCCTAGTTTTACACTTCGGGTTACAAAAGGTTTACGAATAAACGATTTTGTAGCGCCCACCATTTGCATGGTTTTAATAATAAATCGGTTGGAGTGAATAGATAAACGCAATGAGCTGTTAATTAATAAAACGGCAATTACAGTAAGGAAACCACTGATAATCAAAATCCACATACTAACTTTTTTGATATTATCATTTACCAGATTAACCAATTGTTTGTCATAAACAATATCTTCAATCATAGTGTTTTTACGTAAACCGCTTTCGATTTTCAGGATGCTGTCACGTTCTACGTAATCTGCTTTTAAGTGAATATCGTATGAATTTAACAATGGATTTTCGCCCAAAAAGGTTAAGAAATCCTCACCAATAATATCGGTATGTTCTTTTGCCGCTTTTTCTTTAGTTACATAAACATAAGATAATGCAAAAGGAGCTCTTTTTAATTCAGTATTAAATGCTTTGATAACACTGTCATTTGCTTCATTTTTAAAGAAAACCGTCATGGCGATTTTTTCCTTAAAGTCATCAGCCAGTTTTTTAGAATTAATAATGAATAATCCTAGTACTCCCAAAAGGAATAATACCAAGAATACACTTAATACAACTGAAAAATAAGAGGAAATTAACCTGCGCTTTTGAAATTTATCAAAGTTAGAACTCATAGTATGCTTAAATTATGTGGTAAAAATAATAAAGAATTTCTTTATTTAAAGTTAATAACAAACTTTTATACTATAAATGTACGATTTGATATTGAATAGTAAAGGTAATTTAACCGCAAAGTGCGCAAGGTTTTATGCAAGGTTAGTAAAGTTAAAAGAAATAATTACTCACGATAGCCATCGGGAGCGGCCAAAAAAACGTCAGGCTTTGTGAATTTTGCGGTTAATTTTTCAAATTCTAAAATTTCAGATTTTGAGTTTCTTTCTGAGCAAATGCCTTGATTCGTTTTTCGACTTCATAAAAAACAGTTATAGCTTTTTCTCCAGCCTCTGTCAATCTTGCGCCCCCGCCGCCTTTCCCGCCGAGTAGTTTTTCAACAAGCGGACTTTCGGCACGCTGATTCATTTCCTCAACCAATTGCCACGCTTGTCGATATGCCATTTTCATTTCTTTGGCAGCATTGGTAATCGATCCGGTTTTCCGAATATTTTCTAAAAGCCAGATTTTGCCAATACCAAGAAAAGCACCTTCCGTTTCTTCAATCCAAACTCGAACTTCAACGTTATATTTCTTATTTTCTGCCATCGATTTTCAATGTAAATAAGTATTTAGTAGTTACAATAATACGTGTTTTTACTTAATTGATAATACGTAAAACGTAAATTTATTTGTTTGTCAGTGAAATAGCTTTGGAACAAGCAACAATAAATGTAAATTTGCGGCTAATTAATTAGTGAAAAGCCTTAGAACCTTAGTCACTTAGAATCTTAGTCACTTAGAAATGAAATACAATCCAAACGAAATTGACGCCAAATGGCAAAAATATTGGGCAGAAAATCAAACTTTTGCAGCAAAAAATAATTCTGAAAAACCGAAACATTATGTTCTCGATATGTTTCCTTATCCATCTGGAGCAGGATTACACGTTGGGCATCCGCTGGGTTATATAGCTTCAGATGTGTATTCTCGTTTCAAAAGACATCAAGGCTTCAATGTTTTGCACCCAATGGGTTACGACAGTTTTGGATTGCCTGCAGAACAATATGCAATTCAGACAGGACAGCGTCCGGAAGATACAACGCGTGTAAATATTGATGGTGGTGTAGATAAAGAAGGAAAACAAATTGCCGGATACAGAAAACAATTAGATAAAATCGGATTCTCATTTGACTGGGCACGTGAAGTACGTACATCAAATCCTGATTATTACAAACATACACAATGGATTTTTATCCAATTATTTAATTCTTGGTATTGCAGAAAACAAGGGCAGGCATTTGAAATTTCAGAGCTTGTAAAGGTTTTTGAAGAAAGTGGAAACGCACTTGTCGAAGCAGTTTGCGATGATAACGTAATGATTTTTACTGCTGACGAATGGAATTCGTATTCTGAGGATCAAAAAGAAAAAATCCTTTTGCAATACAGAATGACCTATTTGGCAGAAACGGAAGTAAACTGGTGTCCGGGCTTAGGAACTGTTTTGGCAAATGACGAAATTGTAAACGGAGTTTCTGAGCGTGGAGGATTTCCTGTTATAAGAAAAAAAATGACACAATGGAGTATGCGAATTTCTGCTTATGCCGAACGTTTACTTCAAGGTTTAAATGATATCGATTGGAGTGAGTCAATCAAAGAATCTCAAAGAAACTGGATTGGGAAATCGGTTGGGGCTTTAGTAACTTTTAATGTGAAAAATCACAACGAAGTAATCGAAGTGTTTACAACAAGACCTGATACAATTTTTGGAGTTACTTTTATGACTTTGGCACCAGAACACGATTTGGTGGCTAAAATTACAACTCCAGAACAAAAAGAAGCTGTTGAAGCGTATATCGAAAAAACGTCAAAACGTTCTGAACGTGAGCGTATGGCCGATGTAAAAACGATTTCAGGAGTATTTACAGGAGCTTATGCTGAACATCCTTTTACAAAAGAAGCTATTCCGGTTTGGATTGGTGATTATGTTTTGGCTGGTTACGGAACTGGTGCTGTAATGGCAGTTCCTTGCGGAGACGAAAGAGATTATGCTTTTGCTAATTTCTTTAAAGGGCAGAACGGAATGCAGGAAATTAAAAATATCTTCGCTAATGTTGATATTTCAGAAGCTGCTTATGGATCAAAAGATAACGTTGAAATTGCTGGTTCTGATTTCTTAAACGGATTAAATTACAAAGACGCAACAGCAAAAGCGATTTATAAATTAGAAGAAATCGGGCAGGGAAAAGGTAAAACAAATTACCGTTTGCGTGATGCTGTTTTCTCTCGTCAGCGTTATTGGGGTGAACCATTCCCAGTTTATTACGTGAATGGACTTCCAAAAATGATTGATGCGCAGCATTTGCCAATTATTTTGCCGGAAGTTGAGAAATATTTACCAACAGAAGACGGTTTGCCTCCTTTAGGAAATGCAGCGGTTTGGGCTTGGGATACAAAACAAAACAAAGTTGTCAATACAGATTTAGTTGACAATGTTTCCATTTTTCCTTTAGAATTGAATACTATGCCAGGCTGGGCAGGAAGTTCATGGTATTGGATGCGTTATATGGATGCGCATAATGAAAATGAATTTGCAAGCAAAGAAGCTTTGGCGTATTGGGAAAGTGTAGATTTATACATTGGAGGAAGCGAACACGCAACCGGACATTTATTGTATTCTCGTTTCTGGAACAAATTTTTAAAAGACAAAGGTTTCGCTCCAACCGAAGAACCATTCAAAAAACTGATTAATCAGGGAATGATTTTGGGGACAACGGCTTATGTTTATAGATTGGAAGGAACAAATACTTTTGTATCTAAAAATAAAATTGAAGGTCAAAATGTACAGCCAATTCGTGTTGATGTTAATTTCGTAAACTCTTCAGATGAATTAAATATCGAAAAGTTCAAAGCTTGGAGAGAAGATTTCAATACAGCAGAATTTATTTTTGACGAAAACGGAAAATACATTGTAGGTCGTGAAGTAGAAAAAATGTCGAAATCATACTATAATGTGGTAACGCCAGACGATATTTGTGCAGAATATGGCGCTGATACATTGCGTTTGTACGAAATGTTTTTAGGTCCGTTAGAACAGGCAAAACCTTGGAATACTGCTGGAATTTCAGGAGTTTTTGGTTTCTTGAAAAAATTATGGAGATTGTATTTTGATGATAACGGTTTAATCGTAAACAACGACGAACCAACAAAAGACAACTTAAAATCATTACATAAAACCATCAAAAAAGTAGCAGAAGATATCGAGAATTTCTCTTTCAATACTTCGGTTTCTCAATTTATGATTTGTGTAAATGAATTGTCTTCTCAAAACTGTCATTCAAGAGCGATTTTAGAACCATTGGCTATTTTAGTTTCGCCATACGCACCGCATATCGCAGAAGAATTATGGGCACAGTTAGGACATACAACTTCAATTTCTGAAGTAGCTTTTCCTGCTTTTGATGCAAAACATTTAGTGGAGACTAATAAAGAATATCCAGTTTCTTTCAACGGAAAAATGCGTTTCACAATCGAATTGCCTTTAGACTTAACTAAAGAACAAATTGAAGAAATCGTAATGAAAGACGAAAGAACTCAAAAACAATTGGACGGCAGAACACCAAATAAAGTAATTATCGTTCCTGGAAAAATTATCAACCTTGTAGGTTAATTTTAAAATTCCAATATAAAAATTCCAAATTCCAATTTTACGATTGGGGTTTGGGATTTTTTTTGTGCTTATTTTTTTTGCCACGAATTACACTAATTTTTACGAATTTAATTTTAGATGATGTGTATATTTTTAACGCAAAGTGGGCTAAGGTTTTTTGCAAAGTTTAGAAAGTTATTTTGTTTGCAAAAGTGTAAGGGCACAAATTTTTTTGCCATAAATTCGTGAAAATTAGTGTAATTTGTGGCAAAAAACTTTGCGACTTAGCGTCTTTGCGAGCAAATAACCTTCGTGCACTTTGCACTACAAAACCCTCGCCAACATTGGGATTTGGAATTTAATTATTGAAAATTTTCAAAATGTTGTAACATTTTAATAGTTCTAGTATCCAAAGCATGGATCCGATTTAATTAACAACTTAAAACTATTAAAAATGAAAAAGTATAATATCTTAATAATCGCATTCTTATTCTCAGCATTATGTTTAAATGTTTTTGCACAAACAAAATCATATCCTTTTGAAGTTCTTAAAACCGGAAGCGGCAAACAATCTATAGTTTTTATTCCAGGATTTGCTTCTTCTGGACAAGTCTGGAGCGAAACCAAAACAGTATTCGAAAAAGATTTTACCTGTTATACACTTACGATGGCTGGATTTGCTGGGGTAAAACCACAGCCAAACCCTTCATTCGAAAATTGGAAAAAGGGAATTGCAGCATACATCAAAGACAATAAAATCGAAAAACCTATTCTTGTTGGTCATAGTATGGGCGGCGGACTTGCGCTTGCCATTGCAGCAGATTATCCAGATTTGATTGGGGGAATTGTAGTGGTTGATGCGCTTCCGTGTTTGGCTGCTTTGAGCGATCCGTCTTTCAAATCAAAAGAAAATAATGATTGTTCGCCTATGGTTGCACAAATGGCTGCGATGAACGAAAAACAGTTTTACGATATGCAGAAACAAACTATGCCAAGACTTTTAGAAGATAAATCAAAACAGGAAATGGTTGTCGATTGGAGTGTAAAATCAGATAGAACAACCTTTGCTCAAATGTATTGTGATTTCTTTAATGTCGATTTAAGAGAAAGAATAGCAGCGATAAAATGTCCGGCGTTAATTTTATTAGAATCTTATTTTATAAATTTAAAACCGGCAATCGAAGGACAGTATAAAAATATGAAAACTGCTAATTTTCAATATGCCAATAAAGGACTGCATTTTATAATGTATGATGACAAAGACTGGTATTTGGCACAATTAAACGCTTTTTTAAAATCTTAAGATGGAATTCGAAGAAATCTACAAAACATATTGGGATAGAATTTTCAGGCTCTGCATGGGATTTGTGAATGATTATGATGCTGCTCAGGATCTGGCTCAGGAAACTTTTATAATTGTCTGGCAGAAACTGGAAACCTTTAGAAATGAATCTTCTGTAGGAACCTGGATTTTCAGAATTGCTTCAAACAATTGCTTGAGGCAGATAGAAAAGCAAAAACGATTCCTGAAATCAGAACTTCCAATTCATCTTTCAGAAGAAAGACCAGCTTCATTAGAACCGCAAATTCAGTTTTTATACCAATGTATTGCAGAACTGCCCGAGGCGGAACGTATCATTATTTCATTAGAATTAGAAGATGTAAAGCAATCAGAAATTGCAAAAATTGTCGGCCTTTCTGAAGCCAATGTTAGAGTGAAAATTCACAGAATAAAAGAAAAACTGACTCAAAAATTTAAGGAAAATGGACAACGATAACAATATAGATTTTAAAGATTTATGGAAAAAACAATCTGTAAATCAGCCCGACATGAAAGATTTGCTTTTGCGAGTTAGTAAATTTAAAAAAGCAGCTTTAAGAAGTTTATGGATTACCAATATATTGCTTTTTGCAACAAGTGCTTTTATAATCTTTATCTGGATATATTATCAGCCGCAGTTTATTTCGACTAAAATAGGAATTGTGTTTACTATTTTGGCAATGGCCATTTATATGTTTGTGTACAATAAATTATTGGCTGAATTTAAAGATATCGATGCAGCGCAGACAAATCAGGACTATTTGCAAAAGCTGATTTTAATTAAGAAGCAGCAGCAGTTTTTACAAACCAAAATGATGAGTTTTTACTTTATAGCTTTAACAGCTGGGATTTGTTTGTATATGTACGAATACGCAAGCCGAATGACGCTTTTGGGAGCAGGTTTAACGTATGGAATTACTTTATTGTGGATGTTGTTCAATTGGTTTTATCTTCGACCGAAACAAATTAAAAAACAGCAGGAAAAATTAAACAGCCTGATTGAGAAGTTTGAAGAAATCAATAATCAGTTGAAGTTATAAAAAAGAAGCTTCACAAATTGTGAAGCTTTCTTTTTTCCAAAAACAAAAAAATATTAAATTCTAATCCTAAAGTGTTATCTTGGGAATACGTAAGTTTTGGTATGAACTACAATAATTCCTTCGCTGTTTGCAGTTCCGGTTAATTCTGAAACTACTTTTCCACCTACATAGATTTTAGCTGTCAAAGTCTGTCCTTGAGTTCCACCATAACCGCTTGTGTGTAATAGTGCTCCGTCGCTTCCGGCATCAGCTGTAAACTCTTTAGTCCAAGGCAGCTTGGTAAGATCTTCAATAAGAGGTGCACCGCTTTTTTCCAAAAAAGACACATCCATTTTTCCAGTAAAATTTCCTGTTACTTCATATTTTACATCTCGTGATCCTGTACCGGAGTTGTTACCATTGTCATTGTCATTATCGCTGCTGCAAGAAACTGCTGTAAAAGCAAGAGTCAGTACAAGCGCCGCTGTTTTCAAAATTGATTTCATGGTTAAATATTTTAATTAATAATCTTAAACAAATTTAAATTCAAATTAGAGAGGTAGCAATACCTGATAAAATGCATTTTGCATTACCTGATATCAGGTAAAATTGAAAAATTTCTTTTTGAAAAGATTTTTAATTTGATAAATTTGAATAAATGCCGCTCTCTATGAAGAAAATCTATTTACTTACACTATTTCTATTTTTATCCGCCTTATCCCATTCACAGGTTATTCTTTCTTTAGATGATGATTCTGCGTACATTGACAGTATTGCCAACATTACCAAATACACAAAATCAGATAGTATAAAATGTCTTTACAGTTTTAAGCTGTCAAAGTTATATTTGATGGTTCAGGATAGTAAAAAGTCAAAGGAATATTTAGCACAGGCAAATAAGCTAAAAGACAAGTTCCCGTTTTTACGAGATGCCGGTATCTTTTATAATTCGTCTGGTTTTCTGGAAAAAGGGGATGTTGAAGGCTTCGAACAAACACTGCTTGAAGGAAATGAGAAGCTGAAAAAATATTTTAATACGGAAGCTTTTCGAATCCGCGCTATTATTCTGCAGAATTACGGTATCATGCAGCAACGTAAGAATAATGAAAAGGTTTACATGAAACTGCTAATTAATGAAGCCATTCCTGCTGCCAAAAAAAGCCGTGATTACGAACTTATAAGCGGATTATATAAAGCTGTAGCTATTATTTTTATGAATAACAGCGAACGTGAAAAAGCAAGTGAGTATTTAAATGAAGCTCAAAAATATATAGAAAGGGCCATTAAAAAATCTCCAACGGCCGCCGAGTCAAAAATGGAGACTTATATTATTAATGCCGAAAATTTAGTCGAATTACAACATTTTTATGATGCTAAAAAAGTGCTGGATAAAGCATTTTCGACCTTAAAAAATTTTCCGGAATCGAACTTAAATGATTCTTATTATTATTCTGAAGGACTATATTATGCCAAACTAAATAAAAGCGAAAGTGCCTTGGAAAGTTATGGAAAAGGAATTAAATCTTCAGAAAAACACCAAAATGCAATTGCCTTAAACCGATTAAAATTTGCTGAATATGAAGTGCTTTTTAAACTCAAGAATTATGATAAGGCAAAGAAAAATCTCGATTATCTTTTAGAAAACACTCCTTTTGTAGTAGATAAGAAGAATTACTACAGTGAATTGGCCAAAGTGTATAATGCTACCAAAGAATTTGATAAAGCATATTATTATTCTCATAAATACAATGCTTTAAATGATAGTTTAAACAGTACAAAGTTTAAAAGTGAAATTGTAGAGCTTGAAGCCAAATATAAAAAGGCCGAAAGCGAGAAAAAAATCACTTTACTGCAATCACAAAACGATAAGGCGGCTTTACTGGTGTATAACAATCGATTAAATTCGGTGTTATTTGCCGGATTGTCTTTTCTTTTACTTTTAATTATTTTATTTCTGTGGCTTTTCAATAAAAATCAAAAGAAATTAAGCGCCCAAAAAGAAATTAATCTTAAGCAGGAATTATCTTCTTTTGAAGATCGTCATAAGCTTTCAGTTTCTAAAGCTTTGATTCAGGGTGAAGAAATGGAAAGAAAAAGAATCGCCAGAGATTTACACGATGGACTTGGAAGTATGCTTTCGGGAGTGAAGATTCATTTGAATCTGGCTAAAAAAGAGAATGCCGAAACAGTAAATAATGTGGATACTCTTTTAGATAATTCAATTAAAGAACTTCGAAATATTTCGCAGAATTTAATGCCTGAAACTTTACTGGAACTCAGCTTGGAACACGCTTTAAGAGATTTATGTGCGGCCAATTCAAATTCGGTTACTAAAATTGAATATCAGTATTTAGTTAATAAAAAATCAAGACTGCCTAAAAACTACGAAATCATGATTTACAGGATTATTCAGGAACTGGTGAATAATGCTTTAAAATATGCAAAAGCATCGCAGGTTTTGGTCTCCTGTTCTCAAAATAAAGATGTGTTTTTTATTACGGTTGAGGACAATGGAGTAGGGTTTAATGTTGCCGAAGCAAAAAGAAAAAACGGAATGGGATTAAAGAATATTAATAACCGAGTAGAATTTTTAAGCGGAAAATTAGAAATCGACAGTAAAATAAATCAGGGAACTTCCGTTTATATAGAAGTGAATGTAATAAACGAAAAACAGGAAAATGAGTAAAAAATATAAAATGGTTGTGGTCGATGATCATCCAATTGTGATTTCTGGAATTTCTGGTCTGTTGTCAGATCTTGATAATATTGAAATTGTTGAGAAAATGCAATCTGGAGCTTTACTTCTCGATTATATCGAAAACAACGAAGTCGATCTGGTTTTAATGGATATTTTTCTGCCCGTAGTTACCGGTATTGATTTGTGTAAAGCCATTAAACAAAAATTTCCTCAGGTGATAGTTATCGGGATGAGCAGTCAGTCTGAAAGAAGCCTGGTGATGCAGTTTATTCAAAATGGAGGGAATGGTTATATTTTAAAAAGCGCTTCGTTTGAAGAATTTAAAAACTGTATTAATAAAGCAATTGAAGGCGAAATTGTTTTTAGTGATGAAGTAAAAACAATTGTAAGCCAGCCTTTATCTGAAGATTTGGATACTATTCCTAGTTTAAGCAGAAGGGAAAAAGATATTGCGCTTTTACTTTCAAAAGGAAAACAAACTCAGGAAATTGCCGATGAGCTTTTTTTAAGCTTTTTAACGGTTCAAACACACAGACGAAATATTCTTCAAAAGTATAAAACCAAAAATGTTGCAGAATTGATTACACTGCTTTTAAAAAATAACCTTTTAGATTGAAATTTTGTCTTATAAAATGTCAAAATGACATTTTTTGATTTTGGTTCAGAAATTGCTGTTTCTTTCGTAACTTTAAATTTCAATCAAAAAAAGTAAAAATATGGGAAGTGGATATTTAATACTTGCCGGAGCTATTATGTTGTTTAGCTGGATGGTGAGTTCAAAACTTAAAAGTAAATTCGAATTATATTCTAAACTGCAATTACGAAACGGAATGAGTGGTGCAGAAATCGCTGAAAAAATGCTTGCTGATAACGGAATTAGAGATGTTCGTGTTATTTCGACTCCGGGTCAGTTAACCGATCATTACAATCCGTCAGATAAAACGGTGAATTTAAGTGAAGCAGTTTACAATCATCGTAATGCAGCGGCAGCGGCTGTTGCAGCACACGAATGTGGTCATGCAGTGCAGTACGCTATTGGTTACGAATGGTTAACAATGCGTTCTAAACTAGTGCCAATTGTTAGTGTAGCTTCTAACTTTATGCAGTGGATTTTGTTAGCCGGAATTTTGATGATTAGAACTTTTCCGCAATTGCTTTTAGTGGGAATTATAATTTTTGCGGTAACAACATTGTTTTCAATTATTACTTTACCTGTAGAATACGATGCAAGTAACAGAGCATTGGCCTGGCTTGAAAATAAACATATGTTGACGCAAGAAGAACAAGCCGGAGCAAAAGATGCCTTAAAATGGGCAGCAAGAACGTATGTTGTTGCGGCTTTAGGGTCTATCGCTACGTTGTTGTACTATATCTCGATTTATTCAAACAGAAGAAATTAATTAGATAATTAGTCAATTAGATAATGTATAGCAAACCCGACAGGTTTTTAAATCTGTCGGGTTTTGTTATTTAATAGATTACGTATTTTAATAAATTATAAAATATAACCCATAATGCGGTAACTACAAATATGGCATTTACATAATTTCTATTGCCAGATTTGAAAAATTTGTAAAGAAGAAATAGGCTGTAGATTATACTTGCCGGAATTGACAATAAGAAAAAAATGTCACTTATGTTGGGTGCGTGTGGACTGCCATGTGGCTGAAATGTCTTTATAAGGATAAAAGCTATAAAATAAGCTGCAAAAAATAGCAGTGTTTTAATTTCAGGTCGAATGTTTGTCATTTCAGGTCGGATTATTTAAGTATCATATTGCCTCATTCTCTAATTTTACAATTGAATCTGCCTGTCAATCTGCTGATCCAGGGAGATAAAAGTTTCAGTTCTTGAAACTCCTTCAATGGCCTGAATTTTTGTATTTAGAAGCTGCATTAAATGTTCGTTATCGCGACAGATAATTTTTATCAAAACCGACCAATTTCCGGTTGTATAATGGCATTCCAGAACTTCAGGTATTTTTTTTAGATCTTTTACGGCTTCAGAATTTCGGGAAGCTTTGTCAAGATAAACTCCCACAAACGCCATAGTATTATAACCCAAAACTTTTGGATTTACAGTAAACTTAGATCCTGAAATTACACCGGACTGTTCGAGCTTTTTTAATCGCTGATGAATTGCAGCTCCCGAAATGCCAATTTTATTAGCGATTTGTAAAATAGGTTTTCGGGCATCGTCCATTAAATAGCGAAGGATTTCTTTGTCGATACCGTCGATTTCAATTAATAGGGAATTAATTTTCATAACTTAAAATTTGAAACTATTTCTAGTGATTTGGGTTTGGAATAGAAATCAAATGTAGTTAAAAGGCTTTTAATAATGAAATTTCAATTTTTTAAATTTTTTCGTTTATTCGCTGTCGGTCGAGTCCCAATTCTAAAAATATAACCCGTGGTTTCAATCATGTTAAACGCAAGGAGATAAAGAATTGATTGAAAACAAAAAATCCAAATCCCAATGATTAGTTGGAATTTGGATTTTTAAAATTGTATATTTTTTAAGGTTATTTTCCTTTGTTTGCTTCTGCAATATATTTTTCTAAAGCCATTGTCATAGAAGGAGTTTCAGGAGTTGGAGCAAGAATATCAATTCTTAAACCGTGATCTAAAGCTTCTTTTTGAGTTGTGCTTCCAAATACAGCAATTCTGGTGTTGTTTTGTTGGAAATCCGGGAAGTTTTTAAATAAAGATTTAATTCCAGTTGGACTAAAAAACGCTAAAACATCATAATAAACATCAGCAAGATCAGATAAGTCACTCATTACAGTTCTGTAAAAAATGGCTTGTGCCCAATCAACTTTTAAGCCGTTTAATGTGACAGGTGCATCAGCATTTAATTGGTCAGATGCAGGAAGTAAAAACTTCTCGTCTTTGTACTTTTTAATAAGAGGAGATAAATCTGCAAAATCTTTTGCCCCAACGTAAATTTTACGTTTTCTGTAAACAACATACTTTTGAAGATAAAATGCTACAGCTTCAGATTGACAAAAATATTTCAATCCTTCAGGAACTTTATAACGCATTTCATCAGCCACTCTAAAAAAATGATCTACAGCATTTCGACTTGTTAAAATGATCGCAGTGTAATGATTAAGATCGATTTTTTGTAATCGAATCTCTTTTGCGCTAACCCCTTCCACATGAATAAATGGTCTGAAATCAATTTTTATTTTGTGTTTTTGTTGGAGCTCAAAGTAAGGAGAATTCTCCACTTTAGGTTCAGGCTGTGACACCAAAATTGTTTTCACTTTCATATTATAAACATTTTCTAAGCACTCCCTTTTGTAATCCAATAATATAGAAAATAATAAGGCGCTATTTCAAGAGCGCAAAGATATAAAATAAAATAAAATAACTTGCCGATTATTACGTTTTGATATGTTTTAATTGAAATAAAATACGAATACAGACTGATACACAGTGAGATACCAATGATAGCAAGCGGTACAATCGTTGGAATATTGTCATAATAAAACAAAATAGCGTTAATTGGAAGGATTAAAACGCCAATATAAGTTCTGTAAGTAACTTTTTGCAAATTAAAAAGCTCTACAAAGTCGTCAATGTTGAATGAAGCCGCAACAATTTTCTCAACTAAGTATTTTGCCAGAATAAAATAAAGCAGGAAAGTGGCAATTTGAATAAACAAAACCCAGTCGGTTTTTGAGGCATTTCCAAAAGTGTTCATCGTAAGCTGAATGAAGAAAGCAAACGAAATAACCTGAACGAAAAATAAGCCAACTGTAAAACTGCTTTTCATGTGGCTGTTATCGCGATAGATTTTTGCATATTTATCTGAAAAAATAAGCTTGCTGAATTCGGTAAAACGAGTTTCATAAGCAGATTTTGTCATTGCAACAACGGCAAAGGTAAGGACAAATAAAGCCGTTGCCCAGTCTTTGTTTTCGATAATTCGTGGATGAAGGTGTTCAATCATAGCGTCACAAAATTAGTAATTTTTTGTATCAATACTTTTATTATGTATTTATTATGAACCGAATGCTATAAAAAGTTTACTTTTGCGGTGAAATTACCGAGAAAAAAATGAATGATAGTATTGTCATAATTCCCACTTATAACGAAATAGAGAACGTAGAAAGTATAATAAGAGCCGTTCTTTCGCAGCATAAACCTTTTCATCTTTTAATAATAGATGATAATTCCCCAGATCATACGGCTGATAAAGTTATCGCTTTGCAGGAAGAATATCCTGAAAGATTGTTTCTTGAAAAAAGAGCTAAAAAAGCGGGTTTGGGAACCGCATATGTTCATGGTTTTAAATGGGCATTACAACACAATTATGATTTTATTTTTGAGATGGATGCCGACTTTTCACACAACCCAAATGATCTTGAAAAGTTATATGATGCCTGTCATTTTGGAGGAGCCGATTTAGCCATTGGTTCACGTTATGTTACAGGTGTAAATGTGGTGAACTGGCCTTTAAGCCGGGTATTAATGTCATATTTTGCATCGGTATATGTAAAATTTATTACCGGAATGAAAATTCACGATGCAACAGCAGGTTTTGTTTGTTATAAAAGAGAAGTTTTAGAGAAAATAAATCTGAATAAAATAAAGTTTGTTGGATATGCGTTTCAAATCGAAATGAAGTACAGGACTTATTGTTCTAAATTCGAAATAAAAGAAGTCCCGATTATTTTTACAGACAGAACAAAAGGCGTTTCAAAAATGAGTAATGCCATTATAAAAGAAGCAATTCTGGGAGTAATTTCTCTGCGATTAAAAAAATTAGTCAATACATTATAAGATAGAACATGAATAGGATTTTAATAAAAAACGCCAAAATTGTAAACGAGGGATCTATTTTTGACGGAGATGTTTTGATCGAAAATGATTTAATTGTTGAAGTGGCCGACAGTATCAGTTTAAAAACTTCGGATTGTATTGTTATAGATGCCGAAGGAAGTTTTTTAATGCCCGGAGCAATTGATGATCAGGTGCATTTTAGAGAGCCGGGTTTAACGCATAAAGGTGATATTGAATCTGAATCGAGAGCAGCAATTGCGGGAGGTATTACTTCTTTCATCGAACAGCCCAATACGGTTCCTAATGCAGTTACTCAGGAAATATTAGAAGATAAATACCAAATTGCTGCCGAAAAATCATTTGCGAATTATTCGTTTATGATGGGTGCAACAAATGATAATCTGGAAGAAGTTTTAAAAACAAATCCAAAAAATGTTGCCGGAATTAAGATTTTCTTAGGTTCTTCAACAGGAAATATGCTGGTTGATAATGAAGCGACTTTAGAGAGAATCTTTTCAAGCACGCCAATGTTAATTGCGGTGCATTGTGAAGATGAAACTACAATTCAGAACAATTTAGCAGAATTCAAAGAAAAATATGGTGAAGATGTTCCGGTAACGGCGCATAATTTAATTAGAAGCGCCGAGGCTTGTTATCTTTCGTCTTCAAAAGCGGTAGCTTTGGCAAAGAAAACAGGAGCACGTTTGCATATTTTTCACCTTTCTACAGCAAAAGAAATGGAATTGTTTACGAACAAAATTCCATTAGAAGATAAAAAAATTACAGCTGAGGTTTGTGTACATCATCTTTGGTTTACTGATGAAGATTACAAAACAAAAGGAAATTTCATTAAATGGAATCCTGCTGTAAAAACAGAACACGACAGAGCTGAACTTTGGAAAGCTTTAAATGACGGACGTATCGATGTTATTGCAACAGATCATGCACCGCATACTAAAGAAGAAAAATTACAGTCGTACTTAAAAGCACCTTCTGGAGGTCCGCTTGTGCAGCACGCAGTTGTGGCAATGTTTGAGGCGCATCACCAAGGTAAAATCAGCGTAGAGAAAATTGTGGAGAAAATGTGCCATAATCCGGCTAAGATTTTTAAAATCGAAAAAAGAGGTTTTGTTAAAGAAGGTTACTTTGCCGATTTGGTTATTGTAAATCCGAGTCTGCCTTGGAGGGTAAATTCAGATAATATTCTATACAAATGCGGCTGGTCTCCATTTGAAAACACGACTTTTAAATCGAGAATTACGCATACTTTTGTAAACGGAGAACTGGTTTACAATAATTTTAAAGTAAAAGATATCCGCGCCGGAAAACGTTTATTGTTTGACAGATAAAAAGCTAAAATGAAGAATTGTTTAGTAATACTATTAGTTTTGTTTCTTTCTGTAAGTTGTAAAAAGGAAGTTGTAAAACAGCCTGCAAAACTTATTGAGAAAGATAAAATGATTGATATTATGTATGATTTGTCTCTGTTGGAAGCGATGAAATATCAGCATCCGCAGCTTATAGATTCTACAGAAACAAATCCAACAAAATTTATTTTAAAAAAATATAAAGTGGATAGTTTACAGTTTGCGCAAAACAATATGTATTATGCAGCAGATTATGAGAATTATAAAGACATGTTTGATGAGGTAGGGAAGAGATTAGCCAAAGTTCAAAGAGCAACAGATTCGATTGTTGTAATTGAAGATAAAAAAGCCAAAAAGAAAAAGAAAGAAATTTCGAAAGACTCAATCAAAAAGATAATACCAAAACAAATAAACATCGATTCGATCAAAAATTCAAAAAGCAAATTAAGAAGATAATTCTATAACTTCGAAATGTCTTTTATATATTGATGCACATCTAAAAAAACCGTTCCCAAAGCGGTTTTTATTTTTTCATTTGAATACAGGTTTTTTGAATAAGAAGCTTTTGCAGTTGCATGTGTAAGACTTCTTTTTTGGAAAAATAAAGTCGAAAAAATACCATCTGCCATCCAAAGCAAATTCATGAAAAATGGTTTTGCATGAATGTGTGGTTTCTTAACTTGTAAAGCATCTGCAATTGTGTCAAGAATATCTTTAAAAACAATATTGTCAGCAATTAAAGTAAAACGTTCGTTTTTAATGTCGCTTTTCATTAATTGATAAGCGGTTTCAACAACATCATCAATGGCAATAAATCCAGTGCTTCCCAATGTGTAAAAAGAAAGTCCGTTGGCCACTTTTGTGTATAACTCTGCGCTTCCCTGCTGTTTGTTTTTTTCTTTAGGAATTGGTCCTAAAATAACTCCCGGATTTATAATGATTACATCTAAACCTTCTTGATGTGCGCGCCAGACTTCCATTTCGGAACCATATTTCGAAATAGCGTAATCGCTGTGTGGTTTTTCAGGATTCCAGTCGGTTTCTTCTGTAATGTAGGTTTCGTGCGGAGCTAAATCTCCAAGTGCGGCAATTGAACTCACAAAACAGAATTTTTTAACTTCTTTCGCAATCGAAAAATTAACCATATTGGCCGTACCTTCGATATTGATTTTTCGAAGTGCTTCTTCATCTTTTGGGTCAAATGAAATTAAAGCGGCGCAGTGATAAACGTAGTCAATATCTGCGAAAGCAATTTCTAAAGCAGGAACATCTAAAATATCGGCTTCAATCCATTCTATTTTTTCAAATAAATCCGCTTTTTTATACAATTCAAAAACTGATTTTGCTTTTTGAATATTGCTTTCGTTTCGGTAAACAGCCCGAACATTTTCTCCATTTTCTATTAAATGAAGCAATAAATGTGAGCCTGCTAAACCTGTTCCGCCAGTTACTAATATCATTTTGTAAATATAAGTTTTTTGGTTTTTGCCACAAAGACACAAAGGCGCAAAGTTTTTTTGTTTTTTAATAATATTTGTGCCTTTGTGCCTTAGCAGCATAAGTTTTTGATATTGCCATTACCATTGATTATATTTGCGCAAAATATTTTAAAAAATGAAGAATCTAGTTGAAGAATTAAAGTGGCGCGGTTTATACCATGATAGCATGCCAGGAACGGAAGAACAATTGCTAAAAGAGGTAACATCCGCCTATATTGGTTTTGATCCAACAGCAGATTCATTGCATATAGGCAGTATGGTTCAGATTATTTTATTGGTTCATTTAAAGAATTTTGGTCATCAGCCAATTGCTCTTGTGGGCGGTGCGACCGGAATGATTGGAGATCCTTCTGGAAAATCTGACGAAAGAAATTTGTTGAACGAAGAAACTTTGGCTAAAAACGTTGCCGGAATCAAAAGTGTTTTGTCTCGTTTCTTGGACTTTAATTCAAAAGAAGCAAATGCACCGGTTATGGTTAATAACTATGACTGGATGAAAGAATTCTCGTTTATTGATTTTGCCCGTGAAGTTGGAAAACGTATTACGGTAAATTATATGATGGCGAAGGATTCTGTTAAAAAGAGAATTAATGGCGAAGGGGAAGGAATGTCTTTCACAGAGTTTACTTATCAATTAATTCAGGGATACGATTTTTATCATTTATATAAAAACAATAACTGCCTTTTGCAAATGGGAGGTTCCGACCAATGGGGAAATATTACCACTGGTACAGAATTAGTACGCAGAATGGGCGGTGAAAACGCAAAAGCTTTTGCTTTAACAACGCCATTAATCACAAAAGCAGACGGATCTAAATTTGGTAAATCTGAAGGAGGAAATGTTTGGCTGGATGCTGACAAAACTTCTGTTTATAAATTTTACCAGTTTTGGGTAAATGCTACAGATGCTGATGCTGAAAAATATATTAAAATCTTTACTTTTTTAGATAAAGAAACTATTGATGGTTTGATTGCTGAGCATCAAGCGGCACCGCATTTAAGAATTCTACAAAAGAAATTAGCAGAAGAAATTACAATTTTTGTTCATAGCAAAGAAGAGTTAGAAAAAGCAATTCAGGCTTCGAATATTTTATTTGGAAATTCAACTGCTGAAGATTTAAAGAAATTAGATGAAGCAACATTCTTAGAAGTTTTCGACGGAGTTCCTCAGGCTGAAATCGCAAAAGCAGATTTAGAAAATGGGTTGGAAATCGTTACAGTTTTAAACGAAAAAACGGGTTTCTTTAAATCAAACGGAGAAGCAAGAAGAGCTTTAACGGCTAATTCAATTTCTGTAAACAGAGAAAAAATTAAAGAAGATTTTGTTTTAACGGCAAATGATTTAATCAATAATCAGTTTGTGTTATTACAAAGCGGTAAAAAGAATTATTTTGTGATTAGAGTGGTTTAATTCGTATCATGATTTATACAATAAAAAAAGCATCCTGAGTAAGGATGCTTTTCTATTTAATAGTTGTTCTTATTTAAGAACTTTTCGGGTCTCGTTTTTAGATTTAATAATGTAGATACCACTTTTTAATGAACCTAACGATTTGTTTTCTTCTTCTTTAGAGTTAACTTCTTTTGTTAGAACTTTTTGTCCTTCAAAATTGTAAACGTTTATAGAATAAGGCTGTACTGTATCTTCAAAATCTAAATTAGATTGTAGTGTATCTGGTGCTATTTTTGCAAATGGATTGTAAAAAGTTACAGGAATAACTGTTACATTGTTGTTTTCGTTTGATTCTGTAATTGTTTTAGAATCGTCAACAACCATAAGAATGTTCCAATTTCCAGTAAATGTAGCTCCAATGTTACCAAAATCAGTAGAAAAAATACTGCCTCCGGGCATCACATAAGATTCTCCTGCGTTAATGGTGTTTATTGTTATAGTATTTCCACTGGATTTTTGATCTGCGGTATCTAGAGTAGTGTTAGATGATAGATAAAACCTAAGGTTTGTTTTGGACGATTGGGCATTTCCAATATTTTTAACAGATATTAATGGTAATTTTATTGATCCGGCCTGGTTACTTATTCTATGTCTCTTTCCTTTTAAATCACTTAATGCTCCAGGGCAGTCAAAACAATCACTAAATACAATTGTATTGTTAGGATCTATAATTAGATCTGGTTTGCCTGTTGGAGTAGGTGTTGGTGTTGGAGTAGGTGCAGGTGTTGTCGGAGGGGTTCCGTTTATGATAGTTATTTTAGATGGTGATGACACTATGTTATTATATACATTAAAGTCTTCGCTATTGGTCGCCTTTACATTTAAATAATATTTACCATTGCTAACTGTGTTAGGAATTGTAAAGGACATGCTCGAGACAAAATTTCCATTTGCGCTAATAGGACTAACAGCTTCAGTATATAATAAGGTGTCGCTACCATCTATGTAATTCCTGGATGTACAAAGATAAAGTGAAAAAGTTGTATTGGCACTTTGAATACTTGAGCCTATGTTTCTTATAGAATATGCTGCAGTTTTTTTTGATCCACGATAAGAATCGGTATAATCAGAAAACCCAACTGCTACTGCTTGAATGTCTGGTTTTTGACAATTGAAAGTAACTGGTGAAAAAATGTTACCGTTTGTTGGGTCAAGTTGATACTCACTATCTCCTGCTTCTATATCTGATGCTGTAATTAAATAATAATTGGCACCTTTTCCAAAATCCATCAAATATACATCTCCCATATTTAAAGGTTTTTCTGTTTTGATATTTACTTTTTCTCTAATTGTGTTAGCGGTTAGATTAGAGCAAAAGTTAGCTTGAGCTTCTTGTATATTTGAGCCTAGTAAGATTGGTCTAATGTATTTCCATGACAAAGAATTGCATAAATCTGGAATTAGTTCAAAGTTAGCGGGCTCATCTATATCACTTCCTTTGTCAAGATAATAATCTACAGCGTAAAGTACTCTGTAGTATCTTGATCCGGAAGTTGAACCCAAAATAAGGTCTGATTTGTAAATTTTACCAACTTCCAATTTAAAACTTTGATTTAGATTAACATCTCTATTTGGTCCAACTGTGACACGTTGAGCACATCCGGCAGAAATAGCTATTTCAATGTTTGGACCTAAATCCTGAAGGGTGTGAAATTTGTACGTTTGAGACCAGCTCGTAATACTGCTTATAAAAATAAGCACTAAGAAAGTAATTTTTTTCATAATTTTTTATATTTAAAATGTTACTTTAAAAGTATATTTTAAATATAAATGTAGTATTTTTTCTATATTAACTGTAGGTTATTAAATTGAGTATATTCTTACGAATAAAAAAATAAAGAGAATATAATAAGGAAGGGATGTTTATAAAACCATCAGGTTACAGCCTCGGATATCAGAATTGTCAAAACGTCCTAATACCTCAAAAGAGTTGTTGGGATTTTTTTTACCTAAATCTTGTGTAGCAATGAAGGAACAGGAATTGATATTGGCTAAATCAATAACATTGATACCGCCGGTTTTTCCATCCTGAATGTAAGTTAAAGCGTCTTCTGGATCTCGCACCAAAATATGCATCCATGAGGGGCACTCAAAAACACCCTCGCCTAAAGAGTAGGCCTGCGCTAAGAGTTCAGTCATTCCATATTCTGAATGGATAGAGGAAACGCCAAAACCTTCGCAAAGAATTTCATGTAGTTCTTCCCGAATCATTTCTTTACGTTTTCCTTTCATTCCTCCGGTTTCCATTATTATGGTATTTTGAAGATTGAATTGATGTTTTTCAATTAAATCTAATAAAGCATAAGTAACACCAATTAAAATTACATTTTGTCCAGATTCGTCTAATTCAGTCAGCTTTTTAATTAAGTCGTCGTGATTGTGTAAATAAAACCCGCTGTCAGGCTGATTAGATAGTTTTATTAAGTCTTCGACCATGTAAATAAGCGAAGAGCCGTCGCGTTCTAAATAGGACGGCAAAAGTGCTAAAACAACGTAATCTTCGATATTGCCGTAAAACTGAGAAAAACCTTTGCGGTAACTTTCCTCATATAAGGAAACATCGGTCACTAAATGTCTGCTGGTGATCATTCCGGTTGTACCGCTGCTGGTAAAAGTTACTTCGGCAGTATTTTCATTCGAAACAACATTATGACTTTTGAAAAACTGAATGGGTAAAAAAGGGATTTGCTGTAGTGATTTTACTTGTTGAACATCTGTTTTTAAGAAATCGCAGAAGTCACGATATACTACATTATTCGCATATTGAAAACGAAACACTTTTAATGCTGTTTTTTCAAATTGTTTATGGCTTGAAATCGTAAATATATCGCTGGCTGTAATCAAAACTTTTTTGTGCAAAGATATTTAATTTTTAGTTTTCAGTCTCGGTTTTCAGCTGCCAGTTTTACTGCATTGCAGAAACTGCAAACAATGGCTGCGACTTTAAACTAAAAAAGCTCCTAAAAGGAGCTTTTTAAAAAATTCATCGAATAATGAGTTTTCGTGTTGCTGTTGCATTTTGCTCGCTTATTCTTATGATGTAAACGCCGGGAACTAAGTCTGAAACGTTTAATTCTTTTGTAGTTAAATGCGCTTGTAATACTTTCTTGCCTAAGATGTCGAAAACAATGACTTCTTTATCAAAATCATTTTTTGAAGTAATATATACTTTTCCGTTTACCACTGGGTTAGGGTACAAGCTGAGACCCTCAATGCCTGTAGCGTCTTGAGTCTTTGGTAATTGCTTACTGTCTTGTGCCGAGACACTTACAGTAAAGAAAAAAGCCAATAAGAATGTAATATAAAAGTAGTTTTTTGCCATCGCGTATATTTGGATATTGTAAATATACAAAAAAAATTACAAGAATTACACCAAAAAAAAACATCCTAAATATTTAGGATGTTTTTAACATTTTGTATTTTAAGTTATTAGAAACCAACGGACCAAATAGTAGTCTTATAGGGAAACTAAATACTTTTTATTATTTAGTCCAGCTAGCCCAAGATGGTAATTCAGCACCAGCACCAGCTCCAGTTGCTGCACCAACAGTTCCAGATAATTTAGGGCCAGTTGTGTTTGTCATTGCAGCGCCAAAGCTGTAGTTTTCGATTGTAAAGAAACCATCAGCAATGTTTTTAGCAGCAGCAGCATCAGTAGATGATATTTTGATAAGTGCAGATGGCATATCATTATCAACATAGAAATTTGTGTAAGCTTGTTTTCCACCACCATCTTTAAAGTTGATAGTTTTTTCGTCAGCTAAGAAAGCAGCACCACCTTTGATGATAGAAAAGTTAACTAATTTTCCAGTAGTTACAGGAGTAGCTTCACCTGGGCTTTTTTCGTTGTTTGATCCTTCAATAGCAGCTTTTGATACACCTTTGATGTAAACATTAGTTGCAGAACCTTGCCATCCATCAGCAAAATCGAATGAATCATCATAAGAGTTAACGATTACTAAGTTAGTAGCGTTTACAGTTCCTCCAAAAAATTCAATTCCGTCATCACCACTTTCGTAAGTGTAGATATCAGATACTATAGTTCCAGAACCTACTCCAAAGAAAGATACACCATTGTATTCTTTAGTTGTAGAGAATTTAGAACCAGTGTAAGAAATTTTTAAGAAGTTAATATTTCCAGAAGAGTCAGTGTTATTTGTACCACCGTAGCTTAAAGAACCAACTTCAGATGTACCGTTATCTCCAGTGTTTACTTTAGCATTACCAGCGATAATTAATCCACCCCAGCTTCCTTCAGTTGGAACTGCTTTTGCAGATGTCATGATAACAGGTTTTGCAGCAGTACCATTTACGTTTATTTTAGCATTTCTTTCTACAGCAATAAATAAAGATGTTGGATCTGCTGTTGCAGAAGCTTTGATAGTTGTTCCAGCAGGAATAACTAAAGTTGCTCCTCCTTTAACAACTAAACCTCCAGTTAAAGTGTAAGTTTGAGTAGGGTCTAAAGTTACAGTACCGTCATTGATGTTACCTTTTAAATCGTCAACTTTTAAAACGAAAGTACTTTTGTTCTCATCGCTTTTGTTGTTGTCGTCAGAACTACAGCTTGTTAAAGCAAGTCCTAATATTGCAGCCATTGCAAAAAATGATTTTTTCATTGTTGTTGTGTTTTATTGTTTTAATTTATTTAAGCAAAGTAAATGAACATATGTTTTTGCTGAGTTAAGGCCGTATTAATAATATATTAAGTATGTTCTGTTGTAAACAGCTTTGCTTAATATAAAATTTACATTCGGTTTGTATGAAAACAAAAAAGGCGATTAGCACTGCTAATCACCTTTTCGTAAATTCTATATTTATTTTCTTAAAATGTGTAGTTTAAAGTAAGTCTAAGATCAGAACCTGCTTTGTATGATGTTACTGTAATATCACCAACAGCTTCTTTTCCTGGTACTTCTCCTTGCTCTTGTACGCGTTTAAAAGTTGGGTTTAGAATGTTGTTGTAAATAAGACCTAACTTTAGGTTTTTAGTTAAACTTGAGTTTAAAATGAAATCTAATTTATTTACAGCTTTATCAACTTGGTTTCCTATCTGTGAAGTTCCAATTACGGCTAATTTATCTGAAAAATAAGAGTAAGATACTGTTGCTGTTATATCATTGTTCTCTGTAAATTGCTTCATCAAAGAAAGATTGGCATTAGCCAGGAAATTTGAAGCACCTGTTAATTTGCTTTCTTTAAAAGTAAAAAGAGCACCAAAGCCATTTTCATTATTTACTTTTTCGCCATCCAAATCCTGATTGGTGTAAAGATAAGATCCGTTTACGTCAAACGAAAGTTTCGTTTTTAGGCTGTTAGCATTTTCAATTTCAAAAATGTCTTTTCTAATTTCTAATTCAACTCCCGCTACAGTTGCTTTTTCACCTGTATTAGCATAAGTAATATCATTTGAAGAAGAATTTTCGAACATTTCATTAATTGGATTTTGAATAATTTTACCAAATGCTGTTACCGAAACCAACTCTCCTGCTTTTGGAAAATATTCCCATCCTAAATCAGCATTATAGTTTGTTGATGGATATAAGTCTGGATTTCCTCTGTAAGCTTGTGCTACATCTTCATAGATAATAGGCACTTTTTCTTTAAACTGAGGAAGTGTATAAGTTTTACTGGCAGAGAATTTTAAATTTTGTTTGTCTGTCAGCGTATATTTTGAAATTAAACTTGGTAAAATGTTAAACTTAGAATAATCAGAGTCATCGCCGTCAGGAAGTGTAGTTGTAATATATGATACATTTTGAGTTAACTGCTCAAATCTTGCTCCTAAAATTACACTTAGTCTTTCAGTAAGTGAGTATTGAATAGTAGCAAATGCACCATTCATATTTAAATCTCCATTATAAGATTGAAATATTCTGTTAGATGAAGATGAACCAAAGTTGGCTTCGTTTAAATAGTTGTCAACATGATGAACGTCTTCGAATGGAAAAGATATTTTCGTTCTGTCTGGGAAAAACGAATATTGCTGCATGGTGTAGTCTAGTTTTTTCATTTTTCCAGAATAACCAAAAGTTACTTTTCCTTTATAACCGTCATCTTCGCTTTTTTTGTTGAAATTATAAGATAGAGCAATATTTGCAGAAAGCTCATTTTCTTTTAAATCCTGAAAGAATCTATGATTATTAATGTTAGAGTTGATAAAAAAAGTGTAATCAGTTCCATTAGGAGCATGAACAAATGTATTTTGCATACGATCTGGAATTGCACTGTTTGAAGTACTGTATCCGGCTGCCCAATTTAAATTCCATTGATCGTTAAATTTATTTTTACCTGTTAATTGATTTACAATTAATTGAGTTCTTTCAAAAGTTCCACGTTTAATAAATCCGCTTGTTTGTTGAAGTTCAGTATCACCGCCTCCATCAAAATCTTGATTTGTTCCTTGGTATTCACTATAATCCTGATCACTTGAATTCAGGAATAATGAAGTTAACATTACAGAATGATTGTTGTTGATTTTATAATCAGCTGTAGCCATAACAGTTGTTGTGGTGTTATGTTTATAAGCTGTTCTGTATAAATTACTGTTTATGTTTCCATTTGAGTTAATTGATCCTCTGTTGTAACCTTCTGTGAATCTGTTTCTTGCGCTGAAAGATCCTGTGACAAAAGTACCAATTGAACTTTCGTCGTTTATGTTAAATCTTTTTCCGGCAGATAATGTATAGAAAGCGTTTAAAACATTTTTGTTTTCTTGTCTGTCCCAGCTTGTAGCATAATTATATGGTTTTAAAGGAGAATCTGGAACGCCTGCTTTTTTAAATCCAGTATATGATGGACCATCTTGTAAGTAAAAGTGATCTTGACTAAGCACATTTGTATTTGCTCCTGTACCAATTGAAAAGCTGATAAAAGGTTTGCCGCTGAATTTTTTTGCGCTGATGTCAATATTTGCACCTCCAAAATCGGCATAATTCTGTGCTTCAAATGTTTTGCTAATCCCAATGTTGTCTACGATATTTGTTGTGAAAATATCTAAAAGTATATTTTTATTTGCAGGATTATTTGATGGTAAAGGAAGGCCATTTAAAGTAGTTACATTGTAACGGTCGCCCAGACCTCTTACAAAAACATTTCCAGAATCATCTTGTTTAGATACCCCGCTCACTTTTGCCACGGCATTAGCAACGTCGTTAACTCCTTTTCTGGAAATTTCTTCGGCACCAATCGCAGCTTTAAATGAAACTGCATTTTTTTGATCTAGTAACAATGCTGATTCTTTTTGTTTATTTCCAGCCGTAGATTTCACCACTACATCTTTTAAAGTAAAACTTCCGGAAGAAAGTACTTGATTTATAACTACAGTTTCGCCTGCTTTTACAGTAACTGGAGCTTCTTTAGTTTCATATCCTACAAAACTAAAAATAACAGTATAGTTTCCAGGATTTACATTCAACGAATATTTTCCGTCAATGTCAGTGTTTGCGCTAATATTTGTACCTTTAATTAAAACATTAGCAAAAGGTAACGATGCATTGTTCGCTTCTTTGTCAGTCAGAACTCCAGAAATCGTACCTTTGTTTTGCGCGATCGAAATCGTACAGATAAATAATGCAATAAATAGAAATCTTAAATTGAATTTCATTTGTGTGTTGTGTTTAATTTATTTTTGTGCAAAGAAAGAACCGCGCTGTAAAGTCCATGTTACGGACTTGTTATGTTTTTGTGTTGTTAAGATTATGAAATTGTTACCAGATTAAATTACGGTTAACACCAATTTTTAACCGTTCATTTGTTAGTATATTTACCCTGTGAAATAAAAAACATCGGATAAATGAATAAGAATATTTGATGTAAAAATCTCAATTTTTGCTATTTATGAAAAAAACACAAACTAAGATTTTATTAGTTGACGACGAACCGGATATTTTGGAAATCGTTGGCTATAACCTCGCTCAGGAAGGCTACCAGATTGTTACAGCTTCTAACGGAAAAGATGCTATAGCAAAGGCTCAGAAAGAATTGCCGGAATTAATTATCATGGACGTAATGATGGCAGAAATGGACGGGATGGAAGCTTGTGAGCACATCAGAAAAATTCCTGAGTTAAATAATGTTATCATAACATTTCTTACCGCAAGAAGCGAAGATTATTCGCAAGTAGCTGGTTTTGACGCAGGTGCTGACGACTATATTACAAAGCCAATCAAACCAAAATTATTAGTGTCTAAAGTAAAGGCTTTGTTAAGAAGGTTAAAAGAACAAGAAGTCGTTACAGATACTCTAAATGTTGGCGGAATTGAGATTAACCGAGAAGAATACAAAATCATAAAAGGCAATGTCGAAATTGCTTTACCAAGAAAAGAATTCGAATTATTTTATTTATTAGCTTCAAAACCAGGAAAAGTTTTCAAAAGAGATGAAATCCTTGATAAAGTTTGGGGTAATGAAGTAGTAGTAGGTGGAAGAACAATCGATGTTCACATCAGAAAACTACGTGAAAAAATAGGAGAAGATCTTTTTAAAACCATAAAAGGTGTTGGTTATAAATTTGAAGTTTAAACATTCTATATAAATTTGAACCGTATAAGTTATATAAGTTCATTTAAATTATAGTGTACATACTTTTGTATTAAAATTTATCTTTGTCAAAGTTCTGGACTTTGGCAAAGATTTACTTTTTTACATTGTTTTGTAATCCAAAGAAATAAGTTTATTTTTAAATGAACTTATATCACTTATATGGTAAAAAAAATACCTCTTAATGGTTTTATATTTTAAATATTTCAATGAAAATTAATTTTAAAAAAACATACAAATTTGCTATAAAATCGGCATTGTACATCAGTCTTTTCTCGACGGGATTTGTACTGATTCTAATGTCGTTATTTTATAAAAGTCAGTTAAAACATCAAATTGCATTTGGAATTATTTTCCTAATATCCATTTATATATTCTCCTTTTTGGTTTTACAATATCGAGTAGAACGTTTTATATATCGAAGAGTAAAGAAAATTTACGATGAGGTTTCGTTATTAGAATCCACAACACTAATTAATCAGCCCATTACAACCGATATGGAAACGCTTTCGCGAGAAGTGAAAAAGTTTGCCACCGATAAAAAACTTGAAATCGAAATGCTCGAAATTCGTGAACAATACCGCAGGGAATTTCTGGGTAACGTTTCACACGAATTAAAAACACCTTTATTTACCGTTCAGGGTTATGTTTCGACTTTACTTGACGGCGCAATGGACGATAAACACATTCGAAAAAAATATTTAAAACGTGCCGAAAAAGGTGTAGAGCGTCTTATATATATAGTCGAAGATTTAGATATGATTACCAAACTGGAATCTGGTGATTTAGATTTGAATATGACTGATTTTGATATCGTTGAACTAATTCAGAATGTTTTTGATTTATTGGAAATGAAAGCCGATAAAAAGAAAATCAAACTGGCTTTTGAAAGCAAAAATGTACAGTCGGTTATTATTCGCGGTGATCAGGACAGAATCCAGCAGGTTTTAGAAAACCTAATTGTAAACTCAATTAAATACGGAAAAGAAGGCGGTTTAACCGAAGTTGGTGTAGTAAACTTAACCAAGAAAAAAGTCTTAATTCGTATAAGTGATAATGGAGAAGGTGTTGAAAAACAAAACATTCCGAGACTTTTTGAACGTTTTTACCGAGTTGACAAAAGCGGAACACGATCTGAAGGAGGTTCTGGTTTAGGTTTAGCCATTGTAAAGCATATTATTGAAGCTCATAAAGAGAAAGTTTATGTAGAAAGTGAGTTCGGAATTGGTTCAGAATTCTCTTTTACACTCGAAAAAGCATTCAAAAGCCAAAAAGCTGAGGTTAAAAAATTGTAAGCGAGTTTTTGTCAAACACCTTAAAACAAAGGATTTTAACAATAAATCAACATACGATTTCAGGTCGTAACATTAAATTTTTATTATAGTAACATCTGGTTAATGATTTCTTAACATAGGTGAGTCATCTTTGCATCCTGAAATTAAGGGAATTAGAGAACTAATGATAAAAAGAAAAATAATAGCCGTTTTATTATTGATAACCTTTGCTGCAAATGCACAGGAAATAAACAAACAGGAAGTAAAAAATGAAGTACTTCGTATTTTAGATTCCATCAATAAAGCAAAACTTCCGGAAACTAAATCTGGAGGAGGAGTTGAAGAACACTGGTACGACAGAATATCTTTAAGAGGTTATGCCCAAATTAGATACAACGGACTTCTTTCTACAAATGATAAAGTTTCCTGCGATCAATGTGATAAATCCTGGGGAACAACATCAACAGCTCCAGATGCACAAGCAAACAACGGACTTTTTATCCGCCGTGCGCGTTTAGTATTTTCAGGACAGGTTCACCCCAATGTGTTTTTCTATTTTCAGCCTGATTTTGCCAGTTCACCAAGTACTGGTATTCAGAATTTTGTGCAAATTCGTGACTTGTATTTTGACCTTTCTTTTGATAAGAAAAAAGAATATCGTGTTCGTGTTGGGCAAAGTAAAATCCCTTATGGTTTCGAAAATATGCAGTCAAGTTCACAACGTTTGACTCTTGACCGTGCCGATGGTATAAACAGTTCAATAGCCAATGAGCGTGATTTAGGAATCTTCTTTTATTGGGCTCCAGCCGAAATTAGAGAGCGTTTCAATATGCTGGTTAGAGACGGATACAAAGGTTCTGGAGATTTTGGAGTATTTGCTTTTGGAGTTTATAATGGACAGATCGCTAATAAAATGGACGGAAACAGAGATTTAAATGTTGTTGCCAGAGTAACGTATCCATTTGTAATTGGAAGTCAGATTATCGAACCCGGAATTCAGGCTTATACAGGAAAATGGGCTTTTACAGGAGAAATTTCTAACGGAGTAATCGTAAATGATCCGCAATATGTAAAAGACCAAAGAGTAGGTGCGACATTTGTTTTGTATCCAAGACCTTTTGGAATCCAGACAGAATACAATATAGGAACAGGTCCTCGTTATAATACCTTAACGAATACAGTAGATGAAACGGATTTAAATGGAGGTTACGTTTTGCTAAACTATAAATGGGATATCAAAAAACAGCATATTTATCCTTTCGCCAAATTTCAATATTACGACGGAGGAAAGAAATATGAAAAAGATGCCAGAAGTTACGTTGTAAGAGACTATGAATTTGGTATCGAGTGGCAGCCAATTAAAGCATTTGAATTAACGGCATCATATGTACTTGCCGACAGAACTTTTGAAGACAGTGCGCTTCCAATAAACAGACAAAAAGGAAATGTGCTGCGATTACAAGCTCAGTTTAATTTCTAAAAAAGAGATAAAATCAGTATAAATCCACGCTTTTACAAATGCAAATCCGTTTAATTTGTGTTCTGATTGTAATACACAGATTAAACGGATACAGTATTGTGAAGACACAGATAAAGATTTTTTATTGTTGAGAATTATCTTCAAAAACATTAAATAACGAGTCCCAGTCTATATCATTTTTAAATTGAGACAAACCTTTAAACGACTTTACCTTTGATAAATCTTCAATCGTAAAGTCGTCTTGCATTGCATACGGTACAAGATTTTCTTCCTGAAGTTTTATCGCCAGATATTCCTGTTCATATTGTCCCGGCGTAGGAATAAAAAAAGCTTTTTTGCCCAGTTTCGCCAAATCCATAACAGTTGTATAACCAGAACGGCAAAGCACAAATTCACTTTCGTTAAAAGTTTGTTCCAGTTGTTTCGAGTTCATGAAATTGTAATACGTTACATTTCCAGCCTGCCATTTTTCTTGCGTTTTCTCTACAATTCCTTGTACAAAAACAACTTTTCCATTAAATCTTGCGGTTTCTTTTTGCAGTTTCTCGTCTAAGTAAGTACGCTGCGGTTCAGGACCAGATAAAATAATCATAAGGTCGTATACCATTGGCGTTTCCTTTTTCTTCATTCTGCTTAAAGGACCAATATATTTTAAATTAAGGTGATCAGTTTTAAGATGACCTAAATCGCCGGTAAGATTCACTTTTTCATTAGAATCAGGAACCCAGCATTGTGTATATTTTTTTATAAAATATTGATGACATTTACTTGTAAACCAAGTCGTGTTTCCCGTCATAACATTCAATTGATGCGTCATGAAAACAGAAGGTATTTTTTTGCTGAAAACACCTAATCGGTTATCCGAAATTATACCATCAATACCGTGCTTTTTGATCCAGCTGTTTACCATTTTTTTCTCGTCTAAAATGGCCGTAATCATTTTAGGAAGATTCTTGATCAGCTTCCATTTAAAGTTCTTGCCATTTTTAGCATATTCAATATGATAAGAAGGCAGTTCCAGAGTCTGTACGTATGGAAACTCTTTGCGCAGCAAAGCCAGAGCGATACCGTCAGAAGCAATAATCGGAATATAATTATTTTCTTGAAGCGCTTTAATTATCGGAATACATCTTGTGGCATGCCCTAGTCCCCAGTTTAACGGAGCAACTAATATAGTTTTGTTAGCAGAATAGTCAATGCTCATATTTTTTAACGCTTTTTAAAAAACGAAGATAAAGAAATATGCTTTTTGTGTTATTTCGCACATATTACTAAATTATTAACTCTATAGACGTTATAAGGCTTTTGATTTCGTTAAAAAGAAAAATAAAAAGCAGTAATTTGAATAATAAAGTTACTTATATGTTAAGTACAATTTGATTTTAAAATTGACCAAAACTAAATTTTAATTAATATAGATTTAAAAATATAGTTTTAAAGCTCAAGAGGAGCGATATATTTATGAATAATTAAGATGTTGAGATTTCACTACACTAACGCTCTAAGCATTTTCTCAGTACATAAAAAAAGCCGAACTTACGTTCGGCTTTAAGTATCTCAGTATCTCTCTTATTCCTGAATATACGTTTTGTTACCATTTTTGTTAATATAGTATTTACCGCCTTTTGGTCCAGTATATACTTTTTTACCATTGTATTCGCCCGTAACCTTATCTGGAGTTTTTGGAGCTTTTTCATTGGTTTCTTTTAAAGTCTTTGTGGCAGATTTTTTTGCAGTTGCTGCTTCTTTCTTAGCGTCAGCTTTTGCTCCTTCGGCTTTATCGGCTGCTTTTTTTGCCTTTGCTGCGTCACTTTTTGCACCTGCCGCTTCCTTTTTTGCTTTAGCTGCTTCTTTGTCTGCTGTTTTTTTAGTTGCTGCCGCAGATTCTTTTTTCGCCGTCGATGATGCTTCAGTAGCTTTCGCTGCTTCTTTTTTAGCTTTTGCCGCTTCTTTTTTGGCATCGGCTTTTGCCTTGTCGGCATCAGATTTTGCTTTTTTTGAAGATGCTTCAGTTTTGCTCTTAGCGGCTTTTGTGGTGGTTTCCTGTGCGTAGAAATTAGTAGATAAAACTACTAAAAAACAAAGTAATACTAATTTTTTCATGGTGGCTATAGTTTATAAATTCACATAAAATTAAGCAATTAATTCTTATGTTTTTGTTAAACATTAAAAATAGGCACGAAGCTGAACATTGCCGGTATGAATCGTATTTCCGGTCTCACTTTTACGACCTTGGTAGTTTAAATTAACGTCTAAAAACTGAGTAATATTCTTCTGCAAAAGCAGTTTCCAAACCAAATTTTGCCCTTGCTGTAATCCTTCCAGCATCTGAAAACCAACAGAAGAAAACTCATTTCCATTAAATTTGTTTTCATAAAAAGAGAATTCCCCGTTTATAGTAACTTTCTTTTCGCCGGCAAAAGAAAAAGAAGTACCAAGTCGGTTTTGAACTAAAGTTTCAAAATTTCCTATTTGATTTTCCTTATTCTGAAACTCATAAAAGAAATCCAGACTCGTATTTTTAGAAAATAAATAACTGATTTTTGGTGCCAGCTGATATCCCTTTAAATCATAATTTTTTTCTACAAAATCCTCCGAAATTAAATCAGTTTTTATCGTTTTGGTAAAGAAATTAAATAACCAGCTTTTTTGATACAAATGTGTGTACTGCAATTGGTGTGAACTATTTTTGACACTTTGAGAACCAACAGATAGTAAATTTTTACCATTATTAATAAGGTAAGAATAGGTAACCGAATGTTTTTGTTTACCGCGATTATAAAACAAACTATTCCTGAAACTTGAATTTAAACCCAAAACATTTTCATCTGAAGAATAAAAAGGATTCAACTCCAAGCGATCGCCGTTGCTTCGTACTTTTCTATCCATAATAAACGAAGTCTGATTATAGAAATACGAAATCAATTTTTTCAATCCTTTCTCGTTCTGCCATTGTAACGGATTTAAAATAACCGATTGCGAAAATTTATTCTGATTCGTTTTAATGTAAATCTGATTCGGTAAAAAGATGCGAATGTATTTTGCCTGATCCGGAAAAGCAGCAATTTCAAACTCTTCCAGTTCCTGAATTCCGTTTCCGTTATAATCATTCCAGGTATAAACGCCTTGTCCGGTTGGAACTTCGACATAAGTAAATTCCTGTTGCGCTATGGTTCCTGAACTCGTTTCATAAGCCGTTCCTGTCTGCATGAACTGATTAAAAAATCGGTCGTTGTATAAAATTCTTGAATTTAAGGAAGGTTCATTTTTTTTGCCTGAATCTGTAAAATCCAGATTTCGGTAACTGGCATAAACAGCCAAATCAGTCGTTTTATTCTGAATTAATTTTGATTTTAAAAAGTAGGTCTGCGAATTGTTTACGTGCTGTAAAAGTCCATTTTGTAAACTATCGTTTCGACGCTGCAAATAACCCAATTCAACAAAAACTTTCGTACTGTCACCGCGTCCAACAAAAACACCATATTCAGAAAACCTTTGGCTTAAAGCCGAAAACTGATTCGTTGCTTTATCTTTTTCCTGATTGTTCTCGATCTGTAAACTCCCGCCAATCCAGTTTTTACCAAAATGATATTTTGTTCGGGTTTGATTTCTAATGAATTTTGAAGTTGAAGCCGTGGCATCAGAATTTAAAAAACTTCCCTGATTTTCTATCGTCCATTTTTTTAGTTTGAATAAAGCTGTTGTAGTATGCCGCGCTCCAGAATAACTTTCGGTAAAATCCAATTTCTCAAATTGATAGGTAAACAAGCCTATATTCGACGTTTCTTTTTTGGCAAACAAATCAAAATTAACGCCCGTAACCAATAAACTCTGATTTCCTAAAAGTGTAGAATTTAGATTCCAGTCGCGGTTAAACTCAATATTATACAAACGTTCAACCGATTTAAAATCTTTCTGTACAAATTGATAATTCGCAAAACCGTCTAAAGTCCAGTCTCGGGTAAAAAGACGTTTTTTAATATTGGTCTTAAAAGCAATTCCTTCATTATCAGAATCATCAATGTTCGAGAATAAGTTTTTATCATTATTGCTCATTGCAATTTCAAAATCGACCAGCGTTTTTTCGTCGGGATTGTATTTTCCTAAAAAAGTGGCAACCTGAATTTTCATTGGCGCAACTAATTGTGCAATTGGCTCGTAATTTCCCTGCGGAATACCGCCAATTGGCGAAACATATTCGTAAATTCTTTCAACCGAATTCGTTTTCTGGATGATATAATTTCCGAGATTGTTTCCAACAAGACTAAACTTTACATTGTACAAAACGTCTGCAGAATTGTTTGAATATTCATAAACTTCAACCGAGTTGATAAGCGTCTTTTTGTATAAAATTTTATTCTCAGAATACGTGTCTTCAAATGCCGATGGCGCTTTCATTAAATTAATATCATCGCCCGCCTTAGCCAAAATCTGAACTTGTTCTGTAGAAAGATTTTGCTGCAAAGGCTGGTTTTTCATGTCATTTTCAGAATAGATATAACCGCCAAAACTCCAGTTTTTACTTTCAGTCGCTGCGCCTGCGTAAGTTACTAAACGATTGTAATTTCTTTCGGAATATTGATATTCAACGTTAATTCTCATTTCAGAAGTAATCGTAAAAAGCGAAGTAAAAACAATTTCTCCTGCATTATAATCAATAACATAATCGTTGTTTTCACCGCGTTTCAGCAAAACACCATTTACATAAACGCGCTCAGAACCTGAAATTACCAAAACATACAATTCGCCGTTTTGCCCTTTTAGTTTATAAGGTCCCTGATTTCCTTCCTGCCCCGTAAAAGTGCTTAGGGCATATTGTCCTTTTACAAATGACACCGAAGCAAAAACATTGGTTTTACTTTTCTCGGTATCAAAATCAAAACTGGCAGCCAATCCCTGAACCTTTTTGTTAAAACTTAAAAATTGTGTTTTCCGGTTTTCAAGAAAAACATCACCGGCGCGAATGTTCCAGTCATCTGTAAAAAGTTCCATGAAAATATTATCAAACTGATCGAGTTTTTGAGAATAGCCACCATCCTGAAGCGGAATATTATTATCCTGCAGTGAGGCCCGCAGAGTGACTTTATCTGAAATTTTTCCTGTAATCTGCAAATCTAAATTAGAATTCAAAACCGTACTTTGATTATTTCCAATCGTAACGCCGCGCGTAATACTTCCGGAAGTACTTAAACCGTCAAAAGGAGTAATTTTTTTAGTATTGCTATTGTCTATTTTATATAATTTGTCTGAAGTAACATCACTGCTTACAACCTGACTGTCCTTATAAAGTCCGTATTCTTTGGTCAGGAAATCGGGATAATTGAGATAATTGACAATTAAAGTATCAGAAACTGAAGTAAATTTTTCGTTGAAAATAAGTATTCCTTTTTGAAAATCAATTTTGTAAAAAGCAGAATCAATCGGCTGGTTTTTAGTGTTTAAAATTTCAAAAAAACTCGAGTTGATACTCACTTTTTCAAGATGAATAGTATCTTTTGCTGCGATTATTTTTTTGGTTTTGTACAGCGTTTCTGTTTCCTGCGCTATAAGCCCGGAATACCAAAACAGCATCACACAAAACAGTAATTTTTTCAACATAAACACTTTAACTCTAAAAATTCAAAAGTAGTATTTATAATTGGGAAATGCTGTGGAGGAGATTTTAGTTTTATGATTAGAAAATGGTTTTTAATGCATATGTCTTCCTACAACAATAAGAATTAACATTAAAAAAATGATTGCAAAAACAGAATTAGGATTGGCAAAATTGGTTGTGTAGCCAAATGCTTTTATTCTCTTGGGAGGGAAAAGCCTTTTGTCTTTCGGATTGTAATAAAAAATCCCCCAAAGCCAATTATTAGGATCATTGATCCATTTATCTTTGGTTTCTTCGCTTGGTTCGTTTTCGTCTTCCATGGTTTTTGAGCGTTTGATCTCGTTTGACTTTTCTTTAAGTACTATAAAATTAGTTAAATATTTTTATCGACAAGAATAATCTTATTTTTTATTAAGACTAAAAAGACAGTCAACCGCAATCATTTTTTTTTAGCTTTGTCAGGATAAAACAAAATTAAATAATGGATACTGGTAAAGAACTTTTATTCTTTTTTAGTGCTTTGGGATCTTTCAACGGAATTATTCTGGGAATTTATTTTTTCTTTTTTACTAAGAAAAAATACTTGACGAACTATTTCCTGGGTGCACTGTTGTTTGCTTTAAGCATCCGAATTGGAAAATCTGTTTTTATTTATTTTCATCCCGAACTGCCAAAAATGTATTTGCAGTTTGGGCTTACCGCTTGTTTTTTTATTGGGCCGTGTTTGTATTATTTCCTTAGATCGGCGGTTGAAGAAATCAATGTAATGCCAAAATCGTGGAAAATGATTCTGATGTTTTGGGGAATTCTAATTCTTGGCATTGGAATAGTATATCCATACCAAACTTATCCCAAACTTTGGAGTTTTTATTTTATTAGAATTATTTACTTTCAATGGCTTGTGTATATTTTGTTTTCAGGATTTACAATCGGCGGTATTTTAAAGAAAATTTTCAATACAAAAGAAAAGACCAGTCCGTCAGAAATGTGGTTTGGAACTCTATTTTTGGGTAATTTTTTACTGTTTCTTTTTTACTTTTTGGCCATTATGGGCGCTTCGGCGGCAACTTATATAAGCGGTGCGGTCGTTTTTTCTTTTATTTTATATCTGATCATTTCTATTCTTTTATACCGAAAAAAGACCGATGATTTGTTTCTCCTGAATAATCAGAAGGTTTTAGTTAAAAAAATAGATGCAGCTGAAGCCGTTATTATTTCTGAAAAATTAGAAAATATAATGAATGAAAAAAGCCTGTATAAAAACCCGAATTTGAATTTACAGGATTTATCGCGAGAAATTAATATTTCGAGTCATCAATTATCACAGTTTTTAAATAATAATATGGGAAAGAATTTTACCAGTTTCGTAAACGAATTTAGAATAAACGAAGCCTGTAAAATCATTACTTCAAATGATAAACTGACTTTGGAATCGGTTGGTTATGATGTTGGTTTTAATTCAAAATCAACATTTTTTGCTGCTTTTAAAAAACATACCGGAACAACACCTTTAAATTATCAGCTTCGGGCTTTACAAGCCTAATACGCAGTATTGATTTATAAATTCGTACTCCTGATTTCTTTTTCGATTACCTCATTTCGTGATTTAGAGATGACTTTTGTTACTGCAAAAGGTCAAATCTTAATTCCTAAATTTCATGAGGTTTCTAATTCTGGTTTTCATTTATATCTATTTTTTTCTTTTTAATTCGACCGTTTCAAACGGACAGTCTATCCAAAAAATTTCAGGTAAAGTTATTAATCGAAATAACGCGATGATGATGGGAACTGCAACGGTTTTGTCTGTTCGTGATTCTGTAATTATCAAACAGCAGGATTTTTTAGACGGTGTTTTTCAATTATCAGATATCAATCAAAAAGAAACTATTCTAAAGCTGACTTCGGCAGAATTTGCAGATCAGTTTTTGCGTGTAAATTATTCCAATGCATCAAACATTGATTTAGGAACCATTATAGTTTTAGAAAACAACAATCAGTTAAATGAAGTTGTGATAAAAAGCAATCCTTCATTATTAAAATACGGAGCAAACGGCACAATTGATGTTAGCGTAACAGGAACAGTTCTCGCCACAAGTAGTTCTGTACACGAATTGTTAGCACGAGTTCCAAATGTTGTGGTTGCCGAAGGACAAATTAACGTTCTGGGAAAAGGAGAAGCAATAATTTACCTAAACGGAATTTTGATTAATTACGAACGATTTGCAGCAATTCCGGTTTCTCAGATTGCGAAAATAGAAGTCATTTCAAATCCATCATCAAAATACGATGCCGAAGGGAAAGCGGTTATCAATATCATAACCAGACAAAATATAGAAAGCGGTATGATGGGATCGGCAAGCCAGCATATTACGGTTTCAAAATTTGCAGGAACGAGCACCAATACATTGGTCGATTTTAATTATACCAAAGGAAAATTTTCGTTTATAACCAATTACGGACTTCAATTAGGTAAAGGCCGTGAATTATTGTACACGACCAGAACACGCCCAAACCCTGATGCCTACATGCAGTCGGTTTTAACAACCGACTGGCTTCGACAATTTAATAATTACTCTAATTTTGGATTTGGACTTCAGTATATGTTCTCTGAAAAAAGTTATATCTCTCTTGCTTATAGTGGTAATATTGAAGATTTAGGCGGAGCAGTAGAAAGTCGAAACTCCATTACCAATAATTCTGAAAATAGTTTTTATGCTACAGATATTGCTAAAAATGATGTTTTGCTGAATCAGTTTATCAATCTGAATTACAATTTAATTACAGATTCAAAAGGTTCGTCATTATTTATTGGAACTCAATATTCAAATTATAACGGAACGGTAAGAGATTTTATAGAAGAAAATAGTGTAATAGAAGAAACTGGTGGCAGAAGATATCTGAAAAATGATGTTGGAAATACGATTAATATAACGGCGGCACAAGCCGATTATTCGAAAAAAATTAATGAAAACACCAAACTTGAATCAGGCGTAAAATTTAGCTATGCATCCATAAAATCAGGAACCGATTTTTTTATTGCTAATGCCAATGCGGTTGATTTTGAGTTAGATGATGCTCTTTCGAGTGATTTTACATACAATGAAAAAATTACAGCAGCTTATTTTAATTACGTCAGTAAACTTGGTGAGAAAGTCAATTTATCGATAGGAGCAAGGGCAGAGAGAACAAATTATGATTTGTATACGAATGCAAACGGGATTCAGGAATTTGGAAAAAGCTACGGAAACTTTTTTCCAAACCTGCTTTTGAATTTTAATTTTTCAGAAGACTGGAAAGCGCATTTTTCCTATGTTTCAAGAATAACCAGGCCAAGATATCAGGCATTAAATCCGTTTGTGGTGTATCAGGATCCGTTTACCACCATTGAAGGAAACCCAAACCTTCTTCCCGAAAAAGTACACGCTTTTGAAATAGGAACGATGTATAAAAAGTTTGATTTTAAAATAGGTTACACGTATAAAATTGATCCCATTTCCGGGGCTGCTTTGCAGGGAGATACTCCAAACAGTTATATTTTGAGATCTTTAAATCTTCAAAAAGGGCATACTTTTTTTAGTTCGCTTTCGAGATCTTTTAATGTTAAATGGTGGAATTCTACGAATACCATAAGTATGAATTTGACTAAATCTGTAGATGATTTTTATTCGTTTGAAATGAGCCCTGTTAAACCTCAAATTTATTTGTATTCGAATAATACTTTTACAATTCCTAAGCTTTTTAAGATTCAGCTTTTGGCTTGGTATTTAGGCAATAGAAGTTACGGATTAGGAAGTGATAACAGCCGTTCGACAATCACATTAGGAATCGAAAGAAACTTTTTTAAAGATGCCTTGAAGCTCAATTTTACAGCCAGCGATATTTTTCATGATTTTATGGTTTCCGGTAATTATGAAGTGGGGCAAACCCAAATTTATTATCATAGAACTTATACCACAAATTATTTTAAATTAATCGCAGCGTACAGTTTTGGAAACTCAAAAAAGCCAGCTTATAAGAAATCTGAAATTGAGCAGACGGAGAATAATAGGGTGAGGTAGAAACTAAAAAAGGCTTCATCAATTAAGATGAAACCTTTTATTAATGAATTGAAATAATTACCTTTTATAAAGCAATATTAATTTAGTTCTTTAGTCACAATCTGCATGGTTTCACGGCTGACTTGTTTTAATAAAACCGCTTTATTTTTTTCAACCGTTTCTGCAGCTTGTTCAGTAAAGTGACGAATCGTATACAGAGTTACATTCTCGCTGTAATCTACTTTGAATTTTTTCGAAAGAATTGCATTCAAATCGTTAAAGTTTCCAAATTTATCTTCAACGCAAACAGAGAAACTAATCGCAGAGTTCTGAATCAGGTTTACTTTGATTTTAAATTCGTGGAATAAACCAAAAATCTCGCTTATATTTTCTTCCATAATGAAAGAAAAATCAATTGAAGAAAGCGAAATCAAAAGCTGCTCTCTTTTTACGATAAAACATGGGTATTGCGGTTCCAGATCAACACCTTTAGAAACACAAGTTCCTTTTAATAATGGGTTAATAAACGATTTTACATACAACGGAATTTCTTTTTTCTGTAAAGGCTGTAATGTTTTTGGGTGAATTACCGTTGCTCCGTAAAATGCTAATTCGATAGCTTCACGATACGAAATCTGGTTCAGCAGACTTGCATTTTCAAAATAACGCGGGTCAGCATTCATAACTCCCGGAACGTCTTTCCAGATCGTTACACTTTCGGCATTTAAGCAATAAGCAAAAATCCCGGCAGTATAATCAGAACCTTCACGGCCTAAAGTAGTTGTAAAGTTATTTTCATCGGCACCAAGGAAACCTTGTGTGATGTTCAATATTTTTCTTGGAACATTTTTGCTGATGTTTTGTTCTGTAGCTTCCCAATCTACTTCAGCATCTCTGTAATTTGCATTGGTTTTGATGAAATTACGAACGTCAAGCCATTGTGTCTGAATTCCCATGAAATTCATGAAATGACTTAAGATATTAGTCGAAATTAATTCTCCAAAACTTACCACCTGATCATAAACGAAGTTGTAGTTTGGAGATTTATTATGAGCAAGGAAGTATTCTAATTCTTCAAATTGAGCATTTACGGCGGCAAAAACAGCGTGGTTTTCGTCTTTAAATAAATCTAATACGATTTGAAAGTGATAATTTTTTATTTCCTGTACTGATGAATTCAGTTCTTCTGATTTTTCAAAATAATTCTTGATTACAACCTCAAGAGCATTTGTGGTTTTTCCCATTGCCGAAACAACCAAAATCACATCTTCATAACCCACTTTTTGTAAAACGTCATATACGTTTTTAATTCCTTCAGCATCTTTTACTGATGCTCCACCAAATTTAAATACTCTCATTTTTAATTTTAGATTTTTAATTTTAGATTTCAGATTCAAATCGAAATCAAGTATTTTGTTTTTTCTGCTACAGATTATTAGGATTAAAATGATTTTATAATCTGTGTCGGTTTGCCACGAATCGCGCAAATTTTCACTAATTAATTTGTGTTAATTCATGGAATTTGTGACAAAAAAATTATAATTTTTCTAAGAACGAATTAATTCCTGCTTCATCCATTTGAACAACCTGCCAGTCATCAAGAATTCTCGCTCCGGAATTCTTATAAAAATTAACTGCCGGAGTATTCCAGGCCAAAACATTCCATTCTACTCTGCGAACGTTGTCTCTTTTTCCCTGCTTCATAATTTCAGAATACAATGCAGATCCTAAACCGGTACCGCGCATTTTTTCCTTCACAATTAAATCTTCAAGGTGTATTGTTTTTCCTTTCCATGTAGAATAGCGGTAGTAATACAATGCGATTCCTACTATTTCTTTTCCGCTTTCATTTTCGTTCGAATCCATCTCTGCTACAAAAACCTGAAAAAGAGGTATTTCTCCAAATCCGTCACGAACTAAATCTTCCTCTGTAATGACAACAGCATCAGGTTCTTTTTCGAATATTGCCAGCTCCTGAATTAATCCCAAAACCGATTTCATGTCTTCGGGATTTCCTTTTCTAATATTCATTTATTCGTATTATTAAGTGTTTATTAGCTAAAAAAGCATTTATTTATAAGGTACTTTTTGCTATTAATTAGCAAATATACAATAGTAGCAAACTAACAAAATAATTTTTAAATCATTCTCACAAAATAAGCGATATTTGTGACTTAAAATTAAAACTATAACGTTATAGCAATGGAAGAACGCAATAAAACACTGGGAGAGTTTATTATTGAGAACCAAAAAGCATTTCAGTATTCGTCGGGAGAACTTTCCCGAATTATCAACTCTATACGTTTGGCGGCAAAGGTCGTAAACTATAAAGTGAACAAAGCAGGCTTAGTGGATATTATTGGCGCCGCAGGCGAACAAAATATTCAGGGAGAAGACCAGCAAAAATTAGATGTCTATGCAAACGAAGTATTTATCCAGACGTTAATAAACCGTGAGATTGTCTGTGGTATTGCTTCTGAAGAAAACGACGATTTTATTACAGTTCAGGGGAGCGACAACTGTCATAATAATAAGTACGTGATCTTAATGGATCCGCTTGACGGATCTTCAAACATTGATGTAAATGTTTCTGTGGGAACTATTTTTTCTGTTTTTAGAAGAATTACCCCTATAGGAACTCCGGTAACAAGCGAGGATTTTTTACAACCGGGAATCAATCAAGTTGCAGCAGGCTATGTAATTTATGGAACTTCGACCATGTTAGTGTACACAACGGGTTTTGGTGTAAATGGTTTTACGCTGAATCCGGCGATTGGAACATTTTACCTTTCGCATCCAAACATGAAGTTTCCTGAAAATGGAAATATCTATTCAGTAAACGAAGGAAATTATGTTCATTTTCCGCAGGGAGTAAAAAATTACATTAAATACTGCCAGCGTGAAGAAGAGGACAGGCCTTATACTTCAAGATACATAGGGAGCTTAGTGGCCGATTTTCATCGAAATATGATCAAAGGCGGTGTTTATATTTATCCAACAAGTTCAAAAGCGCCAAAAGGGAAATTACGTTTATTATATGAATGTAATCCAATGGCATTTATAGCAGAACAAGCAGGAGGGAAAGCAACAGACGGGTTTGGCCGAATTATGGAAATCCAGCCGACAGAACTCCACGAAAGAGTGCCGTTTTTCTGCGGAAGCAAAAACATGGTAGAAAAGGCTGAGGAGTTTATGGCAGCTGAATAAGTTTTTTAATATTCAGCCGCAGTCTCAGTTTTCAGTCTGAACTATAAATAGCAAACCCGACAGATTTTTAAAACCTGTCGGGTTTATTTTTATTTTTTAATTTCAATAAAGTTTCAATCTTCGGTACAATACTGTAAACTGTTGCTGAATACTGAAAACTAAAATTATTTATTCATATTCTCCATTTCAAAAAGGAAAGTATCTAAATCTACTTTTTTATCGATTAGAGACAATGCTTTTGAAACAATATAATTTACGTTTCCTGGAGTAAATCCTAGAGCTAATCCCATACGATTTAACATAACTTCCTGTTGATCGCCTAAGTGGTGATCTACGTGAACCATTCTTGCTAAATCATATAAACGTTCTAAACGCTGTGTATATAAATAAGGCGGGTTTATTGGGTGTTTCCAAGGATCTTTAAGAATCTCTTTATATTCGTCTTCTGAAATTTGTAATGTTGAAGCAATTTTGTCCAAAAATTCCTGTTCTTCCGGGCTTATTTTACCGTCAGCAAATGCTACACGCACAATGGCAGAGAAATGACCTCTGTTTCTTTGTTTGAATTCGTTATCAAATAATTCTGAAAATGGCATAATTAATAAGTTTTTATTGAACAAATATAGGCCTATTTTTAAATTATTGATTTTAAATTTCTCATAAAATTTAACTTATTTTTATTGTACGATTTGAATAGGTAAATCTTTAATTTTGAAAATTAATCGTAAGTTTACAACCCCTAATTATTTAATTTTAATTTACCTATGTCACAATTTTGGATTTATTTTCAAATAGGATTAAAGCATGTTTTAGATATTAATGCCTATGATCATGTTCTTTTTTTAATTGCCCTGACAGTCCCTTATTTATTTAAGGACTGGAAAAGAATTTTTCTGCTGGTTTCTATATTTACAATCGGTCATACATTGGCATTAATTCTCTCTGTTTATGGGATAGTTGCGATAAAAGTAAATATTGTAGAGTTTTTAATTCCAATTACAATTTTGGTAACTGCTCTCTATCATTTATTTACAGCAGGAAAGACTTCAAAAAATGATGGTGTGAATCTGGTATTTTTTATAACTTTATTCTTTGGTATTATACACGGTTTAGGTTTTTCTAATTATTTCAAAACAATATTAGGAGGCACTGCAACGTCAAAATTGTTACCTTTGGGAGAGTTTGCTTTAGGGATCGAAGCTGCTCAGTTAGTAGTAGTTTTTGTTGTCTTGGTACTATCATATATAGTGCAGACCGTTTTTCGTTTTTCAAAACGCGATTGGGCGCTTGTAATGTCGGCTTTTATTATAGGAGTTGTGATTCCAATGATAATAGAAAGTCCGATTTGGAACAGATAAATAAATGGAAGTAAAAAAATTAAATAAATACGATAAAGCCTATTTGCGAATAGCTAAAGAATGGAGCCTTTTATCGTATTGCAAGCGCAAGCAGGTTGGGGCGATTATCGTAAAAGACAGAATGATTATTTCTGACGGCTACAATGGAACGCCATCCGGATTTGAAAATTGCTGCGAAGACGAAGACGGATTAACACGCTGGGATGTTTTGCATGCCGAGGCAAACGCGATTTTAAAAGTAGCAAGATCAACACAATCGTGTGAAGGTGCAACATTGTATATTACACTTTCACCTTGTAAAGAATGCAGTAAGCTGATACATCAATCCGGAATAAAAAGAGTAGTGTATAAAGATGGATATCGTGATGATGCCGGAATTCAGTTTTTAATAAAAGCGGGTGTCGAAGTCGAACATATTCCTGTTTTAGAAGAATAATGAAATTTAATCCCAAATATCTGCCAATTGTTATCGGAGCGACTTTTGCTCTTGGTATTGTGATAGGAAGTTTAACAAACGGTCCTGCAGATGATCAGCTTTTGGCTAAAAATTACTCCAAAACCAAGCTGAATAAACTAATTGATTTTATCAATACCGAATATGTTGACAGCGTCAATACCGATTCGATTGTAAATCTTACAGTTGATAATATCCTTTCAAAATTAGATCCGCATTCTGTTTATATTCCGCCAAGCGAACAAGCTGAGGTTGCTGAAAGCATGAAAGGTGATTTCGTTGGAATAGGAATCAATTTTTATATGTACAAAGATTCTGTTGCGATTATAAAACCAGTCGAAAACGGGCCTTCAGCGAAAGCGGGATTGAAATCCGGTGACCGGATTTTATATGCAGGAAAAACGAAATTGTATGGAAGAAGACTGCCTTCGGATAGTTTATTCTCCAAATTAAAAGGAATCAAAGGTTCAGAAATCGAATTGACTGTTTTTAGAAAATCCGAACAAAAGAAATTAAAGTTTAAAATTAAAAGAGATGTTATTCCGATAAAAAGTGTTGATGCTTCTTTACTAATTGGAAATAATACAGGTTATATCAAAATCAATCGTTTTGCCGAAACCACTTTTAATGAATTCAAAACCGGTTTAGCACGATTAAAACAAAAAGGAATTCAGTCGCTTGTGATTGATCTTCGCGATAATGGCGGTGGTTATATGGAAGAAGCAATTGCTATTGCCGATGAATTCTTGAAAGACAAACAGCTTATTGTTTTTACCAAAAATAAAAATGGAACAACCGAAAAAACATATGCGACAAAAGCCGGAAGTTTTGAAACTGGAAAAGTATATGTTTTAATCAACGAAAATAGTGCTTCTGCAAGTGAAATTTTGGCTGGAGCAATTCAGGACAGCGACCGCGGGACTATTGTTGGACGTCGTTCTTTTGGAAAAGGCTTAGTACAGCGAGAAATGGATTTCAATGACGGATCAGCAGTTCGTTTAACAGTTGCGAGGTATTACACACCAACCGGAAGATCAATTCAAAAACCGTATAAAAAAGGAAACGACGAATATTTCAAAGAATCTGAATCCAGAATCGCAACGGGCGAATTATACGCAAAAGACAGTATAAAAGTAGCGGATTCTTTAAAATTTAAAACGCCAAAAGGTAAAATCGTCTATGGAGGCGGCGGAATTGTACCGGATGTTTTTGTTCCGATGGAAGCTGAACACGGAAATGAAAACGTGGCTTATTTACTTCAAACAGGAATCGTAGGTCATTTTGTTTTTGAAGAATTAGATAAAGACCGTGAGGCTTTTTCAGGACTTAAGTTCAATGAGTTTTTAGAAAAGATGAAAACTTCAGACGCTTATTTCAAAAAATTTAAAAACTATATTTTAATGACCGGTTTAGATCTAAAATTAGACAAAACCAAAGCTTTGGTAAATCGATACATAACGGCAGAATTTGCTCGTCAGTTATATGGAGAAGTGTATTATTATGATGTTATTTTAAAAGAAGATGCCATGATAAAAACAATCCTAAATCCGAAGAAATAAAACTTAATTCTAATTTAATGAAAAAAGACTCAATCGTAACTGCGGAAATAGAGCTTCTAACTGCAATTAGAAATTCTGATATCGCTGTTTTAGACAAAACTCTTCATGATGATTTACTTTTTAATATGCCAGACGGCCAAACTATTACAAAAGAGTTTGATTTAAATTCCTATCGTTCGGGAAAAATGAAAGTTCATTCTTTAGAGGCTTCAGACCAAATAATTAATGTAATTCATGATTCGGCTGTAGTTACGGTTACCGTCTCATTAAAAGGTACTTACGATAATAATCCCATAAATGGTGTTTTTAAATATATCAGAGTTTGGAAAAAAATTGATGATGATTTAAAAGTTATTGCCGGAAGCTGTGTTCAATTGGCATAAATCTTGAACACTAAAATAATATTAACTTAAAATACGACTTAGCGAACCTTGCGTAAATCTTGCCTGGCTTTGCGGTTAAACTAAACTATGAAAAATCTAAAAAAAATAAGTTTCCTTGTACTTTTAATGGCTTTTGTAATCTCTTGTACAACTATGAAAAATAATGACAATAGTGCAGTTTCAGGAAAAGTAGAGTCAATTGAATCAGGAAAAGACGGTTACACGGCAAAAATCAACACAGATACGAAAGAAGTATATTTTGCTACGATCAGCATCGTGAACGTTGGCGGACCACAGAATTACAAACAATTAAAAATTGGAGACGTAGTTTCGCTAAAAGGAGAAATCTGGAAAACGGATGATGAAAAACATATTAAGGTAACGCAGATTGTTTCGGTGAAATAAAGACACAAAACAAATAAAAATTAAAATTAAACCATATAAGTTATATAAGTTCATTTAATCTATACGCAAAGTATAATATGAACTTATATAACTTATATGGTTTAATAATTTTATCGAATACTGTCGTGTGAGTGAGTCTGTGTTCCGTTATTCCATACAGTAAGAATATCTGTGGCAACTGCTGCACCGCTTCCTGCTGCAATGGCTAATTGGCTTCTCCAGCCGGCTAAAGTTCCAATTACATAAATGCCGTCAGCCACTTTATGATCTTCGTTTTTAAGCTGAATACGTTGTTTTTCAGGAAGAGCTTTTTTATGAGGTTCAGCATATTGAGTTAAACCTTCAATATCAAAAGTATTGGCAGAACCTATCCCAACAACGATATTTTTTGTTTTATAAGAGTTTTTGTTTGTAACTACTGTAAATTCAGGAAAAGAACCTTCGATTTTAATTACCTTTTCATTTGCAATTTGTTCGATATGAGGATAAGTTGCAGCTAAATCCTTTGTGCTTTCTGTAAGAAGTTCAGAACCTAATTTACCTGATGTAATACCATAAGCATTGTAGAAAATTGCTTCTTGTAAAGAAGAATTTTTCTGATGGGTAAAAATTCCGATTTTTTTGTCGGTAACAAAAGCTTTTTTATTTGCAGATCCCAGAACCAATGCACAAGACATTCCAGATACGCCTCCGCCGATAATTAAAACGTCAAACATTACTATCTGCCGTTTGTTTTTTCTTCAATTCTTTTTGAAATTCTAAAAATCAAAAGAATCAATACGGCACAAAAAGAAGCTGCGATTCCAATAAAAGCTACCGCACTGTCTCCTTGAAAAGGATTTGAAAAGTCTAATAGCGTAATATTAAAAACAATTAAAGCTAATGCCAAAAGCACTAAGATTGAAGTGAAGATTTTCATATTGGTTGTTTTGTTTATCTAAAAATCAAAATAAAACTTTAACAAAATAGGTCTTAAAGTTGTATTTTATAAATTTATTGGGGGTAAAAGTATAAAAATAAATGTTAGACGAACAAACCTTTAACATTAGCAGCGAATAATTTAACAGCAATCGCTAAAAGTATAACTCCAAATGTCTTGCGAACTACGCCAAGTCCGTTTTCTCCTAACAAATTTTCAATCTTTTTAGATGATTTCAAAACTACATATACCAATATAATATTAAGTAAAATTGCTATGATAATATTAATAGTGTGAAATTGAGAACGAAGAGAAAGTAAAGTTGTCATTGTTCCTGCTCCGGCAATTAAAGGAAAGGCCAGCGGTACGATAGATGCAGAACCTGGTTCTTCGTCACGATAAATTCTAATTCCTAAAATCATTTCTAATGCAAGAAAGAACAATACAAAAGAACCCGCTACAGCAAATGAATGAACATCAATGCCAATAAGGTTTAGAAAACCTTCTCCAACAAAAAGAAAAACAATCATAATGGCTCCAGCTACTATAGAAGCTTTTTCAGATTCGATGTGACCAACTTTCGCTCTTAAGTTTACAATAATTGGAATTGAACCTACAATATCAATCACGGCAAAAAGCACCATACCTACTGTAATGATTTCTTTTAAATCGATTTCTAACATATCGCTTTGATTTTAAGGGTTTAAAAACTGCTGCAAAAGTAGATAATAAAGTTAGGTCTTTTTTCTATATAATTCATTTTTGTTATAAAAACATGGTTTAATGGTTAAAAAAGTGATATTTGTAACAATTGATAATTTAACCGTAAAAATCCGCAAAGAATTGCGCAAAGTTCGCAAGGATAAAAAACTAATAATGCTTTGCGAACCTTGCGTAAGCCCTTGCGAACTTTGCGGTTAAATATTTAGAGTGTTTTATCTGCTTTCTTTAACTATCTTTGCACTTTATAAATCAGAGTATTTTAATATCATGTTTCAGTTAGGTAAAACTATTATTTCAGAAGATATTCTGGAAAAAGAATTTGTGTGCAACTTGTCAGCTTGTAAAGGAGCTTGTTGTGTAGATGGAGATGCGGGTGCGCCCTTAAATGAGGCTGAAACTAAAATCTTAGAAGAAATTTATCCAAAAGTAAAACCTTTTTTAAGAAAAGAAGGAATCGCTGCAATCGAAGCGCAGGGAACTTGGGTAACAGGAACTGATGGCGATCTTGAAACGCCGCTTATCGATAATAAAGATTGTGCTTATGTGATTTTTGATGGAAAAACGGCACTTTGCGGTATCGAGCAAGCTTATAACGAAGGAATAGTAGATTGGAAAAAACCAGTTTCCTGTCATTTGTATCCAATTCGTGTAAAAGATTTCACGGAATTTGCAGCGGTAAATTATGATAAATGGGATATTTGTGATGATGCTTGTTCTTTAGGAAAAGAATTAGAAGTTCCGGTTTACAAATTTGTGAAAGAAGCCTTGATCCGTCGTTTTGGACAAGACTGGTATTTGGAGCTTGAAAAAGTAGCCCAGGAACTTAAAAATTCTTAAAATCTAAAGTGTAAAAAATACCCTTTTTCAGGGTTGTTTTTTAACTCAAAAAAATAAAGTTTTAACTCAAAAAAAACTTTTTAAAACAAATAAAAATTTCTTGCTTTTTATATTAAAAAGTCTATATTCTACGGGGCTTGAGGGCTTAATTATTGAATTTAACATATTCATTTACAGTAAATTAATTATTGTATGAAAAATGTTTCAAAAATTTAACGTTGTTAAAAACTACGTCAGATTGTGAATAAGTTTGACTTTTATTTTTGGCGTTAATTGACAATCTTTGTAGTCTATTGAATTAGTAAAAAATTCGGTATAAAAATTAAACAAAAATTGCCATGTCTCAAGTAGAACCAATCTTACAAGAAAATAAAAATCGTTTCGTTATTTTTCCTATCAAACATCATGATATTTGGGAATGGTATAAAAAAATGGAAGCTAGTTTCTGGACTGCTGAAGAAATCGATTTGCACCAAGACTTGACAGATTGGAATAACAAACTTAATGACGACGAAAGATATTTTATTAAACATATTTTGGCATTTTTTGCTGCTTCTGACGGAATCGTAAATGAAAACCTTGCGGAGAACTTTGTAAACGAAGTTCAATATGCTGAGGCAAAATTTTTCTACGGTTTTCAAATCATGATGGAGAATATTCATAGTGAAACTTATTCATTATTAATTGACACTTACGTCAAAGATGAAGCTGAAAAAGCAGAATTGTTTAATGCATTGGAAGTTTTTCCGGCAATTGCCAAAAAAGCAGAATGGGCTTTAAAATGGATCGAGTCTGATTCATTTGCTGAAAGACTTATTGCTTTTGCAGCCGTTGAAGGTATTTTCTTCTCTGGTGCCTTCTGTTCAATTTATTGGTTGAAAAAACGTGGTTTGATGCCAGGTTTGACATTCTCTAATGAGTTGATTTCTCGTGACGAAGGCGTACATTGTGATTTTGCAGTTCACTTGCACAATCACCATTTGGTAAACAAAGTACCAAAAGACAGAATCAAAGAAATTATTGTTGATGCATTAGATATCGAAAGACAGTTTGTGACTGAATCTCTTCCGGTAAGTCTAATTGGTATGAACGCAGGTTTAATGACACAGTACCTGGAGTTCGTAGCAGACAGACTTTTGGTTGAATTAGGGTGCGAGCGTGTTTATGGGTCAGCAAATCCATTCGATTTCATGGACATGATTTCTCTTCAGGGAAAAACTAATTTCTTTGAAAAACGTGTTGCCGAGTATCAAAAATCTGGTGTGATGAACACAGACAGCGATGCTCAAAAAATTTCATTTGACGCAGATTTTTAGAACAACAAAATTAATTTAAGCCTATTTATCTAAAGCCTGAATTAATATTTACAGAACAATTTATTAGGTTAAATCTCTATCACCCAAATCGGAGATTTAATAGCAATTTTAACGGCTTTTCGGTTTGATATTCAAACTGGGAAAGGACAACTATTGAGAATCCTGTAATTCTCGAAAAATAATTTAAAAACACGCAATGTTTAGGTACTGGAATTCGTTTTCTAGGTACTTTCATTTTTTCAATAACCATAAAAGGTAAGCTTATGTATGTAGTAAAAAGAGATGGCCACAGAGAGCCCGTAATGTTTGATAAGATTACAGAAAGAATCAAAAAATTGTGCTACGGCTTAAATGAGCTTGTAGATCCGGTAAAGGTAGCGATGAGAGTTATCGAAGGATTGTATGACGGAGTTTCGACTTCTGAATTGGATAATCTTGCAGCAGAAACTGCAGCATCTATGACGATTGCCCACCCGGATTATGCACAATTAGCGGCGCGCGTGGCAATTTCAAATTTACACTCTAATACAAAAAAATCTTTCTCTGAAACGATGAAAGATATGTACAACTACGTTAATCCAAGAAACGGACAAGATGCTCCATTAATCGCTGATGACGTATTTAAAGTAATTCAGGAAAATGCTGCCTTTTTAGATTCTCATATCATTTACACAAGAGATTTTAATTACGATTACTTTGGTTTTAAAACTTTAGAGCGTTCTTATCTTCTTAAAATAAACGGAAAAATCGTAGAAAGACCACAACATATGTTGATGCGTGTTTCGGTTGGTATTCACTTAGACGATTTAAAATCGGTAATTGAAACGTACGATTTAATGTCTAAAAAGTTCTTTACACACGCAACGCCAACGTTGTTCAATGCAGGGACGCCAAAACCTCAAATGTCATCTTGTTTCCTTTTGGCAATGCAGGATGATAGTATTGATGGTATTTACGATACATTAAAACAAACAGCAAAAATCTCGCAATCAGCCGGAGGAATTGGACTTTCTATTCATAACGTTCGTGCAACAGGATCTTACATTCGTGGTACAAACGGAACTTCAAACGGAATTGTTCCGATGTTGAGAGTTTTCAACGATACGGCTCGTTACGTAGATCAAGGTGGTGGAAAACGTAAAGGAAGTTTTGCGATTTACATCGAAACCTGGCATGCTGATATCTTTGATTTCTTAGATTTAAAGAAAAATACGGGAAAAGAAGAAATGCGTGCAAGAGATTTATTCTTCGCCATGTGGACTTCAGATTTATTCATGAAACGTGTTCAGGAAGATACAACCTGGACTTTAATGTGTCCTAATGAATGTCCGGGATTATACGATGTTTACGGAGAAGAATTCGAAGCAATGTATACGGATTATGAATTTAGAGGAAAAGGAAGAAAAACAATCCGCGCTCGCGAGTTATGGGAGAAAATCCTGGAATCGCAAATCGAAACCGGAACGCCATATATGTTGTACAAAGATGCAGCAAACCGTAAATCGAACCACAAGAATTTAGGAACAATTCGTTCTTCTAACTTGTGCACAGAGATTATGGAGTTTACCTCTAAAGATGAAATCGCAGTTTGTAACTTGGCATCTATTTCGTTACCAATGTTTATTGAAAACGGAAAATTTGATCACGAAGCGCTTTACAATGTTACAAAACGTGTAACTCGTAACTTAAACAAAGTAATCGACAGAAATTATTACCCAGTTCAAGAAGCAGAAAATTCTAACTTACGTCACCGTCCGGTTGGTTTAGGTGTGCAAGGTTTAGCAGATGCTTTTATCATGTTGCGCATGCCGTTTACAAGTGATGAAGCTAAACAATTAAACCAGGAAATTTTCGAAACATTATACTTCGCTGCTGTAACCGCTTCTATGGAAATGGCAAAAGAAGAAGGACCATATTCGACATTTGAAGGTTCTCCAATGTCAAAAGGAGAATTCCAATACAACATGTGGGGAATGAAAGATGAAGAATTATCAGGCCGTTGGGACTGGGCTTCATTAAGAAAAGAGGTTGTAGAACATGGAGTTCGTAACTCATTATTAGTTGCGCCAATGCCAACTGCTTCGACTTCGCAGATTCTTGGAAACAACGAAGCTTTTGAGCCTTATACATCAAACATTTACACACGTCGTGTATTGTCGGGAGAATTTATCGTAGTAAACAAACACTTACTAGAAGATTTAGTAAAATTAGGTTTATGGAACGAAGATTTGAAACAAGAAATCATGCGTCATAACGGATCTGTTCAAAACATTGATGTGATTCCGCAAGACTTGAAAGAATTATATAAAACAGTTTGGGAAATGTCCATGAAAGACATTATCGATATGTCTCGTCAAAGAGGATATTTCATTGACCAATCGCAATCGTTAAACTTGTTTATGCAGGATGCAAACTATTCTAAATTGACTTCAATGCACTTTTACGCTTGGCAGTCAGGTTTAAAAACTGGAATGTATTACCTAAGAACAAAAGCGGCTGTAGATGCGATTAAATTTACATTAAACAACGATAAAAAAGAGGAAACAGCTCCAGCATTAGTTGCAGAAACGGAAGCAATCAGCGTTGAAGATTACAAAGCGATGCTTTTAAAAGCACAAGCTGCAGATCCTGAAGATTGTGAAATGTGTGGGTCTTAATTTTTTAGAGAAAAGTAAATAGAGTAAAGAGGAAAGATTATTCCTTGAATTAATATAAAGCAGTTATTGTAATGATAACTGCTTTTTTTATTTTATATTTGAATATTTAATAGTAAAAATAATACAAATAATGAAAATAGAAATTGAGAATTATAATCGAATTGCAAAACAATTAAAAAGAGAATATTCAAAACTATCAGATTTTGAAATTTTATCATTAGCGATTCAAATACAGAGAAATCAAATTTTAGAAAATGGATTGGCAGTTAGTTCATCAGATAAATATCCTAGTGCGCTAGAGGCTATAGCTATTGCATTGGGTTATGAAGGAAGCAATTCAATAACTATTACTGATGTGTTACGAAATATTTAGAGAGGAAGTTTAATTGTTTTTAGGATCAATGAGTTGTACTTTGGTACAACTTTTATACATTTGTATTTTATGAGTAATAATCAAAAGATTAGAACTGTTATTTTTTTTAAAAATTATTTCAATGAGTTTTTTGTTAAGCAAAAAGAAAAAGTTCAACAAAAAATTGTGTGGACGATTGATTTAATTTAAGAGCTCGATAGGATTCCTGAAACGTATTTGAAATGTATTGAAAACACAGATGGACTTTATGAAATTAGAATACAACAAGGAAATGACATTTTTAGAATTTTTTGTTTTTTTTGATGAGGGAAAGTTAGTTGTATTGGCTCATGGATTTCAAAAGAAAACTCAGAAAACACCAAAGAAAGAAATTAAAAAAGCTTTAAAAATTAAAAAGGAGTATGAAAACGAAAAATAAGAACCTAACAACTTTAGAAGAGTTTAAAGAGCAACATTACGGAAAAATTGGAACACCAAAACGTTACGAATTAGAAGCGGGTTATGAAAATTTTAAAATTGGAGTTTTGCTTCAAGAAGCGAGACTTCAAAAAGGAATGACTCAGGAAGAACTTGCTGTAAAAGCAGGAACAACAAAATCATATATTTCTAAGATTGAGAATAACGTAAAAGAAGTCAAATTTTCGACACTTCAAAAAATTGTAGAACTCGGATTAGGAGGACATTTAGAACTGTCGATTAAATTATAATTTAAAATAAATGGATTTATTAGAAAAAACATTTCATAATAAAGAAGAGTTCTACAATCTTGCTTTGGAATATTTTCATAATATAAATTCCCAAGAACATGAAAATATTGATTGTGATGAAATTATTCCAAAATCAATTTCAATTTTGATTGACCATGATTTTATTTCTACTCCATGTATTGAGATTAAATTAGAACTTTCTAAAGATGAAAAAAAGATGGGTAACTATTTTCTTTATGTTAATGAATATAAAGAATTCATAGATGAATTTCTAATAACATAACCCGTGGTTTCAACCACGGGAACAGAATGTATTTCCACAATGCGTTTTCCCGTGGTTGAAACCACGGGCTATGTTTGATTATGATTGCCGAATATGATTAAACAATATCCCCAAAAATTCCCCGTTCTAATTGTTACCAAAGACTTTAAAATCTCAGCACCTCAGAATCTCAGCGCCTTAGTATCTTTTAAAAGATTAAACCTTTAAAAGAAACTCGAGTCTTATTGTAATAATTTCTGAACGATGAAAAAAAGCAGTCTTTGGTCCTTACGATTAGGTTTTTCAGGAAAACAAACTTCGCAAATAGAAAAACTCGGCTTAGAAAAATTTCTAAATCAATCTTACAATTCAAAATTTGATACAGAAATTCCAGACTTTCTGCAAGATCAGCCTAAAACTACTTTAGAGTTGAAACAAGTTAGGGAAATCATCAAAACTTCAGATCCCGAAACCAAAAAGGAAATTCAAAAAAAAGAAAATCAAGCGACTGCCGAGTTCAAAAAATGGTGGATTGCTAAAATGCGTAACGATGAATTTCCGTTGCGTGAAAACATGGTTTGTTTCTGGCATAATCATTTTGTTTCGACTTCACAAAAAGTAAAAATCAATTACTGGATTTGCCAGCATAATATGATTTTACGCGAAAACGCTTTTGGTAATTTTAAAGAATTAACCAAGCAGATTCTAAAATCGAATGCAATGGTTCGTTATCTCGACAATGGCGATAATAAAAAAGGAAAAGTAAACGAAAATCTAAGCCGTGAATTACTGGAATTGTTCACAATCGGAATTGGAAATTACACTGAAGAAGATATTAAAAATGGCGCAAAAGCTTTAGCAGGTTTAAATGTTGGAGATGAAGGTGCTGTTTACAGAAAAAATATTGAAGATAATAGCGATAAAACCTATTTCGGAAAAACAGGAAACTGGAAAGCAGATAATTTAGTCGATATTATTTTCGAACAGAAAAATATCCCTTATTTAATTACTCGAAAAATTTTGAAATGGTTTATTTACGATAATCCACCAGAAGATTTGGTTATTTATTATGGCGATTATTTTCGAAAGCAAAAGTTTGAAATAGAACCTTTATTGACTAAAATTTTTACGGAAGAATTTAAAAAAGAGAATTCAGGAAATAAAATCAAAAATCCGCTGGTTTATATTTTACAGCTTTGCGACGAATTGCAGATGGAAAATGTGAATGATGCCGCGATTATGGCTTTTATAAAACAGCAGGGAATGGATTTGTATAATCAGGTAAATGTAAAAGGCTGGGATAGCGGAAATTCTTGGCTGACTTCACAGATTTATCTCCAAAGAAACAATACAGCCGATTTATTGTGCAGTGGGAAAAGTCTCAATCGAAAGGTTTTGAAAACAATGGTAAACGGAGTTGAAAAAGAAAAGTCAGAATATGAAAAAACTACTGTAAAAGTCAATTTTGATTCAGATGGAAATAATAAAACGATTATTTCTGAACTATCAGACCGATTGTTGTTTACCGTCAGCGATTCAGCTCAAAAAGACATGGAAAATCTTCTGAAATACGATTTTGATCCCAAAAACCCGCATGCCGATTTTGCGGTAGTCAGGCTTTTAAATTACATCACAAAACTTCCCGAATATCAATTAATCTAAAAAGCAGTAATCATGAACAGAAGAAATTTTCTAACACTGACAGGAACTTTTACAGGCGGATTACTTGTGCTTCCTGATTTCTTACACGCTTTTGGTTCTCAAAATAATTTGATTGTAGGAGAGCAATGTGTTGTTTTTGTACAGCTGAATGGCGGAAACGACGGTTTAAATACTTTTATTCCGTATGATGATCCTTTGTATTACGATTTACGAACCAAGATTGCTTTAAATAAAGATTTGGTTGTTGGAAAGAATAAAGGAATGGCATTTCATCCTTCACTAAAGGATTTTGCCCAAATGCAGCAAAACGGGGATTTAACTGTAATTCAAAATGTAGGTTATCCAGAACCGATTCGTTCGCATTTTAGAAGTCAGGAAATTTGGCTGACTGCAACTGATTCAAATAAATATATAAATGAAGGCTGGCTCGGAAGATTTTTAGATCTGCAATGCAACGGACATCAGGCAACGGCGGGAATCAATTTAGATTCGATTGATAATTTGGCTTTAAAAGGAGTTGAACCGAATTTTATAACCGTAAAAGATCCAGATCGTTTTAAAGTAAAATCAAAAGAAGAGAATGTGACATTATCTAAAAATCCGCATTTAGATTTTGTTCGAAAAATTGCAAACTCAGTTACCGAAGGTTCCGATGAAATTCAGAAAGCTTTGGCGAAGTCTAAAACGGAAATCAGTTATCCGAAAACAGAATTATCAAAAAACCTGGAATGGATTGCCCGATTGATAAAAGGAAATTTAAACTCAAAAGTATATTATACGTCTCTGAACGGATTTGATACGCACGACAATCAGCTTTCTATTCACGAAAGAAAATTGACGGATTTAAACGATTCCTTATATAGTTTTTATTCTGATTTAAAAGAAGCGCAGTTAATGCAAAATGTTACGATTGTCGTTTTCTCCGAATTCGGAAGACGTGTAAAAGACAACGGAAGCGGAACCGATCACGGAACTGCAGCTCCAATGTTTATTATTGGAGGAAATAATAAAGGAACTATTTTAGGAAAAAATCCAAATTTAGCCGACTTAGATAATGGCGATTTAAAATATGAAATTGATTTCAGAAGTGTCTACGCTTCTTTATTAAAAGAAAAAATGAATTTCGATTATTCTAAAATTGGAATTTCGAATAAACCGGTTTCGGGGTTGTTTTGAGGAAATTTTGCCACGAATTACACAAATTTCCACGAATTTTTATTTTGTTTATCTATATCATAAATTCATAAAGTTAAATTTTGAGAGATGATGATTTGTGGGAATTTGTGTAATTCGTGGCGAAAAAAACTTAGCGCCTTAGCATCTCAGTACCTCAGTACCTTTAAAACCTCATTATAAATATCTCATTTTAAGCCCATATTTTTATATTATCATACAAAACCTGCCAAATTTGTTAAGAAATCCTTTTTTGTTTCATAAAATGCAATCTTTTTTTTGGTGCACTAAAAATAATTTATACATTCGCAGAGAATTTATTGAAAAACACAAACAAAATGTCTAATAACCGTTTTTATTTTAGCAACTCTTTTTATTTCTTCTTTAGTAGAAGTGAGGATTGTGCTATGGTTATTTGAAAATATAAAAGACAAATAAAACTAATATACAATCCTGATGAAAATCAGGATTTTTTTTTGAATATATGACAACGAAAATTGCAATACAAGGTATTAAAGGATCTTTTCATCATCAGGTTGTGAAAGAGTATTTCTCTGAAAATGTGGATATTGATGAATGTTTGTCTTTTGAAGAATTGATTGACAGCCTTATTTCCGGAAAATCTGATCAGGCCGTTATGGCGATCGAAAATTCTATTGCAGGACCGATTATACCGAATTATGCTTTGATTGATAAGAATAATTTACACATAATTGGAGAGCATTATTTAAACATTCAGCAGAATTTAATGGCTTTAAAAGGTCAGAAAATTGAAGATATAAAAGAAGTTCATTCACACCCAATGGCACTTTTGCAATGTATGGATTTCCTGAAACAATATCCAAATATCAAATTGATTGAGGATAAAGATACAGCCGAAACAGCGAGAAGAATTCAGGAAAAACAGTTAACCGGAATTGCAGCAATTGCAAGTGTAACGGCTTCTGAAATGTATAATTTAGATATTATTGCATCTTCAATTCAAACGATTAAAAATAATATGACACGTTTCGTAATCATTAAAAAGCAAAATTCATTTTTGCCGGAAAGCGAAATCAACAGAGCGTCAATCAAATTTGAATTGGATCACAAAAGAGGAAGTTTAGCAGCAGTTTTAAATGTGATGAGTGACTGCAAACTGAATTTGACAAAAATCCAGTCGCTTCCAAAAATTGAAACACCTTGGAAATATTCATTTTTCGTAGACGTGACATTTGAGAAATACGAAGATTTTGCAAAAGCCAAAACGTTATTAAATATCATGGCAGAATATTTTAAAGTATTAGGAGAATATAAAAATACCAGACCGTAAGTCTTAAAGTTGGAAAGCCTAAAGTCTTAAAGTCAAAAAAGAAAAAGCATACAGCCTAAAGCTTAAAGCATATAGCAAAAATTAAAAACAATGATTACAACAGCAAAACGATTAGACACAGTTGAAGAATACTACTTCTCATCAAAATTGAGAGAAGTTCGTCAGTTGATGTCTGAAGGAAAATCGATCATCAATATGGGAATCGGAAGCCCTGATTTGAGTCCGTCAAAAGCAGTAATTGAAGCAGTCGCTGCAGCAATTCAAGACGAAAACGGACATGGTTATCAAAGCTATCAGGGATTACCGGAAATGAGACAAGCGATGGCCGATTTTTATAAAGATCAGTTTGGTGTTGAAGTGAATCCGAATAATGAGATTTTACCATTGATGGGTTCGAAAGAAGGAATTATGCACATTTCGTTAGCATTTTTAAATGAAGGCGATCACGTTTTGATTCCGAACCCAGGTTATCCAACTTATACTTCGGTAACTAATTTGGTCGGAGCGGTTCCGGTTTATTATGATTTGAAAGAAGCAAATGGCTGGGAACCGGATTTTGAAGCTTTAGAAAAACTGGATCTTTCGAAAGTAAAAATCATGTGGCTGGGATATCCGCACATGCCGACAGGAGCGAGAGGAAGTTTAGCGTTATTTGAAAAATTGGTTGCTTTTGCTAAAAAACACAACATATTATTGATCAACGACAATCCGTACAGTTTTGTTTTGAATGATAATCCAATGAGTTTATTGCAGGTTGAAGGTGCTAAAGAGGTGGCTTTAGAATTGAATTCACTTAGTAAAACCTTCAACATGGCCGGATGGAGAGTAGGAATGGTTTTAGGAAATCCTGAAATTATCGATGCAGTCCTAAAAGTAAAAAGTAATATGGACAGCGGCATGTTTTACGGAATTCAGAAAGGTGCAATTGCCGCTTTAAAATGTGATAAATCATGGTTTGAAGATCAAAACAAAATTTACAGACGCCGTAGAGAATTAACGGAGAAACTAGCAGAAAAATTAAACTGTAAAGTATATAAAGAAGGAGTCGGGCTTTTTGTTTGGGCAAAATTGCCGGAAGGAATTGAATCAGCAGAGAAGTTCATTGACGAAATATTATATGAGAAACATATTTTCATTACACCGGGAACCATTTTTGGAAGCAACGGCGAAGGATATATTAGATTCTCATTGTGTGTGAAAGAAGAAAAAGTACAGGAAGCGATAGATCGATTTTAGTATTAAGATTATAGAACCAAGAGCCAAGACTTCTTAACTATTGTCAGGCTGAGCGAAGTCGAAGCCTTTCTAGTTGGAATTTGGAATTTTAAACTTGGAATTTAAAAAAGATTATGAAAGTATACGTAATAGGAATAGGATTAATAGGCGGTTCGATGGTGCTGGACATCAAAGACCAGCATCCTGATTCGACCATTTTTGGAATCGACAGCAACGAAAAACATTTGCAGGAAGCCATTGATTTAGGAGTTATCGACGAAGCAGGAAGTTTTGAGGATTTGGCTGAAGCTGATTTTGTAATCGTTTCGGTTCCGGTAGATGTGGCGCTGACGGTTTTGCCTAAAGTTCTGGATTCGGTTGGAGATAAAACAATTGTTTTTGAAGTAGGTTCGACCAAAAAGCCAATTTGTGAAGCAGTAGCAAGCCATCCGAAAAGAAGAAATTTTATTGCCACGCATCCAATAGCAGGAACAGAGTTTTCAGGACCTTCGGCGGCGATAAGAGGTTTGTTTAAAGGAAAAACAAACATTATCTGCGAAGTGGAAAAAACCACTTTTAAACTGCAGGAAAAAGCGTTAAAGCTTTTCAGCGAAATCGGAATGAGGATTCGATATATGGATCCAACTTCGCACGACAAACACATTGCTTACGTTTCGCATTTATCGCACATTAGCTCGTTTATGCTCGGGAAAACGGTAATGAACAAAGAAAAAGACGAACAGGATATTTTTGATATGGCGGGAAGTGGATTTGAAAGCACCGTTCGTTTAGCAAAAAGTTCGCCCGCAATGTGGACGCCGATTTTTAAGCAGAATAAAGAGCACGTTCTGGAAACATTAGAAGCATATATTTCAAACCTGAGTCGGTTTAGGGATTTGTTGAAAGAAGAAGATTATAACGCCATTTTTGAAGAAATGGAAAGCACAAATAAAATAAAAGAAATACTAAACGGATTAACAACAACTAAAAAGTAAATTAGAATAAAGATGGAAAATAAAAAAGAAATGAGAAAGTGGTTAGAAGATTTCAATTTAAATCACCCACTTGTGATAGCTGGACCTTGTAGTGCAGAAACTGAAGATCAGGTTTTAAAAATCGCTCATGAATTAAAAGATTCAAAAGTTAGTGTATTCAGAGCTGGAATCTGGAAACCAAGAACGCGTCCAGGAGGATTTGAAGGTGTTGGAGAAATTGGATTAAAATGGTTACAAAAAGCAAAAGCTGAAACTGGTTTATTAATGGGTACTGAAGTTGCAACTGCAGCTCACTGTAAACTGGCTTTAGAACATGATATCGACGTTTTATGGGTTGGTGCCCGTACAACTGCAAATCCATTCGCAGTTCAGGAAATTGCTGATACTTTAAAAGGAACAGATAAAATCGTTTTGGTTAAAAACCCAGTAAACCCGGATTTAGCTTTATGGTTAGGTGGAGTTGAGCGTTTACATATGGCTGGAATCGAGAAATTAGGAGTTATCCACAGAGGTTTTTCTACTTACGAAAAAACAAAATACAGAAATATTCCAGAATGGCAGATTGCTATCGAATTACAAAATAAATTCCCTGATTTACCATTGATCATCGATCCATCTCACATTACAGGAGATCGTAAAATGATTTTTGAAGTAACACAAGAGGCTTTAGATTTGAATTACGATGGTATGATTATCGAAACGCACTTCGATCCGGACAACGCTTGGTCTGATGCTGCTCAGCAAGTTACTCCAGACGCTTTGAAACAAATCATTAAAGATTTGACGATCAGAAAAACAGATGATACTACAGATGAGTACAGTTCAAAAATGACAAAACTTAGAGCTAACATCGACGTACTTGATGCTAACTTATTAGAATTGTTAGGAAAACGTATGAAAGTGGCTGACGAAATTGGTCAGGTGAAAAAAGATGCAAACGTTGCGATTCTTCAAAACAACCGTTGGAACGAAATCTTAGGAAAAATGATTTTGGAAGGTGAGAAAAAAGGTCTTACTGAAGAATTTGTTTTAAGAATGTTCAAAGCAATCCACCAGGAAAGTATTGGTCACCAAGAGAAAATTTTCAACGCATAATTTTCTTAAAGCATATAAGTGATATAAGATAATTTAAGTTTTTTTTAAACTGCCGTTAGAATTTATTATATCACGATTTTAAAAATAGATTGTTTTTTTATATTAAATCTCCACTGCTTTCGAGCTTTGGGGATTTTTTTTACGCTAATTTTAAATAGAATCATAAATCTGCTAATCTGTGGGAATAATTAATAACCCGCAGATTTTGCTTGTTAAACAAATAAAAATAAAATAATTATCTTCCCAACCATTTCTTGTTTTTTGTTCTCTATATCAATATAAACCTTAATTTTCGTATCATGAAATTAAAATTGTTTTCGTCTGAGCCGGGCATTTTTCAATTGAATTTGAATGTATTGCTTTTCTTTTTTCTTTTTATTGGAACAAAAACTTTCGCACAAAGTCCTGAACTTACCGTTAAAGGAGAAGAAGCGGAAAAAGTGAGAATGAACAAACTTTTTGTCAATGTAAAAGTGGTGGGAAATATCGCTTATACTACTGCCGAAATGCATTTTTTTAATTCGGGAAACCGTCAGATGGAAGCTGAACTTATTTTTCCGTTACCGGAAAATGTTTCGGTTTCGAGATATGCTATTGATATCAATGGAAAAATGCGTGAAGCAGTTCCTGTTAATAAAAACAAAGGAAAACAAGTTTTTGAGGCAATCGAACATCGTCGTGTTGATCCGGGATTGCTGGAGAAAGTGGATGGTAATAATTTTAGAACCAGAATTTATCCGTTACTTCCAAATGGAGAACGAACTGTAATAATTGGCTATGAAGAAGAGCTTTCGGCTTTTGATAAAGACAATCTGGCGTATCAATTGGTGAGTCGTTTTCCTAAAAAACTAGATCAGTTTGAAATTAACGTTTCGGTTTTAGGAACTTCAACGGAGCCAACTGTTACTGAAAATTCAGGAAACGATATTACTTTTTCAAAATGGAATCAGTCTTTTCAGGCTTCGATCAAAAAAGAAAATTATCAGCCTGCAGAAAAAATAGTACTTAAAATTCCGTTACAGCAAAATGTTCCCAGTGTTTTGATGCAGGATGTTGGCGGACAGCATTATTTTTATGGAAATACTTTTGTTGACGGTAATAAAACAGTTAAGAAAACAACAGTTTCGATTGGTTTAATCTGGGATAATTCTTTGAGCTGCCAGAATAGAGATTTAAAAAAAGAATTGAATTTGCTGGATGTCTATTTCCAAAAAATAAAAAACACAAAAGTTACGCTGTACTTTTTGAATTATACTTTTGATAAACAACAAGAATATATTGTTTCTAACGGGAATTGGGATGCTTTAAAAGCCGTTTTAGAAAAAACAAAATACGATGGCGGAACTCGTTTTTCGCAGTTGAACTTTACGGGTCAGGATGAATATTTGTTTTTTACAGATGGATTGTCTTCTTTGAGTGAAAATCTTCTGCCAAAAACTAAAAAACCAATTTACACGATTACTTCTTCTGTATCTGCTGATTTTGCTTTTTTAAATTATTCGTCAATGCAAACTGGCGGTAATTTTATCAATTTAAATCAAGTAAATACGGAAATAGCTTTAGATAAATTAACGAATACCAACTTGAAATTTTTAGGCATAAAAGAGAATTTGACTGTTACTGATTTGTTTCCAATAGAAGGGACTTCAGTTTCTGGAAATTTTAGTTTTTCGGGAATTTCGTTAAATCCAAAAAATGAGGTTACGTTATTATTCGGATATGATAATGAAGCTGTTTTAGAAAGAAAAATTACGCTTGATGCTTCGGCTCAAAATACGAATGATGTCAATATTGAAAAACTTTGGGCACAGAAAAAAATAGCAAATCTTGATTTTAAATATGTTAAAAATGCTGACGAAATTGAACTTTTGGGAAAGAAATACGGCATCATTACTAAAAACACTTCGTTAATTGTTCTGGAAGATATTCGCGATTATATTTTGTATGATATTATTCCGCCGACAGAATTACGTGCAGAATTTGACAGAATTAAAAAACAGGAACATGATACTAATCTGGCGCAGCAAAAAAGCAATTGGGACAATATAGAAAGTTATTTTAATGGATTAGATATTTGGTGGAAAAATAATATTAAGTATAAAGGACAAAAAATTGCATCTAAGTATAAACACAAAAGACAAGTGCTGCCGCCGCCGCCAAACGCTATGGGTAGTGATGGAGGTGTAAGTCGTGCAGTTGAGACTATAAAAGGAGATCCTAATGCAGTGCTGACGATTGATGAACCAGTTGGAGCAGCTCCACCGGTAACAATGGTTATTGAGGAAGACAATAAAGTATATAATGCTGCTTCTCCGCCATCTGCACCTAAAGTTGACGAGGTGAAATTTGTTGCGCCTGTAGTGGCAAGAGCATCAGAAATAACAGAAGATAATTTGAAATATAAAGAGGTTAAAGCTGATGAGTTGCAGGAAGTTGTAGAGTATGCAACTGTTAAAAAATCTGTAGCTTCTTATTCTTCGCAAGTGATTACCAGTGAGAGTATTTCAAAAAATTCGGATTTGACGCAAACATTAAACGGTAAAGTCGAAGGAGTTAATGTTCAATCGACAGATGAAACGGAATCATCTTTAAATTATACTGTCAGCGATACACTAAGTTTTGATTCTAAAAATGAAAACAAAATCTGGAATCCGGACAGATTGTACTTAAAAGCTTTAGCTAAAGCACCAAAAGAAAAACAATACGATTTGTATTTGGATTTAAGAAAGGCACAGGAAAGAAACCCAAGTTTTTATTTTGATGCCGCACATTTTTTCTACAATCAGGGCGATGTTAAAAAAGCATTGAGAGTTATCAGCAATATTGCCGATTTAGGCTTAGAAAATCATCAGCTTTACAAAACTCTTACTTATACTTTACGACAATGGAAGGATTATGAAGATGCACTTTTTACAGCAAAACAAGTGGCAAAATGGAGAGCTCACGAACCACAGAGCTTAAGAGACTATGCTTTGGCGCTGGAAGATGCAGGAAAATATCAGGAAGCTTTTGATCAATTGATCAAAGCTTTGGAAGTAAATTATTATGGAGAAATGGACGGGCAGTATGAAGGTGTAGAAGATATTATTTTAATGGATATAAACCGTTTGATTTCTGAACGTAAAGGGCTAAAAATAGAGAAATTAGATAAAAAATATCTTGCGAGAATGCCGATTGACATTCGAATTATCATGAACTGGAATTTGATGGATGTCGATTTAGACTTGCATATTATTGAACCAACAAATGAAGAATGTTATTACAGCCACACTTCAACACAAATTGGAGGAAGATTTTCTAAAGATTTTACAGAAGGTTATGGTCCTGAGCAATATTTAATTAGAAACGCGGTGAAAGGGAAATATCAAATTAAAACCAATTATTTTGGAGAAACTGAATTAACTGAAAATGGTCCGGCTACAATTATGGTTGAAATTTATACCACTAAAGCCGGAAAAACATCCAGAACATTAAAAACGATTCAGTTAGGAAAAGTAAAAGAGAATGAGGTTTTAGCCGAAATAATCTGGTAAACGTTTCAATTTAAGAGTAAGTCTTTAATTTTAAAAGGCGAAGTTGCGTTGTTCAATTCTAAAAACGTAATTTTGCCTTTTAAAATTTTTAGTTTTAAGAGCAATCTAAACCTAAAATCCGCAATCTAAAATTAAAGAATGACAGGACTCGTATATAAATCTACAGGAAGCTGGTACACCGTAAAATCTGAAAAAGGCGATTTTATTGAATGCCGTATGAAAGGGAAGTTTAGAATGAAAGGTATAAAAAGCACCAACCCAATTGCTGTAGGCGATATTGTCGATTATGAACTTGAAGAAACTTCGGATACTTTAACGGGAACAATTCATAAAATTCACGAAAGAAAAAATTACATCGTTCGTAAATCGGTTAACCTATCAAAGCAGATTCACATTATTGCTTCAAACATTGATCAGGTTTTTTTACTGATTACAATAGATAATCCGCCCACAACTACAAGTTTCATTGATCGTTTTTTAGTTACTGCTGAAGCTTACGGAATTGAAGCCGTCCTGATTTTTAATAAAATCGATACTTTAAACGAACAGACCTTAGATGATCAGCTTTATTTACAGCACGTTTATCAGGAAATAGGTTATAAATGCCTAAGAATTTCTTCAACAGAAAATAAAGGAGTTGATAAACTGAAAGAAATGATGATTGGAAAAGTAAGTATGTTTTCCGGACATTCGGGAGTTGGGAAATCTACTTTGGTAAATGCAATGGAACCAAGTCTTCATTTAAAAACTACGGTTATTTCAGAACAAAGCAAACAAGGGCAGCACACAACAACCTTCGCAGAAATGTATGATTTGTCTTTTGATGCCCGTATTATCGATACACCTGGAATAAAAGGTTTCGGAATTGTCGATATGGAACCATCAGAAATCAGCGGTTATTTTCCGGAATTCTTCAAGCTAAAAGACCAATGTAAGTTCAATAATTGTCTTCACAAAGAAGAACCGCATTGTGCCATAAAAGCTGCTTTAGAAAAAGATGAAATCGCATGGTCGCGCTATAATAGTTATCTTAAAATATTAGAAGGCGATGAAGAACATTATCGTACTGATATTTATGGTGATGATCGTGCAGCGAGTGATGAAACACGTAAATAATTGTGAATAATGGCCGATAACATAATAAAACCAAAGTCTTTTAATTTTGCCCTTAGAAAATCATTCAACTTTTTCAATTTTTAAAAGAAGATAAGAAGGAGTATGTTTTAAGTAAAACAATTCTCTAAGCAGAAATTAAGCATTATATAAATTCACAATTCACAATTTTTATGAGAATAGTTCTTCAAAGAGTTTCAGAAGCATCAGTAACAGTTGACGGCCAAAAAACAGCGGATATAAAAAAAGGATTATTGATTTTAGTTGGAATTGAAGATGCCGATACTCAGGAAGATATTGACTGGCTTGCGGGAAAAATAATAAAAATGAGAATCTTTGGCGACGAAAATGATGTCATGAACTGCTCGGTTCAGGATATCGACGGCGAAATTATTGTAGTCAGCCAATTTACACTTCACGCTTCTACAAAAAAAGGAAACCGACCTTCATATATAAAAGCTTCAAAACCAGACTTCGCAATTCCGATGTATGAGAACTTTGTAAAATCTTTAGAGAAAGAGTTTAATAAGAAAGTCCAAACCGGAATTTTTGGTGCAGATATGAAAGTAAATCTTTTAAATGACGGCCCCGTAACTATAGTTATGGACAGTAAAAACAGAGACTAAAAAATATGTTTTCAATTGTTAAGGATTTCTAAAAATAATATATATTTGACGAAATTCCCTACTAATGAAAAGTCCTGTTTTTGCGTTATTTTTCTTCTTATTCACCATTGTTTCTAGTGCTCAAAAAAGCGAATATTCGGCACTTACAATTGCGGACAGTCTTAAAGAAAACGCCAATGCAGTTGTACGTTTAGACCAAATGGATATTACAATTGCTTCACAGCGAAGCATGAATATAAAAATACAGAGAATTGTAACCGTTTTAAATCAAAAAGGACTTGAACATATTGAAGCTTATTTGTACTATGATAAGTCAGTAGGAGTAAGAAATATTGAAGCTGTTGTTTACGATATTTTTGGAAATGAAATTAAAAAGATAAAACGGAAAGATTTTAAAGATCAAAGTGCAGTAAGCGGAAGCACTCTCTTTTCGGATAACCGTGTACTTTTTTTAGATTACACACCCATTTCCTATCCTTTTACAATTACTTACAACAGTGAAGTTGAAACTTCAAATACGGCATTTATACCACGATGGTATTTTTTAGGAAATTATAATGTAAGCATACAGAAAAGCATCTTAAATGTTTCTTTTCCAAATACTCTCGGATTTAAAAAGAAAGAGTTTCAATTCTCTGATTTTGATATAAAGAAAACGATCGATACCGATACAAAACTAAATTATACTGCAAGTAATATTCTGGCTAGAAAAGCAGAAGATTATAGTCCGTCTGCGGGAGATCTTTTTCCCAAGGTAATGATGGGTTTAGAAAAATTTCATTTAGAAGGTTTTGACGGAACAGCTACAACCTGGGAAGCCTTTGGGAAATGGTATGGAGAAAAGATTTTAAGCGGCACCACTACTTTGCCGGAAGAAACCAAAGCAAAAATCAAAGCACTTGTTGGAGATGAAAAAGATCCCATAAAAAAAGCAAAGATTATTTACGATTACGTGCAAAAAAAATCACGATATGTCAATATCGCCATAGGAATTGGAGGATGGAAACCAATGCTGGCTTCTGATGTTGATCGTTTGGGATATGGAGATTGTAAAGCATTGTCTAATTATACAAGAGCACTTTTGCAAGTTGTGGATGTTCCTTCTTACAACACCATTTTATATGGAGATCGTTATAAAACTGATATTCAGTCAGATTTTGTTTCAATGCAGGGAAATCATATGATTCTAGCTATCCCAAATGGAAATAATTATATATGGCTTGAATGTACGAGCCAGGATGATCCCTTTGGATATCAGGGAACTTTTACAGATGATAGAGACGTTTTGGTAGTTAAACCCGAAGGAGGCAAAATTGTTAGAACTACTATTTATGACGATAAAGGCAATTCGCAGCACGATAAAGGAACATACACTATTGATGAAAATGGAAATTTTACAGGTTCAATTTCCATAACTTCTGAGGGGTCACAATACAGCTCAAAAGCGATGCTTGAAAATATGCAGCCAACAGATAAAGAAGCACATTATAAAAAATACTGGAACAACATCAACAATATTAAACTTGGTAAAATAAACTTTACAAATGATAAAGAAAAAGTTCGTTTTGTCGAAGATGTTCAGTTAAGTGCAATAGAATACGGCGCGGTTTCAGGAAACAAAATGATGTTTGTTGTAGATGCTTTCAATCAAAATTCTGAAAATGTAATACGAATTAGAAATCGTAAAAATCCATTTGAAATTCAACGTGGTTATTTAGATACAGATGAAATTGAGATCAACCTTCCTGCTGGTTTTTCTATTGAATTTCTGCCTCAGAATTTTGAACTAAAAGGAAAATTCGGAGAATACAAAACCGAGATTATTAAAAAAGACAATAATAAACTGCTCTACAAAAGATCGATATTGGTAAACAAAGGCAAATATTCAAACAAAGAATACGATGAATATCGCCTTTTTATTGAGCAGGTATCCAGAAACGATAATACCAAAATTATATTGACCAAAAACTAACCAAAACCCAAAAACATGAAAATTACCAGATTATTCGTTTTTTTATTTTTCCTGCTGTCTGTTTCAAAAAGCACGGCGCAGGAATTTAAATTAGGAAAAGTATCAATTGCAGAATTGGAACAAAAAAAACACCCAAAAGATTCATCTGCAGCAGCGGCTATTTTGTATAAAAAAGGATCATCCAGATTTATTTATGATAAAGATGATGGTTTCGTAATTTTTACTGAAGTCGAAAACCGAATTAAAATTTACAAAAAAGAAGGTTATGATTGGGCAAACTACATTGTGCCGTATCACATCGTAGGCGGAGTTGAGGAATCGGTTACTTTTTCTGATGCCGTAACTTATAATCTAGTCGACGGAAAGATTGAAAAAACCAAACTTAAAACAGAAGGTGTTTTTAAAGAAAACCGAAATAAATACAACGGACATAAAAAAATTACAATGCCTAATGTAAAAGAAGGTTCAGTAATCGAATATAAATACATGATTAAGAGCCGTCTTATAGGTTCTATGCGCGATTGGGATTTTCAGGAAGAAATTCCGGTAAATTATTCAGAGTATATAACGTATATACCAGAATACTTTGTTTATAATGTGAGACAAAAAGGATATATTTTTCCAAAAACGAAATCTGAATTCATTCAGGGATCCTTTACGGTTTATGAAAAAGAAAGAGATGCTGTTACAGGAAAACCTTCCTATTCTACTTTTAAGAAAGAATATCAGGAAGCAAAAACAACCTATACAGCCGAAAATTTTCCTGCATTGAAAGATGAGGCTTATGTTAATAATGTTACGAATTATATGTCAAGTCTGCAGTTTGAACTGGCAATGACTAAATATCCTAATGAACCTATAAAACCCTATTCGACAGATTGGAATTCAGTTGTAAAAACAATTTATGAATACGACGATTTTGGACCGGAATTAAACAAAACAGGATATTATGAAGACGATTTAAAATCACTTTTGGCCGCAGCAAAAAGTCCAGAAGAAAAAATAATACTGATTCTAAATTTTGTAAAAGCAAATGTACACTGGAACGGAATCAGCGGTTATTCGTGCGATAATGGAGTTCGTAAAGCGTATAAAGAAAAAACCGGAAATATTGCCGATATTAATTTAATGCTGACTTCTATGCTTCGTTATGCCGGATTTAATGCAAACCCTGTATTGGTGAGCACACGTTCTAACGGAATTGCTTTTTTTGCCAATAGAACTGCATTTAATTATGTAATTGCAGCGGTCGAAACAGATTCTGGAAATGTTTTATTAGATGCTTCTTACAAATATTCAACACCAAATATTCTGCCTTTAAGAGCGCTAAACTGGCAAGGGCGTTTAATTCGTAAAGACGGTACTTCTGAAGCAGTCGATTTAATGCCTGAAAAACTTTCTAACGATAACATTTTTGTAAATTATACGATCGACCCGACAGGTAAAATTGATGGAAAAGTTAGAAGACAAGGTACAGAATATAATGCAATGGCTTTTAGAAATAAATTTGAAAGTGCAAAAGAAGATGCATATTTAGAAAAGCTTGAAAACGAAAATGGAAAAATTGAAATTAGTGATTACAGCAGAACGAATGAAAGAGAATTGCTGCTTCCTGCTATTGAAACTTTCTCGTTTACAGGCTCTAATTTATGCGATTTAATTGGAGATAAAATTTATGTAAATCCAATGCTGTTTTTCGCCAACACAAACAATCCTTTTAAACAAGAAGTAAGAGAATATCCAGTAGATTTTAGTTACCCATTTATGGATAAATATAATATAACGATTAAAATTCCTGACGGTTTTACAGTTGAATCACTTCCGCAGCCTGGAGCATTTTCTATGGAAGAAAACGTAGGAAATTTTAAATACAATATTGCAGTAAACGAAAATATGTTACAGCTGTCCGTTTCTCATCAAATTAATGAAGCAATTGTGTCAACAGATCAATATGATATGCTGAAAGAATATTATAAATCCATGATTGCTAAAGAAACCGAAAAAATAGTTTTAAAAAGAATCTAACAATATGAAGTTTTCAAGTTCTGTATTTATTTTATTTTTTCTTTTTATTGCAAAAGTACAATCCCAAAATTATGAATTAGGAAAAGTAACTATTGCAGAACTTGAGGAAAAAGCGCATCCCAAAGACAGCAGTGCGCCAGCTGCAATTTTGTTTAAAAAAGGCCGAACCGTTTTTAATTATGTAGTAGGAAAAGGTTTTATAGTAAATAATGTCTATGAATTTAGAATCAAGATCTATAAACCCGAAGGTTTAAGCTGGGCCAATCAAAAAGTTTCCTATTATGCAGGTTACGAAAATCTGAATGATGACTCCGTTAATTTTTCTAATGCTGTAACCTATAATCTCGAAAAAGGTTCCATTGTAAAAACGAAATTGAACAGTGAAGGCAGTTTCAAAAACAAAATAAATAAATACTGGAACCAAGCCACGATTACACTGCCAAATGTAAAAGCAGGTTCGGTAATAGAATTCAAATATGTTTTAAAATCTGAAAATGTTGTAAGACTGCCTGATTTTGAAATTCAATATGATGTTCCGGTTAACTTTTTCGAATATAAAACGGAGATTCCGGAATTCTTTATTTACAAAACATTATTTGTTGGTAAACTAAAAATTGAATCAAAAGCCGATGTTGTACAAAGCGGTCAGGTTTATTTTAATGGTTACAAGCAAATTAATGCTGCATTTACGGCATCAAATATTCCAGCATTAAAAGAAGAGAAATTTGTTGACAATATAGAAAATTACCGAGGAGCAATACGTAATGAACTGGAAAGAAAAAGATTTCCAGATGAGCCTGTTGTAAATTATACTACAACTTGGGAAGAAGTTGCCAAAAACATTTATAAAAGTGAAAGCTTTGGAAAAGAACTAAAAGAGAAAGATTATTTTGCCGAAGATTTAAAAACGATTTTGCATACAACAGAAAATCATCAGGAAAAGCTGGATGCTATTTTTAAATTTGTTCAGAATAAAATGAACTGGAATAAAGAAAAAGGATATTTAACAGATAAAGGAGTTAAAAAAGCCTATTTAGCTCAAACAGGAAATACAGCCGAAATCAATTTCATTCTAATTTCTATGCTGAAATCGGCTGGAATTGCAGCAAATCCTGTTTTGGTAAGTACAGTTGAAAACGGAGTTCCGGTATTTCCAAACCGAACCGATTTTAATTACGTGATAGGAAGCGCAGAAATTGACGGCAAGAAAATATTATTAGATGCTTCAAATAAATTTACAACACCGGGAATTCTGCCTTTAAATCTTTTAAACTGGAAAGGAAGACTTATCAAAGAAGATGGATCTTCCGAAGAAATAGAAATGATTCCAAGCGTTCCTTCTAAAGAAATTTTCACCGTAATTGCTGAAATAAATCCTGAAAACAAGAAAATGGAGGGGAATGTTAAAGTAAGAAAAACAGATTATTCGGCACTTCTTTTTAGAGAAAAAAACACAGGAACCAATGAAGAATCCTATGTAGAAAAACTGGAAAATGATTTAAATAAAATTGAAATCAACGGTTATTCGATTGAAAATAAAAAAGACAATTTTTCTAAATCAACTCTAGAAAGTTTCGATTTTACGTCATATAATTCTTATGATGTTATTGGAGAAAAAATATATATAAAACCAATACTTTTTTATACAGATACAACTAATCCTTTTAAACAGGAACAGAGACAATTGCCAGTTTATTTTGGATATCCGGTTCATCAAATCTATAATGTGTTTTATGATGTACCGCAAGGTTATACGGTTGAATCATTGCCAAAACCTATAAAGATAAGTACAGAAAACAACGGAACTTCGTATATAATGAACATGGATGCAGAAGAAAACAGAGTGCAGATAAAAGTGGGAATACAAATAAACAGTCCAATTTTTACTGCTGAAGAATATGATATGCTGAAAGAGTTTTTCCAAAAAATAATCGCCAGTCAAAATGAAAAAATTGTATTAAAAAGAATATAGCTGAATTGAAAGTTTGACTTATTTTTGTTCAAAAATATAATCATGGATTTGAAAAATGCACAGCTGGATGTTGATACCTGGATAAAAGAACATGGAGTTCGTTACTTTAACGAATTGACTAACATGGCACAATTAACAGAAGAGGTTGGAGAAGTAGCCAGAATCATTGCGCGTCGTTACGGAGAACAGTCCGAAAAAGAAAGCGATAAAAACAAAGATTTAGGAGAAGAATTGGCCGATGTTGTTTTTGTTGTTCTATGCCTGGCCAATCAAACCGGAATCGATTTGCAAGCCGCTTTTGATAAAAAAATGGACTTAAAATCGGTCAGAGATAAAGATCGTCACAAAAACAACGATAAATTGAAATAATTGTGAAATATCACTCATAAGTTTTGAATTCTGAGTTTTGAATTTTGAATTATGAATGGGGAGTGGTAAATTGCGGGGCTGAATTATGTTTCTAATCATTCATAATTCATAATTCACAACTTACAATTAAAAAAATGAATTTAAAATTAACGACGAATCCGCAATTCACAATTGATAATTCGCAGCTAAATATCACAGGTTCTAAAAGCGAAACAAACCGTTTATTATTACTAAAAGCTTTATTTCCAAATATCACCTTAGCCAATACTTCAAACTCTGATGACAGCGAAGTAATGCAGAAAGCATTAATTGGTAATGACGAAATTGTAGACATTCACCACGCTGGAACGGCAATGCGTTTCTTAACTGCTTATTTTGCTGTAAACGAAGGCAGAGAAGTGGTAATGACAGGTTCAAGCAGAATGCAGGAACGCCCAATCAAAATTTTGGTTGAAGCTTTGGCACAATTAGGAGTTGAAATCTCATACGAAAAAGAAGAAGGTTATCCGCCAATTAGAATCAAAGGAAAAAAAGTAACCGCTTCAAAAGTTAATTTGGCAGCAAATGTAAGCAGCCAGTATATTTCGGCACTTTTATTAGTGGCTTCAAAATTAGAAAATGGTTTAGAGCTTACTTTAGAAGGAGAAATTACTTCAATTCCATATATCAAAATGACTTTAGCATTACTAAAGGATTTAGATATTCAAACCAGTTTTGAAGGAAACGTAATAAAAGTGTATCCAAAAGAATCAGTTGAATCAAAAGAAATGGTTGTAGAATCAGATTGGAGTTCGGCTTCCTATTTCTTTAGTCTTACGGCTTTGGCCGATGCAGCAAAAATTACTTTAAGCAGTTATAAAGAAAACAGTCTTCAGGGAGATTCAGAATTAGTTTCTCTTTATGAGAAAATGGGAATCAAAACTACTTTCCAAAACAATAAAATGACTTTGGAAAAAGTGGATGGGTTTAATTATCAAGATGTAAATTTCGAATTAAATAATACACCAGATATTGCTCAAACTATTGTGGTAACTTGTTTAGGTTTAGGAATTGGATGTCATTTAACTGGTCTTCATACTTTAAAAATTAAAGAAACAGACAGACTTGAAGCATTGCGAATTGAGCTTACAAAATTAGGAGCTAATATTTCGGTAACTAATGACAGTTTGACTTTAGAGCGTTCTGGAAATATTAATCACGATATCCATATTGCAACGTACAATGATCACCGTATGGCAATGGCATTTGCACCGCTTGCGATAAAAGTGCCAATTATTATTGATGATGCCGAAGTAGTTTCAAAATCCTACCCGGATTTCTGGAACGACTTAAAAGCCTTAAACTTCCAAGTTTCAGAATTGTAAAGATTTTTGAACCATATAAGTTATATAAGTTTATTTAAATAAAGGTTCGATACAAAGCTTAAAAAAAACATAGCCTCTGGTTTCAACCAGAGGTTTTTTTATGCGAATTACAAAGCAAACCCGACAGGTTTTTATCCCAAGGCTTCGGACTGTCGGGTTTAAACAGTATGTAAAAATCCTAATTAAATGAATTTATATAACTTATATGGTGAAAAAAACATTTTTCATGGTGATCAAACCGCCACTAAATCAAGGACTTTTGAAAATAAACGTCAAAACACTTGACAACGCCTATCTCACAATCGTATATTTGCAGTCGATTTAAAATTTTAGATAAAAAAATCTAAGATTGATATTTTAAAATCTAACTTCAAATATGAAATTATCACACTTCAATTTCAATTTACCGAAAGAACTTTTAGCTGAATTCCCGGCAGAAAATAGAGATGAATCTCGTTTAATGGTAATTGACCGTCAAAAACAAACTATAGAACATAAAATGTTTAAAGATGTTATCAACTATTTTGATGACGGAGACGTTTTAATTCTTAACAATACAAAAGTTTTCCCTGCGCGTTTATATGGAAACAAAGAAAAAACTGGAGCGAGAATTGAGGTTTTCTTATTAAGAGAATTAAATTCAGAGCAGCGTCTTTGGGACGTTTTAGTAGATCCGGCTAGAAAAATCCGTATTGGTAACAAACTTTATTTTGGAGATGATGATTCGTTAGTTGCTGAGGTAATCGACAATACAACATCTCGTGGTAGAACATTACGTTTCTTATACGATGGTTCTTATGAAGAATTCAGAAACAAATTGACAGAACTTGGAGAAACTCCAATTCCTAAATACATCAACAGAGAAGTTACTGCTGAAGATGCTGAAAGATATCAAACTATCTACGCAAAAGAAGAAGGAGCTGTAGCAGCGCCAACTGCTGGTTTACACTTTTCAAAACACCTTTTGAAAAAATTAGAAATCAAAGGAGTAAATTTTGCTGAGGTAACTTTACACGTTGGTTTAGGAACTTTTAACCCAGTTGAGGTTGAAGATTTATCTAAACACAAAATGGATTCAGAAGAATTGATCATCAATCAACAAGCTTGTGATATCGTAAACGACGCAAAAGCAAAGAAAAAACGTATTTGTGCAGTAGGAACAACTTCTATGCGTGCAATCGAAAGTTCTGTTTCTTCTGCTAATACTTTGAACCCTTACGAAGGATGGACAAATAAATTTATTTTCCCTCCTCACGATTTCAGTATTGCAAACTGTATGATTACTAATTTTCACACACCAAAATCAACATTATTGATGATGATTTCTGCTTTCTGTGGACATGATTTAATGAAAAAAGCATACGACGAAGCGATTAAAGAAGGATACAAATTCTATTCTTACGGAGACGCGATGTTAATTCTATAATTAGAATTTATTTTATAAAGAAACCCGACAAGTTTTAAAACCTGTCGGGTTTTTTGTTTTTTGATAGTTTGTTTTGTTTCAAGTTTCAGGTCTCAGGTTCATTGTGTGTTTAACCGCAAAGTTCGCAAGGTTTCTTTACTCCGTTTATGTTTGCCAAATGTATAAGAACGCAAAGCTTTGCGAACATAGCGTTTGTAAAACGTTAGCCTTGATAAAATCCTTGCGAACTTTGCGGTTAAACACACAAAGCATATCAACATGAAACTTGAAACCTGAAACAAAATAAACAATTTTTGTTATTTTAGCAGACAAAACAAAAACACAATGAATTTTCAAAATACACGCGAATTTGCACGAGAGCTAGATTCGAAAGACACACTAAATCATTATCAAGATCAATTTATTTTCCCAAAAGTTAACGATAAACGAGTAATTTACTTTACCGGAAATTCATTAGGATTACAGCCAAAACGTACAAAAGCCTATATAGATGAAGTAATGAACGACTGGGCAGAACTTGCTGTTGAAGGTCACTTTTATGCAGAGAAACCCTGGTGGGATTATCAGGAAAGATTTGCAGAACCGTTAAGTAAAATTGTGGGTGCGCTTCCGTCAGAAGTTACCGTAATGAATACTTTAACTGTAAATCTTCACTTATTGATGGTTTCCTTTTATCAGTCTAAAGGGAAACGTTATAAAATTATCTGCGAAGAAAAAGCATTTCCATCAGATCAATATATGTTTCAGAGTCAGGTTCATTTTCATGGATATAAACCAGAAGATGCAATCGTAGAAATTAAACGTCGCGAAGGAGAACATAATATTCGTCTGGAAGATGTTTTAGCAAAAATTGAAGAAGTTGGTGATGAATTGGCTCTAGTTTTAATTGGCGGCGTAAATTATTATACAGGACAAGTTTTCGATATTAAAACCATTACGGCAGCCGGACAAAAAGCCGGAGCAAAAGTGGGCTGGGATTTAGCGCACGCTGCCGGAAATATCAAATTAGAACTTCACGATTGGAATGTAGATTTCGCTGCTTGGTGCAGTTATAAATATATGAACTCTGGACCAGGAAATGCATCTGGAGTTTTTGTTCATGAAAGACATCATAATGATCCGGATTTGCCGCGTTTTGCAGGTTGGTGGGGACACAACAAAGAACGCCGTTTTAAAATGGAACCAACTTTTGATCCTGTTCACGGAGCAGGCGGATGGCAGATTAGTAATCTTCCGGTTCTATCTTTAGCGCCATATTTAGCATCGGTAGAAATGTTTGCTGAAATTGGAATGGATGCTTTAATTGCAAAACGTGATCATATTACCTCTTACTTAGAATTTATTTTACACGAAATTGACAAAGAAGTTGCGGGTAATTTTGAAATTATTACACCTTCAAATCCCGAAGAAAGAGCTTCGCAATTATCTGTTTTCCTGCATGGTGAAGGAAGAAGTTTATTCGATTATTTAATGAAAAACGGAGTAATTACAGATTGGCGTGAACCAAATGTAATTCGCCTTGCGCCAGTTCCGTTATATTGTTCTTATGAAGATATGTATGACTTTGGACAAATTCTGAAAAAAGGGATTTTAGGAAAGTAAGAGTTGATTAATCTCGCAAAGTTGTGAAGGCGAAAAGTTTTTTGCCACAGATTAAAAGGATTAAAAAGATTTTTTTTAATTGACTCCAGTTTTAACTGGAGATATTAAAGTTGAAATTTAAAAAGTCTTTAGCCAAACTATGTGTTTGGCTAAAGACTTTTTCTTTAATTATATTTTCATCCAGCTAAAGCTGGACGCAATTAAATCTAGCAAGGTTAATTAATCGCGCAAAGGCGCACATTCGCAGTTTTTTTATTTCTCGCACATTCTGCAGATTTAACAGATTTTTGATAAACTTTCTCAAAGATTAATCCGCTTGATCTGCAAAATCTGGGAGAAAAATTTCCAACGCATTTTAAAATCTTTTTAATCCTTTTAATCTGTGGCAAAAAAAAACTTAGCGCTTTCGCACCTTGTGAGATTAAAACCATTAAGTTTTGAATAAAAATTCTCAGATAAAAGACCAAAATCTTCAAATCATATAAACTTTACAAAAAATTCTGTAATAAACATTATAGCAGATATTCCGTATTTTGTAGTGTATAATTTTAAAAACCAAAATCATGAAAGGCTTATATATATTATTAGCGGCGATACTTATCACTTCTTGTCAAAATCAAAGCAAGGAAGATATAGCCAAAGCCAAGCAAGCCAGTATTGATTCAATGAAAGTTGAGATTAACAAACAGCGTGTGATCGATTCAATGAAGACTGAAATGGCTAAGATAAAAGAGGAACAAAGAGTTGAATCTCAAAAAGAAAAAGTTGTTGTAGTTCATCAGCAGGCCGCAAACGGAAATACTGCTGCAACAACTACAACTACCACTACCAAAAAGAAAGGCTGGAGTGCTACTGCTAAAGGTGCTGTGATTGGTGCCGGAGTAGGAGCTGCAACCGGAGCAATTGTTAGTAAGAAAAAAGGTGAAGGTGCTATTATTGGTGGTTTGGCCGGCGCTGCTTTAGGAACTGGAACTGGTGCTGTTATTGACAGCAAAAAGAAAAAAGAATAGATCTAAAATCTATATACTAAAAACGCCGATCTAGAAAATCTAAATCGGCGTTTTATTTACACTAATTCTGGTGTCGGAATCCGAATCGCATTTAATTCTGATTTATAAAAATCGAATTGTTTTTTTATTTTTTCTTCTTCCCTTTTAAAATAAAAACTTGACGAAAACAGATTCTGATAATATTCGATTCCTTCTAAAATATTCGTTTTAAAAGAATTCCATTTTTTTAGCTGCATTGCGGTTACTTCTCCCGAAATGGTTTCGATTTCATTTATGAAATAATCAACATACATTTTTAATTCCTTCACAAATAAATTTGGTCGATCAGTTCTCAAAACCGATTTTCCCTGATAAATATGCTGTACCATTTCTTTTAAAGAAACTTCCTGATCAAAATACGCCAAATTTGGTCCAGGGCAAATCACAACGCCTTGTGCCTGACCTTTTATTTGAATATCATTTTCAAGATAAGAAGCATTGGCTAAACCAACACATAAGCATGATTTTTCCGTTATTTTTATTTTGCTTTTTTCAAATGCATCTGCAGATAACGTGTTTTTTATATTTTCTAATTCTGCCAGTTTAATATCCTGGTATTTTTTTGAAGCGGTACAGATTCCGTGTGGATCGTATTCTTTACTTAATGCTAAGAATTTTTTTGGGCATGAGCTTCCGGCTTTATTATCATGAATTCTTTTTTGTTTCAAAAATTCATTTGTTGTGCCTTTTAAAGTATTAAACGGAACTCCCAAAGGTGAAATATTACTTAAATAAAAATCATCTTCTTTGGCATTCATCAATAAATTTCTTGTTTCTTTATCTACAGATGTTGCTTCAGGGACTAGTAAAAATGGAGATCCCCAGCCAACAGAATCAACTTGATATTCGTCTAATAAAAATTCATGTTCTTCTGCAGTTCCAACTCCTCCCTGAACCGTAATTTTTAATTCTAAAGGGTTTTCAGGAAAGTACTGATTTTTTAGCTGTAAAGCTTTAATCATTAAATCGTGGGCCGTTTGTATCAGTTGTTGTTTTTTCTGCTTAAATTCCTCTAAAATGGCACCTAATAAGAGTCCATCAGTTGCAAAAGCGTGACCGCCGCAGTTTAATCCAGATTCAATTCGGTATTCAGAAACCCAAAGTCCTTTCTTGGCCAGGAAATTTCCCTGAATCATAGCCGATCTAAAATCACTGACTTTAAGGATAATTTTCTTTTTAAGTTTGTTGTTTTCATTTGGGAAAAAGTCTTTGAAATTTTCAAAGTAACCAAACAATCTCGGATTCATTCCGGCAGAAAGTACAACAGACGATTCTAAGTTACTATTTGCAAAACCTCTTAAAGCTGCGTGAGCGTCATTAAATTCAATTGGAAGCTGTTCGTTTTTAACAAAATTATCTTTGTCCAGTTTTGTCATAATATTAACGTCGATTTCTCCTGGAAAAAGATGCGTTTCAATGTAATTCTGAATGTTTTCTTTAAAAGTAATTCCGTCGTCCAATAAATTCTGAAACCCTTTTTTAATGTCAGAAGTATTCGGCAGCATCGTCATGAAGTTTTCAAGAGCTGTTTTGCTCTCTGCTAATTCCATTTTGAAATTTTCGAATTTATCTTTTACAATTTTATCGACTAAATTTAAATAAGAAGTTATTCTCTCTGCACGATAGTCGTGAAATTTCTGTGTGATTTCTTCGTAGGGAATATTGAATTTAGTGCTGTAAAAATTACGCATCTTCTCAATCAAATCATCATCAGCGAGAGCAACAACAGACGAAATTCCATATTGTGCAACGCGAATTGGGCTGTCAATTGTATATGCAAGACCCATCACCGGAATATGAAAAGTGTGTAAAGGTGTTTTTGCCATTTTGTTTTCAGATTAAAATAAAGGCAAATATTAAAAAAAAGGATTTTTTTAAAAGATGATAATTGTCAGGTTTATGGATTGGCTGACACGAATTGCACTAATTTGCACTAATTAATTTTTAAAATCCTGCAAATAAAAATTAGTGGAAATTCGTGTAATTCGTGGCAAAAAAAAATACGAATCAAAATAACATAGCCGTGGTTTCAACCACGGGGAACGTATTGTGAGAATGCGTGATTTCTTTACAAAAATGTATTGCGTTCCTGCGGTTGAAACCGCAGGCTATATTGACGTGGATGCGTTATATCAAAATCTTCTTCAAGGATTCCGCAATGCTTCTCCATAAAAAATTGTAGAATGATTTTTCCTGAATTCTTTCGATTTCAACATCGGCGGTTTTAGCTTTGTCTTTCGAATCATTTTTGACCAGTAAATTAACAATTGCCGATTTAAGTTTTGCCTCTTTTTCAGGATGTTTCTTTTTGTACAATTTCACTTTAAGATCGTCATAATCTAAAGAAGCATTTCCTTTAGAAACATTATCGTTTCCGTAAAAATTAAAACGGTATTTGTTAAAAACTCCAGTAAAAGAGGCGTTCATGTAAGGCTGGCTGAATTGTCCCATCGCCTTGACATCAAAATTCGAAATCACACCCTGAATGTGAAAACTATCATTTTTATCCAAAACATTAAAACTCCAGTCAACATCAAGAGGAGAAGTTTTCATGAAAATGCAATTCACTTTGATTTTAACATCATTGGTTTTTTTCAAACCAAAGCCACTTCGCAAGTTGGTTGCCTGCAAATTGAATTTATCAAAATTTAAAATCCCGGGACCTTTAGAGAAATCAATTTCTTCTTCATAAACCAATTTGGATTTTAAAACCTTCAAAGTATCAATCTGCAACGGAAATTTTATATTTCGTAATAAATGATTGTACAGGTATTTTTTGCTCAAATCATCTTTTGGCATTTTACCGCGATAAATATTTGCATCAAAATGATTGATTACAAGTGAATTCGCTTTGAAGAAAAAATGATCATTTTTAAAACCCCAATCCATTTTTGAGACTTGAGCCGAATCAAATTTCAGCGTATAAATATCCTTTTCCTTGTCTAAACGTTTGGTAAATTCTCTTCGGCTAAATTGCGGAAGATTAGAGAAATTATTGATTTTTAGAAAGTTCTTTTCTGTACTTATTTTTCCGATATTGATATGATAAAAAGCACTTGGTCTGTAAAATAAACTATCAATTACCAACGCATAACTTTTATACTGCAGCGGAATTTTTTCTTTTAAAGTAGCATCGGTCAGCAAAATCCCTTCCAGTTTCAGAATGATTTTTTTGATGCTAAAAATAGGTTTTTGAGAATCCAAAGAAACAACATCAACCGTTCCGTCGTTTAAATAAATGTTTGAAACGGAGACAATTTTTCGGAAAGGCTCAAAGATTTCGCTTTTAATGCTTTTGCTGTTATTCAAAAGTTTTTCGCCTTTTTTATATAAAATCACTCGGGGTTTATTGATGATAATGCTTTCGGCCTGGATTATATCCCTAAAAGCCAAATCCCAAATATTAAAATGTTTTATCGTAATGGATTCAATTTTGGAGAACAGACCGTTTTTGCTGTCTTTTGGCTGATTCTTCGGACTTACTAATAATGTCTCAGCATAGATATTTCGGGAAAAAAGAGAAACTTCAATTTTTTCATAATTGATATTATAAACCGTTTTGTTTTTTTCCTGAATAATAATCGGAAGCTGTTTTTTAATCCAGTAATTCAGTCCCAAATTCGCTAGAATTACAATAACGAAAAGAGAAATTATACCGATTGCTATTTTTTTATAGATTGACATTTATTGTATTGTTTTAAATACATAAATTTAGGCTTTTAAAAAGGAGGATTTTTACATTATTCTTCTTTTTGATTACATCATTTTACAAACCTTACTATTTATACTTTTTGCAAAATATGAGAAGATTTAAAAAATTTCTGCTGGTTTTAGTATTACTTATAGTTGTTCTTGCAATTGCCTTATTTGCTTATATTTTTCATTTGAAACCCAAGTATGAAGGAGAATTACAGTTAAAAAACCTGCAAAAGGAAACTACAGTTTATTTTGATGAATTTGGAATTCCTCATATTTATGCCGATTCGGAAAAAGATGCGATGACAGCGCTTGGATATGTTCACGCGCAGGAAAGATTATGGCAGATGGAATTGCTTCGTAGAATTGCTCCGGGAAAATTATCAGAAATCTTCGGTTCTGTGGCGCTTAAAAATGATATGTTTTTTGCAGGAATTGGTATTGAAGAAGCTTCGGCGAAAGCCATTGCCAAATTAGAGAAAAACAGTGAAAGCTATAAATTGACGCAAGCGTATCTAGACGGAATTAATCAATATTTAGAAGAAGGAACTACGCCTGTTGAGTTTACATTGATTGGAGTGAAAAAAGAAAAATTTACTATAAAAGACGTGTACAATATCTTCGGATATATGTCTTTCAGCTTTGCGATGGCTCAAAAAACAGATCCTTTATTGACCGATATTAAGAATAAATATGGCAGTGAATATTTGAAAGATCTGGGAATTGAGGGCGAATTCAATACAACTCAAATTAAAATTTCAAAAGAAAATATTGAAGATTATACCGCTGTTTCAAAATCGATTACGGCTTTATTGGACAAATCACCAATTCCGCCATTTATAGGAAGTAACAGCTGGGTTGCGGGACCAAATAAAACAAAAAGCGGTAAAGTTATTTTTGCCAATGATCCACATATTGGGTTTTCGCAGCCGGCAACTTGGTACGAAGCGCATATCGTTACGCCGAAACATGAATTGTATGGCTGTTATCTGGCTGGAACTCCATTTCCGTTATTGGCGCACAATCGCGATTACGCTTATGGGTTAACGATGTTTGAAAATGATGATATTGATTTTTATCAGGAAAAAAATAAAGATGGGAACTCTAACCAATATCAAACTCCGACAGGTTTTGCCAATTATGAAATAACAAAGAAAACGATTAAAGTAAAAGATACTTCGGATGTTGTTCTAACCGTTAAGTCAAGCCGACACGGGCCAATTATGAATGATTTGCTTGAAAGATTAGATCGTAAACACCCAATTGCAATGTTATGGACGTATACGCAGCAACCCATTCAAATTCTGGATGCGGCTTATGGTCTTTCTCATGCAAAAAACAAAGATGATTTTAAAAAATCGGTCAGCTTAATTGCAGCTCCGGGCCTGAATGTAATGTATGGTGATGCCAAAGGAAATGTTGGCTGGTGGGCAAGTGGGAAATTGTATAAACATAATCAAGGCGTAAATACCCATTTAATTTTAGACGGTTCGAGCGGGAAAGAAGATATAGTAGAATATTTGGATTTTTCTAAAAATCCATCATCAGAAAATCCGAAATGGGGATATGTATATTCGGCAAACAATCAGCCCGAAGCGATTGATGGCTATTTATATCCGGGATATTATCTTCCGGAAGATCGCGCCAAAAGAATTTCAGGTTTAATGGATGTAAAATCAGATTGGGATAAAGAAGCGATCAGTAAAATGATTTACGATAATACTTCGGAAATTGCGGTAGAAACGGTTCAAAATCTAATTTCAAATATTGATCTTAATGCTGTTTCGGCATCTGAAAAAGAAGCTTTAAAGATTCTAAAATCCTGGAAAGGAACAAATAATCTGGAAGATGTTTCGCCAACGATTTACAACAAATGGATTTATCTCTATTTGAAAAATACATTTGAAGATGAAATGGGCGAAGATAATTTTAATTTGTTTTTAGGAATTTCTGTAGGGAAACAAGTTATTGCGAATCAAATTAAAAATGAAAATTCAGTTTGGTGGGATAATATCAAAACCAAAAATATAAAAGAAACCAGAAAAGATATTGTTTCAAAGTCATTTCATGAAGCAATTTCCGATCTTCAAAAACAATTAGGAAACACTATTTCCGATTGGAAATGGGGAGAAGTTCACACCGTAGAACATGAACATCCATTAGGGAAAGTTGCCGCACTTCGAGGATTATTTAATGTTGGGCCTTTTGCTTCGCCGGGATCAAACGAAGTAATCAATAATTTATTTTTTGGTTTAACCAATGAAGGAAAATATTATGTAAAAGGCGGGCCTTCAACGAGAAGAATTGTAGATTTTTCAGATATTGAAAACAGCTGGAGTATTCTGCCAACCGGACAATCAGGAAACCCGTTCAGCAAACATTACAGTGATCAGGCAGAAATGTACAACGCCGGAAAATTCAGAAAAATGAAGTTGAATAAAGAAGAGATTATAAAAACATCAACGAAGCTGGTTTTGAAACCGAAAAGCTAGTTTTTTTGTTTCAGATTTAAAGTTTCAAGTTCTCTGTGTAAACAATCTTTGTCAAAGTTTAAAACTTTGACAAAGATATTGAGACTTAAGGAAAATCTTTGAACCTTATTTAGCAACATATTTCCCCTTCACAATGTCACTTGCAAAAATGTTCAAATTATTAATAAGCACTTTATTATTAGTCATCACATTTATAGTTTGATAAGCGGTGTCCTTTTCGTAGGCTTGCAATAAAGTTTCCAGTTCTACTTCGTCAAAAACAACAAAGCTGTTGTAAATGGCGTCCCTGAAATTTTTATAATTAATGCTTTGGCTGATTTCCATTGCTTTTTGTTCGTTCCAGCCTTCTTTTGCTGAAGTTTCGTTTATTTTAGACAGGCAAAAATCAATTACATAATTTTTGTAATGTGTCGCTTCGACGATTTTGTCTATAATAATTCTATTTTGTTGGGAAGGCATTGCCGGAGTCTGAGGATTTGTTTGAGAAATACAAATAGCTGGAACAAAAAGACATAGCGCGAAAGCCAAAAAGGCAAACTTTTTTAGATTTTTCATAGGTTAAATTCTTATTTTGGGCTGGGCTAAAATAATATTTTTAACGCTAAATCATCGAATTTGAATGTTAGAAATTGTAACAAAAAAACTCCGAAAAATGGGTTTTGAAGCCATTTTTCGGAGTTAACTTTTTTAAGAACTTTATTTAGAGTTATTTAGTTTTATTTTTTGTAAGTTCTTCCAATACTTTTTTTCCGGCTTCATTTGAAGGATCGAGTTCAATTGATTTTGAGTAATTAACAATGGCCAGTTTTTTATCGCCGTCGGATAAGTAAGCTTCGCCTAAACTATCGTAAACATTTCCAGATTTAGGAAAAGTTTCAACATTAATTTTAAAAATTTCGATAGCTTCTTTCTTTTTTCCGGTTTGCAATAATTGGTAACCTGCATTATTTATATCGCCTTCCTTAATGGCATAACTTGGGTCGGTTTTTAATTTCTTATAGGCAGTTACACCTGCTGTAGTACCTTTTTCTTTAAAAACATCTAAAAGTTCAAGCGCCATTGATTTTTTAGCCTGATTATAGGGCTGATTGTATAAAATATTACGAACAGCCTCGTTCATTTCGCCTAAAACTGTTCCGCCGGTATTGTTCAGTAAAACAACTAAATTTTTATCAGCAGGAATACGAGAAATGATTGTGTTAAATCCGTTAATTCCTCCGCCGTGCTTGATGATTTTTAATTTGCCTTTACCTTCAATAGTAACATCTTCAACAGACCATCCATATCCATAAGATTCTTCTCCCCATGATTTTATGTAAGGTTTGAATAATGATTCCATTGATTTTTCTGAAAGCAGTTTTGTAGTGTAAAGCGACTGATCCCAAAGATATAAATCCTCGACAGTAGAATATAATGAACCGGCTGCGTACGGAATACTCATGTCAATAAAAGAAGAGTTAACAAAGTTTTTTCCTTGTTTTTCATATCCCGCTGCTCTGTTTTTCAAGATAACATCACTGTGATCGTAACCCGAATTTACCATTTTTAAAGGCGTAAAAATAGTTTCCTGCAAATATTGCTCGTATGTTTTACCAGTGATTTTTTCAATAATATAACCCAATAAAAAGTAACCAGAATTGCTGTAACTAAATTTTTCGCCTGGCTTGAAATCAAGAGGCAGTTTGTCAAAAGTTTTTACAAACTCTGCAGGAGTGTATGGATTTTTGGCCTTATCTTTTAAAAAGTTTGGCGCACTGGTGTAGTTTGTTATTCCAGATGTATGCGTTAACAAATTATGAATCGTTATTTTATCGCCATTTTCTTTTGGGTAATCCGGCAGATAAGTTGTGATAGGAACATCCAGTTTTAGTTTTCCTTCTTCTGCTAGCTTTACAATTAAAAACGCTGTAAACTGTTTGCTGATCGAACCCAGCCTAAATTTAGTATCGGGCTGATTAGGAATATTCCATTCCATGTTTGCTTGGCCAAAACCTTTTTTTAAGATTATTTTTCCATTTTCTGCAACCAATGCCGAACCGTTAAATTGGCCGTATTCATTGTATTTGCTTAAAAGATCGTCTATTTGTTTGGCTTTATCTTGTGCAAAAATACTTATTGCAAAAAGCAACATCAGAACACAGAGTGCGATTAGTTTGATTGATTTTTTCATTTTGATTGATGGTTTTGGGATTAGTGAAATGATTCGTTTTTGATTGATGATTGAAACCGTATGACAATTAGATTTTCAATAAATGAAATCGAAAGTACGATTTTTTTACTTCAATAATTCCAGATGTCTAAAATGTTAGACGATTGAATTGCGATTTGGTTTCAACATTCATCCATTTTTTTTATTCACTTAACTAAAAAAAATCGAGTACACACCAAAGACTAGTTTTTATAAGGTCTATGCTCGTAACTAACAATTCGTTTTAATTTCCAATCTTTACCAATTCTTTCCCAAATATGAACAAATTTCCCAGTTCCTTTAGGGACATCATTAACATAAAAGGTATGTTCTCCTAATTGTACAGCTCCAAAGTCGCCTAATTTATCAATTGTACAAGAATTTAATTTTCGAGTTAATTTTTCTGGCTGCTCACATTTTGAAATCAGCGATTTGATTTCATTTGCCTGAGATCTGTTCAATCCGGAGCGGTCATCATAAAATTCAATATCTTCTGAAATTATTTTTTTGAAAAGAGCAGCATCACATTGATTGAATGCAACATCAAAGAGTAAACTGTCCATTTTAATAATTTCAGTTTTTAAAAGATCCATTTTTAAAATTTCACTATTAGTTTGTGCTATTGTTTCTCTTTTTAAGAACAACATAAATAGAACAAGTATATTAAGCATATTTGGCATAGTTGTGTTTTTAAGGTTTGCCGTTGATCACTTCGATTCAATATCTACTATTTTTTGTCCATTTTCTCCCAGATAATGCACTACGATATTTTCATAAACTTTATAGCCGTCATCCACATTGGTAAATAGCACCAGACCTTGTTTCGTTTTTGGAAGCAAAACAAAAATAGTCTGAACACCTTTGTCTGCACCGCCGTGAGACAAAGCATAATTCTCATTTCCTAAATCGTAAATTTCGAACCCTAAGCCAAAATATTTGTTTTTTTTAGTCGCGACCTGATGCGAATTCATGTCATCAAAAACTTTTTTACTTAAGCCTTCGCTGTTTAAAAGACTGCATAAAAAAATACTGTAATCTTCAATAGTCGTTAATAAATCATCGGCAGCATTTGTTGTTTTGTTTTTTGTTGGCTCATAAGCATTTCCTTTGGTATCATAATTAACGGCATATCTCGAAAGATCGATTTTGTCATTCCATATTAATCGAGAATCGTTCATTTTTAAAGGTTCAAAAACTAATTCTGATACCAATTGATCTAACGTTTTGTGGAATTTTTTCTCGAGCGCTTTTCGCAGATATTCAAAACCTTCACCGGAATATTGGTATTGTGTTCCGGGTTTGAACTTGAAATCTAATTTTTTAGAATCATTAAAATATCTCCAATTCGGAAAACCCGTTTGATGGCTCAAAATAATTCTCGTGGTCAGTAATTTTAAATACGGATCTTTTGCAATATCAGGATCAGTCCAGTATTTATAAAGCGGTTCATCTAAATCCCATTTTCCTAGACTTACTAGTTTTAAAACAGTTATGGCAGTTACAGGTTTTGTCAGCGAAGCAACATTCCAAATCGTATTATACGGTGCCGAAACGTCTTTTTTAAGTTCGCCAAAAACTTTTATCTGTTTTAGTTTCCCATCTGTAATAATTCCAATTCCCAAAGCAGGAACATTATTTTCTTTGAGCCATTTTTCGGTTTCCTGATCGTTATCAAAAAGATTTGATTTGCCTGCAGTAGAACTTGTCATTTGATGATTGTAGCTTAATGATCGGGCTAATTTCCACTCTTTATTTTTTAAAAGCCAAAGATGTGTGAATTTAGCAAAACTTCCGGCCTGTTCAGTATTACCAGCTGTAATTTCGTAAAAACGATGAGTTCCCATTTGAATCGCGCCGTATAAAATGCCATTTTTGTACAACGGATAAATTTCGGTGCTTCCGTTAATTAGTTCTCTGCGATAGTTGTATTTTCTTGTTGGAGAACAGATTCCGTTTTTCAGCGTTTTTAGAAATCGGGCTTTATCCGAAATACTGTCTTTATCGTGGTAAAACTCAAAATCTTCGGTATAAAGATTCTCAAATTGTTTTATATCGCAGGTATTAAAACCAATATTAAAAAGAAGACTGTCTTTTAATATAATGGTTTTATACAAAGGGGAATTCTTAGCTTCCTGAGAAAATCCAGATTGTATTTGAAATAGTAACATTCCAATTAAAAGTACTTTTAATTGAAGAAAAGAAGGATTGATTTTCATTTCTGATGGATTGATGATTGATGATTCTGTAAAAGTAACTCAATCAAAATTCGCAAAATTGTACAAATGCGAAATCTTATCTTTTATGAGAAAGAAAATACGAGTCAGGATCGAACATTTTGGGAGTTGTTTTCGTTACATCTTTGAACTTTTTTATAAAATGCGACTGATCAAAGTATTTATTATAAAGCGCAACATCTGTTAATTTTAGTTTTTCTAAATCAGAATTAACCATTTGATCGACTGATTTTCTAAACTTCAAAATCTGAATGTATTTTTTAATTGTAAGCCCGGTTGCCGTTTTAAATTTAATCTGCAATAATCGCTGCGAAGATTTTATATCCTTGCTGATTGCCGAAACCGAAATTTCTTCTTCCTGATTTTTAATGATTTCGCATATTTTTTCGATCACATTTTTTTCTGAATGCGAATTAGACAATTCTTCAAAATAAATATTTATTGTTTGTAATAAATTTTCAATATCAGAATCAATCCCTATTTTAAAAGGTAATTCTTCAGGATTAATTTTGATAATTGAATCGGTAAAATTGCTTAAATCGTATTTTGGAAACATCGAAAGCGTCCAGGCATGAAGCTGAATGATTGTAACTTTAGTTTTTGACTGAATATTCACCAAAACTTTATTGGTCATTTGCGAACAAAAATAAATGCCTTTGTTCATTTCGTGTTTATTTTTACTCGTATGAACTTCTATAGCATTCCCAGTTACAATGGCAAGATTAAAACAGCCGTTTGGTAAAACGAGTTTATTTTCAATCAGGCTTTCGCCGATGCTGTTATCCAAACACCAAATTTTATTGACAAACCTTTCAGCTTTTGGAGTTACGTAATGTTCTGAGTAAAGGTTCATTTTTAATTTAGGAATAATTGGTGTTATTTTTTTCCAGTAAACAGTTCTACACTCGATGTCTTATTAAAAGGATCATTAAAGAAACTCATTAAAACTAAATTGAAAAGTTCGGGTTTTTCATAAGCCCCAAAATGTGTAGCTCCAGGCATTACAAAAAAGTTTGAATTTGGAATATTGTCAAATATTTCAATTGAATGTTCCAATCTAATCGCATCTCTATCGCCAGACATAATTAGAACAGGACATTTTATTTTTTGTAGTTCTTTGTCGGTAATATTAGGCTGATGCGCCAACAAAGTATATAAGTTTTTAGTATGAGGATCTTTTGTTGCTTTTAAAGTATCCAGAACCATTTTATCTATTTCATTATAAATTGCTTTTTTGCCAGGAAAAAGATTTGCGCCAAAAGCGGCTACTTTTGCAGTTTTATCAGGGTGATGAATTGCTAATAAAAGGCCTAAAATTCCACCATCACTTTGTCCCCATATATAAGCATCTTTAATTTTTAATGAATCAAGCAAAGTGCTGACATCATCAGCCATTTGAGTATAGGTCAATTGTTTATTAGAGGGATCAATTGATTTTCCATGGCCTCTGCTGTCAATCGCAATAACTTGAAATTGCTTTTTAAAATAGTCAATTCTACGACTTTGCCCTTTAATTGAACCACCATTTCCGTGAAGTAAAACCAAAGGTTTTCCGGTTCCATACACTTCATAATACATTTTGATACCGTTTATCTGCTTGTAGTTTCCAGCTTCTTTATTGTTTCCGTACGGAATAGAAAGTTCTGTTTGAGCAGAAGCATTTGCAAGGTTCAGCAAAATAAAAAATAAAAGTGCAATTGATTTTTTCATGGCTTTTGGTATTGAATATTACAAAGATGATAAAGTATTGTTTCTAATGTTATTTTATTAGACGATATAATTTGTGTTTTGTTTCAGTAAAGGATAAATTCCCCAAAATAATTTCGTTTCGTATTCTGCCATTCTTCCAAAATAATACTGTAATAAACATCATCTTTACTGTTCCCGTCAGAATCAACATAATTGTTTCTAAATACCCCTTCTTTTAAAGCTCCTAAATTTTCAATGGCGCGCTGTGATCTTAAGTTTTCAAGATCAGCGCTGAATTGTATTCTTTTGAATTGAATATTTTCAAAGCCAAAATTCAATAATTCATATTTGCAGGCTTTATTTAAGCCTGTTCCCTGAAATTCTTTTCCATACCAAGTCCAGCCAATTTCACATTTTTGGCTCGTATGATTTAAATATCCGTAGCGGGTGCTGCCGGCAACTTTGTTTGAAGTTTTATCAATTATAAGGAATGGATAACAAATTCCGTCGTCTTTTTGTTGTAATGTGTTTTGAATGTAATTTTCGAAATCGGCATCGTTGCGAACGTACATTCCCATATATTTCCAGATTTCATCGTCAAAAATAATTTCTTGGAGTTCAATGTTTCTTTCGCTCTCAAATGGAATTAATATTACTTTTTCATTTTCTAAAATGATTTCTGATTGTAAAATTTCGCTGTTCATTTGTTCTTGTATATGAATGTTTTTTGAATTAAGTTTCTTAATACTGGAGATAGTTTCTCGCAAAGTTGCGAAGGCGCAAAGTTTTGTGTTTCACGCAGATTTAGCAGATTTGACAGATTTTTTTAAGTGTAATTATCTTCTCAATCTGCGGAAAAAATCATTATAATTCGTATAATCTGTGGCAAAATAAAAAACTTTGCGTCTTTGCGTCTTTACGATATTTTTTCTCCAGTTTAAGATTTTTCTTTAAACGAAATTACTTCTTTAGAAAATCTAAATAAATCTAATAAAACAGGAATTTGTTATTAAAATGGTGTAGACGCCCCAATAAATATTGGTATTTAAGGTTAAATATTTGTTGTAATTTAAAGCTTATGTACAATTATTACTTATTTTTACGATCTTATATATTAGATTTTCCCCGATGCAAACTTCACTAAAAATTGCTGTTGTAGGTTCTGGACTTGTAGGATCGCTGTTGGCAATTTATCTTAAAAAAGCAGGTCACACGGTTCATGTTTATGATCGCAGCCCTGATATTCGAAAAATAAATTTCTCTGGTCGTTCTATTAATCTGGCAATGTCTAACAGAGGCTGGAAAGCGCTGGACGGTGTTGGTGTTGGAGATGCGGTTCGGGAAATCGCGATTCCTATGGATAAGCGCGCGATTCATTTAGTTGATAAGCTGAATTTTCAGAATTATGGTCAGGAAGGTGAATCTATTTACTCGATTTCCAGAGGAAAATTAAATCGCAAAATGATTGATTTAGCCGAAAACGCCGGAGCAGAGTTTTATTTTGAACAAAAAATATGGGATGTAACGCTCAGTGATGCAACTTTGCACATTGGCGAAAGCGAAAGAGGCGAGTGGGAAGAACGAAAATACGATATGGTTTTTGGTGCCGATGGCGCTTTTTCGAGAATCCGCCACAGAATGCAGCGTCAGAGCATGTTTAATTATTCGCAGGAATTTTTAAATATGGGCTATAAGGAATTAAATATTCCGGCAAATGCCGACGGAACTCATAAATTAGATAAAAATTCTTTTCATATTTGGCCGAGAGGTGAATATATGTTAATTGCACTTCCTAATCTTGACGGAAGTTTTACCTGTACTTTATTTATGCCTTTTGAAGGAGCTAATTCTTTTGAGTCCCTTACAGATCGTAAAATGGTAGAAGATTTCTTCGAGAAAAACTTCCCGGATTCAATTGACGTAATTCCGGAACTGGCGAATGATTTCTTTAAAAATCCAACAAGTACTTTGGTAACCATGAAATGTTTTCCGTGGACATATGAAGATAAAATTGCTTTGATTGGAGATGCCTGTCACGCCATTGTTCCATTTTACGGACAAGGAATGAATGCCGGTTTTGAAGATATTACGGTTTTGAACGAAATGATTGAGAAGTTTGGAAACGACTGGAAAAAGATTTTTGCAGAATATCAAATTTCACGTAAACCAAATGCCGATGCAATTGCCGAACTATCATACCGAAATTTCATGGAAATGAGTACTAAAACGGCAGATGAAAAGTTCTTATTACAAAAGAAAATAGAAAAAGTGTTTTCAGATAAACATCCCGATAAATGGATTCCGCTTTACAGCCGCGTTACTTTTAGCGACCGTCCGTATGCCGAGGCATTGGCAATTGGCGATTTCCAAAACGGAATTATGGAAGAAGTTTTAAAATTGGAAAACATAGAAAATATCTGGAATTCACCAGAAGTTGAAAATAAAATTTTGGATTTATTGCAAAAAGCATAATTTTTTTTTAAAACCATATAAGTTATATAAGTTAATATAATACTTTGTATATAGTAAACCCGACAGGTTTTAAAAACCTGTCGGGTTTTGATATTTAGAGACTCTATGTAATTCGACATATAAATTAAATGAACTTATATAACTTATATGGTTTAATATTTTTTTACTTCTTAAAGATTTTGGTTAAAACGCCAAATACGCCTCTTATAAAGGTAGCGCTTGTTACCACTTTTATGACAGATTTTGTAACGACCTCAGTGGTAGTTGGTCCTGCTTTTGAAGATCTAGCGGGTGCTTGTTCTTCTCGCTGCGCTGCAGCTTCATTAGCATCGGCTATTTTTTTATTTAGAATTTCGAAAGCACTTTCGCGGTCAATTTCCTCACTGTATTTTTTAACCAGTTTCGATTTTTCGTTTATTTCATCGATTTCAGATGCAGATAAGATATCCATTCGGCTCTGCGGTGCACGCATCATCGTAGCAACAAGAGGCGTAGGAATACCTTTTTCGTTTAATGCCGTAACCAATGCTTCTCCAATTCCTAAATTAGTTAGCAATTCGTCTGTTTTGTAATATTGTGAAGTTGGGTAATTATCAGCAGTTTTTTTAATTGCCTGACGATCATTTGCTGTAAAAGCTCTAAGCGCATGCTGAATTTTTAATCCTAACTGTGCCAAAACACCACTTGGAACATCCATTGGGTTTTGGGTTACGAAATAAATACCCACACCTTTTGAACGAATTAATTTTACAATCGTTTCAATTTGTTCTAATAAGGCTTTACTGGCTTCATTAAATATTAAATGTGCCTCATCAATAAAGATTACTAATTCAGGCTGCTCAGCATCACCTTTTTCAGGCATCTTTTGATAGATTTCTGCCAAAAGACTTAACATAAAGGTAGAGAACAATTTTGGTTTATCCTGAATGTCCGTCAAGCGGATGATATTTACGTAGCCTTTTCCGTTTTCATCAATTCGCATTAAATCATCAGTTTCAAACGACAATTCACCAAAAAACAAATCACCGCCTTGTTGTTCTAATTCGATAATTTTTCGAAGAATAGTTCCCGTCGTTGCAGTTGATATTTTACCATAACTGGCTGCGATTTCTTCTTTTCCTTCTTCGGTAATATAATTAATGACCTTTTTAATGTCTTTCAAATCCAGCAAAGGCATTTGTTTATCATCACAATATTTAAAGATAACCGCTACAACTCCTGCCTGAGTATCATTTAAATCTAAAATCCTTGAAAATAAAACCGGACCAAATTCTGAAACAGTAGCACGCAGACGTACTCCGTTTTGTTTGGATAGCGACATTAATTCAACCGGAAATGAACTTACATTATAAGGTAGGTTTATTTTAGCATGACGCTCTGTAATAAAACCTTCTTCTTTTCCTTCTTTTGCAATACCGCTGAAATCACCTTTAATATCCATCATTAAAACAGGAATCCCTGCATTTGACAACTGTTCAGAAAAAACCTGGATTGTTTTCGTTTTTCCGGTTCCTGTTGCACCAGCTATAAGACCATGACGATTTAATGTTTTTAGAGGAATTTTTACATGTGCCTCAGCAACAGCTTCTCCATCTAAAATTGCGCCTCCAAGCGTTATAGAGTCGCCTTTTGCAGAATAACCATTATTAATGTCTTGAATGAAATTGTCCTTTTTATTCATGTTTTATTTGTAATTTAGATGATTATAAGAGTTTTGCTTGTTTTTTTAACAAATTTGATACTATTTTTTTAGTAGGAAAAAGCCCTTTTTGATTGAAAAATACATAAAAAATAATTTCGCAGCTTTTTAAGAACATTTCAAAGGATTGTTTGAATATTTACTAAAACGTTGTAAATTTTTTATTATTCGCCTTTATTTTTGTCTTATCATAAAAATGACCCCGGCAAATTAATGAGATATTTTTTAAATTGACGTTAAATTTCCTTCAATAAAATTAAAAAAAGTTTTTTTATTTAAACTAAACGTATAAATTTGCTACCCTACAAGTTAAATATAACTAAAAAATAAAAATTATTTAAAACTATTAAAATTAAAAAAAATGGCAAACGTTAAAGTTAAAAAAGAAAGCACTTCAAACGGAGGGGGAATGATTACAGGAATCATTATTGTAGCGTGTATCGTAGTTGGGGTGTTAATTTGGAAATTCGTTATGGGTTCTCCTGCTAACTTCGAAGGAGGAAATCCTGAGACAGGTCACCCAATCAATACCTTAGGTATGGTATACAAAGGAGGTTTCATTGTACCGGCATTATTAGGTATGTTTTTAATGGTTGTTGTTTTTTCTATTGAAAGATTCACTGTTATCAGCAAAGCTGCTGGAAAAGCTAACTTAGACAAATTCATGACAAGCGTTCAAGGAAGTATTAAAGAAGGAAACATCGAAGCTGCTATCGCTGCATGTGACAAACAACAAGGTTCAGTTGCAAACGCAATTAAATCTGCTTTGATTAAATACCAAGACGTTAAAAAAGAAGGATTCAATAGTGAAGAAGCTTCTGAAGTAATCCACAAAGAAATCGAAGAGGCAACTTCATTAGAAATGCCAATGTTAGAAAAAAATATGACTATTATCTCTACTTTAGTATCTTTAGGAACTTTAGGAGGATTATTAGGAACTGTATCAGGTATGATTAAAGCGTTTGGTGCGTTAGCTTCTGCTGGAACTCCAGACCAGGCTGCTCTTGCAACAGGTATCTCTGAGGCACTTATCAACACTGCAACTGGTATCTCTACTTCAGTATTAGCGATCATCTCTTACAACTTCTTTACTGCTAAAATTGACGATTTAACTTACTCTATCGATGAGGCTGGTACTACAATCGTGAATACTTACAGAAGATTCAGAGGAAGTTTAAGACAATAATTAATTTTTGATAAATAATTAGTAATAATTATATCAAAATAAAAATAAAAGATAATGGCTAAAATAAAAATGAAAAAGAAGTCAACATCGACAGATATGACTGCCATGTGTGATGTTGCGTTCCTTTTGCTTACGTTCTTTATCTTGACCGCTACTGCCAAAGTGCCAGAGGCACTTCCTGTAGATATGCCTTCTTCTACTGTTCAAAGTAAATTACCAGATTCAGATTTGGCAATTATTACAATAGGTCAGGGAAAAGACGGGAAAAGTAAAGTGTTTTTTGATATCAAAGGAAGAGAGATTCGTAAAAAAACTCTTGAAGGAATGGGAGCAAAATTCGGTGTAACTTTTTCAGAAGAGGATAAAGAAAAATTTGCTTTAATGGATGACTTCGGTGTGCCAATTACAAGTTTAAAGCAAATCATCGATATGAAATCGGCTGATAGAGTTAAAGCTGAACAACCTGGAATTCCATTTGATTCTGTAGACAATCAATTGAAAGAGTGGCTTTTGGTTTCAAGAAGAGCTACAATTGACCTTGATGACAAAGAATTGCAAATTGCAATAAAAGGAGATGCTAAAGAACAATATCCACAAATCAAAAAGATTATGGATATTTTACAAGATCAAAAAATCAATTCCTTTAACTTAGTTACTGGAATGAGAGGAAAAGACTTTTAATTAAAAAAAGATACACTAAATGGCTGAATTAAATACCGGCGACGGTGGTGGCGGAAAAGGTGGCAAAGTAAGAAGTAAAAAGCAAAGTTCAAAAGTCGATTTAACAGCGATGGTGGATTTGGCATTCTTATTGATCACGTTCTTTATGTTAACCACATCGTTGTCAAAACCTCAATCGATGGATTTGTCTCTGCCAGATAAAGATCCAAAAGATGATACTCCTCCTGTAAAGGTGGATGAGAATCGTACAATGACAGTGATGTTAGGAGAAAACAATAAGCTGACTTATTATATGGGATTACTTGAGACTCCTATTGCAGGACCTAAAGATATCGCTTATGGTAAAGATGGTATTCGCAGAGAATTGCTTAAAAGAAAGAAAACAGTTTTAGAATATTCTGCAGGCTTAGGGAAACCTAAAAATGGAATTATTGTGATTATTAAACCAACTAAAAAATCAACTTATCGTAATTTAGTTGATATGTTGGATGAAATGGCAATTACTGGAGTAGATACTTATGCAATTGTTCCTGAATTTACACCAGAGGAGACTAAATTGATAGATAAAAAATAAGAGTTATCTTGTTTTAACATCCTAATAATCAAGAAAAATGAAATTAGATATTATAAAAAATCAGTGGCTTGATATCGTATTCGAAGGACGTAATAAGATATATGGCGCATACGAACTGAGAAAATCGAACGGAAAAACTACGGTAAAAGCACTTATCATAGGTTCGATTATTTTTAGTTTTGCTGTAGCGGCTCCTCTTATTGCAAGCTATTTACCAGATTCTGGTGAAGTAGAAGAAAATAAAGATATTAAGATTGCTACAGTTAAATTACCTCCCAAACCAAAAGAGGAAGTAAAGCCTAATCAACCGCCGCCACCGCCGCCGCCGCCAAAAGTGGATCAGGTGAAGTTTGTGAAACCGGTTGTTGCTAAGGCAAATGAAGTTACCGAAGATCCTCCAAAAATTGAGGAACTTAAAGATAAGAAAGTAGGTTCTGAAACTATCAAAGGAGATCCAGATGCAGAATTTACTGTTGCTGAACCGGTAGGTAAAGGACCAGTTTCTCAGGTAGTAGAAGAAGATAACAGTGTATATAACACAGCTGGTATCGAAGTAAAACCTGATTTCCCTGGAGGGATGGATAAATTCTACAAATTCGTAGGAAATAATTATAAAACTCCAGAAGAAGAAGGTCTTAAAGGTAAAGTTTACGTTACTTTTGTAGTTGAAAAAGACGGTTCATTAACCGACATTAAAGTTTTAAGGGATATCGGTTACGGTACAGGAGCTGAAGCAATTCGTGTTCTTAAAAAATGTCCAAAATGGACTCCCGGCGAGCAAAATGGTAAAAAAGTTAGAGTACTTTACTCTTTACCTATTACTATTCAATCTGCAGAATAATGTTAAAAGATATGCTTAATAATATTCAGAAGAAATCGCTCAAAGAGCGATTTCTTCTTGTTTTAGGAATACTGTTTTTTTTAATATATCTTGTGCTGGGTTTAATGATTATGTTCTGGGAAAAACTTCCCTTAAATATGGAGCCTAAATACAGATATGCTTTTGGCGGATTGCTAATTGTTTATTCGGCAATACGGTTTTTAAGATTAATTAATGCAAAAGAATAATTATGCTGAAATATAGTAAGTTTTTAGGTTTGGTTATTTTTGTTTTTTTGTTTGCCATGTGCAACCAAAAAAGCAAGAGTGAATCTAATAAAGAAACCATTTTAAAAGGGGCATTAAATGTTACAGTTGATGAAACTGTAAAACCAATCGTTGATGATCAGGTCGCTGTTTTTGAAGGAACTTATTATAGTGCAAAAATTACAGTTATACCAAAATCTGAAGCTGAGTTAATAAACGATTTATTAAATCAGAAAGCTAAAGTGGCTATAACAACCAGAGATTTGACTCAAGAAGAAATCGCAAGGTTTGAAAAAAGTAAGATAAAACCTCGTGTTACGCCTTTTGCAAAAGACGCGATTGCTTTTATTTCAAATAAAAGCAATAATGATACATTAATTGCGTTGAAAACGGTAATTGATTTCATGCAGGGTAAAAAGGATACTGGAATTAAAGGCCTGGTATTCGATAATCCAAACTCTAGCACAGTTCGATATATGAAAGAACTGGTGAAAGTTAAAAATGTTCCAACAGAAAATGTTTTCTCTTTCAAAACAAATGATGAAGTAATCAAATTTGTTTCAGAAAATGACGGAATGATTGGAGTAGTTGGAGTTAATTGGTTATCACAGCCATCTCCAAATATGATTGATGTTGTGAAAAAAATAAATGTTTTAAGTGTAAAAGGACTTAATGATGATAAATATTACAGTCCTACACAAAATGACCTTGCCGAAGTCAAATATCCTTTGGCACGTGATTTGTTTATTATAAATTGCCAAGGGTATAATGGATTAGGAATGGGCTTTGGTTCATTCATTGCCGGAGACATTGGACAGAGAATAGTTTTGAAATCGGGGTTGCTGCCAGTAAGAACACCTGGAAGAAAACTTCAAATTAGAAATAAACTTTTAAAAGATAACGAATAAATTAATTACAATAAAGATGAATAAATTTAAAATTTTTAGTCTTGCCTTAGTTGCTACAGCTTCTGTTGCAAAAGCGCAAGATATCAAAGAAGCTAAAAAGGCAATTGATGCTGAGCAATTTCAAAAAGCAAAGTCGTTGCTTAAATCAATCATCAAAGCGAAACCATCTGATGGAGAAGCTAATTTTGTTTTAGGAAACGTATATTTAAATCAAAGCGTTGTAGATTCTGCTAAGATTTATTATTTAAATGGAATAGAAGCATCTGACAAGAAAAACTTAAACTATATTGGTTTAGGTCAGTTAGATCTTGATAATAAAAATGCTGCTGGAGCTCAGGCTAACTTTGCTTTGGCTACAAAAGATATAAAACGTAAAGATGTAGATGAATTTATTTACATTGGAAAAGCTTACATGAACTCCGTAAATCCTGATTATAACAATGCGATCGCAAGTTTAAAAAAAGCATTAGCAATTGATCCTCAAAATGCAAGTGCACTTTTAGCAATTGGAGATGCTTATTATGGAGCAAACAATCAAAATGAAGCTTACAAATCGTATCGTGATGCATTTTCAGCAGATCCAACACTTTTAAGAGCAAAAATGCAATTAGGAGTTTTATTAAAAGGAGCAAAATCTTATGATGAAGCTATTAAAGCTTTCAACGAAGTAATTGCTTTGAATGCTAGTTATGGTCCAGTTTACAGAGAGTTAGCTGAAACTTACTACAAATGGGGAAGAAACAAGCCTTCTACAGCTAAAGTTAATTTGCAAAATGCAATTACAAACTACGAAAAATACTTAAGCTTAACAGATTACTCTTTAGATTCTAAAATGCGTCACGCAGATTTCTTAATCTTAGTAAAAGATTACAAAAGCTTAGAGACTGTTGCAAACAAAATGATTGCGGAGGATAAAGTAAATCCTAGAATTTTTAGATATTTAGGTTATGCAGCTTACGAAAATGGAAATGTAGACGTAGCTATTAAATCTCTTGAAGATTATATCAAAAATCCTTCTAACAAAGTGATTGGAAGCGATTATATGTATTTAGGTCTTTCTAAAATTAAAAAAGGAACAAACGCTGAAGGTCTTGTAGATCAGGCTGCTTTTGATGCTGGTATTGCAAATATTAAAAAAGCTGTTGAATTAGAGCCATTAGTAGTTGAAGAACTTGGTGATTATGGTAAAGAATTATTCGGTAAAAAGCAATGGGCACAGGCTGCTGCTATTTATGAATTGAGCTCAGCTAATTCAGAATCAAAAAATTATTTGACTGATAATGTTTATTACGGTATCTCTCTTTATTATGCAAACTTAGATAAAAAGGCTGCTTCACCAGAAGTTGCTGCTGATTTAGCTAAAGCAGATGCTGCTTTTGACAGAGTTTTAGTAGCTTCTCCTTCTTATGATGAAGCTTACCTTTATAAAGGTAGAATAGGTAATTTATTAGAGAAAGAAGATCAAATTGTTAAAAACTACGAAACGTATGTTGCCAACATTACTGCTAAAGGTGCTGAAGAATTAGCAAAACCAGCTACAGTTAAGAAAATTGTTGAAGCATATAATAGTATTGGTGCAAGTTACGCAAATACTGACAAAGCAAAAGCAGTTGAATATTTCAATAAAACTTTAGTTTTAGATCCAACAAATGCTTACGCTTCTCAATCTGTGAAAGCTTTAAAATAATATAGTTTTTAAACTAATTTAAAAAAAACCGATAGTTCAAAGCGAACTATCGGTTTTTTTGTTATGTATTTAATTGACTATCTTTGCACATTAAATTAAAATAATGTTACCAAAAGAAATACAATTAGAAGTAAATAAAGGAGCAATGCTGCCTTTGATGGAAGAATTTTACACCATTCAGGGAGAAGGTTTTCATACCGGAACTGCTGCTTACTTCATTAGAATTGGAGGGTGTGATGTTGGATGCCATTGGTGTGATGTAAAAGAAAGCTGGAATGCAGAACTGCATCCGCCAACTAATATCGACGTAATTGTAAATAATGCTTCAAGTTATGCCAATACAGTTGTAATTACAGGTGGGGAGCCGCTTATGTGGGATATGACTTTGTTGACTCAGCAGTTAAAAATTAAAAACTTAAAAGTTCATATTGAAACTTCTGGAGCTTATCCATTATCTGGAACTTGGGATTGGATTTGTCTTTCGCCAAAGAAAAACAAACTTCCAACGCCGGATGTTTATGCTAATGCACATGAATTAAAAGTGATTATCTATAATAAGCACGATTTTATCTTTGCAGAGGAGCAAGCAGAACTGGTAAATGATAATGCTATTTTATTTCTTCAGCCAGAATGGAGTAAAAAAGAAGAAATGACACCGCTGATTGTAGATTATGTTATGAATAACCCTAAGTGGAGGGTTTCGCTTCAGACTCATAAATATCTAAACATTCCTTAAATCACATAAAAAAACTCTCCAAGATCTGGAGAGTTTTTTTGTGTGATAAATATACATTGTGTAAAAAAGAAACATTTTGGTTTATTTCCAGTTTCTTTGTTTTTTTAAATTTCTGATGTGTGCTAAGTGATGATTTCCGTGCCACGCATACATACCAATAATTTGCTTGATTTTGTACTCAGAATTATTCTCCGGATGAATAAAAGATTTTTCCAGATCATTTTTAGATAAGTTTTTCATTATATAGGCTAACCTAAAATGTAACCCTTCTAATAAACTTAATGTTGGAGTAATTGGCATAGTTAAACTGTCGGGCAGATCAGACCACAATTTTTCATCATAAGGTTTTATAATTGGATTGTTTTCGGTTAAAGCCCATTTTAATCTGACATAACAATTCATATGGCTTTCTGCACAATGGTGAATAACTTGACGCATTGTCCATCCATCAGGTCTGTACGGAGTATCTAATTGTTCGTCACTTAAATTAATTGCTTCATTTTTTATCTTTTCAGGAAGAGCTGCAATTTCTTTTATTTTATCCGAAATATATTCAGAGGAATATTCGTCAGGAGCATTAAACTTCCCTATAGGATATTTTAATTTCTCTAAATCTAAATTTCCCATGATTTTTATTTTAAGTTAAATTGAAAGTTTTGCTAAATAATCAAAATGCTCACCTTCCATAATCAACTCACATTTTAATCCATTTGCTATGGCAGCATTTTGAAGCGTGTTATAATCGAGGTATAACCAGTCAAAAGTTTCTTCTTTTTCACCTTTATATGATATGGTAAAAGTAAGTTCTCCATAATATTCTGTTTCTGATGGAATCCATTTTCCGCCGTCTTCATCTTCATCGAACATATAAATAATATCAGAGCTGTCAATTAAAATCTGCCCGCCTGGATTTAAAAGTGATTTTAGTTTTGATAAATACGTATTGCAGTTTGCTAATTTTCCAAAAATACCAGTCCCATTCATCAATAAAATAATGGTGTCAAATTTTTCACCTTCAAAAGCCAATATATTTTGAACCTGAATATTTTTTAAGCCGCGCAGTTTACAAGTTTCAATTGCTTTTTCAGAAATGTCGATAGAAACAATATCTAAATTACGATCATTTTGTAGCGATAAACTATGGCTTCCCGCACCACATCCTACGTCCAAAGTTTTTCCTGTTGCAAGTTGTAAAGCCTTTTGTTCAATTTTTGGCATTTCATTATAGGAGCGGAACAAATATTCAACACTCATTTCATCTTCTTCAGAAATTGAAGTTTCGGTAATAATGTTCTCGGGTGAATTATTAGTCTGGAAATCATACATCGCTTTCCCAAAAAGATCTTTCATCGTAATTTAGTTCAAAGTTTAAGGTTTAAAGTTTAAAGTTGTTTAATTTTGCAGCTCAACTTTAAATAGTAAACTTGAAACAAATTTTAAATAACTTAAATAAGTTAGCCAAAGATAAGCATATCGAAAACAAAAAGTATTTTGATAAGCTGAAAAAGAAACAACCAAAGAATTTAGATTACGTTATGCAGGACTTGCATGATGCTGAATTTAAAAAAACGGATTGTTTAGAATGTGCCAATTGCTGCAAAACAACCGGGCCGTTATTTACTTTGGCAGATATTGAAAGAATTTCAAAATCTTTCAGACAAAAACCACAGCAGTTTATTGATCAATATCTGCGTATAGATGAAGATAAAGATTATGTTTTAAAAAGTGTTCCATGTACTTTTTTAGACAGCGAAAATTATTGCTTGATTTATGATGTAAGACCAAAAGCCTGTCGAGAATTTCCTCATACAGATCGCAAAAAATTTCATCAAATTGCAGATCTGACTTTAAAAAATGTCGCAATTTGTCCCGCTGCTTATAATATAGTAGAAGAAATGAAAAAGAAATTACCGCTTTAAGCATTAAAAACGCATTGTTACTTTAAGATTATACATTTCGCTTTTTTAAATGTATTTTTGAATAATCTGAAACTAAGCAAGAAATATAAATCATAACAGAACCTTAAATTGAATCTAGAATACTTTATAGCAAAAAGACTCATTACTGCTAAAGATTATAAAAGCAGTATTTCGGCGCCAATTATTAAAATTGCTATTTCTGCAATTGCAATTGGTATAATTATGATGATAGTTTCTGTTGCAACCGGTATTGGCTTGCAGCAAAAAATACGCGAAAAAGTTTCAGCGTTCAACGGTCAGATTATTATTTCCAATTACGACAATAATAATTCAGAAATCACTTTAAATCCAATTTCAAAGAAACAGGATTTTTACCCCAGCTTTAAATCCGTTCCAGAGGTAAGTCATATTCAGGCAATCGCAAGCAAGGCCGGAATAATTAGAACCGAAAATGCATTTGAAGGAATTGTTTTCAAAGGTGTAGGGGCAGATTATAATTGGAACAATATAAAAGAGTATGTAGTAGAAGGTAATCTGCCTGATTTTTCTAAAACACTGAACGAAGAAGTTATTATATCAAGATTCCTTGCGGATAGACTTAATTTGAAACTAGGAGATAGTTTTAATACTTTTTTTGTAAAAGAAGAACAAGGAAAATTGCCTAATATCCGTCGATTTAAAATTGCAGGGATTTTTAGTTCAGGATTTCAGGATTTTGATGCGACCTATATAATGGGAGATATTCGCCACATCCAGCGAATCAATAAATGGAACCCGGATCAAATTGGGGCATTTGAAGTTTTTGTAAAAGATTTCACTACTATTAAAGAAACTGGAAACCATATCTACGAAAAGATATCTTCAAACCTCGATACAGAAACGATAACTGAAAAATACAGTTATATTTTTGACTGGCTTCAGCTCTTTGATTTTAATATAGTCGTTATTTTGGGAATAATGATTTTAGTGGCTACCATCAATATGGTAGTGGCATTACTAGTTCTTATTTTGGAACGTACACAAATGATAGGTATTTTAAAAGCATTAGGAGCGAACAACTGGACAGTTAGAAAAGTTTTTTTATACAATGCATTTTATCTTATTATTAGAGGATTGTTCTGGGGTAATTTAATTGGGATTTCATTACTTCTGGTTCAACAGCAATTTGGAATCATTCATCTAAACCCCGAAAACTACTATGTAAACCAGGCGCCGGTATATTTAAATTGGGGATACATTGCATTGCTAAATTTGTTAACTGTAACAGTGTGTTTCCTGGTGTTATTAATTCCTTCTTATATAATAACAAAAATCTCTCCCGTAAAAGCAATTCGCTTTGATTGATTTTAGATAAATGAATATTTCACAATCCGACAGGTTTCTAAAACCTGTCGGATTTATTTTTTATACATATAATTAGGTTATGTAATAAATTAATGATCGCGTTTTTCGTGCAGATTCATAGCGGTGCGTTTTATGGACATCTAGATAAATGGAATAATCTAATTCACCACTGCTATAATATATAGATATGTCCAGATGAACGAAGTTGAATTTTTTTAAGATTTAGAATTTGGTAAGTTTAATAAGGAGCTGTTTCCCGCTATCCGT
>NZ_JALKAC010000004.1 GCF_024171645.1 Flavobacterium sp. HSC-32F16 | reverse complement strand
CCTCTATCTTCTTTCCTCTATCTTCTTTCCTCTATCTTCTTTCCTCTATCTTCTTTCCTCTATCTTCTTTCCTCTATCTTCTTTCCTCTATCTTCTTTCCTCTATCTTCAAAACCCTTTTCATCGTCATTGATTTATTTACGCTTTCCTCCCACTCCTTTTCAGGAATACTTTCTTTAGTTATCCCGCATCCCATGTATAAAATTGCCGTTTTATTCTGAATCTGCATGCTTCGTAAATTTACGAATAAATCAGAACTTACCGTATTTCCTGCAAAACTGCTGTTTAATTCACCCAGAAATCCGGTGTAAAAAGTCCTGTCGTAGTTTTCATTTTCAATAATAAATGCTTTTGCTTTTTTCTTAGGAAGACCACATACAGCGGGCGTTGGATGAAGCGTATCGATAACTTCTTCTAAAGTCGAATTGTCCTTTAAAACTCCCGAAATATCAGTTTTAATATGCCAGATAGACCCGGCTTTTAAACTATAAGGTTCAGAAACTACTACCGAAGCCGTAAACTCTCTGAGTCTTTTTACAATAAAGTCGGTTACGAACTGCTGTTCGTCTTTTTCTTTTTGCTGCCATACAATTTCCGAATTATCTTTTTGCGTTCCCGCTAAAGCCATGGTTTCAAAAACATTTCCATTAGCTTTCAGCAGTTTTTCCGGTGTTGCTCCCATCCAAAGTCCAACTTTAGGATGAAAAAAACAATAGCAAAAAGTGGCTGGATAGATTTGAACCAAATGCTGAAAGATCTCAACAAAATCAAATTCAGCTAAATCAACTTTTTCGCTTCTTGATAAAACTACTTTTTTAAATTCTTCCTTTTTAATAGCCTCAACCCCTTTTTCAACTAAGTTTTCATATTGCTTTTTAGCATCAGGATCTAAATTTAAATCGTCAATTTCGACAGATTGAAATGTTGTAGTTTCTTTAACAGCACTCACAATTTCCGATTCATTTTCTGGAATTAAAATCAGCTGTTTTTCATCAAAAGAAGCAAAAACAAATCCTCTTTCCGTATAATCTGAAACTTCGTGTAAGGTATCATTTTGCTGTAAAAAGCCAATAAGATTTTCTGAATTGGGTTTGGAATAAAGTACAAATGGTAAATTTTGTTCTTTATGATTTTTAAATTTTAAGAAAAATGGATTCATAATTTATTCACTTTTCTTTCTTTCTAAAACCATATTCGTCAGTTTACAAAGAGAAATCAAATTTCCGGCTTCATCCGTAATTTTGATTTCCCAAAGATGAAGACTTCTGCCTTTGTGAATAATTCTGGCTGTACCAAAAACATAACCTTCACGAATACTTTTTAAATGATTTGCCGAGATTTCAATTCCTCTGACTTCCTGTTCTTTTGGATTGATAAAAAAGAAAGAAGCTGCACTTCCTACACTTTCTGCCAAAGCTACAGAAGCTCCTCCGTGTAACAATCCCATTGGCTGATGAACACTTGGATTTACAGGCATTTTTGCAGTTAAAAAATCTTCTCCAGCGTCGATATATTCAATTTTCAGCGTTTCCATTAATGTGTTTTTAGAAAACTCATTACAATGCGCCAAAATCTGCTCTTTTGTATAATTCATTAAAATAAACTTTAAAATCGTAAAATTAAAGAAAGATAAGACACAAATCGAAAATTCGGATTCTAAAATTAAAAATCATTTATAAACTTGTCAGTTTTTTGCTATTTTTACAAAAACAATCTTTGGCTGGAAAGTTTTTTGCCACAGATTACACAGATTAAAAGGATTTAAAAATTATAAAGCTGCGAATTTCAAAAATTCACGCGAGTTTTAATTCAATTTAATTGGTGAAAATTTGTGAAACTCGTGGCGAAAAAAATCTTTTTAATCCTTTTAATCTGTGGCTAAAAAAACCATTTAAATGCGTCAATACTTTATACTTTTCATTTTTGGAATACTTCTAGCTTTTAGTTCTTGCCGAACTGATTTTGATACTGTTGCCAGTTCCGGAGATTTAAAGTTTTCGAGAGATACCATTTTTTTAGATACTATTTTTAAAAATATTGGTTCAAGCACATATCAGCTTAAAGTTTATAACCGAAGTAAAAACGACATTTCAATTCCGACTGTACAGCTTAAAAAAGGTCTGAGTTCTAAATACCGAATGACGGTTGACGGAATGAACGGCAACAATGGAAAAATTTTTAAAGATGTTACCCTTTTAGCAAAAGACAGTTTGTATATTTTTATAGAAACAACTGCTGATATTACTGATGCCGACCCAACCGATTTTTTATATACCGATGAAATTCAGTTCGACAGCGGTGCAAATCTTCAGCAAGTGGCTTTGGTAACTTTAATTCAGGATGCCGTTTTTTTATTTCCAAAACAAAATGCTGACGGAACAAAGGAAAAAATCCAGATTGAAGGCAAAGAAACTGACGGATTTTACCTTAACGAAAATGATCCTGAAAACGGAAATGAATTGATTTTTACCAATCAAAAACCATATGTTATTTACGGTTATGCCGGAGTACCTGAAAATAAAACCGTAACATTTCAAGCAGGAGCGCGAGTTCATTTTCATGCTAATTCTGGTTTATATGTCGGCAACAAAGCTTCTCTTCAAATTAACGGAACAGTCTCTGCAACAGAAAAACTCGAAAACGAAGTTATTTTTGAAGGTGATCGTTTAGAATCTCTGTATTCTAATATTCCCGGACAATGGAACTCTGTTATTTTTTCTAACGGAAGCGGCAATCATTCTATAAATCATTTAACATTAAAAAATGCCGTTATTGGTTTAGATTTTAAAAATCCTTTTAATACCGTTGAAATCAAAAACACCCAGATTTACAATTGTGTCGAATACGGAATTTTAGCTCAAAATGCACATATTATTGGCGAAAACATTGTAATAAATTATACCGGAATAGCCAGTCTATCCTGTGTTTATGGCGGAAATTATAATTTTACACATTGTACTTTTAATAACAATTGGCCTAACAGCTCTCATTTTGCTGTTAATTTAAGTAATCGCTTATCCGGCGCAGTTCCAGAAACTAATCCACTTACAAATGCGACTTTCAACAATTGTATCATATACGGTTCAAGCACCAATGAATTCAATTTAGAAAAAAACATGAATGCTCCATTTGTGTATCAGCTAAATAATTGTCTGCTGAAATTCGGTACAACAACAAATCCTGATTATCAATTTAAAACCGATACGGAACATTATAACAATATCATTTTAAATGAAAATCCAAAGTATTATAATGCTTCTAAAAATCAATTGAACATCGATAAAACTTCTGCCGCTTTCGCGAAAGGGAATCAGGTCTATACAATTCCATTGGATATTTTAGGAATCACAAGAACTTCACCACCCGATTTGGGCGCTTACCAGAGTAACGATTTTCCTAAGTAGTTTTTTTTTTGTAACGAAGGCGCTAAGACGCAAAGTTTAAAAAAGTAATACTTCATATAATGAAAATAACCATTATTTGTCTCCTAAGCTGTATTTATACATTTGCTCAAAAAATAACTCTAGTGAAGTGTGATTCTATTTATAAAAACAAAGGAATTACCTTGAAACTTATAAATTTTGACGATGATAGAGAGGGTTATGATAGTGAAAAAAACTGCCTTTTGATCATTACTCAAAAACTTAAAAATAAAATTTCAGTTTTAGTAAAAGATTCGATTTTTAGCAAAGTTCAAAAAATTGAATTCGAAGATTATAACAACGATAATATAAAAGATATTTTGATTCAGAATATTTCTGATGTAAGAAGTAACTGGACATACAATTTGTACTTATACAATTCCAAAACCAATAATTTCACAAAAGTGAAGGGCTTTGAAAAGATAAAAAATCCAACTTACAATTCAAAATATAAAATTATTGAAAGTCATGTAGTTTCCGGCACGAATTGGGCCGCCTTTTATAAAATTAAAAACTATAAAGTACATGATTTTAACATTGAAATAATTGACGACGGCAGTGCCAAATATGAAAAAGAATATAAAAAAGCCATAAAAAAAATCTCTGAAACAAGATAAAAACTTCACGTTTTAGCACTTTCTGGGCAATAAAAACAGCTCGTAAGAAAATATATCCAAAATTAAACATTGCTTAACGCAGCGTATTCATAAAAGTAGTAGATTTGTTACAATTCATTTTTAAAATTCTACAAATCAGATTTTTAAAATAGCAATCACAACCAAATCTTCAACTATTGACTATGAAAAAAAACTACTTTTTACTGTTATTACTTTTTGTTTCTATTGGTTTTGCACAAATCCCTTCTGGTTATTACAGTACTGCAGCCGGAACGGGTTACACCTTAAAAACACAATTGTATAATATCATTAAAGGCCATACTAATAATGGCTATGCGGGTTTATACACTACGTATCTAACTTCTGACGTTGATAATTTTTATGAAAATGACGGAACAATACTGGATATGTATTCTGAAAACCCATCAGGAACAGATCCATACACCTATACAACCGGTACGACTCAAAGATGCGGGAATTATTCTGCTGAAGGTGATTGCTACAATCGGGAACATATTATTCCACAATCTGTTTTTAATGAGCAGTCGCCAATGGTTGCCGATGCCCATTTTATTACACCAACAGATGGAAAAGTAAATGGAATACGTTCTAATTATCCGCACGGAACTGTAAATTCAGCAACTTATACTTCACAAAACGGCAGTAAACTAGGATCCAGCGCTGTATCTGGCTATTCAGGAACTGTTTTTGAACCTATCAATGCTTTTAAAGGCGATATTGCCAGAATGTATTTTTATTTTGCAACACGATATGAAAATACCGTTTCCGGATATTCTTACCCTATGTTTGACGGTTCGAGCAATAAAGTTTTTACAACTGCTTTCTTAAACCTTCTTTTGGCGTGGCATACCCAAGATCCTGTAAGTGCAAGGGAAATTGCAAGAAATAATGCAATCTACGCTCGTCAAAACAATAGAAATCCGTTTATCGATCATCCGGAATATGTAAATCAAATTTGGGGCGGAACATCTTCTACAGATACACAGGCTCCAACTGCGCCAACAAGTTTAGCATCAACTTCAAAAACTTCGACTTCAATTTCACTTTCGTGGAATGCCTCTACAGACAATGTAGGCGTTACAGGTTATGATATATATGCTAACAACGTTTTCAAAACAACAGTTTCGGGAGTTTCGGCTGCAATTACAGGTCTAACAGCTTCAACTGCTTATTCCATTTATGTAAAAGCAAAAGATGCAGCTGGAAATACTTCCACTTCAAGTAATACAATTTCAGTAACAACTGACAGCAGCGGAACAGGAACAGCAACCGATTTACTTTTCTCTGAATACATTGAAGGTTCAGGAAATAACAAAGCACTTGAAATTGCCAACAATACCGGAAGTTCCATTAGTTTATCAGCTTATACCATTAAAAAACAAACTAATGGAGCAGGTTCATGGAGTACCGGTTTAACTTTAACGGGAACATTATCAACCGGAAGCAAATTTGTAATTGTAAACAGTTCTATTTCTTCAAGCTGTTTTTCTCCAAGTTCAGCCAATATTTCAACAACAGCTACTGAATTGACTTTTAACGGAAATGACGCCGTAGGTCTATTCAAAAACGGAGTTCTAATTGACATCATCGGAACTTTTAATGGCGGAACTGCTAACTTTGCTGTTGATGTTACTTTAAGAAGAAAATCGACCGTAACTTCTCCAAGCACCACTTTCAACTTAAGTGCACAATGGGATTCGTACTCTCAAGATACCTGTAACAATTTAGCAAGCAAAATGGCTAAACCAACCGAAGAAGAAGTTGTGGAACTTTCTGATGAAATTGTGGTTTTTCCAAATCCTTCAAATGGAGTTTTTAATGTTGTCTTAGACAATTCAGATGATGCGTATTCAATAGAAATCCTTTCTTTTTCGGGTCAAAAAGTTTTCGAAAAGCGAAATACAACAGATGCTGTTATTTCGGTAAACCATCTTTCAAGCGGTATTTATATGCTGAAAATAACAAACGATTCAAAAACTGTCATTAAAAAGATAGTAATTAAATAATAATTTTTCACGCAGATTTGGCAGATATAACAGATCAAAGAAATTAAAAATTAATTGACACAGATTTTTAAATCCTCTAAAAAAAACAAATCTGCTCAATCTGCCAAATCTGCGTGAAATTAAACCTTGCGTCTTAACTGCCGATAGTTATCGGAATTACGAGATTAAATACTTTTTTTTTTTGCGAGAAAACCTTACATACGAGAAGACGCACTCCTGTACGCCTCTACAGATGGTGAAAAAATACCCATCTTTTTCAAAAGAGTTTGTTATCAAATTTGCGCTTACTATTTATTTAAACTAAATTTGCAGCTCAATACAACAAACTACACATCACAATGATCCATTTCTTTGAAAACCAAAGCAAAACTGTTTTTGCCGTACAAACGCAAAACGAAATTTCAGCTCAAGACATTTCAAAATTAAACTGGCTTTTTGCCGACTCGAATAAGATCGAAAAATCCGCATTGACGGGTTTTTTTGTTGGTCCCCGCGCCACTATGATCACACCTTGGAGTACAAATGCTGTAGAAATCACTCAAAACATGGGTGTTCCGGGCATTATCAGAATTGAAGAATTTCATCCGGCAACGGAAGATTTCGCTGATTTTGATCCGATGCTTTTCCAAAAATTCAATGAATTAGATCAGGAAATTTTCACTATCAACATTCAGCCGGAACCAATTCTGGAAATTGATGATATTGCCACTTACAATAAAGTAGAAGGTTTGGCTTTAAGCGAAGAAGAAGTTGAATATTTAAATAATCTTTCAGCAAAACTAGGAAGAAAATTAACTGATTCTGAAATTTTCGCTTTCTCTCAGGCAAACTCAGAGCACTGCCGTCACAAAATTTTCAACGGAACTTTTGTTATCGACGGTGAAGAAAAAGAAACTTCTCTTTTCAAATTAATCAAAAAAACATCTCAGGAAAATCCTAACGATATAGTTTCTGCTTACAAAGACAACGTTGCTTTTGTAAAAGGACCAAAAGTGCAGCAATTTGCACCAAAATCTGCCGACAAACCAGATTTTTACGAAATAAAAGAATTCGATTCTGTTATCTCATTAAAAGCAGAAACACACAATTTCCCAACAACAGTTGAGCCTTTCAACGGAGCTGCAACAGGTTCTGGAGGAGAAATTCGTGACCGTTTAGCGGGTGGACAAGGTTCTTTGCCGTTAGCAGGAACTGCGGTTTACATGACTTCATATTCTCGTTTAAACGACGACAGAAAATGGGAAAACGCTCTTGAAGAAAGAAAATGGTTGTACCAAACGCCAATGGATATTTTGATCAAAGCTTCAAACGGAGCTTCTGATTTTGGAAATAAATTTGGTCAGCCGTTAATTACAGGTTCTGTTTTAACTTTCGAACATTCAGAAAACGACCGTAAAATTGGTTACGATAAAGTAATCATGCAAGCGGGTGGAATTGGATACGGAAAACTGGATCAATCAATTAAAAAGAAACCACAAGAAGGCGATAAAATCGTAATCTTAGGGGGAGAAAATTATAGAATTGGTATGGGTGGTGCTGCGGTTTCTTCTGCAGATACTGGAGCTTTTGGTTCAGGAATCGAGTTAAATGCCATTCAGCGTTCAAACCCTGAAATGCAAAAACGTGCTGCTAACGCAATTCGTGGTTTAGTAGAAAGCGATAATAACCCAATTGTTTCTATTCACGATCACGGAGCTGGAGGACACTTAAACTGTCTTTCGGAATTGGTGGAAGAAACGGGTGGTTTAATCGATTTAGATAAATTACCTGTTGGAGATCCTACGCTTTCTGCAAAAGAAATTATTGGTAACGAATCTCAAGAAAGAATGGGATTGGTTATTGGTCAAAAAGATATTGATACGTTACAAAGAATTGCCGACAGAGAGCGTTCGCCAATGTATCAGGTTGGAGATGTAACGGGCGATCACCGTTTTACTTTTCAATCACATTCAAATGGTTCAAAACCGATGGATTATGCTTTAGAAGATTTCTTCGGAAGTTCTCCTAAAACGGTTATGACAGATAAAACTATCGACAGAAAATATGCTGCTGTTTCGTATTCAGCAAATGACTTCGAAAGTTATTTAAAAGACGTTTTACGCTTAGAAGCTGTTGCTTCAAAAGACTGGTTGACTAATAAAGTGGACCGTTGTGTGGGTGGAAAAGTGGCGAAACAACAAAATGCAGGTCCGTTACAATTGCCTTTAAATAATGTTGGGGTTATGGCTCTGGATTATTTAGGGAAAGAAGGAATCGCGACTTCTATTGGACACGCTCCTATTGCTGCTTTGATTGATCCGGTTGCGGGAAGCAGAAATGCTATTGCAGAATCGTTATCAAACATTGTTTGGGCGCCAATTAAAGAGGGTTTAAAAGGTATTTCATTATCGGCAAACTGGATGTGGGCTTGTAAAAACGAAGGTGAAGACGCTCGTTTGTACGCTGCAGTTGAAGGCTGTTCAGAATTTGCAATCGAATTGGGAATCAATATTCCGACAGGAAAAGATTCACTTTCGATGAAACAAAAATATCCAAACGACGAAGTAATCGCGCCGGGAACGGTTATTATTTCGGCTGGAGGAAACTGTACAGATATTAGAAAAGTAGTGGAACCGGTTTTACAGAAAAACGGAGATTCTATCTATTATATCAATTTGTCTCAGGATGATTTCAAACTTGGAGGTTCTTCTTTTGCACAAATTAGAAACACAATTGGAAACGAAACTTCTACTATAAAAGATGCTTCTTTCTTCAAAAATGCATTTAATACGATTCAGGAATTAATCGGCGAAAGCCAAATTTTAGCGGGTCACGATATCGGAAGCGGTGGTTTAATCACTACTTTATTAGAATTGTGTTTTGCTGATGTAAATCTTGGAGCTAAAATTGATTTCAGCGCTTTCGCGGAAAAAGACTTATTAAAAATCCTTTTCGCTGAAAACATCGGAATCGTTTTCCAGGCAAAATCTGATTCAGCTGTAGAAGCTAAATTAAAAGCAAACAATATCGAATTCTTCAAAATTGGTTCTGTTCAGGAAACTTCAACTTTAGAGATTGGAGATTACAAATTGGATATTCCAGCTTACAGAGATGTTTGGTTTGAAACTTCTTATTTATTAGATCAAAAACAATCTAAAAACGGAAGAGCTCAGGCACGTTTTGAAAACTATAAAAATCAGGTTTTAAATTATACTTTCCCTGCACATTTTACAGGAAAAAAACCAGAAATTGACAATTCTAAACCAAGACCAAAAGCGGCTATTATTCGTGAAAAAGGAAGTAATTCTGAGCGTGAAATGGCAAATGCTATGTACTTGGCCGGATTTGACGTAAAAGACGTTCACATGACGGATTTAATTTCTGGTCGTGAAACCCTTGAAGATATTCAGTTTATTGGTGCCGTTGGAGGATTCTCTAACTCTGACGTTTTAGGTTCTGCTAAAGGCTGGGCCGGAGCATTTTTATACAACGAAAAAGCAAAAACAGCTTTGGATAATTTCTTCAAAAGAGAAGATACTTTATCTGTTGGAATCTGTAACGGTTGCCAATTATTTATGGAATTAGAAGTGATTAATCCGGAACATGAAGTTCACGGAAAAATGCTTCATAACGAAAGCCAGAAACACGAAAGTATCTTTACTTCTGTAAAAGTTCAGGAAAACAATTCGGTGATGTTATCGACATTGGCTGGAAGTACTTTAGGAGTTTGGGTTTCTCACGGAGAAGGAAAATTCAAATTACCTCTTGCTGAAGAAAACTACAACATTGTTTCTAAATATGCTTACGAAGGTTATCCAGCAAACCCGAATGGTTCTGATTACAACACGGCAATGATGTGTGATAAAACAGGAAGACATTTGGTTATGATGCCTCACATTGAGCGTTCGACTTTCCAATGGAACTGGGCGCATTATCCAAAAGACAGAAATGACGAGGTTTCACCTTGGCACGAAGCTTTTGTTAACGCCAGAAAATGGATTGAGAAAAACTAAGAAATATATTTTTATTAAAAGCGCCCGATAAATTCGGGCGCTTTTTTTTATAGCCACGAATTACACGAATTAGCGGCTAATATATATTTGTAAAATATAATCTTCATTATAAAAAAAATGCTCCGACGCTATCCCTAAGTCGAAGCATTTTTTTTTAATTTCTAAAGGTAGAAGCAATACCTGTTACCACATTTGAAGCACCAAAAGCAAAGAGCCCTGAAGCAACTGCATTTTGACCTGCAAAAAATTGATTATCCATGATGGCATTACTAAACAGTAATCCGCCTGCAGCTCCAGCCACAAGCCCAATTCCGATTAATGTAATAGTCCACCAAGGTTCCGGATCTGGAGGAGGAGGCGGATTTTTCCAAAAACGTCTCCACCAGCCTGGGTATTTGGTTCCGCACCAGCCCATTGCTAAAAATAAAGCAGTTTCCATAGTTTTCATGATTTGATTTGTGCCTACTCTTTTGCTTTTCGGCTTTCGCATTTGATTGGAGTAAAATTATGGAAGGACTTAATTACATTATCAAGGTAAATTACCGTTTTTAACAGGGGAAAAACACGGTATTTATTAGTTTTACTAAATCGTGCTTTTTAAATCAAAATTTAAACTATATTAGCCCTGAAAAAATCTGCCGCTGATTTTTCCTTAAACGCCAAAAACACTTAAATCCACATAGAATGAAATCTGTACATGTACTTATTGCTGCCTTTTTCTTTATTGCTGTAAAATCATATTCACAAGTTGAAGTAAACCAAATTACCCACAATAATAAAGAACGCTATATTACCACAACAATTGGATTTCCAATTCCGGGAACGTATGCTCCAATTGGTTTAAAAGAGCCTATTACGGTATTAAACCCAGATGGAACAGGATCAATTCAGGCTGACGATTTAAGTAAGAAAAAAATCAATTGGGGAATCGAATGTAACGAAGAAGGTGTTGCAATTTTTAAAGAAGGTTTCAATAGTAAATCCTATACATTTTGGTACAGACCAAATGACAGCAACGAGTGGTACTACTCTCAATTCTCTATTCATTTTGCCAAGAAAAAAATGTTCCTAATGGGCGAAAGAGTAAAAGCTTATGAAGACTATAACGTTCAATAGACTTCAAAAGGCGGCTTCAAATTAAATTTTTCTTGGTTTTTTGGAAATTTTACGACTAAAAAGAAAACGTTTTCGTTGATTTTTAATAGTCTCTATAAATTTTCCCATAAAATTTCATAAAATAAAAAATCATACCTAATTTTTATTTAATTTGCAGTAAAATTCAATATATTAAACATGGTTTCAATCACACGACTTTTTGATTTTCCCTATTATCAACAAGAAACTTATAACCTTCCCGTTGCTCTTGCAACCAAAAAAAATGGAGTATGGGAAAAAACATCCAGCCAGGAATATATTGCAAAAGCTAATGCCGTTTCGAGAGCATTATTGCGCATGGGCGTTCAAAAAGATGACAAAATTGCCGTAATTACTTCAAATAATCGTACTGAATGGAATGTTATGGATATTGGTATCCAGCAGACCGGTGCGCAAAACGTTCCTATTTATCCAACCATTTCTGAAGAAGATTACGAATATATATTAAACCATAGCGGCAGTATTTACTGTTTTGTGTCGGATGTAGAAGTACTTGAAAAAGTAAATCTTATCAAAGCAAATGTACCGAGTTTAAAAGAAGTATATTCATTTGATGAAATCAATAATTGTAAACATTGGACTGATTTATTGATTTTAGGCGAAGACGAAAGCAACCAAAGTGAAGTTGAAGCCAGAAAAGACAGTATTCACACAGATGATTTAGCCACTATTATTTATACTTCCGGAACTACAGGAAGACCAAAAGGAGTTATGCTTTCTCATAAAAACATTGTTTCTAATGTTTTAGACAGTGCTCCACGAATCCCGTTTGATGCAGGAAAAAGCACTGCTTTGAGCTTCTTGCCAATCTGCCATATTTTTGAAAGAATGATTTTGTATATCTATCAATATTATGGTGTTTCGGTTTATTTTGGAGAATCAATTGAAAAAATCAGCGATAATTTAAAAGAAGTACGACCAACAGTGATTACCGCTGTTCCAAGACTTTTAGAAAAAGTTTACGATAAAATCTACGCAAAAGGATCTGAATTAACAGGCATCAAGAAAAAGCTGTTTTTCTGGGCTATTGATTTAGGTTTACGATATGAACCCTACGGAGCAAATGGCTTTTGGTATGAATTTCAGTTAAAAATTGCCCGCAAACTAATTTTCAGTAAATGGAAAGAAGGTTTGGGAGGAAATTTAGATTTAATGGTTTCCGGCAGTGCTGCTTTACAGCCTCGTTTATCAAGGGTTTTTGCAGCCGCAGAAATTCCGGTTATGGAAGGTTACGGCTTATCTGAAACGTCACCGGTTATTGCCGTTAACGACCAGAGAAACAGAGGTTTCAAAATTGGAACGGTTGGAAAACCAATCCAAAATGTGGAAGTTAAAATTGCCGAAGACGGAGAAATTCTTTGTAAAGGACCAAACGTAATGTTAGGTTATTTTAAAGATCCTGAAAAAACTGCTGAAGCTTTGCAAAATGGCTATTTCCACACTGGAGATATTGGAGAAATCGACAACGAAGGTTTCTTAAAAATCACCGACCGTAAAAAAGAAATGTTTAAAACATCCGGAGGTAAATATGTCGCTCCTCAATTGATTGAAAATGCCATGAAACAATCTCGTTTTATTGAGCAGATCATGGTTATTGGTGATGGCGAAAAAATGCCTGGTGCTTTTATTCAGCCTAATTTTGAATTTGTAAAAGAATGGGCTAAAATTCATAAAATTGCTCTTGGCAGTACAAATGAAGAAATAATTAAAAACGAACAGGTTGTAAAACGTATTGATGAAGAAGTAGAAAGCATCAATGAAAAATTTGGAAACTGGGAAAAAATAAAACGCTTTGAATTAACTCCGGATGTTTGGTCTATTGACGGCGGACAACTTACTCCTACTCTAAAATTAAAACGTAAAATCATTAAAGAAATCTACAAAGATCTTTATGCTAAAATCTACGATCATAATTAAATCAAAATAATATAACCAAACGGAAAAGGCTGTTCAACTGAACAGCCTTTTTTAATTTAAATAATATCAATTAAAAACATCTTTTCGCTTAAAAAATCACCATTTAATTTTAATTTTAGGCACTGCTTTTCTTACCGCTTTACTCACATTATCAGCTGTTTTATCAACTTCATTACTTATATTCCTTATTGCCTTTACAGCTTCATGGTTATAACCCGGACCATTTGTTATATCACTAACAGTATTATTCCACAATTTTGTGATATCATTATTCGGTCCAAATTTTACATTCAGGGCATCACCAATTGCTTTGAGCCCCTTAACTATATCATTGTTTTTACCAAAACAACCACTGTCACCTCCAACACCGTTTGTAAAACATTTGTCTAGTTCTCTTGCTAGTAACTGTCCTCCCGCGCATCCTGCAAAAGTATAAGGTTCTCCTCCTGAAGCCGCGGCACACTGCAATATAATCTGAGTTTCAGCATTCATGTCAAATTCTTTCAATCCATAGCACATAGCAGTCCCCATAAAGGTAACATTGCCTGATTTACTTTGCTGCTCCATACAGGCTAATACTTTAGATAGTGTTGGATCATTTACAGAAGAGGACATGCACAATGGATATTTACTCCAGTCATTTCCATAGTTTGCATAGCATTCAGAGATTTTTTGAGCAATTTCCTTTTCTTTTGAACCTCCTAATTTTCCAAATAGACAAAGAGTTTGTTCCTCTGGCGTGTTAGAATTACGAACACAATTTAAAATTTCCAATTCTTTTTTACCCGCCATATTTTGAATCATACACATAGTAAATTTTTCTCTATCAAGCCCTGTTGAAGGAGAATATGCACTTTGATAACATTCCTGCGCTTTGGCTTCATTTGTAATCATAATATCTCCAAAAGATTTATTTTCATCAACTATTCCATCAGGAATTCGAGCAAAATTGCCTGGTGAGGTCTCAATTCCATAATTTTGATTGTAGCTGGGTGCATGATAAGCTGCATTATACGGATTTACAGGGATAAAACCTTCATAATGTCCTACGATAGCAGTTCCTGTATATCGATTAATTTCTACAACATTTTTATCCCAGGCAACAAAATAAGCATTATCAATAGGATTTACAGCTGGAATCCTAATATACATAAATCCAGAAGGGTCTCGTTGTACAAAACCTCTATTCATAGGATTACCATCCTGTATAATTAATCCATTATCGAAAAGCACAAAGCTTTGTTGTCTTACATGATCAAAAATCCTTCCCATCATCTGCTGGCTGATTCCTTTACAGGGAATATTTATTAAAAAAATAAATACAAGAATTTTACTTACTGAATAATTTTTACAACTTTTCATGATATCTTTTTTTAGGTATACTTAATTGTTTTTTGAAAAAAGTCTAACAAAATGATTTATTTTATACTGTTTTTAGTAATTATTCAAATGTATATTTAGAACAGTATATCAATCAATTACCCTTTTGTGTGATATTATGAATCGTGATTTTGTGAGCTGTTATAAAAACAAAAAACTGCAGATAATTACTTATCTACAGTTTCATTTACAATTACCTGCTATTGACACCTGTCTTTAACAAATTAAATTCTAATTTTTAAGGCACCAATTCAAGATCTTAGCAATGTTTTTTGCATCGTCAATTCCGCGGTGATGAGTTCCTTCAAGCGTTATATTCAATAATTGTAAAGCGCCATTCATTCCGGTAGGTTTTACCAGTCCAAATTTCTCGGCAAAATGAGTTTTTACATTAATATGTTCATCTGCCATTGGATAAGGAACACCGAATGATTTACATTGTTTTTGAAGCATATTTAAATCGTACTGACCGTAACTTGCCCAAGTATATAAATCGGGATTGTATTCATCTATTAAGAGATTGACGGCTTCCTCAAAAGAAACTCCGCTTTTATCTAATAAATCCTGAGTAATGGTTGTTAATTCTGTACAAAACGGACTCACGCTCGAACGCTGTGGTTTAATTAAAATCCCCTTATTCTTTGTGATTTCACCTGTTTGTGTATCTAAAACCGCTAACCCGATTTCGATGATTTCATTTTCCTGGCCCTTCGGGACCGCACTTTGCCAGCATGTGGCTTCTAGATCGATAATAATAATTTTATCTGTAGTTTTCATTTTTTCTATTTTTAAATGAAACCATCAGTTTTAAACCCATGGTTTCTACTATTTCACGAAGATTTTCTTCAATATCTAATGTTTTCCGCAGCCCTGATATCTTCTGTTTTTTTTTTAGAAAAACATACTTTTAAAATCTAGAAAGAAATTTCTTTTCTTGGACTCTTTCTCAGGTTTTTCCTTTTTTGCAGAATTCTTTTTCTCAATAACTGCTTTAACTTTGTCAATCGTTTTTATCTTCTTTGTTTCTTGAGTTTTAGAATTTTCGTAAAAATTTTTGAAAGGACGCGGCTGAAAATCAACCAAAATCGCAGCCATATTTATGGCATCGATATTTAATGGATCCGTTTCTCCTTTAAAGAAGGTTTCAATAGGTCTAAACTTATCTTTCTTTTCCTTAAACTTATTCTTTTTGGTATGATCAAAATCTAAACCCAGCAGGTTTTTAAAAACATTTAAATCGTCCTGAGCCGGGTTATTTTCGAAAATCAGCCAGCATAAATCACGTAGTTTTCCACGAGAAGGTTTGTACAAATAATCAAAATATTTTCCTTCTTTTTCTATCTCATATTTAGCTCTAATCGCTTTTTTATATTGTTTTAATGTATTGTTATTCATGGTATTTTTTCTTTGCAATTCTTGGGAACCTCAGCAAAACGTAAAACTTCTGGGAACCCAATATCTGCAAAGCCGTACAACACCACAGCTTTACCGGAGAAGTATCTCCCTAAATGATATAAAATTCCTTTGATCTTACCTTTTCATTCCATTCGTTAATGAGCTTCAAACGCTTTCCTTTACTTGAGGCAAACGGGCATTCACTTAACTCAACTATATCTGTTTGACCAAAATGACGGTTAGCCGCAAATACTATTTCTTGATTCATCCTTAAATTTTTATTGTTAAACTAAAACCATCAACATTACCGTTAATGGTTTCTATTTTTTACTTCACGAAGATTTCCTTCAATTGACCAATTACGTTGCCGCTTCCAGAAATTGTGATTTCTCCAATTTTATCAGCGATTTTTTCAACGTACTCCATCTCCTTTAATTTCCACAACATTTCGTTTTCTTCCATCAGCTTTGCTGTGTTTAGCAAACTTCTTGTTGCAGCGGTTTCTTCTCTTCTCATGATACTGTTGGCCTGCGCTTTTTTCTCGGCAACCAAAACCTGATTCATGATTTCTTTCATATCTCCAGGCAGGATTACATCTCTAATTCCGGCATCAGAAATTGTTAAACCTAAGTCTTCAATTTTAGTCGTTACTTCTGCCAAAATTGCTTCTGCAATAGTATCTTTTTTTGCCAATAATTCATCCAGAGTCAATCCGCCTACAAAAGCTCTTAAAGCCAATTGCATCGCAACATATAGTTGTTTTTCAAAGTCTTTATTGTCTAGCAAAGCTTTCATAATATCAACCACCTGGTATCTCACAAAAAAATTGATTCTTAATCCTGCTTTATCTTTTGTCAACAATTCCTGTCCAGAAATTTCTACTTGCTGTTGTCTGGTATCGACTGTTTTCACTTCGATTGTAATTGCGTTATTCCAAAAGTAATGTGTTCCAGATTTTAATTCTTTTACAAAAGTTCCGTTAACAAACAACAAAGCTTTGTCGTTGCTTGCTACAATAAACTTTCTTGTAAAGTATTTCATCTTCACATTTTCCAATAGATTGATTTTAATGTCTTCGGTGATTTCAATCTTAGACAAATCGGCTCTGGTAAATTCATTTTTTACAATTCCTTTCCAGAAAGCATATCTTCCAGGAGTTAAAACCTCTTTAAAGTTTCCGTTTACAAACTGCAATACAATTTCATTATCGGCAACTTCAACAACTTCAAGCATAGAAGCCAAAACTTCATTCTGCAATAAAATATTCAACTCAAATGGTGCCTGAAATACAGCATTCATATCGTAGATTAGAACATTTTTATTACCAAAAGTCCAGTGCAGACCTTCTTCTAATACTTTTATTAATTTTCTATTTTCGAAAAGCAAACCCACTTGGTATGCTTCGATTTTAATTCTTTTTATCATGATGTTTTTTTGTTTCAAGTTTTTCTTGTTTCAAGTTTCAAATTTTAAAACAAGTGAAAATCTTCGTTTATTTTTTTGCCACAGATTTCTCAGATCAAAATGATTCTCTTTATTCTCTTCTCTAGCTTCTATTGTCTTGCTTCTATTCTCTTTCTTCTATTCTCTTGCTTCTATTCTCTCTATTCTATTCTCTTTCTTCTACTCTCTCTTTCTAAATAAAAAAACCTCTTTGCCTTTATCCTCCGATAAAAACGGGTGAAAAATTGTTAGTTGTCTGCCTGAATTGTTGTCGATTGTATTTTGTATAAATAATCCCCAAATCATTTTAACAATCAAACCGAAAAGAAAACAAGCATTTCAAAAAATGTTACTTTTCGCACTGGCTTTATCGTGAGTGTGAAATTTCAGATTCTAAAATCTTCGTTTTACTGACAAAGACAAATCAGTTTTTTCTAATGGTCATCTTTTTAAGAGTGATGGTCTCTGGAAATACAGATTTTCAGTCTGTTGACTTACCATTCGTCCACCCGAAGCGTATTCGGTGCAGGATTCGAACCTGCAAATTTCTATTGCTCTAACCAGACTGAGCTATCACATTACTGCGAATGGGAGTCGAACCCATGACCCATAGATCGTGTGATAGTTTTTTGGGAAACCATCAAAACCTCCAAATCAAGCTGCATAGAAAAACATAATTCGCTTTCGCGGAAAGTTCCCTACAATGGTGCTATACAGAAACACGCAACTGGACTTTTTTGATATTTTTACTCAAAGCCAAAACTTTGATGGATTCAGTTTATAAAAGAACATATTTTGTTTCTTCAACAAATATTCAAATTATACTGCGCAATTATTTTGCGCAGTGTTAAAAATTATTTAATCCATTCTATAACAGCCGATAAATAGACTTGTCTAACATCTTCAAATCGGGTTATGTTTGGAATATGATTTACTTCTAATAAATATTTCGAACCGTCTTTTGCCACGATATAATCATTTCCTATCATATCCATTTGCAAAGCATTCTTAATATGTAAAGTATCGTCTAGTAAATCCTGATCGACAACCATAAAACCTGCACTATCAGGATGAATAGATTTTAACCAATCGTCACCTTCTAATTTAATCTGCCAATAGGTATCGCCAATTATCATAATCCGAACGGCTTCTCCTTCGAAATAAGGTTCAATGGTTGCCGTAAATTCGCTTTCCCATTCACCTGTAAAACGATGTTTGTTTTCACCGCAATGCCAGTTTCCCCATTTTGCAATTGTATCTTCGGTTGTGTTTACAGAAGCGCCTGCACTTATAAATCCGCGTGGGGCACTAAATCTGGAAAGAGATAATGCTTTTACCAGACAAGGAATTTTAAAACGACAGTCCAGCATTGCTGAAGCCTTTAGATAACAATCGCCATTCCAGATCGCAAGACCCGCAATAAAATCAAAATCATTGTCGTAAATTCCGTAATAAACGACCTTATCAACAGGTAACATCCCAATTCCATTCGATTTTTCCATATACAAAACCGCATCTTTAACCACAATTTTTGGTATAGACTGGTGCCAGATAATATGTCCTGAATACTGAGCTTTTATACTATCATATTCTTCCTGTTCAATTCCAACAAGGGCTATTCGGTTGTATTTTTGTTTCATCGTTTTTAATTTTAAATGTTACTTGTGTTTATCTGCTGAACGTAATTTTTAATACATAACAACATAGATTTCCTGCCTCAAAAAAGGCCTTTCACTTGTTTAAATGCACAGAGTTAGCTATCTGAAAGAAATAGATTTCTCTTTTGTATTCTTTACTCTATTTTAAATCTGTGTTTCTATGTATTGAATATTTTTTTACAAATTACATTCAACATACTTGTTTTTACTTTTAAACGGCTTCAAGTTTTAGGCGTTTGATTCCGAAATCTGTTTTTCTCAATTTGCACATTCTTCCATCTGAAATGTGGTGAAAAACAATTCCTTCAATATCATTTTCTGATAAGATTTTTTCTAAATCATCGAAATCAAGACTTACAAAATCAAGTTTTTCACTGCCGTGTTTTACTAAAGTATGTTTCTCAAATTTTTCAGGATTTCCTTGTACTTTTGGTCCGCATAACTCATATGTTCCGTCTGTTTTATCTTCTAAGCGGTTGAATGCTTCAAAGAAATGTTTATCCTCAGATTTTGTACGATCGCATTTTACCCAGTGCGGGTGATGTCCTGTAATTAAATCTGCTTCCTGACACGGAATTGCATTTGCCGGAATTGTACGTCCTTTTTTAGCGTCGAATCGTTTGAATATTTCCCCATTAATAATAGCTGCTGATGTACCATCAAATTTTCTGGTTGCAACTGCTTCTCCATTTATTACCCATGCGTTTTCTGCATTGATTTTATTTACTACTCTTGCTAGGTTATTTGGGTCTTTAGCGAATAATGTACTTATCTTTTTCATTTTTTATTTTTTTTTAGGTTCAAGACGCTAAGTTTTTTTCTCTTGCTCGCAAGCTCTTTATACAATACTTTGTCAATCTCTCGCAAAGTCGCAGAGTTTTTACTTTAAGTAAATCTGCTCAATGTGCGAGAAACAAAAAACTTTTCGCCTTAGTGCCTTTGTGTCAAAACTTGCGGCTCATACGGGAGTCGAACCCGTTTCTCCCGAGAGACAGTCGGGAAGGTTAGCCAGTAACCCCAATGAGCCTGTTCCTTCTAGAGAACAATGCGATTTCGGAAGGAATCGAACCTTCAACCTATTGATTAACAGTCAAGCGCTCTGCCAATTGAGCTACGAAATCATTTAATTTTAAAACATAAAAAAAGCACCCAATTAAAGGTGCTTCATAACAAATACGATATAATTATCCTATTGCCTATAGTGATGCACCAGCATGTTAAACCCTAGATCTGAGCTCGGGATTAGCAGTTCTGTATGTATGTTATAATTGAAATTCATTTTATATTTTGTTTTATTATATTTTGAAATCATTGTTGTTATTTGAAATTCTATCTTCAAATTTTCTTCGGCAAAGATAATGTCGAAAAAATCAATTATCCAAATCATTTTTGAAATTATTTTACTGATTACCAAATACTTAACCTTAAATCAAAGCAATAGAAATTCCTGTCCGCATATCGATGCAGATTTCTTCTTGTATCAAATGACTGTCTCTCATCAGATTACTTTTCAAGATTATATTTCGCTATTTGATTTATTCATTAAACATTTGGTCAATTATTTTTTTAATTATTTTTAGTTACGGTTTTTTATTTATCCTTTTCTTATCAAACTGAACGAAATCTAAATGCTTAAAAACAAAAAAAGCGTCCCGAAATCAGGACGCTTTTATATATTTTTTTAAGATTTAAATCTAAAATTTACATTTTCAATTCAAAATACATATTGCATCCATAGTTTTCTACCGGAAGATATCCAGCGAAAAAATCACTATTTTGTTCTATTGAACGGTTGATATGTAAGTTTGACATTTTCATTTCGGGAGCAAATGTAGCTTTTTTTATCTTAATTTAACAAATTTTCAGGAAATCTAAAAAATCAATTCGATTTTCAAATCTATGAAATAGTCATTTTTACTGCCAAAATATGTTTGCAGATTCCTCTTTTTCCCTGATAAGCCGTAAACCAATCACAGGTGCATCTTTGTGAAGCATTGTCAATAATTACTTTATGCAACACGCCTGAACCTTTTACTTTCGCTTCGATATAATTGGCTTTTCGTTCTACTATTTCAACTTCTTCGTTATCGATTAGTTTTTTGGCATTTTTCAACCTCGGATTTAAAGATAAAATACGTTCCGTTTTAAAAGGGAGGCGGCGGTAAAAATGTGCTTTTTCGCTTAAATCATAACCTAATAATCCCATTGAAGATAAATTGGAAGTCAGATTATCCATTGTTCCAAAATCAATATCATTTTCTATAGAAAGCATAGTTGGGTCAAACATTTCATTTGATTTTAATAAACTGTTTAATCCGTAAACCCATTCTATCGGCAGGTTTTCGCTCATGGTTTCGAGTACATTTCCTTCACCCGAAAATCCGCGGTACGAATCTGGCGAAAAAGCCATTAATAATTGCATTTTTCCAAATTCACATACCACAGCACAAGTTTGTTTATCATCAGATTCATAAATAAAAATCTTATCTACAATTGCCAGAATACCTTCTAATAAACGTAATCTTTGTACACCGCCAATTCTAACACTGTCTGCTGCTGCTAAGGTCGAAAACATAAATTTTCCGGCTCTTTTGGTTATGAAAAAATCACCTTTTACATTTCCTTTTGGCAGACTTTGAAAAAGCTGAATGGTTTGGATTTTATTCAATTCGAACTTTAAATCCATATCGGCCAAATACAACTGAACGCTTGTTAAGCCTTTTATCCAGCGCATTGGCAGCGTCACTTTTTTCTCGACCACTTTTGCTTTGCTGGTAATTACCTGAACATCCTGCTGACCAACTGCAAGTGTTACTTTTTCGTTTTTCTGAATAGCATTCAAAGCATTCAGCATTGGGTCGTTGAAGTCTACGTTTGTCGTTCCGTTTGCAATAAACTCACCGTCAACGGCTTCGGGTTTCATGTCTAGTCTTACATAAACTCCGTTACAGGACGAAAATCCTTCAAAGCGAAGTCTTTCTGAACCTGCAGAAACAATTGGATCGCGAAGACTTGGCGGAATTGGGCCAAAACTCGAACGAACCACTTTTGCAATCGTACTCCAGCATTTCGCCGTAACATAAGGATCCGTCAAACTTCCCCAGAAAAAACACGGAATAGTATTGACTTCTTCAATTTCGGTTTGATGTGCCAAAACCAAATTATTGATGCCTTTTGTTTTACTGTAAGTCGAAACTCCTTTATAATTATATTCTAAATCTGTCATTTTCTTTATTTTAAAATCTGCTTCACTAATGTTTTAAGCGCTGTATTATCTTTCCATTGTTCAAAAAACGCAATTGCTTTTGGCGTAGGCTTTTGATTGGTTTTCGTTAAAATATCAACATAATTTTCTGCCATTTTTTTGAAATTAGTCGGCAGTTTGTCTTTTAAATCAAGGTTTTCAAAGAATGCGTTAAACAATTTCAATAAAGCATTATTATGAAGCGGTGAAATATCTTTTAAAGCTGCTATTCCGTCCGAAAATCTTAAGAAAACACCATATTTTTCTGAAGCCAGTCTGGATGCTTTTTCAGCAAATCCCTCAATATCAATAGCTTGTTTTTCTATTAAATTTATTAAAACTTCAGATGCCAGTAATCTTAAATCTTTCTTTTCCTGAAAAAAACAGGCAGCAAATAAAACCTGCGTAATTTCAGAAGATCTAAATTCCGGTCGGTTCATTACGTCCAAAAATCCTTTTAATTCAGGTTTAGAACCGTCTCCGGTAGCACAATTCTGCAATAAAGTTAAAGCAAGTGCATCCGAATTTTGCGGCGTTAAACTATGCCAGTAATACGTATTTCCGGCGTAATTTACTAAATAATCCCACCCATTGCCGCGATCATAAATATCCTGACTGTACAATAAATAGTTTGGAATTTTGGTATAATTCGGCAGATCAAATTTCAGCTCGTACCAAGAAGGCGTTCTTTCTTTTTCTTTGGTTTGATAATTCGTCCATTCGTTCCATTTTTCTTTAAATTTTATCTCTGGAATAAACGGTGAAACCACAAACGGAATGTTTTTTAAATAGGTGTTTTCAAATTCTGTAAAAGTATCATTTGGATAAAAAGTTCTTGCTGCTGTTGCCCAAAGTGATAAATTTCCGGTTTCTTTAGTCGTTTTTCCTAAAACAGCCAGCGCTTTTGAGAATAAGTTCGTAGAATTTAAATTTAGTTTTTCATCTACACCAAGGCAGAATGTTAAAAGCGATTTCATTTCTCCTTCAACCTGACCTAATAACGGAATGGCTTCTTCGACATTTTCTCTCGGCATACGCGCCATTGCAATGGCTAGATCTAATGAATCAATTTCTTCGTTATTTTTTTGATATTGAATCACTCTTTCCAGTAAAACTTTTGGAGCTACCCAATACGGTTTGTGACTTGGAAAAGAAAGCAGCGGAAGCTTCGATTTTGATTCCATCTTCTCCTGCACTTTTTCTAATAAAGGTTTGATTAAAAAACTGGTATTTATTTTTGAATAATGTTTGAAACGACTATCAAATTTGCTGTCAATATTGGCTATTTTCTCAGTCAAAAATACCTTCATCACATTTTTATGCGAAGCTTCAAAATAATGTTTTTGAAGTTGTTTTTCATACGGCTGCAACTGTGTTTTGTAATCTTCCGGAAACAAATCTCGCTGCTGAATATAGGTATTCATTAAAATTTCGGTATCCAGAGTTTCTTCTGAGGCTATGAAATTTCCAAACTGAAATACAATGTCATTCCAGTCGTTTGGAAGCTGTACTTCTTCTAAAAGCAAAGCTTCTTTTTTAGGCTCAAAATGATATTCTTCTAAAGTATCATGATCAACCGTTAAAGCTTCTTCATCTAAAAACTGACTTAATCCTGATTTTATATTTCCCTGCATTAAAGTCACATACGAATTCAGTTTTTCTTTTAAAACTTTATCTTTTACAGACCCCGTTTTCAGAATAATTTTCGAAACCTTTTCCTGTAAAGTCAAATCAGAAATTACATAAACATCGGCCAGAATTGAAGCAATTTGATTGTTTACTTTCGGATTGGCTTTGCTTATTTTTTCTAAAACCGGAAGAACGCTTTTTATTGCCGCTTTGCAGTCGCCGCGCATCATTAAAGGTTCCAGCCATTCTAAAAATGATTTGGTTTTGAATTTTGGATGATTGTAGATTTTCTTTATCAATTCGATTCCGTAACTCGTTATGGGCGGATATGCGTTGTGTAAAAATGAAAATATATTTTCCTGAAAAACGATTAGTTCATCTTCTGCTGCCTGAAATTCTTCGATTCTTTTTTTAAAAAACGATTTCAGGTTATTGTTCCATTCTTTAGTTTGAATCTGGATGGCATTTTCGATAAAGAAACTGCGCTCCATTTTTTTCTCGTCTAATAATGTTTTGTAGACAATACTCCAGGTCTGGAATTCGTCATATTTTTGTTTATCATTATCACGGAAAAAACTGTTATGAAGTATCGTTTCATAATTGAATAATTCAGGAATATCTCTTTGATATCCTGTTTTATCATTTACAATTATATTGATAAATTCCCTGGTTTTCACTCTGGCACGCCACTCATTGGTCCCGGCAAGACTCAAAGCATATAATTCAGGATTAAATTGCAGCAATCCTTCGTCTTCCAATTTCCTCAGATTAAAATAATTAAAGTTAACCCAATCCTGCCTTTTTACTTTGTCCAGAATAAAAATTTCCAGCCAGTTTGGTTTTGCCCAAAGTAAAATTTCTAACACCTCAGGTTTTATATCCAGATCGTTAAGTAATTGCAGGGCTTCATCCCAGGAATTAATATCAGTTTTATCAAATAAAGCAATGGCGCTCAGGGTGATAATATCATATTGAAAAATATCGCCTCGTCGGCCCCAGCCATAATCGTGTTTGTTTTTTTTTACATAACCCGGATCTTTAGACAAATCAGTATACGTCATCCAGTACCGTTTGCATTTTTTGATGTGCTTTTTTAAAGCTTCAATATTGCCTTTTGATTTTTCTTTTAAGAACGGGAGCAACAGCGCAATCTTTTTAGATTTTATAATACTGTCATATTCTTCAATAACCTCATCTGAGTTTTTGGCTTTCGCCGATTTTGGTTTCGAAACCACCTCTACTTCACCAGATTCAGAATATCCTTTTTTTATTTTTTCGGCCAATACTTTTTCGGCCATTTTCAGGCATTCTTCGTTAGATCCGAAGCTTTTCGTCTGCGTAGTTCCCGATGTTCCGTTTTTACCGTAAGTCACGGTGTAATCTGATCCTGAAACTTCGATTTCCCAGAACTTATCCGAAGTTCCGTCGATGTATTTAAGACTTTTTTTCATTATTTTTTATAGTGTAAACAAGTGTTATTTTCTAAATAGTATCGTATAAATTGTAAAACAATGGCGGGGTTTTGCGGCAAAAAAACGTCGTTTTTTATCTGGCTAAAATATTTTTTGTGATGTAAATCCTTTCCTCATGTACTTCTATTCCTCTTTACATACTTTTATTTTCAATTCGTAAAATAAGAATTTTAAAACAAGTTTTCTTTAAAAGAATATCTTTTAAGTGTTAAAAAATCTTACGAATTAAAAGTAGTGTTTTGTACTAAAAAAATACCCTGCAAATTGGTATTTGCAGGGTTTTGGTTTTTATTGGTATCGAATTATTTTTAGTTAATCTGGGCTACGCTGATTTTTTCAAGAGTAACTTTTGCATCTCCTTGTCCAGTCTTTTTAATAATAATATCAAAGTTCACATCTGATTTCGACAAATCATCTGAAATATAATACGAGAAATTTAGTTTGACTCCTGTTTCTGCCAGTTCGTGATTTTCGCCGGTTCCGTGTTCATGGGTTACGCCAAAGAAAGTCATCGTTCCTACATATTCATCTTCTTTACCCGGATAACGAAGATAAACCGTATAATAATCCTTTGGTTCTTTGTACACAACGACATCTAAATTCAATACTATTTTAGCATTTACGGCACTTTTAAAAATTTTATTGGTGTTTTGGGCAAAATTAGAAGCTACTTTATGAGTAAAACCAGTGCCTTCGATTGGTTTTCCAATTTTTTGTTCCCAGATTACTTTTTCTTTAGAATCCTGAAATGAAACGGCTTTTTTTGCACTTTCTCCTTTTGGACCTTTTCCGGCCAAAACTGGAGCTTTAGAACCGTAAAGCAGGGTATCGTATTTATAATCCAAATTAAAAACAATATTGTAAACTTCCTCCATCGTGTATGTGATATGATCTCCGTTTGGCGCAATAAATTCATAAGGCCACGGATTGGCTTTTAACTGTTCTAAAGTTGGGCGCTGTCCGTAAATCGAAACATCCCATGATTCCCAAATACGGTCAATCATACTGTGGTGCAGCCAAAAAACCGGATCAAATCCCGCCGAAGGCACATTAGCCATTAAACCTGAGAAATTTTGTTTCTGGTAAATTTCATTATAATAGCTTTCACTTGGTTTAGCATATCCGCCTCCAATCAGGTTGTGCATGAAACCATGCGGTGCTTGTTCCAGATTTTCGCTGAATCCTGCATTTCCTGTAAACGAAGGATTGGTTTTTAATTCATTAAGTGATAATTGAATCTGATTTACCTGTCCCGGAAGAATTGACTGTCCGTTGTTCAAAATACTGTATCGCGAAGCTATATACAAAGAACCCGATTTATCTCTTATTGGCTCTGCCATAAAATTATCGGTTTTTTCAATGCTTCCGTAATTCCAGTATGGCAAAGCAAAATCTTTTTTGCCCGAAAGCTCACGTACAATTTTTTCCAGATACCAAATGTACATCCTGTGCCATAACAAAAAATTCAGCGACGCATTTACTGACCTGTCGTGCGTGCAATCGCTCCAAGCCCATAATTTATCTTTCATGGTTTGATATTCAGGACATAAATTATTTTTTCCATTAATCACAGGCGGAATGTTATGAATAGCTCCCTGATAATACCAGCTTAAGCCTTTTTCACAGCCCATTTCGCGCATTTTTTTAAAAGCCGTGTTCATAGCCTCAAGATCTGCTTTTGCTTCGGGCGAGTTGGCATTCTTCCGTACAAATTGTACACCATTTTTATTCTGAGGATAGCAAAAAGCCGTAATCAGAATAATAAAAAATAAGGTAATTTTCTTTTCCATTTTACTTAGTTTAAGGTTAATATTGATTTGTTTATTGGGTTAAAGTACATCTACTTCGAAGGTTAGAATTTGGGCATAATCGGGATTGGCTTTATCGTAGATTTTGAATTTTACAATGCCGTTTCCTTTTTTATTAGAAGGAATTACATGAATGGCAATAAATCCCTGCTGGTCTGCATTGAGTTTGCTAAAAGCAGAGCCTTTTGGAATTCCAATCTGACAGGCGCCGTGCTGGCACATTGAGCAGTCCCATTCTTTAGGAAAAGTATTCGAAACCGTTTCCCACACCAGATATATAGGTTCATTGGATATATTTTCGACTTTGATTTTAGAAATATCAAGTCGTTTGTTTTTTAAGACGCTTTCCTTATTCGTTGCATTTCCAACTACCAGAAAAGTAGGTTTAGTCTGTGCCGACGAGAAAGAAAAATAAAGCAGAATAATTAGGTTAAGTAATAGTTTTTTCATGAGGCTTTGTTTTAATATTAGTAGAAAACCGGAATAACGGCTTTGCTTCGAAGTTTTTTTGATTTGGGATCTATAAACCGATAGATAATTTTTTCTTTTTCGGCCGTTTCACCCAAAAACGCATACAATTCCAGACATTCGCCTGAGCCAAGCTGTACTTTATATCCTTTTGGCAGTAATTTTAAATTAGCGCTGTTTCCGGTTACTAACTGAATTTTTGTATTTATCGGAAATACAATTTCGTGCTGGTATAAACCGGCATTTACAAGACGAAGAAGTATGGTTTCGTTTTTATTTTCTAATGATTGCAGCCCTTTTTTGTTTTGGATTATTTCTCCGTTAAGAAGAAAGTAATCTGGTTTGAAATCAGGCAGGATTATAGGTTTATTAGACGAATCGTATTCGGTTCCCATAATCGAATCAGTATGCCATATTGGATCTAATTCGTTACTGCACCAAAGTATTTCGCGGAAAGGCTTTTTTTGTAAAGAATCGTTTTCTTTTGGCCGAATAATGATAACACCAAACATTCCGGCCTGAAGATTAAACGGATAATTTTCAGGACTGTAATACAAATACGTTCCTGCTTTTTTTGCCTGAAAAGAATAAAAACCATGTTCCATATGATGAACCGGTTCTTTTATTTTCAGGATTTCATTTTCTTTATCCCGTTGTGTAAACTCAATTTCTTTGCAGTGTAAAGAAACCGGATTGCCTTGCGAAATATTCCAGAAATCAATATTTACCGTGTCTCCCACTTTTACCTCAACCGAAGATCCCGGAAAAGTAATTTGTCCGGAAAGTGAGTTGGCAAAGCCAAAGGTTCTAATTTCGGCGTTGTTGGTAAGAATGAGTTTGCCTGTTGTTCTCCCAATGATTAATTGTTCATTTTGAGAAAACAAAATTGTAGTAATCAACACAAAAGAAAATGTCAATATGGCTTTACTGCATTCTTTCATTTCTAAACTTAATTTATTCAATATCAATTATTTGATATAACAATCAAATGTAGAATTAATGAAGATTTTGAAACAGCGTAGAAATACCTGATTTTGTAGTAAAAATCCGAAATGTATTTTATTATGATTAGAATTATTATTACATGAAGAGAATACAAAAATCGCCCAGCTAATTGGGCGATTTAACAAATGAGAACTATTGTTGCTCTATTCCTTTATCAAGGCTTATTTTTTTAACTTTGGTTAAATTGTAGGTAATTCCAAAAAAGTGTCCAAATTTAAACTGGTTCTGTGTAGCAACATCTCCGGAATTGCCCAGATTATAAGAACCGCCAACTTGGTAAGAATCTGCAATTCTAGTGACTTTTCCCATAGAAAAACCTGTAGAAAAAATAATGCGTTCTTGTTTACCTAATATAGCTCCAACTCCTAAAAGCACTTGTAATTTTTCATTTTGTGTAATTACAGCACCAAAATTAAGTGTTGGCACAATCCAGGAATTCATTCGAACATAAGTATTGATTGTCGAACCGAATGCTAAATCGTAATCTCCACCATTTTTTAAAGTAATAATTTTATTGCCTGCAATGGCTGGATCGTCTTTTGTACTAAGTTCTGAATCGTAAAGCGAAGTAAAAAATAATCCGGCGCTTACGTCAATTTTTAAACCCTTTCTTATCCAGACATTGTAAGGTTTTGAAGCAAAACTAAGATCTTCTTTTTCTGTATCTTTATAAAATCTACGTAATTTAAATTCTACAGCATCAATATTTTTACCTTGTACATCAATAGGAAGTGTGTAGACAGCTAAATCAGTAATGTAAAATTTTTGTATAATCGTTTGGAGGGTTTCGAAGGCTTTCTGTTTGGTTGCGTTTAACAAATCATATGTACTTGCATAAGCATCATTGTTATTCTTCTCTAAATCATTTAGTAATTTTAAAATTTTAGCCAGCTCATCTTCTGTCGCACTGCGCAATTCTTGTCTCTTAAGATAGTCAGCTTCAACAAAAGTATTTTTTTGCTGTAAAGTTGTAGAAAAATTTCTAATCTCTCCATTTATATGATCTAATATATTATTTATCCTAAAATTATCTGCTTCAACTTCTCGAATTACAATTGTATCCCCATGTAAACCTTCTTTCTCTACTTTTGCAGCTTTTTCCGAAGCATTATCAACTGACTTTCGCATCTCAGCTCCTTCATCATAAAAAGAGATATTTTGAGTATCAATTTTATAAATATATTTAAAAGGATTAGCGTTTAATAATTTAACCGCGATCATTTCACTACATTTTGCAGAAAGCCAGTTTTTTTTTCTTACAGGCGTACATCCTACATCATTACACATTTTAATGCTATTTAAATTAGGATCGCTTAAATCGATTTCAATAATTTTAGTAACTATTCGGCTGTCTTCATCTTGACTATAGCCTATAAATCCAAAAAATAAAAAATAAATAAATAAGGTTGTTTTCATGATTTCTAATGTTTTTTAGTTAACGCATCAAATGTATTTAGAGATCACTACACCAATCAATTACCCTTTTGGGTGATATTTTTTTTCTTACATTCTTCTTTATTTTTTTGTAAGTTTATCCACGTTAAGCTTTATTTCAAAATATCACCCAAAAGGGTAATTGCAGTCAATGGCATATTATCCAACTTTGTGATGAAAATGTAGGACCATGAAAATAAAAGTTGCCATAGTAGAAGACGATAAAAATTATAGTCAAGCGCTGAAAAACATAATTGATTTTCAAAAAGACATGGAATGTACAGCTCAGTTTTTTAATGGAAAAAGTGCAATACAAAAACTGGAAGCCTTAGAACCAGACATAGTTTTGATGGATATTCAACTTAAGGACCTATCAGGAATTGATATCGTTTTTGAATTAAGAGAATTAATGCCGGGAACGAATTTTATAATGTGTACGAGTTTCGAAAACGACGAAAAAATCTTTTCGGCCTTGCGTGCCGGTGCGAGCGGTTATCTTGTAAAAGGAGATCCGATGACCAAAATTATCCAAGCCATTACAGAAGCACATAATGGAGGCGCACCAATGAGTTTTGCTATCGCAAAGCGTGTTTTACAGCATTTTCAGGAATCGAAAGTACAAGTTCAAAGTACAGCCTTACTTACCCCAACAGAAAAAGAAGTTATTGAACTGCTGGCACAAGGATTACTCTACAAAGAAATTGCCGATAAAAAAAATGTAACCATCGACACTGTAAAAAAACACATTGGCAATATCTACAGAAAATTACAAGTAAGTAATAAAATTGAAGCTATTAATAAGTTTAACACCAAAAACTAACAAATCATGGAACTAGAAAAATTACAACAAGAAAAAATTGATGGAATTGATTTTGCAAAAAAAATTGATAAAGAAACCGAAAACGTTTTTATTGAGAACTACCAAAAATTAGGCATTGACGGATTGACAAAAACCTTTTTTATAGATTTAGAAATCTTTAAAGAGATACTTGTAGACAATGAAAATAAAAAATTTTGTAAGTTTTATTATATTCAAAAAGGCGGCTCGTTAAATTTAGGTTTATCTTTTTCAGATAATGATCAATGTCCGATTAAAAGTGAGGATAAAAAATACATTTTAAATGATAAATCTATTATCAAGGAAGATTTCACAAACATGAAAAATGATTTTATGAATGGTATAGGTGCCAAATTACCTAATCATCCTGAAAATAAGAAAGACACCTTAATTTCATATTCTTTAAAAGAAATTAATAATTTCTTAGAACAAATGAAGGGGAAACACCTTAATATCTATGCTTTAAAACTCAACATGTTCCAGTATTCCCCTACTGATATAAAACATGAATTTTCAGCACATTTTATAGAAAGAGATAAAAGAATTGCTTTTTGTGTTCATGCGCTATTTGACAAAAAGGAAGACCTTTATGGTGAAAGCGAAGGCTATGATCTAGGAAACCTTAGACCTTAATGATATATCTTTATGAGATAATATTACTTATAACACTATTAAAATCAATAGTTTTGGTTAGAAAATTTAGTCTTTCTAGCCAAAACTATTTGTTTGTATATCTTCTTATTACCTTTCTTATAGAATTATCTTCCTGGATCATTATTTTAATTAAAAAAGATTGGAGTTTTCAATACACCGTTTATTGTGTTTTCTGTATTGCATTTTTCTGGTTTTATTATGCTCAGTTATTTCAAAAAAAATTAAGAAACAAAGTTCACTTTGTATCTGGTTTTATCTCTTTAAGCGTTTTGGTATTCTCCTTTTTTTTAAACGAAGATATAAGTTCGATGTTAATAATAGCATTGCCAATTTTTTATATCATGTTTAGCATATTTTGGTTTTATCAAAAAATTGCTCTGCCTTCAGAATCTAAAATTACAGACGATCCTAATTTTTGGATTTCTACGGGTTTACTTCTTTGGAGTTGCTTTTTTATCTTTAGAGTTGTTCCAAGAGATTTTTTTAATATCGAAGATCAGGCTTTTTTAGAATTACTTCGCGAATTTTTATATGCGATAAACTGCGTTATGTATCTCTTATTTTTTAAAGCTCTAATTGAATACGAGACAATCGCAAAAAACATAAAAAAATGAGAGAACTGCCCCCAGAAATAAAATTAACCTACATTATCGCCATTATCATAATGCTGTTGTTTGTATGCTTCATTATTATGATGGTGTTTATTTACAATAAAAAACAGCTTATTCAGCATCAGGAAAATCAAATAAAAGAAAGCGAATTCCAGAACCAGTTATTGCAAAAAGAATTAGAACGCCAAAAAGCCATTCAGCTCGAAAGAGAACGAATTTCGCAAGATATGCACGATGATCTGGGCGCGGGAATTTCGGCCATAAAACTTCAGGCTGAGTTTTTAAAATATAAAATGCCACAGGAAAGTTTTTCGGAAGATTTAGAAGCCATTATCAATACATCTGAAGAGATGAATTTAGCCATGCGGGAAATTCTTTGGAGTTTAAACTCCCAAAATGATACTGTTGGTAATTTTATAGAATATACGACTTTGTACATTACACGTTTCCTAATTAAAACGAGTATCGACTCGCACTTCAAATCGAATATTCCCGAAAAAGAAACTAATTTAACGGTAAAAGCCAGACGGAATCTTTTTTTAGCGGTTAAAGAAGCCGTTCATAACATATACAAACACAGTCAGGCAAATGAGGTTTTTATTGAATTTGACCAAAATGAAGATTGTTTCAGCATCACGATTATCGATAACGGAATTGGATTATCTGAAACCACACAAAAGGGAAACGGCATGAGTAATATGTCCTTAAGAATGGAAGGCATAAACGGAACTTTTAATATTATTTCTGCTCAAAAAGGTCTTCGGTTATTGTTTGTGTATCCTTTACAGGATTAAAAAGGTTTTCCCTTATTAAATCGTCATTTATAAAATGTTTCTTCACTTTTGATTTGCTTGCCTGACTTAAGCGTTCTGCCTGCGCTCTGGCTTTTTCTAAGGTAACGGGAGACTGTTTGGATAGAATTTCCATGCCTAATTTGGCTCTTTCCTGAAATGATATTTTGTAATTCATTTTTCATGAATTTTAAAGTACAAAGATAAAAATTTTTATTGATACTCTTTTCTGAGTTCATTACGACCTCAACACTTTATTATTTTTTTATTTTATGAATTAAACCCTGCAAAACCAATTTGCAGGGTTTGAGTTTTTATTGGCACAATTTATTTGTTGTTGAGCCAGGCTTTATGAATTTGCTTGTCTGAAAATGGCGATAACGTTTCTGCCAGATTTCGGCTGGTTCTTAAACAGCTCAGTATTTTTTGCCTTAAATTGATATCGTCGCCAAACTCTGTATGCATTAAGAGCTCGAAGATTTCCTGCAAATACATGGGCTGTTCTTTGTAATCTCCCTCAAACAATTCGTCTGAAAGGAAATTAATTACGGATGGCACTACATCACGATGTGTTGGTTTTTGATTTTCTTTTTGCATATCGAAAATATTATGTACACGAAACCCACGATCGGTTGTGCAAAAAACACTCCAAGGAATGTGATTAGGGCTATCACTAGCACCTGCAACGTAACGTGGGTTCGCTTATGTTAACTTAATAAAGTTTCAAGGATTTCTCCCTAGATATGTGTTTTTTGCATTACAAATATATGCTTTTTATTTCAAAAAGAAAGAAAAAACTTACTTATTGTTCGCGTCTATAAACTGTGATCTCTAATTTAAATATTTCTCAATTTCAAATTTGAATAACTCAGGTTTTGATGAAAGATACTCTCTAAAAGTAATATTATTCTTTGCTCTTAAATTTCCATTATTATCTAATTCAATATTTGAAATTTGATCATCTTTCCTTAATTCAGAAATTGTACTTACACTCAATCCAAATCTAACTAAATCAATTATTGAACTATTAGTTGTGCCATAAACTATATTGAGATAATAATCATTTGAAATAATTTCAAAATCATGAAGAAATGAAATCAATTGAGTTATTTTATATCCTATAAAATCTTCTTCTATTTTTAATTTTACAATGGCAATATTTATCAAATCTACTTGAGAATCTGACAAATCAATATAAACCTTACTATCATATTTTTTTTCATCATCTTCATCATACTTTGATTTTTTCCCTGCTTCTTTTGACGTCAATTGACCATAGCTTGCTCCGATAAAAAGATAAGGATCATCTGTTTTTGCCTTTTTATCAAAATATTCTTTAGTTGAGATTATTCTTTGATTCAAATGCATATGCTGTACCACTTCAATGAAATTATTATAATAATTTCGCGCTTTTACTTCGTTTAAACGAGAAATTTCAAAATCAGTTATATTATCAACTTGATTTTTAACGAAAATTTCATTGATGATATCTACAATTTTATCATTTTCATTGAAAATATATTTCCTAATATTTTTAATTATAATTTGAATAGCTAAATCTACATTTTCAAAATAATTGTCAATGGAATTTTCTATACAATACCTCTTAATTCTTTCAAATTCGTTTTTTGGTTCTTCTAAAACAAAATCAGAAAAGTCATTTATTTTTTGATCTTCCAACTTTTGTTTTGTAATTCTTTCATCACTTGTAAGTTTCAATTCCTCTACATTATAACTTTCAGCAATTGGATTTTCAACAACATCTTTTACATTTTCACGATTTAACTTCTCCATTGTACTCTTCATTGATCTTTTTCCTTGAAATATTTCATGATCTAGAAAGTGAATTTTTGAAATTAATCTATCTAAAGTTTTATCATTAAAAATAAAATTCAATCTATTTGCTCTACCAATTAAATTAATTAAGTCATTATAAGATATGTTTTTTTTTCCAACTCTATTATTTGTAATGAAAATTGTTTCAATTGGCATATTAATTCCTTCAAGTACAACCTTATTTGCTACTAAATATTTGATCTCATCAATTTCTCTATATTTGCTTTCTATATATTCTTTTACGATATTAGGTATCTTACCATGTAAGTAAATAACTCCTTTACTTAGAAATTTAGCAAGTTTAAAATCTTTATGAACTTCTTTTTTTAATACGGAGATTATTTTTCTTATTGCCAAATTATCCTCTTTCGAATCTCTCAAATTATTGTATAATTTTTCTGCAAAAAGTTCGATTGTTGGTGGTTTATTCTGGTAAAAGAAATTCTTTGATTTTAAATTATAATTAATATAATCAAAATATTTAACGTTTAAATCAATAGAATAAGTTTCTCCGGAAAACCTATCAAAAAAGTAGCTTTTGTTACTATTAAAATAATAAACTTCAAAACTTTTAAAATCGTGATTCACTTTTTTGACTGAAATTTCTCCTTGGAAAGTTTTTTTCAATTTTAAGTTTTGAACTGAACCAATTAGCGGAGATAAATAAATAATTTTTTGATTACTATTTCTCTTATAATTTAATTGCAACAACCTAGCTAAAATAAAACTTCTCGAATCTCTTTTGAAAATATTATGCGCTTCATCTACAAATAAAAGATCATAATAATTTCTTTTATTCCTATTTAGAATACGTGTTGCTCTTTCCTGAGTTAAAATTCCAATAAATTTATTTTCATTAGAATACATTTCATCATGTAAAACCAATTTGTAATCGCCAGACAATTCTTTTAAATCAAGATAAGTTTGAATTAATAATGATTTTGTAGGTACAATAACAGCAATTTTATTTGGCTTATTTATTTTAATATAATCTTTAACTATTGAACTTTTTCCATATGAAGTCGGAGCGATATAAGCGATCTCATTCCCTTCAAAGCTTATAATATTTTCTCTAGAATTATTTTGTTCCAGAGACTCAACATAACCTTGTCTAATTTCATAATTATTCTTGAACAAGCTATAAGCAAAAGCATCAATAATAATATTTTTTGTATTTAATTTCAGTAATTCTTTTCGAAGTACAAACTCTATAAGTGGATAAAAACCTAGTTGCATAGATATATCATATAAAGCTTGATATTTGCTATATGAAATTGAATATTTTAAAATAATATAGTAACCTATTTTAAAATATGAAGTAAATCTTTTGTCCGAATCATATAACTTAAAAAATAATATAGAACAGCATAAAAGAAATTCTACTTCATCAAAAGACAATTCTCTGTTTAGACATAAATTTTTAAAATTATTTCTAAACTTTTCATTATTTCTTAATCTACGTAATTGCTCAATATCCTTTTCCACTATTAACTATTTATAAACTTTATAAAATCATCAACACTCTTTTTATTAACACACAAAACATTTAATTTTTTAGCTTCTTTTTTAATGACCTCCTTTTCTAATTTCTTTTTTAGTGCATCGTTATCAATTTTTTTCCAACTTCCTTTTAGATAAATTGTTGAACACGGTATTATATTAAATTCTTTAATTTTATGTTTTTTGTTATTGATAAAATCTGCGCTCAATTTTTTCATATTCTCTGTTAAAGTTTTATTTGGATTTGCTATTTGAATATGATGCTTTGCATTTTCCCAAGGATCATTTATCTTGAAATCTTTTACACTTGATTCTATTTTTGTTTTAATATCTGAATATGCTTTATTAATTTCGCTAAGGTGACTATTTGTAAGAACTGTAGTCGACTTACTTTCAACTAACCACATTTCATCATCCAACATATATAATCCATCAAATCCTTTCTTAGGCCCTCTTTCTTCCAAGTTTTTAAATAAAGAATACTGTTCAAATTTTCTAGATCGTAAGTATAAATGGCAAATAAATTCAGCAACAAATCCATTCTTAGCTCTTTCATCCTTTTTCTTTCTATCAATCCATATCTTAATTCTCTTCTTAACATCATTAATATCTTCATCATTAATAATTCCATTTCTAATGAAACCAATCTCTTCTTCAATTAATTTTACAAAATCCTTTGAATAATTTTCAACATTTATAAAGTTAAGTGTTACTTTCTTATCTAACTGAATTACTGAGTGATTGAAAATATTCATAATTTATTGTTTATCATTTTCTAATAAAAAGTCAATTTTCAAAGGTGCATAAAATTCTAATAATAATCTTATGGTTTTCCATAATTTATAGAATTATTTGCCTCAAATATATATAAACAAAAAACCTTCAAACCAAGTACAAACACCTGATTTAAAAGCCAACAAATAAAATCCTAACAGGTTTTAGAAACCTGTTAGGAAAACAAAACCTAAATCCCAAAAAAGCTTTTAGAATTTCGAGTCGTTTCCTCTGCCACTTTAGCTAAAGTAATTCCTTTAAACTGGGCAATTGTTCCGGCAACATACGGCAGAAAAGCAGGTTCGCAAAGGCGTTCGTGGTATTTCTTTAAGAGACTGTTCGGGACATTTTTAGGAAGCATAAAGGGCGCATCGGTTTCAATCATCATTCGGTCGAGCGGTACGTACTGAATGACTTCTTTTAAATGACTGAAACGTTTAGCATCTGAAATCGCTCCCGTAAAACCCAGATAAAATCCGTTATCGAGATAGATTTTTGCTTCTTGTAACGTTCCCGTAAAACAATGCACAACGGCTTTGGGTAATTGCGGTAAATAGTCTTTGGTAATATTCATAAAAGAATTAAAAGCACTTCTTTCGTGCAAAAACAAAGGTTTCTGAACTTCGATCGCCAATTCTAATTGGACTTTGTAACATTCTTCCTGTTTGTTTCGGGGCGAAAAGTCACGATCAAAATCGAGTCCGCATTCGCCAACCGAAACGACTTGTTTCTGCTTTAATAAATTCCGCAGTTTCGAAATACTCTGTGCATCAAAACTCTTCGCATCATGCGGATGTATTCCCGCCGTCGAATATAATATTCCCGGATATTGTTTTGCGATTTCTAATGAAGCTTCGCTGTTTCGTACGCTTGTTCCCGTGAGTATCATTTGCGATACATCGGCGTCGAGCGCGTCTTGTACGACATCGTCTATGTCGTTTTGGAATTGTTTGTTGGTCAAATTAATTCCGATATCTATATATGTTTTCATTTTTTTGTTTTTTGCCACTAAGGCACTAAGACACAAAGTTTTTTTATTCTTTGTGTTGGTTATTATTATTTTAAAGTTGCTAAGGTTCTGAGATACTAAGATGCTAAGTTTTTCTTTTTAATCTCGCAAAGTCGCAGAATTGCCAAGTTTTTGTTTCACGCAGATTTTGCAGATTCTAGCAGATTTAAAATAATTTTTATAAATAATCTGCGAGCATCTGCTTAAATCTTTTTAAATCTGCGTGAAAAAATCTTTAACCACAAAGTTTGTCATTTCGACGGAGAAGAAATCACACTAGAAACTCCGCATAGAATGTTTCCAATCTTTGTCAAATCCCGCGTGTGATTTCTCCCTTCGGTCGAAATGACAAACTTTGCGCAGAAAAATTCTTTGCGACCTTCGCGTAATTCTTAGCGCTCTTTGCGGTTAAAATTATCACAAAGTGTTAGACGCACTGCAGTGCGCCTCTACACTGAAAACTGTGACCGCGACTGAACACTAAAAACTGAACACTAAAAAACTGACCACTAATCCTCACGACTTCCATCATCCGCCATTCTAACCAGTTTCGGCGTAAATTTGGCAACCACATCTACTAAATCCTGTTGCGCTTCCATCACCTGATTGATATCTTTATACGCCATTGGTGCTTCGTCAAGACCTGCTCCGATAAGTGTAACGCCGTGATGCTGCAAAATCGATTTCATCTCATTTTTTGTGATGTTTTTTATGGCTTGGGTTCTGCTCATTTGTCTTCCTGCTCCATGCGAAGCCGAATTAATGGCGTTCTCCTCACCTTTTCCTCTCACCAAAAATCCCGGTGCGGTCATACTTCCCGGAATGATTCCCATAACGCCTTTTCCGGCTGGAGTTGCTCCTTTTCTATGTACGATCACTTCTTCGCCGTTCCAGATTTCTTTCCAGGCAAAATTATGGTGGTTTTCGACTTTCGCTAAAATGGTCGCACCCAAAGCGCGTTCCATTTTGTTATGGATAATCTCGTGACAAGCCGAAGCGTAATCTCCAGCCAAATTCATCGCCAGCCAGTATTCTTGTCCTAATTGCGAATTCATATCCAAATACGCTAAGTTTTTTGCCACATCAGGAAGTTTACATTCGTCTTTGGCGATTTTAGTATAATGTCCCGCAATGGTTGCGCCCATTCCGCGTGAACCCGAATGCGTTAACAAAGCGACGTATTTTCCTTTTGGGATATTCAAAACCGCATCGTCTTTTGCAAATTCCATGATTCCGAATTCCACAAAGTGATTTCCACCACCCGAAGATCCTAATTGCGACCAGGCTTTATCTTTTAAATTCTTCACAAACGGATTCATATTGAAAGTTTCATTCTCCAAAACCGCATGATCTGATTTGTACTGACCGTGAAATCCGTGTCCCGCTCCAAAAATAGAATTGGCAATTAATTCTCTTTTGAATTTAGCTTCGTTTTCAAAGTAAAAGTCTTCCGGAATATCATAAACCGACAACGCCATTCTACACCCAATATCAACTCCAACACCATACGGAATAATGGCATTTTTTGTCGCCAAAACTCCGCCAATCGGTAATCCGTAACCTTGGTGCGCATCTGGCATTAAAGCTCCCGCAACCGTAACAGGCAGTTTCATGGCAACCTCCATTTGTTTTCTGGCTCCGTCTTCGATATGATCTAATCCATAAGCCGAATACGCATTTGGGTTTTCATTTAAAGCAATGAAATCTTCCGGTTTTTCATTCGATTTTTCGATTAATGCAACAGCCAATTTGCTGAAGATTTTATCGTCGATATAGTTTTCCGGAGTTTCTAAGACGTTTTTGAAATTTGTTATCATTTCGTCTCTAGTGAATCCGTTTCTTTTGCTGTTTATTTTTAAGGCAATCCCAATTATTTTTCCTTCCGGGAATCCTAATTCTAATATATCTGTACCGTTTATTTGTGTTTTCATTATTTTGTTTTTTAAAGGGACAAAGGTCCAGAGGTTCATAGGTGCAAAGGTTTTATATTACTGCGCAGTTATTTTGCGTAGTTTTTATTTCACGCAGATTTTGCAGATTTAAGCAGATATTAAAAAAAAAAAAATTATGAATAATCTGCGCTAATCTGCCAAAATCATTTTAAATCTGCGTGAAACATTAATCTTTGCCGAGACGCACAGCAGTGCGTCTCTACAAAAACCTTAGAACCTCAGAACCTTAGAACCTTAGAACCTTTTTAATCAATTAATAATTGTGTAACAACTGCTGGATTCATCGCCCATTGAGCTGTATAAACCTCATCTGCAATTTCATTTTCGGTGATTGTTAAACCTTGAGCTTCCGCTTTAAGCTGTAACAAACTACCAATATTCAATTTGCTGTTTAGTTTTGATAATAATGTCTGAACGCCTTTGAAATCTAATCCGCCTACAACCTGACCTCCGAAAGTCATCTCTAACCAAACGATTTCTCTTCTGGCTACATCCAACACTCCAAAAACCAAACCTTTGGCAACATTCTGCGTCACACGAACCTGATGATCTACACACGACGGATCGTACGCTACACCAGTTCTCTCCGAAATTTTCATCGGGTGTTTGCTGTTCATCCAACCTACAATTAAATTTGGCGTAATACTTCCATTGCTGTACGCGTTGCAAGTAAAAGTTACAAATTTTGCTTTGGCTTTCGCCAATTCGTCGATGTTGATGTTGATATATTCGGCAGTTCCAATTTTATTTGGAATGCTTCGGATATCTCCGCTATGCTGACAACCTGTAGTAGTCAATCGGCTGAAAGAACAAATATCGGCTTTATCTTCATAAGCGATATGACAGCTTAAATCCATATCTAAATGTTGCGCTGGAAGATCTTTACCCCATTGCATAAACAATCGCAATTCGTTTCCTTCAACTGGGAAACGTGTTCCCATTAAAGCAACTGGCAAATCCTGAACGGTTTCGCTTCGATCTCCTATAGAAACCGGAATATTAAACAATTGCGGATCGATATAGATTGTTTTGTTGGTGTTCGCCATTTTCGCAAATCGTTTTTTCATGGCCAAAAGACACAATTCTTCGATTTGATTTTTCATCGCTTCCAACTGAAAATCTTCGTACAACTTTAATAAAGCATTTGCTTCGATTCGTTTGTTTGTTCCTCCCAAAGGTTTCACACTTCTCTGCATGTTTTTATCAAAATAATTTTGAGCATACATATTTAATGTAAACACCAATCGAGCCGGAACTTTATCGATGATTTCTTCAAAATGAGCAACAGTTTCCTCTGCTCCAAACCATAGCATGTTCGAGAATAAAGAACGAGCAAATAATCCTGGACGTTGTTTCAATAATCCAAATGTTTTATCGGCATCAAATTTCAATCTTGACGAATCTACTTTGCTCTGCCAAACATCGTACACTTGGTTGTAGAACACATCCATTAAAAAGTTCAATTTCTCAAACCCTTTTCTTTTGCTGTATTCTGCCAAACGCAACGCGCGGATAAAACGAACCCACATTCCTCTTTTTGGATGCATGGTTTCGCACATCGCTTCCACATCCATATTCATATTGTTTAACCAATTTGCGACCATTAAACATTCTTTTCGGGAATATTTTAGTTTCAAATCTTTTTGAGACGCAATTCTCGCCTGAACGCTTGTATCTAAAACATTATGAAAATGCTGTGCATTTTTTGATGTTCTTTTGATAATCGTTTTTGGCTCGATAATTTGAAGCATACCTGTGTTTTTATACCACAAGTATCGTAAGATATCTGTTGGCGTTTTTAAAAACTGAGACGCTTCGGCTTCTTTACCATTTTCAATCAAAAGATCAATCACCAGCATTAAAGTTTCCTTCATTGCCACCTCTGTTTTTGGTAAAGGCAAATATTGCATCGCCATTTTTAAACTATCTACCTGAGTAGCGTCTAAAGCGGTTTTAGATTGCAATAATGATATATAGAAATCATTTAAATCTTTTTCTGTCCACAAATCCAACATTTTCAATTTGCTTCCTTGTCCGATATTTTCCAGTTTTCCGAATTCAAAAGGAGTTCCGCAGAACGGACAACCGTTGTATCTTTCTAATGGAAAAGTATTATCAGGGATAATATGTCCGCATTGTAAAGTTGTTCCGTTTTTAGTTTTAAAAACATTTCCAAAATATGTGATAATATGATCTACAACAGATTCGCCTGTTGGAATATTCCATTCTTTTACCAATGGCGTCCAGTTTTTATCTGTTCCTAAAATTGCTCTCAAAACTTCTAAAACCTCGATTTTATAATTCGGGCTCACATTGTTTAAAGCATGTAATAATGATTCAGAAAATGTAAATCCAAGTTTTGAAACATTGGCTAACAAAACGGATGTTGTTCCTGATAAATTTTTAACGTCATTCATAATCATTTCTGACGGAATGAAAATAGCATTTTGGCGTAAACTGATTTTTAATAATTCTTTTGTTTTCATTTTTTTAATTTTTAAAATTTAGATAATTGCGTTTCTGAGTTCTACCTAAAAGAGTTTTGAAGTAAGAAACACTTGACCTGAAATTGGAGTGTAATTGATGAACTATTTTATCTGATGGGTTTCCCCGAGAAGTAAGTTGATCTTGACCCTCGTTTTTTTTTAATGATAATTTTAAAACTTTATAACCGTCAACTTCCTTTCGGAAGTCAGGAATCGAACCTAAGAAGTAAGTTTTACTTGACCAATAATTGTGAAGCAGGTGGGATTCGAACCCACGACCCGGACATTAGAAGTGTACGAAGTAAGTTTTAATTGACCTTTGAAGGATAATTTCAAAACTACCTGCTCTACCGCTGAGCTACTGCTTCATGATAATTAAATAAAAAGGTAATGGTGTAAGTGTGTACATTGGAAAGTGTTTTCGAAGTAACTCAAACTTGACCTGTTTTATTCTTTATTTTTATTTCTATGAACGTTTGTTTTTAATTCTGAACAAAGATTTTAAAACTAGTGCGCAGTTATTTTGCGTAGTAAAAATTTTGTTCCATTTTTTAAGAAATATAATTTGTTTTATTTCTTGAGCAAAGATTTCAAAACTACTACGCAATTATTTTGCGCAGTAAAAAAAGAATTTTAAATTTGAGTAAATATTAATTTGAAAAAAGCGCGTAAGTCCCAGAGGGACGACATATTTATAACTCTTTGATTATGCCTAAAAAGAGCCCCAGCGGGGCGACATATTTTTTAATAAAGCCCAACTTAAGTGTCGCTCCGCTGGAGCTTTATGATTGGGTCTTATAAATTAGCTATAAATATTTAGCTCCTCTGGAGCCTAAAAAATCCACTTACGATTATGAATTTAGAAAAAATTTATTCTGATTTACTTTCGAATATTGGCTTTTCAGCAAATGAAATTCAGCAAAACTGGACGGATTTAGAAAAGGCATATTCCAAAAAATCAAGGCATTATCATAATCTCACCCATTTACAAGAAATGATTACCAGTTTTGAAACGTATCGTGATAAACTTCAAAATCCTGACGAAATATTATTTTCTATTTTTTATCATGATTTTGTGTATTCGGCTTCCAAAAAAGATAACGAACTCAAAAGTGCAGAATATGCTTTGTCAATTTTAACTGAAAATAGCAATCTAAATAAACAATTAGTCTTTGATGCCATTTGTGCCACACAACAACATCAGCAAAATGAAATTGAAGATATTAATTGGTTAATCGATTTTGATTTGAAAATCCTTGCTAAAGATTGGGATGATTACAAAATCTATTTTGAACAGATTAGAAAAGAATACCGCATTTATCCTGATTTTCTCTACAAACCTGGACGTGCGAAAGCTTTGAAACATTTTCTGGAGAATGAGTTTATTTTTCAGACTGAGGAATTTCGGAATTTATATGAGGAGAAAGCGAGAATTAATATTGAAAAGGAAATTTCAATATTAACATAAAATATGTCTGTAGAGACGCACTGCAGTGCGTCTACGCAAAGTAATTCGACACCAATATAACGTAATAATTAAACATGTCGGGTTTTTGCTATGCGTTGTGGCTAATCGTTGCGGAGACGCACTGCTGTGCGCCTCTACGGTGCGTCTCTACGGAAAATTGGAACGAAAATAAAATCATTGAAAACGAGATTTCATTATTAACGTAAATGCGTGAGGGATTGAAGTGGAGCTCTTTTTTAAGGCGATTTTTCTTCGCCTTAAAAAAAGCGGGAACGTAAAGCCCGGCCCGGAGGGACACGCCCAAAATCATAAAAACATGTCACAAAACAAAAATGCCTTAATTCGCTACAAAACCATCGATAAATGTCTACAGAATAAATACAGGCAATGGACACTCGAAGATTTAATCGAAGAATGTTCTGAAGCTTTATCTGAATATGAAGGACGCCAAAACCCCATCAGTAAACGAACCATTCAGATGGATATTCAGCTGATGCGTAGTGAGAAATTGGGTTATAATGCTCCGATCGTGGTTTACGATAAAAAGTATTATAAATATGAAGACGAAGATTTTTCGATAACTGATATTCCGCTGACGGAGACGGACATGAATGTTTTAACCGAAACGGTTTCGATGTTGAAACAATTTAAAGATTTCTCTTTATTTAATGATGTCTCAGATATTTTACAGCGATTGGAGGATAAAATTTATTCGGAGAAATCACATACCAAACCTGTTATTTACCTGGATAAAAATGAGAAACTAAAAGGACTGCATTATCTGGACGAAATATATCAGGCGATTATCAAAAAAATGGTTCTGATTATTACTTATAAATCTTTTAAATCCGCTGAAGAAACAAAATTCCATTTTCATCCTTTTATATTAAAGGAATTCAATAACCGCTGGTTTTTAATCGGAAAGAAAAAAGCTTCACAGCCGATTACGAATTTGGCTTTGGACAGAATCATTTCTATTGATTACGATTTTAATCATCGTTATTTAGAGGAAGATTTTGACGCTGATGATTATTATAAAGATGTGATTGGCGTAACGGTGAATTCAGGATTGAACGCAAGAAGAATTGAAATATGGGTCGATGCTTCGAATGCGCCTTACGTACTCACAAAACCTTTGCATACTTCTCAGCGATTAATTAAAGAAAATGAAGATGGAAGTGTTATTCTGCATTTGTTTGTAATACCAAATTACGAAATGGAAAGGCTTTTATTAGGTTTTGGAAGCTGTTTGGAGATTTTAAGACCTGAAGGTCTGAGAAATCGTATGAAAAAGATTCTCCAAAATGCCCTTTCACGCTACGATTCTGAAGATTTAACTGAATTAAATGCATAATTTTTTAAAGAATACAGAATTAAATGCGTTTTAAAAACTAAAAAAAGATTTTTACAGCATAAAAAATGTTAAAATCTAAAAAAAGAATAGTATATTTCACTATAAATAAACCACCAAACCACTCTAAATCAGAGCGATTTTTTAACTAACCAAAAATTTATTAAAAAATTATATGCATGCATAGTATTTTTTAATTATATTTGAAATCGATATAGTTACCTATGAAAGACAAAACGATAGATTATATTTTAAGAGCGACATGGCAGGCTGTTTCAAGAATGTACAATGAAGAAGCTGCTAAATATGACGCAACAATGGCGACAGGATTTGCTCTTTTAAGTATGGACAAAGAAGAAGGAACTCCATCTACCGCTTTAGGTCCGAGAATGGGTATGGAAGCTACCAGCCTAACGAGAACACTAAAATCGATGGAAGAAAAGGGTTTAATTGTTCGCAAAAAAAATCCAAGCGACGGACGAGGAGTATTGATTTACCTAACCGACTTTGGAAAAGAAAAAAGAGATTTATCTAAAAATACAGTTCTGAAGTTTAATGAAAGCGTTAGAAAACATGTTTCGGATGAAAAGCTGAAACATTTTATCGAAGTTTCTGAAATCATAAACGAATTAATTCAGGATAAAAACATATTCAATCAAACAGAAAACACAGAAAATGAATAGTCTCTTTTAAGAGAAAAATTCAAATTCTACCCAAAAAACAAATTTTACAAATATGAAACGCACAATTAAAAAAGTTGCTGTAATTGGATCCGGAATTATGGGTTCAGGTATAGCTTGTCATTTTGCCAACATTGGTGTTGAAGTTTTACTGCTTGACATCGTTCCACGCGAGTTGACAGAAGCTGAAGCTAAAAAAGGATTAACGCTTGAAAGTAAAGCCGTTCGCAACCGTGTGGTAAACGAACATTTGGCGAATTCATTAAAATCGAAACCATCTCCTATTTACAGCCAAAAATTCGCAAACCGAATTACGACTGGAAATACAACCGATGATATGGCAAAAATTGCCAATGTTGACTGGATTATCGAGGTTGTTGTAGAGCGTTTAGACATTAAGAAATTAGTTTTTGAACAAATCGAGAAATTCCGTAAACCGGGAACTTTAGTTACATCTAATACTTCTGGAATTCCAATTCATTTTATGAGTGAAGGAAGAAGCGAAGATTTTCAACAACACTTCTGCGGAACTCACTTTTTTAACCCTGCGCGTTACTTAAAATTATTTGAAATTATTCCTGGCCCAAAAACTTCAACCGAAGTATTGGATTTCTTAAACGAATACGGATCTAAATTCTTAGGAAAAACTTCGGTTGTTGCTAAAGATACTCCGGCGTTTATTGGAAACAGAATTGGTATTTACGGAATCCAGAGTTTATTTCATTTAGTGAAAGAAATGGGATTAACGATCGAAGAAGTTGATAAATTGACAGGACCAGTAATTGGTCGTCCAAAATCAGCTACTTTCCGTACAGTTGACGTTGTTGGTTTAGATACTTTGGTACACGTTGCTAATGGTATTTATGAAAACTGTCCAACTGACGAACAACACGAATTGTTCAAGCTTCCTGATTTCATCACAAAAATGATGGAAAATAATTGGTTGGGAAGTAAAACGGGTCAAGGTTTTTATAAAAAAGTAGATAAAGACATTCTTTCTTTAGACTTAGATACATTAGAATACCGCGCTGCAAAAAAAGCAAATTTTGCTACACTTGAACTAACAAAAACTATCGATAAACCAATCAATCGTTTTAAAGTTTTAGTAAAAGGAACAGACAAAGCGGGAGAATTCTACCGTAAGAGTTTCGCCGGAATGTTTGCTTATGTGTCAAACAGAATTCCTGAAATCTCAGACGAATTATACAAAATTGACGATGCCATGAAAGCTGGTTTCGGATGGGAAAATGGTCCATTCGAAATCTGGGATGCAATTGGTGTTGCCAAAGGAATTGAAATCATGAAAGCAGAAGGTTTAGAACCAGCTGCATGGGTTACTGAAATGCTGGCTTCTGGAAGTGACAGTTTCTATTCTGTAAAAGAAGGAGCAACTTATTTCTATAACATTCCAACAAAATCACAAGTAAAAGTTCCTGGACAAGATTCATTCATTATTCTGAACAACATTCGCGAAAGCAAAAAAGTTTGGAGCAACAGTGGAGCAATCATTCAGGATTTAGGAGACGGAATTTTGAACTTAGAATTCCAATCTAAAATGAATACAATTGGTGGTGACGTTCTACAAGCTATCAATAAAGCAATTGACTTATCTGAAAAAGAATATCAAGGTTTAGTTATTGGAAACCAGGCAGCGAATTTCTCTGTTGGGGCTAATATCGGAATGATTTTCATGATGGCAGTTGAGCAGGAATACGACGAATTGAACATGGCAATTAAATTGTTCCAAGATACCATGATGCGTGTTCGTTACTCTTCTATTCCAGTTGTGGTTGCGCCTCACGGAATGACTTTTGGCGGTGGATGCGAAATGAGCTTACATGCTGATAAAGTGGTTGCAGCTGCAGAAACGTACATGGGATTAGTTGAATTTGGTGTTGGTGTACTTCCTGGTGGTGGTGGATCTAAAGAAATGGCTTTGAGAGCTTCAGATTTATTCCGCAAAAATGATGTGGAATTAAACGTTCTTCAAGAGTATTTCTTGACAATCGCAATGGCAAAAGTTTCGACTTCTGGTTACGAAGCTTTTGATACTGGACTTTTGCAGCATGGAAAAGATGTTATTGTAGTAAACAAAGATCGTCAGATTGCGGAAGCTAAAAAACATGCTTTGTTAATGGCAGAAGCTGGTTACACACAACCAATCAGAAGAACGGATGTAAAAGTATTAGGAAAACAAGCTCTTGGGATGTTCTTAGTAGGAACAGATCAAATGGAAGCTGGAAAATACATTTCTGAGCACGACAAGAAAATCGCTAACAAACTGGCTTATGTAATGGCTGGTGGTGATTTATCTGAAGCAACTTTAGTATCTGAACAATACTTATTAGATATCGAACGTGAAGCTTTCTTGAGTTTATGTACAGAACGCAAGACATTAGAAAGAATCCAGTACATGTTGACTAAAGGAAAACCACTTCGTAATTAGAAAATAGAACAAAGAGAATAGAATATAGATTCCAGACTTTGTAAAGTCTATTTTCTATATTCTATCTTCTATACTCTTAAAAAACAAAACAAATGAAAACAGCATATATAGTAAAAGCATATAGAACAGCAGTTGGAAAAGCTCCAAAAGGTGTTTTTAGATTTAAAAGACCTGATGAATTAGCTGCAGAAACCATTCAGTTTATGATGGACGAACTGCCTGATTTTGACAAAAAACGTATTGATGACGTTATGGTAGGAAATGCCATGCCGGAAGCAGAACAAGGTTTAAACGTTGGACGTTTGATCTCTTTAATGGGATTAAAAGTGGAAGATGTTCCTGGAGTTACAGTAAACCGTTACTGTGCATCTGGATTAGAAACTATCGGAATGGCAACTGCTAAAATCCAATCAGGAATGGCAGATTGTATCATTGCCGGTGGTGCAGAAAGTATGAGTTTTATTCCGATGGGAGGTTACAAACCAACTCCGGATTATAAAGTTGCTGCTGCAGGTCACGAAGATTACTATTGGGGAATGGGATTAACTGCTGAAGCAGTTGCCAATCAATATAAAATTTCAAGAGAAGATCAGGATGAGTTTGCTTACAATTCTCACATGAAAGCCTTAAAAGCACAGGCAGAAGGAAAATTTGACAAACAAATTGTTCCAATTACTGTTGAGCAGACTTTCATCAATGAAAATGGTAAAAAAGAAACTAAATCATACGTTGTAAATAAAGATGAAGGTCCAAGAGCAGGAACTTCTAAAGAAGCTTTAGCAGGTTTAAAACCGGTTTTCGCTGCTGACGGAAGCGTAACTGCTGGTAACTCTTCTCAAATGAGTGACGGTGCTGCATTCGTTTTAATTATGAGCGAAGAAATGGTAAAAGAATTAAATCTTGAACCAATCGCTCGTTTGGTAAACTTTGCTTCTTCTGGTGTTGAGCCAAGAATCATGGGTATTGGTCCTGTAAAAGCAATTCCGAAAGCGTTGAAACAAGCGGGATTAACACTAAACGATATTGAGTTAATTGAATTAAATGAAGCTTTTGCTTCACAAGCTTTAGCTGTAACTCGTGAATTAAATATAAATCCAGAAATCGTAAACGTAAACGGTGGAGCGATCGCTTTAGGACACCCGCTAGGATGTACAGGAGCTAAACTTTCTGTTCAGTTATTTGATGAGATGAAACGCAGAGGCAACAAATACGGAATCGTTTCGATGTGTGTGGGGACTGGACAAGGTTCTGCGGGGGTTTACGAGGTTCTATAAAAAGAGAATAGAATATAGAATAAAGAGAATAGATGTTTTTCTTTGAGAATAGAGAGATAACCTTTTTGGAATGAAAACTGTTTCAAAAGGAAAATAAAATAGTATTAATCTTACTTTTTTATTTTAATTTCTTAACTTGACTCAAAAAAACATGAGACATAATTATAAGAACTTAAAGATTTGGAAGATCGGAATTGCAATTGCTAATGAAATTTCAGATGTATTAATAGAATTTCCAAAACACGAACGATATGATTTGAGTTCTCAAATAAGCAGATGTTCGGTTTCGATGCCTAGTAATATTGCCGAAGGATCTTCAAGAACTGATAAATCTTTCAGTCACTTTTTAGACATTTCTCTTGGTTCTTCATTTGAACTAATTACACAATTATTGATTGCTAAACATAGAAAATATATAAACGAGATACAATTTAACCAATTAGAAATTAAAATAGAAGAATTCCAAAGGATGACAATGGGTTTTCAAAACGGACTAAAGTAAAAGTCTATTTTCTGTACTCTATATTCTATTTTCTATTTTCTTTCATAAAAAACAAAAACAAAATGGCAGATACAATCGAAAAAAACGTGACTCGTGGTGGTCAGTTTTTAGTTAAAGAAACAAAGAGCGAAGATATCTTTACACCAGAAGATTTTTCGGAAGAGCAGTTAATGATGCGTGACTCTGTAAAAGAGTTCGTTGACAAAGAATTATGGGCGCATAAAGATCGTTTTGAGAAAAAAGATTACGCTTATACAGAATCATCTATGCGTAAAGCTGGTGAACTTGGACTTCTTGGAGTTGCAGTTCCAGAAGAATACGGCGGATTAGGAATGGGGTTTGTTTCTACAATGTTAGTTTGTGACTACATTTCTGGAGCAACAGGTTCGTTCTCAACTGCATTTGGTGCGCATACAGGAATTGGAACTATGCCAATTACTCTTTATGGTACTGAAGAACAAAAGAAAAAATACGTTCCGAAATTGGCTTCTGGAGAATGGTTTGGCGCTTATTGCTTAACTGAACCAGGCGCAGGATCTGATGCTAACTCAGGAAAAACTAAAGCAGTTTTATCTGAAGACGGAACTCATTATTTAATTACAGGACAAAAAATGTGGATTTCGAATGCAGGTTTCTGCAGCGTTTTCATCGTTTTTGCTCGTATTGGTGATGATAAAAATATTACAGGTTTCATCGTAGAAAACGATCCTTCAAACGGAATTTCTATGAATGAAGAAGAGCATAAATTAGGAATTCGTGCTTCTTCTACTCGTCAGGTTTTCTTTAACGAAACAAAAGTTCCGGTTGAAAACATGTTATCTGAAAGAGGAAACGGTTTCAAAATTGCAATGAATGCTTTAAATGTTGGTCGTATTAAATTGGCTGCAGCATGTTTAGATGCACAAAGAAGAGTTACTTCTGGAGCAGTAAAATATGCTAACGAAAGAATTCAGTTTAATACTTCTATTTCAACTTTTGGAGCTATTCGTTCTAAATTGGCTGAAATGGCAACTAGTGCTTACGCGGGAGAAAGTGCTTCTTACCGTGCGGCAAAAGATATCGAAGACAGAATTGCAGCTCGTGAAGCCGAAGGAACAAGTCACCAAGAAGCAGAATTGAAAGGTGTCGAAGAATATGCTATCGAGTGTTCTATCTTGAAAGTAGCAGTTTCTGAAGACATTCAAAACTGTTCTGACGAAGGAATTCAGATTTTTGGCGGAATGGGATTCTCTGAAGATACTCCAATGGAAAGTGCCTGGAGAGATGCTCGTATCGCTCGTATTTATGAAGGTACAAATGAAATCAACAGAATGCTTTCTGTAGGTATGCTGATCAAAAAAGCAATGAAAGGTCACGTTGATTTACTTGGACCGGCAATGAAAGTTCAGGAAGAATTAATGGGAATTCCATCTTTTGATACTCCGGACTTCTCTGAATTATTTGCAGAAGAAAAAGTAATCGTGGCTAACCTGAAAAAAGTTTTCTTAATGGTTGCCGGAAGCGCTGTTCAAAAATATGGCCCAGATTTAGATTCTCACCAGCAATTATTGATGGCTGCTGCCGATATCTTAATCGAGATCTACATGGCTGAAAGTACTATCTTAAGAACTGAAAAATTAGCTAAAAATCAAGGTGAAGATAAAGTACAAGAACAAATCGCAATGGCAAAATTATACTTGTACAAAGCAGTTGATATTGTAAACTTAAGAGGAAAAGAAGGAATTGCTTCTTTCTCTGAAGGTGACGAACAACGTATGATGTTAATGGGACTTAAACGTTTCACAAAATATACTAACCTGCCAAACGTAGTGGCATTGAGAGAAAAAATTGCAGAAAAATTAGTTGCAGAAAATTCATACTGCTTCTAATATTCAAAATAGTTTTTAGCTTTTAATTTGTTTAAACCCGCACAAGTCCGAAACTGTGCGGGTTTATTTTTTTTTGAACCATATAGGTTATGTAAGTTTATTTAAAAAGATTTTTTTGTAGAGACGTATATTTTTGCCAAAGATTACAGGATTTTCACAGATTTTTTAATCCTTTTAATCCTGTAATCTGTGGCATTTTTATTTAGAGACGCACTGCTGTGCATCTCTACGAAATATTGGAACGAAATAAAATTAAATTCAATCTAAAATGAACTTTATCACTTATATGGTTAACCCACATTTCACAAATATTTATTAAAATTGAGGTTATGTTACAAAATCGATAGCAAAGTTTCGATTCTAATGTTTTAAATTTAGCGTTCAAAAACTTCAAAAAACATAAAATGAAACAAATTAGCCTAATTGCCCTTTTATTTATCTGCCTTATATCCACAAACATTTTTGCGCAGAAGAATAAAAAATTAGACATCATCGCTTATTATACCGGTGATTCTAAATTAATTGACGAATATGAAGTCAGTAAATTAAATCAAATTATCTTTAGTTTCTGTCATTTAAAAGATGGAAAACTAAGTGTAGACTCTGCTAGAGATTCTTTAACAATAAAACATTTAGTTTCTTTAAAAGCTAAAAATCCGCAGTTAAAAATTATTGTATCACTTGGAGGCTGGGGAGGCTGCGAACCATGTTCTGCTGCTTTTTCTACTGCTGAGGGACGTTTGAAATTTGCAAAATCGGTAAAAGAATTAAGTGATTCTTATAAAGTGGATGGTTTAGATTTAGATTGGGAATATCCTGCAATCGAAGGTCTTCCTGGACATTTATATCAAGCTGTTGACAAACCTAATTTTACAGAATTAATAAAAATACTGCGTTCTACCTTAGGTAAAAAATACGAGTTGAGTTTTGCTGCAGGAGGTTTTCAAAAATATTTAGATGAGTCTATTGACTGGAAAGCTATTACTCCATTGGTAAACCGTATCAATATTATGAGCTACGATTTAGTAAACGGATATTCTCAGGTTACTGGACATCATACGCCTTTATACAGCACAAATCCCAACGAAGAATCTACAGACAGGGCCGTTACTTATTTATTAAAGCAAGGAGTTCCTGCTGAAAAATTAGTAATTGGAGGCGCTTTCTATACCAGACAATGGATTAATGTAGAAAATATCAACAATGGACTTTATCAGGCAGGAAAACACGTTGAAGGTGTTAACTATAAAGATTATGCAAAAACATATACAGAAGCTAACGGCTGGAAATATTTTTGGGATGATAAAGCAAAAGCACCTCACTGGTATAATGCTCAGTCTAAAACTTTTGCAACATCTGATGATCTTAAATCTATCAAAGCAAAAACTGAATATGTAAAAGATAAAAAACTTGGAGGAATTATGTTTTGGGAACTTACACTTGACAGTTTCCGCAACGGAATGGTTGATGAGATTTATAAAGTTAAAACAGCTAAATAGATTTTAAAAGCACAAAAAAAAGGCAGTTATTAAAAAATAACTGCCTTTTTTTATATCATAAATAGAAATTTTACTGAACTTTTGATTTATCTAATTCGCCAATAAACGGAATAGCTTCCAGAATTTCAGATCGAATTATGGTTTGCAAATACACTTCTAACTGAATAAATTTAGCTGCATTTATTGCGCCAATAGCTTTCTTTGCTTTACTATACGTTTTGCAGTATAATTTTTCATAGCCAATATGATTTTTTAAAGTTCCTTTAGCCAATTCATCAGCTTTCGCGTCTGTAAGGGTTTCATAATTGGCTGCATAATCATTGATTAATTGAAATTTAGTCTGCCCAAGTGCTTTACGCTGTGTTTCGTAATCATCATACACTTTTGCAAAAGCAGCTGATTGTGTATCAGATAAATTCATATACTGTTTTACTAAATCACTTTTAGTTTTTCCGTAAAGACTTTGTAAAACGTCTACATCTTCCTTAAATGAAGATTGTGCATAAGATGAAAACGCGGCAATGACCATAATAAAAATAAGACTCAATTTTTTCATAGTTTTGATTTTTAATTTGTTTCTAAATAATTATGCATTCTAAAATATATTGATTTTTAAAATCTAAGTTCAACAAATAATTCAAGCGAAAACAAGTCAGCTCTATTTCTTGCTTTCATCTGATTTTGGAGCACTTATTACTCCATCATAAAATATTGGAGAACGATTATTACTATTTACTGTAAGTGTTGCACTGCCATTGTAAAAAATAGTAAACATCAAATCATAAACATCATCTTTACCTTTAACCGAAGCTTTTAGAATAGAGCTTTTCTTCTTCTTTTCTACTTTTACATTTTCTGGTTTTCCTTCAAATTTAATTCCGCCTTCACTGCCATAGCCTACATTGTAACCTCTTCCAAAAAACGGCAGATCAGAAGTTGTTTTTTCTGTATTAAATTTTAAAAAATACATATTATAGTCCAGATTGATAAGTTGTCCGCCTTGCGGTGTTATTCTTTGAGCCTCAAAGACAAAGTTTCGAGACTGTATTAAATTTTCTATTTCTTTTTGTTTTTGTACCTCGCGTTCGGCTTTTAATTCTTTTTTCGTTTTTTCCTGAGCTGTAACAGAAAAATTTAAAAAGCCAAACAACAGGAATAAAACGGATAATTTAGTTTTCATCTGCATTCAATTTTAAAATAAAGAGAATTTTATTTTTTAGTAAATCTCATCATAGCAATATCTCCCGAAATTAAATTCAGCGTTTTGCCATCATCAGTGATATCATAAGAAGTTATTTTTTGAAGCGTGTTCATGTATGTAAGTTCGCCTTGCTGGCCGTTTAGACACATCATTTTAGTCATTGCCATTGGCTGTGTAAAATCGATTTTATTTCCATCTAAAACCAACTTCCCCGTATAGTTGTTACAACTATTATTACCAGAAACCTGATTGTCTTTAGTATTGAAATTTATGGTTGGTTTTTTATTAGGGTACAAACCATCAAAAGTAATTCTAGGTCCGGTAATATAATTAAGTTCCCAAGTTCCGTCAAGTTTAGAAACGGCATCACTTTTTTTACATTTAAAAATATTGCAGGAAAACAATATTAAACTAAGAAAAACGAGAGTAAAAATCTTTTTCATCATAATATTAAGAATTAAATATGAACGAATTAGAGAAGGTAGTTTTCAGAAAATATCTACAAAAACTATTACGAATTTAAGCAATATTTTCGGGTTTTGTGCTCAATCGAGCTTAAATTACAAAGTATAGTTTGACTTTTTTTTAACTTTTAGAGTCAGCCTATTCCGTTATTTTATGTTAAATTTACTTAATCTTTAATTTAAAATGCCCGTAAATATGAAAAAACTGGTCGTATCTTTCGCTATAATTGCAGCTTTAGTAATTGGCTGCAAGACAAATACAAAATCAAACGATGCCAAGACTCTGACTATTGCCTTAGAACCAAAAAGCAATAGTAAAGTAGGCGGGACTGCTACTTTTACTGAAAAAAATGGCAAAGTTACTTTTACAGCAAAAATGACTGGTTTAGAACCGGGAGTCCATGCTATACACATTCACGAAAAAGCAGATTGCAGCTCTGCCGATGGAAGTTCTGCAGGCGGACACTGGAATCCTACTTTCAAAAAACATGGAAAATGGGGAGCGGCAGAATATCATAAAGGTGATATTGGAAACTTTACTGCAGATGCAAATGGTAACGGATCTATCACTTTAACTACTGATGAATGGTGCATAGGATGTGATGATGAAACTAAAAATGTACTTAATAAAGGTTTAATTGTTCACCAGGGAACAGATGATTTTACAACTCAGCCAACCGGAAATGCCGGCGGACGTGCTGCCTGTGCAGGAATAATTAAATAATAAAACACTTATAACCACTATTTTCACAAAAATCTAGTGGTTATTTTTTTAAATTCATTCTAAAACAAGAAAAAGATATAGCTTTGCAGCTATAAATTTAATACAATGATTAACCCATCAGCACACGGCTGGATAGATAAATTTTTTAGTGAACAGAAGTTTTCAGAAGCCATTCCTTTTGAAACAGCAGATTCGTTTTACTTTAAAGTAAGAGAAACGGGGTTTATCTACGGTCATATCATTGAAATTAATTCTCAAATTCCAATTCCTATAAAAGGCTGGTTTAAAACCGAAATTTCTAAAGTTGCCTTATTAAATACACTTTACCATGTATATTGTTTAGAAAAGAGAAGTTCTGAACCTAATAATTTTATTGCCGAAGTTGTAAAATTCTATAAGCAAATGAATCCGGAAGGGTTTAATTTGTTTAAAATACTGCTTCCAAAAGACACTCCTTCTCATTCATTAGAAAGTATAATTGACGAAAGAGTACAAACAAATGACAGTATCATCAGCAAAAACTTTTCGCATTTAGTAACCAATGCACTTTTATTTATTGATGTTTTGGCTTTCAGACAATATTTGGAACATGGTGAAATTCCTGAAAAATATCTAAAACGCATTGAAGAAACCGTTTTGGGTATTGTAGGCTTGGCTTTAAAAACCAAAACAATCAAATCACAGCACGACGATTTATTAAATAAGCTTTTTGAAGCTTCAATACGTTATTCTAAATTCTCAAAAGTTACTGTTGAAACTTTAGAAACTTTACAGCTTGACTATTTCAAAAATAAATTAGAGCATTATTATTTAATCGATATGGCCGGAATGGCTTTGTGGAGTGATGGTGTTGTTGAAAATGAGGAATCGTACTTTTTATATTCTTTAGGTTCTATGATGGGTGTTTCTGATAATTTTATTACCAAAAGCATAGATACAACACATACTTTTATTACCACGCACAAAAAGAAAATCCCCTATTTTAATTATTCCAATCCGGTTAAGCATTTCTACGATCAAATGACGCACAGCGTTGTAAAGCTGATTATAAGAAACAAAAACAGACTAATTAAGGAAATTGTTCAGAGTAAGGAATTAATGGTTTTACTGGCTTATTCTACAACCAGAGATTTAGATGCAAAGGAAAAGAAAAAGGTAAAAAAGCAGCTTTTAGACATTTGCAAAACAATTCCGTCACTGACTATATTTTTACTTCCGGGCGGAAGTTTATTACTGCCGATTTTAATAAAGTTTATTCCAACAATGTTACCCTCTGCATTTAATGAAAATCTAGACGAAAACGAATAAAAAAAATCGCCCTTTTTGAGGGCGATTTTCTTTATATAATAAACACAAAAGCTTTCTCAAAAAAAACTTATTTTATTACTTTTTTACCTTTTACTGGCTCTTATCATTATTTAGATAAGATATATTTACTAAAACAGTAAAGTTATAAAAATGGGACCATCAATTAGTCTTGGCAAGTATGAGCCAGATATTGTACCTGAACCTTGGGAAGAATATCAATATAGAGATTTATATAGATCTTACTATACACAAAGCATATCAATGAAAATAAATGGACTCTTTCATTGTATTACCGCTTTGACATCTTTAGAATTGAATAAATGTTACACTGATCCTGTTGAAAGAGGCGATGTTTCAACAACTCCAAGAAATTGTTATTTGAGCGTCTTAACCATCTATATGGACAATAAAGGACGAATAATAAAAGGAGAGAAAGTCAATACAACATTTAGATTAAAGTATATAAATGGAGAACATATTTTAGATTCTTCTTTCAAAATACGAAAAGAATTAGAGCGATGTGTTGATAAAAATGAACTCCATAATCTGGTGATAAAGAATAAGCAGATTACATTCAGAAATGGTAAAATATATTTACTTAAAAAATTTCACGAGTACATTAAACAAGCTTCTATTTGCAATCGCAAAACTTATATAAATTACACTTATCTAAAGTTTCTGAAAACCGAAATGAATTAAACAATAAGTTAAGTCTTTTGGGAATTACAACAACTGCTGTTGGTTTTGTACCAGGAAAAGCAACAATAATTGCTGATTACGCAATAAAAATTTTAGGATTTGCCTTAAGTACATAGCCTCGATTTAGTCTTGCAGAATATACATATCCAGTTAACGGACCTGTTTATCTAGATGATCAAACTTTATATCAACATTACAAAAGAGATAATACAAATGGATATGTTTCCCCTCAAAGAGCAGAGGGCAAGCCAATGAACAAAATGAGAGATATATTGAAAGAATTACAAGAATGTGGATTAACAATAACTTGATATGAAAAACATAGTCATCCTTTTAGTTGTGCTAACGCTTATAACTTGTCAAAAAAAAGACACAATAAATCATTTCTTAACCAAACAAATAACTCAACAAGATTTAATTAAAAATGGTTTCTATAAATATTCATACATCGCAACATTAGATGATGAAGACAAAGTTGACGATACTATTAAATCTATTGCAAGATATGATATGTATTCCAATGTAAAGCCAGAAATAAATAAGGAAGGAAAAGTATGTCCAACCCAATTATGGAATTTTGATTATGAAGATTCAATTAAAAAGAAAAAAAATATTGATTATCTAAAAAAAGAATTGGGTAATACAATTATTACTTATCTTTTTAGAAATGATTCTTTATTTTATAAAGAAATAAATGTAATCTCTTTTAACAATCAAAATAAAAACATTCCTGATTTAACAAGTAAAGAAAAAATACTCAAGTACTATCACAATATTAACATTCCAACAAAACCGTTATACGAACAGAATAGCACAAAAAATTACCCTACAATATATAAGATTGATAATTATAAAACCATAATTTATTATTCTGACACAGATAATTATTATCGTTTTTTTACAAATTATTTAAACAATTCTACTTACTATGATATTCGCGAGTACTGGTATTCTGGGTCAATATATGAAATGTACTATTTTGATTAAATGAAACGAATAAAAAAAATCGCCCTTTTGAGGCGATTTCTTTTTTTATATATTAAAGATCAAGCTGATATACTGAATCCAGTTCTTCGTTTGAACCAATGGTAACATTTAAATCGGTTACAAAACCAGAATTTAATCCGTAAACCCATCCGTGAAGCATTAAATCCTGACCGCTTTTCCAAGCTCCTTGTACAATCGAAGTTTTGGCTAAGTTATAAACCTGTTCTTTTGCATTGATTTCTACAAAGGCATTAAAACGCTCTGTTTCATCAGTAATTGAATTTAAATATTTATCATGTAAACGGTATTCATCTTTAATATGACGAAGCCAGTTGTCAATAATCCCAACAGACTGCTGTCCCATAGCCGCTTTTACACCACCGCATCCATAATGTCCGCACACGATAACGTGTTTTACTTTTAAAACATTTACTGCATAATCCAGTACACTTAACATATTCATATCTGAGTGAACGACCATGTTTGCAATATTTCTGTGTACAAATACTTCTCCCGGTTTAGCACCAATAATTTCGTTAGCAGGAACACGACTGTCAGAACATCCAATCCATAACAAAGGCGGCGATTGTCCTTTTGCTAAATCAGCAAAATAATTAGGATCTTTTGCTAAAGAATCTTCGACCCATTTTTTATTGTTCTCTAGTATTTGTTCATAAAACTTTCTCATCTTTTTTTTAGTTTTTTGGAATTATCAATGCCTAAGCATATCAAAAAGACTTTTAGTGTAAAGTTATTTAAATTTTGATAGTTCTCAAGCCTGATAAATATCTTTATTTATATAATTTGTTTAAAAATCTTCTTTAACTCCTTCTTTTTTCACCAAAGCTCTTTTTGCAACATCATAATAATGTTCAATTGTAACATGATTGTTGTTTATAGGGGTATTTTCTAATTCATAAGCTTCCTTAAATCCGGTAAGCTTTACTTTAATATTTTCGTCAATAGCACGTGTTTCTTTAAACTCACGAATTAAATCCAGTACATCGTGTGCAATATACTCTGTATCGTGTGCATTGATTACTACTTTTGAATTTTCAGGAATCTCACTTAAAGTTTGTTTTATCGCTGCTTTATTCAAGAACGAAACTTCCTGCGCTAAGTCGATATGAATAATATCACCGTCTTCGTATTCTTCTTTTTTAAAGTTGTAAGCTCTTTTTAAGTTTCCTCTTAAAACAAAAATGATACTAATGATAATTCCTAAAGCAACTCCTTTAAGCAAATCTGTCGCAACGACAAAGACCAAAGTTGCAATAAAAGGGACAAACTGGTATTTTCCCTTTTCCCAGAAATGCATAAAGGTTGCTGGTTTTGCTAATTTATATCCAACCAAAATTAAAACAGTAGCCAAAGTTGCCAATGGAATTTTGTTTAAAATTGCCGGAATCGATAAAACACTTATTAATAAAAGTACACCATGAATAATGGCTGACATTTTAGATTTTGCACCTGCATTATTGTTTGCAGATGATCTAACTACAACTGATGTCATTGGTAATCCGCCCAAAAGTGAACTTACAATATTACCAACTCCCTGTGCTCTAAGCTCAACGTTAGTATTTGTGTAACGTTTTTGAACGTCCATTCTGTCCGAAGCTTCAATACACAAAAGTGTTTCTATAGAAGCTACAATGGCAATTGTAACTGCTACAACCCAAACCTGAGGATTTGTTATAGCAGCAAAATTAGGTGTAATTAGAATAGACTTAAATTCGTCAAAAGATTTTGGAACTGGCAACGAAACCAAATGCTCTTTTGCAATTGCCAATGAGCTTCCTGTAGATATAAAAAATTCGTTTAATACTACTCCTAAGATAACCGCAACCAGTGCACCCGGAACTAATTTTAATCTCTTCAAAAACTGAACTTTATCCCATGAAATCAAAATGACAAGTGAAATCACCGAAATTAAAACAGCACCCAAATGAATGTGATTTAAGACATCAAAAAGAAATGAAAATGAATTGCTTCCGTCGTTTTGAATAAAAGCCTGATCACCTTCAAAATCAGCATCGTAACCAAAAGCATGTGGTATTTGTTTTAGAATAATAATAATTCCAATACCCGCCAGCATTCCTTCGATTACGTTAGTTGGAAAATAATTAGATATACTTCCGGCTTTTAAAAATCCTAATGCTAATTGAATTATTCCTGCAATAAATACAGACAGTAAAAACACATCAAAAGCGCCAAAATCAGTAATAGCGGTTAATATAATAGCTGTTAATCCAGCGGCAGGACCTGAAACGCTGATATGCGACTGGCTTAAATACCCAACCACAATACCACCAATAACACCCGCAATAATTCCAGAAAATAACGGCGCTCCAGAAGCCATTGCAATACCTAAACACAATGGAAGAGCCACCAAGAAAACCACTAAACCTGAAGCAAAGTCAGATTTAAGGTTGGCAAAAAGATTGATTTTTTTTGTCATAATACAATACTAAAAATGAATACATTAGAAACTTGCTGCACTTTTATATAAATGCAGTTATTCTTCAAATAATCGGAAGTATTATACTAAATTGGGAGGGGGAGCAAATATGCTCGGAGAAATATTATCTAATTTTACGATGTTTTCAGAAACTATCGTTTTCTTTTCAATGTAAACCGGTATTAGCATTTCATGTTCTAATACAACAGGATGCACGATATTTTTAAGTTCTTTATGAACCTCTTCTTCGGCAATACTAAAAGATACGCACGTACTATTCCCTTTCTTTATCGCCTGAACAATTGTCGGGGTCGATAAGAAGGCAACAAATATGAATAATAATATGCGGGCTAGTATTTTCATCGAAACAAAAATAGCGTTAAACAAATAAAATCAAAGCCGTAAGGCAAAAATTTTATACAATTTTAACAAAAAAAGAAAAGCAGAATGATCAAACGCGATCATTCTGCTTTTTAATATATTAACAAACAACTTATTACAAAGTTTCGTCTAACCAGGCATTCATCATCCAAATGGTTTTTTCCTGCTCTGCAATAAAGTCACTCATCATCGAATTTGTACCTTCATCGTTAATTTCATCCGATTTTTTCAAAATTTCTCTTTCAATTTTCAATAAATCTGATAATGAAGTTACAATTAAGTGAACCGCTTTTTCATCGTTTGAGATATTTTTTCCAACTGTTAATTTGTTGTTTTTGATGTAATCTTCAAAAGTATGTAACGGAGTGCCTCCAATTGTTAAAACTCTCTCAGCAATCATATCTATTTTTAATTGTGAATCTGTATAAAGTTCTTCGAATTTTACATGAAGATCAAAGAAACGTTTTCCACGAATATTCCAATGAATTCCTCTTAAATTCTGGTAGTAAACTTGAAAATTAGACAATAGTACATTTAATTCTTCTACTAACAATTGTGACTCTTTTACAGGTAATCCTAAAATATTTGTTTTCATAATCTTGTATTTTAATAACTAAGTTACTACAAATTTAAAGCAACTTGATTAAAAAAATTATAAAAAAAAATTATATTTACTTATTTTTGCATCAAAAATTACTATCAAAATGACAATAACTCAATTACAATATGTATTAGCTGTTGCAGAACATAAAAACTTTACACTTGCTGCCGAAAAGTGTTTCGTAACACAGCCCACATTAAGTATGCAGATTCAAAAAATTGAAGAAGAACTTAATATTTTAATTTTCGACAGAAGCAAGAAACCAATCCAGCTTACAGATATTGGACAGAAGATTGTAAATCAGGCTAAAAATATTGTAAATGAAGCTGACAGAATTAAAGATATTGTAGAACAGCAAAAAGGTTTTATTGGAGGGGAATTTCGTTTAGGAATTATTCCAACCATTATGCCAACGCTTTTGCCAATGTTCTTAAATAATTTCATCAAAAAATATCCAAAAGTTAAATTACTTATTGAGGAACTCAATACTGATGAAATTATCATAAAACTAAAAAATGGTCATCTTGATGCCGCAATCGCTGCAACACCGCTGGAAGATGAAAAGATAAAAGAAATCGTCTTGTATTTTGAGCCTTTCGTAGCTTATATTCCAGAACATCATCATAGTTTTCAAAAAGAAGAAATTGAAGTTGCTGATTTGAATATCAATGAAATCCTTCTTTTACAAGACGGACATTGTTTTAGAGACGGAATTTTAAATTTATGCAAAAACGGCACTGACATTGACCAAAATAATTTTCAGATTCAAAGCGGCAGTTTTGAAACTTTAATAAAATTAGCCGATGAAGGTTTGGGCACAACATTACTTCCGTACTTGCACACCTTAGACTTAAAAGAATCTGATAAACTGAAACTACGAAACTTTAAGGAACCAAAACCTGCTCGAGAGGTAAGTTTGATTTACCCAAAGAGCGAGTTAAAAATGCAAATTATTGATGCATTACGATCTACAATTGCCGGTGTTGTAAAGGGCGCCATTGTTTTTCAGAATGTTCAAATCATTAGTCCGCTGCAAAAAAAGTAAACATAAAAAAAGGAGCCAATTGGGCTCCTTTTCTTTTATACTTTAATTAGTAGCAGACTTTGTTTTAATTCTGGTTTTTCAATAATAAAATTCAATAACCATTCTTGCAATTGTTCCATTTCGTATGGCAACAGGGTTTTGATAGCTTTTTCTAATTCTTTGCAGAAAAGTATCGGATCGAAACTTACTCTTTCAAGTATTGATTTCGTGTAATCAAACATCATTTTAGACATAATAAAATAAGATTTTTGGGGGTTATCTATATTTTTAAACTCGCAACAAATGTAAACAAATATCATTCATTAGTATTTAATTTAACTTATTTTTTTAAAACATTTATCAACGAAACCGTTTTCTTAAAACGGATAAATCAATATAGAACCGTTATAAATAAAGAACTTAAACCTTTTTAAAGGCCCTAAACATTTCTCGCTTTCCCGGAGGGCCGGCTAATTTTTCGACAGTAAATCCTACAGAAATCATGCTTCTTTTAACAACTCCGCGAGCTGCATAAGTAACAAGGACTCCATTTGGTTTTAAACTATTATACATTTTCTGAAAAATTTCAGTACTCCAAAGCTCCGGCTGTACGCGATATCCGAAGGCATCAAAGTAAATCAAATCAAAAATTTCTAAATCGTCTATTTCATCAAAAAATTGTTTCCTTTTGGTTAACGAGAATTTGCTGCTAATTTCTATTTTCTTATCCCATTCTGTTTTATGCATTTTTTGGAAAATATTATCAAATTCCAATGCTTCAAGTTCCGCAACATAATTCATTGCCAAAACTTCATCTGCATTGACAGGATATGCCTCTACTCCAACATAATCTATTGGTTGTTGCTTATGTTCTGATTCTAAAAAAGTAATAAAAGCATTTAAGCCAGTTCCAAAACCAATTTCAAGAATAGAAACAGGATTATTATCAAATAAAGACAAACCATTTTTTATAAATACATGTTTCGCTTCCTGAATTGCACCGTGTTTAGAATGATAACTTTCGTTCCATTCTTCTAAATGAATTGTAGTTGAACCATCTAGCGTTTTAATTATTTCTCTTTTCACAATTTTCGAATTTTACAATGGAGTTTTACTGATTTTGAGCCCATTTTATCAGTCAAATTTAATCAAAACAAATGCGTAAAGCCTTAAAAAACGACAGTTTTTTCATAAATTCTTTATAAAACTTCGCAAAAATTTTAGGTTTATTATAAGATAAATAAATCTCAGTCAAACACAGGAATTAATGCAGTTTTACCAAGTAAATTATATATTTTTCCGTAATTTTGCATTCAACAAAACCTATTCTTCATCAGATCATTACCTTAGATTTTCATTTGAAAGAATACAAATTAGATAAAAACTTTACATAATTATGAGTACAACTCAAACAAGCAAAATTGAAATCAGAAAAGCTGAATCGTCTAAGATAAGCTCTGTAGACTTTGAAAACTTAAGCTTTGGTGCTGTATTTACAGACCATTTATTTGAATGTGATTACAAAAACGGACAATGGCAGACTCCGGTCATTAAGCCTTATGCTCCTATTTTAATGGATCCGTCTTCTAAAGTCTTTCATTACGGTCAAGCTATTTTTGAAGGAATGAAAGCTTATAAAGATGAAAATAATGATGTTTGGTTGTTTAGACCTGATGAAAACTACAAACGTTTCAATAATTCTGCTGTTCGTATGGCAATGCCGGAAGTTCCGGAAGATATTTTCCTGGAGGGTTTAAATGAATTATTAAAAATCGATCAGGAATGGATCCAGAGAGGAAACGGATCGAGTATGTATATCCGTCCTTTTATGATTGCTACAGGACCTGGCGTTATCGCAAATCCATCTGACGAATATAAATTCATGATTTTACTTTCTCCTGCAAAATCATATTATGGTGGTGAAGTAAAAGTTATTATTGCTGAACATTACAGTAGAGCTGCAAATGGCGGAATTGGCGCTGCAAAAGCGGCAGGAAACTATGCTGCGCAGTTTTACCCAACTAACTTAGCAAACAAAGATGGTTTCCAGCAAGTTATTTGGACTGACGATGCTACACACACAAAACTGGAAGAAGCGGGAACAATGAACGTTTTCTTCAGAATCAACGATACTTTATTAACAGCACCAACAAGCGAAAGAATTTTAGATGGTATTACCCGAAAAAGTTTAATTGCAATGGCAGAAAAAGAAGGATTGAATGTTGAAGTTCGTCCTGTTATCGTTACTGAATTAGTTGAAGCTGCTAAAAACGGATCTTTAAAAGAAATTTTTGGAGCTGGAACTGCCGCAGTTATCAGTGTAATTAAAGGTTTCTCATATAAAGATGAATATTTTGAATTAGCTCCAATTGAGAATTCATATGCTTCATTCTTAAAAGAAAAATTAACAAGTCTTCAAAACAAACTTTCTGAAGATACTTACGGATGGACTGTAAAAGTTCAATAAGCAAACTATTTTTATAGATATTAAGCCCGGCGTTTTGATACGTCGGGCTTCTTTTTTACATACATTTGTTTGAAAATCTTACAAAATAAAATGCCTCAAAATCTGATTTTAAAAAATGTATCCAAACACATTTCGCTGGACGAAAACGAAATTTCGTATTTCCTTTCTATTCTAACCGAAAAGAAATACCCAAAAAAAAGCATTATTTTAAAAGAAGGAGAAATCTGCCGATCAATCAATTTTGTTTTATCCGGAACTCTAAGATCATTTTACAGAGACTCTGAAGGAAAAGAATCAACCATTATGTTTGCCGCTGCTGATTGGTGGATAACAGACATGGCGTGTTTTATAAACCAGCAGCCTGCAATGTTAAATATTGAAACCATAGAGGAAAGCTTGATATTGCAGTTAAAAAAAGAAGATTTAGATAATCTCTATATCAAAATCCCCAAGTTTGAACGCTTTTTTAGAATCATAATGCAAAATGCATACATACGGGAACAAGTAAGAGTTATTCAAAACCTTTCACTTTCGGCAGAACAACGTTATTATATTTTTTTAGAAAAATATCCCGAAGTCTCAAAACAAATCAAACAAAAGCAAATCGCCTCTTATTTAGGGATTACACCTGAGTTTTTAAGTATGATAAGAGCAAATAAGAAATAATAAGCGTTTTTATTAAACTACATTATTTTTTTGCTGTAACTACTTTACGTGCTTTGTAAAAAATAAAACAATATGCTTATACTCATTGCAGGGCCTTATAGAGGCGGAACAAATGACGACCCTAAATTGATTCAGCAAAATTTAGAAAAACTAGAAGCCGCAGCTCTTCCATTATTCAGAATGGGACATTTACCTGTAATAGGCGAATGGCTGGCTTTGCCATTGCTCCATTTAGCAGGATCTAAATTTATTGGAGACAGTATTTGGGATGAAATACAATATCCGACAGCTCATCGACTTCTTGAAAAATGCGACGCGGTTCTTCGGCTTGAAGGTGAATCAAAAGGAGCAGATAACGATGTTCGTATTGCCAAGGAAAGAGGATTAAAAATTTATTATCGTTTAGAAGATATTCCATCTGCGGAATAAAAAACTTTCAAATGAAAAATCCCTAATATATTTTTCAAAAACTTATTAGGGATTTATTTTTTATAACAACTTCGAAAAATCAGGTTTAAAATAGTTTGGACCTTTCATTACTTTTCCGTCTTCACGATAAATTGGTTTTCCATCTTCTCCAAGTTTACTCATATTACTGCGCTGGATTTCATCAAAAACAGCTTCTATTTTATCCTGCAGACCGTGTTCAATAATTGTTCCGCATAAAATATACATCATATCACCAAGAGCGTCAGCAATTTCAACTAAATCATTATTCTGAACCGCTTCCAGATATTCTTCATTTTCTTCTTTCATTAAATTATAACGAAGGAGTTTTTTAGTTTCTCCCAAATCAGCAATTGGAGTCTGGCTGTGGCCTATTTTAAAAGCAGTATGAAATTCAGTAACTGCATCAAGTTGTTTTTTCATGTTTTTATTCTATTAAATGAGATGGCAAATTAGCAACAAATCGTATACAATTATCTAAATTTGTCAAAAATAATTTTTAAGTATGTTTAGTCAAGGACAATTAATATTCGGACTGTGTTTTTTTATTGCATTTGTAATCGTTATGATTTTCGCTTACCGCAGAGATCTTAAACTGCACAAAGTTTTTTACAAAGGAAACTACAAAGTATTACTCGTATTTCTGCTCTTTATTGCGCTTTTGTTCGTCATCAAAATCTTTTTAAAAAGATAACAATCTATTATTTTATTTTTAGTTATTAGTTTAGTCTCACAATAAAATTTATAACTTTACGAAAAACCTGCACAATGAAGATTCTAAAATATTTATTTCTTTTACTATTATTAAGTTTAGTTGCTCTTACCGTTTTTGTTGCTACCCAAAAAGGGATTTTTTCTGTTGAAAGAAGCAAAGTAATCAATTCACCAAAAGTGACTGTGTATAATTATGTAAATGATTTTAGAAATTACGAAGATTTTGAATCTTGGGCAGTAGAAGATCCAACATTAAAATTTACTTTCCCAAATAAAACTACCGGCAACGGAGGGTCTTTTTATTGGACTGGCGAAGAAGGAGCCGGAAATGCTGTCACTTTAAAAACAAAAGAAGGAGAAAGCATTGAACAAAAAATGAAATATGACGGTACAGATGCTGATGTTACCTGGACTTTTAAAGATACTTTGGGCGGAAAAACAAAAGTTACATGGAAAGCGAAAGGAACAATGAGCTTTTTGTTTAAAGTGTATGCAGCATTAAACGGCGGTTCTGACAAAGTTATTGGAACTATTTACGAAAAAAGCCTTGCCAACATTGATAAAAATCTGGATTACGAAACCAAAACGTATGCCGTGCAGGTAAACGGAGTGGTAAAGAAAACTGAAACCCCTTATATCAAACAGACTTTTACAAGTGAAATTCCGAAGATTAATAAAAATGCCAGAATTGTAATTCCGAAACTTATCCATTTTAGCGAAACTAACGGCTTAAGCACAAGCGGAAAACCTTTTATCATTTACCATACTTATGATACTGCAAAAGGACTGGCAAAAATTTCTATTTGTTTACCAATAAACAAAGAAATATCTATTAGTTCAGGAAGTGATATTTTATCTGGAAAACTAAATGCTTTTGATGCTGTAAAAACAACTTTAAAAGGCGATTACAACCATACTGCTGAAGCAATTGCAAAAACAACGGCTTACATTAACAATGAAAAAATAATGCCTGAATTGAGCTGGTCACATCTTGAAGTTTTAGAAGTAAGCAAACTAGACGTAAAAAGTCCTTCTAAATTAGTTACAGATATTTATTTCCCAATTAAACCAAAAGTAGTTCCTGCTGCAGTGGCTGCTCCGGATTATTCATCAGAAACAGAAACTGCTCCGGCAAAACCAGCAGCACAAAAGCCTGTAACACCAAAACCTGCGACACCTGCCGCAACGACTCCTGCTGCAAAACCAGAAGAAGAACAGTCTGAATTTTAATTTTTTTTGAAGGTTGATTAAACCTTTTGCATAAATTTCATTCTAACTGATTATAAAGTTTGATAAATCAAGAAGTTTGATCGACGAGAAGGAATTTATACAACAATTATTAAATCCTAAAACGCAGAACACAGCGTTTCAAAAACTTATATCCGATTATCAAAAACCGTTGTATTCTCATATTCGAAACATTGTTTTGAATCATGATGATACAGATGATGTTTTGCAGAATACTTTCGTTAAGGTATTCCAGTATTTAAAAAACTTTAAAGGAGAAAGTAAACTTTTTTCCTGGATGTATCGAATTGCAACAAATGAAGCATTAACTTTCTTAAATCAGAAAGCAAAATTAAAAGGCATAACTTCTGAAGATTTACAAAATAAAACCATCGACAATTTAAAGTCTGATGTATATTTTGATGGTGATGAAATCCAAATCAAACTTCAAAAAGCAATTGTTACTCTGCCCGAAAAACAGCAGCTGGTTTTTAAGATGAAGTATTTTGAAGAATTAAAATACGAAGAAATTGCAGAAATTCTAGGAACATCAGTTGGTGCATTAAAAGCATCCTACCATCATGCGGTAAAAAAAATTGAATTATATGTTACATCAAATTAAACCTTTTATAGCAAATATTATCTTATAGACATTATGAAAGAATTTAAATTAGAAAACGAACCGAAAATAACAAATGGATTTAAAACCCCGGAGCATTATTTTGATACTTTTTCGGCAAAAGTTTTAGAACAGATAAATGAAAGAGAAACAAAAGTAATTCCTCTTTATAAACGAAAAAAAGTGATTTCGATCGCAGCGGCCGCGGCAATTTTTATTGCCTTTATGATCCCTGCTGCCAATTATTATTACAAAGCATCAAAAGAACTGGATGAAGCTACTTTAGAAACTTATCTGGCTTATCAGTCAAATTTAAATCAATATGATTTAATTAAAGAATTAGATACGAAAGACATAGATAAACTAAATAAAAATATTGCCCTGGAAGAAGAAACCTTAGAAGATATTCTAGCAACAAATCCAAATATTGAAAATTTAATTTCTGAATAAAAACAAAATTATATAGATATGAAAATCAAAAATATATTAACGGTACTTCTGTTTTTAGCGACTTTATCATTTTATGCACAAGGTGATAAAATCGATGAAAAGCGAGAAAAAGTTAAAGCATTTAAAGTTTCATTTTTGACAACAGAACTTGAGCTTACTTCTACAGAAGCTGAAAAATTCTGGCCAATTTACAATGCATACGATGACAAACAATTTGAATTGCGCCACGATAAAATGAAAACCTATCTGCGTAAATTAGATGATGATAATTTGAGCTCGCTCTCAGAAAAAGAAGCATCAGTATTGCTCTCACAAATTGAAAGCACAGATAAAGAATTGTATCTTTTAAGAGAAAAATATTCATCAAACCTTAAAAAAGTACTTTCAGCAAAAAAAATATTAAAGCTTAAAAAATCAGAAGATGATTTTAACCGAAAATTGTTAAAACAATATCGAGATAAAGCAGGCAAAAACTAATTGTCATTCCTTACAACAGCGATAAGAACCCTATATAATAATACTTACTTTATTATTTAGGGTTCTTGTTTTTTTTATTTAAAGTTAAGACGTACAACTTTATTATATCCGGCTGCAATTGCAGTATTTCTATTTACGAAACGAATTGTAAAGAATTTTGAATCAGTTGAAAGCTGTGTCCAGTTTTCGCCTCCATTTTGAGAATATTGTATTCCTTCAGAACCTACACAAATAATTTCTCTTCCATTTCCTCCCGGAACATACTGCACACATGACGCATATCCAAAACCCATTTCCTGTCCTATTAATTCCCAGGTTTTTCCGCCGTCTTTAGTAAAAGCTTTATTATCCATTTTTTTATCTGGATTTTCATAATCTCCGCCTGCAATAAATCCTTGTTTAGAATCGTAAAAATCAGCAGTAAAAATACCCGTCATTGTTTTCCCCTGAACAATTGGAGTTTCAACAACCTTCCATGTTTTTGCTTTATCAGGAGAATAAAAAACACGCGCTTTTTTTCCGCCCGAAACCAGCCATGTATCATTTCCTTTTATAACAATATTGGTGTTACTTGCTGCAAAAGCCGCTTCACCTGTGGCGTTTGTCGGCAATTTATCCGATAGTAATTTCGTCCAGGTTTCTCCTCCGTCCCGCGTTACAATTACAGAAAAAGTATCTTCTGTTGGGTCACCAATAGCAATTCCTTCTTTATCATTCCAAAACTGCATACTGTCGTAAAAAACCTTTGGATTAATTTCTTTATAAACCAATTTAACTTTGTGATCTTTTTTGGAAACCGAATACAACAAAGCCGGATTAGCAACACTCAGCAAAAATATATCTTTAGAAGTCTGCGCTATGCTTCTAAATTCCAGCTTAAGCGTATCACGATAAATGTGTTCTTCAAATTTTTCTTTTTTATCTAAATCATAAAATCCAAAACGAGAATTATCGCCGCCATACCAAACTTTATTTTTATCTACTACGATTGCTCTTATACTAATTCTATCTTTAAACAAAGTATCTATTGTCATTGATGTAAATCCACCATAAAATGCCTTTTTATTGCTGTAATTAACAGAAGTAAAAGACATTAATAAAATAAAAACTCCACAAAATAAAACCAGTTTTTTCATATAATTCAAAATTTGTTTCATGCTAAAATACGATTATTTATAACAACTCAAATAGGTTTAGATTTTTTTCAGGAAATAATATCTCTTACCTCTTTTTTATTCAGTTAAAACCTGCCTTGAACTCAATAAAAACATAACATATTAAAAAACTGATAGTTAAACTTGGAAAAGCCATTAAAAAAATTTGTGGCACAGTAATTGGATATCTCATATTACAAATAATTTAATATGATTTTATCATGAAAACGAAACTACTTTTAATAGCAATTACAGCATTAGTTTTTGGTTCTTGTGCCGCGCAAAATCAAACTACTGTTTATGCAAAAAACTCTGATATAAGCGATAATTTAGATTTAAGAGCAGTTGCTTCTATGTTTGGAGAATCTGCAAATCTTCAGGATTTTGAAAGAAGATTAAATGATCCTAAATATCAAATTTCTAACCTTGACTTAAACGGTGACAACGAAGTAGATTATTTACGTGTAATTGAGTCTGTAGAAGACAGAACTCACGTTGTAATCATACAAGCAGTTTTAGATCGTGATGTTTATCAGGACGTTGCTACAATTGACGTAGAAAGGGACACCTACAACAAAGTAAGCGTTCAGGTTGTAGGTAACACTTATTTGTATGGGGAAAACTATATCTACGAACCCGTTTACAGCGTTGCTCCGGTAATTTATACTTCATTTTGGGTTACAAATTACAGACCTTACTATTCTACATGGTATTGGGGATATTACCCTACTTATTATAGTGCATGGACACCTTATCCTGTTTACAGATACAGAAATAACATAAATGTATGTATCAATGTTCACAACAGCTATAACTATGTAAACACCAGAAGAAGTTACAGAGCTCCGGTTATTTATGAAACAAGACGCACTTATGGCTACGAAAGAATGAGACCAAACTATAGTTTTGCCCAAAGACATTCAAATGTAAGTAACAGATATGATTTAGATCAAAGAAGAGTGGCAAGCAGAGAATCTAACAGATCTCAAAACACATACAACTCTAACAGATCAAATTCAGGAAGAGTTTCTGCTGAAAATAGAAATTATACTGATAACAGATCAAATACAAACAGAAGCTACAACAATACAAATCGTGTAACTAATAGAGAAAATAGTCCTGCTGTAACCACGCCAAGAACTGAAAACACTCCAAGAACAAGCGGAAGAAACAATTCAAACACCACTGCTCCAAGAGGAAATTCAGAAAACAGAAATTATACGAACAGAACATCTTCACCGGCGAGTGAGTCACCAAGAAGTTATTCTGAAAACAGAGGCAGCACAAACAGACCTGCATCTGCGGCACCTGCTCAAAGAACTGAAGCCCCAAGAAGCTATTCTGAAAGCAGAGGAAACTCAGAAAGCAGATCAAATACAGCAAGACCTCAAAATACACAACGTTCTGAATCTCCTCGTGCCAGCCAGGAGTCAAGAGGAAACAGTCAGCCGCAAAGAGAAAGCGGCTCAAATTCTAGAGGAGGCGGGAGAAGAGGATAATTTAAATATTTCAATTTTTACTTAAAATTAAAAGCACAATTTGGGGATTGTGCTTTTTTTTATCTTTTTAATTATAATTGACGCTAATTTGTTTTAAAACAGTAAATTTGCAACCGTCTTTTATTAAAAATATACATGAGCGCATCGCATAAAAACTTACATAGTAAGTTGTCTATAGGGGGTTTATTGATAACATTAGGGATAATATATGGAGACATTGGTACTTCTCCATTATACGTAATGAAAGCCATACTTGGCAATCATACTATTAATGCCGATATTGTTTTGGGAGGTATTTCGTGTGTATTTTGGACTCTAACATTACAAACTACAATCAAATATGTTCTTATTACCTTAAGCGCTGATAATCATGGCGAGGGTGGTATTTTTGCATTATATGCCTTAGTCAAGAAAACTAAAATTCAGTGGCTTATTGTGCCCGCCATAATTGGAGGAAGTGCTTTGCTTGCCGACGGTATTATTACACCGCCAATTTCGATTTCATCAGCTGTTGAAGGAATCAGGGCGTTTTATCCCACAATGAAAACACAGACTATCGTGTACATTGTTATTACAATTCTTTTTATACTTTTTACCATACAACAATTTGGAACCAAGCTTGTTGGAAAGTTTTTTGCTCCAATGATGCTGATTTGGTTTGCTATGCTTGGTACTTTGGGTGTTATACAAATTATACATTTCCCAGAAGTTGTTAAAGCTATAAATCCTTACTACGCTTATCACCTGCTTTCAGTTCATCCTGACGGATTTTTCGTGCTTGGTTTTGTATTTTTATGTACAACCGGAGCTGAGGCTTTGTACTCAGATATGGGACACTGCGGAAGAAAAAATATTCGAATCAGCTGGATGTTTGTAAAAACAACTTTAGTATTAAACTACTTTGGTCAGGCAGCGTATTTAATTCATCATGAAGGAAGTACATTACAGCAATTAGGAGGAGAAAATGGAAATCCATTTTACCTTATTATGCCGCATTGGTTTTTACCATTTGGGATTGTAGTGGCAACTTTAGCAGCAGTAATTGCATCTCAGGCACTTATCAGCGGATCATTTACTTTGATCAACGAAGCAATGCGTTTAAATTTCTGGCCTAAAGTAAAAATTAAATATCCTACTGAAGTTAAAGGACAATTGTATATTCCGTCAATTAACTGGCTGTTGTTTTTTGGTTGTGTTGGAATCGTATTACACTTCGAAAAATCAGGAAATATGGAGCATGCTTATGGTCTTGCCATTATTTTATGCATGATCATGACGACCATTCTGCTGAATTATTATTTAATTATGAAACGTGTTAAACTGTACTTTATGGTACCGCTTATCACTATCTATTTATTGATCGAATTTAGTTTCCTTATTGCCAATATCACAAAATTTGCAGAAGGCGGTTATGTAACATTAATCATTGCTTCTTTACTTATTTCGATCATGACGATTTGGTATTTAGCTAAGAAAATCAATAAAAACTATACTAAAGTCATCAAAATTGATGATTACAAAAAGGTTTTAATGGAATTAAGTGAAGACTTATCGATTCCTAAATATGCCACACATTTGGTATATATGACCAATGCAAATCGTGTTGATGAACTGGAGGAAAAAGTGATTTATTCTATTTTACAAAAACGTCCAAAAAGAGCCGATATTTATTGGTTTGTACACGTAAACATTCTTACTGAACCTTATAAAACACAATATAAAGTTACCGAAATTGCTAAAGACGATATTTATAGAATCGATTTTAATTTAGGTTTTAGAGAGCCTACAAAAATCAATTTAATGTTTAGAGAAGTAATTCGTGATATGGTAAAACGCGGAGAAGTAGATATTACCAGCCGTTACGAATCATTAAACAAAAACAATATTATTGGAGATTTCAAATTTGTATTGTCTGAAAAATTCTTATCTAACGATAATGATTTGAGATGGCACGAAAATATTATCATGAACTCCTATTTCTTCATTAAAAAACTGAGTTTATCTGAAGAAAGAGCTTTTGGCTTAGATAGCAGCTCGGTAAAAATAGAAAAATTCCCAATGGTGCTTCACGCTCCTGAAAATATCGGACTAACAAGAATAACAAAATAAAAACTGCTTGCAGAAATCTATTTACAAAACACTCTTTTAAACTTTATCAGAGTGTTTTTTGTTTTGAGAATGAAAGTAAAACAACAATCCTAATTAAAAATTTAACTTTCAATCAATTAATAGTACCTTTGCAGCTCAAATATTAGAAATGAGATTACACAGAAATTTAGTTTATACTACCATCGACTCTTTGAATGCAATTTTCAATGAAGGAGAATATGCAGACAAAGTGGTAGCCAGAGCATTAAAAAAAGACAAGCGTTGGGGAAGTTCTGACAGGAAATTTGTTGCTGAAACGATATATGAAATTGTTCGCTGGAAACGTTTATACGCAGAAATTGCCGAAGTAAAAGAACCTTTCGACAGAGACAATTTGTGGAGAATGTTTGCGGTTTGGGCGGTTTTAAGAGGATATCCAATTCCGGATTGGAGACAATTGGAAGGAACTCCGGAAAGAAAAATAAAAGGTCGTTTTGACGAACTTTCAAAAGTTAGAGCATTAAAAGAATCTATTCCGGACTGGATGGATGAATTAGGCGTAAAAGAACTTGGAGAAAAAGTATGGGCAAAAGAAATTGCTGCTCAAAACCAGCCTGCTAAAGTTATTTTAAGAACCAATACACTTAAAGGAACTAAAGAAAACCTGAGAAATACGTTGATGGATTTAAATATTGAAACAGAATATTTAAAAGATCAGCCTGAAGCTTTAGTTTTAAAAGAAAGAGCAAACGTATTTCTGACAGACGCTTTTAAGCAAGGACTTTTTGAGGTTCAGGATGCTAACTCACAATTAGTAGCCGGTTTTCTTGATGTTAAACCAGGAATGCGTGTTGTAGATACTTGCGCAGGTGCAGGTGGAAAAACATTACACATTGCTTCTTTAATGGAAAACAAAGGACAATTGATTGCAATGGATTTGTACGAAAGCAAACTAAAACAATTGAAATTAAGAGCAAAAAGAAATGGCGCTTTTAATATCGAATACCGTATTATTGACACTACAAAAGTGATCAAAAAACTGCATGAAAAAGCAGACCGTGTTTTAATTGACGCACCTTGCAGCGGTTTAGGAGTTTTAAAAAGAAATCCAGATTCTAAATGGAAATTACAGCCGGAATTTATCGATAACATTCGTAAAGTTCAGAGCGAGGTTTTAGAAAGCTATTCTAAAATTGTAAAACCAGGCGGAAAATTGGTTTACGCAACTTGTTCTGTTTTACCATCAGAAAATCAAGAACAAGTAGAAAAATTCTTAAAAACAGATATTGGAAAAGAATTTACGTTTGTTCAGGATCGTAAAATACTGGCATCAGAATCTGGTTTTGACGGATTTTACATGGCACTTTTGGAACGCAAAGCAACAGTAATTAAAGAATAATAACTTACTAGATAATACAAAAAAGCCTTTAGATTTAATTTTCTAAAGGCTTTTTTTTATATCATAACTAAGATTGAATCTACACCGGACACATATCTGGTGAAACCAAACAAAATGATGGTATATTAGCACAAGTAGGTGGTGCAGTAAGAGGTTTACCACCTTTTTATTTGTTTTAGTTCATTTTTACCAAGCAATTGAACATTTGGAAGATTTAGAAGAAATTCCATAGTTATCTGTTTTTGAAATTAACACAAATTAAATATATCTAATTTTTCTTACATAAATAAAAGCATTAAAAAAGTTTATTTAACTAAACTAGATTTTCGAAGCAGCTTCCCGTTTTCATTTTCCTTAAATTTCGGAACAAAAACAATTTCTTTTGGTTTTTCGAACTTTCCTAAAACATCAAAAAAGTCTGCTGAAAAATCATATTTCTCTCCTTCGATTACTAAAATTAGTTTCTCTCCTAAAGCTGTATCAGGAACTCCGGTTACAAAAAAACGATTTGTAATTCTGCCCGTTAATTTCGCTTCAATCTGTTCCGGAATCAACTTCACTCCTCCACTATTAATTACATTGTCAATTCTTCCCAGAAAAACAAATTGGTTTTCATTTACTAAATCAACTAAATCATTGGTTACAATTGGTTCCTCAGAAATCGAAGCCACGTAAATGACCAGACAGCCTCGGTCATCTTTTTCAATTTTCACATTTGGCAGAATCGAAAAAGCACTTTCACCCACTTTTTTAGCCGCAATATGAGTAATCGTTTCCGTCATTCCGTAGGTTTCATAAATCTCTGTTTTCTTTAATGGAAGCAAATTTACTTCGAGGGCACTATCCATTTTGGCACCGCCAATAATCAGTTTTTTTATGTTTCCCAGTTTTTCAATTGAATTTTGAACCTGTAACGGAACCATAGCCACAAAATCATATTGCTTGTTATTGTAAGCCAAAGGTTCAGTACTTGGAACCACAACATCCAATTCCAATCCTAAAATTAAGCTTCGCACGAGCATCATTTTTCCGGCAATAAATTGCGTTGGAAGACATAATAAAGCTTTATTTCCTGGTTCTAATCCAAAGAAATCTCCTGTAGCCAATGCAGACTGAATCATAGCCTGTTTTTCTAACCTTACTAATTTAGGAAGGCCTGTAGTTCCAGAAGTTGTCATTTCGATATAGTCTTTATGATCGAACCAATCCAGAAAAAATTCACCCATTGAACGTTCGTGAGCATCTCCTTCTTTAATAAAACTATAGGCAATTCGGCACAAATCGGCGGCGTTTAAATGATAACCGTCCAGTTTAAAATAATTATGTACGTTTCTATGAGTTAAGTTTGGCATAACGTTTTTAGTTTAAGTTTAAAAATTCTGCTGTTTCATTATTTTTTTCGTCAATTGTTCCGGTTAATTTCTCTTTCCAGTTTGTCCAATTGTATTTTTTACTGAAAATAAAAAGTAAAATTGGATACACAATAACGACTGGTAAAATCACATCGAAGCCAGCAGAAGGCTCCGACATATCTTTAAAAATAGAATGCGTTTGAAAAACAGACCAGTCTGAAGTAACAAGTAAAGCTCCAATCAGATTATTTGCGGCATGAAATCCTAAAGCCAGTTCCATTCCTTCATCCATTAAGGTAATAATTCCAAGGAATAATCCTGTTCCTATATAATACACCATAATAACATATCCCATTTTCTCTACTTCAGGATTTAGAATGTGCATTGATCCAAATATTACTGAAGTCATCATCAAAGGAAACCATCTGTTGCGGGCCAGATTGGCAAATCCCTGCATTAAATATCCTCTAAAAACATATTCCTCCGTACTGGTTTGAATAGGTATTAAAATTGTACCTACAAGAACTAATATCAAAAACGGAATCAGTTTAAAATTTAATACAAACTCTTCAGGAGATTGAAAATAAAGAACAAAAAAGCTTACAATAGAGAATACCGACCATATAACAAAAGAAAAAACAACTCTGCTCCAATCTACTTTTGGCCGTGAAGTTGTTACTGATAATAAAGTTTGATTGTGCAGATATTTCACCACAAAATAAATCCCGGCAAAGGCAAAAAGAAACGAAACCATCACCAAAAACAAAGTTAAATTGGGTTCAAATATTTTTAATGCAGCATCATTATCCGTTGGAAACCCTTTTTTATCCTTGAAGTTTTTAAGAAGGACTGCCACTGAAAAAGGAATTTGACCAATAAATGAGGCTGTGATAATAAAAACCGATCCTATAAGATATTTCCAAAATTTATTTTCGGGGTTAATTCCTTGTTCTAAAAACATATAATTAAAGTTTTGAAATGAGATTTTAATTTAAATAGTAAGTCTTATTTTTGTCTTTACTAAAATGCTATTTTTAATAAATATATTTAGTAGACTTTAAATATAAGAAAATGATACAAATTTACCATAACCCACGCTGCGGAAAATCAAGAAATTGTCTGGCTTTTGTTGAAGACACAAAACAAGAGTATGAAATAATTCCTTATTTAACAGAAACTCCAACTTTTGATGAGCTGAAAGAGCTTCTTAAAAAACTGGATTTAAAACCAATTGAATTAATCCGAACAAAAGAAAAAATCTGGATTGAAAATTATAAAGGAAAAGATTTAAGCAACGATGAAATCGTTCAGGCCATGATTGATAATCCCATTTTGATTGAAAGACCTATTGTTGTAAAAGACGGAAAAGCTATCATTGGAAGGGATTTAGATAAAGTCGCTTCTTTTTTAGACTGATTCTAAAATAGACTGTTAACATTTTTTTGTGATCTTTCTCTTTAAACCAAAAGGTACATTTGCCGTCTAAAAAGAAAAAGAAACCAGAAAAAAATGAAACAAATCAATTTTGCTGTAATGCTTGTGCTATTTTTCACAGGCTTTTACAACTACGCACAACAGGGACCACCTGCAAAAAACAAGGTTAAGGTTACCGGAAAAGTTTTTGAAAAAGTAAGCAAACAACCTCTTGAATATGCTACTATTTCGATCATGGCTCCAAATGACACAAAAGTTATTGCAGGCGGTATAACCAACCCTAAAGGAGAATTTGAAGTTGCCGTTGCTCCGGGAACTTATGATATAAAAGTAGAATTCATTTCGTTTAAATCTACTGAAATTAAACAAAAAAGCATACAGGACGACACTAATTTAGGTGTTATAAACTTATCCGAAGATGCTGCACAGCTGAATGAAGTTGTGGTTCGTGCCGAAAAATCGACAGTCGAAATAAAACTTGACAAAAAAGTTTACAACGTTGGTCAGGATATGATGGTAAAAGGCGGAACAGTAAGTGACGTTTTAGACAACGTTCCATCAGTTTCAGTGGATTCTGAAGGAAATGTAAGTTTAAGAGGAAGTGACAATATCCGCATTTTAATTGACGGAAGACCTTCACAAGCCATTAATGTTGCCGAAGCACTGCGTCAGCTTCCTGCAGATGCAATCGAAAAAGTAGAAGTAATCACTAATCCATCTGCACGTTATGATGCCGAAGGTGGATCAGGAATCATTAATATTGTTCTTAAAAAAGGTAAAAATCAAGGTTTCAACGGAACTTTTATTGCTTCAACAGGGCTTCCTGAAACGTATGGTGTAAGTGCCAACGTAAATTACAAAACCGAAAAATTAAACTACTTCACTACTGCCGGTTACAACTACAGAACCAATGAAGGCGGTGGTTTAACGAATACTTCTTATTATAATGCTGATGGATCGCCTAAAGGTTATTTAGACGAAGATCGTGATACAAAAAGAATTAGAGATGGTTTTAATGCCAGAGCCGGTGTTGAATGGTCAATTACCCCTACTACATTCTGGACAAACGCTATTAATTATCAAAAAAATACAGGAGAAGATAAAGACCTGATCAATTATAACAATTTTGATGCTGCACGCGCTTTTACAGGAAGTACATACCGCTTAAACAATACCGATACTGGAAGCGAAAACATAGAGTTCACTTCGAACTTAATCAAAAATTTCAACGATAAAGGACATAAACTTACTGCCGATTTATCTATTTCCAGAAACACTGATGACAGTGATGGTGTTATTACAGCCTCGCCAACTTTTAATACCACTCTAAACGATCAGGTTCAGAAACAAGTTTTACTGCAAGCTGATTATGTGCTGCCATTAGGAAAAGGAAGTCAGTTTGAAGCAGGTTATAAAGGAAGCTTTGGAGATTTGAACAACGAATACAACGTTACTAATTTAATAGATGGAAACTATGTTATAGATCCATCCAAATCAAACACTTTAGAGTACAAAGAGAACATCAATGCACTTTATGCGCAATACGGTTTAAAGGTAAATAAGTTCTCTTACTTATTTGGTTTACGCTGGGAAGACACCAATATCGAAGTTAATTTATTAGACAACAGTGTATTTAACACCAAAAAATATAACAATCTTTTTCCAAGTGCTTTTATCAGCTATGAAATTTCAGATCAAAGCAACTTGACTGCCAGCTATAGTAAACGTTTAACACGACCAAGAGGACGTTTTATGAATCCGGCACTTAACTATTCAAGTAACATTAATATTTTTCAGGGAAATCCGGACTTAGATCCATCATTGACAGATAAATATGATGTAGGATATATTAAAAGATGGGATAAAGTAACTTTTAGTACTTCGGCTTATTTTGAAGACACAAAAGATGTTTTCAGCTTTGTTAGAACCCCAAACGGTGACAATGTAGACGGAATTCCTGTTATTCTAAGCCGTCCTATTAACTTAGGAAAAGAGCAGAAGTATGGTTTCGAATTTACATTCAATTATACTCCGTTTAAATGGTGGAAATTAAACAGTAACTTCAACCTTTACAACGTAAAAACAACTGGAGAGAATACTTATATTGATACACAAGGCAATTCGGTTGTACAAAATCTAAATAATCAAGCCAACACTTGGTTTGCGAGAATGAATTCAAAAATCTCACTGCCATACAAAATTGACTGGCAGTTAAACGGTACTTACAACGGTGAGCAAAAAACGGCACAAGGTAAAAACCTGGATCAGTTTTCAATGAATACGGCTTTCAGTAAAGATATCTTAAAAGACAAAGCTACTATTGCTTTTAATATCAGTGATATTTTCAATTCAAGAATCATGAGATCCTATACGTATCTTCAAAATGATACTACGCTTGAAAGTCAAAAATCATACAGCGAAATGCAGTTTCGTAAACGTCAGTTCAATTTATCATTCACGTATCGTTTCAACAAACCTAAAAGCGAAAGAGATAAAAATGCACAGCCTAGAAATGAAGGCGGCGGAGAAGGCGGCGGAGAATTTCCAGGTTAACATAAGTTAATTTGCAATACTAAAAAATCCCCAATTCCAATGAGAGTTAATCAATTGGAATTGGGGATTCTATTTTTTTGAAATTTATTTTTTGCCATAAAAAAAAGGACTCGTTTTCACGGGTCCTTTTTTATGAAATCAATTAATATTTAACTGATTGTTCTTCTTGTCTTTTTTTAGCTCTCTTTTCTTTGAACATTTCCCAGCTAGCTCCCGTAACCCAATAAGATACGAAACCAACTAAGAAAAACATTAACCAAAACCCTATAGTTAGTATGGTTAAGAAAAGTAAAAAGCCTAAGTACTGTGAAAATTCAAACATGTTTTCCGGAATTTTTGAATGTTACGACAAATGTAGGCTATATATTCTTCCTCAGCAATAAAATCTAAATCAATTTTCATGAAATAACATTTATACGTATATTTATACTCATTTTAAATAAGCTTTCTTTTCGGCAAATTATTCAACTATCTAAATTAGAATAACATGAGTATTTTCAGGAGCTCTTTCCCGCTATCCGCTGCAATCTTTTATGTTTTCAAAGAAAAAACACAAAAGGATTTCCACTCCTATCGGGGCTAGGATTCGTATTCAAAAAATTTTAAACCCTAAAATAAAAAATCCGTTTCAATCAGCGTATTACGAAGTAAATCAGTGTTACCCGCCTTTCATTTACCGAAAAAATTTACAATTTGTAACTCACATTTCACACACTTAACAAAATACATTTTACAAACAACATATTTACAACAAAATGAAATACAGAATAGAAAAAGACACCATGGGCGAAGTTCAGGTCCCAGCCGATAAATATTGGGGTGCACAAACAGAACGTTCCAGAAATAATTTTAAAATTGGAAATTCGGGATCGATGCCTCAGGAAATCATCGAAGGATTTGCTTATCTAAAAAAAGCCGCCGCTTACGCTAACTTTGATTTAGGAGTACTGCCAATAGAAAAAAGAGATGCTATTGCTGCTGTATGCGACGAAATTCTCGAAGGAAAACTAGACGATCAATTTCCGCTTGTTATCTGGCAGACTGGTTCAGGAACACAAAGTAACATGAACGTCAATGAAGTAATTGCTAACCGCGCTCAGGTTCTAAAAGATTTTGAAATTGGTGAAGGGGAACAATTTATCAAAGCAAATGACGATGTTAATAAATCGCAGTCATCAAACGATACTTTCCCAACCGGAATGCACATCGCAGCTTATAAAATGGTAGTTGAAACCACAATTCCGGGTATTGAAAAACTACACGCTACTTTAGTAAAAAAAGCTGCGGAGTTTAAAGACGTTGTAAAAATTGGCCGTACACACTTAATGGATGCAACGCCATTAACACTTGGACAAGAAATTTCAGGTTACGCAGCTCAATTAGCATTTGGATTAAAAGCTTTAAAAAATACCTTAGCGCATTTATCTGAAATCGCTTTGGGCGGAACTGCAGTTGGAACGGGACTAAATACTCCAAAAGGTTACGACGTAAAAGTTGCCGAATATATTGCACAGTTTACAAAACATCCTTTTATAACTGCCGAAAACAAATTTGAAGCTTTAGCTGCACACGACGCTATAGTAGAAACACACGGCGCTTTAAAACAACTGGCTGTTTCATTAAATAAAATCGCAAACGACGTTAGAATGTTAGCCTCTGGACCACGCTCCGGAATTGGCGAAATTCATATTCCGGAAAATGAACCTGGCTCTTCAATTATGCCTGGAAAAGTAAACCCAACACAATGTGAAGCCTTAACAATGGTTTGCGCTCAGGTTATTGGAAACGATATGGCAATCGCAGTTGGCGGTATGCAGGGACATTACGAACTAAATGTTTTTAAACCGGTTATGGCTGCAAACTTTCTTCAATCGGCACGCTTGCTTGGAGACGCTTGTGTTTCTTTTGACGAACACTGTGCGCAGGGAATTAAACCAAACCATAAACGCATCAAAGAATTGGTAGACAACTCATTAATGCTTGTTACGGCCTTAAATACTAAAATTGGATATTATAAAGCCGCAGAAATTGCCCAAACCGCTCACAAAAACGGAACCACGCTTAAAGAAGAAGCCGTTCGTTTGGGGTATGTTTCTCCTGAAGATTTTGACGCTTGGGTAAAACCGGAAGAAATGGTTTAATTGAATGGTTAATTATTCTTGATACTACAAAAAAAGAGCTTTCTAAAATTTAGAAAGCTCTTTTAATTAATTAACAATTCACAATTATTTGCCGTCTACATAATCCTGCAGATAGCTGAATCGTTCTGTTAATTTACCATTTTCAGTGATTTTCGCACGTTTTAAAATTCCGTCTTTATCACCGTTGAAGAAAGCCGGAATTACATATTCCATAAATTGTTCTCCAAAACCTTCACTGGCGTCTTTTGGAATTTCACATGGCAGATTATCAACCGCCATAACCGCTACTGCAGCAGGATGAAAGAGATCTACTTCTTCATCTTCAAACGGAAAATAACCATATAAAGGTTCTTCAATCGTCGAAGAACGAATTGTACAGGCAATAGGTCCGTTTACATCACAGGAAATATCGGCTACAACTTTCAGCCTGCAGTCACTTGCATTCAACATTTCTCTAGTTAAAATCATTGGCGCATTATTAGCATGAAAATGTCCTGCAAAATAGATATCAGATACTTTCGTAAATCTTTCAAAATCCGAAGTATACTCCTCTGGATGATCAACAAAATCTTTAAAATCCAAAACCTGTCCGTCAATACGCTTATTGTATTCTAAAACATCTAACTGAACATATACCGCTTGTGTATACTTTTTCGTCAGATAATTATCAATTGTAATTTCTTTTACCTTAATAGCATCCAAGATTTCTTTGGCGCCGCTCCCAACCTTTCCTGTTCCTGTGATTACAAATTTTAAGGCTGGCATTGTAATACGTTTCAACTGTGCAATCAAAGCATCTTTCCCCGAAAGAGATTCTGCTTTTGGGAGTTTAAACAATTCAAATTTAATTCCAAAAGCACGGATTCCGTTATAAACCCCAACCATTCCTGCATATTTACCAAAACCAATTAAGCGGCGGTAATGCTCATCAACAATGGTTTCGTGATCGTATAAATCAATATTTTTTTCTAAAACCGCCTGAAGTAATTTTCTATTATGAGGCTGTTTTTTTATAGTGTGCGAAAAAAAGAAATAGTCTTTATTTGGAATTAAATTTTCTACAGGAACTTCTTTTACACCAAATAAAACATCACAGTCAGAAACATTATCTGTAACTGTAATTCCCATGTTTTTATATTCTGAATCAGGAAAAATTCTAATATCTGAACTTTCAACCTCAACTGAAGCTTTAGGATAAAGCTGCTTTAGTCTTGTCAACTCATTTGGAGAAAAAACAACTCTTCTGTCCGGCGGATTTTTTCTTTCTTTTATAATTCCAAACTTCATTTAAATAAATTTAAAACATTAAATAATATAACTTTTTGAATCGTATTTGTTTCAAATATAACAAATTTAGTTAAAATTTTGTTTCGAAATTACTATTTAGAATGTTTAAAAATGGTTAAAACCTGAAAAACAAACAACTAAGAAAAACAGATGTTAAAACAATGTTAAAAACAAGCCTCTACAGACCCTTAAATTGAGAAAACAACAAAATTGAATTCGATATATTTGTTTTTAAAGAACGATGCAAATGATTTTCCTTAAAAAAACAAAGATACCACAAATACTTTTCACTGTATTAGTTTTAAGTGCTTGTGGTAATGATAATAAAACAAAAACAGTTACAACTCCAATAGTCGAAGATACTTTACCGAAAATGAAACCGTTAGGTCCTGAACCCAAAATTTCTCAGGCTTACAAAAACTCGGTTACAGGCAGAATAAATCATTTTTACAACAAAAACTGGCCTAATAACAACATGAACGGAAGCTTTTTAGTAGCCCGAAATGGTCAGATTATTTTTGAAAGATATAATGGTTTTGCCAATAAAAATGAAGGAACAAAAATAACTCCCGAAACTCCGGTGCAAATTGCTTCTGTAAGTAAAGTTTTGACTGCTACAGCGATTTTAAAACTCGTTAACGCAGGTAAAATAGAGTTAGACCAAAAAGTAAATACCATTTTAAAAACATTTCCTTACGAAGACTGCACCATCAGAATGCTTTTGAGTCATCGTACCGGAATGCGTAATTATGCTTACTTTACGGATAGAGATAAATCTATTTGGGACAGACATAATCAGCTTACGAATAAAGACATTTTAGATATTCTGGCTACAAAAGATATTGGTTTAGAATCTAAAACCGGAACACGTTTCAGCTATTGCAATACTAATTATGCCATGCTGGCACTTATAATCGAGAAAATTACGGGTTTAAGTTATAAAGAAGCAATGTCTGAGATGATTTTCAAACCTTTGGGAATGACTCATACGTATGTTTTTGATGATGATAAAGACAGAAAAAAAATTGTTCCTTCTTATAAAGGAAACGGTGTCGAAATAGGTTTTGACTATTTAGATAATGTGTATGGAGATAAAAACATCTTCTCGACAGCACGAGATCTTTTAAAATTTGACAGAGCCAGAAATTCGCCTGACTTCTTAAAACCTGAATTACTAAAACAAGTTTATGCAGGTTACAGTAATGAACGTAAAGGAACTAAGAATTACGGTTTAGGAATTAGAATGATTAATTGGGAAACCGGACAAAACTTCTATTTTCATAATGGCTGGTGGCATGGTAATACTTCTTCTTACATTACTTTAATGAAAGAACATGTTACGATTATCGCTTTGTCTAACAAAATGACAAGAAATACTTATGCAGTACGCAAATTAGCTCCTGTTTTTGGAGATTATCCTTTTAATTTTAAAGACGAAGAATAAAATAGTCATAAAGTCGAAAGTTAAAAGTCTTAAAGTCGAATACTTTAAAAACTTTACGACTTTCGATTTTTGACTTTCTAATTTTTCTGAAAATTTTAATAGAAAGTAATTTCAAATAGTATAAATTTGCAGACTCAAATTTTGGGGTCGACTGGTTTTGACAGCAAGTCGAATTGAACAGTAAGCACGTCGAGCATTGAGACCTTGCTCGTAAATATAAGATCTTAAACTTTTACACGGCGAAAATAATTACGCTTTAGCTGCATAATCCGAATCATAGTAAGATTGCGCCACGTCTCTACAAGGTAGAGAAGCTGGATTCTCCTGGAAAGCCTTGGTTTGTGGCGTTCCGTTCAGGGGAACCGTAAAAATAAACCTAGAAATCCATGAGCTTCGGGTGGGTTTCGAAAATTAAGAAGATAAGTGTTCGGTGGCTGTTTCTGGCCTAGCTTAACATCGAAAATCTAATCAGGAAATAAACGTGTAGAAAGCTCTTTAGTTGCTTGTTTGGACCCGGGTTCGATTCCCGGCGACTCCACAAAGTCCGAAAAACAAAAGTTTTTCGGACTTTTTTTATTCAATAACACCAAAGTCATTTATTCTATTTTAAAACAACTATTTTAAAAATAAGTATAAATCTCACACTTAAAAAACTATCACAATATACCCTTAAAGCGGACTATTTTACTCCTAGTTTTTCATCATTTTTCTCTAACTTAGCAAAGTCAATCTTAAATAGTAAGATTAAAACAAACGTTGTTTTCTGCAAAGAACTGATTGAAAAAGAATTACTGATTTTTTTCTTACTTTTTCCCAGAAAACATTCTTTAATAATTTTAGTTAATTGAAAACTATGAGCAAATTTGATTTTGGAATTGTAGGACTCGGTGTAATGGGCCGTAACTTACTTTTAAATATCGCCAGCCATAACTTTGCGGCTGCAGGTTTAGACTTAGACACTGAAAAAGTCAACTCTCTTCAACATGAAGCTGACGCCAACCACACAATTGAAGCCACAACAGATGTAAAACATTTCGTAGAGCTTATTCAGCAGCCCAGAGCAATTATGCTATTGGTACCTGCCGGAAAACCAGTTGACAGCGCTATTGCAAGCTTACTTCCTCATTTAGATAAAGGAGATATTATAATCGATGGCGGAAACACTTATTTTACTGATACCGACAGAAGATTTTTAGAATTATCTGAAAAAGGAATTCACTTTTTCGGAATGGGAATTTCAGGCGGTGAAAAAGGTGCGAGATTCGGTCCTGCTATGATGCCGGGCGGTGATCAAAAAGCATACGAAAGACTCCGTCCTATTTTTGAGGCTATTGCGGCAAAAGTTGACGGCGAACCTTGTGTAGAATATTTAGGAAACGGATCTGCCGGAAACTATGTAAAAATGGTTCATAACGGAATTGAATACGGAATCATGCAATTGATATCTGAGATTTATGACCTGATGAAAAGAGGTTATAATCTGGATGATGAAACGATTCAGAAAACTTTTGAAGAATGGAACCAAACCGATGATCTTAGGTCGTATTTGATCGAAATTACCGGAAAAATTTTAAAACAAAAAGATGAAGACGGAAGTCTGCTAATTAATAAAATTTCGGATTGGGCAAAATCTAAAGGAACAGGAAAATGGACTTCTCAAAACGCAATGGATTTGCAAGTTCCGGTTCCAACTATCGACGCCGCTGTTATAATGCGCGATATGTCTAAAACAAAACCTGAAAGAATTGAAGCTGCTAAAAACTTAGTTTGGAATACTCCTGAAAGTAATGTAAATACGAGTGAAGCAATTGCTGCTTTAAAATCGGCATTATACCTTTCTATTGTTGTAACGTATGCGCAGGGACTGGCTCAGCTTCATACCGCTTCTAAAGAATACAATTACGGATTAAACCTTGAAACTGTTGCTAAAATCTGGCGTGGCGGCTGTATTATCCGAGCGACTATTCTGGAAGATTTCAGAAAAGCTTATGTTGCAAAATCTGATTTACCTAATTTACTTTTAGATGCTGGAATTGCTTCAAAATTAACTGAGAATCAAGCAGGAATGAGAGCGGTAATTCAATTTGCTGTTCAAAAAGGATTACCTGTGGCGGGACTTATGAATTCATTAGCTTATTTTGATGCTTATAGATCAGCAAATCTTCCAACAAATTTGATTCAGGCACAGCGTGATTATTTTGGAGCGCATACTTACGAACGTATTGATAAAGAAGGCGTTTTCCATACACAATGGGCTGAATAATCAATTAAAGCAACACAACTACAACACAATGACTAAAAATAAACTTAAGAATCCAACAATCATTGTTATTTTTGGAGGAACCGGAGATCTGGCAAAGAGAAAGCTCTTTCCCGCATTTCAAAATCTGTATCTTGACGGGCGTATGTCTGAGAAGTTTCAGATTATTGCTCTTGGAAGAGCAGAAAAAACCAATGAAGATTTTCGCAGTTATGTTGCAGAAAACCTAAATCTTTTTTCAAGAAAAAAAGGAATTTCGGATCCGGAAACAGAAAAATTTCTTTCGCACATAACCTATCATAGTCTTGATATTGATAAAGAGGAATCTTATATCGGATTGAATGAAAAAATCAACAGTTTTGATCTGGCTTTTGGCGAACGTGCCAATCGTCTTTTCTATCTTTCGATTACGCCTTCTTTCATTTCAACGATTTCAAGCAATATCAAAAAGATCGGACTTGCGGCAAACCCGAAACAAGATCGTATTATTATTGAAAAACCTTTTGGTTATGATAAAACTTCTGCGATTGAATTGAATGAAATGCTTTCGCAGACTTTCAAGGAAGAACAGATTTATAGAATCGATCATTATTTAGGAAAAGAAACTGTTCAAAATATTTTGGCTTTCCGATTTGGAAATTCGATGTTTGAACCTTTATGGAGCCGTAATTTTATCGATTTCGTACAAATTACCGTTGCAGAGGAAGTTGGCGTTGAAGAACGAGGCGGTTTCTACGAAGGCGTTGGAGCATTAAAAGATATGATTCAGAATCACTTGCTTCAAATCTTATGTATGACGGCCATGGAAGCGCCTGCCTCATTAAACGCAGATGATATTCGTAATCGTAAAGCCGATGTTTTAAAATCAATTCGACGTATTAAACCGGATGAAGTAGATCACTATATTGTACGTGGGCAATACGATGCCGGTGAAATAAAAGGAGTTCCGGTTCCGGGATATCGCCAGGATAAAGGAATTGCACCAGATTCTAATACAGAAACTTATGTCGCAATGAAAATTTATCTGGATAACTGGAGATGGCAGGGAATTCCGTTTTATCTGCGTTCTGGAAAAAGAATGGAAGAAAAACAATCTTCGATCATTATTCAGTTTAAACCAGTACCGCACTCTGCTTTTTCTTATGGAAAAGAAGGAATGACACCAAACCGTTTGATCATCAATATTCAACCTGCAATGGACATTAAATTGCAGTTTATGACCAAAAAACCAGGTTTATCATTGGCTTTGAGGCCTGCAGAAATGGTATTTGATTATTTTGCTTGTTCCACTATGTCACCGGAAGCTTATGAAACTTTAATTGCCGATGCCTTGGCAGGAGATCCTACCCTATTTATGCGTTGGGATCAGGTAGAAGAAGCTTGGGATGCTATTGATACCATTCAGCAAGTTTGGAAAACTACAGCACCAACTAATTTCCCAAATTACAAAGCAGGAAGCTGGGGACCTGAAGAAGCTGACGAATTATTAGCAAGACAAGGACACGCCTGGATTCCGAATACACAAACAAAACAAGAAGTTTTAGATGATACAGATATACAATAATACAGAAGAAATTAATACTACCGCAGCAGATCTTTTTGCGGCAGCAGCACAAGAAGCTATTGCAAAAAAAGGAAAATTTACAGCGGTTCTTACAGGAGGTTCTTCTCCGGCAGGAATTTATAAACTGCTGGCTTCTGAGGAATACAAAACTAAAATAGACTGGAGTAAAGTTTACATATTTTGGGGCGACGAACGCTGGGTTCCGCTTAATGACGATTTGAGTAATGCAAAAATGTCTTATGCCGCATTATTAAGCCACGTTCCTATTCCATCTGAAAACATTTTTGAAATGTACAAAGATGGCGTAACACCAGAAGAGTATGCAGCGACGTATGAGCAATCGATTCGAAAAGTTTTAGGAGAAGAAGGAAAGTTTGACCTTATTTTTTTAGGAATGGGAGACGACGGACACACTGCTTCTCTTTTTCCGGGTGAAGCAGTTTTAAATGAACAGCACAAATGGGTTGATGCCTATTTTCTGGCACCGCAAAATATGCACCGAATTACTCTTACTGCTCCATTAATAAACAAAGCGAAAAAGATTATCGTAATCACTTTTGGAGAGAAAAAAGCGCATGCTTTACAAGAAGTAACAAAAGGACAATACAATCCTGCCCTTTACCCGATGCAGTTGATTAAACCTGTTTCCGGAGATTTATTATTTCTCGTAGATAAAAGTGCAGCAGGCACAAACTAAAAAATTAAAAAGTCCGAAGAAATCATATTTCGGACTTTTTTTATGTTTTCATTTTGAATAATCAAATCCTCTTATTTTTAGAGTTTATTGAATTGTCTTGCAATAAATTTATAATTCAAAAGTTAAACCTTGTTCCAAATACAATTTAGTACGTAACTTTTCAATCATGAATTTAGACAATTGGCCAAAACACATTCATAAATATCTTTTTCTGTTAAAAGATGATTTTTTTCAATTGCCTTATTTATACAATTCTCCTCAATCTATGATAAAAGGACTTGTGAGTCTGCCCATTGCAAAACACAATCCTTCCAGTCAATTTATTTCGGTTGACAGCCCGTTGTATAATTCTAATATTTATTACAGAAAAATTGACGAAAGCTTTTGGATAATGTTCACTAAAATGAACATGAAACAAAATGTAGTAACGATTTCAAGTTATGATGAAAATGTTTTCAATGATTATTATTTTCTTAATTTAACCATCTTTGAGTTTAAATTTAATATCAAGGATTCTAAATCGGTTACACTTTTAAACACTTCCTGGACTTTTAATAAACCGTATACAGAAGTTCCAAACTATTTCTACAAAGAAACTGAAGGCACAATTATCAGCTTTGCCATGAAAAAAGACTGGCTTAGAAAAGAACTTAATACGAAGACGATTCCGGAAAGAAAAGAAATTATTTCGTTTTTAAATAATAAACGAGGATTTTACAGATGGGTTGATATTGCACCAAATGCACAAATTTTGGCAAAAGAACTTTCAGAAATTTTAAATCAGGAAAACAGCACTTTTGATCATATCAATCTAAGAAAAAAAAGCATTCAGCTTATTCTTGAGTTTTTTAAAAATTCATCTATTGACAGCCGCATAGCTGATAACGTGTCTTTAAGTAATTCTGATTATCGTAATGCTGCCAAAGCTGAAAAAATCATTATTAAAAACCTTCATTTCCCTTTTCAGGGCATTGAATATATTGCAAAAGAAGTTAATACCTCTCCAACAAAACTTAAAACGAATTTTAAAATCATTTATGGTTTTTCAATGCTCAATTATCATAAAGAGAAAAATATGCTTTTTGCCACACAATTAATTCCAAATCCAGAAATCAGCATAAAAGATATCGCCAATATAACCGGATATAATTCGTCAAGCCGATTCTCTGCTGCTTTTAAAAAACGATTTGGAACGCTTCCTTCACAAGTTCGTTTACAATAGAATCCTTTTTTTTATTTATTTTTTTCAGGTTGAATAACAATAGGCCTTTCTCAAATTCGATGTTTATTAAGGAGTAAATGCCGCTATTCAAAACTTTAAGTTTATACATACAGTATTGCAAAGTGTTTTTATATTTGACACAAATACATTCAGGCAAAGATTACAATTATGTCGTATTTGACCATACTAAAATCCTTTTATCTTTTATTTTTGCCAACCCGTCTCTATCGCAAAATCATATATAAAACTTTAAAAAATTTAATTAAAAAGAATGCGTTAAAAATTAAGTCACAAACCTCAAAACAAAACCACATGAAAAAAAACTTTTATTATTTTCTACTTACGCTCTCAGCAGGTATTCTTTTAAGTTCCTGCAGCGACGACAATGAAGACGGCAAATACAAACCTGCTTATCTGCCTTCTATCGATGCAAGCACATTACCTGCCGGAAACAATCCTATGACAATGTTTGAAGATGATGAAAATTCATCAAAAATGTATGACAATAAAGACCGCTGGTTTCGTGTCAATCAGCCTATGCAGGTAATTCAAAAAGGAAAAGATTCAGTACAAATTTCTCTTTATTCTCCTGTTGAATTAAATGACGTAAAAGTCTATGCAAAACTGCCAAATTATGACAAACGATTTGTGCTTTTTCATTTTTCTAAAGTTCCGGCTTTTCACAGATCATTTCATAAAATTCCGTTGACAGAAGGTAAAAATGATTACGAACTCGAAAAAGGAAACACAGTAACTATTGATAAAATCGAAGGATTTTCATCTGGTTCAATCGAATTTACTGTAGAATCGAGTGATCCTTTATTCCAGAAATTCAAAAAAATAAAATCAGCGCGACTGGTTCAGTTCAGCGATCATTATCATAAAAATGAATATGGAAAATATCTGCCAATGAATCCCGTTTTGGCAAAAGAAGCGATAACCATGATTATCAATTTCTCGTATGCAATCAGCCATCCTATGTATTATGATACTTTCATGAATTTTGACCGATACAAAAAAGAACAGGCAGAAACGGCAGGAACAACAATAAACGGTGCTTTAAACTGGCACGGAAATGCAGATGACGCAGAAGGTGTTTATGATTACTTAACGAAAGTTCAAATCGAACAGGCTTACGGAACCTACATTGACAGCCGAAACCTGAATATGGCAATGGTGGGCGGAGATTCTGCATGGGGCGGCGGCGCTCTGGCTTCACAATGGGAATCTGGTTATGTAACAGGTCACTGGGTTGGAGAAATGTCTGTTTGGTCACACGAATACTCACATCACAGCGGTTATAACCACAGCAGTAATTTAGCCAACAGCGGCGAAGGAGGCGGACAACAGGAAATGCTTACTCATTTTTATAAATATTTAATTTATTTAAATGACCTTCCGTTTACAGATCCTGATATTTTAAAAGGATACACAAAAACAAGCTATTTGTCTGGAAGCTACAAAAAACCTGTGTTTACAATTAGTCAAAAAAATCCATTTTTATTAAAATATAAAGGAGAAGGAAAATGGAACTAAATAATATAATCAAGATGAAGAGACTGCCTTTTTTACTACTATTGCTTTGTTTTTTTACAAACTGCAGTGAAAGCAACGACATAGAAGCTACAAACTACGATTACTATTATCCAACTGAAAGCGCCGAAATTACCGCTAAACAAATTGGCGACGGTGCGGGAACATTAGATCCAAAAGGAATAGCTGTCTCTAAAGAAAAATTATATGTCTGCAACGGCAGTACTTTGGAAGTTTTTGATGCTTTAACTCTAACTCATTTAAAAACAATTTCTAACTATATTAAAGGAAGCACCACTATACCATTAACTTTATTAACATCAATAAGTATTGATAATGGGCGAATTTATTTAGGAAGCGAAGAATCAAGACTTTTTGTTTTGGATGAAGCTACCGGCTTAGGAATCAATACGGTTGGAAACGGTCAATGGTGGCAGACTTTTGTTCATGTTTTTGGTGTTGTAGTAAAAGACGGATTGGTGTTTGTAAAAGAAAAAGAAAAAAGCATCAAAGTGTTTGAAACTTCTCAAATTACCGAAACAAGTAATTGGAATTTAACGCCAATAGCGAAATTAAATACGTTAAACGGCTGGACAGAAGCTTATTCTATGGATGTACAATCCGGAAATTTAATTGTTGCCGGAAGAGATGCTAAAAGCTATTTGTATTATGATATTGCCAATATTAAAGCAAATGCTGCAAAATCTTTAACAACTCCAATTGAGCCTTCAACAGCTCCGTTTGCCAGTAACAAACCAATTTCTATAACTTTTAGTACTGATTTTGCCGTAAGTTCAGAAAATTCAGGAAGCACAAATTATGTACGTTTATATTCAAAAGAAGATTTTATGAATAAAAATTATAAAGCTGTAATGAGTGCGTCTGATATTTTGGGACAGAATCCTTTTGGGGTTATTGTCGGCAATGCTCAACTGGACGATCGCATTTTTTTATCGGATAATACCAATAAGAAAATCAGAATCATCAAACTCAATAAATCTACAATTGCTGAACAGAAAAACTAATTAATTTTAGAAACTCTGGATTTATAAAAAAGGGAAGATTTTATGTCTTCCCTTTTGTTTTACAGCATTCTGAAAATAGTTTTTATATATTTTCAGTCTTAAGTTTGGCTAGTTTTTCTTTTCGCTTATCACTTAAATATTTCCTCAGCGGAATATCATAAACGACCATCACTAAATAAGCAAATCCAACAAGCAGAACCACTCCAGATATAACAACAAATGTCAATTGTGTCGTATCTGGTTTATAATTAGTATAATAATTTCCGAACATCCATAAAGCAGCATAATGTGTCATGTATAACGGATAAGATATATTTCCAGAGAAAACACAAATCTTTTTCAACCCCGGATTTAAAACTGATCCCGCTCCTAAAGACACCAGCAAAGGAAAATAAAGCAGTACTATTAAAGGTTCTGTTATCCAGTTCATTTCTGAAGAAGGTATTATAAAAGCCAATAACAATAATACAGACAAACCGGCAAATCCAAGTTTGTTTTTAATAATCCAATTAGAACGGTAAATAAGTAATCCGGCTAAAAATGAATATGAAATTCTGGCGCATCCATCCCAAAAAGTCGGTCCGCTCCAGCCTCCTAATAAATTCCCGGAACTATATCCTACATAACAAATCGCTCCAGCAGCAATTATAGTCAAGATTAAAAGATAACTGCGCCCAATTCTGTAAAGTATAAATGCATACACAATATTGGCGATGTATTCCCAAAACAGCGACCAAGCCGGCGCATTGAAGCTGAAAAGGTTAAAGCCTCGATCTGCAATTACCGGTAACGGAATCATAAATAAGGAACAAATAAATGTCAAAATGATTTTGCCTGTACTATACAATTCAAGATTGCCACCAAACGGATCGAACAAAAATGCCAGTAAACCCAATATAGATCCTGCCACAACCAATGGATGAAGCCTGATAATGCGGGATATAAAAAAATTACGAAGTCCCATTTTTGCGATACGATCATCATAAGCATATCCGATTACAAATCCGGAAAGACAGAAAAAGAAATCTACAGCCAAAAAGCCATGTCCTATAAAATTTTTACTTGGATCGGTAAATATCCATTCCATGAAATGAAATATTACAACTGCAAGAGCTGCGACACCTCGCAGTCCGTCTAGAATTTCAAAATGTTGTTTTGTTTGTAAAATAGGAATTGAAGAATTGTTTGTAGTCATTACTTTTATGCAAAATGGTTAAGTTAAAATTATATTTTAGTTCGATTAATCGGCTGGTTTTAAATTATCTCCGTCTTTAAAATGCAGTCTTCTAAAAACGAACCCGGATAAAATGGTTAAAGAACCTACAACCAGAAAAGTATATCGAAATGCATTATGAATTTCGTGATGAATAAGTTTTACATCACCTTGAAAAACCTTTAAAACTAATAATCCGAAAGCGATTCCAAAACCAATTGCCAGTTGTTGATTAACTGAAATTAAGGAGTTTCCGCTGCTGGTATGATACTGTCTTAAATCGGCAATAGAAATAGAATTCATAGAGGTAAATTGTATTGAGTTAAAGAAACCCAATATCGAAATTATGGGAACATACCAATAAATAGAAGTATGAATTGTTGGAATAGCCAGACAGCAAATTAAGAATCCAATAATAAAAGTATTGACCATTAATGTTTTTCGGTAACCAAATGTGTTCAAAATCCCAATTACAGCCGATTTTCCAAACATTGCAGTCAGAGCCATTGGCGCCACAATCCAGCCAGACACCACTGCCGACTGTCCGTAAGCTATCTGAATCATCATGGGCAGCAATAGCGGGATCGCACTGATCCCTAAACGTGTTGCCAGATTACCAACAATGCCCACTCGAAACGTTCTTACCTGAAACAGATTTAAAGGAAAAATAGGATTATTGTCTTTTGATGCATGGCGATAGTACCAATACAGCATTAAAAAACCAGACATTAAGATTGCTAAAACAGGTGAAACCCGAACCGTATTCCCGAATAATTCCAACGAAATAGACAATAAAAGTGAAGCTGCAGCAAAAATGAAAAAGCCTTTTAAATCAAAATCGATTATTTTAGATTTATAATTGGGCATGTATTTCAAACTTAAAAAAATACCAATAAGGCCAAAGGGAATGTTTATTAAAAAAATCCAGTGCCAGGATAAATAATCGACCATATAACCTCCCACCAACGGTCCTAATACCGGCCCAATTAAAGCGGGAATGATGGCAAAATTCATGGCTTTCAATAATTCTTTTTTAGGAAATGTTTTAATGAGAGCCAGCTTTCCTACCGGAGTCATTAAACTTCCTCCTACTCCCTGAACGATTCGGGCTAAAACCAAATGCGTCAGATTTTGAGAAAGCGAACAAAATAATGAGCCGAGACTAAACAAAACCAAAGCAAGAATAAAAACTTTCTTCGTCCCAAATTTATCCGATAAAAAACCGCTCACAGGCATAAAAAGCGCCAGAGTCAAAACATAACTGATAATTGCATTCTGCATATCCAGCGGCGATTCGTGTAAATCTTTGGCAATAGAAGGCAGTGAAGTATTCAAAATTGTTGAATCAAGCATCTGCATAAAAATAGAAGTCGCTAAAATAATGGGTAATATCTTTTTTATTGCTTCATTATTTTGCTCTGTAATTACTGTCATCACTTATATTTTTAGGCTGAAAATCTTTAATTCTTATTTTTTCAGGAAGAACTTTGACATACAAACTGCTATTTTATCCTAAAAAATAAAGGTACGAAAAACATTCTAGCCCATCATGAATTACAACTTGGCTAAAGTATTCTTTTAACGATAAATTAAATAGGGCGCTCTCATTTTCTTAAAGTTTTTCAAACCTTGCTGCCAGCCTTTTCTAATTTCTTCTTCAGATATTCCTGCTTCAATTTGCTGCTGTAATTTTTCATTTCCGGCTCTGATCGAAAACTTTCTTTTGTCGAAAAATTTTGATTTATCCGAAGTAGTTTGATATGCTTTAATCAGCCATTTTATTTCAAGTCTGTTAATTCTCGGAATTGATGATAAATCTTCTCCGTTACATTCTACACCATTATACAAAGGATCTTTATCACCAAAGTTAGGTTTTGGGGTAAAAGCAAAATCACTTTTTGGCAGATAAGGGGAACCATAAATCTGGAATTGCTTTTCTGTACCGCGTCCCATGCTTACATTCGTTCCTTCAAAAAGACATAAACTTACATACAAATTAACCGATTGGTCGTTTGGCAAATTTGGAGAAGGACGAACAGGCAGACTATACGTCATTTTTCTGTTATAATTCAAACACGGAATAACCGTGAGCTTGCATTGTACGCCATTTTTCAGCCACTTCTGGCCATTAATCATTTTCGCTTCTTCCCCCAAAGTCATTCCGTGAAGCAAAGGCGTTGGATGCATTCCGATACCGCTTTGAAAAGCAATGTCCAAAACCGGGCCGTCGACAATCGCAATATTCGGATTTGGACGGTCCAATACAATCAGCGGAACATTATTCTCTGCGCAGGCTTCCATAATCCTGTGCATTGTAGAAACATAAGTATATAATCTTGTCCCAACATCCTGCAAATCAAAAACCATGATGTCAATATCTTTTAATTGTTCAGGAGTTGGTTTATTGTTTTTCCCGTAAAGTGAAGTAATCGATAAACCGGTTTTGGCATCAGTTTCGTCAGACACATGTTCGCCTGCATCGGCAGTGCCTCTAAAGCCATGCTCCGGGGCGAAAACAGTCTTGATTTTGATTTTTTTTGATGCTAGAAAATCAACCAAATGGGTTTTATCTTCCATAATTCCGGTTTGGTTCGTTACAATACCTACACTTTTACCTTTTAATAAAGGCAGATATGCGACATAATTTTCAGCTCCTGTTTTTATTTTCTGCGCAAAAGATACTGTTGTAATCAGTATGTATAATACTAGTTTTCTCATACGGTTTGTTTTTTTCTTGCCACAGATTGAAAGGATTAAAAATGATTTTTTTTATTTGCCACGAATTGCACAAATTTTTACTAATTATTTTTTACGCAGATTACAGATAAAGCAGATTTAATTCGTGGAAATTCGTGCAATTTGCGGCGAAAAAAATCCTTCTAATCTGTTTAATCTGTGGCTAAAAAATTACTTATTAATTTGTCTCCATATCTTGGCAGTAAAATCATCTTTATACATCAATCTGTTGGTTCTTGTTGGATTAACTCGATTGGTTAAAATAATCAGAAATCTATCTGTATCAGGATTCATAAAGAAAAAAGTTCCCGTAAAACCTGTGTGTCCAAAATCATTTGCTTTAAAAAACTCATCTGGTTTTCGTTTATCAAAACCCAATCCGCGGTAAATTCCTTCCTTAGCTAGAGGCGAATTTGTAAATTCTTTTACAACTGATGTTTTCAGAATTTGTTTACCGTTATATTTTCCATTATTCAAAAGCATCTGACAGATAACCGAGATTGATTGTGCATTGGCAAACAAACCTGCATTTCCGGAAACACCGCCAAAAATTGCCGCAGCTTCATCGTGAACATATCCTTTAATAGTGTCTTTTCTAAAAAAATTATCCAATTCTGTTGGCATTACATTTTCTTCTGAAGTCCATTTCAACGGATTATAACCAATTTTAGAGATTTCTAATTCAGTATAAATTTCTTTTGTCAAATCATCTAATTTCAAACCTGTTTTGGCTTCGATCATTTGTTTTACCAAAAGCAAATTCAGATCGCTGTAAACATATTTCCCTCTTGTGTTCGTATTTGCCACAGCAATTTGTGCATAAACCGTTTTATAAAATTCCGGATTTAACCACATATTTTTATAAATCTGAACCCAATTTTCTTTTGGTATAAACGAAAGATAGTTCGAATCATACACAATATTCTTATTCACATACATCGTGTCAAACAAATCAGGATAAATATCTGACTTCTCCTTGCTTAGTAAAGGTGAACCATCTGGCGTTGAAAGCAGACTTTGATAAAAAGTGATACTTGCTTTTAATCCTGAAGTATGCGTTAATAATTCAAAAAGTGTTAAATCGGCAATTGGGGTATTTTTATAAACTGCAGCGACATCTCCTAATTTATCTTTTAAATTTATTTTATCTTCTCCAACTAAACGCATGGTAACAAGCGTCGCTCCTAAAACTTTCGACATAGAAGCCAGATCGTAAACATCATCATTTTTTACGGGCTGTTTTTTCGAGTAATCATGAAAACCATAATTTTTCGAAATAAAAACAGCATCTTTATTTCCCACTATAATCTGTGCTCCGGGAAAAAAGCCTTTTCCGAGTGCGTTTGTCATCATCGAATCAATGTAAATTTCATTTCGTTTTACATCAAAAGATTTCTTTATCTGCGAATAACTATTTATCCCGAAAAAAAACAAGGAAACAAGTATAATTCTGACTGTTATCTTTTTCATATCTAGATATTATTTGCTACGGATTAATTCTTAAGTCCTGCCCAGCCATAAGAGGCTCGTTATTTGTTCCTGTAATGACAATTTTTACTGCCTTTACAGGTTTTTTTGGATAAATTGATGCATTTCCGTAATCAAAAGCATCTCCTTTTATAAAATCAATTCCGTTATAAGAGTATTCAACATAACCATTATTCACAATAAATCTTGGATGATGCGGAATTCCCGTTAATACATCAATTTTAGAAGAAGATACGGAATTTGTAAAAGTGTATAAAATCCAGTCGCCATTGGCACACGCAGCATCAGTTCGCAAATAAGTTTCGGCATTATAATCTTCTAAAGTCGAAATTGGAAATTTAGGTTTTTCTGCCATCGACGACGTCACTTTTACTTCTGGCTCTAAATAAGGAGAGCAATTGAAATTTACTTTTGCAGCTGATTCTTTTGCTTCTTTATTTTCAACTGTAAAATCCAAACGGTACGTGTTTTTTTCATTGTAATTCTCAATTACAAATCGCAGACGTGGTTTTGATTTCAGTGTTTTTTCTTCAGGAAAACTTTGTATTACTTTATCATTTTCAAAAAGTGAAACCGTCCTTATAACGCCGTTTGAACTTGCATCTGTAATTGAATTAAAGCTTAAATACCAAATTCCGTTTTTGTCTACATGTTCTGAAATATTTTCTGAAATATTCAAAACTTCTGCTTTTGAAGTATTCCAAACTGCAACAGGCAGTTTTTCTACTTTTACTGCCGGACTTGCCACATCTTCATTAAAAAAAGTACGGAACATATAATGCTCGTAATCCTTTGTTTGAATTGGTTTTGTATACAAAGCCGATTGTCTTGTTGGTTCATTACCTTGTGCATCATAACGTACAACCGCACCTTCGTAAGGCGGTGTTACTGTAATAGTGCCGTTTTGATAAATTGCGGTTGGCGGAAAATCCCTAAAAGCAATTCCCATAGCCGCCAAACGCTGTAAATGACTATGCGTTAATCTTCCGTAAAAATCATCCCAGTTTTTGTCTTCTTTTTTAGACCATCCAATTTCAGACAAAGCGCTGATTCTCGGATAACTTTGGTATTCCATAATTCTGGCTGGACGGTCTAAATATTCACTCCACAAGGCACCCTGAACACCTATTATATTTTTTTGCTGTTCCGGTGTTAAATCATCAGTAGGAATTGGCTCAAACGAATAGGCTCTTTTGGTATCAGTTATAGCGGCCCAGCGATGGCCTCGTTCTGTTTCAGACTGCGCCATATCAAAATAGGTATATTGTCCTGGCATCATAATAGTTTGATATCCTTTTTTTGCCGATTCAATTCCGTAACTAATTCCCTGCCAAGCAGAAATCAAAGTATTTGGATCGATTTCGCCGCCTTTTAAAATTTCGTTCCAGCCATCAGTTTTTTTATGGTATTTATCTACAATTTTTTGAACTCTTCTAAAAAAATAATTTTGAAGCTGAAAACTATCTGTATATCCTTCTTTCGCCATCAAAGCCTGGCATTTTGGGCAATGCTCCCAGTTAGCACGATTGACTTCGTCTCCTGCAACATGAATATATTCAAAAGGAAAAAGCCCAGAAACTTCTCTAATAATCGAATCTAGAAGAACATAATTTTCTTCACGACCCACACACCAAACATTTTTTACTTCGCCCTGAACACTTTTAAGTTCCTGCGTTATAGCGCATCCCACTTCCGGATACGAAGCGGTTACGGCACGCGAATGTCCCGGAATTTCAATTTCAGGCATAACTGAGATACCGCGATTGGCAGCATACGCCACCACTTCTTTAATATCTTCCTGCGTATAAAAACCTCCATAACGTTTGTCACCAGATCCGTATGATGGCAGTAAAACTTCTCCCGGACCTCTCCAAGCTCCTTTTAAAGTTAAATCAGGCATCGATTTGATTTCAATTCTCCAGCCGTTATCATCAGTTAAATGCCAGTGAAAAATATTCATTTTATGTGCAGCCAGCCAGTCGATATAATTTTTAACGGTTTGTTTATCAAAAAACTGTCTTGAGCAATCGAGCATCATACCTCGCCATTGAAAACGAGGATAATCTTCTATTTTTACAAACGGGATACTTCCTTTTTTCACATCTTTTGCAGAACAAATCTGAAATAAGGTTTGAAGGCCGTTTAAAACTCCGTTTGCAGATTTTCCTTTTACCAAAATTCCTTTTTTGGTGATACTCAATTTATAACCATCATTGGGGAAGCTCATTTTTTCATCGACCAAAAATGCAATAGTATTTTTTTTATGTTTATTTCCGATAGAAACGATAGGACTAATCCCTGTATATTTTGAAAAAGAGGTCTTTATATACTCAGCACTTTTTTCTGCTTTTTTGTCTACAATAATTTGTACTGATGACGGAATAACAAATACGCCTTCATTTTGTTCCACCTTTACCGGTTTTGGAACTATATCTAGTTTCTGTGCTTGTATGGTACTTAAAGAACTCAGAAAAATGGCTATCAGCAATACACTTTTTTTCATGGCTTTTATTTTTTATTTTATTGAAAATTCTATTGGAGCGCTTTCTGTCTGGGTCTGACTTAAAGCGGAAACGGCGTAGATATAATTCTCAAAATCAGCATTTGGAACTTCTAATTTTGTTTCTGTTGTTACATAATAAATATTCGCCGGATTAGAAAAATCGGTTATTTTTCCTTTTGAAAATTTATAAATGACATATTTCTTATCATCCAATTCTGCTTTCCAGCTCAAAACGGCTTTATCTCCTTTTTTAGTAATTACAGCATTTGAAGGTATTTGTGGTTTTATTCTTGTAATTCTGTTTGCTTCGGGAGTTAAAGCAATATATTTATATGGTTTTTGAATAAGAGGATTTCGAAGCGTATCTCCTTTTTTAAAGAATGAATTTGCTGTAAAATGCATCGAACCGTCTATTTGAGGTAATTTCCGAATCATTTCAATTTGTTTCACGATTTGATCAGGACTTCTCCACTCCGGTTCTTTGGCAGTATTGGAAATCTTATAATCGCCATGGCCTACATAAAGGTTTGCGCCGTATTTGTGCGCTGCCCACCATTTTGCCAGAACTTCAAAATTAGCTCTGTCAAAACCAATGTGCCAGTACAATTGTGGTGTTACATAATCGATCCAGTTTTCTTTCTGCCATTTTAAAATATTGGCATACAAATCGTCATAATTGGTTGCTCCGGCCACGGTATTCGAACCTTCTGAATCTTTGGCAATATTTCGCCAAACGCCAAAAGGCGAAATTCCGAATTCTACTTCCGGCTTATTGGCAATGATAGTGTCTCTGATTTGCTTGATGATTAAATCGACATTGTCTCTTCGCCAGTCGTCTTTGTCTTTAAACTGACGCGGTTCTTTGGCAAATGCTTTTTCATCCGGAAATTCTTGTCCGGCAATTTTATACGGATAAAAATAATCGTCCATATGAACGGCCTGAATATCATAATTTCGAACTATTTCGCCTACTACAGATGCAACAAAATCTCTGGTTTCTTTGTAACCCGGATTAAAATATCTTGATTTTCCGTAGGTCAGAAATAATTCTGGTTTCTTGAAATACAAGTGCGTTTTGGTCAATACATCTTTTACGGTATCTTTTTGAACTCGATATGGATTCAGCCAGACATGAACGTTCATTCCTCTTTTTCCGGCTTCGTCAATCATCATTTGCAGCGGATCAAATCCCGGAGCAACGCCTTGAGTTCCGGTTATCCAATGCGATGCCGGCTCTTTTGTTGATTTATAATAAGCATCAGCAGTTGGGCGGATTTGAAAAATTACGGTGTTTAAATTATTGGATCTTAAATTATCTAAAATCATAATCATTTCCGCTTTCATCTGTTTGTCCGACAATCCCGGTTTAGACGGCCAGTCGATATTGTCTACTGTAGAAATCCATGCTGCACGCATTTCTCTTTTTGGTGATTCCTGACTGAAAAGTTTCGTTTGAAACAGCAGTATCAGAATTAAAATTTTTAGGCTTTTCATAAGTACTATTTTTGGTTAGTTAGTATATTTTTTATTTGTGGCTTAAAATTTAACCGCAAAGAGCGCAAAGGTTTACGCAGGGTTCGCAATATTTTTTAAAGCTGTATTTTTTAATCTTTTGCTATTTTTTCCATCACAACAAAAAATCATTTCAATCCTTTAATCTTTGGCTACAAAATATTTTGATACGGTTAAAAAGTTCCTAACAGGTTTTAAAAACCTTTTAGGATAGGTAACCAACCTAATTTTATATGCTGCTTAATCGTATCGCAGCACATAACTTTTATTTATTTTTTCTCTTTGAAAAAATTATCAAAAAACAGTAATTGAAACTTTAATGAATTTTCCCAATAAGCCAGATTATGTTCTCCAGGACGTTCGATATAATCGTGATTAATTTTTAATTCCAGCATTTTTTCATGAAGTTCTCGGTTCACTTTCATAAAGAAATCATCAACGCCGCAATCTATAATCAGCTTTAAATTATTGTCCTTTACCAGATCAAGCAGATTGGTAACGGTGTTTTTATTCCAATTTTCAGGAAAATCTGTTATAGAACCCAGACGTTTTTTAATGTCCCAATTTTCTGGAAACGGACGAAAATCGACTCCGCCGCTCATACTTCCTGCCGCACCAAATATATCCTGATGTTTAAATGATAAATACAATGCTCCGTGTCCGCCCATGCTCAAACCTGTTATGGCTCTGCCTTCGCGATTGGAAATAGTTTTATAATTTTTATCTATAAAAGGAACTAATTCATTTATTACATAAGTTTCATATTTAAAATTGGGATCAATCGGGCTGTCAAAATACCAGCTTGAATAATTTCCATCAACGCCAATAGCAATAAAACCGTATTGATCAACCTGCTTTCCGAGGTCTTTAAAGTCTTTTGCCCAGCTTCCGTAATTGCCGCTGTAACCATGAAGAAGATACACGACCGGAAATCTATCTTTGCTTTTTTTATAATTATCCGGAACTATTACAGAGGTTTTTATGTTCTTATTCATTGAAGGACTAAAAACCTGAATTGTGTCAATTTTTGCTGCTTTTGCAGAAAAAAATACGAATGCCAGAAGTAAAGTGCTGATTGCTTTTTTCATAAAATCTTGTTTTAAACTATTAGATCTTCAAATTTGAGAAACTTATTTCAAACAATCTCTTAAAATTGTTACCGGATGCATTGCTTTTCTGTTTGTTCCGTCAAAAATCTGGTGTCGGCAGCTGGTTCCGGCTGCTGCAATTGCAGTTTCAGGTTTCGTTGCCCGAATTTTTGGAAACAAAGTATCTTCTCCCATCTGCATACTGATTTCGTAATGCTCTTTTTCATAACCAAAAGATCCTGCCATACCACAGCAACCCGAATTATAAATTGTAACGGTGCTATTTTTCGGTAAATTCAACATCGAAAATGAAGCTTCAACAGTACTTAATGACTTTTGATGACAATGCCCGTGGATCTTTATTGTTTTCTCCATATCCGAAAATTGTCCGGAATGAATTTTTCCTGTTGTAATTTCTCTTTTGAAAAACTCTTCGACAGTAAAAACATTTTTTGACAGCTTTTCAGCTCCTTCCTTATCTTTTGCCAATCTAAGATATTCGTCTCTAAAAGTCAATATTGCAGATGGTTCAATTCCGATTAATGGAATGTTATCGGAAATTAAATCTTTAAAAATATTCACATTTTTATTGGCGATTTCCTGTGCTTGTTCCAGGAAACCTTTTGACAGAAAAGCTCTTCCGCTTTCTTCATGATCTGTAACAAAGACTTCGTAACCTAAAGCTGTTAATAATTCATACGCATCAATCCCAACAGAAACGTCGTAGTAATTGGTAAACTCATCACAAAAAAGATATACTTTTCCGTTTTTAAAAGAATTATTTTCTGCTGCCTTTTTATTTTTGTCGTACCATTTTTTAAAAGTTTTTGGTGCTAAAAGCGGTACTTGCCTTTTAGGAGCAATTCCCATACTTTTTTTAACCAAAGGCAGATTAGCAACAAAATTGGTCATCGATGGTGCAATGCTTCCAAACTTATTCAGTTTTGAATTGAAAGCAAATATTTTATTGCGGACAGAAAATCCGTTTGCTTTTTGGTATTGGTATAAAAATTCTGCTTTTAAAGTCGCCACATCTACATTACTTGGGCATTCGCTGGCACAGGCTTTACAGCTTACGCATAATTCAAATACTTTATATAATTCTTCGTGGTCAAATTTATTTTCTTTTTCAGAATGCGTCAGATATTCTCTCAGCGCATTGGCTCTGGCACGAGTGGTGTCTTTTTCGTTTCGGGTCGCACGATAGCTCGGACACAAAGTTCCTCCCGCTGATGGTAATTTGCGGCAGTCACCAGAACCGTTGCATTTTTCGGCAGCTCGTAAAATTCCTAAACTATCAGAGAAATCCTGAATCGTTTTTATTTCTGGTTCTGTCCTTCCTGCTTCAAAACGAAGATTTTCATCCATTTTAGAAGCATTCACAATTTTCCCAACATTCAAAATCGTATTGGGATCAAATGCTTTTTTTATACGTTTGAGAAGTTCATAGTTTTTATCGCCAATCATAAAAGGCAGAAACTCTCCTCGTAAAATCCCGTCGCCATGTTCACCGCTTAATGAACCTTTGTATTTTTTTACCAAATGAGCCACTTCCGTGGATATATTCCTAAACTGGTGTAATCCTTCTTTTGTTTTTAAATTTATCTTCGGACGTAAATGCAATTCTCCTGCTCCGGCATGCGCATAATAAATGGCACTTTGTCCGTGTCTTTCCATCATAGCGGCAAAATCGGCAATATAATTTGGAAGATCGCTGAGTTCTACTGCCGTATCTTCAATAGAATCGGCTGCTTTATCATCGCCTACAATACTTCCTAAAAGTCCCAGACCCGCTTTTCGAACCTCATTTACTTTATCAATATCAGCTCCGTAAATTTTAGGGAGTGCATATCCAAAATTATTATCCGTCAGGTCTTTAATTAAAAAATTGGCTTGCAATTCAGCATCTTCCATACTAATATGCGATCCTACTTCAAGCATGATAACCGCTTTTGGTTCTCCCACAATAAAAAATCGGTTTTTAGCTTGTTCCCTATTGGTTTTGGTACAATCTAAAATCGTATCATCCATCATTTCGCAAGTGTACAAATGGTGCTTCATTGCAACAACTACCGCTTCTAAACTTTCCTGAATGGTATGAAAATGCGCCACAACCATGATATTGTTTGTAGGCGGCAAATCGTCTACTTTCAAAGTGATCTCGGTTGTAAATGCCAGAGTTCCTTCACTTCCGCAAAGTAATTTTCCTAAATTAATTGTGTTTTCTGTTCCCGAAAACAATTCCGATTTTAATAAGGCATCAATGGCATAACCCGTATTTCGTCTGTGAATTTCAGGTTTTGGAAATTCTCTCGTAATTTCTTCCTGATTTTCTTTATTCGAAAGTTCGTCATAAATTGTTTTATATATTTTACTTTCTAAAGAATCGCCTTTTGTTTTTTCAAGAAATTCCTCCGAAGTCAAATCATTAAAAACGGCAAGACTTCCATCACTCAAAACCGCTTTTATCTCGACAACTTTGTCGCGGGTTACACCGTAACGTATTGAGGTTGTTCCGGATGAATTATTCCCAACCATTCCTCCAATCATACAGCGATTGGTTGTTGAAGTAGTTGGACTAAAAAATAATCCGTGTGGTTTTAAAAATAAATTCAGTTCATCTCTAATTACTCCGGGCTGTACGGTAATGGTTTTCTTTTCGGCATCAAAAGCAACAATTTTGGTAAAATGTTTCGAAACGTCTACTATAATTCCGTTTCCAACGGTTTGACCCGCAAGAGAAGTTCCAGCCGTTCTGGGCGTTATCGAAATTTTGTTTTTTGCCGCAAAGCGAATGATTTTCACAATATCTTCTTCGGTTTTAGGAATGGCAACAGCTTCCGGAATGATTCTATAAGCAGAAGCATCTGTAGCATAGAGCTTTTTATGAAGTTCATCATAAAAAAGAGTTCCTTCTAAGGAATCAGATAATGATTGTAATTGGAGAGAATTGGGCATTTATTTGGTTGTATTGCTTTTGGTTGGTAATCTAAAAGTCTATTTTGATTGTGTTATTTAAACCTGACGGGTTTTAAAAACCCGTCAGGTTTAGCAGAAAAGAGTAACTTTTCGAATGTTATTAATAATCAAAACGTTTAAAAGCTTCAATAGCTTCATATTCTGCCAATCCTAATTCATCATACAGAATTGCGGTATTTTTATTTCGGTCTTCTGCCCTAACCCAGAATTCTCTTGAATCATTTCCCTGAAACATAACTCGGTCTTTTTGAGACTGGTGATATAAAATGGCGTGGCGTTTCAATAATACTTCTGATGGAGAAAGCGGGACTGCCATATCAATTTCATGAATATCCCATTCGTGCCAGGCTCCTCTGTAAAGCCATAACCAGCAGTCATCCATGTATTTTTCAGGTTTGAGTTCTTTCATTGCCGCAAAAATCGCATTCAGACAAACTTCATGTGTTCCGTGCGGATCTGCCAAATCGCCGGCCGCAAAAACCTGATGCGGTTTTATTCTGGCAATAATTTCTTTTACAATGGCAATATCTTCAGCACCTAACGGATTCTTTTTTACCTGTCCTGTTTCATAAAACGGAAGATCTAAAAAGTGTGTGTTTTCATCTTTTAATCCAATGTATCTTGTTGCCGCGTAAGATTCTCTTCTTCTGATTAAGCCTTTTAATTTTCGAACTTCAAGAGAATCAATCTGATTTTCTGATTTGTTATTTAAAAACTCAATAACGGATTTGAAGTTGATGTCTTTTGGAAGATTTCCGCCTGCAAAATCGTTGCAGACCTCAGCAAATTTCAATGCTTCATCGTCTGTAACTGCAATATTTCCGGAGGTTTGATATACAACATGTACATCGTGGCCTTGTTTTATCAATTTTGAAAAAGTTCCTCCCATTGAAATCACGTCATCATCTGGATGCGGACTGAAAAGGATAACTCGTTTTTTTGCCGGATTGGCTCTTTCCGGACGATGTGAATCATCGGTATTGGGCTTTCCGCCCGGCCATCCTGTAATAGTGTGCTGCAATACGTTAAACATATTGATGTTCAAATCGTAAGCAGAACCTTCTTGTGCTAATAGATCTGACATTCCGTTGTTGTTGTAATCACGGTCTGTCAATTTTAAAATAGACTGGTTTGTTTTCTGGCAAAGCCAAACAATCGCTTTACTTTTTAATTCCTGTGTCCAAATACATTCTCCAACCAGCCAAGGTGTTTTAAATCGCGTTAATTCTGATGCTGCAGACTGATCCAGTACAAAAGTTGCATTGGGATGATTCTGTAAAAACGTTGCAGGAACATCAGAACTTATTTCGCCTTGAATAGTTCTCTTAATGATAGATGCTTTGTTTTGCCCCCAAGCCATTAATACAATTCTTTTCGATCTCATAATGGTAGAAACCCCCATCGTAATCGCTCTTTTAGGAACATTGTCGATTCCGTTAAAGTCAGATGAAGCGTCTACTCTTGTTATATGATCTAGAGTAATAATTCGGGTTCCTGAATTAATGTGCGATCCAGGCTCGTTGAAACCAACGTGACCCGTACGGCCAATTCCAAGCAATTGAAAATCAAGTCCGCCTGCTTGTTTGATTTTCAACTCATAATCAATACAGTATTGATTTAATTGTTCTAAAGCAATTGTTCCGTCTGGAATATTAACATTTTCATGTTTAATATCAATATGATTAAAAAGATGCTGATGCATGAAATAATAATAGCTTTGACGGTTTTCTTTATTCATTGGATAATATTCGTCCAAATTAAAAGTGATGACGTTACTAAAGCTAAGACCTTCTTCTTTATACATTCGAACCAGTTCTTCGTATACTTTAATTGGTGAGGAACCTGTTGCGAGGCCAAGTACACATGATTCGTTGTTAGTTTGTTTTAAACGTATTAATTCAGCTATTTCTTGAGCGACATTTTTTGAAGCTTCGGCAGAGTTTTCAAAGATCACATTATGATTTTTTTCAAATCGTGTTTCTTCAAATTTTCCCGGAATATCGTAAGCCAAAGAAGTAGTGGTTTTCATAATATATCTGTTGTAGTTAAAATTAGTTTTAACAAATATATATACAAAAAAGACAACAAATACATTATTTTGCGTTATTTAACAAAATTAAATTTAAATAACGCAAAAAAACGCAGAAAAGTTTGATTGAATTTTTAAATTATAATATAAATACCCCAGATTTTCTATATTCTTCCAATCTTACGTCTTCTGGATCCAGATTGGTAACAATAGTATCAAGCTGATTTAAATCGCATACAACATGAGGCATTTTGGTATTTAATTTATTGGAAGAAAACATCGACACAACTCTGTCAGAAGCTTCTATCATAGCTTTTTTAACCATTGAGACTTCATAACCCACTTCTGTAAGCCCTTGTTTTATATTAATACTACTGGCTCCTATAAAACAAATATCGGCCTTAATTTTAGACACAACCTGAATTACATCCATACCAATTGTAACCATTGCGTTTTTCTGCATCTTGCCTCCAATAAATATTAAATCTATATTGGGATGTTGTGACAATTGCATTGCAATGGGAAGACTATACGTATATATTGTAGCTTTTAAATCAGAAGGAATAAGTTTTGCAAACACCAAATTTGTACTTCCACCGCTCATTATAATAACCTGGTCATCATGAAGTAATGACAATGCTTTTGTTACGATTTGCTTTTTTTCTTCTTCACCCGAAATACTTATATTAAAAACATCTGCCGATTTTTCTTTAATCTCAACGGCTCCGCCATAAACCTTTTCCAGCAGTTTCTTGCTGTCAAGTTCGTTTAAATCCCTTCTAATGGTATCTTCAGACAAATCCAGAGCCAAAGCTAAATCAGTTGTGACAACTTTCTGTTCTTCAACAAGCTTAGTCATTATATATTTATGTCTTTCGGCTTTCAGCATTTTTTAAAAAGTTAAAATTCAGCACAAATATATCAAATAATTCTATTGGACGCGTAGGATTAAGCAGAAACTGCAATAGTTTGCGTTTTTTAATCATAAAAATAAAATCAGAAAAAATTAACATATAAAAACTGCGTTATTTTGCGTTATTTTAGTTAATTTTTGAAATTAATTACAAAATACTGCATTTGTATGCAATAAATAAATATATTTGCTCAACAACCATTAAAAAAACCAAATAATCATGAAAAAATTATTTCTTATTTCATTGTTGGTTTTGTTCATTCAAGCAACATTTGGGCAAACAAAAACAATCACTGGAACTGTAAAAAGCAAAGCTGACGGAATTCCAATTCCCGGAGTTACGGTCCTGATTCAGGGAACATCAAATGGCACAACCACCGATTTTGATGGAAACTACAGCATCAGCATCGCACCTGGAAGAAGCCTTGTATTTAGCTATATGGGTTTTGAAACCTCTGTAGTAAAAATTGAAGGACAGCAAAAAGTCAACGTTGATCTTTCTGAAAGCACTTCAAAATTAGATGAAGTTGTAGTCGTGGGATTCTCTTCTCAAAAGAAAACAAACTTAACCGGCGCTGTTGCCTCAATCGATGTAGCTAAAACAATTGGAAGCAGACCGCTTACTGATGTTAGTAAAGCTTTGCAAGGCACTACGCCCGGAGTTAATGTTAGTTTTAACTCAGGGAATATTAACCGTACTGCAACTATTAATATTCGTGGAGCAGGTACTATTAATGGCTCTGATGCTCCTTTAATATTGGTTGATGGTATACCTACAGATTTATCCCTTATTAATCCCAATGACATTGCTACGATGACGGTGCTGAAAGATGCCGCTTCAGCTTCTATTTATGGAGCGCGTGCCGCATTTGGGGTTGTACTTATTACTACTAAAGGAGGAAAAACGGGAGAAGGAAAAGTGAGATTCTCTTATTCGGCTAATACTGCTTTTACTAATCCTATTTCTACTTTAAAATTCTTAGATCCTACTGAAGAAATTCCGGGATTAGTTGCAGCAGGAACTCGTACAGATGGTGCTGTCCCTGAGATTTTTGGTGCAAATTATAATACTTTATTGGCCGGAATTAAAAACTGGAAAGAAAAGTATGCAAATAATCGTACCAGCAATGAAATGGTTTATGGTGAAGATTGGGAAATTAAAAATGGTACTCCTTATTTTTACAGAGTTTGGGATGCTAATAAAGAATTATATGCAAGTAATGCGCTGCAGACTACGCACAACTTATCTGCACAAGGTAATTTAGGAGAAAAAAGTTCTTTCTTCGCTTCTATTGCTCTTACTAATCAAGATGGTATGTTGAGAGTAAATCAGGAAAAAAGACAGAGAACAAACATTAACTTGGGGTTCACTACAAAATTAGCCGACTGGCTTACTGGTGATTTTAAAGTAATGACAATTAACAGTACTTACGATCAGCCTTTTAACTATTATGGAGGTTCTGGTACTGATGACACTAGTTACGGAGGTTATTTTGGTTACGCACTTCGCTGGGGACAATATTTTCCAAACTTTGGAACTTACAAAGGATATAATTTTCGTACTGCAGGAGGATATTTATCAAATGCATCCAGAAATGAGAATATCAAACGTAATAACAGATTGAGTGCTAAGCTTACAGCAGATATTACAAAGGATTTCAACATTATAGCTGAAGTAAGTAATGTAACCGAGTTTTACAACAGAAAACAAAATGGCGGTAAATTCCTGGCTTGGGACAGCTGGTCTGCTATGCCGTATGATGCCACTACAATTCAAAACGCTACACCTGCAACTCTTGAAGCCGGGAATGATTATGTAGCACAGTCAAAATCAGAATCGACTACAAATGTTGTAAATATATACGGTAACTACAAAAAACAATTTGGCGGTCATAACTTTAAATTCTTGGCAGGATTTAACTCTGAGTGGCAGGATTTCTCTCGTAATTACGCCAGAAGAAATACTTTGTTAGACAAATCAAAGCCAGAATTTAATCTTGCCGTTGGTGAGCAATTTGTTTCTGGATCTGCCAATACAACTCTTAATCCAGCCGAAACAACCTATTCTATTGCAGGTTTCTTTGCGCGCGTAAATTATGATTATAACGGAATTTATTTACTAGAACTTAATGCTCGTTACGATGGTTCTTCAAGATTCCCAACAAACGAACAATGGGGCTTCTTCCCTTCTGCTTCTGTTGGATACAAAATTGTGAATGAAAAATTCATGGAAGGCACACGAGGCTGGTTAAACGATCTTAAAATACGTGGTTCTATTGGAGCAATTGGAAATCAAAACGTAGGAAACAATGCTTTCTTATCTGTATTAAATTCAACAAATCCTTCGTGGATAAACAGCGGAAGTACTTTACCTCCATCAACCGGATTACCAACTAACGTTGACCCAACATTAACATGGGAAAAAGTATATACAAAAGACTTAGGTATTGACATTAAAATATTTGATATGCTTGGTGCTTCGTTTGACTGGTACCAGCGTGATACAAAAGGAATGCTTGCTCCTGGCATAACTCTTCCTGGTTCATTTGGACAATCTGCCGCTCAAACTAACTCAGGAAACATGAGAACAAGAGGATGGGAACTTGGTTTAAATTTCAATAAACAATTAAGCGAAAGTGCTTCGGTATTTGTTGATGTCGCTTTATCTGATTATAAATCGGTTATTACAAAATGGAACAATAGTTCTAAATTATTAGCTTTAGTTACACCTACTACATATCCATATTATGATGGTTACGAAATTGGCCAGATTTGGGGTTTAACCAGCGACAGGCTTCTTCAATCTGATGATGTAATTACCAATAACGGTAAAACGGTTAATGGTGTTGATTATTCTAAAACAATGGTTGGTAACTTTAAATACGGAGCAGGAGACGTTCATTATGTAGATCTTGACGGAGACGGAGCCATTACTCGTGGTGCAGGAACAGCTGACGATCACGGAGATTTGAAAAAAATTGGTAATACTACTCCTCGTTATAAATATGGTATAACATTAGGCGGGAAATACCGCGGATTTGATGTTTCTGGTTTCTTCCAGGGAGTTGGTAAACGTGATTACTGGGCGGCTTCAGATGCTGTACTGCCTTTTTACCGTGCGCCTCAGCAAATGTATGCAAACCAAGCTGATTATTGGACACCAGAAAATACTCAGGCTTACTGGCCAAACCCATATTATGGAAATGAAGCCAATACTCTTGGTTCAGGTACTTCAGGTTCAAACAACTTTGTTACCTCTACAAGATATTTATTAGATATGTCATATTTCCGTTTAAAAAATGTTACTCTAGGATATTCACTTCCAGCAGAAATTGTAAAAAGAGCTCATTTAGAGAAAGTAAGAATTTATGCATCAGGCGAAAATTTAGCAACCTGGGCAGATAAACGTCTTCCTGTTGATCCGGAAATTGATGAAACAGAAGTTTTCTGGGGAAGAGCTTATCCATATACCAAAACCGTTTCTTTTGGTGTTGAGCTATCTTTCTAATCCTAACAATACAAAACTTTTAAAATGAAAAAATCAAATATAAAATCAAGATTTCTGCTTCTATTTGCTGTTGCCGCAACATCAATGACCGCAGTCAGCTGTTCAGATTATTTAACAGATGATCCTGCAGATAAATTTACAAACGACAACTTCTGGCAGTCAGAAGACAATGTAAAAACCTTTTCGTGGTTGAACTATGATACTTTTTACGGATATGGAAACGGAACCACAATTGGACTTTCTTTTTTCTATTATCACGGAAGCGATTACAGAGTAGATGACAATTTATCGGCTTTTACTTTTTATCAAATGCCAATTACAGCGTCTACAACAAATGTTTATTCCTGGAACGAATATTACACCCTTATTCGCCGCTGCAATTTAATGTTAGAAAAAGTACCTGCTGTTGGAATGCCTCAGGAAAAGAAGAACCACTACATTGGGGTTGCTAAATTCTTTAGAGCATATACCTATTTCCGTTTAGTACAAAAATTTGGAGACGTTCCTTACACGGATCAATTTTTAGCTCAGGGGGATGCAGAAGTATATGCTCCGGCAAAACCAAGAGCAGAAATCATAGACAAAGTAATTGCCGAGTTAGAAGAAGCTGCAAACTTAATGCTTCCGGCTGATGATAAAAATGTTACAGTTAATAAATACACCGCTTATGCCGCTTTAAGCAACGCTTGTCTTTATGAAGGAACATACAGAAAATACCATTTAGGTCAAGATGGAAGCGCATATCTTAACAAAGCAAAAACAGCTTCGTCAGCGATTATGAACAATCCGGCTTATAAATTAAATGCCGATTGGAAATCACTTTATAACTCAGTTGAATTGCTTGGAAATACAGAAGTTATTTTGGCAAAACGTTATTTAACAAACGTATTAATGCACTCTCTTCAAAACTACACCAATACCTCAACTATTCAGTATGGTTTAACAAAATGGGCTGCAGACAGTTACGTAACTACAAACGGACTGCCAATTCAGCAAACTGGAAACAGTCAATTTACTGGTGACGAAACTGTTGCTAAAACATTTGCAAACAGAGATCCGCGTTTTGCAAAAACAGTAAATCCGGCTAATTATGGTTACAAAGGAAAACCTTTTGGAACAACAGCTTTAGTTTCAATGTCGGGGTATGTATTTGAATTGTACAACAATCCGGCAACAACTGGTCCTGATGTTACAACCGGAGGACGTAACTATACGGATGCGCCATTATTTACATTAAGTGAAGTATATTTAAATTATGCTGAGGCTTGCGCCGAATTAGGAACTGCTACTAACTCAGATCTTGATTTATCTATCAATAAAGTACGTACTCGTGCCGGAATTGCACCTTTGACTACTGACGGTGTTACTGCTTCTGCTGGAGGAGTACAAATTAACGACCCAAGAAGAACTTCGGCTTTAGAGCAGCTTTCGGGAGTTGTAAATCCTTTAATCTGGGAAGTTCGCCGCGAACGTCAAATTGAATTCATGAGCTGGACAACTCTAAGACAAGCCGATATTTACCGTTGGAAAAAAGGAGATTATTTAGATACAAATAAAAACCCTGATGTAAATCTGGGTGCAAGAATTGGAACTCCTGTTGGATCACAAACTGTGGTTGATGCAAACGGATACGTAAAAATTTATCCTGTCAGCACCAGAACATTCGAACCAAAACATTATTTAATGAATATCCCTACCAATGATATCGATTTATACAAAGCTCAAGGTGTAGATTTAAAACAAAACCCTGGCTGGTAATTCTAAAATCATAATAACATTTTGCCCCTACAATAATAAACTGCCTCTGGAACCTAAATTTACCAGAGGCAGTATTTAAAAATCTTTTTTTCATCACTTAAGTGAAGATAAAAATGACGAATAAAATCTTAATCTGAACAAAATCAGATATCTGCTGCAATACCACACAACAACCATCAAAAAAACATCAAATAGCAATCAATAATAAACTAATTTTATTAGTCCTTATTTGCCTTAACTATTAACTGTAATTAAAATGATAAAATTCATAGCAAAAAGTGTTCTTATTGTAACTTCTTTCATCTTTACCTCTACTTATTCCAATTCCGTTTCGGCAGTTACAGAAAACAATACATCAAAAATGAATCCGCCCGCAATTAAAACCGGTGCCGATAATTATGAGAAATATTTACCGCTTTTAAAGGATAAGAAAATAGGAATTGTAACCAATCAAACCGGAATTTTGTCTGACAAAACCCATTTGGTCGATTTTTTATTAGAGAAGAAAGTTATGATACAAACTATTTTTGCTCCTGAACACGGATTTAGAGGAACTGCCGATGCCGGCGAACATATCGTTGACGGTAAAGACCCTAAAACCGGTCTATCAATAATCTCTCTTTATGGAGACAATAAAAAACCAAAACCTGCACAATTAGCCGGAATCGATATTATGATTTTTGATTTACAGGATGTAGGTGCCCGTTTTTACACTTATATTTCTTCTTTGCATTATGTAATGGAAGCTTGCGCAGAAAACAATGTACCGCTCATAATTCTGGACCGCCCAAATCCTAACGGAAGTATTGTTGACGGTCCGCTTTTAGAAAAAGGATTCACCAGTTTTGTAGGCATGCACCCTATTCCTCTTCTGCATGGAATGACGATTGGCGAATATGCACAAATGACAAACGGTCAAAAGTGGCTTAAAGATGGTGTAAAATGCAAACTAACCGTTATTCCTTGTGTTAATTATAACCGAAAAATGGAATACAGTTTATTGGTAAAACCATCTCCAAACCTGCCAAATGATCAATCTATAAATCTATATGCGAGTTTATGCCTTTTTGAAGGAACAAACGTAAGCATGGGGCGAGGCACTGAAAAACAATTTCAAATTTATGGCTCTCCCTATTTAACAAAAACCAATTTCACTTTTACCCCAAAACCCAATTTTGGAGCCAAAGACCCGCTTTATAACGGAAAAGAATGTTTTGGTGAAGATTTAACCTCTTATCCTAAACTCACAAAATTAGAATTAAAATGGCTGCTTAAAGCCTATCAAAATACAAGCGATAAAACGAAATTCTTTAATGCTTTTTTTACCAAACTTGCCGGAACGAAAAAACTGCAGCATCAAATCGAATCGGGAGTTTCAGAAAAAGAAATTCGAGAAAGCTGGAAAAAAGATTTAGAAGCTTTTCAAATCATGAGAAAACCCTATTTACTCTATTAAATCAAGCTTTTCAGAAAATTTAAATTTATTCAAACCTGCTTTTTTTATAAAATAGAGGAACTTCATATAAAATATCAAAATCATAAATATCAGAAACTGCTGTTTCAAAACCAAAAAAGAAAAGAAAAATGAAAAATAAAAATCCTGAAACTGAACAAGAATCTTTGTACAAAGACTTGGATCAAATGAGCGTGAAAGAACTTCTTACCAACATCAACACCGAAGACAAAAAAGTACCCCATATTATAGAAGAGCAGATTCCTAAAATCGAAAAACTGGTTAAAGCAATCGTAAAAAAAATGCAGCTTGGAGGCCGATTATTTTATATTGGCGCCGGAACTTCAGGACGAATTGGAATACTGGATGCATCAGAATGTCCGCCTACATTTGGCGTACCGCATGATATGATTATCGGAATTATTGCCGGAGGCGATACTGCCATTAGAAAAGCAGTTGAAAATGCTGAAGACGATACGGAACAAGCATGGAAAGATTTAGCCAAATTTGAAATTTCAAGTCTGGATATGATCATCGGAATTGCAGCTTCTGGAAATACACCGTATGTTTTAGGAGCTTTAAAAAAAGCCAAAGAATACAACATTAAAACAGGAAGTATTTCCTGCATCAGCAACGGACTGATTGCTCAGGAAGCCGATTACCCGATTGAATTAATCGTAGGACCTGAATTCTTAACCGGAAGCACCAGAATGAAAGCAGGAACCGCTCAAAAACTGACTTTAAATATGATCTCTACATCAGTAATGATCAAATTAGGAAAAGTAAAAGGCAACAAAATGGTCGACATGCAGCTGTCTAACGAAAAACTGGTGAAACGCGGTATCAAAATGATTATGGAAGAACTAAATATTGAATATGATTTAGCCGAAGAATTACTGCAAAAACACAAAAGCGTAAGAGCTGTTTTATTGTCTCAAAACAAAAATCAGGAAATCTAAAAACCGCACTATTAAAATCTTTTTATAGATTTATACAAATCAAAAAACTGAATTTTCATTTTTTGAGTTTTTAACGGCGACCTGACAGGTTTTAATCCCGTCTACCGAGGCTTCTGGATTGAAACCGTCAGGTCAATTAAAAAAAGCCGTTTATTTATAAAAAAACCAAAACCACCAAAACTATAAAATGACACCAAGTACCATCCTTCTTCTTATTATCGTTTATTTCGGAACATTATTCTATATCTCACACCGAGTGAGCAGAAAAGACAGCGGAAACGAAGCTTTTTTTACAGCCAATAAAAATTCTAAATGGTATTTAGTTGCTTTTGGAATGATTGGAACTGCTCTTTCCGGAGTTACTTTTATATCCGTACCCGGAGAAGTTGGCGCGCCAAGCGGTGAACAATTCAAATATTTCCAGTTTGTATTGGGTAATGCACTTGGATTTATTGTTATTACAAAACTATTACTGCCTCTTTATTACCGAATGAATTTAACCTCAATTTACGGTTATATAGAACAGAGAATGGGTTTTTTCAGCTATAAAACGGCCGCTTCTATCTTCTTAATCAGCAGAACCATAAGTTCAGCATTCAGACTTTATTTAGTGGTTATTGTATTGCAGCGATTTGTATTTGATTATTATCATATTCCTTTTGCCTTTACCGTATTAATCTCACTGCTGCTTATTTTTTCCTATACTTACAGAGGCGGACTGAAAACAATTATTATTACCGATACTTTACAAACCTTTTTTCTTGTAACCTCTGTCTTTCTTACTATTTATTTTATCTGCGACCGCATGGATTTAAGTGCCGTCAGCGCATTTGAAGAAGTAAAAAACAGTAACTATTCTAAGATATTTTTCTTTGATGATTTCCTTGGAAGTAAATTCCACTTTGTAAAACAAATATTGGGCGGAATGTTTGTAACCATCGCCATGACAGGTCTGGATCAGGATTTAATGCAAAAAAACCTGAGCTGTAAAAACATTGGCGAAGCACAAAAAAACATGTTTACGTTTACGGGAATCTTCGTGATTATCAATATTTTCTTTTTAAGTGTGGGTGCCCTGCTATACATTTATGCAAATAAAAACGGAATCGCAGTTCCAACTGATTTAGTTACAGGCAAACCAAGAACCGATTTACTTTTTCCGGAAATCGCCTTAAATCATTTGGCCGTAGTTCCGGCAATTGTATTTTTACTGGGAATTATTGCTGCCACTTTTGCCACTACTGACTCAGCTTTAACAGCATTAACAACCTCTTTTTGCGTTGACTTTTTAGGCATGGACAAAGCCGAAAACAGCAATAAAAAAAATACAGTTCGAACCCGGCATTTGGTACACATCAGCTTTTCGGCATTAATATTTTTCATCATTCTTATTTTTAATTCTATTAACGACAGCTCAGTTGTGGGAATGATTTTTAAAGTTGCCTCTTACACTTACGGTCCGTTATTAGGATTATATGCTTTTGGATTGTTCCAGAAATCAAGACATGTAAATGACAAGTTAGTACCGTTTATTTGTCTCCTTGCACCTTTTCTTACCTATTTAATAAATGAAAATTCGAAACTGCTGTTTTCAGGATACGTTTTCGACAATGAATTAATTGTACTAAACGGATTAATTACCTATTTAGGATTATTCCTTACAAGTTCTCGAAGCCATGAAAAAATAAGTTTTTAAGCCGCTTAAAAACACAATAATTTACTAACCATTGAAGGCCGAAAATTAACCTTCAAATGGTTTAAAACATATTACTATGAAAGATTACATCATAAAGATCAGCCTTTGTGCTTCATTTTTATTTTTAATCACCAATTGCGCTGTCAAAAAAAACAATGCAATTACAGATTCAAAAAAAGACATTCCATTAAAAGACACTGTTGTTTACAAAGAAGACAAATCTGCAAAAAAAACGTTTTTTGAAGATTCAGATAAAGAAACGGCTTGGGTTGACAGCATTTACAGCAAAATGCCGCTTCGCGAAAAAGTAGGACAGCTGTTTATGATTTCGGCTTATTCCAATAAAGATTCCGTTCATGTCAATCAAGTCAAAAATTTAATTGAAGAATACAAAGTAGGAAGCGTTATCTTTTTTCAGGGCGGTCCAGTTCGTCAGGCAAAATTAACCAACTTATATCAGTCAAAAGCAAAAGTTCCTTTATTTGTAGGGATTGATGCAGAATGGGGATTAGCAATGCGTTTAGATTCGACGTACCGTTATCCTTGGAATATGACTTTGGGTGCAATTCAGGATTTAAAATTAATTGAAAAAGTGGGCCGAAACATGGCCATTGAAAACAAGCGAATTGGAATCCATTTCAATTTTGCTCCCGTTTTGGACATCAACACCAATCCTAAAAACCCAATTATTGGAAATCGTTCTTTTGGCGAAGACAAAGTGAATGTAGCCAACAAAGCTGCTGCTTTAATGAAAGGCGTGCAAAGTCAAGGCGTTTTCAGTACCGGAAAGCATTTTCCCGGACACGGCGATACCGCAACCGATTCGCATCACGCATTGCCTTTGGTAAATTTTTCAAAAGAAAGAATTGATTTAGTTGAATTGTATCCTTATAAACGATTATTTGATGAAGGTTTAGTATCCGTAATGGTTGGGCATCTTAATATTCCAAGTTTAGAACCAACTCCAAATCTGCCTTCTTCGGCTTCTTATAATGTGGTTACCAATCTGCTTCAAAAAGAATTAGGTTTTGAAGGTTTAATTTTTACAGATGGTTTAGCTATGAAAGGCGCATCAAATTTTAAAGGCCCGGGAGAATTAGAAATTGCAGTGCTTTTGGCCGGAAATGACATTTTATTGTGTCCAGAAAATGTTCCTGCAGCCGTCCAAAAATTAGAAGAAGCTTACACTAACAACACTATAACTGAAGAACGTTTAGCACATTCGGTTAAAAAAATTCTGCATTATAAATACAAAGCCGGATTAAATCATTACAAGCCTATTGACATGGCAAATATTTACAATGATCTTAATCCGTCACAAAATGACGCTTTGCATTATCAATTGTATGAAAATGCGGTTACCGTTTTAAAAAATGAAAAAGAAATTCTTCCGATAAAAGAACTGGATCAGAAAATTGCTTACATAAAATTAGGTGATGACACCAACAGCGCTTTTGTCTCTACTTTAAAAAAATATACAGAAATCACAGAAGTTAAGGACAATAATCTTGATAGTCTGAATCAGGAATTGAAAAAATTTGACAAAGTAATTATAAGTTTTCATAAGGTGAATAAACCTTGGGAAAAGCAAGAATTTACCTTAGCTGAAATGCTTTGGTTAAAAGAAATCGCGAAACACAATAAAGTAATTCTGGATGTTTTTGCCAAACCATATTCATTATTGTCTATTACTGATTTTGATGATATTGAAGGTTTAGTGGTTTCTTACCAAAATTCAGATATTAGTCAGGTTGTTTCTGCCGAATTACTTTTTGGAGCCATTGAAGCCAAAGGAAAACTGCCCGTTTCAATTAATACTTCTTTTAAGGTAAATGACGGATTGACTACTGAAAAGCTAAATCGTCTGGCTTTTACCGCTCCTGAAAATGTTAATATGAACCCAGCGATTCTTTCAAAAATTGATGCTGTAGCCCAAAAAGCAATTGATGGAAAAATGGCTCCGGGAATGCAGGTTTTGGTTGCCCGAAAAGGAAATGTGATTTTCCAGAAATCATACGGATCCCAGACATACGATAACGGAAAAAAAGTAACCAATACTGATTTGTATGATGTCGCTTCAATCTCAAAAATGATTTCGACACTGCCAAATGTGATGCAATTGTATGATAAAAATAAAGTAACGCTGGACACCAAATTGAAGGATATGCTGCCTTTTTTTGCCAAAACAAACAAAGAAAATATCATTTTTAAAGATTTGTTATCGCATTATGCAGGACTTCAGGCATGGATTCCATTTTACAAAGCAACATTAGACAGCAATACTAATCCTTCTGAAAAATACTATCGAAAAACAGCTGAAAACGGCTTTACCACAAAAGCAGCCGATAATCTTTATATTCGAAATGACTATCACGACACGATTATGAAAATCATTGCCGATAGTCCCGTATCTCCTAAAGTTGAATACAAATACAGTGATTTTACTTTCATCATTTTAAAAGAATATTTAGAAAGAAAAACACATAAAAAACTGGAAGATTTAAGCAAAGAGAATTTCTACAACACGCTGGGAATGAATTACACGCTTTACAATCCGCTGGATAAATTCGAAAAAAACAGCATTGCTCCTACTGAAATCGATAATTATTTCAGACATCAGACTATTCAGGGTTATGTTCATGATATGGCAGCAGCAATGGAAGGCGGTGTTGCAGGCCACGCCGGAATTTTTTCTAATGCCATGGACGTTGCTAAAATGATGCAGTTGTTTTTACAAAAAGGAAATTACGGAGGTATTCAATATTTTTCCCCACAGACTTTCGATGCATTTAATACCTGCTATTATAAAGACAAAGGCGTTTTAAGAGGTTTGGGTTTTGATAAAAGAATTGGTAAAGACGGACCAACCTGCGGCTGTGTTTCGGAATCTAGTTTTGGTCACACCGGATTTACCGGAAACATGGCCTGGGTTGACCCCGAAACTGAAATTGTATATGTATTTCTATCCAACAGAACTTATCCAGAAGTTATAAATGACGAGAATAAATTAGCCAAAGGAAAAATCAGAGAAGAAATTCAAAAAATAATACAGGAAGCAATAATAAAATAATCCAGACAAACGTCTCTCCTCTTTATTCTTCCAAAAAAACAAACCATCTAAAAAAACATAACCAATGACAAAAGAACGTTTAACCTCGCTCGATGTATTTAGAGGATTTACTATTTTATTGATGACGATAGTAAATAATCCGGGAAGCTGGTCTTCGATATATCCGCCGTTAGAACACGCCGAATGGCACGGCTGTACACCGACTGATTTAGTATTCCCGTTTTTTGTTTTTATAATGGGAACTGCAATACCTTTTGCAATGCCGGTAAAATATTTTGACGGAGCGGTTTTTAATAAAATTTTGGTTCGTTCGCTGCGAATTTTCTGTTTAGGATTGTTCTTGAGCGTTTTCAGCAGAATCCATTTATTTGGTCTCGAAGGAATTCCGTTATTAGCAGTAAGATTGGTTATTGCATTTGCAGTCGCTTATGCCCTTTTAGGAAACTTTACGATGAAAGTCAAAACCATTCTTGCGGTTGGAATTTTTATAATACTGCTTTCTTTAGCCTTCAGCGGTTTGGAACATTTTGAAGATACTCGAATACCAGGCGTTTTGCAGCGAATTGCAATTGTCTATTTCTTTACATCTATTCTATATCTAAAAACAAATTTAAAAACGCAGCTTCTTGTTTTAGCAGTACTTTTAATTGGGTATTGGCTTTTAATGGCCTTCGTTCCCGTTCCTGGATTTGGTCCCGCTAATTTTGACAAAGGCACTAATCTTGCCGCTGGGTTAGACAATACACTTTTAAACGGACATTTATGGAGCGTTTCTAAAACCTGGGATCCGGAAGGAATTTTAAGCACACTGCCTGCTATTGGCACTGGAATTCTTGGAATGTATATTGGACAGTTATTGAACTTTCAAATAAGCAGAACTGAAATTCTAAAAAAGACAGCAGTTACAGGAGTTATTTTATTAATTGGAGGTTTGCTTTGGAATATCATTTTTCCAATCAATAAATCGCTTTGGACAAGTTCTTATGTATTGTACACTGCCGGAATCGCCACTTTATGTTTAAGTTTATTGTATTATATAATCGACATTCAGGGTTATAAAAAATGGGCTAAACTGTTTTTAATCTGGGGAGTCAATCCTATGATTGTGTTTTTCTTTTCGGGAATAATTCCGAGGGTTCTTGGTTCTATTCAAGTTCAAAATCCGGAAACAGGCGGAGAAGATATCAGTGTACTCACTTTAATTTATAAACATGGAATTGCGCCTTGTTTTGAAAATCCATTAAATGCATCATTAGCTTATGCGCTTTTATATGCTGTTTTCTGGTCAGTAATACTTTGGATTTTCTATAAAAAGAAAATGATTTTTAAGGTTTAGGTTTCAAGCCGAGAATATTTCGTTTCTACTCACAATAAAAATTATGGTAAACAAAAAAAGGGAAGACATTAAACGTCTTCCCTTTTTATATAACTAACCTTTATAATTTAAAAACTAACAAATTTTACTCCCGCACTAAACCATCTTGACGGCAGCGGAAATGCTCCAACCTCAAAATAAGTCGCATTAAAGATATTTTGAGCATCTACAAAAAATGTAAATTTCTTAACTGACTGACTTACCCTAAAATCATTTATCCAATAAGAAGCTCCCGTAACTCTTTCATTAAAACGAGTCGCAAACAAAATTGAAAAATCTTTATGCTGAAAATCAATTGTGTTTGTAATTTGGTGTTTTAAAGAAGAAATCAAATATTTAGAAAATGGTTCAGAACGTGTATCTTTAAATTTAGAATCTAAATACGAATATCCTAAAGTGAAATTCAATTTAGAATCGGCAGAAAGATCAATTTTATAAGTTCCGCGCATGTTGATTCCGTTTGTAATCAAATCACCGTAGTTTTGACTCTGCCATGGCACTGCCGTTGTCATACGCGTCCAATCGATATAATTACTTATTTCTCTGTAGAAATAATTCACATTAAGATTTAAGCTTTTTCTGTTGAATTTAAACCCAACTTCACTTTGAAAAGCATTTTCAGAATCAAGATCAGGATTTCCAATATTTCCCGGGCGCTGATTTAGATATAAATCTGTAAAAGAAGGAATTCTTTGGCTTGTGCCGATGTTTCCAATAATCTTAAATTCCTCCGTGAATTCATAACTCGCATCAATTCCAGGATAAATCTGCCATTTGTAATCTGAATTGTAGTTTAAATAAGTCCCCACATTCACATTTAATTTTTCAAAAAAATACGTTCTGTATTCGGCATAAAGTCCAACATTTTCACGATCGTGATCCCCAATATTAGACGAATGAATATCCTCATTTCTAAATTCGGCGCCAAAACCAATTTCACCATTTTCTGTTTTAACAGAAGAGTTTAATTCTGCGGCAATAGAGTTTGTATAATGCTGACTTCTTCCTGCATTCAAATTCCCGTTTCCTAAATACCTGTAATCATCATAATTATATCTGTAGGTAACTCTCGGCATAATTTTCCATCTGTCTGTAATAGCATGTTTCGATTGAATATTGGCAAATGTAGTTTGTACTATTTCAGTTGAATTTCTATCGCCCGGTGCAGCGTAAAATCCGTTGGCACCAAATCCGTTTTTTACATAACCAAATGAACCTAAAATTTCGTTAGAATCATTGATCTGCACATTTCCCTGATACAATAATTTATTGTTTTCAAATCCGGTATTGTAACGGTATCCGTTGCTTTTATCATGCGATGCAAAAATAGAATGCTGTTGTTTTTCTTTCCCTAAAACAGCTCCGGCCTGAATACCGCCTCCATAAAAAGTGTCGCCTGTATCCTGAGTATCTTTTTCAAAATTAGATCCTGCATATGTACTTACCAAAAATCCAGAATCGGTTGGTTTTTTTGTAATGATATTTATCGCTCCTGTTAAACTGTTAATTCCAAAAATTCTCGCAGCCGGACCACGTAAAACTTCAATTCTTTCAATAACTTCTACCGGAAGAGGCAGATTAAGCATATTATGAGCTGTTTGCGAATCAATAATTTTAGCTCCATTTAGCAAAACTACTGTTTGTTCAAAGCTTCCGCCGTCAACACTTACATCGGCCTGACCACCAAATGGCCCTCTTTGTCTAATATCGACTCCATTAGCATATTGCAAAACTTCCTGTAAAGTTCGTCCCGGTAATTTTTTTATTGTTTCGCTGTTTATAACGTATACGTTTCTGTTTTGTTTAGAAATTGGCGTGCTTAAGCGGTTTTCGTGAATGATGACTTCATCAATTTCTATAATAGAATCCCTTTTGGTTTGGGCATAAAAATTTGTGCAAACTAATGTAAAGACTGCAAAATAGATTTTTTTCATTTTGGTTTAAAATTTTTGCAAAAGTAGTACCTTGCCGTACTAATAAAGTATACCAGTTTTGTAATTATGAGTAGTCCGGTTGAAATTCCTTTTAAAAGCTTCATTCAGATTAAGCCTGAAGAAAATACAGCAATCTATCTGCAAATCGTTTTTGAATTTATAAAAGCGATACAAACCGGATTTCTTCCCGAAGGAACAAAACTTCCGGGCACGCGTATATTATGCAGACAGCTTTCTGTAAACCGAAATACGTTAATTAAAGCTTTTCAGGATCTGGAATCACAGGGCTGGATTGAAACTCTGCCAAATAAAGGGACATTTATATTGTCTCAGCATAAGCAAAAAAATAAAGACGAATTTATTGCTCCTTCCAATCAAAAACATTCAGAAAATAATATTGGATTTACTTTTAAAAAATCAACAATACTTGAAAACCCCACAGAAACCAGTAATCTTCCGTATCAGTTTAATGACGGAATGCCCGATTTAAGATTGGTTCAAAATGAGATTTTAGCAAGGCTTTATGTTTCAAAATTAAAAAGGCAGAAAACGTCCAAAACTTACGAGCAAATCCAGATTCAATCCCATTTAAATTTTAAAACCCATTTTTCTAACTATTTAAATCTTACGCGGGGTTTGCGTATCTCTACCTCCAGCCTTCTCACTACAAGCAGCCATGAAATTAGTTTGTATCTCGTTACTAAAGCTCTTATTTCTCCTGGTGACAAAGTAGTCGTAGCATCTCCGGGTTATTATATTTCGAATATGACTTTGACCAATACCGGAGCGCAGATTATTACGATTCCGGTTGATCAGGACGGAATTGATACGAAACGACTAAAAGAAATCTGCAAAGAATCAAAAATCAGAGTATTATATCTTACTTCCAACTACCATTATCCAACGACAATTTCCTTAAGTGCCAAAAGACGAATGGAAGTTTTGGAATTAGCCAGCCAATACGGTTTTGTTATTTTGGAGGACGATTACGATTTTGATTTCCATTATGATAATAATCCAATCCTGCCTTTAGCTGCTTTTGATTCCAATCAAAAAGTGGTTTATATTGGTTCTTTTGGAAGATCGCTTCCTTCTGGATTTAGTTATGGTTTTGTGGCGGCGCCTTCTGAATTTATATCGGAATTAGAAAAATATCAAAACATCCTAGAACCTGGAATTGATGTTCTAAAAGAACAGGTTTTATCTGAATGGATTAATGAAGGTGAAGTGCACAGGCTTTCAAAAAAGAATAAAAAGATATATAAAGAACGCCGGGATTATTTCGTTTCCTTGTTAAATGAAAAATTAAATTCTAAAATTAAATTTAAAATCCCTTTGCGCGGACTAGCCGTTTGGATTGAATGGCTTGATACATTTAATTTAATAACGCTTCAAAAAGAATGTGCCTCAAAAGGATTATTTCTGCCTAAAACCATTTTATACCAAACCAAAGATCTTACGGCTACACGTTTAGGATTTGGACATTTAGAAAAAGAAGAAATGGAAAAAGCGGTTTCTATTTTATGTGAATCGATTGATGCTGTTTCAAATACATAACAAAATTTTCGCAACAAACCCGACAGGTTTTAAAACCTGTCGGGTTTACTTGTTCACAGTTTTATATTACGAAATTGCATTTTTAATTCTGTATTTATTAAAAAAGATAAAAACAATCCCAACAATCAGGATCAAAGAAACATTGGCCAATCCTAATAAAAACTGACTTTTTACAGTATACAAATTCACAAAACTATAGCTAAAAAGAGCGCTGACCATATAAGCTCCCCCGCCTGTTAATCCGCTGGCAACTCCGGCATTTTTTGAAAATCGGCTTAAGCAATAACCAAGGACAATATTATATATAAAACCACCGCAGAGATTTAAGCCCATTGTAAAAGCAGTTAAAGTGTAAATATTACTTTGTAAAGAAGAGGTCAAAATCATCAGCAAAACCAAAACCAGCTGCATTGTAATCGCTGTTCCGACTTTTTTTGCCAAAGGGATTTTGATAAGAGATTTTGCCGTAATACCGCCAATCATAACCGATAAACCAGATAATAGCGCGCTGTAACCTGTTGTTATTGCCGAATATCCAAAAATGCGTTCTATTATAAACGGACTTGATAAATTGAACATTATCACTATGGCAAAAGTGATTCCCAAAATTATAAATCCTAAAGTAAAATCGGTGGATTTCAGCATATTTGAATAGGTTTTTGAAATCGACTTTAATTTAAACGGATGAAATTCTTTTATGGTTTCTCCGCTGTAGCGAAGTTCTAATAGTAAAATAAGGAATGATAATAATCCAAGGAAATAAAAGTTTGATTTCCATCCAAAACTATGCTCTAAATAACCGCCTGCAAACGGAGCTATAATGGGTGCACTTGCCCAAATTATAGAAAACAAACTAATATAACTTTTTAATTTATCGCCTGTAAATAAATCTACAAAATAAGCCCGTTTTGCAATTACAATAAACGCAATTGCAATTCCCTGAACAATACGCATGGCATAGATTACATAAATATCGGGAACAAGTGCGATAACAAAACTGGATAATGAAAATATTGCAAGCGAAGCAATATTAATTTTGAATCGCCCAAAACTATCTAATATACTGCCAATAAAAATCTGACTTATGCCAAGGCTTAACATAAAAAATACTAAGGTAAGCTGAACGGCCGAAGCCGAAACATTTAAATCTTTTGCCATTGCAGGAAGCGACGGCAGATAAACATCGGTTGCAAAACCCGATAACGGAATTAAGGCCAAAGCCAATATAGTGCTGAATCCTTTATGATCCTCTTTTAAATTTCTCATTCTAATTATTAATTTACTTATTACAAAATAGACCAATCGGTCTAAAATATTTCAAAAAAAATAGGTTATATAACATATTTTTCAAATTCGGTTTTAATACTTTCTAAAACAATTTTTACCTGATCTTCGTTATCAAAAACTTTTCTATATAAAATTGCTCCTTCAATTATGGCAAATGTTTTAATGCTAAAATGTTCAGGGTTAATTTCTGGTGTAAGCTCTTTATTAGCAATTCCTTTTTCTGCCAAATCAAAAAATCTTTTCTGCGCAGATCGGATCGCCTTTTTAACTTGTTCTTTTATTACCGGATTAGTATCATCTGCTTCTACTCCAAAATTTAAAATCGGACAGCCGCCAACCATATTTTCCTTATTACCGTAAACTGCCAATATATTATAGAGTTTCTCTTTTGCCGATTTTCCTTCTGCAAGAGCATGATCTAATTTAACAGCAAGCTGCGATCTTAAATACAAAAAAGACGCAGTACAGATTTCTTCTTTGTTTTCGAAATTCCCGTAGATACCGCCTTTTGCCAGTTTTGTGGCTTCCATAATATCTGAAAGAGAAGTTCCGGCCATTCCTTTTTTATTGATAATTGGAGCCGATTTTTCAATAATAAACTGTTTTGTTCGTTCTGCTTTACTCATGATCTTTTTCATTTTGACACTGCAAATTTAGACCGATCGGTCTTAAAAAACAAGCTTTTTTAAATTTATTTTTTACAAAACATTAAAAATCAAGTAAAAACAAGACATTCCGTTTCACAAAAAACCAAAAATCATTCTTTTAAAAAATATTGGTTTAAAAAATAAATAGTAACTTTTCAAGCTTTTTATTCTAACCTCAACCTCAATTATGACGACAGATATTCTAGAATTACATGATTGCATTGTTTTAATCGAGCATTCGAATACTACAAAAACAATTGTTCAAAAATGTGAAATCGACGGCGATGCGCTGGGTTTTGCTTTTTATGGTTCGGGAAATGTTGAGTTAGAGATTAAACACAATAAACAGACAAAATATTTAGTGAATACAACAGGGTTGGCTATTTGTTTTTTTGGAAACCAAAAAGTCGAATTCTCACATAAAATTGAACCCGATACCCCTTTACAATCCATTAGTATTTTTACTAAACTCAAAAATCTCAATTCATTGCCCCAAGCCGAAAAAGAGATTTTCGAAAGTCATTTACCGCAATTATTAAATCCGAAAGAGCATTTTGTAAAAGGTCCGTCATTTTATATGACACTCGAAATGCAATTGGCAGTTCAAAAAATATTCAATACACACTATACCGGAAATACACGTTTATTGTTTTTAAAAAGTCAGGTTAACGAACTTCTGGCACATTTCTACGCACTTTTAGCTTCTGAGAAAAAATCGGATTTGTCTGAAACAGATAAAAACAAACTTTTCCAGGCCAAAGAAATTGTTACCATTAATTATTCTACACCACCTTCTATAACGCAATTGTCGCAAATGGTTGGCCTCAACAGTAATAAACTGAAGAAGAATTTCAAGGAACTTTTTGGAATTCCGGTTTTTAAATATGTTCAGGAAGAACGATTAAATAAAGCGTATGAATTACTCCGCGAAAGTGAAAAAACAGTTCAGGAATCGGCTTGGGAAGTGGGTTACGAAAGTTTGAGTTCGTTTTCGAATGCCTTCCATAAAAAATTCGGAATGCGTCCAAATGAAGTAAAACAGCAATTCTTTTCAAACAAATCATAATTCTTTTGCGACAAATGATTTCTTTTTAATCCATGCAGCTTTGTATCAATAATCATTTAAAAAACTATTGATATGAAAAAGAAAATTTTAGTTCTGGGCTCTAATGGAAAAACAGGGCGCAGAGTTGTAACGAGATTAGAAAATAACCCTGAAGTTGAAATTCGATTAGGTTCCCGAAACGAAAAAATTCCATTTGACTGGGAAAATCCTGAAACCTGGGAAAATGTCGTAAAAGATATTGACACGGTTTATATCACGTTTCAACCAGATTTAGCTGTTCCTTTTGCGGCAGAAGCGATAGAAAACTTCACTAAAATTGCTGTAAAATCGGGCGTGCAAAAAATAGTTTTACTTTCCGGCAGAGGCGAAAAAGAAGCACAGGTTTGCGAAGACATTGTAAAGAAAAATGCCAAAAACTGGACGATTATCCGTGCGAGCTGGTTCAATCAAAATTTCAGCGAAAGCTTTTTCTTAGATCCAATTCTTTATGGAGTTGTTGCTTTGCCAAGAGCAGAAGCACTTGAGCCTTTTACGGATGCCGATGATATTGCCGATGTAGTAACAGCTGCCCTTTTAGACGAAAGTCATAACGGAAAAACATACGAATTAACGGGACCAAGATTATTAACTTTTAAAGATGCTGTAAATGAAATTGCAAATGCCAGCGGTAAAAACATCACTTTTCAGGGTTTAAGTTTAGAAGAATATACGCAGATGCTGAAAGAATATCAGGTTCCTGATGATCATATCTGGCTGGTAAATTATCTTTTTGAACAGGTTTTAGACGGAAGAAACTCAAACGTTACTTCAGATATCGAAAAAGTTTTGGGAAGAAAGGCGAAAGATTTTAGCGCTTACGCGGAAGAAACAGCCAAAACTGGAATTTGGAATGCTGAAAATTAAGACGATGAAATATATCAGAGCCATTTTTTCGGGTATTATGGTTTGGATTGCAGTTAGTTTGTCTTTTTATATTTTAGAACAAACTCTATTTGTAAAAGATTCATTTTTCTGGCAGTCCTTTATGGTGTCAATCTGGATTGTATTTTTTGCCATTGGTTCGGCAAAGTTTTATTATTTTAAAAACTATCAAATGAGTGGTTTACAGCTTGGCATCATAATGTCCCTTACGGCTTTGTTTCTGGATATAATTATTACCGTTCCTTTTGTGGAAATTCCAAACGGAAGAAGTTACGAAAGTTTTTTCACTAGTCCTGCTTTATGGATTCTGGCTTTCCTGAATGCTTTTTCTGTTTTTATTTGGCAAAAACAAAACCATAAAAAAACTCCTGCTTAGTGGAACAGGAGTTTTTCAGGATTAATATAAAATAGTAGTAGTGGAAATTTTTCTTAACCTCGAGTCAGCCAGCCTCTTTTGTGAGCTGTAATGATTGAATATGGAGCGATCCAAAACAATCCGAAAGTGTAAAAAACACTATATGAATATGCCCAGAAAGCTTCTGAAAATGAATATCTTTTTGCATAAAACAATACTGAAAAGCTTGATACAATTAATATTCCTAACAGCGCAGAGCTGATAAATAATAATGGATGCACTGCCACAAAATAAAGCATGAAAATAAAGAACGGATACGTCATGATGATTCTTAAAGATTGTTCTGTAAACAATAATCTTGCTCCAACTTTAGATTCTTTTCTAAAATCTTTCCAAACGTATTTTGCCATCATAATGTTTTCACGAACATTACTTCTTCCCCATCTAATAAACATTTTGTACAGTCCTTTATAATCTTCAGGAACGTTTGTTAAAACATATGCATTACGTTGAAACAATACATGGTGTCCTTGTTTTAATATCATATTGGTCATTGCGCGGTCTTCACCAATATCTGAAGGTTTTCCCATAAAAGTCTGGTCGATCCATTCTGGAAGACAGGCAAAAACAGCATTTCTTTTGTAAGCTGCTAAAGCTCCCGGAGTACAAAGTACAGATCCTAGTGAACTTTCTGCAGAACGCATGAATTCAAAACTCATTACAAAACTTACGTTTAACATTTTTGGTAAAATTGCTTTTTCATTGTTCAAAACCTGAACATTCCCGGCAACAGCACCACATTTTTCATCTACAATAAATGGACTTACTAAATTTCTTAAAGTATCTTTTTTTACAATTGAATCACTATCAACTGTTACAAAAATTTCACCTTTTCCTAAGTTAAATCCACGGTATAATGCGTGACGTTTTCCTTTATTCTGCGGTTGTTGAAAGATTGAAACTCTGTCTCCTAATTTAATTTTTGCTTGTTGAATCCAGTACCAAGTATCGTCTTTACTACCATCATCAATGGCTAAAAGCTCTAATTTATGTGCAGGGAAATCACTATCGGCTAAACTCATTAAGGTTTCGTAAACTAATTTTCCTTCGTTATAAGCCGGAACAATTACCGTACAAGTTGGAAGTAATTCATCAGATACTGATTCGATTGGTTTGTATTTGAAATAAAGAAATAAATTGTACATAAACATTCCGCCTTTAAAAACGAATAATGCTATAGTAACTGCAAGAAATATAATTCCTCCTGTAGAATTTAATCTCTCTAAATGAAGCTGATCAAAATCAGGCTGAAATTGAAAAACTAAAAATGCTCCTGCAAGCAGTAATAAAAATGTTCCTGCAAGAACCATAAATCCGAAAGCACTTTTTGGTCTTTCTATATGTTTTTTTGTTGAATTATTGTTGATTTTAAAAATAGATGGGCTTATTTGTACGTCGGCTGTATTACTGCCTGCATAAAATTGTTTCGAGATAATTGTTTCGCTTTCCATGTCCTGTTTGTTTATTAATTCTCTAAAATGGCTTTTATCAAATGATCTCTTTTTTTTAGTTTGCAGATTAAACAACATAAAAAATTAAAGAGTGACACTTTCCAATTTGCAAGCGACGTGCCATTTAGTTTTTAAACTGACTTTAAGCGTTTTACGTTTTTAGCACAAAAATATTGTGTGTAAAAAATTTACACTTTGTAGAATGTTTATACAGTTTTTAGTGTGTAAACTATAGTAAAATAAGGGATTTTTGTTGTGGCGAAGTAATGCCGTAAATTATAAAAACGTAAAATTGAACCGAAAATTGTATGCTCTTTCTTTAGAGTTGATGCGATTCTCATCTTTGGTGAAAAAATAAAAACTTTACTTACAAAAATTTCGTAAATAAAACTATTCGACTTAATGTTTATAAATTATCAATTAAATAAGTTAATTTTAAGGTTATTTATTTAATTATACTGCCGAAATTAATTTTATCTTAGCAGAAAACAATCCTTTTTTGCTTTAATTTTTTGAATAATAAGCAGAATATCAAAATATTTTATACTGAATGAACAAACAGATTTACAACATTTTATTAGCTGACGACGACGACGACGACTGCTCTTTCTTTGAAGAAGCTTTAGAAGAATTATCAGTGGCTACAACTCTTGTAACTGTAAATGACGGGGTTCAATTAATGGATTTTCTGGCAGCTAAATCTGGAAACGATTTGCCTGATTTACTTTTTCTGGATCTGAATATGCCAAGAAAAAACGGCTCTGAATGTCTTGCAGAAATCAGACAAATTGAAAATCTAAAAGATTTTCCGATAGTTATTTTTTCTACTTCTCTCGACAGTGAAATTGTAGATGTTATGTACGACAAGGGTGCAACATTTTATATTCGCAAACCAGGTGATTTTTCAAAATTAAAATCAGTAATAGAAAATGCACTTATTACAGCATCCGAAAATAATTTCCAGCAACCCGCGCGGGCACATTTTATAATTCAACCTTAAATTATTTTTTAATGAGCCATGCCAATAAGGAACATTATTTTCTAGCCGACGGCGGAGAAATGGGCGAATTAATACGTTCCAAAGACTGGAGCAAAACCCCCATAGGTGATCCTGAAAACTGGCCTCAAAGTCTTCGTACTTTAACATCGGTAATACTCAATAATCCTTTTGGAATGTATATTGCCTGGGGAAATGAATTTACGCAATTATACAATGATGCTTTTTGCAAAATAATCGGGTCAGACAAACATCCTGATGCTTTGGGAAATTCTCCCGATAAGATATTTTCGGAAATATGGCATATTACACAGCCCATGTTTAATGAGGTTATGAATGGAAAATCAATTAATTTTCCGGACTTCGTTATTCCGCTAAACCGAAATGGTGTTATTGAAACCTGTTATTTTGATTTTTCTTATTCTCCCATAAAAATAGAAAATGGCAAAGTTGGCGGTATTTTAATAACGGTAATTGAAACTACTGCAAAGAAAAAAGCAGCCGATATTTTAAAAGAAAATAATGAGCGGTTTAAAAACAATATCATACAGGCACCGGTTGCAATGTGTGTTTTCCGAGGAAAAAACCATGTCGTAGAAATTGCCAACGAAAAAATGATACAGCTCTGGGGAACGACTTCAGAAAAAGTTCTCAACAAATCGATTTTTGATGTTTTACCCGAAATTAAAGATCAGGGTTTAGAAGAACTTATTCAGAACGTTTATTCAACCGGAAAAAAATTTATTGCCAATGAACGTTTGGTACAGCTTTCTCGAAATGGAAAAACAGAACATACGTATGTCAATTTTGTATATGAAGCCTTAACAGACTGCAACGGTACTATTTCAGGAGTTGCAGCAATTGCAATTGAAGTTACAGATCAGGTTGAAGCCCGATCAAAATTACAGGAAAGCGAACAAAAAATCAGACAGATGGTAGAAAACGCTCCTTTTCCTATTGGTGTTTATGTGGGAAAAGAAGAAATGCGTATTGAACTCGCTAATGATTCTATTATTCAAGTTTGGGGAAAAGGAAATGATGTAATTGGAAAATCATATCGGGAAATTCTGCCGGAACTAAATAGTCAATCGGTTTTTGAACAGGTCGAAAGTGTTTTTGACACGGGAAAATCTTTTCATAATAAAAATGCCCGCATTGATTTAACAATCAATAATAAACTCGAAACTTTTTATTTCAATTATAGTTTTACGCCTTTATTTGATACAAATGGAAAGGTATATGCTGTAATGAATACTGCTGCCGATGTTACGGATTTACTTTTGGCATCCAAAAAAATTGAAATCGCCGACAAACGTTTCCGTAATACTGTAAAACAGGCACCACTTGGAATTACAATTCTGCGCGGAACAGATTATATTGTAGAATCGGCAAACGAAGCTTATTTAAAATTAGTAGACAGAGAAGAAAGTCTTTTTATTGGAAAACCTTTATTTGATTCTATTCCAGAAGTAAAAGAAGCGGTAGATTCATTATTACAAAATGTTTTAAAAACCGGTATTCCGTATCACGGAAATGAAGTTCCGGTTCCTTTAAACCGATATGGGAAACACGGAATCTGGTATTTTGATTTTCTGTATTATCCGCTTAGAGAAGAAGATGGTCAAATAACCGGAATTATTGTTACCGTAACCGAAGTAAGTGAAAAAGTGGAAGCCCGCAAAAAAATCGAACAAAACGAGGATCGTTTAAATATAATTGTTGAAGCCAGCGAATTAGGAACTTGGGATTTAAATGTAAAAACGGGTGAACTTCACTATTCTCTCAGATATTTAGAGATTATCGGCAATTATAAGGAACACATTGTTTTGTCGCACGAAGAGTTACTGCAGCATTTACATCCGGATGATATGCAAATTCGCAATGCAGCTTTTAAAAAAGCAATTTTATCTGGAAACCTTAATTATGAGGCGAGAATTATCTGGCCGGACCAATCAATTCACTGGGTAGAAGGAAAAGGAAAAGTTTTTTATGATGAAGATAACAATCCCGACAAGTTAATTGGAACTGTACGTGATATTACAAGCGAAAAAAATCATCAGCAGGAACTGGAACAAAGCGAAAAAAGATTCCGTAATCTGGTGATGCAGTCTCCTGTGCCAAAAGCTATCTTGAAAGGCAGCGATATGGTGGTCGAAATAGCCAATTTAGCATTATTGAATACTATCTGGAAGAAAAAAGAAAACGATGTTCAGGGCAAAAAACTCCTGGAAATTTTCCCTGAACTGTCATCTCAAAAATACAGCAGGATATTAAATGAAGTATATGCTTCGGGGGAAGTACATTCTGAAATAGAGTCTCCTATTTTAATAAATGGCGACGATGGCGAGCATTTGTTTTATATTGATTTTGAATATGCTCCAATGTATGATACAGATAACAGCATTTCTGGAATTAGAGCAACAATTGTTGATGTAACCGAAAAGGTGGAAGCCCGAAACAAAATCGCAGAAAGTGAAAAACGTTTTCGTTCTTTAACCGAAAGTATTCCGCAGCTAATTTGGGAAACCGATGAAAAAGGAATTGGTTTATTTGCTTCAAGAAAATGGGCAGAATATACCGGAATTAAACCTACAGCCGATGCTGAATGGATTTCGATGATTCATCCTGAGGATTTTAAAGAAAATTTTAAAATATGGAATCATAGTTTACATACGGGACAGATTTTTAGATCGGATGTAAGGATCTTAAGAAAAGACGGAAGCTATAGATGGCATACCGTATTGGGCGAACCGGTTTTAGACGCCGATAATAAAATTGTAAAATGGGTTGGCGCTTTTACAGATATTCATACCGAAAAAGCATTTACACATGAACTAGAACAACAGGTTACGGCAAGAACGCGAGAATTAAGCCAAATGTACGAATCGCTTAAAAAGAGTGAGGAACGGTATCATTTAATGGTAGAAGAAGTTCAGGATTATGCCATTTTATACTTAAACCGCGACGGAATAGTTGAAAACTGGAATGTTGGAGCTGAAAAAATTAAAGGTTATAAAGCACAGGAAATTACCGGAAAATATTTTGGGGTTTTTTATACTCCTGAAGATCAAAAAAGCAATCTTCCGAGTACTTTACTTGAGTTTGCAAGAGAAAAAGGAAGAGCTGTTCAGCAAGGCTGGCGCGTGCGCAAAAATGGCAGTTTATTTTGGGCAAGTGTAGTAATTACAGCTATTCATAATAAAGATAATGAGGTTATTGGCTTCTCTAAAGTAACACACGACTTAACGGAGAAAAAGAGAGCTGACGATAAAATCAAATTAAACGCATTAGAACTGGAACAAAAAAATGCGGAACTTGAACACATGAACAAGGAACTTCAGTCGTTTGCTTATATCTCCAGTCACGATTTGCAGGAACCGCTTCGAAAAATTCAAACTTTTGCTTCGCAGATTATTGAGAAAGAATTTGAAAATTTATCTGATTCCGGAAAAGATAAATTTCAGAGAATGCAAAACGCGGCCAAACGTATGCAGACTTTGATTAACGATTTACTGTCATATTCAAGAACTAACATTCAGGAAAGGACATTCGAAAAAACAAATCTTTCAGCTATAATTGAAGAGGTTAAAGAAGATTTACGCGAAGAACTGGAACAAAAAAATGCCGTGATCGAAAGCAATGAAATTGCCGATGTAAGTATTATTCCGTTTCAGTTTAGACAATTGCTTTATAATCTGATTAGTAATTCGCTTAAATTTTCAAAACCTGATGTTCCGGCTTTAATAAAAATTGAAAGTGAAATTGCAAAAGGTTCAAACTTTGAAGAAAAAACTTTAGAAAGTGAAACCCAGTATTGTCATATTAAAATATCTGACAACGGAATTGGTTTTGAACCGCAATACAGTAAAAAAATATTTGATGTTTTCCAGCGTCTGCATGGAAGAGATCATTACAACGGAACCGGAATTGGTTTGGCAATCGTAAAAAAAATAGTCGAAAACCACAACGGGATCATAACCGCAAAGGGAGAACAAAATAAAGGTGCCGCCTTTGATATTTATATTCCTGTAAAATAATCTTCAAAATATAAATTCATAAAAAAAGGGAAATAACTTTAAAAGTTATTTCCCTTTTTCATTCCCTAATCAATCTAATTATCTAGTGTAAACTGTAATTACACCAGTAGTTTTGTTTTTGATTTTCAACTCTTTGTTAGTTAAATTCATGATATCACTAGTTGAACTTATACTACCAACTGTAAGAGTTAAATCATTATGAGATCTTACATAAGTACCTGTAGTTTCTACTAAGGCACAATTTTCACCACTATAATCACCTATAACCGCTGCATTACTTAATCTTAGATCTAAATAATCTCTGCTGCATCCACTTGCATTTTCAGGAGCGTCAATTAATACTTCTTTTCCGTCAATGATTGTTCCTGTCTGGCTAAGGTTATATTTACCTTGAATTGGAACTATTGTTTCCCCGTCATTATCGTCGTTACTACAAGATGTTGCGAACATTCCCACGCTTAAGGCTAATACGAATAATAAATTTCTATTTTTCATGTTGATTTGTTTTTTATTGATTTAATTTAATAATGCTAAATTAAAAGGATATACTTACAAAAAATTTCATGATTTAAAGATTTTATTACATAAATCGCATTTTACTCACATGGCTTACCTTTTAAATATTTATTAAACATATAATGTGTAACTGGTCTCAGAGATACATTTGTTTCTGGATGCCTTCCTTTACCATTATCATTAAAAAAATCAACTTGATTTCCTGTTTTTCCATACCATACAAAAGCTTCTCCATTTTTCTTAAAACAAGTTGTGGTATCACAGGCTTTTAATTTTTTAAAATCTAAAAGACTTTCATCAAGTGGAATTATTTCATTTGGATTCCCGTTATCTTTTGAAGAGCAATCTACAACATCATAATGATCTTCAGACCATTGCATGCAATGATTTTTAAAGAAGGCAAAATAAATTACTGCACCTATCAAACCAAAAATTAATATGGTTGCTCCGGCCGTTTTCTTTAATCTATTTTTAAAATTGTATAAAATTCTTTCCCTCGCATTTACAAATAGGTTGATTTTTATTGGCTTGGGCATTGGTTGAAAAACTTGAGTTGAACTTTCTTCTAATATTTCTTCATTAAAATTTTCATCTTTAATTTCTTCAATTACATCAACAAGAGAGATTTCTTTTACAGAACTACTAATCTCGTTTGTTTGCCTGATTATTTTCAATTCATTATCCTCTATTTCTTTTTTAAACCTATTAAAAGGTCTGGGTTGAAAACCTACAAGTATTGCTGCGAAATATACTGTTTCATCTGCAGGCATAACTGTATCTCCTCTAAAAAAAGCTCCTACTGGTTTAAACTTATGTAAATCATCTTTAAATAGATTCTTTTTTGTTCCATCAAAATTGAATCCAAAAAATAGAAAAAAAGTATCCAAATCATCTTTATTATCAATTGATCTAAATAATTTCAAACATAACTTCCTCAGATTAGCAGGAGATGGAGGATCAAAATGATTTGAATACTCTCCGTTTTTTACAATTTCATAATGAGCTTTTACAGCTTTTCTAAAATCTTCAATAGTAATAATTCGCATAGGCATTCAGGATTTTTTAAGATTTTTTAGGACTTCATATGATTTCTTCAACATCATCAAAAACTAAATCGGAATTCCCGGAATTCCGTATAAAAACAGGCTCAAAACGGTTGTTACTTTGCCTCAACAAAATTAGTTAGCGCTTTGATCTGCAGGTCAAAAACAAATGTACAAAACTAGTTTATTCAACAAGTGTGGAAAACCGTAAGACGGATTTTATCCGGGAAGTATAGATGAAAATCTTACTGTTCTACGCACTTCACTTCCCAACAAAAATTGGTAATGCTTTTAAAAAAATGATCCGGAATAGTTCCGGAAAGCTACACCCATGTTCAACTTTTAAATTATAAAAAAAATGAAAACATTATATCTATTGGGAGCGTGTGTATTATTGTCAACTACATTATTTTCTTGTACTGCTGACGAATTTGAAACAGAAACTAAAAAGAAGGTTGATATTCCTGCCGGCGTGGCACAGGAAACTGGTCCTGGCGATGATCCAATCGTGGTTCCGCCACCTCCAAAAAAATAGTAAATAAAATAGGACATTTCTATTTTATTATTAATTTCGGGGAAAGTATTTTTTATGATACGATCCCCGTTTTTATATCTTCTAATTACACTTCTTCTTTTTTCATGCACAGAAAAAACAGCTATTCCCATTGATAATAAAAACGTAAAGGAAGAAGCATTCAATTTAAGAGAAAAAGGAATAACTCAACTACAACAGAAAAATTTCAATAGTGCTTTTTATTCTTTCAATAAATCTAAAATTATTTACGAAAAAATAAAGGACAGTGCCAATATTGTATACAATCTTATTCAAATGGCTTCTATCCAGCAAATAAATGGAGATTACTATGGCAGTAAAGAAACTCTTACCGAAGCTTTACCTTATATAAAAAGAAAAGATATTTACAGTGCCTCTATAAATAATTTCTTTGGAATTGCCGATAAGGAGCTTGCCATTTATGAAGATGCTGTTTTCTATTACAAAGAAGCTATAAACGATTGTACAGATTCTATTTCAAAACAATCTCCTCTAAATAACATTGCTGTTGTTTATATACTGCAAAAAAAATACGATAAGGCAATTCTAATTTTAGAATCTATTTTAGATAAAAAAAATTTAGACAGCATACTATCTTCAAAAAGTAAATCAAGGATTACTGATAATCTTGGATTTGCTTACTTTAAAATAGGAAAACCAGATAAAGGTCTATTTCTTATGAATGAAAGTCTGAAATTAAGAACCAAAACCGAAGACTTTTACGGAAGCATTGAAAGTTATCTTCATTTAGCAGAATATTATTCAAAAACTGATACAAAAAAATCTAATGATTATGCTAAAAAGGCTTACGATACCGCAACTAAATCCAATAGTATTGATGAACGTCTCAGAGCATTATCTTTTCTTATTTCTAATGGATCTGAAGTAAAATATGGTCAAAAGTATATCTCTTTAAATGACAGCATTATAAAAGTCCGAAACAACTTTAAAAACAAGTTTGCCAAAATTAAATACGATTCTAAAAAAGAAAAAGACGAAAATCAAAAACTTCGTTTAGAAAAAATAGAAAATGAATTATCGCTTCAGAAAGCCAGATATCAAAGGATATTTTTTATAATCGGACTTTTATCACTTTTCTTTTTATTGCTTTACTTAAGGAAGTTTTATCAAAATAGAAACCGAATAGAAAAAATAAAAACGGCCTACGATACCGAAACCCGAATTGCAAAAGATATTCACGACGAACTGGCAAATGATGTTTTTCATGCCATTACCTATACACAGACGCAGCCTTTAACGATCGAAAACAACAAAGAAACCTTACTTCAAAAACTTGATCATATTTACAGTCGTGTGCGTGGTATTTCGAGAGAAAACAATGATATAAATACGGGTCCAAACTACCCGGATAATTTAAAAGAAATGCTTTCTACCTATAATAGTAACCAAACCAATGTTATTATTAATGGTATTGAGAAAATAAATTGGGATTCAGTTGAAGACTTAAAAAAGATAGCTGTTCAGCGTGTGCTGCATGAATTAATGGTTAATATGAAAAAACACAGCGGCGCTTCTATCGTGGTTATAAAGTTTGAAAACACATCAAATAGTTTATCTATAAATTATACCGATAACGGAAAAGGCTGTGAAAAATCAAAAATTATAAAAAATGGTTTACAAAATATGGAAAACCGTATTTTGTCTAATAAAGGAACTATTACTTTTGAAACTGAACCCGATAAAGGTTTTAAAGTAAAAATAACAATGCCTAAATAAAAGCCTATGTTTAAAAAAGTAATAATAGCCGAAGATCTTGATGCCATGAATTTAGGAATTCAGCAAGTTTTAAAAGATTTAAATATTGTAGATTTTCAGCACTCGAAATTTTGTGACGAAGCGTTTTTAAAAATACGTGCCGCAATTCAGCAAAATGAGCCTTTTGATTTATTAATCAGTGATCTTTCATTTAAAGCTGATCATCGTAAACCAGAGATTGCAAATGGAGATGAACTGGTTCAAAAAGTTCGAGATTTACAACCTGATATTAAAATCATCGCGTATTCGGTTGAAGATAAAAGTTACCGCATTAAATCACTTTTTGAAGATGCCGAAATTGATGCCTTTGTATTAAAAGGTTTAAATAGTATTGAAGAGTTAAAAAAAGCAATTACTATTATTTCGACTTCTGATCAAAAATTTATTTCTCCGGAAGTTGCTTCGGCATTACAGGAAAAAAACAATTTTGAGATTGACGATGTCGATATCAAAATCCTGAAATATTTATCTGCCGGAACTTCGCAGGATGAAATTATTGAAATTTTCAAAACCTCAGATATTAAACCAAACAGCAAAAGTGCTGTAGAAAAAAGATTGTCTAAACTCAAAGACTTTTTTAAGGCCAATAATACGGTTCATTTGGTTTCGATTACAAAAGATATGGGGATTATTTAATCCTTATAAACTTATTTTATTAAGCTCCTTCGGGAGCTTTTTTTATTCCCGGAATTTAAAATTTACAGATTATGGTTTTCCGTAATATACTGGTTTTGATTGGTTTTACTTTTGAATTACAAAACAATTTAATATCAATTAAAAACACTTTAAATCATGAAACATTATTATGTAAACAACACTGCACAGTTAAACGGTGATCATGAAGTTCATACTGATGAATGCCCTTATTTTAAAAGTATTGTAAGTAAAAAATATCTTGGTCTTTATTCTAATTGTAAACCTGCAGTAGATGAAGCAAAAAAAACTTACTCAAAATCAAATGGCTGTAAAACTTGTTGTAACGATTGTCATACATCTTAGTCATGGGCTTTCGATTTCAAAAAAGAATAAAACTTGGAGGAGGACTTGGTTTGAATATTAGTAAATCTGGAATTTCTCCAAGTGTTAGAACCAAAATGGGAACATTTAGCAAAAATGGCTATTCAACAAAAACAGGAATCCCGGGCGTACGATATCAAAACAGCGGATGCCTTGTGCTATTTGTCTTTACAGGACTTTTTACATTTTTAATTTATACAATAAAACACTTATAATTATGGGATATCGAAGAGGATATTATAGAAAAGATGGAACGTACGTTCAAGGTCATTTTGCAAACAACAGATCTAAATCTTTTTCAAGCAAAAACAACGGATGTGTAATACTAACTTTAGTCTTTATTGCTTTTAGTTCAATAATTTCTTGCTCAGAATCATCTGATTCTACAAACGACATTACAAATTCAGGTTCAGGTTCAGGTTCAAGTTCAAGTTCAAATTGTCCAACAAAAACCTGCGGTGATTTTGCAACCAGAGCGCAGGCACAAGCTGCATATAATAGTAACAAAAGCTGTTACAAAAATCTGGATGCAGACGGAGACGGAATTGCATGTGAAAATCTTAAATAAACAAAAAAACATGATAACACTTGAACTTAAAAGCCATTTTTTGAGATTATACCAAATGGCATTATCAGATGATCATTTTGACGTATTAGAACTTCAAATGCTATATCATTTTGCAGACGAAAGAGGAATTCCAAAAGAGGAGCTTGATAAACTTTTTCAAAATCCAGTAAACACAGAATTCATAGTCCCTGAAGCTTTAAATACCAAAATTGAATATCTGTATGACCTTGCCAGAATTATTTGGGCAGATGAAAAAATTACAGATGATGAATTGAATATGCTGAAAAAATACTGTAGAAAATTCGATTTTTTAGAAGAAAACATCAATGATTTATCTGATTATCTTATTGATTGTGTTCAGAAAAACATTGGTAAAGAAGAAATTATTAGTCAACTAAACACCTAATTTTATGAAACCACTAGCTCAATTATTTAGTTTAAAAAAATCTGAGGATTCTTCTTTTAAAATTGTAGAAGAAAATGAAGATGACAGGGAACAAATTAGAATTACGTATTATCAAAGCGGTTTCGCCGCATCTGTCAAAGCAACCGGAAAACCAATTGTTTTAAAAGCATGTCTGCAAAATTTATATATGAGTTTTGAAGACCAATGCCGAAAACAAAAAATGGAACAAGACAGACTGAAACAACCTTATCGGGAAGAACAGGAAAAAAACAGAACCGAACTTAAAAAATCTGAAGCTGCAATTGGCATTTATGAGAAAAAAGAACAGGATATTAATGATAATGTCGACCAAATTAAAAATGAAATTATCGAAGTTAAACGCAATCCTGACAAATATGGAATTGAGGAAGGAAAGGGTTTAAAAGCTCAGTTTTATATTGGCTTGATTCTTTTACTGCCAATCACACTTTATGTTTTGGTGTTTTATATTTCTGCTTCTTATTCTGCTTTTTTCAAAGAATTTTCAAATGACAGCTTAACCGCGGCCATTTTTGATGCCGATGCTTTTACAAATGCATTCAAAGCGAGCTGGCTCGAAGGAGTTTTGGTTGTTACAATTCCGTTTGTTTTTATGGGATTAGGCTATGTTATTCATATGGTGCAGAAAGGGAAAGGACTTAAAAATGTTTTTAGACTCATTTCACTTTTTGCTATTACATTTTTATTCGATTCTCTTTTGGCTTACATCATTGAGAAAAAAATATACGAGTTTAATAAAACTACCGAATCTTCGCCATATAATTTAAACATTGCTCTTGGCGAACCAGAATTCTGGATGATCATATTTGCTGGTTTTGTAGTCTATATAATCTGGGGACTTGTATTTGATTTTGTAATGAAGGAATTTGAAAACATTGATAAAATACGAGCGTTTATTAGAGGTAAAAAAGAAAATTTACTTAATCTGGAAAAACTAAAAACAGAATACATAAATAAAATCAATGATTTTAAACAACAGGTTGTTACTATAAACGGAAAAATCTCTGAACTTCAATCCAAAATAGATGGTTTTGTTTTTCCTGTAAAAGAATATCTGCATTATCATCATCAATACAAAGAAGGTTGGTTTCAGGCAATTGGCACCGAATTGGCTTTACCATACAAAGAGAAAGAAGAACTTTTACAAAGCTGTGAACTTTACTCAGAAGAACATTTAAGCAAGCTAAATTTAGTCGATCCAGATTTCCAACATTTAGTATATTCTAAAAACTAACAGCATGAGGAAAATTACACTAAGAATCTCGATGTCTTTATTATTGATTTTATTCTTTTCGTGCAAAGAAGATTCTAAGAATGACGAAAAAGAAACAGTCGTTAAAAGTTCCGTTTCAGAAAACTATAATATCAGCATCTTAATTGATTTATCGGATCGAATAAGTCTCAAAAAAAATCCAAATTCAACTATGGAAATTTATCAGCGGGATTTAGGATATATAAAATCAGTTTCTGAAGCTTTTACGCAGCATTTAAAATCAAAAAGAATGAGGCAGATTGACGACAAAATGCAATTATTCTTTAATCCTGAACCGGAAAACTCTGAAATTAATTCTATTTCTAAAGAATTGAGAATTTCGGTTAATAAAGATAATGCTTCTAAAAAATTATTGAATTCTATAAATAATACTTATTCTTCAAAAACGGCTTCAATTTATGAATCGGCAATTAAAGATGACAAATACATTGGTTCAGATATTTGGAACTTTTTCGACAGCAAAGTACAGGATCAATGTATTGATAAGGGTTTCAGAAATATTCTGGTTATTTTAACTGATGGATATATCTTTTATGAAGGAACACAAATCAAAGAAGGAAATTTATCCAGTTATTTAACTCCACAGTTAATTAAACAGAATGGTTTAAATACTAATGACTGGCAGAAAAAATTCAATAAAGAAAATTTTGGTTTCATTAAAACAAATGCTGATTTGTCAAATCTTGAAGTATTGGTTTTAGGAATAAATCCAAGTAAAAATAATCCATTTGAAGAAAAAATTATAAAAGCATATTGGACTAAATGGCTTTCGGAAATGCATATAAAACATTTTGAAATTAAAAATGCTGATCTGCCTTCTAACATGGATAAAATCATAAAGGATTTTATTTTAGAAAAAGAATAAAAAACTACACTATGCTTGTTAAAGAGGAACTTCAATGTCCTCTTTTTTCTGTTTAAATACTTCCCAAAAACTTTCTTTAAAAATTCCTGCTGCATTACGGATTTCCATAAAACACTAGTTTTTATTGGGTTTACATTTGATAAAAATAATTTAACTAAACAAAAAAATTATGGAACACAAAGTAATACCATTTGCAGCTTCAATCGATTTAAAGAAAAATGCATCTGCACAAATTGCAGAACAACTAGAAAGTGCTATAAAATACCATACTGAAAAAGGTTGGAAATATGTTCGAGTAGAAAACATTACAACTTTTGTTCATGCAGAATTAGGATGTTTTGGATTTGGAGCAAAACCTGCTCAAACACTTTTCACGCATTTAATTGTTTTTGAAAAATAAGATGAAATATTTCATCTTATTAATTATTCGATTGTATTGGATAGTAATTCCCTCGGCAAAAAGAAGAAAATGCATTTTTAGAAAATCTTGCTCTAACTATGTTTTTGAAGCGACCCAACAAGACGGTTTCATAAATGCAATAAAAGCATTCTGGTTTCGATATAAAAATTGCAGAACTGGTTTTCAAATTTTTAAAAATCCAATAACCAATGATACTCAGATGATTCTTCCTTCTCAAATAATTATTGATAGGGAAGAAATTGCTGAAAGGTTAATTCAATAAAAGAAACCTCAAAATCCCGTATAAGTACTCATTTTAAAGAACTTAATTCTAATTAGATTTATCGAATTACAAAAAACAAAAATACTAATCCATAAACAAATCCCTATGAAAACGAAACACTATGTAATTATTGTAGTTTGTTTATTCTTATTAATTACAGCATTAACAAATCCGGGAACTGAAAAACACAAAGAAGAAGTAAAATTGAAAATGAATGCATTTCTCGAAAAAGAAATGAATAAAGAAAACACGACACAGAATGATGAATTTTCCGCAGCCGGAAGCTTAATGGGAAATGTACTAGCAAAATCAATGATAAATATGATGGTAGATAATTTAGTTTCTTCATCAAATTATATCCTTTTTTCTACAACAACTGTTACCATCGAAGGAAAAACTAAAACTATTGGCTTTGGGATTCTGGGAAACATCTTTTTATCCAGCAAAATTGATGAAGCATTAAAACAGTAAAAACAAGATTCTAACCCTAACCAAATACCACAAAGCCTATGCAAAAAAACTACCTCATCTTACTTTTACTATTGATATTTTATTCCTGCGAAAAGGCTTCATCTCCTCCCCAACAAATAAATTCTTTTTATAAACCTGCGATTACAATTACAGCAGACGACCGAAAAACTATTACGCCGGAAGAAGCCAAAACGTATCATGTAAATAAAATCTATCAATACGAGTACCGAACCGGAAATCCAGGGAATTATGAATACAATTATGATGTAAAAGGAATAAACAGCAAAGGCGATTCAGTTTGTGGGAATATCAACGTGCAGGGAAAACACGGTGCCGGAATTTTAACCGGAGACACTGTTGCTGAAATTGAAATTAATACCGAATGGATTTCATACGGAAAATTAAAAGCTATTGATAAAAAAGGAAACGAATACAATTTAATTGTCAAATAAAAAGATCTCATGAAATATACTTTACTCTTACTTTTTGTTTTTGCCACTTCATTTACACCGCCGCAAAGCAGTGTATTTATCTGCGGATCTACCGGTGCAAAAAAATATCATTTAAAAGAAACCTGCCGCGGTTTATCGAGCTGTCGCAGCGAAACAGTAAAAACATCGCTCAAACAAGCTCAGGGCCTTGGTTTAACATTATGCGGATGGGAAGATTAAATCTTCCCATTTTTTTTATTTAATCATTTGATAATAATCACTTTACAATAAATTCACATTAGTTTTATTAATTTGATATAAAACTAATCGTTATGAAATTCTTTAACCTAAAATTCCTGGTATCATTCAAAGAATGGCTTTTTTTAAGAGCTATGCAATCTTCTTTCCTGCACTAACAAACCATTTAAAAATAAAGGAAAGTACATATTGAATGAATAAAATTGAAAACTCATTTTTGAACAAAAACCAATTTGGTGAAGATTTCTTGTGGGGTGTTTCTACCGCCGCTTTCCAAATTGAAGGTGCACATGATTCAGACGGAAAAGGTTCTTCTATTTGGGATGTTTTTACTTCTCAAAAAGGAAAAATAAAAAATGGTCATCATGCCTTAACTGCCTGCGATTTCTATAATTCTTACCAAAATGATATTGATTTAATTCGGGAATTAAATATTCCGAATTTCAGATTTTCTATCAGCTGGCCCAGAATTATGCCTACGGGAGTTCATCCTGTAAATCAAGCCGGAATTGATTATTACAATAAAATCATTGATTCGCTGCTCGCCTCTGGAATTGAACCCTGGGTTACGCTTTATCACTGGGATTTACCGCACGCTCTCGAAGTAAAAGGAGGCTGGACAAACCGTGAATCGGTTTCCTGGTTTTCAGAATATGTAGAAGTTTGTGCGCAGTATTTTGGGGATCGTGTCAAAAACTGGATGGTTATTAATGAGCCTTCTGTTTTTACCGGAGCCGGATATTTTTTAGGTATTCATGCACCTGGAAAAAAAGGAATTTCTAACTATCTAAAAGCCATGCATCATGTAACTTTGGCAACGGCCTCCGGCGCTAAGATATTACGAAACAAAATTCCTGAAGCGAACATCGGCACTACTTTTTCGTGTACGCATATTGAACCGGCAACAGAAAGTGCTAAAGATATTGAAGCCGCAAAACGTGTAGATACTTTACTGAACAGAACTTTTATCGAGCCAATTTTAGGATTGGGATATCCGCAGAAAGACCTTCCGGTTCTTAAAAAACTGAATAATTACATTCTTGGAGATGATTTAGACAATCTCGATTTTGATTTTGATTTCATCGGATTGCAATGTTATACACGGGAAATTGTAAAATCTTCTATTTTAACTCCATACATTGGTGCTGAATTGGTAAGTGCCGGGAAAAGAAATGTAATTTCGACCGAAATGGGCTGGGAAGTTTATCCGCCTGCCTTGTATCACGTTCTGGAGAAATTCAATAAATACAAAGGAATCAAAAAAATTATTATTACTGAAAACGGTGCTGCTTTTCCGGATACAGTAACAAACGGAAAGGTATTCGATATCAAACGAACACATTATATTCAGGATCATTTAGAACAAATTTTAAAGGCCAAAAAAAACGGTTTAAACGTTGAAGGTTATTTTGTATGGAGTTTAACTGATAACTTCGAATGGGCCGAAGGTTACAATGCCCGCTTCGGATTAATTCATGTCGATTTCGAAACTCAAAAAAGAACCATTAAAAACTCAGGATTGTGGTTTAAAGATTTTTTATCTTAGAATTTTACTTTTTGATAAAATTTCATTTTTAAAAAGAAATAACAAGTTTTATTGTCTCTTAAATTAGTAATTAAAAGCGAAGAAATTCTCAAAAAAAATTACAGTATTTAGAGCAAAAAAACCTGTTATTTCATTGGTATTTAGTTGTTTTATAGTTATATTTTGCTTATCTTTATAGTATAAATAACAGTTCAAATATGATAAAAAACAAACTATTTTATTCTCTAAATTACCTCTTACAAAATTATTCTTTTTATCTCTTCAAGCATTTTATTTTTCAAAATGTCTCTTCATTTCATTTCGAAATTATGCTGTCCAGCCTTTTTTCTGCACCAAGTGTAAACTCACAGAAAATATCCGGGCGACTGCTCCCTCTACAACCATAATCCTCTTTCTTGGATTAATTTTCTAGATTATATTTTTAGAAAATAAAGCCGTAAGTTTTAGAAAAAGATTTCCTTTTCAGGATTTTCTTTCGACTCCTCATTTTCATTTCCACCAAAACCATTTTTTATATGCCATTTTTTTCTACTTCTACAATTAAATTCTTACCCGCGATTTCATTTTTCGCTTCAACCCCAAAATATTTATCTCTTTTTTAATAGTTCATTCCAACTTTTGAGCAGCTTATTGCATCTATATATAATATAGACTTCTTTCAGATTAATAACATTTAATAATTCAAACTAGACTTTGCACACTTTTTTCTGGGAATTCACGGGAATCTCAGGGAAACGCGGGAATTCTGGGAATCCCTTGCCAGTTAAGGCTTAAAGCGCCTTTACTTTGCACCAAGAAATTAGTTCAAGTTTTGTCTGCAGACTAAAACAATAGCAAAAGCTAGTTCTAATTAAGAGTGTAAAAAACCGTAAGACCGAGTTTATTCGGGAAGTATTAATAACGTCTTACTGTTCTACACTCCTTACTTCCCAAAATCAATTTGGTATTGTCACAAATAGACTCTGGATAACTCCGGACAGCAATACCTATGTCTAATTTCTAAATTAAATCAAAATGAAAAAACTAATACTATTTATCGCTTTTGCGTTATTGTTCACTATATTTTCTTGTACTCCTGATGAGTATGAGACACAGCCGGCAAAAAAAGTAGAAAAAACTACTGATAAGATACAAGCGATTGGTAATGATGGTCCTGGCGATGTTCCAGGATTACCGCCACCGCCACCGCCGCCAGGTTCTTAAATATATATTTTTAGTATCTAATTAATTACTATTTTCGGGGAAAGTAAATTTATATGTTACGGTCCCCGTTTTTTTATTTTATTATAGCTCTTTTTCTTTCTTCATGTGAAGAAAAAAAGACCGTTAATCCTAAAACCGCATCTATACAAAAAGAGGCTTTTGCGTTACGAGATGAAGCTATTAAAAATATTGACAAAGAAAAATTTAATACCGCTTTTTACCAGTTCAACAAGTCAAAGGCACTCTTTGAAAATCTAAAAGATAGTGCCAATATCTCTTATATACTTATTCAAATTGCAAATATTCATCAAATTAATGGCGATTATTACGGCAGCAAAGAGACTGCAACCGAAGCATTATTGTATATCAAAAAAAAGGGAGTTTACACGGCTAGCGTAAATAATACCTTGGGGATTGCAGATAAAGAGCTTTCTCTCTATGATGATGCCATATTTTATTATAAACAAGCAGCAAATGAGTATACAACACCTCTCGAAAAACTTGTTCCTTTGCAGAATATGGCTGTTGTTTATATTCAACAAAAAAAATACGATAAAGCAATCTTACTCTTAGAATCTCTTTTAAAATCTTTTTCTAATAAAAATTCAAAGGAAAGAACTGAATCAATTAGCAAATCTGTACTTCTTGATAATTTGGGATATGCCTATTTTAAGAAAGGAATGGATGAGAAAGGATTTAACTTAATGACTGAAGGACTCCAAATCAGAATTGAAACTAAGGATACTTACAGAAGTATTGAAAGTTATTTGCACTTTGCTGACTATTACTCTAAAAAAGATCTTCAACAATCAGATAAAAATGCTCTTTTGGCTTACAATGCAGCCACAAAACACAATAGTATAGACGAAAGGTTAGAAGCACTTCAAATATTAATTTCAAATGACAATAGCCCTCATACTTCGGCATATGTGCAAAAGTATTTTACATTAAACGACAGCATCATAAAAGTTAGGAACAACTTTAAAAATAAATCTGCTAAAATTAAATATGATTCTAAAAAAGAAAAAGATGAAAATGAAAAACTTCGTTTAGAAAAAGCAGAGAATCAATTGTCTTTACAAAGAGCAAGCTATCTGCGTATTGTATTTGCAATTATATTTGTTTTTTTAATGATATTGATCGCAATTTTAATACGCTATTATAAAAACAAGAACAAAGCCATAGAGTTTAAAACTTCGTACAACACGGAAACCCGAATTGCAAAAAAAATTCACGATGAATTGGCAAACGATGTTTTTCAGGTGATTGCTTTTGCCGAATCTCAGCCATTAGCTTCAGAAAATACCAAAGAGAATCTCTTGCAAAAATTAGATGACATTTACAGCCGTGTAAGAGGAATTTCGAGAGAAAATAATAGTATTGATACTGGTGCAAATTTTACACACAGCATAAAAGAAATGCTCTCTGCCTATAATACGCGAGAGAGAAATATTATGGTAACCAATTTAGAACACATAAATTGGGAAAACATTGACGATATTAAAAAGATCACTATAAGCCGAATTTTACAGGAACTAATGGTGAACATGAAAAAGCACAGCGAAGCAAAAATTGTTGTAATAAAATTTGAAAGTGATCAAAAGTCAATTTCAATAAATTATATGGACAATGGAAAAGGCTGCGAAAAAAGTATGATTGTGCAAAATGGTCTTCAAAACATGGCAAATCGGATTCTCTCTGCTAATGGCACATTTATTATCGATACAGAGCCTGATAAAGGTTTTAAAGTAAAAATATCTTTACCAGAACAAACTCATATTAAAATCAAAGAAAAACTTAATACCTAGCAAATTAAAAAGCCTTTCAGATTACTCCAAAAGGCTTTATCTTCAAAAAACAACTATTATAACCCTTTCAGTTTATAATGTTTCGTTTAAAACCGCAACCGCTTCTTTCCAGTTATTTACTCTTAAATGATGCGTTTGGTTTATATTATGAAATGCCGTAAACATAATAGGTTTACCCATGCAGTAATCTAGATTTTTGCAATGATCGTCAATCAGGTAATCGGTATTGATAATTCTTTTACTGCCGCATAGAACAATATTTTCCCATTTTATAAAAGGAAAATGCTCTGCGAGCCAAGCTACTTTTTCGGCAAGTGAAATTGGAAATTCTGTCGCAGCAGAAACTATAAAAATTTCAAAATTCTTTTGTAATTCACGTACACTTTCGACAGCATCAGGCATTACGGGCAATGTTCTGAAAAAATTATCTTTATTTAAAATTCCATGTAATAACTCTCTTTCTTTAAAAGCTTCGTCTTCACTTAATCCCTGAATACTTTCTTTGGTCAAATGGGTTCCGTATGCTTTATTGTAATGATTTATTATCTGTGATTCTACATCAGCCAGAACACCATCCATATCAATTGCAATTGTTTTCTTCTTCATTGTAATTCTATTTTGCGGTAAAATTATGCAAAAATTGCAAATTATTGCAATTTTTAACTTATTTTTGCAATATAAAACCGCAATAAAAATGAAAAAGGAAGAACGTCAAAAAACAATTTTAGAATATTTATCTAAAGAACATCGCGTAACCTCCATAGAATTAAGCGAATATCTAAACGTTTCCGAAGATACTATCCGACGTGATTTGAAAGAACTTTCAGATCAGGGACTTTTAAAAGCAGTTCGCGGCGGTGCGGTCGCTCCTTCTCCTATTCCGCTTCATTATAGAAAAAGAGAAAAACACGATATAGAAAACAAAAAAATTATTGCTCAAAAAGCAATTTCATATCTAAAAGACGGACAAGTTGTTTTTATTGACGGCGGAACGACTTCTTTGGCTTTAGTTGCAAGTTTTCCTTATGATTTAAAACTAACGGTAATTACTAATAGTTTCCCGGTTGCTACATTGATTGAAGATTTACCAAATATCGATTTGATTTTTGCAGGCGGTAAAATGTGTAAAACTTCCTTTACTACTTCGAGCATAGAAACAGTAGATTTCTTTAGAAACTTTAGAGCCGATGTCTGCATTTTAGGAATCTGCAGTATTCATCACGAACGCGGCGTTACCGGAATATTATATGATGATTCGCAGCTTAAAAAAAATATGGTTCAGAATTCTAATTTTGTGATCGCATTAAGTTCAATCGAAAAAGTAGAAACCGCCGAATCCTATTTTGTCTGTCCGATAAAAGACATTAATGTTTTGGTAACCAATGTTTCGCCGGAAGAGGAAACTTTAAAAGCGTATAAAAATACAGGCGTGACAATTATTTAATTACATCACTTTTTTTGTCTCAATTTATAAATCAGTAGTACTAAATTTATAAATCCGTACTCCTTAAAATTCTCCTAATCATAGCTTTGATAAAAATTAATTTTTAAAAAAGTTTATGAAAAAAATTATCTGTTTTATCGCTCTGTTATTTTTGCCGGCTTGTTTATTGGCACAAACAGAAGAGGCATTAGTTAAAAAATGTATTGAAAATTACATCAATGGTACTTCTTACAATAAACCTGAAAATATTGAAAAGGCATTTTATCCAGAAGCCAATCTCTTTTTAAGTAATAAAGACAAAGAACTCTGGGTTGTACCAGCCTCCGAATATACCAAATGGTTTAAAAAAGATAATCCCGGTCAGTTTAATGGGCGAATGGGCAGAATTATTTCAATTGATGTGTATAACAATATAGCCTCAGCAAAAGCCGAAATATTAATTCCTGAAAAAAAACTGGAATTTATTGACCTCTTTTTACTTAAAAAACTTCAAGGTGAATGGAAAATAATCAGTAAATCGGCAAGCAGTTTAAATACTAATAAATCAGGACAGCGCATTCTATTTATTGTTTCTAATGCCGATCATTACGGTAAATCAACTATCGTTACTGGCAATAGTTTCTCTGAAATAATCAATGCTTACGATACTTTTAAAACAGCGGGATATACCGTCGATTTTGTCAGTCCGGAAGGAGGGAGCATTCCGTTAGCCTATATCAATACATCCAATACTTTACAAAAGCAGTATTTGTTTGATCCTGATTTTATGTATGCTATAAAAAACACTAAAAAGCCCAACGAAATTGACACAAAAAATTATAAAGCAGTTCATTACATTGGTGGTGGATCTGCTATGTTTGATGTGCCCGAAAATAAAGAAATTCAAACTATTACTTTAAAAGTATATGAAGAAAATAAGGGTATTATCTCTTCTGTTTGTCATGGAACTGCTGGAATTGTAAACTTAAAAACAAATGATGGAAAGTATTTAGTAGCAGGGAAAAAAATTAGCGGCTATCCGGATTCATTTGAAAAACAAGATGGGGAGTATTTTAAGTACTTTCCATTCTTAATTCAAAAAACAATTGAAGAGAGAGGAGGAATTTTTAAGTTTTCTGCTCGTAATGTATCTCATATAGAAACAGATGGAAGAATCGTCACCGGGCAAAATTTTCAATCGTCAAGCGACGTCGCTTTAAAGATTATAGAATTAATAAATGGTGCGAAAAAGGATGAATGATTTGTTTCCAAATTTTTGATTATTCTTTTTATCAGTAAATAAAAAAGCCTTTCAGAACTTTACTTCCGAAAGGCTTTTTCTCTACAAATTAACAGGCAAAATTATTTCCATCCGCCGCCCAAGTCTCTGTAAACATGGACTGCAGCATTTAATTGTTCTTTTTTAGTATCTATTAATTCCAGTTTGGCTTCTAATGCATCTCTTTGTGTCATTAAAACTTCGAAATAATCGACTCTGGCAGATTTAAATAAATCATTCGAAACATCAATAGAAGTATTCAGCGCATCAACTTGTTTTGACTTAAGGTCATATCCTTTTTGAAGGTTCTCAATTTTAGACAATTGATTTGAAACTTCTAAATAAGCATTCAAAACCGTACGATCATAATTATACAAAGCCTGAAGCTGTCTTGCATTGGCACTTGCAAATTCTGCCTTAATCGCATTTCTGTTAATCAAAGGTGCAACTAAATCTCCCGCTAATGAATATAAAAGCGATTCTGGCATTGTAAACAAATAAGAAGGTTTAAAAGCATTTACTCCTATTGCCGCAGTAATATCCAAAGAAGGATAAAACTCAGCACGAGCAATTTTCACATCTAATTTTGAAGCAACCAATTCTAATTCAGCTTGTTTAACATCCGGACGGTTCGCTAACAATTGAGACGGAATTCCAGAAGTTACAACAGCCGGCAGTAAACTTAAAAAATTAGTATTGTTTGTTCTTTTAATTTCCTGAGGATATCTTCCGAGCAAAAAGTTAATTTTGTTTTCAGTTTCTTTTATCTGCTGTAAAATATCAAACTCCATACTTTGTGAAGTTAAAACCTCAGCTTCAAATTTCTTAACTCCCAATTCAGTTGCTCTTGCTGCCTGTTTTTGGACTTTTACAATTTCTAAAGCATTGGTCTGCAATTTGATGGTTTGTTTTACAATATCCAACTGATTATCCAAAGCCAATAATTCATAATAAGAATCAGCAACTTCGGCGATGAGGTTTGTAATAACAAAGTTTTTTCCTTCAACCGTAGCTAAATATCTGTTTAAGGCCGCTTTTTTAGAATTACGCAGTTTTTTCCAAATATCTACTTCCCAGTTTGCATACGCCGAAATCGTAAAATCTCCCAGCGGGTCCGGCATTTCTTTCCCAGGCTTAATTTCTGTAGAAGCATCACCAGCACCTTGGCTCGTATATCTACCCACTTTTTCTACTCCAGCTCCAGCTCGTAAACCAGCTGTAGGCAATAAAAGTCCTTTCTTTACACGAATATCGTTCTTTGCGATTTCGATTTCCTGTAAAGTAATATTTAGTTCTTGATTATTTTTAAGGGCAGCATCTATTAAATCTACTAGATTCTGATCTTTAAAGTAATCTTTCCAGGCTAAAGCAGCGGTATTATTATTTGCATCCTGAGTTACAGCTGTTGTTCCAAATGACTCAGGAACTGGTGTGTTTGTAGTTATTGCTGCCTCAGGTGCAGGAGCTTTACATCCTGCCACGGCAAGACATAAGCCCAATGCAATACTGTATTGATATGTTTTAACTTTATACATGATTGTTATCAATTTCTTCTGTTAATGGATTTTCTTCTTCATGTTTTACCAGCTTGTGTTTCTCCGCAATTTTGGCAAAAATGAAATACAAGCCCGGAATTACAAATACACCGCAAATGGTTCCTATAAGCATACCTCCGGCAGCCGCAGTACCAATTGTTCTGTTACCAATTTTACCCGGACCCGTTGCAAAAGTAAGCGGCAATAAACCTGCAATAAAGGCAAACGAAGTCATCAAAATTGGACGGAACCTTGCTTTTGCTCCTTCCATTGCAGCATCTAAAACTGACTTACCAGCTGCGTGCCTTTGTATCGCAAACTCTACAATTAATACGGCATTTTTACCCAATAAACCAATCAGCATTACCATGGCAACCTGAGCATAAATGTTATTCTCTAATCCTGTTAGTTTTAACAAAAGGAATGCTCCAAAAATACCTGCCGGCAACGAAAGAATTACTGACAATGGCAGAATAAAACTCTCATATTGAGCCGCTAATACTAAGTAAACGAATCCTAAACAAATTAAGAAAACCCAAATAGCCTGGTTACCCTGTGCTACCTCATCGGCAGAAATACCTGCCCAGTCAATGTCATATCCTCTTGGTAATTTTTCAGCCGCTATTCTCTGAATTACTTTAATCGCTGTGCCAGAACTATAACCCGCGGCTGGAGAACCACTGATTTGTGTTGAGGTATACATATTGTGACGTGTAATTTCTGAAAGTCCGTACACTTTTTCTAATTTCATAAAAGCAGAAAAAGGCACCATTTCATCACGATCATTTTTTACATACAATTTTAAAATATCATCCGGCTGTGCACGATATTCTGGTGAAGCCTGAACAATTACTTTATAGTTAATTCCGAATTTAATAAAACTGATCTCATAGTTACTTCCTACAAGAGTTGACAAAGTATTCATCGCATTTTCGATAGAAACCCCTTTTTGCTGTGCCAAATCATTGTCGACTTTCATCATATATTGAGGAAAACTTGAGCTGTAAAAACTAAATACGTTTGATAATTCCGGCTGTTTATTCAATTCAGCGACAAAATCGTTGTTTACCTGTTCCATTCTTTTATAATCAACAGAACCTGTTTTATCTAATAAACGAAGCTCAAATCCTCCGGCAGCACCATATCCCGGTACAGCAGGCGGTTGGAAAAACTCGATATTTGCTCCCGTAATATCTTTACATTTTTCCTCCATGTCATGCATGATCTCAACTACAGATTCTTTTCTGTCACTCCAGTCTTTCAAGTTAACCAAACAAGTTCCTGAGTTAGCTCCTGTACCCTCAGACAGAATTTCATAACCTGCTAATGATGAAACTGATTTTACTCCGTCGATATCTTCTGCAATTTTTTGAACTCTTTCTGCAATGTTATTAGTTCTCTCTAAAGATGACCCCGGAGGTGTCTGGATTACAGCATAAAACATCCCCTGGTCTTCATTCGGAATAAATCCTGAAGGAACAGTACTGCTTATTAACCATGTTCCGGCACAGAAACCTAAAAGCGCTACGATAGTAACGACTCTTCTGCTAACAATTTTAGCTAATAGGTTTTGATATTTACCTTGTGCTAAATTGAATTTTTCGTTGAAAGCATCAATAAATCTATTTGCTGGAGTTTTCTTTTTAGGCTGATTATGATTGTTTTTTAACATCATCGCACAAAGTGCCGGTGTTAATGTTAAAGCCACAATACCCGAAAGGATAATCGCAGTAGCCATAGTTACAGAAAATTGTCTGTAAAATACCCCAACAGGACCTGACATAAAAGCAACCGGAATAAATACCGCCGCCATCAAGAAAGTAATTGCGATAATTGCTCCTGCAATCTCATGCATTGCTTTTTTAGTCGCTTTAAATGGAGAGAGATGTTCTTCTTCCATTTTGGCGTGAACGGCTTCGATAACCACAATCGCATCATCGACGACGACCCCAATTGCCAAAACCAAAGCAAATAACGTAATTAAGTTCAACGAAATATCGAAGAAGGTCATGAACACAAAGGTTCCTACTAACGAAACCGGTACCGCAATTGCCGGAATAACCGTAGAACGCCAGTCTCCTAAGAAAAGGAAAACTACCAAACCTACCAGAATAAAGGCTTCAACAAGCGTGTGAATTACTTTTTCGATAGAAGCATCAAGGAATTTAGAAACGTCATATGAAATTTCGTAATCCATTCCTTTTGGAAATCTTTGTTTGATTTTTTCCAGTTTAGCTTTTACTTCTTCAATAACCTGATTGGCATTACTTCCAAAAGATTGTTTTAATACAATAGCGGCAGATGGTCTTCCATTCAAATTCGAATAGATATCGTACATCGAACTTCCAAATTCAACTTTAGCAACATCTTTCAATCTCAAAAGTTCACCGTTTGGATTTGCTTTTACTACAATATTCTCATATTGTTCTTTCGTTGTAAAACGTCCTGAATATTTCAAAACGTATTCAAATGCCTGTGAACGTTTACCAGAACTTTCTCCCGTTTTACCCGGAGAAGCTTCCAAACTCTGACTAGATAATGCTTCCATTATTTCATCAGCAGAAATTTTATAAGCCAGCATACGATCAGGTTTTAACCAAATACGCATAGCATATTCACGTGTTCCTAAGATATCTCCAGAACCAATACCGTTTACCCTTTTCAATTCAGAAAGTACGTTGATATCGGCATAGTTATACAAGAACTTCATGTCGGTATTTTTGTCTGTACTGTAAAGGTTCACGTACATCAACATACTCGGCACTTCACGTGTAATTTTAATACCTTCACGAATTACCAAAGGAGGTAATTTATTGGTAACTGAAGCCACACGGTTCTGAACGTTAATAGCAGCCTGATTTGGATCTGTTCCTAAGTTAAACACTACTTTTATAGTAGCTTCACCATCATTTCCGGCATCAGAAGCCATATATTTCATTCCCGGAACTCCATTTAAAGCTCTTTCTAAAGGAATAACAACCGCCTTAACCATCAATTCACCATTAGATCCAGGATAATCTGCGGTAACATTCACCATTGGAGGCGAAATTGTAGGGAATTGCGTAATAGGTAAATTTAATACCGACAATACTCCTAAAAAGACAATTATCAGCGATATTACTATCGACAATACAGGTCTTTGAATAAATTTATTAAACATTTTTATATTTTTTTAATGATTAAATCAAAAGGAAATCAATAAATCAGTACAATTCTAGAATTTCAAAATAAAACTGAATACTTAAAACTGCGACTGAACACTAATTTTACTCTGCTTTCAAGCGCAGGTTATTTATTACCTTTTTAGGAGATTCAAATTCGTATTTAATTTTGTCGTTTTCTTTTACTTTCTGAACACCTTCAAGTAAGATTTTGTCATTTTCATTAAGTCCGCTTTTGATCACGTATAAATCAGGAATTTCACCTGTAATCGTTATTTCTCTTGAGCTTACTTTATCATTTTTATCAATAACAAAAACATATTTTTTATCCTGAATTTCGTAAGTAGCTTTCTGCGGAATTACAATAGCGTTTTTCAATGGAACGTTCATCTGAACTTGTCCCGTTTCGCCATTTCTAAGCAATTTCCCTGAGTTTGGGAACCTTGCTCTAAAAGCAATATTTCCAGTTTCATTGTTAAATTCGCTTTCTATAACTTCAACATTTCCTTTGTCCTTGAAAGTATCACCGTTAGCTAAAACTAAATTTACTTTGTTATCAGCACGGTCTTTGATGTTGGTTTCGTACTGAAGATATTCTGGTTCAGAAACGTTGAAGTAAGCAAACATCTGACTGTTGTCTGAAAGGCTTGTCAACAATTCGCCTTCATCGATTAAACTTCCTAATTTTAAAGGAATTCTGTCGATTGTTCCGTCAAACGGAGCTCTGATTTCTGTAAATGATAAATGAAGTTTTGCCAGCGCAACCTCAGCTTTTGCAGATTGCAATTTTGCCTGAGCTACACTTAATTCGTTTTTAGAAACGATATTTTTATCTGCCAGTAATTTTGAATTTTGTAATTCAATTTCCACTGATTTTTGTTCAGACTGTGCTTTAAGTAATTCAGCCTCATACATATTGGGCATAATTTTAAACAGCAGCTGTCCTTTTTTTACAAACTGTCCTTCGTCAACATAAATATTTTGTAAAAACCCTTTTTCCTGGGCGCGGATTTCGATATTTCGAACAGATTTAATCTGCGAAACGTATTCTTTTGTAAATGAAGTATCAATTCTAACCGGATTAGTAACCGTGAATTTTTCTGCTTCTTCTTTCTCTTCTTTTTTAGATGTACAGCTAGTTAAGCACACTAAGGCCATAAAGCCTGTGAACAAGATAATTCTTTTCATGATTTAGTTTGGAAATTAAGCGATTGAATGCTTTGGAATAAAGATTCCTTTTTGGATGATTAAATGCATCAGCCAGCCTTAGTCAGAACTTAACTTTCATATAAGAAGAAGTAAAAAAATAAATATACATCAACGAGATATGCAGATCACGACAAGGTAACCGATGTATACTTTAAAATCAAATTCTTAATACTCGTTGAGTAATATAAATAGGATTTGAATGCCCTAAGAAAGGCGTAGAAATTTTTAAACGATTGGAATCATTCGCAGCAGACTGATCTGAAAGTGCCAGATACAAAGTGTCTACCAAACTATACGAAGCAGCAAAATACTTATTCGTAAGCAAATCAGCATCATCATTTCCAAGAAGATCTTCTTCTAAATCAATATCGGCATCTTCAATAATTGAAGTTCCACGATCCTGATTTGTGAATTTAACTCTATGCTTTTGTGCAAGATGATGATTATGAGAAAAAGTATTCGCATTAAGATATTGACCTCCGCCCAGCAGAAGCAAATTCATGAATACTAGAAATACTATTATCTTTCTCATTTGGGTGCGAAAGTAGTAAAAGTATTAAAACAAAAAAAGAATTTTTAACAAGGTTTAACAGTTATATAAAACGAAAACGTTTTCATTGATTTAATATTCAACATTTTTATTAAAATATTTATTTTCTGCGACAGCCTAAAAACATATACATTTAAAAAACAAGTGTTTACATAATTTTATTCTCAAATAAAAATTTCCATTATTGTAAACTCCTGACCTGCTTTAGTAAACGTTCTAAAAGTATCTTTCATTCCGAATTTCTCATAAAACGTTTTTTTATTGTTTCGGGCGTTGCACCAGACTCTTTCTAAATCTTTATCTTTCGCAAATTGCAGAATATATTTTAAAAGATGAGAAGCTATTCCTTTTCCTTGAAACTCTTCTAAAGTGGCTAATTTTCGAAACTGCATTTCTCTGTCTTCAATAAAGCAGGAAACTATAGAAACCAATTTATTATTTTCAAAAACTCCAAAGTGAAATCCTAAATTATCTTCTTCCAGCTGTACAAATTCAAAAGACTGATTGGGCCACATCACTTCATGTCTGATGTGCCAGGTTTCTGATGCTTGAATTTCTTTAATTTCCATTTTAAAGTCTATTGATTGAAATACAAATTTATGGCTAAAAAATACTTTACAATGATTTTCAAAAACAAAAAAGGAATCTAAAATTAGATTCCTTTTTCAAAATTTTGATAGAAGTGAAGTTTAAATCGCTTTTTTATAATATACTTCCTCGTTATTTTCTGTAATTTTTTCAACTCCATTTTCTCCTTTTTTTGCAATATTAACTACATGCAAAACTTTAGATTTTTCATCAACAGTACAATTCCAAATTGTACCATCTGATAAAATAAATGCCGAATATAAAGCATCTGTTTTATCCATATTATAATAAACCAAATCTTCGGTTTTCATAAGTTTTTTAGCTTTTGTTTTACGATCTATCTCATAAAACAAAATTTTATTGTTGCCAATTTCTACTAATTCATCAACTAATTTATTCTTAAAACTGTCATTAGCATTTACTGTCCAGCTTGGCTTATCTCCAGTCATCAACCATGTTCCGTTTACTTTTTCTAAAATTTCCTTTCTTAAAATTTCTTTCAAAGTATCAACCTTTTTAATTGATTCCTGCCCTATTTCATTTTCCGGTTTAATTTTAGATGCAATTGAAAATTGGTCTAAGGCATTAATAAAATCTGATTTTTTGTAATAAGAAACAGCCAATTCATATTTATTTTTCTGAAATTTGGCTTTAGCATCATTTTGTGCAGCAATTTTCATTGAAAACAACAAAATAATAAGAATTAAATAATTTTTCATTGGTTTAAGGGTGTTTTTTTATTTTTTGCAAACGTAGTGAATAAATTTTTCTTACAAATACGCTTTCCCGTAATAAAGTATCAAAAAAAGCCAAATCTTAAAAAAAAAGATTTGGCTTTTTATTGTGATGTCAGGAAAACAGGATTGTTCCAGATGAGGTTAGTTTGAAAATGAATTTAAAATTCCCATTGCCTTTGTCATATCTTTCTTATTTACAAAAATATGATCATGATAAAATGCTGCCACAACATTGCAGCTTATTTCATGATCCGAAAGTGCTTTAGAAAAAGCTGCCGTCAATCCAACGGCTTCTAATGAAGAATGTACAGAAAGTGTAATCCAGCACATTACAACAGAATATTCTAAATTGAGTCTATCGGCAATTTCCTTTTTCAGGATCAGTGTTACAGCTTCTTCTTCTCGAAAAATCATATCAATTTCATCTAAATTCAGATTTTCTAATTTTTCGACTTTACAAAAAACATAATCTCCAGATTTGTGTTCCGGTCTCATGCTTTTAAGCAATATCTTCAAATCTTTTTCTCCCGACATTTTATATGTATTAGTTCAATTACTTTCTAAGCTTTTCTAGTTTAGCTGTTGCTTCGGCAAAATTTTTATCCAGCAGCAAAGCCTTTTCGTAGCCGGCAATGGCATTTTTCTTATCTCCGCTGGCTTCGTAAAAATCACCAAGCGAATCGTGTACATTTGGACTTTGCGGATAATTAGCCGCATTCATCTTGAATAAATAACCTGCTAATTCCATATCTTTTTTTCCAAGAGCCTGATATCCATAAGCGTTTACTGTACTTTCAGGCATGCTTACTTTATATCCTAAGTGCTTTGAAACCTCATCGTAATGTTTTTCCATTTTAGATAAAACAGCTTTATCAAAATTCATTTTTTCTGGTATTGAAAGTATCAGTTTATTGAATTTAAATATAAAACGCAGTCCATCGTATGTCGCAATTAAAGGAACAGATCCATGATCATCTTCATTATAATATTTGTATTCGTAGTTTAGATTGCTTTTTTTATTTTGTTTTAAAAAATCATTTAAGCTTAGAATAGATCGTATATGTCTTGTAAAAAGAGTTGTATCTTTTTTCACTTTTATAAGATCCATAGAATCATCCATGGTATTTGCAGCTCCTAGAAACAAAGAAATTCCTGCTAGATTTTTATTGGTTAATTTTTTAGTTGTTTCCTTTAAAAATTGATCGTGATTCCACCACATACTTGGATCAATGGCAATATAGGAATTGAACAGAAAAGTATGATTGGTTAAAATATTCATAACCGTTAATCCTCCAAAAGAATGTCCTATTAAGGTTTTGTACGGCGCCGTTGGGTATTTACCCTCAATATAAGGTATCAATTCTTTTTCTAAAAAATTGGTAAATTTTTCGCCTCCGCCAGATTGCTCGCTTAAGTTTTCAGGGACAAATGGTGGATCAACATCTGAATGTGTCGGCGTTAAATCACGGGTTCTATTTGTATTAGTAATACCTATAACAATCATTTCCGGACAATTCGTGTTTCCGTTTATTTCACTCAACTGCTCAATTATTCCAACAACTGAGCTAAAATGAGCATCGCCGTCTAATACATACACTACAGGATATTTTTGTTTGGCAAAACCCGTATTTTGAGCACTTCCAGGAAGATGCACCCAGATTTTACGATTTTCATTTAAAATCCTTGAAGAAATGCTGTCGATTGTTCCTATTTCAATTTTTGAATTATTTTGAGCAAATCCGAAATTGGCAAACACAAAAAAAACAAATAATACTATTTGTTTTTTCCTTAAAATATTCGGTAACCTTATTTTCATAATCAATTGGTTTATTTTGAATAATAGAACATTCTGTAGTATAAAAACAGCCGTCTTAAAACTAGAAAAAGACGGCTGTTGTTATTTTTTAATTAGCTGGCCAAGTATTGTTCTTTGGTGTTGCGTCTAGAAAAATTCCGCCATCAACCGTAACATTTTTAATTTGTTTTTTACTGTTAATTACTATCGAGGCTGTTTTTTGATTTTTTTCCCAAACCGCCGGCGTTTTATGTATTGTTTCTGTTGAATTATCAGTATAAACAATATTTACATCAAACGGAATGGCAAAACCTCCTTTGTTTTCTACAGAAACAATGTTTTTTGAAACTGTTTTTACAGAAATATCAATATAGTTATTGGTGAAAAACCAATTATTAAAAAACCAGTTCAGGTTTTTTCCTGAACCTGTATTCATCGAATTAAAATAATCCCAAGGAATTGGATGTTTCCCGTTCCAGGTATCCATATAATGATGAAGCGATTTTTTAAATAAATCGTCTCCCAGCATATCTTTTAAAGCTAAATAAGATAAAGAAGCTTTTCCGTAAGAGTTATTTCCATAACCCGGTCCAGAAACTTGCGTTGACATGGAGATAATCGGCTGATCTTCTTCTGTTGATAAATCGTTGATATAATGTTCAACTCTAAATTCTTTATAAAATTTATCCGCTGCTTCTTTTCCGTGTTCTGCAATCCCAATTAAATATTCAAAAGTGGTTGCCCAGCCTTCATCCATGTAAGCATAACGGGTTTCGTTGATTCCCATGAAAAACGGAAAATAAGTATGTGCGACTTCGTGATCCTGAACCAATTGAGCAAATTTTGGATCATCCATTTGTGAGTCGTTACACATCATTGGGTATTCCATATCGGCAAAACCCTGAAAAGCTGTCATTTTAGAATACGGATATGGAATTCCCGGCCAGTTATTTGAAAACCAATCTAAAGCAAACTGATTATTTTTAACCGAATTTACAAAATCAGTTCCTTTAATATCATACGCTGCCTGAACGCTGGCACGGCGATTTGTTTTTTTGTCGACCAAAACGCTGCTCGCATCCCATAAATAATGATCGCTTAAACCAAAGCAGACATCTGGAATATTATTGGCTTCAAATTTCCAGACATTCCATTCGTTTTGGTTGGTTACAATACCGCTTTTCATTTCCTTCTCGTTTGCAATATGCAGAATTTCATCGGTTAAATATGACTTTTTTAGGCGCGCGGCAAACTCTGGCTGTAAAACTTCATCTGGATTTAAGAAATCTCCAGTTGCATAAACAACATAATTTTTAGGTGCTTTTACAGAATATGTATAGTCATTAAAGTCATTATAAAATTCCTGACGATCTGTATGCGGTAATCTGTCCCAGCCATTATAATCATCAAAAACAGAAACTCTTGGATAACTGTAGGCTACAAAAAAAGTTGTTTCGTCGATTTGTCCTTCTCTCCCGCTCTCTTTTGATAAAGGATAATTCCAGTCAATATTTATTGTGACTTTAGAATGAGGTTCAATTGCTTTTTTTAATTTCACATTCCCCACTGTTCCCCAGCTTCTTGCATCTTCTTTATAAACTTCGTTATCAACTTTTAGAGCGGTAATTGTTAAACCGCTGCTCAAAAAATCATCACTTACATTACCACTTCTTGGCGAAGAGGGTTTATGCAGATTATTTACAAATCGAATCGCTAAATTTTGCAATGGCGTATTGCTATTGTTTTCGTACACAATAGTTTCAGTTCCAGAAACGATTTTGGTTTTGGCATCAACCGTAATATCCATAGTATATTTACCATGATTCTGCCAATAGTTTTTTCCGGGTTTTCCGTCTTTAGAACGAGTCCCTTTGGTGTAAGCTTCTTTAATATTTCTAGGCATGTAAAGCTCTTGTGCAAAGCCTGTTTGTGCCAAAAACAAAAAAGCTAAGAATGCAAATTGAAATAGTCTTTTTTTCATAAGCTGGTTTTTGGTTTTATTTTTAATGCTTTTTTATATAAGACCAAGTTTTTAAAATAAAGTTACATCTTTTATAAAATTAATCATTTCAAGTTATAAAAATCAAAAGCTTAATATCTCGAAATCTTAGCAGCTTAGAATCTAAAAAATAAAAACCGCCTCATTCTATAAAGAAAAAGACGGCATCTACAATTAATATATAACTTTGATACTACAAAATATAATCGGTGTTTATAAAATTCGATTCTTTGCTGTTTAGCAATTCCTGCAGAATTTCATTATTATAAGCGATATCTTTTGAAGCGACAAACGTACGAATTGAGAAAGAGCGCAAAGCATCTGGAATACTTAATGTTCCTACCGCAGAATCTTTACGACCTGTAAATGGGAAAGCATCCGGACCTCTCTGGCAAGAACTGTTTAAGTTTACACGGCACACTAAGTTTACCAAAGCATCAATAAGCGGTGCCAAAGTCTTAATATCTTTTCCAAACAAACTTACCTGCTGTCCATAATTAGATTCGGCCATATCTTCTAAAGGTTCCTGAATATCTTTGAAAGAAATAATTGGAACGACAGGACCAAATTGTTCTTCGTGATACACACGCATTTTGCTGTTTACCGGATATAAAACGGCTGGAAAAATATAATTTTCTGAATGTTTTCCACCTTTTTCGTTCAGGATTTCTGCGCCTTTGCTTGTTGCATCGTCAATTAATCCCTGAATATAATTTGGTTTTTCAGTTTCTGGAAGCGGCGTTAAAGACACACCTTTTTCCCACGGATTTCCAAATTGTAAAGCATCTACTTTTTCAGAGAATCTTTTGTTAAATTCTTCTCTAATTGATTCGTGAACGTATAATACTTTTAAAGCCGTACAACGCTGTCCGTTAAAAGACAAAGTTCCCGTGATACATTCCTGAATAGCCAAATCTAAATCGGCATCCGGAAGAATAATTGCCGGATTTTTAGCTTCAAGACCTAAAATTAAACGAAGTCTGTTTTTATTTGGATGCTGATCCTGTAAAGCAATCGCCGATTTACTGTTTCCAATTAATGCCAAAACATCAATTTTACCAGATTTCATAATTGGCGAAGCTACTTCACGTCCTCTTCCGTAAACAATATTGATTACCCCTTTTGGAAAACTGCTTCTAAAAGCTTCTAATAATGGTGAAATACATAAAACACCATGTTTAGCAGGTTTAAAAATCACGGTATTCCCCATAATCAAGGCCGGAATCAATAATGAAAAAGTTTCATTTAAAGGATAATTGTAAGGTCCAAGACACAAAACAACTCCAAGAGGTCCGCGGCGAATCATGGCATTTACACCCTGTACTTTTTCAAAATGCGAACTGCGTCCGTTTAATTCTTTATAACTGGCAATGGTATCATAAATATATTCAACGGTTCTGTCAAACTCTTTTTGCGAATCACCAAGGTTTTTTCCAATCTCCCACATCAAAAGTTTAACTACTTCTTCGCGGGTTTCTTTCATTTGGGTAACGAAATTCTCCATGCATTTAATACGGTCAGCCACTTTCATGGTTGGCCATAAACCTTGTCCTTTATCATAAGCCGCATTTGCTGCTTCAACAACTTCTGCTGCTTCTGCATCGGCCATGAACGGAATAGATCCTAATAATGTAGGCGTATATTTTTCTGTAGAAGAAATAGTCGAAAATACAGGTGTAGTCTGCCCTGTCCATTGTTTTAACTCTCCATTTACAAGGTAAGTATCTTGGTTTATAAGCGATTTAATTTCAAATTCTTCGGGTATTAAACTCATAATCTGGTAATTTTTGTTTGGTTATTAATAGTGTTTTTAATGAAAAAAGAGGCTTTTTCCGCCTCTTTTTCATTTTTATGGTTGCACAGTTTCGCCTTCCCAGTCCAGTATACCGCCAAGTAAATTGTAGGCATTCTCTATACCTAACTCATTCATTACCTGACATGCTTTAGCGCTTCTGGCTCCAGAACGACAATACACATAGTAGTTTTTATTTTTATCTAATTCCTCTATTTCATAAATAAAACCCTGACCTTTATTGATATCAATGTTTAAAGCATTTTCAATGTAGCCGTCATTAAATTCGTCTTCAGTTCTTACGTCCAGTATAACTGCATTCTCGTCAGCAGCAAGCTGATTAACCCAATCTTCTTGTGATAAATTCATAATATGTGTTTTTTGTAAAATTACGACGTTTCTATTAATTAAAAACGTACCAAATGCGATTTCGATTATTATTCTCAGAAAACGTTTTAGAGAAACTATTATAATCAGTGATTTACAAATTTACTTACTATTTTTAAAAATATAGTCTGCAAAATCGATAGAAAATAGGATTTTTTCATTTACATAAAAATCAACTCAAATATACTTTTCTGCTAATTAATATTATCTGAATCCATTATCTTTACAACAAATTATAATTTTTAATCTCTTTTTGATAAAATGTTTTCCTCCAATTATACGGATGATTTATGCTAAAATTTATTTTGCTACAGATTAAAAGATTATAATGATAAAAAATATTCGCCAAGAATTACACAAATTTTCACGAATTGATTTGTGTAAATTCGTGTAATTCTTGGCAAAAAAAATATAATAAATGCAAAATTCATTAAAAACCATCTTTCCTAGTTTTTCCAGCGAACTTATTGCGACTATTGAAGAAAACGGAAGCCATCAGGATTTTGAAACCGGAACTATTTTAATGCGCACCGGACAGTACATTAAAAACACGGTTTTGATAACTAAAGGTAAAATCAAAATTTATCGCGAAGGCGAAGATGGGGGCGAATTTTTAATGTATTATTTACAACCCGGACAAGCCTGCGCCATTTCGATGATTTGTACTGCCAAAAGCGAAAAAAGCCAAATTATGGCAAAAGTGGTTGAAGATGTTTCGGTAATGATGATTCCGCTGCAAATGATGGACAAATGGATGATGGAACACAGATCGTGGTACGAGTTTGTAATCGAAACCTACCGAAGCCGTTTTGAAGAAGTCCTTGAAGTTGTCGATAATATCGCTTTCAGATCTATGGACGAACGTTTGGAATTTTACTTAAAAAGACACTCTGATGCCTGCGGCTGTTCTGAAGTTAATCTTTCGCATCAGGAAATCGCAACCGAATTAAATACTTCCAGAGAAGTTGTTTCAAGATTACTAAAAAAAATGGAACAACGAGGTTTGGTTAAACTCAACCGAAACCAGATTGAATTATTAAACACGAATTACTCTAATTAATACTACGTTTTTCATTTAACCATTAAGACATTAAGGTAATTAAGCAGTGGTGCTTGATTTTCTTAGTTACATTGAGAAAATGAAGATTAATTAACTTAATGTCTTAATGGCAAAAACTATTTAAGACTTCTGTGATAAATGTTACTGTAGGTTTCTAATTTCCGAACCAACTTTGCATAAAAACAAATGCAATGGAATATTTAGGATATTTTGCCTCAATCATAATCGGGATTTCTCTTGGCTTAATTGGCGGAGGCGGTTCTATTCTTACGATTCCTATTTTGGTATATTTATTTAAGGTAAATCCAGATCAGGCAACTTCATACTCTTTATTTATTGTTGGATTAACCGCATTATTTGGGAGTTACAGCCATTACAAAATGGGAAATCTAAAACTAAAATCAGCATTGTATTTTGCCATTCCTTCAGTAATTTCAATTTTGATCATACGCGAAGTTATTTTCCCTCAAATTGCAGCAACACTTTTCTGCGTTGCATCTTATACTGTTTCAAAAGATTTCCTAATTATGATTGTCTTTTCGGTTTTGATGATAATGGCGGCGATTTCGATGATCAAAAAAAATCAACCCGAAATAAAAAGCACCGAAACTAATTATATACAATTGAGCTTAATTGGATTCTTAGTCGGGATTGTAACGGGATTTCTGGGAGCCGGAGGCGGATTTTTAATTATTCCGGCACTTTTGTTCTTTGCTAATTTACCAATGAAACAAGCCGTTGGAACCTCATTATTAATCATTACCATTAATTCTTCGATAGGTTTTGGAGGCGATTTATACATTGGAACTCCAATCGATTATACTTTTTTATTAGGCGTTTCAGGAATGGCACTTCTGGGAATGTTTATTGGAAGCCAGCTTTCTAAAAAAATCGACGGAACAAAATTAAAACCACTTTTTGGATGGTTTGTTCTCGTAATGGGATTTTATATTATTACAAAAGAGGTTTTATTCTAGAATTTACAACATCACACAGATTCAGCAATTTGTGTAGATTTTTAAATATTTTCAATTTAGTTCACTTGTAGAGTAATCTTTGTCAAGGTTTTAAACTTTGACAAAGGTGAAACTAAAAAATCCATTTATTTTGAAAAATAAACGGACTTGTATTTTTTAAATAATTTCAACACATAGAAACATAGATTTAGCACTTTCAAAAAAGGCGTTTCACTTATTTAATGTTAGAAACATGTTTCTTTTTATATTCTTTTACACATAATAAAACCTATGTTTCTATGTGTTAAATGTTTTTTTTTATTAATGATAGCCAACTTGATTAAAACTTAAAGTTTTTATTTTTCTTTATTCAATAGCTTTTCTAGATATTCTACTTTTTCTTTTTCAGCCTGAACTAATTCTTTTTCAGCCAAAACCAAACGCTCATAAAGTTCGATTACTTTATCTAAAGGATTGAAAGTAGCATTCATACCTTGATTAAAACTATTTCCTTGACTTGAACTATTATCATAAAAGTTATTGAAGAAGTTAAAAACAGATTCTTCTGTAAAATTTTCAATAGCTTCTACCGTCACGCCAAGTGCTTTTGCAATTTGCACCAGTTTTTCAAAATCGACCGTTTCGCTGGTTTCAATGCTTGAAATAGTCTGCTGGTTTGTGCCAATAGCATCAGCAAGCGCTCCTTGTTTCATACCGCGAAGCTCTCTAATTCGGCTGATATTTCGGCCAATATTTTTGGGTCTGTTTAATGTACTCATAATTCAAAGATATTTAAAATTCTTTAAAATTTTCTGTTTTGGTAAAATACAAATCCAACTTTGTAAAATACAATTTCAGAAGATTTTCAAACCAACAAAAATACAATTTTTCGGACAAGAAAGATTTTTTAATGGCGTTTCCTTCGGCCGGACTTATTTCCGCTTCTATCCCTAACGCAAAATTAGATTATAAACTTTTCAGGTTTTAAACCTTTTAATCGTATTACTGTATCTACAGCATTAATCAATCCTATTGAAGCTTTACCTGTTTCCATTTGAAAATCATAGCTTGTACCAGAAATATCAATTATTCTAAAAAACGATAATTCAGACTTGTTAATCTGCCCTTTAAAGTTTCCGTAACTAATTTTACTTATATCTTCAAAACATACAATATGTATTTCATTTTTTCTTTCAATTATACGGCGGGTCGTAATAATTGTTTTAGCAATTGGACTGCTAATTTGAAAAATTGGAAACTCATTATTTTCAAGATCAAATTCAACAGATTTATTTGCTAGATGAATTTTAGAATAAATCCATTCTTCTGGATTCATTACTTTTCTACAAATAGCTGCAATTACAATATTTTTAATCGATATATCGGTTTTCATTTCTTCTAATTAATTGCCTCCAGCTTTAGCTGGAGGTAAACAAATTTATATAAAAAAGGCTTTAGCCAAATTATAGAGTTTGGCTAAAACCCTGATTAATATTTACAAAAAACCTCCAGTTAAAACTGGAGGCAATTGATTTTATATCAGCATAAAAATTGAATTCGTGAAAATTTGTGCAATTCGTGGCAAACAAAACTCAATGTTCCCCATACCCAATATCATCCATTTTACCGCTAAAAACGCGATATTGAATAATAAAGTAAATAATTACAAGAAACAAAGCGATAAAAAACCAGCTCAATCCGGCGTTTAATCCGTATTCGTGAGCGGCGGTGTTGTAAATTGTTAACGACGGATTTACTTTATTCGTTGATGGCAGAACATTTGGAAAAATCGAAACCGCTGTTGAAGCAAAACCTCCAACTAAAAATAAAGTCGAGAATATAAATCCTTGTCCGTCTTTTTTAAAGGAACGCACTTTAAATAAGCCGGCAATTCCAACGAAAGTTAAAAGCGGAAAAAACCACAAAATAGGATTTTCGACAAAATTATGAAACGGTTTTGGCTCAATAAAATGCCAGATTTGCAAGGATATACAAACTAAAACCAGTAAAACGATATTTAAGGCAAAAACCACTTTTTTTAGCTTTGGATTCAAAGATGAATTTGTTTTATAAATAATCCAGTTCGCACCGTGAATTGTTAAAGCGACAACACTTACAATTCCTAAGAAAAGTGTAAACCAGTCGATAATTCCCAATTCATCTGCCTGCGGACTAAAAGTAGGATTCCATAAAGGCAGAAAGAAAAAGTGTGCTTCCTGAGTCGAAACGCCATTTTGCACCATTCCGAGATTGACACCGCGAACAATATTTCCTAAAGCAATCCCAAAGAAAAGTGCCAAAAGTAAACTCGCAATCCCAAAAGCTTTATCCCAAATCGATTCCCACATTGCGTTATGAATCTGCCCGCGCATTTCAAGTCCGATAGCACGGAAAATCAAAAGCCACAAAATCATAATCAAAGGCAGGTAAAAACCGCTGAAAGAAGAAGCATACAAAGTAGGGAAAGCAAAAAATAAAACGCCTCCGCCTGCAATAAGCCAAACTTCATTGGCATCCCAAAACGGACCAATAGCGCTTGTAATTGCTTTTTTATCTTTTTCTGTATCAGCAAAAAATAAATGAATAATTCCTGCTCCAAAATCGTAGCCGTCTAAAACCAGATAAACAGCCAGAATTCCCATTAAAACTACGTACCAAAAAAATTCCATATTTATATTTTTTCTGATGAAAGGTCTACATTATGAGGCCCTTTATTAATAATTTTTCCAATTAAAAGCAAAAACAACATTCCAAGTAAAAGGTATAAACCAATAAAACCAAGCAATGTAAACAAGGTATTTCCTGACGAAACCGTTGGCGAAGCGCCGGCTGCAGTCCGCATTAAATTGTAAACCAGCCACGGCTGTCTTCCTAATTCGGCCGTGTACCAGCCCGTTGTATTGGCTATGTACGGAAATGGCATCATAAACATTAAAGACCATAAGATCCATTTGGTTTCAAATAATTTCCCTCTAATTAATTGGAAAAGCGAAAGTACCATCAGCCCAATAAAAACCGTTCCAAGTCCAACCATAATATGATAGGCATAATATAATCCTGAAATATTGGTTGGATGCAGATCTTCTTCAAACTGATCTAAACCTTTGATTTCCTGTTCCCAGTTTCCGTAAGTCAGGAAACTTAAAATATTAGGAACGGCAATTTTATTATCGAGTTTTTTATCTTTTACATCGGGCTGTCCTATTAAAACAATTTCAGAACCTTTTTTCTCGGTATGAAAAATCCCTTCCATTGCAGCAAAAGTTACAGGCTGATATTTTACAACATTTTTTGCCAGTAAATCTCCTGTAGGAACCGCTACAATAACACTCGAAATCAATCCGAAGATAACTCCTGTTTTTAGGAACAATTTCCCAAAAGAAACATTTTTCTGACTCAAAATGTAAAAAGCACCAATTCCTGCTACAACAAACGAACTTGTTACTAAAGAAGCGGCCTGATTGTGTAAATAAGAAGGCCAAAGCCAAGGATTAAGGAATAAAGCCTGAAAATTAGTCAGCACAAATTTTCCGTTTTCGAGGATTTCATATCCAACAGGATTCTGCATCCAGGAATGTGTAGCAATAATTAAATAACCACTGGCCCAGGAACCAATCATGATTAATAATCCGGTTACAAAATGCCATTTATGCCCAAGGAGTTTTTCTCCAAATAAAAATAACCCCAGAAAAGAAGATTCGAGGAAGAAAGAAAACATTCCTTCCATTGCAAGCGTCTGGCCGATAATTCCTCCGGTTAATTCAGAGAATTTTGCCCAGTTGGTTCCAAACTGAAATTCCATCGGAATTCCGGTTACCACGCCCATTGCAAAATTGAGGGCGAAGATTTTCATCCAAAAATGGGTGGCGTGATTGTATTGTTCGTTTTTAGTTTTTAAGTATTTCCATTTGAAGTAAACAATGATGAGGGAAAGACCCATTGTAAGCTGCGGAAAAAGATAATGAAAAGTAATGGTGAAGGCGAATTGCATTCGGTCATAAAAGAGCATTTCTTCCATAAGTGGTAATTTGTTTATGAAGTTCCACAAATTTAACCATTAGAACCCGAATTAGCCTCCTTTAAAAAAAGTTTATCGCCCTATATTTGTTAAACTTTTCAACAATTTGAAAAGTAAATTTCACACTTATCATTTTTGAGTTACGTACAGTTTATCATTTCGACCTAAGGGAAGAACCTTCGCAAGAAGCTATACAAAGATTTGACTTTCGTTACGGAGTTACTTATGAAGGTTCTTCCCTTAGGTCGAAATGACAAAATTGCGTATAGATTTGCGCATTTAAACATAGCTCGTGTTTGAAACCACGGGAACACAATGCATATCATGATACGTTTCCTGCGGTTAAAACCGCAGTCTATGTTTTATTATGTGGTTATGTTCGATTATTTTTTTAGAATTCCTTTTTCAACGCTTTCGTTAATCAAACCTTCGGCGTAATTCCATATCGATTCTGAACCATTTTTAATAATGCTTTTCTTTTCGTAGACTTTATCATATTTTACTCCAAATTCTTTCCAGGTACCGCCATTATTAGAGGTATTCTGTAATAAAGGTTCTAATCTGTCCATCGATCTGGCAAATTTAGCTTCGTTGGTTTCTCCAGCCTCAAATTCTTCCCAAATGACAATAAAATCTTCGGCTTGATTTTTAGGCAGTAAACCAAAAATTCTGTTTGCAGCTAAACGCTCTTCATCTGTATTATCATGACTTTTTACTGTATCGTAAATAAAAACGTCTCCAGCATCGATTTCTACAATATCGTGTATCAAAACCATTTTTACGACTTTTAAAACATCAATGGGTTCATTTGAATGTTCTGCTAAAACAATCGCCATTAAAGCCAAATGCCAGCTGTGTTCAGCATCATTTTCACATCGATCGCTGTTAAAAAGCTTCGTTTTTCTCTGAATATATTTTAATTTATCAATCTCTTTTATAAAAGCAATTTGATTCAATAAATCTTCTGTGTTCATATAACTGATTTTAGACACTGCAAATTTACAAAATACAGCCACAAAGCATTCTATTCTTTTAAGTTAATTAAGTACGTGTTATTTTGGACATATTAAACTTTCGCTAAAATTCAACTTAAAGAACTTCTGCCTATTTATTTTCTTTTAATTTTATCAATGCTTGAAAAAACAATACAATGGCAAAGACAATTATACAATTTGAAGAAAGTTTATTTACAGAAACGGATGGAAGTAAATTCAACAAAACAAAAGATAAACTAATAAAAAGCTTTTCTGAAACCGACAGAGAAAAAACAATTGAGATTTTGATGGAGTATTCAAGAACCGGAAGTATGCTGCATTGGAGAAATTTTCTACTCACGGACATTCTTGAAATGGTAAAAGAAAATGAAACACAATATGCCGATTTCTTTCAATATACGATTACCAAACCAGAACTAACCTATTGGGGAATAGACGGGCTTATTAAAGTATTGGGCAAAAAATCATATGCTTCTGTGATTAAACTAGTTTTAGATGAAACTTTATCAATAGAAACCCGTGCAAAAGCAATTAAAAGTATTGCTGTTTACAGTAAACAACCATTTGATCGTGATTTACCAAAAGATCCCGGTTATTGGAAAATTGAAAATTTTAGAATTGATGAAATATTAAACTGGCAAAAACAAGGTTTTAAAGAAGGTGTTGGTTATGAAAAACCTGCGATTCACCCGAGCTTAAAAAATCCAAAAACTGAACTTGAAAAAGCAGTTTCAAAACTAGATGCCTTTCTCGAAAAAGAAAGAGAAGAAGATCAGGATTTATCAAACCCTTCAAATTGGCTTGTTATTGCCAGCGAAAACCAAATAAATGAAATAGAGAAAAAATGGACTTTACCAGAAAATTATCTTCTATTCTTAAAAAATTTCTCGCCTGTAAATGTTTTTATTGATAACGATACTTTTTTTCAGGGATTAACCTTGTATGGTGCATCTGATTTAATAAAAAACCAATCTGGATATTCATTAAATGGAATTACAGGGGAAGTTTTTAAAGACTGGCCTGCAAATTATATTGTCATTGCAGATTCTGGTGCCGATCCCTTTTGTATAGATATTGCAGACATTACTATTAATGACGCACCAGTTTACTCCAGTATGCATGGTGCAGGCGAATGGGAATTTGAAAAATACGCTGACTCGTTTGTTGATTTTTTAAAAGTTATCACAGAATAATCTTTTTTTTAAACAGAAAATGATAATCGTAATATAGAAAATACAGGGTTTAACTTTATTGCTGCCCATTAAATTAACTTAAACATTTTATATGCCCAATATCTGTTTTTTACACAAAAACCAAATTTCTGTAACATTAGTCACCTATTTTAATAAAAAACAAAGTTACCTTTGTATCCCATTATTTTTACAACACGTATCATGAAAATAGAACAAATTTACACCGGATGCCTAGCGCAGGGTGCCTACTATATAACTTCAAACGGCGAAGCGGCAATTATTGATCCGCTTAGAGAAATTCAACCGTATTTAGATCGTTTAGAACGCGACAACGTTACATTGAAATACATTTTTGAAACGCATTTTCACGCTGATTTTGTTTCCGGACACGTAGATTTAAGCAAAGAAACAAAAGCACCAATCGTTTACGGACCAAATGCTGCCTGCGAGTTTGACTGTGTTTCTGCAAAAGACGGACAGGAATTTAAAGTTGGAAAAACAACCATTAAAGTTTTGCATACTCCGGGACATACCATGGAGAGTACTACTTTTTTGCTTATTGATGAAAACGGAAAAGACCACGCTATTTTTTCTGGAGATACTTTATTTATTGGCGATGTAGGCCGTCCGGATTTAGCACAAAAAGCTTCTGGAATGACTCAGGATCAATTAGCCGGAATTTTATTTCATTCTTTGAGAGATAAAATCATGACTTTGGCCGATGACGTAATTGTTTATCCAGCGCATGGCGCCGGAAGTGCCTGCGGAAAAAACATGAGTAAAGAAACAGTTTCGACTATTGGAAATCAAAAAGCAACAAATTATGCTTTGAGAGCCAATATGTCTGAAGAAGAATTTATAAAAGAAGTAACTGACGGTTTATTGCCTCCTCCAGCCTATTTCAGCATGAATGTTGCCATGAACAAACAAGGCTACGAAAGCTTCGAAACAGTTTTGCATAACGGAATGAAGTCTATTAAAGCAGAAGAATTTGAGGCTGTCGCCGAAGAAACCGGAGCTTTGATCTTAGATACACGTAAAAGCGGTGATTTCGCAAAAGGATTTATTCCGCAGTCCATTAACATTGGAATCAACGGCGATTTTGCACCGTGGGTTGGAACTTTAATTGGAGACGTAAAACAGCCTATTATATTAGTAACCGAAGCCGGCTTAGAAGAAGAAACCGTTACGCGTTTAAGCCGTGTAGGTTTTGACTCCATCATTGGACATCTTGAAGGTGGTTTTGAAGCTTGGCAAAAAGCAGGTTTTGAAATTGATACCGTAAACAGAATTTCAGCAGAAGAATTTGCCGGAAAATTTAATATCAAAGAAGATAAAGTTATTGATGTTCGTAAGGAAACGGAATATGAAGCAGAACATATCGAAGATGCTTACAGCAAACCTTTAGCTTATATAAATGACTGGGTAAAAGACATAAACCCAAATGAACATTTTTTCCTGCATTGTGCCGGCGGTTACCGCAGTATGATTGCAGCTTCGATTTTACAGGCACGAGGTTTTAGAAATTTCAGCGAAGTTGACGGTGGTTTTGGAGCTATTGCAAAAACCGAAATTCCAAAATCAGATTTTGTCTGCCAAAGCAAAGTCTTAAAAGCATAAACATTGATTATACATTTTACCGTATAAGTAATATAAGTTCATTTTTAGTTTGGAAATTATTTAAAGTCCTCTGCTTATATTTGCTTGAATTACTTAAGTTATATAAAAAAATTTAAACGCAAGCTTATAATTCCTTATATGGTAAAAAACATTTAATTTTAAAGTAAAACATGAACATAATAGAAATTTTAAAAGAACCTTGGCCTTGGTATGTTTCGGGCCCGTTAATTGGATTAACTGTTCCCGTTTTATTAATCATCGGAAATAAATCTTTCGGGATTAGTTCTTCCCTTCGTCATATTTGCGCGGCTTGTATTCCAGCAAATATTTCGTTTTTTAAATACGACTGGAAAAAAGAAAGTTGGAATTTATTCTTTGTTTTCGGAATATTTCTTGGCGGTGTTATTGCCTCTTATTTCCTGTCTAATCCTAATCCGGTACAAATTACGCCAGAACTTTCAGCGCAATTAGCAGAATACGGAATTACAGATCATTCTGGATTAGTTCCCGCTCAGTTATTTTCATGGGAAAGCTTATTAACGCTACGCGGATTCATTATGATTGTCGTGGGCGGATTTTTAGTTGGTTTTGGAACTCGTTATGCCGGCGGATGTACCAGCGGACACGCCATTATGGGGATTTCAAATTTACAATGGCCTTCAGTGATAGCTACAATCTGTTTCATGATTGGCGGTTTTGTAATGTCACTTTTGATTTTACCATATATTCTTTCACTTTAAAAATTCCCAAACATGAGTAATTTAGAAAATAAAAATACCGACAGCGAAGGAATCAACGCAAGTCATAAGAAAGAAACAGCATTCGCAAACCTTAAATATTTAATTATTGGAATTCTTTTCGGGATTGTATTCGTAAAAGCCGAAATCATCAGCTGGTTTCGTATTCAGGAAATGTTTCACCTCCAGTCTTTCTTTATGTATGGCGTAATTGGAAGTGCAGTTGCAGTTGGTGTAATATCTGTTTTTATCATTAAAAAATTCAACATTAAAACACTTCAGGGCGAAAAAATCGAAATTCAGCCAAAAACTTTCAACAAAGGCCAAATTTACGGTGGCTTGCTATTTGGTTTTGGATGGGCAATTACCGGCGCTTGTCCTGGGCCTCTATTCGCTCAAATTGGAACTGGAGCCACTGTTATCGTAGTTACTTTATTAAGTGCCATTGCCGGAACCTGGTTTTATGGATTAATAAAAGATAAACTGCCTCATTAATTTTTTTTATCAGGTTTTAAAGTTTCAAGCTGTCTAACTAAAACCGATATGAGATTTAAAACAAAATACAGCATATAACAATCTGGGCGTGCCACCATCCAGATAAAAGGGCTAATTCACTTTATGCTCATTCGCCCTTTTATCAGGATGCTGTCGGGCTATCCACACTGCTTCGGCAGTCAGCTCCTATCCCTCACGCGAGCAAACAAACAAATGCTAATTTCAAAACTTCTCAGGTTTCATTTTGTTTCGATTTACAACACACCACTATTTTGATGCAATTATAACCTCTATTCCTATTTCTTCCAGTTTCGTTTTAGTTTCAGTATCGATACCATCATCTGTAATCAAAACATCAATCTTATCCAAATTACATATTTTACCAAAGCCCCTAACATTCATTTTTGTAGAGTCTACAAGAACAATCACTTTTTCCGAAACCGAAATCATCACTTGATTTAAATGCGCTTCCAAAGCATTCGAAGTGCTTAACCCGAAATCCAAATGAAGACCATCAGCACCTAAAAACAGTTTATTACAAGAAAACTGATTCAATATCGACTCTGAAATTGGCCCTATAACCGAATTTGAACTTTTGCGAACATCGCCTCCCAGCTGTATTGTATCTACATTGGTTTCCTTACTTAATTCTAAAGAAACTTTTAACGAAGGTGTAAGAACAGTTAATTTCTGAAACCCAGAAATAATTTGTGCTAAGTATTGAATATTAGATCCAGAACCTAATATTATGTAATCAAAATTATTAATATACTTTAAAGCCTCTTTCGCTATCTCCTTTTTTTGCTCAACCTGCAGTCCTTCTTTATCACTTAAATCTCTTTCAAAAGCATAAATAGGCTGTTTACTTGCGCCTCCATGAGTACGATGCAGTAAGTTTTCACTTTCTAAAAAGGTTAAGTCTTTCCTTATAGTTACAGTTGAAACATTCAGGATTTCACATAATTCAGCCACATTCACATGTCCTTTTTTATCCAGCTCTTTAAGTATTTCCTCTTGTCTTTTGTTTATAATAACCATGCTAACCTAATAATATTAAGATTTTTCAAAGTCTAAATGTACGACAAAAAATAATTCCAAAAAAACCTTACTTAGTCATTGTTGTTTCGTTTTGTTTCGTTAATTTTGTTATTAGAAAACAAATCTTACAAAAACAAACAAAAAGAAACACCATATGAAACGTTCAGAACAGGTATCGAAACTAAAAAGCACTGAAAAATGGGATGTTATAATAATAGGAGGCGGAGCGAGTGGTTTAGGAACTGCCCTTGATGCAGCAAGCAGAGGCTACAAAACAGTTTTAGTCGAAGCGGTAGATTTCGCAAAAGGAACTTCCAGCAGAAGCACAAAATTAGTTCATGGAGGAGTACGTTATTTAGAACAAGGAGATGTCCATTTAGTAAAAGAAGCACTTAAAGAAAGAGGATTAATGGCCAAAAATGCAGGACATCTGGTTAAAAATCAATCTTTTGTAATTCCTAATTACAATTGGTGGGGAGGCTATTTTTATACCATAGGCTTAACTATTTATGATTTATTAGCCGGCCGTTTAAGTTTGGGGCGTTCAAAATACATTTCGAAGAAAAAAACAATAGAAATGCTTCCCAACGTAGAAGAAAAAGGTTTAGTAAGCGGTGTTATTTATCATGACGGACAATTTGATGATTCTCGCTTAGCCATTAATATCGCTCAAACTGCTGCCGAAAAAGGAGCTTGTATTTTGAATTACTCAAAAGTTGTAAACTTACTTAAAGACGATAAAAATCAAGTTACAGGCGTACAGGTAATCGATCAGGAAACAGGTGAAAAATATGATTTAAAAGGATCTGCCATCATTAATGCAACTGGCGTTTTTACAAATGCTATAATGAAACTAAACGATACGGTTTATAAAAAATATATCGTTCCGAGTCAGGGAATTCATCTGGTTTTTGATAAATCATTTTTACCCGGTGATCATGCCTTGATGATTCCAAAAACAAGTGACGGCAGAGTTTTGTTTGCAGTACCGTGGCATAATCGAATTGTAGTAGGAACAACAGATACCTTAATCAAAAAACACAGCTTAGAACCTATTGCATTAGAAAGCGAAATTGAATTTGTACTCGAAACTGCCCAACGTTTTTTAGCAAAAAAACCAACCAGAGCCGACGTTTTATCTGTTTTTGCAGGTTTACGTCCTTTAGCCGCTCCAAAAGAAGAAGGAAAAAGCACAAAAGAAGTTTCCAGAAGTCATAAAATAATTGTTTCAGAAACTGGATTAATAACTATAACCGGAGGAAAATGGACTACGTACAGAAAAATCGCTGAAGACATTATAGATAAAGCTATTAAAATACGAAAAATACCAGCAAAAGAATGCATTACAGAACACCTTGCCATTCATGGAAACAAAGCCACTACAACATTAGATCGAAACAATCATTTGTATATCTATGGGTCTGATATTCCGCAAATAATAGAATTACAGCAAAAAGAACCTGAATTAAACGAAAAAGTACATCCTGATCACGAATTTACAATGGCCGAAGCCGCCTGGGCTATCCGTTATGAAATGGCAAGAACCGTAGATGATATTTTAGCAAGACGTGTTCGTTTATTATTCTTAGATGCCAGAGCGGCAATTGAGTCTTCTGAAAAAATAGCGCGATTACTAGCCAAAGAATTAGGACATAACGAAGAATGGATACATAAAGAAATCTCAAATTTCAGAGAAATCTCAAAAGGATTCCTTTTAAAAGAATTTCAATACAATCATTAATTATATTTAAAGTACAAACAAATCATGCAAAATAAATTAATACTAGCTCTTGATCAGGGAACAACATCTTCCAGAGCTATTGTCTTCAACCATGAAGGAGAAATCGTAAGTATATCTCAAAAATCTTTTGAACAAATTTTTCCTAAACCAGGATGGGTAGAACACGATCCTAACGAAATTTGGTCCTCACAAATTAGCGTAGCTGCCGAAGTAATTGCAAAAGTAGGAATATCAGGAAGAGAAGTAGCCGCGATTGGCATAACCAATCAGCGCGAAACAACTATTGTATGGGATAGAGAAACAAGCGAACCAATCTACAATGCGATTGTTTGGCAGGACCGAAGAACTGCAAAATATTGCGACGAATTAAAAGATCAGGGTTATACTGAAATGATTCAGAAAAAAACAGGTCTAATTCTAGATGCTTATTTTTCGGGAACAAAAGTTAAGTGGATTTTGGATAATGTTCCAGGAGCCCGCGAAAAAGCAGAACAAGGAAAACTTTGTTTTGGAACTGTTGATACCTGGCTGATATGGAAACTTACACGAAGTAAACTTTTCATGACTGATGTTTCAAATGCCAGCAGAACCTTGTTATTCAATATTCATACTTTGGAATGGGACAATGAATTATTAGAATTGTTTGATATCCCGAGGGCAATGCTTCCCGAAGTAAAAGAAAGCAGTGCTATTTATGGAGAAACCAGCACTACTCTATTTGCAACAAAAATTCCAATTGCGGGCGTGGCAGGAGATCAGCAAGCTGCACTTTTTGGACAATTGTGCACAAGTTCGGGAATGGTAAAAAACACTTATGGAACCGGCTGTTTCATGTTAATGAACACAGGCGAAAAACCAATTCTTTCAACAAACAATTTATTGACTACAATTGCCTGGAAAATTAACGGAAAAACAACCTACGCATTAGAAGGCAGCGTTTTTGTTGGAGGCGCGGCTGTACAATGGCTGAGAGATGGAGCAAAAATGATTAACACCTCTCAAGAAATCGAGGCTTTGGCTGCTACTGTACCAGATAATGGCGGCGTTTACTTTGTTCCTGCACTGACTGGTTTAGGAGCCCCGCATTGGGATCAATATGCCAGAGGTGCAATCTTTGGAATTACCAGAGGAACAAAAGATGCACATATTGCCCGAGCAACTTTAGAAGGAATTGCATATCAGGTAAATGATTTAGTAAAAGCAATGGAAGCTGATTTTGGAGATAAAGGAAAAGAATTAAGAGTAGACGGCGGCGCCGCAACAAATGATTTGTTGATGCAGTTTCAGTCGGATATTTTTGAAAAAACAGTTACAAGACCAAAAACACTTGAAACAACGGCATTAGGCGCAGCATATTTAGCCGGACTTGCCGTAGGATATTGGAAAAGTTTAGATGACTTAAAAGAACAATGGATTATTGATAAAGTGTTTTCTCCTAAAATGGAAACAACAAAAGTAAATATGCTTGTAAAAAACTGGAATAAAGCAGTTAGCAGAGCATCTCAATGGATTGAAGAATAATAAAAAAAATAATATTATGACTCCTTTTACAGCAGAAATTTTAGGCACTATGGTAATGATTTTATTAGGAAATGGTGTTGTTGCCAACGTCTCTCTTAAAAACACGAACGGAAACAATTCAGGCTGGATTGTTATTACTACCGCATGGGCATTTGCCGTCTTTGCAGGTGTAACTATTGCAGGGCCCGTTAGCGGAGCGCATTTAAACCCCGCTGTTACACTTGGCCTGGCACTTATAGGAAAATTCAGCTGGAGTTTAGTCCCCGCCTATATTCTTGCTCAAATGATTGGAGCAATGCTGGGAGCTTTTACAGTATGGTTATCTTATAAAGATCATTTTTTTGCTACAGAAGATGAAGGAGCTAAACTTGCTTGCTTCTCTACAGGACCAGCCATAAAGAATAATCTTTCCAATCTTATGAGCGAAACGATTGCTGCTTTCGTTTTAATTTTTACCATTTTTTATATTGCAGGACCCAGTTTAAAAATTACAGCCAGTCATGATGCTGCAATTGGTCTTGGAACAATAGGTGCTTTGCCTGTTGCAATATTAGTATGGGCCATTGGCCTTTCATTGGGCGGTACAACCGGATACGCAATTAACCCTGCAAGAGATTTGGGGCCAAGAATCATGCATTCCCTTCTTCCCATAAAAGGAAGCAGTAATTGGAAATACGCCTGGATTCCAATAGCGGGACCAATTATTGGCAGCGTTTTAGCCTCCATACTATATCTTATACTTAATTAAACGCGTCTTATTTTAATTTAAAATTTCATGAAAAAACTTTTTATTTCTTCTATGATCGCAATCATAGGATTAACTGGATATGCCCAAAATTCAACGCCAGAAGGTACGGTTGACAAAGAACCAAACCGGCTGAATTTTAATGTGGGACTTGAAACGAGTCATCTTTGGAGGGGATTAATTATTAATTCAAGCATGACGATTACAGGAGATATCCATTATGCAGTAGATAAAATACAAAACTTTTCAGTTGGCATTTGGGGCGGTAATGGCTTTGATGGTAAATATACAGAGGTAAATTATTACATTCAATATAAACATAAAGGACTTACATTAGGATTTTGGGATTTATTCAACACTACAAATGTTGCACATCCAGAAGTTTTTAATTACGATAAAAATGCAACAACTCATCTTATTGATTTTAGAAGCTCGTATCGATTTGCCGATCAGTTTCCTTTAAGAATTGAGGCTGATATCATTCTATACGGGAATGATCGTGAGTTAGACCATAATCTAAATTATAAAAATAGATATTCGACTTATGTAGAATTAGGGTATCCTCTGATAAAAAATGATCAGATTACTTTAGATTCTTACATTGGTGCCGGTTTTTCGCTTAACGGAAAATCAAATTTATACAATACTAATACAGATCAAAGTTTTAACATCGTAAATGCCGGACTTAAAGCTTCTAAAAACATTTCTATTCTACAATACAAACTGCCAGCATACGCAGGAATTATGTGGAATCCTGCAGAAAAATATACTCGTATGCAATTAGGGGTTTCATTATTTTAAAACTTTTTAAAGGTGAAATTCATCTGCTTTTTTAACAAACAATATTTAAACCCTAAAGTTTTTGAAATTTTAGGGTTTGTTTTTTTATTTTCTGAGCAATTTCAATACTTAAAATTTTCACTAGTAAAACAAAGTTTTTAATTTAAGTTAAAAATCATAAAATCAACACTTTAAATCCAAAAAATAAACTATTTTTATTCCAATTTTATAGCATACAGAATTAACGCTATTTTGAATTAACAAAAAATTAACACAACATTTGTATATACAACTATTAAAACTTCTACATTTGTATATACAAATTATACACTTACGACTATGACAATTGAAGAGGTTATTAAGAGTACAGTTAAGATGGATAATGCGAAAAAAGTTATTCTGAATATTATGTACACCCAAAATGTGATTCAGGATCATTTCAACGAGTTAATAAAACCGTATGATTTATCCGGAGAACAATATAATGTGCTGCGTATATTAAGAGGACAAAAAGGAAATCCTGCTAATATGTGTGTGATACAAGAACGTATGCTGGCTAAAACGAGTAACACCACCCGATTAGTTGACAAATTATTACTGAAAGAATTCGTTACTAGAAATGTCTGTCCGGACAATCGCCGAAAAATTGAGGTTTTAATAACACAAAAAGGGCTTGATGTTTTAAAAGAATTAGATCCGAAAGTGGATGCACATGAACGTACATTTGCCGAGAACATAAGCAAAGAAGAATTAGAATTATTAAATAAATTATTAGAAAAATACCGAACCCAAGAAAATTAATATTATGAGCACATTATTAGACAATCTGAACTGGAGATATGCAACAAAAAAGTTTGATGCTTCAAAAAAAATAGCTGCAGCAGATTTAAATACTTTAAAAGAAGCTGTAAGATTAGCTGCTTCTTCTTACGGATTACAACCTTACAAAGTAATTATTGTAGAAAATCCAGAAATTAGAGAACAGTTAAAAACAGCCGCTTATGGACAAACTCAAATTACAGATGCATCGCAATTATTCATTTTTGCAAATGATTTAAACGCAGGACCAGAATCTGTAGCAGCTTACATCAAAAACATCAGCGAAACCAGAGGCGTTCCTACTGAAGCTTTAGGCGGATTTGCAGATATGATGAATGGTGTAATTTCAAACTTATCTCAAGATGCTAAAAACATCTGGACAGCAAAACAAACTTATATTGCTTTAGGAACTTTATTGGCTGCTGCTGCTGAATTAAAAATCGACGCAACTCCAATGGAAGGATTTAATCCTGCTGCATTTAATGAAATCTTAGGTTTAGATAAATTAGGCTTAAACGCATCCGTTATTGCAACTGTAGGTTACAGACATGATGAGGACGACGCTCAGCACTACAAAAAAGTTAGAAAATCTCACGAGGAATTATTTATCACTATATAATTATTATTAATCAAATTCAATTTTACAAACATGAAAAATTTAAAGACAATTGCAATTGCATTATTCGTAGCAGCAGCTGGTATCTCAGTAAGCGCACAAACTAAAAAAATCGACGTAAAAGCGTCTACTATCAAATGGGTAGGTAAAAAAGTAACTGGAGAGCACTCTGGAACTGTAAATTTCAAAGACGGAGCTGTAGTTTTTAAAGGAACAAAATTAACTGGTGGTTCTTTTACTGTTGATATGACTTCATTAACTGCAACTGATTTAACCGGAGAATACCAAGGAAAATTAAACGGTCACTTAAAAGCTGACGATTTCTTTGGAACTGATAAATTCCCGACTGCAAAATTAGTTTTCAAAAAAATTGGTACTAAATCTGCTGACGTTTACACAGTAACTGCTGATTTAACTATTAAAGGAATTACTAAACCAGTAACTTTTGATATCGCTGTAAGCGGAAATACTGCTACAACTGCTTTTAAAGTTGACAGAACTAAATACGATATTAAATACAACTCTGGTAACTTCTTCGAAAACTTAGGAGACAAAACTATCAATGATGATTTCGAATTAACTGTAGCTTTAAAATTCTAATTTAAGCTTTCTTAATTCCTATACAAGAAACCCCAATAGTTTGATCTATTGGGGTTTTCTTTTTTATCTCTTTTCAAAAACATAACATTCGTAACAATTATATAACGCTTTCATAATAACTATACCCGTATTGATTAACATGCGGAGGCTAATTTTGAGAAAATTAAAAAATCAAAAACTAGAAATTAAAATTATAGTTATGAAAACAAAATTACGAATTGCATTTTTTACCCTTCTAAGCACTTTTTTTATACAAGCACAACAACAAGCCAAAGGAATAATTGGCACTAACAACTGGATGAACAATTGGACCAATTTTAATCCGTCTAAAATAGAATACAGCGAAGCAACTAACATAATAGCAGGAACAATTGACAAAGATACCCGATTAGTAAAACGCAACACTTATCAGTTAGTTGGAATTGTTTATGTAACTAACAACGCAACCTTAACAATTGAACCTGGCACAGTTATACGAGGCGATGATAAAACCTGCGGCACTCTTGTCATTACAAATGGCTCAAAACTTATAGCCGAAGGCCTTGAAACAGATCCTATCATTTTTACATCTAATAAAGAAATTACTGATAGAAGACCAGGAGATTGGGGCGGTATAATTATTTTAGGAAAAGCACCTATTAATTCACTTGGCGGACTTCATACTCTTCCTTTCAACTTAGAACCTTTATTAAATCATTATGGCGGTCAGGATGCTGAGGATAATTCTGGGGTTTTAAAATACATTCGAATAGAATTTGCAGGCAGGAAATTAAGCTCTGATAAAGAACTTAACGGGCTTTCATTAGCTGGCGTGGGAAGAAAAACAACATTGAGCAATATTCAAATCAGCTTTTCAAATGATGATTCTTTTGAATGCTATGGCGGAGATTTAAATATGAATAATTTAATCTCTTACAGAACAACTGATGATGATTTTGATTTTACACAAGGCGCACAAATCAACATCAACAACAGTATCGCTATTCGTCATCCATTTTCATCAGACGTTTCAGGATCCAGATGTTTTGAAGTAGATTCTTATGATAAAATTCAGAATACAGACATGAGTAAAAAAATGACTAAAATTAACGCGAGCAACATCACTTTAGTTAATTTAGAAGAAAACAATCAGGGGCTGGTTAGAGAATCGGTTTTTGTTAGAGAAAATACTTTTTTTAGTTTAAGTAATAGTATTGTTTCTGGTTTTTCTCCTTTTGTTTTATTAGAAGGAAATATAGGAAACGGTAACGAAAACTTAGCCAAATTGAGTTTCAAAAATACAATTGTAAACAATTGCAACGGCGGTATTACCAGCGAATCTTCTAGCGCAAATGGAGCAATTCAAAATTATTACAACCCGAATTCTGGCCTTGAATACACCAAAATAAAAAATATAGAGTTATTTACATTGCCAAACATCAAAGAAAAACCAGATTTTAGAGCAAACATAAACAATACACTGGCTATTGGAAATTAAGGTTTTGAGTCTTCTTTAGAATTTAAAATTTAACAAATTTCGAAAATTAGAAAAGTTTTTTTTGAGATATTATGTATTCTAATTCAAATTACATTTATATCTTTGTTACATCAAAATAAGATATGAGAACAATAATGAACAATACTTGGTGGTGGAACAATTTACGTCAAACGTCGTGAACTAAGCTTCCTATGGTATTTTCAAAACTATAAACAAAAAGGGCTTGTCATCACGACAAGCCCTTTTTTTTGGTCGAAACTTTAGCATAAAATATTAAAAACTAAAAACAACATACTTTGAAACCTTTTATACTCAACACACATTACAAACAAATTCTGGCAGACACCATTACGCCGGTTAGTATATATTTTAAAATAAGAGATAAATTTCCAAATAGTTTATTATTAGAAAGTAGTGATTATCACGGAAATGACAACAGTTTCTCTTACGTTTGCTGCAACCCGATTGCAACGATTAAGATTGAAAACGAAACGATCTCAAAAACTTTCCCTGACGGAACTTCGGAACAGACTAAAATTGATGCTTCAACAAATATTCCGGAAGTAATTCAGGAATTCTCAAGCCAATTTCAATCGGAGAAAAACGATTTTAAATTCATCAATAACGGATTATTCGGATACATTTCTTATGATGCTGTTCGTTATTTCGAAAAAGTCTCAATTGCTAAAAAAGACAATGCAACTTCAATTCCAGATGTTTTTTATGCCGTTTATCAAAACATCATCGCCATCAATCACTTTAAAAATGAAGCCTATATTTTCTGCCACAGTGTTGATGGAAAAAACAATATTTCTGAAATCGAACAATTATTGCAATCCAGAAATATTGCTTCGTACAAATTTTCAAAAGAAGGCGAAGGTTTCTCTAATTTAACTGATGATGAATTTAAACACAATGTTGCCTTAGCCAAAAAACATTGTTTCCGCGGAGACGTTTTTCAGTTAGTTTTATCTCGTCGTTTTACACAAGGTTTTAAAGGTGACGAATTTAATGTTTACAGAGCCTTAAGAAGCATTAATCCATCTCCTTATCTATTCTTTTTTGATTATGGCGATTTCAAAATATTTGGGTCTTCGCCCGAAGCACAAATTATCGTAAAAAACAGAAAAGCCGAAATTCATCCCATCGCAGGAACTTTTAAAAGAACCGGAAATGATGAACGTGATGCACTTTTAGCCAAAGAACTTTCGGAAGATAAAAAAGAAAACAGCGAACACGTAATGCTTGTCGATTTGGCAAGAAACGATTTAAGCCGAAATGGTCACGATGTAAATGTGGAGAAATACAGAGAAGTTCAGTTTTTCTCGCACGTAATTCACCTGGTTTCTAAAGTTACAGGTCATTTACACGAAAAAGCAACGACGATGCAAGTCGTTGCCGATACTTTCCCAGCCGGAACTTTAAGCGGGGCACCAAAACACAGAGCGATGCAATTGATTGAAGATTACGAAAAAACAAATCGTAATTTCTACGGAGGTGCAATTGGTTTCATGGATTTTGAAGGCAATTTTAATCATGCTATTATGATCAGAACTTTCCTTTCAAAAAATCACCAATTACATTGTCAGGCTGGTGCCGGAATCGTAGCAAGTTCTGATGAAGAAAGTGAAATGCAGGAAGTGTATAATAAATTAAGAGCATTGAATACAGCGCTGGAAATGGCGGAAAAGATTTAGTTTTCAATCACAGTGACTAAGATACAAAATGATCAGCTATATGTCCCCGAGGTTGAAACCTCGGGCAATGTTAGAAAAGCAAATTATAAAAGGAATACAATATAAACATAGCCAACGTTTTCAACCGTTGGAACACAAAGATTGGTAAAACCTGAAAACAATTAACAAACAAAGAATAAAACCATAAAACCATGAAAAAAGTATTATTAATTCTAGTTTTAATCATTACTATAACCTCTTGTAATTCGGAAAAAAAAGAGAATCCAATTAAAGGAACGTGGCGTTTGATAGCGGCAGAAACGACTGAAAAGGATTCAACTTTTTCGACTTTCAATTCAAAAACGAAAATGATTAAAATTATAAATGATACACATTTTGCTTTTTTCAATCATGATTTAAATAATGGTAAAGATTCAACAAATGCAGTATTCTTTGGCGGAGGCGGAAAATACACTTTAAAGGATAGTATTTATACCGAGAATCTGGAGTACTTCAATAACCGTCAATGGGAAAATGGAAAATTTGAGTTTACAGTTAAAATCAAAAATGACACGTTAACTCAAAAAGGAGTTGAAAAAGTAGAAAAATTAGGAATCGACAGAATTATTACTGAGAAGTACGTTCGAGAAAAATAAAAATTTAGTTTCAAGTTTTCTTTGTTTCAAGTTTCAAGTTGTTGGAACGTGAAACCTTAAACTTGAAACCTGAAACAAAAATAAAAAAATGAAAAAAATATTAGTTATAGACAATTACGATAGTTTCACTTATAATTTAGTACACTATCTGGAAGATTTAAACTGCGAAGTAACAGTTTATAGAAACGACGAATTCGAAATTGACGAAATCGCTTCTTTCGATAAAATATTACTTTCGCCAGGCCCAGGAATTCCCGCTGAAGCAGGTTTGTTAAAAGCCGTTATTCAAAAATATGCACCAACAAAAAGTATTCTTGGAGTTTGTTTAGGACAACAGGCTATTGGAGAAGTTTTTGGCGGAACACTTTCAAACCTTGACAAAGTGTATCACGGCGTTGCCACAAATGTAAAAACAGTAGTAAATGATGAAATTCTGTTTGAAGGTTTAGGAAGTGAATTTGAAGTGGGAAGATACCATTCATGGGTAGTTGACAGCAATTTACCTGATGAATTAGAAGCAACTTCAATCGATGAAAACGGGCAGATTATGTCACTGCGACACAAAAAATTTGATGTAAGAGGCGTTCAGTTTCACCCAGAAAGTGTGCTTACTCCAAAAGGAAAAAGGATTTTAGAGAATTGGATTAAGAGTTAGTTTACAATATTCAGTTACAATAAAAAACTTAGCATCTCAGAACCTTAACAACTTAGAATCTAAAAAAAAATGATCACAATTTCAGAAACCAGAGAAATTAATATTGAAGATATTTTAATCTTATACAAGGCAAATGAATGGAGTTCAGCCAACAAACCAAATGAATTGTATAATGGGCTTTTAAATTCAGAAACTTTAGTGACTGCCTGGGAAGGAAAAAAGTTAGTTGGACTCGGAAATGCCATTTCTGATGGATTTTTAACCGTTTATTATCCACATTTATTAGTACTTCCTGATTATCAGGGAAAAGGAATTGGAAAATTGATTATGGATAAAATGCAGGAAAAATACAATCACTTTCATATGCAAATGCTTACTGCCGACGGAAAATCGGTTGATTTTTATAAAAAGAATGGTTTTGAAAGAGCCGGAAACACAGAACCCATGTGGATTTATCAAGGAAATGAACATTAAAAAAGCAGTAATCAGTGTTCAGTCCCGAAATTTTGGGATAGTATTTCAGCAGCAGTTTACAGTCAAAGTAAAAAAACTCATAAACTTAGCATCTTAGAACCTTAGCAACTTAAAAGAAAAAATGAAAACTATATTAAACAAATTAATCAACCACGAAGTGCTTACTAAAGAAGAAGCCAAAAATGTACTGATTAATATTTCTACCGGTCAATACAATCCAAGCCAGATTTCGGCATTTTTGACCGTATTTATGATGCGAAGCATTACAATTGATGAACTTTCGGGTTTTCGCGAAGCTTTATTGGAATTGTGCGTTCGCGTTGATTTATCAGCTTATAATACAATCGATTTATGCGGAACAGGCGGTGACGGAAAAGACACTTTCAATATCTCAACTTTAGCTTCTTTTGTTTCGGCTGGAGCCGGAATTAAAGTTGCCAAACACGGAAATTATGGCGTTTCCTCTATTTCCGGATCGAGCAACGTAATGGAAAAAATGGGAATTAAATTCAGCAACGATCCTTCGTTTTTAGAAAAATGTATCGACAAAGCAGGAATTTGTGTTTTGCACGCTCCCCTATTTCACCCGGCAATGAAAAATGTTGGACCAATCCGTAAAGAATTAGCGGTAAAAACCTTCTTTAATATGTTAGGACCAATGGTGAACCCATCATTCCCGCAAAATCAATTGGTTGGAGTTTTCAACCTTGAATTGGCCAGAATGTATGCTTATTTATATCAAAATACCGATATCAATTTTACGATTTTACATTCGCTTGATGGATATGATGAAATCTCTTTAACGGGCCCAACCAAAACGATAACATCGCACATGGAGGGAATGTTGAAACCAGAAGATTTTGGTGTTAGACTTTTGTCCCAAACTGAAATTGAAGGCGGAAAAACCATCAAAGAATCGGCAGAAATTTTCACTAATATCATTTCTGGAAAAGGAAAAGAAGCGCAGAATAATGTGGTTTGTGCCAATGCTGCAATGGCAATTGCAACGGTTACAAAATGTTCTCCAAAAGAAGGTTTTGAACAGGCAAAAGAAAGTTTATTGTCTGGAAAAGGATTGAAAGCATTACAAACATTACAGGAATTAAGTAAATAAAAAACAAACACAAATTTCACGAATTAGCACTAAACTTTGCGTCTTTGTGACTTTGTGGCAAAATAAAAACAATGAACATTTTAGATAAAATAATATTTGATAAAAAACGAGAAGTTGTTCTCAAGAAATCAATCATTCCGGTTTCTCAGTTGGAAGCTTCTGTGTTTTTTGGAAAAGAAACGATTTCATTAAGCCAGAAACTAAAAGTAAGTTCAACTGGAATTATTGCAGAACACAAACGTCGTTCTCCTTCAAAATCAGTTATTAATCACAATTTTACAGTTGAAGAAGTTGTAAAAGGTTATGAAAATGCGGGAGCTTGCGGAATTTCGGTTTTAACAGATGGAAAATATTTTGGCGGTTCTTTAGACGATTTACTTTTAGCAAGAGCAAGCGTAAATATTCCGCTTTTGCGAAAAGAATTTATTGTCGACGAATACCAAATTCTAGAAGCAAAAGCACACGGAGCTGATTTGATTCTTTTAATCGCAGCAGTTTTAACTCGCGAAGAAATCAAATCATTATCTGAATTTGCAAAGAATTTAGGTTTAGAAGTTTTACTGGAAGTTCACAATCAGGAAGAACTGGAAAAATCGATTATGCCAACTTTAGACATGATTGGCGTAAACAACAGAAACCTAAAAACATTCGAAGTAAGTTTAGATTTCAGTAAACAATTAGCATCGCAAATTCCGGATGATTTTGTAAAAGTTTCCGAAAGCGGTATCTCATCAATTGAAGCAATCCAAGAATTAAAACCTTACGGATACAAAGGCTTTTTAATTGGAGAAAACTTCATGAAAACTGACAACGCCGGACAAGCTGCAACAGAATTTATAAATAATCTAAAGGCTTAAATAGTTCGCCACGACCCGAGCGATAGCGAACAGGCGAAGCAATTACACAAATTAGCACGAATTGAATTAGTGAAAATTCGTGACTCGAGCGTTAGCGAATAGGCGAAGCAAATTCGTGGCAAAAAATAAAAACTTTGTGTGTTAGTGCCTTCGTGGCAAAACTAAACACAACGCTTTACGAACTTTTTCGCATTTTAAACACAACACAAAAGAAAAAAACTTAGCGCCCTTTGCGTTAAAAAACCACAACAAAATGAAACTCAAAATATGCGGCATGAAATATCCTGAAAACATTCTCGAAGTAGGCGCACTCCTACCCGATTATATGGGATTTATTTTCTGGGAAAAGTCCGCGCGATATTTTAACGGAACCATTCCTGAACTTATAAAAACAATCAAAAAAGTGGGTGTTTTTGTAAATCAGAGTCAGGAAGAAATTCTGGAAAAAGTAACAAAATACAATTTACAAGCCGTTCAGTTACACGGAAATGAAACGGTTGAATTTTTATCAGAACTAAAAAAACAATTATCAACAAAAATCGAAATTATAAAAGTATTTTCAACCGATGAGAATTTCGATTTTGAAGTGATAAAACCTTTCGAACCATTCTGCGATTATTTCCTATTTGATACCAAAGGAAAATTACCGGGCGGCAACGGAACAACATTCGACTGGACAATATTAAAAAAATACAATTCGGATAAACCCTTCTTTTTAAGCGGTGGAATCGGAATTAACGAATTAAAAGCCATTGAAGAAATTTCAAAAAGCAATTTACCTATTTATGCTGTCGATGTAAATAGTAAATTTGAAATCGAACCAGGGCTGAAAAACAGAAATTTATTTAGCAATTTCAAACGAAAATTTGATGTTGCCAACTTTTAAACTTTAAACAAAATGAGTTTTAACGTCAACGAAAAAGGTTATTACGGAGAATTTGGAGGAGCTTATATTCCGGAAATGTTATATCCAAATGTAGAAGAACTACGCCAGAAATACTTAAGCATAATGGATGAACCGGATTTTAAAGCGGAATTCAACCAATTACTAAAAGATTATGTAGGACGTCCAAGTCCGTTGTATTTTGCAAAGCGATTATCTGAAAAATACAATACCAAAGTTTATCTAAAAAGAGAAGATTTAAATCATACAGGAGCACACAAAGTCAACAATACAATTGGACAGATTTTGTTAGCAAAACGTTTAGGCAAAAAAAGAATTATTGCCGAAACGGGTGCTGGTCAGCATGGTGTTGCGACAGCAACGGTCTGCGCTTTAATGGGCATAGAATGTATCGTTTACATGGGTGAAATCGACATTGCGCGTCAGGCACCAAACGTAGCTCGTATGAAGATGTTAGGCGCAGAAGTTCGTCCGGCACTTTCGGGTTCACGAACTTTAAAAGATGCTACAAACGAGGCAATTCGTGACTGGATTAATAATCCTGTAGATACACATTATATTATCGGATCGGCGATTGGACCTCATCCTTATCCGGATATGGTAACTCGTTTTCAAAGCATTATCTCCGAAGAAATAAAATGGCAGTTAAAAGAAAAAGAAGGACGCGAAAATCCTGATTATGTGGTCGCTTGTATTGGCGGCGGAAGTAATGCTGCAGGAACTTATTATCACTTTTTACACGAACCTGAAGTTGGCATTATTGCGGTAGAAGCTGCAGGAAAAGGTGTCGACAGCGGTCATAGTGCTGCAACAAGTAAACTAGGAAAAGTAGGCGTTATTCACGGCTGCAAAACCCTTTTAATGCAAACTCCTGACGGACAGATTACAGAACCTTATTCAATCTCAGCAGGTTTAGATTATCCTGGAGTTGGACCTTTACACGCACATTTGGCACAAACAGGACGCGGTGAATTTTTCTCGGTTACTGATGATGATGCCATGAATGCAGGTTTGCAATTAACAAAATTAGAAGGAATTATCCCGGCAATCGAAAGTGCACACGCATTTGCAGTTCTGGATCAAAAGAAATTTAAGCCTTCAGATGTTGTCGTTATTAGTCTTTCGGGTCGCGGCGATAAAGATTTAGATAATTACATTGACTATTTTAAATTGTAATAAAAATCGTAATTTGTGCGTTTTCTGCCACGGCAGATTAAAACATTCTTAAAGGAACAAATAACGAGAAAAATAATAATTATGGAACAGTTATTCTCATACGGAACATTACGATCTAAACAAATTCAAATGCAGGTTTTCAATAAGGTTTTAACAGGAACTGCAGACCAACTTCTTGGTTACAAACTAAAAAGCCTTCAAATTGAAGAAGAATTTGGAATGGCAGATTATGTTGTTGCAGTAGCTAGTGAAAATCCTTCGGAAATTATACATGGAGTTGTTTTCAATGTTTCTAATGCAGATTTAGCAAAAGTAGATTTATTTGAATCTAACGCTTACAAAAGAGTTCAGGTTACATTAAAATCAGGAATAACAGCCTGGGTTTATATGGAAAATTGATACTGATAAAAATTCCTACAAGGTTTTCAAAACCTTGTGGGTTTATAAAAAATTAAACAAAAATTTCTAACCGGTTTTATCCCGAAGTCTTGAGGCCGTTAGAATAAAAAATAAAAGATGAAATATCAAATTTTATATATCATTACCTTTTTTTTTACAGTTCAGTTTTCAAATAGTCAAAATAGTAATGGCTATAAAATTTTAATAGAAGAAGGAAGTAGTTTATACGAACAGCAAAAATACACTCTGGCTCTTGGTAAATATTTGTTAGCTTTTAAAATAAAAGAAAACAACCCAGGCGATTTATATAACGCCGCTTGTTATGCATCATTATCAGGACAGCCAAATATGGCATTAAATTTATTAAATAAAGCTCATGCTAATGGATACTATGATGTTGATCATTTAAAAAAAGACTGCGATTTATACGCTCTTCACTCATTTCCTGAATGGAAAACTTTGATAAACACTTTAAATGAAGAAAAGTCTAAGGAAAACACAGATGACGAAATATTTTACAAAATGTTTATTAAGAATATAGATGCGGACAAGGCATATGATTTATTTTGTACTTCTGATTATAAAAGCAACACTATCAAAACCGATTTCGATTCGAATCGTATTTTCATCTATAATTTACTAAAAGACAACAATATAACAGTTGCAAATATAACAAGAACAGAATTCAGTAGCTTAACTACTACTGAAAACTCATTAAGTCATAATGAGTACAAGTACAGTTTTTATGTTTTACCGCTAGTTTTTGGAGTACAAATTAACAAATTACTTATGCAAGAAACGGGAAATAAAGTTTCTTCTGAATATATTACAATAGGGAATAACAGCTTATTAAATAAATTAAAAGTAGAAAAATTAAACCTATCCGATACTTCTTCAAACATTAAGGCGGAATTGGATAAATTTATCACTTCCACAGATACTTGTCATTTTTACTATGGTTTGTTTAATGGAGAAAAAAAAGTTGCAGGAATATCTTCTGCAGTTTCAAACAAATATAAAATAACAAAAATTTTTAACGATTTGATTCATGTTCCAATAGAAAATCTTCCGAATCTTGATTGTTCTAAAAATTTTGGATACATTTCTTTTTTTAAGGAAAATTTTGAATTTATCGACCGACATAACATGCCTGACCTTCCGGCTCAACAAACATTTGAGTTTGTCTTTTTTGAAAAAACAGATATTATGTTAGTTTCGATCGATGGAAAATATGGATTTTACCGAATGAAAAACAGCAATAAAATAAAAGACTTTTTAACAGATAAAAATAATACTTTGATGTAATTCTAAGTATAAGAACATTATAAAATCATTATATAAAATACCTACAAGGTTTTCAAAACCTTGCAGGAGGAAAAACACATTCAAAATGAACAGAATAACTCAAAAATTACAAGAAGACAAAAAGATACTTTCGATCTATTTTTCTGCAGGATATCCAAACTTAAACGATACTGTGCAGATTATTCAGGATTTAGAAAAAAACGGTGTTGATTTAATCGAAATCGGGCTTCCATTCAGTGATCCTTTGGCGGATGGGCCAACGATTCAGGCGAGTTCTACACAGGCGCTTCATAACGGAATGACAACGCAGATTCTTTTCGATCAGCTGCAAAACATCCGCGAAAGCGTAAAAATTCCCTTGATTATTATGGGCTATTTTAACCCGATGTTACAATACGGAGTTGAAGCTTTTTGTAAAAAATGTGCCGAAATTGGAATCGACGGATTAATTATTCCAGATCTTCCGGTAGATGTTTATGCTGATGAATACAAAGCTATTTTCGAAAAATACGGTTTAATAAATGTTTTCCTGATTACACCTCAAACTTCAGACGAGCGTATTCGTTTTATTGACAGCGTTTCAAACGGCTTTATTTATATGGTAAGTTCTGCAAGTGTTACGGGTTCTCAATCTGGTTTTGGGAATGTTCAGGAAAGTTATTTTGAGAGAATATCAAATTTGAATTTGAAAAATCCTCAGATTGTTGGTTTCGGAATTTCAAATAAAGAGACTTTTAATCAGGCAACAAAATATGCAAAAGGCGCTATTATTGGAAGTGCTTTTATCAAACATTTGAGTGAAAACGGAAGTGGGAAAATTGAGGGATTTGTTGGAGAGATTCGATAATTTAATGTAATTTACACGGATTTTATAATTTTAAAAAATCCGTGTATGCAGATATCTTTTATAATTAATAAAAAAAACAGCTTTTCTATTCCTTTTAAATTTGCTGTTTTGCTCGCTGCAGGCACAGCAAAAAGAAACTTTAAGAACGCCTACAAAACAAGACACTTTAAATGGTTCGATTACACCCGAAAGAATCTGGTGGGATATTCAGCACTATGATTTAAGCATAAAACCTGATTATGTAAATAAAAGCATTTCCGGAAAAAATGAAATTGAATACAACGTAATCCAATCGAAACATTCTGATTTAATGCAGATTGATTTAGCAAGTCCTCTTAAAATTGATAGTGTTTTTCAAAAAGGAAAAAAAATCGATTATACTCAGCATCAAAATATCTGGTATTTAAAATTACCAAAAAAGCAATCTTCTAAAAACAACAAAATACTTATTTATTACTCCGGTAAACCTACAGAATCTATAAAACCACCTTGGGATGGAGGCTTGGTTTGGAAAAAAGATTCTCTAAATCGTCCGTGGATTTCTGTGGCCTGCCAGTATAAAGGGGCCAGTTTATGGTTTCCCTGCAAAAACACAATGTATGACGAACCAGATAAAGGAGCCAGCATCAGTATTTCGGTTCCTGATACTTTAATTGCGATTGGCAATGGCCGTTTAAAAAGTAAAATCAAAAATCCAGATTCTACCACAACATATAAATGGGAAGTAAAAAACCCGATAAGTCATTATGGAATTTCATTTTATGTTGGAAATTATGTCAACATCAGCCAGACTTATAATGGAGAAAAAGGCCCGCTGGATATGAATTATTGGATATTAGATTACAATAAGGAAAAAGCCCAATCGCATATGATTCCGGAAGTTAATACTACAATGAAATCATTAGAACACTGGTTTGGTCCGTATCCTTTTTATGAAGATGGATTTAAAATTGTAGACGCACCATATATTGGCATGGAGCATCAGAGTGCGATTGCTTATGGCAGTTCATATAAAAAAGGAACGAACAAAAAAGGCGGTGATATTTCGAATACAGGCTGGGGCAAAAAAACAGATAAAATAATCGTTCATGAAATTTCGCACGAGTGGTTTGGAAATAACATTACTGCAATAGATATTGCAGACAGATGGATTCAGGAAGGTTTTGCCGGCTTGGGCGAAGAACTGGTTATTGCTGATTTATGCGGAATAAAAGCCGGAAATGAGTTTATGGCCGGAAGATTTAGAACAATTGAAAATGACAAACCTGTTATTGGAAGATACGGAATAAATGAAGACGGCAGCAACGATAATTATGTAAAAGGATGGGCAATTATGCATATGATTGGTGCAGTTATAAATGACGATGCTGTATTCCGAAAAATATTGCGTGGTTTAAATCACGATTTTCATAATAAGACGGTTACAACAAATGAAATCGAAACCTATATAAGCAAAAAATCAGGAATTAATTTTGACTATTTATTTGATCAGTATTTAAGAACGAATAAAGTTCCGGTTTTAGAATATCAGTATAAAAATGGCGAGTTTAATTATCGTTATTCAAACTGTAATGAAAACTTTGTTATGCCTGTTAAAACCAATTGGTCAAAAGATATACAGCTGTACCCTGCAACTTCATGGAAAACTTTAAAAGTTGCAAATGAAGATGTTACATCAGAATTAAAAATTGATATTAACTTTTATATTACGCTTAAAAAAGTCGAATAATCGTAAAAAATCTGTTTAAAACAACTACACCGTTTTATGTTAATATTGTGTTAAAATAAAATTAAACAAGTGTTTAAATTAAACAAGTGTTTAATTTTGCATTCGATTAGAAACAATACTATGTCACAGGTCGAATTAAACGATAAAAAAATTCAGATTCTTGAGGTTGCCGAAAAGCTATTCTCTGAAAAAGGATTCGAAGGGACTTCAATACGAGATATCTCAAAACATGCAAAAATTAATATTGCAATGGTTTCGTATTATTTTGGTTCTAAAGAAAGATTATTAGAATCATTGATTATCTACAAAACATCTGATTTAAAGTTACAGCTCGAAAATTTATTGAACGAAAATCTGGAACCGATTGAAAAAGTCAATAAATTAATCGAAATATACATTAACAGAATCAGCTGTAACAAAGGGATTTTTAGAGTTTTACATTTTGAAATAAACTCAAAGAAGAGAGAAAAAAGCATGATTGCCTTTACTGAATTAAAAAAAGGAAATCTAAAATCTGTAGAAAGCATTATTGCGCAGGGCCAGGCTCAAGGTGTTTTTAGAAAAGATGTTATAATTCCGCTTCTTACCCCAACGATAATTGGAACCTTTTTTCATTTTCATATGAATAAATCTTTCTTCGTAGAATTACTGAATTTAAATACAGAAGAAATGTATAACAATTACATTAAAACCAGTCTCACAAAGCACATTCAACAAACTATAAAAGCGCTACTTGTTTATGAAAATTAGTCAATTAATGCTCTTTGGAGTTTTCTTTATCGGAATATCTTCAATAGAAGCACAAGAAAAAACAAGTTTAACTTTAGATGAAGCCGTAAAAATGGCGTGGGAAAAGAGTAACGAAGTTACGCTTGCCAACACTAAGGTAAACTCAAAGAAATATGAATTACAAACGGTTAAGAATAACCAATATCCAGATCTAAAAATTTCTGGTCAATATCAACGTTTGACAAAAGCTTCGATCGATATGCCGGGTCAGGGCGAAAGCGCCTCTTTGGCTTCTCCTGATCGTGCAATGCTTGGAATGGCAAATTTAAGCTTACCGCTTTTTGCAGGATTTAAAATCCAGAATAGTATTGATGCATACGAAAGCTTATACGAAGCTGAAAGCGTTAACGCCGTTAAAACGAAAGAAGATGTTGCTTTAAGAGTAGTTACGTACTATACTGCGCTATACAAAGCTCAAAAAACTTTAGATGCTTTAAATGAAAATCAAAAAAGCGCTAAACAACGTGTTACTGATTTTATAGAATTAGAGAAAAATGGAATTATTCCTAGAAATGATTTATTGAAAGCGCAATTGTTGGTATCAAAAACACAATTATCTATTGATGAAGCTAATAATAATATCAATAACATTAACTTTTATCTAACGACATTACTTAAATTAGAACCTTCTGTAAAGATTCAGGTTAATGAAGATGATTTCTTCAACTTAAAAACAACCAACGCACCAACATCTGATGCTTTGGCACTTGAAAGCAGAAAAGATTTAGAAGCTATTCGTTTACAGCAAAAAGCTTCTGAAGCGAATGTTAAGATAGCAAAAGCGGGATATTATCCAACAATTTCATTGCTTGGAGGTTATACTGCCTTAGATCTTAAAGATATCATTACAGTAAAATATGCTATGAATTTTGGTCTGGGTTTATCTTATGATTTATCTGGAATCCTAAAAAATAGTTCGCACGTAAAAGAAGCAGAAAGCAAAGCGCTTGAAGTAAAAAATACAGAAGCCATCATGACGGATCGTATAAAAGTTGAAGTTCAAAAATCTATTGAAGATTACGACTTGGCGATCAATCAAAGTGTGGTTTATGACGAAGCTCTTCAACAGGCTGCGGAAAACTACAGACTTGTAAAAGACAAATTCGACAATGGTCTGGCAGATACCAATGATTTGGTTGAAGCTGATGTTGAACAACTAAGCGCTAAAATCAATACAGCTGTATCTAAAGCTACTATTATTCAAAAATATTACGAATTACTTTCAGTATCAGGACAATTATCACAATCATTCAATCTTTCTAAAATATAATCGATAGCTCTCATGGAAAAGAAAAAGACAAATAAAAAATTCATCATCATACTAACCGTTTTGGTTTTAGTGGGCGGAACTTACGGAATATCAAAATACATGCACTCATTAGCTCACGAAGAAACGGATGATGCTCAAATCGAGAAAAAAATGAATCCGATTATTCCTAGAGTATCAGGATATATCAGCAAAGTTTATGTGAAAGATAATGATTATGTAAAAAAAGGAGATACTTTATTTACTATAGATAAAAGAGATTATCAGTTAAAAATCGATGAAGCAAATGCTGCTTTATTAGGAGCTGAAGGTCAGTTTGAGGCTGCAAAAGCAGATATTGGAAGTGCATATGCAAGTATTTCAGTTTCTGATGCACAAATGAGATCTGCAACCGGTTCTATCGAAAGTGCAAGAATTAGATTGAGACAGCTTACAAACGATTATAACCGTTACAATAATTTGTACAAAACTCATACGATTACAAAACAACAATATGAGCAGGCTTTAACAGCAAAAGAAGAGGCTGAAAACCAGGTACGTGTTTTAGAACAACAACAAAAAGCAACTTCATACCAAAAATCAGTTATTCAGTCAAAATCTAAAGTTTCTGACAAACAAACAGAAGTTGCGGCAGCAAACATCAAAAAAGCAAAAACAATGCTGGATGTTGCTCATTTAAACTTAAGCTATACAGTAGTTACAGCAGCTATCGACGGTCAGGTTTCTAAAGTTGATATTCAGCCGGGACAATTAGTACAGCCGGGACAATCTTTATTCTACATTATCAACAACAATGAAGCTTGGGTTGTGGCTAACTTTAAAGAAACACAATTAAACAAAATGGTTGTGGGACAAAAAGTAAGCTTAAAAGTAGATGCATATCCTAATTATGAATTTAAAGGAATTGTAACTTCATTTTCTCCTGCAACAGGATCACGTTTTTCATTGTTACCTCCTGATAATGCTACAGGAAACTTCGTAAAAACAATTCAGAGATTACCAGTAAAAATTAGTTTAGATGAATCAAACGATCCTGAAAAAGTAAAACTTTTAAGACCAGGAATGAATGTTGATGTAGACGTACATTTAAAATAAATAAATGGCAGCAGCAGTACAAGCAGACGACGATTTAGTAGAATACGGTTACCGACGCGTAATTATTACCATTACAGCAGTACTTTGTGCATTGCTGGAAATTGTAGATACGACGATTGTAAACGTAGCTCTAACAGACATGCGCGGAAGTCTTGGTGCTACCTTGACTGATGTGGCGTGGGTTATTACAGCATACGCAATTGCGAATGTTATTGTAATTCCGATGACAAGCTGGTTATCACAGCAATTTGGAAGACGTAATTATTTTGTGGCTTCTATCATTATATTTACGGTTTGTTCCTTTTTGTGTGGTAATGCCAGTAATATTTGGGAACTTGTAGCCTTTCGATTCGTACAAGGTATGGGTGGCGGAGCGCTGCTTGTAACAGCCCAAACGATCATTACAGAAAGTTATCCCGTTGCAAAACGTGGTATGGCACAGGCTATTTACGGAATGGGTGTAATTGTTGGCCCAACTCTTGGTCCGCCTTTAGGAGGATATTTAGTAGATAATTACTCTTGGCCTTATATTTTCTATATCAATATTCCACTAGGAATTATTGCGACTATTTTGGCTTTAACTTTTGTTAGAAGTCCAAAATACGGTGAAAAATTAAAAGCCAATCAGGTTGACTGGTGGGGAATTATTTTGTTGAGTGCCTTTATTGGTTCTTTGCAATTCGTTCTTGAACATGGACAGCAGGATGACTGGTTTAACGATTCTCTTATTGTAACTTTAAGTGTTGTGACTGTTTTAGGGTTGGTTCTTTTTATTTGGAGAGAGCTGACTTACAAACACCCAATTGTAAACTTAAGTGTTTTAAAAGATGGAAATTTAAGAATTGGAACTGTAATGTGTTTCATTCTTGGTTTCGGATTATATGGTTCGACTTTAATCATTCCAATTTATACGCAGTCGATTTTAGGATGGACAGCAACAGATGCGGGATTGTTATTAATTCCGGGATCTATTACAACGGCGATCATGATGCCATTTGTTGGAAATATGATTCAGAAAGGTGTACCTCAAGGTTATATGGTTGGAGTTGGATTTTTAGTATTCTTCTTCTTTACCTTTATGATGTACAGCCGTATGACTCCAGATACTGGTGTTGAGCATATGTACTGGCCATTAATCTTAAGAGGAATTGGGTTAGGGTTGCTTTTCGTTCCTATTACAACACTTTCGCTTTCTACTTTAAAAGGTAAACAAATTGGTGAAGGAGCTGCGTTTACAGGAATGATGCGTCAATTAGGCGGATCTTTTGGTATTGCGATTATTACCACTTTCATTACCCGTTTCAGTCAGACACATAGAGTAGATCTAATTAACAATTTAGATCCAGCAAAATACGATGTTCAGCAGCGCATTGCAGGAATGCAGCACGCTTTTATGGCAAAAGGATATAGCGCAGATGTTGCATTGAAAAAAGCCTATCAGGCTATAGAAATGTCTGTAATGAAGCAAAGCACCGTAATGGCCTATATGGATATCTTTATGTATTTAGGAATTATGTTTTTATGCTGTATTCCGATTATTCTTTTTATCAAAAAAGGAAAGAATAAAATTAATCCCGCAGATGCGATGCATTAATATTTAATAATTATTTATAATACGAAAAAGCCGAGTTTATTCCTGTAACTCGGCTTTTTTATGTTTTTATGTTTTTTTTGTTTCAGGTTTCAAGTTTCAGGTTTCACGCTTTCTAACTTTGCGAACCTTTGCGCATTTGTATTTAAATAATCTCAAAGTAAAGAAACTTTTGTCCCTCTGCACCTCAGAACCTTAGAACCTCCAAAAAACCTATCTCGTAAAAACTAAATGATTTCCTTTAGAAAGATTCGCATCAAACTTATACCCTTCGTAATCAAATCCCTTTAAATCATCAATAGTCTCAGCATTAGTATCTATAATATAACGAACCATCATACCTCTCGCCTTTTTAGCAAAAAAACTAATGATTTTTAATTTCCCGTCTTTATAATCTTTAAAATCCGGAGTAATTACAGGAACTTTTAAAGCTTTGACATCAACAGCCGAAAAATATTCATTACTCGCCAAATTCACGAATAACTCCTCTTTTTTCAATTCTTTATTTAAAGCTTTAGTTACAACAGGTTTCCAGAATTCGTGAAGATTTTTATATTCATCAACCGGTAATTTTGTCCCCATTTCTAAACGATACGCCTGCATTAAGTCAAGTGGTTTTAGCACTCCATAAAGTCCTGATAAAATTCTCAATTTATCCTGAAGAATATCTAATTTTTCTAACGGAATTGAATAGGCATCTAAACCCGTGTAAACATCGCCATCAAAAGTATAAACTGCCGGACGTGCATTTTCTGCCGTAAACGGAGTTTTCCAGTCTTGATTGCGCTTCCAGTTTAAGTCGGCTAGTTTATCTGAAATTGACATTAATTCAGATAACTCAGAAGGTTTTTTCTCTTTTAATATTTTATGAACCTGACGCGCTTCTTTTAAAAATGCAGGTTCAGTATGTTTTGCAGTTGGTAATTCTTTTTCGAAATTCAATGATTTCGCCGGCGATATAACAATTTTCATCTGTGCTTTTTTGTATGACTCAAAAATACAAATTGAATTTTTAAAAATAAGAGATCGTAATTGATTTGTTTGATGCCGTTATAAATGTTTTTTTTTGCCACGAATTCCACTAATTTTCATGAATTATTCTTTCGCATAGATTGCGAAGATTTTTGCAACAGATTAAAAAGATTTCCACAGATTTTTTTTTAATTCTTTTAATCCTTTAATCTGTGGCTATATTTTTCTGCCACGAATTACACAAATTTTCACGAATTATTCTTTCAAATAGATTGCGAAAATTTTTGCCACAGATTAAAAGATTTCCACAGATTTTTTTTAATCTTTTTAATCCTTTTAATCTGTGGCAGAAAAAAAAATAATTCGTGAAAATTTGTGAAATTCGTGGCAGCCCTTTCTCAATTCATAAAAATCAACGCACCAAAATGTGAAATTGTTCAAAAAAGTGAGCTGTAGATTATAATAGGGATTTTCTATGTTGTAAATTTGCATGCATTTCATTTCTTCGAAAATTGAAATCATCTATATTCAAAAATTAGTGAATTCGTGGCTATACAAACAAATTATAAAACTGCTTTACAAAACAAAATCTTCGATATTATTTCGAAAGCTTCTCAGGAATTAAATGTAGACTCTTATGTAATAGGAGGTTTCGTTCGTGATTTACTTTTAAACCGAGGTTCTAAAAAAGATATCGATGTTGTAGCAGTTGGAAGCGGCATCGAATTAGCGCTTAAAGTTTCCGATTTACTTCCGAATAAACCAAAAGTTCAGGTTTTTAAAACTTACGGAACGGCAATGTTACGTTTTGATGATACCGATATTGAATTTGTTGGTGCCCGAAAAGAATCATATAATTTCGACAGCCGAAATCCGGTTGTAGAAAACGGAACGCTTCAGGATGACCAAAATCGACGTGATTTTACAATCAACGCTTTGGCATTATCTTTAAATGAAAACAACTTCGGAGATCTTTTGGATCCTTTTAATGGTTTAACACATTTAGATAGTAAAACAATCAAAACACCTTTAGATCCGGATATAACGTATTCTGATGATCCTTTGCGTATGCTTCGCGCCATTCGCTTTGCAACGCAGCTGAATTTTGAAATTGAAGAAAACTCTTTGAATGCTATCACAAAAAATGCAGATCGTATCAAAATTATTTCCGGAGAAAGAATTGTAGACGAATTAAACAAAATTCTTTCTACACCAAAACCTTCAACCGGCTTTTTACTTTTATACAAAACCGGACTTTTAGATTTAATCTTACCCGAATTAACTGCGTTGAATCAGGTAGAAGAAATCGAAGGTCACACGCATAAAAACAACTTTTACCATACACTGGAAGTTGTAGATAACATTTGCCCAAATACAGATGATGTGTGGTTACGATGGTCAGCTTTACTTCACGATATTGGAAAAGCCCCAACAAAACGTTTCAACAAGAAACAAGGCTGGACTTTTCACGGACATGAGTTTTTGGGCGGAAAAATGGCTAAAAAGATATTCGAACGTTTGCACATGCCATTAAATCACAAAATGAAGTTTGTGCAAAAAATGGTAATTATGAGTTCTCGCCCTATTGTTTTGGCGCAGGATATTGTAACCGACAGCGCAGTTCGTCGTTTGGTTTTTGATGCTGGCGAAGATGTTGAGGATTTAATGACATTATGCGAAGCTGATATTACAACCAAAAACCCATCGAAATTCAAGAAATATCATAAGAATTTTGAGATCGTCCGCAAGAAAATTGTTGAAGTTGAAGAACGCGATCATGTTCGTAATTTCCAGCCCCCAATCTCAGGTGAAGAAATCATGGAAATATTTGATTTAAAACCTTCTCGTGAAATTGGAGTTTTAAAAGAAGCTGTAAAGGAAGCCATTTTAGAAGGCGATATTCCAAATGAATATCAGGCCGCTTATGATTTTATAATCAAAAGAGCGGAAAAAATGGGTTTAAAAAAAGTAGAGAAATAAGTATTTAATAAAATGAAAAAAGAGAATAAATCAGTAATCATTTGGTTACTATCAGGATGTGTTTTATTGTTTTTAATGGTTGTCGTGGGTGGTATCACACGTTTAACCAATTCAGGTTTATCAATGACCGACTGGCATTTGGTTACCGACACCTTCCCGCCTTTAACTGAGGCAAAATGGCAGGCCGCTTTTGATGAATATAAAAAATTCCCTGAGTATCAAAAAATCAACATTCACAACGATTTTCAATTAGCAGATTATAAATTCATTTATTTCTGGGAATGGTTTCACCGTTTCATCGGTCGTATAATCGGATTGGTTTTCTTTGTGCCATTTGTTTACTTCCTGGCAAAAAAGAAATTAGATACTCCAACTATTAAAAAATGTATCGTTCTTTTGGCAATGGGTGGTTTTCAAGGATTTTTGGGCTGGTTTATGGTTAGAAGCGGTTTAATTGACAATCCGGATGTAAGTCATTTTAGACTTTCATTGCACTTAACTTTTGCTTTTATAACTTTTGCTTATACACTTTGGGTTGCACTGGATTTAATTTATCCTGAAAGAAATATAAATAAAATATTACCGCTTCGCACAATTGCACGATATGCTTTAGCCGCTTTATTAATTCAAATTATTTATGGCGGATTTGTTGCAGGATTAAATGCCGGATTAATTCACAATCACTGGCCTTTAATGAGCGATGGAGAATTTATTCACGAATCGGTTTTTATTGAACAGTCTAGTTTGGTAAAAAATTTAATCGAAGGTAAAAGCGGTGTTCAGTTCGTACACAGAACTTTTGCTTATATAGTTGTCGCAGTTATTCTTTTTCTTTTCTTTAAAAGCAAGAAATACACACTTACTAATACACAGTCAAACGGAATCAATATATTAGTCGTTTTTGTATTTATACAATTCTTACTTGGTGTTTTTACTTTATTATACAGTGTTCCATTAGCTTTAGGATTGATTCACCAAATTATGGCATTTTTCCTTTTGAGCGCCATGACGTATACGTTACATAGATTGAGCAAATAAATGTTTTGAAATAAAATAAAAAAAATACGTTTGGTTAAGCCGGATTAAAATCCGGCCTTACAATATGAATCGAGCCGTTGGCTATTTTTCGGATGATTTTGAAATTTTAGGAGGAATAATAAATATTACAACGGCGGATTTTAATCTGTAGAAAGCGTAATGATACGTCATAAAAAGTTCCGAAGGAACCATCCATATTGTAGAGACGGATTTCAATCCGTCAGACAATGCATCAGAAATGATATTCATTTAAAACACATCTATGTTACCCCAGCCAGGTTTTAAAATCCTGAACCTTTTCACGGCTTACAACAACCTCATCTTCTTTGTAGGTTGGTAAAATTACTTTTAAACGTGAATTGGTATAAACCTGAATTTCCTTAATAGCCTGAAGCGGGACAATAAATTTTCTGCTTACGCGAAAGAAATCCTTTTTGTCTAATTCCTGTTCCAGAATTTCTAAAGTCGAATCGATTAAGTAGTTTCGATTATCGTAGGTATGAATGTATGTTCCTTTATTTTCACTAAAAAAACATTCAATTTCTTCTGTTGTAATTACTTTTAAATGCTGGCCAATTTTAACGGTAAATCTTTTTTTATATGTTTTCTCAAATGGGTTTGACAACATTTGACGGATCTGCTCAAAATCAAGCTGTACACTTGAAGTTCCAGAAGTTGCTTTCGGAAGTCGGGATTTAAACTTAGAAACCGCTGCTTCCAGATCATCTTCATCAATTGGTTTTAAAAGATAATCTATGCTATTCAGCTTAAAAGCCTTTAATGCATATTCATCATACGCAGTCGTAAAGATAATAGCGCTTTTAATGTCTATTTTTTCAAAAATTTCAAACGATAAACCATCCGACAATTGGATATCCAAAAAAATTAAATCCGGATGTTGATTATTACTGAACCAATAAACCGATTCTTCAACCGAATGAAGCATGGTTTCTACAGTAACATCTAACTTTTCAAGCTTTCTTTGCAACAATCTTGCTGCTGGTTTTTCGTCTTCTATAATTAATGTGATCATTTACTATAATGCAAAAATTTGAAAAAATACTAATTCAAAGTTACTCCCATTTATTTGTATTTGCAGCTTCTTTCTCCATATATTTTTGTATTTTTTTCTGTTCCCAGTCAGAACTAAAAAAAATATCACGTCCAAAAACAGACATCGCGTGAGCCGCTAAACCAATTCCCCAAAAGAATGCTGTAGAATAAGTCTCCCATTCTGACAAACTACTGGCATGAATGCCGTGTGTAAAAATATCTTTATTTAAGTTTGCAATAATAATTATCAGATTCACAATAAGATAAATTCTTAAATGCGAGTAAAAACCTTTTAATCTTTTTACTTTTCTGTATGCATTATTATAACTTTCGTCTGTGCTGAATTCGTGTGCATATTCTTCGTACATGCGTCTTCTAAAACGTCCCATAATATTTATTTCTTTAAAATTATTTCCATTTATTTTTATTCTCTTTCTCTTTTTCCATAAACTCTTTGATTTTTCTTTCTTCCCAGTCTTTTCCTAAAACCGGAAATACTTCAAAAACCTTCAATCCATGAAACACAACTCCAATCCCCCACCACATTAACGGCCAGAAAAACCATAAATATTTGGGTGAAGTATATAGGTTAATGAAAATCAAAATTGCATTTACTAAAATATAAGCAACAAGATTTCCGTAAAATCCTTTAATCCTTTCTACTTTCTTTTTTGCTAAAAAGTATTTATCATCTTCATTAAAATTCATTTCCATGATTACTCCCATTTTTGTGTTCTATTTTTCTTTTCTAAAAGGCTTCTCAATTTTCTTTCTTCCCATTCTTTTCCAAGTATTTTGAAGGCAACAAACATATCAATTGCGGAACCTACATATACTGCAGACCAAATAATTACCACAACTCCGTTTAAAATTTGTATCGGAAAAAAGTTTAATGGCAGTTCCGTATATTCTTTCAATACATAAAGAATCATGGCAGCGGCATACAGAAAAGTGTGTTTATAAAATGATTTTAGTTTTGCCACTTTTTTGCTTGCCAGCTCTTTCAATACATTTTCTTCCGAATTATCAGAATTTGTTTCCATTATTCCCAAGTTTTTTGATTGCGTTCTTTTTCTAAAATTTCCCTGATTTTTCTTTCCTCCCATTTTTTATTGAAAAAAGGCGGAAGATTAAAAACCTTCAATCCGTGTAAAACAACTCCTATTCCCCATCCCATCAAACACCATATAAACCATAAATATCCCGGCGAAGTCATAATATTTACCACAATTACAATTGGGTTTACAAGTACATAAACTGTCAAATGCTCATAAAACTCTCTGATTTCTTTTACCCTTTTTTGAGCCTGATAATATCTTTCGCCTTCGGCATAATTTTTTTCAGTCATTATTTCCAGGTTTTTTGGTTGTTTTCTTTCTCTAAAATCTCTCTGATTTTTCTTTCTTCCCAATCAGAGCTGTAACCAAAAACTTTGAAAGCATGCATTGCAACTCCAAATCCCCATCCTAAAGCTGAAAACCAAAACCATTGAAATCCAGGTGAAAATTTTAAATTGATAAAAACTAAAAACGGAATTACACATAAATATGAAATTACATTTCCATAAAACCCTTTCAACTCTTCTACTCTTTTTTTAGCTCTGTAATATGCTTTTGCTTCGTCGTTATATTCTGTACTAATGTCCATAACTGTAATTTGTTTAGTTAAAATTGGAATCTTAACTGAGAAATTCTTTTCATCCTGTTCAATCAGCACTTTTCTGTCGGTTATAATTCCGTAACGGTTTACAATATTCTGCAATCCAACGCCTTGCCTGTCCTGCAGAACTTCTTTTTTCTGAAGATCATTTTGAATAACCAAATAATCTTTGTCAATAAAAATTCTAATATGTAATGGTTTCTGTTCGCTTACCACATTATGTTTTACCGTATTTTCTAGTAAAAGCTGTAACGAAAGCGGAACCACTTTGGCATCCGGATTTATATTTCCTGCTGGCAGTTCGTAAAACAAACTGTTTTCGAAACGCATTTTCAGCAGGTTCATATAGGTTTTTGCAAATGACAATTCATCTTCTACAGAAACCAGTTCTTTATCTTTTTGTTCTAAAACATATCTGTAAATTTTAGATAAAGAAGTTGTGAACCGCTGTGCGTTATCCGGATTTTCTTCAATTAAGGAACTAAGAACATTTAAGCTGTTAAAAAGAAAATGCGGGTCGATTTGATTTTTTAAACTTTCGAATTTGGCATTTGCCGTTCCCGCAATAATCTTTTGCTGTATAACCTTATTTTCCTGATATAATTTGTAAAAATGTAATGCATGAAATATCAGTAAAACGATAAAAGTAATGACCGAAGATTCTATATAATTTGCCGGATCTTCATTTGCCAAAAAGCTTAATAACGGCCGTCTTTCGATAACAACCTGCGTAAAAATCCGCAGTACAAAAATGACGAAAAGCGAAATGAAAAATGAACTTATAAACCCGATAAAAATCCTTCTGGCAGAAAATCTGTTTGCTCCTTCAAAAACCTTATCTAAATACACAAATAGAGACGCATTTACCACATACAAAACAACGCTGTACAACATGCAGTACAAAAAATAGATGTACAGATCTTTGGTAAAAACTGTAGTTCCAAATGATGCAAAGCGAATCAGGAAAGAGAATAAAAATACTACTCCGCCAATTAAAAACGCTTTTAATAGATTTGGTTTCAAGGTCATTCTTTTATTTTTTTATTAAATTATTTACAAGTTTTTTGAATTTCCAAAGCTCTGTCTAATCCCCATTTAGGAGAAAAAGGAGTTTCTGGTTTAAAAGTAGCAAAAAGTTCGATAGATCTGTCAACTTCTGCACAAAGCGGTTTTGTGTCAACACCTGTCCATTTCGCTCCACCTAATTGATAATCAGCTTCTCCAAAAACAGCTCTTGGATTTTTAGGATCGATCGCTTTCGCTTTTGCGTAAGCTTCCATTACTTTACTCGAATATTTCATTCCGTTTGTCATTGGGTCAGCCACAACATATCCTGTATAAATTAAAGCCTGCAGTACATATAATTCTGCATTGTTTTGATCTTTAATAAATTCAACATCTAATGCATCCTGAGCTTTTGTTAAAAGAAGATCGATTTTTGTTTTATCTTTTTCAGTAAAAACAGCAGTTGTATTCATTAAAGCAATATAATAGTTTGGCAGATAACTGTTTTTCTCAGCAGCAGCAATTCTTTCAAATAATGCCGAAGCTTCTGTGTTTTTTCCTTCTTTCCAAAGTGCGAAAGCTTTAGTCATTCCTTGTTCAAATTGAGTTTGAGCAGAACTTACTACTACTACAAATAATGCGATTAATGTGATGATTTTTTTCATTTTATAAGTAATTAAATGGTTGATTTGATTTGTTGTTAATTCGTTATTTTTATAATACAATTTCAATTTTTGAATCTTTCGCTATAACAAATTTAGCATCTTTATAGGAAGGCGGTCCCATAAATCCTTTTGCATTATTTGAAGCGGCATAATCCTCAGAAGGAATTCCCATTGCATTTCTATCCAGTTTTCCGTTATTGTTTTCATCGTGATACGTTGAAATTGCATATTCTCCCGCCGGAAGATTGTCAAAAGTTACAACGGCTTGATTATTTTTAATTTCAGAAGCAAGGCTTTTGTATGTTGTTTTAAGAAAAGTACCGTCTGAATTGTACAAACCTACTTTAACAATTCCTGTATTATTTTTTAAACCTGAAACAGCAACAGTTAATTTTACATTTTGAGCAGACATTAAACTGCAGATAAATAACGTGATTAGTGTAATAATTTTGGTCATGATTTCTTTTTTTTTTAAAGGTTCTGAGTTGCTAAGGGGCTAAGTTTTTTTGTTGATGATTAAAACTCTTTTTTTTAAGGTTCTAAGGTTCTGAGTTGCTAAGGGACAAAGGTTTGATTTTCTTATTATTGACATTCTAAAAAAACTTTGAACCTTTGTCGCTTTGTTTCTTTGTACCTTTTATTTTATACTTCAAAAGTATATCTGATTTTACTGTTTTAAAATTAAATGATACTGAGTTGTTGATTTTTGCTGCTGAGTTGTTTTTTTTTGAGGTTCTAAGATTCTGAGATACTAAGGTTCTAAGTTTTTTTTCTTAGTTTCTAAAATCTTAGCATCTCAGAACCTTAGCAACTTAGCATCTTTTAAAGATTCTTCAACTGATTTTCACTCTTATTCTGGCTGATCGTCCAGAAGAAACCTACGAAGAAAAATCGGTCTGCTGTTGGTGTAATTGCTTGTCTGTTATACACTCCGTTTGGATCTGGTAATTTTGCGTAATCGTATCCAAAGATATTCTGAGTTCCTAAAAGGTTTGAAACTGAGAAATAAAGGATTTTTTGTGTTGTTAATAAATATGCCCAGTTAAAACTCAAACTATTATATGATTTTGTTTTCCCGTTCATGAATTGCGTTTGGTTTGGATCGTTGTACGGACGTCCTGAACTGTAACTGTTTGTAAATCCAATTTGTGATTTCCAGTCGGTAATAAAATACTTGGTTACTACAGATAAAGTGTGATTTGCAACAAAACTTGGAGTTACCATATTTGGGAAATTTTTATATTGTCTTTCAGAATCGATGTAAGAATAAGATATCCAATATTCTAAGTTTTTATACAAATTGCTGTCTCTCCAAAATAAATCCAATCCTTTTGCATACCCTTTTCCGTTATTATTAAAAACCGAATTATACTGAATATCTCTCGTATCATATTGCACTAGATTGGTGTAATCTTTATAATAAGCTTCGGCTCTAAAAGTTTGTCCCGGCTGCGTAAACTGATAATTTAAAATATAATGCTGCGCTTTTTCGCTTTCAAATTGGTGATATTTAGAATACTTGATATAATCTACAACAGGCGTTTGAGAAAAATCTCCGTAAGCAAATGAAAACTGGCTGCTTTTTGAAACTTTGTAAGCCAATGAAGCTCTTGGCGCAATATTATTTTCATTTAATAAACTGTTGTTTGAATATCTTAAACCCACTTTCATTGCCAGTTTTTTAGAGAATAAAATATCTGCTTCTGTATAAGCTGCAAAAATGTTAGAATCATATCCATTTTTAACATCAATAGCAATATTGTCATCAAAATTCTCATTGAATTTGGTAATGAAATAATCGGTTCCAAAAGACAATTTGAAATAGTTTGAAACTTTCTTTCCCAATTTCAATTTCAACTGCGCTGCATTTTCATCTGTATTAATATCGTTGATATCGTATTTCGTTTTGTTTTTGCTGTAACCATAACTAATTCCAGACGTTAACTGCCACCCTGTTCCAAAAGTTCCTTTATAAGAAGAGTTTAAATAAAAGTTATTATTGTTTAAATCTGTCCTTACAGGATTTTCAAAATTGATATTTTTCTGGTTCAAATCGAATTTTTCAGAATCAAAAGCGGCATATAATTTAAAAATTCCGTTTGTAAAATGATATCTATAAACAGTTTCACCTCCAAGAGATTGATACGGATTATTCCAATCAACATTCTGTGGAATCACAGCCTGATAAGGCGCTAAATTAATATAAGCCATATTGACGCTTAACGAGTTTTTTTTCCATTTTTGAGTATTTCCTAAACTCAATCCAACTGTCATTAAACCAATATCCGTTTTGTTGTTATCTGGTTCATCCTGCGTATTTAAAAGCAAAACACTTGACAAAGCTTCACCATATTCTGCCGAATACCCTCCGGTAGAAAATGCGATTCCGCTGAATAAGAAAGGAGAAAAACGGCTTCTTGTCGGCAAGTTATTGGTTGTTGCTCCGTACGGCTGTGCCACGCGTATTCCGTCAACAAAAGTCTGAGTTTCGCTGGCTTCTCCTCCACGTACAAACAAACGTCCATCCTCGCCTACACTTTGTGTTCCAGGCAAAGTCTGCAAAGCCGCAATAATATTTCCGGCAGAACCTGCTGTTGTAACAATATCTAAAGGTTTTAAAACCGAAACTCTGGCTTTGTCACCTGATTGTAAAGTCCCGGCTGTAATAACAACGGCATCCAGGGCGTTTACGTTTTCTCTTAGTTTTACCGTTTGATCTTTATAATTGGCAACATCGATTTCTTTTTTGAAAGTTTCGAAAAGTAAAAAGCTTACTACTAAAAACTGATTTCCTGCTGAAGAAGTTTCAAAAGAGAAATCACCAGTTTCAGAACTTGTTGCTCCGTCATAAGTTCCGTCTATATAAATATTGGCTCCGGCAACTGGCTTTCCTTTTTGGTCCAAAACTTTTCCCGAAATAATATTTTGAGCAAAAGTAAAAGTGGTTAGTAATAATAAAATAAAAGTAATTCTGGTTTTCATGATATTGGTTTTTGATGAAGCAAATGTATTTTAACAATTCCTGTTAAAAAATATATAATAACCCAATTGTAGAATTTTAAGGATGAGTTGTAAATTTCTAATTTGTATCTTAGCTAGGAATTGCTAAATCGTTGATTATGTCAGAAAACAAAAGAATTTCAAATCTTTATCAATCCATTTATAATGGAAATCCGTGGCTTGAAGTCACTTTAGCTCACACTTTAGAAAATGTAAATGCAGAACAGGCTTACAGAAAAATAAATCCCAACTTAAACACCATTTGGGAAATCGTCAATCATTTAATACAATGGCGAAGAAATATTTTAAGCCGTATGCAGGGAGAAACTGTAGTAACCCCAGACCATAATTATTTTGTACCTATTTTAGATCCTTCAGAAGCAGCTTGGGAACAATCGCTTCAAAGTCTGGCAAAATCACAAGAAGCATGGAATGCCTTTTTTGAAGATTTTGACGATGCCGATTTAGCCAAAATTTATGTCAACAATGGTCATACCTATTATGAACATATTCACGGAATTATTCAGCATGACGTTTATCATTTAGGTCAGATTGTTATTTTGAAAAAACTGCTTTGATTTGATATTCATATGAAAAACATCGATAAAGTACAAAGCTGGCTTCCGTTAGGTTATCTTTTTCTTATAATTTTAGGAATTACAAAAGACGGTATATTCTATTATCAACTTGGAATAAACATTATACGATATTCTTCTATTATGGATATTTTAATAAGTCCAATTGCCGCAGTTACTTCACATCCTGTATTTTTTATAACCATATTAGTTTTATTTGTCTTTTTTTATAAACTTCCACAAATACTAGTTAATAATGAAGACAAGAAATGGATTCATAAAATGTTTGGTATGGAGAGCGATAATCCAAATTTTGACCAATTATCAGACGATGACAGAAAAGTTTATTATACAGATAATTCAATAAGTTTTCTTAGTTTCTTTTTAGTATGTGTTTTCTTGGGATATGGATTTGCGGATGGCAGATCAATTTCAAATAAAATAAAAAACAATAAACTAACTTATGATTATAAATTAAATTACAATGACAAAGAATCTGAAAATGCATATATAATTGGTTCAAATACTGCGTACTTTTTTTATTTAACACAAGAAAATCCAAATATTAGAATAGTCCCTGTAGCTTCGGTTAAAAATCTGGAATTGATAGAAAATAAAATGCTGAAAAATTAATAGTTAAAACTATCGAAGATGAAAAAATCAATTTTAATTCTTTTATTTTTAATTTACAACTTTGGATTTTCACAGAAAACGGAAGCCAAATTTGATGAAAGTCTGGCTAAATCCTTAAATGCAGATGAATACGGAATGAAGAAATATGTTTTCTGTCTTTTAAAATCGGGAACTAATACAACGGCTTCAAAAGAAGAAACCAAAAAGCTTTTTGAAGGTCATATGGCGAATATTAACAAACTGGTAGAAGAAGGAAAACTCGTTGTTGCAGGACCTTTTATGAAAAATGACCGAAATTATCGAGGAATTTATGTTTTTAATGTCGAAACTGTAGACGAAGCGAAAGCTCTTGTTGCAACAGATCCAGCCATAAAAGCAAATTTACTCGAAGCCGAATTAACGCCTTGGTACTGTACTGCAGCTTTACAGGAAACTGTAAAAAATACATGAGAAGATTGCCAGGACGAAAATGTAATACCTAATATGAAAACAGAAAAAGAAAAAATGATCAGCGGTGAATATTACAACGCTATGGATCAAGAATTAGTAAAAGGACGCCGAACAGCAAAAAATCTTTTACACAGCTTAAATGTAAAAGAATACCGAGTTACCAAAAAAGCAAAAGAAATTTTAAAAGAACTTATTCCAAATACAGGAGAAGGTTTTTATATAGAACCCCCTTTTCATTGTGACTATGGGTATAATATTTTTTGTGGAGAAAACGTTTATTTCAATGTGAATTGCGTTGTTCTGGATTGTGCGCCTGTAAATATTGGTTCTAATGTATTTATTGCACCAAATGTTCAAATATATACCGCATCGCATCCGCTTGACGCTGAATTACGAAAATCCCTTGAAAATGCTTATCCCGTTACCATTGGCGATGATTGCTGGATTGGCGGAAATTCTGTTATATGTCCAGGCGTAACGATTGGAAAAGGCTGTGTTATTGGCGCCGGATCTGTTGTTACAAAAAACATTCCGGATAATTCACTCGCGGTTGGAAATCCGGCAAAAGTAATCCGAAAATTAAATCAAGAACCTGAATCAAGAACCTGAATCAAAATCATAATGCTTACCCTAAATAAAGTTCACCATATTGCCATTTTATGCTCTGATTATCAAAAATCAAAAACCTTTTATACCGAAATTTTAGGATTGACGATTATCAGAGAAATTTACAGAGAAGAACGCCAGTCGTATAAATTAGACTTAGCTTTAAATGGAATTTATGTAATTGAATTGTTTTCATTCCCAGATCCGCCAAAAAGACCTTCAAGGCCCGAAGCCGTTGGATTGCGTCATTTGGCTTTTGAAGTAATTAATTTAAATGAAACCGTTGCTTTTTTGACTTCAAAAAACATAGAATCAGAACCCATTAGAATTGACGAAACTACTGAAAAACGTTTTACTTTTATTGCAGATCCTGATTTACTGCCAATTGAGTTTTATGAGAGATAAGTTTTTGCCACAAAGGCACTAAGACACGAAGTTTTTTTTGATTTTATGTCATTACGTATGTAAAAGAATGTTTCAATTGCTTCCAGCTTTAGCTGGAGGCAATTTATTCTTATTTAAAGTCCGAAAAAAAACTTTGAACCTCTGAACCTTTGTCTCTTTGTTCCTCAATAATCGATATACTAAGAAAAACACACTGAAAGAATTTTCCTGTTTTTATCAGTTTTAACACATTATATTGACTATTTTCTATAAAAAACCGAATTTGATTCTTAATTTTGTAATCCGCATAAAAAAAGTGCGGATTCAAATTCACTTCTGATGAACAAAACGGCGCAAATCAAAAAAAATCATCAATTCATTAAATTCCGAAAATTAGTTATTGTTTCTATTCTAATTGGCTTTCTATCTGCTTTTCTTGGAATTTCGCTCAAAAAAATTACTGAATATTACGAAGAAATCTTTTTTCACGAAGTATCAGTTCATCCCTTATTTTATATCATTTTTCCAGTTTTCGGATTATCTGTAATTTATTTTCTAAGGCAGTATCTTTTTAAGAAAAAAGAAAATAAAGGAATCAAAGAAGTTTTTGAAAGTACAGCATCAAAATCCAAAAATCTTCCATCTTATAAAATTCCATCCCATTTCATAAACGGATTATTAACCGTTATTTTCGGAGGTTCAACCGGAATCGAAGTTTCTACGGTTGTTGCAACGGCTACTATTGGTTCTGTTGCGCATGAAAAAGAAAATGTCTTCCGTCAGTACAAAACTGAATTAATCTGCGCGGGAGTTGCAGCTGGAGTTACAGCGCTCTTTAGCAGTCCAATTGCGGGAATTTTATTTGCTTTTGAAGTTATTTCCAGAAAAGTAACACGAGCTTTTATTATTTCAAATATCATTGCTGTTTCAATTGCTTTTGGTTTACTTTCTATTTTAAAAGAAGAACCTTTATTTGCAGTTTCTATCACAACCTGGCATTTAAAGGCAATTCCGTACTTTATTCTTTTGGGAATTTTATCCGGAATGAATTCCGTTTATTTAACCAAATGTGTATTATTCTTCAAATCTCAATTCGGAAAAATAAATACCCATTATTATAAAATCATTATTGGTTCTGCAGTTTTAAGTGTTTCACTATTTATTTTCCCTCAATTATATGGCGAAGGCTATCATGCTATAAAAGGTATTTTCGGAAATTCTGCAGAAATTCCGTTAACCATAACATTAGCTTTAACATTCATAGGTATCTTAATTCTAAAACCAATTGTAACATCGATTACTTTGGCTTCTGGAGGAGACGGTGGTGTTTTTGCGCCAAGTTTGTTTATTGGAGCTTTCTTAGGATTGTTATTGGCTTCCGTTTTAAATACCTTTTTCGATGTTCATGTAATTCCGGTTAACTTTATGATTATCGGAATGGCTGCTGTTTTGAGCGCCAGTATTCATGCTCCGTTTACTGCAATCTTTTTGGTATGCGGACTAACGAACGATTATACTTTGTTTTTGCCAATTTTGGTAGTTTGTTTAATTTCAAAATATACTGCCAAAACAATTTATCCTTATACAGTATATAGTTACGCTCCAAGTTTGACGAAATAAATATACTTTACAGCCCCGCAGATTACACAGATTTAATCCTTCTAATCTGTGTAATCTGTGGCAAAAAAATACCACAAATTATATTATTATGCCAACGCAAAAAATTAAAAGAAGCTATCGCAAAACACGTTATATTCTTTATAAAGAAACTTTAATCGATTATAAAGAACATTTCTGGTCGTTTATAGGTTCATTTGTTGGAATTGGGGTTTTGGCTTATGTACAATCTATACATTTTTCAGGAAGTGATGCCGTTTACTTGATTGGTTCTTTTGGAGCATCAAGTGTTTTAGTTTACGGAATTATTCAGAGTCCGTTTTCTCAGCCAAGAAATTTAGTTGGCGGACACGTAATCTCGGCTCTTGTAGGCGTAACCGTTAATAAACTGGTTCCGGATATTATGTATATAGCAGCGCCGTTAGCTGTTTCTATTGCCATAATTTTAATGCAGATTACTAAAACGCTGCATCCGCCGGGAGGTGCAACGGCTCTAATTGCTGTTATTGGAACAGAAAAAGTAAAATCATTGGGCTATATGTATGTACTTTCTCCTGTTTTAACCGGAGTTTTAATTTTGTTATTAACGGCACTGATTTTTAACAACATGACTTCAAGCAGAAGTTATCCAAGTCATAGTACTTATCACAAACATTATCATAAACTTAGAAAAAGATTGACTGGGAAGTAAGTTTTTTTTCTAAGTCCAGTTTGTCATTTCTACAACTAGTATTCGGGGCTTCTACTTCGCTCAGTCTGACATTTAACTTTGAACATTTCACATTAGAAAAATATTTTCAACAAATCGTAATTCACAATTCGTATTTCATTTTTTATATTTTACCTTTGACCTCTCAATAAAAACAAAGATTATGGTTTATAAATTTAGAGTAATTCTAGACGCCGAAGAAGATATTTTTAGAGACATTGCTATTCTTGAAGAAGATACGCTTGAGGATTTACACAATGCTATCTTCAATGCTTTTGGTTTTGACGGATCAGAAGTTGCTTCATTTTATACTTGTGATGAAACCTGGAATCAGGAAGATGAAATTCCTCTTTTTGATACCGGCGATATTCCGGGTGAACAAAGAACCATGAACGATTATCCGTTGTCGAGTATTTTAGATAAAGAAAATACGAAGATTATCTACGTTTATGATTTTATCAGTATGTGGACTTTCTTAGTTGAATTGGCCGCTATCGAAGATGAGTTGGTTGGAGCAACTTATCCGGAAACTTTATTTTCTCACGGAGAAATGCCGGACGAAGCCCTAGAAAAAAACTTCGAAGCAGACGATATGCACAACGATATCTACGGAGAATTTGAAGACGATTTAGACGAAGACGATCTTGATATGTTTGAAGGAGATGACAGCTTCGAAGATTATGGTTTTGAGGAAAATTGGAACTGATGTTAGTTGCTAAGATTCTGAGATACTAAGATTCTAAGTTTTTTTATTTTGAGAGATTTTTCTTATTTTTATAAATTAATTTAAAAATAACAAATGAGTCATTTTAGAAAAATCTTAGTTTGGCAAAAGTCAATTTCCTTAGTTACCAAAATTTACAAAGCAACAAGTACATTTCCAAAAGAAGAAATGTTTGGATTAACTTCGCAAATACGTCGAAGTTCAGTATCTATACCTAGCAATATTGCAGAAGGTTCAGGCCGAGAAAGCACTAAAGATTTTTTACGATTTTTATATATTTCTCTCGGTTCTATATTTGAAATGCAGACTCAGCTTGAAATTGCAAAAAATATAATTTACATAAACGAAGAAGAATTTAACCTTTTATATGAGGACAGTCGAGAGATCGAAAGGATGTTAGCGTCGTTAATTAGAAAAATAAAAGACAGTAACTAAAAAACTTAGAATCTTAGAAACTTAGAATCTCAGCAACTCAAAATATGATCAACTTATTCAACACCCACATCGAGACGCTTTCGATACACCGCGTAGGGAACAAAAGCCGTAACGAAGCCATTTTTTTATCAGAACAGCCATTTAATCTAAATGATGAAATTGTGCCTTTGATAAAAGAGTACTTCTTTAAACCTTTTAGAGAAAAAGAGGAAAACTATTATCAGTTTGCACACGAAGTGGACTTGGATTACAATGACATGTTTAAATATGCAACTGAAATTTTTGCTAATCCTGCCAACATTCAGGAAGTTTCAAAAAAAATAACGAAGCATTTGTATGAGCAGTCAAATCATCCGCATATTAAAAACGGAGAGGTTTATGTAACGTACTTAACTAACTTAAGCATTGATAATAATGTCGTTGATGCTATCGGGATTTTTAAAAGTGAACTTCAGGCCGACTTTTTACAGTTTGAAGAAAAAGACAGCAACCTTGAAATGATTTTACAGCAAGGTATCAACTTGAGCAAATTAGATAAAGGGTGTTTAATTTTTAACTATAAAAAAGAAGAAGGATATAAAATCTTAACCGTAGACAGTAACCGTTATGATGCGCGTTATTGGTTAGAGCACTTTTTATCTGTAGATGCTTTTGAAGATGAAAACTTCATCACTAAAAAATATTTAAAATTCTGCCAGAACTTCGCAAAAGATGTTGTTTTGCCAGCAGAAGATAAGAAAGAGGAAGTAATGTTTATGAACCGATCTGTGAATTATTTCGCTAAAAATGATCAGTTTGAAGAGCAAAATTTCCTGAATGAAGTATTAGACAATCCAGACTTAATTCCTGAATTCAAAAACTATAAAGTTGATAAAGGAGAAAAATACAGCATCGAAGATGTAACCTCATTCCCAATTGCAAACGCAGCAGTTTCTGACGCCAGAAAATCGATTAAAAACGTTATTAACCTGGACACTCATATTCAGATTAAAATGGATTTTATCAACCCTGAAAGTGCAGAAAAATTTGTAGAAAAAGGCTGGGATGAAGAAAAACAAATGTATTACTACTTAGTGTATTTCAATAAAGAAGAAAAAAGCTAAGAGTCATTCATTTTCTATTACTTACTTACTATACAAAAAATGGCAGTTACATAATGTAACTGCCATTTTTTATTGAGATAAACTATTTTTATAAAACAGAGAAAACCGCTTTTACAATATCGTCATATACTTGTTTATCTCTTTCTCCTGTTCGTGCTAAAACCCGAATCCCGGAATAATTATTAAAGATAAATCGGGCCAGAACTTTTGCTTCCAGTTGTTTGGAAATATGCCCTGCCTCCTGCCCTTTCTTTACTGCATTTGTAAAAACTTCTTCCATTGTCTGGCTGTTGTTTTTTACAATCTTTGCAATTTCTTCATCGTGCATAGCCAATTCTACAGAAGAATTTACCATAAAACAGCCTTTTGTAATCCTATCTTCCAGACTTTCTATAACAGCTTGTTTAAAAATAGCATGAAGAGTATCTTTAACATTATCTGATTTTTCCAAAAGATCTTTCACAATATCCTGAGCCTGCAGTTGATAACGCTGTAAAGACTTTGAAAACAATTTTTGTTTGTCGCCAAAAGTATCATACAAACTCGAACGGCTTAAACCCAAATGTGTTACCAAATCCTGAGCCGATGTTCCGTTGTAACCTTTGTGCCAAAAAATTTCTATTGCTTTATCTAAAGCCTGATCTTCATTAAATTCCTTCGTTCTAGCCATGACATCAAAAATTAAATTTCTATGCAAATATAAGAATTAAACGGAACAATCGTTCCTGAATAAGCCAAAAAATTATAATACTGTATTGACAGTAAGTCCGCCGTCTACAACAATTTCTGTTCCTGTAATGAATGATGAATCATCTGAAGCAAGGAAAGAGATTGTTTTTGCAACTTCAGAAGCTTGTCCAAAACGTTTCAATAAAATCTTTTGTCCCAAAGCAGCACCTAAACCTTCTACTTCTTCTTTTTCCAAGCCTACTTTACCATATAAAGGTGTTTCAATTGGACCAGGAGAAACTGCATTTACTCTAATTTTTCTTGGTGCTAATTCACCGGCAAATATTCTGTTTAATGATAAAACGGCCGCTTTACTTGCTCCGTATACACTTGAACCCGGCATTCCTAATTGAGCATTTACCGAAGTATTAAAAATAATAGAACCTCCATCATTTAAAATTGGCAATACTTTTTGCACTGTAAAATAAACCCCTTTTACATTTACATTCATAATACTGTCATAATGCTCTTCTGAAGCTGTCTCTACCGGAGCAAAAGCTGCAATTCCGGCATTTAAAAATAGAATATCTACTTTTCCAAATTTTGCTTTTACTTCTTCTACTAAATTATCAATTGATTTTAAATCAGATTGATCTGCAACAATTCCCGTAACGTCCAATTCTGATTCGGCTTTTGCCAAGGCTTCTTTGTTTCTTCCTGTTACAATTACTTTCGCACCTTTTGATGCTAATTCGGCAGCAGCAGCATACCCAATTCCACTATTTCCACCTGTTACAATAGCTACCTTGTTTTCTAAATTTTTCATTTTATTTATTATTTAAGTTATTGATTATTCAATTATTATGGTACAAAGATATTATAACGGAACGATCGTTCCGTTATAAATATTGTTAATTTTTAGTTAAAATAATTGAGTCGTTTGAAAAAAGCCGATTTATAAGGGCTTATCTCTATGAAACTATAAGCGAAAGAAATTGTAAAATGCCGTTGATTCTTAATTTATGCTTAATTTTGTATCCTAAAAACAAAAAACAAGATGGATCGTCTTTTACCAAACGAAAGCCCTTTCGAAACGATAATCTCATTTCATAAACTAATCGAGTCTTTTGAGCAGATTGCTTTATCTGATGTTGATTATCGATCTAACTATGCTAAAGCCATTTTAAAAGAAATTGAGGCTTACCCAGAATTAAGAACCGGAATTCACGATTACAGTACTATCAAGAATAATGAAGTACTGATTAAAAATATTGCTGCTGATTTATTTCCTACAGCTTTGACAAACAATGAAATAAAGGCAATAACAATTCCTTTTCAGAATATATCCTTTAATTATACAGAACGTTTCAAGAAAATATTGCGCAATGCAGGTGATGAATTTTATATGGAAATTCGTGATTTTGATGATCATCAATTCTATATAAACAACTGCTGTTTGATATTAGCGTATTATTACAATTACAATATTGATTTTAATAAACCTTTTTTCTACGATATTCCGGATGAAGAAGGTGTAGAAAAGCATTATCGTATTTTGTATAATGCAGATTTCATGGAAATCACGCCAACTGAAAGATCTGTAGAATTAACTCAGGAAGATATTGACCAGTTAATTGACAATTACAATGATATTGATTTATGGAAATCTAAATTTCCGCCGGGAAGCTGGCTTTTAAAAGGTTTTGGAATCGTTTCTTTATTTGATGCCACTACAGAAAGTGCTATCTCCAATTTAAAAAGTAATCTTTTAAAACCAGAAACTTCAAGAGTTGCTTCTACAGAAATTATAGAAAATATCTTCAGGTCAATTTTTAAAATTCCTAGTTTAAAAGTGGGCTTTATTATCTACAATCCTGAAGAAGAAAAGTTTATACGACCAATAAAATTTGACAACCAAATGCAAAGTTTTTTACTTTCATCTACTCAGGAAGTAGATTGTAAAAATGCTTTTTTTGGATGTTCATTTGAAAATCTTTTAGATAAAAAGGAACCGTTTGTAATTTCAAATGTGAAAAAATTTATCGAAGAATCAGCAAACCCAAAACTTGGCGAGCATTTATTAAGTCAGGGAATTCAAAGCTGTGTTTTTGCACCGGTTATAAAAGATGACCATTTACTGGGCGTTGTCGAGCTGGTTTCTGAAAACATCCGCGAATTAAACAGTGTAAATGCAACAAAACTAGAATTGGTTTTACCGTATTTAACAGACACTATTGATCGCTATAATACCGATATGCAGCATCAGGTTGAAGCAATTATTCAGCGAGAATATACTACGATTCACCCAAGCGTATATTGGAAATTTAGAAAAGAATCACAAAACTATTTTCTAAATATAAATCATACAAAAGATTATATTTTTAAAGAAATTGTATTTAAAAATGTATTTCCGTTATATGGACAAATCGACATTAAAGGTTCATCTGAACATCGAAATGAAACGGTTAAAATCGACTTAAAAAATCAGCTTACAGCTCTTTTGGAAATTTTCGACAATCAAAAACCAAATTCAAATCTGGTTTTATTGGAACAAAGAAAATTCGAATTGGAATCGCTTCGCAGTGAATTGGATTTTCCGTTAAAAGCCGATATGGAGCAGCATATTCAGCGTTATATTGAAGAAGAAATTCATCCGATATTGAAAAACACAAAGGACAATGCTAAAAATAAAAAATTAGAAGAATTGTATTTTGAAAGTCTGGATGAAAAAACCGGAATGTTTTATCAGGAAAGAAAAAAGTTTGACAACGCAATGTCAATTATCAATAAAAGACTGGCTTCTGTATTAGATAAAAAACAAATTGAAGCACAGCAAATTTATCCGCATTATTACGAACGTTTTAAAACGGATGGTGTAGAACATAACTTATATATTGGTGCATCGATTTCGCCAACAAAACCGTTTGATATTATGTACCTGCACAATTTGCGTTTATGGCAGTTACAGACTTTATGCGAAATGGAATTAGAACATCATCAGCTGAAAGAATCTCTTCCGTATGAATTGGATGTTACTTCACTGATTTTGGTTTTCAGTTCGCCGCTTTCTATTCGTTTTAGAATGGATGAAAAACGTTTTGATGTTGATGGAACGTATAATGCAAGATATGAAGTTGTTAAAAAACGTATTGACAAATCGAATATTAAAGGAACAAACGAACGAATTACCGAAAAAGAGAAAATTACAATTGTATATTCTCAAAACAGCGAAGAGGCTGAATATTTAAAATACATTAAATATTTACAGCACAAGAAAATACTCGAACCTTCAATAGAACAATTTGAAGTTGAAGATCTTCAGGGTGTTTCTGGTTTAAAAGCAATTCGTGTAAAGGTGATTAATAACACCAATAATTTAAAAGCAAAGAAAATTACCTATCAGGATTTATTAGATGAGCTCAACTAAAAGTTGAGCTTTTTTATTTAAGATAACTTTGTCAAAATTTCATTGTACTGTATAATATACACATAGAAACATAGTTTTTGAAACTTAAAAAAGGCGCTTCACTTGTTTAAAAAACATAAACAACTATTTACTAAAAACTTATGTTCTTTTTTTACATATCTAAAACCTATGTTTCTATGTTTAAAATTATATCATCAAAGAAATTAAAGTGACTTAAAAGCGATTACAAAGGAAATAACGGTAATGATAATTCCAAACATAAAGAAGTTGTAAGCAATTCGCAGCAAATTATACTTTCGCTGTAGAACCAAACCTAAATAATACAAATCTTTAATCATATTTGAATACAGATAATCACGGTCTTTCATCATTTCATTCATCGCCCAGTCGTATTCTTCTAAAGGCATTTTATAGAAATTTCCAAAGAACAATAAATTAATCTTTTTGTTTTCAATATCTTCTCTTGTAAAAACGCCTGTTGTTACTTTTGGTCGTGTAGAAAGAATGGCGAAAATAATCGTAATTACACTAGACATCAGCATAATAAAAGTAGGTACTACTAAATGTGCATTTTTCGGGCTGTCTAATTTTGGAATTATAGTCGAAAGGGCAATCGAAATAATAATTGCATTTACAGACAATAAAATATTGGCTTTACTATCGGCAATACCGCTTAAACGAGTATGATTTCCAAGAGTAACACGAAATAATGTATCAACACCACGATCTGGTTTTTCTATTTTTTCGTTCTTTTTATTTTCTTTTTCGATGGCTTCCGCTGCTTTTAATTCCTGTTTATTAATTTTTTTCTGAATCAAAAGCAGGTTTTTCTCTTTTAGAGGTTGCCATTTTCTTAAGGCATAATCCGTATAAAATCGGTGTTTATTCAATAAAAAATTCAGATTTTCTTTTGTCCATTCGGTGTTAGAAAAAGCAACAATTCCGGTATTTTTTAATTCTAAACGCAATAATTCGCAGGTTGTAACATATTCATTTCCCATTAAATGTGCATAATCGGCATCTTTAATGATTTTTTCTAAATGTGTTTTTGGCTCATACTCTTTGGCTGTAGCCAAAATTAAACTGGAAACAAGCTCAATAAATTTTTCAGATTTTCCTTTTTCCCTTAAAAAATCAGCTGCAATTTTTACGCTTGTACTTTCATGGTTTTCATAACCTTCAACATATCCTGTATCATGGAACCAGGCAGCAGTCAAAAGTGCCTCTTTATCATCGTCTTTTACATCTTCTTTTTTACAAAGCTCTTTTACCGCAGTAACTACGGTGAAAGTATGGTTAAAATTATGATAAGAATATAAATTAGAAAGTTTATCTTTGAGTAAATTACTGACGAAATCTTCGGATTGTTCTATTAGATTCATAAAGAATATTATTTATACCACTAAATTATGAAATTGTTTTTGGATAATCATTTTATTGCTAAGATTAAAAACTTTTCATTAGCAATTACAACACTGCTTTTCATTTATTCCTGTGCAACGCACAAAACTCAATATGGAAAAAATGTTAGTGCCAACGAAACAGAAAACGCAACAGATACTATAAAAATTGCCCATACTTTTTATCTTGTTGGAGATGCCGGAAATGCTGATGAAGAGCAGGCTCAGCAAACACTCGAACTATTGCATCAAAAGCTTAAAAAAGCGAGCAAAAAGTCAACTTTACTTTTTTTAGGAGATAATATTTATCCTAAAGGTTTTCCTGCAGATAAAAACGCTGAGGATATTGCTTTGGCAGAAACAAAGCTGACAAACCAGTTAAAATTAGCCAAAGGTTTTAGAGGAAAAACCATTTTTATTCCGGGTAATCACGACTGGTACAGCGGTATTAAAGGTCTTGAACGCCAGGCTGATTTTGTAACAAAAAGCTTAAATGATAAAAAAGCATTTCTGCCAAGAAAGTCCTGTGCTATCGAAGATGTAAAAATTGATAGTATCACAACGTTAGTAACTATTGACAGTGAATGGTTTCTGGAAGATTGGGACAATCACCCCACAATTAATGACAATTGCGATATAAAAACCAGAGAAGACTTTTTTGATGAACTGGAAAATATCTTAAATAAAAATCAGGAAAAAACAGTTGTTTTGGCTATTCATCATCCTTTGCTGAGTAACGGTACGCACGGAGGGCAATTTTCATTAGAAAAACAATTATTTCCATTAGAGAAAAAAATTCCCCTTCCGATAATCGGCTCGTTTATTAATTTACTTAGAAAAACTTCCGGAGTAAGTCCGCAGGACATTCAAAATAAACAATATACTATTTATGCCAAGCGAATTAAAACGCTTTTACAGAAACAGAAAAATGTAATTGTAGTTTCAGGTCATGATCATAATCTGCAATATATCAGCAAAGAAAATATTCAACAGATTATTAGTGGTGCCGGATCAAAATCTGAAGCGGCAAGAGCTATAAACGAAAATGACTTTTCGTATGGCGGAAACGGCTACGTAACTTTAACTTTATTTAAAAGCGGCGATGCGAAAGTTTCTTTTTATGGAAATGAAAACAATAAAGAAAAACTGCTTTTCGAGCGTGAAATTATAAAGGCAAAAGAAATCAATTGGGCCTCGGATATTTCGAATAATTTCCCTTCAAGAATTACAACTTCTATCTATTCAAAGAAAATGACAGATAAAAGTTTGTTCCATAAATTTCTTTTCGGACAGCATTACAGAAAATACTACAGTATGCCAATTGATGTTAAAGTGGCAACGATTGATACTTTAAAAGGCGGTTTAAAACCCATTCGCGAAGGCGGAGGGCATCAATCTGTTTCTTTAAGAATGTCAGATCCTAAAGGACGTGAATATGTATTAAGAGGCATGAAAAAAAGTGCGACGGTATTTTTACAATCTGTTGCTTTTAAGGATCAATATGTGGTAAATGATTTTGAAGACACTTACACAGAAAGTTTCTTGTTTGATTTTTACACTACTTCTCACCCATATGCTCCATTTACAATTGGCAGTATGGCGGACAAAATTGGCGTTTTGCATACGAATCCAATTTTATATTATGTTCCAAAGCAAAATGGGTTAGGCGAATTTAATGCTGGTTTTGGAGATCAATTGTATATGGTGGAAGAAAGACCTGCCGATAATCATTTGGATGGAAAAAATTTCGGAAATCCAAGTAATATTATCAGTACAGATGATATGATGGCGAATCTTCATAAGGATGAAAAATACAGCGTGGATGAAAAAGAATACATAAAAGCGCGTTTGTTTGATATGCTGATTGGCGACTGGGACAGACACAGTGATCAATGGCGCTGGGCTGAATTTAAAAAAGACGGTAAAGTTATTTACAAACCAATTCCGCGTGACAGAGATCAGGCATTTGCAAAATATGATGGTGCTTTACTTTCTATATTAATGAATATTCCGGCACTTCGACATATGCGAACTTTTAAAGATAAAATTGGTAATGTAAAATGGCTGAGCAGGGAACCGTATCCAATGGATTTGGCTTTTTTAAGAACGGCAGGAGAAAAAGAATGGGTGGAACAGGCTAAGTTTATTCAGGAAAATTTATCTGACAGCGATATTGAAAATGCGTTAAAAAATATGCCTAAGGAAGTTCAGGATGAAACGGTTGAAGAAATTATTAGAAAATTAAAAAACAGAAAAAGAGAACTTCAAAAATATGCGATAAAATATTCTGATGTTTTAAGCAAAACGGTTATGATTGCCGGAACTGATAAAAAAGATAAATTTGTTTTGAATCATAATGCGAAAAAAAGTATTGAAGTTCAGGTTTTCAGAGTTAAAAAAGAAGGCGATGAATTGCAATATTCTAAAACATTAACTGATGCTAAAACTAAAAATCTATGGATTTACGGTTTAGATGACAATGATGTTTTTGAAGTAAAAGGCGATCAAAAATCAAGAATTAAAGTTCGTTTAATTGGAGGACAAAACAATGACACTTACAATATTGAAAACGGAAGAAAGGTTATTGTTTATGATTTTAAATCAAAAGAAAATACGTATAATCTTGATTCCAAAACTCAAACTCAGTTAACAGATGACTACGATGTTAACTTGTATAATTATGAAAAACCGAAATATAACGTCATTTCAGGCTTGCCAAATATTGGATTTAATCCTGATGATGGTGTAAAACTGGGTGTTAACCTAAATTATACGGTAAATAATTTCAAACAGAATCCGTATACACAAAGACATGTTTTAAATGCTTTTTACTATTTCGCGACAGGTGGTTTAGAGTTTAATTATGCCGCACATTTTCCTGGTTTATTAGGAAAATGGGTTATTGATGTGGAATCGCTTTATACTACTCCAAATTTTGCAATGAATTATTTCGGATACGGAAATGAGTCTCAATATGATGATGATTCCAGTATGGATTATAACCGTGTTCGTATTCGTAAATTCAACGCTTCGGGTGCTATTCGACACGTTGGAAGATATGGAAGTGAATTTAGTATACAACCTATTTACCAGAGAATGACGGTTGAAGAAACCGATAATCGATTTATTGATACTCCAAATATTGTAAATCCGGATGTGTTTAACAGTCAAAATTACGGGAGTTTGAAAGTAAAATATCTTTTCAAAAATTCCGATTTTGCCGCAAAACCTACTCTTGGAATGTATTTTATGATTGCCGGAACATGGACCACTAATTTAAATGAAACAACGAAAAACTTTCCAACATTAGAAAGTGTTTTAGGTTTTACACATCGAGTTGATAAAAACGGAAAACTGGTTTTAGCGACTTACCTTAAAGGAAAAGCAATTTTAAACAATAACTATGAATTTTATCAGGGTGCTTCATTAGGCGGCGATACTGATTTACGTGGTTTTAGAAATGAACGTTTTCTAGGAAGCTCTTATTTCTCTCAAAGTTCTGATTTACGTTTAAGTCTGGGCCGAATCAGAAAAACAATTGCTCCGTTTACTTACGGAATTTTAGGTGGTTTTGATTATGGAAGGGTTTGGCTTGATGGCGAAAATTCAAAAAAATGGCATCAGGATTACGGAGGCGGACTTTGGTTAAATGCAATTAATGTTTTAACTGCCAGGATCTCTTATTTTAAATCTCCGGATGAAATTGGGAGAGTTATTTTTGGGGCAGCGTACAGCTTCTAGCTGTTAGGTTCAGAGAGACAAAGGTTCAAAGGTTTTTCTTTTAGGTTCAAAGCGGCATAGGCCCAAAGGTTTCTGTCGCGAATTACACCAATTACCACTAATTTTATTAAATATAATTCGGGGAAATTGGTGTAATTCGCGGCATTTTTTTTGTAAAAACACCTTTGCACCTCTGAGACTTTGCCTCTTTGAACCTAAATTATTTCAATCTAAATTCGTAAACGTTTCCTCCTATTTTATTTGTTTTTTCGTCGGCAATTAAAAGTGTGTTATTGTCTTTAAAAACTATGGCTTCTTTTTGAGAAAAGTGGTTTAGATTTAATTCCGTTTGAGTTCCTTTATGGAATAAATCTCCTTTAAAACCTTTAAATAAAAGAACTTTATCATGACTTAATAAAGCGACTTTTTTTCCATCAGGGCTGATTGTGGCGCTGGTTAAAACGCAGTGATTGTAATTATTACAGGTTTTAAATTCCCCTATTTTTACTGCTTTTTGGGTTCCCTGCGCATTTTTTATTTTATAGATAAAAGCCGTTCCATCAAAACCTTTACTTCTGTTTTTTGTAAAAAGGTAGAAATATCCTTCATGTTCAAAAAAACCTTCAACATCAAAAAACAGCTCTTTTTTCTTTGGAGGAAATTCAGTTTGTTCCGGATAAGAAAATGAGATTTTATATTCGGCAGAAGCCACATCTTTATTAAGTTGATTCTTGGCTACTTTATAAATGCATAAATCTCTGCGTTCGTTATCATTGTTTCCGAAATCTCCAATGTAAATATTTCCGATTTTATCTTTGGTAATATCTTCCCAGTCAACATTTGTCGCGTTTGAAATTGTAATCGTTTTTTCTAATTTCCCTTTAGAATTAAGGGCATAAACAGCATTTTTATTACCGCTGTCTTCAAGAGTATAAAGTATGTTGGTTTCAGGAAAATAAGTAATTCCCGAAACTTCTTTTAATTTCTTCGGAAGTGAATAAAGTGTTTTTAAATCATCGTTTGACTGCTGCTGGCAAGCTAATAGTACTATAGAAACGGCTACTAAAAAGGTCTTTTTCATAAGATTGTTTTTTTTTTAAAACCATATAAGCTATATAAGGAAATTTAAGTTTTGCTTCTTCACTTATTGATTTTTTTTAAATCCTATAAGTAATAACAAATGCAATAAAACTCAAGTTTTGCTTTAATGAACTTATATGATTTAACTTTAAACTAAGTTTGTATTTTTAAAATTACGTATAATAAATTCAAATGCGGCATGCATGATATGTCCCATTGATTTAGCATTTTTAAATTTCATATCATTTGTATAACGGTACAATTCCATTTTTAGCTGATTTAAATGCTCTTGCGTCGAAATGGTATCGTGACACATAATATTTAATAACTTATTGATTCTGGTTTCGGCAGAATGGATACGTTTTGCTAAGATCGCTCTTTCTTCGTCTTTATACTGAATAATGGAACGTTCTTCTAATTTCTCTTTAATTAGTTTAATCATGGGGTAGTTTTCCTTGAAAAACTGCGGACGATAGACTTTGAAATTTCCTTCGTAACACTGCTGATCGAAATCAATAGGGCGGATTTTATAAACAACCTGATCAAAATCGTGAATTGGGACAATTACATAATTATACGCTCTCATATCGCCCAAAAGCCTAATCATACAGCGCTCGTTAAATTTAACAAACTCTTTGGCAATTTGCGCTTTTTCCATTTCGGTACATTTATCAAGGAGTGTGTCCATAAAAACATCACCAGGAATCCCTATAATATGTTCTTCTATTAATGTATCATTGTAAACCAAAAAGTTAATTTTATCCGGCGAAAGTATATCTTCTAACTCTAATCCGTAGATTCTCGAAGCATCGGCTTTTTTAATATAAAAATGAACATAATTGTCATTTAGAATATTTCTTACTTTAATTCGAAATGGTTTTGAATTTCCAAAAGTACAATAGTCAATTGCATCAACATTTAAAAACTGAATAATCTCGCTGTTTCCGTCAGAATGTAAAAGAGAATAGATTTTTTTGAGATTCAAATCAATTTCATTTCTTTCAAATTCGCTGTAATAAACGCGAATCCACAAAGTATCGGTTTCATTTTTATCATAAACATTGATGGAACCTGCAAATCGCAATAAGTCATCATAAAACACAGATACTTTCGAAATACGCTCGAATCTGTCTAAATAACTTAAAAGTGGCTGCGTTAAAGGATATGAAGGTTTCTTTAACACCATTAAAGGTTCGCTCATTTTGAATATCTTTATTACAAATTTACATCAATAAGATTATAAAAATAAATTTGACGTAACAATATGTAAGTTGATTCGTCTTACTTAAAACTAAAACCGAAATAAATTTGGAAACCATCCTTACTATTCAGAATCTCAGTAAAAGATACGGGCGTATTCACGCGCTTAAAAATGTGTCTTTTAGCATACAAAAAGGCCATGTCTACGGAATTCTAGGCCCTAACGGCAGCGGAAAATCAACAACTCTTGGAATTGTTTTAAATGTTGTAAACAAAACATCCGGCGATTACAAATGGTTTGACGGAACTGTGCAGACGCACGAAGCTTTAAAAAAAGTAGGTGCAATTATCGAGCGTCCAAACTTTTACCCGTACATGACGGCCGAAGAAAACCTTAAACTGGTTTGTAAAATTAAAAACATTGATTATTCTAAAATTACAGAAAAACTCGATCTTGTTGGTTTAACCGAAAGAAAAGATTCTAAATTCAGCACTTTTTCTTTAGGTATGAAACAGCGACTTGCGATTGCATCGGCACTTTTAAATGATCCTGAAATTTTAATTCTCGACGAACCTACAAATGGTTTAGATCCGCAGGGAATTCACCAAATTCGAGATATTATTAAAGAAATTGCTTCGCTGGGAACCACAATTTTACTGGCTTCGCATTTATTAGACGAAGTCGAAAAAGTATGTTCGCACGTTGTTGTTTTACGAAAAGGGGAAGTTTTATATTCAGGTTCTGTAGATGGAATGTCAGCTAATGAAGGATTTTTTGAGATTTCTTCGAATGATAATGCCACGCTGAAATCTGCATTAAATGATCATCAGGCTGTTGCCCAAATTAAGGACGAAGACGGGAAAGTTTTAGTGTATTTAAAAGCCGATTTATCTGCTTCGGAATTGAATCAGTTTCTTTTCTCAAAAAATATTGTTTTAAGTCATTTGGTAAAACGTAAAAATAGTCTGGAAGCACAATTTTTAGAATTAACCAAAAATACCAATCCAAAAATCTAACTAGGCCATGAACAGACTTATCTCTATAGAATTACAAAAAATCTGGATGAATAAAGCCAGTCGTATTCTTACTTTAACTTATTTTATACTGCTTTCTTTTATAGCTTTAATTGCTTCGATTAAATTTGATATTGGTCCTTTTAAATTTCATTTGGCAGAAATGGGTATTTTTAATTTTCCGTTTATATGGCATTTCAATACTTATGTGGCTGCTATTTTGAAATTATTTTTGGCAATTGTAATTGTTTCTATGATGGCTAACGAATACAGCTACGGAACATTGAAACAAAATTTAATTGATGGTTTAAGTAAAAAAGAATTTATTCTGTCAAAATTCCTTACCGTTGTTTTATTCTCATTTGTATCAACTGTTTTTATTTTTGTAATGAGTTTGATTTTAGGTTTGATTTTTTCTTCTTACACTGAAATTGGTATCATTTTTAGTGATTTAGATTATCTTCTGGCCTTTTTCGTAAAACTAACCGCATTCTTTTCTTTCTGTTTATTTCTTGGAATTTTGGTAAAAAGATCTGCTTTTGCATTAGGTTTCTTGTTAGTTTGGAATATAATCGAAGGAATAATTAGAGGTTTTTTAGCCTTTAGAGTTTTCCCGGAAAGCAATATCGATGAGAAAATTACACAGTTTCTGCCTTTAGAATCTATGTCTAATTTAATTGCTAATCCCGGTCCTAGATTATCTGTAGTAAAAAATATTGGTTCACAAATAGGAATCGATACAGACATCGACTATAGTGTAAGTTACTTTGCAATTTTTATTGTCTTAATCTGGACATTTATATTTATATACTTTTCTTACAAACTATTAAAAAATCGAGATTTATAGTATATTTGTTATACTATGAGCAAGACAAAAAGTTTTTTTATTATCCTGTTTTTTTGCATTTCATCTTTAAAAATGAATGCTCAAATTACTATTGACGATACAAAAACACCACAGCAGCTCATTGATAATGTTTTAGTTAACAGCTCATGTGCTGCTGCTTCGAATTCGACAGGTTTTGGAGATACTTATACGTCAGGAAAACAAAGTTTTGCCTATTTTAATAGAAATGGCAGCAGTTTCCCTTTTGAAGAAGGTATTGTTTTAACAACTTCAACAAGTACAGATGCTGGCAAATATTATGAAAGCAGTATGGGAGGAGGAAGTCCATTCTGGGCTGGCGATACAGATCTAAATCAGATTTTAGGTATAAATTCTATAAATGCAACCGTTTTAGAGTTTGACTTTGTTCCGCTTACGGATTATTTAAGCTTCAATTATATTTTTGCGTCGAACGAATACCAATATGTTTTTCCTTGCGAATATTCAGATGGATTTGCTTTTTTAATCAAAGAAGCAGGAACAACTGAGCCTTATAAAAACTTGGCCGTAATTCCAAACACGAATGTCCCTGTTTCATCTTTTAATGTAAAACCTCAAATTGTTCCGGGGATAAGACCTAATGGCGATGCATATGTTGGCTGTCCAGCATCATATGAAACATATTTTAATGGTTTTAATACAAACACTAGCCCAGTAAACTATGCAGGGCAGACTGTTGTAATGACAGCACAAACTACAGTAACTAAAGGTAAAACATATCATATAAAATTAGTTGTTGCTGATGCTAATACACGTTATTATGATTCAGCCGTTTTTTTACAAGCTGGCAGTTTTGCTTCAAATATTGATTTTGGTCCCAACCGAACTGCATCTAGCGACAATCCATTATGTTTTGGCGATACTTATTTACTGGATCCTAAATTATCTCCTGCATATTCTTATAAGTGGTATAAAGACAATGTAGAGATTGCAACTGCACCAACCTATACTGTTACTCAGCCAGGAAATTATAAAGTTGAAGTAACTCTAACACCAACTTCCTGTAGTTTAGCCGGTGAGATAAAAATAGATTATGCTCCCGAAATCCTTTCAACAAATACTTCTCTTTTGCAATGTGATGATAACAGCGACGGAATTTCGATTTTCAATTTAAGCAAAGCCAATAATATTGTAAAGAACAATGTTGCGAGCATTATTAATGAAGGATATTATACAACATTAGCCAATGCACAAACTAAAACTAATAAAATAGCAACTCCAAATAACTATACTAATACAGCCAATAATCAAATTGTATATGCTCGCTTAGAAAATGAGTTTGGATGTTTTAAAATTGCTGAAGTAACATTACAAATCGCCGCAACATCAATTGCAGATCCTGATCCAATAAGCACGTGTGACGGAGACGAAGTTCAGGACGGATTATATCAATTTGATCTGAATGCAGAAGTTACACCTCAAATCACTTCCGGACTTCCAAGCGGACTAACTGTAAATTATTATTTAACAGCTAATGATGCTTTAACAGAAACAAATCAATTACCTGTTATTTTCAAAAACACAATTGCTTACAATCAAACGATTTATGCAAGAGTCGTAAATGGCCCAGATTGTTATGATGTTGTTCCTGTTCCTCTTGTTATAAATACTTTTAACCCGCCAAATTTTGAGGATGAATCTGTTTATTTATGCAGAGACAGTGACGTCACATTATCTGTAGCAACAGGATTCAGCAGTTATTTATGGAGTAATGGAGAAACCACCAACTCTACTGTTATTACTGCTCCTGGTGATTATACAGTTACGGCAAAAGATGCAAACGGCTGTGAAAAAACTAAAACTTTTAAAGTAATTCTATCTGAACCGGCAACTATAACAAACGCTGTTGTTAGAGATTTTTCCGGAAATGATAATTCTGTTCTAATTGAATATACAGGAGCAGGAAACTATGAATTTTCTTTAGATGGATTAACTTATCAAAATGATCCTTTATTTACCGGAATCGCAACAGGAATTTATTACGCGATAGCAAGAGATAAAAACGGATGTGGATTATCAAATTCATTTTTGTTATATGTTTTAGATTATCCTAGATTTTTCACTCCCAACGGAGACGGTTACAATGACTTATGGGTTATCGAAGATTCTAATGTACTTCCTAATTACACGATCCATATTTTTGACCGTTACGGAAAACTTCTGAAAGAAATGAATCAAAACAGTACAGGTTGGAACGGGCTGTTCAATGGCCAGCAGCTTCCATCTGACGATTATTGGTTTACTTTGGTCTTTGCAGACGGAAGAAACGTAAAAGGACATTTTAGCTTAAAAAGATAAGATTTTAAAATCCCAATACTCTTGAGTTTAAAATTCATATTTAAAACTCAAATTGTGTAAAAAATTGAATTTAGATCATAAAAAAAATCCCAAACTCCTATTGGAATTTGGGATTTTATATTGAAAATTATCTCAAAGTCTCGGGATAATTAGATTTTAAATCTTTTTCTATCAGTTTCTGTCAAATAGATTTTTCTCAAACGAATAGATTTTGGAGTTACCTCTACATATTCATCTTTTTGAATGTATTCTAATGCTTCTTCAAGAGAGAAAATAATTGGTGGAATAATTCTCGCTTTTTCATCATTTCCAGAAGAACGTACGTTAGATTGTTTTTTCTCTTTTGTTACGTTTACACACATATCATCACCACGAGAGTTTTCTCCAATTACCTGACCTTCGTAAATTTCGGCATTTGGTTCAACAAAAAACTTACCACGATCTTGTAATTTATCGATAGAATAAGGAATAGCTTTTCCTTTTTCCATAGAGATTAATGAACCTTTGTTACGTCCGGCAATTTCTCCTTTGTAAGGCTCATATCCAATAAAACGGTGTGCCATAATAGCTTCACCAGCTGTTGCAGTAAGTAATTGGTTACGTAATCCAATAATTCCACGAGATGGAATATTAAATTTTACAATCATACGCTCCCCTTTAGTTTCCATGCTTAACATTTCACCTTTACGCATAGTAACGAATTCAACTGCTCTACCTGAAAGGTTTTCTGGTAAATCGATTGTTAATTCCTCAATTGGCTCACATTTTTTACCATCAATTTCTTTGATGATAACTTGCGGCTGACCAATTTGTAACTCATATCCTTCTCTTCTCATTGTTTCAATAAGAACAGATAAGTGAAGTACTCCACGTCCAAAAACCATGAATTTATCTGCAGAATCAGTTTCACCTAACTTCATCGCTAAGTTTTTCTCTAATTCTTTTGTCAATCTTTCTCTAATATGGCGAGAAGTTACAAATTTACCCTCTTTACCAAAGAAAGGAGAGTCATTAATTGTAAACAACATACTCATAGTAGGCTCGTCGATATCAATCGTTTTTAGACCTTCCGGATTTTCAAAATCAGCGATAGTATCACCAATTTCAAAACCTTCAACTCCAATGATTGCACAAATATCTCCAGCAATAACTTCTTGTACTTTTTTACGGCCAAGTCCTTCAAAAGTATGAAGTTCTTTGATACGAGATTTAGATACAGTACCATCTCTTTTTACTAATGAGATTGGCATACCTTCTTTAAGAACTCCTCTTTCAAGACGACCAATAGCGATACGACCTGTAAATGCAGAGAAATCTAAAGAAGTAATTAACATTTGAGGTGTTCCTTCAGAAACTTTAGGAGCTGGTACATTTTGAACAACCATGTCTAATAACGGCTCAATGTTTTCAGTTTGGTTTTTCCAATCATCAGACATCCAGTTGTTTTTAGCAGATCCATAAACGGTTGGAAAATCCAACTGCCATTCTTCAGCACCTAATTCAAACATTAAGTCAAAAACTTTTTCATGAACTTCTTCAGGAGTACAGTTTTCTTTATCAACTTTATTGATAACTACACAAGGTTTTAAACCTAAATCAATAGCTTTTTGTAATACGAAACGCGTTTGAGGCATTGGGCCTTCAAAAGCATCCACTAGCAAACAAACACCATCGGCCATGTTCAATACACGTTCTACTTCACCTCCAAAATCCGCGTGGCCAGGAGTATCGATAATGTTGATTTTTGTTCCTTTGTACTGAACAGAAACGTTCTTAGAAGTAATAGTAATACCTCTCTCACGCTCTAAATCGTTATTATCAAGAATTAAATCACCTGTATTTTCGTTGTCACGAAATAATTGACAGTGATACATAATTTTATCAACCAAAGTGGTTTTACCGTGATCGACGTGGGCAATAATTGCAATATTTCTAATAGATTCCATTTGTGATTTTTAATGGGTGCAAAAGTACACTTTATTTTGATAAAAAAAACGTTTCTGCGATAGTTTGCGTATATACAAGTAATTAGTTCTTTAAATCAGTGTTAATTTAGGGGTCAAAATGAACTTTAGTTGTTGTTTAGTTATAGTTAATTTAACTATATTTGAGTGATGAAAAGTAAAACTCTCCAAATTACTCTTGTTTACGTTATCATATCGCTAATTATGGCAATTGTCTGCCATAATTTAATCACTGAGCACTTTTTTCAAACAAAATACTTCTATTTATTCTTCTTAAAAGATGTTTTCTTCATAATAGCTACAGCCTTTATTTTCAAATATATACTATCAAGAAACGAAAAGAAAAATATTTCAGTTTTTAAAAAATTAAAAAAAACAAATGAAGAAATTAAAGAGTCTAACGAAAAATATGATATTGTTGCAAAAGCAACAAGCGATACGATTTGGGACTGGAAAATTCAGGAAGACCGAATAAATTGGAACAAAGGAATCGAGGGCATTTTTGGTTATAATCCGGAGGAAGTTGGAAAAACCTCAAAATGGTGGTTTGACAAAATTCATCCTGAAGACAGTATACGAATGTCAATAAAATTATACTCTTTCATTGAGCAAAAAACTGAAAAATGGCAGGATCAATATCGCTTTAGATGTGCTGACGGAACTTATAAATATGTTTTAGACCGTGGTTTTTTATTAAAAGATGAAAACGGAAGAGCCATCAGAATGATTGGAGCTATTCAGGATATTACCAAACAAAAAGAAGAAGAACAACGGTTAAAACTTTTAGAAACCGTAATTACACAATCAAAAGATTCCATTTTAATTACCGAGGCCAATTCGCTTGATCGAAAAATTCCGAGAATTGTTTATGTAAATCCAGCATTTTCTCAAATGTCAGGCTATCAGTCAGACGAAATTATTGGAAAATCGACTAATATATTCAAAGGCCCAAAATCAGATTCCGAGGAATTAAAAAAGCTTTTACGTGCCATAAAAAATGAAGAAGAATGTGTTATCGAAACCATAACTTATACTAAAACGAAAGAAGAATATTGGGTTCGTTTTGCTATGATTCCAATTTTCAACAACGAAGGCGTAATTACACACTGGATTTCTATTCAAAGAGATATAACAGACGAGAAAAAACTGGAAACCGAAAAAGAACATCTTATTCGTGAACTTACACAAAACAACAAAGATTTAAAACAGTTTTCTTATATCACATCGCACAACCTGCGTGCACCATTATCAAACTTAATTGGCCTTTTAAATCTAATCGAAGACATTCCCATCGAAAATGAAGAGCTTGAAGAAATTTTAGCCGGCTTTACCAAATCAACCCATTTATTAAACGAAACGATAAATGACTTAGTAAAAGTTATCATCATAAAAGATAACCCTTCAATGCAAAAAGAAGAGGTTTCGTTAAAAGAAGTTTTTGAAAACGTTTTTAGTCAGTTATCATTTCAAATTGAACTCCACAAGCCTATAATTAAACTTAAATTTGACAGAGTTCCTCTTTTAAATACAAATAAGGCTTATATTGAAAGCATTTTATTAAATCTGCTTACCAATTCAATAAAATACAAATCAGAAAACAGGAAACTAAAGATATCAATTACAGCTGAACAAATAGACCATCAAGCTATACTTACCTTTAAAGACAATGGAATTGGGATTGATTTAGAAAGAAATCGGGATAAAATTTTTGGTCTTTATCAAAGATTTCATAATTATCCTGACAGTAAAGGATTAGGTTTGTATCTTGTAAAATCTCAGGTTGAGACTATGGGAGGAACCATTACTATAGACAGCGAAGTAAACAAAGGCACCACATTTACCATAACATTTAAAAATTAATATTATGCTTGAGCAGATTTTATGCATTGACGACGATCCTATTACGTTGCTGTTATGCAAAAAAGTAATCGCAAAATCTTCATTTTCACATGAAATCATTACAGCTCAAAATGGCGAAGAGGCTTTACACCATTTCAATACTTTAAAATACAATAACAAAAACACCGTAATCAAAAAGCCTGAACTAATTTTTCTGGATTTAAATATGCCGGTTATGGGCGGATGGGAGTTTTTAGACCATTTCACCTCTGACGATTATGCAGAGTTTAATACCGCAAAAGTTATCGTATTATCTTCTACAATTGACCCTGAAGATTTAGCTAAAGCAAAAAAATATCCTATAATAATAGATTTCCTTTCAAAACCAATTACTCAGGCAATGCTGGAATATCTAAAAAAGAAAATAGACTTTTAAATAAAACTCCAATTATTTTAAATTTCCAAATTCTAATATATTTATTGGATTTGGATTTTTTTTAACCTTAAAAAATTGAAATATGAGATTTAAAAACATTGCTGTTTTCAATACTATTCTAAACAAAAAAAGTCCTCTAAAAGAGGACTTTTTGTATATTTAAAAATTGCAATTAATTACAATTTAGCAACATGCTTAGTTAATTTAGACTTCAAGTTAGAAGCTTTATTATTATGAATAATGTTCTTTTTAGCTAATTTATCAATCATAGAAATTACAGTTGATAATTTTGCAGTAGCATCAGATTTATCAGTAGCTAATCTTAATGCTTTAATAGCATTACGAGTAGTTTTATGTTGATATCTGTTAAGAACTCTTCTTTTTTCGTTACTTCTGATTCTTTTTAACGCTGACTTATGATTTGCCATTTTTTTTTTAATTTTAGATGTAATAATTATTATAAATACTAGTTAAAAAAGAAAAACCTCCCACAATTATAAAAAAATCACTTTGGTTTTAACTAATAAAACAAAAACCGAGACACCAATTTTTATTTTACAAAACTTATTTACAACTAATTTTGTAGTCTGTAAGGGAATCGAACCCCTGTTACCAGGACGAAAGCCTGGAGTCCTAACCCCTAGACGAACAGACCAATATCCTCTAAGTTTTCTCCAATTTTAAACAAAATTGAAATTGTAGTCCGTGGGGGAATCGAACCCCCCTTACCAGGATGAAAACCTGGCGTCCTAACCGATAGACGAACGGACCATTACATCAAGTTAAATAACTTAAATCGCAGAAAAAAAAAGTAGTCCGTGGGGGAATCGAACCCCCCTTACCAGGATGAAAACCTGGCGTCCTAACCGATAGACGAACGGACCATGTATTTCTCTAATGCGGATGCAAAGATACATCTATTTTTTAGTTGCACAATAGCTGATGCAAAAAAAATTAAACTTTTTTAATACGCCTTAGCAAAAAAGACTCTTTTAGATGAAGGATTCCCTGTAAACACACAGCTTCCCGCCTCTTCCACAGCTCCTAAAGGAATACATCTAATCGTTGCTTTTGTCAAATCTTTTATCTTCTCTTCGGTTGCTGCAGTACCATCCCAATGAGCTGAAATAAATCCTCCTTTTTCTTCTAAAACTTGCTTAAACTCCTCAAAATTATTCACTTCTGTAATATGTGTATCACGATAATTTAATGCACGATCAAATAAATCCTTTTGAATCTGCTCTAACAAGTCATTTATATATTCAACGATTTTTTCACTTGCAACAACTTCTTTCGTTAAATTATCACGTCTTGCAACCTCAAAAGTTCCGTTTTCTAAATCTTTTGGACCAACAGCAATCCTAACAGGAACACCTTTCAATTCCCATTCCGCAAACTTGAATCCTGGCTTTTGAGTTGTTCTGTCATCATATTTTACCGAAATCTTAAGTTTTCTCAATTTTGCGGTTAATTCATTCACCGCAGTAGTAATTTCAGCTAATTGCTCATCTGTTTTATGAATAGGTACAATCACAACTTGAATTGGAGCCAAGTTTGGAGGCAGCACCAATCCCTGATCATCAGAATGCGTCATAATCAAAGCCCCCATCAAACGAGTAGACACTCCCCATGAAGTTCCCCAAACGTGTTCTTGTTTACCTTCTGCGTTAGCAAATTTTACATCAAAAGCTTTTGCAAAGTTCTGACCCAAAAAGTGAGAGGTTCCAGCCTGCAATGCTTTTCCATCCTGCATTAAGGCTTCAATACAATACGTTTCATCTGCACCTGCAAAACGCTCCGTTTCAGTTTTAATTCCTTTTACAACAGGAATCGCCATAAAACTTTCTGAAAAATCAGCATAAACATTCATCATTTTTTCAGACTCTTCTATCGCTTCTGATTTTGTTGCGTGAGCCGTATGCCCTTCCTGCCACAAAAATTCGGCAGTTCTTAAAAACAAACGGGTACGCATTTCCCAGCGAACTACGTTTGCCCATTGATTGATCAGCAAGGGTAAATCTCTATAAGACTGCACCCATCCTTTATATGTAGACCAAATAATTGCTTCACTTGTTGGACGAACAATAAGTTCTTCTTCTAGTTTGGCATTAGGATCAACTATTAATTTTCCAGGTTTATCAGGATCATTCTTTAATCTATAATGTGTTACAACAGCGCATTCTTTTGCAAATCCTTCTGCATTCTTCTCTTCGGCTTCAAACATGCTTTTAGGAACAAACAAAGGAAAATAAGCATTTTGATGTCCTGTTTCCTTAAACATTCTATCTAACTCTGCCTGCATTTTTTCCCAAATTGCATAGCCGTATGGTTTAATTACCATACACCCTCTAACTCCTGAATTTTCAGCTAAATCTGCTTTGACAACCAGCTCATTATACCATTTAGAATAATCTTCTGATCGCGTAGTAAGGTTCTTACTCATATTATATAGTTTGGCACAAATTTTGTTTTAATAATTTTAACTAAATAGTTTGACAAAACTAACTATTTTTGTAATGTGCAACAATAAAAAACACCACAGATATGAAAACTTATACTACTCTCCGCCAAAACTCGAGTCATTTTTACTTAATTGGATTACTGAGTTTTCTTTTAGCATCATGTGGTTCTTACCAAAATACATCGTATTATGACAGCGATGGGGTTTATGGTAATTCTACCAACAGATATGCTCAAACAAACAACAATGCAGCTGCAAATAATCAATACAAAGACTACTTCAGATCATTACAAGATGATGATCAGCCTACAGAAATTTTCACAGATGTAGACAGTTACAGCAACTATTCTGAAAGCGACAGCACACAGACCGCTTCTGCCGCTTATCCTGCATGGGGAAGCAGTAATTCAGATGTTTCTGTAAACGTATACTCTACTCCAAACTGGTCATTCGGATTAGGTTGGGGATATCCTTATTATGGATGGGGAGGATATGGCGGATACTGGGGCGGAGCATATTGGGGAGCCGGATGGGGTTACCCGGGATATGCTTGGGGATACCCAGGATACTGGGGACCAGGATGGGGTTATCCAGGATATTGGGGAGGCAGTTATTATGGAAACTACTCAAACAGCTACGGCCGAAGAGGATCTGCAGCCTATTACGGCAACAGAAACTACACTTCAAACAGAGCATATGCTTCTAACAGAAATTACACAAACAGAAGCTATTCTGGAAACAGAAACAGTTTTTCTAACAGAAACAGCACTTACACAACAAATAGAAACTACTCCAACAGATCAAACAGCTATTCTGACTACAGAAGAAGTTCATCTGTAAACGGAAGAAGTTATAATAATACTTCGAGCCCAAATTTCTCTAACAGAAGAAGCTATTCATCTCAAGGTCAAAACAGCACTTATGACTCTAGCAGAAGATCAAGCAGCAGTACACCAACTAACAGAAGCTACAACAATAGCAGCAACAGCAACTCATCTAGAAGCTACTCTCCTAGCCCATCACGTTCATCGAACAGCGGCGGAGGAAGCATGAGATCATCTGGCGGCGGCGGCGGAGGCGGAAGATCATACGGCGGAGGCGGAGGCGGAAGAAGGTAACATTTTTCCCTTTTTCCCAATCTAATATCACACATTAAAAACTTACCCAATGAAAAAAATATTCTTCCTATTTATTACAGGACTAACTGTGAGCGTCTCACATTCTCAGGAAGTCTCTGACGCCTTACGATACGCACAGGACAATTTGACCGGAACTGCAAGATTCAGAGCCATGAGTGGTGCTTTTGGAGCAGTTGGAGGAGACATATCTGCTATAACCGTAAATCCAGCCGGATCTGCCATATTCAACAATAATCAAGTTGGAGTATCTTTTAGCAATCAAAATATCAAAAATAACTCTGATTATTTTGGAACCAAAATTTCCGACAAAGACAATTCTTTTACATTGAATCAAGCAGGAGCTATTTTTGTTTTTAATGACAGAAATCCCAGCAACAGCTGGAAAAAAATTGCCATTGGGGCAAGTTATGAAAGCACAAACAATTTCAACAACAATACCGTCTCTGTAGGTACTAACCCAACTAATTCTGTTGCTAATTATTTTTTAGCTTATGCTAACGGAATTCCTTTAGGCGACATAACAGGTATTCAATACAGAGACCAATTTTATGATGAACAGCAAGCTTATTTTGGGTACTATGGTCATGTGATCAATCCAGTCAATGAAAACAGCAGTTCAAACACACAATACACCTCAAATGTTCCTGCAGGAGGAAATTACTATCAGGAAAATGAAATTTATACCAGAGGATATAACACTAAATTAAGCTTCAATATAGCAACTTCATATAAAGACAGGATATATTTAGGAGCAAACTTAAATGTACATGTTACAGATTACAGAAGATCCAGTAGTTTTTATGAAGATAACGATAATGCATTAGAACCAACTGCAACTATTTCTAACTTGCGATTCAATAACGACCTTTACACATACGGAAATGGATTTTCTTTTCAATTAGGAGCTATTGCAAAAGTTACTGAAGCTTTTAGACTTGGTTTGGCTTATGAATCTAATACCTGGTATGAACTTTACGATGAACTATCTCAAACTCTTACTTCGACAAGACAAGCTAACGGAGGCCCGGAACTTTTTGAAAACATAAACCCTAATGTAGTTAACGTATACGAATCTTATACTCTACAAACTCCGGGAAAAGTTACTTTTAGCGCCGCTTATGTATTTGGAAAATCTGGTTTATTAAGCGTTGATTACGCTATTAAAGATTACGGCAATACTAAATACAAACCAACCAGCGATTTAGGTTTTAGAGGAGTTAACAACGACATCAGCAATCAACTTACCAGTACCGGAGAATTAAGAGTTGGTGCCGAATATAAAATAAAACAATTGAGTTTACGCGGTGGATATCGTTTTGAAGGAAGCCCTTATAGAAACGGAACTACAATTGGAGATTTAAACAGCTATTCAGGAGGTTTAGGCTACAGCTTTGGATCAACAAAATTAGATTTAGCTTACTCTTATTTAGAAAGAAAATCGAATCAAGGTTTCTTTGCAACAGGATTTACTGATGGCGCAAACATCACATCAAAGTTAAACAATGTTACTTTGACTTTATTATTTGAATTGTAATTAAGAATAAATAGAGGAATGGAAATTTCCGTCAGGTAAATACTTGGCGGATTTTTTTTGACCGAAAACTACCGGAAAGCTTCATAAAAAACATCTAAAAGAAACCGAAACAAGCGGTGTTTGAATAAAAAAGTGTAATTTTGCACTCCAATTTATAAAAGTATGAGAACCAAGTCTTTAAAAAAGAACAAAATTAACGTAATCACTCTTGGGTGTTCAAAAAATGTATATGACAGTGAAGTGCTTATGGGACAACTTCGTGCAAACGGAAAAGAAGTTACTCACGAAGCCACTGCAAAGGATGAAGGAAACATTATTGTAATAAACACTTGTGGCTTTATTGACAATGCGAAAGCAGAATCAGTAAACATGATTTTGGAATATGCTGATAAAAAAGACAAAGGTTTAGTTGATAAAGTTTTCGTTACCGGATGTTTATCTGAGCGTTACAGACCTGATTTAGAAAAAGAAATTCCAAATGTAGATCAATATTTTGGAACTACTGAGTTACCTCAATTATTGAAAGCTTTAGGAGCCGACTATAAACATGAATTATTAGGAGAAAGATTAACCACAACTCCTAAAAATTATGCCTATCTAAAAATTGCCGAAGGATGCGACAGACCTTGCAGTTTCTGTGCAATTCCATTAATGAGAGGTTCGCATATTTCACAGCCAATTGAAAAATTAGTTAAGGAAGCACAAGGTTTAGCCAAAAATGGCGTTAAAGAATTAATACTAATTGCTCAGGATCTAACTTATTACGGTTTAGATCTTTATAAAAAGAGAAATCTTGCAGAATTATTAGAAGCTTTAGCTGCAGTTGAAGGAATTGAATGGATTCGTCTTCATTATGCCTACCCTACCGGTTTCCCGATGGATGTTTTAGAATTAATGAAACGTGAGCCTAAAATTTGTAATTATATTGATATTCCATTACAGCATATTTCAGATTCTATTTTGAAATCGATGCGTCGTGGTACAACTCAAGCTAAAACAACGCAATTATTGAAGGATTTTCGTGCTGCGGTTCCGGGAATGGCAATTAGAACAACTTTAATTGTAGGTTACCCAGGTGAAACACAGGAAGATTTTGAAATCTTGAAAGATTTTGTTCAGGAAATGAAATTTGACAGAATGGGATGTTTTGCTTATTCTCATGAAGAAAATACTCATGCTTATTTGCTTGAAGATAATGTTCCAGACGATGTAAAACAAGCCAGAGCAAATGAAATTATGGAATTGCAGTCGCAGATTTCATGGGATTTGAATCAGGAAAAAGTTGGACAAGTTTTTAGATGTATTATTGACAGAAAAGAAGGTGCTCATTTTGTGGGAAGAACAGAATTTGACAGCCCTGATGTTGATAACGAAGTTTTAATTGATGCCTCTAAACATTATGTAAAAACTGGAGAATTTGTTAATATCAAGATAATTGAAGCAACAGAATTTGATTTATACGGAGAACCTGCTTAAATTTACCATAAACTATTGCTAACTTAGAGAAAAATACTTTTATGAAACCTATACAAAACTTAATTATTTTAGTTTTTACCTTATTCTGTTTCAACTCTGTTTCTGCTCAATACGGAAATGGATACAACAATGGCTACGGTAATGGTTATGGCGGATATGGCGGAAGAAGCGGCGGAATGGGCATGGACAGAAGCATGATGTCTGGACCACAAGCCAACACCAGTAAACCTAAAGAAATACCTGTAGAGGAAACTGCAGCTAAAATCGTGGAACAAATGAAACCAGCTGTTAATCTTGACGAACTTCAATCTATCGCAATTACCAATGTTTTTGCTGATGGTTTGAGAGAACAAGGAATCCTTTTAAAGAATGAAAGCAGTAGTCAAGACCAGAAAATGGAGCAAATGAAAGCTTTAAAAGAAAGTATGACAAAAAAAATAACGGCTTTTTTAAATCCAGATCAGGTAGAAAAGTATACCAATTTTATGGAGAATTTTAAAGAGGTTAAAAAAACTAAATCAAAAAAGAAAAAAGATAAAGACAAAGACAATAAAGAAGAAGAAAAAACAACTGAAAAAATTCAGGAATAATCGTTCAAAACTTCATAAAATGTAAACTATCATGGTAAGAAAACATTTTTGTTATCTGATCTTAGCAATTATCATAACTTCTTGCTCAACAAACCCTTATAAGACTACTGAAAAAGCTTATGATCAGCAGTTAAAGACTCTAGAAAATCAAATTACAAGCAAAGAAGCACTGTCAATACCATCGGTAAGTCCGCTTATTATTGACACTACCTATGCGTCGCAGCTTGGCATTATAAAAGATACTTTATCAAAAACAGGTTCTACTTCTTTAATAAACGGAATTAGTACAGAATGGATTGGTACTGTAAACTTTAACCTAAGAAAACCCAGTTTTGTAATTATTCATCATACTGCACAGGATTCTCTGCAGCAAACTATCAATACATTTACAAAAACCAGAACTCAGGTTAGTTCTCACTATATTATTTCCGAAAATGGAAAAGTAGTTCAAATGCTAAACGATTATTTAAGAGCTTGGCATGCAGGAAATTCAACTTGGGGAAAGAATACTGACTTAAATTCTTCATCTATTGGAATTGAACTTGACAATAATGGTTTTAAACCTTTTACAGAAGCCCAAATAAGCAGTTTAGTAGCTTTATTGACCAAGTTAAAAAAAGACTATAATATTCCCACTCAAAACTTTTTAGGTCACGCCGATATTGCGCCGGGAAGAAAGCAAGATCCAAGCGCTTTATTTCCATGGAAGACATTAGCCGAAAAAGGTTTCGGAATCTGGCCGGATGCTGTTCTAGAAGAAGCCCCTTTTGATTTTAAAATTGAACCTGCATTGAGAATTATCGGTTATAACACCAAGAATCTTTCGACAGCAATTCAGGCTTTTAAATTACATTATATACAAACAGATGCAACCTCAACTTTAGACCGAAAAACTATCGATACAATTTATTCGATTTATAAAAAACAGGTTCAGTAAGAACAGCCATTAATAAAACATAAAAAACGCATTTCTAAATTTATAGAAATGCGTTTTTTTTTAACCACTCCTGACAGCTGTCGGCATAAGAGGATTTAAAAGATTATTATTATCTGGACTGATATTTTTTGTACCACGAATTTCACTAACTTATTTATGGAGAAAAATAAATATCAGAATACTATCAAGAAAATTTATTAAGGTTTGTTGTGTAATTCTTTTCAAAATTAAACAAAATTTAATTCCTGAAAATTAGTAAAATTCGTGGCAAAAAAAATCTTTTAAATCCTCTTATGCCAATAGTTATCAGGAGTTGCAAAATAATAACCCAATAAAAAAGCTGCCAAAACATTACTATGTTTCGACAGCTCCAAAAAAAAAAAAAAAATATCAATCTTTATCTCTAGAAAGAGTATGTTGTAGCAATTAATCCGAAGAATGATCCTCCTGTCGGAGCCGCATCTTTATCTAAAAAGATATCTTCAGAAGCAGCATCGTATCTTAACTCAGGAATTATAGTAAGCTTCCCTACTTTATAGTTTAATGAAATTGTATTAGCGAATACACTTGATCCCGTTAAGGTTCCTAAACTTGGAGCAGCATCTTTAGCATCAAAATATTCTATTCTGTAAGCTAATAATAATGATGGGCTGAATGAATAATTTGCATATCCTACTAATGAGAACCATTCTCCATCTAATGTACCGTCAAAATCATGTTTTGTTTTAGCATAAGTGGCATTTAAACCCAATCCGAAACTATCGCTGATTGTTTTTGAAGCAGTCAAATCAAATTGAGTTTTGTTTTCATCTGAAACTGGAATCAAACTCCCTGGTGTAGGATTTGTACTTCCTGATGTAAAATTTAAATAAGCGCTTCCTGTTTCTCCAATATATCCAACTTGTCCTATATACGTTTTTTGACTAGATCCGGCATCCATCGCTGATTTAAAATCGGTTGGATTTGTTACACCCAGCATGGCAGTGAATTTTCCGGAAGTATATTGTGCTTTTACTCCTGTATTAAAAAATGGCCCGTAAGAAAAAGCATACGACATACTGTAGTTTTTATTATCTACCGCGTCTAATACTTCGTATCCAATGTGTGTACCAAAACTACCTGCAACAACTTTGAATTCATCTGTAATCTGGTAAGTGAAAAATAATTGTTTAATTAAAAATTTAGCGTTTATATCTTTATCTGTTGTTTCATTATATGAAAACTCTCCTGCTCTTTTCCCGAATCCTAAGTCTACAAAAACAGAGGCTTTCCCAAAAGTATGACTTGCTTCTATCGAAGCCATCCCTAATTCAAATGAATCCTGCGAGTTGGTAAAGCTCGTTAATCCATTCATTTGTTTAGAAAAATCATATTTATAGTATGCATCTGCAGACCCTCCCCAGGTTGTTGCCGGCGGAGTTGATGTATCATCCTCTTGCGCAAAAGCAAAAGAACTCGTTAACGTGGCAGCTAAAACGTAAAATACTTTTTTCATGTGTTAATTGGTTTTTAGTTATTAATTGATTTTGGTTAGTTAATCTTTTATATATCTAGTTTAATAGTATAAGTCATTTTTAAAACCTTGAATCTTCCCCTAAAACCTCTTCATTTTCATTAGCGAATTTATTAACTTTTGTATGAGTAGAATAATTGAAAACTACTTTTTTGACGTTTTAAACGAAGAATTATGGATTACAAAAATTAAACTGCCAATAATTGTTATTTGGCATTTATACCGTTTTGTTTTTGAAAATTCAACAACGTATTTTTATTAATTGACAGCAAAAAATAAGGGTAAAAATAAAATTACAACGAAAAAACAGACTAAAATAGAAAACAAACTCTTTTAAAAAACACAATACCCCATTAAAAAATAGGGGTATCTAATAAAAAATTAAAAAACAACTACAAAAAGAACCAAATTATGTATTAGAAAACCACACAGTACTCATAAGTTAAAATTCCTACAAAAACAAAATCCAAAAGCAGCCTAAAAACCATTTATAAATAACAAAGAAACTTGCCATATAGAAACAAAAAAAAGCCTGTTCAAATTTGAACAGGCTTTATAATCATACAATGAGTTTTTAAATTACTCTTTACTATTATATTTTCTTAAAAACTCTCGAACCTTGATTCCGGATTCTTTTAAATCTTCTTCTTTCCATTTTCCTTCAGATTTTGCAGACTTTTTTAAAATGGAACAAGTTTCATCTTTATCAGAAACGGACCAGGTAATCCAGCTGAGTTTTTTCGATTCCATCCAGTCAATATATTCCTGCCAGGCTTTTACATTTAAAGGTCCGTCTCCTGTAGCTTCCATACCCGCAGATTCAGAAATAAAAATAGGCAGACCTCTTTTTATAGCATCATCTGTTTTATCCCTTAGATCTTTGCCGTGTGTTGCAGCATAAAAATGCATGGTATACATTATATTATTGTATCCTAAAATTGGATCTTCAGCCGGAAGATTAACATCCTGATCCCAGTGCGGACTTCCAACCAAAATAATATTGTTTGGGTCATTCTTTCTAATAACACGTATTACTTCTTCAGAATAGGTTTTAACTTCCGCCCAGGTTTCATAATCGGGTTCATTAAATATCTCATATATAATATTAGGATACTTTGCGTATTTTTTTGACATCTCTTCAAAAAACTCTTTGGCTTCTTTCAGGTTTACATTATGACTGTGCCAATCGATAATTACATATATATCCGATTTTATAGCACCATTTACCACAGCTTCTATTTTTTCTTTTGAAAACTGCGGGTCTTTAATATAGGAGTATTCTCCAAGCTCGATTCCCATTGCTGCCCGAACCACATTACAATTGAAATCTTTTTTCAGCCAGCTTACCGCTTTTTCATTATAAAATCTTGGCCACATACTGTGCCAGCCAAAACTCAAACCGCGTAAAACAACCGGCTGATTGTTTTTATCTACCAACTGAGTCCCTAAAACACTTAACTGACCATGCTTTTTTACAAACTGTGCTTGCGAAAAACAGCAAATCAATAAAAAAGCCACCGTAATTAAATTCTTTTTTAACTTAATCATATAATTCTTTTTAAAGAGATAATTTCAATGTTATGCAATCATGAGAAGCCAATTCTGCCGTAAAGTTCTTTTTTGTATTTCCGGTTTCCTTATTGGTCCAAAGATTCTTTAATTTGAATGTTTTTTTGTTAAAATCAGCTTCATAACCAAAATCAACATCTTTAAAAGCATTCTTTTTCCAGTCGAAATTAATCTTTTTAGAGAGATCACTTCTGTTTAAAAAAGTAACTGCCCAATTTCCATCTGATAAAGGTTTTACCCAGACTTCTAATCCGTCATCGGCAGAATGCTTAAATCCCTGAATTCCTAATTTATCCTGATTTATGGCAATTAAATCTTTGTTAGTTAGAATAGCTAAGGTTTCTTTTGACATTTTTCTGTAATCATTTCCTGTAAATAATGGTGAAGAAAGCATACACCACATAGCAAAATGCGATTTATCTTCAATATCATTCATTTCGTTTCCAACTTCCATCATATCAAAATCATTCCAATGATCCGGGCCTGAATATTTACGAATATCTTTTCGCATTTCAGCAATTTTCATGAATCCCCACGAAGACCAATTTTCCGGATGTTTGAATTCGCAGTCAAAACAAGGATAAATATCGCCGGAAATTCTCCAAAGATTCCCTACAGGTTTTCCCCACTCCCACGGCTGGTTATCACCCCATTCGCAAAGACTAAAAACAATTGGCCTTCCGGCAGTTTTCAAAGCATTACTCATTGTAGTATAAGCTTCTGGCGCTGTTATTCCTTTTGTATTGCACCAATCATATTTTAAAAAATCGATTCCAAGTTTAGCATAAAAACGAGCATCCTGATATTCATAACCGCGAGTTCCCGGATATCCGGCACAAGTTTGTGTTCCGGCACAATTATAAAGTCCAAATTTTAAACCTTTGCTGTGTACATAATCTATTACTGCTTGCATTCCGCTTGGAAATTTAACGGGATCAGGAACTAAATCTCCATTTGCATCACGTTCTTTCGTCATCCAGCCATCATCTAATACTATATAATTGTAACCTGCAGCCGCCAATCCAGACGAAACCATAATATCAGCCGTTTCTTTTACTAGTTTTTCATCAATATTCGTAGCAAAAGTATTCCATGAATTCCAGCCCATTGGCGGTGTCATGGCTAAACCTTCAAATTTACCCCCTGTTTGTGTGTGCGTATTTCCTTGGCTGAAGCCAAAATTAAATGAGCTCAAAACAGCTAAGAGTACTATTGTTTTTTTCATTTTAATTTATTTTTGATATTTTATTTATTATGTGCTTATAGAAAACTTTAAATCAGAAATCTTTAATTAATGACATAAAAAACTCCAAATCGATTGTCTCGAGTTGGAGTTCTTCGTTTTAAAAGAACGTTTTTTTTTAATTCACAGCTAAGTTTTTAGTCTTTACAGTTCCATTTGCGTATGTTATCTGAAAAATATAAATCCCTGTGGTCAAAGAGGGTATTGCACTTTTAAGCGGAATGGAAGTATATGAATTTGTTAGTGAAAAGTTTAGCTTTAAAACACCTGAACTATCATAAATCCTGCATGTTCCTGTAGATTGCGAGGAAACTGCATTAGCCGTAATGGTAATATTACCATTATTATATGGATTTGGAGACAAAGTAAAATCATAATTTGTTCCCGGATTAGGCGTAGTATTAGAACAACCTGTTAGATTTAATGAAACCGAATTACCATAGGAAGTCGATGACAAATTATTTGACTGACATCCTGATATTGGGGTTGTTTCAGTTATATTATATATAAAATAAGGCTGACCGTTTAATGGCAGTTTTAATTCGAAAATATTTTTAGACGTTTGTGTTATAATAATACTTGCATCTGCTATAGTTGGTGTAATTGAAAAATTGGTATTTGAACTTGGATTTGGATTAGGCGTCACGGTCAATGTTATAATATGATATTGAGGTGTACAGTAATCATTTGTTTTAGAAACTATGTAACTAGGCTGTACTGGCATTTGCGGTGAAACAAATACAATTTGTCTTTGTGCTACAACTGTTCCTGCATTTTTAAATTGTACGGTAAGCGTTTGTCCTCCGGCAATAGTACCAGGATTTTTGTACACTACTTTAGAAAGAGATAATGGCGATGGGTTTCCAGAAAATGTTACACTGGGATCACTGCAGCTCCATACTACTTCATCATAAGATGGACCTGGGGCTACAACTGAATAGGACGGACCCGATGCTAAACAGTAAGGATTTAAACCCAAAATTTCCTGAGCATTCAAATGAAAGCTCATTAAAATCAACATAAAACTAAATAAACTAAGTTTTTGTTTTGTCGAAAATTGAAAGTCATTTTTTTTCATAATTTTTTCTTTTTGATTAGTTATAATGACAATAAATTTAACCACAAAAACATACGAAAAAAGATACTATTTTTTCAAAAAACAATACTATAAAAACATATAACAATTTGAATATCAACAAACAAACCCAAATAATTTAAAAAAAATATTCCCTAATTGAGTAGATTAGGGAATATTTAAACAAAACTCAAAACCAAAAATTGTTTTTACTTCATTATTTTAAAATAAAACCAATATTATCCAAATAATAGTTTGATTTCTCTCCTGTAAAATCTTTTATTACAAGAGTCTGCAAACCTGTTATTGCAAAAGGCCAAGAACTCCAAGGCAAATTGTATTCTTTCCATTGTGTAGTTACTTCAATAACTTTAGAATCAGGATCTGACCAATTTCCGTTTAAGATAACAGCTACTTTACCTGCTTTATCTCCTTTTATCCATAATCTAAGACCACTGTAGTTTGCCATGTCCAGAGTTGCCCAGTCTTTATTTCTAAATTGGTTGCCGCTCCATCCATCATTAATAGATTTAATCATAACTTTTCCTTGTGCAGCTCCTGAACTTTCTAAAGTAACTTTACCTTCTGGACCGTCAAACATCCAGTCGTTGTACCAAACATCATCAAACAATGCTGTTCCAACTGCTTCCTTAGAAGTTGCAGAACCAGAAATATTAGCAACTGACACATATTTATTTGCCGCATTTGCCGGCATTTTAAATGTAATCTCTGTTAAGCTTGAAGAAAGAACCGGAACATCTACAGTACCAACTTTAACAACAGGATCTAAAAAATAATCACCATAAACCGTTACGACATCACCTTCAACTGCATTAATTGGATTATAGCTGTCAAGTCTTGGTGTTGGAGGCGCTATAACAAAATCATACAAAATTGTCCCTTGCTTTGTAACCAATTTCAATTTATTACTTGCATTAGCAAAAGGTGTTTTTTCATCTATTAAAACAAAAATTGCAGTATCAGTAACTAATGTAGGATTGAAATAGGTATCAAAATCATTAAAATAAATTTTTGTTACACCAGCAAGACCTGTTCCCTGAATTATATAATAATTTTTAGGATCTCCTACTGTAACCGGAATCAAATCACCCTCTACAGATTTTGCAATACTTGTAATTACAGGTGCTCCTGAACTGCCAGAAGAATCATCATTATCACATGATGAAAACACACCTACTACCATACATGCCATCGCGATGAAAGGCAAAAGGTATTTTATTTTTATATTTTTCATATTAGTCAAATTTTAGAAATTATTTAAAAGTATACGGAACTGGTGCCTGCAATAACTTAGGGTTTTTAGCCACCTCGTTATCCGGATAATCCATATAGAAATCATTTGTTGCGTGATCTTCGCTATACACAGGTGTAAAATGACGTTCTCCAAATTTATCTCCTCTATTTTGAGCTGACATAATTGCGATCGCTTTTGTTTTATCGATACGTCCTAAATCAAACCAATAATCTCCTTCAAAACACAATTCTTTTCTTCTTTCTAAAAATATATCATCGAAAGTAATTGAAGCCAAATCTGCCAGACCAGCTCTTTTTCTAACTGCATTGATTGATCTCAAAGCTGAAGCATCAGATGTGCTTGCTGCTCCGGCTAAAACAGCTTCTGCATGAATTAGTAATAATTCGGCATAACGCATTACATATGTATTATTATCCATCATATTAAAAGGATCTACCGGACCTGTAACATTTCCATTTACAACACCAATACAATATTTTTTGATTGCACCGCCAGAATCCTGAGCCAGATTTTTGTTAGAAGGCACAGTAAATCCAATTCCTTCGGTTGTTTTTATCGTTGGATATGTTGCTCCTGCAACCATTACAGTTTCATGTTTTCTTAAATCGCCTTCGCCATACAAAGAAAGGATTACTTCCTGGCTTGGACCAAAAACCCCTGCATAAGAAGCATTTGAAGTAGAAAGTTTACCATCAATAAATCCAAATTGTGTATTACAATTGTTTGCAGATCCATAACCTCCGTCACCCTTCCACTGAATAGCGAAAATAGACTCTTCATTATTATTGTTTGCATAAGTAAATAAGTCTGCAAAACTTTTTCCAGGAAGCTCATCTCCGCCTAACAGTTTAAATTCACCGCTGTTAATAACAGTCTCTGCCATCGCTCTTGCTTTAGCATAATCTTTTTGATACAAATATACTTTTGCCAGCAAAGCTCTTGCAGAACCTTTAGAAACGTGTCCGTTATTAGCATAATTCGTTCCTCTGTTTTTTGCTGCTAATAAATCAATAGCTTTTAGATAATCAGACGTAATTAAGGTATAAATATCAGCTACAGTATTTGTATTTACATACGGATTACTGGTATAATCTAGCGGGTTTTCGATAATTGGCACCGGTCCCCAAAGTCTAACTAAATCAAAATAAGCAGTTGCTCTTATAAAATAAGCTTCACCAATAGTATTATTCAATACATCTTGAGATACAGCTGATCCAACTCTTGAGCTTAGAAAATTGATAATCATGTTAGACTGCTGCACATTTGCCCACAAAGACGACCAGCCATTTACTAATTCCGGATCACTTCCGTTTAAAGAAAAAGTTCGTAAGCCGCTTACGTCAGGAGAACCAGAATACATATTTCCGGAACCAACCTCTAGTGCCCACCAAAACTTATTATACATTTGAAACCAGGTTCTGCTGTACATACCATTTGTTGCTGACACTACCTGATCATTTGTGCTGTAATAAGAATCTAAACTTATTCCGTCTTCAGAAGGTCTGTCAGTAAAATCATCCTGACAAGATCCTAAAGTCAAAAATGCCACTGCTGTAAAAAGCAAGCTATATCTATTTAAAAAAGATTTCTTTTTCATTTTTTTAATTTTTAAAATTCTAAGTTAAGTCCAACTAAAAATGTTCTTGCCACCGGATATCTTCCGTTATCAATTCCTGATAAAAGCACATTTTGATTAAATGAACCAATCTCTGGATCATAACCTGAATAATTCGTAAACGTATATAAGTTTTGAGCAGATCCATACAATCTTAATCTCGATATCTTATATTTAGAAATTACATCCTGAGGTAAAGAATAACCTAGTGTAATGTTTTGAATTCTTAAGTATGAACCATCCTCAACATAACGATCAGAAATAAGCAAATTGTTATTTGCTGAATCAGCAATTGGTCGTGGGTTATTACTTGCCGAATTGGTTGGCGAATAATAATCCATCGCTTCCACTAATTGATTATCATACAATGAAGCATTTGTTGTACCTGCTCTTCTAGTCAAATTCATAACATCATTTCCGTATGATCCCTGAAGAAAAATAGAAAGATCAACATTTTTGTATCTGAAATTATTTGTAAATCCATAAGTGAATTTTGGATGTGGATTTCCAATAAATGTTTTATCATTTGCATCAATTTTTCCGTCTCCATTTACATCAACATACTTAACATCACCCAAAGCAGTTTCTCCTGTTCCTGTCCCTACAGCTTGTCCAAACTGAAGCGGCGCGTTGTTTAAAACCGTTTGATCTTTAAAGATCCCGTCTGTTTTATATCCGTAAAACAATCCAATTGGGTTTCCTACCGTGGTATTGGTCACAACAACAGGCTGATATCCGTTAGTATTAACTTCCTGAGTTAACACAATTCCATTTGCGATTTCATCCAGATTGTTTTTATAATGAGAAATAACCAAAGAAGTATCCCAGTTAAATTTCCCTGCAGATCTTAAATCATAGCCTAAAGTAATATCATATCCTTTATTACTCATTGTTCCTAAGTTAGAGTATGGAGCTGAAACCCCTCCGTACTGACCTCCGCCGCCTGTTAAATAAAGAGGCAATGGCACTTGAAACAGAAATCCTTTTGATTTTTTATCATATACGTCAAAACTTGCAGAAAGTTTATTATCTAATAATGTAAAATCGAGACCTAAATTCGTTTGGTTTAACGATTCCCAAACTAAATCCGGATTTGGATAATTTGATGGTAAAAACCCGCTTCCTAAACCAGAATTTTGAACTCCTAACATGGCAGAATAGCTGTTGTTTGGTATTTGCTGGTTTCCGGTTTCTCCGTAACCAATTCTAAATTTAATATTGTCTACATATTTACGAGTTCCTTCCATGAAAGATTCGTTAGATAATTTCCAAGAACCAGAAATCGCATTGAAAACCCCTTTTTGATTCCCTGTAGATGGATCAAATTTAGACGAGATATCCTGTCTAATTGAAGCCATTACACTGTATTTATCATTAAAGTCATAAATAATACGCGCAAAAAGAGACGAAAGCGAAGCACTTCCTTTATATTGCGTAATCGTGTTATTATCAGGATCTGCTAAATTAATAGTGTGAATTGTGTTCGTCTTAAAATCATGAGCAGATGCAATTAAACCTTCCCAATGAGAATCATTTGCTTCCTGACCAGCCAAAAGTGTAATTTTATGTTTACCAAAAGTCCTGTCGTAAGTCAATAAATTTTTAATGTTTGTAGAATACCAGTTTTGTCTTCTTACATCTAAATCTGCCGTTACATTAGTCTGACTTCCCCAAGCATAAGAAGGCCTGAAATCATCATTTTCAGAAAACTCTGTATTTGCCGCTATTTCAATACGGTATTTTAAACCTTTAAAAATATCTGCCTCAGCATAAACATTTCCTAAGAAATTTTTTCTAACTAATTTATTTTCTCTGGTTAATGCCTCAGCAACAGGATTATAATAAGTAACACTTTGCTCAGAAGATGGCGGCCCAGCAAATGATCCGTCAGTATTTCTAACCGGAATATCTGGAGATTGTAACAACGTATTTGAAATTAATCCAGAAAAACTTTGATTTACAGTAATTCTCTCATTTGTAATACCGCCTGTTAAATTTCCTCCAACTCTTAACCAAGGTTTGATTTTAGAATCTAAATTCAACCTAACTGTATATCTTTTTAATCCAGAATTGATAATTGTTCCTTCGTTATCTAAATAACTTCCAGACAAATAATAACTTGTACCATCTTTAGCACCCGAAAACGAAAGCTGATGACTGTTAGAAATAGCAGTCCTGTAGACTTCATCCTGCCAGTTTGTACCAGCACCTAACAATTCAGGATGAGAAAACTCCTGACGAGTCTGAAAACCCCATTGTTTCGCTAAATTTGTTTTTAAAGTCGCATATTCTGAAAGCGTTAAAACATCTAATTTATTTGTTACCGAAGCAAAAGAAGTATAGTTTTCATACGAAATTTTTCCGCCTCCTTTTCTACCCGATTTAGTCGTAATAATAATAACACCATTTGCTCCGCGAGATCCATAAATTGCAGTTGCCGAAGCATCTTTCAAAATATCCATCGACTCAATATCATTTGGATTAATCATCGACAGCGGGCTCATTGCTGTATTACCACTTCCACCAGTAGCAGAAAATCCATCTTTACCAGCTAAAGTCTGACCACTTGTAGATTTACCAGTTGCATCTCCAGAAATTGGCACACCATCAATTACATACAAAGGTTCGTTTGTTCCTGTAATAGAAGTAGTTCCACGAACTCTAACAGAAGCAGCACCGCCCGGTTGTCCAGAGTTATTGGTAACCGAAACACCGGCTGCTTTACCCTGAAGCATTTGATCGATAGAAACCTGCTTTAAATTTTCAATATCTTTTGCTCTTACCGAAGATATAGCACCATTTACATCTTTCTTTTTCTGGGTTCCATATCCAATTACAACAACCTCTTTTAAGTCTTCTGAAGTTGATTTTAAAGAAATATTGATTTTTGTTCGACCCGAAACGGCAATTCTTTGAGAGTCAAAACCGATAAATGTTACAATCAAAGTTCCGTTTGCAGGAGCATCGATACTATATTTACCATCAAAGTCTGAAGATGCAGAGTTTTTAGATCCAACAACAGAAATGTTGGCTCCGGGAATTGTCATTCCTTTCTCATCAGACACTATTCCTGTTATTTTAACCTGAGCAGTAATAAAATTACTAGTCAACAGCAAGAATAAAATCAAAGGAACCGCTCTGTGGTTAGCATTCCAATGAATAAAGTTAGTCATTAGTTTTTTCATAATAAATGTTTGGTTAGTTTAAATTTGTTTTATTCATAATTAAGTAATAAAGTGGCGTGAATTATCTTCTAAATTATTTAACAAATCTATAACAGAACAAAACATCAAATCGATAGTATTACATCATTTAATGATAATATTTTTACTATATCGCCTTAAAAAAACAAATATCAAAATAAAACCAACCAAAAAATACATTATTCGCAATGACACCACCCTTAACTACTACAAATTATAAATAAAAGTTAACGAAATTGGCAAAATCAAACGTTTTCGTTAAAAATAATATTTAATTGTGCAAAAAAAGTATCACTATAATATTCGTTTTAACCCAGAAAAATCTTCCCTGTATTGGCTTGGTGTACAGTTTTTAATAGCTTTAAAACTGCGGTTGAAGTTCGCGATATTATTAAAACCGGATTTGAACGCAACCTCAGAAACACTCATGTCTTTTTCTACAAGCCAGCGCGCAGCATATCCAATCCGTATATCATTTATATAATTGACAAAAGTTTTTCCGGTACGTTTTTTTATAAATCGATTAAAAGAAATAATCGACATACTTGCAACATTTGCCACATCTTCTAAAGTAATTTTTTCGGCAAAATGTTTTTGCACATATTCATAAACCAGTTTCATTTTATCATAATCATCAAATTTGTCATAATCTACTGTATAAGTAGAAAGCAGTCTTTGATTTCTGGAATTGGCAAGATCATATAATAACGAAGTAATTTCTAAGAAATAATCAATACCGTCCAGTTTAGACAACCTCACAAGCCGTGGAGTCAATTCTTCGGCGACTTTTTTAGAAAACAAAATTCCGTGAATTGAACGATTAAACATATCACGAATAGGATTCATAATACGTCTGGCAAGCAAAGATTCATGAAATAAATCATTATGAAACTGAATCGTTATTTCATGAATTTTTTTATTAGTACACTTATTAAGTTCCCAGCCGTGATATAAATTTGGCCCAATCAACACCAATTCAACATTGTCAATTTCTTCAATATTATCCCCAACAACACGCCTTACCCCTTTTCCATTCAAAATAAAATTAATCTCAAATTCAGGATGATAATGAACGGGAAAATCAAAACTGTCTTTTACTCTGTCAAAAACCAAAAAACTATCTCCGGCAGAAAGCGGCGCGATCTCTCTATAAAAATTTTTAGCTGTACTCATTTTCTTAAAAACTGTTTTAGCAAAATTAGATTTCTTTTTTTCCTGCAATAATATGATATATAATTGATAAAATAATATTGATTAAGCTATAAACATACATTTATCTTTGAAAAATAAAATTATCAACTTTACAAAAACAGTATTAATAATAAACATTAATCATTTTTAATGCTTCATCTTTTTATAGTTTTAATAATTTTATCAGGAAAACAATACTGAATTACAAATAGACAAAAACAGCTTTAGTTAACATCTGTTATTTTTAATAAATAACAGGAATATGCTGAAAAACAACATTTTCAAAAATGAAAAAATACTTTTACAAGCTTTTGATCACTGCTTTTATAGGAACTTCGTGTTCTGCCCAGCATAATAATAGTAATACGAATTTGTCACTTTCAGATAAAAAAGCAACACCAGAAACCATTCTTCTATATAAAAATCTAAACAAACTAGTACAAAAAGGATATCTTTTTGGTCATCAGGATGACTTAGCTTATGGCGTAAACTGGAAATACGAAAACAACCGAAGCGACATTAAAGATGTCGCAGGAGATTATCCGGCAGTTTACGGCTGGGACATTGCCGGCTTAGAAAAAGATGATATCAATAATATTGACGGAGTTCCTTTTGACAAAATGAAACAATATATTATTCAGGCAAATGAAAGAGGTGGAATCTCCACAATAAGCTGGCATTTTGATAATCCGGCAACAGGAAAAAACGCTTGGGACAATACGCCAAATTCTCTTAAAACGATTTTACCCGGAGGCCAAAACCACCAAAAATTCATTTCCTGGCTTGACAAAGCATCAAATTTCTTTCTTTCACTAAAAGATAAAAAAGGAAAAAATATTCCAATTCTTTTTAGACCTTATCATGAACTTACCGGAGGCTGGTTTTGGTGGGGAAAAGGAAATTGTACTCCCGAAGAATTTAAAACAGCGTGGAAATTCACTTTCGAGTATCTTCAGAAAAAAGGCGTTCACAATCTTATCTATGTGTACAATACCAGTAGTTTCAGTACAAAAGAAGATTTTCTGGCCAATTATCCGGGCGATGATTTTGCCGATATGATAAGCTTTGATTCTTATCAAAACAATAACGATAAAGACGGAAAAAAATTTATTGAAGAAGTTCAAAACCAATTGAAAATAATCAGCGAAATTGGTCATGAAAAACATAAATTAACTGCTATTGCCGAAGCCGGTTACGAAGCTGTTCCAGATCCAAAATGGTGGACAGGAACTTTTTCTAAAGCCATTGGCGACTATAAAATTTCATATGTTTTATTGTGGAGAAACCATGGCTGGCAGGAAAATGAGAAAAAAATGCATTATTACGCACCTTTTAAAGGACAGCTAAGCGAAAAAGATTTTATTGAGTATTACAATCTTGATAAAACCTTATTTGAAAAAGACATTAAAAAAGCTTTAAAATAATTGCCAGACTCAAAAATCAAAACCTTAAAATAACCACTCAATGCACGACAAAATTAGTTTAAAAGAAAAAATTGGTTACGGACTTGGAGACGCCGCTTCATCTATGTTCTGGAAAATCTTTAGTATGTATCTTCTGTTTTTCTATACCGATGTTTTCGGATTAGCGCCTGCCGTAGTAGGAACCATGTTTTTGATTACCCGAATTTGGGATTCCTGCTTTGACCCAATTGTGGGCATCATTGCTGACAGAACCAAAACGAAATGGGGAAAATTCAGGCCTTACTTATTATGGGTTGCCGTGCCTTTTGCCGTGATTGGAGTTTTAACCTTTTATACTCCGGATTTTGACGAAAAAGGAAAAATAATCTACGCCTATGTAACTTATTCTTTAATGATGATGATTTACTCCTTAATCAACGTTCCGTACGCATCACTTCTGGGCGTAATGTCGTCTGATAGAAAAGATAGAAACACGTTATCCTCTTACAGAATGGTTTTCGCATTTGGCGGTAGTCTTTTAGCCCTTTGGCTGATTGAACCTCTTGTAAATTATTTCGGCGGAAGCCTAAATTCTAAAACAGGCTGGCTGGCTACAATTGCCATTTTTGGAATTATTACGACTATTTTTTTCTGGGCTTGTTTTGCCTTCACAAAAGAAAGAGTAAAACCTATAGAAAACGAGCAATCAAACTTAAAAGAAGATTTAAAAGATCTTTTAAAAAATAAACCCTGGTGGATTTTATTAGGAGCCGGAATCGGGACTTTGGTTTTTAATTCTATCAGAGACGGTGCTGCCGTTTACTATTTCAAATATTATGTAAGCAGTAACGTTAATTTTGACTTTTCGCTTTTTGGAACCGATTTCCACATGACTCCAACTTCAATTTATTTGGTTTTGGGTCAGGCAGCCAATATCATCGGAGTTATTATTGCTACACCAATTGCTAATAAAATTGGCAAAAAGAAAACCTTTTTTGGCGCCATGGCAATCGCTGCAATTCTAAGTTTAGTTTTCTATTTCTTTGGAAAAGAAGATGTATTCCTAATCATGAGTTTTCAGGTTTTAATCAGCATTTGCGCCGGATGTATTTTCCCGTTAATCTGGTCAATGTACGCAGACAGCGCCGATTATTCTGAATGGAAACAAGGTCGCAGAGCCACAGGATTAGTTTTCTCAGCTTCATCAATGTCGCAAAAATTTGGATGGACCATTGGCGGAGCCGGAACCGGATGGCTTTTAGGGTATTATGGTTTTCAGGCCAATGTCGAGCAGACAGCAGTAACCCAAAACGGAATTCAGTTAATGTTAAGCATTCTTCCTGCAATCGCAGCCGCAATATCAGTTCTTTTCATTTTATTCTATCCTTTATCCGAAGAAAAACTGCAAGCGATAGAACAAGATTTAAACGAAAAAAGAGACCAATCAAACTAAAAAAATAAATCAGATACCGAAATCAAAAAATATGACAACAATATCCTCTTCGACTACTTTTCAAAACCGAAAAGCAGCATTAGAAAAAGAACATAAAACATTAATCGAGCAAAAAAATGCACCACAGGAAAATGCAGGAAACGGAATTTACCAGCGATATCAAAACCCTGTCGTTACCGCATCTCACGTTCCGTTAAACTGGCGTTTTGATCTAAACGAAAAAACAAATCCGTTTTTACAGGAAAGAATCGGGATGAATGCCGCTTTCAACGCCGGAGCAATGAAATGGAACGGAAAATACCTTTTGGCTGTTCGCGTAGAAGGCATCGACAGAAAATCATTCTTTGCCATTGCAGAAAGTCCAAATGGTGTAGATAATTTCAAATTTTGGGACAAACCCTGCGTAATTCCACAAACCGAAGAACCAGACACCAACGTTTACGATATGCGTTTAATAAGCCACGAAGACGGCTGGGTTTACGGTATTTTTTGTACCGAAAGAAAAGATCCAAAAGCCCCAAAAGGCGATACAAGTTCGGCTGTAGCCAATGCAGGAATCGTACGTTCTAAAGATTTAGTAAACTGGGAAAGATTACCCGATTTAATTTCGAATACAGGACAGCAGCGAAATGTAGTATTGCATCCAGAATTTGTAAACGGAAAATACGCACTTTACACACGTCCACAAGACGGTTTTATTGATGTTGGAGCTGGAGGCGGAATTGGTTTAGGATACGTTGATGATATGACAAATCCGGTGGTAAAAGACGAAAAAATCATTTTTGGAAAACAATATCATACCATTTATGAATTAAAAAACGGACTTGGCCCTGCTCCTATCAAAACCGAAAAAGGCTGGTTACACCTGGCACACGGAGTTCGAAATACTGCCGCAGGATTACGCTACACTCTATATATGTTCATGACCGATTTAAATGATATTTCCAAAGTAACTTACGTTCCCGCCGGACATTTTATGGGACCGGAAGGAATTGAAAGAGTTGGTGACGTATCGAATGTTTTGTTTTCTAATGGATGGATTGAGGATGAAAACGGAACTGTTTATGTGTACTACGCATCATCAGATACGAGAATGCACGTTGCTGTTTCTTCTGTAGCTAAATTGGTAGATTATGTAACTAATGCTCCTGCAGATACTTTTATTTCGGCAGGTTCTGTTGAAACGATAATCAATCAGATCGAAAAAAATAACGCAATATAATACAACGTGCCAGCAAATCTACAACAGCTTAAATCTGAAATAACTACCGAACTTGACTCGATTTTAAATTATTGGTCAAAACATACGCTTGATGACCAAAACGGAGGTTTTGTAGGCCAGATTGATTTCAATGATGACATTATTGCCGATGCCGAAAAAGGTGCTGTTTTGAATTCCCGAATTTTATGGACTTTTTCATCCAGTTATCAGATCACAAAAAAAGAAAGCCATAAAGAAATTGCCAAAAGGGCTTTTGAATATCTTTCAAAATATTTCTATGATCCGGAATATAACGGTCTTTTTTGGAGCATTAACGCTGACAAAACACCAAAAGATACTAAAAACCAGATTTATGCTTTAGCTTTTGCTATTTACGGATTATCTGAATATTATGTTATTTCTCACGATCAAGAAGCTTTAGAAATTGCTGTTAATTTATACAAAAGCATACAAAAATACAGTTACGATCCTTTAAACAAAGGTTATCTCGAAGCTTTTACCCGCAACTGGCTGCCCATTGAAGATTTACGTTTAAGCGATAAAGATGCCAACGAAAAAAAGACCATGAACACACATTTGCATATTATTGAGGCTTATGCAAATTTGTTTAAAGTATGGAAAGATGAAACGCTTAAAAAAGACAGCATCGAGCTTTTAGAAACAATAGAAAAACATTTCATTAATACTAAAACCGGACATCTTCGTTTATTTTTTGATGAAAACTGGATCGAAAAACCAGACGTAATTTCATACGGACATGATATTGAAGCGGCCTGGCTTCTATTGTATTGCGCCGAAGTTTTAGAAGATGAAAATCTAATTGCCAATTATAAAAAACACGCCATTCAAATTGCCGAAGTTACCAAAGAAGGTTTAGACCAAGATGGCGGACTTTGGTACGAATTTGAACCTAAAGAAAATGAATTAATTGCCGAAAAACATTGGTGGGTTCAGGCCGAAGCTTTAATAGGTTTTTATAATGCCTATCAATTAACAGAAAATGAAGAGTATTTGAAAATCGTTTTTGAAAACTGGAATTTCATTAAAAAACACATTCTGGATCTTAAAAACGGCGAATGGATTTGGGGAATCTATCGAGATTATTCTCCCATAGAAAAAGACAAAGCCGGATTCTGGAAATGTCCGTATCATAACAGCCGCGCTTGTCTAGAGCTTATTAACCGAATTAAAACCTAAAAAATGAAAACTACATTTCTCAAAACAGCATTTTTAAGCCTCACTGTTTTAACATTTATAAGTTGTTCTTCAGATAATGAATCGGATCCTGTCATCATAATCGATCCGGTGGTACAAGAAGATCCTTTAACAACTCAAAATGCTGCAACATTTATGGTCGACGCCAATGCTGCCAAAGAAACTGTAGCTTTATTTTATAATTTAAAAAAACTCGCTAAAACCAAAACAGCAATTGGCCAGCAAGATGCTTTTAACAGCTTTTATCAAGATGCAGGCGGAGATTCTGATATCAAAAAAAACACAGGTTACGATCCCGCAGTTTTAGGTTCAGACTTTATGTTTATAACCGATAAAAACAATAATAACCAAGCAGATAACTGGTTTTATCAGCAGGAACAAAAAATTATAAGTGATGTTAAAGCCGCTTACGCGAAAGGCATAATCAACACGTTTAGCTGGCATTTAAGAGAACCTAACAAAGAAGATTCTTTTTATGCAGCCGACATGACAGCCGAACAAAAAGCAGCCGCTTTTAAAAGTATTTTACCCGGAGGGGCCAATAACGAATGGTACAAGAAAAAACTAGATAAAATTGCCAGCGTAATTTTAAATTTAAAAGGTGCAAACGGCGAATTGATTCCGATAATCTTCAGGCCTTTTCACGAATTTGACGGAAGCTGGTTTTGGTGGGGTGCCAATTTTTGCACGCCCGAAGAATACAAACAAGCGTACCAATTTACAGTTGATTATTTAAAAAACACAAAAGGTGTTCACAACATTCTCTACGCTTTTTCTCCCGACAATTCATACACTGCGGAAACCAATTATTTAAGCCGATATCCAGGCGATAAATATGTCGATATTCTTGGAATGGACAATTACGGAGATTTTGACAATCAAGGCACAGCAGGTTCCGGCAGAGCCAATGCCAAATTAAAAATAATATCAGATTTGGCTAAAACCAAAGTGAAAATCGCCGCTTTAACCGAAACGGGTTTCCGTGTAACAAGTTCGAATACCCCAATTGCCAACTGGTTTTCAACTTATTTATATGATGCCATAACGACAAATGAAATTCAGGTGAGTTACGTAATGTTTTGGAACAACAATAAAGATGGGTATTATGTACCAACCGGTTCGGTTTCAAACGCAGCCGATTTTAAAACTTATAGTTCTAAATCAAAATCAGCATTATTAAACACGCTGCCAAAAATGTACGAAATGCCGAAATAATATGACTCAAACCCGACAGGTTTTAAAAAACTTGTTGGGTTTAGCTCCTTAAAAATACAAATTATGAAAAACAGATTTTTTAAAACACTTTCATTATCTCTTATTTTTGCTGTAATCAGTTGTCAGGCGCAGGAAAAAATCACCATTAAAGGAAACCAATTTTATAAAGGCGACAAATCATACGCTTACATTGGAACCAATTATTGGTATGGAAGTTTATTGGCTTCGAAAAAAGTGGGAGACAGAAAAAGACTGCTTCGCGAACTGGATTTGATGCAAAAAAACGGAATCGATAATCTGCGTGTTTTAGTAGGTGCCGATGGCGGAAAATATGATTTTACCGTTCGCCCCGCATTACAATATGAACAGGGAAAATACGATGAAGATTTATTGGACGGACTAGATTTTTTAATCAGCGAAATGAGCAAACGTAAAATGTACGCCGTTTTGTACCTGACCAATAACTGGGAATGGTCTGGCGGTATGTCACAATATTTAGAGTGGAATGGTAAAGGCGCAATTCCTGTTCCAAATATTCCGCCAAATACATGGCCTCAGTTTATGTCCTATACCGAACAATTTCACAGTTGTGAGCCTTGTATGGAAGCTTTAAATAATCATGTAAAGTTTATTATCGGCAGAACAAATGCCTATTCTAAAAAGAAATACAACGAAGACAACACTATTATGTCTTGGCAGGTTGGAAATGAACCTAGACTTTTTACAGTAGAAAACGAAGCAAAATTCACGAAATGGTTAAACAATATTGTGGATTTGATTGACAGTTTAGACAAAAATCATTTGGTTTCAACTGGTTCTGAAGGGAAAAACAGTTCAAACGACAGCATGGAAATCTTCGAAAGAACACATCAAAACCCAAATATCGATTATTTGACGATGCATATCTGGCCAAAAAACTGGAATTGGTTTAAAGCGGACAACGCAGAAGCAACAATGCCAAAGACAATCGAAAACGCAGGAAAATATATTGACGATCATATTAAGGTGGCGAATAATTTAAAAAAACCTATTATTATTGAAGAATTTGGTCTTCCGAGAGAAAATGAAAACTTAAATGCGGGAGCTCCTTCTGTTTATCGCGATCAGTTTTATAATTATATTTTTGGAAGAGTTGCAGAAAGTCATAAAAATGGAGGACCATTGCAGGCAGCCAATTTCTGGGGTTACGGCGGTGAAGGAAAAGCAATTCATCCAGATGGAAAATGGAATCCTGGAGAACCACTTACAACAGATCCTCCGCAAGAACCGCAAGGTTTAAATTCGGTTTTTAATGGCGATAAATCAACTCTTGAAATTGTAAAAAAATACAATTCAGAATTGAATAAAAAATAAACTAATTTTCTTTTATCATATAAGTGATGTAAGTTCATTTAATAAGTTTGGCTTTTAAGCTTTGTACTAAAATGCACTTACATCACTTATATGGTTTAAAACTATCTATATGAAAAATGCATTTATTCTTTTTTGTTTCATACTCGTAAACTTTTCTTTTGCTCAGAAAAAACAAGATTTTACATTGAATTCTCCAAATGGAAAAATTCAGGTTAAGATTGTTGTTAATGATAAAATCAGCTGGACAATCACGCATGAAAACGATGTGATTCTAGCGCCATCAGAAATGTCGATGACTTTAGATGAAAATCAGATTTTAGGAAAAAATGCAGTCGTTTTAAACTCCAAAAAAGAAAGTGTGAACGCTTATTTTGAAACACCTTTATACAAAAAGAAAACAGTAAAAGATCAGTATAATAAACTCACAATTAATTTCAAAAATGATTTTAGCATTGAATTTCGTGTTTTTGATGATGGCGCAGCTTATCGATTCATCACAAAAAAGAAAAAAGATATTACTGTAAATTCCGAAGAAGTGGTCTTGAATTTCGATCAGGATTACAACACTTTGATGCCTTACGTTCGAGATTTAAGAAATCCGAAAGATCCATTTATTTCTTCGTTTGAATCACATTATGAAAACAAAAAGATAAGTGAATTTTCTAAAGATACTTTAGCTTTTTTACCTTTTTTAATTGATTATAAAAACCATAAAAAAGCTGTTTTTTTAGAAGCGAATCTGGAAGATTATCCCGGATTATTTGTAACGAACAATCAATCAAAATCTGGATTTGAATCTCGTTTTTCTAAATATCCGCTTCAGGAAACCAACGGAGGATTCAACAACCTCAACAAATTAATTACTGAAAGAGCCGATTATTTGGTTAAAACCAAAGGAACGCGAACTTTTCCGTGGAGAGCGATTGTAATTGCTGAAAATGATTCGGCTTTAGCCAATAATGACATGGTTCAGAAATTATCCGATCCTTCAAAAATCAAAGACATTTCATGGATAAAACCCGGAAAAGTGGCTTGGGATTGGTGGAACGACTGGAATATCTACAATGTTGATTTTAAAGCCGGAATCAACACGCAGACTTATAAATATTACATTGATTTTGCTTCAAAAAACAAAGTGGAATATGTGGTTTTAGATGAAGGGTGGAGCGTAGAAACCGATATTATGAAACACAACCCAAATGTCGATTTGGAAGCCCTGATTGCTTACGCGAAAGAAAGAAACGTTGGCATTATTCTTTGGGCTTCGTGGATGGCAATACACAATAAAACAGAAGCCGTTTTCAACAATTATGCAAAATTAGGCGTACAAGGTTTTAAAGTTGATTTTATAGATCGTGACGATGCTAAAATGGTAAACTCCGTTTATGATATAGCCCAAAAAGCAGCGAATCATAAATTGATAATTGATTTTCACGGAATGTACAAACCAACCGGAATTCAGCGAACATATCCAAATATTTTAAATTTTGAAGGTGTAAAAGGTTTAGAAAATAATAAATGGACTCCAAATGATGATGTTCCGCTTTACGACACTACAATTCCATTTATCAGAATGATGGCAGGCCCAATGGATTATACGCCGGGCGCCATGCGAAATGCCATAAAAAGCGAGTTTAAACCTAGTCATTCGAACCCGATGAGTCAGGGAACCAGATGTCATCAACTGGCACTTTATACCGTTTTTGAAGCGCCTTTACAAATGATGGCAGATAGCCCTACCGCTTTTATGAAGGAACAGGAAAGCACTGATTTCATATCTAAAGTTCCAACTACATTTGATGAAACAATTGCATTGAATGGCGAAGTAGGGAAATTTGTAACGATTGCCAGAAAGAAAGCAAATATTTGGTATTTAGGTTCTATTACAAATTGGGATTCGAGAGACATTACAATTGATTTTTCTTTCCTTGAAAAAGGAAAAAAATTCCAAGCAGAAATTTTCTCTGACGGTTTAAACGCCGACAAAGCCGCAACCGATTATAAAAAAGAAATTATTACAGTCGATTCATCAACCAAATTAAAATATCGTTTGGCAAACGGCGGTGGATTGGCAATGATTATCAAATAATAGAAAATATATTCTATACATTTTTCAAACCCGACAGGTTTTAAAAACCTGTCGGGTTTACAATTTTTAAATCTCACAAAACTGGACTGAAGTCCAGCTCTACAATATAATTTATTCCTTCGGAACTGTAAAAGAGCCTTTGGATCGATCCATATTGTAGCGCTGGACTTCAGTCCAGTCTAGATTATGTAATACAAATTAAGCTAATATCTTCTCAATCGCATTCAATTCATCCTGTGAAAACTCAGTATTCTGCAAACAATCAATATTATTACATAATTGTTTTACCGAACTTGCGCCAATTAAGACCGAAGTAATTCTTTTATCTTTTTGCAGCCAGGCCAGAGCCAATTGCGCCAAAGATTGATTTCTGCTTTTCGCAATTTCATTTAACTGAATTAATTTCTGAACACGCTCTTCCGTAACTTCATTTTCTTTCAAATGTCCGTTTGGATTATGCGCTCTTGAATTTTCAGGAATTCCGTTTAAGTATTTATCAGTTAAAAGTCCTTGTGCCAAAGGCGAAAAGGCAATACAGCCCACTCCTTTTTCTTCTAAAACATCTAATAAACCATTCTCTACCCAGCGTTCCAGCATCGAATATTTAGCCTGATGAATCAAACACGGCGTTCCCAGCTGTTTTAAAACATCAACCGCAGCACGAGTCTCCTCTGCCGAATAATTACTGATTCCAACATACAAAGCTTTTCCGCTTCTAACTGCATAATCCAGCGCCATCATGGTTTCTTCAATCGGAGTTTCGGGATCTGGACGATGTGAGTAAAAAATATCAACATAATCGACTTTCATTCTCTTCAAACTCTGATCTAAACTTGACAATAAATATTTTCTTGACCCCCAATCTCCATAAGGTCCATCCCACATTGTGTATCCAGCTTTAGTCGAAATAATAATTTCATCTCGCAAATTTCCTTGAAAATTATGCCATAAAATTTTACCAAAATTAGTTTCCGCAGAACCCGGAACTGGCCCGTAATTATTGGCCAAATCATAATGAGTAATTCCCTTATCAAAAGCTTCTACAGCAATACTTTCTGCATTATCAAAATTATCTACTGATCCGAAATTATGCCATAATCCTAAAGAAATTTCTGGAAGCAGCAAACCGCTTTTTCCGCATCTGTTATATTTCATTTTTTTAATTTAAAGTTGGAGTTTTTAATAGATTTTAAAGGTAGAAAACAAACGTCAATAATTAAAAATCTAATTCGTTTTTAATTTTGTAAATTTGTTTAAATTTTAAAATTATGAATAATAATTGGCAAACTTTAATTTCGATAAATCCTGACATCAGATTTGGTAAACCTGTAATAACAGGAACAAGAATTTGTGTTTCAGATATTCTTTCGTGGCTTTCTACAGGAATGTCTTTTGAAGAAATTATTGAAGATTTTCCAGAATTAAACAAAGAACATATTCTTGCTGCTCTGGCTTTTGCAGCCAATAGAGAGAATATTACCAAAATAATTGCGGCATAATGAAACTGCTTTTTGATGCCAATATTTCTTGGAGAATAACCAAGCTTATTAAGAATGATTTTTTCGATTGTTTTAATTCTAAAGATATTCCTGTCGATCAACCTGCAAAAGATCTAGAAATTTGGGAATATGCGAGAAAAAATAATTTTACTATTCTTACGCATGATGATGATTTTGAAAAACTATTACTTTTAAAAGGAGTTCCTCCAAAAGTCATCATTCTAAAGACTTTTAATAAAAACACAAAACAAATAGCTGAGCTTTTAATTTCAAAAAAAGAAATCATTTAATCGTTTATTTTAAATGACGTCTTAATGATTTTAGAGATTTATTAATTTAAAATTGTGTGTTTTTAATCTCACAAAGACGCAGAGTCGCAAAGTTTAATTTAAAAAAAATAAAATTTGAGTTGCGTCCAGCTTTAGCTGGATGAAAATATAAAGACAATCAAAAGGGCTTTAGCCAAACCTACAAAGTTTGGCTAAAGCCCTTTCTAACTTCAAAATCTTATTCCCCTAGCTGAAGCTAGGGGCTATTCAAAAAAACCTTTGTTTCTATGTCCCTTTGAACCTCAAAAAGAATTACTCTTTTATTTCAAAACCACTCTGCAAACCTTTATCAGAGCTTCCTCCAACCATAATTTTAAAAGTTCCCGGTTCAACTAAATAATTTCCTTCGTTGTCATAAAAACCAAGTTCCTTATCTGTTAAAGTAAAAGTTACGGTTTTCGTTTTTCCTTTTTTCAGACTTACCAATTCAAAACCTTTTAATTCTTTAATTGGGCGAATGATACTCGCAAATTCATCATGAATATACAATTGCACCACTTCTTTTCCATCATAATTTCCAGAGTTTGTAACAGCAATGCTTACCTCAACTTTTTCACCTTTTGCAAAAACAGTTTTATTCAGTTTTAAATCTTTATAATCGAATTTAGTGTAGCTCAAACCAAAACCAAAAGGAAATTGAGGCGTTTTCTCTACATCCATATAATGTGACCAGAAAACATTTTTATCACTGTCAATTGGTCTTCCTGTACTGTATTTGTTGTAATAAATCGGCACTTGACCTACATTTCTGGGAAACGACATTGGCAGTTTTCCACTTGGGTTATACTCCCCATATAAAACCTGTGCAACAGCATTTCCGGTTTGTGTTCCTAAATGCCAGGCCTCAACAATTGCCGGAACATTTTCTGCAGCCCACGGAATACTCAATGGACGTCCGTTATTTAAAACCAAAACTACATTCGGATTTACTTTATAAATTTCCTCTAATAATTCTTGCTGTAAACCTGGCAAGTTCAAGTCAGTTCTACTTCTTCCCTCCCCGCTTTGGAAACCGTATTCACCCAAAACCATAACGACAACATCTGCATTTTTTGCGGCTGTTTTGGCAGCTTCAAATCCGCTTTTATCAGTTGTGTTAAAAACAGTTTCAGTTAGGAAAGTGGCTTTTTGCTTTAATAAATCAACTCCTTTTTCAAAAACCAATTGATTGTCTTTATATTGCTGCATTCCTTCTAAAACCGAAACCGCCGTATTATCATCTGCTGCAATTCTCCAGCTTCCCAACGGACTATTTTTATCGTTTGCCAAAGCGCCGATCAAAGCAATTTTTTGTCCAGATTTTTTTAGCGGCAATAAATTCTTTTCGTTTTTCAACAAAACGATAGATTTTTTCGCCATATCTAAAACGCCGTCATTATTGGCTTTACTTCCAACAACTGCCTTTTCTCGTTTTTCATCGCAATATCTGTACGGATCATCAAATAAACCCAATTCAAATTTTACACGAAGAATTCTGCGAACAGCATCATCAACCAAAGATTCTTTTACTTTTCCTGACTTTACTAAATCAACCAGTTTTGCCACATACAAATACGATTCCATATCCATATCAGAACCTGCGATTACAGCTTTTGCCGTTGCATCGGCTTCGTCTTTTGCATAACCGTGTGCGATCATTTCTCGAATCGAAGCATAATCAGAAATTACAAATCCGTCAAACTTCCATTTTGCTTTTAAAATATCTCTTTGCAGGAAAGCATTTCCCGTTGCCGGAATGCCGTTTAAAGTATTAAATGAATTCATAAACGTACGCACTCCAGCTTCTACAGTCGCTTCAAAAGGAGGCAAAACAGAGTTGTACAATTTAGAATTACTAATGTCTACGATATTATATTCCAGTCCAGCCTCAACATAACCATACGCTGCAAAATGTTTTGCACACGCTGCAATCGTATTTACTTTTTGAAGATCGGCAATTGTTTCGCCTTGAAAACCTTTTACTCTCGCATAACCAATTTTACTTCCCAAATAAGGATCTTCTCCCGCACCTTCCATCACACGTCCCCAGCGAGCATCGTTCGCAACGTCTACATTGGGACCAAAAGTCCAGTTAATTCCGGATGCCGAAGCTTCATCTGCCGCAATGGCAGCCGACTTTTTAATGGCTTCTAAGTCCCAGCTTGCCGCTTCTGCCAGCGGAATTGGACTTAACGTTTTATAACCATGTATTACATCAAAACCAATAATTAGCGGGATTCCCAATCGAGTTTCTTCAACCGCAATTTTCTGCACGGCACGAACTTCTTTCACACCGCGAACTGTCAGCATCGAACCCACTAATCCTTTTCTTAAGTGTTCGTATTTTAATTCAGCCGTTCCTCCTTTTGGAGCTGGTCCGGTGACATCCCAAAAACCGTTGTATTGGTTCATCTGCCCCACTTTTTCTTCCAAAGTCATCAAAGGCAAAAGCAAATCAATTCTTTGCTCAATAGTTTTGTTTTTATCCAAATACGGTTTTTTTTGTGCATTCATATTTCCAACAGTAAACAGGGACAAAACCCCAATAATTATTATTTTTTTATTTTTCATAGTGGTTAGATAGTTTTTTTAAAGGTTCTAAGGTGCTGAGATTCTAAGCTTTTTTTTAACTTTCGGGCTTTGACTTCTCTCAGCCTGATAAAAACAAATAAAATATTAGTGTTAATCTGTTCAATCATTAAAATCCGTGCGTAAAAAATCTAAAATCTATCCCGAGGCTTCAGTACTAAAATCTAAAAATCAGAAATAAAACACGAAGCCGGCAAATTTGCTTTATTAAACAAATCCGGCTGAATTGTATTTCCCCACGCAAACCTGACTTTTACAGGATTCAATACTTTTTTACTTGTCAAAATCACCTGATTCTTTTTTATTGAAGCTTCCGCAGGATAGAAAATTCCATCAGCTCCAGCCACTTCAAATTGATTCGATTTTTTCTCCTTAAAATACAATCCTTCATCATAATCAAAAGAAACTGTGACTTTGTTTTTCTCTATTTTGATTTCATTGAAAAGCGGGCCATTCACTAAATTAGAATTCACTTTATATGTTTCTGCCAAAGCTAAATTGGCAAGTCGAATTCCGACTGATTTTTTATTCTTCGGATGAATATCTATCGTATCTGAAATATCAGAAGTCAAAACCATTCCTGTTTTCGGAACTTCTTTTAAAACTTTCCTTTGCGAATTTCGAACCGTTACGTTCGAGAAATTATTTGTTCCTGTCTTATAAGGCGCGATTTGAACGAAGTAAAAAGGAAATTCATCGTTCCATGCTTTTCTCCACGAAGTTATCAAAGCCGAAAGCGTTTTATCATAAACCAAAGAACCTACATTCGATTCGCCCTGATACCAAATTGTTCCGGCGATTTTAAATCCGGTAATTGGAGAAATCATAGCATTATAAGCACGCCCGGACTGATGCGGACCATATTCCTGTTCGTTTAGTTTTTTAGCATTTTCTAATAATATGGGGTCTTTTTGAAATACTTCTTCCGTCATCCAGATTTCGGCAGGAGTTCCGCCCCAGTTTGAAGAAATCAATCCGATGGGAACATTTTTTAAATCTTCGCGCAAACGTTTTGCAAAAAAATAGCCAACGGCACTAAAATATTTCATGGTTTCCGGAGTCGATTCAACCCAATTTCCTAATACATTATTTTGAGGAGTTACGGCTGTAGATTTTGAAACCGTAAAAAATCGAATATTCGGATTTGCGGCATTTTTAACCTCTTCATCGCCATTGTCGATTCCCCAGCTTGCCGACATTTCCATGTTTGATTGTCCGGAACAAAGCCAAACTTCTCCAATTAAAACATTCTTAAATACAACTTCATTATATCCTTTTATCGAAATGGTGTACGGTCCGCCCGCTTCAGGGGTTTTAATTACAAGTTCCCATTTTGCCTGATTGTTTGTAACTGTTTTATATTCCTGATTGTTCCAGCTGGAAACTAGTTTGATTTCTTCCTTAGGATTTGCCCATCCCCAAATTCTAACTTCAGAATTGCGCTGTAAAACCATATTATCTCCAAAAATATTGGGAAGCGTAACATTGGCCATAGCCGAACCAAAAATCATAAACAGGAAAACGAAGAGTAATTTATTTTTCATTTAACAGCTTTTTTAAAAATGGAGCATATTCATCTGCCAAAATTTTATGATCGGCTACGTCTGGATGACCTGAACAGCCTTTTGGAATCATTGGTTTGAATTTAAAAATCTGAATTGGTTTGTGCTGTTTGTCTTCTGCGAAAGCATTTTTTACTTTATTCAGACAATCTTCAAAAACTACCGCATTTTGTCCATTTACCATCGGACTGTTTGTAATTACAATCTGAGCATTTGGATTATGTTTGTACAACATTTTTATAAAATTGATATAATTCGAAACATACTTTTCTGCATTAAAAGGCAAGCGTTCTTTTTTTCCATCTCCGCCCGAAAAATCATTTGTTCCTAAAGCAATACTGATAATATCCGGCTGAAAAGCGAAATCATATTTCGGTTTTGAAGAATCTTTAGTTAAGTATAAATTCGGATAAGCATCCGGCATTATAACTTCGTCTTTATTTTCGTCATTCCAGTTTCTGTACATTCCAATTCCCGAAACTGAACTCATTAAATAAGCTGCTCCAATCTCTCTTGAAAGAATCGGAGCGTAAGCGTAATATCCGTTGTGATGATCAAAATATTCTCCTTTATCGCAAGGAACATCCGAAGGATCGCTCGCTGCACCACAGGTGATAGAATCGCCGATAAATTCAATTTTCTTTTTCTTTTTTGAAGTAATCGACGTTAGTTTAGCCGTTGTTCCTGCAAATAAAATGCCTCCGCTATGTGCTTCGGTGGTTTTATAAATGGTAAGATTATGTTCTTTTTTGTTTGAAGTTACTTGAATTGGAAATGACTGAACTGTTCCTTTTTCAATTCTGAATTTTCCAATATACTTTCCATCCAAAACCATTTGAACATAATTATGATGTTCATAAGAATCTACACTTTGGAGAGAAATTGAACACTCTTTACCCGTAAAATTAAAGGAAACAGAAGATGCTGTTCCAATTAAAATGACATTGTCACTTTTAAGTTTCTCGATTCGGCCTTCGTATAAGAAAGTTCGATTTGAATTTTGAGTTTGTGAAGTCGAAATAAGTGAATGCAGCAAAAACAAAATTAAAAAAGCTATTTTTTTAAGAAACATAATTTATTTGTTAAAATATAAATGTAATTCACAAATATATTTGAAATACTGTTTCAAAAAAGATACTAAAACGTCAAAAAGCAATAAAAAAACACCACATAAACACATCATTTCATTCGTTAAAACTGTTAATTCTTACAATCAGTAACAAGTTATTCTTTTGATTTACAAAATTTAGGGCCTATCTTTATCGATTCAACATTTCTTATTTACAAAAATGAGGTCATATCTTTTTACCGCTTTATTTTCTATTACTTTATTTTCTTCTTTTACCTTAAAAAAGAACGAACAGCAAAACGTAATTTATAATCGAAAAATTCAAACCGAAATCAATAGAGATTCTATTATCGAGTATGCTAAGAAGTATTTAGATACGCCTTATAAATATGCCGGCAGTGATCCAAAAAAAGGTTTTGACTGTTCTGGTTTTGTGAGTTATGTTTTTAAAAATTTCGGCAAGACTTTGCCAAGAAGTTCCGGTAGTTATAAAAATTTGGGAACTGCCTTAAAACCTGAAGATTTTAAAGTTGGTGATATTTTAGTTTTTTACGGATATAAAGACAGAACGGTTATCGGCCATCTCGGAATAATTTGTGAAGCCAACGGAATGCAGTCTAAATTTATTCATGCTTCATCTGGAAAAGCACAAAAAGTTACCATTACAGCATTAGATACAGAACATTATACTAAACGCTTTTATAAGTGTATTGATGTTTTGTCTGAGTAGTTTTTGCCAAAAATTACACGAATTTTCATGAATAATTATTTATTCTTTCCGCAGATAAAAATTCGTGTAAATTCGTGTAATTTATAGCAACTCCTTTTTATTCTTCCGTAAGCAGTTTAAGCAGACTTTCATCTCTTTGATAAATATCTTTATAGAAATTTAATTGTCCATCACGATCTACCCAGGCAGTGAAATATCCTACATAAACCGGAAATTTTTTCTTTACCGTATACCAGTTTTCTTTTCCTGCGTGCATAGCTTTATCAATTCGGGCTTCAGTCCATTTTGGATCTTCTTTTAATATTTCAATTGCCAGTTCACGAGGTTTTGCTACACGAACGCAGCCGTGGCTAAAAGCTCTGCTTTCTCTTTCAAATAAACTTTTTGAAGGTGTATCATGCAGATAAATATTACTTGAATTTGGAAATAAAAACTTCACCAACCCAAGTGAATTGTTTATTCCGGGAAGCTGACGCACAGCGCCATTATTCCATTCCAGATTTTTCTGTTTCAGATAATTTTTATTTTTAGCCATTCCGGGTTTTATTTCTTTAGCAATAATACTCGGCGGCACATTCCAATACGGGCTGAAAACAATATTACTCATTGTTCCGCTGAAAATAACGGTTTTTGTCATTGCTTTTCCCACTACAACCGGAGATGTAAATGCAATTTCTCCATCCCTAATAAGATACAACTTAAATTCAGGAATATTTACTTCAATATATTGTTTTCCTTTTTCAAGTTCAGGATCAATCCATCGGCAGCGTTCCATATTAACAATAATGGTTTTAATTCTATCCGAAACTGGAATATTCAAATCTGCAATATGTTCTGGAAGAATTTTATTTTTTGGAGCAAAACCATGATGCAGTTCATAATTCTTTAATGCATTTATTAAAATCGAATCGCACACTGCACTTTTGTTGTCTTCTTTAATTTCTTTGGTTACAAAAAGTCTTTCCCTGATTTGAGAAACAATTGGCGATGAATCTCCAAGTTTTAAATTTTTATAAGTATCATCAATTTCAATGTTTTTCCAACCGCCTTTTTTTTCTATTTCTCTATATTGCTGCAAAGCGTCGCGCAGTTTATAATACTGGCTGAACATTTTGCTTTTCTTATCGTCGTTTATAGTCGATTTTTTAAAAATAGAATCGGAGAAAACCTGATAGTTGAGTTTTTTTCTCGGCAGAAGCCATTCTAATGAAATGGAAGTTTTTTCATCAAATCCTCTATATACTTTTTCGGCATAATAAAAGTACAAATTGGTAATCATCAAGTCAGTATTGACTTTTGAAAGTTTATTGTCTGTATTATTTTCAAAAACAGCATTGATTTCTTTATACGGGAAATTGGCTTTTAAACCTTCATTTTCCAATCCTTTATATTTATTGTACAATGTGTTTCCAAACTCAACCACACCTTTATTGTCCAGCCATAATTGAGTAGAATTTTTCTTTTCATATAAGGATTTAACTTCACTTTCAAAATTTTTCAATTTTGGATACGTTTCATAAAACCCGGCGATAGCTGCAGTATCTATCGAAAGCTTCAGTTCCGGCACAATAGCTTTTGCTTTTTTTTGATTTTCTTCTTTTTTGCCGCCTTTTGAATTACAGGAAACCACTAAAAAAAGAAGTACAAGAGCAATAAATGAATACCAAATTTTCATAATATTTTTTTTATAAAAATAGAAAAGTTTTGATAAAAACAAAGTCCTTAAAAAAATAAAAAAATATCAAATTCAGACATAAAAAAAAGCTCCAAATACATTACATATTTGGAGCTTTCACTTTATAACCAACCTTATTTTTAAATAACCGTTCCTTTTAAAGTAAGTATTTTTGGAGTTGTTTCAGCGCTTGTTGTTACTGTAACTGTTTTTGTAAAAGCCCCTTTGTTTGCTGCGTTGTACGTTGCTGTAACTTTTGCAGATTTACCAGGCAAAATTGGCTCTTTAGTATAATCTGTTGCAGTACATCCGCAAGAACCTTGAACTTGTGTAATTACAACAGCCGTTTTTCCTGTATTTTTAAATTCGTAAATAATAGCTTTTGGCGTTCCCTGCGGAATTTGACCAACATCAATTGTTTCTGCTTTCCATACAATCGCAGAAGCCGTTTCGCCAGCCGTAGCTGTAGAAACTAAAGATTTTACCGGAGCAATAGCCGAAAAAGACATTAAGCTTAATGTCACAGCTAACATAGAAATTTTAATGATTTTCATAGTTAAATATATTAATGGTTTATAGTTCAAATTTTATATTACAAAGGTAATTCAGACAAAAACGAATTGCTGTTAACCGGTTTCAAATGTTTGTTAATGACTTGTTAATCGACATTTATAAGTATATTTTTGATTAATATTACACTCTCAAAGTCTGTTTTCTTGAAAATAAATAAACTCAATAGTATTATTGTTCTAGGTTTGGTGGCCATAATTAGTATTTTGGTCGCGCAATTGCTTTGGACAAAAGAAGCTTTTACAATTGAACAAAAAAAGCTAAGCCAAAAAGCGCATATTGCACTTCTTGAGGTGGCTAAAAAACTGTATGAAGGAACCAGCCATGAACTTCCGGTACAAAGTCCTGTACAGAAAATTTCCAATGATTATTATATTGTAAATGTCGATAACGAATTTGAACCTGATATTTTAGAATTCTATCTAAGAACAGAATTCAAAAAAATGAACATTACGACAGATTTTGAATATGCGATGTACAACTGCCAGAGCGATGAAATGATTTATGGTGATTATATTTCTTTGTCGAAAAAAAAATCTGAATGCAAACAGACTATTTTTTTTCCAAAACATAAAAACTTAGTTTACTATTTTGCCGTTCGTTTTCCTAATGAAACAACTTATTTATTCAGCTCAATGCGCTTTTGGTTTGTACTTTCGATTATGCTGATTTTGATTTTATTGATTTACGTTTATTCGATTTTCACCCTTTTGCAGCAAAAAAAATATTCTGAATTACAGCGTGATTTTATTAATAATATGACGCATGAATTTAAAACGCCTTTGTCTTCTATCTTAATCGCTTCAAAATATTTAAGCGAACAAAACCCAATTAAAGAAGATAAAAAACTGCATACCTATACAGAGATTATCATCAATCAAAGTAATAAGCTCAATCATCATATCGAGAAGATTTTAAATATTGCAAAATCAGATTATACTCCTTTAGAATTAAAAAAAGAACCCGTTTTAATTGTTCCGGTTATTGAGGAAGCGATTGAAAATATTCAGTTAAAATATCCTGATGCGGTTATTAAAATTGAAAGTTCTTCGAAAGAATATCTATTAGAAACTGATGTTTTCCATTTTGCTAATCTGGTTTATAATCTTTTAGATAATGCAGTAAAATACTGTAATAAAAAACCAGAAATTAAGATTCGGATTCTGGAAGAAAACGGAATTTTGAAATTAGAGTTCATCGATAACGGAATTGGAATTTCTTCTAAAAAATTATCCTTTATATTTGATAAATTTTATCGTGTACAAAATGAAAAGAGCAATGAAGTAAATGGTTTTGGACTTGGATTATATTATGTTAAAGAAATCTGCAGTTTGCAGAGCTGGAAAATAAAAGCCGAAAATAATACCGAAAACGGAGTTACCATAACTTTGTCAATTCCTTATAAAAAATGAAAAATTTCAAAATACTTTACACCGAAGACGATGAAACGCTTGCATTTTTAACCAAAGATAATTTGGAGCAGCATAATTATGAAGTAATTCATTGTACCAATGGAAAATCTGGTTTAGAAACTTTTAAAGATGAAGATTTTGATATTTGCATTTTTGACATTATGATGCCAAAAATGGATGGTTTTGAATTGGCTGAAGAAGTTCGTAAAATTGATACTGATGTACCCATTATTTTTCTTTCGGCTAAAACCTTAAAAGAAGACCGCATAAAAGGACTTCGTCTTGGTGCCGATGATTATTTGGTAAAACCTTTCAGCATTGAGGAATTAATCTTGAAAATTGAAGTTTTTCTGAAGCGCTCCCAAAAAAATAATAAGGTTGAAAAATCAGTTTATGAAATTGGAAAATATCAGTTTGACACCAAAAATTTTATCCTTTTTAATGACGAAGAAAAAGTAGGCCTTACACAACGCGAAGCCGAATTGCTGAAATTGTTTCTTGACAATAAAAATTTAGTTCTTAAAAGAGAACAAATTTTAACTGCACTTTGGGGAACCGACGATTATTTTATGGGAAGAAGCCTTGATGTTTTTATTTCGCGGCTTCGTAAAATTTTATCAAATGAAAAAGGAATTTCAATTGAAAACCTTCATGGTATTGGGTTTAGGTTTTCTATCGAATCGCTCTAAAGTGAATTGTTTCAAATAATAACAATTCTGCTAAAAATAAAGAAAAATCTGTAAAACAATTTTCAAAAAACTTTGTATTTTTAAGTTCTAATTTTCCCGGATATGAAAATACATCATTTGCGAAATGCCACATTGGTAATTGAAACAGAACAGTATGTGATTCTGGTTGATCCAATGTTAGGAAAGCGAAAAACAATTGCTCCATTTACTATTTTTCGATACAAGCCTAAGCGAAATCCGCTGGTGGCACTGCCTAAAAACAGCAGGGAAATTTTAAGCAGAGTAACGCATTGTATCATTACACATTTGCATCCGGATCATATAGATAAAGCCGGCGAAGTTTTTTTGCGAAGAAAAAGTGTTCCGGTTATCTGTAGTGTAAAAGATGAAAAATCTCTTTTGCAAAGAGGTCTTAATATTATTCAGACTTTAAATTACTGGGAACCACAGCCTTTTTTGGGAGGAAGAATTATTGGTATTCCTGCTCTTCATGGTTACGGTTTTATATCTAAACTGATGGGAAATGTAATGGGCTTTTTCATTGAACTTACGAATGAAAAATCTGTTTATATCAGCTCTGATACTATTTTTACAGAGGATGTGCAAAAAGTTTTGATTGAACTGAAACCAGACATTGCTACAATTGCCTGCGGAACAGCAAGATTAGATATTGGACAGCCTTTATTAATGCGAATGGAAGATATTTTGAGATTTACGGCACTTGCTCCCGGAAAAGTTTTTGCAAATCATCTGGAAGCTTTAAATCATTGCCCAACAACTCGTGAACAATTAAAAAGAGCTTTGACAGAAAACAATCTTTTATCAAAAACTGCAATTCCGAGTGACGGGACGAGTGTAGATTATTAATTTACAAAACCAATAATCCAAACTCTCGCAAAGTATTGATTGGTTTAGAATACCAAAACAATTCAAAATCGTCCAGCGACGTTTCGAAGTCATTTTTAACTTCCTGAAAAGTATAGCTTTTAGGGTTTGAAATTGATATTTTGGTCAAAATTTCAGTCAGCCAATCGCCTTCTTCTTTACTGGTTTGAATGTTGAAACTTTGCTTTTTATCATGAAAAGTTAAGGACATCATTTCCCAGCTTCTGCCCTTTTTTGATTTTGTAAAGATTTCTGCCGAAGGTTTTCCGCCAAGCCAGACTACTTTTGCATTTGGCTTTGTATTGAAATCATTTTGTTCTTCAAGCGCATTAAAAATGAAATCGGGATGAATTTTTGTTTTTGGAATTTTAAAGTCAAACCAATCCTGCAATTCATAATCAAAACAGATTCCGTGCATGAAATTAAAAAGAGATTTCTTTAATCCGAAACTGAATTTATCGTGGTTGATTCCTGTTGAATCGGTATATTCAATATCGTTGTTTGCAAACGTTCCAATTAATTCTGTTTTTTTTGTCACCCCAAATTTTTCAGGATACAATCCAACCGGACTATGAGCCGTAAGAGCAAACTGATGCCAAAATCCGGATTGCAAGACTCCGGCTTCAAATAACTGGCGGACCATTTCGAGACTGTCAATCGTTTCCTGAATTGTTTGTGTTGGATATCCGTACATTAAATACGCGTGAACCATAATTCCGGCTTCCGTAAAATTGCGGGTCACTTTAGCAACTTGTTCTACGGTTACGCCTTTGTCTATTAATTTTAATAATCTATCCGAAGCAACTTCTAAACCACCCGAAACGGCAATACATCCAGAAGCTTTTAATAATAAACACAAATCTTTAGAAAAGCTTTTTTCGAAGCGAATATTAGTCCACCATGTAACAGCCAGTTTTCTTTTTAGAATTTCAAGAGCTAAAGCACGCATTAAAGCCGGCGGTGCAGCTTCATCAACAAAATGAAACCCATTTTGACCGGTTTGAAGAATCAATTCTTCGATTCGATCACAAAGCAGACTTGCTGCAACAGGTTCGTAAACTTTTATATAATCCAGAGAAATATCGCAAAAAGTACATTTTCCCCAATAACAGCCATGCGCCATCGTGAGTTTATTCCAACGTCCATCGCTCCACATTCTATGCATTGGATTTACGATTTCGATAACCGAAATGTATTTATCCAAAGGCAGATCTGAGTAATCTGGAGTTCCTACATAAGCCTGTTTGTAATCGTGTTTTAAGGAATTATTTTTATAAACTACTTCTCCATTTTCTAATAAAAAAGTTCTTTTATACTGCTTCCCGACTTCGCTCGAAGTGACAGAATTTGGATTTTCTAAATTGAAAATTAATTCTTCAATAGGAACTTCACCATCGTCCAAAGTCACAAAGTCAAAAAATTCGAAAACACGTTTATCCGAAAGAGAACGTAATTCGGTATTTGGAAAACCACCTCCCATTGAAATTTTAATTTCGGGATGATTTTGTTTTACCCATTGTGCAGATCTAAATGCGCTGTATAAGTTCCCCGGAAAGGGAACAGAAATTAAAAATAATGTAGGCTTTACAGCTTCAATTTTTTCTTTTAAAATCGAAATTAAAATTGCATCAATATAAGTTGGTTTTTGCTGTAAAGCGTTGTATAATTCATCAAAAGAATTCGCGCTTCGGCCTAAACGTTCCGCATATCGGCTGAAGCCAAAATTCTCATCAACACATTCTACAATAAAATCTGAAATATCTTCGAGATACAAAGTAGCCAAATGTTTGGCTTTATCCTGAGTTCCCATTGTTCCGAAAGCCCAATCGAGTTCTTCCAGCTGTGCAAAACGAGAAGCTTCTGGAAGAAAATCTTCCTGACAAATCTGCAATGCCAAAGTTGGATTTTTTCCCTGTAAAAACTGAATTACAGGATCAATCGTTTTGATATATTCATCCTGCAAAGCAAAAATACGTTTCGAGTTATCAGAGATTTCGTTTCCAACAACCTGAAACTTTGAACTTGAAAACTGAAACAAATCAACAAGTCCTTTTTTCGAAAACAATTCCAAAATCACATCAATACCCAAATCTGCCTGAACCGATTCGATATTTTTTGTATTTAAAAAACCTTTTATATAAGCCGTTGCCGGATACGGTGTATTGAGTTGAGTAAAAGGCGGTGTGATTACAAAAAGCTTCGTTTTCAAAGGGAATTATTTTTTTTGCAAAAATACAGGTTATTAAGGACTTTTTGAGAAAAGATTTTATTGAATAAGTCTTGTGCCTTTTTGAGAATCAGAATTTTTGACCGTTATGGAAAATTCCTCAAAGAATTAAGACCAAACACTTCTTGGGGCGGAACTTGTCTTGGCCGGCATTGACCCTCTTCAGATTATTGGTTTATTGCTGCAAGATTAAATAAAACAGAATTTAGAGGTCATTTTACTTTGAAAAGATAATTTTAAACAAACACAGCCCACAAAATTTATAAATAATCTTGTGGGCTGTATTTTATTATGAAGTTTCGTAATTACGAATTTTAAGTGAAATCAAGTTTAAAATTTATGCTCCTCTTTACTAATAACCAAAAATGATATTAAGGATATCAGTGCAGCAGTAACTAAATAAAATCCCACATAACTTACATCATATGTCTTGGCTAGCCAAATAGCAATCATAGGCGCAAAAGCAGCACCTAGAATTCCTGCCATATTAAAAGTTAAAGATGCACCGGAATATCGAACATTTGTTGGAAACAACTCTGATAAAAAAGTTCCCAATGGCCCATAAGTGAATCCCATCAAAGACATTCCAATACAGGCAAAAGTGGTAACTAAAACAATATTTCCAGTACTTAAAAAATAAGAAAAGAAAAATCCGAAAATCGCAATTGCTGCTGTAGCCATAATAAGCATTTTTCGACGGCCTATTTTATCTGCTGCCACAGCCGAAACCGGGATAAAAATGGCAAAAAACAATACCGAAAATAATTGAATTAACAATCCGTCCCGCTTAACAATTCCTAAGTCTGAAGTCGCCCAGCTTAATGTAAAGACGGTCATTAAATAGAAAACCAAAAAGGTTGTAATTGCGGCGAAAGTTCCAAAAATCAGTTGATTTTTATATGATTTCACCAATTCCAAAAAAGGAACTTTTACTTCTTCCTGTTCTTTTTTAGAATTTTCAAAAGAAGGTGTTTCTGTAATTTTTGTTCGGATATAAAAACCTACAACAACCAATAACGAACTGGCAATAAACGGAATTCTCCAGCCGTAATCCATAAAATCTTCATTGCTCATTGAATCGGTTAACAGTAAAAAAGTCCCGCCTGAAAGCAATAATCCAATTGGAGCACCTAATTGCGGGAACATTCCGTACCAGGCACGTTTATTTGGCGGTGCATTTTCTATTGCCAATAAAACAGCTCCTCCCCATTCGCCCCCTAAACCTACACCTTGTCCAAAGCGGCAGAGCATTAATAACAAAGGTGCTGCAACTCCAATACTGGCATAACTTGGTAAAAAACCTATTGTTACGGTCGAAATACCCATTGTTAACAAAGCCGCAACCAGAGTAAATTTACGCCCAATTTTATCTCCATAATGTCCAAAAAAAGCTGAACCTAACGGACGAGATAAAAATGCTATTGAAAAAGTGGCCAAAGATTCCAGAGTTGCCATCGTAGAATCGGAACTTGGAAAAAATAATTGTGGAAAAACCAATACTGCAGCATTGGCATAAATATAAAAGTCAAAAAATTCAATTGTAGTTCCAATTAAAGAACCAAAAAGAACGTGTTTTAAGGAGTTCTTTTTTTTCGGGTTAGTTTCCATGCAAAATAGATATATCTTTTTTTTGGTTACAAAAATATAGTTTCGTTATTAATATTTCACATTTAAACCAATTAGTTTTAAAACCTCATTGTGTTTTTAACAAATTATATGCGTTTTACATTTTAAACAAACTTTATTTAATTCTAAATTAAAAACCTGATTATAGGAAGTTTAAAACAAAAAATAAAAATCAAATCATAAGCAATAGTTAAAACCGTTTTTAACTGTATATTTTCATTAAATTTACAGCTGTCAAAAATAAATTTAAAATTATGCCTACCGACTGTATCAGCTATCAAACTTCTGGATATTTCTCTAAATTGATACAAGATTATTTAGATCAGAAATCAGAATTAAAACCGCTGTACAACCATTTCCCTACTTTAGAGAATTTCGAAAAACAAATTGCCGAAAAAGCAGACAATTTTGATAACAGTAATAGAATTCCTTTGGTTTCAACTTTAAAAAAGCAATATCAAAATATCGAAATCTCGGATTCAACCAAACAAAATATTGAGCTTTTAGCACTCGACAATACCTTTACAATTACAACCGGGCATCAGTTAAACTTATTTAGCGGGCCTTTGTATTTCTTATACAAAATCATTTCGACCATTAATCTTACCAAAGAATTAAAATCAAAGTATCCATCATACAATTTTGTTCCTATTTATTGGATGGCAACAGAAGATCATGATTTTGAAGAAATCAATTATTTTAATTTAAAAGGAAAAAAATTCAGATGGAACAAAGAAAGTAACGGTCCTGTAGGCCGACTTTCAACTGAAGGTTTAGCAGAATTCTTAGAAATCTATTCTTTAGAATTAGGTTCAAGTACAAATGCGAATACTCTAAAAAAGCTTTTTGAAGATTCTTATTTAAAACACGATAATCTGGCCGATGCAACCCGATTTTTAGCCAACAGCTTATTTGCTAATTATGGTTTAGTAATTATAGATGCTGATGATGCCGATTTAAAACGTGCTTTTATTCCGTATGCAAAGGAAGAACTGGAAAAACAAACTTCATACAAAGCCGTTCAGGAAACCATTGAACAATTAAAAGAATACACCGTTCAGGTAAATCCGCGTGAAATTAATTTATTTTATATTGAAGATAATCTGCGCGAAAGAATCATTTTTGAAGAAGATAAGTACTTTGTAAACAACACAAAAATCTCTTTTTCTAAAGAACAAATTCTTTCTGAATTAGAAAATCATCCTGAAAAATTCAGTCCCAATGTTATTATGCGTCCGCTTTATCAGGAAATTATTCTTCCAAATCTATGCTACATTGGCGGAGGCGGAGAAATTGCGTATTGGCTGGAATTGAAATCATTTTTTGATGCTGTAAAAATTAATTTTCCAATGATTTTGGTTCGGAACTCTGTTCTTTTGGCAACCGAAAAACAAGGTAAAAAAGCAGATCAATTAAACTTAAGCTGGAGCGATCTTTTTACCAAACAAGAAAATTTAATAAACACGATTACTCATAAAATTTCTGCATTTCCAATTGATTTAACGCCTCAAAAAGAAATACTGAAAACCCAATTTCAATATCTTTACGAATTGGCCAATCAAACCGACAAATCATTTTCAGGAGCTGTAAAAGCCCAAGAAGTAAAGCAGACTAAAGGTCTTGAAAATTTAGAAAAACGTTTATTAAAAGCACAAAAAAGAAAACTGAGCGATCAATTGCAGTGCGTAACCGATTTACAATGTGAACTATTCCCAAACAACAGCTTACAGGAACGTCAAAGCAATTTTTCTGAATTTTATCTTGAAAAAGGCGAACAATTAGTCCCGCTTTTGCTGCAAAAACTGAAACCTTTAGAAATGAATTTTAATATCATAACAATTTAAAATAGTTTGCCACAAATTACACGAATTATCACGAATTATTTTTCTTGCAAAGAATAGAAATTAGTGTAAATTCGTGAAATTCGTGGCAAAAAATATAAGTAGTAATCTTTGAGAATCAAATAACCACCTTCTTCTCGAAATTATTGCCTCTCTAAACCAAATAGAAAATTTATAATAACAAAAAATTAACCTATTTACCAAAAACTATGACCAGAGAGCGCTTGATTTCATTGGATGTCTTTAGAGGACTCACTATTTTATTGATGACAATCGTAAACAATCCCGGAGACTGGGGGAATGTTTACCCGCCATTACTACACGCCGAATGGCACGGCTGCACACCGACCGATTTAGTATTTCCGTTTTTCATTTTCATAATGGGAGTTGCCGTTCCGCTTGCAATGCCTGATAAATTTTATGACAGCACTACTTTCAACAAAATTTTAGTTCGCTCTTTGCGAATGCTTTGTTTGGGGATTTTCTTTAATTTTTTCGGAAAAATCCAGTTATTTGGACTTGAAGGAATTCCGCTTTTAATTGGACGACTTGCAATTACTATTGGAGTTGGTTATGCTTTAATGGGAAATTTTAGCTCAAAAGTCAAAAATATTTTAGCCTTTTCAATTCTGTTTATTTATCTGTTTCTGGCTTACAGCGGTATCGAAGCTTATCATGACGTAAGACTTCCGGGAGTTCTGCAGCGAATTGCAATTGTGTATTTTGCAGTTTCTCTTTTGTATTTAAAAACATCTCAGAGAACCCAAATCATAACCGGAATCGTTTTATTATTAGGATATTGGGCAATTATGACTTTAATTCCTGTTCCCGGAATTGGAGAAGCCAATCTCGATAAAGGAACAAATTTAGCTTCATGGCTGGACAGCGTTTTACTAAAAGGCCATATGTACCGCGGCACAGTTACCTGGGATCCGGAAGGGATTTTAAGCACCATTCCGTCAATCGTTAACGGAATTATTGGTTTATTAATTGGACAGCTTTTACAAGCTGATACCATCAATATTCAAAAAGCACAAAAAATGGGAATTGCAGGAACGGTCCTTATATTTTTAGGATTAATGTGGGATTTGGTTTTTCCAATCAACAAATCACTTTGGACAAGCAGTTATGTTTTATACACCACAGGTCTGGCAACCGTATTCCTAACCATTTTATACTACATAATTGATATTGCTAATTGCAAAAAAGGATTCAAACCGTTTTTAATCTGGGGCGTAAATCCAATGATTGTTTTCTTTACTTCGCAGATTATTCCGCAGGCTTTAGTCATGATTCAATTTAAAAATCCGCAAAATACTGAAGAACAAATTAATCTTTTGAGTTACCTGTACAATTTTGGTATTGCACCATTCTTCAGCAATCCAATGACTGCATCATTGGCCGGCGCATTAGTTTACGTTTGTATTTGGACATTTATTTTGTGGATATTCTACAGAAACAAATTAATATTCAAAGTATAAAAACATTTTACCATATAAGTAATATAAGTTCATTTAGAAATACGTAAAGCTTGCGATCATTTTGCGCGCCGCTCTTTAAATGCACTTATATTACTTATATGGTTCAAAAAAAAAGCTTTTCTTGGTTAAAACATCATTCTACTATGTTTTAATTACGAATTAATTAAAATCAATTCATAAAAAAAGTCTACTTTTGCACAAAATTTAATAAAATATAAAATGGCAACAAATAGAACTTTTACAATGATTAAGCCAGATGCTGTTGCAAACGGACACATCGGAAATATCTTAGCAATGATCACTAATGGTGGTTTTAAAATCGTTTCATTAAAATTAACTCAATTAACTGTAGCAGATGCTAAAGCATTCTACGCAGTTCACGCAGAAAGACCTTTCTACGGAGAATTAGTTGAATTCATGTCACGCGGACCAATTGTTGCTGCAATTTTAGAAAAAGACAACGCAGTAGAAGATTTCAGAACTTTAATTGGAGCTACAAATCCAGCTGAAGCTGCTGAAGGAACTATTCGTAAAGCATACGCAACTTCTATTGGAGAAAATGCAGTTCACGGTTCTGACAGCGACGAAAACGCTGCAATCGAAGGTGCATTCCACTTTGCTGGAAGAGAGCAGTTCTAGTAAATTAGTTTTCAGTCACAGTATTCAGTGATTGTAAATCATAAAAAAAAACCTGTTTGTTTTACAAACAGGTTTTTTTATTTCCTATAAAGATAAAAACTGAATACTGTCACTGAAAACTGCGACTAAAAATCAGCGTAATACCACATCCGTCACCACTTCGCGTCCCAATTCTTCATTAATCATTTTAACAATTTTAGATTTACCGTGACTTAATTCTTCTCTTAAAACTGCCGATGCAAGTTCAACATACAGCGTGCTTCCTTTTAATACAACGTTTCTGGTGTACGTATTCACGCCATTTCCCATTAATTGCCTCCAAGCTTCCCGCACATCAATTTGGTCCATTCCGGGTTGTAATTTATTCACCTGAATAATCTGTTGCAAAACAGCCCCAATCGTACTTTGATTATTTAGTCTTTTTGCCATCGTTTAAAATATTTACTGGTCCCGCTTTTTTATAATGATATTCTTTATTCTGATCGTTTTTTACCACAAAAGCTTCATCTGATATCGAAATTAATTCTTCGCTCCATTTTGCATAATCTGTCTTGTAATCAAGAAAAGCTCCTTTATCTGTGAATCTAACCGAAACATCTTCAAAAGTATCCGTTGTTAAAAAAGTTCCGTCCAGCTGCGCCATCACTTTCGTACGAGTTCCTTTAGTACCTTTAATTTTAAAAAAATCAAAATTCTCGTTCATTCCATATGCTTTCTCCTCACCTTTATCAAAAACCACTTTTTCAATTTCCCAATAACCATTTAGTTTTGCAATATCTGCCGGTTTTATTTCCTGCTTACAGCTTATCAGCAAAAGCGATAAAACCAAAATCATAAAAGTATTTTTCATAATAATTTATACTATTAATAAGAAGCATATTCCTGCTGACCGCTATATCTTTTTCGAGCTAAAGAAACCAGAAAAAGGATAACGCTCCCATCAGGGTTAGAACTCCCATTTTCAAAAGAAATTTAGTGAATTACAAAGGTAACTTTATAAAGTTAAAGTACCATTTATTTAACTACGAAGAATTTAATTTAATATGAGAAAGAAAAACATTTTAAATCAATTGCCAGCCTTTGCCTTTTAAAAAGCTTTTACAACTCTGGCAGAAAGCTTTTTCTTGATCCAGCGGATTCCCGCCTTCAGCATCTCGCATTAAACAGGTTTTAACTGAACAATGCGGCAAACCTTCTGTATGACCTAGTTCATGGAGAACCAACTTATAAAACTGTTGATTTTTAGTTTTTGCAGACAATCTAAAATCAGAAACTACACAGGATTTTCCGGGTACGTAACCTAAACCCATTACGCCCCAATCTTTAATTCCTTTATAAGTTGTGCTAATATCATAATTGGACAAGCCAACAATTACAGAATCTTTACCAATATTATTTTTAAGATGTTTAATAATACTATCAGCCCGATATCTATTTCTGGGTTTATAAAACGAGTTTTCAGGAAAGGAAATATCGGTCCGCAAAACTACATTGGGGTTTAGAGCTTTAATTTCTGCAAATACTTTTTTAGCTTGCTTAACCTTAAAACCACCTAAAGGCTGAATAACAATTACTTTTTGACTTACATTATCACTTTCACTTTTTTCCTTTTTACAAGAAAATAAAAGCAAAACAAAAGCAAGAAAATAGTATCTCATAATTAAACAGCAATAAATTATTATTTAGACCGCAGTCTTTTAAGAACTCCCATAAAGAAAAAAACTATCCCTAAAACCAGCAAAATATAATAAACTGAAAGATTACCATCTTTTAATACATTTGCTAAAACAAAACATATAACACTTGCAAAATAAAAAGCAACAGCCGATATATTTTTTAAAGATTCCAAACTCATTATTTTTTATTTAAAGAAACTATCAACAAATTCATATTTATTAAAGACTTGTAAATCTTCAATTCCTTCGCCAACACCAATATATTTTACCGGAATTTGAAACTGGTCTGAAATACCAATTACAACACCGCCTTTTGCTGTACCGTCTAATTTTGTTACTGCTAGTGAAGTTACTTCTGTTGCTGCAGTAAATTGCTTAGCCTGTTCAAAAGCATTTTGACCTGTAGAACCATCTAAAACCAAAAGCACATCGTGTGGCGCATCAGCAACTACTTTCTGCATTACACGTTTTACTTTAGAAAGCTCGTTCATCAAATTGATTTTATTATGCAAACGTCCGGCAGTATCGATAATTACAATATCCGCATTTTGAGCTACGGCTGATTGCAAAGTATCAAAAGCTACAGAAGCTGGATCACTTCCCATATTTTGTCTTACAATTGGCACATCAACACGATCTGCCCAAACCTGAAGCTGATCGATTGCTGCAGCACGGAAAGTATCAGCTGCACCTAAAACTACTTTATAACCTGCTTTTTTAAACTGATAAGCAAGCTTACCAATTGTAGTTGTTTTTCCAACTCCATTAACTCCAACCACCATTAAAACGTACGGCTTTTTATCTTTTGGAATATCAAATTCAGTTGCTTCGCCTGTATTGGTTTCAGACAATAAGCCTCCAATTTCATCACGAAGAATCTGGTTTAGTTCTTCTGTTCCTAAATATTTATCTTCGGCTACACGTTTTTCGATTCTTTCGATAATTTTTAACGTAGTATTTACACCAACGTCAGAAGCAACTAAAACTTCTTCAAGATTATCCAAAACATCGTCATCGACTTTAGATTTTCCTGCAACAGCTTTGCTTAACTTAGAAAAAAAAGTAGTTTTGGTTTTTTCAAGACCTTTATCTAAAGTCTCTTTTTTTTCGGTAGAGAATAATTTTTTAAAAAAACTCATTTTTTATTTATTGTTAGTTTTTAGGCTCTTTCTTTTTAAGGTTAGAAAAAATCCTGATGTTTATAGAAATGCCAATTGATTTTAATTTAACCCCGACAGAATCGATATCCTTTTATTTACCTTCTTTAGGCAAGTAAAGATAAAGAGTATGACGGGAACTAATGTTTAAAAAAAACACAAATTGTTTGGTTTCTACAAAATTTTAAACAAATATAAAAAATAAAAAAGCTACTTCCGAATGAAAGTAGCTTTTCTATATATTGTAATTGTAATTATTTCTTTTTCAAGAAAGTATCAACTTCTTCAGGAGCCATAATAGATTCTACGAATGTATATGCACCAGTTTTAGGAGATTTTACCATTTTGATGGCTTTTGATAATCTCTTAGAAGATGTTTGTAACGATGCTACGGTTTTCTTTGCCATGATTCAAATGTTATTTGAAGCTTTTATAAAACTCTAATGGCAAAACCATTGAGATTTACAAAAATCTCTAATTATTACTTAATTTCTTTGTGAACAGTTACTCTTTTTAAGATTGGATTAAATTTCTTAATCTCTAATCTGTCTGGAGTATTTTTTTTGTTCTTAGTTGTAATATATCTAGAAGTTCCTGGAACACCAGAAGTCTTGTGCTCAGTACATTCTAAAATTACCTGGATTCTATTACCTTTCTTTGCCATCTTGCTATATATTTATTTAGGAAAAGATTATTTGATAAATCCTTCTGACTGCGCTTTTTTCAAAACAGCAGTGATTCCATTTTTATTAATTGTTTTTATCGTAGATGCTGCTACTCTAAGAGTAATCCATCTATCTTCTTCTGGAAGATAAAAACGCTTTTTAACTAAGTTTACAGAAAACTTTCTCTTAGTTTTGTTCATAGCGTGAGAAACGTTATTTCCTACCATCGCTCTTTTACCTGTAAGGTCACAAACTCTTGACATTATACTTATCTTTTATCGTTATTCAAAATCAGGGTGCAAAGAAAAGAAAAATAAACCATTGTAGCAAAAAATTATTGCACAATTTTTAAAATTTCTTTCTGTAATATTTCTAAACTCTTAATCGTCGCCCTATCTATCACTTTTTCACGTGGTTGGCCAAAGTTAAATTCTTCCGTAATTACTCCGCCTGGAGTTGCCAATGCTATAAAAACAGTTCCAATTTCAGCATTTGCATCTCCTTTTGACGGACCGGCGTTCCCGGTTGTAGCAATTGCATAGTCGGTTTTCAGTATGTTTTTCACATTCAAAGCCATAGCTGCCGCAACCTCAGCACTTACAACAGAAAATTCATCTATTAAATCCTGCGAAATGCCCAAAACATTCACCTTTGCTTCTGTTGCGTATGACACGACACTGCCTTTAAAATATCTCGACGCCCCCTGCACAGAGGATAAAAGCGAAGCAATTTTTCCTCCTGTACAACTTTCTGCTGTCGAAATTGTTTTATTATTTTTAGCAAGCAGTTTACCCACTACGGTTTCTATTGTTTCATTTTCTTCGTAACCCACTATAATATCGTGAATTATAGCATCTAATGACTGAACATTTTCTTCAATTGCTTTTTCAAGCGCTTCTTTATCTGTTCCGCGGGCCGTCATACGCAGACGAACTCTTCCGGGATTGGGCAGGTAGGCCAGTTTAATAAACTCAGGAAGGTTGTTTTCCCATTTTTCTATACGCTCTGCGACTAAACTTTCGCCTTGACCGTACGTTAAAATAGTTTTATGAATGATATAAGGACGTTTGTATTCTTTAATAATTTTTGGAATTATCTCGTTTTCTACCAGATATTTCATTTCATACGGAACTCCCGGAAGTGAAACAAACACGGTATTTTCTTTTTTCATCCACATTCCCGGTGCGGTTCCCATTTTATTATGAAGAACGATACATTTTGACGGAACAAGCGCCTGATCTTTATTTAACTGCGAAATTGGTCTTTTATAAAATCCTTCAATCAGTTCTGTAACATGCGCCAGAACTTCTGGATTTACAACCAGTTCATCATCAAAATAATCACAGAAAGTTTTTTTGGTAACATCATCTTTTGTGGGGCCTAAACCACCAGTTACAATTACAATATCAACTTTGTTTTGTAATTGCGCAAAAGTGTTTAAAATATGCTGTTTGTCATCGCTTATCGAAATCATTTCATAAGTTTCGACACCAATTCTATCCAGCTCTTTGGCTATAAAATTTGAATTTGTATCTACAATTTGACCAATTAAAATTTCATCCCCAATGGTAACTATTGTTGCTTTCATAGTATTAAAAGTTTTACTTATAAAGTTATAAGTTTATTTATGAAGTAGGATTGCGGAAATGATTTGAGGCTGAAAACAAAAGAAAAATCCTTTGTTTATTATGGAGTAAAAAATCTTAAAAGCAATTAAGATCAGAATAAAAACAAAATAAAAAACACCCCGCCTTAGGTTAAAAGCGGGATTTCTTAAATTTTACAAATCAAAGTCTTTTTTTATTTCTTTGATTGCATCTTTAACCTGCACTTTTATACTTTTAAAAGTTTCGATAATATCTTTTTTCTTTCCTTCTGCTTTTGTCCATGCTTCAACTTGCAGAATTTCTTCAAACGCAACATTCAACCCCATTAAATCTAATGTAGGTTTTATTTTATGTGCATACGAATAAGCATACTTATGATCCTTTTTCTTGATGCCCTCTTTGATTTGTTTTAAATCTTCAGGAACTTCTGTAACAAATAGTTTAAGAATTTCGTTTACAAATTCGGGGTCATTGTCTGAAAGCGCATACACTTTCGAAAGATTGTACTTTAAAGCCATTATTTTACTTGTATTCTAAATAATTTTTTATCTTCTAAAAAGCCTTCCAAAACATCATTTGGTTTAACAGGCGCAACACCTGCAGGCGTTCCGGTAAAAATAATATCTCCAATTTTTAAGGTAAAAAACTGCGACACATACGAAACAAGTTCATCAATTTTCCAAAGCATAAAGCTTGTATTTCCTTTTTGAACCGTTTCAGAATTATTTTTGAGCTCAAACGTAAGATTTTCTAGCGAAACAAAATCACTTTTTGGTAAAAAATCTCCAATTACCGCAGAACCGTCAAATGCTTTTGCTTTTTCCCAAGGCAGTCCTTTTGCTTTTAATTTATCTTGTAAATCTCTGGCAGTAAAATCAATACCTACACTTATATCGTCATAATATTTATGTGCAAATTTGGGTTCAATATATTTTCCAACCTTGTTAATTTTCACAATTATTTCTAATTCGTGATGAACTTCCTCAGAAAATTCAGGAATTACAAACGGGTGTTGTTTCAATAAAACTGCCGAGTCCGGTTTCATAAAAACCACAGGCTCATCCGGACGTTCGTTTTTTAATTCTTCGATATGATTGGTATAATTTCTACCGATACAGATTATTTTCATTCTTTGTATAGATTCTAAGTTGCTAAGTTGCTAAGGTTCTGAGAAAACTAAAAAAAACTTAGCATCTTAGAATCTTAGCAACTCAGCACCTTTACTTCGTATTTAATTTTCTCAACTTAATTCCTGTCAAAACTTTTTTGGTATACAAAGGAAAATCAGCGTTTTGAATCCAGCTGAAATAACCCGGTTCTGTTTCCAGTACTTTTAAAACTTTTGCCCCTTTGTGTTTTCCGAAAGTAAAAATTTCTTCATCATCATTATCAAAAGCAATCATTCCGGCAAAATCAGCAATTCTTTTACGAGTTGTAAATTCAGACAATGATTTCATATCGTTTTCCAATTCGGGATAACGATCTAACTGCGCTTTTAAAATCTCGTAAGTTGCCATAGTATCAGCTTCTGCTGAGTGCGCATTTTCAAGGCTTTTTCCACAATAGAATTTCAAAGCTGCACTTAAAGTCCGTTCTTCCATTTTATGAAAAATAGTCTGAACATCTACAGATACTTTATTTTTCATATCAAAATCGACTCCGGCACGAAGTAATTCTTCTGCCAATAACGGAATATCAAAACGATCAGAATTGAAGCCTCCCAAATCACTGTCTTTTATCATATTATGAACCAGCGGCGCCAGTTCTGCAAAAGTAGGTTCATTTGCTACTTTTTCATCGGTAATTCCGTGAACGGCGGTAGTTTGCGGAGGAATTGGAATTGTGGGATTAACCAGCCAGGTTTTACTTTCTTTATTTCCGTTTGGAAAAACTTTAAATATCGAAATCTCTACTATTCGATCTTTACCGATGTCAATTCCAGTTGTTTCAAGATCAAAAAAGCAAATTGGTTTGTTAAGTTTTAATTCCATTTTTAATTTTTATAAGATTACAAATGTAATTTTTAAAGCCGAATTTTCCACTCCAATTTCTATTTTTTTGACCCAAAAAGGCTTTATTTTTTGATTTCAACTTTCAAAATCAGATCCGAATTGGTCGATTTTCCGTTTTTCTTGGAAACAAAAAAACCCGAAAAACGTTTTAATTTTTCGGGTTTTTACATTTATTTATGATGGATTAGAAATCTCTATCTACATCAAAAGCTTCTAAATATTCTGCTACTCTTTTTACAAAACTTCCTCCTAAAGCTCCGTCAACTACTCTATGATCGTAAGAGTGCGACAAGAACATTTTTTGACGGATTCCGATAAAATCACCTTCAGGAGTTTCAATAACTGCAGGCACTTTACGAATTGCTCCAAGTGCTAAAATACCCACTTGCGGCTGATTGATAATAGGCGTTCCGAAAACACTTCCAAAAGTTCCAACATTTGTTACCGTATAAGTTCCGCCTTGCGTATCGTCTGGTTTCAGTTTTCCGGCTTTTGCGCGATTTCCTAAATCGTTAACTGCTTTTGCCATTCCAACCAGGTTTAACTGATCTGCATTTTTAATTACAGGTACAATTAAGTTTCCGTTTGGCAAAGCCGCCGCCATTCCTAAGTTGATATTTTTCTTTTTGATGATATAATCTCCATCAACAGAAATATTCATTCCAGGGAAATCTTTCAAAGCTTTTGCAACTGCTTCCATCATAATTGGTGTAAAAGTCAGTTTTTCACCTTCTCTTTTTTCGAAAGCTGTTTTAACTTTATCTCTCCATTTTACAATGTTTGTTACGTCAACCTCAATAAACGACTGAACGTGAGCAGAAGTCTGTACCGAAGCCGTCATATAACCTGAAATCAGTTTACGCATTCTGTCCATTTCAATGATTTCATCACCTCCATTTACAGAAACCGGAACTGCCTGCTGGCTTTTTTGAACAGCTGGTTCTGGCGCTTTTGGAGTTTCAACAACAGCCTTTGGTGCTTCTTCAACTACTTTCGGAGCTTGTACAGCACCAGATTTGCGGTCTTCTATATATTTTAAAATATCATCTTTTGTTACTCGGGCGTCTTTTCCTGAACCTTGAATACTATCTAATTCAGCAAGAGATACACCTTCTTCTTTTGCAATATTTTTTACTAAAGGAGAAAGGAATTTTTCTGATCCTGAAAAATCCTGAGGAGCAGCAACTTCTTCTTTTACTGCTTCAATTGTCTTTTCTATTTCTACAGCTTCTGCAGGAGCAGCAGCATCAACAGCTGGAGTTGCAGCCGGCGCATCACCACCTTCTGTTTCGATAATTGCAATAGTCTGCCCTACCTGAACTAAATCATCTTTGCCAAATAATTGTTCAACTAAAATTCCCGATACTTCACTTGGCACTTCACTGTCAACTTTATCAGTTGCAATTTCCAGTACAGCTTCATCAGCTTCAATTTTGTCTCCCACTTCTTTCAACCAGTTGGTAATGGTTGCTTCAGCGACGCTCTCTCCCATTTTAGGAAGCTTTAATTCAAATCTTGCCATATTGTTATTCTAAAGGATGATTTTGATTTTCTGATTGCGAAATTACTGAAATTTTTAAATATAAATTACACTTAATATAATTTTTACTCAATTTTAATGACCTGCCCCCTGCCATTTCTCGAATTACTGCCAATAATGAAACCTGTCTTTTTAGGGAAAATCTTAAAAGTAATGTTCTTATCTTTAAGAGTTTCTATGATATTGATACATTTTTTGAATGAAACATAGTGATTATCCAAAATGATCTCTGCCTTTTTACCCTTTAAAATCAGGCACGAATTTACCATTTTTTCTTTTTTGAAATCTAAAAAACTAACTTTATTTTCTAAAATTGAAGCCAGTTTTTCAGTCAAATTCGCATTTTCGGAGTACAAAATATAACTTTCCGGCAATGGTTTGTCTTTTGGCTTTCCCTGAAACATTTTTATGAAAGAGAAAAACCATGTTCCTATTTTAATAAAAAAACTAAAAAACCAAGATTTCTTAAAATGCTTTTGGTAGAAAAAGTTCATTGCATCCTGAAAACGTTTCATATACAATTCGTCTTTTACGGTGCTTTCTCCTTTATAATGTAAAACGGTTGTTTCGTGAAAATAATAATTTGATTTTTTTAGTAAAAGTGCTCTGTAAGACAAATCAATATCATCTGCGTACATAAAGCATTTTTCATCAAAACCATTTAATTTTTGGTATAAATCTTTTTCTAAAAACATAAATGCACCAACGAGAATCTCTACTTTTCCGGTTTGGTTTTCATTTAAATGCTGTGCATAATATTGATTAAAAAGATTCCATTTTGGAAATACTTTATACAAACCAAAGATCTTGGTAAAAGCAACCCAGGGCGATGGAATACCGCGTTTACTTTCGGGCAGAAAATTTCCTGTTCCGTCAATTAATTTACACCCAATTATTCCTAAATCTTGTTTTTCTTCGGCGAAAGCCAAAATTTTAGTAAAAGTATCTTCGGCAACAACGGTATCGGGATTTAAAATGCAGATATATTTTCCACCGGCTTGTTCAACTCCAATATTATTTCCTTTTGGGAAACCAAAATTTTCCTGGTTTTGAATCAGTTTTACTTCCGGAAATTGGGTTTTCATCATCAAACAACTGTCATCAGATGAATTATTATCGATAACAATAATTTCGGCATCAAGATTGGCAATTGCTTCCTGAACACTTAAAACACATTGTTCCAGAAAGTAACGCACATTATAATTAAGAATGATAACCGATAATTGCATTGAAATTTTTGTAATTGATTTTGGGGAAAGTTAGAAATTTTCAGCCAAACCTAATCGCAACGACCAATCGTTTTTACTAATTCCGTAATCAAGGACTAAATTACTGTTGTTTTTCTTGTTCCATTTAATGCGCAATCCGGTTCCAACGGCTGGATTCCATTTTTTAAATTGATAGGTATCTAACTTTGAAACGGAGGAAACATTGGCAAAAAATACAGCACCCCAAAAACCATTTTTTGAGATATCAGTTCGATATTCAGTTTCAAAATAAATCAGCGCATTGCTGCGGAATCTGTTTCGGGTAAAACCACGACCGGTTCTTCCATCCCGATCCCAGCCAATACTTGGCAGATCTAAATAATGTGGTTTTCCTCCAAAAGTCGACCAATAAAAAGCTCTGTAAGCCAAAACCCGATGTTTGTATTTGTGAAAAGAATGGTATTTGCGGGCATCAAAATAAATTGAATTCCATTTTTTGCCTTCCACTCCGCTTGTATTGATTCGATAATCAGCTTCGACATATAAACCTTGTTCTGGATTTACATTATTTTCTCTGGAATCATAAAGTCCCTGAATGGCAATTCCGAAGGAACTTTCGTTAGAAAAATTGCCATTCATATATTTAGAATAATCAGTTTCTTCATCGATAAAGGATTCTTCAGAAATATTCTGGTAATTATCAAACAAAAATCCAAGTCCAAGTCGATAATTCCCGATTATTTTTCGGGTTGCAAATTGGTAAAAACGCCATTGCTGATAATCCAAAGTTGACATTTTTTTATCTGTATTATGTCCGCCCAAACCATATGTATCCTGCGGATAGATCATATACCGATAATCGCCTATAAAATTCCAGTAATTATCTTTTGTATATATATAGGTTTGAATGGGAAAAACATATTGTTTGGTAAAACTAAAATAGGGTGAAAATGAAACCTGCGACATTTTGGTCGTATTGCTGTCGCCGAGATAAAATGTGGTTAAAAAAGAAACTACCAAACCGGCATTTTTATTAGCATCGATTGGAACGGGAAGCAATGAAAATGCTATTTTTTTATCCTGATTTTTTCGTAAGGAATCATTTTTATTAAAAAGCTTGTACAAAACATCCAGAATATCTTTATTATTATGTGAAATGGAATCGTTTTGGCAATAGCTGAATTGCATTTGAAAAAAGAAAAAGAAACACAATAGAAGTTTTGCATTTTTCATGACGTAAGCTTTTCACATACAACTTCTTACAAATTTAAAATTTTATTCAGAATATACGCTTCTTCCGAAATAAATAAAAAGAAAATTCTATTTTTGAAATAAATCAAAATCTTTTTTTAAAATGAAAATCAAAACAATTATTTTACTTAGTTCTCTGTTTTTTGTGTTTTCAATTTTAAGTTTCGCTTCCGCGGAAAAAGTTTCGAATGCAAATATAAATTTGGTAAAAACTTCAACTTGGTACATTGCCGGTCCAGCCAAAGAAAATCAGGAAACAATTAATAGAATTAGAAAAGAAAAAGGTATAATTAAAGTTACGGCAAAAGATAATCCAACTGGAGAAATTGAGCTGAATGTGCTGCTTACAGAATCTGATTCAAACGATGGCAAGCCAACGAATTTGTCTGAAAGTTCAAAATACCTCAGCATTACATATAAATCATCACATTTAATAAAATTGCAGGCACGTGAAGGAAACGCTGAAGGAACGGGATGTGTGCACGGCGGCTCGCATCCAAGAATAGACTTGCCTGTTTCTGCTAAAAAGTTCACAACCATAAAAATTCCGTGGACGGATTTTAAACAAGACGGCGATCCAAGCGGAAAGCCTTTAGATATTCATAATCTCTGCAAGTTTAATTTTGTGAATTATAATCCGGTTTCTGGAGCTGTTTTAGAAATAAAATCCGTTGTTATTGAATAGTATCATTCTCAGTTTTCAGTTGCAGTTTGCGGTATGTTTAACTGAAAACTGCTACTATTATAAATGCAATTGTATTTTAAATCTGTTGAAGATTTTCATTACATACAGCATGATAATCGAGAATACCAAAGCCCAAAGAATTCCCGGAACACCTTCTCTAAAATACCCCGGAATAATATGAATTTTGAAAGCTTTACAGAAATAATAAATAATGCCCGGCAAAATATAAATCAATAACGGATTTGCGGCAGCGGGCATAAAAAACCCGCTCCATTTGGTTTGTTTTTTAACTTCCATCAGCCAATACAAAAAGTAGAACAAGATGGTGCAAATTCCAGCCGAAATTAAAGTCCACGCCGGAGTTCCTTGTATTTTTGAAATTCCATAATATTGACGTAGAAAAAATCCAACGGCAAAAAATAAAACAATAAATCCTATTACGGGCCAATTGATTTTGTTTTCCATTTTTCGATCAAAAAATAAAAGCGAAATTATAATTCCGGCTGCGACTAATGAAGCATGTGTTAAATGTCCGGCGATAAAACTCAGCCATTCCGGCAAAACCAAACCTTTTGTCAAATTAGCTGAATTTGCTACAACACAAACTACCAAAAAGGCAATCATTGCCCATAATCGGCCTGAAACTAACCAATAATAAATTACAGAAATAAGATATGCCCAGCCAATTAAACCCAGAATTCCCCACCATTTTGGTGTGATTCCTATTTCGCCGGTTTCTTCCTGAACATATAAAAAGTAAAGTGCTATTAAAACCAGCATGCCGCCATATTGCAATATATATTTTAACCAAACCGAGAAATCTTTTGGATATTTATTCCAAATAGGAATTGGCATTGAGTAAGCCAAAAGTCCCCAGAAAGCAGGTGCTATAATCATTTTTGAAGCATCGTAACCATATTCGGCATTTACCATATAAACGCCAATTATAATTAAAGCTAAAGCACGTTTTAAAGTATGTTTCCAAATTACTTTTGGGCTGTCGCCTTTTATTAATCTGGCGTTAAATGCAAACGGAACTGACATTCCGACGATAAATAAAAAAGCAGGAAAAACTAAATCGACAAAGGTCATGGCATCAGCATCAGAGGGCATATGTTTCATCCATTGAGGCACATTTTGAATGCTCGCCAGTTCATTTACAAATATCATTACAAAAATAGTAATTCCACGCAGAGCATCAATAGAAATAATCCTTTGATTATATAAATTCTCTTTAATTTTCATAAAACATTACTTTTTTATCAAATATAATATTTTATGAAATGCGGGTTACATTGTTACATTATTTTTATTTTGAAGTATTTTTTTTGAGCGTAAATAAAAACAAGATCAATTCTTTACTTTTGCAGCATGTTATCATTCTTTAAATCAAAACCATTTTTAAAAGATCTTTTAGCGGGCGATTATGTCGATATTCATTCGCATCTGCTTCCGGGAATTGATGACGGGGCAAAGACTATTAAAAAAACGATTAAACTGGCAAAAGCATTTCAGGAATTGGGAATTTCTCAATTTATTACTACACCGCATATCAGCCATTATGTCTGGAATAATTCTGAGCAGGACATTTTGAATAAACTAGAAGAAACTCAGATTGTATTAAAAGACGAAAATATTACCATTCCGTTTAAAGCTGCCGCCGAATATTTTATAGATGACTGGTTTGAGAATCACCTGAAATCAGAAAAACTTCTTACTTTAAAGGACAATTATGTTTTAGTTGAAATATCGTATTTAAGCGCACCTTTAAACTTATATAAAATTATTTTTGATATTCAGCTTGCGGGTTATATTCCCGTTTTGGCACATCCTGAAAGGTATTTTTATTTTCATAAAAATTTTACCGAATACGAAAAGCTGAAAAAATCGGGCTGTTTATTTCAGCTCAATTTGTTAGCTGTAATGGGTTATTATGGAAGTGAAATCACCAAAACTGCCGAACTTTTACTAAAAAAGGGAATGTACGATTTTACAGGAACCGATGTTCATCACAGTATTCATATTGAATCTCTGCATCAAAAAATAAAAATAGATTCAGTTTCAATTTTAAAAGAGGTCATTGCTAATAATCAGTTTTTTCAGTTTTAAAAACTAATAGGCGTTTTCTTCTCCTTTAAGGACATTTATTATCGTTCTTACTATGATTTTTATATCCAGCAGTAAACTCCAGTTTTCAATATACCATATATCATATTCTACTCTGTTTTCCATATCAGCAAGTTCTTTTGTTTCGCCTCGAAAGCCATTAACCTGCGCCCAGCCTGTTATTCCGGGTTTTGCAAACTGACGCACTAAATAATTATTTATCAATTCGCTGTATTCTTTGGCAAGATTTATCATGTGCGGTCTTGGCCCTACAACCGACATATCTCCCCAAAAAACATTAAAAAACTGAGGCAGTTCGTCAATACTTGTTTTACGAATAAAAGCACCAAATTTGGTTACGCGGCTATCACCTTTTCCTGCCTGCTTATCATGAGCAAGATCATTAACATACATACTTCTGAATTTTAAACACACAAAAGGTCTGTTATCACGTCCGGCTCGCTTTTGTCTAAAAAATATTGGCCCCGGCGATTCTAATTTTATAATGAGCATTACGATTGGAAAAAGCCACGGAAATATCAATAAAATAACCAAACCCGCAAAACAAACATCAAATGCTTTTTTCATCAATTTATTGGTTACAAATTCTAAAGGCTCGCGGCGAAGCATTAATACCGGAGTATTTTCATAAAAAGTAATTTCTACTTTACTCGATTTTGTGTACAACTGAAAATCTGGAACAAATTTAATTCTTACCATATTTTGTTCACAAATTTTAACCAGCTTATTGATTACTGCTATATCATCTATATGCAGGGCGACATACATTTCGTCGACTCCTTTTTGAGTTATGAAATCCTGAATTTCATTAAAACCGCCAATTAATTGATCTGAAAAAACAGGATCTGCATTTTCATCAAAAAAACCTAAAAACTTATAGCCGTAGGTTAAATCTTTGGCTAAAATTTTTCGCATTCGTTCGCCTGTTTCATTTGCACCAACAATGATAATTTTCCTGAAATTATATCCTTTTGCACGTATTTCTTTTAGAAGTTTCATTGAGATATAGCGCGAAATCAACAGAATTACAAAAAAGAACAAATAGAAATACAATAGTCGAAGCCTGGAAATATCTGAGAATTTTAGATAAACAACAATAATTGAGATTATAGAAGCATGAATAACAAGCTTTCTTATTGTTCGTTTTAAAATAGATTCAATGCGTTCTATTCGAATCATTCGATAAGAATCTTTATTAAGCAGTAATCCTATCCAAATTAAATTAGCCAGTACAGAAACTGTTCTTTCTTCTTTTATTAAGAGTTCGTTTAAACTGCCAAATCTAGCTAAAGCTGAAAGCAATATTGCGGTATTTAATAAAATGACATCCCAGCATACAAACAAAAGTTTGAAATAACGGGACATTCTAAAACGTGACAGTTCTTCTAAAATTTTCATATTCTTGGGGAAACTCAGCTTAAAACTTAAACTTGCAGCTGCAAAATAACATTTTAATTATATTAATAATCTTATTTTTTTCTCTAATCTTAAAAATTTTACTTTTATCTTAACCAAAATTTAAGATCCGGTAATGTTGCGAATTCTATTGTTTTTTCTTTTGCTTTCTTTTTCAGTTAAGTCACAAATTTCAGGCTGTACAGATCCGCTTTCTAAAAATTACAATCCAAATGCGACAGAAAATGACGGAAGCTGTGTTTACAAAAGCCTTAAACTAAAACCACAATATTCCATAAAACTTAGTGATTCGATCAAAGAAACTTCGGGGTTAATTGCATTTGCTAATTTACTTTGGACACATAATGACGATCACGACAAAACGATTTACGGATTAGATTCTTTAGGCAAAATAAAAAAGAAAATTATTCTTGAAAATGCCAGCAATCATGACTGGGAAGAGATTTCTCAAGACAGCACTCATTTATATATTGGAGATTTTGGAAATAATTTGAGAGGAAACCGAGCGGATTTAAATATTTTAAAAATCGAAAAAAAGTCGTTTTTAGCGCAAAATCCAATTATCGAAAAAATTACATTTCAATATTCCGATCAAACTGATTTATCAGTACAAAAACCAAATGGAACCAATTTTGACTGCGAAGCTTTTATAGTATCAAAAGACAGTATTTATTTGTTTTCAAAACAATGGAAATCGTCTAAAACCAATATTTATGTTTTGCCAAATGAACCCGGAAATCATATCGCGCAGTTTAAAAACACTTTAGACACAAATGGTTTAGTTACGGGCGCAGCGTATTTAGAAAAAAATAAAATCGTAGTTCTTTGCGGTTATTCAAAAACCGGAAAAACGTTTCTTTATCTTTTGTATGATTTTAAAAACCATGATTTTTTATCCGGAAATAAAAGAAAAATCGACCTCAAACTTCCGTTTCATCAAATAGAAGGAATTGCCGCAAAAGATGGACTTCATTATTTTATTACGAATGAATCTTTGGTTCGGAAACCTATTATAAATAATCCGCAGCAAATTCATTATTTAGATTTGAGTTCTATCCTGAATTTGTATCTCCATAAATAATTCGCAAATAGTAAGATAAAAGTTTACTTTTGCAAAAAGTTATGTTTTTCAGAATACTCATAACTCATAATTTATAACTTACAATTTACAAAGTGAATTACTTATCTGTAGAAAATATATCGAAGTCATTTGGCGAAAAAGTCCTTTTTGACAACATTTCTTTTGGAATCAACAAAGACCAAAAAATCGCTTTTATTGCAAAAAATGGTTCTGGTAAAACTACCATTATGAGCATTATTAATGGTTTGGATGAACCAGATACAGGACAAGTTGTTTTGAGAAAAGGAATTAGAATGGCTTTTCTTTCGCAGAACAACAACCTTCAGGATGAGCTTACGATTGAAGAAAGTATTTTCGCTTCAGATAATGAAACGCTTAAAATAATTGAGGCTTACGAAAAAGCACTTGAAAACCCAAATGACGAAGAAGCGTACCAAAAGGCTTTTGACGGAATGGATCAGCATAATGCGTGGGATTTTGAAACGCAGTACAAACAAATCTTATTTAAATTAAAACTTGAAGATTTTAAACTTAAAGTTAAAAATCTTTCGGGAGGACAAAAAAAACGTCTTTCATTGGCTATTATCTTAATTAATCGACCTGATTTGTTGATTTTGGATGAGCCAACCAACCATTTAGATCTTGAAATGATCGAATGGCTTGAAAGTTATTTTGCCAAAGAAAATATCACCTTGTTTATGGTAACGCACGACCGTTTCTTTTTGGAGCGCGTCTGTAACGAAATTATAGAACTTGACAATGGAAAATTATACCAATACAAAGGAAATTACTCGTATTACTTAGAGAAAAAAGAAGAAAGAATTACTTCTGAAAATTCCAGCATTGACAAAGCAAAAAACTTATTTGTAAAAGAATTAGAATGGATGCGCCGCCAGCCAAAAGCGAGAACAACCAAATCTAAATCGCGTCAGGATGACTTTTACGTAATTAAAGAAAAAGCCCAAAGCCGACGTAAAGAAAACAAAGTGGAGCTTGAAATTAATATGGAAAGAATGGGAAGCAAAATTATCGAGCTTCATAAACTTTCTAAAAAATTCAAGGACAAAGTTATCTTGGATAATTTTAGTTTTGATTTTCAGCGTGGCGAAAGAATCGGAATTATTGGTAAAAACGGAACTGGGAAATCGACTTTCTTAAATCTTTTGACAGGAACAATTCCGCCAGACAATGGACGAGTTGTAAAAGGTGATACCATAAAAATTGGATACTACACACAATCTGGAATTAACCCAAAACCGGGTCAGCGTGTTATTGATATTATTAAGGAATACGGCGAATATATTCCGTTAGCAAAAGGGAAAATTATTTCGGCTTCGCAGTTGTTAGAGCGTTTTCTTTTTGATGCCAAAAAACAATACGATTACGTTGAAAAATTAAGCGGTGGTGAATTAAAACGTTTGTATTTGTGTACGGTTTTAATTCAGAATCCGAACTTTTTGATTCTAGATGAGCCTACAAACGATTTGGATATTGTAACGCTAAACGTTCTTGAAAGTTTCCTTTTAGATTATCCGGGATGTTTATTGGTAGTTTCGCACGACCGTTACTTTATGGATAAAATTGTCGATCATTTATTTGTTTTTAGAGGACATGGCGAAATAGAGAATTTCCCCGGGAACTATTCAGATTTCCGTGCTTATGAAGACAGTGCCGATGTGGCTCAAAAAGAAGAAAATAAAGCAGAAAAGAAAGACTGGAAACAAAATAATCCAACTGGAAATTTAAGTTTTAACGAGCAAAAAGAATATCAAAAAATCGAAAGAGAAATCAAAGATTTAGAAATCGAAAAAACGAAAATCGAACAATTATTTTCTGAAGGAAAAGTGGCAGATGCTGATATTGAGAAAAAGGCAAATGAACTTCAAAGTATTATAAGTAAAATTGACGCTAAAGAAGAACGCTGGTTTGAGCTTTCAGCGAAGATTGAAGGGTAATCTATTACACAAAGATTCACAAAGAAAACACACCGAGTTACACGAAATTTTTTGTCAATCTTTGCGTTTTCTTTGTGAAGCTCTGTGAAACTGAATATTTAATGATTTAAAAAGATAAAACATGAAACAACTTTTAACCGCTTTACTTTCATTAACTCTCTTTATTTCTTGTTCTAAGGATAATGATGAAGTTAAAGATTATACTGCCCAAAACGAGAAAGAAATTATAGATTATCTGACACAGAATAACTTAACTGCACAAAGAACAAATTCTGGTTTATACTACATTATAATCAAAGAAGGAGAAAGTGAAAGTGGAGGAGAGAATGCGGGCGAGGAAGAAAATGCAGGTGAAAATGAAACTGACGGACACCCTACATTAGATTCTAATGTAACCGTTATTTATAAAGGTTATTTTACTAATGGAAAAGTTTTTGACGAAACTACAGAAGGAGTTTCCTTTGTTTTGCGCAGTCTTATTCCGGGTTGGAAAGAAGGAATTCCATTTTTAAAAACAGGCGGAGAAATTCAGCTTTTTGTTCCTTCCCACTTAGGCTATGGCAGTAAAGATTATAAAAGTATCCCTGGAGGCTCAGTACTTATATTTGATATCACATTAAAGTCAGTTAATTAAGATTATTTCAAAATTCATGTTGTTTCCAATCAAATCGTATTTCAACTTTCTTTGGCATTCTACAAACGAACACGGCGTACATTCGCCATTTGTTTTTAATTTACTTACGAAATGTTTTTACGATAAAAAGCCAAAACCCGAATATCAAATTCTAAAGAACTACAGAAAATCACTTCTTGAAAATAAAAATTTTATTGAAGTAACCGATTTTGGCGTTGGCTCGAAAGTTTTTAAATCTAACAGAAGGCAGATTTCAAAAATCGCTTCAACGGCCGGAATTTCTCCTAAACGTGCCGAATTATTATTTCGCGTTACTAATTATTTTCAGCCCAAAAATATTCTCGAAATTGGCACTTCGTTAGGCTTGGCCACTTCTGCCCTCGCTCTTGGAAACACGAAAGCGAAGGTAATTACTTTAGAAGGATGTCCGCAAACGGCAGATCAATGTCAATTACAATTGCAAAAATTCAATCTCGACAATGTAGATTCTGTTGTAACCGAATTTGACAGTTATCTACAGGATATTAAACTGAGACTGAAAACTGAGACTGAAAACTTCGATCTAATATATTTTGACGGAAATCATTCTAAAAAAGCAACTTTAGCCTATTTTGAGCTTTTACTACCCACAATCAACAACGATTCGGTTTGGATTTTTGATGATATTCATTGGTCTCCAGAAATGGAGCAAGCTTGGGAAATTATTAAAAATCATCCTAAAGTAAAAGTAACAATTGATACTTTTCAATGGGGATTTGTATTTTTTAGATACGAGCAGGAAAAAGAACATTTTGTGATTAGAGCATAAAAAAAGACGATCACTTCTGATCGTCTTTTTCATTTGAATAAAAATTCAAACTTTATTTTTTAGCTTCTTTATTCTCTTCGGCTTTAGCTCCCATTCTGTTTAAAGTATACATAGGTGCAAATTTAACTTTTAGACCTGCAATTTTTCTATTGTCTTCAGAAGTTAAACCTTCTTTTTCAACAGTATTTTTACGGCTGTCAAGCGCTTCATACAATACTTTAATTTCATCCCAGTCTTCTCTGGAATATTTATCCTTATTATTTTCTACAGTATGTACAAATTGTTGGTAAACACTATGAATATTTTGAGCGTTTACCCAGGCAAAGCTCATATCGTCGCCAATTTTTCCTTCACCAAACAAGGCGTTTCTCAATTGCTGTTTCGGACTCGGAGCTGGAGGGGCAAAAACGGTGGTCATCTCATTTTTAAACTCTTCATATTTTACTTTACTAGTATTTACTTTTTCAGTCTCAGCAGTATTATCTTTTAAATCTGCTAAGGCTGCCTGAGCTTCTTGAGATCTTCTATCATATTCAGCATCAACTGCTTTCCAGTCGGCTTTTAAATTCTCTGCAGAAACATTTTTTACAGAATCGACGTAGGCTACATAAGAGTCGATTGTTTTTTGAGCTTTTTCTTGTTTTTCATCTTTACACGATGTAAATCCTAATGCAATTAATGCGATTCCTAATACGATTTTTATGTTTTTCATAATTTATTGTTTTAATTAATTCATAATCAAATTTACCAATTACAAAACCAAACAAATTACATTATTATCACATTCGTAAATTAAAAAACATTTTAAAACTATAAAATTTATAAAATAATGATAATTATGCAAAATAAATCAAAAATGATATAACTTTTTTCTGTTTTAAAAAATATATTTCTTTTAATACATATATCAAAAGCTTTTGTAACAAAATCCAATTCTAAACTACTTATCATTTATTGAAAAGTGTTTTGTACTTTTAAATCCAAAATTGTAAAATAAAATGGCAGATCCATTAATTAAGATAACCGACATAAGACGAAATTTTGTACTTGGTAATGAAATCGTATATGTTTTAAAAGGAGTTAATTTAGAAATCAACAAAGGCGAATATGTCGCTTTAATGGGCCCTTCGGGATCTGGAAAATCAACTTTAATGAATTTATTAGGTTGTTTGGATACGCCTACTTCGGGAAGATATGTTTTAAACGGAAAGGATGTCAGCCAAATGCGCGATGATGAATTGGCCGGAATTAGAAATACTGAAATTGGTTTTGTATTTCAAACCTTCAATCTTTTACCAAGAACAACGGCTTTAGACAATGTAGCGCTGCCTATGATTTATGCCGGATATTCAAAATCGGATAGAAACGCAAGAGCTACTGAAGTTTTAAAACAAGTAAATCTGGCTGACAGAATGGATCACCAGCCGAATCAGTTATCTGGAGGACAACGCCAGCGTGTTGCCATTGCAAGAGCTTTGGTCAACAAACCTTCGATTATTTTAGCCGATGAACCAACAGGAAACTTAGACAGTAAAACTTCTGTAGAAATCATGAAGCTTTTTGGAGATATTCACGCACAGGGAAATACAGTAATCCTGGTAACTCACGAAGAAGATATTGCAGCTTACGCACACAGAGTTATTCGTTTAAGAGACGGATTAATTGAAAGCGACAGGACTAAATAATTTTAGATTTCAAATAGTTGGACCGTTTATTTGGTTAATCGTTTAATCGCAAAAAGAAAAAGCTCAACATCTTAAAAAGATTTTAAATTTTACTCCAAAAAAGAAATCTTAGAATCTTAGCACCTCAGAACCTTAGCATCTTTAAAAAAAAATGAAAGTATATACCAAAACAGGCGACAAAGGAACAACAGCTCTTTTTGGAGGCACGCGTGTTCCTAAGGATCATATCAGGATTGACAGTTATGGAACTGTTGATGAACTGAATTCTTATATAGGATTAATTCGCGATCAGGAAATGGATTCCCATTATAAAACCATTTTAATAGAAATTCAGGATCGTCTTTTTACCGTAGGCGCCATTTTGGCAACTCCGCAGGAAAAAGAAGTTTTAAAAAACGGAGAACTTCGTTTAAAAAATCTCGGAATAATTGATTCAGATATCGAATTGCTTGAAAACGAAATAGACAAAATGGAAGAAAGCCTTCCGCAAATGACTCATTTTGTTTTACCAGGCGGACACCCAACCGTGTCACATTGTCATATAGCACGTTGTATTTGTCGTCGTGCAGAGCGTTTGGCAGTACATTTAAGCCATAATGAACACGTTCCTGAAATTGCAATTATGTACTTAAACCGACTTTCTGACTACCTTTTTGTCTTGGCACGGAAGTTGTCGTTTGACTTAAAAGCGGAGGAAGTGAAATGGATTCCGAGGAAGTAAACAGTCTAAGTTTTCAGTTTTTCATACTGCAAACTCACATAAAAACTGGATACAAAAAAAATACAGCAATTAGGAGCAATTTTAAGTTTTAACACTGAAAACCGGCACTAAAAACTGAATACTAGTAAAGACGTTCTTAAATTTTATTAAAATAAATCAAATTTTACTTGTCTTTTTCAGTAAAAAATTTATTTTTGCACAAACTAAACAGATAACAGATGTATTGGACATTAGAATTAGCATCTTATTTAAGTGATGCGCCATGGCCTGCTAACAAAGACGAACTTATAGACTACGCTATTAGAGCTGGTGCTCCATTAGAAGTAGTAGAGAACCTTCAATCAATCGAAGACGAAGGGGAGATATATGAATCAATGGAAGAAATTTGGCCTGATTATCCAACAGACGAAGATTATCTTTGGAATGAGGATGAATATTAAAAAATAAACCAAAGGAAAAAGTCTCATCACAGAGGCTTTTTTTTTGGTTCAAATACACATTATATAATAAAGAAATACAATAAATTATGAGTTTCATAAACAGCATCATCAAGGTCTTTGTAGGTGATAAGTCTCAAAAAGACGTTAAAGCCCTACAGCCTTACTTAAACAAAATTAAAACTTTCGAAACTAGCTTAATGAGTTTGTCTCACGATGAATTAAGAGCAAGAACAGCATACTTTAAAGAAAGAATTAAAGAAGCAAGAGCAGATAAAGATGCAAAAATAGCTTCTCTTAAAACTGAGGTTGAAAAAATCGAGGATATTGATAAAAGAGAAGATCTTTATGATGCAATAGATGCACTTGAAAAAGAAGCTTATGAAATCTCTGAAAAAACTTTATTGGAAATTCTTCCAGAAGCGTTTTCTGTAGTAAAAGAAACGGCTCGTCGTTTTAAAGAAAACTCTCATATTGAAGTTACTGCAACTGCAAAAGACCGTGAATTTTCTGCAGTCAAACCCTATATTACAATTGACGGAGAAAAATCGATTTGGGCTAATCAATGGAATGCTGCCGGAAAAGATATCACTTGGGACATGATTCACTATGATGTTCAGTTGATTGGAGGAATGGTTTTACATGAAGGTAAAGTTGCCGAAATGCAAACGGGTGAAGGTAAAACGTTAGTAGCTACATTGCCGCTTTACTTAAACGCTTTAACCGGAAACGGAGTTCACTTAGTAACAGTGAATGACTACTTAGCAAAACGTGACAGCACGTGGAAAGCACCATTATTTGAATTCCACGGTTTATCTGTTGATTGTATCGATAATCACCAGCCAAGTACTGAGGCTAGAAAAAAAGCGTACGATGCTGATATCACTTACGGAACCAACAACGAATTTGGTTTTGACTATTTAAGAGATAACATGGCGCACTCACCTAGCGATTTAGTGCAGAGAAAACACAATTATGCTATTGTCGATGAGGTCGATTCTGTATTAATTGATGATGCAAGAACACCGCTTATTATTTCAGGACCAGTTCCACAGGGAGATCGTCATGAATTTAACGAATTGAAACCAAAAATCGAAAACTTAGTTGCACAACAGCGTCAGTTAGCGAATGGTTTCTTAGCTGAAGCTAAAAAATTAATCAAAGAAGGAAATACTAAAGAAGGCGGATTCTTATTATTAAGAGCTTACAGAAGTTTACCTAAAAATAAAGCATTAATTAAATTTTTAAGTGAAGAAGGAATTAAACAATTACTTCAAAAAACTGAAAATCAATACATGCAGGATAACAATCGCGAAATGCATAAAGTTGATGAGGCTTTATACTTTGTGATTGAAGAAAAAAACAATCAGGTAGAATTAACTGATAATGGTATCAAATATTTATCTGGCGATACAGATTCTGATTTCTTCGTTTTACCAGACATCGGAACAGAAATTGCTGCTATCGAAAAGCAAAAGTTAGACAAAGATTCTGAAGCCGAAGCTAAAGAAAGATTATTCCAGGATTTTGGAGTAAAAAGCGAACGTATCCATACTCTTACGCAGCTTTTAAAAGCGTATGCTCTTTTTGAAAAAGATGTAGAATACGTTATCATGGACAACAAAATTATGATTGTCGATGAGCAGACAGGTCGTATCATGGATGGTCGTCGTTATTCTGACGGTTTACACCAGGCGATCGAAGCTAAAGAAAATGTAAAAATCGAAGCTGCAACGCAGACTTTTGCAACTGTAACATTACAGAATTATTTCAGAATGTACAGCAAATTAGGCGGTATGACGGGTACAGCTGTTACAGAAGCCGGCGAGTTATGGCAGATTTATAAATTAGACGTTGTTGAAATTCCTACCAATCGCGGCATCTCAAGAATTGACAAAGAAGATTATATCTACAAAACAACACGTGAAAAATTCAACGCTGTAATTGAAGATGTTACTGAATTATCTCAAGCTGGAAGACCAGTATTAATTGGAACAACTTCTGTAGAGATTTCAGAATTATTAAGCCGTATGCTTAAAATGAGAGGAATTACACATAACGTATTGAATGCTAAAATGCACAAGCAAGAGGCACAAATCGTTGAAGAAGCAGGTAAAGCGGGAGTTGTAACTATTGCAACAAATATGGCAGGTCGTGGTACCGATATTAAATTATCTCCAGAAGTTAAAGCTGCGGGAGGTTTAGCAATCGTGGGTACAGAGCGTCATGATTCACGTCGTGTTGACAGACAGTTACGTGGTCGTTCTGGTCGTCAGGGAGATCCGGGAAGTTCTCAGTTCTACGTTTCTCTTGAAGATAACTTAATGCGTTTATTTGGTTCTGAAAGAGTGGCCAAAGTAATGGACAGAATGGGATTGAAAGAAGGTGAAGTTATTCAGCATTCTATGATGACTAAATCTATCGAACGTGCTCAGAAAAAAGTAGAAGAAAACAATTTTGGTGTTCGTAAACGTTTATTAGAATATGATGACGTTATGAACTCTCAGCGTGAAGTAGTTTACAAACGTCGCCGTCATGCATTATTTGGCGAGCGTTTAAAACTGGATATCGCTAATATGCTTTATGATACTTGCGAATTAATTGTAAGCAACAATAAAATTGCAAATGATTTTAAAGGTTTTGATTTTGACTTAATTCGTTATTTCGGAATTACTTCTCCAATTTCAGAAGCTGATTTTCAAAAATTATCAGATATTGAAGTAACTGGAAAAGTATATAAAGAAGCTCTGGCTTTCTATACTGAAAAAACAGAAAGAAGCGCAAGAGAAGCTTTCCCAATCATTAGAGGAGTTTATGAAGAGCCAAACAATCATTTCGAAAGAATTGTAGTTCCATTTACAGACGGAATTAAAACTTTGAATGTGGTTACTGACTTGAAAAAAGCGTACGACAGTGAAGGTGCTCAATTAATTGCTGATTTCGAGAAAAACATCACTCTTTCTATTGTGGATGAGGCTTGGAAAAAACATTTACGCAAAATGGACGAATTGAAACAATCTGTTCAATTGGCTGTTCACGAACAAAAAGATCCATTGCTTATTTACAAATTAGAAGCTTTCAACTTGTTTAGAGGAATGTTAGACAACGTTAACAAAGAAGTTATTTCATTCTTATTCAAAGGTGATTTACCTGCTCAAAACGTTCCTGAAATTCATGAAGCCAGAGAAGTTCGTCAAAAAGAAAATTTTCAATTAAGCAAAGATGAAATTCCTAACAGCGAAGAAATTAACCGTGAAGCTGGAGAAACACAACAACGTCAGGTTACAGAAACGATTGTTAGAGATATGCCAAAAATTAACCGTAACGATACTGTAACAGTTCAGGAAGTTGCAACTGGTAAAACAGAAACAATGAAATTTAAAAAAGCTGAAAGCCTTATTGTTGCTGGGACTTGGGTTCTTGTTAAATAATAATTCCTTTTAGTTTTCAGCCTCAGTCTCAGTTTACAGACTGTGTTTGAACCATATAAAAAACCCGATAGTTTTCACTATCGGGTTTTGTTTTTTCAAACAACTTATTTTAAAGAATTTTCTTATATTTGAAGTCGTAATAATTATAAGCCATACAATTGATCAAGAGAGCATTTTTACCTTTTATCTGGATTGCCGTTTTTAGCTATTTTTTCATTTTAATGATTAAGCTTACCTGGCAATATATTCCGCTTCGTAATGATGTTGCTTTCCTGCAGATTAAACAAACTGAGGTTAATGAAATTCCACTTTATTTATTCTTTTTTTATCTGCATGTTTATTCTGCCCTATTTGTTTTAATGGCGGGATTTACACAGTTTAGCAATTACATTTTAGAAAAAAAGATTAACATCCATAGAAACATAGGGAAGTTTTATGTTTTTGTAGTGCTGTTTTTAAGCGCTCCATCCGGCTTTTTTATTGGTATTTTTGCAAACGGCGGTTTCTATTCAAAAATATCTTTTGTCACTTTATCTATTTTATGGTTTTATTTTACTTTTAAGGGATTCACTTCAATCAAAAATAAAAGTTTAAAAGATCATAAAGCATTTATGCTGCGAAGTTTTGCCTTAACCTTTTCTGCAGTAACCTTACGTTTTTGGAAGGTTGTTCTTGTGTATTTGTTTCATCCCTCTCCAATGGATTTGTATCAGATTATTGCTTGGATTGGATGGATTCCCAATTTATTAATCATTGAATATCATCTTTATAACCAATCAAAAAAATGAAAAAACTTTTCTGTTTATTACTTGCCTTTATACTTTTCTCCTGTAATCAAAAGGAGAAAATAACCAAAGAAAAACTATCTGAAAAAACACATGAAACCGAACTTATGTCCGAACTTTATGGTTCGTGGGTTGGCGATTTTGTATCTGAAAACCAACATGATGACGGTCAGGAAATGCACGTCAATAAAATTAATATTTCAATTAAAAAGATAACGAATTCTGAAGTTACAGGCAGATGTATTGTTGCTGGAAATAACAGACCTCTTACGGGCCGAATGACAAAAAAAGGAAATTCGGTTCATTTTGTTCTTCATGAACCCGGGGATGATAAAAATGATGGCGTTTTTGAATTTGAAATAAAAAACGACACTCTACTTGTTGGCACCTGGACAGCCAATAATCCTAAAAAAGCAGTTAGAATAAGAAGTTTTTCCTTAACTAAAAAAGACTTTAGATATAATCCTTACGTAATGCTTCCTAGTGAAGGAATGTATGTTGATTATCAAAATCCAAAAGTAGAGAAAGTTGCAATTGTCGATGAAGGAGACGAAAGTGAAAATAAAGATGAAAGTGAAATCGAATATGAAAACTCCTCTTTATACAGAATAGCATCTGAAAGTATCATGACAATCAATTCATCAACACAAAAATTAACTGAATCAGATTTAAAAAATCTAAAGAAAATTGATTTAGAAATTCTTAGAAATACCATTTTTGCCAGACACGGGCTTACTTTTAAAACAAAAACGGTTCGTCAGTTTTTTGACCAGGTAGAATGGTATATCCCAGTTTCAAGTGATGTTTACAGTCAATTGACAAAAATTGAGAAAGAAAATATTGTGATTTTAAAACGTTTCGAAAAATACGCAGAAGACAATTATGATTCTTTTGGAAGGTAACTTAAAGGAACTATGGTGCTGAGATGCTAAGGTTCTAGGTTTTCTCAACAAGTCTCCTGTAAGGTTTTGGAAATCTTGCAGGTATTTTAAGCAGCTGTTTAAATAAGAAAAAATTTTCGCCACGAATTTTCACAAATTTTTAAATTAATTAATTCGTGTAATTCTTGGCGAAAAAAGCTTAAACCTTAAACAAGGTTTTGGAAACCTTGCAGGAAATCGCTATATTGGATTTTCCTGATAATAACGTGCTTCGATTCTCTTGATATCTTTAATTGAATTTTTAGCCCACGCCAGACGTTTTTCTAATATTTCTTTATCAGATAAATGCCAGTCAATATCTGAATTTCGCAGTCTGTTGGTAAGATTTTGAATGATGATCGCAGCCGAAACAGATATATTCAGACTCTCTGTAAAACCAACCATTGGAATTTTAAGAAAACCATCGGCTTTTTCTAATATTTCCTGCGAAAGTCCGTCACGTTCTGTTCCGAAGAATAAAGCGCTCGGTTTTGTAATATCAAAATCTTCCAAAAGACAATCATTTTCGTGTGGAGTCGTAGCAATAATTTGATACCCTTTATTTTTTAAAGTTGATACACAATTTGTAATTGAATCAAATTGATTGATATCAACCCATTTTTGAGCTCCCATTGCTATTTCTTTATCAATTCTTTTTCCAAAACGCTGTTCGATAATATTCAATTCCTGAATTCCAAAAACTTCGCAGCTGCGCATTACCGCGCTTGTGTTATGCATTTGAAAAACATCTTCGACCGCAATGGTAAAATGTTTGGTACGATTTTCTAATACTTTAAGAAATTTCTCTTTACGGTTATCCGTTAATATATTTTCAAGAAATGCCAGGTAATCTAAATCAATCATTTTATATGTGTTTGGCGCAAAAATACATTAGAAATAAACAAAATGAAAATTGTTTTATTTTTTCAACGTCCTGAATGTTCCAAAAGTGTATTGCTTAAATTTTTATGCAAAATATTGAGTCTTGTAAAATCTACAGGCAAAGCCTCTTCTTTAAACGAATCTCCATTAAAAACAACACTTTCATTTTTAGAATGTTTTTTTAATCGCTCAAACATTTTTTCAAGTTCATCCTGAGCATAATCAACATCGATAAAGGATATGAATTTTTCGATAACATTTTTCATTCCTTCGTTATAGTTTAAAAGAGCAGTATTTCGATCTGTTTCGTAAAAATCGAGAAAACCCTTAAAATATTTCTCCAAAACCAAAGCGCCATATTGTTGAAAATTTGTTTCCTCGATTTCCTGATTGGTGATCCCAAAAACTGTTGGCGGAATTAAATTCGGAACCATGTGCATTCCCATTAACTTTTGATGCGATTTCAAAACCTCATCTGGTTTTCGATAAAGAAGCGCAAAAGGGATTTCAGGAAAAACAGTTCTTAAATATCCTGCATTAAAAATATGCCAGGCATCTAGTTTTAAAATTAAATTCTTTTGTTCATGAAATCTTTTTTGTCCTAAAAACTTTAAAACAGATTTTAAAAGAGTCGCTTTTTTCTCTAAACCAAAATTATCACTTCTTAAAATCTGGTCAATAATTGGACCTTCAGAAATCATAATATTTTCTGACGAAGTTGCCAAACATTGACTCAACATTGTAGATCCGCATCTTGACACATGAAAAACAAGCGATTTCAATTCAACAGATTCTAATTCCTGAGACCATTCTATCAAATTATCTACAGAACTTACTGCTTTTATTCTTTTAGAATTGTACTCATGACTTTTACATTTCGAAACCGTTTCATCAAAAAAAGGTTCTGCAAATTTTATATCAGACAGATAAAGCCATTCAAAATAAACTTCATTATCCTTTTCGATTAACTTATACGGAATCCAATTAAAAAGAGGATGATTTATGTTTTCCATTTTTATGATAATTATTTTGATTGAAGTCTTGCAATGATTTCAGCATTAATTTTTGATGGATTTAGGGAAAGTTCCTCGATCATTCGCCGTTTCATTTCCTCAGAATATTCTTTTTTAACTGAAGCATGAATATCAAAGCCCATTTCGGCAAATAGTTTATCAGACCATTCATTTCTAATGCAGTCAAGCGTAAGGTGAATTCTAGGCTCTGAACTTTTATTTTCTACACTATGCGGCAATTGAAAATTAGCGTACCAGCACTCTCCCATTTTCATTGGAACCAGTTTACTATCTACATAAAAGAAAACTTCCGAATTGGTAATAATTGGAACATGAATCCTGAAAAATCCATCTTCATAAGAAGTATCATTATCTACATGTTCTTTTATTGCACTGTCTGGCCCTAAACGAAGCAGTCGAACGGCTTCTTTTTCGCATTGAAACCAATCCATAATTTCTTTAAAATAATGACAGCGATCAAGAAGTGAAGTGTTTTTATACTCTTTATTAGGAAAAGAAGTAATATCGTTTACCAAACCAGATTGTGATCTTAAAGAAACACTTGTCCAGTTTCCTTCATATCGATATGTATTAAAGTGCGGTGTCCACAATTCACTTTCGCATAATGCGAGTTCATGTTGTAATTTATCTATTGAAAAAGCAATGGGAAGCTGACTTGACGAAGGATTCATATACGCTGAAGATTAAATTTGACAATGTGGTTTTTGCCTAGTAAATATATAATTTATAAGAACTTAAATACAGAATAAATAAGCAAAATTTTACAAATGCAGCAAAACATATAAAATTAAATGGAAGTGTCCAGATTAAAGATTATAAAATTGTAGAGTTTATAAGTCGATACCGAAACTGTTTCCGCATCAGTTTTCAACGTTAAGTCCGCCTTTTCGGGAATTTCAAAAACATCACTTATTCCAGTAAAATTTTGGATTTTATTGAGATTATCATCTGGAAGCAATGCTTTTTTATACAATCCTTTTGGATCTCTTTCGATTAAATTATCGACAGAACAATCCAGAAAAACAGTTCTCACAAACTCATGATTTCGCAGTTCGTTTCGAATGTTTTCATACGGATTTATGACTGACATGAGAACAATTGTATTATCTGCGATGAAATTTCGGCCTACATTAAAAAGACGTCTTACATTCTCGCATCGGTCTTCTTTAGAAAATCCTAAATCTTTACAAATCGTTTTTCGGTAAACATCGCCATCCACTATTTCGGCTTTATAATTGTTTTTAATTAATAAATGCCGAACATTTTCTGCCAACGTCGTTTTTCCCGAACCCGATAATCCTGTAAATTGTATTAAAAGCATTTAGAAATTTCTTTTCTTAATTAAGACATTAAAACTAAATAATTTGAGAAACCCAAACAATAAGTATAAGTACGGTTTATTATATCTAAAATTATTTAAAAAAGAATCGTGTAATTCTGTCTTACATTTTCGAAATTGTTATTTTTATCTTTTAATTAAAATACGAATGAAAAAGAAACTTGTGGTTTTAACGGGTGCCGGAATTAGTGCCGAAAGCGGCATTAAAACTTTTCGAGACAGCGATGGTTTATGGGAAGGACATGACGTAATGGAAGTCGCAACTCCAGAAGGCTGGCACAAAAATCAGGAACTGGTTTTGGATTTTTATAATAAAAGACGTCAGCAGCTCAAAGAAGTACAGCCTAATTTAGGTCATCAAATTTTGGCCGAATTAGAAAAAGATTTCGATGTTTATATTATCACTCAAAATGTCGATGATTTACATGAACGTGCCGGAAGTACAAAAGTTTTGCATTTACATGGGGAATTATTAAAAGTAAGAAGCACGCAAAATCCTGATTTAATTTTAGACTGGCAAGATGATTTGTTTACGGGTGATTTAGACGAAAACGGACATCAATTGCGCCCGCATATTGTTTGGTTTGGAGAAATGGTTCCTGCTCTGGAAGAAGCTATTCCTATTGTAGAAAATGCTGACTATTTTGCCGTTATCGGAACTTCGCTTCAGGTTTATCCTGCTGCAGGTTTGATTTCGTATATATACAGCATTACACCGGTTTTTTATATCGACCCAAAACCTATTTCAATTCCAAATATTAGAAATAAAGTTGAAGTTATTGCTAAAACAGCAACCGAAGGTGTTGCAGAGATGAGAACAAAACTATTCGAATTAGAAAACCTATCATGACTATTGAAATAGTATTACAACAATTATCACAATTAAGTTTTTTGACTCAATTGCTTATTTTTTCTCTTGAAAACATAAGTCTTTTGGCGATGGCTGTTGTAATTGGAAAAATAATTGAGCCCGCAAATACTGTTTTAAGCACAAAAGATCGAAAATGGGTTATTTCTACATTAGTCTGCAATATATTTATTACCTCCCTGGGTTTTGAGTTGTATCAATTAGGGATTATTAAAATTGATTTTTCTAACAATTGGGTTTCTATTATTCTCGATACTTTATTGCTTATTGTATTAATGGATTTTTTTATGTTTTGCTTTCATTATCTGGCGCATACTTTAAAATGGTTTCATTCAATTCACAAACTGCATCATACTCATATTGACACCAATGTTTACAGTTTGTTTATACTTCATCCTGTAGAAACTTTAGGTTTTGGTTTTATCTGGCTCATTTTGATTTCTATTTTCCAGCTCAATTATATCAGTCTTACTATTTATTTATTTTTAAACTTGATGTATGGAATCTTTGGACATCTGGAAAAAGATCTTTTTCCCGCCTTTTGGTATAAAAGTTATTTTACGAAATTGATTTCTACCACTAAATTTCATTCAGACCATCATAAGAACCAAGCTCATAATTTTGGATTTTATTTTACTTTTTGGGATAAAATATTCAAAACCATGATTTAAATTAAAAGTTAGGTCATAATAAAGCTTCAGTAATTTTCAGAAGTTTTAACAATCCCTTATATTTGCACCTTTCGAAAAACAACATAACAATGACTACTCTAAACGAATTGAATGCTATATCGCCAATTGACGGAAGATATAGAAATAAAACTCAAAATTTGGCACCTTTCTTCTCAGAAGAAGCTTTAATAAAATATCGCGTATTAGTTGAAATTGAATATTTCATCGCTTTATGCGAAATTCCGTTACCGCAGCTTTCTGGTATAAATTCAGATTTATTCGACAGTTTAAGAAATATTTATAAAAATTTCTCTACTGAAGATGCGCTTTGGATTAAAGAAACAGAAAAAGTAACCAACCACGACGTAAAAGCGGTTGAATACTTTATTAAAGATGCTTTTGAAAAATTAGGTCTGTCTCAATATAAAGAGTTCATTCACTTCGGATTAACATCTCAGGATATTAACAATACAGCAATTCCGCTTTCTACAAAAGAAGCTTTTGAGCAGGTTTATATGCCGTCTTTAATCGCTTTAATTTCTAAATTGAAAGAATTAAGCGTTGAGTGGAAAGACATTCCTATGCTGGCTCGTACACACGGACAACCGGCTTCTCCTACTCGTTTAGGAAAAGAAATCCTTGTTTTTGTAGAGCGTTTAGAAGAGCAGATGCGTTTGTTATTCAATATTCCGTTTGCCGCTAAATTTGGCGGAGCAACAGGAAACTTTAATGCACATCATGTTGCTTACCCGCAAATCGACTGGAAACAATTTGGAAATAAATTTGTTGAATCAGATTTGGGTTTACACCATTCTTTTCCAACGACTCAAATCGAGCATTACGATCATTTTGCTGCCTTTTTTGATGGTTTAAAAAGAATCAACAATATCATTATCGATTTAGATCGTGACATCTGGACATATGTTTCAATGGAATATTTTAAACAAAAAATCAAAGCCGGAGAAATTGGTTCATCTGCAATGCCGCACAAAGTAAATCCTATTGATTTTGAAAACTCTGAAGGAAATTTAGGAATTGCCAATGCTATTTTCGAACATTTGTCGGCTAAACTTCCTATTTCAAGGTTACAGCGTGATTTAACTGACAGTACTGTTTTACGTAATGTTGGTGTACCAATGGGACATACCATTATTGCTTTTGAAGCTACTCTGAAAGGTTTAAACAAATTACTTTTAAACGAAGGTAAATTTGCTGAAGATCTAGAAAAAAACTGGGCAGTTGTGGCAGAAGCTATTCAAACAATTTTACGTCGCGAAGCCTATCCTAATCCGTATGAAGCTTTAAAAGGTTTAACCAGAACCAATGAAGCAATTGATAAAAATGCAATTCATAATTTCATTGCATCTTTAGAAGTTTCAGATGCGGTTAGAGCAGAATTAATGCAGATAACTCCTAGCAATTACACAGGAATTTAAAGAAAATCTAAAATATTTTGTCAAAAAAAGCTATCTTTATCGAGATAGCTTTTTTTATTTAACCGGAGTAGTTCAGTGAATCCTTTTGGAGATGAAAAACTGAATAGACTCCTGAAAACAAATACCACTTTATGATTGCCTTAAATGCCGCTGCCGAAACTACTCATCACTTACAACCCTTAATCAGCGATTTAGGATTGATTTTGATGACCGCTGGAATCGCAGTTCTTTTATTTAAAAAAATGAAACAGCCTCTGGTTTTAGGATACCTGATTGCAGGATTTCTAGCCGGAAACCATTTTGATTTTTTCCCTTCCATAACCGACATGAAAAGTGTTGAAGTCTGGGCCGAAATTGGAGTAATATTTCTATTATTTAGTTTAGGACTCGAATTTAGTTTCAAAAAATTAATGAAAGTCGGCGGTACTTCTTCCGTCACCGCTATAACCCAAATATTATTCATGACACTCATTGGATATTGTGTGGGCCAATGGATGGGCTGGGGACAGATGGACAGTATTTTTCTGGGAGCAACACTATCAATTTCCTCAACAACAATTATTATCAGGGCTTTTGATGAATTAGGTGTAAAAGGAAAAAAGTTCGTTGGGATTGTATTTGGAGCCCTTATTGTTGAAGATATCGTAGCCATTTTAATGCTCGTTTTATTATCGACAATTGCGGTAAGCGACCAGGTTTCTGGAGGCGAATTATTACAATCCGTTTTAAAATTAGTTTTCTTTTTAATTATATGGTTTTTGGGCGGCATCTTTATTATTCCAACCATTTTGAAAAAAGCCAAACATCTTTTAACCGATGAAATGCTGCTTATTATCTCGCTGGCATTATGTTTAATGATGGTGATTTTTGCTGCAAATGTTGGTTTTTCTCCGGCTTTGGGAGCTTTTATCATGGGTTCTATTATTGCAGAAACGACTCAGGCAGAAAAAATTGAACATTTAATTCAGCCTGTAAAAGATTTATTTGGCGCCGTTTTCTTTGTATCTGTGGGAATGTTGATTAATCCTGAAACATTGGTAACCTATGCACTTCCGGTAGCTTTAATTACACTTTTAACTATTTTCGGAAAAGCATTTAGTTCATCTCTGGGCGCGTTAATCTCTGGTCAGCCTCTTAAACAATCCGTTCAAACCGGAATGAGTCTAGCACAAATTGGGGAGTTCTCATTTATTATTGCCACACTTGGAATGACTTTGAAAGTTACAAGCGATTTCTTATATCCTATAATTGTAGCAGTTTCTGCCATTACTACCTTTACAACTCCATTTTTAATTAAATATTCAGAATCTTTTGCGCAGTTTCTGGAACAAAAAATGCCTAAAAGATGGGTAAAAAACATCAACAGATATAGTGTAAATGCTCAGGCAATTAAATCTGTAAGCACATGGCAGATTGTACTGAGATCTTCTATAACCCAAATAATACTGCATACAATAATCATAACGGCTATTATTTTATTATCGTCAAAATTTGTAGCGCCTCTAGTAGCTGACACAAGATTTGGAAACACATTAGCCGCTTTACTAACTTTGGTTGTAATTGCTCCTTTTTTATGGGCGCTTTCTCTGCGTCGTGTAAAAGTTGACGAAGTCGAAACTCTTTGGGAAGAACGCAAATACAGAGGTGCACTTTTAATGCTAATTTTAATTAGAATGAGCCTTGGATTATTTTTCGTTGGATTCTTATTGAATATTTTCTTCTCGCCTTTAGTAGCATTCGTAGCATTAATCATTGCGATTGGAGCTTATCAAATCTTCCCTAAAAAATTAAACGAACAATACCATAGAATTGAAAGTCATTTTTTGAAAAACCTAAACGATCGCGAAAACAAAAAAATAGACAGAAGATATGCCAATTTAATGCCTTGGGATGGCCACATGTCATTTTTTGATATTGGAAAAGAGTCTAATTTAGTGGGTAAGACTTTAGAAGAATTGAAAATTCGTGAGCAATTAGGAATCAATATTGCCTACATCAAAAGAGGTGAAGTTACTATTCCGATCCCTACTAAAAACGAACGTTTATTCCCTGGTGATGAAATTTGTGTAATTGGTACCGATGAACAAATTACCGAATTTACCAAGTATTTAAACAAAAACGAAACAGAAGCTCCCGGTAAAGTAGAAGAAACCGACATTGTACTTCGTCAGCTTGAGGTTTCTCAGGAAGAATTTATCGAAAAAAGCATTGGCCAGTTTAGAGCCAAAACAAATGGAATGGTTGTGGGAATTGAAAGAAACGGAAATCGAATCCTAAATCCCGAATCTAATTTAATATTAGAAAAAAACGACATTCTTTGGGTTGTAGGAGATAAAAAAAGAATGACAGCTTTGTTGACGGCAAAGTAAGATACTAAGCTTGTAAGATACTAAGTTTAAAAGGCGCTGAGATTTTCATAATTGAAAAATCTCAGCGCCTTTTTTCCTCTATCCAAAAAAAACTTAGAATCTTAAATTACTTATTTGGCTGCGGCGTAAATCTTAAATAAGGTTTAATTGGAGTATGTCCTTTAGGAAATTTCGCCGGAATATCACTATCTGAAATCGCTGGTGCAATTACTACATCTTCACCGTCTTTCCAGTTAGCCGGAGTGGCAACGCTATAATTGGCAGTCAATTGCAAACTGTCGATTACACGAAGTAATTCGTCAAAATTTCTTCCAGTTGAAGCTGGGTACGTCAAAGTTAATTTGATTTTTTTATCTGGTCCGATAACAAAAACAGAACGTACTGTAAATTTATCACTTGCATTTGGGTGAAGCATATCGTATAAATTAGCTACTTTTTTATCCTCATCAGCAATAATTGGAAAATTAACCTCAGTATTTTGAGTTTCGTTAATGTCTTTAATCCACTCTTTATGCGATTCCAGACCGTCTACACTCAAAGCAATAACTTTAGTATTTCTTTTTGAAAATTCCGGAACATAATTCGCTACCGTTCCCAATTCAGTTGTACAAACAGGAGTAAAATCTGCTGGATGAGAAAATAAAACGCCCCATGAATCTCCTAACCATTCATGAAATTTGATTGGTCCTTGTGTGGTTTCTGCCTGAAAATCCGGAGCTATATCGCCTAATCTTAATGTTGACATAATTTATATTTTTTAGTTCCTCTAAAATTAACTAAAAAACAGATGTAGAAAACACACAAGAATTAAAAAAAAGTTAAAATTCTATCAGCTCTATCTAATTACTATTCTAATTTAAATAAAACCAACCACAAAGTACCAAATGGCAAGAGTTATAAACGAAATTGGAATTCCAAAACCAATCATCATACTGCTTAATTTTGGTTTCAAACCATAAGTCGAAGCGAGAATTGCACCTGTAATCATGGGAGCCATTGCAATTTCTATAATAGTAATTTTTATAGCCTCAGAACGCTGGTTGAAAATAAAAACATATAAAACAAAAATGATAAGCGGCGTTACAATAAGTCTGAAGAAAAGTCCGAGGTATAAAAATTTCCAATGTCGACTCTTTCTATCGAAAGTTAATTGCAATCCTACCGAAAATAAAGCTAGAGGTGTCACTAAACTTCCTATTTTTAATAATGAAGATTGAATAGTTTGATTTAAATCGTAATTCAAAACATTTAATAAACACGACGCAATAAATGTAATAAAAGGCGGAAAGAAGAGTATCTTTTTTGTAATGCTTTTAAAATCCGGACTTCCTTTTGAATAAAAAGCGGCAACAAAAACGCCTAACGTCGAAACCACAACAAAAGTTCCTGGCTGATCTACCAAAACAGCAGTTTCTAAACCTTTCTTTCCAAATAAAGCTTCAACAATGGGATAACCAAGAAATGAGGAATTACTTAATCCAGCTGTTAAAATCAAACAGCCTGTTAATTTATTTGACCAGCCTAATCGTCGCCCTAAAAAATGAAAAAACACAAAAGCCAGAAAGAAACTAATCCAGCCCGCTCCTATTGGAAACAACAATTCATTACTCCATTTTATTTTCGGAATATGATATAAAGTTATTGCTGGAAGACACACATAAATGACAATTTTATTAATTGTTTTATAGATATGAGTTGGAAACTGCTTTACATTTTGCAAAAGCAATCCTAAAAACAAAAAGAAAAATATTATAATAAAGTTGTTCATATCAAGGCTTCAAAACAAAAGTAGACATTTAAAAATTCTTTAGGCGCATTAATTTTTAGTTAAAATTAGTTTTTGTGTTATAAAACTCATTACATTTGTAACATATTTTATTACAGTATGATTTCAGGTAAATTTGCCATAACTATTCACATTCTTACTTTGCTGACTAAATTCCCAAATGATTATTTATCATCAGAGTTTATTGCAGGAAGTATTAATTTGAATCCGGTTTTGGTTCGAAAAGAAATTGCAAACCTAAAAGCGCATCATATTGTAGAAAGTAAAGAAGGCAAAAATGGCGGAACAAAATTAGCCATAGATTCATCAAAACTGACATTAAAAGAGATTTTCGAAATGACTTTTGAAACCATTGGTTTAGGTTATGCTAAAAATCAGCCTAATCCCGATTGTCCTGTTGGAAAAAATATTAATCAGCAGCTGGCCAATTTATATGCTGATATGAATGAGAAAGTGAGCACCCAATTACAGGGTATTACTTTAGAAGATTTTTCGAATCAATTTTAAAACTATTTTTTTGCACAAAACTGTAACATTTTTTATTACTAAATAAATTTATATACTATGAAAATCGCAATTATTGGAGCTACAGGCTTCGTTGGAACAGCAATTTTAAACGAATTAGCAGACAGAAAACAGGATATTACGGCTATTGCCAGAAATCCAAAAGATACTGCAAACGCAACATGGATTGCAGCAGATGTTTTTAATGTTGATGCTTTGGCAGAGGTTTTAAAAGGACACGATGTTGTTGTGAATGCTTTTAATCCAGGATGGACAAACCCAAATATTTATGATGATTTTCTTAACGGATCAAAAGCTATTCAGGAAGCGGTTAAAAAATCTGGAGTAAAAAGATTTATTACAATTGGAGGAGCCGGAAGTTTGTTTGTTGCGCCAGATTTACAAGCGGTTGACACACCAGATTTTCCAAAAGAAATTTTTAACGGAGCAAATGCCGCGAGAAATTATTTGAATATCATTAAAGAGGAAAAAGATTTAGACTGGGCATTTTTCAGCCCTGCTTTTGAAATGCACGCCGGAACTAAAACAGGAAGAACTGGAAAATACCGCTTAGGCTTAGAAAATCCTGTTTTTAACGACGAACAAAGAAGTATTTTATCTGTAGAAGATTTAGCTGTTGTAATTGCTGATGAAGTAGAAAATCCAAAACATCACCAAGTTCGTTTTACTGCTGGATACTAATTTTTAAGATGCTAAGGCTCTAAGATGCTGAGATACTAAGTTTTTATATTAAAGAACTAAGTCTATTTCATACTGAGCGAAGTCAAAGGATACGTCAGAAACTTCACAATACTACTTAGACCCTGCAGGTTTTAAAAACCTGCAGGGTCTCTTTATATCAAAACTTTACAGCTAAATAATCTTTGTCGAGCTACTTGTTATTTCCTTTGACTTCGCTGAGGATGGCAAAATACAGTAACAAATTAGGGCAAATTCGTGTAATTCTTGGCAAACTAACTTTTTGAAACTGTTTTTGTTTTCAGTACTTTTACATTATTAAAAAAGTATTTTGTCAAGTTTTAAAAAACAGTCGAGCAGTTTAACTGAAAAAGCTGGAATTTCATCTCCCGAAATCACCAATGTTTCAGCTATCAATCAAATTAAAAACAAACGCAGACAACAGCCTTCAGCAGCAGAATTAATCTCTGGAATTCTATCAGGAAACAGAACTGCTTTGAGTCGGGCGATTACACTTATTGAAAGTACAAATCCTGAACATAGTGCAAAAGCAAATGAAATTATAAATGGCTGCCTGCCTTATTCAAACAAGTCTATTAGAATAGGAATTACGGGAGTTCCCGGAGTTGGAAAAAGTACTTTTATAGAGGCTTTTGGAACTTATCTTACTCAGGCAGGAAAAAAAGTCGCTGTTTTGGCAGTTGATCCCAGCAGTTCAATTTCTCATGGAAGTATTTTGGGCGACAAAACCCGAATGGAGGAACTAGTAAAAGATGAAAATGCTTTTATTCGTCCAAGTGCTTCTGGCGAAAATTTAGGCGGTGTAGCACGTAAAACCCGTGAATCGATTATTTTATGTGAAGCTGCAGGTTTTGACACGATAATTATTGAAACTGTTGGCGTTGGTCAAAGTGAAACTGCTGTTCACAGTATGGTTGACTTTTTTCTTTTATTGAAAATTTCTGGTGCCGGCGATGAACTTCAAGGTATTAAACGCGGTATTATGGAAATGGCTGATTCGATCGTAATAAATAAAGCCGACGGAGATAATATTAAAAAAGCCAATCAGGCGAAACTTGAATTTAACAGGGCTTTGCATTTGTTTCCTCCGAAAAAATCAAACTGGCAGCCAAAAGTTACCACTTGCAGTGCTATTACTAAAGAGGGTATTTCAGATATCTGGAACACGATTTCCGATTATTTTGAGCTGACTAAAGAAACTGGTTTCTTTCAGGAAAAAAGAAACGAACAAAATCAGTTCTGGATGATGGAAACCATAAACGAACAATTGAAATCGAACTTCTTCAATAAACCCGAAATTATTACGCTTTTAGAACAAAACAAAAAAGCAGTGCAAAATAATGAGATTTCACCTTTTGCAGCTGCTCAGGAGTTATTAAAATTTTATTTTAATAAAAGCCGATAAGTTACTAATATGCTAAGGTTTTCTTCAATCCTGTCATTCCGAGGAACGAGGAATCTTCTCAAGTAAATCTACAAAGACTGGCTCTTTATTTCCCGAGGCTTGGGAAGACAACCGTAAAACATTTCGACATCGTTCAATGTGACAAAGGTTCAAAGTAACAAAGTTGTTTCTCTGTTTCTTTGAACCTTAGTCCCTTTGCAGCTTTGAGCCTATGAATCTTACTTCGCTCTAAGCTTGTATTTATTTTCTTTGTATAAATTTCCAGCCGTAATTACATGAGCCAAAGCATCTTTTGCTAATTCTTCATTTAATTTAACCGGAATTAAAGTCGTATCGTTTTTGATTTCAAATTGTAATGGTTTCAAATTTGGCTGCATAATCACAACCTGATTTTCTACTCTAAACGCATTGATATCATTAAACTGCATAATAGATCTTCCCTGAACTTTTGGATCCAGTTTACTCAAGTTTCTACCTACCATTGGTGTTTCAAATGTAAGTCCTAAATAACTTAACAATGTTGGCGGAATATCGATTTGACTTGCTAATCTATTATAAACAGCCCCTTTTGGAACTCCCGGCCCCATAATAAATGCCGGAATGTGGAATTTGTTTATTGGTACTAAATTCTTTCCATATGTTCTCGTATTATGATCTGCGATTACAATAAAAATGGTATTCTTGAAATAGTCTTCTTTTTTAGCCATTTCAAAGAATTTTCCAATTGAAAAATCGGCATATTTCATAGCATTGTTTACCGTTGCCGCTTTTTTATCGTACTGTTTTATTCTTCCAGCAGGATATTCAAAAGGTTCATGATTTGAAGTCGAAAACATTAAAGAGAAAAAGGGTTTATCTCCTTTTGATTTGAAATAATTATTCGCTTTAGTAACCAAATCTTCATCAGAGTAGCCCCAAGTTCCCTTGAAAGCATATTTATTCCCGTCGGATTCAAAATCTTCCTGATCTACAATATCACTGAAACCATTTCCGTTGAAAAACGAAGCCATGTTGTCAAAATTGGCCATTCCGCCGTAAATGAAACTAGTGTCGTAACCTTTATGCTTTAAAGCATCTGCAAGCGTAAAAAATCCTTGCTGTGAGTTCCCCAGCTTCACCACGCTTTCAGATGGTGACGGCAAAAATCCAGTTAAAACAGCTTCGATTCCACGAACGCTTCTGGTTCCTGTACAATATAAATTGGTAAACAATAATCCTTCTTTTGATAATTTATCAAATTCTGGAGTTAAAGGTTTTCCCCCTAAAATACCAACGTATTCTGCCCCCAGGCTTTCTTGTAGAAAAATCACCAGATTATAGGGTTTCTTTAAAACTGAATCTGGCTGCTGTACATGTAAAAACGGAATTTCTTTATCTGTAAAATCATTTGGACCAGCAATCATGTATTTTTTTACACGAGCAATAGCCTCGGCTTCATCCATTTTACCATACATTTTGGTGTTTCCTTCATTCTTAATAGAATAAGCAGCAAAAGCAACGGTATAAAATGAATTTAATCCTAAAGTATTTGTCAACTGATCTGTTGAAAAAACAGCATTACTGGCATTAATAGGTCGTTTTGAAGTTAGACTTGAACGTGCTCCAAAAAACAATAAAAAAGCCACTAATGGAAAAATCATTAATTTAAATTTATATTCGGTATTGGTGGTATGAAAATACTTTTTCCCTTTTTTGAAGGCTAAATAAATCACAGCTCCAAGAATTAAAAAAGTCACAATGATTGAAGTCAGGTAACTTTTTAAAAGCATTCCCACTACTTCTTTTGGATAAATCAGATAATCTAAGAAAATCTTATTGGGACGTGTATCATATTGCTTTACAAAATCTGGCGAAGCCAATTCTACAAAAAGTATCAGAAACAGAAATAAGAAACTGTAAATTACCAAAAACGAATTAGTAAACTTAATCCAATTATTGGGCAGAAAAGTGATTAAAACGGCTGGCAGAAATGATAGATAACAAAGTAAAATTAAGTCCATTCGTAAACCGATTGGAAAAATATACCAAAAATCTGGTGTCTGCTCTACTCTTTCTTTAAAGAGAAAAAACAAAAATATTCGGCTTAAAGTCGTAATCAATAATCCGATCAATATAAAATTGAAAATAGGTTTTATGAAACTTAATTTTTTCATTAGATGATATGCATTAATTTTTTGGTTGAAAAATCGGAGACATAAACTCACAAAGTATCTTTAATTACGTGCTTTTTAATCTCGCAAAAGACGCGATTAGAAAAGTTTTTATTAAAAGCCTAAAAAAGAAAGCTTTGCTGCTCTGCGTATTTGCGAACAATTTCATTCAGAAAACTTTAAAAAAAATATCCTGGAGACTTTATGAAACTTTAAAATAAGTACGTTTACTCTTCGTAACGATTTACTTCTCTGTCGTAAAACTCATTTGCTTTTTCAATCAAGCCTTCCATTTCTGCATTTAATTCTGCTTCATCAAGGTCTTCAGCTTCTTCCATAAATTCAACCTCATCATCTTTTAAATTGATTATAAATCTTGGATAGTCAAGGTGAATGATGAAAATATCATCTGGAAAATCAGTATTATCTCCGAGTAAAAATTTAGGTAATTCCATATTATTAAGTTTATTTTTAAATTATAATGTCTGTTTTTTTGCCATTCCCGATAGTTGTCGAGAGTGGTAAATCTATTTTAAGCTCCAAACTTAATTATTTGAAGATGAATTTGCGATTAACTTCTTTGTTAGAAAATGAAAGCGAATATACAGAAAAATTGCTGCTGCTGTTAATCCTGCCAAAAGTCCTATCCAAACCCCTTGTGCTTTCAGTTCTGTATGTTCTCCTAAATAATACGAAATGGGAAAACCAATGATCCAATAGGCTGCAAATGTAATATACATTGGCACTTTTACATCCTGCAATCCGCGTAAAGCGCCTAAAACTACAACCTGAATTCCATCAGAAATCTGGAAAACAGCAGCAATTAAAAGGAGTTTTGATGCAATGGCAATTACTTCGGTATTATCCAAAACCTGTCCGGTATTTTCCATATTCAAAAAGATATGTGGCAGGTAATTATGGAATACTATAAATAGAAGTGCAAAGAAAGTTTCGAGTACGATAGCCAATAAGAAAATAGAACGGGCTACAACTATTAATTTTTTAGAATCATTTAATCCTCTTTGGTTGCTGACTCTAATCATTGAGGTTACGCTTAATCCCATGGCAAACATAAAAGTCATCGACGCCAGACTCAATGCAATTTGATTGGCTGCCTGACTTGTTTTTCCAATATTACCGCAAAGCCAGATTGAAGCGGTAAACAATACGACTTCAAAAAGCATTTGCATTGCTGATGGAAATCCAATGCTGATTATTTTTTTTATAGTAGATTTTTTAATTTCTTCGAAGCTGAAACCTTTAAAAAAACGTTTCAAATCTTCTCTTCTTGACAACATTATATGCATAAACATTACCAAAAATATTCTCGAAATTACAGTCCCCAGTGCTGCGCCTATGATTCCCATTTTTGGAAAAACCCAAATTCCGTAAATTAAAACATAATTAATTCCTACATGCAGCACATTAGCCATAACCATTGCATACATTGAATATTGGGTTAATGACATTCCGTCGGCAAATTGTTTATATCCTTGATACATAATTAAAGGAATCAATGAGAAAGCTACCCAGCCTAAATAAGGTTTTGCAAGGGCAATTACATCTGCAGGCTGCTTCAACAATTCCATTATTGGTTTTGCAAACATAATTACGACAAAAAGCACTAATCCTAAAATGGTGCATAAAAACAATCCATGGTGAAATGCCGAACGAATTTTAGTATCATTTTTCTCTGCATCACCTTCAGCTACAATTGGCGTTATGGCTGTAGAAAAACCAATTCCAAGAGACATTGCAATAAAAATCATGCTGTTTCCTAATGAAACTGCCGCTAACTCTGTACTCCCTATTTTGCCAACCATTATATTATCAACAATACCAATCAGAGTATGCCCTACCATACCTAAAATTACGGGATATGCCAGTCTTAAATTATACGAAAACTCCTTTGTGTACTGCTTAAAATTCACTTGTATTCTTTTTTAGTGCGCAAAGATAATCAGAAGGTTCGGATTCTATCCTATTAATAAAAATATAAGCCAATATTAAGGCCAAAATCAGTATACCATAATATTATATAACGATTTTTAAAAATTATATAACAAGCTCAAAACACCTCTAATCTACTTTTACATTATTAATAATTCAAAAATATTTGCCATGAAAAAATTACAAATTATATGCCTAGCTGCTTTTGCTTTTTTATACTCCAACACAACTTTCGCTCAAGAGAGTGAAGCTACAAATTACGATCAGGGATTTAGATTAGGATTTGGATTAAATGGCGGGATTCCAACAGACAATGATTACGATTGGTCACTTGGCGGAGACGTTCGTTTACAATATGATTTATCTAAAAAAACATCTTTAACACTAACAACTGGTTTTACAAACTTGTTTATAGGAAAAGATGACTTAGGAAATGACATAAAAGACTTAGGATTTATTCCTGCAAAAGCTGGTTTTAAAGCTTTTATCTGGGAAGATCAGTTTTATGTTTTAGGGGAAGTAGGTGCCGGTTTTGCTGTAACAAACGGTTACAACGATACTAGTTTTTTATGGGCGCCTGGAATTGGCTACGCCAACAAATACATTGACATTAGTGTCCGTTATGAGGACTACGACAAATTTAACACCAATCAAGTGGCTCTTCGTTTAGCCTATGGTTTTAAATTATAAAAAGAAAGGTTTATTTTATTTTTTTGTTTTTGGTAACAGACCCGGAAGTTTTCATAGTCTTCCGGGTTTTGTATTTTATAAAGATTTTGATCGAGAATTTTTTGTAAAACTTTTTAAACTTTTACAAAAATATTTATATGCATCAAACCCGACAGATTTTAAAAACCTGTCGGGTTTACAGCGTTGAAAAATTATCTAATTATCAAATTGACACATTCACTAATTCCTAACTTTTCTCCAAAGTCTTCTTATACGTTTCAAAATTGTCTTTAATTTCTTTATCCAATTCCGGAACCTGAATATCTTTGTATTGTTTCATTTCTTCCCAAATAATTTTTGCAACAATATAACGCGCCATATCTTTATCATCTGCGGGAACAACGTACCATGGTGCATGTTCTTTTGAGGTTTCATTTATTGCTTCTTCATAATATTGCTGGTATTCATCCCAATGTTCACGTTCTTTAAGATCGCCGGGAGAAAATTTCCAATTGTGCTTTCCTTCTTCTAAACGACGCAGTAAACGACTCTTTTGTTCATCTTTGCTCAAATGCAGAAAAAACTTCATGACAATAGTTCCGTTTTGTGCAATATGTTTTTCGAAGTTATTAATTTGTTCGATTCTGTTTTTCCAAAATTTAGGTTTAATATCTTCAACCGATTTAATATCGGGTAAATTCTCTGCCAGAATATAGTCCGGATGTACACGTGTAACCAAAACATTCTCGTAATGCGTTCGGTTAAAAATGGCAAATTTTCCTTTTTCCGGCAAAGCAATATAATGACGCCATAAATAATCGTGTTCCAATTCGGTTGAATTTGGCGTTTTAAAACTATGAACCACTACTCCACGCGGATTAAATTCTTTAAAAACTTCTCTTATCAAACTATCTTTCCCCGAAGTATCCATTCCCTGAAGGCAAATCAAAACCGAATATTTATTGTGCGCATACATTGTATCCTGCAAATCGCTCAATTTTGCCTGAACTTTATCCAGTTTTTCTTCTTTTTCATCGTCGTCGGCATCGATATTCAGCAAAGTCGGAATCTTGCGCAATTTAATTTTATCTGTAACTTTAAAATCTTTCGGATCTATTGATTTCATATTTTTTGATTTTATTTTTAAGCGGTAAAATAAGTTATCGCTTTCTCGTTATTCATTTTAATGATTTTTTTGAAACAGCGATTTCATATTTTCAAATTTTGTCTCATAAATATAGTAATTTTACGAAGCATATTCCTGCTATTCATTGCAATACTTTTTCAATAAATTGTTTTTTTCCAAAGCCATAACAAGAGCTTGCGTTTGTCGCTTTGTTCTGTCAGGAAAAAATTCAATTTCTTTTCAAAGTATTTCTCCCGAAGCTTCGGGACTATCAGGGCTGGGCATTGGTTTTCAAAAAGAACTTTTTCAATATTTCTAAATCAATAATGACAAAAAGAATTTTATTTTTATTTCTGCTCTCTATAACGTTTATTGGAAACGCACAAACCAATCTCGGAATTAATACAGAAGATTTAGTTTCTAATTATATAAAATTGCTTCAATCTCGAAAAGCAGACACTATTTGCGTTTATGAAAGTTATTGTGTGGGAAGTATAAAAGTTTACGATGTAAGCCCATCTGAAGTCAACAATTTTTGTATGGAAGATTTTCCAAATGATCCAGTCTACATTTTTTGGATTGAAAAAGGAAGGAAGTATTTAACAAAAATAAGTATATGTGCTGAATACAATGAGAGTCTAGATGATGAAAACATTTTTTGGCATATGTTTTTTCCAAACAAAGACATTATTGAAAAAGAAGAAATTAAACGGTTTGCCTATAAAGAATCTAACAATAAAATTTATCATTCGGCGGTAAGCCATTCTTGTCATCAAAATTTCAAAATATTATTAGGCAGTCAAATCATCAAAAAACGTTTCGATAGTTTCAATTTACAGAAGGAAAATGGTAGTAAAACAAATATTAATTACGATCACAACATCAACTTAAGAAGTAAGCAAGTAATTGATATTCTAAAAAAGACAATTTCAGAAGCAGAAAAAAACAATACATTTAAAAAAATAAAGTCACGTTAATAAAAGACTTTCAAAACAACATTCATGGAAAAATTCACATTAGAAATATTATTTCAAATCATCGGAATCGGTTCGGCATCAGGATTATTTTACAATAATGACGCACTTTACGTTATTGGCGACAATAGCGGATTTCTGTACGAATACAATATGCAAAACCAGCAATTGAATCAACATCCTTTAATTGATAATCCGACGCAGAATATTCCGAAAAACCTAAAACCTGATTTTGAATCTTTAACGCATCACAATGATACGCTTTATGTTTTTGGCTCTGGTTCAACGGAAAACCGAAATAAAATGATTGAGTTTAACATTAAAAATAAAACTGTTTTAAAGAAAAACAATCTGGTTGACATATACGGTTTAATGCAAAGTTTTGGCGAAATAAAACCGGAAGATTTCAATTTGGAAGGCGCAATTTTCGATGGAGAAAACTGGTATTTATTCAATCGCGGAAACGGGGTTTCAAACAAAAACACCATTTTTACGATTCATGCCAAAAACCTGGGAGATGAATTTGCCCTGATTGCGGTCAATTATAAACTTCCAAAAATAAAAGGCGTTCGTTCCAGTTTTACCGATGCCGTTTTAGTGGAAGATAAAATCTATTTCCTTTCTACTGCCGAAGACACAAAATCGACTTATGACGACGGCGAAATACTGGGAAGTTTCATTGGAAGAATTGATCTTAAAACAATGAAAATCGATTTTACACAAAAAATAACCTCAACCAATAAATTTGAAGGTTTGACTTTCTATAAAAAAGAAAACAACAAAATTGAGTTTTTGCTTTGCGAAGATAATGACACAGAACTTTTAGAGACTAAGATTTATAAGTTGACTTTGCCGATTAAATAAGCTTTGAGAATCTCTGTGAAAATCTTTGTGCAGCTTTGTGTTATAATTTTACCACAAAGATTCGCAAAGAAAATACGCAAAGATTCACAAAGCATTTCGATTACAATCGTAACGTAGAGGCGCACAGCAGTGCGTCTCCGCAAAGAATGTAAAAAATAAAATGACAAGATTGTAGATTTACAAAACGTTAGACGCACTGCTGTGCGTCTCTACATAAAACCTTTGAACCTAAAAAAAACTTTTTTTCACACCCGTCCCAACCTTTTTATCTTTTTCTCTCTCTTTATAATTAAAGACCAATACTGTGATAAACGAAACACTAATTTCTAACTGCAAAAAAATGAACCGCGATGCCCAGCGTCAGGTTTATGAGCATATGGCTCCAAAATTGTATCGCGTTTGCAAACGATACCTCAAAAAGGAAGAAGAAATTGAAGAAGCTCTGGCCGACGCTTTCTATACCATATTTACAAAACTAGATCAGCTTAAGGAAGAAAAAGCCTTTGAAGCCTGGGCCAGAAAAATTGCTGTTAATTACTGTTTGGCATCTATCAAGAAAAACACCAATTTCAACATGTATCTTGATGATGTAAAGGTTCTTTCGCAGCCTTTTACAGAGGAAATGAATTCATTAGAAGAAGAAGACTTACTCAATTTATTAAACCATATTCCAGATGGCTGTAAAACTGTTTTTAACCTTTTTGTCATTGAAGGTTACGGACATAAAGAAATTGCAGCAATGCTTAACATTTCTGAAGGCACTTCAAAATCACAATTGAACGCCTCAAAAACCAAGCTAAAGGAATTAGTAAATAAATTATATTATCAAAAAGCAAAATAGTCATGGACAATCAAGATAAAATATTTAACAGATTTAAGGAAGCTGCAGATAATGCAGAACCAAAAGATTTTCCGGGAATGGATAAAGTCTGGTCCCGCGTTGAAGAAAAACTCGACAGAAAAGAAGATAGAAAAACCATTTCTCTGTGGAAAAAAATCGCTGTCGCTGCTTCTCTTTTATTAGTAATCTCTTTAGGGTACCAATTTTTTAAAACCGATAAAAAAGCGATTATCGAAACTCCTAAAGTTGTAGATAATGCAGATGAAAAACAAACAATCGAAAATTCAAATTTAGAGAAAAGCAAAGCGGTAGTTTCATCAGATTCACAATTGGTTACAAAAGAAGAAGCTGCTAAAATTCTGGACAAGCAAATTAAACAACAAAAAAAAGTTGCGATTCAGGAAATAGATTTCATTCCACCATCTCCTTCTCCTGTTGTAACTGAAAGAGCAAATTATGATGCCGTAATAGAAGCGCCGTCTCCAATACATGCAGAAGAGGAAATGAAAGATGAAGAAAATATGATGGCAAAATCTAAAATACACACAGAACCAAGTTTGGGTTATGCAAAAAAAGCGGCAAAAGAATCTTTTAGTGCTGCTTCTGCAGAAAAACAAGCACAAGCACCTCGAAAAAGCGCTCCATTGGTTGTACTAAATGGAAATGCCATTTCTCACAGCGATGATGCAAAAAGAGATAGAATGATGCAAAGAGAACTTCCAAATCTGGAACCTTCAAATGTTGAATCTCTTGTAATATTAGATGAACCGCTTTATATTATTGACGGAATATATTATTCAGAAAATGATTTATTCGGAAAAAATCCAACAAGTCCTTACGCACCATTAAACGAGCAGGAAATTAAAACCATAACAATTCTTCAGGATCTTGAAGCCACAGCAAAATATGGCGAAAGAGGAAAAAAAGGAGTTGTCATTATTACTACAAAAACAGGAAAACCGGCTCAGAAAAAATAGCCCGTACAACAAAATCTTTGTCAAAGTTTTAAGCTTTGACAAAGAAAAAAAATCCGAACATTAATTTAAAACTTACTATCATGAAAAGTCTAAAACTTATTTCATCAGCCATTGCTATGCTTATTTGTTTCGTAACTATGGCACAGCAAAGAACGATTACAGGAACTGTCACTGATTTAAATTCACTTGCACTTCCGGGGGTTAATGTATCCATTCAAAAAACGAAAATATCTGCCACTACCGATTTTGATGGAAAGTACAGCATTCAAGCTCAAAAAGGAGATGTCCTTGTATTTGCTTTTATTGGGATGAATAGTCAAAACGTTATTGTAAAAGATTCAAACATCATCAATGTTACATTAACAGAAAGCTCTAATCATTTACAAGAAGTAGTAGTTACAGGTTATGCTGTTTCTAGAAAACAAAAGAAAATTACTGCTGCTTCACGCTCTGTTGCGAGTATGCAAATCTCATCAAACTCATATACTCCGTCTCCAAATTTTGAATCTATTGTTCCTAAAAACGAACCAATGTATATTGTTGACGGAGTGGCAATAAAAGCCGATCAAATGGCAAAAATTAATCCGAATGACATTAATGATGTAAAAGTTTTAAAAGAGGAATCGGCTACCTCAATTTACGGAAATAAAGCGGCAAACGGCGCAATTGTTATTGTAACAAAAGATGGGCTTTACAAAAATCTTTCGGAAGAAGAATTAGACAAAAAACTAAATATTATCAGACCAAATCCTATTCAGCCTACTCAGGAAGATTATAATGCTTTTGTAGAAAATGCTTTTGAAAGCCCAAAAACAGCACCGCTTTCTACTTTTTCTATTGATGTTGATAATGCATCTTATACGAATATCAGACGTTTTTTAAACAGTGGACAAAAAGTACCAAAAGATGCGGTACGTGTAGAAGAAATGGTAAACTTTTTTAAATACAATTATCCGCAGCCAAAAAATGAACATCCATTTTCCATCAATACAGAAGTAAGTGATTCGCCTTGGAACTCAAATAATAAAATTCTGAAAATTGGTTTACAAGGAAAAAACATTCCAACAAACGATCTTCCATCATCAAATCTTGTTTTTCTAATTGACGTTTCTGGTTCAATGGAAGACATAAATAAACTTCCTTTGCTAAAACAATCCATGAAAATATTGGTAAATGAATTACGTCCAAGTGACAAAGTAGCCATCGTAGTATATGCGGGAGCTGCAGGAATGGTTTTGCCTCCAACTTCTGGAAGTGAGAAAAAAACAATCATCAAAGCTCTTGATAAATTAGAAGCTGGAGGAAGTACGGCCGGAGGCGAAGGAATTGAACTAGCCTATAAAATTGCCACTGAAAATTTCATTAAAAGCGGTAACAATCGTATAATTCTGGCAACCGACGGAGATTTTAACGTAGGAAGTTCTTCTAATTCTGACATGGAAAAACTAATCGAAGAGAAAAGAAAATCAGGCGTTTTCTTAACTTGTTTAGGTTACGGAATGGGAAATTACAAAGACAGCAAAATGGAAATTCTTGCTGATAAAGGAAACGGAAATTATGCCTATATCGATAACATTCAGGAAGCCAACCGCTTTTTAGGAAAAGAATTTAAAGGTTCTATGTTTGCCATTGCAAAAGATGTAAAAATCCAGATTGAATTCAATCCAAAACAAGTTCAGGCCTATCGATTGATTGGTTACGAAAACAGAAAACTTCGTCCCGAAGATTTTAAAAACGACGCGATTGATGCTGGAGAATTAGGAAGTAATCATACCGTTACGGCTTTGTATGAAATTATTCCTGCCGGTGTAAAAAGTGATTTTTTAAACGTACAGCCTGATGATTTAAAATACACCAAAACCGAAACCAATTCTGCTAATTACAGTACTGAACTGGCTACAATAAAATTCCGCTACAAAAAACCAGAAGGTGAAAAAAGTATCGAAATGGTTCAGATAATCAATAACAGATCAGTTAGTTTAGATAAAGCGAGTGATGATTTTAAATTCAGTACAGCCGTGGCTTGGTTTGGATTAAAATTAAGAGATTCAAAATTAATTTCTGAAAAATCTTCAGAAAGCATTGTCGATTTAGCACAAGAAGGAATGTCATTCGACAAAGGAGGCTATAAAGCCGAATTTATTCGTCTTGTTGAAACTTCGGAACAATATAATTAATAAATATTTCTTTACATTTGGGCTTTATTCAAAACACTAAATTTTATATAAACGTATGAACCCAATTTTAAGCCAAAATCTATTTTTAGTTAAAGAACATGTCGGAATGTTTAAAGCCGCTAACAATTATGATATTTACGATCCTCAAACGAACCAAATTATAATGAACTGCCGAGAAAACAATCTTGGTTTCTTTACTAAAGTTTTTCGTTTTACAGATTACAAAAGAGCAACGCCTTTTAATATTGAAATTACAACGGCTACTGGCGAAAAATTAATTTCTGTAAAAAGAGGAGTCGCTATCTTCCGTTCGACAGTTGAAGTTTTTGACGAAAAGGACAGATTAATTGGAACCTTCAAACAAAAGTTCTTTTCTATTGGCGGTAAATTTGATATTCTAGATAAAAATGAAAAACCTGCTGCAACATTACAGGGAAAATGGACTGGCTGGGATTTTAAATTCTCACACGAAAACAAACAACTGGCTCAGGTAAGTAAAAAATGGGCTGGATTAGGTAAAGAGTTTTTTACCAGCGCTGACAACTATGTGCTTCAAATTGAAGAAACTGTAGCATCAGACAGTCCGCTTAGACAATTAATCCTTGCAGCCGTAATGTGTATCGACATGGTTTTGAAGGAATAATAAAGTTGTTAAACTTAGATTAAGAAAACATAAGAAAGCATCATTTTAGCTGGCAAAAGTTTTATTTTTGTTAGACTTAAAATGATGCTTTCTGCATTTCTAAAAAATAAATCATGACAGACTTAAAAAATAAAAATGCGCTTATTACCGGCGCGGGTAAAGGAATTGGAAAAGCAGTTGCAATTGCTTTGGCAAAAGAAGGTGTAAACTTAATTCTAATTTCAAGAACTCAGGCCGATATTGATCAATTAGCTGCTGAAACCAATAAACTAGGCGTTAAATCTTTGGCTCTATCTGCTGATGTTTCTGATATTAATTCTATCAATTCTGCTGTTGAAAAAGCTTTAGCCGAATTTAAACATATCGACATTTTAATTAACAGCGCAGGAATCGCTTCTTTTGGAAAATTTCTGGATTTAGAACCTGCTGCTTTTGAAAAAATCATTCAGGTAAACTTAATGGGAACGTATTATACAACACGTGCCATTATTCCGAATATGATTGAAAGACAAACGGGTGATATTATTAACATTTCATCAACTGCAGGTTTAAACGGAAATGCTTTGACAAGTGCTTACAGCGCTTCTAAATTTGCTGTTTTAGGTTTAACCGATTCTTTGATGCAGGAAATGAGAAAACACAACATTCGTGTTACCGCTTTAACACCAAGTACCGTTGCAACTGATATGGCAAAAGATCTAAACTTAACCGACGGAAATCCTGATAAAGTAATGCAGTCTGAAGATATGGCAGACCTAATTATCGCACAGTTGAAATTAAATCGCAGAGTTTTTATTAAGAACAGCAGTATTTGGTCAACAAATCCATAAAAATATTCCTCCGCAGCTTTGTCAGGGTCTTAAACTTTGACAAAGTTCTTAACAGCCTTAACACAAAATCAAATGGAACAATATTTAAGACAATTAATTGCCATAGAATTTCAGGACAAGAAAGAAATCTTTACTGGCTTTCTTATTGATTACTCTGATGATTGGATTTTACTCCGAAACAATCCTGTTGATTATATTTTGGATGGTTATGTAATTCTGAAAAACAAAAATATAGAAGAAATTCACCGAGATCAGGATTTGGCTTTCACCGAAAAAGTGATTCGTTTAAAAGGTTTAAAAACAAATGCAGAAGATATTATTCCGATTCGGGATTTGAACTCCATTTTAAATTTCATCAACAATCAACACGGAATTTTCCAGATTTCTAAAAAGTCTGCAAAATCGGCTTATTTAGGCAAACTGATTTCTTTGACAGAGGAAGAACTTTTAATTAATTTTCTTGATACAAGAGGTAATTTTGGCGGAGAATTGAGTTTTAATCCTGAGAAAATCAGAGTTATTGAATTTGATACGGATTATATTAATTCTTTGAAATTGGTGATTAGTGAGAATCAGAAGTAATTACAAATACAAAAAGCCTCTTAAAGAGGCTTTTTGTATTTATCTGTATATTTTTTTAAGCTTCCGCCAATTTGTTTAAAAATTCCAAACGAACACTTCCGTCTTCATCAATTTTCGTTAGATTGATTTCCTGCAGGGTGTTTACCAATTCCGGATTCCATGGTGTTTTTACTTTTACATAGTTTTCTGTAAAACCATGAATGTAACCTTCTTTATTTTCTCCTTCAAAAAGAACCGTTCTATTGGTTCCTATCTGGCTTTCGTAAAAAGCACGGCGTTTTTTTACAGACAATCCGCGTAGCATTTTACTTCGTTTTGCTCTTACATTTGCAGGCACAACACCGTCCATTCCAACAGCTTCTGTATTATCTCTTTCAGAATAAGTAAAAACGTGCAGATACGAAATATCCATTTCATTTAAGAAATGATAGGTTTCTAAGAAATGTTCATCGGTTTCACCAGGGAAACCAACAATTACGTCAACACCAATACAGGCATCAGGCATAACTTCGCGAATTTTGTTTACCCGGTCTGTGTATATTTCACGTAAATAACGACGTTTCATTAATTTCAAAATATCATTGCTTCCTGATTGTAAAGGAATATGGAAATGTGGTACAAAAGTTCTGCTCTTTGAAACAAATTCGATTGTTTCGTTTTTCAATAAATTCGGTTCAATCGATGAAATACGAAGACGTTCAATTCCTTCCACTTTATCTAAAGCCTGAACTAAATCAAGAAAAGTATGTTCGTGTTTTTTATTTCCGAATTCGCCTTTTCCGTAATCTCCAATATTTACACCGGTTAAAACAATTTCTCTAATATTTTGAGCCGAAATTTCTTTGGCGTTTTTTAGAACATTTTCTAAAGCATCACTTCTTGAAATACCGCGTGCTAACGGAATTGTACAATAGGTACATTTATAATCGCAGCCATCCTGAACTTTTAAGAAAGCACGAGTACGATCGCCAATAGAATAACTTCCTACATAAAAATCAGCTTCGGCAATTTCGCATGAGTGAACTTCACCCATATCATTTTTGCTCAAATCATGAATATAATCTGTAATTTTAAATTTCTCGGTAGCTCCCAAAACCAAATCAACACCATCAACTGCAGCTAATTCTTCTGGTTTTAACTGCGCATAACATCCAACTGCAGCTACAAAAGCTTTGTCGTTTAACTTCATTGCTTTTTTTACAACCTGCTTAAACTGCTTATCAGCATTATCGGTTACAGAGCAAGTATTGATGACATATATGTCTGCAACATCTTCAAAATCGACACGATCAAAACCTTCGTCATTGAAGTTTCTGGCGATCGTAGACGTTTCTGAGAAATTTAATTTACAGCCAAGCGTATAAAAAGCAACTTTTTTTCTATTTTCCATAGGAATACACTACATTTATAGTGGTAAGATATTATATTTACATCTCTTTTGAAGAGTTTGCAAATTTACATACAATATTCTGTATAATAAAATCAATAATACACTATATATCAACAATTTGCATTAAACATCTATTTTAATGTGTACATAAAAAGTATACTATTAAAAAAAGTTCATACGATTTTTTATTGTTTGATGAGAAAACAAAAATTGATTCAATAAGAATAAAATGACAAAAACATCGATTAAGTGCAAATTTTATCGATAAAATACATTTTTTTGATTTTTAAATTTAAATTTTCTTACATTTAGCTTTGTTTAGATATTTTACGCGATTTAATTAGAAATATAAAAAAATTGACTGTTTATATTAATATTATAACAAATCATACATAACAATTTTGAATTTCAAACGTTATGTTGTTGTTTTGTTACCAAAAAACGAATGGGAACGCCGAAAACCAGAAAGAGTAGGCAAAAATTAAAAAATTAAAGCTCCACTATGAAAGCATTTTTACCCACAATCTGCTTGATGTTCTTAACCATTTTTAGTTCGCAAGCGCAAACTAATACTCCTGCTGCAACTGCTAATCCATTTCCTTCTATTAGTACTTTAACAAACTGGGCGAGTTTAAATTCTCAGTCTCAATTTGATATTGCCATTCGTGCGGTTGGATTTAAATTTGAAGTAAAGGAACCAGGTGAAGGATCTACAGCTTATACTTATATCCGTAAAGTAACTGTAAACGAAGTAAACTATACAGACAGAATTGTGTATAGAATTACAAACAACAATTCAGCAAGTATTATTTCATTAGTAACTGCTTCTACTGATTTAGTAAGTTTGTATACACCTCAATTGGCTACTTTTAAAAATAACAATTGTAAAACTGAAATGTCTAAGGACAAAAACACGACTTGCAGCTGCTACGAAAGTGCAAATTTTGCAATCGATCTTTGCGACGAACGTGTAAAACTTACAATGGGTGACGGAAACAAGTATTTTGTTTCTGTAGCAAAAAAATAATTTAAAAGAAACTACGTTTTCCAAATCTTTGCAGGTTTTTATAAGCTTACAAAGATTTGGAGCGCATTTCTTTAGCATGAAAATTAAAGGTTTGGATTTTTTAATTCATACCAGACCTCAATTTCTCCTTCATATTCAAAAGAGTTTACATATTGTAAGCCCAGCTTTTCAAGAATTTTTCTTGAATTTTCATTACCTTCATCTGCATAAGCATATATTGCATCAACTTTCATTTCACCGAAAGCATAATCTATAAAAGCTTTTCCGGCTTCGGTTGCATACCCTTTACCCCAATGCTTTTCTATAAAACGATAACCAATTTCATAAAAGTTTTGATGGTTATTAATTTCATCAGTAATAAATTTTATTCCTGACCAGCCAATAAACTCATTGGTTTCTTTAAGAACAACAGCCCAGTGACCGGTTCCATAGTCTTTATATTGCTGTTGAAGATTTTCGATGTATGCTGCACTTTGTTCAATAGTGGTTACCGGCTTATTGCCAACGTAAATATGAACATTCGGATTAGAATCCAACTCAAACATTCCATCCACATCAGAAAAAATCACTTCCCTTAATAACAAACGTTCTGTTTCGATTGGATTTTTCATTATACTTTAATTAAGAATATATTTTTGCACTACTTCTGCAACACCATCGTTATTGTTTGAAGCTACAATTAAATCTGCTTTATCACGTAATTCAGGCGTTACATTATCTACCCAAACACCCAAACCGGCATATTCAATCATGGTTAAATCATTTCCGGCATTTCCAACTGCAATTATTTCACTTTGAAGAACACCCAGCTTTTCTGCTAAAAGTCTTAAACTCGCCGCTTTATCAATACCGTTTTGTGCCGCTTCCAGAAAAAAAGGTTTAGACATTGAAACACTCAAATGCGGCATAGCAATTAATAAATCTTTTTCAACTTCTTTTAGATAAGCGGGATTTTCTAATAAAATACATTTTACAGCAGGCCTTTTAACATAATCTTTAAAACTAGCCACTTTATTATGCGCCATTCCGGTAATTTCTTTTTCTACTTCTATATACTCAGAATCCGTTTCGCTTATAATTTCATTATCCAGATAAGTAATAATATGGGTTTTCATTTTAACGCTGTAATCGTACAAATCATGAATTTGTTCAACCGTCAGCTTTTGTTCAAATAAAACCAAATCATCCTTAACACGGCTGATAATCGCTCCATTGAACGAAATCATATAAGAATCGTTTAAATCCAATTCCAGCTCTTTAGCATAAGCCGTCATTGCCGAAGTAGGGCGTCCAGAAGCCAAAACTACATGAACTCCTTTTGCCTGCGCTTCTAACAATACTTTTTTATTTAAATCAGAAATTTTGTGATCGTCTGTCAACAAGGTATCATCCATGTCGAGCACTAACATTTTGTATTGCATTTATTTTTTAGTTTTCAGTCACAGTTTTCAGTCGCAGCAGGCAATTTTGCATTGTAAAGTGAAAACTGCGACTGAATACTGAATACTTTTAAAGACTCATTCTAAACTCTTCAATAACCGGATTTGCTTTTGCAAAATCTGTTTCCTGAATAAAAACCTCAACAGCCAAATCTGTACCGCCAAAACCTCCTAAACGAGCCGATTGAATATTATCTTTTTTCACTGTTTCTACTCCAGCTTCTTCTAATCTTTCCTGCAAAGCAATTGCAAGTATTTCACTTCCTGAATACACCTTCATTAATCCCATGGCATTTATTTTTTATAATTATTAATTTATTCTAATATGATTTTTAACTGATTTTGAAAATCTTCATTCTCATTTACGCCAATATGACCTTGATTTTGCAAAGGATACAAATTGATTTTTGATTTTAAAAGTTCTTTTAGCCGAACTGAATTATTAAAAGGAATTAATTGATCGTCCGTTCCGTGAAAAATATAAATTGGAGCTTTTACTTTTGGAAGATACACATTGGTTTCCAAACTAAACTTTTTCATAAAATCAGGAAATAACGGAACTCGGGAACTTGATAACTCTAAAAAATTATAATAAGGAGCCTGAAGCATTAAAGCTTTTGGTTTATTCTCTACAGCCAGCTTTGCGGCGAATCCAGAACCAATAGAATATCCGGCAATTATAATTTTATCTTCTGAATATCTTTTAGAAATTGATTTATAAACGATCGAAATATCTTTTGACAATTGTTCTTCATCTTCAATTGTTCCTTCGCTTTTTCCAAAACTTCTATAATCTAAAATAAAGATATCGTATCCTAATGAAGTATATATTTTGGCGATTTTTCCCCAGGTTTCAAGTGTTCCGGCATTTCCATGAAGATAAAAAACTAATCCTTTAGAATTTTCAGCCTTAAATAATAATCCGTTAAGGATAGTTCCGTCAAATGATTTGATGTTTATCTCTTCAAACTTTTGCTGATAATCAAACTTATACTCTTTTGGCAATCTAGAACTATGAAAAACCAATTGAACCTGATTAAAGTAAACATAAGAAATTATCAAAACATAAATAATCAGAAAAAAGCACAAAAGTACGATTGAAAAAAATTTAAGTGTTTTAAAAATCTCCATATTTATTAGTTAGTTTTCAGTCTCAGTCACAGTTTTCAGTGAAGCTTGTAAACCGTGACTGTAAACTGCGACTGAGACTATAAGTTCCGACTATTTACTCTTCCTCAATATCGTCTTCCTCTTCGTCAAGTTCTTCCTCACCTTCTTCATCCATATCAAATAAATAAGGCTCCAGCAACATTTTATCTGCCAAAATTTCGATACGTTCTGTCAAAGTTTCAGCAAAAATCAAACGTTGGGTTTTTGCAATACTATTTGAAATACGCATAATTTTGGTTTCATGACGCAATTTCAAAATTGGGTCAGCATCATCCAAAATAAACATTTTTAAACGGTTTACGTTGTACCCCGCCGTAGAGAACATATCACTTAATTTATTTGGTGTACCAATTAAAACATCAATTCCTGTAGAAACATAGTTTTTATCATAATCCATGTCGCCTTTGTCATGAACACCATAAACCTCCAGATTAGTATATTTTCCATATTTCTCAAAAAGCTCTTCCATTTCAAGCACTTTTGCTTTATCTTCAACAATAATCAAAGCGCGAGGTGATTCTTCGGTTTTTCCTGCCAATTGCTGAATCACATTCAAAACAATTGTAGTTGTTTTTCCGCTTTTTTCTGGAGAAATAACAATACAATCCGCACCACTTTTTATGGTTGAAAAAGTTTCCATCTGCAAAATGTTTGCTTCGGTTAAACCATTTTCAATTAAAGCATCTTGTAATTTCTCGTTTATTTTTTTTAGTTTCATTTCTAAATTTTAGATTTATGATTTTAGATTTCAGATTGAAAACTAAATCATTATTTACTGGCAAACATTTTTACATCATTTTCAGAGATTTCATTTCCTCCTAAAATGATTAATCTTTCTACCACATTTCGAAGTTCACGAATATTTCCTGTCCAATCGTATTCCTGTAATAATTTTATGGCTTGCGCCGAAAATACTTTAACCACGTTTCCTTGTTCTGAAGCGATTTTAGCTGCAAAGTGTCGTATCAAAGCCGGAATATCATCGCGTCTTTCGTTTAATGGCGGTACTTTTATCAAAATAACAGCCAGACGATGGTATAAATCTTCACGAAAACGGCCTTCGGCAATTTCTGTTTTTAAATCTTTATTGGTTGCCGCAACTACACGAACATCAACTTTAATATCTTTATCGGCACCCACTCTCGTTATCATACTTTCCTGAAGTGCTCTTAAAACTTTGGCTTGCGCCGAAAGGCTCATGTCTCCAATTTCATCTAAGAAAATAGTTCCTTTATCAGCCGCTTCAAACTTTCCAGCACGATCTTTAACTGCCGATGTAAAAGCTCCCTTTACGTGTCCGAACAATTCACTTTCAATCAATTCACTCGGAATCGCCGCACAGTTTACTTCAATTAAAGGGAAATTAGCACGTTCGCTTTTTTCATGCAATTGATGCGCCACTAATTCTTTTCCGGTTCCGTTTGGCCCCGTAATCAAAACTCTGGCTTCGGTTTGAGCTACTTTATCAATCATTACTTTGATATGATTAATTAACTCGCTCTCGCCTATCATTTCGTAATTTTTGCTGACTTTTTTCTTTAGAATTTTATTCTCTACAACTAATTGTTTTTTATCTAAAGCATTACGAACTGTATTTAATAAACGATTTAAATCTGGCGGTTTCGAAATATAATCAAAAGCCCCCAAACGCATCGTATGAATCGCCGTTTCCATATCGCCATGACCCGAAATCATAACCATTGGAATTTCCGGTTTTATCTTTTTTACTTCTTCTAAGACCTCAACACCATCTAATTTTGGCATTTTGATATCGCACAAAACCAAATCGTAATCGTTGTTTTTTATTTTTTCAAGTCCCGCAGCTCCATCTTCAGCTTCATCAACCTGATACGAGTCATTTTCTTCTGATAATATTTTTACCAAAACTCTTCTGATCGCTGCTTCGTCTTCTACAATTAGTATTTTACTCATTTTTTTAAGGTTCTGAGGTTCTAAGCTACTAAGGTTCTGAGGTTTTTCTAAAAGAAGCTAAAAAAAATCTTAGCATCTTAGCACCTTAGAACCTTAGCAACTCCAAAAAAATTAATATTTAAGCCATTTATACAATTCCTTCCACGTTGGTTTTTTTCCATACATTAAAATACCTACACGGTAAATTTTTGCAGCAAACCAAACTACAAGGAAAAAGGTTGCAAACAATAATGATACCGAAATTGCGATTTGCCACCATGGCACGCCAAACGGAATACGCATTAACATAACTATTGGCGAAGTAAGCGGAATCATAGAAAACACAACGGCAACAGTTCCGTGTGGATCATTTACAACCGTAAAAAATCCGATATATACACTTAAAATTAAAGGCATTAATATAGGCAGAAGAAACTGCTGCGAATCGGTTTGATTGTCGACTGCAGCCCCAATTGCAGCATAAAAAGAACTGTATAGAAAATATCCTCCAATAAAATAAACTATAAAACCAATTATAATACTGGCAATTGGAAGATTCCACAACTCAGCAATATACATTTGTGCTGAACCTGAAAGTTCCTGTTGTGCCGATTGCATTAGTTCTGGAGAAATTCTGGCTGTTGGTCCAACATTTACACCAAAAAATGCCGAAGCTGCAAACATTAACCCTAAACCAATAACAGCCCAAATCATAAATTGCAAAATTCCGGCCAATGAAGTTCCTACAATTTTACCAATCATTAACTGAAATGGTTTTACTGATGAAATAATGATTTCAATAATTCTATTTGTTTTTTCTTCAATTACGCTTCTCATTACCATATTTCCATAAATGATAATAAACATCATAATCAAGTAACCAAAGGCACCGCCAATTCCGATTTTTATTTCATTTAAGCCTTTCAAGCTTTCCTCTCCCGAAGCTTTAACCAAATGAATATTCACATTTGACTGTGCTTTTTGAATAGCCAGCGTGTCTAGTTTGGCGCTTTCAAGATTTAGTTTGGTTATTTTTGTACCAATGATATCCTGTGTGTTTTCTATAAAAGAAATACTTGGACTGTTATTCGAAATAAATTCAATTTTACCTTCTAAATCTTTTGTATTATTTGTTTTTGGGATAACAATCAATCCGCTGAAATTTTCTTTTGTAATGCTGTCTTTTAAAGCTTTTACATCAATTTCAGATAAATTATAGTATTTAAATTCAGCCCCTTTTTTATTTTCTTTTAAAAAATCGGAAGCAAAAAGTCCCGTTTCGTCATGAATGGCAATACGCTTTGTTTCGGCTTTCATTGAGCTCAAATAGCCAATAAAAACAGCTATCGCCACAAATAAAAGCGGACTCAAAAAAGTCATGACAACAAAAGATTTATTGCGGACTTTGGCAATAAATTCTCTTTTTATAATTAATGAAATAATACTCATTTCTTGATTTTAGATTTTAGATTGTTGACTTTAGATTTTAGATTTTAGGTTTTCACTCTAAAATCTGAAATATGAAATCTAAACTTTGTTTTCAGTAACTGTTTGAATAAAAATATCGTTTACACTCGGGATTTTTTCTACAAAATGTGTTACTTGTCCGCGTTGCGTCAAAATATTTAATAACTCATTTGGCGTTGCATTTCCTATTTGAATGTTTAATTTTAAATCGTCGTTTAGCGATTTAAAATTGGCAGGCGAAACTGTAAACTTCTGCGTAATATCATACATTAAACCTTCAACATTATTAGTCAGAATTCCTACTTCAAAACTGTTGGTTTTAAACTGACGTTTTACATCGCCTACTTTTCCTTCGATCAGTTTATTTGATTTATGGATTAAAGCAATATGATCACAAAGTTCTTCTACACTTTCCATTCTGTGTGTCGAAAAAATAATAGTGGATCCTTGTTCTTTTAATGCCAAAATTTCATCTTTTATAATATTGGCATTTACAGGATCAAAACCAGAAAAAGGCTCATCAAAAATTAATAGTTTTGGTTGGTGCAGTACGCAAACTACAAACTGAATTTTCTGTGCCATTCCTTTCGAAAGTTCCTGGATTTTCTTGTTCCACCAGCCTTGAATCCCTAAACGATCAAACCAATAATCCAATTGCTTTTTGGCTTCGGCTTTCGAAAGACCTTTCATTTGCGCAAGATACAAACATTGTTCCCCTACTTTCATAGAACTGTACAATCCTCTTTCTTCAGGAAGATAACCAATTGTCTGTACGTGTTTTGGCTGTAGTTTTTCTCCATCCAAAATTACTTCACCGCTATCTGGCATTGTAATTTGATTGATGATTCTGATAAGGGAAGTTTTTCCAGCTCCATTTGGACCTAAAAGTCCATATATACTGCCTTTTGGCACATTTAATGAAACTTCGTTAAGCGCTACATAATCGCCATATTGTTTTACGACTTTATGTACTTCAAGTAAGTTGCTCATTTTATTTTTTAGGTTTTCTTTTAGTGGCTTTTTTTTTTTTTGCCAGCACTCTGTAAAAGTAAATAATTCATAGCGAATCTACATTATAATACGCAAAAAACCCATTCTATTTGTGTAGAATGGGTTTTAATTTTATATAAACATTTTAGAAAAATTTCATATTATGAGAACATATCTTTTACTTTTTCGAAGAATGATTTCTCTGACTTTTCAGGACTTGGAACAAAATGTTCGTCGTTTAAAGCATTTTCAAAGAATTGTTTTTGTTCTTTATTTAAAGTTTTTGGAGTCCAAACGTTTACGTGAACTAATAAGTCTCCGCTTCCGTAACCATTTAAACTTGGAATTCCTTTTCCTTTTAATCTTAGTATTTTTCCAGATTGAATTCCTTCTTCCAGTTTAATACGAACTTTTCCATTGATTGCTTCAATATCTTTTGAAGCTCCTAAAACTGCTTCCGGGAAACTGATATATAAATCGAAGTGAACATTTTCACCTTCACGTTTAAGGAATTCGTGTTCTACTTCTTCAATAGCCACAATTAAATCACCCGGAATACTATTTCCCGGTGCATCGTTACCTTTATTAGAAACTTTTAACTGCATTCCGTCAACAACTCCAGCGGGAATTTTGATTGATACTGTTTCGTCTTCCTGAACCATTCCTTGTGCATCTGCCTCAGAAGGTCTTTTATCTAAAATTTGACCAGAACCACCACAAGCAGGACAAGTTGATGCAGATTGCATTCTTCCTAAAATGGTATTGGTTACACGCATTACCTGACCTTGACCATTACAAGTTGTACAAGTTTTATACGTTACACCTTTTGCCTGAACTTTACGTTTTACTTTTACTTTTTTCTCCACTCCATTTGCAATTTCTTCTAAAGTCAATTTTACTTTAATTCGAAGATTGCTTCCTTTTGCACGGCGAGGACCTCCGCCTCCGCCTCCGAATCCGCCAAATCCGCCGCCAAAAATATCGCCAAACTGGCTGAAAATGTCATCCATATTCATACCGCCGTGACCACCGCCAAATCCGCCAGAACCATCAAATGCCTGATGTCCATACTGGTCGTATTTTGCTTTTTTCTGCGGATCACTTAAAACCTCATAAGCTTCTGCCGCTAATTTGAAGTTTTCTTCTGCCTCTTTGTCGCCCGGATTTTTATCAGGGTGATATTTTAGCGCACTTTTTCGGTAAGCTTTTTTAATTTCGGCAGCATCAGCATTTTTTGAAATGCCTAGTATTTCGTAAAAATCTTTTTTCATAATTAGGTTTAAATTCCAAATAATAAATTCCAAATTCCAATATTAAAAAATTGGTTTTTAGAATTTTACTTGCATTTTTTAGTTTCCGATTACTACTTTAGGGAAACGAATAATTTTGTCTCCTAATTTGTATCCTTTTTCAATAACATCAACAATTTTACCTTTTAATTTTTCAGACGGAGCCGGAATTTGGGTAATTGCCTCAGCAAAATCAGCATTAAAAGCATCACCTGCTTTTACATCAACCTGCTCTAAACCTTTAGTTACCAAAGTGTTTTTTAATTTTTCGTGAATCAACTCAACACCTTTAGTTAAATTTTCATCTTCAGATTTGTTGATTTCTACAATCGCTCTGTCAAAATCATCCAAAACAGGAAGCATTGCTAACAAAACTTCTTGGTTTGCAGTTTTAAACAAATCGATACGTTCTTTAGAAGTTCTTTTTTTGTAATTTTCAAATTCGGCAAATAATCTCAAAAACTTATCTTTTTCCTTTGCCAAGTCTTGAGCCAATTGCTCTTCAACACTTAATTCTTCAACAATTAACTGTTCACCGTTGGCATTGTTCTCTAACGTTACATCATCTAATTCCTGATCGAACTCTGTATTTTCCGTAGTCATATTACTTTTATTTTTAAAAATATTCTTAAACTTCATTTTTTATTTCTTTCTGTTGGATTGCAAAAGTACTGCCAAATGTTATAAAATGTCAAATTGTCACTTTATTAATTATGAGACTTTTAAAATCTTAAAGCAGACTGTAAAATTTTATTATAATTTTAAGACTATTACGTTTTAGTTTGTCGTATATTTGGTATCCAAAGTAAGAACTAAATTATTACCTATCAAAATTGAATTTAAGGGTTGGCTTCGGCCTCATAAATAATTATTAATTCAAGTTTACCTTATATTAAAAAAAGCTTCGCCTTATAGAGACGAAGCTTTTTTTTATGCTTTTTTGAAAAAATTTTACAGCAAAGAACCCTAAGATTTTTTCACTTTAACTTTTATAAAAAAAGAAGTTCGCAAAGCTTTGTATCGATCTAGCTTTGCGAACTTTATATTTTTAAGTATTCTTGGTAAAAACCCTTTACGCTCTTTGCGGTAAGAAATATTGCACGGGCGGAGGGATTCGAACCCCCATCAACGGTTTTGGAGACCGCTATTCTACCCTTGAACTACGCCCGTAACTTAAGGTCGGCAAATTAAAAGTTTTTTTTCTTCTCCAGCAACTATTTCACGGAGAGATTTAAAAAGAAAATCCTTTAAATCTGTGCACTCAGCGACAAAAAGCTCCGTTCCAAATAGTTAACCTAACAAAGTTTTTTTTCAATTGTTGAAAATATATTTACTTATTACTAAAAAATTTTATTTCACGCAGATTTAAAAAGATTAGGCAGATTAAAGCCGATTTATTTAATATAAAAATTAAATCTGCTAAAATCTGCCTAATCTGCGTGAAAAAAAAATCTTTTTAATCTATATAATCTGTGGCAAAAAACCTTCACCCCAAACAGTTAACCTAACAAAGCATTTTTCAATCCTTCGAAATCAACAGAAACCTGCTCGCCTGTTACTAAATTCTTAAGTGAATAAGTATTTGAAGCAATTTCCTGATCACCGGCAATTACTGCAAAAGGGATCAAGCGTTTATCTGCATACTGAAATTGTTTTCCAACTTTTACATTATCTGGATACAATTCTACTTTTATATTTTCCTGTCTTAATTTCTGAATCGCTTTTGAAGCGTACAAAGCTTCTTTATCTCCGTAATTAATGAATATTGCTTTTGAAGTCGCTGCAACAGTTTCTGGAAACAATTGTAATTCTTCTAAAACCAAATAAATACGATCCAATCCAAAAGAGATACCGACACCGCTCATATTTTTCAAACCAAAAATACCAGTCAAATCGTCGTATCTTCCGCCGCCGCCAATAGACCCCATTGCAACTGTTTTTGGTGCTCCAACTTCAAAAATAGCTCCCGTATAATAATTTAATCCGCGTGCCAAAGTTACATCAAGATCTAAAATTGCAGTTGACAATCCTAAATCTGCAACATTGTCACAAATAAATTTCAATTCTTCAACACCTTTCATTCCTTCTTCTGATTCAGCTAATAATTCTGAAAGCTGCTTAATTTTATCTGCGAAAGTTCCAGAGAAACTAAAAAGAGGCTGTACTTTTACCAAAGCTTCTTCAGAAATTCCTTTTTCGATCATTTCTTTCTTTACACCGTCTTCACCAATTTTGTCTAATTTATCAAGTGCAACTGTAAAATCGATTAATTTATCTGAAGCACCAATTACTTCAGCAATTCCAGATAATATTTTTCGGTTATTGATTTTGATTGTAACGCCTTCTAAACCCAAAGCCGTAAAAACGGTATCGTATAATTGAACCAATTCAACTTCCTGCCATAGTGATTTTGAACCCACAACATCGGCATCACATTGAAAAAACTCTCTAAAACGGCCTTTTTGCGGATTATCAGCTCTCCAAACCGGCTGAATTTGATATCTTTTAAAAGGAAATTCAATTTCACTTTGGTGCTGTACAACGTATCTTGCAAATGGAACTGTCAAATCGTAACGCAGCGCTTTTTCAGAAATTTTTCCAGTGAATTTATTCAATTCGATTCTTTGCTCTAAACTTATTTTTTCAGCTGAATTTATCTGTAATTCTTCTATTGATTCCGGCAGTTCAATTTTACTTTTATTGTAAAAAAAGTTACCTGAATTCAGAATTTTAAAAATCAAACGATCCCCTTCTTCTCCATATTTTCCCATTAAGGTATCTGAATTTTCAAACGAAGGCGTTTCGATTGGCTGAAAACCAAATTTTTCGAAATTAGTTTTTATAGTCTGAATAATATATTGACGTTTTGACACCTCTGCTGGTGAAAAATCTCTGGTTCCTTTTGGAATACTTGGTTTTGAAGCCATCTTTCTGTTTATTTTACATTTCTGATTTTAGATTTTAGATTTCTTTGAAACTTAAAATCTAAAACCTTTAAAATTATTTATTTTTAGATTTTTTTGATTGTTGGTTTTTTACACTTTCGACTTAATGCCTTTCCAACTTTCGACTTAATTTAAAATCGCCTGCAAATATCTTACTTTTTAAAATAAATAATAGCGGTTCGAAAACAAACTTGTAACAAAAACCGTATTTTCGTGACAAATTGGTCATGATGCTAAAATTATTTAAAGAAAATATCCGAATTGCTTTTGGTTCTATCAAAACTCAATTATTACGAACCATTCTTACAGTTTTAATTATCGCAATTGGGATTACCGCTTTGGTAGGAATTCTTACTGTTGTAACCGCACTTGAAAATACGGTTTCGACCAATTTTGCCTCAATGGGAGCGAATACTTTCAACATTAATCAATACGAAAATACGGTTCGAAATCGTGGCGGAAAAGAACGTGAAGTTATTAATCCGATTATTTCGTACCCGGAAGCGGTTGCTTTTAAAAACAAATACAAATATCCTTTTACCGAAACTTCTCTTTCTTTTACCGCAACATCAAAAGCCGAAGTAAAATATCTAGACACTAAAACTGATCCTGAAATTTCTATTGTAGGTGTTGATGAACATTTTATTTCAAATTCTGGTTTAGAAACTACTTTAGGCCGTTCTTTTAATCAATTTGATATTGACAACAATACGTATTCCTGCGTTGTAGGTTCTGATTTTGAAAAAGGCCTATTAAAAGATGTTAATCCAATTGATAAAGTAATTTCAATTCGTGGTGCGCGTTTTAAAGTCATAGGTGTTTTAAAAGAGAAAGGTTCAACTTTTGGAAACAGCCAGGATTTGCGCATTTTAATTCCAATTCAGGTAGCACGTTCTTTATTTACCGCACCTAACATTAATTATACAGTTAGTGTAATGGTTTCTAAAAAAGAACTTTTAGATCAGGCTGTCGATAATGCAACCAGTACAATGCGCAGAGTACGAAAATTAAGTCCGGTTCGTGATAACAATTTCGGAATTGGCCGAAGTGACGATTTAATCAACCGAATTTTAGGAATCACACAATATTTAGGCTGGGCATCGTGGATTATTTCGATCATTACTATCTTAGGTTCTTCAATTGCTTTAATGAATATTATGATTGTTTCGGTTACAGAACGTACCCGTGAAATTGGTGTTAGAAAAGCACTTGGCGCAACAAAAATTACAATTTCCGTTCAGTTTTTTATTGAAACTTTATTGATTGGACAAATTGGCGGTTTGGTTGGAATTGTTCTTGGAATTCTAATAGGTTTTGCTTTTGCTGCTGCAATGAGTTTTGCTTTCGTGATTCCGTGGATGGCGATTTTTGCCGCATTTGCCACCAGTTTTATGGTTGCCATTGTTTCGGGTTTATACCCTGCCATAAAAGCGTCAAAACTAGATCCTATAGAAGCTTTACGATACGAGTAATCATCATGTTTCCTACAAGGTTTCCAAAACCTTTCAGGAATCTGAAACATTTTTCATAAGTTTTCTTTTCTCAACTCCTATAATATCAAATTCAAAATAATCTTCAAACTCAATTATTTCATGAGGCTGTTCATTTTGAATTGTATCTATTATCTCACCATCAAATGTTATGGTTTCAGCAAATAGATCATCCACAATTAAAATACAATTTTCATGCAAATAAAAAAAAGGAAAATCTAAGGAGTAATCCATTACATTTCTTTTCACTCTTCTGTTTTTCAAATCAATTATTCCCCATTGATAAATAAATCTGAAGAAAATTAGGTCAATATTTTTGAAATGAAAAAAATTCGACTCAATTAATTCATCATTATTTTCATTAAGAAAAAATTTAGCAGTGATGTTATGCTTTGGTTCTTCATCAAACTCAAAATCAACATAGGAAACCTTTAAATCTGAAGAGTCATCAGAAGGAATTTCGATATCAAATCTTTCAGATATTTGATGTCCATTAAAATTCCTAATTTGTAATTTCATTTTTTGCTATTGAATAAAAATACCTACAAGGTTTTAGAAACCTTGCAGGAAATCATTCGGTCATTGTCGTAAATATCTTTTCGGAGATCGATGTTTATAAAATCCATTTTACCTAACAAATCAACCATTTCTTTTCCTAAATATTGATTGATTTCAAAATACAACTGTCCGTTTTCCAAAAGATTATTGTGTGCTAGAGATGCTATTTTCCTGTAAAAAATCAACGCATCATTATCGTCTACAAAAAGAGCTAAATGCGGTTCATAATTCAGAACATTATTCTTGATTTCTTCTTTTTCTAAATTGCGGACATAAGGGGGATTTGAAACAATAATATCATATTTACATTTCAACTCTTCTGCTTCTAAAATATTCTGAAACAAAAAAGTAACTTCAACATCATTTCTAATAGCATTTCGTTTAGCGGTTTCAATTGCTTTTTTCGAAACATCAATTGCATATACTTCTGCATTGGGAAGATTTTTTGCCAGCGAAACAGCAATACAGCCGCTTCCTGTTCCAATATCCAGAATTTTTATTTTTCCTCTTTTCTCTATTCCTTTATTTTCGCTGATAATCCATTCTACTAATTCTTCTGTTTCCGGTCTTGGAATCAAAACATTTTCGTTTACTTCAAAATCTAGACCGTAGAAATTAGTTTTTCCCAGCAAATATTGAATTGGAACTTCCTTTTTCAACTGTGCCAGCAATGAATCCCAAACAACAAAATCGGCTTCGGAAAAAGCCAATTCGTGATTTAAAGCCAAATCTATTTGACGCAGTTTGTGTTTGTCTTCTAAAATTAAATAGAAAAAACTTTCGGCTTCGTACGCATCGTACAAAGAAGATAATTCTTTAATAAACTGAGTACGATATTGCTTGATTTTCATTTTTATATATCTGTTATTAGATAATCTTTTTAATTTAACAGTCGAACTGCACGGCTATTTCTGAAACTTTTTTCACTGAATCTCCATTTTCAGCTTTTGACGAAAGGAATAAAATCACACGTTCTTCTTCATAATCCCTGTTTGCTCCAAAAACAAAATCTAATTTTCCATCGCCGTCAATATCACCCGCAAAAAGGAGCTCAACAAAAGTGTCATTAAACGAAGTTTCGGTCAAAAGTAATTTTTCAGGATTATTTCCAACCGTTATAAACAATTTATAATCTTCCACTTTCTTAAAAATCTCTGTTTTATCGTCATCTGTACTTATTTGTTCTTCAGATAAAACTTTCCCTTCTCCGCGTAAAGTATAAATCAGATTATTAAAAGTAAAACTCAGTTTTTCTTTGGGCCAGATTTTATCTCTTTCTATTTTTACCGATTTTATTTTTCCTGTTTTCAATTTAGGATAATCCATCAACAACAAAACTTTTTTTTCAGGCATAATCGAAAGCGTAGAATCACCGGAACATTCACTGTATCCTTTTTCAATTTTGAAATTTGCTTTGCCTAAAAAATATTCTCCATTCTCCTGGTATAGCTCGACCCATTTCTGGCTTAAAGCTTTTACCGGGTTTTCATTCTCATAAGTTCGGTAATTTTGAGGTATTAAAATATTGAATTCTTTTTTAAAGACTTCTTCTGATACAGCCGTATTTTCAATTTCCTCAGTTTTAACTACTGAATCTTTGACTGTTGGGGTATTTTGGACCACTTTTTCCTGCTTAGCATCTTTACAGGAGAATAAAACAGAAACTAAAATAATAGCAAAAATATTTTTTTTCATTGGCTTATAATTTTTTCAACATCCAGACAGGGCAAGAATCATGCCCCGTACATCCTAACGGCGCATCTAAATATTCAAATCCTGATTTTTTATATAATTTTTGAGCGGCATGCATAAAAGGCATTGTCTCAATGTAACAATTTTCAAATCCAAAATCCCTTGCATTCTCCAAACATTCCTCCATCATTTTACTTCCAATTCCTAATCCGCGGACTTTTGGTAAAAAATACATTTTTTGCAATTCACATATTTTAGGATCTCCATTCTCTAGAGGTGCAATTCCTGCGCATCCCAAAATTTCTCCTTCACTTTCAACAACAAAATAAACCGCTTTGGGCTTATTATATTCTTCAAACATTAAATCTAAATATGGATCTTCATAAGCGGTACCTACTTTTGGAATTTCCATTTCATCAAAAACAGATCGTATTAATTTCGCAACTGATTGATTGTCTTCTTTTTCAATTTTTCTGATAACCCAATTTTTCATTTTATTTATTCACTTATATCTACAAAAATAAAAATACTTTTCCGATAGTTTCATAACAATTTGTATTGTTTCATAACTATCATCTCAACATTAGACTCAAAACTCAAAAATAGTTACTTTTGCAGCGTGAATATACATGAGAAATATATTAAACGATGCATTGAACTTGCCAAAAATGGCTTTGGAACCACATACCCAAATCCCATGGTAGGAAGCGTTATTGTTTATGAAGACACCATTATTGGCGAGGGCTGGCACAAAAAATCCGGCGAACCTCACGCCGAAGTAAATGCGGTTAGATCTGTAAAAGATAAATCGTTATTAAAAAAAGCTACTATTTACGTTAGTTTAGAACCTTGTTCTCATTTTGGAAAAACCCCTCCCTGCTGTGATTTAATTATTGCAAATGAGATCCCAAATGTTGTGGTAGGAACGGTTGATCCAAACGAAAAAGTGGCAGGAAACGGAATTAAAAAACTGGTTGAAGCCGGAGCAAATGTTGTAGTTGGCATTTTAGAAGAAGAATGTAACGAGCTCAACAAACGCTTTTTTACTTTCCACCAAAAAAAACGACCTTATATTATTCTAAAATGGGCAGAAAGTCTGGACGGATTTTTAGCTCCTGAAAAAGAAACTGATCAGGAAAGAAAACCGGTTTGGATTACCAATCAATATTCCCGCCAATTGGTTCATAAATGGAGAAGCGAAGAACAAGCTATTTTAACAGGAACACAAACGGTTATTGATGACAATCCGAAATTAAATGTTCGTGATTGGTCAGGAAATAATCCGGTACGGGTAATTTTAGATCAAAACAATAGAATATCAAAAGACAGTTTTGTTTTTGATGACAGTGTTAAAACGATAGTTTTTTCTAAATCTGAAAACAATATTTCGACAGAAAAAACGATTTTTGAAAAGATTGATTTTGATGAAAATCTTATCGAAAATATTTTATCGGTTTTATATCAGCATCAAATTCAATCTATAATTATTGAAGGAGGAAGACAAACTTTACAATCTTTTATAGATAAAAATATTTGGGACGAAGCCCGAATTTTTGTTGGAAAGAACACTTATGAAAAAGGAACGAAAGCACCGGAACTTCAAAAGAAAAATGCTGTTAAAACCTATATTGAAAACGACGAATTAATATACGTAAGAAATCATGATTGATACTATAATTTTTGACTTTGGAGATATTTTTATCAATTTAAACAAGCAAGGAACAATTTCGGGTTTACAAAAATTAGGCTTGAAAGAATGGAATTCTGATTTGGATCGTTTGAATTTATTATTTGAAACCGGAGATATTTCATACGATAATTTTGTGGATGGATTTCAAAAACAACTTCCAAATGCTTCAGTAGAAGAAATTCTAAAAGCCTGGAATGCCGTTTTAGCAGATTTCCCTTCTTATCGATTAGATTTCCTAAAAGAGCTTTCAAAAAAATACCGCTTGTTTTTATTAAGCAATACCGATTCTATTCATATTGGCACTTTCGAAAAAACGGTTGGCGTACCTTTTTATACTGATTTCTATAATTGCTTTGAGAAAGTGCATTTCTCTTTTGAAATTGGAAAGAGAAAACCGAATGCTAGTTCTTATCAACATTTAATTGACGAACATAATTTAGTTCCGGAACAGACTTTATTTGTTGATGACAAAAAAGAAAACACAGATGCAGCAGCAGCTTTAGGCTTACATGTTTGGAATTTACAAGTTGGCAAGGAAGATGTTGTTAACTTGTTTGACAAAAACATACTATAATATATTTAGCCACAGATTAAAAGGATTCACACAGATTATTTACAACAGTTAAAAAAATCCTTTTAATCCCTTTAATCTGTGGCAAAAAAAACAATTTAGAATTTTAGATTTGGAATATAACGATACGTATCAAACCATTGCCAGAGAATCTGAAGAAGTGCTTTTTAAAGAAAAAGGAAGTAAATTCTTTGGCTATGCTTTTCCTATAGAAAATGAAGAAGAAGTAAAACCTATTATTGAGGATTTACGAAAACTTCATCCTCATGCCGTACATTATTGTTATGCTTATCAATTAGGAACAGCACCAAAGATTTCTTATCGGGCAAACGATGATGGAGAACCAAGTAATACTGCCGGAGCACCAATTTATGGGCAGATACAATCTTTTGGAGTCACCAACGTTCTCCTAGTAGTGGTTCGTATTTTTGGAGGCACAAAATTGGGTGTTGGCGGTTTGATTACTGCGTATCGAACAACGGCACAAATGACATTAGAAGTTTGTGAAATTATTGAAAAAACAATTGATGTTCATTTTTTAATTTCTTTTGATTACAAAAACATGAACAAAGTGATGCGTGTTATAAAAGAGAAAAAACTTGAAATAACTTCTCAGGAAATGGAAATGAATGAAGATTCAGGTCTTCCAATTGGGAAAATCATCACAAAAACACGAAAAAAAAATGCCGAAATTATATTCGACATTTTTGATTTAATGTTTGAAATTGACGTTAAAATTATATAATTTAGTATAAAAACGTATCCCGTTTTAACAATTACGTCAGCGTTTTAAACAATTCTAAAATATAATCCGGAGGCGCTGTCGGGCGGCCCGTTTTTAACGAAATAAATACTAAAATAAACACTGCCGTTGTTAATAACTCATTTGCTTCGTTATAAATTTCACAGTCAAATTCAATCTTAACAGATGACTGACTTTTGAATGTTGTATGAATTGTTAAAAGCTCATCATAACGAGCAGATTTTTTATAGTTGATCTGCATGGAAACAATTGGAAGGCCAATACCGCTTTCTTCCATGCTTTTATACGAAATCCCTTTGTTTCTAAGCCATTCCACGCGTCCGATTTCAAAATAAGGCACATAATTTCCATGATAAACGACTCCCATTTGGTCAGTTTCGGAGTAACGAACACGCACTTGCGTTTGATGATTTTTCATTATTAATGTATTAAAAAAAATTAAATTATTCAAGTCCTCTTACAACATTTTTTTATAAAATTAGATACCAAAATATTTTTTTTTACAGAAATTTGTTCACATATTTGTTATCCCGAAATAAGGAATAAAATCGCTCCTTTTTTTACAGGAGAATCTTTATTAATAATATAAAAATTTATTTGAATCTATGACTAAAACTGCTCAATCGGTATGGGAAAACTGTTTGTCTTTTATAAAGGACAATATTCAAGATCAAGCATACAAAACTTGGTTTGAACCAATCAAATCAGTTGAGCTAACCGATAACGCGTTATATATTCAAGTACCAAGTAAATTTTTCTACGAATGGCTCGAAGAGCATTACGTAAAATTATTAAAAGTTGCACTTACCAAAGAACTCGGAAAAAACGCAAAGTTACTCTATAAAATTAAAATGGAGAACACTTATGGAAATAAACAGCCGTTTACCGAGCAGCTGCCAAGTTCTAACAGAGTTCCAATGAAACCGCAAGAGGTTGACGCTCCGTTCAAAAACTTAAATCCTGAACTTAAGAATCCTTTTGTAATTCCTGGAATCAGAAATTTAAAAATTGAGTCTCAATTAAATCCTAATTACAGTTTTGATAATTTCCTTGAAGGAGATTCTAACCGTTTAGCTCGTTCTGCAGGTATGGCTGTTGCCAACAAACCTGGAGGAACTTCATTTAATCCGTTATTGATTTTTGGAGGAGTAGGTTTAGGAAAAACACACTTGGCACATGCTATTGGTGTTGAAGTAAAAGACAAATATCCTGAAAAAACGGTTTTATATATTTCTGCCGAGATTTTCACACAACAATATATTGATTCGGTTAAAAAGAACAATCGTAATGATTTCATTCACTTTTACCAATTAATTGACGTTTTGATTATTGATGATGTTCAGTTTTTATCTGGAAAATCAGGAACTCAGGACGTATTTTTCCACATTTTTAACTATTTGCACCAAAACGGAAAACAAGTAATTTTAACTTCTGATAAAGCCCCTGTTGATATGCAGGATATTGAACAGCGTTTATTATCTCGTTTTAAATGGGGATTATCTGCTGAGCTTCATCAGCCTGATTACGAAACCCGTATCTCGATTTTAAAAAATATTTTATATCGTGATGGTGTCGAAATGCCGGAAGACATTTTAGAATACGTTGCACGCAATATCAAATCTAACGTAAGAGAATTAGAAGGTGCTATTATCTCGTTAATCGCTCAGTCATCTTTCAATAAAAAGGAAGTTACAATTGAACTGGCTAAAAGCGTAGTTGAGAAATTTGTTAAAAACGTAAAGAGAGAAATCTCTATTGATTATATCCAAAAAATTGTTTCCGATTATTTCCAGCTGGATATTGAAACGCTTCAATCTAAAACAAGAAAGAGGCATGTTGTTCAGGCAAGACAATTGGCCATGTTTTTTGCAAAGAAATTTACCAAAGCTTCCTTGGCAAACATTGGTTCACAAATTGGAGACCGTGATCACGCAACTGTATTACACGCTTGTAAAACCGTTGATAATTTAGTTTCTACAGACAAACAGTTTAAGAAATTTGTAGAAGATATCAACAAAAAACTAACGCTATAACGCGAATCATGCCAGTAAAAGTTTTAATGGTTTGTTTGGGGAATATTTGCAGATCTCCTTTAGCTGAAGGAATTTTGGCTTCAAAATTACCTGCTGATAAATTTAGTGTAGATTCTGCCGGAACTGGTTCTTGGCATGTTGGTCATGCTCCAGACAAACGTTCTATTGCCGTCGCCCAAAAAAATGGCTTATGTATTGACGGGCAAAAAGGAAGACAATTTAAAGCTTCTGATTTTGAGGAATTTGATTATATCTACGTTATGGATAGTTCGAATTTACGAGATGTCCTACATCTAGCCAAAACTCCCGAACATAAAAACAAGGTTCATCTTATTTTAAACGAATTATTTCCAGACGAAAATGTAGATGTTCCGGACCCTTATTATGGAGCCGTTAACGGATTTGATAATGTATATCAAATGCTGGACGAAGTATCTGAAATTATCGCCCAAAAACTTATCAAAAAGCATTCATAATTTAATTTGTATTTTAGTTATTCGTAAATAATTAAAATACATTTTTGCTTTAAATCATAAAACATCACAAAAATGAAACTTCTAGGAAAACTTTATTTAATTCCAACCACAATGGGCGAAAGCGATCCAATGGATGTTTTACCACAAACAGTAAGAAGAACAATCGAACTTATCGACCACTATATTGTTGAAAACGACAAAACAGCCAGAAAATCTATAAAAGCAGTTTATCCTGAAAAAAAGCAGTCTGAATTGGTGCTTTTTACCCTAAACAAAAGAACAGAACCAAGCGAACATTTAGATTTCATAAAACCTTTATTAGAAGGAAAAAATATGGGATTGATGAGCGAAGCCGGATGTCCTGGTGTTGCTGATCCCGGCGCCGTGATTGTAAAACTGGCACACGAAAAAGGAATTCAGGTTGTGCCTTTAGTTGGACCTTCTTCTATCTTATTGGCTATGATGGCTTCTGGAATGAACGGTCAGAGTTTTACTTTTAATGGCTATTTACCAATTGACAAAGACGAGAAAAAATCGGCGTTGAGACATTTTGAGAAATTATCTCAGGATAAAAACCAATCGCAAATTTTTATTGAAACACCTTATAGAAACAATAAATTAGTTGAAGACATTTTACAAATCGTAAATCCGTCAACACATTTATGCATTGCGACAGATATTACGCTGCCAACAGAATTTATTAAAACCATGAAAATTTCAGATTGGAAAAAATTAAAAGTAGATTTACATAATCGACCGACGATTTTTATTATTCATAAAATGTAATTAATCCAAGAGAATGAAAAAGATTTTGATGCTAATTTTAATTTTGATCTGTTTCACACAATGTAATTCTTCCACAAAAACTAAAGTTTCAAAAGAAGATAAAACAGAACAGAAAATTGCTAAAGAAAATAACTTTGACGAGTCTCTTTCAGAAGTTAATAAATCTATTAATAATAATGAAGTTCAAATAAAAAAAGACACCACAATATACGATATTGATTCAATTGATGTAAAACCTGATTTTGAAGGAGGAATAGAGAGATTTCAGAAATTTATTCGATATAATTTCAAATATTACGAAGAAGAAATTCCGGTAAAAGGAATAGTTGAAGTAAATTTTATAGTAGAAAAAGACGGTACTTTGAGTACTATAAAAGTAACTAAAGACGTCGGTTATAACACAGGAAACGAAGCAATTCGTGTATTAAAAAAAGCCCCTAAATGGATTCCCGGAACTGATAATGACCGACTTGTCAGGGTACTTTATCACTTATCAATCCCTATGGATAATTCATATAATAATCAAGACTAAGCCTTTACATTCTATCAGACAACAGTTTCCTTCTAATTTTATTATAATGAGTAAACTTCCAAACGTAACTACAAGCATTTTCACGGTAATGTCAAAAATGGCAGCTGAATATAATGCAATAAATCTTTCGCAGGGATTTCCAAATTTCCCTGTTGACGAAAGATTGACAGATATTGTTGCGCGATTAGCGAAGGAAAATGTACATCAATATACACCAATGGCAGGTTATCCGCCATTGTTGAACAAAATTGCAAAACTGATTCATAGTTCTTATAACAGAACAATCAATCCTGATTTAGAACTTTTAGTTACTGCCGGAGCAACACAAGGAATTTTTACTTCAATTTTAGCTTTAGTAAAAGAAAATGATGAAGTAATTATTCTCGATCCAAGTTATGATTCGTACGAATCTCCGGTTTTACTTTGCAAAGCAAAACCTGTTCGTGTAGCACTAAATGACGATTACACGCCAAATTGGGAAACAATCGAAAAAGCATGTTCGGAGAAAAGCAGAATGATTATCATAAATAATCCGCATAATCCAACAGGAAAAATATTGACTGAAGCTGATTTTCTCCAGCTTGAAAAAATACTTTCAAAATACCCTGATATCATTATTTTATCCGATGAAGTTTACGAATATATTACGTTCGAAGAAAAACATATTTCGGCACATACCAAAAAAAATCTTTTAGATCGCTGTATTATGGTTTCGTCTTTTGGGAAATCATTTCATATAACAGGCTGGAAAATTGGTTACACAGTTGCGCCAGAACATTTAATGAAAGAAATTAAAAAAGTACATCAATTTTTAGTTTTCAGCGTAAATAGTATTTCACAAGCTGCGATCAGCGAATATTTAGATGTTGTTGACGTAAAATTACTTGGCAAATTCTATCAGGAAAAAAGAGATTATTTTCAGAAACTGCTTCAAAACAGCCGTTTTGAATTGAAACCCTGTGAAGGAACCTATTTTCAGGTGGCTTCTTATGCTAATATTTCAGATGAGGATGATGTCACTTTCTGTAAAAACCTAATCATCAATCACGGCGTTGCTGCGATTCCTATTTCAACTTTTTACTCTGATCATAAAGACCAGAAATTAATACGTTTTTGCTTTGCCAAAGACAATTTTACACTGGAATCTGCCGCAAAAAAAATATGTGCTATATAAAGTTTATTAAAATTTTATAACATTATTATGCGTGCATCCTATTATTTTAATTAATATTGTAAAAAAAGAAAAGTATGAGCTATACAGATAAAATGTTACGTGACGACGCTTTGAAAGGAAAAGTTATTGTAGTTACCGGCGGCGGAAGCGGTTTAGGAAAAGCAATGACCAAATATTTTTTAGAATTAGGCGCTCAGGTTGCGATTACTTCCAGAGACTTAGAAAAGCTGAAAACAACGGCAGCAGAACTGGAAAGTGAAACTGGCGGAAAATGTTTACCGCTTCAATGTGATGTTCGTCATTACGAAGAAGTAGAAAACATGCTTCAGGAAACTTTAAAAGCTTTTGGAAAAGTAGATGTTCTTTTAAACAATGCGGCAGGGAATTTTATTTCGCCGACTGAACGTTTATCTGCAAATGCATTCGATACCGTTATCGATATCGTACTTAAAGGTTCTAAAAACTGTACACTTGCTTTTGGAAAACACTGGATCGATACGAAACAAACATCGGCAACGATTTTAAACATTGTCACGACTTATGCCTGGACAGGTTCTGCTTATGTGGTGCCAAGTGCAACAGCAAAAGCGGGAGTTTTAGCCATGACAAGAAGTCTTGCTGTAGAATGGGCAAAATACGGAATTCGTTCTAATGCCATTGCTCCGGGACCATTCCCAACAAAAGGCGCATGGGACAGATTATTACCGGGAGATCTTTCTGAAAAGTTTGATATGGCTAAAAAAGTGCCTTTAAAACGTGTAGGAGATCATCAGGAATTGGCAAATTTAGCTGCTTATTTAGTGTCCGATTTCTCTGCTTATGTAAATGGAGATGTCATTACTATTGATGGAGGCGAATGGTTAAAAGGTGCCGGACAATTCAATTTATTAGAAGCAATTCCTGAAGAACTTTGGGATCAGCTTGAAATGATGATAAAAGCAAAAAAGAATAAATAATTACAAGTGCTTACTAAATTCAGAATATTTTTTAAAACTATACTGATTGCACGAAATCCCGAAGGTTTACTTTCGGGATTTTTTTTATCTTTTTCACTATATAAGTAATATAACTTCAGTTAAGTAACATTTTGTTTAAATATCTTCTAGCTTAAATTTACTTAAAGTACTTATATGGTTAAATAAATTAATATGTTTAGCAATTGAGTTAAATTATTATTTTTGCCAAACAAATATCAAACAAAAAAATTTATGCTCATTATTGGAATTGCAGGAGGAACTGGAAGCGGAAAAACAACAGTTGTACATCAAATCATGAATGAATTACCAGACACGGAAGTTGGTGTAATTTCTCAGGATTCGTATTATAAAGAAAACCATAACTTGTCTTTTGATGAGAGAGCATTAATCAATTTTGATCATCCCCGTGCTATTGATTTTGAGTTATTAGTAAGACATCTAAAAGCTTTAAAAGCAGGTGAAACTATCGATCAGCCGGTTTATTCATTTATTCAGCATAACAGAACTGACGATACTATTTCAACACATCCAAGAAAAGTAATGATTGTTGAAGGAATCTTAATTTTAACAAACCCTGAATTAAGAGAGCTTTTTGACATTAAAGTATACGTTCACGCTGATTCTGACGAAAGATTAATTCGTCGTTTAAAAAGAGATATTTCTGAACGCGGGCGTGATATTGACGAGGTCTTGAACCGTTACCAAACTACTTTAAAACCTATGCACGAGCAATTTATCGAACCAACAAAAGCATTTGCAGACATTATTATTCCAAACGATAAATACAATACTGTAGCAATTGATGTGGTTCGCGCCGTAATTAATCAGAGAATTTTATAATTTTTATCGTAAATTTAAACCTTAATAAGGAGCTATTTCCCGCTATCCGTTATAATCTTATGCCTCCCGATAGTTATCGGGACGGCAAAAAAGGATTTTCTCCTGTCCCGAGGTTCGGGATCAGGAATATCGGGACTAAAAAGACCAATCAAATTCAAAAAATAACTCAGTTATATGAAATTTAAAAATCCGTATAAAGACAAAAAATGGTTTAAACTCCTGGGCAATAAATACGTCTGGGTATTATTATTTTTTGTGATATGGATGTTATTTTTAGACAATTACTCCTATTTTGATCATCGTTTTTTAGACGGACAGATCAATGAGTTAAAAGACAATAAAAAATACTATCAGGACGAAATAAAAAAAGATCAGGAGCAGATCAAACAACTTAAAAATCCTGAACAAATAGAAAAATATGCTCGCGAAAAGTACTTTATGAAAAAAGACAGCGAAGATATTTACATCATTCATTTTGAAGGAGACACTATTCAGGAAAAAGAATAACCAGAAAAAACACCCAATGGCCACTACCCTATTCGAAGATTTTAATCCGATTTCATCCAAACAATGGAAACAAAAAATTCAGTTTGAATTGGATGGAGCCGACTATAACCAAACCGTAATTTGGAATTCTCCAGAAGATATTCAGGTAAAACCTTTTTATCACAGTGACGAATTCACCAAATCTGCTTCTGTACAAACTCAGGCTTCAGAATTTAAAATCTGTCAGAACATATTTGTACATGATGTTGAAAAATCTATTAATAGAGCCATAAATACTATTGAAAGAGGTGCAGAAAGTTTGCGTTTTACGATTCAAAACGAAAATACCGACGTTCAAAAATTATTAGAAGATCTTCCTTTAGAAGGAAGAACAATTTACTTTCATTTAAGTTTTCTCTCAATCGATTTCGTAAAAAAACTGGATACTGTTGCAAGCCAGAAAAAAGCGGTTTTTTACTGTAATTTAGACCCAATTGGGCAATTGGCAAGAGACGGAAACTGGTTTACAACATCAGACAAAAATAATTTTGAAACACTGGACAAAATTTCAAACCAGACCAATTTTTCTCTTTTAAGTGTAGATTTGGGTTTGTATCAAAATTCCGGAGCGAATATTACACAGCAAATTGCCTACAGTTTAGCACATGCCAATGAATATTTAAACCGTTTTCCTGCTTTATCAAAACCACTTGTTTTTCAAATATCTGTTGGAACCAATTACTTTTTTGAAATTGCAAAACTTCGTGCTTTACGAATGCTTTTCAAATTAATTGCTGCAGAATACAATCCTGATATAGATTGCCATTTTTTGGTTACGCCAACCAAACGAAATAAGACCATTTACGATTATAACGTTAATATGCTGAGAACTACAACTGAATGTATGTCGGCAATTTTGGGCGGTGCAGATGCTGTTGCCAATTTACCTTATGATTCGTTATATCACAAAGACAATGAATTTGGAGATAGAATTGCCCGAAATCAGCTTTTGGTTTTAAAACATGAAAGTTATTTTGACAAAGTAGATAATCCCGCCGATGGAAGTTATTATATCGAAAGTTTGACGATGCAATTGGCAGAAAAGAGTTTAAACTTATTTAAAGATATTGAAGCTGACGGAGGTTTTCTGAAACTTTTGAACGACGGAACGATCAAAAAGAAAATTCAGGAAAGCGCCAACAAAGAACAGGAATTATTCGATTCTAAAAAAGAAGTTTTATTAGGCACTAATAAATATCCTAACAAAGAAGACAGAATGAAACATGATTTAGAATTGTTTCCTTTTGTAAAAATCAAACCTAGAAAAACATTAATTACACCAATCATTGAAAAGCGTTTGGCCGAGAAACTTGAACAGGAGCGTTTAAAAACCGAAGAATGATATGAAAAAAATTGCCATACTTATTTTGCTTGTGAGCTCACAAGTAATGCTTGCCCAAGCTAAAATTTACACTGAGGAAGAAGTTAATGACAATCCGGTTTTCCCAGGCGGATGGAACGAATGGGTTGATTTTGTTCAAAAAAACATGCAATGGACACCAGAAAGAAAAGGAGCCCAACACATCCAAGTGGAGTTTACAGTACAAAAAAATGGTGCAATTACCGATATTAAGATAATAAATCCAAAACCAACTGTAAACGAAAAAGAGGCATTACGCGTTATGGCATTAAGCCCGAAATGGTCTCCGGCAACCTTGGCAGGAAAAGCTGTTCCGTGTCGTCTGAAGAGAGGCATGTACAATCCTTGGGCTGATGAAGACGGTGGTATAAGTGCGCTTACTGTAGATGAACCAAGTCCTACGACTACAATAATTCCTGACGATGACAATTTGATTTACAATACGGCTGGTATAGAAGTAAAACCTAACTTCCCGGGAGGATTGGAAAAATTCTATCAGTTTTTCAACAACAACTTCCAAATACCTGATGAAGAAGGTTTAAAAGGAAAGATTTACGCAACTTTCGTCGTAGAGAAAGATGGCACCTTATCGGAAATAAAGATTCTTCGTGACATTGGGTACGGAACAGGAAAGGAATGTATTCGTGTGCTTAAGCTTTCACCTAAATGGATTCCAGGAAAACAAAATGGAAAAATAGTACGGGTACTGTATTCAATGCCATTTCCAATATCTGAAATTAAAACTGAGCCTGTAAAAAAATAATTATGTCGAGAAAAAACATTCAGCATATTAAGATAGATAAGCCAGAAAAAAGAGAAAATAAGCAAGAAACTAATAGCTTCCTCACTGCTGAAGGAATTGCTATAAAGCAATCATATTCTGAAAAGGATATAGAAGACTTAGAGTTTCTGGATTTCGGAGCTGGCTTTACGCCCAATTTGCGCGGGCCTTACGCTACGATGTACGTTCGTCGTCCGTGGACGATTCGCCAGTACGCCGGATTTTCGACTGCAGAAGAAAGTAATGCTTTTTATAGAAGAAATCTTGCTGCAGGTCAAAAAGGACTTTCCATAGCTTTTGATTTGCCTACGCATCGCGGTTACGATTCAGATCATGAAAGAGTGGTTGGCGATGTTGGAAAAGCCGGAGTTGCCATCGATTCTGTAGAAGATATGAAAGTATTGTTTGATCAGATTCCACTTGATGAAATGTCGGTTTCCATGACTATGAATGGGGCAGTTTTACCCATTATGGCATTTTATATTGTCGCTGCCGAAGAACAGGGTGTTGAATTGAACAAACTTTCAGGAACGATTCAAAATGACATTTTGAAAGAATTCATGGTACGTAATACATATATATATCCACCGGCGCCTTCGATGAAAATCATTGCTGATATATTTGAATTTACAAGCAAAAAAATGCCAAAATTCAATTCTATCTCTATTTCAGGATATCATATGCAGGAAGCCGGAGCAACGGCTGATATTGAATTAGCTTATACTTTAGCAGATGGATTAGAATATATCCGAACCGGATTATCTACGGGAATGACGATTGATGAATTTGCTCCGCGCCTTTCTTTCTTTTGGGCAATTGGAATGAATCATTTTATGGAAATTGCAAAAATGAGAGCAGGCCGAATGATTTGGGCAAAGCTGATTCAGCAATTTAGCCCAAAAAGCGATAAATCATTAGCATTAAGAACACACTGTCAAACCAGCGGCTGGAGTTTAACAGAACAAGATCCGTTTAACAATGTAGCCAGAACTTGTATTGAAGCTACTGCAGCGGCCTTTGGCGGAACGCAGTCTTTGCACACTAATGCTCTTGATGAAGCCATTGCTTTACCAACAGACTTTTCGGCCAGAATTGCACGTAATACGCAGATTTATTTACAGGAAGAAACTAAAATCACTAAAACCGTTGACCCTTGGGGAGGCAGTTATTATATAGAATCGTTAACAAATGAGATTTTAGATAAAACCTGGAAGTTAATTGAAGAAGTGGAAGAATTGGGCGGTATGACAAAAGCAATTGAAGCCGGAATTCCGAAACTTCGAATTGAAGAAGCCGCAGCAAGAAAGCAAGCTAGAATTGACAGCGGACAGGATATAATTGTGGGTGTCAATAAATTTAGGTTAGAAAAAGAAGATCCGCTGCATATTTTGGATGTTGACAACCAAATGGTTCGTAAGCAGCAAATAGAGCGGCTTGAAGATATTAAAGCAAAAAGAGATACTGATAAAGTAAATCGATCACTGGATAAATTAATTCATTGTGCTAAAACCGGAGAAGGAAACTTATTAGAAATCGCCATTGAAGCAGCCAGAAACAGAGCTACTTTAGGTGAAATAAGCGATGCTTTAGAAAGTGTTTTCGGAAGATTTAAAGCACAAATAAAATCCTTTAGCGGTGTGTATAGTGCAGCAATAAAAAATGACGAAAATTTTGAAAAAGCAAAACAATTAGCTGATGCTTTTGCAAAACAAGAAGGAAGACGTCCAAGAATTATGATTGCCAAAATGGGGCAAGATGGCCATGATCGCGGCGCAAAAGTGGTAGCAACCGGTTATGCAGATGTTGGTTTTGATGTAGATATAGGACCGCTATTTCAAACTCCGGCCGAAGCGGCAAAACAAGCGGTAGAAAACGATGTTCACATTTTAGGTGTTTCATCTCTTGCTGCCGGTCATAAAACATTAGTTCCGCAAGTAATTGAAGAACTTAAAAAACATGATCGTGAAGATATAATGGTGATTGTGGGCGGCGTAATTCCTGCGCAGGACTATCAATTTTTATTTGATGCAGGTGCTGCTGCTATATTTGGGCCCGGAACTAAAATAAGCGAAGCAGCTATTAAAATTTTAGAAATATTAATTGACTAGAAGAATTCAAAAAAAATCCCGAATTAATTCGGGATTTTTTTTTTACTTGTTTAATTGGTTATTACAGCATTATTATCCGCTTCAATAAAAGAGAGATCATAACCTCCGAAATCACGCATATAACTTTTTAATGAAGTACCAAAAGCATCTTTAAAATGCCTGTTCCCATTATGTTTAAAAAAGTTTTTTACTGATCCGGCTCCTCCTAAATGTGCTGCCGCTAAAATACCAGATTCTGTAATTTGGATGCCGTTAATAACTTTTCCTTCATACTTTTTGATTTCCCTGCGTAAAATCCATTTGTTTTTGGATAATAGTGCAACAAAAGCTTTTTCCTGTAAGGCAGGATCTTTTAAAAAGGCTTCTTCATTTTTGACACCGATGGCGCGCAAGGCTTTTGAACCAAATTGATATTTTCCCATATAGCCCAGTGAATTTACCAATCGGTATTTCCCTTGAGACTCTTTAAAAGCTACTGCTTCTTTAAAACCGATTAAATGATTTCCGGTGTATGGGATGTTTAGATTTACTTTAGGATAATCATCCTTTTCTAAAGATGGAAAAATGTATTCTGATCCATCTGTTTTTTCTGTTAGAAACCACGGTTTGGTTTCGACACTAAAGGGTTTAAAACCCAAACTCAAAAATGTAATAATAACGATTAAACTCGCATAAAAATACCACTTCTTTATCATAAATTGTTTTTCTTCAAAACGCTGTCACCCTTTTGAAATTTCTACGATGCAAAGATACGGAATACAAAACAATACTGTTAATCAGCTATTTACATGTTTTTAAAAATTCTAAAATCTTGCTTAACCCGCTAATAATGCACTTTTCGAAGCTTTATCCAAAATTGAAATTAAGATTAAAAATGCCAATATTAAATTTTCAAAAATGGGCATTTTTATCAAATATTTATCAAATTTGTTAAAATAGAAAGATAAAACCTACGATATTTAATTATTTTTTATTGAAACTATATTTTAACTTACAGGAATTCTATTTTTATTAACAGGTAAAAACCTATTTTTAAGATCAAATTTCACATTATTGATTAAAAAACCTTCTCTAAAAATCATTTTTGAATTGTTTTCAACTTCATTTTACCTAAAAATAACAGTAAGATAAAGCGAGGATGAATAAATTTTTCAGGGATAATAAAATTTAAAAGCGAAAAATTGTCCTCTTAATTTTTACAATTGCATAAAAAAACCGAAGCTTTGCAGCTTCGGTCATATTTTATTTAAAGTAGAAGAAATCTATTTTTTATCTTGTCACACCCTGGCTGGCAATCCAGTCCGAGTATTTTTTTGCGTTTTTTGTATGATCGGCATAATTTGAAGCAAATTCATGATAACCAAAACGCTCTACGCTTGCACAAAAATAAATATAATCGTTTTTTTCCGGATTTAAAACTGCTTCAAGTGCTGTAATATCAGCCATCGCAATTGGTCCGGGAGGAAGACCTATATTTATATAAGTATTATATGGAGATTTCATAACCAGATCATTATAGAAAACTCTTTTTATAACCTGATCAAAATCATTGTCTCTCAATTTTAAAGCATAAATTACAGTTGGGTCGGCTTGTAAAGGCATTTCTAAACGAAGACGGTTTAAATAAACTCCTGCAATACGAGGTCTTTCGTCTTTTTTAACTGACTCTTTGTGAACAATTGATGCTAAAATAGAAACCTGCACCGGAGTTAAACCTTGTTTTTTTGCTTGTTCGATTCTTTCAGGAGTCCAAAACTTATGATATTCCTTGATCATTTTATCACGGAATTTTTCTGCTGATGTGTTCCAGTATACTTCATAAGTATTTGGGATAAACATAGCAAAAACGTTTTCTTCATTAAATCCATTTTCTGATAAAAATGCCGGATCTCTAAAAGCTTTTAATAAAGACAAACTGTCGGCTTCAATTTCTGAACCTACTCTTCCTGCAAAATTTTCTAAACGTTCCTGGTTGTTAAAAGCTAATTTAACCGGAACATTAGAACGCATGGCACGAACTAAATCAATATTATTCATATCTTTTTTAAGAAGGAAACGTCCTGATTTTACATTTTCAGGATAATTTCTTTTGCTGGCAACCAATTCAAAATTGTCAAAATTCTTGATATATGGGGCTAATATTTCTTTTACATCGCTGTAATTCGCTCCGGTTGGAACGTGAACGTAAACTTCTTTTTCTTCAAATTTGGTGTTGGCGCTAAAAATTTGGCTGATCAAAATAAAACCGTAAATCAGCAGGACAGAAATTACGGCTACAGCAGTTATGGTAATGATTTTTTTTAATTTCAAAGCTATAAGTTTAAATGTTTTTATTGATTAACTGAAAAATTGCTTCATCGTGATATTGGTTATTCAGCAAAACCCAGTCTTTTTTAATTCCTATTTTCTCGAAACCAAATTTAGTAAAAAGAGCTATACTTGCTTCATTTTTTGTACTAATATTTGCATAAAGCTGATGCAGATTTAAATTAAAAAAAGAATAATCAATTAGAAGCTCTAATGCCTCAGAACCAATATTCTGTCTTCTGTTTTCATCTTTCTGAATAACGATGCCAACTCCTGCCCTGCTGTTTTTTGGGTCGAAATCAAATAAATCAATCAAGCCAATTGCAGGAAAATCTTCATCCTGACAAATTGCCAGACGTAATTGCTTGGCTTCATAAATATCCTGCTGTGCATTTTCAAGATATTGGCGAACTAAAAAACGACTATAAGGAGTATTGGTGTTACTAACTTCCCAAATACTCTGGTCATTTTCCATCGCATATACAAACTCTAAATCATTAGGTTCAAGTGCACGCAGATAAATAGTATTGCCTTTGAGTGTGATCATTTGCAATTTTATATTTTAGATTGTTGATTTTCGGACTTGTCTTTGACTTCGCTCAGATTTACATCATTAATTATATCTCTATTGTTCCTTTGAAAACAAATTTTGCAGGTCCAGTTAAGAACACATTTGTAAAATGATCTCCTAATTTATCAAAAGAAACTACTAATTTTCCCCCTTCAACATTTAAGTTAATTGAAGTTTTATCTGTTTCTCCAATTGCGTTCATTGCGATTGCTACGGCAGTTGCTCCGGTTCCGCAAGCTAGAGTTTCATCTTCAACACCTCTTTCGTAAGTACGAAGAGAGAAAGTATCATCATCAACTTTTTTTACAAAATTAATGTTGCTTCCTTTCTCACCATATAATTCACCGTAACGAATGGCCGCTCCGTTTTCTTTTACATTATAATGTTCTAAATCATCAACAATTTGTACGTGATGCGGCGATCCGGTATTTAAAAAAGTATATGAATTGTTTTTTTGTACTTCATCAACATCAATCATTTGCAGGGAAACAATGGCGTCATTTCCCACTGATGCGTGATGCAATCCATCTGTAGCAACAAAAGTCGTTTTGTCATCAATAACTCCTAATTGATTTGCAAAAGCTACCAGACAACGACCGCCGTTTCCGCACATCGAACTTTGATTTCCGTCTGAATTATAGTAAACCATTCTAAAGTCTGTTTCAGAATCATTTTCTAAGAGAATTAAACCATCAGCTCCTATTCCGAAACGTCTGTCGCACAAGCGTTCAATTAATTTTACATCTTCTTTTGGGAAGAAATTAAATCTGTTATCGATCATCACAAAATCGTTACCTGTACCTTGATATTTATAAAATTCTACTTGCATTTTTTTTGTCATTAAGAAGTACAAAAGTACGAAGAAACTACGAAGATTAATTAATGAAATGTTAATCAGTGTTAAAGAGAGTTAAACCATTTTACCAAATAATTTTTTGGTATAATTTTACGTTATAAATGTTAAAAACAAATACCTAAAATAACTTAAAAAACATAAACTGTAACATGAAAAAATTTTCAACCTTATTTTTAGTTTCACTACTAAGCGGTGCTACTACGCTTGGTGCTTACAAGTTATTATTTGACGGCAATGCTTCTTTTTTTGGAAAAGGGAATTCTGCCGTAACACTTGCTTCTAATTCTTATGGAAGAACGGTTGGATTACCTGGAGAAGCTGTTGATTTTACTGAAGCAGCAGACAAAACAATTCACACGGTTGTTCACGTAAAAAATGTTTCCAGAAGAACGGTTAGTAACCCTATGATGGAATTTTTCTACGGATATGGCGGACAACAGCAACAAGAACAGGTAGGAACGGGATCTGGTGTTATTATTTCTGAAGACGGATATATCGTAACAAACAATCACGTGATTAAAGATGCATCTGAAATTGAAATAACCTTAAATAATAAAAAATCATACAAAGCAAAACTGATAGGAACAGATTCAAAAATGGACATCGCCTTATTAAAAATTAATGCTGATGAAAAATTACCTTATACAGCTTTTGCAAATTCAGATGGCGTAAAAGTCGGCGAGTGGGTGTTAGCAGTTGGAAATCCGTATAACTTGACTTCAACTGTTACTGCCGGAATTGTTTCGGCGAAAGCCAGAAATTTAGATCAAAGCGGTATACAGTCATTTATTCAAACTGATGCTGCTGTAAATCCAGGGAATTCTGGTGGTGCATTAGTAAATACAAGAGGGGAATTAATTGGAATTAACACTATGATTTCGTCTATGACAGGATCATATGTTGGATATTCTTTTGCTGTTCCGTCGAATATCGCTAGAAAAATTATTGAGGATATTATGGAATATGGAAACGTACAAAGAGGAATTCTGGGCGTTGAAGGTGGTGAATTAAATAGTTCTGCTTCGAAAGAATTGGGAATTACAGAAACGCAAGGTTTCTATATTAGCAAAGTTTCTAAAAATTCTGGTGCCGAAAAAGCAGGTCTAACAAAGGGTGATATTATTGTAAAACTAGATGAACAAAATATTTCGACTTTTGCCGATCTTTCAGGCTACATTAATACAAAACGTCCAAATGATGTTATAAAAGTAACCTATATCAAAGATGGAAAAACGAAAACAGTTCCGGTTACTTTAAGTAAAAATGAATTCTTCAGTACTGAATTTAAAGGAATTGAATTAGAAAACATTGATGCTGCTGATAAAAAGAAATTCAGAATTGATTATGGTGTAAAAATTAAAAACATCACAAATGAAAACTTAATGCAGTATCAAAATGAATTACAAGGAAATATCATTTTGAGTATTGATAACGTAAAAGCTACAAACGTTGAAACAGTTTCTAAACTTTTGAATAAAAAAGATGAAGGACAAAGCGTTCGTATCGAAATGATCAATAAAAACGGAGAGATATTTAGAATTATTATTTAGTCTCCGTTTAAGTCACAGTATTGAGTTCTTCGAAACTGTAAGCTGTGACTGAGACTGAAAACTCAAAAAAGTCATCTTTAATAAATTTAAAGATGGCTTTTTCTTTTACAAAAATAAATGCCAAAATAGTTTACGAAATCGATTGAAATAGATACTTTTGCGCCAAATTATAAAATAAGTGAGTGTTTTATTATTTCAATTTATCAATTATGAGCAAAAAAAATTTATACCAAAAAGAGGTATCATTACAGGTCGACCGAAGAAGAGCTGGTGTCGAATTAATTAAAGTGATAAGTGATTTATGGTATGACAAATCCATTGAAATGGTTTTATTTAAAAATCAATTACTGGATAAAAATGTCAGCGACATTATCAATCTTCATCAATATGCCGGAGAATTTGTAGGTAAACCCATTACCATTTTCGATTCGGTAGAAATTGCAAAAGTTGTTTTATCATTAGATCTTCCGCCTTCAAAAATAGATCTGGGTAAATTAACTTATGAATACCGTTTAGAAGATGAGAAATATCCGGACGCAAGATATTTTGTTATCGAAAAATTAAAAAAGGCGAAATCTTCAAAAGAAATTCAGCCCAAAGATGTTGTATTGTATGGTTTTGGAAGAATTGGACGTTTACTAGCAAGGGAATTAATGTCTAAAACCGGAAAAGGAACTCAATTGCGTTTGAGGGCGATTGTAACCCGAGATAAAAATGACGCTGCAACTTTAGAGAAACGTGCTTCTTTATTACGTTATGATTCTATTCACGGAGATTTTCAAGGTTCTGTAATTGCTGATGCTAAAAACAATGCATTAATAATTAATGGAACTACAGTTCATATTATTTCAGCAAATTCTCCGGAAGAAATTGATTATACTGAATATGAAATTAATGACGCTTTAGTAATTGATAATACGGGAGCTTTTACAACCGAAGAAGCTTTAAAAAGACATTTAACATCAAATGGGGTTAATAAAGTTTTATTGACTGCTCCTGGAAAAGGTGTTCCGAATATTGTACACGGAGTTAACCATAATGATTATAATCCTGACGAAAATGACATTTTTTCTGCCGCTTCTTGCACTACAAATGCTATTACACCTGTTTTAAAAGTGATCGAAGAAACTTTGGGCGTTGTAAAAGGGCATTTGGAAACTATTCATGCTTATACAAACGACCAAAATTTGGTTGATAATATGCATAGAAAATACCGCCGGGGCAGAGCTGCTGCTTTAAATATGGTTATTACCGAAACCGGTGCTGGAAGTGCTGTTGCGAAAGCTTTACCATCTTTAGAAGGAAAATTAACTTCAAATGCTATCAGAGTTCCTGTTCCTAATGGTTCTTTGGTCGTTTTAAATTTAGAAGTTAAAAAAGCAACATCAATTGCCGCCGTCAATAAAATCATGAAAAAATATGCTCTGGAAGGAGAGTTGGTAGAACAGATAAAATATTCATTGAATAATGAATTGGTTTCATCTGATATTGTTGGAACTTCAGCTCCCTCAATATACGACAGCAATGCTACGATTGTTTCAAAAGACGGAAAAAATATTGTGCTTTACATTTGGTATGACAACGAATATGGCTATAGTCATCAAGTTATTCGTCTAGCAAAATATATTGCCAAAGTAAGACGTTATACTTATTATTAATTCACAACCAAACTAACCATTTCTTAAAACCATCAAGTTTTCTTGGTGGTTTTTGCTTTTACTAAATGGGCAGAACAGTAGTACTTTTTACTTCTGAAATAACAAAGACAGTATTTATAAGAGAAACTTCGGGCAACACAGACAATTTCTTTTGATGAAAATGATGATAGCTTTCCATATCAGGAATTATAATTTTAAGCATATAATCGAAATTTCCTGATACATAATTACACTCTACAACCTCAGGCAAATTTAAAATAGACTGGTTAAATCCTTCAGAAGTATCATAAGTTTGTTTGGTTAGCGTAACTTGACAATAAACGGTTAAGTTATTTCCAAGCTTTTTCTTGTCTAAAATCGTTACATATTTCTCTATAATTCCATCTTTTTCAAGTCGTTTTACCCGATCATGAACTGGAGTCAAAGACAAATTTATTTTGTTTGCAATGTCTTTTAAAGTGTAGTGCGCATCTTCCTGTAAAAGACGTAAGATTTTTTTGTCAATTTCATCTAAAGCCATAACGAAAACGTTTTATTAGATTAAGATTATTTAGTTTTTTTTTCTTTTTAAAGAATAAAAAACGAGTCAAAACAGAATAATTTTCTGTAAAAGTAAAAAATAAAATAATATTTTCTTATTTATTATTGTCGAAACCATAATTTATTCTCTCTCTGTAGCTTTGTAAAATAAATTCAACAAAAACAACAAAATATAACAAAATGATAATAGGAGTTCCAAAAGAAATAAAAAACAATGAGAATAGAGTTGCTTTAACTCCTGCTGGTGTTTCAGAAATGAAAAAGCATGGACATACAGTTTATGTTCAGACTGCTGCGGGTTTAGGAAGTGGTTTTGCTGATGATGAATATGCGCAAGCTGGTGCAGTAATTTTACCAACTATTGAAGAAGTTTATGCAATTGCAGAAATGATCATCAAAGTAAAAGAACCAATTGCATCTGAATATCCATTAATCAAAAAAGATCAATTGTTATTTACTTACTTTCACTTTGCATCTTCAGAAGAATTAACTCATGCAATGCTTGAAAAAGGTGCAGTTTGTTTAGCTTATGAAACTGTAGAAAAAACAGACCGCAGTTTACCATTATTAGTTCCAATGTCTGAAGTTGCAGGTCGTATGGCTATTCAACAAGGAGCAAAATATCTTGAAAAACCATTAAAAGGAAGAGGAATACTTTTAGGCGGTGTTCCAGGTGTTCCACCAGCAAAAGTTTTAGTTTTAGGTGGAGGAATCGTAGGAACTCAGGCGGCAAAAATGGCTGCAGGCTTAGGAGCTCAGGTAACTATTATGGATTTAAGTTTGCCACGTTTACGTCAATTAGATGACATTATGCCTGCAAATGTAAACACAGAAATGTCTAATCACTATAACATAACTAGAGCAATTAAAGATGCAGACCTAATTGTAGGAGCAGTTTTAATTCCAGGAGCAAAAGCACCTCATTTAATTACTCGTGATATGTTAAAATTAATGCGTCCGGGAACAGTTGTAGTTGATGTTGCAGTAGACCAAGGCGGATGTATTGAAACGTGTACTCCAACAACTCACGAAAACCCAACTTTTATTATTGACGATATTGTTCACTATTGTGTAGCGAATATGCCAGGCGCTGTTCCTTATACTTCTACTTTAGCTTTAACTAATGCTACCTTGCCTTATGCTGTACAATTAGCAAACAAAGGATGGGAAAAAGCTTGTGCAGAAAATGAAGAATTGAAAAAAGGTTTAAATGTTGCTAACGGAAAAATCCTTTACAAAGGAGTTGCTGAAGCATGGAATCTTCCTTTTAATGAAGAGTTAGTATTGGCAAACGCATAGGCCAATATTAAACAAGTGCTTACTAAGCAATATAGTAAAAGGCTTTTCATTTCTGAAAAGCCTTTTTTTTTGTACTTAAAAAACTGTCTTTAAGGACAGATTTAATTTTTATATAGAAATATTATTTCTTTTCATCTAAAACTTCTTGCAGTACTTTTGCTTCGGTTCCATTTGGGAAAGTAACTTTAATTTTCTGAGCAATTGTTGGAGCTATTTCCGTAATTGCTTTTTTATCGTAAGATTCTCCTTTTTTAATATGCCAGCCGTAAAAAATCGCCGGAACATGAGTATCATAACTATAAATAGTTCCATGAGATGTTCCTGTAGCCGTATATTCAATATCTCCTGGTTTGTCAATAATTACTAAATCACCATTTTGGATAACATCGTAACCTTTAGCAACAAAATTTAAAGAATAATCATTTCCTCCATTAGCCAGAATTTCTTCTTCAGTATAAACTCTTTTAACTTGTGGCTGAGAAATTAAAAACTCTTTAAAAGCTTGTTTAACTTTAGCTAGTTCCAAACCTTTATCTTTTATAATTTCTCTATTGAAAAAAACATTAAAATTTGAATAATTTAAAATTAAATCAGCTCCAAAAGTTTTTGTAGAGAAATCTTGTAAACTTTTTTTGACCTCTTTTGAAGGGTAATTATCTACATTGTATTTTCGGTCTTTTAAATAAATTACATTTTCAGCCCCAGCATGATCCGCAGTCAAAAACAACAAATAATTTCCTTTCCCAACCGTTTTATCTAAGTAAACTAAAAAGTCAGCTATAGTTTCATCTAATCTTAAATAAGTATCCTGAAGTTCCATTGATCTTGGTCCAAGTAAATGCCCAACATAATCTGTAGAAGAAAAACTAACGGTTAAAAAATCGGTAATGTTATCTTTTCCAAGTTCTTCTTTTTCAATAGCTCTTTTTGCAAATTCAGCTAAAAGATCATTTCCGTAAGGAGTTGCACGAATAATTCCAGCGTCATTTTTCTCATACATAGATTTTAAATCATATGGAAAAACCGGAGCAGCACTTCCATATAATTTACCTTCATAAGGATTATTATCGGGAAGACTTTCATTATAAACAAAAGCAGGTTTAGATAAGTCCCAGCCTTTATTAATATATTTTAAGTAATTTTTTTCGTTATTGAATTCAGATACCCATTCTGGTAATTTTTCACCGTAAAAAGTACTAGAAATAAACGATCCCGTTTTACTGTACCAAAAAGCCCAATTTGCAAAATGACCAGCCGGTAGAATGGCTCCACGATCTTTAAGGCTCATTCCAATAACTTTTCCATTAAAATTAGTAGCCATACGAACTTCATCCGTAATTGTAGTGCTTTGAAGATTTTTAGGAGACATTGCACCTTCTTCTACAGTACCATCACCAACCGTTTTTACTCCAGCATCATCTGTACAATACATTTCTTTGCCTAGAGTTCTGCTGAACCATTCGTTTCCAACAATTCCGTGTGTTGCAGGTGTTGTGCCCGTGTATATTGAAGCATGACCCGGTGCAGTATAAGTTGGCATATAATTGTAATGCATATTTTGGAAAACAAATCCATTATTCATTAATTTCTTAAAACCATTTGGAGAAAAATCATCAGAAAATCGATATAAATACTCCATTTTCATTTGATCCACCACTATACCTACAACTAATTTGGGACGTTGTTGCGCACTTAAATTTGTGATAACAAAAAGTGCCAACAGTAAAATAATTTTCTTCATGTGTAATAAATAATTAAAAGACAAAAATACTCATTCAAATTCTAAAATTCTAAAGTATCCATACAGAAGACAGACAATTGACTATAATTTAACAAAAATTGAACGGTGTATTTCCTAAGATTTGAAAATATTTAATACAGAAAAATTATTATGATGTTTCTCTACGGTTCGGGTTGTCCACTATATCTTGTTTAAAGAAAAACAAAGGATACCGCTCCCATACCTAACCCATTCAGGTTATAAACAGCTGAAGAATTTCAAATTTTAAAAATTTCAAACTGATTTAAAAACATTGTCTTATAAATCAAAGACGAATACAATTTGATGAGATTTTTTTTGACAACAACAGGTCAGTAAATTCAAAAATTAAAACCTATCCTGTTGTTTTGTTTACAGTGACGCAGTATAATGAAAGAATCTAAATCCAAAAATGATTAAAATCAAAAAAATCCCCATCAAATACATGATGAGGATTCTTCAAAAGAAAGGCGACGACATACTCTCCCACAATACTGCAGTACCATCTGCGCAGGCGG
>NZ_JALKAC010000003.1 GCF_024171645.1 Flavobacterium sp. HSC-32F16 | reverse complement strand
CTCACCTCTTCCCATCCCGAACAGAGTAGTTAAGCCCGCCTGCGCAGATGGTACTGCAGTATTGTGGGAGAGTATGTCGTCGCCTTTCTTTTGAAGAATCCTCATCATGTATTTGATGGGGATTTTTTTGCTTTTAATCATTTTTGGATTTAGATACAGAATTTTTGCTTACTCTATACTTCAAAATAAATGGTCTATACCCATGGCTGGTTATCGGTGATCCCTGCATATCAATATGCAATGTCTTCCTGTGATTTTAAACTACGGGATTTAATTTTGGTATTAGTTTTTTTATAAAATATTGTGCTCATTGGGTGTAGTTTTAAATCACGGGTTTAGATTTTATATCCTTGTATTCTTGCATATCAAACAGAAGTAAATAATTGTAAATATTGAACTGTAACAAGTTTGGAATTTAGATTTTTTTATTCAAAACATTCTCTATATCAGTTTTTTATATTTTTTTTGTTTCATTCTATTTTTTGATTGTCCACATCATTTATAAACTGAATTACACCGTTCATAAAGACTTTTTGATCGTCCCACATAGCTAAATGGCTTCCGTTTGCACAATATAAATAACGTCCTTTTTTAACTAATTTACTTTGTTCTTCCATTGCTTTTGGATCCATTGTATCATATTTTGCGCCAATCATAAGTGTGGGAATCGTAATTTCATGCAGTCTGTTTTTAATATCCCATTTAGCCAATCTTCCGCTGATACCAAACTCACTAGGCCCCTGCATTAAGGTGTAAATTTCTCCATTTGCATGTTTGCTGGCACGATTTAGTCCATCTGGCCATTCTTTTAATCGGCATAAATGTTCTTTGTAAAAATTTGGAAGTAGTAATTTCATATATCTGGGATTACTAAAATCCTTCTTGGCTTCTAAAGCTCTTATTTCTGCAAGAATTTCTGGTTTCATTTGTTTGGCTAAAACTTCATCGGCATATTTTCCGTATTCAGGAGCACTTGCCATCATATTAGATATTAGTAATCCTTTTATGTTTTGTTGATATTTCAGCGCATATTCCATAGCAAGAATACCTCCCCAGGAATTCCCTAGAACATAAAAATTTTCTTTATCAGCATTAATTGCTTTTCTTACTTGTTCTACTTCATCAACAAATCTGTCAATTGTCCATAAACTACTATCCTTTGGCTGATCACTGTAATAAGAACCTAATTGATCGTATTCATAAAATTCAAATCCTTCCCTTTGGAAAAAGGTTTCAAAGCATTCCATATATTCATGTGTCATTGCTGGACCACCGTGCAATAATAAGACTTTGATTTTAGGATTATTTCCAAATCGTTTTGTCCATACTTTAAATTCACCTACAGGTGTTTTTATTGGAATCATTTTTACTCCTGCTGTTTCTGTTTTTTCCTGATTGTAAGTAAAATAGTTTGATAAAACCTTACAATTAGTTTCATTCTTGCAAGATGTAAAAAGTAAAAGACTACAAAGAATTATAATACAGCGCATATATTTAGTGTTTAATGTTTGAGACTAATTTACAAATTAAATGTTCAGTTAGCTTTTGTAATGTAAGTTTTTTAGTATAGTGCTTTGAATGTTGAGTGCTTAAAAACGACTATATAGTGATATATAAAAATAATGTGATTATAGTTTTGCATTTTAAATACTATTTGCAAATTATAACACATAAATAGGATGAAATTAAAGACACATTACGATTCTGACTATAAATATGGAAAATGGCGGGCCGCAATCCTAGAATTATTTCGTTTGGAGTGAAAGCAGGAGTGATGCTTTACAAATGAAACCTCACTCGGTTAGGAATTGAAATCGATCCTAAATTTCAGAAAAATGTAAACAGTTTTACGCCTACTTTTGGATTAGTTTCAGACCATAGGAGAGGAAAAGGATTTTAATTAGTCGACCAAACCATTTTCAACCGCGTACTTTACAAGACCTGCCGTATTTTTCGCATTCAGTTTAGATAATAAATTACGGCGGTGTGTATTTACAGTATTTAAACTTATATATGTTTTTTCGGCAATTTCAGCCGTATTGTATTCGTGAGCAATCAAAACCAAAATTTCTTTTTCACGAGAACTTAATTCCGTTAAATTCGAAACCTGTTTTTCGATTTTAGAACTGTTCGAAAGATATTTTTCTTCTAATTCTTCAGCAAAATAATTTTCACCCGAAGCAATCGTATATATTGCTTTTAAAAGCTCTTGCTTTTCAGCATTTTTTAATAAATATCCATTCACGCCAATTCTAATTAATCTCGAAATAATCATCACATTACTGTGCGTGCTTACAATTAAAATCTTCACATTTGGATAGTTTTTTTTCAAAATTTTGCTTAATTCGATACCATCCATTTCCGGCATACTTACATCAAGAATAATAAAATCAATACCACCTTTTTTTACAATTTCAAGCGCTTCATTTCCATTTATGGCCTTATCAACAATTGTAATATTTGGTTCTTGTTCCAATAAAGACATAATTCCCTGAAGAAACATTGTATGATCATCGGCAATAAGAAGGTTAATTTTTTTCATTAAACAAATATATTAGTTGCTTTTTAATTCGTCAAGCTGATTTTTTAAATCAATTCCCTTTACTTTATTTTTTGATTTTGGCTCTAAAATCGGAATTTCAATATTCGTAATTGTGCCCCGTTTCAGTTTAGAATCAATAAAAAAAGAGCCATTTAACTTTTTAATCCGGGTTTCTAAATTAATAAAACCAATACCTTTAGATTGTTTCGCAGCATCAAAACCAATTCCATTATCTTCAAATAAAAGATTCACAATATTTTCAATAAAATTCAATTGAATCTCAACTTCCGAAGCATTTGCGTGTTTAATCGTATTTGTCAAAAGTTCCTGAATTATTTTAAAAGTTTCAATTTGAATATCTTCATCCATTTCATTAATTTCTTTCCTTGGATAAGGAATAAAAGAAATTTTAACCTTGCTCGCTTCGCTGATATTTTTCAAATACGATTCTAACACCTCTAAAAATTTATTTTGGCTGAATTTTTTCGGAAGCAAAGTATGCGATAAACTTCGAACCTGCTGATACGTTTCGTCCAGCTGCAGACTTATTTTTTGAATATTCGAAAAATTAGAAACATCCAAATGATTGACCTGAAGTTTTATAGCTGCCAAATTACCGCCAATACTATCGTGCAGTTCCTGAGAAATACGCTGTCTCTCCTTATCTTGTCCGCTAATCGAAGCCTTAATTAATTCTAATTCCTGATCTTTCAGGATTCCGTTAATTTTTTGCGAACTTATTTCAGCCTGTTTAATATTCAATACATGCTGTACTTTAAAACGCTTATAATATTGAAATAAAAGCCCTGTAAGGGGCAGTAATAAAATCAAAAAAGCAGTTATTGTAAACAATTTAGTTTTCTTTTGCTGATTGATTTCTAATGCTTTTAGCTGCTGATCTTTCTTTAAAAGAGAGATCTCATTTCGTTTTTTATTAGATGAATTCTGAAAAGCTAAAATCGTATTTTCATTGTTTTTCTTAGAAATTTCCTCTTGCAGAAGCATGTTTTTAATAGCTTCTTCCTGATTGGCCAAAGTTAATTTTTTTGCTTCATTTTCAAATTTCAACGCTTCAATTTCCTTTTGCTTCTGCGTCGTTTTATATTTGACTTCTAACTCATTAATTTCTTTTATTTTCTGAAGATTATTGATAGAATCTTTTATACGGGCTGCTTTTTCAAAAAACAAATAAGCATTTTTATAATCTTCCTGCTGAATAGCAATTTTTCGCAGTTCATCATAAATAGAACTTTGATTTTGAAGCAATCCAAAATAAACCGATTTTTGAAGTGCTTCAGAGAATATCATTTTTGCTTCGTTATATTTTTTAAGCGAAATATAAGTATTGCCAATACTGCTGCGGGAAACAATTGACAATTGATTCAACTCACTTTTATCAGCAATTGTAAGAGCTTCCTGGAACATTTTTAACGCTTCCTGAGGTTTATTCTGCAATTGATAATTCTCACCAAGACCTAATAAAACAATAACGCGTCCCTGGTCATTATTCGTTTTTTCGCAAATGATTTTCCCTTTTTTATAAAAGATATTGGCATTCTCATAATCCTTCAATCTCGAATAAATATCACCAATATTAATATAACTTCCCAGAATTATTTCGTTATCATCTTTACAGGTAAGACATTGTTTAAATAACTTAAGAGCATTGTTATAATCGCCCAATTCACTGTAAGTTTGGGCTAAACCATGTATGTGCGTATAATAAAGATTTTTTTCATTGTATTTTTGAGAAGCTTCAATACCTTTTAAATGCCATTTTTTGCTTTCGTTCAGCAATCCTCTTTTCTTATAATTGATTGCCAGTAAATTATAACCCAGTGAAAAAAGCCTGTTTTTTAAAGAATCATTTACAACCGTATTGAATTTTAAAGCCTGATTTGTATAATAAATAGAAGAATCTATAATCGCTCTTTTATTAAAATAATAGGCAAGAAGTAAATTAGTACGAGCAATAGATCTATGATTTGAGGCCGATTTTAAAATAGAATGCGCTTTTTTATATGCCTTTTTCTCTTCGCCTTTGTTGTACAAATCGTAAAGGGCGAGCGTATTTTTATCCTCTTTGATTTCTACAGAATTTTTAGCACTAAAAGTCGTCTTTCTATTTTCAATCTGCGCTTGCAAATTGAACGATAAAAAGATGAAGATCAGTAAATAAAGTCTTCCATACCAGATTGTCATACGTTTTGGTTTAGTACTTTAAACCTCAATTAGAGTAATTTTAAAACCTTGTAAACTTGGGTTTATATGTGCGTCCGCTTTTTGAAGGACAGGTAAAAATAGTACAAAACAATTAGATAATAGTTTCTTAAAATAATTTTTTTGGACAAAGTTGTGATATAATCATATAATTGAACTGATTTTAAATTGATTGAAAATCAGTTGATTGTCTAATTTTTAAAGGCTAAAAGTTTCTTAAATTAATTTGAATGCATTTTTTGTTGTAGTAAATTAGTGAGACTATATTTAAATAAACAATTATGAAGAACAGAATATTTTTAGCCATAGCATTGTTAACAATAACAATCTCGGCCAGTGCGCAGAAGAAAATTGAAGTAGCCGAACTGCCAAAACCGGCACAGGAATTTTTAAAGAAACACTTTAGTGGTACTACTGTCGAAAGCGCAAAAAAAGATGCAGAACATGGAGAAAAAGGTTTTGAAGTAAAACTAAAAGATGGAACAGAAGTAGAGTTCTGGAAAGACGGATCGTACCGTGAAGTTGACGGCGGAGACAACCCAATTCCAACCGCATTTATTCCGGATAATATCAAAGCGTATGTTGCCAAAAATCATCCAAATGAAAAAATAACGCACATCGACTATGGTCACAAAGATTTGGATGTCGATTTAACAAACAAAATTGATTTGGAATTTACCAAAGACGGTAAAATTCTAAAAGACAAAAAGAACGATGTTAAAAAATAATAATTTACAGCACAGATGAATTTCCTTCTACATCCCACAATTTAAAAGGCGGACTGTAGAAGGAACTTTATTTACCACCAATTTTTACGAAAGAACATCTTGTGCGAAAATAGTTTATATTTACATTTCTATTTTTTATTTCATGGAAGAGAATAAACACGTAACGATTTACGATATTGCCGAGCGTCTAAATTTGGCGACATCAACTATTTCACGCGCTTTAAAAGATCATCACACTATTAGTGATAAAACGATAAAGAAAGTGAAAAAAACTGCCGAAGAAATGGGATTTGTTCCCAATACTTTAGCTGCAGGTTTACGCGGAAATAAAACCAAAACCATTGGAGTTTTAATTCCCACCGTTACACAGCCGTTTTTATCCTCCTTAATCAGCGGAATTGAAATTACGGCTCAAAAATCAGATTATACCGTAATTATCATGCAGTCGCATGACTCGTATGAAGAAGAAGTTAATATGGCCAAATCTTTATACAGCAATCGTGTAAGCGGTGTCATTTGCTCTTTAGCGATGGAAACCAGAGATACAGCACATTTTCATCAATTTTCAAACAATAATATTCCGTTAGTATTTGTTGACAGGGTTCCAAAAAATTACAATACTTTTAGAGTGGTTATCGACAATTACACTGCAGGCTACAAAGCCACAAAACATCTTATTGAGCAGGGTTGTATCCGAATTGCTCATTTAACAGCCGGTTCAGAATTAGGGAATTTATACAATGAAAGAAAAAGAGGTTACATCGAAGCCTTAAAAGATCATAACATTGAAATTGAAGAAGAATTGATTATCAATCTAAATTCTGTTACCTACGAAGATGGCGTAAAAGCCAGCAATGCCTTATTTGATCTAAAACCCGTTCCGGACGGATTATTTGCTCCCGGAGATATTTTGGCTGTGAGTGCCGTTCAGACGGCTAAAAAACGAGGTATAAAAGTACCGGAAGAATTTAAAGTAATCGGTTTTAATAACGATCCGATCTCACAAATTATAGATCCAAATTTGTCTACCATTACGCATCCTGCCGAAAAAATGGGAAAAGCGGCTGCCGAAATTATCATCAAAAATTTGAAATCATCTAAAAATGATGATGCAAAAGAAATTACATTTTTAAATACTGAAGTACTCGCAAGAGAATCAACTCAGAAATAAATCAAGAACATTCTAAATAGTAAGGCTTATCATTGGTTTGATAAGTCATGAACTTTCATGAAAACAATTACACTTCCAGACGAAATGAATTTAGAAAAATCACAACACGTACATGTTGTTGATTACAGCAGTTCTAAAGACGTTTCGAAACAGCAGATTATCTTAAATCAAAATATAATTAGTTTTTTGATTGAAGGAACCAAAGAAGTCATTTTTGATACTACAGAATTGTCTATAACACCCTCTAAGTTTATCATCATGCGATCTGGAAATTGTTTAATGACAGAAAAAAGGATTTCAGAAACTTCTGGCTATAAAAGCATTCTGCTGTTTTTTTCTAATGAAATGGTTTATAATTTTATTAGAAAAATGGATTCGGAGAAATCAGAATCAATCAGCCCAAAATCAGTTTATGCTTTTGATTATGATGATTTCCTGAAACGTTTTGTAGAAAGTTTAACTGATATTTCTAAACTTTCAAAAACCGTTCAGTCAAAATTGCTCGAAGTCAAGTTTGAAGAAATAATGCTTTATTTAACCGCTCAATACGGAACCGATTTTCTGTACTCCCTAACTGCAAACAGCGACGATGCCTCTCAAAAATTTATTAGAACTATCGAAAACAGTCATTTGAGTAAACTGACCTTAAAAGAATTAGCTTTTTTGTGTAATATGAGTGTTTCGACCTTTAAAAGAGAGTTCGAGAAACACTATTCAGAATCGCCTATGAAATGGTTTCAAAACAAAAGACTCGAATATGCCCGTTATTTGCTGAGCCAGGAAAAAAGCCCTTCCGAAGTTTATTTTGAAGCGGGTTACGAAAACCTCTCCAGTTTTAGTCAGGCCTATAAAACTAAATACGGTGTTACGCCAAAAAGGCACAAAATGATTTGAACTTTTAGCAACAGTTTTTGGCTTTTTAGCTAAAATTATTCAGCCGTTCCAAATTTAACTTTGCTTAAAATTTTAAAACAGATAAAATGAAAAAGCTAAGTTTAATTTTGGCAGTATCAGCCATTTTTTCAACATCGATTTTTGCACAAAAAACATTTACTTTAACCAGTAAAGATTTAGGAGGAGAAACCACTAAAAATCAGGAATTCAACGGGTTTGGCTGTTCAGGAGAAAACCAGTCTCCGCAGTTATCCTGGAAAAATGCTCCCGAAGGAACAAAAAGTTTTGCCGTAACGATGTATGATCCTGATGCGCCAACAGGAAGCGGATTCTGGCATTGGGTTGTATTCGATATTCCGGTAAATGTAAACGAATTGGTTAGCAATGCAGGAACTAAAAATTTTGTTCCAAAAGGTGCCATTCAAAGTGTAACCGATTATGGAATTAAAGGTTTTGGAGGTCCATGCCCGCCAGTTGGGCACGGTTATCACCAATATATTATTACCGTTTATGCTCTAAAAACGGATAAGCTGGGAACTGACGAAAATACAAATCCGGCCGTAGTTGGATTTAATCTATGGAACCAGACTTTGGCAAAAGCGAGTATCGTAGCCTATTATAAGAGATAATAAATTTTAGAGTTTTAAACTCTAAATCGAACCCCGTTAAAGCAGGATAGTTTTTATAATTATCCTGCTTTTATTTGTTATAGAAATATATTTTTTGAAAAAAAGGGGACTAAAATTTTTTTCTTAAACAACAATCCTATATTTTTACGCAACCGATTGTTTTTCTTGTTTTATTTAGAATAATGTATTTTTTAAATTAAAATTTTATCAAATAGTATTATTAAGAAGTAAAATTATGATGCAGTAAAAATGAAAGTTTAAGAATAAACTAATTAGTAAATGACTTCAGTAAGATTTGTAATCCTGTTTCTTTCGATTTTCTTTTCGGCTTCAGCGCAAAAGGATTATAGGCTATGGCTTCAATATGACAGAATAAATAATTCGGTAATTGCTTCAGAATATAAAAGCAATATTCAGGGAATTATTTCTTTTGGAAATTCTCAAACTTCTCAAATTGCTGTAAAAGAATTACAAGACGCAATCGCGGGTATGCTGGGAAATAAATTAGAAATTAGATCAGAAATAAAAGGAGAAAATAATCTGATTATAGGTTCTCAAAATTCTTTAAATTCTGATTTAAAAAAAGCCTTGCAACCCGATTTTGACAAAATAAATAATGAAGGTTTTATCATTAAATCAATCCTTTTTAAAAATAAAAAACAGCTTATCATTTCAGGTAAAAATGAAATTGCAGTTCTGTACGGTGTTTTTAATTTTTTGAGTTTGATTCAGACTAATAAATCAATAAAAAATTTAAATATTACCGATTCACCAAAAATAAATCTCCGAGTTTTAAATCATTGGGATAATCTTGATAGGACAGTAGAACGTGGTTACGCAGGTTTTTCTTTATGGAACTGGCAGAAATTACCCGATTTTATAGACCAACGCTATGTTGATTACGCCAGAGCGAATGCCTCAATTGGTATTAACGGAACGGTTTTAAACAATGTAAATGCTAATGCTCTAATCTTAACTCCGCAATATTTAGAAAAAGCAGCAGCTTTAGCCAGTGTTTTTAGACCTTACGGAATAAAGGTTTATTTAACTGCAAGATTTTCGGCACCCATTGAAATAGGAAACCTAAAAACTGCCGATCCAAAAGATCCTGAAGTGATGAATTGGTGGAAAAATAAAGCAGCTGAAATTTACAAACGAATTCCAGATTTTGGAGGATTTTTGGTAAAAGCCAATTCAGAAGGCCAGCCCGGTCCGCAAAACTATGGAAGAAATCATGTTGATGGAGCAAATATGCTTGCTGATGCCGTTGCTCCATTTGGAGGTGTAATTATGTGGAGAGCATTTGTATATTCAGAACATGATGCAAACGATCGGGCAAAACAAGCTTATGCCGAATTTCAGCCGTATGATGGAAAATTTAAAGAAAATGTAATTGTTCAGGTGAAAAACGGTGCCATCGATTTTCAGCCTAGAGAACCGTTTCATCCTTTATTTGGAGCAATGCCAAAAACGCCTTTGATGATGGAATTTCAAATCACGCAGGAATATTTAGGTTTCAGCACACATTTGGTTTTTCTGCCGAAATTATTTCAGGAAGTTTTAGAATCAGATACATATCAAAAAGGAAAAGGTTCAACGATTGCTAAAGTAATTGACGGTACTTTATACCAAAATAAACTAACCGGAATTGCCGGAGTTGCCAATATAGGTAACGATTTAAACTGGACCGGACATTCTTTTTTACAGGCAAATTGGTATGGTTTCGGAAGACTCGCATGGAATCCGTATTTAGATTCGGAAACAATTGCTGACGAATGGTTAAGATGTACATTTTCGAACGAGGAAAATTTCATAAAACCAGTTAAAAAAATAATGATCGAATCCCGTGAAGCCGTTGTCAATTATATGACACCTTTGGGTTTACATCATATTATGGATACGGGACATCACTACGGGCCGGGACCCTGGGTTTCTAATTTGTCAAGACCAGAATGGAACCCCACCTATTATCATAAAGCAGATAAAAACGGAATTGGTTTTGACAGATCAAAATCGGGAACAAATGCTGTCTCGCAATATGCGCCAGAAATAGAGAAGCTTTTCGATAATCCAGCAACCTGCCCAGAGCAAGATTTATTGTGGTTTCATCATGTTTCATGGGATTATAAATTAAAAAACGGACAAACGCTTTGGAACGGACTTTCGCTTAAATATCAGGAAGGTGTAAATCAGGTTGCAGCGATGCAGAATGTTTGGAATCAGTCAGAAAAATATGTGGACAGTGAACGTTTCAACGAAGTAAAAATGTTATTAGAAATTCAGCATAAAGAAACAAAATGGTGGAGAGATGCCTGCTTATTGTATTTTCAGCAATTTTCAGGAAAAGAACTTCCTGCAGGAGTTGAAAAACCAACGCAGACTTTAGAGTATTTTAAATCATTAAAATTCCCATTTGCACCAGGAAACGGTTAAATAAATTATGGAGTAATTGTAACACGGATAAAACGGATTCGCTATTGCGAAGACGCTGATTTACACAGGTTTTTTATTTATGTTTTTTATTGAGAAATCGGTTTTTTCTGCGTCTTTGCAATAGCGAATCCGTGTCATCAGCGTATTAAAAATATATTTTAAAAATTATGAGCAAAAAAACAGCAATAGTAACCGGAGGAAATTCGGGTTTAGGATTTGCAACAGCAAAGAAATTATGTGACAATGGAATCACAACCTACATTATTGGAAGAACAAAAGAAAAAACAGAAGAAGCCTGCAGAGAAATTGGAGAAAATGCTGTTCCGGTAATATTTGATTTAAATGATTTGAAAGGAATTCCTGCCATGATCGAAAATATTACCAAAAATGGGTCAATTGATATTTTGGTAAACAATGCCGGAATTAATATGAAAAAAGAATTTGCAGATGTTACAGATGAAGATTTCTTAACGATAATTCATACTAATCTTTTAAGCGTTTTTGCTGTAAGCAGAGAAGTGGTGAAAAACATGAAAGAAAATGGAGGCGGAAGCATCATCAATATTAGTTCGATGGCGTCACAATACGGAATTCCAAAAGTAATTGCGTATTCTTCAAGCAAAGGCGCAATTGAATCTATGACACGTGCCATGGCGGTTGAACTGGCTCCGTTTGGTATTCGTGCAAATTGCATAGCTCCAGGATTTATTAAAACCAAAATGTCATCAACAGCTTTAGATAATGATCCGGAAAGAAAAAGTAAAGTATTAGGAAGAACGCCAATGGGGTATTTAGGAGAGCCTTCGGACATTGCAGATGCGGTTTATTATTTCGCTTTAAGCGAATCAAAATATACAACAGGAACTGTCTTACCAGTTGATGGCGGAAACAGTATTGGGTTTTAATTTTTAAGGATTTAAACGCATAGAAACATAGTTTTTCTTTGTCTGCAAAGGTGGTTCACTTATATTAACTCACATAGACTATGTGTTAGAAACTAGTTTCTTTTTAAAATCTTTTTTCGAGTTAATATAAATCTATGTTTCTATGTGTTTAATTAATTTTTACAAAAGTTAAGTATGATAAAAATGCAGCAAGCCATGCGATGGTTCGGGCCAAACGATACTGTCAAACTAATTGATATTCGACAAGCTGGCGCAACGGGAATTGTAACCGCATTGCATCAAATTCCGGTTGGCGATATCTGGACTATTGAAGCAATAAAAGAAAGACAGGAAATTATTCGAAATTCCGGACTGGAATGGACTGTGGTCGAAAGTCTTCCCGTTCATGAAGAAATCAAAAGAGCTTCAGGAAATTATCTGCAATATATCGAAAATTATAAAATCAGTTTACGAAATCTCGCAGGATGCGGTATCAAAATCATAACCTATAATTTCATGCCGATTCTGGATTGGGTAAGAACCAATCATAATTTTATAAATGAAGACGGAAGTAAAGCGTTGCTGTACAATCAGGATGCTTTTACTTATTTTGATGTTTTTCTTTTGCAAAGACAAAATTCAGAAAACGATTATTCAAATAATGAAAAAGAAGAAGCGGTACAGTTTGGAAATCAATTGTCTGAAGATGAAAAAGCATTGTTGTTTAAAAATGTTTTGTTGGGACTTCCGGGAAGTAAAATTAATTTTACGGCAGAACAGATTTTGTCACTTTTAGAAAATTATGCCAAAATTGACAATCAAAAACTAAGAGAAAACCTGATTTATTTTTTATCAGAAGTTGCTCCTGTTGCAGAAGAAATAGGTTCAAAACTCGCCATTCATCCAGATGACCCTCCGTTTTCGGTTTTAGGACTTCCAAGGATTGTTTCAACCGAAGCCGATTTGAAAGCTATTTTTAACGCCGTTCCATCAATAGCAAATGGATTATGTTATTGCACAGGTTCATTAAGTGCCGATCCGAAAAACAATCTCGAGAAAATTATAGACGATTTTGGAGATAGAATCCACTTTTTACATCTTCGGAATACCATCCGCGAAAGCGAAACTATTTTCAGGGAATCAGAGCATTTAAACGGCGATGTAAAAATGGAAGTTATTGTCGAGAAATTATTGCTGTTAATGAATGAAACAAAGATAAGTCTGCCAATGCGCCCTGATCATGGTTTTCTCCATAGAGTTGATGAACAAACAGAAACCTATCCTGGTTATTCCCTTACAGGAAGATTAAAAGGTCTTGCTGAATTACGAGGTTTAGAAATAGGAATTGCTTATAAATTGAATTTGTAAAAGTTAAGTATTCTAACAGTTTTCTAAAACCTTTTAGGTATTCTATAAAACGTTCAGTTTGTCATTCGAAGAATAAAACAGCTATTAACTTTTAACCAAAATATATGAAATTTATTAATCCTTATTTGCTGGCGATCAGTACCGTGTTTTTTGTAAATTGTTCTTCTAACAAGGAAACGCTCACCTTAAAAGAGGCTTATAAAAACGATTTTTATATTGGAACTGCTTTAAGTGCAGACCAAATTGAAGAAAAAGAAGCAAAAGTTGATTCATTAATTCGAACAGAATTTAATGCGATTACAGCAGAAAATATCATGAAATCGATGTTCACACATCCGCAAAAAGATAAATATGATTTTACTTTAGCGGATAAATTTGTTGCTTATGGCGAAAAGAATAAAATGTTTATTCACGGTCATACTTTGATATGGCACAGCCAATTAGCGCCATGGATGGAAAAAATTGCCGACAGTACAGAAATGAAAGCGTTTATGAAAGATCATATCACCACTATTGTTTCAAAATACAAAGGTAGAATCAATTCGTGGGATGTTGTTAATGAAGCTTTAAACGAAGATGGAACTTTGAGAGAATCTGTTTTTTTGAAAACGATGGGTGAAAAGTATCTTGTTGATGCTTTTAAACTGGCACAAAAAGCAGATCCAAAAGTAGACTTATATTACAATGATTATAATATTGAAGAACCAGCAAAAAGAGCCGGAGCAGTTGCTTTGATTAAAAAGATAAAAGCAGAAGGAGGAAAGGTTGACGGTGTTGGTATTCAGGGACATTGGAGACTGAAAAGTCCGTCTATAGAAGAAATTGAAAAGAGTATTTTAGAATATTCGGCATTAGGAATTAAAGTTGCTTTTACAGAATTGGATATTACAGTTTTGCCCAATCCATGGGATTTAAAAGGTGCCGATGTAAATCAGAATTTTGAAGGAAGTGCCAAAATGAATCCGTATCCCAAAGCATTGCCAGATTCTGTTCAGACGCAATTGGCAGAACGATATGCTTCTATTTTTAAACTATTTTTAAAGCATAAAGATAAAATAAGCAGAGTAACTTTTTGGGGAGTTTATGATGGACAATCATGGTTAAATGACTGGCCTATAAAAGGAAGAACCAACTATCCGCTTCCGTTTGATGCAGCTTTGAGACACAAGCCTGCCTACGATAGCATTTTAAAGTTAAATAAAACGGAAGAATAGTGTATTTAAACAGCTTTGAATTAAACTATTATAAGCAAACGGTTGTTTTTTGTAATATTATTGAAATAAAGCAAACTAAATTTGTGTAATATGTTTTTTTATATAATTTTACACAACCGATTGTTTTAATCGTATTTCGCTTTCCTGCAAGGTTTTCAAAACCTTGCAGGTATATTTGAAAAGCATTATAAAAACAATTTTAAACCTGCAAGGTTTTGAAAACCTTGCAGGAACTAACTAACCACAAACCACAAAATGAATAACATTTCACAAAAATTATCCATCAAAGAAAAAATTGGATACAGCTTAGGAGACTTGGCCGCCAATTTGGTTTTTCAGACTTTGATGACTTATCTGGCTTATTTCTACACCGATATTTACGGATTATCGCCAACAGATTCTTCTATCATAATGCTGATTGTGGGTTTAGTTGCCGCTTTTATTTTTAATCCCATTATTGGCGTTTTGGCAGATAGAACCAGAACTAAATGGGGAAAATTCAGGCCGTGGATTCTGGCAACCGCAATTCCGCTTGGAGTTGTGGCTTTATTAGCATTTTCCACTCCTGATTTCGCCTATAAAGGAAAAGTAATTTATGCCGTTGTAACTTATACTTTATTGCTGCTTTTTTATGCCGGAAATAATCTTCCGTATTCTGCTTTAAGCGGTGTAATTACAGGAGATATGTCCGAAAGAAACAGTATGTCATCATATCGTTTTGTGGCGGTTATGTTTGCTCAGTTTTTTGTTCAGGTATTTATGCTCGGAATTATAAAAAGTGCCGGAAACGGAGACAAAGCAATTGGTATAGAAAAAGTAATGACGGTTTTAGCTGTCATTGGAACCATCATGCTTTTAATTACATTTTTGACAACTAAAGAAAGAATCATTCCAAAGCCGGAACAAAAATCAAGTGTTAAAGAAGATTTAAGCGATTTGGTAAAAAACAGACCCTGGGTTATCATGCTTTCGCTTACCACTTTGGTTTTTATTACACTGGCAATGAAAGGCGGTTCCTATGTTTACTATTTTGAAAATTACGTAGATAAAGAACAGTTAGCACTTTTTATTCAGCCTATTTTAGAAACTTTATCGACTATTGGGTTGAATCATTTTGGCAATGATCCCGTTTCTGCAGGATTTGGATTGTTTAATGCCGGCGGTATTATTTTTATGATAGTAGGAATCACCCTGTCTAAAAATCTTGCGGATAAATACGGAAAGCGAAATATATTCGGGTTGTTTTTATTCATTTCAACGCTTTTTATTATTGCTTTTTATTTCTTTCCGTCAACATCAGTACGCTTAATGTTTTTCTCCCAAATTCTGCACGGATTTTTCTACGGAATTACAATCCCAATTCTTTGGGCGATGATTGCCGATGTTGCTGATTATTCTGAATGGCTGAACAATCGCCGTGCAACGGCAATTATTTTCTCTGCCATGATGGTAGGATTAAAGGCTGGATTAAGTATTGGCGGTGCCTTGACGACACTGTTTTTAGGATATTTCCATTACGTACCAAATTCTGCCATGCAAACCGAAACTGCGATAAACGGAATCAAATTATTAGTCAGCATTTTTCCTGCAATTCCATTTTTAATAGGAGCCGGATTGTTGTTTTTGTATAAAATCAATAAACAAATGGAAGTGCAGATCGAAACCGATTTAAAACAAAGAAGAGCTTAATTATTTAAAACCAAGATAGCACTATGCCTGAAGACAGCATTGAACAAATTAATTTCGATGAAATTAATGAACTGGCGATTTCAAAGCCTTTAGTTTCTCATATTTACACGGCCGATCCGTCGGCGCATGTATTTAATGGTAAAATTTATATTTATCCGTCGCACGATATAGATGCCGGAATTCCGTTTAACGATAACGGAGATCATTTTGGAATGGAAGATTATCATGTTTTTTCTATGGACAGTATTTCATCAGAAGCATTAGATAACGGTGTTGCGCTTCATGTAAATGATGTGGCCTGGGCCGAAAAACAAATGTGGGCGCCAGATGCAGCACATAAAAACGGAAAGTACTATTTGTACTTCCCTGCAAAACGTGCCAGCGGAATTTTCCAGATTGGAGTAGCGATCAGCGATTCTCCTTCCGGGCCTTTTACACCTCAGCCAGATGCAATAAAAGGAAGTTACAGTATTGATCCTGCGGTTTTTGAAGACGAAGACGGTAAACATTATATATATTTTGGCGGTATTTGGGGCGGACAATTGCAGAAATACAGAAACAATTTATACGACCAGAATAATGAAGAGCCTTCTGAAAATGAACCAGCTTTGGGGCCAATTGTAGCTTTGCTTCGCGAAGATATGCTTGAGCTTGCGGAAGAACCAAAAGAGATTAAAATTTTGGATGAAAAAGGAGAAATCATTTTAGCCGGCGATAATAACCGTCGTTTTTTTGAAGCTTCATGGGTTCATAAATACAACGGAAAATATTATTTCTCGTATTCAACAGGAGACACACATTTTATTTGTTATGCAATTGGCGATAATCCATATGGCCCGTTTACGTATCAGGGAAGAATTTTGAATCCGGTTGTAGGCTGGACTTCACATCATTCTATTTGTGAAGTTGAAAACGAATGGTATTTGTTTTATCACGATTCAAGTTTATCAAAAGGTGTAACGCATTTAAGAAGTATGAAAGTAACTAAAATTGATTATCTGGAAGATGGTTCGATTGTTACTATTGATCCTTACGGAATAAGAAGATCAATAGATTAAATTCAAATAAAAAAATTTATCAAAAATTACAATCGGTTGTGTAGATTGTAGAGTCTTTTGAGCTGATTTCTTGTGTGAGAGATTATTGAGCGTTTTATTATTTCTTATTAGAATTTGGAGAATCCTATTTGAGAAATCCCAGCGCGACGACATATTGGTAGAAAATTAGAGGTCATGATGGAAGAGCCTCCGCAGGGGTTAAATATTTTTATAGGCAGTATAAAGCTGCTCCGCTGGAATTTTAGATCTCAGAAGAAGTTTGAAATAATAGTCCCAGCGGTAAGAAATATTTATAGAAGATTTATTCCCATATTTATAAAAGCCCCCGAAGGGCAGACCCAAAGTAAGTGGGAACAGATTTAAAAAGTTAACAATTTAAATGCAAAAAGTATTTTTTTATAGAATACAATTATTTACTTTAGCATAACAGAACGGAACAGAACGGTATGCTAAAAGAAGAAGAAAAATTTGAGTTTATAATTAACCATGATAGTGATATTCCGAAGTACCAGCAATTGGTTGATGGTATTACGAATGCTATTGCCGAGAACATTTTACAAAAGGGAGATCTGCTTCCGTCCGTAAATGTAATCTGCAAAACATATCAGCTTTCGAGAGACACGGTTTTTAAGGCGTATACGATTTTAAAAGAACAGAATACCATTGAATCTGTACCCAATAAAGGATATTATGTGGCGGGCGAAACAAGAAAAGTGCTTTTAGTTTTAGACACTTTTAAGGCATATAAAGAAGTTTTGTATCATTCATTTGTCAATAATCTGCCGGATAATGTGATTACAGATGTGCAGTTTCATCATTATAATATTGATGTTTTTAAAACTATCATTAATAACGGAATCGGGAAGTATTACAAGTACGTGGTAATGAATTTTGATCACAAAGAAATTGCTCCGGCTTTGTCGGCAATTTCAAAAGATAAACTGCTTTTAATAGACTGGAATATTCAGGCGGATAAAGCAAATAATTATGTTTTTCAGGATTTTGGGAAGGCATTTTATAACTCATTGAAAGAAGCAGTTGATTTGTTTAAAAAGTATAAAAAAATACAATTTGTGTATCCGGACTTTACAAATCACCCAAAGGAAACGGTTGAGTTTTTTAAGAAATTCTGTGCTGATTTCAGTTTTGAATATGAGATTGTAACAGATCCTAAAAAGTTCAATATCGAGAAAGGAATAGCTTATATCAGTGTAAGTGACAGGATTTTGGGATACTTTTTAGAGCAGTGCAAAGAGAAAGATTTTGAGCCTGGAAAAGACGTTGGATTTTTATCATACAATGAAACGCCAATGAAGAAATTTATATACAAAGGAATTTCAGTTGTTTCGACTGATTTTAAAGAATTAGGAACCAAAGCAGCGGCATTTATTACGCATGACGAAGATACTCAGTGTTATGTGCCAACAAAATTAATAATAAGAGAATCATTGTAAGTATGTATTATATCGGATATGATATTGGAAGTTCTTCTGTCAAGGCAGCCTTGGTAGAAGCAGAAACGGGTAAAAAAGTAATCGTTCTGAATGAGCCGCAGAACGAAATGGAAATCCTTTCGATTCACCCGGACTGGGCAGAACAGGATCCTGAAATCTGGTGGCAGTACATTTGTACGGCAACGAAAAGAGCCATTAAAGAAGCTAATATTGATGCATCGAAAATTCAGGGAATTGGAATTTCGTACCAAATGCACGGATTGGTGGTTGTGGATGAAGCAGGAAACGCACTTCGAAATTCGATTATCTGGTGCGACAGCCGTGCGGTTGAAATTGGGAATACCGCTTTCGCCGAAATTGGAGAAGAAAAATGCATGTCGCATTTATTGAATTCGCCAGGGAATTTCACCGCTTCGAAACTGAAATGGGTAAAAGAAAACGAACCTCAGCTTTACAATAAAATTGCTAAATACATGCTTCCGGGAGATTACATTGCTTTGAAATTAACAGGCGAAGTAACGACAACCAAAAATGGTTTGTCTGAAGGGATGCTTTGGGATTATAAAGAAAATAAAGTAGCCGACTGGCTTTTAGAATATTATGGAATTGATACAGCATTAACTCCAAAAATAGTAGAGAATTTTACGAATCAAGGGGTTGTTACTGAAAAAGCTTCTGCAGAATCTGGATTGCCAGCAGGAATTCCGATTGTGTACAGAGCGGGAGATCAGCCTAATAATGCTTTGTCATTAAACGTGCTTCGTCCGGGAGAAGTTGCGGCAACAGGTGGGACTTCGGGCGTTTTCTATGCCGTGACAGAAACAAATTCAGGAAAAAGTACTCGTGTAAACAACTTCGTTCATGTGAATTATGCGGAATCAAATCCGAGAGTTGGAAAATTACTGAATATAAACGGAGCAGGAATCCAATACCGATGGATGCGAAATAATATCGGAAATGAATCCTATGAAGAAATGAATGAAAAAGCATCTCAGATAAATGTAGGTTCGCAAGGATTGGTTGTCATTCCGTTTGGAAATGGTGCTGAAAGAATGTTCAATAATAAAAACATTGGATCACATATTTTAAACCTGAATTTTAATATTCATACCAACGCGCATTTATTCAGAGCATCTTTGGAAGCAATTGCATTTTCTTTTGTTTACGGAATGGAATGCCTAAAAGATGATAATGCAACTATTAATGTGATTAGAGCTGGAAATGATAATTTATTCCGTTCCGAAATTTTCTCTAATACAGTTGCAACATTAATTGGACATGAAATTGAAATTTACAATACAACCGGAGCAGTAGGAGCAGCAAGAGCAGTAGGCTTGACAGATGGTGACTTTGAAAAATTTGGTTCAGGAATTACAACAAACGATCACGTAATGACCTTTTTGCCTCTAAAAAATAAAGAGGAATACGAAACGGCATATAAAAAATGGAAACAAGAATTAGAATTAATATTAACAAATAAATAAAAAAATCAAATGATAGTTTTAGGAGATAAAGAATACTACAAAGGTATTGGCCAAATTAAATTTGAAGGAAAAGAATCTGATAATCCGTTGGCATTTAAATATTACAATCCAGACCAAGTTGTAGCTGGAAAAACAATGCGCGAGCACTTTAAATTTGCTATTGCGTATTGGCATACTTTCTGCGGACAAGGAAGTGATCCATTCGGACCAGGTACACAGCAATTCGCTTGGGATCAGTCTTCAGATCCGTATCAGGCTGCAAAAGATAAAGCTGATGCTGCTTTTGAATTTATCAGCAAAATGGGATTTGATTATTTCTGTTTCCACGATTACGATTTGATTGCTGAAGGAGCAACTTTCGCAGAATCAGAAAAACGTTTGGCTTTTATTACAGATTACTTAAAACAGAAAAAAGCAGATTCTGGAATTAAATTGCTTTGGGGAACTTCAAACTGTTTTTCAAACCCAAGATTCATGAATGGAGCGGCTACAAATCCAGATTTTAATGTAGTGGCAAGAGCCGGCGGACAAGTAAAATTAGCGCTTGATGCAACAATTGCTTTAGGTGGAGAAAACTATGTATTCTGGGGTGGTAGAGAAGGTTATATGTCTTTACTAAACACAGATATGGGAAGAGAATTAGACCACATGGCACAATTCTTAGCAATGTCTAGAGACTACGCAAGATCTCAAGGTTTTAAAGGAACTTTCTTTATCGAACCAAAACCAATGGAGCCATCAAAACACCAATACGATTTTGACTCGGCTACAGCAATCGGATTCTTGAAAAATTATGGTTTAGACAAAGATTTTAAAATCAATATCGAAGTAAATCACGCTACATTGGCGCAGCATACTTTCCAACATGAATTAGAAGTGGCTGCAAAAGCAGGAATGTTAGGAAGTATTGATGCGAACAGAGGAGATTATCAAAACGGATGGGATACAGACCAGTTCCCAAATAATATCCAAGAAACTACAGAAGCCATGTTAGTTTTCTTAAAAGCTGGCGGTTTACAAGGAGGTGGAGTTAACTTCGATGCTAAAATCAGAAGAAATTCTACAGACTTAGAAGATGTTTTCTTAGCGCACATTGGCGGTGCTGATACTTTTGCAAGAGCTTTATTGACTGCAGATAAAATTATCACTTCTTCTCCTTACGAAAAATTAAGAACAGAAAGATACAGCTCATTCGATTCTGGAAAAGGTAAAGATTTTGCTGACGGAAAATTAAACCTTAAAGATCTTTATACTATCGCTCACGAAAATGGAGAATTAAATCTTCAAAGCGGTAAACAAGAATTGTTCGAAAACATCATCAACCAATATATTTAATTGGTTTAGATTGTAATATCCAACCTGACAGGTTTTGAAAACCTGTTAGGTTTCTACAAAATAGTTAGTGAGGCAAATATCTAAAAGAGTTTAATTTAATATGACAGCCGTTAAAAGTTAATATTTTTAAAAACTTACTTCAGATTAAAAACTTGAAAATGTGTATTAAGATTATGGCTTTTTTCGCATTGAGATTTAATAAAAATAGATTGAAGGTTTAGTTACTATTTTTTAAAATCGAAACAGAAAAGGTCAGTTTGATAAAATAATAAGTGAGGATTTTTTTATTGAAGGTTTTTTGAAGAGCAAAATCGATCTAAATGCACATTTTTACTTACTACAACACTGAGAACTTTGTCAAATTTTAAAACTTTGACAAAGTTTTTTTACGCAAAATTACTTTTAACTTAAACCAAAAAACATGAAATTTTTTATTGACACTGCCAATCTTCAGGATATTGAAGAGGCACAGGCTTTAGGCGTTTTAGACGGCGTAACCACCAATCCGTCTTTAATGGCAAAAGAAGGAATTACCGGAAAGGATAATATCCTGAAACATTATTTAGACATTTGCAATATCGTTGACGGCGATGTTTCTGCCGAAGTAATCTCAACCGATTTTGACGGAATGATAAGAGAAGGAGAAGAGCTTGCTGCTTTGCATCCGCAGATTGTAGTGAAACTGCCTATGATTGGCGATGGTATAAAAGCCTGTAAATATTTTTCGTCTAAAGGCATTAAAACCAATGTGACTTTAGTGTTTTCTGCAGGGCAGGCATTATTGGCTGCCAAAGCCGGAGCTGCTTATGTTTCGCCATTTTTAGGAAGACTCGATGATGTTTCAACAGATGGAATGCATTTAATTGCTGAAATTAGAGAAATCTACGACAATTACGATTATCAAACTCAAATATTATCTGCTTCAGTAAGACATACTATGCATATTGTAAATTGTGCCAAAGTTGGATCAGATGTTATGACTGGACCTCTTTCGGCAATAAAAGGTTTATTAAAACATCCTTTGACAGATATCGGTTTAAAACAATTTGTTGAAGATGCTAAAAAAATGAATTTGTAATTGATTTAAAGCTCATTCATTTATTCTTTTAGAAATCTCTTCCAAAGTTTGTTGGAGGGGATTTTTTTTTAAGTTTTTATTTTTTTTTAAACTAATTCAAATTCTTCATAAGAGTTTTCAAAAATGCAATAACCGCCTTTTTCTCGTACACTTCTTTAAGAGAAATAAGCATTGCAGTTCGGGTCATATTTTCTCCTTTTATGGGGATTGCAAATAACTCATTTTCGTTTTCAATAGTTGTTTTTGTTAAGATGGTATGCCACTTTCCAGTTTTAATTAATTCCAGTAAAGTAGGAATATCATTGATCTCAATCGTCACTTTTGGATTTAAATTGTTTTTTTCAAAAGCTTTATTGATAAATTGAGTAGTACTAAAGCCACTCGACGGAAGTGCAAGCGGTAATGAACTTACCTCATCAAGAGAAATGTTTTTTTTGTGAATAAACGGCGTTTCAGATGAAGTAACCAAAGCCATTGGAGAAGTAAACAATTCCCGATATTTAAAATGTGCTTCAGAAGCAATTTCTTCAAAAGTCAAAATTACATCCAGTTCAAAAAGATTCAGTTTTTGAATTAATTCCTGCGAAGTTCCAAAAACAATCTGGAATTGAATTTTAGGATACTCAGAACTAAAAACAATCAAAGCTTTTGTTACCACATGACGTAAAGCATATGTTACGCCGATAGCAATTTTTCCAGCTTCAAGATTATTTAAATCTTTTAATACTTCAAGTCCGTCAGAAGCTTTGCTTATGGACTGCTGTGCATAAACCGAAAATAAATTTCCGGCTTCTGTAAGTGTAATTCGTTTTCCAATTCGGTTAAAAAGAGGTACTTGCAATTCATCTTCCAATTGTTTAATTTGCTGTGATAAAGTACTTTGACTTATAAAAAGTACCGAAGCTGCTTCGGTAAAATTCAATAATTCCTTAGCTTTAAGAAAATATTTGAGCTGTCTGAGTTCCATTTCTAAATCGGTTTTATCGATTGATTTTATCGAAAAATAAGGTTTTACAAATATAGAAATTCTTAAGAACTTTGCTGTATTGCAAATTAAAGCAAGTAACAAAATGAAAATTATAGCTTTACAAGAAGGAAATTATATCGCCGATTCTAAAAAAGAATTCAAACTTATAACAGAAAAAACAAATGATCCGGGACTAAAAATGGCAATTCAGCCTTTTGTGATTATTACAGAAAATGACGTTATATTGTTAGATTTCGGTTTAGGATTTGTAAATGATGGAATTCCTTTTATTCATCAAATGCTTAAAAAGAATAATATCGAACCAAATCTAATTACAAAAGTCTTGGTTTCTCATCTTCATAAAGATCATATCGAAGGAATTGGTTATTTTGAAAACGGTAATTTTATTCAAAATTTTCCAAATGCAAAGATTTATATTCAAAAAAGAGAAATAGATTTTGCTTTAGAACAAGTCAATAATCCGTCGTATGTTTTTGAAATATTGAATCAGCTGAAAAAACTTTCCAATGTTGAATTAATGGATAATGACAGCGGTACTATTACTGATGAAATTTTCTACGAAGTTTCGGCTGGACATACCAAATTTCATCAGGTTTTCTGGATCAAAGCCGATGATGAAATTGTTTTTTATGGTGCCGATGATTTACCTCAAAAAGTATATTTATCTATGCACGTAGCTTACAAAACAGATTTTGACGGAAAACGTGCTATGGAATCACGTAAAAAATGGGAACAGCAGGCTAAAGACGAAAACTGGAAAGTACTTTTGTATCATGATATGAAAACACCGGTTTTAGAATTTTAGTTTTTGAAGAGAGAGAGGAAAGAGGAAAGAGGAAAGAGGAAAAATATAGATAATTACTAAAGAATATAGACAATGAGTAATTTGGAATCAATTTCGGCTTTAATTATTTATGGTTCGCTGGCACCTGGCGAATCCAATCATTCGATTATGGATTCTATTAAAGGAGACTGGCAAAAAGCAGCTATAAGAGGAAAACTGCAGGAAGGAGGCTGGGGATCGTCTTTAGGATATCATGGATTTATTCCTGTAGATACTCAAGAGGCTGAAACTATTAATTGTTATGTTCTTTTCTCAAAAGATTTACTTTCACATTGGGATTATCTCGACGAGTTTGAAGGCGATGGTTATACGCGAATTCAAACAGAATATGAACTCGAAAACGGAAAAAAGGGAATAGGATTTATTTATGCTTTAAATCAATAAGTCAAAAAATTCAGATTAAATATTTAGTCTGAATTTTTTTTTAGTCGAAAATAACACAAACAGAACACTTTTTACTTTTTCTTCCAACGAAGTTCTTAAAATAGAAAAAGCTTTTGTAATCTGAGCTTCAACCGTTTTTATCGAAACATCTAAATGTTCTGCGATTTCGATATTGGTTAAACCTTCTTTTTTACTCAAAATAAAAACCTCTTTGCATTTTGGAGGCAGATTTTGAATTTCTTTGTTCACCGCATTTAAAACTCTTTGAAAAGCTTCAGAATCATCTTCCTGAACAATTCCGTTCAAAGCATCGTAATACGATTTTTCTAATGAAAACAAGGATTGGTTTTTTCTGTACAAATCAATAAATTCATTGTAAACCAGTTTGTACAGAAAACTTTTTAAGGCATGATCTGTTTTTAGTCTTGTGCGCTGTTCCCAAACCTTGATAAAAACATTTTGTACAATATCTTCGGCACTGTAAACATTTTTTACTAAGCTGTTAGCATAAACGCAAAGCTTATGATGATATGTGTCGATTAAATAAGTGTATGCGCCTTCATCTCCGTTTCGTAGAGACTCAATTAATACATCATTATTGTTGTAATCAGCATTTATCATAGAAACAAATATATAAATTAAAATTTTTAACGCTTAAAGAGAGATTGAATTTGAATCAAATTCGCTGTTTTTTTTATTTTCTATTTGAAAATTAGTACAAATAAAGCATCAAAAAAGGCAAAGATAAAAGCATTTACTTCTTAACTTCTATCAATTTAGTCGTATTTATTGAAAGAAAAGACTTGTGAAAAATAAAAAATTCATCAAAATGAAAAAAACTTTATCAAATTGTTAGGGTTTTGTTTTTTGGCTTCGTAATAATATTAAAAATAACTAAAATGACAGTAAAAAAGTCAGAGAGATTAATTGTTAAATTTATCACAAATCAGGCGAGTCAGGAGGAAATTGAAGCCTTGACAGAATGGTTAAAAGAGGATAAAAACCAACTTGTGTTTAAGGATTTTATAAAAACCAATTACGCAATAGAGACAGCCATGAATAATTTTGATTCTACCGAAGTTAGAAAACAGCTTTCGGATAGGATTCAAAAAGAAAATAATGTGTTTTACAAAAGAAGGTTTTCATCGTATTACAAATATGCGGCGATTTTGATTGTGGCTTTAGGCGGATTTTATTTTTATAAAAGTTCGAATGCCATATCAAATCCAAAACAAAATGTTGTAATTCCGAGAGAAGATGAAATCGTACTTCAAATTGGAAGTCAATCTCAGAATCTTGACCCAAATGAGGCAGGAAATGTAAAAGACGAAAAGGGAAACATAATTGGGAAACAGGAAAAAAACAGATTGGTTTACAACAAAACCTATTCAAATGGAGAATTGGTTTACAATACAATCAAAATTCCGTACGGGAAAAAGTTTGAAGTTCAATTATCAGACGGAACAGTTGTGTATTTAAATGCCGGAACTTCACTGCGATATCCGGTTCAGTTTGTCAAAAATCAAAACCGACAAGTGAATTTACTCGGTGAAGCTTATTTTGAAGTTGAGAAAGATAAAGCACATCCGTTTACGGTAAATACGCAAAATGTAAATGTTGAGGTTCTGGGAACTAAGTTTAATGTGGATACGTATAGTGAAAATATAAGTACGAATGTTGTTTTGGTCGAAGGTAAAGTTTCGCTCTACAAAGATCAAAAAACAAACGAAGATCAAGTGTATTTAAAACCTGGCATGAAAGGTTCGAATATAAAAGGGCAGTCAAAAATTACAACCGAAGAAGTTAATACAGATTATTATACAGCCTGGGTAAAAGGAAGTTTAGTGTTTAAAAATGCTTCGTTTGAGGATATTATCAAAAAGCTGGAACGTCATTACAATGTCACTTTTATCAACAGAAATAAAATGCTGGGCAAAGAGATTTTCAACGCCCGTTTTGATAACGAACCTATTGAAGTGGTTTTAAAATATTTTAGCGACAGCTACGCAATAGATTACAATATAGACAGGGATAAAATAACTATTAAGTAAGAGAATAAAGAATAGAGAGAAAAGAATATAGAGAAAAGAATATAGAGAAGAGAATATAGAGAAGAGAATAGAAGCAGGATAAATCTAAAATCAGAAATCTAGAATGCCTATGTAACAAAAATCCAAAAAGAAAGGGATCGTTATTATAAAAAAAAAACCGGAAAATGCGCCAACATTTCCCGGTAGAATAAATGCGATCAGTTAATTAACCAACCAACATTAAAAAACATTTTAAAAGTATGAAAAAACTATTGAACAGAATGAGGTTCAACACGCCTTTTTTGAAATTCGATTTGAAGATGAAATTGACCACACTATTTTTAATAACCACTCTCACGGTTATGCAGGCAGGGGTAACGTACTCGCAAAAAACAAAAATGTCTTTCAGTGCCAATAATATGACTGTTGCCAAAGCAATAGAAAAATTAGAGTACACAACCAGCTACAGATTTGTTTATAATGTAAAATCAGTTGATTTAAACAGAACCATTTATGTAAATGAAAGTAATGTTTCTATCGAGACGATTTTAAATACCATTTTTGGCAATACCGGAACAGATTATAAAGTTTCAGGAAACCATATTGTATTAATGGCAAAAAAAGCTCCTGCAGAAACAAAAGCATTAAAAGCAGAGGCAGACTTTATTGTAAAAGGCCGTGTAACTGATGAAAAAGGAATGCCGTTAGCAGGTGCCGCAATTTCAGATAATGGTTCAGGAAGAGGTGTTCAGACAGATTTTAATGGAGAATATCAAATTATAACTGTTGGAAGCGAAACAACTTTAGCATTTGCCTATTTAGGATATGTAAGACAGGAAATTAAAGTTCAAGGAAGAAGTGTAATCAATGTTGTTTTAAAAGAAGATGTCCTTGAACTTGAAGGATTAGTTTTGAAAACTGGTTATCAGGATATATCTGCAGAAAAAGCAACGGGATCTTTCTCAAGTTTAAAAGCAAAGGATTTTCAAGAACAGCGTTTAAGCAGTTTGGATAAAGTTTTAGAAGGACGTATTGTGGGGTATCAGGATGGAAAAATTCGTGGAACAACTTCTATGAATGTTAATGCGATGGCTCCTTTATATGTTATTGATGGTTTCCCTGTTGAGAATACTAGATTAACTCCTTACGCAACTATAGAAGAGAATGTCCCAAGTTTAAACTTAGAAGATATTGAAACGATTACAGTTTTAAAAGATGCTGCAGCTTCTTCTATTTATGGTGCTCGTGCAGCGAATGGAGTTGTAGTAATTACAACAAAAAAAGCAAAAAATGGAAAAACAAATATTTCGTTTTCAAGTAATTTAACCGTTACGCCTTACCGAAATTATACTGGTAATATTACTAGTTCTGCTGATATTATTGGTTTAGAAAGAGGATGGGCAGAAGGAAATCCTAATTTGAAAACCGCTAATTCAGCTACTTATGCGCAGTCTTTATTGAATAATGCAGTATTTCAAAGTTTAGGGATGCAGACCATTTTAAATGGCTATGCAGGAAATATTTCTCAAACAGATATGAATAATCGCTTGAATCAACTAGGTTCTCAAGGTTATAAATACTATGATGATGTAGCAAAATATGCAAAACGTGATCAGTATTTTATGCAGCACAACCTTAGTTTAGGTAAAGCCAGCGAAAACAATACTTTTAATGCGTCTATAACATATAAAGACAATAAGCTGGAAGATATGTATTCTGAAAACCAATCTGTTGGGATTAATTTGAAAAATTCAACACAAATTAACAGCTGGCTGTCTTTAGATTTAGGAACGTATTTAAATTACGGAATAGGAGATACTCAGTATTATAAGCCAATCAATTCAGCTGCTGTTTCAGATAATCCGGGTTATAAATGGCAGCCATACAATCAATTGGTAAATAACGACGGAACTAATTTTGTTTCTACTGCTGCTTCTCGCTACAATAATTTCACGCTTAATTCTATGCAGACTTATGGTCTTTATAACATGGATATTACGCCAATGGACGAGTTAGGAAGAAATTTAACTGAAAACAAAAATTTCCTAAACAGAACGTTTGCTAAGTTTAATGTGGAATTCAGCAACGCATTTACTTACAATGTGATGTTCCAATATGAATTTGCTTCAGATCGCGCAAGCCAGTTATTTGACAGAGACTCGTACTATGTAAGAAGCAAAGTAAATGGTTTGGTAACAATTGTGAATAACAAAGCGGTTTATAATTTGCCTTATGGAGATATCCTTAAAGAAACGAATCAGTTTTCTAATGCTTATAATTTCCGCCAGCAGTTAAATTTCAATCAGACTTTTGCAGAAAAGCATGATTTTTCTGCGATTGCAGGTATGGAAATCCGTCATTCAAAGCAAGAATATAATGATAACACTCGTTATGGTTACGATTCACAAGCTTTATCTTTTACAGCAATAAATCAGGCTGATTTATTAAAAGTATACGGATCTGTTTTTGGCGGTTATATGTCACAAAACGACTTTGGATTAGAAAAAGAATTACAAAATCGTTATGTTTCTGTTTACTCAACAGGAGGTTATACGTACGACAAAAAATATTCTCTTTCTGGTAGTATTCGTTGGGATCGTTCTAATCTTTGGGGAACAGACAGTAAATACCAAAACAAACCTATCTGGTCTGTAGGTGCGGGCTGGAATATTAACAATGAATCATTTTTTAACGTTGCTTGGGTTGATGCTCTTAAACTACGTGGTTCTTATGGTATTGCAGGAAATATTGCCAAAGATTCTGCACCTTATTTAACAGCTTTTTATTACTCCAATACAAATGTTGGAGGAACTTACGGAAGTGTAGGTAAACGACCAAATCCTGAATTATCTTGGGAAAAAACAACAACAACGAATATTGGTTTAGATTTCTCTTTCTTTAAAAGCAGATTAAGTGGAACGCTAGATTTTTACAATAAAAAAGGTCAAGATTTATTAGCGACTAGTCAGGGAATTCCAACAGAAGGATTCGGATATTCTCCTTACACACTTAATAACGGAGAAATGACCAACAAAGGTATCGAAGTTACCTTAAGAGGAACAATGGTAAAAACGCCTTCTTTCTCTTGGGATGCGGCTGTTTTGTATGCCTATAATAAAAATACTGTAGATTATGTAAATGTAAAAGCTCCTGTTTACTATTTACAATTAGATCATCCACAGGCTTATCCTAGAATTGGAACAAGTTTTAACACCATTTATGGTTACCAATGGGCTGGTTTAAGCAATACAGGACTGCCTCAGGTTTATGATGCCTCAGGTACAGCGGTAAAATATAATCCGGGTCAGTTAGATGCGATTAAAGATTATGGCTCAACAGTTCCTATACACAGTGGTTCTTTTCATACCTCAGCAAATTATAAAAACTTCTCACTTTCGGCTCTTTTCATTTATGAGTTAGGACATAAAGTAAAAAACACATTCCTGCCAATGTTGGCTAACAATTACAATGGCGCACTTGGAGGTTATGTAACCGATATTTCGGTGGCCAACAATCGTATTGCAGATCGTTGGATGCAGCCAGGTGATGAAGCTTTTACCAATATTCCGAGAGCAGTTTATGAATATGAAGCAGATTTTAATTCAGAATCTCGTACTATTTATTCGTATGCAGATATTAATATTTTGGATGCATCAAATTTAAGATTGAGCAACATTTCGTTAGCGTATCAAATGCCAAAAGATATTATTAAAAGAGTAAAACTAGACGGAGTACGATTCAATTTGAACGCAGAAAACGTATATACTTTTGCCAAAAGCAGAGATGCCAAATATATGTTAGGCGGTTTCATATCTCCAAGCTTTGTTATGGGTGTAAATGTTAATTTCTAATTTATAAAGACTAGACGATGAAAAATATATATAAAAAAGCAGCGTGCTTATTGGTTTTAGGATTAACCTTGGCATCTTGCGATGATTACTTGAGCGATGTGCCAAAAGGAGCAAAATCTCCAGAAACATTAGCAGACTATGAAGCTTTTTTGCGCGATGAATATAATACAAGATTAGATATCCTGGGAGCTGTATACGTGCTAAATGATCAATTCATAACAGCTGCTACTCTAACAAGTAATAGATTGTATAATGCAAATTATATGTGGGACGAAAATGCAGATCGTATTGCGTTGAAAGTATCAGATGAATCTACATATTATACAACGTATGGCGGAATTTCGTCCTTTAATTTAATTATTGAAAATGCGCTTTCGACAACTAAAGCGACTGAACAAGAACAGAGAGTGGTTTGGGCACAAGCAAAAATAATGCGTGCTATGAACTTTTTTTATGTGACTAATTTTTATGCAGATACTTATGCAGCTTCTACCGCAGCAACAAAATTATCAGTTCCGTTAATTACGAGTGCCAATATCAATGCGCCAAGCAAACAAGTAACCATTCAGGAAATGTATGATTTTATTCTAAATGACATTAAAGAAGCATTGCCTTATTTGCCTAAGGTTTCTCAAACCGCTTTGCATCCTAATTTAGGAGCAGGTTATGCTTTTTATTCAAGAGTTTATCTGCAGATGAATAATTATACGGAGGCTTTAAAATATGCTGATTTGGCATTAGCAGAAAATAATAAACTCTTTGACTGGGCAGCTTTCTACGAAGCAAATAAAGCCATTATAGATGTTCCAAATTCTTATACAACAGCAGTTTCGCCGATGGGATATAACAATGTTGAAAACTATTTTTTTAGACACGGTTCAAGCCGTTCATTAGGAAGAGAACCAAGCATACCAGTAGAAAGAGCTGCGCGTTTTGAAACGGGAGATGCACGTTTAAAATCTCGTTGGAAATTAAGAACCGTAGGAGCTGATACTTACTACTATTCAATATTGTCAGGAATGTACAATTTTGGAGGACTTACAACTGTTGAGGTTTATTTAATAAAAGCGGAGTGTTTAGCACGTGATAATAAAATCAGTGAAGCATTAGCTATTTTAAATGGGGTTCGTAAAACTCGTATTCTTCCAGCCTCTTATCAGGATATTTCAACTACAGATAAAGCAGCTGCTTTGAACGCTATTTACAAAACAAAAAATAATGAACTGCTGCAAACGCTTACACCTTATGCAGATGCACGCCGTTTAAATGCAGAAGGAATTTACAAAGTTAGTTTCACTAAAGTAGTAAATGGAGTTACGTACACATTAAAATCGGATTCTCATTTATGGACATCGCCTTTCCCACAAGGAGCAACACAAAATCCAGGAAACGGAACATTAACACAAAACGTAAATAAATAATAATTCAAAGCTTCCTGATTAGGAATCCCGAAAGGGAAGCTTTTCTATAAAAACATCAATCAAAAATGAATACAATTAAATATAAAATATTTGCAGTCTGCATCTGTTTGTTTACTATTTCAAACAGTCAGGCGCAAAAGAAAAAGACAGCAGTTTCGACGGTATCGTCTTACACTATTGACGGAGACGTTACAGGTCTTGAAGATGGGACAACTGTAAAATTAATTCCGGGTGGTACACATTCATCAGAATTGCCGGTAGCAGAAACTATACTAAAAGAAGGTAAATTTACCTTTACAGGAAAATTAAACGAACCGCGTTTTTTCTATATTATCTTTGGTAAAAACAAAGGAAACATTTCTGTAATGGCCGAAAATTCTAAAATAAAAATTACAGCTGCAGGAAGCGTTTCCAAAGCAGAAGGAGAATGGATCTCTTTTAAAGATATAAAGATCACGGGTTCTAAATCACATGAGTTTTATGAAAAAGAAACCGCTTTTAAAGCAGAATTAGATAAAGATTATACTGCCTATCACGTAGGAATAGATGAATTGAGTAATAAAGTAAGTAAAGCCAGAAAAGAAGGAAATAAAAAAGCTTTAGACTCTCTTTATGGCACTGAAGAATGGAAAGTTTTTGAAGCAAAAGAAAAAGCCTTTTTTACCAAAGTAGAAAAAACAACATTAGATCTTATTGCAAAACATAAAGCAACTTGGTGGGGACCGTTTTTTATGATGACAAATTTCAGTTATTTCACACCGGAACAAAAACCATTGTACGATCAGTTTTCTGAAACAGCAAAGAAAAGTTACTACGGACAAATTTTAGATAAAGATTTAAATCCGAAATCATTAATTGGAACAAGCATTGCTAATTTCAGTTTAAAAGATAAAGACGGAAAACCATACGCAGCGAAAGATATTACAGCAGGAAAAAAATACATTTTGGTTGACTTTTGGGCTTCTTGGTGCGGACCATGCCGAAAAGAAATTCCAAACCTAAAAACAGCTTATTCAGAATATTCAGGAAAAGGATTTGAAATTTTAAGTATCTCAATTGATAAAGACGAAAAAGCGTGGCAAAAAGCCTTAGGAATTGAAAATATGCAATGGCATAATCTTTTAGATGATGACAAAGTAAGCAAAGCATTTAATGTAAAAGCAATTCCTGCAACCTATTTAGTTGATAGTAAAGGTGTAATTATCAGCGATAATTTAAGAGGTGCAGAATTAGAAGCAAAATTAAAAGAACTATTAAAATCTTGATTTTTAGTTTTTAGTCACAGTAAGTGCTGAAAACTGAAAACCGTGACTGAAAACGGAAACAAAAAACTAAAAAAATAACTCACATGAAAAATACAATCTTAAAATCGTCATTAATTGTATTGGCACTTGCATCTGTAACTACTTCTTGCTCTAAAAAAGAAGGTTACACAATCAACGGTACTATTGCCGGATTAGATAAAGGAATGGTTTATCTGGAAAATACAGATGAAAAAGGAAACAAACAAATAGCAGATTCTGCACAAATTAAGGAAGGAGGAACTTTTACATTTGAAGGAAAAGTTTCAGAACCTTTATTATATACCGTTAAATTAAAAGGAGAAGAATATGGTGCTTTCTTTCTTTTAGATAACGATGACATAAAAATTGAAGCCAAAAAAGATTCTATCTATAAAGCTAAAATCAGCGGTACAGCACAAAATGATATTTACAAATCCTACTACGATAATGAATTCAAAAAAATCCAGAATATCGCTGGCCCTGTTTATAAATTATCTGATTCCTTAACTCAAAACGGAAAAGTAAAATTAACAGCCGAACAGCAAACCATGATGGATAAAAAGTGGAAGGATCTTGCCGCTTTCGCCGATGATTTAACCGATAAATTTATCAGAAAAAATAAAGATAAAATAGCAGCAGCTTTAATAATCAACGATCGAATTGTATCGTATGGAACTCCGGAACAGGTAAAAACCTATTATGCCGTTTTATCTCCCGAAGTACAAAAATCAATTTACGGAAAACAGTTAAAAGAAGCTATCGATCTTAATGATAAAACAGCTGTAGGCGTAACGGCTCCGGAATTTTCTCAAACTGATATTAACGGAAAAGCAGTGAAACTTTCAGATTACAAAGGCAAATATGTTTTGGTAGATTTCTGGGCTTCTTGGTGCGGACCATGCCGAAAAGAAAATCCAAATGTAGTTTTAGCTTATAAAACCTATCACGAAAAAGGATTTGATGTTTTAGGAGTTTCTTTAGATGATAAAAAGAAACTTTGGGAAAAAGCAATTGAAAAAGACGGTTTAACCTGGACTCATGTTTCTGATTTAAAAGGATGGCAGAACGAAGCCGCTGTTTTATACGGAGTAAAAATGGTGCCAACGAATTACTTAATTGGTCCAGACGGAAAAATCGTTGCCAAAAACCTTAGAGAAGCAGAATTACAATCTAAACTAAAAGAAATCTTCAGTAAATCTTAAAGACTAGTATTTAGCCGCTCCCGATAGCTGTCGGGATCAGTCCCAGTCTCAGTCTCAGTTCAAACTGCAAAGTGTGACTGCGGCAGAAAACTAAAAAAATATCAACAAAAACATGAAAAAACACATCCTTCTGGGCTATTGCTCACTAGCATTCTGCACGCTTGTTTCTGCGCAGAATAAATCAGTTAACTTCAAGAAAATAAAAGAATTAGGCGGGATAGAAGAATATTTATACCAGCCAAACGGCATGAATGTTTTGCTTTTGCAGGACAATGCTTCGCCAGTTGCAACCGTACAGATTGTATATCGTGTAGGTTCTAAACATGAGGTTTTAGGAAACACAGGATCGACACACCTTTTAGAACATTTAATGTTTAAAGGAACGCCGGGTTTCAACAAAAAAAACGGAAATACTATTACAGATGTTTTACAAAATACAGGAGCGCAGTTAAATGCCACAACATGGTATGATCGTACAAATTATTTCGAAACACTTCCAAGTGATAAAATAGAACTGGCACTTCAAATCGAAGCCGACAGAATGCGTAATTCTTTATTATTAAAAGAAGATAAAGAAGCAGAAATGACGGTTGTCCGTAACGAATTTGAACGCGGCGAAAACAATCCAAACAGCTTATTAGACAAAGAAATCTGGGCTTCGGCATATATTGCACATCCGTATCATCACTCCACAATTGGTTGGAAATCCGATATAGAAAATGCACCAATCGAAGTTTTGCGTAATTTCTATAATACCTATTATTGGCCGGATAATGCGACTTTAACCATTATTGGAGATTTTAAAAAAGAGAATGTTTTTGATTTAATCGAAAAGTATTTCGGCAAAATTACAAAAGCGCCAAACGTAATGCCGCAACCTTACACGCAGGAACCGCAGCAATATGGCGCACGTAAAATTATAGTGAGAAAACCGGGAGAATTAGGCGTAATAAATAAAGCCTATAAAATTCCGGGTGCTTTACACGAAGATCTTCCAGCGTTGAATATTCTGGGAGAAATTATAGGTTCCGGCCCATCGGCTATTTTAAATAAAACTTTCGTTGACAGCCGTTTAGGAATTTATGCATATGCAAGTGCAACAAATTTCAAAGAAGTCGGTCTTTTTACTATTGGAGTTGGTTTTCCAACCTCATCAAAACATGAAGATATTGATGCAAAAATCAGCGAAGTGGTAGCAAAAATTCAAAAAGAAGGCGTAACACAAGATGAGGTAAACAGAGTAGTTGCCAAAATTAGTGCACAGACCATTTTAGCAAGAGATGGTTCTGGCGTAATTGCATCAGAATTGAATGAAGCGATTGCTTCGGGCGACTGGACAGATTATGTAACAGGAGTTGACAGATTAAAAAAAGTAACTCCGGCGGATGTTCTTCGCGTTGCGCAAAAATATTTAGTTGAAGACCAAAGTACAACGGGTTATTTTATTCCGAAACAATCTGGAAATCAAAATCAGGATTCGGCAAAAGCAAATAACTTTATTACTGAAAACGGACCTTTTTATTACAGACATTCAGAAGATGGACATGTACACGAAGAATCAGGATCAGCTATTTTATCGGAACAAAAAAACACAACAGAAATCGCTTTTGATGATACAATAATCGAAAAAACAGCTTCGGCTTACAAAAGAGAAAAAGCAGCTGGAATTGATGTGATTTCAGTAAAAACCTCGGCTAAAGATTTCGTAACCGTTGCAGCAAGTATTTCATTAGGAAATTATGCAAATGAAGGCAAAAACAATATGATTCCGTCTTTAACAGCGTCAATGCTGTCAAAAGGAACTACGTTGAATGACAAGTTTAAATTCTCAGAAAAACTGCAAAAATTAGGCGTAAACCTAAGCGTAAATGCCTCAACTTTCAAAATCAATATTGGATTTAAATGTTTGAAAAAAGATTTAGATCAGGTGATTACATTATTGGCAGAAGAATTAAGAAATCCATTGTTTGATGCCAAAGAATTTGAAAACTTAAAACAGCAGTTTATCGGAAACACACAGCAGGATTTAAACGATCCGGGCGAAAGAGGAGGCATTGCATTATCGCAGGCTATTTATCCAAAGGCGAACCCAAATTACAGCTTAAGTGTTGAAGACAATATCGAAAATATCAAAAAAGCAACTTTAGATGAAGTGAAATCTTTTCACAAAAAATATTTCGGAACGGCTTCTATGCATTTAGTAATTGTGGGCGATACAGAAGGTGCTGCTTTAAATGCTTCTTTAAAAAAATCATTCAAAAACTGGAATGGCGGAGTAGTAGAAAACATGAAATTTGAAGAAGCCGTAAAAGCCAATTCAAAAACAGAAGTAGTAACAATTCCGGAAAAACCAAGTGCCGAATTGTTCATCGGACAATACACAGGCTTAAAAAGAACAGATGCTGATTATATTCCGTTTTACATTGCCAATTATACTTTAGGTGCCGGTTTTGCCGGACGTTTAATGCAGACAGTTCGTGACAATGACGGTTTAACCTATAGTATTTCATCTGGTTTAGGAGGAAATATTACAACCGGAGGTTACTGGTTTGTAAACGCCTCTTTTAACCCGGCATTATTTCAAAAAGGTTTAGATGCTACAAAAGTTCAGGTTGATAAATGGGTTAAAGACGGAATTACCGCAACAGAATTAGAAAACAAGAAAACCAATTTAATTGGAAGTTTTAAAGTAGGAATGTCAACCACAAACGGAATGGCAAGAACTATTTTAGGTTTTGTAGAAAGAGGTTTAGAGCCAAATTACATCGAACAATACCCAAAAGATATTGAAAAAGTGACCTTACAGCAGGTAAATGATGCCGTTAAAAAATACATTCAATTAGACAAAATGATCATTATCAAATCAGGTTCGTTGGATAAAGACGGGAATCCGTTGAAGTAGTTTTTTATAAGCAGTCTCAGTGTGCAGTCTCAGTCACAGTATTCAGTTTCGCTGTAAACTGGGATTGCAAACTAAGGCTTAATTTTAAATCTAAAATTTATTTTAATAGTCGTCTTTCATTATTTTCATTTTAGAATCTGAATTAGTAAGCCATTTTCTATGAAAGACCTTTAAGAGAGCTGTTTTTGCCGACAGCTCTTTTTTGTAAAATATCAAATCAAAAAAATGAAAAATACTATAATAATGTTCCTTTTAATGTTCTCCGGAAGCATATTTGGACAAATGTATAATCCGGTAAAATGGAGTACTTCGGTCGAGAAAATTTCAGATAAAGAATATATTTTAAAAGCCAAAGCCGTAATACAATCGGGCTGGCATTTGTACGGACAATATATTGAAGAAGGCGGTCCGTCGCCAACTGCTTTTACCTTTAAAAATACTTCCAGCAAATTCGAATTAGCAGGAAAAACAACCGAAGAAAAAGGGCATGAAACGATTGATAAAATCTTCGATATGAAAATCAAATATTTTAAAGACAAAGCTGTTTTTACGCAAAAAATAAAACTTACTTCAGATGTTTCCATTATCACCGCCGATGTTGATTTTATGGTTTGTGATGACAGTAATTGTTTACCGCCGTCTACAGAAGAATTAACTTTTAAAATTCCGGCAGAAAAGACACTGGCTTCCGCCGAAGAAATTCCAGCCGTAAAAAATGATGCGGCTATTGCCGAAGATGTAACCTTTGTAAAAGCCGTTGATAAAGCTGGAAAAACAGAAAAAGCAGCGGTTAGTCCCGTTAAGAAAGAAGAATCCAGAGGATTGCTGAGTATTTTTATTGTTGCCTTTTTATCCGGATTCGCGGCGCTTTTAACGCCTTGCGTTTTCCCAATGATTCCAATGACGGTAAGTTATTTTACCAAACAGAGTAAAACCAAGGCAGCGGGAATTCGCAATGCCATGATTTACGGATTTTCTATCGTAATTATTTACGTTTTATTAGGTTCAATCGTAACCGCAGTTTTTGGTGCCGATTCGCTGAATGCGCTTTCAACTAACGTTTGGTTCAACCTGATTTTTTTTATTTTATTAGTTGTTTTTGCCTGTTCATTTTTGGGTGCTTTCGAAATTATGCTTCCAAATGCATTGGCCAATAAAGTCGATTCACAGGCAGATAGAGGCGGATTAATCGGGATTTTCTTTATGGCTTTGGCTTTAGCCATTGTATCCTTTTCCTGTACAGGACCAATTGTAGGAACATTATTAGTCGAAGCCGCTTCAAAAGGCGGTATTGCGCCAATCGTTGGAATGTTAGGATTTTCGATTGCCATTGCATTACCGTTTTCATTATTTGCCGCCTTTCCGGGCTGGTTAAATGCATTGCCAAAATCAGGCGGCTGGCTGAATACCGTAAAAGTGGTTTTAGGCTTTTTAGAATTGGCTTTAGCCTTCAAATTTTTATCTAATGCCGATTTGGTGCTGCAATTGCATTGGTTAGAAAGAGAAGTTTTTCTTGCCATTTGGATTGCCGTATTTGGAGCTTTGGCTTTTTATTTATTCGGAAAAATTACTTTACCTCACGATTCGCCTTTAAATCATATTTCGGTAGGAAGATTAAGTTTCGGATTGATCGTTTTAACGTTCACCATTTATTTAATTCCGGGGCTTTGGGGCGCACCTCTTAAATTAATCAGCGGATTTCCTCCGCCAATGCATTACAGCGAATCTCCAGACGGATTAGGCGTTAAAAATACAGCCGAAACAACGAAAGCTGCTTTGCCGGAAGGCGCAGAATACGGTCCGCAGAATATCATCACTTTTCACGATTACGACAAAGGAATGGAGTTTGCCAAAAAAGCTGGAAAACCTGTTTTATTGGATTTTACCGGATATGCCTGCGTAAACTGTCGAAAAATGGAAGAATTAGTCTGGTCAGACGCTAAAGTTCTAGGTGTTTTAAATAATGATGTGGTTTTGATTTCGCTTTATGTTGATGATAAAAAAGAACTGCCAGAAAGTGAACAATATGTTTCTGAAACAACCGGAAAAAAAATAAAAACCATAGGGAACAAATGGAGCGATTTACAGATTAAAACCTATAAAGCAAACGCACAGCCGTTTTATGTAATTGTAGATCATGCAAGTAATTCTTTAACAGAAACCTCAGCGTATAATCCTGATATTGAAGAATATTACAATTGGCTTCAAAGCGGTATTAAAAACTTTAAAAAGTAAAATGTTTTTACGATGATAAATGAAATGGATACTATTTTGAAAACAAAACCAAGCGAACTTGAAAATTATTTCTCTGAATTCAGAGAAAATACAATTGGAGTCAATCACAGTTTCAAATCGATTTACGGAGAGCAAAACCTTCTCTACGCCGACTGGATTGCCAGCGGAAGATTATATTTCCCGATTGAAGATAATATGCTTCGTAAAATTGGCCCAATGATCGCCAATACACATTCGTTTTCCAGCCAGACCGGAAAAGCTTCGACTTATGCCTATCAGTACGCAAGAGAATTGATTAAGAAACATATAAATGCAAATGATTCAGATTGCCTTGTAGCAACGGGAACCGGAATGACGGCTGCATTAAATAAATTACAGCGCATTATGGGACTGCGTTCTCAGGACAACATTTTCAATGTAAAAATCAATTTTGAGGATGAAAGGCCGGTAGTTTTTATCACACACATGGAGCATCATTCCAATCAGGTTCCGTGGTACGAAACCATTGCCGATGTTGTGGTTTTACCCTGTGGAAAAGACAACTTAGTCGATCCAGAGATATTGGCCGAAGAAATCAAAAAATACGAAAACCGAACGCTTAAAATTGGCTCATTTACCGCTTGTTCAAACGTTACGGGAATTATTACGCCCTATTATGAATTAGCCAAAATAATGCATCAAAACGGCGGTTATTGTTTCGTAGATTTTGCAGCGTCGGCGCCGTATGTTGCAATCGATATGCATCCGGAAGATCCCGAAGAACAATTGGATGCGATTTTCTTTTCGCCCCATAAATTCTTGGGCGGACCTGGAACGTGCGGCATTTTAGTTTTCAATGCAAAATTATATCAATCTAATTTTCCGGATAATCCGGGCGGCGGCAATGTAAAATGTACCAATCCTTGGGGCGGTTATCATTACAGCGATGCGATTGAAGTAAAAGAAGATGGAGGAACACCGGGATTTCTGCAGGTTATGCGTACCGCTTTGTGTCTGGAATTGAAAAATAAAATGAATGTTCAAAACATGAAAAACAGAGAAAAAGAACTGCTGGATCTCTGTTTTTTTGAATTGCAGAAAATAAATGGGTTAAGAATTCTGGGAGATTTAAAAACAGAAAGAATTGGCTGTGTTTCTTTTACAATCGAGAACATTCATTACAATTTAATTGTACGATTGTTAAATGACCGTTTCGGAATTCAGGTTCGTGGCGGGTGGTCGTGCGCCAGTACATACGCTCATTTTTTATTGAATATTGACGAAGAAAAATCTACCGAAATCACAAACGGAATCCTTCAGAAAAATTTAACCGAAAAACCGGGCTGGGTAAGGGTTTCACTTCATCCAACAATGAAAAATGAAGAACTTTTGTTTATTTGTAAAGCCGTTGAACAAATCGTTTTAAATATTCAGGATTGGCAGAAAGCGTATCAATATAATCCTGTAACCAACGAATTTGATAATCTTTTGGTAAAAGAAACCATTGAAGACGATGTTAAGGAATGGTTTTCTTTGTAGATTATTTAAATTCTTTGAACATAATACGTACTCTTGTGCATCTACACAACGTATATCACAAAATAAATGTATTTAATTGCCTCCAGCTTTAGCTGGAGGAATAGAAATCTGTAGTCAAAAAGGCTTTAGCCAAAAACTCAAAGTTCGGCTAAAGCCTTTCATATTTTTCAAAATTTAACCTCCAGCTAAAGCTGGAGGCAATTGATTTTTTTTAAATAAAATATATCCAGTTTTTGTTATGTAGAGACGCACAGCAGTGCGTCTAACACAACGTAACCTCAACATATATCACTTTGCGCATAAGACGCACTGCTGTGCGTCTCTACAAAAACTATTTATTCATCGCAATATACTCCGAAGGCGTCATCGTAAAATGCTTCTGGAAATTACGTCCAAAACTCGTCTGCGATTTATAACCCACCATTTCGGCGATTTCATACATTTTGTAATTCTCATTTAAAAGCAGTTCAGCAGCACGTTTTAAACGGACGATATTGATCAATTCATTCGGACTCAAATTTGAAATGTCTTTAATTTTTCGATACAAAGTCGAACGGCTCATATTCATGATTTCAGCCAGAGATTCAACGCTTAAATCAGAATCCATGATGTTTTTCAGGATTTCTTCGTCTAGTTTTTTCAGGAACTTTTCGTCGGTTTTGTTGTGCGCAATGCTTTTAATATGTGAAAGCGGAGAACTCGCATAATAATTCATAATCTGCTTTCTGTTTTCGATTAGATTGTTCACCTGAACTTTTAAATAATCCATTGAGAAAGGTTTAGCGATATAGGCATCGGCACCCACTTCAAGACCGTCAATTTGCGATTTCAGCGAGTTTTTGGCGGTAAGCAAAATCACCGGAATATGACTCGTTTCTAAGTTGGTTTTAATCTCTTTACACAACGTAATTCCGTCCATAACAGGCATCGAAACATCACTTATAACCAACTGAATATTCTCGTTATGAATTATTTTTAAAGCATTTTCTCCATTATCCGCTTTTAAAATCGTGTAAAACGGAGCTAATTCGGCCGTAATAAAATTCAATAAGTCTTCATTGTCTTCCACTACTAAAAGCTGTGTTTTTTCGTGTTTGTTTTCGATTTCTACAGTTTCAGATTCTGCTTCAATTTCGTCTTTCTCTGTTTCATTATAAAACATAAATTCTTCTTCCTGACGAAGCGGCACCACAAGTTCAAAAATATTCACTTTTGAATCCGGAATTACCTGCAGATTTCCGTTATGCAATTGCGTTAACGAATGTGCCAGCGAAAGTCCAATTCCAGTTCCAGAAGTCGTATCCATATTATCAACCCTGAAAAACGGCTCAAAAATTTTATCTTTTAAATGAAATGGAATCAGATTTCCGTCATTTTTTACAATTAAAGTCAGTTTCTTTTCATCTCTAAAAAGCGTAATCGAAGCTTTATCTGTAGAATATTTTATGGCGTTGCTCATCAAATTGCTCAGGATTTTTTTGAAAGCCTCTTTATCCACAAAAGCAAAAATATCTTTATCGCCCAGTTCCAGTTCAAATTCAATTCCTCTTTCTTCAATCAACTGGCTGAATCTCAAATGTAAATTCCGAGCCATCGACGAAATATTCGCTTCCACGAAAGTGAGTTTCAAACCGCCAATTTCAGACTTTCTAAAATCCAGTAATTCGTTTACCAGTTTTAATAAACGAGACGTATTTTTCTTCATTATCGAAAGATTCTGAGGTACTTCCGGCAATATGTGATCCATTACCAAAAGTTTTTCCAAAGGTCCTTTTATCAATGTCAAAGGAGTTCTGATTTCGTGCGCTACATTGGTAAAAAAATCAATTTTGGCCTGATAGATTTCTTTCTCTTTTTCGTCGTTTAAATGTTTTATTTTTCGGTTATGTTTAATCTGCGTGAGATTCTGCGAATAACGAATGATGTAATAAAACGAACCGCATATCAGCAGAAAATAGAAAAAATACGCATAAGAACTCGCCCAAAACGGCGGCAGAATCCTGATTTTTAATTCCACTTCTTTACTCCAAACACCAAAACTATTCAGTGATTTTACTTTAAAAACATAATCGCCGGGCGCCAATTCCGTAAAGAAAACTTTATTGTTGCGTTCCAGATAAACCCAGTCATTATTTACGTTTTCCAATTTATACCAATATTCAGTAAGTTCTGGGGCGGTATAATTTAGTGAAGCAAATTCAAGATTAAATGACGATTGGCTGTTGTTAAGTTCCAGTTCGTCAATATGCGCAATAGATTGTTTTATAGGCGAATCATTTTCATTGGCATCAATATCCTTATTATTGATTTGAAGATTGGTAATAAAAGTCGAAGGCGTGTATTTATTCTTGGTAAAGTTCTTCGGGTTGAAACTGATCATTCCGTTTAAATTTCCAAAATACATATCGCCGTTAGAGTCCTTAAAAGCCGATGCATAATTAAACTGATCGCTCAATAAACCATTTGCCGTTGTATAAATTTTAATGCTTTTATGATCCGGGCCAAATTTCACCAAACCTTTAGAAGTTGTAAGCCATAAATTTTTAGCTTCATCTTCTAAAATCGAATACACAACATTACTTGGGAATCCGTTTTTAGTTGTAAATTTTTTAAAAGTCCTTGTTTTTTTATCAAATAAATCCAGTCCGTTTTCGGTAGCAAACCATAAATTTTTAAAACTGTCTTCAAAAATATAATTGATCGAATTATTACTGATTCCGTTTGGATTTTTGTAATCGTAAATAAAAACCTCTTTCTTTTTAGTTTTCGGATTGTAATAAAACAAACCATCACGATAACTTCCTGCCCAGAGATTTCCGTCGCTGTCTTCTTTATAAGTCGTATAATGCGTGGTTTCGGGAAAAGTTTTTAAAGTTTCAAAATTGTCATTTTGTTCATTGTATAAATAAAGTCCCATTGTCGTAATCACGATCAATTCATCCTTTTTGGTTTCATAGAAAGAAAAAATGAAATTACTGCGCAATCCAGACGCCGGATTATTAGCACTATAGTGTCGCACAACGTTACCCGAATTTCGGTCTAAAACATCCAGACCATGCTCAAAAGTTCCCACCCAGATTTTATCTTTTCTGGGCATCAAAGCGTGAATATTATAATACGAAACAGTGCTTTTGCTTCCGTTTGGTAAATAGGATGTAAACTGCTGTGTTTTTGGATTAAATCGGTTTAAACCCGCATCTTCAGTTCCAATCCACAAATCGCCTTTATCATCTTTATGAATTTCCCTTACGGCGCTTCCGCTGATAGAGTTTTGCCCTTTCTGCGGAAAATATTTCTTGAACTGCGTGTATTGTTTTTGATGGTAATTGATTCCGCCAAAATACGTTCCAATCCAAATTCCGTTTTCCTTATCGATTGTAATAGAATAGGCCGCATTATCTGAAATGGCATACGGATCGTTGTAATTTTTTTTGAGATTAATGCTTGATTTAGTTTTCAGATTATAAACATAAACTCCAGATTCGCTTGCAATCCAAAGTTCATCATTTCCTCTCTTTTTAAATTGTCGGACATAAACCGGTTTCTTTGTCGAAAATTCTAAACTCGAATTTGTTTTATTAGGAATGTTATAAAGTAAAACTCCGTCGTCTTGTGTGCCAATTACGATATTATTTTTATCTAAAGCGTAAATCGTGGTAATTCTAAAATTGGATGAACCAACCGGAGGCATAATCGGGATATTTTCAAACGAAAGATTTTCTTCAGAATAACGATAAATTTTATTTAAGGAAGAAGCCCAGATTTGTCCCTCCGCATCTCTGGAAATCGACGTGGCTATAAAATATTTATTCGGGTTAAAAGTTTTGGTTTCCTTTTTTGTTGTCGAATATTTATACAGAATATTTCCGGAGATAAACCAGATATTTCCGTTTTTATCATGATTAATATCGTTGATACGGTCATTAATCGCCTCATTTAAAACCGTAAACTGATCTGTTTTTTTATCGTATTTATACAAACCTTTATCAGTTCCTACCCAAATTACACCTTTATATTCATGTAAAGACTGAATATAATTGCTTCCTAAACTATGAATTGGGTCGGCATTGCTTCTGTAAGTCTTAAAACGATAACCGTCAAATCGGTTTAAACCATCTTTTGTACCAAACCACATAAAGCCGTCTTCATCCTGTAAAGAAGTCAAAACGGTGTTATTAGAAAGTCCTTCTTCAACCTGAAAATGTTTAAAATAATATTCTTGTGCGTCAATAAAATTTATTGAAAAAAGCGAAAAAAATGCAAAAAGAAAGAATTTACGCATAGTTGTGTTTTTTAGGATAAAACAAGGACATATTCAAATCGTGTCAATATTCAACAAAATGTTGCAAGTCACTATTTTTCTGGTCTTTTTTATACAATTTGAATCATTTGAGATAGAAATTGACACAAATGAATCAATTTATTTTGAATTAAAATCATCTACTTTGACTTTTTAAATAAACGATATTGATGTTTTTTTACGCTAAAAAATATACTATCAATAAAATTAAGTTTAAAAAAAATATTTCATTAACAATTTTGAAACAAAATGAACGAATTATTAACAATGAGCAAATGTATTTGCTTTTTTGCTCGCATTAGATCCGACTAGAAGTAGTAAAACAATTGCAAAACCAACCAAAAAAGAAAACTATCTAAATGACAAATCAATGAAAACAAAGATCACTCAAATTTTAAAGAAGAGATATTACCTCTTGTTTTTCTTTAGTTTATTATTACAACAAACGTATGCACAACAGCAAATAACCATAACCGGAAAAGTAGCTTCTGCAACAGGAGAACCCATTCCGTTTGCTAACGTTGTCATCAAAAACACTAAAAATGGCGCCGTTACAGATTTCGATGGGACTTATAAAATTACCGCTGGTTCAGACCAGACACTGGTTTTTAGTTCGCAGGGTTATAAAACAACCGAAATCGCAATTAATGGCAAAACGACAATAAATGCTTCTCTAGGAGAAGATGCTACAAAACTGGACGAAATTGTCGTGGTAGGATACGGTTCGCAGCAGAAAAAAGACCTTACAGGAGCCGTTGCGCTGGTAAAAGCTGCCGAAATTCAAAAAAGACAGGTAACTACAGTTGCTGACGGATTACAAGGTTTAGTTACGGGAGTAAAAGTTCGCGGAGGCGGACGTCCGGGGCAGGAAGCCAATATTGAAATTCGTGGATTGAAGAACCTTCAAAATGCCAATCCGCTTTATGTAATTGATGGTTTGGTAACAACGGCAAATCGTGATTTTAACCCAAATGACATCGAGTCGATTCAGGTTTTAAAAGATGCTTCTGCTGCAGCTATCTACGGTTCCAGAGCAGCAAATGGTGTAATTATCATTACGACTAAAAAAGGTAAGAAAGGACCGCTGCAAGTTGAAGTTTCTGCAAAATCAAGTTTTACAGTAATGCCTCGTTATGATTTAATGGGAACCGAAGAGTTTGCCAAATATAACAATATGGCATATGATAATGCCGGACTTCCGAGACAAAATCTAAATATGGCTGTTGATACAGACTGGCAGGATGCCGTTTTTAGAACAGGAATGATTCAGGATTATAATGCAAGTTTTTCTGGCGGAAGCGATAATTCTACATTCTTCATGTCTGGAAATTATTTTGGAAATGAAGGAACCGTAATCGGAACTGATTTTGACAGAATTTCATTTCGTGTAAACTCAAGCGGTACAAAAGGAATTTTCAGTATTGGAGAAAACTTAGCCATCAGTAATTCTAAAACAGATGAAATGTCTGGAAATCCAATTATTGATGTTTACAGAATGACACCAACAATTCCCCTTTACGATGCTTCTAATCCAGGCGGATACGGATACGGAAAACAAGGCGTTGCAGATACTTTTGGAACAAATCCTTTGGCTCTTGCCGATTTTTCTAATGTAACAAACGAAAATTTTAGGATTAGAGGAAATATCTGGTCCGAATTAAAATTTGTGCCTTGGTTGAAATACCGCTTCAATTTTGGATATGAAACTAGTTTTGATTCTTATAAATACCTGAGAAAAAAAGGAAGCTGGACATTAAATCAGCCCCAGGATCCATCTCAGACAGATCAGAATAAAGGAAGATCTGAAACAATGTTGTTTGAAAATACGCTGACTTTCAAAAAAGAATTTGGCAAACATGATATTACGGTTTTAGTAGGTCAGACGTTCCAAAAAGATACTTACAATCAGATTTATGGAACCAAGAGAAATCTGCCAATGAATTCTGGAACAGGGCAGTATTATGAAGTTTTAAATCAGGGAGATTCGCCGGTAGTTGGAGGTTTTATAAACGAAGCCGCCTTAACATCATATTTAGGAAGGTTAGAATACAATTACGATAATCGTTATTTATTTAATGCTGTAATAAGACGTGATGGTTCATCAAAATTCAGCGATGGAAATAAATGGGGTAATTTCCCGTCACTTTCTGCAGGATGGAGAATAAGCAACGAATCATTTTTTAAATCAGAATTTATTAAAGATTTAAAATTAAGAGCAAGTTATGGAGAATTGGGTTCTGGAAATATCAGAGAATACGAGTCAAGAAGTTTCATTAATAATTTCGGACAAATTGTATTAGGTAATGACCAAAACTTATATCCATCAGCAGCTCAGGTAAAATTATCAAATTCGCAATTGCGCTGGGAGAAATTGAAACAAACCAATATAGGATTAGATTTAGGGGTTTTAAATAATGATCTGCGCCTTACTGCCGACTATTTTATTGCCCGTACAGAAGATGTATTGTTTGGTTTTCCAATTTTATTAACTACAGGAAATGATGGCGGAAATCCAATTTCTAATGCCGCAACTGTAGAAAATAAAGGTTTTGAATTAGAATTGGCTTACAGCAAAAAAATCAATGAAGTTTCATTCAATGCTTCGGTAAACTTTACAAAAATAAACAACAGGCTGGTTTCTTTGGGGAATGGCCAAAATGAAAATATTATTGGAAACACCATGACCCGAAGCGGACAACCGGTAGGAATGTGGTATGTATTGCAGACAGATGGTTTATTCCAGTCTCAGGAAGAAATTCAGAACTACAAAAACGCAGACGGAAAAGTGATTATGCCAAATGCGGTTCCGGGAGATATTCGTTTTAAAGATGTGAACGGTGACGGGCAAATTACAAATGAAGACAAATCTGTTGTGGGAAGTCCATGGCCGGAATTTGAAATGGGATTAAACGCCGGAGCTGAATACAAAGGTTTTGATTTTTCTATGAACTGGATCGCTTCACACGGAGCTGCTGTTTATAATGGATTTAGAAGCGTTGTAGATCGTTTTGACGATAACAGTAATTACAGAACAGGTATTCAGCCTTGGACACCGGAAAATCCAAATACTGATTTTCCTAGAATTACAAAAGGTTCAACTTTAAACTCAAGAGGAGACAGCGACCGTTTCTTAGAAAGCGGTGATTTTATCAGACTAAAATATTTAGGGTTTGGATATAATCTGCCAGACAGTGTTTTAAAAAATTCAGGAATTACAAGAGCAAGATTAACCTTATCAGCACAAAATATCCTTACGATTACTAAATACAAAGGTTTAGATCCGGAGTTTAGTAATACCGGCGATAATAGAATTTTTGAAAGAGGGGTTGATAATGGTTCTTTTCCAAATCTTAAGACATATTCTTTTGGTGTAGAGTTTAGCTTTTAATTTAAAAAACAGCGTAATGAAAAAAATAATAATAATAACAGCAGCTTTTCTGGGTCTGGTTTTTACAGCTTGTGAAAACGAATTGGATTTGAACAGCCCAAATGATATAACAGTAGATCAATATTGGAAAACTGAAAGTGATGCACAAGCCGGTGTAAACTCAATTTATGCCATGTTTTATAAAGACGGTCTTTGGGCAAGATGGATGTATTTCCGTTTAGATTTGACTTCTGATGAAGGATATAGTGTAAGTCCGTGGACAGAATTAGCAGACTGGACACGATTCAATTACATCAATTATAATTTTTGGGAAGGAAATGCTGTAACATGGAGAGATACCTACAAAGCCATCTTTAGATGTAATCAGGTTTTAGCAAATGTCCCGAATATTGCTTTTCAAAATGAAGATGATAAAAAGAAAATTATTGCGCAGGCTAAATTTTTCAGAGCCTTACATTACTATTATGCAGCCGTAATCTGGGAAGATGTTCCATTGGTTTTAGATCCTTCTACGCCGGCAGATTTACCACAGCAAAAAAAGGTGGATGAAATCTGGACTCAAATTGAAAAAGACCTTAACGAAGCTTATGAAGATTTACCAAGAGATTGGGCATCAGATCAGACAGGAAGACCGGATAAAGGTGCAGCAAAAGCTTTTCTTGCCAAAACGTATATGCAGCAGCACAAATGGCCGGAAGCCAAAGCGGCTTTAGAATATTTAATTAATGGAGCAGGAGCAAAGTACAATTTAGTATCTAACTACAGAGACAATTTTACAGATGTAAACGAAAACAACAGCGAGTCTGTTTTTGAAATTCAGTTTGGAGATCAAAGAAAAGGGGGGACAGATGAGGCGCAAAATGCAGCAGTTTCCAGCAACCGTTCTCAGTTTTTTGCACCAAGAGGAATTGGCTGGTCTGATGGGCAGGCACGTTTATGGTTAGTAAATGCTTTTAAACAAGAAAAAAATAAAGACGGTAATCTGGATATTCGTTTAAGATGGACTTTATATTATCCTCAATTACAAGCTGATTTTGGAGACAAAACATACGATAGAAACTGGGAATGGAATAATGATGAAGCATGGTTTAGAAAAGGAAGTCGTGATTATTACAGAAATAATGAAGATTATTACAACCAGGTCAATTACAGATTAGTGCGTTACGGCGATATTTTATTGCGCTATGCAGAAGTTTTAAATGAATTAGGAAATACTGCGGATGCTTACCAATATGTTGATTTAGTGAGAGCCCGTGTAAACTTAAACACTTTAGCAGCGGCACATCCTGAAATTGGAAACGATCATGATAAATTCTTAGAGCGTTTAAAAACAGAAAGAGTTCTTGAATTATGCGGAGAAAGTGTTCGCTGGGAAGATTTAAAACGCTGGGAAGATTTAAATTCTCAAGCTGCGGTTGATAAAATTACACTTCGTGATTCCGATTTTAAAAACTTCACGGTAGGTAAAAATCATAGAATGCCAATTCCGCAGAGTGATGTAGACAATAATCCAAATCTGGAGCAGAACTCTGGATACTAAAACTGAATTTTTTGAGGGAATCAGATGTATTAGTCTGATTCCCTTATCATAAAGAACGATTGTTCATAATAACAAAATTTATAATGAGAAAAGTAAAATTGTGTCTGACATTTATGTTGGCAGGATTAGTATTGCTAAGCTGCAACAACAAAAAAAGCAATTCTGAAGAGAAAAAAAATGAAACTGCTGTAAACGAAAAAAGAGCAGTCTGGACAAAAGACCAGGCTAATAAGTGGTACGCAGAACAGCCTTGGTTAGTGGGCGCAAATTATTATCCCAGCACAGCTGTAAATCAATTAGAGATGTGGCAGGAAGATACTTTTGACCCCAAAAGAATCGATCAGGAATTGGGCTGGGCAGAAAATTTAGGCATGAACGTAATGCGCGTTTACCTGCACGATTTATTGCACAAGCAAGATGCAGAAGGACTTTACAAACGTATGGATCAGTTTCTTGAAATCGCAGACAAACATCATATCAAAACCCTTTTTGTTTTATTTGATTCCTGCTGGGACCCGTTTCCTGCTTTAGGAAAACAGCGCGCTCCAAAACCATTTAAGCATAATTCAGGCTGGGTGCAGAGTCCGGGGCAAAAAGTGCTGCAGGATTCTACGCAATATCCTCGTTTAGAGAAATATGTAAAAGAAACGGTTGCCAAATTTAAAGACGATAAACGTATTTTGGGCTGGGACGTTTGGAACGAGCCGGATAATATGACAGGACCGTCTTATGAAAAAGTAGAAATCAAAAACAAAGTCGATTTAATTCTGCCTCTTCTAAAAAATGTTTTTGTGTGGGCAAGAGAAAGCAATCCTTCACAGCCTTTAACTTCTGGAGTTTGGGTTGGAGACTGGAGCGATGAAGCAAAAATGAAACCAATGCACAAAATGCAGATCGAACAATCAGATGTGGTTTCTTTCCACAATTACAATACACCGCAGGATTTCGAAAAAGTAATCAAACAATTGCAACGTTACGGAAAACCTTTATTGTGTACCGAATATATGGCAAGACCAAACGGAAGTACTTTCGAAGGGTTTTTACCAATCGCAAGAAAATACAATGTGGGTATGATTAACTGGGGATTTGTTGACGGAAAAACACAAACCAAATACGCCTGGGACAGCTGGACGAAAGAATACAGTTCAGAACCAAAATTATGGTTTCACGAGGTATTACACACAGACGGAACGCCATACATAAAAGCCGAAACAGATTTAATCAAAAAGATGACTTCTGAGGCGAATAAGAAGTAGAATAATTGGCCACAGATTTTACAGATTAAACGGATTTTCACTGGTCAATTTTATTAAAATCAACTTAAAAATTAAATCAGTGAAAACCTGTTTGATCCGATTAATTCAAGGACAATAAAAATAAATCATTTTAATCCTTTTAATCTGTGGCAAAAAAATAATTAGTGAAAATTAGTGGAATTCGTGGCAAAAAACATTTTAATCTTTTAGCAACATGAAAAAATACACAATAAAACAGCTCTTTTTTCTGCTGGTAATTCTGACTGGAATTTCTGCGAAAGCACAACAGCCAGATCCGCCCGGACAAGTTAAGGGAAATGAAAAACCAAAAAACGAAGCCTATCTTTTTGCGCACATGACACATAACGATTATGGCAGATTGTACTATTCTGTAAGTTTGGATGGTTTACATTGGGAAAACCTCAACAACGGAAAACGCGTTTTTGAAGATTACAAAGGGCATCCCGATATCTGCAAAGGTCCGGACGGAAAATATTACATCGCAGGAAATACAGGCGACGATGCAAAAAGTATTAACATCTGGGTTTCGGATGATTTAATTACGTGGAAAAAACATTCAGATTATACGCCGGATTTAAAAAGCACACCCGATTATTCTAACGCTTTACAGCGAATAGGTGCTCCAAAATTATATTACGACAAAGATTCAGAAAAGTTTATCATGACGTGGCATACCCCGCATCTTGAAGGAACAAAAGAAGACGGAGAACGTTATTGGGCGAGTCAGAGAACTTTATATGTTCTATCCAAAGATTTAAAAACTTTTGAAGGAACACCAAATCGTTTGTTCGATTGGGATATGGGAACTATTGATGTTTTTATTCGTAAAGTCGGAGATTCGTATTATGCCGTTATAAAAGATGAAACCTACCCAACTTTGTATTGGACAACCGGAAAAACCATCCGAATTGCCAAATCAAAATCCCTTTTAGGACCTTATTCTTTACCCCAGCAGTCTATCAGTCCCAACTTTAGAGAAGCGCCAATGCTGATTCCTTCTCCAGATGACAAAATATGGTACATGTATTACGAGCAATATCCTGGAGTTTCTTACGGATTATCAATCGCAGATAACCTAAACGGACCTTGGTATCAAGCCTCAGGCTACACTTTTTTCTCAGATTGGGATAAATACAGTTTACCTGAAAAAGTGCGCCACGGCTGCATGATTACAATCTCTAAAAAAGAATACGACAGTTTAATAAAGAAATTTGGAATAGTGAGAGATGTTAGAAATAAAAAGTAAAAAGTAAGAGGTTGAGGGTTAGATACTAGAGTTCTTTTTTTGAGTTAATAGAAAAATGGATTATTTAATCGGAAATAAATTAATCCATCTAACATCTAACCTTTTACATCTTACCGATAAAATACGGTTAGTTAAGTTAGTTTAAGTGTTTGAGAAGTTACCAGACTTATGTGGATATAAGTCTGGTAATTCATTTTGATTTAGAAGAAATCTCACAGTAGAGTAAATATTTTCATCATATAAGTCATGTAAGTTCATATTAAGTTTGGTTTTAGTTTGAAAGTCAAAACTTATACTCTCTTAATGATGCCTAATAACAGTTACTTAAGCTAAAATGAACTTATATAACTTATATAGTTTAAAGCAAAAAAACGTATGAGTGCAAAATCTCAAATAGATAGAATATGAAAAGAAAAAGCATCTTTTTTTTAGCCTTGTTATCCATGTTTGCAGTAAATGCGCAATGGAAACCTCAGGGAGATAAAATCAAAACAAAATGGGCAGAACAGGTTGATGCAAAGAAACCGCTGCCTGAATATCCCCGTCCGATTATGGAGCGCAGTCAATGGAAAAACCTGAATGGATTATGGAATTATGCCATTCAGGAATTTGGCAAAACAGCGCCTTCAAAATATGACGGGCAGATTCTGGTTCCGTTTGCTGCAGAATCAAGTCTGTCTGGTGTGATGAAAGAAGTCGGCGCAAAAAAGGAACTTTGGTACCAAACGAATTTTTCAATTGAATCAGGGTGGAACGGCAAAAATATCCTTTTACATTTTGGAGCGGTAGACTGGAAAACAGAAGTTTTTATAAATGATGTCAAAGTAGGATCGCATACAGGAGGTTACACAGCATTTTCATTTGATATTACACCATTTATCCAAAAAGGGAAAAGTCAAAAACTAGTCGTAAAAGTTTGGGATCCTTCAAACGACGGACCTCAGCCAAGAGGAAAACAAGTCAAAAATCCGGAAGGAATTTGGTACACACCTGTTACCGGAATCTGGCAGACCGTTTGGATTGAACCTGTAAATGCTAAAAATATTACAGAACTAAAAACAATACCCAATATCGATCAAAATACAATCAGTATTAAAGCCTATATAAATGGAGCAGAAAAAGGAGATCTAATCGAAATTTCTGTTTTTGACGGAGGAAAAGAAATTGCTTCAGAAAAAGCCGTAGTTGGTGAAAGCAATGATATTGTTTTAAATAACCCAAAATTATGGTCGCCTGAAAGTCCGTTTTTGTATCAGACTAAAGTTCGTTTAATCAGCAAAAATAAAGTGGTTGATGAGGTGAAAAGCTATTTTGCAATGCGAAAAATTTCATCTAAACGAGATGAAAACGGAATCATGAGAATGCAGTTAAACAACAAAGATTATTTTCAATTTGGTCCCTTGGACCAAGGCTGGTGGCCAGACGGATTATACACAGCACCAACTGATGAAGCTTTGAAATACGATATTATTAAAACCAAAGAATTAGGCTTTAATATGATTCGTAAGCACGTAAAAGTAGAGCCGGAACGCTGGTACACACATTGCGATCAATTAGGAATTTTGGTGTGGCAGGATATGCCAAGCGGAGACGAGCAGCCGATTTGGCAAAACACAAAATATTTTACCGGAACAGAATTACAGCGTTCGCCAAAATCAGAAGAAATCTACAAAAAAGAATGGCGAGAAATAATGGATCATTTGTATTCGTATCCAAGTATTGTAGTTTGGGTTCCTTTTAATGAAGCTTGGGGACAATTTAAAACAGTCGAAATTACCGAATGGACCAAAAATCACGATCCAAGCCGATTAACAAATTCATCAAGCGGAGGGAATCATTTTCAAACCGGAGATATTTTAGATTTACACAATTATCCGGGACCGGAAATGTATTTGTATGATGCCAGAAGAGTAACCGTTTTAGGCGAATACGGTGGAATTGGTCTTCCGTTAGAAGGACATTTATGGAGAGCAAATGACAACTGGGGGTATGTTAAATTTAAAAATGAAACTGAGGTAACGGCAGAATATATCAAATACGCTCAAATCCTTAAAAATTATGTAAAAACAGGATTTTCGGCAGCGGTTTACACGCAGACTACAGATGTTGAAGGAGAAGTAAACGGTTTCATGACCTATGACAGAAAAGTAGATAAAATGGATTTCAAAGCCGTAAATAAGATTAATACAGAAGTTATAAATGCTTTGAATCATTAAATAGGCATTTTTTTAAACACATAGAAACATAGTTTTTTAGTTCCTCAAAATGACAAACAGCTTTGCGAACTTCGGCTTCTTTTGAAGTGACAAAGCTGAGAAAAAACCTTTGCGTCTCTGCGTTAAAAAAACACGCTCAACAATAAAAAAACTAAAATGAAAAAATACCTAATTCTTTTCCTGCTCACAACAATGAGTTTTGCTCAGCAAAAAACATTCACAAACCCCATTCTGCCAGCGGGAGCAGACCCGTATAGCACGTATTATAAAGGATATTATTATTACACCAATACGCTTGGAAATCGTTTGGTTTTGTGGAAAACAAAAGATTTGTCTGATATTAAAAATGCAGAAAGCAAAGTAATATGGACACCACCGAAAAAAACGAATTATTCAGCTGAAATCTGGGCACCGGAATTTCATATTATAAAGGGAAAATGGTACTGTTATTTTGCGGCAGATAATGGTGATAATAACAATCACCGTATGTATGTTTTAGAAAACAAATCATCAGATCCGTTTAAAGGAAAATTTGAATTTAAAGGAAAAATTGCTGCGAAAACAGACAAATGGGCAATCGACGGAAATGTCTTCGAACATAATAATCAACTCTATATGATTTGGGCCGGATGGGAAGGCGATATCAACGGACAGCAGAACATTTACATCGCTAAAATGAAAAATCCCCTTGAAATTGAAGGCGACCGCGTTATGATTTCTGCCCCGGCAAATGATTGGGAAACACACGGAGCGCTGCATGATGATGTAAATCCGCCACAGGTAAACGTAAACGAAGGCCCACAGTTTTTAGAAAGAAACGGTAAAATTTTTATTGTGTTTTCGGCAAGCGGATGCTGGACAGATTTTTACTCTTTAGGATTATTAACATTTAACGGAGGTGATAATTTATTAGATGCAAATGCCTGGAAAAAATCTCCTGAACCCATCTTTAAACAATCAGATAAAAATAAAGTATATGCACCGGGCCATAATTCGTTCTTTAAATCTCCAGACGGAAAAGAAGACTGGATTTTGTATCACGCCAATTCAAATCCGGGAGAAGGATGCGGGAATAAAAGGTCGCCAAGAATGCAGAAAATTAATTGGGATGCCAACGGATTTCCGGTTTTAGGAGAGCCTGTAAGCGAACAGACGAAACTGGCAATTCCTTCAAAATAATACAAACATTTTAAAATTCACAAAATGAAAAATATCCAAATAGGAGTTGTCGTTTTACTGGCGCTTTTTCAGTTCAATTGTAAAGACAATAAAAAAGAAAATACAACTTCAAAAGAAACTTCAGAAATGACTTCTGATTCAGTAAAAAGCGTTTTAGAAACTAAAAATTTTGATACGATAATCGATGGTAAAAAAGTCAATTTATACTGGATAGAAAACAAAGAAATCAAAGCCGCTTTTACTAATTACGGAGGAAGACTAATTGGGCTTTGGGTAAACGATAAAAACGGAAAACCAACCGATGTTGTTGTGGGAATGAACAGCGCAAAAGGTTTTAAAACTTCGACAGAACCTTACTTTGGAGCTACAATTGGAAGAGTGGGAAACCGAATTGGAAAAGGAAAATTTACATTAGAAGGAAGACAATATCAAGTTCCGTTAAACAATGGAAAAAATGCCTTGCATGGCGGTGTAAAAGGTTTTCAGGATGTAGTTTGGAATGCCGAAAAAACAAATGAAAATACTTTGGTTTTTAGCTATGTCTCGCCAGATAGGGAACAAGGTTTTCCTGGGAATTTATCAGTAAAAGTAACTTACACAATTACTGATGATAATTCGGTTAAAATGGAGTATGAAGCTACTACAGATAAAACAACAATTGTCAATTTAACCAATCATGCTTTTTTTAATTTGAATGGAGAAGGAAGCGGTACGATTTTAAATCACAAATTACAGATTTATGCCAACGAATTTACTCCGGTTGACGAAGGTTTGATTCCGAGCGGTGAATTAAAAGCAGTGAAAAATACCCCTTTTGATTTTATTTCAAAACATACTATTGGCGAAAGAATCGAAACCAAAGATGAACAGTTGAAATTTGGGAAAGGCTACGATCATAATTACGTTTTAAACGGAACCAAGAAAAACGAATTAAATCACGCGGCAACAATTTCTGGTGATAAATCAGGAATTACGCTTGATATTTTTACACAAGAACCGGGATTACAGTTTTACAGCGGGAATTTTATGCAGTCAAAAAACACATTTAAATCCGGTGCAAAAGACGATTTTAGAACTGCTTTTGCTTTAGAAACACAGCATTTTCCAGACGCGCCAAATCAGCCAAAATTTGCTCAGATTATTTTGAAACCCGGTGAAAAATATCATACCGTTTCTTATTATCAGTTTTCTGTGAAAAAGTAGAATTAGTTTAACGAATTTAACCGCAAAGAACGCAAATCATTTACCCTTAGTGTGCTTTGCATAATTCCTTGTGATCCTTGCGGTTAAAAAAAACATAAATCCGTATAAAATGAAAAAAATACTAACCTTAATAACATCCCTCTGTGTCTTCACAGCCTGTTCGCAGGAAAAAAGCACAGATAAACCAAAAGAAGTAAAATCGAATACCATCTTACTGGCCGATCCAACTATATTTTACAACAAAGGAACCTATTATTTATATGGAACGACAACAGGAGATTTTCCAAACGGTGAAGGATTTCAGGTATATACCTCAACAGATTTAAAAGACTGGAAAGGTCCAAATGGCGCGCAGGGCGGTCTGGCTTTAAAAAAAGGAGATGCTTTTGGTGACAAAGGTTTCTGGGCACCGCAGATACTTTCGTATCAAAATAAATTTTACATGATTTATACTGCGAATGAAAATATTGCAGTCGCAGCAAGTGACAGTCCGCTTGGGCCATTTAAAAGCGAATTAAAAGAACCGATTATTAAAACCGGAAACCAAATTGATCCGTTTATTTTTATTGATGAAGATGGAAAAAAATACCTCTATCATGTTCGTTTAACAAACGGAAACCGAATTTTCGCAGCAGAAATCAATGACGATTTTAAAAGTATAAAACCAGAAACTTTAACGGAATGTATTTCGGGAATTTTACCTTGGGAAAACACACAAAACGTAAGCTGGCCGGTTACAGAAGGCCCGACAGTTTTAAAACATAACGGCTTGTATTACATGATTTATTCGGCAAATGATTTCAGAAATATTGATTATGCCGTGGGTTATGCAACCAGTAAAAATCCGCTTGGACCTTGGATAAAAGCTGTAGACAGCCCAATCATCAGCAAAAAAATTACGAAACAAAATGGAATTGGTCACGGAGATGTATTTTGGGATAAAAACAATAAAATGCATTATATTTTGCATACTCATTTTAATGAAAGTGCGGTATCTCCAAGAAAAGCCGGAATTATTTCAGTTGAATTTAAAGATGGAAAAATAGTCGCTGATCCTGCAAGTTTTCAGTTTCTAAAAGTTAATTAGTAATTAAAAAGCCTTCAGATTTCTGAAGGCTTTTCTAGTTTTTTGCTTTCCTGCAAGGTTTTCAAAACCTTGTAGGTATTCTATATTTAAAACAATAAGTTATTTGGGCATAAAATTTAAACCTGCAAGGTTTTGGAAACCTTGCAGGAGTTGAAACCTAATTTTAGGAATCTTTTTTATTTGAAAATATAAAAACTGAAAACAAATTTGAAATTAAAGCCGCAACCAGCCAGGAGCGCATCCAAAAAAATAAAAAAACAGATTTATTAGAGCAGTTAATACTGGCGAGAATTAAAGTTATAAAAAACGTTGTTGTCAGATTTTGAAGTATTTGAATTAATAATTTCCTATTATACAACCAGACAATTCTCATTTTAATTCAAATTAATTAGCTGAGGTCCAAATTCTTCATAGAAAATATTTTTCTGATTTACGTTTAAATTAATAAGTGCTTCATATTGCGTTTTTATGAAAATTTCAGGCCCGCAGATATAATATCGGGCTTCTTCTAATAAAATTGAATCTTTGCATTTATGAAGATCAACGCGGCCTTGAATTACTTCATTTGAGATTATATTTTCCGGCGTTACAGCATCATAAAAAGTAAAGGTTTCTAAGTGATTCGCTTCTTCTTTTAAAGCCGAAATTTGATCTTTAAAAGCGTGAACAGATTCGTTTCTGCAGCCGTGAATCCAGATTGTTTTTTTATTCTGAATTGAATTTAAATTGGTTTCCAGCATGCTTAACATCGGCGTAAGTCCAACGCCGCCGCTTATTAATACTAACGGATTTTGAGAATCTTTTTCTAAATGAAACAATCCTGCAGGAGAAGAAATAGAAATAATATCGCCTTCAGATTTTGAATGCATTGTATTCGAAACCCATCCGTTTGGATTTGGTGCAATGCCGCTTTCTTTTTTTACCGAAATTCTGTAATATTCAGGATTAAAAGTGCTTGACAAACTGTATTGTCTTGGCTGTAAAAGATTCAGTTCGGGTACAAAAACCTGAACGCTGATAAACTGCCCGGAGTGAAAATTGGCGATTTCCTTACCGTCTTCGGGATAAAGATAAAAGGATTTAATTTCCGCCGATTCTTCAACAATTTTTTTAATGATGAATTTTCTCCAGCCGTTCCAGCTTCCGGTTTTTTCGATATTTTCCTGATATAAATCTTTTTCGATATTAATCATAATTGCGGCAAGTTCGTAAAAAGCAACGGTCCAGGCTTCAAGAATTTCGGGTGTGGCGGCGTCTCCAACAACTTCTCCAATCGAGGCGATAAGATGTGTTCCTACGATTTTATATTGTTCCGGCTGGATATCAAGGCTCCGGTGTTTGGTTCCGATTCCTTTTAATACGCCAATTAAAACTGACGGATCTTCTATATTTTCGGCGTAAGCCAAAACTGCGTTTGCTAAAGCAGATTTTTGTCTTCCGTTTGCCTGATTTCCCATATTAAACATATTTCGTAATTCAGGATGATGTTTAAACATTCTGGCATAAAAATAATTGGTAAGGTCTTCGCCGCTCGCTCGTAAAATAGGAATTGTAGCTTTAATAAGCTCTTTTTGATGTGGATTCATTTTGAATAATTTATTAGGATTTAAATTCAAAATTCTAAGAAATATGCTGTCTTAGAGTTTATAACAGCAAATTTAACCCCACGACAAAGCTTCGTTTTATGATTGAAATCATAAAGGGTTAAGTATTTTGTTTCTGGTTTTTAGTTTGGAATTTTATTGTGATTTCGATTTCAAATTATGATTGTTGAAACACACATATTTTTATTAGTAACTTGTTTTAAATGGGTTGTGTGGCTATTGTATGTTTGTTTTATAATTTATAAAATTAAGAACAATGCAAAGGATAATAAATTATGAAAAAGGAACTTTAAGAATAGGTTACTGTGATAACTTACGGGATGTTTCGGTCTATGAAAATGGAGAATTTAATGAACCAATAAGGTTTAATATACTAACGAAATTTTACCAAAAATAATTGAAGAAGAAAAATAATAATTACTGAAAATAATGAGTACTATGAAAATTTTGAATTTGATTTCAGTTCTGAATTTTCAGGATTTAAATTAGTAAGACATTCATTAAATAGGGATTTACTAATTGTTGAAGAATCCACTATGCGATTAAATTGGGATTTAAAAGAAAAAAATTAATTAAACAAAATAGACTCCAAAAAGGGGGCTGTTTTTTGACAATTTTACAATATCTGAATTATAATTCTGTAAACAATTCCGAGATCTCGACATTCAAAGCTTTGCTGATACGTATAAGCTTATCGATACCCATAATTTGTTTCCCAAGCATATATCTTCTTAATGCTTCGATATCTAAATCAGAATCATGAGCAACATGTCTTACTTTAAGACCTTTTTCTTTGATAATTTCTCTTATATTATTTCCTACAATCTTAACAGATTCAGGTACTTCAGTTTTTCTCATTTATTGCTGATTATATTCTGAAAATTAGGAGTAAGTAGCCAAAAAAACAGGAACATATATGAACGGTTAAATATGACTGTTTTTTTTGTATATTCGTGCAAAAATAAAAGTTAGAATACAATGGAATTAAAAAACATTAAAAGCTTGGGAAATCTTCAAACATTAACTGCCGAATATTTTAATACCTTAAAGCCTATTCAGGATGAAAAAGATATTTATAATGTGAAAATAAAAGTAGGAAGTTATTATGAATTAGGTTCTATTATTACCAATATGCTAAAATCAAGTATTTTAGCATTAGACCAAAACGAAGCAAAAGATGCTAATTATGAATCCATAAATGTGGTTTTACTATTAGAAACCGTACTTCAGTTATTTCCAATCGATGAATTTGAGTTATTAGATAAAATCAATCAATTAGTGGATATTGAGTTTTGATAATTCTTTGCGCACAAGACACACCGCAATAAACCCGACAGGTTTTTAAAACCTGTCGGGTTTACGGAAATTAATATTATCTGAATTGATTTTGATATTAAATTCCACATCTAACATTTTACCAAAACCATAGGCAAAATCGTTGTTGGTCGAAATAAAAACAATTAGAATTGTAATTTACGTTAATATTGTGTTGTTCCTATTTTAATAATACGTTATAAATCATCGTACAATGAAAAATATCTTTCTTTCCTTATGCCTTTTTGGGGTAATTTCCAGCAGTTTAAGTCAGGAATTGGCAAATGCTCCAAAACCTTTTGGACCGCTTCCTACGCAAAAACAAATCGATTGGCAGGAAATGGAATTTTATGCTTTTGTGCATTTTTCATTAAATACATTCACCAATAAAGAGTGGGGTTATGGCGATGAATCTCCGGCTTTATTTAACCCGACAAATTTAGATGTTCGCCAATGGGCGCGCATTGTGAAAGCGGCCGGAATGAAAGGAATTATATTGGTAGCCAAACATCATGATGGATTTTGTTTATGGCCGTCGGCGTATACGGAACGTTCCGTAAAGAATTCTCCGTGGAAAAACGGAAAAGGTGATTTAGTTAAAGAATTGGCAGAAGCTTGTAAAGAATATGATTTAAAATTAGGATTATACCTTTCGCCTTGGGACAGAAATCACGCTGAATATGGAAAACCTGAATATATTACATATTTCAGAAATCAGCTGAAAGAATTATTGACCAATTACGGAGATGTTTTCGAAATGTGGTTTGATGGTGCAAACGGCGGCGACGGCTATTACGGCGGTGCAAACGAAACGAGAAAAATTAATACGCTTGAATATTACAATTGGGATGAAACCTATAAATTAATCTACAAAACGGCACCTAAAACTTTGGTTTGGGGAGTTGGTCCTTCTGAAGCGCGATGGATTGGAAATGAAGAAGGCCGTGCCGGAAAAACAAACTGGTCGCTTTTGCGCCAGAAAGATGAATTGGCCGGAAAAGTGCATTATACCGAATTTATGTCGGGACATGAAGACGGCGAAAAATGGGTTCCGGGCGAAGCCGATGTTTCAATAAGACCGGGATGGTTTTACCATTCGGTTGAAGATGATAAAGTGCGTCCGCTGGATGAAATGGTCGATATTTATTATGAATCAATTGGTCGAAATGCGACTTTATTATTAAATCTGCCGGTTGACAGAAGAGGTTTGGTTCATGAAAATGACGAAGCGAGATTAAGAGAATTGGTTGCAGCTATAAAAGCTGATTTTAAAACGGAATTATTATCTAAAACAAAAATTGCTGCGGATAATGTTAGAGGAAATAACATAGAATTTGCAGCAAAAAATGCGGTTGACGGAAATAAAAACTCCTATTGGGCAACAGACGATAATGTAAAAACGGCTTCGATAACTTTCGAATTTGAAAAACCTACAGACATAAACCGGGTTTTACTTCAGGAATATATTGCGCTTGGACAGCGCGTAAAAGCTTTTAATGTTGAAGTTAAAGTGGATGGAAACTGGAAAACCGCTGCAAATGAAACCACTATTGGTTACAAAAGAATTTTAAGAATCGACAGAGTTAAAGCATCGGCATTAAGAATCAATATTACAGATTCAAAAGCAAACATTGTTATTTCAAATATTCAGGCTTACAATGCACCGACTTTTGTGCGTATGCCGGAAATTCAGCGTGATAAAAATGGTGATGTAACCATAAAAACGGAAGATGGAAATCCTGTTTATTATTCGCTTGACGGAAAAAAGCCAACAAAAAAAAGTACTCTATATAAAGGAGTATTTCGGGTTAATAAAGCGGTTACCATAAAAGCTGTAGTTATTGATGTTGCAGAAAATATAAGCAGTGCTGTGAAAACAGCAAAATACGGCGCATCAAAAGAAAACTGGAAAATAGTTTCGGCATCCAGCGGAGATTTGAAATCAGCAGACCGGGTTATCGACGGAAATCCAAATACAGATTGGAGTTTTGGAGGTGATGCAAATAAACTTCCGCAAGAAATAACGATAGATATGGGAAGTCTTTTAACACTAAGTGGTTTTACATATGTGCCGCAGCAAGTGGGCAACAATCTTAATTTAATATCAAATTACGAATTCTACACTAGTATAGATAATGTAAACTGGGTTTTGCAGTCTGAAGGTGAATTTTCGAATATTAAGCATAACCCAATCGAGCAGGTTAAGACTTTCAAAAAAGCCAAAGCCAGATATATTCGTTTCACAGCCAAGTCAGCGGTAGCGAAGGGATCGACCGTTTCTATTGCAGAAATAAATGTAATTGAAACATTATAACCGCTTTTTGATTTGTAATGTTTTTGCTTAAAGTTACCAATTTTGCCCTATAGCGAAGGTAACAGGTTATTAGTCGAATTTTTGATTATTTACATTATGTAATATTTAATTTTATACTAAATAATTAGAACATCAGGCAAATGATTAAAGAAAGTATAAATTTCAAAGAAGCAGGAAAATTCGAAGAAACGCGTTTTGAAAAGATACATAATGTAATTTTTGATTCGTCTAAAGAGGCTTCGATTTTAGTAGCTCAGGAAATAGCCAATATAATTCAGAGAAAAGAAGAGTTAAACGAACCTTGTATTTTAGGTTTGGCAACTGGATCTTCTCCGATAAAAGTATATGAAGAATTAGTTCGTCTTCATAAAGAAGAAGGTTTAAGTTTTGAAAACGTAGTAACTTTCAATTTGGATGAATATTATCCAATGGATAAAAATGATATTCAAAGTTATTGGTATTTCATGCATGAGCATCTTTTTAATCACGTTAATATTTTGCCTCAAAATATCAATATTCCTGACGGAAATATCAGTAATGAAGATCTTCAGCAGTATTGTATCGATTATGAAATGAAGATTAAGGCTTACGGCGGATTGGATTTTCAGCTTCTTGGAATTGGAAGAACGGGACATATCGGTTTTAACGAGCCGGGATCTCACGTAAATTCAGGAACCAGAAGCATTACATTAGATCACTTAACGCGTGTTGATGCAGCATCATCATTTTTAGGAATTGATAATGTGCCTAGAAAAGCGATTACAATGGGAATTGGTACGGTAAAAAATGCCAAAAGAATTGTAATTCTTGGATGGGGAATCAGCAAGGCAGAAATTATAAAGAAAACAATTGAAGGTGAAATTTCATCTAGGGTTCCGGCCACGTATTTACAACAGCACAACAACACAACTTTTGTTTTAGATACCGAAGCTTCATCAGAATTAACTAGAGTAAAAACGCCTTGGTTAGTAAAATCTGTAATCTGGACAGACGAATTGAAATTAAAAGCAGTGGCTTGGTTAAGTGAATTGACTAAAAAACCTTTCTTAAAACTGACAGACAAGGATTATAATGATAATGGAATGTCCAGCGTTTTAACCGAAGAAGGAACTGCATATAATTTGAATATTAAAATGTTCAACAAAATGCAGCAGACTATTACGGGATGGCCAGGCGGAAAACCTAATGCCGATGATACGTACAGACCAGAACGTGCAACTCCGGAAAGAAAAAGAATTATCATTTTTAGTCCGCATCCTGATGATGATGTTATCTCAATGGGAGGAACTTTTGACAGATTGGTAGAGCAGGGGCACGATGTTCATATTGCATATCAAACTTCTGGAAATATTGCGGTTTCGAATCAGGAAGCTTTAAAGTTTGCTGAAATTACAAAAGCGCTAAACAATAATTCTGCTGATGCTGAAAAGATTATTGACTTTTTGAAAAACAAAAAAAGCAATGATATCGATTCATTAGAAGTTAGAAAATTAAAAGGTTTGATTAGAAGAAGTGAGTCTTTGGCAGCAACACGTTATTTAGGTTTGCCGGATTCTAATGTAAACTTCCTTGATCTTCCTTTTTATGAAACGGGAACGGTAAAGAAAAATAATCTTGGTGAGGCTGATATCGAAATAATGTGCGATATCATCGAAAGAATAAAACCTCATCAAATCTACGCAGCAGGAGATTTAGCAGATCCGCACGGTACGCACAAAGTGTGTCTGGACAGTTTGTTTGAAGCTTTGAAACGATTGAAACACAAAAGTTTTATGGATGAATGCTGGGTTTGGTTGTACCGAGGTGCTTGGCACGAATGGGAAACGTACCAAATTGAAATGGCGGTTCCAATGAGTCCGGATCAGGTGTTGAAAAAACGTCACGCGATTTTCTATCACCAGTCTCAAAAAGACGGTGTAATGTTCCAGGGTGATGACAGCAGGGAATTCTGGATTAGAGCAGAAGACAGAAACAGATTAACTGCAGAAAAATATCACGCTTTAGGTTTGGCAGATTACTCTGCAATTGAAGCTTTCAAGAGATATTTCTTCTAAGAAAATCTTTAAAATATAATAAACTATTTCATGTGGTTTATTTGGTTAGTTACCAAGTTTTGAAATGCAGCCGTGGTTGGCTGCATTTTTTTTGTTTTTATACGTGGCGTAGTTTAACCGAAAAGAGCGTTAGGATTTACGCAGACGCTAAGTTTTTTTGCTTGATCTAAAAAGGAATATAAAAAAAGGTCCGCAAAGTTTTGTGAATAAACTTTGCGAACCTTGCGTAAATCTTAGCGCTCTTTGCGGTTAAATACTTATATAGAAGAATTTAAAATTCTCTGTTTTACATGATCGATATACGATCTTCCAATAACATATCTAAGTCCTTCAATTTCAATGCTGTTTCCCTCAACGGCGTCGATTTTGTCGATTGCGATAGTGTAGGATCTATGAATTCTTATGAAGTTTTTTTCCGGCAGTAAATCCGTAAAGTCAGATAAAGTGCTGTGAATTATGTATTTTCCTGTTAAGGTATTTATTTTTAAATAGTCTTTTAAACTTTCGATAACCAGAATTTCGTTGAAGAATATCTTCTTCATTCTTTTTTTGTCAATTTTTACGAATATAAAAGGGCTGTCTGGATTGCTTTCCTGCGGAGAACTAGCTTTGTTTTCTAATCTTTTACTGATTTTATTCAACGTTTTCATCAATCTTGGAAATTCGATTGGTTTTACCAGATAATCTAAAACGTCCAATTCATAAGTTTCTAGTGCAAACTGACTATAAGCACTCGTAATTACAAGTAAAGGCGGATTTTCAAGACTTTTAATAAAATTAATTCCGTCAAGAACAGGCATATTGATGTCAAGAAAAATAACATCCACTTTATTGTTCTTCAGGAAATTCAAGCCTTCAATTGGATTGCTGAAAGTATCTATTACCTCGAAATTTTCAAGTGGCTCTAAATAGGTTTTTATAACATTGATTGCCAATGGCTCGTCATCAATAATCAAACATTTTATTCTCATTTCTATAATCTTATGTTATTTGAGCGAATAATCTAGCAGGTAAACTTATATACGAGGAAAAGTGGTGTTTAGGTTACTTTAATCACCAGCTTCACGACAAAAATATTCTTTTTATTTTTAAATAAAAGCTTATAGTCACTTTTATTATATCCTAATTCCAGTCTTTTTTTTACATTTTCGATCCCTATACCACTTGACTTGTTAAAATTATCCTGATGCTGCGTAATTTCTGGCGTTGGATTTGAAATTGTAAAGTATAGAAAATCATCTTTTACCTTGAATTTAATGTCAATCTTTACTTTTCCTGTGTTTTTGTTTACGCCGTGTTTAAAGGCATTTTCAATAAAAGTCAGTAAAATCACCGGAGAAATCTCCTTATCATGAATATCTCCTGAAACTTCCATGTTTACTTCCAGGCGATCATCATTTCTAATTCGCTCCAGATCAAGGTAGTTTTGAATGCATAGAATCTCGTTTTCTAAACTTTGCTTTTTACCACTTGTATCATAAAGCATGTAACGCATTAATTCCGATAGTTTTAAGACAATCTTTGGTGTTTTATTTGATTTTTCTACAGATAAAGAATAGATGTTGTTTAAAGTATTGAAGAAAAAGTGTGGGGAAATCTGTGATTTCAGGAAAAGCAATTCTGTTTCCAGTTGTGATTTCTCTAAATCGGTTACTCTTTTTTGTTCTTTCAAAAAATCCAGAGTGATTTTGATTGCCGTAACAAAAGTCATTACATACAATTCTCCCATCATCATATCAATCGTATAATTTAAGGTAAGTTTATCAATTGTTTCAGGACCTTCGGGCCATACTTCATGTGTGATTAAGAGATAAGTAAGGTTAAATTTTATCAATACCATAACAAATATGGCAGATAAAACGGCGAGCATATACAAAAAATACTTTTTTCGGTACACCAGATATGGCATGAAAATGAGGATATTCAAATAACAAAGTGTCATGTGAATTGGGAAACCAAGCAAGTTGGTTTTTATTGAATACCAATAATTGTTAAAATAGCTTCCCCACCTAAAAGTATTAAATAAGAAATAAGTCAGCCAAAAAACCACATGATAATACAATGGTACGCGATATAATTTATTAGAATTGAAATTCATAATATGAGGATGTTTTGTGACTTTTTTTGATGTTTATCTAAGTTTATATGTTGTCCGTCTAAATAAGTTTTAATAAAAAGTCAGTTTATTTAAATTTAAAGTTAAATTAAGGTTGTTTTATATGAAGAAATTTCTCGTGCCTGCTTTATTTGTAATTTTGGTTACAAGTTGTAAAATAAAGTCATACAAAAATAATAATCAAGAAAATATTTTTGTAAACCATGTTGATCCTTTTATCGGAACAGGTGGACACGGTCATACGTATCCCGGAGCGACGGTTCCTTTTGGAATGTTACAAGTAAGTCCTGATAACGGAATCTCAAGCTGGGACTGGTGTTCTGGCTATCATTACTCAGATTCTATCGTTTCTGGGTTTAGTCATTTGCACTTAAGCGGAACAGGAATTGGCGATTTGGCAGATATTTTATTTATGCCGACAAACAAAAAAGTCGATTTAACATTAAAAACAACTTCAAGAGATCAATTACCTTATAAATCATTTTACAGTCATGTTAACGAAAAAGCAGCACCAGGTTCTTACCAGGTTTTTCTTAAGGATCCTAAGATCAATGTAGAATTAACTTCTTCACAAAGAACAGCTTATCATAAGTACACTTTTACAAAAAACGACAAACAATCAGTAGTTGTCGATTTAGGATTTGCCATAAACTGGGACAAAGCCTTAAAAACCGGAATTACAATTGAAGACGAATATACCATTAGCGGTTATCGATACAGTAAAGGCTGGGCATTAAACCAAAAAGTATTTTTTGTTGCTAAGTTTTCAAAACCAATTACAGAATCAGTTTTAACTGCTGACAAACAAATTGTTAATACTAAAAAAGCAGAATCCGAAAATACATCGGCACAATTATTTTTTGATCCGAAAAACTCAGATGAATTATTTGTAAAAGTAGCATTGTCATCTGTAAGTGTGGCCAATGCCAAAGATAATTTAGATGGAGAAAAAGCCAATTTCGACAATACAAAATCAGAAGCTTCTTCTGTTTGGAATAAAGCATTAAGCAAAATTAAAGTTGAAACTCCAGTAGATTCGTTAAAAACGATTTTCTATACTGCGATGTATCACGCACAAGTTGCCCCTGTAACCTATAGTGATAAAAACGGTCAATTTAGGAGAGAGGATGATCAAATTGTTACAGCAAAAGATTATACCGCTTATTCGACCTTATCACTATGGGATACTTTTAGAGCCGAAAATCCTTTATTGACTTTGCTGGCACCAGACAAAGCCTCAGATATTGTAAACTCAATGTTAGCGTATTACGATACCAAAAAAATATTACCGGTTTGGACACTATACGCCAATGAAACGAATACAATGACAGGTTACCATTCCATTCCGGTAATTGTTGATGCATACTTAAAAGGTATAAAAGGTTTCGATGCAGAAAAAGCATTTGAGGCTATGAAAACCACAATGATGCAGGACGAGCGTGGTTTAAATTTCTACAAAAAATACGGTTATATACCTTATAATTTATTAGACGAATCGGTTACAATTACTTTAGAGTATGCTTATGATGATTGGTGTGTGGCACAAATGGCAAAAGCTTTAGGAAAAAATGCCGATTATGAATTTTTCTTAAAACGTTCTCAGGCCTATCAATATTTATTTGATCCAAAAACAGGATTCATGAGAGGAAAATCTGAAGACGGAAAATCTTGGAATGAACCTTTCGACCCAAAACATTCTAATCACAGAGAACACACAGATTATACAGAAGGAAATGCATGGCAGCACAGTTGGTTTGTACCTCATAATGTAGAAGATTTTATCAAACTTCACGGAAGTAATGAATTATTTACCAAACGTTTAGAACAGTTGTTTACCGAAAGTTCAGAAATTACAGGAAACAATGTTTCGGCAGATATTTCGGGATTAATTGGACAATACGCACACGGAAACGAACCAAGTCACCACATTGCGTATATGTTCAATCATGCGGGCCAGCCGTGGAGAACGCAATATTGGGTACGTCATATTTTAGATACACAATACAATACGACACCAAACGGATTAAGCGGTAACGAAGACTGCGGACAAATGTCAGCTTGGTATGTTTTCAGTTCAATGGGATTATACCCAATGAATCCGGCTTCGGGAGAATACGAAATTGGAAGTCCGATTTTCGAGAAAGCGACCATCAATCTTGAAAAAGGTAAAACGTTTGTAATTGAAGCAGAGAATGTTTCAGATAAAAACTTTTATATCCAGTCGGCTGTTTTAAACGGAGTTGAATTCAATCAAACAGCAATCACACATCAACAGATTTTAAAAGGCGGGGTTTTACATTTTGTAATGGGACCTCAGCCAAATAAAAACTGGGGAACAAAAAAATAAAAAAACAAAAACGTAACTAACCTAACAAACAAATAATTTAATGGATATTATTGACGTATCGATAATCGTAGCTTATATTCTGCTCTCAGTGAGTATTGGAATTTGGATTTCAAGAAAAGCAAAACAAGGATTAGATGACTATTTTCTTGGCGGAAAAACAATCAAATGGTATTTCTTAGGTCTTAGTAACGGATCTGGAATGTTTGATGTTTCCGGAACTTCCTGGATGATTGGAGTACTTTTTCTATATGGAGTAAAAAGCTTTATGTTCATGTGGCTCTGGCCAATCTGGAATCAGATTTTCGTGATGATGTTCCTTGCAGTCTGGATTAGAAGATCAAAAGTAATGACAGGTTCTGAATGGATTTTAACCCGTTTTGGCAGCGACAGAGCCGGAAAAGCATCGCATATTATTGTGGCTATTTTTGCTATTATTTCTACAATTGGTTTTATCGCTTATTTCTTCGAAGGAATCGGAAAATTTGTAACTATTATTCTACCGTGGGATTTAACGCTTCATTATGGCGATTTAATTTTATTGACTTCAGAACGTTCTTACGCCTTAATTATCATTTTTTTAACTACAATTTATACCGTAAAAGGCGGAATGTTTTCTGTCGTTGCGACAGAAGTTGTACAATATTTAATCATGATTGTAGCCGGAGTTTTAATTGCCGGATATGCATTTATTAATTATACAGATCTTCAGATAAATTCGGTTATTACCGAGGAGTGGAAAAATGTTTTCTTCGGATGGCAGTTTGAAACCCAGTGGAGTGATAAATTCCAAACCTTCAATAATTTAATTGATTCAGAAGGTTATAAAATGTTTGGTGCTTTCATCGGAATGACATTATTCAAAGGTTTCTTTGCAAGTGTCGCAGGGCCAACTCCTAGTTATGATTTACAACGTGTTCTTTCTACAAAATCTGTAAAAGAAGCGGCTTATATGAGTGGTTTTACGAACTTAATTTTATTTATTCCAAGATACTTGTTAATTACCGGAATCGTAGTAATTGCATTGGTAAACTTAGCACCGGAATTGAATGCCAACACAGGTTTAACCGGGGCTGATTTAGAATTATTAATGCCAAAAGTGGTCAATTTATATATTCCGGTTGGAATTAAAGGAATTCTTTTAGCAGGTTTATTAGCCGCTTTCATGTCGGGATTTTCAGCGTTTGTAAACGCTGGGCCAGCTTATATTGTAAATGATATTTATAAAAAATACTTTAAACCGGTTGCTACAAATGCACATTATATTAAAGTAAGTCAGATTTCATCTTTCCTTGTAGTTGGTTTAGGAGTTTTCATGGGATTCTTTGCCGATTCAATCAACTCTTTAACGCTTTGGATTACAAGTGCTTTATACGGAGGTTACGTTGCTGCAAATTTCCTAAAGTGGATTTGGTGGCGTTTTAACGGATGGGGTTATTTCTGGGGAATGTTCGCCGGATTAATCATTGCTTCTTTACAATTTGCTTTAGGTCAGGCAAAAGGAAGTTTAACCGAAGGATCATTTTTATACGATTTAGCACAAGTACAGGCCATTTACTTGTTCCCAATAATATTTGGTTTCTCAATTTTAGGGTGTATTTTAGGAACGTTCTTAAGCAAACCAACAGACATGGAAGTTCTAAAATCATTCTATGCAAACGTAAGACCTTGGGGATTCTGGGGGCCGGTTTATAAACAATTGAAAGCAGAAGATTTTACTTTCGAAAAAAACAATGATTTCTGGAAAGATATGATGAACTGTGCAATTGGAATTATCTGGCAGTCGAGCATGATTTTGCTTCCGATATTCTTTATTATCAGAGATTATCCAAAAGCAATTACGGCTTTGATTGTGTTTTTAGTAACGACTACGATATTGAAGTTTACGTGGTTAGATAAGGTTAGAAAAATTGAAGATTAGATAAGACATACAGTTTGTTATTTCGAGGAACGAGAAATCGCACACGAAACTCGACAAAGATTGACGATTTAGATTGCGGAATTTCTAGTGCGATTTCTCGTTTCTCGAAATGACAAGATTGAGAAAAAAATTAAACACATAGAAAGATAGGTTTTAAATGTGTATAAAAGAATACAAAAAGAAACTAGTTTCTAATACATAGCTATGTTTGTTAATGCAAGTGAAACGCCTTTATGCGGTTTTCAAAAACTATGTTTCTATGTGTTTAAATTAATGACAAAGCTTTACAATAAAACAAACAATAAAAAACAAAAAAAATGAGCAGTATTCCTTGGCAAGACAGACCCGAAAACAGTAACGATGTAATGTGGAGATATTCTGAAAATCCAATTATCGACAGATATGCAATACCATCATCAAACAGTATTTTTAATAGTGCTGTAGTTCCTTTTGGAGATGGTTATGCGGGAGTTTTCAGATGTGATAACAAAGCGGTTCAAATGAATATTTTTGCCGGCTTTAGTAAAAACGGAATCGATTGGGACATCAACCACGAACCAATCGTAATGCAGTCTGGTAATACAGATATGATCGAATCTGCTTATAAATATGATCCGCGTGTGGTTTTCATCGAAGACCGTTATTGGATTACATGGTGTAATGGTTACAATGGGCCAACAATTGGAATTGGATATACTTTTGACTTTAAAGAGTTTTTTCAATGTGAAAATGCCTTTTTACCATTCAACAGAAACGGAGTTTTATTCCCTCAAAAAATAAACGGAAAATACGCGATGTTAAGCCGTCCAAGTGATAACGGACATACGCCTTTTGGAGATATCTGGATCAGTTACAGCCCGGACATGAAATATTGGGGAGAACATAGATTAGTAATGAAACCAAGTCCGTTTGAAAAAAGTGCATGGCAGTGTACAAAAGTGGGAGCAGGACCAATTCCTATTTTAACTAATGAAGGATGGTTAATGATCTACCACGGGGTTATCAATACCTGCAACGGTTTCCGTTATGCAATGGGCTCAGCACTTTTAGATGTTGATTCACCAGACAAAGTTAAATACAGAACACAGCCTTATTTATTAGGACCTGCTGAGATTTATGAAATGGTAGGAGATGTGCCAAATGTAGTTTTCCCATGTGCCGCTTTACACGATACAGAAGAAGATAAACTAGCTGTTTATTATGGTGCAGCAGATACCGCTGTAGCAATAGCATTTGGTAAATTAAGTGAAGTAATTCAGTTTACAAAAGATAACAGTTTATAGAAAAAGCATGCGTTTAAAATTTCAATGGTTAACAGTTGTTTTAGTTTGTCTTTCGACGGCGGGTTTTGCGCAGTCAAAGAAAAATACGATTATTCCTAAAACATATGTAGCGGCAAAAACAACAAGTCCAATTACAATAGACGGAGACGAGTCTGACGCTTCATGGAGCAAGGCAGACTGGACAGATCTTTTTGAGGATATAGAAAATGATGTAAAACCCAAATATGCAACAAAAGTTAAAATGTTATGGGACGAAACCAATTTTTATATATTAGCAAAGATTGACGAACCGCACGTTTGGGCTAATTTAAAGCAGCGAGATACCATTATATTTTATAACAATGACTTTGAAGTTTTTATAGATCCCGACAGCGATACTTTTAACTATTACGAATTAGAGATAAACGCCTTGAACACTGCTTGGGATCTATTTTTATCAAAACCTTACCGAGAAAATGATCTCGTGGTTTTAAATGACTGGAATCTTACCGGTTTAAAATCAGCTGTAAAAATTCATGGAACGCTTAATAACCCTAATGATGTTGATCAGGGATGGGTTTTAGAAATGGCGATTCCGTGGGCAGCTTACAAAACATCATATTTTGATCAAAACGTGCCTGCAGATAAATTCTGGAGAGTCAATTTCTCAAGAGTCAACTGGCAGCATTCACTTATCGACGGAAAATACGAACGCAAAAAAGATTCTGACGGAAAATTTCTTCCAGAATACAACTGGGTTTGGTCACCAATGGGTGTAATCAATATGCATGAACCTGAAAAATGGGGATATGTTTATTTTTCATCCAAAGAAGGAAAAGATACCTTTACCATTCCGCAGGAAGAAAAAGTAAAATGGGAACTTTACAATTTATACAGAGCCCAAAAAGAATATTTTCAAAAGAATAAAGTTTGGGCAAAATCGCTGGCGAATCTAACAAAAGAAGCCATCAGCGTTGATAATAAAATTTTAAAGCCTATTTTAGAAAACCATTCTGCAGGATATAATATTTCAATAAAAAGTCCTTTCTCAAATCAAACATTGATTATAAGGCAGGATGGCAAAATAATAACAAAATAAACCACTATGAAACTACCAAAAGCATTACTTCTATTATTGGCCATTACTATTTTTTCTTGTGCCAAAAAAGAAGAACCAACCACTGCATTTAAATTTGGAGTCTGGACAACCGCTGATGCTAAAAAATCAGATGCAGATTATACAAAAGAATTCAAAAAATATAAAGACGGCGGTATCGACGAAGTATTAATCAATACTACCACAGATGCACAGCTTTTAAAAAGATTAGTGCCTCTTGCCACTAAAGAAGGCCTAAAAGTTCATGCCTGGATTATGGCTATGAACAGACCCGGAGATTCAATTGCTTTACAGCATCCGGAGTGGTATCAGGTAAGTAAAGAAGGAAAATCATGCTTTGACAATCGTCCTTACGTAGATTACTACCAATGGTTATGTCCAACCAGAAAAGAATCAAGAGAACACGTTTTGCATTTAGTTGAAGAACTGGCAAAAGTAGAAGGAATTGAGAGTGTTCACTTAGATTATATTCGTTTCCCGGACATCTTTTTACCAATTAGTTTACTGCCAAAATACAACTTAGTTCAGGATGTAGAATTACCTCAATTTGATTTTTGTTATTGTGACGAATGTGTAAAAGCATTCGAAAAAATCCACCATAAAAACCCAAAAGAAAGCCACAACACTTCTATCGATATGGAGTGGAAAAACTTCCGTTTAAATGCGATACAAGCTGTTGTTGACGATGCATATAAAATTGCACATAAACACAACAAACAATTAACTGCCGCTGTATTTCCTTACCCAGAAATGGCAGACCACATGGTACGCCAGCGTTGGGATAAATGGAATATTGATGAAGTATATCCAATGATTTACCACAGTTTTTACAATGAAGAAATTGACTGGGTTGGTTATGCTACAAAACAAGGTGTTGCAGACTTAGAAGATAAGAAAACAAAAATCAATACAGGGATTTATATTCCGGGATTGAAAAACGATAAAGAATTAAAACAAGCTATTTTAGAAGCAAAAGAAAATGGAGCCGTAGGAGTTTCATTTTTCGACGGAAATGCATTGTCTGAAAGTAATTTAAAGACCATCAAAGAAACAAAAGCAAGTTTAAAGTAATATTTTTAAACACATAAGAAGATAGGTTTTAAGTGTGTACAAAAAGAATACAAAAATAAACAAGTTTCTAACACATAGCTCTGTTTGTTAATGCAAGTGGAAAGCGTTTTATGCGGTTTCAAAAACTATGTTTCTATGTGTTTCAATAAAACTAAAAGTAAAAAGCATGTCAAATAGAAGAGACTTTATCAAAAAAGCAGCTTTAGGCGCAGCAGCTGTAAGTTCAGTAGGCTTTAGCGGATTTGCGAAAGAAAAAGAAGGTGCATTAGAATTTGCTTCAAAAAAAGTAAAAAAGCCGGTTGTTATTTCGACATGGAATCACGGTTTACCGGCGAATAAAGAAACGTGGAAAGAATTAAAAGCCGGAAAATCTGCCTTAGACGCGATTGAGGCCGGTATGAAAATTCCTGAAGCAGATCCGAATGTCCGCAGTGTTGGTTATGGAGGATATCCGGATCGCGAAGGAAAAGTGACCTTGGATGCCTGTATTATGGACCACAACAGCAACTGCGGTTCTGTTTGTTTTTTACAAGGCATTATGCACCCAATTTCTGTAGCAAAAAGAGTATTGCAAAATACACCTCACGTAATGCTGGCCGGACAAGGTGCATTGCAGTTTGCTTTATCAGAAGGGTTTAAAGAAGAAAATTTACTAACTCCGGAATCTGAAAAAGACTGGAAAAAATGGCTGGAAGATTCTAAATACAAACCAGTCATTAATATAGAAAATCACGATACCATAAGCATGCTAATGTTGGATCAAGACGGAAATCTTTCGGGAGGGTGTACCACCAGTGGTGCTGCCTGGAAGATGCACGGCCGCGTCGGTGATTCCCCAATAATCGGCGCGGGTCTTTTTCTGGACAACGAAGTAGGAGCTGCAGCGGCAACAGGTTTAGGCGAAGCTGTAATTAGAACGGCAGGAAGCGCCATGGTAGTAGAATTAATGCGTCAGGGAAAATCGCCTTATGATGCCTGCAAAGAAATCACAGAGCGTATTTACAACAAACACAAAAACCACAAAGACATGGAGTATCTGCAGGTTGGATTTATTGCCTTAAATAAAAACGGCGAACATGCAGGCTACAGTTTAAGATCTGGTTTTAATTATGCTGTTTCTGATGACGAAAAAGGACACAGAATGGAAGATGCTAAATTTAAAATGTCGTGGGATAAATAGACCTATTTGTTATTTCGACGAACGAGAAATCACACACGGAACTCGCCAAAGATTGGCGATTTAAATTACGGAGTTTCTAGTATGATTTCTCGTTTCTCGAAATGACAAACAAAAATTAAAATTTGAAGCACATAGAAATAGATTTTTCTCTCACAATCTATCCCGATAATTATCGGGGCTATGTGTTAAAACAAAAACAAAAATGAAAAAAATAGTATCCATATTAACCTTATTACTTACAACAGCATTATCTATTAATGCTCAGGAAAAAGTTCCGTTTTGGCAGAATGAAAAAATCAATGAAGATAATAGAGAGCCCATGCACGCTGCCTATTATGTTTTTGAAAATGAAACATTAGCGGCTAAAAACGAATGGAGACAATCTAAAAATTACTTAGACATTAACGGAGCCTGGAAATTTAAATATGTTGAAAATCCGGCAGCGCTTCCAAAAGATTTTGAGAAAACTAATTTTGATGATAAAAGCTGGGATAATTTCAGAATTCCGGCAAGTTGGGATGTAAACGGATATGGATATCCAATTTATGTAAATACGAGTTACGATTTTGATTATTTAATGGCACCTAATCCGCCGTTTGTTCCAACAAAATACAATCCTACAGGAGTTTACAGAAGAGAAATCAATATTGATAAATCGTGGGAAGGAAAAGACATTTTTCTTCATATCGGAACAGCTAAGTCAAATTTAACGGTTTGGGTAAATGGTGTTTATGTGGGTTATGGCGAAGATGGAAAATTACCTTCTGAATTCAAATTAAACAAATATGTAAAAACCGGAAAAAATACAATTGCACTTCAGGTAATGAAATGGAATGACGGTTCGTATTTAGAATGCCAGGATATGTGGAGAATGAGCGGAATTACCCGTGATTCTTATTTAGTTGCGAGAAATAAAGCGCATTTAAATGATTTTGAAATTATTCCGGATTTAGATGAAAATTACGTAAACGGAAGTTTAAAAATCTCAACTCAGTTTTCTGATTTAGATAAAAAAGACAGTTACTCTTTAGACGTTCAGTTAAAAGACGGTGACAAAATTATAACATCAAAAAATGTTACCGTTTTAAGCGAAAAACAAACTTTTGATTTTGCAGTAAACAACCCGAAGAAATGGAGTGCGGAAATTCCGAATTTATATCAGGTAAGTTTTATTTTAAAAGACAAAAAAGGAAATGTAATTGAAGTTATCAATCATAATATTGGTTTTAGAAAAGTAGAAATTAAAGGCGGACAGCTTTTAGTAAACGGAAAAGCGATTTACATAAAAGGTGTTAACCGCCATGAAGTGGATCCAATTACAGGGCAGACAATTTCAAGAGAAAGAATGGAACAGGATATTAAATTGATGAAAGAATTTAATATCAATGCCGTGAGAATGTCGCATTATCCAAACGATGAATATTTCTACGAATTATGCGATAAATACGGAATTTATGTTGTCGATGAAGCAAACATTGAATCGCACGGAATGGGTTATGATATTACCAAAACCCTTGGTAATAAACCAGATTGGGAACTGGCGCACATTCAGCGTATGCAGCGTATGATAGAAAGAGATAAAAATCATACCTCAATAATTATCTGGAGTATGGGGAACGAAGCCGGAAACGGTTACAACTTTTACAGAGGTTATTTATGGATTAAAAACCGTGATAAATCAAGACCAATTCAGTACGAAAGAGCTACTGCGGGTGCTTGGGACGGAAAAGATTTAAAATTCGAATGGGATTCAGATATTATTGATCCAATGTACAGTTCTCCAAACAAAATGGAAGAATATATTCTGGCAAATCCAAATCCGTCAAGACCTTACATTCAGTGCGAATATGCGCATGCAATGGGTAATTCGATGGGGAATTTTAAAGATTATTGGGACGTAATTCGTAAATATCCAAACTTTCAGGGAGGATTTATTTGGGATATGATCGATCAGTCAGTTTATAAAAAACTGGATAACGGAACTACAATTTTAGCTTATGGAGGAGATTTTGGACCTAAAGATGTAAAAAGCGATAATAACTTTGTAAACAACGGAGTTTTTACAGTAGACAGAAAACCAAATCCGCATGCATTTGAAGTAAAAAATGTACATCAAAATATTCACACATCTTGGGAAAATCAGGAAACTGCCACTATAAAAGTATATAATGAGTTTTCGTTTAAAGATTTAAGCAACGTCACTTTACATTGGGAATTGTTTTTAGACGGAGTTAAAGATGCATCTGGAATTATCGATTATTTGGCCATTGATCCAACACAGTCAAAAACCTACACACTCCCAATTAAATTAGGGAATAAAAAATTTCAGGAAGCTTTTATAAATATCAGTTATCAGTTAAAACAGGAAGAACCATTTTTACCAAAAGGATTTGAAATTGCTACAGAGCAACTGGCTTATAAAGGAATCTGGAAAAATGATATTACTGTAAAAGGAGATGGGAAAATTACAGTTGAGAAAAAAGTAAATGCGACAGTTTTTAAAAGTGATAAAGCAGTCATTACTTTCGACAAGAAAACCGGATTTATCAGCGGTTATTCATTCAATAATCAGCCTATTGTAAAAGAAGGATACCAATTGCGTCCTAATTTCTGGAGAGCACCAAACGATAATGATTTTGGCGCTAATTTTCAGGTAAACTTAAAGGCATGGAAAGATGCAACAGAAAATCCATCTTTGATAAACTGGACGTTTACGCCAACAAAAGACAATAAAGTTTTAGTAAAAGCAACGTACAGCTTGCCACAAGTTTCTTCGACTTTAGAATTGAATTATGAATTCAACGGAAACGGAGAATTAGCTGTAAAAGAAGTTTTAAATATTGATAAAAACAAAGAACAGCCTATTTTGCCAAGATTTGGAATGGAAGTAATTGTTCCGAGAGATTTCAGCAATATGACCTATTATGGAAGAGGTCCTCATGAAAATTATATCGACAGAAATTACAGTTCAAAAGTAGGATTGTATACACAAACGGTTTCAGAACAATATTATCCATACATCCGTCCGCAGGAAACCGGAAATAAAACCGATGTGCGTTTCTTAGAATTATCAGGTGATAAATTGAAATTAACCGTAACATCTGACGAATTATTGGCCGTAACCGCTTTACATTTCTTAAATGAAGATTTAGACGACGGACTGCAGAAAGACCAAAGACACGCTGCCGAATTGAAGGAAAGAGATTTAACGAGTTTAAAAATCGACTCGAAACAAATGGGAGTAGGAGGAATCGACAGCTGGCAGGCATGGCCAATGGAAAAATATCTTTTGAGAGGCAAAAATTATCAGTATCAATTTAAAATAACACCATCATTAAAATAATTAGAATATGAGAATTATAAAATCTTATTTGATAATCGGTTTTCTTGCTTTTGTAACCTCTTCGTATGCACAGAAAGTTTACACGGAAAGTGATATTCATATCATTCCAAAACCGACTCAGACTCTAATAAAAACGGGTGTTTTTGAATTTAATAAAGACACAAAATTTATTACCGGAAATGATTTTCAGAAAGATGCTTCCAATGCTCTGGCTTCTAAATTTGAAGTTGCAGCAGGATGGAAACCAGAAACGACAACAAAAGCGCCGGCAAGCAATTTTGTTCAGTTTAAAGTTGATCCAAACTTAAAAAATGAAGCTTATATTTTAGATGTAAACGCCAGCAGTATTGTTATTTCGGCAAAAGGAAATGTTGGTTTTTTATACGGTTTAGAAAGTGTGAGACAATTACTTCCAGAAGCAATTGAAAGTAAATATGCGATTAGTTCTGCAAAATGGCAGATTCCAAGTTTGACCATTACAGATGAACCCCGATTTAAATGGAGAGGTTTAATGCTGGATTTATCTCGTCATTTTTTCGATAAAAATTATATTCTGGCTACAATCGATCGTTTGGCAATGCACAAAATGAACGTTTTGCATTTGCATTTAGTTGACGATCAGGGCTGGAGAATCGAAATTAAAAAATATCCAAAACTAACAGAAGTAGGTGCGTGGAGAGTCGATCAGGAAAACTTGTCATGGAACGCCAGACTTGCCGTAAGCGCAGATCAAAAGGGAACTTACGGAGGATTTTTTACTCAGGATGAATTAAGAGAAATTGTAAAATATGCTGCGACAAAAGGCATCGAAGTAATTCCTGAAATCGAAATGCCGGCTCACGTAAGCAGTGCCATTGCATCGTATCCGGAACTGGCTTGTTTTGATCAGAAAATTGGAGTTCCGTCAGGCGGAGTTTGGCCTTTAACAGATATTTATTGTGCAGGAAAAGAGACTACGTTTGAGTTTTTACAAAATGTAATCGATGAAGTAATTACCATTTTTCCTTCAAAATATATTCATATTGGAGGAGATGAAGCAACCAAAACGAATTGGGCAAAATGTCCGCACTGCCAAAAAAGAATTAAAGATGAACACTTAAAAAGTGTAGACGAATTACAAAGTTATTTTGTAAAACGTATGGAAAAATACATCAATTCTAAAGGCAAAAAAGTAATTGGCTGGGATGAAATTTTAGAAGGCGGTCTGGCTCCGGATGCAACTGTAATGAGCTGGAGAGGAACAAAAGGAGGAATTGAAGCGGCAGATCAGGGACACGATGTTATTATGACTCCGGAAACTCCTTGTTATTTCAATTTTTACCAAGGTCCGCAAAACGAAGAACCTTTAGCTTTTGATGCTTATAATCCGTTAAATGAAGTATACAAATTTGATCCTGTAGTTCCAACTATGACACCTCAGGAAGCAGCACATGTATTGGGCGGGCAAGCAAATTTATGGGCAGAACATATTGCTGCTCCAAAGGATTCTGAATATATGATTTTTCCAAGATTAGCAGCATTATCAGAAACATTATGGAGTCCGAAAGAAAAACGCAGCTGGAATAATTTTACAACAAGATTGTTTTCATTATTTAAACGTTACGATTATTTAGGAATCAATTATGCAAAAAGTGCTTATTTGGTTACGGCTTCTTCTACAGCTGATTTAGCTAATAAACAGGTAAAAGTTGAACTGAAAAATGAATTCCCAAATCCGGATATCCGTTATGTTTTGGGAGATAAAAATATAGATCATCACGCTGTAAAATATACAAATCCAATTGAGTTTAAAGAGACGACAATCTTAAAAGCTTCTTTATTTCAGGACGAAAAACCAGTAGGAAAAACATTTACAGATACTATTATTTTTCATAAAGCCGTTGCACACAAAGTAAAATATTTAACGCCTTTTAACCAGAGTTATAAAGGAGATGCCAATACAATGGTCAACACCATTAGAGGAAGTAAAAATTTCCATGACGGACAATGGCAGGCGTGGCTGGTTAACGATATGGAACTGGTAATTGATTTCGAAAAACAGGAAAGTATCGAACAGGTAATCGTAGGAACTTTAGAAAGCCAGGGTGCTGGAGTAAATTTTCCGGTTGAAGTTAAAGTACTGGTTTCAAATGATGGAATTAAATACAAACAAGTTGGAAAAGTGACACGTCCTTATGCTGTAAATGCAGTTCCGGAATTGAAAGATTTTAAAATCAATTTTGCGAAACAAAACGCTCGATTTGTAAAAGTAATCGCTGGTAACTTAAAGAAAAGTCCAAAAGGAGAAAGTTCATGGTTATTCGTAGATGAAATTCTAGTGAACTAATAACAATCAGCATGTTTTTAACTTTGACAAAGTAGAGCAAAGTAAGGAGGCTTTGTTTCAATATGTTAAATGTTGATTTCACAATTAAAAAGAACAAAAACAAAAACCTAAAATAGAATAAAGATGAAAAGAGGAATATTTATAATCGCATTATTATTTTCCGTTCAAATGTTTTCGCAGGCCATTTATGAAGATGAGCGTTATGTACCGGAAACAGATCCGGCAGTATTAAAAAACTTAGATGTATGGCAAGGCAAAAAATTTGGATTATTAATGCACTGGGGAACATACAGCCAATGGGGAATTGTAGAATCATGGTCAATATGCCCGGAAGATTATGGATGGTGCGAACGTAAAAAAGGAAGTAATCCTGCTAATTACAATCAATACATTGCAGATTATGAAGGATTAAGAAAAACATTTAATCCTGTAAAATTCGATCCGGAAAAATGGGCAAAAGCAGCTAAATATGCCGGAATGAAATATATGGTTTTTACAACAAAACACCATGACGGATTCAATATGTATGATACTAAATATTCTGATTATAAGATTACCAGCAAAGATGTTCCTTTTCATACAAACCCAAAAGCAGACGTCTTAAAAGAAGTTTTCAATGCTTTTAGAACTGAAAACATTTCAACTGGAGCTTATTTCTCTAAACCAGACTGGCATAACGAAAATTACTGGGATCCTTATTTTCCTCCATTCGACAGAAACGTAAACTACGATCCGTCATTATATCCGGAAAAATGGCAGAAATATGTTGATTTCACTCACAACCAAATTTTAGAAATTTTGACTAACTACGGTAAAGTAGATATTTTATGGCTTGATGGAGGATGGGTTAGAAAAAGAGACCAAGTTAACATCAAAGAAAACTATGATGAGAAATTTAGTGAAAACGAATCTAAAAACGGTTTTATCAAACACAGAGTTGTAGATCAGGATCCTAAAATGGATGAATTGGTTATCAAAGCTCGTCAAAAACAACCAGGATTAATCGTAGTTGACAGAGCAGTTCATGGGAAAAACCAAAACTACTTAACGCCGGAAGGTCGTGTTCCTGCTAAAACACTGCCTTATCCTTGGGAATCTTGTATTCCGGCAGGCGGAGGATGGTCTTATTCTCCAGGTGCGCAATACATGACAGGAAGACAAGGAATTCACATGTTAATTGATATTGTAGCAAAAGGAGGAAACTTATTATTGAATATTGCACCAAGTCCGGAAGGAGAATGGGACAAAGGCGCTTACGATTTATTGCAGGCTTACGGAGATTGGATGAAAGTAAACAGCACAGCGATTTACGAAACAAAACCAATCGAGCCTTTTAAAGAAGACAACATTTGTTTTACACAAAATAAAGCAGGAAATGTATTTGCATTTTATTTAGCTAAAGAAGGGGAAGATAAAATTCCTGCAGAAGTTACAGTAAAATCTATCAGCCCTAAAAAAGGAACAAAAATTACAATGTTAGGTTCAAAAACTTCTTTAAAATGGACAAAAGAAGGAAATGGATTTAAAGTTGTCATTCCGGAAAACCTTAGAAATAATTTACCGGCAAAAGAGGCTTGGACTTTAAAAATTGAAGCTATTAACAGATAAAAGTATGTTTTCAATATCAAAAAAAATAATATCAAAAACAGCATGTATTTTTTACATGCTGTTTTTTAGCATCAGCATTTTTGCACAAGAACCTGTCGATTTTGTGAATCCGTTTATTGGGACTTCTAATTTTGGAGCCGCTTTTCCGGGACCAATTGCGCCGCGCGGAATGGCAAGCATCAGTCCGTTTAATGTTTCAGGGCCTCAAAACCGACCTTTGGAAAAAGACAGTCAATGGCTTTCTAATCCTTATGTAAATGAAAACACTTTTTTAACCGGATTCAGTCAGGTTAATTTAAGTGGTGTAGGTTGTCCGGAATTGGGTGTTATTTTATTGATGCCGACAACTGGCGATCTTGAAATTAATCATTTAAAATATGGTTCAACATATTCTGATGAAGTAGCAAAAGCCGGCTATTACAGCGTAAACCTCAACAAGTATAAAGTTAAAAGCGAATTTACAGCTTCAAAACGAGTTGGAGTGAGTAGATTCACTTTCCCGAAAGGGCAGTCTAACGTTTTATTAAATCTTGGCGTTGGATTAACAAATGAAGAAGGCGCGATGATTAAAGTGGTTTCTTCGACAGAAATTGAAGGAATGCGTTCTGTTGGTTCATTTTGTTATAACAGTCCCGAGGATGCTTATCCGGTTTATTTTGTGGCTAAGTTTTCAAAACCTGCCGAGAAATTTGGTGTTTGGAAAAAACCTGCCAAATACAATGGCGTTGAAGCACAATGGATGGGATACAACGGCAAAACCAGAATGATGGAAAATACAATAAAAACGGTTGTTGGAGATAGTATTGGAAGTTATTTCAGATATAATTTTGATAAAGAAGAAACCGTTGAAGTTAAAATAGGTATTTCGTATGTGAGTATCGAAAATGCCCGTGAAAACTTAGAAAAAGAAACGGGAAATAAATCATTTGATGCTGTTTATAAAGATACTTATGACGAATGGAACGAAGAACTTTCCAAAATTTTAGTTGAAGGCGGTTCAAAAGATGATAAAACCATTTTTTATACGGCGTTATATCACACTTTAATTCATCCAAATACTTTAAATGATGTCAACGGAGAATATCCGCAAATCAAGAGAAGCAAAATTGGTAAAACCGAAGGTACCCGTTATACCGTATTTTCATTATGGGATACGTATCGAAACATGCATCCGCTAACGTCTTTAGTTTATCCAAAACAACAATCGGATATGATAAAAAGTATGCTTGCCATGTATGATGAAAACGGCTGGCTTCCAAAATGGGAATTAAATTCAACGGAAACATTTACGATGGTGGGAGATCCTGCAAGTATCGTTATAGTCGATGCCTGCTTAAAGGGAATCCAGGATTTTGACTTTAACAAAGCCTACTATGCCATGCTAAAAGGTGCAGATAAAACTGAAAACAATCCACTGCGTCCGGGGCTTAAAGAATACATAGATAAAGGGTATGTATCAACAAATTATAAAGGACCTGTTTCTACAACGCTCGAATATAATACATCAGATTATGCGATTTCACTTTTAGCGAAAGCTTTGGGAGAAAAAGATGATTATAAGCGTTTTACAAAACGTTCATTATCCTACCGAAAATTATATGATAAAGATTTAAAATTACTTCGTCCAAGAACAGCTGACGGAAAATGGTATGAACCTTTTGATCCTGAAGCCGGAGCCAATTTTCAGGAAAATGTTGGTTTTATTGAAGGGAATGCGTGGCAATATGCTTTTATGGTGCCACATGATATTAAAGGATTGATAAAGCTAATGGGCGGTGACAAACCTTTCTCGGATCAATTGCAAAAAGTTTTTGATATTAAACAATTTGATATGGCAAACGAGCCGGATATCGCTTATCCTTATTTATTCAATTATATAAAAGGGGAGGAATGGAAAAGTCAGGAAATGGTGAAGAAATTAGTGGGAGAATATTTCAAAAATGAACCAAAAGGATTACCAGGAAATGACGATACCGGAACAATGTCGGCTTGGTTAGTTTATTCGATGATGGGAATTTATCCTATATCGCCGGGAGATCCAATTTACACCATTACGGCGCCAATGTTTCATAGAGTGACGATCAAATTAGATCCAAGATATTATAAAAAAGAAAGTATTGTAATTGAAAGACAAATCAATAATGATGGAAAAATCAATTCGATTGAGCTAAACGGAAAAACACTTAATAGCTTTTTTATTTCGCACGAAGATTTTGTGAATGGAACAAAGCTTAAAGTGATTCAAAATTAAAAACAACACAATTATGTTACAACTCAAAATCAAAAAAACAGCCATTATTTTTTTAATGGCTGTAGGTTTTTTTAACCAAACCTATGCGCAGAAGAAATTCCCGTATCAAGATCCAAAATTACCAGTAGAAGATAGGGTAAAAGACTTGTTAAGTCGTATGTCGCTTGAAGAAAAAGCACGCCAGATGGATATGTACAGAGGAGACTTTTTTAAGGATAAAGAAGATTTTGCTAAGACGAAATCAGGTGAGAAAATTGGAAAATTAGGAATTGGAGCTATTCATGATCTTTATCCGCGTTCAGCGAAAATGATCAACGATCTTCAGACCAATGTAATTAAAGGAAACCGCTGGGGGATTCCAGCCTTGATTATGTGTGAAATGCTTCATGGTTATTTGGATGAAGGAAGTACAACTTTCCCGATGAATATTGGTCTTGGTGCAACTTGGGATATCGCAGTAATGGACAAAGTTGGAAAAGTAATTGGTGCAGAAGCAAGAGCGCATGGAGTACACTTTGGTTTTGGGCCTAACTTAGATTTAGGACGTGAACCAAGATGGGGACGTGTTGCTGAAACTTTTGGTGAAGATGCGTACTTAAACAGCGAAATTGGTCTGGCTATGATTAAAGGAATGCAGGGCGATGATTTAAAATCAGATCGTTCGATTATTGCAGAACCTAAACACTTTGCAGTTCATGGTATTCCGCAGGCAGGAGGAAATTCTTCTCCAATTTTAGTGGGAGAACGTTCTGCAAGAGAAGACCACTTGCCATCTTTTGAAAAAGCTTTTAGAAAAGGCGGTGCTTTAGGAACTATGTGTGCTTATTCTGAGTTAGACGGAATTCCTTGTGCAGCTAATAATTGGTTATTAACTCAAGTTTTGAGAAATGAATGGGGTTTCAAAGGACTTGTAGTTTCAGATTTAGGAGCTATTAAATACATTCAAACTACTCATAAAGTTTCTGATTCTCCAAAAGAAAGTATTCGTGAAGCGGTTTCAGCAGGAGTTGATATGCAGTTTTATGATTTTAGCAATGAATTTTGGCAGAACACAATTATTGAATTAGTAAATGAAAAGAAATTGACAATGGAAAATATCGACCGTGCCGCGGGAGGAGTTTTGCGTTTGAAATTCTTATTGGGATTATTTGAAAATCCGTACACAGAAAAAAATCTGATTAAAGAACGTTTTCATACCAAAGAAAATCAGGATGTTGCTTTAGAAGCAGCTCAAAAATCTATGGTTTTATTGAAAAATGATAACAACATTTTACCATTAAGCAAAAGTCTTAAAAACATTGCGGTTATCGGACCAAATGCAAATGCTTCAAGATTGGGAGGTTATGCTCCAAAGAACAGCGTTGGTATGACGGTTTATGAAGGAGTACAGCAATTAGTTGGAAAAACTGCGAATGTAGTCTATGAAGAAGGTGTTCCGTTGATTGTAAAAGGACAAATTATTCCATCTAAATATTTATTTACGCCGGATGAAGCTCAAAACGGATTAAAAGGAGAATATTTTAACAACAGAAACCTGGAAGGAGCTCCAGCTTTAACTCGTATCGATAGTCAGTTAGAGTTTGACTGGCCTTGGGCGCCTGGTGATGGTGTTAATGTGGATGACTTTTCTATTCGTTGGACAGGATTCTTAAAATCAGATCAGGCACTAGACGGCTGGTTAGGTTTAAGTTCTGATGACGGAATCAGAATGTATATTGATGACCAATTGGTAATCGACAACTGGACAAAAGGAGCGACAAGCATGGTGACGGTTCCAAAAAATATCGAAAAAGGTAAAAAATATAAAGTCCGCATTGAAATGTGGGAAGGAGGCTGGGGAGCCAGAGCTCATTTCCGTTGGAATTTAGAAAAAGTAAACTTACAACCGGCAATCGAAGCGGCTAAAAAAGCCGATGTTGCAATTGTTGTTTTAGGAGAATCTAACGAATTGGTAGAAGAAAACAGAGATGTAGCTTCTTTAGACTTATTCGGAATACAGCAGCAATTGATCGAAGAGATCCAAAAAACGGGAACTCCTGTAGTTTGTGTATTATTAAACGGTCGTCCGCTTTCTACAAACTGGATTGCAGAAAACATTCCGGCAGTGCTTGAAGGATGGTTTCCTGGAGAGCTAGGAGGAAGAGCTGTAGCTGATGTTTTATTTGGAGATTACAACCCGGGTGGAAGATTACCAATCACAGTTCCAAAATCAGTTGGACAGTTACCTATATATTATAACCAAAAACCATCTGCGATTCATAAATACGTTGCAGAGAGCGAACATCCATTATATACATTCGGTTACGGATTGAGTTATACTAAGTTTACCTATTCAAACCTTAAAATCAGCTCTTCGTCGATAAAAGCAGACGGGGAATTAAAAGTTACAGTAGATGTTAAAAATATTGGAGACAGAGACGGAGATGAAGTTGTTCAGTTATATATTAATGATGTATATAGTTCTGTAACGACACCAGAAAAAACGTTAAAAGGATTCAAAAGGTTAAATATCAAAAAAGGTGAAGTTAAAAATGTTGAATTTACACTTACAAGCGATGAGCTATCTATCTGGAACAGAGAAATGAAGCGTGTTGTAGAGCCAGGTGATTTTGAAGTAATGGTGGGCGGAAATTCGACTGATTTATTGAAAACTAACTTTAAGGTTTTAAACTAAAAACCGTTAAAATAGATAATATGTTTAACGATTAAGATAATTAAAAAAGAATGTTGTTAAAGAAACGATAAATCACTCAGATTTATTCAATCTCAGACTAGTGAATAAAGAGGATAAAGATTACAATTTAAAACGTTTTCGTACCCTAAAAAGATAAATGTATGACGAACACCTTTTGAAACTTGTCATTTGTCGAAATTATATTTTGTTAACAAAATGTATTCTTAAGTTTAACATGTTATTAACTCAAAAAACAACTAAATATGATCAAGGACGTACTAAAATTACTGTTGGTGATATGCTTATTTGGATTCCAAAGTATGCAGGCACAAACTACAGTAAAAGGAACGATAACAGATGCTCAAAGCGGAATTCCGATCCCTGGAGCAAATGTTGTTGTTAAAGGAACAAAAACAAGTACATCATCAGATTTTGATGGTAAGTACACAATTACAGTTCCAAATCAATCAGCAGTTTTGGTTTTCTCTTATGTTGGTTCAGCTTCAAAAGAAGTGGCCGTAGGAACTCAAACTACAATTAACGCGGCTTTGGGAGCATCCACTCAGCAATTAGGAGAGGTAGTGGTAACTGCTCTTGGTATTAAAAGAGAGAAAAAAGCAATTACTTACTCCGCTCAAAACATTGCAGTAGGAGAGCTTTCAGAAGCAAGATCATTAAACGTTGCCAACTCACTTTCGGGTAAAGTTGCGGGTCTTAACTTCTCTACAACATCAAATGGTGTTGGTTCTTCTTCAAGAATTACATTAAGAGGTAACAGATCGCTTACTGGAAACAACCAGCCATTATATGTAGTGGATGGTGTGCCAATTAGTAATGGTACTGGTGCTGGTAATGATAATGTTGATACAGGAGGTACAACACAGCCAGATGGTATTTCAAACATTAATCCTGAAGATATTGCTTCGATGACGGTTTTGAAAGGACCATCTGCAGCAGCACTTTATGGAACCAGAGCAAGTAATGGTGTTATTGTTATTACTACTAAATCTGGTAAAGCAGGAAAAACTTCGGTTTCGTTGTCATCTAACTTTATGGCTTCGTCTGCTTACGATTTGATAAATTTCCAAAATGAATATGGACAAGGAGATTTAGGAAACTACAGCTCATCTTCAGCTTCAAGCTGGGGGCCAAAATTTGATGGAAGACAAGTTCCTGCATGGCAGTTGGTTCGTAATCCTAATTATTCTGGACCTGCAACTACAGATTACACAGCGCAGCCAAACAATGTTCAGGATTTTTATAAAACAGGTTATAACTTAGCGAATACATTATCTATTACATCTGGAAATGAAAAAGCACAAGGTTATTTCTCATATACTAACACACGTGCTGAAGGTATTGTTGGAGGAAATCAGCTTGACAGACATAATCTTAATTTAAGATTTACAAGTAAACTTACAGATAAATTATCTTTAGATGCAAAAACAAACTACATTGTTCAGGATATTGATAATTTGTTAAGAACAGGAGAAGAATCTATTGGTACTTCTGCTTACTTATTGCCTCGTAGTATCAAATACAATGATTATAAAGATTTTGAATATACGGATGCAGCAGGACAATTACAAAAAAATTATTTTGTAGACAGATCTGGAACTCCTGGAGGAAACCCTTTCTGGTCAGCATTACGTGATAATGATCGTCAGGACAAAAGAAACAGATTCATTGGATTAGCCTCTCTTAAATATGATTTTACAAGTACTTTAAGTTTACAAGTTAGAACTGGTTTAGATCAGACAACAAATAAAATCGTTACAAAAAAATACGCTACCGCAGAATTTAACCAAAACGTAGGTAACTATAATGAGTTTTATGAAACAGCAACAGAATTAAATACAGATGCTTTACTTTCTTATAACGAGAAATTTGGAGATTTCAATGTAGGAATCAATGGTGGTGCCAGTATACTAAAACAAAATAGTTCTTCATTAAGTTCAGGAGGACGTTTAGGAAAGAGAAATTATTTCGCAATGTCGAATGTACCGGTTGTAGAAGCAAATTCTTCGACTTCAGAAAGACAAATTAACTCTGTTTATGGTTTCTCACAAATTGGATTTAGAAATTACTTGTTCTTAGATTTAACAGCAAGAAATGATTGGTCTTCTGCTTTACCTGCCAATAATAGATCATTCTTTTATCCTTCTGTAGGTTTATCTGGAGTTATATCAGATATGGTTACTTTGCCAGAAGTTATCAGCTTTGCTAAATTAAGAGCTTCTTATGCTAAAGTAGGTAATGATACAAATCCTTATCAAACAAGTTCAAGAGTTACTTATATTGGAGGTAATGGAGGTATTTTATTTCCTCAATCAACTGCAGGAAATCCAAATTTACGACCAGAGATGTCTAACTCTGTAGAGTTTGGTGCTGACATTAGATTTTTCAACAGCCGTTTAGGATTAGATGTTACGTATTTCCAAACTAATACAAAAGATCAAATATTCTATATTAATACTCCAGAATCATCTTCTAAAGAAAGAGCGATTGTTAACGGAGGGGAGATTCAAAATAAAGGTTTCGAGGCTATTCTTACAGCAACTCCGGTTCAAACAGAAAACTTTACATGGGATATTACTACTAACTTCGCAACTTACAAATCTGAAGTAAAATCAATTTACGGAGGAAGAGATGAATTAGTTTTAGGCCAGGGAAGATTGGTTAGAAGTAAAGTTGTTTTAGGTGGTGAATATGGAGATTTATATGTTAAAGGTTTCCAAAGAGATCCAAACGGAAATATTATTGTAAACAGTGCAGGTTTGCCATTGGCAACTAATGGATTTGATGTTAGAGCTGGAAATTTTAATCCAGACTGGACAGCAGGTTTCAGAAACAGTTTCAAATACAAAGATTTCTCTTTAAGTTTCCTAGTTGATTTTAGAATTGGTGGTGAAGTTATTTCATACACACAAGCTAGAATGGCAGGTTTAGGGGTAAGTGATCTTACTCTTGACGGAAGAGCTGGTGGTATTATTGTTCCTGGTGTAGTTGATAACGGTAACGGAACTTATTCTCCAAATACAACAAGTATCACAGCAGAACAATACTGGACATCAATTGGGCAAAGAGATCCAGTAGCAGAACCTTTTATCTATGATGCTACAAACATTAGATTAAGAGAACTTGTTTTTGGTTATTCATTACCAAAACGTCTTTTAGGAGATTCAGGTTTTAAAAGTATTGATTTCTCATTAGTAGGAAGAAATTTATTCTTCTTCGTGAACAAAGCTAAATATTTTGATCCAGAAGCAGGTGCTGGTACAGGAAACTTGCAAGGTGTAGAGTCTTTCAACATTCCTACTACAAGAGAATATGGGGTAAATGTTAAATTTGGATTTTAATTAAATAAAGAGATATCATGAAATATAGTTTTAAAATAAAAACATTAGGAGTTGCATTAATGGCAGTTTCTATTTTATCGAGCTGTACAGGCGATTTTGATGAAATAAATACAGATCCTAATTCGTTGACAGAAGATCAGATAGATGCTTCTATGACAGGACCGGCATTTGCGACAGCTCTTTATGCAGGTATTCATAATGGAGCTGGTGAAGCTACTAAATATGCAGATGATCAGGGAACATGGGGTATTGCAACAGGTATTTTGTCTTCTAGTTTCATCCATTATCTTTCTTCTGGTTATGGTACAGAAAGAAATGATTTCGTAAATGGTTACGAGTCAAGAGGATGGACAAGATTCTATACAATTGCAGTTCCAGGTTTAAATTATGCTTTTAAAGCAGCTGAAGGAAATGCTGAAGCTACAGCAATCCTTAAAATATGGAAAGTTTTTATGTATAACCAAATGGTTGATGCTTACGGACCAATTCCTTATTCTGAAGCTGGTAATGGTAAAGAAAAAATAGCTTATGACAGTGTAGAGTCTATTTATGAAGACTTTTTTAAATTGTTAAATGAATCAAATGCAGTATTAAGCTCTACTTCTGTAAATACAGTTTTAGGTTTTGAATCAAATGATAGAGTTTACCAAGGAAGTACTGATAAATGGAGAATTTTTGGTAACAGTTTAAGATTACGTTTAGCATTAAGAATTTCTGATGTACAGCCTGCTAAAGCTAAAACTGAAGCAGAAGCAGCTGTTGCAGCTGGTATTATGCAAAATAATCAGCAAAGCGCTTATTTCGCAGTTAGTACTATTACGCCAAACAACTTAAATATGGTTGTAGGCGGATGGGGTTATAAAATGACATCTTCTATGGAAAGTCTTTTATTAGGATACAGCGATCCAAGGTTACAAAAATGGTTTTCACCAGGAAATACAGGTATTTATATTGGTAGACCAGCTGGTACTTTAAACAACTATTTTGATGAAGAAAAGAACAAAGCTTTCTCTCCTTTTAATGAAAATGTTTTAGGTTTAGGACCAAATCCAGGTTCTGCTCCTTTAAGTAATACTAAAAACATCGAAATCTTTATGGCTTCTGAAAACTTTTTTACAAGAGCAGAAGGTGCATTAAACGGTTGGAATATGGGTGGAAGTGCTCAGTCTCTATATGAAGAAGGAATTAGATTGTCTATGGCACAATGGGGAATTACAGATCCTGCTGCAATCAACAATTATATTGCAGGAACTTCATTGCCAACTGCTCCAAATGTTAATACACTTTATCCAGGTTTAGTAACAGAAAGTATTCCGGTGAAATTACCAGTTGCATGGTCAGCTTCTATTGCAGATCAGCGTACGCAAATTGCAGTTCAAAAGTATTTAGCAATTTTCCCGGAATCTTGGGAAGCTTTTGCTGACTTAAGAAGAAGTGATGCTAAAGTAATCTACCAGCCGCTTAACACAGATAATACTGATGCAGGAGTTGGAAAAAGTCTGCTAAAAAGGATTATCTACGTTACAAACGAATATTCTGCAAACAGAGATGCTGTTCAAGATGCTATTACAAAACTAGGAGGTCCTGATACCGGAGGAACAAAACTTTGGTGGGACACTAAATAATTAATTTGGTTGAGTAAAGAGACACACACTCTTTATTTAAAAATTCAAAAGGAGAGGAAACTCTCCTTTTGTTTTATATAAAAGTTAGGTTATGAATTTAAAAAAATATTATCCGGTGGCTTTATTAATTTCTGTTTTCGTTTCTTGTACTTCTGTAAAAAACGAACCAAAAGCAGTTAACATTACACAAAATTATATTGCTGAAATTCCAGTTACAACAGCCAGCCACGCCTCCACATTAGTAGAATTAGAAAATAATACCCTTTTAGCCGCTTGGTTTGGAGGAAAACATGAAGGAGCAAAAGATGTTGGCATTTACGTTTCATCTTATAAAGAACAAAAATGGTCTGCACCAAAAGAACTTATTAAACCTTTAATTAAAGACGGAGATACACTGCCTTGCTGGAATCCTGTTTTGTTTAAAAGCAAAAGCCAGAATTTGTATTTATTTTATAAAGTGGGAAAAAATCCGAGAGAATGGTTTGGCGCTATGATTGTCTCTAAAGATGATGGAAAAACATGGAGTGATTCAAAATATCTTCCAAAAGGTATTTTAGGGCCAATTCGAAACAAGCCAATAGAAACTACTCCCGGCGTTATTTTATGCGGCAGCAGTACCGAAAGTATTGACGATAATAAATGGAGAGTTTTTATAGAAACCTATACAGAAGCAACAGACAGCTGGACTATTTCTGACATTAACGACAAGAAAAATTTTGATATTATTCAGCCCACATTTTTAGTTCATTCTGATAAAGAAATTCAGATTTTATCCCGAAGCCGACATAATAAATTAATTTCGAGCTGGTCTGAAGATAACGGAAAAACATGGCAGAAAACAGACAGTATAAATGTCGTAAATTCCAATTCTGGAGTTGATGCTGTGACATTATCTGATCAATCATTTCTATTGGTAAACAATCCTTTAAAAATGGGAAAAGACTGGTTTAACGGAAGAAATATTTTAGATGTTGAATATTCTAAAGATGGTGTAAATTGGAAGAAATTATTTGATTTAGAAAATCAGAAGGAAGGCGAATTTAGTTATCCGGCCATTATCCAGACTTCAGATAAAAAAGTTCATATATTGTACACTTATAATCGAAAGTTTATTAAGCACACCGCATTCGATTTAAAATAAAATTCAAATTATGCAAAAATACTGTCTTGCCTTAGATTTAAATAATCACCCAGATTTAATTGCAGAATATATCGATTACCACAAAAATGTCTGGCCCGAAATCCAGAAAAGCATTAAACAATCTGGAATTATCAATTTAGAAATTTACAACACAGGCGATCGTTTGTTTATGATTATTGAAGCCGATGATAATTTCTCCTTTACAGAAAAAGCAAAAATAGATGCCGAAAATCCAAAAGTGCAGGAATGGGAAACTTTGATGTGGAAATTCCAAAAAGCACTTCCTCAAGCCAAATCCGGAGAAAAATGGATTTTAATGGATAAGATCTTTGAACTGAAATAAATTTTATGGCATACGGATAAAACGGATTTATTTTTAAAATCTATAAATTAAAATCCGTTTTATCCGTGTGCCAATTTTTAGATAACTAAATTGATTATGAAATTTTTGAAGAACCTCAATAGTAAACTTGTTTTCAGTTTTTTACTTTTCAGCTTTATTGCAAATGCTCAAAAGAATAACCTGGCTCAGACATTTTATAAACACGACAAATATCTTTCTTCAGATAAATTAGAAGGTCGTTTTGTGGGAACAAAAGGGAATAATGATGCCGCGGCTTACATAAAAAAGTACTTTAAAAAGTATGGTTTGCAAAAGTTTAATAATACTTATGATCAGTTTTTTAAAGTATTTGTAAAAGAAGGAATCAATAAAATGAAATCCGACAGTGTTTCGACACAAAATGTTTTTGGGTTTATTGAAGGTTCTGATGAAAAACTCAAAAAAGAATTTATCGTTATTGGTGCGCATTACGATCATTGGGGCTGGGGAGGAAAAGGATCTGGAAGCAAGAAAAAAGATACTATTGCTATCCATAACGGCGCAGATGATAATGCTTCTGGAGTTTCGGCTTTGTTGTGTATTTTAGAAGAAGTTTCCAAATTGAAAATTAAACCTAAACGAAGTATTATTTTTATTTCTTTCAGCGGAGAAGAAGAAGGTTTATTTGGATCTAAATATTTTGTGAATCACTTACCTGTCAAAAAGGAAGCCGTAAAAGTAATGCTGAATATGGATATGGTAGGAAGATTAAATGCCGAGAAACAAATCTATATGGGCGGTGCGGGAACTTTTCCTAACGGTGTTGAACTCATGAAAAAGCTAGGCCAAAACAGCGGACTAAATCCGGTTGTTTTCGCTGGTGATGTTGGAGGATCTGACCACGTTTCTTTTTACAAAGCTTCCATTTCAGCTATAGGATTTCACACAGGCGGACATCCGCAGTATCACACTCCCGAAGACGATATTGATTTAATTAATTTTGAAGGCGGTGCCTTGGTGGCGAAGTATATTTATAATGCTTTGGTAAGCATTGCGAATTATAATGAGGAGTTGGTTTTTATAAAGCAGGATTAGAGTAACTTTTATAAAACAAAAAATGGTTTGAGCTTAATTTTAGTTCAAACCATTTTTTTATTCCAGTTGCGAGTATTTGCAGCCTGATTGCAAATCCGCGCTATCGTTGGGTATATCTTAGCGATTGGAGTTAAAATATTATGTTGTAAAAATTACCAATAAAAATATCATAGAGCCAAAAACAATCACGCCTATCATGTGATTTAAATTACTGTTATCCTCTTTTTTATTGATCTTTCCTTTTGGTGACCATATTTCTGAAAACAGAATAAAATCATCGTCATTAAATAAAATTACAGTATTTAAGTAAATAAATCTTGCAAATGCGCCCAAAAGTTCAAGTAAATATCTTCCTGCTATTATTTGTAGAAAATCCATTTTTAATAAATTTTACAATAAATAAAAAATGGTTTGAGTAAAGTGAATTCTCAAACCATTTTTCCATTCTAATTTTTTATGTTGAAAAAGTTAATCCTTTAGCTTTAAAATTGCTAAATAAAACTTGTTTGGCTGTGCTTATAGTTTCCTCGGTTCTGTAAATACTGCACCAGAATTTAATCTGTATTTTGAATTTTCCATCAGAAATAGAATTGTAATAAATCTGAGAAGGTTTAGTGTTATTTACCAAAGGAAGATTTTCAAGAGAACTTAAAATAGTGGCATTTATATCTTCGGGAGTGGCATCTCCACTGATCTCAATAGAAATATCTACCAGTTTAAAATTATCGGTATAGGTCCAGTTGGTAATGTTTTGAGATAATAAATTACCATTTGGTATAATAATTTCGGCGCCATTTGGAGCATTGATTTTAGTTGTTCTTAATCCCATCGATTTTACTCTTCCAGATTCAGAACTAATATCAATAACATCTCCAATTTGAATAGGCTTATCAAAAATCAAAATAATTCCCGAAACAAAGTTGTTAACGACATTTTGCAGTCCAAGTCCAACACCGACTCCTAAAGCTCCCAGAAGAATACTTAGTTTATCTAAAGGCATTCCCGAAGCAGCAACAGCTAAAAGATAACCTACAATCAATACAATAAGTCTTGTAATAAGTAATTTAGAATGTTGTCTTTTGTTGATGTTTTCTTCGTTTTCGTCTTCAATTTCTCCAAAAAAGTAAGCTACATAATTCTGTAATAAATGTGCTGCCCAGACAATGATAAAAAACAAAACAATATTTCCTAAAGTAAAAGTGATGCTTCCAATTGTATTGGGACGACTCAATAAAGTACCAAAAGAAGAACGTAACGATTCCCAAATGTTTAAATTAGATGCAATTACAACCAGCCACATATAACTGATTACAATTATAAATGGTTTTTTTAGTGTATCTGATAAATTCTCATAATCGAATATTTTTTCGATACCGCGTTTTACTCGGGTTGTATAAATTTGTAAAAGAATTATTTCCAGAATTATTTTTAAAAGAACACTCAATGCAACAATCTGGGTTAGAGAAATAAAAGCTGATAAACTTAGCATATTTGAAAGAGAAACTCTTCCAAAAAGATTATAAAGTATAGATAAAACATTTAATCCGATAAAAATAATGCTGGCCCATTTAAAAAATCCTTTGATGTACAATTGATCTTTTAAACTCTTAATCTGAACCAGGCCATATCGTATTCCTAAAATATTGATAATGATAAAGGAGCAACGCTGAAATAAGCCAACTTCGATAAAAAGATCCAGGAAACAAAGTGCAAAAAATAATCCGAAAAGCAATAACCAGTTTCGCATTGATTTTCCGGACCAGTCATTTTTAAACAAGATCGTCAGAACACCCAATAAGCAAAGTTGAAGTAATTCTAAAAATAGTGCTGGAGCATATAAATTTGTTACTACGGCAATGTTTAAAGCAATTACAACTACTGGCAGAATTATACCTCTATTTAAATATTTGAAGTTAAAGAGAGTTAGATTTTCGTCATGTCCGTTGGATTTTAAGTATTTCAAATTACGTGAAATATACCAAGCCAAAAGCCCCATAAAGAAACATAAAGTAATTAACGATCCGGCTTTATAACTTAAATAATAAGCGGCTACATTTTCTTCAATTATGATTTTAGCTTTAATGTTGTGCGATACTACTTTTTTTGCTGCCGTATCTGTACTCCATAATGATGGATATTCTTTATTAAGAATACTAATTCCTGATTTTTCCAGTTTAGTTTCTACAGTTGTCAAGGCATTAGAAACAGCAATTTTATGCTCAACAGTCAATCTTTTTTTATGATTTAAAGTCTCCTGATTTTTTGTCATCAGACTATCAGCTTTAAGATATCTTTTTTTAAGATTTGCCAATTCTGTTTTGAATTGCTTTCTTAAGATTGTGTCTTTTATTAGAGTAAATAAAATTTTGTCTTTGCGCAGATCAATAATTCTGCTTTTAGTTTTTTCAAGATTTTGATTACGAGTATTTATTGCAGTGTTTTGATCGTTTAATTCCTGTTCAATTTCCTTTAGAACAATACGATACATCTGCTGATTTCGTACATTTGGGTTGGCACCTTTTAGACTTGCTAGAATTAAATCAAGTTTACTTTCGGTTCTTTTAATTTCTCCAAACAAATGAAAAGTACTGCCTTCAAATTCGGCATCATTTGCAGCCGATTCTAAAACGTCTCCGGCTTTTTCAATAGCCATTAAATAATCACTGTCGGTGACAGTTTCTTCAAATAATTTGGACTTGTTTTCTGCTTTCGGAGCAGGATTTGAAGTCTGAGAATACGAAAATGATGCAAAAAAAAACATCATTAAAAAGGCTGGTAAATAGAACGAATTTCTTTTTGAATTCATAATTAATTGTGTGATTTAAGGTCTCCAAATTTAATTGTTTTTTGGATAGGATCTTATTTATAATTACACATATATTACAGTAGCACCCCTTGTTGATATAGCATTTAACAAATCAGGTTCAGGCTGGCCTAAATTAATATTTTGCTGTGCAGCATTTGCAATTATAGTAACGCCAGTTTTAATAAGTCTAAAAACATTGTTATTAACTGAAGCATCTGTGCCTATAGAAGTTGTACATGATCTGATGTCAAGTGTTAATAATCTGGTTGTATTTTCGAAAATATCATTTGCTAGAATACTTAAATTATTGATTTTAGAAAAATCAATGTTTTTAACTCCTGATAAATAAAAAGCCCTGTAGGAGTTAGTGATTAAAGTATTCAATTGAGGTGTATATAGCGTTTCTAGTAATGGAGTATTTGCAAAAGCATTAAACAAATTACCGCTAACAGCATTTGGTAAATTCAAAGAAGTTAATTTCGTACAGTTTAAAACAAAGTTTACAGGTATGAAATTCAAAGATGTCAGCGTAACATTTTCTAAATTTATACAATTTGCAAACATTCCACCTCCATTATTTCCATTTGGAACTAAAGTTAAATTAGGAGCAAAAAGTGAAACTAAGGATGACATTCCTTGAAACATTCCTAGGGAACCATTAAGGTTAGATAAACCTGCATTTGGAAAGTGAAGGTTAGTAATTGATGTACAATTTTGAAAACAAATATTTCCTAAACTTGTAACTGTTTGAAAACTATTATTTAGATTGACTAATTTAGTACAATTAGTAAAGCCTTCTGAACTTATTTCTAAGAGAGAGTTGAAGTGTATAGTTTCAAGTTTAACGCATCCGCTAAAGCATCTGTAACCTAATCTATTCATTCCAGGAAGATTAACCCATTCTAGATTTTCTGCGTGATAAAAGGCATGACCAAAAGGACAATCTTTAATTAAGCCTGAACTGTCGTCAAAGTAGGTAATATCTTTATTTTCAGAAAATGCATTAACCGCAAGTGAATAACTTGCTCCTGTAACAGCAAATTGAATATCATTTTCAGTTACAGCAAAAGATTAATTGTGCCGGCAACTCCTCCAATAAAAGTATTGGATTTATATTTATTTATTACCGAATACAGTATTTTGTAATAAGCTGCTCATAATTAAATTTTATAATAAAGTTTGTCTTTGCCTTTTAAAAAGCATATTGCAATTCCGTTATGCAGCTACATAAATAATATTTGCTTGTCTCGTCTGTGAAGCATAAACTAAATCTCCATCAGGCTGGCCAGCATTTATTGTTTTAAGCGATGATGAAACTGTAATAATTATACCTGTTTTAATGTTTTCGAAAACACCATTATATGATGGTGATTCACCACATGTGACTAACGCAGGAGCATTTATTTCTGTATAAGAATAACAAGATCTGAACGCTTGATTTCCAAAGTATTTACATTCGGTTAAATCTAATCCAACACCTGTAAATGATGAGCAAGAATCAAATACGTTTTTTCCAATCTCAGTAATGATACCAGTTTTTACAGTTGTCAGTTTTGAACACAAATAAAATGTATATGCAGGTATCAAACCATTAAGCAAAGGAGCATTAAAAGTTTTAAGATTTGAATTTGAATGAAAACAAAACCCATTACTTGTCAAGTTTCCCCCTGTTATTGATGTTAATTTAGGAGCAGAAAAAGAAATTAGTGATGTGTTATTTCCAAATGTTCCTCCTCCCGCATTACTTGCAGAACTTTGAATAGTTGTGAGCTCTGGAAAATTATAAGAAGTTACTGAAGAACATCCAAAAAAAGCGGTATTATCAATTGTTGTAACTTTATTTGCAGAAAAATTAGGAAGAAGCAGACATTTATTGAAGGAAGATGAGCCAATTTTCAAAGCTTGATCTAAAGAATCAACATAGGCCATCTTGGCACAATTTTGAAAAGCACTGTTTCCTATAGAGGTGGAATTAGATAAATTAAAACCAGTCAATTCTGAACATTCACAAAAGCTCAGATTTCCTATACCAGTAATGATACCAGTTGTTACAGTTGTCAGTTTTGAACACAAATAAAATGTATATGCAGGTATCAAACCATTAAGCAAAGGAGCATTAAAAGTTTTAAGATTTGAATTTGAATGAAAACAAAACCCATTACTTGTCAAGTTTCCCCCTGTTATTGATGTTAATTTAGGAGCAGAAAAAGAAATTAGTGATGTGTTATTTCCAAATGTTCCTCCTCCCGCATTACTTGCAGAACTTTGAATAGTTGTGAGCTCTGGAAAATTATAAGAAGTTACTGAAGAACATCCAAAAAAAGCGGTATTATCAATTGTTGTAACTTTATTTGCAGAAAAATTAGGAAGAAGCAGACATTTATTGAAGGAAGATGAGCCAATGTTCAAAGCTTGATCTAAAGAATCAACATAGGCCATCTTGGCACAATTTTGAAAAGCACTGTTTCCTATAGAGGTGGAATTAGATAAATTAAAACCAGTCAATTCTGAACATTCACAAAAGCTCAGATTTCCTATACCAGTAATGATACCAGTTGTTACAGTTGTCAGTTTTGAACACAAATAAAATGTATATGCAGGTATCAAACCATTAAGCAAAGGAGCATTAAAAGTTTTAAGATTTGAATTTGAATGAAAACAAAACCCATTACTTGTCAAGTTTCCCCCTGTTATTGATGTTAATTTAGGAGCAGAAAAAGAAATTAGTGATGTGTTACTTCCAAATGTTCCTCCTCCCGTATTACTTGCAGAACTTTGAATAGTTGTGAGCTCTGGAAAATTATAAGAAGTTACTGAAGAACATCCAAAAAAAGCATTATTATTGATAGTTGTAACCAGCCCCATACTGTCATTATAGTATGTCATTGTAGATAATCCTGCAAAAGCATTGGTTGGAATACTATATTTGCCGTCAGTAATTTCAAACAAGATATCAGACCCTATAGTTTTAAAAGCTTTAATTCTACTTAACGGAATGCCTAATCTGGTCGCTAAAGATGAAGCAGATGTAATAGTGGTCGAAACACCTCCAATAAAAGTATTGGCCTTATGTTTTTCAAATCCAAATATGGTATTTTGTACTAAGCTCCCCATAATTACACACCTAATAATAAAATACTGTTTGTGTTTCCTCTTTTTGTAAAAGTGAAAATTTGCTTTTCAGCTGTTATAGAAGGTGTTCCAAATAGCCAGGTGTGAGGAGCAGTAATTGCCCATGTGACGCTTGCTCCAGGAAGTGTAATGCCGTTAAAAATAAAACTTTCTAATAATGAAGCAGGAACAGTAATTGTGCAGCTAGTAGTAAATAATACTGTTTTTCCATGCCAATTAGATGGAATAGTTTGACTTGTACTTACTTCAACCTGATTAGCAATGTCTTGTTTCTTCGATAAATCAATATTTCCAGTTCCAACAATAGATTCTCCATTTACTGTTTTAAAATTATTGGATGTAACTAAGGTTCCGCTTGTTGAAGGAAAATTTAGATCTAAATCTGTCTGTACGTCGGTATTAAAACGAATAGTTTTATAAGCCTCATTAGTTCCTATTGCCAATTGATTTGGAGCGGTTGTGTATACCGTCGATCCAGAAGCGCCTAATATAATGGCTCTTGGATGCTGGTTTCCGGCTCCTGCATAATAACCTAGGGCGGTAACCATTTCTTGTATTGTTCCGTTACCTGCATTTTTACCAATAAAGGTAGATTTATGGCTTAGACCAGCCATGTCGCCAGATCCTAACTGAACCGCATCTTCACTTTCTGCCCCCACAAAAATCTGCTTGCCTTCGTTACCAATCCATATGTTTTTTGTGGCATAATTGCCTGTTTCCAAAACAGATTGTAAATCTTGCTTGCTTGCTGTGGCTTCGCTGAATTCTAATTCGCCATTTGCGTTAGTTACTAAAGTTTTATTAGGTTGATTTACTTCTAAATCAGATACTTTGATTCTGTTGTGATTTGTGTTCATATTTTTTAATTGCAGCTTTTAATAAATGCTTTCAGAATTGCCAATTGCAGTCTATTTTTGATATTTTACGGAATAAGTTTAGTTATTTATATATTGACTTTAAAGAAGATTTATAATTTATTAGTTATGAGATCTGACTTAATAAAGTTTTCTATCGGTATGAAAGAATAACTATTTCGTACATTAAACTTTACGCATTTAACAGTTGTCAAATCCTATTCTAATTATCTACTTCTTTATGTTAGGATGAGTAGTTTACCATTTATTTTGAAAGGTTTTGATAAATCAAAACTCCAAACACTAGCCGTGTAAGAGCTCCAGACCATTTTTAAACCGTCAGGACTAAAATTAACAGCATAAAAATTTGCAGCAGGTATTATAGCAGATAAGTCAATTGATTCAGAAGTATATGCACCAGCCAAATCATAAGGATTTAATAGGGTTATTTTAATAACTGATCTTGTGCCATTCAATTTTGTATATAAAATAGATTTGCCATCGGGAGTAACGTAAAATCCATGTGTGCTAAAATTAAGTGTTTGAGAGGGTGTAAGCGTGCTTAGATCCCATGGTGTTGATAGCAGATACTTAGTAAGCGTGCTGCCTGTATGATTAAAGAACATTGTTCCATCTGGACTTAAAAAATTATATCCTGTTGTTCCGATTGGATAATATCCCACATAACTAATTGTAGAGACATCCCAAGCCGTTGCAAGCTGATAAATATAAATGCTTTTTGATGTTGTTCCAGAAACGAAAACCCTTTTTCCATCAGGAGAAAAGAAATGTCCTCTAATTTGACTTTCTCCATTCTGAGTCATAGTCATAGACTTGCTTAAATAGGTTGCTGTGGTTACATCCCAAGGAATTGATAAGGAATATTGTGCTATCGAATCTGGTCCATTGTGTAAGGTTGTATATAATCTTGTTCCATCAGGACTGAGAGATGTATACATTTGATTTAATAAATTAATCTTATTTTTCCCCCTGTAGTACACAGTACTTATTTTTGACCTTCCAAAAATTGTTTTTCTTAATCCCATAATTATAGTCCTAAAATCATTATTGAATGCTGACCCTCATTTTGCATGAACGTAAAAATCTGTTTTTCACTTACTGCAGGAGGTGTTCCAAATTCAAATGTTTTGGGAGAGGTAATAGACCAGGTTAAAGATGTTCCTATCTTGGTGATTCCTTCAAAACACATTCCTGAATTAATAAACGAAGTAGGAATTGTTAGAGCTCCGGTGCCTGTAAATTTTACCGTTTTTCCATGCCATGAATCTTGAACAGTTGCAGGTAATGTTACACTAACCTGATTAGAAATATCCTGCTTGTTTGATAAGGCTATATCTCCGCTTCCAAGAATTGATTCACCAATAATAGTTTTAAAGGTTTTTTCAGGAATATTATTAAAAGTTAATTCACCTTTTTCATTGGTAACTAGGGTTTTGTTTGGCTCATTTATTTCTAAATCAGCCACTTTTATTCTGTTATGATTGGTGTCCATTTTTTGTTTTTTGTTTTGATAATTACAAACTGATTGAAGTTTTTAATTGGAAATCATAATACACGTAAATCCAAATTCCACATTCATTTTTGACTAAATATTATTTGATGGTCAATTTTAAAAAGAATTTTTCTGTGGAATTTGGATTAAATACTTAGGAAATTTTAAGAAGAGCTATTTCTGTTCATCAAATCCAAGTTTTATTTTACTGATTATAATCCATAGCTTGTTTGTAGTTGTGAGTTAAAATCCCATTCGCAAAATACGTGTGAAATGGATTTAAGGTCATCGGATAGATGTTTCGTTTTTCTAAATTCACAGTTACAGTAGTAACAGGAATAATTTCTTTGTCTATCGAGTATAAATTATCTCCAACGATGATATCTCCTAAAGGAATAAATTTCCAAAAGCCATTACGCTGAATTAATTGTAAGTGAGTAGGAGTAGCTTCCAATAATCGGTCATTAACGATAATTGTTTTGTCGGCAACTTGTTTTGCAATTTTTGTAATGGGCGAGACGATTCTGTTTTCAGATAAATATTCGCATGACCATTTATACAATTCATCTGGAATATTAGTATCGTTAAGCGTTTCAATTTCTGTAGAAAGCAAAAGTTCGTCAAGAGTAAGTTTTTCAATTGCTTTTCTTGTTCCGTCAGGTAATGTGATTAGAGTACCTTCAACAAAACACCCTCCAGGCCCGCCGCCGCCACCATAGGTTGGAGTGATTTCACATGTTCCTGCCATATTTGCATGAGCCTGTACATTTGCCGCTAACCACGCATCTGCTTGAGCATTGGCATCTGCAAGACTTATAGTAGAAACAAATTGATTTGGAAGAGCAGTAAGCGTAACGGTGCTTCCGCTGTATCCTGTTCCGCAGTTATTTTTTTTTGCGCTTAATCTTTTTTCTACACTATAATATCTGATGCTGGGAGCACATGTTGCGGTATCTAAAACGGGTGCAATATAATCAGGATCTGTAACTACATTTGGTTTAGTTGGCTGTCCTGTTGGGGTTCCGTCATCAACATAATATAATTCGAGTGCCGCAAAAGATTTGTATCCTGTATTTCCCATACGTTTGTTTTTTAATATTTAATTACGATTTGTCCTGTAGACGAGTCTTTGATGTAGGTAATGAATCCTAGATTGGTAACGGCTTCAATGTTTTTAGCCAAGTTGGTTCCTTGGATTGGTACTTTTTTAGAAAAGTTCTTTCGATCAACCAGAGTTCCGCCAACATTTATGATGTCATAGCCAGATTTTTGCATTGTTCCACCGAGATAGGTAACTACCTCTACATCTATATTTCCAGTGCCTAATTTTCTATACCATGAACCCGCCATTCTTACCTGAACGGTATTCAAAGTAGGGTAGTCTGTTGTTATTTTGCTGAAATTCACAAGGCAGGCTTCAACACCATTTGCTTGTGTATTATCACCAGCCCACATGATGTAAGAATCTGCAGCTAGGGCACTTGTTGGAATTTCGTTATTAAATCCATGACCCCATCCCATCCATTTATTATCTAAGGAAGTTCCTGAATTAATAATTCCGGTATAAGTGTCAAAATCTTCTCCTGCTCCTAATGCCCATTTGTATCTAATAACCATGTAGTTAAAAGGAGATAAGATTACATTTGGTTCTACAACACAAGACGGATCTACTCCTCTCCAGGCTGTAATTCTGCATGAACCCGTGTTATTGGCATAAGCTTGAACATTTGCTGCCAACCATGCATCTGCTTTTGCATTGGCATCTTCAACACTTATTGTCGATACAAACTGATTTGCATTTGCAGTTAGTGTAACGGAAGTTCCCATGACTCCGGCAGCGCAATCATTTTTTGCCGCAGTCAATGACTTGGCTATATTGTAATATTCCATACTTTGTTTATAATTGATTATGATTTGTCTCAACTTAGAGAAGGATTGCGTTAAGCAAAAACTAAGTTTGATGAGGTGAGAAAGTTATTTTTAAATACTTTTGATTTCACCTTTTTTGAAGTACTATTAATTTATTTTATCGCTGTAAAATTGAATTTTATAAAAGAGCAATAATTAATTGAAGCAGATTGCTTTAAAGTAATTAGAACGAAGAATATGATTGAAGTTTGTACTTAATTTGTACAAAAAATTGGCTGTAAAGCCCTAATAAAGTTAATAGGAACCACACTTGACAGGCTGATAAATTTGTGGTTCCTAAAAAACTATTTAAAAACTATTTTCCAGAATTATTCTTGTTCTTGCTTTACAATTTCGCCAGTTTCAATGTTCACGCGAATATCTCCGTATTCTTCTTTAATGGCTTTTTCCAATTCATTAAAATTTTGCTGCTGAACGGCAATCTGACTTAAAATATCTGCTTTTTGAAACTCGTATTGAATAGACAATTCTCCCAACGATAATCTTGCTTTATCCATAAAGACATTAAAATCTTGTAATTTCTTTAATTGCTCTGCGTTGATTGTTTTTGCTTCTTCTTTATTGATTTTTGTATTTTCCATTTTTTTTATTTTTTAGAATGTTGTTCCAACACATTTTATCCAAGTATTTGTATTTATACAAATAAATATCCCAGTTGCTGTGAATCTTATTTCTCCTGTTGTTCCTGCACTTGTTGCAGTTGCTGGAGGAGTATTTATATTATTTACCTTATATGAAGTAGCAGATACCTCACCTCGTAATATTGTACTTGTAATTGCAGAGTTACCTAAGGTTACAGTATTAGAACCTGCTCCCATTGTATTACAACCAATTACTATTTGGTTTGTTTGATTATTAGAAAACGAAGTTGTATTTGCCCCTATGAAAATAGATTGATTTGTTATTGAATTTGGATTGGTAAGAACAGTATTAACATATGAACCTGCGTTATAACCAATACACACATTTTCTCCTCCAGTAGTATTAAAAGTAGCCGTAGAACAACCAAAAGAACTATTTTTAAATCCTGTCGTATTATTTTGATTGGCTATCCCAAAAACTGTATTTGTGCCAATATCTCCAGAACCAAAGTTTGTTACCCAATTAGAACTTAATCTTAAAGGAGCGCTATTGCCAACAGAGTCAGAAATTTTGTATTGATGTGATGCCGCATTAATTCCTCCAGTTATTTTTAATGTGCCTATAAGAGAGTTGTTAACAAAAGCTGTTGTAGCTATTTTAGTCGAATTATCTCCAGTTGTTTGTGTTGTAGCAATAGTTCCTGTTGGTAACGTTGGTGTTCCTGTAAAAATTGGAGAAGCTAATTTTGCATAACTAGTTAAGATAAATTCAGAAACTTTTAGATATGGAACATCTTCTAGATATTTTGTTTTGACTACTAATCCTGAGGTATCTGTTTTTAGTACTCTTTGAGATAATCCATTTAATATTCTTATGTCATCATTATTTATACTAGATATTAGTACTTTTCCATCGCTTTTTAATGCCATATAGGAGTAAAAGTTAGGCATAGATGCATAAAAAGAAGATTCTCCACCATCAACAGGTATTTTATGTACTTGACTAGAATATGGTGCTCCTACCAAGACTTCTCCAGTAGGCAATAAACATAATGAGATTGAGTTATTTGGAACAGTGGCATATACAATTCCAGGCCCTCCTCCAAAAGGAATTTTGTATACTGTTGCAGATTGACAAGCAACTAATGCATCACCATTTGGCAACACCACAATATCTCGTACAATTGAACTCGGAGTTGAATAAATTACTGGATTGCCTCCTCCAGTAGGAATTTTATATACTCCACTAGCATTTGCAGTAGCTACCAAAGCTTCACCATTTGGTAAAATGGCAATAGCATTAATTCCTGTTATACCCGTAGAATATATTTCTGGAGTTCCACCATTGGCAGGTATTTTATAAACTGAATTAGTTCCAATACTTCCAACCAATACTTCACCACTAGGTAATAATGCGATTCCACAAGGTGATGATATACCAGAAGAGTATAAAGAAGGAGCTCCACCGTTTAAAGGTACTTTCAAAACGTTGTTTCCTCCATTATTAGCTACCAAAACTTCTTGTGTAGATAATTCAACCATATTGTATGGATTGTTGTATCCAGAAGAATATACAACTCCTCCACTATAAGGATCAAATGTAGGAATGGTTTTTTTTAATACCAATCCACTAACATCTTCAGTCCCACTATCAATAACTAATTCTCCGTTTTTTGTTTCGGTAGCATATCCTGTTTTATGCAAAACATTATCTAAGTCACCACCACTTGCACCAATCTTCTTCTCAACTCCATCACTACCCATAACATACAAGTCGGTAGTTCCGTCTGTTTTAGCGTATAATTTTGCATGGCCTGCTGTTGCTGTTGCAGAAGTTGAAGCGGCTAATGTTAAAAAGCCATCGGTAATATCCGCTTTTTCGTTTAATGTTGTAAATGAAGTTCCTGATACGTTTCCGTCATGTGTAATAAAGGCTTTTTCGACTTGTATTTTTTGAACGCTGATCGCTTTTCTGTTAACATTTTCAGTATTCGTGTCAAAAGTTGAAGTAGTAGCACTAGAACTAGAGTTTTGAACTAATTTTAGGCAGTTTGCACTATTATTTTTCTCAATTGTTAAAACATCATCTGCCGAAGTATTGTGCGTTAGTTTTAAAGCTCCGTCTTTAGTTTCATTACCAGTGGTATGAATTACTTTTGTGTCTTCAGCATAAATTTTATCATCAAGAGAGCCATCTCCTTTTACAAATTTTTCAGCTGTTCCGCCTTCGCTAACAAATTTTTTAGCTGTTACAATTCCCTCAGCATCAATTTTAGCTTTTACAACATTATCTTTCGATATTTGCAAAGGATCTCCTGTTGCTGCTGAAGAAGAGTTCACTTGTAAACCTGTTCCAGTTCCAGTGTTAGATACTTTTATACCAGTTCCTGCTGCTGTATTTTGGACTGCAATACCGCTTCCAGCTCCGCTAACGGTTACATCCAATACTTTTGCGCCAGCATCGGCACCGCTGTTTGTCAATACAATTCCGCTTGTTGAGGCAGGAGTAGTGTTGTTGAAAGTCAGGATTCCGTTTTTGGTTTCATTTCCTGAAGTATGTAAAAAGCTTGTAAAGTCAATTGGTTCACTAGATCCACTTCCTGGATTTGAATTTGGAGCTAAATTTTTATACCAATAATCGACTTCAATGTTTCTATTGTCAATACTTCCTGAAAAAGTGATTTTGGCCATTTCGTAATTGATGATGTAATCTCCGTCATTTCCTTGGCCTTCTTTCTCTAGCAATAATTGTCCGTTTTTAAATACTTTGACACTGTAATTAACTGGTGCATATTGCAAAGTAATGGTATCGCCAACAAAAGAGTCAAAATGCTCTTTACGTGGCATGTAGCTATTCCCAGTAATGATGCCAATATTCTTTAAACCTGTATACAAAAGGGCAGGAGTTACATAATGCAGGTTATCCCTTCCTTCTTCGACCATTTGAAAGTCGGCCTTGTCTTCGTCTTTATGGATAAAACTGTTAAAAACTTCCTGAAAGTCTCCCTGCGACGGAATATCGCCGTTTTCGAATTTGTAACCAATTTGAGTTCTGTCTGTTGCCATGTTGTTTGAAATTTATTTTCTTTCTGTAAATATTATTTTTGATTAGCTTGATTTTGAATCCCAACAAATAACTTCGTTGGGATTCATTTTTTGAATTTATAGGGTTAGAATTTTTTCTTCACTACTAAACATGCCTGAAGAGTTTTCAGCAAGTACTTTGAAATGATGGTAGATTCTTTCATCATCACTATTTTTAATAGTTAATTCGTCGATATTCAATTTGGTATCTAGTAAAGCCAGTGTCACTACGTTTTCATTTGAAATTTTCTCTTGAATTTTATCCCAGTTTCCTTGATTATTCATTTTGTACAAATGATACTTACCATTGTGAACTGTTTTTTCCCAACTAAATACAACTGGTTTTAATACAGATTCATTTTCTCCAGTTGGAACGCCGGTAGCTGTTAATTCTGGAGATTCTGGAGCGGTATTATCAGCAATTATTGTAGCTGTAATTTTTGATGGCTGAGATGGTGTATAATCAATATTGATAATCGGGTTGAGATCAGTCGAACTCGGATCAGCGTATTCAATTTCTCTTGAAACCGTAATTCTATAAAAAAGACCATCACCAAAAGGAACAGCTTCTAAATCTTCAAATTCATCGTAAACCGTCCAAACACTATTAAAATCAGTAGATAAAGTATCCTCATTAATCAAAATTTCTTTGACAGGAGTCATCGTTCTAATCGATTGTGCATCAAGCATGTTTTTTGCACGATAGATATTTATTTTTCTAATGTTATATTCTGACTTGTAAGCATTTAATTCGATTTGAATAGAAGGCTTGATTCCTAAAACCTGATTTTCTAAAACAGGCATAATTCTCTTAATCTCTGGTGTTTGCGGTGGGCTAGAAGGAACTAGTTTCACGGGTCCCAGGAAAGTACTGAACTCACTGAAATTCATTTTAATATCCATTTCGCGAACACCATAGAAATAAATGTTTTGAGAATTTCCATCTAGATTAAAATCTGTAAACTGCGTTCTAAACTGAGCTGCATTTGTGATTTTCATCATTGGTGCAATGTCTAAATCAGGATGCGGATATTTTAAAATATTACCGTTCTTGTCTTTAATGGTTTGCTTTTTATTGACAGGTACATAATCATTATCATTAATGTAATCATAAATAACAGGTACTTCAGTTAACGGTACAAAAGCGGCATGAATCACTTGTTCAATAAAATGAATGGCCAATAAGTCTTCCTCGATTCCTGCTGTTTTAGGAATAATAATTTGATTAAGCGCAGTTAAAGCAGTTATCTTTGGAACAGTTTGCTTTTGTGTTGTATTATGCCATTTGATAAATTCATTAATCTCTCCTTTTAATAATTCACTGTCAGGAACTGGGAAACGGTAGTTTTCTTCAGAAACACTTGCAGGAGGGTAAGTTTCATAATTAGCCTTATTCTGTAATCCGTTAAAGTCTAAGAAATTTTGCCATCTATTAGTAAAATACACTTCATTGTTTCCACCAAGTTTACTAAGCTCTTCACGAATTCTAGCAATTGTTGCTGTCTCGTATAAAGCGTTTAACAAAGCCTGATCATTTGCTCTGTAATGCAGCATTCCGTATGGTTTGTGCGTATATCTGGTTGTAAAGGTGTATGTTGATCTGTTGAAAAAGTCAGGTCTTGTGGCATATAAAGCTCCTTTTACATCCTCAGGTTTTATAGGTTTTTCAATTCTAACCGCATACATTGGAGCTGGAACACTAATTTTAGAATCATAATCATAAGCATTAGAATGACTTCTAATTCCAAAAATTGAATAGTGTGTACTTTCTCCTTCTCTTGGCTGAATGTTTGCTGCTGTAATTCCGTTTGAAGTATCTGCAAAAAGATATACTTTGTAACTTGGATAATAATTTACTTTCTGTTGTACATTTTCTTGAAAAAGGATATGATCATAAGTCGGATCCAGTTCTTGAGTTCCGTCTTTTTTAATTTTAAAATTAGGATCATTGATTATTAAAACTAAATCCTGGTTTGTTCCAATATTGTCTGCACGTACAACTTTAAATTCTTTTCTAGATTTTACCGGAATAGGATTAGAGCCATCAAAACAGCTTTTAGTAAACAAACGCACAGTTCCATTCGCCCATTCAACTGAATGTCCATTGTTTGCATTGTATTGTGGGTGCTGAGCTAATTTTAATCCTTTGAAAGTAAGCTCATATAGACCAAAATGTTTTTTCTCTCCTTCTGGAAGCGGAATTGGATTCTCATCTTTATCTAATATATATTCTCCTTTTTGATCTACCTGAAAAGCTTGCTCCAGAACTTTTTTAATTTCTACTTTATCATTCCAAATTCCTCGTGTTTTTTCTACCTGTAAAGTGTCGTTTCCTTGACTGTCTTTTTGTAAAACAATCTCTCTATGTACAGTTTTTAAAACTTGCGGTAATTGAACCTGCAGACCAATAGGACTTGGCTGACGCCAGTTTGCAGGCGTTAACATATTCTCAACCAATGAACATAATTCGTTAACCGGTTTTTTGATTTGCCTGATCTGTTCAGAATCGATTGTTGCATCTCCGTCAGAAAGAAGGCTTTCGCTCACTTCTTTTTTAAGTACTTCAATATCTGCATATTCAAATTTTCCAGCTGTAGTTGCAACAGTAATATTTTGAATGATATAGTTTTGATCGCCAACGGTTAAAAGACCTCCAATAAATCTATTTTTATTGGCATCGGTTAAGTTAATTTTAATGTCTTCGCCACTGCTTAGAATTTTGTATTCGGTAATTCTAATAATTGAAGTAAGTTCATTTGATAAACTGTCGGCAATGTTTTTAATTTTTGCATGTTCAATTTGAGGAAGACTATCTCTAAAATAAAGTTTAAAATAATCAGCAAACAGTTCTTCATTGTCTGGATAAATTTTATCAGAAAGTAAAGCATCTTCTTTAGTCATACCATCAGGAATGCTGTAACTTAACAATTCCTGAGCAGAATAATATTCAAAAAGAAGTCGGATGTACGTCTTATCAGTTATTGATGCATTATCTAAAAGAGTTTTTAGTTTAATCTGTTCACTCATCGAAGTAAACATCAATGGGTTTTCTTCTGTAATAAGTAAAGAATTAATTCCAGATGGAGGCAATAGGGTATTATTTGGTTTAATATCAGAAGTAATCTCTAATTGTCTTCCAGATGTTGCTCTCGAGAAAATATTAATGCCATAACCTTGATATACATACGTTTGTAAACCTGTTTTTTCTTGACGAACATTCAAAAATGATTTTCCAGACTCAGGTATAATGATCGGAGCAGGCTCGAAAGAAGCAGTAGCTAAGTCTTTGGTAACGTTAGAATAGGCTGTGTCACAAGCTAATTCTGGTTTTTGCCAATTTCCTTCACCTTTAAATTTGTAATCAACTCCGGCATAGATTGGGAATGTAAAAGAAGTTCCATCAAATTCGTCAGTAGAATCGAAGAAAGCAGTATTTACACTGTAATCAGCGATGTCATTCATAAACAGACTCACATATCTTTTCTTACCATCAAAACTATATCCGTTAGGATCTGTAATTTTTGCAGATTGTTCGTCTTCATCAGAACCTGCATTAAGGCCTGGTAAAAATTTACTCAATTGTACAGGAAGAGGCAAACGCTCTGTGTTTACAGAAGTTGGAATACTCATAGAAAGATGCTGCACTTCTTTTGGAGTCGCACCGCCTTCTAAATTCTTAAATGTAACGTACTCTGTTAGATAAATAAATTCGCCTGAAAGAACTGCTTCATCAATATCGATGCATCCTAAACCTAACATTCTCGCAATATGATAATCATTTGCAGCAATGTTCAATAAGTCAAGATTAGAAATTTCAGTTGAATTTTCTTCAAATTTTGCTTCTTCTCCTGGCTCAGGTTCGTTGGCAGGAATATTCTCTTGAAATTTGACCGTTTCTTTTGCAGTCGGATTTGTACCATCACGACTTAGTTCGATGTAACTTTCAATAACTTCTTTGATGTTTTTATCATCGTCATCTGTTGTACGTTTCCATTTATCCTTGTAGTTATTTACGTTTACATATTCTCCATCATTAAATTTTAACCACTTTCTGTGAACAGCATTCAGTTTTGGCTCTAATTGTTCAAAAGCTTTAGAATCAGTGGTCGTTAAAGCATATTTTCCTTTTAAATCCCAATTGCCGCTTGTATTTGCTTTTTGGATAAAGTCACCATAAAATTCAAAATTGATTTCGCTTAACAAACATTTATTTGCTTTAAAACGAATGCTTCTTCCATTTTCAGCTATAACACGAATTGGATTGACTTGTGCCGAAGAATAGGATTTACGATTTGTAACTCTTTTTGATGCAGCAATACTATTTTCAGCAACAGATAATGTTTCTAATTTAACAATGCTAGCGCTTTCTACGGCATTAAATTTAAGTTCGGCAGCGAAAAATAATTCGCTTTTATTTTCAATCTCAATAATCTCATTTCCATAAGCTGCAATAAAACCAGATGGGTCTGTCATTGGATTAATGCTAGCATATGTTAAAAGATACTTTGCTTTGTTTTTGAAATAAACATAGATTGATCTTTGCAGAGCAGGAGTTTTATAAACCCATAATGCTTTATTACGATCAACAGTTTGAGGTTTTTTTGTTAAATCTAACTTATGGACAACTTTTGTGTAAGGCGCTCGATATAATTTTACGAAATCATCAGGTTTATTAAAATTAGTAGTACCGCCTGTATATAAATCCCCTTTCGGAAGGTGGTTTGCTCCCAATTCTCCAGCCAAAAGCCAACGAAGATGAATTCCTTTTGTACTATCAATACCTTTAGAACCTGCTGCAGCGATCTGTAAACTTGTAGATTGCAAAGCAGTCTTACTTGAGTTAAGATCAACTATATAAACCTCTTTGGTTACAGCAAAACTGATTTTTAAATTGCTAGGATTTGAAACGCCTGGCAAAACAATTAACGCATTGTAGGTGGCCATTGCAGCAGGAGTTCCGTCAATTCTAATTTTTGCTTCTACGCTGCCCAGACCAGGAATAACAACAGTTTCTTCAAGTCTGAAAACCAATCCGCCTAGATTGCTTGCATTGTGAATTCGTATTCCGGCAGGCAGAGTAAGAGGAACACGGCTTTTGTTTTTTAGAAGCAAAGTTCCAGCGCTTTCGCGTACGGCAAGTCCTTTCTTTAAAACAGGATAAACCAATTTATTTTGAGCGATACTGACATTAGACAAACACCCAATTTGTGCGCCTGATAAATCACTGCTTAACTGATTTAATTCTGCTCCTAAAGTGCTAAAATCAGGAACCCTGATATAGTCTGTATTTAGAATAGAAAGACCGTTATTTTTTAGTACAGGTGTTTTTCCTAAGAAGTTAGTAATAGGTGTTACCAACTCGGAAGCATTGTTTACGGTGCTTGTAACACCGTAAACAAAAATATGTGATTTATCATCCAGATTTTGATATAAATTTTTCAGCAAATTGGTATCATTGACCTGCAAACCATCTGTAACAACCACAACAACGTCTGGAATTACTGTTAAGTTGTTTACAACTTCTAAACCAGAAGCCCAGTGATCAGATTGAGGACTGGCTGATCTTGAACCAAAACCGTTAATCCAACTTAAAAAACTCGAAGTATTTCCCGAAATTCTTTTTTGAATAACATGCTCTGATCTTGAGTTGCTGTCGCTATTAGACATTCCGATTAATGAAAGTGTAATTTTGCTTTGAGCTTGAGAATTGATAAATGAAGTCAGCCCATCTCGTATTTGCTGCGCTTCATTGCCATTTATCGAACCCGACTCATCGACAACGATAGCGATGTACGTTTCGCAACCTGAGGATTGGCTTTCTTGAAGATTTATAGAACTCATTTTTATTGTTTTTTAAAGATTTATATTTTCAATAGTTAAAGTTACCGGCTCAGCAGCGCGAACTGTTAATGGCGTTGAATGCGCTTCAACAGATCCGTTATTATTCCACATTCTGTATTCGAACTTGATATTTAAATTTTGATCAGTAATTTTTTTGCTGTCATTCATAATTAATACCTGAGCATAGTCTTTAGAATGCAATGCTTTATAGCCTGCTTTGGATACACCAGCATCGTCGACTACTGAAATTGTATTTTTAATTTCCTCCAATGGAATTTTAGGAATATTGAATGGCTCCGGATTACGAACTAAAAGTGCTACGACCTCACCAGTATTGGTATTGACAATTCGGTTAACTTCTGTAGACTGAGCAGGATCAAGAGGAGACATTTTTAAAATTCCTTCAAAAGCACGATCAAATAAATGCTGATATTTTAATGCTAATGAATTGCTCAAAGTGTCATCATTTCCAAAAACAACATTGTTTAAAGATGTAATCTGATCTTCACTTAAACTTAACGGAACATCAAACAAAGCTTTTCTTGCTTCGGCTTGGTCAAGGACATAACTGTTTACTTGCTCTGCAAAATCTCTGTATCGAGAGGTTTGGAAACCAAATTGGTGTACTAAGATGTTTTCATTATCATTTGGAATTCCATTTTGATTTTTATCAAAATAATTTTTCGCTAAAACAGTATATAATTTAGAAGGTTTTAGATCTGTTAATTTCACCTCATATCCATACGATTTTGGTTTTAAGGCATCTCCAATTGTAATTGTACATTTCAAGTCAGGACTTCCTTTAATCATGTTTTTCAACATCTGGATATTCAAAGGAATTCTAGGATCGTTATCGTCAACCCATTCTGTATTGCCCTTTTCTGCTTTAGGATATGGCGTAGCTTCTGTTGGCAATGGATACGGAATAAGAACATCATTCAAAGGGTCTTTAATGATAAGGTTTAAAGCACCATCAATTTTTGCTCTGCTGTCATACGTATCCCATTCTTTAAGCATGTGATACACATAAGGATTCTTAAAGAACAACGACACTTTACATTGCTCATTTCCGTAGAATGAAGGTTTAGATAATAATAAACTTCCATCAGCATTTGGGTAAGAACGGTTGTAATCTAAATATTGTCTTAATGAAGTCAATGGCGATTTTGATAAATCTGTCAATTCATTTTTTACAACTGTTTGTCCAGCAGGAGCCACAGGATCTGGAACAGGGTAATGACCTACAGGACCTAATGTTTTGAAACCATAATAGTAATCGAATGTAGTTGTGTTTTTATCATCCACTCTATCAGTAAGAGTAAATTTTAAGCAATAAGTTGAATTTGGCCTCCAAATTGGTTGAACTGTATTTTGAATCGCAGCTTCCATTGCTTGATTATCTTCACTAACAGCGGTAGGACCCGGAATAGTTAAATTATGCATCGCACTTTCCCTAGTTAACCATCCAATTTCTTGAATATTAGTTCTATAGTTTACTTCATTATCATCATCAGAATCTCCTCCAGCCGAACAAATAACAGCGTTGATTGTCAATAAATTTGAAGATTTTGTTCCTCTTGTATATTCCAATTTAACGGTGCTGCCTAAGTCTGTATGAGTCGCAGTCGAATCTGTTAAAGCAGATGTAGACGTAACAACCGAAACAGTTTCTTTTGGATATAAAGAACAGTTGTCAAATTGGTCATTAAATAAAGAGAAATAAATTCCCTTTTCATTTTGTTTCGAAGAAAGCATTAGAATTTTATTCTCCGAAGGCTCATTTTGAATGTTAATAATAGAGGCTTTATCAGCTGAGTTTCCTCTTTCAATTAATCTTGCAAGGTTTAATGAAGTATTAAACACAAACAGGTATTTTTCATTATAGGCGATAACAGAATTGTCTGCCAAAGTCTTGTTTGACAAATAAATTGCAGAATCAAAAATTGTATCGTTTTTGACAACTGTAATAGCAGTTCCGTTAATTTGAGCCAATCCGAATTTTCCGTTTGCCAATTTAACCGTAAGCAAGACTTTGTCGTTTGCAATTACTGCATCTGTAATTTCAACAATTGATGATTCAGAAACCAATTTTGTATCCGTTACTGTAATCGCTTTAGTACTAGTATTGATGCTGAAACGAATGACTTTTTTGTTCTTGGTGATCAAACTGAAATCAGTGCTATTATGCTGAAGAACCTTGATCGCCACTTCGGCTACTTTTACACGACGAACTAGAGAACGATCGGTGCCGTTAACCCAGTTAATTTGAGTTCCGTCTTCTAAAGTATTAATCCAAAGCAATTCATTATTTGGCAATGAAATAAGCTTGTTGAAACCTTCAGAATACGTATTCATATACTGCATTCCAGAGTTTCTGTTTAATTCTGAATCAAGTTCGATAATGGCATTTGTAGCGGCGGGAGCTACGCAGCCCACAATAAAACTATCATTTACAACAGCTTCTCCAATTCCTTTGCACTGAGTCGCATCTAAAGCATGAGTAATCAATAAATTATTATTTACGACTTGCACCGATGTTACCAAACCATTCAATAAACGCTCTCTCAACAGATTTCCTTTTGCATCAATTTGTGCGATAACCGTAGTTTTTGGTGTTGGATGAAATGAAATTAAATAAGTATCATTGTATTTGAAAACTTTATCAAAGGCAAAAAGAGCTCTTTCGTTATAACCATAAAAACGAGTAAATGTCAACGGTTCAGAAGTTCCAGTAGGATTGTCGTTACCTGCTTCAGCTTTTAATTCTGCCAATAACGTCATTAAACGATTGTATTCGGTTATATCGCTTGGTTCAGACACAACAAACTCTCCATCAGCTGAAGCGTAAGTATCATTAAATAACGCAGCAATTTTATTTCGAACATCTAAAATAGCGTCAGCATTTGCAGCCACAGGACTTATAACAATTCTATCAATTTTATTTTTCGATAAAATATCTCCGTTTTCATCAAATAAAGTAATTGGCGCTCTCAGTTCAGCTTTAGTGTAAGCGATCTCATATAAAGCTGGCGAATTTTTAGCCTTACATATTTTAACTTCTTTATATTTAGACAACTTATCTCCTTCTTCAAAAAATGAAGTATAAGCACGAATGTTTACTGTTTTTGCCTGAGTTGTAAGTTTTAAAGTTGGTTCAATGGCAGATTCAGGGAAAATAATTTCCAGTTTATTATAATTTTTGAATGAAAGCGATCTTCTAAAACCAAAAGGATTGCTTTCTGCAGAAATGTTCATAAAATCACCTTCAGAAAGCTTGCCATCCACAATTTCAGGAGTTTCACCAACGAGTTTAAAGAACAGACCATTGATTCTATCTGCTTCATATTGAGTAGGTACATAATAACGTTTTCCTATTTTTTTATTTTTAAAGTTGACATATTCTGCTTCAATGCTATCAGAGACACAGAATAACTTAGAAGGCGTAATTCCGAATTGTTCGGGAACATGCCAGCCAGGCTCTCCTGCACTTAAGTATGAAAATGGATTAGTTGCTAAAACTCGAATACTATCGTACTGATCGATTACTTTTTGCCATTGTGCCCAAGGCAAATCTTTTACAAGATCTCTGGAAGTTGAATCCACAACCGCTTTAAAAGGATGATAAGCCTCCCAAGTATTTCCATATGCAGAAAGTAATTCAATCGATTCAATTGAATATTGGTGTTTTACCTGACGAAGTTTTCTACCTGCTTTTGATGTTGCTTCAGGAGGCATTAAATCAGTGTAATTTTTCGCATCTGCCGTGTATCCACCAATTATTTTAGAAAGACTAGTGTTAGGCAATACTCCTTTCGTCATTTTAATATCGATGAAAGTATCTAACGGAATCACTTTAGAAATAGCAGTAGGGCTAGGCATCTGATCAAAATAATCAAGCAAGAAAGCTTCATTTGTAAGCATGTGCACTCCTTTAACAGAATCGGCAGTTCTATTGTCATTAGCATCTCCAAATGTACCTTTAGGCAACGGACTGTATGGTGTTCTATCTACAATTCTGTTGATATCCCATTGCAGTTCTATTTTGAAATTTTTACGTACTCTAACGAAGCCAAGCTTAACACGTACACTTAATTCTAATTTTGCATAAATTAAAAACGGTTTAAATGATTCTACAGAGAAGATGGTGTCTAAGACAATTTCAACATTAATGATCCAGATTTTAATCTGAATTCCTCCACCAGCGGCAATGTAACCACCCATTTGAGGACGTTTGAATGAGATTTTTCCGCCCATTTCCAAATAAGCCCATAATTTGACTTTTGCAGGTCCGAAGCTTTTCTGCAGTTTAAAGTCTAATCTTGCACCAGCTTCAATCCCTTGAGCCGATAGCATAATAAATGCTTTGGCTGTAAATAAGGTTAGGATTCTAGCCGTAATTGGATCTTTTTTAGAACCAAGATTGATGTACCAAGGCTTTTGATTTTTGAAGAAAAAACCAGCTTCTAATAAAGCATGCAGCTGAATAATCTGTCCACCATCTTTTGGCATTTGAAAATCTGCTCCAGCTGCCAATTCAAGCGAATTATCGCCAAATGCAACCATTGCAAAGAATGGGGGAGTACTTTGATCTTTTTCAATAGGACCTAATCTATCGCCAAGAACATTTAATCCTGCCTCAATATAAAATAGAGTAGGCAGAGATAGCAACAACATGGCTCGCATGTTTAAAATAGTTCCGCCTGTTGATTCGAACGTTGCACCAGCTCCAATAGAAAAAGGTGATTTATATTGCATAGAATCTGGTGGTCCGCTGAATTTTCTAATATTGATTCCGGCTTTTGGATGTTTATAAAATTCGTACCAAGAATTTTCGGTTGTTAATCCAGCCGCTTTTTTAGTAGCCACATATCTAAATCCTAATAAACCTCTGAAACCTGTGATTGAAAGAAATCCAAGCGGAATACCTGTAGGCAATTCAATTCCTGCATCAACTAAGAAAGCAGGGTATTTAGGCGCAAAACGCATTCCTACGCTCCCTGTAATTTTTGCTTTTGGTAACTTTAATGAAACCTCTCCCATGAATTCTTGTGATTCTCCTGGCTGAGGTAACGAAATCATACCATGAATAATAGCCATCGCAGATTCTTCTGAAGCTGTTCCAGGAATCATCAAATCGACTTCGATAGTTTGGATTCGGATGAAAGAATCTTTGAATCCTTCTTCGGTGCTGTAATAGTATTTAATACCCTCACCACGAGCATCTAATCCTAATGGATTGACACTGATGGCACCATCAAATCCCCAGAAATTATATTTACGCCCATTAAGTTGTGTTGAACCAAAGTTGATGTTACTCACCGCCATCTGAACTGGTCCAAGATTTACAGATAAATTAATCGGAATTGGAATAGAACCACCTTCTACTTCAATGTTTCCATCGCTGTAAATGCGAAGTTTTTCAACATCAAAACCTTGGCCTTTTGCCAATTTGTTCATTAATGTTCCTTGAGGGAAAGACACGTAACAAGAAGTTCCTACATAATAATCGTCATCCTGTTTTCCAAGTTCAAAACTGTGAAAATCGAAATCTACTAGACCAAATAAATTGGCTTTTGGTTCACTTGCTTTGTCAAAAGAAGCGGTTAGGTTAAAGTCACCGTCGTCGTATAAGTGACCTTCCAATGTTGCATGGAAAGAACTTCCGTCAGGATTTTTTAATTTGTTTATAATTAATTGTCCCTTGATATTAGATCCAATAACCTTGTTTTGTTTGAAAGAAATATCAAATTTGTTGAAACCAATTTCAAACCCACGATTCGGATTACCAATTTTCTTCCAAAGTGTATTATCTGGTGCAAGTTTTGATAAAAAGGCTTGGTATTCTTTAGCATTCTTAAAAGTATAAATAGTAGAAGGGCTAACTTCTGAAGATACTAATGTAGACTTAGTGGTTAATGTTAAAGGGTAACTGAAAGGATATGGCAAAGTGCTCGAAGCGCTAAATTCTTGTAAATAATCAAGCAATTCATTGTAATCGGCAATTTGTGTAATTTCAACAACATCTGTTTCCTCGTTCCTTTGCAACATCGAAAGAGGGTACTGAAAATCGAATTTATCGCCGAAATAACTAAAAACGCCAGTAGGCACAGGAACTGTCTCTAGGTAAATATCTCCAGAAATTCCGCCTGTTCCAATCAATAAATCAGATGCGCCAATTCTTAATGTTGTGCTTGTACTTCCTTGTCCTTCTTTCGTGTAATCATGAAACCATTTTGAAGGTAGAGTTACAGATACAGCGCGGGCATAAACTCCCACGAAATCATTTGGTCTGCCATCTGTAGTAGCTTCTGGAATGTTTGTTTTTTTGCTTAAATCGAGTTTTAAATTTTCAATTTGAATAAGCATACCCGTTTTTCCAATCTCGCAATATTTAGGAGATAAAGTTCCTGCTAGCTCTAGATTGTAACCCATTCCTTCTTGCGTATCAGCATACAGGAGAGCTTTTGCAAATTGAAATCGGGCTATATGCGTTTCATCTTCATCTCTTTCTTTACCATCATTTTTCCAAGGCACTAACATTTTTCTTGGAAATTCAATTGCAGCTGCTAATTCAAGAGTTACTCTCGCTTTAGGAGTTATAATTTTTTTAATGTATTCTTCAATATCATTAGGAATGAAAGAAGAGAAAAAGGTCTTGATTTTGGCTTTAGTTTCAGATAAATCTGTTGATAATAAATACAAAGAGAATATAGCAGGAGCGACTTTTTTATCTAAAAGATTAATCTGTACAATTAGCTCTTGTAATTTATTTTCTGAAGATTCATCAATTGCAATCGTAGTGCTGTATAATCTGTTTATATCCTGAACAAGCTGTCCAAATTTTGAAAGTGCCGGACTGCTTTGAACTACAAAAGTGTTAATAGCTAACTGAATAATTTGTTCTTCAGAGATGTTTAAAACTGTAAGGGCAAGATCATAAAAATCTTCTACGGAAAATGAAAAGCTATTGTTGTTGAAATACTTTAGATAGCGCATTACTTCCCATTCCCAAAAAACAGTGACTGGAAAAGAAGAGATTTTTGAATCTTCATAATCAGGATTTAAAACGAAGAAAACTCCAGTTCCAGGTAGTTCTAAAGCTAATTTTTTTCTACTGATAATATCTAAACTATAAAAAGCGCTACTTCCTGAAGTACTTTTAGAAGTTTGATAGTCTTTGTAATACATTTTATCAAAGACACTTTGTAGTCCATCTTTAATAAAACTTAAGAAATCGGGAAGATCTTCAGGCTTCATTATGTCCGATAGGGCTGGGTAGTATTTATATTCTGTTGGCGTTGTTGACATAGTTTTAATACTATTTGTGTTGTTATTTGTGTTTTTTGAGTTACCGTTTTGTAGCTTACTTGACGGAGTTTTTGGTAGTTGTCTACAATCCTTGTATTTCTATATTTTAATTTATTGATACTTTGGATTTATAGAATGCGATCATGAATAGCACAGATAATTTTTTGATTCCAATACACTTATGTGTACAAGTTTTCAGTTTTTTAAATCTATACTTTGATGGACTGTTGCTGTTTTTTCAACTTCACAAGGCAAATATGTGATGAAATTTTTGCTTTAGAAATTAAGTGCAAGAATGCTGAACTCTTGTGTTTGCAGACTGTACAAAGTTGTACAGTCTATAAACACAGAATTATTTTGGAATTGTAAACTGGATTGTGGTTTATTTTAACCTTGCAATATCATGGACATTAATCTACAGTTCATCTATAATATTCTTGTTTAGAAGAATTAGTTACTTACTTATAGAATAAGAGATAAATATTGTAAAAGATGAGTTTTATCAATGTGCTTATTATGATAATTTAGGTTTTTAAATCAAAGGGCAGCTAATTTTTAAGTATAAAAATAATTGTATAATGTCCTAAAATGTATAGACCATATTTGTTGTGGATTAACATTTATATGTGATCACTAGTAAAAAAGTAAGTAAGAGTTTTATAGCGGTAATTCAATATTGTAAATAATTCATACTTATTCGCCAATATAAAATGGCTTTTCTGATCTTTTTAATATTTTACCATCTAAAGCATCAATTTGAATTTTGATATCCATTTGTTTTTCATAATCGGGGTAATCAATAATCCAATAGTTTTTAGTATCAGATTTAAATTTTCGAATTTTGGTTTTATAGGGATAAAAAGTCTTAAAGTATCCTCCTTTTTCTAAAGGAATGTTGTTTTTTTTACAATATAGGAAAACCTTATCTGCATTGAAGTTATAACCATCATCAAAATCTTCTACAGATAATAAATTACCTTCTTGAGAGAAGGTGTACCATTTACCCATTTTAAACCCGAACCAGCAGTAAATTCCCTTGGTTTCTATATTTTTATTTGAATAGAACTCTCGGAATATTCCAATTAATGGATCTTTAGAATAATCATATCCAAAATATCCAAACTTATCTCCAAGAAATTTATGATAATCGATTAGACGGTTTCCATCTTTATCAATAATGGTAAAGCTGTCAGGTCTATAATGTAGATAAATAGTATCAGAACTGTTTTTTTTTATTTCACTATAAATTTTATCTCCATCAAATTTTTCGAATGAATTATTAATTTTAATTTTACCTGTTTTAATGCTCTTTTGGACATAACAACCTTGAAAAAGTATTAAGATTGTGGCTATTCTAATGAGATTTTTCATTACAATTTTTTTAAGGTTCTATTTCTGCATTCATTCGGGCTAATTTTCCCTGCCAATTCCATAATGAAAATCTAGGAGATGCATAATCCATTAGGTTATCAGTAGCAAGTGGACGATACGTGAATTTAGCTGATTTTGCAGCTTCATAAGCTGTAAAACTATGTGGAATACCTGCAACGTGCAATAACTCGTGTGCTGGGGTATAAGCGCCTTCAGAATTCACCACGATAACTTTTCTGCTAGATTCGGAAAAACCATTTCTATCGCTATATACATCATTGTTAATACTTCCTCCATCTTCATCAAAAACAAACATGATATAATGATCTTTATAATAATCCTTTATTTTATTTGCTGGACCATTTTGAGAAAGAAGGAAATCTGTTAGTCGAGTGAATCCAGGTTCAGTAATTCCATTTACTCTTTTATCACTAATAATTACATTGTTTCCTGATATATTTTGGACATAGTTGGATTTAAAAGAAGGATCGGTTTCATTTTGATCATTTGTAAGTTTTAATTCAAATGTACTAATAACTGGTGTTATTAAAATTTGTCTTAAATATTTTTTGATAGTTAATGCTTTTGATGCTAAATCAGGAGTTTTTATTCCATTTATATTAGTTACTACACTTATTAAAGCTATTTTTTTGGACATTCTTGATGTTGCCCCATTTGCATTAACTCTTAAAAAGCCAATTATTTTTCCATCAGTAGAATTACTGTAAAATGCTAGTACTTTTATAAGTTGTTCTGTTTCAATTTCTTTTAAGCACTTTATTGTGATGTCTAATATGTGTTTACCTTTTGTTTTAGGTATGTTTGAGATGGATTTACTTGATGTAATGTCAAAAAGACTTGTGTCATATTTTAGTTCAATTTTTATTGGTTCATCAGTAATGTTTAATTGTAAGTTCATTTTAGCTACTCTATTCACATCATCGTTGTAAGGCGGACTAAAAATTGATTGCCTATCTAAATCTGTTTTATTTGTAGAGAGAACGTACGGGGGATAAATTGTAAGTAAAGGGCTGTAATATTGATCTGTTTTTTCTTGTTGCCATTGAAAAGGGAAAACTTTATATTCTAATTCAAGCTTCTTATACATTTTTGAGCTCGTAGCAAAAACACCAACTCTACGATTTATATCACTGACAACAGTTGTTTTAGTTTCATCAGTATATAATTTACCAACATTGTCTTTATAAATGATATCTCCTGGAACATCATCACCTGGATAATCACCATATCCAGTATCAGGCATATAAGTATCTTTTACTCGCATCCAGTCAAATCCATATTCACCACGATATGGTTGTCTTGTTCTAAAGTCGGCTTTAGCCTTTGGATATTCTTCAAAAAATTCTTGAAATTCTGAATAATCTTTTGAGAAAAAATAGTGTCCATCTAATGTATATACAAATAAATCATTTGATGGAAATAATTTTTCTATTTTTCCCTCATTATTTTCATAGCGTAAGCCAACTTTAAATTTTTGAATATTTTGGTCAGATAGATTTGGTATATCCTCTATTTCGTTAAGGTGAAAAAAAACATTTTCGGCGTCAAGAGGCAAATATTGAGTAGATGTTTCTTCAATTTGATCGTAAACTAATCTATTATATTCTTCATTAGTAATACCTAGATGAAAAAAACTTTTTTTTGCATCTAAACTATTTTTATTAAATAAAGCAAGTGATTTGATGGTAGTTTCACCATCTTTAAATGTGCCTTTATAGATTAAAAAATCTAAATTTCGATATAAATTCTGGATGTATTTTTCTTTTTCGGTAATATTATTTAAAGAAGCAGACTCAAATTTATCGAAATTAAGATTATTAGATTCTAAATTTTTATCAGAATTACGTTTTAAAGCAGCCAAATATAATCTTCTTGATTTTCTTACGATTAGATCTGAAATTTTTGTTTTTCCATTATCGAAAAAGATTTTGTTTTGTATTGATGCACCAATATTTAGAACATCATCAAGATTGACCATTCGGCTTTTATCATAAATAGCCCATGAGTTATTATTTTCAGTGTCAATAGCTGAGGATGGATGATGAGTATCAATATTTAATGGAAATAGATCATTATAATAAGATTTTAATGGAAATTCTTGATTTAAATTTACATAGAGGAATAGGAAGCTTGCACAAGATTTAGTATTGTTGATTTGAAAATTAATAGGAATGGAAGACGTTTTGTTTGCTAAAAATTCAGGAATAGGTGAGGGCAAAACTGGGTTCAGTGGTCTTTCCACCATTGGATATGAAGATGTGTTATTTTTATTAGCAGCTATAACATCCACAAGAATATGTCTTTCAGGTTCAGGAATTTTAGAGTCTATTTTATATTTTAAATTAAAAATAATTTTTTTAGTTTTATCTGCAGCAGTGCTAGATGTTAATTCTTTTATAATAATTGGCCACCCAGATGTATTATTTAATTCTCCGTCGGCAGAAGGTGATAGTCCATAAACCGTTCTTGTGGAATCATAATAATTATAGCTTCTGTTATTTTCTCCTTGTATGTAAACATATATCTTATTTTTAGTTTGATATTTGCTAAGAATTTTGCTAAAAATATCGTTATTTGTTTTTGAACCTGTTTGATTACCAATTGTTTTAATAGTTCCACATTCGATATGTGATCCCCAAAAAGCAGCAGCATCCATAAACTGATGAATGTATTCTTTGTACCTTTTAAGTTTTGTATCATTAATGGAGGGAGGAACATTTGTTGTATCGAAAATGTGTTCTTTCTTTCTGGCAAATTTCAAGTCTAATTTGAATAACTCTTCTTGGTTCTGTAATTGATAGTCGCCATAATCTAAAACAATATCAAGTCCTATTTCTCCCGTAAAATTTCCCAAGTATTCGCCAGCTTCACATTGTGGTATCTGATAAGAAGTTGAAATGTTTTTTTTTGTGAAATAATTTTCAATAAGTGTATTATCTAATTGAGTATCATCATAACCAATCAAAGAAGATGGAAACTCAGTTGGAACCGGAAGGTTAGCTCCTGTAATTGGATTTTTTATGGATGTATTATAAGCAGTAAATTGAGTCCATAGTTTCTTTAAAAAATTTGGTTGATTTATATCATCACTGACAGGTTTTAATTTATCATTATCTATTAAATCAGACTTATTTACTCCTCTGTAAATAAAATATTTAATTTTAAGTGGTGCATAAGTATCAGATGGTTTTAAAATTAAATTTACTTTTGTTTCATCGTCTGTTTGAGGTTGAATTATTACTTGACCATTAGCAATGGCAAAAACTTTGACGGGTGTTGTGCCTGATGCTCGAACTTTAGACGTCGTTCTGAATTTTGTCGTCACATTATTTACTTCTGTACCACAAGGACCAAATGCATCGGAAGCATAATTTGTTGCAAGAATATTTGACAACAGGTTTTCATCTACAAAAAAGTGAGAGCTAGGCCCATATTCTGTTTTAGCTGTTGTTGCTGTGCTGTTATAAAAGCTCTCATTTTGAGTTTCTTCACTACTTAGTGTGTATATAAAATCGTATATTGTTGACATGTTTAGGCGTTTGAGTTTATGATTTGTAATTTGATCTCGTCTTCGTCCTCATTTATTGACAATTTATGCGGAAATGTGATATTCTTGCAATTACTGTAAATAGATACTGATTCTACTGGTGTTTCAAAATTTATCCAATTAAAAGAACTATTTTCTACTTCCCAGCCCGTTGATGTTCTCTGGTAAGTTACCGTTTCAACATTTTGATTTTGACGATTTTTTTTGCTCGCTTTAATCTGCATTGTGTCTAAATCTGCAGTTAAAACATTCTCCATACTTAAATCGAATGTTTTGTCTATCATCTCAGATTTTACATTTATATTTAAATTATTGCCTGGTAGATAAGTTGTTTTGTTTTTAATTGATGTATGTTGCCAAAAAATTTCTCTGCAAGCTAAATGCTTATTTTTGTTAATATTCGTTAATGAAAGATTAATAGGATTTTGAGGATCGGTGTTATCCATTTCGAATAATCCATCAAATGGAGCAATATGTGCTAAAATATAAGCTCTTTTTCTTAAACCATTAGCAGATACTGGATTGTGAAGTTCCCAAAAAGCAGCAGGTTTTTTCCATTCTATTTCAATGATTTTTTCAGAAGCATTTCCAGGAGCTGGACTTTTTGAGATTATACCCAGATCTTTAATAGCTAAAAATTTCACGTCCTTTTGGTCATACCATTTTTCTGGAAATGGAAACAAAGGATTTTGATCATCTGTGAATGCAATATAAATTCTTATATCCGATTCAATAAAACTTTCTCTGTTGCCATTATTTAAGACCTTAACGTATATTTTATGGTCTTTTTGTGTGTTAATTGTATTGAATGGAGTTGTTGAATTAGGAGCATCTTTAGATTTTTCATCTTTAGATTTTATCCATATACCATAACCAGTTGATTTATCAGCAATTGACAAGTTGGGCTTAAAAACAGTTAGGGATTTTGCAGGGTCATGCCAATCTAGTGCTAATTGAACGGAATCTTCGGCATTTATTCTCCCAGCTCCTAAAAATTTATTTACGTTGTATCCGTAGTTCTTCAATGCATTATTACTCTCGATAGAATATGATCCATCTATTTTATTAGCTTTTTCTTTTAAAATATGTTTTAATTCAAGAACATTTAAATTTGGATTGGCTTGAAGTAAAAGCCCGGCTACGCCAGCTACTAATGGTGATGCAGAGGAAGTTCCCCCAAAACTAGAGGTATAACTGCCATAACCAATGGTTTTGATTTCTGAAATTATTATATCAGTAAGATCTACTTTCTCAATAGTTATTTGTTTAGTAGTTAAGTCTATTTGCTTGATGTGAGCTTTTATTTCTACGTCAAAAGCGGGATCTGTACCATTATTATATACTCCAGTAAGAAGCATTAATCCCCCTGCAAATGCACAAGGTACTTTGATTTGATCATTGGGTTCTAAAGTAAATATGTAATCTGAAGAATCTGAAGAAGCAGAAGTATCCAAAATATGTTTCTTTACCTTAAGAACAATCTGATCAGGAATAATGTCATAAGTTGATAATTGTGATATGTTTGCGGGAATACCAGAGCTAAGTAAAAATGTAGTAGTATTTATTGCAGAACCTGAAGCAGGAGATATAATTGATTTTATGGTAGTTTCGTGTCCTACACTATTATTTCCTATATAAATTTTCTGTCCAATATAGCCCATTCCTCTAGGATTATTTATAACCAATGTGCTGCCTATTATAGTGCCAGAATTTTTCAATACTGGAACTCTAATATCTTGGTTTACTATACTGGCACCTATGGTAAAAAATCTGTCTTTTGTAAATGTTATTAAATTGTTTACAGGATCAATACTTTTAATAATCATAACCTCATGTTGATCTTTCAAAGGATCTCCTATTTCTATACAATTTCCAGGATATAATCCGTTAATTTTATCTAATGTGATTTGATTATTGCCTATAACCGTTTTGATATTAAATTTATAAACCTCACTATTGGTTCCTATATCGCCACAAAATTTATTTGTTGTAGTGAATATTTGTCGTTTAATTAATTGAGGAGGTTTTTGTAAATCAAATCTTCCGCTAGAAGGAGCGCATAAATCGATTTGATCTCCGTACGAGCTGTAACCCGAACGAATTTCAGTAGAATTTCCAATTGTAGTTCCATTTGTTAAACAAGAAGCGGCAACAATAAAAGGATAATTATAATTAGATAAAGATTGGATTGATTTAGTATTTTTATCGTCATTTCCCGCAGCAAGACAAATTAATGTTCCTCTTCCTTTATTACTGTAAGCCTTGATTGTATTAAACATATGCATTACAGAATTTTGCATACTTATCTCATCCTTTCTCCGAGGCAAATCCCATAAATTTTTATAAGCAATACTTGAATTTATAATAGGAACACTAGCTTGTTCAGATGTGAAATTTGAGTCAAATTCATATTTAAGTACTCCTAATTTGGAGTTGTCTAATTTTAAATCTGGATCTAAGATATTGGATGCTGTGAGATTATTTTGATAAATATCCCATTTGATGCCAGAATTAACTAAAAAATTCATTACCGAATTTTTAAAATTAAAAATAGAGCTTTCAGGTAAAACTCCTTTAATAGGTAAAGTTGGAGTATCATTTGCTCCGATTACACCAGCGACGGATGTTGCATGTGAACTTGGTCTTATTGCAGTTAGTTCAGCTCGTACAGGACTTGAAGGGATAAAATGAATGACTTTTTTAGAGATAGAATCTTGTAGTCCTTCGTTAACAGCTTGATAATTAAAGCCAAAACTGTCGGGGTTATTTAACATTTCATATTCAATATCTCCTTCCATTACTCCAATATTTAGAGGAGAACGATTTGATATTTTAGCAATTGCTTGTGGTAATCTAATTATATTATGATGCCAATTTCTCATTTTTTTTTAGTTTAATCGAATAAAAAACTGTAACCTATAAATCTTTGGAGGTTACAAGATGTTTTGTTGTAAAAATCTGTTGTTTGTTTTTCAGGGTACAAAGAAAATTCATCAAGTAGGAAAGAATGTCTCCACTTGGATTTAAATGTAAGGGGGGGTGGATTGTTTAGGTCCTTAGATTCAGATAGACCATATTTGTTTAGATGTAAGGATTGTATGTTGTAATCCATTAATAAAATTCGAGAGTAATCGTAATTATAATTGTTTAAAAAAGCATAATTCATTATTGCAACATCTAACTCATCGATAATTTTTGAAGATAGTCTTTCTGTAAAATCGGTAATTTGTTTTTTAGGAACCGATTTGTTACTTAAAACGTCTTCATAAATATTAAACTTGTTGTATATAATTTTACCAAATTCAAGTTCAGATGTATTTTTTTTAATTTTGTTTAATACACTATCATTTTCTACCCTAAAAGCTTTTTTATTTTTTTTTCTGTACGGTAAGATGTAGCAATTCTTTTCCCAATCATATTGATTATTGTAAGGATCTTTGTTCTCGCTTAAAAAATCAGTAATTGTTTCTTCGCTACCACAAATTGTGGTGCCTGCAAAACGTACACGTGAAGGGTTTTCTTTAAAGAATTTTTTTAAAGATTTATTTTCATCGATGTTGCAAATTATTGAGTTTTCGCCAATTAGAGATGAGCAGTTTTCTGAGCCGTAAAACTTTATAAAATACATTTTTGGAACAAGATCATCAATATACTCTAAACCCAACGGAACAACTATCGAATCTATTTTTGATCTAATTTTAGAATAGGTTAAATTGGATGAGTTTTTTAATAATATAAGTGTTTTATAGTGGTCTAATGTAGATACAACAGTATGTATTCTATTGATTATTGAATCCTCTTTTGTTTTATTTGTATTATCGTCGTTCCACTTTTTTATATATTCAGTTTTCGTCTCAATAGTTGTTCCTTTTTTGTACAATTTTAAACTTAACTGTTGTGGAAAAGATTTAGTTTTAAAGGTTTGTGGTTCTTTATCTTTGTGCTCGATGTAGATAAGTGTATAATCTTGATTGTTTTTTTTTCTAAAATAATAATACTTGCCTTTTTTGTCATACAGACCAATGATCGGAGGAATTTCAAAACCTTCAAGAGTTACTTTTGCATCATCAATGTTCTTTCCTGTTTCAGCATCTTCAAGATAGATTTTTATTTGGTGCGTCTGTTTTTGCTGGGCACAGATAAACAATGATAAGAAAGAGAAAACGAGTGTAAAGAGCTGTTTCATAGTAGTGTGATATTGTTAAATTGATTTGAGGCGAATTCTGTTTTAAAAAAGCGTTCTAATTTAGTATCGAAGCTAATTTAAAAACAATAATCATAAGTCTGATCAACTATATCATTATACACTTGTTAAAATAAGTGATAAAATCTCCTAATGAATCTTACAAAGTAATAAATCAGCACCAATAGAAAAATTCTTCCCAGCCAAATCTGTACCTTTTGCCAAAAAGTCAAATAGTTTTCAAATTTTGTGGTATTGATGGTTTTTACTTCGGTTTCTTTTATTTGTTGAGACTTCCATCGTGCGTAGAGTTCCTGTTCTTTGAGTTCGCAATTTACGTTGAGTTTGTTGTTCTCAAGGCGAACCTTTGGGCTTTTTAATGTACGCCCTGGTTCGGCTTGAGTAACATTCTTAACAACTACTTTTCCGTTAACACAGTCTAATAATGCGTTATAAGAACTGCTGTCTTTTGCAATTTTAAAAACAGTATCATGTACAGTTTCGGTAATTGTGATCGTTTGAATTTTATTTTCGTTTTGTATCGGTTTCGGACTTCGGCATGAAACCAGAACTAAGAATAAAAAAACAATGTATTTTAAATTGTTTATCATGAGTTGTAATTTGATTTTTACTGATTTATAAAGATTTAAATGGCGTAATGCTTTGGTAAAGGTGTTTTGCAGCTTTGTGAAGTTGTGAACTATTTAATAATTCATTCAAAGGGAAACCATTCTCTATACCAATGGATATACTTTCAGCATTAGAAGGTTTTGAGTAAAAATTTCCCCCTTCTTTTTAACAATGTCAAGCCGGCCAATATGCGAGCCTTTAATAGTTACGTTTTTATCCCAGCGAACTAAAATTCATAAAGGGTTCTTTTTTTAATGAATTAGAGTATTTTAATTATGAACTCGTTACTACCTCCCATCCTGAGGCACCGCCAATCACTTTTTTATTTATAGTTGTGTCGAAAAATTCAAAGCCTAATTGCCATTCAGGTCTGGCAGCAGTAGTATATTGTCCCAATTTGGTAAGTCCTGTAATTTCAACATTTCCATACTGTTTCATTAATCCAGTTTCATCCCATTGAGTTCTAATAATTTCTGTTTGCATATTTGTACCAGAAGTTATTTTCGCTCCTGTTGTAATTTGCACTCTTGATTGTCCTGTTCCTTTTCCCGTGCCCGCATTTAATCTTAAAGTTCCTCCATTTAGATTGGGTGTGCCAATTGCTGATTGGTTTTTATAAACCATGCCATTAGTAAGAGTGTAGAAAATAACACCTTCTGAAGAAGAAGTGATACCCCCTCTTGCATCAGGGCTGCCTATTCCTATATCAATAAAATTACCTGTTCCATTTGTCTGTTTAACAATAGCCCCGCTATAACAGGTCGCATATATATCTGTGCCTATTACAGCCATTTGGTAATATGATCTTATTGTTTGGCCAAGCCCTGCAAAGTCGCCGGTTCCTCCAGTTTGCATATAAATATCTCCATTGTAAACTGCCGCATAAACATTTCCATTCGGATGGCAGGCTATTCCTGCCCAATTTCTATCTCCTTGTCCTAAAGTGACAAATGGACCTGATCCTCCTGTTTGCATATAAATATCTCCTAAAGTAATTTCTCCACCACATGTGGCATATATATTACCATTTGGATGACCATTAACTTGTCTCCAAGATCTATTGTTAGAATCTACAGCAGTCCATACACCGGCAGCATTAGTTCTTTTATAAATAGCTGAACTACAAGCATAAATATTATTACTATAATCTCGACCCATACCTCTCACCTGCACAGGTATTGATGTAGATAATGTAAAAAAATCATTTCCTTTAGGTTTTACATAGATGTTTCCGGATTGAGATCCGATATAGAGATCCCCATTATCAGCATGAGTTGAACCAAAACAGATAGTATCAATATTTTGAGAGAGTAAAAAAGCAGTGGTTTCCTGAAAATTAATTGTCCTTCCTGCTGAAATTATTAAACTTTTTCCATTAGTAATAGAATCGCTTTGTTCTATACCTATTTCTTTATTTCCATCTCTTCCTAGTTGAATATCTTTTACCAAAGCAATAGGAGAGACAGAACCAATACCTAAATAAGTACCATCATCTTTTAATCGTGATTCCCCTCCCTGTGTACCTGCGGTATTTAGATATTTAACCAGTTTATGCTGGGTTCCTGTATTTAAAATATTTGTTGGTAAATCAGAAGTCATTGCAACGGTTCCGTTTTTATCCGGAAAAGCCCAAGTTCTTGATGCAGTTGCCGAATTTGTGACAAATGATGTAAATGTGTTTGACACATTTCGTAAACCTAGCATTAAGTTCAAGAAAGTTTTCACGCCAGAAACCGGCTGAGCTGTTGTTGTGTCCATATTTGGAGTGACAATATTGCCATTACCAAATAATGAATTCCCATTTACTGTTTTAAAGAGTGCTTTAAAATTTGCCCAACTGATCATTCGGCGAAGCGACCCAACAAGCAATGGCATTTTATCAGTATCAGCAATTATGGTTAAAGTTGGAACTGTGTTTTCGAAGGCTCCAACATTTGCCTCGGTAAAATTGTTTTGTTTTGTGCTATTCAAAGCATCTATTGAATCTTTTAAAACTTTTCCCTGTCTGGCATCTAATGCTTTTCCTTCGGCAGTATAATCAAGAGCATTGTAGTTGTTTATTTGGATATTTTTGATATCGTTGAACTCTAATTCACCATTTTGATTAGTTATTAAAATTTTATTAGGCTGATCTGTTTCTAAATCCGCAACTTTGATTCTGTTATGATTTGTACTCATTTTTAATTTATTATTACAAGTTTGTAAAAAATAGAGATTGTATTCCGTAATATTAATAGTCAGCTGCAATCACTTCCATCTGATTAAATCATCTAAAATGGGGGCTAAATAAACTTCTGAAAAAAAATATTGTTTAAAATTGTGCTGGCGGCTTAACAATAGGATTTTATTAATTAGTTTTCTATTCCATGAAATTTTAGATTTTAAACGACTTAAGGAATTTTAGTTTTGAGCTGATTTCTGTTATTTATAAATCTATTTTAGGATAGGACAAGTCGAACCAGTCTAATAATGCATTATAAGAACTGCTGTCTTTTGCAATTTTAAAAACAGTATCATGTACAGTTTCGGTAATTGTGATGGTTTGAATTTTATTTTCGTTTTGTATCGGTTTCGGACTCCGGCATGAAATCACGATCAGGATAATGAGGATTGAAAAAACAAAGCATTTTAGTTTTTTAGTCATAATTAAAATTGGTTTATAAGATTTAGTTTTACAGACGCAAAAATCCTTTTACGTTTTTTATATCTCGTTTTCTTCTGGCTACTTTGTAGCCTTCACGGCTTCCGGTATCATTGGTATTTCCTTCGATAGTGTAAATTGTGCTTCCAACTATTTTTTCTACAAATCCGGCATGGCCTAAACCATTTTTTAAATCCATAATAAAGACATCTCCCGGTTTTGGAGTTTTCTCTGCCAAAAGTGGTCTGGAGTTGTATTGATCCAGAACACCAGCAGTTTTCTTTAAAGGATTTTTAGTATTAATCTGCAACGAAGCCTTTTGAGTACACCAGTAAACAAAAGCCATGCACCAGGCATATCCTTTTGAAAGTCCTACACTTCTTAAATAAATTTCAACTTCAGGGCCGGAGTTGCTGTTTCTGGGAATTTCTTCGACACCAATTTGTGCCGTGGCGATTTCGATAGTTTTTTGGGCTAGTGTCATGATTGTTTTCCGTTTAACTGTTTAAATTTTTGTAATTCATCAACCAATTGCTGATTGATGAACATGAGTTCTTTGTGCTGTATTTCCATTTTTTTGATGGTATCTGTGGCGGCCGTAAGTCGGGCAGTGAGATCGTCTAAAAGATCACGGTAATATTTTACGGCACTTACAGCGTTGTCCAGTTCAGCTGCTCTGTCTTCAGCGAGTGATTTTCGCATTGAGAAAAACCAGGTAATAAAAGCAGCAAAAAATGCGGTTAGAGTGGGGTATAGAAATTGCTCCATTGAATGTATTAATGTTGAATGTTAGGTTAAAAATGTTTTGGAAAACAACAGTAGGAAGTTGTTTTTTAAAAGAAAGTGCAATCCTCAAAACGGCAGTTAGATTGCAGTGGTTCTTTCCTTTTGAGATTGCAAAGATTGGGTAAAAAAAGCCCTAAAAAAAACGAATGCAAGGTGCATTAACATTTGTATTCTAGGGCTTTACAAAGTTGTACAGAAAGCGAACAAAGCTCATTTTTACAGAGGTAAATGACTCATCTTTGCACCATAAAAACAATGTTTTTTACAGCTTAAAGATTCGCTTTTCTTTTTTTTATAATGATTAAGAAGACTTTTGCTGATTACTTATAAGTTCTTCAATTTTTTTTAATTCTGAAGTAATAGGCGTACAAAGAATTTCATATAAAGTAGTTCTTGAAATTGGGTAAACCGGATACACGTATTTACGCCATACTACCGTAGTAGGAATATCTTCCGTTTTGTGTTTCTGATACAATTCTTTAACGAGTTTGTAGCGCAATAATTTATTTTTTTGAATTCCGAGACTTCTGTTTGAAGATATAGCCATGAGATGTGGTATTTATGAGTGATAGAAAATGAAGAAAGATTTTTGAAAAGAGAAGAGTTGTTAAAATGAAGATTTAATCATGATTACAATTATGTGAATACTAAATGATGACATAAAGATTTACAGCAGCCAAACCATTTAATCTTTTTAAGTAATGGTTTTTCTACTTCAAATGCCATTTTTTTGAACCTCGTTCTGAGGTGCTATTTGTTAAAGATTATTTTTAACAATTGAGGTCAGTACTCTTCCTATCATGATCTCGTTCCGCAGCTCTAAGACTGGGAACTTTATAGAAAGAATGGTTTTTGGCTGCTTTTTTGGGTAAAAACCGCCCATCTTCGGTTCCTGTTTTCCTTCAAAAGGAGTGATAACAGGAACCATTTTTTATGCCTGCTAAAGTTGATTAGAATACAGGTAGTAAGGGGTCTTTTCAGCCTTTGTAAGTGGCTGTTGTATGTTTTTTAAATCTCGGATTTTTGATTACGATGCTTTCATATTGGTTAAAAGCCTGCCGTTCTTTATTGGATAAATCATTTTTACAGTTCCAGTTTCCGAGTCCGTCTTTAAAAATGGTATGTTCATTAACTTTGTAACTTTCGTGATCAGTAATTGGCTTTATTTTTACGCTCATTTAGGTATTGTTTAAAAATTATTTTGATTCTGAAATAAAACCATTCACGGAATAAGAGAATAGGTTTTAAGTTGGTTGCAATAAGCAGAAGGGCTAAAATAGCCGATGCGTAAATATCATTATTAGGCTGCATGACTTTGTTCATTTTGCTGGTTAAAGAAATTAAACGCATATCCCTGTAAAAAATCTACAGACGACATAGACAACGGAATATTGGTTCTCACTCCATTTTCATCAATTCGGCTTGCCTCAATAAACCAGCTTGAGCGGATTGGTTTAAAAGAAGAAGCAATAATTTCAACCCCATCGGTAAATTCTTCATTATTAAATTCTTTGGTTAATTTTTGAAGTTCTAAAACGCGTGAACCTTTTAAATTTCCTTTAGCATCCTTTTTTAATAAATTAAAAACAATTTTCACCAATGATGCCGTTTCTTTACTGGTAGAAAGCGACGAAATGTAATTCTGCACCTTTTCAATACCAATTGTTACCGTATCGTCCCAGCCTTCATTAATACGATAGCCAATCGTAATTTCATCTTTATCATTAGAAAAAGTATGCGACATTTGTTTTTCTTTAAAACCATAAACCTGATTTTTTAAATCCAGAATAGTTTCAAACAACTGAAAAGTTTCTGTTTTAGCATTTCGCATCATTTCAGAAGTTTCATGCAATCTTGATAGTGCTTTCGGAATAGTTTCGGCTACCAGTTTCTTATAAGCATCTCTTTCTTCATTTTTTTTATTTTCAATTCGGTTTAAAGCTTCCTTTAATTGCTGTGCAGAAAATTGAGATAAATCCATAGAGGGTTTGATTGGGTTTGTTAAGGCATTGTTCATAGTATTTTGGCTTTTAGATTATGATAATTTTAGATATGTAATACAATTTCTTCTTTAAAAGGATCGCCATAATAAGGTTTAAAATTATAGTGATCCGCAAGTCTCCAGACTTCTTTTAATTTGTTTTCAATTGTTTGCGAAACCGGACGTGGTGATGCGGTTTCATCTTCCAGAATATGCATCCATTGAAAACGTTCCTGATTAATGCAGATTCTTTCTCCGGGCGTAAAAGATTTCGATCTTTCAGAACAATATTGAAGTGCCAGATACAATTGTGCAATTCTTGCTTCGATTTGATTTCTACTCATGGTTTTTATTTAATAAGGTTCGTAATTTTTTAATGTCAGATTCTATTAAGTTTCTTTCGGGATTGTTTGGATTTTCAATCAGCCAATTTTCCAGTTCCTGAATTTTTTCCTTGATTTGATTTGTTTCCATTTTTAGATGATTTTAAGTAGTAATGATAATTTTTTTTAATTTTAATGATTAATATTACTAGTCATTCGTAGTTTTATTCTGATTTAGTGTAGTGTTGGTTTTTTTTATTTTTAACGACTTAAATGTGTTGTAATTATTTTAAAATCAAGAACTTGTTTGTGTGTTTTGTTTCTGTTATAATTTCTGTCTTGCATAAATTTGTATGTGTTTGTCTTGTTTTTGATATTTATTTTTCTTTACTTTGCAAATATAATGTAAAATAATACATTAAAACAAATTTTTAACGTAAAAAAATACATCTTTTTATGGGGTCGACTGAAAGAATAAGAGAATACCTTGATTATAAAGGGATTACTAAATATAAGTTCTGTAATGATTTAGGCTTTTCTAATAAGTTTTTAGATAACAGCAGTAACATGGGAACAGATAAGGCATGTAAAATTTTACACTACTATCCGGAAATCAATTCCGAGTGGCTTTTAACCGGAAACGGATCCATGATAAAAGAAGATAATACTAATATTGTAATTATGAATAATGACCGAAAGACAATCGATTCACTGCATATGAGCCAGGAAATACCATTATATGATTTAGAAGCTGTGGCGGGTTTACGAGAATTATTTAGCAGTGGAAAACCACAAAGAGTTCTGGATACTATAAAAATTCCAAATCTGCCGAAATGTGACGGTGCCATTTCTGTAACAGGAGATAGTATGTATCCGTTATTAAAATCCGGAGATATAATTTTATATAAGGAAACAGAATTTGAGAATATCTTTTTTGGTGAAATGTATCTTTTAAGTGTCAAATTAAATGAATGGGAAGAATATATTACAGTAAAATACGTTCAGAAATCAGATCAGGGATCAGATTTTGTAAAATTGGTCAGTCAGAACTCACATCACCAGCCAAAAGACATTCATATTTCGAAAATTTCAGCATTAGCTCTTATAAAGGCCAGTATTCGTATCAATACAATGATGTAATTATTTGAAAATAAGACTTTTTTTTTTTTGAAAATAAAAACAGAAGCCTTTAAATTTTATATTTAAAGGCTTCTGTTCTTTTTTAAAATTATGCTTAACGCTAATATTTTCTGAAATTAAAGTACAAATCCACCCCTTAAAAAGAAAAAACAACTCCCTCTTTTTTTTTTTACATTAGATTTATTTTGCAGAGCTTTCAAAACGATTTTCTTTCATTGGTTTATTGATTATGAAAACACAAATCGCTTTACCGGCTTAATACAAATAATAAAAACAACTTATCAGCAAATTGGGTCAATGATATGGCATTGGTTTAAATATATGGACAGCGATCCCGAAGATTTAAGTACCGATTATTCAAACAGAGATTCAAATAAAGGTATTGTAAATAGTGCATTTGAACCTTATATGCTTTTATTAAAAGAGATGAAAATAATCAATGATAACGCGTTTGAATTGACACGTTATTTTGATGATGGAAAAAATAAAAATTAAGAGAGGAATATTTTTTTTAATTCTGGTTGTTAAAAATAAATCTGCTCAATCAGGCAAATCTGCGTGAGAAATTTTAGACTGAAGATTTAGCAGATCAGCAGATACAATCTAACTATGAGTATTTAAACAAGTAAAATGTTTTTTATACACAAAGAAAATCTATGTTTCTATGTGTTTAAATGAATGAGCTATATAATTAAAAACAAAAATTATGAAAAAAATTGTAATGCTGTGTTATACTTTTTTGCTGATGGGAAAAGCATTGGCACAGGAAATCCCGTTATTATCTAATATTGCATCCCGAAACAATATTACTTTAAATGGAAAATGGAGTTATATCGTCGATCCGCTTGAAAATGGATATTACGATTATCGTTTAATGCCTTTTAAAAACAACGGATTTTTCGAAAATAAAAAATTCAATACCACAGATCTAACCGAATATAATTTTGCAACTTCTAGCACGATGGATATTCCGTCTGATTGGAATTCAAAAGAGGAAAGATTGTTTTTTTACGAAGGAACGGTTTGGTTTCAGAAAGACTTTAATTATAAAAAAGATGCTAAAACCAAAGGTATTCTACACTTTGGAGCAGTTAATTATGATGCAAAAGTCTATGTAAACGGAAAGCTGGCTGGAACTCACGTTGGCGGTTATACACCTTTTAACTTTGATGTAACCAATTTATTAGTAGACGGAAATAATTTTGTTGTGGTAAAAGTTGACAACAAACGTCATAAAGACAATGTGCCAACTGTAAATATGGATTGGTGGAATTACGGCGGAATCACAAGGGATGTTACTTTAGCTGAGGTTCCAAATACGTATGTTGAAGATTATCTGGTTCAATTGGACAAAAAAGAAAAAGGAAAAATTTCCGGCTGGATTAAGCTGAATAGTGAAACAGCAAATCAATCACTTTTGGTTTCCATTCCTGAATTGAAAATAAAAAAAAGCATTACAACCGATGCTAAAGGTTTTGCCTATTTTGAAATAAAAGCAAATCCGGTTTTATGGACTCCGGAAAAACCAAAATTGTACGAGGTAACGATAAGCAAACACGATGAAAATATAACCGATAAAATTGGTTTTAGAACTATTGAAGCCAAAGGAAAAGAAATTCTGCTAAACGGAAAAAAAGTCTTTTTACGCGGCATAAGTATTCACGAAGAAGCACCTTTTAGATCAGGAAGAGCCTGGTCTCAGGAAGACGCAGTTACACTATTAACCTGGGCAAAAGAATTAGGCTGTAATTATGTTCGTCTGGCGCATTATCCACATAACGAAAATATGGTAAAAGAGGCTGAAAAAATGGGATTAATGATTTGGTCTGAAGTTCCGGTATATTGGACCATTTCATGGACAAATCCTGATACCTACGCTAATGCGGAACGCCAGTTACACGATATGATTTACAGAGATAAAAATCGATGCGGAATTGTAATCTGGTCTATTGCTAATGAAACTCCGCATGGCGATGACAGAGATATTTTCTTGAGTAAACTAGCTAAATATGCCCGTACACAGGATAATTCCCGTTTGATAAGTATGGCAATGGAAGTAACTAAAAGTCCTAACAATGTTAATACGCTTCATGACAATATGAATGAATATGTAGATATTGTGAGCTTTAACCAATATTTAGGCTGGTACAGAGGTACGAACGAATCTTGTAAAGATATGCAGTGGATAATTCCGTATAATAAACCCGTTATCATCAGCGAGTTTGGAGGAGAAGCTTTACAAGGTTTACATGGAGATAAAAAAGAGCGTTGGAACGAAGAATATCAAGAAGAATTGTATACTCAAAATACGCAGATGTTCAATAGAATTGAAGGTTTAGCTGGAGTTTCACCGTGGATTTTAGTTGACTTTAGATCACCAAGAAGACAATTGCCTAATATTCAGGATTTCTTTAATCGTAAAGGATTAATCTCTGATCAAGGAATCAAAAAGAAAGCTTTTTATGTCATGAAAGATTGGTATGAGCAGAAAGAAAAGGAATATAAATAAAAGGAGTTTATAGATAAAGTGAGAAACCTTCAAAGTTAGAAGTGATTTTGGAGGTTTTGTTTTCAGGATTTTGAGATCTGATTGTGTTTCTTCTCAGATAACATCAGGTAAAAATAAAAACGGCATTAACTAAAAGTCAATGCCGTTTTTCAATTTTGATTATGCTTTAAAAATCAAATTATTTTCCAAAAATGTATCTAATTGTAAATTGTGCCTGCCAAACATCAAATGTTGAAGCATTTTTCTGGAACGTATCTTTAATTAAATATCTATTTCCGTCAGGATCTGTTTGTGTTGCTAAAGTATAAACAGGAACGTTACCAGCAGCAGTTGAAGAATAAGCTAAAACGTTAGCATTAGTTGCTCTTTGTGTAATTCCCCAATCTTTATTAATCATATTGGTAAAGTTCAGGATGTCAGCTCTAAATTGGAATGTATTCTTTTTACCAGCAATTTTGATATTAATGTCTTGTGAGATAGATAAATCTAATCTGTGTAACATTGGTAAAATAGCCGCATTTCTTTCAGCATACTGACCTCTTCTTGTACGAAGATATTTGTCTTGGTTAATGTAAGCGTCAAATGCAGTTCTTTGTTCGTCTTCAGTATAAGTTCTGGTTGTTGTAACATTATTTACAGTACTAGATACACGAAGAGGTGCAAAACGAAGTTCAGATGCACTGTTTGGTACATAAAGTAAGTCATTTCCGTTTACTCTGTCTCCATTCATATCACCGCTGTAAGCATAAGTAAATGGATTTGCTATTTCTCCAATATATCCTAAGTTAATAGATGTTGCACCGCCCAAGCCTTTTCCGTACTCAATTCTGTACCCTAGAACCCCAACTAAACGATGTGGTGTGTTGTTGTTTGATAAAGAAACATCTAAATCATTGTTTCCGTTTACAGATCTTGCACTTGTCCATGATCCAGAAGCAATTGATCCCGGAGAAATTAAATCAGCAGCTTCAGAATGTGTATATGCGAATGATCCCCAAAGACCATTTTGGTATGGATATTCTAATTTGAAAGTAGTAGAGTAGAAGTATCCTTTGTCAGAATTAGTTAAAACAATTCCGTTAGAAACGTTATCATTTATTCTTGTTCCAGCATCACTACGAGAATATCTTGGTCTATTATCAGTACCCGCAAAGGTTCCAACAGGAGCATCGAAGTTGGCATTGTAATAGTCAATTGCATTGATGTTTTTTTGAATTATACCTTCAAATGTACCTACAAATCCAAATGGAAGTTTTTGATCAACGGCCATAGTTGTTTTCCATACTTGAGGATATTTGAATTTCTTATCTGTAAAAGCTAAGTCAAAACTAGTAGGTAATGTTGGGGTTTCAGGAGTAAAGTACTGAGCAGGTCTTGGCGTAAAACCATATCCTCCAGAAATTACATCAGGTCCAGATCTATCAATGAAACCAGTAAGAACTCCATTGTTTCCAATTTGATTTGATAAATATACAGATGGCGCTCTACCAGTAAAGATACCAGAACCTCCACGTAAAATTGTTGAAGCGTCTCCGTTGAAATCTAAATTGAAGCCTACTCTAGGTTCAAATAAATATTGCGCATCCGGCATATCACCAGTATTGAATTTTTCGCCATTAACAAAAGTCATAGCCGTTACTGCTGGGTTTTCTAATGCAGTATCAGCAAACCAAACTCTAGATGCTCTAAGACCTATTGATAATTTAAATCTATCGCTTAGTTTTATTTCGTCCTGAGCATATAAATCTAATTTATTACTTTTTAAGATCTGCATTGGTTCTTCACCTCCAGGTAAAGCTGAATATTTATATTGAAAAGTGAAAGGAGGAGAAACAGCTACATTTGATGGAGCACCGCCATTAGCTGCTGATTGATCTGCTGCTGCGTAAAAATCAGCTAAAGAGTTGAAAACATAAACTCCATTTGAACCGGAGAAGAATAAATTACTTGATTTAAAATATTCGAAATTAGCTCCCAGTACAATAGAATGTTTTCCGATAGTTTTAGTTAAGTTATTCGTAAAGTGTAATGTTGAGTAACTAAGTTTGTTTCCTTGTGTAAACGGGTCTAAACCAACAGAGATGTAATTTGCAGAACCTTTTTTAATATCAATAGTTGGAAACAATCCACCGCCTTGCAATCCTCTGTCTTCAATTTGCTTGTCGTAACCTGCAATAAAATTGTTGTACCAAGAGTTACCAAATTTACTATTTAATTCCACTACTATAGATCTGGTATTATCTAATATTGTATAACCACTGTTTTTAAAAGACATTGCTAAACTACTTGTTCTTCTGCTTCCTATACCTAAAGAGGCTGAATTTGAAGTTAACTCATCTGAAGATGAATTGTGATGTACATAACGAGCTGTAAGTTTGTGGTTGTCGTTAATATTCCAGTCAATTCTGGTTAAGAATTTTTTAGATGTTTTTGCAGCATCATAATTTTCCCAAGGACCAGTTACATAACCAAATTTCTCTTGCATATAGTTAGAAAGCGTTTGCATTTCCTGATAAGTTGGTTCAGAAATTTGAGCACCTGCTTGTGGAGATCCAGTTGAAGTCCATGTTGTAGCCGGGCTTGTATTTTCAATAGTTTCAAAGTTACCAAAGAAAAATAATTTGTCTTTAATAATAGGCGCCCCAATACGTGCTCCCCATATTTTTTCGTCAAATTTTCCAGGTTTTATAGTAACATCTTTACCAGGATGCGTTCCTATAAAGCTCGATTTGTTACTTCTAAAAGAGTTATAAACAGAACCTTCAATTTCGTTTGTTCCACTTCTTGTTACGGCATTAATTCCAGAACCTAAAAATCCAGACTGGCGAATATCATAAGGAGCAATGTTTACTTGAAGTTGTTCGATTGCATCAAGAGAAATCGCAGTAGACCCCGTTCTGCCACCCGCTTGAGATTCTGAACCTAAACCAAATCCGTTGTTAAAAACAGATCCGTCAATAGTAAAGTTATTTAATCTTGAATCCTGACCTCCAAAAGTTCCGTTAGCCCCCGCATTTGCGTTGTATTTCGTAACAGAATTTATTGAACGAGATCCTAATACTGGAACAGCTGTAATTTCTCTATTTGTAAACTGCTGTGAAGCACCGGTTCTTCCTTTGTTAAAATTTCCGCTTGATTTAGTTGAAACTACAACTTCCTGCAGAGCATTTGGTTCTTCATCGATTTTAACATTTACAGTAAGATTGTTACCTAAACCCACATTAATATCAGTGATTTCAGTTGTTTTAAAACCTACGTAAGTTACTTTTACCGTATATGGGCCTCCAGGTCTTAATCCTTGTACAGCATATCCACCATCAAAATCTGAAGTAGAGAAGTACTTTGTTCCAGTTGGTTTGTGAACAATTTCTACAGTTGCACCAGGAAGAGCTTCTCCTTTGTTTGATCTAACAGTCCCTGACATGGCTGAGCTCGTAACCTGAGCATGACCTAAGGCCGATAGAAAAATAATCAAAATAAAAATAATTTTTCTCATTCTTTGCATTTATTTAGTTTAAGTTTTTGGCAAAACTATAACATATAAAAGCGTTAGTGTTAAGCAAGTGTTAAAGAAAAAAGTCGAGATTGTCTCTAAGGTTAAGTTTTAGAATTTTAAGATTCTATAACGATTGCACAATATAATTGTGGATTTGGAGAATGAAATTCTCAATTTAAGTTGAAATTTTAAAACTTAAATATGCTAATCTAAGATGAAAATTAATAAAAAATAAAAAGGTTTAAAATTAAATAGTACTTCGTTCAATTGTGTCTGCAATGCGGACACAATTGTAAATATTATAAATATGACGATTAACTGGATATGAGTTTTGCTTCAGGCGCACTTTTAAAATACTCTAATCACACCCAAAAATCTTCATATTATCGATTTATATACCAATTAATTTATTTCTTCCATTATCATTTTTTTGTTCCCATATCAATTTCCTGTTTCAAAAATGGATTGGTTTAGTAATCAATATAATAAGTATTCTCTCAAAAGTTTGTATTTTCATTTTTGCTTTGTATTATGAAAAGAAACTGTATAAAATGTCTATGCTTTTGATTGATAAATCCATCTTATAGAATCACATTATATATAAATTTATTTTTCAGTTCAGATCCTATTATTATTCCATACTAAATTTTATTGAATAACCTTATTAATTTATTAGCAGTAGTTTTTTGTTTTTATGATAAGATGATTTGAGATATTAATGATATTCAATTTATATGAAAAAAGAAAATTTTAAAATTAAAAAAAGCGATTCCTTAAAAGCAGCGATAATGGCTTTTGTGCTCTTGTTTTTTGGATCGGTTAAGGGCTATTCCCAAAAAGGCGATGAAACGAAAAGTGCTTTTGGCGTAATAGAAAGACTTGTAGGCAAACGTGCCAGCGAGTTTCAATTAATTATTGAAGAAAAAAAGAGCAATAAATCGGATTGGTTTGAGATTGAAACGGATAATAATAAAGTAAAAATAAAGGCATCCAATAATACAGCACTCTGTTATGCAGCGTATCATTTTTTAAGAGATATTGGCGCCGTTTTAGTCAGCTGGGAAGGTAACAGAATTGAACTGCCTAAATCTTGGCCGAAATATGCTAAAAAAGCAGACACGCCATTTGAATATAGAGAATATTTAAATGCCTGTACTTTTGGCTACACAACGCCGTGGTGGGATTGGAAACGATGGGAACAGGAAATCGATTGGATGGCCTTGCACGGAATCAATCTTCCAACCGCAATGGAAGGTCAGGAAGCCGTTTGGCAGGAATTATGGAAACAATATGGTTTGACTAATTCGCAGTTAGAATCGCATTTTGCAGGACCAGCTTATCTGCCTTGGCAGCGTATGGGAAATATCAATAGTCTGGAAGGTCCTTTACCGCAGGAATGGTTCGTTAAAAAAGAAGCACTCCAAAAGAAAATCTTAGAAAGAATGAGAGCTTTAGACATGCATCCTGTTGTGCCAGCTTTTAGCGGTTATGTGCCAAAGGCTTTCGCCGAAAAACATCCTGAAGCTAAAATCACCGAACTAAAATCTTGGTCAGGAGGCGGTTTTGCAAGTACTTTTTTATTAGATTCCAAAGATCCTTTATTCAAACAAATTGGAAAACGCTTTATTGAAATCTACACTAACATGTACGGGAAGTCTAATTTCTATTTAGCCGATTCTTTTAATGAAATTGAACCGCCTGTAACAGAACATAATAAATACGAAGAACTTTCTAACTACGGAAGCGCTGTTTATGAAACAATAAATGAAGCGGCTCCAGGCGCAGTTTGGGTCATGCAGGGATGGCTTTTTGGAGATAACAAAGAATTTTGGACAAAAGAAGCAACGAGTGCTTTTTTGAGCAAAGTTCCAAATGAGAAAGTTATGGTTCAGGATTACGCAAACGACAGATATAAAGTTTGGGAAAATCAAGAAGCTTTTTATGGCAAACAATGGACTTACGGATACGTTCATAATTACGGCGGATCGAATCCTGTTTATGGAGATTTGAATTTTTATAAAGATGAATTGACCAGTTTATTAAAAAATCCAAATAAAGGGAATGTTGTTGGCTATGGTGCAATGCCGGAAGGATTAAATAATAATTCGATTGTTTACGAATACATTTATGATCTTCCGTGGACAAAGGGCGAACAGCCTGTAAACGATTGGCTGACAAAATATCTGAATGCAAGATACGGACAGACGACTTCAAAACCTGTTTTTGAAGCTTGGAAACTATTATTAGAATCCGTTTACAATGTCAAATATTGGGAAACGCGCTGGTGGAACGATTGGGCAGGAGCATATTTGTTATTTAAACGTCCAACAGTAACCATTACAGAATTTAAAGGAAATCCTGGAGACAAAACCAAGTTGAAAGAAGCTTTGGATATTTTAAGTAAAGAAGCTAAAAAGTACAATAAAAAGAATTTGATTCAATACGATTTAATTGATGTTTCAAGACATTATAATTCTCTATCTATCGATGAAGAATTGATTGAATGCGTAAAAGCGTATCAAAAGAAAGACATTTCAAAAGGAGATCAATTGTTTAAACAAATAGAAAAACAAGTTTTAGAAACCGATAAGATCATGTCTGGACAGCCTTTGAATAGTTTGGATCAATGGGTAAAATCGGCTTCAGAATATGGAGACACGCCAGAAGTATCTAAATTATATGCAAAAAATGCAAAAGCATTAATTACGCTTTGGGGTGGAGAAGGTCATCTGAATGATTATGCTTCAAGATCATGGCACGGAATGTACAAAGGATTTTACTGGCCGAGATGGAAAATGTTTTTAGAAGCTTTAAGAAAATCAGCTGCAGATAATACTCATTTTGACGAATCGAAAGAAAGAGAATCGATTAAAAATTGGGAAATAAAATGGACCGAAAATAATTAAATAAATACTTAATTACTATTAATACGTATATAAACAAAAAATTAACTAATTCTTTATAACCTAAACCTAAACAATGAAAAATAAAAAAACAAAATCTCTACGAAAACGATTTATTAGTAAGTTTTTAACTATATAATTTTAGAAAAATAAACTTGCGAAACCTTGCTATCACTGACTTTATAGAAATTATCCATGTTTATGAATAACTTGTCCATTTGTTAACATTTCATTAGCACTAATTTCGTCAGTACTATTTAACCAATTAACCAATATCACAATGGAAAAACTTAAACTTTTATTATTAGCCTTTTGCTTTGGCTTCTCAATGAATACATGGGCACAAAAAACAGAAGTGTCAGGTGTAGTTTTAGATGACAAAGGCATTCCACTGCCAGCAGCCAACGTACTTGAAAAAGGTACAACGAATACGGTAACTACAGATTTTGACGGGAAATTTAAAATTTCGGCTTCAAACAAAAATGCCACACTTATATTCTCTTTTATTGGATTTGAAGATCAGCCAGTAAAATTAGATGGAACAAAAACAAATTATTCAATAAGATTACAGTCAACAACAACAAACTTAGAGCAGGTAGTCGTTGTAGGTTACGGAAAAGGATCTCGTAAAAACTTGACGACTTCTGTAACTTCTGTTAAAGCCGAAGATTTAAACCGAGGAGCAATCAGCGACGTTGGACAGCTTTTGCAGGGTAAAGTTTCTGGTTTGAATATTTCATCTAGCGGTGACCCTACAAAAACGGCTTCTGTAGTTTTGCGTGGAGCATCGACGTTAAATAGTTCTCAAGGCCCATTTTATGTAATAGATGGTATTCCGGGAGTAGATATCTCCGTAATTTCTCCAGATGATATTGCTACGATTGACGTTTTAAAAGATGCCGCTGCAACAGCGATCTATGGTAACCGTGCAGCAAATGGTGTTATCATGGTAACAACTAAAAAAGGAAGTAAAGGCAGAACTCAAATTGCATACAACGGTTATGTTGGCTGGGAAGAAGTTTCGAATCAGCTGGATATGATGAATGCAGATCAGCTGAGAGCTTTTACAACTAAAAACAATTTGAATTTTACTCCAGAAAATGATAAAGGTGCTAACACGAACTGGCAGAAAGAGATTTTAAGACCAGGACGCGCAGCATCAAGCAGCCATAACTTATCTATGAGCGGCGGTGGAGATCACGGAAACTATACAGCAAGTATTACTTCTCTTAATAAAGAAGGGGTACTGCAGAAAAGTGATTTTTCTCGTATCATTGCCCGTTTATCTGTGGAGCAGTTTGCTTTTGATGATAAGGTTAAATTTGGTTTAAATGTTACTAACTCTAGTACTAAATATCAAAATGTACCACAGCGTAATACGGTTCTTTTACAAGCAGCAAACTATCTTCCGGTTTCTCCTGTAAAAAATGCTGACGGAAGTTATTTTGAAAATTTTGTAAGTCCAGGATATTTCAACCCAGTAGCTTTAATTGCTCACGGAACCGATGAAACAAAAACAGATAACCTTGTAGGGAATTTAACTGCAGAAGTAAAACTTCCATTCGGAATTACTTATAATTTAAATTTAGCACACCAAAGATTAACTGCAACTCACGGAGAATTCTACGACAGTTATTATTCACAATACAATAGTGCCAACTTTTACAACAATCCAGATCCGCCTTTGACAAAAACTTTAGTGAATTTTGGTATAAATGGCTCTGCTTTGAGAAATTCTTATGAAACTAGAAACAATATTATTGAGAGTTTCTTTACTTGGGATAAAACATTTGGCGAGCATAAAATAAAAGCTGTTGCTGGTTACTCATGGCAGGAAAATACTTTAGGAGATGGTTTTCAAGCTACAACTACAAACTTTCCTGTAGACAATGTAGGTTATAACAACTTAGCTTTAAGTAATTATACTTCTGTTAATGGTTATGTAGTAAATTTTGGAGATAGTAAAGCATATCAAAAAACACGTTTAATTGCATACTTTGGGCGTTTAAACTATAATTATAAAGACAAATATCTTTTGCAAGGATCAATTAGAAGAGATGGTGGATCTATGTTTGGAGAAAATAATCAATGGGGGTATTTCCCTTCTGTAGGTGGAGCTTGGAGAGTAGACAAAGAAAGTTTCATGCAGAATCAAGGTTTCTTCAGTGATTTGAAAATCCGTGGAAGCTGGGGGGTTACAGGTAACTCTTCTGGATTTAATGCTTACACAGCGCAGATTATTTCAGGAAGTTTAGGTACTTTCTATTACAACGGACAGCAGATTGGTGCGTACGGACCAAACCAAGCAGCAAATCCTGATTTGAAATGGGAAAAAACAGCTACTGCAAATATTGGTCTTGATTTCTCAATCTTGAAAGGAAAAGTTACAGGTTCTGTTGATGTGTATGACAAGAAAACAACAGACATGATTTTTAACTACAATGTTAATCCAGTATTAGTACCTGTAGGAACAATTGTAGCAAATGGTGGAACAATGTCTAATAAAGGTATTGAGGTTAGTTTAAGTACAACTCCAGTTAAAACAGCAAATTTCAGCTGGACAACTAATTTGAATTTGGCACATAACAAGAATGAGATCGTAAAATTAACTAGTCCATTCTTTGTTGGAGGAGATTCTATCCGTCGTGTACAGCCGGACGGAGGCGGACAAACCGGAAGTACGTTACAGATTTTTAAAGAAGGAAAACCATTAGGACAGTTCTTTACGCTTAAATACGCAGGAAAAAATGCTGACGGAGTTTCTCAGTATTACGCTAAAAACGGTGATTTAACAACTACGCCTCAAATTGGAGTAGATTATCATTATGCAGGAAGCGCACAGCCAAAATTATTATTAGGATGGGCCAATAATTTTCAATACAAAAAATTTGATTTAAGTATTTTCTTCAGAGGAGTATTTGGTAACAAAATTTTCAATGCAACACGTGCCGATTTATTTAGACCGAGCACTGCAATGACAAGCAATATTTTAGTTGATGCAGGAAACGAATCACCAAATGACTTGAACGCTTATAAGTATTCAGATCGTTTTATAGAAGACGGAAGTTACTTAAGATTAGACAACATGACTTTAGGATATAATTTTGGTAAAGTAGGAAGATACATCAGCAGTGTACGTATTTACCAAACTGTAAACAACGTATTTGTTATTACTAAATACACAGGAATTGATCCAGAGGTAGAACAAGGAGGAACCGCTCCAGGTGTAGATTCAAATAACTTCTATCCAAAAACCAGAACATATATGTTCGGTGTAAATGTGATCTTCTAAAAATTAAATGCTAAAAATTATGAAAAAGATATTAAAATATTTAGGACTTCCAGTACTTATGGCTGGTTTAGTATGGTCTTGTGATGATCTAGAGGTGCCTATTACAACACAGTTGACACCTGAAGTATTTCCACAAAACTCAACACAATATATTCAAACAACAGGGCCGGTTTATGCAGCTTTCCGCGGTGAGTTTTCATTTGCATGGTGGTGGTCGCAATCTTTATCTACAGACGAAGCTATTCTGCCGGCAAGAGGAGGAAACTGGTTTGATAACAGAAACTACATTGCAATGCATTACCACGACTGGAATGCAGATAATGGAATTGTAGGAAGTCTTTGGGATTGGTCATCTAAGGTGATCGGGACAAGCAATCAGGCAATTTCTATTTTAAGACAGACAATGCCTGAAGGAGCAGAGAAAAAAACGTTGATTTCTGAGTTGAAAACAATGCGTGCCATTTCTTATTTCATGTTAATGGATAGTTACGGAGATGTTCCATTGGATACTTTATACGGAGATTTTACATCTCACGCTAAAACGCCTAGAGCACAAGTTTTCAATTTTATTGAGAAAGAACTAAAAAGTTCTGTTTCTAATTTAAATCCTGCAGCTGGTGTTACCACTTACGGAAGACCAAATAAACAAACTGCTAATGCAATGTTAGCAAAGTTGTATTTGAATGCAAATGTTTATACAGGAACAGCACGTTATACAGAGTGTATTGCGGCCTGCGATGAGGTAATTAATTCAGGTTTGTATGTTGTTGAGCCAAGAGCTTCATACCTTCAAATGTTTTACCCAACTAACGGACCGTTGATGAAAGAATTCATTTTTGCAGTTCCTTACGATCCAGCAGCAGTTACAGTTGGTTATAACGGACAAATGTACCATGCACGTTATGATGTGCCACGTTCAGAAAGAGCTAAGTTTGGACTTCCTTACACACCAAGTGCACCTAGAAGTACGCTGCCAGAATTCTATGCCTACTTTAATGATGCAAATGATATTCGTAACAGACAATGGCTTACAGGACTTCAATTTATGAATGACGGTGTAACGCCGGTAATGGTGACTACAACCAAAAAAGGATACGATCAATTTTACACTGGATCTGATGGTGGGGCGGCTTTTACGTATCAGGTAAATTTAACACCAGATATTATACCTCGCCAAAGTGTACCTTTATTTGACCTTGGAAACGATGAAATCGCTTGGAATATGGGATATAGAAATGTCAAATTCTATCCAGATGCAACGTCAACAAACCGTAACCAAAAAAATGATGTTCCTTTCTTGCGTTATTCAGATGTTCTTTTAATGAAAGCGGAATCAATCTTACGCGGCGGAGCGGCGACTTTAGGACAAAGTGCAGACGCATTAGTAAACATGGTTCGTTCTAATCGTACTACTTCTGCAGCCTTAAGCGGTGTATCACTGGAAGATCTTTACAGAGAAAGAAGTAGAGAATTTGCTTGGGAAGCCTGGCATAGAAACGACATGATCCGTTTTGGAAAATACGAAGGACAATGGGGTTACAAAACCAATACAGATACATATCGACGAGTTTTCCCAATTCCAACAAATGCAATGGTTTTAAATCCGGCTCTAACTCAGAACGACGGATATTAAGATAAGAATTTAGTTAAGTACGCACCTTGTTAGCATTTTAATTTTAAAAGGAGAGGAGAGCAAAACTCTTCTCCTTTTTTACTAAGAGTAAGCTGATTTCGTAGTTGCTCATGAAAATCAGTTCGGTTTTTGTTTGTTTGAATGAACACAAAGCTTAGTTGAATGTCGTTTCGGAAAAATAATTGAAAGATTAAGCTTTGTAACATTCTTTAAGTTACTGTTTTGAGAATTTATTGTAATTCTCACAAGGAATCCTTTGCCTTAGATTTTCGATTCAAAAAAATCAAAACAAACAATCCTGCTCAAAATCACTATTGCCCAATCAATATAAGAATAAATGGAATTTAAAAAAATCTATAGAATAGGACATATTGCAATAAGTCTAACACTTATTTTTTTAGTGTCATGCAGCGCCCAGAAAAAACTTTCTTTGCAAAAGAAACAAATTTCAGATATGGTTTATCCGTTGCTGGACACCGAAAATTCAAGATGGTTTTACTTTTCATCAGCAAGCCGTCCTTTTGGTATGGTAAACTTAAATCCCGATACAGAAATTAAAGGAGATTGGGGAGGCGGTTACAAATATACGACAGATACAGTCAAAGGTTTCAGCCACGTACACGAATGGCAGATGTCGGGTGTATCCGTCATGCCGGTGACCATTTCGGAGGAAAATAAAAAGACTGTTTTTAAAGATTTTTACTCCAAATTCAATCATGATAAAGAAATAATAACACCGGGATATCATTCATTAAAACTGGATAGATATCAAATAACTGCAGAATTAACCAGCACACCTAGAGTTGGTTTTCATAAATATAGATTTCCCGAAAAAGCACAAAAAGCAGTTCTTTTTAATTTGAATACCATTTTAGGACCTTGCGAAAACACAAACGGAAAATTAGAAAAAAACAATGATTTCGAGCTTTCCGGATCTTTGGTTTTAAGTACCAATTTTAGACGTCCGAAACCGTTAACTGTATTTTTTAAAGTTAAAACAAATGAGCCAATTTCTTCTGTTGAAAGAGATAATGCAACTGGAAATTATTTGATACATTTTGGTAAAACCAAAGAACAAGTATTGATGAAAGTCGGCATTTCTTATACATCAATTGAAAATGCCAATAACAATATTGCAATCGAATTACCACATTGGGATTTCAATAAAACCGTTGGCGATTCCAGAAAAGAGTGGAGCAATTTATTAGGAAGAATAAAAGTAGAAGGTGGAACTGAAACCGACCAAAGAAGATTTTACACTGATTTATGGCATGCCCTGCAAGGGAGAAAAATGATTAGTGATGCAAATGGAGCCTATCCTGATAATACAGGAGACAAATTCAGGATAGGGCATTTGCCATTAAATACTGATGGAAAACCAAAATTCAACCACTATAATTCAGATGCTTTTTGGGGGGCACAATGGACAATAAACAACCTTTGGGGATTGGTTTATCCAGAAATCATGGAAGAATTTGTCTATTCATTAATGCAGTATTACAAAGACGGCGGCATAATTCCGCGCGGGCCTTCGGGAGGAAATGACACTTACGTAATGACCGGAGCGTCTGCAACGCCATTTATTGTGAGCGCCATTCAAAAAGGAATTGTAAAAGAAAATTTAGAGGAAATTTATATCGCCCTTAAAAAAAATCATATGCCTGGCGGTATTATGGAAAAAGCAGGGTATGAACACAATACCAATATTGGCGGAGGTTTAAAATATTATTTAGAAAAAGGATATGTGCCGTATCCGCTTCCAGACGGAAATTTTGGAAGCCACGAAGACGGAGCAAGCCAGACTTTAGAATATGCCTATCAAGATTGGACTTTGGCTCAATTGGCAAAAAAGTTAAATCACGAAGAAGATTATCAATATTTCATGAAAAGAGCCGAAAACTATAAAAATGTTTTTGATGCTAAAATAGGCTGGATGCGTCCGAAAAATGCAGATGGAAAATGGCGCGAAAATTACGATCCATATCAATATGAAAACGGATTTATAGAATCAAACGGAGCACAATCGACTTGGTTTGTACCGCATGATATTTTAGGTTTGGCTGATTTAATGGGCGGAAAAGAAAAAGCAGCAGCAAAATTAAATGCGCAATTTGAAACGGCTAAAAAGCAAAAGTATACTTCTGGTACATCGCACGATGCAGAATTACATCCAGAGTTTAGCAGAATTCCAGTAAATTTTGGAAATCAGCCGTCTATGCAGACTTCGAATATATTTACCGTTTTAGGAAGACCCGATTTATCGCAGTATTGGACTAGAAATGTTGTAAAGGAAACTTTCAGCGGATTATCGCCTGCAACGGGTTATAACGGAGACGAAGATCAGGGGTTAATGGGAAGCCTTAATGTTCTGTTGAAATTAGGTTTATTTCAAATGAACGGAGGAACAGACCAAGATGCTGTTTATCAAATCGGCAGTCCGATCTTCAATAAAATCACTATAACATTAAATCCGAAATATTATTCAGGTAAAACATTTGTCATAAAAGCAGAAAATAATAGTAATGAAAACGTTTACATACAAGACCTAAAATACAATAATAAGTACGTAAAAGATTTTACATTAACTCATAAAGAGATTACAAACGGAGGAGAGCTGATCCTGCAGATGTCAGGAAGAAAGTAAAAATAAAGAAGCAATGAAAATATACAATAGAAATATACTTTTAGGAATATCACTTTTGTTTGCGATAACTTCTTATTCCCAAAAAACAGTCCATCAATACGTCGACCCAATGATCGGTTCTGAAGGAGTGGGCAGGGTTTTTATTGGACCTTCCTGTCCGTACGGAATGGTAAAACCAAGCCCAGACTGTACCTCAAGTCCAAACAGCGGCTGGCTTCCAATGCCGAAAGAAGTAACAGGTTTCAGTCAGGTTCACGTGAGCGGAACTGGCGGAGGTCCAAAATATGGGAACATCTTAATTATGCCGTTTTCTGGAGCTTTAGACAAAATGGATCAGACTTCCTACAGAGCCGAAGAAAATGTAAAACTGGGTTATTATGAAACGGTTTTCAAAGAGAATAACATTAAAACAGAAATTACAACTGGAGAAAAAGTTTCATTTTATAGAATAACCTATCCAAAAAATAAATCAAAGGAATTAAAAATTGACCCTGGATTTTTCCTTGGAGAAGAAAAGATTCCAGATGCCAGAGAAGCACAGCAGTTTGTAGGCTCTCAGATCGAAATAGTTTCAGATACAGAAGTAAGAGGGTACAGCAGAATAAGAGGCGGGTGGAACAACGGACGCGCTTATACAGTTTATTTCTGGGCCGTTTTCGATCAGCCAATCGCAAAATATGTCACTTTTAAAGACGGTAAATTTTACAGCAATCAAAAAGCGCAGTTTGATTCTGGAAAGAAAACAGGAGCTTTACTTTCTTTTGGAAATTCAGGAAAAGAAGAATTAAATGTCAAAATCGGAATTTCTTTTTTAAGTGAATTAAAAGCCAAAAATAATATAGAAACCGAAATTCCGCATTGGAATTTCAATACCGTTTTAACCGCTTTAGAAAATAAATGGGAAGATTTATTAAGCCGAATTCAATTATCTGAAGATACTTCTGTCGAATATAGAAAAATGTTCTACACTGGTTTGTATCATACGATGATTATGCCCGTTGACAGAACAGGAGAAAATCCGTTATGGACAAACGACGAACCGTATTACGATGATTTTTATACAATTTGGGACACGTTTAGAACTTCAAGTCCGTTAATTACATTAATTGATTCTAAACGTAAAGTAGAAATTATCAACGCCATGCTGAATATTTACAAACGCGAAGGTTATATGCCCGAAGGAAGAAGCGGCAACTATAATGGAAGAACTCAGGGAGGTTCTAACACTGAGGTTGTAATTGCAGACGCTTTTGTGAAAAACCTAAAAGGAATAGATTATGAACTGGCTTTACAGGCCATGATCAAAGACGCGACAGTGCCTCCGGGAGGAAATGAAGAAAAAGAAGGACGAGGCGGACTTTTAGATTATCTTAAATTAGGTTACGTTCCTTACGGCACAGACCGCGCAGGAAACAGAACAATCGATTATTCGTACAACGATTATAATATTGCAACGGTAGCAAAAGGTTTAGGCAAAACAGAATTGTATAATCAATACATGAAACAAGCCGAAAGCTGGCAGAATTTATGGCGTGCAGATTATGAAAATAACGGTGCAAAAGGTTTTATTATGCCAAAAGACAAAGACGGAAATTGGCTGGATGATGTTATTTTCGGAGAATCAAAAATCCAAAAACCAACTTTTAAATATACACCTGTAATTATCGAATCGCCTTGGTATGTCTGCCATTGGTGCGTGTTTTTCTACGAAGGAACTTCTTGGGAATATTCGTTTAGTTTGCCGCACGATATTCCGGAATTGGTAAAAAAATCAGGCGGAGAAAAAGCATTTGAAAAACGATTGGATATTTTCTTCGATAATAATTTATTCAATGTTGCCAATGAACCTTCATTTCTTACACCTTGTTTGTATCATTGGATTGGAAAACCCTATTTAAGCAGCGATAGAATCAGAACCATTATCAAGGATAATTTCAATACTTCAAGAGAAGGACTTCCCGGAAATGACGATTCTGGAGCGATGTCTTCTTGGCTGGCTTTCCACATGATGGGATTATATCCAAATGCAGGACAGCCTTATTATTTGATTAATACGCCTTTGATAAAAGAAACGGTTGTAAAATTGGAAAACGGTAAAAGTTTTAAAATCACCACTAAAAAAATGAGTGATAAAAACAAATACATCAAAACGGCATTGTTAAACGGAAAACCATACAACAAAGCATGGATTTTACATGAGGATATTAATAATGGCGGAGAATTAGTTTTAGAAATGGATTCGAAACCTTCAGCTTGGGGAACAACAATTTTACCACCAGCAAAATAAATGATGAACAAGATGAAAAATATATTTTTAATGATTCTTTTCTGTATTGTTTATCAGAAAGGAACGGCACAGAATTACATTCCAACAATAAAAAATAATACACAGCTGCATTACGTCTGTAAACTGCACGGACAAACCAGAACTTTACAGCTTACAGCAGAAACATCAAATAATGGATTAGCTTTTAAACTAGAAACAAGAGGAGTAAAAAGTAAAATAGTAATGCTTCCTGAAGCCCTAAAAAGTGGAACTGAATTAAGTTATAATCAGGGAGAATATGCGCCGGTTCTGAACTTAAAACCAACCGAAACATTCTTTATGATTTCGCAGTCGGCTTATCAGGATTTAGTAAAAAACAATTCATTTGTGTACAATAACACAACTTATGTTTTGGATAAAAGCGAAGACAAAAGTGAGGTTTCAATTGATGGAAAAGCAGTCGATGCCTTGCATGTAAAAGCACAGATAGACGAAACCGAAATGTGGATTATAAAAAATCCGGAGTTTCCTTTGATCTGTAAAGTAATTAAGAACCCATTAGGAATTAATCCAACATTAGTAAAAGTAGTGGATTAATAAAATTAAAAGATGACCGCCATGTAGCTTATTAATTTTTTTAAAGCCACAGATTAAAAGGATTAGAAGGATTTTTAAACGAAACTAATTTAATCTGTGCTACTCTTGTTAATCTGTGGCAAAAAAATAGAATTAGAAAAGTAAAAATGAAATTTTATAGTTTAAGATTTTTCACATTTTCGATATAAATTGATAATTTCCAAACAATAGATAGAATTCTTGGTAGATTGTTGAAACTTGTTTTTTAAATTTACAGGAATTACACTTAAACTATAATATTTTTAAATTATGAAACTATCTATCGTAACCTCTTTACTTTTTTGCTGTGTTTGTTTTGGACAGAATAATACAGACAACAGTTTGTACATGAAGTCGGATAAAATTACGTATCTAACAGATATCGGCTCAGAATCAGGAGATTTATATAAAACAATCGGACATCACGGTCCGGCAGTTGAAAACGAATGGATGGCATTGCGAATTTATTTCAGTGATAAAGTAGCAATTGACGTTTATTCTAAAGCCAAACCAGGCTTAGAATTAAGAAAAGCAAATTGGTATCCAACACCAGAACAGCAAAAACAAGGATGGGGAGCCGATTATTATAAAGTGGCTTCTACTGTAGGTTTAGGAGGAGTAAAACTTTGGGACGGAGAGAAAGTTGTGCCTTTAAATCCGGTAACCAATCGTTTGGCAAGAGTGGGGAAAACAGATACCACTTCTTGGATGGAAATGATTTCAAGAGGCGTTCCGTACAAAGGAAAAAAAGTAGATATTTTAGTTCGTGTCACCGTATTTTCTGGTAAAAGAGAAGCAAAAGTAGAAGCTGTTTCTTTAACTGGAGAAAAAGTACAATTTGCAACAGGAGTGAATTACTTTAAAGATTCTGCAACAAAAAAAGGTGCAAATTACATCGCAGTTTGGGGAAAACATCCAGAAGACGTTGCTGCTGAAATTGTTGAGGTTGGAGGCGCAATTAAGTACAACCCAAAAGATTTTGAGAAAAATACAGATGATGGAACACAGTATTTGCTGATTTCAAAACCAGCAAAAAACTTAGAGACAACCATTTTATCTTCATGTGCAAGAGAAACAGAATTAAACACTTTAGATAAATTGGAAGCGTATATTAAAAAATAAAGCAAACAAAATACATGTTTAGAATATCGGCTATATTAGTAATATTATTCTTTTTATATTCCTGCAAATCACAGCAGAACACTAAAAAAGAGGTTCAAATTGCTTTTATAGCCGATGCTCATTTACAGGATATTTTTGCCAAATTCGAAGACAGCAATTATCAGGGAATTCCAAATCCGGTAACAGGCGAATTTGCCAATATTAGAACCATGAATTCTCAGTTGCATTCTACGAGAATTTTCAACGAAAATTATTTTGCTTTTTTACAAGCCTTAAATGATATCGTTAAAAGAGGTATTAAACAAGTCGTACTTCCAGGCGATTTCAGCGACGATGGACAACCTGTTCACGTTCGCGGACTGCGAAAAATACTCAATGATTATACTCAAAAATACGGGATCTCTTTTTATGTCACTACAGGAAATCACGATGTGGTAAGACCGTTTTCGCAGGATGCTGTTAAAACTGATTTCTTGGGTAAAGACGGAAAAGAACAGATTATCAGCAGTTCTTCAGATAATTTTAATAAAAATAAAACCGAACTCGAACCCATTATTACAGCCGATATAAAAAATTGGGGTTACCAGGAAACGATTCACGAAATGCATGATTTTGGTTTCTTTCCAAAGAAGAGTGATATATATTGGGAAACTCCTTTTTCGAATTACAAGTATGATAATTATAATTTTGAAGAAGCTCAAAAAGAATCCGTTTTAGAAAAAAGAACGTATCTAATAAAAAACACCAATTTGTATCTGCCCGATGCCAGTTATTTGGTTGAACCCATTAAAGGAATCTGGCTTTTGGCGATTGATGCGAATGCGTATGTTCCGAGTGAAAAATTATCAGGAAAACCAAATGATCCGCATGATTTTTCGGGAGCGAATACAGGTTATAATAACGTTCTTATTTATAAAAATCACCTTTTAAATTGGGTGAAAAAAGTTTCTGCGGAAGCGAAACAAAAAGGGAAGATACTCATTGCTTTCAGTCATTATCCGATGGTTGACTTTAATGATGATGCTTCGCCTGAATTAAAACAGCTTTTTGGTGCAAACAAAATGCAATTACAAAGAGTTCCCAATGAAGAAGTCGCAGAGCAATTTGCAGATGCCGGTATTCAGATTCATTTTGGAGGTCACATGCACATCAACGATACAGGCGTGAGAACTTCTGCAAAAGGAAATACGCTTTTTAATATTCAAACACCTTCGCTTGCCGCCTATATGCCGGCTTATAAAATATTGACGATTCATTCTAATTCTGAATTAGAAGTAGAAACGATCATCGTTGGAAAAATAGATAAATTCAATAGTTTATTTCCTTTTTATGAAGAAGAATATGCTCATTTAGAGAAAATTAAAAGCACAAACATTTGGAATAAAGAAATCCTGAAAGCAAAAGATTATGCGGCATTTACCAATTGGCATTTAAAAGAGTTAGTGCGTTTACGATTCTTGCCTGAAGATTTTCCTGCCGATTTCTTAAAATCGATCGAGAAACTTTCTGGTAAAGATTTATTAGAAAAAAATAAAAATGCAGAAGAAGTTGGTAAAGATTTGAAAGAGAATTCGCTAGCACTTTCTGATTTTGAAACTTGGACAGGCTTTGATATGATTTTCGATTTTTTTCGATTAAAAAGTGCTGATGAATTAGCTTTTTCTGAAATTGGAAACAAGAGATTAAAACAGTACGAATTGATATGCAGACAGTTAAAAAAATCAAATGATCCAAAACTGATTTTGTGGGCAGCGATTTTTTGGAAAACCATGAATGGCGATCCTTCCGATCATTTTAATATTGATCTCAAAAATAACAGGATTCATAATTTATCTGTTAAATAATTTTGATATTAATTGAATCAAAAAGATTAAATTGCATTTATAATTTATTGCGATGAGTCAAAAATCCTTTTTTATATTCTTGTTATCGGTCTTTTTTTATTATTCGTATTCACAGAATATAAAATTTGCGCATTATAACGACAATAACGGATTGTCTCATAATTCGGTGCGCCATATTGTGCAGGACAAAAAAGGGTTTATGTGGTTTGGAACTTTCTCGGGACTAAACCGTTTTGATGGATATCAGTTCAAAAATTACATGAGTTCTACTCCTGGAAAAAATAAATTATACAATGATGATATTACTGCTTTAGAACTCGACGAAGACTCTAATCATCTATGGATTGGAACCCGAAAAGGACTGACACTCTTCAAAATGGATACGCATGTTTTTACCACTTTTTTCAATAAAAAAGACGATCCAAATAGTCTTCCAGATGATGAGGTAAGATCGGTTTACGTCGATAAATTTAAAAGAGTCTGGGTCGGAACCAAAACAAAAGGAATGTACTTGTTCTCTTTGAAACAAAATAGATTTGAGAAAATTACTATCAAGGGATTTGATTACGTTAAAGAAATTTTCGAAGATAAAAAAGGCAATGTATGGGTTGGAAGTTATGAAAAAAGCGGTGTCGCAAAAATAACAATGGATGCAAAAGGTGCTATCGTCAGAATTAATTATTACAACCTTTCGGTACCCAATTCAAATATCAAAAATCCATATATCAATTTTATCTACGAAGATGCCAAATCAGATATTTTTGTGGGCACGCGCGAAGGTTTGTATAAACTAGATAAAGCAACCGATAAGTTTGTTAATTTGTATATTGAAAATAAGCAGGTTAGAGGCGCTTTAGGTCCTTATTTTTTGTCGGTTGCACGAGCGCCAGATGGTAAATATTGGGTTGGAACTCTTGGCGGATTATTGGTTTGCAATCAGTTAGAAGACATTCAGACAGGAAATTACAAATGGTATTATTCGATTTTATCCGATGATACTTCGCTTATTGATAATTTAATTTCGGCACTTTATTTTGATGCTTCGGGAGTCTTATGGATTGGAACCGAAGACGGATTGGACAAATACGATCCTTATGAAAATCAGTTTACTTTAAATAAAGATATTTCGCGTTCTATTGGCAATCAAGCGCCTCGTATAAGAGGTTTTGCCAAAACCTATGACGAAAAAGTGATTGTAGCCACATACCATAACGGACTTTTTATTTCGAACACAAAAGGCTCAACTCCGTTACATAATACAGGAAAAGATATCGCCAGCATTTATTCTGATGACGGAAAGATTTTTTATTGCGGTTTGTGGGACGGAAATATTCTGGTTTATAATTACCTCACCAATTCTTCGAGAGAAATAAAAGCAGGATTCGAAAAATCGCCTGTTTTTGCCTTTAGTAAAATTAGTGACGATTCGATGATCGTTGGTTCTTTTGGCGAAGGAGCTGTAATTTTGAATACTAAAACTTTAGAAGTTCAGACTTCCAGTAAGCTGCTGCCGGATTTTCAGATCAATGCGATCGAAAGAGATGCTAAAAATAATGTCTGGTTTGCGACTGAAACCGGCGTTGTAAAATACAATAGTAATTCAGGAAAAATAGAAACGTATTCGTCACTTTTTATCAAGGAAAATGGTGTTCCTCATGACGAAAATGTAAGCGATGTTTTGGTCGATGCCAAAGGCAAAATTTGGGCATCAACACGTTTTGGATTGTGTTTGTTTAATCCAAAATTAAATGAATTTGAACCCGTAAAAAATCTAAAAGAACTTTCTGGTAAATGGATTACAGATATTTTATCGGATGCCAATGGAAATCTTTGGCTGAATATCAACAATAATAATATTGCTTTTGTTAAATCAAATTTAAAAGAAATCAGTATTTATCATGTAAATAGTGGAAACAGATTAGATGTTTTTAGTTCAAGCGGCTTTTTTCTTTTCAATAATTCGAATATATTTTTAGGTGGAAAAAACGGAATTATTTCTTTTTCACCTCCAGCCATGAAAAGAAATAAATGGTCACCATTACCTGTTATTTCCGAATTTAAAATTCAAAACGAGGAAGTTTTTCCAGAAATGGAAATTAATGGCGAAGTACCGCTTTCAAAAGATCTGAATTATGGCAACGAAATAGAATTAAGTCATAAAAACCGAAACTTTTCGATTCAGTTTTCGGCACCGTCTTTTGCCAACGAAAAGCTGAATAAATTTCAGTATATGCTGGAAGGTTTTGATAAACATTGGATTACGGCAAATAGTACTTCGAGAATAGTTCAATATACCAACCTTTACCCAGGAAATTATACTTTTAAAATCAGATCGAGTAACAGCGACGGATATTGGAGTAAAACGATTTCTTATAAAATTAAAATACTGCCTCCATTTTGGTTAACGCCGACATCTTTTTTAATGTTCTTTGCGCTTTTATTTGGAGTCTTTTATTTTATTAGAAAAGAAATAAAAAACCGAATCCGCCTAAAACAAGAACTGCTTACCGAAAAAGTAAACAGGGAACATGATATAAAATTGAACAACGAGAAATTACGTTTTTTTACGAATATTTCGCATGAATTGAGAACGCCGTTAACGTTAATTTTAGGACCGGCCAAACAGCTTTTGGATGAAAGCAGTAATGCAACCGATTATGAAAAAAGCCGTTACAATCTGATTTATCAAAATGCCAGCAGATTATTAAATCTGGTAAATCAGGTTTTGGATTTTAGAAAAGCACAATCGGGAGAGTTAAAACTGAAAGTAACTAAAACCGATATTTTATCATATTCTAAAAATATCTTTGATTCCTTTAAGGAAATGGCTTATAATAAAAAGATTAAGCTCAACTTTATTACCGAAGATGATGAAATAAACGGCTGGCTGGACAATGATAAATATGATAAGATTCTGTACAATCTTTTGTCGAATGCCTTAAAGTTTACCAACAAAAATGGAAACATAGATTTATATGTCAGACTGAAAGATACCGTTGAAGATATTCTGGTAATTGAAGTTACCGATGATGGAATTGGAATTCCATTAAAAAGTCAGGAAAAGATTTTCAAACGTTTTTATCAGGCAACCAATAGTAAAGCCAATAATACAGGATCTGGAATTGGTTTGTCTCTGGTAAAATCTTTAGTAGCAATTCATAAAGGAAGCATTTCGGTAGAAAGCACACCAGGAAAAGGAAGTACATTTAGAGTCGAAATTCCAATTGACCGCGATTCTTACGAGCATAAAGAAGTGTTTGAATATGCACTTAAAAATGACAATTTGAGTATGCTGATTCCAGAAAAAGCAGCTAAGAAAATTATTCAAAATACCGATTTAAAAGAAAAAATAGTAGTAATCGAAGATAATAACGAACTTAGAAAATATCTGGTGGATTATTTGTCTGATTATTACAAGGTTTATGAGGCAGAAAACGGATTGGAAGGTTTAAAAATCTGCCGACAAATAAAACCTATTCTATGTGTTACTGATGTCATGATGCCTGTTATGGATGGACTAGAATTCTGCCGTGAACTTAAAAATGACGAATTCATCAGCCATATTCCAGTTATAATGCTGACTGCGCTTTCTGAAAATATGGATAAAGTAAAAGGTTACGATACAGGCGCTGATGGTTATTTAGTAAAACCTTTTGAACCTTTATTACTGAAAACAGTGATAGAAAATATGGTTAAATCAAGATTAGAATTGAAACAGAAATTTTCTGGTGAGGTAGAAAGTAAAGTCAGCATGCTGACACATTCTCCAATTGATGAAGAATTTATGGAAAAAGTGACTAATCTGATTAATGATAATTTAAGTGAAGTGGATCTTTCTACAGATTTCCTATGTGATAAATTAGGCGTAAGTTCTTCAAAATTATACCGAAAAATTAAGGAATTAACAGATTTGGCTCCTAATGAATTTATTAGAACCATTCGTTTGAAAAAATCGGCTGAACTGCTAAAAAGTAAAAAGTATAATGTTTCTGAAGTAACGAACTTAGTTGGTTTTAATGATCCGTTATATTTCAGCCGTTGTTTTAAAAAGCAGTTTGGTTTTCCTCCAAGTAAATTGATTAATTAGGTTTTTTCTTTTGCTGCGTATTGCACTAATTTTTAAGAATTTATATGAGATTAATCTTTGTCAAAGTTTAAAACTTTGACAAAGATTTTTTTGTATTATTTCAAACATAGCCCGTGGTTTCAATCACGGGGACGCAACGTATATCTAAGATGCATATCCATAATCTAATTTTTCTCGCAATGCCCCTGTGGTTGAAACGACAGGCTATATTTGAAATTCAAATTTTCTCGTGATGTTCCCATGGTTGAAACTACGGGCTATGTTTGATATGCTGTGATTAAAAAATCATCCGTTATAATATGTAAAAATCCTACAATAATCAAATTTATCCATGTTTTTGATGTATTAATCCATTTTGAAAAGAGTATGTAATTCTATTTTTGTGTTATTAACTTTTAACTATTAACCATTATGAAAAAGCATATAGACACAGACAATCCGTTGAAAAATTTAGATGAGTGGGAAGATGATTTGTTAATGCGATATCCTGATCCTTCTGAAGAAAATGAAGATGTAAAAGAAAAGCAGAAAGAAGAATTCAGGAATTATGTTGATTCGGAAAGAGTAGAAACCGTTAAGGAGTTTTACAGAATAAACCATACCTATCAAACTTATGACTTCGTATGCAGTAAAGAACAGGAATTTCTGCAATTTAATAGAAAAGAAATGTCAATCTGGGAAGCTGTTGAGTTTTTAAACACACTTGTAGACGACAGTGACCCAGATATTGACTTAGACCAAACACAGCACCTTTTACAGACTTCAGAAGCCATTCGTGCCGATGGTCATCCGGATTGGTTTGTACTGACAGGTTTTATTCACGATTTAGGTAAAGTTTTATGTTTGTTCGGCGAACCGCAATGGGCTGTGGTTGGCGATACCTTTCCGGTGGGATGTGCGTATTCGGATAAAATTGTGTATTCAGAATTTTTCAAAGAAAATCCAGATTATACAGATGAGAGATTCAATACCAAATTAGGAATCTACACCCAAAACTGTGGACTTGATAATGTAAAAATGAGCTGGGGACACGACGAATATTTGTACCAGATTATGAAAGATTATCTTCCAGATCCAGCTTTGTACATGATTCGTTATCACTCTTTTTATTCTCAGCATAAAGAAAATGCTTACGCACATTTAATGAATGAAAAAGACATTGAAATGTTTGACTGGGTTAGAAAGTTCAATCCGTATGATTTATATACTAAAGCTCCCGTTAAACCAGATGTAAAAGCATTACTTCCTTATTATAAAGAATTAGTTGCTAAATATTTGCCTGAAAAATTGAACTTCTAGAAATATCAAGAATTTCAGTTGAAAGCTATCTAAAACCAAAATAATGCAGAATATCAAAACCAAAATACTTTTATTAAGCCTATTTGTACTTTGCGGTACAGTTGTTTTAGCGCAAGAAAAAGGACGTAACGATTGGGAGAATCCAGAAGTATTTCAAATTAACAGAGAACCGGCTCGTGCTGCTTTTCTTCCTTATGCAGATGAAACTTCTGCAATAATGGATAAATATGAAAATTCGCCTTGGTATTTTTCTTTAAACGGTCAATGGAAATTTTCTTGGTCGCCGACACCAGATGAGCGTCCGAAAGATTTTTACAAAACGGATTTCAGTACTTTAAATTGGAAAGAACTTCAAGTGCCGTCGAATTGGGAATTGCACGGTTATGGTGTGCCTATTTATACTAACATGACCTATCCTTTCGAAAAAAATCCGCCATTTATCAATCATTGGGACAATCCTGTGGGTTCTTATAAAAAAGATTTTGTACTGCCTGAAAACTGGAAAAACAGACATGTTTTTCTTCATTTTGAAGCAGGAACAGCAGCTATGTATATTTGGGTAAACGGTGAAAAAGTAGGTTACACAGAAAACACCAAAAGTCCAGCAGAATTTGATATTTCTAAATATTTAAAACCTGGAAAAAATGATTTGGCAATAGAAGTTTACAGATGGAGCGATGGTTCGTATCTGGAAGATCAGGATATGTGGAGACTTTCTGGAATTGACAGAAATGTGTATTTATACAGCACTGATAATGTTCGAATTTCAGACTTTTTTGCGAAACCAGATTTAGATGCGAAGTACAAAAACGGAAGTTTAAGTGTTGATGTGAGTTTAAAAAATCTGACTGCAACTGCTGTTAACAGTCAAAAATTGGTTGCTAAATTAGTAGATGCTTCAGGGAAAAATGTATTCACTAAAGAAATCAATATCAATTTTGAAGCATCGAAAGTTCAAACTATCAATTTTGCTCAGAATGTGTCGAGCCCGAAATTATGGAGCAGTGAAACACCCAATTTGTACACCTTGGTTTTGACTTTAAAAAATGCAAAAGGAGAAATTGTAGAAACGGTTGGAACACAAATCGGATTTAGAAAAGTTGAATTAAAAGGCGGCCAATTATTGGTAAACGGAGTTCGATTGATGGTTCATGGTGTAAATATTCACGAACACAATCCAGAAACAGGACATTATCAGGATGAAGCGACGATGATGAAAGACATCAAAATGATGAAACAGCTGAATATTAATTCCGTTCGCTGCAGTCATTATCCCAACAATATTTTATGGGTAAAACTATGTAACAAATACGGTTTGTTTTTGGTGGATGAAGCCAATATTGAAAGTCATGGAATGGGAGTAGAGGGACAGCCTTTAAAATGGATGAATCCAAAAACGAATCCGGGCTTTCTTCCGGAATGGAGAGAAGCACATTTAGACCGAATTTACAGTTTGGTTGAAAGAGATAAAAATATGCCATCGGTAATTATTTGGTCATTAGGAAATGAAAGTGCCAACGGACCTGTTTTTCATAAAGCCTATAAATGGATCAAAAAAAGAGACAATTCTAGATTGGTTCAGTTTGAGCAGGCAAAAGAAAACGAAAACACAGATATTGTTTGTCCGATGTATCCAACAATCGAATACATGAAGGAATATGCGGCACGCAAACAAGTTTCACGTCCATACATTATGTGTGAGTATTCACATGCGATGGGAAACAGCAGCGGGAATTTTCAAGAATACTGGGATATCATTCGCGGCAGCAAAAATATGCAGGGCGGTTTTATCTGGGATTGGGTAGATCAAGGGTATAAAAGAAAAGATGAAGCAGGCCGAGAATATTGGGCTTACGGCGGTGACATGGGAAGCCAGAATTATCTAAACGATGAAAATTTCTGTCACAACGGATTGGTATATGCTGATAGAACGCCGCATCCTGGAGCTTTTGAAGTGAAAAAAGTATATCAGAATATCTTGTTTAAAGCTGTTGATATCAAAAACGGAATAATCGAAATTAATAATGATTTCGGATTTACGAACCTCAGTAAATATAACTTTAAATATGAGGTTTTAGAAAACGGAAAAGTAATCAAAGAAGGAACTCTGAATGTTGCTTTAGATCCAAAAACAAAAAAGCAATTTAAAATTGATTTGCCAAAATTACAGTCAAAAGAAGGAACAGAATATTTAGTGAATGTTTTTGCTTACACGAAAACAGGCTCTGAATTATTTCCTCAAAACTTCGAAATTGCCAAAGAACAATTTGTAATCGAAGACGGAAAGTATTTCGAAAAATCGGAAAAAGAAAACTCGGCTAAAATTCAGGATGAAAAAGACCAGTTTGTTTTGACTTCAGATAATGTTGAGGTTAAAATCAGCAAATCGACTGGATTAATTTCTTATTACAGTGTAAAAGGCGAAGAGTATTTCAAACAATATCCTGAACCTAATTTCTGGAGAGCGCCAACCGATAATGATATCGGGAATAAAATGCAGATTAGAACGAATGTTTGGAGAACGGCAGGAAAAAATACTTCTTTAGAAAGTATTCAGCAGACAGAAGAAAACGGTCAGAAATATATCGTTGCAAAATTAAAACTGAATGATATTGCATCAGATTATACCATCAAATATGCATTAGGAAATGACGGCGCTTTGGAGATTCAAGCTTCTTATAAAAAAGGTGCAAATCCTGTTCCTGAATTACCTCGTTTCGGAATGATTTTCACTTTAAAAAATACATTAGAGAATCTGGATTATTACGGAAGAGGCCCGTTAGAAAATTATCCGGATAGAAAAACGTCATCGTTCAAAGGAATTTATAATAGTAAAGTTGCAGACCAGTATGTGCCTTATACACGCCCACAAGAAAATGGATACAAGACCGATATACGCTGGTTTAAATTGTCAAGCAATAAAGGAAATGGCTTGGAAATAAAAGGTCTGCAAACTTTAGCTATGAGTACTTTGAATAACTATCCAAGTGATTTTGACGGAGGAATTTCTAAAAAGAATATTCACTCCAGCGATATTACTCCGAGAAATGAAGTAGTAGTTTGTGTTGATTTAACCCAACGCGGATTAGGAGGAGACAACAGCTGGGGATTACCGCCCCACGAACAATATGTATTAACACAAAGCGAATACAGCTACGGATTTGTTATTAAACCAATTTTTTAAAAAGTAACCTTTTTTTAGTGTTCAGATTTTTAGTATTCAGTTTATTAAAAGTATATAGTGAAAGACTAATACTGAGTACTAAAAACCTGACCACTTTTATAAGGCTGACCACTAAAAACCTGACCACTGACCACTTTACATAAACTAACTACTGACCACTGAATACTAAAAAAATGAGTAACCCAACAAATGGAAGATTAATTTCCTTAGATGCCTTGCGCGGATTTGTTATGTTTTGGATTATGAGCGGCGAACACATTATTCATGCTCTGGCCAAAGCAGCGCCAATTCCTGTTTTTATCTGGATGTCATCGCAACTGCATCATGCAGAATGGAATGGAATTACTTTTTATGACATGATTTTTCCTGTTTTCCTGTTTGTTGCAGGAGTTTCGATGCCGTATTCTTTTGAAAAGAAAATGAGTTTGGCGGGAGTAAAAACGCCACAGGAATTACCTTCAAGCGAGAAGCGTAAAATCTATTTGTCAATGCTCAGGAGAACTTGTATTTTACTGGTTTTGGGATTTGTTGTAAATGGATTACTGCGATTTGACGGTTTCGATCATACTCGTTTTGCAAGTGTTTTAGGAAGAATTGGATTGGCCTGGTTTTTTGCTGGAATTATCTATCTGAATTTTGATTTTAAAAAACAATTAATCTGGTTTTTCGGTATTTTGATTGGCTATTATGTTGCCATGAAATGGATTCCAGTTCCTGAGTTTGGTGCCGGAGTTTTGACCAAAGAAGGTTCATTAGAAGGCTACATTGACCGTTTGCTTTTACCAGGAAGGCTGCACAGTACCGTTTACGATCCAGAAGGAATATTTTCAACACTGCCTGCGATTTCAACTGCTTTGTTAGGCGTTTTTATAGGAACATTTTTAAAAGTAAAGTGCTCGTTTTCAATAAATGTAAAAGTACTTTTAATGGCTTTAACGGGAATTGTTTTGATTATTGCAGGTTTGATTTGGGATATCAGTTTTCCAATCAATAAACATTTATGGACGAGCTCTTTTGTATGTTTTGTAGGCGGATTCAGTATTTTGTTTTTTGTTTTTTTCTATTTAATAATCGACTTGTTTGGATTTCATAAATGGGCATTTCCATTAATATTAATCGGTTCCAATTCTATTTTAATTTATATCGCAGCTGAAGGTTTAGTCGATTTTAAGCATACAGCAGATTATGTTTTTGGCGGACTTATACAATATACGCCAATTGTTTGGCAGCCTTTTTTTGCTGCTTTATCCGTAACGATAATACAGCTTGTTTTACTGTACTTTTTGTACAAAAGAAAATGGTTTCTCAAGATTTGATGGGAATCAAACCTTAAAATACATTTTACTATCTAACCACACAATAACCACACTATTATGAATGTATTACAAACCGCAGATTATATTGTTTTCTTTATTTACTTTATCATAGTGACCAGCTATGGAATGTATATTTACAGAAGCAAAAAAACGGCAGCGACCAGTTCCAACGAATATTTTTTAGCCGAAGGTTCACTTACTTGGTGGGCAATTGGAGCTTCTTTAATTGCTTCTAATATTTCAGCAGAACATTTTATCGGTATGAGCGGTTCGGGATTTGCCATCGGACTTGCGATTGCTTCTTACGAATGGATGTCTGCCGCCACTTTAATTATTGTGGCAATGTTTATTCTTCCCATTTATTTGAAGAATAAAATCTTTACAATGCCACAGTTTCTGGCCAAAAGATACAGCGGAACAGTAAGTACGATTATGGCTATTATCTGGCTTTTGATTTATGTATTTGTCAATCTTACTTCAATTATTTACTTAGGAGCTTTAGCGATTTCTTCTATTGCGCCAGTCAGTTTTCAGTTTTGTGTTATCGCGCTGAGTTTATTCTCTGTAATTGTGACTTTAGGCGGGATGAAAGTAATAGGATATACCGATATGTTTCAAGTAATTGTATTAATTCTGGGAGGGTTAGTTACCACTTACTTAGCATTGACTTTACTTTCAGATCAGTTTGGTTTTGGAAAAGACATTCTAAAAGGATTGGCCATTATTGCAGATGAAGCGCCTGGACATTTGCATATGATATTGGACGAATCTAATCCGCATTATAATGAACTGCCGGGAATGTCGGTTTTAGTTGGCGGAATGTTAATCAATAATCTGGCGTATTGGGGATGCAATCAATATATTGTTCAAAGAGCTTTAGGTGCCGATTTAAAAACAGCTCGCAAAGGAATTTTATTTGCCGCTTTCCTAAAATTATTAGTGCCAATTATTGCCGTTTTACCGGGAATCGCCATGTTTGTAATGCATGAAAACGGAATGTTTCAGCAGGAAATGGTCGATGCTGCAGGAGTTTTAAAACCAGATCACGCCTATCCAACTTTAATGAATTTACTTCCTGCGGGATTAAAAGGTGTTGCATTAGCCGCTTTAACAGCCGCAATTGTGGCTTCTTTAGCAGGAAAAGCCAATAGTATTTCGACTATTTTTTCATTAGATATTTATAAAAAATATTTCAATTCTCAGGCATCAGAAAAAAAACTGGTTCGTACAGGAAGATGGTGTGTTGTGGTTTGTATGATTATAGCAGCTTTTGTTGCTCCGGCATTGAAATCCTTGGATCAAGCCTATCAATTTATACAAGAATATGTAGGTTTCTTTTCACCGGGGGTTTTAGCAATTTTCTTGTTGGGAATGTTTTGGAAAAAAACAACTCCAGCAGCGGGACTTGCGGGTGCATTATTAACAGTGCCGCTTGCCGCTATATTAAAATTCCTGCCAATGTGGACAGAAGGTGCTTTTCCTGATTATCCTTTCTTAGACCGTATGACTATTGTTTTCTTTATCATTGTATTGATAATGGTAGGAATTAGTTTGGCAAAACCAGTATCAGAACAAGAGTCAGAACTACATAAAATTGAAGTTGATAAATCGATGTTTAAAGTGTCTTCAGAATTTATTGTTGGTTCTTTTATTATCAGCGGAATTTTGGTCGCTTTATATACTGTTTTCTGGTAAATTTTGTTTTGCCGCGAAGACACAAAGGCTCAAAGTTTATTAAAAAAGATTAAATTGAAAATTGCTCGCAAAGATGCAAAAGCGCAAAGTTTTTTTTTACCATATGAGTAATATAAGATAATTTAAGTTTTGTCTTAATTGACCTTATATTACTTATATGGTTCACTTTCACTTAGTGACTTTGTGGCATAAAAAAAATAGAAATGAAAAGAAATTTTATAATCGTATTGTTTGTTTTTTGTGTTTCCGTAACTATTTCGGCGCAAAAGGTATTTGACGTTAAAAAATACGGCGCTGTCGCAGATGGAAAAACTTTAAATACAAAAGCCATCCAAAAAGCAATTGACGCAGCAAACAAAAATAAAGGCGGAAAAGTTGTTTTTTCTAAAGGTACATTTCTCTCTGGAAGTATTGTTTTAAAAAATGATGTGGAATTGTTTTTTGAAGATGGAGCCATTTTATTAGGAAGCACCAATCCAGTAGATTATCCGAAATATGAAGGAATTAGGGCTTTTATAATTGCCTATGAATCCAAGAATATTGCTATAAACGGAAAAGGAATTATAGACGGACAGGGGAGAGAATTGGCTTTAGCAATTGATTCTCTGCATCATACAGGAGTTCTAATTGATCCCAAATACAATTACAGAAGAATGCGTCCTGAAGACCATAGAGGAAAACTGATTTCGTTTGTAAAGTCTGATTCAATTACAATGACTCAAATTACATTAAAAGACAGTCCAGGATGGGTACAGTGTTTTACAGCATGTAAAAATATTGTCATTGATTTTATGAAAGTTGATAGCAGAGCTTATTGGAACAATGACGGAATTGATGTTAACGGTTGTGAAAATGTGCGAATAACCAATTGCAATGTAAATGCCGCCGATGATGGAATCTGCTTAAAATCGGAAGTGCCGGGATTACACAATAATAATATTTATATCGGAAATTGTACCATTAGATCGAGTGCCAATGCAGTGAAATTTGGTACAGGTTCTTACGGAAGTTTCAAAAATGTAACGATAGAAAACATCAAGGTTTTTGATACTTTCAGATCGGCAGTTGCTATTGAATCTGTTGATGGAGGGGAAATTGAGAATATAAAAGTTTCAGATATTACAGCGGTTAATACAGGAAATGCCGTATTGATTCGTTTAGGTCACAGAAATGGAGACAAACCGGGTTATATCAAAAATGTATCGGTTAAAAATGTAAAAGTGCAAGTTCCGTTTGGCCGTCCGGATATTGATTACGATATGCGCGGACCAGAAGTAGATTATTTTCATAATCCGTTTCCAGCTTCAATTGCCGGAATTCCGGGACATTTGATAGAAAATGTGACTTTAGAAAACATTGAAATTATTTATCCCGGAAGAGCTTCAAAAGGAATGGCATATCATCCGTTAAGTCGATTAAAAGATGTGAAAGAAAACATCAATGGTTATCCTGAATTTACCATGTTTGGAGAATTGCCTTCTTGGGGATTTTACGTACGACACGTAAACGGAATCGAGATGAAGAATATAAAACTGATTTTGGATAAAGAAGATTTTCGTCCCGCTTTTGTTTTTGATGATGTAAAAAATCTCACAATGAAAGCGATTGATGTTCCTTCAGACAAAATCAATCAAATTATTTTTAAAGATGTTTTGTCAAGCAATTTGGACAGCGAATCTTTAAAAAGAAAAATCGAACCAGAGCAAAATAAGTTTGAATTGCCAGCGCATTAGTATTTAGCCGCAAAGTCCAAAAGACACAAAGTTTTTTGCCAATGATTGTAAAATTTTGTTTCACGCAGATTTAAAAAGATTTAAGCAGATTCAGCAGATTTTTTAAAGAAATCAAATAAAATCTGCCCAAATCTGCAAGATCTGCGTGAAAAAAAAACTTAGCGAGATTAAAAAAATAAACCAAAAACTTTGCGAAGTATATCTCAGATAAAGTTTTTAATACATAAATGAAATGAAAAAAAAATCAATAATCGCGATCCTAATTTTCTGTATTTCCTTAACTGTTTCTGCACAGAAAATCTACGACGTTAAAAAGTACGGCGCAAAAGGAGACGGGAAAACCAACGATGCAGCAGCCATTCAGAAAGCAATAGATGCCTGTACTAAAACAGGTGGAAGAGTTTTAATTCCGGCACCGTTTACCTTTTTGGCGGGACCAATTGATGTAAAGTCCAAAGTAGATTTGCATATCGAAGCCGGAGCAAAATTACTAGCAAGTCCAGATGAAAAATTATATACAAAAAGTGCTTTCAGAACGAATCCAGGAGAAGGAACAATTTGGATTGGAGGAGAAAATATCGAGGATTTTACCATTAGCGGAAGCGGCAAAATAGACGGAAACGGAATTTCTTTTATGGGAGCAGAAGAAGATGACGCTTATATCCTAAAACCCTTTAATGTATTAGATCCACGACCTCACGTATTGACTATTATTGGCGGGAAAAATATCAGAATTAAAGATGTTCATATCGGAAATTCGGCGTATTGGACAGTGCATTTAATTGGCTGTAACGATGTTGTAATCAGTGGGATAACTTTATTGAATAGTTTAAAAGTTCGTAACAGCGACGGAATCGATTTGGATCATTCTAAAAATGTTCGAATCAGCGATTGTTACATCGAAAGCGGTGACGATTGTATCTGCTTGAAAAACAGAAGAGAATTCGAAGAATTTGGTGCCTGCGAAAATATTACCGTTACGAATTGTACGATGACCAGCAGCAGTTGTGCAATCAAAATTGGTTCAGAAAACATGGACGCGATCAGACAAGTGGTTTTCAACAATTGTATCATTAAAAACAGTAACCGAGCTTTAGGAATTCAGAATCGCGATGAAGGAACGGTAAGCAATGTTATTTTTTCTAATATTATTATTGAAGGAAAATTAAACACCGACACTTGGTGGGGAAAAGCAGAACCAATTTATATAACCGCTTTCAGCAGGGCAAAAGGAAATCATAAAGATGCAAATTGGCGTTTTCCAAAAGGCGCAACCGAAGGAAAAGTAGGGGAAATCAAAAATATTTATTTTTCTAATATTCAATGTACAGGAGAAAATGGCGTGTTTGTAAGCGGTGAATCAAAAGATAAAATCAAGAATATTGTTTTTGATAATGTAAGTGTTTTTATTGACAAAACGACTTCTTTTCAAGGAGGATTATATGACAGACGTCCAGCGAATGTGGAAGGTTTTGTAAAAGGAAGCACTTCAGGGTTTTATTTCGATTCGGCGGAAAGCATCAAAGTGCAGAATTCTACCGTAAGATGGGGTAAAAATAAACCTGATTATTTTAAACATGCAGTCGAAAGTAAAAATGTAGATACTTTAATTATTACTAATTTAGATGGGGAATCCGCTTTTCCAGCTAAATTAGAAGCAGTAAAAAAATAATCAGTTCATTTTAAAGCTATGAAAAAGAATATCAGAAAATTTACTATTTACGGTCTATTAATGAGCGGTTTCTATCTAAATGCTCAAAAAGCGACATTAGAAGTTGATGCTTCAAAAACGATTACCAAAATCCAGCCGACGATGTTCGGATTATTTTTTGAAGATATCAATTTTGCTGCAGATGGAGGATTATACGCAGAAATGATTAAAAATAGATCTTTTGAATTTGATAAACCATTAATGGGTTGGGAACAGCCAAACACGAAAAGGTCTTCGATGAATAAAGAATCGGGTAGTGCCGCGCCAATCAAAATTGAGGCAAATAATACTGTTTTTTGCAGGGTTGAAATTAATAGCGACAAAGGTTATGCTTTAATAAACGAAGGTTTCAGAGGAATGGGAGTGAAGAAAGATGCAAAATACAATCTTTCTTTAAAAGCAGCTAATGAAAAAAATGCCATCAAAAAAATCATTTTTCAATTAATTGATAAAGACCAAAAAGTAATTGGAGAAACGAGCATTGTTCCAAAATCAGAACAATGGACCACGTATACCGCTCAAATTACCGCCATTCAAACTGAAGCAAAAGCAAAACTAAAAATCACGTTTGAAGGAACAGGAACTATAGATTTAGATATGATTTCGTTGTTTCCTGAAGATACTTGGAAAGGTAGAAAAAATGGACTTCGTAAAGATTTGGTGCAATTATTATATGATGTGAAACCAGGATTTTTACGTTTTCCCGGCGGTTGTATTGTTGAAGGAAGAACACTTTCAGATCGTTACCAATGGAAAAAATCGGTTGGAAATGTAGAGGACAGAGAAACAAAAATGAACCGTTGGAATGTTGAATTCAATCACAAACAAACTCCCGATTATTTCCAAAGTTTTGGATTAGGTTTTTTTGAATATTTCCAGCTTTCAGAAGATATTGGCGCAGAACCTTTGCCAATTTTAAGCTGCGGAATGGCTTGTCAGTACAATACTGGAGAATTAGCTCCGCTAAACGAATTGGATCCTTATGTGCAGGATGCTTTAGATTTAATTGAATTTGCAAATGGAGCTGTGACTACAAATTGGGGAAAAATCCGCTCAGATATGGGACATCCAAAGCCATTTAACCTAAAATATATTGGAGTTGGAAACGAACAATGGGGACCAGATTATATTGACCGATTTAAGGTTTTTGAAAAAGCCATAAAAGCAAAATATCCCAATATCATAATTGTATCTGGAAGCGGTCCTTCTCCTGCTGGCGAGCATTTTGATTTTGCTATGGCAGAACTTAAAAAACTAAACGCAGAATTGGTTGACGAACATTATTATGAAAGTCCAAAATGGTTTAGAGAAAATGCAGGACGTTACGATAATTATGACCGAAAAGGACCTAAAATATTTGCTGGCGAATATGCTGCGCAGAGTGTTTCGGGAGCAAACCCAAATAACAGAAATAATTGGGAATGTGCTTTTTCTGAAGCGGCTTTTATGACTGGATTAGAAAGAAATGCAGAAGTAGTTCAATTGACTTCGTACGCACCTTTGATGGCGCACGAAGACGCTTGGCAATGGACACCAGATATGATTTGGTTCAATAATCTGCAATCTTATGGTTCAGCGAATTATTATGTGCAGCAATTATTTTCGACCAATAAAGGAACAGATTTGTTAAGTATTACACAGGACGGCAAAGCTTTAATTGGACAGAACAATTTATACGCTTCGGCTGTAAAAGATGTAAATTCTAAAGAAATAATTGTGAAACTGGTTAATACTGCCGCAACAAACCAAGAAGTAAGTATTGATTTAAAAGGAGCTAAATTAGGTTCAAAAGGAAGTATTACCAGCTTAGCAAGTGCAAATTTACAAGATGAAAATACGTTTGCAGATCCTAAAAAAATCACTCCAAAACAAAGTGAATATAAAGTAACAAAAGGAAGCCAGCAATTGATTCTTCCTGCTTATTCTGTTACTGTTTTGAAATTGAAAACGATTTAAAAATCATACTCGTACGAATAAACCTTTCAGGTTTCTAAAAATATAATTGACTACTTTGTTCATTATTATCATTTAAAAATAAAATACATGCCGTATCATTCTCTTCAAAAAAGCCTCTTTTTATTGTTAACCTTGACAGGATTTTCTGTTTTTGCACAACAGGATTTAAAATTGCATTACAATCAGCCTGCTGTTGAATGGACAGAAGCACTTCCTGTTGGAAATGGTACACTTGGAGCAATGGTTTTTGGCAGAGTTGATTCAGAATTAATTCAGTTGAATGAAGCTACTTTATGGAGCGGCGGACCTGTGGCGAAAAATGTAAATCCAGATGCCTTTAAAAATCTGGCTTTAATTAGAGAAGCGCTTATAAAGGAAGATTTTGAAAAAGCCAATGTTCTAACTAAAAATATGCAGGGACCTTACAGCGAAAGTTTTATGCCGTTGGGAGATCTTATTTTAAACCAAGATTTTGGCGGACAGAAAATAGAATCGTACAATAGAAGTCTTGATATTCAAACAGGATTAGCCGTAACCAATTTTAAAGTTGACGGCGTAAATTATAAAAGAGAAATATTTGCTTCGGCACCTGCACAATGTATCGTAATTAAACTTTCGGCAGATCAATTAAAAAGACTTTCTGTGACACTTGATGCTTCAAGTCTTTTGAAAAATGAGAAATCTATAAAAGATAAATCGTTGGTTTTAAGAGGAAAAGCGCCTTCTCACTCAGATCCAAATTACATTGATTACAACAAAGAGCCCGTTGTTTATGAAGATCTATCAGGTTGTAGAGGAATGCGTTTTGAATTGATTGTTAAACCAATTATAAAAGACGGAGAAATCACTTCTGAAGGAAATAAATTAGTGATTAAAAATGCCAGTGAGATTTTGCTTTTCGTTTCGGCAGCGACAAGTTTCAACGGATTTGATAAATGTCCTGGCAGCCAAGGAAAAGACGAACACAAATTTGCTGAAAGTCCGATTAAAAAAGCGGTTGCGAAGAAATACGATAGTTTATTAAAAGAGCATGTAGCTGATTTTCAAAAGTTCTTTAATAGAGTTTCTTTAAAATTAAATGAAAAAGAAAATAATAAATCCAATCTGGCAACAGATATAAGACTGGAGCAATATGCAAAAGGTGAACAAGATGCCGGATTAGAAGCTTTATTTTTTCAGTTTGGACGTTATTTACTGATTTCTTCTTCCCGTACACACAATGCGCCAGCTAATTTGCAGGGAATCTGGAACAACAAACTTCGTGCGCCTTGGAGCAGTAATTACACCACAAATATTAATTTACAGATGAATTACTGGCCGGTAGAATCAGCAAGTTTGTCTGAACTGTTTTTTCCGCTTGACGAATACATTAAAAATGCTTCTGTTACGGGAGCAGAAACCGCCAAAAGTTATTATCATGCCAATGGCTGGGTTTTACATCATAACTCAGATATCTGGGCAATGACAAATCCGGTGGGCGATTTCGGAAAAGGAGATCCAATGTGGGCAAACTGGTACATGGGGGCCAATTGGTTAAGCAGACATTTGTGGGAACATTATGAATATACTGGGGATTTAGCCTATCTTAAAAGAGTATATCCAATTATAAAAGGAGCGGCCGAATTTAGTTTGGATTGGCTGCAGAAAGACAAGAATAATCATTTAGTGACAATGCCTTCGACTTCGCCGGAAAATATATTTTATTATGATGGGAAAAAGAAAGGAACTGTAACGACAGCTTCTACAATGGATATTGGGATCATAAAAGATTTATTCGAAAATACGGTAAAAGCTTCTAAAGTCTTGAATACCGATTTAGAATTCAGCGAAAAAGTAAACAAAGCTTCAGCTCAATTACTTCCTTTTCAAATTGGAAGCAAAGGACAATTGTTAGAATGGTATAAAGATTTTGAAGAAGAAGATCCACATCACAGGCATACTTCGCATTTGTATGCTTTGCATCCTGCTAATTTAATTTCGCCACTGAAAACGCCAGAATTAGCTGCAGCAGCAAAGAAAACATTAGAATTGCGAGGCGACGACGGAACAGGCTGGAGCTTGGCGTGGAAAGTAAACATGTGGGCAAGACTTTTGGACGGCAATCATGCTTATCAATTATTTAAAAATCAATTGAGACTGACGAAAGACAATGATCCTAAATACAAACGACAAGGAGGTTGTTATCCGAATCTTTTTGACGCACATCCGCCTTTTCAGATCGATGGAAATTTTGCAGGAACCGCTGGCGTGATCGAAATGTTGATGCAAAGCCAGAACAAGGAAATTCATCTGCTTCCTGCATTGCCAGATGCTTGGAAAGATGGCGAAATAAAAGGAATTACTGCAAAAGGTAATTTTACAGTTGACATAAAGTGGAATAATGGAAAAATGAGTCAGACAAAAATTGTATCTAATATTGGAGGAAAATGCGCTGTAAGATCTTCAGAGCCTTTTATAATCGAAAAACTGAATATCAAAAGCGAGAAATCGTCTATAGGTTATGTTGCCGTTTTCGAGACTAAAAAAGGAATGTCATACAGGGTTACACCTTTGAAATAAAAAATTAAATAAAACGAAAGATAGTGTTTACAAATAGAATAGTATTGCCCGTATTTCTCTTTTCATGTTTTTCGGCATTTAGCCAAATTTCATTTGGAGATTCAAATAAAATAAATGACAACTGGAAATTTAATCTTCAAGATATTTCTGATGCCAAAAATGCTTCATTTGACGACAGCAAATGGAAACCAGTAAATGTGCCGCACGATTGGAGCGTTAAAGGACAATTGAGTCCAACTCTGGCAAGTGCAACGGGGTATCTGCCGGGTGGAATTGCTTGGTATAGAAAATCAATTACGATTCCGCAAAGCAAATCGGGTGAAAAGGTGTATTTGTATTTTGAAGGAGTTTACAATCGAAGTGAAGTTTTTATAAACGGACATTCATTAGGAAAACGTCCAAATGGATATATTTCTTTTGCTTACGATGCTACTGATTTTATAAAATATGGCAAAGAAAATACGATTTCAGTTCGTGTAGATCACAGTCAAAGTGCCGATTCAAGATGGTACAGCGGTTCTGGAATTTACAGAGATGTCTGGGTTGTGTATGCAAATCCGGTTCATATTGCACAATGGGGCGTTTACGCTTATCCAGAAGTACAAAAAGGAAATGGTATTTTAAATGTTGAAGTTGAGGTAGAAAATGGTTCTGCAGCAAAAACTACTTTGACGGTTTTAAATGAATTAATTTCAAAAGATGGAAAATCGATTGCCAAAGCATCTTCTAAAGTAGAAATTCCTGCCAATCAAAATGGAAAAATTTCGGCAAAAATCAATGTTAAAAATCCACAATTATGGGATTTAGAAAATCCGAATTTGTATCAGCTTAAAACAACCGTTTTACAGAACGGAAAAGAAATTGATAAAACAATAACGCAAACAGGTTTTAGAACTTTCACTTTCGATCCCAATAATGGTTTTGCCCTTAACGGAAAATGGATGAAAATGAAAGGCGTTTGTCTGCATCACGATGCTGGAGTTTTGGGTTCTGCAGTTCCAAGAGAAGTTTGGAAAACCAGATTGGAAACATTGAAAGAAATTGGAGTAAATGCCGTTCGTACAAGCCATAATCCACAAGCGCCTGAATTCTATGAACTTTGTGACGAATTAGGTTTACTGGTTTTAAATGAAGCTTATGACGAATGGGAATTCCCAAAACGTAAATGGCTGGAAGGCTGGAATTACGGAACGCCGGGTTACGAAGGTTCATTCGATATTTTTGCGAATTGGGCAGAAAAAGACTTGGAAGACTTTGTTAGACGCGATAGAAATCATCTTTCCGTTTTTGCTTGGAGTATTGGAAATGAAGTCGATTATCCAAACGATCCGTATTCTCATCCTGTTTTAGATAAAGGGAAAGATGGTTTTGGGCAGGCAGCTTACGGCGGTTACAAAAAAGATGCGCCAGATGCAATGCGCCTTGGAGCTATTGCAAAACGTTTGGTTGCGGCCGTTAAAAAATACGATAAATCTCGCCCGACAACTGCTGGTTTGGCAGGGGTGGCAATGTCTAATGAAACGGAGTATCCTGGTGCCTTAGATATTACGGGATACAATTATACTGAAAGCAAATATCAAACGGATCATGAAAAATATCCGAATCGAGTGATTTACGGAAGTGAAAATACACATGACATGAAGCCTTGGCTGGAAGTAAAAAATAACAAACATATTTTCGGTCAGTTTCTCTGGACAGGAATTGATTATTTGGGAGAATCGGGAAGATGGCCTTCTAGAGGATTTTATTCTGGATTAGTTGATTTTGCCGGCGTGATAAAACCCAGAGGATATTTTCGTCAGTCTTTATGGTCCGATAAGCCAATGGCATATTTAGGAACTTATCCGTTAACAAATGAAAAGGATATTTCTAAAGATGCCTGGGCAATCTGGAATTACGAAGAAGGACAAAAAATACGTGTCGTTTGTTATACCAATGCATCAAAAGCACGTTTGGAATTGAACGGAAAAGTGGTTGGCGAAACGAAATTATATGATGAAAAAACAGGAATTATTTATTGGGACATTCCATTTTCATCAGGAAAATTAGAAGTAATCGGTTTAGATGCCAGTGATAAAGAAGTAAGCCGTCATGCCATTAATACCACGCAGCAACCAGTTGAATTAACGATTGACAACAAAAACACCACAATTAGTAAAGACAAAGGCGTTGCAAAAATTATGGTTCAGGTAAAAGACCAAAACGGGCTTCCAGTAATGCTTTCTGATAATGAAGTGACTTGTACGATAAGTGGTCCAGGAACTTTGTTAGGTCTTGAAGCAGGAAATAACAGCGACATGACAGATTACACCGATAATGTGCAAAGAGTTTTTCATGGACATATTGCAGCTTATATTCAATCCAACGGAAATTCATCAGAACCCATTAAAGTAAAATTTACTAGCCAATGGTTAAAACCTGTTGAGGTTATTATAAATGTGAAGTAAGAAATGCAGTTTTTGTATTAAAAAAATAAAATTATGATGAATTCCAAAAATAGATTACTCATTATATTAAGCATTATTTTGGTTTCGATTTCTTCGAATTCCCAAACAAAAACCTTCCAAAAAGAAGCATTTAAACAATGGGCTCAGACGCCTCCAATGGGATGGAACAGCTGGGATTGTTATGGACCAACTGTCGAAGAACATGAAGTAAAAGCCAATGCCGATTATATGGCAGAAAAATTAAAGAAATTTGGCTGGGAATATATTGTAGTAGATATCAGATGGTTTGTTGAAAATGATAAAGCAGGAGGTTACAATCAGAAAGATCCTCGTTATGTAATGGATCAATACGGAAGATATCTGCCAGCTGTAAATCGATTTCCTTCAGCAAAAGACGGACAAGGTTTTAAACCACTAGCCGATTATATTCATAAAAAAGGACTAAAATTCGGAATCCATATTATGCGAGGAATTCCTAAAAAAGCTGTAGAAGATAAATTGCCGATTAAAGGCACAAACGGAATTACAGCAGACCAAATTTACACAACAGCTTTGCAATGTGAATGGTTAAAAGATAATTATACCATTTTGGCAGACAAATCTGGAGCACAAGAGTATTACGATTCTATATTTGAATTGTACGCACAATGGGGCGTAGATTTTATTAAAATTGATGATTTGTCCAGACCCTATCATGAAGGCGAAATTAACTTAATCAGAAATGCGATAGATAAGTGCGGACGTAAAATCGTATTAAGCACTTCACCAGGAGAAACGCCAATTGCTGCAGCACCGCACGTAACCACACATGCCAATATGTGGCGTATGGTAGATGATGTTTGGGATACCTGGCCGCATATCACCCATTTAATGGATGTGGCTCAAAAGTGGTATCCGCACATTGCCCCGGGAACTTGGCCAGATTGCGATATGATTCCGCTTGGACGTATTTCTATAAGGGGAGAACGTGGAAATGACCGAATGACGCGTTTAACAAAAGACGAACAATATACTTTGATTACATTTTTCAATATTTTCAAATCACCCTTGTTTTTCGGTGGAGATTTGCCAAGTAATGACGCTTTCACATTATCATTATTAACAAATAAAGAAGTTGTAAAAATGCATAACGAAAGTACAGATGTCAAACAACTTTTTCAGAAAGATGGAAAAATTGCTGTGACTTCAAAAAATGCTAAAGACGGTAGTGTTTATCTGGCTTTATTTAATGTTTCTGATACTGCCTCTGAAAAAGTTTCAGTAAATCTTTCGGATTTGGAAATTTCAAATTCAGTTGAGGTTTTAAATGTCTGGACAGGCGAAAAATCAAAAATAACAGGAAAAGAAATTGGAGCTGATCTTAAACCGCATAGTTCAGTTCTATATCAATTAAAAAGTAAAAAATAAATGAAAAGTATATTTTTTAGTCTGTTCTCATTATTTGCTGCTTCTAATTTTTCTCAAGCTCAGAATAATGTTAAAAATGGTCCGCCAGCTGTTGCAGAGAAAGATTTGACGGCTTATTTGTTCGTTTATTTCACTGGAAATAAAGTCGAAGAAGAAGCAGTAAATTATGCTGTAAGTGCAGACGGATATCATTATTACAGCCTGAATAACAACAAACCAATTTTAGATAGTAAAACGATCAGTTCTACGGGAGGTGTTCGCGATCCGCATATATTGAGGGGAGAAGACGGAAAAACATTTTATATGGTTTTGACCGATATGACTTCTTCAAAAGGCTGGGACAGCAATCGTGCGATGGTTTTGCTTAAAAGTACCGATTTGGTAAACTGGAAAAGTGCTGTAGTAAATATGCAGACTGCTTTTTCTGGAAATAAAAACTTAAAAAGAGTTTGGGCACCGCAGACGATTTACGATACAAAAGCGGGTAAATACATGATTTACTTTAGCATGCAGCACGGTACAGATCCTGATAAAATTTATTACGCCTACGCGAATGAAGATTTCACCGCTTTAGAAAGTGTTCCAAAACTATTATTTGTTCCAAAATCTAAAGGAGCTTGCATTGATGGAGATATCATTGAGAAAGACGGTGTTTATCATCTTTTTTATAAAACAGAATCAGAAACTGCTGGAATAAAAACGGCTGTAACAAACGATTTGACTTCTGGAAACTGGAAAGAAAATGATAATTATCTGCAGCAGACCAAAGAAAAAGTTGAGGGCTCAAGTATTTTTAAACTTAACAATTCAGATGAATATATTTTAATGTATGATGTATATTCGAAAGGAAAATATCAATTTACAAAAACGAAAGATTTAGAAAATTTCACGGTTATTGATCAAGATATTTCAATGGATTTTAAACCGCGTCACGGAACTATTCTACCCATAACGCGTTCTGAACTCAAAAGAATTACGGCTAAATGGGGAATGCCGCCGCAGCTTTCTAAAATAAATAATAATCCAGTTCTGGAAGGTTATTATGCTGATCCTGAAATTCTGTATTCTAACAAAACAAAAAAATATTATATCTATCCAACAACCGACGGATTTAATGATTGGTCGGGCTATTATTTTAAAACTTTTTCATCTGATAATTTGGTTGACTGGAAAGAGGAAGGTGTTATTCTGGATCTTAAAAAAGAAGTTTCTTGGGGAAATAGAAATGCTTGGGCGCCTTGTATTATTGAGAAAAAGATAAAAGGAAAATATAAGTATTTCTATTATTTTACGGCAGCACAGAAAATTGGAGCAGCCGTTTCAGATTCTCCGACAGGACCATTTAAAGATAGCGGAAAAGCGATTGTCGGAACAAGACCCGAAGGTATAACTGAGGGACAAGAAATTGATCCAGATGTATTTACAGATCCAAAAACGGGTAAAAGTTATTTGTATTGGGGAAATATGTATATGGCTGCCGCCGAATTAAATCCAGATATGATTTCGCTTAAAGAAGGAACCATGAAAATAATTACGGTAGATAAAACTTTTCGTGAGGGAACGTATGTGATTTACAGAAACGGAAAGTATTATTTCTTTTGGAGCGAAGATGATACCAGAAGTCCGAATTATAAAGTAAGATACGGAATTTCAGATTCTCCAACCGGACCTCTTGAAATACCTCAGAATAATGTTGTGATTCAGGCAATTCCAAAACTTGGGATCTATGCAACGGGACATAATTCGGTTTTACAAATTCCCGGCAAAGACGAATGGTATATCGTTTATCACCGATTTTCATTCCCAACAGGAATAAAAATGGGACGTGCAGGTGGTTTTCATCGAGAGGTTTGTATTGATAAATTAGAGTTTAATCCAGAAGGATCAATAAAGGAAGTAGTTCCTACTCATACTGGAATTGAAAGCTTAAGGTAAGATTTTTGTTTTATTATTTTGTAAAGAATTAACATCAATAAAATAACGAGCTAGTATATTAGAAATGTTAAAGGTATCATTATCCAGTATTAAAGGATATAAGAGTGTATGGATAATATTCTTCATATATTTTAATGATATAAAAAAGCAAACGGTATTTTTATAATATCCGCTCAGCCATTTTTTTAACTTTTAATTACACTAGAAAACTACCTTCTTATTGATCGTACTCCCGTCATTCAGTATAGTTTTAACTAATAAAACTTGAGATCCTGACTCAATGCCGGAAATTTCTAATTCTGTTTTTCCGATTTTCTGGACCAAGTAAAGCAGTTTTCCCGTAATATCAAAAACAGACACCTGTTTTAAAGCGGTCTGATTAGATTTTAGTTTTATAGTTTTATTTTTCGAAGTAATAATAAAATCCTGTGGGGAATTTTCAAAATCATCTACTCTTAAGTTCTGATCTGCACTGTAACTTATAACAAACCTATCTGTAAAGACACCTGTTAAAGTAGAAAATGTATAGCCTGCGCTTTTTAAATTATGAACAATCCCTTTTTTTTTGTCATATAAATAAATATTCCTATTGGCTAATTCGCCGTCTACATGATCTATGGATATATTCATCTCTCCTGTAATGTTGGATTTGTAGCCCAAAGGCACAATATCTGATGGGTCAAAGGGAACTGCGCGTCCTTGAATAACCAGCTTTTTATCTTCATTAATACTGTAAAAATCTGCAAAAGGATTGACATCCATTGTTGGAGCATCATAATTTTGATCCCATCCATTGGTTGCTCCTGTTGCATAGGCGATCAAAATTTGTTTAAAAAGACCCTGTGTATTTGTTAAGTTGATCCATACCCTGTGTCTCTCGGTTTCAAATACACTTACCGATTTTGCAGGGAAGTCAGCTCCAAAGTTTTGAATGGATAGAGCTTCCAGATTAGCAAAGCATCGAACAGAGACAGGGGTAGAAAAAAGAATCGAGTGTATAGGAAAAAGCAGTACAGATGACAAGAAAAGTTTTTTCATGATACGATAATATAAATATTAATAAAAGCTATGCGCTGATACCTTAGTTTTTTAAAAATTATCAATAAGAAAATACAATAGAATAAATACCCTAAAACTAAAATTACAGATAAATTTATGTGTAGTTTTTTATTCCTAATTGAGATAATCTTTCTGTTTTCAATTAGTATTTGATCTGAAAAAGAAAAAACAAAATGATTTATAAATTAAACATTTAAAAAAAATGTTGTACATCGATTTTTTTAGTCTTTAGCCGATCATTAATAATGTAAATATAAGATTTAAGCTATTTTTTAAAGAGTCTGGAACGGAATACAATATAAGTAAAAAGAATAAAATATAGTTTTAGTAATATCTAATTGCCTTTTTTATCACAGCTTGGGAAATGAAATGCCCAACAAGAGGCAGGAATTAGAATAAAGTCCTAAAGAGTCTTTATGCTAAGAGAATTAAATTTGTTTTATATAAAATACAAAGTGGTAAAATTCATACAGTTGAGTTTTGTAAAACAAAATGTTTCAAGCTGCCAAAATATTTATAGAAATTGGGGCAGCTTTGACTTTTAAAGTTTTTTCTGGAACTTTATATATCGGAGAAAGAGGCTCCGCCACCTGTATCGTAAGCCCCAGCAAACACTGGGTGTCATGTTATGTCAAAAAAAGAAGGGCACTAATAGGGCACTCTTGAAATTCTTGGGTTTATTAACCTCTGTAAATGTAGGAAAAAAAATCGAGAAATAAGCGGGGAATTTCAAGAAAATGGGAATGTGATTCTTAAAGCGTGCGAAAAAATGTATGTTTTGTCATTGATTCTGGAGGTTTACTTTTAAAACTTCTTCCAAAATAGAAATACAGTAAACATGTTAGTTTTAGGAAAAATATATACAGATAAAAATAATGTTTTTCGATATAAAATTCGGATTGTTCAAAATTAGATATGATATGTTTTTGTAAAAATTTCAAACAAATTTAAAGCCATGGATCGAGTTGTCCAGAAACTAATTATTGCATTGATTTCTATTAAGGACTAAAAAAAATGACTCCTTTTTTGCTGATACATTAGAATTCAAAAATAAAATACGAATTTTTGAAAGTATTTTCCAATATTAATTATTGAAATAGAAATGGAAAACTTTTTTTAATGAAATTAGAGTTAATAAATAAAAAAAACTACCGCCGACAGACACTACAACGGATTTGGTCAATTGGCTTAATGGTAAAATTGTCTTGTATTTGGAAAGATTTGGCAAATCCGAAGAATGGTCTTAATTTAGTCCCAAAATCGCCATAGTCCCACAACTTTAACTGTAGCTTAAAAAAATGCCAAGAAAGGTCATAAATCCAAAAAACGAAGCAGAAATCTTAGTTAAATCTAGGAGAAGGTGTGCCTTATGCTTTGCTCTTGAAAACAACAATAAGGTACGTAAAGGTCAAATAGCTCACGTGGATCGGAATAATGAAAACGCAGCATTTGATAACTTAGTTTTTCTATGTTTTGAACATCATGATGAATATGACTCTAGACCTAGTCAATCAAAGGGAATAAAACCTACTGAATTAAAAGTTTATCGTGAAAAATTATATAAATACTTTGAAGATAGAAATATTTCTGATTCACCATATTCAGAAATTTTAAACGAAGATGCAAGTTCTTTTACAATTTATAAGATTATTAATCCAGATTCAGAATTAGGATATGATTGGACAGCACTTAACTCTAGCAGAGATACATTTATTTCTTTGGGTATTGATTATTTTGGAATTGAAAATTTTGGAAGTAGACATGCGAAATGGTTGAACTGCGACTATATGGAAACACCTTCATTGACATTTAAATTTGATGTAGTAGCATTTAAAGAGATTATTACAAGAATTTTTTTTGAAAAACATTTCGATACTCTTGTTTTTCAAGATACAAATAAAATTATAAATTCAATTATACTAAGATTTCATAACCCTGAAGGAATGTATGAGATAGATTATAAAATATCAGAAAACACGTTAACAAAAAACGTTGGAGGCTACGGATATGAGTATGAAGTTGATGACCATTCTTGTATTGAAGTATCTTTATTTTCAAATTTCAAAGTCTTACTCGAAGATGTTCATAAATCAATAAACTTCATTAAGAATTACGATGCTCCATAAGGGCTACAGCTAAAACATGCTAAAATAATTTTGGTTTTAGCCTTAATAAGTAAGTTTTTTATTTGAAAGATTTAGCAAATCCTAAAATTAAGCTTAATTTATTCAGAAACTGCGTGTAGTATCAGAACGTTCTTTTCAAAACTAAAATTAGACAGGAATTTCCAAATACAAAAAAAAGCCTTAGAATATATATTCTAAGGCTTTTTCAATTTTTTCTAAACCTTGATAGAAAATAAACAACTTAATTTATCTTAATTCCAAAATAGCACATTTAAAATGCGCATGCAAAAATCCCATAGTAATCTGCAATAATGTGTTTCTATATTTGAATACTTCCCGCTATTAAAGCAAAACTTCAGGGACTAATGAATGTAGAAGACACTTGCTCTAGAAGAAAGAGGTTTTAATATGAGTATCAATACTTAATAGTGTTATATATTTTTATTTAATATTATGGTTTTCCGTAATAAAGTTTTGTTTTTATTAATGTTATTTGCTTTTAGTACTTTTCTAGTTGGAAAGTTATTATTAATAATTTTAATTAAATCGAACTATGAGTTATTTAAAATCACAAATGCTTTATGATGATGGCAAGCATTATAAATGGACAGCAAAAGCGGATGAAGACAATCCTTATTACACAAAAGGAACTGATTATTCGCAATTAAATAGAACTGAAGGTTATGAGGTTCTTTATTTTATAAATCATATTGGTAAAAAACATTGGACAAACACACCTGCGAATACCTATACATACAATAAAATCGAAAGAATGATACGTTATTCAGTCCCTTCGGAGATAAGAACTCATAACAAAATTGCAGATTGGATAATTACAAACTGGAATAATGTAAATTAAAAACCTGCGCTGCTTTTTTGATTTTGTTTTGTCAAAGTGGTCATCATCTTAGCTAATGAGAAGGTCTGGTAACAGAAGGAAAATCCATAAATAATTAAAAATAAAAAAGCTTTAAAGAAATCTGAAACTTTTTAAAGTGGTAGCGGGAAACATTCAATTATCTACCAGGTTATCTTGGATTATTATAGTATTTAAGGATGCCCTTCTTAATTTTTTTTCTGCTTATTATTTGTGTAGTCCTCAAATAAATGCCAAAAACATCAATCAAATTTAAAGACCTTTTGATATGACTCAACTTGAAGTAAAGATCTTAAAACACGTATTTTTACTTGTACTTTATATAAAGTAAGTCCATACATTCACTTATCTAAAACAATTCCTCTATTTTATTTTTAGTAAGCATAATTTCAAATAATTAATTTAGAAGTTTATGAAAGTTCTCGCTAAGTCAAGATTTAAATTAGGACTAGAGTGCCCTAATAAATTATACTATACTGGAAAAAAGGAATATGCTAATAAAAAGCAAGAAGATCCATTTTTACTAGTATTAGCTGATGGAGGTTTTCAAATTGAAGAGTATGTTCAAATGCATTATGATAATCCACATAAAAAATTACCTAACCTTTTTGAAGATTTGACAGCGGAAGAACTTCATGAGGTTGTTTCCGGCGGAGTCGAAGAACTTGCAGATGGTGGAGAAACATTAACTGCCTATGGTAAAATACAATACACGGACATTAGCGATGCAGAGTTAAGTACAGCATTATTAAAGTATTGTAAACTTGATACATTTGAAATGGTTATGCTATATGAACATTTAAAAAAAGAAGTAGAAAATGGCTATAAGTAAACATCCTTTGGGGCGCTATGCAATCATAGACAGAGAAATGAGATCACAAGATTATGTTAAGACTAAAGATTTGAAAAGAATCATTGAAAGAGATTTATCAATCAATGTCTCTTTAAGAATGATTAATGATGACATTATAGCGATGAAGGAAGATAATGTATTAAATTATAATGCTCCAATTGAATATTGTAATTCTCGAAAAGCGTATTATTATTCAGATCAAAACTATACCATTCGAGCTTTTGGATTGCGTGAAGAAGACATTAGTGTTTTAATGTTTTATGCAAAGACTATAAGCCAGTATAAAGATTATCATATCTTTAAAGATTTTACAAACGCGATAGATAAAGTTCTGGATGCAGTAAATATTAGAAAAGGTATATCAGAAAAAAATGATGACAGAGTAATTGTTTTAACAGATAATAACCAAGCATCTAGTGGTAACGAGTGGATTCCTTTAATTGTAGAAGCTATAGACAATTGCTTTGCTGTTGAAGTTAACTATCAAAAGTTCGGAGCAGCTAAACCTAAAAGTACTAAACTTCATCCTTATTTATTGAAAGAGGATAGACATCGTTGGTATCTTATAGGAATGAATGATAAGGGTATTGTAACTTATGGACTTGATAGAATTCTTGATATTGACAAACTTGATGAAAAGTTTACGCCTAATAACTTAGATTTTGAAGAATACTTTCGTTATTCATTTGGAATTACGGTACTTAATGAGGATCCAATTGAAGTAATATTATCATTTACCCCAACACAAGGTAATTATCTTAAAACTTTAAGTTTACACCCAACTCAGAAGATTCTTTTTGATAATGCTGAAGAATTTCAAATTTCGGTAAAAGTTAAACCTTCATGGGAATTTTATGAAAAAATATTAGGATATGGTGATAGCGTTAAAATATTATCTCCTCCTTGTATTGTAAGTGAATTTACTAAAAAATTACAGTTAGTATTAAATAGATACAAATAAAAGGTAAAAAAATAAAAAAGTTCCATCGCGAAATTCCATTTCGTGATGGAACTTTTTCTTTGCTTAAAATTAATAAGTTATGAGTTCATATAAAACAAAAAGTACGTTGCATTTAAGAATAAAGAATTTTGTTTCTTGGATTGCACCACCTTCTGAAACACGTGATAATATCAAAAAAAAATCTGATGAAGTAAGAAAATGTATAAAAGCTGAAGCTGAAAAAGATGGGCTTACAATTGTGAAAATGCCGTATTCAGGTTCTTTTTCAACTAGAACAGGTCTAAGACGTAATATGCGAGGCGACACAACTACTGAAGGTCAGGATATTGATTTGCCTTTTGTTGTTAAAAAGGACAAAGAAACAGAATTTGGTCCGCTAATAAATCGTTTTAAAAAGTACGCAGAAACTTGTTATCCAGATGATATCATTGAGGTAACTAAAAGTTCTGTGAATATTGTTTTTGAGAAGGAAAAACTATCCTTCGATATTGTACCTATGTTTGAAGCAGATAATACTGATTATCAGGTGTTAATAAGGGCTAATGGTGATATAATAACTACGTCTATAGAAAAACACCGTGAGTTTATTCGAAAACGCACTGCAATAACAAAAGAAACACAAGGTATTGTAACCTTCAATGATTGTATTAGACTTTTTAAATGGTGGCGTACGGTAAAAGAAATCGAAACAGAAGAAAATCTATGTCTTCCAAGTTTTTTAGTAAATCTTTTAGGAGCTAAGGCATTTGATAACTGTGGTGATGACACGACATATCCACAAACTTTAGCTAACTGGTTCTCATACCTTGCCTATATTGTCAAAAACAAAGAGACAGTTTCGTTTACTGACTATTATAAGAATCCTAAACCGGATATCTACAAACCTTGGAACGTGCTTGATCCTGTTATGGATGATAATAATATTGTAAAGTCTTGGCCAAATTATCAAGTTGATGAATTGGCCGACTGGCTGCAGGAAGCATCTGAGATTATGAATAGAGCTATTGTTGCAGATTTGCAAGGTAGAGACGCAGATAGTCTGGCACATATGCAATTATTATTTGGTAAAATCTTTTCTTCTCACTGCAATTAATTAAAAATAAAGATATGAGTACATATACATTTAGCGGAACTGAAAGCTATTCAGAATCAGATGTCAAAGCAGTAATGCAAAATACATATGAGGATATTATAGGATTTGCAAATAGGCAGATTATTTCTTATGCCCACGCGGAAAGCTGGATTGAAGATCTGACTTATATTCTGAATCAAAAGGTTGTTAAATTCTTTGAAATTCAAATAAATAATGCCTCAGGAACAAAATTTATGAGTTATAAATATACAGTTGACAATTACGGCTATTTATCCACAGGAACAGCTTCAGGAGGTATAAATTATTTCGCTATACCTAATGGATGTAGTGCAACCTTGTATGTTGATCTCGATTTTTCAAAAACCAATGCGACACTAGTAAATGATAATTTGCGAAAGCGAGGATGGGGAACAGGTAGTGCTTTACAAGGCACCGAAACACAAGACCGAAACTATGTAAGCAATAATTTAAGACTACAACGGTCTATTATAACAAAATAAATATGGAAGTTAAAATACAGGAGAACAAGCATCCAAATCAAATCGCCGAGGCTGCTTATAAAGATTTGATTGCTATTGATAAGCAAAAGAATACTCTATTAAATACATTGGAACTATTTTTTAATAATGAGAAGGTTGAAAAATGGCAGAAAAAACATCATCCAGAAGGTCTAGATTTTTTTCAAAATTTAGTCGGTGGTACACCATTGATTATTTTATCAGGAGATGTTGGATGTGGTAAAACAGCCTTGGCTCAGTCAATAGGTACGCCATTGGCAAAGCAAATTGACAAACGCGTTGTTGTTTTTGAGACCCCATCTAATATTCGTGGTGCAGGTAGAGTGGGAGAAATCTCAAACCGTATTACGGATGCTTTTGAACAGGTCAAATCTAAAATTAAGTCGGGCCAGATGGGAATTCTAATAATTGATGAGGCTGATGATCTGGCTACTGACCGTGATCAAAATCAAGCGCATCACGAAGATCGCGCTGGACTTAATGTTTTAATTAAGCAAATTGATCTAATCGGTAGAGAAAATATTTCTTTAGCTGTTATTTTGATTACAAATAGATTGAAAGTATTAGATCCTGCAGTTATTAGAAGGGCATCACAGATAATAGAGTTTAATAGACCAGATAAAAATGAAAGAAAGCTAGTATTTCAGCGCATGTTTAGTGGTTCAAAACTATCTGAAAAAGATTATTCAGATCTTATTGAAGCCAGTAGTCATCCAGATACGCCGTATAGTTTTTCTGACTTGATACAAAAAGTAGGTAAACAGTCTTTGTATAAAGCTATTCAGAGTAATCAACCTTTTAACAAGGAAGTTTATGTCGAAACAATTAGAAATACGAAACCCTCACCACTTATAAAATAAATATGACAATAAATAAAGTAACAATAATTGTAGCGCACTATGGATTAGATAGGAAGATTACAGAACAAGAATGTATGTCTGCGTTACCACCAGATACAAAAACTAAATTCATTTTTATTGATTTTGAAGCTGGTAATGCAAAATTGAGTGAATTATATGATCTTTCATTTGACAATCTCGCTTTATCTCAACAAAGAAAATTTGTAGATATTTTGAAACCTGTACTTGATGCACATCCAGATGCATCCATTGCATATTTCGGTTTTACCCCCATACCTTTATCATTTCATCTGGGATATCTTGTTGGAAATACACATCCTTACATTATTTATCAATTCCATCATACAAAAAATGAATGGTATGAAGAAACAGATAAGCCTTCAATAGATTATCAGTTTTCAATTAAACCATTGTTGTTGCCAAATGAGATTCAAAAAGGAAAAGGTGATGTTTCAATACGCATTGCAACTTCTTTTAATATTGACAGACAATCGACCTATGAAGTAGTTCCAAATCCCGAAAATGAATTTGATTTAAGTTTAGAAACACCCAATGTAGATTCGCTTTTTAATCAAATACATATTGGTGATGTAGTTAATTCATTTCAAGAAATTTTAAATACGTACGCTAATAAATTAAGTGATAGAGAAAAAATTCATTTGTTTATTGCTTCTTCGTCAGGTTTGCCTTTTGCTTTAGGAACGAGAATAAATCCTAATATTTATCCTTATATCCAAACTTATCAATTTAGTAGAAATGAAACTCCAAAATACAAGGAAGCAATATTGGTTACTAAAGAGGTAGATAATCGTGTTGTGCTTTCTGAGGAAGATCGAATTTTAGCAAAAGAAATTCGAGATAAATGGCAGGAACAATTAGAAAATACTTTAAAACCTTTTATTAATACAATCTCTGGAAGACCAACAGACAACTGGCTTCAAATGGTGTGTGCGACTGATGATGAGTACAATAAAGTCAGTAAGCATTTCCGCCATCCTTGGACATCAGTTACCGACATTAATAAAACTAGCTTGAAACACGATATAATAGATACTGAAACTACAGATGTTGAAGACGGTTTTGAATATATTGAAAAGTCAAATACTTGGTTATTGGATGATGGATTTTTGTTTGGTCTTAGCAAAAGATTGATAACGAAAACAGATACTGATATTATGCAGGCAGCAAGATTGTTTTTCTTTCATGAAGCATTACATTATAGTAAAGAAGGACACAGATTGACCAGAGAAGTTGCTAATGGTATTGGTCAGTTTCCTAAAGTAATAGAAGAAGCTGACTATCAGGCTGATGTTTGGGGGTTGTTGACGGAATATAAATATTGCTCTGTATATGAGGGAGGACGTTTGAAAAAAGGATTGAAGTCCTTTTTTTGTGATGCTATAGAAACAGCAGTTGAAACTATGTGGAGTTTTGTAGATACAGGAAATGAACTTAATATAATACAGGTAAGGTCAATGAATCGTTTTCTAAATTGGTATTGGCAATGGGTTCTTATAGAAAATATAGATGGTCCAGGAACTTTAGAAGAAATAGTAATGATTTTACTTGATAAACCAGTAATTGAATTTGCTGGAGCTCAAATGGAGTTACGAGGATACCGAACTTATTATAAACTTAATGCAAAGAACAATAATAATTATCAATTAGCTGCTTTTACTAGAAATAAAGTTTTTCGATTTGCTCCAAATTTAATTCAGGATATTACAGATGGATTTAAAAACCTTAACGGAGAAAAAATAAAAACAGGTTTAAAAAGTTTTCAAGTAACGATTGGATAAAAATTTGATATAGCCCAAGGTACGAAAATACATATTTTTTTGGGCTATTTTTTTTACAATATTTTTTAAACTTAAAAAAGTATTAAATTTATTATTCTAACCTATTTATATTTAACTTAATAGAAAGATGATTATTTAGTAAAATCTTTTATTGATAAACAAGAAATTTAATTCTTCATTATAATACTTTAATTATCGTTATTTATATCCAAGGCAATTTTACTCCTAATTTAAATACCTTGTAATATGATTTTATTTCTTGACGAAACTGTATAATATTTTCTAAAGTTAATACAGATATACCATTTTCCATATCAGGATAAATTATTAAACAATCAATATTTTTATCATCGCTAACATTTAACTGCTCTCTAACTTTTTTTAAGCGAGCATAACCAGCTACTTGACGAATGTCTTCATGCAAATGACCGTTTTGATAATGTAATTTGTATTTAGCATCTATTACCATTTGAGTATTGGGTTTTGACACCAAGATATCCAAAGCGTTACCATAAGTGGAAAACTGATAGTGAATTTCCATTTTATCTGTTTGATTATACTCGATCATTTTGCTGTATATATAGAGTTCGAACAAACGCGGCATGTCAATCCAAAACGGAGGTGTAGTTACTTTTTGTGAAGTAGTGTGTGTAATGTTAAAAGCGAATTTTTTAAGGATATGGCTCCCAATTTTCAAGGTTTCAACATAATCTTTATAAAACGGATTGTGTTTGATATGCTTTAATTCGTATTCATTCACCTGATCGGAAATCAGTTCAAAAGCAGGACAGCAGTAATTAATCGTATGTTGAATTTCCTGGTAATTTTTACCAAAAATGTCTTTATGATTCTCAACATAACTACTGGCAAACTGTAACACCTTTTTAAAAAAATGATTTTCGGCATGATCTTCTCCAAAAACTTGATACTCACAATAAGTATTAGTAAATCTATTTTTAAATACATTCTGCTTAATATGTTGGCCTACTAAAATTTTGCCTTTTACTCGGTTGTTTAAATTTTCCTGAACTTTGTAGTAGCTCTTCTTCAAACCTTTTCGAACAATTGATTTAAGTAATTGTAAATAGCGAACTACTAAAAATGGAGTCAGTTTGTCGTCTTTTTGTTCTATTTCAATGGGTTTGGCTTCCCAATCTATTTTTACTAAATCTTTTATTTCAGAATGACTTTCAGGAACATTTGTAATTTGCAATAGCATTTTCAAATAATCCAACTCTCGAATATTTGATTCAATAGTATTAGAATCTTCATCTGTTCTTGAAATTCCTTCCTCGTAATCAGTAAGTGCATTAAATATCTTAGCCGTTTTGGAGTTAATTTTAGGCTCCACATACAAAGATCTACCAGTAGTACCAATCCAATCTAAACCAATGCAATAATTGGCTTGAACCTCTAAACCAGTTTCTGTTTTGGTAGCAATAAAACAATGACTACTCTGATTAAAACGTTTGGATTGAACAATTTGTCCATCACTTAGTTCAAGAACAATACTTTTATGTTCGGATAAACGAAATCCCATTAGATTGAAGCTTTTAAATCTTCAATTTTAGTTTTGATATCGTCACCAATCAAAACACCATCTTTCACATATTCAAATAAAATTGGTTTAATTTCGTATTCTAAACGGATTTCCACAGAACCACCTTCTGCTGATTTATCAATGAAATAAGAATGTCCTAATGCTACATCTTTAGGTTCAAATTCCTTTGACAAATAAGCTGAATGTGTTTTATAATCATCTGTCGTAAAAAGTTCTTTAACTGCTAAAAATAAATTTCTATCGAAAATAATTGCATTATCATCACTTAAATCTTGTGGTAAAACATCAACAAAAGCAAAACGTCTTCTTATAGCATAGTCAATATGACCCACCGAGCGATCGGCGGTGTTCATGGTACCTATGATATAAAGATTGGAAGGTAAAATGAGTTTATTATCATCTTCTACTGCATACATACTTTCTACCGTTTCGCCTCGATATTCTAGAGCATAAATTAATTCACCCAATAGTGAAGAAAGATTGGCACGATTAATTTCATCAATTACAAGAACATATTTCTTAAGTTTAATTGCTTCTAAATTTCCATCAGTCTTGTATATTAAATTAGCATCTTTCAAATATTGATTGAATTTTTCAATCAGATTTTGATAAAGATAATACATGCCACTTCTAGCAGATTTTGATAAGATTATATTGTCTTTAACTTTAACAATAGGATCGGACAAATGCAACCCTATATAGCCATTAATAATATCAATATCTTTAATCAAAACAGAATCATCCTCATTACTATATCGATTAACCCTAACAGCGTTATCTTCTAGTGCGGTTATTTTGGGTTTTGTATCTTTTTTAATTAATAATTGTTCTGATTTCTCTAATTCAGATTCTAAATGCTCTTTGAATTTTAAATAATGTTCCTCAGCCCAAATTTCTTTAGAGATTAATTCTGGAACCTTCTTTGAATCCTTAAAATTTTTGAAAGCTTTCTCTGCAAACAAACCAAGTGTTCTATTTACATTTTTGTATTCCATCCGATCTCCTTTTGATTCAGCCACAATTCCTCTTACAAAATCTTCATATGTATAAGAAGGATGAAATTGTATTAACTTAAATTGTTCGTTATCTTTTAAATCTTCAATATCATCCAAACTAAGCATTTCTTTAACAATCAATTTTGCTTCTCTCGTTTTTCCAGTTCCCGGAGGGCCTTGTAAGATGATTTGTTTTTTGTATTCAAGGAGGTTAATATTTTGATTCATCTTGTTTTCACGATTAATTTCTAAACTATTTCTATACGATACAACTGGAGCTTGACAGCCAACACTAGGATAATCAAATGTTTTATAGTACTGAAAATCAGTATAATCATTACTCTTGACTTTTTCGATTTTTCGTGCTAAATAAATCCAATTTGCTGTTTTATTGCCATCTTTATAGTACGACCAGTCATCATTATACCATTCAATATCACCATAATTTTTTGTCCATTTAACTTTGTTAAGTTCATTTTGATTTTCCACAAAATCAATTACTTCAGCAATGTAATTAACTTTAAAAGTTGATGTATAAAAGATTTGAAAATAACCTTTTTCTTCAATCGACTGCCTTAAAAGCTTTAAGGTATTTGATGTGCCATTGGGCTTTTTATGATTCCATAGCACAATATGATTCCCGCTTTTAGAGTCATTTATTGCATCTTCCTGCCAGCCAGTTGTATCTGGGCATATGAGACCAATTAAACTGTCCTTCCAACTTGTCTCAATATGATATGCAAGCCGTGTTAATAGATGAGTGTAATTTTCTGAGTTTTTAACAGATACTGAAAATTGAGAAAAGAAAGTAGAAAAATCTTCTTTGAATGTAGTCTTATTGTATATTTTTTTAAATAGGTTTTGAGAAATTTGACTGCGATGATTTTCACTCAACATTGTGAAATTATCAATCGGATTCAACATATACTCAACTGCATTTTTAACAGAGCCTTCTGCCAATTGTCCTTCAAATTTGTATGTAATTAATTGTTCAACCCAATTATTCATCCTGACGAATGCTAATGCCAAAACTCTTTTGTCTTCGTATGCATTCAATTCTCTTTTTTTATGTGCGTTAGAATCGCAATAAGTGATTACAGTAAAAAGTAACTTCCCAAAAACTGCAAGATCTTGGGAGTCCACAAATAACTGTTTTAGCTCATTATACTCTTTTCTATTGGTAAGGAGGAATGTTTTAGTTTCCTCATTTACTTCTAACTGCAAAAAATCTTGAAAAGCATCTTTGGCCTTCTGAAAATAAAAATCAGTTGTCCTTATTATCTCTAAAGATTTCGGATGTTGTAAAACAGTATTTATTTTATTTTTTAGTTCTAAATCCATTATAAATTCTAATTGATAAAATATGACACTTAAACACTATATGCTTTTAAGTACCTCCACAACATTTAGCATATACAATAAATTACTTATAATTTGATTGTTCTGCTCATTTTCATGAGAAAAAATGTATCCATCAATATCAAAGGGATTTGATTCATTTATCTTTTCAATTGATAATGATTCTATGACGTGCTCCTTTTCCGTGAAATTAAAATTAATAGGCTCGTGAGCTAAAATATTCCTCATGTTTATTAGCTTAATTACAACATCATGAAATTCATAGCTTACTGTCTTTTTATTAATTGAATGTATTGATAGCTTGAATTCAGAAATCATTTTATCTTTTTTATCAATTTTTATGATTTTTGCTATAGGAAAATCTTTAAATGATTCATCCTCTTTGAATCTCTTATGAGTTCCAGTAGTTTTATCATCTGTGTACTCCAAACCAAATTTGAACATATGATTAGCCCCAAAATAGAAGAATAATTTATTCTTAAAATTGACATTGAGTCCATTAAGAGACTTCTCAAATTTTGTCCGAATTTCATTTTCTAATTTCGAAAAATAGTCGAAATAATAGGTTCTAAGTAACGCACCAGTTTTAAAATTTTGAAATTCTATTTTATCCATAAATTACTCTTAAGCATTAAAATGTCTAGAAGCTATTTTAAGTCTTGAATTAACATTAGTTGTAGTTGAAGGTGATTTTTCAAACGTATTTAAGAAATCTTCGTTTGTCATTATGGCCTTAATCAATTCAAAATCACCATTTATTTTATCAATAAAAGGTACACAAATATCTATGATATGATCAATTTGAGATTTTACAGTCTTATTATCTATTAACCAGACACCGAGTTCTAAAGTAAAACTTAATATTTTATTTAATTGTTCCTGATCAAGTAATATGGATTTATTTTGAATGCCCTGCAAAACGCTATTAATCATATCTCTTGGTCTAGAATTATAATTTTCCACAAAGATATCTTCATCAACATCACCTAGTCTAGAATTAATATAAAATGCTATACTTCTATAGAATCGACCAAAATCTTCAAATCTATGTATATCTGTTTTTGAAAACATTTTAAAATATTCTGGAATTTTATTTTCAATATAAGCATCGACAAATTCTTCAATTTTGGCCAAAGTATTTGATCTATAAATAGCTTTTCTAATTTCATTTACCCTTAATTTTTCAGAGCCTTTATTTAATCTAGAAAATATATCGTACTTAGTAAATTCAGGAGAGTTAGCAGTAATAACATAAATATCCAATACCGATGACAATAAACTTTTTATCTCCGAAGAAAAATCGATTTCAATTTCAGTATAGTTTTTATCCCCATATAAGTCAGTAAAATATTCTAGAGCTCTTTTTTTAAGTTTATATCCATTTGTTATAAATCTAAATATCGCTGTTAATCTTTGTTTACCATCAACAACCTCATAAGAGCTATCTTCCAGCATATTTGTTCCAGGAATTTCAACAACATAGATTGGTGGAATTAATAAATCCATAAAAATAGATTCTATAAAGGCTGTTTGTTTATCAACTGACCAAATTGAATTTCTTTGGTAAGCAGGAGAAAGTATTAGGTTTTTTTTATTTATTTTTTGGTATATCTCAAGAATTGACCAAGTTTGTTTTAAAATTTTAGTTTTTTCTAAAAGCTTTCTTTTCTCTTCATACGAATCAAGTGGATTAAAGTCTTCTTCTGTGATTTCAATGTTCTCAGCAAATTGTAATTCATTATTATTATCATCGTCAAAATCGATATCGTCAAAATTTTCATCAGTCATATTAATTTGTTTTTAAGTTAGTTTTATTTGCCCATTCATCAACATTGGCAATAGCCAATCACGAAGCGAAGCGAGTTCTTGGTTTTCTATACTATTTGATATGATTTTCTTAAGAGTTGATTTGAAAAAATCATTAGCTTTATATTGAATTTCAGAAGTAGCCTTTAAAATTTTTAAGCCATTAACATCTTTAGCACTTAGATGTCCTACAGTTGTTCTTGAAACATTCTTCTCTCTTGCTTTTATATATGGTTCAATTGAAAATCGAGCTTGAATTTCAGAAATAGAATTTTCAGTTGCTCTTATTCTCAAAGTTCTTTGGTTTAGATAGCAATTTTCTTTATTCCAATAATTTATATGAAAATTACCATCCATTCCCACTAAAATGTCTCCTTTAAATAATTTATATTTTTCATCAACTTTCTCTGTTGAATAATTTGAAATAGTACAATTTAAAATATCCCGGATTCTTATAATTGGAACACCTTCTTCATTTTCATTAAACAGATTTGTACTAAAAGGGAAGCCATATTGTAAATCCATTTCATTCGTTAAGAAATCTACCCCCCATCCCTCAGGAATTTCTCTTTTCAACTCCTCATTCCAAACCATTTTACCACCGGAAGATTTATAAGGCTTTCCGTTCATATCTGGAAAATCAAACTGCACAAACCAATAATTAAATAGAGTCTTAGCCATAGCTTCTAACTCGGCATTGATTTTATTATTGAGCTCGATTTTGGTATCTAAATCAGAAAGCACTTTCGCGATTTTTTGTTGGATGTTTTTATCTGGAACAATAATCTCCTGTCTCTTTAAAGCACCTTCATTAACTCTTTTTCTGCCTGAAGTCCCTTCCATACAACTGATGGCTCTTTCTCTGAAAACGGGACTTTTTGCTAAATAATAAATATATTCATTAATTGAATTGTCATTTTCTCTTAAAACAATAAATTCTGAAGAACCAAAAGCGACTTCATTATCTTCAAGAATATCTACTTGAGCTGTCTTTCCATTTTCTAGGCAAGGTGTGATTTTTGCAACCAACGTGTCGCCATTTCTAAATTTTGGTCCACTGTTATACTCCGAAATTTCAAAACCGCTAATTTTTCTAACATATTCAGTCAGCATTGCCATTGGAATTTTTTTTGCTTCTTTTCCTTTTGGTAAAGACTCTGATGGATTAAAATCAATAAAATCTCCGATGGATATTTGTTTCCAATTATTCATATCTCAGCCCTTTCAAATTATTTTGAATTTCAATTTCCAAAGATTTGCTCGTAGCAAATAAACTTTCTAAATTGCTTTCAAAACTTTTCATTTTGGTGACAAATTCTTGGGGAGTAATGTCGGTATATTCGATTTTAACTTCAAAATACTGTCCTGCCGAGAATGAATAGTTTTTTGCAATAATTTCTTCTTTGGTTACCACTACTGATAAATCTTCAACTGTCTTTTTGCTGTTAAAAGTTTCGACAATTTGGTTTTCTTCAGCAGGGGTTAATACGGTACGTTGGTTTTTGCCTTCTTTTACGGTTTCGCCCAGTTTTGAAGCATCCAATAAAATAATGTGCTTACTATCGGCTTTTTTGTCTAAAAACAAAACTGATACGTTGGTACCAGTACTAGCAAAAATATTAGAAGGCATACTTACCACACCGCGTAACCAGCCATTTGTAATAAGACGTTCTCGTATTTTCTTTTCAATACCGCTTTGAGCTGTAATAAAACCAGTTGGCAAAACAATAGCTGCTTTACCAGTGTCACTCAAACTGTGCATAATATGCTGAATGAATAATAAATAGATTGCCATTTTGTCTTTATCCTTATTCGGTATTTTCGGAATTCCGGCAAAAAAACGTTTTTTGAAAGCATCTTTATCCAAGTCGGCATGAAAATCGGAGAAATCCAATTTAAAAGGTGGATTAGAAACAATATAATCAAATTTGTTATCTAAATAGGAGGGCTGTGCTATTGTATTTGTTTTGATGATATTTGGGATGGAATGCGTCAGGTTATTCAATACTAAATTCAAACGCAACATATTACTCGATTTTTGAGAGATATCTTCGGAATAAATAGTACAATTTTCTTCTCCAATTTCATGAGCAATACTCATTAGTAAAGTCCCAGATCCCGCACTTGGATCATATACTTTAACGCCTTTTACAGGTTCAGGTACCATTATTTGCGCCATTATACGAGCTACGGCGTGAGGAGTGTAATATTCGGCATATTTACCTCCTGAATCGGTATTGTAATCCTTAATTAGATATTCGAAAATAGTAGCGAAGAAATCGTATTTCTGCTCGAACATTTCTTCAAAGCTAAACTCAAATAACTTATTGATTAAAGCTTTGGCAAAAGCATCGCGCTGGGAGCTGTCTGAAATAAATTGTGTGAGTTCATCAAACAAAGTATCTTTAGCTCCTGTAAATGATTTTACAGAGAACACTTCTGCGTTTTCTATCGAAATTTGACGCAGTGTGTCGTCGAATGTCTTAGCAAAGTCACTATCATTTTGTTTAACAAATAAATGCGAAATTAAATGTTCAGGCTGTAAGCGTGGTATATTAGGATCTAAACTCGCTATTAAAAATTGGTAATCGTCTCCTTTTAAATCACGCAAAGCTTGCGAAAAATTATCGGCGTTGCTTAATTCTGGCTTTTCCTGTTTTACCGCATAGCGGAATTTATCGTTCAGAAATTTATATAAAAATATCTGGGTAATAATTTTAAATTCGTTTCCGTCATTTCCTAAACCGTAATTGGCACATACACTTTTGAGGTTATCAATTAGTGCTTTGGTTTTTGTCATGAAAGTAATGTCCTGCGTCATGGTATCTTATCTGTATTGATATTGTTGTAAATATTCGTTTACAATTAAATTATTGATCGTTTCGGTCGTTGGGAAATCCAACGGTATGTTTTCATTTTTCTTAAATTCCTGTACTACTAACTGGAGCAGATAACGTTTAAAGAAGGCTTCGTTTTTCATCAAATCTTCCTGTCCTTCCAGCTTAATATCCACTTGCTGTTTTACCTGCATTAAGGCTTTATGCAACTGCGTCTCTTTTGCATTCAGTGTTGTTTTTTCAGTCAGCCGTTTGTGGATTCGGGCATATTTTTCGTCGTTCTCATATTTCGCTTTGAATAAAGCATTTTTACGGTTTAGTTCTTTGGCTTGGTCGTATATTTTTTGCAGTAAATGCATATTTTCTACCATATCAGCCTGTGTCACTTCGCTTAGATTTTTCTTTTTGAAAATACGCTCCAATTCTTCGCGCAAACTTACAAATTGCGGATCAAACTGATCAAAATTGTTTTGTAATGATTCTCTTGTTTTACGTAAAATATTTTTAAACTCATCGGCTAATACCAATTCGCTTTCATCCACTTTTATGAATTGAAAAATGATGTCTTCTAAGGCGGTATTCAATAAATTGGTAGAAGCTTCTTCGTTACCAATACTTTCCACAAAATTGAGATTGTCCAAGCGGTTTTGTGCTTCCAGTAATAAACGGTTCCAAATATCAAAATCAGCAATGCCATCTAAAGCTTCGTATCCATTTACTGCAATAATGTTTTTCAATTCTTTGGCAGTGCGTAAAGCCTTAATTAAACGCAATAACTCTTTTTTATCAGTTAACTGGGCAATCTGCTGGGAGAACAATTCCCTATTCTGTGTTTCGTAATGAAATAAGGTTTCTTTGATTTCCTGAATTTCCTGCTGAATTTCTTCTTCCGATTTAAACAAGTAAGAATACATTTCCATTTCATCTCCTAATTGCTCCTGCAATTCGTCAAAATACATTTTGTTGGTGCGGTCAAAAGCTTTAGAAATATCAGCAAAATCTACGACAAAACCGTATTGGTATTTTTTGTATGGACGATTAACACGGGTTAGGGTCTGCAATAGGTTATGATCCTGAATTACACGAGCAAGGTATAATTTCTTCAATCGTTTGGCATCAAAACCGGTGAGTAGCATATTATACACAAAGAGTAAATCAACTTTTCCTTTTTTATAAGTATTGATTAGTTCTTTACGAATAGTTTTATCATTTTCATCATGCAATATTAGAGCTGCCGTTAAAATAGGGTCGTCATGATTACCATATTTAGCTGGAGGTTCAGCTGCCATTAAAATACTAGAATCAGTCTCTTGAATACCATATTTTTCCTGAAATAAACTAAACAATTCTTTGGCCTGATCTGCAGAATCACATACTACCAATCCTCCTAAAGAGGCATCCTGCTGGTCTCGTCTAAATTTAATTAAGTCGTTGGTAATATATTTTAATAAGGGCTCTGCAAATTTAGAATGTGCATAAATTTTGCGTGTACTAATATCGCCCTGCAATACTTTAATTTGATCCATCACCTCTTTCATTTCCATCTTGAAGTTACCTTCAATCTGTTCACGAATTAGGCGAAGGGTATAGCCATCGGCAATCGACATGTTGTAGTAATATTTGTGAAAATAATTACCAAACAACATTTTAGAATCATATTCTTTAGCAACTTCTTTTAATAAAGGCGTACCTGTTAAAGCAATAATTACAGCAGAACGATCAGAATTAATCAGATTGGCTAAATAATTACCTTTAGGATTGTAACTTCTGTGCGCTTCATCTAAGAAATATACTCGCTGTATGTTGATATCGTAATTGATGTTACTCATGCCAATTGCATCTTCAGAAAATTTCTGAATATTGACTACAGTTATTTCCGGAACGCCACTATCATTATGAATAGCACCAACCACTTTAAGATCTGCAATAAAATCTTGTTTCGAATTAACCTGTTTTACTTTTAAGCCTCTGTTAGCAAATTCACTCGATGCCTGAATCAATAAATCCAAACGATCGACAATAAAATAGAATTTAGGAATTACCTGTTTTTTAGCGTAGTAATCTGTGAGATGTTTTACGTTGTAATACGCCAATGCTGTTTTTCCAGACCCCTGAGTATGCCAAATAATTCCTTTGTTTTGTCCTTCTTCTAATTTTGAAGCAATAGCTTTTGTTGCAAATAACTGCGGATAGCGCATGATGTGCTTTTGGTATGCTATTTTACCTGTTACCTCTTCTTCTACATACACAATAGCATATTGCAATATAAACTTTAAGCGTTCTTTACTAAACAGAGACGTTAATATACGGTTAGTTGGGGTGTTTGTCTGCTTATTAGTAATATATTCCGGGCTGTTTTTAATAACAATTAGGTTGTTATCCTTTAATAGTTCGTTTTCTACTTTTTCGTCAATTTCTTTCTGCTTTTGGATTACAGGATAATCAACATCTTCTCTGAAATAATTGAAATGAACTTGATCATAAGCCGGCGTGGCATAGAAAGCTCCAAAAATAGGTTCAACTATACCATCTTCGTATTCCATGTTATTGGAGAAGACCAGTAATTGCGTAATGTTAGCAAAACGTCTAAAATGTTTGTTTCTAAAACGTGTATTTATTCGAGTCCTTTCTGCAATGACACCTTCTTTGTTATGCGGTTTTTTTACCTCAATAAAAGCCAATGGCATTCCGTTTATTAAAACAGTGATATCAGGTCGGAATTCTTCATCACCCGTTTTACAAGTTAATTCAGTGGTAATATGGAAGTCATTATTGTCGAATTTTTCAAAATCAATTAGTTTTATTCCAGAAGTAGCAGTTAACCGTTCATAAAACTTCTTACCAAGGTCTTCATAATCTAGTTCTAAGTTGATTTCGTCTAGTAAACGTTGCGCTTCCTGTTCGGAAATTCCATTTAATACTGCAATTTTTGGGATGAAAATAGAAGGGAAGATATTATTATCTACTATCCTATTTTGTTCATTAAGAGGTATGTATTTATACCCTAATCGCATCAAGTGTAATATGGCAGGTATTTTTACTCGGGAATCTTCGTTAAATTTCATTCAGGATTTGATTTAAGATCAGTCTAGATGCTAAAAGTATATGATTTTATTAAAATAACCTATATAAAAATCGAATAGATATAAGTTAGATGTACTAACAAAATAGAAGACAAAGTTGTGGAAGTACTATAGATTTATAATTCTTTTTAAATCCCTCTTTTTATTATATGTTTCTTCTTTTCTTTAAATTGCTTTGGAACGTAATCACTGGTATTATCTACACGCAATAAAATATCAATTGGATTAATTTTTAACTAATTTACTTCCGCATTATGAATATCTCTGCAAAAAATATTTTCGATTTCGGATAATGTTTCTCATGCTGATTCACATTTAGCTTGCAACGTTCCAAAATTCCTTTTGCACTGTACTGCTTTACCAGACTACTCCCGTTAAAAACACATTTGGTTTTATGATCCATAAAAGTAATTCCATAAAGTTTTCCATCATCGGTTTTCTTAGAATAGTATCATTGCCATAGCTTTCAAGAACTCCAACTAATTTCTCAGCGGTGCCCTGTTTTAAATTTATTTGAGCATAAAAAAAGATGCCTAAGCATCTTTTTTTCCTTAATTAAAAGTTTCATCATCAAAAAAATCTTGCAATGTTACATTTATCATTTTACAAAATTTTTGAATAGTATATATAGTCACACCTCTTTTATTCTTTAAACTTTCCCATCTATTTATAAGCTGTCTATCTATATTGTGTTTTTCAGCAAAATCAGTTTGCGAAAGACCCGTTTTTAGCCTTAAAGACTGGATTCTTTCTGCAATTTTTATTTTTAATATAGTATCTTCTTGAGTTAATTCTGCCATACCGCAATTTTGAAAATTTTTCATAATATTCTGTAATCCACTTGGATTACAATTAATATTTTATATCTTTGATTAAGATTTGATATTTATCCAAAAAATTAGATATCATTTATTAAATTTGCGTTTCTTCATATAAAATATTTGAAGCATTCGCTTTGAATCTCGTATCAAAAAACTGGCGTTTTACATACCACGAGACGATAAGTAAGATGCTCACGCTTTATGGCGTGGGCTCACTTATTTGTGGTAGGGTGCCGCCAGTGCCTTTGATACGATAAGCTGAGTTCCGCGCCTCTTTTTTTAGCCTTACCTCAACTTCTCAAAGTAATCTCTTCAAATATTAAGAATCGCGGCTTTTTGTTTAACCTATAAATAGCTTGAGTGTGGTGTAGTTGTTAATTTATTATTTGTAATACCCGGCCCGTTACTTTTATTGCCGTTGAATTAGTCAAATGAAGAGCCGGGTTATTACATTATCGATTCTATGCCTAACAACATTTTACAGGTTGAAAAATCATACCCTTATTATTTTAATCCATTAAAATCATAAAACTGCTTATGCCCATGAAATAATAAACTTCAAAACTAAATTGACAGCTCAATTAGAGCTGCAATAAAATAAAAAATGGCCCTCTATGACAGCGACCAAACTAGTATAGAGGACCATAGTCAATCAAACCAACGTTTAACTAACCAATCCAATATTATGAATAATTTTTCATTTTACAAGGATAGGAAAGCTTTTTATTGCCTAATTTTTATCTGGCTTAATTTATCTTTTTTATCCTCTTTTGCCGCAAATTCAAAACGGCATTTCTATAACATTTTACAACAGCATCAAATAGAGGGGACTGTAACTGACGGAAGTTCTCCGTTGCCGGGTGTTACAATAGTAGTAAAAAACAAATCCAATAATACTGTGATATCGGATTACAGTGGACAGTTTTCTATTTCTGCTTCTCCTTATGATACTTTAGTTGTTTCATTCATAGGATTTAAAACGGCTTTAGTTCCTCTTGCGGGAAGGAAAAAAGTAGACATTTCGCTCCAGTATGATTCTACCACTCTTCAGGAAGTTCGCGTAAATACAGGCTATTATTCCGTTAAAGAAAAAGAACGTACCGGCAGTATTGCGAAAATTAAAGCGGCGGATATTGAAAAACAGCCTGTCAACAATCCATTAGCGGCAATGCAGGGACGTATGGCAGGAGTTAACATCACTCAAAATACGGGAGTGCCGGGCGGTGGCTTTAATATTCAAATCCGCGGTCTTAATAGTATTCGCGGAGACGGCAATGATCCCTTGTATATTGTAAACGGAGTTCCTTATTCTTCGCAGTCATTAGGAGATCCGACTGTTTCGGCAGCCGCTATCTCTGGCGTTACAGATCCACTGAACAATTTAAATGTATCCGACATAGAAAGCATCGAGGTATTGAAAGATGCAGATGCGACAGCAATTTACGGTTCTCGCGGGGCAAATGGTGTGGTACTGATCACGACAAAAAAAGGCAGGTCAGGAGAAACACGTTTTAATTTAAATGCATTTACTACTGTCGGGAAAGTGGCAAGAAAAATGGATTTAATGCAGACCAACCAGTATCTGTCGATGCGTGCAGAAGCTTTTGCTAATGATGGCATCATTGAATATCCTGAAGGCGCTTACGATATTAATGGCACTTGGGATCCAAATCGCAATACAGACTGGCAGAAGGAATTAATCGGAGGCACCTCTTACATTCAAAGTGTTCAGGCATCCATTTCAGGCGGTAATAAAAATACACAATTCCTATTAAGCGGTACTTATCACAAAGAAACAACGGTATTTCCTGGCGATTTTCATTATGGAAAGGGCTCAGTAAACAGCAGCATTTCACACCAATCCGATGATAAACGCTTTAGCCTTAATTTTTCAGCCACTTATTCCGGCGATAAAAATACACTGCCGGGCAGGGATCTAACATCGCGAGCCTATACGCTGGCTCCAAACGCACCGGAGCTCTACAACAGTGATGGCAGTCTCAACTGGGAAAACGGCACATTCATCAATCCATTGTCATTTCTTAACGGTACATATCTTACCACAAGCCAGAACCTTATTGCAAATGCATTATTGTCTTATAAGCTGCTTCCAGATCTTGAGGTTAAAGCCAGCGTAGGATATAACGACACCAGACTGTCCCAAAACGTAACCAGCCCTCTAAGTATCTACAACCCATATGATACAAGCGAACATGAATCAACACTTTTTGTATCTTCCGGTACTGGACGATCCTATATTTTTGAACCACAGATAAGCTATCAAAAAGAGCTGGGCGACATAAACCTCAATTTCTTAGTGGGTACAACATTCCAGAGCCAAAAAACGACAAAACTGGCACAATCTGCATTTGGATTTGCAAGTGATGCGTTGATTAATAGTTTAGCAGCAGCCAATACGGTAACTGTGCTGAATCATGAGGTAACGCAGTACAATTATAGTGCACTATTTGGGAGGATCAACGTTAACTGGCATAAAAAGTACATCGTGAACCTTACGGGTCGCCGTGATGGCTCAAGCCGTTTCGGCCCCGATAATCGTTTCGCTAACTTTGGAGCTGTTGGCGCAGCGTGGCTGTTTTCTAATGAAGATATTTTCAAAGAGCACAATTCTATAATTAGTTTTGGGAAGCTCCGCGGGAGTTATGGAATTACAGGCAATGACCAGATTGGAGATTACCAGTATCTGGATACCTATAAGGTTTCTCCTTATCTGTATGACGGAGTGGTAGGACTTTTACCGTCGCGTCTTTACAATCCTGATTTTGGATGGGAGACGAACAAAAAACTTGAGCTCGCATTGGAACTCGGATTCTTAAAGGATAATATTTTCCTTTCTGCTGCTTGGTTCCGCAACCGCTCCTCCAATCAATTGGTCGGGGTGCCGCTTCCTGGAACGACAGGATTTTCTTCTATCCAGTCAAATTTTGATGCAACTGTGGAAAATACGGGTGTGGAACTGGAACTTCGTACCAACAATTTGAAGGGCAGGAATTTCTCATGGACAACTGCAGTAAATCTTACTGTATCAAAAAATGAACTGGTCTCTTTTCCAGGGCTTGACAGCTCTACTTATGCTAACCAGCTGGTGGTTGGTGAATCACTTTTTATAAAGAAAGTTTTTAATTACACCGGTATAGATCCTCAAACTGGTGCCTATACTTTTCAGGATTTTAATGGCGATGGGCAGATAACCTATCAAGACGATCGCCAGACAATCGTCGATACTTCTCCAAAATACTATGGGGGCCTAAATAATCAGCTGGCATATAAAAATTGGTCTCTAGATTTTTTATTCCAGTTTGTAAAGCAGACCGGGAGGAACTATCTATACACGTCAGCCTTACCCGGTTCATTTGTAAATCAGCCGGCAGCTATGGAAAACCATTTCCCGCAGGATGGCACAAATGCAATTTCGCAGCAGTACACTACTGGTCAGAATGGCACATTGCTAGAAGGCCATTACAATCTGATTGACAGCAATGCCGCATACAGTGATGCATCTTTTGTGAGACTCAAGAGTCTGACTCTTGTTTATGCAATACCATCAGTATGGTCAAAAACCTTTACAGGAAAGGTATACCTTCAGGGGCAAAATTTATTAACCATCACTGATTTTCGTGGAGCTGATCCTGAAAACCAGTCTTCTTCGGCACTTCCACCATTGCGACAGTTTACGATGGGCATTCAGCTTGGCTTTTAATTTAATTACTATCACATGAAAACAAGATTTAATACCATAAGAATAATCATTGGAGCTGTATTTATCAGTTTTACAGCCTGCGAAGGCTTTACCGAAGTAGATACGCCGCAATCACAGCTGACGACCCCTGCTGTATTTGAAAATGTTAAAACCGCTGATGCGGCTATGGCTGACATTTATGCCCGTCTTCGTGAGGAAGGAATGGTTGCGGGCACGCTGAATGGACTGTCGAGTCTTTTGTCAAACTACTCTGATGAAATGCAGTATACAGGCTCAAGTGTCGAAATTATGCAGTTCAACAACCATACAATTACGCCTTCAAACAGTTTAATAACAGGATTATGGAACAGCACTTACAGTGAAATCTATGCTGTGAATCTAATGCTGGAAGGACTGCAGAATTCAAAGTCATTAAAAGAGAATGAGAAGGCGAGATTATCAGGGGAAGCATTGTTTATCCGCGGGTATCTTCATTTTTATCTGGTCAACCTTTTTGGTGATGTTCCCTACATTAAAACTACTGATTACAATGCCAATAAAGCAGTATCAAAAACACCCCAGGAACAAGTGTGGCTCAATATTATAGATGACGTAATTGAAGCTGAAAAATTATTAACTGTTGAATATCCTTCCCAAGAAAGAGTCAGAGTTAACAAAGCAGCTGCCTCCGCTTTTCTAGCAAGAATATACCTTTATCGTGAAGACTGGGTAAATGCAGCGGCCAAGGCGGCAGCTGTAATTAATAATCCAAAGTACATATGGGTTGATGATCTTTCAAAGGAATTTCTTCGCCAGTCCACTGCGACAATCTGGGCACTTCATCCCGGAACAGCCGGGCTTAACACTAAAGATGCACGTACCTTTATCTTTTCAAGCGGTCCGCCTTCCAAACCGTCATTGTCTGCGTCATTTACAGTCGGTTTTGAATCTGGGGATCTGCGCCGCATTCAGTGGGTCCGCACCGTATCAAATGCCAATGGTTCTTGGTATTCATCATATAAATACAAACAGCCTTTAGGCACCGCCTCGTCACAGGAATATACTATTTTGTTCCGATTAGCCGAACAATACCTTATCCGGGCAGAAGCCAATGCTCATCTATCCAATATATCTGAGGCGAAGACAGATCTAAACAAAATTCGACGCCGTGCGGGTCTTAAAGATACTGCTGCAGATACAGAAACAGAATTATTGGAAGCAATCGCAGAGGAACGGCGCTTTGAACTTTTTACAGAACAGGGACACCGCTGGTTCGATCTGAAACGTACTGGAAAAGCAGCCACTGTACTGGGGTCAATAAAAACGGGATGGGAAGATACTCAGATAATGCTGCCTCTTCCGCAGTCAGAACTGCTGTTAAATCAGAATCTTCTCCCGCAAAATCCAGGCTACTAAAATGCGGGCGTTTTTCTTCAAAATCGCATATTGGTTACCGCTGTTATTTATGGCGGTAAAATTGTATGCACAAAAGCGAGTTATAAAGACTGCAGACTATGCAAAGTGGAGCTCATTGCAGTCAGAGACAATATCTCCGGACGGCAGGTGGTTTTCTTATAATCTGCATTATGATTACGGCATGGATACATTGTTTGTACAGAATATAAAATCTGCCAAGCGGCTGTCATTTCCTAAATGTTCTGATGCGTATTTCAGCAGTGACGGGAGGTGGCTCACATTTTCCGATCCGGAAAAAGGATTAGCTTTGAATGACCTTGCAACTGGTAATAAACAGTATTTCAAGGATGCGATTCGTCACGAATTCAATAGTGAAGAAAATTTCCTGGCTGTATTATGTAAAAATGCTTCATCAGATTATTTGATTATAATTGCGCTGTCCAACTGTAAAAAATATATTTTCAATGATGTTGCAGAATTCAATATCAGCAAATCCGGCACTATAGCTGTAAGTACTGGTTATGAGGTGTATCTTTTAAAGCCAAAACAGGGATTTACCCAAAAGATTATTGCACAGAATGAAGATGCAGGATTTAAAAAACTTTTCTGGAGCAAGAGCGGTGAATTTCTTTCCTTTCTTCAAGAAATTAAGGAGCCAGAGGGAACAGCCAAAAATTGCAGGATATTCTATCATGATGCAGCATCAGGTACAAATGCTGTTCTTGACAGCAGGACAACAGAAGTATTGGCTGCGGAAAATATAACTCCATACGGGGGAAGTTCTGCGCTGAGGTTTTCAGAAGACGGGAAAAGTGTATTTTTCAATTATATCAGCCCTGAGCAGGAGCCAAGAGCTGCAGCTTATGAAATTTGGGATTCTGCAACAGTGCTGGAATATAACCAGAATAAAATGTTTGGAGATCCAAATCGACTGCCAAAAACGGCTGTATGGACTCCTGCAAGCGGTAAAATTTTAAAAATCGGAACAATCGAGAATCCGAAAACAATCCTTACTGCTGATCGAAAGAATGCGTTGTGTTACAATTTATTGAAATATGAACCACAGTACGAGTATTACGCTCCGGCTGATATGTATGTGAAAGATATCGAAACAGGTACAGAGCATCTGATTTTAGAGAAACAGTCAACAGCTGTAGGGATGATGGGGGGATCTCCCAAAGGAAATTTTATACATTATTTCCGTGATGGAAACTGGCATGCTTATGATATTGCTAAAATGCAGCATCTTGATTTAACGGAAAATCTCCCAGTTTCTATGATTGACAGTATTCAAAATGATGCGGGCCCGCCTGCGGCATACGGCAGTCCAGGATGGTCATCTGATGAGAAATATTTCATAGTGTATGACCAGTACGACATCTGGATGATTGATATCAGGTCAAGACAAGCCAGAAGGATTACCGATGGAAGAAAGCATAAAATTACCTACAGAATTTGTCTGGATCTATATCCCGTTGTCAAAAAGCCTAGCCAGGATGAATTTCTGATCAGAAAATTTGATCTTTATGCGGGTTTGGTTTTGCAGGCTCGTGGCAGAGATGGATCCAGCGGTTATTATAAATGGAATAACAACGGCAGTTTAGAAAAATTGGTGTTTGGAAGTTCGGGAAACAGCAGGATGCAAAAAGCAAAAAATGCAGAAGAGTACATCTACATCCAGCAGTCAGCTTCCAATGCCCCAAAATTAATGGCTGTTTCAGGAAAACTGAAAAATAAACTGCTCTTCCAATCCAATCCTCATGCTTCTAGATTTAAATGGGGGACAGCTGAGATGATCACTTACGATGATCAAAACGAGAATAAGCTTGATGGAATTCTATACAAACCTGCAGGGTATATAAAGGGAAAGAAATATCCGATGGTTGTTCATGTGTATGAAAGACAGTCACAGGAAATTAATAATTATCATATACCGACAGAATATGGACCGATGGGATTTACACCGTCCAGCTATTTTCTGGATGGCTATCTGGTGCTGTTTCCGGATATACATTATAAATTGGGAGAGCCCGGAAGGTCAGCCCTTAACTGCGTGCTCAGCGCAGTGGACATTGTAAAACAGATGGGAATTGTCGAGGAAAATCATGTCGGAATTATCGGCCATTCCTTTGGAGGTTATGAGACTTCGTTTATCATTACCCAGACCGATGCTTTTGCCGCAGCCGTCTGCGGTTCGGGACTTATGAATACAATAAGCAGTTATTTTGTGCATTCAGCAGGCATACCGCGTTCGAATGCATGGCGGTTTGAATCGCAGCAGGGACGCATGCCGTTTTCACCTTTTGAGAATTGGAAAGCTTACGAACGGGACGCGCCGTTTCCAAATGCGGCAAATTGCAGAACACCGCTTCTGAGCTGGGCCGGAAAAAAAGACCCGACTATTTTTTGGACACAGTCTGCCGAATTTCATATGGCACTTCGAAGACTTGGAAAAAGAAATATTTTTATTCTTTATGAAAATGAGGCGCATACAATTACCACACCTGAACTTCAAAAAGACCTGACTATAAAAACCAAGAACTGGTTTGACTATTATCTGAAAGAACAAAAGAAGGCACTTACAAACGGCATCCCTTAAATCATTAATTAGCAAAGCAGGAGATTAAGAACCTCCTGCTTTTTTTAAAATTAGATTAATTGATTTTTCTGTATAATTCGACGTTACATTCGGTCGGACTGCTCATATTGAACAACTGCTGTCCTCCAGAACTAACTCTACAAACATTAGGATTTTGTATGGTGCTACATTCTACTGTAGTAACATCACAATCCTCTAAAGGGTTATGCCCATAGACATCTATCAGCTTTCCTTCTTCAGGGACAGCTGAAAATGCAAAGGCCGCAAATACAGCAAATGCTATTGCTGATATTGAAAGCGCCGGTCTTAAAACTTTAGTATTCATAATATTAAAATTTAATGTTAACGGTCTACTCTTTTTCAGGTTTTCGACCTTCCCCTGGACTGTACAGTGTATTTTAAAAGCATAAATGCTGATCTTATCTTGATGAGTAAAAAGGCTTGTAATAATTGGTTTTTAATTTTTCAACTGTGAGATGTCTTCCATTGAGTGAAACAATTCTGTCGTTCAAAACCACAAATTCATCCATTGTCCGTCCTTCTATATTGTATACATAAAAACTAAAAGCGTAGGAGTTTTCTTTTAGATTATAAACGTCTATTATCGAAGCCTGTCTCCACATAATTTCAGGTTCGTATTTTCCAATAAGAGCTGCATTGACAAAAAGATAACTGCCGAAAGATGCAGCGAGTTTATTGACAAGTTTAGGCTGTCTGGCCAGAGTCTTAATGTTTTTTGACTTAATACTGGCAACCGAAACCTGTGCTTGGGAGATAGTGTCAATGGTATGTCCGGAAGTATGGCTGCCAAGTTTAGAATCAATTATCAGGAATTCATTTCGATAGGCGTACGTGTAAATTATCTTATCCAGCTGGGAATTGTAAAGCAGTGATCCGTCAGTGTCGAATACGCCGTCAACCTGTTTCTGCAGCAGGCTTCCATTCAGCTTTAATTGTGCATTGCTGTTAAAAGCAAATAGCCCTAGTGTGTTGTTTTTTGTTTTGGAATCTACGGCCCTGATAACTGCTTTGTTATTGTCAATCGGTTTTAGAATAGAAAAATATGCCTTCCCCTTCATTTTAAGTTCTGCTTTCCAAGAGACAGTATCTCCAATAAAAATGCAGGGAACGTTCCCGTCGATAAAATAAAAATAGGGAGGCTTTACAGCAAGACGCGGTACGGTATAAGAAAAATTATACTTTGGCAGATCGATACGAATTTTCTTTTTTTCAACAAGACTCGTATCAAAAATAGTAACGGCCAGAGGTTCAGTCCGATTGCCTAAGTAAATCTGTCCTTTATCATAACCGGCAATATAATATGCTGCATGTGGAAGCAGGATTGTTCTTTTGTCAGCAGTAGGGTGTTTGGGAAATCTGCGTACAAAATTATTGCGGTGGTGGATTATGTCTTCTGAAGCTATAAACAGTAAAGTAACAATGCCGATGCTGAGTAACATCGTCACAGTAAAGGCACTGGCCAGTGCAGCAGGTTTTGAAATAGGATGCACTTTTGGCACCATACCGGCCAGTATCAGAATACCTGCTGCGGCCAGGATCATGAAAAGCAAATTAAAAATGAAATGCTCCTGCCATCCCATTTTTTCTAAAATTCCTCCACAGGAACATGGAACAAATGGACTGTAATTTAAAATAATGAAAATGTATGCCGTAAAAACGGTCATTAAGCTGAATGCAGCCCACAGCGCCAAGAAACGTGTGGAAGAAAACAGCAGTAATCCAGCAATCAGGAGTTCTATAATTGGCACAGCCCATGATACAATTCCTGCAAAGGAACCAACAAGCGGCGACTGTCCTAATTGCACCTGAAAATTTTCAAAGTCGAGCAGTTTACTTATTGCCGCATACACAAATAACAGAACATATAGAAAACAAACTGCTTCTATAAAAATATACTTATGATGCGGGCTAAATTTCATGGCGATGTAATTAAAAATTTACAATGTAAAATTCTGTAAATTAATTGATTAATCTGTTGTCGATTTTGGAATACAACTTGTCAATAATGGAGTAAATTCATATTACAGTCGACAATCTATAAAATCTTCTCTTTAATGATCCTCGTTTTATCAGTTTTAATAGGTCTAGAATGATATGAATTAATTATGAAAAACAATCCAAAAAATTATCAAAAGCGATCAGTTTTACACTTTTCTCAAATCAAAACTTAAATAAAAGGCTGGCAGATTGCTGACTAACTGCCGGAAAAAAAATTGTCTGTTTATATATTAGAAGTCCATAAATTGCTTTATTGAATATCAGATATTGAGAATCTGAAAGTATGTCCAGATTTTATAACTATTTTGAATATTAAACTTATAAAAAAAGAAATCCGGAAGATGAAAACTATGTTGATAACTGATAAACCCCGACTTCGGAGGTGTTTTCCAACCCCGCAGGGCAAGTTGTTTTGAGATGCTGAATTCATTTTAAGCATCTCAAAACACAACTTGCTATTTTCTCTCGAAAATATTGTTGCAATAGTTTTAGTTGAAAGGTCTTCATGCCCTTTTTATTATTATGGCTGTAAGTAATTTATTTAAGTTGTAAAAGCAATACAGATCTGCAATACTTCACCAGTACAAGTAAGATTTTAAATAAAGCCGGCTGAGATATGGCTGTAATTAACTTATATGTGATTATCCGCCTATGAAGGCAGACAAGTCCTCAGGTATTCCTTCATTCAAGTATTCAAGTATTCAAGTGTGCAGGTATCCATGTAATCATGCAATCATGTATTCCAGTGTGCATGTATGCATGTATGCGGGGGTTCATTCCTGCCTGCACGCTGTCATGCAGTCATGCAGTCACGCTTGCAAGCCTGCACACAGGTAAGCAGATGCTCAGGCAGTCCGGCATTACCAATAAGAAAAAAGATATTTTTCCAAAAGAAACAGAAAAGGAAAAAAGAAAAAGAAAGCAATTTAAAAGGACGGGATGCAGACAGACCATAAGGAAACGGAATAAGTCCCGAAGGGTGTTTTGTGAGGAACGAGCAAAACATTATGCCGTAGTCTTTTGGCCGGGCTGATCCAGAACGTCCTACCTTGTTTTTCTTTTTTACCGTTCCTTTGGTTAAAATATAAAGGTACATGTAAAAAAAAACTATCAGTTATTTGTTTTGAGACATTTAAGGCCAAATGCTTCCAGAGATTTCCAAATCTAAGCAGCGCTGCTGATAATAATATATATTGTTTTTTTTAAGTAATTATAAGAGCCAATGCTTATGGAAAACAAAAACACAGACAATCCACGCAAAGGAGGCAGGCATCCTAAAGCAGATCCGGCCGTCCATCGCTATTCGATCAGTCTTACAGCTGAGGAAAATGCAAGGTTTCTGACTCTTTTTGAAACATCAGGCATGAATGTAATGGCGCATTTCATTACAGCGTGTATTTTTCAAAAAGGAATCAAGATAGTTAAGATCGATAAAGCAGCAATGGATTATTACATACTTCTAACTGCCTTATTCGGTCAGTTTCGCTCTATTGGGGTTAATTACAATCAGGTTGTGAAGATTATGCACCGCAATTTTTCCGAAAAGAAAGCTCCGGTATATCTCTACAAATTGGTAAAAGAAACAATAGAATTAGGTGTTTTATGCCAAAAGATGATCCAGCTTACAGCGGAATTTGAAGAAAAATACCTGAAAAAGTGATAGCAAAAATAGGAAGAGGAAGCAATCTGTATGGAGCATTAGCCTATAATTATCAAAAAGTTGAAAAAGAAACTGGACAGGTTTTGTTTACCCAAAATATAATCCAAGCCCCTGACGGGAGTTATAACGTAGAACAGCTCTCCCGTTCTTTTGAATTACACTTACTGGCCAACAGAAAAACAGAAAAGCCGATACTTCATATCTCTTTAAATCCTGATCCGAAAGATAATGTAAGTGATACTAATTTTGAGAATATGGCACAGGACTATATGAGGCAGATGGGCTACGGAAATCAGCCTTTTGTGGTATTTAAACATACCGATATAGACCGTACTCATATCCATATCGTATCGGTGTGCGTGGATGCAGACGGCAGGAAAATATCCGATAAATTTGAAAAAAGGCATTCCATGGAAGTCTGCAGGATGTTGGAAAAAGAATACGGTCTTATATCAGCTTTAGATAAAAAGCAAGAGGCACACAACCAAACATTCAAACCAGTTGACTATAAGGCTGGCGATATAAAAAGCCAGATGGCTTCGATACTGCGTCATCTGCCTAAATATTACCAGTTCCAAACTTTTGGGGCATACAATGCCGTGCTTTCACTTTTTAATATTACTGCCCAGGAAGTCAAAGGCGAATATAATGGAATTCCAAAACTAGGACTGGTATATTTTGCATTAAATGAAAAGGGAGAAAAAGGAAGCAGTCCCTTTAAGGCTTCCCTATTTGGCAAAAGTGCAGGTTATCTGCAACTACAATCCCAATGCGGCCAGAACAGGATAAAACTAAAAGATAGTCCTACTAAGGGATCAGTCAAGGAAAGGATCGAATCAGTAATGCGGAATACATCAAACGAATCCGAATTTAGGAAAAAGCTGATGCAGGAAGGGATCAGTATTGTTGTACGACGAAATGCTGCAGGACGAATTTACGGCATCACTTTTATCGACCACAAATCCCGCAGTGTATGGAACGGATCAGAGCTGGCTAAAAACCTCTCGGCCAATACATTTAACGACTGGTGGAATAATAAGAAAACAGAAAATTCGGCACATAAAAGCAGTGTTTCCAAAAAAGATGTTATTATAAAACCAGAGACAGGCCAATCGCCTGACACAGCTGACTTTTTAATAAATGAAAAGATGCCTCATGCTTATGAACAAAACAGTTTTAACGTATTGGGCGGTTTATTGCCGCAGTCGCACACAGAGGATTACGAAGAACATGTATTTGACAATAGGATGAAACGAAAGGTTAAACGCAGAAGATTGTAGGTGTAAATTTGAGTTTTCTGTCATCAAAGAACAATCTGTACTCAAAAATAGGTTGCTAAATTTCCTATGATTCAGTAATTGATTAATCTATGATCTCTCTTCTCTGTTCATTTTTTATTTCAATAGATAATCTGTCTTCAGGTATAAGCTGAGAACAAATTTGTATAAACGTTATGCCATTGAAAGACGAAGAAAGCAAACAATGACTATAGTCAGAATGACTTCAAAAAGCATTTTTATATTTGTCTTATAAATGTATACGCAAGCTGTATAGGTGAATATTTTATATATAACAAGGAGTAAAATAAACGCAGCAGTGTATATTTTCATTTACAGGATGGTGACTAAATTTTAGAGACAATGAAAAGTGGTAAGCTAATAAAGTACTTAAATGTTATAGTAAAATTTGATGAAAGGCTTCGATTAGTAGAAAATCTAATTAGTGTAAGTGACCGGGAAAACAAAATGCAATCCATTTCTTCAAATGAAAAATGTAAATCCTGTTATAACAAAATTGACTTTGCCCAGCTGTTTTATGTTTTGATGGATGAAGGTTTGTTGTTTTTTGATGCTACAGACAAAAAAAGTAATAGAAGCAAGTTCCAGTTTTTTCTCGAAAATAATTTTACATATTCTGGCGATGCTGGCATCCAGTCGAAAATTAAGTCGATTAGCAGACAGTTTTCAGAATGTAAGGGCTACATCTATAAAGAGAAGCAGATTACATTTTTAGACGAGCTGATTACAAGAATTCAGGAGAGAAAAAAAAGGCTTGAGAGCTGGTAAAACCGGTTAAAAATAGTTTAGTGTCAAATTTAAATTTTTAGTGATGACAAATAAAGAAAGAAAGCTCTCTTTTGTTATGAGAGTAAAACAGTTAATAGAGCCTGTACTTGAAAGGCTGGAAACAATTGATTCAAAAATCAGCGGGCAGGGCAAAGGTGTGCGACCAGTGTATTACAGAAATGAAGATTTAAAAAAAATATTTGGATTGTCTAACAATACTATCATAAAATACAGACAGACCGGAATACTTCCATTTACTAAATTAGGAGATATATTTTTGTACGATGCAGCTCAAATAGAAAAAATTCTTCACGAAAATGGAAGGTAAAATAAGTTTTTTATGATTTATTTGCTTGAAATTATTCAATTTCAAAACTAGATTCAACTTGAATAGCTTCAGTTTTGCCTCCAGTTTTTCTAACTAAGAAAACTATTTACTTATTAAATAGATGAGAAATTTCGTAATCATGCAATTTCTTTTGCTGTCATAAAATTCTGAAGAACATACAAATTTCTTTAAATACAAAGTTTTTTGATATTAGGCATCTATAGCTCTTAGCCGTTAAATTCGGTTTTATAGCTGAGCCTGGCCTGAAGGACTGTAGGGAATTGCTTGTGGAACTTGTATTTATGCTTGTTTACGTCCGGCGGCAGATTTTGTGTGAACGGAAAAGGAAAATAAAGTTTGTAACTGGCTAAAAATGAGTATTTCTACGTGGATAGGATTGGTGCTATAAGTGTAAATTTGACGTAAGATTCCGCTTGTTATTTTGTCATGTAATTATTTCCAATTCTAAAAAAATGCAAAATGAGAAAAACAGTAATTGCTTTTACTTTTTTATTTATTTTTTTCAGCGGGCTTGCGCAGAAATCGTCGCCAGTTGCCGGTGACGCTGCCGCTTTGATTGATCTGCTGAAAAAAGATTACAATACAGTTAATCCTGACACCCGCAATGATGAGCTGAATACAGATAGGGGAAAGGCAATTGCTATTTTTAAATCCTACTTGAAGGATTCTGATAAACCTGGTTTGTCGCAGAATCTGGATAAGCCGGAAATAAAAAAAATTACTGACACTTTTGTATCGATCCAGAATTATAAAGATGCAATTGCCATGCTGTCAAAAGGAAATTTAAGCATTACAGAAAAAACACTGGATGCTAGCTCATCGACTTTTGTGAATTTGAAAGCTGCAGAAGCAGAATTAAAAGCAAGCTATTACGAAAATAAAAGCAAGTATGACATTAATGAACTGGATAATCTGGCCCAGCTATACTTTTCAGACAATCCATACCTTTGCCATGTCGCGTATTTGTTTATTGCTAAATATGAGTTGAATCAAGATAAACAAATTGACTATTTCGCTGAAAAGAACAGTTTTTCCTCAGTACAGAAATCCCTGCCCTTTTTAGGAGGGGACATGGCCTTTGAAACTGTCATAGATGGGCTTAGCAGATTTCTGGCTAAAAGGATCAAAGAGGAACTGACGGTTTATGCAATTGATAAAATCAGGACTTATCTTGAAAATCCGACACCTAAGAATTATTGTTATGAGCTTCTAGTAATTCTTCCAGAAACTACAAATTACCTTAAAAAATTTGAAGCTTCACAGCTTTTGAATTTCACAGATCAGCTTAAACAGCACATTGAAGAAGATCTTAACAATCTTTTGAAGAATGCTGCAAACTTAAAATCGACGCCCAGCCTGAAAAATATGATTGCAAAAAATCCTGATCTGGAATTTGCTTTTGAGGGGCTGGAGCTAATTCCTCAACTCTCTAAAATAAAATCCCCAGTTGACTATTTTGAAATTCTAGAAAACAGCAGGACACTTGCACGCTGGAGAACAGTGCCTGCGGATGCAAGTGTGCCTAATCTCATTGTCAAATATAATATTGCCCAGAGTCTGCGTCTGGCCTCGATGCTGGCCTACAGCTTTACTATAGTGGAAAATGCGGAAGTTAAATTTGCAACAGTTGATTTTGCCGCAAACTATGGAAATGAGGTCAACTTCTATTTTTTATACTTCGGCATGCTCCATCAGCAGAATGTAAAATATTTTGATATAAATTTTTTAAAAAAAGACGGTACCATCACTCCTTTTAAAATTAGTGAAATGATGGAGAAGTTTCCCGTTTCAGAAGTAAACAACACTTTAGAAAGTTTCATTTTCCTGAAAAGCAATATGGTTTCCATAGCTGAAAATGCTGAAAAAATCTATGCTCAAAGCCTCGCTATAAAAAAGAAAAAGAAAAATAATGAAGAATTAAAGTATGAGGAAATATATGGCTTTGTAGATGATATTATTTCATTTTCTGAGGAAGTTGTCAAAACGGCTGATTTAATGATGAATGAAAAATACCATATTACTGATGGGACTGCTAATGCTGAAATCAGTTTTGAAGATAAAACTGCACCTTATTTTAATGTGGCAAAAATAGCAAATACAATTGTTTTGGATTTAAGCCAGAAAAAGTATTCCAATGCCGTTATCAAGGCAGTAGAGATTCCATTGAACTTCAGAAAGGCAGATATTCAAGCTCATAACTTATTGAACATGGAGGATCAGATTGTCCTTGAAGAAGATCTGAATTTTTTAAGCAGCATTTTTAAGCCGGATGCTTTTTCCAATCCAAGCATCTTAAAAAACGTTGAAAAGTTAAAAGGAATGGAGTCGCGGCTGAAGGTTATAGCAATAAAAATGGGAAGCGATGATAACCTCAAAGCCCTAAAGAAAGATATTCTAGCATTTAGCGATTATGCAAGCACTGTCGACACTGTGAAAATTAGCGAATTAGATGATAAGATCAAATTGCTTAAAGAAAGTATTAAAAACGGGATCAATAGTCAGAAACTAATGGAGTTCTATGGCATATCAAACTCTGAAATTGAAAAAAAGGTTTTACAGCAGCTTGCGAAAAATGGATATAATGAGGATATTCAAAAGGAAATTTGGAAGCTTATCGAGAAGTACCTTAAAGACAAATATTTAAGTTTAATCCTGCATGATGAATTGACAGGGGAGCAGATCATAGAAACTGTTATCTCTGAGTTTATCCCACAGCTTGTTGAATCTTATACTAAGATAAATGATATTAAAGCTATCCGTCTGATTTATTTTATAAATGATATTGCTGCATCAAAAGATTCCAAAGATGTTGAAAAGGCAATCGAAGCATTTGCTCTGCCAGTCGGAAGCTCTTCACTGAAAGAAAAGTCGGAATTGTATTTTTCCATAAATGCATTTCCCGGTGTTATTGCCGGCGCCGCTTTTGCTAAAGATCTGGATGCGGCATTCACTTTTGGCTTTACTGCTCCGGTAGGATTTTATCTTCAGCCATGGAGTTCAGGTAAAAAGGGAGGCAGCCTGGGATTTTTTATTCCAATAATCGATATCGCCGCACCTGTAAAATTTCGAATTGATGGAAATAATGACACTAAGACACTGCCTGATTTTAATTTCGATGATATTTTTTCACCAGGTTTGTATCTGACTTACGGCTTTAGAAAGTCGCCTTTCGCTTTGAGTCTTGGCGGGCAGTACGGCCCTAAACTCAGAGATATTCCAAATGATGCTGATACAGATCTGACTTCGGTGGATTCATGGAGCTTAAATCTAAGCCTAACCATAGATATACCTCTTCTGACGCTATCAAGCAAATACAAAGACTAAATGAAATTTATTTTCGGCATTTTATTTTTTTTTATCTGCGTGGCATTTTACGCCCAGACTGACACGACCAGTTCCAGACTGATGCAAAAGCATGAAGAACTGACTAAGGAAAAAATCAGATTTGATAGATCATTGATGAAAGTCAATCCTACTCTTGAGAATTTACGTGATTTTAACCAAAAAATCCCATACAAAGAGGGTGCAGGAGAGTTAAAACTGGATGAAATAAATAGGAGCTGGTATCAGGAATCAGTACAGAGCATGAAAAAAATTGAGAGTAGAGAGGGGCTCGTAGAGTCTGATTTAGAGGGTTTCAATTTAGTTCCTTTTAGGGAAATACAGGATCCTAGTGAAGATTTGTTCAGTAGAAAAAGATTAAGCGGACCGTCGCAGTACGACAGCAGAATTGAGCTTTTTCAGATGAGACCTGATATTGACTGGCAGTTTTCGATTTTTCAGAAAAGCGAATCTGTAGCTATGATCATAGAAAAGGAAAAACTGCAAGAAGTTTCCAAAGGTATTTTTGCCCTAGATGTTTCGCAGACTCTTGGTGGTGTATATAATTTATGCCCATCAGAGTCTTTTTGCAGCCAGTCCGTTGCTGGTGTTGGAACTGCTTTTATTTATTCGAATAATACAATGATTACTGCCCTTCACGTATTGGAGAGGCCGATTTCAGACTATATTATAATTTTTGGATATAGGACAGTTCAGGCAGACGGAATGGTGGAAAGCTTTTTTGAATCGAGGAATATATTTTATCCAAAAAAAATTATCCATAAATCAGATGAGCTTGATGTGGCTGAATTTTCAGTTGATAGAAATTTTGACAGGCCTGCTCTGGAATGGGAAGATTCCGTAAAAGCAGCAGCAAAAGATACAGAAATCTACATGATTGGCCATCCCTCGGGACTGCCTCTCAAGGTGGCGGTTAATGCAAGGGTAGAAGACAGCTCTAACTGGCTGTATTATTACACTTCTCTGGACAGTTTTCAAGGGAATTCAGGCTCTCCGGTATTTAATTTTCTAACCAATAAAGTAATAGGTATTTTAGTCTCTGGAGAAGTTGATTACAAATTTAATGGGAACTGCTATTACAGTCCCATTTGTAAAATACCATATTGTAAAGGGGAGAAAGCTGTTAGAATAGAGCAGGCTCTTAATCGGTTTTAGGGTTGTATCTGCTCGTGAATTATATAATGAATCGTCTTTGATTATCATGAATTCTTAATTTACCATTTGTCGCTCCAAAATGTTTTTTAAAGACAGCCGTAAAATTTGTATGCTTGTATCCGATCAGATAAGCAACTTCATTTACATCCATATTATTCTGGATCAGTAGTATAATCTGGGATCGGGATCTATTTATGGTTGTCAAAAAACAAAGCTGCTCGAAAAGTATGCTTATAATAAAAAACTGTCTTTCAATGCTTTTTCTACTCAGATTTATCGGGCAGTTTTTGCCTAATTATTTTTCTTCGAAAAAAGCATTGTAAAAATTTAGCTATATATTTACAAACAGCATCAATACTGAATTATGAATGATTTCAAATTAATCGCCATCACACCGCTTAAGGGCTGCAGTGGCACTTTTTCAAAAAGCCTTACTTTGGGAAAGCCTTTTCAATTCTATCACCAGTACGATATTAAAACAGTAGGAAAAGAAAAAATCACACAAGTAACTAAAAATGACAGGCATCAGGGAATAAATGATTTATATAAATTGAGCAATGGCATCAAGCTTAATATTTCAGCTGTAGCGGGAAAGAACGGATCTGGAAAGAGCACAATTTTTGAACTTTTTTATTATGTTGTCTATTTAACTGCTACACGTCCATCAGCTGGAGAAAATGCCCTTCTTAATAAGGCATGGGGCTACCTTCAACATCAAAGAGACAAAGCTGAACAACACCGCTTGTCCCTGATTCTTACGGCAAAGCTTCATGGATTTGAGAAAATAGACAAAGAAAAAGTAAAAGAGATAGAAAATCTTGAAGCCTACATCTTCGAGATTATTCGTGAAAATGAGCTGAAAATCAATTCGAGGCGTTATTCTTCTCTCTCTCAAGTATACAGACATACAGCTTCGCAGCTGCTTAACAGAATTTCTGATCTTAACAATGAGATTCAAAAGGAAAAAGCAAAAGAAGCGCTCCTTGACAAATCATTTAAGGTTTCAGTGCTTTATGAGACAGAGGGAGAAGTCAGGGAACTGCTCTGCAGAGGCGGAGTGGTGGAACATTTCAGGTTTGACCAGCAATCAGATGTTGGGAAATTTCCGCTGGAAGAGTTCAGTCTGAATGACTTTTTTTACACCATAAGCCTTAATTACTCACATCACAGCCTGAATTCAAAAAACCTTGGACACTGGATCAACAAGCTCTTTCATAAAAACGACGGGTACAGGACCCCTGTGGTTATCAATCCGATGCGTCATGATGGGAATTTCAATATCAACGATGAGCTAAAGCTCTCCCGCGAGCGCCTTCTTTCAACCTTGGCTTATGACCTGATGCATGGAGATGATAATCTGCTGCTTGAAAGATACAGGGTTACCAAGTATATTTTTACGCCCAAGAATGGTCCGGCATTGGGACATATCGATCCGCTTACTTTGGAGGTTGCGCAAAAAAGGGCGGCAATAGATCTTCATTCCCGAAAAGGCAGTTATGGTGCTGTAGCCTTTGGGTATCTCAAGAAGAAAATTTCAAAAATTTATGAAAATTATGATTTTTTAAAAGACAAGGAGTACAGAGATGAGCTGAACTCGGAAAGCAACATCTTTACCGATAATAGCCATGTAATGCGAAAGATTGACGGGACGCTTAACTTTTTGAAATTCGCCAATACAGATTCACACGATAAAATCTGGAACAAATCCAAAGGATATGGACCAATTTCACTCATGCCGGAGGAATTCAAGGACTATCTGAAACTTTTTGGAGAGGAGGCTGATCATGCAAAACCTGAGGATATTATCAAGTTTGCACTTCCTGGTTTTTTCAATATTGACTTTGAATTTATGGACACCAAAACAAAAAGCCCTAATATCAAACTTAGTGATATGAGTTCAGGAGAGCAGCAGTCGATTTTTAATTTAAACACCATACTTTATCATCTATACAATATCGAGTCGATACATCCTAAGGGACAAGAGGCAAAAAAAGCAACGACGTTCTCTGCAAGGGCTGTATATTCCAATGTGAATATCGTGCTGGACGAAGTAGAGCTGTACTATCATCCACAGATGCAGAGGGCTCTGGTCAAAAATCTTATCAGTTCACTTGAAAATCTAAAGGAGTCCAGTGGGATAAGAGCTGTCAATATCTGTATCCTGACGCATTCCCCTTTTATTCTCTCGGATATACCAGCCAGCAATGTGCTTCTTTTGGAGCGCAACAGCCAAGGAAGATCAGTGGTTAAGGCCAATAAGGGAGAGACATTTGCTGCCAATATAAATGATCTGCTTGCAGATAATTTTTTTCTAGAGGATACTCTGATAGGTGATTTTGCCTCTGATCAGATCATCTCGCTCATCAAAAGAATAAACCAATCTAATCCTTTAGACCGGGATGATCAATTTATCGAGCTTATTGGCGACCCCTATTTGAGAACCAGTCTTAGAACCTTCAAAAAATCCCATGATAAAGATAACAATTAAAGACCCTTCTGACAGGGAGGATGATTATATTAAAGCAATGTTGGCACCTTTTCTCAAAAGGATAGGTCATCTTAAACTGTCTCTTGAGCACATCCTGGGAAGCTCAAGGATTACCAAAAATAATGGAATAAGGAGCTACCAGATCATTACAAAAAAGATAATACTGCTGATCGAGGCAAAAAAGAGACATGGCAAGAAAGACTCTTTCCATGAAGCAAATTATCTGGATACTATAGACAAGTATCGTGGCAGCCGAAATAAATTAAAACAATATAAAATCCAGGGGTTGCTGGACTATCTGGTCGAGCTGGAAAAAAATAATGCAGAAAAGCTCAAAGAGATGCTTTTGTGTCCTGCTGCTGACCTTTACGATCTCAATGAATCGCTGAAAAGCAGATTTGATGAAATGGAGATCAAAATACTCTCTTATGCTATTTCTTATGATTATGGTGAGCTTTCAGGTGCTGCAAAAACCTTTTTCAGGACCCATAATTTTGTCCATTCCTGCCCCTACTGCAACAAGGAGAATGCAAAGTATACGAAAGGAAAAAATGGGACAGCTGAAGGGCATGTGCTGGACCACTATTTCTGCCAGGCAAAATTTCCCATGCTGGCTTTGTGCATGTACAACCTTGTGCCCTGCGGCAAAGAATGCAATGGAGCTGATAATAAGGGAGAGATTGAATTTACCAAGGAATTTCATTTGAATCCTTATGTGGACGGCTTTGGCGAGAGGATGTTTTTCAGTCCTGTAAAGAATGGGATAAAAGTGACGGGGATTGAAGTAAAATATAATGCTAACTGTGGACCAGGATCTGACCACTATAAGCAGATTTTTGGAGACTGCACCGATACAAGCAGTAAAAGATTTGAAAAGGGAAATATCAATGTATTTAAATTAGAAGAAAAATACTCAGATCAAATAGCCAAGGCACAAAAAGTGCTCAATATCGTAGATAAACGTGTAAATGGACTTAAGTCGCTTCATATTTATTACAATGAAATGCAAGACAGCTATGACGAACAGATGTATAAAGACTGGTATTATGAGGAACTGGAGACACGCTTTGATCCCGAGGACTTTCCATTAGAAGATAAATCGAAATTTATCAGGGATATTCATGACTCTTATATTCGGGAGTGCAGTGAGAAGGAAGCTGATTTTATAAAGAAAATGATAGTATATTGATTTTAGGGATTTTTAACCACCATCTACAATATCACTGTATAACCAATTAAACATTTGGTTTGGGGCGCCTGAGTGAGAAAAAAATACAAGCAATTAAATTCGATTTGGTAAATGAGTAAGAAAAATATTGATCCGAAAACAGAACAGACCATAATTAAAGATGCAGCCCAGCTTTGGCGTTTTCTTGAGCAGGGCGCAGGTGTTGATACCAAATATTACGACAAGGAGATCTTCAATTCCAAGGATCCAGATCTAAACCTTTATTCGTTGCTGGGCATAAAGAGCACTTATGGCAGTGTGGAAGAAAACCTTGTGGCTGGCGGGGTCAGTACAGAAGCATTTCTTCAGGTCCTGCTTAAGGCCTTTCAACCCTACAGCCTGATGATGGTTGAGGTCTGCGCTTTTTTTGAGAAATATCAGGCAAAGTACTCCGCAGAGAATATTAAAATCCAGTTTAATTTTGATAAGGAGCTCAGCGATGTTGGGTTTAATTTGGAGCATTTCCGCCAGACGCTGCATCACTTTCAGGTTTTAGAGCGGGAGCTGACGGTTTATGAAATTACCGCCAACCAGATAAGCAAACTGAACCGGATACTAACGTATGATAGTGGAATAACTATTGAAAATGCTTTAGCCAGAGACTGGATGAGGGCACACCGGCCGAATGGAAGGACAGCGGTTTTCAATAAACCCGATGTTGGAGCGCCTGTTACGGGGCATGATGAACTAGACCATTATCTGGCAGTTCTGATGGATATCTGGCATTCTTTTGTCAATTCCTGCCGCCAGTATGGACATACGCTTGATGACCTTGAAAATGCTGCCGGTGGGAGGGGAGAAACTGACCGGGACAAAAATGTGCTGAATGATGTAAAACTGCTTCGCCAGCAGGCCCAGGACTATTGGCCTGAGTTTTTTTTAGGAAGACTATTCGGCAGGGTACAGGAAATTAAAAAGATGCACGATGGGAACCGCAAAATGCAGTTGAACCTTCTTTGCAATGATTTGAAAAAAATTGTTTCATCTCTTGGCAAAAATACCGTCACTATAAAAGAGAAAAAATCGGTGAAGGAACTCCTCAACCTGTTGAGCCTTCCAGTATGGCGCAAACGCCATGAATTGTATTCAACATGGATACTCACAAGAATAGATAAGGCTTTTGAGGGCTGCCAGGTCGAGCTTCATCATCAAGAAGGAAGGCTTGCCCTTGGTTTCAAGCAGGCCCACATTTTATCCATTGAAACTAGGGACGAAATTCTGGAATTGTGGTGCGAGGTGAGAAGTCCGCTGGAGAATCCAAGCAGCGAGAAGAGAAAAGAGGCTGTCCAGCCTGATTATAGAATTCTGCCCGCAGGAAGTGTGGCTTCACCTGAAAAGCATATTGCGGCTGTGGAGGTCAAACAGCATAAGTCAACCAGCAGAAAAAATTTTCTTGAGGCTTTGAATGACTACGCAGTGGCACTGCCAAATGCCCTTATAGTTTTGGCAAACTATGGCCCTGTGAGCAAACATCTGCCGCTTGTATTTCCCCAGAGGAGTATCTACATGGGAAAGATCAGACCGGACGGCGATAATGCCTACAAGCTTACAGAAAGGCTTTCAGCATTAATTTCAAAACCGGAACAGGAAAATGCCGATGTGAGAGATTATCTTGATGCGCAACAGCAGGCCTTATTTTTGAGTTCTGAGATTGATGAGATATTTGTTGACATCTCGGGCTCTCTCAATAACCAAGCCTACAGAGCCTTTTTGGTGGCAATGCTCTGCGGGCGGGCCATTAAAGGCGGGCTAAAAAAAATAGCGGCTGTCAACACAGAACTTCGCAAAGAATGGAATAGCCCGGATCCAAGCGCTTTAAAGGAACTGACGGCAATGGAATTCAGTGGCGATACCCGTTTTGATAAGCTTGTTCCCAAAAACAGCCCCAAGAGCATGATTATAACAGACAAGCAGGGCTATATAGAGTGCGTACAAAAGAGAGTAACAGCCGGATGCTGCCTGATTTACAGTAACGGCAAAGCTGAGTTCAAAAAAATAGGATAGTGCAGACAGGCCAAGGCATCTTTTTATGCACTATATTTATTTGTTCCATTCAAAGAGTTTGATGCCTTTTGCCTGGTATTGTTCAATTTCGGTTTTGTAGCGGATTTCGGGAGGTGTGCCAAAATCAGCCAGAGGGATTGGAATGTTCTTGATCATACGGTACTCAATGAACAAGTCTTTCCATTGGTCCTCAAACCATGAAGCTGCATTATAATAAAGCAGCAGCTGTTCGAAATTGCTAAGCTGTGCCCGGAGTGTTTTTAAATAGCTGTATTTTTGGTGATGGTCTAAGAATTCCTGATCCACGACAAAGCGTGCTGTCTGGAATAGATGTCTGTAATAATGAGATAATTTGCTGACATGCCCGTCAAAGGGATAAAAGTACAACTCTACTTCTGTATCTATTTTTTTAAACATATAGTATTTTGCATCCGGGCGCTTTTTGAGAAATCTTTCATACGGTTTATGAATCTCTTTCTCAATAAAGCTTTTGATATCGACAAATAACTCTTTATGAATCTTTGTAAGGCCTGGTTCAAAATGTTTTTCGGAGTTGGGCCCGATGCCGTAAAAGAAAATCATGTAGGCAAACTCCAGAACATCAATTTCTTTTATTTTTTTGATTTCTTTTCTTAATTTATTCGATTTAAGTTTTTTTTCTTTTATATGCTGCACAACATGATAGCTGAGCCTGAGTTCATAAAACATGGCCGTAAAGGAGCGCCTGCCGTCAAGGTTGCCAATTACGGCTTCTGAGACGTTGGACTTATGCAGGGAAAGAAGCTCGTAGAATTTATTTTCAAAGCGTTCTGTTTTAAGGTCCAGCTTCTGCTGCTCATTTGCCTTGAATTGCACCCAGAAGGCAAAGAAGGTCAGAACAGCACCGGCAATGGCTATAAATGGGCCTGTAATACCTCCGATTGTGTCTCCAATCTCGCCCTTGTCAGTAAAGTCGATCCCGCTGAAGTTTGGCCTTGTAAACCAGTAAGGGAAACACGTTACAATAATGAAGATAAAGATTAAGAATGGAATAAAAACCAGATAAAACTGGCTGTCAAATGTTTTTACCTGCTGTTTTTGTGCTGTAGCTTTTTTCATATCAATTAAGGTGTTTAGAAGCGAATATGCAGAGGGCTTTCTCATCTGAGTTTTTTGAAAAAAGCCATTAGATAATAGAAAAGCTCCTTATCCACCTCTTCAATAGAGCCTATCTTGCCTGAATCAAAATATCTATACATTCCTCCTCCTGCGCCGCCATGTTCAAAATCGTCATAAAGGCCTAAGGATTTAAGCTTTTCAGACACATTATGTTTCTGGATTTCGTGGGGCTGGTCGGGATTCCAGAAATCAATCTGGGCATTGCCGCCCGAGAGAAGCTGCACATCGACTTTGAAAAGAATATCATTATCGTGATACCTCTCGAAGAGCTGATGGTTGGGACGGTACCTGTAGATTTTTTTAAAAGGGGCATAGTCCCCGTTTATTTTTTCAACCAAAAGGTCTGTGCGGTACTGGTCCAATCCTGCTACCAGTGAGGCTACCGCTTTCGCTTTTTGATAACCCTCAGCGCTGCTTACTATCTTATAAAAGTCTTCTTTAATCTCTCTGTCCATTCCGTGCTGTGATAAATGTTTAATTAGTTTTAAGTATTGGAAAATAAATGAGCGCGAGTGTTCGTCTGCTGCCATTTCATAACATTTCTCAAGCCATCCCTGACATAAGTCATCATTGTTTTTAAATGCGCTGATATTGAGGATCTTCGAATTAAGTTCAATATTGTCTGTCCAAGGCGCGTTCTTATTGCTATGCAGGGTTATATACAGAATGGAATCAACCTGAAACCCACATAGGTGGGCATAATTGTAATAATTTTCAAGCTGGTTTTCCATATCACTGGCATTGTTTATTTTATTTTCAATTATTATTGATCTTTTTGAAGTGGGATCTTTGATCCAGATATCGATATTTCCTCTTTCTCTTGTGAGCTCGCAAAGCGTATATTGGCTTTTGTCTATGCGGGCACCTAAAGAAATCAGATAATCCAAAAAAAGATCCAAAAAGACACTGTGATGTCCATGCCTCTCCTGCGGATCCAGCAGGAGTTTAATCACATCGCTGTGAAAATTTTCAAGATAGGAATTATAAGATGAAATGGTAAAAAGATTAAACCGGTTGAGCTCCATCTGATGTTGCACATCGCGGATTCTTTCGTCGATGCCGTCAAATTCTTTTAATGCCAAAAACGAAGCAATATCCATATTGTTTTTTATAATTTATAATAAACCCTGCCGTTGAGGTATGTGTCGCGGTGGTCCTTTGAGATGAGAATTCCGGCAGTACGCAAATCCCATTTTTTTATTTCCGGTACATTATGCTTAAAATCTTTCAGGGATGCAGGCGCATTGTAGAATCCCTCGATGATTTTCTCGAGGTATTGGCAGCACAATTCTGGATAGAGAACTGCCTGTTCTTCTGCAAATCGCACTACTACCCAGCAGTTCCTTGTAAAAAACTCATTGCGCTGGAGGTCGTCAAGATGAATGGGTTTTTTGAGCTCTAAGTCATAAGGCTCGTCGATCTCTATATCGATCCTTAAATTAATATAAGGATCGATATAGGCAAAATCGGTAACATAGGGCATGTATTCCCCGTTGCAATAAGGTTTATAGCTGCTGTCTGCAATGGATGCGCTTTCCATAATTTTTTCACCGAATGACCGGTGTAGGAAACTTTTGAAATAATCGTGGGACTTTCCTTTTTTATAGTCCTTACCAGGGAAGTGGGCGGCAGCCAGGTTTAGTATCCGTTCATTTGCGATGTTTCTTTTGTAATCCTGATAGTTCTGGGAATCGACCTTGAGAATTTCCATTTCATAGCTGTACTGACTGAGAAGTTTCGGGTACTGGGATGATGTTTTATTGTACTGCCATAAATCATTTTCATATTTTTTTCTATCCGAATTGGAGAAGAGCAGAAAAATGCAGGGTGCGATAAAAAGCATTCCTAGTGTGTTCTGTTTTGCAAAAAACATAAATATTCCGATCAGTATCAGAGGGAATAAAATTTTTAGTAATTCCAGTTTTGAAGGCTTTTCAGGTGCGACTGGTAATATGGGTTTTACCGGTGGAAGGAAAACCTTATCTATATTATCCAAAAAATCTTTGGGGAGATGCAGTTGTGGATAGTTCATCAATTTGATAGGATTTTTTTAGAATATAAATTTTAAACCTTTTGTAAAGTTTTTTCGAAAGTAAGAATTTTATTGGATACCTGATAAAGAAATCAATTTCACAGGATCTTTTTTTTAGCAAAATAGCGATGCATCGGCTTGGAAAATTGTTTTATATGAAAATCCTCTGTAATTAATCCAGCCCTCCGGCCGAAAGCAGGCGGTTTTTTTATCAATGCGACGTCATCTTTTTTTATAAAAAAAAACGGCAGTAAAGCCAGTTTTAAGAAAGTTCGGTTTTTTTTTTATGTATGCCTTTATCTGATAAAGATTCCTGCTTAGTTGCAGAATCTGAATAATTTCCATGGATTTCAGGGAAACCTCGATGACTTCAACCGAGATGCTGTCTACCTCTGCAGAAAGTATCAATCAGCTTTTCTTCTTATGAAATTCATTGGTAAAAAGGCAATGGTATAGGGTGTCGCCCTCGTCCCTAATAATGAAGAAAGAAAAGAAGCTATCTTATGTGATGAAAGTAAATAAGTTAGTTAGTTAGTTAGTTAGTTAGTTAGTTAGTTAGTTAGTTAGTTAGTTAGTTAGTTAGTTAGTTAGTTAGTTAGTTAGTTAGTTAGTTAGTATAGTACGTGTTAGCAAGAGTGGAAACAATTATTCAAAAATCAGCCAGGGGAAAGTTTTAAGGCCTGAATACTATAGAAATTAGGATCTGAAAAGAATGTTTGGACTGTCCAATAACACCCATTATAAAATACAGACATAACGGAATTCTGCCCTATACTAAGCTGGGAGATGTTTTTTTATATGACAGCGGCAAAATCGATAAAATGCTGAAAAGCAACTAATCATAATTCAATATTTAATTAGTTACCCAGATTTGAAAAAAAGAGTTTAAAATAGAGTGGGTAACTAAGAAGGTAACCGTTTTTCGAGCAGGGTTCGATACCATTCTAAATGAAAAAGCCTTTAAACACTGATGTTTAAAGGCTTTTAATTTTTTAAAGTCACTTTTCGAACTTCATTTGGCGGAGGAAGAGGGATTCGAACCCCCGGACCTGTTACAGTCAACAGTTTTCAAGACTGCCGCATTCGACCGCTCTGCCATTCCTCCAGTAAGACGCAATCATTTTCTCATTGCGGGTGCAAAGATAAAATGTTTTTTTGATTGCAGAAATTTTTTTAATACTATTTGTAAAGAAAAAAGATGACACGCCATAAACATAAGTGTAAAGTAAGCACCATTTAAGAGTATAGCTTATTTGATTTGCAAATTAAGTGACGACTGAGTAAGCGAGATTAAATTTTAATATGATGAGAATAATGGAAATTCGGAGATTGCCGATTCCCACACAACTACGGCTATAATCTCGAGCTGTTTAAATATTCCAACAAAAAACTCGAACCTTCTCAGGCGCTGATTAATTTTTAAAAGCCTGATCAAAGTTTATTTTATTTGCCAATTCAGGAAAGTCAATAAATGGATTTCTGTTTCCCTGCATTTTAAAAATAGTCTGGTTTCGATGGCTTTCATACAGTGTCACCTTTTCATCTGCATTCCATTTCAGAAGCATCGGGATGTGTGCAGCAGTATACCCCATGGCATGATCAATTACCTGGGGATATCTGGTCAGAAAGTACAGTACTGCCCTTGCAACGACTCCTTTATTGATTTCAGGTTCAAACTTATTATCCTGAAGAATACCGCAGTCTTTTCTTATTACATTTTCAATTTCTGGAAAATCATAATAGGGGTTATTGCCTCTAAAGCTGTTGCAATCCGATTCGCAGGTGAAAAGATGATGCAGATCTCCGCGCATCGGTTCTTTTTTACTGAACCAGGACTGAGGAATGACATGTTCACAGTTGTAAGGAAGTTCTTTTTCTATTTTGTCCAGTTTTGTCTGAATTTGTTCAGCAGATAGATTGTGTAGGCTAATTTCTGCGGTTGCTTCAGCCCTCTTTTTATCCTGTAATGCATCAAGAAAGAGAATTGTTTCTAAGTCGAAGCTTTTGCCTGAATATATACTTTTTAATAGACCACCCTGATGACGATCTGCTTTAGGGTACAAATGAATCGAGGGCTGGTATGCTGGCTGGATTTTGTGTGTACTGCTCAAGAGCTGGCTTAAAGAACTATAAAGAGAATCGTTATCAGACATGTTGATGCTGAAGTAGTATCGATGTTTATCATTGTCATCCTTTACTTTGTTGTAATAATCATCAGGGGATTCCCTAAGGTGCTCCATACTAATTGATGAGGTCAGTGCAGATAGGTGGGCATTGCCATCAGGTTGCGGGCTTTTAGGAGTTGGTTCTTCTATTTTTTGCTTTAGCTTGTCAATCTGATTCTGGATTTCAGCCTGATTACGCAATAAGTTCCCGGTTAATAGTATGCCAATGCTTCTGATAATCCAGACGCTGGAATACCCGAACACAATCCCATAACCTAAAAGGATCAGGTAATTCCAAAAACACAATACACAGCAACATGGAGAAATGATTTCGATTTTTTCTGAAACGCTTGGATCGGTCAATTTCAATATTAGAGGCGTTAATAAAGCACCTGCTGTACCAATGGTTAGGTAGCCTACGAACTGCCAGTGTCTTTTCATCCAATTGTATAATACAATAATCCAGGATAATTTCAGCTCTTTTTCAAAATTATGAGGGTCTGCTTCTTTTTTTGGAGGCTGGTAAACAGGTAGGCCTCTAAAGTCGACAAAATATTGAATCAGTCCTGCCATAATTCCCGCAGTTAACAAAGTAAATAGAACAGCTATCATAATTATTTTATTTTTAGGGTTAATCGCAATAAAAGAATTGTAGAATTTTAAATTTTATAGAAAAGAATTTTTTCTAAGGGTTTAATTTAAATTGTATGTAAATGAGAACGGCTTAAAAAAAATGTAGATTCTAAATAAAGAGAAATTTAGCGGCTTGTAGAAGATCGACTTCTGAGTAGAATTTTTTGCGAATTATTTATTACGGTGACATAAACGCATTTGAACCAAGCTTTGTCCTTTTCGGGACTATTTGTATGTGCAGGCTAATAATTAACTTTTGTCCTTAGGTATATTTGAGCAGGAAATTTATTGAATTATATAATAGAGCGATAATTTTCTCGATTAAGTGTAAAATAAATCCTATTAACTGTATTTTTTATTAGATCATTATTGTAACATTTTTTTTTCTTGTTAGGATTTGATTTAGAATTTAAGTTTCATTTGGATTATTACTGCGGTTTCACCTGCGTGTTTAGTTCCAGATAAAAATAATTTGTAAAGATTTAATTGTTTGATAAACAGGTATATATACTTGTGTTGGAGTCTTTTTTATTTTTTATTTTTGGTGTGTAATTAAAACTAATTGGCATTTAAGGCCTATACTTGAATCCTGAGAATGATTTAACTCTCATTGAGCACGAAAGAATTTAATTAAGCTGGTCTGCCACAAATTTTCAGGGCAATGTATCAACTTATTGCTATTTAAATACCCGCCAATAATTTTTAAACAAAGCAAATGCTTGTTTTTACAACCTAATTTTAATACCCCAAAAATGCCTGTAGACCTATTTTACATGAATTGGTTTATGATTTTAATTCTTAACCATAAATAATTATAACCATGTCAACAGGAAAGCAATTACTGGATTTAGCGGAAAAGCATATTGGTGAAAAATATGTGTTTGGTGCGATGGTGCCATTTGAAAATTCAAATTATAAAGGTCCTTGGGACTGCGCAGAATTTGTAAGCTGGGTAGTTTATCAATCTTCAAAAATTAAAGTAGGAATAAGAGGCAAGGAAGCTTATACCGGCTACTGGGCCAGTGATGTAGGTAAGCTCTGCACACAGATAAGTGTCAGCGATGCGGCGCAGACTTACGGAGCCATTCTTTTTAGATCTCCGGGATATAAAGGAATCAAAATTGGACATATCGCTTTTAGCGATGGCGTAGGGGGGACAATTGAAGCAAAAAGCTCCAAAGATAATGTCTGCAGGAGCACCATTGCAGGAAGACAGTGGGAATATGGAATTTTAATCAATGACGTGGTCTATCAGGCCAACAAGGCATTTGAATTCGATTACAGTAATCCGCCTTTTAATTTTTATGTCAGCACTCCTTTGATGAAACATTCCATAGTTGAGGAAACCAAACGCAAACTTGCATCACTGAAAATTTATCATGGAAATTTCGACCAGAGCTATGATAAAGAGACTTCAATTGCAGTTTCTAATTATCAGGCTTTAAAAGGTCTTGTGGTAGATGGAGTATTGGGGAAAAACACCTTAACTTCCTTAAAAGTAAAACAATACACTCAAATTGAAAAAAGTCTGATTTGGTTTAAACAAAATTTTGAAAATAAGATTTGGGAGAAAATCAATAATACTCCATTTGATCTGTTTCTGCTCATGGCTATTGCTTACCAGGAAACGGGTTTCGTATGGAGCAGGATGATAGATAAAACGACTGTTGATGATCTTTTAATGAGCTGTACGGGAGATACCCTGGATTTTCCGAACAGAAAGGCATTTCCTAAAGACAAGACGGAACTTCTTGCACATCCTAATGGTGATAAAATGTTTCAGATTGCAAGAAAGGCTTTGAAAAATATAGGAAGATGGGACTCGGTCTACAACACTATTTACGAAACAAAACCCGATAAGTTCTGTCACGGATATGGAATTTTTCAATACGATCTGCAATTTTTTAAAAGTAATCCGAATTTCTTTCTAAGCGAAGGTTGGGGAAATATGGACAAGCTGATTGAGCTTGCAGTATCTGAACTGCATGCCGCGCAAAGTAGAATTCCGTCTTTAAAAGGCAAATCGACACTTAGTGCTAATGAGAAGATATATGTGGCTATTGCTTATAATAAAGGTACCGCAGATGTAACCAAAGATTTTAAACAAGGCCATAAGAATAGTGAAGGAAAATATTACGGAGAACTGGTGAATGATTATTATCGATTAGCCTCACAGCTATAGAATTTTTATAAAAAAAGGATTAATGTATTTATTTTTAGGTTAATTAAAAAGAGCTTCAATATTATTGAAGCTCTTTTTATAGAATAATCCTATGCAGATATAGTTTTTTTATAAGGAATTATCGCATTTTATGATTTCTGTTTTGACTAATTTTGCAGTGTCTATCGAAAATATCTAAACAGCGATAGCAGTAAAAAATAAAGAATATTAACGAAAAATAGATTAATGAGTGAAATTTCGATGGAGGAAGCCAGTGAAATGTACAACAAAATAATTGCGGGAATTGCAGAAGGTAAAAGATTGCGTAGAAAAGCTAAAGGATATAAACGCAGAACCAAAGCGGGAAACCTATTACTAGATATTCAATGGGCCGAAACTTTGGACATGAAGATGCTTGATGCACTGCAGACCCCTTTTGAGGATGATTATAAGCAAAGTTTTCTGGACGAGTTTACAGTGATAAATCTGAACCTTGAAAACGTAGTAGCCGCTTACTGCGATGTCGTAGAAGATGTATTTCCCTGTAACAATCTGTGGACTATCCATACCGATGAAAGTATTGCCCGGTTGATAGAAACAATAGAAAAAGGAACTCAACTGGTTCCTCCGATCCTTAATATCACCAATGCTGAGGTCAATATTGTGGACGGCAAGCACAGAGTAGCCTTGTGCCGTTATTTAGGTTTGCAGACAATCCCATTTTTAGTGAAGAACGACCAGCTGGCGCTTGCACAAAGATATGTCTAGAGTGCTATTGGCGACTTGGAGCAACTCTGACACCGTTTTAAAGAAATGAGGGCAATATCAGTATCTTTAAAGAGCCTTCTGCTCCTTGATTTGATCTGATGTGGAATATATTGGATAGTACTTTTAGCGGAAAGCGTTGCATTTTTCTGTCTTTTATATTTTCCTACTTTCTTATGCTCGGATGCCCGCATCTAAAAATTATGGTTTGAATTCAGTATACTGATTCTTCTAAGCAATTCCTTGCCAGCATCCGGTTCCTTTCTGGTTTTGGGTCTCACTATAAGCCCAAGATCATTTAAACGGTACTCAATACTTTGCTTAGATACATTGAAATGACCTGCCATCCTTTCGATTATTTCGATGAAGTCCCTTCTGTTGCATTCCTGGTCATCGAGAAAAATACTTCCGGCTTTACTGATTCCCAAATTATTCTGGGTTAAAATCAGAATGGCCTGAATACTGAACTGCGGCATTAGTAGACTTGCTGCAAAACAGTTTGCCTGCCATTCTATCCAGTTCTTAGGATTTTTCAGGGTATAGCTCTGTTCAAAAAGACTAAAACTGGTATCCTTAAAATTATTATATCTTGCTTTGTTTACCCTTAAGTTCTTGTGTAATATAAAATGCCCTATTTCGTGGGCTACAACAAAGGGTTCTCTCACGCTGTCCTTTATTGATAAACTTAGTATTATTTCATTTTTTTCAGCATCGAAGTATCCTAGTACTTGTTTATTTGCCTCATTTTCCATATCGGAATAACTGTACTTCAATTTGTGTTTTTTATTGAGGTGTTTAAGAAGTTCCGGCAATGGGATAGGTAATCCATAATTCAAGATTTCAGGTCTGAACTCGGTAATGAGTTGGGAGGCAATAGCGTCTATATGCTTGGCAGATAATTTCTTTAAACCTTCGACTTCTGCCGGTAAAAGCGCTCCCTGTATGGCTTTGATGATAATCTGATCGATATCATCTTGTGGATAATCCTTTCTCTCATTTTTATAGTGGACAATATTATAGTTTTCCTCATCCACCTCGATCAGCATCATGCCATGCGATTTAATCTCTTCGATTGCTCCGCTTTGCAGTTTGCTGTTAGTTACAAAAACACCTTTAACAGCATAATCATGAATTTCACTTTTGTATTGCGCAAATAAAGCCACATCATCAACAGGAATTGAGGATGAATAATTCTTACACTCGATAAGGTAGAGCAGGGTTGGTCTGTCCGCACCTGGAGGTTTGACTTCTATGGATAAATCAAATATTATCTCTTTTTTTCTTCTAACGGAATAATATCCCTTCTTTCTGTAAACACTGCAGTAGTCTGGTATCAGGCCTAACTTTTGGCTGTTTAATGCAGCAATAATAATGTCGTAGGACTTGTTTTCAAAATTGTCTCCGATTTTTACTGTATTCATCTGCTGATGCTTTTTTTATGCTATTACTTGAATTCTTAAATGATTTCAAAATGGATTATCACACGAACGCTAGTAAGAAAGATAAAGTTAAGTAATTTCTTCAGTTTTTGGTCTTTTTTTTATGCTGGAATTTAAGGGCTAAACTAAAATTCAGGGATGCCTGGACCAATGGAAATTTCAAGATGACTAATTATTTATAAAAACTTTGTTTAATCTGGAAGCTTCGCTGGAGAAACATTCTAGTACGGAACTTCAGACTCCGCAACATAAAAATAACTTGGTAAAATAACTAGAAATATAAAGTTGGTAACGCTTGTGGTAAATGGGGAGATCAGGATTCGAACCATAAGCTGGGAACCCTCTCTTTCCTACATTTTCAATTATTAGATTTTTTTTAAACCTGCTAAAGGTTTTAGTTGTGGTAAAATTTAAAAAATAGTGTTTGATTTGATAATTTTTATTGAAGAAGTATGATATATCTGTCTTCCAAAAGTACTCTATATTTTTCTTTGTATTCTTCTGATAAGAATGACTTATCGATCCATTGAATGGCTATGTTTTTGTTCTTTAAGAAACGTTTTTTTATACTTCCAATTTGTTTGTCGTTTAACTCTAACATTTTACCTAATCGTTCGAAATTTTCCCATTTGATCTTTTTCTTTTTTCCTTCAAGAGTCAAAGCGAGTTCTTCGGTATCGTCTGGATTGACTATAGCTACGTTTAGGAGATCATATGCTGGGGCTAATGTCCATTTATCTCCCATATTTATCATGGAGAAGTTTTTAAGATGCATGTCGTTGTTTCCAGTCAAAAAGCTGAAAATAGCTAATTCCAGAAAGTAAACTTTATCCAACAAAGTATTATCTGAATACTCGTTAAGAGCTTTACCTATTTTTTCCATTGAGCTTTTGTATTTATCAAAAGCTTCGGTAATTTGGAACATATCTAGCATATGGATTTTTTCTCCTGAATCTGTTCTGTCAATACGTTTTGTAATATAAGAAAGCTCTCCTGATTGCAACCGGATTAAACTTGATTTTACGACATTTATTCCGAAGGCTTCAGCAATACGCATCGTTAGGTGTTCGTTTTCTGGCATTTCGGGAAAGTGATCGGATGGTGGTTTGAAAATATAATTCCCTCCTAAAGCACCCACTACGGTAAGACGTCCTTTGTTTCCTTCCTGAATAGTGTCATCTATTAATGATAAGGAAAGCTTAGGTTGCACTCCTGGAACAGCTATGCTTCTTTCTACTACATTTTTTGCCAATTCAACCATTTGTTTCAGAGAATGTTCAAATAATGGCTGCTGTTTGGTTCCGAAAAAATCCAGACTGCACTGTTCGTGAAAATCTCCGGTTGTATTTTCATCCAATACTTTGTAACAATATAAGCACTTTTTATTATTCATTTTCCTGTGGTATTGGTTGGACACTTACAGCTCCGATACAGTTATGGCAACATGCTAAAAGCAAGCCCATGCGGTCATTTTGATTGATTTTCCAGTTTTTTGAAGCAATATCTAATAGCCATCCTTCAGGAATTAATCCTTCAAAAAAAGGAAATAGACGTTTGTCGCTATAAGGTTTTGGAGTTACCGGCATAGTAAACGTGAGAAACTGCTTTGGGTGCTCTTTAATATGTTTTTCTTCGTATTGAAAAACATACTCACCTTCGTCAGTTTCCGTGAGTATTCCTGCTAAGAGGTCTTTATAGTATATAGCCGCTTTTCTCATCCTTACTATTTATTGGTTTTGGATAATTCTCTTGCATTAACTGGTGCCAGGGTATGTCCAAACATTTTGAGTACTTGGTTTACTTTTTCCAGATTAAGGTTTTCTTTCCCTTGTTCAATTTTTCGGATTACAGTTAGCGCTACTCCAGCACGCTCAGCAAAAGCCTCTTGTGTTAGGTTTACTTCTTTTCTTTTTTCTTTTACAAAATCTGCAAGTGTCATAATTATATGCTTTTACAACGAATTTAAGTAAATATAATAATTTATATGTTTAAACATATAAAATGTGTATATAATTGTTAATTATATGTTTTAACATATAATATTTATTAAGCTGTCTTTTAATGTATTGATTATCTTAGATTGAATTTCTCTCAACGCTGTTGAGAGTTTTACATTAAATAATACTCCTTTAAAATTTCTAAAGTTTTTTATTTTTGACAGATACTTTGCTTATTTTTATTAAATATTAAAAAACCTTAATTAATTGCTCAAATAATTCTTTTACGTTTACATTTCCAGCACCCATTTCTTTAAAAATTTGTTTATCTGGTAAATCTGTTTTTACAGCTTCAGTAAAATTTGCTATATCTGCTTTTACACTTGTAGGAATTGTGAAATTATCTTCAGGTGTTAATAATAATAACAATCTGAATACATCCATTTTATGCTTACGTAACTGTCTTTCATCAATCTTTTCTCCATTCTCTTTTCGGGTTTTATAATCTAGGAATGCTTTTGCTTTTAAAACTATTAAAGCCTCTGTATTGGCTAAATGGATGCCGTTATCTAATTGGCTATGTTTGATTGTAAAATTGTAATAATCATCATCCATTAATATTGCTGAAAGGCTTGAAATTTCGGTATCTACTGGAATTGGCGTTAGATGTGCTTGTTCTTCTAAATCTAACAAATCTGGGATTCTTGAAAACAATTCAATTTGAAATGGAAATTCTTCTACTTGAGGTTTTTGAAAACGATAGTATTTTCGGTCTTCTTCGCTTTTTTCTTTTACTTCATAATTTCCTTGTTTAATAAACTCCCAAAAGTGAGTTGCAAATTCAGGACTTAAAGCTTCTATTACTAAAATGATATCGATGTCTTTTGTTGCTCTTGGTGTAAGTCCTACATTATTAATAACAATATCACAAGCGGTTCCGCCAATGATAATATAGTTGTCTGTGAATTCTTTAAAGTGTTGTCTGAAAATTTCTAAACCTCTTACCATATGTATTTTTCAATTATTTGGTCTAATGCCATATCTGTTCTTTCGTCAATAAATCTGTCTTTTAAACTTAAATATAAAGACAGTGGATCTACATTATTTTTCTTTGTGATTCCTTTTGTGATTAGTTCCGGATTGTATTTCCAAACTTCTAATGCAAAATTTCCATTTTCATTATTCAGATTAACTAACTTATTGTTTTTCTCTAACTCGTAAAATTGTTTTTTCTCTATAGCAAAATATTCTAATGCACTTGGATTCATATCCGTATATTCTTCTAGTGCAGTTGTATTAGATTTTAATAATCCTTTTGGCTTTTCATCAACATAAACAGTTTTCATAACTGGGTTAATTAATAATCGTTCACTATCTCCCCAAAGCTTTTGCAGGTCTTTTTCGAAAATAATATTCTTTTCTTTTGTTCCTTCAACTTTCACTATCGCTAATCTTCTCAGATTTTCTATTGCTTTAGTTATTCCCATTTGGGTATATTGTAACTTTTCTGCTAGTTCTTTGAATGTATATTGGCTTAAATTATCGTCTTTGTGTAAAATTTGATATAGTAAGATTAGCTGAGCTGAGGGCAGTAACAAGAAAGATTTTTTAAATTCCTTTTCTTTCTCGTAATCTTGAATATCTATTAATAATTCTGTTAGATACATTTGCTTCCCAGGAATAATGAAACTGATTTTATGCTCTATTAGTCGTTTACGATTTAGTGCGCTTATAGTATCAGTAACTATAATTATTCTTTTTTCAAGCTTTTTTTGAATTTCTACTATTTGCTTTCTCAATTGGCTTGCATTGAGAATATCTTCTTTATTAAGTTCCAATAAAATTAATTCGTGATTACTTAAAGTAGTGCTATAGAATTTAAAATTGCTCATGAATATAAAAGGCAACTTATTCAATTGTTCATTTTGCAACTCTTTTATTTCGAGTTGTACGCCAAGTATTTGTTGGATATAGTCTTTTAATTTTTCCATAATAAATTAGAATAAACTAATAAAATTAATAATAAACCACATAGGTTTATTGTGCAAATATAGGTTTATTATATTGAAAATTAATTTATTAATGAATAAAGTACAGTTATTATTGTATAAAAGAAATCAGTTTTATATCGAAATAATAGCTTTATCATTAAATCCTGTATTTTCATTGTACTTAATATATCCTAATTGATTGGTTATTAGTTTTGTATTTCCAATCTCAAAATCAGCAAGGTTGACGTGATGGTGTCCGTAAATCCAATAATCAATATTACTATCTTCAATGAGTTTTTCTAATTCCGAAGCAAAAGCTTCGTTGATATTGCTATTGGCATATTTCTCAGGATAGTTAATAAATGTTGGTGCATGATGGGTTACAACAATTGTTTTTTTATTTGATTTTTCATTTAATGTGTTTTGTAAAAATTCTACACTTTTTTGGTGTAATAGATTGTAATCATCAACATTTAATAATCTATCATTACAATTAATTACTTTAAAATCGGAAAGGCTTTGTTGAATTAGCCAGCGCCTTGTTTCTGAAATATTTGACCAAAGGGTAGAAAAAATAATATTTACACCCAAAATTTCTTTCATACAGTTGTTTACTAAAATTATGTTCTCTCTGATTTGGATATCTAAAGAACCGCTTTTTTCAGCAATGTTATAATAGTAATATTCATGATTTCCTGGTATCCAGAAAGTCATTTTGAAATTACTAGAAATATAATCGAAGAAATCTTGATGTTTATCAATTATAGCAAACGGAACTATATCTCCAGCTAAAATTAGAATATCTGCCTCTGGGTTTATGGGATTGTCAACTATGTGTTTTTTGTTCTCTGGGAACTCTAGATGGAGGTCTGAGCAGTATTGGATTTTCATTTGCAAAACAGGTTTTATTTTTAATCAACAATAGTTAATTTATCACAATCGATTTTATAGTTTAATATTTTTTAAAACATTAATACTTATTGCATTGTTTATTTTTTTTTCTTTACGAAGATATTTATATTATTGGGTTCAACTGAAATTTTATCTTTTTTGTCAATTTTGTCTATCGAATTTGAATTAAAAATTTGATATCCTGAATAAATTGTAAATCCTGAGAATAGGATTGCTCATTATAATGCAAGAAATCAATCCGTATGGTTGTAAATAATTTTGCATCAGTTCAATGTACCAGTTAAATTGTGTCCGCACTGCCGACACAATTGGAAATATTCTGTAAGATTTTAGATACCAATTAATTAGCAGTGTGAAAGCCAGTTCCGCACTGATGCTTATCTCCTTCTGCAAGAGATTTAATCAAGTAAGTACAGTAATTGGCTCTTTCTTTTCCCTGCCGTTCAATTCGTAAATATGTACGTGTTTAAATTAGTATATTCGGTTGTGTTAGAATTAGTAAACATGGTCAGCTAAAGAAACTAAAAGGGATATACATTTTTAGTATTCATTTCAATTGCGTCCGCATTGCGGACGCAATTGGAGATGTTAGTCAATTCTATTTTGTTGATAAATAGATTATTTATATCGCATATTGCATATCGCAATATGCGATATAAGGGATGTCTGTGATTCGAATCTAGAGTTTGGTCTCATGATTTTACTTAAGTTTTCTTTTTTGATGTGACTCACCGTAATTCTGTCATACTTGAAAAATAAATAATCAGATTTTTAAAGGTAACTACGAAAAGAGGTTTCGAAATAGAAGACTGTTTTTAATAAAATATTACTTAAACTTAGATTTAAGTTTTTCCATATCTTCCATTATATTAACATCTAAAACCTTTGCATAATGCTGTGTCTGCTTTGTATTGGTATGTTCCATCATTGCTGATACGTTTTCGAGTCTTACTCCATTTCCCAAAGTGACAGTGGTGGCAAATGTATGTCTGGCAACATACCAAGTAAGATGTTTGTTTATGCCGCAGACATCTGCAATCTCCTTAAGATAGGCATTCATTTTCTGATTGGATATTTTCGGGATAAGACCTTTCTGCTGATTTTTGTATTTAGAAATAATTTTCTCAACAGTAGGCAGTACCGGAACATTGGCTCTAATGGCAGTTTTGGCTCTGCTGGTCATAATCCATAAGTTTCCATTTGAATCTTCGGATAAGTTTCTTTCTGTCAATTCCAGTGCATCGACAGGGGCGTAGCCGGTATAGCAGCTAAACAGAAATATATCCTTAACCTTTTCCAGACGAGGCGTTGGAAATATTTTATTCTCAATTGTGTTCAATTCTTGCTGTGTAAGGAAAACGGCATCTTTTACGCTGAGTCTGCCGTCATAGATATTGAATGGGTTTTTTATGATCAAATCCATCTTGATGGCGTAATTGCAGGCAGTTTTGTACATTTTCATATACTTTACCACTGAATTGTTTTTGATGCCTGTCTGGTCTTTAAAACTGCTCTCGTATTTAAGGAACTGTTCGAGTTTAAAGACAAACGAGCTTGATAGTTCAAATGCTGGCATATCTTCCTTTTTGTAGGTAACGGTAATGAAATTCAAAAGCAGATCTTTTGCCCTTTTGTATTTCTGAAGTGAAGCCGGCGCACGCTCTCCTGATTTAACTCTTTTGTTGAAAAATAAGATGTAAGTGTCCATAATCTGAATTATGGTTGGGCCTTCAGGCTGGTCGATTTTGACTTTTCCTGTGAGTTCAGCTTTTAATAATTGAAGGTTAACCTCAGGATCAATTCTGAAGAGTTCAGTAAATTTTTTGGCTGCATTAAGCTGGAAAAGATCAAGAAGATTTTTGATTACTATTTCCTTTTCAATTTTAAGCTGGTTTCTAAGGTTGTTAGTGCTGACCCATCTTTCTTTTAAAATGGCTTGTCCGGTTGATATTGAAATTTGTTTGTCATTGTAGCTCAAACGTGCATAGATGGGAGATTCGCCGTTCTTGTTTACTCTGTCGGATTTCTGGTAAAAAATTACTTTTAACATGTTATCTAGTTTTAAAATTAATAATCAAATTGAGTTAAAAATTTTAAGAGAGCCCATTGACAGCAGGGAATTCCCGGGGAATTCTTCTGTTTTAGTTACCCATTTTTGATAAAAAATATTCAAAAAAAGACTGGGTAACTAATAGGGTAACCATTCTTTGATAAAACATGTGCTTTTTGAAAAGTGTGTAAAAACGAAAAAGCCTTTAAACACTAGTGTTTAAAGGCTTTTGACTTTTAAAGTTTCTTTTGAAACTCCATCTGGCGGAGAAAGAGGGATTCGAACCCCCGGACCTGTTACAGTCAACAGTTTTCAAGACTGCCGCATTCGACCGCTCTGCCATTTCTCCAGTATGTTGCGATCATTGCCTGATTGCGGGTGCAAATATAAGACTGTTTTTTGGTTATTAAAACTTTTTTTAGACTTTTTTTTAAAGTTTTTCGAGTAATTTTTTAAGTATCTAATTATCAGTATTTGCGAAACAAGGAATTTTAAAAATATTATTCTAAATCGTCTAAAATTGGCGTTGGTTTTTTGTTTTCATCAACAGCAACAAACGAAAAAGTTCCTGAAACTACTGTTTCGCGAAGTTCAGAATACATTTGTTCCATAAAAATATCCACGTGAATTTTACAGCTTGTTCTTCCTACACTGTCTACTTTTGCTACTAACTCAATTAAAGTTCCGGCCGGAATTGCTTTTTTAAAGTCAATTTGACCTGTAGATATAGTAACTACTTTTTTACGACTGAAACGCGTGGCACAAATAAAAGCGACTTCATCCATTAAATGAAGCGCAGTTCCGCCAAATAAAGTATCATAATGATTCGTTGTACTAGGGAAAACCGCTTTAAAAATACGTGTCTCCGATTTTAAAATTCTTTCTTCTACAGTTCCCATATTAATAAGTTACATATTCAGTTATTTCAAGGCCATATCCAATCATTCCAACACGTTTTGTTTGTTCTGTATTAGAAACTAATCTAATCTTAGAAATATCAATGTCATGAAGGATTTGAGCTCCAATTCCGTAATCTTTACTATCAATAATGATCTTCGGTGCTTTTAATGTTCCGTTTGATTGTAAAGATTTAAGCTCAGCAATTCGGTTTAATAAGTTTACAGCAGTCATATCCTGGTTAATAAAGATAACGGCGCCTTTGCCATTTTCATTAATAACCTTAAACATATCGTCTAACTGTTGTTCTGCATTATTAGTTAAAGTGCCTAATAAATCATTGTTAACCTGAGAAGAGTGAATTCTTGTTAAAATTGGTTCACCAAGATTCCAGGTTCCTTTTGTTAAAGCAATATGAATCTGTTTGTTTGTAGTCTGCTCGTAAGCTCTAAGCCTGAAAGTACCGAAACGAGTTTCAATATCGAAATCTTCTTTCTTGATGATTAAACTGTCATGCTGCATTCTGTAAGCAACTAAATCTTCAATCGAAACTAATTTAAGGTTGAATTTCTTAGCAACTTTAATTAATTCAGGCAAACGGGACATTGTTCCGTCTTCGTTCAAAATTTCGCAGATAACTCCGGCAGGTTTAAAGCCGGCCAGTCTTGCAAAATCAATTGCAGCTTCAGTATGTCCGGTTCTTCTTAAAACACCACCTTGTTTGGCAATCAAAGGAAAAATATGTCCCGGACGGGCTAAATCGTGTGGTTTTGTATTTGGGTCAATTAGCGATTGTACTGTTTTAGATCTGTCAGCTGCAGAAATTCCAGTTGTAACGCCATTTCCTTTTAAATCAACAGAAACCGTAAAAGCAGTTTCCATGTGATCTGTGTTATTAGTAACCATGGCACGTAAATCAAGTTCTTTACAACGGCTTTCTGTAAGCGGTGTACAAATTAATCCACGTCCGTGTGTAGCCATAAAATTGATCATTTCCGGGGTTACTTTCTCGGCAGCAGCCAAAAAATCACCTTCATTTTCGCGATCCTCATCATCGACTACAATTATTACTTTACCTTGACGAATATCTTCTATAGCTTCCTCAATGGTATTAAGTTGAATTTTTGCTGACATAATTATTGTTTGTTTTGAGCAGGTGAGAACCGCTCAGAAATTTTTTGAATTAGTTGTGAAATAGGAGTGGTTATCGCATCAAAATTAATTAATCCGTTATCGTTTGTGGCACGATACGTTAATAATACAGCTAGTGGAAGTAATATAAATGAAGACATCCATGATCCCATAAATGGAGTCATACCGCCTTCTTGTGATAATCGTTTTCCAAAAGTATTGATGAAATGAAAAGTTATAAAAATTAAAACTGCAAAAACGATTGGTAAACCAAGTCCTCCTTTTCGAATAATAGCTCCAAGCGGTGCACCAATAAAGAACATTAAGAAACACGCAAAAGCAATAACAAACTTCTCGTACAATGCAGTTAAGTGTTTGTTTATTTCACGTTGCTTATCTTTTAAATCTTTTTGAGTTGATTCAATTGAGTAAATATTACTGGTAACATTGCTGGCTGCCATTTTTAAAACATCAGATTTTTGCTTGTTTGTATATAAAGTCAAAAGATCGTTTGGCAGTGTTTTTTTCTTTTTAGCTTTTTCTACTTCGCTTGGAGCAATAGATTTCCTAATTCCGACACGCTGATTTATATTTTCAGAAAAAGAAACAATTTCATTGTCCAGATTCTTGCTTAATGAATCTAAAGTATAGCGTAATTCGTTTACATTCAGCATCGCATTTGTTCCTGCAATACTTTCTTTACTGTTATCAACTTTATTTAATTCAGATAAATCAATGTTGATGATGTGTTTTTTGAAAGCTGCTTTTATAAAAGGAAGTTTAGCGCGGTCTTCATATTTTTTTGGAGTAACATCCTGATAGTAAAAACCATCATTTAAAACGAGTTTTAAAATACTTGATTTCTCGTTACTTATTAATTCTCCGTCTTTCGCTTTAATTACAGTTTTATTTTCTCCTACATTAGTTGCTTTCTCGTGAATTGTAACGCCGGTTAAAATATTTCCGTTTTCGCCTGATTTTTTGTTTACTTTAATATTGTAGGTTCCAACATCGTTAAACTGACCTTCGGCAATTGCCATGGCAGGTTTTGCCTGAGCTATATTTTTACGGAAGTTCACAAATTTATATTCAGCATAAGGAATAACGTTGTTGGCAAACCAAAATGCCACAATACTCAAAACGAATATAAAAATTATCAAAACCCTCATTGCTCTTTGAAGCGAAATTCCGGAAGATTTCATGGCTGCGAATTCATAATTTTCGGCTAAATTTCCGAAAGTCATAATCGAAGCCAAAAGTACCGAAAGCGGTAAAACCAATGGGATAATACGGGGCATAGAAAAAAGCAGGAATTTCACGACCAATAATAAGTCGAGATCTTTACCTGCTAATTCTGATATAAATAGCCATACTGTCTGCAGTATGAATATGAAAAAAAGGATTACAAATACCGTAGTAAATGTAACTAAGAATGTTTTTAATAAGTATTTGTCTAGTATTTTCAACCTTCTGATTAATCTAATTTATTGATGTAGTATTTCGGGTATTTACTCGCTACAAAGGTAAATTGATTTTTTGATAATGGCTGATTGGTTTTAAAAGAATTAACGGTTAAAGTTGTTTTTGTTCCGTTTTTTCCAGTTTCAATCAAATTATAGATGTGTTTTGTCTGAACGTCAATCCCTAACAAAATTTCTTTTCTTTGATCTTTTCCGGTAGTTGGTACCAATTTAATGTACTGGATTTTTCTTCCTTTTACATTTTGCACAATATCCATAGTGTATTTGTAACCAGAATTAAAGAAAGTAAGCATTTTTGAAGGTGTAATAGCATTATCATCTTTTTCGTTTACTTTAGAAACGGTAACCTCTTCGTCTTCAGGAACAATTGTGTATGTTTTTTGTCCATCAAAAATCTTAGTTACGCCCATAAAATTCAATACATACTGATTGCCTTTCATGGTTACATTTCCTTTACTATCCTGATTAATATTCTCTTTTGCGTTATTCAAAGAATATTTAAAATCGATTACAATATTGTCGTAGCTTTTTATTTTAGTAGTTACTTCGTTCAATAAATCTTTAGCTTTTTTATCCTGAGCCTGAATAGAAGTGAAGCTCAAAAGCAAAATAACTGCCATTTGAAAACACTTTTTGGTCATGTTAGTGATAGAATTGTTTTTGATTTCCTGAATTTTTGTTCTCATGATTGGATTAATTTTGTTCATTATTAAAAAATTGATCAAGAGCACTTAAGTCTAAAATGTTCACACTTCTTGCTTTACTGCCTTCAAAGGGGCCGACAATTCCTGCTGCTTCCAGCTGATCGATCAAACGACCGGCTCTGTTGTAACCTAATTTTAATTTTCTTTGCAGTAATGAAGCAGAACCTTGCTGGGCATTTACAATAATTTCAGCAGCTTCTCTAAATAAGGTATCTCTTTCGGAAATATCCATATCAAGATTAATGCCACTTTCTTCTCCAACGAACTCTGGAAGTAAATATGCAGTGGCATATGCTTTTTGGGCACCTATAAAATCTGTAATTTTTTCGACTTCAGGAGTGTCAATAAAGGCACATTGAACACGAACAACATCATTTCCATTGGTGTATAATAAATCTCCACGTCCAATTAACTGGTCTGCGCCCTGAGTGTCTAAAATTGTTCTTGAATCAATTTTTGAAGTTACTCTAAACGCAATTCTCGCTGGAAAATTGGCTTTAATTAAACCTGTAATAACGTTTACAGATGGTCTTTGAGTTGCAATAATTAAGTGAATACCAATAGCACGCGCCAGCTGGGCCAGACGAGCGATCGGAACTTCTACTTCTTTTCCTGCTGTCATAATTAAATCAGCGAACTCATCGACAACCAAAACAATGTAAGGTAAAAAGCGGTGTCCGGCTTCTGGGTTTAATTTTCTTGATTTGAATTTTTCGTTGTATTCTTTAATATTACGAACCATCGCATCTTTTAATAAAGAATAACGATTGTCCATTTCGGTACAAAGAGAATTCAAAGTGTTGACAACTTTTGCGTTGTCTGTAATAATAGCATCTTCTGTGTCAGGAAGTTTAGCTAAATAATGTCTTTCTATTTTATTGAAAAGTGTAAGCTCTACTTTTTTCGGATCGACTAGAACGAATTTTACTTCTGCAGGATGTTTTTTATATAAAAGTGAAGTTAAAACTGCATTTAATCCAACCGATTTTCCCTGCCCTGTTGCACCTGCCATCAATAAGTGAGGCATTTTGGCAAGATCAACCACAAAAGTTTCGTTTGAAATGGTTTTTCCTAAAGCAATTGGCAGTTCCATTTCGGCTTCCTGAAATTTAGCAGCACCAATAACGCTTTTCATCGAAACCATAGTTGGAGTCTTGTTTGGAACCTCGATACCAATTGTTCCTTTTCCTGGAATTGGAGCAATAATACGAATTCCTAAAGCCGATAATGACAATGCAATATCATCTTCTAAACTCTTAATTTTTGAAATTCTGATTCCGGCTTCCGGTACAATTTCATATAAAGTCACAGATGGACCAACAGTTGCTTTAATTTGAGCAATTTCGATTTTGTAGTTACGAAGTGTATCTACAATTTTATTTTTATTTTCTTCTAATTCTTCCTGATTGATAGTGATTCCTCCCGTCGAATATTCTTTCAATAAATCGATGGTTGGAAATTTATAATTGGATAAATCCAAAGTAGGGTCAAATAACCCGAAATCGGCAACTAAACGAGATGCTAAGTTTTCTTCGATAATATCTTCTTCTTCCGCTTTTTCAATTACAAATGCTTCATCAGGAGAAACTAATGGAAGTTCTTGTTTTGGCTGAATTGGTTTTAAAATCGGATTTAATTCAATTTCTGATGAATGATTAATAGTTGGTTTTAAAGCATCTTTATTGATTTCGAATTGAGTATCCTCTGTTTTTAGATGAATGTTGTCTAGTTCAGGATCTTCTTCAATCGCAAATTCTTCTAAATTATAAGCGCTTTCTGGCTCTGGATTTTGTTTAGGTTTTGTGATGGAATTTAACTCAGATTTGAATTCTTTTTTAGTTGAATCAAAATAAGACTGAATTTTTTCCGGCGATACTTTTATTTTGAAAATTAAATAAACTATCAAACCAAAAAGTAAGGTCAATAAAGTTCCGGTTTTCCCGATGTAATCCTGAAGAAAAAGGTTTAATTCATAACCAATTGTTCCTCCAAGTTCTGGTGCTGAGGTGGCGAAAAAACCAAATAGAATAGATACAATGATAATGGCAAATAAATCCCAAAACCAAGTGTTTTTTAATTTTTTTGTCGAAAGTTCTAATGCCAGAAATAATCCGGTTAAAAAGAATAAACGAACAATTATGAAAGAGGCAAGACCGAAACCTCGGTAAACAATTAAATCAGCAAGGAATGCCCCGAATTTTCCGAGCCAGTTTTGTACTACTTCTTCACGACTTCCAAGCTGACTAACAGCGCTTTGGTCTGTCTGCCATTGTCCGTTAACATAAAAAGAAATAAATGCAACCAATAATGCAATAGAAAAGAGTACCAAAAGGCATCCCAAAACAAATTTTTGTTGTTTGGATAATGTGTAAGACCTGATGCTTGCAGCTTTTGATTCGTTTTTTTTGTCTACAGTTTCTTTTTTTGTTTTTGCCATTCTTGCGTTCCGCCTATATAAATTTTGGAATATAAATTATCAAACCAATTGCTATTGCTGTCATTGCGGCAAAAAATACCGCTCCTGCAGCAATATCTTTAATAAACCCAATTCGTCTGCTGTAATCGGGGTGAATAAAATCGGCGATTTTTTCAACTGCCGTATTTAATCCTTCAATGCTTAAAACCAAACCAATGGCTAAGGTTTGACATAGCCATTCGGTTTGAGAAATATGAAAATAGAACCCTGCAATAGTCATTACAATTCCCAATGAGAATTGAACCATAACGCTGTGTTCTGTTCTTATCAATTTTACAGCTCCTTTAAAAGCATATGTAACGCTTTTTAAACGACCTGTAACAAAAGTGTTATCTTTTTGAAACTCCATTTATTGGAAAATATTATAGTGCTGCTAAAGCTGCTTCGTAATTTGGTTCGTTTGCAATTTCAGCAACTTGTTCTGTGTGGGTAACAGTTCCGTCAGCATTAACAACAATAATAACTCTTGAGTGTAAACCAGCCAAAGGTCCGTCAACGATTTCTAAACCATTTGCTTTACCAAAAGCACCAGTTTGAAAATCAGATAAGTTAACTACATTTTCTAAACCTTCTGCACCACAAAAACGTTTTTGAGCGAAAGGTAAATCTCTTGAAATACATAAAACAGTAGTGTTTTCTAATCCGCTTGCATTTGCATTGAAAGTTCTAACAGATGTTGCACAAGTTCCTGTATCAACACTTGGAAAAATGTTTAAAACTAATTTTTTACCAGCGAAAGTGCTTAATGAAGCAACTGATAAATCGTTTTGTACTAATTTGAAATCAGCTAATTTTGAACCAACTGCTGGTAATTCGCCTGATGTATGAACTGGATTTCCTCCTAATGTGATTGAAGCCATGATTTTTGTTTAAATTAATGAGGTTCAAAAGTAAGGATTAATATTTGAATCTAAAAGTATTTGTTACGGGTTTAAGGAGAGATTAAGGAGGTGAATTTTTATCTTGGTTTCCGCATAGATTGTACGCGGATAACACAGATTCACTTTGTGAAGCCTCGGATCTAAACGGATTTATTTTCATTTCGTAAAAAATAAAAAAATCCGTTTAGATCTGTGTTTTTGCGTGAGCAGACCGTGTCATCCGTGTGCCATTTGACACAACAAAAAAGCGCCTCTTTTCAGAAACGCTTTCTCAGTCATGTTTTTTTGTTTTTTCTTTGAAAAAAGAGGCCTGCTTATTTATCGATTGAACCTAACACACGTTTCATAAACGTATTTAGAGCTTCTTTTTTATCAGTTCCCTGAGCAACCAATTTTTGTACTTCAAGAGCACCGTACATATTCGAAATCAATTCGCCAATTACGTCTAATTCTTCATCTTTAAGAGAAGGAATTTCGGTCATAGCTTCCAGAACTTCGATTGTTTCAATGATATAATCCTGATCGTTTTCTTCTATGAATTGCGTTAAATGCTTTATTACTGGTAATTTCATGTTGTGGAGTTTTAGAGCTTTGTAAAAGTTTTAAACTTTAACAAAGCTTAATGATGAATTAAGCAATTGCGTTTACAAGATCGATTAAAACTTCTTGTTTGTTGGTTTGAGTTTCGCCAACTAATTGTCCGTTTACGAAAGTTGCAAATGTTGGCAGGTTGCTCACATTAGCTAATTTTCTAGATTCAGGAGAATTTTCTGCATCAACCAAAACAAAAGTGATAGCTTCATTTTCTGTTGCTAGTTTTTTGAATTTTGGTTTCATAATACGGCAGTTTCCACACCATGAAGCTGAATATTGTACTACTACTTTTTCGTTTTTAGCAACTAAATCTGCTAACGTATCTTCGTTTAAGTCGATTAACATAGTTTTTATTTTTAAGACACTAAGTTGCTAAGGTTCTAAGATGCTAAGTTTGCTCTCGAACCGAATAACTTTGTGTGGATTTATTTGACGTTTTTTTAAGTCGTTGAGATTCTAAGATCTAAGTTTAATCTTAGAATCTCTTGACTTTTATTGTAGAATTGTATTTAAGATTCAAAAGTTAAGTTAAAAAACTTAGCATCTTAGAACCTTAGTATCTTAGCAGCTTAATTAGCGCTTAAGTATTCAGCAGTACTAACTCTGTCTGCAGACATAGCTTCTTTTCCAGCTTCCCAGTTTGCAGGGCAAACTTCACCTTTAGTCTGGATGTGCGTGTAAGCGTCAACCATTCTTAAGTATTCGTTTACGTTACGTCCTAATGGCATATCGTTTACACTTTCGTGGAAGATTTTTCCAGTTTCATCAATAAGGTAAGTAGCTCTGAAAGTTACGTTTGAGCCTTCGATGATTACTGAGTCAGTTTCTTCACTGTATTCTGTAGAATCAATATCAAGAATACCTAAAATGTTAGCTAGGTTACGGTTTGTATCCGCTAAGATTGGGTAAGTAACACCTTCGATTCCACCATTGTTTTTTGGCGTATTCAACCAGGCAAAGTGAACTTCGTTTGTGTCACAAGAAGCACCAATTACGATAGTATTTCTTTGCTCAAATTCTGGTAATGCAGCTTGAAAGGCGTGTAATTCAGTTGGACATACAAAAGTAAAATCTTTTGGGTACCAAAATAAAAGTACTTTTTTATTGTTGTTTACTGCTTCTTCAAAAATGTTGATTTTTAAATTGTCACCCATTTCTGAGATAGCATCTACTGCAATACTTGGGAATTTTTTTCCTACTAAAGACATATTTTTCGTTTTACGTTAAAAATTTATTTCTGATGCAAAAATAGGGCATAAGTACAGGTTCTTACAATAAGATGTGATTATAAAAATTTATAAGTTGATAAATTTTGACTATTTAACTTTTTAACTTATTGAATTTCAATGTTTACTGGGAGATTTCCATTCGAAGTAATTTTATCTAAAAAGTGAATTCCTGCTGTTTTCTGAAATTCTTCAAAGTCCTGATACGCCTGAACTAATCCTGAAGCCTTTTTTAAATTTGGAATTATAGGTAAAACGTACGGATTTCCGAAAACGTAAACAATGCATTTTTTGGTTTGAAGTAAGCTTGAAAGGAGTTCTAAAACTTCATTGTCAATTTCAAAATTGTTCATTGGTTTTGCCTTTGGAACAAATAATGAAATTAAAATAGTGTCGAAATTTTCTAATTCTTTTTTGATGGATGAAATATCCGAAATCTCTAAGTTTTCAAAAGCAAATTCCGGAGAAGCCAGTTTTGAATTTAAAGTTTTAAAGAATGTGTTTTCAGTATTTTTATATAAACTAAGTTTGGCTAATTTATTGTTTTTCTGAGATTCAAAAGCTAATTCTGAATTTGAATTATCAATAATTGTAGTAAGAGCATTTTGAGCAATCTGCAGATTTAATTCAGCTGTTTTTTCGAAGTTTAATTCACCTGAAGCTGCTGTATTTCCAGAAAGAATACCCGCTTTTTCTTTGGCTTTTATAATTCGTTTATAACTTTCAAAAATACGGTCCGGCGAAGCGTTTTTATAGATTGCTTCTATTCCTTCCGGAACATTTTCGGCGAAGCATAAAACATCATTGCCTGCGTGGAAAGCTTCCCATTCCAATTGACCTTTGGTTTCATACAATTTAGAAACACTGTGCATATTTAAAGCATCAGAAATTACCAAACCGTCATAACCTAATTTATTACGCAATAGATCCTGAATAACCGCTTTTGATAAGGTTGCAGAAGTATCTTTCCCTTCATTTAAACTTGGAACTGCCAAATGTCCAATCATAATCGAATCGACATTATTTTCAATTCCTTTAATAAAAGGATACAATTCGTTTTCTAATAATTCTTCTAAAGTTTCTTTTAAAACAGGTAACCCTAAATGCGAATCCACATTGGTATTTCCGTGTCCGGGAAAATGTTTCAGACAGCCTAGAACACCAACTTCCGACATTCCTTTTAAATATTCAATCGAAAAATCGGCTACTTTTTCTTTATTTTCACCAAAAGAACGGTATCCAATAACAGGATTATTGGGATTGTTGTTGATGTCTGCCAAAGGCGATAAATTATACTGAATTCCCGCTGCTTTAAGATCTAAACCAATTTGTTTTCCAACTTCAAATACTAAATCAGATTTGGTTGAAGGTAAAGCACCAAGCGTAATCGCATACGGATATTGAGGTGTTTTTTCAATTCGCATTGCCAAGCCCCATTCTGCATCAATACTGATTAAAAGCGGCGTAGAAGCTGCTTTTTGATAACGAACAATTAAAGCTTTGATTTTTTCGTAGCTGTCGTCATTAAAAACAACTTTTTTCTTGCTTTCATAATTCGTTGCTGCGCTCGCACGACTATGAAAAAAGGTCAGTCCGCCAATATTATGTTCTCTAATAAGGCGTTCTGTTTCCTGAATATTTTCTTCGGTATCGTTGATAAAAACGGCAGGAAAGAAAAATTGTCCTATTCTTTGTCGTAATGCTTCGGCAGTAATTTTCATTATAAAGTCTTTTTCATGCAAACACTATTATCCATCTCTTCATAAGGCGGATAATTTGGAATTATGGTGTAATTTAATTTTTGATATAAGTTGATGGCTTCTGGCTGATTTTTTCCAGTTTCTAAAATAGTGTAAATGTAACCGACTTCTTTTGCCCAGACTTCGAGTTCCTTTAAAATGGCAGAAGCAATCCCTTTTTTTCGATGATCGGGATGAACGTACATTCGTTTGATTTCGGTTTTGTCCCTTTCTTTTTCGCGAAAAGCGCCGCAAGCAACAGGAATCCCGTTTTCGTAATAAACAATCGTATGTTTTATTTTATCGGTTTTATTAAACTGATTGTAAAACGCATGATCTTCTCCGTCTCTAATTGCTAAATCCTGATCTAATAAAGCGACCAGCTTTATAAAGTCGGGATCATCTGAATTGGTTCGTTTTAAAGTAATCATGATAGACTGTAAAATTATTTTTATTTCAGCTTTGCTTTCTTTTGTTTCGCTAATTGTTTTTTGGTTTCAATTGCTTTATCCAATCGGTTTTTAAAACGGAAAAGTTTTGGTAAACCTTCCAGTCGGTCTTCGATTGTGATTTCTTCATAAACCACAATAGCTTTTTCTAAAACCCTGATTTCGTTGTCGAGATCGTTTTGGTTTTTGTAGATTGTTGCTAATCTATCATAAGGATGATTTCCTTTAAAGCTTTCTGCGACATTTTCCTCATATAATTCAATAGCTTTTTCAAGATTTCCGGATTTTTCGAACTCAGCTCCTTTTAGGTTGCGTTCGGCCTGCAAATTTTCATTGATTTCCATATTGTAAGAGTTTGATTTGGGGTTAAACTTCTTCAGATTTTTTCCCAAAATCTTTCGGGAAAATTAAAAAACGTGATAAAATAAGACCTGGAATTGTAGCTATAAAAACCCAAATAAAGAAGTTATCATAGCCTAAATATTTCTGAATATAACCGCTCAGCATTCCCGGTAGCATCATTCCTAATGCCATAAAACCAGTTGCAAGTGCATAATGGGCTGTTTTTGATTCTCCTTCGGCAACATGAATTAAATACATCATAAAGGCAGTAAAACCAAAACCGTAACCAAATTGTTCTAAAATCACAACGGCATAAATGTAATAAACGGATGTTGGATGAAAAAATGCTAATAAAATGAATCCAATAATAGGCAGATGCATCGCTAAAAACATCGGAAGCATCCACTTAGTAAGGCCTTGTTTAGAAATAGCAATTCCGCCTAAAATTCCGCCTAAAGTCAATGCGCCAACACCAAATGTTCCATAAATAATTCCAACAGCCTCAGTGTCTAAGGCCATTCCGCCAAGTTCTTTTGAATCCAATAAAAAAGGACTCAGCATTTTAAGCAACTGCGATTCTCCTAATCTGAAAACCAGAATAAAAGCCAGAATTAATCCAATTTGTTTTTTCTTAAAGAAACTAATAAAAATAGCTCCAAAGCTTTGATGATGTGTTTCTTTATTGTTTTCAACTGTGTTTATTTCATTTTTTGGAGTAAAAATGAAATTGTAAATCGTAATAAATGTCATTAATAATCCCACAGCGATCATAGTGTAAGACCATGCTTTAGTATTATCTCCGTATTTATGTTCTAAATATCCGGCAAAAAGCACAATTAATCCGTTTCCGGCTAATAAAGAAAGTCTGTAAAAAGTGCTTCTGATTCCAAGGAAAAATGACTGCTGATTTTCGGGTAAAACCAATAAATAAAAGCCATCACTGGCAATATCATTTGAAGCCGAAGCAAAAGCCGCAACCCAGAAAATGGCCAAAGTCATTACAAAAAAACCATTTGTTGGAATTGTAAATCCAACTAATAAAAAGGCAATCGATATAAGAAATTGCATCGATAAAAACCATTTTCTTTTGGTTCCTGTCAGTTCTATAAACGGACTCCAAAGCGGTTTAATTACCCAAGGCAGATATAATAAACTGGTATAAACTCCAATATCTTCATTTGAAATTCCGAGATTTTTGTACATAATTACCGAAACGGAAATTATAACGGCGTAAGGCAGTCCCGATGCAAAGTTTAGAAGCGGAATCCAAAACCAGGGTTTATTATCTGTTTTCATTAGGCTGAGCAGGTGAATATATTTTAAAATTCTTTTTTATGTCGGCAGCAGCAGGTGTGCTTTCGTTCGCAAAATAATCAATAAATGTTACAGCACAAGCTTTATACATACTCATTTTTTCTGCGGGAATAGAAAATGAAATAACACCATCTTTTTCAACAGCTCTAACTTTGTCGATTATTTTCGACGCATCGTTAGTATCTATTTTTGAGATATGCTCACCTCCATAAATTACAACGTAACGTACCTTTGTATTAAGCGGACTTTTGATACTGAAAGTGTATTTTGAACCGTCTTTTGTAAATTCAGTAAAAACAGGATTGTCAATTATAATACGCTTCAAATTAGGAACCGCAGCAGGAATTGCCGGATATTTATATTGGTTTTCTTCTAAAAGACGTACAACATCAAAGTTTTTATTCATAAACCATTTGGCGCTGAAATAAGCACTTCCGGAAACGTTTTTAAAACTTCTGGCAAAATCGACCTGATTTGGAATTTCGGTTGCAAAATTCCAGCTTTTATCAGCGTCGCCTCTTATTTTGTATGAAGCGTGGCCAATATAAACAGCTGTATTATTTGAATTTTCGGCCCACCATTTTACCAATTTTGAGTAATTGGCTCTCGGATTGTTCATGCTCCAATATAATTGAGGTAAGATGTAATCAATCCATTTTTGATCCATCCATAAAACAGGATCTGCATATAAATCATCATAATTTGAAGTTGACTGTGTTTCAGAACCTCTTGGATCCTGAGACTTATTTCGCCAAACCCCAAACGGACTAATTCCGAATTGAACCCACGGTTTGCTTGCTTTTATAGTGGTTGAAATGGTATGTACAAAGTTGCTTACGTTAGCACGACGCCAGTCAGCAACACTTAAACCTGATCCGTATTTTTTGTAAGAAGCAGTATCGTTAAAAACTTTTCCGGGAACAGCATACGGATAAAAATAATCATCAAAATGAATCGCATCTATATCGTATTTGTCAACGACTTCTTTTACTACTTTTGTTAAATGCGATTGAACTTCCGGCAAAGCAGGATCGTAATAGTATTTACCGCCGTATTCGATCATCCATTCCGGATGTTTAAAAATATCGTGATTTGGGTTTAAAAGGTTTTTGTTTAAATCGAAAGTCGCACGATATGGATTCAGCCATGCATGAAACTCGAAACCTCTGTTATGTGCTTCTTCAATCATCCAGGCAAGTGTATCGTAATACGGACTCGGAATTACACCTTCTTTGCCAGTTAAAAATCTGGACCATGGAGCAAAATCAGATGGAAAGAAAGCATCACCAACGCTTCTAATCTGAACAATAACAGCGTTGTAGTTGAGTTTTTTATACGTATTTAAAATTTCTAAATAATCAGCTTTTTCTTTTTCAACATTGTCAAGAGCCGTTTTTGGCCAGTCAATGTTTACTACAGTCGCAATCCAGACTCCTCTAAATTCATTTTTGGGATGCATTATTTTTTCCTGAGAAACAGATTTCCATCCAAAGAAAAATAAAAAGATGATAGAGTATAGTAAGTGCTGATTTTTATGCATTTCAAATGTTTATTTAACAAGAACCAAAAATAGTTTGTTTTGTCACGAATTCAATGAATTCTACTAAAATTTTATTTTAAATGTTTTTTTGCCGCGAATTTCACAAATTGCATTAATTTTTTATTCTGAAAGTATTAAAAAATAACTCGTGAAAATTCGTGTAATTAGTGGCAGTTTATATTTAATCTGGAAAAGAAATTTTCCCCATTGTTACCGATGGAATTCCTTTTTGCGAACCAAAATTATAATTACCGCCTGCAACAGTTTCATTAGCCAAAACAGCAAACAAAACAGCTTCTTTAGCATCGCCTGAAATCCCCAGAGCGTCGCTTTTTTCAAATTTACAAGATAATAATTCCTGTAACCACTTTACCAATAACGGATTTCGCGCGCCTCCGCCAGACATATAAACTGTAAACTCTTCGATTGGCGTTTTAGTATTTTGTACAACAAACAAAACTGCTTCAGCAATCGTTTCGGCACTAAGGCGTGTTAAAGTCGCCAGCAAATCTGATGCCGAAATGTTTTCTAAGCTTAATTTTACCAAAGCCGAGTTTACAAAATTATGGTTGAATAATTCCTGACCAATAGTTTTTGGGAAGCTTTTCTTGAAGAAAGCATCGCTTTTTAATTCGCTTAAAAGTTCTTGATTTACTGTGCCGCTTTTAGCAATTTCAGCATCTTTATCGAAACTTTTTTCAGGGAAAAACTGTTTGGTGAAAATGTCGATTAAAGTATTTGCGGTTCCGGTATCGGTTACAAAAACCTCTTCCGCATTTTGTGATGCGGGTAAATAGGTAAAATTCGCAATGCCGCCCATGTTAAGCATAATTCGGTTTTCGCCTTTTTTACTGAACAACAAATAATCGCCATAAACGGCTAAAGGAGCACCTTCGCCTCCGGCAGCAACATGTTTTTGTCTAAAATCAGATAAAGTGATAATTCCGGTTTTTACCGCAATATGATCACCATCGCCAATTTGTAAAGTCGCATTGGGGAATTTTTCCTGCTGATGTAAAAACTTTGGTGCATGCAGAACCGTTTGTCCGTGCGAAGCAATTAAATCAACTTCACCTGCGGGAATATTCCATTTAGAAAGGCAATCGTTTATCATTCCGGCATGTAAATCTGCAATCCATTCGTTGAGCAGAACCAAATGTTGAAAATCGATTGTTTTTTTAGCAAATACCTTTCTGATTTCAGTTTTAATATCTTCATTATAATCTAAGGTTTCAAACTGCTCGATTTTTACAATTGTATTTTCGCCTTCGCCCGAAATTTTGCAAAGCGCTAAGTCGAGTCCATCAAGTGAAGTACCGGACATTAAACCTACTATTTTTCTGGTCTCTTTTTGAGCAATTTCGTAAAGAGCTTTTATATTTTTATTCATTTCAGGTAATCTTAAAAATGCATTTAATTTGGTAACGCTAAAATGGGATTATTTTGCATATAAATATAAATAAACTTCGAGATTTATTTTTTATACATTGGGTGTAATTGTTTAAACACATAGAAACATAGTTTACTTTGTGGTTAAAGGCGTTTTACTTTTTTAAAAAAGGATGAAATTACTTTGTATTTAATATGGGCTAGTGGTTCAATCACTGAAACACAGAATAATTCATAATACATTTCCGGTGTTTGAAACCACTGGCTATGCTTAAAAAAGGAATAAGAATACTATACAGCTATGTGCAAAATCTTGATTTTATTTAGTCCTTTTATTCACTTCCAAAAACTATGTTTCTATGTGTTTAAATAAAAACGAAATGCTAAACAATACTTACATCTCTTTTTATATATTTGCTCAAAATCAATTAAAAAAATCAAGCCATGTTTGTTATTATAGGACTTTTTGTTTTCCTTTTTATTGTCGGAATCGTAATTTACAATTCACTTATCGGAAAAAGAAATCAGGTTACCAATGCTTTCTCAGCGATTGATGTAATGCTGAAAAAACGTTTTGATTTGATTCCGAATCTGGTTGAAGTTGTAAAGCAATACACGAATTACGAACAAAGTACTTTAACTAAAATTGTAGAACTTCGTGCAAAAGCAGCTTCAGGTTCTTTGACCGATGCCGAAAAAGCAAGTTTAGATACCGAATTAAGCTCGGCAGTAAAAGGTTTAATGGTGACGGTTGAAAATTATCCGGACTTAAAAGCCAATACGAATTTCTTAAACCTGCAGTCGACATGGACAGAAAGCGAAGAACAAATTGCCGCTGCCAGAAGAACGTATAATGCTGCAGTGACAGATTATAACAACGCAATTATGATGTTTCCCGGAAATGTGTTTGCAGGAATGTTGGGCTACACTAAAATTGAGGTTTTGGCAACACCAGAAGAAGAACGTAAAAATATTAGTGCAAAAGAACTATTCAATAATTAATGGATTCAGAAATAAATTCGAAAGACAATCTGCAGGAAATTCTGAATACCTTAGAAGTTGACCGAAAAAAAATATCAGAAACATATAAAAGCTCTTATATACTGTTTGGTCTTGCAGTGGTGATTTTAATTGTGGGATTAGCAATTGAATTTCCAACTCTGGGATTTTATGGAGGCTTAGTACCCTTTATTGTTGGTATTATACAATATTTTAAAACCAATGACGAAGCAAAAATATATAAATTTGTCTACAAGACAAATGTTGTAGCATCGGCATTAAAAAATATCAATGAAAGCTTGGTAATAATACCGCAAAGCGGACTTCCGGAATATGAGTTTATCAGTTCTGAACTTTTTACAACCGAACCTGATCGTTATAAAACGCAGGATTTAATTAGCGGAACAAACGATAAAACTTCATTTTGGTTTGCCGAAGTTCATGCCGAATATAAAACAGAAACACGCGACAAAAACGGAACCAAAACACATTGGCACACCATTTTTAAGGGAATTATATTTGTAGCCGATTTCAATAAAAACTTTGAAGTTTCGACAGTGGTTCGTCCAAAAGGTTTTGGTGCTAGTCTTGGAGCGTGGTTTTCTAAAAATGTTTTCAGTTTTGGAAACACAGAAGTTGTACAATTAGAAAACACCGAATTTGACAATAAATTTGTAACCTATTCCAGAAACCAAATTGAGGCGAGATATATTCTAACTCCCGCCATGATGGAAAGAATTCTGGATTTAAACAACAAATGCGACTCAACGATTTCAATTTCGTTTATACATTCTAAAATGTATATCGCTTTTCCGTTGTCTCACAATTATTTTGAAGCTCCTATTCATTCTTCGCTTTTAGCTCCCGATTTACTTACCGATGATCTTTCGATCGTGAAATTCATGCATGATATTGTTCATGAACTGGATTTGAATACCAGGATTTGGGGGAAGGAGTAGATTTACTTTTTTATAAAATATTTTTAAGCCGTTTAATAGATTTTGATTTGTTCGAGATTTATTAAGCGGTTTTTTTGTTGTTAAATAATTCAGGTATAATCAAAATTGGTTATTTGCTTTTTGTATCCGCAGATATCTTACTTTTTTATCCAAAATAATGGCATTCTGATGTTGTCTAAAAAAAGTCCTTATTCTTTAATATTTCTGCATTTTTTGAATAAAATCGAGAGTAATACTTTCTGTAAATTTCTATAAAATTATACCGTATTTTTTTTCAAAAATCCTTTTTTTATTTTGCATATATTCTTAACTTAAAATAATATTTGATCGTTAAAATGCAAAAATCATCGACGTAATACCTTATAAAGCTGTATCTGCGTTTTAGTTTTTTTTGAGACTGGCCAATCAATTAACTGTTTTTTTGTATCAGCCGATCGAATATAATTTATAAATTTTAAAACTAAGCAATAGGAAAAAACTACTCTTCATTTATTATAAAAATATTTGTATTTCTAGGACATTTATAATGTCCCAGGCTTTCTATTGATGTTGTTTAAAATTTAAAATAAATATACGCCGGCGTGTAAAAACCCTTTAATAATTTTTAAATCAATAATCATGAAAAAACATTTCTTTTCAACAATATATTTTTTTGTTATTCTATGGATTTTTTTGTTTAATCCAATTCCTGTACAAGGCACGGCGGTTCCTGTAAACAGCAGTTTTCTTCGTTGTAATATCAATTCGTTTTCAAGTTCATTTTCGTCACAGGAAATAATTAGACACCGCGTCTGGCTTAATCTGACAAATGATGAAGGACTTTTCAAACAAATTTTGATAGGCTACATATCCGGAGCAACTAACGGCTGGGATCATAATTATGATGCCGTTACTATGGATGCCAATAAATATGCAGATTTTTACAGTATTAATGATGATAAAAATCTGGTTATTCAGGGACGTGCCATTCCAATAGACCCCGAAGATACTATACCTTTGGGTTACAAATCAAATATCACTGGAGATCTTAAAATATCGATAGATCAAGCAGATGGTGATTTAACTGATGCAGATATTTATTTGCATGATAATGAGACTGGCATTATTCACAATCTGAAATATGGTCCTTATACTTTTTCAACCCTAAATGGTACTTTTAACAATCGTTTTGTACTCAGACACACAAATAGAAAATTAGAGGTTGATGAATTTAAAACTATTTCGAGAAATTTTACTGTTGTTTCAAAAGACAAAATAATCACTTTGAGATCCTCTGACAACACTTTAAAAGAAGTTGAAGTTTTTGATGTTACGGGAAAACTTCTTTACATCAGACAGAAAATCGGAACTTCTGAATTAGAGATTAACAGTATTCGATCCGGTACTCAAATTTTATTAGTTAAAACGACATTTGAGAATGAATATACAATAACCAGGAAGGTGCTTTTTTAATTTTCTAAAAGCATAAAACAAGAATCCGCGGATATCAATTTGATTCCGCGGATTTTTTAATTTTAATATCTTACTCCAAATCCAAATAAGGATTTAAAGTTTCAGCCAATTCATTGAGCCAGTAAAAGCTATCCCTTAATTTGTTGATTTCTCTAGCTAGCGCGAGTGTCCCGCTCGTGCCCACACAGAGAACATCAATTAATATCAATTTCTAAAACAGTCTGATCATTATTTCCATAGTTTTCTTGCAAAACTGTATTTCCAATCTACCGGATTAGTAACAAAACCAGTTTCAAGAGGATTATTATGAATATAATTTAGTTTTTGCTCAAAAACTTTTAATGACCAAATTTCGATAGGTTGATTATTTTGCTGCCAAAACTGCCTGAATTTTACATTACTATTTTTCTTTCCAGCTTTTTCAAACATCCATAATATCCATTCTTTTCTACTTTCTTGAGAATTTTCTTCGATTGTTTTAAGAAGTTTTTTAGAAGTAAATCCTTTAAAATCTCTAATCAATCCTGAGGGATCATCATTTCCTGATCTAAAAATTAAATGAATATGACTTGGCATTATACAATATCCATAAATTTCCATTGATTTATGTTTGCGACAATAATCTAGAGATTCAATCATTGCTAAAATATTCTTCTCTTGTAAATACATCTATCCAGTAAACTGTAGCGAAGCTGATAAAATATGCTCCAGTTTTTTCTCCAAATTTATATTTTCTGCTCATTTATTTTTTATCTAATGCTGGAGATACTTTGCGGGCACGAGCGGGACGCTCGCGCTAGCGTCTTAAATAGTTTTCAAAAATCAAGAATCTCTCTGCTAGCGCGAGCGTCCCGCTCGTGCCCGCAAAGTTTATCAATTACTAAAAGAGAAAACCTCGATTTTAAATCGAGGTTTTGCTTTTTTGATCCTACTCCAAATCCAAATAAGGATTTAAAGTTTCAGCCAATTCATTGAGCCAGTAAAAGCTATCCCTTAATTTGGTGATTTCGTTTTGAAGTTCTTCGTGTTCGCTCATAACGCCTAATGCGAGTGTGAAATTTACCTGTCTTAGTGTTTTAGCCATTTCTTTAGAATCAATTCTTTCATTGAAAAAAATCAAAAGCCTGATTTGGGTTTCTGTGGAAAGTGTGTTGGTACTCATAAATGTTGTAGTTTTAGAGATAAAAAACCCTTGTAAATTAGTGCTTCTAACGCCTACAACAGCGCTTACGGCCGTTTCCGATACCGCACACATAATACAAGGGCAAATCTTATTTCGTTCTTAATGTTGTAGTTTAAGAGTTGTAAATGTATCAAAAAACAATAACAAAAAGTAAGAAAAATAATATATTTTATTAAAACTTAAAAATGAGCTAAATAGACTAAATCATCTCTACGCGGTAAATATAAAGCGTTATTTTTAAAAAAGATAAACTCAAATAAATTTCCAGGCAGTTTGTCATTTCGACCGAAGGGAGAAATCACACTCGTAACCACAAAGATTGTCGATTATGTCTGCGTAATTTCTAGTGCGATTTCTCCCTTCGGTCGAAATGACAACATTGGAGAATCTCTTTGGAAAATAACATTTTAAGATTTAGATTTGAACCGCAAATTATGATAGAAAAAATCTTAACCGACTACATTACATTTATCAGAAGCTTTGAAGCTTTATTAAAAGATAAATACAAACAAGATATAAATCCATGTTCATTTTCTCGAACCTTCTTTGAAAGATTGGGATCAATTAATGGAATTGAATATTATTTTCACGGAAGTGGCTGTACAGCTAAAAAAGATGAAATTATTTATACGTACGATATTTCAATAAATGAAATTACTTTTACACAATGGGATCTCACAGAACTTATTAGAACTCATCCGGAATATCAGAGATTAAATTATAGTGCTGAGTTTATTGAGTATGAATTATATAAGCTTATAAATAAAGAAATTTTAGATTGGTTAATTATTAAAGGAAAGACTTTTGGATGTGTATTTAAATGTTATAGAGTTGTTCATGAATCATCCTTAGATTAAAAACGGTTCCTTGCTTTAAAGTAGAAAAAAATAAAAGAATTATGACATTTGAAGAAATTGAAGAAATAAAAGAATTCTATCTTTCAAGAGACAATAAAATCAAACCTCATAGTTCTGAAATACAGATTTTGGAAGGTTTTATGAAAGACATAAACTGGTCAACACTTTCTGATCAGGAAAAACTAGAGCAAAGAAAAAAAGCATTGCTTATAAAATCTGTTCATAAAGAGCTGCATTCCAATTTAATAATTTTATATGAAGAGTCTGTTATTGAGTTAACTATTTTGATTATGAAGTTTTTGGATGATATTAGTTTTAAGGTTTTTGACATGGAAAAAATGTCTGATGAAAAGTTTTTATTATTCAGGTTAAAGAATATGTTGTATTTTGAATTGTACGTTATACATAAAAAAATAAAACTTCAATATTCAGGGCATGTTTTGTATGAGTATATTATGGAACCAATTTTTAAAGAAATAGAAAATACGGTTTATTATAACCAATATCAATTACAACTTTTAAGAGAAAAGTTTGAGCTTGTTTGTGAATTATTTTTGAAACGACCTTACGAAAAAATATAGCTGTTGGAATTTAATCTTCCGTAAAACTTTTTCATTATCCTTCTCTATTGGGAACGCTCAGAATGACAATTAGGTTTGGAAAGAAAACCTTTGTCCCTTCGTAACTTTGAACCTCTGTACCTTACTTTAAAACAAACTCATTTTCCTTCAACTTTTTCAAAACTGCGGCAATAATTTTAGAACGGCATTCTGAATTTTCAGTCGTTGATGCAGTTTTTACCCAATACCTAATATTGAGCTGAATAACTCCTGCAGCGGCAACATCTGTAATTACGGCGGCATTTTCATGATCTTTTTTGGTTACATCTTCGCTGTTTCCTAAAACTTCTTTTACGATTTCTATGGCGCGGGTATAATCAGAACCATATTCGAGTCCTACTGTGAAAGTCTGGAGTAGAAATCCTTCGCTGTTGTAGTTAATAAGTGTATTTTTAATTAAAAGTGCGTTGGGAATATAAATGATTTTCGAATCGCTTTTCACTTCGGTATCGCGCAGATTGAGGTTAATAACTTCGCCTTTTACGCCGTTACTTTCGATAATATCGCCAATAGAAAACGGACGTTTGAAAGCCAGCAGAATTCCGGCAAGGAAATTTTCTCCAATATCTTTAAGCGCAAAACCAATTACAAAAGCCGAAATTCCGGCACCGGCAAGCATACTTTGGGCGATTCCGTCAAGACCAATAATTTTGAACATGAACAAAACCCCAATAATAATAAAAACCGATTTGATTAAACGGGTGATAAAAGTAGCTAGAAGTCGGTCGTGCATTCTGGCTTTGAGTCGGTTTCCTGTAAAAATACCAATTCGGGTTGCAATAAACCACGAAACGAGAATGACAACAATGGCGAGAATGAATTTTGGCGTAAGATCGACAATGCTGTAATAATAGTTTTCTAAATGTTTGAAGACGTCCTGAACGAAATTTTCCATAATTATAAGGCGTAAAAAGTAAAATCTTAAAATTACCCATTTCGCAATTTTGGCTCTTTACAGAATTTGTCTTTAATTTTATAAAATGTTGACGGGCTGTTAAGATAAATCGGCATTTACTACATTTTAACCTGCTATATTTTTATATTTGTTGTCTCAGTTTTTGAGCATTATTTTTTTTAAGAAAAGCACCATTTACATGTTGACCCAATCTCATTTAGAGCAATTAGCCGGCGAACTCGAAGGCACACTTTTATACGATGATCTTCATAAAACACTTTATTCGACAGACGCATCAGTGTATCGGATTCGGCCAAATGCGGTGGCTTTACCTAAATCCACAGCAGATATCAGTAAGTTAATTCGCTTTGCGGCACAGCATAATATTTCGATAACGCCAAGAACTGCCGGAACTTCACTTGCCGGACAAGCCGTTGGAGACGGACTTGTGGTTGATGTTTCGAAACATTTTACCAAAATATTAGGTTACGATGCTGAGAAAAAAACGGTTACCGTTCAGCCCGGCGTTATTCGCGACGAACTGAATTTATTTCTAAAACCGCACGGCGTATTTTTCGCACCCATTACATCAACTTCAAACCGCGCGATGATTGGCGGAATGGTAGGAAATAATTCATCTGGAACAACTTCGATTCGTTATGGTGTTACGCGTGATAAAATTGCCGAGGTAAAAGCGATTTTGAGCGATGGATCTGAAGTAGCTTTTAGCGAATTGACCTCGGCAGAATTTATTGAGAAAACCAAAGGCGATTCTTTAGAAAATAAAATCTATAAAAGCGTTTACGACGAACTTTCTGTAAAAGCAATTCAGGAAGAAATTATAAAAGAGTTTCCGAAACCGGAAATTCACAGACGAAATACAGGTTACGCCGTTGATATTTTGTTACGATCAGAATTATTTGGCGGAACCGAGCCAACAATAAACCTAGGAAAACTGCTTTGCGGAAGCGAAGGAACGCTGGCTTTTACAACCGAAATCACTTTAAAAGTTGATGATTTACCGCCAGCGCACAGTATTATGGTCGTTGGACATTATCATACGATTCAGGAATCTTTAGAGTCTGTTGTCGTGGCAATGAAACATCATTTGTACACTTGTGAAATGATCGACGATACGATTTTGGATTGTACGAAAACGAATCGTGAACACATTAAAAACCGTTTCTTTTTGGTTGGCGAACCCAAAGCGATTATGCTTTTTGAAGTGGCGTCTCATACTTTAGAAGATGCCGAAAATCAGGCGAATGCATTAATTGCTGATTTAGAAAAAAACAATTTTGGTTACGCGCTCGTGAAAATTTACGGTGCTGATATTGATAAAGCCAACGAACTTAGAAAAGCTGGACTCGGACTTTTAGGAAGTATTGTAGGCGACAATAAAGCTGCCGATTCTATTGAAGATACGGCCGTAGAATTAAGTGATTTACCGGCTTATATTGCAGAGTTTTCGGCGATGATGTTACGTCACGGACAGGAAGCGATTTATTACGCGCATGCGGGTGCAGGAGAACTGCATTTGCGTCCGGTTTTGAATTTAAAGAAAACATCTGACTTAAAATTATTTAGAACTATTGCGACCGATGTGGCGCATTTGGTAAAAAAATACAGAGGTTCGTTAAGCGGTGAACACGGTGACGGAATTGTGCGCGGGGAGTTTATTCCGTTTATGATTGGCGAAAAGAATTACGAATTGCTGAAAAGAATCAAATTAGCATTTGACCCGAATTCGGTTTTAAATATCGGGAAGATTGTCAATGCCTTGAAAATGGATGAAAATCATCGTGTGATTTCAGGAAGGGAAGAACCGGATATTAAAACGTTTCAGGATTTCTCAGACAGTTTGGGAATTTTACGTGCTGCCGAAAAATGTAATGGTTCTGGCGATTGCCGAAAAATGCCATCGGCGGGAGGCGCAATGTGTCCGAGTTATCGTGCTACTAGAAATGAGAAAGAAACGACTCGTGCCAGAGCAAACGCTTTACGAGAATATTTGACCTATTCTGAAAAAGAAAACAAATTTGATCAGAAAGAATTATACGAAGTTTTTGAGTTGTGTGTAAGCTGCAAAGCCTGCGCCAGCGAATGTCCGAGTAATGTTGACGTTGCAACTCTAAAAGCCGAATTTTTATACCAATATCAAAAAGCAAACGGATTCTCGACCCGAAGCAAGATTTTTGCCAACAACGCAAAACTGAATAAAATGGGAAGTTTGTTTCCGTCGATTACGAATTTTATTTCGAATCATTCGCTGGTTAAAAAATCAATGGGAATTGCGCCCGAAAGACAAGTGCCGCTTTTAGCAAAAAAGACTTTTAGAAAATGGTATGAAAGTAATAAACCTAAAAATGTAGCTTTTCCAAACGGACAATTGTATTTGTTTGTAGATGAATTTACGAATTATTACGACGTAAATATCGGAATCGATGCTTTTGAATTGTTGACAAAATTAGGTTACGAAGTTTTAATTGTAAATCACGAGGAAAGCGGCAGAACATATTTATCAAAAGGGTTTTTGGAAGAAGCGAAAAAAATAACGGATATCAATATCAATATATTCAAAGATTTGATTTCTGCGAAAGCGCCGTTAATAGGAATTGAACCTTCGGCGATTTTGACTTTTAGAGATGAATATTTACGATTGGCATCGGATAAAGAAAGCGCAGAACGTATTTCGCAAAATGCTTTTACAATCGAAGAATTCTTCAAAAAAGAAATAATTGACGGAAAAATAACGCCGGATTCTTTCTCTGAAGAAACGAAAGAAATTAAAATTCACGGACATTGCCATCAAAAGTCTTTAAGTTCTGTTGAAGCAACTTTTGCGATGCTGAATTTACCTAAAAATAATACGGTTACAATTTACAATTCGGGCTGCTGCGGAATGGCGGGTTCTTTTGGTTATGAAAAAGAACATTATAAAGTGAGCATGCAAATGGGGGAAGACACGCTTTTCCCAAAAGTAAGAAACACCGCCGAAAATGTAAAAATAGCGGCTGCAGGAACGAGTTGCCGCCATCAAATTTACGACGGAACAAAACGAGAAGCACAGCATCCGGTTAGTATTTTGAGGAATTGTCTGCGTTGAGAAATTGCACGCGGATGACACGGATTCACTTCGTGAAAACGCGGATAACAACGGATTTTTTTGTTTTAGTTTTAACCACTCTCGAGAGCCATTGGGATAAAAAGATTGGAAAGATTTTTTCTCTCGCAGATTTGGCAGATTGAGCAGATTTAATTTAAATTTTTTAATCTGTGTTAATCATTTTAATCTGTGGCAAAAAAATAATTCGAGAAATTAGTGCAATTCGTGGCGAAAAAAAAACTTCAGCGAAAACAAAATCGTTTTATATATTTGAAATAAGGATAATTTTTGCATTATTTGCAAAATAAAACAAAAACGACTGAATTAAATTAATTTATAACAGGAAAACATATATGGCATTATCAAGTTTATTCCGAAAGAAAACAGTACAGGATATTCTGAAGCAGGTTGCTCAGAACGAAACAGACGGTCATAATGCCTTAGGAAAACATTTGACTACAAGGGATTTAACTGCATTCGGGATAGCGGCTATTGTTGGAGCGGGAATTTTTAGTACGATTGGAAAAGCCAGTGCAGACGGTGGACCAGCCGTAATCTTTTTGTTCTTATTTACAGCTTTGGCTTGTAGTTTTGCCGCTTTTGCTTATGCCGAATTTGCTTCGATGGTTCCGGTTTCAGGAAGTGCTTATACCTATTCTTATGTTGCTTTTGGGGAATTAATTGCCTGGATTATTGGCTGGGCTTTAATCATGGAATATGCCGTAGGGAACATAACCGTTGCTATATCGTGGAGTGATTATTTTACGGGACTGCTCCAGAGTGGCGGTATTCATTTGCCGCAATGGATTCAAATGGATTATTTAACTGCTTCAAACGGATTTAATGATGCCGAAGCTTTAATGCGCGGCGGAAAATCTTTCAAAAATTTAAGTGCAGCTTTGCAGCAGGCGCACACAGCATGGACAACTGCACCAACAATAGGATCTTTTCATTTTGTTACTGATATACCTGCTTTATTCATTATTATTTTGATTACGGCTTTGGTTTACAGAGGAATGAAAGAATCTCGTAACGCTAGTAATTTAATGGTTGTTGTAAAACTTTGCGTAGTACTTTTAGTAATTGCTGTAGGAGTATTTTATGTAGATACGGCAAACTGGGATCCGTTTGCTCCAAATGGAGTTGGCGGGGTTTTAAAAGGAGTTTCTGCCGTATTCTTTGCTTATATTGGTTTTGATGCTATTTCGACAACTGCTGAAGAATGTAAAAATCCACAGCGCGATTTACCACGAGGAATGATGTGGGCCATTATCATTTGTACTATTTTATATATTGCTATTGCCTTGGTTTTAACCGGAATGGTAAAATATCACGAATTAAATGTTGGAGATCCTCTGGCATTTGTTTTCGATAAATTAGACTTAAAATGGATGTCTGGAATTATTGCAGTAAGTGCAGTAGTAGCAATGGCAAGTGTTTTATTGGTTTTTCAAATGGGACAGCCGCGTATCTGGATGAGTATGAGCCGTGATGGTTTATTGCCAAAGAAATTTTCTACTGTTCATCCAAAATTCAAAACACCATCTTTTGCTACAATCGTAACCGGTTTTGTAGTAGCAATTCCGGCATTATTCTTAAATCTTACGATGGTAACCGATCTATGCAGTATAGGAACTTTATTTGCCTTTGTATTGGTTTGTGCAGGAGTTTTAGTATTACAAAACAAACCTGAAATTCCAAGAGGAAAATTCAAAACGCCTTATGTAAATTCAAAATATATTTTACCGGTTTTAATGATTGCCGGATTGTATTATGCTTTTGCTTTCAACAATAAAGCTACAATGGCGTTTATTAATAATGATACACAAATAAACGATGCAACAACAATTGTAACATCTTTAGATAAAACAGAATCTGAAAAAGTATTCAATTATTTAAAAAGTATCGAAGTAAACAATAAAACTGCCGAAACATCAGACTTAGACCATTTGTTAGGACAATATCAAGACGACGAAGCAAAATATGCCCAAGTTGTAAAAGGTTTGCCAATTGATGATTCTGCAAAATATGAGTCAGGATTTAGCTTATTCAAACACAAAATCCCAATGTGGATTTTCTTATTTGTTTTAGTTGGATTAGCTGTTTGGGCATTCAGAAGAAACTTGTCTTTAATTCCGCTTTTAGGATTAATCTGCTGTCTTTACATGATGGCTGAATTAAGTGTTTGGAACTGGATTTATTTTACAATCTGGCTTCTGATAGGATTGTTGATCTACTTTACTTACAGTAGAAAAAACAGTAAACTCAACATTAAATTATAAGGTAAAAGTTATAAATTATAAATGAAAAGCCGTTCTGAGTACTTCAGAACGGCTTTTTAAATTCTTGTAGTTTTTATAGAAATATTCTTATGTTTTAAAAACACTTTTCCTTAAGTTTGTTTCTATTAAAAAATTAAAATTAATATATAATATATGGGTTTTCTGGATAAAATATTGGGCAAAAAAGAAGCTCCAATACAATCTAATGCTGATTTTTGGAATTGGTTTTTACAAAATGAAAAAGATTTTTTTAAAGTCGTAAAAAGCAGACAAAACATACATCAAGGTTTTCTTGAAAAGCTGGCACCAAAACTGGATGAAGTTCATAACGGAATTTATTTCCTAACAGGAATGTTTGATGATGATACAGTTGAATTGATCCTAACGCCAGATGGAGCGATCAGAAATATTTATGCAATTGAAGAATTGGTAAACGCGGCTCCTCAAATTAAAGGCTGGAAAATTACTGCACTAAAACCTTCATCAGATATTCAAAATATTGGTATTGATTATGAAGGTTTTAAGTTCAATAAAGATAATTTAAAATTTTGTCCAAATACACACGAAGATTATCCTGATGAAATAGATTTAACAGTTGTGTACGATGATTTCGTGGAAGAAAATAAAGGAAGAATAGTGAATGGTGTTTATATCTTTTTGGATAACTATTTGGGAGAATTAAATTCTTTGACTTTAATCGATAATATGAAGGTAGTGGGACCAAATGACACTTCTGAAGAATTAATTCCAATTGAAAAATTAAAAGATTATCTGATTTGGAGAGAAAAAGAATTTGTTGAAAAATACGACGGAACAAGGCATAATACAGAAAATGATAACTATTCAGGTTTCGAGTCAAATACAAAAGATGGAGGGGTTGTCATAGGATTAATGAATACTGATCTTTTAAGCTGGGATCAAAAAGCATCGCATCCCTGGATCTTTATTATCACAATTCCATTTGATGGAAGTGATAATAATAACGGAATGCCAGATAAAGACACTTATCAGTTATTAAACGAAATAGAAGATGAAGTTGTATCGCATCTTAAAGATTCAGATGGTTATTTAAATCTTGGAAGAGAAACAGTAAACAACAAAAGAGAAATCTTTTTTGCCTGCAAAGACTTTAGAAAACCGTCAAAAACAGCAGACCAGTTAATTAAAAAACACAGTCGATCTTTCGATATAAGTTACGAAATATATAAAGACAAATACTGGCAGACATTCAGACATTACGAACCCAGATAAATTATAAAAAGCCGTTCAGATAGTATTCAGAACGGCTTTTTCTATAAAAAAATCGGCATAATCAGCCAAATCTGCGTGAGAAAAAAACTTTAGCGAATCTCTGAGAAAACCTCTTTGCCAATCTTTGCGGAATTTAAAATACCAAGTTCTGTCATGCAAGCCTTCATCATTTCGTAAGTACGATCAATATCATTATCCAAGCCAATCGAAAAACGAATCAAACCATCCGTTAATCCCATTTCCTTTTGTTCTTCCAACGGAATCTCACTTGAAGTCGAAGTTCCGGGCGCGCTGAATAATGTTTTGTAAAAACCTAAACTTACTGCCAGATAACCTAAATTTCTGGCTTGCATCAACTCCATTAATTCATTTGCTTTCTCTAAAGTTCCAACATCAATTGTCAGCATTCCGCCAAAACCATATTCCGGATTAATCATCGTTTTATACAATTCATGACTTGGATGACTTTTTAATCCCGGATAAACCGTTTTTAAACCATCTTTTTCAAATTGATCGGCCAGAAAATGTGCATTATGACTGTGCTGCTTAATTCGGATATGAAGCGTACGAAGATTTTTCATCACACTTGCCGAACGCAAACTATCCATTGTTGGCCCCAAAAGCATGCTCGCACCAGAATTTACATTTTTCAAAGCGTTAATAAATTCTTTCGAGGCACAAGTCACGCCGCCAACTGTGTCGCTGCTTCCGTTAATGTATTTCGTTAAACTGTGAATCACGATATCAGCACCCAATTTTGCAGGAGAAACCGATAAAGGTGAAAACGTATTGTCGACAACCAATTTTAAATTATGCTTTTTAGCAATCTTAGCCAGACCAGTAATATCAGCCACTTCCAAAAGCGGATTACTAACCGTTTCACAATACAAAACTTTCGTATTTGGTGTAATTGCAGCTTCTACAACATCCAGTTTTGTAATGTCAACAAAGCTCGTTTCGATTCCGAATCTTGGAGTAAAGTTTTTCAGGAAAGCATAAGTGCCGCCATAAATAGTTCGGCTAGAAACAATGTGATCGCCCGCACCGCAAAGCTGTAATAGAGTAGGTGTAATCGCTCCCATTCCAGAAGCCGAAACATTTGCCGTTTCTGTTACTTCCATCGCTGCCAAAGCCTGATCCAAATACAAATTACTTGGCGACGAATGGCGCGAATACAAATAACAGCCTTCCATATTTCCTTCAAAAGTGTCAAACATAGTTTTTGCCGAAAGAAAAGTATAAGTCGAAGAATCAGAAATCGACGGATTCACGCCGCCAAATTCACCAAAGTATTGCAAATCCTGAATTTTATCTGCTGGGTTAAAGTCTTTCATATAGTTAGTTTTTGTTTTGTTTCAAGTTTCAAGTTCTTATAGTGGAGATTTTTCAGTTGAATAATTTGGAGCAGTTTCCTGCTATCCGCTGTATCTTTTATGGTGAACCCCACCATAAAAGGATGTCGCTTCTATCAGGGCTAGGACTCTCATTTTCAAAAGAAATTCTGTTCAAAATAAGGTCTAATTAGAAAATTAATCAACTATAAAATGAAAAATTAGATTTTAAAACTATTAATATGTTTTTATTATGATTTTTAATCTAAATTTGATCTAAGAAACACAGTTGAATAGATTTTCTTTCTTCTGTGATAAACTATCAACCATCAACCATCAACCAAAAACCATCAACTAAAAATGACTCTAGACGAAATCGATAAAAAACTCCTGGTTTTACTGCAAACCGATAGTAAAAAAACAAACAAAGAATTGTCTTTAAAACTCAATCTTTCGGTAACTGCGGTTTATGAAAGAATCAAAAAGCTCGAGCGCGAAGGCATAATAAAAAACTACGCAGCGTTAGTAGATAAATCTAAAATTGAAAAAGGTTTTGTAGTTTTTTGCCATCTAAAATTGATTCAGCATACCAAAGAATTTTTAACCAAATTCGAAAGCGAAGTCATAAAACTAAATGAAGTTTTAGAATGCCATCACGTAAGCGGCGACTACGATTATATTTTAAAAGTCTTAGTAAAAGATATGGAAGCTTACAGAGAATTTTTAGTAACGAAACTTACGAGTTTACAACATATTGGAAGCACGCAAAGCATGTTTATGATTAGCGAAGTGAAGAACTCGACAGTGATTTCTTTTTAGGAAGGTTCAAAGTTGCAGAGTGGCAAAGGTTCAAAGGTTTTCATGTAGACACGCACTGCAGTGCGTCTAACGTCCAGTTTGTCATCCTGAGGAACGAAGGATCACATGCGTAACTCTACAAAGATTGGCGATTTTGCATGAGGAGATTCTAGTGTGATCCTTCGTTCCTCAGGATGACAAGCTTGCGTAGACACTTTGCGACTCTGCTCCAGATAGCTATTGGGATTGCGAGATAAAAAACAAATAAACTTTGTGTCTTCGAGCCTTTGTGGCAGAAAATTTTTTTAACATAATTGAATCATTATAAATCTTAAATTTGAGTTTAAATACAAACAAAATGGAAACGAAAGAATTAAGACGCAAGCTTATCAAAGATTTTGGAAAATTCATAGACGACGATTCAAAATTAGAGATTTTAGAAAGCGTTTTTGATGCCATAAATCATGATGAAAAAGAGTCAGTTATTCCAGATTCGCATTACAACTTAGTTGCTGAAGAAAGAGAAAAATATTTGTCTGGAGAAGTAGAGGCAAGCTCTTGGGAAGAAGCAGAGAAACGTTTGAATGCAAAATATGGTTTTTAAAATTAGAATTTTACCATTAGCAGAAAAAGAAATTGATGAATCTATTGCGTTTTACGAAAGCAGAAGTAAAGGTTTAGGGAAGCAATTTCTAACTTATTTAAAATCTTATCTCCAAGTTTTAAAAACAAATCCAGAATTATTCGAAATTAAAAAACAACCAGATTATAGAGAAATGACTTTGGTTAAATTTCCATTTGTTATTATATATGAGATTATTGGAACCGAAATAGTAATTTATTCTGTATTTCACACTTCTAGAAATCCAGAAAGAAAACCTTAGGCAGGAGGAACAAAGGTTCAGAGTGACAAAGGTTCAAAGGTTTTTTTGTATAGACGCAGAGCAGTTTTGCATGTGGAACTTCTAGTGTGATCCTTCGTTTCTCAGGATGACAAGCTTACGTAGACACTTTGCAGCTGTGCTCCCGATTGCAAGATAAAAAAACAAAAAAACTTTGTGTCTTTGAGCCTTTGTGGCAGAAAACCCCAATCCAAAATTTCACACAAAAAACATTGAAAATTAAACTTTAAACAAAACTTTATTCATTAATTTTGTAACCGCTAAAATAAAAACAAAATACTATGAGTTCATTTGACGTAGTCATTATAGGTTCAGGTCCTGGAGGATATGTATCAGCAATTCGTTGCGCACAATTAGGTTTTAAAACTGCAATTGTAGAAAAATATAATTCATTAGGCGGAACTTGCCTTAACGTAGGTTGTATTCCTTCAAAAGCATTATTATCTTCTTCTCATCATTATGCTGAAATTGCTCATTTTGCAGATCACGGAATCGAAGTTTCTGGAGATGTAAAAATCAATTTAGAGAAAATGATCGCGCGCAAGCAAGCCGTTGTAGATCAAACCGTTGGTGGAATTAACTACTTAATGGATAAAAATAAAATTACTGTTTTCAATGGTTTAGGTTCATTCGTAGACGCAACTCACATCGAAGTTGCAAAAGCTGACGGAACATCTGAAACTATCGAAGCAAAATATACTGTAATTGCTACAGGATCAAAACCATCTTCTTTACCATTCATCAAAATTGATAAAGAGAGAATCATCACTTCTACTGAAGCTTTAGCTTTAAAAGAAGTTCCAAAACACTTGGTAATTATTGGTGGAGGAGTTATCGGAATCGAGCTTGGACAAGTTTACCTTCGTTTAGGTGCTCAGGTTTCTGTAGTTGAATTCATGGACAGAATCATTCCTGGAATGGACGGTTCTCTTTCTAAAGAATTGACTAAAGTATTGAAAAAACAAGGAATGAAATTCTACGTTTCTCACAAAGTAAAATCAGTTGAAAGAAACGGCGATGCTGTTACAGTTCAGGCTGAAAATGCAAAAGGAGAAACAATTACTCTTGAAGGAGATTATTCATTAGTTTCTGTTGGTCGTCGTCCTTACACAGACGGATTGAATGCTGACAAAGCCGGAGTAAAAATTTCAGACAGAGGACAAGTTGAAGTAAACGACCATTTACAAACTAATGTTCCAAATATTTACGCAATTGGTGACGTTGTTCGCGGTGCGATGTTAGCTCACAAAGCAGAGGAAGAAGGAACAATGGTTGCTGAAATCTTAGCGGGTCAAAAACCACATATTGATTACAACTTAATTCCTGGTGTAGTGTACACTTGGCCGGAAGTTGCTGCAGTTGGACAAACAGAAGAGCAATTAAAAGCGGCAGGAGTTGCTTACAAATCTGGAAGTTTCCCTTTCAAAGCGTTAGGACGTGCAAGAGCAAGTGCTGACTTAGACGGTTTTGTAAAAATTCTTGCTGACGAAAAAACAGATGAGGTTTTAGGAGTTCACATGATTGGAGCACGTACAGCCGATTTAATTGCTGAGGCGGTTACTGCAATGGAATTTAAAGCTTCTGCTGAAGATATTTCAAGAATGAGCCATGCGCATCCAACTTTCGCGGAAGCGGTAAAAGAAGCAGCATTGGCAGCAACAGAAAATAGAGCGATACACGTATAATATTTACGTAAAATTATATTTTAAGACCCGTCTCGTTTTTTAACGAGACGGGTTTTTATTTGGACGCAAATTTAAATACGTGAAAAATATAAAATCAAAGAAAAATTTTGTAAATTAGATGTGTAATTATGATGTTATCTTTATGATAATAAAAAGATTACATCATGAAAAATAAATATATAGCTCCGGTTTTATTAGGAGCAGGAATTGCATTGGTACTTTATTCTTGCGGTTCAACGATTCCCAAAAATGCAGCTGCAGTCACTAATTTTGACAAAGCAAAGTATCTTGGTAAATGGTATGAAATTGCCAGATTAGACTATAAATGGGAAAAAAATCTAGATAATGTTACTGCCGAATATTCTTTGAATGAAAACGGCACCATAAAAGTTGATAATAAGGGCTATAATGTCAAAAAAGACAAATGGGAGGAGAGCATCGGGAAAGCCAAGCTTGTCAAAAAGGACAATGTTGGTATGCTTAAGGTCTCATTTTTTGGTCCTTTTTATTCCGGATACAATGTTATTGCCGTAGATCCAGATTATAAGTACGCACTTGTGGCAGGTGAAAGCCTGAAGTATATGTGGATACTCTCGAGAGAAACTACAATGCCGGAAAGCATTAAAGCAGATTTTCTGATCAAAGCTCAGGATATTGGCTACAATATATCAGATTTGGTTTGGGTAAAACACGACAAATCAAACTAAATAAAAAACCCGGCATTCTAAATGTCGGGTTTGTTTGTTTTATACGATATATAATTAAGGCGTAAAGACAGTTTTATAATTATCCCAATATCTATAAATCAAGAATAAATTAGCCAGAAAAAGTAATATGGCAATTGGAAGGCCTTCCGGCGCTAAAAAATAATTGATAAATAAGATATTGATAGTAATTGGTAAAATCAGAATATTTGCCAGAGTCACAAAACGACCCGTTACAAATGAAAGACCACAAAGCAATTCAACTGTTTTTGCAAGGGGAAGCAAATAAGTTGAAGCAACTAAACCCATATTAAAAGCCTTAAAATTACCTGTTGTTTCTGGTTCCGGCGCAAGTTTAAAAAAGAACGAAATAGAAGCAAACAGCAGTAAAAGGCCGATCAAAACGCGGACAATAATAGTAGCAATTTTCATAATACTTAGAATTTGATAGGTTAAAATGATATAATTAGTGTGCTGAAAATGCAAATCAATACTTCTTCAAATAAAATGCAAATCTATTTTCAGTGTCATTTTATTGAGAATTTAATAATCAATAATATTCTATTTTGGGATTAGTGTAAATGCTATATCAAATATAATGATTTTTTTCTTACTAAAATATTGGTTTTTAACAGTTTTATTTAATTTTTGCTAATGTGTCTTTAGTCCTGTTTTTACTCTAAACTTTCATTTATTAGTCTTTCCATCAGTTTATTTAAATACTCTACCTGATAATCTCCTACAGATGCCGCAATATGATCATTACCAATACCGCTGTCATTAGTAATGAATACATAAGTGCCATTAGTAGCAATTGCCATATAGCGCATTAAAAATTCAGTTTCTTTGTCAATGCCGCTAGCGGTAATAGGAATAATTTTGATTCCTTTTTTACTTGCCGTTTCAACTAATGTATGAATTTGAGATACAATTTGTTCATCATAATGAGGCGGTGCGTCTAGTACTAGAAAAAGTATTCTTGAAGTTGCATTTCCTGACCATTGTAAAGAATTAATTGATTTATCCAGGGCAGTTTCAACAGCTTCTGGAAAATCGCCTCCTCCAGCAGCAGACTGCTCTTTTATAAAACTGACAGTAGTGTTGATATTAGATGAAAAATCAGAAACTTTAGTTACATATTCCTCGTTTTGATCTCTATAAAACACAGCACCTGTGTTTATTTTTGCATTTTGGTTTTGCTCTTTTACTTTTGAGATAACATCTGATAGTTCTTCTTTTAAATAATCTATCTCATCTCCCATTGAGCCCGTAGCATCAACCATAAACGCAACATCAATTATGGTTTCATGATTTCTTTTGCTATAATTTTTAAGAGATAAATTATTGTTTTTTAATTTGTTATAATTTTGAATGTTTTCAAATGTCTCATTCCCAATCTTTACTTTTAAATTTTTTGATTCTGAATTTTTTGAGTTTTTCAGAAGAGGCCATAATTCAGCATTTCCTTTGTTATTGGTTCTTGAAATCCAAACGATTTCATTTTTTGAATTAAGTAACGATACAGGAATGTCAATTACGTTTTCTGAACCAGATTTTATATTTACAGAGATTCTGTCCCTTAAGTTGTAATTCCAATAAGTACTCATTTCTGAAAATTCAGAATTTTCATTTAATGATTCCCAGAACGCCCAATTATTTAAATCATTCCATTCTCCTGCGGTAATTTGACCTGCCTGAATTTGCAGCTGCTGTTGCGGTCCTTCAGTTTCAGAACCGCTTGCATCTGTAGCAGCTGAAGCTTCTGTTTTTATTTCTGCCGATGAAGTGCTGTCAGCTTTTTTACAAGAGAAAAGCAAAAAGATTACTAAGAAGTTTATAAAGCTTAATTTTAGAAGTGTTTTCATAAAAGTTTTAAATTGTTAAGTTTTTGATTGTTAAATGCACGTGTATTAATACAAGTTCGAAGTATTAAAAAGCGTGCCAAGAATTTTTAAACATTAGATTTTTTTTGTTGTAATTTTGTAATTTAAAAATCTATTCATTTTTGAGAGTTTCTATTACCAAACCTATTTCCAATCCGGAGCAGTTTAAACAACAGCTTTTAAACTGGGCACAGCAATTTCGAGAAGTCATTTTTTTAGACAGTAATTCCTATCCGCAGGAATATTCAAGTTTTGATTTTTTGCTCGCTGTTGATGCTTTTACGTCTTTAAAAACCGATTTTCAGAATGCTTTTGAAGATCTAAAACAATATCAGCAAACTACTAAAGACTGGTTGTTTGGTTACTTATCTTATGATTTAAAAAATGATGTTGAAGATTTAAAATCAAATAATTTTGACGGATTGGATTTTCCGGATTTATTCTTCTTCCAGCCAAAAAAAATATTTGCCTTAAAAGGGAATCAGCTTGAAATTCAGTATTTATTGCTTTGTGATGATGAAATGGAAGATGATTTTATTGAAATAGTCAAAAGTCACAAGTTGAAAGTCGAAAGTGCAGAATCTATAAAGATTGAACAACGTATTTCTAGAGATTTATATATACAAAAAGTAAATAAAATGCTGGAACATATTCATATAGGAGATATGTACGAAGCCAACTTCTGTATGGAATTTTTTGCTGAAAATGCCGAGATTAATCCGCTGGAAAAATTTAAGAAGCTGAATGAGATTTCACAAGCTCCGTTTTCTATTTTCTTTAAAAATCACAAGCAATATTTGTTATCGGCTTCTCCGGAACGTTATTTAAAAAAAATAGAAGATAAAATTATTTCGCAGCCCATAAAAGGAACATCCAAACGTTTTTTAGATCCAGAGGAAGATCAAAAATCAAAAGAATATTTAGAATCTGATACAAAAGAGCGTGCTGAGAATATCATGATTACAGATTTAGTTCGGAATGATTTATCACATACCGCACAAAAAGGTTCAGTTGAAGTTACAGAACTTTGCAAAATCTATTCTTTTCTGCAGGTTCATCAAATGATTTCGACCATTACATCAAAATTAGATGCTCAATATTCGCTCATCGATGTTTTAAAAACAACTTTTCCAATGGGAAGTATGACGGGTGCGCCAAAGATTTCGGTTATGAAAATCATCGAAAATCTGGAAGAAACCAAAAGAGGTTTATACAGTGGCGCCGTAGGATATTTTACGCCCGAAGGTGATTTTGATTTCAATGTCGTAATTCGCAGTATATTATACAATCAGGATAAAAAATACGTCTCGTTTTCTGTTGGGAGCGCTATAACATCACTTTCAATCCCAGAAAAAGAATACGAAGAATGTTTATTGAAAGCTAAGGCAATGCACGAGGTTTTACAGTAAAAAGGTTTGCCGCGAATTACACTAATTTCCATTAATTTTTTTCTTCAATTTGAGGTGAAAAATATAGCCACAGCTCAAAGTATTAAAATGATTTTAAAAATAATTCGTAAAAGTGTAATTCATGGCAAACAAAAAAAACATTGCTTAACATTTCATTTAAAAATAGATAAAATTTAATTTGTTACTTTTATCAGATGCTTTCAAAATTCGAAAACCATATTACGTCCAGATTTCCATTTTTAGCCCAGAAAAAGCTTTTTCTTGCTGTTAGCGGGGGCTTAGATAGTATGGTTTTACTGCATTTGCTAAAACAATTACCATATGAAATTGCTGTTTTACATTGCAATTTCCAGCTTCGCGGTTTAGAAAGTTTTGGAGATCAGAATTTTATTCAGGAGTATTGCGATAAAAATAATATTCCCGTTTTTATAACACAATTTGATACCGAAGCTTTCGCAAAAGACTATAAATTATCAACCCAGGTTGCGGCAAGGGAACTTCGTTACAGTTGGTTTTACGAACTTTTAGAAGAAAAAAACTTCGATTACATTTTAACGGCGCATCATGCAGATGATAACTTAGAAACCTTTATCATTAATTTAACCCGCGGAACCGGATTAGACGGTTTAACAGGAATTCCAGAAGAAAACGATAAAATTATTCGGCCGCTTTTGCCATTTTCAAGAGAAGAAATTTTGAAATATGCCGAAGATAATAAAATCGAATGGCGCGAAGACAGCAGTAATGCCTCTAACAAATATCTGCGAAATAAAATTCGCCACAATTTAGTTCCGATTTTAAAAGAAATCAATCCGAATTTTTTGACTGCTTTTCAAAAAACGCAATCCTATCTTCAGGAATCAAAAGAAATGGTTGAAGACGCGTCAATTATGATTTATCAGCAGGTGGCGAAAGAAGCCGGAGATGATATTCATTTCGATTTAAATCAGCTTAAAAAACTTCCCAACTATAAATCCTATTTGTATCAATGGCTGAATGAGTTTGGTTTTTCGGCATGGAAAGATATTTATGAATTGGTTGAAGGTCAATCAGGAAAACAAATTTTTTCGGAAGAATTCAGATTGTTAAAGAATCGGGAAATTTTGATTTTGAGCCCAGTTTCAGAAACATCAGAAAAAGAAGAATTTCAAATTCATGAAAACGATACAGAAGTTAATTTTCCCTTAAAAATGACACTTTGTAACGTAGGTCACATAACTATAGATTCAAATAGAGCTATATTTGTGGACGCCGAAAAAATCCGGTTTCCTTTGATTTTACGTAAATGGAATGAAGGGGATGTTTTTCAGCCTTTTGGAATGAATGGGAAATCTAAAAAAGTGAGCAAACTTTTTAAAGATGAAAAACTATCATTGATCGAAAAAGAAAAAACATGGATTTTATCATCTGATAATCAAATAGTCTGGGTTGTTGGGATAAGGCAGGACGAACGTTTTAGAATTAAAAATACCACAAATAAAATACTTAAAATAGAATTGCAATAATGAATATTAATCGAAACCATCAAGTGATACTCACAAGAAGTATCTGGAATAAAATAACCGCCTTTTTACTTTTATTCTTTTTTACTCTGGCAGGAAATTCCCAAATTTTAGAGCCGGTAAAATGGACTTCTAAAATTGAAAAAAAAGGGAAAAACGCAGTCTTAATTTTCGATGGGACGATTGAAAAAGACTGGCACATGTATTCGCAATTTACACCCGAAGGCGGACCACTTGCGCTGGAAATTTTATTTAAAAATCAAAAAGGGAATTACGAATTGGTTGGAAAAGCCAAAGAAGGAAAAACAAAAACAGCCTACAACGATGTCTTTGGTGTAGATGAAACCTTTTTTGAAGGAAAAGCGCATATCGAACAGGAAATAAAAATTATAAACCCGAATCTAAAAACGGTTGATGTTGATTTTGATTTTCAGGTTTGTAAAGAAGTTTGTATCAATTCAAGCAAGAAATTTTCGATTTCTGTTCCTTCAACTTTCAAAATAGATGAAGTTCCGGTTATAACAGAAGCGAAATTAGACGAAACAAAAACGGCTGGTTTAGCAGTTGATACTCTTAAAAAAGAAACAGCAGGAACTAAAGATCAATCCGTAAAAGCTGAAAATGAAGTTAAAGAAGATGTTCCGGCTCCTGCACCTGCAAGAAGTTTGTGGTCGATCTTTTTTATTGCATTTTTATCTGGATTTGCAGCTTTGTTGACTCCTTGCGTTTTCCCAATGATTCCTATGACGGTTAGTTTCTTTACGAAACAAAGTAAAAGCCGTGCAAAAGGAATTAGAAATGCTGTTATTTACGGGCTTTCCATCATTGCAATTTATGTGATTTTAGGTCTTATTGTTACTAAAGTATTTGGTGCCGATGCCTTAAATGCATTGTCTACAGATGTTTGGTTTAACTTGATTTTCTTTGTAATCTTAATCATTTTTGCTACTTCATTTTTGGGTGCTTTTGAAATTATGCTTCCAAATTCATGGGCAAATAAAGCTGATCAGCAGGCTGATAAAGGCGGATTAATAGGAATATTATTTATGGCTTTGGCTTTGGCAATTGTATCATTTTCCTGTACAGGACCAATTGTTGGAACTTTATTGGTTGAAGCGGCTTCAAACGGAGGAATTGCTCCGGTAGTTGGAATGCTTGGTTTTTCATTAGCATTAGCACTTCCGTTTATGTTATTTGCCATGTTCCCGGGCTGGTTAAATTCATTGCCAAAATCTGGCGGATGGTTAAATACCGTAAAAGTGGTTTTAGGGTTTTTAGAATTAGCTTTGGCATTTAAATTTTTATCTAATGCTGATTTAGTTCTTCAATTACATTTCTTAGAAAGAGAGGTTTTTATCGCAATCTGGATTGCTATTTTTGGTGCTTTGACTTTATATTTATTCGGAAAAATTACATTGCCGCATGATAGTCCAACTCATCATATTTCGGTTGGCAGATTGTATTTAGGATTGCTTACTTTAGTGTTTACAATGTATTTAATTCCTGGACTTTGGGGAGCGCCGTTGAAATTAATCAGCGCATTTCCGCCGCCGCCGCAATACAGCGAAAGTCCGTTTGGAGTAGGTGGCTCTGGTAATGGTGCTGTTTCTTCAGAATCCATAAAAGGACTTCCGGAAGGCGCTGAATTAGGCCCGCATGGAATTATGGTTTTTCACGATTACGAAGACGGATTAGCTTACGCTAAAGAAATCAAGAAACCTATTATGCTTGATTTTACAGGTTACGCCTGCGTAAACTGTAGAAAAATGGAAAACAATGTTTGGTCTGAACCAGCGATTTTACCAATTCTAAAGAATGATGTGGTTTTGATTTCTCTTTATGTTGATGATAAACGTGATCTTCCTAAAGAAGAACAATTTGTTACAGAATCAGGAGATAAAATCATTACAGTTGGTGATAAATGGACAGATTTCATGATTTCCAAATATAAAACCAATACACAGCCTTTATATGTTATTACAGACTTAGAAGGAAATAATCTACATACTTCTAAACCAACAATTAGTTATGTAAGTGCTGATGAATATTTAAAATGGCTAAAAGAAGGAATTTCGAATTTTAAATAAAAAATGAAATTTTCTGTTTTTTTAGATTTAATAATAAGTGGGGCATTTGTTTTAGCTGCGTTTTTATGGTATTTAGCTAGCAGCGATAATGCGAAGACTCGTAGGGAAAAAGGAGATGATGAATCGATTACAAAGGCTGAAATTTTTAAATCCTGGATAATAATTATCTTATTATGCATATTAGGTCTTGGGTATTTTTTCTCATTCATTGGTTCCCTTTCACTTTAATCAAAATAATAAATAAGGTTTGATTTTAATTCAAAGCAAAAAACACTCTAAGTTAAACTTAGAGTGCTTTTTTATTTAAGGGAAAAAGGGAAAATTAATTTTTATAAGAACTCTCCGTGTTGAGAAATGTCAAGTCCTAACTCTTCTTTTTCTTCTGTAACTCGTAGAGGAGTAATTTTATTTACGATAAAGAATAAAGCATAAGAAGCTGCAAAAGCAAAGATGGATACAATAACTAAAGCAGTTAACTGATTGATGAATAAAGTTGGAGTTCCAAAAATTAAACCTTGGTTATCTCCAACAGCAGGGTTAATAGCTTTTGAAGCGAAAACTCCAGTTAATAACATCCCTACCATACCACCAACACCATGACAAGCAAATACATCCAGAGCATCATCAATTTTTCCTTTAGGAAATTTGCTTACTACCAAGTTACTTACAATTGCAGAGAATAAACCAATGAAGATAGCGTGAGGAATACTTACGAAACCGGCAGCAGGAGTTATTGCAACTAAACCTACAACAGCTCCGATACAAGCGCCAAGTGCAGATAATTTATGACCCAAAATTTTGTCAAGGAAAACCCAGGCCATTGCAGCCGCAGCCGCAGCAACAGTAGTTGTTCCCAAAGCTTGTACAGCTAAACCATTTGCTCCTAATGCAGATCCTGCATTGAAACCAAACCATCCGAACCAAAGTAAACCTGTTCCAAGTAATACATAAGTAATTCTCGCAGGGTTAACTTTTTGAATTTTTCTTTTTCCTAAGAAAATTGCTCCGGCCAATGCAGCCCATCCAGCGCTCATGTGTACTACAGTTCCACCAGCGAAGTCAAGAACTCCCATTTTAAAGAAAACTCCATCAGGATGCCAAGTCATGTGGGCTAATGGAGCATATATCAATAATATAAATAAAACCATGAATAACAAATAAGCCCAGAAACGCACACGTTCTGCAAAAGCACCTGTAATTAAAGCAGGAGTAATGATGGCAAATTTGGCCTGAAATAACGCGAATAACATAAATGGAATCGTCGGTGCAAGGCTCCAAGCAGTGTTGGTTCCCACTCCTTCAAAGAATAAATTAGTAGATGGATTTCCAATGATTCCTCCAATTGTAGGACCAAAAGCTAATCCGAAAGCAACAACAACCCATAAAATTGTAACAATTACCATTGCCATAAAACTTTGAAGCATAGTACTGATAACGTTTTTCTTACCTACCATTCCTCCGTAGAAAAATCCTAATCCTGGAGTCATTAACAATACAAAAGCAGTTGCAACGATCATCCAGGCTGTATCTCCGGTATCAAACTTTACAGCTTCTGCCGGAATTGGGTTATCGGCGATGATGAAATTTGATATAAAGGTTAGTACCAAAATAGTGATAAGAATCACACTTAAAATAATTTTTCGCATAGTTATTTAGTTTTAAAATTTTTGATAAAAGTATAAAATGATTTAATACCCCCTAAAAAAATAGAGTCTAATCCTTTATTTTTGTTAATTTTAAAATTTAACCCCCTTAAATTTGAGTCTATTTGTTAAAACAGACTTAAAATTTACATTTTAGCAGCATTTTTTTTCTCTTATTTTGCAAATTGTATAATTTTCCTATTTTTTTAATACACTTTTTTGAGTTAAACTTGTTGTTTGTTATTTAAAAACATCTAATTATCTTTAATTGGTAAAGTATATTTAGTGTTTTTAACATTTTTTATAATTAAAATATAAGAATGAAGAATCAAAAAATAAAATGGGGAATTATTGGTTTAGGGAACATCGCCAATCAATTTGCAACAGATCTATTATTAGTTGAAGATGCCGTATTAACCGCCGCAGCTTCTCGGGATATTGCTAAAGCAGAAGAATTTGCACAGCAATATAATGCTGCAAAAGCCTATAATTCTTATGAGTCCCTTTTTGCAGATGCAGAAGTAGATATCGTATATATTGCAACACCGCACGATTCGCATGCAGAACTTTCTATAAAGGCTTTAGAAAATGGAAAACATGTTTTATGCGAAAAACCAATTGCTCTTTCGCATAAAGATGCCGAACGTATGTTTGAAGCTTCTCGAAAACATAATACGTTTTTTATGGAAGCTTTCTGGACACGATTTATTCCGTCGGTTCAGGATGTGTTAGAGAAAATTAATAATGGAATAATTGGAAACGTAAATTATATAAAAGCCGATTTTGCCTTTCACGGAAGTGAAACTGAAAATAAAAGACTTTTTGATAAAGAATTAGGAGGTGGAGCACTTTTTGACATTGGTGTTTATCCATTATTTTTATCCTATGTTCTATTAGGAAATCCCAAAGAGATTATTGCAAAAGCCATTAAACATAAAAACGATATAGATTTGCAGACTTCTATGATTTTACAATATGAGTCGGCACAATCGGTTTTGCATGCATCTATTGTTTCAGAATCGGATATGAAAGCGGTTATTGGAGGTACAAAAGGACGAATAGAATTAAATGCACCTTGGTTTGTCGCTGATGGATATTCTTTATTTATAAATGAAGAAAAGGAGGCTGTGATCAGTTTGCCGACTTTAGGAAAAGGATATTCTCATGAAATTATAGAATGTCAAAATTGTATTCGAAATAACCAGATTGAAAGCAAACTTTGGTCTCATCAAAATAGCTTGGATTTAAGTAAGATTGTGGAAGAAATTAAAACACAAATCGGATTAAGTTTTGTTTAATCCGATTTTATAATTTAATAAAAATCAATATAATAAACCCATTCTCCAGTTTTTCTATTTTTTGCGAAATAGAAATTACCACTATCAATTATGTTAAGATTTGCCTTTTCATCAGAAGCGATTTGAAAAACAAACTCATAATCTTCACCAAAATATATTCCAGATTGGCAATAACTTGCATAGCCTCCAATTTTGTGTCCATCAATATTTTCGAAAAAATCGTAATAAGAATCAATTTCTCCTGAATCTTCGAGTTCATTAATTTTATCAAATACGTCATCTGGTATTTCTGAATCTTCCCAAACGGGATAATCTTCTTCTACAAATTTATTTGATAAAGGAAATGGTTTTATAAATGAAGAATCATTTTTTAAATTCTTAAACACGATATTATCTGAGTTTTTATATTCACGTAAAACCCAATTATTTTTATTTGGAGTTAAATCTATTGGGAAATCTTGAGATATAAAAACTGTAATAATTTTGGTATCCTTTAAAATTTCTGGAGTAAAAGGTAATTGATTAAAGCATAATTGAAACAAAGGAAACATTAAATTTCCATTACTATCCGAAGGAATTTCTTCATTTTCATCATATAGATAAACCCTTCCAATCCAACTTTCTGTCATTGAATTTGTTGGTTTAAATCCCCCAGTAATAAATTCAGTTGCCTTTTTTGAAAGCTTATCTTTTATTTTTTCGACTTCTTTCATAACTATAAATCTAAATTTTAAAAAGTAATAAAATATTTACAAAAATAGTATTTTTTTCTACATAATTAAATACTTTTACTTTTTCAATTAAGATTAATTTATGTTAGTAAAAGTTTACGGAAGTGCTGTTTTTGGGGTTGAAGCCACAACAATTACAGTTGAGGTTCATATGGATAAAGGAATTGGTTATCATTTAGTTGGACTTCCAGATAATGCAATAAAAGAAAGCAGTTACAGAATTGCTGCAGCACTTAAAAATAATGGTTTCAGTCTGCCCGGAAAAAAAATAACAATCAATATGGCTCCGGCTGATCTTCGAAAAGAAGGTTCTTCGTATGATTTAACTTTGGCAATGGGAATTTTAGTTGGTTCAGACCAGATAAAAGCTCCGGAAATTGAGCAGTATATTATTATGGGCGAACTTTCTCTTGATGGAAGTTTACAGCCCATTCGCGGTGCATTGCCTATTGCCATAAAAGCAAAAGAAGAAGGATATAAAGGTTTTTTTCTGCCAATTCAAAACGTAAAAGAAGCAGCAATTGTGGCTGGTTTAGATGTTTACGGTGTTTCTAATGTGCAGGAAATAATCGATTTTTTTGCTGGAAAAGGAACATTGCAGCCAACTGTGATCGATACTCGCACCGAATTCTATAAAAACCTGGATTTCCCTGAATTTGATTTTTCAGACGTTCGCGGACAGGAAAGCATAAAACGCTGTATGGAAATTGCTGCAGCCGGAGGACATAATATTATTTTAATTGGTCCGCCGGGAGCCGGAAAAACAATGCTGGCAAAACGAGTTCCAAGTATTTTACCTCCCATGACGCTGCGTGAAGCACTTGAAACTACTAAAATTCATAGTGTTGCCGGAAAATTAAAAGAAGTTGGTTTAATGAATCAAAGGCCTTTTAGAAGTCCGCATCATACAATTTCGAATGTTGCGCTTGTTGGAGGAGGAAGTTATCCGCAGCCGGGAGAAATATCGATGGCACATAATGGTGTTTTGTTTTTGGATGAACTTCCGGAATTTAAACGAGATGTTTTAGAAGTAATGCGTCAGCCTTTAGAAGATAGAGAAGTTACAATTTCGAGAGCTAAATTTACGGTGACGTATCCGTCTTCATTTATGTTGGTGGCAAGCATGAATCCAAGTCCGAGTGGATTTTTTAATGATCCAAGTATGCCCAATACTTCTTCTCCGCACGAAATGCAGCGTTATATGAGTAAAATTTCGGGTCCGCTTTTGGATAGAATTGACATTCATATTGAAGTTACACCGGTTCCGTTTGATAAATTAGCAGATGACCGCAAAGCTGAAAGTAGTGTAGAAATCCGTAAACGTGTAACGGCAGCACGTGAAATTCAAACCAAGCGTTTTGAAGACATAGAAAATATTCATTACAATGCACAAATGAGCAGTAAACTTATCCGAGAGTTTTGTGCTTTAGATGAACAATCGAAAGAATTATTGAAAAACGCCATGGAACGGTTAAATCTTTCGGCAAGAGCTTACGATAGGATTTTGAAAGTATCACGCACGATTGCCGATTTAGATAATTCTGAAAATGTAATTTCACACCACATTGCCGAAGCGATTCAATATCGAAGCCTGGATCGTGAGGGATGGCTTGGATGATTGATTTTTTATTGCTAAACAAATAAAGATTAAAAAATAAAAACTAATGGATTTAAAGGAATTGACAAAAAAAGTTCTGATGGTCTCGGATCAATATGAAAAAAACTGTAAAATAAAAAGAGACGAAGATTGGTACATTTTAAAACTACATGAAGAGATTGGAGAATTAACGCAAAATTATCTTTCGTATACGCTTCGGGGAAGAAATAGAAATCTAACGAAAGAAGAATTAAAAAACAATATTTCGCATGAACTGGCTGATGTTCTAGGACAAATTTTATTATTTGCCAATTATCATGATATTGATATAGAAAAATCTATGGAAGAAAAATGGTTTTCATATTTAAAATAACAGAGTTTTTAAAATAACATTTTTTTTCGCGGCAGAAATTATTTGGTCTGTTTTCGGCCGCAAAAAAAAAGTATATTATGGATTAATACAGCTGTTTCAAGAAAGTTCAATAAAATCCTGAATATGAATTTCCTCTAAAAAATGAACATCATGCGAAACCACAATTAAAGTTCCTGTATATTCATTAATTGCCACAGTCAGGATTTCGATGTTTTGGATATCAAGATTATTTGTAGGTTCATCTAGAATAATGATATCAGGCGCTTGATTATTAATCGTTAAACAACAAAGCATTAAACGCATTTTTTCTCCTCCGCTTAAAGCAAGACAAGGTTTATTCCAGTCATTTTGAGAAAACAAAAACTTGTTCAGTTTCATTTTTATATCATGTTCCTGTAAGCCGGAAACATTAAATTTTTGAGCCTGTTCATAAACTGAAATTTCATTTTCAATAAGCGAATAATCCTGATCGATATAAATAATTTTCGAATCGGCTTTGTATATACTTCCGGTTTTGGGTTGTAATTCGCCCATAATTATTTTAATCAAAGTGGTTTTTCCTGAACCATTTAAACCTTTCAAGGCCAAACGCTGGCCGCTCAGAATTTGAAAACTAAGCGGTTTTTTCCATAAGAATAGATCTTCGTAACTATGATTAATTTCAGCCGCTGTAAAAAGTGTTTTTCCTTTGTGCAAATCCGTTTTGTCAAAACCAAATTTCATTTGGTCAATATCCGGTAAAGACGATCGTAATTCTTGTAATTCTTTTGATATTCCGCCAATTTTTTCAGCATGAACACCTTTTGTTTTAGCGGTACTGTTTTCGGCACTATTGCGTAAAGTATTCATCATAATTCTGGAAACTCCGGCTTTCTTTTGTTTCTTTTCACCGCGGGAATCCAGTTTGTTTTGCCGTTCGAGAGTTTCGCGTTCTTTTTCTTTCGCTTTTCGCAAAGCCTTTTCTTTACTTTGAATATCCTGACTCAAAGCATTGTTTTCTATTAGTTTTTGTTCAGTGTAAAAATCATAATTTCCGCCATAAACTGTAATTCCATATTTAGATAATTCGTAAACCGAATTTAATAAGTTTAATAATTTTCGATCATGACTTACAATTATCAAAGTTGAAGAAGTACTTTTTATAAAATTGTATAATATGCTTCTTCCCGAAATATCCAAATGATTACTCGGTTCATCAAGTAAAACAAGATCAGGCTGATGAATTGAAATTCCGGCCAGGAAAACTTTTGTTTTTTGCCCGCCGCTTAATGTTGCTAATTTCTGATTTAAACTTAAATCCTGCAATTGCCAATATTGCAATGCTTCATTACAACGTTCTTCAATTGTCCAGTCGTCGTTTAAAGCGTTGAGGTTTTGTTCGGAAACATTTCCGTTAAGAATTTCCTGAAGCGCATTCAGTTTGACTTCAACCTGCAAAGCTTGTGCAATGGTAAGATGATTAAATTGCCCGAATATCTGCGGCAGATAATAAGGTTTGGAGTCGGTTTTTAAAAATCCGTCGGCAGGTTGTAATTCTCCTGCAATAATTTTTAACAATGTCGATTTACCAACGCCGTTATTGCCAATTAAAGCAATCTTTTCGTGATGATTAACTATAAAAGTGATTTTGTCAAACAATAAATCTTTGTTTGAATGTATGTATGAGATATTCTGTAAAATAACCATAATTTCTTTCTTTAAGGAATAAACAAATGAGCAAGCCGTTTAGCAGCTTACCTTAAAATTGTCCGAAAGAAATTTTTATTCACATAGAGTTTGTGCAGTTTATTTAGTAATGCAAAGATATAAAAAATATTTTTTAAGATTTTAATGTCAAACTATTCAAATTTTAAATTGGCATTTTTAGACATTAAATAGGAGGTAAGTTTTTTGATTTTTCCATTTTGCATTTCAAAAACATCACAAAAAACGGCATCCAGTTTATTGCCGTTTTTCATGTTTCCCTGAACGGCACCTTCGGCAATCACAATGTCATTTTCTTCAATCAATTTAATAATCTGAATGGTTGGATTTCCAACAAAATTGTCATTTTCAATTTCCTTGTCAAAAGCTTCTTTACCCACGTGCTGATAAATTCCGGGCATTTCCCAAACTACATCCTCAGTAAGGCAGGCAAGAATTCTTTCATGATCGCTTACCATAAAAGCGGCCATATATTCGTTTACAGTTTGTTTATTTGGTGTCATGATCAAAAATTTTAATTAAATTAAGAATATTAATTTTAAGATTCAATTTCTAAAAACCATTTCATTGTTTTTAAATTTTCTGATTCTAAAGTAGTTAAATTATTTTTTTCAAATTCAGAAAATACATATTTAAGATTTTCAATTCCATAATTACTTTTCAGCCATTGGGGGAATTCTGTTACACTTTTGTTCCAATTTTTTAATGTTCTGCTAAGGATTAAAACTGCACTTTGTTCTGTTTTTGGATTTAACTTTTTCAAAATTATTCCGGCATATTTTTGATCCGTATAAACAGAATCAATTCTATTTTCATTCTCAAAAATCTGGAGAACACTTTCAATAATTATTTGATCATTAATCTTGGGTAAAATTCGAATTAACTGGCGAATGCGTAAATCTCCAACTTGGTTTATTTTGTCAACCGATTCAAAAATCTCATTCTTTAGATCGTCTGCTGTAGTTGGAAATTTCATTTTTTAATTATAATATATTGATTTTCATTGAAAAATACTGATTGAAATTTATTTTGAATTTTATTGCTTTACAACTTTTTAGAAATATTCCAAAAACTCATTTTTCTTCGGGTTATAAATCCAAGTTTTTCATACAGTTTTATTGCGCCCATATTGGTTTCAACAACATGCAAAAACGGAATTTTACCTTCATCAAAAATAGTATTTACAACGTGCGAAGTCAATTGTTTGGCGTAACCTTTTCCGGTATTATCCGGATGTGTAATTATGGCGCTGACTTCTGTAAAGTTGTTCATATTCATTCTTTCGCCGGCAATAGAAACTAATTTTCCATTATTAAAAATTCCGTAATAACTGCCTAATGAAAAGGTCTTGCTTTTAAAATATTCGGGCTGAACCAAATTCACCAAATTTACCAATTCTTCGCTGTGTTCCTCGGTTAATTTAATGATTTCGCTGTCAAAGTTTATTTGAGGTTTTTTATGAATGATCATTTGCAGACAAACTAGTTCTTTATTGATTTTTAAAGTATCTGAAATTTTAGGTTTTTCGCCAACAATAAAGAAATTTTCGCATAACGAAGCATATTCATCTGCGGATTTTAAAGTACTTTCATATTCTGAAAACCCTCCAAACGGACAATAATCAGGATTATAAAATTGGGTTCCGTTATAATCTAGAGCGTATTTTTCGTGACTTTCATGCAACGAATTCCAAACCGGATTATCTAATTTGTTTTCTTCTGTACTCATTTATTCTTTTGTTTGAGGATAAAAGAATTTAAAAGAATTCGAAACCGCCGGATGCAAAATCGTACCATGATTTTCTGCAGGGAAATAATCAAAATAAACTTTGATGTTTTTGCTTTTTGAAGCTTTTATTTTTTCGGCCAATACATTAGCATCCACTTCCATAACTCTAGGGACTTCGGTTGGCGTAAGACCTTCTTTACCTACAGCAATGTAAATTTCAGCGGGTTGTTTAAAGTTCTCCTGAAAAATCTCAGAATCCAGATTTAAAATAGAACCATTGTCCCACCATAAACTTGGACTTACAATTACGTATTTATTAAAAAGGGAAGGTTTTTTAAATAAGATTTCGGTTTCCAGTAATCCGCCCAAAGACTGGCCTATAATGGTTTTAGAAGTGGTTGTTTTGTATTTTTTATTAATAAAAGGCTGTAATTCTTTTTCGATAAAAGCTATAAATTTATCTGAATGCCCAGTTGTTGGATATTTTTTTTTATCCTTTTCAATAGATGTAGGGAAAGTAAAATCCCTTTTTCTGTCTACAGTCGCAATACCTACCACAATCGATTTTGGAACCTGATTGATCCATTCAAAACTATTAAACTGCACTAAGCCCGAAATATGAATAAAATCTTCATCAGCAGAACCATCCAATAGATAAATTACTGGATATTTTTCCTGATCTTTTGGGTTATAGCCTTCAGGAAGATAAATGTTTAAGATTCTGTTTTCGCCTAATTCCTTAGATTGTATTTCATCTATAACGCCTAAAATAAAAGGTTTGGTCGTTTCTGTGGTTTTAGGTTTGCTGCTTTGGCTAAAAATAAATGTTGAGAAAAGAAATAAAAAAGTGAGGGTAAAAAACTTGTTCATTATAGAAGTAAAAATGATTTGTAAAAAGACGAAAGTTACAATTTATTTTCTGCTGCTTTCGTCTTTTTATATCATTCAGTCTTATTTATTTTGCTTTTTTAGCAAAAATTTTGTCTAAACCTTCCATTGCAATTGTAAATCCTTCTTTGAAACCCATTTCGATAATTTTTTCCAAATCGGATAAATTTTCATGTTTAATGGCAATATCAACAATAGTTGAATTTCCTTCTTGAGAAAAATTTACATTCCAATCTGATCTCGGAAAATCAGTATTTAAATTTCCTTCGCTGTCGCTAAAAGCATCCAGATATTTAAAATTTGTTTTCGGGCTGATAGAAGTAAAATCGGCAATAGCCCAATGTTCTTCGCCTTGCGGGCCAATCATAGCATATATTCTGCGTCCGCCTTCTTTAAAATCCATGCTTTTTGTTTTGGATTTCCACGGAGCAGGTGCCCACCATTGATCTAAAATTTCAGGTTCTGTCCATGCAGACCAAACGTTTTCTAATGATGCACTAAACTCACGTTTTACATTTACAGTACTATTTTCTTTGTCTACAGTAAAATTCATTAAAAGATTTGATTTCATAATTCTCTGGATTTTAAATTCATTATTACTTTATTGAAACTGTTTTATTTTCTGGATTCAAAGATTTTATCTAAACTTTGCATAGTTGCTGTAATTCCTTCTTTGAAACCCATTTCGATTATTTTTTCTAATTCTTCAAAGCTGTCTCGTCTAATTGCAATATCAACAACTGTCAAATCACCTTTTTCAGAAAACGTTAAATCCCAATACGAACTACCAAAAATGGAGTTTGGATTTCCTTCGGCATCGCAAAAAGTGGTAGAATGTTTAAAGTTTGTTTTGGGAGAAATCGAAGTATAGTCAAAACAACTCCAGCGTTCTTCGCCGTCCGGTCCAACCATAGCATACAATCTGCGTCCACCTTCTTTAAATTCCATAATTGTTGTTTTAGATTTAAACGGAGCCGGTGCCCACCATTGATCTAAAATTTCAGGTTCTGTCCATGCTGACCAAACGTTTGAAAGTGAGGCATCAAACTCACGTTTGATATTTACAGTCTTATTTTCTTTGTCTACAGTAAAATTCATTAACAGGTTAGATTTCATTTTCTTTAGATTTTAGATTTATTAATACTTGATCAAGCTGGCTGAAACGGCTTTCCCAGATTTTTTTGAATTGTTCGAGCCATTGATCCACTTCTTTCATTTTATCGATTTTGAGCTGATAATAAATTTCTCTGCCCACTTTTTTTTCATCGAGTAATTCACATTCATTTAAAATTTTGATATGTTTCGATACGGCTTGTCTGGTCGTATTAAATTGTTCTGCAATGGCATTTGGCGTTAATGCATTGGCAGAAATTAAAACTAAAATCGCTCTTCGTGTAGGATCGGCAATAGCCTGAAAAATATCTCGTTTCATTTTTGAATGTAATTTACGCAACTAATCAGTTGCAAATATAAGCAACTTTTTGGCTGCGCAATTAATTTTAATAATTTTTTTAGATGAGGATTTTTATAAAAACAAAAAAGGCGCATAAAAATGCACCTTTTTGTAGTTTTAATTTAGCTTCTAAATTTATTCCGAACAATAATATCTTTGAGTCTTGCTTTTAAATCTTCGCCCGTATCAAAAACCATTTGTTCGTTATTTGGAAATGGCACGGCACGTTTATTAAAATAAGAGATATAACTATCTTCGCACGCATTTTTATCGCCTTTGTAAGTCGAATAAATATTTTCAAAAACAAACTCACTGCTTACCGGGAAAGTCTGGATTAACTGATTCGTTTTTAAATCAATATAGTCTACTTTTGCCGTTACCTGGCAGGATTTAAATTGTCTGAATTCATAAATATTAGCACGAAGCGTTCTGTAATTATCTACTTTTATTTCTTTGCCTAAACTATCTTTTACAGGTCTTCCGCGACTGTCTAAAAGTGTTTTTACACCATCTTTTATCTGTCTTTCTTTAATAAATTCTTTCTCTTTTATCTGCTCAGGCGAAATTAGGATTTGTCTGAAATTGATAATTAAACTGTAATCATACGACACATTTTTTTGTCTTGCATTGTGGTAAACTGTCCATTTGTCATTTAATCCGTAAGTTTTAAAATCCAGTAAGTCTTCCTGAAGTATTTTCGGAATGACCATTTCGGTTTCATTTTTGGCGTAGACATCTACAAAATCAGTTCCTTTAAACTGAGCGTCGTCCATCAGTTTTTTGGTGTTTTTATAGTTTGGATTAATGCTTTCTAAATATACAAAATCATCATATGCTTTTCTGAAATCCAGTTTGTTATTTGATTTTAAAAGTGCCGACGCATTTTCATATAAATATTTCGAAAGTGCATTTCTGCTGCTCACAATTTGATCTGAGTAATTATCAAAAGGGAAATACGCATTTTTTCCTTGTTTTAATAAAGGCAGAGGCAGTAAAGGACGAATTTTTTCCTGACGATTATTAAGCTGTAAATACGTATTGTAAATACGCTCTGCATTTGAAGGATTTGCTTCTTTTGTCATCATTTCAAGATTACGCAAATCGCGATCTTTGGCTTTTGCAAACGCTTCTTCCAGCAGATAAACATAATCTTGTTTTCCTTTCGAATCTTTTTTAGTTCGCAGTGCTTCAACCGCGCGATCAATGGCGCCGTCATAATTTCCGTCACTCAGCATCGACTGCGTTGTTTTAACGCCGCAAGAAGAAAGAGCTAAAAATAGTATAGAAATTAAAAAAGTAATTTTTTGCATAGCATTCTGTTTGAAGGTGTAAATATATCTTTTTTAATTTTCAACAACTATGCCTTTTTTTAAATTATTTTAAGGAGTATAAATGAGCGTTTTTTTATGAGAAATAAAGCAAAGTATATCATTTCAACCAAAGGAGAAATGACAAAAAAGACTTGAAAATAACAGAAAAATTAATCTTCCCAAGTTTCAATTAAATTATCACTCCATAATTTTTGGGCAAATTCTTTAAAAACTTTTGGACCTTTTTTGAAGTTTTCATCCAGTTTATATTCACCGCCTATAAATTGCTTTTCGCCATTGTCAAGAAGCCCAACCTGAATTTTGCTTTCGCCTCGCATGGCATATTTTTGATTTTCTTCGTACATAATAATCTTCATGTTGCAAGGACTTACGTCTCCGTGGCAGGCTGTTTTATACATTAACCAAGTTTCAGCAATTCCGTTTTTGTTAAGATCGGTTACCTGAAATGTGTTTTTTACAAACGAAGCCACAATATCAACCGGACAATCAGAAATATAATCGTAAACTTTCCAGGCTTGTTTCACTTTATTCCCAGAAACTATAAAATGATACGCAAACAATTCGGCATCAGAACCGTCAGATTCATGTTGGAATTTTTTGTTGATATGATATCCCGTTTCTGTAGTAATTACGATATTATCTCCTAACTTATCTTTCCATCTTACGGCATTTTTGACGAAACCTTCATATTTAATTGAAGCAGGAAATTGTGTAGAATCAATTTTTTCTACCGTTAAAGCAAAGTCTTTGTATTCAATTGCTGCCAGTTCAGTTTTTGCTGTGGGTTTTGTTTCTTCTTTTTTATCTTCTTTGCAGCTTGATAATAAAAGTATTGATAGTAATAAAAATGAAATGTTTTTCATAGGGCTTTTTGAGGCTTTTAAAATTTTATGTTTATTGGTTTTTTTGCTGATAATAAAATCCCAGTTCTTTGGATAAACTTATTATGGCAGCTTTTCCTGATTTTGTAAACCCTATTAGTGAATATTCTTCTGGAGTTCCTTTATTTACTTTTGAATATGTTTCGGCAGGAATATCAATATCCGAAATTAAATAGTTGCAATCTAAGCAAATGCTAATTTGATTAACTGCTTTATTCTGTTTATAAAAAATAATTGCAAAATGTGGTTTAAAACAAGCAGCTGTCCCTTCGCCGTAGGTTGATTTTTTTGTTAATGTCGAAAGTATTTTGTCCGCCTGAATTTGCGAGAGTACTTTTTGCGCCAAAACAACAGGAACAAATTTCCCATGTTTATCTATCACTTTTGGATATGTTTCTTCGCTTCCGTCAAAATCGTAAGCAATGACTTTATCATAATCAAGTTTGTCAAACGGTACGCCATTTTTAGAATTAGGCTTAATGGTTGTCGCTTTATCTATATAATTAAGCAGAACTTCTTCTTTAAGGTTTTTTGGATTGTCTATTGGAGAAGATTTTTTTTGAAGAATAGTTTTTTTCTCGATAGAAACATTGTTACTATTTTCCGATTTTTTCTGACAGGAAACAAAAAAAAGTACAGCCCAAAAGGTTATAGCTAGATTTAAAAATGGATTAGATAATTGTTTCATTCTAATTCCTGTTTATCATATTAGAGTTTTTATTTATAAAAATATTAAAAATTATTCTTCAAATGAAATATTCGGATTTTCTTTTTATTTCCAGTTTTTATTCTGCCAATAGTTTTTTAATCAATACAATTTGACCCAAATGGTAATAACTGTGTTCTATCATGGCATCAATATTTCTTTTGTATGTTCCGTACTTTTCATCAACAAAAACCTGATCTAATTTCTCATCGGGCATTTGTTCTACAAAAGAGGCAAATTCCTCGGTTGAATTCCAGAATCTGGTTAAAAAAGTTTCCCATTCTTCCTGTGAATTAACAGGAGCAAAGTCAAAGCTGAATTTATCTTTTATATCCAGCGGTCCGCCTTTAAAAACGGTATTTATTCCGTTAATGTAATAATGAATATGCTGTGCAAGAAGCGAAATAGTATTGAGGTTTTTTACGGGAGTTACGGCTGTTTTCCAATTCAAATTTTGCAGCTGGTGTTTGTAATTGGTATTGGCGATCCAGGTTCCGTTTAAAATAGTTTCTCTAAAACGATTCGCAATTTCTACAGTATTTTTCATATTTCAATATTTTAGAATCTATAATAAGAATTGATTTATTCCTGCTGAATCCAATCGTATTTACCGTTTTTCAGGTAAATAATTCCTCCTCCGCAGCTTTCAACGGCATGAATAAATATACCGTCATTTGGCAGTTTAATTTTGTCTTCTTCTTTTATTTCTTCATCGCCCATAATTTCGCCGTCTTCATTTACATTGTTCCAGACAATTTCTCCTTTTGAGGCTTTTTCGAATATTCCGGCCCAGTCGATTTCGTCAAAACCCTGTCCCAGAACGTTATTTCCCATTCCGAAATAATCTGTGCGATTTCCGTTTCCAAAAACTATGCGTAAACCGCTTTTATCATTATTTGTACTTCTAACAATTTCAACAGTTTCGTTTTTTCCGTCTCCGTCTAAATCGCAAAGAATTTTGTTCGTTTTATGTTTGGCAGAAACTACAATTGTATCTAAATCGTCGTTTATAATTTCAATTTCTTCAACTGATGCAACTGTGTCTTTTAAAGCAATTGGAGTTTTTTGAGTTTTTGATTCTTTTTTGCAAGAGATAAAAATAAAGGCGGATAAAAGTAAAATTTTAAATTTCATGTTTTTTGATTGCAATTCATAAGTATTTGAAACTGCTAATATAAAAAAGATGTACGAAATTCCGTTGTTTTTTAAGCCCTTAAGTTTTTTATTGTGTTATTTTTTCATTAATTATTTAAATATATTTCAGCCACCAAAAATTATTTTCAGCCTTATATTTTCCAAACCATTGACTAGGTTTGTAAAGCAATCCAACAACAAAAATCCAAATTAAATAAATGGTCCAAAGTGGCCAGCCGCTTTCTAAGCCTTTAGGTCTTCCAAAAGTTCCAGAAGCAAATTCAAATTGTGACCAATCAAAACCTTGTATAAAAAGCATGCTTAAGGTTAAGATATGAATAACATAAAAATGAACGACAAAGTAAAATAAAGGTACTTTTCCGTAAACTAAAGTTACCTCTTTAGCTTTGTTGTGAAATTGGTCTGCAAAGGCAAGCAGTAAAAACATAATGCCCAAAGTAACCAAACAGAATAGGAGTGAAGGCGGATATTTGGTTACATTCATAAAAGATAAAAAGGTAAAAACAGCATTTTTTTGTGTTGTCCACAAAGCGGGGTCGCCATAAATATTTATAAAGCGAATTATTGTAAATAGGACTAAAGCACTTAAACCAATTTTTGTGAATAGTTTTTTCCTTTTCTCTTCTGCCAATTCAAAGAATTTTCCTGCTGCAAAACCAACAAGCATAATTCCAAGCCAAGGAATCGGCGGATATCCCATGACGAAAGCTCTTCCCGAAAACGGAAACACAACCGGACTAAAAAAAGGTGCTAAAACAGTTTTTATAACCGAATTTTCTGCAAATGGAATAAGTGGTAAGAGATTGTGACAAACGATAATCAAAAGTCCAATTATTCCAAGTGTTTGGGAACGGACTTTCAACAGCAAACTTAAAGCGATAAAACCGAAACCTATTGAGGCTATCACTTCAAATAAAAGTGTGTGAAAACCGATATCGAAGAACAATCCAAAATTGACAATTGTAAATTCAAGCAGAATGAGCCAAAGACCTCTTTTTAATAATAGCTGTCTTGTTTCGGTAAAATTATTTGTTTTTTGAAGCGAAAGATAAACCGAAGTTCCTGCCAGGAAAACAAAAGTGGGCGCGCATAAATGTGTAATAAAACGAGTAAAAAATAATAAAGGCGAAGTAGTTGCTAAATCGGTTGGACTTTGAGTAATCGAATCGGCGTGCATCAAATCACGCACATGATCAAGAGCCATAATAATCATTACAATGCCGCGGACAATATCAATTGATGGCTGTCGTTTCATGAGTTTGATTTTTAAATACTTATAAGTAAATCTAATGATTTTTTGTAAAAGTATTGTCAATAAAAAATAATGAAAATTTAGAGCATCATAAAATTTTATTTTCGGTTCTAAACAAATGAAATGCCCAGTTAAAATAACTCAGTTTTGGATTTACCTCTTATTGCAAAATCGCTTCTATTTTATTTTCTGATTTTTCTTTAACAGGACTGTCCGGATGAAAACTCCAAATAATTAGAAATTTTCCTTTGGCCAGATATTCTTCCGGATGTTCATCAGTTGGCTGACCGGCTTTTCCCCATAATAATCCTTGCAGGAATCGGTCTCCTTTAAAAACGTGTTCGAATTCAAAATACATAATAGAACCGCTGTCGGCTCTGTTTTTAAAACTCTGAATTTGTTTGTTTTTTACAGTCCCAACAATATTGCTGTAGGTTTCGATATCAGTATAAAAATTGCAGGCCTGAGGTGTAACACAAATTTGACCGTCGTTAGGAGTATAGCCTTTTGGAATTTCTTTGGGTTTTAATTTTAAATCAGCTAAGGTTTGGCTGAATACATTGGCAGTAAATAACAGGAATAACGCCGACAGGGTAATCGTAATTTTCATAGGTTTTTGGATTTTAGATTTGGAGAGTTTTTGATATTTAAATTTTTGATTTTCTGGTTTTTACCTGATACAAAATTTCCCAAAAGATAATAGAGAAAACAGCGTTGGACAATATGGCTGTCATTATATTGTAAGCATCATAACTGGAGAATAAATTTAGATTGGCAAATTTTAGGGCTAAAAATAAACATAATGATGCAATGACAATAGAGAAAATTATGTTTAATTCTGGTTTCCATTTTAATATTAAAAAGGAGTAAGCGATATTGATTAATGTGAATCCGAAACCTAAGGTTATAAAAAGTTCTTTTAATTTTAGAATCTGATCTAGTTTTATTAACGCAACAGTAGAGAAGAAGTATATAATGACCATTACACAATAAATCAAAACTCTGATATATAATTTCATTTACTATTTTTTAAGTTGGTTTGAAGAAGTATATAGTAATTGATTTTTACTGAACGGTTTTTCTTTTTTCAAATAAAAAAATACTCCAATTAACAGACATACTCCAAAAAGACCAAAAAATCCTATTCCCCAATAATCATTTTGCCTATTTACTTTATTATAGTCAGATAATGATAAATATTTAAAATCTTTGCTTTCTGCTTCAACTACATCAATTTTTTCATAATGAAAGTATTTGTCTAAAATTGACATTGGAGTTTTTTTACTTATTTTTTTCTGATATTGATCTTTTTCGATTGTGAGACTAATTAGATTTCCTTTCTTTAAATCGTTCATCAAATCTCTATAATACGTTTCTTTTATTGCCAGACTTCCAATTGTAAATTCGAATTCATTGAAATTTTCTAGTGTACAAATGAGAGACTTCGAACGTTTGTGACGTTTTAGTTTAATATCATCTGATAATTTTGCTTTTATAATTGATACATCATTTTTTGTTAGACTTGCATCTTTGTAAAATTGGGCTGCAATATAAATAAAGAGTAAACCCAAAAGTGTGCAGAAAATGGCTAATCGTAAAGATTCTTTTTTATCTAATTGGTCTTTTAATATCTTATTTTGTGGTTTGTTTCTAGTTATTACTGATCGTACTTCATAAAAATCATCATAATCATAACTCTTTAATTTTACGATTTTCTTACTGTTTAAAGTGAGATACAAATTTTCATAATTACCGTATTTACTTTCTTTTTGTCTAACAAGCCAGTTTTCTATTTCACTCAAAAGATAGGTTCTTTTAAATAGGCCAAAGTGGCTTTTTAATTCTATTTTATCTGAATAAACATAAATTCTGGGCAAAGAAATAATATAATAAAAAACGAATATTGCAAAAAGCGCAAATAAGATAACAGGTATTAAATTCCCTGCATTGGAGTGATTTTCTTTATATTTAGAAAAAAAAAGAATACTCAAAAAGCAGAAAAAAAGAATTCCTAAGACATAAAAAATCCTATTTGCAATTTTAAATTTTGAAGTAATTTTTAATGTTGACATAGATTAATTCTTATCGTTGTTTGCAGAAATTGAAAATTAAACGAAATGAATGTCTTTAATTATTTTCTAATTTTTATCTGATACACAATTTCCCAAAAAATAATAGAAAAAACAGCATTAGCAAATATGGCGGTTTTAACCTGATAAGGGTCATAATCTATAAACCAGTGCAGATTGGTAAATTTTAAAGCCAGAAATAAAGCCAAAGCAGCAATAACAACAGCAGAAATTATATTAAGCAAAGGTTTCCATTTTAATCCAAAAAAAGCATAAATAAGGTTTAAAACAGCAAACCCGCAGCCTAAAGTTATATAAGGATCGGTTTTTAATATTTCTCCCAGCGAAAGAAAAAATGATGTGGAAGAAAGATATAAAAAGAATAGAATGGAGTAAAGCAGGATTCTTATTTGTGGTTTCATTTTGTTGTATTTTATTTGTTTGTTTTCCGTTTACAAAAAAAGCACAAAATCATAAGATCTTTGTGCTTTTGCTGGATTTTTATTTATAAGGAATTATTTTCCTTTTAATAATTTTTCTAAATATTCGTTTTTGTCTTTTTCAGCCAGAACTAAACGTTCGTAAAGTTCTACAACTTTATCAAGTGGATTGAAATTACAAATATTATTATGCCCAAAATTGCTGTTTGAAACTGAATCATTGAAAGTATTGAAATAATTAAATACATTTTCTTCAGAAAAACTTTCTATGGCTTCAACCGTAACCCCAAGTGCTTCTGCAATATTAGCAAGTCTTTCTTGATCAACAGTTTCACTGTTTTCAATAATAGAAATTGCTTGTTGGTTTGAGCCAATTGCTTGCGCAAGCGCTTCCTGCTTCATACCCTTAAGCTCTCTAATTCGGCTGATGTTTCTACCGATATGTTTTGGTTTTGTTGTTGTGCTCATATTTCAAAGGTATTTAATTTTTTTCTGAAACAAAAATACAGTTTTTCTTACAGTAATTAATCGTTGGATATTAAAATTTTCAATTCTATATCTTGTAATTATTCTAAAAAACTATCAAAATATAAAAACATTTTAGCTAGAAATATTAAACTGAGAACAAGAAAAATAAAAGAAAAAATCAGATAGCTTTTGTTTTTAAAAATTCTAAGAAATGTAAAGGATAGATATCCAAAAATAATACTAGTGATGATATATAATATTTTTAAGAAACCTACTGCATCTTCGTCAACTACTATAAATTCTCCATCGTCGATAATGTATGGAGTAATAAAATAGCTGACAATTAAAAGAAAAAGTCCAATAAAAAATAATATTCGGATTATGATTTTCATAGTATTTAATTGGAATTATCTTTTGCTAGTGAGAGTGTTTCGCTCGTGCCTGTAAAGTTTTTATGATGTTGATTTTTTTTGCTTCTGTTCACGAGCGAGATATGCGCTAGCGGGAGCTGGAAGGTATTACAAATTTGAGCGATCAGTTTATTTAATCATATATTTATATTTAATGCCTAACTCATCAACATAGTAAAGTCCATCATTATTGACTGCGAGACAAATATATTTTTTTACTTTCCTATTATTAATTATTAACTCTCGTACATTGACTTTAGTTATTCCATAATCATTTTTTGATAAAATAAAATTAAAAGTATTTTCATCTAAAATATTATCTTCATAATTTGGAAAGGTCACTACACAAATTTTTTCTTTTTGAAAAGGATATTCCCCATGTTTGATCAATCTGTTGGGAGAAACCAAATGATAATCAATTATTGGTCGTGTAGACACTTCCTTTCCATCTTTTGAATACATTACGTATAATTTTTCTGAAGGTCTTTTTGTTATAAAATATATTTCATCTTTGTCATTTTTGAAATAATCAATTTCACTAAATTTAAAATCAAAGCCTGCAGCTATATTTCCTTTTTCATCTATTATTCCTTGCATGTTTTCTAAATTGGTTGCAATACCAATCTTATAATCTGATTTTTCATTTATGATGCGAACTTTTTTAAATTTACTTGAATATCTGTCGATTGTTTGGTTCTCTACATGAAATCCTAAAAGACTATCATCAGCAATAGGATCATCTGGAAGAAAACCACGGACCCATTTTACTTGCTCAATTTTTTGCGGTAAGCTAAAGTTATATTCAATAGAATTATAAGTAAAGGTTAAAGTTTTATTTGTCTCAAAATCTACTTCATTAAAAATTGCGGGAGTAACGATCTTTCCATCACGCATATCATACCATCCAAACATTGACTCATAATTTCTGTAGGGAATAAGATATTCAATATTTTTTTCATTTATTTTCGAAAAATACTTTTCTAGATCCAGCTCAGCTTTATTATTTTCCTGAGCATTTGTTAAATACGTTATAATTAAGAATAATGACGTAATGGTTTGTTTCATGTTTAATTCTGTTTCGTTAACTTTTGTAAAAATGATTGTAGTGATTTCTCTACACAAAATAGGTTTTGGATATTAATCCAGCTAATTTATAATTAATTTAACTACTGTATAAATGTAAATCAAAATGATTTGGAAATAATTTTGAAGTTTCAGTTTTTAAACTTTGTGGTTACTTTACGTGGGCTTCGACTTCGCTCAGCCTGATAAACGTCTTCAATCTAAAATCTAAGAAATCTAAAATAAAAAAATCCCGCCTCAATTAAGAAACGGGATATGCTTGAGCCTAAGCTATGATGTTTAAGAATTAAAACTTAGTTTAAAATTCAGTTTATTTATTTCATCTGTTTTTCCTGACTTAAACTTAATATCTTTAAGTTCTTTAAGTGATGGATCTACAGTAACTTTTGAATCTTTATTAACTACTCTTGTTGCTTTAACTATTTTTTTTACACTTTTCATTTCTTCTTTCTTTTAATTAGAAATTCATCAAAGTCTTTTTTATAATCAAATGGTTCATATAGTAAACTCTCCAATTATTTCTTGATCGTAATTATAAGTACTTTCGTTAGGAAAATTTCCGTTTAAATCAGGGAAAACTAATTGTAAATATTCGTAATAACTGTTTTCATAAAATTTAATCGAAGTAAGAGCATATTTTGCCAAGTCGTGATTGTTTACTTTTATAAAGTAAATAGGAAATGTATCTATTAAATCATCTATTTTTTTATATACAGGCACTGTTTTGTTCTTATACTTTTCAGCATAATTTTTAATTATTTCTCCTGATAGATTAGGTCCAAGTCCAGAAATAAATAATTCTGGAATTTTAAAATTTTCAAATAGTCCCGTAGAATATGTAAAAGGCGTAAAATTCTCTTCCTCCATTATTGCAGTTGTATGATAACCAATGTTTTTGATGTTATCATAAACCTGTTTAAAATATACTTGCTTCCTATCTTCTTCGTTTTGTTTCATATGCTTATTATTTTCAAATATAATATTTTTGTAGGATATATAATTTCTTATCTTCTTTTGAAATCAAGATTGTCAGAAACTTTGGCTTTGGGATGGTAGTTGGTGGGATAAACTTTGCGTGGGCTTCGACTTCGCTCAGCCTGACAGACGTTTATAAATCTAAAATCTGAACTATAAAATCTACAATAAAAAAATCCCGCCTCAATTAAGAAACGGGACTTCGGTGATATTCTCTTTTTTTTTATTTTAAACTGTTGCAGCAACTTCTTGCGGTAACGGAATTTGATTTTTAAGTAAATCTTCAAATGTTTCAGCTTGGCGAATTAAAATTCCCTGACCATTCATCCAAAGAACTTCGGCTGGTTTGTATCTTGAATTGTAGTTGGATGACATTGAGAAACAATATGCTCCAGCGTTTCTGAATGATAAAATATCTCCTTCAGTAATTTCCTGAATTCTGCGGTTGTTGGCAAAAGTATCAGTTTCGCAAATGTATCCTACAACAGAGTAAAAACGCTCTTTTCCTTTTGGGTTTGAGATGTTTTCAATATGATGTGAAGATCCGTACAACATTGGACGAATTAAGTGGTTGAAACCACTGTCAACTCCAGCAAAAACTGTTGATGTTGTTTGTTTTACTACGTTTACTTTTACTAAGAAATGACCTGCTTCGCTCACCAGGAATTTTCCTGGCTCGAAAATCAGTGTTAAATCTCTGCCGTATTCTGTACAGAAAGCATTGAATCTTTTCGATAATTTTTTACCTAATTCTTCGATGTCTGTTTCGATATCATCTTTTTTGTAAGGAACTTTGAATCCGCTTCCGAAATCTAAGAATTGTAAATCTTTGAAATTTTTTGCGGTATCGAACAAGATTTCAGCAGCATACAAGAATACTTCGATATCTAAAATATCAGATCCTGTGTGCATGTGAATTCCGACAATGCTCATTTTAGTATTTTCAACAATTCGCAAGATATGCGGAATCTGGTGAACAGAAATTCCGAATTTACTATCGATATGTCCAACCGAAATATTTGCATTTCCGCCCGCCATTACGTGTGGATTGATACGAATACATACCGGAATATGTGGATGTTTTGTTCCGAATTGCTCTAAAATAGATAAATTGTCGATATTGATTTGTACACCCATTGCGGCAACTTCTTCGATTTCTTCTAGAGAAACGCCGTTTGGTGTAAAGAAAATTCTTTCGGGTTCATAGCCAGCGTGAAGTCCTAACTGAACTTCCTGAATTGATACAGTATCTAAGCCAGACCCCATGTTCTTTAATAACTGAAGAATCGCAACGTTTGACAATGCCTTCATGGCGTAATTAACTCTTAAGTTTTCTACTTTAGAGAAAGCTTTAGTTAATCTGTTGTACTGAGATTGGATTTTTTCGGCATCGTAAACATACAATGGACTTCCAAATTGGTCTGCTAACTGCAGTAAATCTTTTGCTTGCATTTTTAAATCATTTTGGGCAAAGTTATTACACTTTTGAGTAACGACAAATTTTTTGCAGAAAAATAACAAATTGTAACAAATTGTTTGTTTTTAAACAAAAAGTTGTTTGTTTTGGATTTTTATAACCTTTTTTAAGATGCTAAGGTTCTAAGATGCTAAGATACTAAGTTTTTTTGCCATGAATTTAGGAATTAACTATTTCTTAAATGCTGATGAAATTGTTTTTTGCCACAGATTAAAATGATTTTCACAGATTATTTTTGCTTGCCACGACCCGAGCGATAGCGAACAGGCGAAGCAATTCTCTAATTTTCTCTAATTTTTTAGTCTAAGATTTTTTCGCAAAATGCTAAACATAGCCCGTGGTTTCAACCACGGGAAACGTTACGGATTGGACGTAATCTTATATTGAGTTCCCGTGGTTTCAACCACGGGGTATATTTAAAGATTAGATTCTTAATTTTGAATTTTTGCAAAATGCTAAAACATAGCCCGTGGTTTCAACCACGGGAAACGTTACGGATTGGACGTAATCTTATATTGAGTTCCCGTGGTTGAAACCACGGGTTATATTTAAAGATTAGATTCTTAATTTTGAATTTTCGCAGAATACTCAAAAACATAGCCCGTGGTTTTAACCACGGGAAACATGGCGGATTGGACGTAATCTTATATTGTGTTCCCGTAGTTGAAACCACGGGCTATATTCGAAATAGAAATCGGCCAGGAATAAAAATTTGTGGAAATTAGAGAATTGCTTCGCCTGTTCGCTATCGCTCTGGTCGTGGCAAGCAAAAAATCCCTTTAATCATAATAATCTAGGACTAAAAAAACAAAACCCCTGAATATCAATTCAAGGGTTTGTTAGTAGTTATGTTGTTCATCGGAATAAAGATTGAATAAAATGCAAGGAAAAAAAACTTAGAACCTTATCATCTCAGAATCTTAGAACCTAAAATTATAGGCTAGGAAGATCTCCTTTTCCTTTAGTAGGCAGGTTGGTAGAGCCCATTAAGAACAAATCTACCTCTCTTGCAGCTTCGCGACCTTCTGAAATAGCCCACACGATTAATGATTGTCCTCTTCTCATATCACCAGCAGTGAAAATGTGAGGAACGTTTGTCTGATAGTTGTGTGCTTTGTAATTGCTTCTAAAATCAGTTTCGATTCCTAATTGCTCGCTTAATGTTTTCTCTGGGCCTGTAAATCCTAGAGCTAACAGAGCTAAATCGCAAGGCCATATTTTTTCTGAACCTTCTTTTTCGATTAATTCTGGACGCTGACCCGGAGTCATTTTCCAAGCTACTTCAACTGTTTTTAATCCAGTTAATTCGCCTTTGTCGTTCGAAATGAATTCTTTAGTATTGATTAACCAGTTTCTGTCGCAGCCTTCTTCGTGAGAAGAAGATGTTTTTAACTGCAATGGCCAGAAAGGCCAAGGAGTTGACTCGCTTCTTCCAACTGGAGGTTTTGGTAAAATCTCAAAGTTAGTTACCGATTTTGCTCCGTGTCTGTTAGATGTTCCAACGCAGTCAGAACCTGTATCTCCACCACCAATAACGATAACATTTTTACCAGTTGCTTTAACCTGATCTGGAATTGATTCTCCAAATAAAACTTTAGTTTGCTGTGTCAAGAAATCCATTGCCTGAACAACACCTTTACTTTCGATTCCTTTAGTTGGTAAGCTTCTTCTTTCAGTTGCTCCACCACATAAAACGATAGAATCAAATGCGTTTAATTCTTCAATGCTAAAGTTTACACCAACATTTACATCTGTTTTAAAAGTGATTCCTTCTGCTTCAAGGATGGCTACACGTCTGTCGATAATTCCTTTCTCCAATTTGAAGTTTGGAATTCCGTAACGTAATAAACCTCCAATTGCATTGTCTCTTTCAAAAACAGTAACGGTGTGGCCAGCTCTGTTTAATTGTTGTGCTGCTGCAAGTCCAGCAGGTCCGGAACCAATAACGGCAACTGTTTTTCCAGTTCTTGTTTTTGGAGTTTGTGGTTTGATCCAGCCTTCTGCAAAACCAATTTCTACAATGTTTTTCTCAATGTTTTCGATTGAAACAGGATCTTTTATGATTCCTAATACACATGCTTTTTCGCATGGAGCAGGGCATAAGCGTCCTGTAAATTCAGGAAAGTTATTAGTCGATTGTAAAATCTCTAATGCACTCTGCCATTCTTCCTGATGTACCATGTCGTTGAAGTCAGGAATTAAATTTCCTAACGGACAACCACTGTGGCAAAAAGGAATACCACAATCCATACATCTTGAACCTTGTTCTTTTACTTTATCTTTTGCTAACGGAATAGTAAATTCGTTGTAGTTAGAAACACGTTCTGCTACTGCTAAATTACTTTCGTCGGCTCTATTATATTCTTTAAATCCGCCTATTTTACCCATGACATTTTTAATAAATTTAGTTGTGAGTTGTAAAATGTAAGAGGTGAGTTGAAAAACTTAGCACCTCTGCACCTTTGTATCTCAGAACCTTTTAATTAAGCTATTAATTCTTCTATTTTTTTCTCTTCTGCAATTCTTTGTAATGCTTTTTTGTAATCAGTTGGCATTACTTTTACGAAGTGCTGTTGTTGGTTTTCCCAGTCTGCTAAAATTCTTTTTGCTAATGGACTGCTTGTGTACAATGAATGATTTTTGATCAGTTTTCTTAGTTTCGTAAGATCTTCTTCTTCCAACGGATCAAATGCAACCATTTCCATGTTACAAACTGTTGAGTCGAATTTTTTATTTGGATCATAAACATAAGCCACACCGCCGCTCATACCAGCTGCGAAGTTTCTTCCTGTTTTTCCTAAAACTACTACTGTACCACCGGTCATGTATTCGCATCCGTGATCTCCAATTCCTTCCACAACTGCTGTTGCTCCAGAATTTCTAACACAGAAACGCTCTCCGGCCATTCCATTAATATAAGCCTCTCCGGTAATAGCTCCGTAAAGGGCAACGTTTCCAATAATGATATTGTCTTCAGGGCTGAAAGTCGCAGTAGGAGGTACTTTTACAATTAATTTTCCTCCAGAAAGACCTTTTCCTAAATAATCATTACAGTTTCCGTGAATTTTAAACGACAATCCGTTTGTTGCAAAAGCACCAAAACTTTGTCCGGCAGAACCTTCAAAATCAACTAAAATAGTGTCATCAGGTAATCCTTGTGCACCGTAGATTTTTGAGATTTCGTTACTCAAAATCGCACCTACAGAACGGTCTGTATTTTTAATTTTAAAGGTTACTCTTGTTTTTTCTTTTCTATAAATAGACGGAATTGCTTCTTTGATGATGTCAAAATCCAATACGTTTTCAAGTTGGTGATCCTGAGTAGTTGTATTATGATTCGGCTCTGTTTTTGCTTTTTCCGGTTTGTATAGAATTGGTGACAAGTCTAAACCATTTGCTTTATAATGTTTGATGGCTTTGTTCACATTTAATTTTTGTGACTGACCTACCATTTCTTTTAAAGTTCTGAAACCTAACTGCGCCATGATTTCTCTTAACTCCTCAGCAATAAAATACATGAAGTTGATTACGTGCTCTGGAGTTCCTTTGAAATTTTTTCTCAATTCAGGATCCTGAGTTGCAATACCAACTGGGCAAGTGTTTAAGTGGCAAGCTCTCATCATGATACATCCAGAAGCTACAAGCGGTGCAGTTGCAAAACCAAATTCTTCAGCTCCTAATAAAGCTGCAATTGCAACGTCACGACCTGTTTTTAACTGTCCGTCGCACTCTAAAACTACACGGCTTCTTAAATCGTTTAAGATCAAAGTTTGCTGCGCTTCAGCCAAACCAAGTTCCCACGGAATACCTGTGTGTTGTAAAGATGTTAATGGCGCAGCTCCCGTTCCTCCATCATAACCTGAAATTAAGATAACGTCAGCTTTTGCTTTGGCAACACCGGCAGCGATGGTTCCAACTCCAACTTCAGAAACTAATTTTACGTTAATACGAGCTTCACGGTTTGCATTTTTCAAATCGTAAATCAACTGAGATAAATCCTCAATTGAGTAAATATCGTGGTGAGGAGGAGGCGAAATCAAACCTACATAAGGTGTAGAGTTTCTTGTTTCAGCAATCCAAGGCACCACTTTTTCTCCAGGTAATTGTCCACCTTCACCAGGTTTCGCTCCCTGAGCCATTTTGATCTGAATTTCTTTAGCGTTTGTCAAATAGTTGATCGAAACACCAAAACGTCCTGATGCAACTTGTTTGATAGCACTGTTTCTGGAATCTCCGTTAATTTCTTTCTGGAAACGTTTTGGATCTTCTCCACCTTCTCCAGAGTTACTTTTTCCGCCAATTCTGTTCATTGCAATCGCTAAATTCTCGTGCGCTTCTCTCGAAATAGATCCGTAAGACATCGCACCCGTTTTGAATTTCTTTACAATTTCTGTCCAAGGTTCTACTTCATCAATAGAAATTGGATCTAAATTGTTGAATTCAAATAAACCTCTAATAGTCATTAAGTTTGAGCTTTGCTCGTTTACTGCATTAGAGTATTCTTTATAACTTTCCGGGCTGTTTAAACGAACCGCTTGTTGTAATTTAGAAATAGTGGTTGGGTTAAACATGTGTTTTTCACCACCACGTCTCCATCTGTAAATACCTCCAATTTCTAAAGAAAGCAAGTTTGCAATTTTTGAATTTGGGAAAGCTTTTTGGAAACGTTTTTTTACTTCTTTTTCTACTTCCATTAAACCAATACCTTCGATTCTTGATGGCGTGTAAGGGAAGTATTTAGAGGTAAATGTTTTATTTAAACCTAAAATCTCGAAAATCTGCGCAGCTCTGTATGAATGTAATGTAGAGATACCAATTTTGTTCATGATTTTAACGATTCCTTTTGCAATCGCTTTGTTGTAGTTAACTACAGCATAATCGGCTTTTACTCCGGTAATGAAACCTTGCGCTACCTGATCGTAAATGATTTCGTTTACCATGTACGGATTGATCGCGCTTGCGCCATATCCAAACAATAAAGCAAAATGATGCGGTTCACGTGGTTCTGCAGATTCGATTATGATTCCGAATTTAGAACGAACTTGTAAAATGTTTAAAGAATGGTGAATGTAAGAACAAGCCAATAACATTGGGATTGGTGCTAATTGCTCGCTGACACCTCTATCAGAAAGAATGATAATGTTGCATCCTTCAGAAACAGCTTTGTAAGTTGCCTGAACACATTTTTCAAGAGCGCGTTCTAGACCGTTAACTCCTTTTTCTATTTTGTATAAAGTAGAAATAGTAGCCGATTTGAAATCTGCATGGTCAATATTTCTTATTTTATCTAAATCCTCGTTAGAAATAACCGGATTTTGGATTTTTAATTTTTTACATTGTTTCGATTCAATTTCAAATATATTGAAATCACCACCAATTGCTAAACTAATATCTGTAATGATTTCTTCACGAATACCATCCAAAGGAGGATTGGTAACCTGAGCAAATAATTGTTTGAAATAGTTGTACAACAATTGAGGCTGGTCTGACAATACTGCCAACGGCGTATCGTTACCCATAGAACTGATAGCTTCAGCTCCCTGGCCTCCCATTGGGTTGATGATTGTTTTTAAATCTTCAATTGTATAACCAAATAATTTTTGTCTTGTTAAGAAATCTAATTTTTCAACAGGAGTTGGATTATTTGTGTAAGGGATTTTTGCTAAAGGCAACAAGTTAGCATCTAACCATTCTTGGTACGGACGTTTTGTAACTATTGCTTTCTTAACTTCTTCGTCTTCGATGATACGACCTTCGTTCATGTCAACCAAGAACATTTTTCCTGGTTCTAAACGACCGTGCTGAATTACATCTTCCGGATCAATGTCTAATACGCCAATTTCAGAAGACATAATTACGAATCCGCTTTTTGTTAAAGTGTAACGAGAAGGACGCAATCCGTTTCTGTCTAATAAAGCACCAATTACGTTTCCATCTGTAAACGGAATAGAAGCCGGACCATCCCAAGGCTCCATAATACAAGCGTTGAACTCGTAGAAAGCTCTTTTTTCCGGAGACATTGTCTGGTGTTTTTCCCAAGCTTCAGGAACCACCATCATCATTGCCTCTGGAAGCGAACGACCTGTCATTAATAAAAGTTCAACCACCATATCCATAGAAGCAGAATCTGATTTTCCTTCTAAGATAATTGGGAATAATTTTTTGATATCATCGCCAAAAACTTTGCTCTGCATAAGCTCTTCACGAGCACGCATACGGCTTACGTTTCCACGAAGTGTATTGATCTCACCATTATGACACATGTATCTAAACGGCTGAGCTAAGTCCCAAGATGGGAATGTATTTGTAGAGAAACGCTGGTGTACAAGCGCTAAACGAGTCACCAAGTCCGGATCTTTCAAATCTATATAATAACGGCTGATGTCTTCCGGCATCAATAGACCTTTATATATTATAGTAGTTGTCGATAAACTAGTAAAATAAAACATATGGCTTTCTGAGGTTTTAGATCCTCTTACGGCATGTTCTGCAATTTTTCTAGCTGCAAAAAGTTTTGCATTAAATTCTTGTTCAGTTAAATCTTGTCCGTTTTTAGAAACGAAAACTTGTTTAACAGTTGGTTCTTTTTCTGCGGCGATTTGCCCTAAATTTTCAACGTCAACAGGTACATCTCTCCAACCTAAGATCTTCAAGTTTTGATCTTTAATAGTTGCTTCAAATGCATTGATACAAAAAGAAACCTGGTTTTTGCTTTTTGGTAAAAAAACCATTCCTACTGCATACTCACGCGCTTCCGGGATTTCAAAGTCACAAACTTTCTTAAAAAAATCATGAGGAATGTCGAATAAAATTCCGGCCCCGTCACCAGTTCTTCCATCAGAACTAACGGCACCACGATGTTCCAATTTAATTAAGATGTCTAATGCTTTGTGAATAATATCATTTGACTTAATACCATTCAAATTACAAATAAATCCTGCACCACAATTGTCGTGTTCAAATTCAGGCAGATAAAGCCCTTGTTCTTTAACTCTCATTCTTGATATTTTTTCTACAAAAATAAAGATTTCGTTAAACATAATGTAGTGAAATTATATATTCACTTTCATTTTTATAGTAATATTAGAAAAAGGGTTCTTAAATGATAATATTATTATATAAACGATTGCGAATTATCAAAATCATAATTGACAATAAAATATATTAAGAAAAATCGTCGTTAGGTCAATAAATTCAGTGAATTTTTTGTTAAATATCAAACGTTTTAATCGTTTTGTGTTAACATTAACAAATTGTTTCGTTAACGATTTGTTTGCGTTGAAAAGTATTGAACTGTTAATACGTATATGTAACATTATTTAATTGAAAAAGATTTTACTATTAAGTTGTATTTTGTTACTTTTGTCGCACTTTTATTCTGAACTAAATTCAGAACCAGACAAATTCTATATTATGAACATACACGAATATCAAGGAAAAGAAATTTTAGCGAGTTACGGAGTACGTATTCAACGCGGAATCGTGGCTAACAATGCAGTTGAAGCTGTAGCTGCTGCAAAACAATTAACTGCCGAGACTGGTACAGGATGGCACGTTATAAAAGCACAAATTCACGCCGGTGGTCGTGGAAAAGGTGGTGGAGTTAAATTGGCTAAAAATTTACAACAAGTTGAAGAAATTGCAGGACAAATTATCGGAATGCAATTGATTACACCTCAGACTTCTGCTGAAGGTAAAAAAGTAAACAAAGTTTTAGTAGCAGAAGATGTATACTATCCTGGTGAAAGTGAAACGTCTGAATTTTATGTTTCTGTTTTATTGAATAGAGCTACAGGACGCAACATGATTATGTATTCTACTGAAGGCGGAATGGATATCGAAGAAGTTGCTGAGCACACTCCACATTTAATTTTTACTGAAGAAGTTGATCCTTCTGTAGGTTTACAAGGCTTTCAAGCTAGAAGAATTGCTTTTAACTTAGGTCTTTCTGGAAATGCTTTCAAAGAAATGGTTAAATTCATCGATTCATTATACAATGCTTACATTGGTTCTGATGCTTCTATGTTTGAAATCAATCCAGTTTTGAAAACTTCAGACAATAAAATTATGGCTGTTGATGCTAAAGTTAACATCGACGATAACGCTTTATACAGACAACCTAAATATGCTGAAATGAGAGATATCCGTGAGGAGAATCCAATTGAAGTTGAAGCTAAAGAAGTTGGTCTTAACTATGTTGACCTTGACGGTACTGTAGGATGTATGGTAAACGGAGCTGGTCTTGCAATGGCAACTATGGATTTAATTAAATACGCTGGTTTTGAGCCTGCTAACTTCCTTGATGTAGGAGGTACTGCTGATGCAAAACGTGTTGAAACAGCTTTCCGTATTATCTTAAAAGATCCAAACGTAAAAGCTATCTTAATTAATATCTTCGGAGGAATCGTTCGTTGTGACCGTGTTGCTCAAGGTGTTGTTGATGCTTACAAAAATATGGGAGACGCTATTAAAGTGCCAATTATCGTTCGTTTGCAAGGAACAAATGCTGAAATTGCAAAAGAATTAATTGACAACTCTGGTATGCCAATCTTATCTGCAGTTCAATTCCAAGAAGCTGCTGACCAAGTTAAAGCTGCTCTTTCTTAATTAAATAAGAAATCAATTTATATAGAAATCCCTCCGCTTCGGAGGGATTTTTTTTGGAGTTAATTTAACCGCAAAGAGCGCAAGGTTTTTTGTCAAGGATTATGAATACAAACGCAAAGTTCGCAAAGCCAAATCGATAAAATTTTGTGGATTTTATTTCAATATAGCCTGTGGTTTCAACCACGGGGACGCTCCGTGACATACAGATTTGATAAACAGATTGTCATATGTATTGTGTCCCCGTGGTTAAAACCACGGGCTATATTTGATAATTGGATTTTGTAATTAAAATCATTTTATAAACACAAAATTCGCAAAGCTTTTGTTTGAAAAGTTAGCCACAGATTACAAAGATTAGCACAGATTTTAAAAATCCTTTTAATCCGAATAATCTGTGGCTAAAAAACTTTGCGAACTTTGCGTGATTCTTTGCGCCCTTTGCGGTTAAAAAATACTATTTCAAAACAGTAGATAATTCTACAAGTTCAAATGTAGGGTCATGTTCTATAAATTCTCTAATCAGAGCAGCGTGACCGGCGCCGACTAAAATCATTATTTTATTATCTGTACTTTCCGTTAATTTCTGAATTAAAGAATACATGTATAAGTTTCTCTTGTACCAATTTGAAACTAAAGACGGTCCTGTAAAATCATCTGGATTTCCAGCTCTGTTTGCTACTTCCAAATACCATTGAATATTTTCATTTTCGGATTGTTTTGTATTGTAATACAACATCATTTCTTGTAACGAACTTTTTCTAATTTTTTCGTTATGTTTTTTTTCGAAACTTTCAGTTATCGCTTTATTCTTCTCCAATAAGTCCTTCTGGTTAGCTTTTTCCATTGCCATCATTAAACTGTCATAGGGAAAAGAAGTATAAAGATTCATTCCGTATAATTTTTTATGATTCAGTTTCTTTGCCGTACGAAGTGCCAGTTGTGTTATTTCGCTTTTGTTAGTTTTAAAAAGACTGTCAGTATTTTTATTGTAAAACTTGTCTAAGTCGGCTTGTTTTTTAAATTCCCATTCTACAAATATTTTATCTGGGCCAAATTTTTTGATTTTGTCACTCATTATTTCGAGTTCCTTTTGGCTTTTTTCAGACATGATGTTGAAATTATTTAGTTGAGCAACATCAAGACCTGGATTTGCATAATGAAAAGTTCCAACCAATAGAATCTGCTTTTTCTTAGTTTGAGCAGAAGTTAAGTTTAATGTAATAATTGCTAGTAATAAAATGATTTTTTGCATGACGGTTTGTTTTTAAATTCATGACAAATGTATGCTGTCTTTTGACCTCTATTTTTTGTTTTTGATGAACATAGGATTTCATTTTATAAACACAGGAAATTCATTATGGAATAATTTCGTGTAATGTTTTTGATAGTTCATCCCTAAAAAAGTATCTTTTAAATAAATATAATTTTCTATTTAAGGCTTAATTGTATTTTTGGATTAATTATCAAAAACTATGAAATCAAAAATTCCTTTTTACTATCATATTGTCTTTTTCTTTTTATTGTTCCTAACTTATGTTTTCTGGGATATTGGGCTTAATAATAGAGAAGTGAAAGTAGTCTTAAAAGCTATTTATTTAGGAATTACTCCAGCTTATTTACTGGCTGTTTTTATTATCTACATTCTCAATTTTTATTTCTTTTGCAATTGGTTTTTAAACAAAAAGAAATTACTCTTTTATATTCTGACAATTCCAATTTCATTATTACTTTTTACGGCTGTTCGTTATTTTTTGGAAGAAGTTATTATGTTTAATATTACTGGAATGCACAACTACTATGAAGAAGCCAGAGAAATAACCTATTATATAAAAGATAATTTTTTCTTCGGATTGCCGGCTGTAATTTTAAGCGCATTGACTTTTTTGTTTTGGCAGTTTCAAACTACACAATATCAAAATCAGGAATTGCTTTTGGAGAATAAAAAAGCCGAATTTCAAATTCTGAAAGCACAGGTTAGCCCGCATTTTTTATTTAATACATTGAACTCATTTTACAGTCAGTTAGTTTTAAAAGAAGATGAAATGGCTGATGATATTTTGGTACTTTCAGATTTGCTTCGATATGTTATTACTGAAACAGATAAAGATGAAGCGGTTTTATCCAAAGAAATTCAGTTTATTCAGAACTACATTCATCTGCAGAAAAAACGTTTTGAAGATCAGCTGTATTTGGATTTTTCTGTTGAAGGAGAATATTCAACTGAAAGAATACTTTCTTCGGCTTTAATTCACTTTGTAGAGAATGTTTTTAAACATGGAAAACTGAACAATGAAAATGAAAAAGCAGTTATTTCGATCAAAATAAAAGAGGAGTTTCTAGAGATTTCAACTTTCAATTATAATGTAAATGGAGAAAATTATTCTTCAACAGGAATTGGTTTTGAAAACCTGACGAAAAGACTTGAATATATGTATAAAGAACAATTTACACTTGAAAAAACAGAAGAAAATAATACCTTTAAAACGTACTTGAAAATACCACTAAAAAAATAAATCTATGGCTTTTAAATGCATTATTGTGGATGATGAACCGCCTGCAACCCGAATATTAGAAAACTATATTGGCAAGGTGAATTTCTTAGAGAAAGCCGGTGTTTTTAATGATTCATTAAAGGCGTTGGAATTTCTGAATACGCAATCTGTTGATGTGATTTTCCTAGATATTCAAATGCCACAATTAACAGGTTTACAGCTTTCCAGAATTATTTCGAAAAATATAAAAGTCATTTTTACCACAGCCTATCCTGATTTTGCTTTAGAAGGTTTTGAGTTGAATGCAGTTGATTATTTATTAAAACCTATTTCGTTTGAACGTTTCTATCAGGCTGTTTCAAAACTGAATTCAGAGCCTAAAGTGGTAATTTCAAACCAAAATAATACACCCGATTTTTTGTTCATTAAAACAGATGGAAAAAATAAATTTCAAAAGATTTTTTTAAGCGATATTTTATATGTTGAAAGTCTCCAGAATTATGTCTGTATTCATACTTCAACACAACAGATTATTACGCATTCTTCCTTGAAAAATGTAATTGAATCTCTTCCTGAAAATAATTTTATTCAGATTCATAAATCACATATTATTTCTTTAAAGCATATCGAATCAACGGATAATTTTTCTGTTTTTATTAATGGAAAAGAACTGCCAATTGGAGCGACTTTTAAAGATGCTTTTTTTGATAAAATAGAGGAGAATAAAATATAATTTAACCGCAAGGAGCGCTAAGATATTTACTTTTCTTTGTCATTACGAACGCAAATTTCGCAAAGCTAAATCTTAAAATTTTACAAATCTTATTTCAGCATAGCCCGTGGTTTCAACCACGAGGACACAATTTATACCGCTCAATGTATCTCTGGGCGTTCCCACGGTTGAAACCGCGGGCTATATTTTAAAATTAATCGTAATTAAAATTTTTTTATAAAAGCAAAGTTCGCAAAGCTTTATCAATTTAGCTTTGCGAACTTTGCGTTTTTGAGCGTACAGCTAAGAAAAAAAACTTGCGCTCTTTGCGGTTAAATTATTTCTTATTTTTTTCCGTTTTTAAAAACTACTTTTTCTACAACATCTGGTTTTCCATTTCCTTTCGGGAATGTTTTCTTTTTAGGTTTTCCAGCTGATGAACTTGATTTTGATCGATTTTGATCGCCTCTATATTTTTCTGAATCTTTTGGTGCAGCTTTAAACTCTGGTCTATCTTTAGAAGTTTCCTTCTTCGGAATTTCAGCTTTATGTTTAGCTAAAACATCTGTAGGGTTTTTAGGGTTTTCTTTCGTTCCTCTTAAATGAATCACCAATCCGTTTAAGAAATTACGTAAAACCTGATCGCCGCATTCCGTATAATTGGGATGATCTTCGGCTCTAAAAAAAGCACCCAATTCTGATTTTGAAATTCTAAAATCTACTAATTCTAAAATTTCAACTATTTGGTCATCACGGAGCATCAAAGCCACGCGAAGTTTTTTAAGTATATCGTTATTTGTCATAATTTTTGTTTCAGGTTTTTTCTGTTTCAAGTTCCAGGTTTTCCAATCTGAAACTACAACTCCTCATTTATTTTTACAAAGGTAGTTTTTAAAATGATTAAAATCTAGAATTGAAATCATTTAAAGTTGTAACCAAATTATCTAAATCTTCTTTTAAATGATTAGCTGTAATTACAATTCGATTTAAAGGTTCGGCATCTTTAGTATATTTGAAACTTGCAATAATGATTCTTTCTTGCTTTAATTTTTCTACCAATTCATTTGATAACAGATAAATTAAAGGATAGTTCTTATCAAATTTGACATTGCTGCTTTTGATCAAAATCGAATCGATATAATTTAGATTTTCCTTTAATTTTTGATTCTGGGTTTTATAAATTTCAGTGGCGTCAGAAAGCGTTTGTACAAAGGCAGGATTCATACCGGCAGCACTTGTAAAAGTTTCGATTTCTTTTATTTCTTTGATAAATTCGTGATCAGATGCAATTACGCCGCCTGTTAATCCAAAAGCTTTCCCTAAAGAAGAAACCATTATTTTTCTTTTAATTGGATATTGAATTGAAGAGTAAAGTCCGGAACCATTTTGGCCAATAATTCCAAACGAATGAGATTCGTCAATAACCAATGTAATTTCTTTATGATTTGGAATTTCTTTTAAGAAAGATAAATCGACAGCTTTGGTTTGAAATGAAGGAACGCCATCAGTCAAAATCGTTATTTTTTCAGGTTTTGAATCTAACAAGCGATCATTTAATTTTTCATTCACAAATACAGAAAGACTATTTTCAATCTGGATAGCCGAATGAATTTCATTTAAATGATAAAAACAATCGGTTTGTTTTTTCAATTTTTCTAAAACCAGTTTTCCAGCCAGCATTCCGGACGAAACCGTGACAGTACTTTCTGAACCAATATGAGAGGCTAAAAAACTTTCGCCCGAATCGTAAGCGGTTAATTGAATATTGGCAGTTCTAGAACTGCCATAAGTGGTTCCCCATTTTAAAATATTCTGTATAACCAAATTTTGAAATGTGGTATTTGTTGGCAGTCCTAAATACGCAGTGCCGCCAAAATACAAATGCTGTTCCTGCCCAATTTCAATAATTCTATCGGGAAATTTTTCGACTTTCATTTTTATAGAAGTGTAACTCCGGTTCCGTTTAAATCAGAATAACTTACAACGCCGTCTTTTATAGTAACGCCTGTTGCAATATCTTCTGCTAAAAGAAGAGCGCCATCCATATCAACATAATCCAGCTGAGGCAGTAAATGAGCTATTGCAGAAATCCCAACAGTAGATTCGGTCATGCATCCTACCATGGTTCTTAAACCTAATTTTTTAGCTTCTTCGATCATTCTTTTTCCAGGTGTAAGTCCGCCGCATTTTACCAATTTCACATTCACACCATGAAAATGATTGAAGCATTTTTTCACATCTTCTTCTATAATACAGCTTTCATCTGCAATTACCGGAAGTACAGAATGCTTAAAAACTTCTTTGTGGCCTTCCCAATTGTCTGCCTTCATAGGTTGTTCCAGAAACTCAACGCCCAGTTTTTTTAGTTCTACTGCATTATTTATAGTTTCTTCAACTCCCCAGCCGCAATTGGCATCAATTCTAAAAACAGCATTAGTATGTTTACGAAGTTCTTTTACAATTTCGATATCTTCTTTGGTTCCTAATTTAATTTTATAAATAGGCCACGGAAGTTCCTGCATTTTAGAAACCATTTTTTCTATAGAAGCAATTCCAATAGTATAATCCGTCATTGGGTTTCTCTCGGTTGTATAGTTCCATAATTCGTATAATTTTTTGCCTTTTCTTCGTGCATATAAATCATTATAAGCCAAATCTAATGCACATAAAGCAAACATATCGTTTTTTAAATACGGATGGATTTTTGCCCAAAATACCTCAGGAGTTTCATCTTCTGTACTTTCAATAACGTTGCGGATTTTCTCTAAATCCTGCATCATTACAGGAACTGTTGTATTGTAATACGGATTTGAAGTTGCTTCTCCAAAACCAGAAAAACCTTGACTTTGAAGTTCAACAATTAACGAAGGCTGAAAATCAATAGATTCTCTTGAAATGGTGAAAGTATGTTTTAGTTTGAGATTGTATTCTCTTAAAATTAATTTCATGGTTAATAAGCTTGTTTTTTGTTTTGTTCGAAAAAAATAGAATTCTAACTCTTTTTAATTGACATTTTTACTCCAATACCTGTTTGTAAATCAGGCGCATTATCTAAATTTAAATCTTCCCGAAGATACACAAAATAAGAAAATCGCTTCGTAGAATAAGTACAAATTGCACTCCATCCTTCTAAATCTTCATATAAATGCGATATTGTTTTCTGCCAATGCGTATTTATTCTTTCACCGGTTAAAACAATATAATCCATGTCGCTTTTCTTATTATAAGAATTTTGGAAATTATAATTGATTCCATAAGAAATATGATTACTGTTTCTCAGTTTTACTTTGTAATTAATCAAACCTTCAAAACTGCATAAAAAATCCTGATTGCTGAGGTTTACGCCGTCTCCATATTCAAAAATATGCTGACGTAAAACTCCGGCACTTAAGCCAAAACTTAGAATGTTTTTATTCTTGATTATCATTTTTTTTAAGATGGAAGAAGAAACTCCCAAATCAGCAGCAGGATTATATTTAGAAGTATTAATCCCTAACTGCGCTCCAAAATTTAGATATATATGGTGTTTTTCATTCATTTCTAACTTAGGGTAATAGGTGTAATTTATATCGGCTCCCGGTATTGTGAAATTATTGTTGTCCATTTTTAGAACTTTTCCGTTTTCATCTTTATAAGATATTCCGGCTTTGTTTATACCATAATGATACCTTGAAAAGGGATCTTTTCCACCGGCAATATTGCGATGAAACCATTCAATCGATTCATCAGAAGTAAAAATAGAATAAGGATATTTACCGCGATCCAGTGAATTGGCACGCAGGCTGAAATTCAGTTCATGATTAACCGTAAGGGGTAATGTAAAGTTAAATCGATACGATCTAATAACGCCATCCGCCTCAAATTCTTTTATTTTTGATGGAACTTTATTTAAATCAAATGAAAATTCACGAGTATGCCAAGGCTGGTTTTTAGATATTTCACGATCATTAGGATCTGTTAATTCGTATGATTTTACGTAAGGAAGTACAACATTACCGCTTGAAATTTCAAACGAAAAGGAATATTTATCAGTATTCCGAACGTTGAAATTGTGATTTAACCTTGAGATATAAATTCCAAAAGGATGAGTAGAAAGGGTATTAGGTTTTATAATTTCAGATGAATTTTCTAACTCTTCATTCCAAAAATCATCTTTGCCGGATTGCGCTGTTGAAAAACAGTTAAAAATTAAAAACAGAAAAAAGAGTAAATGATATTTCATTTCAGAATTTAAAAATTTTCATAAATCTAATAAATTTTGAAAAGACTCGATTAGATAATTTTTAAAAAATGAATTTCTTATTTGCTGTTTTTAACTTTTTTAAAACTAGATGCTTAAGCCAATTGTTCCTGGAGTTTTTTAATATCATCACGAAGTTTGGCTGCCTGCATAAAGTCCAGTTCTTTTGCTGCTTTTTCCATAGATTTTCGTTTTTCCCGAATCAGTTTTTCCAGTTCAGTTTTTGATAAATAAGCCGTTTCCGGTTCTGCGGCAGCTTGTAAAGTATGGCCTAATTCGTATTCTACCAAAGGATTTTTTGTAAAAGCACTGTCTATTTTTTTATTTAAGGCCTGAGGAGTGATATTGTTTTCAACGTTGTAATTAATCTGTTTTGTTCTGCGATAATTGGTTTCGTCAATTGTTCTCTGCATACTTGCCGTAATTTTATCGGCATACATAATAGCTTTACCATTTAAATTTCTTGCCGCACGCCCAATAGTTTGGGTTAAAGAACGGTGATTTCTTAAAAATCCTTCTTTATCAGCATCTAAAATAGCAACTAGAGAAACTTCGGGCAAATCTAGACCTTCACGAAGTAAGTTAACTCCAATTAAAACATCAAAAATACCTTTTCGTAAATCCTGCATAATTTCGATACGTTCCAAAGTATCAACTTCAGAATGAATGTAACGACAGCGGATGCTTACTTTTGTTAAATATTTAGCTAATTCTTCTGCCATTCTTTTGGTCAAAGTAGTTACTAAAACTCTTTCGTCTAATTCGCAGCGAACCTGAATTTCTTCGATCAAATCATCAATCTGATTTAAACTTGGACGTACCTCAATAACAGGATCTAATAATCCGGTTGGACGAATAATCTGTTCTACATAAATACCATCTGATTTCTGCAATTCATAATCTGCAGGAGTTGCCGAAACGTAAATTACCTGATTTTGCAGCGCTTCAAATTCTTCAAACTTCAAAGGTCGGTTATCCATTGCGGCAGGTAATCTAAAACCATATTCAACCAGGTTTTCTTTACGGCTGCGATCGCCTCCGTACATAGCGTGAACCTGAGAAACGGTAACGTGGCTTTCATCTACAACCATTAAAAAATCGCTTGGAAAATAATCCAGAAGACAGAAAGGTCGTGTTCCGGCCTGTCTTCCGTCAAGATAACGAGAATAATTCTCAATTCCGGAACAGTAACCTAATTCGCGAATCATTTCTAGATCAAAATTGGTTCTTTCTTCCAGACGTTTGGCTTCTAAATGTTTTCCTGTTTCTTTAAAATAATCTACTTGTTTTACCAAATCCTGCTGAATTTCCCAAATAGCGCCTTGCAGAACTTCGGGAGAAGTCACGAACATATTGGCAGGGTAAATCGTAAGTCTTTTAAACTTTTCAATGACTTGTGAAGTTTTTGCATCAAAGGCTTCTATTTCTTCAATTTCATCTCCAAAAAAGTGAATTCTGTAAGCATCATCGGCATAACTTGGATACACTTCAACCGTGTCACCTTTAATCCTGAACGTTCCCGGATTAAAATCAGCTTCTGTTCTGGCATATAAACTCTGTACAAGACTATGAAGTAATTTGGTTCTCGAAATGACCTGATCCCTGCTTATCTCAATAACATTCTTTTTAAATTCAACTGGGTTTCCAATACCATATAAACAAGAAACTGATGCCACAACCAAAACATCACGACGACCCGAAAGAAGGGAAGAAGTAGTGCTTAAACGCATCTTTTCGAGCTCTTCATTGATAGATAAATCTTTTTCAATAAAAACCCCTGTTACAGGCATAAAAGCTTCAGGCTGATAATAATCGTAGTAAGAAACGAAATATTCAACGGCATTATTTGGAAAAAACTGTTTAAACTCGGAATATAATTGCGCCGCCAAAGTTTTGTTATGTGCCAAAACTATGGTAGGCCGCTGTACTTCCTGAATAACATTTGCCACAGTAAAGGTTTTACCAGATCCCGTAACTCCTAATAAAGTTTGATATTTTTCTCCGTCGACTACACCTTGCGCCAGTTTTTGTATGGCTTGAGGCTGATCTCCTTTTGGACTATAATCTGAAGTTACTTGGAAATTCATTTGTTACTGATGAAAAATTAGTTTTGTAAAGATACAAAGTTTGGATGCTATTCTAAAAAATTAATAACAGCATCATTTGTAATTTTAGGCTGATCGATTGTTAAAAAATGTCCGGCATCTTTGATGATTTTTGTTTTGCTGTTTGCCAAATATTTTTGTGCACGTTCTAAACTTTCTTCCGAGTTAATAACGTCGTTATCACCAATTAAAACTAAAACCGGATTTTTAATTGATTCTAATTCTTTGTCTGAAAACGGATGCATTTTTAACAAACTCGAATTTGATTTTGCATATTTATTAGCCAAATAAAACTGCCTTTTGTACACTGGACTTATTTTTTCCGGATGAGTTGAAAATGTCGAAAGTGTTTTACTGAATTTCTTTTCACTTGGAAAAAGTTTCAGCATTAAAGCCGAAGTTGTTTTGCCCATTTTATCGATAAATTTGAATGTCTGAGCAGGACTCAATAAAACAATTTTGTCAATTGAATTCGGTTTTTGTGCGGCTAATAAAGTTGCGATCCAACCGCCTCTTGATGCACCAATTATATCAAATTTCTTTAGTTTGTAATAACTGAAAATTTCGTTGTACAAAATTACAATTTCTTCTGAAGAAAGCGGTTTTGCAGTTAAGTGCGACTTATTCGGTTCCATTATAAAATCAATGGCATAAATGCGATGATTTTTAGCTAAAACCTTAATGTTTGGATACCACATTGTGGAGCTGGCGTCCATTCCGTGAAGTAAAACTAAATCCTTTCCGTTTTTAGGTCCGGAAATAATTACGTGTGCCGTTCCAAAACTGGTTTTTACGTTTTCTTCTGTATAAGGAAATCCCCAGAGTTTTAAAGACTTGTCGTAAGCAATTTGATATTTTTGTTCTTCAATTTTAGTTTTAAAAACATAATCTTCAAATTTTGCTTTTTTGGTTGAAGCACAACTTGTGATTAAAAATAACACGATAAATAGGCGAGAATATAGTTTTAACATGGTGATGAAATTCTGTTTTCAACCTTAAAGTTACGATTATCGTAAGTGAAAAATGTATCAGAATTTTGGTTTAAAATATCATAATTTTAAGATTCCTCTTTTTTTGATGTCAAATAATATACCTGTACTAAAGCTAAAATAGCATTTGGAATAATTACGGGTAAAAGCCATTGGTTAAGATCTCTGTAATCATTTAAAAAAATGCCATAGATAACGAAACAAATACAGCCAAACATATTAATGAAGCGGATGGTTCTGAGGTTTTTCAGTAAAAAGCCTCCAACAATAAAAACAGATGCGAGATAACCTATATATTCTGCCATAATCTTGATTTTAAATAGTTTATACTAAATGTAGCAAAACGAAATTATAAAATCAAGGTTTCTATTGGAAATCAGAAGTTTACAGGAACCATTTTTTTTGTTCACCTTCATTTAAAAAGCTCCATGCGACAATACGACTATTTTTTTGTCCTTGCGACATTTCAATTGTTTTAACCGAAACTGCATTCACCTTTTTTAAAGTTTTATAGATAGAGGAAAGATTTTCTTTTTTAGAAACTAACGTCGTAAACCATAAACATTGTGAACCGTATTTTGCACTTTCGTAAATCATTTGGGTTACAAATCCAATTTCACCGCCATTGCACCATAATTCAGCATTTTGACCTCCGAAGTTTAAAACAGGATTTGTGTTTTTCTTTTCCTTCGGATTTAAATTCGAAACTTTTCTTGAAGTACTTTTATTTGCTTCTTCTGCCGATGCATGAAAAGGCGGATTGCACATGGTGAATGTAAATCGGTCTTCTGGAATTATAATGTTTTTGAAAATAAATCGAGGTTCAGTCTGCTGTTGTAGACTAATGGCATCAATTAATCTTGGATTGGCTTCGATAATTTTACTTGCGTTTTCAATTGAACTTTTATAAATGTCTGTTGCAACAAAACTCCAGTTGTAAATTGAATTTGCTAATATCGGATAGATTAAATTTGCACCCGTTCCAATATCCAGTCCCATGACAGAATTACCTTCGGGAATTTGGTTATTGTTTGTTTCTGCTAATAAATCGGCTATATAATGAATATAATCAGCGCGTCCCGGAATTGGCGGACACAGATAATTTTTAGGAATATTCCAATTCTGAATATCGTAATAGGTTTGCAGTAAAGCTTTGTTTAAAGTTTTTACAGCAAGCGGATTACTGAAATCAACGGTTTCGATTCCGTATTTATTTATGGAAATAAAAGCTTTTAATTCAGGACAATTAGTGATCAGAAGTTCAAAATCATATCGCGAACGGTGAAGATTTCTAGGATGTAAATTGTCTTTTTGAGAATTGTTTTCTGCTTTCATTTTTGATTTATTTCTGCGTAAAGATAGATATTCCTTTTTTTAAGAAAGCTCCGAAGGAGCGTAATATTTACAGGGATTTAATTTAGGGGTAATTAAAGCTGCAGCGGAGCGACATTTATATTGTGTGTCACCACGCTGGAGCTTTAATTAGTACAAGATATTTTAAACTATAAATATTCCGTCCCGCATGGACTTTTTATTTTTTTAGCTTTTAATCAAAGCATTCCATTAACAACAAATCTCCGTTTGTATGAGAAATTGATATAAGACCATCTTCTAAAACCGAATTACTGCTTCCGGTTCTGTAACCCATTGTCAGGGTATCATCATTCAATTCATATTTTAAATTGGTTGAATAAATACCATTTACAACGCCAATTGGAATTAAGGAAATTGGAGTTTTTGCAGTATACCATTTTTCGAATTTTGTTGGTAGAAGGAAAATCTTCGAATGATCGTCTAGAATTACGATTTTAAGTAAATCACGGTAACGAACAATATTTGTAAGGTTTGTTATGGTATGATCGGCACGTCTTCCGGTTGCCCAGACTACATTTACGGCAGGGATTTTTCTTTTAACCAAATAATCAAAAGCCTTCTCTAAGTCGGTTTTATCCTGATCTGGCGTGTGGACAATTTCAATAGGATATTGCGAAGTTTTATAAATTTCTGGGTCAAAACCACGGTCAAAATCACCAAGCAGCACATCGACTTTAATCCCTAATTCAACCACTCTTTCCATCGCTGAATCTAGCACGATAACCAACGGAGACCATTCGAGCAATTGTCCTAATAATTCGGGATTACAGGCTGCTCCATTGGCAATTATTAAAGCGGGTTCCTGATCGTCGCGAACTATATGATGTGATGACATGTAGATGTTTTTTAAAATATGTCGCAAATGTACAAAACTTACGGGCTTTGACTTGGAGATCTGCTTATTTAATTGGATTTAAAGGCAACGGCATCAACTTCTATCAACATTTTGTCCAGTGCTAATCTGGGTACAGGAATTAATGTACTTGCGGGAAATGGTTTGTTTTTCCATGTTTTGCTCATTTCTTCTTCCCATATTTTTAGTTTTTCTGAGGAATGGTCTACGATAAGAATTGTAATTTTCATTACATTTTCTGGCTTTAGCTCATAATTATTTAAAATTGTTGTCAGGTTTTTTAAAGCCGTTTGAACTTGTTCTCTAAAGTTTGAACTTAAAATATGTTCTTTGCCAAAACCGCCGCTCTGACCAGAAATATAAACCAGTTCTCCAGATGTTTTTACTGAAGATGCATGACTGAAACCATACGGTGCAGGATCAAATAACGAATCAGGATTTTTGAAAGTTTGTGCTTTTGTTTGTAATGCACAAATGCAGACTAAATAAGCTATTAAATGTTTCATGTTTTAAAAATTAAAATTAAGAGTACAAAGATTTCGTAATTCTAATTTCTAAAACATTTACATATGTTGAGGTTTTACGGTTTTATTATATTTTTTATGGCTGATTCAGCAGTCTTCTATGATAATTTATCTGTCCTAAATGATAGCCTAAATGTGTAGCAAGATGAATCAAAAAGAATCCGGTTGTCATTTCTTTCTCAAAAACTATCTGTGGATAAATTTGTTGTAAATCGGCTTCGGTTAAAATGTCGAGTGCATTATTTACGACCAAAATGGTATCTTCAATTTTCTGGATTAATTCTGATTTCGGAACATCTTTTAGAGAAAATTCTAAAGGACGATTTCTAATATATCCTGTTTTTCCAATTTCGGCTCCTATGTAAGTATTCAGGTTTCCAATTAAATGTAAACAAAGATTACCGCCAGAATTAGAAATATCGTGATTAACTGCCCAAATTTGATTTTCGTTTTCATACGATTCGATTTCGAATTTTAGTTTATTTAAATCCCTGTTGAAAAGTATTTTTAGTGTTTCGATTAACATGTTTTTTTTATCTGAAAGTTAAGAAGAATATTTCACGACTGAAAAATCAATCTCTGTTTTTTATCGGAATCCATATTTCTTCTTCAGAATCCGGATCGTCTTTTTTGTACTTGTGATCCATTACAGCAAAATGGGGTCTGTCATCAACAATATATGCTGATTTTGGAAGCCATTCTGCAAATATGGAATGATACGTTTTGTGTCCTTCTGAAACAGGTCCGTAATGAACAAAAACGGCATAGAGCCCATCAGGAACAATTAAAGTTTCCATTCTTGGCGGAACATGCTCTAAATTTTCAACTTCAACAGCAGCCCATTTTTGAAATGTTTTGGCTGGATCAAAATTATCAAAGTGATCTGGAGAGAAAACTTCTAAAGAATATAAATTATTATCGATAGTATTTTTGATATCCTTTCGTTTAGGCATAAAACTGCTCCATAGCTGAAATGTTTTATTTTCGATAAAAGACATATCAATGTATTTTCCAATGAGTTTTTTCTCAGTCAAAGTTTCAATTCTTGCTTCCATTATTATTGAATTTTGAATTTTTTTGTTTCTTTTTCGCTAAGTGAAAAATAGCCTAACGGATAATTTGTTTTGTCAGTTGTATTAATAATATTTCCTTTTACAGTTGCGGGCGGCGATTGAAAAGGTCCGCCGACATTGCTTCCTGCAATACTCACCAAAATGCTCATGTAATTGTAATATTGTTTTGAAATTCCGTAATGTGTAATTTCAATTTCATCACCGGTCTCAAGTTCATCATCATCTGAAACGCTGAAGAATTCATTTCCCTGAAAGAACTTATCTTCATCAACATAATAGTTTGATGTTATTTTATTGGAGTATAAATATCGGTACAAATAAAAATTATCTTCATCGGCTGGATCGTTATAATAGGCTTTTATTTCTATATCTTTTCCTGTAAAACCTCCTTGGTTATTTTGTTCAATTCTTGTAATGGGAGCAACAGATTTTAATGTTTCGGAGGCAGTATATGCTGTGCCGTTACTTATGATCGTCAGTTTATAAGTTTCATCTATTTCGGGAATAAAATCGTTACAGACATAACGTCCCGTTTTTTGGATTTCATTAAAATTAAATTTTTCATTCTGGCTGTTTGTGATATAAATTACGGCATTTGAAACTGTTGGAATTACATTTTCAAAGTAACCAGTTGTTGTAGTTAATTTTATAAATTGTTGTTTTCCTGTTGTTCCTTTTTCCCAGTTTATGGCAGCTTCAATTACTAATTTGGGAGGAGCGTTATCGAGATCAACATCGACAACATCTTCACAGCTTGTAAAGAAAAACGATGTAAATAAGAAGATGAATATTATTATTTTTTTCATGGGATCTTTATTTTCAGTTAAGAAAAATTGTTTAAAATTTGAAATTATAACTAACCGCCGGCACTATTCCGAAAATCGATAATCGTACCGCTTCATTTAATCCTGTATCAGAATTTTGTCTGAAATTGATAGAGGCTGCGTTGCTTCGGTTGTACAAATTATAAATACTGAAAACCCATTCGCCTTTCCAGTTTCTGTCTTTGTTTTTTCGAGGTGTTAAAGTTGCAGAAACGTCTAAATGATGATAAGCCGGAAGCCTGTTTTCATTTCGCTGGCCATAACTAGGAACTGTAATTCCTAAATACTCATATTGTCCGTTTGGGTACGTAACCGGTTGACCTGACTGTAAAGCAAAATTAGCGCCAAATGACCATTTTTCGTTTAGATTATAAGCCGATGTGATCGCTAAATTATGTGTTTTATCATAAGCAGAACTGTACCATTTTCCATCATTAATTCCAATTTCTTCAGGAGTTCTTCCGGGTGTTTGCTGCTCAGATTTTGATAAGGTGTAAGAAACCCAGCCGTTGAATTTACCAGTGTTTTTCTTAACCATAATTTCCAGACCATATGCACGCATTCTTCCGTTTAAAATCACCTGTTCGATCGCATCATTAGCAATTAAGTCGGCACCATCAATATAGTCTAATCTATTTTGAATTTTCTTGTAATAAGTTTCAACTTCAAGTGAATAATCACCGTCTTTTAAATTTCTGAAATAACCTAAAGCCACCTGATCTGCAATCTGCGGTTTGATGTAATTGTCACTTGGCATCCAAACGTCAAGAGGAGTAGGAGATGAGGTGTTTGAAATTAATTGAAGATATTGCGCCATACGATTGTAACTCGCTTTTACAGATTGATCTTCGTTTAATTGATAAGAAACGGCAAGTCTTGGTTCAAGGTTGTTGTAATCCTGAATTACTTTATTTTTGCCAAAATACTTTGTTGAGGTTGGCGTGCCTTTTTCATAAATCTGCATATCAGAATTGAAAATAACGGGATTATTATCGTCGTAATAATTGATAGTCGAAGAACCCAAACGATAAAACAAACTGTATCGCAAACCATAAGCAATAGTAATTTTTTTAGAAAGCTGATTTTCGGCATCTAAATAAACAGAAGGTTCAAAAGCATATTTTTTATCCAGCTGATCGGGATTAATTCCGGAATCATTTCCGCTTGGTTTGATCGTTCCGGGATTGAATTCGTAGTAAATTCCGTTTAAACCATAATTTAGTTTGAATTTATCTGAAATATAATGTTTGAAATCGTATTTGATATTGTAGTTTTTAATCCCTGAATCCCATTTGAAACCCACGAAATCTAAGTCAAGTCCGTAATAATAATCACTGTAGATTAAAGATAAATTAGAGAACAGTTTATCAGAGTACAAATGATTCCATCTAAGGTTTAAAGTTGAATTTCCGTAAATATTGGTAAAACTTTTATTTAAGCTGAAAACATCACGACCAAAATAGCCAGATAAATATAAGCTGTTATTGTCGTTTAGTTTATAACTGAATTTAGCATTTAAGTCATAAAAATAGGCAGAGTTATCTTTATTTTCTTCGGATAGTTTTAGGAACAAATGCGCATAAGAAGCTCTTCCTCCAATTAAAAAAGAACCTTTGTCTTTTACAATTGGGCCTTCTAAAAGAAGACGGCTTGAGATTAAACCAATTCCACCGTTTACATGAAAATTTTTACTGCTTCCGTCTTTCTGGTAAATTTCTAAAACAGAAGAAGCGCGTCCTCCAAATCGAGCCGGAATGCCTCCTTTATACAATTTTAAATCTTTAATAGCATCTGGATTAAAAACCGAGAAAAACCCGAAAACGTGTGATGAATTAAAAATAGTAGCTTCATCTAATAAAATTAAATTCTGATCAGCACCGCCGCCGCGAACATTAAATCCTGATGCGCCTTCGCCCGCATTTGTAACTCCCGGAAGTAATAAAATAGATTTTAAAACATCGACTTCTCCTAAAACTACCGGCATTTTTTTTATGGTTGAAATTGAGAGTTTGTTTACACTCATTTCGGGAGACTTAATGTTTATTTTGCCTTTATTGTCAGTAATTACAACTTCCTGAAGTTCTTCGCCGCTTTCGCTGATGGCAAAATTATTTTTGGTGTTTTGGTTTAAAACAATCGTCTGCTGAATGGTTTGGTAGCCTACGTAACTTATTTCTATTTGATGTTCACCGCGAGGAACTGTAATAGAATAAAAACCATATTCGTTTGTGGTTGTTCCTATTTTTAAAGCCGGAATGTAAATATTAACACCAATTAAAGTTTCGTTATTTTTAAAATCTTTTATTGTACCGCTTAGTGTAAATTTTTCTTGAGAAAAAGAAGTAAAAGTTGTAAAGATAATAATTAGAAAAAGGCTGAGTTTTTTTGTAATCATTGTACTGGTTTTGATATACATAGATAGTGATTCTTACTAAATATTACAGACGAACTTTTGTTAAACATAAGTTAAGAATAAAAAAAGGACAACCTTGTGAGTTGTCCTTTCGGTATAGTATTGAGACGCACGCTGTGCGTTTAAATTATTTAATTTTAGCAATAATAGCATTGAATGTTTCGCTAGGACGCATAGCTTTGCTTATTAACTCAGGAGTTGGCTGGTAATAACCGCCAATACTTTGAGCTTTTCCTTGTGCATCAATTAATTCTGCATCGATTTTAGCTTCGTTTGCTTCAAATTCAGCAGCAATTGGAGTAAAGATCGCTTTCAATTCTGCATCTTTATTTTGAGCAGCTAAAGCCTGAGCCCAGTAGAATGCAAGGTAAAAGTGAGAACCACGATTGTCAATCTGCCCCACTTTACGAGCCGGAGATTTATCGTTTGCTAAGAATTTATCATTTGCTTCGTCTAGAGTTTCAGCTAAAACAATTGCTTTAGAATTGTCTAAAGTTTGCCCTAAATGCTCTAATGAAGCACCAAGAGCTAAAAATTCTCCTAATGAATCCCAACGTAAATATCCTTCTTCTGTAAATTGCTCAACGTGTTTAGGAGCAGATCCACCAGCACCGGTTTCGAATAATCCGCCACCATTCATTAAAGGAACGATAGATAACATTTTTGCAGAAGTTCCTAATTCTAAAATTGGGAATAAATCTGTAAGGTAATCACGTAAAACGTTTCCTGTTACAGAGATAGTATCTAAACCTTTGATGATTCTGTCTAAAGTAAATTCTGTAGCAGCAACCGGGTTTAAAATACGGATATCTAAGTTTGTAGTATCGTAGTCTTTAAGATATTTTTGAACTTTTACGATTAATTCTCTATCGTGTGCTCTGTTTTCGTCTAACCAGAAAACGGCCGGAGTACTAGATAAACGAGCTCTGTTTACAGCCAATTTAACCCAGTCCTGAATAGGAGCATCTTTTGCCTGGCACATTCTGAAAATATCGTTTGTTTCAACGTTTTGTTCCATTAAAACAGTTCCGTTTGCATCAACAACGCGAACAACACCATCACCTTTTATTTGAAAAGTTTTATCGTGAGATCCGTATTCTTCTGCTTTTTGAGCCATTAATCCAACGTTAGGAACACTTCCCATTGTTTTAGGATCAAAAGCACCGTGTTTTTTACAGAAATCTATAGTTGCTGTGTAAATTCCAGAATAAGAACGATCTGGAATAACTGCAATTGTATCTTGTGCCTTACCTTCTTTGTTCCACATTTGTCCAGAAGTACGAATCATTGCCGGCATAGAAGCATCAACAATAACATCAGAAGGAACGTGTAAGTTTGTAATTCCTTTATCAGAATTAACCATTGCTAAAGCTGGTCCGTTTTCGATAGCTTTAGTAATATCAGCTTCAACTTCAGCCTGCTCAGGTCTTCCTGCAATTTTAGCATAGATATCACCTAAGCCATTTTTAGTATCAACGTTTAATTCTGCAAATAAAGTTTCGTATTTTTTGAAAAGATCAGCAAAATATACTTCAACGATAGCGCCAAAGATAATTGGATCTGAAACTTTCATCATTGTAGCTTTTAAATGCACAGAAAGTAAAACACCTTCTTTTTTAGCTTCGGCAATGGCATCAGCAGCAAAAGATTTTAATTTTTTTACACTTAAAACAGAGCTGTCGATGATTTCTCCAGCTTTAAGCGGCGTGCTTGCTTTTAAAACAGTTGTAGTTCCGTCTTTTGCAACAAATTCGATTTTTACATCGTTTGCTTCGTTTACAGTCAATGATTTTTCACTTCCGTAAAAATCACCTCCAGTCATTGAAGCTACCTTAGTTTTTGAGTCAGCAGACCATGCACCCATTGAGTGTGGATTTGCTTTTGCAAAGTTTTTAACTGCTCTTGGCGCTCTACGATCTGAGTTTCCTTCACGTAAAACAGGGTTTACAGCAGAACCTAATACTTTTGCATATTTTGCTTTAATTTCCTTTTCAGCATCATTTTGAGGATCTTCCGGGAAATTAGGAATGTTGTAACCGTGAGATTGTAATTCAGCAATAGCCGCTTTTAATTGTGGTACAGATGCCGAAATGTTTGGTAACTTGATAATGTTAGCTTCTGGCTGCGTAGCTAATTGACCAAGTTCTGCAAGAGCATCTCCTGTTTTTTGAGCATCTGTTAAAGACTCAGGAAAATTAGATAAAATTCTTCCTGCCAAAGAGATATCTCTAGTTTCAATAGCAATACCAGCAGTAGATGTAAAAGCCTGAACAATAGGTAATAAAGAGTACGTCGCCAATAATGGCGCCTCATCAGTTAAGGTGTAAAAAATTTTTGAATTCTGTGTCATTTTTTTTTTTTTTTATAATCGTGTCGTCAAAGAATGGCGATGTAAAAGGTATATGTCGGCTCAAAACGAGCGGAGCAAATATAATAAAAACAGTCCGAAAACGGTTTAGATTTCCTGATAATTGCTGAAATTATCAGATTGCTAATACGATTTCGTAAAATTGCTAAATCGATGATTTTGATATTAAAAAATTACAGTTTTGATATTGGTTAAAAAAAAGACATAAAAAAAACTCGTTTCAAATAGTATGAAACGAGTTTTTTATAACAGATTGATAAATGATTATCTTCTTTTATCTTTAATCTTAGCTTTTTTACCAGTAAGTTCTCTGAAGTAGAAAATTCTAGCTCTACGAACTGCACCTTTTTTGTTGATTTCGATTTTTTGTAAAGCTGGTAAGTTTACTGGGAAGATACGCTCAACTCCAATAGCTCCAGACATTTTACGAATCGTGAAAGTTTCTGTGTTACCAGAACCTCTTCTTTGAATAACAACTCCTTTAAAAAACTGAGTTCTTGTTTTTTCACCCTCTTTAATTTCGTAGAAAACTGTGATAGTATCTCCAGCTCCAAAAGCAGGGAAATCTTTTTTAGCAACGAATTCGGTTTGAACGAATTTTAATAAATCTGCCATGATAATTTTATTATTATAGTTTAATAGAGTAACATTCACGGATCTCGCCAGAGGTTAGTCTAATTCGGGTGCAAATGTAGAAAATAAATATAAATTATGAATTATAAATTGTAAATTATTTTAAGCCGCTGATAAAAGGGGTATTAGTATGAGTTTTTTAGTCATAATTTTAAGTTTTTTCCTTTTTAAAATCCCCCAAATAAAGTCTTTCTTTTACTTTTAAGAAATAGAAATCTTATATTCGTAATAAACAGAATGCAATTATAGGATAAAATTGAATGGAGAAAAATTATTTGAAACAATATATTGAGTTTTCTAATGCATTTAGAAAATCAAACGACTCAAAAGAAAGTGTAGAAAACATTTATGATCTGCTTTATGAATTGGAGAATGTGGACAAAAGTAAAGAAGATAATTTAGTACTTTCAAACGTATATATTCTTTTAGGGTTTCATAAATCGGCGTATGAAGTTTTTAAAGAAATTGTAGACTTGAGTAACAATAAAGAGGTTTCTAAATTATATGTAATGGAGCAAAAAGCCAAATCACATGGTAATAATTTTAGTATAAAAGATATTAGAAAACTTAAGGAAAAGAAAGAACTGCCTAAGCTGACTTTATCAGATTTTAAAATTTCTAAGGAAGATAATAATAAGTTTGAAATCCCTCAAAAGGAGATTGTAATATTCAATAAAAATGTAAAAGGAAAAATCTCTATATATATTCCTGATTTGGATATTGAAAAATATTCAGATACAATTTTTAAACATATCAACGGGCTTTCAGATTGCAAAAACGAATTAATTAAATTTTACAATCAAAACAATGAATTTACTAATATACAAGCCAATGATTATTGGTATGATACTTTAGATATTTACAGTATTCAAATAACGCTTAATAATTCAGGAGATATTGAAACTTTGATTTCAGTAGGAGACACTTTTTCTCAAGATCATATTTTAGATATCGAACTAACAAACCAAGCGATTGTTTCGATGAATTACGACGGATAGTTTTCAGTCACAGTTATCGGTCACAGTTTTTCAGTTATCAAAATTAAACTGAAAACTGTGACTGTAAACTTTTTCTAATGATCTTCTAATAAATCCGGACGTCTGTTTTTTGTATGTTCGTATGCCTTGTCTTCACGCCATTTTTCAATTTTAGCAAAATGTCCGCTTGTTAAAACTTCAGGGACTTTCCATCCTTTATAATCTGCTGGTCTTGTATATATTGGTCCTGAAAGTAAATTATCCTGAAAACTATCAGTCAAAGCTGAGGTTTCATCACTTAAAACACCAGGGATTAAGCGAATTAATGCGTCAGATAAAACTAAAGCGCCTAATTCTCCGCCAGATAAAACATAATCGCCAATAGAAATTTCTTTGGTAATAAAATGATCTCTTACACGTTGATCAACACCTTTATAATGTCCGCATAAAATGATTATGTTTTCATACATCGACATTTTATTCGCCATTTTTTGGTTTAAAGTTTCACCATCGGGCGACATATAAATAATTTCGTCGTATTCGCGCTGGCTTTTTAAATGTGTAATACAATCATCTATTGGCTGTACCATCATAACCATTCCGGCACCTCCGCCAAACTGATAATCATCTACGCTTTTTTGTTTATTGGTGGTATAATCGCGTAAATTATGAAAATGTACTTCTACTAAACCTTTATCTATAGCACGTTTCATAATCGAAGCCTCAAACGGACTTCTTAATAATTCCGGCAAAATCGTTATAATGTCAATTCGCATTTTTTTCTGTAATTATTCTAGGATGCAAAGATACAAGTTAATAATTGGCATTCTAAAAAACGAAAAGCAAATAATTTGAAACCTTCTTTTAATACATTTTTTGTTATAAAAAACTTTAAAGTTCAATATGTTGTTTTACAGAATGTTAAATGACAATTATATAACATTCGATTATAATTGTGTAAATAAATAAGTATTAATTTCAGGTATTATTACAATGCTTAATTATATAAAAAACAAGTAATACAGACCCAAAAACTAACTTTATGAAAAAGATACTACTAATGACCGTTATGTTTGTTCTTCTTGTTTCTTGCTCCAGTACTAAAAATTCGATGGAAGTTGCGATAGGAGAATCAAAATCAAAACTAATTAAAACATGGGGATCACCTGTCAGAACCTTAGCTGACAATGAGAATGGTGAAATCCTGGTATATGCAGATCAGGTTTTTACTAACATGGAGCATTCTGATGGTTCAAAAATAGCAGGACAAAATTATTGGAACTACAATTATGTATATATAAATAAAGATGGGAAAGTGACTTCAACAAGAAAAGAGAAACAGAATTATCCTCCACAGGCAATAGATTCCCAAAAGATTCACGGAATGAATTTGTTGACAGCCAAATAAATGTAGTCTCTACGGAACAAATTCATACTAGGATTGATTTTTTTTTCTTGAATGGCAAGAAGGATATGGAGCATTTTCATATAGCAAATCTCAATTAAATGCCGTTATAATTATATTGAGAATCAAGAACAGCGTCATGAAAAGAAAATTTAGAGAAGAGTACATGAATTTTCTTGAAAAATTTGAAGTCGATTATGACGAAAAGTTTATTTTTAAGGAATTAATTTAAAATTGCTTTTTAAATAGATTCAAAGAAATAAATGAAAAAAATAACCATCTTCCTTCTTCTATTATTTTGCGCTTGTAACAAACAGAAAGATTCAGATAATAAATCCCAGCCCAAGCCCAAAGATCCGTATTTCAAAAGTATTGAAATTAATGATGTTAAACTAGGAAAACCTGCTTATGGAGATTGGTTGTTTTCGCATAAAGAAAATGGGCAGACTTTTGAACAATATGAAAAATCTAAACATATTGTTCCAACAAAGGAGTCGAATATTATTTATATACGACCTATCGGAAATTTTACTGTATTGCAAAAAAAACAGATAGAATTATTAAATGAATATCTGGAAATTTACTTTCAATTAAAAACAAAAACTTTAGAAGCAATTTCAAATAATGTCGTTCCCAAATCGGCTAGAAGAATGCTTTATGAAAATCATGAACAATTTCTGGCAGGCTATCTTTTGGACAGCATTTTAAAGAAAGAAAAACCTCTAAACAGAATTGCCTTAATGGGACTTTCTGAAGTCGATTTATACCCGAAACCAGAATGGAATTATGTTTTTGGATTGGCGTCTTATCGGGATAAAGTGGGAGTAAGTTCTATTTACAGACTGCAGGATGGAGAATTGACTTCTGAGAATTTTAATCTCTGTTTATCCCGATTACTTAAAATTAGTTCTCATGAAATTGGACATATGTTTGGTTTACATCATTGTACAAATGCAAATTGCGTTATGAATGGAACCAATAGTATGAGCGAAACTGACAGACATTCGATACGATTATGTTCTGTTTGTCAGCAAAAATTAAGTTCATGTATTAAGTATGATAATAAGAACAGACTGACCAATTTAGAAAATTATTTTAAAAGAAATAATTTAACTGAAGAATATCTGGATATGAAAAAAGATTTAGATATTATTCATTGATCAAGCCACATTTTGAATTATAATTAAGATGATCACAAGAAGAAATTTTTTAATTCATACCAGCCTTGCTGCGACAGCAGTTTTGGCTTTACCCTCATTAGCATTTTCTATGAAAAAGAAAGAAATAGGTTTGCAGTTGTACACATTGCGCGAAGAACTTCCAAAAAATGTAAATACGACTTTAGAAAAAGTGGCCGCTTCAGGATATACGAATGTAGAAACGTATGGTTTTTCGATTAAAGATCAGTTTTGGGGATTGTCTTCAATTGAATTAAAAAAGATTTTAGATGAAAATAATTTAAAAGCAGTAAGCGGACATTATAATTTAGGAAGTTTTTTATATGATGGAAATACAACTGAACTCATAGCTTCAATTGAAGCAGCAAAGATTCTTAAAAGTGAATTTTTAACTGTTCCGTGGGTTGATGAACCTTTTAGAAAAAATATTGATGATTATAAAAAAATTGCTTCACGATTAAATCAGGCCTCAAAAATGTGTGCAGATGCGGGTTTAAAATTAGCCTATCATAATCATGATTTCGAGTTTCAAAAACATGACGGCATCACGGGTTATGAGATTTTATTGAATGAAACAGATAAAAAACTAGTTTACTTTGAATTAGATTTGTATTGGGTAATTTTCTCAGGATATGATCCGCTGCAATTATTCAAAGCAAATCCCGGACGTTTCAAAATGTGGCACGTCAAGGATATGGATAAAAAAAATCAGACGCTGAATACAGAAGTCGGATCTGGATTAATTGATTTTAAGCCTTTCTTTAAAGAAGCAAAACAATCCGGACTCGTTCATTTTTTTGTAGAACAGGAAAATAATTTTGCAGTAAATTCATTTCAGTCTATTAAAGCAAGTGCTGATTTTATTTCAAAACAATTGATTTAAAGATAATCATCAAAATGTCTTATTTTTGTAAAAATCAATTTTGAAAGTTATGTCGGATATAGGAACAAGCAAAGAGTTTATAAAAGGAGACGAAATAGAGTGGGAAGTAGTAGGAGAAGGAATCAAACGCAAAATTCTGGCTTTTGATGACAGAGTTATGCTTGTAAATGTACATTTTGAAACCGGAGGAATTGGTGTTTTGCACGAACATTATCATACACAAGTTACGTATGTGGCAAGCGGAAAATTTGATGTAACGATAAACGGCGTAACGGAAACTTTAAAAGAAGGCGATAGTTTTTACATTCCGCCCCACGCAATTCATGGAGTTGTATGCTTAGAAAGTGGTATGCTTACAGATGTTTTTGGCCCGGCAAGAGAAGATTTTCTCAAACCTTAAAAATTTTAAATCAAGAGAATTATCATTTAAAAACCTCGATCTGATCTTAAATTTATAAATTTTATAATTATTTTAAAGTTTTGATTAAGATTAGATCGGTATTTTTGCAAAATGAATTTATCTAAAACCAACGTCCTGTTTATGGCAGTTTGCACTGGTCTTATAGTTGCAAATCTTTATTACTGCCAGCCTTTAATTGTTTTAATTGCCAACGAATTTAAAATTCCGGAAGCCAGCGCCGGAACCATCACATATTTAACTCAGGCCGGATACGCTATTGGTTTGTTTTTTATGGTGCCGCTTGGCGATAAATTAGAACGAAAAAAACAGATATTAATTACCACTTTTGCTTCAGTTATTGCTTTGCTTATTGCTGCAACGGCCAAGAGTTTTCTTATTTTACAAATTGCTTCTTTGTTAATTGGAATAACCTCGATAGTGCCACAGCTTATTTTGCCTTTGGCTGCTTCATTAAGTACGCCTGAACAAAGAGGAAAAGTTATTGGAACCATCATGAGCGGTTTATTAGTCGGAATTTTACTTTCCAGAACCTTAAGTGGTTTTATAGGGCAGGTTTTGGGCTGGAGATCGATGTTTTTTATTGCGGCCGGAATTTGTCTCTTAATCTTTTTTGTCATTCAAAGTAAATTTCCAGTTAATAAACCTCAGTTTAAAGGAACTTACGGCCAATTAATTCAATCCTTATTTACTCTTATAAAAACACAGCCGGTTCTGCGCGAAGCAACGGCAATCAACGTATTCAGTTTTGCTCAGTTTGGAGCGTTCTGGACTACAATGGTTTTATTGCTTTCAGGAGAGCCGTTTCATTTTAATAGCGCCACAATTGGTTTATTTGGAATTGTAGGTGCATCTGGAGCTTTAGCCGCGCCTTTAGTTGGAAGAATTGGTGATAAAGGAAATTCCAGAATTGCAGTAGGATATGGTTGTTTATTGATATTGATAAGCTTCTTGGTTTTCTATTTTGCTATAGAAAGCGTAATTGGAATTGCAATTGGAATTGTATTTATCGACATTGGAATTCAGGGTGTTCATATTTCAAATCAAACACGAGTTTATTCATTATTGCCAGAAGCCAGAAACAGACTAAATACAGTATTTATGTCGTTTAGCTTTTTAGGAACTGCTGCAGGATCTGCTTACGGATTATTATTGTGGAAACTGGGTGGATGGCATGCTGTTACAATAGGATGTGTCATTTTATCGTTATTATCATTAGTTGTTTACGGATTGACTTATAAAACTAAGTCTAAAAAACAAGTTTAAAATGAAAAAAACGGCAGTTTTTGCAGGCTTATTTTTGATTATAGGTTGTCAAAAGACACTTTCTGATGAAGAAATAAAAAAATATGTCTGGAAATGCGGAATTCCATGCGGATTAAGTGATATAATCGTTTTTGATGAGAACACAATTCTAAGAAACGATACGATATTCTTAAAAAGAAGACCGTATGGTAAAATTGTAAAACGGACAAACAATTTTGATGAGGATACGAAAATATCAGTTATTAATCTTGAAAATTTAGTAATTAAGGATACTTGTATTTTTCACGCAAAATGATAGAGAATTAATTTGTAAATTTGCGTTCAATTAAAAAATAACAACAATGGAAAACGGAATATACGCTAAATTCAACACAAGCAAAGGTTCGATTTTAGTAAAACTTACACACGATTTGACACCTGGAACTGTAGGGAACTTTGTTGCTCTTGCAGAAGGAAATATGGAAAATAAAGTAAAACCTCAAGGACAAAAATTCTATGACGGATTAAACTTTCATAGAGTAATTCCTGATTTTATGATTCAGGGTGGATGTCCTAAAGGAACTGGAACTGGAGATCCTGGTTATAAATTTGATGACGAATTTGTATCAAGTTTAAAACACGATCGTCCGGGAGTTTTATCTATGGCTAACTCTGGTCCTGGTAGTAATGGTTCTCAATTTTTCATTACACACGTTCCAACTCCTTGGTTAGACGGAAAACATAGTGTTTTTGGTTACGTTGTAGAAGGACAAGATATTGTTGATGCAGTAGCTCAAGGAGATGCTTTAGAAACTTTAGAGATTATCAGAGTAGGTGAAGAAGCTCAAAAATGGAATGCAATTGAAGCTTTTGTTGGTTTAAAAGGGGCACGTCTAAAACGTGAAGCAGCTTTAAAAGCAGAATCTGAAGCGAAAATGGAACAATTAGCGGCTGGTTTTGATAAAACAGAAAGCGGTTTACGTTACAAAATGATTCAAAAAGGTGAAGGTAAAAGAGCTGAAGCTGGAAAAACAGTTTCTGTTCACTACGAAGGATCGTTAGAAAACGGAAAAGTTTTTGACTCATCTTACCCACGCAAAAAACCAATCGAATTTAAATTAGGAGTTGGACAAGTTATCGAAGGATGGGACGAAGGTATTGCTTTATTACAAGTTGGAGACAAAGCTCGTTTTGTAATTCCTTCTGATTTAGGATACGGACCAGCTGGAGCTGGAGGAGTTATTCCGCCAAATGCAACATTGATTTTTGACGTTGAGTTAATGGACGTGAAATAAGAATATATAAGACAATTTAAAATTGTTTTAAACTAGAATCCCATTCGGTTATCGAATGGGATTTTTTTATTTTTACTTAAAAACGAAACAAAAACAAGATGAAATTAAGAATAGTAAGTATCACTTTTTCGGTATTATTTTTAGCCGCGTGCAGCTCAACAAAATCAACTGCTGTTGCTTCTGCAGTTACGACGCCCGCAGCAGAAACAGTAGCATCTGTTGAATTAACGCCAGAATTAGCAGAAGGTAAAAATTTGTACGAAAACAGTTGTGTAAGATGTCATAAACTATATGAGCCAACTAAATTTAGTAAAGAAGAATGGCAGCCCATTTTGGTTCGCATGCAGAAGAAAGCAAAGCTTGACGATATAAAAATGGCTTCGATAACAAATTATCTTCATTCGCAATTGTAATTTGTATTTCAAAAAAAACAAAAAACCTGTTCAATAAAGTATTGGACAGGTTTTTTGTTTTCAATTAGATATAAAAAAACACCTTCACAGAATGAGGTGTTTAAAAAGTTATGAATGATGTACAGCCGTATTATCTACCGCAATTATTTTTAAAGTTTTTATGCCGGCCGGCAGTTCCCAATCAACTTCATCATTTTCTTTAAAACCAATAATAGCTACACTTAAAGGTGCCAGAATTGAAATTTTAGATTGTTTTACATCTGCTGCTGATGGTAAAACGATTTGAATTTTCATTTGTTTTTTTGCGTTTACATCTTCAATTGTTACTAGAGAATTGATCCTGATAACTGAATTGTCCAGTTCGCTCTCTTTACTTATTACAGCACGGTCTAATTCTTGTGAAAGCTGATTTGCTTCTTTAGTATTTGTTGAATTTTTACTTTTTAAAATCAATTCTCTTAAAAATTGATAATCTGATTTACAGAAAGTGGGTGTTGGTTTCATATCTATATTGAATTTATTGTTTTATTTTTTGAATGATTTTTCTTCTTTTATGCTTTTTAAAACAAGTTATTTGGTAACCTGCTTTTTAAAGCAGGAAAATACTTAAAATGGTTAATTTGAAAAACAAAAAAATATCTGACCAAAATTCATTTTGTCAAATAAATAAATGTTTAAATTGATGTAAATCCTCCGCCTGAAAGAAGAAATGAAATAGACGGAGGCCTAATTGATAAAGGCCTTACTATGCGAAATAAATACAGCAGAAAGCGGTCTTCTTCTAAAAGAAAACTGCAAAGCAGAAACTGTAAATATTGTTATAGTGCTCACAATGAGGAATGTTAATTTGATTTACAAAGATAGGTAAAGTTTTTTAAATGCTGGCAATCTTTATTTCCATTTGATATTACAGCCAATACTTGGTTTCTGAATTTCATTTAAAGTTCGATTATAAATCAAGGCATCAATAGCATTTCTTAAGTCAGTTCCGCTTAACGGAATTCCGTTTCCGGGCCTTGAATCATCTAATTGTCCTCTGTAAAACAAGCGATCCTGATTGTCGAATAAATAAAAATCAGGCGTACAGGCAGCGTCATAAGCTTTGGCCGTTTCCTGAGTTTCATCAAACAAATATGGAAAATCAATTTTATGTTCTAAAGCAAAATCAGTCATTAATTCTGGACTATCTTCGGGATATTTTACAATATCATTGCTTGAGACAGCAATTACGCCAAGTCCCTGAACACGATAATCATTGGCAATCATAACGATTTCATTGATTACATGAAGCACAAACGGACAATGATTGCACATAAAAATAACAAGAGTTCCTTTTGATCCTTTTAAATCCTCAAACGAATACATGTTATTCGAATTTGTATCCGGTAGATTAAATTCTGGAGCAATTGTTCCAAGCGAAATCATATTTGAAGAAGTTCGTGCCATTTTTATTGAATATTAATTCTCAAAAATAGCTTTAAAATTCTGTAAAAAAAAGAGCACAAGAAAAAATGTTATTTTTCTGAATGGAGTAATTTTTTTAAACAGAGATTGAACAGATTTAATAATTTTAAATAAAATTTAATCTAAAAAAAAATCACTTAAATCTGTTCAATCTTTGGCTAAATTTATTTTTATGAATTTAAAAATTCAAGTAAGTCTTTATTTAATTTATCTTTTTCGGTATAGAATAAGCCGTGCGGCGCACCTTCGTAAACAATGAAAGTATTGTTTTGAATTGCTTTTGCTGTTTTTTCGGAGCTGACTTCAATAGGAACATTTTTATCATCGTCTCCGTGAATTATTAAAGTCGGAACCTTAATCGTATGAAGTTCATCTCTAAAATCAGTAGTATTTAATGACTCTCCGCATTGCAATGTTGCTCTTGGAGAAGCTGCAGAACATAAATTTCGGTAATACTCCAACAAAGGAGTGCTTAATGGTTTATTAATAATATTTACTCCAAAAAAGGTTTTACCAAAATTATCTAAAAAGCCAATTCTGTCTTCGTGTATTGAAGCTGCAGTTGCTTCCGTTTTTTCTTTTGGACGTCCTTCGGGATTATCTTCGGTTTTTAATAAAAATGGAATAATAGACGAAATTAAAGCTGCTTTGACTACACCTTTTCCCTGATGTCTGCTAAAGTAACGAACTACTTCGCCGCCTCCCATTGAGAAACCTACCAAAGTCACATTTTCTAATTGAAGTTGTTCTATAATTTCACTTAAATCATCAGTTAAAGTATCATAATCGTATCCATCCCAAGGCTGAGAGGATTTACCAAAACCACGGCGGTCATAAGCAATTACGCGGTAATTATTTTTAACCAAAAAATCAATTTGATATTCCCACATTTCATTAGAAAGCGGCCATCCGTGAATTAAAATAACCGGTTTTCCTTTTCCGTAATCTTTTACATAAAGCTTTACATTTTTGGCCGTTTCAATATATTTATCCGTATTTAATTGTTGTATATCAAAATCTAAATCTCTAAGAGTTGGATTGGCATTTATTACACTATTTTCCATTGTTTATATTTTTTACTAATTAGTTACTCGTATATATGTAGTAAAATTAATGGTAGTATGAAAAAACAGGTTATAGAATTAGTTGTATTACTTACAAAATTTATAGGTTTGTAAATAAACAATTTTAAAAATGGATTTAACCTGGAATGAATTTGAAAGAACAGATATGCGCGTAGGAACAATTATTGAAGTAAATGATTTTCCTGAAGCCAGAAAACCTGCTTTTCAGCTCACAATAGATTTTGGTGTCGAAATTGGTATTAGAAAATCATCTGCACAAATTACAAAACGATACAAAAAAGAAGATTTGGTAAACAGACAAATCGTTGCTGTTGTAAATTTTCCTAAAAAGCAAATTGGAAAATTTATGAGTGAATGTCTGGTTCTAGGCGCTGTAGGCGAGGAGGGGGATGTTATTTTATTGGCTCCCGATTTTAAAATAGCAAATGGACTGCGTATAGGATAGTTTGCAGCCGCAGTTTTCAGTCTCAGTCACAGTGATCAGCATATTAAAAACTGAAAACTGTGACTGAGAGTGTATGCTAAGAAACTTTCTCAATCAACTTCTGCAATATCAACTGACCTTCTTCCCAATATCTTAAATCAGAATCAGAGTTAATGTGGCCAAGTTCGCCAACATTTACAAAATCACTTCCCCATTTTTCTGCAAAATATTGTTTTCTTTCAAATAAAGCGTACGGATCATTTTCGCTGGCCACAACTATTGAAGGGAAAGGCAATTTATAGAGCGGCATTGGAGAAAAATTTCTAATAATATCCGGAGTATGTTCAGGTGAATCAACATCGGCAGGAGCTACTAATAAAGCGCCAATAATATTTTTATTTGAATTGGTTTCTGCCCAATGTAAAACTAATGAAACAGCCAGGCTGTGCGCCACTAAAATAGTTGGTTTTTCGAGTTTTACAACGGCTTCGTTTAGACGTGAAATCCAGTCTTCTCGAACAGGCTCATCCCAATTGTCCTGAATTAAACGAATTGAGTTTTTGAATTTTTCATGCCAAAAGGTCTGCCAGTGTTTCTCTCCGGAATTTCCTAATCCCGGTAAAATTAAAAGTTGTGTTTCCATTGCCGTGGAATTATATGTTATTTTTTAGTTTGTTTCTCTTTTAAAATTCGGTTGACTTCGTTTACCAATAAAGGAAAAGCAGGTTCAGTCATGCCGTGGCCGTAGCCGTCTAATTCATACAGTTTTGTTTGTGTATGCCCCACTAATTTCATCATTCTGGCCATATAAGCGTTTTCTTCATATCGGCCTAACATTTCTAATTCGCGGTCTCCTGTAATCAATAAAAGCGGCGGAGCATCTGCGCGAACGTGGTATAAAGGTGCAAAAGCATCAATTGTAGGCTGTTTTTCCGGAATTCCGTTTTCTTGTCTAATTTCAAAGTGTGTGATACATTGTCCGCTGAACGGGATAAGACCGGCAATTCTATTCGCATCAATCCCTTCTTTTTGAAGATATTTTTTATCCAAACCAATCATCATTCCCAAATATCCACCTGCCGAATGTCCTGAAACAAATATTGATGAAGGGTCACCTCCATAATGAGTAATATTGTTAAATGCCCAGCTTACTGCAGCCGCGGCATCTTCAATCGCTTTTGCTGCTTTTACTTTCGGCGAAAGCCTGTAATTAACTCCAATAATGGCAAAACCTTTATTTTTTAAAGCTTCCGGAATCTCTTTATCACCGCCTGTTAATCCTCCTCCATGAAACCAAACAATAGTAGCAAAGCCTTTTGTGTTTTTTGGATAATAAATGTCCAGAACACATCTTTCGTTAATATAATTGTCAGCTTTGTTGGTTGCTGTATTATGATATTGAATGTTTGATTTTGTTTCGTATTCTGAATTTTGAGAAAATGAAGAGATTCCAATAAATAAGAAACAAAGTAAAAGTGTTATTTTTTTCATTTTAAATAGTTTATTGCTTTTAATAATCTCAAATTTTAAAATCCAAATCTCAAAAATTCCAAAAAACCTAAAAAATTAAAATTGAGAATTTAAATGTATAAAAAAAGTCCAAAATGCTGGACACATTGGACTTGTACTTTCTTTAAAAAAAAGTTATATCAGACTAAATATCGTCAAAATCAATATCAGTAAAGCTTGTTCTGTGTGTTTCAGCTTTATCAGAACCGTATTCTTTTTTGAAATCTTTTTGATGTCTTTCAGAGATTACTTCTTCGCCTTTGTGGTTTAAAACGTACGAAGTCATTTCTTCTAATATTTCAGCAAAAGCACTAAAATCTTCTTTGTATAAATAAATTTTGTGTTTCTTAAAATGAAAAGAACCATCTTCTTCAGTAAATTTTTTGCTTTCGGTAATCGTGATATAATAATCGTCAGCTTTAGTAGCTCTCACATCAAAGAAATAAGTTCTTCTTCCTGCTCGTAATACTTTAGAAAAAATCTCTTCTTTTTCTAACATGTCATTTTCTCTCATAATACGTTCTATCATTTTTGGAATTAATAGTACTCAAAAATCATAAAAATTTATCGATTACGCAACAATTAAAGTAATTCTTTTTCCGAAAGTTGTTTTAAATATAACGATGCATAATAACCTTCTTGATTTATTAATTGATTATGAGAGCCTTGTTGAATAATCCTACCATTTTCAAGAATGATGATTTTGTCGGCATTTTTAGCTGAAGAAACTCTATGACTGACAATTATTGTAGTTTTATCTTTACAAAACTCAAATAAATTATTTAGAATTGTTTCTTCAGTTTCTGTATCAACTGCAGACAAACAATCATCAAAAAGCAAAATCGCCGGATTTTTAATAATAGCCCTCGCGATAGACACACGTTGCTTTTGTCCACCAGAAAGTGTAATGCCCCTTTCGCCCAAAATGGTGTCGTATTGCTTGTTAAAAGCAATAATATTGTCATGTACTACAGCGTTTTTAGCTGCTGCAATAACTTCTTCGTCAGAAGCATTTTGATTTCCGAATTTGATGTTATTTTTAATAGTATCCGAAAACAAGAAAGCGTCCTGAGGCACAATTCCGATACTGTTTCTTAAATCATTTAAGTTTAAAGTACTGATTTCGTTTCCGTCAATTGTTATTTTTCCATTGGTAACATCATACAAACGTGAAATCAAGGATAAAATTGTAGATTTTCCAGAACCTGTTTTGCCTAAAATAGCCAGTGTTTCTCCTTTTTTTACGGTAAAAGATAGCTCTTTAAGGGCTTCGATATTGGTATCTTCGTAAGTGTAACTAACATTTTGAAAAGCAATTTCACCCTGAATATCGGATGAATTTGTATTGTTATTTTTAATTTCTGGTTCAATCTTCAAAAATTCATTTAATCGTTTTTGAGAAGCTTCGGCTTCCTGAACCATAGAGGATACCCATCCAAGAGAAGCAACAGGCCAGGTAAGCATATTTACATATAAGATAAATTCGGCAATAGTTCCTATATTAGGGATAGTCCCATTAATGTACATAACGCCTCCAAAGTAAATGACTACTAAGTTACTAATTCCGATAAGGGCAATCATTAAAGGTCCAAACAGCGATTGTACTTTGGCAAGATCTAAGCTTTTGCGTTTGCTTTCTTCGGCAAGATCAACCATATTGTTTTGATGCTGATTTTCTAATGAATAGGCTTTTATAACTCTGATTCCTGAAAATATTTCCTGAGTAAAACTTGAAACTTTAGATAAATACTGCTGAAATGTGGTGCTTCGTTTATTGATTTCAGAACTCAGTTTAAAGATACAATACGATAAAATAGGCAGTGGAAGTATGGTGTATAAAGTAAGTAGAGGCGAAACATTATACATATATAGCAGTACGATGGCAAAACGAATAAAAGTGTTAATGGTGTACATTACTGCAGGTCCAACATACATACGAACTTTTGAAACATCTTCACTGATTCTATTCATTAAATCTCCGGTGCGATTTTGTTTGTAGAAATTTTGAGTAAGAACTTCATACTGCTTGAAAACTTCATTTTTTAAATCAAACTCAATATGGCGTGACATTACAATTAAAGTCTGCCGCATTAAAAAAGTAAGGAATCCTCCAATAATTGCACTTCCTATGATTAAGAGGATGTTATGAATTAAATCCTGCTCGTAATGGTTAATTAGTATCGATGATTTTTGATCTGTTTCTGATAATTTTAGAAATTTCTCGATGATATCAAAAGACTTACTGACTAGCTTTGGAGTAAATAAAAAGAATATTTGTGCGATTATGGTGATTAAAATACCTAGAGAAAAACTGTATTTATATTTGATGAAATATTTATTTAAATAGCTTAATTCTTTCATTTTTTTAAGAAATTCGATATTGAATTGATTTAAATTTATGAATTATTATTAAATAAAATTATAATAAAATGAAATTTAATCAAAACAATTATATTGTAAAATTGTTATTTTAAAGATAAAAAATTAGCACATATATATATATTGTTTATGTTTGGATTGTCTTTTTGACGAATTCATAATTTCTAAACAAATTAAAACTAACACTATGAATGCAGCTTTCGCAACTGGAAAGGAACTTCAAAAAATGGACCCTGTTTTTGGTCAGTTATCTTTTGATGATCACGAACAAATTGTATTTTGCAATGACAAAGATACAGGTTTAAAAGCAATTATTGGTATTCATAATTCTGTTATGGGACCAGCCTTAGGAGGCACAAGAATGTGGAATTACAATACTGAGTGGGAAGCGTTAAATGATGTTTTGCGTCTTTCTAGAGGTATGACTTATAAATCAGCTATTACCGGTCTGAATATTGGCGGTGGAAAAGCGGTTATTATTGGAGATGCAAAAACACAAAAAACGCCTGAATTAATGCGTAAGTTTGGTGAGTTTGTACATTCTTTAAGCGGAAGATATATTACAGCTGAAGATGTTGGAATGGAAACGAAAGACATGGACACTGTAAGAGATGTAACACCTTATGTTACCGGAATCTCTGAAGAAAGAGGTGGTTCTGGAAATCCTTCTCCTGTAACAGCTTACGGAGTTTATTTAGGAATGAAAGCCGCTGCTAAAAGTCAGTTTGGTTCTGATGTTCTGGATGGTAAAAAAGTTTTAGTTCAGGGAATTGGACACGTGGGTGAAACTCTGGTTGAATATTTAACTAAAGAAGGAGCTCAGGTTACAATTACAGATATTAATGAAGAAAAATTATACCAGGTTGCTTCAAAATATAACGCATCAATTTATACAGGCGAAGATTTGTATACTGCCGATGTTGATATCTACGCACCATGTGCAATGGGGGCAACAATTAACGACGACACAGTAAACAAAATTAAAGCGAAAGTTATTGCTGGTGCAGCAAACAACCAATTGGCTGATGAAAATGTTCACGGTGCAAGACTGCAGGAAAGAGGTATTTTATATGCTCCGGATTTCTTGATCAATGCTGGTGGAATTATCAATGTTTATGCTGAATTAGAGCATTATGGTAAATCTGAAATCATGGCTAAAACCGAAAACATCTATAATACTACTTTAGAAATTATTGATTACGCTGTAAAAAACGGAATCACAACTCATAAAGCTGCGCTTACAATTGCTCAAAATCGTATTGATGCAAGAAAAATTGAAAACGCTAAAAAGTAATTAGTATTCAGTGTTGACTTTTTTAGTGTTCAATATATAGCATTTAGTCTCAGTTTACAGTTTGGTCTGTAAGCTGAGATTTTTTTTGTCAATATACTGGACTGCTCACTAAATACTGATAAATGATTTACTTCAAATCAGACTAACCACTAAATTCTGAAAACTGACCACTTAAACGACGACTTTTTTACGAATTAATTTTAATATCAGGATTGAAATTCCTAATTTTGCAGACTAATTTTTAAATGTTCTTACAAGGTGGTAAATAGAAGACACATACGCGTTAAAGTAATGCAATCCATTTATGCAATGCACCAAAGCGGTTCTGATAATCTGGAAAAAGAAGAGAAGTTTCTTTTTTACAGTATAGATAATATTCAGGACTTATATCTTATAATGCTTTCTTCATTGATTGAAATTTGCAAAAAAGAATCGGTATTTTTGCATTTGTCAAGTAAAAAACATCTTGCTACTGCAGCAGAACGTAATCCGAACGAAAAGTTCATCAAAAACAAAATCTTTCAGCTTCTTGCCGAAAGTAATTCCCTTAGTATTGCTTTAGAAAATCGTAAAATCAACAATTGGTCATTAAACGATGATTATATTATTTTGCTTTTAAATGATATAAAAGCAAGCGATTTGTATAAAAAATACATGAGCAATAACATTAATACTTTTGAGGAAGATAAACAGTTTGTTGCTGATTTATTTGCAGAAGTGATTGTTCCAAATGACAAATTATATGAATATTTGGAGGATGATAAATTAACTTGGGTTGATGATATTCCGGTTGTAAATACACATATTATCAAACAGTTAAAAGCAATTAAAACAGAAGATCCAGACGATTTTAGAGTTCCTAAATTGTATAAAGACGTTGAAGATAAAGATTTTGCAAAAGATTTATTTAGAAGAACAGTTTTAAACGAATCGGTTTTAGCAAAGGAATATGACGATAAAACTCCAAACTGGGATAGTGAAAGGATTGCTGAAATTGATACTATTATCTTAAAAATGGCGATCTGCGAGTTCTTGAAATTCCCTTCAATTCCAGTAAAAGTAACTCTTAACGAATATTTAGAAATTGCAAAAGAGTATTCTACACCAAAAAGCAGTATTTTTATCAACGGAATTTTAGATAACCTTGTAAAAGAGCTTGAAGCCAACAAAAAGATGGTAAAAGTGGGTAGAGGTTTGATGTAAAAATGAATAAAAATTAATTTTTGAGTGTCACTCTGAGCGAAGTCGAAGAGTCCTTAAAAAAAATATTAATATAAATCAAAAACAGAATTTAAATTATGGGACAATTAACTCAATTTGCGCCATTCCTATTAATGTTCGTGGTAATCTATTTTTTCATGATCAGACCACAACAAAAAAGAGCAAAAAACGAAAAAGAATTTGAAAGCGGCCTAAAAGTAGGTGATAAAATAATTACTAAAAGTGGTTTTCATGGTAAAGTTGTTGAGCTTGCTGAAACTTCAGTTGTCATCGAAACTATGTCAGGAAAATTAAAAATAGAGCGTTCAGCTATTTCTTTAGAATTGAGTGCCGCTTTGAATAAAAAGGCTTAATTTTTTTGTAAAAAAAGAAATTCTAAAATAATAAATCCCAAACTTCACAATGGAGTTTGGGATTTTTTTGTTTTGTATAACTGCACTAAGTGTGTTATTACAGCCGAAGAAATGACAATACTTTGCCGTAAAGAAAAAACCTTTGTCAAAGTTTAAAACTCTGACAAAGGTCTTTCGTATAGTTTTAAATTAAACTACCTGTATTTATCGTTCAACCCAACATTCGCCAAAATCATCGGAATCACTTTTTCAATTCTCGAAAGTTTTGTTTTCTCTTGTTTGGCACTTTCAATATATTCCAGAAACTCATATTGTTTATACGGGCTAAACTTTTGGAAAGCTTCTTTTAAAAGAGGATTTTGAATCATTTCCTTTTCAAGAAGTTCTGAAATTATGGCTTCTTTCTTTGAAGGTTTAATGATTTTTCCTTGTTTTTCATTTTCAATTGCTTCTAAGATGTATTCTATAATTGCGGTCTCGTTTATTTCTTCTTTCGATTTAAAACGCCATTGACGCAATGATTTTGTTTTATCTTCCTGAGCATTAGTCAGCTTCTTTTTGTTGTCTTTTAGAAAAACACCATTGAAAAACCAAATCGCAAAATAATCTTTAAAACCTCCTAAACCAATTACATTTTTCTTTTGATAAACATACACTGAACCTCCCCATTTTGTGGTTTCGCTTAGTTCAGTTTTATCAATGACAGCTTTAAGAAGAAGTAATTCTTCTTCCCATTGACTGCTGTATTTCCAGATGCCTTTATTTTCGGAAGCAGAATCCAATTATTTTTTCACTTTAGAATTTTCTTTTATATCAAAAATACCAGGAATTGCGGTAAGTTCTGCGATTTTCACAATAACCTCAGTTGCTTTCTGGATGCTTTCTGCAGGAACATATTCATACTTTCCGTGGAAGTTGTGTCCGCCGGCAAAAATATTAGGACAAGGTAGTCCCATAAAAGACAGCTGCGATCCGTCAGTACCTCCGCGAATAGGTTTTATGATTGGTTTGATGTTTAATTCGCGCATTGCTTTTTCGGCAATATCTACAATATGTTTTACCGGAAGTACTTTTTCTTTCATATTGTAATATTGATCTCTTACTTCTGAAATTACAATATCTTCGCCAAATTTCTTCGCGAATTTTTTGTTGAATTTCTTCGTAATTTTTTCAATAAGTTCTTTACGTTTTTCGAATTTCTTTTTGTTATGATCACGAATAATCAATTCTAAAACTGTTTCTTCAATACTTCCTGTTAAATGATGTACGTGGAAAAATCCTTCGTAACCTTTAGTTTCCTGCGGCGTTTCTCCTTTAGGAAGTTCATTAATAAACTCATTGGCAAGAAGCATTGAGTTAATCATTTTGCCTTTTGCATAACCCGGATGAACGCTTTTTCCTTTAAAAGTAATTTTAGCTCCGGCAGCATTAAAATTTTCATATTCTAATTCGCCAATCTGGCTTCCGTCCATGGTATAAGCCCATTGAGCACCAAATTTTTCGACATCAAAATGATGTGCACCGCTGCCAATTTCTTCATCAGGCGTAAAACCAATTCTGATTTTTCCGTGCTTAATTTCCGGATGCTGAATTAGGTATTCCATTGCAGAAACAATTTCCGTGATTCCTGCTTTATCATCGGCACCCAGCAACGTAGTTCCGTCAGTGGTAATAATTGTTTGACCTTTATATTGTAATAAGTCTTTGAAGTAATCCGGAGATAAAATGATGTTTTTTTCAGCATTTAAAACAATATCTTTTCCGTCGTAATTCTCTACTATTTGAGGTTTTACATTGGCACCGCTAAAGTCTGGAGAAGTATCAAAATGAGAAACAAATCCAATTGTAGGTACTTCGTGATCAACATTGCTTGGCAGTGTCGCCATGATATAAGCTTTGTCGTCTATTGTAACATCTGTTAAACCAATTGTTTTTAGCTCTTCAACTAATTTATTGGCAAGATTCCATTGTTTTTCTGTACTGGGTGTTGTTTTCGAATTTGGATCTGATTCAGTATCAATTGTTACATAACTGATAAAACGATCTATGATATGTTGCATTTCTTTTTATTTTTAGCAAATATAGACATTTTTTTTAGCAGACATATTCTGTGTTTTATCTTCAAAAATAAAAAAGGATTCTGTTTTATAGAACCCTTTTCCAGTGCTGTTTTTTTATGGTTTAAATACTTTTTACACATCTAAAACCAACGTGGTTGGCGGCTGATCTGATTTCGCCTTTTCCTCTTGTCCCAACCATGTAACGAGTACAATATTGGTCAGTACACAAAAATGAACCACCGCGATGTACCCGTTTTATTTGTGTTGGATCTTTAGGGTCATTATAAGCATCCGGCCCCTGCGGATTTTTAGTAACTTTCCCGCTTTCACTTAATGATTTGTAATAATCTACGCTGTACCAGTCGTTTATCCATTCCCATACATTTCCTGCAACATCATAAAGGCCGTAAGTATTTGGAGCATATTGTTTTACAGGAGCAATTCCTTTAAAACCGTCTTCTCCTGTATCGCCATCTTTAATAGGGAAATGCCCCTGATATATATTAGCCTGAAATTTTCCTTTTGGTTTAAGTGTGTTTCCCCAAGCATAAATTTCTCCGGTTTTTCCTCCTCTTGCGGCAAATTCCCATTCTGCTTCAGTTGGAAGTCTTTTTCCAGCCCATTTGGCGTACGCTGCAGCATCTTCATAAGTAATATGCACAACAGGATAATTTTCTTTTCCTTTAATAGAACTTTCAGGTCCAAGCGGATGTTTCCAGTCTGCTCCTCCAACATAAGACCACCATTGTAAAAAATTATTCAAATTAACCGCTGATGAAGTAGGAGTAAATATTACCGAACCTGTAATTAAATCTTCTTCTGCGGCTGTTGGAAATTCTTCTTTAGTTGGTTTTTGTTCAGCAACCGTTATATATCCGGTAGCTTTTACAAATTTTTCATATTCCTGGTTGGTAACTTCAGTTTCGTCCATGTAATAACCATCAACGTAAACACGATGAATAGGAGCGGCATCTTTTGTTACACCGGATAAACTGCATAAACTTTCATCTTCAACATTGCTTCCCATAGAGAATTCGCCGCCTGGTATCCAAACCATTCCTTTTGGAGCTTTTCCGGCAGGTTTGTTTTTGTTTTCGATAGTAGGTTTAAACGCAGATGGTTCTGATGTATTAGGAATTTCATGGCATTCTAAAGCTGTTTTTGTTAATTTTTCTTTAGGTGAAATTAATCGTGTAACGCCATAAGTAATTGAAATGATGCAGATTGTCAAAAATGAGAAAATCCAAAAGGTTTTATTTTTCATTGCAATTGTTTTTAATTCGTATCTTTTTTGTAAGTAAATATATATAAAAAAGTTATAAGTATCTAAAAACAAATATAACTCTATTTATTATATAGAAGTAATACAATTTATGCTGATTTTGTTATTTATCTTCTTCCACTAAAACTACTTCATATTTGTTTTTACCATCAACTTGTACAGGCTGATAGTAAGTTTCTCCAAATTTCACATATTTCACATCACCAATAGTAACTTCTTTACCGCCTTCTGGTAAATTGTCAACGATTGTTCCGGCTGTTGGAGGTACTACTTTATACGAACTGCCATCTTTTTCATAATAAGTTCCTCCGTAATAATAATTGTTTACGGTTCCTGTATTGACGGTTTGTGCACCACTCGGAATATTATTTACTGTTCCGCCAACTGGAGCAGGAACGGCTGTATACCCTCCGTTTGAAGGGGCATACCAAACACCCTGATCATAATGATATTGTGTGCTTTCAACGCTCACTACAATTGCTGTAACGGCTAAAGTTGCAACAAAAAATCCCCACGGATGCCAAACAGGACCATAATAAAATGGAGTGTAAGGATGAAAGAAATAAGGATTGTAGGCGTGATATCTATATCCGCCGTATACATAGGGCGGTCGGGCGTAAACAACGGTATTTCGTCTAACAACTGTATTTCTATTGTTGTTTATTGTAATGTCTCTGCTTCTGTCAACATTTCTGGTATTACCGCTTATGTTTGTGTTTCTGTTGCCTGAATTTCTAATGTTACCAGAGTTTCGGTTGTTTGTATTGTTTCTGTTGTTAATGTTTGTGTTTGAAGTATTAGCAGGTCTTGTAACTCTTGTTCCTCCATTAGATCCGGGTCTTGTGGCCGCTGGTCTGTTTACCGTAGGTCGTGATTGACTGGCTGGTCTTGAAACTGCCGGTCTAGCTTGTGAACCGCCGCCGGCTCTGTGAATACCAGCGCCGCCGCCGCCGGCACGACGTTGAGCCATAGTGTCAATCGAAATCAAAAATGATGATCCGATCAAAAAAATTAGGGCTGTTTTTCTTATTTTTTTATTTATGGTTTTCATTTTCAGTATTTTAAGTTAGATAAAGTTATTAAAAAAATGAATTTGTATTTAAAAATGGAGTAAGAATTTTCTATAGAGAAAGCCAGGCGTCTTAGAGTGAAATATCCCATTGTATTCTAAAACGCCATCCCGCCTCTAAAGGAAGTGTTTTGTCTTCGAAGCTGAAATAACTAAACTCCGATGTCAATTTGTTTTTATGTCCTTTAAAAAACCAGTTAAAAGCAATCGTAGTTTCATCTTGTCTATTTTGTCTGATGTCATTATCAGGTCTATACGCAGCATGACGTCCGGCCATTTCTAAATGTTTTGGCCACCAATTAAAAGTATTGTGAAAAAAATATCCAGCCTGAACATAATATCCTTTTAAAGTTGTTGTACTGTCGTTATTTAATTTATCAATAATTTGTTTGGTATGCCATTCGCTCTGCCATGAAAAACCGCGATACATAAAGGCAGTTTCTAAATTCCACTGATTAACGCGATATTGTCCCGGAGCACCATCTTCATATCCTTCTAAATAACCTCCGCCAGATTGAGAAAATCGGGTATAGGGACTTCGGTTTGTTAATCCAGAAAGTGCAATTATAGGCGTTGGTTTTTCATGAAATTCAATATCACTTCCTTCAAAATCAAGAAATCTTCCTAAAAAATTCCATTGTGCCCTTCCAAAATACATTAAGTTATTATCGTCATTAGAAGTATTTCCTCTCCCGGTTCCGGTAAGGGCGGCTGCCCAGTAATTAAAATCAGCAATGCCTTTTCCTTTAAGATGGCCGTAAACTTCAACGCCCATTTGTCTGTCTGCTGTAAACGGACGGTTGATTAAAGATCGTTCTACAGTCTGTTGTTCACCGCTGCTAATGAAACGTTCTCTTGTAAACTCAACTTTCCATTGTCCGGCTTTAAAACTCAGCCATTCCCATTTTTCGACCATAATTCTAAAATCTAATAAATTAGACTGGCTCAATTCGTATTCCCAATAATAATTTAACCACGGCTCGAAGGCATGACCTCCCACTTTTAATCTTGCACGATTGATTTTAAAAGTTGTTTTTTTATCCTGACTATAGTCATCATACGTTAATGGGTCAGTATCATTGGGTGTAGAAAATCGAAACTGAAACCGGCTTTGTAATTGAAATAGAAATTTATTGTCGTTGGTTCTCAATTCAATGCCTTTATTACCGTATTTAAAATTCATTAATTTAGTTGTGTCTTTTTCTTGCTGTGCTTTTGATTTAAAGGCAAGTAATAAGAGCAGTAATAAAAAGTAAATTTTTAAAATACGAATTGTTTTATTTGTCTTGTACATATACGCCGCTGATTTGTAATTTGTATTTGATCTGGAATTTTATTTTTCTCCAAAGTTTTTTGCAATTCCTAACCCAATTCCCCAGCTGTCGTAAGCCTTCCATTTGAGATCATAGCTGAATGTTCCAAAAATTTCCCAGTTTTTCGGAAGTTCGTATCCGTATTCAGTGCCAACTCGGGTTAAAAAATAATTTTCTTCTTTGGCAAATTCGCCTCCAAATCCTAAAAGAAAACTCCAGGATTCACTAGGTTTATAAATTCCCATTATTGCGGGAGCAATAGGATAACTTCTTTCAACAATTTCTTTATCTTCATCATTTGCATACACTTTTTCGACTTTAAATTTTTCAATTACAAAATCGGTGTGAAGACCAACAGCCCATTTTTCATGAAACTGAAAAGTATAATCTATTCCCCATGCAGGCAGACTTAAAACTTCACGATTTCCTTCATCATCTCTGCCTTCAAAAACATGTACATGATTTATTGAAATTCCTATTTGATGGTGAGAACTAAAAGCTTTTTCTTTTGTTTCCTGAGCTTTAATTGGAATATAACCGGATAAAAAAAATAGTGCGATTAGAAGAACTGTTTTTTCCGGATGGTTATTGATTTTTGCTTCATTTTGCATAATTCTTAATTTTTTGAAAAGAAAATGGGCAGTGCTATTTTTTTAAATGTCTCAAAATTAAAGAATAAATAAACCGAAGAACTTTATTAAAAGGCTTGAAATCGTTTCATATTATAACTTGCAACATGATATAATTTGTTTTTTATAAAAAAGCACCTTTTTAAACTATAATATTTAAATTTGCAGCCAAAATAACAACAACACAACTCTTATGTATAAATTGATAATTCGCCCAATACTTTTTTGGTTTGATCCGGAAGAAGTACATTACTTTACTTTTTCATTTGTAAAATTTATTTCAAAAATTCCTGGAGTTTCGGCAATTATAAGATCAATTTATGAAGTAAAAGACGCTCGTTTAGAAAGAGAAGTTTTCGGAATTAAATTCAAAAATCCGGTTGGACTTGCAGCAGGATTTGATAAAGATGCGAAACTGTACAAAGAGCTTTCTGATTTTGGTTTTGGTTTTATCGAAATTGGAACTGTAACTCCGGTTGGTCAGGAAGGAAATCCAAAAAAGCGTTTATTTCGTTTAAAAGAAGATCAGGCGATTATTAACAGAATGGGTTTTAACAACGGCGGTGTTCTGGAAGCTGTAGAACGTTTGAAAAAGAACTCGGGCGTTTTAATTGGTGGAAACATAGGAAAAAATAAAGTAACGCCGAACGAAAATGCAGTTGACGATTATATCATTTGTTTTGATGCTTTGTTTGATCATGTAGATTATTTTGTGGTGAATGTTAGTTCTCCAAATACACCAAACTTAAGAGCACTGCAAGACAAAGAACCTTTAACGGCTTTATTGCAGACTTTGCAAAATAGAAATGTTGAAAAGCAAAAAACAAGTACTCAAAAAGTAAAACCAATTCTTTTAAAAATTGCTCCGGATCTTACAGATGAGCAGTTATTGGATATTATTGATATTGTAAAAACTACGCAGATTGCAGGTGTAATTGCAACTAATACTACAATTTCAAGAGACGGTTTACAATCTGAAAATCAATCAGAAATGGGAGGTTTATCTGGAAAACCATTAACAAAACGTTCTACAGAAGTAATTCGTTTTCTTTCGGAAAAAAGCAATAAAGCATTCCCAATTATTGGAGTAGGAGGAATTCATTCTGCCGATGACGCCATCGAAAAATTAAACGCAGGAGCAAGTTTAGTGCAGTTATACACAGGTTTTATTTATGAAGGTCCAGCGTTGATAAAAGCGATAAACAAAAAAGTTTTAGGGCAGTAAAAGAACAGCCTGAACTACTATTCCGGCTAATATTGCAATTCCAAAACTGATTAAAGTGCCTATTAAAACATATTCGGTCAGTTTTCGGTCTTTGGCTTCTTTTAAATCTCCAAACCTAAAAATAGATTTAGCGGCCAGTAAAAATCCTATCGCTTCAAAATGTCCGGTTAAGATAAATCCGAACACAAACAAGCGTTCCAAAATACCAATATAATTTCCGGCAGCTATCAGAGAATTATCCTGATGGCTGTTTTGGCTTTCAGGCGCCCAGATTGAAATGATAGTTTTTATGAATATAGAAGTAGGTTTAGTAATCAATAAAATTCCGGTTATTAAAATCCAGAATTCATTATTCTGCCAAAAGTAAATTATTCCTTTGTTTTCATATAAAAGAACAACGCCAATTAAAACCAAAACATGTGCAATTTGATCTACTACAAACCAAGTGCGTTTCGTTTTTCTGTTTTGAAAATGCAGTTTGATTAAATCGATGATTCCGTGTGTAAAGGCAATTAAAAAGGCATAAGGAATAAAACGGATTTCTCCGGCTAGAATTGCGGCTAAAACACCATGTAGTAAAATATGAAGATATAAGTAAATACTTTTATGTTTTTTACTTTCTTTATCGGTTACCCAGGAATTAGGCTGCCAGATAAAATCGCCTAACAAATGTGCCAAAAGCAGTTTTATAAATAAAATCATGGGGCTAATTGTTTTATTTGTGTTCTAAAATAACGATCTAAATTCATAACCAAATCAAACTGAGCACGTTTTTGTCTTCGGCTTACTGCAGCTTGATTAATACCTAATTTTTGTCCCAGTTCTTCCTGCGAAAGACTTGGGTTTTCTATAGCTTTTGCAACAAATTCTGCCGATTGTACCAGCCAGTTATCCATAAAAGTCAAAGCCAGCTGAATCATTAAATTCAGCTTTTCATCAAAAGAAATATCATTTGTTCGTAATGCTAAAGTCACTTTTTGCTTTTTTAAAGTTTCAAAAAGTTCCCCCGAATTGATAAAAGCCGTCCCGTTACTTTCAGAAATTTTCACTGCATTATGCGTTTTGTCTCCAAAGCCAATACTCATCCTCGCATCAGATTTTATGGCTCTTAAATGTGCTTTTATTAAAACAGCAGTCAATAAAGCATCTTCGGGGTTTTTAACTTCAATTTGAAATTCATCACCACGATAAACTTCCCATTCGCCTGGTGTTTTGCCAAGCGGAGCCAGTATTTTTTTTAAATCTTCGACCCAATGCTGCGATTCCTGTTGTCTTGAACCAATTATGTCGCCTGTAATTACACTAGTCATAATCAAATATAATTAAAAAATAATAAAAATTCTATTACAAATATAAGTAATATTTTTAATTATTACACTTTTTGGTAATATTTTAAAATATTACGCTTTTGTGTAATAAAAAAATCTATTACGATATTACGTAATAAAGACAGATATACTTGTATTTAACTTCCAAGAAACGATCCAGCATTAAAATTAAATGACCTTAAATAACTTATACGGTTAAAAAAAATAACTCAGAAAACTTATATTGCTCTAACAAAAACTATTCATGAATTAAATTTAAATGACCTTATATAACTTATGTGGTTAAAAAAAACAGCCTGATAAGGTTAAAATAAATAATTCGCAAAGAGTTAATTTTTATTTCTTTAAAAAAGAACCTAACTTAGCTTTTACAAAAGAATAAGCTTTGAATAAAGAGATCAAGATTATCGAATGTCCAAGAGATGCCATGCAGGGCATTAAAACTTTTATTCCAACAAAAAATAAAGTAACCTATATACAAGCTTTGCTTCGTGTAGGGTTTGATACAATCGATTTTGGAAGTTTTGTTTCTCCAAAAGCAATTCCTCAAATGCAGGATACGGCCGAAGTTTTGGCACAATTAGACTTATCTCAAACAAACAGCAAACTTCTTTCGATCATTGCTAATACGCAAGGTGCGGCTTTAGCTTCAGAACATGAAGCTATTCAATATTTAGGATTTCCTTTTTCGATATCTGAAAACTTTCAGATGCGTAACACACATAAAACGATTGCTGAATCTTTAATTACTCTTGAAGAAATTCTGGAAATAGCCGATAAAAAAAATAAAGAAGTAGTTACCTATCTTTCTATGGGTTTTGGAAACCCATACGGAGATCCGTGGAATGTTGAAATTGTTGCGGAATGGACTGAAAAACTGGCAGGAATGGGCGTTAAAATTTTATCGCTTTCGGATACTGTAGGGAGTTCTACGCCAGAAGTTATTACTTATTTGTTTTCAAATTTAATTCCGAAATATCCCGAAATTGAATTTGGAGCACATCTTCATACAACGCCTGACAGCTGGTTTGAGAAAATAGATGCCGCAGCAAAGGCAGGATGTACTCGTTTTGACGGTGCAATTCAGGGGTTTGGAGGTTGTCCGATGGCGACAGATAAACTAACAGGGAATATGCCGACAGAAAAATTGGTTTCTTATTTTACGGCTAATAAAAAAATAACAGGACTTAATTCTTTAAGTTTTGAAAGCGCTTATAATGAAGCGTCAAAATTGTTTGGAAAATTTCATTAAACAGCTAATTTTTCGTACATTAGGCAATATGTTGTAAACGAGATCGTTTTTTATTTATCTTAAAAAAAATCTACATGAAGCCTAATTTGATTCATAGAATTTCTGCGATTTTATTCTCTGCCATTTTATTTCTCTCCTGTTCTAGTGATTTAGACTTTGATCAAATTGACGATTTTAAAATAGAGCCTGTATTTGTAGCAAATGTGGCGCACTTTAATGTCAAGGCAAATGAAATTGATGATGATGGAACTGCGCATCAAATACCGCCTGACGTTGAGGATTTTGATGTTTTTAAAAATAAGTTTTTAAATGATAATCTAACCAAAGCCGAACTCAATTTTGAAACCGAAAACACTTTTAATAGGGCTTTTAAGGTTGAAATAACGTTTATTGATGCAAACGATCAGCCCATGGAAACCATTACTTTAAATGTTCCGCAATATAATGGGACTGCAAATATCATAAAATATCCAACTGAAGTTTTTGAAGGAGAGCGACTTGCTTTGTTAAAACGAACCGTAAAAGTGGGTTTTGTTGTAACGATTGAACCCGGAACAGGCGATATTTCGGGGAACTTAAAATTCAAATCAGGTGCAACCGCTTATATGAGAATCGAATGAGAAAAGCACTGTTAATTTTAGTACTTACAGTACAGCTTTGTTGTTTGGCTCAAAATAAGCAAATTCTGTACAACTTTACATCAATTCCGCAGTCGTCACTTGTAAACCCCGGTGCCGATGTTTCGTATAAATATTATTTTGGTATTCCACTTCTTTCCGGAGTTTCTGTAAATACAGGTTCAAGCAGTTTTTCTGCTTATGATTTGTTTGCCAATAATGGAGTCGATTTTAATGACAAGGTTCGAAGTATTATCAATAAATCAGCAGCAAATGATAAAACGCAGGTCAATCAGCAATTAGAAATATTTTCAGGCGGATTTAGAGTAGGAGGTGAGAATAGTCAATCGTATGTTTCATTTGGAGCCTATCAGGAATTTGATTTTTTAATGTATTTTCCAAAAGATCTTGCCATTTTGGCTGTAGACGGAAATAGGGATTATATTGGAAGATCATTTAATTTAGGCGATTTAAATGTTCGTGCCGAAGTACTTTCTGTATTTCATGTTGGTTTTCACAAAAAGCTGAATAAGAAACTTGTTTTAGGAGGACGCGCTAAAATTTATTCCAGCGGTGCCAATGCAACTTCAACCAAAAATTCAGGATATATATATACAGGTCCGGGAACTGGAACTAATATGTACACTCAAATAATTGAATCTAATCTAGAAGTTAAAACAGCTGGAATTGCTAAATTTACAAAAGATGAGTACGAAGGAAATGTTCCAGGCGATATTGCTCACAATACTTTTTTTAACGGAAGTTTGGGTTTAGGATTTGATGCCGGACTGACGTATTATTTAAAAGATAATTTACAGCTTACAGCCAGTGTAATTGATGTTGGATTTATTAGACAATCCAAAGATGTTGAGACAAGAAGATACAAAGGAAGTTATCAGTACGATGGAGTAAATCCAATTTTTGATGCTGTAAATGAGCCAAAAGATATTTTTGATGATTTTGAAAAAGCCATTCCAGAAGAAAAACTTTATAGTAAGTATACCACCTGGCGTCCTGTAAAATTTAATTCGTCTATTCAATATTCTTTTGGAGAATCCAGATATGACGGAGATTGTAATTGTAAAGTTCCAGATGAAAAAAGGTACTTAAATGCAGTTGGTGCACAATTGTTTGTTATGACAATGCCCACTAATGATCCTTATATAGCTTTGACGGCTTTTTATAAACGAAGCATTTTTGAGAAACTAGATGTAAAAGCCACGTATACAATCGACCCATACTCTAAAACAAACGTTGGTTTGGGAGTTTCCGGAACTGTTGGGAAATTTAATATTTATGCTTTAGTAGATAATATTTTCGAATATAAAGATGTTTCAAAGGCCAATAGTCTTGCCTTTCAATTTGGTTTCAACTTTATAATTCAAGATTCTAAAAAGTAAAAATATCTTGAATTTAGGGGTGAGCATTTGAAATTTAAATTCATAAGTATTTTCCTGTAAAGTTAAATTTATGAATAAGTTAGTATTCAAGTTAGCAATTTATTCACTATATTTGCACGCAATTCAACTAGAAATTGCACCATGATAGCACACAACTCCAAGATTATCGGCGAAGGTTTAACTTACGACGATGTATTATTAGTACCTAACTACTCGAATGTGCTTCCCCGCGAAGTGAGTATCAAATCAAAATTCTCAAGAAATATAACATTAAACGTTCCAATTGTATCTGCTGCTATGGATACAGTGACCGAAAGTGCAATGGCAATCGCTATGGCACAAGAAGGGGGAATTGGAGTTTTACATAAAAACATGACAATCGAGCAGCAAGCTGCGAAGGTTAGAAAAGTAAAGCGTGCTGAGGCAGGAATGATTATCGATCCGGTAACATTACCAATGAATTCAACTATCGCCGACGCTAAAAACGCCATGAAAGAATTTGGAATTGGCGGTATTCCAATCGTTGACGAAAACAAAATCCTTAAAGGAATTGTTACCAATCGTGACTTACGTTTTGAAAAAAACGGAGCAAAAGCAATCGCTGAGGTAATGACAAGTACAAACTTAGTTACTGTTGCCGAAGGAACTTCATTAGAACAAGCCGAAGTAGTTTTACAAGGTCACAAAATCGAAAAATTGCCAGTTGTAAATTCTAAAAACGAATTAGTTGGTTTAATTACATTTAGAGATATTACAAAGCTGACTCAAAAACCAATCGCTAACAAAGATTCTTTTGGTCGTTTAAGAGTTGCTGCTGCAATTGGAGTTACTGGAGATGCAGTTCAAAGAGCTGAAGCTTTGGTTAACGCAGGTGTAGATGCTATCATTATCGATACAGCACACGGACACACAGAAGGTGTGGTAAACACATTAAAAGAAGTAAAATCAAAATTCCCTCAAATTGATGTTATCGTTGGAAACATTGCAACTCCGGAAGCTGCTAAATATTTAGTAGAAAATGGAGCTGATGGTGTAAAAGTTGGAATTGGACCTGGTTCAATCTGTACTACACGTATCGTTGCAGGTGTTGGTTTTCCTCAATTTTCGGCAGTTTTAGAAGTTGCTGCAGCGATTAAAGGAACTGGGGTTCCAGTTATTGCTGATGGTGGAATTCGTTACACTGGAGATATCCCTAAAGCAATTGCTGCGGGTGCTGACTGTGTAATGTTAGGTTCATTATTAGCAGGAACAAAAGAGTCTCCGGGAGAAACTATCATTTTTGAAGGAAGAAAATTCAAATCATACCGCGGAATGGGATCTGTTGAAGCAATGCAGACAGGTTCTAAAGACCGTTATTTTCAAGATGTTGAAGACGACGTTAAAAAATTAGTTCCGGAAGGAATTGTGGGGCGTGTTCCTTACAAAGGTGAATTAAACGAAAGTATGCTTCAGTTTATTGGAGGTCTTCGTGCCGGAATGGGATACTGTGGTTCAAAAGATATTCCTACTTTACAGGAATCTGGACGTTTTGTTAGAATCACGTCAAGCGGAATCACTGAAAGTCACCCGCATAACGTAACAATTACAAAAGAAGCTCCTAATTATTCTAGATAATTTTATTTTTTTTTCAAATATAAAAAAGGCATAAGAATCAATTTCTTATGCCTTTTTTAGTTTTATAAAATGAGTTTAGATTTTATTTTAGGAAATTGAAATCTAAGCTTAAAAATAGTTAAAGAGCAGCAGTCTGAGGTTCTGTCTCTCTCAGTTTCTGATTTTCTAAAATCTTCTGAATAAACGGTTTTACTTCATTTTCAATTTCATTCTCAGAAATGCTTAAAGCTTTTGGATCAGATGCTAATTTCAGCCATGGTTTTGGGCCATCAAAATCATAACTTCCAAAAACAACAACCGGAGTTCCTTTTACTTTTACATTTTCTTTATCTTTTAAAATCCATTCATCTGCAAATTTGTATAGATATTTAGCATCTTTTTCTAATAATCTTAAACAGGAATGTGAAGCTGGATAACCCGGCAATTCATATTGGTGAAAACCAACGCCAAGTTTATTTTCGATATTGAAATTCCATTTTAATTCCCATTCGTCATTAAAAGTACTCGTGGTTTTTTCTGCTTTCCAATTGGTAAAAAATAATCCTGTTGGTGTAGGATCTTTTTTTCTACCCATATTTGTAGGGCCTGTACGAACTAATTCACCGTTTTCATAAGCGGCAAAAGTTTGAGTAGGATAAGAGAAAATAATAATTTTAGATACATCTTCTAAAACAGCAACATGTAAAGGAAATGAAAGGTAATAAACCAAATCTCCGCTAAAATCAGTTGGTACAACCACTGAATCCAGTTTTTTAAGATTTGCTTTATCAGTTCTGTTTACTGCATAAACGATATCCATTTTTGTGCTGTCGGCTTCATTCGCTTTCAGCCATTCTTTCGCATTTGTAAATTGATAAGAAACAGTTGATTCAGGTTTCTTGTGCTCAATTGTTTTCTTTGGTTTCTCTTTTTCTGTATTATCAGTAAGGGTTATGGTGTCACTTTTTTTGCAAGAAACGATTAATCCTAACATCAATATAAGTAGTACGTTTGCTGTGTAATATAACTTTTTCATAGGTCGTATTTTATAAAAATAAAATTATAACCATACTGAGCTATATACTTTACATAATTTTTTGAATTGTTTGTTGGATTTTCACATCATTAAAATTACATTTCTAATTTTAAAGTATTGCCCTCAACTAATATTCCTGCTGAAGAGGTTATTTTTATTTTCTGTTCTGCAGTATAACCAAGAGTTTCACCACTTTTAAAGGTAATATTGCTGTCGATAACATAAGCAGCAATATTTGAAATGAAGCCATACAATTCTTCAATTTCTAGTTGGGAATTTATAACTTCTATATCTTGTTTTCCAAACTCATTTAATCCATATGTGTAAATACTATTTCCTTCGTTAGATGTTCGAATTCCAATATAAATCCACAAATGTACCGGCGATTTTTTTTGAAGAAGATTACTGCTTTTTTCTAGATATTGCGATTTTGGAATTAATAATGTTTGGCTTCCGTGATAAACTCCTATCGCATTTGATGTTGATAATATAGAAGAAAGTAATTTGCTTAAAATGCTATATGATTCGACCTGACTTTTTTGTGTAGAAATAACAGAAACAATAGCATGTCCGTTATGGTTTTTTAAATCTTCTTCGGCAGTCTGCCAATTGTATGCATATTGAGCAGTTCTGGAAATTTCATCCCATGGGATCTGAGCAGGCAGATACGTAAGTATCACTAATTCATCATTTATTTTAAAAACAGCAGAATTGTCATCTCCTGTGAAATCTGTAATTAATACTCCCCAATAATTTTTTAAATCTTCTAAAACATCAGCAACAACATAACGTTCACTGTCGTTAAACATTGGCATAGCAAGTAATGTGCTTTTTTCAGTTGTGTCAGGCGAAGTTTCTTTTTTCTTAAAGAAGTTGAATAATCCCATATTTATATTTTTTTTTCTATTTATGCTTTTATAAAATATTATTTCTGTTCAATCAATTTCAAAGTATATTCAAATTGCGTGTCCTTATTTTGTAGAAAATCTTCTAAAGTTTGTTTGACTTCATAATCTGGAATAATTCCTCTTCCAAAAATTTGATTTGTTTTTTTCGGAACATTCTGTTCTAAATTTACAATAGAAAATTGTGTTTTGATTTTTGTATTTGGTAATTCATATTCAATAGGAGTGTGGCCGTTGTGTCCGTAATAACCTCCCATCGTTTCTTCGCCAATGACTATTGCATTTGTATTTCCTGCGGTCAAAGATGCGAACAATGAACCCGCAGAAGCTATTCGTGGACTTATTAGTAAATAGATTTGTCCTTTAAAACTATTTTTATCAGGCTGTAATAGCTGATTGAATTTTTTATCCTGAAAATATTTACCGCTTTCCAGTTTTGGAAATTCTTCTTTTAATTCATCTTGAAAATCTTTTTTCTCTTCCTGTTTTTTATGTGTTTCAGTTTCCTCGTAAACTAAATATTCCGAAAATGGAACTTCCTGAAAATTAACATAAGCCGATGCATTTTCACGATATGGTTTAGCAGAGAGATAAGAAAAAGTAACAATGTCATTTGGATCTGTTCCGCCGCCGTTATTTCTAACGTCAACAATCAAATTTTTAATCTCACTGTTTTTTGAGAGATATTCAAAACAGCTGTCCAGGTATTTTTTGTAAGCAAGATGCTCTTTGTCTTTTGCATTTTGGCCTATTAGAAAAGTATGAATAGAAAGTAATGCTGTTTTTTCTGAGATTACTTTAAAATGATATTTATCTTTTGCTCTACTATATTGTAAACTATCAATAGCAAGAGAATGACGGTTTTTAAAATTCTGCTTTCGGGTTTCGTTTGAAACAGCCAGAATTATCTTTTTACGTTTTTGTGTTTCATTTGGAAGAGAATATTCTACAGAGAATTTCTTTTGAGGACCATATTCGAATTCGAAATATTTGGCAAATGCACTTCCAATTCCAATTGATTTACCTGTAATATTATAACCATCAGTTGTGTAATATTTGTAAAAAGAAGACAAGAGTTTCTTTGTTTCAATTCCGTTAAGGCTGTGAATTTGAGATCCTGCCGGAATTTCGGTATTTTTAAAATTAAGAAGCAGCTGGTTATTAACAATTTTTACCGGATAAGGAAAGAAAACAGTTCCTGATGAATATTTTTTTTCAAAATCATCAGGAAGTGTAGTGTCATTGTGCAGGCTTCCTTCAAAATCAGTAATTTGAAGAATTATTTTATAGAAATCTATTAATTCTTTAGGTTCGTTTATTTGTGTAAATGCCCACAAATATATGCTGTCGATTTGCTTTTTGGTGCGGTATTTATAAATTCCTGAATTAGCTTTTTCTCTTATTTCTTTAAAAAGGATCAAGTCCTGCTTTAATTTTTCAACTGCGAATTTTTCATTTTGCCCCATTAGAAGAAATGGGAAAAACAGAATAAGAAATATTTTAAATTTTAGCATTTCATGGATTTTAGAATCTAAATATTGATTTTTCGGTTACTTAATTTTATCTTTTAGTAAACTAAATTCTTTATCTGAATACTTTAATTCAGCCGCAATTTTTTTTAGTTTTTCATTACTTACCTTTCCTAAAGGAGAATAATAAACATATTGCCCAAAACCTCCCAGTTGACTAAGCGGATCTTCGTTGTTTTCTTGTTTCGTTAGTAAAGGTTTTACCGTTGTAAGGATTTCTGTTATGCCTCTGTCTTCGTTAAACTGAATCATTTTTTCGGGTAAATTTGGCGGAATCAATGTCATGGGCATAGTTGCGATATAAGATAAGTATTGTTTCATGAGTTCCCATGAGTTTTCATCCTTTACACCTGCCATAACATCGGCCAAATTAGTAATTGTACAGGTCGATACATTACTTTGAAACAGTTTATTAACCTTTTCTATGGATGGTTTTCCAATGTTTTTTAATATTTCAGTGGCTTTTTCTTCAACGCCGTTTCCGTGATTTGTATGCAGTTTTAAAATCATCAAACATACATCGATTGTATATTGCGGTTTGTTTTGATTTAAAATTTCTTGAAGTTTTTTTAATTTTTTAGCGGGTTTATTTTCATCTGATCCAAAAAACTGCAGCAGTTCTAAATTTTCTTTGCTGTATTCCAAATCTGAATCAGACGGGATGTTCTGGTAGAACATGCTTTTGCTCGCTAATTCTGTTGCTTTTGCTTTGTCTTTTTTAAATTCATAAATTTCGGATAACTTATCATAGATTATGGCTTCTTTGGGATTTTCTGCCAGCATTTTATTAAATTCTGCTTCAGCACTGGTAAAGTCTTTTAGTGCAATATAATTGTCTGCAATATTAAATAAAGCAGCATTTTTATATTTTTCATCATTCAAAAGAGTTTTGAATGTTTCATTAGATTTAGTGTAATTTGTTAAAAGCTGTTGAATTTTAGCAGCATAATAAATTTCCTCACTTCGACCGTATACTTTGATCAGATATTCAAGATCAATAAGAGCAGATTTTAGGTTTTCCTCTTTAAATTGATCTTCATTATATTGAAGTGAATCTGCTTTAAAAACGGAATTTCCATCAATGTTTTTTTGTCTGGTGCCTAATTCTGCCATTTCCAGACTCATTTCAGATTTTCTTTTTATTAATTCTGGAACACTCCCAAATTTCGTAATCCCTTTTTCGATAATATCAATTCCTTCAAACCATTGCCCGTTTCGAAACAAAGAATATCCGTAAACCTCAAAGGTTCCAAAACAATCGTTTTTATTATCATACAGTTTTTTAGAAATAGCTATGGCAGCTGTACTGTTGTTTTCCTGAAGTTTAATTGAAATGTTTTCTTGTTCTTTGGCAACAGTTTCGTCGCAAGCAGCAAAATTATCAGATTTTAATTTTTCGTAATCAAAAACAGTACGTTGAAGTTTTTGTGAGAAGGAATAAACGGAGAAAGTTAAAAAGAAGAGTAAAAATTTTAATTTCATTTTGGTATTTTGGTTAGATTAGACTGAAATTGAGTGCTCTTTTTCAAAAATCAAAACCCAATTTCAGTCTAAAAATAATAAAAAATACCTTACTTAAATCAAATCTTTTATTTTAGCATGCTGCAATAGTAAAATTGTTTTAGCATCCGTAATTTCGGCAGATTCTATCATGGCATACGCTTCATCAAAAGTGTATTCCAGAACTTCTATGTTTTCCTGTTCAGCGTCAAGTCCGCCGCCTGAGCTTACTTTCATGCTTTCATCATATTCTCCCACAAATAAATATAAAATCTCTGTTACAGATCCAGGAGACATATAAGTTTCAATCACTTTTTGAACTTTTTTTAAGCGATAACCTGTTTCTTCTTCAGTTTCGCGAATAATAGCCTGTTCAGCATTGTCCTTATCTAAAAGCCCTGCGCAAACCTCGATCATCATTCCGGTTTTATTTCCGTTAAGAAAAGTGGGTAAACGAAATTGTCGCGTTAATATAACGGTCTTTTTCGCAGTATTGTATAATAATATTCCGGCGCCGTTTCCGCGGTCATACACTTCGCGAATATGAGATTCTACTTTTTCATTTTCCTTTTTGTAGTTAAAAGTAACTTTATTTAATACATACCAATTGTCTGATAATAATTGGGTATCTGTTATTTCAATTTCTGGGTTTTTTCTCATTTGGAAATTGTTTCATAAAAAAAACGCCCTGATTTTCAGAGCGTTTTAGATGTGTTATTTTGTTATTGTTTGTTTTCTGTCTGGTCCAACCGATACAATTTTGATTGGCACTTCGATTTCTTTTTCAATAAACTCAATATATTCTTTTAGCTCAATAGGTAATTGATCGTAATTTGTTAATCCTGTTAAATCTTGTTTCCATCCTTTAAACTCTTTGTAAATTGGAGTAACATTTTCTGGTTCAATGTTGTATGGAAAATGAGAGATGTTTTGTCCTTTGTAGTTGTACTCAGTACAAACTTTTAAAGTTTCAAAACCAGAAAGGACATCACCTTTCATCATCATTAACTGTGTAACCCCATTTACCTGAACAGCATATTTTAAAGCTACAAGATCTAACCATCCGCAACGTCTTTGTCTTCCAGTTACAGATCCAAATTCGTTACCCACTCTTGCCATTGTAGCACCAACTTCGTCAAAAAGTTCAGTTGGGAAAGGTCCGCTTCCAACACGAGTTACGTAAGCTTTAAAAATTCCGTAAACTTCTTTGATTTTGTTAGGAGCAATTCCTAAACCTGTACAAGCTCCAGCAGCAGTGGTGTTTGATGAAGTTACAAAAGGATAAGTTCCAAAATCAACATCTAATAAAGATCCCTGAGCACCTTCGCAAAGAATAGATTTACCTGCTTTTTGAGCTTGGTGCATATATTCTTCACTATCAATAAAATCTAATTTTTTTAATTCTTCAATAGCTTCAAAGAATTCTTTTTCTAATTCAGCTAAATTGTATTGAATAGCAACATCATGAAAAGCAATCATAGCTTCGTGCTTGTCAGCCAAAGCTCTGTAACGATCTTTAAAATCTTCTAATTCAATGTCACCAACACGTAATCCGTTTCTACCTGTTTTGTCCATGTAAGTTGGACCAATTCCTTTAAGAGTAGAACCAATTTTTGCTTTACCTTTTGATGCTTCAGAAGCAGCATCAAGCAAACGGTGCGTTGGCAAAATTAAATGTGCTTTTCTTGAAATGATTAATTTACTTTTAATATCAAGATTAAATTTCTCTAAACCTTCAATTTCTTTTTGAAAAACTACCGGATCAATTACAACTCCATTTCCGATGATATTTACTGAATTTTTGTGGAAAATTCCAGAAGGAATAGTTCTTAGTACATGCTTAATTCCATCAAATTCTAATGTATGTCCTGCATTTGGTCCTCCTTGAAAACGTGCAATAATATCATAATTTGAGGTAAGAACGTCAACAATTTTTCCTTTACCTTCATCTCCCCATTGTAATCCTAGTAATAAATCTACGGTCATTCTGTTTTTAATTTGCGTTAGGACAATCTAAGATGTCCTACTGATTATGTAGTTAATTTTCTTTTTTTTAATTTTTGAAAAACTCTTTGTTTTAAGACTGTGAGTTCTGCTTTTTGTTTCCGTAGAAATAAAGCGAGTGATTTGTGATTTCAATATCAAATATCTCTTCGATAGTTTTTTTGATGGTTTGAATTCTTGGATCGCAAAATTCGATTACCTCACCAGAATCTGTCATGATAATGTGATCGTGCTGTTTATCGAAATATGATTTTTCGTAGTAAGCCTGATTTTGTCCAAATTGATGTTTTCTAACCAAAGCGCAGTCTAACAATAACTCAATCGTGTTGTAAAGCGTAGCCCTGCTCACACGGTAGTTTTTGTTTTTCATTTTGATGTATAGGTTTTCTATATCAAAATGCTCCTCGCTATCGTAAATTTCCTGAAGTATAGCATAACGCTCAGGAGTTTTGCGATGCCCTTTTTGTTCAAGATACATTGTAAAAACATTTTTTACAATTTCTTGATTCTTAGTGTTGTCAGTTGAAATAAGTGTCATATCCTGCAAAGATAATTTTTTATTTTTAATGAATAAAAGTTTCGCGTTTAAAGTTTCGTTACAAAAAACTTATAGTTTCCCTAAAAAGTTAGGTTCTGTACTCTCTTGTAACCTTGTCGACGCCGTCAATTTTCTTAATAGCATTGATCATTTTTTTCAGAATTGTATTGTTTTGAACAATAACAGCAATCTGTCCATGAAAAATTCCGGCATCTGTACTCAAAGAAATACTTTGAATATTAACGCTCATATTATTCGAAATAACACGAGTTAACTGATTTGTAAGTCCCAAAACGTCCATTCCTGTAATATTGATAATGGCTTTGAATTCTTCTTGCGAAGAATCAATCCATTTCGCACTCATAATTCGGTAGGCATAATTTGACTGCATTCCTATAGCGTTTGGACAATCTTTTTTATGCACTTTGATACCTTCGTTTATGGTTACAAAACCAAAAACATCGTCACCCGGAATTGGGTTACAGCATTGCGAAAGTTTATAATCGAGTTTATCATGTTCAGTTCCAAAAACCAGCATATCGTAATTACTGCTGATAACAGGTTTATGAATATCTTCTGCGGCTGTTGTATCTTTATTTCTTTTGATTTTATTTTTAAAGAAATTGATAAACGTATTGCTTTTTTGTGCTGCGTAATCTTTTAACTGCTGATTTTCGATAGCGCCAATTCCAACGCGATAAAATAAATCTAAACTCGTTTTTAATTTAAAAAAGTTAACTAACTCGTTTGTAACTTGTTCGTTAAGCGTAATTTTTAAATGTTTCAGTTTTCTGGTAAGTAATTCTTTTCCTTCCTCGCCAATTTTTTTTGTGTTCTCGTTAAGAACGTTTTTAATTTTATTTTTTGCTCTGGAAGTGGTTACATATTCCAGCCAGTTTATTGTTGGTTTTTGGTTGGCCGATGTAATCACTTCAACCTGATCACCGCTTTTTAATTCGTGATTTAAAGGAACAAGACGTCCGTTTACACGAGTTCCTCTTGTTTTAATTCCAATTTCAGAGTGAATACTGAACGCAAAGTCTAAAGAAGTCGCACCTTTTGGAAGCGATTTTATTTCTCCTTTTGGCGTAAAGATGAAAATTTCTTTTGAATATAAATTCATTTTGAAATCCTCAACAAAATCTACCGCATTGGTTTCAGGGTTTTCTAAAGCTTCGCGAAGTAAATTCAACCAGACATCTAAGCCGCTTTCTTCGCTAGCTCCGTTTTTGTATTTGTAATGTGCTGCGTAACCTTTTTCGGCAATTTCATCCATACGTTCACTTCGAACCTGAACTTCAACCCAGCGGCCTTTTGGTCCCATTACGGTAATGTGAAGTGCTTCATATCCAGTTGATTTAGGAGATGAAATCCAGTCACGCAAACGGCTCGGACTAGGTCTGTAGTGATCAGTTACGATGGAATATATTTTCCAGGCAATGAATTTTTCATCATGCGGATCTGATTTATAAACAATCCTAAGTGCAAATTTGTCGTACACTTCATCAAAACTTACGTTTTGTGCACGCATTTTACGGCGAATCGAATAAATAGATTTCGGACGGCCTTTTATGATATAATCGATATTTTCGGCATCCAGCGATTTCTTTAAAACATCCGAAATATCTTTGATATAAGCATCCTGTTCTTCTTTTGTTTCTCTAATTTTACTTACAATGTCATTATAAACAGCAGGTTCTGTATATTTTAAACCCAAATCTTCTAATTTGGTTTTGATATTATAAAGTCCCAAACGATGGGCGAGAGGAGCATAAATATAAAGGGTTTCAGATGCAATTTTCGTCTGTTTATATTCCGCCATCGAGTCCATGGTCTGCATATTATGCAGACGGTCGGCCAGTTTTATCAAAATTACACGCACATCATCGTTCAGAGTAAGGATCATTTTCCTGAAATTCTCCGCCTGCATTGATGCATTTAAGTCTTTTTGAACTAACGAAATTTTGGTCAAGCCTTCAACCAATTGAGCCACTTTTGGGTTAAATAAACGCTCAATATCTTCAACCGTAATTGGTGTATCTTCTACAACATCGTGTAATAAAGCTGCAGCAATAGAAGTCGCGCCCAGACCAATTTCTGAGGCAACAATTTTCGCAACTGCAATAGGATGAAAGATATACGCTTCTCCAGATTTGCGTCTTTGCTCTTTGTGAGCATCAACAGCAACATCAAAAGCTTTCCGAATTAATTTCTTATCAGCAGGAGATAAAGTTTGGTAACTAATCCTAAGTAATTCCTTGTATTCCTGCGCAATCGCTTTGTTTTCTTTTTCAATATCTATTTCTATCATAACGGCATAGTTCAAGTACTAAAAATAAGAATAAGTTCCAACATACACAAGGGAATGGATTGTTGATTTTAGATTTTAGTCCCCGTCCCGACGCCTCTGGATCGTGATAGAAATTTCATTGCTGAAAAGAGACTTCGACTTAAAAATAAATTCCAAATTCCAATAAAAAAGAGCAGAGCGATTTTTTATAAATCTAAAATCTAAAATCCTCTTTGTCTTTTAGCTTCAAAAATTAAAATAGCGGCAGCGACAGAAACATTCATGCTGTCGATTTCTCCCTGCATTGGAATAATGATGTTTTGTGTTGCTTCGTCACGCCATTTCTGAGATAATCCTGTTGCCTCTGTACCCACAACCAAAGCAGTTGGAGTCATGAAGTTTTGGGTATGATATGAAGTTGAATTTTGTAAAGTTGCCGAATAAAAACTGATCTTTTTTTCTTTTAAAAAAGCAATAATTTCTTCAGTTGTTCCGGTTGCAATTTGGTTGGTAAATAAACAGCCAACGCTTGAACGTACAATATTCGGATTGTACAAATCACTTTTTGGATCTGCAATTAAAACAGCATCCAGATTTGCTGCATCGGCAGTACGTAAAACTGCACCCACATTTCCTGGTTTTTCAAGTGATTCGGCTACTAAAATTAATGGATTGTCTGATAATTTTAGATCAGATAATTTTAGCGACTTGGTTTTGGCTACAGCCAAAATACCTTCGGTGGTATCGCGGTAAGCCAGTTTTTGATACACTTCTTTGTTGATCTCGATTAACTGAACCGATTGAGAAACTAATTTATTGATTTGATTTTCGGTAACTAAATCAGGTAAAAATAAAACGGTTTCAATTTCGTAACCGCCTTTTATGGCTAATGAAATTTCACGTTGTCCTTCAATTAAAAATGTTCCGGTTTGTTTTCTGGCTTTTGCTTTTTCCTGTAATAAAGCAAGCGATTTTATAAACGGATTTTGAACTGAAGTTATTTGTTTCATTTTTTTTTAAGGCTCAAAGTTGCAAAGGCTCAAAGGTACAGAGTTTTTTTCGTCCTGCAAGGTTTTGAATAGTTATAGTTTTTGCCACGAATTACACGAATTTTTACGAATTGTAATTGAACGCAATTAAAATAAATTAGTGGAGATTCGTGTAATTCGTGGCGAAAAAAAATCTATTTTTCAAAAACTTCTTTTACCTCAGTTTCTACAGGATGATCTGTTGTAAAATTGTATCCCATGATTTTTGCAAAAGTCTGAGCGAATTGTTTTTGGTAAATTTGAGAATCTGTTTTGATTTCACCTTTTGGGGCAATTTCCGGTCCCATTACGGCGAACCAAATTTGCGATGCGCCTTCAATATCAGCGCCGTGATCTCTCCATTGCGATTTTATTTTATCACCGCGCCCGTGATCAACGGTTATAAATAAAGTGGTTTTGTTTTTGTACTGAGCATCATTTTGCACAAAATTCCATATTTCCTGAATCCATTTATCGACTTGGTTCGCAGCATCCAGATACGATCTGTAATCACCATGATGTGCCCATTCGTCGGTTTCGCCATACGCAACGTATAAAACTTTTGGTTTCTTGGTTTTAAGCTCGTCCATTGCCTGGTAATGTGTAAAAACATCCAAGCATTCATCTTCATGAAAAGGCTTAAACGAATTATTTCGCATTTCGTTTAATAGTTTTTGAGTTGGATTTGGTTTGTTACCACCCACATTATCAAAAGCAGAAATTACAGGAAAACCACTCCTTTCTTCATTTAAAATTCGGTCAAAAGCATCCCACGCACCAAAGGCTGCAGTTTTGTCTTTTAGTTTTGGCTGTTTGTTTAAGAATTCTAAAATATTAACGTTTGGATTGGCCTGATAACCGTTTGAATTTACTTTAACATCGACATTTCCGGTCATGATTTCGCTGTATCCGGGATAACTAAACCAATACGGATTAGCAACATCAACTTTATTCCCTAAATCACGATTGCCATAAATTTGTCCTTTCGAGACAATTTCTGACCAAAAAAAAGGCATAATTTTTTGGCGTGACGCTGTAAAATCTAAACCTGAATATTTTTTGTAAATGTAAGTGCTGTCTCCCTGATTGAATTTTTTATCATTGGCAATTGCAGTATCTAATCCTTTAAAAACTTCCTGCCATCTAAATCCGTCAGTTGTAATAATGATTATGTTTTCTGTTTTTTGTGCAGAAGATAAAAAGCGGGTTAAAATAAATAGAATTAGAATTGATTTTTTCATTCCTTATAGTTTTACAAATTAGAAGATTAAAGATATTTATAAAAAACAGAATGGCTGATTATTCAGTTTTAAGAAATAAACATTTTTTATGTTTCTTCGATTATTGAAAATTAATAGTTTGAAATTACTTTTTCTGAGTTTTTAAATATTTAACGGCTTCTTCTAATACGCTGTCTTTATTGTTTAGATAATCATTTAGAGTAGGTGCAATTTCGATATCAGGTTTTATTCCATAGCCTACAAATTCCCTTCCATCCGGATAAGTGTCTTTTTTGGTGCAGACTCTGGCATATCCGCCTCCGGGTAAATCAAACAAAAAAGGCTGTCCTGTACTTCCATATGATTTTTCGCCCATTTTAATCATATGTTTTTGATTATCGGTAAAAATCAAGAAATCTTCAGCGGCCGAAGCGGTATTATGACCAAATAAAATTACTGTTGGAACTACAATTCTTTTAGAATTTAGTTGAATAGTAGTTGGATTATATTCAAAATCAAAATAAAATTGATCGTGATAAGATAAATAGGCTTTTTTCTTCCACGGAATGTTTATGGTGTCTTTAGCGTCTATAAATTTTCCCCATGCTTTGTAAGCCGGAAGATGATCTCTTGTTTTTTGGCGCGATCCATAAAGGATGGTATCATTTGTCAGGTATTGTAATATCTCGGTTCCAATACTTGTACTTCCGCCTCCATTACTGCGTAAATCAACGATTAATGATTTTGCCTTATATAATTCAGGAAGTTTTGTAACGAACAAACTATCAATTTTTTCATCACTGAATGAATTTAATGAAAGATAAGCTGTTTCTTTATTTGCCCATTTAAAATCTAAAAGCTGTTTTTTGGTTTCGGCAGGAAAAACTTCTTTTTCCTCTGTTTTTTTATGCGTTAATGACAGCTCAATGATTTTGTTATTTGGCTTTTTTATTTTAATTATAAAAGTTTCTCCTTCAAGCCCTTTTAATAGATTTGAAATACTTAAATCCTTTAAAACATAATCGGTAGAAGAAGATAGGTAAGGAGCAGTATTCTCATCAATAAATTTTTGAGTTGATTTTCCATTCACTTCAATGATTTCGCTTCCCACGGGAATTTCATTTTTTTTGCTGTAATTTGTTCGGATAATTATGGCTTTGCCTTCAATGTTTTTAGTGAATAATCTGTAGCTGCCAAACATATCATTCATTGGTTGGATGCTTTTTGGAAAATAAACATTTGTATGTCCGTCTTTTAATAAAGCACAAAATTTTTGAAGTTCGCGGTAATATTCGTAGTCGTTTTTTGTGTTTTGAACAATGGTAATAAGCTCTTTGTATCGATTATCCCACATTGTTCTGTCTACTTTATCAAGATATACAAAATTGTAATTTACTTCCTGCCAGAATTTTGAAAGTCCATAAACTTTATCATTTGGCGTTAAGGTGTTTGGGATTTGTCCAAAAAAAGTTAGGGTAAAAAATAATAAAGCAGTGATAAACAGCTGTTTCATTTATGTATTGGATTTTGATTGATGCTTTTTGATTGATGATTTTTGGAAGAAATAAAGAATTTATAAAATCCCTCTGGACTTAATTTCCAAATATTTATTAATAGCATCTAAAGTCAAATTTTCTGGCTGCGTTAAAACCGAATGAATTCCGTATTTCTTTAATTCATTAGCAATTAATCGTTTTTCGAACATGAATTTTTCAGCAATTACTTTGTCGTAAACTTCCTGGATGGTATCGGTTTTTTTATTGATAATAGCATTTAATTCCGTATTCTGGAAAAAGACAACAACCAATAAATGACTTTTCGCAATTCCTTTTAAATAGGGCAATTGGCGATTTAAACCATCCATGGTTTCGAAATTGGTGTACAGAATAATTAAACTTCTTTGGTTGATGTTTTTCTTAATATCAACATATAATCGGCTGTAATCGCTTTCGAAAAAATCAGTTTTAACGTTGTATAAAGTCTCCAGAATTTTTTGCATCTGAGAGCCTCTTCTTTCGGCAAAAACTCGGTTTTCTACTTTTTTAGAGAAAGAAAAAAGTCCGGCTTTATCTTGTTTTTTCAAAATTACATTCGATAAAACTAAAGTTGAATTTATCGCATAATCTAACAAACTTAACCCGTCAAAAGGCATTTGCATAACGCGTCCTTTGTCAATTGCCATGTAAACCGACTGTGATTTTTCGTCCTGAAACTGATTAACCATCAGAGAATTTTTCTTTGCTGTGGCTTTCCAGTTTAAAGTTCGAAGATCATCGCCCTGAACATATTCTTTAATTTGTTCAAATTCCATTGTATGTCCAATTCGGCGGATTTTTTTAATCCCGTATTGATGTAAATTATTCGAAAAGGCCAGCAAATCGTATTTTCTCAATTGGATATAGGACGGATACGTTGGCACCATTTGATCTTTTGCAAAAGAAAATCTTCTTGAAATTAATCTTAAAGGAGAAGAAACATATACATTTAAAGCACCAAAATGATATTCGCCGCGTTCTGTAGGACGCAGGTCGTAACCAAATTCCTGATGGTTGGAGGCTTTTATGGATTTTACAATTTTAAAATCACGAACCTGAAACTGAAACGGAATCTCATCAATTATCTTAACTAAAATTGGAAAAGTATACTGATTTTTGATTTGAATTTTTATTGGATTTAAATCTCCGTTCGATAGCTTTTCGGGAGCAATTCTTTCGGCTTCAATTCCTGTTTTTGTTAAGTATAAAATCAGAAAATCAAGTGCGAGAAAAGTCACTAAAATCAAAAGAACAAACCAAACCGCATTGTATAAATTGGGAAATATAAAAGCGCAGACAAATAATACTATAATGCCCAAAAGCACATAGAAAAAGAAATTATTCAGGTATAGACTTTTTATTGATTTCAAGTTTCTTAATTTTTTATATTTTGCTAATAAATTTGGGTGAATTCTTCAAAATCAAAACCTTCAAGGTAAGAAATTTTCCAGACACCGTTTTCTTTAACGGCTGTAACTTTGTATTCACCTTCCCATGACCAGATCCATTTAAAGGAAGCTTTATTATTATCGATTTTAAGATCTTTAATTTTCATTGTTTTCCAATATTGTTCAGGGTTATCCTGACAATTGCACCACGCATTTGAATCGCTGCCAAAAGGAGGCATCTCTCCAACAAGCCATTCTATTTTTTTACTTTTAAGATTGGCGTCAAGTTTTAGTGCAATTTTATTGTAATTGTCTAAAAATTGCTGTGAGAAGAAATTCGTTTTTTTAAGTTCTTCCAGTCTTTTTTTATGCATGTTTAGGTTTAATCCAACATATTTGTCGCCTTTTTTGTTTTCTATAGGATCAAAATCTTGGTTTGAGTTTTTGTTTTCTACCCACTCATACGTTTTTCGAATTAAACTTTCAAGCTGTTGTTTGTCAGTGGCAAAATAAAATGTTTTTCTTTCATTTTCTAAAACAACATCACCCGAAGGTTTAAAGCTAACCGCCATAATCCAAAGTGAGAATAGGAAAAGTAATTTATTAATGGTCATTTTTTTAAGTTTACAGTCGCTCCCGATAGTTATCTGGATCAGTCACAGTATTCAGTTACAGTTTTCAGTCCCAGTGCTAACTTTAAACGGAATACTAACTTATCTCGGTATTTCGACAGTTTCAATGATTTGTTTAATAATTTCAGAGCTGGTAATTCCTTCCATTTCGCGTTCTGGTGTTACGATTACGCGGTGTTGTAAAACCGGAATAGCAGCTTCTTTAATATCTTCAGGCGTTACAAAATCGCGTCCGCGAATGGCAGCGAAACCTTTTGAAGCGTTCAAAATTGCGATAGAAGCACGAGGAGAAGCGCCTAAATATAAAAAGGCATTTTCGCGCGTATTTACTACAATTCGAGCAATATATTCCAGTAAATTCTGCTCCACTCTAATTTGTTTGATTAAAGCTTGATATTGATTGATTTCAGATGAAGAAAGAATCGTTTTTATAGCTTCCAGTTTACCATGATCCTGTAATAAATGTTCTCTTTGAATAATCAGAATTTCTTCGTCTAATTTTGGATAATCAATCGTGATTTTAAACAAGAAACGGTCTAATTGTGCTTCTGGTAAACGATACGTCCCTTCTTGCTCTATTGGATTTTGGGTTGCAATTACCAAAAACGGAGTTTCTAACTTATATCCTGATCCGTCAATCGTAATCTGGCGTTCCTCCATAACTTCAAAAAGAGCGGCCTGAGTTTTTGCCGGAGCACGGTTTATCTCATCAATTAAAATTAAATTAGAAAAGATAGGCCCTTTTTTAAACTCAAATTCTGAAGTTTTCAGGTTGAAGATTGAAGTACCTAAAATATCCGAAGGCATTAAATCCGGTGTAAACTGAATTCGGCTAAAGCCAATATGTAAAGTTTTAGAAAGCAGTTTTGCCGTGATGGTTTTAGCAACTCCCGGAACACCTTCTAATAAAACGTGTCCGTTTGATAAAATAGCAACCAAAAGCTGATCGACCATTTTGTGCTGTCCTACAATTACGGTTTCGATTTCTTTTTTAATCGCATTAACGTGATCTAAAAGAGGAGCTAAATTTAATCTCGTTTCAAAATTCACATTTTCGTTTGTGATTTCCGTTTTTGATGTATTAATATCGTCCATGTTTGGTATGTTTTTCTGATTGAGTTTAATGTAAAATCTTTTCTATTGCATTATTAATTCGGATTAAATCCTCTTCAATATTTGCGTGATAACTATTTCGATGTTCGTTGATTAAAAATACGAGTTCCTGAATGTCTTTTTCGTCTTTACCGGTTTTATGCTGCAGTTTTTTTACAAACTCGTCATCCAGATTTGTGGTATCGATTAAATATTCGGTTCGGATTCTTTCCAGGAAATAAATGATTTTTTTATCAATTATATTTTTGTGATCGCCTTCCTGATAATACAGATTTCCAATTGTTTTGGTAAAATCAATCGTTAAATTAGACAATGGCTGTAAAATAGGAACTATTCGTTGTTTTCTTTTGGCATTGAACAATATAAAAATCAGCATTCCGATTAAAAATAAGTACCAAGCCCATTTTAAAGCAGGCTGACTAAAAATATAACGAAGCGGTGAGGCCGAAATATTTTCATCATTTGGCGATTTTGTATACCAAAAAACATCTCCTTTCGGAATATAGGATAATACTTTTTCGGTATATTGATAACGGTCTTTTTTCAGCAGATTATAATTTGTAAAAGCAACCGGATTTGCGTGTAAAAAGAAATATCCGTTTTTATAAGGTACTTTTATAAAATTGATGTTTTTTTTGTATTTCGGATTTCCTTCGTAACCTAAAACAGTGGTGTTTAATGTGTCGATTTTAGAAAAATAATCGGCTATCTCACTGGTCGATTTGTATATTTTTGAACTTAGTTTTTTATTAGCCATCCATACCGAAGCATCTTTGGTTTTAAGTAAGTTAGATGAATATTCAAATTTTAAACTATCTAATAAAGTTTTAGGAAAATCGGTCATGCTCAAAAAAGCATTATTTCCGTGCGATACAAAATACATGATTTCTTTTACCGATTGTTCGTCAATATTATTTTGCTGCGAAATATTGATGAAAGTTCCTTTTACAGAATAAGTTTCAACCAAAGTATCTTCATCGTATTTTGAATCTAAAAACTCATACGGCGTGATGTCAGAAATTCTTTCAATTTTTTGTTTTTTAAGGATACCGCCAATTTCTTTGTCAAAGACATATAAGCCGTAAGGGATTTTGTCGTTAACAGAGTAGGTTGGACGCCAGTCGATTGGTTTTTGTTTGTTGTAATCTCCTATTAGAATTAAGATTAAAATAAGAACCAAAACAGCTATGTATATTTTTATACTTTTATTCATCAGCTAAAGGTTTTTAAAGCATTCTTAAATCTATTTTCGGTTTTATTGAACACCGTTTCATCAATTTCAAATTCGCCATACCAAATATAATTGTAGAGGTAAGACAAATACATAAACTCTTCTTTATGTTTGGGATTTTGAATTTCGTATAAATAATCTGAATTTGTTTTTTCGATATCCCATTCAATATAATTATGCTGCGCCATTGTTTTTAAAAGCCATAAATAATAATATCGCACAGCAGTACGTTTTTCGCCGGCTTCCAGACTTTCTTTAATTAATTTCTCGAAATCTAAAAGGTGAATATTCTTTTCAAGTTCTGAGTAATAAACGGTTCTTTTGTTGGCGTTTTTACCAAAAATCCATTGCCCTTCTTTATTGATAATGGCTTTTACAATCAAATAAATTACCACAATAATAACAGCCACCCCAATTATTCGAAGTAATGTAACTGCCACATTTAAAGAAGTCTGCGGATCATTAAAAGAAAACAGTTTTCTTAACAAACTTGCAATCCAGTCTTTAAAACGATCCCAAAGGTTTTTTTCTGGAGCTTTATATTCGTAGACGAAATCAGAATCGGTATATTTTTTTTGGAAGTTTTTTGAGAAAGTTTTGGCTTCAACTGATTCTGAGTCAATTAGAATGTCTTTTTCGGTAAACTTTACAGAATTAATTATTGGAGGTTCTTCCTTCAGCAAAGAATCCTGTGCGTTTGAAATACCGCAAAAGAAAAGAAAATAAAAAAGAAAGAAAATTCTATTCATTACTGGTTTGTATTAATTCGATTTGGCTGATAGGTTTTGTATTTTCTTATAAACAATAAAAGGATAAACCAAGTAATAAAATGAAATTATTCCAAGTGTCACTAATATAATTGAGCTGCTTAACCAATTGGGCATATCAATTGAATATCGGGTTATAAAACCTTCCAGAAATCCTGCGCTTATTGTAAAAGGAAAAGTACTTAAAAATATTTTAAAACTGTTTTTAAAACCAATTTTAAAAGAGTTCATTCTCGAAAAAGTTTTAGGAAACAGGATAGAAGCTCCTAAAATAAATCCTGCAGACGATTCGATTACTATGGCAAATATTTCCATTGAACCATGAATCCAGATACCGCGAACGCTTTGCCAGAATACATTTTTTTCGTAAAAGAAATACTGAAAAGATCCCAGCATTAATGAGTTTTGAAGGAAAATATAAAACGTTCCAATTCCTCCAAAAATTCCGTACAAATAACATTTTGCTCCCACATAAAGGTTATTCATCGTAATACCAATAAAACTTCCCCAATTAGATCCCGATCCGTAGACCGCCATTGGATTTCCTTTTTTGATGTTTTCTAAGGACATATTAACATAATCGTCGCCTAAAATTAACCGAACAAAGTTTTGATCGTAACGCGCCGATACTACGCCCATGGCAACGGTAGCAAAAAACAAAACAAAAGCGTAAAGCAAATACCTTTTGTATTCGTAAAGTAATAAAGGCACTTCGGTTTTAAAAAATTCAGCAATTCTGTTTTTTTCAGTGCGTTTGGTTTTATAAATTTTTTGATAAATCTGCGATGCAAGGTGATTTAAGTAGACAACTGTTTTACTTTTAGGGTAATAGGTTTGTGCATACGACAAATCATTCATTAATTGAATGTACAAATTAGCTAATTCGTCAGGATTTTTCTTAGCTTTACCAAAAATAGCTAGCTCAAATTCCAGCCATTTTTCTTTATTTTGTTTTATAAATGCAACTTCTCTCATTGAGGGCTAAAATATGAAATATGTCAGAATTATCTATTAATACGACACAAAATGTTAAAATAAATTTTATCGCTGCAACGGCAGGCGAACGTATGGGGGCTTATTTTATAGATTTAGGCATTAAAATCTCATATGCAATCGTAGTTTTATTAATTGTTTTTAACTGGCTTAATCTTGGTCAGGTATTGGATAGCTTAGATACCTGGTCCCGAGCAGCGGTTTTTATAGTGCTTTTTATTCCTTGGATGATTTACTCCATAACCTTAGAAAGTATTTTTGAAGGTCAATCTTTTGGGAAAAAACTTGTGAAGATAAAAGTCGTAAAAATAGATGGATATCAGGCAGGTTTTGGCGATTATTTAATGCGATGGTTTTTTAGAATAATCGATTTTACTTCTTTTTACGGCCTTGTTGCTTTAATTACAATTATTTCAAGTAAAAAAGCACAGCGTTTGGGTGATATGGTGGCGGGAACAGCCGTAATTACACTCAAAAATAAAATTAATATAAGTCATACGATCTTAGAAGAAATAGGCGATGCTTATGTGCCGACTTATCCTTTGGTGATTAAATTATCAGATAATGATATGCGAATCATTAAAGAGACTTTCCATAGAGCTGTAGAAAAAAATGATCATGAAATCATTTACAAACTAGTAGCTAAAATTGAAAGTGTTGCCGGAATTAAAAACCAATCCGGAAATAACTCTGATTTTATCAGGGTAGTTTTAAAAGATTATAATTTTTATACACAGCATATGTAATTTTTTTTGTGCAGTTAAAACGCTGTATTTGTTTTTCTTAGCGTGATTATCATTAAATTTTTTATAATTTTAACAAACTGGAATTATAAAACCAATATAAGGAAACTAAATTGTAGATATTATGATGATTAAAAAGCTGACTGCCCTATTATTGATGTTGTTTGTTTCTGTTTTTACTTTCGCTCAAGGCGGAAAAAAACTGGATAAAATTATAAAAAGAGATTATCAGATTATTGAAGGAACAATTTCTAAAATATCTGATAAAACTGTAGAATATTCACTTCCCGGGGAAACTCTTGTAATTTCCTTAGATGTTTCTCAGATTGCCAGAATTGATTTCGCAAGCGGACGCTCGCAGACGTTTGATGTAAGTCAGGGAAATACTAATCCTGCAGGTACTTCGCCTGTTATTGCAGCATCAGAAATAAAGCAAAATACAATTGCGGTGCTTCCCGTTCCTTATTTAAATTCAGACAATCAGGAAAGCTCAGAAGATATGGCAAAATTTGCCCAAAACGATCTTTACAATAAATTACTCGACAAATCGTCTAATATTTTGCCGTTAACGGTTCAGGATTTAAGAACGACAAACAGTTTGCTTCATAAAGCCGGAATTGATCATAATAATATTGATGAAACGCCAATTGAAGACCTTGAGAAAATATTGGGTGTAGATAATATTGTTGCTGCCAAAGTTTCGTATACAATGAATTCAGGCACAACTTCTACAACTTACAATTCAGGAAATGCAAAAGTAAGCGACAATAATAAAAAGGTAAAAACCAACGATGTTTCGACTACAACAGCCAATACGCAGGTTTACTATTATTACACCGTTTATTTTGATATGTATAAAAACACCACAAAAATTTATTCGCAAACCCGTAAACCCTTTTTGGCGGTAAAAGACAGCTGGATGGATTCTATCTCGTATTTATTAAAAAGAAGTCCTATTTACGTTAAAAGATAATAAATACCTGAAGTAGAAATAGTACTAAAAAAATAGGAGAAATACTAAAATCTCTGCACCTTTGTACCTATGTAACTTAAGAAAAAATGTTTCATTTATTAGATATTATTGGTACAATGGCTTTTGCCATGTCTGGGGCTTTAACGGCAATGCATAAAAAACTCGATCCGTTTGGGGTTTTTATAATTGCTTTTGTTACGGCTGTAGGAGGCGGAACACTTCGTGATGTTTTAATTGGCAGAACTCCTGTGGGCTGGATGATGAATCTTCAATATGTTTATGTCATTATTTTAGGTTTTTTTCTGGCTATTATTTTCAGAAAAAAATTTGATAAACTCCGTACTTCTTTGTTTTTATTTGATACAATTGGTTTAGGTGTTTTTACCTTAATTGGTCTCGAAAGAGGAATTTTAACAGGTCTTCATCCAGTAATTTGTGTTGCTCTTGGAACTATGACAGCTTGTTTTGGAGGTGTAATTCGTGATATTTTATGTACCGAGATTCCAACGATTTTTCGAAGAGAAATTTATGCTACCATATGTATTTTTGGCGGAATAGTATTTTTTGGACTTAAGAAATTAAATTTAGAAGATGATGTTCTGTATCTTGTCACTTCAATTATAATTATTTCAGTTCGTTTACTGGCAGTAAAATACAAATGGTATCTGCCGGCTTTTGAGCATAAATAAGATTTTAAACAGAAATATTAGCCACAGATAGAACAGATTTAAAGGATTTTTTTGGCTAAAGAATAAGAAAAAATCATTGTAATCATAAAAATCTGTGACAGAAAAATGAAAAACCTTACCGTAAAGAAATACGATCAAAACGATTACAAAATCTGGAATGATTTTGTGAGTCAGGCCAAAAATGCCACGTTTTTATTCCATCGTGATTTCATGGAATACCATAATGATCGTTTTCAGGATTTTTCACTTTTAATTTTCGAAGAAGAAAAGCTAAAAGCCATTCTTCCTGCTAATAAAAGCGGCAATTCTATCTATTCGCATCAGGGACTTACGTATGGAGGTTTGGTTTTTTTGAGAAAACTAAATGGAGAAAAAGCAGCACTAATTTTAGATGCGGTTTTGGCTTTTTTAAAAGAAAATAACATTGAGACTTTTTATTACAAACCCATTCCAAGCTTTTATTTCCCGGACGGAAATCAGGAAATTGACTTTTTTTTATTAAAAAGAGGAGCCGTTGTAGAACGAAAAGAAATGAATCTGGCTGTAAATCTAAACCTGCCTTTAAAAATTTCAAAAAGCAAACTGAAACATTTTAGAAGAATTGAAAATCTGGATTTAGATATTATAGAAGAAGATAATTTTGGACCATTTTGGACCGAAGTTTTAGAACCGAGATTAATTGAGAAGTTTAATGCAAAACCTGTTCATTCAAAAGATGAAATAACTCTTTTAAAAAGTAGGTTTCCGCAGTATATCAAACAATATTCAGTTTATCAAAATGATGAAATTATTGCAGGAATAACCCTTTTTGAAACCAAAAATGTTGTAAAATCGCAATATGGAGCCATTACTAAAAACGGAGAAGAAGTAAGAGCGCTGGATTTTTTATTTATTAATTTGATTCATAAATACAAACGCAAAGGCAAGCATTTTTTTGATATGGGAATTGTAAATGAAGATAATGAATTGGGGTATCATCCCGGGCTTTTAAAACAAAAAGAAGAATTAGGCTGTACCGTTTACAATCAGGATTTTTATAAATTAGATATAAAATGATACCATTTCTGGATCTTAAAAAAATTAACGAACCGTATGAAACTGTCTTTCAGGAAAAACTGAAAACCGTTTTAGATAATGGCTGGTATATTTTAGGAAAGGAATTGGAAACATTTGAAAAGGCTTTCGCCGAATATTGCCAGACTAAATATTGTATTGGAGTAGGGAATGGTTTTGATGCTTTGGTTTTGATTTTTAAAGGTTATATCGAACTCGGAAAACTCAAAAAAGGCGACGAAGTTATTGTTCCGGCAAATACCTATATCGCCAGTATTCTGGCTATTTTACAAGCCGATTTAATTCCGGTTTTGGTTGAACCCAAATTAGATACCTACAACATAAATCCCGATTTAATTTCCGGGAAAATTACCTCAAAAACAAAAGCCATTTTAGCCGTTCATTTATACGGACAATCTGCTGAAATGGATAAAATAAATCAAATTGCGCAAAAACATAATTTTGTTGTTGTAGAAGATGCAGCACAATCTCACGGTGTAATTAACAATCAAAAATTAACAATTAATAATTTAAAATCAGCATCTGGCTACAGTTTTTACCCAGGCAAAAATTTGGGATGTCTTGGCGATGGCGGTGCTGTTACAACAAACGATGACGAACTGGCAAAAGTGCTTTTTTCGCTTCGAAATTATGGTTCCGAAAAAAAATATTATAACGATTATATTGGTGTAAATTCAAGATTAGATGAATTGCAGGCTTCTTTTTTAAACTTAAAATTACCCAATTTAGATACCGATAATGAAAAACGAAGAACAATTGCAAAACGTTATTTATCTAAAATTAAAAACAAGAAAATTGTATTGCCGTTTTGGGATTTTTCAAATAATCATGTTTTTCATTTATTTGTTATCCGAACAGAAAATAGAGAAAAACTGCAAGAATATTTAAACCAGAATAATATTCAAACGGTTATTCATTATCCCGTTCCACCGCACAAACAGAATGCTTTTCCTGAATGGAATACTTTATCTTTACCCATAACAGAGAAAATTCATAATGAGGTTTTAAGTCTTCCGATAAGTCCTGTTTTAAATGATTCAGAAGTTGATTTTATTATTGCCGTTTTAAATAAATATTAGTTTGAGAGTATTAAAAAAAATAGGCAGCTCTACTTTGTTTAAGATTACTTCGTTAAACAGTTTTAGTTTAGGACTTAAAATAGGAATTGGTTTAATAACTTCAAAAATACTGGCCATTTTTGTGGGTCCCGGCGGAATGGCTTTGGTGGGGAATCTTCGTAATTTTTTAACTTCTTTAGAAAGCATTTCAATATTAGGTTTTCAGAACGGAATAATAAAATATATTGCTGAAAATCAAAAGAATGAAGAAGGGTTAAAAAAAATAATTACAACAGTTTTTATTAGTTTAATCTGTGTTGCACTTATTCTAAGCGGTATTTTATATTTTTTTGCTTCCTTCTGGAACGGTAAAATATTAGAGCATAATGCAGATAATTCTTTGGTATTTAAAATTCTGGCACTCGCTTTACCTTGGTATACTGTATCTGTTTTTCTGCTCGCAGTTTTAAACGGCTTAAGTAAATTTACCAAAGTAATTTGGGTAAACATTACAGGAAACTTAATTGGCTTACTGGTTTCTCTGATACTGGTATTAAAGTACCATACTTTAGGCGCTTTATTAGCCATTGTAATAACACCTTCGTTATTGTTTTTTATCACTTTTTATTTTGTGCAGAAAGAAATTAAATTCCTAAAAATTGTTCGCCTGCAATGGTATGATTTTACAATTATAAAAAACTTACTGCCTTATTCCTTAATGGCTTTGGTTTCATCTGTTTTAGGTCCAATAGTTTTATTAGCTGTTCGAAATAATCTTATTGAAAAGTTAGGATTAGATCAAGCTGGTTTTTGGGAAACCATGACCAGGATTTCGTCTTATTATCTACTTTTTGTAAGCACAATTTTAACCGTTTATTTTTTGCCAAAACTTTCAAAAGCTCAGGATAATGACGAAACGAAGTCTATTTTTTGGCAGTTCTATAAAACAATTTTTCCCTTTTTTTGCCTTGGTTTAATAGTAATTTATTTCAGCCGTTATTTCATAATTCAATTATTGTTTACAAAGGAGTTTTTGCCTGTAACAACACTTTTCTTCTGGCAGTTAATTGGTGATGTTTTTAAAGCAGCCTCATTAATTTTGGGTTATCAGTTTTTTGCCAAAAAGCTGACCAAAGCTTTTATTATTTCAGAATTGTTTTCTCTTGGCACTTTGTATTTTTTGAGTCTGCTTTTTGTGAATTATTATGGAACAGAAGGAATGGTAATGGCTCAGGCTTTAGACAACTTTCTTTATTTTGTGGTGTTAGTGATTTATTTTAGAAAAAGCTTAATTTAAATAAAACCATATTTCGATCATTTGTACTATTTTTATTGAAGTTATATTTGCTCAGAATGAAATTAAAACGCCTTCAATTCTATTTTTATAAATGCTAAATATTAATTTTTTGGATCCATTTTTTACTAAAGAAATTAAAATTTTAATTTGTGCAGGATTACTTTTTCGTGCTTTATTATCGATTTTATATTTTCACGTAACGCTGTTTCCTGATTCGGAAGGTTATTTATTTTTAGCCGAAAAAATTTTAAGCTTCGATCTCAGTCTATATAACGGAGAAAGAACACCGGGATATCCGTTATTGATAGCTTTAGCATTTGGATCTGCAACCTTGACCGTTGTGTATCAGATTGTTTTAGGAGTTTTTACTTCCATTTATTGGTTTAAAACCATTTTAAAATTAAATTTCGATTCAAAAGCGGCATTATATATTACGCTTTTTTTACAAAGCTTTCTCCAGATTCATTTTTACGAAAGAATAATATTGGTAGAATCTTTAACTCTCTTTTTTGTTTCGGTATTGTTTTACTATTTAGCGGCAGATTATTTAGATAATAAAAGTTTTAAAAAAGATTTTATCGTCGGATTCATTATTGGCTTACTCGTTTTAATCAAACCTTTTTATGCCTTCATTCCATTTGTTATTTATGGATTTAGTGTTGCGAAGAACTTTAAAATTTCAAGAATTATAAATTCTAAACTCATTATTCTGCTGTTTCCTTTAATCTCTTATTTTGGATGGTCTTATTTCAATAAAATAAATACCGGATATTTTGTGTCGACCACATTTTTTGGTCTTAATTTATCGCAAAACTGTGTTTATTTTGCCGAAAAAACTACGCCGGAATACCAATGGATTGGATCTGTTTACGCCAGACACCGAGATAAATTAATTGCTGAAAACACCAAATTAGAACCACATCTTCAAACCGATATTGCGATGACAATTTGGGATGCACAAAGTGATTTACTACCTAAAACAGCTGGTAATTTTGCCTTACTTTCGGCAGAACTTGGCGGTTATGCTAAAGCGACGATAAAAAAAAATCCGTTAGAATATGTAAAACAAGTTATTTTTAGATCATGGTTTGATTTCTGGAAACCAAAAATATATTGGGATTATAGCAGTTTTTCACTGCCTTTTGTAAACAAAATATTTTTAGGAATCTGGTACTTGCAGTCGCTGTTAATTTCGATTTTTAAAGCCTTTTTTGTGTTTTTAATTCCGTATCATTTTATTTTATTTTTAAAGAATCGCAGTATCACAAAAGAACTTCTTTTTACCACGATTATTTTTCTAACCTCAGTACTGCAGGCTTTGGTTACGTATGGCGGCAATGCAAGATTCAGCTTTCCTTTTGAATATATGATGATGCTGGTTGTTATTTTATTTGTCAGGAAAAATATTTTGAACAACAAAAAGAGACTTAAAGTTTAGTTTATTTCAAATTCCAGTAATCAAGGTATTTTTGAGCAATTTTTATATAATCGTGTTCTTGTTCTATAAAAGCTCTTGCACATTTTCCTATTGCCGTAATTTCATCCGGATTTTCAATTAAAAAAGACAATTCGTTTACTAAATAAGTAATATCAGGAGTTGCATTTACACAAACCTTTTCGGTTAAATTATAATGTGCTGTAAACTCATTTTCAGCTCCGGTAAAAACTACTTTTCCTTTTGCCATTGCCTCCAGCGCATTATAGCCCTGATCGTAGCCATAAACCTGATCCAGTAAAATATGACATTTGTTGTATAAAGCGATATATTCGTTATACGGCACATCTTCAACTTTTATAATGTCGACAGAGTCATATTTTTCTTGAATTATAGAAACCGCTTCTTCAAAAAATGCAGTTCCTTTTTTAATCGCACTGCTGTTATTTTTTCCCAGAAAAATGATTACTTTTTCAGAAACAGCTATAGGTTCAAAAGTAATTTTATCGGTATTTACCGGGTTTGGAATTAATATTTTTTCGGGCAATGCAATTTTATAATCCAAATCAGAAACCATTATTCCGGAAACTTTTTTACTTACAAAATCATATAAATCACGATAGTTTTTACGCATGTATTTTAATGAAAAGCGATAGTTTGGCGCTAATTTTTTGTTTTGTAAAAGCGGTGTCAAAATCGAATACTTTACTTCATCTTTTAATAAAAAATCGATAACCGGAGTATCTTCGCCGCAAACCAAAAGAAAGCTTTTTTTGTTTTGATTGAAAAGCTTCTTTAACAGGTATTTTGAAAAAAACGGATACGTTTCAATTGCATTTGAGTTGATTAATTGTACAACATCGTAGTTTTTTAATTTTGGGAGAAAGAACCAAAACCGAATTCCTTTTTCGGCCAATTGTAAATCAATTTTAAAAATTCGGAAGAAAACTTTATTGCAAAAAACTAAAAATGTATTTTCCAGAAAAAACTTTGGGTGGATAGAATAATCAACAGGGAATTTTTTAAAATTATCGCCCGTTGCAATAATCGAAACTTCGTGTTGTAAAGCTTCTAACCCTTCTTTTAAAGAATTATGTAATCGGCTGTATTCTCCTACCAAGAGTATTCTCATTTATGCGGGAAATATTTATATTTACGTAAATATATATGAAAATGTCAAATGTTTTTTCTGAAAATGATTTTGAAATTCTAATTGCGACCAAAAATAGGAGCAATTTAGATTTTTTACAGCCCATGTTTCCGTTTGAGCATTTTTCAACTTTCAATTTGTTGATTGTAAATCAAACCGAAAATACCAATTTAAATTCTGATTATGATTCGGTTAGAGTTTTAAATACCAATGAAAAAGGTTTGTCGAAAAGCAGAAATAAAGCAATTCAAAATGCATCAAAAAGTATTTGTCTTTTTACAGATGACGATGTCATTTTTGAAGAAAATTTAAGAATGAAGATTCTTTCTTCTTTTGAAAAAGATTTAGAATCAAGTATTATTACCTTTAATCATTCAAGAATTGGAGATCTGGAACCGCAAAAAAAGACAATTCAAACTTTTAGTCACAACCAAAAAAGCATCTGGAATGTTAGTTCAATCGAAATTGCTTTTAAATTAAATGATATAAAGAAAAGCAATATATCTTTTGATGAAAACTTCGGACTTGGTTCTTTTTTTGAAACCGCCGAAGAGTTTTTGTTTTTAAAATCGGCTTTAAGCCAAAACTTAAAAGTTAGTTTTGATCCTCAAATTATCGTTTCCCATCCGCAATTTTCATCGGGAAAAAATGAAGGTTCAGATTCAATAATTTACGCGAGATCGGCTTTATTCTATAAGCTGTACCACAATTTTGCTTATGTTTGGCTCATCAAATATGTCTTTTTTCTAGTTAGAAGAAAAAGCATCAAAATCTCTGAGATACCAAAAAAAAGTAAAGCAGGAATAAACGGAATTTCAAAATTTAAAGAATTAACTAAAAGCAAATTATGACCACAAATGCCGATATTCAATTAATTGAAATTCCAAAAATTCAGGATCGACGAGGGAATCTTGCTGTTATTGAAGGAGATACAATTCCGTTTGTTTCAAAAAGAGTATATTATTTGTTCGACATTCCAAGCGGAAGTAAACGCGGTGGACACGCTCATAAGGAACAACATGAACTTTTAATTGCTTTAAGCGGCAGTTTTGATGTTGTTTTAAAAGATGGAAAAACAATTAAAAAAGAAACGCTTAACAAACCGAATGTTGGTTTGCTGATAGTAAACGGAATTTGGAGGGAATTAAAGAATTTTTCATCAGGCGCAGTTTGTTTGGTTTTGGCTTCAGATGAATTTGAAGAAAACGATTATATCCGTGAATACAAAGAATTTAAACTATTTAAAAATAGATGAACCTAATCCCAGTTCAGTCATTTTAAGTTTTAAACCAATCAAAATTTGCAATAGATTTGAAGGAAGAGTAAGCAATATTCTTTTTTTTAAGCTTAAATTTTTCAGATTAATTCCGTTATAATAATAGTCGAACTGCATTTTATTATTGGTAAGTTTGCTCTTAACAGCCAGCGAAAACCGATTTAAATCGAGAAAATATTTAAGGTCAGGATTGGTTTTTTCAAGTTCCAGAAACTTAGAAAAATTCATTTTAGAATTCATTAAAGAGGCGTTTTTAGAAAGACTATTTTCATCATGAGTGTAGCGTACCAATATTTTCCAGATAAATAAAACAGGATAAATAATTCCAATTCTAATCCATAAATCCGTGTCTTGTCCGCTTTGTATATTAGGATCAAAAACACCGGTTTTTTTGAAAATACTTTTCTTAAAAACAGTTCCCGAAGTCAGGATTACAGATTCTTTACTGCTTGCCCTAAAATAATTTACAAATTCAAAATCGCCTGTTTTGCGTATCGAATATGCCGCACGAAATGTTTTTTTTGATGTTTCGATTTCTATAGCAGCGGCAAATACTTTTTGTTTTGGAAAAAGTGTACTATAATGGTGCATAGTTTCTAAAAAATCAGGATACCAATAATCATCGGCATCCAGAAAGACTACGAAAGCAGCATTTGCCTTGGTTAAACCAAAATTTCTGGTTTGAGATACACCTTCATTTTTTTTGCTGAAATATTGAATTCTATCGTCTTTAAATTGTAGAATCTTTTCTTCACTTTTATCTGTAGATCCATCATTTACTATAATAATTTCAAAATCCTGAAAAGTTTGGTTCAAGACACTTTGTATCGTGTTTTCGATAAAATTTTCTTTGTTGTACAGCGGAATTATTATAGAAAAGTATACCATTCTATTTTTATTTTAAAGTACAATAATAACCCAATCGGTAAATGTCAAAAACAAAAAGCGATGGATTTTTACTTAATAACTGCTTTGCAAATAAAGGTTTGAAAACTTTGTAGCCAAAAGCAGTTAGAGTTGTAAGATGATTTTTTTTTATGATTTGAAAATAATGAGACAATTTTACATAATCCTGAGAAATTAAATTGGAATCGACTAGATTTTTTAAACCCAATACAGCTTCTTCAGATTTTCTTAAAAAAGTTTTACTGTCTTCAATTCCCAAATGAAAAACAGGATTTTCGATGTGAATTATTTCAATTTCTTTCTGTTTTAATTCATACGAAAACAAAGTGTCCTCGTGTCTGAGATTTGGAATATTTTCATTGAAAGTGACTTTTGAAAAAACACTTTTTTTGATCAGAAAATTCAAAGTCAAAAAAGAAAGATAGGGATTTTTTTCTCGCTCAGAAACATTCAACGCTTCTCTTTTTGTGCCATAAATCCATCTTAAAAGCTGATTTTTTGATGGTTTTATTCTTTCGTATAAAATACCTCCGTATACTATTTTTTCGCTTTTATCTATGAGAGAAATATATTTTGAAAGGAAATTTTCGTGAACAGGTAATGTATCAGCATCAAGAAATAATAAATTCTCATAAAGTGCTTTTTCTGCCAATAAATTCCGAATACAACTGCGTCCAATATTTTTATCTAAAACAGTAAAAGAACAGTTTTCGAGCTGGTTAATTGGGTGGTTTTCATTTATAAAAAGATTTGAAGCATCATCCAAACAAATAATTTCAAAAGCGATATTTAATTCCAAGGCTTGATTGTGCAGTTTTTCTATTAATGAAAATGCATTATAATTAAAAACCGGAATTAAAATGGAAAGCATTACACGCTTCTTTGCACTACTTCAAAAATTCTTTCCTCTTCACATTTCAATGTTTTCGATGGAAATTTCATCAATAAAGCATAATCGTGAGTAGCCATGATAACCGTTTTACCGTTAGCATTGATGTTTTTTAAAACTTCTAAAACCTCAGAACTGGTTTGCGGGTCAAGATTTCCTGTAGGTTCATCGGCAAGGATAAATTCTGGATCGTTAAGCAAAGCTCTTGCAATGGCAACACGCTGTTGTTCACCTCCAGAAAGCTGGTGAGGCATTTTGTTTAAGAAATCTTTCATTCCAACTTTATCGAGAACTTCATCGATTTTGTATTCCATTGCTTCTTTTTCGACCCAGCCGGTTGCTTTAAGAACAAAAAGCATATTGTCTTTGATAGAACGGTCTGGAAGCAGTTTAAAATCCTGGAAAACGATACCAATTTTACGTCTCAGGTACGGAATATCTTTTTCTTTTAAAGTTGCCAAATCAAAGTCAACAATATGAGCTTCACCTTCAGTTAAAGGCAAATCAGCGTACAAAGTTTTTAAGAAGCTGCTTTTTCCGGAACCTGTTTTTCCAATGATGTATATAAATTCACCATGCTGAACATCTAAATTAATATGAGATAAAATTTTTCTTCCTTCTTGATATATAGTGACTTCTTTAAGAGATAGTACGGTTTCTGACATAATAAAATTGATTTGAATGGTAAAAGTAATAAGTTAACGATTGGATTCAAAATAATTTTCAATCATTTCTTAAGAAAATTTGTAGAAAAAGGAATGAAAATTTAAACCGTATAAGTTATTTAAGTTTAATTTAGTTAATCTGCTAAAATCACCTAGCTTATAATTACTTATATCACTTATATGGTTTGTTTGAAGTAACTAAATGTTTGTTGTTAAAAAAAAGATTCATAATAAATTCAAGAAACGTTTCGTTATAAACGGTATAAAATGATAAATTTGAATACTAAATATAACTAAAATGCATAGACTTTCCTGGTTCTTTTTATTCCAAATTATCCTTACATCGACCATAGTTTCGGCACAAAAATCAGCTATTTATACTTACGATTTAAAGGATTTTGACAAGGCACTGGCTTTATATAACGACAAACAATACGCTTCGGCACAACATATTTTTGAGTATGTAAAAAATAATACGGCGCAAACAGAAGAAGTAAAATCAGATTGTGCTTATTATATTGCCAACTGTGCAATTAGAACAAATCAGGCTAATGCCGATGCTTTGATGGAAAAATTTGTAGAAGATTATCCAACAAGCACCAAACAAAATCAGGCTTATATTGAAGTGGCGCAATATTTCTTTGAACAAGGAAATTACCCAAAAGCTTTGCAATGGTTTGATCGTGTTGATGAAAGTTACATGAGCAAAAAAGAATCGGATAAATTTAATTTCCAGAAAGGATACAGCTATTTTACTGCTAAAAAGAAAAAAGAAGCAACAGCGTATTTTAACAAAGTCGTAAACTCTCCTGAATATGGTTCTCAAGCCAAATATTATTTAGGGTTCATGGCATATGAAGGCGACGATTACAAAGAAGCAACCAAATATTTTGATGAGGTTTCGGGCGAAGAAAAATACAAAGAGAAGCTTTCGTACTATCAGGCCGATATGAATTTTAAATTAGGAAATTTCCAAAAAGCAATCGATTTGGGCCAAAAAGCAATGGCAAAGTCAAATGAAATGGAAAAATCGGAATTGAATAAAATTATTGGTGAAAGTTATTTCAATTTAAAACAATACGATAAAGCAATTCCCTATTTAGAGCAGTACGCAGGAAAAAAAGGGAAATGGAATAATACTGATTTCTACCAATTAGGTTATGCGTATTATGAGCAGAAAAATTACGAAAAAGCAATTTCTCAATTCAATAAAATCATTGAAGGAAAAGATTTTGTAGCGCAAAATGCCTATTATCATTTAGGTTTAAGTTATTTAAATACAGGTAAAAAACAAGAAGCTTTGAATGCATTTAAAAATGCTTCGGAAATGGATTTTAATGCACAAATTCAGGAAGATGCAGCATTGAATTATGCCAAAGTGAGTTATGATATTGGAAACGCGTACCAAACGGTTCCGGGAATTTTACTTGATTTCTTAAAAAAATATCCAAACAATTCTAACAGGGCAGAAGTAGAAAAGCTTTTGGTTGACTCTTACATTTCGACTAAAAACTATAAAGAAGCTTTGACTCTATTAGAAAAAAACAGAACGGCAGAAAATAAAGCAGCCTATCAAAAAGTATTGTTTTACAGAGGAGTTGAATTGTACAATGAATCGAATTATGCTGAAGCTGGAAAAATGTTTAAAAGTGCTGTAAGCGAACAAAAAACGCCTGAGTTTACAGCGCGTGCCACTTTTTGGAAAGCCGAAACGGAATATCTTAATGACGATATGCAGAATGCATTGTTGACGTACAAACAATTTGCGGGACTCCCGGCTGCCAAATCTACAGACGAATACAAAAACATTAATTATAATATTGGTTACACGTATTTTAAACTGAAAGAATACGATCAGGCAGCCAATTCATTTCAAGCTCAGATCGACAATAATAAAGAAGATAAAGTGCGTTTGAATGATTCGTATTTACGTTTAGGAGATTCACGTTTTGTGAATTCGAAATATTCTCAGGCGATGGAAGCTTACGGAAAAGCAATGGATGCAAAAAGTGTTGATGCTGATTACGCTCAGTTTCAAAAAGCACTTTCGTATGGTTTTATGTCAAAAAATGACCAGAAAATCAATGAGCTGAACAATTTCTTAAAAATGTATAAAAAATCAGAATATCGCGATGATGTTTTATTTGAATTAGGAAATACGTATGTGGCTGATAAAAAGAATGATTTGGCCATTAAAACCTACGATCAGTTAATTTCAGAATACAAAAACGGTTCGTTTACTTCAAAATCAATCTTAAAACAAGGTTTGATTTATTACAATTCAGATCGTGATGAACAAGCGTTGACGAAATTCAAAAAAGTTGCGGCGGAGTTCCCAAAAACTCCAGAAGCGCTTGAAGCCGTTTCGACAGCAAGATTAATTTATGTTGATTCAGGAAGAGTAGATGAATATGCAACGTGGGTTAAAACCTTAGATTTCGTTTCGGTTACAGATGCAGAATTAGATAACGATACTTACGATGCAGCTTTCAAACAATACAGCCAAAGTAACAGCAAAGCAGCGATTACAGGATTTGCAGGTTACACAAGTAAATTCCCTTCAGGATTACATGCTTTAGAAGCTAATTTCTATCTGGCGCAATTGTATTATGCAGAAGGTTCTGAAACGAAATCAATTTCGAATTATCAATACATAATTGAACAGCCAAGAAGTGAATTTACAGAACAGGCGTTAAACAGACTGGCTCAGATTTACTTGAAAGCGAAAGATTGTGATAAATCAATTCCGGTTTTAGTTCGTTTAGAAAGTGAAGCCGATTATCCTCAGAATAAAAACTTCGCTCAGGCCAACCTGATGAAATGTTATTATGATAAAAAGGATTATGATAATTCGGTTATCGCGGCAGATAAAGTTTTAGCTAATCCAAAAGCCGATGCCAATGTAAAAGCCGATGCTCAAATTATTGTAGCTCGTGCCGCAATCCAAACAGGAAATGAAGATAAAGCAAAAACAGCGTATGCAAAATTGTCTTCGACTTCAAAAGGAGAATTAGCTGCCGAAGCGTTATATTATGATGCTTATTTTAAAACGAAAGAAGGAAAATTTGAAGCTTCAAATGCTGCAGTTCAAAAACTGGCAAAAAGCTATTCTGCTTACAAATATTATGGCGCAAAAAGTTTGGTTTTAATGGCGAAAAACTTCTACGGTTTAAAAGACAGCTATCAGGCGACTTATATTTTAGATAACGTAATTAACAATTTTACTGATTATCCGGATGTTGTTGAAGAAGCTAAAAGAGAGTTAGGCGCGATTAAGGCGGAAGAGTCTAAAACCAATTCGTCGATTAATAAATAAGATAATTTTAGAGAGAAGATGCAAGAAGCAAGATTTTATAAATGTCTTGTCTCTTTCCTCTTGATTCTCTAAGAAGAAAAAAATAAGAACAATGAGTTTACCTTTTTATATAGTTGATGTTTTTGCTGATAAAAAATATGCCGGAAATCAATTGGCGGTTTTTTTAGAGGCACAAAATTTAAGTTCGGAAGAAATGCAGCAGATTGCGCGCGAGATTAATTTTGCAGAAAGCACATTTGTAACCAAATTAGATAGAGAAAACAATAAAGCAGAAATAAGGATATTTACACCAGCTCACGAAATGCAGTTTGCGGGTCACCCAATAATTGGGACGTCATGGGTTTTGATTAATAAGATTTTTGACAATTCGCCTGACGAAATTAAATTGGAGGTTCCAATTGGACCAATCCAGATTCATCAGTCTGAAGAGTTGATTTGGTTAAAAGCAGCGCAGCCAAAATTTTGGGATATATTTTCAAAAGAAGATTTTACAGTATTCAGTAATCTGAAAAAAGAAGATTTTGAAAATCAATTCCCAATTCAGGAAGTTACCACAGGAAGTGCTTTTGTAATGGTTGGATTAAGCAGTAAAAGAGCATTAGAGAATTTGGTTTTAGATAAAGATAAGGCTGATCATTGGATGAAAAATAATTGCAAAACAGATCACAGAGGATTATACTTTTATTATTTGGAAGGGGCAAAATTATTCAGTCGAATGTTATGTATTGAACACAACCAATTGGTAGAAGATGCTGCGACTGGAAGTGCGAGTACGTGCCTTGAAGCTTTTTTATTAAAATATCACAAACCTGAATTTGAGTTAATTAATTATCAGGGAGATTATATAAAACGTCCGTCTCAAATTTATTTCAAAGGAAAATTAACTGATAACCAGTTTGATATTAAAATTGGAGGGAAAGCTCAGTTTGTTGCCAAAGGAGAGTGGGAAGCTTGATTTTTAGAGAAGAGAAAATAGAATAAAGAACAAAAATATAGATTTTAGAATATAGAAACTGAACAAAGAGATTGAGCTTAAGAATTAAGAAATAGTGTAAGTCTATTTTCTATACTCTTTTCTCTATTCTCTTAAAAGAAATAAATATGAAAATTAAGTGCCGAAATAAAATTATCGTTTTGCTAGTGTTATTTGCTGTCCAGCTTTCGTTTTCGCAAGTTAAGAAGAATGAAAGTATTGGAACTGAAACGGTAAACGTGGTAAAACCTTATTCGCCAACCATATCTGACGCTTTTAAAGTCAAGGAAACACCATCACTCGATGATGCTGGAAATCAGCCGAAAGAAACTATTAAATATAGTATTTTGTCTGTCCCTGTAGCTTCGACTTTTACACCTTCAAAAGGAAATGCGCAAGGTGTGGATAAATCTAAAAAAGAAAGGTTATTCAATAATTATGCAACACTTGGAGTTGGAAATTATGGAACTCTTAATGCTGAATTATTCGTAACTCAGGATTTAGGAAACAATGATTATTTGGCAGGAATGCTGCGTCATCATTCTTCGCAAGGCGGAATTAAAGATGTGAATTTAAACGATGAATTTTACGATACAGGTTTAAATATTGGTTATGGACAAAATAACCGTGATATGTCCTGGGGTGTTGATTTGGGTTACCAAAATCAAGTATACAATTGGTATGGATTACCATCTGAATTCGGGATGACTTTACCGCCGGGAACACAGGAAGATTTGATCAGAGGAATTAATCCAAATCATTCTTATAACACGATTTCATTAGGCGGAAATGCTGAATTTAATGAAGGGATTTTTAGCAAAATTTCAACCAGATTTACACATTTCTCAGATAGTTTTTCTTCTTCTGAAAATCGTTTTTATCTAAAACCAACTTTTAAAGTTGATGTAATGGATCAGGCAATTAATACCAATATTATAATAGATCATGTAAGTGGTTCTTTTGATCATAATTATGCTTGGGATAATCTTGAACCATTAAAGTATAGTTTGACAAACTTTGGGATCGAACCAAGTTTTGTGGTTAATGAAAACGATTGGACATTAGAATTAGGTGCTGGTTTATTTTATGCTTTAGATTCTGAAAACAGCGGAAACAAATTTTATATCTATCCAAAAGTAAACGCATCGTATAAATTGGTGGGCGATTTGATGATTTTCTACACAGGAGTAAACGGAGGTTTAAACCAAAATTCCTATGCTGATTTTGTAACCGAAAATCCTTTTTTGTCTCCAACTTTAAATATGAGACCAAGCAGTACACAGTATAATGTTTTTGCCGGATTAAAAGGAAAACTGGCTAATAATGTCAACTATAATTTAACGGCTTCTTATTTAAATGAAAAAGACAAAGCATTGTTTAAAAGCAATGATTATACTGAAGATTTTTCGAATCAGAATTATGCTTTCGGAAACTCATTTGGGGTAGTTTATGAAGATATTAGAACTTTCCGTTTTTATGGAGAATTAAAAGCTGATTTCTCTCAGAATGTTACTTTTGGAATCAACGGAACTTTTAACAGCTACAATACAGATAATATGACTGAAGCATGGAATTTGCCTTCAATGAAATTAAGTTCAACTTTAGACGTTAATATTACGAAGCAGTGGTATGCTGGTTTAAATGTTTTCTATGTTGGAGAGCGAAAAGATATGCAGTCAAATTTAAATTCGGGTGTTGATCCGGTTATTACAACCTTAAAAAGTTATTTTGATGCCAATGCACATTTAGGATATAAGTATAACGAGCGTTTAACTTTCTTCTTAAAACTAAACAATATTGGAAACCAAGCTTATGAAAGATGGTTGAATTATCCGGTTCAGGGATTCCAGGTTTTAGTTGGAGGAAATTATAAATTCGATTTTTAAGATGTTTTTGTCAAAAAGATTCTAAGGCACCAAAATTATAGAAATTATAAAACGTGCCTTTTTTTTAGCCATGAGTTCGTGAATTTTTTGGAGTAAATTCGTGAATTCGTGGCTATTTTTTTGCGACACCAGAAAAACCTTTGCACCTTTGTACCTCAGAACCTCAGTACCTTTAAAAAAATGACTTTCAAACAAAAAATACATTCTCATTATTTACAAATGGTTCAGGACCGAATAGATGTTTTTAAAGACATGATTTCAGGATTGACAGAAGATTCTAAAAACGATGCTAAAGGTTCGGCTGGCGATAAACATGAAACGGCTTTGTCGATGATGCATATCGAACAGGAAAAACTAACCAATAAACTAAAAGAAGCTATTGCTCAAAAAGCAGTTTTAGATAAAATTGATTCAACAAAAAACACAGAAAACATCATTTTCGGAAGTTTGGTAAAAGCAAACGGAATTTATTTGTATGTAAGCGTAGCGCTTCCTAAAATTGCAATTGACGGTATCAATGTTATTGCGCTTTCTCCGCAGTCACCTTTAGGAAATCATTTAATGGGCAATAAAGCTGGTTTTGAGTTTGAAATCAATAAAACAAATTATACTATTGAGAGTGTTGAATAATAAACTTTTTTATTAAAAAAATATATAATTGTATTTATTATTTTTTTAGCAATTTGGCAAGATTATGATTTAAGCTCTTAGTATCTGAGCCTAAAACGGAAAAGAATTTTTTGTCAAAATCTTCTACAGTTACAATCGCTTTTTTTGCAATTTCTTTTCCAGTATCAGTAAGTACGACAATTTTGGCTCTGGTATCTGTAGCATGCTCCTGTCTTTTAATGAACTTTTTTTGCTGTAAAGTTCTAAGCACTGTAGAAGTTGTCATTGGGTCTATTTTTGTGTGTGATGATAATATTATTTGGGTTACTTCTTGTTTGTGAAGCGTAAGCCAGTGTATACTTGCCATAAGTACAAATTGCGAGTGTGTTATATTGTATTGTTCTAAAGCCTTTTTGATCTCACGCTGCCAAAGATTGGTTACTTGCCACAACAAAAAACCAGAGCTGTCGTCTGGTTTTTCTACACTAAAAGTGTTATCTGTTGATTTAGTCATTTTAAAATTTTTATTTTGGATTTGTGAGTATCATTTCATCGCAAATCATTTTTGAAGTTATAAAGTTAAAATCATTTTCATTGATTTCAAAAAAAACGTATCGAAATGGATAACCCCAATGTTTTTTGTCTGTAATAAATTCAAGATTCTCAATCATCGAAAGTATTGAAACTTCATTGAATTTCAGGAATTCTATATTTCTTCTAAACGGTTTGAATTGCTCTGTCATTTGAAAGGGGTATACACAATCATCACTTACTTTTCCTAGCGCAGTAAACATTTGATACTTTTCTTTTTCCATCATTTTTATTTTAGAAGAATATATTAGTATATAATCATCTTTTTTCATTCTTTTCAATGGAGCTTCTTTTCCGTGGCAAACTTGAATGAAGCTGCCTTTAATTGCTAGTTGTGCGTGTTCTTTTGAAATAGTGGCAATCCAATATCTACTCATTGCTGATTTTTTTTGCATTTTTAATTTGATTTGCAATGTCTGCTGGTAAATGGTCAACAATTCCTTTAGCGACTAATTTTACCCATAAAAATGATAAAATCCCTTTTACAGTTATTGTTACAGAAATTTTAAGCCCGTCGCTTGTATCTTCATAAGTATGCTCTCCATACATTTTGGCAAGAGGAAAAACTGTTAAGTCAGTAAATTTTTTGTTTTCAATAACTTCAACCAGTTTTATTTTTACTTTAGGCCCTCCTTTTGGTTTAAGAAGAAAGTAATTACCAACTCTAAGTTCCCCTAAAAGTTGAGAGTCTTCTACGGTATCATCCCATTTTTTCCAGTTATTAATGTCTGTTGTTAGTTTCCAAATTTGCTCTTTGGTAATTTCTGTTGTAATCACAGAATACGATTTTGTCCACATAATTTTTTTATTTAATAAGTGCAAATATAATAAGTGTACTTATTAAATTAAAAATATTTAATGTTAATTTTTTTAGACAAGTTTTAAAACAGCTAAAAAATACGTTATATACTCATTTTACTTTTTTTAAAATGAACAAAAGTTTATCATTCCTCTTTCCTCGGAATGATAAACTTAATGGATAAAGTCTTATATAATTGTATATCCAATAATTCCAGAACGACTTTCTATCTCTTCTTTATGAATTTTTCATAGATATTTAAAAATCTCAAAATTTAATTCAAAGAATCACATCAAACTTTCATTTTTAAAGCGTTTTTTGGTTCCAAATTAAAATTTTCAAGTTTCGAGCTTATTTTTACTTCTAAATTTTACATTTTATATGTAAAAACAAAATTATGGTTATAAATTGTAATTGAAATTAGTATTTGTGTTTTTCAATTGTAATCGATACCGCATCTTTGCCTTATCAAAATAAAATTAAAGTTTTAAAAATATAAAATTATGTGTGGAATTGTATGTGCCTTTGATCTAAAGCAAAAAGCCGAGAGTTTAAGACCTCAAGTATTAGAAATGTCAAAAATCATTCGTCACCGCGGACCAGACTGGAGCGGAATTTACAGCAATGATAAAGCAATTCTTTCTCACGAGCGTCTGGCGATTGTAGATCCAGCTTCAGGAAAACAACCTTTATTTACAGAAGATAAAAAATTGGTTTTGGCTGCAAATGGAGAGATTTACAACCACAGAGAACTGCGTAAACAATTTGAAGGAAAATATAACTTTCAAACTGAAAGTGACTGTGAAGTTATCTTAGCTTTATACAGAGAAAAAGGAGTAAACTTTGTTGATGAGTTAAACGGAATCTTTGGTTTTGCAATTTATGATGTTGATAAAGATGAGTATTTCGTTGCTCGTGACCACATGGGAATTATTCCATTGTACATTGGATGGGACCAGCACGGAACTTTCTACGTAGCTTCTGAGTTGAAAGCTTTAGAAGGATATTGTACTAAAATCGAATTATTTCCTCCGGGACATTATTTATCAAGTAAAGACGGTGAATTTGTACAATGGTACAAAAGAGACTGGGTTGATTATGATGCGGTTAAGGACAACGAAACAAGTATTCCTGAAATCAAAAAAGCGCTTGAGGCAGCGGTTCACAGACAATTAATGAGTGACGTTCCTTACGGAGTTTTACTTTCTGGAGGTTTAGATTCGTCTATTACTTCGGCTGTAGCCAAAAAATTTGCGCAAAAACGTATTGAGTCAGATGATACTACAGATGCCTGGTATCCACAATTACACTCTTTCTCAGTAGGTTTAGAAGGTTCTCCGGATTTAGCCGCAGCTCAGGTTGTAGCAAAACATATTGGAACGATTCACCACGAAATTAAATTTACAATTCAGGAAGGTTTAGATGCCGTTCGTGATGTAATTTACAATCTTGAAACATATGATGTAACTACGGTAAGAGCTTCAACTCCAATGTGGTTAATGGCGAGAGTTATCAAATCAATGGGAATTAAAATGGTTCTTTCAGGAGAAGGAGCAGATGAGTTATTTGGAGGATATTTATATTTCCACAAAGCACCAAACGCAAGAGAATTTCACGAAGAAAACGTTCGTAAATTAAGTAAACTTCATATGTACGATTGTTTACGTGCCAACAAAAGTTTGGCTGCGTGGGGAATCGAAGGCCGTGTTCCTTTCTTAGATAAAGAATTTATGGATGTTGCCATGCGCATCAACCCGCAGGATAAAATGATCAACAAAGAACACCCAATGGAAAAATGGGTTGTTCGTAAAGCTTTTGAAGATATGCTTCCTGAAATTGTTGCATGGAGACAAAAAGAACAATTTTCTGATGGAGTAGGATACAGCTGGATTGATACTTTGAAAGAAGTGGTAGCCAAAGAAGTTTCGGATGAGCAATTGGCAAACGCAAGATTTAAATTCCCATTGCAGACTCCAACTTCTAAAGAAGAATATTACTATCGTTCCATCTTTACAGAGCATTTCCCAAGCGATGCAGCAGCATTATGTGTTCCTCAGGAAGCAAGTGTAGCTTGCAGCACAAAAATCGCTTTAGAGTGGGATGAAGCATTCAAAAACATGAACGATCCTTCTGGAAGAGCTGTTGCGAGCGTACACGATGATGCTTATGTAAAAGCATAAACAAGTTAATTATTAGAATTAGTATATATATTGCAGAAAAACGTTCTCGTAAGGGAACGTTTTTCTTGTCTTAAATTGTTAAATTCTATATTTTCAATACTTTATAAAACAGAATCGGTAATTAATTAACTTACTTTTTTTATATTTGGCATTCGCCGAAATAAAGTTAAATCACTTCGATTTTAAGATTGAAAATATAGGAAAGCAAAAAATAATATTTAGATTTGCCTTCAGTAGAAAATCTTAATGATTTTTTAATATTCAGCTTATTTTGAGTTGATGCCCAAGAATAAAAATTAAAAATAGAATAGTATGTCTGGATTATTGGCCGTTATAGGTAAAGGAAAAGACCCGCAGCTTGTAAAAGAACTTTCTGAGAGAATGTCACATCGTGGCCCAGATGAAAGTGATTTACATATTATGGAAAATGGAAGTATACTTTGTCATGAAAGTTTATCTATCATTGATCTGCAATCGGGAAAACAGCCTATTCAGGGAACAAACAAAGCATGGATGGTTCACGATGGTGAAATCTATAATTATCAGGAATTAAAAGATACCGTTTTAAAAGATCATACTTTTAGAACCAATTCTGATTCAGAAGTTATCGTGCATTTGTACGAAGAATTTGGATTTGATTTTTGCAATAAACTTGACGGCGATTTTGCTTTTGTAATTATCGACGGAGATAAATACATTGCCGGAAGAGATCCAATTGGGGTAAAACCTTTGTATTATGGATTAGATGAAAGAGGAAGGATTTATTTTTCTTCAGAAATGAAATCAATTGCAGATCAATGTAAATCATTTTCAACCTTTCCTCCGGGACATTATTATACGGCAAAAAGCGGTTTTGTAAAATATTATCACCCGGAATACGAAGATCATAAAAATGCAACACACTCATTGGATTTTGAATTAATTAGAGAAAGCCTAATTGAAGCAACACGCAAACGTTTAATGAGTGAAGTTCCTGTTGGTGTTATATTATCAGGAGGTTTAGATACTTCTTTAATCTCATCAATTGCTTCAAGATTAGTACAGGAAAGCGGTAAAAAACTGTCTTCTTTTTCCATAGGATTAGATGCAGATTCTCCAGATAATAGTATGGCAAGAAAAGCAGCTGAGTTTTTAGGAACTGATCATCACGAAGTACATTTTACGGTTGAAGAAGGAGTATCTGTTTTAGAAAAAGTCATCTCGCATATCGAAACCTATGATATTATTTCGGTTCGTTCGGGAGTTCCAATGTACTTATTGTCGAAAGCGATAAGTGAAAAAGGAGTAAAAGTAATTCTGTCAGGAGAAGGCGCCGATGAAATTTTTGGCGGTCACTTGTATTTTAGAAATGCACCTTCGGCAGAAGAATTTCAGGATGAAACAATCGAAAGAGTTCAAAAGTTATTTACAGCAGATTTACTTCGTGTTGATAAAACGACCATGGCAAATGGAATTGAAGCCAGAGTTCCGTTCTTAGATAAAGAATTCTTAGATGTGACAATCAGAATTAAAACAGAAGAAAAGCAGCCAAAAACGTATGACGGAATTGAAAAATACATTTTAAGGAAAGCTTTTGAAACATCAGAAAATCCATATTTGCCAACAGAAGTTTTATGGAGACAAAAAGAACAGTTTTCGGATGGTGTTGGATACAATTGGGTTGATGAATTAATTGAATATTGTGCTTCGCAGGTAACAGATGAGCAATTGGCAGGCGCAAGTGCAGAGTTTCCATACAATACACCAACAACAAAAGAAGCGTACTATTACAGATCGATTTTTCATAAATATTATCCGCAGGTCAGCGCGGCGCAAACTGTTCGTAAATGGATTCCGAAATGGCAGGAAAACCAAGATCCAAGCGGAAGAGCAAATGCGGCTCATTTAAAAGGAAATTTTGAAAGCACAAAATCTGGAGTTGCTGTTTAAATTAAAATATTTCAAATTATGAATTCCAAATGGGATTTTTAAATAAAACCGAAACGAATAGTTAATCTTCGTTTCGGTTTTTTTTAGATTGTTTTCTTGGGATTTTTTGCAATTCCTAAATCTTAGTTAATGTAGGTTTTTACTTTAAGAAAAATATTATATTTGGTCGTCATTAACAAATTAATAACCAATCAAACACAACCTATGAAAAACGTATTACTAAGTGGAATTTTATGCTGTGCATTAGTTTCATTAAGTCCAATTTATGCACAAAAAAAGGCGGAGGTGCCTAAATACATTACCAATGTTGAAGGAATTAAGGAGTATTCACTAAACAACGGATTAAAAGTTCTTTTAATTCCAGATGCCTCTCAAAGTAACATGGTAGTCAATATTGTTTACAATGTTGGTTCCAGAAATGAAGGTTATGGCGAAAAAGGAATGGCGCACTTACTGGAACATATGCTTTTTAAAAGTACTAAGAATTTAGGCGATATTAAAAAGATGCTTTCAGACAAAGGCGGAAATGCAAACGGAACCACTTGGTTAGACAGAACAAATTATTATGAGGTTTTCCCGTCAAGCGATGAAAATCTGAAATGGAGTATTGAAATGGAAGCCGACAGAATGATTCACGCTACCATTTTACAAACCGATCTTGATAAAGAATTTTCAGTAGTAAGAAATGAGTTTGAAATAGGCGAAAACAATCCTGATGGAGTTTTGCAGGAAAGAATCCTTTCTACAGCTTATTTATGGCACAATTACGGAAACAGCACCATAGGAAGTAAAGAAGATATTGAAAGAGTAAAAGCGAATACGCTTCGTGTTTTTTACGAAAAATATTATCAGCCGGATAATGCAACAATTATAATTGCCGGAAAATTTGATGAGCAGAAAGCATTACAGTATGTAGGGCAGTATTTTAGTGTAATACCAAGACCAAAAAGAGTTTTAGATAAAACGTATACAATCGAGCCTGCGCAAGACGGAGAAAAGTATGTAGAACTTAAAAGAGCGGGAGACAGCAAAAATGTAGGGGCTTTGTATCACACAGCATCTTATGTAGATAAAGATTATGCCGCAATTGATGCTTTAGGCGAGATATTAACCGCAGATCCATCGGGTTATTTGTATAAAACTTTGGTTGAAACACAAAAAGCATCCAGCATTTATTTTTGGCAGCCTACTGTAAGAGATGCCGGATTTATTTACTTTGGAGTAGCGGTGCCCAATGATAAAGATGTAAAAGAAACGAAAGAAATTGTTAGAACTGAACTGGATAAAATCGCAACAACAAAATATACAGATCAGGATGTAAACAGAGCAAAAGCAAAAATTATCAAGCAAATAGAAGCGGTTAAAAACAATACAATTTCCTACGCTATAAACCTTACCGAAATTATTGGTGCCGGAGATTACAGACTTGGTTTTTTGTATAGAGATGCAATTGAGAAATTGACAAAAGAAGATGTTCAAAGAGTTGCTGAAAAATATTTTAGAGCAAATAACAGAACAGTTGGTGTCTTTATTCCGGCTAAAGAAGAAGTAAGAATAAAAGCTAATGAATATACAGATGAACAATTATTAGCAGTTACAAAAGATTACAAAGGAAAAGCTCTGGAAAAAGAAGCAGCCTCATTTGAAGCGTCTATCAAAAATCTAAAACAAAATTTTGTTGAAGGAAAGTTAACCAACGGAATAAAATACGGATTGATTAAAAAAGAAATCAAAGGCGGAAAAGTTCAGGCAAGTTTTAAGTTTCCGGTTAGTAATGAGAAAGATTTAAATGGAAAAACAGACGTTGCCGGAATTTTGGCTCAGTTGTTAAAAACAGGAACAAAAACACAAACTAAAGAACAAATTCAGGATCGATTAGATCAATTAAAATCGTCTGTTAATTTTAATTTTTCAAGACAAACTTTATCTGTAAGTGTTAGTACTTATAAAGAAAATTTTAAAGAAGTAATGGGGATTTTAGCAGATTTGCTGACTAATTCAACTTTCCCGGAAAACGAATTGGCTAAAACAATCAGCGAGTACAATACATATTTAGAGTCTAGTTTAAATGATCCTCAGGCTGTTGCTTTTACAGAAATTACAAGACAAACTACAAAATATCCAAAAGGCAGTATTTTTTACACGCCAACTATTCAGGAACAAATAGATGCTTTCAAAAAAATCAAACAATCTGAAATTGTTGATTTTTACAAAAACATATTAGGCGGTAATAACGGAGTAGGAAGTGTAGTAGGGGACTTAGATGCTAAAAGTACAGGAGAAATTTTAGAAAACACATTTGGAAAATGGAATTCTAAATCGAAATATGAACTTGCTTTACCTACTTATTTTGAAACTCAAAAAGCGGATAAAGATATTATTACGCCAGATAAAGAAAATGCAGTTGCTTTAGGCAGAATCAGTTTTAGAATGGATCGAAAAAATGCAGATTATCCAGCATTTGTTATGGCAAATGAAATGCTAGGAAGCGGTGGCTTTTTAAGTGCAAGAATCCCGATGAGGTTAAGAGAAAAAGAAGGAATAAGTTACGGTGCAGGTTCTTTTGTGGATGTACCAATCACAAATGATGTTGCAGCATGGAGTTATTATGCTTTCTTGAATCCAACTAAAAAAAATGCGGTAGAAACGGCTGCAAAAGAAGAAATTGCAAAAGCAGTAAAAGACGGATTTACAGCAGAAGAATTAAAATCGAATCTGGTGAGCTGGCAGAATGAAAGAAAAACAAGATTAGGAGTTGATAATACTTTAATGGAGTTGGTTAACACTTATTTACAATTCAATGTGCCTTTGGACGACTATGATGAACTTGAAGCTAAAGTTAAAGCGTTAAAAGTTGAGGAAGTAAATAAGGTTTTGAAAAAATATATTTCTTTGGATAAAATGAGTTCAGTTTATGCAGGAGATTTTAATAAGAAAAACTAAGAGTTGGGAAAACACCAAGTTTTAAAACTCCAAACTCCAAATTAAAAATAGAATTTTAATCATAAAAACCGAAATGCATTTTTGATGTCATTTCGGTTTTTTATTTTAAAGCTAAAGTTTGGAATTTGAAATTTTTGAAGTCAAGAATTTAAGATTTCCAAAATGATTTTTGTGTTATTCCCATTTTTAGAATTTGGAATTTATGAATTTGGAATTTAAAATTGACTTTTAGGATTATTTTTTGGTTTTTCAGACAATTGTGTTAATAACTTAAGTGCTTTAAGTCGGAATTTTATGGGTATATAGTCTGCGTTTTTATATATTTGCGTGTTAGACAGTAAATACATTTTTTAGAATAAATTATATGAGCGAAGAAATCAAGAAGAACAATTATTCAGCAGATAGTATTCAGGCATTAGAAGGAATGGAGCACGTAAGAATGCGTCCATCGATGTATATTGGAGATGTAGGAGTTCGAGGGCTTCATCATTTGGTTTATGAAGTTGTTGATAACTCTATTGATGAGGCGATGGGAGGACATTGTGATACCATTGGTGTTGCAATTAACGAAGACGGTTCGGTTACAGTTGAAGATAACGGTCGTGGTATTCCAGTTGATTTACATAAAAAAGAAGGAGTTTCTGCACTTGAGGTTGTAATGACTAAAATTGGTGCCGGAGGTAAATTCGATAAAGATTCTTATAAAGTTTCTGGAGGACTTCACGGAGTTGGGGTTTCTGTAGTAAATGCACTTTCGGTTCATATGAAATCGACTGTGTTTAGAGAAGGAAAAATCTACGAGCAGGAATACGAAAGAGGAAAATCATTATATCCGGTAAAACAAATTGGAGAAACAGATAAAAGAGGTACACGTCAGACTTTCTATCCCGATAGTACAATCTTTACACAGACCATAGAGTTCTCTTATGATACATTGTCAGCGCGTATGCGTGAACTTTCTTTCTTAAACAAAGGAATCACAATTACGTTTACAGATAAAAGAGAAGTGGATGATAAAGGTGAATTCAGAAGTGAAGTGTTTCACTCTGATGAAGGACTTAAAGAATATATTCGTTATTTGGATGGTAACCGTGAGCCAATTGTTTCCCACGTAATCAGTATGGATAATGATAAAGGTGAAATTCCGGTAGAAGTTGCCTTAATCTACAACACAAGTTATACGGAGAATATTTTTTCTTACGTAAATAATATTAACACACACGAAGGAGGTACACACCTGCAAGGTTTTAGAAGTGGTTTAACAAGAACCCTTAAAAAATATGCTGATGCTTCTGGATTGTTAGATAAATTGAAATTTGAAATCGCGGGAGATGACTTCCGTGAAGGATTAACGGCTATTATTTCGGTAAAAGTTTCAGAACCTCAATTCGAAGGACAAACAAAAACAAAACTAGGAAATAGAGAAGTGGTTTCTCCTGTTTCTCAGGCGGTTGGAGAAATGTTAGAGAATTATTTGGAAGAAAATCCAAATGACGCTCGTATCATTATTCAAAAAGTAATTTTAGCTGCTCAGGCTCGTCACGCTGCGAAAAAAGCCCGTGAAATGGTACAGCGTAAAACTGTTATGGGTGGAGGCGGACTGCCAGGAAAATTATCAGATTGTTCTGAGCAGGATCCGGCAAGATGTGAGGTATACTTAGTCGAGGGAGATTCGGCTGGTGGAACAGCCAAACAAGGACGTGACCGTAATTTTCAAGCCATTTTGCCATTACGTGGTAAGATTTTGAATGTTGAAAAAGCAATGCACCATAAGGTATTCGAAAACGAAGAGATTCGAAATATTTTTACGGCTTTAGGAGTTACAGTAGGTACAGCAGAAGACAGCAAAGCGCTTAATATTGAAAAACTACGCTACCATAAAGTAATTATTATGTGTGATGCCGATGTCGATGGTAGTCACATTTCTACCTTAATATTAACGTTCTTCTTCCGTTTCATGAAAGAACTTATTGAAGAAGGACACGTATATATTGCAGCACCGCCTTTATATTTAGTTAAAAAAGGAAATAAAAAGGAATACGCATGGAATGATGTTCAGCGTGATCAGGCGAATGAAAGAATGGGAGGAAGTGCAGCTATCCAGCGTTATAAAGGTCTTGGAGAGATGAATGCTGAGCAATTGTGGGAAACAACAATGGATCCAAGCTTCAGAACATTACGTCAGGTAACAATCGATAGTCTGGCAGAGGCAGATAGAGTTTTCTCTATGTTAATGGGAGACGAAGTACCGCCGCGTAGAGAGTTTATCGAAAAGAATGCAGTTTACGCAAATATCGATGCCTAATAAAGTATAAGATAAGAGTCAATTCGTTTAATTGTTTAAATTTTACTTAAACGATTAAACGAATTGTCGATTTATTAAATAAATTAATTAATAACCGATAAAGTTAAAAATATGAAAGTTACCATTGTAGGAGCAGGAAATGTTGGAGCTACATGTGCAGATGTTATTTCTTATAGAGGAATTGCAAGCGAAGTAGTATTGTTGGATATTAAAGAAGGTTTTGCCGAAGGAAAAGCATTGGATATTACGCAATGTGCGACAAATACTGGTTTTAATACCAAAGTATCTGGTGTTACTAATGATTATTCTAAAACCGCTGGAAGTGATGTAGTGGTTATTACGTCAGGAATTCCTAGAAAACCGGGAATGACCAGAGAAGAATTAATTGGTATAAATGCAGGAATTGTGAAAACAGTTGCTGAAAATGTACTAAAATATTCTCCTGACACTATAATAGTTGTAGTTTCCAATCCTATGGATACAATGACTTACCTGGCTTTAAAAGCTACAGGTTTGCCAAAAAACAGAATTATTGGTATGGGCGGAGCGTTAGACAGCTCTCGTTTTAGAACTTACCTTTCTTTAGCATTAGACAAACCGGCAAATGATATTTCGGCAATGGTAATTGGTGGTCATGGAGATACTACTATGATTCCGTTGACACGTTTAGCATCTTATAACGGTATTCCGGTAACACAATTTCTTTCAGAAGAAGTATTACAAAAAGTTGCAGCCGACACTATGGTAGGTGGTGCAACTCTTACAGGTCTTTTAGGAACTTCGGCTTGGTATGCTCCGGGAGCTTCTGTAGCTTATTTAGTTGATAGTATTTTAAATGACCAAAAGAAAATGATTGCTTGTTCTGTTTTTGTAGAAGGAGAGTACGGGCAAAATGATATTTGTATAGGTGTACCGTGTATAATTGGTAAAAACGGTATTGAAGAGATTATTGATATCAACTTAAACGATCAGGAAAAGGCTTTGTTTGCTAAAAGTGCAGATGCGGTTCGCAGCATGAATGATGCTCTAAAATCGATTTTAGTATAATAAAAACAGGAAAAAAAGGAAAAGGCTGCACTTTTGCAGTCTTTTTTTTGAGATTAATTAATAAATAAATTGGTTAATCTTTTCGTTAATTATATATTTGCTCGATTTAAAAAAAATGTAGTAATTCGTGATCTCGATTTTTTAGTTTTAAAAACTCATGTCAGGGCTTATTTTTAGGGGATTTAAAACCAAAAACAAACATAAAACATAATTAATTTTTAGTAATAATGCAGAATAAAGGACTTATTAAATTTTTCGCAATACTATTTGCATTGGTAAGTATTTACCAACTTTCATTCACTTTTGTGGCAAATAATGTCAAAGGTGAGGCTAAAGCTTTTGCAGGAGATAATCCTGATAAAGAGCTAAAATATTTAGATTCTATCGGTAAAGAAAAAGTATTCAGTCTTGGTTTTACAGACTTCACTTATAATGAAGTAAAAAACAAACAGCTAAATAAAGGTCTTGACTTAGAAGGAGGAATCAACGTTATTCTTCAAATCTCTGTTAAAGATGTATTGAAAGGTTTAGCGAATAATTCTAAAAACCCGGTATTTAATAAATCGTTAGCTGATGCAACTGCGAATTTAGAAGGAAATAAGACTTATTTAAATAAATTCTTCGAAGCTTTTGAGGCTAACTCAAAAGGAACTGTAAAATTGGCTTCGCCAGATATTTTTGCAAACAGAAGTTTACAAGGAGACGGTGGTATCGATTTTCAAATGTCAGATGCTCAAGCTCAAAAAGTAATTAAAAGAAAAGTTGACGAGTCTATCGAAAGTGCTTACAAAGTATTAAGAGAGCGTATCGATAAATTTGGCGTTACACAGCCTAATATTCAAAAATTAGGAGAAACAGGAAGAATCTTAGTAGAGCTTCCAGGTGCTAAAGATGTAGATAGAATCAAAAAATTATTGGGTGGGAAAGCTCAATTAGAGTTTTGGGAAACTTACAAAATTGAAGAAGTTGGTAACTTCTTAGTTGCTGCTAACGAAGCTTTAAAAAAGACTGAAGTTAAGAAAACAGAAACTAAAACGGTTGCTAAAGATTCATTGAATGCTTTATTGACAGACAATTCTAAAGATTCTCTTGATACTAAAAAAGGAAATAATCCTTTATTTGACAAAATGATTGTTCAGGGTGGTGGTCCGGTTTTAGGATACTTTGCTACTAAAGATACTGCAGCAGTTAATGGTTATTTCAAAAGACCAGAAATCAGAATTTTATTAGGTGCTGACCAACACAATGCAAAATTTGTTTGGAGCAAACCAACTACTATAAAAGATGCTAAATCAAAAGATGTTGAAGCTGTAGAATTATACGCTTTAAAAGGAAACAGAGATAACGTACCTGCAATGAGCGGTGGTGTTGTAACTGATGCTAAAGATACTTTTGACCAAATGGGTAAACCAGCTGTTTCTATGCAAATGAACAGTCAGGGAGCTAAAGTTTGGGAAGAATTAACAGGAAGAGCTTTCTCTCAAAAAGGTTATATCGCTATTGTTTTAGATAACATCGTTTATTCTGCGCCAGGTGTTACAAGCGGTCCAATCGCCGGAGGAAGATCTGAAATTACAGGTTCTTTTGATGTTGCTGAAACAAAAGATTTAGCTAACGTATTAAATGCAGGTAAATTACCAGCTTCTGCAGATATTATTCAATCTACAGTTGTTGGACCATCTTTGGGTCAGGCTGCAATTGATGCAGGAACTATTTCATCTGTATTAGGATTCTTATTAGTTTGTGTTTGGATGGTATTCTATTATGGTAAAGCTGGATGGTATGCAAACCTTGCTTTATTATTGAACTTACTATTCTTATTTGGAATTATGGCAAGTTTTGGTTTTGTATTAACATTACCAGGTATTGCAGGTATTGTATTAACATTAGGTACGGCGGTAGATGCGAACATTATTATATATGAAAGAGCAAAAGAAGAATTACGAGAAGGTAAAACATTATCAGAAGCTGTAGCAGCATCTTACGGATGGCATGGTGCAATGCGTTCTATCATTGATGCAAACGTAACTCACGTATTAACTGGAGCTATCTTATTTATCTTTGGTACAGGACCAATTAAAGGTTTCGCCTTAACATTACTTATTGGTATCGTAACTTCATTGTTTACGTCTATCTTTATTGCTAGAATTTTCATTGACAGAAATATTGCAGGAAAAGGGGATTTAACTTTCTCTACAAGTATTACTAAAAATTGGTTTACAAACTTCCACTTTGACTTTATTAAAGTTAAAAAATTCACTTATATTTTCTCTTCTATTGTAACAGTAGTAAGTTTGACTTCTATCTTCTTTATTAACGGATTGGATGAAGGTGTTGATTTTGTTGGAGGTAGAACTTTCCAGGTTAAATTTGAAAAACCAATTGATGCAACTGCAGTATCAGATGAATTATCTGCTGCTTTTGGAACTCCGGTTGAAGCTAAAATTTTAGGGGATGATGATCAGTTAAAAATCACAACTAAATATAAAATTAAAGAAGACGGTGTAGCTATCGACGAAGAAGTGAACCAGAAATTATACAAAGCATTACAAAAATATTACCCAAATACTTCTTACGATAAATTTATCAACTCTTTTGACGGTAAAAAAATCGGAGTTTTACAAGCTTCTAAAGTTGGAGCTTCAATCTCAGAAGATATTAAAACAAACTCTTACTGGGCAGTTCTTGGAGCAATGGCAGTTATTTTCTTATACTTAATGGTATCTTTCCGTAAATGGCAGTATTCATTAGGTGCGATTGCAGCTGTTGCGCACGACGTTGTATTCGTATTAGGAATTTACTCTTTATGTTATAAATTTATGCCATTCCACATGGAGATGGATCAGCACTTTATCGCTGCGATTCTTACTGTAATTGGTTATTCTATGAACGATACTGTAATTGTATTTGACAGGGTAAGAGAATTTATCATCGGAAACCGTAAAGGTAGTTTCGAAGATATCGTAAATGCTTCTATTAATACTACATTATCTAGAACATTGAATACTTCATTAATGATGATCATTGTATTATTGACAATGTTTATTTTTGGTGGAGAATCTATCAGAGGATTTATCTTTGCGATGTTAATTGGTATTATTGTAGGTACTTATTCTTCTTTATTTATCGCAACACCAGTATTGGTTGATACGATTTCTAAAGATGAAAAACATACAATCGAAGACAAACATAATAAAGCGTAATTAATGCTTAAATTATATTTAAAAGATCCGGTGAAAGCTGGATCTTTTTTTTTGTGCTATATTTAAGGTAATTTAAAGATGATTTATGGATAGAAAATTACTTTTGGTCTTATTGTCTCTTTTTGCTTTAAAAATGGCGGCGCAAGAAGATAATTCAAGATTTTCTCTTGGTTTTAATTATGGCTTTGGAAGTGAATTTAATAATAGAAACTATACGTTTACAAATCACTTTTATAAAGCACAGCTCTATTATAAATTAAAGCAGACAAGATATTTTCAATACGAAATTTTGGTTCAGCCGGAAATTAATTTTGCAGAACATCAATTATTGAATTTTTATTTTGTTAAGCCTGAAACGCCAGACTATCAGCAAAAAAGAGATACATACACCCAGTTAAAAAATATTCATGAATATGTTCTCAATTGTGGTTTTTTAATTCGTAAACCTATTGGTGAAGTTTGTTCGTTTTATATTCTCGGAAGTATTGGGCCAATGATTACTGATACGGAAACAGAAAGAATGTCAAAAGGTTTTGCTTTCGCAGATGTTTTAGCCGTGGGATTTTCTTTAAAATACAATAAGCTGCAATTTGATATTCGCCCGAATATCAGACACGTTTCTAATGGTGGATTAAGCGATAGAAATTCGGGTTATAATACCAGAAATATAGAATTTGGGGTTTCGTATTCTTTATAAGATGAATTATTTTTTTAAATAATTAGTTGTTAATGTTTTAAGATAGAAAAAGAGTAAGTAGTTGGAATAACAATATTAATAGAAACGGGGTGCTGCCCCGTTTTTTTTATGTTTGAATATGTTAAAATGAAAGAAAATATTTATAATTATTAAAATAAAATGAAATAAAAAAGCTACATTAGTACCGGTTAAATTATGTAGATTATAATCTACACTTTTTTTGAATTAATCGTTAATTAATAGTTTAAAATGGTAAAAAAGCATTTGTTAAGCCTTGTTGATATTAGGCTCATTGTATTTTTAATTGTAATTATAGCACTTTGCGGTATACTTACTTTGCTTATTAGTGATAATGTAGAAGATTTTGGAAAAAAGTACAAAAAGAAATTTTATGGATATATCTTATCATTTATATTAATCTATGCTCTTATAGCATTTTTAGGCTATAACAAGCTCTTTAAAGAACTTAGATACGAGTTTATCTTTTATCAGACAGCTTCTTTGTTGTTAGGCATTTTAAACACATGGTTCTATCGCAAAATATTTCAGAAGTTTAATCTAAAAACTCAAAGTGTTGAATTAATGTTCTCCTTTATTATTCCACTATATTCTAGTATACTGTTTGTTATTATTTACACTTTTTTAAACGGAATAAATTTTACTCTTTTAATGAGTGCACATTTTATTTCGTTTGTTGTTCCCACCTGTATTTACATGGTATTCTGCTTTATGATGTTAATACCTCCAAGAAAATTTATTACCTGGACACCCGAAAAAAAATATTCAGCAATAAAAGACGAAGAAATGGAAGCTATTGTATTGATTACTTTTTTAATAAAGAAAAGTTATAATGATATCGAATATGCTTCGATAAGAGTACAGGCACCTGTTAAAGTAAATTTTGGGCGTTTATTTTTTCTTGCGGTTACAGGATATAACAGACAAAACCTAGACAATCAAATTGATTTGCTAATGCCTGATTCTCAAAATTACAATTGGGTCTTTTATTTGCAGTCCAAATGGTATGAAAAAAACCAATATATAAATGCTGATTATGATGGAGCAATGAACCAAATTACAGAAAACTCAGTAGTAGTATGCCAGCGTGAAATCGAAAAAAATACTGCTCCGGAAAAGAAGAAAAAAACTGATCAAAAATTGTATGGTATTCAATCGCATAACGAGGCAGCAGAACAAAAAAAAATTGAGGAATTAAAAGAAGTTGAGGAAGAAGGAGCGATAAAATAATTTTGGAATTAAATAAACATTTGAAAATTTAATTGAAGCCGTGTAATATGGGGAAAGAAGTGGATAAACAAAAAAAGAGAGAAGAGGTTTTATTTGTAAGTGAGGATTATGTGCTGCCGTTTCGTCCTTTTGAACTCAATCATGACTATTCAGTTTTGTATACGATTGAAAAAGATGATAAAAAACAAACTCTGGAACAAAATTTTAGTTTAAGATGGTTAAAGTCAGATACAAATCATGATGAGTTTTATTTTTTTCAAATTGATAAAATATCAGAGTTATTGATTGATGAAAAACCGATTGATACAAGAGCTTACAAGGTTGCAGAAAAAACAGCCGAACTGTTATATCCTTTAAGAATTGTGGTGAACAAATACGGAAAATGGGTCGATATAAATAGTTATCACAAATTAAAAGAACGCTGGGAAAATCAAAAAGAAGCTATTAAAGAACTATTTGATGGAAAAACCTTTGCGAGATTAGCCCAAAATATTGAAAATGCTATAGATGATGATAAATCTCTAGTAAGATTAATTTCCGGGAATTGGTTTTTAAGAGCCTATTTTAACGGAATACATAGATCCTATACCCGTAGTTTTGAAAGGGAAAGAAAATTATATTTTCCTGCCATTGCTTATACTGACGATCTGGAATTTTTAGTTATTCAAAAAGCAGTACCTTATTTAAATGACTTTAACCAAATAGAAGTAATACAAAGCGGAAAATCAACAGATGAAAATGTAGAAGAGCATTATGATGCCCAATATTACTTGAATCCTAATAATTATCTCATTGAGTACCTTTACTTAGAATGTGATTTGATTGATATGAGACGAAAAATTAAAGTTGAAGTTAAAAATTTAGATCAAAGTAAAATTACAGTAGACAGCAGGATATCGCTTTTAGTATAATAATAAAGAATCAAGATTATGGAAAAATATGTTGTTGTAGATGGCGCTGCGTGCAAATGCAAGTTTAGTGAAGACACGAATGCCACTGATATTTTAGTGGTAAAATCTCAAAAAAAACATTTTGCGAACGACAAAGGAGCCAATAAAAAATTGATAGCCACAACCAAAGATATTAATCAAACCTTAAAGAATGGCACTTTTGGCAAATGTACCTTACAGCCTACATCAAGCGGTAATAAACCCTGCATGGTGACAATACCCCAATGGTATGATCCTTATGAAAAAGTAACCTTAAGCAATCAGGGCAAAATTTTGACAGAAGACAGTACAGCGGAATGCCCTGTAGGCGGACCAAAATGTATAGAAATTTTTAAGCATGGACAGGTCGCCGAAGTAGGAAGCCAGCAGATGCAAAAAGCAGATCGTGATGCCTTAAAGCAGATTAATCCTTTGTTAAATCCTGATGAGTTGGAAGATGAAATGGCGATTTGTTCTTAAAAAATAATAGCCGTACTGTAAAATAGTAAAAAAATATGAGCAAAGTAAAAATATATGGTAATCCCAATCCTGTGATAGGAATAAAAGAGTATTATTCTATACATGATTTTTTTGGCAGTTCTGCTCCATCTAAATTCATTGATCCAATAGAAAATATACCTGACGAAAATATCAAATGGAGTGTCTGGATATTATTAGGAAATGAATGGGTAAAAATGACCAAAAATAATAAGACAGGTGCAACTGTAGATTATACCTTTTACCAGCAGAGCCTTGATAGAAAAGGAATCAGAATGCTGGTTGATGCCAACGGCGAAAAAGCAGTTTTGGATATTAAAACCAAAAAAAATACAGAAAGCAAGATACTGCATGTCGAAATTTTGGATAGCCTTGGAAAAAAGCCCACCAAACTATTTAGCTATGGCGAAACTATTACAGCTCGCATACATTGCCTAAATATGGAAAAATTTCGCATAAACGTTACTTTATGGGAAAATGACGGAGGCAAAAAAGATCTTAGCGATATTAGTATACAAACTAAGGAGACCAATGTGCAAAATGGAAAAGCCGATGTAGAATTTACGTTCGACCTAGGAAAAGTATGGCTGGTCAATGCAAAGTCAGCACCTGGTGAGTTAAACGAAGGGGCATTTCATGAATATTATGTAACTGCTGAGTTTTACAAAAAAGTTTCGAAACCTACGGAAAATGTCAATGTAATTAATCCAGATTATAAAGAAGATATATTTGCAAAAGTGCCGGTTCCTAAACCTTCAAAAAAAGAAACCAGGGGAATAGCAAAATCAGATAAAAAAGCTCACGATTACCAGGAACAGAAAATAGCGGTAAATACAACTGTTGTTTACGACCCACAGCAAGAATTTATAAATAGTTTATTGATGGTGGGGGCAGAGGATTCTATTTGGAATAAAAATCATAAAGATGGAGAATGTCTAAATTGTATTGCTGCAGTAAAGGCTGGGCAATTAAAAAAAATATTTACACAAACAGATTTGTCTATTTTAGAAACTGTTGGCGCAATATATACAAAGTATATGAAAGAGCTGGGTATGGATACCTGCTGGAACAAAGCACATTTTTTTGCACAGGCCGTTGTAGAAAGCGGTAAAGAGCTCACTGTAAAAGGTGCAGGAGAAAGTTTTAATTACTTAGCAGATGATTTGCATCTAGGCAGATGGAATGAAAACAAAACAAAACGCAAAATTATTTTTTCATATTTCGCAACACATAGAGGAGAAGCTTATCAATATGGCAGAATTGAAGAAATCAAAAATGGCAAAAAAACAATTACCCAATATGCCAATCAAGAAATGATTGCCAAACTGGCTTACGGACCCAACGCAGCAAAAGGTGTAGAACTTGGTAATACGCAGCCCAATGACGGCTGGGATCTTAGAGGACGAGGCCTAGTACAGCTTACAGGAAGGGCTGGTTACGAATATGCAAACAATTATACAAAAAGAGAAGGAGCAGATATTGTACAAAACCCTGATTTAATTGTTGCAAATGTGGCAGTTGCCGTTTTATCTTCAATGGCATTTTTTAAGTGGAAAGGAATAAATAAGATTGCTAATGAACAATCACACACAAAACTTATTTCTCAACAAGTAGGAAATGATGTACCACTTGCCAATGGAAAAAGAAATCATACCGAAAAACAAGAAGTGTTTACCAAAAATACAGCTGTTGTATTTGAAACCGATATTTGTAAATATGGAGAGAAGCAAGTGGCAACAGATTTAAAAATTCAGCAGGGTATTAACTGGCTGGAGAGTATTGCAATAGACCAAAAGCTTGCAGATGATAAATCAAATTATAAAGTTTTGTACAGTCAGGATGGAGACAGAACCTCGCAACAAGGAGAAGATGTTATGGATTGTTCGGAGTTAATTTGTAGGTATTTGCAAAAAATAGAATGGAGCTCACAAGTTTTAAGCATGAACACTTCTGCTCTGTATACTTATGCACAAAATAACTCAAAATGGTTAGAAAAGCACAATTCTACAAGTTATAAACCTAAAGTAGGGGATATTTTTATCTGGAAAAACGATGCTGGGAGTAATGGACATACAGGAGTAGTAGTAAGTTATGATAAAACTAAAGATGTAGTAACAACTATTGAGGCAATTAAAAGTCTAGAAAAGCCTGAAGATATAGACGATGCAATTCAACTACAAGGGGTTGTTAAATTGAAATGGAGGAGGTTAAGTAAACACTTAATGAATCATCCTGTCAGAACATCAACTTATACTGCTTCAACCTGCAGATTTTATACGCCAAAAGTACATTATTCAAAACAAGATAAAAAATAGATACATTATTATGAAAACATTTAGCTTACTAGTACTTTGTTTTTTTACATTTTTTTTAAGCTGTAAAGACAAAGAAAATGCTAAAAAAATAGTCAATAATCATAAAAAAGATACTCTAAATATTGATGTAACTGAAATAAAAAAAATTATAAAGCTTCAGAAAAATGCAAATTATATAGATTATCGACCAGATAATCCTTATTTGCCTTCAGAAAAAGATCTTCTTATTCTTATACCTTTTGTTACACAAGAATTAAAAAATGCAGGCTATAAGACATTGTCTAATGGTGAATTTGAAAGAAGAATTAGTGATTTAATAAAAGATAATAAAGTAAAAAAATACAGTGCATTTACAACAATTTTTACTAATAAATTTGATAGAAAATCCTCTACTCTTAATCAATTTGAATTTGAATTTGATGTAAATAATCAATTTGTTATTAAAAAATATAATTTCATCATTCCAACGTTATTTTTGGAAGATGTTATAAAAATAAATAAAGATAACAGCTATTCAATTAGTATACCCCATTATATAATTGCAAGAAATAAATATTTATTTAATGACAGTCAAGCTGATTTAGACTGGCTCCTTGTTAATGATCAGGATTTTTTAAAAAGTCTAGTTAATTCTTTAGGTTATGATAAGGAACCTAGAATAAATAAGCTATTATTAGAGGATTATTATGAAATGTACAATGATTCTCAACCTACCGAGAAGCAATTAATTGGCACTGTTTTTTTTACAAAAGATTTGAATAATAATTTTTGTATCAGGCAAGGTCTGGTAGACTATGTTAAAAACAATACTAGGGCAAACGATAATAGATTTATTTATGCTTTAAATTATTATAGTTTTGCTTTGTATGAAAAAGAATTAGGAGAAGAATTTGGAAGTAAAAATCCATTTAAAATGTTTAATGATGTTGAAAAAGCTCATATTGCTGCTGTGATTGCGAGCATAGAAGTACCTGCAATTATTAAATATAAGCCACATAATCCTGGGTTATGGAGTAATGCGGGATCGGCATTATATGATTTGCTTGTAGAGCATCCCGAAATTGAAGATATTATAGTAAAACACAATTATTTTGGTATAAAGAACATGAAGCAGGTATTGGAGGATACTATTGATGAAATTGATGTAGATAAAATTAAAAGAGGTGAAGATTTCTAGCTTACGAAAAAACAGGTCTTACTCCTACTTTGTTTTTTTACATTTTTTTAAGCTGTAAAAACAAAGTAGATGAAAAAAAAATAGTCAGCATTCCTCAAAAAGCTATGAAATTAGAGAATACTGTTAGTAAAATTGAAGTTATAATATAACGTGATATCCGAATGAGACTAAAACAAAACTTTAAAGAACAAATCAGAAAAAAATGTAAAGAATAAAATGGCTTATAATAAATGTATAAAAAAAATAGGATTACTGATTGTAGGAATAAATATAAAGAAGCTAACTTAAAACAGAATCTTTTTTTAATTTTCCCAGTTTCCTCCTAAAAGGTTTGCATACTTAATAAAAGAAAAAGTCCAGTATAAATGAATTATACTGGACTTTATTATTTTTAAAAGTTTCTTTCTTTTACTATGAAGCCGCTAAGGGATTTCTTTGTGCTCTAATGATGAAGAAAAGACCAATTATAATAAAAGGAATACTTAACCATTGACCGGTTGAGAATAAACCTAATTCTTCTTCGATACCGCCCTGGCTTTCTTTTACAAATTCTACAATAAAGCGAACTACAAATAAAAGCACTAAAAACAATCCGAATAAGTATCCTGATTTAAGTCTTGCATTTGTTTTCCAGTAAAGGAAAAATAAGATAGCAAATACAAAAATATAGCAAAATGCTTCGTATAATTGTGTTGGGTGTTTTGCAGGAACCTGTGCTAATAAATCAGTAAATTTTGGGTTTGCTGCAATGGCATTGTAAGCTTCTTTTGGATTTGCGATTTGAGTTGCATTTACGGCTTCTGCTTTGCTGAATTTATCATGTAAAAAACGAATTCCAAAAGCAGAGGTTGTTTCATGACCAATAATTTCTGAATTCATAAAGTTCCCTAAACGAACAAAAATAGCACCGCTAGCAACCGGAATAACGACACGGTCTAAAATCCAAAGCAACGGACGTTTTAGGATCATTTTGCTATAGTAATACATAGCCAGAATAATAGCAATTGCGGCACCGTGGCTGGCTAATCCCTGAAAACCTGTAAACTCAAATTTTGGTTCGAATTTAAAAGGTAAAAAGATTTCAAGTAAATGATTTCTAAAATACTCCCAGTCATAAAATAAAACATGTCCTAAACGAGCTCCAATTAAAGTTGCTAAAACAGTCCAGACAAATAACGAATCTAATTTGTCTATTGATTCATGTTCGCGTTCGAAAATCTTTTTCATTAGGAACCAGCCTAAACCAAAAGCAATTACAAACATTAAACTGTAATAACGAATCATAAAAAATCCTAAATCTATTCCTTCTGAAGGATTCCAAACGATATTTAAAGGATGTGTCATATATGGTAATTTTTTTATTATGTTTTGTAAAAATAGATATTAAATGCGGAGCAAATCTTTATAAAAAGTTAATGTTTATGTGAACATTTCTTTTCTGGAACGGGATCGTAACCAGTCCTTCCCCAGGGATGACAGCTTAAAATTCTTTTCATTCCTAAATATCCCCCGTAAAATAATCCGTGAATCTGCAATGCCTGAATCATGTATGTTGAACACGTTGGCTCAAACCTGCATGAAGCGGGTGTAAAAGGTGAAATCGCAGTTTGATAAAAGCGCACCAATATTACAAACGGATATATTAGAATTTTTGATAACATATTTTTTAGTAAACAGTGATCAGTATTTGGTAATCAGTTAAAGTAAAGTTTAAATCCAAACACTTTATACTGATTGCTGAATACTTTGTTTTATTAGATACTAAAAGAAGTTCCTTCTTTACCGTCTTTTAACTGAATTCCAAGAGCAATTAACTGATCGCGAATTTGATCTGAAAGGGCGAAATTTTTATCGGCTCTGGCCTGATTTCTCATTCCGATAAGCATGTTTACAACACCTTCTAATTTATCATTATTGCTGTCAGAAGCTTTCTCATCGCTTAAACCTAAAACGTCAAAAACAAAAGCATTTATTGCTGTTGAAAATGATTTTAAATCTTCGGCAGAGATAGTTTCTTTTCCTTCTTTTAATAAATTGATATAACGAACAGCTTCAAATAATTGGGCAATCAATATTGGCGTGTTAAAATCGTCGTTCATAGCATCATAACAAGCTTGTTTCCATGCAGCAAAATCAACAGAACTCGAAGTACCTGCAGTTATTGCAGGTAATGCTTCAATAGCTTCCATTAATCTTTTGTATCCTTTTTCAGCAGCTGTAATAGCATCATCAGAGAAATCTAAAATACTTCTGTAATGTGCCTGTAACATAAAGAATCTGGTTACAGAAGCAGAAAACGCTTTACTTAAAATAGTATTATCGCCGCTTAAAATTTCTCCCGGTAAAATATTATTTCCGGTAGATTTTGCCATTTTCTTTCCGTTAAGCGTAAGCATATTGGCATGCATCCAGTAATTTACCGGCGATTGTCCTGTGCAGGCTTCGTTTTGAGCAATTTCACATTCATGATGCGGAAATTTTAAATCCATTCCGCCTCCGTGAATGTCGAAATGATTTCCTAAATATTTAGTACTCATTGCGGTACATTCTAAGTGCCATCCCGGGAAACCATCGCTCCATGGAGAAGGCCATCTCATGATATGTTCCGGTTCTGCTTTTTTCCAAAGTGCAAAATCCTGCGGGTTTCTTTTGTCAGATTGTCCGTCAAGATCACGCGTATTCGCCAGCATATCTTCGATGTTTCTGCCGCTTAGAATTCCGTAATTGTTAGTTTCATTATATTTTACGACATCAAAATAAACTGATCCATTGGCTACATAACCAATTCCGGTATCAATGATTTTTTTGATGATTTCGATTTGCTCAATAATATGTCCCGTTGCAGTTGGTTCAATACTTGGAGGTAAAAAGTTGAATGATTTTAGAATGTCGTGAAAATCAACAGTATATCGCTGAACAACTTCCATTGGCTCTAATTGCTCTAAACGTGCTTTTTTAGCAATTTTATCTTCACCTTCATCAACATCATCTACAATATGACCAACATCGGTAATATTTCGAACATAACGAACTTTATAATCCAAGTGTAAAAAATACCTGAAAATTACGTCAAAAGACATAAAAGTCCTTACGTTTCCTAAATGTACATTACTATAAACCGTTGGTCCGCAAACATACATTCCAACATTTCCTTCATGGATTGGTTTGAAATTTTCTTTTTCACCCGAAAGTGAGTTGTATATTTTTAACGGTTGCGTTGTATATAAAGGCATATTCTTTTTTAGTTGATTTTTTTTAGGAGCTATTCCTGCTGTTAGCTATATCTTTTATCTCGTAATGACGAGTCTATAAAAGAATGCTGCTTCCATCTAGGCTAGACCATAAATATAATAGAAATATCGTAAAAAATTAGAACTGAGTATCTAATTTAATATAATCCAAAAACTCTCTTTTTGTTTGAGGATCTTTGAATTTTCCGCCAAATTCAGAAGTTACTGTACTGCTTTCAATATCTTTAATTCCTCTTGAGTTTACACAAAGGTGTTTAGCGTCGATAACGCAGGCAACATCTTCTGTACCTAAAGCTTTTTGAAGTTCCTGAACAATCTGCATTGTTAAACGCTCCTGTACCTGAGGTCTTTTAGCATAATATTCAACAATACGGTTCATTTTTGATAGGCCGATAACTCTTCCGTTTGAAATATATGCAACGTGAGCACGTCCTATAATTGGCAGTAAATGGTGTTCGCAGGTAGAATAAACCGTAATGTTTTTCTCTACTAACATTTCACCATACTTGTAATTGTTGTCAAAAGTAGAAGCTTTTGGCTGTTTTGCAGGATTAAGACCTCCAAAAATCTCTTTTACAAACATCTTTGCAACTCGATTTGGAGTTCCTTTTATGCTGTCATCTGTCAAATCCATTCCAAGAGTCTGCAGAATGCTTTCAACATCTTTTTTAATTTTTTCTATTTTTTCTTCATCAGTTATATCAAAAGCATCCTCTCTTAAAGGGTTTTTTGCATTACTGCTGAAATGACTGTCACCTATTTCGTCTAAAAAATCTTCGTTATTTATCATTAAAAACTACTATTATAATGGGTATATCTTTTTAAGGCGGTAAAGATAATTAATAAATAGGAAACCTTTTCTATCGTTTTTATTATTTAATCGATCCTTGTTAGATATAATTTAAATTTGGTCTAAAATACAAAAGACAATAACGCGAATTGTTATTGTCTTTTGAAAGTTTAAGTTTAGTTTGTATTATCTATTGTTGTACGCCAGTAAAGCTTCTTTTAAGATATTTACTGCTGTAATTAGATCTTTTTTGTTTAAAACATACGCAATTCGAACCTGATTCAGTCCCATTCCCGGAGTCGAATAAAATCCTTTTGCAGGAGCAATCATTACCGTTTCACCATTTAAGCTGTAACTTTCTAAAAGCCACTGAGCAAAATCATCAGAATCCTCAATTGGCAGTTGTGCAATGCAATAAAAAGCACCTTTTGGTTTCGTTACAATAACGCCTTCAATTTTATTCAATTCAGAGATTAAAGTATTGCGGCGTTCTTTATATTCACTAATTACTTCGTCAAAATAACTTTGAGGTGTATCAATTGCAGCTTCGCAGGCAATCTGCTCAATTGTTGGCGGACTTAAACGTGCCTGAGCAAATTTCATAACCGTTGCCAGTACTTCTTTATTTTTAGTAATCAAACAGCCAATTCTTGCACCACACATACTGTAACGTTTTGACACAGAATCAACCATGATTACATTTTGCTGTACATCTTCTAAATTCATTACAGAAAAATGTACGTCATCTCCATCATATAAAAACTCACGATAAACTTCGTCAGCAATTAAATACAAATCGTATTTTTTAATTAAGCCGGCTAATTGTTTGATTTCGGCTTCAGAATATAAATATCCGGTTGGATTACCCGGATTACAAATTAAAATTGCTTTCGTTTTTGGAGTAATCAGTTTTTCGACTTCTTCGATACTTGGCAAAGCAAATGCCGTTTCGATAGTTGAAACCAAAGGAACTACAGTTGCACTTGTAGAAGATGCAAACGCATGATAATTAGCATAAAAGGGTTCAGGAATAATGATTTCATCTCCCGGATCCGTAATCGTGGCCAGTGCAAACAAAAGGGCTTCAGAGCCACCAGTCGTAACGATGATGTCTTCTGAGTTAACATTTACATTTTGGCGCTGGTAAAATTGAGCTAATTTTTTTCTGTAACTTTCATATCCGGCTGACGGACTGTATTCGATAAGAGTTAAATCAATATTTTTTACCGCCTCGATGGCCACTTCGGGTGTCTTGATATCCGGTTGACCAATGTTTAAGTGATACACTTTGTGTCCTTTTTTCTTTGCTAAATCTGCATAAGGAGCAAGCTTGCGTATCGGTGATTCGGGCATGTTTCTGCCTTTGCTTGAAATTGTTGGCATGAGATTTTTTATTGAAGTGCAAATTTGCATTTTTTTTTCGAATTTAACGTAAACAATACGAGTACTTATAAAAATGTAACAATAATAAATATATTTACTAATTTTATAATAAAATATTGTCAATGAAAAAATATATCGTCGTGTTTTTTGGCTTATTGCTGCCTTTTTGCTTAAAAGCTCAAGATAGTTTTATTATTGAAAGCAATAAAAAAAAGGCCGTAATTCCCTTTAAATTGATAAATAACCTCATTTTTATTCCGATAAAGGTAAACGGAATCGAACTGAATTTTCTATTAGATTCGGGCGTCGAGGAAACGATCTTGTTTAGTATGGATGAAATGCAGGAAGTTAAATTTAATAATGTCGAAAAAATCAGACTGAGAGGTTTAGGATCTGAAAACGAAATTGAAGGACTGAAATCAACAAAAAATACTTTCGAAACCCACGGATTAAGATCGGATAATCATCTGTTGTATGTTATTTTGGACCAAAGTTTTAATCTTTCATCTCATATTGGTATTCCGGTTAATGGAATAATTGGCTATAAATTTTTCAAGAACAATCTGGTTGAAGTTAACTACGAAAAAAGAAAAATAATTGTTCATACCAATAATGAAAAATTTAGAAATAAATTAAATAAAAAATTTAAAGCCATTCCCATAACTATAGAAAAATCAAAGCCTTATATATATACAAATGCGGTGGTTGACAGTGTAGATGTGAAAGCTAAATTGTTAATTGATATTGGCAACAGCGATGCATTTTGGATTTTTGAAAACAATAAAATAAAGCTGCCCAAAAAGAATTTTCCGGATTATTTAGGAAAAGGTTTCAGCGGCGATATTGAAGGACATCGTGCCAGAATAAAAATGTTTTCAATAGATGAATTTGATTTTAAAAGACCAATAGTAGCATTTCCTGATTCATCATCTATTAAAAACGTAAAAATGGTTCCGGATCGAATAGGTTCTGTTGGAGGTGAAGTTTTAAAACGATTTACAGTGGTATTAGATTACAAAGACCAAAAATTATATCTAAAAAAGAATGGTAAATTCTCAGAACCCTTTACCTATAATAAAAGCGGAATTACGATTCAGCATAATGGCTTGCAGTGGGTTCAGGAAACGGTTCACTTAGAGACAGTTCAAGTTGCTACATCATTAAACGAAAGCGAAATGAATCAAAATAATGGAGGAAATTTTAGATATAAATTTTCATTAAAACCCATTTTTGAAATCGTTAATATTAGAAAACAGTCAGCTGCTGAAAAATGCGGTTTACTTAAAGGCGATATTATTGTAAGTATCAATAACGAAAGACCGTACAAATATTCCTTACAGCAGATAAATCAGCTTTTAAAGTCCGAAGAAGTTATCTGGATTACTATTGAAGTGGAGAGAAACAGCCTTGTTTTAAAATTTAGATTCAAATTAGAAGATGAGTTGTAATTGCTTTTTTATGAATTAGTTTTTGATTTGAAAAATTGTAAATTACTTTCTACATATTTATAAAATTAATAAGAAAATTAAGTTTTTTACGAAAGTAAACACATATTTTATTATGTTTAACGAAAATAATAATTTATGGTCAAAAACTACATTAATTTCTTACAATTTTTATTGTTTTTTGTTTTTTTAACGGTTTTATCTCCAAAAATTTATTCACAATGCGCTGGTACAGATGGTTCTGTAACTATTTGTAATGTTGAAGATATCTCAAATAGAACCATTCCTTTGTTTTCCTATTTAGGAGGAAGTCCCACCCCAGGCGGAACATGGTCTGATGATAATGGCTCTAAAGGTTTGAGCGTTTCAACAGGAATCTTAAACGGACAAGCTATTAGAGCGGGAGGAACTTACCAATATACTTATACAGCTCCTGGTACAGGCTGCACTAATAATACAGCAAAAGTTTTTGTTACAATTGGGGCTTTCGAAGGCTATCCGGCTCCATATGCTACAAAATGCAGTGACGAAAACACCTATAATTTATTTTCAGCATTCAATAGTACTGTTATCAGTCCACACACAAATGGAGTATGGACAAATAGCTTAGGTCAAGTTGTCCCCCAGTTAATTACAATAACTTATATGAAGGGTAATTATCAATTTACCTATACAGTGCCTCCTGTTCCGGGATGTGACACAGCACCTTTATCAACTTCTATCATTCTTACCGTTTTCAGAGCGCCGGTTTCAGGAACTGGAAGAGATTTAACTTTATGCGGAACTACTGATTTAGACACTTATACTGCTTTTGATTTGAGGACATTATTGTCTGGTCAAGATCCTGGAGGACTATGGAGTGGTATGGGAGTTACTTCTTCATCAAACCCAATTGTCGATCTTAAACAAGTATTTGCAGTTAATGGCCCCGGCACGTATACGTATAACTACACCGTTTTATCTGAAGATGACAATTGTCCTAATAAATCTACATCTATAGCTATTACACTCGAAAAAAGATTAGATTTTACTGGATCGAAGATTGAAATTGAGAAAGATATTTGCGAAAATCAAATAGCAACAGCAGTATATACAGCAACAATTACTCAAGGAGCAGAAGCTATTCCTGATGCTGAATATAAAGTAACTTTTAATGTTTCGGGACCTAACGGAGGAACAGAAACCATTCAGGCTTTTTTTGTAAATGGTAAACTTAGTTTCCCTTTACGTTCTTCTTATTTTAGGCAAGTTGGAATTTTTTATGTAACCGTGACCGGAATTGTTGACGTTACTAGCAAAGGAACCTGCAGTAATATTATAGATGATTTATCTACAGATTTAGAAATTCGTACCCTGCCGTATTTAGAAGGCGCAATCCTGACTCCAGAACCCACATGTCAAAACAAAAGTGCATTAGTACAGCTTACAAATGCTTTACGCTTGGCAGACGGCAATTATACTATTCGATATAATATTTCGGGAGATAATTCGGCCCTAGGTCAAACGGCAAATATTCGGGTTGTAGGCGGTAATTCAAATTTCAGCATTCCAGGAAGTTTAAATATAAAGAGTGGTGTATCAATTATAACCATTACTAATATCACAAATAATGAAACAGGCTGTACAAACACTGCCACAATAAGAGGAGATTTAATTATCAATCCTCTGCCAAACGCAGCAACGGTAACAGTTTTAGTTAACGACTACTGCCTTAACGATCCTGTTAAGGTAACAGTTTCCGGGTTAGGAACTTTGACAGATGTAACCATTTCGTATATGCTGCTAGATAGTAATTTAAGTTCTTTAGAAACAATTATTTTACCTGTTTCTAATGGAAAAACCGAATTTATACTACCATCAGGTTTGCTTTTAAATACTGGATCGACAATTATTTCATTGACTAATTTAAAGAATAACAGCACCAATTGCGATATTAATCTAAACAGCGTTTTAGATAGTTTTATTATACATCCAATTCCCGCTCCGCCTATTGTAAACCCACAGCCATTTTGTAAAGTTGATGAAGCGGCAGTAGCTAATTTAGTGCCAAACGGAAATCAATATAAATGGTACAATTCGCCAACGGCTACAACACCTTTAGCCAGTACTTCTATTCTGGAATCTGGGAATTATTTTGTTAGAGAAACTTCTCCTGCAGGCTGTACATCAGAACCTGCAATGGTTTTGGTGACAGTAAACGATTCTCCGGCACCGGAATTAAATGCAGACGGACAAAATTTCTGTGGATTAAACAGTCCCACAATTGCTGACTTATCGAACCATACCAATGCATCTTCAACTGTAGTTTGGTACGATGCAGAAACCAACGGGAATTTATTAGCGGCATCAACACCATTAATTGAACAAGGAGAATATTATGGATTTAATTTCCCAAGTTCAGATTGTTTTTCGTCAGAATATATCAAAGTTACAGTTACGTTAACAAATTGTGATAATGTACCTAACGACTTTTTTATTCCTGATGGATTTTCGCCAAATGGAGACGGCATAAACGATTCATTTGTAATAAAAGATATTGAATTTCTATATCCGAATTATACGCTTGAAATTTTTAATAGATACGGAAACGGAATGTATAAAGGAGATAATAATAAACCAGCCTGGGATGGAATGAATTATGAAAAAAGGGGTATTGCAGGCGGAGTTGCACCAAACGGAGTTTATTTTTATGTACTGCATTTTAATAAAGACAATAAACCGCCCAAACAAGGCCGTCTTTATTTAAATCGATAAATCTCTTTTATATTATTTAATATAATTTTCAAATGAAAAAAATAATACTCCTTATAAATTTCCTCTTTTATTTATCAGTTTCTGCGCAGCAAGATCCGGAATACACACATTATATGTACAATATGAGCGTAGTAAACCCGGCATATGCAACCGGAGTTCCTGCCATGATGAATTTTGGAGGATTGTATAGAACACAATGGGTGGGTGCAGTAGGAGCCCCAAAAACATTTACCTTTTTTGGACACAGTGCTATTAATGAAAAAATAGAAGTGGGTCTGTCATTTATTTCAGATGATATTGGTGACGGAGCTAAAAAAGAAAATAATGTCTATGCTGATTTTGCCTATGTTTTAAAATTAGGCGGAAAAAACAAACTTTCACTCGGGCTTAAAGCAGGTTTTTCGTCAATGCAGAGCAATTTTAACGGATTTAGATTTACAGATCCGCAAACTGATTTTGCTTTCGCAGAAAATATAAACGCAACAAAACCAAACATTGGGGCAGGAGCTTATTATTTTAGAGACAATTTATATGTTGGATTATCAGTTCCTAATTTGTTGAAGTCAAAATATGTAGAAGAAAAATCAGGTATAAATGCTTTTGGATCTGAAGAAATACATACATTTTTAACCGCTGGTTATGTTTTTCAGCTTAATGATGCATTGAAATTGAAACCGGCTTTTATGTCAAAATTTGTTAAAGGTGCGCCAATAACTTTAGACGTTTCGGCAAATGTTTTATATAACGAAAAATTTGAATTTGGAGCCGCTTACAGAATCGATGATTCGGTAAGTGCATTGTTCAATATAAATATTACCCCAACACTTAGAGTAGGTTATGCTTACGACTATACGCTTACCAATTTTGGACAGTTCAATTCAGGAACTCACGAAATTATGCTGCTTTTTGATTTGGATTTATTAGGGAAAGGATATGATAAATCACCTAGATTTTTTTAAAATGAAAAATATGAAAAAACTACTCGTTATTATATTCGTATTTTCTATACAGTTTATAAATGCACAGGATCAGGAATTAGTTAGAGCTAAGAAATTTTTTGACAGAACTTATTATACCGAAGCTATCGTTTTATATCAAAAACTGGCAGACGACAGACCTTCGCAGGAAGTAATTAAAAACTTAGCCGACTCGTATTTCTATACCAACGATTTGGTAAAAGCCCAGCGTTACTATCGTCTTTTAGTAAAAAACTACAATAATGATTTAGGCCGGGAATACTATTTTAGATACGCACAAACCTTAAAAGCAACCAATAGTTACAACGATGCAAATGAAGTTTTAAAAGAATATTACGCTAAATCATCTAATACAGAAGATAGTGCCAATTTCGAGAAAGACATTAAAACACTGGAAAATGTCACAGCAATTGGAAAACGATTTGAGATAAAAAATCTGCCAATAAACACGCCAAATTCAGAATTTGGAGCGGTTGAATACAATGGTAATCTGGTTTTTGCAGGCGTTAAATTAAAACCCGGAATTTTTGATAAAAAGTTTAAATGGGATAATGCAGCCTATTTAAATTTGGTTACGATTCCTTTGAAGAACATCAATTCTGCAGATTCTATCGTACATTATTTAGCCAAAGAATTAAAAACCGGAATGCACGAATCAAACGCTGTTTTTACCAAAGATGGCAAAACGATGTATTTTACCCGAAATAATTCTAAAAACGGAACGAAAAAAAGAGACGATAAAAAAGTTTCACACCTTCAGATTTTTAAAGCCGAACTGGTAGAAGGAAAATGGACCAATATTACATCGCTCCCTTTTAACAGCCCAAATTATTCTGTAGAACATCCCGCTTTAAGTGCCGATGAAAAAGTATTGTATTTTGCTTCGGATATGCCGGGAACGCTGGGATCTTTTGATATTTATTCAGTAAATATTAATAAAGGTGCATTTGATACTCCTAAAAACCTCGGGCCATTAGTAAATACTGATAAAAGAGAACAATTTCCTTTTGCTTCCGCAGATAATAAACTGTATTTTTCTTCTGATGGACATTTAGGTTATGGATCTTTAGACGTTTTTGTCTCTGATATAAACGGAAACGAATACTCAAAACCCGTTAATATTGGATTGCCTTTAAATTCAAATTTAGATGATTTTGCATTCAATATCAATTCAGAAACCAAAGAAGGATATTTTGCCTCAAACCGGGAAGGAGGAAAGGGCAGCGACGATATTTATCAATTTAAAGAAATTAAAGATTTAATTGTAGAAGACTGCAAACAGTTTATTGCCGGAATTATTACAGATGTTGATACTAAACTGGCATTAGAAAATGCAACTGTAATTTTGCAGGATTCAGAGAATAAAACCCTGAATACCATTACGACTTCTGCCGATGGAAAATTTAGTTTTACCGTTTCCTGCGAAGCTTCTTATAAAGTTTCGGCTTTCAAGGAAAAATATACAAATGAGTCTAAAACTTTAACTTTAGATAAAACAAGGGATAAAGTTAATGACGCTTCTTTGGCATTAAAATCTTTGGAAGTAATTAAACTTGAAGAAAAAGAAAATGCCGAAAAGAAAAGAAAACAAGAATTGATTATAGAAGAAGAAAACAAGAAAAAAACAGAACTGGCGGCAATAGAATTAAAGAAGAAAGAGAAAAAAGCCAAAGAAGCTGAAATCGTTGCAGCAGAAGTTAAAAAGAACGAAAAAGTAAAAGAAATTTTAGAGAAGGAAAAAGACGTTGTAAGAGATAAAGATCGTTTAATAATTAAAACAGATCCAATTTATTTTGATTACAATATGTGGTATATTCGTAAAGAATCTAAAGTGGTTTTAGGCAGAGTTGTCGAATTAATGAAGAAATATCCGGGAATGGTAATCGAAATTGGCTCGCATACAGACTCCCGAGGAAACGAAAAATTCAACGCCGATTTGTCTCAAAAAAGAGCCAATTCAACCAGAGAATTTATTATTCAGTCCGGAGTTGAAGCCAAGAGAGTTTCTGCCAAAGGATACGGAGAGTCGGTGCCAATTATAAAATGTAAAACCGATGAAGCCTGTTCAGAAGAAGAACACGAATTAAACCGAAGATCTGAATTTGTAATTAAGAGTTTATAAGTCTATTTACGATGTTATATAAACCCGACAGGTTTCAAAAACCTGTCGGGTTTAACTTTGTAGTCAATATTTTGTAAAACTCTTTTTCTTAAGTTCTTTTTTATTTAATTTTATAAAATAACCATGAAACAAAATATTAAAATATGAAAAATCTAGTTTTACCTTGTCTGCTTGTAATTGGCATTGGATTCCAAAGTTGTAAAAATGAAGAGAAACAGAAAGAGGCCGAGGCAGCAAAAGCTGAAGCAGAAACTGTTATAAGCTCGGAATGCTACCAATCTGTTTACGAAAAAGATACTATTGCTTTAAAGCTGAATACTTTAAAAAACGGAAAACTAACAGGAAACATGATTATGAAAGTTGCACCTTCAACCGTAAGAACGGGTGAAGTTGCGGGTGAATTTCACGGTGATACTTTATTTATAGATTATACTTTTAAGGATAATGTAAATAAAGACAAAACGTTCAAAAATCCAATGGCACTTTTAAAACGCGACAAACAACTTATTTTAGGAAACGGAACCATGCAGACAACAATGGGCGTTACGTATTTGGTTAAAGATAAACCAATCGATTTTGAAAACGTAAAATACAAATTTGACAGTGCAGAATGTGCGGATAAAAAATAATATTTATTGATGCGTAACAAGCTTTGTTAAAGTTACGTTTTAGTAAGTTTCTACAACAAATCCGAAAGGTTTTTAAAACCTGTCGGATTTAGGATTACAAAAAAGCCGTTTCTCATTAAAGAAACGGCTTTTACTATTTTTAGCTTTTAATTTTTTTATAAAACTTCACCTTTAATTTTAAGGGCAACTCGGCCGTCAGGATAATTTACGGCATTAGTTTCAACCGTAATTGTTTTACGAATAGGACCGCTGGCCATATTGTATTTTACATCGATTTTACCTTTTTTGCCCGGCATAACTGCTGCGGCAGGTTTAGTAACAACTATTGAACTCAAAGTCGATTCGGCACCAATAATTAACAGCGGTGCATCGCCGGTATTTGTGAATTCAAAGGAACGTAGTCCGTTATCACTTTTAGAAATTTTTCCATAATCAATCGTATTGTCCGGGGCTGCAAATTCAATCTTTGGGCCGTTTTGTGCATAACCTATTGCACTAAACAATACGACTGCAATAAAAGAGGCAACATTTTTCATTTTGAAATTGTTTTTTAATTGTAAGTAAATATACATTGTTTTAATTAACACACAAATTATTAATTCGTTTTTTATAGTGTACTTAATTATTTACTTTTGCTGTTAATTATAATTACAAAAATTGAACCAATTTTGGAGTTTAATTGTTTAATCATTAATTCGTTTAATCGGATAATGATTGAAAAATGGTCAGCAGACCAAATAATAATTAAACAGTTAGCCCAAATAAACGATTAAACAGTTAAACGAATAAACAACCTAATAAATGACAATTCCAGCACAATTTGACGCTAAGACGATCGAGAACAAATGGTATGAGTATTGGATGAAAAACAACTATTTTCATTCAGAACCAGATCACAGAACGCCGTATACTATTGTAATTCCTCCTCCAAACGTCACTGGTGTCTTGCATATGGGACATATGCTGAATAATACTATTCAGGATGTTTTAATTCGTAGAGCACGTCTAAAAGGGTTCAACGCCTGCTGGGTTCCGGGAACGGATCATGCCTCTATTGCTACCGAAGCTAAAGTTGTTGCTAAACTAAAAGCAGAGGGAATAAATAAAAATGATTTAACTCGTGAAGAATTCCTAAAACACGCTTGGGAATGGACAGATAAATATGGTGGAACAATCCTGGAACAGCTTAAAAAACTTGGAGCTTCTTGCGATTGGGAACGTACTAAATTTACAATGGATCCGGATATGTCTGCATCTGTAATTAAATCTTTTGTTGATTTATACAACAAAGGATTAATCTACAGAGGATACCGTATGGTTAACTGGGATCCGGAAGCTAAAACAACTCTTTCTGACGAAGAAGTTATTTACGAAGAACAACAAGGAAAATTATTTTTCTTAAAATATAAAATTGAAGGTTCAGAAGATTTCTTGACCATTGCAACGACACGTCCTGAAACTATCTTTGGAGATACTGCAATCTGTATCAATCCGAATGATGAGCGTTTTACACATTTAAAAGGTAAAAAAGCGATCGTTCCTATTTGCGGAAGAGTTATTCCAATTATTGAAGATGAATATGTAGATGTTGAATTCGGAACAGGATGTTTAAAAGTAACTCCTGCACACGATATGAACGATAAAACTTTGGGTGAAAAACACAATCTTGAAATCGTTGATATTTTTAATGAAGATGCGACTTTAAACAGCTTCGGATTACATTATCAAGGAAAAGATCGTTTTGTAGTTCGTACTGAAATCGCAAAAGAATTAGAAGAAATCGGCGCTTTGGCGAAGACTGAAATCCATTTGAATAAAGTTGGAACATCTGAAAGAACTAAAGCCGTTATCGAACCAAGATTATCAGATCAATGGTTTTTGAAGATGGAAGAATTGGTAAAACCAGCCATTAAATCAGTTTTAGAAACAGGAGAAATTAAATTACATCCAAAACGTTTTGAAAATACTTATGCGCATTGGTTAAACAACATTCGCGATTGGAATATCTCTCGTCAATTATGGTGGGGACAACAAATTCCAGCATACTATTACGGAGATGGAAAAGAAGATTTCGTAGTTGCAGAAAACATCGAAGACGCATTAAAATTAGCACAAGCCAAAACCAACAACCAACAACTAACAACCGACAACTTAAAACAAGATGTTGATGCGTTAGATACATGGTTTTCATCATGGTTGTGGCCAATGTCAGTTTTTGGCGGAATTATGGATCCTGAAAGTCCAGACTTTAAATATTACTATCCAACAAATGATTTAGTAACGGGTCCGGATATCTTGTTTTTCTGGGTAGCGAGAATGATTATTGCAGGTTACGAATATGCAGGTGAAAAACCATTTACAAACGTATATTTAACAGGTTTAGTTCGTGATAAACAACGTCGTAAAATGTCTAAATCATTAGGGAATTCTCCTGATCCTTTAGATTTGATTGATAAATTTGGTGCCGATGGTGTTCGCGTGGGATTGCTTTTAAGTGCTTCTGCCGGAAACGATATTATGTTTGATGAAGAATTATGTAATCAGGGAAAAGGATTTTCGAACAAGATTTGGAATGCCTTTAAATTGATCAAAGGGTGGGAAGTTTCACAAACTATTGCGCAGCCAGAATCTTCAAAAGTGGCAATCGAATGGTACGAAGCAAAATTACAGCAGACTTTAGTTGACATTGAAGATAATTTTGAGAAATACAGAATTTCAGATTCTCTTATGGCAATTTACAAATTGGTTTGGGATGATTTCTGTTCTTGGTTCTTAGAAATGATTAAACCAGCGTACCAACAGCCAATTGACAGCGTAACTTTCGCGAAAGCGATCGAAATGTTAGAAAGTAACTTGAAATTATTAAATCCTTTCATGCCTTTCTTAACGGAAGAAATTTGGCAGTTAATTGCAGAAAGAACTCCAGAAGAAGCTTTAATCGTTTCAACTTGGCCAGAATTAAAACCATTTGACGCTGAATTAATTGCTGATTTTGAAAACTCAATTGAAGTAATTTCTGGAATCAGGACGATCAGAAAAGACAAAAATATTCCTTTTAAAGATGCAATTGAATTGAAAGGAATTAACAGCGAAAATGTTTCTACTTATTTTGATTCAGTTGTAACGAAATTAGGAAATGTTTCTGCCTTTGAATATGTTGCTGAAAAAGTGGATGGGGCATTGTCTTTCCGTGTAAAATCAAATGAATATTTCATTCCAATTACAGGAAATATTGATGTTGAAGCAGAAATTGCAAAACTGACAGAAGAATTAAATTATACAAAAGGATTCCTGAAATCTGTTGAAGCAAAACTTTCGAACGAAAAATTCGTAAACGGAGCTCCTGAAAAAGTTTTAAATATAGAAAAACAAAAACAAGCCGATGCTCTTGCAAAAATTGCTACAATCGAGCAGAGTTTAGCTGGTTTGAAGTAAGAAATAGATTTTCTGTTATTTTATAAAATTAAACCCGACAGGTTTCAAAACCTGTCGGGTTTGTTGTTTTTAAAAGCCTCAAATTCGGGCTGTTGAAATATGCAGTTTACTTTTTTATCCTCTTTAAAACCAAAAACAAAGGATAAGAAACCACTGTAATTCCAACAATAACAGCAAAACTTGCAGGATCGCTGTAAATAAACCCAGCTACTAGGGCGATAGAAGCTGCAATAGCAATTATTGTTGTCCAAGGGTATAAAATCGAACGATAGGGACGAAGTAAATTTGGTTCTGCACTTCTTAATTTTAAAAGTGAAAAATATGCCAATCCCCAAACGATAATGGAGATAAATGCGGCAAATGAGAACAAGATTTCAAACGAGCCAACAAAAATAATCAGCAATAAACTAAAAAATGAAGAAACCAAAAGAGCTACGATTGGTGTTCCGCCTTTGTTTACAGTTGTTCCTTTTTCAATAAAAAAGCCATCTCGGCTTAGTCCGTAAAGAATTCTTGGCGGAATCATCATAAAGGCATTTAGAATACTAATTAACGAGAAAATAGAAATTATGGTAACAATAACAGCTCCTTTTTCTCCAAAAATAATTTTAGCAACATCGGCTGCAGCCAGATTAGATTTGGCTAAAGTTTCTATTGGCAATACATGAAAAAATGCTGCGTTTACTAAAATGTAAATAGCCACAACCAGTAAGACACCGCTGTATAATGATTTAGGAATATTTTTGCTGGGATCGTCATTTTCTTCTGCAAAAAAACAGACAGCATTCCAGCCATTATAAGTTCCGATAATAAGCTGTAAAGATTTAAAAAATCCAAAAATAAGTCCGATTTGAAAAATAGAACTATCGGTTTCTATTTTTGGAATCTCAACTCCACTATACATAAAACACGCAATTACTAAAGCGACAAAACAAATCACTTTTAAGAAACTTGTGATTTGCTGAATCACGCTTCCGTTTTTGACACCACTTAAATGAAGTAATACAAAAGCAGCTAATAATGAAACGGATATTACAGTAGAATAATTGGCAATAGATGGAAATAGAATGATGGTATATTCGCTAATTACAATGCAGTAAAATGCGGGAGGAATGGCATTGACAATATAATCAAACCAACCTGAAAGAAAACCGGCGTATTCGCCAAAAGCTCTTTTAATATAATTGTAAGACCCGCCGGCTTTTGGTAACATTGTAGCCAGTTCTGAATACGAATTAGCTCCCAGCAAAATATATAAACCTCCAAAAAGCCAAGAAGCAATAATGAGCCAGTAATTATTTAATAATCCTGCAATAGACCCAGGTGTTCTGAGAATTCCAACGCCAATTGTTCCTCCAATTAATACGGCAATATTAAAACTAAGGCCTAAACTTTTCTTTAATTGGTTGGTTGAATTTGACATATATGTGGATTTGTTTAAAATATTTTGGATGTAAAAGTAAGTAAAAAAGCAGCGTTTATAAACAAAAAAACCTTGCTCATAAGAGCAAGGTTTGATCGAAGATAAAATTCTGAAAAACAGTTTTAAAAATTATTTAACTGTAATTAAGTATGTAGCCATTTTCCAGATTTCATCATATTTTTTACCGTTATGCTCACCAGAAGTTTTTTCAGTATAAGCAAACTCTACCATGTAATTTCCCGGCCAGATTGGTGTAAAAGAAATTTCGCCTTTATCGTTTGACCATAATTCTTTTTCCCATCCGTTTGGAGCAATAACTTTAATTTTTTGCTCTTTTGCAATAGCACCTTCATATAGGGCTGAAACATTAATTGCTGTATTTTTTTTCAAAACATCTGCATTTTCAGTAAAAACACTGATTTTGTTACTGTTTGCCGCAGCAACATTTCCTGCTGCTTTATTTCCAACTACTACAGTTGCGCTTGAGTTATAGTCTAAAACCATAGTTCCGTAAACATCTTTAACTTTATGGTGCATTGCAATTGTATAAACTCCATCTTCATCCGGAGTAAAGAAAGCCTGGTATTTATTGTCTAAAGCTTTTGCTGTAAGTTTAGTTTCTTTTTTTGATGGAGAAATCAATACCAAAGAGAAATCTTTTAAATCAGAAAACCATTTATCTGCTTTTGTAATATCATTGTCTGAGAATTCTCCAAAATAAACAGAAATTTCCTGAGCTTTTCCTTTTGTTCCCGTAGCTTTAGTTTCGATCCAAAGTGCGTGGGCAAAAAGTTGAGGTGCTGCAAAAAGCATTAAAAAAGCAAACGTTATTAACTTAAAAGTTTTTGATTTCATGGTAATATGATTTAAAATTAATATTGAAAAAAAATCCTTGCTGATGCTCAGGATTTTTAGTTAAAAGGTATTATTTGATTGTTGCAAATGTAACGTTTAATATCAGTTAAACAATGCTTATTTAGATTAATTATCAATAATAATTGTAAATATTTTGTGATAAATAAGTATAACAAAGAAAAAGCCTTGCTAATGATTATAGCAAGGCTTTAAATGAAAAATAAGTTAGTATTGTCACTCAGTTGGACAAAATTTTAGAATTTATAAGTAAAACTTGCCGCCACATTTCTTGGTTTCTGCGGATTTACTGTAGACCATCCTCCGTTAAAATAATCTTTATTGGTAATGTTATTAACGTTTAAGCTTACGCGGAATTTATTTGAGTTGTAGAAAACTGAGCTGTTGATAACAGTATAAGCCGGCAAAACAAATTTTCCTGTAACATTGCTGTCTAAAATAGCATTGTCGCTGGCATAATTTCCTCCAAAACCAAGTCCGAAATTCTCTAATGCACCTTGATCAAACTTATAAGTTGCCCAAAGATTTACGAGATTTTTTGGCCCTGCCCAAAAAGGTCTTTTCCCTTGGTCTAACCAAACATTGTCGATATCTCCTGTGGTAATTTTGCTGTCATTATAACTGTATCCTGCAATGATGCTTAAACCTTTTACAGGTGAAGCATTCAAATCCAACTCAAAGCCTTTACTTCTGGATTCACCACCCTGAATGCCTCCCTGAGTAAGAGTACTTGTAACAAGATTGGCTACATTAATATCGTAATAGCTTAAAGCAGCTGTTAATTTATCATTAAAAAGATCCGCTTTAATACCCGCTTCTAATTGATTGGCATGTTCAGGTTCATATACAATAGAGCCAACAAAAACATTATCAACATCGTAAATTGGTGAAGGAGCAATATTTCTAAATCCATTCATGTAGTTTGCAAAAACAGATAACTGATCTTGAATTGGCTGATAAACCACTCCAAATTTTGGAGAAAAAGCCGTTTGCGTATAATCATCTGTATCGACTTTGATATTGCCTTCGGTATCAAAATAATCAACTCTTAAACTTGCCATTACTAAGAGTGAAGGGGTAATATTTAATACATCTGATGCATAAGCACTATACGTTGCATCTTTTGAATTGTAATTGGGACCTGCTTCATTAGCTAATAACCTGTCTACAGAAGTTTGAGATAAGTTGTAAGGATTTGCAGGGTCTAATTGTCTTACTTCACCCTGAGCCGTAACATTATAGAGTTTGCCATAACCAGAACCGCCAAACATAATATTTCTTTCAAAATAATCTACACCCACAACTAACCTGTTTCGCATATTTCCAATTTTAAAGTCTCCAATAAAATTTTGCTGAATATCACTTGTAGCCGTTTGAGAGTTTTCTTTAGTTATCCAAAAAGCAAAATCTTTATTCCCGTCCTGATTGTCGTAAATATAAGAGTAATATCCTCTTGATTTTGTTGAGGTTCTGGAAAGTATAGTTTGTGAAGTCCATTGGTCTGAAATCTTATAATTCATTTGTCCCTGCAAATTGAATCTCGGATTTTTCATTGGCAGATCATTGCTGTAAAAAGACAAATCGGTTCTGTAATTCAATTCACTTAAATTCGCAAACTGAAGTTGTGATTCTCGTCCTAAAAATAACATCGATGGCGTTGTTTTTTCTTCGGACATAAATTCAGTATTAATTAAAAAAGACAATTTGTCATTTACTTTATAAGACAGGGAAGGAGCAACAAAAATAGAAGTTCTAAATCCTGCATCCTGAAAATTGTTTTCTGTCTGATATGCCGCATTAATTCTAAAAGCCACACTGTCAGTATCGTCAAGCGGCGTATTAACGTCAATCGTAACCCTGTTTAATCCAAAGCTTCCTGCAATGTATGAAACTTCACCGCCAAAACCGCTGTATGGTTTTTTAGTAACAGTATTAATAAGTCCGCCGTAGCTCACTAAACTGCTTCCAAATAAAGTTCCGGACGGCCCTTTTATCACTTCGATTCGTTCAATATTTGAAGGATCTAAACTACCGCTGGTTAAACCAGGCAGTCCGTTTACTACATTGGCCTGAACTTCAAAACCACGTAAAGAAAAATAAGAACCTCCATCGCCGCCACGTCCTGTAGATTCCCATAATCTCTGGATTCCCGGAACATTTTTTAAAGCATCATCATAACTAGTAATTACCTGTTCTTTCATTAATTCAGCCGAAACTACATTATAAACTTGAGGATTTTCTACGTTTTTAAGAGGCATTTTTGATACAAATGTGCTTTGTTTTGGAAATGTTTTTCCTCTTGAATTGGTTATAATAACTTCTTTCAGTTGTTTATTTGAAACTTTCAATTGTAAACTTAATGGTGTAGTTTCATTGCCCGAGACAGTAACTTCTTGTTCCAGTGTTTCATAACCGGCTAACGAAACCTGAACGGTATAAGTATTGGGTTTTACTCTGTTGAATTCAAAAGAGCCATCTTCGTCAGAAACCGTACCGTATTTTGAGTTTTTAAGAATGATGTTTACGCCAAGTGCAGGTTCACCGTCAGATGTTGTGATACTTCCTTTAATTTTTCCGTTATTTTGCTGAGCATTTACTGCACCTGTAAAAATAAATAACAAGCTTGCCAGATACATAAAATGCTTCATGCTGCGGTTAAAATAATTCATGATTTTTTTCTTTTTAAATGGGTTACGGGGGATTATTTAGAATTAGTAAAAACAACACAAATGTAGAAATTATAATTTCTTTAACAACACTGATAACCCTTATAATTGCTCGTTTATTTCTTTTTTTTGTTATTTCTTCCCCACCAAATTAAAAAACCGGTAATAGGCAGACTCGCTGCAACCAGACTGGCAAAAAAAGCCAGCACTTTTCCCGGAAATCCAAGAATACTGCCTACATGCAGATCATAATTTAAAAATCGGAATTTTTCACCGTTATTTTTGTCCTCATATCTTGTCGATCTCAGAGGTTTTGCAGTATATCGGTCAAAATCGATGGCTGTGTCATCAAAACGGCTTTTATAACGAATGAATGTATTGTAAGCCGCCAGTGAATCATTTTCTCTCGGAATAAATAAATAGTAGCTTTTTGCCTTCGGATTTGACTGTTTTATAGAAGCGTATATTTTATCAATCGAATTGGTTTTTGAGTATTGAGCAGTATCAGAAAATACTCTTTCTCTTTTGAAGGTTTTTCCTCCGTTAAATAACCATTGTACTCCTTTATCGTATGATTCAAATGCCCATACTAATCCTGTGAGTGCAATTATCAAAGCAAAAATCATCATATAATATCCCAGAATGTTATGCAGATCGTAATTTTTACGTTTCCATTTTGTGGTGTTTTTCCATCTAAACCAAAAACGCTGTTTGGCTGCTTGTTTATTTTTGGGCCACCAAAGTATAAGTCCAGTAATTAAAGAAATAATAAATATAATGGTTGCCGTTCCTGTAATGGGATCTCCAATTTTACTGTTGAAACACAGAGTTTGATGCAGCATTCGCACAAAAACAAAAAACTCAAAATTATAATCTTCCTGTTCTTTTACTTTTCCACTGTAAGGATCTATATAGAGATAAGTGGTTTTATATTGATTCCAATACCAAAATGCATCTGGATTCAATTCTTCAAAAAACCACACAATGACGGTACGATCATCTTCATTTATTACATGACATCCAGAAATTGACTGCTTCGGATTTTTATTTTCTGCTTTTGCGATTTCTATAATCTTGCTTATTGGCAGTTTTTTATCTTTTACCTGATCAGCATAATAATAGTCGTGAACAATAGGACGCAGTTCTTCTTCAAAAACATACAAACAGCCTGTAATGCCCAGTATAACTACAATTAAGCCGGAAGATAATCCCAGCCAAAGATGAATTTTAAGAATGAGTTTTTTAAATGTCATAGAAATAAATCTGAAATTATTATAATTAAAAGCGCCTCAATTGATCAAATTGAGGCGTCAGTTCTAAGTGTATTAGGTTTTAAAATTTAATAGTTAAATTAGCCAATATGCTGGTTGGTGCCTGCGATGTGCCCCAGAAATCCCAGTATTTTTCATTGGTTAAATTATTAAACTTCAAACCTAATCTCCATGAAGGTTTTTCGTAGTATACTGTTGCATTATAAACTGTATACGATGGCATGTAAAAAGTGTTATCGGCTGTAAAATAATTTTTGTCTACATAATTGGCACCTGCACCAATTCCCAGACCTTTTAATTTGTTTTGAAAAGTGTAAGTAGTCCAAAAGTTCGCTACATTTTCAGGAGCAGAGGTTGCTTTGTTTCCTTCAATAGCAGCAACAGATGCTTTTACAATTTTGTTATCATTATAGGCATATCCTGCAACAATGCTTAATCCGTTAAGAGGTGTTGTCATTAACTCAAAATCAACACCTTTACTTACTTGTTTTCCATCTTGTATAGTAAATCCCGCAGCATCAATTCTTGTTGCGTTATCAATTGTAATATTGTAGTAACTTACAGATCCGCTTAATTTTTTGTTGAAAGCTTCTGCTTTAACTCCTCCTTCATACTGAACAGCATAAATTGGGTCTAAAACTAATTGTGTCGCGTCTGGCTGCGTTACCGGCTGCATATTTTGGAAACCGTTCATGTAATTTCCAAATACCGAAACCTGATCATCTACAAGTTCATATACCAATCCTAATTTAGGAGAAAGAGCGGTCTGGCTGTAGCCTTCAACAGTTCCTGCTTTTGCACGTTCGAAATTATCCAAACGTAAACTCAACATGGCAGAAAGTTTGTCTGTAAAATTTACAACATCAGAAGCATAAACACTAAGCGTTTTTTGGTCAGCAACGGGCGACGTTGTTAATACAAGTCCTGCATCAACGGCTTTCCTTCTAATTGGGGCAAAAGGAGTGGTAACGTCTATATTATCAAGTGTAAAAGTTGATCCTCCTGAAAAATTAGAACTGTAAAGTCTGTAATTTACACCAGCAAGGAATTTATGTTTGATACTTCCTGTAGAAAATTTTCCGTTGATGTTTTCCTGAATGTTGGTGTAGTTATTATAAATAGGCCCCCAAAGACCAACTCTTCTTGCTGCTTGTGTTGGAGAACTCCAAACAGCATAACTTTGATAACTACGCTCTACATCTTCACCTACAAATGAAAATACAGTTGTAGATCTCCAGTTTTCTGTTATTTCATATTCTGCCTGAGCAAAAAACTTAGTTGCTGTTGATTTTGCATCGTTATCATCATGGAACATCGATTTTTTATAATCAATTTTCAAATCATTCGGATTTGTAATTCCAGAAGTTGCTGCATATGTGTTGTAAGTACGTCTTGTGTTGTTTACGTTATAAAGCTCAGCATCAAAATTAAAAGTAAGTTTTTCAGAGGCTTTGTAAGTAAGACTTGGCGCTATTAGAAGTGTATTGTTGAAACCATAATCAAGGAAACTTTTTTCTCTGTTAACAGCAAGATTAAGTCTGAATAAAACTGTTTTATCCTGATTTAAAGGTGTGTTTATATCTGCTGTAAGTCGGTTTAAGTTGAAGCTTCCAGTTGTGTAAGATATTTCGGCAGCAGTAGTTTCAAAAGGTTTTTTAGTAACAAGGTTTACAACACCTCCAAAAGAAGAAACAGACGAACCAAACAGAGTTCCGGAAGGTCCTTTCATGATTTCAATACGTTCTACGTTACCAAGATCAACAGAAGAACGTCCGGAAACAGTTTCCATTCCATTTCTTGCATTAACTCCCGTAGAAAAACCTCTAAAAATTACACCTACACCTCCAGAAGGATAACTTATAGAAACCACACCCGGAGAGTTTTGCACAGCGCTTCTAATGTCTACTGACACCTGTTCCAGTAAAAGTTCTTTTTGGATAACACTGTAAACCTGTGGGTTTTCAAGATTCGTTAATGGCATTCTGGCAACGTAATCTGTTTTTTTAGATAAGATGCTTTTTTTACTGTTTACGACAACCTCTTTTAGTTCTTTGTTAGAAACTTTTAATTGTAAATTTACTGTTGCAGTTTCACTTTCAGTAACAATAACTTCGCTTTCTAAAGTTTCATATCCTGCTAAAGAAACTTGTAATGTATACGTGTTTGGTTTTACTCTGTTGAAATCGAAATTACCGCTTTCGTCAGATACGGTCCAGTATTTTGAGTTTTTTAAGATAATGTTGACTCCGGCTGCCTGTTCACCATCTGAAGTTGTGATGGTTCCTTTAATTTTTCCATTTTGCTGCGCAGATAGGAGTAAGAACGAAAAGACAAAACTAATTGTCAATAGAAAACGTGACGTTTTCGGATTAAAATATTTCATTGGTTTAAAAATTGGTTTGCAATTAAATCTTATTTAGAATAAATAAAAACAGCACAAATGTAAAGATTATTGTTTTTTTAACAAATAATATTTAAATTCATTTGTTCTTTAGGGTTTCAGGGATAAATAAGAAAGAAAAGTCTTTTGTTTTTTACAGAATAAAACTGAAAATTTGTACGTATTATTAAAATGTAAATCAGACAGTAATTCGTTTTAAAAGCTTTATTTTTGCAATCTGAAATAAAGACTTCATGATTTTACCTTTCTTCAAAAAAATTCAAAACACACCCAGAGGATATCGTATAGCAAATACCGTATTTTTTTTCCTTTCAGGATTTGGTTATTCATCGTGGGTATCAAGAATTCCGCATATACAAGCACAACTGCATTTGTCCGAAGCTCAGTTTGGAGCTGTTTTATTCGCTTTTCCAATTGGTTTGATGCTTACCATGCCGTTTACAGGAAAGTTATTGAATAAATACAGCAGTCGTTATATTATGCTTTTGGGAGCCATAATGTTTAATATTGTTTTGTCACTGCCGGGTCTAGTCGCGTTTGTTTGGCAGCTGGTTATTGTACTTTTAATTTTTGGAGCTTCTCGTAATATTTTCAATTTATCTATTAACGCACAATCTCTTGAAGTGCAGAAATTATATCCAAAATCAATTATAACGCGTTTTCATGCAGTTTGGAGTATTGCTGTTTTTTCTGGAGCGGGTTTAGGATATGTAATGGTGACCCAAAAAATTGCACCATCTCATCATTTATTGGGAGTAAGTGTTTTTATGCTTGCCCTTACGGCTTGTTTTTATCCAATGAGTATTCATAATGAACCTGTACCGGTTAAAAAGAAGTTTTTTTCAATGCCCGAAAAAAATCTGGTGAAGTTTGCCATGATTTGTTTTGTATCTATGGCCTGCGAAAATACGATGTATGACTGGAGCGGTATTTATTTCGAAAATATTCTAAAGGCTTCTCCAAAATTAACAAGTGCTGCCTTTGTCTTTTTTGCTACTGCGGTAACATTAGGACGTATATTTGGAGATTATGGTGTAATGAAATTTGGAACTAAAAAAATTCTGCTTTACAGTGGTATATTAATTACGGTTGGTTTTGGAATTTGTTTTGTTCTGCCTTATGCTTATCCAACTATTTTTGGTTATGTTTTAATCGGATTTGGGGTTTCCTGCGTGGTGCCGCTGGTGTTTAGTATTGCTGGAAGATCTTCAAAATTAAGCAGCGGTTCTGCCTTAACTTCGATATCTACAATTGGTTATCTCGGGTTTTTATTAGTACCGCCAATGGTTGGTTTTATCTCTGAATATCTAAGTATGAAATGGGCGTTTTTAATTATGGCGCTTTTAGGTATTATGATGATTTTTATGGTAAGTAAAATTGGGGAGAATGAGTAGTTTTTTAAAGTTGTTAAGGTTCTAAGATGCTGAGGTTTTGAGTTTTAGATTATGGATGATTTTTGCGCAAACCGGATTAAAAACCGGCCCTGCAAATTGATCGAACCTCCGGTTCTTTTTACTATTGTGAAGAATTCCGGAGGAATGAATTATATTTAGTAACGGATTTTAATTTGTTTGAAATATAATGTTTTATTTCTTCGTCATCACAAACTTCTCTGAACTCGGTTTTCCTTGTAAATTCCCAGAAATTTCAGCTGTTAAAGTATTATCTGTGCCTTTTGTATATGTGATTTTTTGCGGATAATCGTGTTTTAAATTTTCAAAAACCAATTGCTTATCAGACCCTGCGGTTGATGCAAAAGCAACTGCTTTATCTTCGTTTTGTCCTTTTACGGTTGCGAAATAGGTTAGGGTTTCGCCTTTTTGAGCCAGAACTATGGTTTCAAAATGCAGTGTATCTTTCCCTTTTATAAAATAAGAAGATGCGTTGAAAGTGCTGTCATTTAGTTTTTGCCAGTTTTCAGTTAAAACGCCCTCAGCCGATTTGTTTTCCCAGTTTCCGATGATCCAGTCGGCGATTTTAATTTTATCTTTTTCTACAGATTCTTTCTTCTGACAAGAAACAACAGCCAATACAAGCGCTAAAAGAGTAATTTTCTGAAACATATTTATGAGTTTTTGATGTTAAATGGAAGCACTAAAGTATGAAAAAAAATGTTGCCACTAATTACACTAATTTTCACGAATTATTTTTTGAAAAATGGGAAATGTTTTAGCCACAGATTAAAGGGATTAAAATGATTTTGTCTCACGCAGATTCAGCAGATTCAAGCAGATTTAAATTCAGAATCAAAATTAAATCTGCAGAATCTGCGTGAAAAAATTAGTGAAAATTAGTGAAATTCGTGGCAAAAAAACAAAAAAAATCATTTTAATCCCTTTAATCTGTGGCAAGAAAAAACTAAACGCTTTCCTCTAAAATAGAGTAGACCAGTTCTTTCGTTGGTTTTTGATCTTTTAGTTTCGCGCGGACTTCATCAAAAGTAACTTTAAAATCACATCCCGATTTATATTCAGCACATCCGTAAGCGGTTTTTCCTTTTAGGATGGTTCCTTTTTTACATTTCGGACACGTTAATGAATCTGAAGTTTCCTGCGTGGTCTTTTTTGCTGCGGTTTTCTTCGGCTCTAATTTTAGTTTGTAATTTTCTTCAAAACGAATTAAGCCTTCAACCGTTCCGGCTTCGGTTTTGAAGCCTTTTATGTTTACAGTTGAACCTTTTTGAACCAATCGTAAATACTGGCTTTCGGTAATTTTTTTATCTGAAAAAACATAAGGCAGCACAAAATCACAACCCGATTTGTATTCGCTGCATCCAAAAGCTGATTTCCCTTTTATAAGATTCCCTTTCTGGCATTTCGGACAAGTTTCTGCCAAGATTCCTGCAGCTTTCTTTTTCTCTGCTTTTACAACTGGTTTCTGAATCGTTGCAGCATGCGAAATATTGGCGTGCCTGGTTTCACTTCGAACTTCGGTTACCAAAGCTTCAACCATTCGTTTCATATTTCGGATAAAAGCAGCAGCCGTAAAAGTACCTTTTTCAATATCTTTTAACTGTTTTTCCCAAGAACCTGTAAGTTCAGCCGATTTAATCAACTCGTTCTGAATTGTATCAATTAACTGAATTCCTGTTGTCGTTGGTAAAACCTGTTTTTTATTGCGGACAATATACTGGCGTTTAAATAGGGTTTCAATAATATTTGCACGCGTTGACGGACGTCCAATTCCGTTTTCTTTCATTAATTCGCGTAAATCTTCGTCATCAACTTGTTTTCCTGCAGTTTCCATCGCTCGCAGTAAAGTTGCTTCGGTAAAATAATTAGGCGGTTTGGTTTCTTTTTGGAGAAAAGAAGGTTCATGCGGGCCTTTTTCGCCCACAACAAAACTCGGCAGCAAGTCCGGTTCTTTTTCTTTGGCATTTGGATCTTCAAAAACAACACGGAAACCTTTTTTAAGAATTTCTTTTCCTGTGGTTTTAAAAGTTACATCGGCTGCTTTTCCAATAACTGTGGTGTTGGCAACCAGACAATCATCATAAAATACAGCTAAAAAACGTTTTACAATTATGTCATAAACCTGCTGTTGATTGTACGGCAGATTAATTTCTATTCCCGTTGGAATAATTGCGTGGTGATCGGTTACTTTTTTATCATTAAAAACCTTTGGCGATTTTTTAATTTTCTTTCCTAAAAGCGGTTCTGTTAAATGACTGTAATTAGTCAGTTTTTGCAGAATTCCCGTTACTTTTGGGTAAATATCTCCCGGCAGGAAAGTTGTATCGACTCTGGGATACGTAATGGCTTTCTGTTCGTATAAAGTCTGCGCAATTTTAAGGGTTTCTTCTGCCGAAAACCCAAATTTTTGATTGGAATAAACCTGTAAACCCGTTAAATCAAACAGTTTTGGTGCGTATTCGTTTCCGTTTTTCTTATCAACAGAAACAATTTCGAAATCACTTTCTTTGACTTTTTCAGCCAGAATTTCTCCATCCTCTTTTTTCAGGAAACGACCTTCTTCGTAGCTGAAAAGTGTTTCTCTGTATAAAGTCTGTAATTCCCAATACGGCTGTGGTTTAAAGTTTTCTATTTCTTTAAATCGGTCAACTACCATTGCTAATGTAGGCGTTTGTACGCGTCCAATAGACAACACTTGTTTGTAACCGCCATGTTTTACGGTGTATAAACGTGTCGCATTCATTCCCAGAAGCCAGTCGCCAATCGCTCTTGAAAATCCGGCGTAGAATAAGTTATCGTAGTTTTCAGAGGGTTTTAAGTTGTCAAAACCTTCTTTTATGGCTTCTGTGGTTAGAGATGAAATCCACAAGCGTTTTATTTCGCCTTTGTAATGTGCTTCGTTCATTACCCAGCGTTGGATTAATTCTCCTTCCTGCCCGGCATCCCCGCAATTTATAACCAATTCGGCTTTATCAAAAAGGGTTTTTATAATTTTAAACTGCTTCTGGATTCCTGAATTCTGAACGACTTTAGTTTCGAATTTTTCAGGAAGCATTGGGAGATTGTTTAAATCCCAGCTTTTCCAGTGTGGTTTATAATCGTTAGGTTCTTTTAATGTGCATAAATGGCCAAAAGTATAAGTTACGGCATAACCATTGCCTTCGTAATATCCGTCGTGTTTGGTATTAGCGCCCAAAACGGATGCAATTTCACGTGCTACACTTGGTTTCTCAGCAATACAGACCTTCATTTTTCTCTTTCTTATTCGAAAGCGAAATTAGCAATTTAAAAAGTGGTATTGAAATTTAAAGCACCAAAGTTGCAAAGTCATTAATCTCTTTTTGGTTTACAAAAAAGTAAAAGAGATTTGAACAGAATTTACATAAAGCAGTCTAAAAATCGGCTTTGATCTGTGTGAAAAAAAATATTGTTTTAATCTTATGTTCATCAATAAAACATAAAAACCACAAACAAGAGCTTGTGGTTTTTGTGTTTATATATTAAAGTAAAACGGTTGTTATTTTGATTTTAATTGTTTTAACCTTAGACGCTGATTGAATTGCTTAACAATTTCTTTAACATGTTCGTCTTTGATTTGTGCTCTGTTTAAACCCTGCAGATTTTGTACATATCCTGTAAAAACATGGCTGATAAAAAGAGGCGATTCGGCCGAATTATTAGATGTATTGTGGCAGGAGAAGCAATTAACAAGATTGTCTACTGTATTGGCATGTATAGAGGATGGTTTTCCAAATCCTACCTGAACATAGGTTTCCATAGTAATATTGTAAGCAGCTGTAGAACCTCTGGTTAAATCTCCGGGTGAAGAATTTGAAAGATTATAACTCAACGAGTCTAATAAAGCTGCTTGTGCCGGAGTATCTTTGTATCCTTCGGTATTAATCCATAGCGAACCGTTGTAAAAATAATTGTTCCATATACCTTTCAGCTGTGTTTTAACGCTTTGGTTAATAGTACGAATATTATTGAAGTTTTCAGAACCATTTTGGCTTGTTTCCATATAAAGCTGCACATTAAAAGAACCTTTCATTGCTTTTTCTACAGGAACACCATATTTGTAAACAGAAAAGACATCTGTATAAATTCCATTTTTTGAAGTTATATTTTGAACCGTTGCCGTGCTGTTTTTATTAAAGAACGGATAATCAACTGTGCTCGTTACAGGAGCATCGGCTGTTGGGGTAGCTTTAGTCCAATCGTAAGCAGGCGCAAGATTTTCATGTTCAAAAGTAGCCCACACAAATTCAGGATGATTTTCTACAATTCCCACGACATGCATTCCTAAAAGTGCTACTTTTGTTTTTACTCCGTTTATTACTCCCTGAGTAACAAAATAAGAAGAAGTATCTTTAAGAACACTCGCATCTATCCATGAGGTTTTTAGTTCTAATGCACCTACAGGAAAAGTGATGTCTTTTACTTTAGAAGGATCACTTTTGGCAATTGGGCCATATTTTATCATAGTGTCGTAAAGAAGTTGGTCCATAAATATAGAATAATAGACTGTAGTTTGTTTAGGAACACCCGATGGAAAATTAGGAGTTCTTAAAATATCACTTTTAGAACTTGCCTGAGCAGTATCTGTCAAAACAATTCCGTTAGTAGGATCTAATTTCTGACCTGCCGCATTCACCTGAATCAGATTAGTCATAAAGAATGGTTTTCCATTGACTTCATTTGTCAGCCAAAGAAATTTTTGCCATGACCATTGATGAAAGTCACAATTGGTTACTGTTTGATTATTGGCAAAAACGCTTGTTGGTCCTTCATTTGGCGGAGGCGTCTGGCGCGTGTTGTTTACGATCGTAAACCAATTAGCAGGAGCTAAACATTCAGAAGATGCAGTACTTTTTTTTACGGTTGAATAATTATCTTTTTCTCCCTTTGAGTCCTTTTTGCAAGCACAGAATGAGATTAGAATGATAAAAAGTAATACCATTTTTGTAGTTTTCATAACATGGGGCTTTAGTTAATTTGTAATTATTTCTTTTTGATGATATGAAAGTAAATAATTAAGAAAGTGACTTTTGAAAAAATGTCATAAGTCCGCCATATTTGGGTATAAAACCAATAAAAAGGTGTATTAATAAAAAGAAGGAGCTAAGGTTCTGAGATGCTGAGATTCTAAGTTTTTTAAGCTATTGTGTTGGTTATTATGAAGTCTTTGAGGTTTTAATTGTATAATTTTAATAGCACAGACCTTTGGATCTGTGCTGTTTTATTTATTCATTTTTTTCGGAAAAACCTAAAATATAGCCATTAAGATCTTTTATATAGAATTCCTGCATTCCGTACCAAGTTGTTTTGATTTCGGTTATTTCAAGGTTCTGTTTTTTAAGCGTTAAATAAAAATCTTTTATGCCTTCAATATCCATATAAAATGAAACGGTGGCTCCTATTGGTAAATCTTTTGAAAAAACAATATCATTTTTAAATGTATCCGAACGCTGAAACATAAATTCTATGCTGTCTTTTTGCATCATGGCATACACATATTCTTTGTTTTCGTCTAAAGTTTGCTCAACACCGTCCTGTGTTTCAGGAACAGCCATTATGAGTTTAAATTCGAAGTGTTCTGTATAAAAAGCAACGGTCTTTTTTATATCATTTACTTCAAAGTTGGGAGAAAGTCTGCTTATTTTCATTTGGATAAAAATTTAAAATTAATACCGCAAATCTATTTTTCTTCTAACTTCGATAATTGTAAAAATCGGTCATTTTTATTTTTGCTTAATTCTTTTGGTGTAACTCCCGTATATTTCTTTATTTCCTTTATAAAATGTGCCTGATCAAAAAAATCAGACTGTGGACTTAAATTTCCGTTTGAAATTTCTTCATAAGAAGCATTGCAGCGAACAATTTTTAAAAATTCTTTTAAAGATATACCAAACTGAGTGCTAAAGTATCGGTTGATTTGTCTGCTGCTCCAGAAAATCTGGCTCGAAAGTTCAAAAACCGTCTTTGTTTTTTGCAAATAAACTATCTCAAAAAGGTTTAGTTTTCTGCTGTCTATTTCATTTAAATGTTTTAGAGAAGTTTCTAAGCTGTTTAAAGTATCAGTAACAAATAGATCAAATTGATACGATTTATAAGTGTCAAGATTCCAAAAAGTAAATGGCAGTTTTATAGTAGTGTCGACAATAGTTTTAATTTCTTTTTGAAAAAGATATTCAATTGCTAAAAGTTTAAATCGTACAGCAAAGAATTTTATGTTTTTTGGGATGCTGATATCTTTTGGTTTTGTCCAGACACCTGTGAGTTTTACGGTAATTAATGTGTCATTTTCAAACTCTGCAATTAAGTCAAAATAACCATCGGGTAAAATAGTGTGCTGTACTTCGCAGTCAGTTTCGTAATACCAAAAACACTGAACAAAGTTTTTTAAAAATCCAGTTGGTTTAATCTCTCTGTATTTCATTTTTTTTAATAGAATTAAATCCCGATCTCTTGAATTTCTAATTTATATCTTAAAAACCTCAAATCCTTTCAGCCAGAAAATTCCTGATTCTAAAAACTGAAGTTTCGTTTTCACCACTTTATCACTTTTGTCTCTTGGATTTTTGGTTACAAACCGAGCTGTAGAATTACTAAAATCTAAAGTATATTTTTCGTCTAAATCTTCTTTTTTATTTACCGAAAAACTAATCAGGTTTTCTTTTGCGCTCCATTTTCCTTTTCCGTATTTATTGATTTCAGACGGAGTTCCGCCCTGCATTTTTTGATACGAATGAAATTCAAATGTTCCGTTTGGGTTTAAAGTCAGTTTATATTCAATGATATGTTTACCTTCTTCAGAAAGTGAACGCGTATAATCGCCTGCGAATTGATTTGATTGCGCAAATAATGTAAAGTTTGAAATTAAAAGAAGTGTGGTTATTAATAGTTTCATTGGGTTTGTTTTTAGATTTATAAAATAAAATTGCCTTCTAAAACAATTACAGCTTCTCCAAGAATATAAACCTTATCTTGTACAAGTTCTGTACTCATAGTTCCGGTTCTTAAAGAAGATTGATAAGCGTTTAGTTTGGTTTTATTCAGTTTTTCAGCCCAATATTTTGTCAAAAAGGTTTGAATACCGCCCGTTACAGGATCTTCGTCAGTTCCTGCCCAAGGCCAGAAATAGCGGTAATGGAAATCAAAATTTTCGCTGTCTGAAACTGCGGTTACCAAAACACCGTTTATTCCCGTATGCGAATTTATTAAGGCTGTAAAATTGGGTTTTAAATCTGCCAGTTTACGGGCATTTTCAATTTCAAGTAAAATTATTTTATTGTTTGGGCTGTATCTTTTTTCCAGAGGTTCAAAAATCCCCAGTGCATCAAGTAGTTTTTGAGGCACTTCGGTTTCTTCTGTATCGTAAACCGGAAATTGCATTTTTATTTTATGCGCTTCTTTTTCAATAAACAATTCAACATTATGGCAGTTAATAAATTTGATGCTCTCAAATGAAGTTGTGCTGAAAAGAATTTTAGACGAAGCCAGTGTCGCGTGTCCGCATAAAGGAATTTCGGTTTTCGGACTAAAAAATCTAATACTGTATGTATTGTCTTTTATTTGTTTTATAAATGCCGTTTCCGAAAAACCAATTTCTGCAGCAATATTCTGCATATTTTCTGCATCTAATTCTATGTCAGGAAGACAAACTGCCGCTGGATTTCCTTTAAATTTTTCATTCGTAAATGAGTCAACAAAATAAGTCTTCATTTTTATTTGATGCGTTAAATATATAAATGCGAAGTATTCTTAAATAGCAGAATACTTATTTTAATTATTAATCATTGGGTCTAAACTGTCCTCTTTGTTGCGTAAATCTAAGCCGCCTTCATAAACCGATTTAAGATTGGTTAGATAAAAATGCCAGCCGTTTGAACAGCCCAGTCTGATGTGTTTTTTCGAATTATCATCTGTTGGAATATTATGATGGCGAAGCTCAACGATTGTATAATCATCTTTTTTACTCAAATTTATATCGACAAGACAAGTTCCTTCAAAAGTAAATTGCAATTGATTTTTTCCGTTGACAGAAGTAATTTTACCCAACATGGCATCATCATATAAATACCAAAACCATTCATAAGTATTGCCTTCCAGAACGTTTTGGTCTTTGCCGATTGTTTCCTGATTTACATCAAAAAAAGATACTTTTTCGAGAAACCATTTTTCTAATTCAGATGCAATTGTCCAGGCATTATAAATGTCACTTAGTTTAGCTTTAATAGCTATTTTTTTTGTGAAGGAAGTCCAGTCGAAGTTTTCCATGTTTTAAATTTTTTTGCCACAAAGGCTCTAAGGCTCAAAGTTTTTTTATTTCACACAGAGTTATTTCATTTTTTTCATTTCGACGAAGGAGAGATCTCCGCAAGAATTCCGCAAAGTATATATAACTTTATTTTTTTTGAATTCTAGTATTTTTTGCCATTCTCGATTTGATAAGAATTAAATATTTGGATTTCGTTTTGAAAGATTTAATTAAAACAAATATAAGATATTTCTTGTACGGTTTTATGGCTTGTAATAGAGGTTTTAAATATCGGTTGTATACAATCGATAGATGCCCGAAGCATGTCGGTTTTAAAAGATGATGTCAATGTAATGACGCTTCTGGAAATTGCTTTACAACTTCTGCCAGATCAAGAAATGGAATTATTGGATGATTTGCATCAATTTCATTTAAAATCCCTGTAAATAAAAGTAATAAGCGATAATATCTTTTTTTCTGTAAGAAAATGTATGTATCTTGCCAAGATTAGAATTGTAATAATAATGGTAACTGCAAATTTTTATTTAATAAACAGCTGTTTGATGTGCTTGATGTACACATTATTATATTTACATGATGATACTTTCTTAAAAAACTCAAAAGAGTTTATTCATTGTGCCCTGTCGCGACTCTGGACAGGGAACCTTCGCTATTTATAGTTTATTTATTTAATACTTCAATTTTTTAGGATATAATATCACTGAAAGCTATAGGCTTTTCAGTGAAGAGTTGTATGTTATACCCTATGCAAAATGAAACAAACAAGAAAGTCATGTCACAAAATATCATTTTAACAACAGGAACATACGATTTAATTAAAGACCACGTAAGAAGAAAAAAAGTAACTCCACAAGAAGAAGAACTTTTATTAAGCGAATTAAAACACGCGTCTCAGGTATTGAGAAAAAATCTTCCGGAAGATATTGTTTCAATAAACCGAAAAATAACTTATAAAGACCACATTAATAACGAAGAAAAAACAATTCTTTTGGTTGGTCCTGAAAAAGTAAAAGTAAGTAAAAACAAAATTTCGGTTCTTTCAGATGAAGGTATTGCAATGGTTGGCTACAAAGTAGGCGATCTTGTAGAATGGCCAGCCAAAAAAGGAAATTTAAAATTAGAAATTTTAAAAGTAGAAGCAGGGGCTTAATATTTTTATTGTTTTCGCTTTAAGTATAGTAACATCCCAGGAGAGTTTTCTTCTGGGATGTTTTTTTATATAAAAGAAGAAGAAAAAATAAGATAATTACTTCAAAAAGACGTTCATTGAAAGATTAAAATAATTAAATTCGTTTTACCAAAAACAAACTTTAACCAATTATAAATAACTATGAAACAAGCTGATACTATAGACGAAGTAATTTTATTATTGAATGAAATAATAGAAAAATCAAAAATAGACCAAAGCAATTTAGGTTTATTTGCCATTTTGTATCGCGAAGTAACTATAAAAGTAAAAGAAGGGATTCAGGCTGGTTCTTTTCAAAATGGCGAACGAATGGAAAAATTGGATGTTATTTTTGCAAACCGTTATTTAAAAGCGTATTATGAATATCAAGCCAAAGAAAAACCATCTGAATGCTGGGGATTTGCCTTTGAACAAGCCGATAAATTCTGGCCGATAGTATTGCAGCATTTACTTCTCGGGATGAACGCCCATATTAATCTTGATTTAGGAATTGCCTCGGCACAAATCAGCACTGTAGAAGATATCGAAGATTTAAAAGCCGATTTTGATAAAATAAACTTCATTCTCAGCGGTTTGGTTGGAGGTGTCGAAAAATGCCTGATCAAAATCTGGCCGACACTTACGTGGATATTAAAAGTTACAGGTAAAATAGATACTTTTTTTATTGATTTCAGTATGGAAACGGCAAGAAACGGAGCCTGGAAATTTGCCAACGAATTTGTAGCCGTTCCAGAAAACGAAAGAGAAGCCTGCACTCAGCTAAGAGACCAAAGAATAACAGAAATCGCCCGATTAGTTTCGAACCCCGGATATTTTGTGAGCGCTGTTTTCAAATTCATCCGCTTATTCGAAAGAGGATCGATCGCTCAAAAAATAATCGATATGCAGATTGCTGAAGAAAATAATGTGGAGTGTGTTGTGGCGTGATTTTAGAAAAAGTAAAAAAGCTGCATAATTTTTGCAGCTTTTCTTTTTTTATGATTTGTATATTATTTCTCAATGTTACGAGCACATTTTGCAAATCCGCGCTATCGTTTTTTTATTCCATTTTTTCGTCAAGAAAAACAAAATCTCCTGTTTTCATTTTGCCCAAAACTTCGGCTTTTAATAAAGGATTTATAATGAACAAATAACCAACATAATACGTTTCTTTCTCTCCCAATGAAAGTGTTTGATTTTCTTTGTTAATCACTATCTTCATAGTTGTGCTTTCATCATTAAAAGCAGATACAAATCTTATAATTCTGTTTGTAGTCGTCCACTCATATATTGTAAAAGTTTCATTCCAACTGTTTTTCAATTTTTTCGGATTACCATACTTGCTTGTTAATTTCTTAATTAATTTATCGCATTCTTGTTGAGAAAGCTCATCGGCGACAGTATTTATTACTTTTATTTTACCATCGATTGTCGTACCCACATTAATTTTCTGGAACTGCTGACTTTCAAATACAGCCATCGTGTCAATTGAGGTTGAAGTTTTTTGAAGATACTCTATGCCAATTGCTTTTTTATTTTCTGAATAATTATTTATGTAAGTGGTATCTTTTTCAACCAATTGTGAATGTACCGTTCCTTTTATGTCATAAAAATTTTTAAATTGTTTATTCTTATTTTTCTCAGGATATAAGTCTAATAATTTGGTGTCAAAATTGAAGTTTTCTAAATTTAAAGGCTCTTCTCCAATTGGCTTTGTCTGTGCATTGCAGTTTGTAAACATTATTATGCTTACTAAAAGTAGTATTGTAATATTATTTTTCATTTCTGGTTTGTGTTTATTCGCTTATTGCCGGTGGAATTAATTTTACTGCCACGCAAATATTTCAGCATGCTGTGCGAAGTCTCCCGACTTCGTACCCGTTCCTATTTTTTATTGTAATTTTCCATTTTTCAATATTCATTATATCGCGTAAAATTTTTCAAGTTCAATACATCAACAATGAGAACATCTGCTTTTACGATTTTTAATAAACCAATGTCCGAAACATAATTACTGGCACTAGAATAAATATAATGTGACGCTTTTTCTACAATACCAGCACGAACAGGATTTAAATGAATATAATCTAACTTTGACCACATAAATTTGTTCGTATAAATTTCTTCGGGATGATTGCTATATTGCCAAAACTGATAATTTTTGTTTCTTGAATGACTTTCTGTTGCTAATTTAAAACGTTCTAACATCCATTCTCTTCGACTCTCTGGATCAGATTTTATTTTTTCTAAAATTTTTACAGCAGTGAATTTTTTAAAATCTCTCAATAAATCTGATAATTCTCCCTTTTCAGATTGTACAATCAGATGTATATGATTGCTCATAATTACATAGCCATATAAAATCATAGATTTGTTTTTAATGCAGAAATCTAAACATTCTACAACTATATCTCTGTAATTTTTTCTTGTAAAAATGTCCACCCAATCAACAACTGTTGCTGTTATAAAATGAGGTAAATTTTGATCTCTTATTTTGTATCCGCCTTGCATTTTTTTATTCAAATATAATTATTTTTCTTACAAATTAGTATTTTGTAAATTTAATCGCTTATTGGATCGGGTATGAAGTCGGGAGACTTCCCACAGCATTTCACGATATTTAAAAAAATAACACTTTGAAGTAATGTATTGAATAGTTTATATAGATTTAATTTGGAAGTGTTTATAAATGCTAAAGGCGCTGTGCGAAGTCTCCTGACTTCGCACGCATTGCTATATTTAGTCTAGAATATTTTTTCTTTGTAGATTATTGGATCGGGTACGAAGTCGGGAGACTTCGCACAGCAGTCGTGACATTTAAGAAAAACAATATTTTGGAGTAGTGAATTGAATAGTTTATATATATTTAATTTGAAAGTTTTTATAAATGCTAAAGGAGCTGTGCGAAGTCTCCTGACTTCGCACACGTTGCTATATTTAGTCTAGAATATTTTTTCTTTGTAGATTATTGGATCGGGTACGAAGTCGGGAGACTTCGCACAGCATTTCGCGATATTTAAGAAAAACAATATTTTGGAGTAGTGAATTGAATAGTTTATATATATTTAATTTGAAAGTTTTTATAAATGCTAAAGGAGCTGTGTGAAGTCTCCTGACTTCGCACACGTTGCTATATTTAGTCTAGAATATTTTTTCTTTGTAGATTATTGGATCGGGTACGAAGTCAGGAGACTTCGCACAGCAGTCGTGACATTTAAGAAGAAACACTTCGAGGAGCAGGGAGTAAATTTTCTTTTTTTAATGTTTTTAAAAAGGCTGTTAAAAAAGCAGTGCCGAAACTATGAGAAGAATCATTACTTAAAAGCTCCGTTAAAATTGCCGAATGTGTTACTTCGTAATGGTTTACCCCGCAGATTCTGAAAATATTGAATCTTTCTTCTGATAAGTCAGATATTTCTTTTTGGTATTTATTTAATATTTTAATTCTTTCTAATAATTCCAGCATTTTGTTGTTGTATTTGGCTTAGATAGTATTCTTTACTTGCATGTATAAGTAAAGATGCTCCAACAGGAGGGTAATTGTTATTGAGCGATAATTTTTAATACAATTTTAGAGATTTTAATTGATTTCTTTTGTTGATTACAAATCCTTAATCAATTCACTTGGATGAATTTTTAAAGCTTGCGCAATTTTAAACAAAGTGCTTACTTTCATTTCTTGCGAACCTTTAATATATTTTCTTAGACTTTCAACATCCATTTCTGCATCATGAGCAACCTCTCGTCGCTTGAATTTCTTTTCTTCAATTATATCTTTAATCTTGATTCCTAGATCTTTTACAACTTCTGGAATTTCACTTTTTCTTTCTCTTTTCATGGAAATGAAATTACAAGTAATCGATTGTTTTTAAGTGAATGTAAGAAAGGGGTTGTATGTTACTGATTTTTTATATATTTGTTTAAAATTGTAAATCAAATCTTATAATATATGAAAACGCAAAGCGAAGATAAAATATCAGAATTAATGAATAAAAGAAATTATTTTACCAAATTAAAACTAGAACATAAAGAAGACACTTCATTTACGATACCGCTAAAAGTATGTTCTTATAACGAATTAAATCTAATGGTTTCAGATTTGCTTAAAGCCAGTATTGTTCTAATGAATAAAGAAGCCCGAAGTTTAGCCGTTTTTCATAAAGAAACAGATATTAATGTATTGACTTTACTTGAAATAGCATTACAGCTTCTGCCGGAAGAAGAAATGGAGTTATTTGATGATTTGCATAAGGTTTATTTACAGTCTGATACAGTATAAATTGTCTGTAGCTAGTATGAGCGTTTGATTCAGGTTGAAAAAGAAAAATAAATATTTAAGAAATTACTGGGAAAGAAGTAGTTTCTTTTTGTAATAAAAGGAAATGCGCAAAGGGTTTTGAAAAAACTTTTGCGCATTTTATTTGTTGATAAGATTTGACTAGTGCGAGCGTTACGGAAGAATAGATAATAGTAAAGCAGTAATTTTACTAGAACTAAATTCTAGTTTTACGATAATTGCAATAACCAATAAGAAAATATAAATTGGCCAAATTGAACTAGCTGCAAAACAATTTTTAATTTTATTTCTTCCGCTTTTGTAATTACTAATATCCATTGAAAAATCAATCTCATCTTCTCTTTTCATTCGAACGTCGTTATACAACGAGCGAAATTTTCTTTCAAGTAATAAAAAGTATGCATTTAAGTACCAAAAAACAGGAATAATTATAAACATTAAATAAATATAATTTTGATTAGTTTCCTTTTCGGCTAATACAAATATTGCGGATAGCAAGGTAATGACCCATCCTTTTATTATAAATGAATTGGTACTCATTCGATTAATAGTATTGTGCAAGAATTCTAAATGCTTTAATTTATTGTCAGACATTATTTTAAAAATTTTGGGTTAATTCTATGTTGTGAGTATAATTGATCTAAAGCTTCTTCAGGAGAATTAGCAAAGACATTTAGCCATCTATTAAAATCTGAAGTGTTTAATTCCTTTAAATGAGAAAGTTCTAATTCATATTCTACATTTAACTTAATTTGCGCATTTTCATTTAATGATTTCATACTTTCAGTAGAAAAAAGTCTTGTTTCGCTTTTTTTTCTATCTGGTGTCTTTTTTTTGATAATTTTTGATGTGGCAATTTCAGAAAAAATCCAAGGAGAATTAGTTTTTTGACTTATTTCCAATGATGTAGAAATTGAGTTTGGTGAATTAAGAAAAAATAAGCATTCACTTTTGTCTATCATTTTATTTAAAGCGGTTGATAGCATCAAATGTACATGAGCAGTAGAATAATTTCTTTTGTCATAATCATAGTTTTCATTATTTGCATGTAGGCAATACTTATCATCAATTTTTTTTAGTAAATCATTTGAATTTCCCCATACAGTAGAATCAATAAATGTTGTTATATCGAATTTTTCATACAGTATTCCAGCTATCATGATTGCTTTTTCTCTATCCTTGTGAGAATGTGATAAAAACACATGTGAATTAATTTCCGGAAACCAGTCTTCAATAATTTTATTTCCATTTAATGAAGAACCATAATTCAATAGATACTCTTCTAAAGTTTTCTTTACATTTTGATTTGTTTCTTCTAAAATTTCTCTACCAGTCTTTAAAAATTGTAACTTATTAAAATCATCAGGTATTTTTAGATTAAAGCCTCTGTACATATTTATTATTATTTAGGGTAAATAGATTGTTGTTTTGTTTTGAATGATTGTTAAATTTTAAACAGAATCATAACTCATTTTTAATCCTTTTTTGTTTCTTTTCGTTTGTCTTCTAGTTTTTTGGATATCACTTTAACAATTCTTTCTGTTTCTTCTTCGATATCTTTATCAATATTGAATGTTAATCCACCATATTTCCTAGATTCATCAAAGAAGTTAATGTCTGTGTCTGAATACCAAATTGGAATTATTGTATTTTCTCCAAATCTTTGTTTGAACTGTTCGGATTCGAATTTCGTCCAGATTTTTTTTGGATAGTCTTTACTAAGAATAACAATAACAAAATTTGCTTCCGAATTATAAATAGGAGCTAAATAATCTTCAATATTTGAAGCTAAAATTCTATGTTGTTCATTTTCATCATAAAAAACTGAAATTTCTCTTTCTAACAATTTAGCGCTAATTATTTGAGCAAGATTTCTATTTTCCCCTGCAAATGAAAGTGCAAAATCATATGGTTTGGTAAATTCGACTCCAACAAAACCAATTTGTTCAGCAAATTTGTTCCACAAAATATTTCTAATATAAAACAGAAATTTAGGATCTTCAATTGTAAGAACATTAGATTGATCATCAAAATGAATAACATCTTGTAAAAGAGGATTATCTTCAATTAGTTTTTTTAAAAAACCTTTTTCTACAACTTGATTAATACTCAATTTCATATTAGGATTTTGATTAAGTAATTCATCTATTTGAATTGACCAGTCAGAACTGTTCGATAACCAATTAAGTAAATGAAGATATGGAGCTCTTCCTTCCTTTCTTAATTTAGAACCAATTGCAAATATCCTAGCTTTTGTGTAAAATAACCGCCCAAGCTCCTGATTGACTTTTGCTTTTATTGTTTCTATGCTAGTGTTTGTTTCTAATTTATCTGATTGGTCATCTATTATTTCACAATTTATACATGTCTCTTTAGCAAGTAATTGAGCAATATGAAAACTACCTTTAGATTCACTTACAATCTCTGATTTTATATTTAATAGTATATTAAGAGCCTTCTCGCCTAACGAAAGCATTTCTTCAATTTTTTCACTAGGATTTGCTTCAAATCTTATTGTATCAATTCGATTGTTTAAGTCTGGAGAAAATGACACTAGTGAATCTCCCGCTTTATTAATGCCTATTAGAATGAGTTTTGAAGATATAGAATCTTCATCAGCCAGAGTTTTCATATAGTCAGATAAAGCCTTTTTAGTTTCATTAGGGAGAACATGAAAGTCATCAATAATTACAATTCCAAAATCACTAATTTCCGGAAGCATTTGAATTAAATCAACATCTTCTTTTTTTCTTGCAGAAAGAGATGTTATTGGAGTGTTAATTTCCATTTCTTCAATTGCCTTATTAATACTTGTGGTTTTTCCAATTCCAGAAGGCCCTTCTATTATTAATCCTCTTCCCTTTGTTCGTAAGGAAACTAAAAGTTTTGTATATTCTACTGGTTTTACAAATGTATAAGTTGGTGTGCCAGATGTTTTAAATACGTCTTCTAAAAATATTTTCATTTTTTTTCGATTCAGATTTAATTAAAAGTATTTATTTTATCATTTTATAAGTCATACTTCAATAATTGAGTTTTATAAAAACAAACATCGTCTTTAAATTAAATTAAATTAATAAGCACGTAAAAACACCTGATTTATAAATAAAGCGAGGTGAAAATGTATATAATAGATTTATTTAATTTCTTTCAGCATTGTAAGTAATTCTGGAATTTTACTTACTTGTGTTTCTGTCCAGAAATAATGTTCATAATCAGTAGAACCATTATCTTTTAAATAAATAGAAATTCTTCTAGTGCTTTTTTCTATATAAAAACTAAATGTAATTTCTCTTGAATTGAAAATATATGTAACAGATTGCTTTCTTTCGGTTTTATCTTTTAGATTAGGAATTACATATTGTTCTATAAAAACTATGAATTCTTCTACTTCATTTAAATCAATCCATGAAGATTTAAAATAATTAGTATTTCTTCCAGCAAATTGATATATAACGGTCATGTCCATTTGCAATGAGTTGACTTTTTTGTTTGATTTTAAATCAATTGCTTCAACTGGAAAAAATGAAACTACTTCGCCAAGTCCAGATTTAAATTCGGCTTTAATATTCCAATCTTTGTTAATTTGAGTTATTTCGGCATTTTCTATAAACTGCCTGGTTTCAGAATTAGATTTTTGTTTTGGCTGTGCATAATTTATTGATACAGTTGCAAAAAGTGATAATGCAATTAATACTTTGTTGATTTTCATGTTACAAGGTTTTAGATTTTCAATTAATTTAAGGTTGTAAAAATATGTCCTTTGATAAAAGGACTATTATGGAAAACCGTAACTAGATTAATTTCAAAAAAAATATTTGATAGCTTGTTATGTGTAAAGCAAACCTCGTTTTTAATTTTAACAAATAACCAAGTAAAAACACCTGATTTTTAAAATTGGGTATAAAAATGTTAATTAATTCAAGTGCTAATGAAGTTATTCAGCGTAAAAAAATCCCAAAAAAACAACACTAGAATTTTCCACAAAATTTTTGTAATTTTGCAGTCCAATAAAAGGAATTAGAAAATGTTAGATAGACTTCAATATGTAAAGCAGCGTTTTGATGAGATTTCGGATTTGATTATTCAGCCGGATGTTATTGCTGATCAAAAACGTTATGTGCAGCTTAACCAGGAATATAAAAGCATAAAAGCACTGGTTGAAAAGAGAGAAGAATACATTCTTGTTTTAGCAAATATTGACGAAGCAAACGAAATTATTGCTGACGGAAGTGATGCTGATATGGTTGAAATGGCCAAAATGCAATTGGATGAAGCAAAAGAACGTTTACCGCAACTAGAGGAGGAAATCAAATTTATGTTGATTCCTAAAGATCCTGAAGATGCTAAAAACGTAATGGTGGAGATTCGCGCCGGAACGGGTGGGGACGAAGCTAGTATTTTTGCAGGAGATTTATTTAGAATGTATACTAAATACTGCGAAACTCAAGGATGGAGAACATCTGTTGTAGATATGAACGAAGGAACTTCGGGAGGTTTCAAAGAGGTTATTTTTGAAGTTTCGGGAGAGGATGTTTACGGTACTTTGAAGTTTGAAGCGGGTGTTCACCGTGTACAGCGTGTTCCGCAGACAGAAACACAAGGTCGTGTGCATACATCGGCAGCTACTGTTATGGTTTTACCGGAAGCAGAAGAGTTTGATGTACAAATTGATATGAACGATGTTCGTGTAGATTTCTTCTGTTCGTCTGGACCTGGAGGACAATCTGTAAATACTACGAAATCGGCAGTACGTTTAACGCACATTCCAACGGGATTAGTGGCGCAGTGTCAGGATCAGAAATCACAGCATAAAAATAAAGATAAAGCTTTGAACGTTTTACGTTCTCGTTTATACGAACAGGAATTGGCTAAAAAAGAAGCAGAAGATGCTACAAAACGTACGTCTCAGGTAAGTTCTGGCGACCGTTCTGCTAAGATTCGTACCTACAATTATGCGCAAGGTCGTGTAACCGATCACCGTGTTGGTTTAACGCTTTATGATTTAGGAAATATCATGAATGGTGATATCCAGAAAATTGTTGCCGAGTTACAATTGGTAAACAATATGGAGAAATTGAAAGAAGCTTCTGAGGTATACTAATTTTAAAGGTGCTGAGGTGCTGAGGTACTGAGGTGCTAAGGGACAAAGGTTTTTACTTTAGATTAAAAGACTTTAGATTTAACATAAAAAAAGCTGAACGAAAGTTCAGCTTTTTTTATGGTCTGGTTATAAATAATAAATTAACCTCAGAACCTCAGAACCTCAGAACCTCAGAACCTCAGAACCTCAGAACCTCAGAACCTCAGAACCTCAGAACCTCAGAACCTCAGAACCTCA
>NZ_JALKAC010000002.1 GCF_024171645.1 Flavobacterium sp. HSC-32F16 | reverse complement strand
TGCGTCTCTGCTTCTTTGCGAGAACTATTTTATACCAGAATGTAAAACTTGATTTGTAATTTTTCAAACCATATAAGTGATATAAGTTCATTTAAAATTGAACTTAAAAAATCTCACAAAGACGCTAAGTTGCAATAGATAATAAACTTTGCGTCTCTGCTTCTTTGCGAGAACTATTTTATACCAGAATGTAAAACTTGATTTGTAATTTTTCAAACCATATAAGTGATATAAGTTCATTTAATTGAAGCTCACAAAAGTTTAATTAAACTTATATTACTTATATGGTTTTTCTTTTTGCAAAGAAAACAGCCCGAATTTATATTTACTTATATCATTTGTATGATTTAAAAAACAAAATGATAAAGCTGCTCTACACCATAAATTATAAGTCCGATAATCCCTCCGACTAAAGTTCCGTTAATTCTGATGTATTGAAGATCCTTCCCTATTTCTAATTCCAGTTTTTCAGAAACCTCTTTTCCATCCCAGCTTTTTACTGTTGACGAAATTAAATCTCCAATTACTTTTTTATTATTCAAAAGAACTGAAAGCAAATCATTTTTAATAAAATTATTGATTTTATCAATCATAATTGAATCTTCTTTGATTCCGTTTCCAAAAGTTTGAATTAGATTTGAAATACTTTTTTTAATTGAAGATTCATCACCTTTATCCAAATCATTACTTATAGAAAGTTTTATTTCATCCCAAATGCCGCTGATGTAATCCTGAACTTCTTTTTTTCCTGCAAAACTTAAAATCATATCGTTGATTTTAATTCGCATTTCTTCAGAGTTTTTAACTTTTTCAAGAAAATCATAGACATATTCATCTATTTTAAGCCTGATTTCACTTTCCGGTTTTTTAGCTTCGTTTAAAAAATCCTGCAAACCATTAAAAACGCCTTCCGTAATACTTTTATCAGCAAGACCAAAACTCAAAAAAGGCGTTGAAGCTTTTACTTTTTTCCGAATCAAATCTTTATTATTTGTTAATTCAGAACTTATAACTTCCAGAAGATTGGTAAGCAATTGATCTTTTACATTTCCCTTATGCAAAGGTTCTAAAGCCAGAGCAATCCAATCTCCAAAATTTATGGCTTCGAGTTTTTCCTTGAATTGAACCTGAATAAACCTTTTAATATCCTCGTCTTTTATGGTTTTTAAAATTCCAGGAATAATATTTACTGCAACCACATTGGCAATATTATGGGCATTTTCTTCTTGCGAAAGCCACTCCGAAGCTTTTGTGGCAAAGTTGAATTCATCAAGTTTAATTTCTAGTTTTTCCCTATTCAAAAATTCTTCTGAAACGAAGTTTCCCAGATTTTCTCCAATTTCATTTTTCTTTGTTGAAATAATAGCCGTATGCCAAATCGGAATACCAAGCGGATGACGAAACAAAGCCACAACCGCAAACCAATCGGCAATTCCCCCAACCATTGCCGCTTCGCTAAAAGCCTGCAGCATTGGAATTTTAAAATAGATAGCAATTATAAAAAGAAGCACTGCAAAGCCTAAAAGTGACAAAGCATTTCCTTTCATTCTTCGTAAAGCTTTTACTTTTGATATATCTGGATCTATAGTAGTTTTCATGATTTTACACGTTTTTACTACTAATTTAGGGCTTTTTTATGAGATAATAAACTAAAAACACAGCTCATCACAATGAAAGAATTTACCACTAATTTCACGAATGAGGACAAATTATAATCTTTGAATAATTTTAAGACAAAGTAATTTGGGCTCATTCGTGAAATTCGTGACGAAAAAACCTTATTCGCGACAAAAAAATTTAATCAAAAAATGAGATAAAAATTGTACTTTTGCCAACTGAAAATCTGAAAAATATGATCATCCAAAAAACCAGAGAAGAAATCGAATTAATGCGCGAAAGTGCTTTAATCGTGTCGAAAACATTAGGAATGATTGCTTCTGAAATTAAAGAAGGAGTTACTACATTATATCTAGATAAATTAGCCGAAGAATTCATTCGTGATCACGGTGCAGTTCCTAGTTTCTTAGGATTGTATGGTTTCCCGAATTCACTTTGCATGAGTCCAAACTCTCAGGTTGTACACGGAATTCCGAATAATACACCTTTACAAAGCGGAGATGTAATTTCTGTGGATTGCGGCGCATTCAAAAATGGTTATCACGGAGATCATGCTTATAGTTTCGAAATTGGAGAAGTTGCACCTGAAGTTAAAAAACTTTTACAGGTAACTAAAGAATCTCTTTACGTTGGAATTAGAGAATTTAAAGCCGGAAATCGCGTAGAAGATGTTGGAAATGCGATTCAAAAATATACTGAAGCTCATGGTTACGGTGTAGTTCGTGAATTAGTTGGACACGGTGTTGGTCAAAAAATGCACGAAGAACCTGAAATGCCAAACTATGGAAAACGCGGACGCGGAAAACTTTTTGTTGAAGGAATGGTCGTTGCCATTGAACCTATGATTAATATGGGAACAAGAAACATCAAACAACACAAAGACGGCTGGACAATTACAACGGCAGACGGAAAAGCAAGTGCGCATTTTGAACACGATGTGGCATTAATCGATGGTAAACCAGAATTATTATCTACTTTCCAATACATCTACAAAGCTCTAGGAATCGAAAGCAATGAAGAAGATGAATTCAGAAAAGTGCCGTTAGTTTTATAACACGAATTTGCACGGATTTATGTTGTCGTAAAATTTCACAGAATGAAAAGGCTGAATGAATAATGAGTGAATTATATTTAAGAGATGAATCCTATAAAATTATTGGGATTTGTATGGAAGTCCATAAAATATTAGGAAAAGGACATAGTGAAAAGGTTTATGGAGACGCTTTAGAATATGAGTTTAAACGAAATGAGATCCCTTACAATCGTGAATTAAGATATAATATTACTTACAAAGACATTGTATTACCAAGTTACTATTTTGCAGACTTCGTTATTTTCGATGAAATTATTTTAGAGCTTAAAGCGATTACAACATTAACAACAAGTGAAATCAAGCAGACATTAAATTATTTGGCTGCATCAAAAAATAAATTAGGCCTATTAGTCAATTTTGGAGAAGACAGCCTTAAATACAAAAGAATAATACTTTAACCCAAATCAAAAGTTCGTGAAATTTCACCACAGTATTAATCCGTGTCAATTTGTGAAATTCGTGTTCAAATTTATTTAACCGTGAAGAAACTTTTTAAACTTGTACTTAATACAATCCCGCGTCCTTTATTAATTCGTTTGAGTTATGTGGCGCGTCCTATTTTAGCTTTATCATTAAAAGGAAGTAAATTTACAGATCCTATTGATGGCAGAAGTTTTAGATCTTTTCTTCCTTACGGATACGGAAAACAACGTAACAATGTGCTTTCGCCAAGTACACTTTCGTTAGAAAGACACCGTTTGCTTTGGCTGTATTTAAACGATCAGACTGATTTTTTTACGGCGCCGAAAAAAGTACTTCATTTTGCGCCGGAACAAGCTTTTTATAAAAGATTCCGCAAGCAGAAAAACCTGGATTACACGACAACCGATTTATTTTCGCCTTTGGCAGATGTAAAAGCAGATATCTGCAATTTACCATTTAAAGACAACGAATATGATGTGATTTTATGTAATCACGTTTTAGAACATATTCCGGATGATACAAAAGCAATGCAGGAATTATTCCGCGTTTTAAAACCGGGCGGAATGGCGATTTTACAAATTCCACAAGATTTAAACCGTGAAGTTACTTTCGCAGATGATTCAATTACAGATCAAAAAGAGCGTGCTAAAATATTCGGGCAATACGATCACGTTCGTATTTACGGACGCGACTATTTCGACAAATTAAGAAGCATTGGCTTTATTGTAATTGAAGAAGATTACACCAATAAAATTGCACCAGAATTAGTAGAAAAATACTGTTTAGCAAAAGGTGAAATTATTCCGCTTTGCTTTAAACAGGAAAACTAATTTTTTCATCATATAAGTGATATAAATTCATTTAAAAAGAGTTTTCAAATTATCGATATTTTGAAAACTCTTTATTTTTTTAGCCCAATTCCTAATTTACAAGCCAACCAAATCCCTATACCTTGGAACCTTCAAAATCATATCAATTTTGTTTTGACATCAGTTTTGAAAAAAATCTGAATGCCTATATCCCAACATCCTACATCGTTGAAAATACCAGCGAAATTAAATATCTGGACAAAAAAGCAAGCCCCGGCGTAATGCAAAGCTTCGGGATTATTTTTGACGAGTTAGATTCTAATACAAAAAAAATACTGAATGCCTGTGAATCTTTAAAACCTGAATTTATCTTTAAAAAATTCAGTGTTAAAGTCAAATCCGCAAAAACTATTGCTGATTTGCAAAAGGATTCCAAAATTGAATTTGCAATCCGTCAGCATTTAAAATTTCATTTAAGTTCATTTTTCAGTTTGATAGTGCAAGAGCAATTTCAATTGTGCCTCAACATTGGACCTGAAAAAGATTTTTATCGCTCAAAGGTCGATGTAAAGCCGCTTTATTTTGAACCTCAAATTCAATTTGACAAACACGCTGAAGGTATTACCTATACTCTTTCATTAAAAGAAAACGAAACGGCTTTTTTTCCAATGAACAGTAGTGCAGATATCCTTTTAGATGAACCGGGCTGGTTAATTATCAATAAAAAACTAGGTCAGTTAACAGCCCTTAATGCTAAAAAACTGATGCCTTTTTTAAAGAAAAAATCAATTGAAATTCCATCTAAATTAGTCGATGATTATTTCAAAAGTTTTATTCCTGAGATAGCTAAAAAGATTGACATTGAAGCAGCCGGTTTCGAAATAGAACTTCGCGACAAATTAGTTTCCTGCACGATTCAGCCGGTTTATGATTTCTTTAAAAACTGTTATTACCTCAACCTTTATTTTGATTATAACGGATATTCTTTTGACGTAAGTAAAACCAAAAAAACACATTCGTTTGTAGATTTCAGTATTGCCAATGAACCTAAAATAATTCAGTTTAAACGAAATGATGATGAAAATTTATATGTAGACAAATTGGCCGAAATTGGTTTAGTAAAAATCAAAAACGAACTATTTGGCCTGAATTCTGAAACCGAAAGTTCTGACCCTTATATCAATATTCAATTGATAATTGACAATAAAGAAAAGCTGGAAAGCTTAGGTTTTGATATTCAAAATTTAAAACTGGAAAGCAAAGAAATCATTACAGAAAACCATACTATTTCGGCTTCAAAAGACACAAATGGAGATTGGTTTGACATTAAAATAATTATTACCGTTGGATCATATAAAATCAATTTCAGTGAAATTATTCCTAATATAAAGAGTAAAGAAAGACTATTTCCTCTGCCTGACGGGAATTATTTCCTGATTCCGCTGGAATGGTTCAGTAAATACGGTTCGCTGGCAAAACTGGCAAAAATAGAAAGCGGTACTTTACTTTTGCGCAAAAGTAATTTTACAGCTCTGGACGCCATTCCCGAAATCAAAGATGATGTAACCTATAAAGCTGAATATATCGCTTCTGATTTATTAAAAGCAACTTTAAGACCATATCAAATTGATGGTGTGAAATGGCTTTTAGGACATTTTAATTCCAATTTGGGCGCTTGTCTGGCCGATGACATGGGACTTGGAAAAACATTGCAGACATTAGCCGTTTTGGTTGCCGTTCAGGAACAATTGGGATTCACTAAAAAAACGACCAATTTTGATTTGTTTGCAAATGAAACCACAATCGAAAGAGAACCTCTTAAAGCTTTGATTGTTCTGCCTTCGTCATTGGTTTTTAACTGGTTTAACGAAAGTGGAAAATTCACACCGCATTTTTCGAGAATGCAATATGTGGGCAATGACAGAAAACAATTAGCGAGCAGATTAGCCACAACTGATTTGATTTTTACGAGTTACAGCATTATTCATCGCGACATTTCAATTTTAGAAAAATATGATTTCCGCTATTTGATTTTGGACGAAAGTCAATACATCAAAAATAAAAATTCTAAGATTTTTAAAGCCATTAATAAAATAAGTACGGGACACAAAATTGCGCTGAGCGGTACGCCAATCGAAAATTCGCTTGACGATTTATGGTCGCAGATGCAGTTTATAAATCCGGATATTTTGGGAACTTATAATTTTTTCGTTGATAATTTTAAAAACCCAATTGAGAAAAAACAGAATGAAGATGTTTTATCTGAATTGAAAAATCTCGTTCAGCCTTATATTTTAAGAAGAACTAAAGAGCAGGTTTTAAAAGATTTACCCGAATTATCAGAGCAGATTTACTATTGCGATATGGATCCTGAACAGGAAAAATTATACGAAAAAGAAAAATCAAAAGCGCGAAACTTTTTATTGAAAACCGATGGTTCTGGTCCGGATAAAATCAGTATTATTAATACGCTGATGAAATTAAGACAATTGAGCAACCACCCAAAAATGGTCGATCAGGAATCTGAAATCGATTCAGGGAAATATACTGCCGTTACCAATTACTTAGAAAACTTGGTAAAAGCAAAACAGAAAGTAATCATTTTCAGTTCGTTTGTTACCAATTTGAATTTTTATACAGATTGGTGCAAAGAAAATAAAATATCCTTTTGTGAAATTACCGGTGAAACTCCAGCCGGCAAAAGAGAACAGCAGGTAAAATTGTTTCAGGAAAAAGAAGAACCATTATTATTTTTTATTTCGCTCAAAGCAGGAGGAGTTGGTTTGAATATTACAAAGGCTTCTTATGTTTTATTTTTAGACCCGTGGTGGAATCCTTTTGCAGAAAAACAAGGAGTTGGAAGGGCACACCGAATTGGGCAGTTAAATAAAGTAAACGTTGTTCGTTTTATTTCGAAAAACACAGTTGAAGAAAAAATTATCAAACTGCAGGAAAATAAAAAACTTTTATCTGATTCTCTTTTAGAAGAAAGCTATATCAATGACGAGATCGAAGCTAATTTAGAATACATTTTGAATTCTTAATAAATTGTCAATGTAACAACTGGCATCTTAATACGTTTAATAAAATTCTTATATTTACAATCTTACAACGTAATAAGATGCCAAAATTTTTATATCAAAGCCTAATTGCGCTTTTTATTTTTACTTCGGCGAAAGCCCAGGAAATACAAACTGAAGTAGTTCCTCCTTACAATATCAAAACTGTAACTTTTGTTCAAAATGGCAATAATGTTGTTCCGATCTTTGAACTGAATTCTACGTTTGAATTTCAATTTGATGATTTGTTTGGAAATGAAGCCAATTATTATTTTGAAATCACGCATTGCGATTACAATTGGAAACCAAGCGATATTCCGAAAACAGATTATTTGAGAGGTTTTGACGGCCAGCGAATTACAGATTATTCTAATTCTTTTAATACACTTCAGGTTTATTCACATTACCGTCTTCCGTTTCCAAATCAATTTACAACGCAGATCAGGTTATCCGGAAATTATATTCTGAAGATTTTAAATGAAGATAAAGAAGTCGTTTTATCCCGAAAATTTATTGTGTATGAAGAACATTGTACGGTTGCTGCGCAGGTAAAAAGAAGCCGAAACCTCAGCAATATTGAATACAAACAGAATCTGGATTTTACCATCGCTTCAAATGATATTACTTTTCAGACGCCAACGCAGAATGTAAAATTAGTTTTACTGCAAAACGGAAATTTTAATACTGCTATTAAAAACATTGCACCGCAATACACAATTGGAAACCAGCTTGTTTATAAATACGATGCAGAAACGCAATTTTGGGGTGGTAATGAATTTTTATATTTTGAAAATAAAGATATTCGCGCAGCAAATAATAATGTTGGAAAAATTGGTTCTAACAATGATATTTATAATGCTTATTTGTACACAAATGCAGCAAGAGGAAATCAGATTTACACCAATTATCAGGATGTAAACGGAAATTTTGTTGTGAAGAATATAAATGGCTCAGACAACAGTATAGAAGCTGATTATGCATGGGTTTATTTTACACTTTCGGCACCGGCTTTCAGACTTAACAAAGACATTTATATTACCGGAATGTTCAATAATTACAGCCTTTCGCCAGAGTATAAAATGGATTATAATACAGATAAAGCAGTGTTTGAAAAAGCAGTAATGATTAAGCAGGGTTTCACTAACTTTCAATATACAGTGGCCGATAAAAAAGGAAATATTGATTTTGAAAATGCTATTGACGGCAATTTTTATCAAACAGAAAATGAGTACACTATATTAGTTTATTACAGAGAAAGTACAGATCGTTATCAAAGAGTTATAGGAAAAGGCAATGCAAACTCAATAAACATCGTTAATTAAAACATTGTTAAGGTTTTAGGATTCATAGTTTTTTTTCGTAGCTTTGTACCTATAACGCACACAGATTTACTAGGTTAGTATGGTTTCCCAAATTACACGAGGCATAAAAATATCGGTTTTAACTAGTTTTGAAGGAACTTACTTCAAGAACTATAAGATTCACTTTGCTTTTAGTTATGTGGTTACAATAGAAAATCACAGTAAAGATTCTGTTCAGTTAACTTCTCGCCACTGGGAAATTTTCGATTCTCTAAATGATTTGGATATTGTTGACGGTGAAGGCGTTATAGGAAAAAAACCAGTTTTAAAGCCAGGCGAAAATCATACTTACAGCTCTGGTTGTTTACTATCATCTCCTTATGGTGCTATGAAAGGTCATTTTAATATGATCAATTTCACTACAACCAAAACATTCAAAGTAATTGTACCTACTTTTAGAATGTGTGCACCATTTGCTTTAAATTAATTTAACGTTTTATTTCTATTACTTCTTCTTTTGTAATGGCATATACCTGGTCGTTTTCTTCGGGAATCAAGTAAAAATTACCCGTAAATTCTCCAAAAGAAGGAAAAATCATCTGATGTGTTTTTCTAAAAAAACAGGACAAACTCAAAAATTGCCTGCCTAATCCTTTTAGTTTTATTCCGGGATGAATGTGTCCGCAAAAATTAAAAAAGTTTTCTCGTGTTGTGGGATGATGCGTCAGGAGAAAATCATCGATTATTAATTCTTCATAAATTTCAATATTTAAATCAGTGTAGTTTTTTTTTGAGATAATATCGTGATTGCCTTCAATCAAAATAATCTGCTGAGAAACCGTTTTAGTCCAATCTGCAAAAAAGTTCCATTCGTTATTGATTTTACTATGGAATAAATCGCCAAGAAAAATAATAGTTTCAGCATCGAATAAGCTCAAAACTTCATTTAATCTAGCAAAGTTTTCCAAAACAGCTTTTTCAGGAATTGCCATTCCATGTTTTCTAAAATGCGCAATTTTCCCCAAATGCAAATCAGAAATAAAGAGTATTTTCTTTTCTTCCCAAAAAGCGGCGCCGGATTGATGTAATGTAAAATTTTGATTGTTGATATTGATTTTCATGCTCTTTTATTTCATATAACTTGCCGTCATTTTTTTTATTCTTTCCTGAAGCGTTTCGCTAGATATTTTTTCCCGTAAACGATCTGTAATTATCGGGAAACTAAACGGCGTTGGTTTCTTGCACTGTTTCCAGACAATATTCTGACTATTTATTCTTTCCATTGCCTGAATCAAACGTCCTTCTTCTAATTGATGTTCAAAGGTTTCGATAAAAGCCTGCTGTAATAATAAATTATCGGGTTCATAATCTCGAAAAACTTCAAAAAGCAATTGAGAACCGCTTTGTAAATGTTTTGTTTTAACTGGTTTTCCGGGCATTCCTGTAAAAACCAAACCTGCGATTACGGCAATATCCCGAAATTTTCGTCGTGCCATTTCGGTTGAATTTAAACTTTTCTGCAAATCATGATGTACATATTCTGTCGAAAATAAATTATTATCAAAAACAGACTGCATGTCTATTTCCTGATCAGAAAGTAATTCAAATCCGTAATCGTTGTATGCCAGTGAAAATGTAATTGGTGACAATAAACTGATTCTATAGGAAATTAAACTTGCCATTGCTTCATGAACATATCGGCCTTCAAAAGGATAAAAAATCGCATGAAAACCTTCTCTAGTTTTAAAGGTTTCAATTAAAAATTCTTCATTATTGGGTACAATACTTTCTTTTCTTTGTCTGTCAAAAATAGGTTTTAAGGCTTTTAATTCGGGAGATAAATGTTCCGTATTTGCGGCGTATAATTCTTCCCGAAGCAATTCACTCATTTGTGCCGATAATGTCATTCTACCTCCCATCCAGCTTACCACTCGTGCCGTTTTTTTAGGATCGGCTTTTCGAACTAAAACCTGCATGTTTTTAATTTGAAACAATTCGAGCCGCCTTCCGGCAAAAGTAAAAACATCGCCTCGCTGTAATTTTGAAGCAAACCATTCCTCTACCGTTCCTATAAATCCTCCACCTAAAAATTTCACGTTTAAAACTGCATCGCCCACAATAGTTCCCATTTGCATTCTGTGATGCATGGCAATAAAACGGCTGTTGATTTTAAAGCGTCCGTCTTCTTCGATTTCTACTTTTTTAAATTCATCATAGGCTTGTAAACTCTGGCTTCCGTTGGTAATGAAATTTAAAATCCAGTTCCAGTTTTCTTTGGTTATATCGTGATAACAGAATGTTGTTTTGACTTCTTCATAAATTTCATCCGGAAAAAATCCGTCAGAAACGGCGAGTGTATTTAAATATTGTACCAAAACATCCCAGCTGTTTAAATACGGCATTCGGTCTTCGACAACGGTTTTAGCAACGGCTTTTTTTAATGCCGAAGCTTCAATTAATTCCATTGCATGTGTAGCCAGAAAATAAATCACACTCTCTTTTCCCGGCTGGTGTCCGCTTCTTCCCGCTCTCTGCAGAAATCTGGCAACACCTTTTGGTCCGCCAACTTGGATAATCGTTTCAACTGGCGCAAAATCAACACCAAGATCTAAACTCGAAGTACAAACCACCACTTTTAATTCTTCGTTTCTAATCGCGTCTTCCACCCACAAACGGGTTTCTCTGCTGATACTTCCGTGATGCATCGCCATTTCTCCGGCAAACTCCGGATATCTTTCTAAAATAGCCTGAAACCAAATTTCGCAAGCCGAGCGTACATTCGTAAAAATTAAAGTCGTTTTACTTCTTCGGATGATTTTGGCAACCTCATCAATTAAATGCAAACCCATGTGTCCGCGCCACGGATACGTTTCCATTTTCTCTGGCAGAATCGATTCGATCTTGATTTTTTTATTGATATGTGCTTTAATTAAAATGGAGTTTTTATATGCTTCCGTATCATGACCTAACAAAACTTCTTGTGCTAATTCGAGATTTCCAATCGTGGCAGAAATTCCCCAGATTCGCATTTTGGGCGCAATTGTTTTTAATCTCGAAAGCGCCAATTCCATTTGCACGCCGCGTTTGGTGCCCATTAATTCGTGCCATTCGTCAACTACAATGGCACCGCAATTGGCAAATGTTTTTTCGTATTGTTTTGATGCTAACAAAAGCTGTAAACTTTCGGGTGTTGTGATTAAAAGATCGGGCATTTTGTTTTTCTGCTTCGCTCTTTCGCTCTGTGAAGTATCTCCGGAACGAATTCCAACGGTTAACGGCAAATCTAAATCTGTAATAATTCGTTCTGCTGCTTGTTTTATTTCTACAGAAAGTGCTCGTAAAGGCGTGATCCAGATTGCTTTTAATCCTGACTTGTGTTTTGTTTTGTAATCGGGATTTTTTTTGATGTAATCGAGAACTACAGGAAACCATAAGGCATAGGTTTTCCCGCTTCCGGTTGGAGCGTTTAATAAACCGTTTTTTCCCTGCAGAAAAGCAGTCCAGGTTTGCGTCTGGAATGGAAAAGATTTCCATCCCTGACTTTTAAACCAGTTTTCGGCTAATACATATAATTCGTCCCTATTCATTATTATGTTTTTGAATTATGCCACAGATTTTACAGATTAAAGTGATTTTTTTCGCCACGAATTACACAAATTTTCACAAATCGTTGTGTAAAATTAATTCGTGAAAATTCGTGTAATTCGTGGCTTAAACTGTATCATAATTATTTCAATATATTACGAAATCATATTTTTTAAATCTTCAATAGAATTGGCTTCTTCTATTTTTTTGTCTTGTCGCCATCTTAAAATTCTTGGAAATCTTGTTGCGATTCCGCTTTTATGTCTTTTCGAAAGAGAAATTCCTTCGAAACCAATTTCAAAAACTAATTTTGGCGTAACACTTCGAACTGGGCCAAATCGTTCTAAAGTATTCTTCTTTATAAAATCATCTACTTTTCTAAATTCGGCATCAGTTAAACCGGAATACGCTTTCGCGAAAGTGACTAATTCTTTTTCTCCTTTTTCATTATTCTGCCAAAGCGCAAAAGTATAATCGGTAAATAAATTAGACCTTCTTCCGTGTCCGCGCATTGCGTAAGTCAAAACGGCATCAATTACTAGAGGTTCAATTTTCCATTTCCACCAATCGCCTTTTTTTCTTCCAACTTGGTACGGAGAATTGTTGCGTTTTATCATCAAACCTTCGCTTTTCATTTCGCGGGCGCGTTCTCTTTCCTTCGTTACATCTTCCCAGGAAGTTAAAGCAACCCGTTTTGAAAGCTGAAAAGAAGTTGTATAATCTTTTATTTCTTCATATAAATCTTCCAGTAATTTTCTTCTATCGATATATGGTAAATTTCGAATATCTTTTCCTTCCCATTCTAAAATATCATACGCTTTTAGAATTACAGGCACTTTTTCCAGCAAATTTGCCGATATAGTTTTACGCCCAATTCGGGCTTGCAGATCATTAAAAGTTCCGATTTCTTTTTCGGGAAAAGCCAAGATTTCGGCATCAATTACAGTTCCGTTTGGTATAAGTCCAACAAAAGATTTAAACTCTGGATATTTATCGGTAACCAGCTCCTCGCCTCTTGACCAAACGTAAATTTCATCATCGCGAATGATGGTTTGCGAACGAATTCCGTCCCATTTATGTTCGATTGACCAATCTTCGGGATTTCCTAAATCTTCGACTTCACCTTCAATTGGATATGCGAGATAAAAAGGATATGGTTTTGATAAATAATCGGAACTTTTTTCATCGAGAATCAATTCCTGAAATGTAATTGTATTGGGATTCCAATTTCCCATTAATTTATACGCCAAGGCATCTTCATCCACATCTTCTGCTTTTGATAAAGCTCTTGTCATTAATTTTTGGCTTACGCCGATTCTAAAACTTCCGGTAATCAATTTGGTAAAAACGAAACGTTCGTAATAATTTAAGGCAACCCAGTTTTCATGTAGATATTCTTTTTTTTCTGAATCGGTTTTCTTTTTTAAAGCGATAATTTCCTGTAGAAATTCGGTTAAACTTTTATCGGAATGTTCTTTTGTTGTCGGAATTATCAAAGCAATCGTTTCGGCCAAATCTCCTACAATATGATAACTTTCTTCAAAAAGCCATAACGGAATATTCGCCAGTTCATTTGCCCAAAGACGAAGCAAAGTAGTATTAACCGGTCGCGCCGGACGACGATGTGAAAGAATCGCAATAGTCCATACTTTATCTTCCGGCGATGCATTTTTAAAATACGTCGTCAGGGCATCGACTTTTACGTTCGTTTTGTTAGAACTGTCAAGCGTTTTTATAAGTTGGGCAAAATTTTTCATTTACATCATACTATTTTTAAAGTCATTGCGTATAGTTTTTAAACACATAGAAACATAGGTTTAATTCTAAAAAAGAGCTTAGAAAAATCTAGATTTTACGCACAAAGAAAAACTATGTTTCTATGTGTTATTTTTTTATTATTAATTTTCAGAAATAATCGAAGTTTCATTTTGATCTACTTCTTTTTCATCTTTTTCCATTTCAGCAGTTTCTCCTTCATATTGTGTTTTTTCTGTTCTGGCATCGTACCCTAATTCTCTTAAATATTTGGCAAAAATATCAGTATAACCGTGCGTACATATTACGCGTTCTGCGCCCGTTGCTTTGACGCTTTCCAATAAAGAATGCCAGTCGCAATGATCGCTTAACACAAAGCCTTTGTCAATCGCGCGTCTTCGTCTTGCGCCTCTAAACGCCATCCATCCGCTTGCTGAACCCGTTACAAAAGGCGTCATTTTTCTAATCCATGTACTACCGTGCGCGCTTGGTGGAGCGAGAACAATATTTCCTAATAAGGCTTCTCTTTTGGTTTCTCTGGTAATTAATTCGGTTGGAGGAAAATAAACCATTGGGCGTAAAACATTTGTCATGTTTTCGATGGCGCCGTGCGTGTATATTTTTCCAATATCAGTATCTAAGTATTTTAAAAGTCTTTGTGCTTTTCCTAAAGAATATCCAAAGAGAATTGACGTTCTGCCTTCGGCTTTATTTTCTGCCCACCAATTATTGATTTCTGTAATAACTTCGGCTTGAGGCGTCCAATTGAAAGCTGGAAGTCCGAAAGTACATTCGGTTATAAAAGTGTCGCATTTTACGACTTCGTACGGCGTAGAAATTCCGTCGTCTTCCGTTTTATAATCTCCCGTAAAAACCCAGACTTCGCCTTTATGTTCTACTCTTATTTGAGAACTCCCAATAATATGTCCGGCAGGATGAAGGGAAAATTTTACATTATTGATTACAAAGGTTTCTCCCCATTCTTTTCCGGTTACATTTATTTCTCCCAAACGATGTCGGATTATGGGAATATTGGTGTGATGCGTAATATAATTTTGATGCCCCCAGCGCGAATGATCGGCATGCCCGTGTGTGATTATGGCGTTTTTTACAGGACGCCACGGATCAAGATATACATCTGCCTGCTGGCAGTAAATACCTTTGTCATTAAAAGCTAAAAGGGGGATTTTCATAGTAATACATTTAAAACTTCTTTTCAGAAGTATCTCAAATTTAAACGTTTATAAGAAGTTATGATTTACAACTTCAGCTGATTAGTTTATTAAATTACAACTTTTTAGTATTGTATTGTGATTTAATCAAATTATCATTTGTACTTTTGTAGAAAATTAAACAATTCGTAAATTTTAAAACAATTTATCCCATGTTAAAAGGATTCTTTCATGTACCAAAAGCGGTAAACGAGCCTGTAAAAGCTTATGCACCGAACTCACCAGAAAAAGCAGCTGTGCAAGCAGCGTACACAACATTGTGGAATTCTCAAATTGACGTTCCTTTGTATATTGGAAGCGAAGAAATCAAAACTGGAAACACAAGAAATATCACAGCTCCTCATGATCACAAACACGTAGTTGGAAAGTATCATTTAGCTGAAAAACAACATATTGAAAAAGCGATTGCCAATGCTCTTGAAGCAAGAAAAGCATGGGCAAATATGGCATGGGAACAACGTGCTGCTATTTTTTTAAAAGCTGCTGAATTAATCGCTGGTCCTTACAGAGCACGTATTAATGCTGCAACTATGATTGGTCAATCTAAAAATATTCATCAGGCAGAAATTGATGCTTCTTGTGAATTAATTGACTTTTTACGTTACAATGTTGAGTTTATGACTCAAATCTACAACGATCAGCCAAAATCAGATTCTACTGTTTGGAACCGTGTAGAATACAGACCTCTTGAAGGTTTTGTTTATGCTATTACTCCTTTCAACTTTACTGCTATTGCTGCAAACCTTCCTGCAAGTGCTGCCATGATGGGTAATGTTGTGATTTGGAAACCAAGTGACAGCCAAGTTTTCTCTGCAAAAATCATTATTGATGTTTTCAAAGAAGCTGGAGTTCCTGACGGAGTGATCAATGTAGTTTTTGGTGATGCTTTAATGATTACAGATACTGTTTTAGCAAGCCGTGATTTTGCTGGTGTACACTTTACAGGTTCAACTCATGTATTTAAAGATATCTGGGCAAAAATTGGAGCGAACATTCATAATTATAAAACATACCCAAGAATTGTTGGTGAAACTGGAGGTAAAGATTTTATCATTGCACACCCAAGCGCAAATGTGAAACAAGTTACTACAGGTATTACTCGTGGTGCTTTTGAATTTCAAGGTCAAAAATGTTCTGCAGCTTCAAGAGCTTATATTCCGCAAAGTTTATGGCCAGCTGTAAAAGAACAATTGATTGCTGATGTAAAATCCATGAAAATGGGTTCTCCAGAAGATTTTGGAAACTTTATTACAGCTGTTATTCACGAAGGTTCTTTTGATAAATTAGCTAGTTATATTGACCAGGCTAAAAAAGATGCTGACGCTGAAATTATTGTTGGTGGAAATTACGATAAATCTGTAGGTTACTTTATTGAGCCAACGGTTATTGTAACTACAAACCCAAAATATACTACAATGGAAACCGAATTATTCGGACCAGTAATCACAATTTATGTTTACGAAGATGCTAAATGGGAAGAAACATTAGAATTAGTTGATACTACTTCTGAATATGCTTTAACCGGAGCTGTTTTCAGCCAGGATCGTTATGCTATTGAAGTAGCTGCTACGAAATTGCAAAATGCTGCTGGTAACTTCTACATTAACGACAAACCAACCGGAGCAGTTGTTGGAATGCAGCCATTTGGCGGTGCAAGAGCTTCTGGAACTAACGATAAAGCAGGTTCTGCATTGAACTTATTACGTTGGGCTTCTCCAAGAACAATTAAAGAAACTTTTGTAACTCCGGAAGATTACAGATATCCTTTCTTAGGTTAATCTCATTTTAGAGTTTAAATTATAAAAAAACCGGAAATTTCAATTGAGATTTCCGGTTTTGTTTTTTATGATTTATGGATTAATAAAAAAGTTTTCTTTTTAAACAGAATTACTCTTCTTCCTATTTTAAATTGTTTTAAAAAAAATAATTCATAAAAGTATTCTATTCATATTAAGCACTTTAAAACCAGACAGACTATCAGATTCAAAAAAAGATTTACGAAACATAATTTTCTTAAAAATTAATTGAATTTAAATTTAAAAAAATAAGTATTTGGTATTTAAAACCTGCAAATAATTATATTGTAATATTTTTCCTATTATATTAATTTTCAATACAATGCGTTTCAAAAAAAGCTTATTTTGATACTTTTAAAACTTCTACCTCCACAAAAAGAAAAAGCATCCCTCTAAATTTGTCTCATAAAAAATCAAAAAAACAAACAAATATTTAGAGTTATGAGAAATTTAAATAACGTTCCGAAAATAATTTCAGAATCAAAAAGTATTGGTCACGCTATTAATTTTAAATGGACAAAAAAGAAAATTGATCATCTTTTAGATCCTTTAGAAGGGAATGATGAATTAGAAAAAATTTTAATTCAAATTAATCATAAGGCTTCAATTGGATTATCGGCTGCACTTTTAGAATGGGTATATTGGAGATTTACAGGTTACACTCAAACCATTAACGATACTCAAAAACGCATCGAAGCGCTTTGGTGCTCTGTAAACAATCGCGAACAGACTAATCCATTACTATTCGATACAAATCTTGACATATCGGCCTCCGGTTCAGTAAATGGTGCATTATGGATTGCACTAATGAATGTAAGAATGATTGATGTATTATATAGAAAAGGTTCTTACTTTTTACAACACGAACTTGTTGGGTTAGTATTATTAGCACGTCACATAACTCCAAAAAAGAAAAATTTTGACGAATGGTTCAATCAAATTATAACAGAACTGGTGCGTTTATATCCATGCCCTTATAAAAATGAAGATTTAGACGAGATGGCTGAAGCGGTTTATGATTCATCAACCGAACCTGTGATCTGCCGTGAGTTTTTCTTTGATTCAGAATTCAAATATAGTCTTGAAGCATCTGAAAATGCAATTCATAATTTCATAGATAATTTAGACCTAAAATCAAATCCTTTCTTAGATTTTTCCAGGAAGGCCTCTTAAACTTTAATAGCTTTTTTTCAAAAAATAACCCGGTCAGGTTAAACTCTGCCGGGTTATTTGATTTAAGGTTTAAACTTTAAAGGAAGATGAACCACTTTTTTAGTTTCAAAAAATTCATCGTCAAATATTGTGGTTAAATCATATAATGTTGCATTTGGAAAATCCTTTAATTCATCGGCTAAATCACCGCCTTTTAAATAAAGAATTCCATTTTTTAAAGTGTGCTTATGCTGTTTTTTAATTTTATCATGAATCCACGAAACAAAATCTGGCATGTTGGTTACGGCACGACTTACGATAAAATCAAAATCACCTTTAACCAATTCGGCACGTTTTTGTTCTGCTTTTACGTTCTTTAATTCTAATGCATCTACAACACCCTGCACTACTTTTATTTTTTTTGCAATAACATCAATTAAATAAAAACGGGTTTCAGGAAAAAGGATCGCTAACGGAATGCCGGGAAAACCGCCTCCCGTTCCAACATCCAGAACAGTTGCTCCGGGCTCAAATTTCATGATTTTAGCAATCCCTAAAGAATGTAAAATGTGTTTTGTATATAATGAATCAATGTCTTTACGTGAAATTACATTGATTTTTTCATTCCAATCGTGGTATAAAAAGTCTAATTTTTGAAATTGTTCGATTTGAAGATCGGTCAAATTGGGAAAATATTTCAATATCTCATCCATTGCAGTAAATTTTTAACAAAAGTACTACTTTACGATTGAAATATTTAACTCAATTTTGCAAATTGAGAATTTATAATAATTACCTTTGAAAACTATTTAAAACAATTATGAATAACACTGCTCCAACTTTTGCAAGGCAAGACAATCTGAAGTTTTTCAGAACACTTAACTCTCGGGTTAACAATTATTTCAAGGAGAACAACATCCAGAAAACTGGAAACTGGAAGCTGCACTTAAAAGCTGTTATTCTATTTGCTGTTTTTCTAACTCCTTATTTTTTAATTCTTACTCTTAACATGCCTTTTTGGTTAATGTTATTACTATCAATTGTGATGGGAGTGGGAATGGCCGGCGTTGGTATGAATGTGATGCATGACGGAAATCATGGTTCTTATTCAAATAAAAGCTGGATCAATAAATTCATGGGCGGAACAATTTATGTTTTGGCCGGAAATGTTTACAACTGGCAGGTACAGCACAATGTACTTCATCATACTTATACTAATATTCCCGGACATGACGAGGATTTAGATGCAGGAAGAATTATTCGGTTTACAGAACATGCAGAATGGCATCGTTTTCACCGCTTTCAACATTATTACTCTGTTTTCTTATACGGATTATTAACTTTCAATTGGGCATTAACTACTGATTTTAAGCAAATGCGTAATTATCTTAAAAGAAAACTTTCTTATGGTGAGCCAAAAAGTTCTAAAATTTTATGGACAACCCTTATTATCACTAAAATGATTTATGTGTCAATTTGGATTGTTTTACCAATTGTAATTGGAATTTCCTGGTGGAAAGTTCTTCTGGGCTTTTTCTTAATGCATTACACAGCAGGTTTAATCTTAAGCATTGTATTTCAGCTGGCGCATGTTGTAGATCATACGACTAATCCTTCTCCAAACGAATTAGGAGAAATGGAAAATACCTGGGCTATTCACCAATTGTATACTACAACCAATTTTGCTCCTAAAAATGCAATCGTAAACTGGTATACAGGCGGATTAAACCATCAAATTGAACATCATATTTTTCCAAATATCAGTCACATTCATTACGGTAAAATTGCAAAAATCGTGAAGGAAACTGCAAAAGAATGCAACTTACCATATTATGAATACAAAACAATGCGAAGTGCTATTATTGCCCACTTCAAGCATTTACGCGAATTGGGAATAAAACCTGAATTATCTGTTTAAACTAAAAAAATCTATTAATAATAACCTTCCTTAATTAAAAGCTGCGATTAAGGACATTCAAAATTTTTATAATGAACCATATTCTTTCAGACAGAATCAACAACCTTGCGACTTCACAAACATTAGCAATGGCCGCTTTGGCAAGAGAATTAAAAGCTCAAGGAAAAGACATTATCAGTTTAAGTTTAGGTGAACCCGATTTCAATACACCTGACTTTATTAAAGAAGCTGCAAAAAAAGCTATTGACGATAATTACAGTACTTATTCTCCTGTTGATGGATACCAAGACTTAAAAGAAGCTATCTGCAGAAAATTTAAAAGAGACAATAATTTAGAGTACAAACCATCTCAAATTGTAGTTTCTACAGGAGCAAAACAATCTTTATACAACATTGCACAGGTAATGTTAAATGATGGTGACGAAGTTATTTTACCAGCACCATACTGGGTTTCTTATTTTGAAATCGTAAAACTTTCTGGCGGAGTTCCGGTTGAAGTTCCAACTTCTGTAGAAACAGATTTTAAAATTACACCAGAACAATTAGAAGCTGCAATCACACCAAAAACAAAAATGATGTGGTTTTCTTCTCCTTGTAATCCTTCAGGATCTGTTTACAGCAGAGAAGAATTAACAGCGCTTGCAAAAGTTTTAGAAAAACACCCAAATATTTACGTAGTTGCAGATGAAATTTATGAGCACATCAATTTCTCAGGAACTTTCTGCAGTATCGGTTCAATTCCGGGAATGTTAGAAAAAACAATCACAGTAAATGGAGTTGCAAAAGCTTTTGCAATGACTGGATACAGAATTGGATATATCGGAGCTCCAGAATTTATCGCAAAAGCGTGTACAAAAATTCAGGGACAAGTAACTTCCGGAGCAAACTCTGTGGCACAAAGAGCTACAATTACAGCTGTAGATGCTGACCCAAGTGTATTAAACGAAATGGTTCAGGCTTTCCATGGTCGTAGAGATTTAGTTGTTGGACTATTAAAAGAAATCCCGGGAGTAAAAATCAACGTTCCGGAAGGTGCATTTTATGTATTCCCAGACGTTTCTTCTTTCTTCGGAAAAACATTAAAAGGAACTGAAATTAAAGATGCAAACGACGTTTCGATGTACCTTTTGGCCGAAGCAAATGTTGCAACAGTAACAGGAGATGCTTTCGGAAATCCAAATTGTATTCGTTTCTCTTACGCAACAAGCAACGATATTTTAAAAGAAGCATTACGCAGAATCAAAGAAGCTTTGACTGTATAATTAGCTAATATAATATGAAGTAAAAAGGGTGTTTTAAAAACACCCTTTTTTATTTAGTCAATTAAAAGAGCTGCAATACCTTTTGTAATTGAAGTTGGAGAATTACATTCGCAATTACTCAAGCCAATCACATAAACCTGTTCTGCTGGTTCATAAACTCCCATAGATTTAAAACCGAAAATACTTCCGCCATGTTCGTGGATTGTTTTGTTTTTTACCTTTTCCAAATGCCAGCCATATCCATAATCTATATTTGTTCCGTTATTTAATTGATAATTTGTAAAAGCTTTTTCAGTATAAGCCGGACTTAATAATACATTCGTATTTATTGCATTTTGCCATTTCAGCAAATCATCTACAGTAGACATTATCGCCCCTGAAGCATACGGAATAGAAAAACTAATATAATTTGTATTTACATATCCATTCTTGTCACGATAGCCTGAAACCCTGTTTTTAATAATTTTATCATGACTTGCATAATAACTATTTTCCATTCCGGTTTTCTTAAAAATATTTTGGGTTATGAATTCCTCATAAGTTTGTCCTGACACTATTTCAATAATATATCCCAAAAGCACATAGCCGGAATTGCAATATTTATACTGTTCGCCGGGTTTAAAATCAATAGGCTCATTCTTAAAAAAATCTACTAATTCTTTAGGCGACAAATCCCGTCTTGCAATATCTTTAATTGATTTCATACTCGTAAAATCTTTAATTCCTGAAGTATGCGTCAGCAAATGATGCAGTTTAACCACATTTCCATTAATTGGATAATCCGGAATAAACTTCGTAATTTCATCATCAAGTTTAAGTTTCCCCTTTTCAGCAAGCATTAAAATAGAAACAGCCGTAAATTGTTTGGTCATCGAACCAATTTCAAAAACAAATTCAGGTTTCATTCTAATATTCATTTCTAAATCAGCCATTCCAAAAGCTTTTCTATACACCACTTTTCCTTTCTTAACCGCCAGAAAAACAGCTCTCGGATTTTCAGGTTTAAACTTTGAGGTAATTAAACTCTATTTTAGTTTCTAAATTCTGAGCCGACAAGCCCGAACAAGCCATTATAAATAGAATAATAAACGATGTTAAGATTTTTTTCATTTTGCGATGATTTAATTTGATTGACAAAAGTTTTGACGACATCTACCAACTAAAGGTTACAAAATGTAAGTTTTTAAATTATATGGGCGTGTCCTACGGCCGGGCTATCCACTCTATCTTTTGTGGTGAACCCCACCACAAAAGGATGCCGCTCCTATCCCTCACGCAAACCGTAAAATAAGAAAATTCATTTTTCAAATAAAAAACATGCTGAATCTGCAATATAAATAAACGAGCACTTTCAAAATTCCCATTCCACAATATTATAAACGTCAGATATAATCCTGTAAAACATAACACTTTAGAAATCGCCAACTTTGTAATGTATTAATTTAAAAACTATTAGTCATGATACATACAGATGAAACCACAAAAGAAGCAGTTAAAACCTTAGAAGGATTAATTTCAATTCTAGAAGACGGAAAACTAGGATATACAAATGCAGCGGAGCATGTAGAAAACCCAGCAATGAAAACTGACTTTCTTGAATATGCGCGTGAAAGAGCCTTATTTATTGTAGAAATACAAGACGAAATCAATAAACTTGGAAAATCAACAGATACTTCCGGCGGCGGGCCACTTGGAGCTTTACACCGTACTTGGATTGATATTAAATCATCTTTCACAGGCGGAGATACAGAAGCAATCATTAATGCCTGCGTTACTGGTGAAGAAGCTGCAATTGAAAAATATAAAAAAGCACTCGAAGAAAACCATCTCGAATACAGTCAGACTTCAATTGTTTCGAAACAATTAAACAGTATTCAAAATACTTTATCACAAATTAAAATGAGAGCAAACTAATCGATTGGTTCATGCTTTTTTTTAAAACTGCTTGGTCTTCGGATTGAGCGGTTTTTTTTTATCATCAATATTCATGAGCAGATTAAAATCAGTCTCTACAATTTATTTCGAACCTTTGGCTCTTTTTGGGTTATACTTCCTAAGGAACTATTCATTTACAACAAGGTCCCGATTGCTATCAGGATTAATACGTTGAAAAGAATGCAAAATTAAATCATTCCATATTAAGTTAACAATTTCAAAAAAATCCCTTCATCATTAGCAAACTCAAATAATTTATAAGACCTTTGCACACTTTTTTTCGGGAATACCACAAAAGTCTAAAGTTTTAGAAATGAAGAAGAAAATCGAAATATTAGCTCCTGCTAAAGATTTAATTGGAGGAATTGCTGCCATAAATAGTGGTGCAGATGCTGTATATATTGGTGCGCCGCAATTCGGAGCACGTTCTAATGCCAACAACTCTATTGAAGATGTTGCTGAACTAGTAAAATATGCGCATTTATTTAACGCACAGGTTTTTGTGGTTATGAATACCATTTTGTACGACAACGAATTAGAAACTTGTCGTGCAATGATCTGGGAATTGTACGAAATTGGTGTTGACGCCCTGATTATTCAGGACATGGCAATTATGGAAATGGAGCTTCCTCCTATCGTACTTCACGCCAGCACACAAGCCAATAACCGTGATGCCGATAAAATTAAATTCCTTAAAGATGCCGGAATCAAACGTGTGGTTTTAGCGCGTGAATTAAACCTGCATCAAATTAAAACGATTTACGACGAAGCGGATGTTGAGTTAGAATTTTTCGTAACCGGTGCATTATGTGTATCCTTCAGCGGAAACTGTTATATGAGTGTGGCAAACGGAGAACGCAGCGCCAATCGTGGTTCTTGCGCACAAAACTGCCGTTTACCTTATAACTTAATCGACGGAAACGGAGAAACATTAATTAAAAACAGCCACTTACTTTCTATAAAAGATTTAGATATTTCGGAGCAAATTCCAAATCTTATCGAAGCCGGAATCGTTTCTTTTAAAATTGAAGGCCGTTTAAAAGATGTGGTTTATGTTAAAAATAATGTTTCATATTTACGCCAGAAACTTGACAGCTTTTTAGAAGGCGCAGGAAGCGATAAATACACAAAAGCTTCTTCTGGAAAATGTACTTACACTTTTGATTCTTCTTTAAATAGAACCTTCAATCGTGGTTATACGGATTATTTCGTAAACGAAAGACACAGCTCTATTGGTTCTTGGGAAAGTCCAAAATCAAAAGGTCAATATATTGGTAAATTAATCAGAACTATTGGAAACGCTTACGAAATCGAAAACGGTGAGTTACTAAACAACGGTGACGGACTTTGTTTCATCAACGAAAATAATGAAGCTGACGGAATTTACGTAAACAAAGCCGAAAACGGTAAAATTTACCCGAACGTTTTAAAAGAAGTAAAAGACGGAACTTTTATCTACAGAAATAACGACGCTGCTTTCATCAAAATTGTGGAGAGAGAAGATAGTGCTGTTCGTAAATTAAGCACCACTTTATTACTTACTGAAACTGAAACTGGTTTCGAATTAATCGCAACCGATGAAGACGGAAATGTAAGCATTGTAAATTTAGAGCACGCAAAAGAACAGACAAAAACTGGCGAATCCATAGAAGAAAACATCAAAACGCAATTGGCAAAAACAGGTTTCACACCTTACACTGCTGATGAAATCAATATTATGTTTTCTCAAAACTGGTTCCTTCCTATTTCAAAAATCAACGAAATGCGAAGAACGGTTTACGATCAATTGACTGAAATTCGTTTGGCAAATTACAAACGCGAGGAACATCAATTGGTAAAAACATCACATCCGTATCCTGAAACCAAATTAGATTTCATGTACAATGTTTCGAACAAAACGGCTCGTAAATTCTACGAACGTCACGGTGTAACCGAAATCGAAAAAGCATTCGAATTACAATGGGATCCAGGAAAATCTCGTGTAATGACAACCAAATATTGCATCAAATACGAATTAAAAAAATGTCCAATACACCAAAAAGATATAGTAGGTGTCAAGGTAAAAGAACCATTAGTACTAAAACAGGGAGAACTTGAATATAAACTAAAATTCAACTGCAAACCCTGCGAAATGGAAATTTGGGAAAAAGATGCCGAATTTGAAATTGAAGAAGATCATTTTCATTAAGAACAAAAAAGCGATACTCATAAAGTATCGCTTTTTATTTTCTTATTTCTTTTTAGTCGTTTTTGATTCTGCCTTTGGCGGCGTAATCTTCATTTTTGAAACTTTTAATTCTTTTTTGGACTCTGCTTTTGGTTCCGCTTTTTTCTGTCGTTTCGCATTATATAAATTCACAACCTTTTCAATGTCATCATATTTATATTCCTTGTCTTCAATTTTTTTAGCAATTTCCGGACTGTCACTAAAATAATAAACACCAAAGTGCTTAAAAAAAGCATTATATCCAGCAGAAAGAGCATTTGAACTTACAGAAACTAATATAGGATAATCTTCATTACTTCTTTTTAAATAATGATTAACTTGTTTGCTAACCACTTGCATTTTGGCTTCTTTTATCTTTTCGTTTGTCTCTTCATCTTTAACCTTAACATTTTTTATTCCGTATTCCAAACCACCTAAATACAAAGAAGCTTTTCCGTTCATCGTTTTACACAGCCAGCCTTCCTTCTTCACCTTAAATTCTGTACCTTTCTTTTTGTATTCTTTTGTTTTCGTCCATAAAAAAGTATAAGATAATTTTTTATCAGCATCAAAAATCTGAATTGAATCTATCTCGCTTGCTGCATATTTTTCATTATTTTCGCCTACTTTAATTTTTACCTTTTTATCTTCAAAATCAGGAAAATGAACTATACCGCTAACAGTTTGTTTGTCTTTTTTAAAAATTACAGCATCTGCTTTTTGCTGTCCTAATCCAAACCTATATATTACGATTTGAGAACTAACTGCTGATGTAATGAACAAAGCGCTCATCATTAAAAGAAATTTTATTTTCATTATTTGGGGTTTTATTTATAAGCTGGCAAATATATAAATATAGAATGGGTTTGAAGTAAGTTTCAAATCAGCCAGCGTTGAAGTTATCTTATAATTATTAACAAAAAATTCCGTCATAAAATATTTTTGACGCGTTCCTCACGCAAACCGTAGAATGAGAAAATTCGTTTTAAAAATAAAATAGTTTTTTTTAGATTGCCTCCAGCTATAGCTGGAGGTTAAAATAACAATTCTATATTGGCTTTAGCCAAATTAAGCATTTGGCTAAAGCCCTAACTTAATCCATTTCACTGATTCCAGCGAAAGCTGGAGGCAATTCAAAATTAAAAATCTCCTGAATCTCCAAAATCAGCGTTAGAATAAATCTCATTTTATTTATCTTTACTCTTTAAATTAATTTAAATGGAATCGAACAAAAACATTCAAAAATATGCCATCATTGCTGGAGTTTTTGTATGCGCTTTTTTTCCTTTGTTAATTTTTTCTGAAAGCTATTTCATTTTCCAATGTATACAAATATGCAGTTTCGGCATTTTTTGGAATCCAATTTTCTGGGGTATTTTATTTCCATTATTTATAGTTTTTCTATTTTGGAATACCGCAAAAAAAATAAGTCCATCACTAAATCAAATACATTTTTTCAAAGCTTGTTCCCAATTTTCTTTTGGAGTAAGTTCAAAAATTATAATAGCTCTTTTTATAATATATCTTATTGGAATATTCGTAAACGGAATTTCATCAGTAATTAACACACAAATTCCTTATCAAGTTTTGTTTTCAATACTAATGATCTTATTTCTCTCATTCGTATTAATAATTCTAACTTTTATCAGCAGTTTAATTATTGTAAAAGCGAGCCAAAACAACCAAACTTTAAATTAAAAAAAATGAAAATACTACTCCTAGGTTCAGGCGAATTAGGCAAAGAATTTGTCATTGCCGCACAACGAATCGGACAAACCATAATTGCAGTTGACAGTTACGAAAATGCACCAGCCATGCAGGTTGCTCATGGTTTTGAAGTTATCAATATGCTTGATGGCGAAGCTCTTGACCGAATCGTAGCCAAACACCAACCCGATTTTATAGTTCCTGAAATAGAAGCCATTCGAACCGAACGCTTTTACGATTACGAAAAACAAGGCATCACTGTTGTTCCTTCAGCGAAAGCGGCAAACTTTACTATGAACCGTAAAGCTATTCGTGATTTGGCTTCAAAAGAATTAGGCTTAAAAACAGCCAAATACCAATACGCAACATCAGCAGAAGAACTACAAAAAGCCGTTCAGGAAGTTGGAATTCCCTGCGTAGTAAAACCATTAATGTCTTCGTCAGGAAAAGGGCAATCAACAATCAAAACTGAAAGCGATATTGAGAAAGCATGGCAATACGCCGTAGCGGGTTCTCGCGGTGATGTCATTGAAGTAATTGTGGAAGCTTTTGTAGATTTTCATTCAGAAATTACGCTTTTAACGATTACTCAAAATAATAACCCAACATTGTTTTGTGCTCCAATTGGCCACAGACAAGAACGCGGTGATTATCAGGAAAGCTGGCAGCCGGCACAAGTTTCTGAAGCCGATTTATACGAAGCGCAGGATATGGCCGAAAAAATTACCGAAGCGCTTGGCGGTGCCGGGCTTTTTGGTGTTGAATTTTTCTTAACTAAAGAAGGCGTTTATTTCTCTGAACTTTCTCCGCGTCCGCATGATACCGGAATGGTAACTTTGGCAGGAACTCAGAATTTTAATGAATTCGAATTGCATTTAAGAGCGATTTTAAGTCTTCCTATTTTCGAAATTACTTTAGAAAAAGCTGGAGCGAGTGCCGTAATTTTAGCATCCGAAGATTCTACAAACCCAACTTTTACCGGAATTGAAAAAGTAGCCGCTTTAGCAAAAACTGATTTTAGGATTTTTGGCAAACCCACTTCAAGACCCTATCGCCGAATGGGAGTTATTTTAAGCCACGATTCATTAGCCACTCCAATTGAAAAAGTAACCGAACGCGCCAAAGAAACGGCGAAATTAATAACTGTAAATTCTTAACTATGAAAAATATTTTATTAGCGATATTCCTTTTTATTGGAATCGCAGTTCAGGCTCAAAGCAAAAAGAAATTTGATAAACCCACAATCGTAGAAGCTTCATGCGGAGAATGCCAATTCGGAATGAAAGGTAAAAGCTGTGATTTAGCCGTTCGCATTGATGGGAAAAGCTATTTTGTTGACGGAACAACTATCCACGATCATGGAGATGCACATTCAGAAAAAGGTTTTTGCAATGCAATCAGCAAAGCTTTAGTTACGGGAGAAATTAAAGGAGATAGATTTAAAGCAACTTCATTTACCTTAATCGACGATAAAAAATAATGGCATTAATTCTTGAAAACATTGCAAAACACGTTTCGCTGACACCAGAGGAACAGGCACTTTTTTTATCTAAACTGGAAACAAACACTTATAAAGCCAAAACGCTTTTATTAAACGCCGGCGAAGTCTGCAAGCATTCGTATTTTGTAAATTCAGGTATCCTAAGAAGTTTCAATATCAATGATAATATTGTAGAACATGTATTATCATTTGCCTGCGAAGGCTGGTGGATGAGCGACATGTACAGCTTTTTTTCTCAAAAACCAGGACAGCTTTTTATTGAAGTTTTAGAAGAGGCTGAAGTTGTTTCGTTATCCAAAGAAAATCAGGAACAATTGTATCTTGAAATTCCGAAACTGGAACGCTTTTTTAGAATTTTAATTGAAAATTCTTTAGTTGCTAATCAACAAAGATTAATGGACAATTTAAGTTTACCCGCCGAAGAACGTTTTGAAAAATTCACTAAAAAATACGGAACATTAGTTCATAAAGTTCCTCAAAAACAAATCGCTTCTTTCATTGGCGTAACACCCGAATTTTTTAGCAAAATGAAAGCTCGACTTTTGAAGAAATAAGTTTTTTTGCCACAGATTAAAAGGATTAAAGTGATTTTTTTTAGCCACGAATTACACAAATTTCCACGAATTAATTGATTTAAAAATTAAAATAAAATTCGTGGAAATTTGTGTAATTCGTGGCAACATTTTTTTAATCCTTTTAATCTGTGAAATCTGTGGCAAAAACAAAAAAGCCAGTTCAATGAACTGGCCTTTCTTTTGAATTAAAATTGCTCAACCTCAGTAGAATGTTTCATTGCTGTTATTGAAGACCTTCCTATCATAACCGTATTTTGAACGGCATCAAAATAAGAAGTACCAACAAAAGCCTGATGTTTTACCGCTCTGAATCCGTTTTTCTGCAAAGCGAATTCACGTTCCTGCAATTCAGAGTAACCCGCCATTCCGCGTTCTTTATACGCTTTAGACAATTCAAACATGCTTGTATTCAAAGCATGGAATCCGGCCAAAGTAATGAATTGGAATTTATAGCCCATTGCCGCTAAATCTTCTCTAAACGTTTCCATTTCGGCAACGGTTAATTTCGCCGCCCAATTGAAAGACGGAGAACAATTGTATGCCAGCATTTTATCCGGGAATTCTTTTTTCATAGCTGTTGCAAACTTTCTCGCAAATTCTAAATCCGGATTACTGGTTTCCATCCAAATTAAATCAGCGTAAGGCGCGTAGCTTAAGCCTCTAGCAATTCCCTGTTCGATTCCGTTATTTACATAGAAAAAGCCTTCGGCAGTTTTTTCACCAGTTAAGAATTTCCTGTCTCTTGGATCTGCGTCACTCGTTAATAAATTAGCAGCTTCAGCATCTGTTCTGGCAACGATTAAAGTTGAAACGCCCATAACATCCGCAGCCAAACGCGCCGCAATTAATTTATTGATCGCTTCCTGAGTAGGAACCAAAACCTTTCCGCCCAAGTGTCCGCATTTTTTAGCAGAACTCAGCTGATCTTCAAAATGAACTCCGGAAGCTCCTGCTTCAATCATCGATTTCATTAATTCGAAAGCATTTAAGTTGCCGCCAAAACCTGCTTCCGCATCAGCTACAATCGGAACCAAATAATCTTTTCTATCTTCAATTTTATTTACAGTTTGAATCTGATCAGCACGCAATAAAGCATTATTGATCTTTTTTACCACCATCGGAACGCTGTTTACCGGATAAAGTGATTGGTCAGGATACATTTCTCCCGCCAGATTTGCATCAGCAGCAACCTGCCATCCGCTTAAATAAATCGCTTCCAAACCTGCATCAACTTCCTGAATCGCCTGATTTCCAGTTAACGCGCCCAAACCAGCTACATAATCCTGACTTTTTAACTTTTTCCATAATTTCTCTGCACCCATTTTCGCAATAGAATGCTCAATTTTATACGATCCCTGAAGCGTCACAACTTCACTCGCAGTGTAAGGACGTTCAACACCTTTCCATCTTGGGTTCGTGATCCAATCGTTAATCAATTCCTGAATTCTGTCTTCTGTTGTTTTCATAAGTATAGTTTAAGTGGTTAGTAAGTAATAGGTGTTTTTAATTTCCTGCAAGGTCTTTTTTTGACCTTGTAGGTATTTGTAATTACGATCACGATACCTACAAGGTTTTGAAAACCTTGCAGGGATTCTAATCAATTCTTTTACAAATATTTGTAACACGGAATAGTCAAAAAGTCAACGAAATCAGTATTTACTACTAATCTTTCCAGTACTTTTTCAGCCAATGGAAATTGTTGTTTTTCGTGATTTTCTTCTCCCAGTTCTTCTTTTATTTTTCTGAATTCGTCTAAAGCCAATTCATGATAATACGCCAAATCTAATTTTCGCCCATTATCCAAAAGCACTTTATTCTGAAGCCATTGCCACAATTGCGATCTCGAAATTTCGGCTGTTGCAGCGTCTTCCATTAAATTATGCAATGCGGCTGCGCCTTGTCCGTTTAACCATGAAGCCAGGTACAAAACCCCAACATTGATATTTTTTCGAACACCATTTTCAGTAATGATTCCAATTGGTGGTTCAATTAAATCAGCTTCTGTAATTTTTCGATGTTCTCTTTTAATATGAATTTGATTTGGAGTCGGCATTCCTTTATCAAAAATTTCTTTTGCCAGCGAAACCAAATCCGGATGTGCTACCCAGGTTCCGTCGTGTCCGTTTTTAACTTCACGTTCTTTGTCGGTTTTTACTTTTGCGAAAGCGACAGCATTGGCTTCTTCATTATTTCGAATCGGAATCTGCGCTGCCATTCCCCCAATCGCATGAATTCCACGTTTATGACATCTTTGAATTACCAAATTTGAATAAGCATTCATAAAAGGCGAAGTCATAGTTACCTGATCACGATCCGGAACAATGAATTTTGGATTTTTTCTAAACTTTTTGATATAAGAGAAAATATAATCCCAGCGTCCGCAGTTCAAACCAACGATATGCTCTTTTAATTCGTAAATGATTTCATCTAATTGAAAACTTGCCGTTATGGTTTCAATTAAAACCGTCACTTTTATCGTTCCTCTTTTTAGTTTCAAATAATCCTCGGTAAAATCAATTACATTATTCCACCAACGTGCTTCCAGATAATGTTCTAATTTCGGAATGTAGAAATACGGTCCAGAATTGTTTTCTAAAAGTCGTTTATGATTATGAAAAACATACAAACCAAAATCTACCAAAGAACCCGAAACTTCATTTCCCTCGATTAAAACATGTTTTTCCGGCAAATGCAAACCTCTCGGACGAACAATTAATGCTGCGATTTTTTCATTTAAATGATACGATTTTTGCTTTACCAAATCAGTATGTGTAATTGTTTTATTAACCGCGTCGATTAAATTCAGCTGGCCTTCCATTAGATTTTGCCAGGTTGGCGAAGTGCTGTCTTCAAAATCGGCCATAAAAGTTTTGGCTCCTGAGTTCAATGCATTGATAATCATTTTACGATCAACTGGTCCGGTAATTTCCACTCTACGATCTAGTAAATCTTTCGGAATTTCTCCCGCTTTCCAATTGCCCTCTCTTACACTTTTGGTTTCTGGAATAAAAACCGGCATAATTCCCTGATCAAAAGTGACTTGTTTTTGCTCGCGCTGTAAAAGCAATAGTTTTCGCTGTGATTCGAATTTTCTATGCAATTCGGTTATAAAAACAATCGCTTCTTCTGTCCAGATCTTTGGATAACGAAGCTTCTTTTCGGCTAAAAATTCCATCGCCGTTTCGGTAATTTCTAATTGGTTTTTCATAGCTGTGGTTTTTAATTTGATTAGCAGCAATTGAATCGTTTACCTGTTTTTCAAAAACAATAAAACATAACAAACTGATAATTAATATTTTCTACACCACAATATTAGAAAAAAGTTTTTTACAAAACAAGCGAACGTTCGCTAAAAATGAAAAATAATTTTTTGGCGATTATTTTTAGAATAACTATATTTGGTTCATGGATATTGAAAAAGACTATATAAAGCTGATCTTCGGACTAAAATTGAAGCAAGTCAGAACGCAGAAAAATCTGTCACTTTTTGGCTTGGCTAAATTGACAAATCTTTCAAAATCGTATTTAAACGAGATTGAGAAGGGAAAAAAATATCCAAAAACAGATAAAATTTTGCTTCTCTGCGAACATCTGGACGTCACTTACGATCAAATGGTATCTTTAAAACTCGATAATAATCTCGCTCCGATTGGCGAAATCTTAAAATCAGGTATTTTAAAAGAGATTCCGTTGGAGCTTTTCGGAATTCAGGAAGCTGATTTAATTGATATTATCGCCAATGCTCCTGCAAAAGTCAATGCCTTTATTAGTACGATTATCGAAATTGCACAACATTATAATTTAAGCCGTGAAAGTTTCTTTTTGGCCGCTTTACGTTCGTATCAGGAAGCGCACAGTAATTATTTTGAAGATTTAGAAGAAAAAGTAATTGCATTTTCGAAGTCGTTTCAAATTAATCTTTATTCTAAAATAAGTATTGAAGAATTGGAAGCAATTTTAAAAGAAGAATTCGAATACAACATCAAAGAAATTGCTTTTACAGATCAGGAAGCTTTGGGCGATTTACGTTCAATTTATGTTCCTAAAAGCAAAACTTTATTACTTTCTACAGAACTCGATGCTCCGCAGAAAGCTTTTATTCTTGCCAAAGAAATCGCTTATAATTATTTAAAAATCTCAGATCGTTTATTGACTTTCAGCTGGATTAAGTTTGAAAATTTCGATCAGGTTCTGCATAACTTTTATGCTTCTTATTTTGCCGGTGCTTTATTGTTACCGAGAAAATTAGTGGTTGATAAAATCAATTCTTTTTTGGAAAATGAAAATCCAAAACCGGAAGAATTTGTTCAATTAATAGAAAGTTTTGAAGTTTCGCCAGAATCTTTTTATCAGCGATTAACTAATTTATTACCGAAAGATTTTCAGCTTAAAAATTTATTCTTTTTAAGATTATCACACCGAATTAATTCTGATGTCTACCAAATCAATAAAGAATTACATATTACACATCAGCAGGAACCGCATGCTAACGAAACCAACGAACATTATTGCAGAAGATGGGTTTCGGTTAAAACTATAGACGAAGCTATCAAACAAAATAAATCTCATTTTTTTGACGCGCAAATATCAAGCTACGCCAATAGCGGAAACGAATATTTGGTTTTTTCATCGGCAACAAAAGATCCTTTTGCAGAAAATTATATCAGAAGCATATCTGTCGGCATTTTAATTAATCCGACAATGAAAAAGAAATTTAAATTCATTGATGGAAAACCTTTAGTAAAACGAATTGTTGGTGTTACCTGTGAAACTTGTGCTGTTCAGGATTGCCTTGAAAGAGCTGCGCCGCCGATTGCTTTGGAAAGAAAAAAACGCCATGAGAATACGGATGTAGTTGTACAGCAGTTTATTAATCAATACAGTTAGAAACATTATGAAATATCTTGCCTTAATAATAATACTATTTTCCATTAACTTAAGCCAAAAAACAGATAAGCTTAATGGCCGTTACAATTATTTAATTGAAGAAGACAATTCTTATATTCAAAAAGATAAAATTACTTTTAACGATAGTGTTTTCAAATTTGATAACAAGTATTTACCAAAAGGGAAAATTTCTTATGGAAATGTAATATTATTGGATAATTTCATTAATACTGATTTGATTATCAGCATTTCAAAAGACCAAATTACAAAAGACACTATTCTATTTAATATGCATGATAAGCAAAGTTCTTCTGCAAATTATCTTGACGAGGTGGTAGGAAAAGGGAAATTAATTAGAATTAAATAATTCAGCGCAATCTTGTCATCCTGAGGAACGAAGGATCACACTCGGAATTCGACAAAGATTGGCGATTATGCAGACGGAATTTCTTGTGTGATCCTTCGTTCCTCAGGATGACAAACTGAAACCTTTATACTTCTGTTATTTTACATCTAAATAACTTTTGAAACAAAAACTTCTAGTTTAGCCCCGATAGAAGTGGAAATCCTTTTGTATCTCGTTTCTTTAACGAGACACAAAAGATTACTTCGTCAGTTCGCTATCGCTCGTGTGAAACGAATAGCGGGACGTCAGGTCTTTTGAAAACTAAAATTTCTGCTCCAGAAAAACCTTTGCACCTAAAACCTTAGTACCTTAGAACCTCAAAAACTCAGCTCCTTAAAGAACTTAATCTAGGTTAAGTGCCTTTCCTTGACCTTGACTGTATCTTTGTACTATCAAAATCAATAAAAGACAAAATCATGGAAAATATAGTATTACACAAAGCAGAAACAAGAGGAAATGCAAATCACGGATGGCTTAATGCTTATCACAGTTTTAGTTTTGCAAGCTGGTACAATCCGGACAGAATTCAGTTTGGAGCACTTCGTGTTTTGAACGATGACACAATTGCCGGCGGAATGGGATTTGGAACGCATCCTCACGATAATATGGAAATCATTACGATTCCGTTGGAAGGTGATTTAGCTCACAAAGACAGCATGGGGAATACTGAAATCATCAAAAATGGCGATATTCAGGTTATGAGTGCCGGAACCGGAGTGCAGCATAGTGAGTTTAACCCAAATGCCGATCAGCAGACTAAATTGTTGCAAATCTGGTTGTTTCCAAATAAAAGAAACGTTGCACCGCGTTACCAGCAAATTACTTTAGATGTTGCTGACAGACACAATAAATTGTCTCAGATTTTATCTCCAAATACAGATGATGAAGGAGTTTGGATTCATCAAGACGCTTGGTTCAACATGGGGAATTTTGATGCCGGGATTTCTACGGAATATAAAATTAAAAAAGAAGGAAACGGAGTTTATGCTTTCGTTTTAAAAGGAAATGTTACCATCAACGGTCAGGAATTAAATTCTCGTGATGCGGTTGGAATTTCAGGAACTGATACTTTAAATATTAAAGCAAATACAGATGCTGAATTTTTATTAATGGACATTCCGATGAACTATTAATTCGACAGCAATTTTTCAAACAACAAAAACAAAACAAACAGGAAATCAAAAAGTTATTTTATTTCTTAATCTAGGTTAAGTGCCAAATGAAGACTACCGAAGTAACTTTGTCCTATCAAAATGAAATTAATTATTTAAAAAATAAAAATTATGGCAACTACAAAATGGTCAATTGACCCAACACATTCAGAAATTGGTTTTAAAGTTAAACACATGATGTTTACAAATGTTTCAGGTAAATTTGGAACTTACGATGCAACAATTACTACAGAAGGAGACAACTTTGAAAATGCAACTATTGAATTTTCTGCTGATATTGCTTCAGTTGATACTGCAAATGCAGACAGAGACGGACATTTAAGAAGCGGAGATTTCTTTGATGCTGAGAATCATCCAAAATTGACTTTCAAAGCTACTTCATTCAAAAAAGTTAATGAAGGAAGCTATGAAATTACTGGAGATTTAAACATTAAAGGTGTTTCTAAAAGCGTAACTTTTCCTGTAGAATACAGCGGAATCTTAACTGATCCTTGGGGAAATACAAAAGTAGGTTTAAGCATAGAAGGAAAAATTAATCGTAAAGATTGGGGATTAAACTGGAACTCAGCTCTTGAAACTGGAGGCGTTTTAGTTGGAGAAGAAGTAAAATTAAACATTGAATTACAATTTGTAAAACAAGCTTAATACTTTATAATAGGTTTTAATTTGGTTGGTTAAGAAGCCTGCACCTTTTATCGGGAGTGCAGGCTTTTTTTTGTTTGCCACTAATTACACGAATTTCCACTAATTTTTTTCTTTCAAAACTGAAAATGTTTTTTTTTATCTGCCACAGATTAAAAGGATTTTCACGGATTATTTATTCTTAACAATGCAGAAAAAAATCTTTTTAATCTTTTTAATCCTTTTAATCTGTGGCAAAAAAAAAAAAAAACAATTCGTGAAAATTCGTGTAATTGGTGGCAAACTTAAAACTTATCGCACTGTATTTCGAAATTCTGTTGGCGACATTCCTGTTTGTTTTTTAAAGAATCGGGAAAAATAGGAGTAATCTTCGTAGCCTACTTTAAATGCTACTTCATTTACCGCTAATTGTTTATCGATCAACATTCGTTTTATTTCAAGGATTACGCGATCTGTTATAACTTCTGTTGCGGTTTTTTGGAGGATTTCGTTGCAGATTCTGTTTAAGTGTTTTAATGTAATATTTAATTTTTCTGCGTAGAAAGACGGCAGTTTTTCGGTTCTGAAATATTCCTCCAAAAGCGATTCAAACTTGTTGATTTTAATATTGTACGAATGCGTTTGATGGGAATACGTTTCACTGTATTTTCGGGCAATTTCTATATGAATTGAATCTAACAGATTCAGCATTTTATCGAGCTGATATCTATTACTTTCGTTGTTTTCCTGAATCAGCAAATTAAAATAAGGCTGGATTTTAGGAATTTCTTTTTCCTCAAAAACCATTTCAGGCCGGTTATGAATGGAATGATAAAAATTATAATCGTTGATATTTTTTTGTCCGAAATACAAATTGTACAATTCCTGCGAAAAGATAATTACAAAACCTTCAATATCTTCAGACAAACTCCAATGATGCATTTGTCCGGGTTGCAGCACAAACAAGCTTCCTCTTTTTATTTCAAATTGATCAAAATCGACTTCGTGCTGTCCGGAACCTTTTGTAAAAAATACCATTAAATAGGAATCATGCCGGTGCGGTTCTTCGACAAAACTGTGGCTTTTTAGATGCTCTTTAAATGTATTCGCGTAAAAATCACGATGAATATCATTGCAGCTAAAATTCTGAACACTGTAAATTGGGTATTTCTTCATAACAAATGTCTTTATTGTGCTATAATAAGCGAAGATATAAAAAAGACTTTTATCCTGCTCTGAATTACCTTTGTATAAATAAAAAACAACAATATCATGTCAAATGCATTAACTCATATTTTAAGCAACGAATGTCCGATTTGTCATAAAGGAAAAGTATTTACAGATAAAAATATTTTTTTAACTTTCGGTCTTCCAAAAATGAATGAATACTGCAGTCATTGTAATTATAAATTTCAAAAAGAGCCTGGTTATTTCTTTGGTGCTATGTATGTAAACTACGGATTAACAGTCGCTCAGGGAATTGCAACGTATTGTATTGCTCAGTTTTTCTTTGAGACGAATTTCGATTTAAGAATTATTCCAATCATCGCAGTTGTGATTACTTTACTCACTTCTTTCAATCTTCGATTTTCAAGATTAGCATGGATTTATATGTTTAAGGATTATACGAGCTAAAAAAATAGTACTTTTGCCTTCCAATTGAAACTAATTTTCAATTTTAAAAAAAAAGTAAAAATTAAATTAGACAAATGAAAGCATACGTATTTCCGGGTCAGGGCGCACAGTTTACAGGAATGGGCAAAGACTTATATGAAAACTCGGCTTTAGCCCAAGAATTATTCGAAAAAGCTAACGAAATTTTAGGTTTTAGAATTACTGATATTATGTTTGAAGGTACTGCCGAAGAACTAAAAGAAACTAAAGTTACACAGCCAGCCGTATTTTTACACTCTGTTATTTTAGCAAAAACTTTAGGCGATGATTTTAAACCAGAAATGGTTGCAGGACATTCTTTAGGAGAATTTTCAGCTTTGGTTGCCAATGGAGCTTTATCTTTTGAAGATGGTTTGAAATTAGTTTCTCAGCGTGCTTTAGCAATGCAAAAAGCCTGTGAAATTACCCCATCTACAATGGCAGCAGTTTTAGGCTTAGCTGATAATATTGTTGAAGAAGTTTGTGCTTCTATTGACGGAATTGTAGTTGCTGCAAACTATAACTGCCCTGGACAATTAGTAATTTCCGGAGAAACTTCAGCAGTTGAAAAAGCTTGTGAAGCAATGAAAGCTGCAGGAGCAAAACGTGCGTTAATTTTACCTGTTGGTGGCGCATTTCACTCGCCAATGATGGAACCGGCAAGAGAAGAATTAGCCGCTGCAATTGAAGCAACTACTTTTTCTACTCCAATCTGCCCAGTGTATCAAAACGTAACTGCAAATGCAGTTTCTGATGCAAACGAAATTAAAAAGAATTTAATCATTCAGTTGACTGCTCCTGTAAAATGGACGCAATCTGTACAGCAGATGATCGCCGACGGTGCTACTTTATTCACCGAAGTTGGCCCAGGAAAAGTATTAGCTGGTTTGATTAATAAAATTGATAAAGAAGCGGTTACTGCGAATGCTTAATTTTTAAGTAATCAGTATTCAGTTTTTTAGTGATCAGTATTAATTGTATAAATAAAAAAAATCCTCATGAACGAAATGTTTATGAGGATTTTGTTTTTATAGCTCTTTTGCTTCTTCTGCATAATTATTTGTAATTCCAGTTATTACATAATTCTGATCTCTTTTCTCAAAGAAAATATACCAAGTTGTTCTTGCATTTGATTTATAAAAAATATAATTCGAACCTAAACATTGAAGTGATTTTGGGGTTTTCTTGTGAAGAGATCTTTTAATTATTTCCGGAACGGCATCATAAATATTGTCAACATATTCTTCTGCAGATTCTATAAAACCAAAATATTGTTTTTTGTATAAAATTACAACCAAATCATCAAGGTAACTAATTACTAATGGCGTAAAAATAACTTCTATTTTCCCCACCATTCTCTAATTCTCCTTTTCGATTCTGCTTTCGCCTCTTCTAAAGTCATTCCTTTTTCAAACTCAGCGTCAAAATCAAAAGTTTCGGGATCTATTCCTTTGAATTTAGGCTTTTGAATTTCATATTCTATTCTTGGTTCTTCTACCTTATCATTTTTTTTATTTTCCTTTTCTGAGCTCATAATTCCTACATTTTAATCTTATAAATTTACAAAATAAATTTACCTAAAATAAAAAATCTCAAACAATCTAAATGATCATTTGAGATTTTTTTATATAGTTACTAGCAACTGATTACTAAAAACTGACCACTGAATACTAAAATTAAGAACGAACCTTTTGTTCCCATTTCCAAGCACTTTCCATTGCTTCGTCTAAACTTAATTCTGCTTTCCAGCCTAAAACATTATTTGCTTTATCTGTGTTTGCATAAGCTTCTGTAACATCACCTTCACGTCTTGGCATAATTTTGAACGGTAATTTTTTATCACTTACTTTTTCAAAACTATGAATTACTTCTAACACAGAACTTCCTGTACCAGTACCTAAATTAAAAGTTTCTACTTTTTCTAAATTCTTTTTGTTCAATAAACGCTGTAATGCAATTACGTGCGCTTTTGCCAAATCGACAACGTGAATATAATCACGAACTGCGGTTCCGTCTGGTGTTGGATAATCATTTCCAAAAACCGATAATTCCTGACGTAATCCTACTCCAGTCTGCGTAATAAAAGGTACTAAATTTTGCGGAACTCCCAAAGGCAATTCTCCAATTTCAGCCGACGAATGTGCTCCAACCGGATTAAAATAACGCAATAAAATAGCACTTATATTAGTTACTTTAGCTGTATCTGTAATGATTTCTTCTCCAATTTGTTTTGTGTTTCCGTAAGGAGACATTGCAATTTGAACTGGAGCATTTTCTGTAATTGGCATTTTTTCGGCTTGACCGTAAACGGTACATGACGAGCTAAAAATAAAACTTGCCTCAGGTTTTTGCTGCAATTCCTGTAAAAGATAAACTAAACTGCTAATGTTATTTTCATAATACAACAAAGGCTGTTCAACACTTTCACCAACTGCTTTTGAAGCTGCAAAATGAATTACTCCAGTAACATCATTATGTTTTTTAAAGAAATCCTGAACGGCACTTTTTTCTCTTAAATCAATTTTTTCGAATAAAGGCGTTTTTCCTGTAATTGCAGTAATTCCTTTTAAAACATCTTCTGAAGAATTTGAAAGATTATCAATTATCACAACTTCAAAGCCTTCATTTTGCAATTCGACTACCGTGTGAGAACCTATAAATCCTAATCCTCCTGTTACTAATACTTTCATTTACTTGGTTTTTTGTGGTTATTTTGGCTGTTAATTATTTATTTAAAAACTCTAAAACTGAATCTGTAATAAATTTGATCTGTTCGTCATCAAGTTCAGTATGCATTGGTAAAGCAATCACTTCTTGCACTAATTGATTTGTAACCGGAAATTGCTCTTCTTTATAACGAGGATCTAAATATGCTTTTTGAGAATGCAATGGAATTGGATAATAAATAGCGCATGGAATTCCTTTATCTAATAAATACTGCATTAAAGCATTTCTATCAGCATCTAAAATTCTTAAAACATATTGATGAAAAACGTGATCATTTTCATTTGCATCAAATTCTGGTGTAATAATGTGTTTATTTCCAGCAAAAGCGGCATTGTATTTTGAAGCCGCTAAACGACGTGCTGTATTGTATTCATCTAACAAAGGTAGTTTTGCATTTAAAACTCCGGCCTGAATACTATCTAAACGTGAATTTACACCTACAACATCATGATGGTAACGCTCGTACATCCCGTGATTTACGATTCCGCGGATGATGTGCGCTAATTTATCATCATTTGTAAAAATAGCCCCGCCGTCTCCATAGCATCCTAAATTTTTAGAAGGAAAAAATGAAGTTGCCGCAACGTGTCCAATAACACCAACTTTGCTTTTAGTTCCAGATTTTGAAATATAATCAGCACCAATTGCCTGCGCATTATCTTCGATTACATATAAATTATGTTCTGCTGCAATTTCCATAATCGCATCCATATTAGCAGCGCGTCCAAATAAATGTACTGGAACAATTGCTTTAGTTTTTGGAGTAATGGCTTTTTTAACGGCATCAATATCGATGTTCATATTATGCAAATCAACATCAACCAAAACCGGCGTTAATTGTAATAAAGCAATCACTTCAACGGTTGCTGCAAAAGTAAAATCAGCAGTAATAACTTCATCACCTGGTTTTAAATCCAGAGCCATCATTGCAATTTGCAAAGCATCTGTTCCATTTGCACATGGAATTACGTGTTTTGCTCCTAAATAGTCTTCAAGATTTTTTTGAAATTGATGAACCAAAGGTCCGTTTATATAAGTGTTTGTGTCTAAAACTTCCTGAATTGAAGCGTCAACAGTACTTTTTATTTTTTCGTATTGACTTTTTAAGTCAACCATTTGTATTTTTTTCATTTTCGAATAATGTTTAAAATTAAAGACTCTATTTTAGACAGAAATCTCTAAAAGGAGGAACAAAAATAGTTATTAATAGCTTCAAACCAATGAAAATAGTCGAAAGAAATGTAATTTAGCTGCAAAAATTATTACATGCTTTTTTTATACAATTCAGTCGTTTCTGCCGCAGGATTTTTCCTTAAAATCATAGCATTATTTAGTCCGAAAATTAAGCTTTTTGTTGAAGGCCGAAAAAATATATTTTCTATTTTAGAAGAAAAAATAAAGTCGGAAGATAAAACCATCTGGTTTCATTCCGCTTCACTTGGCGAATACGAACAAGGGCTTCCGGTTATCGAAAAAATAAAAGAAAAATATCCGGCGCATAAAATCATTGTAACCTTTTTTTCACCATCTGGATACGAAGTGCGTAAAAATAACACAGTTGCGGATGTTACTATTTACCTGCCTCTGGACACAAAAAACAATGCCAAAAGATTTTTAAAACTAGTTCATCCTGAATTTGCATTTTTTATTAAATATGAATTTTGGTTAAACTATTTAAAGGAATTAGAAAAAAGTAAAACACCGACTTATTTGATTTCAGGAATTTTTAGAGACAATCAGATGTTTTTTAAATGGTATGGCGGTTTTTACAGAAAAGCACTAAATGCATTCACTTACTTTTTTGTCCAGAATGAAAGTTCAAAACAAAAAATTGAAGCAATTGGATTCAATAATGTAATTGTTTCCGGTGATACTCGTTTTGATCGCGTAAATGCTATTTTAGAAAGAGACAATACTTTAGATTATATTGACCGTTTTAAAAACAATCAGAAAACTATCGTTATCGGAAGTTCATGGCCTAAAGATGAAGCTTTAATTGCTGAATATATTAATCAGGCGCCAGAAAATATAAAATTCATCATTGCACCTCATAATATTAAGCCAGATCAAATTTCAACTCTCAAATCGCAAATTACAAAGTCTGCGCTTTTGTTTTCTGAGAAAGAAAATAAGGATTTAAGTCATTATAATGTGTTTATAATTGACACAATTGGAATTCTGACTAAAATCTACAGTTACGGAACAATTGCCTATGTTGGCGGCGGATTTGGAAATCCCGGAATCCACAATATTCTGGAACCAGCCACATTTGGAATTCCAATTGTAATTGGCCCTAATTATTCAAATTTTGCCGAAGCTGTTTCATTAGTCAGCTTAAAAGGCTGCACGCCAATACATAACATATCTGAATTAAAAGAAATTTTTGATAAGCTCCTGAACGATGAAAACTTTTTAAAAGAAAAAAGCGAAATCTCCCGATTATTTATTCAAGATAACAAAGGTGCAACAGAAACCATTATGAGAGTTGTTTCATGAAAACGCAATCGCTAAAATGACTTTTTCAGCACAATATTTTATCAAAACAGAACTAAGATGCCTTTTTTTGACCATTTACCATTATTTAATAATCCTTAAAATACAAAACAAACTGCAATCTACGCAGTCGAAACAGCCAATTTTACGATAGAATATTCAATAAAAAATTATTTACACGAAATATTAAACAATTTAAGATAATTTTATAAATTTGGCATATTGTTTGATAAATAAGATAAACGTGAGCAAGGAAAATATTTTAAAAAAAAAGTGAAAAAATATTTTACATATTAAAAAATTTATATCTTTGCCACGAATTAATAATTAACCTTTTATAATAAAGTAAGATGAAAAAAGTATTTTTAAGTTTAGCTGTTGTTGCTGTTTTAACTGTTGTATCTTGTAAAAAAGCTGACGCTGCAGCTACTGAAACTGTAGATTCTACTGCTGTTGCTGTTGATTCTGCTGCTACTGTAGTTGATTCTGCTGCTGCAACTGTTGATTCTGCTGCTGCTAAAGTTGATTCTGCTGCTGCAAAAGTAGAAGAAGCTGCTAAAGAAGTAAAAAAATAATTAGAACCTAAGTTCTAAAAATTTTAAAACCATCGAAATCGATGGTTTTTTTTTGACCAAATCTCAAGATCTTAGTCATTATTTACAGCAAAAAAAGCGTTCACTTTTGTGAACGCTTTTTTTTATCACCCTATCTCCTCCTCCTCTTCAACAAGAACCTCTTCATCTTCAAAAATAGACTCACTAGACGAAAAATCTAAAATCTCAGATTTAAAAGCATACGTAACGATTTCTTTTATCCCTTTCTGAAGAAGCAATTCCGTAGTATATTTTCTACTTGTTGCAAAATGAACACCATCCAGCATCAATTTAAAAAAATATTTCCCGCCAGAACCTTTAAACTTTAAAAATTTAGAAAGCTCAATTGTCTTTTTAAACCTCTCAATATCCTCCTCACACTCAAACCTTAATTCATAACTCAAACTTGTAAAAATCACCTTCCCTTTCCTCGAAGTAAATACGAATTTATATTCGTCGTTAAAACGCCTGCTAATTACAAAAGCACCCATATTTTGATTTTAGAATTTAGATTGTTGATTTTAGATCCTCAGAAACCTTAGAATTTCAGCACTTTAGTGCGTTTAAGAATTTGCATAATAAAAAAAGCCTCTTCAAAAGAAGAGGCTTTAGTACTCAGAGCGGGACTTGAACCCGCACGAACATTGCTGTTCACTGGATTTTAAGTCCAGCGTGTCTACCAATTTCACCATCCGAGCATTATATGGTTTTGAGCGAAAAACGGGGCTCGAACCCGCGACCTCGACCTTGGCAAGGTCGCGCTCTACCAACTGAGCTATTTTCGCATTTCAAATTCTTGTAAGAACTACAATACTTGACTTGTTCCGTATTGCGAGTGCAAATTTAGGACATTTATTCAATTACACAAGCGTTTTTTGAAAAAAAAATTCAGTTATTTTATAACATTCTGATAACCTAAACTTTAAAATTGATTTTTTTTTCAAAATTATTTCTTAACCAGCATTCGCTTTATCTCATTAAGCTTCATCAGCGCTTCGACCGGTGTGATTGCGTTTATATCAAGACTCAAGATCTCTTCTTTTATTTCTTCTAACAAAGGATCATCTAAATTAAAGAAACTCATCTGCATTTCATCATTAGCCGATTTTATGCCATTTAGAGCTTCACTTGAATGATTCTTCTCTAATTTCTTTAAAAGCTTCTGAGCTTTTGAAATCACAAGCTGCGGCATTCCGGCCATTTTTGCTACGTGAATTCCAAAACTGTGCGCACTGCCTCCTTTTACAAGCTTTCTAACAAAAAGAACTGTATCTTTTAACTCTTTTACAGCAACATTATAATTTTGAATTCTAGGAAGCAATTCTGTCATTTCATTCAATTCATGATAATGCGTTGCAAATAAGGTTTTAGCTTTTGAAGGATGTTCATGCAGGAATTCGGCAATAGCCCAGGCAATCGAAATTCCATCATATGTACTCGTTCCTCTTCCAATTTCATCTAAAAGAACCAAACTGCGATCTGAAATATTATTCAAAATCGAAGCCGTTTCATTCATCTCGACCATAAAAGTAGATTCTCCCATCGAAATATTATCCGAGGCTCCTACTCTTGTAAAAATCTTATCTACAATTCCCATTCTAACGCTATCTGCCGGAACAAAACTTCCCATTTGAGCAAGAAGCACAATTAAAGCCGTTTGTCTTAATATAGCAGATTTACCCGACATGTTAGGCCCGGTGATCATAATAATCTGCTGCGTTTCTCTATCTAAGAAAACATCATTTGCAATATAAGGAGTTCCAACCGGTAATTGCTTTTCGATTACAGGATGTCTTCCATTTTTAATATCCAATTCAAAAGTATCGTCGATTTCCGGACATACATATTGGTTTTCTACAGCCATTTGTGTAAACGAACACAAACAGTCTAATTGTGCTACCAAATAAGCATTCATTTGAACCGGCTTAATATAAGTTGCAATCCAATTTACCAATTGTTCAAAAAGCTCCGATTCAATTTTATGGATTTTTTCTTCAGCACCCAGAATCTTCGTTTCGTACTCTTTTAATTCTTCAGTAATATAACGTTCTGCATTTACCAAAGTCTGTTTACGAATCCATTCCTCCGGAACTTTATCTTTGTGTGTATTTCTAACTTCTATATAATATCCAAAGACATTATTGAATGATATTTTTAAAGAAGAGATTCCTGTTCGTTCCGATTCTCTTTTTTCAATCCCTTCTAAAAATTCTTTTCCAGATGTAGAAATTGCCCTTAATTCATCCAGCTCTTCATTAACCCCTATTGCAATTGCATTTCCTTTTGAAATTGCAACAGGTGCATCCTGATTTAAAGTTATTTTGATTTTCTCGCGCAGTAAATCGCATGAATGCAGACTGTCTCCAATAACTTTTACTGCTTCCTGAGGACTTTCAAGCGCTAATGTTTTAATTGGAATAATAGCGTCCAGGGATTCTTTTAAATAAATAACCTCACGAGGAGAAACTTTTCCAGCCGCAATTTTAGATATCAAACGTTCCAAATCTGAAATCTGCTTAATTTGATATTGAATATTATGGAGAATTTCAGTGTTTGATTTCAAATAGGAAACCACAGCATGACGCCCTTTAATTTTATTTTCATCTTTTAAAGGTAAAGCCAGCCAGCGCTTTAACAAACGCCCTCCCATTGGCGAAAGGGTTTTATCTATTACATCTAAAAGTGTTACCGCATTTGGATTATAACTATGGTACAATTCTAAGTTTCTAATCGTAAAGCGGTCCATCCAAACATAAGCATCTTCTGCTATTCGTTGAATTGCCGTAATATGCTGTACTCTATTATGCTGCGTTTCTGATAAATAATATAAAATAGCCCCAGCAGAAATAATTCCTTCTTTTAATTCTTCAACACCAAATCCTTTTAAAGAATTGGTTTGAAAATGTTTCGTAAGGGTTTCTAAAGCATAATCTTCTTTGTAAATCCAGTCTTCCAGATAAAAGCTGTGAAAATCTTCTCCAAAAGCATCTTTAAATTCGCTTTTGCAGTTTTTAGGAACCAAAACTTCACTTGGATTAAAATTCTGAAGCAGTTTATCAATGTATTCCGCATTTCCCTGCGCCGTTAAAAATTCTCCTGTTGAAACATCCAAAAAGGAAATTCCAATATTTTTATTAGCGAAACATACAGAGGCCAAAAAGTTGTTCGTTTTAGATTGTAAAACCTCATCGTTTAAGGAAACTCCAGGCGTTACAAGTTCAGTAACTCCTCTTTTTACAATTGTTTTAGTCATTTTTGGATCTTCCAGCTGATCACAGATCGCTACGCGGAGTCCGGCTTTAACCAATTTAGGCAGATACGTATTAATAGAATGATGTGGAAAACCGGCAAGAGCAGTTTCAGTTTCAGAACCTGCGCCTCTTTTGGTTAAAGTAATTCCAAGGATCTTAGAAGCTCTAATAGCATCTTCACCAAAGGTTTCATAGAAGTCTCCTACTCTGAAAAGCAAACATGCATCAGGATATTTTCTCTTGATTTCGTTGTACTGTTTCATCAAAGGCGTTTCTTTCGCCACTTTCTCTTTCGCTGCCAAATTGTAATGTTTTTAAATGAAAAAATAAGACAGCGAATTTATAATATTTTGACGGCATATCGAAGGACTACAAAAATTAAAATATTTTAAGATATTTTTAAGTTCACATTTAAGATTTTTACCTAGATTTGTTCATCATTAAAAAAGACCCTTAAAGATGAAAAAAATAATTTTATTTGCTATGTTAGCTGTAGCTGGTATTACGGCTTCTAACGCACAAACTACTAAAAAAGCAAGCACTAAAGCTGCTAAAGTTGCTAAAATCGATGGTGCTGGTATGGCTTTCGAAAATGAAACTATCGATTACGGAACAATTGCACACAATGCTGACGGAAAACGTGAATTTGTTTTTGTTAACAACGGAACAAAACCGTTAATCATTACTAACGCTCAAGGATCTTGCGGTTGTACAGTTCCAACATCACCAAAAGAACCAATTGCTCCAGGAGCTAAAGGTGTTATTGGTGTAAAATATGCTACTGACAGAGTTGGTGCTTTTACAAAAACTGTAACTATTACTTCTAATGCAGAAGGACAACCAACAAAAGTACTTACTATTAAAGGTACTGTTTTACCAGATCCAGTAAAAAGCTAATCTGAAAAACAATAAAATAATCGAAAAAGCTTCCTTATCTTTGGAAGCTTTTTTTATGACCTGAATTTACAACAATGAGAAAACTCGAAAATAGCGAACTAGAAAGAAAATCTATTGAAGATTTTAAAAAATCAGACAAAACTCCTTTAATACTAGTTTTGGACGATATTCGCAGTTTACATAATATTGGTTCTGTTTTTAGAACTTCGGATGCTTTTTTGGTTGAGAAGATAATCTTGTGCGGTATTACTGCCACACCGCCAAATAAAGAAATACATAAAACTGCACTGGGCGCTACCGAAACGGTTGCCTGGGAACATCATGAAAATGTATTGGAAGTTATCGAAAATTTAAAAAAAGAAAATGTGTTAACTCTAGCCATTGAACAGGTTGAAAGCGCCATTTTTCTTCAGGATTTTCAGGTTGAAAAAAATCAAAAATATGCTCTGGTTTTTGGAAATGAAGTTTACGGCGTATCACAGGAAGCCGTTGCCATTTGCGACGGTTGTATTGAGATTCCTCAATTAGGCACAAAACACTCTTTAAATATCGCAGTCAGCGCGGGAATCGTTGTTTGGGATTTATTCCAAAAAATTCATCGAAATTTATAATTCATTAAAAAAGCAGCATCTTTTTTAAACAAAATAACTGATTACCGGCATTTATTTTACCATTCTCTTAAGTATATTTACTAAAGAGAATTAAATTGCTTATGAAAAATAGAATTACTTTATTTTTATTTTTAATTGGTTTTTTCGGTTATGCTCAATATACATCAATTCCTGATCGAAACTTTGAACAAGCTTTGATTGATTTAGGAATTGACAGCGGTGTCATTGATGGCAAAGTTGCAACAGCGCAAATTAGAAATATAATACAACTGGAAATTCCATCCAGAGAAATTTCAGATTTAACCGGAATCGAAGGTTTTGCAAAATTGGAACATTTAAACATTGGAGCAATTAACGATGACCCGGTCAAAAGAAACAAAATCGCCACACTAAACCTTTCTAACAATTTATTCCTCAATACATTAAATTGCGGTTTTAATGACTTAGTGCACCTTGATCTTTCAAATAATATTTATTTAAAAATAGTACTTATCAACGATAATAAATTCAGCAGTATTGATATTTCTAAAAACACAGCTTTAACTATGTTTTATGCCAGAAATAACAAACTGAGAACTATAGATTTAAGCAAAAATATATCTTTAGAAAGTTTATTTATAGATAAAAATTCATTGTTAAACTTAGACGTTTCTAACAATCTACTGCTATCCCTTTTATACTGTGCTGAGAATGAATTAGTTCATTTGGATATTTCTAAAAATACTGTAATCACATCTTTAAATTGCAGCTCAAATAAACTTTCCTCTTTAGATACTTCTCAAAATGTTAATTTACTTCATTTAACGTGCGAAAACAATCAAATATCCAGTGTAGATTTTAGCAAAAATCTAAATTTAAGAACTTTGATTTGCGCCATGAATAAACTAACTAGTTTGAACACAAATAAAAACCTGTATTTAAACTTGTTAAATTGCAATTCTAATCAATTATCAAATATTGACGTTACCCAAAATCTCTTTTTACAAGATATAAACATCTCTAACAATCAATTATCAAATCTTGATGTTTCGAATAATTTAGATTTGGTGGTCATATATTGTAGTTTTAATAAGCTGTCTGATATTGATGTATCAAAAAACATCGCACTCACTCATCTCAACATTACCAACAATAAATTAAAAGATTTAGATGTTTCTAAAAATCCAGCTTTAGCAATATTTTATTGCAACAACAACGAATTAGTCAGTTTGAATTTAAAAAACGGAAAAAATACTAGTATATCACGATTAAATCTGAAATCAAATTCAAGGCTCAGCTGTATAGAAGTAGACAATAAATCCTATTCTGATACCAACTGGCCGTCTTATAAAGATGCTTCTGCTGTGTATTCTAATAAATGTGCCGCAAATACAGTACCGCCGGTACTAAATGCCAAAGGCGATCAACTATACTGTCCGCAAAGCAATATAAATATCGTAACCGATATAACGATTACGCATGATCCGGCTGAACTGGCAACACAAGCAGTTTATATTCAAATTTCATCTGGTTATTCCAGTGGTTTTGAAAAACTAGAACTTACAAACCCTGCTTTGCATCCAACGATTACATCAAGCTGGGACATTACTACAGCCAAACTAAAATTATCAAGTCCAACCGGAATTGATGTTTCCTATACTGATTTTGTTGCTGCAATTAAAGATGTTGTATTTTCTAATTCTTCGTCAACGGCCTCTGGAACACGAACTTTTTCAATAACAATTGGTCAGGCCAATTATCTTCCGTCTACACAGCATTTTTATTTGTTTGTGCCTAGTATTGGAATTAGCTGGGCAAGTGCAAAAGCATCGGCTGAAGGAAGTATATATTATGGCCTTAAAGGTTATTTAGCCACCATATTATCTTTAGATGAAGCTAAATTAATTGGAGAACAAGCATCAGGAACAGGATGGATTGGAGGAAGCGATGCAGAGACCGAAGGAGTCTGGAAATGGGTAACAGGACCAGAAACCGGAACCATTTTCTGGAACGGAACCACAAACGGATCGACTCCCAATTTTGCCTTTTGGAATTCAGGTGAACCTAACGAACTAGGCGATGAAGACTACGCACATATTACCCAGCCTGGTGTTGGAATAAGAGGCTCATGGAATGATTTATCAAATACCGGAGATTCTTCTGGAAATTATCAACCAAAGGGATATGTTGTTGAATATGGAGGAATGCCCGGCGAAGCACCTCTAGAAATTGCAACGAGTACCAAAATTACAATTGCTGTCGCATCGCCTGCCGTGAATCCAAGTCCGGTTTGCGATTCTGGAACTTTTACTTTTAAAGCAGCGCCTACAATTGGGGCAGTAATTCGCTGGTATGATGCCGCCGTTGGAGGGAATTTATTAGCAACCGGCAATACTTACACCACACCAACTATAAATACAACCACCACTTATTACGTTGATGCCGGATGCGAATCAAATAGAAAACCTGTTATTGCAACTGTAAACAGTACACCAGCAATGCCTGTTGCAGATCAAGCCGCTTATACACATTGCGGACCAGGATCTGTAACTATTAAAGCAAGCTCAAACATTGGAACTATAAACTGGTATACGACTGCAACAGGCGGAACAAGCGTATTTAACGGAAGTAGTTTTACAACTCCTAAAATCTTATCTAATACAACGTATTATGCCGAAGCTGACAATTTGGGCTGTATTAATTCAAACCGCATTCCTGTAAATATTGAAATTTATACTCCGCCAATTGTTACAGATGAAACTTTGCCTTTATGTCAATTCCAAACCATTACATTGGATGCCGGAATTACCGGAATGAGTTATCTGTGGTCAAACGGAGAAACAACACAGACTATAAATATTACGCAAGGAGGTACTTATACTGTTGATGTTACCAGTCCTTCACCTGAAAATTGTACAAGCCGAAAAACAATTACAGTTGAAGAACATCTAATTCCTGAAATTAGCCGAATTGCTGTTGATGGAACGAGAGTTGAAATTTATCTAAAAAAAGAACAGCCTTATTATGAATATTCTGTAGATGGTATCAATTTTCAGGACTCAAATGTTTTTTATGATGTTCCAGGCGGACTTCAAACAGCTTATGCAAGAGAGAAAAATGGCTGTGGCGGCGTTACACAAAATTTTGTAGTGCTTGTTTTTCCAGCTTTTTTTACTCCAAACAATGATTCTTATAATGATTTATGGGAAGTAACCGGAATGGAAAATTATCCTCAGGCAGAAGTAACTATATTTGATCGTTACGGAAAATTTATTGCAAAATTAGATTCTTCTAAAATGAACTGGGACGGAACTTTTGAAAGAACACCGCTTCCGTCTTCTGATTATTGGTACGTTTTAAAAATTGACAACACGATGCCCGTTTTTAAAGGACATTTTTCTTTAAAAAGATAAGTTTTGAATGAGAAGATTTGTCAATTAAAAACAAATACCTGAACAAATTATCCAATTGACTAATATCTTAACGGGCACATTAACTCAGCTTCTTCTGAATTTCATTTAAAACAAAAAGATAATCTTCTTGTTTTTTTACAAAATCGCGATCAGAAACATCGATAATTAAGACATTTAAATCTTTTTGAGATTTTATATATTCCAAATATCCGTTATTGATTTTATCCAGATATTCGCCTTCAATATTCTGTTCATAAGTTCTGCCTCGTTTTTTAATATTTTGAAGAAGTCGGCCAGTATTCTGATACAAATAAATATACAAATCGGGTTTTGGCATTTCTTTGTAGATAATATCAAATAAATTTCGGTACAAACGATATTCATCTTCCTGCAAAGTAATTTTTGCAAAAATCAGGGACTTAAAAATATGATAATCGGCTACAATAAAATCTTTAAACAAATCAAACTGCGCTAAATCATCTGATAATTGCTGATAACGATCCGCTAAAAAAGACATTTCGAGCGGAAATGCGTATCGATTCTGATCTTTGTAAAACTTAGGCAGAAACGGATTATCTGCAAAACGTTCCAAAACCGTTTTTGCATTAAAATCTTCAGCAATTCTATGAACCAAAGTAGTTTTTCCCGCACCAATATTCCCTTCAAAAGCAATATAATTGAACTTCTCCAGCGGAATTTCACTCAAAGGACATTTCAAATTCTGAACAACTGTACAAACACTGTCATCCGGCGAAATTGAAATTAATTCTGAAATCGTTTTTTGAAAAACCGGATGTTTCCAGTCCAGCTTTAAATCCTGCACTGGCAGTAAAACAAAATTTCGGTTCTGCATTAAAGGATGCGGAATATGAAGCTTTTCGGTTTCTACAATTTCGTCATCAAAAACAATTACATCAACATCAATAATTCTGGATTGATATCCTTCCTGATTCAGCCTGATTCTTCCTAACTGTTTTTCGACTTTTAAAACCTGATTCAATATTTTTTGTGCCGATGAATCTGTGTGTAAGAGTAAGGCACAATTGTAAAAAGCATCACTTTCAAAACCCCAGGCAGGCGTTTCATACAGCTTCGAAACTCTAATTACAGTTCCCACTTCCTGATGTATCAAACTAATACAACTTTCGATGTTTTCTAACCTGTTTCCCTGGTTGCTGCCTATAGATAAAACGACTTGATGCTGTGATTTCATAATTAATGCAAATTAACTAAAACTATTTTAGAATTAACCAATATATTTGTGAAACGGCACGTAGAACCAATTTAAATTTATGTGCAAAAAGTGTAACAATTAGTCCTTTTACGCTACTTATTAAAAAAATATATACTTATGAAGTTTTTAGGAAATGTACTTGCCACAGTTATTGGTATTTTTGTATTTATTATGATCTTCTTTTTTGGAGTAATCCTAATTGGAGCCATCTTTGGCGGAGACGATAAAGTCTCTGTTAAAAATGATTCAGTAATCGAATTAGACTTAAAACAAATTAATAATGATTACGCAGGAAAATATAAAGATCCGTGGGTAACCGTTTTTTCAGATAAAAAAGGAGTGGGTTTAACCGATGTGATTAATGCCATCGAAGCCGCAAAAACAGACGACAACATTAAAGGAATTTCAATCTTAAACGATCAGTCTTCTTTAGGACTTGCGCAATATAAAGATTTGAGAAATGCACTGGAAAGCTTCAAAAAATCAGGAAAATTTGTTTGGGCTTACGCCAATACGTATTCGCAGAAAGAATATTATTTAAACTCTGTTGCCAATACCATTTATTTAAATCCTTCTGGAGATTTAGATTTTAAAGGACTTTCGTCTGAAGTGATGTTCTTCAAAGATTTTCAGGAAAAATCAGGAATTCACATGGAAGTGATTCGTCACGGAAAATACAAAAGTGCCGTAGAACCCTTTTTAGAAAACAAAATGAGCGATGCTAACAGACAACAAGTCACTGCTCTTTTAAACTCTATTTGGTCTACAGTTTGCAGCGACATTTCAAAAAGCCGAAATATTCCGGTTGATAAATTAAACGAAATTGCAAACGGCTTGTTAGCAAGAACTCCTGACATGGCAAAAGCGCAGCATTTAGTTGACATTGTAGCTTATGAAGATGTATATCACAACGCCATCAAAAAAGCTTTGAAAGTGAAAGGCGATGATGATTATAACAAAATCTCAATTTTAGATTATACACAAAATAATATCACCACAGCATTAACGAATATTGCCGATGATAAAATTGCGATTATTTACGCTCAAGGCGATATTGCCAGCGGTGAAGGTGATGTAAACGTAATTGGAGAAGGTTCAATGCGCCGTTCGCTTCAGGAAGCAAGAAAAAATGAAGACGTAAAAGCTATCGTTTTAAGAATTGACAGCCCAGGCGGAAGCGCTTTGACTTCTGATTTAATCTGGAGAGAAATTGAAATTACCAAAAAAGTAAAACCAGTCGTAGTGTCAATGGGAAATTATGCGGCTTCCGGAGGTTATTATATTGCCTGTAACGCTAATACAATTTTCGCAGAAAGCAATACCATTACAGGCTCTATCGGGGTTTTTGGTGTACTGCCAAACTTTACGCCGCTGGCAAACAAATTAGGAATAAATACAGAACAGGTAAAAACACACGAAAACTCAGCCAATTACAGTCCGTTTGTTCCTGTAGACGAAAAGTTCAAAGCTTTTACACTTGAAGGTATTGAGCAGATTTATAAAACTTTTGTAACGCATGTTGCCGAAGGCCGAAAAATGACTTTTGCACAAGTAGATTCTATTGCACAAGGAAGAGTGTGGTCTGGATCTGAAGCCATAAAAATTGGATTAGTAGATAAAATTGGCGGCTTAAATGATGCTGTTGCCGAAGCGGCTAAAATTGCAAAAATCAAAGATTACAGCACACAAAATTATCCTGAGTACGAAAAAACATTCAGCGATTTAATGGCTAATCTGCCTTTCGCTCAATCTAAAGAAGCTTTCATTAAAGAAGAAATTGGCGAAGAAAACTATTTACTAATCGAACAGGTAAAAAGATTTCAAAAACAAAAGGGAGTTCAGGCAATGATGCCTTTTGGAATAAACATTAAATAATGCCGCTTAAAATGAAAAAGATATTTCTGTTTGCTGCTCTTCTGCTTTTGACTATTATAAATGCTCAAAACGCAAAACAAGATACTTTTAAAGAAACACCCGCAACTTTAAAAATCAATAATGATCAACTTTACGGTACACTTACCATCCCTGATGATGTAAAGAAATGCCCGGTTGCCTTAATAATTGCAGGTTCTGGCCCAACAGACAGAAACGGAAATAATCCGATGATGAAAAACAATTCCTTGAAAATGCTGGCAGAAGAATTAGCAAAAAACGGAATTGCCTCTTTACGATTTGATAAACGCGGTATTGGTGAAAGTAAAAAATCGGCTATTACTGAGTCGAGTTTGGTTTTCGAAAATTATACTGAAGATGTAAAAAGCTGGATTAATTTCTTGAAATTAGACAAACGCTTTACGCAATTAACGGTTATTGGTCATAGTGAAGGTTCATTAATTGGAATGATTGCGGGAGCAAAAGCCAATAAATTTATTTCGATTGCCGGAGCCGGAGAATCTGCCGATAAACTTTTAAAATCACAAATCTCTTCTAAATCAAATAAACAAATTGAAGAGATGACGTTCCCTATTATTGACAGTTTAAAAAGCGGTAATAAAGTTAAGAAAGTCGATCCGCTTTTAAATTCTCTTTTCAGGGCAAGCATTCAGCCGTATTTGATTTCGTGGTTTAAATATGATCCAGAGATTGAAATCAAGAAACTGACTGTTCCTATTTTAGTCATTCAGGGAAATAATGATTTACAGGTTTCGGTTAAAGATGCAGAAAACTTATCGAAGGCCAATAAAAATGCTGAATTAGTTATCATTGATAAAATGAACCATATTTTTAAAATTATTGATGGCGATAAACAAGCAAATATGGAAAGTTATAATAATGAAAGCCTTCCCATTTCTGAAACATTGATAAATAAGATTGTTTCATTTATAAAGAAATAATTACAACAATAAATACTTTAAATCCGTTTGAAATGTATCAAACGGATTTTTTATTTTAATCAGCTTATTTTTCTTACATTATTAAGAAAAATTTATCTCTGTAGTTCAATAAAAAAACTATTTTTGCAAGAGTCAATTTTTCAAAATTAAACCTCAAATCTATAAATATGTTAAAGAAAATTTTAAAAGTAACCGCCATTGTCCTTGTGGTTTTCGTGGCCGCATTATTTGCCATTCCGTATTTCTTTAAAGATCAAATTAAGGCTAAAATTGCCGATGCCATCAATGAGAGCGTTGATGCTAAAGTAAGCTTTGCCGATGCTGATTTAAGTTTGTTTAAAAACTTCCCGAATGCAGCAGTTGGAATCGAGAAATTGGTCATTATCAACAAAGCACCTTTTGAAGGGGATACTTTGGTTTCATTAGGAGAATTGAATCTTAAAATGAGCATTAAAGAGCTTTTTAAAGGAAAAGATGAACCTTTAAACATTCAGGGAATTACTTCTGAAAATGGTTTAATTAACATTATCTTCAATAAAGACGGTGTTGGAAATTTTGATATTGCTTTAAAAGACAAAAAACAAGAGGATAAAAAGGACGATAAAAACAGTCCGCTTTCTTTGAAGATTCAAAACTACAAAATCGAGAACTTCACTTTTAGATATATTGATCAGGGTTCAAAAATTAAAATGGTTATTGACAGTTTAAATCATGAAGGAACTGGAGATTTTACCAATTCAAAACTGGATTTAAATACAAAAACTACGGCTAACGTATCTTTAGATATGGATAAAGTCAATTATATGAAAAATATAAAACTGACTTTAGACGCGATTTTAGGAATTGATTTAGACCAAAGCAAATATACTTTTAAGGAAAACAAAGCTTTGATTAACCAATTACCATTAGAATTTGACGGATTTATTCAAATGGTTAAAGAAGGTCAGGTTTATGACTTGAAATTTAAAACGCCTACTTCATCGTTTACCAACTTCTTAGGATTAATTCCTTCTGCTTACGCTTCAAGTCTTGATGGTGTAAAAACAACCGGAGAATTTACTGTTGTTGGTTTTGCAAAAGGAAAATTAACAGATACAACTGTCCCTGCATTCAACATTGCAATTGCATCAAACAATGCTTCATTTCAATATCCAAACCTGCCAAAATCAGTTCAGAATATTGTAATTGATACTAAAATCATCAACGAAACCGGAATTTTAAACGATACTTATGTAAATTTAGATAAGCTGTCTTTTAAAATCGATCAGGATGTTTTCAGCGCTAAAGCAAATGTGAGAAACATTACAGTAAATCCACTTGTAGATGCTGCTTTAAAAGGAACAATCAACTTAGCTAATCTTTCCAAAGCGTATCCAATTAAAATGGATAAACCTTTGGCAGGTATTTTAAAAGCTGATGTTACAACTAATTTTGATATGGCTTCTGTAGAAAAAAGCCAGTATCAAAACATTAAAAATGCCGGAACTATGAGTTTATCAGGATTTAAATATACTGATGAAAACAATAAATCCATGAACATAAGCACGGCTTTGGTTGAGTTTAACCCAAGTACAATTAACCTGAAACAATTTAATGCTACAACCGGAAAAAGTGATATTGCTATAAACGGAGTTTTAGAAAATTTCTATGGTTTTATGTTTAAAAAACAAGAACTAAAAGGAAACTTCAACATGAGTTCTAACCAACTGGCAGTTGATGATTTTATGACTTCTGGAGAACCTGCTAAAGCAGAACAAAAAACGCCGGCAAAACCAGCTGAAGCTATGAAAATCCCAGCATTTTTAAACTGTACTTTAAATGCAAAAGCGACAACGGTTTTATATGATAACTTAAAACTAAAAGATGTTTCCGGGAAATTGATCATTAAAGATGAAAAAGCATTACTGGAAAACTTTAAAACGTCAATTTTTGGAGGAACAATTGGTTTGACCGGAGCTGTTTCGACTAAAACTAAAGTCCCTACATTTGATGTGAATTTAGGCTTTAACCAGGTTGATATTGCGCAGACTTTTACGCAATTAGAAATGATGAAAAAAATTGCTCCGATTGCCGGAATCATTAATGGTAAATTAAATTCGACTATTAAATTAAACGGGAATTTAGACGAGAAAGAGTTAACCCCTGATTTAAAATCAATTTCCGGAGATTTATTAGGCCAATTACTTTCTACAACGGTAAATCCTAAAAATTCGACTGTATTAAATTCTTTAACTTCAAATATTAAATTTCTGGATTTAAACAAATTGAATTTAAATGATTTAAAAATGGCTTTGACTTTTGATGACGGAAAAGTAAATGTAAAACCTTTCGATATTAAATATCAGGATATCAAAGTAACGGTTGGAGGAACTCACGGTTTTGACCAAACAATGAACTACAATTTAAAACTTGATGTTCCTGCTAAATATTTAGGAACTGAAGCCAATGCTCTTATTGCAAAAATGTCTCCTGCCGATGCTGCTAAATTGGAAAACATTCCAATTAACGCAATCATTGGAGGTAACTTTTCAAATCCAAAAGTTAGTACGGATATGAAAAGCGCAGTAACGAGTTTAGCTTCGCAAGTGGCCAATCAGCAAAAAGAAAAACTGACTCAAAAAGGAGCAGCAGCTTTAACTGATTTGATAAACAAAAACACAAAAGCGAAAGATACAACGCAGGCTGCAAAAACTGAAAAGGAACAAAAAACTCAGGAAGCTACGAAAAAAGCAAGCGACTTAATTAACGGACTTTTCAAGAAGAAAAATTAATACAAAAAAAAGAGGCCAATCGTAATGATTGGCCTTTTTTTATACTGCTTTAGGGTATGCTTTTAATTTTCCGTTTTCTAAAATTGAATTTATAATTTTGAAATATTCGGGCTGTAAACATTTTTTTGTATCTATTGCCACACTTCCGCTGTCGTAAGGCTCGTATTTTTTTAATTCTGAAACAGAGAATAAACCAACCGTTGGTATCTGAACAGCACTTGCTAAATGCATAATCCCGCTGTCGGCCCCAATAAACAAATCTACATTTGCCAAAACTGATCCCATTTCGCGAATATCCTTACTGTAATAAGTTGGTGCCTGAAATCCAATTTGTGAAACATTTTCAATTGGTAATATCTCAATAATATTGTAATTTTTATATTCAATTTTAAGTTTAGAATAAAAGCTTTCCCACCATTCTTCTGAAAAACATTTCGTTCCGGTAGCATAAGTAAACAAACAAATTGTACGTTTAGATGGATCGATTATCAGGTCTAGAATTTTCTTTCCGTTATCAAGTTCATCAGCGTTAAGTTTAAGGTCTAAAGAAGCTACAATTTTATTGCTTTTAGGCAATCCTAGTTTAGTTAGATACGTTCGGAAATTGTAAACAGGATATTTCGCAATGTGGTCATAATCATTTTTGGGTTCTGCTAATTCGCCGTCAAGATCTCCGTAGAATTTATATTTTGCTTTTGAGAATTTTACAGCCAGCCTTCCGGAAGAAGAATTTTGGTCGACATTAATGGCCATATCATAAGGCGCACTTGTAATAGAAATCCAAACTTTAATATATTCTAATAAACTTTTAAAAGGTTTTTTAGGTAAATGAATTGTATTATTAACTGATTCATAATTTTCAAAAATAATTGGAGCTAAGCCTCCTTTTACGAATAAATCAATTTTACAATTCGGAAACGTCTCTTCAACTTCCTGAACGAGAGGTGTAATCAATAAAAGATTGCCCAGTCTGCCATTAGGTCTGCAAATTAAAACACGTTTAATTTCGGTTTTATCAACCAAAATAATGTTGCGTTCAGTTTTTGGTTTTCCAATGTTTTTAGTCAGACCGCGCATTGCGCCTCTTCTAAAACGGTTTATTTCTCCTAAAATACTCATCTATTTAATAATTACGGATTTAAATAATTTCATTTTAATTTTAAAAAAAAGCCTTAGATAGGACAAACTTCAAATCTAGGCTCTTTTTATTTTTAAAATTAATTTCTTTGAATAAGTAATTATTACAAAATTGTAACCAAATCTATTATAATTCACATACTTACCTTTAAAAATATAAAGATAGAGTGATTATAACAGCGGTTAAAATCTACTATACTGTTCCCCAATAACGATAGACAAACGGGAGATTATACTAGACGTTTATATTTACAACATAACCTTCGGAACCGCGAATATTAAAAACAGTTCCGTTTTCAAAAATTAAATACTGCCCTTTTATTCCAACTAATTTACCTTGAAACGATGGACTTTTATCTAAGTTTAAACTTGCCACTTTTGCCGGATAATTTAAAACCGGATAATTCAATTCGTAAACATCATTTTTTTGGCTGTAAAAATAATCTTTGACTTCTGCCGGAATTAAATTTTCGACTTTGGATTTTTCAAAAATTAAATCGCATCCTTCTGCTGTACATTGGAGCATTTTTCTCCAATTTGTTTTATCAGCATAATGCTCTTTCAATGCGACCTCCGTTATTCCTGCTAAATATCGATTTGGAACCTCAACAATAGCAATTGCCTGCGTCGCGCCCTGATCTATCCATCGTGTTGGGACCTGGCTTTTGCGGGTCACTCCTACTTTTATTTCGCTTGATAAAGCCAGATAAACAACGTGAGGCTGTAACTGTGCTTTTTGTTCGTATTCTAAATCACGATCTGCGATCCCTAAATGTGCAGTACTTAATTCAGGTCGAATAATCCAGTCGCCTACTGCGGGACTTGAATAGAAACAGTCATAACAAAAGCCTTGTCTGAATATTTTTTTCTTCTTATGACAGTTTAAACATTCGAAGCCTGCAAAATTAATCTCAATCTCTTTATCTAACAATTGATTAACGTTGAGAAAACTATCCTCGAAAACTAAATAATATTGAATTGGGTTTCCAAGTTCTGTCTGCATTTTGGTAAGTACGCCTTGATATGTCATTCGTTTAAAATTGTAGATTTTAGATATTAGATTTTAGTTTTGCTGCTAAGGATTTTATTTTCTGTTTTTTTTTGAAAAATCATTTTTTGGATTAAAATCTTAGTGCAATTGAAGCGGTTTTTATTACAAAAAACACTATTTTTGATACAACAGCAAAGTTAATATTTGTATTGCGATATTCAAATTTTAAGTTTCCTGATTTTGTCTGCTATGGCAAAAACTAACATCTAAACAATACCATATTCCATGCCTTTATCTATAATAAACTCTTTCGCTTCGTGGGTCCTGAAACAAAGGATACATCAGATTGAACTTTTTTTAAAATACCCAAATGAAGTTCAGGAAGAACTATTGCATAATTTATTATTGACAGCTGAAAATACGGTTATTGGAAAAAAATATGACTTTGGATCCATAAACTCTTATCAGACTTTTGCAGAAAGAGTTCCGATTGCAAGTTATGAAGAACTACAGCCTTTGATCGAACGCACACGTCAGGGCGAACAAGGTGTTTTTTGGGAATCGCCTATTAAATGGTTTGCCAAATCAAGCGGTACTACCAATGCAAAAAGCAAATTTATTCCGGTAAGTAATGAAGCGCTCGAAGATTGTCATTATAAAGGAAGCAAGGACTTACTTTGTTTGTATTTGAATAATAATGAAGATTCTGAGTTATTTCTTGGAAAGAGTTTACGATTGGGCGGAAGTTCTCAAATCTATGAAAACAACAATACTTTTTTTGGCGATTTATCAGCAATCCTGATTGAAAATATGCCAATTTGGGCCGAATTCAGCAGTACGCCAAGCAGCAAAACTTCGTTGATGAGCGAATGGGAAGCTAAAATTGCAGCAATCATTAACGAAACTAAAAACGAAAATGTAACTAGTTTTGCCGGAGTTCCTTCGTGGATGCTGGTTTTAATGAATAAGGTTCTTGAAAATACCGGCAAACAAAGTTTATTAGAGCTTTGGCCGAATCTGGAAGTTTATTTTCACGGAGGCGTGAGTTTTTCTCCATATAAAGAACAATACAAGAAAATTTTGCCAAGTAAGGATTTTAGATATTACGAAATTTATAATGCTTCTGAAGGCTTTTTTGCGATTCAGGATCTAAACAATTCAAGTGATTTATTACTGATGCTGGATTACGGGATTTTCTATGAATTTATTCCGATGGATACTTTTGGAGCTCCAGATCAAAAGGTAATTCGTTTAGCCGATGTTGAATTGAATAAAAACTATGCCATTGTTATTACCACAAATTCTGGTTTATGGCGTTATTTAATTGGCGATACGGTTCGCTTTACTTCGTTGAATCCATACAGAATTAGAGTTACAGGAAGAACCAAACATCATATTAATGTTTTTGGCGAAGAATTGATGGTTGAAAATACCGATCAGGCGATTGCCAAAGCCTGTCAGGTTACACAAACCGAAGTTATCGACTATACGGTTGCGCCAATTTTTATGCAGGACAGAGAAAAAGGTGCTCACGAATGGATGATCGAATTCAAGAAAAAGCCTGCGGATGTGGGTCTTTTTCAAAAAGTTTTGGACGAAACCCTGCAGACTTTAAACTCTGATTACGAAGCGAAACGCTGCAATAATATGACTCTTAATCCGCTTGTGATTAATATTGCTCGTGAAAATTTATTCTACGATTGGCTGAAAGAAAGAGACAAATTGGGTGGACAACATAAGATTCCGCGACTTTCGAATCAGAGGGATTATTTGGAGCAATTGAAAGAGATGCAGTTTAGTAAGATATAAATTTGATCCACCAGAAATGAAAAAGAATTTTAGCGAAATGACTAGCGAAGAACTAGTTAAAACTCAGAAATCATTAAAAACAGTGACTTATTTATTTGGTGTTGTATTACTTCTTTTATTTGGTCTTAACATTTTTCTGATTGCCAATAAAGGTTTTAGCGCTTCTAATGTTATTCCGATTGCATTGCTTCCTATTTTCATTATGAATATGAATACTTTGAAAGAAATGAAAAAGGAATTGGAATCCAGAGAACAGCTTTAAAACGAAAATTCCACTAAAGCCGCATGAGGGATAGAAGTGGAAATCCTTTTGTACCGGGGTTCGGTACAAAAGATTGAAACGGATAGCCCGACCCGGAGGGGCATGCCATTATTAAGACTCTAAGGTTCTAAGATTCTAAGCTGATAAGGTTTCCTCAATATTGTCAGGCTGAGCGAAATCGAAGCTCTTTTCGACATCAAAGCCCTTTGACTTCGCTCAGGGGTGACAATGATTATTTACATCATATCGATATACCTATCATGGTATCCTAAAAGGTATAAAACACCATCAAGTCCTAAACTTGAAATTGAGGTTGAAGCACTTTCTTTTACTTTTGGTTTTGCGTGGAAAGCGATTCCTAAACCCGCTAAGTTTAGCATTGGTAAATCGTTTGCTCCGTCACCAACTGCAATAGTTTGGTTAATGTGAATTCCTTCTTTTTCGGCAATTGCTTTTAGGTATTCGGCTTTCTTTTGACCGTCTACGATATCGCCCAGATATTTCCCGGTTAGTTTCCCGTCTTTAATTTCTAATTGATTGGCATGAACATAATCGATACCGAGTTCTTTTTGCAGATAATCTCCAAAATAGGTAAATCCTCCAGAAAGAATTGCGGTTTTATAACCATAATATTTCAAGGCTTTCATTAAACGATGTGCACCTTGTGTTATTGGTAAATTCTTAGCAACATTTTGTAAAACATCTTCGCTCAAACCTTCCAACAAAGCCATACGCTGTTTAAAACTTTCGTTGAAATCAATTTCGCCATTCATCGCCGATTCTGTAATAGCTCTTACCTGCGGTCCAACTCCGTTTAGTTCTGCCAGTTCGTCGATAACTTCGGTTTGGATTAGAGTTGAATCCATATCGAAGCAGACCAAACGACGGTTTCTTCTGTAAATATTATCTTCCTGGAAAGAAATATCAACGTTTAAAGTTCTGGAAATCTCCATGAAACTTGCCGTCATGACAATTTTATTTACGATTTCACCAGTTACAGATAATTGAATACAAGAACGAGGATATTGTTCTTTTTCGACAATTGAAGTTCTTCCTGTTAAACGGATAATGGAATCGATATTTAGATTTTGATCTGACATTATTTTAGTTACTGCCGCCAATTGTGACGCCGCTAACTTTTCGCCTAAAATATTGATGATATAACGCTGTTTAGACTGTGATTTTACCCATTTCTCGTAATCTTCGATCGAGATTGGAATAAACTTAACTTTGATTTCTAATTCATAAGCTTTGAATAATAAATCTTTTAAAACTGGTGCAGATGAAGAACCTGCCTCAATTTCAAACAAAATCCCTAAAGAAAGCGTATCATGAATATCGGCTTGACCGATATCTAAAATATTAGCATCATAAGCCGCTAATACAGCTGTTAAACCTGCTGTAACTCCTATTTTATCATGTCCTGAAACTTTTAATAAAATAATTTCTTTATCCTCTACTTCCATTTTATCTTTATTGATTTTGAAGCGACAAAAATCGACAATCTCTTGGTGATAAAAAAGAATAATCCTTGTTTTTTTTGCAAAGGAAAAGTGCATATTCATGCGCTTTCTTAAGTAATTTAACAATAATACGCTACTACTAAAATAACGTAACAAGTGAGTTTGTTTTTTAAGCCGCGAATTCACTAATTTTTCTAAACAGCATACTTATATAATTCGTGAATTTGCGGCGGTAAAACTATTTTTGGTTTTCGTCAAAGTTTACCATCCAGTTTACACCGAATTTATCTTTGAACATTCCGAAATAAGCGCCCCAGAATGTTTTATTTAGAGGCATTTCAATGTGCCCTCCGGCCGAAAGTCCGTTAAAAATTCGATCTGCTTCATCGGTGCTTTCTGTATTAATTGAAATGGAGAAATTATCTCCAAAACCTACATCTCCATATCTTGGATGTGTATCACTTCCCATTAAAATAGTATTCCCAATTGGGAGTGAAACGTGCATGATTCTGTTTGCATCTGCTTCTGAAAGCTGCTCTCCGCCTTCTTCTGCAGGTGCGTCTTTAAATTTTCCGATATACGGGAATTCTCCCCCAAAAACGGATTTGTAAAACAGAAATGCTTCTTCGCAAGTTCCGTTAAACATTAAATATGGATTTACTGCTGCCATGATATTTTTTTAAATTGTGAATTGTTAATGTCCTTTGCAATAGTTGTAAAATTTAATCACTTCTCTTTCTTCTATTCTCTTTCTTCTATTCTCCTAATCTCTTCCTTCTGATAATTGTTTTACTACTTCCAAACCTCTGGGAAAAACATCTTTAAAATAATCGACATATTTTTCAACCGAATCATTACGAGCAATCAAATCTGTAAATTCACCATCTTCAATTAATCGGTAGGTTTCCATTGCGCCGCTCCATTCTTTTGTTTCTTCATCGAGAGGCTGTTCTTTAAAATCTTTTATTTCACCTATATGCTTAAAAGCCATATATTCGTTTGGCGTTTTTGTTTCAATTATACTATACATTCCTTCTCCGCTTGGTGTCATAAAATGTATTTTATCTCCTTCGTTCCAAGTACTTATGGTATGAGATCCTTCGCAAAAAACACTTGTCCATTTTCTATAGGTTTCATCATTCCATAAAACATCCCAAACTTTTTGAGCCGGGGCTTTAATTCTTATTTTAAATTCTAAAGTTTCCATAATTAAGATAGTTTAGTAAAATCCATAAATAAAACATTCCAGCGATGTCCGTCTACATCGGCAAAGCCAAAGCCATACATCCATCCCTGACTTTCGGCTGGAGGAGAAAAAATAGTTCCTCCGGCATCTTGTACTTTTTGAGCCAGTTCATCAACTTCTTCTTTACTTTCTGCATCTATTGAAATCAAAAGTTCAGAACTTGCTTTTGTGTCGGTAATTTTGTTTTGCGAAAAACCTTCAAAAAGTGATTCTTCAAACAGCATTACTACAAAATGTGATTCACCCACAACCATGCAGGTTGAACTTGGCGTATCGTGCTGCTCATTAAAAGAGAAGCCTATTTTCCAGAAAAAATCTTTTGCTTTTGCCACGCTTTTTACAGGCAGATTTAACCATATTTGTTTCGTCATTCTTTGATATTTTTCGTTAAACATTTTTTTTTAAACCATATAAGTGATGTAAGTTAATTTAAGATTAGGGAAAAACCTTTGAGCCTTTGCAACTCTGTACCTTTGAACCTATCAAAGAATCAATTATTCTCTACATAATTTTTAAAGTTGTCCAGAATCGCCTGCCAGCCTCCGCGCTGCATTTCTTCCGGATTTTGAGTTTCGGGATCGAAACTTTCTGTTATTTCTACTCCATCTAAAGTTTCTTTGAAACTGATTTCGACTTTTCTTCCATCAGCCATAACATACTTAATTACTTTATTTTCTTCAACAAAAGTATATTCGCCTTCAAAATCAAAACTCATGCTGCCGTCTTTCGCTGCCATTGTCGATTTGAATTTTCCGCCTTGTTTTATATCATTTTCTGTATAAGGCGTGTGCCAGTCCGGAGAAGCAAAACTCCATTTTGTAATATGTTCGGGCAGTGTCCAAAAATTCCATACTTTATTTATTGGTGCTTTGATTGTATTTTGTACTGTTATCATTATTTATCTATTTAAAATTTATACTTATTCAACACTTTCAATATATTTTTTAAAATTGTCAATTACGTTCTGACACCATTGTTTCTGCATACTTTCAGAATCTTCTTTTGTGGGTTCAAATATTTCTGTGATTTTTACCTTTTCTCCATAATCTTCAAAATGTACACTTCCTGTTCTGTTATCTAAAAGCTTATATTCTATTAATCTAAATTTTTCTATTTTAGTATATTCACCTTCAAAATCGAAACCTGCGCTTTTATCTTTGGCTGTCATTTCGTACTTAAATTTACGGTGTACCTGTAAATCATTTTCTGCACAAGGCGTATGCCATTCATCAAAAGCATAATTCCAGTTTTGTAGTGTTTTGGAGAAATCCAGAAATCCCATACTCTATCTATAGATGCATTAATTGTATTTTGAACTGTGATCATTTTACTTTTAAAAATTACATCTGATCCGGAATCTGAGTTTCATCCATATAGAAAAATTCCCAATGATGCCCATCCGGATCAAGAAAAGTTCTTTGATACATCCATTCAAAATCTTGTTTTCTTCTGTAATCTGTTCCCCCAGCTTTAACTGCTTTCTCCATTATTTCATCGACTTCTTTTCGGGTTTCTACAGAAACAGCAATAAGAACTTCGCTGGTCGTTTTAGCATCACAAATTTGCTTATCGGTAAATGTTCCATAAAATTCTTCAACCAAAAGCATAACATTTATACTTTTACTAATAATGATACAAGCGCCCTTTTCATTTGTAAATCTTAGATCGCTTAAAAAACCCAATTCATTGTAAAATGATATTGCGTTATTTAAATTTTTTACGGGCAGATTTATAAAAATTTTTGTTTCCATGATATATAAAGTTACAATTATTTAAAACAAATTTAAATCTTTAACACTTTGATTATGATACAATAAAAGTCAATTTTAGGGGCATTTAAGACAAAATACTTACATTTGTTTTGCAATTAACTTTACTAAAAACCAGAAAATCATGATCAAGAAAGTAGGTTTAATCGTTCCTCACGACTATAAATTATTAAGCATAGCTGCTATTTTAGAAGTTTTTGAAACCGCTAATAAATTATCGAAAGAAACCGAAAAACCTTTTGAAATTATGGTTTTTCAATCGGCTGAGCAGATAAATCAGGAACATTTATTTGGATATGAAATCAATTCTATCGAAAGTTCAAAAACTTTAGATTTAATTTTAATTCCGGCTTTTACGACTGACAATATGGGCGAAATGATTGCGAAGAATAAAAAATTCATTCCGTGGCTGCAAAAACAGCATCAGTCCGGAGCCGAATTAGCGAGTTTTTGTACTGGAGCCTTTTTGTTTGCTGCTTCTGGATTATTAAACGAAAAATTGGCAACAACCCATGTTGACGCTTGCAGCGCTTTTACAAAGGCTTTTCCAATGGTAAAATTAAAATCCGAAGAAACTTTAACGGCAGATGGCAGTTTGTATACCAGCGGCGGATCTACCTCAACGTTTCATTTATTGATTCTTTTGGTTCAGAAATATTGCGGCAATGAAATTGCAGTACAAATTGCCAAGATTTTCTCGATTGATTTAAATAGATACAAACAAAGTTATTTCAGCACTTTCAGACCGAATCATTTACATAATGATACATTAGTCGCGATGTTGCAGCAAAAAATTGAAAGTCAATATCACAGCATCGAAAAACTGGAAGAGATTACTAAAGATATTCCAACCAGCGCCCGAAACATGACACGCCGTTTTAAACAAGTTACGGGAATTCCGCCAATTGAATATCTTCAAAATATAAGAGTAGAGAGCTCCAAAAAATATTTAGAACAAACCCAGCTTTCGATTTCAGAAATTATCGAAAAAACAGGTTACAACGATCCAAAAGCTTTTAGAAAGGTATTTTATAAAATGGTGGGCATGAAACCAATAGAATATAGGGAAAAATTCAGAGTTCAGTAGTTTCTTTAGAAGCAGAAAATATCCTTTTCACAAGAACTTTTAGTCCTGCTCTGCACTATATCTTTTGTGTCTCGTTCAAAAACGAGACACAAAAGATATAGTGCAGAGCAGGGCTATTTTAAACCTTTCATTTTCATTACACGAAAAGATCTCTTGAAAACTTACGATTTAATAATCCACATTAGAACCTTTTTATTTGTTTTCAAAAGTTCATCAATTTCTTTCATGCTTTCGTTTGATACCGCAGGACAGCCCCAGCCTTCAGGTGTCCCGTACGGATAAACCTCATCATTAGGAACGGCTTCCCATGAATGCAGTACAATAGCACGTTTCCGGGCGTTAAAATTACTCTTTTCTTTTCCCTGCAAAACATAATTGACCTTTATTCCCCACTGACTTACGCCACGATCTAAAATAACATATTTACCGAGAGAGGAACAATGCGAATCAAATTCGTTGCTTATCTGCGGCTTGTTTTTAGAATAAGTGCCGCCCCAGGGATTATCGCCGCAACCGTGGCTTACCATATAAGATTTTGAAATTGTATTGTCTTTAAAATCGAAAACAAAGAATCTTTTGTATCCGGAATGCAGCCCTAAATCAATTAAAATAAATTTTTCCTGATTGAGATTGTTTCTGCTGCAATACTGTTTTGCTTCTTTATAATAGGTCGTGTAATCAATTTCAATTCGGGGTTCCCGTTCTGTATTTATCTCTGTTTTGTTTTCATTTTTAGAAACTAAATTTTCTTTATTATCTTTTTGATTACAAGACAAAATAAAAGCCAGACCAATTACAAAAATCATATTTTTCATGCTTACAATTTACATAAAATCTGAAACGAAAATCTTATTTAAAAAGTATAAAAAAACCTGTCCAAATAAATGAACAGGTTTATAAAATGGACTTTCTCAAAGTTGTAAACTTTGAGAAAGTGATATTAAATTTATGAAGCAATTTCCATTCGCTTCAATAAGTTTTTACTTAGAGTATGCTCTGCATAATCTTTATCGATCGATAAAATTTTATCATCAGAACTTGGTAACTCATACATCGCATCTGTCAAGATAGCTTCACAAAGCGAACGTAATCCACGAGCTCCTAATTTGTATTCTAATGCTTTGTCTACAATAAAATCTAAAGCTTCATCTGTAATCGTAAATTCAACTTCATCCATTAAAAATAATTTCTGATATTGTTTTACCAATGCATTTTTAGGCTGTGTTAAAATTGCACGAAGAGTTTCTTTATCTAAAGGATCCATGTGCGTTAAAACCGGTAAACGACCAATTATCTCCGGAATCAATCCAAAATCTTTGATGTCTTTTGGAATAATGTATTGAAGTAAATTGTCTTTATCTATATTGTCTACATTTTTAGAAGTCGAGTATCCAACTGCCTGACGGTTTAAACGTTTCGAAATGATACGTTCTACTCCATCAAAAGCGCCTCCTGCAATAAACAGGATATTTTGAGTATTTACCTCAACAAATTTTTGGTCCGGGTGTTTACGACCTCCTTTTGGCGGTACATTTACAACTGTTCCTTCTAATAGTTTCAATAAAGCCTGCTGTACACCTTCACCAGAAACGTCACGAGTTATGGATGGATTATCGCTCTTACGGGCAATTTTATCAATTTCATCAATAAATACGATTCCTCTTTCGGCTTTGGTTACATCGTAATCTGCGGCTTGTAAAAGACGTGTTAAAATACTTTCAACATCTTCTCCAACATAACCAGCTTCTGTTAAAACCGTAGCATCAACAATAGCCAAAGGAACATCTAACATTTTAGCGATTGTTTTAGCAACCAATGTTTTTCCTGTTCCGGTTTGACCTACCATAATGATGTTACTTTTTTCAATCTCAACTTCATCGTCTAATTGCTGCTGCATTAAACGTTTGTAGTGATTGTAAACTGCAACCGACATTACTTTTTTTGTCTGGTCCTGCCCAATAACATATTGATCAAGGAATGCTCTGATTTCTTTTGGTTTCTTTAAAATTAAGTCTCCAACCAGTTTCGCGCTTCCGCTTGACTTTAATTCTTCTAAAACAATTCCGTGAGCCTGCTCAATACACTTATCACAGATATGTGCATTAATACCGGCAATTAATAAATTAGTTTCTGGCTTTTTTCTTCCACAAAACGAACATTCTAATACTACTTTTGCCATTCTTTATTTAAGTTACTAAGCTGCAAAGATACTAAGTTTCTGAGCTTTTTAATTTAAAACTTAAAAACTTAATTCCTTACAGCTTAATATTTATTTTTTTGTTTCAAGTTTAATTTTGTTTCAAGCTTCAAGTTAATCTTTGAACCTTAATTCCTTTGTAACTTTGAACCTTAAAAAAATTATCCTCTTCTTAATACTTCGTCGATCATTCCGTATTCTTTTGCTTCGTCAGCAATCATCCAGTAATCGCGCTCACTGTCTTTATGAACTCTTTCAAAAGACTGTCCTGTATGTTGTGAAATGATGTGGTATAATTCATCTTTCAATTTCAACATTTCACGTAAGTTGATTTCCATATCAGTTGCAACACCTTGTGCTCCTCCAGACGGCTGGTGAATCATTACTCTTGAATGTGGCAGAGCCGAACGTTTTCCTGCTGCTCCTGCACATAATAAAACAGCTCCCATAGAAGCGGCCATTCCTGTACAAATTGTAGCTACATCTGGTTTGATGTATTGCATAGTGTCATAAATTCCAAGACCTGCGTAAACGCTTCCTCCCGGAGAATTTAAATAAATCTGAATATCTTTTGATGCATCAGCACTTTCTAAAAACAATAACTGCGCTTGTACAACATTTGCAATCTGGTCGTCGATACCAGTTCCTAAAAAGATAATCCTATCCATCATTAATCTGGAAAATACGTCAAGTATAGAAACATTTAATTGACGCTCTTCAATAATATTTGGAGTTAAATTCGTCGGCGTCATAGCGCTGATGATTTTGTCATAGTACATGGCATTTACTCCGTGGTGCTTTGTAGCAAAATTTTTGAATTCTTTACCGTAGTTCATATGTATTTGTTCTAAGTTTTACGTTTATATGGTGTATATTTTTTATTCTCTGCAAAGGTCATACCTTTTTATAAAGGATGTCAATATGTCTTCTTTTTAAGTTTCAAGATTCTGAGATTCTAAGGTTCTAAGTTTTTAAAAACCTTGAAATATTAACCTGAAACAAAAAAAGCGCCAAAAGAAAAATCTCTTGACGCTCAAATATAATTATTTTTCAGAAATTATTCTCCGTATGAAGCTGCAATAAATTCTTCGTAAGTAACTTCTTTAGTTGTTGGATTTGCTTTCTCTTTGAATAAATCTAACAATTTAGCTGCTACAACCTGCTCAGAAAGTCTTTTTACTTCTTCCTGGTTAGATAAAACTCTAGCCACGATTCCCTGAACTTCTTCTTCAGTTGGATTTGTTTGTCCAAATTGAGCCATTTGTTGTCTGATAGCGCCTGATGTAAACTCTTTCAAATCTTCAAATGTAATTTGGATATTGCTTTGAGCCATTGCTTTTCCTTCAATTAATTGAAAACGTAAACCTTTTTCAGATCTTGCGTATTCAACTTCTGCTTCTTCCGGAGAAAGTTTTTTCTCTCCAACAGTTTGCAGCCATTTTTTAAGGAATGCAGCTGGTAAATCAAATTTTGTGCTTTCGATAAGGAAATCCTGAACGTCTAATAATAATTTCTGGTCTGCTTGCTGCGCGAATTGAGCTTCAGCATCTTCTTTAATTTTAGCTTTTAAATCTTCTAAAGAAGCTACTTTTCCTTCTCCAAAAAGTTTATCAAATAATTCCTGATTTAATTCTGCCAATTCAGCACCATTGATAGCTTCGATTGTAAAGTTTACTTCGATATCTAAACCATGAACATCATCATGAGATACTTTTAAGTAATCCATTAATTGGTGATCGTCTTCAAATAAACCTTTTGTGCTTACTGTAACAACATCTCCAACTTTTTTACCAATGAATTTATCACCCGCTTTTTTGTTGAATACAGATACAGAAATTGTAGTTGTATTACTGATACCTTTTTCTTCGTTTGTAAAAGTTCCGGTTAAATCAGAGTCAGCTTCAACTTTATCCTGAGGAATTGCTTTTCCAAATTGTTTTTGGATACGTTCTACTTGTCCATCGATTAATTTATCATCAGCAGTAACGATATATTTTACGATATTGTTTTTAGCTTCTAAGTCAATTTCGAAGTTAGGAACCAAACCAATTTCGTATTCAAAAGTTAGTTCTTCAGCATCCCAATCAAAGTTTTCGTTTTCTTTAGCAAGAGGAGTCCCTAAAAGGTTTAATCTTTCAGATTGAACAAAACGCTCTAAAGCCAAATCAACTACTTTTTTAACTTCTTCTTGTTTAATAGCTTTTCCGTATTGTTTTTCAACAAGATCTTTAGGAACTTGTCCTTTTCTAAAACCTTTTACGGTAGCCAAAGGCATTTTTTCGTTTATTCTTTTTGCCACTTGACCTTTATAATCCATATGAACAACGTTCAATACAATTGTCTCGTTAACAGCGTCTATTGCTACTCTTTTAATATCCATCTTCTTCTTTAATTTACATAATAAAATTGGGTTGCAAAATTATAAAATTTTTGCAACCCAACCAAGTTTTTAATCTATTGTATTTGAAGCACTTTTAATCTGTACTATTTGTTTTTATTTATCGTCTCCCAGTATTTTATAAGTAATAGATTGCAGAACAGACAAAATAATACTGAAAATTAATGCCGTCCAGAATGAATCGACTGCAAAACCACCCACAATATTAGTACACAATAAAATAATTAGAGCGTTGATAACCAATAAAAACAAACCTAGTGTAACTACTGTAACCGGCAGGGTTAAAACAACCAAAATTGGTTTTATAAAAACATTCAGCAATCCTAAAACTACTGCAACAATTACAGCTGTACCAAAACTAGCAACATGAACTCCTGACAAAAGGTTAGACAATAACAAAACCAAGGCAGCAGTAACAAGGAGTCTAAGTAATAATTTCATAGTTTTTAATTTAAAATTTTATTTAAATGTACTAAAATTTCAAAAATTATCTAATTGAATTGTATTTAATTTGAATTAAAAAATAATCCTTTTAGACATGTTTGTATACAACGTTAATTTTACAATTTAACTTTTCCCGAAATTCTTCTATAAAATCTTTTTTCAATTCCGGCCAATTCCAAAATGTAAAACCTAAATTACTAAAACCCCATTCGGGTATAATTTCTAATTGATGAATATCAATTACATCCTTACAAAAAGGACAAATTGAATTGTCATTCTCTTGACTGTACCAATCATCAATAAAAGACCATTCTTCCTGAGAAATGTCTTTATTGCAATTAGGACAAATACATTTTTCCATTCCCGATTCGCCTGTATGAAAAACTTCTTTTTGAGTTGTAATTTCTAATCCGTTAATCGTTAAAAAAAATGGAAGTGAATCTGGATAATCTGTAATTTTTTCAGCACCGTTAGAAATTGCATAACCTTTCTTGTCAGACAAAATACAGTCTGAATTGTATGGTTTTACAATATCTTTTGAAATAAGCCATTCTAAAATTTCTTCGGCTTTGGCTATGTTATCATAATATTTAGATTTTTTAGGAACTATGGATATACTATGATCACTCATTATACTTATATATTTAAGGTACAGCCTTCAATTCGAATGCGTATTACTCTTTCAAAAACTCGGTTGTCAATTCAAAAAACATTTTTGGGTTTTCGGCATGAAGCCAATGTCCAGCATTTGGAATGGTTTCTAATTTTAAATTTGGAAATTGCTGGCGAATTGCACCAATATCTGAATCCTGAATATAACCGGAATTTCCTCCTCTTATAAATAAGACAGCTTTATCAAATTTTAAATTTTCTGGCAGAGGTTTTCCAATAGCGTCCAGATTATTATTAAAAACTGGCAAATTAAATCGGAAAGCTAATTGTCCCGGTTCTTGCCAATACAGGTTTTTCAGTAAAAACTGGCGTGTTCCAAAATCAGGAACAAATTGTGTTAAAGTTGCTTCAACATCATTTCGGCTTGGTTTTACAGAAAAATCGATCGCATTTAACCCTTCTAAAATATCCTGATGATGCTGTTTATAGAATCTCGGGCCAATATCTGCCACAATTAGTTTGTCTACAATTTCAGGATGCAGTGCTGCAAAAAGCATCGCAACTTTCCCTCCCATCGAGTGCCCAAGAATATCAATCCTGGTTAATTGATGTGCCTGGCAATATTCAAAAACATCCTGCGCCATTGCTTCATAACTCCATTCGTCTGAATGGAAACTGCGCCCGTGATTTCGCAAATCTAAAATATGAACCTGAAATCCGGCTTCTACATATTGTCCTGCTAAAGTTTTCCAGTTATCAGACATGCCAAGAAATCCGTGCATGATGACAAAAGGTTTCCCTTCGCCTTCTATTTTTGAGTATAACATTTATTTTTTCACTTTTAAAATTCTTCTACAAATGTAAAAAACTTATCTATTAAACTGTTGTAGAATATATTCGCAAAAATATTTTCAGAAAAAACATTAATACATAATAGTTTACATTTTTACGGTTTCCCGTAAAGTTTAAAGAATTTAAAAAGTTATCTTCGCCCCGAAAAAAAAGCCAACAATTTCATTAATTTAAACTCAAATCATGATTAAAAAATTACTTTTAGTATCATTGGTTGCTTCGCAGCTTATGATTTCATGTTCTAGTGACGAAATTACACCAGAAACTGAACCAGAAGTTACCCCAGAAAAAGAACTGACTCTTGAAGAACAAATTGCAGCACTTTTAAAACAGCCATATTCAAGCCTTACTCCTGATCAGCAAAAAACAAAATTAGAAGCTGAAGCTAACGAAATGCTTGTACAATTAGACAAAACTAAAAGCTCTGGAGCAATCGAAGCATTAGAAAACTTAAGTAATTTACTGCAAGTCAGCGAAATTGATATTTTGGATGGAAAAAATGAAAATAGCATTGAAGATATTTTACAGGTTTCTGGTGTTTACGGTATTTATACTTGGGATAACACAAGTAAAGCATGGATTAAAACTACATCTAATACAGAATTAAAATTTGTTTTTCCAGCTAAAGCCTCTCAAACAGCAAACAATGCCGTTTTTTCTGCAAAAAGTGTTTCTTCTGACATTAAAGTGAAACTTACAGATAATTATGGAACTTGGTCGTACGATAATATCACTAAAACCTGGGTATTAACTGGTCGTGTAGATGATTATTTCTTTTTACCAACTTCAGCCGATGCAGTTCTAACAATTGATAATGCACAAGCCGCTACATTTGCACAAACTGCAAAATATGCTAACGGAAAAGAAGTTCCTAATGAATTTAATTTCAAAATGGTATTAAATGATGGTTACATCTGGGAAATCAGTGCAACAAAAGCAGCACCAAATACTTCAAAAGCCTCGCTTACTTATAATACAAAAAATCTGATTTCATTTACAGCCGGAAGCAATGCCGAAGTTGATAAATTGCTTGATGACGATAAACTTATTCAATACAGAGGAAAAGCAAATGGTTTATTTACATTATTAGATAACTTTGTTATTATTGCTGATATGGATTTAGCTACAGAAGCTGCTGACAAAGAAGCGTTAATGAAAACACCTCGCCCAGCTGATCTTGAATACAACAATCCAAACAATAATTACAAAGCATATTATACAGCTTTGAATGCGTATGAGCAAAAAATCTCTGATGGGAGAGCGGCTAATTTCAACAAAAACATGAAATTAAGTTTAGTTTCTAAAAAAGATGGAACAACAATCGCTACCATTGTTAAGCATTCAGAAAAAGACGGAGAATACACTTTCTCTCTGCCTGTTTGGATAAAAGACCAATGGTCTACTGAAGGAGGTTATTGGGGAAATAATGGACAAGGTGAACCTTTTAGCCAGCCATACCTTGATGAAGTATTTTACTTAAAATTCAACGACAAAACCGAAGCTCAAATGAGCGTTTACTTCTCTAAAGGATTTGAGACGTTTGAAAGTAAATTTGAAGACTTTATCAAAGCTTTTGAGAAAAAATAATACATTTTAAAATACTTTTAAAGCCGATTTGAAATATTCAAATCGGCTTTATTTTTTTGGAGGTGTTTTTACAATTATAGTACTTTGTCCATATCCAGCCCAAATACCAATTCCTCCTTTTATATTTGATTTTAAACTTGTGTTCGATGGATAAATTGGGTTTTTAGCATTAACAATCTCATTTTGCCAGCTGTTCCAAAAATCCAATGCCTCCTTGGTTTGAGTTCGCAGTTTTACATGAATCAAATCTCCATCTGCAAAATAAGGCGTGAACTTTGTTTTTGGAAACAATAATACTCCTCTGTTTATTTGTACTGAAACCGAAGAACTTTCGAAATTTTTATCATCTAAATTCCCATAAAACGAAGGCACAAAAATAGGCTCTTCTCCCTCAATTTTTGTAGCGACTTGATAATAGTTTTTTTCGGCTGTCGGATCATCAAATTTCACAAAAACATAACCTGTTGTATCTGCTGCATTCTTCTTTATATATTCGGCACTTTTAAGTTGTACCGATTTTGGAATTGAGGTTACAGCCTCCACAACACGATTTAAGTATTCAATTTTAATAGAATATTCTTTTCCTGCTTCTCCTTTTAAAGCTGAACCAAAATATACAAAGGGAGGAATTCTGTTTTTATCATTTTTTACCCTTAGAATTTCTGAATTCTGACCGTCAGAAACTGTAATTTTTGCCGATCGAATTACATGATTTAAAACATTTGTAGAATCAATAACATCCGTAACCGGAATACTGCTCGACAATAAAACATTAGCATAATCACCTTCTTCAATCCAGCCTTCAACAACTATTCTTGATTCCGGACTTTTTTGCCCGCTAAAATCATCATTAGAACAGCTAATGGCTGTTAAACCCAAAAGAAACAATAGATACTTTTTCATATTTCTTAAAATTTAAATCTCCAGCTGACAGAAGGAAGAATTCGGTATAAAACTTTCTTTTCCTGCTTTACCACCACTTTGCTTTTGTCTTCATTTACTTCTACATCTAAAACCACATATATTGGATTTGATACATTGAATGTATTGTAAATAGAAAAGTTTAAAGCACTTTCTTTCTTTGTTGTTTTTATAAAATAATAATTGGCCGAAAGATCTGTTCTAACATAATTTGGCATTTGCGCATTATTGTATCCTGAATATTCTTTAACTGGATTATTGTTTATAAAATACCAGGAAGTGGGCATTGTAAAGCGGTTTCCTGAACTGAATATTTGAGTAATTCCAAAACTCCATCTTGCATTTAAATCATACATTCCAACTACCGAAAGATTATGGCGTCGGTCGTATTTTGCAAAATAGGTTTTTCCATTATTTAATTCATCAAAATTTCGATCGGACCAGCTTAATGTGTAACTCAGCCAGCCTGTAAATTTTCCGTTGCTTTTTTGCAGCATCATTTCAAATCCGTATGCTTTTCCTCTGCCCACATACAAATCATTTTTGAGCGTTGTAATCTCATTAAACTGCGTTATTCCGTATGGATATTCCAAAAGGTTTTTCATGGAACGATAAAATCCGCCAAAAGAAGAAGAAAAATTTCTGATAATATTTTGATTGGAACCAACAGCAAATTCATTAGATGACTGCGGTTTTATTCCGTCAGAACTTGCAATCCAAAAATCTGTCGGAATACCAACGCTTGAAGTGGTTATCAAACTCAAATATTGATATTGTCTATTATAGGAGGCGTAAAATGAATATTTTTCGTTCGCATAATAATTTAAGACAGCTCGAGGCTGAAAATGTACATACGAATCTGATCCGGAAGCATAATAATTAATTCTAAGTCCTAAATCTGCCGTTAGATTTTCAAACAGCTTAGGTTTTGCACTCGTAAAAACCGCTGCTTCATTGGCATTAATTATTCTTTGAGAAAAATTATCAAGCGTTGTCAGGTTTTCTACATTCACCTTTTGAGGCTGCAAATTGTGATAAACATATTGAAATCCTGATTCAAATGGAATATTGTGAACTGAAAATTTAACAGTATTTGTAAAACCAAAATCTTTTACATAAGAAGAAACCCCAAATTGAATCGTTGCCTGTTCCATACTTAAATCATTAGTATAATGGCTAAAATAAACAGAGTTAGACATGCTTACTTTTGGAGAAAATGTCGTAGTTAAAGATGGTGATACTGTAAAATTACTCCATTTTAAACTTGTTCGAAGTGCCAGGTTTCCGTCTTTAATTTTCAATTCATCTCCGCTAAAAAAGGCATCTAATGAAAATAAATTCTTTGTAGAGATTTGGGATAAAAAAGTAAGATTTGCATCAGAAAAACCATATTTCATATTCTGAACATCATTATTTTCTGAACCTGATTTTAATATTGGGCCTACAACTTCATCAATATAGGTTTTTCTTCCGGAAATATAGAATCCTGTTTTATCATTAAGAGGAACTGCCAATGTTAGCTGCGAAGCTAAAATCCCGGCATTTCCCTGAATCGAAAATTCTGACGGCAGTTTTTTATTGGTATTCAAAAGCGTCGTAGAACTTAATCGTCCGCCGTATTTTGGATTTGAACTCGATTTATCAAATTCTACATCTTTTATATGATCTGTGTTGTAAAAAGGAAAAATCCCCAGTAAATGCGACATTCCATAAATTGGAGTTTCGTTGTATAAGATTGCATTATGACCGGGATCGCCACCACGTACATATAAGTAACCGTTTGCATCTCCGGAATTCTGCACACCGGGTGTTAACTGCAAAAGCTTTATAATATCTGTAGTTCCTAAAAGTGTTGGAACAGAGTTTAATTCTTTTAAATTAAAAGAAAGTTTACCGCCAGATAGAGTTTTAATGCCTTTTTTTTTGTCATTAGAAATAATAACTTCTTCTAACTGAGCAGCATCTTTTTCTAAAAAAACAGAAAGCAAAGTATCCTTTTGAACATGGCAATAAATAGATTTTGGCGTAAAATCTAAGTGATTAATTCTTATGACTACATTTCCAGAAGGAACATTTTCTGAAAAATTCCCCAAAACATCTGTAACGGTATGCCATTGTTTCTGATTTATCTCGAAAGAGATATTCGCACCAGAAAGATTTTGGTTTTCAGAAGATTTCACATTGCCTGTAATCTTTACATTTGACTGGGCAAAAATGTTAGAAAAACAGAATAAAAAAAAGAGTAAAGCAGATTTCGACACGTAATTTTAAAAGTACGAAAGTAAACAATTATAACCCAATTATATCAGGTTATAATTGTTTAATTGTAATCTTATTTCAATTTATTCAAATACATATTCACCACATTATCCAAACCAAGATAAAGCGCCTCAGAAATTAATGCATGTCCAATTGAAACCTCTAGTAAACCAGGGATATTTTGTTTAAAAAACTGAATATTATCTAAACTCAAATCATGCCCGGCATTGATTCCTAAACCTAATTCGTTTGCCAGTTCGGCCGCTTTTACATATGGGTCAATTCCATTTTTATTTCCTAAATCGTATTGATGCGCAAAAGCTTCTGTATATAATTCGATTCTGTCTGTTCCTGTTTTTTTTGCGCCTTCGATAAGCTCTAAAACCGGATCTACAAAAATAGAAGTTCTGATTCCGTTTCTTTGAAATTCCTGAATAACCTCGGTTAAATACTCTTGATTTTTAATGGTGTCCCATCCTGCAGAAGAGGTTATGGCACCAATTGCATCCGGAACCAAAGTAACCTGATCTGGTTTACATTCTAAAACCAAATCAATAAAATTATGCTGCGGATTTCCTTCAATATTATATTCTGTAGTAACAATTGCTTTTAAATCGCGTGCATCCTGATAACGGATATGACGTTCATCCGGACGAGGATGAATAGTAATTCCCTGCCCGCCAAAACGCTGAATATCGACCGCAACTTTTAATAAATCAGGAACATTTCCGCCTCGGGCATTTCGAAGCGTTGCAATTTTATTGATATTTACACTTAACTTTGTCATATAAATAGATAATTAATTCAAGTAACACTATATTTGTTACCACAAAAATACAAAGTAAAACGCAGCAGTTTTTGGTATTTTTTGATTATTTTGCATCAAATATCTTCGATTGATTTATGACAGAAATTACAAACTATATCACAAACGATTTCAGAGCGATTGATAGTCAGGAAACGATAGCCTCGATTCAGGACTTTTTTATCGATGTAAATTTTTCTCATTTCCCAATTTTAGAAGACGGGATTTTTATTGGAAGTATTTCTTCTGATGATGTTGAAACTTTTGACACAGATAAAAAAGCTATTGATTACAAATATACTTTAGAACGCTTTTTCGCCAGAAAATCTATGATTTGGCTTGACGTTCTGGAAGTTTTCGCAAAAAATCATACTAATGTACTTCCTATTCTTGATGAAAATAATGCCTACATAGGGTATTATGAAATGGATGATATCATGAAATTTTTTCAGGAAACACCATTCTTAAAGGAACAAGGCGGTATTATTATCGTTCAAAAAGGACTGCTGGATTATTCTATGAGCGAAGTAACGCAGATTGTAGAAAGCAATAATGGCAAAATCTTGGGCTGTTTTATTTCTGAAGCTGATTTAGATAATGTTCAGATTACAATAAAAATAGGTTTGGGAGCTATTAATGAAATCATCCAAACGTATAGAAGATATGGTTATGAAATTATTTCAGAACATCAGGAAGATAATTATATTAACAGCCTGAAAGAACGCTCTGATTATTTAGACAAATACCTTAATATATAGTAGTGTTTGTTGAATCGGTTAATTCTTTAATCGTTTTGACGAAAAAAATTAACGATTAAACAGTTAAACAAAAAATCGATTAAACACCAGATGAAAATAGCCATTTACGGACAATATTATCAAAACAGCACTGAACCTATTATAAAAGACATTTTCTTGTTTTTCAATTCCAATAATGTAGAGATGGTAATTGAAGAAAATTTTCTGGAAATGCTTTATGAAAAGCAGCTTGTAAAAAAAGAATACAAAACATTTTCTCCAAGCACTACTTTAGATAATAGTTTTGAAATGCTGATAAGCATTGGAGGTGACGGAACTATTTTAAGAGCCGCTGCTTTTGTTCGCAATTCGGGAATTCCTTTGCTGGGTATAAATGCAGGAAGATTAGGATTTCTTGCAAAAGTTCAAAAGGAAAACATCGACAGTTTACTACAATTTGTTATCGATCAAAACTACACCACTTCTGAAAGAACTTTATTAGGATTAAGCTGCGAACCTCACAACGAGGCGTTCGAAGAGCTTAATTTTGCCATGAACGAAGTTACAGTAAGCAGAAAAGACACTACTTCGATGATAACTGTAGAGACCTATTTAAATAATGAATATCTTAACTCTTATTGGGCAGACGGTTTAATTATTTCCACACCTACAGGTTCTACAGGATATTCATTAAGTTGCGGCGGACCTATTTTAACGCCAGATGTAAAAAGTTTAGTAATTACGCCAATTGCTCCACATAATTTAACCGCCAGACCACTTGTTATTCCAGATGATACCGAAATTACGCTTCGTGTAACAGGTCGAGAAGACCAATATTTAGTTTCACTGGATTCAAGAATTTCTTCAGTAAAAAATGAATCTATTCTGAAAATCAAAAAAACAGATTATAAAATAAAAATGGTTGAAATTCCGGGCGAAACTTTCTTAAAAACACTAAGAAACAAATTGCTTTGGGGAGAAGACAAGAGAAATTAAGCTCTTTTCTCATTCTTAACTATACGATAATACCCTACTTTCTCGTTCTGCATGTAGTGAATCATCATTAAATGTCTCAAAATCATAATGTAAATTGAAAAAAAAGCACATTTAACTAAAGGAACGTTGATTCGTATCGATAATTATTATATTTGCACGCAATTCTGAATTAAATGAAGAAAATTTTTAATTTATTGTTATGTTTTTTCCCTTTTATAACACTTAACGCTCAAATCAACGAGCTTGGTGTTTTTATTGGCGGGAGCAACTTTGTTGGTGACGTAGGAAGTACAACTTACGTGAACCCTGATAAAATAGCCTTTGGTGTTTTGTATAAATGGAATAAAAGCCCCAGACACTCTTATCGTTTTTCGTATACACAATCTCAAGTTTCCGGAAACGATTTTGATTCTGACGAAGGAGGGAGAAACAAAAGAGGTTATCGCTTTAAAAACAATGTAAAAGAATTTTCAGCTGGATTAGAATTCAATTTTTTTGATTTTAATCTACACGATTATCACACAAAAGTTACTCCTTATATATATTCAGGTTTAAGCTTTTTTCTTTATGATGGTTTGTATCGCTACACCACAAACCCCAATGACATACAAAGTGTTAACTCAAACTCATTTGCCATACCTATTACATTGGGTATAAAATCAAACATAACACCGCATTTCGTATTAGGTGCCGAAGTTGGAGCACGATATTCTTTTACAGATAATATCGATGGAAGTAATCCAAAAACCAACAATACAAATATTCTAAAATTTGGAAATATAAATAATAATGACTGGTATGTTTTTTCAGGTATTACTTTAACTTATACCTTTGGACAAAAACCTTGCTACTGCGCAGAATAATAAAATGAATTTACTAGACTCTATAGATCAATCAAACTTACCAAAACATCTGGCCATTATCATGGACGGAAACGGACGCTGGGCCAAACAACAAGGCTTTTTAAGAGCATTTGGCCATGAAAACGGCACAAAATCTGTAAAAAAAACAATTACAACTTGTGCTAAACTGGGCATTGAGTACTTAACCTTATATGCTTTTTCTACAGAAAACTGGAATCGCCCTAAATTGGAAGTTGAAGCATTGATGAGAATATTAATCAATTCTTTAAAAAAAGAGCTGGTAACTCTTCAGGAAAATAATATCAGGCTTAATGCAATTGGAAATCTTGATAAATTGCCAAAAAGCGCTCAAAAAGAACTTAAAGACGTTATTGAAAAAACAAAAAACAATACCCGCCTTACCTTAACTCTTGCCTTAAGCTACGGCTCCAGAGAGGAATTGGTAAATGCCATTAAGGTAATTAGTGATAAAGTTAAAAATAATATAATTTCAATAGACACTATTGACGATTCAATTATAAATGAGCATCTTTACACGCAAAATTTACCTGACGTAGATTTATTAATACGAACAAGTGGAGAACATAGAATAAGTAATTTTCTGTTGTGGCAGATTGCCTATGCAGAATTATATTTTACTAATGTCTTGTGGCCAGACTTTAAAGATCAAGATTTATATGAGGCTATTATTAGTTATCAAAAAAGAGAACGTAGATTTGGAAAAACCAGTGAACAAATTAAATAATTTTTTAGTGTTACAAAAAAGAATACCACAAATAATCTGTACCCTTTTAATGCTGGGTAGTTTTTCACAAATAAAAGCTCAAGATAGAGTTCCTTTTGATCAAGGAAAAAAATATATTCTGGCTAAAGTCTCTGTTGTTGGTAAAATAAGCTTTAATGAACAGACTGTAGTTACTTTTTCCGGTCTTCAAAAAGGACAGGAAATAACAGTTCCGGGTGAAGAAATTTCTGGCGCAATCAAAAAATTAGGTAAGCTTGGTCTTTTCGACGAGATCGCTTTTTATATTAATAAGGTAGAAAACGACAGTATTTTTTTAGACTTAAATATTGTTGAGCTTCCTAAATTAAACGAAGTTAAAATAACTGGTGTCAAGAAAAGTAAAATTGAAGGCTTAATTAAGGACAACAACCTGACAAAGAACAAAATAGTCAATGAAAACTTAATTACTACGACCAAAAATTACATCGAAAACAAATACAAGAAAGATGGTTTTTACAACACAAAAGTTGCTATTACCACTACTCCTGATACTACTGCAGGGAATCATGTAAACATGCTTGTCAGAATCGACAAAGGCGATAAAGTAAAAATCAGCAGTATTGATTTTACCGGTAACAAACAGCTTACTGATACTAAACTGAGAGCTGCCATGAAAGACACAAAACAAAAGAATCTTTTTCGTGTTTTTAAAGCTTCAAAATTCATTCCTGAAAAATACAAAACTGACTTAGAAAAAGTTATTGCTTCTTATAAAGAAAAAGGATACCGTGATGCACGTATTATCTATGATTCTGTTACTTACAATCAAAAGAAGAATATGCTTGCCATTAAAATTGATGTAGAAGAAGGTAATAAATATTACTTTGGAAACATTAAATTTTTAGGTAATACTGTTTATTCTGATCAGCAGTTAAACCGCTATTTAGGTATCAAAAAAGGAGAAGTTTATAATGGTGTTTTGTTAGAAAAAAGAATTGCTGACAACTCAAAACCAGACGGAGAAGACATTACAAACTTATATCAAAACAATGGTTATTTATTCTCTAAAATCAATGCTGTAGAGGTAAAAACAGCAAACGATACAATTGATTTTGAAATTAGAATTACAGAAGGTCCAATTGCTTATTTCAACAAAATTTATGTTACTGGAAATGACAAAACAAATGACCACGTAATTTACCGTGAATTAAGAACTAAACCTGGAAATAAATACAGTAAAGAAGAATTAGTAAGAACAATTCGTGAAATTGGTCAATTAGGATTCTTTGATCCGGAATCTATTAAACCAGAATTTAGAAACGTTGATCCCGCTGCAGGAACAGTTGATATCGAATATCAATTAGTAGAAAAAGGATCTAGCCAGGTTGAGCTTCAAGGAGGTTATGGCGGTGGTGGTTTCATTGGAACTTTAGGACTATCTTTCAATAACTTCTCTGCTAGAAAATTATTTGATAAAGATGCCTACAAACCTCTTCCAATGGGAGACGGACAAAAAGTAGCACTTCGTTTACAAGGAAGTACTTATTTCCAAACTTACAGTATATCATTCTCTGAGCCTTGGTTTGGAGGAAAGAAACCAGTACAATTTAGTTCTTCAATCTCATACAGTAAGCAATTTAACAACAATTATATTACAAGAACGGTTGATAAAAGCCAAAGTTTTAATATTCTTACACTACAAGTTGGTTTAGCTAAACGTCTTACTGTGCCTGATGACTACTTTGTATTATCACAATCCGTAAGTTACCAGCACTATGATTTGAATAATTATTACACAGGTTTATTTACCTTTGGTAATGGAGCATCAAGAAACTTAGCCTATACAATTGGACTTTCAAGAAGTAATAAAGGGGTTAACCCAATATTCCCAACGTATGGTTCTGAATTCAGTATTTCGGCTAAAGTAACACCTCCATATTCATTATTCAATAATATCAATTATGGAGATTTACAAAATCAAAAAGAATACAAAACACAATATTCAGGATCAACTACTACAACAGGTGTAGATGGTCAGGCAATTAATCCTGGTGATTACACTAAAACGCAAGTAGTTAACGGGCAATCAGGAAGTGTAAGTGTAGGTTCTGATTATCAAAGTGCTGATACTGATGTTGGAAAAGTCGATCAAAAGAAATACAATTGGTTAGAATACTATAAAGTTAAATTTAAAGCAGACTGGTATACTAAAGTTTACGGTAAATTAGTTCTTAGAACATTAACTGAATTTGGTTTCTTAGGAGCTTATGACCAATCAAGAGGAGTTGTACCGTTTGAACGTTTCTACTTAGGTGGAGATGGTATGGCAAACTACTCTATGGATGGTAGAGAGACAATTCAGTTAAGAGGTTACCCAAACAGTTCATTGACGCCAATTATTGAAGATAAAACAAGTGCCAGATATGGACAGCAGACAGGAGCAACTATTTATAACAAATTCTCAATGGAATTACGTTATCCAATTACATTAAAATCATCTGCCTCTATTTATGCTTTAACGTTCTTAGAAGCGGGATCTTCATATGATGGATTTAAGAATTATAATCCGTTTGACTTGAACCGTTCTGCTGGTGCTGGTTTACGTGTATTTATGCCAGCATTTGGATTATTAGGTATTGATTTTGGTTATGGTTTCGATGCGCTTCCAGGATCTGTTACAAATAAAGCTAATGGCTGGGAAACTCATTTTATCATTGGACAACAATTTTAGAAATAATACGTTTGGTTAAAAATCGTCAAATAAAGTAATGTTATGAGAAAACAATTTTTATTTATATTTTTAGCCTTGATTGTAGCTAATACAAGTCAGGCACAAGGCAAGACAACTAGAATTGGTTACATTGATATGGAGTATATTCTGGAAAATGTTTCTGATTATAAAGAAGCAAAATCACAATTAGAGCTTAAGGCTCAAAAGTGGAAACAAGAAATTGAAGCCAAAAAATTAAATATAAATACGCTTAAAGAAGGTCTTAAAACTGAAAAAGCTTTATTGACGAAAGAATTAATCGAAGAAAGAGAAACAGAGATTAAATTTCAGGAAACTGAAATGCTTGATTATCAACAAAAGCAATTTGGAGCCGACGGGAATCTAATGAGGCAAAAAGCAGCTTTAGCAAAACCAATTCAGGATCAGGTTTTTACAGCCGTTCAGGATATTGCCGAAGCAAAGAATTATGATTTTATCTTTGATAAATCATCAGACTTAACAATGCTTTTTAGTAATAAAAGATTTGATATCAGTGATCAGGTTATTCGTATTTTGAACCGCACTGATAAAAGAGAACAATTGTCTAAAAAACAATTGAAAGAACAGGAAATTAAAGAAAATCGTGAAAATGAAATTGATGAAAACCCAGCAATGGCTGATCGTCAAAAAGCATTAGACGAAAGAAAAGCAGCAAGAGAAAAGCTTATTGAAGACAGAAGACTGGAACAAGAAGCTAAGAAAAAAGAATACGACGACAGACGTAAAGCCATGCAGGCAGAAAGAGAAGCTAAAAAAAATGGCACGGTTTCTGAAACTGCAAAAACAACTGAAGCTGTAAAAACGACTGAAGCTGTTAAGACAGACGCAACTGCAAAACCTGCAGCAACAACTGAAACAACTACTTCTCCCGCAGAGTCGGCAGCAAGTAAAGCAGAAGAAAGACAGAAGCTTTATGATCAGCGTAAAAAAGAATTAGAAGAAAGAAGGAAAAAAATACTCGAAGAACGAGAAGCGGCTAAAAAAGCAAAAGAGGCCGAAACACAAAAAACAAATACGACCAATAATTAATTAATATTTTAAAAATGATGAAACAAATCAAAACTTTACTAATTGCTGCAATACTTATTTTAGGAGCAAGTAACACAATGAACGCACAGGCGAAGGTTGCCCATGTTGATGTTAGCGAGATTATGTCGAAAATGCCTGCTATGCTTGATGCTCAAAATCAACTGCAAAAATTAAGTGGTACATATGATGCTGAATACAAAAAAATGGTTGACGAATACCAAACTAAAATCAAAAAGTACGAAGCTGAAGCTGCAACTGTAACTGAAGCTGTAAACGGAGATCGTTCTAAAGAAGTTCAAGATATGCAAAAAAGAATTGTTGATTATAGAGACAATGCACAAAAAGAACTACAACAAAAAGAAACTGACATCGTAAAACCATTAATGGAAAAAGTAAGAACTTCTATCCAAAAAATTGGAAAAGCTAAAGGTTTCCAATATGTATTAGATGGTTCTACTCTTTTATTAGCTGATGGTCCAAACATTACTGCTGATGTAAAAAAAGATTTAGGATTCTAAGAACAAATTCTTATTATCTAAAAAAACGGCTCAAACTTTTTAAGTTTGAGCCGTTTTTATTTTGTTACTTTTATCCTTTTCAAATGATCACTGATCAAGTCAGCATTCTCATAGAAAGGGTTTTTAATATAAAAAAGAGGAGCCTTAAGACTCCTCTACTCTATTACAATTTTTAACCAACAAAGGAGTTTATATGCCGGGACATTTATATCCTGCACCAAAACAATTTCCAAATAACATTTTCATCAGCGTCAAGTCCAGCTATACAAACAGTATTTGGGCATTGTTGAGCGTCGCCTTTATTAATTTTTTAAGTTCATCTTTATATAATTTCTGAACGGATATTTTTTTATATACATAGACTTTTAGTCAATAATAAATGTAGTTTTTTATTTACAATAAAATATCTTTTTATTTAAAAAACCAAATTGCAGAGAAAGTTAGAAATATGTAACTTTGTCTTATGACGAACAATAATCCTATAGGTGTTTTTGACTCTGGAATTGGAGGAACTTCAATCTGGAGTGCCATTCACGACTTACTTCCAAACGAAAAAACAATTTACTTAGCAGACAGTAAAAACGCTCCTTACGGTCAAAAAACTAAAGAAGAAATTGTTGCACTAAGCAAAAAAAATGTTGAGTTTTTATTAGAAAATAATTGCAAACTAATTGTTGTAGCCTGCAATACTGCCACAACAAATGCTATTAGAGAACTCCGTAATGATTATGATATTCCGTTTATCGGGATTGAGCCCGCCATAAAACCCGCTGCAAACAATTCAAAAACACAGGTTATTGGAATTCTAGCTACAAAAGGAACTCTAAATAGCGAACTTTTTAATAAAACTGCCGAGATGTTTCAGCACACCACAATCATTGAGCAAGTAGGTTATGGATTAGTCCAGTTAATTGAAGATGGGAATTTATATTCGCCGGAAATGACACAATTACTCGAGTCATACTTACAGCCCATGATTGATGCTAATATTGACTACTTAGTTTTAGGATGCAGTCATTATCCTTATTTAATTCCACAGATAAAAAAAATCCTTCCGGAACACATTCAAATCATTGATTCTGGAGAAGCCGTAGCCAGACAAACTCAAAATATTTTACGCGAGAAAGTTGGCTTTAGAGACTCCGCAGATAGGAATGATCCTGTATTCTATGTAAACTCAAATCCAGCGGTTTTAGAATCTATTTTAGAAAACAAATATCCAGTAACCGAAAAAGATTTTTAAATCATTATTCAAATTTTCGCTTAACAAACCAAATTCCGTCTAAAGATAAATTGATTGATATTTTATGATAATTTTCTTTGATGAGATTGTTTGCTATGCGCCCTTTTTGTCCATACGAATAAGAAATATTGAAGGCTGAAAAAGTGTTTTCAATAGGCAGATTCAGTCCAATAGAAACCGAAGCATTGTTAACCCTTTTTCCATCTATTTCAAGATAACCCGTGTCAAAATTAGCACCGGCAAAATACTTTACCCTGTCCCAATATTTTCGGAACTTTTTAGGATTGTAATATGAAAACCCCAGAGCAAATCTGTCCTGGTTTACAAAATCACCATATAATTCAGATTGTTTGGTATCTTTCCATAAACTTTTTTCATAATCCAAGCTTAAATTCAAAACATTCTTAAAGCGCTTACTAATACCAACTCCTATTTCCAGAGGCATATAATAATCATCAATATCCGATGCCACATCAGATTCAATTACCGTGACTACTCCATCATTTGTTGTTTCAACTGATTGTACTTTTGAACTTTTAATTCGGGCTGGCAATTTAAATGTTGTTCCAATAGTAAATGTAGAATCGATTACATACTGAGAACCTAATACTGCGCGCAAGCCATTATAATCATTTCTTTTATGAACGGTTGTAGTTGAATTTAAAACCGTAAAGGTTCTGTCATCAACAGTGTTTCCAAATAACAATGCAGCCGAAGCACCTACCGTTAATTTTTTTCCAAATCGGTATCCATAAGAGAAATCAAAATTATTTAAACCTCCAGATCCTGCAGCAGTCAAACTATAAGTTTCCTGACTATCAGCAATAGGCAATATTAAATTGGATATCTTAAATGTTGAACTCGAATAAGGTCTTAATGCTACACTAAATCCTGAATTTTTAGTAACCGGGAAAGCAAAAGCAATATGAGAAAACTGAAAATTATTGCGCTTCTCAGTCAAAGAACCGCTTTGGTAAGTTGTTGCAATAGCCTTTCCTCCTACATCAAGCATAAAGTGATTCAAAGGCATAAATCCTAATGATGCTGGGTTCAAATTATTAATAAAACTATCAGATGGCAAAGCAATTCCAGATGATCCCATTGAAGGAATTGGTCCGAAATCTGAATCATACAAACTTCCTACGCCATACAATGAATAAGGAGAACTGGAAATACTTTGAGAAAATGAAGTAAGCGACACCAAAATGAAGCAGCTTAAAAAAATGATTTTATTTTTCATTTAATAGGAGATGTAATAAATTTTGAGTTGAATTTTATTGTCCGGATGTTTTTGATCTCCCAAAACAATTCTGTTTACTGTTTTTGAAATGCCTGGTAAGGTTAAAATCAAAGATGATCTCGAATCTGATGCCTTTAGCATTTCTTTCTGTAAAAAATTTCCCAGAGGTATAGTGTATCCTATATTTTCATTAAACTCATCACTTTTCTTATTCAAAACCCCATATACGGCCGAACCTGCAGAGTTAGCCAAAGAACTGCTGATACGGTTTAGATTATCCCCTACATATATTTTTAAAGAATCTGCCAGAGGATATTTTTCTGAATAGGAATTATTAACCGGTTTTAAAAATAATTGAGCATCTACAATGGCTCCATTAGCCGAAATATTTTTAAACTGTTTTATGTTTGGAAAGTCAATCCGGCAGGCAACTCCTGTTCCTGATTGAATAAAACCCTGCTTGTTTGTTAAGGTACTGGAAAGTCTGCTGCTGGATATGGGAAGATTTTGAATTAATGTTCCTGTTTTATCTGAAGAAATCGAATTAAACTGTTTTGAAACATCTGAAATCGTAAAATCCATCAAATAGGAAGTTTCGTCCTGATCTGCCTGGTATTTAGAATAATACAACCGGACTTTACTTGTCGAAACATTAAACCCAATAACACTCGAAGAATTAGAACCCGATGGCACAAGCACAAGTCCTTTTAAGTATTCTGCAAAACTATCGAAATCTGTAATTTCTCTTTTCTTTATTTTTTGAAAAACAGCTTCTCCAAATACATCGCTCATTCTAATATTAATGGAATCTTTTTCGGTTGGTCTTGGCTTATATGAAATTGTTCCGATGCTTTCCTCACTATAACTCAGGGTTGAATTATTATAAAAACTCGAATCATCAGTATTGGGTTTTACTTTTTGGGTTATGCGATGAATATCAAATTTTTGCACTTGTGTAGTATCCCCATAATAATAATTATCATATTTTAAAACCATTGAAATGGAATCAAAAACATAATTGACTGCTTCGGTATCAGAACCTGTATTATTCAAAGCATAAGAGTTTGAAGACAGTTGAAAGTAACTGTTTGATTTTATCTTCCCAAAAACCGGATCGTCATAATTTCCAATTAAAATACGTTGCTGACTTGACGTCGCGAGCGAATCAAAATTTATTGTCGACATCTCAACCGTCATGGTATCTATCATTACCACTTTATTGCTTACAGCTAAATAATCAGAACCTACCACAAATTGACCGGCATCTGTATCAGTACCGCATGAAAATATAGTAAAGACAATTAACAACAATAATATAAACTTGCGCATAATCTATTTTTTGAGCAAATATAAATTGTACACTTCTGCACTTCACTATAACATATACAGCCTAGTGTTTTTGACCTATAAAAGGCAAGAAAACATCTATAACAGGTTAAAAGACCTAAATATGAGATTCAGCCTTAAAAAAGCCAATTTAGTCTATCAAAAAGCGTCATACATATATCTTCTTTTTTTTAAAGACTCCGCCAACCTACTTTTGAACCAATAAATAAGTAATGAAAATAAGGTTTATAATTTGTTCGGTTTTTTTAATGTCTTTATTAAGTATGAAAGCTCAGGAAAAGTTTTCGGTTAATGTGAATATAAAAACAGAACCAACTGATAAAGTTGATTTTAACGAAACCAGTATTGGAGTATTCTTTAATAAAACAATAAATGCCAAAAGCAGTATAAAGAACACTTTACAATACACAAATCTGGGATTGAATAATGAATTGGAAACTCTTGGAAGCATAGATGAACTGAGACAGATTCAGGATAAGTTTGAAATTTCTCAGAAAATATCAAATTCAACAAAACTGAGTTTTTCGCTTACACCAACGGCAAATTTTCAGCATGATTTAGATTTTTCTGATGTCTCACTTTTAGGAAGTTTGGAAATTAAGCAAGACCTAAATTCAAAAACAACTTTGAGCATTGGAGCAGCGAGAACCAGCATTTTTGGAAATCCTAAGTTTCTGCCAATTGCATCATTAAATTATAATATAAGCGAAAATGCCAATTTGCTGATTGGTTTTCCGGATTCAAAAATTTCATATTCAAATAATATTCGAAATACATTCAGCTTAAATAATAGTTTCAATGGAAGCTTTTACAATTTAGATGCTCAAAATCATTTAAACAATACAGCAGCTAAAGCCGTTCTTTTGCAAATGACAACATCATTTGAATATGAAAGAAATGTCGAAAAAAACTGGTTTTTAAATTTTAAAGCCGGATATGATTTTGACAAAAAATACAAACTGACCAACAGTAAGGATCATACCGTTTATGATTTTAATACAAGCAATGGTTATGTTTTAGGAATTGGGATCAAATACAAACAATAAATAAATTTAATAGACTATGAATAATTTAAAAAAAGGAATATTATTCGCAACACTACTTTCGAGCCTCTTTTTTATAAGCTGCAGTAATGATGATGACGATGATGATTTGATAGGAAACTGGATTAAAAAATCGGCATTTGATGGTCCGGCAAGATCTAGTGCAACAAGTTTTGTAATTGGAGATTATGCTTATGTGGCAACCGGTTATACTGGAGATGTTTATTTAAAAGATTTATGGGCATATAACTCAAATGGAGATTATTGGGAACAAAAAGCTGATTTTACAGGTGTTGGAAGAAGTTCTGCATCGAGTTTTGCATTAAACGAAAAAGGTTATGTAGGTCTTGGTTATGATGGAACTAATAAACTGAAAGATTTTTATCAATACGATCCGTCAAGTAACAGCTGGAATCAAAAAACTGATTTTGGAGGAACTGGCCGTTATGGCGCTGTGGGATTTCAGACAGGCGGAAAAGCGTATTTTGGAACGGGTTATGACGGAAATTATTTAAAAGATTTCTATCAATATGATGATCAGGCTAATACATGGACACTTGTAAATGGATTTAGCGGAAACAAAAGACGTAATGCTACTGTTTTTGTTATTTCAGACAAAGCATATTTAGTAACCGGAGTGAACAATGGTGTTTATCAGGAAGATTTTTGGGAATTTGATCCTGCAACAGATGTCTGGACAAGAAAAAGAGATATAGATAAAGATACGGATGATGATTATTCCTGGAATGATGATTACGCAATTACAAGATCAAATGCTTCGAGTTTTTCAATGAGCGGATTAGGATATGTCGTAGGCGGCGAAAATATTAAAACCGTTTGGGAATATAATCCATCAACAGATCTTTGGACAGAAAGAACAGCAATGGAAGGTGCAACAAGAACAGATGCTGTTGGTTTTGCCATTAACAATCGCGGTTTTTATATGTTAGGAAGAATAGGTTCGACTTATTTTGATGATGCTTGGGAATTTAAACCTTTAGACGAACAAAACGACGATGATAATTAATACTAAACCATTCTTCCGGAGTAAAATCCGGAAGAATTTATTGCTTTTGTTTCTTGTTTTATCAATGGTTTCCTGTGCAAAAAGGGAAGTATTAAAAACCGAAACATTCAAGACAAATTCTGGCTGGGGATATTCGATTTCTTATAAAGAAAAAACTATTATTAAACAGTCGATTATTCCGGTTATAAGTGACAAAAAAAGTTTTTCTACTGAAGAAGATGCTTTAAAAACAGCAGATTTAGTGGTTTCAAAACTCAAACAGAACTTATCGCCAACGGTAACCAAAAATGAATTAATTTTATTAAAAATAAAATTATAAATGAAACTAGATACCATCAAAAATACGAATTCAAATAAAATCTTATTCCATTTTATGATTTGGCTTTTCTTTATCCTGACTTCTTTAATTCAGTTTTACGAAAGTCCTTTCAGGATCAATAATGACTTTTATGCGCAATGGATAAGCGGTATTTTACTGTTTTATTTGAACTATTTTTATTTGGTGCCTGCTTTACTTTTGCAAAAAAAATACTGGCAGTACTTTCTATTTGTTTTTACCATTATTGCCATTTTTATGGTTATAAGAATTAATTATTTTATTCCTGAGTTTAGGCATTTAAGACCGGATAATATGGTTCCTGCCAGAATGATTCCCAGAGATCCTAATTTCTTTCACGAAGGAAAACATTTTAGAGTCGAAATGAAACAGCCGCTTTTCTTTAAAATCGGCCCATCATTCTTCTATATTTTAATTATTACAATAAGCGCCATTATTAGAACCTTAACAGAGTTCTACAATAATCAGCAAAACAAATTAATCGCCGAAACACACAGAACGAATACAGAATTGATATATCTGCGCAAGCAAACCAATCCCCATTTTTTATTCAATTCATTAAACAGTATTTATTCTCTGGCACATAAGAAATCTGATTTGGTCCCTGATGCCATCGTGACATTGTCTGAATTAATGCGCTATATGCTGTATGAAACCGATAATAAAACGGTGGCTTTAGAAAAAGAAATCAACTACATTCAAAATTATATAGAGCTGCAAAAACTCCGCCTGAATAATATTGAAGATATTGTGATCAATGTACATGGCGATACCAGAAACAAGTTTATTGAGCCTTTGCTGTTAATTTCTTTTGTTGAAAATGCTTTTAAGTACGGAACAGATTATAAAGGTGCGGCGCACGTGAAAATCAAAATTTTTATTTTTGAAAACAATCTTGATTTCTGGATAGAAAATACAATTGAAAATTATGTAAAAGATCCTGATAATTCAGGAATTGGATTGGTAAACATTCAAAGCCGACTTGATTTACTTTATCCAAATGCCCACGAACTAACTATTAACCAGGATAATCAATTTTACCGAGTGCATTTAAATCTAAAATTAGACGAAATTAAAACTGCAGTAAATTAAACAAATGTGATTATGGACAGAAAAAAATTTATTAGAAATGGTCTTTTAGGCATTACTGCCTTAGCGGGTGCTTCTAAACTGTTAGAATCCTGCTCAAAAAGCGACAATGATGATTCAGATGCAAATTCTTCCGAAGACGAAAGCTGTGTTGTTTCTCCTGCAGAGACAAAAGGTCCTTTTCCTATCAAAACACCAAGTCAGCTGGTTTTAGAGAATATAAAATCTGACCGTGTGGGTATTGCATTGCTTATCAATTTAAAAATTGAAAACAAAAACAATGATTGTGCACCTCTTTCAAATGTTTTAGTAGATGTATGGCATTGTGATAAAGACGGGAATTATTCTGAATATGGCGGTACGCAAATGCAGCAGACAGATTATACTTCGGTTCATTTTTTAAGAGGAAGACAAACTACAAATGCCAGCGGCGAAGTTTCGTTTATTTCGATATATCCGGGCTGGTATCAAGGCAGAGCGCCTCATGTGCATGTTGAAGTTTTAAACAGCAGCGGTTCGTCATTATTGGTAACGCAGATTGCTTTTCCTGAAAACGTTTCGAGCGAAGTATATTCTAGTACAAACTACGCCGCTCATGGTCAAGCCGATACATTAAATACAAGAGATAATGTTTTCTCTGATAGTCTTTCAAGTGAGATGGCCGCAATGACCGGAAATTTAACTGACGGATATACTTTAACCAAAACCATTACGGTAAACGGATAATTTTAGAACTAACCCGTATTTTATGATAATTTTAAAACTTAATTTACTGGTTTAAAACTACTTTTGACTGCCAAAAACAATTTAAAACTTAATTTCCAACAGATGAAATGTGTAATTATTGATGACGAACCTTTAGCAGTTGAATTACTAGAAGATTTTGTCAAAAAAGTCGATTCTCTAGAATTAGTCAGTACTTTTAATAATGCTATTGATGCCGTTTCATTTATCAATCAAAATAATATTGATTTGATTTTTCTGGACATCCAGATGCCGCATTTCTCAGGAATTGATTTTTTAAACACAATAGAAAAAAAACCTTTAGTAATTTTCACTACAGCCTATTCTGATTACGCTGTAGAGGGTTTTAATCTTGGTGCTGTTGATTATTTGGTAAAACCAATTCCGTTTCATCGCTTTCTAAAATCAGTTGTTCGAGCGCAGCAGATCAGTAATCCGGCTGCTCCGGTTCAGGCTGTTTCTGAAAATGTTCCGGCTCCGGAAGTTGAGCAGGATTTTATGTTTGTTAGAGCTGAATATGAAAACGTAAAAATGAATTTTTCGGATATTTTGTTTATCGAAGGTTTAAAAGATTACGTCAAAATATACACCACAGACAATAAATTTACGCTGACTTTAATCAGCTTAATAAAACTGGAAAACTTACTTTCCAGCAAAGGTTTTTCGAGAATTCACAGGTCTTACATTATCAATATAAAACATGTAAAATCTATTCAGAAAAATAAAGTTTTAATAAGCGACAAACGAATTCCGATAAGTGAAAGCTACAAGAATACTTTCTTTGAAAAGATCAATCTGTAGTTTATAAAATTCCCAAAATATAAATTCCAAATTCCAATTGTATTGATACTTCATTGGAATTTGGAATTTTTTATTTGAAGGTTATATTTTTATTCTTCGTCTTTAAACCAGCCTGAATACATTACATAATTGTTCGAAATACGTTCGATTTCGCCTGCAAAGTCAGATTGATCTATATCTTTTACTTTTTTAGCAGGAACGCCCGCAAAAATAGTACCTGACGGAACAAAAGTATTTTGAGTTAAAACTGCTCCGGCAGCAATAATCGAATTACTTTCGACAATACAATTATCCATTACAATAGCGCCCATTCCAATTAAGACATTGTCGTGAATCGTACATCCGTGTACAATCGCATTATGTCCAATTGATACATTATTTCCTATAACAGTAGGGTGTTTTTGATAAGTGCAATGAATTATGGCACCATCCTGAATGTTTACTTTATTCCCTATTTTAATATAATGAACATCGCCGCGAACCACAGCATTAAACCAAACGCTGCAAGAATCACCAAATGAAACATCACCCACAATTGTAGCATTTTCAGCAACATAACAATCTTCTGGAATAGAAGGTGCTTTTCCGTTTACAGATTTAATAACCATAATAAATTTTTAATTAATTGCAGGACAATTACAGTCGTAACGTTCCTTTCTACAAAATAAATCAATTCCTAAAGTAATCTGGTGATAACCGCCAGTATCAAATTTCACATCTCCCGTAACTTGCGAATACGTATAGGCAAACATAAAGTTTTTAAAATTTACACCTATAATTGGCGTAATATATTGCAATTTTTGAGACGAAATACTACTACCTGAATTAAACTGTGCGCCATCAAAACTTCTTCTATAGGATAATGCTGCCCATAGGCTTCCAAAATCCATATTCTTATAAGCTTTTAAATTCAAGTCGATCGACTTTTGTTTGGTCTGATCAAAATATTGAAATAAAATGGAAGGTTCCCAGGTAATTTTATCTCTTTTCCCAAATACATATCCGGCGCTAAAAAGAAACTTTCTCAAATTATCGCTTTCATAATCTGTGTATAACTCTCTTCTGGTTTCAAGAACGCCCTGAACCGTTGCGTGTGCATAAAAATCAAGGAAATTATACGATGCCCCAATATCTACATTGAAATAAGAATCTTTTTGAATCGAACCAAAAACAATGGGATCAAAAACATTTCCAAACTTTGTCTCGTTTAACTGACTCTGAATTAATCCGCCGCTAATACCAAACGAAAGCTGATTCAAATCGAGTTCATCTCTGGAAAACATAATATGATGTGCGTAAGTAAGCTTAACTCCTTTTTCTGAATGATAACCATTTTTATCGTTAAAAACAATGATTCCCGCCCCAGATCTCTCGCCTATTCTTCCGTTAAAACTTAAAGTTTGAAGTGATGGTGCATCTTCCTGGCCAAACCACTGTTTTCTGGCTGTTAATCTGATTTTTGCACAATTCGCAGCACCCGCCATCGAAGGATGAATTAAGTAATAATTATCTGATAAGTAATCCGAATAAACAGGGATTCCTTCTTGAGAATAAGTAAAGAACGAAGCAATTAAAAAAACAAATAAAAACTTGATTTTTAATTTCATAATGGTTAGTTAGTTTGAATAAATTTTGCTCTCTTAATAATTTCGTACGAATTATTTGAAAAGAGTCTTAATTATTTTATTAAAAAATCAAATATAGCCATTAGTAGAAAATAACTTTAGTAAATTTGCAAAAAATTACTACCATGACAAAAATCACTATAAAAGAAACTCAAAATCCAACGATATTAAAGTTCGAGTTTGAAGATTTTATCACTCAAAATCAAAGCTTTGAATTCAAAAACATTGACGAAGCACAAGCATCTCCTCTAGCACAACAGCTGTTCTACCTTCCGTTTGTAAAAACAGTTTATATTTCGGGAAATTTTATTGCAGTCGAAAGATACAGCATTGTAGAGTGGGACGATGTAAAGGATGCCGTTGCAGAACAAATTACAGCCTATGTAGATAAAGGCGGTGTCATAATAAAAATTGACGAGAATAAAGCTAAAAAACAGCCTATAACGGTTTACGGAGAAACAACTCCAAATCCATCGGCTTTAAAATTTGTGGTGAGCAGAATGTTAACCAGAAATGCGGTTGAGTACAAAAATATAGATCAAACGGCTTCTTCTCCATTAGCGCAGGAATTATTCAAATTCCCTTATGTAAAAGAAGTATTTATTGATGAGAATTATATTTCTGTAACGAAATATGAAATCAACGACTGGCAGGAAATTACTTTAGAATTAAGAACATTCATTAAACAATTCATCGAAAATGGAGGAACTGTTTTAGATGAAAATCTAATTCAGACTACTACTAAAAATGATGTAACTAAAGACGAAGCTTTTGACAAGTTAGACGTAACTTCTCAGCAGATTATCAACATTTTAGAAGAATACGTAAAACCAGCAGTTGCGGCTGATGGAGGAAATATTGCTTTTGATTCTTATAATGAGGAGGATAAAACAGTAAAAGTTATTTTACAAGGTGCTTGCAGCGGTTGTCCTTCATCAACATTTACTTTAAAAAGCGGTATCGAAAATATGCTTAAAAGTATGCTGAACGACGAGGCTATTAAAGTTGAAGCTTTGAATGCATAAAACCATTTTTAATACAATACAGAAAGCAGCGTCTCAATCGAGGCGCTTTTTTTATACAGGATTCTTAAATTTACTAACACATAGACAAAACTATATGTGTTTTTAAAAAATGGAACGCTTAATTTTTGAGTTTCAAAATCTATATCTCTGTGTGTTAAAAATTATACGAAACAAATTCGTTATCAATTAATTATTGCAAAATTCAATTGTAATTCTGGAAAAACAATTAATATTGTATTCTAAACCAACCAAATCAAAACCATGGGACTAACTTCATTTTTCACCAATTTATTTGGGTCTGCAAAAGAAAAAACAAGCGATTTTGCTGTCCAGGCAGAAAATACTGTCGAAGAAATTAAAGATGCCGCTGAACCTATACTAGAAAATGCCGTGGATTTAATCAGTGATGTATTTGATTCTATAAAAGAAGTAATAGCAGAAAATACCAATCCTGATTATAAACTTGTCTCGGAAACAGTTGTTGATGTGAGTGAAGAAGCCGTAACTGATTTTGATTCTGAAGAATCAGAAAAATAAGCAGTTTCTAAATTAACAGATAATTATTTTATATTTGCAGCAATCAATACGCCTTCTCTATTGGGAAGGTTTTTTTATTTAAAATAATGTACATCAATCCTGAACAATTAAGCAATTACGCTGCGAAATTCATCAATCTTTTAATTGATTATTCGCCAAAATTAATCTCGGCATTTCTGGTTTTATTTGTTGGTTTATATGCCATAAAATTAATAAACAGAATCATTAGAAAAATAATGGTAAAGAGAAATCTGGACCCAACTTTAACTAAATTTCTTGCTGATATTTTATTATGGGCTTTACGAATTTTATTATTTGTAACTTTTATTTCTAATCTGGGAATCGAGACTTCTTCATTCGTAGCCATTTTGGGTGCAATGGGTCTTGCTGTTGGTTTATCTCTTCAAGGTTCTCTTTCTAATTTTGCAGGAGGAATGCTGATTATCGTTTTTAAGCCTTTTAAAGTTGGCGATACGATCGAAGCACAAGGCGTTATTGCAACGGTAGTAGAAATTCAGATTTTCGTTACCAAAATGCTTACTGGAAACAACCAAACTGTATTTGTTCCAAATGGAGCATTGTCAAACGGCACGATTATTAATTATTCGATGCAGGGAGAAAGAAGAGCTGATTTGACTTTTTCAATTTCTTATGATTCGGATATTAAAAAAGCGAAAGATATTTTATTGGATGTTTTAACCAAAAATCCAAAGGTGCTTCAAAATCCGGCTCCAGAAGTTTTTGTTAAAAATTTATCTGCGAGTTCAGTAGATTTTGCGGTACGTCCGTGGGCTAAAAATGCTAATTACGGATCTGTTTTTTCTGAAACTTTAGAGAATTGTAAAACAGCATTAGACCAAGCAGGAATTTCTGTTCAGCCGTTTACGCTTCAAAAATAAAAATGGATTATTGCTTTTTAGGCAGTGTCATCATAAAATCTTTTAAATAATAAGGTTCAAAATAAGCGACATCTACAGTGTCGCTTTTTTGATACTTATCGTAACTGATTTTACTCATTTCGTTTGCCGAAGGATATTTGATTTCTTCTAAAAACACAAAGTTTTCCTTAGTTAAAACCGGCTTGCATTTCTCGGCACAATCGCCAACAAAATAAAGTGTTTCTTTATATTCTGAAAAAGAATCTTCTGTAATAATTTCTGCCTGAATTGTTCTTTCAACTTCTAAATTGGCAGTAAAAACTTCACTGTAAACTTCCATTCTTCTGGCATCAATCATCGGGATAATTTTTCCGTCAGAAACTTTCGCCTTTGATGCCAAAGTCTGTAATGTATCTACAGCGATTAAAGGAATATTCAATGCGTAACACAATCCTTTAGCTGCCGAAACGCCAATTCGTAAACCTGTATAAGATCCAGGGCCCTGACTTACAGCAACTGCATTTAAATCCTGCACTGAAACGCCAGATTCTGCAATAACTTCTTCAATAAAAACATGAAGTTTCTCGGCGTGCGAATATCCTTCTTCAGCAATTTCTTTGCAAAGAATAGTTTCGCCATTTTTTGCAATTGATACTGAACAATTTTTGGTTGCTGTTTCTATATTAAGGATAAAAGACAAAGTAGTAAAGTGTTTTTTATTAAAAAATCATCGGAATATTAAAGTTGCAAAAATAAAGGTTAATAACCAAAATAACAGAAATGCCACAAATAAATTTGCTAATAAAAAGCTTAAATACAAAATCAGTCTTTTCTCTACTGTAAAATATTTAAATTCATCATTATAATATTTTGTTTTATAGACGCTGTAATGCACCCATATCATATATATAACGATAGTAATAAAAGCGCCAAATAAGCTAAAAATCATTTCTGCCGGAACTCCATGTAATGCAATGATCATATTATTGATCTATTTTTTAGGAGCATCTGCTTTTTTAAGTTTTACTTTATCTCCAGAATTCAGCTCTTTAGAAACGGTTGTGTAAGGTCCTGTAATTACCACATCGCCAGATTTTAATCCCGACATTACTTCAATATTGGTATCGTCCTGAATTCCGGTTTTAATAACTCTGATTTTAGCCTTGTCGCCTACTTTCACAAAAACGCATTCGAATTTTTTATCGCTTTTTGGAGCTGCTTTTTTCTCGTTTGGATCTTCAACTTTAAAATCTTTAACTGCTGCAGTATCAGATTTTACAACTACAGAACTAATTGGCACTGCCAAAACATTGTTTTTAGTTGTGGTAATAATATCTACTGTAGCGGTCATTCCAGGTCTAAAAGGAGAATATGTATTTGGTTTTCCTTCTAATAAATCCTGATACGATTCTTTTAAAATTCGAACCTTTACTTTAAAGTTTGTAACCTGATCTGATGTTAATGTTGAACTTGCAGAATTCGAAATACTGGTTACTGTACCTTTAAATTTCTTTTTTAAATAAGCATCTACTTCAACATTTGCTTCGTCTCCAATTTTAATTTTTACGATATCATTTTCATTTACATCCACTTCAACTTCCATATTATTAAGATTGGCTACTCTTAAAAGTTCAGTTCCTGCCATTTGCTGTGTTCCTAAAACACGCTCTCCTAATTCTACATTTAGTACTGAAATTGTACCATCGGCTGGAGCATAAATTGTGGTACGCCCTAAATTGTCTTTCGCTTCATTTACAGATGCCGAAGCACTTTGAACATTGTAATAAGATGTTTGTCTGGTTGCTTTTGCTACTTCAAAAGAAGCTATGGCTTTATCCCAATCTGATCTGGAAATAACACCTTTATCATACAAGGTTTTATTTCTTTCGTAATTGGCTTTTGCTTCTTTAAAACTCGCTTCAGACTGTGTTAAACCCGCTTTTGTTCCTGATAAATTAGAAACCGAACGATTGTAACTTGAAGTGTATAAATCAGGATTTATTTTAACCAATAAATCTCCTTTTTTTACAACCTGACCTTCTTTTACATTCAACAAAATAATTTCTCCTGAGACTTCTGGCGAAATTTTAACTTCAATTTCCGGTTGTATTTTTCCAGTTGCCGAAACCGTTTCGACAATGGTTGAAGCCACTACTTTTGAAATTTCAACTTCTTTTCCTTCTTCTTTATTTCCTATTACTCCTGATTTGGAAAGACCTACTAATGCAGCAATTATAACTATCGCCCCGCCAACTAAGAAGTAAACTGTTTTTTTTGACATAATAAATTATTTTGTAATAATTGGAACAATTGGAATTCCAAAATAGAATTCAAGTATTTTAATTTTGAACATGTAATCGTATTTCGTTCTAATAACGTCAGATTGAGCATTTGTCAACAAAGTTTGTGCTTGTGTAAAATCAAATGAATTCATTAAACCAACATCATATTTTTCTTTAGCATAATTATATGCCTGCTGTCTTGCTTCTAAAGTAACTGTTGATGATTCATAGGTGTTTAAAGCTCCTTTTGCATCTGTAAATGCCGTATAAACGTTACGTTGCAAATCTAAACTTTTTTGTTCTAAATCTATTTTAGATTTCTCTAAACTTACCTTGTTTCTTTCAACATTATTTCTGGCAGAGAAACCATTAAATATCGGCACACTTAATTGAAAACCAAAATTATGTCCTTTGTTATCGCTAAATTGAGTCAAAACAGGATCAGGACCAGCAAAAATTGGATTTCCTGCTGCATCTGTCCCAATTAATCGGTCACTGTAACTTGCACTTGTACTGAAAGAATAGAAACCTCTTAAAGTGGGCTGATAAGCTCCTTTTGCAATCGAAACATTTTTTTCGGCAATTTCCAGATTCGTCTGAGCTAATTTCAACTCTGTTCTGGTTTCTTTTGCCTTATTGTAAATATCAATTGGCGTTTGTGCCATGATATTGTTTTCATCTTTTGCATTTGTATCATCTACTACATCAAAATCAGCAAACTCTTTTAATTGTAAAAGCTGTGCTAAACTTAATTTTGAAATCAGTAAATTATTTTCAGAAACTGTGATATTCTGTTTATCTGTGGCGACAGTTGCTTTTAGGTCAAATAAATCACCACGCGGAATTGTCCCTGCATTTACCATTTCTTCAGAACGTGTGTAACGTTTTTCATCAATAGCTAACTGTTCTTTTTTAACTTTTAAATCTTCTTTATTAGACAAAATCTGAAGAAAAGCATTGGCAACATTCAGTGAAATATCTTCCTGCATTTTCAACAATTGATATTTTGATGCTATAATCGAAAGAGAAGCTCTTCTGTAAGCATTTTGATTTTGCAGCCCTTTGTAAATATCAACATTTGCATTTACACCTAATGAAGAATACTGAGTAGTTTGTGTAGTGGCAATATTGGTAACAGGGTTAACGTTCAAACCAATGTTCCAAGAGTGTGAAGCATTTCCGTTTACTGTTGGCAGATAACTTCCTAATGCACCTTTTTTATCAATATTTGCTGTTTTTACATCCAGCTCAGATAATTTAATCGTAATGTTGTTTTCTAATGCGTATCTCACACATTCTTCCAGTGTCCATTGTTTTGTTTGCGCCTGACCTGATAATCCAAAACCGAATAAGATGGCAAAAACAAGACTATTATATTTATTTATTTTCATATATTTCGAATGATGGCGCAGTAACCCTACTACGCAAATTTAACATTTTTTAAACCCAAAAACTCTTTTATAATTTCAAATTATTTTTTCTCTTTTTCATCGATCAAACCCTGATTCCAGATTTTAATTTTATCTGTGTTTTTGATCCCGCTTTTTACCTGAACGTAAATTCCGTCACTTACACCCAAAATTAAATCTCTTCTCTCAAATTTCTGAGACGTAGTTTCAACTTCTACATAAGGTTTTTGAGTTTTTTTGTCAAATTGTACCAATGATTCTTTTATAGCCAAAATCTTGTCGGCTTTTTCAAGAATAATAGATGCATTTGCACTTAAACCTGCTCTAATAAATGTTTCATCTCTATTTTCTAGTCTGGCTTTTATTTCAAACTGAATTGCTCCGTTTTCTACAATACCTTTTGGTGCAATATCGGTAAGAACTGCTTCAAATTTTTTATTTTCGATCGCTCCAACTGTAATTTCAATTGGCATTTTTTCTTTGATTTTACCTACTTCCGATTCGTCAATTTTCCCAATAAAAATCATTCTTCCAACATCGGCAACACTTGCAATTGTAGTTCCTTCATTAAAGTTATTACTCTCAATAACCTGATTTCCTACTTTTACCGGAACCTGTAAAACCATTCCGTTTACTGTAGAACGAATTAAGGTATTGGCATAATTTCCTAATGATGTAGTTGTTCCTGTTTTAACAATATCCAAGCTTTGTTTTGCTGCAAGGTAAGTTTGTTTTGCCTGAGTGTACGCAACTTGAGCAGCATCAAAATCATTTGCTGAAATTACATCTTTTTCAAACAATGTTTTTTGTCTCTTAAAAAGCCTTTCTTGATTATCTAAAGCGATTTTAGCTGTCTGAACTTGATTCTGAGTACTGCTTACATTAGAAACGTTTGCAACCACTCGAATTTTAGCAATCATATCTCCAGCTTTAATTTTCTCTCCGGCTTTGATATAAACTTCTTCAATAATCCCTGAAATGTTCGGTTTGATTAGGACCTCTTCATCAGGCTGAATATTACCAGTAGCAATTGTATTTTTTACTATTGTTTTAATTTCTGCTTTCTCCGTTTTAAAAACAATTGGTGATTCCTGATTCTTAGCATACAAGTAGTAAAGTGCGCCAAAAAACACTACAGCAATTAAAATTAAAATGGTTACGGTTACTCCTTTTTTCATTTTGTTTTCGGTTTAATCGATTATTTTTTTTGATTGATAATTTTATTCTGTTCGTAAAGCATCTACAGGCTTTACATTAATTGCGGTCTGCGCCGGAATAAATCCTGCCAGCAAACCAGATCCTACTAATATGATTAAGGCAATAAATACAACGCCTAAATCGACACTTGGATTGGCAAACATGGTGTCATTTCCTTGCGGCATTGACTCTAAAGCCATGTTTAAAATTGCAATAATTCCCGTTGCGACGGCAATGCCCAGCATTCCGGAAATTATGGTTAGAAAAATAGATTCAGACAATATTTGTCCTCGAATTGCCGCCGGAGTTGCTCCTAAAGCTCTTCTTATTCCAATTTCTTTGGTACGTTCTTTAACTACAATCAGCATAATATTTGAAATCCCAATTACGCCAGAAATTAAAACTAATGTCCCAACGAAGTAAGCAATGATTTTTAGAATATTAAATAAGCTCTGTACTTTATTGAATTGCTCGTACAAGTCGAAATTTCCAACTGCTCTGTCGTCTGTTGGATTTATAGAATGAAGTGCTTTTATAATTTCTAAAATCTTCGGTTTTAACTCTGTTATCGAAGTTTCATCTTTTGCAGTAAGAGCCATCCATCCTACTTTATCTCCGTAATTAAATGCCTGTTGAAAAGTGGTAAACGGAATAAAAATATTTTTCTGTTCCTGCTCTGCATTTCCGCCTTGCTGTTTGGATTTATAAACCCCTACAACCATGAAATTTATGCCGTTTATTTTAATATAAGATCCAACCGCTTCTTCTTCTTTTCCATAAAGTTCACTGATAACCCCTTTACCAATTACCGCAATTTTTCTTTTCTCCAGAATATCCTGTTGATTTACAAAACGTCCTTTTATAATATCCATCGGCTGCTGCTTAATCAGTTCCGGATAATCCCCATAAATAGTAAAGGCAGAAGTTTTTGTGCCTCGAACTACATTATTTGTTCCGTTAAAATCACCTAATTGATTTCTTGGCGAAACATATAATAAATCTGGAAGCGCTGCTTTTAAAGCTGCAACATCGCTGTTTCTAAAATCATAACGACGGGTTTTAGGAAGTCCCTTATAAGCTTTTGATGTGGTCTGACTCCACATAAACATGGTGTTAGTCGCAATTCCGTCAAATCCTTTTTTAATACCGTTTTCTAAACCATTACTGGCTGCGAGAAGGATTACCAAAATAAAAATTCCCCAAAAAACACCAAAAGCCGTCAGAATTGTTCTGAATGGGTTAGCCGTTAAGGCCTGTATAATTTCGTCCCAATTATCTTTTTTAAACATAATTATTCGTCTCTAAGTGCTACAATAGGTTTGATTTTGGCTGCTCTGTATGCCGGGAAAAATCCTGCCAAGGCTCCTGCAAACACAAGTAAAAACAACGTTGTTAAAGCCACGCTGAAGTCTACTTCCGGATTTCTAAAATATTCACTCTGAACCATCGGCCCTACAAATTCCAACAATAACAAACTTCCTAAAAGTCCTGTAAATCCAGCAATAGTGGTAATAAATATCGATTCATGAAGTATCATGGAAATAATCGAAAACGGAGAAGCTCCTAACGCTTTTCTTATTCCAATTTCTTTTGTTCTTTCTTTTACAATAATCAGCATAATATTACTTACCCCAACTACACCGGCAATAATGGTAAAAATACCAACCCACCAAAAAAACAATCGGATGTAAAGATTTAAATCATAAAACTGTTTGGCATCTTTAACCGAATTATAAACACCAACTCCTCCATCATCCTCCGGAGCCACAACGTTTTTACTTTTTAACAGGTCTTTTAGATCTTTGGTAAATTTTTCTGATTGTGCTAAAGCTTCATCATAATTACTTGTCTTTTTTAAAGTAAAAAACAAATTACTGATTTTATCTCCGCCTCCAAAAGTTCTTTGAACCGTAGTTAAAGGCAGGTATGCTCTGGTTTCTTCTCTTTCTCCTCCCGGATCTGTAAAAACACCGATTACTTTAAAACTAATATTGTTAATTAAAATTTCTTCACCTATGGCCTCCTTATCCTTTAGCAAATCGTTTTTTAATTTCATTCCAATAACAGCGACTTTTTCGTTATTCTGTAAATCTTTACTATTTACATAACGTCCCTGAACTATTGTTAGGTTTTCAATGCCTCCATAATCAGGATCTACGCCTCTAAACTGATAACTTCCCGATTCTTTTCCATACGAAAAAGCCTGTCCCCAATAATTTTGTGTAGAAGCTCTTAAATCTAATTTATCTTCAAACTTTTGAGTAGACTGATTATAATCACTATTTCGAAACTGGATTTGTCTTCCAGGATTCAGTCCTTTATATTCTTTTGTCGTAACACCAGACCATACTTCGATAATTCCGGCCGCATCGCGCTCAAATTGTTTTTCAATACCATTTTGAAGCCCTTTACCTGCTCCAAGCAAAATCACTAAAATAAAAATCCCCGATGCCACCGAAATTCCTGTCAGAAATGTGCGGAGTCTATTTTTGGAAATTGCCTCAAATATTTCCTGCCAACGCTCGATATTAAACATAAGATGAAGCTCTAACTTGTTCTACTAATTTATCGTCAATAATTAATCCGTCTTTCAGGACCACATTTCTTTTGCACATTGCGGCAATATCAGGTTCGTGTGTAACGATCAAAATCGTTTTTCCTTCGTCATTAATTCCCTGGATAAGCTCCATCACTTCATAAGAAGTTTTAGTATCTAAAGCACCTGTAGGTTCGTCTGCCAATAAAACTTTTGGGTTCGATGCCAATGCTCTTGCAATTGCCACACGTTGTTTCTGCCCTCCTGAAAGCTCATTTGGCAAGTGATGAGAATGAGATCCCAAACCTACTTTTTCAAGATATTTCATTGCAATATCATAACGTTCTTTTCTTTTAACACCTTGATAGTATAAAGGCATAGCCACGTTATCCAGCGCAGATTTGTAATTTATTAGATTAAAAGACTGAAAAACGAAACCCAAAAACTTGTTTCTGTATTTTGAAGCTAAAGTTTCGTTTAATTTTTTAATTGGAGTTTTGTCTAAAATATAACTACCAGAATCAGCTTCATCAAGAATTCCTAAGATATTAAGAAGAGTCGATTTTCCAGATCCGGATGATCCCATAATGGCTACTAATTCTCCTTCTGCAATATTAAAATTTATCCCTTTCAACACATGCAACTCCGAACTACCCATTTTATAGGATTTATGTAAATCTTTGATTTCGATCATGGTATTGTTAAATTTTTAAAACAATAATAATATTTTTTATAAGTAAATTATGATAACGAAACGTTAATACTTTTTATCATAGTCTTTTTAAATAAGACGGTACTTATTATCAAATGTTACACTTTAACAAGATAATTTAATTGTTTTATTACTTTTGCTTCACTTAAAAAAAGCATTAACTATGAAGTTTTTTCCGAAAATCTCAGTGTTTGCAGTAACTGCGCTATTTTTTAGCTGTTCATCAACTCAAAAAATAGAAACACTAAAACCAGAACCAGATGATGCTAGTCCGCTGGTTTATGACGCAAGTCCATCTTTTATCAATCTGCCTATTACAGTTAAACTAAAAGACATTGAAAATCAAACAAATTCAATCTTAAATGGATTAATTTATGAAGACAATGATATTGAAGATGACGATATCCAGATAAAAATCTGGAAGCAAGCGCCGATAAAAATCCTAAATGATCCGGCCAATCCAGATAAAAAAATCAAAACTATCCTGCCATTAAAAGCCAATATTAAATATCGCATTGGAACTAAAAAACTTGGCGTAGAATTTTATGATACCCGCGAGTTCAACTTAAACGGAACTATTACATTATCCAGCGAAGTCGCTTTGACAAACTGGAAACTAAATACTAAAACAGAATTCAAATCTTTAGACTGGAACGAAAGCCCAACGATGACGGTATTTGGAAAAAATATGCCGATTACTTATTTGATCAATCCGGCGATTTCTATTTTTAAATCGAAACTCGAACATACAATTGATGACGCAATCGAAAAGTCAATGGATTTTAAACCGAATGTTTTATCAGCTTTAGAAAAAATCTGTACACCAATTCAAATGAGTGACACTTATGAAAGCTGGCTGAGAATTGTTCCTGTTGAAATTTATTCTACTAATGCAAAGCTTAAAAAAGATTCATTTTTACTAGAAATGGGCATGAAATGCAATATGGAAACTATTGTAGGCAAGCAGCCAGAATCTAAGTTCAATGCCAATAAGATTGTTTTGAAACCGGTTAGCAAAATCCCGAATCAGATTTCAGCCAATATTGCTGCAATTTCGAGTTATGTTGATGCTTCAAAAATTATGACTACTAATTTTGCAGGACAGGAATTTGGTTCAGGAAGCAAAAAAGTTACGGTAAAAAACGTATCAATCTGGCATAAAAACGGCAAGATGATTATTGCGCTTGATATATTAGGATCGATAAACGGAACACTTTATTTAAACGGAATTCCACAATATAATGCGCAGACAAAAGAAATTTATTTTGACAAACTGGATTATGTTCTGGACACCAAAAGCAGATTAATGCGAACTGCAAACTGGCTTGCCCAAGGGTATGTTTTAAAAAAGATGGAAGAAAGCTGTCGTTATTCTATTCAGCCGAATTTAGAAGAAGGCAAAAAAAGTATGGCAGCCTATCTTAAAAACTATTCACCAATGCCTGGAGTTTTTGTAAACGGAAAAATGGAAGATATTCAGTTTGACAAAATTCAGTTAACAAATCAGGCGATTATAGCCTTCATTAAAATAAACGGTACTGTGAATGTTTCCGTAAACGGATTAAAATAAAAAAAAGGCAGAATAATTATTCTGCCTTTTTCTTTTTCGATTGGTACATTCTATAAATTAGATACCCAATTATGGCTACCAGTAAATACGGAACTATCATTAAAAAAACGATTCCGTCATTTACAGCTTCAGCTTTTTTGATGTTCGAATCTCCTGCAAGTGCTGCGCGACACATGGCACATTGAGCATTTGCTGAAATTCCAATTAAGAAAATACAAATTCCAAAAACCATTTTTTTCAATCTGGAATTTGAAGTTTTAAAAGTTGATATTTTATTTTTAGTATACATAGTAAGGAGAAATCATTAAATAAACTACAACTCCTGTAACCGCCACGTATAACCAAAGCGGAAAAGTAATTTTAGCTATTTTTTTATGTCTGTCAAATCTTTGTGCAAGTGCTCTTACATACGTAATCAATACTAACGGAATGATTGCGATAGACAATAAAATGTGAGTTAATAAAATAAAGAAATATACATAACGTATAATTCCCTCGCCTCCAAACTTTGTCGAATCTGAAGTCATATGATACGCAACATACATTACTAAAAACGCTACAGACAATGCTATAGCAAAAGTCATTAATCGTTCGTGTAATTTAAGTTTTCCGTTTTTAACAGCAATAACAGCCCAAACTAAAACAATAGCCGTAATTCCATTTGTAGTAGCATAAATGGGAGGTAAAAATGAAAGTGGCTCAACGTTAATGCCAAAATCTTTTAATTTGATTCCGAAAAGGATTGCCACAACAACCGGGATAATAATTGAAACCGCAACGATGTATTTATTGTATTTTTTTTCTAATGAATGATCTTCCATTTTTATTCTTCTAATAGTATTTTAATGTCTTGTTGAATATCTCTAACTCCTTTTTTATCTAAACCATCGTAGTAGATGTTTGGGTTTCCAAATTCATCTTTTCGGCAGCGAATGTTTCCGTCTTTATCAATTAAAGCAAATAAACCAGAATGCTCGAAACCGCCGCTTACTTTTGAATTTTCTCCGGCATACAAATTAAATCCTTTGTTTGACAAGTCCATAATGGTTGCTTTATCTCCAGTCAGGAAATTCCATGAAGCAGATTTTACGCCTAATAGTTTTGCATGATCTTTTAAAACCTGTGGTGTATCATGAGCCGGATCAATTGTAATAGAGACAATTCCGAAGTTTGGATTACCAAAAAACGTTTTTTCGATTTCCAGCATACTCATGTTCATCTTTGGGCAGATTGAAGGGCAAGTTGTAAAGAAAAATTCTAAAACATACACTTTTCCTTTGTAGGTTTCATTAGATATTTTAACGTTGTCCTGATTTGTCAATTCAAATTTTGGAGCCGGACCAATCGTTAATAATTTAGCATCTTTAGAACTTTTAGAACCTACATTATCTAAACGATCTCCTTTTACAACGCTATCATTTTTAATTCTGTCAACAATTTTTGGCACTGCATAAATTCCGAAAATCAAAATAATAAACGAAATACCTATGTAAGATTTATTTTTGAACATTATAAGTAAGTTTAAAGTTGTTTTGTGGCATTATGATTCTTTTTAAGAGCAGCACGATACTCATATAAGATAATTTTAAAATCATCCAGCATTTCATTGCTCAGTTCAGATGGATGAAAAGTGTCGTAACCTTCTTTGTATTCCTCTTTCTTCTCTTTATCACTGCCTTTACGTCCTCTTAAATTTCTTTCTTTGTCTACTATGAAAACATTTGATGTTCCCAATTTATCATTCAGCTTTCCTTTAAGCTGAAGCTGATTGTAAAATGCCTGTATTTCATCTGTTGAAGCAAAAACAAAATTCCACCCCGAAACATCGGTAAAAGGCTTAAGAGCATCAACAAGCTTTTGAGCTTCTTTTTCTGAACCAAGCGGGCAGATTACTACAAACTGAAGATCTTCGAAACCATGGTAACGCTTGTAAATTTTTTCATTAAGATTAAAGTAGTTTCCCCTGCTGTTTAAAATATCTGATCCGGAAAAACCTAAAACCGTAATTTTTTTATCAAGAGAAACTTTTTTGCCGTCGAGAGATTTCCAGTTTCCAAAGTCGGCAATTTTTGGAGTGATTATGGGAAGTTTTGTAAAACTATTTACACCTGAAGCAAAAAACAAATAGGCTACAATTGGTAAAACAAAAAGCACAAAAAGAACTATATTTTTTTTCATTGTTTTAACGGAAGTTAATGAGGTACAAAAATAAAAAAAGCTCCGTTAAACGGAGCTTCTTTTCGAATTAATATCATGTTAAAAATTCCATTTAATGGTAGAATCTTTAAAAACCCCATAAATATAGTGTCCTTCTGTTAACAGGATGAACAATAAATATAATACCAGGAAAATAACTGGTGATACAACAGACCATCTAAGGCTGCTTTTTTCACCTTCCATGTGCATGAATGCCCATACAATATAGTAAGCTTTGAATATTGTTAAGATATAAAATATCCAGTTCAATAAATTCAAACCGATAAAATGATTAAATTCTAATGATGCTGGTTTTAAGATACCAAGAATAACCTCTACTGTAGTTACTAATGATAGTAATCCAAAAACAAACCAGATTCTTTTTGTATTTGATACGTGTTCGTGTGACATAATAATTAAAATCTAAAATTAAACTAAGTAGAAAACTGTAAATACAAATACCCAAACTAAATCTACAAAGTGCCAGTATAAACCAACTTTCTCTACCATTTCGTAGCTTCTTCTTTTTTCATAAGTACCTAATAATACATTAAAGAAAATAATGATATTAATGATAACTCCAGAAAATACGTGGAATCCGTGGAATCCTGTGATAAAGAAAAAGAAGTCAGCAAATAATTTATTACCGTATTCGTTTCTTATTAAGTTTGCCCCTTCTACTACATATTTTGCCTCAGCTAAACGAGTTTCTGACTCTTGTCTAGACAAAACTGTTTTCTTTTTATCTTTAGTAAGTGTTTCAGTTCTTACTAATACATCTGGATGTGCTTTAAATCCTGCCTGAATTTCTGCTACAGTGTAGGTTGGCAATGATGCTGCATCTTCCATGAACCAAGATGTCTTGCTTCTTGTTAAAGCTTCTCTTTGTTCCGGTAATTTTACTGCGAAATCTGCAAGAGCAACTCTTGTTCCATCAGCTTTAACAAACTGCAATAAGCTTCCGCCATGTGTTTCAACTGCACCATATTCTCCTTTAATGAAGTTTTTCCATTCCCAAGCCTGAGAGCCCACGAAGATAAAACCTCCAATAATAGTTAAGAACATGTAAACAGCAACTTTCGACTTTTTTAATTGATGACCTGCATCAACAGCCAAAACCATTGTTACAGATGAGAAAATCAAGATAAAAGTCATTAAGGCTACATAATACATTGGAGCCGAAACGCCATGCATAAAAGGAAAGTGAGTAAACACTTCATCAGCCAATGGCCAAGTTTCAATAAATTTAAATCTAGAAAAACCATAAGCACCTAAGAATCCAGAAAATGTTAAGGCATCCGATACGATAAAAAACCACATCATCATTTTACCATAACTTGATCCTAACGGCTGGATTTCATGACCGCCTCCCCAAGTTTTTTCGTCGTTATTTGCAGTAGTAACTGTCGCTTCCATAAAAGATATTCGTTAAAAAGTTCCCAAATTTACGTTTTTTTCTTATTTAAAGAAATATAAAAATAAAAATAATAATACCCATAATAAATCCAAAAAGTGCCAATACATCGCACCTAGTTCTATTCCAAGAGTTTGAGTCGAATTGTATTTTTGTTTAAAATGATTATAAATTATAATTAAAAGTGAAATTAGCCCGCCCGCTAAGTGTAATAAGTGCATTAGTGCAATTACATAAAGGAAAGTTGTAGTAATTGAGCTACCTTGTCCTGTCATATAATAACCGCTTTCTATAATTTGTCCAAATCCTGCAAATTGCAAAATCACAAATAAAACACCTAAAACCAATGTTCCTAAAAGAAACGTTGCAGCTACAGTTCTATTGTCTTTTTCTATTGCTTTTTTGGCCAGAAAAAAAGTTATACTGCAACCAATTATTACAACTGTACTAAAATAAAATGCAATTGGTATTTGAAAATTCTGCAACCAGTCTGCTCTTGATTTACTTACCACAAATGCACTTGTAAGTCCAGCAAACATCATGGTCATACTAACCATTGCAAACAACAAAATCAGCTTTGCCGACTTTGATTTTTGTACCTGCTCTTCACTTGTTGTTAATGTCATTTCCATAACTATCTTAAAAATTTATCTACTATAAACACAATCTGCAGTAATGAAATGTACGATACACTCACTAACATTAATGTTCTGGCGGCTTTTGGTGTTCGTAATTGATACAAACGAACTGCGTAAAACAGCATCCATAAACCTAATAAAAACACTAAAACTGCTGCGACCGGAGAAATAAACAACTGTCCTGTATATCCTAAAGCAGGTAACAGTGAAGCTATTATTAACCAAATCGTATATAAAATAACCTGCAAAGCAGTTTTCCTATCTTTTTTTCCGGTTGGAAGCATAAAGATTCCTGCCTTTGCATAATCGTCATATAAAAACCAGCCAATTGACCAAAAATGTGGAAACTGCCAGAAAAACTGAATTAAAAAAAGCGTTCCGGCTTCGATACCAAACTCTCCTGTTGCTGCAACCCACCCTAACATGAAAGGAATTGCCCCCGGAAAGGCACCAACAAAAACCGACAATGAAGTTACGGTTTTTAAAGGAGTATATATGCTCGTATATAAAAATATTGAAATTGCAGCAAACATTGCCGACTTTGCGTTGATTGTGTATAAAAGAACAATACCAATAATAGTAAGCAGACTTGCCACTATTAAGGCCGTTACTTTTGACATACGGCCAGAAGCAACCGGACGATTTTTTGTTCGATCCATTAATGAATCGATATCTTTTTCGATGACCTGATTATAAGCATTTGATGCTCCAACCATACAGTATCCGCCAATTGCCAAAATAATCAAGACACTCCATTTAAATGGATGTTCGTCATTAACCCCTAACAAATATCCTGCTATCGAAGAGAACAAAACACTAATAGCCAAACCAGCCTTAGTAATCTCTTTGAAATCCAGAAATATTGATTTTATTGAAAATGTATTTTTTGCAGCGTTCAATACCGTAGTCTTTGTATATTTTTTTGAGTGCTGCAAATGTACAAATTAGATTGTAGAATTTAGGACTATAAAATTAGATTTTTTTCAATAAAACCTTTACAGAATACGAACTTGTAAATCTTTAACAGTATTATTTCGAAAAATCTTATTAAAAATTCTAATAATCAAAATACCAATTAAAGATATCTGAACGCAATCCGATCGTAAACCAAGTGGTACTTTGCTTAAAAGTTGTTGCTGTTTCCTGAGTTGGATCAAAGTTTCTGTAAATAAAACTTCCAAACAATTTTAAATTCGTTATTGGATTTATTAAATATCCACCCTGAATATCAGCAATAAAAACACTGGTTTTATTTCCCTGCCCTACTTTTACACCTGTATTATAAGGTCGTTTTTCATCATAACTTTTATATATGTTACCACCATAATTAAAGCTGTCTTGTGCGGTATCAAAATCTAAACCTCTTGTTCCCATAGTAAATTTAGCATCGGCAAAAAGACGTCCTTTATGATAACGTCCAATTGCAACAAGTTCTTCAAAATTTCCTCCCCATTGATGTCCAATACTTTGGTTGTTATGTCCATAATTCGTAATTACAGCACTATGCGAATACACATAAGGGCGAACATGATTATATTCTAACTGTAAAAGAAGATCTTTAACTTTAAAAGCATTATAATACTTAGCTCCTAATTGGTAACCAAATTTATTTTTCCAGCTCTGTTCTCCCGCTCCCATATCTGAAACAGAAAATTCATCCAGCAAAAATTGAGCATATAAATTAACATTGTTGTTCCATTTGTATTTAGCCGTCGCACCTAAAAGAGCATTTCCGCTTTTTGATGATGAACCAAATTCAACTGAACGATAAAAAATAATCGGATTTACAAAATTCACATCAAATCCTCTATTGTTAGTATCTGTCCAAACTACAGATTCAAAGAAACCCAAATTCAATCTATTTGAAACGTTCCAGCTCAAATAATGATTGGCCATAAATTTAGTAGCATACGTTTTATCCAGCGTTACATCCGGACGAACATCTTTAAGCCACATGTAAGTGTTGGTATATTTTATTTTCCAGAAGTTGGTATTAATTTTAAAATAAGGATATGGACTTGCTCCATCACTTTCAAGCAAAGAACGATATCCGTCTCCAATAAAGTTTCTGCCGTACCCTAATTGAAAATCAAATATTTTTCCCGGTGCAAAAGTAATATTCGCTTCCGCTAAAGGAAAATCGTACGCATCAGTTTTAAATCGTTTTGCAATTCCCATTCCCGGAATAATGGCTGGATTTCCACCGGAAGGTTTTAATGTTTCGGCATAATCATTATAATATCCGGCAAATCGGCCCTGACTTTCAAAAACTGTCGTTGTAAAGTTTATCTGTTTTCCTAAGCCTCCTCTAAAGTTTAAAGCACGTGTATTTACATAAGAATAAGAAGCATCAAGATCTGAAGCTTTTCCCATTTGCAAATCTACAATCGGGTTTAAAGCCAGCCAGTAATCTTCTCCCTGAATCTGCACCATGTTTTCATTCCACCATTTTCTGCCTAACCAGCTGGAAACATTTTTTTGAAGCGATTGATTTACGGCTTTTAAATTATAATATTTTAAAACCTCGGTATATGTATAAGGTTTTGAAGCAGTATGATTGTTACTTCCAACCTGATTCATTGCACCATCAAACTGCGCATAATAACTATGAGAAAAAGGAATATTTAAATGACTTTCGAATTCGGGCATATTGTATTTTTTATATACAATACTATCCAGTTCTGTCATTGGTTTGTCAACTGGCTTTAAAATTTGTGATGCTGCCAAAGCTTCTGCAGCAATTTGATCAGCATTTTTTAAAGGTATATCAATTGAAATGGTATATTTTGAATAAGTCGGTCTTCCGTTGTAAGTAGAAGGTTTGATTTTTGGAAACTTCCCAAAAACTCGTTTTGCCTCTTCTACAAGAGCATCGTCTGCCGCATTTACATAAATCACTTTAAATTCGCCATTGGCATCCACTTCAAAAAGAACTTTTACCTCTCCTTTATAATTGTTTTGTTTAAGATCTGCCGGAATTTCAAAATTATTATAGACGAAATCCTGTACTTCCTTATAAAAACAATTCTCCAGATTTTTAGCCTGAAGGTTTTCACAACTTGGAAAAACCGGAAATTGCTCTGAAGTAAACCCTTGTTTTATATTTGTTTCTTGGGAAAAAACAAATAAGGGTAAAATGATAAAAGATAAAAATAACTTATTCACGTAAATTTGGGGCTTTTATTTAATATTGATTTGTGGTATTTTCTCCGTTTGCAATTGCTTTTGCTGCCGAAGTTCCAATTCGTTTCACTCCTAAACGAATCATTTCTATTGCGTCTTCATAAGAACGAACACCACCCGCGGCCTTAACCGGTAAAGGCGATGCATTTTCCAGCATCATTATTATAGCAGGAACTGTTGCTCCGTTTGGCAGATCATTTGAGGTTTTAAAAAAACCTGTTGATGATTTTACAAAAACAGATGCATAGTCTTCTTCTTTAAAATTTGATATCACAACATTTTTTATCAGAGCACAAAGCTGAATAATTTCTTTTTCATTTAAAGCAGCAACTTCAATAATCCATTTTACTGTTTTATTAGCAGCTAGTCCAATTTGGGTTCCAATTAAAACTTCTTGTTTTATTATGGAAGTGTCTCCATTTTTAAACGCTTCATAATTGCAGACAAAATCCAAATCATCGGCACCGTTTTCTATCGCTTCGTTTGCTTCTTTAATCTTGGTTTCTAAACTTGATTTTCCTTCCGGAAAATCGATTACAGTACCCACAAGTAAAGTTGAATTTGATTTCAAAATCATTTCTTTTGCCAAACTCACATATTCCGGCCTGATCATAATCAGCTTAAATCTTTCCTGAACAGCTTCTGAAATTGCATTTTTAACCACAACACTATTCTCCTCTTCCGAAATTCCGGCCTGAGATGCTGTTTTTAAGTAAGTTGAATCTAGGTACTGCTTAACATTCATAATATTGAAGTTAGATAGAATGGCGCAAAAGTACATTATAATTCAGAAAAAATACTGTTTTATAAAGCTGATTTTCTGCCAATAAAAAACCCACCGAAGTGGGTAATTATATTCTTATATTTTATCGATCTGTTTTTTTAAAGCTATAGCCGTAAAAACTGCCACGAGTGCTCCGAGCGCATTTGCTAAAACATCTGTTACATCTGATGCTCTTGTTACTGTTAAAACACCTTGAAGAATTTCGATCGTTATTCCGAAAAAAACCGAAAATATAAACGAAATAAAATAGGCTTTATAATCATTAACATCTTTTCCTTTCAGCTCTTTTTTAAAGAACACAATCCAGGAAATGGTAAAACCAAAGTGAAAACAAAAATGCACTATTTTGTCAATGCTGGGAAAACTTACGGCAGGAAGATTACTTGAATCTGTTAAACAAAAATAAGCAATGATTCCTGAGCATAACATTGCCCAGATTAACAATAATTGTTTAGGCACCGATAAGTTGTTTATAAGCTTCGTCAGATAATAATGTATCTATTTCTGATGCGTCTGCAATTTTAATTTTAATCATCCATCCAGCTCCATAAGGATCAGAATTTACCGTTTCAGGTGCACTTTCTAAATCTTCATTAAAAGCAATAATTTCTCCTGTTAAAGGCAAAAACAAATCCGAAACTGTTTTTACAGCTTCTACTGTTCCAAAAACCTCATCTTTATCAAGTGTCTGATCTAAAGTTTCTACTTCAACATACACGATATCTCCTAACTCTTTTTGTGCAAAATGAGTAATTCCTACAGTCGCAACATCGCCTTCGATGCTAACCCATTCGTGATCTTTTGTGTACTTTAAATTTGCTGGTATGCTCATAATAGTATGTTTGAAAATTGATATTTTAATAATTCTGCAACAAATGTAATAATCTTCTAATAATATATGGTTTAGAAAACTAAATTTAATTTCCGAAATTATATCGAAGTGTAAAGCCAGATCTTATATTCGTTAACGGAAATGAAGTCGAAATAACTGCTTTTGAAAACGAATGATCGTAATAGAATATTGCGGTTAGGTTTTTACTAAACGAATAATCGGCAGTTAATTTAATTGACCATATATTTTGACCCGCTGCCAGCTGGTTATTATCATAATCTAAATAACGTACTAATGTTTCGTTGTTTCTCAAAGAAAAATCAGCTTTGATATTAATATCACTTTTAATGATTCCGGTAGGATTATCAGCCAATCTTGATGAGAAAATAACATCTTTAAAACGGTATCCTAAACCAATAATATATTCCATTCCTTTTACTTCTGTCAATAAGTTATTATCAAAACTCATAGATAGAGCTCTGTCTTTTTTAATTTCAGAAAGAACGCGCAGTGAACTTTTCAACTCAAAATCCATTCTAATTAACGGACTAAACTGTTCTACTAAATTGACATTAGACATTATAGTTTCATTGTAGAAATTAGTATTAACATCCTGTACTTTTGGCGAGCTGTTGTAATCAAAATTAGATCTAAACTGGTTTATTGTATACGATGCTCTATAATTGTGCTGCAATGAAAAACGCTTAAATTTATCTTTGAAATATTTATAGCGCATTAATCCGTTATATTTAATACTCCAGTTTGGAATTGGAAAATTTCTAAAAATATTAGTAGAAGAACTTGAAGCATCTGCACCTGTATATGCCGCTAAGAAAGCCGGTAATAAAACGGCCTGATTACTTTTTGTATATCCAATTGGATATCCTTCGTTAGCCGCATAAATAGCGTAGTTAGCATCTGTTGCAGCCGGAATTGGGTTATTTGCATCACCATATCTTGGAATGACAGTACCTGACCCATAGCGTTCTTCGGCAAGGCGATTTGCAATAATTAAACGATTGTTTCTAAAATCATCAAACGCTGCCGACTGATTTTCATCACTTGCTGAAAAAGCTGTTTTAATCATTACTGTCGAAATAGAAAACATTCCATAAGTATAAGGCGACAACGATTTGTACTCGTTAGTTGTTGGATCAACGCTATACTGCTCTGAAGTATTTTCAGAATAAGAGCGATCCATTGATAAGTCTACTTTTAAATCTGGAAGTAAATCAATATTAGCCGTAACTTTCAAAAGCTTATTTGAAACTTGTGTAAAATTCTGGTTGAAATCCTGATAAGTTGTAAGCCATCCTCGTTTAGCTGCTTCGTAACGCACATCGTCCTGACTTCCAAAAACAAATCCTAAACTTGGTTTAGAGGTTCCTAAAAACCCAACACTTGGTGTATAACCCGGTAAAACAGTTCCGCTGTTTTTAGTGTAATTAATTTGAACATTTTTAATACTGGTCAAAATACCAATTAAACCATCATAAAACGGGCTGGTGCTTACGACCGGTTTTGTTGTGTTTACAATTTTTTCACCTGGCTTTGGCGGCGCTGCCGGTTTAGGTTTCGCTGCTTTTTTTGCTCCCGGTGTTAAACCCAGATATTTGTACAGCGTATTCATATTCAAAGTTGTTGTTAGCGTATTTGAATTTGAATTTTGAATGGTATTTCCTAAATCAAATACAGTTCCATTTGGATCTTCGTATTCAGAAAATGCTGTAGAAGATCGCTGCCACATATAATCTGCGGTATAGGAATAACTTGCTTTAACGAAACCAAAGATTGGAATTTTATTAATTGGAATATCATAATTTAAAACCAATTGCTGTGCGTGCTGGTTTGGCGTACCAATATCCCAGTAATCATCCCAAATATTAAAATCTTCTTTTGGTGAATTATCATCATTTAAGAAGTTTCGAACAATGTTATTTGATGTTGCCGAATAATTAAGCTTTAAAGATTTAGTTAAGTTAAAGCCAAATCCATATTGATAATTAAAGGCAAAATTTCTTCGATAAAGCGGATCAAGACCAATTCCTTCAACCTCAACTTCTCTAAACTGCTGACGGTTGCTTTGCCTTAAAATATTAGTATTAAAAGATATATTTGAAGGAAGGTAATTAAAATTGAAATCACTTAACAGTTTCCAATATTCACTTTTCTTCATAAATTTAGTAGTCTTAAACGGAACCACTTCTTTTGGCTGGAAAGTATAAGCGTAGTTTACAGCTGTATTTGATTGTTCGTCTTCATAGTCTTCAACTTCATAATCGTGGCGCTCTACCTGATTGTATGATTGTGAAAATGTAAAGTTTTCTACATCATATACATGAGGTTTTTGCTCTGGGGCTCTGTCTTTTCTTACCCCAATAAAGTTGATGCTTCTTCGTTTTGTATAATCAACGGCACGAGTTCTTATATTTTCTTTTTCTGCCTCATTTGTAGTTTCCTTAATTAACTGATCTAATTTAATATCCTGATTAAAAGGATCATATTCAGGAGTAATTACTTCTTCGCCAATTGCATAATTAAACGGCAGATTGATTCCCCATTTTTTAGGAAGCAGTTTTCCTAGATTTAAGTTTGTAACGATATTATACTGCTGCACATCTTCACGATCACGCTCATTAGCTCCTTGTTCTAATGAACCGAAACCAATTGTACTTTTTCTACCAGTAGCCGAAACAGTTGCAAAATCGGCCATGTTAGTATCAACATTTAGTATCGCGGCCATTCCTCCTTTATTCTCTAAATCAGCTATACGAAGTTCGTTAAACCAAACCTCTCCTTTAATGTCTTTGTGATCTGCCCTGCTCTTTACCCCAACCATTAAGTTTCGAACCAAACCAAAGTTAGGGTTACCTTTAATACCCAAAGTTAATTTACCGTCACCATCACCTCCGGCTAAATCAGGGTCATTGTCTGGATAATAAATACCATTAATATCCCTTTTAGAAGAATTAATATCAATGCTCATTGCTTTGATTTTCATTCTGGTTAAAAGGTCAAGAGCTAAATCAATACTGTTATCCTCCATCCAAACCAAATCTGGACTTATTGTACAAGTTCCTCCTGCTTTGGTTACTTTCAGCGGAATCTCAACTTGATAAAAGTTTTGTGTAAAGTCATTTCCAAAACGAATAAAACCAATCATTTCATCATCTTCTAGCTGCACTTCATTTGGCAGTGATTCTGCGTGTAAAAACATTTTTAGTTTTTTGTATTGACGCATATCAACACTTACGTTTTTAAAAACTGCTCTAGAATCTTGGTACTGCAATCCTGTACCGCCAATTCTAACAGCTAAAGCTTGTTCGTTTTGATTAATAACAGTGTTGTTATTATACAATTGTTCTCTTTGAACTCCCGGAGGCATTACGTAGTTTACCGGACATTTGGTTCCATTTTCCTGAATATTAACCGCCGCCACATCAAATTCTACTCCATCATCATCAGGATTTTGGTCATTTGCATCTAGTGTTCCTGTGTATCTTCTCCATTCTCCTCTTACTAAATCTAAAGCTCCAAAACGAACCGTCATCTGATCATTAAATCCAGTCATAAACATACGCATGAAACGGATAGATCTAAAATCTGTAATATTTCCAACTGTGTTTTGAGGTTGTGAAACCGGAATTTTAAACTGAATCCATCTTGCATTTGTTGTTCCGCCGTTTGGAAGTTCAACATTTGTAACATTTCTAATATCTGTAATGTAGTTTTCACCTACATCCATTCCTGGTTTTAAATCAATGCTGTATTCATAATACGCATTGATTGTATTCATTGTATTATCACGGTTAATATCTTCAACATCCGGCAGTGTCGTTGAACCACGATTAGGATCATTAATACTTACGGCTGAGTTTCCTTCGGTACCATTATAATTTTTATAACGCTCTAACACGCCTCCATCTGTATTTAAGTAATAAGTATAATCGTCAGCAGCAGGATCTGATTCTCCTGCATAATTGGTATAAACAGATCCTTCTCGTGAACTTGGCAGACCATCTAAACCAACATCTTGATTTTTTCGGTTATCGGCATTGGTATCAAACGCATAAATCAAGGATTGTGATGCCGGAACATCTCCCCAAAGCGGTTGTGGATTTACCATGATTTGATCTGGCCCTAATCCGTTTTCATATTGTTTACGTCCGTCTTTTAAAACGTCTTCTGAAATTTCACCTAAATTGAAATAGATTTTACCTGAATTTGTTGCCGGAGCTTCGCCATTTCCAACATAAGGATCGAGAACCCAAAACTGAATATACTCCACATTTCCCTGCTCAAAATTGGTAGAATTTAAAGCACGCATAATTCCACCAAAATTAGTAGACGGATTACTTGTTCCAAAATTTGGATTGTTGTTATATGGTCCCCTATCAGATGGATAATAGGTTAAATCCAGAGTATTAACAACCTGAATTTGTCCTTGCGCAATATCTGTATTTGGATACAACTCTCTGCTGTAAACCCTTCTGGTAGTATTTAACGATAGGTCATCATTTGAAATTCCCGAAGGTTTTGAAGAATAAAACACAGGATCAATCGTATACCAAGCTAGTTTTGCTCTTTTAAAGCCATATTCTAAAGTATTAGAATTAGCATTAAAAGTATTGTCGTTTATAGAAGTAATAAATGGTGTCGAAGCTAAACTCCATGCATAAGCAGAACGCATATCTATAGTGGACTGCGAACCTTCAAAGTCATCTACATAAATTGTAGCTTCACCTTCAAAATCACTTGCTTTTGGAGCGTCCGGTCTTAAAAACGCAACTTCTCCACGAATAGAAAGATTAGAAGGAACATCTGTATCTATATTTGGAAGTTTATTTGCTAAACGTGTCAAAAATGGAACTTCTGTAGAATAGTTTCCATTAAATCCAAAAATAGTATTGTTTACAGATTCCTGACCATAACTGGATTTTTGAGTAAAAGGCCTTTCTGTCATTTTTAAGAAAGTTCCTCCAAGCACAAAATTATCGGAAAATTTATGCTCAACATTTACCCCCATAAATCTTCGTGTCTGCTGTCCGAAGATTGAATTATTCTCTAACGAAACTTCAATTGGTGTGTTTGATGCCTGCAGCGACGGATCAAGAATTTGAACTCGTCCTAACTGGTAATCGACACTATAATCTATTCCTTCAACTAAAACTCGTCCTGCAGCTGTAACTACAACAGAACCCTGCGGTACATTAAAGGCCCCAATAGGAATACCGTTGCTTCCTGATGATTTGTATTTCCCTCTTAATAAGAATTTATTTTTGTCACTATCCTGTAAAGCACCTGCCTGAGTATTTCGGTACATATTTCTAAATACGTACTTCTGCTGGTTGGCATTATAAGTAGTTGGGTCGTTGTAAGTTTCTCCTGAGCCGTTCTTCAATTTATTGAATATCAACTCTCCAAAAGGCTCTTTTGTTGTAAAAATAACGCGTCCGTTTTGTACATCTACCGTTATTCCCGGAATGTAATCGAAGAAACCATCTCCGCCTGCCTGCGGATCGTTGTTGTAATTTAAACGGTCTAAGTTGAAAACATTTAACAATGGAGTATCTGCAACCTTCATATCCGAAGTTGGATTTGAAGGAAAAGCTGATCCCTGAACCGGCGTTATGTAGTTAATAGGAGACGGATCTGTATAAAGAATATTAAGTCTAAAATCATCTTGTTTAATTTGGTATGCCTGAGGAATTTGATAAACGTTTTTCATCATCAGGTTCCAAACCGGATTTTTAACGTTTGTTAAATTACTTTTCAGCATTTTTAAAATTAAACTCTGCGTAATAATGGCCTGATTTGTATTGTTACTTCCTGTAACTACAGTCGCATCAACTCCGTCACTTCCAAACTCTCCAACTTGGTACACTTTACCTCCAACAGTATATTCGAATGCAACGGCCAAAATTTCATCATTTGCCAAACGCTGCTGTAAAGAGATGTAACCCAATTGCGGATTAAAAGTATATTCGTTTGTTGTTAGTTTTCTTGCGTTTTCTAATACCGAATAATCTGTGGCTTCACTCACGTTAGTATTATTGAAACCAGATTTTGCGGTTACGATTTCTCTAATATTGGAATTTAAAAAAGAACCTCCCTGACCAATTGCTGCCGGATCGTATTTGTTATTTGTATTACTTGTTGGGCTGTCAATTGGGTTATTGAAAAATCCCGCTGTAGAACTAATAACCACTACTTCATTATCAGGAACGCCTGTTACTTGAGCTTCTCCTAAATCCTGAAGTGCTATAATGTTTCTTAAGTTGTTTCCTCCTCCGGTTGTAGTTACACGATTTTGTTTGTTGGTTACCCAAATTTCTAATCTTGTAATCTGCACACGGCTGTCTATAAACGGATAATTTTTTAATGAAGCGTCGTATTTATTTCTGAAATACTGAGATAAGAAAAAGTGACGATCATTATCATAATCCAAAGCAAATAAATCAAAGTTTTGAACTGTTCCTCCATTTTCTGCTACTACACTTTTAGTCTGCGATTTTTGTTCAGAGAAAACACCTGTAACTGTTGTTCTTCCAAACTGCAATTGTGTTTTTACACCAAATAAACTCTGTGCACCACGAATAAGCGTGCTGTTAAGCGGCATACTAACGTTACCAACTTCTACTTTCTGAATAATATCATCTTCTGAAGGTGTATAAGCCAGCTTAAATAAATTCTGAAATGCAAATGTTGATTGTGTATCGTAATTGGCATTTACTTCCAATCTGGTTCCAATTTTCCCCATCAAACTCATGCTGATTCGCTGATCAAAATCGAATGTAAGACTTGATCTGTTTCGGGGAGAAAAGGCAGGATTATCCTGTTTGGTGTAACGCACACCTAAATCCATTTCTACAGAACCGGTAGGCTTTACATCGATAGTATTACTGCCAAATACACTTTCAAAAAGACTTGAATTAATGTAATATCTAGGCAGTAAATCTTTTTTGGCTGCTTCGGCTCCGGTTTTTTTACCGTCAATCGCATCCATTTTTTTTCTGAAATAATCTCTTCTGGATTCTTTCAAAAGTAAATCTTCGTATTCTTTTGGTGTTAAAACTAAAGGATAGTTAATAGAGAAACCATCTACAGATGTTGTATAAATGTATCGATCTGTAACGGGATCATATTTATAAGCCGAAAGTATGCTTGGAGGATTTTCTAACTCCATTTTTCCAACAGAAAATTGAGTCTTTGTTGTATCTTGAACCGCCGGATTTACTTGTGATCGCAAAATGTTACCACAAAATAAAACCAGTAAAAAAATACAAATTTTACGCATACAATTGGTTATATAAAATTGATTTTATAAGCTTTTTAAAGCCTTTTTGATGATCGTTTCTACAGTAGCTTCCGGATCTTCTTTCACGATTTTTTCTACTACTTTTTCAGAGGCTTTACGAACGAATCCTAAAACTTCCAAAGCAGATAACGCTTCATCTCGATTTGTATTGTTTTGGACAACAGAAACTTCATCCAAATCGTACAACTTTAACACTTTTTCTTTTAAATCAAGTATTACTCGCTGTGCTGTTTTGTTTCCAATGCCTTTTATAGACTGTATAACACCAACATCTCCTGAGGCAATGGCATTGATAATTTGTTTAGGCTCTATAGACGAAAGCATTGTTCGTGCAATGCCGGCTCCAATTCCTGAAACAGACAACAACATTCTAAATATCTCACGTTCAGACTTTTCTATAAACCCATATAAAGTATGCGCATCTTCTTTAATTTGAAGATGCGTATACAATTTTATAAAATCAGCATTCGGAATTAATGAAAAAGTATGTAAAGAAATATTTACGTGGTATCCCACTCCACCGCAATCAATTACTACTTCTGTGGGATTTTTTTCAACTAACTTTCCCTGCAAATGTGCTATCATAATATAATTTATAAGAACCAAATATAATTAAAAATGCAATAAAAATAGGACAATTTTATTTGACCCTTATTTTTATTACTCTATTGTGCCAATTTGTTCTTTTTGCTTTCTTTTTCCTGAGCGTCAATAACCGCAATTGCTGCCATGTTTACCATTTCTTCAACGCTTGCTCCTAATTGAAAAATGTGAACCGGTTTATTTAATCCCATCATAATTGGCCCGATAGAAGCTGATTTATTCAATTCTTTCATCAACTTATATGTAATATTTGCTGACTCTAAGTTAGGGAAGATCAGTGTATTTACTTTCTTTCCTGCTAGTTTAGAGAATGGAAATTTCTCCTGAAGCATTTCTGAATTTAAAGCAAAATCTGCCTGAATTTCACCATCTACGACCATCTCAGGGTGATTTTTATGTAAATACGCCACAGCATCTCTTACTTTTGAAGCATTTTGATGTGTTGATGAACCAAAGTTTGAATACGAAACCATTGCAATAACAGGTTCAATTCCGAACATTTTTGCTGTTTTAGCCGTCATCAATGCGATATTTACTAAATCTTCAGAAGTTGGATTAATGTTTATAGCCGTATCTGATAAAAACATTGGCCCACGAGAAGTTAACATCATGTTTGCTGTTGCAACAAGTGAAGCTCCAGGCGCTTTTTCAATTAATTGAAGCATTGGTTTTACAACACTTGGATAACTTCTTGAATAACCTGTAACAAGAGCATCTGCTTCTCCTTCGTTTACCATCATGGCTGCGAAGTAGTTTCTTTCGCGCATGAATTTTTGAGCATCAAGTAACGAAACACCTCTGCGTTCTCTTGTTTCCCAGTATGAATTTGCAAATCGGTTACGTCTTGCTTCTTCTTCGTTTGTTTTAGGATCGATGATTTCCAGTTCAGCATCAAAACCTAACTCAGCTTTTAATTCTAAAATAGTTTCTCTGCTTCCTAATAAAACCGGAATACCAATTCCGTCTTCATGTACAATTTGTGCTGCTTTTAACACATTTAATTGATCAGCTTCAGAAAAAACAACTCGTTTAGGATCTAATTTTGCACGGTTTGTAATTAAACGCACCATTTTATTGTCATTACCCATACGTTCCAGAAGCTTGTCTTCATAAGCAGCCCAGTCTGTAATAGGATTTTTTGCTACTCCAGATTCCATTGCTGCCTTTGCAACTGCAGGCGCAACAACAGTAATCAATCTAGGATCGAATGGTTTAGGAATGATATATTCTTGTCCGAAACCTAACTTCATTGCTCCGTAAGCTACGTTAACCTGTTCTGGAACTGGTTCTTTTGCTAAAATAGCCAATGCTTTTACAGCAGCCATTTTCATAGCTTCGTTAATTTTTGTAGCACGAACGTCTAACGCTCCTCTAAATATATAAGGAAAACCTAAAACGTTGTTTACCTGATTAGGAAAGTCAGAACGGCCTGTAGCCATAATAACATCTTTACGAGTTTCTACAGCTAAATTATAATCGATTTCCGGATTTGGATTTGCCATTGCAAAAACAATCGGGTTTTCTTTCATTGTTAATAACATTTCAGCTGACAAGATATCTCCCGAAGATAATCCGATGAAAACATCTGCTCCTTTTACTGCTTCTGCTAATTCAATTTTAGGACCGTCAATTGCATATTTTAATTGTAAGTCTGAAAGTGCAGGATTGTCTTTTGTTAAAAGCCCTTTACTATTAAACATTAAAACATTTTCGACTTTTACTCCTAATAAAACATATAAGTCAGTACAAGCAATTGCAGCAGATCCTGCTCCGGAAACTACTACTTTTACATCTTCGGCTTTTTTTCCTGCTAATTCAAGCGCGTTGATTAAAGCCGCAGAAGAAATAATTGCTGTTCCGTGCTGATCATCGTGCATTACCGGAATATCTAATTCTTCAATTAATCTTCTTTCGATTTCAAAAGATTCCGGTGCTTTGATATCTTCAAGATTAATACCTCCAAAAGTTGGAGCAATATTTTTTACAGTCTGAATAAATTCTTCAACATTTTTTGTATCAACTTCGATATCAAAAACGTCAATATCCGAGAATATTTTAAACAACAAACCTTTTCCTTCCATTACAGGTTTTCCTGCTTCCGGACCAATATCTCCAAGACCTAAAACAGCTGTACCGTTTGAGATTACGGCAACTAAATTTCCTTTTGCTGTATATTTATAAACATCTTCAATGTTTTCTGCAATTGCTAAACAAGGCTCAGCAACTCCCGGCGAATAAGCCAGCGATAAGTCTCTCTGGGTTGCATATTTTTTTGTTGGAACTACCTGAATTTTTCCTGGAGTTGGCTCTGCGTGGTACAGTAATGCCTCTCTTTTTTTACTCTCTTTGTTCATTATTTTTAGCTTTTATTCTAGCTTACAAAGATATAAGTCTTAGTTTAAAATGGGACGCTTTTACTGCTTTCTTTTGTTAAAATATAAAAATGGCAGAATCAAAAAAAATAGCCCGATTTGAAACGGACTATTTTAAAAAGTTTTTATAGAAGTATTTACTGTGAGATATAAGTGTTTAAATGATGAATGGTGTCTTTTTGAATTTCAATAATAGCCTTAACAACATCACTAATCGAAATTATTCCTACCACGATTCCGTTTTCTAAAACCGGCAGATGTCGGATTCTTTTTGTACTCATAAGTTCCATACAATCGTCAATATTATTTGAAAGCAAGACTGTAAAAACATTGCTTTCCATAATTTCATGCACAAATGTTTCTTTGGAGGATTTATCTTTTAAAACAATTTTTCGAGCATAATCCCTTTCAGATAAAATTCCTTTTAAATCGGTTCCGTCTATGACCAGAATAGCGCCGATGTTTTTATCGCCCATTACTTTTAAAGCTTCATAAACAGTTGTTGTTGAACGTACCGAAAAAACATTTTTCCCTTTTGCGTTTAGTATTTGATCTACAGTCATATCTGAAAAATTTTAGTTTTTATAAAGTTATAATAAAAACAAATACGATGTGCAGCGAAATCGATTTTTTAAAAACATAACTATCTCATTTTAAATAAAATACATTGTTTTTAGAGTTTTCAAAATTATACTTTAACGGGAGAAAAAAATTACAGGCGTTTTTTGTGGAAAATTAGATTTTTTAACTTTTGAGATTTTGATTGAAATAAAAAAGCACTGCAAAGTAAACTTCATGTTTAAGGGGAAATCTCCGCGAGAAGCTCGACAAAGATTGGATTTTAACTGCGAAGTTACTTGAGAAGATTTCTCCTCCGTCGAAATGACAAGATTGGGGAATTATTGTGGTAAAATGGTTTAGAAATAGTAAAAAATATTAACACGACATATATGTCGTGCTGTCTTTTTTCACATTTTAATAGATTTGTTTCTTTAATATTTTTAAGAAAAATTCTACTTTAACATATTATGGTATGTTAAAAATTAAATCTAAAAAGACCAACTTGCATAAAACAAAACGAAATAATTTACAATCAAAAAATATCGTATTATGGAAACCAATGAAATTAAAAAATTAGCATACTTAAAAAAATTAACTGCCAGAAACCTCAGTACTTTAAAACCGTCTAATGACAATACAGGAACTTATACAGCACAAATTAAACTTTCAAATTATTCTGAACTAGGCTGTGTTATTGCTGAAATATTAAAACTATGTATTGTTGCGCTGGATCACGAAGCACATAAGGCTTCGAATACCATTAAAACCTCACCAATTAATGTAGCGCTCATTTTAGAAATGGTCTTAGAAATGTTTCCAACGGATGAAATGGAAATATTAGACGAAATTCTAAATTCTTATAATGTCATATAATAAAAAAGGCTTTCTGAAATATATTTCTAGAAAGCCTTTTTTATATGTCAAATTACAAACTTGTAATTATAAACTCGCTTCGTCGGTTTTGCTGATGCTGTTGTTCTGTACATTTTACACCATCGGCACATTTATTTACTAATTGTGTTTCTCCAAATCCTTTTGCGGTTAATCGGTCTGCATTAATTCCTTTGCTTACCAGCCAGTCTTTGGTAGACTGCGCTCTTTTATCTGATAAAATCTGATTGCTTTCTGAAGAGGAACGACTGTCTGTATGCGAACGAATATCAACTTTAATTGTTGGATATTGGTTTAACATATCAACCATTTTTTGCAATTGAGGTTCAGACGTTTTTTTGATTGTGGCTTTTCCTAAATCAAAAAAGTTCATCGGGATTTTTAATAATTTCCCTAAATCGGTTCCAACTGCAATGGTAACTTTAACCGGTTTAATCGAATTATTGGTTTTTATTACAACCGGAATTGCTGTTATTGGTTTTGGTTTCTTTTCTAAAGCTATTGGCAGAGAAGCAGATCCTGTTGCTTTTTTCAGCGTTATCGAAACTTCTTTAAACAAATAATCTTCTTTAGATGTTTTGATATAGTATTTTTTACCGCATCTTACATTCGAAAAAACATAATTTCCGTTGGCATCAGATTTGGCTTCAATGGCAGTTTTACCTGTTTCATCAAATAAAATCAAAGCAACATTTGAAAGTTTTTCGTTTGTTTCCTGATCTGTAATTATTCCGGATATTTGCTGTTCGCAAATTAATCTGCGGTTTTCTGTAAATCGGTACACATCGTCAAGTCCGTGGCCGTTTGCTCTGTTTGAAGAGAAAAAACCATTTCTGTTTTTGCTGTTAATGATAAAAGCAAAATCGTCTTGTTTGCTGTTAATAGGTTCTCCAACATTTTGCACTTCCTCAAAAGTTCCTTCTTTGGTTATTTTAGAAACATAAATATCGAGTCCGCCTAAACCCGGTCTTCCGTCACTGGCAAAATAAAGTTCGTTTTCATCTGAAATGAAAGGAAAAGTCTCTCTTCCTTCGGTATTAATTTCCGGTCCTAAATTTTCTGGTGTTCCATAAGCTCCGTTTGAAAAAAGACTTACTTTATATATATCCGAAAGTCCTAACGTTCCCGGCATATCTGATGCAAAATATAATGTTTTTTCGTCTACACTTAAAGCAGGATGCGCCACGCTGTATTCGTCGCTGTTAAAAGGAAGTTCCTGTACTTCTTTCCATTCGTTATTAATTAAAACTGCTTTATATAGTTTTAAAAAGGTAACCTTATTTTCGTTTTGTTTTCTTTTTCTATCTACTGAATTATTTCTGGTGAAATACATCGTGCGTCCGTCTTTTGTAAAAACCGGAGTAGACTGATTGAAGTTAACCTGTAGATTTTGTTTATGGAACAACATTGGTTTTCCAATGCTTCCGTCAGGATTTAAATCTACGGCGTATAAAGTCGAAATGGCTTTATTTGTCCATTTAAAATTCTTTTTGATTATTGAACCTGTATCTCTTGCTGATGTAAAAACTAGTTTATTATCTAAAATAGTGCTTCCATAATCTGAATCTTTTGAGTTGATTCCGGCATCTGCAATATCAAAACGTCCTGAATTTGATTTAATATCTTCTAAATAATTTCTGCTTTTTGAGAATAAAACGGCTCTTTTATCTGAAGGTGCTTTTTGGGAGAATTTCTCTAGAATTTCATCGGCTTTAGCATAATTTCCTTCTGATTTTAAGCACTGAGCATATTTATACAAATAGTCTGCTTCCTGATTTTCATTGATGCTGAATAATTCCTGATAGTATTTTAAAGCGTCTTTTAATTCGCCAATGAAATAATAGGAATTGCCGAGTCTTTGAAATATTCTTTCTTCTCTAACTCCTTTTTCAACTAATTTTTCATAGGCTTTTATAGCATCCGCGTAAGCGTAACTATCATATTTTTTATCTGCATTTTTTATACTGGCCGTTTGGGCATCTGCCATGAAAAAGCAAAAGAACAAAAAGGGAAAAAGTATTTTTTTAAGCTTCATAATTTATCGATTAAAAGAATCTTGGTGAGGTAAGTTTGCTGTAATTATTAAAGAAATCAAAACGAAGGAAAATCTCGTGCGATCCTGAATTGTATTTTCTTAATTGTGTGGTTTCATGATCGTAACCATATCCTATATACATTCCTTTTGTAACCTGAAAACCTGCCATAGCACTTACCGAAGCACTCCAGCGATAAGCAAGCCCAAGAACAAACTTATCATTAAACATAAAGTTACCCGAAACATCTATTTGTAAAGGTGCCCCTTCTACCATTTTGGTCAATAAAGCCGGTTTAAATTTTATATACTCTAAATGATCCAGATTAAATACATAACCGGCCATGAAGTAGTAGTTTATTTTTTCTTTGAAAATGGCTGTATCATTATCATCATACCGATTCGTTTCGATAAAATTAGGAACTGATAATCCTAAATAAGCACGATCTGAATGCCAGTAAATTCCGGCTCCAATATTGGGCGTAAACTTATTTTTGATGTCCTGAAACAGTTCGTCGTTTTGATCTTCATAACTTAATTTACTTGCATCAAGATTAAAAAGATTTGCTGTTGCCTTGATACCAAACGAAAGTTTAAATGATTCTGATGTTGGAATGCTGTATGACAAATCTGCCGATAATGTGTTTTCGTTTGTTGGCCCGATTTTATCGTTTACCAAAGAAACTCCTAATCCTAAATTGCTGTTAGTTAAAGGTGTATTTACAGAAAAAGTACTTGTTTCCGGCGCTCCGTCAAGACCAATCCATTGTGTACGATATAAACCAAAAACGCTCAGTACGCCACGAGAACCTGCATAAGCGGGATTTATTTCGATCGTATTGTACATATATTGCGTGAATTGAGCGTCTTGCTGCGCTGAACACACAATAGTAAAAAACATAAAAATTAAACCTAATTTTTTCATCTTAAAGATTTTAAAAAAACGGCTCAGCTTGTGGTAAGCCGTTTGTATTTTTTTATTTATTAATGTATAAATAACCTGATGTTTCGTGAGGATTTGAATCGCTGTCTTTGTATTTCAGAATATAGAAATAGGTTCCTACCGGAAGTCCTTCTGACTGTTTCATGGTTGTGCGTCCAAATGAATATCCTTTAAACACTCTGTCGATATTGTTATAATGATCTACATCAAAAACCAGAACGCCCCAACGGTTGTAAATTTCTACGGTATTTTCAGGATAACATTCTAATCCCTGAATGTAAAATCGTTCGTTTTTCTGGTCTCCGTTTGGAGAAAAGGCATTTAGAACTTTGATTTTACATCCGTTTAAATCTAATACTGTTGGTTTGTCTCCATCAATATTTTCGTAATCAGAGTTGTCTTCTACAGTAATTCCTCTTGCACTTTTTCCTTGTACACTTGCCTGATTACTAACTTTTCCGGCGTTAATATCTGTTTGTGTTATTTTGTACAGCGCCAAGAAATTTGTATCGTTTGACTCGCCAACATTTAAATCTAAAGCCTGTCCAGAAACAACAACTCCCGGCAGAAGATCTGTAATCGTGATTCCGGTTAACGGTACGTTTCCTGTATTGGTTACCGTAAACTTATAACTGATTGTTTCTCCTGCATTTGCAATTGTATTGTTGTTTTCGTCATTGAATACTGCAGTTTTAACCAGTGCAATTGCCGGAACTTCTACAAACACATTTAATGTTGCTGTGCTGCAGTTTGTATCGTTTGCTTTCTCGCAAACCTGATATACAATTGCGTAAGTTCCGCCTGGTGTATTTGGTTTAACATTTACAGTTCCGTCAGCATTAAATTCGAAATTTGAATTTCCTGACTGGTTTTTAATAAGCACATCAACCGGATTAATTGGCTGTCCGTTTAACAGGTCATTATCTAAAACATTTACAAATTCAAAAGAACCATTAATTCCATCAACCGCCACAAGGGCATCATCTGTTAAAACAAGTGGCTGCAGAGGACTGACTGGAGCAACTGAATTTAGCACCACAACATTTACAACTGCCTGACTGCAGTTGTTTGAGTTCGAAGCATCGCATATTTGATATGTTAATTGATATGTTCCTGATGGCGTTCCCGCTTTTATACTTACTGAACCATTTGCATTTAAAATTAAATTAGCATTTGGAACCAATGTGTTCAAAATAACATCTGCAGGATTAATTGTTAATCCATTTAATTTATCATTATCAAAAATATTCGTTCCTGTGTTAGCTCCTTTGCTTGTATCTACCGGACCTGCTGTATCATCGTTTGCAACAATTGCAAAAGTTGGTCTTGCATTACATTGTGATGTTGCAGCAGGATAACTTACCGGAATACTGGCTGTTGGGTTTACAGAGAATTCCATTGTAACTCCTGTTTTGGTATTTTCGAATCCGTCAGCACCTTCTGTCCATTGACCATTTGCTAATAACCATCCAGGCCAGTCTACTCCATTTCCGTTTCCATCGATAACCGCTCCCGGCCATAAAATAGTACCACTTAATGGCTGATCTATTTGTGTTGCTACAACATTGTTTGCGCTGTCAATCCATTTAATCGTTACTAGATTATTTGGCGTGAAATTATCTGCCACAACTTTATACGTTACGTAAGGAACGTTGTTTGAGCAAAAACTTTCAGCCGTAACGGTTATTGTTGGCTCTTCTACTGTAACTTCTACCTTACCTAAGCTGCAATTTGTTTGATTTAATACTTCACAAATCTGATACGTTAATTCGTAAGTCCCTCTTGGTGCATTTGCTCCCAATGTAACTGTCCCGTCAGGGTTTAATGTTAAGAATCCTTTTGGATCTGCAATTTCTACAGAAAGTTTTACATCACTTGGTAAAAGTGGCAATTCGTTCTTCGTATCATTATCAAAAACATTCACAATTGTTTGCGGCTGATTTATTCCTACAACCGATGGAATGCTGTCAGGATTTGCAACTAATATTGCTCCTGTAACTTCAACTGTGCTTTTTGCAATATCACAGTTTCCTATATTTGTTACTTCGCAAATACTGTATTCAATTTCATAAGTTCCAATTGGCGTATTAGCCGGAACTGTTACTCGTCCGTCTAATTCTAATACAAAACCTGTTGGAAGATTTACTTTTGATAAAATAACTTCTCCTTGATTAGATCCAATGGCTGCCTGAGTCCCATTTAGTTTGTCATTTATAATTACCGAAACTGTTGTTGTTCCGCCAATACTTCCGTTTACTGATCCTAGGTTTTCTCCAACAGCGTCGATTATTGGCGCTGTAACGGTAACCTGAACTTTATTTGTACTGCAGTTGGATGGATTGAAAAGCTCACAGATTTCGTACGTTAGTTCATAATTTCCTGCCGGTGCATTGGCTCCTAAAATTGCTTTTCCGTCGGCATCAATTGTCAAGAATCCTTTCGGGTCTGTTCCCGGAGTCAGTTTAACTTCTAACGGATCTAGTTTTGATCCATTTTTAGTATCATTATCAAAAACATTAATAAGTGTTTGTGAAGCGTTTCCTCCAACTACTGAACCAACTGCGTCTAGGTTTGCTGCTAAATCTGCTGCGGTTACCACAACCGTTGATGTTACTGTCGAACAGTTGGTTGTTGGATTATTATTATCGCATATTGTATATTCAATATCATAATTTCCTTTTTTAACTCCTGCGCTTACCGTAATAGTTCCGTTGGCATTAATCGTAAATCCTGTTGGGGCAGTTGCTGTTAAAGTAACTTGTCCCGGATTTGATCCAATAACGGCCTGAACTCCGTTTAGCTTATCAAGTCCAATAAGTGAGGTTGTTGTACCGCCGATTGTTCCGTTGATCGGGCCTAAATCTTCTTTTATCGCAAGGATTGCAGGCGCTGTAACGGTAACCTGAACTTTATTTGTACTGCAGTTGGATGGATTGAAAAGCTCGCAGATTTCGTACGTTAACTCATAATTTCCTGCCGGTGCATTGGCTCCTAAAATTGCTTTTCCGTCGGCATCAATTGTCAAGAATCCTTTCGGGTCTGTTCCCGGAGTCAGTTTAACTTCCGACGGATCTAGTTTTGATCCGTTTTTAGTATCATTATCAAAAACATTAATAAGTGTTTGTGAAGCGTTTCCTCCAACTACTGAACCAACTGCGTCTAGGTTTGCTGCTAAATCTGCTGCGGTTACCACAACCGTTGATGTTACTGTCGAACAGTTGGTTGTTGGATTATTATTATCGCATATTGTATATTCAATATCATAATTTCCTTTTTTAACTCCTGCGCTTACCGTAATAGTTCCGTTGGTATTAATCGTAAATCCTGTCGGAGCTGTCGCTGTTAAAGTAACTTCTCCCGGATTTGATCCAATAACGGCCTGAACCCCATTCAATTTATCTAATCCAATAAGTGAGGTTGTTGTACCGCCGATTGTTCCATTGATCGGGCCTAAATCTTCTTTTACCGCAAGGATTGCAGGCGCTGTAACTGTAACCTGTACTTTATTCGTACTGCAGTTGGATGGATTGAAAAGCTCGCAGATTTCATACGTTAACTCATAATTTCCTGCCGGTGCATTGGCTCCTAAAATTGCTTTTCCGTCGGCATCAATTGTCAAGAATCCTTTCGGGTCTGTTCCCGGAGTCAGTTTAACTTCTGACGGATCTAGTTTTGATCCGTTTTTAGTATCATTATCAAAAACATTAATAAGTGTTTGTGAAGCGTTTCCTCCAACTACTGAACCAACTGCATCTAGGTTTGCTGCTAAATCTGCTGCGGTTACCACAACCATTGATGTTACTGTTGAACAGTTGGTTGTTGGATTATTATTATCGCATATTGTATATTCAATATCATAATTTCCTTTTTTAACTCCTGCGCTTACCGTTATAGTTCCGTTGGCATTAATCGTAAATCCTGTTGGGGCAGTTGCTGTTAAAGTAACTTCTCCCGGATTTGATCCAATAACGGCCTGAACCCCATTCAATTTATCTAATCCAATAAGTGACGTTGTTGTACCGCCGATTGTTCCGTTGATCGGGCCTAAATCTTCTTTTACCGCAAGGATTGCAGGCGCTGTAACGGTAATTTCTACAGTCGCTGTATTGCAATTTGAATTATTTGCAACTTCACAAATTTTATAGTCAAATGAATATTTCCCTACTGGTGTATTTGGTTTAACAGTAACTTCTCCAGTTGTAATATTAAAAGTTAAAACTGAAGGTAATGTAGACGCTAAAGTTAAGACAACTTCATTTTTTACTACTGCATTACAATTAAGCAAATCGTTTGCTAAGACATTTGAAACTGCAATTCCTCCTTCATATCCGTTAACCGATGCGGTATCTTTATTTGCTGCAATAGGACCAACAACTTTTACTGTCTGAGTACAAGTTTGTGTATTTCCTGCTGCATCTGTCGCTGTCCAGGTTACCGTTGTATTTCCAATTGGAAAACTTGACGGTGCGTTATTTATTACAGTTACTGTTCCTGTACAATTATCTGATGTTGTTGGAGTTCCTAAAGTTACACCTGTTGCAGTACATGCATTGGCATCTGCAGAAACCACAACTGTTGACGGACAAGTTATTGTTGGTTTTTGAGTGTCGTTTACCGTTACTGTTTGAGTGCAAGTTTGTGTATTTCCTGCTGGATCTGTAGCCGTCCAGGTTACTGTTGTATTTCCTAATGGAAAACTTGACGGTGCATTATTGACTACGGTTACAGTTCCGTTACAATTGTCTGATACTGTAGGCGTTCCTAAATCTACACCTGTTGCCACGCAAGAATTCACATTGGCAGAAACCACAACTGTTAACGGGCACGTTATTGTTGGTTTTTGAGTATCGTTTACTGTTACAGTTTGAGTACAAGTTTGTGTATTTCCTGCTGCATCTGTCGCCGTCCAGGTTACCGTTGTATTTCCAATTGGAAAACTTGACGGTGCGTTATTGATGACAGTTACTGTTCCTGTACAATTATCTGATGTAGTTGGAGTTCCTAAAGTTACACCTGTTGCAGTACATGCATTGGCATCTGCAGAAACCACAATATTTGAAGGGCAAGTTATTGTTGGTTTTTGAGTGTCTTTAATAATTACTTTTTGAGTTGCTGTTTCAACATTTCCGTTTCCATCGCTAAAACTCCAAGTAATAGTATAGGTTCCTTGAGCATTATATGTTAATGGATTTGTCGTTGTTCCAGTCACTGTGCCTGCACAATTATCTGTTGTAGTTGGAGCTGTTACTGTTACTGAACACTGTGCCGTTATATCTCCTAAAACAGGTTTTACGGGTTTATCTGTATCACTAACTTTTACTATAGAAGCAGCAGAAGTAGTTTCACATCCTGTAGAAGAATTTGTAACTTTAACTTTATAATCTCCATCAGAATTTACAACTAATTTAGATGATGTTTGTCCAAAAATTACAACATTATTTTTATACCAAACATACGCTGGTGATGCGGCATTGGTTACCGCAGTTAAAGTAGTCGTAAAACAAGCCGTTAATGTGCCTGTTATCGAAGCAGTTGGTAATGGATTTGGTGTAGTTGAAACACTAGCACTGTTATTAGTAGTATTACTGTCTACTGTTGTTCCAGGTAATGCTGCAGTATTAGTATAAACACCAGAAGCATTAACCTTTGCTGCAATTTTTAATGTTTCTGTAACTCCTCCATTTACGTCTCCAATACTCCAAATACCAGTTGTCGCATTGTAATTTCCTATCGTTTGGGTTGAACTAATAAATGTATAACCAGTAGGAAGTAAATCGTTGATCGAAACTCCCGTCGCATTGTTAACGCCTAAATTGCTCAATTTTATTGTAAATTCAACATTTGAACCCACGCATGGAGTTGCATTGTCTACCGTTTTAGTAACCCCTAAATCAGTACATAAAGTAACCGAAACAGGTTTAGATTGTGTCTGAGCACCACATGTTAAAGTTGAAGCAACTGAATAAGCACCTGTTTTTGTAGCTGTATAAGTATCTAAATTTGCTCCTGATATAGCGACGCCGTTTAAATACCATTGGTAAGGAGCAAATCCTGTTGGTGTTTTTAATGTAGCTGTATTATTAGTACATCCTCCACCTGATATATAAGTAAAGGTTGGATCTTCAGGCTGAACAGCAAAATTTGAGAAAAATCCTGCCATAGAGAAACCTCCATCTTGCTGTACTATTGAAACGGTTAATTTAGCGTTACTTTCGATAGAAAGAAAATCTGGACTTCCAATTTGCTTACTATTAAAATTAATTAAATACCAGCCTGTTGAACCTATTTGATAACGTGGTGTAACACCAGATATATTAGCGATATTATTTCCATTTACATTTACAACCTCTGTACCGCTTCGCAAAAGAATATATCCAAAATAATCTAATGTTCCAGTACCATAATTTCTAAACTTTGCCGTCTCTATAAAATTAGATCCACCACATTCAGAAACTGGTGCAATTGTAGAAATATCTACTTCACATTTTTGGGCAGTTCCAGAATATACTGCAACTCTCTCGCTTGCAACAATATGAGACGCAGTAAAACTTACGTCTTTAACACCATTTATAAAAGTGTAAAAGTCTCCCGCTTTTTCTAAGGTTACAGTAACCGGAGTTCCTGATAATGAACCTGTAGTTGTGTAACTTTCTACTGTTACTTTTGTTTTGTCTTTTGTAGCCACTACAGTAGTTTGTTCTGCGGTATTATTTCCCGTTCCTCTTTCAAGAAAGTATTCTGTTCCTAAAACTGCTTCAGGAGGAATTTGATTATAAGCCCCGTCTCCACATCCGCCTGGAGTGTCAATTGCCGCCGAAGTATTCATAACTACAGGGTTTGAAGATTCTACCAGCGTACCTATAGGTGCTGTAAACAAATAACTTTGTCCGGCACTTAAGGTTGTCGTTACTACATTATTTATCTTTATAGAAGTACCATTGCTTATAGCCATCACGCTATATATTGGGCGTTGATCTCCATAACTATTAAAATTTCCAAGCGATCCATCTCTATAATATCCAACTCTAAATCGAATTCCTATTCCTGCATCACCAAAACTAGTTAATGCAGCATTTCCTTTGATATCCTTATCACTTCCGTCACCACCTAAAGCATCAGATGCAATATTTCTTAAATTTATTGAGACAGGTTTATCCCCTTTAACTAGTAAACCTGCAGCATTTAAAACAGTGTTTAATGTAAATGCCGGTGCATCTTTAGGGAGACCTGCGAATCTATAAACAGCCGGAGTACCTTTTATAGCTGTCAGATTAGTCACTAAAGTTCCATCACTTTTTGATACGGTAATTTTTACTGTACTTGTAGAGTTAGTTGCAATAACTATTTCATTTGCTTTACTAAAATACTGCCAAGGAGCCGGAGCAATGTAGTGTGTATTATAAAACTGAGCAGAAGCACTACTACTGATTAAAAGAAAGAATAAAATAATAAAATTTGATTTAAAAAACTTAAACCAATTAAAAGTAGAGTTACGCATAGACAGACTCGGTATTAATTTGAGTAATAGAAATTATTGCTGAAATCCCAGAACTGGCTTTCAGGTTATAAACGAGATACGAAAAAATTGAAGGGATAGTTTTTAGATTATTGAAAATAGTTTTTTCAAAATCAAGAAAGTAATAATACAGCGTTTTGACCATAATGTTTAGGCTCAAGACACAATTGTCTCTCGGTTAAATTAGTAGTTTTGGTGCAGCGAAAATATATAAACACCTCAATACTAGCTACATTAGTCGATAAACTACTCGGAAAAACGTTGAAATACACTTTTAGTAAAATTAAATTAACTTTAACAAGTCAACAAAGATGATAATTTAACAATGAAACAACAGAAATTTCTTAATTTTTTAAAGAAAAGTCAGTTTATTGTAGTTTATATGAAGAAAAAACAATATTACCTTACAAATAATGCTTAAGAAAAAACATTAAAAAAATAACTCAAATAATTGAATTACAATATAATAACCAATAAAAATTGTAAGAAATAAAAAAAATAATCTTAGAAAAAAATTGAACCTTTATTTATATTATTCCAGAAACTTAATGTTTCTTTTAAGTCCATCAAATTTGGTTCTTTTAATTGGTGAATTTTTAAACACTACGCGAAAAGTTTCTTCGGTAATTTCATTCCAATCCTTTTTTGAGAAAGAAAGTAAATCAGGATTTGGATTAAAAAGCGGTTCTGAATGAGCTTTGGAAAAGCGGTTCCAAGGACATACATCCTGGCAAGTATCACAGCCGAACATCCAATCATCGAATTTTCCTTTCATATCATTCGGAATATTTTCTTTTAATTCAATTGTATAATAAGAAATGCATTTGCTGCCATCTACAATATATGGGGCAACGATTGCCTGTGTAGGACAAGCATCTATGCATGCAGTGCAAGAACCGCAATGATCTGTTACAGCATGATCATATTCTAGATCTAAATCCAGAACTAATTCTGCTATAAAATAAAAAGAACCTACTTTTTGAGTTATTAGATTGCTGTTTTTACCAATCCAGCCCAAACCGCTTTTTGCAGCCCAAGCTTTGTCTAAAACCGGAGCTGAATCAACAAAAGCACGGCCAGAAACTTCGCCAATATTTTCTTGAATAGAATGAAGAAATTCTTTTAATTTTTCCTTTATAACGAAATGATAATCCTGACCATAAGCATATTTAGAGATCTTAAAACTATTATCGTTTTGAGATTCTGAAGGAAAATAATTTAGTAAAAGAGAAACTACACTTTTAGCATCGTCAACTAATAATGTTGGATCTAAACGTTTATCAAAGTGATTTTCCATGTAAGCCATTTGGCCATTATGGTTATTGTTTAACCATTTCTCAAGTCTGGGCGCTTCTTGTTCCAAAAAACCCGCTTTAGAAATTCCACAAGAAATAAAACCCAGTCTTTTGGCTTCTTCTTTTATAAATTTTGAATATGTCTCTTTTGAATTGATACTCATCGCTTAAAGAATGACGCTTCAACGTTTACAGGTTTTAGAGTAATCAGCGGATTAAATTGTACAACATCATTATTAGATTTAATGACATACTTTTTTACAATTTGAGATATCGTCAAACACATCTCATAAATGGCAAATCCAGTTCCGATACACATTCTTGGGCCAGCGCCAAACGGATAAAAATACTGCATTGATTCCTTTTTTTGTTCACCAAGAAAACGATCTGGAATGAATTCATCAGGATTGTTCCAATATTTAGGATTTCGATGCAGTTCGTAAAAAGAAACACCGATCAAAGTGTCTTTTTTAATTTTAAATTGTGCCAGAGAATCATCTTCAAGATTTTGCCTGTCAGTAATCCACGCCGGCGGAAACAAACGCATAGACTCGTTCAAAACGGCACTTGTATAGGTCATTTTTTGAAGCTGCTCGATAATATTGTCCGTTTGCGATTCAATTTCTGAAATTTCGTCAAATACTTTTTGTTGTACTTCAGGATTATTTCCTAAAAGATGAAGTGTAAATGTTAAGGCATTGGCAGTTGTTTCATGTCCCGCAATAAACAAAACTTTAATCTCATCAATCAATTGCTCAACAGTCATGCCTTCACCAGTATCTTCATATCTGGTTTCTAAAAGCATATTCAATAAATCATTTATTTCTTCATTGGAAGCTTTCCTTTCTTCAATGATTTCCTGAATAAGTTTATTATTTTCTTCTGCCAGACTGAGATGTTTTTTTACCTGACCGCTTAATGAAAACCACCAGGCTTTATGCGGAAGTCTAATTTCTTTAATTAAAAAGTTCTGAACTTCTTCAATAATAAATTTGATTCGATGAAATTTATCCTCTGCTGTTGAAAGTTGAAACAAAGATTTGGCTACTACATTAAATGCCAGATTACTCATTACAGGAAAAAGATCTATTGGCTTTTCTTCAATCAAATCATCTAATTCAGAAGTAATCGTTGTATTTATATTATCAACCAGCTGATTCATTTTTTGCTTATGAAAAGCCGGTTGAATAAGTCGTCTTTGTTTCAGCCAAAAATCACCATCATTTGTTAAGAGTCCCTTTCCTAAATACTTGGAAAGATATACTGATTGAAATTTAGATTTGTGGTAATTTTTTTGGTTTTTAACTAAAATATACTGTGCAATTTCGTTATCTCTGGATAAGATTATATATTTTGAAAAACCAATTCTAATAGAAAAAGAATCCCCTAATTTTTCAAAATATCTTCTATGAAAAGGAATTGGATTTTTTCGCACACCTTCCGCATCTTTAAAAAATCGGATTATCGATAATTTATTAGGGTAACTATATTTTACATTATTAGACATAACAATTAGAATAAACCTCCCTGAATATTTGTATTTAATTTTCCTAAATGTTTATACGCTTTATCGGTAACTTCACGGCCGCGAGGGGTACGCATAATGAATCCTTCCTGAATCAGGAAAGGCTCATAAACTTCTTCAATAGTTTCACTGCTTTCAGAAACTGCTGTTGCAAGAGTGGAAAGTCCGACTGGACCACCTTTAAATTTATTAATAATGGTTAATAGTATTTTATTATCCATTTCGTCGAGTCCATGTGCATCTACATTCAATGCTTTAAGTGCATATCTGGCAATTTCTAAATCGATTGTTCCATTACCTTTTATCTGTGCAAAATCGCGAACTCTTCGCAATAATGCATTTGCGATACGAGGAGTTCCACGGCTGCGTCCTGCTATTTCGATCGCTGCTTCAAGATCAATCGGCATTTTTAGTATACCTGCACTTCTTTCAACAATTGAAGTTAAAAGCTCAGTTGAATAATATTGTAAACGTGATGAAATTCCAAAACGGGCTCTCATTGGAGCGGTCAACAAACCAGAACGAGTAGTCGCTCCAATTAAAGTAAAAGGATTCAAATTGATTTGAACTGTCCGGGCATTTGGACCAGATTCAATCATAATATCAATTTTGAAATCTTCCATTGCCGAATATAAATATTCTTCAACAATAGGACTCAAACGATGAATCTCATCTATAAATAAAACATCCCTTTCATCTAGATTCGTTAACAAGCCAGCTAAATCACCAGGTTTGTCCAAAACAGGTCCCGAAGTAATTTTGATTCCAACCTCCAACTCATTTGCCAGAATATTAGCCAAAGTAGTTTTACCAAGTCCCGGAGGCCCATGAAACAAGGCATGATCAAGAGCTTCACCACGCTGATTGGCGGCGGCAACAAAAACTTTCAAGTTTTCTAAAACTTGGTCCTGACCGGCAAAATCATCAAATGACAGCGGACGCAATCTTTTTTCAAGATCTAATTCTTCTGGGTTATATCCTTTTGTAGTAGGATCTAGATTTTCATTCATCCTACAAAGATATAGAAACTAATTAGTTTTGTAAAATGGTAAAACCGAACGTTTAAAACTTTAACTAAACAAAAAAGACCGTCATTACTGACGGTCTTTTTTTATTATTTTTAGTGGTGTAAAACTTCTTCACCTTCTTTCATTGGTACATTTTGAGGAACAAAATCTACATCATGGTTTGGGTTACTGTAGTCATACGGCCAACGGTATACGTGAGGAATTTCTCCCGGCCAGTTTCCGTGAATATGTTCAACCGGAGTAGTCCACTCTAAAGTTGTCGATTTCCATGGATTTTGAACTGCTTTTTTACCGTAGAAAATACTACTAAAGAAGTTGTATAAGAATACTAGCTGGAATGCACCTCCCACAAGAGCAAATGTTGTAATTAAAACATTCACGTTTTGTAAATCATCAAATAATGGGAAGTTAGTATTTGTATAGTAACGTCTTGGTAAACCAGCTAATCCAATAAAGTGCATTGGGAAGAAAACTCCATAAGCACAAACTGCTGTAATCCAGAAGTGAATATAACCTAAGTTTTTGTTTAACATTCTACCGTACATTTTAGGGAACCAGTGGTAAATACCAGCAAACATTCCGTAAAGTGCAGAGATACCCATTACTAAGTGAAAGTGAGCAATTACAAAGTAAGTATCGTGAACGTTAATATCTAAAGTACTATCTCCTAAAATGATACCTGTTAAACCTCCAGTTATGAAAGTAGAAACCATTCCGATAGAGAATAACATTGCAGGATTGAATTGTAAGTTACCTTTCCATAAAGTTGTAATCCAGTTAAAAGCTTTTACAGCAGATGGAATTGCAATCAATAAAGTTGTAAAAGTAAATACAGATCCTAAGAAAGGATTCATTCCAGAGATAAACATATGGTGACCCCATACAATAGTTGACAAGAATGCAATTGCAAGAACTGACATAATCATCGCTCTGTATCCGAAGATTGGTTTACGAGAGTTCGTAGCCATGATTTCAGAAACAAGACCCATTGCTGGCAAGATTACGATATAAACCTCAGGGTGACCCAAGAACCAGAATAAGTGCTCAAACAATACTGGAGAACCTCCTTGGTAATGTAAAACCTCTCCTGCGATATAAATATCAGATAAGAAGAATGAAGTACCGAAACTTCTATCGAAAATCAATAATAAAGCAGCTGATAATAAAACCGGAAATGAAATAACACCAATAATAGCCGTTACGAAAAATGTCCAGATTGTAAGTGGAAGTCTAGTCATAGACATTCCTTTAGTTCTCAAGTTAATAACAGTTACAATGTAGTTTAATGATCCCATTAATGAAGATGCAATAAAGATAGCCATTGAAACTAACCATAAAGTCATACCCGTTCCTGATCCAGGGATCGCTTGTGGTAAGGCACTTAATGGAGGATAAATTGTCCAACCTGCAGAAGCTGGTCCAGCTTCAACAAATAAAGAACATAACATTACTACAGCAGATAAGAAGAACAACCAGTATGAAATCATGTTCATAAAACCAGAAGCCATATCTCTAGCTCCAATTTGAAGTGGAATAAGTAAGTTACTAAAAGTTCCACTCAAACCAGCTGTCAGTACAAAGAATACCATGATGGTACCGTGAATTGTAACTAAAGCCAGATAAATATCATTTGCCATTACACCATCAGGTGCAAATTTATCTCCTAATAAAACATTAAATATCTTAAAAGATTCTTCTGGCCACGCCAATTGCATTCTGAAAAGCAAGGACATTGCAATACCAATGATCCCCATAATAATACCAGTAATCAAGTATTGTTTAGCAATCATTTTGTGATCAATACTAAAAATATATTTAGTAATGAACGTGTCTTTATGATGATGTTCGTGCTCGTGATCGTGTCCGTGATCGTGACCGTGCGCTTCTGCTGACATATATGTGTACTTTAAATTTTCTTAATAATATTATTTCATAGCTACTTTAGCTACAGCTGCTTTAACAGTATCTACAACCGCTTTTACTGTGTCTTTAATTTTAGCAGTAGTATCTGCAACACCTTCAACTCCTTCAGCCGGTTTTTCTGCAGCAGCTGCCGCTTTAATATCTTGAGCTAAAGTTGTTTTTTCGCTTAACCATTTTTTATAATCTTCCGGAGTATCAACAACAACTTTCATTTGCATGTTATAGTGTGAAGCTCCACAGATTTTATTACATAATAATAAATAATCAAATGTATAAGGATCTAAAGCAGTTCCTCCTTTTGCAACTAACTCAACACTTTTTTCAGCTCTAAGTTTATTGATGTTTGCTACTTTTTCAACCATAAATGGCAACTCTCTATATTCAGAAGTAGTGTAAGTAGGAACAAATGCAAATTCAGTAACCATTCCAGGCACACAGTTCATCTGCGCTCTAAAGTGAGGCATATAAGCTGAGTGTAATACGTCTTGAGAACGCATCTTGAAATGTACTTTTTTACCTTTAGGAATATGTAACTCAGAAACTACAATATCATCCTGAGAGTTAGGATCTGACATGTCAACTCCTAATGTATTGATTCCTTCGATTAAACGTACGTTCGCTTTACCTAAAACATTATCTTGTCCAGCATATCTTGCTGTCCATTTAAATTGCTGAGCGTATAATTCAATTTCGATTACATCTTCGTCTTTATCAACAAACATAATGTTATTCCAAGCATACAATCCATAAAGAATTAAACATGCTAAAACAACAGATGGAATGATACTCCAGATTGCTTCTAATTTATTACTATCAGCAAAAAATAATGCTTTTTTATCTTTATTCCCTTTATATTTAAAAGAAAACCAGTATAATAAACCTTGAGTAATAACTTGAACTGTAAAGATCAAAACCCAAGTAATATTCATTAAACTATCTACTAAACCACCATGCTCAGAAGCTGGAGTATGAAGTGCCAAATTACCCCATTTTAGTAAACCATAAATAGTAAATATATAGATGAAAGCTAAAAAGCCAAACATAATATATCCCTGTACGTTATTGTCATTATCTGATGCAACTTGAGAATCGTCCGAAGAAGCTCCTACTTGAGTAAGATCAAATATCTTGGTCAATTGCCAAAGTGCAACTGCTAATAAAACTAAAACTATAATTACCAACAAACTTGTCATCTGTTTACTTCTTTAAATATTAATAATGAAAATGTTTACTTTCTTCAATGAAAGGATTTCTTTTTGCAAGCAAAGGAGATTTAGTTAATGCATTAAATACAACAAATATAAATAAACCTAAGAAGAAAAGAATAGATGCAATTTCAGGAACTCCAATAAACCATTTGTCTCCAACTGTACCAGGCATAATCATATTAAAGAAATCAACATAATGACCTAATAAAATTACAACACCAGCCATAACAATAACCCAGTTAAGACGTTTGAAGTCTGTATTAATTAATATTAATAATGGAAAAACAAAGTTCATAACAACCGCACCAAAGAAAGGAAGGTTATATAATTGAATTCTTGTTACGAAATAAGTTACCTCTTCAGGAATATTAGCATACCAGATCAACATGAACTGAGAGAACCATAAATAAGTCCAGAAAACACTAATACCAAACATGAATTTAGCTAAATCATGAATATGACTTGTATTTACGTACTCTAAATATCCTTTTGATTTTAAGTAAATTGTTACTAACGCGATAGAAGTAATTCCGCTTACGAAGAAAGAAGCAAATACATACCATCCAAACAAAGTACTAAACCAGTGTGGGTCAAATGACATAATCCAGTCCCAAGACATAATAGACTCAGAAACAATGAAGAATACTAAGAAACCAGCAGAAGCTTTGAAATTCTTTTTGTAGTAAAGATCATCATTAGCTTCATCTTGCGCTAAACAGTTTTTTCTTGAAATATGACGGTATAAATTCCATCCTAATAAAAAGACAGCTGCTCTTACGATCCAGAAAGGAAAGTTTAAGTAACCTGCTTTACCCGCTATGATAGCATCATAATTAGCACTTTTAGGATCAGTTACTCCCTCACCTAACCATACAAAAATATGATTAAAATGTAATCCGCATAAAACTAAGATTATGAAGAAAATGATAGAACCAGCAGGAAGATAAGCTGTAATACCTTGCATAACTCTAAACAAAACTGGAGACCAACCTGCCTGAGCAACTTGTTGAATAGCATAAAATGCTAAAACCCCCATAGAAAGCAGTAAAAAGAAAATACAAGCCACATATAATGCAGACCAAGGCTTGTTTTGCAATTGGTGCAATACGTGATTTAAATGTTCTGTGTGTTCGTCAGCAGCACCAACTTTTGCATGCTCTCCACCTTTGTGTTCTTCATGAGAAGCTTCAGCAGCTTCATGATGTCCTGCTTCTTTATGAGAAGCCTCTGCAGACTCTCCATGCGCAGTACCATGAGCTCCATGAGCATCTGCTGCTAGTATTTTTTCAACTTCTTGAATATCTTTAGGTGCACTTAAAAAACCATACCCAATTCCTAATAGCCCTAGAACCATTAAGATGATAGAAAAAGTTTTTAATTTACTTGAAAATGTATACATATCTATTACGATCAGTTTGTTCAACAATTATAATTGGCTTTTTAGTTTTAGAACATAGTCAGCAACTAACCAACGTTCGTGGGCGCTTAATTGATTTGCGTGTGAACCCATTGCATTTAAACCATAAGTTTCAACGTGAAATATACTTCCTTCAGTGATATCTCTGTCTTTATAGCTAGGTACTCCAAGAAATTTTTCTCTTTCAACCAATTTACCTTTACCGTTACCAGTTGCGCCATGGCAGCTGATACAATAAATTTCGAAAAGTTCTTTTCCTTTTCCAGAATTTTTTTCAACAGAATCCAAAGGAGATTTTAAATTAGCTTTAGCTAATTCATAACCTGCAGTTGAATTTTCATATTCATAAGGTTCAAAACCTCTATTAATAGTTCCTTCTACAGGAAGTTGTCCTTCTTTACCACCTTTAAATATTTTTGCTTCTGCGTAAGGTTCATAACTTACAGACTCATACATATTTGGGAAATACTGATAGTTTGGTGCCGAATTATTGTGGCAAGAAGAAACTAAAACAGTTATACCAACTAAAAGTGTTATTTTATATATCCTTTTCATAGCTACAATTAATTCTTTTCAATTACTTTAACTTCAACAGCTCCTGTACCTTCGAAAAAAGAAACAAGTTCTGCTTCGTTATCATTTACAGCAACTTCCATTAAGAAATGGTCATCTGTTGTTCTTACATCAGGATTTTCAGCTTGCTTAAATGGCCATAATCTACTTCTCATATAAAAAGTGATTACCATTAAATGCGCAGCAAAAAACACAGTCATCTCAAACATAATTGGCACAAAAGATGGCATATTTTGAATGAAACTAAAACTTGGTTTTCCACCAATATCCTGTGGCCAGTCATGAATCATGATATAACTCATCATTGTTGTTGCAACAGAAATACCAACACATCCATATAGGAAAGCACAAATTGCTAATCTTGTTGGTGCTAAACCCATGGCTTTATCCAATCCGTGAACTGGGAATGGAGTAAAAACCTCTTCAATATGATGATGAGCAGCTCTGGTTTTCTTTACTGCATCCATCAAAATATCATCGTCATTATAAATGGCGTATATTACTTTATTACTCATGATGTGAATCTTTATTTGCTCTTTCTCTAATGTAATTATCTCCTGTTCCTTTTAAAATTGTTTTTACCTCCGCCTGAGCAATTACAGGGAATGTTCTAGAGTATAATAAAAACAATACAAAGAAGAAACCAATTGTTCCGATGAAAATTCCAATATCAACAAATGTTGGTGAGAACATTGTCCAAGAAGATGGAAGGTAATCTCTATGTAAAGAAGTAACAATAATTACGAATCTTTCAAACCACATACCGATGTTTACCACAATCGAGATAATGAATGAGAACATGATACTTGTTCTTAATTTTTTGAACCACATGAACTGAGGAGAAAACACGTTACATGTCATCATCGACCAATATGCCCACCAATAAGGTCCGGTAGCTCTGTTTAAGAATGCATATTGCTCATATTCTACACCTGAATACCAAGCTACAAATAACTCAGTGATGTATGCTACACCTACAATAGATCCAGTGATCATGATAATGATATTCATTAACTCAATATGCTGTAATGTGATGTATGCTTCAAGGTTAGAAACTTTTCTCATAACAATCAACAAGGTATTTACCATTGCGAATCCTGAGAATACCGCTCCAGCAACGAAGTATGGAGGGAAAATTGTTGTATGCCATCCTGGAATTACAGAAGTAGCAAAGTCCATAGATACAATCGTGTGTACAGAAAGTACAAGAGGAGTAGCTAAACCAGCTAATACTAATGATACTTCTTCGAAACGCTGCCAATCCTTCGCTCTACCGCTCCATCCAAAACTTAGGATAGAATAAACTCTTTTATTAAATGGAGTTATAGCTCTATCACGAAGCATTGCAAAGTCAGGCAACAAACCAGTCCACCAGAAAACTAGTGATACCGAAAGATAAGTTGAAATTGCAAATACATCCCAAAGTAACGGTGAGTTAAAGTTTACCCATAAAGACCCAAATTGATTTGGAATAGGTAATACCCAGTATGCTAACCATGGACGTCCCATGTGAATAATTGGAAATAAACCTGCTTGAACTACTGAGAAAATAGTCATTGCTTCTGCAGAACGGTTAATAGCCATTCTCCAACGTTGACGGAAAAGTAATAATACCGCAGAAATCAAAGTTCCAGCGTGACCAATACCAACCCACCAAACGAAGTTAGTAATATCCCAAGCCCAACCAACTGTTTTATTTAATCCCCATGTTCCAATACCGGTAGATACGGTGTAAATTATACAACCTAACCCCCAAAGGAAGGCTATTAATGCGATTGAAAATACAATCCACCATTGTTTATTTGCAGGTCCTTCAACAGGCGCTGCCACATCTACAGTTACATCATGATATGATTTATCACCTATAACTAAAGGTTTTCTAATGGGTGCTTCGTAGTGAGACGACATAATCCTTTATATTGTTTCTTATTAATAATTTACTAAGTGTTTCTAACTTTAACGTGATAGAAAACATTTGGTTTTGTACCAACATGCTCTAATAAATGATACATTCTTTCGCTTTCTGCTAATTTAGCAACTTCGCTTTCTTTATCATTTACATCTCCAAATACCATAGCTCCAGAAGAACAAGCAGCAGAACATGCACAAGCATTGTTAAACTCGTCTTTAGCGACTACTCTTCCTTGACGTTTAGCTTCAAGAATTACAGCTTGAGTACTTTGGATACAGAATGAACATTTTTCCATAACTCCACGAGAACGAACGTTTACGTCTGGATTTAATACCATACGACCTAAATCATCATTCATGTGATAATCGAATTCACTGTTTTTGTTGTACAAGAACCAGTTAAAACGACGAACTTTATATGGACAGTTGTTAGCACAGTAACGAGTACCAACACATCTGTTGTATGCCATGTGGTTTTGACCTTGACGACCATGAGAAGTTGCAGCAACCGGACAAACTGTCTCACAAGGTGCGTGATTACAGTGTTGACACATTACAGGCTGGAATGCTACTTGTGGGTTATCTCCAGGTTTTTCCATTTCATTAAAAGTAGATAATGAACTAGATAAACCAGCAATACTTTCTTTTCTTTCGTTATCACCTTCAAAAGTGCTTTCAGAAGAATAATATCTGTCGATACGTAACCAGTGCATATCACGGCTTCTTCTAACTTCTGCTTTACCTACAACTGGTACGTTGTTTTCTGCATGACAAGCAATAACACAAGCTCCACATCCTGTACAAGCATTTAAATCAATCGAAAGATTAAAGTGATGTCCTGTAGAACGATCAAATGATTCCCATAAATCAACAGTAGTAGCTTCTACTTCTTGGTGATCTAAAGATACCATTGGCTGCTCGTTCCAATGTTTAGCATCTTGAGTATTGAAGATCTCTAAAGTAGTTTCTTTAATGATATCTCCTCTACCCATTAATGTTTTTTGTCCTTGAACACAAGCAAACTCATGCTCTCCATTTGCCTTGGCAATGGAAATAGACTGAACACTATTGAAATTTTTATATAAAGCGTAAGCATTTAAACCTACTTGCATTTCTTCTTTTAAAGCAGCTTTACGACCGTAACCAACAGCTAAACCAACAGTACCAACAGCTTGTCCAGGCTGAACAATTACCGGAACATTTTCTAGTTTTTGACCATCAGCTGTTGTAATAGTAGCATAACTACCATTTAAACCACCGTTTGCAACGATTTCATTTGATAAATTGAATTTCTTCGCATCAGCATTAGAAACTGTTACATAGTTATCCCAAGAAACTCTTGTAATTGGATCCGGGAACTCTTGTAACCAAGGGTTGTTTGCATGTTGTCCATCTCCCATACCCGTTTTAGTATATAATACTAATTCAAGTTCTCCTGAAGATTTTGCCTTTGAAAGCAAACCTGCAGCACCAGCGAAGTCATAAGAACCACCTGCTAAAGCAGTAGAACCCACTACAAAAACTCCATCATGTAAAACTTTATTCCAAGAAGAACCAGCAATGATTGCTCCAGAATTAGCTTTTAAATAATCATAAAAGTTTCCAGCTGTTCCACTTACTGATAATAAAACATCTTGAAATTGTTTTGTATCAAAGATAGGACGAATAGTAGGTTGAGTTAAACTATAAGTTCCTTTTGTTATTTCTAAATCTCCCCAAGACTCTAAGTAGTGAGGTGCAGCTGCAGCGATTGTAGAAATTGCAGCTGTTTCATCTTCTTTTAAAGAGAAAGCAACTGATGTTTTAACTTTTTTCAATCCAGAAACGAATGAAGCAGAATCAGCTAAAGTATAAACAGGATTAACACCACTCATAATTAAAGTATGAACACTTCCTGCATTCATATCTTTTACTAATTGAGCTACAACTGCATTAGAACCTTTTCTAATTTGTCTTGTACCTGCTGTACTAAAAGCTTCACTAGCTAATGCCTGATTAATAGCTAAAACTAATAACTGTGCATTTTTATCTTCGATTCCAGATACTAAAATTCCTTTTGTACCTGCTGCTTTTAATTGCTGAGCTGCTTTAACAACCTCTGCTTTAAATTTAGCATCTAAAACAACAGGGACTGAAGCACCCACAACAATGTTATATATTTGGACTAAAGCTTGTTTTTGATCAGCTGTAGTCATTGGAACACGCTTATCAGCAGCTGCTCCAGATAAAGTCATATTAGATTCAAACTGAAAATGACGAGACATTTTTCCGTTTTGAGGAATACGTCCTTTTGCATATCCAGAATCATATCCACCACCTTGCCAGTCTCCTAAGAAATCAGCACCAACAGATACAATTAATGACGCTTTTGAAAAATCGTAATCAACTAAAGCTCTTTCTCCGTATACAGTTTCAAATGCATCTAATGCATCAGAAGAAGAAACCGCATCATAAACAACATGCTTAGCATTTGGATTCTTAGCGATAAATTCAGCAATTAATTTTTCAGTAGTTGGACTTGCTAATGTGTTAGTCAATAATACTACTTGACCTCCTTTAGCTTTTGCATCAGCCAAACTTGATTTAATTTTTAAATCAACTGCTGACCAACTGCTGTTTTTTCCATCCAATTTTGGTTCTTTCAAACGCATACTATCATATAAACCTAAGATAGAAGCATGAATTCTTGCATTGGCTGAAAACTTAGCACCAGCAATGGTATTGTTTTCAATTTTAATTGGACGACCCTCACGAGTTTTTACCAAAAGATTTGCAAAATCAAAACCGTCAAAAACAGTAGTTGCATAATAATCTGCAACACCAGGAATGATTTGCTCTGGTTGTAATACATAAGGGATAGACTTGTGCACAGGACCTTCACAAGCAGCAAGTGTAACCGCTGCAGTACTAAATCCTACGTACTTTAAAAAGTCACGACGTGAAGTTCCAGATGAAGCTAAAGCATCTGCATTCCCTAAAAATTCTTCTGTAGGAATCTCTTCAACAAACTCGTTATTTCTAAGCGCCTCAACAATAGAGCTATTTTCTAGCTCCTCAACACTTTTCCAGTATTTTTTGTTTGATGACATTGTATATATATATTAAAATCTTAATAATTCGATTAATAGTGGCATTTACCGCATTCTAAACCTCCCATTTGCGCTGCAGTTAATTTCTCTACACCGTATTTTTTAGAAAGCTCAGCATGAATTTTCTCATAGTAAGCGTTACCTTCCATTTTAACATCAGTTTTTCTATGGCAATCAACACACCATCCCATTGTTAATTTAGAATATTGCTTCATGATTTCAAATTCTTGTACCGGACCGTGACAAGTTTGACATTCAACTCCTGCAACAGAAACGTGTTGTGAGTGGTTGAAATAAACAAAATCAGGAAGATTATGAATACGAACCCATTTAACTGGCTGCGTTTTTCCAGTATAAGCCTGTTTAGTCTTATCCCAGCCAACAGCATCGTATAATTTTTGAATTTGAGCATCGTAAAACGCTTTACTGTATTCAGCAGTAGCAGTAGTTTCAGCAACTTCAGAAATATTTTTATGACAGTTCATACAAACATTTAAAGATGGAATACCAGCAGTTTTACTTACACGTGCTGCAGAGTGACAATATTTACAATTGATCTCATTATCTCCAGCGTGAATTTTGTGAGAATAGTGAATTGGCTGAATTGGTTCATAATTTTGATCAACACCAACCTGCATTAAATATCCATACACAAAGTAACCACTCGCCAAAAGCAAGAATATAGAAGTAACTAATACTAAAAATTGGTTTCTAGCAAAAGCTTTCCAAATTGGAGTTCTACTCTCTTTTGGAGCAATTTCTATTCCGTTATTACTAGCAACTTTAGTCAATACTTTGTTCACCATGAACAACATAACAACTAAAATAGCCATTACAAGAGCAAGAGCTCCTAAAATAATATTATTAGAAATTCCACTTCCACTATCTTGATGATCACCAGTTGGCAATGCTTTAGCATCAGCAGGAGGAGGAGTTTTTTCTTCAGAAGTGTAAGCGATAATATTGTCAATATCACCTTCAGATAGCTGAGGAAAAGAAGTCATTACTGCCTTGTTGTTTTCCTCAAAAAGTTTTACAGCAACAGGATCTCCTGATTTAATCATATCAGAACTGTTGTGCACCCATTTGTAAAGCCAAGCTTTATCATGCTTTGAAGCAACTCCTCTTAGAGCAGGGCCAGTTGATTTAGCATCTAATTTGTGACATGCAGCGCAATTTGCATTAAAAAGTTCTTTCCCTTTTACCGGATCACCTCCAGACGCAGCAGCCGGAGCAGCAGCTTCAGTCGCCGCAGGAGCTGCAGCAGGATCTTGAGCAAATGAAGTTAGGGAGAAAATTAACGTTAGCGATAAACTAAGTAATAATTTTCTTGAGATCGAATTATGGTTACCCACCTTTTTCATATAGTATAATAATTATCTACTAATTTTTGGTATGATTTTTTCTGTAATAAATCAGACTAAAATTAATACCTTCTTTTAAAACTTGCACAAAAATACGACTTATGAACTATTCTCAAAACCTTAAAATAGTCTTAAATATCAATTTATATCAATTCTAAATAATATTAAAATTTTACATACAAACTTTAAATAGTATTTTTGCATAAAAACCATCACATTATGAGAATTTTAAGCTCTTCAAAAAACGTTTTCTTAACATTAACAATCTTTACTTTGGCATATAATATTAATGCTCAAAGCCAAAATTTAACACTGAATCAAGACTCTAAATTTGAGCAGTTACTTAATGATAAACGTAAATTTAACACATCAATAAGTACAAACGATTCTTATAGAATTCAAATTTTCAGCGGCAAAAGCGATGAGGCCAAAAAGACATTATCTGACTTTAAAAGAGAATACACAAGCATAGATGGAACCATAATTTTCAACACTCCAAACTACAAGGTTATAGTAGGAAATTTTAAATCCCGAATTGAAGCTGAAAGAAATCTGGCCGACATTAGAAAAAAATATAAAAGTGTCTTTCTACTTAAGCCAGGTAAATAATCAAAAAAAATACTACAAACAAAAGGCGAGATCATTTGATCTCGCCTTTTTCATACCTAAAACTATTATTTTAAAATACTTTTTCAAACTTATCATACAAAAAAAAACAATTCTTAAATAAAAAAGCCTCAACAAAATTGAGGCTTGTTATAGGATTAAAAGTATTTCTACAAACAAAAAAGCACACTTTAAAGCCCCGAATAACAAACTAGTTTACCACCTTAATTCCATTCGCTAAAAATCGAATTTCTTCTTTTGGAGCATTTATAGCATCTATTTCAGCTTTTGTCTTTTTTGCATCTTTAGCATAATGTTTTAATTCATCAACAGAGGTGATTTTTTTTTCAGCATTTCCCTCCAATACTACATTTTTACCTTTTAATGCCGTTGGAACAAAAAAAGAATAATCTTTCATTTTCACAAAGAAAGAAGAACCATCTTCTGTTTTAAGAGTAATCCAGCATCCTCTTTTTTCACACACATTCGTTACTTCGCCTTTTACAGCTACTCCATCTGCCTTTTTTACATTCTTTAATTCACTTTCTAATTTTTCTACTGAAATTGCTTTATTTACAACAGCACCGGAAACATCCGTTCCATAATAATCTCCGATTAAAGCATCACCCGCTGGCGGAGCCGGTTTTTCTACTGCTTCTTGAGAAAAAGACAAAGTCGAAAAACTTAAAAAAAGCACAAAAACATATACTGATAATCGTTTCATATTTATATAATTTACATCAAAAATAGCATTAAAATCCGAGATAAAACACAGTTTTTTTTCTCAAAAATACTGCATATTTATTTAAATAGCAGCAAAGCTATATAGCCTCCATCTCTTTTAACCCATTTAAGTCAGTCAGAAAAACTGAATTAAGACAAAGACATTCAACAGCTGCCAGCCCCATAACTCTTCCCATTTTTACATCACTACACCAATGTGTATTACAAACAACTCTACTTCAACCAAAGTCATGTCAGCGTTTTAAAATCACCTACTGTTTATCAGGAAAAAAGTTTTATAAACATCAACTACCATGTCCAGCCCACTACCGTATGACCGGAAGGAAAGAAACAACTTTATACAATACATTTTACTGATGAGCCTTACAGTTTTTTTGTTATTAACCATAAATGGCAACTCTAATTTATAATGATTTTTTTAGCGCATAAGTTGACAATCCAGCGTCTCTCATTACGCGTCGCATAAACACATAGAGCTTTAATTTTTTTACCTTATTAATTATTTCTAAAATCGGCTCAAACAATTTAACCGCAAAAGAAAAGACAATTCTGCATCTCTTGCCGCTTACAAAAAGCATTCATTATCTTTAAACTCCACTGCTCTTTGTATGTTCTAAATCGAGCTCAAAAAGAGCTGGATTATGTTTAGCGACGACAGCAAAAGAAGACTATTTCATTTCTAGTTAGACAAATACCACTTCAGAAATACAGGCATTATTTTTCTTAACAGCTGAAAATTTGCAAAATCACTATTAAGATTACCTGATTTAAAATGCTTACCTAAAATTGAATTAACAACATGAATTACACGTATTCTCATATACGCATAAATTTTATCCCAAAATTAATTCACCTTTACACTCTCTTTTACGACAAATCACAGCAAAAAGAAACAAACAATCTCCGAATCATACCTCACTCCAAATACTCCTTTACGTTTCGAAAAGCATTTGCAGGAACTAATTCCCAAACATTACAACTCTTTACATACAAAACTTTCTTAAACAAAAAAAGTCCCAACTTTCATTGGGACTCTATATAAATTATTGAATTTTATTTCAATTTCTTTTTGATCGCTACTTCGTGGTAAGCTTCAATAACATCGCTAATTTCAATATCATTAAATCCTTTTATTTGTATACCACAGTCATAACCTTTTGTTACTTCTTTAACGTCATCTTTAAATCGTTTTAAAGCAACTAAGTCACCGGTATGAACTACAACTCCATCTCTAATAACTCTAATTTTAGAAGTTCTCAAGATTTTTCCATCTGTTACCATACAACCAGCGATTGAACCCACTTTAGAAATTTTAAAGATCTCACGGATTTCTGCAGTTCCTAAAACTTCTTCTTTCATTTCAGGAGCTAACATTCCTTCCATTGCATCTTTCAAGTCATCGATAGCTGCGTAAATAATAGAATAGTAACGGATATCGATTTCTTCTTTATCAGCAAGTTGTCTTGCATTTCCAGCTGGACGAACATTAAATCCGATAATAATCGCATCTGACGCAGAAGCCAAGTTAACATCGGTTTCTGTAATCGCACCAACTCCTTTATGTATAATATTAATTTGAACCTCTTCTGTAGAAAGTTTAGAGAACGAATCTGATAATGCTTCAACAGATCCATCCACGTCTCCTTTAAGAATAACGTTTAATTCTTTAAACTGACCAAGAGCGATACGACGTCCAATTTCGTCAAGTGTAATATGTCTTTGAGTACGTACAGATTGTTCACGCATTAATTGAGAACGTTTAGATGCAATTTGTTTTGCCTCTTTTTCATCTTCAAAAACATTGAACTTATCACCTGCAGTTGCCGCCCCATCTAAACCTAAAACAGAAACTGGCGTTGAAGGTCCCGCCTCCAAAACAATATGCCCTCTTTCATCATGCATTGCTTTCACTTTACCATGATGTTTTCCAGCTAACATATAATCTCCAATTTTTAAAGTTCCATGCTGAACTAAAATTGTAGAAACATATCCTTTTCCTTTATCTAAGAAAGCCTCAACTACAGTTCCCTGTGCCGCTTTATTTGGATTTGATTTCAAATCTAAAATTTCAGCTTCTAATAAAACTTTTTCCAGTAATTCTTTCACACCTAATCCTGTTTTTGCAGAAATATCATGTGATTGTATTTTACCACCCCAATCCTCAACAAGTAAATTCATACCTGCCAATCTTTCTTTAATTTTATCAGGGTTAGCATTTGGCTTATCAACTTTATTGATTGCAAAAATAATTGGAACACCAGCTGCCTGAGCGTGACTGATTGCTTCTTTCGTTTGCGGCATGATATCATCATCAGCTGCAATTACAATAATAGCAATATCTGTAACCTGAGCTCCACGTGCACGCATCGCGGTAAACGCCTCGTGACCCGGAGTATCTAAAAATGCTATTTTTTGTCCATTATCAAGAGTAACTCCATAAGCTCCAATGTGCTGAGTAATACCTCCAGACTCACCAGCGATAACATTTTCTTTACGAATATAATCCAGTAAAGATGTTTTACCGTGGTCAACGTGCCCCATTACGGTTACAATTGGCGCTCTAGTTACTAAATCTTCTTCTCTATCTTCAACAACCTCGATTGCTTCTTCGATATCAACTGTTATAAACTCAACGTCATAACCAAATTCATCCGCAACAATTGTTAATGTCTCAGCATCTAGACGCTGGTTCATTGTTACCATGATACCAAGAGACATACAAGTTCCAATTACCTTAGTAATCGGCACATCCATCATTATTGCAATTTCACCTACAGTAACGAATTCTGTAACCTTAATAGTTTTACTTCCTTCGTCAAGAGCTCTTTGTTCATCATCAGATTTCTGACGGTGTGTTTCTCTTTTATCTCTTCTATATTTTGCCGCTTTAGATTTACCTCCTTTACCTTGAAGTTTTTCAAGAGTTTCTCTAATTTGGTTTTTTACTTCTTCTTCAGTAGGCTCTACTTTAGCTACAATTGCAGGACGATTTCCTTTTACAAAACCAGGTCTTGCATTTCTGTTAGCATTAAAACCTCCTCCACCAGTGTTTGGTGTAATTTTATTTGGATTAGGTGTTCCCGGTGCATTTCCTGTTGCAGGTTTTGGTGCACCCGGCGTACCAGGTTTAGGAGCGATCCTTTTACGCTTATTTTTATTAGCGTTATTATTATTCCCAACTCCAGGAGCCCCCGGTTTGTTTGGAGTAATTTTTGGATCTTCTTTCTTTTTCTTAGGCTTATTAAATTGAGATAAATCAATTGTCTGCCCAGTAAGAGTAGTTCCAGATAATTTTTGATATTGAGTAGTGATAGTTTCCTCAGCAGTTGCAGGGTCCGTTGAAATAATTGGCTCCTGAGCTGTTTTAGAATTTTCAGCTTTCACTTCTTTTTTCTCAGTAATAATAGGTTTTTCTACCTTTTTCTCTTCGGAAACTACAGGAACAACTGGCTCAGTCTGTACCGTTTCTTTTTGAGCAGGTTTTTCTGCTTGAGGTGGAGTAACAGTTTTAGGCTCTTCAGCTTTAACTGGCTCTTCTGGAGAAACAACTGCAGGTTTCTTTGGATTCAAATCAATTTTACCAACTTGAACAGGTCCGGTTACAACAGCTCTCGCTTTAATGATTTCTTGTTGTTTCTGACGCTCTTCGTCTTGTCTGCGTTTGTCCTCAATTTCTTTCTCGCGCTCAACACGCAATGCTTCTTTTTCTTTTCTTTTCTCTTCTCCTACTTCTTTAGAAGCTTCCTTGTTCCCCTTATCGCCCGCAAATTGGCTTTGCAGAATATTAAATTCACTGTCAGAAATTTTAGCATTTGGATTTGCATCAATAGCAATTCCCTTATCTTTTAGATAATCAACAGCTCTTTCTAACGAGATATTTAATTCCCTTAAAACCTTGTTTATTCTTATTACTCTCTCTTCAGACATATAACCTTTTTATTATTACCTTTTTCGTTGTGTTGTTAGAGTAAGACAACTAGTTATCAAACTCCTCTTTTAGTATTTTCATAACATCAAGAATTGTTTCCTCTTCTAAATCTGTTCTTCTTACTAAATCTTCTACTTCTTGTTTTAAAATACTTCTAGCCGTATCTAAACCAATTTTTGCAAACTCTTCTATAACCCAGCCCTCGATTTCATCTGAGAACTCTGTTAATTCAACGTCGTCATCGTCTTCGCCGTTTGCAGAATCACCTTCTCTGATTACGTCTAATTCGTAACCAGTTAACTGACCAGCCAATTTAATATTATGACCTCCTCTACCAATTGCTTTAGAAACTTCTTCTAATTTTAAGAATACTTCGGCTCTCTTATTTTCTTCGTCAATTTTAATTGAAGAAACTTTTGCAGGACTTAATGCTCTTGTAATAAACAATTGAATATTATTTGTATAATTGATTACGTCAATATTTTCGTTTCCTAATTCGCGAACAATTCCGTGAATACGCGATCCTTTCATACCAACGCAAGCTCCAACAGGATCAATTCTGTCATCATAAGAATCTACAGCAACTTTTGCTTTTTCTCCCGGAATACGAACTACATTTTTAACTGTAATTAAACCGTCAAATACTTCAGGAATTTCTTGCTCAAATAATTTTTCCAAAAACTTCTCAGAAGTTCTAGACATAATAATCTGTGGTTTATTTCCTTTTAATTCAACGCTTTCAATAATTCCACGAACATTATCTCCTTTACGGAAAAAATCAGATGGAATTTGTTTTTCTTTTGGAAGCACAATTTCGTTTCCTTCATCGTCGACTAAGATAACAACTCTAGGTCTAACGTGGTGCACTTCGGCAGTATAAATATCACCAATAATATCTTTAAATTGTTTATAAAGATTTGTATTATCGTGTTCGTGAATTTTAGATATTAAGTTTTGACGCAATGCCAAAATAGCTCTTCTTCCTAAATCAATCAATTTTACTTCTTCAGAAACTTCTTCACCAATTTCAAAATCCGCCTCGATCATTCTTGCTTCAGTCAAAGTAATTTCTTCATTTTCAAAATCAAGATCTTCGTCAGCAACGATAACTCTTCTTCTCCAAATCTCCATATCTCCCTTATCAGGATTTATAATGATGTCGAAATTATCATCAGAACCGTATTTTTTCTTCAATGCATTTCTAAACACGTCCTCTAAAATTGCCATAAGCGTTACACGATCAATAAGTTTATTATCTTTAAACTCTGAGAATGAATCGATTAATGCTAAATTTTCCATGCGAATTCTTTAATTAAAATGTTACTGTAACAACTGCCTCTTTAATCTCTGTATAAGGTATCTGTTGTTCTTTTTGAACTGTTTCTTTTCCTTTTCCTACTTTTTTCGGTTCTCTTGCTATCCAAGACAAAATTATAAAAACATCGTTAGCTTCTATCAATTCTGCCTCGATTTTTTCATTATTTGTAGTAACAATCAACGTTCTACCAATATTTTTCTTGTATTGTCTTATCAATTTCAAGGGAGATCCTACTCCAACTGATGCTACTTCCAGCGAAAAATCCTGTTCTTCACGATCCAAGTTATTCTCGACTGCCCGACTAATGTCAATACAATCCTGCAGTGCAACTCCATTATCTCCGTCTAAACCAACACTAATTTTAAAAGAATCCGAAACAGCCAGATCAATTAAAAAGATCGATGGCTTTTCCAGAAGTGCCTCTGTAATTAATTCGTTTACCTTTTCCTTAAATGTCATAATTTTATAAAAAGAGGGGACACTTAGTCCCCTCATTATTTAGATTTTAATAAATAACGGTGCAAATATAGTGATTTTTTTATAAATCAAATAAATAGATTGCGCTAAAAAATAATCCCTATATTTATATCACCAAATATTAACAAATTTTTTAAACCCTTAACCCTAAAATCATGAAACGAATTTTAGTACCTACTGACTTTTCAGAAAACGCAGAACACGCCTTAAAAGTAGTCGCACAAATCGCCAAAAAAAACAATTCTGAAATCGTTATTTTACATATGCTGGAATTACCGCATCAATCAAACGATGCAATATTTGGAGGCGTCAGCATTCCCGAGACGATGCTTTTTATGCAAAAAGCAAATGAAACATTAGATAAAATTTCTAACAGCCCATTTCTTGACGGAATCTCAATTACCGAAATGGTTAAAATGGATAAACCAATTCACGGCATTACACAAGTAAGCAAAGAGCAGGACATCGACCTTATTGTAATGGGATCACATGGATCTTCTGGTATGGAAGAACTTTTAATTGGTTCAAACACCGAAAAAGTAGTTAGAAACTCCGAAATCCCTGTTCTTGTTATCAAAAAAGAAATTTCAACTTTTGATGTAGATAATATTGTTTTCGCTTCTGACTTCACAGAAGAAACTAAAAAACCATTTGAAAAAATTTTAAACTTCGCTAAATTCTTTGACGCAAAAATACACTTAGTTTCAATTTGCACCCCAAACAGTTTCAAACCAACTCACGTAACCGAAAAAGCTCTTCAGAGTTTTGTCAGCGAATTTAATCTTGCTAATTATTCAACACATATTTACAATGACACTAATATTGAGAAAGGGATTATCAACTTCTCAAACAGTATAAACGCAGATATCATTGGAATGTGCACCCATGGAAGAACTGGTTTTGCGCATTTCTTCAACGGAAGCATCAGCGAAGGATTGGTAAATCACTCAATCAAACCTGTTTTGACAGTGAAAATCTAAAAATCTCAAAAATTATTGCATAAAAAAAGCCTCTCATTTCTGAGAGGCTTTTTTGTTGGTCTACTAGGACTCGAACCTAGAAAGACTGCACCAAAAACAGTTGTGTTACCATTACACCATAGACCAGCAATACTGTTAAGCGGGTGCAAAATTAAAACTTTATTTAAATTACACAAGCTTTTACGCAAACTTTTTTTTTGCATAAAAAAAGCCTCTCATTTCTGAGAGGCTTTTATGTTGGTCTACTAGGACTCGAACCTAGAAAGACTGCACCAAAAACAGTTGTGTTACCATTACACCATAGACCAGCAGTGCTGTTAAGCGAGTGCAAATTTAAGGTTTTATTTAGTTTGCGCAAACTTTTTAGTCAAAAAAAATCATTTTTTTTGTTTTTTTTCTCTTTAAAACCACGTACATTTTTAAAACAGCCTTATAACCAATACATTAATGTTTACGGATAGATTTATAGATTTTTTTGTTAATGGTCGTTTCTTTACATAAAAAAACATTTTCTTTGTAGGATTGAAAACACACAAAATTTTAATACCTAAATATGGCACAATTCAATTTCAATAAATGGAATACAATTATTGGTTGGTTTGCATTTGCAATCGCTTTAATTACTTACACACTAACTGTTGAACCTACAATGAGCTTTTGGGATTGTGGCGAATATATTGCTACAGCGGCTAAATTAGAAGTTGGCCACCCGCCGGGAGCTCCGCTATTCCAAATGATGGGTGCTTTCTTTGCTATGTTTGCCATAGATGCTCAACATGTAGCCTTGATGGTAAATATGATGTCTGTTTTTTCAAGTGCATTTACAATTTTATTTATGTTTTGGTCTTCGTCTATGATTTTAAAGAAAATCGTAGCACGTTTTGCCGAGATTGATCAAAACAATTCAATTGTTATTTTAGGAAGTTCATTTGTAGGCGCATTAGCCTATACTTTTTCTGACAGCTTTTGGTTTAATGCTGTTGAAGCAGAGGTCTATGCAATGGCCTCTTTATTAATAGCATTACTTTTCTGGCTTGGATTACGCTGGGAACAAGACATGGACAAACCAAAAGGAAATAAATGGTTATTAATTATTTCTTTGGTTGTAGGTCTTTCGTTTGGCGTTCACTTTATGGCGTTATTAACAATCCCGTCAATTGGATTTCTATATTATTTCAAACATTACGAAAAAATCACAATCAAAAATTTCCTTATTGCTAACGTTGTTGTAATTGGAATTTTGTTGTTTATCTTTAAATTACTTCTTCCTTTAACAATGGCATTCTTTGGTAAAACCGAGATTTTCATGGTTAACAATTTAGGATTGCCATTTAATTCCGGAACTATTTTCGTTACTTTATTGTTAATCGCCTTTTTCTATTTCGGATTAAAATTTACCAAACAAAAGGGATTGATTTTTTATAACACCATCATACTTTGTATCTTATTTATATTAATTGGATTTTCTACATGGATCATGCTTCCTGTTCGTGCAAACGCCAATACAGTAATTAATGAAAACAAACCATCTGATGCTGCCGAGGTTTTAGCTTACTACAATCGTGAGCAATATGGCGTAAACCCATTATTCTATGGCCCTCAGTATACTGAAGTTTTTGCTGGCCTTGATGCTAAAACTCCTTATTTAGACAAAAAACCTAACTACGAAAGAGACGATAAAACAGGTAAATATATAATTACCAATAATTATAAGAATGCAGAACAAAATTCTGATGACAATCAAAAAACGATTCTGCCAAGAATGTGGAGTACCGAAACCGGACACATTCAAAACTATATTAACTTCACAAATCCTCCTAAATTCAGAATCAACCCAAATTATGACTATGAAGATGATTTGGCAAAATACGGAATTGATGCAAGCCAATTAAGTGAAGATGAATACAATAAAGCTACCGCACAGCTGCGTAATGAAGTTGAAAAAACAATTTCTGAATTTAGACACGCATATGCTCAAAAACAAATTGATAATGAAGGCTACGTTAAATTCTTAAGAAGTTATGGCGATTATTTAATTATCGAAAAACCAACTGTAACTGACAACTTCAGCTTTATGTTCGAATACCAATTTGGATATATGTATTGGAGATATTTAATGTGGAATTTTGTTGGACGCCAAAGTGATGTTCAGGGAAAATATGACAACTTAGATGGAAACTGGATCAGCGGTATCAAAGCTCTAGACTCTATTCATTTAGGTTCTCAAGACAATTTACCGTCTGATGTCTTAAACAATAAAGGAAGAAATGTTTACTTTTTCCTTCCTTTCATTTTAGGTTTAATTGGACTAATGTACCACGCAAATAAAGATCTTAAAAGTTTTTATGTGCTCTTGGCATTATTCTTATTTACCGGAATTGCCTTAAAAATATACTTAAACGAAAGGCCTTTTGAGCCTCGAGAAAGAGATTATGCTCTTGTTGGATCTTTCTACGTGTTCGCCATCTGGATTGGTTTTGGAGTTTATTCTTTATATGAAAGCTTCAAGAAATATGTCGCTCCCAGAATTGCCGGACCAGTTATTATTGCCGGAAGTTTATTAGCCGCACCAATTTTAATGGCTGCTCAAAACTGGGATGATCACGACAGATCTAACAAATACACCGCTGTTGCAATGGCAAAAGCGTATTTGAGTTCTTGCGATAAGGATGCTATTCTATATACCATTGGAGACAACGACACTTTCCCTCTTTGGTATGCACAGGAAATTGAACATTTTAGAACCGATGTGAAAATTGTAAATACGAGCTTGTTCATGACAGATTGGTATATTGATCAAATGAAAGCCAAATCATACGAATCAGATCCTCTGCCAATTTCTTTCACACATGATCAATATGTAGGAGATAAATTAGATTATGTCGCTCATATTCCAAAAATTGAAACACGCTGGAACATTAAAGATTTTATTGATTTTATTAAAAATCCAAAATCGACTGTGGGCTTACAAAATGGACAAACTATCCATTTTTATCCAACAAATAAAATCAGAGTGAATGTTGATAAAAACACTATTATCAAAAATAAAGTTGTAAATGCAAGATACAATGACTCAATTGTTCCTTATATGGATATCAACATCAAAGGAAATGCACTTTACAAAAACAGATTAATGATGCTGGACATCTTAGCTAATAACGACTGGAAACGCCCTATTTATTTCAGCGGAGGAGCTTTTGATGATGAGGATTATTTATGGCTGAAAGATTATCTGCAATTAGATGGTATGGTTTACAAATTGGTTCCAATTAAAAACACACCTTCTAAAGACGGCGGACCTATGGATATGGGACAAATTGATGCTGATAAAATGTACAATATTGTAATGAAATGGGATTGGGGTAATAGTGAAAGTGAAAAAATTTATCATGATCCTGAAACAAGAAGGAACAGTATTACATACCGTACGAACTTATCTCGTTTAATGAAAGAACTTATTGCCGAAGGTAAAATCGATAAAGCTAAAAATATTATCAATTTAGCGGTAACAAAAATGCCTTTAGATAAATTTGGCTATTATTCATTAGTTGAACCATTTGCCGGCGGTTACTATAAAGTTGGAGAAACTGCTAAAGCACACGATTTATTAGACAAATTGGTTAATAAATACAGAGAGAATCTGGACTATTATAAAACTTTAAGCGGTTCTGATCAATCAGATTTAGCAATTGATATCATTACCGATATTGAACGTTACAGAAGCTTACTGCAAGTTATGAAAGAAAACAACGATAAAGCTTTCTACGAAAAACACAAAACCACTTTTAATACGTATGTAAATATTTTTGAACGTTTTGGACGTGAAAAAGAATAATATACGAAAATTATATTGATTAAAAAAATGCAGTGCTTCTTGATAAAAAGCGCTGCATTTTTTATTTTTACATACATTTAAACCACTTAAAATGAGCTTTTATTGGGTAAAAACTAATTCATTTATAAAAAAGGTGTTTTCTAAATATTGCTGGGATATTCCAAACAATGAGAAGAAAATATACTTAACATTTGATGACGGCCCTACCCCAGAAATCACCGACTGGGTTTTATCTGAATTAAAAAAATTCGACGCAAAAGCTACTTTCTTCTGTATTGGAAAAAATATTAAAGCCAATTTATCTTTATTCGAAAAACTAATAATAGACGGGCATTCTATAGGAAACCATACTATGAACCATGTAAATGGATGGAAAATACATACGAATGATTATATAGAAAACGTAAAGAATTGTGCCCAGATTTTAGACGAAGAAATCAAACCTAATAATTTGATATTTCGTCCGCCTTATGGAAAAATAAAAAAAGCACAATCTAAAATTTTGCGAAAACTGGGTTACAAGATAATAATGTGGGATGTTTTGAGCGCTGATTTTGATCAATCTATTACTCCTGAAAAATGTCTTGAAAATGTAACTAAAAATGTAAAATCAGGAAGTGTAATTGTATTTCATGACAGTATAAAAGCTTCGCCAAATTTAAAATTTGCCCTGCCAAAAACGCTTCATTTTTTAAAAGAAAATGGATATAAGTTCGATATTATTCACTAATAATATCCTCAAAAAAGAATGTATTATACGTCGAATTGATCCTGAACAATTCCAATAAGAGTATTGGCATCAAGTTCCCCAGACTGTCTCCAGATCATTTGTCCTTCCTTGTATATCATTAAAGTCGGAAGTCCTTTAATTCTTAATGCTTCGGCTAATTCTTGATTTTTATCAACATCGATTTTAATTACCTTTGCTTTATCGCCTAGTGCCGCCGCAACATCCTTTATTACAGGATGCATCAATACTGATGATTCGTTCCAATCTGTGTAGAAGTCAATTAACACCGGAACCTGAGCATTTATAAGTTCTCCAAATTTTGACATAAAACCAAAAATTTAATTCTTTTAATCTATTAAAAAGAGATAATTAATACAAATGTAGCATTTTTAACGAATTAAGCCACATTCTCGCCTTTTTTTAGTTCAATCACTGTGATTTCAGGCATTATCCCAACTCGTCCGGGATAGGCATGAAAACCAAACCCCCGGTTTACATAAACGTATCTTCCGGCCTCTTCGTATAATCCGGCCCATTGTTTATAAATATACTGTGCCAGACTCCATTTAAAATATCCCGGAATTTCAATTCCAAACTGCATTCCGTGTGTATGACCTGCTAAGGTCAAATGAAAGTTTTTAGGATGTTTTTTAATTTCATATTCCCAATGACTTGGATCGTGGCTCATTAAAACCTTAAAATCATCTTTATGAAGATTCTCCGAAGCCTTATTCAAATCACCCGCTTTTTTAAAATTAGCACCCCAGTTTTCAACCCCAACCAAAGCAATTTTATCTGTGCCTTTTTGAATGTATTTGTTTTCATTCAACATTAAATCAAAACCAATTTTACCATAAAGGCTTTTAATTTCGGCAAAATTTTCATCCTTCTCTTTTTCAGAAGACCAGGTTACATATTCTCCGTAATCATGATTTCCTAAAACAGCATATTTTCCGTATTTATAGTCTTTTATTCTATTAAAAGTTTCCAGCCACGGATGCATTTCTTTTGCATGTGTGTTTACAATATCTCCGGTAAATAAAATCATATCAGCTTCTTGTTCATTGATTAAATCAATTGCATAATTAATTTTATCAGGATTGTCGAAACTACCGCTGTGAACATCTGAAATCTGCGTTATTTTAAAACCGTCAAATTCATCCGGAAGATCTGGAAAATATACGGTTTGCTTAAATACTTTAAAATTATATTTTCCTTCAAAAATTCCGTAAATCAAAGACAAGAAAGGAACTGCAGCAAGCCCTAAAGCGATTTGGCTGACAAACTTTCGTCTCTCCGGCATCATTTCTTTTCGAGGTGTATGGTAAATAAAATAATTTAAGATGCTTGCCCCTATTCTAATAATATCCTCTCCAAACATTACTAAGGTAAGAACAATTTTTGGAACATATACCAATAACATTAATCCTGTAGTAAACATAAACTGCTTAGTCTGCCCTACCGAACGATCAATTTGAGAAAATGAATAGATAATAAATAGAAGTATCAGCAGGCTTACAACCTGATAACTAACCAAAACCCATCTAAGTTTAATTAAAGTGCGAAAGGCTTGATAGGAATAGAACTCAATAAATATAAAAAGAGCACATAGAATTACAAAACGAAGGATCATTATTTACAGTTTTAAGCAAAGTAACAAAGAATGAAAATTTTATTGCTTTTTATTATCAAAAATTTAACTCAAATAATAGCAAAAGCCGATAGATTTCTCCATCAGCTTTTGTGACCAAATTATTCAAAACCTTTATTCTACAACAAACCTTGTTGTATTATTTTTGAGCTTTTGCCGTTTCTGGCTTAGCTTCTGCTTTTTTAGCTTTTTTGTCTGCTTTTTTCTCTTTTTTAGCTGCTTTTGCTTCCTTTGCAGGAGTTTCTTTTACTGGAGCTGTTTGAGCGTTTACCATTGCTGTTGTTCCTAAAACTGCTGCTGCTAATAAAACTAATTTTTTCATGATCGTAGATTTTTGATTATTATTTCATTATTTATACCTCAAAGATATAACCAGTAAATGAAGGCAAAATGAAGATTAAACCAATCTGAAAAAATTAACTTTTAATTGTGTTTTAGTTCCTCAGGAAACAATAATGTAAAGGTTGTTCCTTCATTAATAACAGATGAAACTTTTATTTCTATATGATGAAAAACGGCAATACTTTTTGCAATAGCAAGCCCTAAGCCCTGACCTTCCTGATCTGAACTTACTCTAGCAAATCTGTTAAATATATTTTCGATTTGAAACTCATTTAAACCAATGCCGGAATCTGTTATTGAAATATAATACTGGTTACTCAAAAAGCCGTCAGAAAAAATGATGCTTCCATCCGGTTTATTATACTTAATAGCATTTGTGACTAAATTATAAATTAGAATATGAATTAACGTTTTATTTCCTGTAAAGCCAAAATCATGTTTTATAGTATTGACAAACTGGATGCCTTTATCATCAATACGATCTTGAAGATCTTCCTGTAAATCTTTAACTATTTCTTGAAAACTAATATTTTCATTTGCTTCATATTGATTGTTTTCAATTCTTGAAATCAGCAATAGATTATTGATAATTTTTTTCAGCATATCTAATGTCTTCAATGAACCCGCGATTTTATCTATTGCATTATCATCTAGAGAATCATTTTGCAATAAGTTCTCTAATTTATTTTTCAGCAAAGCAATTGGAGTTAAAAGCTCGTGCGAAACATTAGATATAAATTGCTTTTCTTTTTTAAAAAGTTCTGCAATACGATCCATCATTTGGTTTAAAACCAAATCTAATTCTCTAAAATCTCTAGACTTTGCATTTATGGGCGTATGATCAAAAACCTCCGGTTCGTTGACTCGTCTTATTTTAGTATCAATTATTTTATAAAACGGTTTCAGTAAATATTCGATATAAAAAGTATCAGCCAAAAATGTCACAAAAAGAATAACAACCAAAACCACAATTATAAACAGCTTAATAATAAAAGTCAGGTCTTTTACTTCGCTTAAACTGCTTCCTATTTCTAGTTGATAGTCTTGATTTTCATAACTAAAATGATGCTGCAGAATTCTGTATTCATTTTCTTCACCTTCAATAATTCGATATTCATTACTAAAAGTGGTTCTTTTTTGATGCGTTTTAATAGGCGCTTTCGAAAGAACTAAAAATTCGCTGTGAAGTGTAGAAAACTGCGAATAAGTTTCGGTCGAATCATCTTCATCTTCAATAAAATCATTAATTTCCTTTTGATTCAAATGATCGATGAATTTCTTCTTCTTTTCAATTAATCCATTATTAATGTGTCTGTAAACTACATTTTCGACCAAAATAGGAAGCATCAGCCATAAAACCAAAATCACCAACAATCTTGTTAGTGCATTAAATATGGCCAATTGATGTTTTATCTTCACAAAAATCTATTTATTCATTAATACGATAGCCCACATTTCGAACAGTTTCAAACCAATCGATTGAAGTGTGTTTGTCTAATTTTTTTCGAAGATTTCGAACGTGAACATCTATAAAATTAGAATCGGAATTTATTTCGAGAATATCTCCCCAGATGTGTTCTGTTAATTGTAATCTTGTAATTACCCGGTTTTTATTTAAAACCAAATACTGAAAAATGTCAAATTCTTTTTTGGTCAAACTTAAAGGCACTTCATTAAAACTTACTTTATAATCCTGAAGCTGCAATAAAAAACCGTGAATACTTAAATGGTTTAAAGTAAAACCATGAATCCTGCGAATTACGGCAAACAATCTTGCTGCGAGTTCGGTCAACGCAAAAGGTTTTGTCAAATAATCATCAGCTCCAAGATGAAGTCCATTAATTCTATCGTCAAGTTCACCACGTGCTGTAAGCACAATTACCGCAATTTTTGATTTTGTTTTTCGAATAGTCTTTAAAACCTCAAAACCATCTCCGTCGGGCAGACCAAGATCAAGCAGCATGGCATCATAATCATTACTTGCAAATTCTTCCAGAGCATCGGCACAATTATTGGCAATTTTACAAATATAACCTGCTTTGCACAGAAAATCATAAATCTCTACAGCAAGTTCCTTATTATCTTCAACAATCAAAACATTCATAAACAAGGCATTTAAGCGCAACTAAAATTAATCAATTATCAAAAGTCCAATCGCACATTATTAAAAAATTAACGAATAAAAAAAGCTGACAAATTTCTTCATCAGCTTTTCAATCGCATTAATCATAATCATTATTCCTGTTTTGTATCCGTTACAATGCTTCGAAAACAAAACGAGAGCAATTCTTATTTTTTCACGGTTGCCGCTTCAGCTTTTGGAGCTTCAGCTTTTGCTTTTTTATTTGCTTTGTGATGGTGTTTTGTGGCTTTTACTTCTTTTGCCGGAGCTGTTTGAGCTGGAGTTGTTTGAGCGCTTACCATTGCAGTTGTTCCTAGAACCGCTGCTGCTAATAAAATTAATTTTTTCATGACTTTAAATTTTTAAATTATTTTACCTTTTATTCTAAATTACTTGTTTGTTTATTTTTTTGCTTTTGTTGTTTCTGCTTTTGGAGCTTCACTTTTTTCTGATTTCACTTTTTTATCAGATTTGTTTTTTTTGTGTTTTGTTGCTTTTACTTCTTTTGCAGGAACTGTTTTACCCTCTTTTGCAGGAAACGCATGAACCATTGCACTTGTTCCCAAAACTGCTGCTAATAACATCAATAAATTTCTCATGATTTCTAAGATTTAAATTAAATACCTTTTATTTTACAGATCAAAATTACCTTCGCAACATGAAGAGAAAATGAAGAAATCCCTGAATAAAAAATTTTAACTTGACATTAACGCTTTGCTGATTTTTGAATCATATAAGTTATATAAATTCATTAAAACATCTCCATAATAATATTCACCATAAATATGACACGCACAGCAGTGCGCCTCTACGGGTACGTCTCTACTAAAATAGACTTATATAACTTATATGGTGGAAAAAAAATCTCGTTAGTCTAATTTTTGAGAACCCAATTGTTTATTTTTACAGACTAATATTTTTTATATGTCAACTCAAAAACGTCTTTTTCTTCTAGATGCTTATGCATTAATTTTTCGTGGTTATTATGCTTTTATAAAAAACCCGAGAATCAACTCAAAAGGAATGGATACATCTGCAATTATGGGTTTTATGAACTCACTTTTGGATGTTATTAAAAGAGAAAAACCAGATCATTTGGCTGTTGCTTTTGACAAAGAAGGAAGTCAGGTAAGAACCGAAATGTTCGCAGAATATAAAGCCAATCGTGACGCAACGCCTGAGGCTATTAAAATTGCTATTCCATACATTCAGGAATTATTAAGAGCCATGCATATTCCTATTATTGAAATTGCAGGCTGTGAAGCCGATGATTTAATTGGAACAATTGCCAAACAAGCCGAAAAACAGAATTACAAGGTTTTTATGGTAACGCCGGATAAGGATTTTGCACAATTGGTTTCTGAAAATATCTTTATGTACAAACCGGCCCGTATGGGTAACGGAATCGAAATTTGGGGAATTCCTGAGGTTCTGGCAAAATTCGAAGTGGAAAGACCAGAGCAAGTAATCGATTTTCTTGGAATGATGGGGGACGCCGTGGATAATATTCCGGGATTGCCTGGAGTTGGTGAAGTAACGGCCAAAAAATTCCTGAAAGAATTTGGCACAATGGAAAACCTTTTAGATAATACTCATCTGCTAAAAGGAAAAATGAAAGAGAATATCGAAGCAAATAAAGACAAAGGTATTTTATCTAAAAAACTGGCAACAATTATCTGCGACTGTGATGTAGTTTTTAATGAAGATGATTATGAACTTTCACGTCCGGATATTGAAAAAACAGATGCTATTTTTCAGGAATTAGAATTTAGAAGAATGGCAGAACAGTTTGACAACTTATTTAAAGTTGGAGGCGGAAATGAATTAGCCGGCTCTAATCCTGCTCAAGATGCCAAATTGTACAAAAAGCCACAGCCTAAAAACGAAGACCAGTTTGATCTTTTTGGCGGAGGCGGCACTACTCTTGATGAAAGCGCGGAGGCTGCAAGAAATTCATTTTACAGTACTTTAGAAAATACGGAGCATTCGTACCAAACTATTCAAGGTGATTTAGGAATTAAATTGCTTCTACAGAATTTACAAAAACAGACTTCGGTTTGTTTTGATACCGAAACTACAGGAATCGATGCTTTGCATGCAGAACTTGTTGGAATGTCTTTCTCTTATGAAAAAGGAAAAGCATTTTATGTTCCGTTTCCGGAAAGCCAGGAAGAAGCACAAGTTTTAGTAGACAAATTTGTTCCGTTTTTTGAAAATGAAAACATCGAAAAAATTGGGCAAAATTTAAAATACGATTTAAAAATCCTTGCAAATTATGGCGTTACCGTAAAAGGAAAACTTTTTGATACCATGATCGCGCATTATTTGATTAATCCGGATATGCGTCATAATATGGATATTTTAGCTGAAACGTATTTGAAATATTCTCCAAAATCAATTGAAACTTTAATTGGTAAAAAAGGAAAAAATCAGCTTTCGATGCGCAATGTTCCTTTAGAAGATATTAAAGAATATGCTGCCGAAGATGCTGATATTACTTTACAGTTAAAAGAAATCTTTACAACTGAATTAGATAAAACAGAAACTAAAAAGCTGTTTGATGAAATCGAAATTCCGTTAGTCAGCGTTTTAGCTGCAATGGAAACAGAAGGAATTCGTCTTGATGTTGAATTCTTAAAACAAATGTCTGGAGAGATGGAAATTGAAATCAAATCTCTCGAAGAACAAATTTACGAAACTGCCGGCGAGAAATTCAATCTTGCTTCTCCAAAACAATTGGGAGATATTTTATTTGATAAACTTAAAATTGGCGGCGCCAAACAAAAGAAAACCAAAACCGGCCAATATGCAACCGGCGAAGAAGTTTTGACTTATTTAGCCAACGACAATCCAATTGTAAAACAGATTTTAGACTGGCGTCAAATGGTAAAATTACAAAGTACCTATATATTGGCTTTGCCGGAACAAGTTGACAAAAAAACTTTACGTGTTCATACTGATTATATGCAAACTGTTGCGGCAACAGGACGTTTGAGCTCTAACAATCCGAACTTACAAAACATTCCAATTCGTACGGAAAGAGGCCGACAAATTCGTAAAGCTTTTGTCGCACGTGATGAAAACCATACTTTAATTTCTGCCGATTACTCGCAAATCGAATTACGAATTATTGCTGCTTTGAGCGGTGAAGAAAATATGATTGCAGCTTTCCAAAACGGAGAAGACATTCACAGAGCAACTGCTGCAAAAGTTTTTGATGTGGCTTTAGAAGAAGTTTCCCGCGAACAAAGAAGCAACGCCAAAACGGTAAACTTCGGTATTATATATGGGGTTTCTGCTTTTGGATTAAGTAATCAGACTTCATTATCCCGAGGCGAAAGTGCTGCTTTAATAGATGCTTATTATAAAACATATCCGAGATTAAAATCATATATGCAGGATCAGGTTGATTTTGCTCGTGAAAATGGTTATGTACAAACTATTTTAGGTCGTCGCCGTTATTTAAAAGATATCAATTCTGCAAATGCCGTTGTAAGAAGTGCTGCCGAACGAAACGCTGTAAACGCCCCAATTCAGGGAAGTGCTGCTGATGTGATTAAAATCGCGATGATTAACATTCATAAAAAATTACAAGACGAAAACTGGAAATCTAAAATGTTACTTCAGGTACATGATGAGCTTGTTTTCGATGTTCACAACGATGAACTCGAAAAAATCCAGCCTATGATTAAACACGAAATGGAAAATGCTTTTAAAATGGCAGTTCCTTTAGAAGTTGAACTTGGTTTAGGTAAAGATTGGCTAGAAGCGCACTAAAAAAATACTTTTCAAATTTTAAAAGTCATTCAAATTTGAATGGCTTTTTTTAATTGATAAAAAACCATTTTAAAATATAAGATTTTACATCTTTCTTACGTTTATTGCTTCAAACCAAAAAACTTTAAAATTTAAAAAAAAGGAAAATGAGAAAATGTTTTTTCTGCCTATTCATACTTTATTCAACAATTGCATTTTGTCAGGACAAAATTTATTATCTGGAAGGAAATTTAGGCAAAAGCCCAATTTTCATGACCGTTCAAGTCTATAAATCAGGCAGCGAAACTAATCTAACCGCAGTTTATTTCTATAAGAATTCATTAAAAGACATTAAACTGGAAGCAAAGCTAATAGATAATAACTATACTTTTTATTTCAAACCAGGGGATATTGTGACCGAAAAGTTTTACCTGAAAAAATCAGGTAATAATTTTGATGGTTTTTGGTATGATTCCAAAGAAAAACAATTGGCAGTTCATCTTGAACCTGTAAATTTTGACAATTACAACTCAAATCTAACCATTAGGTTTGATGACGAACGTTTAAATCTGGTGAAATATAAATTTCTTGAATTCAAAAAACAAAAAACTACACTTTATAACAATAAAGAAATTATCTGGTATTCTGAAAAACATTGTGATTCTGAATTCTTTAGACTTGGAAATAATTTTTCTGAGAAAAACAAAACTGTGATTAATCCTGTTTTAGAACAAATACACATTCAAAATACATTAAGCCAGCTTAATTGTTCTTCGAGTTTTGAATATAGTAATGGCCGGGGAATTGAAAATACAACAACCCTAAATTTTCTGAATAATAATTTGCTGGGATTTGAAATTTTTAGAGGATGGGACTGTGGAGGCGCTCATCCAGATTTTGGAGGAAGCGGTTATCTAATTGATTTGAATAATGGAAAACAATATGAAATTGACGATATCATAGCATTTGACAAAAGTGTGACGGGCGACAAAAAAAATAATTTTGACGCTTTTTCAAAATACAGAAATGATTATTTTGCTCCAAAATTAGTAGAGCTTATTACCTCGATAGAGCATTTTAAAAAACCAGATAATGATGACGACTGCGATTACACAAATGTTGAATATTGGGATTTTGTGTCTTGGAGTTATACAAAAAAAGGAATAACATTTACGCCTTATTTTCCAAGAGTAAACCGAGCGTGCGAAGAACCTTTTCTTGTTCCTTTCGAAAAATTAAAAAAATATAAAAACCCGAAATTTCCATACAATTTAAATTAAAGAATATCCTCTTGAAAAAATTATTCCTCACGATTATTGTCTTTATTTCGTTATTTGGCAAAGCCCAGATAAGGGATGAAAACATTAGATTGAAAGTTCTGCGAAAAAATACAATTGAAAAAGAGTATGTTTTTGGAAAATGGAATAATAAAGGTGGTACCGAAACTTCTTTAACCTATTTAGGAATTTTAAAAACCAATACAGGCAAAACTTATAAAATCATGAATTCCGTTTGGACGTGGGGTATGTCATGCCGAAGTACAAGCAGAATCTTAGTATTTAATGCTAAAAACCAATATTTAGGTAATTATTATATTACAAAGGAAAGTAATTTGCCAAAAAAAATTAAAGATGGAGTTCTAATCTTTGAAAACAGGGATTCTGAATGTGATAAAAAAATTATTTCCAAAATCAGTTTTAAAAACGGATTACCACAAAAAATTTACAAAAAATGCAATAACGAGTATGGAGATTCATTTGAGTTTGATAGTAACAATTAGGAATCTAAATAATCATTTCATAAAAAAACCATCAGCTAAAACTGATGGTTCTTTATTTATCTAAACTTTTCTGGTAGATTCTCTTTCTTTCAATTTTGTTTTAATAACGATGGTTTCGTAATCAGAAGTTTCACCTTCCGGCTCTTCCAGCCTTTGGATCAGCCTTTTTGCGGCCACTTCACCAATTTCAATTCCGTGCTGGCTTACCGTTGTCAAACTTGGAGACAAACGTCTTGAAGCCAAGATTCCGTCAGCAAAACCAATTATCGAAATATCTTCCGGAACTTTAAACCCTTTTTTCAAGCTTACTCTTAAAGCCGCAACCGAGTCATTTTCATCTAAAGCAAAAATTGCATCAATTTTATGATCAAAAATCGAATCAATTTTAGCTTTCATATCATCTTCAGAATCGGTACGAAGAATAATTTTTTCGTTTACCGGAATATTATTGTCTTTTAAAGCTTTTAAATATCCATCGGCTCTAAGTTTTCCAACACTTAAATTATCTACAGAAGAAATTAAGGCAATACTTTTACATCCTAAATTAATTAAATGCTGAGTTGAATTTAAAGCAGAGTCAAAATCATCTACTACTACTTTATCACATTCTACTTCATCAGCAATTCTGTCAAACATTACAATTGGCGTTCCATCATTAATAATAGCCGAAAAGTGATTGTAATCCTGCAGCTTTTGCGCTTCTTCAGAAACCGAAAGAATAAATCCGTCGATAGTTCCGTTGCTCAGCATTTCAAGCGTGTGAACTTCTTTTTCTAAAGATTCATTAGAAATACACGTAATTACGTTATACCCTTTTTTATCTGCTACTTTTTCAATCCCGCTAAAAACTTTTGCGAAAAAAGAGTTCAATATATTAGGTATAATTACACCTATTGTTTTGGTTTTACGATTTTTTAAATTCAAACCAATAACATTCGGTTTATAATTTTTGAGTTTGGCATACTCTTTAATTTTCACCTTCGTCTGCTCACTTATTTCCGGACTGTCATTTAGCGCCTTAGACACCGTTGACACAGAAACACCTAGTTCCTTCGCAATTTGTTTTAGAGTTGCTTTAGCTTTCATCTAATAAAAGTTTATGTAATTAATACAAATATAGTAGAATTACCGAAAATAAAACAAAAAACAACTACCAGTATTTGAAATCATGCCACGTATTCGAAATAATCCTAAAAAAGAATGATTTTTCTGAAACCGTATCTGCTAAAATTTCGTTAATAACCTTAATACAATGTTATTAACCTTAATAAAAACCTAGATTATGAAAAACGAAGTTAAAATTCAGGAAGTCAACCCTTCCCTGGATAGCAGAAGGAGCTTTCTTAAGCTCAGTGGACTAACATTAGTTACCGCAGGTTTGGTTTTAGCTGGTTGCAGCGACAATGATAATGATGATAATATGGAGGACACTTCCTTGCCAGGAGTCAAAAATGGTGTTTTTGACCTGGGCTCAGGAGACTTTGGTGTTCTAACTTATGCTTACGCTTTAGAGCAGCTAGAAGCAGATTTTTACACTAAGGTTGTAAACGCCTCAAACTTTAATACAGTTTTTAATGATACTGAACGTCAAGTTCTAACCGATTTATATCACCATGAAGTAATTCACAGAGATTTTTTTAAAGCCGCTTTAACCGGAGCGCTTCCAGATCCTGGTTCACAATTACTTCCTTCTTTAGCCTTTAGTTACGGGTCTTTAAATTTTAACAGCCGCACTGAAGTTTTAGCTACTGCAAAAGCATTAGAAGATACCGGTGTTGCTGCCTATAATGGTGCAGGCCGACTTATTAAAACTGCAGATTATTTATTATTAGCAGGGAAAATTGTTTCTGTAGAAGCCAGACATGCTGCTGCAATCCGAAGCTTAATCAATCCTAATTCCAAAGATTTTGCCGGCGATGATATCGTGAGTACTTCTAACGGATTAGACGCTGCTAAAGATCCTTCTAAAATCCTGCCAGTTGCAGCGGGATTTATTACAACAAAATTTACGGCCAAATATTTACCTTAATCTTAACTAGCTAAAAATTAGAAATTATGAATATTTTAAAATTTATAGAAACCTTTACTGATGATAACTTAATGAAAAGTACTGGTTCAAGAAGAGAAAGTTTTACTCAGTTTGGGAATATCGGAAAAAATCTGGCCTTGGCATCCATTCCTTTCGGATTATCGGCCTTAACCGGTAAAGCATTTGCAAAAGATATTACAGCAACACCCGCAACACCTATTGGCGCTTTGCAGTTTGCATTGACATTAGAATACCTTGAAAACGAATTTTATGCCATGGCATTAGACTCTGGAGTAATTCCGGCTTCAGAAAATGGCGGACGTGATTTAAAGGTTTTCCAACAAATATCGGCTCACGAATCAGATCACGTATCTTTTTTAATTGCAGGATTAGGCGGCACTATGAGTGCTAACTTTGTTCCAAAACCAACTTTTGACTTTACTGTTGGAGGTGCATTTGATCCTTTTGGAGACTATCCAACATTTTTGGCATTGGCACAAGCTTTTGAAGATACCGGAGTTAGAGCTTATAAAGGTCAGGCAGCAAATTTAATGTCTACACCGGATTTACTAACAGCAGCATTACAAATTCATTCCGTTGAAGCACGTCATGCTTCAGAAGTGCGACGTTTACGCGGATTAAAGGGATGGATTTCTAATGCGGAAAGAGGTGCAGGAATGCCGGCCGCAACACAAGCAGTATATGACGGCGAAGGCGTTACGCTGCAAGCGGGATTCAATACAGCAACAGCATTTGGCGCCGCTGCAGGATCAGAAGCTTATGATGAGCCGCTTACAACGCAACAAGTAGTCGATATTGCGAATATATTTATAGTGTAACTAAAAGATAATTCAAAATAATGAAGCACCTTTACAGTAAAAAAGTAAAGGTGCTTTTTTTATGGTTTTAAATAAAAAACTGAGCGCCTGATTTTCAGGATATAAAATATTCTTTTCAGGTATTTGGATTTAAAATAATTAATTGTACTTTTGCATCCCCTTTATTGGGGATGGAATGTTTAATTAAAATAATATTATGGACGCATTAAGCTACAAGACAATTTCAGCTAGCAAAGCCACTGTAACTAAAGAGTGGATCGTTGTTGATGCTGAAGGTCATAACTTAGGACGTCTTGCTTCTAAAGTTGCAATGATCTTAAGAGGTAAGTACAAGCCAAGTTACACACCGCACGTTGACTGTGGAGATAACGTAATTGTTATCAACTCAGAAAAAATTAACCTTACAGGTACAAAATTGAATGACAAAATTTACATGCGTCATACAGGTTACCCAGGAGGACAAAGAACTTTAACTGCTAAAGTATTGCAAGCTAAAAACCCTGCATTATTAGTAGAAAAAGCTGTAAAAGGAATGTTACCTAAAAACAAATTAGGAGCTGAACTTTTTAGAAATCTAAATGTTGTTGTAGGTGCTGAGCATACTCACGGAGCTCAAAAACCTAGAACTGTTAACCTAAACGATCTTAAGTAATGGGAGTTATTCACAAAATCGGTAGAAGAAAAACCGCTGTTGCACGTGTATATGTTTCTGAAGGAACAGGAAAAATCACTGTAAACAAAAAAGAATTCGCAACTTACTTTCCAACTGCAACTTTACAATACAAAGTTTTACAACCATTATCTATGACAGAAAATGCTAGTAACTTTGATGTAAAAGTAAACGTTTACGGAGGTGGTTCAACTGGTCAGGCAGAAGCTGTAAGAATGGCATTAGCACGTGTTATGTGTGAAGTGAACATCGAAAACAGAGCTATCTTAAAACCAGAAGGTTTATTAACAAGAGACCCTAGAATGGTTGAACGTAAGAAATTCGGTCAGAAGAAAGCTCGTAAGAGATTCCAATTCTCTAAACGTTAATATTACCTGTCTTGTTCAAATGGGACAAGACATTATCAATTATTTATTGAAATTAAAAAACACAGTTATTGTTGCTCTCCTATCGAGGTAGGATATAGTTTAGCATCTAAATGTATAAAGCCTGGGAAACCGCCATTTATACATTGCTAATCAACAGAACGTAAACTAGTACAAAAATGGCAAACAAAATAGAAGTAAAAGACTTACTAGAAGCAGGTGTTCACTTTGGACACATGACTAGAAAATGGGATCCAAATATGGCCCCTTACATTTATATGGAGCGTAATGGTATTCACATTATCAATCTATATAAAACTGCAGCTAAAATTGAAGAAGCTAATGAAGCTTTGAAAAAAATCGCTGCATCAGGTAGAAAAATTTTATTCGTAGCTACCAAAAAACAAGCTAAAGACATCGTTGCTGATAAAGCAAAGGCTGCAAACATGCCTTACATCACTGAAAGATGGCCAGGTGGAATGCTGACTAACTTCGTAACTATCAGAAAGGCAGTTAAAAAAATGTCTTCTATTGATAAAATGAAGAAAGATGGTACTTTCATGACGTTATCTAAAAAAGAGCGTTTGCAAGTTGATCGTCTACGTGCTAAATTAGAGAAAAACTTAGGTTCAATTGCTGATATGTCTAGACTACCTGCAGCATTGTTCGTAGTAGATATCAAAGCTGAACACATCGCAATAAAAGAAGCACAAAAATTAAACATTCCAGTTTTCGCAATGGTTGATACGAATTCTGACCCAAGAGAGGTTGATTACGTTATTCCTGCAAATGATGATGCTTCTAAATCAATTGACAAAATTTTATCTTTAGTAACTGCTGCTGTAATCGAAGGTCTTTCTGACAGAGGTTCTGAAAAAGAAACTGAAGCTCCTGCTGAAGAAGCTGCTCCTGCTGTTGAAGCTGAAGCTGCTCCTGCAACTGAAGAATAAATCAAATTTTAAATTCCAAATTTTAAATTCTAAAATCCAAACACAAATTAAAAACGTTATGTTGATAATTTAATAAAATTGGAGTTTAGAATTTAAAAGATGGAATTTTTACTTTTAACATTAAAATTCAAAATATTATGGCAACAATTACTGCTGCAGACGTAAATAAATTAAGACAATCTACAGGTGCCGGAATGATGGACTGTAAAAAAGCTTTAGTTGAGGCTGATGGAGATTTCGATAAAGCTATACAAGTACTTAGAGAAAAAGGACAAAAAGTTGCTGCTAACCGTTCTGACCGTGAGTCTTCTGAAGGAGCTGCTGTTTCTTTTATCAATGCAGATAACACTAAAGGAGCTATCATCACTTTAAACTGTGAAACTGATTTCGTAGGTAAAAATGAAGCTTTCGTAACTTTAGCTAAAGAATTAGTAGAAAGAGCTATCAACTTCTCTTCTAAAGAAGAATTATTAGCTTCAGATTTCAACGGAATTACTGTTGCTGAAAAACTAATTGAGCAAACTGGAGTTATTGGTGAAAAAATCGAAATCGGTGGTTTTGAAATTTTAGAAGGCGCTTTCGTTGGATCTTATGTTCACGTTAACAAAATTGCTGCATTAACTGCAATTTCTGCTGCAATTCCTAACGCTGACGTTTTAACTAAAGATGTTTCTATGCAAGTTGCTTCTATGGGAGCTGATACATTATCTTACAAAGATTTTGATCCAGCTTTCGTTGAATCTGAACTTGCTGCTCGTATTGCTGTAATCGAAAAAGATAATGAAGAAGCAAAACGTTTAGGAAAAACTTTAAAAAATGTTCCTAAATATATTTCTTACTCTCAATTAACTGAAGAAGTTTTAAAACAAGCTGAAGAAGATGCTAAAGCTGAATTAAAAGCTGAAGGTAAACCAGAGCAAATTTGGGACAAAATTATCCCAGGAAAAGTGCAGCGTTTTATCTCTGACAACACTACTTTAGATCAGGAAAAAGCTTTGTTAGATCAAAACTTTATCAAAGACGATAGTAAAAAAGTTGGTGATTACGTTAAAGGATTCAACGTTGAAATTACAGGTTTCAAAAGAGTTACTTTAGGTTAATATATTATTTCAATATAAAAAGCCCGAATATTAATTTATTCGGGCTTTTTTATTTTCAGTTTTTAACTCTTGACTGGAAAATTTCTCGCACGCATCAAAGCATTTGATTGCGGAGAATGTCCTCTGAAATTCTCATACATCTTTTCATTATCGATTGTGTTTCCAACACTTAGAACAGTATCGTAAAGACGTTTTGAAACTACCTTATCAAAAGGCCCATTTCCTTCTAAAAAAGCCTCATAAGCATCTGCATTTATCACGTCTGCCCATAAATAGCTGTAATATCCTGCTGCATATCCGTCACTGGAAAAAATATGAGCAAATTGTGGAATTCTATGTCGCATTACAATCTCTGAAGGCATATTAATTTCTGCCAACACATCTTTCTCAAATTGATGCGAATCAACGGTTTCTGTCGTTAAATGCAGTTTCATATCAACAAAAGAACTTGAAATGGTTTCTACAGTTGCAAAACCTTCATTAAAATTAGCTGCTTTTGCAATTCTTTCCACCAAAGACTGCGACAATGGTTGATTAGTTTTATAATGAAGTGCAAACTTATTCAGCACCTCTGGAGTTGAAAGCCAATGTTCTAACAATTGCGAAGGAAACTCAACATAATCCCTGGCAACAGAAGTTCCTGAAAGACTTGGATAAGTAACATTTGAACACAAACCATGTAAAGCATGACCAAATTCATGAAATAAAGTGGTTGCATCATCCCAGGAGATTAAAACTGGTTCATCTGCATTTCCTTTTATGAAATTACAATTGTTTGACACTATTGGAAGCACATTCTCTTTTATTTTCTGCTGATCGCGATGCGAGTTCATCCATGCACCAGAACGCTTACCAACACGTGCGTAGGGATCGAAATACCAAAGACCAATTACTTTTCCTGTATTCTTATTATTTACTTCCCAAACACGAACATCAGAATGATAAACAGGAACGTCGAATAACTGTTTAAATCCTAAGTCAAACAATTCACCAGCGGTCCAGAACATCCCTTCTCGTAAATTTTCTAACTGTAGATATTGCTTAATTTCATTTTGATCCAGATCATATTTTGCTTTACGAACCTTCTCGGCATAATATCGATAATCCCAAGGCTGAATTTTAAAATCCCCTCCTTGTTGATCAACCATTTTTTGCATAGCCGTAACATCGTTTTTTACTTTTTCAACTGCAGGTTTCCACACAGACTCCATTAAATCTAAAGTTTTCAGAGGGTCTTTCGCCATTTTATTTGACAAACTCCATTCGGAAAAATTCCTAAAACCTAGTATTTTTGCTTTCTTGGCTCTTAATTCCAATATTGAAACCAATGTTTCATTTGTATTGTTTTCATTATCATTATCTCCTCTTTTCACAAAAATATCAAATGCCTTTTCTCTTAAATCCCTTCGGCTTGAGAAAGTCAAAAACGGTTCGATAGAAGATCTTGTATTACCAATACAAGCTAAAACATTCAAATTTCTTTCTTTGGCTTCAGCTATAGCAGCATTTTTAAATTCTTCGGGCAAACCATCCAAATCTTCCAAATCTTTCAATTCTACAAACTGATCATTTTCTTCCGCCAATAATTTCTGACTGAAAAGCGTAAAAAGTCTGGCAAGTTCCTGATTTATTGCAGCCACTTCTTTTTTATCTTCTTCATTTAATTCAGCTCCTTCACGAACAAAATCTGTATAATAAAGCCAAAGCAGACGCTGCTGTTCGTCATTTAACTTTTTACTTTCTTCAGATCTGTATAATTTTTTAATCCTAGAAAACAATTTTTCATTCTGATACAATTTATCACTAATCTCAGCTAATTTTGGAGACATTTCTGTATCAACTGCATTAAACTCCGGACTGCTTAAATTGGATCTGTAGATTCCGTAAACCGCATGAATTTGATCCAGTTTTTTACCAGAAAGTTCTAAAGCCACAATTGTATTCTCAAAAGAAGGTTCCTCTGTATCATTTGCTGCCACTTCGATTTCATCCAGTTTTTGCTGAATGGCAAACTCAATTGCAGGTTTAAAATCAGAAATTTTATAGTTTGTAAAATCCGGAACTCCGCCATAACTCCCTGACCACTCCTGAAGTAACGGATTATCTAAATTAATTTGTTTTTTCATAATTAAATACACTTATTTGTTTCTGCATTTCGTTAAATAAATAACAGCAGAATATCAAAATTAACCAATCGAAAGCAAACTTCAAACGAACCGAGCAATCCGTTTCGATGATTTAAAGAAATAGTTTAAATTTGAAACATCATAACCCAAACAAAATGTTTAAAACCCGAAAAGAAATTGTCTTTGTAATTCTCGCAGGAATATTTATAACCAATGCTGTTGTAGCAGAACTTATTGGAGGAAAATTAATCCAGATTGGTCCTTTTGTAATGAGTATAGGGATTTTACCTTGGCCAATCGTTTTTCTAACAACCGATTTAATTAATGAATACTTTGGAGAAAAAGGTGTAAAAAAGCTCTCTTTTATCACAGCTTGTTTAATTGCTTATGCATTTCTGATTTTATTCATGGCTATTGTAATTCCAGCAGCGAAAGGTATTAGTCCTGTAAATGATCAACAATTTGAGGCCGTATTTGGACAAAGTATGTGGATTATTGTTGGAAGTCTAATTGCATTTATGGTTTCTCAATTAATAGATGTCAGTGTTTTTTGGTTCTTTAGAAAACGAACGGGACATAAAAAAATATGGCTTCGAACAACAGGTTCAACCGTAATTTCACAATTATTTGATTCTTTTATTGTTCTTGGAATTGCTTTTTGGCTTCCGGGAAAAATCGATTTTGATACTTTTATTTCTTCTGGATTAATTGGGTATACTTTTAAATTATCCATTGCAATTTTATTAACGCCTGCGATTTACTTAGGGCATCATTTGATTAAAAAATATTTAGAAAATGACCCACAAAAAGCAAAGAATTACAAGGATGAAGAATTATAAAATATACTTTTTAATTGTGATTTTATTTAGTGCTGTAAGTTGTTCTAAAAATGTCAAAAAACAAATACAGGACGCCACAGATAAAATTTCAAATAAAATAGAAACTATTTCAGAGAGTACTATTGAAACTGTAAAAGAATATAAAAATTCAATTGTAGATCAAATAAAAACAATTGAAGTCCCGACTGAAAATAAAGAAACTGTAAACGACAGCATTGCAAAGCTTGAAACAGAAAACCAAAAATTTTTAGGAATTACTTCTTTCAAAAAAATTATATCGGATTGCAAAACCGGAGAAACCTTAACACAAAAGGAGCTTATTGAGAATCACAACATTCCTGCTGATGGAATAAAACTGATCAAAAGCATCACTAAAACAGCCGAAGATGAAATTGAAATAAAATGGAAATCAACTTGGTTTATCGAAAGAATTTCGGATGCAAAATTTACCGATGCAAAAATGAAAATCAAATTTGAGGCTGATAAAATGTATACTTCTGGAAAAGCCATCGGAATTAAATACAATAAAAAAATCTATAACGATTTAATAATCATTGGAACCAAAGCTTACATCCCAAGTGTAAAAGGTTATCACTGGAAAATTGGAAAATGATGGAAAACAAAATAAGATGCGGCTGGTGTTCTGCCAGTGATTTATATAAAAAATACCACGATGAAGAATGGGGCATTCCGGTATATGATGATCCCACAATATTTGAGTTTCTAATTTTGGAAACTTTTCAAGCTGGTTTAAGCTGGATTACCATTTTAAATAAGAGAGAAAACTTTAAAACTGCATTTGACAACTTCGATTATAAAAAAATTGCTAATTATCATGAGGATAAAATCGAAGAATTACTGCAGAATACAGGAATTATCCGCAACAAACTTAAAGTTAGATCGGCAGTTACAAATGCTCAGGCTTTTATGAAGATTCAAGAAGAATTTGGCAGTTTCTCCAATTACATTTGGAAATTTACTGATGGAAAACCTATCGATAATAATCCGAAAACTTTAAAAGACGTTCCGGCAACAACCTTAATTTCGGATGCAATCAGCAAAGATTTAAAAAAACGAGGCTTCAAATTCGTTGGTTCAACCGTTATCTACGCACACATGCAAGCAACCGGAATGGTTAATGATCATATAGAAGACTGCTTTACGCGAAAGGGAAAATAGTCGCAGTTTTCTGTCTCAGTTTTCAGTTTTTTTGAACCTGAAACTCGAAACATGAAACTTTTAAACAAAAATTACATATATTTGCTTCACACTTTAGGGGTGTCTACAAACTTGTAGGCTGAGATTTTACCCTCTGAACCTGATCTAGTTCATACTAGCGTAGGGAAAAGTAAGATGACTTCTGCGCGCATTTTTATGCGTTCTTGCAGCCATTCCTAAAGTATAACTCTATACTAATTCAAGAAGGAATGGAACTAAAAATCAATCAACAAACTAAACATTTCAATGCTGAATCGCTAAGCGTTCAATCATTGCTCGATCTCGAAATTCCGAACAAACAAAACGGAATCGCCGTTGCTATTAACAACACCGTTGTTCCAAAACTAAAATGGAACGAATTCCTCGTACAAGAAACTGACGAAATTTTAATTATTTCTGCTACACAAGGAGGTTAAGATTTAAAATTCCAAATTCCAATTATATACTGGCGTAGAAGCACTGCTGTGCGCCTCCACACAAAAACGTTGCAAATAAACGTAATCCTAATAACTTGAAACTTCAAACCTGAAACAAAAAACGCTATGACAACAGAAGAGCAAATATCCAGAACCCCATTTCCAAATTCTAAAAAAGTATATATAGATGGAGAAATTCATGCCATAAAAGTGGCGATGCGTGAGATTCATCTTAGCGACACGAAACTTTCAAACGGTGGAATCGAAAAAAATCCGCCCGTAACGGTTTATGACACTTCTGGCCCATATACAGATCCAAATATTGAAATTGATATTAGAAAAGGATTGCCACGCTTACGCGAAAGCTGGATTCTGGATCGAAATGATGTTGAAATTTTAAGCGAAATCACTTCAGATTACGGGCAAAGCCGATTGAAAGATGAAAGCCTCAATCATCTTCGTTTTGAATATTTACATCAGCCAAAACGTGCTAAAAAAGGCGCAAACGTTACGCAATTGTATTATGCCAAACAAGGAATTATTACTCCAGAAATGGAATACATCGCGATTCGCGAAAACCAGCGCATTGAACTTTTAAACGAGCAGACCAAAGCAATGCAATGCCAGCATGGCGGTCATAGTTTTGGAGCCAATACCCCAAAAAGCAAAATCACTCCTGAATTTGTCCGCGCAGAAATTGCCTGCGGAAGAGCCATAATTCCCAACAATATTAATCACCCTGAAAGCGAACCTATGATTGTGGGCCGTAATTTCTTAGTAAAAATAAATGCTAATATTGGGAACAGCGCTGTGACTTCGAGCATTGAAGAAGAAGTAGAAAAAGCCGTCTGGGCTTGCCGATGGGGCGCTGATACGATTATGGATTTATCTACAGGAAAAAACATTCACGAAACCAGAGAATGGATTATTCGTAATTCACCCGTTCCAATTGGTACCGTTCCAATTTATCAGGCTTTGGAAAAAGTAAAAGGAATTGCCGAAGATTTAACGTGGGAAGTTTTTAGAGATACTTTAATCGAACAGGCAGAACAAGGAGTTTCTTATTTTACTATTCATGCAGGTGTTTTACTTCGCTACATTCATTTAACTGCAAATCGTGTAACGGGAATCGTTTCGCGCGGTGGCTCAATTATGGCAAAATGGTGTTTATTTCATCATAAAGAAAACTTCTTGTACACTCATTTTGAAGAAATCTGCGAAATCATGAAACAATATGATGTTGCTTTTTCTTTAGGAGACGGTTTACGTCCGGGCTCCATTGCCGATGCTAACGATGCGGCTCAGTTTGCCGAATTAGAAACTTTAGGCGAATTGACTAAAATTGCATGGAAACATGATGTTCAGGTTTTCATTGAAGGCCCGGGACACGTACCAATGCACATGATTAAGGAAAACATGGACAAACAATTAGAACATTGTCATGAAGCGCCATTTTATACTTTAGGCCCTTTAACGACAGACATTGCACCGGGCTATGATCATATTACGTCTGCAATTGGTGCGGCAATGATTGGCTGGTATGGCTGCGCTATGTTGTGTTATGTAACACCAAAAGAACATCTTGGTTTACCAAACAAAAAAGATGTAAAAGATGGTGTGATCACTTATAAAATTTCGGCTCATGCTGCCGATTTGGCAAAAGGTCATCCGGGAGCGCAATATCGAGACAATGCTTTGAGTAAAGCCCGTTTTGAATTCCGTTGGGAAGACCAGTTTAATCTAGCTTTAGATCCAGATACAGCAAGAGAATTTCACGATGAAACACTTCCTGCAGATGGTGCAAAAGTGGCGCATTTCTGCTCTATGTGCGGTCCAAAATTCTGCTCTATGAAAATATCTCAGGAAATTAGAGATGTCGCTGCCGCAGAAAAAGGAATGCGGGAGAAATCAGAAGAGTTTATTGAGCAAGGGAAAGAGATTTATATTTAGAGTTTTAGAAAATAGAAGAAAGAATAAAGAAAGAATAAAGATATGATCGTAATCTCTAATCCTTTTGCTGTTGCAGATGAAATCAGGATAATTCATTCTTTATTTGAAGAAAGATTGCCTTTGCTTCATATTCGGAAACCTGATTTTTCTGAGTTGGAAATGGAGCAGTTTATTCATCAAATTAAGATCGAATTTAGAGATCGAATTGTCTTGCACAGTCATCATTTATTGGCAGAGGATTTTGGAATTAACCGAATTCATTTTTCTGAAAAAGAAAGAAAAGAGTCTTTTGATTTTCCTGCAAGGCTTCCAAAACCTTGTATGTATAAATACGAATCAATTTCCACATCAACACATTCGATAGAAGATTTTAATTCGTTAGAAAATGATTTTGATTACGCATTTCTAAGTCCTGTTTATAAAAGTATTTCAAAGGAAAATTATGAGCCGAAAAATGATCTTTTTGAAGCATTAAAATCCAGAACAAATTATAAAACAAAAGTGATTGCTTTAGGCGGAATTGATGCTGAAAACATTCAAAAAACAATGGCAAATGGTTTTGAGGATATCGCTCTTTTAGGAACAATATGGAATAATGAAAACCCGATAAAACAATTTAAAATATGTCAGCAAATCGTCCTTTCATACTTACAATAGCAGGCTTGGATCCCTCTGGCGGTGCAGGTATTTTGGCTGATATCAAAACATTTGAACAGCATAAAGTAACTGGTTTTGCAATTTCAACAGCAAATACCATTCAGACCGAAAATACATTTTATGAGATTCAATGGACAGATTTAAGTTTTGTTATTCGTTCTATTGAAACGTTCTTTTTAAATTATAAAATCAGTGTCGTTAAAATTGGGATTGTTTCTTCTTTATACGATTTAAACCGAATCGTTTCGACTATAAAAATGCTGTCGCCTTCAACTAAAATTGTTTGGGACCCAGTTATTAGATCTACAACAAAATTTGAATTTATGTCGATTAAAGATTATTCTGATTTACACAAAATATTATCTATAATTGACTTGATTACACCTAATTACAATGAAATTGAGATTTTATTTCCTGGGTTTATTTCAAAAATGCTTTGGAAAGAAATTAAGATTTCGGTAAATATTTTATTAAAAGGCGGACATAACGAAACTGAAATTGGAACTGATCGCTTATTTCTTAAAAATGAAATTTATCATTTGTTCTCAACAGAAAAAAAATGTTCTGAAAAGCATGGTTCCGGCTGCGTGCTTTCATCAGCAATTGCTTCTAATCTGGCATTTAATCAAACTACAAAAGAAGCCTGCAAAAATGCCAAAATTTATGTCGAAAAATACCTGAGCTCAACATCAACTTTAATTGGATATCATTATGTATAATAAACTGCAATACATTTCACAAGGAAATACAATCGAAGATCAACTGCGCAATATTCATCACGCATTAGATGCAGGATGCGATTGGATACAAATGCGGTTTAAAAATCAAACCGAAAAAAACTGTTTTCTTTTAGCAGAAGAAGTAAAGCTTTTATGCGAGGAATATCTCGCTAACTTCATTGTAAACGACAATCTTTACCTCGCACAGCAAATCGCCGCTGATGGTGTGCATCTTGGTTTATCGGATATGAAAATAGACGAAGCCCGAGCCATTTTAGGTTCAGAGAAAATTATTGGAGGAACAGCCAATACTTTTGAAGATATTGAGAATCATGCAAAAAATGGGTGCAATTATATTGGTTTAGGTCCTTTTAGATTTACAAATACTAAAGAAAAATTAAGTCCAATTTTAGGCTTATCCGGATATTTTGAAATTCTTCAAAAAATGAAGAAAAATAAAATTGAAGTCCCGATTTATGCTATTGGAGGAATTACTTTAAAAGATGTAAATCCTTTAATGGAAACAGGAATTCATGGAATTGCCGTTTCTGGAATCATCACAGAAAGTGACGAAAAGAAAATATTAATTCAACAATTAAACGAAAAATTATATGCAAACGTCATTGTTTAATATTGGAGATAAAAGTTTCAAATCTCGTTTGTTTTTAGGAACAGGGAAATTTGGTTCTAACAAACAAATGGAAGAAGCGATTTTAGCTTCGGAAAGTGAATTGGTTACCGTGGCTTTAAAACGCATTGATTTAGAAACTGAAACCGATGCCATTCTTTCGCATTTACAACATCCAAATATTAATTTACTGCCCAACACTTCTGGAGCCAGAAATGCAAAAGAAGCCGTTTTTGCTGCTCAATTGGCTCGTGAAGCTTTAGAAACCAATTGGATAAAACTGGAAATTCATCCTGATCCCAAATATTTAATGCCAGATCCTATTGAAACTTTAAAGGCAACAGAGGAATTGGCTAAACTTGGTTTTTTTGTTCTGCCTTATATTCACGCTGATCCTGTTTTATGTAAACATTTAGAAAGTGCCGGAACAACTGCCGTGATGCCTTTAGGTTCGCCAATTGGAAGCAATAAAGGTTTAAAAACCATTGATTTTTTAGAAATTATAATTGAGCAAAGCAGCGTTCCTGTTATTGTAGATGCAGGAATTGGCGCTCCCTCTGACGCTGCAAAAGCAATGGAAATTGGTGCCGATGCTGTTTTGGTGAACACTGCAATTGCTGTTGCGGGAAATCCAAAATTAATGGCCGAAGCTTTCAAAGAAGCCGTAATAGCAGGAAGAAAAGCTTTTGAAGCCAAAGTGGGCAATCAACAAAATTATGCTGCGGCTTCAAGTCCTTTGACTTCATTTCTTTATGAATAAAATTTTGTTTCACGCAGATTTTGCAGATTTAAGCAGATTTAATATAGATTAATTATTGTTTATCTGTAAAATTTTCTTGTAAATGATTTGTTAAAAAAAGAAAGAAAATTCTTTAATTTTGATTAAATTAAAAACTAAAGAATTAATGACTGAAAATGAAATATCATATCTTGTACGAGGAGCAATTTTTAAAGTATATAATAATTTAGGGCCTGGATTATTCGAGTCTGTTTATGAAAGTGCCTTGTTTTATGAGCTAGAAAAATTAGAACTAAAGGTTAAAAAGCAAGTAGAAATTATTATTAATTATGAAGAAATAATATTAGACGCCGCTTTTAGACTCGATTTGTTAGTCGAAGATAAAGTAATAATTGAATTAAAATCTGTCGAAGAATTAGCACCAATACATTACAAACAAATTGCAACCTATCTCCGACTAACTAATATAAAATTAGGCTTACTTGTAAACTTTAATACCCTTAACATCTTAAATGATATAAAAAGAGTTGCCAATAAAATATAAAAAAGAACAAAGAATATCAACAAATAAAAATCAATTTTAATCTGCTTAAATCTGCAAAATCTGCGTGAAATAAAAACAATCCAATGAGCACATTCAAATCCATTTTTGAGCAATATAATTGGGATATTATTCAATCGAAAATATACCAAACTACATCAAAAGATGTCGAACGAACTTTGGCTAAAACGAAACTTAATCTCGACGATTTTTTGATTCTAATCTCTCCTATTGCTCAAAATTATTTAGAAGAAATGGCGCAGAAATGCCATGAAATTACCAAGAAACGTTTCGGAAAAACGATTCAAATGTATGCACCATTATATTTGAGCAACGAATGCCAAAACATCTGTACCTATTGCGGATTTAGTTTAGACAATAAAATCAAACGAAAAACACTTTCTGACGCTGAAATTAAACTCGAAGTTGAAGCTCTGAAAAACACAGGATTTGATCATGTTTTATTGGTTACAGGCGAAGCAAATTATACTGTCAATATCAATTATTTTCTTAATGCAATTGCTTTAATTCGAGAAGAGTTTTCGATTATTTCTGTTGAAGTACAGCCGCTTTCTGCCGAAGATTATGAACGTTTACATGACGCTGGAGTATATTCGGTTTTGGTTTATCAGGAAACTTACCATCAGGAAGTTTACAAAAAGTATCATACAAAAGGTAAAAAATCAAATTTTGATTATAGGCTTGAAACTCCGGATAGAATTGGCACAGCAGGAATTCATAAAATTGGTTTGGGCGTTTTATTAGGTTTAGAAGACTGGAGAACCGACAGCTTTTTTAACGCTTTGCATTTAGATTATCTTCAAAAAAAATATTGGCAGACCAAATATTCTGTTTCGTTTCCGCGCCTCCGCCCTGCCGAAGGAATTATCGAACCTAATTTTATTATGGACGATAAAGATTTAACACAATTAATATGCGCTTATCGTTTGTGGAATGAAGATTTAGAAATTTCAATTTCAACCAGAGAAAACGAAAAATTCAGAAACAATATAATTCCAATTGGAGTAACCAGTATGAGTGCCGGATCTAAGACAAATCCAGGCGGGTATGTCGTTGATCCGCAATCTTTGGAACAATTCGAAATCAGTGATGAACGCTCTGCAGATGAAATTTCAAGAATTATAAAAAATGCAGGTTACGAACCGGTTTGGAAAGACTGGGACAAAGTATATAGTTGAAAGTCTAAAGTCATAAAGTCCAAAACTGTATTTTATAATTTAAATTTAACCATATTCAAAGCCTTTCGACCTTCGACTTTTCAACTTTAAGACTAAAATTAAAATGAGCATTATCAAAGAATTCCTCCGTTACAACAGACAAACCATACTTCCTGAAATTGGCGATGAAGGTCAGGAAAAACTAAAAAAAGCAAGAGTTTTAGTAATTGGTGCAGGTGGTTTGGGCTGTCCAATTTTACAATATATTGCAACTGCCGGAGTCGGTTTTATCGGAATCATGGATTTTGATACAATCGAAATTCATAATCTGCACAGACAGATTTTATATACTGAAAATGAAGTTGGACAATTTAAAGCAATTGCGGCTAAAAATGTAGTTTCAAAACTGAATCCGTTAATTCAAGTCGAGGCAATTCAGGAAAAACTAACTTTTCAAAATGCATCAAAAATGATTCAGCAATATGATGTTATTGTCGATGGTTCAGATAATTTTACAACGCGTTATTTGGTAAATGATACTTGTGTTGAATTAAATAAACCTTTAGTTTATGGAAGTATTTTAAAATTTGAAGGCCAAATTGCGGTTTTCAATCATAATGGGAGTAAAAATCTGCGAGATTTATTTCCAGAAATGCCTGATCCGAAAGATGTTCCGAATTGTGATTTAAATGGTGTTTTGGGAACTTTACCCGGAATTATTGGAAATATGATGGCGCACGAAACATTGAAATTGATTCTGGAATTACCAACTTTAAAAAATGAGTTAGTTCTTTTTAATACACTAAACTGGAATTTTACAAAACTGAATTTTTAGAAAACAAGTACGTCTCCAACCTTAATATTTCCAGAATTTAAACTCACGATATTGGTTCCGAATAAAACAGAATTATTTACATTTCTGTATTTGCTTAAGGTTTTTAAAGGCTCTTTTTTTAAACGTCCATTTTCTGGATCGTTGTTAACCATAATACATCTTCCGCAGGGTTTTATGTTTTTAAATTGAACTTCTCCAATATTAAAAGTGTTGTAATCATCTTCTTCATGAGGATTTTCGCTGCTGACTACAATATTGGGACGAAATCTTTTTATGGTGATTTTTTCATCCAATTTATCATTTAAAAAATCCAGACTTTTCGATCCGATTAATAAATACGGATAACCGTCGGCCAGACTTACATTGAAAGTTTGTTTCGCTTTGGAGCTTTCATGTTTACGATCTCCTATTTTTATGATTTTTACCAATTTACATTCAAATCCTAAATGCTGGCTGAACCATTTTGATGTTTCATGATTTACCTCAACAACTTCACTTTTGTCTTCCCAAACATTCACCTTCATAGCATTTTTCAAATGTTCACTTATAGAAAACTCATGCCTTTGGTCCTGAAAAGTAATACTGATTTTTCCATCTGAAATTTGTGGATAAAACTGACTCATTATACGATGTTCTCTTTGCGTTATCATTTGATTTTCAGCATCAATCAACATCCATCTGCGGTCATTTTCAAAACCCATTTCTTCGGCATGCGCAGACTGAAGGCTAATCCCTGCCAAGCTTTTTATTGGATAAATATAAATTTCTTTTACAACATGAACTGCACTCATTTTTATTTGTCTTTTAAAATGGACATAAACTCGTCGCGATCAATTTCACGACAACCTAAACTATCTAAATGCGGATTATAAACCTGACAATCCAATAGTTTGTAATTCTCTTTTTTTAAATGGTTTACCAAATGTATAAATCCAACTTTTGAAGCATTAGATACTTTAGAAAACATACTTTCGCCACAAAAAACATGGCCTAAATCTATTCCGTATAAACCGCCCACTAATACCTCATCCTGCCAAACCTCAATAGATTTAGCCATTCCTTCGGCATTTAGTTTACAATACGCTTCGATCATTTCATTTGAAATCCAAGTTCCGTTTTGACCGTCTCGTTTTATCTGCTGGCAATTTAAAATTACATCCTTAAAGGATTTATTAAAAGTAACTGTAAATTGATTTCGATTTAAAACATTACGCATACTTTTTGAAACGATTAATTCATCCAGAAACAAAACCATTCTAGGATCCGGCGCCCACCAAAGAATAGGTTCGCCTGGATTAAACCAAGGAAAAACGCCGCTTTTGTAAGCAAGTTTTAATCGTTCAGGATTTAAGTCGCCTCCAATTGCCAAAATACCTTCTTCATCGGCTTCTGAAACTGGAGGAAAAAATAAATCTTCAAATAAATAATACATCTTAAATTACAATATTTTAAATTTCAAAATCCAATTCTTGTCCTTTCGACTGAAAGGAGAAAACTCAGAATAAAATAAAATTCCAAATCCCAAATTCACATAAATGAATTGGAATTTGGAATTTAATAAACTGAATTTCAAACTCTTAGAACGGTAAATCGTCTGGTTCGTCTTCGTTTAAATTTGTCGCTGGAGCGAAAGCTTCTGCTGCAGGAACTGAAGGTGTTTGTGCAGGACCTTCTGGTGCCATTCTTTCGATTCTCCAACCTTGAATACTATTGAAATATCTAGTTTCTCCTTGCGGATTAACCCATTCTCTTCCTCTTAAATTGATAGAAACTTTTACTGCCTCACCTTGTTTATAGCTGCTTAATAAATCGCATTTATCTTGTGTAAATTCGATTAAAATGTGCTGCGGATACTGCTCATCTGTAGTAACTACTAACTCTCTTTTTTTGAATGAAGCACTAACTTGCTGCTCAGGATTAACCACTTTTACTTTTCCTATAACTTCCATCTTCGTCTATAATTAATTATTATTTCTTTTCTTATTTTTTAGCTAAAAGCACTTTCCAGGCTGATTCAACATCATCTTTATTGAGATATTTTTTGGCTTCTAAATGAACTTTTTCCTGATCATCTGAACTTAAAACTCCTTTTACAGAAAAATTTTCTTTCACAAATATACTAACTTCTTCTTTTGTGGGCAAGGTTTCTACGTTGCCTAATTTTCCGAGGTCATTCCCGTCAAATACAGGGCTTTCCCTAATAAAATTGGGAATAGCATCAACGCCAACACCTAAAGTTGTTAATGGTTTTGCGACTTCAAAAAGCCCTTGGTTGGATCTTGAATACCAATTTGCACCAAGTCTTGAAACCAAATCTATTTTATGCTGATCGATTGCGCCATTCTCATCCAAAATTGATTCGTGAATGTGAATTTTTACTACTTCACATAAAATCAGGTTTCCTGCCCCTCCTTCTGTTCCTAACGGAATAATCTGCGTAATCTTGCATTCAAACTGAACTGGAGATTCTTTTACACGATAAGGTTTTACAAAATCTGACGGAATTTGCGTTAAACCTGCTTTTATAAATTCGTTTACACCGTCTCCATATTCAGTACTTGCCAATGATGTTTGCTGTACAATATCGTAATTGACTACATTTATTACAACTTCTTTTGTAGCTTCTGCATTGATCAAAGTGTGCTTTACGGTATTATCGCGAACCCTTCTTGAAGGCGAAAAAACCAAAATGGGCGGATTAGCACTAAATACATTAAAGAAACTAAATGGCGACAAATTAGGAATTCCTTTTTCGCTTATAGTACTTGCAAAAGCAATGGGTCTGGGGCCAACTGCGCTTTGTAAATATCCCTGCAGCTGTGCTGTAGGTATTTCTTTTGGATTAATGCTTATCATAATTTTTTCTGTTTAACCAAAACTCATTTTTGGTCTTACAAAAGTATTGAAATCGTTCAATTGAAAGAAATAGTTTTTGAAGATTAAAACAAAAAATCTTTTAAGGCCCCGCAAAATATAAAATGTGTTTATTTCGTTATATTTATACCTCAAAATTTAGTTTATGCGCTTTTCTGAAAGTAGAAATACAACTCGTTGGGTTATAATTTTCATTTCCTTTTTAATCATTTCACTGATTCTCTGGAATACTTATACATTTTTCCAGATATTTAAGAATGAAGAACGTTTAAAAATGAAGCTTTTTGTGAATGCACAGATTACAATTGTAAATGCTGACGAAAATACTGATGTTGAACTTCCGCTTCAAATTTTCAGCAATAATACTTCAATTCCTGTTGTACTGATACTTTACGACAAAGTGGTAAGCGCCAAAAATGTTCCTGAAGAAATTCTTAATGATAAGAAAAAAAGAAAAGTTTTTTTAAATAAGCTGAAAAATGAAAATGAACCCATAACTTTTGAATATGCTCCCGGAAAGTATCAAACGTTATATTATGGAAATTCGGCATTACTTAACAAACTTAAATATTATCCTGTAGCCTTATTGCTGATTATCTTTTTGTGTGTTGCTTTGATTTATAATTTTTACAAAAGCACAAAAATGGCTACGCAAAATAAATTGCTGGCCGGAATGGCAAAAGAAACAGCACATCAAATTGGAACACCTTTATCCTCCTTAATTGGGTGGGTTGAGATTTTAAAAACAGAAGATATTGATCAATCTATAACAGTTGAAATTGAAAAAGATGTTGAACGTCTTCAAACCATAACAGATCGTTTTTCTAAAATTGGTTCGGTTCCTGTTCTAGAACCACATGATATTGTGGCAGAAACTTTAAATACGTACGAATATTTACAATCGCGCTTTTCTAAACAAGTTACTTTTTCTTATCAGGTTCCCGAAAAGCCAATTTTTGCTTTGATTAATCCAACGCTGCACAGCTGGACTATCGAAAATCTGGTTAAAAATGCTATTGATGCCATGAGAGGAAAAGGAACTTTGGATCTTTATATCGAAAAAGATCTGCATCATATAAAAATAAACGTGAAAGATTCGGGAAGCGGAATTTCAAAAAACCAATTCAAAACTATTTTTGAACCGGGTTTTACTACCAAGAAACGCGGCTGGGGACTGGGACTTTCTCTAACGAAAAGAATTGTTGAAGAATATCATAACGGAAATATTAAAGTTCTCAATTCTGAAATTGGAAAAGGAACTACTTTTCAAATCATTTATGAAACCACTAATCCTATTTAAAAAAAAGCAAAAAAAAAACACCAATTCTAAACTGAATTGGTGTTTTTTTTATTTTCTGCTAATCTTAAAGATTAGACTGAATGTCTTTTGCCAAAGCTTCAAATTCTTCTTTTGAAAGTGATACTTTATCTTGAAAACGCATTTCATCCATGTGGTTTAATGGAATCAAATGTACGTGTGCGTGAGGAACTTCCAGACCTACAACTGCAATACCAATTCTTTTACAAGCAATCGTTTTTTCTAATGCTGCCGCAACTTTTTTAGAAAACTTCATCAAGCCTAAGTACAACTCTTCATCCATATCAAAAATCTTGTCGATTTCTTGTTTTGGAATACAAAGTGTGTGACCTTTTGCGTTTGGATTTACATCTAAAAAAGCCAGATAATTATCATCTTCTGCAATTTTATAAGCTGGAATTTCTCCATTAACTATTTTAGTGAATATGCTGCTCATTGTTTATTCGGTTAATCGTTTAACGTTTATCCATTTAACCGATCAAAAGAATAACCGATTAAACAATAAAAACTTTAGTCTCTTGAAATTTCTAGAATTTCAAATTTCAAAATACCGTTTGGTACTGTAATCTCTGCTACTTCGCCAACAGATTTTCCTAATAAACCTTTTCCAATAGGAGAGGTTACAGAAATTTTTCCTGTTTTTAAATCGGCTTCACTTTCTGCAACAAGTGTATATTTCATTTCCATTCCGTTACTTTGGTTTTTAATTTTTACATTAGAAAGCACCAAAGCTTTCGAAACATCTAGTTGTGATTCGTCAATTAATCTTGCGTTAGAATATACTTCTTCTAATTTAGCAATTCTCATTTCTAATAAACCCTGCGCTTCTTTTGCAGCATCGTATTCAGCGTTTTCAGATAAATCGCCTTTGTCTCTTGCCTCTGCTATATCTTGAGATGCCTTAGGACGCATTACACTTTTTAAATGCTCTAATTCATCTTTTAATTTTTTTAACCCTTCTGCGGTATAATAAGATACTTTACTCATAACTTCATCGTTTACATAAATAGAAAAAATCCCATCGGGACGGGATTTTGTATTACAAATATACTATTATTTTTAATAGTACATAATTATATGTTAATCATATAAAAATCAAATCTAAATAAATTATTTTTGTTTCACTAATTCTTATTAAAATAATGAAAAAATTCTGGCTCATAATTCTTTTCGTTTCTGTACTTTTCTCATGCAGCGACAGCGAACGCAGTAACAAAAACCCGTATATACCGAGTTATTCTGTTAATTTATCTGTAGATATGAATCTGCCTTCGTATTCCAATCTTAAATATGTGAGTAATGCCGTTATTGTTCCTAATAATGGAGCAAAAGGAATTATCATTTTTAATGCAGGAAGCGGTTATAATGCTTTTGATGCTGCTTGTCCAAATCAGGAGATAAATTCATGCGTTGCCATGACTATTGATGGCATCAATGCTGTTTGCTCTTGCGATAAAACTTCTTACAGTTTATTTACAGGGCTTGGGGCAAAAGAATATCCATTAAAACAATATAAAGTTCAGGTAAGCGGAACAGTGATTCACGTTTACAATTAAAAATAAAAAAGCCTGAAAGTTTAAATTTTCAGGCTTTTTTATTTTTAGAATTTTAATGTTAGTCCAGCTAGAAAATTAATTCCTGCCTGCGGATAATAGGATGGATAAATGTCCCACATTGCTCCATTTGAAACATATTTTTTATCCAGAATATTATTTACCAAACCTGTTATTGTAATTGATTTGAAAATTGATTTTGGTTTTATTTCATAAGATACATTCAGGTCATTCACAAAATAATCTGCCAATTTTGCTTCAGGAAGCTCAATATTATTCATGTATTGCTCTCCAACATATTTTTGCAGTAATGAAACGTATAAGTTTTCAATTGGTTTATACACAATGATATTTCCGGCGATAACTTCGGGAGAATAAGCAATTTTTGTTGTTCCGTAATATTGCCCTTCAACTGCCAGATCAACATTTTTATTACTGCTTAAGGTAAAATTAGGTCTGATGATGAATTTTTCCGAAAGCGGGATTGTAGCATCAAATTCAAATCCTAAACGATAACTTTTTTCAGTATTAGCACGAATTGGCGCCCCAACATCATCTAATCTTCCCGTTAAAATCAATTGATCTTTATATCCCATATAATAGAAATTAGAATTCAACTGGAATTTCTCCGAATTAAATCTCCATCCTAATTCAAAATCATTTAGTTTCTCAGGTTTCACATTTCCGCCTTCATAATCGGTTCTGTTTGGCTCCCGATTAGCACGTGCATACGAAAAATAAAGATTATTTTTTTGATTGATCTCGTAGTTTAAACCCGCTTTTGGATTAAAGAAATTGAAAGTATCGTTTACTAAACCAGTTTCGGCACTATTAGCTTTATAATGTACATTTCTATATTGCAGATCTCCGTAAAAACTTAATTGTTCTGTAAACTGATAATTTGCTTTAGCGAATACATTCCCATCTGTTTTTGACGAAAAATCATCATAGTAATGATCTCCTAATTCTGAAGTTGAAGCATCTCGGGCCCAAATAACTTTTCCGTAATGATCACCTTCGTACTTATTCCATGCTCCGCCAAGAATAACATCAAGTTTTTCTTGTTTGTATTTTACAGAAAAAGTTGTTCCATAAAAATCATTATCTAACCATTTTTGACGGATCAAATCTGTTGTTGCAATATCATTCGCTGGCGCTAAACTATACTCAGACATTAAAGCATCTGGTTTATAATTTTCAAAATAGCCTTTTCCTTTAGTATAATGAAAGGCCAGATTTGTACTCCATTTATCTGAAATTGATTCGCTCCAATGCAGCTGATAATGGTCTTGGTTATAATTATCGGTTTCATTGTCATAATAGCGAGTATTTCCAAACTCATCTGTATATTCTCCAGCCGAATTGTATCTTCGGTGTGAGTTAAGCTTCTCAGCATCAATTCCGTTCCAAGCCTGATATGTTTTTTGTGTTCCTCCAAAAACTAAAGCTTTGATTAAAGTAGTTTTTCCAACATACGTTCCCTGAAGAAAATAAGATTTCAAATCAGAGCTTGCACGATCTACATAACCATCAGATTTAACTGTAGATAAGCGTCCGGCAAGTTCAAAATGATCATTTAATAAACCTGTACTAAATTTTACCGTATTTTTATTTGAATTAAAACTCCCAAAAGAGCTCGAAATTTCGCCAGTTGGTTTAGAGGCATAACTATCTGTAAGCATATTTAAACTCGCTCCAAAAGCAGATGAACCATTGGTAGAAGTTCCAACTCCACGCTGCAATTGCAAACTTTCTACAGAAGAAGCAAAATCAGGCATATTAACCCAAAAAGTTCCCTGACTTTCGGCATCGTTGTATGGAATTCCGTTTATGGTCACGTTTACTCTTGTTGCATCGCTTCCACGGACTCTGATTCCTGTATAACCAATTCCTCCTCCGGCATCGGTAGTTGTTACTACAGATGGCAGATAATTCATTAAAACGGGAATATCCTGACCAAGATTTCGGTGTTTTATTTCCTTTTTATCCATATTACTAAACGTAACTGGTGTTTTAGACGTGACACGAACTGCAGAAACCAGTACATTATCAAGCTGATTAACTTGGGTTGAATCTTGTTCCTGTCCGTAAGAGAATAGAGTAAAGAAAATAGAGAATAGAGTAAAGAAAATAGATTTTTGGCTCAACTTAGAACCTTTGTAACTTAGTACCTTAGTACCTTCAAAAATAGTTTTCATTCGTAAAAAATTACGAATAAAAGGGGGAATTATTCTTTGTTAAATTAATAAATGTGTTCCACGACAATATAAAGTGTTCACGCTTAAAATTGTCGTTTTTTCCCTTAGCAACATTACTCGCTCAGGTTCTTTGGGTATGATCTCAGCTCGTTATTTAGAGCACCCCTTTGAGACAATGCAAATGTAATGTTAAAAACTTAAACTCCAAAGAAAGAAATTCCAATAAAAAAAATCCAAATTCCAAAAGCTTATTTGAGTTGGAATTTGAAATTTTATATAATTTACACTTAATCTAAGTTTGGTCTTTTTCGGGACTGTTTTAAATCAGAAATATTCTTTTTGTCTTTAATTCTTTTCTTAATTACCGATTTTGGAATCCTTGTCGCCTTCCTAACCTTAGGTACAAACAAACCTTTTTTGATAATTTCTAAAAAACGTTTTATAACTATTTCCTTGTTTTTAAGCTGACTTCGATCTTCGTCGCAATTTAAGATTAAGATATTTTCAGAAGTTAAACGAGCTGATAAATTCTCTCTTAAAAGTGTTTTTTCATCATTAGATAAAACGTGAGAAGCTTCTAAATCAAAAGATAAAACAACTTTCGAAGAAACTTTATTTACATTCTGTCCGCCCGCACCACTGCTTCTAACGGCTTTGAAGTTTAATTCTGATATTATTTTCTCGTTATCCATTACTGTGGCTGATGTGCTGGTTTTAATAAATCATTTACGGTTTTTACCGGATTAAAAGTAATTAAAGGTACAGCAACAAAAACTGTTAACCAATTTGCCATCGATCCATTCCATAATCCAGGAAGTTCATAACTTTTTACCGCTTTTCCTTCGACACTTTTTTCCACTATAAATCCAGATTTCTGATCTACAAACTGCTTCAGATCAAATTTTTCTCCTTTATAATTTTTAATACCGCAAACCAAATCAACCGGATTAAAATGCGTTGCTTCTTCTAAAATTTCTAGTTGCTTTTTGTTCGCTAAGTCAACCTGAGATGTTTCAACAATCTGTAATGAAATCTCGCCTTTATCATTCATTACCCAAAAAGGTCCGCCGCCTGGTTCGCCTTCATTTCTAACCATTCCGCAAACTCTAATTGGACGATCTAACAGTTCTTTTATTTTAATGATCTTATTTTCAAAAGTAAACTTATTGAATTCTTTATTCATTTGAATGTTCAGCTTTTGCATTAAAACATCCACTATTTCTTTAAGATCACTTTCTTTCACTTCATTTTTTTCAATTGCATTTAAATATCCAAAGACTTTTTGCTGAACAGCAATTAAAATTCCTCCTAAAGCTTTTTTATACAATGCAATCTTATCAATATGATTTTGAATCACATTATCTATATTTTTGATAAAAATAATATCTGAATCAAGATCATTCAGGTTTTCAATTAAAGCTCCATGTCCGCCAGGTCTAAAAACCAAATTACCGTTTGAACTTCTTACAATTTTATTTTTTGAATCAACGTTGATTGAATCAGTACTTTTATTTTGATAAGAATACCCAATATTTATTTTTACTCCCGAAGGGTTTTCGATTTTTTCTTTTACGGCATCGACGGCAGCTTCAAACAACTCCTGATGTATTTCTGAAACCGTAAAATGCAAATTAGAAACATTTTTAGCTGTCGCATAATGTACACATTCGTTTAAATGCTCCTCTATGGGAGTTGCGATGTGTGTATCATATAAGTGAAAAGGCAAAACTGCTTTTGGTTTATTTGCTGAATTATAATAATCCTGAGACAATAGTAATTTTATGAAATAATAATTCTTATAATCTCTTTCTAAAGTTTCAAAATCAGGATAAATTTCTTTTAGTTTTTCATGAACAGTTTCAAAAAAAGGAAACTTTTCCATACCCACAATAAAAATTGCAAGTTCCTTGTCATTTTTTCTATTTATGTAAGCATTTATAGTTTCTTTTTGAATATCAAAATCATTCAAAAAAGCCGTTAAAAACTTGAACATTCTTGTTGCAGCACCTGAAGCCGGAACAAACTTTTTGATCTTTAAGCTTTCTTTCTGCTTGTCAAAAAATGCAGCTTTTTCTTCAAAATCAGCTTCAGACAAACTTAAAATTCCATTATTGATTGTTGCTGGGCTTATTAAGTTACTTTTTGCTATTCCGTTTTTAAATATGTCCAATTGCTCCAGGATATTTTCGAAAGGAATACCATGATTATAGATTTCGACAAAATCCTGAGATGACAATCCTTTTTCTTTTAAAGCTCCCAAAGCATCTACAATGAGAGTCGCTTTCTTTAAACGACTTTCTTTATCACCAGAAAGAGTAATAAAAGGTTTTTTATTATCGATTAAAGTTTGTTTGAAAACAGAAAATACAGTTTCTCTTCCTTCCGCAGTATCTCTTATATCGTCCTTTTCCCAAGGAACATCAATATCTGTAAGGAAAAACAAATCATAGTTATGCTTCAAAGCAGCTTCATTTAAAAGCGGATCACAAAATCCGTAATAAACTTCAGAAAAAACTTTAGTAACCATTAAATTAGTATCGCAGAATAAGTATTTTTCAGACTCTGCAAGTTTTTCATTTTCTAATACAGTCTGTCCATACGCAATAGGCATCATATCATCAACTGTGCAGATATGCTGATTTTCTTCCCACTTTTGCTGTAAATAATCGCGTGCAAATTCTGGAACCCATTCGGTTTCATAATAATCTGCAAGTTGTTTTGCTAATGTCGTCTTGCCTGTACTTTCAGGACCAAACAAAGCAATTTTTATGATTGTTGTTTTTTGCTGTCTAAGATTCTTCTCCATTCTAAATAAGCTGAAATAGCCAAAATTGTAAATATTAAATACTGAAGTGACAGCATCCCTAAGCCACGATAAGCATAAAGAGGCACTACAATAATATCACCGATAATCCAAAGTGTCCAGTTCTCAATTTTCTTCCTCGCCATATACCACATACCTGCGAAAAATATACCAGACGATATCATATCGACATAATTGTCATATTTGATTTCGTAATCAAAATATTTATAAATCCCGAAAACTACAAAAATGGTTACTACAAACAATGCAGCGCCAATTATTTTTTCATTAGAATTCGTCCTTGTAATTGGCAGATTATCTTCAACCGTTGCTCCTTTTGACCACATATACCAACCGTAGATGCTCATAACAGAGAAATAAGCATTAATAATCATATCTCCAATATAACCGGCAATATATAGAAGGTAAACTGAAATTACCGTTGCAATTAATCCCGTTGGATAAACCCAAATGTTCTCTTTTTTAGCAAACCATACGCTTAAGATACCAAAAACAAATACCAAAAATTCCAGAATGATATGCCATAATGGTGCATTTTTATAACTTTCGAGGAAAAAATCAATCATTTTACGGTATTTAAAGGGCTGTTAATTATGAATCGAAAAAATGACTGTCGTTTTCAAAAGCAGTTCCTATAACTACTAAATCGGCGCCAGCGTTGTATGCTTTTTTAATTCCGTGCAAATCTACAATTCCTCCTCCAACAATAACAGGAATTTCTATGTTTTGAGCAATGAGTGAAATCATTTCTAACGGCACTGGCTTTTTAGCACCGCTTCCGGCTTCTAAATAAATTAATTTATTGCCAAGCATTTCGCCCGCCTGTGCTGTTGCTAATGCCAAATCAAGGTTTTCACGATTAAGAGGTTCTGTTTTACTAACGCGGGCAACAGCAGTTTCATTGCCGCTTTCAATCAAAATATACCCTGTTGAAATAACTTCAAGATTGGTTTTCTTCAAGATTGGTGCTGCCTGGACCTGATATTCTATTAAATAATCAGGATTTCGGCCAGATAATAACGACAAAAACAAAATAGCATCTGCTTGCGGTGAAATCTGCGAAGGATCGCCTGGAAATATCACAACCGACAGGTTTGTTTTTTGTTTTAGCTGCCCTATCAAATCTTCTAAAATTGTACTTTGAACAATACTGCCGCCAACAAAAATATGGGTTGCTGGAGATTGATTTATTTTAAGTAATAAATGATCCAAATTTTCCCAAACAATTTTATCAGGATCCAGAAGTATGGCTAATAATTTTTGACCATTTCTTTTGGCTTCTAAAATTTGCTGATGGATTGTAATAAGTATTTTTTGCTCCATAATGGCTGTAAAAGTAAAAAGTTTTTAACGTAGAAGAACTATTATGAATGAATTATATTTGCAAAGTCTCTGTTAACAATCCAAGAAAACATTTTATGATACCAGCTGAATTATTAGAGAATTACGGTACATTAAAAAAGTCTTTCGGCAAAAATGATATTATTTTTGAAGAAGGAAATCTGCCAACTCATTATTATCAGATAATTTCGGGTGAAATTAAAATGAGTAATTACAATGATGACGGACGCGAATTTATTCAGGGAATATTCTACAGGGATCAATCTTTTGGCGAACCGCCTTTATTCTTAAATCAAAAATATCCAGCCAATTCGATTGCAGTTGAAGACAGCGAAATTTTTGCGCTTCCAAAACCAAATTTCATGAAACTGCTGGAAGAAAATCCTGCGATCAGTATCAAGATAATCGAAAATCTTGCACAAAGATTGTATTATAAATCGATTATGGCAGCCGAAATTTCGACACATGAACCAGAACACCGCGTTTTAAAACTAATTGATCACGGAATTGCTTACTTTAATTTTAAAAAGGAATTGAATGGTTACCTCATCAATTTTACCCGACAGCAAATTGGAGATTTAACCGGCTTGCGGGTAGAAACTGTTATTCGAGCAATTAAAGCTTTGGAAAAAAAAGGAGAATTGAAGATTGTAAACAGAAAAGTATACAGATAAAAAAGTTCTCGTTTTATGATTTTAATCATAAAACACAGTTGTATTGCGGCCGTATCTTTGTCATATAAAAATCTGAATATCATGACACTATATCAAACCACATTCGACATTTTCAATAAAAATTACATGGGTTCTGCTGCAATGGCAGTAATTGGGCAAAGCTGTTTAGGAGGTGCTGCTGCAATGTATGTTTTATCTAACGGAACTTCTATTCCTCAAATGATTCAGCTGGCAATTATCGTTTTAGCTTGTATCTTTGTAAATACTTCTATTTTGGCTCAAATGAAACACAAAGTGGTTTTTAACCTTTTAATTCTGAGTTCAATTTTAAGCGTTTTATTTATTGTTTTAAATACTCTTGTTCTGTGAAAAAACAAATAGAAAATAGAGATGACGTTGCTTTTTTAGTAAATCAGTTCTATGATAAAATAAGAGCCGATGCAGAAATCGGCTTTTATTTTAATGAAATGATTACCGATTGGGATGCTCATCTCGAAAAGCTGACTGATTTTTGGGAAACCAATTTATTTGCTGTAAAAAAGTACAAAGGAAATCCACACGCTGTTCACAATGAAGTTGATGCTCATTTTGACGAAAAAATAACGGCAAACGAATTTGGAATCTGGCTTAATCATTGGGCTCAGACATTAGATGAGCATTTTGAAGGCGAAAATGTAGAAACCTTAAAAAGACGTGCCCGTAAAATGAGCACTTTTTTGTATATGAGTATGTTTCAGCACAGACAAAAAGAAAGTGAAGTTTAAGGCTAAAGCTAAAAATTATTTCTCGAAAGCATAAACCAAAGTAAAAGTACCTTCAAAATTATCTGATTTGATTTCTTCGTAATGAACATCAAAATCTTTGATCAAATTATCAAAATGAAGACTTGCCTGCGTTTGGGTTTTCTCTAAAGAAAAGTCCCCAACTTTAATATGATCTTTAAAACTGATTCCTTTTTCATTTCTGATTTTAAAGATAGCCTCTTTGGCTCCCCAGATTACGGTAAGTTTTTTTATGTATTCTTCTGTAAATTCCGGTTTTAAATAACTGCATTCAAAATCGGTAAATTTATCAGCAATTCTCTGAATTTTTTCACGCTGCAATTCCATATCAATCCCCACGGTTTCGTGGCTGATAATTATTGCGGCAAAATGATAGGAATGCGTAATTGAGATAAAATTATGACAATCAAAATAAGGCTTTCCAAATTCGTCATAATGTAAATCTTTATCTGTAAATCCCATTTCCTGAATCAGCATTCGAACACTCAAAAAAGCCCGCTGATGCATTTGCGATTTCATGCCGTCAAATCTTTTTTGCGTTTTTTCTTTCAACACAACTTTACTCAATAATTCTTCAAGAGACTCTGTTATTTCCCAAATTAAGATTTGGGTTGAGGCATTATAGTTGATCGTTTTATAAAGTGGCATTGCTTTTTTATTTCAAAATTAGAATGTTCTTATTGCATATTTTTATGTGAGCCAAATAAAAAAATAATATCCTCGACATTTGTTTTATATCCGTCTTCAATTTGTAAATTTACAACTTTTACAAAATATTCAGCAGAATCAATCCCTGTAAAGACATTTTTTGCAGCTAATTAAAACATCTAAGGTGGCAAAAACTTTTATTGAGCAATTATTATTTCCAGATATGGCATTTGATAGTATAAAACTGCAAAAAACAATTTCAGGAAAGACTATCGTTATAACAGGTGCCAGTTATGGTATTGGCGAACAATTGACATTACTTTTTTCCAATTACGATGTTCACTTAATATTAATTGCGCGAACAGCCGAAAAATTAAATACAATTGCAGACATTGTAAGGAAAAATGGTTCGAAATGCAGTTTGATTACTGCCGATTTTTATCAGGAAACCGAAGTAGACAGGGCAGTTAACGAACTCAATGTTTTAACTGATACAATTGATGTTTTTGTTTCGAATGCCGGAAAATCGATTATGCGTTCGTTAGAAAACTCTTTAAGTAGATTTCACGATTTTACAAGAACAAATTCTATTAATTACCTTGCACCAATAAAAATAATCCTGGCAATAACGCCATTGCTTAAAGCCTCACACGGACACATAATAAACGTTTCTGCCATAAATGTATTACTTCTGCCAGCTCCAAAATGGGCTGCTTACCAGGCTTCTAAAACCGCTTTTGATCAATGGATTAGATGCAATACTGCCGAATGGAAGATTATGAAAATAAAGGCTAAAACAATTTATCTGCCTTTGGTCAAAACAAAAATGATTGCTCCAAATAAAAAGTACAAAAACTATCCGGCTATGCAGCCCGAACAAGCTGCTTTTAGAATTGCTAAACTCCTATATTCTTCAAAAACCCGCAGTAAGCCCTGGTGGCTTATATTTCCTCAATTAGGTAGTTTTTTCGGGGAAAAAATTTGGGAAAAAATTTCTTTTTTCAGCTTAAAAAAAGATGATGAAAGCAGTATCTAAATTACAAATCTTAGGATTTATGCAAATCTTAAGAATGGTAAAATCTATAAACAAACACGGATTTACCTTATTAACCCTGCTCGATTCAGTTAAAAAAACAGCTAAAGAAAATGCCTATATTCAAGACGAATACCAGCATTTGTCCTACAACGAATTGTACAAACAATCTGCTGCAATGGCTTTTTATTTAAATAAAGAATTCAATATACAATCAAATAGTAAAATTGTTATAGTTGGTGCAAATTCTGTGCAGTTTGTAAAATCTTTGTTTGCTGTTTCTGGTTTGGGCACTACTATTTTTTTACTGAATCCGAATCAAAAAAAGAGCTATTTTGATACTTTTTTAAGCACACATAAAATAGATTTAATCCTGGCTGAAAAGACTCTGTTTGCTGATTTTTCATCTTTTAAAACTCCTTTGTTTTGTTATGATGAAATTATCGATTTTGATTCAACTCCTAAAACAGAAAATATTTTAAAACGAAAAAAAGGAAAAATAGCCGTTTTATCAAGCGGCACAAAAGGAAAACCAAAAATTGAAAAAAGGAAAATTAAGATAAAAAATTTCCTTAATCCATTTTTTGATATTGTTCAAAAATTACATTTAAAAAAAAACAAATCTACCTTAATCTCAATACCTCTATTTCACGGGTATGGTCTTGCCTCCTTGTTTTTATCCATTTTTATGACCCAAAAAATTCGTCTTTTTAAAAAGTTTGATTCTGAAAAAACATTGTTTTTCTTAAACAAAGAAGAGACTGATTACTGGATAACGGTTCCTCTAATGATTCAAAAAGTATATCAGTTGACAGATGTAAACCCAAAAGTAAAAAACATTATTTCTGGAGGCGATATTTTACAGTCTAATGTCGTCAAAATAATTCACAAAACACCTTTCACAAAGTTGTATAATTTATACGGCACTTCAGAAACTGGCGTTTGCACAATTGCTACGCACGAGGATTTAATAAAATATCCGGACACAATTGGAAAAACCATAAAAGGAGTTGAGGTCAAAATAATAAATTCAAATCAAAATTTAGCTAAAAAAAATGAAGTAGGGCATTTAGTTATAAAATGTGAATGGTCATCAGACAACAAAAATAATACTGATATACCTACCAAAGATTTAGTTTTGAGAAATAATGAAGGATACCTTTTTATTAAAGGCCGACAAGATGACATGATGATTATTGGAGGTGAAAATGTATATCCTGTAGAAATAGAAAATATTATTTATAAAAACCCAAATATACAATGGGTAAAAATTAAAAATGTAATAGATGAAAATCAAATAAGCAAAATACATGCAGATTTGGTTATGAATCAAAATGCAGTTTTTTGTGAAGCAGAATTCATACACTGGATATCACAAGAAGTTCCAAATTATATGATTCCAAAGTTTTTCTGTGTACTCGAAAATATACCTGTCACAAAATTAATATAATTTATCCAAATTATTTCTTTCAAAAAACAGTTACTTAAAATTCTAAAGATTAAGAAATTAAAGATTTCACAAATCTTATAGAAATTAGTAAAATTAAAAAGGTATTACGTAAATTTGCAAAAATTTTACAATTATACAAATATAATATAAATGAGTACTACAACTACGCCTTTTGTGGCTTTCAAAGTAAAAGACATTTCTCTTGCAGCTTGGGGAAGAAAAGAAATTGAACTAGCTGAAGCTGAAATGCCAGGTTTAATGGCGCTTCGTGCTGAATATAAAGACGAACAACCTCTTAAAGGTGCACGTATTGCTGGATGTTTACACATGACGATTCAAACTGCGGTTTTAATCGAAACTTTAATTGCTCTTGGTGCAGAGGTTACTTGGTCTTCTTGTAACATTTTCTCTACTCAGGATCAGGCTGCTGCTGCTATTGCTGCTGCGGGAATTCAGGTTTATGCTTGGAAAGGTCTTGACGAAGAATCATTTGACTGGTGTATTGAGCAGACTTTATTCTTTGGTGAAGACAGAAAACCATTGAACATGATTCTTGATGATGGTGGAGATTTAACTAATATGGTTATTGACCGTTTCCCTGAATTGGTTCCTGGAATTAAAGGTCTTTCTGAAGAAACTACAACTGGTGTTCACAGACTTTACGAAAGAGTAAAAGCGGGAACTCTTCCAATGCCTGCAATCAACATTAACGACTCTGTTACTAAATCTAAATTTGATAACAAATACGGATGTAAAGAATCTGCTGTAGATGCTGTACGTCGTGCAACTGACTTAATGTTAGCTGGAAAAAGAGTAATCGTTTGTGGATACGGTGATGTTGGAAAAGGTACTGCTGCTTCTTTTAGAGGTGCTGGTTCTATCGTAACAGTTACTGAAATCGATCCAATTTGTGCTTTACAAGCTGCAATGGACGGTTATGAAGTTAAAAAATTAAACACTGTAATTGCTAATGCTGATATCATCATTACAACTACAGGAAACAAAGATATCGTTCTTGGAGAGCACTTCGAGCAAATGAAAGACAAAACTGTTGTTTGTAACATTGGTCACTTCGATAACGAAATTGATATGGCTTGGTTAAACAAAAACCACGGTGCATCTAAAATCGAAATCAAACCACAAGTTGACAAATACAACATCGCTGGAAAAGATATCATCATTCTTGCTGAAGGTCGTTTAGTAAACCTTGGTTGTGCTACAGGTCACCCAAGTTTTGTAATGAGTAACTCATTTACAAACCAGACTTTAGCTCAAATTGAATTATGGAACAACAGCGCAGCTTACAAAAATGAAGTTTACATGTTACCAAAACATTTAGATGAAAAAGTAGCTGCTTTACACTTAGCTAAATTAGGCGTTGAATTAGAAACTTTACGTGACGATCAAGCTGCTTATATTGGTGTTCCTGTTGAAGGTCCGTTCAAACCAGAATACTACAGATATTAATCTGTTTTAGATTTCTGATTTAGAATTTCTTTATAAAAAAACCGCTTTTACAAAGCGGTTTTTTTTATCTGTTTTATTTAAAATTAATCCCGTATTTAAATTTTCTATTCATATACAAATACTCGCTCTACAAAATCTGCACTTGGTTTTTTTGAATCTAATTTTCCTTCAACCAGCATTTCGGTCCAGTTTTTTTTATCATCATTTTTAAGATATTGCATTTTTGTATCTAATTTAATTTTACCGTCTCCCAGAGCCTGGAAATCTTGACTTGATGATTCAATTTTTCTATTATCGGAGTTGTACTTGCTAAAAATAATTAATTCATCACTATAACCCGAATCGCTTTTATTTAGTTTAAAATGTTCTTCTATAAGGTTTCCTCTTTCATCATATACTAAATCATCTTGAGACTCGGTTGCTTCTGCTTCTCCATTCAGATAGTCATAAGAAAAACTCGTTTTTATGATGCTGTTTTTAATGTATTGATACTTCACTACATTTCTTAAAGTATCACTATCAGAATAACTTTTCTCTTCTAATAATTTATTTCCCGATCCATAAATATAAATTGTTCTCCCAGTAACTTTTTCATCATCATCATACGTTATTGACTCGATCTTTTGTTTTAAACTATTATATTTATTCACTGGATAATCAGACTTTTTGGGAAAAAATTTATCTTCAACAAATTCGCCATTTGAGTTCTTTTTATAAGTTATATAATACTGCATTTTACCTTTTACATACTTACCATTCTTTTTTGATGTATTATAATAAGTCTCTGTGTATTCTTTAATATTTCCAAATAATTTCTCGTTCCAATTTGCAGATAACTGCGGAGCATTATAATCTTCTGCCAGAAGTTTTTTAGGCGCTGGTTTTTCCTGATTTGGAATCATCTCAAAAGTTCTGTCGATACCATAAACAGGTTCATAAAGAACAAAATCATTTTTAATTGGCGCGATGGTATTAATGAATATATACTTCTTTTTTTCATTTAGTATATCTTCTATCGTAAATGTTTTTCTATATTCCTCTAAAGTTATTGCTGGATTGGCTTTAAAAGCATCAAAAATAAACTTACTTATATTCCCTTTTATATCGCTGAAACCAGCTCTTTCCCCATTTATTTTTTTATTTTTCTTTTTTAACTGCTCCACTTCACTATCGCTGTAATTAACTAGAACATTCCCAGATTCATCATAATTAATTAAACGAATTTCATTATCTCTATTTTTAGGATCGACTGCTTCTATTAATATCACGTTGTTTATAATATCAACTAAATTATACTCAATGTTATTTAATTTAAATGTAGTTCCTATATTCTTTGAAGAAAGCTTTACCTGAGAGTAATCTGTAATAAATTTAATATTATAAGTCACACTCCCTTTAATTTCAGAGAGTTCATTATTATTTTTAAAGTCTACAGCATTGTTTATTTGATCCTGTTTATGCAATGTCGTAAAACTCACATTAGTAGTTTCTCCGTTTAAGTATTTAAACGATGATTCGCTTCCGAAAGAAGATGAACCGATGTTCTTGATTTCAATCAACTCTTTTTTCAAATTAAACAAATTACTCTTTACAGGTTGAAATCGCACAATATCTGTCTCATCATTCCCTTTATAATACGAGGGAAAGCGAGAATTATACAATAAGTTATATCCATATTCAGATTTCTCTAATTTCAAAACTCCTCGCGAAATAAGCGTATCAACAGATGAATTTATAACCTCGGTAGATTGAATTGTTTTCTTTTGAATTTCATCGACTTTTCTAGTCACTTTTTTAAACGGAAAATCAGGAACTTTAAAGATTGCTGCACCGGTGTTATAAGTAATTCCGTAAATCATTTCTTTTTCCTCTTTGCTGGGCTGCTTTTTTTGAGAAAAAACAGAAAGACTAAGGCTCATCAAAATCAATACAATTCGATTCATATTTTTTTTTTGAAAAGTACAATTTTAGCTTCAAACCCAAAAGAATATTTTAACATATTTAAAGTCAAACTATCGAATAATCAAACTATATAGATTGCTTTAAAATCTTAATTCTATCCCACACACATACGTAGACCAATAACATCAAATAGTCAGATATTATTTATGATTCCTGAGATTTTAAGTTTAAATTTGAAATTGAAGAACACTCCCAAAAATAAAATTCTTAAAAGTATGATCGAAAAAGTTTTATGTGAAATACATGGTTCAAAAGAAATGTCTTTCAGCTGTATTCACATTGCAATGGCAATAGACTCTAAAAAGCAAGTCGGTTTTTTCTATTCCGAAGCCAAAGAAGATCTTCCTCAAATTGCCTGGTGCGGAACATGCGAACAATATCTTTTAGATAATGGCGAAGAATGGACTGATGTTTTTCAAGCCCAAGCCGATTTTAAAATGTTATGTTCTGATTGTTTTGAAGAAGCAAAAAACAATGAATTAGAAACTCATCTCAGATAAGTAAATTTTTATGAAAAAGATTATTGCACTTTGCCTATTATTCTTTCTTAATTTCTCAGTTTTTGCTCAAAACGATGATATTTGGATTTCATTTTGGGATAAGGACACCACACACATAGGATTTAAAGATAAAAAAGGCATTATCAAAATCGAACCAAAATTTATGGGAATCACCATCGCCCATAAATTTGAAAACATAATTGCCGTTACTGAAGAAGAAAACAATAAATGGAAAAGCTATTATTTAACCAAAACCGGAAAAATAGCAGGCCGTGACAGTTTATATATTTTTGACAATGGACCAGATTGCGAAAACGAAGGTTTTATTAGGTTTAAAGATAACAAAACCGATAAAATGGGAATATTTAATGGTGAAGGAAAAATTGTAATTCCAGCAGAATACAGCAATATAACAAAAGTTAGAAACGGATTAATCATAGCCTTGAAAGATGCCGAAAAAAAACAAGATGGAGAGCATTTTTTCTGGACAGGCGGAAAAGAATTCTTAATTGATAGTAATAACAAAATTCTAATTGAAAAATTTGCCTATAACGACGATTTAAATTTTTATTCGTTAGAAAAATCTAAAGAGCCCAGCAAAGATCCAATTAGAGATAACTTTCTTGGAGTAGACGGACAATATTATTCTTTTATAAATTTTGACAAAGAATTTACAGAGTGGTTAAAAAACAATTTATTAAAAGATTTATCTAAAGCCAATTTAGAAAAACATTCTTTTGACAAAATCACATATTGGAAAGAACCTGAAGGCTGGATAAACTCACCAAAAGCTAAATTTGTCAATCAAAATTACACTTATTTAAAATTAAAACTTCAGGATCTCAAAAATCCAAAAACGGATTACTTTGTCACTTCTGACGGGTTAAATCAGTTTATTTTCGAATCAAGTGAATATGAAAATTATTTCAACAATTGTAATGAATCAAAAGAATGGATTTATCCTGTAAAAAGTATCATTATCAATCCAAAAAACAAAAACGATTTTGGACAAGATCATATTCAGTTTCTACGAACAGAAAATGGGTATAAGTTGATAAGCGTTTCTTCTAAAAAAGAAAATACTCTTAAATAATTCATTTCGGTTTTGTACAAAACTTAACTTTGTAAAAAAACGTAAACCATGAAAAATTTTTTGTTTTTATTTATTGCCATTATCTTCGAAATCATTGCTACAACAGCATTAAAAAAGTCTCAAGAATTTACCAAATTAATTCCGAGCATCATTACGGTTATTGGATATTGCGGGGCATTTTATTGTCTAAGTTTTGCCATCAGAACTATTCCTGTTGGATTTGCTTACGCTATTTGGTCTGGAGTCGGGATTGTTTTAATTACAGTTATTGGTGCTGTTTTCTTTAAAGAAATTCCTGATTTACCAGCTATAATTGGATTGAGTTTAATTATAATTGGGGTTGTAGTCATCAATGTTTTTTCTAAAACTACGGCACACTGATTTTTAAATTTCAAAAAATGATTTTCAAAAAAGCAACAAATTCAGATCTAAATGAAATGCAGCAATTATATATCGAAACGATACAATCTGTATGCAAAAACGATTACAATCCAGAACAAATTGAAGCTTGGATTTCTGGCGTAAAAAACACAGAACGATGGCTTGAAGTAATTGAAAAACAATACGTTTTATTAGCAGTAATTGAAAACAAAATTGCTGGTTTTGGAACTTTAAAAGATGGAAATTATATTGATTTCTTTTACATACATAAAGATTTTCAACGACAAGGAATTGCAGATAAACTTTTAAAAGCATTAGAACTTGAAGCCGTAAATCAACATTCAAAAATTATAAGTTCGGATATTAGTATTACTGCAAGACCTTTTTTTGAAAAGAAAGGATTTATTGCAAAAAAAGAACAAAAAAATATTCGTTTGTGCATTGAATTGATTAATTATAAAATGGAAAAGGAATTGTAATTTTAGGTTTCACTTTCCAAACAACTTGAAACCTAAAACGTGAAACAAAACAAAAACTTCCGCAAGTTTCGGATTTTATACCAGCAAAAACCAATCGATATTTGCTTTATAAAATTGAATGAAAATGAACACACAGGAAACCATCAATTATAATCGAATTGCAGATGCCATCGATTATATCCAAGCTAATTTTAAAGAGCAGCCCAATCTTGATGAGGTTGCAGAGAAAGTGCATTTGAGTCCGTTTCACTTTCAAAGGCTTTTTAGCGATTGGGCAGGAACAAGTCCAAAGAAATTTTTGCAATATACCAGTTTAGAACACGCTAAGAAATTACTCAAAGAAAATCAGTCCACTATTTCTGAAACCGCATACGAAACTGGACTTTCAGGAACCAGCCGACTTCATGATTTATTTGTAAATATTGAAGGAATGACGCCTGCCGAATATAAAAATGGCGGAAAAAATCTGGAAATAAACTACAGTTTTGCCGAAAGTCCGTTTGGGAATATCATTGTAGCTTCGACTCAAAAAGGCGTTTGTTTTATGGCTTTCGCTGAAGATGAAGCAATCGGATTTAATGATTTAAAAAATAAATTTCCGAATGCCGCTTTTACCAGAAAACTGGATTTAGCGCAGCAAAATGCACTTTTCATTTTCCAAAATGACTGGAGTAAATTATCTGAAATAAAACTGCATTTAAAAGGGACTGACTTTCAACTGAAAGTTTGGGAAACTTTATTAAAAATTCCGATGGGACAGCTTTCTACTTATGGAACTATTGCACATCAAATTCAAAAACCAAATGCTTCCCGCGCCGTTGGAACTGCAATTGGCAGTAATCCGGTTGCATTTTTAATTCCGTGTCACCGCGTCATTCAGTCTTCAGGAGTTTTTGGCGGTTATATGTGGGGAAATACCCGAAAAACTGCCATAATTGGCTGGGAAGGTGCGCAGGTAAATTCTCAATTATAATTTATAACAGCAGTGCGTCTAACGTTATGTATTCCGTCACGAATTGACTACGATCTTTGTCGACAATCTTTGTGTAGACGCACTGCTGTGCGTCTCTACGGATATGCTTTGTCAAAACCCATCTTTATTTAAACATTTATGCAAACTATACAATCTAAAATTGCTTCTCAAAATTGGGAAAGCATCACCGAATCTATGCATAAAAATGGCTTTGCCATTATTCCGAATGTACTCAATAACGAACAATGTGAAGACTTAAAATTCGATTATGATAATACAAATTTATATCGAAAAACGGTCGTTATGGAACGTTATCGATTTGGTTTGGGCGAATACAAATATTTCAATTATCCTCTGCCCGATTTAATTCAAAACATACGCTCTACGGTTTATCCTAAATTGGCTCCAATCGCAAATGCATGGATGAAAGCTTTGAATATCAATACCATTTTCCCAAATGAACACGAAGAATTATTAAAACAATGTCACGATAATAATCAATTGAAAGCAACTGTTTTAATTTTAAAATACGGAGAAAGCGGTTTCAATACTTTACATCAGGATTTATATGGCGATATTTATTTTCCCATTCAAATTGTACTTTTCCTTTCTGATCCTGATGAAGATTTTACTGGAGGCGAATTTGTATTGACAGAGCAAACGCCAAGAGCGCAGTCGAAAGCTATTGTTTTAAAACCAAAAAAGGGTGACGTTTTGGTTTTTACAACCAATTTTAGACCAGTAAAGGGCACAAAAGGTTATTATCGAGTGAATATGAAACATGGGGTAAGCGAAATTCATTCTGGCGAAAGATATACGCTGGGAATTATTTTTCATGATGCATTAAATTAAGGTTCAGAGGTTTCAAAATAACGCATATATGTAGAGACGCACAGCAGTGCGTCTACGCAACGTGAATCAAAAAAGAAAGATAATTTCTCCCGCAGATTTGGCAGATTTAAACAGATTTTTAATCATTATAATCCTTTAAATCTGTGGCAAAAAATTTATTTATATATCTGTAGAGACGCACAGCAGTGCGTCTATGCAATGTGAATCAAAAAAGAAAGATAATTTCTTCCGGAGATTTGGCAGATTTAAACAGATTTTTAATCATTATAATCCTTGTAAATCTGTGGCAAAAAATTTATTTATATATCTGTAAAGACTGTAACGTAAGTAATCTATGTCGACAATCTTTGCGTAGACGCACTGTTGTGCGTCTCTACAGAATAAAATATGGTAAAATTATGATTGAACATAATAAAATTTCAGATTCAAATCTTCGGAATAAAATTAAAAATGCGGAGATTTGTTTCGGTGGAAACCGGAAACTAAAAATTTACGGGACGCTGAAATGTTCTTCGGGAAAAAGAATGAAACGTGAAAACCGGGTTTTCTTTTTTTCTGCAGAAGAAGCAAAACAAAACGGTTTCAGACCTTGCGGACATTGTATGAAACCTGAATATTTAAATTGGAAAAATGGACTTATTTAATCCTGAAATAAACGAAACAACGAACTTACTTCCGAAAGACGGAACTGTAAATTATTACGGAAAATTATTTTCGAGAGAAGATTCTAATCGTTATTTGGATGTTTTATTGAATACAATTGAATGGAAAAATGATGAAGCCATAATCTTTGGAAAATTAATTTTAACCAAAAGAAAAGTGGCGTGGTACGGCGATCAGGAATTTGAATATACGTATTCGAATACTACTAAAAAAGCGCTTCCGTGGACGAAGGAATTATTGGAATTAAAGAAAATAATTGAGACTGAGACGGGAGAAACCTTCAATTCTTGCCTGCTAAACTTATATCATTCCGGCGAGGAAGGAATGGCCTGGCACAGCGATGCCGAAAAAGATTTGAAAAAAAATGGTGCAATTGGTTCTGTAAGTTTTGGTACTGAACGCAAATTTGCTTTCAAGCACAAAGAAACCAAAGAAACGGTTTCCTTAATTTTGCAGCATGGAAGTTTATTGGTTATGAAAGATGAAACGCAGACACATTGGTTACATCGTTTACCGCCAACAAAAACTACTCAAAAACCTAGAGTAAATTTGACTTTTAGAACAATTGTCAGATAGATTATTTCTTCTTTTTTGGAGCTACGTTTTGATAAGAAAGCTTTAAAGCATCTTCGAACATTTCTGGTCGAACTTTAGAAAGTTCAACAATTGTCCAGCCTTGTTTTCCCCATTTGTTGGGAATTGGATAAAAAATCATTTCGCTTGAAGCACAAAAAACGGACTGATCGATTTCGTTTAGTTTTAAAACGGCGCGATTGTTTTTTTCATCAAAAGCAGCGAATATCTTTTTGTTTACCCGAAAAGAGGTTTTCTCAAAATGTGGTTCTTCAACTGCATTTTCAAAGGATAAAGCTGCTTTTTTAAAATCTTCAAAAGAAACCATAATCGTAAATTTTAAAGTTAGACTTTGATTTACCAGCCTTGATTTAAACCATTTTTTAAAACTTCATCGTATTTTTCTTTATCAAAAGAATATAAGTTTGGGGCTTTGTGGGCCACATTATTTTTCTTTTCATCTAATTTATTCAAAATGCCAATATTGGTAATTTTTCGTAGAAAATTTCTTCTGTCTAATTTTTTATCCAAAATGGTTTCATACAATTTTTGAAGTTCCGGCATTGTAAATTTTTCAGGAAGCAAATTATAACCTATAGGCATTAAATTTAATTCTGTTCGCAGTGTATCCAAAGCTTTGTCCAGAATTTCTTTATGATCTAAAATGAGTTCAGGAACTTCTTTGTGATCTATCCACTCTATAAATTCCCCTGAGTTTATGCGCGTTGGAACAATTTTTAAAAAATCAACCAAGGCATAATAGCCTATTGTTACAAAACGCTGAGTAAGCCATTTTCCTTTTTCAGGATCGATATTTAAATATTCTAAAACTTCATTTCCAAAATGATTATCGTTCCGTTTTATTTTTCCGAAAGTGGCAAATTGTCTCAAAAAAACGCCTTCTACTCCGGTTCTTTCATTTAAAACGGTTACCGCTGCAGTATCAATATCCTGGTCTATTGGGATAAACCCTCCAGGCAGAGACCAGCGTTCATTGTGAGGAACTTTGATCAATAAAACTTTTATCTGATTGTCATGAAAACCAAAAATCACACAATCTATAGAAAGTCCCGGCTGGTATTTTTCATTATTTTCTATAATTGTTTTCAGCATTTTTATATGTGATTAATCTCGTTATGGGTTTGCAATGAAGCTTGCAATTTACTTTATTTTTTAAAAAAATGTAATCTTTAAAAAAAATGAGACTATAAAGTATTTATGCAACAACTAATTTAAAAGTGTACAAATAACAATTTTAGTTAAAATTACAAAACTAATTAAAAAAATAAGTACATTGCGTCATAATAACACATTACAAAAAAAATTGTTAAAATTCGTAAATCAGAAAGCAAAATACTGGACATCAAGTACATTTTTGATAAGGATTAAGAATTGAAGTTAATGCACAAGAACATGAACAATCCGTTAAAAAATATCAACAAAAAAATTAGAACAAAAATCTGGTCTTCTTTCGGATTTGTTTCTAAAACGTATCTGCTTGAAGCTTCTTTAAAATACAGCGAAGAACAGGAAAGGATTTTTAATCATGTAATTGAGACTGAAGTAAAAAATAAAAAAACAAAACGAGAAGCCCTGGATAAAGCATTAATTGAATCCTATAAAGGAATTGGCGCTATGGACTTTATAAATACAGTATTAAAATAAGACGCAATTCCCATTGCTATATTACTTTTAATCCCCGCAATAGCGGGGATTTTTATTTAAAAGTAATTGAAAATTATCCGTAAAAAATCTATATTTTTGTTTGTCTAAAAGTACGATTATACTTAAAATAATAGCCGCGAAAGATTAAAATAGAAAAAATGGAAAACACAGTCGATTTAGAAAAGTATAAAATTCAAAAGCCTGAAAACTGGGCATCAAATATTATAGACCAACAGCTTGTAGAATTCATAAAGGAATCTGATTTCTCAAATAAGCAAGTAGAGGAAGGAAGAGAATTTTGTTATTTACTTGATAAGATATATTATACAAGTGATACAGAAAACAGTGAATATGCTTGTGTTGCTTATACCTTAAATGAGCCTTCAAGTTTAGAAAATGCTTCGGTTATGGATATGGTTGTTGAAGAAAATGAAACATATATCATACACCGAATCAGTGTTTTGAGAGAAGGCGTTTTAGTTGATAAAATTCCTGATACCAAAATAAAAGTCCTTGACAGCGAAAATCAAAGCGAGGGAGGTATTTTGAGCAGTAATAAAAAAGTAAATATTACGATTAAAGATCTTCGCTTATATGATGTTTTAATATTAGAAGACTCGAGGGTAAAGGTATTTACTGAACGTGATTTTATGCGTAAAGAATTCCTTAAATACATTTGGATTAGTCCAAGTAATTATTGGGCATACGGTTCTTTTAAATTTACTTTTATCAATGAACGCGAAAAGACAATCGCGTACAAAAAAACATTTTTTAGAGATGAACAAGGAAATGTTTTAGAACCAGAAATAAATTACTTAAAAAAAGGAGAAAGATTTATTATTGACAAAGAAAACTATATCAATTTTGTTGATTCTAACAGGGAAATCGCTCCATTTATTGATTTTGCTACAGACAGCAATTGGACTGATTTGTCTAATTATATTTCACCATTATACGAAGAAATCTATAAGCAATCTTCGTTGAAAGAGTTTGCTCCAAAATTAGTGGAAAAGCTTGATGCAATTTCAGATAAAGAGGAACAGCTTCAGTTTGCTATAGATTATGTTCAAAACCATGTGTATTATGTATTTAATGCTGATGAAATGAATGGACATAAACCACAGGAACCTACTATTACTTACGAAAACAAACAAGGTGATTGTAAAGCAAAATCGGTTTTACTGAAAGTGGTTTTGGATTATATCAATATTGACTCGTCTGTTGTTTTAGTTAACTACAATTCAGATCATTATATTAAACATTATCTGCCGTCATTATTAACATTTAATCATGTAATTGTAAAAATCAATTATAAAGATGAGACGTATTTTATTGATGCTACAGCTAGAGATGAATTTGGTTTGATAGAAAATCGAGGTTATATCTATTTTATGCATTATTTAGAAGTGAAACCTAACCAACAGCTTCAGGTTAAAAAGCCGCATACTTTTTCTTATTATGGTATTAACGAAAGAGCAGATTTTACTGCTCAAAATCAAAAAGGAGAATTAAAACTTACGACAACTTACAAAGGAAATCGCGCCAATTATATGCGTAAGTATTTCAAAAACACTAATAAAAGAGAGATTATAGACAGCTGGAACAATTTCTTATTTTATACTTTGAATTATTCTAATGATCGCAATGGAACTGATATTAGAACCATTTTTAATGATGCTGCAATTGAAATTGTAAGCGACGACAAAAAACTAAACGAATTTACAATTCAGTATAATGCTTCTATTGATGATCCGTATTTTACAGATGCTCAAAAGAATCGCTTTTTAATGTATTTTGACCGAAATATTGTTAAGAACAATGCGCGCGATTTTATGCACAAAGACATTCCGTTCTGGCATAATTTTGATAATGAGAAATATGAAATAAATCTTAGCACAGATCAAAGAATAGATACAGAAGAGAAATTTACTATTCAGGAAAGTACGATTAATAATCCTTATTTTGATTTTACAAGCCGTAAAAAAGTGACTAAAAATGGCGCTTCAATATTTATTGATTTCAAACCTCTGGTAAACATAGAAATTGCGTCAGAAGATTTTGAGAAATTTAGAACAGATCATCATACGATTGCTGATAGTAATTTTGGAGTTGGAATTGATATTATCGAGCAAGGTTTGCTTAATTTATTGAAATATAATTTTAAGAAACGTCTTAAATAATTTCTATCATAAAAAAATGGGACTTTAAAAGTCCCATTTTTTTTCTACTTTAATTTACTAATTTGTAAGTAGTTCAAAATCTGATTTTAGTTTAATATCTGCTGACGAAGCTCCAATCATGACTTCAAAATTTCCGGGTTCAGCCGTCCATTCTAATTTATCGTTATAGAAAGAAAGCTTTTCTTTGTCGATTGTAAATTCGATTGTTTTCGATTCTCCTGCATTCAATTTTACTTTTTGGAAGTCTCTTAATTCTAAAACCGGACGCACTACAGATCCAAATTTATCTTTTAAATATAACTGAACCACTTCTTCTCCAGTCACTTTTCCAACATTTGACAATGTAAATGAAACTTTAATGGTTTCGCTGCTTTTGATTTTTAATGAAGAAAGTTTCAAACCTGAATAATCGAATTTTGTATAACTCAATCCGTAACCAAAAGGAAATTTAGGTGAGTTTTTTAAATCGATGTAAGCCGAAACATAATTGGTTTCGTTTTCATTTTTAGCTGGTCTTCCTGTGCTAAAATAATTGTAGTAAATAGGAATTTGCCCTACTTCTCTTGGGAAAGTCATAGGTAGTTTTCCTGATGGATTGTAATCTCCAAATAAAACATTTGCAATAGCGTTTCCAGCTTCAGTTCCTAACCACCAGGTATATACAACTGCTGGAACATTATCTGCTGTCCAGTTGAAAACCAAAGGTCTTCCTGCATTTATTAAAACCACAACTGGTTTTCCTGTCGCTTGAATTGCTTTCACCAAATCTTCCTGAACGCCAGGTAAATGAATGTCACTTCGGCTTTTTGCTTCACCGCTCATGTCGCGCTTTTCACCAATACTTAAGATTACAACATCGGCTTGTTTCGCAGTTTCTACTGCTTCGGCAAAACCATCTTTATTTGTGCCGTCAATATCACATCCTTTTGCATAAAGTAATTTAGTGTTTTTACCCACTTTGTTTTGTAAACCGTCCCATTGCGAAACGATCCATTTATTGTAATCAACTTCTGGAAGTTCTACAGACCAGAATCCCATATTTTCTTTATACTCTTTTACCATTGGTCCAATAAAAGCGATCGTTTTTACGCTTTTAGAAATGGGTAAGGTCTGGTTTTCGTTCTTTAATAAAACAATACTTTTTTGAGCTGCCTCAAGAGCTGCTTTTCTATGTTCCGGATTATTTAAAGCTTTTTCTGCTCTCTTCTCATCAGAATATCTGTAAGGATCATCAAACAAACCTAATTCATATTTTTTTCGAAGAATACGTTTTACAGCATCATCAATTAAATCAATAGAAACTCTGCCTTCTTTTACTAATTGTGCCAAATTATATCGATAGGCGTTACTTTCCATATCCATATCACTTCCGGCTGTAATTGCTGAATAGGCTGCTTCTTTAAGATCTTTTGAATATCCGTGTGCCACCATTTCGCCGATAGAGCCCCAGTCAGAAACTACGAATCCCTGAAAATTCCATTTTCCTTTTAATATATCGCGTTGCAAATGCACATTTCCTGTAGCAGGAATTCCGTTTATATCGTTAAATGAGTTCATAAATGTTGCTGCTCCGGCATCTAAAGCAGCTTTAAAGGGAGGCAGATAGGTTTCCCACAGCATTCTTTCGCTCATATCTACGGAGTTATAATCTCTCCCGCCAACTGCAGCGCCATAAGCGGCAAAGTGTTTTACACAAGCCATTACCGAATTTAAATCTCCTAATTTATTTCCCTGAAATCCTTTTACTCTTGCATAAGCAATTTTAGATCCTAGATAAGTATCTTCTCCTGCCCCTTCCATTACACGTCCCCAGCGAGGATCGCGGCTAATATCAACCATTGGTGCAAATGTCCAGTGTACACCACTTGCTGCAGCTTCTGTAGCAGCAACTCGGGCCGCCAATTCAATTGCTTGTAAATCCCAGCTTGCCGCTTCGGCTAATGGAAGCGGAAAGGTTGTTTTGTACCCGTGAATAACATCCTGACCAAATAATAACGGAATTTTTAAGCGTGACTGCATTGCCAGTTCCTGATATTGTCTGGTATATTTTGTTCCGATGATATTAAGCATAGATCCTATTAAACCAGCTTTTATTTCCGCTTGTTTGTTTGGATTAATGGTTATTGGTCCTGTTGCCTGATTATCTCCGGTGTATTGATTAAGCTGGCCGATTTTTTCTTCAATTGTCATTCTCTTCAATAGATCGTTTACTTTTTGATCTACTGTTTGTTGCTGTGCTGTCGCAAAAAGCGAAACTATCAGCAAGGCAAATGTGGTTATTTTTTTCATGAAATTAGTATTGGTTACCAAACGTAAGTGGCTACTGCACCTGCATTTAATGAAGTTGAAATTTGTTTTTGATTGTATTTTATATTGAATGTTTCTCCCGAAGTTCCGTCATTTTCTACGATCAAAACAATTTTTCCTTCTGGTGTTTTAAACGCAACATTATGCAGATTCCCGCTAACATTGCTTTCAATTCTAACAGAACCTTCCGGAACAAATTTAGAAGCATGAGCAATGATGTAATACCCTACTTCTCTTTTAATATTTTGATTTTGATCAATCATTAAAGCACCTTTGCAAGTTGAGCATCCTCCTGGCGTAAAAGGTTTGTAATACTCATCATTTGCCAATCCCCATGAAAGGGCATTTTTACTCCAGTTGCGCATTGAACCAATTACAACATTTTTTACACTCCATTTCAAATCGCTTTCAAAACTGCTTCCTGATCCGGTGTATTGTTCTGTAAAATACAAATCTTTATTAGGGAATGCATCGTGAACAGCTGTCAAAGCACTAATATCTCCTTCATATAAATGAAAAGCAGATCCGGCTACAAAAGGATTTGCTTTTGCATCTTTTAAAATTGTCAAAGGATATTCAGGTTTATTACAATTGTGGTCGTAAACAACAATTTTTGTTTTAATTCCTGCCGTTTTAAATGCAGGTCCTAAATGATTTCCAATAAAATCAGCTTGTTGTTCTGCCAGCATTAATAAACTCGGATTATTTCCTGGATGCAAAGGTTCGTTTTGTGGTGTAATGGCATCAATAACAATTCCGTGAGATTTCATTGCCTGAATGTATTTTACAAAATACTGCGCATAAACCTCGTAATATTTTGGCTGTAAGCTTCCTCCTTTAGAACTTCCGTTGTCTTTCATCCAAACCGGAGGCGACCATGGAGAACCCATTATTTTAATCTTAGGATTTATTTTTAAAATGTCCTGCAAAACCGGAATCACATCATTCAAATCCGGTCCCAGATTGAAATGTTCTAACTTTAAATCTGTTTGACCTTCCGGTACATCATCATACGAAAAAACTTTCTCGTTCAAATCAGATGCTCCAATACTAATTCGAAGATAACTTAAACCAATGGCATCCTTTTTTCTTGAAAACAATTCCTGAAGCAGTGCTTCTTTTCTTGTTTTATCCAGTTTCATGATTGCCTGAGCACTTCCTCCTGTTAAAGAAAATCCGAAACCTTCTATGGTTTGAAATTTTTGAGAAGGGTTAATCTCAATGGTTTGGTTTGAATTAGTTTCTGAATTAAAAACTAAACCGTCTTGTTTTTTTAGTTTTGAAGTTTCATCTGTTGTTGTAATCCATGATTCTGCTTTTCCAGAATTGGACACAACACTTTTTGAAGATCCGCATTTTATCTGTACCGCAATAAGCGGCAGTAAAAGCAGGATTTGAAGTTTTTTGTTGATGTTTTTCATTTTTAATCTATTTCTATTAAAACAGGTAAATGGTCCGAAGGATATTTTAAATCTTTAGAATCACTCAACACTGCATGTTTTTGAATTGTGAGTCCGCTGTTTTTTGAAACAAAAATGTAATCCAATAATAATGTTACCGGCTCATTGTGCTTGAAATCATTAAATGTCCCTGATGGACCAAAAGGTTTTTCTTTTGAAACATCTCGGGTATCATCCATTACTTTTTTAATTTCTGCAATTTGAGCTGTTTCTGGTTCTGAGTTAAAATCTCCCATTAAAAAAGCGGGATAATTTTTAGTATTTAATTCCTTCATTTTTGAAAGGGCTAACTGAACTCCTTTTACTCTGGCTACTTCGCCCATATGATCCAAATGCAGATTAAAAACATAGAATGTTTTTTTTGTTTTTAGATCTTTAAAAAGCCCATACGTACAAACTCGGTTACAGGCTGCATCCCATCCTCTTGAAACTACATTTGGAGTTTCTGACAGCCAAAATGTATTTGAATCCAGCAGCTTAAAACGATCTTTTTTATAATAAATCGTGCAAGCCTCGCCCAGTCCTCCTTCTTCTCTTCCAACTCCAAATTTGTTGTAACCAGAAAGAGCCGACGCAATATCAATAATCTGATTTGGTGTCGCTTCCTGAACTCCAAAAATATCGGGACTGTAAAATTGTATTTGAGAAGTAAAATAATCTTTTCGGTTTGGCCATGCATTTTCACCGTCAGAAGCAACATCTAAACGAATATTGTAGGTCATGATTTTTAAATTTTGACCATAAAATGCACTGCTTACAAAAAGTAAGAATACTACTAAAATAATTTTGTTTGTCTTTTTCATGTTTAAAAAATTTTAATCTGTAAAGCTAGTTTTTATAAAGCTTTAAAGAGAAAAACTCATTTAAAAATTATGTTAATTATATGTACCAAAATAATCAATATTAAATACACCACGGCAATTATCTTACAATTTATCACTTTAAAATTCTTACATAATTAATTATGCCTGAATTTTTCCTTTTTTTAAGTTTACTTTTTTATTATCAAAATAATTCAAATTGAAACCTCCTTTTTCAAACACCGCTTCAATCTTATTTTCTCCCGGTTTTCAATTCTGGATCTGATAACATAATCGTTTCTATTTTTCATTACCTCCAGTTTAAAGGCAGAATTATTATTTTTGATTTTGAACTGTTTTCTGTTTCTAAGTAAAGTTTTCCTTCTGCATTTTCACTAAATAACGAATCCAACAACGGTAATCGAAAATAAAAGCTGTACTGCTATAATTATTTTCCTCATATGAAAAACTATTTTATTTCTTGTTTTCCTTTATTTCCAAGTATAGGTTCCAACTGATCCGGCGGTTAGAGAGGTCTCTACCCATTTATCATTAAATTTAATATTGAAAACTTCTGTCGATGATCCGTCATTTTCTACAATTAAGACTTTAGATCCTGATGGTGTAATGAATGCTGCATTTTGAAGATTTCCACTTGAGTTGCTGCCAATTCTAATAGAACCTGCAGGAACGAATTTAGAGGCATGTGCAATAATATAATACGCTACATTTCGTGTAAAATCCTCACTTGAATTTATAGTCAATGCTCCTTTGCACATTGTACAGCCTCCATCTGTGTGAGGTCCGAATGACGAATTATTGGCAACATTCCATTCTAATGCATTTTTGCTGTAATTTCTCATAGAACCAATAATTACATTACGAACATGCCATTTTAAATCACCTCCAAAATCACCTGTAGAAGATGTCCATTGCTCTGTAAAATAAACATTTTTAGTTGGGTAAGAATTGTAAACATTGGTAAGTGCACTGATATCTCCTGCATATAAGTGAAATGCAGATCCGTCAACAAAAGGAAATGCAGCTGCATCAGCCAAAATTGCTTTTGGATAATTTGGATTATCACAGTTATGATCGTAAGCAATAATTTTTACATTAAGATTTGCTGCTTTAAATGCTGGTCCCAGATTGTTTTTTATAAAATTCGTTTGTTGTAAAGCAGACATATACATGCTTGGATTATTTCCATCATGTAATGGTTCGTTTTGCGGTGTTACAGCATCAATTGTAATTCCTTCAGCTTTCATCTGCTGAATGTATTTCACAAAATATCTGGCATACACATCATAGTATTGAGGTTGCAATTGTCCTCCAATAAAACTGTCTTTGTCTTTCATCCAAACCGGTGCTGACCAGGGTGTTGCGAGAATTAAGATTTTCGGATTAATTGCCAGAATTTGTTTTAGAAGGGCAATTACAGTTTTGTCTTTATCTAAATTAAATTTTGCAAGATCTAAATCTGTTTCTCCTGCTGCAAGATCATTATATGTAAAAGGAGAGGCGTTTAAATCTGATGCTCCAATACTTATTCGGATATAACTTACTCCAATTGAATTTTCTCCAGAACCAAACAATTCTTGTAAAAGCGCCGTTTTTTTAGCTGCTGATAACTGATTTATTACATCTACGCTTCCTCCTGTTAAAGTATATCCGAAACCATCTATTGTTTGATATTTTTGAGAAGCATTAACTTCGATATTTGTAAAGTTATTGCTGATTGTACCAAATCCTAAACTTCCGGTTTGTTTTGCCAATAATACACTTTGATCTCCTTTTGTAAGCCAGAAATCAACATCGTTTGTTACAGTTACGGGAGGCACTACAACTGGTGGTGTTACTACAGGATCGACAGCATCATTTGATGAAGAGCATTTTACCTGAGCGAATATTGCCGCTGCAAAGAACAATGCGTTTATGGTGTTTTTAAGATTTCGTTTCATTTTTATAGTTTTAGTATCACAGTTAGTATACAATTGTCTGCATAGCATGGGCCGGGATAGTTATAGTGTTTTTTGAGTTGTGGTTTATTAGGCTGTAAACAATCTCTTTGTCTGATTGGTTCATGACTATTGTGACTATTGTGTCATCAGAGTTTTTAAAAGAGGTGCTTATTAGTTTTTTATCGCTTATTGTCTGAATAATTCTTTTTGCATTTGGACGAATAAATTTTGAAAGGTGCCCAATGTAATAGTACATCGGTGTGTAGATTAATTCGTCTTTTGTGGTGTCTGCATGGATTGGTGCAAAGCAGAAATTTCCAACATGATTTGGGCCTCCATTTTGATCCAGAAGAATGTTCCAGTCTGTCCAGCCAACGGTTCCGTTATTGAAATCGTTGATCATATTAAGTCCGTATCGTTCTGCATTTCCCCAAAATTGAAATCTTGACGCATCAAATTTTTCGATACAGCCTTCTGTGAAAAGTAAATTTTTATTTGGAAAAGCTTCGTGGACTTCACCTACTGATTCAAATTTAGGTGTACCGCCGTTCCATGTTTCGTACCAATGAAATCCAATTCCCCATGCATATTTTGAAACTGCAGGATCTGAGAAAACAAGATTGGCCCTTTTGGTTAACATATCTCCGCGATTGTGATCCCAGATTATAACGTTTTTAGAACTCAGTCCTTCTTTTTCTAATGTTGGTCCAAGAAAGTTTTTAAGAAAATCTCTTTCTGCTTCTGGAGTATAAATACAAGATTCCCATCTTTGCTTTGCCATTGGCTCATTTTGAATGGTTAATCCCCAAACAGGGATTCCTTCCTTTTCGTAAGCTCTTATAAATTTAACATAATAATCTGCCCATGATTGTGCAAACTCCGGCAACAAAACGCCGCCGTGCAAAATATCATTATTGTCTTTCATGAAAGCTGGGGGACTCCATGGACTAACAAATAAGGTTAATTTCCCGCCGGCTGTTTCAATTGCACTTTTTATTAATGGAATTCTATATTTTCGATCGTGATCAATATTGAAGGTTTTTAAATCTTTATCACCTTCGGCAACATAGGTATAACTGTCACTGCTAAAATCGCAGCTATGAATATTTGTTCTGGCTAAAGTATATCCTATTCCTTTATTTTTATCGTAATAAGCAGTTAGGAATTCTTGTTGTTTTTTTGGAGATAGCTTTGCATAGACTTCAGCACTTGCATCTGTAATTGCACCGCCAATTCCTAAAAAAGTCTGATCTGTTTTATCGGCATCCAAAGAAATTGATACCGTGGATTTTGTTTGTTGTGCAGTAGATTTTGAAATTAAATTATCTGATAATGATAATCTCAAATTGGTGTTTTCGGCTGTAGTATAAACCGTAATTTTTTTATTTGTTTTGGATGCAGAAACAGCTGATCCGTTTGCAGTTTTTGATGTTGAACAACTTACTTGCAAGATTATTATTGAAACTAATAAGATTCTATTGATGGTCTTCATTGTTACTTCAAAAAGCATTTTATTTCAAGTTAAAAATTGAGGGCTGAGTTGGATGATTCAAATCAGCCCTCTTCTGTTAACTCAAAAAATATTAATAAACAAGCGTTTGTATAGCATGCGCAGGAATTTTAACTACTGATTTTTCTGCTGCTATTATCAAATTATATGTAATTTCTTTGTCTGTTTTGTTCATTACAATTGTTGCCATTGTTCCATCTGCATTTAAAAATGATGTACTTAACAAACCGCTTCTGCTAACTGCAGAACTCACTCTTTTTGCATTTAATCGAATGAATTTTGAAAAATGCCCTATGTAATAATAAGATGGCGTGTAAATTAATTCACCTGTTCTTGTGTCTGCGTGGATAGGTGCAAAACAGAAATTTCCAACATGATTAGGTCCTCCGTTTTGATCTAAAAGAATGTTCCAGTCTGTCCATCCAACGGTTCCGTTATTGAAATCGTTAATCATAGAAATCCCGTAACGTTCTCCATTACCCCAAAATTGATATTTTGCAGCATCGAATTTTTCAACACATCCTTCTGTAAACAAAAGTTTTTTGTCTGGATATGCCTCATTTACTTTTGCAACATTGTCAAACATTGAATCTCCTCCTGACCAGTTTTCATACCAGTGAAAACCCATTCCCCAAACATATTTTGATGCTTCCGGGTCAGAGTAAATTACGTTTGCTCTGTAATTCATCAGGTCACGATTGTGATCCCAAACTATAATTTTTTTATCTCCAAGTTTTTCTTTTTTCAAAGTTGGACCCAGAAAGTTTTTAATGAAATCTCTTTCAGCTTCTGCTGTGTAAATGCAAGATTCCCAAGTTTGAACGGCCATTGGCTCATTTTGAGTTGAAGTTCCCCAAATTGGAATTCCTTCTTTCTCATATGCTTTTATAAACTTGACATAAAAGTTTGCCCAGGTTTGATAATATTCTGGTAATAATGTTCCTCCTTTTAGTACGTTTCCGTTGCTTTTCATGAAAGCGTTTGGAGACCAAGGTGCAACATAAGTCAATAATTTTCCTCCGGCAGTCTGAATTGCCTGTTTGATTAACGGAATACGAAATTGTCTATCGTGATCAATAGTAAACGTTTTTAGATCCTTATCTCCTTCTGCGATATAAGAGTAGCTTCCACTGCTAAAATCAGAACTTTGGATTGTGGTTCTTAGCAAAGAATAGCCAATTCCTTTTTGTTTATCGTAATAGGCATTTAAAAATTCTGTTTGTTTTTCTTTTGAAAGTTTAGCAAAAATTTCGGCACTCGCATCAGTAATGGCACCTCCAATCCCCATAAAAGTCTGGAATTTTTTAGATGGTTCTACAAAAACACAAGTTTCTGTTTCCAGAGGTTGTTTTGATGCTGAAAAGGATAAATTATCAGTTGCTGTTAATCTTAAATTAGAACTTTCAGCAGTAGTATAAACTGCTACTTTTTTTCCATTGGTTGTGAACTCTTTTTTTGCTTTTGCTTGTTGCGCAGCAGCTGTTATAGAAAACAAAATGCACAGAAACTTTAAAGTATTTTTTTTCATTCTTTTCTTAATATTTTAATTCTAAATAAAAGTCCTTTTTTAAAGACCTTTCCTGATCGTCCAAGATTTAAAAATAGCCCATACTCATAATGATTATGGGCTATCTACAACCAAACTTAAACTTAACTTAAACTTATTTTGCTCGGAATTCGACTCTTCCTATTGTAATTCCATCTTTAGTAAAATTACTTCCACCCCCTCTTATTACAAGGTAAATTTTACCAGTAGTATCAAATTTTACAACATTAGATACTGACTTAGTTGCATCATTTTTGACACATCCTACAGTAGATAATCTTCCTAAGAATGGGTTTTTACCACAATCATCCCAAGTACTAATACCCATTACTTTATTGTCTTTATACTCCACACCTTCTACAGGCACCGTTTTACCAGCATAAACTTCAAACCATGTATCAACAGAACCACTAGCAGATGTTGCAAACATATCAATTGTATATTCTTTGTCTTTTACAACATCAATAGCTTGATAAATTGCTTCTTGCGCTCCTCCTCCGGGAGAATGAAGTGTTGCGCTTCCTTCTCCAAATGACCAAAATGCAGCACCAGTTGGGCTTAGTTTTAGTGATGTCCATTGAGCTGCATCTTCTGCATTGCTAAAGAAACCTCCTTTTACTAAATTTAGTTTTGCAGGATCAGAAGCAGCTACTGTAATATCATGGGAAACTTTTGATGTTACACCTCCAGCCGCTACAGCTATATGCGTTATAGTATAATGTCCCGCATCTGGCAATACAATTTCCTCGTTCATTTTTCCCATGTAAGGACCATATCCGATATCCCATTGAGATGATATAACACCGCTTATCTGTGCTGTCAAAAGATATGTATTAACTTTTCCGGCAACCGGAGTTATAGTAAATGAAGGATCAATATTTGAACCGCTTAATGTATTGCCTGTAGTCGATTCTTCGTTACAGCTATTAAGTGAGCCTAATGCCAAAAACAGCATTAGGTATATACTTTTTTTGAAATTTATATTTAAATTCATATTTTATGATTTAAGATTAATTAGTTATTACTATTGGTAATTAGGGTTTTGTTTCAGTTTAGTACCATTTAGCTCAGTATAAGGTATTGGAAAAATCTCATCTGTGCCTGCATCGAAACCTCTGTCAGATAATGCAGCAGCTGCATCTCCCCATCTTACTAAATCAAAAAATCTATGACCTTCTCCAGCTAACTCCATTCTTCTCTCATTTTTAATAGCCGCTAACGTAACAGGAACTGGTGTTAATCCAACTCTATTTCTAACTGCGTCAAGTAAAGCCTGTGCTCTAGGTCCAGATCCCAAAGCTTCAGCTTCCATTAAATAAGTATCAGCAAGTCTGATAATATAAGAATTTTGCTTGTAGTTCAACTCTGAATTACCTCCGCCTGTACTAACATCTGATTGTCTTGGAAGGTATTTGTTCAAGAAATAACCTGTATCCTGATAAGCCGGAATGTAGTCTGCTTGTCCTGCTGCTTTTAAAGCTTTTAGATCAAGAATTGTAGCTCCAAATCTTGGATCGTCTTTCATTGCATCATACAATTTTTGAGTTGGAACACTAAATGCCCATCCTGAAGGAAGATCTGGTGCAGTAGAATTTTTTGGTCTCGAATATCCTCTAGGTCCAACCATAATGTTTAAAGAGTTTCCTTCGTCTTTACCAGATCCCCAAAATGTCCAGTCAGAATTACCTGCATTAGAGTGAGATACTTCTAATATTGACTCTGTATTAAACTTATTTGAAGTCACCCATAAATCACTAAATTTATCCAGTAATTTATTTCCATACTGATTTGTTGCTCCTGGTGTACCATTTACCTCCGCTAAAACTGCTGCGGCATCACTATTTTTACCTTCAAACAAATACACTTTTCCCAATATTGCTTGAGCTGCACCTTTATTAAGTCTTCCAGACTCTGTAGCTGCATCGAGTTTATTAGGTAAATCTGGAATTGCTTCTAATAAATCTTTTTCGATTTGTGCATATATTTTATCTGGTGTAGACTGCTCTGGGCTATAAATAGTCTGAGTATCTAAAGGTTCCAGAATCAAAGGTATATTTTTAAATAATCTCACGAGATTAAAATAATAAAAGGCACGCATTGCTTTAGCTTCTGCAGTAAATCTGGCTCTTACCGCATTATCCATAGAAGCTGCAGGAATTTTTGTTATCAACATATTTGCTCTTGAAACACCTTGATAATGATCATTCCAGTAACTACCCGGAATACTTATTGAAGTAAGTGAGTGAGTAGAGAAATTTTGAATTCCATTTCCATCAGACGCGCTTCCCCCTCCAGAATAAAAATCATCAGATCCAGCATTTAGCATTGCCACAAGATTTTCAAAACCCCCTGTGTTTTTTCTAATCGGGTCATAAACTCCAATTAATGCTGCATAACATTGTTGTTCGTTAGAGAAGTAGGTACTTTGATCAAATTTTCCCTCCGGATTAATGGTGACAAAATCTTCAGAGCAAGATCCAAGGACAGCCATTGCTACAGCAATATATATGTATTTATATTTTATAGTTTTCATAATTCTTTAATTTTTTAAAATTGAACATTAGCGCCAAACAGAATAGATCTTGCTTGTGGATAAACTCCTTTATCTACTCCAAAAACCTGACCTCCAATTTCCGGATCATATCCAGTGTATTTGGTAAATGTGATTAAGTTCTCTCCTGTTAAGTAAAAACGAACTTTATCTGAACCTATTTTAGATGATAAGCTAGTTGGAAGTGTGTATCCAAGCTGCACAATTTTTAAACGTACGTAATTTCCATTTTCAAGATAAAAATCAGACATATTGCTGAAGTTTTTATTTGGATCATTATTAGTCAATCTCGGATAATCGTTAGAAGTTCCTTCTCCAACCCATCTATCCAAAGCTTTTGTCTGATAGTTTGCATTTAAAACATCAAGTCGTCTTAAACCTTGGAAAATTTTACTTCCTGCTGATCCTTGAGCAAATGCCATAAAATCAAAGTTTTTATAATCTAAGTTTAGAGTAAGACCAAAAGTATATTTAGGAATGTTAGTACCTAAAAACTGTTTGTCATCATCAGAAATAGCCCCATCACCATTTGTATCTACCCAACGGAAATCTCCTGGTTTAGCATTTGGCTGAATTATACCTCCTGAAGCATTCTTGTATGCCGCAACTTCTGCTTCATTTTGAAAAATACCTGCAGTTTTAAAACCGTAAAATTCGTTGAATGAGTGACCAACTTGGGTTCTTGTTACTGGCCCCATAGACTGGAAAGTAGCATCTCCAACAATGAAGTTTGTAGATGACCCTACATAAGTGATTTCATTTTTTAAGTAAGCGAAATTAGCATTAACACCTAAATTAAAATCTCCAAGTTTTTTCTTGTAGCCTAACTCAACTTCAAAACCACTGTTGTCCATATCAGCAATATTTGCAGAAGGCGGGTCAACAACTCCTACATATCCAGGAATAACAACATTTCTTAAAATTCCTGTAGTTCTCTTTTTATAATAATCTAAAGTAAGGCTAAAGTCATTAAAAAGTTTTGCATCAACTCCAAAAGTCATTTGTGAAGTCTCCTCCCATCCTAAATCTGCATTCGGCAGAGTCGAATTTCCGTAACCTGTTGTTATTGAACCTGCATTGCCTACAGAATAGTTATATCCTCCAACAACTAAACCTCTATATTTAAAATCATCGATATTATCATTACCCACAACTCCGTATCCTCCACGTAGTTTTAAGCTATTAACTACATCATTTTCTTTCCAGAATCCTTCTTTGGAAACCACCCATCCTAAAGAGAATGAAGGGAAAACTCCGAATTTTTTATTTTCACCAAAACGAGTTGATCCATCACGACGAATAATCCCAGTAAAAAGATATTTCTCTAAATAATCATAATTCGCACGCAAAAATAATGATGCCAATTTGTGTTCTACAAAATCACTCGCTCTGTTTACTCTGTCACTTTGAGGAATGTCAAAATTAAAAGACGCGTCTTTGTAACTAGTAACCGGCAGACCAAACATAGATACTCCAATAGAGCCGCCGATATTTTCAACATAAGCTCCTTGTCCAGCCAAAATATTTATATTGTGATCACCAAATTTATTAGAATAAGTCAAAATATTTTCAAGAGTCCAGGCAAATGATTTATTGTTATTTTGGCTGTAATTATTTCTATCGGCCTTGGCATTTGGGTTTAGGAAAAAAACCGGAGTAAATCCTTGATCTCCCCAATATGCCAATTTACCACCAAGTGTAGTTCTAAATTTTAAATGACTAGTAATGTTAGCTTCTAAATAAGCATTTCCAACGAAATCATCAGACCAGTTAAAACCTCCCAATCTTGTTTGAATATAACCTAGTGGATTGGTCATTTCTTGTTGTACTAAAGAAGAAATTCCGTAAGGATTTCCATTTGCATCTCTAACAGCATTTGGATTTGTATAAAACCCAGTATTAGCTACTGCAGGATCTGTAACAACCAATGGAGTAATAGGATCTAAATTAATTGCAGAACTTAAAGGTCCTCCAAACTCACTGTTTGTGTTTCCAAGACCTTTAGATTTTTGATGTGTGTAACCAAAAGTCTGTCCAAACGTAAAGTAATTCGAAATTTTGTGAGTTGAATTTAAACGGAAATTTTTCTTTGTATAGTTTGAAATTTCTGTTGCAACAATACCTTCTTGATCTTGTATTCCAAAAGAAGCATAGAAAGTAGATTTCTCTCCACCCCCGCTAATACTTAACTCATGAGTATATCTAAAAGCTGAATCGTTAAAAATTGCATCCTGCCAATCTGTACCTTTACCTAATGATGCCGGATTAGCATATTTAATACCACCGCCGTCTGCAAAAGATTTTTCATTCATGATAGAGGCATACTGTGCAGCATTTAACAAATCTAATCTTTTAGCTGGTCCAGATATACCTGCAAAACCATTATAATTTACAGAAATTTTTCCTGATTTTCCCTTTTTAGTAGTAACCAGGATAACTCCTGTTGCAGCACGAGTACCGTAGATTGCAGCAGAAGCGGCATCTTTAAGAACCTCGATAGATTCAATATCACTTTGATTAATAAAACCAATTGCATTTGCATCTACAGCAATACCATCAACTACCCATAATGGATCATTACCACCTTCTCTGAAAGTAGTAACACCTCTTACACGTACTTTTGAAGCAGAGCCTGGTTGTCCCGAAGTAGCAGCAACAGAAACACCGGCTGCACGACCTTGTAAAGATTGCTCAACACGTCCGTTTGGCACTTTTTCCAGATCAGCTGACTTTACGCTTGAGATTGCTCCAGTAACAACTGCTTTCTTTTGTGTTCCGTATCCAACAACAACAACCTCGTTTAGTGTTTGTGATTCTGGTTTTAATTGAATAGTAAGCTTCGTTCTTCCATTTACAGCTTCACTAACTGTAGAGTATCCTATAAAAGTAACTGTCAAAACTCCATTTGAAGGTACTTGTATTTGGAACTTCCCATCAAAATCTGATGCCGTAGACTTCGTTGTACCTTTTAATACAATAGTTGCGCCCGGAACCGGCATTCCACTTTCATCGTTTATTATTCCATTTACTGTGGTATCCTGAGCCACAGCTATAACCGAGAATAACAAAGACGAAACACAAAAAATAAGTAATTTTGTTAATTTCATTTTTCTAAAAATTTTGGTTAATTAATTAGTAATTTGATGCAATAATAAAGTTAATTTTTTACTATTATCAACTTAATTTCACTACAAAAACACATCAAATCAAAATAACATACACTACAAAAACACATCATATTTTTTTTAAAATACTGTATATTAATAAATTAAATTTAAAATATTAGATGTTATGAAAATGTTAATTGTAAAAATAAACACTACACTAATATAAGATTGCTTATTTTTATAAAAAAAACAACTCACTACATCGTGATAGTGCTCCAAAAAGAAAGATAAAAGCCTAAAAACAAATACATTAACAATAAAAAATTGGTAAAAATCTAAAAACCTATGAAATTGATAAAATCATATTTTTATAATACTTTTTTTATATTATTCACAATTTCAATTTTCGCACAAGTAAAAAATATAGGACTTCCTGATGTAAGAAATTACAAGCGTAATGAATATAAGGGAGGAACTCAAAACTGGAATATAGACCAAGATAAAAATGGAAATTTATATTTTGCCAATAACAGTGGTCTGTTACAATTTGATGGTTCATCGTGGAAAAAATTTCCTCTGCCAAATTTAACTTCAGTGCGTTGCTTAAAAGTTGATTCTTCGGGAAAAATATTTGTGGGAGGTTATAATGAGTTTGGCTATTTTCAGTCTGACACAAAAGGAAAGCTCAAGTATACCTCTCTCGCAAAAAAAGTAGACAAGAATAAAATCAAAATAATTGACTTTATCTGGAAAATCCATTCTATTGGTGATCAGGTTATTTTTCAATCATTTGCAAGAGTATATATTTTTAAAAATAATACTTTATCAATTTTAAAAGCCCCAAAACGATTCCAATTCTCATTTGTTGTAAACAATAAGCTTTATCTTCAAGATATAGAACAAGGAATATTAGAATACAAAAACGGAAAACTTTATTCTTTACCAAATACAAAAAGCTTAAACAATACCGAAATATGGGCCATGTACCCTATTGGCAAAGACAAAACATTAATTATAACTCTTGAAAAAGGCTTATTTATTTATGAAAAAAATGCTATAACACCTTGGAATACTGAAGCCAATAATTTTGTAAAAAAGAACAACTCTTTAGGAGGAACAATTATAGGCAATAAATTTATTGTTTTAAATTCTGTACTTGACGGAATTATTATTTGTGACTACAGCGGAAAAATTATTCAGCATATTAATAGAAAAAAAGGCCTTCAAAACAATACCGTATTAACCTCTTTTATCGATAATAAAAACAATTTATGGCTCGGATTAGATAATGGTATTGCTTATATAAACCAAAGTTCTCCATTTACTTATTTTGGTTTTAGCTATGACATCAGTACCGTTTATGCTTCTGTTATACACCAAGGAAATCTGTATGTTGCCACTAATCAAGGTGTTTTCTATCATTCCTGGAATAATAATTTTAAAGAAGATGTTTTTAAACTTGTTGAAGGAACTACAGCCCAGTCATGGAATGTACAGGTAATTGATAATGAGCTAATTTGTGCTAATAATAGAGGAGCATTAACTATAAATGGCGGCAAAGTAACACGCATAATTGATTCTAAAGGATATTTTGGTTTCAAGAAAATACCTAGTCATCCCGGATTTTTTATAGGTTCTAATTATGATGGTTTTGCCATTTTTGAAAAAACATCTAACGGACTTGTATATAAAAATCAAATTTCAGGATTCGACAAGTCATCCAATAGCTTTGAACTAGATCAAACTTATATGTGGCTTAAAAAAGATGAATCCATTTACCAAATGACTTTAAGCCAGGATTTATCACGTTTTTCCAGCATTAAAAAGATTGATCAATTAACATCTGCTTATAAAAATATTGGAAGCCTTCAACAAATCGGAGGGAAAGTCTATTTTCAAACCCATAATCATTTCTATAGATATTCTGCAGAACAAGAATTATTTTATGAAGACAAACATTTATCTGGTTTATTCAAAAACATTCCGGCAATAAACGCATTAAGTGAAGATACGCAATCTAATTTGTGGTATGCTTTTGATGAATCTATCGGCGTACTCATGAAAGAGAATAACAAATACAAAAATATCGTCTCTCCATTTTCAAATTTAACTGGAAATCTGGTTAGCAATTACCTGTCAGTAAACACTATAGATTCTAATAATATTTTCATCGGATTAACAGATGGGCTCGCTCATTATGATCCGGAATTGTTAAACAATTTCACTGCAAAACCAAAAGCTTACATTCGTAGTTTTTCATTCCCCGGAGACACAATCATACTTGGAAACAACCGCAACAAAGTCGAAAATATAAGAATTCCTTATTCATCGAATCATGTTCGATTTACATTTTCATCACCAACGTATGAGAATCTCGAAAACGTGCAGTTTTCTTATCAATTAGAGCCGTTCGATGAGAAATGGAGCAATTGGTCCACCATTTCAATTAAAGAGTATACAAACCTTAGAGAAGGTGATTACACTATGAAAGTAAAAGTTAGAAACAGCTACGGAATACAATCAGAGCCATCCACTATAACCTTTACAATTTCTCCGCCTTGGTACAGACACTTTCTCGCTTTCATGCTTTATTTTATATTTCTTATCATCATGATTTACTTTATTTCGGATAGGATTAAAATAAAAATCAGAAAAAATAAATATTATGAAACCATAGAACAGAGACGTTTATATCTCGAAAAAGAAGCCAGAATCAGACAAGAACAATATGATCTGGAAAAAGAAATTGAAAAATTAAAAAATGACAAATTACAGATTAAGATTCTAGCAAAAGACAAAGAATTGGTTAACAACTCCCTGCAGGTGGTAAAGAAAAATAAAATCCTGAATGGAATTATTCATAAACTAAAAGAAATTGACGTTGAAGCATTAGATGATTCAACTAAATTTCAGGTTAGCAAGCTTAATAAAAGTATCGTAAAAGAAGTTAACACAGACAAAAGCTGGAAAGATCTGGAAAAACACATCAAAAACGTACATTTTGATTTCCTAAAACGTCTAAAAGAGAAATACCCAACAATTTCCCCTCGCGAACTCGATTTGTCAACTTATTTATTAATGAATATGTCAACAAAGGAAATTGCCGAAATCATGAATATTTCTGGCGGCGGTGTAGAACTTGCACGCTACAGATTGAGAAAAAAACTGGGACTAAATAAGAAGGAAAACCTTATTGGTTTTTTAATGAGTATTTAAAAAAAAGATCCGACATAAGTCGGATCTTTTTTATGAGATATAATCTAAAGTACGTTCCAGTGCCATACCTCTCGATCCCTTTATTAAAATGGTATTGTCTTTAAATTGAATTGTTTTCAGGTAATCTGCAAAAGCATCAAATGTTTCATAAAAATGGATATTTTCACTCGCAATCTTATTTTCATAGAATGACTTTCCAATTAAATAACATTTAGATTTTTCCTGAACTGACAAAGACTCTACAATTGCTTTATGTTCGTCATGGCTTTCATTTCCTAGCTCAAACATATCGCCAAGGATCATAATTTTATTCTGATTTTCTAATTGCAAAAAATTAGTAATCGCAACTGCCATACTGCTTGGATTTGCATTATAAGCATCCAAAATAATTTGGTTAGAACCTTTATTTAATAATTGAGACCTATTATTTGCCGGAATATAATTTTCGATTGCCTCTTTTATCAAAACATCTTCAACTTTAAAATATTTTCCAATTGAAACCGCTGCGTTAATGTTATTAGCATTGTAAAGTCCAATTAAATGCGATTCTACTTTAAAGTCAGCATAATTAATAACCACAAAAGGATTTGCCTCTATACTTTTTATATCCAAGTCAGCCGATTCTTTGTTTACTCCAAAAGTAAAAGTTTTGATTCCTTTTGATTTTTCTATTTGAATAGGATCTTCCAGATTTACAAAAACGGTTTTATCGTTCTTCAGTAAATATTGATACATTTCACTTTTACCTTCAATAACTCCCTGCACTCCGCCGAAACCTTCCAAATGTGCTTTTCCAAAATTTGTTATATAACCATAATCAGGCTGTGCAATTTCGCACAAAAACTCAATTTCTTTTTTATGATTAGCTCCCATTTCTACAATTCCAATCTCAGTTTCTTTTGAGAAAGAAAGCAAAGTTAACGGAACACCTATATGATTATTTAAATTCCCCAGTGTCGCTTTTGTTTTAAACTTTTTAGACAAAACAACATTAATAAGCTCTTTTGTTGTTGTTTTACCATTACTGCCCGTTAGCGCAACGATTGGAAGCTTTAAATAATTACGATGAAATTTAGCCAGATCCTGAAGTGTTTCTAAGGTGTTATTAACCAATAAGGTTCTTTCATCAATAAAGTAAGATTCATTGTCGATAACAACAAATAATGCTCCTAAATCAAGCGCTTGTTTGGCAAACGTATTGGCATCAAAATTTTCGCCTTTTATAGCAAAAAACATAGAATCTTTTTCAATTTTCCTTGTGTCGATTGAAATAGACCTGCATTGTAAAAATAAATTATGAATTTCCTGAATATTCATTTAACATCTTTTTTATAGACCATAAAAGTAGAAAAAAGCAATAAAAAAATTCCAAATTCTGAACTGAAATATGCAGTTTAGAATTTGGAATTTTTTATGAAATTTTCTTTATCTTAATTTCTTGGTGATTTTCTTCTTTCAGTTTTAGCACCTACTCTAGACATTGCACATCTGAAACCAATATAATCAGTTGCCATATCTTGAGGAAAGTATCTTCTTTGAGCTGGATCTAACCAGTAAGCTCTGTCTCTCCAAGAACCTCCTTTGTAAACTCTTACTTTATCATCGATTAAAGTAGTACGTTTGCTAGAGTTATCATATTTTCTGATCATTTTACCTAAACTATCAGTAGTGATATTGTGCTTAGGCGAATTGTACATTGTTTGATCAGCTTTTGGTCCTGATTCAGAATCTCCAAAGTCAAAATATCTAGAAGATTGTTTATCACCATCTCTAAAGTTGATATTATCACTTGTACTGAAATTCGTTCTCAAATACGTTTCTTGCTCATCAACCGGAACCTGAGCAATTTCGCCCGGAAGGTTTCTTGCTACAACTTTACCATTACTTAAAGTATCGTATTTAATAGTTGAAGTCGAAACGATTTCAAGTTTACCGTCTTTACCTATTTTATTTTTACCATATTGATTTCCTCTGTAATAGTTGAAGTCATTTGCTTCATTATCAATAATAGGTCTGTAAACATCGGCAACCCATTCTGCAACGTTTCCTGCCATATCGTATAGTCCAAAATCATTTGCACCATAACTTTTTACAGCATTAGTAATATCAGCACCATCATCAGACCAACCTGCAATTCCACCGTAATCACCGTTTCCTTGTTTAAAGTTAGCCAATTGATCACCTCTGTTTTTACGTTTGTTAGAACGTGTATAATCTCCAGACCAAGGATATTTCTTTTGTCCTTTATAGATATTGTATTCTCTTTGTCCAACATCAGCTGCAGCTGCATACTCCCATTCTGCTTCAGTAGGAAGTCTGTACTCTGGTAAAATGATACCAGAAGAACGCTGAGCATAAACATTTTTCTCTTCAGGAACTACACCATCTTTACCTGCTTTTGGTCTTCTTCCATTAGGGTTTTTCTTTAATACTATTTCTTCATTTCCTCCATAAGTTGTAGATGGAGATGCAACGTAAGCTTCAGTATTAAATAAACTTTCTGCGCTTACATCATTTGTTTTAGCGCCTTTTTTAAGATAACCGTTTTTTTCAAGTACAGCTTCGTTTACACGGTCAGTTCTCCATTTACTAAATTCAACAGCTTGAATCCAGTTAACACCAACTACAGGATAGTTAGCATAAGATGGGTGTCTTAAATAGTTATTAGTCATCGTTTCGTTATATCCTAAACGATTTCTCCATACTAGAGTATCAGGAGATGCTCCTTCGTAAATATTCTTGTAATTTTCTTCTGTTGGAGGAAAAACTTTCTTTAACCACTCTAGGTATTCTAAGTACATACCATTAGTAACTTCGGTTTCATCCATGTAGAATGATTGAACGTGTTGTTGAGTTGGTGTGTTATTCCAATCGTGCATAACATCATCCTGTACTTTACCCATAGTAAACGTACCTCCTTCAACAAAAACTAAACCAGGTCCTGCCTGTTGTTTTTTCCCAGCATTTCTAGCAGCTGTTCCATTCTGACTATCTACATCCCAGCCAGTTGCTCTAGAAGCGTGACTCGAACTCGATTTTTTGCTACAACTAGCCGTGCCCAACATCAATACCATTGACATCATTAATTGCAAGACTACAATTTTGTTTACTTTCATACTCATTCTTAGGTGATAAATTTAGGTGCTGCAATATAATAATTAACATTTAATTAGCAACATCTGTTCTAATAATTTTATTTAGCTGTTTTTTACCAGAAAATAACCTATAGTTACGAACGCAAAAATATACTTTTTATTATTTACTGTAACATGAAATACTATATTTTTACTTACTAATTTTTTTTTGATTAAATTTCGTTTTTGAAACCAATGAAACAAGCCCTAATCTTATACTTCATACTACTGCCGATACTTTCATTTTCTCAGGTAAATGGGAGCTTCGCGATCGATTGGCAAAATAAAAAAGTGATAAATTACGGCGAGAGTAAAATCACAATTCCATACTTTTCCGGAGACGGTTTTCGCTTCGACATTACAAAAAAAAGCATAACATTAGTCCTTAATCTCAACCTGCCTGACATTTCAAATGGCAGTTTAGTCGAGCTGACCGCTATAAATTATGAATCTGTTTCAAGAACCGAATTAGGAGATTTAAGCTTAGAAAACGTCTCAGACAACCTTAATGAAACGTTAAAAGTTACAAATTCCAGAGACCTAAAGCAGGTTTTTCTTTTCCTTTCTCCAATAATTAAAGAAGGAAACAGCTTTAAAAGAGTTAAATCTTTTTCGTATTCAATTCAAAATTCTACAGCCAGAAACAGCAATTCTTCAACATTTCAAAAATCGGCTGCGATTTCAAATTCCGTTTTGGCTTCCGGCGATTGGTATCGCTTTTATGTAGAAAAATCAGGTGTTTATAAAATCTCGCGATCTTTTTTACAAAGCCTCGGATTTGATGCTGGCAAAGCTGACCCGAAAAGAATTAAAATTTACGGAAATGGCGGACGAATGCTTCCTTTAGCAAACAATGTATATTATCCCGAAGATTTAGAAGAAAATGCAATTCAGGTTATTGGCGAAAGTGATGGCGTTTTTAACAACGAAGATTACATTCTTTTTTATGCCGAAGGTGTTGAAAATTGGGACACAGAGAACCAAACCAATCTTAATTTATATGACACCAAGTCTTATTATTATATCACTGACGGAGGAAATGAAGGCAAAAGAATTTCCAGCTTAAATCAGCCGTCCGGAAACAGTACTTTAGAGTTAAACACGTTTGATGACTATCAATATCATGAAATCGACCAGACCAACATTGCTCATTTAGGACGTCAATGGCTTGGAGAATCCTTTGACATCAACCAAGAACAAGAATTCACCTTTAACTTTCCTAATCTTGACACAACCGTACCTGTAAAAATTGATTTAAACGCTGCTTCGGCCGCCTTTACCACAACTTCATTTGGAGTTTCGGCAAACGGACAAAGCATTGGAACTATTAATTTTGGAAGCATCACAGCCAATTCTGATGTTAAATACCTAACTGGAAATCTATCCTCAAATACTACTTTTACAGGCGCAGAAACCATAAAAATCAAACTTACCTATAATAACAATGGTGTTCCGGGCTCAAAAGGATACCTTGATTATATTAATCTTATTGCAAAAAGAAAACTTTTAGGAACTGGAAAGCAATTCAAATTTCAATATGATTTAGCAGGTTCAACAACCGGAATAGTAAATTACTCGATTACAAATGCAGCAGGAATTTCTCAAATTTGGGATATCACAGACCTATATAATGTATCAAAAATTGACAATGCAAATCAATCTTCTTTTAGTTTTAAAGCAGCTTTGGGAGAAATTAGAAAATACATCGCCGTTGATGCTTCTGATTTTTACACTCCTTTAAAAGAAAGCCAGCCTAAAATTGCCAATCAAAACTTAAAAGGAACTATTTTCAGAAACAGCCAAAACAACTTTCAGGATATTGATTATGTAATTGTAACTCCAAAATCACTAAACTCTCAGGCAGAAAGACTGGCAAATTTTCATCGTACCAATTCTAATTTAAATGTAAAAGTGATTTGGCTTGAAAATATCTATCAGGAATTTTCTTCGGGAAAACAAGACATTGCCGCTATTAGAAACTGCATTCGATACATATACAACAATGCTTCTTCTTCAGATAAAAGAATAAAATATTTAAACCTGTTTGGCGATGCCTCGTTTGATTATAAAAATCGAATCTCAAACAACAATAATATTGTACCTATATATCAATCTTTAAGAAGTAATACAATTGGCGAAGCTGCATTTGCTTCTGACGACTTCTTTGGTCTTATGGATGCTAACGAAGGAATTGTCGCCTCTCCTTTTGGCGGAATTGATATTGCTGTTGGAAGAATGTTAGTTTCAGATAATGCTCAAGCTCAGGAAATGGTTAATAAAGTTTTAGAATATCATGATACAAAATCATACGGAAACTGGAAGAACAATGTCGTTTTAATAAGCGATGATTCTGACATAGCTTCAGATGCAACTTTACAAACACGCCAAAATAATTTAGCTGATAAAATTTCAACCGAAAAACCATTTTTAAATGTTGACAAAATTCTTTTGGACTCTTACACTCAGGAAGCTTCTGCCGGAGGTGCGCGTTACCCAAAAGCCAGAACGGATTTTTTTAATGCATTTGAAAAAGGTGCTTTAATTTTTAATTATTTAGGTCATGGAGGCGAAGATGGACTGGCAAGCGAAAGAATCTGGGAAAAAGCAGACGGACAGAATCTGAACAACCAATATAAATATCCTTTATTTATTACCATTACCTGCGAGTTTTCAAGATTTGACGATCCTTCAAGACCTACAGCCGGAGAATATGTTTTCTGGAATCCAAAAGGAGGCGCTATTTCCATGCTCACAACTATTCGTGAAATTGGCCAGCCTAATGCTGAGAACTTTAATGATGTTTTAAATAAAAACCTGCTTTCATATGGTTCTAACCAATACAACAGCATTGCCGAATCGCTTCGAATATCTAAAAATGAAACCCCAAGCTCATCCAGCAACGTTGTGGTCTATATTGGAGATCCTGCTTTAATGCTGGCAATTCCAAAACCCCGAATTAATTTAACAAAAGTAAATGATATTGTGATTTCGCAGGCAATTCCTGACTTTAAGTCATTGGCAAAAATTAAAATTTCGGGTGAAATCACCGATGAAAACAATGCTCTTTTAAGCAATTATAACGGCGAATTGGCAACCGCTATTTTCGATAAAATGATCACATCTTCTACCTTAAATAATGATGGATATAGCCCTGCAATGTCATTTAAAACTTTAGGAGAAACCATATTTAGAGGAAATGCAACTGTAACCAATGGCCAATTTGAATTTAGTTTTGTAGTTCCAAGAGACATTCGCATACCGTTAGACAATGGCCGAATCAGCTTTTATTCGAAGAAAAATCAGGTTTTAGAAAATCAAACAGGCTATAATACCGTGATTAAAATAGGTGGAATAAATGAAAATGCACCACAGGACAATATAAATCCGAAAGTTAAGTTATATATGAACGATGAAACTTTTGTGTCTGGCGGCATTACGAATGCTTCACCTTTCCTTTTAGCCTTTTTAGAGGATGAAAATGGTATAAATACTGCCAGCGGAATTGGTCATGACATTTTAGCCGTATTAGATGGCGATACAAGTAATCCTTATATTTTGAATGATTATTATCAAACAAAATTAGACGATTACACTAACGGAAATTTACGTTTCCCTTTAAGAAATTTATCTGCCGGACTGCACACTATAACTTTTACAGCATGGGATGTTTACAATAATCCTGTAACAAGTGAAATTCAATTTATAGTTGCAGGAGATGAAGAATTAACATTATCACACGTTCTTAATTATCCAAATCCTTTTTCTACCTATACTCAGTTTTGGTTTTCACACAACAGACCTTATGAACCTTTAGATGTTCAGGTTCAGGTTATGACCATTACAGGAAAAATTGTTTGGACTAAAAATCAAATCATTACAACAGAAGGATTTCTATCAAGAGAAATTACGTGGGACGGAAGGGATGATTTTGGCGACCGAATTGGAAAAGGAGTTTATATTTATAAACTGACTGTTAAATCTAATTTAACAAATAAAAAAGCAGAAAAATACGAAAAACTTGTCATTCTATAATATTGTATATATTTGTAACATAAATACCATTAAGCCCACAAATGAAAAAAATATCGCTTCTATTAATTTGCTTATTAATTACCACATTCGCAAAAGCCCAAGATATTGAGCGCCCTATCACAACTGGAGTACCATTTTTATTAGTCGCTGCTGATGCGAGAGCAGCAGGTTTAGCAGACCAAGGTGTCGCTACCTCTTCAGATGTTTTTTCTCAACAATGGAATCCCGCCAAGTATGCTTTTGCAGAAGATGCGCAAGGACTTTCCATTAGTTACACTCCTTATTTAACAGATCTTGCCAATGATATTTCTCTTGGTCAGGTGACGTATTACAACAAAATTAATGACCGAAGCGCCTTTGCAGGTAGTTTTCGTTATTTTGGTTTTGGAGGAATTGAGCTAAGACAAACGGGAGATCCAAACGAACCTACAAGAGAAGTAAATCCAAATGAATTTGCCCTTGACGGATCTTATTCATTAAAATTAAGCGAAACATTTTCTATGGCTGTAGCCGCAAGATATATCCGCTCTAATTTAAAAGTAGCTACTGAAGACGTTGATGCATCGGCAGCAGGTTCATTCGCTGTAGATGTTGCAGGTTTCTATCAATCAGAAGAAATTGCTTATACCGATTTTAACGGAAGATGGAGAGCTGGATTCAATATTCAAAATCTTGGACCAAAAATTAGTTATGATAACGATGATATGAGTGCAAACTTTTTGCCTGCTAATTTAAGAGTTGGTGGTGGTTTTGACTTTATTTTTGATCCTTATAACAAACTTGGAGTAAGCGTTGAACTTACCAAACTTTTGGTGCCGACTCCTCCGGGACAAGGAACTCCTTTTGATGCAAACGGAGATGGTGATTTTACTGATGCAGGAGATATCACTCAAGCAGAAGCAGATCAAATAAGCTATAACAAATACAAAGATATTGGATGGGTATCTGGAATTTTTAAATCTTTTGGAGATGCTCCGGGCGGATTTAGCGAAGAAATGAAAGAGATCACTTATAGCGCGGCGGCAGAATATATGTATCAAGATGCTTTTGCAATGCGATTAGGATATTACCACGAAAGCCCAATGAAAGGTGCTAAACAGTTCTTCTCTTTAGGAGCTGGTTTTAAATACAGCATGATAAAAGTTGATGTTTCGTACTTATTCTCGGCATCAAAAGTTAAAAATCCTTTAGAAAACACACTTCGTTTCTCTTTAACTTTTAACTTTGGCGACAAATACGAAGTTTATTAAACTAAAAACATAAAAAATAATTACAATCCAAATTTCTAACTTTTTAGGAATTTGGATTTTTTTTCCTCAAAATACAATGAAAGAAATTAGCATTACATCGTCATTTACGATTTACGATAACATCAATGAGCTTTCTCAAGACATACAAGATTTAATGAATCAGGCCGTCGAAATTCGTAAAAAAGCGTATGCTCCCTACTCACAATTTAGAGTTGGTGCCGCCTTACTTCTCGATAATGGAAAAGTAATTGCAGGATCTAATCAGGAAAACGCCGCATATCCTTCAGGATTGTGTGCAGAAAGAACTGCGATTTTTTATGCCGGCAGCGCTTATCCCGAAGCCAAAATTTTAAAAATGGCAATTACTGCCGCTTCAGACACCAATCAAACTCAGGCTCCAATTCCTCCGTGCGGTTCTTGCCGTCAGTCGATTGCAGAATATGAAATCAAACAAGAGACCCCTATTGAAATTTATTTTATGGGCGAAATTGGCGAAGTTTACAAATCGGCGTCCCTAAAAAATCTGCTCCCTTTTATGTTTGATAAAAAGTTCTTATAAAAAAAAGCCAAAAAAGACCTTTTAAATTTTAGTTCTTAAACGGAATGTCTTATTTTTGCATCCCGACCTTTCGGGCGCAAATTTGTGGGAGGAAACTATTTTGCGTTACAGGCAACAATTGATAACACAAACAACTTTAGCAAAAGAAAGAATTCAGATGAAAGAAGTTACAAAAGAGGTATATTTAAAGTGGTATGAAGACATGCTGCTTTGGAGAAAGTTTGAAGACAAACTTGCAGCATTATACATTCAACAAAAGGTTAGAGGTTTTTTACACCTATATAATGGTCAGGAAGCCGTATTAGCAGGTGCTTTGCACGCTATGGATCTGACCAAAGATAAAATGATTACTGCTTACAGAAACCACGTTCAGCCTATTGGTATGGGAGTTGATCCCAGAAACGTAATGGCAGAACTTTTAGGAAAAGCTACAGGAACTTCTAAAGGTATGGGAGGTTCTATGCACATTTTCTCTAAAGAACACCGTTTTTACGGAGGTCACGGAATTGTGGGCGGACAAATACCTGTAGGAGCTGGTTTAGCTTTTGCTGATAAATATTTCAACACAGGTGGTGTTACCATGACCTATTTTGGTGACGGAGCTGCTAGACAAGGTTCTTTACACGAAGCATTTAACATGGCTATGTTATGGAAATTACCAGTTGTATTTATCGTTGAAAACAACGGATATGCAATGGGAACTTCTGTAGAAAGAACAGCAAACCACACTGATATCTGGAAATTAGGTTTAGGTTATGAAATGCCTTGTGGACCTGTTGACGGAATGAACCCAGTAAAAGTTGCTGAAGCTATGCACGAAGCTATCGAAAGAGCACGTCGCGGAGATGGCCCAACTTTCCTTGAAATGAAAACGTACCGTTACAGAGGACACTCTATGTCTGATGCACAATTATACCGTTCTAAAGAAGAAGTGGAAGAGTACAAAAAAATTGACCCAATTACACAAGTTCTTGATGTAATCTTGGATCAAAAATATGCTACACAAGAAGAAATTGAAGTAATTGACCAAAGAGTTAAAGACTTGGTTGAGGAATGTCAGAAATTTGCTGAAGAATCTCCATATCCAGATTTACAACAATTATACGATGTAGTATACGCACAAGAAGACTATCCATTTACACCTCATAAACTATAACATCATGGCGATTAAAGTAACAATGCCTCGTTTGAGCGATACTATGACGGAAGGAACGGTAGCGACTTGGTTAAAAAAAGTAGGCGACAAAATTAGCGAAGGAGATATCTTAGCTGAAATTGAAACAGATAAAGCAACAATGGAGTTCGAATCTTTTAACGAAGGAACTCTTTTACATATTGGAATTCAGGCTGGAGAAACTGCTCCGGTTGATTCATTATTAGCCATCATTGGCAAAGAAGGAGAAGATATTTCTGCTCTTTTAGCTGGTGGTGACGCTCCTGCTGCCGAAGCACCAAAAGCGGATGCTCCTGCTGCAGAAGCAAAAACTGAAACTGCTGCTCCTGCAAAAGCTGCAACAGAATTACCAAAAGGTGTTGTAGTAGTAACTATGCCGCGTTTAAGTGATACAATGACTGAAGGTACAGTAGCAACTTGGTTGAAAAAAGTGGGTGATGCTGTAGCTGAAGGTGATATTTTAGCTGAAATTGAAACAGACAAAGCTACTATGGAGTTTGAGTCTTTCAATGCCGGAACATTATTATACATCGGAATTCAAGAAGGAAGCACTGCTCCTGTTGACAGCTTATTAGCTATCATTGGACCTGCAGGAACTGACATTTCTGGAATTGCTGACAATTATACTGCCGGAGGTGCTGCAACTGCAAGTGCTCCTGCTGCAGAAGAAACAAAAACTGCACCTGCTGCTGAAAAAGCACCAGAGACAGTAAACAATACTTCAGATGGAAGAATTTTAGCTTCACCTTTAGCTAAAAAAATTGCTTCTGACAAAGGAATTCAATTAAATCAGGTTAAAGGATCAGGAGAAAATGGACGTATCGTAAAAAGCGATATAGAAAACTTTACTCCATCTGCACAAGGACAAACGGCCGCTGCCACACCAGCTGGTAAGCAAGAAGCTTCTGCTCCTGCCGCTCCAAAAGTATTTGTTCCTGCCGGAGAAGTTTACACAGAAGAGATCAAAAATTCTCAAATGCGTAAAATTATCGCTAAACGTTTGGCTGAATCTTTATTTACTGCTCCTCACTATAACTTAGTGATCGAAGTAAGCATGGACGAAGCAATGGGCGCAAGAGCAACTATTAATACTGTTCCAGATACAAAAGTATCTTTCAACGATATGGTAATTAAAGCTTGTGCTTTAGCATTGAAAAAACATCCAAAAATCAACTCTCAGTGGAAAGAAGATGCAATTATCATCAACCACCACGTAAATATTGGTGTAGCTGTAGCTGTTGAAGACGGGTTAGTAGTTCCTGTATTGAAATTTACAGATGCTATGAGTTTATCTCAAATAGGTGCTTCAGTAAGAGATCTTGCCGGAAGAGCTAAAAACAAAAAATTAGGACCACAAGAAATGGAAGGAAGTACTTTTACAGTATCTAACCTTGGAATGTTTGGTATTACTGAATTCAATTCAATTATCAATCAGCCAAACTCTGCCATCCTTTCTGTAGGTGCAATTGTTGAGAAACCAGTAGTTAAAAACGGTCAAATCGTAGTTGGAAACACAATGATGCTATCATTAGCTTGTGACCACAGAACAATTGACGGTGCAACTGGCGCTCAGTTTTTACAAACATTAAAACAATACATCGAAAGCCCCGTTACAATGCTGGCGTAATCTTTGTTATTTTATAATTAAATCCCGTTTTGTTTATTCAAAACGGGATTTTTTATTTAATTTTCATCTTCAAATTCAAAACCACATAAAATGAAGAAACTAATTCTTGTCACTTTATTTCTGACAGCCATAGCGTGCCAGAAAAAAGAGCAAACAGAAAAAACAACTGCTGTTAGAGACGAACACAGCTACTCCAAACCCGAACTTGCTGTAGTAAAACACCTTGATCTTGATATTAAAGTTGATTTTGATACACAGACAATTTCAGGAAAAGCATCGTGGACAATTGACAACATCAGCAAAGGAAATGAGATTATTTTCGACGAAAACACACTAAATATTACCAAAGTAACTTTAGGCGACGACGAAAAGGAAACTAAATTTGAACTTGGAAAAGACGTCGAATTTCACGGAAAACCGCTTCACATTACCATTGAACCAAGTACAACGAAAGTAAACATTTACTATAACACAACTAAAGACGCTGTTGCATTACAATGGCTTTTACCGGCACAAACTGCAGACAAAAAGAAACCTTTCCTTTTCTCTCAGGGAGAAAGTGTTTGGTCAAGAACATGGATTCCATGTCAGGACTCCCCTGGAATTCGTTTTACTTACAATGCAAAAGTTACTGTTCCTAAAGATTTATTAGCCGTAATGAGCGCTGTAAATCCGCAGAAGAAAAATGACACAGGAGTCTATACTTTTAAACAAGACAAAGCAATTCCATCTTATTTAATGGCAATTGCAGTTGGAGATATTGAATTTCAAGCAATCGACAACAGAACCGGAGTTTATGCCGAGCCATCAATGCTGAAAAAATCGGCTTGGGAATTTGCTGAACTTGGCAAAATGGTAAATGCAGCTGAAAAACTGTACGGACCTTACCGTTGGGGACGTTATGATGTTCTGGTTCTACCTCCAAGTTTTCCTTACGGAGGAATGGAAAATCCTAACCTAACATTTTTAACTCCGGGCGTTATTGCCGGGGATCGTTCGTTAACTAGTTTATTAGCACACGAATTAGGCCACAGCTGGAGCGGAAATTTAGTTACAAACGCAACTTGGGATGATATTTGGTTAAACGAAGGTTTTACAACTTATGTAGAACACCGCATAGGAGAAGCTATTTTCGGAAAGAAAGAATTTGAAATGCAAAATGTTATCACAAACAAGGAATTGGTTGATAATGTAGCAGAATATGGAGATACAAGCCCCGATACAAGACTAAAAGTTTCGCTGACAGGAAGAAACCCTGACGATGGAATCAGCCAAATTCCTTACGTTAAAGGATATGCCTTTTTAAGAGTTATTGAAAACGCTGTTGGACGTGACAAATTCGATCCGTTCATCAAGAATTATTTTGATTCACATGCTTTCAAATCTATTACGACAGAAGATTTTGTGAAATATTTAAACGAAAACCTTATCAAAGGTGACAAAGCATTAGCTGATAAAATCAAATTAGAAGACTGGATTTATAAACCGGGAATTCCATCAAATATTCTTCCGGTAAATTCTGTTGATTTTGAGGCTATCGATAAAATTCAAAAAAGCTGGAGAGAAACTGGTGTTGCAGGTTTAAGCAAAAAAATTACAACAACTGCAGAAAAACAGCACTTTATAGATCATCTTCCAGACGATATAACGGTAAAAGAAATGGAAGCAATTGACAATGAATTCAGCTTTACAAAAGGAGGTAATTTCATTATCAAACGTCAATGGTTTGTTCAGGCCATTCGCCATCAATACAAAACTGCTAATCCTGCAATTGAGCAATTTTTAATCGGAATCAGCAGAACTGGCTCTGTTATGATGCTTTATAAAGAAATGGCCAAAACTCCGGAAGGAAAAGCTTGGGCAAATCAAATTTTTGAAAAAGCAAAATCTGGTTATCACGCAACAACTATTCAGGCTGTTGAAGGTATTTTGAAATAAAATTCTAAAAACTACAATCTTAAAAAGAGGTTTTTCCTAGGAAAAGCCTCTTTTTTTATACACAATATTTGTCATTTCGACTGAAAGGAGAAATCGCACACGAAACTCGACAAAGATTGGAGGTTTTCTTTGCAGAGTTTCTAGTGTGATTTCTCGTTCCTCGAAATGACAAACTGGATGAAAGACACAGAACATTCCTAATCTTTGTCGAGCTTCTTACGAAGATTTCTTCTTCGTCGAAATGACAAGATTGTCGAAGAGCTTTATCACGAACTTTGTCAAAGTTTGAAACTTTGACAAAGTTTACTACATCTAAAACTTGTAATTCCTTTCGAAATAAACAAAACATTCTTATGAAAACGAGTGCCCTAGCCCAGATTGAAGTGGAAAGCCCGGAACTCCAAAGCCTGATTTTTCTTGCCAGAAAACAGCGACCAACGGAAGCTCGTTTTATGGCTTAGAAAAATCAGGCTTTGGAGTGAGGACTTGAAACGGAAAGCTGGATTAGCTCCTGAAAAAACAGCAAGGGAAAATTATCCATCACATAGCGTACATTCTCCATGTTCTAAAATCTGCAATCGTCGCACCTTTGTAATGTCAAAAGACAACAACTAATAAATAACATAAAAAATTTATAAAATGACACGATTAACAGCATTAAACCCAGAAGAAGTAACAGGAAAAACTAAAGATTTATTCAACGCAGTACAAGGAAAATTAGGCGTAGTTCCAAACATGATGAGAACAATGGGAAATTCACCAGCAGTTTTGGAAGGATATTTAAATTTTAGCGGCGCATTAAGCCACGGAAAATTAAGTGCAAAAACAGGAGAATTAATTGCCTTAGCAGTTTCAGAAAGCAATTCATGTGACTACTGTGTGGCAGCTCATACTTTTATTGGCGGAAAACTATTAAAAACAGATGCACAAGTTTTACACGATGCAAGAACAGGAAATTCTGCAGATGCTAAAACTGAAGCTATTTTACAATTGGCAAAAACCTTAATCAGCAAAAATGGTTTAGTAAATGATGAAGATGTAAACAAAGCTAAAAACGCAGGAGTTTCTGATGCTGAAATTGCAGAAACTGTAGCACACGTAGCATTGAATGTTCTAACAAACTATTTCAACAATACTGCCAATACACAAATCGATTTCCCAGAAGTTTCAAGCCTGTAATCTAAAAAGAATTCAAACAAAAAACAATTTATAAAGATAGTTGTGAATTCAATTCATGACTATCTTTATATTTACAAAAACCACAATAAATCATGAGTCAGAATGTTTTCACTTTAATTAATCCGCAAAATGGAAATCTAGCTTTTAAACTGCTGCCATTTGACGACAACAGCCATTTTGATCATTTACAGCGAAATAATTATTTCTCACTAATTTGGGTTACTAAAGGAAAAGGCAAAGTAAAAGCCGATTTTGCCGAACATCAATTTGAAGAAAACTCACTCCTTGCCTTCTCTCCTTATCAGCCTTTTATGCTTTGCGTAAACGAACCAATTGAAGGAATTACGATTCATTTTCATCCTGATTTTTACTGCATCCACATGCATCAAAAAGAAGTTTCCTGCAATGGCGTTTTATTCAACAACGTCTATCAGCCGCCTTACACAAAAATTACAGAACAAGCCGCACAGACTTTTAAAATGGTTTTAGACCAAATGAAAACTGAAATTCAAAATGCAGAACTGGCACAATACGAATTGCTTATTTCGTATCTAAAAATCTTTTTAATAACAGCTTCCCGTTTAAAAACGGAACAATTAGAAGAAATGAAATCAGTTCCGGATTCTAAAGAACCTGTGATTCTTCAAAATTTAAAAGATGCCATTGAACTCAACTTCAAAACCAAACATTCGGCCGGAAATTATGCTGATTTATTGAACATTTCACCTAAAGCATTGGCAAAATTATCCAAGAATTACTTCAACAAAACCCTAACCGATTTAATTGCCGAAAGAATTATTATTGAAGCTAAAAGAGAATTATACATGACCAATAAAACGGTAAAAGAAATCGCTTATGAATTGGGTTATGACGACGAGCATTATTTCAGCCGATTCTTTAAAACAAATGCCGATGTTTCCCCGCAGATTTATCGGGAAACAGTAGGCTTTGGAAAAATGGAAGCTTAGTTTAGAGTTACAGTTTTCAGTCTCAGTCTGCTGATTACTGTAAACTGTTACTGATTACTTATTCTTCGCTTCAATCCATTTTGACATATACATCGTGCTTTTATAAGCGTGATGCTGCAATAAATTCCCCATAAAATTGTGAAGACGATGACTTTTGGAATCCAGCAATAATGAATTCACCAAAGTCACTAATTCATCTGAATATTTATCCTTCTGATAACATTCATTAATAATGGCAATTCCGTTTTTTTGAGCTTTTTTCCAAAGATTTTCATCCTGATAAAGCGCAATTGCTTTTTTAGCAAATTCTTGCGCGTCATCTTCAACAAATCCGTTCCAGGGTAAATTAGCATGCATCGCTTCTGAACCAATTGAAGTCGTGACACTTGGCGTTCCGCATTGCATGGCTTCTAATAATTTTCCTTTTAAACCGGCTCCAAAACGAATTGGCGCGAGAACAACTTTGGCATTTTTCACCACTTCATTTGCATCTTCCGCCCTTCCCATAATAAAAAATCCATTTTTGGGCTGATGCAATTGCAATACTTTTTGTGACGGATAAGCACCATAAACTTCTAAAACGGCTTCTGGAAAATCTTTTTTTATGGAAGGCCAAATTGCTTCTTTTAAATACTGAACCGTGTTCCAATTGGGTTCATGAAGAAAATTTCCAATAAAAACAAAATTCTTTCGATCTTCAAATGATGATAATTCTAAAAGATCATTTTCAGATATTTTATCAACCAAAAATGGAAGATAAAAAAGTAAATCTTTATTTATTTTGAAAACATCTAGCAGGATATTCATCTCAAATTCAGAAATAATCAGAGATAAATCACACCTTAAAATACTGGCAATTTCTCGTTTTGCCACTTCTTCAGAAAACAAATCTACTATTTCAAAATTTCGATTTTCTTTAAAAGCTTTTTGACGTGCAGTTCGCAGACAATGCAAATCTTCTGTATCTAAAATTCTAATTGCATTTGGGCAGTTTTCTGTCACCCGCCATCCAAATTGTTCTTCAATCATAAATCGATCAAACAACACAACATTAGGATTTAATTCAGCTATAAAATCATCGAAACTGGCAGAATTGAGTTCGATACTTTTTTTTGCAACTCCAAATTCAGATAAATCTACCATAAAATCGCTGTCTAAAGCTGCGCTTACAAACGTGATTTCAAAACCATTTTTTTTGAAAATAGAAATCAACTGCATCATCCTTCCTCCTGCTGCAGAAGAATTTGGCTCAGGCCAGACGAATCCAATTATGAGAAGTTTTTTTATCTGATTCATTGTAATTTATTTCAACTTACAAAATAATACTTTTTTCAGCGCAATCGCACGACATTTACTGATTTTTAGTAATAAAAAACACTAATTTTGCAGGAACTAAAATGCCGGGAAATTATGTTGGGATTAAAATTAGCTACAGACCCCAGATGGGTAAATATTGTCGAGTCGAATATTGAAGAAATTTTGACAGATCATGCGTGGTGCGAACAAAAAGCCGCTTCAAATGCCATCAGCATTGTAACGTATAACTCTGAATTAGAAGAATTAGTAACCGAAATGCTGGTTATTGCACGAGAAGAACTGGAACATTTACAAATGGTTCATGATGTTATAAAAAAACGCGGTCTTACTTTAGGACGCGAACGTAAAGATCATTATGTAAATGAACTTTTTAAATTCATGAAGAAAGATGGAAGCCGACGTGATGCGCTTTGCGACCGTTTATTATTTTCGGCCATGATCGAAGCCCGAAGCTGTGAGCGTTTTAAAGTGCTTTCTGAAAATATAAAAGACGAAGAATTAGCTAAATTCTATCGCGATTTAATGATTTCTGAGGCTGGACATTACACAACTTTTCTAGGATTTGCCAGAAAATACCAAGACAATATCGACATCGACAAACGATGGAAAGAATGGATTGAATATGAAGGTTCTATAATTACCAATTATGGTAAATCAGAAACTGTTCACGGATAAATTACACTCTTTTTTTTGACACTATTTTTTATATTTAAACACCACAATTCGTTATGCAAAAAAGTAAATCCAAATCAATTGCAATAAAGATTGCGAAGTATTTCGGAATAACTTTCACTGTCCTTTTAGCACTATTATTTTTAACGCCTATCGTTTTTGAGGATCAGATTAAAGAACAAATCAAAAAAACCGCCAACGAAAGACTAAGCGCAGAATTGAATTATTCTGATGTTTCGGTTTCGTTTTTTCGTCATTTTCCGTCTTTGACTTTAACTTTAGACAATTTAAGTCTTAATGGTTCAGCACCGTACAAAAATGAAAAATTCATTACCGCAAAAGAAGTTTCTTTTGGAATAGATGTGGCGAGTTTAATTTTCAGTAAATCAGTAAAAATTGACCAGATTTATTTACAAGATTCTTTTATAAATGTAAAAGTTAATCCAAACGGAGAAGCTAATTATAATGTTTATAAATCGCAGGCTAAAGCTGCAGAAACAAAAGACAGCACAGATACTGCTTTAAAACTGGAACGAATAGAAATTTTAAATAGTAAAATTATTTATGACGATCAATCGACTAAAGTTCATTTTGACGCACTTGGTTTTAACTATTTAGGAAAAGGAGATTTAAACAAAGCTGTTTTCGATTTATATTCAAAAGCTAAAATTGAAAAATTAAATATAGTGTATGAAAACGAACCGTATTTAATGAACAAAAAAATAGATGCGGATTTAATTACCAAAGTAAACATCAACTCCTTATCTTTCTTCTTTCAGCAAAACAATTTAAAAATCAATCAGCTTTTGGTCGATTTTAAAGGAAAATTTGATATTTTGAAAGACGGGTATAATATGGATTTCGTTATAAAATCTGATAACAGTGATTTGTATGATGTATTTACCGCTTTTCCTCCAAAGTATATTACGTGGCTTTCTAAAACAGAATTAAAAGGAAATACCAATCTTCTTTTAACTTTAAAAGGAAATTATATTACATCACAAAACATCGCTCCGGATTTGAATTTAGACGTAAAAATCGACAATGGTTTTGTAAATTATGATAAAAGTGCGTTTCCTGTTTCTAATCTAAATTTAGATATCAAAACGAAAGTTCCATCTTTAAATCCTGAACTTTTAACGGTTGATGCCAAAAATCTATCTTTAAACATCAATAAGGATTTTTTAAAATCGAAATTCTTCGTAAAAGGTGTAAACACACCAGAAATAAAGGCTGATTTCAAGGCAAAAATTGATCTTGAAAAACTAACAAAAGCACTAGGAATTCCAGATGTAGAATTAAAAGGATCTTTGGCCGGAGACATACAGGCAAATGGAAAATTTGATCAAAAAAACAAGCTTTTTCCGGTTACTAAAGGAGTTTTTGATTTAGAAAATGGATATCTAAAAACAAAATATTATCCAAACCCAATTACCAATATTATCATTAAATCTAAAATCGACAATCAAAAAGGAACTTTTGAAGATTTAAAAATCAAATTAAAACCAGCTCAGTTTACTTTTGAAGGAAAGCCGGTTTTTGTAGAAGCTGATTTAAGTGATTTTAACGATTTAGCATATGATATTAAAGCAAAAGGAGAATTGGATGTAAACCGAATCTATAAAGTTTTCTCGCAAAAAGGACTTGACTTAGACGGTTTCATAAAAGCTGATTTAGTTTTAAAAGGAAAACAAAGCGATGCCGAAAAAGGAAATTACAGCAAATTGTACAACAAAGGAACGCTTGAGTTAAGAAACATTGGAGTTGCATCTGAATATCTGCCTAAAAAATTCATTATTAAAGAAGGTATTTTCAAAATCAATCAGGATAAAATGTCTTTCAATAATTTCCTGGCTGCGTACGGACAATCTGATTTTAAAATGAATGGTTATCTACAGAATGTTTTTAACTATGCAACCACAAATACAGGAATTTTAAAAGGCTCTTTTAAAGTTACGGCTCGATATATCAATGTAGACGAATTTATGTCGAATACATCTGCAAATACCTCGGTAACAAAAACCCCGTCCGCAAAAACGGAAACAAAAACAGAACCTGCACAAACAGGCGTTATCATTATTCCAACCAATTTGAATTTACAGTTATTCGCAAATGCTCAAAAAGTAAATTTCGATAAGCTGAATCTTCAAAATGCAACTGGAAACCTAACCATGAATAAAGGTAAATTAACGATGCAGAATACCGGCTTTAACTTAATTGGCTGTAAGGTTGCCATGAATGCCAATTATCAAGCTGTAACACCGCAAAAAGCAAACTTTGATTACGCTATAAAAGCATCTGATTTTGATATTAAAAGAGCCTACAACGAAATTGAGGTTTTTAGAAAAATGGCAAGTGCAGCCGAAAAAGCTCAGGGAATTGTTTCTTTGGATTATCAATTAAAAGGCCGCTTAAACGGAAATATGGAACCCGTTTACCCTTCGCTTGCTGGCGGCGGAACACTTTCTGTAAAAGACGTAAAAGTGCGAGGCTTGAAAATGTTTAATGCTGTAAGCAAAAAAACAAGCTCAGAATCAATGAAAAATCCTGATGTTTCAAAAGTAGACATCAAAAGTACAGTCAAGAATAATATTATAACGGTAGAACGTTTTAAATTTAAATTTGCGGGCTTCAGGCCAAGAATTGAAGGCACAACAAGTTTAGATGGAAAACTGAATTTAAAAATGCGTTTAGGACTTCCTCCGCTTGGTATATTTGGAATTCCTTTAACCGTTACAGGAACTCAGGATAACCCAAAAGTAAAAGTAGGACGTAAAACCGAAGATCTGGAAGAAACAAAAGATACAGAATAACTAAAGTTTAAAATTCCAAACTGAAAATACATAAGCCTTTGTCAAAGTTTAAAACCTGGACAAAGGTTTTTTTTATATAAATTTGATAAAGTTACATTCTCAAATTATGGCTGTTCCTGCAAATAAAGAAGAATTGCAAAATGCAATTAAAACCAACTACAATAAGTTAAAAAAAGAATTATCAGGCATTCCTATTGAGCTTACTACAACTCCAAATTTAGAAGGACATACAAAAGATACACTAATGAGTATCAATAATCTTGTTTCTTATCTGGTTGGATGGGGAGAATTAGTACTAAAATGGAACACCAAGAAAGACAACCTCGAAAAAGTAGATTTTCCAGAAACAGGATACAAATGGAACGAACTTGGAAAATTGGCACAAAAATTCTACAAGGATTATGAAAAAGACAATTTCAATATCCTATGTCATAAATTAGACGATACCATTAGCCAAATTCTTTCTTTAATCGAACAAAAATCCAACACTGAACTATACGAAACACCCTGGTATGAGAAATGGACTTTAGGCAGAATGATACAATTTAATACCGCCTCTCCTTACAACAATGCCAGAGGACGTATTCGTAAATGGAAAAAAGAAAATAATATTCTATAATTCTAACTACGAAAAAAGAAATGTAGAAACATACAAAATTCCTTTACCTAAAAGCCATAACAAACCAGACAAACCCATCAGCTTCCAAGCCCAGGATTTTCCCCTTTTCCAATCAGAGAAAAACGAAATGATTTCCAGATATTTTATTATAATGAATAGACTGGCTGCTATTAATGAAAACCAGATAATTTCGTTTAAATGAATTGAATAACTATATAGAAAAACCAGTACGATAAAGAGAATAGTCAAAAATTGCAAGTAATAATAGTTTTTATAACTGTATCTAAAATTCATTTTTGAGGACATTATCAGTAAAGACAACAATAATAAACTTATTAACGCCGCTATTACATTATAAAAAATGGAATTCCATTGAAACACAAGTATAATAGTAACAACAATGGCGAGTACCGTGCATCCTGCAAGTGAATTTATACTTCTGGCTCTGTAATCACTTTTGCAAGGCAGTAAAATAGGATACAAGTATTTCTCTAAAGAACGCCAAAACGGCAGCGCATAAACTGCGGCAATTCCAAACACAACAATTTCATAGTTATAAAAAATAGCAGCAGGAATTTTGTACAATACATATACAAGCGCCAGTGTAACTATAATAGCCGGAAGACATATTGTTTTAACCGTTTCCCACGGATCTGATCCCCAGAAATTATTTTCTATTTCATAAACGTATTTTTTTACCCAATATTCTCTGGTAAAAACAGCTGTCGATTGACTCCACAGTAAAAATAAACCTAAATGAATAATTACTGTTCGAAGCACAAACTCTTCAATTTCACATCCGTAAAACACACAGGCCGCTCCAATTAAAAGCAATTCATAAGTCAATAAAACCGGAGAAAACAAAATCCTTAATAAAGGTGCCAGACGATTAATTAAAAACTGAAGCAGCAAACTCCAATATCTTTTAAATAAAGCTATAAGAGCACAAATAGCAATAAACGCAGACAAATAAAACATCCAATTGGTAAGCAATTGTGTTTTCATCCAAAATTGAACTGCAGAATTTTTTGGCGGAGAATAAATTACATGAGAGTTTACAAAAACCTGTTTCGCTAATTCATCTCTTACATCTTCAGTTAATTGAGGGAATTGATTTTTATTTTTGAGCCAAAATGGAGCGGTATCAAAACCATTCTTTTTTAAAACTTCAAACTCATATAAAATACTTTTTTGTTTATCGTTTAATAAACGTATTTGATTTGCAATACTGTCAGATACTGTTTTTCCGTACACACTAAAACAGGACAACAGTATAAATAATACTAATTTTTTCAACTTTTTTAATTTAAAGAGACAAACCTTACTTAGCAAATGTAAGTTTTAAAAAGTATAAAAATAAAAAAACCCGATCTTTTCAGAACGGGTTTTTTATAAAAAGTAAATCTTGATTATTATGCCTCGAAAGGAATAATAGATACATAAGATTTGTTATCTCTTTTCTTTTGGAACTTAACAACTCCAGCTACTCTTGCGTGTAGTGTATGATCTTTACTAATGTAAACATTTTCACCTGGATTGTGTTTTGAACCTCTTTGTCTAACGATGATGTTCCCAGCAATAGCAGCTTGACCACCATAAATCTTAACGCCTAAACGTTTTGATTCTGATTCTCTACCATTCTTCGAACTACCGACACCTTTCTTGTGAGCCATGACGTATGAGTTTAAATATTGTTATTATTCTTTAGTAGCTTCTTTTTTTGCTTTTGGAGCTGCTTTTTTCGCTTTTGGAGCTTCTACTTCTTCAGTAGCTGCATCTTCTGCTACAACCGCTTTTTTAGCTGCTGCTTTTTTAGTTCCTCCTGCTGCAGTAATACCTTCAATTACAATTTGAGTAAGATATTGTCTGTGACCATTTCTTTTTTTGTATCCTTTTCTTCTTTTCTTTTTGAAAACGATAACTTTATCTCCTTTTAAGTGTTGTAACACTTTAGCTTCTACAGAAGCACCTTCTATAGCTGGGGCGCCTAAAGTTACATTTCCATTATCATCTAATAAAAGAACTTTGTCAAAAGAAACTTTTGAACCTTCTTCATTAGCTAAACGGTGAACATAAACCTTTAAGTCTTTGCTTACTTTAAATTGTTGCCCTGCTATCTCTACGATTGCATACATACCAAATTGATTTATTGATTTTTAAGGTTGCAAATATACAACTAATAATTTACTGTGCAATCCCTTCTTCTAAAAATATTTATTTCCTTTTAAAGTCTGTTTTTCAAGCACTTTTATAACAAAACAAACGCTTAAATATATGTAAATTACTGTTAAATTAAAATCGGTTTCCGTGAAACTTAGAAAACCTCCATAAAAAAGTTTACTTTTGATGTAACTATAAACAAATCTTTACTACCAATCTTTATAGGTATAAAATTTATTAATCTTTATGAAAAATTCAATAATGATGTTAAGTGCTGCACTAATGCTTGGCGGAGTGGCTCATGCTCAAAAAGTAGCTTTTGAAGAATACAATTTAGACAACGGTATGCATGTCATTCTACATAACGATCCATCGGCTCCTGTAGTTATTACTTCTGTAATGTATCACGTAGGATCAAAAGACGAACGCCCGGACCGAACTGGTTTTGCGCATTTTTTTGAGCATTTATTATTTGAAGGAACACAAAATATCAAACGCGGCGAATGGATGAAAATCGTTACCGCAAATGGAGGCGTTAACAACGCTAATACATCTGACGACAGAACCTATTATTATGAAGTTTTTCCGTCTAACAATTTAGAACTGGGTTTATGGATGGAATCTGAAAGATTAATGCATCCTATTATTAATAAAATTGGAGTTGAAACGCAGAATGAAGTGGTAAAAGAAGAAAAAAGAATGCGTTACGACAATCAGCCTTACGGGAATATTCTGCCGGAGGTTAAAAAAAATATATTCAAAAACCATCCTTACCGCTGGACTACAATTGGATCGATGAAAGATTTAGATGCTGCGACTCTTGAAGAATTTCAGGCATTCAACAAAAAATTCTATACTCCTAATAATGCCGTTTTAGTTGTTGCAGGAGATTTCGACAAAACGAAAGCTAAAGAATGGATTCAAAAATATTTTGGACCAATTCCAAAAGGCGAAGAAGTAAAAAAACAAACTTTTACAGAAGAACCAATAACACAGACCATTAAAGCAACTTACGAAGACCCCAACATTCAGATCCCAATGATTGTGGCTTCATACAGAACGCCGTCTATGAAAACGAGAGACGCAAGGGTTTTAGATTTGATTTCCTCTTATTTAAGCGATGGAAAAAGTTCTAAATTGTACAAAAAGATTGTTGATGACAAAAAAATGGCACTTCAAATTGGCGCTGTAGGTTTTAGTCAGGAAGATTACGGAACCTATATATTGTATGGTTTACCAATGGCTCCAAATACTTCTGCCGATATTTTAAAAGAAATAGATGAAGAAATCGTAAAAATCCAAACCGATTTGATTTCTGAAAAAGATTACGAGAAATTACAAAACAAATTCGATAACAATTTTGTGAATGCAAATGCAAGCGTAGAAGGAATTGCAGAAAATCTGGCTTCTTATTATTTACTTTATGGAGATGTAAATTTAATCAATACCGAAATTGATATTTACCATTCTATTACCAGAGAAGAAATTAGAGAAGTGGCTAAGAAATATCTAAACCCAAATCAACGCTTAATTTTAGATTACATTCCGTCCCCAAAATCTCAGAACTAAGAATATCGAATCATGAAAAATATACATACTTTTTTAATCCTTTTATTCCTAACTGGAATTATGCAAGCACAAGATCGTCCACAACCAAAACCAGGAAACCCGCCGGTAGTAAACATAAAAAAACCTCAAACCTTTGTATTAGCAAACGGCATGAAGGTATTAATTGTTGAAAACCATAAACTGCCTCGCGTAAGCTTTAACCTTACACTAGACAACGCGCCTTTTACAGAAGGAAACAAAAAAGGTGTTGACGAATTAACGACCAGTTTAATTGGTAACGGAACGAAAAAAACTTCGAAAGAAGCTTTTAATGAAGAAATTGATTTTTACGGAGCCAATATAAACTTTTCATCACAAGGCGCTTACGCTAGTTCACTTTCTAAATATTCAGGACGCGTTTTAGAACTTTTAGCTGAAGGAGCTTTACAACCTAATTTCACTCAGGCTGAATTTGACAAAGAAAAAGCAAAATTACTGGAAGGCCTTAAAGCCGATGAAAAAAGCGTTCCTGCAATTGCAAATCGCGTGGTTGATGTTTTGGCTTTTGGAAGAAATCATCCTTCAGGAGAGTATCTTTCAGAAGAAACAGTAAAGAACGTAACACTTGAAGATGTTCAAAAAAACTATGCTACCTATTTTGTTCCGGAAAATGCCTATTTAGTTATTATTGGCGATGTTAAGTTTAAAGAAACTAAAACTGCTGTAGAAAAACTTTTCAGCGGATGGAAAAAGCAAGCTGCACCAAAAAATACCTATCCAAATCCGGAAAACACTTCTAATCTTCAAATTGATTTTGTTGATGTTCCAAATGCAGTTCAGTCAGAGATTTCTTTGGTAAATACTGTCAATTTAAGAATGAGCGATCCTGATTTTTTTCCTGCTGTAATTGCCAATCAAATTTTAGGAGGTGATTTCAACAGCTATTTAAATATGAATTTACGTGAGCAGCACGCCTGGACGTACGGCGCAAGTTCAAGCATTGGAAGCGGGAAATATGTAACTAAATTCAAAGCTTCGTCTGCCGTTAGAAACACAGTTACTGACAGCGCAGTAGTTCAGTTTATAAAAGAAATTAAAAGAGTCCGCACCGAAAGAGTTGATCCAGAAGTATTAAGAAACGTAAAAGCAGGATATATCGGCCGTTTTGTAATGCAGGTCGAAAAACCACAGGCTGTTGCTCGTTATGCTTTAAACATTGAAACAGAAAAACTTCCGGCAGATTTCTACGAAAAATACATTCAAACTATAAACAATGTAACTGCCGATGATATTTACCGTGTAGCAAACAAGTATTTTTTACTTGACAATATGCGAATTGTTATTGTTGGAAAAGGTTCTGATGTAATCTCAGGTCTGGAAAAACTTCAAATTCCGATTCATTATTTTGACAAATATGGAAATCCGGTTGAAAAACCTGCCGTTAAAAAAGAAGCTCCAACAAACATTACAGCAAAAACAGTTTTCGAAAATTACATTAATGCAATTGGAGGAATAAAAGCCGTAACAGCTGTAAAAACGCTTAATATGAGTGGCACAACAAAGGTACCGCAAGCTCCGGGTCCGTTAACTTTTACTTCAAAATTAGATTCTAAAGGCAAAATGATGGTTTCACTTTCTATGGGAACTATGGATTTAATGAAACAAGTTGTAAACGATAAAGGCGCATATATCGAACAACAAGGAAAACGCAAAAATCTTGAAGGTGACGATCTAAAAGAAATGAAAGCAAACGCCGCTCCTTTTGAAGAATTACAATTAGTAAAAAGAACAGATTTGAAAGTAAATGGCATTGAACCCATTAACGGAAGCGATGCTTATGCAATAAAAGACGGCAACACGACTCATTATTATGATGTAAAATCTGGATTGAAAGTCGCAAAATCAAAAGTTCGTGAACAAGACGGAAAATCTGTCAGCCAAATAACCAATTTCAACGATTACAGAGAAGTAAAAGGCGTAAAAGTTCCTTTTAATTTAATTCAAAATGTAGGTTTTGAGTTAGATATTAAAATGACCGATATTAAGATCAACGAAGGAGTTGCTGATGCAGATTTTCTTTAAGAGACACTAAGAGACTAATGCACTAAGCTGCTAAGTTTTTTTTCATAGGCTTTGTCAAAGTTTAAAACTTTGACAAAGCTTTTTTTATTAAAGCAAAGCATATCATTTCGGCCAAAGGGAGAAATCGCATTAGAAATTCTACAAAGATTGGCGACATTCTATACAGAGCTTCTTATGTGATTTACACTTTTGGCCGAAATGACAACTTTATCAATCTTAGGAAAAATTTATTTTTTAGCCGATAAATAAACCCCAATTAGAATAATAAAAGCACCAAAAAACTGAATTGAAGTAAGCATTTCATTATCTAACAATCCCCAGAAAAAAGCAACAATAGGAATTAAATACGTTACTGATGTTGCAAAAACCGGAGAAGAAATCTGAATCAACTTAAAAAACAAAACATTCGCAATTCCGGTTCCTAAAATTCCCAGAATCATGACGAACAAAATAGAATGCTGCGCTGCCTGAATATGTATTCTTTGAGAAAAATCGGTTGTACTCAAAATAATCAAAGCCGGAATAAGCAGTACAGCAAAATTTCCTGTTGTAATGCTTAACGAATTCAAATCGGATAAATATTTCTTTATCAAATTAACGTTTATTGCATAACTAAGTGTGGCAATAACAACCAAAATAACATAATAGTAATTCTGTCCCGGATGCGCAGATACACCGCTTAAAACCAACAATAAACAACCAGCCAAACCAACAAAAACTCCAATAACTTGTCGTTTTTGAAATTGAATTCCGAAAATAAGAATTCCTAAAATTAAAGTATTTAAAGGTGTAAGAGAATTTAAAATCGCTACAATTGAACTATCAACTTCGGTTTCGGCAATTGCAAAAAGAAAAGCCGGAATAAATGTTCCAAAGAAAGACGTTATGGCAACAAATTTCCATTGACGGCGCGAAATCTTTTTTAAGCTTTTAAAGCCAACAATCAACAAAAAAAGAGCTGCAAAAATGATTCGGAACGAACCAACCTGAATTGCAGTTAAACCAACTAATCCTCTTTTGATCAAAATAAAAGAACTGCCCCAAATTAAGGCTAAGACTAATAAGTAAGCCCACTTTAATTGTTTTGCATCCATAAAAACTATTTTACTGCAAATTTGTACTATTTTTATGAACTGACCTCTCGTTTTTTATTAATTTTGCAGGAAACACAATTACTCAATTAAAATCATATATAATGAAATTTACAAAGATCATAGCTTCATTAGCAATTGCGGGTTTAGTATTCGTAAGCTGTAAAAAAGAAGAAGATAAAAATCTGGCTAATATAAAACCTTTAGAAACAACTTCTAAAGAGCACAAAGCAATTGCTGCGGAAAATGCACAAACTGCAAGTTTCGAAATTGAAGGAATGACTTGCGCAATGGGATGTGCCAAAACTATAGAAAAAGAATTATCAAATCTTGACGGTGTTGAAAAAGCAGCGGTTGATTTTGACAAAAAAACAGCAACAATTACATTTGACAAAACGGTTCAAAACCAAGAATCTTTAACTAAAATTGTTCAGGAAACCGGAGACGGAAAAACATATAAAGTTTCGAATTTTAAATCTTAAGATTTAACTTTCAAAAAAAGAAAACGGCACTCAATTGAATGCCGTTTTCTTTTTTGTTTTTTTTCTTATTTCCACTTTAAAGTTTCCATTAATCGCTGCATATCATTTTTGATGTAACTCGCGGCCGGCATTACAGAATCAAAATTAGGTTTTGCATAAAAATATACAGATCCTGTTATAAAGTGTTTTATACTGTCTGTAACGTAAAATTGAGAGTTTGTAGCCGCATTTCCATCCACTTGATAAAACATTCCGTAGACTTTCTTTTCTGGGTTTAAATATGGCTGCTCCAGAATATCATCAGCCTTAATAACGTGTTCGTAAGTCAGCTTTTGAGCATCTTTTAAAAGTCTCTCAATATTGCCGTTTACAGGTTTATAAGTCAAATATATAGTCGCTTTCATCTTTGGATAGTTTATCGCAAATCCGCAGTCTTTTTCACCTTTAATAATAGCGTCTTCATTCATTTGAAAAGCAAACGGACAATTGTTTTCAAAATTGACATATTTTGCTTCCGGATAATCTAATCTAAGGAAACTGGCAGGTTTTGGCAGCACGTCGTCTTTACAGCTTACAACTGTTAATGCCAGCAAAATTGCCGTTACCGATAGTATTCTTTTAAACATTTATTCTATTGTTACTTTTATTTGTTTTACACGCTTTTTATCTACCGTTTCTATTGTAAAAAGACAGTTTTCAAAAGCTACTTTTTGATCTTTCTTAGGAAAATTACCCAAAATTTCCAGAATAAATCCCGCTAACGTTTCGGCTTCACCTTTACGCGATTCAAATAAATCCTCGTCAACATCAATGATTCTGTAGAAATCCTTAAGGTTGATTTTTCCTTCAAAAAGAAAATTCTTTTCATCGATTTGAGAGAAATTCAGATTCTCATCATCAAATTCATCACTTATATCCCCTACTATTTCCTCAATTACATCTTCTAAAGAAACTAATCCGGAAGTTCCGCCATACTCATCAACCACAATGGCTAAGTGACTTTTTAGGCTCTGAAAATCTTTGAGCAGATTATCGAGTTTTTTATTCTCAGGAACAAAAAAAGGTTCTCGCATTAAAGATGCCCAGTCAAAATCGTCTTTATCAATATGAGGCAGTAAATCCTTAACAAACAAAACGCCTTCAATCTGGTCAATATTATCACGATAAACCGGAATTCTAGAAAATCCTTTTTCGATTATTTTTGGACAAATGGCAGAAAATGATTCTGATATTTCCAACGCAAATATATCAATCCTTGGACTCATAACCTGCTTTGTATCTGTATTTCCAAAAGAAACTATTCCTTCTAATATTTTTTGCTCTTCTGTTGATGTTCCTTCAGAATCTGTTAGTTCTAAAGCCTGAGAAAGCTGATTTATAGAAAAATTATTCTTTTGTTTTCCTAATTTATTATGCAAATATAAAGTAACCCTGCGCATAGGCAAGCTTATTGGCGAGAGTAATTTATCTAAAATTGAAATGGAATAAACGAAGCGTTTGGCAAATTTTATATTGTTTCGGGTGGCATAAACTTTAGGAAGCACTTCTCCAAACAATAAAATTAAGAAAGTAACGAGGATTACTTCTAAAATAAATTTCAAAACCGGAGAATCAACGCTAGAAAAAATATTTCTCCCTATGAAGGAAAATAAAATAACAACTCCAATATTTAGAAAATTGTTGGCTACTAATAAAGTTGCTAAAAGTTTTTTGGGTCTGTCTAAAAGATTAGAAATGATTTTTCCTTTCGAGTCATTTTCCTGAAGAGTATCATCTATATCTTTTTGAGATAAAGAAAAAAGTGCAACTTCGGCACCTGAAACAATTGCCGAGAGAAACAGCAAAATAAATATTCCGACAAAACCAATTATTAAGTTGGTGTCTAAAGTTGTAGTAAAAAATAAACTGGGCTCCGGGTCCAAATTACATAAGATTAGTTAAACAATCAAAAAGGCAGGTCGTTTATTGGCAAGCCTTCATTGGGTGCATCAAAGTTAGTGTTTTTTGCGGATTCCTGATCTTGATTCGGTTTATGATTTGAAGTTTCTTTTTTGGTAGTCAGAAATGTAAACTCCGTTACCTGAATTTCGGTTGTATATTTTGTTGTACCGTCTTCGGCCTGCCATTGTCTGGATTTGATGCGTCCTTCAACATATATTTTATCTCCTTTAGAAAGGTATTTTTCGCAAATTTCTGCGGCCTTATTGCGCACAACGAGATTATGCCATTCTGTAGAGGTTATTTTTTCATTGGTCGTTTTATTAATATAAACTTCATTTGTAGCCAGTTGAAAGCGCCCAATGCAGTTCCCTCCATCAAAATAATGCATTTTTACATCATCACCCAAATGCCCGATAAGCATGACTTTATTTAATGTTCCATTCATAATTAATAGTGGTATTTCTACCAAAGATACATTTTTTTAGCAATTTATTTCCTGCTTTTCTATAAAATTATAAATCGCAATGGGGAAAAGGAAAAGTTTGAGGCTTATAATGTTTATGCCATTTTTTGATTTGTTCCAAAACTAAGTCGTAAAAGAGCAAATCCTATAAAAATCTTAGAAATCTCTACATAAATTATTTCAGAATTTGAAAAAAGAAATTAATTTTGGAAATAAAAACTTACAAGTAAATCAAAAAATAATGTTTAGAAAAAACAACTATAATGACTCTAATTATGACTACTATAATTCTAGAAAAGGCATAAGCACTCTGTCGAAAATAATATGTTTTTTTCTACCTATTATAGGTTTTCTAGTATATGCCAGCAAAAGAAATAAAGAACCCGAAGCAGCAAAATCAGCTGGCGAAATGGCTATCGCCGGATTCTTTTTTGGTATTTTTTTAAGATTATTTTGGTATGCTTACACGATACGGTAAAAATAAATTCAAATTCGTTCTATAAAATTATAAATCACAATAGGAAAAGGAAAAGTTTTTAAAGTTTTTAGATCAATTCCATTTTCAAGAACATCTGTAATTTTTATTCTCCAGAATTGAATATGAAGATGTTGATGCGAAAGCTTATGAATTATGGCTGCGTCGCTGCATTCTTCTATACTTAATATAGTATAATTTAAAAACAGATTGTTTTTTACAGTTTCAGAAATATAATCAAAATCTACAATTGCACTGGTTTCCAAAAGCGGAAATTCATATAAATTATGCCAGATTCCTTTTGCGGTTCTCTTTTGTATAACCGTATTTCCTAAAACATCGTCAAAAATAAAATAATTAAAAAACCGGTTTGTAACTTTTACTTTTTTTAATTTCACAGGAAGTGTGCTGACTTTCTTTTTCTGCAAAGCCAAACAGCCGTCATTAAAAATACAAATCGAACAGTTAGGGCTTTTAGGCACACATTGAAGCGCACCAAATTCCATTATTGCCTGATTAAAGACAGCAGGATTGTCTTTTGGCATTAATTCATAAGCCAATTTGGTAAATTCTTTTTTTGTGGCCGGCAGTGCAATATCAGATTCAATATCAAAATAACGAGAAAGTACTCGAAACACATTGCCGTCTACTACAGGCACCGCTTCATTATAAGAAAAAGAAGCAATGGCTGCTGCGGTATATTCCCCAACTCCTTTTAAATTTAAGAGCTCGTTATAAGAAGGAGGAAAACTTCCATTTAAATCATTTGCGACATATTTTGCTGTTAGGTGTAAATTTCGGGCACGGGAATAATATCCAAGTCCCTGCCAAAGTTTTAAAACCTGTTCTTCTGATGCATTTGCAAGATCAAAAACTGTAGGAAATTCCTCTGTAAAAGCAAAAAAGTAAGGCGTTCCTTGCACAACTCTTGTTTGTTGCAGCATAATTTCTGAGAGCCAAATATGGTACGGATTGGCCGTTTTTCGCCACGGAAGATCGCGTTTATTTTGTAAATACCATTTTATCAGCTTGTTATAAAAATCCATCGTCAAATCCTTAAAATGCAAAAGTAAATGTTTATGTAATTAAAATTTAACGAATTAGCTTGATTAATTATTTTTTTAATTCCTATATTTGCAAACTCAAAAAAATAGTACACCATTTATAAAATAAAATAGGAAAGAAAATGACGAAAGCAGATATCGTAGCGAAAATTTCAGAGAAATTAGGTCTTGAAAAAGGAGATGTTCAAGCAACAGTAGAAACTTTTATGGAAGAAGTTAAAACTTCTTTAGAAACAGGAGACAACGTATACCTAAGAGGTTTTGGTAGTTTTATTGTAAAAACCAGAGCTGAAAAAACAGGTAGAAATATCTCTAAAAACACTACAATTAAAATTCCAGCACACAACATCCCTGCTTTTAAACCAGCAAAAGTATTTGTAGAAGGAGTAAAAACTAACAACGAAGCAAAATAATATTAATTAACATAAAATCTGACACGATATGCCAAGTGGTAAAAAAAGAAAGAGACATAAGGTAGCTACTCACAAACGTAAAAAAAGAGCGAGAGCTAACCGCCACAAAAAGAAAAAGTAGTTTTAAACTACTTTTTTCTTTTTAAACGTTCATTGAAATTGAAAAAAGATGAAAAAGAAAAGAAAATAGAATATAGACCACAAAAAGTCTATTCTCTTTGCTCTATTCTCCACTAATCTTCTTTCCCCGGGTTCAATACCTGTTAAAATATTGTTTAATCCATCTGTAGATAAGATTTTAGATTTTAGATTCCAGATTTTAGATTTTTAAATCTATGCTCTTCTCTCTATACTCTATTTTCTGAAAAAACAGATAAAAATTTACAGTGTGAATAAAGAATTAATCATTAGATCTAGTTCTGAAGCCGTAGATTTTGCCTTATTAAAAGATGGAAAACTAATTGAATTACACAAAGAAGAAGAGAAAAGCAACTTTCAGGTTGGTGATATTTTTATTGCCAAAATCAGAAAACCAGTTGCCGGACTTAATGCTGCTTTTGTAAATGTAGGCTTCGAAAAAGATGCCTTTTTACATTATCATGATTTAGGTCCAAACTTAGCTTCTCAGCTGAAATTCATAAAACTTGTAAGCGCAGGTAAATTAAAAGATTTCTCCCTAAAAACCTTTCAGTTTGAAAAAGAGATTGACAAAGATGGCATCATTACTGATATTTTAAGTGCCAATCAATCTGTTTTAGTTCAAGTGGTTAAAGAACCTATATCAACCAAAGGCCCAAGAATAAGTGCTGAGCTTTCATTGGCTGGAAGATTTATTGTTCTAGTTCCTTTTTCTGACCGTGTTTCTATTTCTCAAAAAATAGAAGACAAAAAAGAAAAGGATCGTCTAAAAAAACTTGTTCTATCGATCAAACCTAAAGGATTTGGTGTTATTGTTCGCACAGTAGCCGAAGGCAAAAACGTAGCCGAATTAGAAAAAGATTTGCAGAACCTGCTTGGCAGATGGTCTGCAATGTGTAAAAAATTACCAACTGCTCATCATCCATCAAAAGTATTAGGAGAGCTTAACAGAGCTTCTTCGATATTAAGAGATGTATTTAATGATACCTTCAGCGGTATTCAAATAGATGACGAAGAGTTGTACCATCAAACGAAGGAATATCTGCAAGAAATTGCACCTTCAAAACAATCGATTGTTAAGTTTTATCAATCAAATGACACTCCAATTTTCGAGAAATACAATATAGAGAGACAAATCAAAACTTCTTTTGGCAGAACCGTTTCTATGAGTAAAGGGGCTTACCTTATCATCGAACATACTGAAGCTCTTCACGTTATAGACGTTAACAGCGGAAACCGTTCGAATAAAGCAACCAACCAGGAAGACACAGCCATGGAAGTAAATATGATTGCCGCAGCAGAAATCGCAAGACAACTTCGTCTGAGAGATATGGGCGGAATTATAGTAGTTGATTTTATCGATATGTCTAATCCTGAAAACAGGAAAGTTTTGTTCGACTTCTTGCGAGAAGAAATGAGCGACGATAAAGCAAAGCATAAAATATTACCGCCAAGTAAATTTGGACTTGTTCAGATTACCAGACAGCGAGTAAGACCAGAAGTTAACATAAAAACCAGAGAAGAAGATCCAAATAAAGTTAATGGTGAAATTGAAGCACCAATATTAATAATTGACAAGATCACATCTGACTTAGAAAGACTTTTAAAAACCCACAATAAGGTTGTGCTTAACACACACCCGTTTGTGGCTGCATACCTCAGCAAAGGTTTTCCATCATTACGTTCAAAATGGTTTTTTGAACATAAGAAATGGGTGAAAATCATACCTCGTGACGCTTACACGTACTTAGAATACCATTTCTACGACAAAAAAGGAAATGTTATTTCAGAATAAAAAACAAACAACCGCCTTTCGTGAGACTGGCGGTTTTTTTGTGCTTTTTTTTCGCCACGAATTACACGAATTTGCACGAATTAATTTGTGTCAATTGGTGTAATTCGTGGCGGAAATTTATGTTCAAAAACTATATTTAAAAAGTAATTTGAATACTAATGTCACCCTGAGCGAAGTCGAAGTTCACTCCAATTGGTACGTGGGCTTCGACTTCGCTCAGCCTGACAATCGGTTATTATTCCCTCACAATTTCAATTCTGCGTCTTATTTCATTTCCTGATTCATCTACAACAGTAATATAATGTATTCCTGTAGTTGGTGTTATGGGCAGCTCATGAAAGGTCTTTGTAGTGGCTTTGTACACATCATCCACATACCAAAACAATTCTTTATCTCTTTCTGAATAGGCTACTTTTAAAATTACGGGCTGTACTTTACTGTTAAAATCTTTAGTCAAATAGATTTTACTGTTTGCTTTTGGATAAATAAAATCCATTGTAATCGTTTGTGTTCCCTCACATCCTTCCTTAAATGGCGGTAAAGGCAGATATTCAATATGCTGGCTTTTATAATACCACGCCATAACAGGAGGCAGAACAAACCAGTTTTTAGTTACAATATTTTCGACACTTTCGCAGCTGCTGTTTACCTGGAATTGTTCTGTTTTATCTAAATGAATCGTTTTATGATATGGGCAGACTTTTGTTGATTTCCCTTTTTTAGAAACCCATTGTTTAATTTTTGGGCAATTGTCTTTTGCCAAATAACCACTTAATCGACAAATTTCAACTTCGGCTAAATCATTATACGGCGTTTCAAACCATCTTTGTCTGGGCAGCAAATTAAAAATATCGAATAAGATTGGTGCAGCGCTCGTAACTCCGGTTAAAGTTGGTCTTCCTTCTCCAGTTGCATTTCCAACCCAAATTCCTACCACATATCTTGAATTTGTTCCAATGGCCCATGCATCTCGATTCCCGAAACTTGTTCCTGTTTTCCAAGCAATTTTCAACGAACTGTCATAAAACTTCCAGGCTTCGTCCCCTTCCGGCCTGTTCACTTCTTCCATTGCGTTATACGTTAACCAAATTGATCCAGCGCCCAGAATATTCTTCTGATTGGTTTCTGATCCAAAATCGGGCTTAAAATCATTTTTATAATTCAGATCTGTAAACTCATTCGTTCTGTATTGACTTTTATTTTTAGTATAATAATTTAATGTTGAAGATAAATTAGCATACGTTCTGCATAAATCCCATAGATTACTTTCGGCACCACCCAGAATAAGTGATAAACCATAGTGGTCTGGAGTTTTATTAATATTTTTCAATTTGAATTTTTGAAGTTCTTCGTAAAATTTATTTACCGTAAATTCCTGAAGCATTAAAACTGCGGGAATATTTAGCGAACGCGACAATGCACGATGTGCCGGAACAGCACCGTCAAATGTCAAATTGAAGTTTTGAGGCGTGTATCCTGAAATCTGTGTTGGAACATCGGCTACTAAAGTATTAGGTAATAATTCTCCGTCATCGAGCATGGCGCCGTACAAAAGTGGTTTTAAAATACTGCCGGTACTTCTTGGCGCATCAATAATATCAACATCTTTTTGATGATCTTTGTCTGTTGGAGAATTTCCAACATAACTCATTACATTTCTGTTTTGAACATCAATTACCAATATAGCCAGATTATGAACTTCATTCTGTTTGTATTGATTGTAATAATATCTTGCAATTTGATTTACTCTGTTTTGTAACGCATAATCAATCGTGGTTTTTACCCGTGTTCCTTCTTCACTTTTCGCTACTCTCTGCAATAAATGAGGTGCAATTTGAGGCAGATCATACGGTTTTTGAGGTAACGGTTCTTCTACAGACAGTTCATACGTCTGCTTGTCAATTATGCCTTCCTGATGCAGTTTTAATAAAAGTCGGTTTCGTTTGTTTAATAATTTTATCTGATTTTTTCCAGGATAAATCAAACTTGGTGCATTTGGCAAAACGGCTAAAACAGCATTTTCTGCCCAAGATAATTGATTGGACTGCACACCAAAATAACGCCATGAGGCCATTTCCAATCCTACAACATTTCCTCCAAATGGCGCATGCGCTGCATACATTTCGAGAATCTCATCTTTGGAATATCCTAACTCTAATCTAGTTGCGAGAATTATTTCAATCAGTTTTTCAAAATAGGTTCTGTTTTTTCCTTTTCGGGATAACCGAATAACTTGTTGTGTCAGGGTACTTCCTCCTCTAACTACTTTTCCTGCTTTTCTGTTTTGCTTGAAAGCATTTACCATTGCTCCCGGATTAAATCCCGGATGCTTATAAAAATATTCGTCTTCAAAATTAACGATGCACTTCTTGAATTTATCAGGAACACTGTCTTGTGCAGGGAAACGCCATTGTCCGTCACGGGCAATTTTAGCGCCGAGTAACTCTCCTTCTTTACTTTCAATTACGGTTGAATACGGTTCTTTGAATAAAGTTCGGGGTATCGAAAAATAGTAAATCAGCAAGAGCACAAATGCAATTGCTGATTTTATTTTGTTTCTCTTTATCCAGTTTATGATGCGTTGAAAAAACGCTTTTAATTTATTTTTCAAGATTACATTTTTGTTTCATATCCTAACATGTTTCCAAAACCTTTTAGGTATTACTTATTCATTTCTAAAAGGAAAAATAAAAATTTCTTCTCTATATCTATAAAACATCTAACATGTTTTGGAAACCTGTTAGGATAGTCGAATACAATTTTTATTGATCTAGTAAATTTACATCATTAAGCACTCCTTCATAAATTAGTCTTCTTTCGTCATGGCAAAATATAAAATTTTCTAAGTCGTTGAATAATTTTATAATAAAATCCCGATCAATATTACTAGGCTTGTTAGATAAATAGGAACGATATGATGAATGTCTATAAAGTTGAAAATCTTTACAAAATTTATGTTTGACGGGATTTAAATGAACATACAAGATTAATTGCTTCAAATACTCTTCATTTTCAATTCTATTTCTCTGTAAATGTTCCTGAAACAAGCTTCCTGTTCTATCGTAAGCCTTGTTTATGCTTTTAGAATAAGAGTTAAATAAATTAGAAAATGATAAATGGATTTTTTCTTTAAACTTCTCTGGAAGATCAATTTTATCTTTTATCCTTAGAACAATATGAAAATGATTTTTTAGCAAACAATAAGCATAGATATCTGCAATGGGTAAAATATATTTTTTAACCTTTCCTAAAAAGTAGTTGTAGTTTCTCTCCTCAATAAAAATATTCTCACTATTATTCCCTCGGTTATAAACATGATAATATTGTCCTGCCTCAAAAACGTCCTTCTCCACAATCTTATTCTTTTTAATATCCTAACAGGTTTCTAAAACCTGTTAGGTATGTTTTTCTTTTACTAAAAACTTAATGTAATACCTAACAGGTTTTGGAAACCTGTTAGGATACTTACATAAATTCATAAAACTACTTCACAACTTCAACCCAAAATCCTTTTGTTCTGGCTAAGAATGTATTATCATACATAGCATCACATTGTAATCCTGGTAAATAATAATTCCCTAAATACGATGCATTTAACAGAATTCTGAAAACTTTGGTTTCTCTGGCTTTCATTCCGAAATAGAAATTAGTTCTGTCGTCGCGAATGTCAATATAATCGGCAATGTTGTTTACTGCATCTCCGTAATCTGTGAAACGAGTATTTACAATTTCGAATCCTGAAGGCAGAATTTGTGATAACGCTACGTTTTGAACGCTTTCGCCTCTTTGGTTTTTAACTGTAACTTCAGCAATAAATTCTGTTCCCTGAGTAATTCTCGAAACATTTATTACGCCTCCTTTTCTGTTTTTGAAAACAATACTTGCCGAAACATCGCTTTGAACTGCATTTTCTTCTCCAATAGGCAGAATTCCAGAATTTAGAACACGAATATAAACCGTATTGTTTTTATTATTTTTCAACGTAATACTGTTTGTTCCGCTTGAAACAGACAAACTGCGATCAGCAATTGTTTTTGATGTGTTTATCGTTTCTCCTTTTCCATTTTTGTTAAACTGAATATTAATTCCTTTTGGACCGCTGCTAATCGCAAATTTCGACATTGAATACAAGCAGTAAGCTGTTGTCTGCGTACTCATCCATTGATTAGCCGACATTTCTTTAGCTAGTTTTGTCGCCATCGTGAATGCTTTCTGCGTTTGTCCTAAAAGCAGCATAGTTTCCAGAGCCATTGCTCTGTTTCTTTCGCTTGAGCCATAATAGTAATAACTATATCCGTCTGAATCACCATCAATACTTGTTTTCAGGAATAAACTTTGTCCCGCCGATTTTTGCCCTGCCAGCACATAAGCTGCTGCTAAACGAAGCATACTTTCATTCGAAATGCCTTTTGTTTCTCTAAGTCGGTTCATAGAAGATAAATCAGCATTTCCTGATAAAGCTAAAGTGTATAAACGATACGCTTGAGCTAAATCATTTCCATATTTCGGTTCAAAACGCCATTGTTTCGCTTCTTTCTGCTGATATGACAACCATTTTGATTTGAAATTAATTGGAAGTACATATCCTTTTTTCTCTGCTTCAATTAAAAAATGTCCCGCGTAAGAAGTTCCCCAATCGTCTGCAATTGCATTTCCCTGCCAGTAAGGCAATCCACCGTTTGATAATTGGAAATTTCCTAATCTGGCAATTCCGGCTGCTATATTTTTTTGAATAATATCTTTTCGTTTTACATCAATATCAGCAACATCGCTTAAGAATAATTGCGGGAAAACTGACGAAGTTGTCTGCTCTACACAACCATGCGGATACTGAATTAAAAATTGCATTCTTCCATTCAGATTCATTGACGGCATAGATGAAACTTCTAATCTTGCTTTATTGCTTCCGGCAATTCCAAATGTTTTCCATGAAAGTGTTTTAGTGCTGTTTGGTGTTAAAACTACATCAGTAAATGTACTCGTAACCGGATTTGGATTTGTCATATCAATTTCAACCTCATAAACTGATTTCTCACTTCCGGATGTTGCAATAACCTGAACTTTTGCAATTCCGGTTGCAGCACCTACAACTAAATTGAAATAGGCCATTTTTTCATCTGGTTGTGCAAAACTTAGTTTTTGAACGGCACTTCCCGCTACTTTTAATCCGTTACTTGTTTTTATCTGAACTGAAACATTTTTGATTTTGTTTTCTGTAGCAAAAACAGTCACAGGAATCGTTACTTTTTCTGATGGAGAAATTTTTCTAGGCAATGAAGCCAAAACCATTAACGGGCTCTTAACCTGAGTTGCTTTTTCTACACTTCCGTAGGCGCTTGTTGCAGCATCTCCGGCTACAACCATTGTTCTCACTGAACCTATATATTTTGGCAGCTTTAATTCATGTGATTTTGTTTCTCCTTTTCCTAATTTAAAAGGTCCGTAATATAAAACTACAGGTTTAAAACGGTTGGCTTTTTTAGCTTTTCCGCCGCCTAAATCCTGATCTCCTCCAATACTGAAAATCTGGTTTACTTTTCCGCCGTAAGCACCAATTACATCATCGTAAATATCCCAGGTTTTTACACCCAAAGCTTCACGAACATAGAAACTATCCCATGCATTTGGTGTTTTAAAACGGGTTAAATCCAGAAGTCCTTCATCAACAACGGCAATCGTATACGTCATTTCTTTACCTGTTTTTTCCCCTACTTTAACCGTAAATGGCTGTTCTGGTCTTAAAACATCCGGCATATTAATGGTTGGTGCCAAAATTGTGTTTTTGTCCACCACCTCAATAGGAACGATTCCATACATACGTATTGGCGAATCGTTTTTAGTTGTGGCATGAGGCTGTAATAATGTGATATTAAAATAAACGTTTGGTGCCATAGCTCCTGTAATAGGAACTTCGACTTTTGTTTCTCCTTTCTTAGTTTCAGCCCAAAGCGTCTGCACTACTCTCGATCCATTTTCAATTGAAATTAAAGCACGTCCGCCTTCACTTGAAGGGAAAGAAATTTGTGCTTTTTCTCCAACGGCATAATTCTTTTTATCTGTAGAAAAAACTAACATATTAGCTGTTGAGGCATCTCTGTTTCGTGTTTTTCCAGACCATATTGGCCAATCGATATTTACGGTTAAAGCAGTTGCGTGCCCTTCGTTTGTATCTTCAACGCGAATTAAATAACGCCCCCATTCTTCATCGGTTAAAGCAAATTGAAAACTTCCCCTTCCGTTAGAATCGGTATCAATTATAGTAGATTTATAAGCCGTTGTTGAGTTCGATGAATTATAATTCGATAAATTATCGCTTGAAGAATCCCACCACCATCTCCAGTCGACTTTATAAATTCTTACTTCAAGATTTCTAACTGCTCTTGGTCTTCCGTTTTCATCAACAGTAACTACTTCAAAACGATTATTAGCTCTGGTTTCAAGCATATTATACTTGTTCAATTCAGGCGATTTTATCCCTACATACGTTTTGTATGGCGAATAAGTTGTCGACATAACATCTGTACTAAAATCACCGCCTTCTTCGTACACTTTTGTGATGAATGAAGCACGCAGCATTCCTGGAGCCTGACCTTGTAATCTTGGCTGAATATTGACAGAAGCTTTTCCGTTTTCATTTAATTTTCCAGAGAAAATATTGATTTCTTCTGTGCTGAATTTACGAACGATATCATCAAAACTAAATTTCTCATACCCTTTGAATGTAGTCGTTTGCTGCGAAAATTTAGCCTGCATTTCTACATTCAGATTTTTCGCGATAGCACCGTGAAGCCATGTTACTTCTAGGTTGTCTGTATTTGGATAAGAAGCTGAAAGTGTTTTTCTGCTAAACGTGTTCTTGATTTTTAAACGATTGGGTTTAATCGTTTCTATTTTAATGCTTTTATAGAATTTAGCTCCGCCCACACTTACCATTGCTTCCCAATTTCCTGTTGGAGCATCCTGATTTGTTGGTACTGTAAAGGCATAATGATTTAAATCATTAGTTTTTTGAACGGTTTGATAAACTGTTTTTCCATTTGGATCGTTTAATCTGAATTTTATTGGATGTGATTTTGGAAGTTTATTTGCAGCATCATTCAATATGAAAGACAAATACAAATTATCACCAGGACGCCAAACGCCTCTTTCTCCATAAATAAAACCTTTCAGTCCTTTTTGCAAAGTCTCGCCGGCAACATCAAAATTACTTACTGATAACGAAAGCCCATCATCCAATTTCACATAAGTCGACTGGTCTCCCAAGGTAACAATAGCAAAATAAGCGAATTTGTCCAGTTGGAAAGAAGCAATCCCTTCACTGCTTGTTGCTTCAGATCCTATTTTTTGTTGTTGGAAATTGTATAAATCAACTCTTGCGTTTGAGATTGGCTCTGTCGTAACTATATTATTTACAGCAAATAAATACGATTTATTTTCTCCTCTTTTTGCAATAACTCCTAAATCTGAAGCTAAAATATTGGTTGCTATCTTGGCATTATAATAATACGAACCACTGCAAGGATCCTGACTTTCTCTCCAGTCATAATCATCATAGTAATAATCGTCATAAGAGTTGCCGCTGTAGTTTACATCATTTTCATCTACTTCTTCTTCCTCAGCTTCATCGTCATTTCCTTCTGATGTTTCACATTTATAAAGCGAATATTTCTTTTTGTATTCAAACTCTACTCTGTAGATCGCTCCCGGTTCCGGCTTGATAATTTTAGATAAATCTAAAGCATACGTATTCCATTTTGTGAGATTTACGAGCGTACTTTCTTTTAAATTAAGCGTCGTTTTTGCAATTGGCTGTGCTACTTTCTTAAGATTCTGCGCTCCGTTTAATTCATTGTATTGAAGAAACTGAAGAATATTATTTTTGTAAATTTTATATACTTTTACATCAACTGCGCTTAAATTTACGGCTTCGAAATTTAGTTTTAAATTATTCGAACTTGGTAAAATAGTTCCGTTTTTAACAAAACGAACATTTGGCTTTATCTGATCAAATGATATTTTCTCAGAATAATTGGCTTCCATTTTTTTACCATACTGGCTTTCAATTCCCTCAAAAACTTCAAGTAATAATTCTCCTGTAATAACTTGTTCAGGCTCTTCGTCTGGCACTACCTCTACAATATCTTCAACTGCTGTTGCTGCTGAATCGACAACAACTGCTGCTGAGTCTACGGCAACGGCAGCAGAATCTACTGTTGCATAAACTGGTTCTTCTTCTACAACAACCGGAACTGCTTTTTCTTTTTTAGAAGCCGCCTGATTAGTAAAATACACTTTCAATAAATTTCCTTGTGTAGAAAATTTCAAATTATTGGTATTTTGAATCGAAACCAATCCCGCGAAATCCTGACCTTTTTCTAATGGTTCAGAAAAATTAATTAAAACCTGCTGATTATTCCCGTCCGCAACTTCAACTCTTACAATTTTAAATTCGTTTATACTTGTTACAGGAAAATCGATTTGTCCTTTCTGGTCAATATCAAAATCATTTCCATCGTATAAAATCTCAACATTTGTGGCTTCAGAATGACGCTGAATGCTGTCGATAATAAAACGGAATTCCTTAGAAGGCCCGGATACTTTCTCAAATTTAATTTTAAGATCATTTCCTTCTTGCTTGGCTTCAACCAATTTTTGAGCGGTTTCAATATCAATATTATCTGCTGTTTTTAAAACGCAGTTTAAATATTGATATTCTTTGCTGTATGATTGAATATCACCTGTATTTATGGTAAAATCCTGTTTAACCGTTTTTACTGTGAAGTTAAATTTAGAAAGCGTCTCTTCTTTCTCTTTTGGTATTGCAGTCAGTTTATCCAGGTTTAAAGTAACCTGATATTCTGTTCCCGGTTTTAATTTTTTTTCTGGAATAAAAGCTAATGTATTGGTCGAAAGCGCAACGACTTTCCCGCTTACACTTGGCGAAATATCAAACAAATCATCGTCTAATTCCTGATTTGGTTTCCAATCGTTTTTATCGAAAGCCAAAACCACACGAATATCAGAATCCGAAGAAACGATTCCGCCCGTAAAACTGGTAATGTAGTCTTTAAATAACGAAAAATCCGAATTGAAATCGGCGGCCGATTTTCTACCGCAGGATTGAAAAATAAAAAACACAAAAAATACGAGAGACAGGCCTTTTGCTTTCACTTTTATTTAGAGTTAAATGGTTAACAATTTGAGAATTTAATACAATTTACCGTTAAAAGTTTTAACAGCAAAATACAAATTAAATCACGATAAAAGTAAAATATTTTTTGATTGTTTTAAGAAGAAATTTCTTTAATTTAAGTTATTTAACTTTTGTTGAAGTGTACAGACTATTGTAGACATGATTAGGAGCTTATTCTCCCTAAAATTCGTAATCCTGCTATATCTTTTCTGCTAAAGAGGTAATAAAAAGGATGCCTCTATCATCTGGACTAAAGCTTTTATTTTTCATACTATTTTTTATAGTTCTTCTCCTAATTTTGACAAGACCTCATCCAGTTCTATAAAATGCTTTTCTGAATTAGCTGCATAAAAAACCTGATTATTACTCATAATAATAATTACGTCATCATCATGGTTTCCATAAAACTTTACTCCTTCAAGCCATTCATTAAATGAAACCCCTTTGTTTGAAAAATTTTGGCTGATCAAATCCAATTCATGCTGTTGTACTTCATAAAATGCATTACTGGGAAATTCTAATGCAAAACCCGCTTGAAGAAAAGCCATTGCAGTAAAAAATTCGGATAAAGTTTCCGTTTCCAGATTCCACTCTTGTTCATCATAACTTATATAAACCGGCAGATTAGTATTTGACAAATTATCTTTATGAATTCCCCAAACGCACGCTTTTTGATTTTCTGAATAAAATACTAAATAATCATCATGCTGAAAATGCTGAAAACGCTCTGGAACAATTAACGAATCCTGAGTGTGATTTAAATTTTCTATTTTACCCAATTCGGCATAATAATCAATGAAAACTTTTGGAAGATATCCAAAAATATCTTTTACAATCTGAATTTCATTTTCGGTAAAACCATTCGGTTCAGTAATGTCAAAAAGCTTTTTTATTATAGAGAAATCCGTCATGCTTTAGTACTATTTACGTCTTTCAAGAAAAAAACGTTTCATAAGATCTGCCGCTTCATTGGCCATTACACCCGAAACAACAGTCGTTTTAGGATGCAGTTTTGTTCCCATATTTAGAAATCCGCGTTGTTCATCGCGTGCACCGAAAACAATTTTAGAAATCTGACTCCAATATAAAGCGCCGGCACACATTTGGCAAGGCTCTAATGTGACATAAAGCGTACAATCTTTTAAATATTTGCCACCCAGAAAATTTGCCGCTGCGGTTATCGACTGCATTTCTGCATGAGCTGTAACGTCATTTAGTAATTCTGTCAAATTATGACTTCTTGCAATTACTTTATCAGCCACGACAATTACAGCACCAACAGGTATTTCGCCTTTTTCATAGGCCATTTCAGCTTCCTGTAGAGCTTTTTTCATGAAATATTCGTCGGTGAAAGGATTTATCATAGTTGCAAAAATAAGATTTTGAAATGATTTCTTTTTAAACATCATTAAAATTAATTGCTTTATAAAAGGGCTTTTTTGAAGAAATTACTAAGAATAATTTCTACATTATTTTTTCTTTAGAAGATCCATAAATGACCTAAAATAAAAATTTGCAATACTTTTTTTCTTACATTTAAATTTAGATATTTGAACATGGAAAGAAATTATAAAATCAGTATTACTAAACCCTGCCATAAAGAATGGAACAAAATAATACCTGATGAAATTCAGCCTTTTTTTATTCAAAACCAATATTATAAAATTTTTTCACTGGTATGGTTTATCGCAATGGGAATTACTTTGTACAGCTGTCAGAATAAAGATGAAAAGAAAACAAAGATTGACAAAATAGAGGTTATTGACGAACCTAAAACTAAAAAACCTATTGATTATGATGCTGTTTTTGAACCCGCAAGTTTAGACATTATGCCTGCTCCAGAAGATGGACTGAAAAATCTCTATAACTTTATTTACAGTAATTATGTCGTTCCAGATGGAGCAGAAGAATATGCAGGAAAAGTTAAGATCTCATTTATTATAGAAAAAGACGGCAGTCTGAGTACTTTCAAAATAAAACGAGATTTTGGATTTGGCACTGGAATGGAAGCAGTTAGAGTATTAAAAAAGAGCCCAAAATGGATTCCCGGAAAACTTAATGGTAAAATTGTACGCACTTCTTATATTTTACCGATTACAATTAAATAATGGAAAGAAAATACAAAATAACGATTCCTGAACCCTGCCATGAAGACTGGAACAAAATGATACCTGATGAAAGAGGTCGTTTCTGTATAAGCTGTTCTAAAACCGTTGTTGATTTTACATCAATGCTTCCTGATGAAATTCAGTATTTTTTTATTCAAAACCAAAATAATAAAATTTGCGGCAGATTTAAAAAATCGCAGTTAAATACGATAACAATTCAAATTCCAAGTCGCATTATTTATTCGCAGACAAGTTATCATAGAATGTTTTTACTGGCTTTATTTATTGCAATGGGAACAACTTTATTTAGCTGTCAGGATAAAAATGGAAATAAACAAAAAATTGATCAAGTTGAAATTATTGAAGATTCTATAAAACAAAAAACTATTGTTAAAAACGTATTGCTAAAGGATAGTTTGAATAAAAAACCTCTTCAACCCCAAAAAAACAAACCATTTGCTCAAATAACATTAGATCTTCCTGAACCCGCCGGAATACAGGTTATAGAAAATAATTATAATGAAGATATCTACATATTAGGCGGAGCAGGTTTGCTTAGTTTTGTTCCAAGTTATCCGGGTGGAATTCAAAAATTTTATGAGGCTATACAAAATAGATTTCAGACACCTGCAAAAGCAAAAAAAAGTATTGGCACAATTGAAGCATCTTTTTCGATTGAAAAAGATGGATCCCTGAATAATATAAAAATCATCGATGATATTGGAGATGGAACTGGAGAAGAGCTTGTAAAAGTTTTAAAAACTACACCTAAATGGATGCCCGGAGAAGAAAATGGCAAAAAAACAACAAACTATTACAATTTATTAATTACGATGCAAAAAGACAGTCTTAATGATAAAAGAAGAAAACGAAAATTTTCAAAAATTACATCTGTCGAAGTCCATGAAGTAGAAAAATTAGATGAAATAAAGTAGTAGATTTACAAGCAATGAACCAAAAATTTAAAATAACGATTTCTACTCCCTGTCAAGAAGACTGGGATAAAATGACTCCTAATAAAAATGGTCGTTTTTGTATGAGCTGCTCTAAAACCGTTATCGATTTTTCGATAATGTCAAACGATGAAATACAACATTTTTTTGGTAAAAATCAGGATAAAAATATTTGTGGAAGATTTAAAAATGAGCAGTTAGATTCTCTGATTATCCAAATTCCGGGTCATATTTTATATACTCAAAATCAATATCATAAAATATTTTTGTTAGCATTATTCATTGTAATGGGTACGACTTTATTTAGCTGTCAGGATAAAGATGGAAACAAGACAAAGATTGACAAAATAGAAGTTGTGCATGACTCTATAAAAATGGCGGTTAATAAAGATACTTTTAAGACAAATACAGATAAAAAACCAATTTATCCCAAATATGAGGAAACGATATATGGGGAACCTGACCCGATTAGCGGGAACTATGTAGAAAATCCAATAAATTACACTGCAGGAGGAATTGGAGTTTATGAATTACCTCCAAAAAGCCTCGCTCACCCTGCTGATGGAGTTTTGGATTTTTATAACTGTATTAAAGATGAATTTGTAATGCCTAGAAAAGCAAGGAAAACTACGGGAGAAATTTTAGCCAGCTTTTCAATTGAAAAAGATGGCACTTTTGAAAATATTAAAATTTTAAGTGATATTGGAAATGAAACCGGAGATGAATTAACTCGTGTATTAGAAAATTCTCCAAAATGGGTTCCTGCTGATATTGATGGAGAAAAAATCACTGCTTACTATAAATTATCGGTTACCATACAAAAAGATAGTCTTAACGAGAAAAGAAGAAAAAGAAAATTCTCAAAAATAACTTCTTTTGAAATTCAGGAAATACAAAATCCAAACGAAATATAATAGATTTCAAAACAATGGAACAAAATTTTAAAATAACAATACCGAAACCCTGTAATGAAGACTAGAATCAGATGGTGCCAACTGAAAATGGCCGTTTCTGTATAATTTGTTCTAAAACTGTTGTTGATTTTACTTCGATGCTTCCTGATGAAATACAGCATTTTTTTATTCAAAATCAAAATAAGGGAATTTGCGGAAGGTTTAAAAATTAGAAATTAGAAACAATTACACTGTTCCAAAAACAGAAGAAGGCTTTAAAGGCAGATGTTTTATTATATTTGTTATCGAAAAAGATGGCAGTCTGAGTAATTACAATATCGTAAAAAATACGCCTGAAGAAATAGGGTAAGAAGCCATTAGAGTTTTAAAAACAGCTCCAAATTGGATTTCTGGAAAACTAAAAAACCAAGTTGTTAGGTCAACTTATCTTTTGCCGATTAAAATTAAATGAACAATAAAATCTTTTTAATTGTATTGTCTGTTTCTTTGGGAACAACTTTGTTCAGTTGTCAAAACAAAGATGAAAAAGAACAAAAAATTGAAGACACACAAGCTGTTTCAAATCCTGTTGTTATAAAGTCAGTTGTTGTAGACGAAACCCAAGAGAATAAAGATAGTTCCGTAAAAATTGTAACACCTCCAGTATCTTCACAAAAAGTTGATGTTGCTAAATTTTCAAAAACAAATGAAAACAACGAGCTAAAATCAAATACATTATTATCGACAAAAACAGAGAAAACAAACGCTTCTTCAAAAAAAGAAATTAAGGAAACTGCCTTAAATGCTCCAACTCAAATTAATGCAGAATTTCCCGGCGGTATTGACCAATTCTATACTTTTTTCGGGAAAGAGTTTAAAAAACCTGAAAGCGTTAATTATTGGAAACTCAATTTAAAATTGGCATTTGCAGTAGAAAAAAACGGTTCTGTATCGTTTCTTGAATGTTCTCCCGCGATAGAAGAGCCTCTGGAAAAAGAAATTATCAGAGTTTTAAATTCATGTCCGAAATGGCAGCCAGGCGAATCAAACGGAAAAAAAATAAGGATGCAGTATTCCCTGCCTATTTTCCTGCATAATACGCAGTAATAAAAATTAAATTTAAAACCGTAAATTTGCTTTTTACCTTACAATGAAAAGCAATTTACTTTCAAACATATACAATCCTTCTGATTTACGCCTCCTAAAAGAACAACAGCTTACTCAGGTTGCTCAGGAACTGCGTCAGTTTATTATTGATGTTGTTTCGGTTAAAGAAGGACATTTGGGCGCAAGTCTGGGTGTAATTGAATTGACAATTGCACTGCATTATGTTTTTAATACTCCCAAAGATTTATTGGTTTGGGATGTTGGACATCAGGCTTACGGTCATAAAATCTTAACTGAAAGAAGGGAAATTTTTCATACGAACAGACAAATTGAAGGAATTTCCGGTTTCCCGAAAAGAACCGAAAGTGTGTATGATACTTTTGGTGTGGGGCACTCTTCTACTTCTATTTCTGCGGTACTCGGAATGGCGATTGCTTCTAAACTAAAAGGCGATTTAGACAAACAACATATAGCCGTAATTGGCGATGCTTCTATTGCAAGCGGAATGGCTTTTGAAGGTTTAAACCACGCCGGAGTTACCGATGCTAATATTTTAGTTATTTTAAATGATAACGCTATTGGAATTGATCCAAGTGTTGGTGCATTAAAAAAATACCTAACAGCGGTTAAAAACGGAAAAAACCCGAAGCAGAATAACATTATAAAGTCTCTGAATTTTGATTATTCAGGACCAATCGACGGACATGATTTTCCAACTTTAATCAAAGAATTAAACCGATTAAAAAATATAAAAGGTCCAAAATTTCTGCATATTGTAACTACCAAAGGAAAAGGCCTGCAACAGGCTGAAGAAAATCAGGTAAAATATCATGCACCTGGAAAATTTGACGCTTCAACCGGAGAAATTCATTTAAAATCTGAAGAAAATCTTCCTCCCAAATATCAGGATGTTTTTGGCTTAACCATTTTAGATTTAGCCAGAAAAAACGAAAAAATAATCGGAATTACACCCGCAATGCCATCTGGAAGTTCATTAAAATTTATGATGGATGAATTCCCGGATCGTGCTTTTGATGTAGGAATCGCTGAACAACATGCCGTTACACTTGCTGCCGGAATGGCAACTCAGGGAATGGTGGTATTTTGCAATATTTATTCTACTTTTTTACAGCGTGCTTACGATCAGGTTATTCATGATGTGGCACTGCAGAATTTACCAGTCATTTTTTGTTTAGACAGAGCTGGTTTAGTGGGCGAAGACGGTGCAACGCATCACGGTGTTTTTGACATTTCGTATCTGCGTTCGATTCCAAACATGATTATTTATGCGCCGATTAATGAAATTGCACTCCAAAATATTTTATACACTGCTCAATTAGGTCTGAATAATCCTATCGCAATTCGATATCCAAGAGGGCGCGGTGTAGTGCCAAATTGGGAAGTAGAAAATTTCGGACATTATAAAAAAGTTAAAATTGGCGAAGGAAAGTGTCTAAAAAGCGGTACAACAACGGCTGTTTTATCTACCGGAACAATTGGAAACAATGTCATCCAGGCTTTAGCAGAATGCTCCAATCCAGATTCTATTGCCCATTATGACTTTCCATTCATTAAACCACTAGATACCAATTTATTAAACACTATCTTCTCTGTTTTTGAGAACATAATTACAATAGAAGATGGTGTAAAAAATGGTGGTTTTGGAAGCACTGTTTTAGAGTTTGCCGCTGCGAATAATTTCAAAAATAATATCAACATTTTAGGTATTCCTGATGTGTTTATTGAGCACGGAACCGTACTGCAACTACAACAATTGTGCAAAATTGACGTTAAAAGTTTAATAAATCTTTTTTCTAACGGCACAAAATAATTATTTTGCGGCACCTAAAAAAAACTAAAATCAATGAATCTATTACGTTTCACCTTCTTGCTTTTGTTGCTTTTGTGTACGTCAAAGAATTTTGCACAAATTATACAAACAACACTAGATCCTAATCAAGTACCTAAACTTCCTTCTAACTGGACTAAAAAAAATCAACTGGGTTTTGATATTTCCGAAATCGCATTTGTGAACTGGAGTGCCGGGGGTACAAGTTCTATTTCAGGTTTATTTAAAGGTGAATTTGGACGAACTTATATAAAGGGAAATCATAAATGGTTCAACGAGATGATTGTAAAATATGGTTTGAATAAACAAGATGGTACAGAACTTAGAAAAACAGATGATGCACTTTTAGTCAATTCAACTTACGGTTTTAGAAAAGATACTCTTTCAAACTGGTACTATTCGGCTAAATTTAACTTCAACACACAATTTACTGACGGTTACAATTATCCAAACCGAGATATTGCGATATCTAAACCTTTTGCTCCTGCGTATGTGTTTTTAGGAGCCGGAGCTGAAAATTCTAACAAAAAGAAAAACAGAACTTTTTACTTCTCGCCTATCACATTAAAGACTACGTTGGTTTTAGATCAAACTTTAGCAAATCAAGGATCTTTTGGGGTTAAAAAAGCTGTTTATGCTACAGATCCTTTAGATCCTAATACTAAAATATTGATTGAAGAAGGACAGAAAGTAAAGGCGGAATTTGGTATTCTGTTAACGGGGTATATGAAAAATGAAATCTACAAAAATGTTTTTTACGAAAACCGATTAACTTTATATACTGATTATTTAAATAAATTTGGTAACGTAGATATCGATTATGATACTCGTTTAGATCTTGTTGTTAATGCATATGTAAAAGCCAATATTGGTATTCATTTAGTATATGATGATGACATTAAAACTAAAAAAGATGTAGTTGACCCTGCAACAGGATCAACATCTCAGGTTAATGACGGACCAAGAATGCAGTTAAGACAAGTTTTAGGAGTTGGTTTAGTTTATGCTTTTCAATAATAAATAACTCTTGCTTTATAAATAAACAGCCGATAAGAAATTTATCTTATCGGCTGTTTATTTATAAGGAGAATATTAATTCTTTTTTCTTCCCTGAATCATTTCGTATAATTCTAAAGCATTTCCATCAGTTAAAAGTGAAACGTAATGACAAATATGAAGCAGACGTTCATATAAATTACCTTTCTCTAAATGATGTTTTTCCGGAAGCATTTTTAAAATCAATTTATCGTAATTTGAAGCTGTTCCTTCGTATTTGTTATTGAATGCCGTGATAAACTTATCCAGCAAAGTCTGAATGATTTGATATCCTACAATTTCTTTTTCTATAACTTCACGGCTTTGATAGATTTTTTCTACACTCAGTTTGATAATATCATCCATTTGTGCTTTGTACTTACTTTTTTCAGTTAAAGCAAAAGGGAAATTTCCGGCTAGAATTGCTTCTTCATTTTCAATAAAAACTTCTACCGCATCACTAATTAAAGCTCCAATTGCCAAGGCACGCAAATAACTAATTCGGTCTTCTTTGGTTTCCAGCAAATTGTATTTCTCAATTCCAATATTGTCTTTCACCAATTTAATTAAATATTCTAAAGCATAATCTTCAGAAACCAAACCAAGATTTATTCCGTCTTCAAAATCGATAATGGTGTAGCAAATATCATCTGCAGCTTCAACTAAATAAGCCAAAGGATGTCTTTCATAACCAATATCTCCTTCTTCTTTATTACCAATTAATCCCATATCATCGGCCACTTCTTCAAAGAATGCTTTATCCGTCTGGAAGAAACCGTATTTTTTATCTGCAATATTGTTGGTTGGCTTTTTTGGGAGACTTTCTTTTGGGTATTTCATAAAAGCACCTAAAGTAGCATACGAAATTCTAAGTCCGCCTTCAATTCCCGGACGGCTTGCCGTTAATACTGAAAATCCATTGGCGTTTCCTTCAAAATCAATTAAATCCTGCCATTGTTTTGCTGTAAGCTTATCTTTGTATTTCAATCCTTTTCCGCTCGAGAAATACTCTCCAATTGCTTTTTCGCCAGAATGTCCAAAAGGCGGATTTCCAATGTCGTGTGCCAAAGATGCAGCCGCTACAATTGCGCCAAAATCATTCATATGATATCCATGAACTTCTTTTAAATAAGGATATTTTTCGATGATTTTTTTACCAACCAAACGCCCTAAAGATCGTCCTACAACCGAAACTTCTAAACTATGCGTTAATCTGGTATGTACGAAATCTGTTTTTGAAAGTGGAATTACCTGGGTTTTATCTTGTAAAGAACGAAATGCAGCCGAAAATATAATTCGGTCATAATCAACCTCAAAACCTAATCGTGTATCATCTTGTTCTGCACGTAATCTTTTGATTGTATCTCCTTGACGTTTTAATGATAAAAGTTGTTCCCAGTTCATTTGTATTTTAGATTGTAGATTAACGATTTTAGATTGGTGATCTAAAAGTTCAAAAATACATTTTATTTTAGGATTTTATTCAAACAAAATAGACTAATCCCTGTATAATTAAAAGATAAAGCTTTGTGCAGTCCAATTATTATTTTAAAACACAATGTTTTATTTAAGGATTACATTTTTAAAATATTTACTAAAAACAGTAAATGCCTCTGCTTTACTTTCTGCTGTTGGCGCAGGAGTATCTTTAAGCAAATAATTCATTTTAAGCAATTCCCATTTTTGAGACCCAAGCGGATGAAAAGGAATTATTTCTATACGTTCAACTGTCTTATAATTGGCAAAATATTGTCCCCATTCTTCCAGATATTCAGGCTGATCTGTCCAGCCGGGAACTAAAACATAACGCAGCCACATTGGTTTTCCGGTAGATTCTCTATACGCTGCAACCTCTAAAGTATTTTTATTGGTTAATCCCGTTAATTGATGGTGCATTTCGTCGTTGATGTGTTTTACATCGATTAACCCCAAATTAAACGCTAAAACTCTAAGGCTGTGCTGTGTTTAATTTCTCCCATTACAAAAATACTATTTGTATTTCCGATGTTTTCAATGGTCGACAATTTGTTCATTACAAAATCCTGATACCGCTCCATATCCTGAACTAAAATCTTCAGCATAAAATCATAATCGCCTGCAATATTATAACATTCTATAATTTCCGGAAGCGCTACAATATCTTTTACAAAATTGCTCCCCACGTTTTTGGCGTGTTCTTTTAAACGCACATTACAAAAAACAGTCATGCCTCGATTCATTTTTTTCTTATCCAAAAGCGCTACATATTTTGTAATGTAACCGTCTCTTTCTAATCTTTTTATACGCTCATAAACAGGCGTTACAGTCAAAAATAATTTACTGGCAAGGTCTTTTGTGTTGATATTTGAGTTCTCCTGAAGGTGTTTCAGGATGAGTAAATCAGTTTTATCAAGATTTTCCATAGTTTTTTTTATGGTTAAAGGTTCATTTAAAATAATTTTACAGTAATAAAATCTTAAAAATAATAATTTAAAAACACATTTTACTGAAATAAACCCCAAATATAAGTTATAAAATCTAATACAATAAATTTGTTCAGTAAAAAAAACTGAAACAAAAATGAAAACAAATAATTTAGGTTATCCAAGAATCGGGAGCAACAGAGAATTAAAAAAAGCCTGTGAATTGTACTGGTCAGGAAAAATTTCTGCAGATGAACTTATTGATGCAGGAAAAGAAATCCGAATTAAAAACTGGCATTTACAATCTGAATCGGGAGTTGATTTAATTCCGTCTAATGATTTTTCTTTTTATGATCAGGTTTTGGATTTGACTTTGACTGTTGGAGCAATCCCGGAACGTTATCATGAATTAGCTAAAACAAATTCGTCTCTGGATTTGTATTTTGCCATGGCAAGAGGTGCGCAAAAAGACGGTCAGGATGTTGTAGCAATGGAAATGACAAAATGGTTCGACACGAACTATCATTATATTGTTCCTGAATTTACTAAGAACCAAAAATTTGAATTGTTTTCAGAAAAAGTAATCAATGAGTTTAAAGAAGCAAATGCATTAGGAGTTGCTACAAAACCAGTTTTAATTGGGCCAATCTCCTATTTGCTTTTAGGAAAAGAAAAAGAAGAAGGTTTTAACCGAATTGATCTTATTGATGCTTTACTTCCTGTTTACTTCGAAATTTTCGAAAAACTGCAAGCAGAAAACGCCGAATATATTCAGCTTGATGAACCTTTCCTTGCTTTAAATTTAACCGATAAAGAAAGAAAAACGTTTACACAAGTTTATAATGAAATCCACATTCGTTTTCCAAAACTTAAAATCATTCTGGCAAATTATTTTGATTGTTTTGGTGAAAATCTGGAAACGGCTTTGGCTTTACCGGTTGATACTTTCCATTTAGACTTAGTGCGTTGTCCGCTTCAGTTAGATGATATTTTAGAGTCTGGAAAACTAGCTTCAAACGTAAATCTTTCTCTTGGAGTTGTTGACGGAAGAAATATCTGGAAAAACGATTTCAAAAAATCTTTGGAATTAATCAAAAAAGCAGCTGATGTTATAGGAGAAAATAGAATTCTTGTTGCTCCTTCTTGTTCTTTAATTCACAGTCCGTGTGATTTAGATTTAGAAACAAACGACCAGACTTTAACTCCTGAAATTAAGCAATGGTTAGCTTTCGCAAAACAAAAAATTAACGAAATTGTATTATTAAAACAATTCGCTTCAAACGAAGTAGATGTTAAAAATTCTGTTGATTACGAAAGAAATGTAATTGCAAACGACAACCGAAAAACTTCAAAATTAATTCATAATAATGAAGTTAAAGCGCGTGTTGCCGGAATTACAGCTGCCGATGATAAACGTAAAAGTGCTTTTGCCACAAGAAGAAAAAGCCAGATTGAAGCTTTAAATCTGCCATTATTCCCAACCACTACAATTGGCTCTTTTCCGCAGACAGCCGAAGTAAGAAGCTGGAGAGCAAAATTCAAAAAAGGAGAATTAACCACAGAACAATACAACGATTTAATAGAAAAAGAAACCGAAGCTGCAATTCGTTTTCAAGAAGAAACCGGAATTGATGTTTTGGTTCACGGAGAATTCGAGCGCAACGATATGGTAGAATATTTTGGAGAACAATTAGCTGGATTTGCATTTACAAAAAATGGATGGGTTCAGAGTTATGGAAGCCGCTGCGTGAAACCTCCGGTTATTTATGGAGACGTTTCAAGACCAACTCCAATGACGGTAAAATGGTCAAAATATGCACAGTCTCTAACGCCAAAATGGGTAAAAGGAATGCTTACAGGCCCTGTAACAATCCTACAATGGTCGTTTGTACGTAACGATCAGCCTCGTTCTGAAACTTGTACACAAATCGCATTGGCAATTCGCGATGAAGTTGTGGATTTAGAAGAAGCTGGAATCAAAATCATCCAAATCGATGAACCAGCAATTCGTGAAGGTTTACCTTTAAGAAAAGAAGAATGGGCAAATTATTTAGACTGGGCTGTAAAAGCTTTCAGAATTTCGGCAAGCGGTGTAAATGACGATACACAAATTCACACCCATATGTGTTACAGTGAGTTCAACGACATTATTCAAAATATTGCCGATATGGATGCTGACGTTATCACGATTGAATGTTCTCGTTCGCAAATGGAGCTTTTAGATGCGTTTGCTAACTTTAAATATCCAAACGAGATTGGTCCTGGAGTTTACGATATTCACTCTCCGCGTGTACCTTCGAGTACAGAAATGGTTCGTTTATTAGAGAAAGCTTCGGCTGTAATTCCGGTTGACCAGCTTTGGGTAAATCCGGATTGCGGTCTAAAAACCCGTCATTGGGACGAAACTAAAAAAGCCTTAATTGAAATGGTTGCCGCAGCTCAGGAAATGAGAACGGCCGTAGAAAATCCTGTTACTTAATAGTTTTTACCTGGAATATATTTTTGTTTTTTATGCCAGCTAGTGAGACCGAATTTAGTTATGATTCGTTTCGGTTTCACTTTTGCCGGCATTGTTTTTAGAAGCAGAAGAATTTTGTTTTTTTATAAGATCTTAAATAAAATCTAAAATTAAAAGTTTTTAGAAATACCGACAGAAAATGCCTGTCCAAAATTAAATTCAAATGCTTTTGTTTTAAAACTACTGCCAGAAGCCGTATCATTATTTAAAACGCTATAATTTAATCCGCCGATATTAAAATTCAAACCAAAACCTTTTGAAATATCAATATACACCGCCGGTGTTAAACTTGTATAAAATCCATCGCTGTCATTATAATATTGACCTGTTGCAATTGTATTTGTTTCTTTTCTATTTCGATAACCAATACCAAGATCTGCATACGCAGAAAAAATAGTATTTAACGGTTTCGAGTAACGCAAAAATCCTCCAAATCCATATACTCTATCTTTGTATTGGCTTCCTTCAAAGGAGTTTTGCTTTATGTTTACCAAATTACCTTCAATACCTGCTGTCCAGTTTTCGTGAAACTGATACCCTATTTTTGGCTGTAAAGCAAAAACGTTATATTTATTTTCTAAATTCGAATCTGAATTCTTTTGAGAATTGTATGTAACACTTCCCATAACTAAAACAGAGCCTTTTTGGGCATTTGCATAACTACACAAAGCCACTGCAAGAATAAGTAACATTTTTTTCATAATTATTTCGTATTTAAATTTATCCTTGTTTCACAACAACGATGCCGCCATTTTTAGCCATTCTAAACAATTATTAATAACAAATTAATTATCAATAATTTAATAAAAATAATACAAAGAAAATTTAACATTAATTCCTACAAAACATAAAAAAAGCACCCCGATTGGAGTGCTTTCTGAAATTGAATATATAATTTAAGATTAGAAGTTTTTAGAAATTCCAATGTTAAATGTTTGTCCAAAGTTGAAGTAAAATTTGCTGTAATCAGCTCCATTGTTATCAAAACTTAGAGTTTCGTATCCTAAACCACCAATGCTGAAGTTTAAACCAAAACCTTTTTGCATGTTAATGAAAAGAGCTGGAGTAACACCTACATACATACCGTCTCCTTTGTATTTTGCGTAAGCATTTCCTGGACCGTAAACTTTGTCTTTTTGAGTTTGAAAACCTGCACCCATATCAGCAAAAACTGCAAAAGTTTGGCTTAATGGCACAGAATAACGAACAAATGCTCCTAATTTGAAGTTGTTGTTTTTTTCTTCGATACCACCTGTAGTTTCGTCGTTAGATGAACTTACTGCAAATTCTCCCCCTACTGTCCAGTTATCATGAAATTGGTAACCAACTTTTGGAGAAAAAGTAAATGTGCTTGTTTTGTCTTCGCTGAATCTATATTCAGATTTTTCAGAAGTATAACCGATGTTTCCACCAACTAAGATTGTTCCTTTTTGTGCATTTGCAAAGCTAAAAACAGCTAATGCAAGAATAAGTAGCATTTTTTTCATAATAGAATTTATTTTAATTTTAGCATTCCTTTAACAATAACGATGCCGTCAATACTGGGCTGCTTATTTTTTTTATAATTACTTTAAGAGACAAATTTTTAGCAATCGAAACTATTTCTGTTTACTTTTGTAACAAATAAAAAGTCATGTCGATAGAAGTAAACAGTATATCAAAAAGTTACGGAGAGCAAAAAGCTTTAAATGAAATTTCGTTTAAAATTGAGAAAGGAGAAATCGTAGGATTTCTTGGACCAAACGGAGCCGGAAAATCTACATTAATGAAAATTTTGACCACGTATTTACTTGCCGATAGTGGCTCAGCCCTTGTAAATAGCCACGATGTCATGACAAACGCAAAAGCAGTACAGCAATCTATTGGGTACTTACCAGAGCACAATCCGCTATATTTGGATTTGTATGTTCGTGAGTATTTGGCTTTTAATGCCGATGTTTATAAGGTGCCAAAGTCAAGAATTGAAGAGGTAATCCAACTGACAGGACTGACACCGGAGAGCCATAAAAAGATCGGTCAGCTCTCAAAAGGATACCGTCAGCGTGTGGGACTTGCCAATGCATTATTACACAATCCTGATGTTTTGATTTTGGATGAACCAACTACAGGTCTGGATCCGAATCAGTTAATGGAAATTCGAAACGTAATCAAAAATATTGGAAAAAATAAAACCATTTTTCTTTCAACACATATTATGCAGGAAGTCGAAGCAATATGCGACCGTGTCATAATTATTGACAAAGGACAAATTGTTGCCGATAACAAATTAAATCATTTAGTTGCTGCAAATAAAGAGCAAGTTATTGAAGTAGAGTTTGATTATCAGGTAGAAGAACAGCTTTTAGCAAAGCTTAAAAACATTTCTTCATACAAAAACACGCATGACATGACTTGGGAATTAACTTTTGTTACTGACAAAGACATGAGGCCAGCTATTTTTGACTTTGCTAATGAAAATGGATTAAAGACATTACAATTAAATCAGAAAAATAAAAACCTGGAAGCTGTATTTAGAGAAATTACTAAATAGTTTTTTTAGTTACGATTTCAGTTTACAGTTTTAGTTTACATAAACCAATTTATTCCCTGGAATAAATTGGTTTTCTTTTTTAAAATTCTTATTTCTCTTAATAATTCCCTTTTCTTTTCAAAACATTATTAATTCGTAATCAACGAATTGAGATTCTTTTAAGCTTTTTTAACTATTTTTATTTAGACTTGTTATAAATAGTGTTATATTTGCGAACACAAATCCAATAATACAAAGCAATGTTATCCTTAATCCATCATATAAAAATGTTCTTCTGCTCAATTTTAAATCAAACCGAGAACTTTCAAAAAAAGCTTTCTGATAAAATTGAACAAATCGTTTTACAATAAAATCAAGCCTGTTTACAAATTAAAAGCCCAAAAACGACATGAAGAATATTTTAACCTCAATTATGCTGGCATTTTCAGTATACTCCTATTCGCAGACAGAACAGGAAAATGACAGCATAGTTGAAACCTCAATTAATGTTTTAGATGAAATTGTAATTACAAAAAAGAAAGTTTTATATACTCAAAAATCGGATCGATTGGTTTTTAATGTTGAAAACAGTATAGTTTCTGAAGGCGGAACCGCATTAGACGTTTTATCGCGTGCGCCCGGCGTTGTGGTTTCTCAGGACGGTGATTTATCTATTCGAGGTCAGCAGGGAGTTGCCGTAATGATAAATGGTAAACTAACACAGCTTTCGCAGAAAGAATTAGCCAATTATTTAAAATCAACCACTTCTTCTAATATTAAACAAATAGAAGTAATTACCAATCCATCTTCTAAATATGATGCTGCCGGAAAAGCCGGTATCATCAACATTATTCTAAAAAAACCGAGTGATTCAGGATTAAAAGGAACGGTATTCAGCAGTTACGGAAGAGGTCGAAAAAACAGAACCAATTCTGGTGTTAACTTAAGTTACAACAAAAATAAACTGGGTCTTTTTGGGAATTACAGCTATACTTTCAGGGGCGAAGAAGAACGTAAAGAATTTAATCAGACGCAATATACGGACGCAACGCGCCAACAGATTTCAACTAAAAATCATCAGACTTCAATTACTGATGAACCTTTGACATCAAACAATTTTAAAGTTGGAGCGCAGTATGAAATTTCCCCAAAAACAAATATCGAAGCTTATGTCGATGCCAAAATTGGGCGTTACCAAAATATGGCCAATGGTACAAACAAGGTATTAAACACCATGAATCAGCCTCAATTCGATGCTTTAACATATAATGACAGTAAAGAAAAATGGTTCGATTATACGTATGCTTTTTCCGGACTTCATAAATTTAATACCGAAGGAAAAAATATGGCTTTTGATTTTGAATACGAAACTTCAAAATTCAGATCAAACCAGTTTCAAAGTGCAAATGACCTTTCAAACACGACTATTGTTAATGACAGAAGAGGTTATATTCCGTCACAATTAAGAGTTTTTACAGGAAAAGTCGATTTTACTAATCCTTTAAAAGAAAAACAATCTATTGAATGGGGTTTTAAAGCCAGCATAAAAAACAACGACAATCCATCGGTTTACGAATATTTAGATAATAGTCAATGGGTTATAGATGCCAATTCTACGAATCATTTTGAATACAAAGAACAAATTTATGCGGCTTACGCCAATTATAAATACCGCGTTGGCGATTTAAGCATTCAAGGCGGCTTACGATCTGAATATACAGCGATTGACATTTTACAAAAAACTTTAAACGAAGAACATCAAGACGATTATTTAAAATGGTTCCCAAGTCTTTCTTTAAAATATGAATTTACGAGTAATCATTCTGTTCATACCTCATACAGTAAAAGAATAAACAGACCAAGTCAGTTTGATTTGAATCCGTTCCGTTTTTATGACGACCCGTTTAACTATTCTCAGGGGAATCCAAATTTAGTTCCTGAAATTACGCACACGGCAGAAATTGGATATGCATGGAAAAGTGCTTTTATGGCGTCATTGTATTTTAACACCACAAAAGATGTTTTTACAGAAGTTTACAACTATAATACTGACACTAATATAACGGTAACAACTCAGATCAATTTATCGAAATCGTATAATTACGGTGTGAACATTACACACTCTGCCGAACTTACAAAATATTGGTCTGTAAATACGCTTTTTAATATTTTCGAAAATAGGTTTATGGGCAACGTTCTTAACTCTTCGACAATTGACCCAATTGTTACTTTTAATATGAGTGTTCAGAATTCGTTTACAATAACCGAAACCTTAAAAGCGGAAGCGAATGCTCAATATCAGTCAAAATCGAATTTGGGAGTTTACGAACGTGACGGCTTTTTTGATCTGAGCATTGGAGTTTCAAAACAGGTTTTAGCCGGTAAAGGAAGCTTTAAACTAAATTTTACAGATGTTGTTAATACAAATAACTTTTACATCAACTCAGCCGTTGGACAGACTGCAATCAATAAACGATACGATCTTGATAATCGTATTGCTACATTAGCCTTTACATACAGAATATAAATTCATCCCTTGAAACTTGTTTTTTTGTTTTTTATTTTTTTTTGAAAAAAGAGCCTGCCAATTTTAGCAGGCTCTTTGTTTAACTTATAAATTTAAATCTTCCAGAATAGTTTTCATCTCTTCGATAACAATTCTAACATCTTCTTCATTCGTTCTCCAGTTTACAAATGAAGCCCTGATTCCTTTTTTGTTTTGATAAACGGTCAGCGTCATGAATACTTTTCCGGCATCATTTAGTTTAGTTAAAAACTCGCCCACTTTATCCTGATTCTCTTCATCTTTCAAAGTAAAACATACATTATTTAGTCTAATTGGTGCTAAAAGTTCAAATCTTCCGTCATCAACAAGTGCATTGGCAAAATGAAGCGCCAGCAAAGTACTTTTTTCAATTATATCACAAAAACCTTCTTTTCCGTAGGCAATTAAAGAAAACCAAACTGGCAAAGCTCTTAATCGTCGTGAATTCTCAGGAACTACATTCAAATAATTAAAGTTTTCCAAAGGATTCCCTAAATAGGGAGCATTTGAATTCTGAAACGTTTCTATTTGAAGATTGATATGTTGTTTTTTAATTAAATAAAAAGCGCTTTCATAAGGCACATTCAGCCATTTATGACAGTCAATCGTAATACTGTCTGCTCCGTCCCAACCTTTTACAAAATGTTTGTGTTTTTCTGAAACCGCAGCAAATCCTCCGAAAGCGCCGTCAATATGCCACCAGAAGTTGTATTTTTCCTTTAGTTTAGAAATGGCTTCAAAATCATCAAAATCCGCTGTGTTTACGGTTCCGGCACTTGAAATTAAAATAAAAGGTTTTCCGTTTAAAGATTTTATTTTTTCTTCTAAATCAGCAATATCCAGAGCTTCACGATTACCTTCAATTGTTTTTACAACCGTATAATTCTGGCTTCCAATCCCTAACATCGATAATGATTTAATGGAAGAAGAATGCGGTGTAGCTGTTAAAATATTAATAGTTTCTGATATTCCATTTTTAGCAAAATCTTTTCCAAGCTGTTTTCCAAACCATTGCCTGGCAACTCCTAAAGTCGTAAAATTTGACATTGTTGCGCCCGTTACAAATCCGCCTAAAAAGGAATCCGGAAGTTCTAATAACTGAAGCAATAAGTTTATAGTTTCAAATTCTATTAATGCCGCATTTCCTCCCTGAGAATTAATCGATTGTGTATTTTGATCATAAACCGATGCCAGCCAATCACCCACAATAGAAGCCGGAGTTGATCCGCCGGTTACAAATCCCCAATAACGCGGACCTGGAGACGAAACTAATAAGGGTGCTAATCTTTCATTAAACTCTTTTAAAGCTCCTATGGAACCCAAACCCAATTCATTCAGATCGCGTTTTGGGTCAATTCTATTTTTGTTTGAAGTTGGAATATTCTCAAGATTATTAAGAAAATTGATTCCTTGTTGTTTTGCTTTTTCTAAGATATTTTCGAAATCGTTTAGATCGTGTTGCAGTATTGAATTCATATTTACATAAGTTATTTGATCAGCGTCATTGTCAGGCTGAGCGAAGTCGAAGCCTTTACATGCGAGATAAAGTTATTTTTAAGAATTATTTTTGAAAGGAAAATTTTTATACCGAAGCTACCACTTGGTTTTTTCGGAGAATCTCGAAACCATCATAGAACAGATGACATCGCCATTTGCATTTAGTAAAGTAGCGATTGGATCAACAAGAGTTCCTAAAATCATAGCAACTGGAAGCGCTTGTTCCATAGGAAAACCATAAACGGTAATCGCCAAAATTTCGCCAATATAACCTCCGTTTGGAATTCCTCCTTCGACTATTGAAACTATTACAGTAATTCCTAAAGCCAAAAGAATGGTCATAGGATCTGTAAAATCTTTACCAAACATGGCGAATAAAAAGGTTATTTTTAAAATGGATGACATACTCGAACCGTCTTTGTGCAAAGGCGCACCAAGCGGAATTACCAGATTTCGAACATGTGCCGGAATTCCCATTTTTTGTGCAGCATCAAGATTGGCAGGAATGGTCGCAATACTACTGCAAGTTCCCACTGCGGTTAAAGATGGTGTGATATTATTGCTCCAAAAAACTTTAAAAGCTCTTTTCCCGCCTGCTACAAGTGCATACAAACTAAAAAAGACAAAGAAATAAAAGACACAGGCTGCGTAATAAACTGCCATAGGTTTTGCGTAAACACCAAACAACTGCGGTCCGAAAATACCAACCTGATAAGCAAAATAAGCCCCTAAACCAATTGGTGCAAATTTCATTATAATGTTCAAAAGCTGTTTCATTACTTCATTCCCGGAATCAAGAAAACTCTTGAAAGCATTTCCTTTTTCTCCCGATTGTAATGTTGCAAAGCCAATTAAAAATGAGAAAATAATCAAAGCCAGCATACTTTTTCGCGATAACAATTCGAAGAAATCATTTGCCGTGACGAGTTTTGCAATTTGATCTCCAGCTGATCCTGATTCTACATTTTCAAACGGAACTTTTGCTATAGCAATATCCTCATGAATTGGAAAAAGATAAACAGCGCAAATCATGACAATTGCAGAAATCAGAATTGTAGCGAGAAAAACTAATAACATTATAACAAACAGTTTTCCTAGTTTCTCAGTTCTTTCCAAATTAGCAATCGAAGAACCAATTGTAAAAAAAATGAGTGGAATAATGGCTGTAAAAAGTAAATTCAGGAATATATCACCAAGAGGTTTTATGATCAAAACATCTTCTCCAAACACCAATCCAAAAATACTTCCCATTATAATGCCGCCAAGAAGCAAAAGTATACTGCTATAATTCTGTAAAAAATTGATTTTTTTAACTTCCATAAAATTTTAAGGATTATAATTCAGAAAGATTAAACAATAAAGTAATGAAAGTACTCAAAAAAGGATTGCAAAAATTGATTGGTTATTTTTTTTGCCACAGATTATATGGATTAAAATGATTTTCTAATCTGTGCTAATCTTTATAATCTGTGGCAAAAAACTTTTATTTTTCCAGAACAATCGTTGTAAAAGCTCTATCAACCAATTCTCCTGTTTTGCTTTTTACTTTTTCGGTCTGTGTTTCGGTATAAACAATTTTAAAATCCGATTTTTTGATTAATTCCTGCGCTTTTTCTGTACTGTACAATTCAAATTCGAATTGTGTAAAAGGCAGTTTTTTCATGAAATCTTCTTCGGCAAATGTTAAACAGAAATTACCATTTGGTTTTAAAACTCTGTAGATTTCTGAAAGTAAATCTTCGGGCTTCTGCCAGAAATAAATAGTATTTACTGTGAAAATTTTATCGAATAATTCCTCTTCAAACGGAATTGTATTTCCATCATAAAGCGAAAAGAAAGCTTGTTTTTGAGAAACAAAATTTCGATTGATCTGGCGTGCTTCCTGAAACATTAGTTCGGACATTTCCAGTCCGTAATATTTTAGTTTTTCAGCTTGTTCAAACAAAAATTCAACGTGACCTGCATTTCCATGGCCTAATTCCAGAATTCTGTTTTCGCTTGCTATATTTAGGTTTTGAATCGAATGACGTGTCATATTGATGTTCGTTTCGTTCATCATATTGCCCACTTCGATTCCTTTTTCTCCCGATGGATTTTTTAATTGAGAGGCTATGGCTTGTAGTTCTTCTTGTTTCATGATTGTAAAAATTAAATTCCAACATTTTAAATTCCAAATTCCAAGCTTCATTTGTCATTCCGAAGAACGTGGAATCACACTCGTATATCTACAAAGATTAGACGACATACTTTGCGGAATTTCTAGTGTGATTCCACGTTCTTCGGAATGACAAACTGCATGCAGATTAAAAAACCTGACTCGCGATCTGACGAATATTCTCAGATTTTCCCATTGAATAATAATGCAAAAACGGAACTCCCGCAGCTTTTAATTCTAATGACTGCTGAATTGCCCATTCGATTCCGACTTGTTTGATTTCAGCGTTATTCTTGCATTTGTCAACTGCATCGATTAAATCTTCAGGCAAATCGATTCTGAAAATCTGCGGTAAAACTTGTAAATGTCTTTGAACAGCAATTGGCTTAATTCCAGGAATAATCGGAATCGTAATGCCCATTTCTCTTGCTTTTGCTACAAAGGCAAAATATTTTGAGTTGTCAAAAAACATTTGTGTTACCACATAATCTGCTCCTGCATCCACTTTTTCTTTTAATCTTTTTAAATCTGATTGTAAAGATGGTGATTCTAAATGTTTTTCAGGATAACCTGCAACGCCAATACAAAAGTCCGCTTTATTGTCGATATCCATCACTTCATGCAGATATTTTCCGCAGTTTAGATCGTTGATTTGGCGAACTAAATCAATAGCATAATGATTACCGCCCGCTTTAGGCACAAAAGATTGTTCGTCTTTCATCGCATCGCCTCGAAGCGCCATAACATTGTTGATTCCTAAATACTGACAATCAACCAGCATATATTCTGTTTCTTCCTGAGTAAATCCGCCGCAAAGTAAATGCGGAACGGTATCTACATTGTATTTATGTTTTATAGAAGCACAAATTCCAAGCGTTCCAGGACGCATACGAGTCAGTTTTTTATCCAGAAGTCCGTTACTTCGTTCAATATAAATGTATTCTTCGCGAGAGGTTGTTACATCAATAAACGGTGGTTTAAACTCCATTAACGGATCGATATTATCGTACAATTCCTGAATGCTTTTCCCCTTTTGAGGCGGAATAATTTCAAATGAGAATAATGTTTTTCCTTTGGCGTTTTCTATATGCTCTGTTACTTTCATTCTTTTTTAGTTGATAGTTTTTGGTTGATGGTTGATGGTTCTTATTGAACTCAACAATTACAACTTCAACTACATTAATTTTTTATAATAGTTAATAAAACCGTTTAATAACTTTTTACAGGTTTGAATTTGTGCCAACACAATATTAAATATACTCTCATCAATATATTTTTGATCCAATGCTAAATAAAATTGTGTTTCTAATTCATATAATGATCCTCGTGAAATATGAAGAAAGTGTATTGTGTCTTTTGATGTTTGTCGTCCACAGCCCTCTGCAATATTTGATGGTATTGAAACTGCAGCTCTTCTCATTTGATTAGTCAATCCAAACAATTCTTCTTTTGGGAAGAGTTTAGAAGAATCATATAGCAAATTCACCAATTTTCTCGCTTCCATCCAAACTTCCAATTTACTGTATTCCATTTTTATTAGTTGTTTGTTGATGGTTGACAGTTGTTGGTTCTTCTATAGTAATCTATCAACCAAAAACCATCAACTATTCTAGTCTGCTATATTAGGATTCAACCATTTCATGGCGTAATCAGTTGGAACATTACGACGTTTGGCGTAATCTACTACCTGATCTTCTTTTATTTTTCCGAGTCCGAAATACCTACTTTTTGGATTTCCGAAATAATATCCTGAAACCGATGAAGCCGGCCACATCGCCATACTCTCTGTCAGGGTAACTCCAATTTCTTCAGCCACATTTAAAAGCTTCCAAATCGTTGGCTTTTCCAAGTGATCTGGACAAGCCGGATAACCTGGCGCCGGACGAATTCCTTTATAATTTTCTTTAATCAATTCTTCGTTGGTTAATGATTCTTCTGAATCGTAACCCCAGAAATCTTTACGTACTCTCTCGTGAAGATATTCGGCGAAAGCCTCAGCAAAACGATCGGCAAGCGCTTTCACCATAATCGAATTGTAGTCGTCTAAATTCTTTTCATATTCCGCTGCCCATTCGTCAACACCAAAACCTGTGGTTACACAGAAAGCTCCCATATAATCGGTTATTCCGCTTTCCTTTGGCAGAATAAAATCAGCTAAAGCAATATTTGGTGCTCCTTTTGTTTTTTGTGACTGCTGACGAAGTGTTAAGAATTTCTCTAATACTTTTCCGTTTTCATCACGCAATTCAATATCGTCATCATCAACCTGATTCGCAGGGAAAATTCCGAAAATACCTTTTGCTTTTAGTTTTTTCTCTTCTAAAATTACTTTCAGCATCGCCTGAGCATCAGCAAAAACAGAAGTTGCTTGTTCACCCACAACCTCATCCGTTAAAATTGCCGGATATTTTCCGTACAATTCCCACGTTTGAAAAAATGGTGTCCAGTCGATATACGGAACCAAAACATCCAGTTCTATTTCTATGGTTTGTGCGCCAATTACTTTTGGTTTAGTCGGAGTATATTCAGACCAATCCAATGGTAATTTATTTTTGCGGGCATCTTCAATTGTCAGGAAATTTTTATCTCTTGAACGATTTAAAAATGTTTCTCTAAAAGAATCATATTCTGCACGAATATCGCTTGCATATATTTTTCGGTTATGATCTAACAGATTTCCTGCAACGGTAACGGCTCTCGAGGCATCGTTTACATGAATTACAGTTTCTCTATATTGAGGCGCAATTTTCACGGCAGTATGCGCACGCGAAGTGGTTGCCCCGCCAATCATAATCGGGATTTTAATATTTTGCTTATCCAATTCTTTGGCCAAATACACCATTTCGTCAAGCGAAGGTGTGATCAATCCGCTTAGACCAATGATATCTACATTATGTTCAATCGCCGCCGCAATGATTTTCTCTGGAGGAACCATTACACCTAAGTCTACAATCTCGTAATTATTACAAGCCAAAACTACCGAAACGATGTTTTTACCAATATCATGAACGTCACCTTTTACAGTTGCCATTAAGATTTTTCCGTTTCCTTGTTTGTCTCCGGCTTGTTTGCTGGCTTCAATATAAGGCAATAAATAAGCAACCGCTTTTTTCATTACACGAGCCGATTTAACCACCTGAGGCAGGAACATTTTTCCGCTTCCAAATAAATCTCCAACCACATTCATTCCCGTCATCAAATTGATTTCGATAACCTCAATTGGTTTTGTTGCAGCTAAACGTGCTTCTTCAACATCTTCTTCAATAAAAGCGTCAATTCCTTTTACTAATGAATGCGTAATACGTTCCTGAACCGTTCCAAAACGCCATTCCTGAACGGCTTTTTCATCACTTTTTACTTCCCCTTTTACATTTTCAGCAAAGTCCAGAAGTCTTTCAGTAGCATCGTCGCGTCTGTTCAGAATTACATCTTCAACATGTTCTAATAAATCTTTCGGAATATCATCGTAAATCGTCAACATTTCTGGATTTACGATTCCCATCGTCATTCCGTCTTTGATTGCATGATATAAAAATACTGAGTGCATCGCTTCACGAACCGTATCGTTTCCTCTAAAAGAGAACGAAACGTTACTCACTCCACCGCTGATATGCGCGTGAGGTAAGTTTTCACGAACCCATTTTGTCCCTCTAAAAAAGTCCAAAGCATTCAAGCGATGTTCTTCCATTCCCGTTGCAACTGGGAAAATATTCAAATCGAAAATAATATCCTGCGGAGGAAAACCCACTTTGTTCACTAAAATATCATACGAACGCTGACAAATCTCCACTCTACGATCGTAATTATCGGCCTGACCAACTTCATCAAAAGCCATGATAATTGCCGCCGCTCCATAACGCTTAATTAATTTAGCATGATGAATAAAGGCTTCTTCTCCTTCTTTTAAAGAAATTGAGTTTACAACGCTTTTTCCTTGTACTACTTTTAGACCTGCTTCGATAATTTCCCATTTCGAACTGTCGATCATAATCGGCACTCTCGAAATGTCTGGTTCTGCAGCAATTAAGTTTAGAAATTTAGTCATGGCATTTACTCCATCCAGCATTCCTTCATCCATATTAATATCGATGATCTGTGCTCCACCTTCTACCTGCTGTCTTGCAATATCAAGCGCCTCGTCATATTTCTCTTCCTTGATTAATCTTAGGAATTTTCTTGAACCTGTTACATTCGTACGCTCGCCAACATTCACGAAAACACTTTCCGGCGTAATAATTAACGGTTCTAATCCTGATAATACAAGGTCTCTTCTTTTTTCTGTCATTTTCTTTTTCAGTTACTAAGATCCTGAGATTCTAAGGTTCTAAGTTTTTTATTCTTTTGCTTTCCTGCAAGGTTTTTAAAACCTTGTAGGTATATTCGTTTTCAATATTTTATTTTGGGCGTGTCCCTCCGGGCCGGGCTATCCACTTTTAGTCCTCGCTCTTCCTTCGTCAGGCTGTGGGCTAACCGCTTCTATCCCTCACGCAAACTTGGTTTCAAAACAACTTTATGATATTTTACTTTCCATGCATCATATAAAGGACTTTACCATTTTTGGCTGAAATTTTAATATCAAACACACCACCAAAACCAATACTATTAAAAGTACCTTCAATATGCCAAATAGAATCATTTTCTATTGTTACCTTGTAAGGTCTTTGATCTTCTATTTGATCTTTACCATATGATTCAAATAAAATTGGTTCTGCTATTCCAACTGCTGTTTCTTCTTTTGTAACTAAACAATCTTCACATTTAATACTTTTCTGAAAAACTGTATTAGTTGTATAATTACAACTTATAAACATCAAACTAATCAGAAACAAAATCTTCTTCATATTTATTGAAAAACTCATCATGAGTTATGCAATAACTGGCGCAACTCTCGGCTTATAATCCTTCGCAACCTCAGCCATTAATCGAATATGATCTGGTGTTGTTCCGCAACAACCGCCAATGATATTAATCAAATTATCGTCTAAATATTCTTTAATGAAAGCTTGAGTTTGTTCTGGTGTTTCATCATATTGTCCGAAAGCGTTTGGTAATCCTGCATTTGGATGTGCCGAAACATTAAATTGTGTGTGTTGCGCTAATGTTTTTAAATACGGTTTCAGCAAATCGGCTCCAAGGGCGCAATTGAATCCCACGCTTAATAACGGAATATGCGAAACTGAAATCAAAAACGCTTCAACTGTCTGCCCAGAAAGTGTTCTTCCTGAAGCATCTGTAATCGTTCCTGAAACCATAATCGGAATATCGATGTTGCGTTCTTCTTTTACTTCTTCGATTGCAAAAAGTGCGGCTTTTGCGTTTAATGTATCGAAGATTGTTTCTACTAAAAGTAAATCACAGCCACCGTCCATTAATGCTTCCGCTTGTTGTTTGTAAGCAATTCGTAAATCGTCAAATGTTACGGCTCTGTAACCTGGATCGTTTACGTCTGGTGACATACTTGCTGTACGGTTTGTTGGTCCAATTGAACCCGCTACAAAACGAGGTTTCTCTGGATTTTTTGCTGTAAACTCATCGGCTACTTGTCTTGCGATTTTTGCCGATTCATAGTTTAACTCGTAAACCAAATCTTCCATATGATAATCGGCCATACCGATTGTCGTTCCTGAGAAGGTATTGGTTTCTACGATGTCAGCACCAGCTTCATAATAAGCAGCATGAACATCTCGAATCGCTTGTGGTTGTGTTAGGGATAGTAAATCGTTGTTTCCTTTTAACGGATGTGGAAAATCTTTGAAACGCTCTCCTCTGAAATCTTCTTCGGAGAAATTATAGCGCTGCAACATTGTTCCCATTGCTCCGTCAAGGATTAGGATATTTTTTTTAATTGCTTCTTGAATTGTTATTGCCATCTTGTATTTGCCGCTAAGGCGCTAAGGCACAAAGCTTTTTTTATTTTTAATTTTGAAGGTTCTATTTAAACCCGACAGGTTTTTAAAACATGTCGGGTTTAACCTTCGATATTTTTTCACATTAATTCCAAAAGTGCACTATTACCGGCTCATTAGCCCCGATGGAAGCAAATATCCTTTTATTCTGGGGTTCAGAATAAAAGATATTTGTGTACAGCGGGAACTGTTGACTGCAAAAATGCGCCAATGATTCGCTCCTGATACAGAATATGTTTCAGTAAATATTGTATGTTGTCTGGAAAAGTTTTGAGAAATACGAGTATGTATTTGTGTTATCTATCTTTAATACTGGAAAATGTCGTATAAAGTAGAATTTAGCACCTTCTTTATGATAAAGGGTTGCTAAGGTTTCATCGGGTCTATCCCTCCGCCTTTCGTGATAACTGACAATAATTTTAAGAACAGTGCAAAGGTATGAAATAGGGTTTCGATTTGCAAATGTTTTTTTTCTAAGGTTCTGAGGTTCTAAGTCGCTAAGATTCTAAGGTTTTAAAATTGAATACTGTTTTTCAAATACAGCCCGTGGTTTCAACCACGGGAAACGTATTGTGATAATTCTTTTCGTATTGTAATCATTTATTGTGTATGGATTGCGTTCCAGTGGTTCAACCACTGTCTATATTTTAAATAAAAGGAGACTATTATTTGTTAAAATAAAAAAGCTCAAACTTTTAGTTTGAACTTTCTATAAAAATCTTAGAAACTTGATATTTCACTTAGTGCTTAGGTTTTTGTTTTGTTCCTCTAAAATTGATAATTGTAATTATATTGAATTCTTTGTCATTGCTGTAAACTAAATAATTGTTTTTGTCTACAATTGCTTTATACAATGACTTATTTTTTTCAGATTTTGGGAATTGATCTGGATTGAGATTGATTTGATTTATTACTTGTTGGATTTTATTTTCTAAATTTAAAATTTCTTTTGCTGTCCATTTGCCTCAAGATAATCAACAACTTTATTAAATCCCTTTACAGCTTGTTTGGTCCATATAAATTTTAATGCCATTTCGAAAATCTTTTCATAACATCTTCGTGGCTTTCAACTTCTCCTTTTTCAGCTTGGTCGAGTCCAATCTGAATTTCAGCTTTCTCTGATTCTGATAATTCATCAAACCAATCATTCTGATTTGCTTTCAAAACCAATTCGAGTTTTTCTAAAACACGCTCATCTTCTACCTTAACCAACTCTTGAATAAACTGATACTTTCTAGCCTCTAAATTCATGATAATCAAAATTTATAATTACAAAGATACGTTTTTTAAGGTTCTGAGATGCTAAGGTTCTAAGGGGCTACGTTTAAAGTTCGACTTTTGTTTTTCAAACATAGCCCGCGGTTTCAACCGCGGGAAACGCGTTTTGATAATTCGTTGTAAATTGCTTATGCGTTGTGTTCATGCATTACGTTCCAGTGGTTGAAACCACTGGCTATGTTTTATTATGTTTTCTAAAAAAGAAAGCCCAAACTAAAAGTTTGAGCTTTATATATAAAAATCTTAGAGTCTTAGTATCTCAGAATCTTAGCAACTTAGACTATCGCCTTCACAACCGCTTTTGGAGCCTCTTTACGTGTTCCGTCGAAACCGTCTACACCAGAAACTGTTGTATATTTCAATACGTATTTTTTACCTGGATTGATGATTCCGTATGCAGCTTGACACATTAAAGTTGCTTCGTGGAAACCACAAAGAATTAACTTTAATTTTCCTGGGTAAGTATTGATATCTCCAATAGCAAAGATTCCCGGAATGTTCGTTTGGTAATCTAATGCATTGTTTACTTTAATGGCATTTTTCTCGATTTCTAATCCCCAATCTCCGATTGGTCCTAATTTTGGTGTTAATCCGAAAAGTGGAATGAAATAGTCACATTCGATTTTACGGTGTGCTCCGTTTTCTTCGATATCTAAAGACTCAACGTGTTCAGCACCATTGATTCCGATAACTTCTGCTGGAGTAACTAATTTGATTTTTCCAGCTGATTTTAATTCCTGTACTTTTTCTACAGAATCTAAAGCGCCTCTAAATTCGTTTCTTCTGTGAATCAAAGTTACTTCTGAAGCTACGTTTGCTAAGAAAATTGACCAGTCTAAGGCTGAATCTCCTCCTCCTGCAATTACAACTCTTTTGTCTCTGAATTTCTCAGGATTTTTGATGAAGTATTTTACTCCTTTATCTTCATAAAACTCGATATCTTCGATAAGTGGTTTACGAGGCTCAAAACTTCCTAAACCACCTGCGATTGCAATAACTGGCGCGTGAAATTTAGTTCCTTTATTTGAAGTTACAATGAAAGATCCGTCTTCTTGTTTATCGATTGTTTCTGCACGTTCTCCCAAAGTAAAACCTGGCTCAAATTGTTTAATTTGCTCCATTAAACCATCAACTAAATCTCCAGCTAAAACTTCTGGAAAACCTGGAATATCATAAATTGGCTTTTTTGGATATAACTCTGATAGTTGTCCCCCTGGTTGTGGAAGTGCATCTAAAATGTGGCATTTTAATTTTAACAATCCTGCCTCGAAAACGGCAAATAAACCTGTTGGGCCTGCTCCAATTATAAGTATATCTGTTTTAATCATTATGTTGTTGTTTATAATCATTCTTAATAACGCAAAGAAACGAATAAATCCTTGTACTTTCAATGATTTTTATCATTTATTTCTTTCCGAAACTTTTTTACTCTTTATTTTTCAATGAATCGGTTATCTCATTCATTCGTTTAACCTTTTCTTCAAAATTGCCTTTAAGCGTTTTTCGATATTCATTCAGATTCTCAACCATTTGATTGATATCTTCTGGAATTACTTCTTCGAAAAACTCACGTAATCTCTTTGCTGTTGTTGGAGATTTTCCGTTTGTCGAAATGGCAATTTTTACATTTCCTTTTGTTACGATTCCGCCTAAATAATAATCACATAAATCTGGCGTATCAGCAATATTGCAAATTAGATAACGCTTTCGTGATAAATCATAAACCTTTTTATTCACTTTCAAATCGTCTGTACAGGCAATTACCATGTGACGTTTTTTGAGCATTTTCTTTTTGAACTTTTTCTCCATCAATTTAACTGAAGGATGTTTTTCGGCTAAAACTTTAATTTCCAAATGGAAATCCGGTGCTACAACCTCAACATTTGCATTCGGACTTGACTTGAGCAAGAAAGAAAGCTTTTCCAGACCTACATTTCCTCCGCCTACAATCAATACATTTAAATTGTGAAGCTTTAGAAATATTGGATATAATTCGTTTTGTTCCATTTTAATTTTTTGTTTCGTCGAAATTAATGAATTCTGACGTTACAATATTCATCAGATTAAAATCCGATTTTATATACCATGCGTTCCCAAGGTTGAAACCTTGGACTATGTTTTCCAATCTTTCGATTCCCTGGATTAAAATCCAGCGCTACAATATGAATCGTTCCTTCGGAACTTTATCTTGAAATTTCTTTTGATAGAAATTCTTCGTAAAATCCTTTTAACTTATTGCTTTCTCTTACAACTTCGCCCAGAACAATAATGGCTGGTGAACCTAATTCTTTTTCTTTTACAATATTTAGAATAGAATTTACTGTTCCAACTCCCACTTTTTCTTCTGCGGTTGTTCCGTTTTGAATGATCGCAACGGGTAAATTTCCTTTGTCTTCTTTTTGAAACAAATCGATGATTTGAGGCAATTTGTGCATTCCCATTAAGATTACTACTGTTGCAGAAGATTGTGCTGCCAAAGCTACGTCTGAAGATAATTTTCTATCAGAAGTTGTTCCTGTAATTGCCCAAAAGCTTTCTGAAACGCCACGTTTTGTAATTGATATTCCCTGACTTGCAGGAACGGCAACTACAGAAGAAATTCCGGGAACTACGATGGTTTCAATTCCGAAGCTTTCTGCAAATTCCACTTCTTCGCTTCCTCTTCCAAAAATAAATGGATCTCCACCTTTTAATCGCACTACGTGTCCGTAAGTTAAAGCATTATCGACAATCAATTGATTGATTTGATCTTGCGTGTAGGCATGATTTCCGATTCTTTTTCCAACAAAAATTCGAATGGCATTTTTTGGTGCGTAATCCAGAATTTCATCATTGGCCAAAGCGTCATATAAAACCACATTAGCTTCAGCCAATGCTTTTACAGCTTTCAGCGTAAGTAAATCAGGATCGCCCGGACCTGCACCGACTAAAGTTATTTTGGGTTTTATATTATGCATTTGCTAATTCCTGTGCTCTGAAAGTTTCGATTTTATCAAAGAAAACTACTGCCTGAGCAATGTAATCTTTAGCGAAAGCTTCTGATGGTTCATTTTTATTGATTTGGTAAACCAAGTCTTTAAAAGTTGAGTTTAATTCGATTTTATTGTTTTCAATAAAAACAGTATCAAATAAGTCAACAATTCCTGCGTGATGGTTTGTTTTTTGGTTTTCTGACAATAACAACGCTTTTGCTCCATTTACAAATCCTGCATAAGCATGATAAATCGCATCTGACCATTTTTGGTTGTCGAAAGATTCCTGAGCCAAGATCAATTTCTCTTTAGCTTCAAACAATAATGTTGCTACTAAATCGATCACAACTCCGGCACATTCTCCAACTCCCACTGCTTTTACATAATTGTCTGCGTTACCCCAATCCACAAAATCTGCTTCTGTTAAATTGGTTACATCTGCATAAGGTTTTAAGATTTCGTAGAAATATTTTTCTCCTTTTGTATCATAATAATCTAGGAATTTTTGTCCGCTTCCGTTAGCGTCAAAATCATTTAAGATGGTACGCAATGCATCAGGACCTCTACGACTAGGCACTTTGATTACTTTATCAGCAAAACGTCCTGCTCCGTTTCCTAATCTTCCTCCGCCCAATAAAACTTGTAAAGCTGGAGCAACCAGTTTTCCTGAGTTGATAGACATTCCCTGGAATCCAATTGCAGACATATTATGTTGTCCGCAGGCATTCATACAGCCTGAAATTTTAATTTCAATTTCGCGATTGTTTAAATACTGAGGATATTCTGCCGTTAAAACTCTTTCTAATTCTTCTGCAATACCGGTACTACTTGCAATCCCCAAATTACAAGTATCAGTACCCGGACATGCCGTAATATCTCCAACTGAATTATATCCTAATTGAACAAAATCTAATTTGGCTAATTCTTGATAAAAGAAAGGTAAATTCTCTTCTTTTATGTGACGTATTACAATATTTTGACGCAATGAAAAACGTAATTCATTTGCTCCGTAATTCTTAATTAAATTAGCTAATAATCGTGCTTTATCAGTATAAAAATCTCCTAATAAAACTTTGATTCCAATGGCATAATAACCGTCTTGTTTTTGTTTGATTACATTCGAATTTTTCCAAGCTTCATAAGCCTCTGTATCTTCAATTGTAACTTGCGGAACTTCTAATAATGGCTCTGGAATTGGACCGTCAAAAGCTGTTGTATCAATTTCGTATGTTTCAAAAGCAATGGCTTTTTTCTCTTGTTCAACCAAATCAAGGAAAACATCTCTTCCCATTTCTTTGATTAAGAATTTCATACGCGCTTTCATTCTTTTAGCACGTTCACCGTATCTATCAAAAATACGGATGATTCCTTCTGCTGTTGGAATGATTTCGTTAACTGGAACAAATTCTGAAAGCAATTCAGCGTGCGCTGGCTGAGATCCTAAACCTCCTCCGAACATGATTTTGAAACCTTTTTGTCCGTCTTTAATTTTAGGAATAAATCCTAAATCGTGTAAATAACTCAAAGCGGTATCTTCGTCTGAAGATGAGAACGAAATTTTGAATTTACGCCCCATTTCCTGACAAATTGGGTTTCTTAACAAATATTGAAAAAGTCCGTGTGCATAAGGCGAAACATCAAATGGTTCGTTTACGTCAACTCCAGCCAATTCACTTCCTGTAATATTTCTAACGGTGTTTCCACAAGCTTCACGAAGCGTGATATCGTCTTTAGCCAAATCTGCCCAAAGTTCTGGTGTTCGGTCTAAACTCACATAGTGAATCTGGATATCCTGACGTGTTGTAATGTGCAAACGCCCTGTAGAATATTCATCAGAAACTTGTGTGATACGCACTAATTGCTCGCTGGTCACTTTACCATAAGGCAATTTGATACGAATCATCTGAACGCCTTCCTGACGCTGCCCGTAGATTCCACGCGCTAAACGAAGACTACGAAAACGCTCATCATCAATTTTTCCTCCACGGAATAAATGAATCTTTTTTTCTAATTCGATAATCTCTCTCTGAACTACCGGATTTTCTATTTCTGTTCTAAAACTTTCCATTTCTCTTTTGAGTTTTTGGTTGTCGGTTGCTTGTTGTTGGTTGTTGGCTCTAAAAAACCATCAACTATCAACTAAAAACCATCAACTATCTGATGAATCCTACTCCTGCTGTTGTGTTTGTTGCTGTATCAATTAAGATAAAAGCTCCGTTTGATTTGTTTTCGTTGTAAGCGTCAAAATATAAAGGCTTGCTTAATTTAATGCTTACTTCTCCGATTTCGTTGATTGCCAATTGCGAAGCTTCTTTTGTTCCAGAATAGTCTGTTGAGATGGTATTTTTGATACTTTCTACTTTTGCTAAAACCGAATTTGTGTTGTGCTGTACAATGTATTTTGTTCCTGCAACCAGTTTTTTACTGTCCATCCAGCAAACTGTTGTGGTAATATCTTTTTCAATTTTTGGAAGCTCATCTGATTTTACAATCATATCGCCTCTCGTTACATTGATATCATTTTCTAATTCGATTGTGATTGAAGAACCAGCAACGGCTTCATCAAATGTTTTATCGAAAAAGTGAATTTTAGATACTTTTGATTCTGTTAAAGAAGGAAGAACCGTTACGGCATCTCCAACTTTTATTGTGTTTCCGTATAATTTTCCAGCGTAACCTCTAAAATCGTGGTATTCTTCGGTTTTTGGACGAATCACAGTCTGAACTGGGAAACGTGCTTTTCCTGCTTCAAAAACATCAGAAGCGTGTAATCCTTCTAAATGTTCTAATACAGTTTGTCCGTCATACCATGGCATGTTTTCAGATTTGTCAACCACGTTTCCACCGTTGATTGCACTTAACGGGATGTAACTTACGTTTTGCTCTTTGAATGTACTTTTTGCATTTAACGCTTGGAAATCGGCTTTGATTTTATTGAAAACTTCTTCCGAATAATCCACTAAATCCATTTTATTAATGGCAACAATTACCTCTTTTACTCTCAATAAATTATTGATGAAAAAGTGACGGTATGTTTGCTCAATTACTCCTTTTCTAGCATCAATTAAAATAATCGAAACCTGAGAAGTCGAAGCTCCCGTAACCATGTTTCTTGTATATTCTACGTGACCTGGAGTATCGGCAATAATGTAACTTTTCTTTGCAGTCGAAAAATAAATATGCGCAACATCAATCGTGATTCCTTGTTCTCTTTCTGCTACTAATCCGTCAGTTGCCAAAGAAAAATCAAGATAATCATAACCTTTTTGTTTACTGCTTTTTTCGATTGCTTCTATCTTATCAGTCGTCAATGATTTTGTATCGTACAATAATCTCCCGATCAAAGTACTTTTTCCGTCATCTACACTTCCTGCTGTTGCTATTTTTAAAACTTCCATTCTGTATTTTTTGTTTCAGGTTTAATTTTTTTTGTTTCAGGTTTCAAGTTTCACGTTGCTTGCCTTTGAACTAAAATTTAAATCTGTATGTTTTTTTGATTCTACTTTTTAATTATCAATTGTTAATTATTAATTATCAATTAAAAATAACCTTGTTGTTTTCTCTTTTCCATTGCAGCTTCAGAACGTTTGTCATCTATTCTGGCTCCTCTTTCAGAAATAGTTGATTCTCTGATTTCGCCTACAACTTCTTCGATTGTTGCTGCGTAAGATTCAACTGCTGCTGTACAACTCATATCTCCAACGGTTCTGAAGCGAACAATTCTTTCTTCGATTTGTTCGTCTTCTTCTTGGTACACAAAAGGAGAATGCGACCAGATTAAACCGTCTCTCAAAAAAACTTTTCTTTTATGTGAAAAATAGATTGATGGAATCTCGATGTGTTCTTTTTCGATATAACTCCAAACATCTAATTCTGTCCAGTTTGAAATTGGGAAAACACGAACGTTTTGTCCATTTTCAATTTTTCCATTCAAAATATCAAACAATTCTGGTCTCTGATTTTTTTCGTCCCATTGTCCGAAATCATCACGAACTGAGAAAATACGTTCTTTAGCTCTTGCTTTTTCTTCATCACGACGTGCGCCTCCAATACAAGCATCAAACTTAAATTCTTCAATTGCATCTAAAAGTGTTGTAGTCTGCAAGCTGTTTCTACTTGAGTATTTACCTGTTTCTTCAACTACTTTTCCTTCATCAATAGCATCCTGAACATTACGAACGATCAACTCTAAACCTAATTCTTCTACTAATTTATCTCTGAAAGCAATTGTTTCAGGGAAATTGTGTCCCGTATCAACGTGCAATAGAGGAAACGGAATCTTAGCAGGGAAAAATGCTTTTTGCGCCAAACGCACTAATGTAATAGAATCTTTTCCTCCTGAGAAAAGTAAAACCGGTTTGTCAAACTGTGAAATTACTTCTCTGAAAATGTATATCGCTTCACTCTCTAAAGCGTTTGTTTTTAATACTGAACTCATTGTTTTTTTGTTTGATATTTTGTTTGTGAAAATTTTGTTTCAGGTTTCATGTTTAAAGTTTCAAGTTGCCTGATCTAAAAATCTCCACTCTTTATTCTATAATCTATATTCTATTCTCTGCAGAAGTCTTGCCTCTTGCTTCTTTCTTCTAAAAAGTCTGTTTACTCTTTCTTAGCGCTATGTAACCCACACTCTTTATGACTAGATTCCCACCACCATCTTCCGGCTCTGATATCTTCGCCAGGAAAGATTGCTCTGGTACAAGGTGCGCAACCAATACTTACGAAACCTTGTTTGTGTAAAGCGTTTTGAGGAACATTGTTCTCTGATAAATACGTTTCAACTTCTTCTAAAGTCCATTTTAATAACGGATTAAATTTTGTGATTTCGAAATTTCCATCATATTCAAACAGATTTAAATCGTGTCTGTTTTCTGACTGTTCGGCTCTTAAGCCCGTAATCCAAACTGAATTTCCTGCCAAAGCTTTTCTTAACGGAACCACTTTTCGAATAAAACAGCATTCTTTTCTATTTTCAACTGAATCGTAAAAGCTGTTTGGCCCTTTTGCTTTTAGTAAATTTTCAACAGCAGTGGCTTCTGGAAAATAAACTTCAATAGGTCTTTTATACTTTTTTAATGTTTTGTGAAAAACGTCGTAAGTTTCCTGAAATAATCTTCCCGTGTCCAAAGTAAAAACGGTAATATCAGTATTACTTTTTGCAATAAAATCTGTAATTACCTGATCTTCCTGTCCAAAAGAAGTTGAAAAAATTACTTTCCCCGGAAACTCTTTTGCTAAAAGAACTAAGGTTTCGTCAAGCGAAAAATCTTTAGTTTTCTCTAATAATTCTTGTACAATAATCGCACTCATAATCTCTTTCTCCCTATCTAAAGAATTACAATAATTTAGATAATGTTTTTAAACTCAATAATATAATTAGTACTCCAACCGCAACCATCATTGGTTTTCTTTTGATTTTATTTACCAAATAAGCCGCTAATGGCGCTGAAATAACTCCTCCTAAAATCAATCCGATAATTACCTGCCAGCCAATAATTCCGCCAAAAAGCATAAAAGTGATACCGCTTGCAAATGAAATAGCAAACTCAGCTGCATTTACTGATCCAATTGTGTATCTCGGATTTCTTCCTCTTCCTAATAATGTAGAAGTCACAATTGGGCCCCAGCCTCCACCTCCAACAGAATCCATAAATCCGCCAAAAACTGCTAAAGCACCTAATTTTTTGGTTTTCTTTTTTACGATGCTTTTTCTTAATGCTTTCTTGATAATAACTACCGCCAAAATAATCATGTAAACCGCAATAAACGGTTTGATAATATTGCCGTCAATTACATCAGACAATAAATAAGCTCCTGTAATTGAACCTAAAACTCCAGGAATCAATAAATGTTTTACCAATTTTTTATTGATATTACCAAAGCGATGATGAGAAAGCGCCGATGCTCCTGTTGTAAACATTTCAGAAACGTGAACTGCTGTACTGCTCACAACCGGCGGCACTCCATAAGCCAATAAAAATGACGTCGAAGTGGCTCCGTAACCCATTCCTAATGTTCCGTCAACCAATTGAGCAAAAACACCAATCGCAAAAAATACTAAGAACTCTTCATTAAATCCTTCTACAAAACCACTCCACGAAAATTCAGCGTGGTGATTATATATTAATGTAGCTACCAAACCCAACAATAAAACAACAGGTATTAAAACCCATAAATTTTCCTTTGACAAAAAATTTGCCTTTATGTCTGTATTGTTTAATTTAAGTTCATTTTCCATATTTTAAGAATTTGTTTTTCTTAAAATCTATTACCCTATCGGCTTAGTAGATTACTTTGCAAAAGTACTATATATTTTGAAATATCAAAACAATATATTTACTTTTTTACAAAAGCTATTATACTAAAAAACAAGACAAAAGAATTTTAATAAAGGATTAATAATTTATTTAACAAATTATACACTGCTTCATCAGATTTTAACAGCGTACTTTAATTTTGTGATTTGTAAAAATACACATTTAATCTCTACCAAATCTATAGGATAATTATAAAATTGTTATTATTTTAGCGCCAAACTTTTTTTATGGATTTTCAGATTGGTCTTGTAGTTGCGGGGTTAGTAGTGGGTTTTATTGTTGGATTAACCGGTGTTGGAGGTGGCTCTTTAATGACTCCTATTTTACTGTATTTTAATATTCCACCCACAACCGCAGTAGGAACAGATTTACTTTATGCTGCTTTTACAAAAGCCGGCGGCGTATTTGTACATAATAAAAAAGGAAACATAAACTGGAAGATTACCGGCTGGCTCACATTAGGAAGCGTTCCTGCTGCCCTTGTGACTTTATGGATATTAAACAGCATTAAAACTGATATAGAAACTATAAATCATGTAATTAAGTACAGTTTAGGCTGGGCTTTATTATTTACCTCTATAGCTATTATATTCAAAAATAAAATTCTAAAATTTTCTCAAAAACATGCCGGCGATAAATTTCATAGCGAAAGCACTACTCAAAATATGCTGACAATTGGAATTGGAATATTGCTTGGCGCGACTGTAACTTTAACTTCTATTGGTGCCGGCGCTTTAGGAACGGTTACTTTATTTTTTCTTTATCCGCTTTTACCAACACCTCGTTTGGTAGGAACCGAAATCGCTCACGCTGTTCCTTTGACTTTAGTTGCAGGAATTGGCCACGCTTCTATGGGGAATTTAGATTTAGTACTGTTAGGCCAATTATTACTGGGATCACTTCCCGGAATTTATATCGGAAGCAGTTTAAGCGGAAAAGTACCTGACTTATTTTTAAGAAATGCAATAGCAGTAATGCTTTTTATGGCCGGTTATAAATTGATTTTCTAAAAAGATTATTTTTTCACCATATAAGTTCATTTTAGCAGAGACGCAAAGCAGTGCGTCTAAATTTAAACGATGATAATTAAATGAACTTATATAAATTATATGGTAAAAAATTAAAATGCAATATCTGCCAAAGAATTACTTTCTAATATTTTAAGTGTATTATCTCTAACTTCGGTCATTAAACGTCGTGCAGCACAGGTAGATTCATCATCGCAGTCATCACATTTTTCATAGAAATTATGACTTGCACAAGGCAGTAATGCAATTGGGCCTTCGAGAATACGATAGACTTTTGCCATACTGATATCTTTTGGATCTTTTATTAAATAATAACCACCGCCTTTTCCTTTCTTAGCACCAAGAAAACCGGAATTACGAAGTAATAATAAAATACTTTCCAGAAATTTAATCGAAATGTGTTCACTTTTGGCAATTTCGGCAATTTGTACAGGTTCGTTGTTTTCTCTCCTGGCTAAATATGTAAGGGCTTTAATTCCGTATTTTGTTTTCTTTGAAAGCATTTTTATATTTTAGATTGTAGACTGTAGGTTTTAGATTTTTTCTAGAACAAACAATAAGCATATTTTCTGCAACAAAAATAATCTTTTTAAATGAGAATATAACAGAATGAAACCTATATTCGACTAAATTAGTATAGTTTAAATTAATTTATATCGTTTGCCCCAATTAAATTGAATTCATGAAACGTTTTTTTATTCTCTTCTAATGCTTTTTTGCTCACAACATAGGTATTAGAAATTGAATCATGCCAACCTCTTGCACCTCCCAAAAAAGTGAAAGCATCAAAAGGAATTAAGCGGCAGAGACTTCTTTTAAAAGCAACACCCATAGTTGGTTTTTCTCCGTTTTCATCTACAACAACAGTTCCTGTAATAAACTTAGCTATTGATCTCCCAAATAAACCTTCCATCAAAGTATAATACGTTATAGACACTGATATGACAATAACATTCCAGCCCAAATCACCTAAATTATCAACCCATACGCCAAGTTCAGTCAATCCAAATAACGCTGTGACAATACCAATTAAAACTCCAATTGCAATTAAGATGATCACAAAAACAATCAAATCAATTATATAATTTATAAAACGTGCTCCAGCAGAAGCTAATAATGTATCATCTAAAACGTAAGTAGAATTGCTCATTTTGGTTTAGTTTAATTATCAATAGTTTTTAATTCGTTACTAAACAAAAATATATTTTTTACTGAAACAATAACAAAAAGGAAAGATATTTTTTTAACAGTAATTAATTTACAGTAACGTATTTTAAGATATCGTCACAAATTAGAGAAGCGGTATTTTGATTCATATACAGTTGATGACCTTGATTATTTAAGATTATATTTTCAAGATCCAAATCCAGAAACCATTTTGAACTCGGCTTGTTGAGATCGTTTTCTCCAAAATACAACTTTACAGCACAGTCTGGCGATTTTGTTTCATATCTTAAACGTGTTGATGAAACAGCAAATAAATAAGTGGTTCTCAACCCTGATAATGAAGCTTTCCAGGCAATAGTTCCTCCAATACTAAAACCCAAAATAACAACTTTTTCTTTTTCATAATTCAATAAATTATTTACTGCTTTTTCAATTCCTCCGTCTAAAAATCGATTATGGATTTCCGCTTCATTTTTCAACGAACCAATCTCAGCTATTTTTAAAACATCATAATACTTAACATCAAATTGAGGTGCTAATATTTTAATATAATATTTAATCCATTCAGGATTATCTCCAAACAAATCCGAAAGCAAAAGTAATTTTGGTTTTACCATACACGCCTTAATTTATTTATAAAACAATCTTCCAGATACAAGAAAGGGCTATTTAAAAAAATAGCCCTTCAAATTTATACTTTATATTATTAATCAAGTGCTTGCTTTAAATCAGCAATTACATCTGCTACTGTTTCTAAACCTACAGAAACACGAACCAAACCTTGCGTGATTCCTACTGCTAATTGATCTTCTTCAGATAATTTGCTGTGTGTTGTTGATGCAGGATGCGTTACAATCGTTTTTACGTCACCAATATTTGCCGAAAGAGAACATAATTTAATTTTGTCTAAAAATTTTCTTCCTGCTTCCAGACCGCCTTTAATTTCGATCGCAATAATGTTACCGCCTAAAAGCATTTGTTTTTTGGCAATTTCATATTTTGGATGTGATTTCAAAAATGGATATTTCACACTGTTTACATTAGGATGGCTTTCTAAAAATTCAGCCACTTTTAAAGCATTTTCACAATGTCTGTCTACACGAACAGCCAAAGTCTCTAAACTTTTTGACAAAACCCATGCATTAAATGGTGACATTGCTGGTCCCGTATTTCTTGAAAACAAATATATTTTACGAATTAGCTCTGCTTCTCCAACGGCAACTCCACCTAAAACACGGCCTTGACCGTCAATTAATTTTGTTGCTGAATGGATTACTATATGCGCACCATATTTAATAGGCTGTTGAATGTATGGAGTAGCGAAACAGTTGTCGATTATTAAAATCAAATTGTGCTTTTTTGCAATTTGACCTAATAATTCTAAATCAACTACATCTACGCCAGGATTTGTTGGCGTTTCTGCATATAGAATTTTAGTATTTGGTTTAATAAAACTTTCAATTGTTTCCGGTTTATTGATGTCAAAATAAGAAGTTTCAATTTTCCATTTTGGAAAATACGTCATGAACAACGCATGAGTTGATCCGAAAACACTTCCTGCAGAAACAATATGATCTCCTGATTCTAACAATGCAGCAAACGTAGAATATATTGCAGCCATTCCGGTTGCAAAAGCATAACCCGCTTCGGCGCCTTCCATAGCACAAACTTTATCTACAAATTCTGTTGTATTTGGATTACTGAAACGAGAGTAAATATTGCGGACTTTTTCTTCTGTAAAAGAAGCTCTCATATCCTCTGCATCTTCAAATATAAAACTTGAAGATAAGTACAAAGGTGTTGAATGTTCTTGAAATTGTGTTTTTTCTAAATGTGTTCTAATGGCTTGTGTTTCAAAACCAAATTCTTCTGTATTCATTGTGTTGTTTTTGTTTTTTGAGAAGTTATTTCGCAGAGTTTCACAAAGTGAACACAAAGTTTTAAGAAATAATCTTTTCTGTTTTCAGCTAATAGAGCATTATCTAATTCTCAAATTAACTCATTTTCTAATTTATAAAGCTTCGTTGTTTAAAACAACTTTGTAATTAATTGTTGCTGTTGGCTCTACCGTTTTAGCCACTGAGCAGTATTTTTCAAAAGAAAGCTGTGCGGCACGTTGTGCTTTTTCTGGATTGATGTCACCTTCTAAATAAAAAACCACATCGATTTCTTTAAAAGGTTTTGCTTCTTCAATCTGCACACGTGTTCCTTCAACCTCAGCGTTAAAAGAAGTGATTTCCTGACGCTGTTTTTTCAAAATCGAAATCATATCAATCGCACTGCATCCGGCAACGCCCATCAATACCAGCTCCATCGGACTTGCACCTAAATCGCTTCCTCCAAATTCAGCTCTGCTGTCAACGTCAACTATATGTCCGCGCTCATTTTTTACTTTAAAATGAAAAGCGTCATTTACTCTGTTTAAAGTTACTTTCATGGTATTCTATTCTTAGGTTATTTGTCTTTTTTACATGATATTATAAATACTAAACTTCTGTTTAAATAATTCATGTAAGACTACTTGTCTTTTTTATCTAATTTATTCCAATATTCTAAAATCTGCTTTTTAGATTCTGCATCAAGTGATTTAAAATTATCAGAGAATTTATCTGTTTTAAAATCATCCGAAACACTAGATTCTATCGTGTAAAATTGATCTTTTTGCGAAAAAATCAAATGAACTGACTGCTGTTTAAAAGCGGCGTCATAAAGTCCATAAATAAAAAGACCATCAATGCTTTTGTCTTTATTACAATCCCAAAAAGCTTTTCTGCTTCCCCATGCTGAAATAATTCCGTTATGATTTACTTCTAAAATAGATTTTACAACCCATTTATCATTGACTTTTGTAAATCTTTGAAAATACATTTTGTCGGGAATTGCATTTTTTTCAATCTTTGAAAAAATAAAAACATTATCCTCATTTCCAACAGAACTAACTTCGTCTATTTGAATAGCCCTAACTCCTTTATAAGGAAAAACTTCCTGTGTATAACTGTCTTTGTTTCGAACAACATTCGAAATTTGAGCTGCCAAAATATTTGAAAACAATAGCAAAATGAAAATCTTTTTCATACTTTATATTTAATTTTTAAAGTGTAAAGTTAAGATTTTTCTTCCTTCCTTTTTGCGCTAAAAAATCAATTATCCTTTATCAGACAGCCTCAAAATATCTCCAAAAACTCCTCTTGCCGTTACCGCAGAGCCTGCACCAGCTCCCTGGATAACAATTGGACGATCTCCGTAAGATTCTGTGTAAATTTCGAAGAAAGAATCTGAACCTTTCAATCCTCCTAAAGCAGTGTCTGAAGGAACAGAAACTAATTTTACTTCCAGATTTCCTTTGTCATTTTGTAAATCCCCAGACAATTCACCAATGTATCGTAATACATGATTTGGTTTTTGGTCGGCTTTTATTTTCTCGTAAATTGGGTCGAATTCTTTTAATTTTGTCAAGAAATCAGTAACATTTCCTTCACGTAAATGTTCCGGAATCAGGTTTTGAATGGAGATTTCTTCAAACTCATTTTGCAAATCTAATTCTCTTGCCAAAATCAATAATTTTCTTCCCACATCATTTCCGCATAAATCCTCACGCGGGTCTGGTTCTGTATATCCGTTATCAATGGCTTCTTTCAGAATTTCACTAAACGGAACATCTTTTGCAGAAAAATTATTGAATAAATAACTCAATGTTCCAGAGAAAACTCCTTTAATTTTTGTGATGTTTTCACCAGAAAGATGCAGTAATTTAATGGTATCAATTAATGGTAAACCTGCACCAACATTAGTTTCATATAAATAATTTTTTTGGTTTTCTGCCAAAGCTTTTCTCAATTCTTTATAAAAACCATACGTCAAAGTATTGGCCACTTTATTTGAAGAAATTAAGTCGAAACTGCTTTCTACAAGGGGAACATAATTTTCTACGAATGATGCACTTGCCGTATTATCAATCGCAATTAAGTTTTCTAAATGATACTCATTTGCATAAGCAATAATGTCTTTAATTGTATACGGTTCACCTTTAGTTTCAATGTCATTTTTCCAACTTGAGGTTACTCCTTTTTTATTTAAAAGCAGTTTTTTAGAATTTGCAATTGCAAAGACATTCAGCTTAACATCTTTACGTTTTTCAATTGAAGAAGCCGATTCTAAAATTTGATTAATCAAAGTTCCACCCACTAATCCGTGACCGAAAATAGCAATGTTGATTTTTTTAGAAACTCCAAAAATCTCTCCGTGAATTACGTTCAAGGCTTTATTTAGTTCTTCTTTCTTCACAACTAAACTCACGTTTTTACCCGTAACAGTGTTGTTGAATAAAATTGGAACTATTTTATTTTTGATTAATGCGGTGTATGGTTTGTGGAAAGTACTTAAATCCTGCCCGATAATCGAAATTACCGAAACATTATCAGTCACTGTAATCTGGTTTACATCTTTAGAATAAAAGTCGTTTTCGAACTCTTTTTCTAACTCAACCATTGCCAGTGTTGCCTTATCTTTTGCTACAACCAATCCAATTCCCCTTTCTGAAGAACCTTGCGAAATAATGCTTACGCTGATGTTGTGATCACCCATTACTTTAAAAATACGGGCATCAACTCCAGATTTTCCTAGTAATCCGCGTCCTTCAAGATTTACCAAAGACACATTTTCTAAAACAGAAAGCGTTTTAATTCCTTCTTTTTGAGAATTTGAAGTAATTAAAGTTCCGTGGTTTTCGTGATTGAATGTATTTAAAATACGAAGCGGAATATTTTTTTCCAACAATGGAATAATCGTTTTGGCGTGCAGAATTGTTGCTCCAAAATTAGCTAATTCATTTGCTTCATTAAACGATAAATATTCGATTTTTTTAGCATCGGCAACTAAATCAGGATTTGCCGTGTAAATTCCGTCAACGTGCGTAAAGTTCTGAAGTTCTTCGGCATCCAGATAATTAGCAATTAACGAAGCGGTATAATTACTTCCGTTTCTTCCTAAAGTTGTGGTGTCGTTGTTATTGTTTGAACCAATGAAACCTGTAACAATATTTACTGTTTCACCGTTATGTAATTTGAAATAATTGATAACGTTTTTCTTTGAAAGTTGTTCCAAAGGCTGAGCGTCACCAAATTTAGAATCGGTTTTTAACAATTCTCTTGTGTCAACGAAATTGGCAGGAATTCCTTTTTCAATTAAAATGGAAGTCAATAATTTAGCCGAAAGCAATTCACCTTTAGACAAAATCTGATCTTTGATTTTGTTGCTGTAATCACCAATTAAGCTTACTCCTTCGAATAATTTATCTAAAATATTAAATTCTTCAGATAAATCTACTTTTGGATAATCCGAAGTTTGGTATGCTTTAAAGCTTTCTAAAAGCGGTTTGTAATTTCCGTTTTTAGCGGCAATTCTTAAGATATCTTCTAATTCATCTGTCGCATTTCCACGGGCAGAAACTACTACGGCAATTTTTTCGCCTTGATTTACTTTATCAGTAATGATTGAAACTACTTTATTAAGTCCTTCTCCGTTTGATAATGATTTACCACCAAATTTTAATATTTTCATTTTATTTTGCTATTGTTTCTGCCTTAAAAATATCGGCAAGTAAATGATCTAATTGTTTGTACTCGATTAAAAAAGCGTCATGTCCGTGAACCGAATCAATTTCGCTGTAAAAAACATTGTTTTTAAATTTCTTTAATTCATTGTAAGTTTCCAGATTTTCTTTTGGTGTAAAAAACAAATCTGAATTAATGGCCACGATATGAATCGCAGCATTTGATTTGGATATTAAGGTTTCGAAATCGGCACTATTTCGGGTAATATCGATGGTTTTAAGCAACTGGTTCATCAATTTGTATGAGGCTAATTGATAACGCTGCTGTAGTTTTTTTCCGTGATGTGCCAGCCAGCTTTCGATATTAAAAATCAAAAGATCCTGATTGATGGTGCGCTTAAATTTTTCTTTGAATGATTCCGGCGAACGGTAACACAGCATGGCGTGTATTCTGGCATCTTCAATTGGTTTTGAAGAGTTGTTCAGAATTTGTTCTTGCAGAAAACAATTGGCAATCATCCAGTCTGTCGATTTCCAATCAGTTGCGATTGGAATTAAATGTTCTGTGATATTAGGTTCCAAAGCCAGAATTTCCCAGGCAACTCCACCACCAACTGAACCGCCTATTATAGCAAATACCTGTTCAATATTTAAAGCTTTCAATCCTTTGATGAAGATTCTGGCAATATCTCTGGTTGTAAAATCCTGATAGTTTTCGATTATAAACGAATCGGTTCCGTTTCCGGGAACATTAAATGCCAAAATGGTATATTGATTGGTATCGATGGTTTTTGCTTCGCCTATTAAATCGCTCCACCAGCCATTTTTTCCGGTAACCTCAGCGTTTCCGGTTAAGGCATGATTTACCAAAACAATTGGGGCAGTATACAGCGGTTTTCCGGAAAGTGTAAAACTTAACGGTAACGACGGAGACAGTGCACCACTTTCGGTGATGAAATCTTGAATTATAATGGGACTTGGTATATTTTCCAATTTCAAATCTTTTTACTTTTTGATTTGTATGTGGAAATATTAGAAAGAAAGTCTAGAGTGAAACTAGAAAAATTCTTGTTGTTATCTTTCCACGTTTGGTCGTGGTAGAATGCAGCACCTTCTTCGAATTAACGAAGGGTTGCTAAGGATTCATCGGGTCTAATCCCTCCTCCTTTCTTTATAACATTTCAATACGTTTTTGAACTTAACGGTGCAAATTAACTACTAATTTCTTAAACTAACAAATTTTATCGAAACTGATTGTTCAATTTCTTAAATATAATTCAATCAGAAACTATTGTACGCACAAAATTACCGAACGGTATGCCCAGTAATATCATGCAGGTTTCAGTCCTGTATTATGGCACTTTTCAACTTAGATGAAAAGCGTTTCATTTTCTTTAGAATACATCAAAAACAATAATGAATTTGGTGCTTTTTTCTCCGCTTTTTTATCTGTTTCAGTTACTCCGAAACTTGGGTGGATTAATTCATTTGTTGGCGGAGGATTGTTTCTTTCAGCTTTAGTATTTCTGAATTTTTTTCTTAAGTAGTTAATTGCGCTCATGATATTTAAGTTTATGTTAGTTATTTTTTAATCTTTATGTTTTCTTTAATTCTTTGTTATGCTGTTAAATGGAATAAAAAAACCCTTTTGGGTTTTTAATACCAAAAGGGTTTAAGTTTTATACAACTTATATATACTTTTAGTATCAACAGACGCATACACAAATACGTGCGACATTGAACATCTGGTTCATCTGTAGGGACTTATTCATTTGCGATTTGACTGTTATTTTAAAAAAATCTTGCATTTACTATTTTTTATAAACTTTTTTTGATGTGATTAAATCTAAAAAGTGTTTAGTATTTTAACAATTAATCCTGCTTTTTTAACAGATCTTAGTTGTCTTACAAATTTGCGAATATTTTTTTAATATTCCAAGTTACAAAAGCTTATTTTTTCTTAAAAAACGTTAAAAAACAGCTTTTTATCGTTAAAAAACATCTTACAAAATTTTAATTCAAACTAAAGAAGGTTAAATCTTACAAAAAAAACATCTAACTTCTTGTTTCATTCTATCAAAGAACTGCCTAATATTGAAATCCACTACAGCCAGACTGCTTCTTTATTTTTAATTTTTTCTGCAACTTTTAAAATATCGGTTATTAAACCTCTTGAAATCGCCTGTTTGCATGGAGATGCACTTTGTAGTACAATTGGAGTATTGGCATACGACTGCGTGTAAATTTCGAAAATAGAGTCTGATCCTTTTAACTGCCCAATGGCTGATGTTGCCGGTTCTGAAACTAATTTCACTTCCAGAGTATTTTTCTCTACATCAAATTCTCCTATATATCGTAAGACATGATTGTCTTTTTGGGTTATTTTGGCAATTTTAAATGATTTATCAATCGCCTCTTTATTCAGTATTCCATTTTTCTCTAAATGTTCTTCTCTTATAAGAGAATTGATTTTGATATCTGAGAATTCGAATTCTTTCCCTATTTCTCTTGTCAGGATCAATAGTTTTCTCGCTGTATCATTCCCTGATAAATCTTCTTTAAAGGTAGATCGCATTAATCCGAGAAGGCTGGCATCTTTTAAAACAGACGAAAAAGAGTTTTCTTCGGCAGAAAAACGATTAAAGACATAACTCAGGTTATCTGAAAATACGCCTCGTATTTTGGTTATTTTTTCTCCGGAGAAATATAAATCCCTTAAAGTCTGCAAAACAGGAAAACCCGTATCTACTGAGGTTTCATATAAAAACTCTTTGTCATACTTTTTAAGATTTTCTCTTAACTGTTTATAAAGGTCAATAGGCAGTGTATTTGCCTTTTTATTGACGGCAACAATATTAAATCCGTTTTCGATCAACGTATTATAATGACCAATCAATTCATCACTTGCAGTTGCATCAACTGCTATTAGATTTTCGAATTCATTTTCTTTTGCAAATTCGATAATGTCCTGCACTCTAAAAGGAACGGCCAATTCTCTAAAATTGGTTTCCCAGGCATATCCCACGCCTTCTTTCTCGAAAAAGGCAACGGTAGAGTTGGTAATTATTGGAAAATGAAAATCAACATTTTTGCTTTGAAGAAAAAACTCCTGACTTTCTATAATCTGATTGATTAAAGTGCTTCCTATATTTCCAATTCCAAAAAGGATAATATTTATTTTAAGCTTTGACATAATTTTAATTTTTTAAAACATATCTAATATTTAGTAAACCATATAAGTTATATAAGTTCATTTAATTTATCAACGTTTATTAATTTTAGACGCACTGTGTTTTCGAGTTAGACGCACTGCTGTGCGTCTCTACATTGATGCGTCTCTACTAAAATCAACTTATATTACTTATATGGTGAACTTTTATTTTTAATTTCTTTTTTTATAAAAAATCACCTCTAGCAGAACTCACGCTGCTAAAGGCAATTTTTCAAACAAAAAACAAAAAAACCTAATTCTTATTGATGCTGTACTGCGATTGCGTTACGCTTTCAAAAACCGATTGTAAGTCGGCAATTAAATCTTCAACATCTTCAATTCCAACAGAAAGTCGGACTAAATCTTTTGACACTCCTGTAGCTAATTGATCTTCTTCAGACAATTGCTGGTGTGTTGTACTGGCAGGGTGAATAATAAGTGATTTGGTATCCCCAATATTAGCCAGAAGCGAGAACAATTTCGTTCCGTCTACTACTTTCTTGGCAGCATCAAAACCTCCTTTTAATCCAAAAGTGATAATGCCGCTTTGACCTTCCGGAAGATATTCTTTGGCTAAGTCATAATATTTATTTGATTTCAAACCCGGATAATTTACCCAGACTACCTCATCTTGTTTCTCTAACCATTCGGCCAATATCAAAGCATTTTCACTGTGTTTTTTAATTCGGATAGGTAAGGTTTCCAATCCCTGAATAATCTGAAAAGCATTAAACGGACTTAAAGCGGCTCCAAAATCTCGTAATCCTTCGATTCTGGCTTTTGCAATAAAAGCCGCATTTCCTAACGCTTCGTGATATACTAATCCGTGATATCCGGCAGACGGTTCTGTAAATTCAGGGAATTTTCCATTAGACCAGTCAAAGTTTCCGGCATCGATAATCGCGCCTCCTAATGACGTTCCGTTTCCGGCTATGTATTTAGTTAAAGAGTGAATTACAATATCGGCACCATATTTAATTGGGTTTAATAAATAAGGTGTCGCAACAGTATTATCTACTATAAATGGCACTTTGAAGGCTTTGGCTTCTACCGAAATTCCTTTTAAGTCTAATACATCTAACTTTGGATTGCCTAAAGATTCCACAAAGAATGCTCTAGTATTTTCTTTAGATGCTTTAGTGAAGTTTTGAGGATCTGAAGGATCTACAAATGTCGTAGTAATTCCTAAACGAGGTAATGTTACGCTTAGTAAGTTGTAAGTTCCTCCGTATAAACTATTTGATGCTACGATATGATCACCGGCTCTTAACAAAGTCAATAAAGCAGTTGATATTGCCGATGCCCCAGATGCTGTAACTACAGCTCCAATTCCGCCTTCGAGAGCTGCCAATCGCTGCTCCAAAACATCATTTGTTGGGTTGTTTAATCTGGTGTAAATAAATCCGGCTTCGGCAAGACCAAATAAATTGGCCGCATGATCTGCATTATTAAATACGTATGATGATGTCTGGTAAATTGGCACTGCTCTTGTTCCTGAATTTTTAGTAACATCGTGTCCTGCATGTAATGCGTTTGTTGCAAATTTGTGTGTGCTCATGATTTCTTAGTTTTTTAGGTATTGTTAATACTATTATATATTGTTATATGATTGTCTTAAATTTTGAAGTGATTAAGCAAAAGGAAGTTCTCCTTCTATTTCAAGATCATACATTTGAAACAGTACTGATTTTTGAATTTTTCGATCCTGCTCTGCATTTATTCTTCTAACTTCTCTTGTTATCTCTTCAGATCTATTGTTGTCTTTTTGAGAATCGTTTCTCAATAAATATTCTACTGCTATTGAATTTAATGTTTTCATGATTTTTAATTTTAAAAGTGTTGAAATGAAAAAAGCCCTTTCGGATGGCGACCAAAAGGGCTTATAGTTTAACTATAACAAAGATTGTATCTTTTACTTTTGGCAACAGCAAGTTTGGATGCACATTTGCATCATACTACAACACATCATATTTTTTCTTGCTATTGTTTTCATTTCTATTTAAAATTTAATTTCTTTTTATTTAAACTCGACTAATTCAATAGAGTAAATGTAATATTTATTTATTTAACTCACAAATAAAATTTTGATATTTAACATTAAAATTTTATAAGTCACGTAAATACTAGCTTCCTTTTCAAAGATGGACGACTAATTTTACGGTTTAAACCGATTATTACGGGTTTTGTCTTTAATAAAACCTACGTATTATAAAAACGATTTACATGGGTTGAAAAATTTTAGCCGCAGATTAAAAGACTACATTGATTTTAAAATCAGTGCTAATTCATTTAATCCTTAAAATCTGCGGCCTGTTTTTTTTAGCATTACATTGATTCAAAAAATCAGTGTCAATCCGTTTAATCCGTAAAATAGGTGGTCCATTTTTTTTTAGAATTTAAAGCTCAAACGAGCAAAACCAAATCTTCCGTTTAATCCAAATTGCGATACAGCTCTCGAATAGGCAAACTGATTTGCATTTGTCAAGTCTGTACTTGGTGCGGGAGACAATGTTGGAGTTGTGTTTGTGAAAGCCGGAGTTGACGGATTATTTCTGTCCGGATAAACATCTCCTATATTATTAAATCCAACGGTTGCTCTAAAATGTTCATTTATTTGATATCCGAAAGATAAATCGGTTACTAATTTTGCAGAATATTCCGGATGTTCGTAAACCGAAGCAAATCCATCTAAATTAACATCTGTTGCTCCAGGATCTGTTACTTTTCCGAAATAATTGTTTCTTAAATATATATCCAGTTTTTTGATACTGAAAGTTGTAGTTAAGTTTGCTTTCAATTTCGGAATTGCTTTTTCTAAATAAATTCGGCTTGACTCAGGAAAAAATGAATATATATAAGGATCTCCTCCAGCATCAATAATTGACTGCGGTACATTTAAACTTCCTACTCTTTTTGTTTCATTAAAACTTAAAGCCAAATCATTTCTGATTATAAAATCCTGAATTACATCGTACTTTTGAGAAACTACTAAATCAATTCCTTTAGTTTCAGAGTCAATTCCGTTTGTCCAGAACGAAGCTCTTTCTACACCTTTTAAATCAAATGCCTGTTGAAACAAAGTTAAGGCATCTCTTTGTGTCTGCGATGCCGCACCACTTATCTGCGCATCTGTTGGTCTTGCATATTGTCCTGACAAAACAATTCTGTCGTTGATTCTTGTATAATAAGCATCGGTAGAAATGGTAAGATTTGCATCAGGAATTTTAAATGTAAATCCTGTACTGATGCTTTTTGATTTTTCTGGCTTTAAATTTTCTACACCAATACTTTTTGCTGCCTGAGAATCATTTGTAAAATATCCAACTTGATAGGGTGCGCCATTAATAAATTGTGTTGAACTTGCTTCGAAATATTTTTGCTGTAATGAAGGTGCTCTAAAACCTGTTTGTCCAGAAATTCTCCAATTGATATTATCTGTCAATTTTAAAAGAGAAGCCAATTTAAAGGTAACTGTACTTCCAAAATCTGAATAATTTTCATAACGCGCCGCTCCGTTTACCAGCCATTTTTCGGTTACGTTTAATTCTAAATCAATGTAAGCAGCACCGCTTTGCCTGTCTTTTTCTTTAGCATCAGAAGGCTGAAATCCTGAGAATCCCTGCGCTCCTGCCCCACGTTTATTACCAAAGAAATCAGTAACAATTAAAGGTGAAGTACTTGGCAGAATTCCGGTTACCAAACCTCCGTTTACATCATACAATCCGTATGAAGCTTCATCTCCTGCTTTAATTTGATAATTTTCATATCTAAATTCACCTCCAAAAGCAACGTTTAATCCAGATAGAAAATCAAATTTTCTGCTAAAATCTAAATTGGTGGTACTTTGTAAAAAAGAAACTTTACCAGCATCAAAACTAGAAGGAGAATTAGTTCCCAAAGTCGCATTGATTGTATTGTTTACATCATAATTAAATGAGTTTGTTCCAAGATTAGTGCTTAAGTCTGTATCGAAACCTAATACGTTGGTAGTAACTCCAAGTGCTGCCGAAGCATCTAATATAGACGATTCTATTTCTGGTAAAAATCCGTTTTCGTACACTTGTGTAAAAGTTCCGGAACCATTTGGTAATCTGTTAAAAGCATATGATTGACCATTTCTATACGATAATCCACCAAATGAATACAAGGAAGTCGTTTCGGTTAAAGGATATTTTGCATTATAATACGCTTGTCCCGAAGCTAATTCTGACTGACCAACACTCATGTTATAATCGGCTCTTTGCTGTCCTCTGTAATTTAATTCATTATTGGTAACATCAAAATTAAGCGCTGTCTGCATTTGAGCAATTGTTGTTGCCGATGCAATTGCATTTTGCTGCGCTGTTGTAAAATAACTTACCTGAGGCGCATATTGTTGCAGCGAACTGATAATTTGTGCCGAATTTGCAGTTGTATTAATATTACTAAATAATGAATTGATTTCAACTCCGTTTTGAGCTGCTCGGTTTTCTACTGCATTATAAGCATTAAAGATTCCGTTATTTCTAATTCCTGCTCTGCTTGTCGCTTGTCTTGTGACGGCAGTACCGGTAACATTTAAAAAACTTCCTGGTTTACCTAATGAAGTTCCGTAGTTTAAATCAACCTGCAAAGTTTGTCCATCGGCTCCTCCTTTAAAATTATTAGATCCAGATGATAAATTAGTTCCGTACTGAATTCCTCCTGTAAGGTAATTGGCATTCTTTTTCAGTACAATATTAATAACTCCGGCAATAGCATCAGAACCGTATTGTGCAGCTGCTCCGTCTCTTAAAACTTCAATTCTTTCAATTGCAAAAGATGGAATGGCATTTAAATCTGTTCCTACAGATCCTCTTCCCGGCGATCCGTTTATGTTTACCAGAGCGCTGGTATGTCTGCGTTTTCCGTTTACTAAAATTAAAACCTGATCTGGCCCTAAACCTCTTAATTGTGCCGGATCAACGTGGTCTGTTGCATCAGCAGTTGATGTTGCGTTACTTGTAAATGATGGCGCTACATAATTTAAAATTTGAGTTACGCTGGTTTGCGGTGCTCCTTTTGTAATATCGGCAATATTAAAAACGTCAACCGGAACCGGTACATCTGTCTTTACTCTGTTCTTGCTTCTTGATCCAATTATGGTTACTTCTGACAATTCATTGTTTTTCAAAGAATCCTGCTCAGTTTTATTATCCTGAGCATAAAGGCCTGAAAATGTCACAAGACCTAAAACGATTAGTACATTTTTCTTCATTTCTTTTTACTGATTAATTTGTTTTTGGCTTAAAAGGATTTACAGTTATTTTCGGTTTTAAACAAAAAAAACCTCTGCGATGGGCAGAGGTTTTATATATTGTTGAAAAAAATCTACAATAGAGTCTCTGCGGAGAATTCCGGCATCTTACAAGACATCATATTGCAAACTGTAAATTTCATTTTTGTTCTGTGATTTTAACGAGGCAAATGTGCGAACTATTTTTTAATCGACCAAACAAAAACCAAAATATTTTCTATTACCCTATCAAAATACTATACTTCTGTTAAATTTCTGCTATAAAAAATAAAAAAAGTTGAACTTTAATTTGCAAATCAAAATGGTTTTATACCTTTGCACGCGAATACAGAGGAAAAATTTGAACTGATTGCAACCTCTTCATAATGAAACGGTTCGTTATGAATGCCGAAACCAAGATTTCGGTAGTAAAAAATGCTAAAGCAGGAACTCTCCTTTAGCACTTTCAGCAATTACTTTTCCTCGCTTAATGTTAATTTAATAAATTATTATGGCTTATTTATTTACGTCAGAATCTGTTAGTGAAGGGCATCCAGACAAAGTTGCAGATCAAATTTCGGATGCTTTAATTGATAACTTTCTGGCATTTGACGCTGACTCAAAAGTAGCTTGTGAAACTTTGGTTACTACAGGTCAGGTTATTTTAGCAGGTGAAGTAAAATCAAATACTTATCTTGATGTACAACAAATTGCACGTGAGGTAATCCGTAAAATTGGATATACTAAAAGTGAATATATGTTTGAAGCGAATTCTTGTGGTATTCTTTCAGCAATTCACGAGCAGTCTGCAGACATTAACCAAGGTGTTGACAGGGCTAAGCCAGAAGAGCAAGGTGCTGGAGATCAGGGAATGATGTTTGGTTACGCTACAAACGAAACTGAAAACTACATGCCATTGGCATTAGATTTATCTCATAAATTATTACAAGAGTTAGCTATTTTAAGACGCGAAAACAAGGAAATCACTTATTTACGCCCAGATGCTAAATCTCAGGTAACTTTAGAATACAGCGACGATAACAAACCAACTCGTATTGATGCGATTGTTATCTCAACGCAGCATGATGATTTTGATGAAGAAGCTGCAATGCTTGCTAAAATCAAAAAAGATATTATCGAAATCCTGATTCCAAGAATTATCGCTAAAAACCCAGAGCACGCTCATTTATTTAACGATAAAATTAACTACCATATTAACCCAACAGGAAAATTCGTTATTGGAGGACCTCACGGAGATACTGGTTTAACAGGAAGAAAAATTATTGTTGATACCTACGGTGGAAAAGGTGCTCACGGTGGTGGTGCATTCTCTGGAAAAGATCCAAGTAAAGTAGATAGAAGTGCTGCTTATGCAACGCGTCATATCGCTAAAAACTTAGTTGCTGCCGGTGTTGCTGACGAAATCTTAGTTCAGGTATCTTACGCTATTGGAGTAGCACAGCCAATGGGAATTTTTATTGAAACTTACGGAACTTCTAAAGTAAACTTAACTAACGGTGAAATCGCTAAAAAAGTAGAAGCTATCTTCGATATGCGTCCTTACTTTATCGAACAACGTTTAAAATTAAGAAATCCTATTTACAGTGAAACTGCTGCTTACGGACACATGGGACGTAAACCAGAAACAGTTACTAAAACTTTCTCTGCTCCGGGTGGAAACGAAAAAACGGTTACTGTTGAATTGTTTACATGGGAAAAACTTGATTTTGTTGACCAGGTTAAAGCCGCATTTGGATTATAATTTTTAAGCTTTAAAGCTATTTTTTTTAGTCTTACTTATATATAAATCCCGAATTCTATTCCTTTAGAGTTCGGGATTTTTTATTTGTTTATTTGACAGCATTTTCTTTCCTTAGTACAAAATAACTGACTAAAAAATGAGCAGACTTCCTTCGCTACAGAATGTCCTAAATGCGACACAAAAAACCATTCTGAGATTTCCTTTAGAAACTATTACAGCAATTTGCGGAACTATTTTCGCTATTTTAAATATTAGACAGGATTATTCCAGCTATGAAAACTTTTATTTAAAAGGTGTAATGAGCTGTTCTTTATGTCTGGTTTGGTTTGTTTCGGCAAGTTTATTTTTTGCTGTCAAACAAAAAAACAGAATCATACGATTTATAGTTAGTCTGGTATTCTGTTTACCCTTAATAGCCCTGGTATTTAATTTTGGAGAAAAAATCTCAGATGCTGAGTCGCAGCAGTTTTTTGTTCTCAACCTTGCTTTGCATTTACTGGTTTCTTTTGCAGGTTTTATTCCAAGAGCATACAATCAGGAAGAATTTTGGGAATTTAATAAACAGCTTTTTTTACGAATTCTTACTTCGGGGTTGTATAGTATTGTTCTTTATACTGGTTTAGCTTTAGCCATTTTAGCAGTCGATCAATTGTTTAAAGTAGAATTTGAAAGCAAAATCTACGGATATTTATTTTTCCTCATCGCAGGAATTTTTAATACTATTTTCTTTTTAAGCGGCGTTCCTGACACCAATAATAAAGAATTTCCGCTCCACTTAAATTATCCGAAAGGACTTAAAAATTTCACACAGTTTGTGTTATTACCTCTTATCACTATTTATTTGGCAATATTAATTTGTTATGAAACCAAAATCCTGATTACACTTTCACTTCCTGTAGGCTGGGTTTCTTATCTGGTTTTAGCATTTGCTATCGTTGGAATACTTTCTTTTTTATTGGTTCATCCTATTGCAGATGAAAGCGGTAATTTATGGATGCGAACATTCAATCGATGGTTTTATTTCTTATTGATTCCGTTGTTAGTATTATTGTTTTGGGCCATTTTGTACCGAATTAATCTTTACGGTTTTACACACGAGCGTTATTATGTTTTATTATTATCTATTTGGCTGGCGGTTGTTGTAGCTTATTTTTTAATTTCAAAACATCCAAAAATAAAATTCATTCCTGTAAGTATGTGTCTTGCCGGATTGTTTTCGATTATTGGACCGCAAAGTGCCGATTCTGTTTCAAAATACAGCCAGCTATCACGATTCGAAGATTATCTGCAAAAAGCCGAAGGTAAAAAACTAACATTTGAGCAAGAGAAGGAATTAAGCAGTGTTGTTTATTTTTTAGACAGAAATTACACTTTTGAAATTATGGTACCGTATGCACCTAAAAAATTAGAACCATTATACAAAAAAGACAAGGATCCCGGATCAACCAAGATTATGGAAAGCTTAGGTTTTCAGTATCGATCTGAATATGAGCAAAAAACTAAAGAGAATGATTCTTTTAGTTATTATTACTATGAAAACGACAATAATGTTGTGACTAACATTCACGATTATGATTTCACATTTATTCTAAACCAGCATGGTGTATTTGAATGCAAAGAATGCATTACTTTAAACAATACAAAGTATTCAATTAAGTCTAAAACGACACATTACGGTCAGGAATTACAAATTAATAATGATATAATTCCGCTTAAAATAAACGATTTTATCAATACAAATTCTACCTTTAGAAATAGTTATAATTCAGATCAGAAAGCCCAACAAAAAATCGAAACTTCAAAATATATTATTTTACTAGATTATTTAAGTGCCAATGGTAAAATTGAAAATAATAAGAAATCTCCAAAAAACTATCAGATAAAAGTAATGGCAGGCATTAAAAACCAATAAAAAGAAACCCGACAAATTTAGTTTTGTCGGGTTTTGTTTTTTATGCTTGAATTCTATTTTTTCAACGTTTGAGGACGATTGGCATCATTTGATAAAATCCAGCCTGTTCGATACATCCATTCGGTCATTTTATGGAGTTTTGCGTAATCTATATTCTCTGCCTCATCCATTGGCGTGTGGTATTGACTATGCAGAACACTTGTAAAAAATACTGATGGAATTCCTATACGGGCATACGGCAAATGATCTGAGCGGAAATAAAAGTTCTCCGGATGTTCTGGTCTGTCCCAAAGTTTATCCAATTCAAATTTAGGTCCTTCATCATTCGCTTTTTTAGCAATATTTACCAAATCTGAAGAATTTTCATGTGGAGACGTAGAACCTAGCAAAGCCGCTTGATTTAGGTCATTTCTTCCAATCATATCTCCATTTAGCACGGCAACAATATCTTTTTCAGGAACGGTTGGATGTACGGCATACCAGCTTGAACCTAGTAAACCTCGCTCTTCTGAACCATGAAAAACAAATAATGCGGTTCTTTTTCCGGGTTGTTTTTTATAAGCTCTTGCAATGGCCAGCATTGCTACGCAGGTACTTGCATTGTCATCTGCTCCATTATAAATAGAATCCTGTCCGTATTTTTGCCTAACTCCATCATGATCCTGATGCCCGCTAAAAAGAACATATTCTGATTTTAATTTCGAATCTGTTCCTTCTACTTTTCCAACAACATTTACAGATGGATATTTATAGGTTTCAGAAACTACTTCGGCAGACACTAATTCTTTAGTAGTTTTTAAAAACTCTAACTGATCACTGTGAACCCAAAAAGCAGGCATTCTGGATGGAGTTGGGATTTTATCGCGGTATCCTTCAATTCCGTAAACACCTCTTGTCATTTGTGGTTCTACCTGCGACCAGCTCTTTTCCCCCAATTCATCTGCAACAATTATAAGCGCTGCTGCTCCTTTTTGTGCCAGATCTTCATAATATTTTTGTTTTACATAACCTGGATAACGTCTTTCAAAAAGAGAAATATCTTCTGGAATTCCTTCTTTTGAAGCTAATAAAACAACTGCTTTTCCTTTTACATCTGCTTTATTGATTTCTTCTCTCGATGCTGCTCCTAAATAAAGTAAAGGAGCTTCTACTTTAATATTGGCTGTTTCTGCAACTAAGACTTCATTCCACAATTTATATGATTTAGATCCAATTTTAAATTTTGTATTCGCAGTAACCTGATGTCGGTACAAATCAAAAAACTGAAAAAAAGTTCCGTCATCTCCGGCTGGTAACATTCCGGCCTGTTTTGCTTTTTCAGCAAGCCACATAGACACTTTTAATTCGTCTAAAGTCCCTGCTTCACGGCCATTAAAGTGATCTCCGGCCATTTGATACATATCTGTTTTTAAATCTTTAACTGTAATTGCTGAAACTAATGGTTTCTTAATTGTCTGCGAAAAAGCGATTCCGCCGCTAGCAATTAAAACCAACATCATTTTATTTTTCATACGTTTAAATTTGATATCTCAAACTTAATGATTTATAAAGAAAAATACTTTTCTATTTGAATCATTACCTAAAATAATTTAGTGGGAAACATTACAATTAAAAAAATCCCGACCTGTTTAAAAAAAACAGATCGGGATTATTAAAAATTAAGCCTCGGAATTTTAATACGTTCCGTTCTGCATTTTAGATAAAACTTCTTTTATATCTCCTGCCGTTTGTTCATCTACTGTAGGATCTAAATATTTTACTGCCAAAGTCTGAGTAGCAATAGCTTTTTCTTTTTGTTCGTCTTTGTAATATAACTGAGCCAGAGTGTCTAAATAATAAGGATTGTTTTTAGATATCACTAAACTATATTCAGACCATTTAATAGCATCTTTAATAAAATTAGAATTTTGAGGTTTCTGTACAACAGTCCAAGCTGCATTATTACAAATATCTGAATGGTAAAGTTTAAATGAACTCCATCCGTCATACGAATAACTTGAACTTGAATCCAATCCTGCAAAAATGGCATCTAATTTTTCAATTGCACTTGGCCCTGCTAATGTAGTATCAAAATAAGTACTAAACTCTTTTAAATAAGTTGTATTAGAACCGTCATTATCTTCAAGCTGCGCTAAATAATAGAAATAATTTCTGTAGGCATCAAAATTTCCTTTTCCAGATGCAATAATCTTTTTATAAACAGAATTAATTTTCTCTTTGTTCATTTCTCCTGTAACTCCATCCTGAGAGGCATATAAATTTTGCTGCAATGCATTCGAAACTTCAGAAACAGGATTTCCTATGTTATGGATTTCTGCTTCATTACTATTGAATGCTTCGCGATTGCTTTCAATTTCGTCAGAATGTTTTAATAGATAATCAATCGCCAGAAAATCTGTATCATTAAGGATTCTGTCTTCGTTAAAAAGTTGTTTTGTAAAGCCTTGATTTTTGATTTCTTTTATGATTGTTTCTACCAAACTCATAGCTGGTTTTTTATCTTTTTGATGCGTCTCAATCAATTTTTTCCAGGCTTGGGCTACTTCTTTTTTATCTAATGTTGTTTTCGAAATTATAAACTCACTAGGATCATCTACGGTATAATCTGAATCATAATCGTATGATGTTTCCAGTAAAGCCGCTTTATTAAAAGCCTGAACCAAATCAGCATCTGACGCTTTTTTATTTTTCAGGGTTTTATCAATAGAAAGAAAGGCATCTGCGCGCAACAGCTTACGATAAAAATCCCCGTAATAACTAAACTGATATTGCTTTGATGTTAAATCTGATTTTGCAGAGGCCAATATATCTCCGTTTCTATTCAAAACAAGTATACTTGGGTCATTGGTAATCTTATTATTTTTCAGCCACTTTTTATCATCGGATCCAGCCAGATAATAATTGTAAACGTCATACTGGGCATTGTATTTATCATACATATTATATCCAGTCTGTGTTTCCTGATCTTTTACAAAAGCATCAAAACTTTCTTTTGCTGTTTTATTACTGTTATAATAAACAACTAAAAACTTATTATTAGCGGTTCCTTTTGTTGCTGTTAATGCCTTGTTTAAACTGCTTTCAATTTTTAGTTTAAAATTGTACTGTGAGTAAAAACTCGCTGTGTCAACCGGATAATCTACTACGGATACTGCCACACTATCGATTGGCAAACTATTATATATACTGTCTGAAACTGCACCGCCATAATAAGAACTTTTACCAGGATAAGTCCAATTTGTCAGGGTTTGATTTTCAAGAGGAACAACTGTTGGAGCTTTTTCAGTAATCGGATTTTTTTCATTTACAAATACTAAAGGATCTTTTCCTGATTGTTCAGAAACTTTTAACTCGTTTGTTTTTCTATCATAAATACCTGTAAGATTTAAATCATTTAGAACCGCAAGATCGTAGTTAATTGTTATTTCCGAAACATCTTTAGGCAATGCATATTTACTTACATCACTTTTTCCATCATAATCTTCATAAACCAGATACAGAAAATCCGTTTTATCTATTTCAAAATCTAAATCTGTTGTATTCCAGTTTGGATCTATTTTCGTTTTAATATCTGAAACTCTCTGGTATTGAACCATTTCAGAACCTTTTTGAGTTCCTATGTAAAATGAATAATATGAAGGATTTAAAAATTTAATTTTAATCTTTTTGGCTTTTTTATCTTTACCAAAAGAAAGATCAAATCTATTTACAGCTTTCGTATTTTTTAAGAAGATAAGCGAATCGCCTTTAATATTGTAACCTCCCGAATAAAAAACCAATTCATATTTATTATCATCCAATAAATTTAATTTGATCTTTCCTCCCTTATTTGTAGATAAATAGGTTCCCTTTTCGATGCCATTTGTTTGAGCAAAAGAAACAGACATTCCGGCAAGAAGGAGTGACAAACTCCAAATAAAATTGCGCATGAGTACAGTTTTTGTTATTATTAATATAACACAAAGATATTTGATTCTTACCTAAACAAATCATAAAAAATCACAATATTTGCAATTAAAATACTACAAATTATATTTCATAGAAAATATGATATAACGCGGCTGTACAGTATATTGTGAAACTCTTGTAGAGAATTGTGAAAAGTTGTCGTCGTTAAGATATTTTGTATTTAATAAATTGGTTGCCGAGATTTTATATTCCCATTTGCTGTTTTTCTTTTGATAAATTAAACTGGCACTTAAAAAATCGTATTCGTTATCTACTGTTTTATTTCCATTATAATAATGGTAGAATTCATATTCTGAAACAAAAGAAAAACTATCCAAAAAATAATAGTCCAATCTGGCAAAAGGCTTATCTGTATAAAAGGTAGAACCGCTGTATTTATTAACCAAAAGATTATAACCAAACTCAATATTAGGCAGATTTTTATAATTTGTTGAAGCTCTAACAGTATAACTCTGTACAAAACTCTCTGTTGTCGCTAATTTATCGTTTTGAATGTTATTGAATTTTGACCAGTTTAAACTTGCGGCTGCTGATGATTTATAATTTTTCAGGAAAGAACGTCCGTACGTTCCCATTCCGCTGAAAGTTTCATCGGCCAAATTGGAATTGTATGGAGATGATGACTGATTAATTCCTTCAAAATCAGCTTTTGTTTTAATTGCATCTACTTTTTTAGTGTACACTGCATTGGCAAAAATGTTCTCGAAATTGAACATATTGTATTTGAAATAACGAAGTGTATGAACTTGCGATGTTGCATTTTCTAAAAAACGATTTCCGCGAAAAAGACTGCTGTAATCAGATAATACATATCCGGCTGCTAACTGATTAATATCTGTAAAATCATTCGTTAAAGAGAAATTATACGTCAGCGTTTCTGATTTTTTGATTTGATACAAAGCGAAAAAATCAGGTAAAACTTTCGTGAAATTTTGAGAATAATCTGTTCCCAGCTGTGTGTTTTTCATAGCGTAAGAATGTACGCTGACCCCCGGCGTGAAAGTGAATTTTCCGGTTAGAATTTTATAATGAAAGCCCATAAAAACATCATCAAAACTGTAATTCACATTGTTATTATTTTCAGGTGTTTCTAAATCATTTCTATCTCCATTATCCAAAATTTGGAATATATGAGAATTGAAATTTTGATACGAATACGTATTTCCAAAAGTAATATTGATGTTGCTTTTTGGAGTTACCATATAATAGTAATCCAATTTTGCATCGATTTTATTGGTTTTTACAAAGCGATTCTGGTTCAAATCATTTCTTTGCTGCCCCATTGTATAGTCAGACAAAACAAAAGGTTGTGTTCTCAGATTGGCATTATAAAACGGATTTTCATCCTGATATAAATGCTGCATTTCAAAGGCAAAAATATTTTTAGCGCTTTGTGTATAATACAAACTTAAATTTTGATTTATTGAAGTTGGATCTTGCTTTTTATCTGTTAAAATAGTTTCAACATCCGAAACATTGCTGACAATAGATTCACGAAGCAAATCTGTATTTTCTTCTTGTTTTGACAATTTAGTCAGGATATCATAATCAAACTGAAATTTATCATTTGGTTTATAAGTAGAACTTAATTTAAAAAGCCCTAAGTTATTTTTTTGATGCGTTAATTCATCTCTTTTCTGCTGGTCTCCAGAATCAAGAATCGTGGTTTGAGATTTGGTTTCTAAATCAGTTTTTGAAGTCGAAAGAATTCCAAAACCGCTTATATTCCATGTTTTTGTTGGAGAATAAGAGAAATTTGTCGCGCCAAATTTGGTTTCAATTTCTTTGGCTCTGTTGTTTCTTAAAACCGAAATTCCTAGATCATTTGAAGAAACATTAAAATTACTCCCGCCCTTTTTCATCATATTCTTAAAGCCGCCCGTAAACTTAAAATAATCCTGCGCTGTAAGAGGCAGTTCTCCAATATTATTAAAATTGGTAATTAAATTAATACTGTATTTTGGGCTGTAATAAAACAACTTCGGATTGATGATGTAACGGCTGTCTAATTCTGCCACTCCAATTCCGGCAGTAACGTCTCCAAACCAAAAGTTCTTTTTGCCTTCTTTCAGTTTAATATTCATGGCCACATTATCCTGATCGTTTTCGAGACCTTTTAATGCACTTATTTCGTTGTAATTTCTTAAAACCTGAATTTTATCAATCGCATCGGCAGGAATGTTTTTAACTCCGAGTTTGGTATCGCCGTCAAAAAAATCTTTTCCTTCAACCATTAATTTACTCACTTTTTTTCCTTCAACCTCAATTTCACCATCGGCGTTCACCTCAACGCCCGGAAGTTTTTTCAAAACATCTTCCAGCTTTTTTTCAGTACCCGATTTAAAAGAATCGGCATTGTAAATAATCGTGTCGCCTTTTATAGAAACCGGCATTTCGCGAACGATTTCAACTCCTTCAAGTTCAATTCCTGCACCGTCCATAATAATGTTTTGAACGATATTCTCTGTTTTGACCGAAACGGCAATTTCTTTCGATTTCATTCCCAAATAACTTACTTTAACCGTATAAGAAGTATTAGGTTTTAAAGTCAGCTGAAATTTTCCTTTATCATTGGTAATTCCGTACGAATCCATTGCTTTTGTAGTATTGTTAACCGCCATAATATTGGCCATTTCCAACGGATTTTTCTGCTCATCCTGAATAAAACCATCAAAACGAACACTTTGAGAAAAGCATATAGAAGTAAAAAGTAAGGCAAAAATAAAAAGTGTTTTATTCATTATGAAAATATTGAAATTTGGACCTGCGGAATCGCGAAGAGACGAAGCAATTTTAAACTTTAGTATTTTATAAATTTATCTTCCCATTGGCGGTGGTCCTCCGGCACGTCCGCGGTTCATTTCTCTAAACTCTTCCATTTTTTTAATTACCGTTGCATCATACTCTTTCTGAGAAATTACTTTTCCTTTTTTAGATGGTTTTATCTCAACTTTATCTTTAGCATTTAGAACGATTTTAGAACATAAAATTGTTGTTTTTCCGTCGTTAACTTCCAAAATCAAACCCGGAAGTCCCCAATAATTTTCCGGCCCCTGATTAACAGGAATCTCCGGCGTATACCAAGCCGTAACAACAATTTCTTTCGGAATTTCGAAATTGTCTTCAAAATTGGTTTTTGTATCTCCCGAAGTCTTTTTTACCTCATCTTTTTTATCGTCATTATTTTTAGGTCTGAAATTTCTAAAATCGGTTTTGCTGGCTTCTTTTACAGCTGTCGCCTTAAAACAATTGTACCCGCCGATTTGTTTGGTTTCCTGTTCCAGTTTCCAGTTTAATTTTGGCAGAGAATCTACAACCAGAAATTCTTTCCCCATAAATTCCTTATCAACTGTATACGATTTGGTTTTAACATCTTTATAAAAAGTGCCGCCGCCTCCCATCATGGAGTTCATCATCATTCGCATACCTCCGCCTTGTTGTCCCGGAGTATCTAATTTTTCTTCTTCTTTATAAATTGAAGCTGTTTTATCAAAATTTAAAACAAACGTTTTCTCCAGCATTTTTTTCATTCGCTCTTCCATCGTTTTTTGCATTTCGGGCGTTATATCACGATTTCCTGCCCTCATTCCTTCAAATTTAGGAGTCTGAGTTTTAGATTCGTAAACAGCCATTCCCTGAAAATCTTTTTGTGCCTGAACCTGACTAAAGACAAGTACTAAAAGCAAATATGTTAATTTTTTCATGTGTTGAATTTTAAAAGGATGTAAAGTCTGGTAAAACTTACATTCAAATTTATTATTAATTTTAAGATCCTGAAAGTTAAATATATTAATGCCAAAATGCTATCGACAAAACAGTATGTTTGTAAGACTATTAGAATTTGGAAAGGTTTAAATACAAATATGGCCTAAAACTCTAATTTAAAAGTCTTCTTTCCTGCAGTTTTTGTACTTTGGCTATTCGAAATTATTAATTTATGAGTAAAACGCTGCGTCAAATTTTAGTATTGCTGTTTATCGCATGCTCTTCCTCAATTGTTTTTGGGCAAAGCCAAAAAATAAATCCTGTTTTAATTTCAAAATTCAAAACTGACACTGATGAATTTATTGGTTATGATTCTTTTGGATATTCTTATCAGATAAAAAACAATATTTTCAGCAAAATAAAAGGAAGGGAAATTTTCGAATACAAAAATGTTTCTTTGGGAAATATTACAAAGGTCGACATTCAGAATCCGCTTAAAATAGTATTGTTCTATGAAGACTTTAACAGCGTTGTTCTTTTAGATAATCAACTGAATAAAATGACCGAGATTAATTTTTCGCAAAATGCAATTCCTATAGTGGTGAGCGCGATTGGAATGTCGACTCAAAATCAGCTTTGGATTTTTAACACCTTAAATCAGCAGATTGGACTTTTTGATTATTTAAAAAATGAGTACAAAACGGTTTCTATTCCGTTAACCGAAAGCATAAAATATTACCAAACCGACTTTAATACTTTCTTTTGGATTGATAAAAAAAACAATTGGTTTTCTTGTGATATTTTTGGGAAAATTTCAAGTTTAGGAAACCTTCCGGATTTTGATAAAATTGAAATAATTTCGTCTCAAAAATACATTTTCAACAAAGCTAACTCATTGTATTTGAGAGAAAATACCAACACAATTTCAGAAATTGAAATTTTAGAAAAAACGTTTGACAAATACTATTACAAAGACCAAATTTTATCTATTTTTACAATCAAAGAAATTGTAAATTATAAAATCGTAACACCGTAATGCACATAGCAATAGCAGGAAATATAGGCGCAGGAAAAACTACATTAACTAAATTATTAGCCAAACATTTTAAATGGGAGCCTCATTATGAAGATGTAGTTGATAATCCGTACTTAGACGATTTTTATCATCAAATGGAACGCTGGTCATTTAATTTACAGATTTATTTCCTGAACAGCCGTTTTCGTCAGGTACAGCAAATTCGCGAAAGCGGAAAAAAAATCATTCAGGACAGAACGATTTATGAAGATGCTTATATTTTTGCTCCCAATTTATATGCAATGGGATTAATGACAAGCCGTGATTTTGAAAATTACACGTCTTTATTCGAATTAATGGAGTCGTTGGTAAAAGCACCTGATTTATTGATTTATTTAAGAAGTTCTATTCCTAATTTGGTTGGACAAATTCACAAACGCGGCCGTGAATACGAAAACTCAATTTCTATTGATTATTTAAGCCGTCTGAACGAAAGATACGAAGCATGGATTCAGACTTATACAAAAGGAAAATTACTAATTATTGATGTTGACAACATTAATTTTGTAGATAATCCCGAAGATTTAGGAGACATCATTAATAGAATTGATGCGGAACTAAACGGATTGTTTTAAAACAGGAATTACACAAATTTAACGAAATAAAAAATGCCTCTAAATTATTTTAGAGGCATTTTCGGTTTTAAGAAACGTTGTTAAAGCTTAAAACTTTGACAAAGTTATTATTTTGCAGCTTCTACTTTAGCCAAAACTTCTTCTTCTGTTCCTTCGAAAACTTCTGTAGTTGTTTTACCATTTTCTGTTTTAGTAACAGTTCCAGTAGTTTTTCCATCTATATTTTTTACTTCAACACGAACTGATTCGCTTTTAGTATGAGAATGTTCTCCAGCTGCATCAAAATGAGCCAGGCATTTTGCTGTTTCTTCTGGTGAACAGCCTTTCTCTTTACACATTTTAATACATTCTTCTTTTGTCATTCCAGACATATCACCACATTTAGAAACTCCTGCATGCATTTCTGTTTTAGCACAGCAAGAAGCTTTAGAAGCAATATTTGATGAAGAATGTCCTGATCCTAAAATTGGTGCAATTACCAATCCTATTAAACACGTTAATTTAATTAAGATGTTCATTGAAGGTCCGGATGTATCTTTAAACGGATCTCCAACTGTATCTCCGGTTACGGCTGCTTTATGCGCATCAGAACCTTTGTATGTCATTTCGCCATTGATCATAACTCCGGCTTCAAAAGATTTTTTAGCATTGTCCCAAGCGCCTCCTGCATTGTTTTGAAAAACGGCCCAAAGAACTCCAGAAACCGTAACTCCAGCCATATATCCTCCTAACATTTCGGCAATTAACTGATTATTATCTGAGTAAACTAACTTTCCTAAAAGCACAATTACAATAGGAAAACCAATTGTTAGGATTCCCGGAAGCATCATTTCGCGCAAAGCGGCTTTTGTAGAAATCTCAACACATTTTCCATATTCAGGTTTTCCTGTTCCTTCCATAATTCCCGGAATTTCCTTGAACTGACGGCGCACTTCGTAAACCATATCCATCGCTGCTTTTCCAACAGAATTCATCGCTAAAGCAGAGAAAACTACCGGAATCATTCCGCCTACAAATAACATTGCTAAAACAGGTGCTTTAAAAATATTAATTCCGTCAATTCCTGTAAAGGTTACATATGCTGCAAATAAAGCTAATGAGGTCAAGGCTGCAGAAGCAATGGCAAATCCTTTTCCGGTTGCAGCAGTTGTGTTTCCAACTGAATCTAAAATATCGGTTCTGGTACGAACTTCTTTTGGCAATTCGCTCATTTCTGCGATCCCTCCTGCGTTATCAGAGATTGGTCCGAAAGCATCAATAGCTAATTGCATTGCTGTGGTTGCCATCATTGCCGAAGCCGCTAAAGCTACTCCGTAAAATCCTGCTAAAGCATAAGAAATCCAGATTGCCGCCGCAAACAATAATACGGTTGGAAAAGTCGAAATCATTCCCGTTGCTAAACCTGCAATTACGTTTGTTCCCGCTCCTGTTGATGATTTTTGAACGATAGCCATAACTGGTTTTGTTCCTAATCCGGTATAATATTCTGTTACTGATGAAATGGCACCGCCAACAATTAATCCTACTAATGTAGCGTAGAAAACACGCATTGATGAGATCGCCTTTGATCCTTCCCCAAAGAAACTCATCTGCATCGTTTCAGGAAGCATATACTGTACTAAGAAGAAGCAAGCCACAGCTGTTAAAACAATAGAAAACCAGTTTCCTATATTTAACGCTTTCTGTACCTGTGCTTCTTTTGCATTATCATCTGAAATTTTCACTAAAAGTGTTCCGATAATCGAAAATATAATTCCGAAACCGGCAATTGTCATTGGCAGTAAAATTGGACCAATACCGCCAAAAGCATCATTGATACTGCCACCCATGTCTTTAATAACATAATTCCCCAGCACCATTGCTGCTAAAACAGTTGCCACATACGAACCAAACAAATCTGCCCCCATGCCGGCAACGTCTCCTACATTATCTCCAACGTTATCTGCAATTGTTGCAGGATTACGAGGATCATCTTCCGGAATTCCTGCTTCTACTTTACCCACTAAATCGGCACCAACATCGGCTGCCTTAGTGTAAATTCCGCCTCCAACTCTGGCAAACAACGCAATTGATTCTGCACCAAGCGAAAATCCTGCTAATGTTTCTAAAACCACCGTCATTGTTTCAGTGTCCTTCCAGACTCCATCAGAGAATAAATTAAAGAAAATTATAAAAAAGGCTGTTAAACCTAACACTGCTAAACCTGCAACGCCTAAACCCATTACGGTACCGCCGCCAAAAGACACTTTTAAAGCCTGAGGTAAACTTGTACGTGCTGCCTGAGTGGTTCTTACGTTTGTTTTAGTTGCTATTTTCATTCCAATATTTCCGGCATAAGCAGAAAATAATGCCCCAAAAATAAATGCAATTACAATTAATAAATGGGTTTTTACTCCCGGAATAAATGTAATTCCTGCCAAAGCTAAGCTCGCAATAATTACAAAGATGGTTAATAGTTTATATTCGGCTTTTAGAAAGGCTAAGGCTCCTTCATAGATGTAATCTGAAATCTCTTTCATTTTACCATCTCCAGCGTCTTGTTTTAAAACCCAAGTCCTTTTTATTCCCATGAAAAGTAATCCTAAAACTGCCATAACAATTGGCAGATAAATCATAAATGCATTCATAATATTTTAATGGTTTTGGTTAATAGTCAACAATCTAACTGAAACGAATTTAAACAAAAAAGCAATACTCCTGACGGCAGTATTGCTTTTTTTATAATAGAATAAGGTTAAAATTATTTAATGCTAAATAATCCAGCTGGTTTATTTTCAATATCATCAAAACGCTTTGTACATTCAGCAATAATTGCGAACGCTTCGTTAACGTCTCCCCAACCTTCAACATCTACTTGTTTGTTTTCAAGATCTTTGTAAACCTGGAAGAAATGCTCGATTTCTTTCAATAAGTGTCCATTAATATCTGAAAGGTCATTTAATGAATTCCAGATTGGATCTGAAACTGGTACACAAATGATTTTTTCGTCTGGTCCTTTATCATCTGCCATATGGAAAACACCAATTGGTTTTACTTCCATAACACATCCAGGAAAAGTTGGTTCGTTTACTAAAACCAATACATCAAGAGGGTCACCGTCAAGAGCTAAAGTTTCTGGAATAAATCCGTAATCTGCAGGGTACATCATTGAAGAGAACAACATTCTGTCGAAACGCATTCTTTTGATTTCAAAATCGTACTCATATTTATTTCTGCTTCCTCTTGGTATTTCGATTAATACATCGAAAGTTGTTAGTTTGTCTGCGGTCATTTTCGTTTTTTATTATATCTATAATTTCGACTGCAAAAGTAACTAAACAATCCTTTTTTACAATGAAAAAAGTATATTAATCTGTGTATTTATACATTAATTAATATACTTTTCTTTTTATATAACAGACAGTTAATATGTAATTTTCCTATTTCGCTTATTTAAGTAATAATGCCAGAGCAAATATGCTGCATAAGATCGGTACGGACTCCATTGTTCTGCATGGATTTCCATTTCCTGTTTGTCATGAATATCCAGCAATTCTTTGATCGTATTTACAACTGCAATATCGCCCAGCGGAATCAAATCCGGCTCCTGAAGACAGAACATTAAATAGATATCAATTGTCCAGTTTCCGATTCCTTTTAATTTGATTAGCTCTTCGCGAACTTGTTTTGCCGATTTTGAAGCCAGACTTTCTACATCGAGTTCTTTGTTTAAAATGGCTTCTGCTAAAATCTTGATGTATTTTGTTTTTTGTCGGCTTACACCAAGACTTCTATATTCTTCGTCCGGCAAAATCGCCATACTTTCAGGGTTGCAGGTTGTATAGGCTTTTATTTTTAAGAATGTGGCTTTCGCCGAATCGATAGAAACTTGCTGCTCGAGAATTAACAACACCAGAGTTTCAAATCCCTGCGGACGCTTTGGTATTGGCGGAAGCCCGTATTTTTCGATTATTTCCCGAAATACTGGGTTTTTATTGATTAGAAAATCGATGGCTTCCTTCATAAGATATTTTTTAAGTCAATTTCAAAATTAAATAAAAAAGAATCTCACAAAGGCGCAGAGTCGCTAAGTTTTTTGCCCGCAGATTTTACTGATTAAAACAGGTTTAAGCAGATTTATTTTTTTTGTCTGAAATTATTAATCTGTGCTTATCAGCATAAATCCGTAAAATCTGTGGGCAAAAAAACATCAAACATAAAAAAATCGCAAAGATTTTAAACCTTTGCGACTTTGTAACTTTGAACCTTTGTACCTTATATAATTAGAAATAAAATCCGAAAGATCCTTTTATTGCAAATTTATGAGCATCGGGCATATCTAAATAATTTCCTCTCCACGAAAAATCAAGTCGGAAAACTTTAAAGATGTTTCCAATCCCGGCATTATATTCCCAATACACATTTTCTGGTGCATTATAAGGAAGCCCTGAAGCGTTTATTTCACGATTGGCTTTTGAAATAGTTCCATGAACGGCTCTAACTCCTATAAATTCTCTCCAATTTAATTTTCTCATGAATGGAACTCTGGCAAACAATCTTCCGCCAAAATCATGATTCCACTGCAAAGTAGTGTATTGATCTGTTACAAATTCGTAGAAATTTAGGTTACTAAACGTATTTTCGATTGTAAAATAAGTCTGGTTTCCCGGAATTACGCTCATTAATCCTAACGGAATTGTTCCGAATGTTTTTCCTGTTTCTAAAATAATATTAGATCTTCCTAAAGGCCCAATAATAATAGGCTGTTTGTAGAAAATCTGAATTTTTTCGTAAGCAAAATCGCTGTCTAAAACTCCTTTAAGACCATAACTGAAGTTTACAAAGAAATGACTAAAAGGGCTGTCAACTAAATCTCTTTCAACACCATAACCAATCGTTTTACGGTTTGGCATATATTCAAACTGAATATTCGCTTCTGACTGCTTTACATCGCTTTTTATAACCCCCATTGGATCTGTTGCTGTTGGTAAAGTCGTATAATAATCTAAACTAAATGTTTGCGACGCCGATTCTAATGTTCTGTAGGAGAAACCTGCCGAAACAATAAAATTCTTTTTCGGTTCCATTTCAACAGAAACATTGCTTAAATTAATATTCGTAAGCTTTCCGTTACTTCCAGTTGTAAACAAGGCAGACGATGCGAAACTTCGTCCTAAAATATCATTCGTAGTAGTTAAACTGGCTCCAATTTGTTCAATATCGCGCCTGTTTCCTCCAGAAATAATAACTCGGTTTTTTTTGTCAACCATCCATTTACCAGAAACTCCATATTTGAATTTACTATCATCAAAACCATAAGCCGTATACGCTTGAATACGCCATGGATCATTTGGTCCAAAATACGTTCTTCCTCCTGCTCTCAATCTCAATCCTTCGACTTCGTTGTATCCAAATGTAGAGAATATAGGTCCAAAATCGAAGTTCTTAAACTCGACATAACCGCTCCCTAAAATCGAGACGAGACTGTACAACTGCTTGAATCGCTTAACGGTTTGTAACGTATCGAGCATTTTATAAATACCCGCTTCATCTTTATTTAATTTCTCAAAACGATTTTCTTCCCAAAATTCAGGCGGTCGTTCATAGACCGCATTATCTATAAAATTGACTTCCTCTTTATAGAATTTCTCTGGTTTTTGAATGTTGAATTTATGATTACGGTACAAGGTCGTCCGTTTTCCATAAACTCCTTTTGATTTCTCCTTTTTATTTAAAGCAAAATCAGACATCATATAATCGCGGGTCAATAGAAAAACAGAATCATTTTCTACATCAAATTCCTGCTCAATATAAATATCCTTTACCCAGTTAATATTAGCGCTTTTAGTAACGCCCATATTAATCTTTTTGATGGCAAATGTGGTATCGTTTACCCAGAAATCTCCTTTAAAAGTCAACTCGTTTTTACGTCTTGGATAAAAAACAATATTATAACACCATTTTTTATCGACATAAGCACTGTCTTTCAGTACGTAATTGTAAACATCAATTCCGGTTCTTGAAAGCGGGCTGGTAAAACTTTTATCAAAAAATTTAAGGTGATTATCGTAAATATTATAATCTGAGTAAAGGTCTTTTACGAAAGCTAAAATTTGCTGATTCCCATTAAAACCAGACATTTTATTTCCGGTAAGATTTTCTTTTACCTTCTTTATTTTATTATCTCCGTAAACATCATAAACTGATTCGTTGATAAAAATTGGCAGATACGTTTTACCAGTAACATCTGAAGTATCAACATGATTAAAAACAAACTCCATTCCTTTAAAAAGTTTATTTTTCATGAAAGCACTGTCAATTGTGTTCATATCAAACTCAACCTTCTCATACTTTTGCATTTGATATTGGTTGAATTGGTAAAGTCCGTTTTTACGTTTTCTTTCCCATATTTTTCTCAAAATATCAATTGCCGGATTATTCTTTTTTGACGTTTTTCCAGTAAAAATCACAACTTCGCTTAAGGCTTCAGGTTCGCTTAAAACGATTTTAAAGTTATAATTTACCGCTTTTTCCAAAGGAACTTCTTTATCTGAAAATCCCGCAGAACTTATCAATAAAGCAGTATAAGTATTTGGCGATTCCAAATAAAAACGTCCGTCTTCATTAGAAACGATTCCCGTGTTTGAACCTTTAAAAACAACATTTGCAAAAGGTACCGGCTGATTCGATTTGTCCAAAACAATTCCACTCACTTTAGTTTGTGCAGTAGCAATAGCCGCAAACGCGAATACAAAAAACAGGCTGAGTAAAATTATTCTTTTCATTTGTCTGGGCAAAAAAAAACTTCATCAATTAACTATGAATGATGAAGTTTTGTGAGTATTTTAAATATGTATTATTTGTATAATACTTTTTTAACTGCTTTTACTACATCACCAGCATTTGGCAGCCAGTCTTTAAGTAATACTGGCGAATACGGTGCAGGAGTATCTGCTGTTGTAATACGTTGAATTGGCGCGTCAAGGAAGTCAAAAGCTTGCTCTTGAACGATATATGTAATTTCAGAAGAAATACTTGCAAATGGCCAGGCTTCTTCAAGAATTACTAAACGGTTTGTTTTTTTAACAGATTTAAGAATAGCATCTTTATCCATTGGACGAACAGTTCTTAAGTCGATAATTTCACAAGAAATTCCTTCTTTTGCTAATTCATCAGCAGCGATAAAAGCTTCTTTAATAATTTTTCCAAAAGAAACAATTGTAACATCTGTTCCTTCACGTTTAATATCAGCAACTCCTAATGGAATTGTATATTCTCCGTCCGGCACTTCACCTTTATCACCATACATTTGCTCAGATTCCATGAAAATTACCGGATCATTATCGCGAATTGCAGATTTTAAAAGTCCTTTAGCATCATATGGAGTTGAAGGCACAACAACTTTAAGACCCGGAGTATTTGCAAACCAGTTTTCTAAAGCTTGTGAGTGAGTAGCTCCTAATTGACCAGCAGAAGCTGTTGGTCCGCGGAAAACGATAGGCACATTAAATTGCCCTCCTGTCATTTGACGCATTTTAGCAGCATTATTTATAATTTGATCAATACCAACTAAACAAAAGTTGAAAGTCATATACTCAACAATTGGTCGGTTACCGTTCATTGCAGAACCTACTGCAATTCCTGTAAACCCAAGCTCAGCAATTGGAGTATCTATTACTCTCTTTTCGCCAAACTCAGCAAGCATTCCTTTTGAAGCTTTGTATGCTCCGTTATATTCTGCAACCTCTTCTCCCATTAAATATATGGATTCATCGTGACGCATTTCTTCGCTCATCGCTTCACAAATGGCCTCTCTAAATTGTATTGTTCTCATATTTTTTATTGTATGTTGAATTTTCTGAAGAGCAAAAATAAATATTTTAAATAACTTAAAAGCATAAATTGAATTTAAAATCGCATGAAGTTCTTACGTTCTTTTGCTTTTAACTTTTTAAAGTTAATTGTGATATTTACGAAAACGATATAATAACGTATAATCAACACTTAATAGCCCGAAATATTTTTTTAGACAAAGTTTTATCTATTTGTTTAATTCTTCTCTCTTCCAAATTCTCTGATCAAAACGTAAAAAGTAAAAAATTAGTATTTATCTCATAAAAAAATAATTAGCAGTAAGCCTTCAAACATTGCAAAATTACTAACAATCAGATAAAAAGAGTGATTTTTTATTTTTATATCCCAATGAAAATCATCGAAAACCACACAATCTTCGAAATCGTAATAGTTTTCAAAAATATTATGCATGCATAGTATAATTATTCCAAATTAAATTCTAAATTTGTAAAAGCATATTATAAATTCAAAATATATACTTATGAAAATACTAGTTTGCATCAGCCATGTGCCTGATACTACTTCAAAAATCAACTTCACCAACGGTGACTCAGAATTTGACACCAATGGCGTACAATATGTAATTAACCCTAACGACGAATTTGGCCTTACACGCGCAATTTGGTTCCAAGAACAACAAGGTGCAAATGTAACGGTTGTAAACGTTGGAGGCCCAGATACTGAACCAACATTGCGTAAAGCTTTAGCAATTGGTGCTAACGAAGCAATTCGTGTTAACGCAAATCCAACTGACGGTTTTTTTGTTGCTAAGCAACTAGCAGAAGTTATTAAAAACGGCGGTTACGATCTTGTAATTGCTGGAAAAGAGTCTTTAGATTATAATGGAGGAATGGTTCCTGGAATGATCGCCGGAATCACAGGTTCTAACTTCTTAAACTCTTGCACATCTTTAACAGTTGACGGAAATAACGTAAAAGCAGTTCGAGAAATCGACGGTGGAAAAGAAACAGTAAGCACTACTCTTCCATTAATTATTGGCGGTCAAAAAGGTCTTGTTGAAGAAAAAGATTTACGTATTCCGAACATGAGAGGAATTATGACAGCAAGAACTAAAGCTTTAACTATTCTTGAACCAGTTGATGCTCCAGCAAATACAAAAGCAGTAAAATTTGAAAAACCAGCTCCAAAATCAGCGGTGAAATTAGTTTCTGCAGATAATTTAGATGAGTTAATCAATTTATTACACAACGAAGCGAAAGTAATCTAGTAATCAGTTTTCAGTCGAAGTTTTCAGTTTTACAAAACTTGAAACCTGAAACTTTAAACCTCAAAACAAAAAAATCATGTCAATATTAATATATGCAGAATCTGCAGAAGGAAAATTTAAAAAAGTAGCTTTCGAATTGGCTTCTTATGCAAAAAAAGTAGCCGAAAGTTTAGGAACAACTGTTACAGCTTTAACTGTAAACATTAGCGACGTAAGCGAATTAGCAAAATACGGAGTTGATAAAGTTTTAAAAGTAAGCAACGATAAACTAGCTGGTTTTACTGCTAAGGCTTACGCCGATGTAATCAAACAAGCAGCTGAAAAAGAAGGCACAAAAGTAGTTTTACTTTCTTCTACAACAGACAGTATTTATCTTTCATCATTAGTTGCAGTAGCTTTAAATGCCGGTTTTGCATCAAATGTTGTTGGATTACCAGTTAGCACTTCTCCATTTCAAGTAAAAAGAAATGCATTCTCAAATAAAGCTTTTAATATCACAGAAATTTCTACAGATGTAAAAGTTCTTGGATTGGCTAAAAACTCTTACGGAATTTTCGAAAGTGCAGGATCTGCATCTGAAGAAGATTTTAATCCAACAATTGGAGACAATGACTTTGGAGTAAAAGTAGAATCTGTAGAAAAAGTGACTGGAAAAGTTTCTATCGCTGATGCTGATATCGTAGTTTCTGGCGGACGTGGATTAAAAGGTCCAGAAAACTGGGGATTAATCGAAGATCTTGCTGCTGTTTTAGGTGCTGCAACTGCATGTTCTAAACCAGTTTCAGATTTAGGATGGAGACCTCACAGCGAGCACGTTGGACAAACAGGAAAACCAGTTGCAACTAACTTATACATTGCTGTAGGTATTTCTGGAGCGATTCAGCACATTGCCGGTATCAACTCTTCAAAAGTAAAAGTAGTTATTAATAACGATCCTGAAGCACCTTTCTTTAAAGTAGCTGATTACGGTATTGTAGGTGACGCTTTTGAAATTGTACCACAATTAACAGAGAAATTAAAAGCTTTTAAAGCACAACATTCTTAATTCAAGAATTCTTTTCAAAATATAGCTGCCTAAAAACAAGATATTGTATCTTTGTTTATAGGCAGCTTTTTTGTTCCATATTTTTTGATTAAAATTGCACTTTCATTTTCCAATCAAAAAATCTTTAAAATGAGGCGCTAAGTGCCTTTTTTACAAACATATATGAGTCTAGTTAAATTATCCATAAAAGGAATTTCATACAGTCAAACTCAAAATGGCGCTTATGCCCTAATTTTGAATGAAGTTGATGGTGAAAGAAAATTACCTATCGTTATTGGGGCTTTTGAAGCCCAATCGATCGCTATTGCCTTAGAAAAAGAAATTAAACCACCGCGTCCGTTAACACACGATTTATTTAAAAACTTTGCAGAAAGATTTGATATAGTTGTAAAACAAGTTATCATTCACAAATTAGTTGACGGCGTTTTCTACTCTAGTTTAATCTGCGAAAGAGATAAAATTGAAGAAATTATCGATGCCCGAACTTCTGATGCAATCGCTTTGGCTTTACGTTTCAACGCACCGATTTTTACTTATAAAAACATTTTGGATAAAGCAGGAATTTATCTAAAATCAAACACTTCAGATTCTGATCAGGGTGCTCAGGAAATCGACGATGTGCTTTCTAATCCAGAAACTTTTGGACACGAAGAAGAAACCAATCAATCTGGCGAAGTGTATTCAAAACACAGTTTACAAGAGCTAAACGAGCTTTTAGATCAAGCCGTTTCTCAGGAAGATTACGAAAAAGCAGCAAAAATCAGAGACGAAATCTCTAGACGATAATTTTATGTTTAATCGTTCAACCGTTTATTCGCTCAGTCGATTAAACGATTATAACAATTAATCGAATAAACACACTAATGAAACAATACTTAGATTTAGTAAAACACGTTTTAGAAAACGGCAATCAAAAAGGAGATCGTACCGGAACCGGAACAAAAAGTGTTTTTGGTTATCAAATGCGTTTTGATTTAAGTGAAGGTTTCCCAATGGTTACAACCAAAAAGGTACACTTAAAATCGATCATATACGAATTACTTTGGTTTTTAAAAGGCGATACTAACATAAAATACCTTCAGGAAAACGGAGTAAAAATATGGGATGAATGGGCAGATTCCAATGGTGATTTAGGACCTGTTTACGGTCATCAATGGCGTAATTGGAATAGCGAAGAAATTGACCAGATTTCTGAATTAATTACTGAATTAAAAACGAATCCAAACAGCCGTAGAATGCTGGTTTCTGCATGGAATCCTTCGGTTCTGCCAGATACTAAAAAATCTTTTGAAGAAAATGTAGCTAATAATAAAGCGGCGCTGCCTCCTTGTCATGCCTTTTTTCAATTTTATGTAGCTGCTCCAGATTTAGAAAAAGGAGAAACTAAAGGAAAGTTATCTTGCCAATTGTACCAGCGAAGTGCCGATATCTTTTTGGGCGTTCCTTTTAATATTGCTTCTTACGCATTGTTAACCATGATGATTGCACAGGTTTGTGATCTGGAAGCAGGCGATTTTATTCACACTTTTGGTGATGCACATATTTACAACAATCATTTTGAACAATTGGAATTACAATTAACGCGGGACCCAAAACCATTACCAAAAATGGTTTTAAATCCAGAGATAAAAAACATTTTTGATTTTGATTTTAATGATTTTACGCTCGTAGATTACGATCCGCATCCTGCCATAAAAGGAAGTGTTGCTGTATAAATTATAAAAAAATCCGCTTAAATATTTAAGCGGATTTTTTTAAACGGCCACAACCCCATTTTCACTTCCGGCATAATCATTCCATTTGTAAAAATCAGCTTCTGGGTCATTAACATACGCTCCGTCGATTACATACTTAAATTCGTAAATCGCATCTTTCACCAAGTCATAAGTGGCTTTAAAAGTTCCGTTTTTCAACTTGCTTAAAACTCCTTCTGAAGCATCCCAGTTGTTAAAATCGCCAACGACTGCTGCCGAATCAGCATCTTTAGCGTCAATAGAAAATGTGACTTTAACAACAGGTTTCGTTTTGATAAATTGTTTCTTCAAAGACATAACTATTTAGTTTTTAGATTTATATCTCTAAAATTAAGTAAATTCCGTCAAACATAGAATAATAGACAATCGATTTACGATAATACCAAAAACAGCGTATGTTTTTAATTACATCCATAATTTAAGATACTTAAAATTTTGTATTTCAAATTGATAAGGCATTTTATAACAAATATTCTACACCCAAAATATTGTCTTTCAAAAATAAATTTTAACTTTATAATCTCATTTTTATCTTATGGAAAAAGAAGCGCACGAACAATATGAGTATGCCCGAAGACGATTAAGACAAAAAAAAGTCTTATATTTTCATTTTGTTCTTTTCCTTTTAGGGAGTTTATTTTTATTCATTGCCAATAGATTTTTTGGTTTTGGCGAAGGAACAACTCAAAACTGGTGCGTCTGGGGCATTACCATCTGGCTTTTTATTTTCATTTTACATTTCATAAAAGTGTATATCACAGATCGCTTTATGAACAAAAAATGGGAAAGAGAACAAATTGACAGACTTGTTGCTTTACAGCAAAAAAGAATTAGTCAATTAGAATCGAAAATAAACGAAGAAACTGAGAATAAAATTTAGTTACAGCATACCATGATTATAGTGATAGCGGCTGTTGCCGAAAACAATGCTCTTGGAAAAAACAATGAGTTAGTATGGCATCTGCCAAATGATTTTAAGAGATTTAAGTCGCTTACGACTAATCATCATATTATTATGGGAAGAAAAACTTTTGAAAGCTTCCCAAAACCTTTACCAAACAGAACACACATTGTTATAACACGCCAAACCGATTATAACCCGGAAGGGTGTATTGTGGTTGACAGTATTGAAAAAGCTATTGCAGCCTGTCCTGAAAACGAAGATTCGTATATTATTGGAGGCGGTGAAATCTACAATTTAGGTTTGCCTTTTGCCGATATAATTGAAATTACCAAAGTACACCATACTTTTGATGCAGATGCTTTTTTTCCAAAATTCAGCAAAAGTGAATGGCAGTTAGTAGAATCTGAAGAAAATTTTAAAGATGAAAAACATCTTTATGATTATACTTATGAAACTTACATTAGAAAATAAATAAAAAAACATCCTCTTTTGGAGGATGTTTTTTAGAAAACGATTGACTCTTGACTTGCTCAAGAAATAGTTTTTGTAAAAATCACAAATGTTAAAAAGAAACACTTGAAATAACTGAATAACATTTAATGTTAATTGAGATAAATCTCAAAAACGCCTTTAACAACAAATACCACTAAGATATTAAAGGCAAGAAAATTAAAATTTCCAAAAACAAATTTAATCCTAAGAACGTACTTCGCACTTTTAAAATAGTATTCCCCCAAGAACAACACTTTAAAAACTACTTACCTGAACAAATGATTACCAGTGCAAAAAAAGCAACCATCTGATTAAGTCAATTCAAACTATCAATCATTTAAAAACTTTTATCATTTTTACTTCAACAAAGTTGTGCATAAAATCAGCGCGGTACAATACCCACTTTTAGTGATTTTTTCAAAATACCCACTTTTGGTGATGCCTTAAAAAATAATGCAAAACTTGATTTGAGCTTTTGTTTTAAAACATTTAATTGACATTTTAAAAAACTCAATTACAGTTAAACTAGATTGTTTATATTTGCGTAAATTATAATAATGTCTGAAAAAATAACTCCATATAAAGACTCTTCTTTAGGTAAAAAAGAGCAGGTCGCTCAAATGTTTGATAACATTTCTGGGAACTACGATAATTTGAATCGCGTAATTTCATTTGGTATTGATACTAAATGGAGAAAAAAAGTATTGAAAATAGTTTCTGATTCTAAACCAAAAGTAATACTGGATATTGCTACAGGAACGGGTGACTTAGCCATTTTAATGGCACAGACTAAAGCCGAAAAAATTATTGGTCTTGATATTTCTGCCGGAATGCTTGAAGTTGGAAAAAAGAAAGTAGAAGAAAAGAAATTATCTAATGTTATTGATTTAGTTTTAGGCGATTCTGAAAATATTCCTTTTGAAGATAATTACTTTGACGCAATTACAGTAGGTTTTGGCGTACGTAATTTTGAAAACTTAGAAAAAGGTTTTGCCGAAATTTTACGAGTTTTAAAACCAAACGGGGTTTTTGTAATTCTGGAAACTTCTGTTCCTGATAAAACACCTTATAAACAAGGATATAAATTTTACAGCAAAAATATACTTCCACTTATTGGAAAATTGTTTTCGAAAGACAACTCAGCTTACGGATATTTATCTGAATCTGCAGCAGCGTTTCCTTACGGAGAAGCCTTAAACAATATTTTAAGAAAAACTGGGTTTATAGATGTTGTAGCAATGCCGCAAACTTTTGGTGTAGCAACCATTTATTCAGCATCTAAAAAATAGTATGAGAAAAATTGTAATCGTCATTTTATTGGTCTTAACGACAAAAGGATATTCTCAATTTGCTAAAAGCATGTTTAGCAAAGACCCGATCATTAACCTCGAAAACTGGCAGAAACAACGCCTGTATTTTGGTTATTATTTAGGATTTAACAGCTTTGACTTTAAAATCGATTACAAAAATCCTGTACAGGAAGATATTGAGGTAAAAAAAACAACTGGATTTAATGTGGGTGTTGTAGCAGATTTAAGACTTCAGGAATATATTAATTTACGTTTTGAACCTGGTTTGTATTATACAAAACGTGATTTAAATTATCCAGACTTTACCCTTCAAAAAGACTATTTACGTGAAGTAAACAGCACTTATATTCACTTTCCGTTATTATTAAAATTTTCGTCATTACGAACAGGAAACATACGTCCGTATTTACTTGGAGGAATGTCGACTACTTTAAATTTATCTAGTAATTCAAAATCTACAGATGATAACTTTGAGGGTAAATTTAGAGTAAAAAAATGGACTGCCGCTTATGAGTTAGGTTTTGGAATTGATTTCTTTACAGAATACTTCATCTTCTCTCCTTCTATAAGAGGAATGTTTGGTATTACCGATGAATTAATTCGCGATAAACCTATAAACGGTCCTAGTCCATGGACAGACAACATCGATTCAATGAAATCTAGAGCAATTTTAATAAATTTCACATTTCATTAAAACAAAATATTAACTATTTCGTTTAAATTCACTAAGAATAATTGCTGTTGCTGTAGCTACATTTAAACTTTCGGTTTTTTGCAGCTCTCCAAATCTTGGAATTGTGAGTCGGCTGGTTACTGTTTTTTCAATCTCTGCCGAAATACCGTTGGCTTCATTACCCATAATAATGATTCCGTTTTTCGGTAAAATCGATTGGTAAATATTGTCGCCGTCCATAAATGTTCCAAAAACAGGAAGTTTTGTCTGACTTATAAAGGTTTTAAGATCAACATAATTCACGTTTACTCTGGCGATAGATCCCATTGTGGCCTGCACTACTTTAGGATTATAAATATCGACTGTTTCTTTAGAACAAATGATTTGTCTTATCCCGAACCAGTCACAAAGACGCATTATTGTACCCAAATTTCCCGGGTCGCGAATATCGTCTAATGCCAAAATTAAACCTGAATTTATAATTTGATTTTCAACAGGCATTTTAAAAACCGCCAAACAAGAATTTGGAGTTGTCAAAGCACTTATTTTTTTTAGTTCTTGTTCATTAATAAGAGTACGTTTTGAAGATTGAACTGCTTCAAAATCATTTAACGTGGTGTATAAATGTTCTAATTCAAAATTGGATTGCAGCAATTCCTGAATTACTTTTACTCCTTCGGCAAAAAATAATTGATTGGCAAAACGCTGCTTTTTTTGATGTAAACTTGATATAAGCTTTATTTGGTTTTTACTAACCATAAAATAATGTACTTTTGAATTAAATATTAAAAAACACTTGAAAAATAATTCCACAAAAATAACAGCATTTATTCTAATAGCAATACTTATTTGCGCTTGTAATGCTGTAAAAAGAGTTCCGGATGGAAAAAACCTTCTTGTAAAAAATAATATTCTTGTAAACGGAAAGTCTACAAATGATGAAAATGCATCTAATCAAATGTATCAAAAACCCAATGGTACATTATTAGGGTACAAACTTCGATTGAATTTATACAATTTAGCTAATTTAAATCCTGACTCGACTTATCAGGCAAAATTTAAAAATAATCCCGGTTTATACGAGCGTCAGGCTAAAATATTATCTGCTAAACAAGTAGATAGACTCGGCCAGTCTTTTTTATACAAAGGAATTCATGAATTTTTAAAAAACACGGGAGAACCGCCTGTAATTATTGATACGGCAAAAACAAAAAAATCTTTATTACGTTTAAAATTCTACTATTTTAATAATGGCTATTTTAACGTATCAACAGATTATACAATAGACAGCATTGCCAGAAAAAAAGCCCAAATAAATTACAACATTACAACCGGACCTGCATATACGCTTGATACTATAAAAACCAAAATATTAACTCCGGCTCTGGATTCATTATATAAAACGAGCAATGAACCTTCATTTTTAAAATCAGGAAATCAATATAAAACTTCTGATTTTGAGGAAGAAAAAAACAGAATTACAACGTATTACAGAAATCATGGTGCTTATTTTTTTCAGCCTACTTATGTTACTTTTGACATTGACACAATTGGTAAAAAAAACAAAGCCGATGTAACTTTAATCATCAATAACAATAATATTCAGGAAAGAGATTCCAGTAGAACCGAGCCTTTTAAATTATACAAAATCAGTGATGTAAATATTTATACTGATTATTCTCCTGCTAATTCAAAAAGCCAGATTAATGACAGCACAACTTATAATAACTTTAATTTGTACAGTTATAAAAAGCTGAAATATAAGCCTCGTGCTATTACAGATGCTATTTTTATTACTAAAGGAAGCACCTTTTCGGACACAAGAACTACGCTTTCTTCCCGATATTTAAATAATCTTAAAATATTCAATTATCCTTCGATACAATATGAAGTCGACAAACGCGATTCTACAGCGCAGTCTTTGATTGCGAAGGTTTATTTAACTCCAAGAAAAAAATACAGTTTTGGCGCCACATTAGATCTTACGCATTCTAATATTCAGGATTTTGGTATTGGAGCCAGCATTTCAGAAACGATTCGTAATGTATTCAACAGGGCAGAAACATTAGAAATTTCGGCACGTGCTAATATTGGTTCATCAAAAGATATGGCGAATCCAAACGATAACTTTTTTAACGTTTCGGAATATGGATTGGATTTAAAACTAAATTTCCCAAGAATTCTGATGCCATTTGGAACAGAAAAAATTATTCCGAAAAGAATGATTCCTTCTACTTCAATTGCTGCAGGTTTCTCTAAACAGCAAAATATTGGTTTAGATAAGGAAAATTTTACCGGAGGAATCGCTTACAACTGGTCTCCTAAAAGACGTAATACTGTAAAGTTTGATTTATTGAATGCACAATATGTTCGAAACTTAAATCCGAATAATTATTTCAATGTTTACAAATCTTCTTACAATGAATTAAATGGTATTGCACAAAACTACAATACTATTGATTCGAATCTTGATGACAACGGAAACTTACGAATTCCAGATGGAACAACAAATTTTACAAATGAGGTTTTAACCAATCAAACTGCTTTAACACCGGGAATGTCTCAATATAAAGACGTAGAAAGTATTGAAGAAAGAAGGGTTCGTTTGACCGAAAATGACTTTATTCTTTCTACAAGTTATACGTTCACCAAAACCACTAAAACCGATTTAGCAGACAACACTTTTTATCAGTTTAAAACTAAATTAGAATCTGCGGGAACATTATTATCTGCGGTTTCAAGCATTGGAAAATTAACCAAAAATGCAAACGGGAATTACGAAATATTCAATTTAGAATATGCTGAATACATAAAAGGAGAATTTGATTATATCAAACACTGGGATTTTGGAAAAGAAAAAGTACTGGCTGTAAGAAGCTTTTTTGGAATTGCAATTCCGTTTGGCAACTCTAATTACATTCCGTTTTCACGAAGTTATTATTCTGGAGGTTCAAACGACAATAGAGCATGGCAGCCTTACTCACTTGGTCCCGGAAGCACAAATGCTTTAAACGATTTTAACGAGGCCAATATGAAGATTGCACTTAGTGCCGAATTTCGTTTTAAAATCTTTGGTGATGTTAAAGGAGCACTCTTTGCAGACGCCGGAAATATCTGGAATGTGCTCGATAATGTGATTGATGACAAGGCAAGATTTAACAACTTAAACGATTTAGATGAAATTGCTTTGGGTTCAGGATTTGGTTTACGATACGATTTAAGCTTTTTTGTTATTCGCTTAGATTTAGGCTTTAAGACCTATAATCCGGCGCATGACAAGGGAGACAGATGGTTTAAAGAATACAATTTTGGTCACTCGGTTTTAAATTTTGGAATAAATTATCCGTTCTAATGCTAATTAATTCTTATTTTTGCAACCTAAAAACTAAAAACAACTATAAAAAAAATTACAATGGCACACAACATTAAACCTGGAGTAGCTACAGGAGATCAAGTTCAGGAAATTTTTAATTATGCGAAAGAAAAAGGTTTTGCATTACCTGCAGTAAACGTTACTGGGTCTAGCACAATCAATGGAGTTCTTGAAACTGCAGCAAAACTAAATGCGCCAGTTATTATTCAATTTTCAAACGGAGGAGCACAATTTAACGCTGGAAAAGGTTTATCTAACGCAGGCGAAAAAGCAGCTATCGCTGGTGGAATCGCCGGAGCAAAACACATCCACACTTTAGCAGAGGCTTACGGTGCAACTGTAATTTTACATACTGACCACTGTGCAAAAAAATTATTGCCTTGGATCGATGGTTTATTAGATGCTTCTGAAAAACATTTTGCAGAAACAGGAAAACCATTATTTAGTTCTCACATGATCGATTTGTCTGAGGAGCCAATCGAAGAGAACATTGAAATCTGTAAAGAATATTTGGCTAGAATGAGCAAAATGGGAATGACATTAGAAATCGAGCTTGGTATTACAGGTGGTGAAGAAGATGGCGTTGACAACTCAGACGTAGACAGCTCAAAATTATACACTCAGCCAGAAGAAGTAGCTTATGCTTACGAAGAATTATCTAAAGTAAGTCCTAAGTTTACAATTGCTGCTGCTTTTGGAAACGTTCACGGTGTTTACAAACCAGGAAACGTAAAATTAACTCCAAAAATCTTAAAAAATTCTCAGGATTTCGTTCAAAACAAATTCAACACTGGACATAATCCAGTTGATTTCGTTTTCCACGGAGGTTCAGGTTCTACACTTGAAGAAATCAGAGAAGGAATTAGCTACGGAGTTATCAAAATGAACATCGATACTGATTTACAGTTTGCATACACTGAAGGAATTCGTGATTATATGGTTAAAAACATTGACTATTTAAAATCACAAATTGGTAACCCAGAAGGTGCTGATGCTCCAAACAAAAAATATTACGATCCAAGAAGATGGGTTCGTGAAAGCGAAGTAACATTCAACGCAAGACTTGAACAAGCTTTTGCTGACTTAAACAACGTGAATACACTATAATAAAAAGTTTCAAGTTTAACGTTTCAAGTTTCAGGTTTCGCAACTTGAGACTTGAAACCTCAAACAAAAAAAACATTCAATATGGCTTGGTTTAAAAGACAAGAAAAAGGGATTACGACCGCGACAGAAGATAAGATGGACGTTCCGAAAGGATTGTGGTACAAATCTCCAACAGGAAAAATTATTGATGCAGACGAATTAGCAAGAAACTTATTCGTAAGCCCTGAAGATGATTTTCACGTTCGAATTGGAAGCGCAACCTATTTTGAAATTTTATTCGACAACAACGAATTTGTTGAGTTAGATAAAAACATGACATCAAAAGATCCTCTGCATTTTGTGGATACAAAAAAATATGCAGAAAGATTGAAAGATGTAATGGAAAAAACTCATCTTAAAGACGCTGTACGTACGGGAGTAGGAAAATCTAAAGGAAGAGAACTTGTAATTTGCTGTATGGATTTTGCCTTTATTGGCGGGTCTATGGGAGCTGTTGTAGGGGAAAAAATTGCAAGAGGTATTGATCACGCGATCAAAAACAAACTGCCTTTTGTTATGATTTCTAAATCTGGTGGAGCTCGTATGATGGAAGCTGCTTATTCTTTAATGCAATTAGCAAAAACTTCTGTAAAACTAGCTCAATTAGCAGAAGCTAAGTTACCTTATATCTCTCTTTGTACAGATCCAACAACAGGAGGAACAACTGCATCTTACGCAATGTTAGGAGACATTAACATCTCTGAGCCGGGCGCTTTGATTGGTTTTGCTGGTCCACGTGTTGTACGTGATACTACAGGAAAAGATTTACCAGAAGGTTTCCAAACTGCTGAATTTCTTTTAGAGCACGGTTTCTTAGACTTTATCACGCCTAGAAAAGAATTGAAAGATAAGATCAACTTATATATCGATTTGATTCAAAATAATGATATTCGATAGTTTTCGAACTTCTAAAACATATAAATCCCATTCGCTTTGGCTGATGGGATTTTTTTATATCTTTATTTAAATCTTATTTCTATGGCGAGAGTTTTTATTGGTTTCATGGTTTGTTTTCTTCTTTTGAATTGCACTAAGCAAGAAGAAAAGATTGTAATCAAAAACAAACCTTATATTATTTCGTATGAAAATGAAAAATTCGATAAGTATGCTGACTCATTAAAGAAAAACAGCAATACAGTAGCACTACGACCTAAAGGATTTTATGGCGAAAGCCAGCTTATTATTGATAAACAAGGTGATTTTTATTATTATCAAAATAGATATATTGGAATTGGCTGTGGCACAGGTAGAGAAAATGATACACTACCGTATTTTTTGGATTTACAACCAAAAGATATTATAAAAGTACCTCAAACAAGTATAAGTGATTTTTTATCAGAAAACATTCTAAGCAAAGAGAAAAATAGGCGAATATTAATTGTTGCATCTCAAACTGACACTATAAAAAACACTTCATTTTTCAATTTTATAAATAAAAATAAACTGCAAGCTTATGCAATTAGAAGAACAACGCAAGAAGAAGATACTGTTTTGAAATACAAGAAAAATAATTACTCTTACTTTTCAGTCGAAATTAAATGGGACAAGTCAAAAATTAAACTTCCTAAATAAAATGTATCGTTCCTACGGAACTTCTGAATGCGGGATTTCTATTCTCCAACGGAATAAATTTCGTTGCTACCGACATTTCGTTTCTACGGAATATTTCCTGACTTGTAATTTCAATCTCAACTGATTAATACTTGTCTGAAAAATTGTATTTTTGTTATTGCAATAATAGTTTTATCCCAAGCGAACTATTAAAAAATGTATCTTACAGAAACGGACTTGTTTTTTACCAAAACCAATTTTTATTAAAGCATTATAAATATCTTTGAACTATGAGCACAGCAACAAAACCAAATCATATAGGACGAAAAATAAGCCGTATTCGTGAACTTAAAGATATGAAGCAGGAAGCTCTTGCGCAGGCTTTGGGTACAAATCAACAGTCGATTTCTGCTATGGAAAACAGCGAAACCATAGAAGATGCAAAACTTGCAGAAGTAGCAAAAGCACTTGGTGTTAGTGTTGAAGCAATAAAAAACTTTACCGAAGAAAATATGATAAATTATTTTAATAGTTTTTATGACAATAGCACTAGTACTGGAATAAATGGAATGTTCAATCCAACTCATTGTACATTCAATCCATTAGATAAAGTTATTGAACTTTATGAGCGTATGCTGCAGTCGGAAAAAGAAAAAGCTGAGTACTTGGAAAAATTATTAAAAGATAAATAAGGTTTTCAAAAACGTATTGAATTCTACAAAAAATCCCAAGAAATTGCTTCTTAGGACTTTTTTTATTTTGATTCTTCTGCATAAACATATTGATCTATATCAATTCCCAAATTCAATCTATTTATTCTAGAAATTATTTTATCATTGAGATGAATCCCATTGTTTCCATTAATGCATTGATATATACAAATAGAAATAATTGCATTTGCTTTTTTTTGTCAAGTTATATGACCCCCGTTAGTATCTTCCTCCAAGCTGGTCAAAAACAAACATTCTTTACATTCCCGTTCTAATCGCTTCAACCGGGTCTAAATTTGCAGCAGAAATTGCAGGCAGGATTCCGGATATCAACCCAATAAGAGCTGCTAAAGTTGTACCCAAGATTATATTTCCAAAACTTAGTACAAATTCAAAATCCAATGCTTTTGTTAAGATAACAGCAATTGCCCAAACCATCAATAAACCAATAATACCGCCAATTACAGAAAGAATTATAGCTTCAAATAAAAACTGAAACAATATAAATCTGTTTTTGGCTCCCAATGATTTTTGGATTCCAATTAAATTCGTTCTTTCTTTAACCGAAACGAACATAATATTGGCAATTCCGAAACCGCCTACCAAAAGAGAAAATCCACTGATAATCCATCCTACAACATTCATCTGTCCCAGAATTCCATCAATAAAATCAGTAAAACCAGAAAGCACGTTGATAAAGAAGTTATCCATTTCGCCGGCTTTCATACCGCGGATTGCTCTTAACTTTTGTGCTACTTCAGCTTTATAAGCTTCCATATCTACACCCTTTGTTGGTTTTAAAACAATTACCGGAGTCATGGCATCGCTGTCGCCATACATTCGGCGTAAAAAGTTTGCCGGCAAATAAACCGAAGTATCATTACTGTCTCCAAAAAAACCTGCTCCTTGTTTTGCAATTACTCCAATTACGGTAAAACGCTGTCCGTAAAGACGAATGTTTTTTCCAAGCGGATCCATATCTCCAAAAAGTCCCTGAGCAATTTCATACCCTAAAACAATAACGGCTGTTCCCGAGTTCGATTCGGATTCGTTGTAAAATCTTCCTTTATCAAAACTTAACCCATCGATATCGACCATTTCAAAAGAAGACGGAACGATGTTTACATCTGCAACCGTTTTCGAATCGTACTTTAAAGTTTCATGATTTACAAAAAGCTGGTAACCTACCTGATCTGTATTATTTATGGAATTTTTCAATCCTACGTATTCATCATATTTTACATTTGGAAACTGCTCTCTCTTCCATTGTGGAATTTCCGATGGTCCAAAGTTGAATTTCATTAAATAAATCGTATTTTTATCTAAGCTGCTCAAATCTTTAGAGATTTTTTTATCTAAAGAATCAACTGCAGCCAAGACGGCAATTATTGAAAAAATACCAATTGTAACGCCTAATAACGACAACAAAGTACGTAGTTTATTATTTCGCAAAGCGTTTATGGCAAAGCTTAGACTTTCTTTTAATAATCTTAGATAAAGAAGCATATAGTAGTATTTTTCAATCAAGTAAAATTCAATAATTTAAAAACAAAAACCTAATAAAAGTTAACTTACTCATCAGTAGATTTTTTTGCGAGATTGTTACACTAAATCTTTTAAAATAATATATAAAAAAACTACTTTTGCAGTCTGAAAATCATAACTACACAATGAGCACAACTAAAAAAATACAATCAGCGTTAATATCTGTTTTTTCGAAAGATGGATTAGAGCCAATCGTTAGAAAATTACACGAGCAAAACGTAACACTTTACTCAACTGGAGGAACAGAAGATTTCATTAAAAACCTTGGAATTCCGGTAGTTCCTGTAGAAGATATTACTTCTTTCCCTGAAATTCTTGGCGGAAGAGTAAAAACATTACACCCTAAAATTTTTGGCGGAATTTTAAATCGTCAGGATAATGAGAGTGATGTGCAGCAAATGAAAGAATTTGACATTCCTCAAATTGATTTAGTAATTGTTGATTTGTATCCTTTTGAAAAAACAGTTGCTTCTGGCGCAAGCGAACAAGATATTATTGAAAAAATTGATATTGGCGGGATTTCTTTAATTCGTGCGGGTGCAAAAAATTTCAAAGACACAGTAATTGTTGCTTCGGTTAATGAATATAGTTTACTTTTAGATTTGATTACAGAGCAAGATGGAGCAACAACTCTAGAAAACAGAAGATTGTTAGCAACTAAAGCGTTCCATGTTTCCTCTCATTATGATGGTGCTATTTTTAACTATTTCAATACAGATGAAACAATCTATAAAGAAAGTATTGCCGATGGACAGGTTTTAAGATATGGTGAAAACCCACATCAAAAAGGATTTTTCTTTGGAGATTTTGACGCTATGTTCAAAAAAGTTCATGGAAAAGAGTTGTCTTACAATAACTTATTAGACGTAGATGCAGCTGTAAACTTAATAAATGAATTTAAGACTGACGGACCAACATTTGCAATTTTAAAACATAATAATGCTTGCGGTTTAGCTTCAAGAAAAACCATAAGCGAAGCTTATTTAGCAGCTTTGGCTTGCGATCCTACATCGGCATTTGGAGGTGTTTTGATTGCAAATACTAAAATTGATTTAGCTACTGCACAGGAAATCAACAAATTATTCTGTGAAGTTGTAATTGCTCCAAGTTATGATGATGAAGCCATTACAGTTTTACAAGAAAAGAAAAACAGAATTATTTTAGTTCAAAACGAAGTTGAATTACCATCTCGTCAAGTAAGAACTTGTCTTAATGGTATGTTAATTCAGGACAGAAATAATATTACGGATAATAAAGAGCATTTAAAAACCGTTACAATTACAGAACCTACTGCTCAAGAGATCGAAGATTTGATCTTTGCTTCGAAAATTTGCAAGAATACAAAATCAAACACTATTGTATTTGCAAAAAACGGAACATTAATTTCTTCAGGTACAGGTCAGACTTCAAGAGTTGACGCTTTAGTTCAAGCAGTTGACAAAGCAAAAGCTTTTGGATTTGATTTAACAGGCGCTTCGATGGCGAGTGATGCATTTTTCCCATTTCCGGATTGTGTTGAATTAGCTAAAAAAGCAGGAATAACTGCTGTTATTCAGCCAGGAGGTTCAATAAAAGACGAATTAAGCATAAATTATTGCAATGAAAACAATCTTGCAATGGTATTTACAGGAACACGTCATTTTAAACATTAATTTGTTTAACTTTGTTCGATAAATAATTTTATAACATTTTAAACCCCTAAAAAACTTATGGGATTTTTTGATTTCATGACCGAGGATATTGCGATAGACCTTGGAACCGCAAACACTTTAATCATACATAATGATAAAGTTGTCATTGATAGTCCGTCTATCGTTGCACGTGATAGAGTATCAGGCAAAATCATTGCTGTTGGTAAGGAAGCCAACATGATGCAAGGTAAAACGCATGAAAACATCAAGACCATAAGGCCTTTGAAAGATGGTGTAATTGCCGATTTTGATGCTTCGGAAAAAATGATCAATATGTTCATTAAAAGTATTCCAGCATTGAAAAAAAGAATGTTTACTCCTGCATTACGCATGGTAGTTTGTATTCCTTCTGGTATTACTGAGGTAGAGATGAGAGCGGTAAAAGAATCTTGTGAAAGAGTAAACGGAAAAGAAGTTTATTTGATTCACGAGCCAATGGCAGCCGCAATTGGTATTGGTATCGATATCATGCAGCCAAAAGGAAACATGATTGTTGACATTGGAGGGGGTACAACTGAAATTGCGGTTATCGCATTAGGCGGAATTGTTTGCGACAAATCTGTAAAAATTGCAGGTGACGTTTTCACAAATGATATCGTGTATTATATGCGTACACAACACAACCTTTTTGTTGGAGAAAGTACTGCTGAAAAAATTAAAATTCAAATTGGGGCGGCTATCGAAGATTTAGACGGACCTCCAGAAGATATGTCAGTTCAGGGTAGAGATTTACTTACTGGTAAACCAAAACAAGTTGATGTTTCTTACCGTGAGATTGCAAAAGCATTAGACAAATCGATCCAGCGTATTGAGGATGCTGTAATGGAAACATTATCTCAGACTCCTCCTGAATTAGCTGCCGATATTTACAACACTGGTATTTATTTAGCTGGTGGCGGGTCTATGTTAAGAGGTCTTGACAAACGTATTTCTCAAAAAACAGATTTACCTGTTTACATTGCCGAAGATCCATTAAGAGCAGTTGTTCGCGGTACGGGAATGGCTCTTAAAAACATCGCGAAATTTAAAAGTATCTTAATCAAATAAGATTTAAAAATAACAATCAATATACTTTTATTAGAGTCAAATTTTTAATATTTGACTCTAATAAATTTGAAACCTTAAAGCATATCCTGAAACAAAATAACCAGACACGAAATGCAGCAAATTTTTAATTTCATTATAAGAAACAGTAATCGATTGCTGTTTTTGCTGCTTTTAGGTATTTCGTTGACTCTTACAATTCAATCGCATTCCTATCACAGAAGCAGAGTAATCAGTTCAGCTAATTTTTTAAGCGGAGGTGTTTATGAAAGAATCAATCGTGTAAACGAATATTTGAGTTTAAGAGCCGAAAATGACGAACTTGTACTTGAAAACGCAAGGTTAAAAAGTCTTTTATTTAATAAAGAAGACACTACAAAAGCACCACTGCCAGATAGTATAAAAGGAGTTAAACCTGCCGACATCATCGTTTCAAAAGTAATTCACAACTCTTATAATACACACGAAAACTATATCACTTTAAACTCTGGAAGAAATGAAGGTGTTAAACAAGATATGGGTGTTATTAATAGCTTAGGAATAATTGGAGTTGTAGACAATACTTCGCCAAATTACTCAACTGTGGTTAGTATTTTGAATATGAAATCGCAGATTAATGCTAAAATCAAAAAATCAAATCACTTTGGTTCTTTAACCTGGGATGGAAAAAGTACAGGATTTGTTCAGCTGGAAGATGTTCCTAGATTAGCTTCTATCAGAAAAGGTGACACTATTGTTACAGGAGGACAATCAGTAATTTTCCCTGAAGGAATAAACATTGGAACTGTAAATAAGATTTACATTAAAAAGAATACAAGTTACTATGTTATAGACGTTAAGCTATTTAATGATATGACAAACCTAGGACATGTATATATTATTAAGAGTAAGGACAGAGAAGAACTTATTAATTTAGAAAACAAAAGCAAAGGAAAAGATGAGTAGCGCTTTGTTAGTAAATATTTTTCGATTTATCATGTTGCTGGCAATTCAGGTTGTTATTTTTAATAACATGAATTTTTTAGGCTACATAAGTCCTTTTCCATATATTTTGTATATCATTTTATACCCAGTAAACAGTAACAGAGCCGGACTTATTATTTCCAGTTTTCTGCTGGGATTAGTCATGGATATGTTCTGTAATTCAGGCGGAATTCATGCTACAGCCTGCGTTATACTAGCGTATTACAGGCCCTATTTCTTTAAATTTTCATTTGGTTTAAGTTATGAATACCAAACTATTAAACTAAATGATTCCCTTACGCCCGAACGGTTCTCATTTATATTAGTATCTGTTTTATTACACCATATTGTACTTTTTACACTGGAAGCTTTTCAGTTTAAGTTCATAATAGATATTTTACTGCGAACGCTGTTTAGCACTATATTTACAATAATCACTTCAATTATAATAATTTATATTATAAAGCCCAATAAACGATGAGAAAAGTTCTGCTGCCCTCTTTAATTATTATTGCAGCATCTTTGCTAGTGATTCGGATATTTTATCTGCAGATTATTGACGATTCATTCAAACTGAAATCAGAAAATAATGCGATTAAAAAAGCCTATGATTATCCTGAGCGAGGTTACATTTACGACCGAAATGGTAAACTATTGGTTGCCAATCAGGCTTCATATGACATCATGGTTATCCCAAGAGAAATTGGAAAAGATATAAACATTACAGAGTTTTGCTCGTTATTAAATATCACTCGTGAAGAATATGATAAAAGAATCGCAAAGGCAAAAGTTTATAGTCCAAGACTTCCATCGGTTTTCTTATCACAATTAAATAAAAACGAATTTGCTGCTTTTCAGGAGAAAATCAGAAAATATGAAGGTTTTTATTTTCAAAAACGTTCCCTGCGTGATTACGAAGTAGATTATGGTGCCAACATTTTTGGTTTCATTACTCAGGTAAACGAAAATTTAATTGCCAAAAACCCATACTATAACAGTGGAGATTTAATTGGACAACAAGGTGTAGAGCAAAGCTACGAAGAAATTTTACGTGGCGTAAAAGGTGTAAAATACATTCAAAAAGATAAATACAACCGAGAAATCGGCCCATATAAAGAAGGGAAATACGACACGATTGCCGTTGCCGGAGAAGACATCAACCTAACCATTGACGCCGAACTTCAAAAATACGGTGAGGAGTTGATGATTAATAAACGAGGCGGAATTGTTGCCCTTGAACCTAAAACTGGTGAAATTCTGGCATTAGTAACTGCGCCATCTTATGATCCTGGTATCTTAGTGGGAAGACAAAAATCTAAAAACTACACACTTTTATATCACGATTCGATTGCAAAACCTTTATACGACAGAGGACTTTTAGCTGAGTACCCTCCAGGTTCTCCATTTAAAATTTTAACTGGTCTGGTTGCATTGCAAGAAGGAGTTGTTAATGAACAAACCTCTTTTATGTGCCATCACGGTTTTAGCTATGGAGGTGGTCGTTTCATGAAGTGCCACGGTTTTGGACCTCATCAATTGCATAACGGGATTTACAATTCTTGTAATACCTATTTCGGACAGGCATACATGCTGACTATCAACAAGTATAAAGATCCGGGACAAGCGGTTGATGTTTGGAGCAATCACGTAAAAAGTTTTGGTTTAGGTCAATTTATGGGATATGATTTACCAATTGGTAAAAAAGGAAATATTCCAACATCAAAAACATACAAAAGAATTTATCCTAACGGAGGATGGAGAAGCTCAACTATTGTATCAAACGCAATTGGACAGGGTGAAGTTTTAATGACTCCTATTCAGCTGGCTAATATGATGGCAACAGTTGCTAATCAAGGATATTATTACACGCCTCACATCATTAAGAAAATTGAGGGAGAAAAAATTGATCCTAAGTTCACAACAAAACACGTAACCACAATTGATCAAAAATATTTCCCTCCGGTTATCAGTGGTTTGTTTGATGTATACAACAAAGGTACAGCTTACTCTCTTAGAGTAAACGGAATTGATATTTGTGGAAAAACCGGTACTGCCGAGAACTTTGCTAAAATTAATGGAAAAAGAACACAGCTTAAAGACCACTCTATATTTGTTGCATTTGCACCAAAAGACAATCCAAAAATTGCTATTGCAGTCATGATTGAAAATGGAGGTTTTGGAGCAACAGTCGCTGGTCCGATTGCGAGTTTAATGATCGAAAAATACCTAAGACATAAGATTACCAGAACTGACCTGGAAGTAAGAGTATTAAACAAAAGTTTACTTTCAGAATATGCTAAGTTAGGCGGAATAAGTGAAGCTCTTAAAATTGAGTCTGTCCCTAAAGATTCTGTCTTGCAGGCAAAAATCGTAAAACCAAAAGCACCCGTTACAACGGCACCAAAAACTGAAGTTAAAAAAACAGCGGTAGACACTACTAAGAAAAATTAAGAAAGATTATTTCAAATGAAAAATCAGAGTGTAAAAAATAATATCGATTGGATAAGTGTCTTTATCTACATTGCGCTGGTAACTTTAGGTTGGCTGAATATCTATTCGTCTTCCTTATTATCAACTGATGGTACATATCAAAAACAGCTTATTTTTATCGGATGTACGATTCCGTTGATCTTTGTTGTGCTTTTTGTTGATGGTAAATTTTATGAAAAATATGCCAGTATTATTTTTGGTGTTGCACTGTTATCTTTGGCAGGATTGTTTTTATTTGGTAAAACTATTGCAGGTCAGCGATGTTGGTATGCAATTGGAAGTTTTACGATTCAGCCTTCTGAATTTGCAAAAGCCGCTACATCATTGGCATTAGCCAAATATTTAAGCGACACACAAATTAACCTTAAAGAAACTAACAGGCAATTACAAGCATTAGCAATTGTTTTCCTGCCTGTAATACTTATTTTACCTCAACCCGATCCTGGAAGTGCATTAATTTACAGTGTTTTCATTTTGGTATTGTTTAGAGAAGGATTACCATCATGGTATGTCTGGACTGGTTTTATCACTATTTTATTATTTGTCTTAACTCTGATCCTGGAACCTTATGTCGTAATTCTAATAGCGCTTGGCGTGCTTATTATTATACATTTTAAAGGCAGAGCAGTTGACAGAAACATTCTTCTAAGTGCGATTTTACTTGCTCTTATTTCGGGATTTGTTCTTTCTGTAGATTACGTTTTTGACAATGTTTTTAAACAGCACCACAGAGATCGTTTTAATATCCTTTTAGGAAAAACGGTTGACATGAAAGGTATTGGATATAATACAAATCAATCTGAAATTGCTATTGGATCTGGAGGATGGATTGGAAAAGGTTTTTTAGAAGGAACACAAACTAAAGGAGGATTCGTTCCTGAACAGCATACCGATTATATTTTTACAACAGTTGGTGAAGAATGGGGATTTGCAGGTTCTTTGGCTGTTATTTTACTTTTTACGGGTTTATTTTTAAGGGTAATTTATTTAGCCGAACGACAAAAAACAAAATTCAGCCGGGTTTATGGTTACTGCGTTGCCGGAATTTTATTTATACACTTTTTTGTAAATATTGCAATGGTCATTGGCATATTCCCTACAATTGGGGTTCCTCTGCCCTTCTTTTCTTATGGAGGTTCCGGACTTTGGGGATTCACTATTCTGCTGTTTATCTTCTTGAAAATGGATGCTAATAAAGTAAATGAATGGTAATAGGTAATATTTAAATACTCAAAGATTTAAATTCAATTTGCAGAAATAATTTTCTGAATAATAAATAATTTAAAGCTTCAACTCAGATTTTAAAATACTGAGTCGAAGCTTTTCTTTTTTATTGCGTACATTTCAAACTCAATTTATCGCATAAACATTGCCGGCAGTTTCCAACCGCTATATACATAAACATCTACATACCAAAGTTCAAACCTTGGCAATAGATAAAAAAAAGTCCGAAGTTTAGAACTTCGGACTTTTTAGTTTTTAGCTTTTATAGAATTATATTTTTTCAACAGGTTTCTTCTTCAAAAGTTTTAGAATAACCGGAAATGTTGATATAATAACAATTATAATAATGATATATTCTATGTGGTGTTTTAGATCTATACCTTGTTTTAAGAACACTCCATATAAATAATGTCCAGCAAAGATTAAAATGAATGACCACAAAAAAGAACTCAAAACATTATAAAACATAAACTTCTTTTTATCCATAGAAACTATTCCAGCAATAATAGGAGCAAAAGTTCTAAAGATTGGAAGGAAACGCGCATAAATAATTGCTTTTCCTCCATATTTTTCAAAGAAGTCTTTTGACTGCAAAAGATACTTTTTCTTAAACCAGAATGAGTCTTCTTTTTTAAATAAATAATAACCGCTTTTTGCACCAAACCAATATCCCGTCATATTACCTAAAACCCCCATAACGGCAACAGCCGTTGAAAGTAAAAATACATTAATGAAATCGCTTGGAATATGAACAACATTTTGCATTAAATCGCGGCTATAAATACCAGCTAAGAACAGCAAACTATCTCCTGGCAGAAAAAAACCTGCGAAAAGTCCTGTTTCTGCAAAAACAATAAACAGAACAATAAACAACCCAATTTGAAAACCTCCGATGCTTAAAGTGATATAAAATTCAGGGTTTATTAACTGGGTCCAATCAAAATTACTCATAAATGAATTTGGTTATATTTATAAGTTCGTGAAATTAACAATAATTTGCCTTAACCACAATTAAAAGCCATATTTTAAAGATAAATTAACTATTAAAAAAGCCCGAATTATAAACTCGGGCTTAAAAAATTATTTTTCTCTTTCGTACTTGCAGCAAGAATGCAAGTTATCATAATCGGCATCAGTTGCTTTAGCCTCTTTAGTATCGTGACCTGCCTTTGCAATTGCCAGATTTAAATCTTTTGGAGAAGATTTCTCTTCATTCAAAATTACGGCCAATTGATGCGAACTGACATCCCAAGATGCAGTCTTTACTCCCGGAACACCATACGCTGCTTTTTCGATACGTTTTTTACATTGTTCGCAGTTACCGTTTACTTCTGTCGTATATTTTAAATTTTTATTCTTTTTAGTTTGAGCCTGAGCCGAAAATCCTAAAAAAGTGATCATTGCGATTAAAATCAAATTTTTCATTTGTCTATTACTTAGTGTTATAAATTTATTATTGTTTGAGTTCTTATTTTATCTTAAATCGTAATCCTGCGTAATACATCTGCCCAAAAATTGGAGCGTATGCTACAGAGGCATCAAAATTTGGTCCGAAAGGATCATTTGCTCCTAAAATTGCTTTTTGCTGTTTGTAATTCCCAATGTTTTCTCCGCCTAGATATACTTCAAAAACAGACGAAAAAACTCTTGTTACCTGAGCATTCATTACTGCATAAGAAGGTGAAAAATCAGGAAACTGATCTTCAGCAGGGTTTGAAGCTGTGTAAGGCAATTGCTGCTTTCCTGACCAGTTAAAAGTATAATCAAACTTCCATTGTTTATCTTTGTTTAAAGTCGTTTCATACTCTAAATTACCAAGAAAACGATGTTTTGCCTGAAGTGGACGCTGAAAAGTTCCTCTCAAATAATCAGTTTGAATGTCATAATATTTATAAGCCGTTCTTAAGTTTAAGTTATGAATAAGCTCATAATTAAACTCAACCTGAAGGCTGTTTGCAAAAGAGTTTCCTTTTAAATTATAAAACAAAACATCCTGCGGACTCTGCATTATATCTACAATTGCCTGATTTTGAAAATCGGTTCTGTAGATATCAAATCCGGCATCGGCATTATTACCGAAAAGTTTAAATTTCTGAGAAAAACTAATTCCGTAATTCCAGGCAATTTCAGGATTTAAACCATATATTTTTCCATTTTTATCTAAAATCGAGAACGTTCTTGAACTTGCGAAAAGTTGTTGATTCTCTGCAAAAATATTAGCCGAACGTTTTCCTCTTCCTGCAGAAAAACGGAGTACTGCATCCTTCCATGGATTGTATCGCACATGCAGACGCGGTGTTGCGAAAAAACCCAATCGGTTATGATTATCAACTCTTCCGCCTAAAATGATGCTGAAATTATCTGTATTGTCATAAGTATATTCAAAGAATGCTCCAATCGAGTTATCGATTCGGCTGTAATCATTAGCATTCACAAATTCCTGATATTGATCGTACGTAAAATTTAAACCTGTTGTAAACTTGTGCATCGTATTGTTGATAATCGAATTGAAAATTAAATTCGAATAAAAGCTATTTTGTTTAATATCATATAGATTCAAACCAAAATACGAATCTTGTTTGTGAGTATTAAAGGCATTTTGAAAACCAATACTCTGATACGGCATATCTTTAAAAACGTAACCAATTTTTGTCGAAACATCAAAACGTTCTGTATTGATTTCAGATCCCCAAAGGTTTGTTGTGCCGCGATCACGATCTTTATCAAAATCAACTTCTCCGGTTTGTTTTTTATCATTCATATATCTAAAATTGATAAAACTTACCAAACCACTTTCCGGATCATAATATTGATAACGGTTTAAAACATTGATTTGCTTTCCTAGAGGATTGTCTAGAAATCCGTCATCATTCATGTCGTTTTTTGCCACACGAGCATTTCCGTGAACAAACAGACTTGTTGCCCATTTGTCAGATAATTTTTTATTGAAATGGGTATTCAGCTCAAATCTGGAATCGGTAGAGCCATAAGCATTTACGAAAAATGGAATATCGCTTAATGGTTTTAAAAGCTCAGTATTAATTTGTCCCGAAATACTTTCGTAGCCGTTAATAACACTTCCGGCACCTTTAGTAATCTGAACACTTTCGATCCAGGTACCTGGCGTAAAAGACAAACCATAAGCTTGTGAAGCACCACGTACCGAAGGAATATTTTCTTCGGTAATCATTAAATACGGACTTGTTAATCCAAGCATTTTTATTTGTTTAGTTCCTGTTAAAGCATCAGAAAAATTAACATCAATTGATGGATTTGTTTCGAAGCTTTCGGCCAGGTTACAACAAGCCGCTTTTAAAAGTTCTTTGCTGGTAATTAAAGTAGTATTTGAAGTGAGCGTATAAGATTTTTTAATTCCTTTTTGCTTCTTTGTGATTTTTACTTCCTCTAAATCTTCCTGTGAAAACACAGAAACAGAAAGCAAAAACACCACAAAAAGCATGATATTTTTTTGCATAAAAAAAGATTTTAATATTATTTAGAATTTATGTTTAAAGTTTCTTGAGTACGAAACATTCAAACAACACAATACAAGCCATACAGTGGAGGCTTGATTCTAAATATTAAAATCAGGAATAAAAAATGTATTGATTATATAATTTGAATAAGGGGGGCGCATTTGCATCTGAATAATACGAAATGACTTGATTGTTTTTGAAATTTGGAATTGACAAAAACGCAATGGGTTTGTATTCCTGAATTACTGCCGGAAATGCAAGCTGAAAAAAGAAAATCTTAAAAGTAGCATCATCTGATTTCTTTTCAAGATGAACCACTTTATCTTTACAACAAGATGATTTTCCTTCTTTATCTCCGCAGCATTTTTTTTCAGGAGATGCCGATGCAGAAGTGTTTAAAGAAACTGAAGCGATTTTTCCGCCGCAATAATGTACATCAAAAGCAAACCCTGTGTTGGAAACCAACAATAGGAACGCTAAAAACAATACTGTGCATTTCTTTAAACTCATACGGCAAAAGTACCAAAAATGGCTTGAATAAAATTCTAAATGAAATGTTATTTTTTAAAATTTTGAAACTGATAATAAAATGCAGGAATAAATAACAATACAAATATGGGCTGAATTATAAATCGACGTACATAAAAAAGAAGCCAGCTGTTTTCAGGAAAATATCCAACAATTATAAAAAATGCTCCAAAAAGCAGTATTCCAAAAAATAGATATAAAAATGTACTAAAACTTAAAATTCCTTTGTCATTAAAAAGTGCATAAATTAAAACGAGTGACAAAATTGTATTTAATGTAAAACGAAACAACAGGTTAAAAAAGAGCTTAAAGAAATCAAGATTGGGCAAAGGCACATTTTTAGAAGTAGTTTCGAAATAATCCAATAAGGGATCGTAAAACAATGTTTTTTCAAAAGCTCGAATTAATCCAAAACAGACGATAATAATTACTGAAACAGCAATTTTCTTTTTTTGCTCCAGTATTCTATTTAGCATATTTTGAAAATTTATTTACCCAAATTACCCATAATAAAAAAACAGATCCATAAATAGCTAATGGAAATAAAACACCATGGAGCAAATGTGACTGATCAGGAAAATGAAATAAAAGAACCGTTAACAATGCTATTCTAACAACGTTTAGGATATAAATAAAAATTATTCCAAACAAAATATAAAGCAGTGTAACTTTTAGTCTACCTGAAAAAGCAAGTACAAACGAGACAAATAAAATGATAACACTGACTGCATTACAACCTTCAACAATACGAATTTGATATTTAGTATTGAACCATACTTCTAACCACGGAGAAGCAAAACCCTGCTGTACTTTAATATCATAATTGAATGCCGAAAGCAATTGCTCCACATTATGCCCCACCCAGCTGGTAACTGCGTCTACTTCATCGGCTTTAAGACTGTTAAGGTAAAATTTATAGACAACAGTAAGTGCAATATAAGCCGCAAAAAAAGTTCCGATAAAAATTAAAAATGGCTTGAATTGAATTAGATATTTTCTCAACAGATTTTTTTTTCAAATTTATGTATTTTTTGAGTTTAGCTTTAAATACTTTTGTATAAAATTTTCAAATCATGACATTTCAAGAATTACAACCCAAAATAAGCATTATTATAGCTGATAATAACAAAGTTAGAGACGAAAAACTATTAGAAGTCTGCCAGCTTTTAAACGAAAATATAGAATATTACAATTGGGTAGGATTTTATTTTGCCAACCACGAAAACAAAACGCTTCATTTAGGCCCGTATGTTGGTGCAGAAACTGACCACACCGTTATCCCTTTCGGGAAAGGAATCTGCGGTCAGGTTGCCGAAAGTAATGCTAATTTTGTAGTGCCGGATGTTAAAGCGCAAGACAATTATATAGCCTGCAGTTTAACTGTTAAATCTGAAATCGTAGTACCTTTATTTGTAAACGGAATTAACATTGGTCAAATTGATATTGACAGCCATGTTATAGATCCTTTTACAGAAGCTGATGAAAGATTTCTGGAGTTTGTGAATCAAGAAGTTGCTCAATTATTCTAGAAGACCTATTTTTAATGTATAAAAAATAGATCTGAATGAAAAAAAGCATCTTCATAGTATTTCACCTTATAATTTCAGCTAATCTATTTGCACAAATTAATGTAGTCTCAAAGAAAATTTTTCTTGACTCTTTAAATCGTGAAGCCACACCCGAGAACTATATCTACACGAGAGTAATTACAAATTATTCGCAGAAAAGCGTTCGGTATGTGGTAACTGATTTTTACAAAAACGGAAGAAAGAAAATGACAGGCGCAACTTTAGACAGAGATAACCTGAAAAAAGACGGCGAGTTTATTTACTATTACAAAAACGGAACAAAAGAGTCTGTTGTAAATTATTCAGACGATCATAAGTCCGGCAAAGAAATTAACTGGTACGAAAACCAAAGCAAAAAGTCTGAGAAACAAAACTCATGGGATCCGAAAACTAAAAAATCTCAAACCTTAATTCTTAATTTTTGGGATGAAAATAAAAATCAAACTGTTGTTGACGGAAATGGCGAATATGAAGAAACAGATCAATTTGTAACACAAAAAGGAGTTGTCAAAAATGGTTTAAAACAAGATGTTTGGCAGGGAAATGATATGGTGCGCAAAATTACCTTTGTTGATAATTATGATAAAGGCATTTTGATTTCTGGAATAAGCATAGACGAAAACAACATAAAATTTTCTTATTCGTCTTTAAATGAAAAACAAACAGGCAAGAAGGTTCAGAAAACAAAGTAAATTTATAAGGTCAAATTCAACTTATTTTTAAAGAATATTCACTCCTGTTTTTTCATTTGATTTGACCATTATAAATAGATCATTTTTAAGCTAAAAACGGCCTTCAAATCATTATAAAAGAATTTGTTAGGGTCTTATTTTTAGATTCTTCTATTTTTTTTTGATTTTTCTGTTTTTTTAATCTAATTTTGCACCCGTCTTACAAAGGATGTACGACATACATAAAAATCATTAAATAAATATTGGAATGTATTTAAGTAAAGAAAAAAAAGAAGAAATCTTCGCACAACACGGTGATGCAAAAAACACTGGTAAAGCTGAAGCTCAAATCGCATTGTTCACTTACAGAATTTCTCACTTAACTGAACACTTGAAAAAAAATCGTCACGATTACAACACAGAACGTTCTCTTGTACTATTAGTAGGTAAAAGAAGATCTTTGTTGGATTACTTGAAAAAGAAAGAAATTAACAGATATCGTGAGATTATCAAAGTATTGAATATCAGAAAATAATCAATATAGAAAAGAGGTGCGAAAGTGCCTCTTTTTGTTTTTACAATTACAACTGCTTACAAGCATATTACAAGAAAAAAAGTTTGGTTTTTCATTGGGTTTTAGATTACAACAACTACACACAACAACACTACAACACAACTAAAACCCATTGTATAATCAATAAGGAAAAAATTTATGATTCCACAATTATTTGTAGAAAAAATCGATTTAGGTGATGGAAGAAGCATCACAATCGAGACAGGACGTTTAGCAAAACAAGCTGACGGTTCTGTAGTAGTAAGAATGGGCGACACTATGATTCTTGCAACAGCAGTTTCAGCTCGCACATCAAACCCAGGCGTTGATTTTTTACCATTGACGGTAGATTACCGCGAAAAATTTGCAGCAGCAGGTCGTTTCCCGGGAGGTTTCTTTAAAAGAGAAGCACGTCCAAGCGACAGCGAAGTATTAACAATGAGATTAGTTGACCGTGTATTGCGTCCGCTTTTCCCAGACGATTACCATGCTGAAACACAAGTTATGATTCAATTAATGTCTCATGACGAAACTGTTATGCCAGATGCTTTAGCTGGTTTAGCAGCATCTGCAGCATTAGCTGTTTCAGATATTCCATTTTACAACTTAATTTCTGAAGTACGTGTTGCACGTATCGACGGAAAATTAGTGATTAACCCAAGCAGAGAAGAATTAGAAAAATCTGATATCGATATGATGATTGGAGCTTCTATGGATTCTGTTGCCATGGTTGAAGGTGAGATGAAAGAAATCTCAGAAGCTGAAATGATCGAAGCTATTAAGTTTGCTCACGAAGCTATCAAAGTTCAAATTCAAGCACAATTACGTTTACAAGCTGCTTTTGGTAAAAAAGAAATTCGTACTTACGAAGGTGAGAAAGAAAACGAAGACATTTACAAAAAAGTAAAAGCTGCTGCATACGATAAAATTTATGCTATTGCAAAGGTTGGTTCAGCTAAACACGAAAGAGGCGCTGCATTTGCTGAAGTAAAAGAAGAAGTAAAAGCTTTATTTACTGAAGAAGAATTAGCTGCTGACGGCGATTTAGTTTCTAAATATTTCTACAAAACAAACAAAGAAGCTGTTCGTAATGTAGTATTAGAATTAGGTGTTCGTTTAGATGGTAGAAAAACTACAGATATCAGACCAATCTGGTGTGAAACTGATTATTTACCAAGAGTACACGGATCTTCTTTATTTACACGTGGAGAAACTCAGGCTTTGGCTACAGTAACTTTAGGAACTTCCAGAGAAGCTAACCAAATCGATTCTCCATCTGAACAAGGTGAAGAGAAATTCTACTTACACTATAACTTCCCTCCTTTCTCAACTGGTGAAGCAAAACCACTAAGAGGAACTTCAAGAAGAGAAGTTGGTCACGGTAACTTAGCTCAAAGAGCTTTAAAAAATATGATTCCTGCAGATTGTCCATATACAATTCGTGTTGTTTCTGAGGTTTTAGAATCTAATGGTTCTTCTTCTATGGCAACAGTTTGTGCCGGAACAATGGCTTTGATGGATGCTGGAGTTCAAATGGTAAAACCAGTTTCTGGTATAGCTATGGGATTGATCACTGACGGAGAGAAATTTGCTGTATTGTCTGATATTTTAGGTGACGAAGATCACTTAGGAGATATGGACTTTAAAGTAACCGGAACTGCTGATGGAATCACTGCTTGTCAAATGGACATCAAAATTGATGGTTTACGTTATGACATTATGGAACAGGCTTTAGCTCAGGCTCGTGATGGACGTTTACACATTTTAGGAAAATTAACTGAGACAATCGCTGCTCCAAGAGCTGATGTAAAAGCTCATGCACCAAAAATCATTACCAGAACTATTCCTGGAAACTTTATTGGAGCATTAATTGGACCTGGTGGAAAAGTAATTCAGGAATTACAAAAAGCTACCGGAACAACTATTGTAATCAACGAAGTTGACGAGCAAGGTGTTATCGAAATCTTAGGTACAGATCCAGCTGGAATTGAAGCAGTATTGGCTAAAATTAAGTCAATCACTTTCAAGCCGCAAATGGGAGAAGCTTACGAAGTTAAAGTAATTAAAATGTTAGATTTTGGAGCTGTAGTTGAATATACTGCTGCGCCAGGAAATGAAGTTTTATTACACGTTTCTGAACTAGCTTGGGAACGTACTGAAAATGTTGCTGACGTAGTTAAAATGGGAGATGTTTTCCAAGTAAAATACTTAGGAGTTGACCCTAAAACTAAAAAAGAAAAAGTGTCTAAAAAAGCACTTGTTCCAAGACCTCCACGCGAGGAGAAAAAAGAGTAATCAGATCTTAGTTTACTAAAGGTTTATTTATAGAAAACCCCAATTCATTAATTGAATTGGGGTTTTTAAGTTTAATTAAATAGTTTATTCTTTTTGAATGGAATTTTATTGCGAATTAAATAGGCATGATAACAACTGGGAACATCAAATGTCCATTTTGGAAGAATAAGTATAATAAGCAAAACATCTATATGGCCGACGATTCCAACAATAACTGCTAAAGAAAATGTAATTCCAGAATACCCAAAACCAATCATTCCAACAAAGGCAAGCAATAAAGTAATTCCCCATAATTTAGAAAGAAATGCATGCGTACAGGTTTCTTTACCAAATTTCATAAAGCTGAAAACATAAGTCAATGCTTCCATTACGAAAATCACAGCGATTGGATAGGCATTTTCTATTATTATTTCGGGATTTAATATCCACGAACACCAGGCAACACACAACCAAAAAACCAAATCTGTCTGACTATCCATTCTCCGAAGTTTTTCTGAAGAAGTCCCTGCTCGGCGGGCAATAATTCCGTCGAAAATATCAGAAAGTAATCCAAGAAAAATTAAAACAACTAGTTCTTTTCTAATTTCGGTTCCAAAATTATACGTTAGTGTTATTAAAATCGGGCCTAATAAAAGCCTGAAAGCGATAAGTAAAATAGGTATATTTTTCATTTCTTCTGTTTTTTTTATTTTTTAAACTGCCAGTTAATAAAAGGAAGTTGACGTTTTCCGTTTGTATTCCAAAGACCAAACTGCATTCCTCTTAATTCTTTAGAATTATTAAACAATCCAATCTGAATTCCGTTATGTCTTCTGGAAACATTTGACGATCCAATTTGAATCCCGTTTCCAGAATCAGACACATTTGCCAATCCCGAAATACTCACACCAGAAAAACTCTTCGTACTTAATATCCCTCCAACAGAGAGTCCGTTCATTTTATTCATCCCTGAAATTATCGAAATGTTTATACCTCTTAATTCTGCACCTCCCATAAATCCTCCTGAACTAATATTTAATCCATTGATCTTAATGTAAGTATCAGTACAATCATCAAAAAATGCCGCATTACTAATAACATTATCATTTATTCCAACCAAAAGAGATTCAAACGGAACATTAATTGAAACGGTGAACAAAGCTAACGACAACGGACTAGCTTCAACATTTAATCCATTAATAGTTTGAAGATTAATGTTTTTGTTTTCATAATGACCTACTCCCAATGCAAAACCATTTACTTTATTAACTTTTTTAGATATTGGCGATAAGCTAAAAATCTTGATGCTGTCATTTCTTAAATTATCATCTGATTTCCATTTGAAATAATGCAGATCAACATTTTCTAATTCAAATACTGTAAAAGAGTTTGCAGGAATGCTGCTGACCAAAGTATCTGCCATTTTCTTTTGATCATCCTGTCCAAAGCATAGTGAAGTAAACAACATTATTCCAACAAACTGAGCACTGTAAAAACGACTAAACGATTTGAGGTTTCTAACTTGATTTATCATTTTCATACTATTTCTTTTTTAAATTACAGGACAAACCTATTGCATTTATCGCATATCAATTTGCGTAAACCAATAAAAAAAATCTTTACATTTGTGATTATCGCAAATTATGAAATATCAGGAATCATTCTTAAAAGTCATTAGAAGCAAAATTTCGAAATCAGATTCGTTGATAGAAGAAATTGCCTCAATTCTGGAAATCAGTTATGATGCATCGCATCGAAGAATTTCCCAAAAAAGTAAATTCTCAATAGATGAAACCATCAAATTAGCGGATCATTTTAATATTTCGCTGGACAATTTATTTTCAAAAAGAGAAAAAGTTATTGTTGAAAAAACAATCGAGATTGAGAACTTAAAGGATATGCTTCAGTATTTTAAAGCATCTGCACAGCAAGTTGAAATATTGACAAAAAATCCCAAAACAAAACTATACTATTCGGCTAAAGACATTCCGTTGTTTTATTTTATGGATGGAACCATTTTATCAAAATTTAAGGCTTTTGTCTGGCTGAACCTTTTAAATACGAATCAGAAGAAAGTATCATTTGAAAATTTTGTAATCGAAGAATCATTTTCAGAATATATGCAAACCTTAAAAAAAGCATATGAAAACGCGCAGGTAAATGAAATTTGGAACGATACTACTATAAACAGCAGTTTACAACAAATTCTCTATTTTTATGAAGCTGGTCTTTTAAATCTAAAAAATGCGAATGCTCTTTGTAAAGACTTAAAAAGAATTATAAATTTTATACAGGAAAGATGTAATAGCGATACTAATTTTGCCCTTTACTACAACGAACTTATATTATTGAATAATAATATGCTTATAGAAACTGAAGAAAAACTAACCATGTTTGTTCCCTACACTCTACTTGGTTATTTTATTACAGATAATGAAGACAGCTGTAAAAACGTTCATCAGTTTTTTAAACAACAAATAACCAACTCAATACCTTTAGGTCAATCTGGAATTAGAGAACAAAATCTTTTTTTTAATAGAGCCATCCGGAAAATAGATTATTATCTGGAAAAGATTAATTCTCAGGTCGATTTATTTTTTTGAAAAAATATAGTCAAAAACCCTAATTCATCTATTTGAATTAGGGTTTTTAATTTTCTAAACCATATCGTAATCTTAATATTACACATTCTTTGGTGAAGAAAATGTAAAAATTATAAAAAAACAGGGCTTAACTTACATTTTTTTAAAGAAATGAAATATCTTTAGACCTCCAAAAATAAATTTATTAACCCTAAAAACCTTGTTATGAACTTTAACGTCATCCAAATCACAAGAATTAACACAAACGATTTTGCATTCGTAGACAAAACCAACCTAACTTTTCCTATTTCTCCTTTAGCTTCGGCAAAAATTTACAAAAATCAAGGGATAAGTACTTTAAAAATCTGTGCTACTTTATACATCAACTCTAAAGATTCACAAAATCCTGTCATTGGAAAACTAATAGAAAATGATACTACTGTTGAAATTTATTTTACTTATGACTGGGATGAAGAGACACCAGAAACTTATGATGTTTGGTATGTAGAAGTAGATTATACATCTGATACCGTGAAGAACATCACTAAAGTGATATCTTATTTAAGTGATATCGACCCAGAAACATCTAGAGGAACAACAACAGGTGTTGGGGAATAAATTCAATAAATAGATAAAAACATCATTTTTTTAAATGATGTTTTTTTGTACATCAATATATAAAGTATGGATAAAATTAATTTTTCTTTTTTTCTATTACTTATTTTTTTTCCAACTTGTTTTTTCTCTCAAAATCAAACGATTAATTCTGTACTGAATCTTGAAAGTAAAAAAAAAGCTCTCACTTTTAAAGAAGAAATTCATTTTTCTAAAGCACAATATTATTTTCATGCCAACAATTGGGATTCGACATTAGTTTATTCCATGAAACATTTAAGCATAAGCCGAAACAAAGAATTAAACGATTATTGTCATTATTTTAGAGGATTTAGTTTTAAGAAAAAAAAATTATTCAAGGAAGCTAATTCAGAATTAAGATTAATATCAAAAAAATTCGTTTTTTATCCACTTGTAAACAAAACATTAGGAGAAATTTTTTTAGAATTAAAAGAATTCAAAAAAGCTATCGATTTTTTTAAAGAAATTGAAAAGTATCCACTGGCAAACAAACAAGGTTTTAAAAAATCGATAGTTTATCAAAATATCGGAACTTGTTATTTACATCTGAATGAATTTGAAAAAGCCGAAGAATATCTATTTAAAAGTAAAGTTTTAGAAGAAAAAGATGGAAATGATTCTGAGTTGATTAATGTATATATGAATATTGCAAATTTGTACTATCTTCAATACAAAGACAATCTTGCTATTCCATATTTCGAAAAATCATATGGATTATCGAAAAAAGTAAATGATTTTAATAAAAAAAGAGGTGCTGCAATGAATATGGCAGTTATTGAAGAAAATAGAGGCAATTTTAAAAAAGCTCTAGTCTATAGAAAAGAATTTGAGCAATGGAAAGATTCTTTAAATAACCAAAATAAAGTTTGGGAGCTGGCAGATTATGAAAAAAAATTCGCAGTTGCCCAAAAACAAAAACAAATCAAGGTTCTTGAAGTAGAAAATAAACTAAAAGACACGCAGCGAAATGCTTTGTTTTTCTCAGCAATTGGTTTATTATTAATTCTAACCGGAGGTGTTTACTTATACGCACAAAAAGTAAAAAATGGCAAAACCATATTACGTCAAAAAAACAAACTTGACGAACTTAATACCACAAAAGATCAATTATTTTCAATTGTAAGTCATGATTTACGTTCGTCTGTAAATGCTTTAAAAACCAGTAACTCTAAATTATCTGCCACGCTGGAAACCAAAAATTATGATGAATTAAATCAATTAATTATTCAAAACAGCGGTATCGCAAATGGCGCTTACAGCCTTTTAGATAATTTATTACATTGGGCATTATTACAAACCAAACAGTTGTATTTTCATAAAGAATCGGTTCATCTGCATTCTGTTATACAACAAATAGAATATAATTACAAGCCTTTATTGTTAGACAAAGCGATTACATTTGAGAATTCGGTTTCAAAAAACATCTTTTTGTTTGTTGATCTTGATTCCTTAAAAATTGTATTTAGAAATTTATTAGACAATGCTATAAAATTTTCGAAAGAAAACGGACAAATAACCTTTTCTGCCAATGAAATTGATTCTGATTTCTGTCAGGTCATTATTCAGGACACAGGAATTGGAATGAGTATAAACACTATTGACGAACTGCTTCAGGAAGGAGAATTACTAGCCAAAAAAAGCAATTCAGAAATTATTGGAACCGGTTTGGGCTTACAGCTATGCAAGCAGATGATTAAGAAAAATAGCGGCACATTTGAAATAGAAAGCGAGCTCAATCAAGGAACTAAAATGATATTAACTTTTCCTAAAACGAAATAATGGATAATATTAATGTTTTAATTATAGAAGATACTCCTGAACAAAGTGATGCGCTTGTGAAAGTATTAATCGACAACAATTACAATATTGCAGGAGTTGCACGCAATTTTACAGATGCTTTAAAATTATTTTATGAAACTGCTGTTGACGTAATAATCATCGACGTTTTTCTTGACGGAAAGCCAGACGGAATAACTTTTGCTGAATCTATAAATATTATTCCTCAGGCATCAAAACCTTTTGTGTTTTTAACCAGTTCTCAGGATCGTCAGATTTTTGAAAGAGCTAAACTTACCAAGCCATTCAGTTTTTTAATGAAGCCTTTTAATGAGCTGGAAATTTTATACGCCATAGAAATGGCTGTTGAAAAATTCTATGAACAAACCAATGTATTTTTGAGCGAAGAACAAAACACTGTTATCAGTAACGATTCGCTATTTATTAAAAAGAAAAACTCATTAAAAAAAGTTGCCCTAGAAGATATTATCTATATCGAAGTTGAAGAACGTTACTGTAATATCATTACCGAGAAAGAAAAGTTTGTGATTTTAATTTCACTCACAAAAATCAGTGAACTGCTTGATAAAACCAAATTCATAAAAACACATCGCAATACTATTGTAAATTCATCCAAAATCGAAGAGATTTTCCTTACTGATAATCTTATTATCTTAAAAGGAAATCATCGAATAAACCTAAGCGATACCTACAAGGACTTCATAAAAAACATGAACATTCTGTCATAATTACAAAATTTAAAAAACATTTCCTTAAAACTAATCCTCTTTACACAAAGGGGATTTTTTATTTTTTGAAGGAAAAGCTTTAGAATGCTGAACGATTCGCATATTTCATGACACAAAAAATGGCTTTCGTGACATTTTCACAATAAAAAACTGGTTTCAAAATTACTTTTATCCTACCTAAATCAAAATATTATAGATGAAAACAGCAATAATAAAACAACCGGAAATGAAAATTTTACCTATTCTAAAAAAAATAAAAGATAATCCTTGGGTTGGTGTTGCAGTTTCGTTAGCTATTATTATTCCGAGTTTATATAAAATACTTGATGACGTTACTGTTTTAAGAATGGAATATCTTTTACTTATAATATTTTTTCCATTATACATAAAGTCATTAAAAAAAATATTTGATCAGATCCTGGACAGCACGGATGATTCTTATGATTAAAAAAAAATAAAACTCTTTTTGCCCAAAATTATTTAAATGAAAAACCCTGATTCATAATTTGAATTAGGGTTTCTCTTTTTAACAAAATAAATATTTTATTACATTTTAACACTTAATAGTAATATTCATAACATTTTTTTAATATTTTTGCTCGCAACCAGAACATATCAAATACCCAACAATCCTTTGAAAAATCTCAGAAAAAAGTCTATAGAAATACTTTTCTTTGCAATATTCTTTAATTTTTATAATTTACACAGCCAATCAAGCAACCAATCATCGGTTTACAATTGGTTTGACAATACTATAAAAAAAGAAAACCTGCCAATTAATAATGGTAAGCTCCATACCAATTTTGACAAACTTCTTGGCGCAGTCGATCGTTATTACATTTCTGACAAATTCTCCCCTGGAAATCTTGGTTATGAAAATCAGGGATATTTTGATGTCAGTCTTAAATATGACATCTACAAAGATGAACTTATATTAAAATCTCAAGAAGAAGGTTTGATTGAAATTAACCTTATCAAAGAAAATGTACAGTCTTTTAAACTGTATGATAAAAAATTTGTCAATTTAAATTTTGATAAACAACTGCCGTCAAACTTTCGCGGCGGTTATTATGAAGAAAATCAAACTGGCAAAAATTTCGTCTTTTACATTAAACACTATAAAGAGAAGAAAGATATAATAAAGGGTACGGAGACTTTTGTTGATTATTATTATAAAAACCAATTTTTATTATTTACTCAGGGGAAGTATAATTTAATAAATTCTAAAAATGAACTTATTAAATTATTTCCTAATGAAAAAGACAAGATTAATGACTTTTATCTCATGAACAGGAATCTAAAAAGTGAAAATGAAAGCAGATTCATGGAAAATTTAATGAGATACATCAACAGCATTTAAAAATACTACCCTAACAGCAAACTAATGAGGTCATTAATTACCACTATAATTTTCTTGATTTTTAGTCAGTTATCATTTTCACAAGACAAAAATTCAGCGATAAGTATCGAGTTTAGTAATATCAGCAGAACCGCAGCTTTACAAAAAATTGAAGCTAATTCTAAATACAAAATTTATTATCAGGAAGGCTGGTTTGAAAATAATGTATTGATATCTGGAAATTACGTTAACAAAACAATTTCTGAAATAGTATCAAAGATATTAGAGGATACTGATTTGAATTATTTTATTGACAATAATAAAATAGTACTTACTAAAAACAGTATTATTTATGATAGTTTTCCTGATTACGAAACTAATAAACCAGATATTGTAAATAAACCTTCAAAATCGGCAAATCCAGTGTTTTTTGGACAGTTTGATTCTGTAAAAAAATCAGGATCAAAAGGTGCGAACACTAATATTGTTTTGGTTGGTAAAGAATCTAGTGAATCAAATAATGGCTTATACACTTTATCCGGTTACTTAAAAGATATAAAAACTAACGAACCTCTTGCAGATATAAATGTTAAGATTAGAAATACTTCTATCAGCACGGTAACAAATGCTGAGGGTTATTATTTTCTAAAAGTTCCTACAGAAGTAAATATCATTGACATTGAATCTATAATCTATCAAAATATTACCCGAAAGATTATGGTTTACAGTGATGGAAAATTAGATTTATTCCTTACCGAAAAACTAAATCAACTTGATGAAGTTGTGGTAAACAGCAAAGCAACACAAAATATTAGAACTGCTATTACAGGAGTTACCACTATTGAAGCCGAAGGAATAAAAAATATTCCTGTAATTTTAGGTGAAAGAGATATTTTAAAAGTAGCGCTTACGATTCCGGGAGTAAAAACAGCTGGAGAAGGCTCTGCAGGATTTAATGTTCGAGGCGGAAAAGAAGATCAAAACTTAATACTTCTTGATAACGGTACGATTTACAATCCAAGTCACTTTTTTGGTTTTTTCTCGGCTATTAATCCCTATACTGTAAACAAAGTTGACATTTATAAAGGAGGAATTCCACCTGAATTTGGAGGCAGACTATCTTCTGTTTTCGACATAACCTCAAAAAACGGTAACGTTGATAAATTTGCAGGTGAAGGAGGAATTGGACCTGTAACGAGTAACTTAACTTTTTCAACACCAATTGTAAAAGGAAAATCAAGTTTATTAGTTGGAGGAAGAGCTACTTATTCTGATTGGATTTTAAAAACTTTAGATAACGAAAAACTTAAAAAAAGCCAGGCTTCTTTTTACGATTTGTTTGCCAGATACACGCACAAAATCAATGCAAAAAATTCTATAGAAGGAACTGTGTATTATAGTAAAGATGCGTACAGTATTACATCTGACTCATTATACAAATACAGCAACAGAATGGCTTCCTTAAAATGGAAACATGCATTTAATGAAAAACATAACGGAGAATTGAACGTTACCAACAGCGAATACAAATTCAACATTGATTATGATTCTAATAATTCAAATGCTTTTGATTTTGGATATAAAATTACTGAGACGCAAGCTGTATTAAAGTTCAATTATAACTTTAATGAAAAACATAAATTTATTTATGGAATTTCAACTAAGTTATACAATGTAAACCCTGGTGATTTGACCCCAAAAGATCCAAATTCTTTGCTTTTAGCAACTCATATTCAAAAAGAAAAAGGGTTAGAATCTGCCGCTTTTCTTTCGGATAATTTTAAAATCACAGATAAATTACTATTAGATTATGGTGCGCGTTTTTCTGTTTATTCTGCAATGGGCCCATCAACGCAAAAAATTTATGAAGAAGGAGTTCCTTTAAATCCTTCAACTGTTGTTGAGGAAAAAACGTATGGCAGTAATGAAACTATTAAAACTTATACTGGTTTTGAACCTAGAATAGGTGTTCGATATTTGTTTGATGAAACTTTTTCTATAAAAGCAGGTTACGACAAAACGTTTCAGTACATCCATTTATTATCTAATAACACAACACAATCGCCAACAGATACCTGGAAATTATCTGACTTAAATGTGAAACCTCAAAGCGGACAGCAGTTTTCTTTAGGATTGTTTAAAAAAACAGACTATAAAAACCTTGAATTGAGTATTGAAGGATATTACAAAAAATCTAATAATATTTTAGATTATAAAGTCGGTGCCAACTTATTGCTAAATGAAAACCTAGAAACTGAATTATTACAAGGAGAAGGAAAATCGTACGGTGTAGAATTTTTAATTAAAAAAACAGAAGGAAGATTAAACGGATGGATCGGATATACGTATTCCAGAGCATTTATAAAACTAGACAGTCAGTATAATGAAGAAAAGGTAAACAACGGAGATTTTTTCCCTACAAATTTTGACAAACCACATGATTTTAGTACCGTATTAAATTATAAACTTACACATCGTTATAGTTTTTCTACTAATTTTATTTACCAAACAGGTCGTCCAATAACCTATCCTATTGGCCAATATAATTATGGAGGTGCTCAATACACGCTTTACAGCGATCGAAATAAATTTAGAATTCCAGATTATTACAGATTAGACATCGGATTTAATATTGAAGGAAATCATAAAATAAAAAAATTAGCGCACAGTTTCTGGAATATTTCTATTTATAATGTTTTAGGAAGAAATAATCCATACTCTGTATTTTTTGTCACAAAAGAAGGAAAAGTTCAGGCGTACCAAACATCAATCTTTAGTGTTCCTGTACCAACAATCACCTATAACTTTAAATTCTAATGTTAAAAGAAATCACCACATATAAATTAGTTTTACTCGTATTGTTTGCAGCTGTTTCCAGCTGTACAACTCCATATCCTTATAAGACTAACTCTTTTGAAAATGCAATTGTAATTGAAGCAACAATTACAAATGAATTAAAAAAACAGGAGATAAAACTATCCCGAACTTATAAATTTGAAGATGAAGGGCCAGTATTTGAAAGCGGTGCTGTTGTAACCGTAACAGATGATCTGGGCGCTATTTATGGATTTGATGAAGAAAACGGAAGTTATTTTTCTGCAGCAGAATTTAAAGCTCTGCCTGGAAGAACATACCAGCTTCATATAAAAACTAAAGATGGAAAATCGTATAGTTCGAGTGTAGAAAAACTAACTACTGAAACCAGTTTGGAAGATATCGCTGCGAACGTAACAACTAAAGAAAATGTACTAGGTGTAGAGATTAGAGCAAAAAGTTACGATCCTGCGAACAGTTCAAAATATTATCGATACGAATATGCTGAAACTTACAAGGTGATAGCTCCAAAATGGACGCCATATGAAGCTATAGCAATTCCTAAAAGCAGCGGTCCGGCTCCAGGTGATCTTTTTATTCAAAACAGAACAAAAGAAGCCAGAATTTGTTATTCAACTAAAAAATCAGATGCTATTATTTTAACAAGTACGAATGACTTATCCGAAGACCGTGTAGATTTTCAGGTGCGCTTTATTCCAAGTACAGATTATATTATTGCCAATAGATACAGTATTCTTGTAAAGCAGTTTGTTCAAAATCTTAGTGCTTATACCTTTTATCAAACGTTAAGTAAAATATCAGGCTCAGAAAGTCTTTTGTCACAAAATCAACCAGGTTTTTTGGCAGGAAATATTAAATCAGATACTGACAGTTCTGAAAAAGTAATTGGCTTTTTTGATGTTTCGGCTTACAGCGAAAAAAGGATTTTCTTTAATTTTCCGGATTTATTTCCAACTGAAAAAACACCAGCTTATCCGTACGATTGCCCAATGGCACTAACAACGTCTACACAAATAAAAGAGCATAAGTTATTATATTGTTTTTCAGACAATGCTATTCCTGCGTGTTTTGGAAACACCGTTTATGCACGAATTTCTCAGGGCATTAGCGTTTATTATGGTGGTTACAATTTCCTTGGTACTATCCCAAATGACGGAACAATTACAGTAGAAATATACAATACGGAATGCGGAGACTGTACTTCATTTTCGTCAAATATTAGACCTTTATTTTGGGTAGACTAGATTGAGTTTACTCTTTAATAATTAAAATTAAGCAATAAGGATCAAAAATTGTTAATGAAAAAAAAATTGTCATATAAAATATTTCTACTAGCATTAATTGCACTAATTACTAGTTGCACAACACCATATAATTATACAACAAATGGTTTTGAAAATGCTATTGTAATAGAGGCAACAATTACAAACCAATTAAAAAAACAGGAAATAAAACTATCCAGAACTTATAAATTTGAAGATGAAGGGCCTGTTTTTGAAAATGGCGCAACTATAAGTATTACAGATGATCTAGGAACCGTATATGGGTTTGATGAAGAAAGCGGAATTTACCTTTCTGAGGCAGAATTTAAAGCCTCTGCAGACAGAACTTACCAGCTTCATGTAAAAACGAAAGATGGTAAATCGTATAGTTCAACTGCCGAAAAACTAACAAAAGAAACCAATATCGAAGATCTATACAAAAATGTAACAACTAAGGAAGGAATTTTAGGTGTTGAGATTAAAGCAAAAAGTTACGATCCTTCAAACAGCTCAAAATATTACCGTTACGAATATGATGAAACTTACAAAGTAGTAGCTCCAAAATGGTCCCCTTATGAAGCTATTGCAGTTCCCTATAGTGGTCCTAATAGCAGTCTTGCTCCTGGTGATCTTGTTATTCAAATGAGAACGAAAGAAGCCAAAACCTGTTATTCCAATAAAAAATCAGATGCCATCATTTTAACCAGCACAAATGATTTATCTGAAGATCGTGTTGATTTCCCAGTGCGTTTTATCGCTAGTACAGACTATAGTATCGCCAATAGATATTCTATTCTTGTTAAACAGTTTGTTCAAAATCTCAGTGCTTTTACTTTTTACCAAACCTTAAGTAAAATGTCGGGTTCAGAAAGTCTTTTATCACAAAATCAGCCTGGTTTTTTGGCAGGAAACATTAAATCGGATACTGATAGTTCAGAAAAAGTAATTGGCTTTTTTGATGTTTCTGCTTACAGCGAAAAAAGGATTTTCTTTAATTTTTCGGATGTATTTCCAAACGAAAAACTACCAGCTTACCCTTACGACTGCCCTCTGGCACTTTCAACACCTGCACTAGAAAAAGAACATATTTTTCCGTATTGTTTTGAAGTTAACGGCGGATGTGGCGGGCCTGTTGTCTACAGCAATATCAGCCTAGGCAATAGTGTTTATTTTTCAGGTTACAATTCTCTTGGTATTGTGCCATATCCTTCAAAAATACCAACCCCTCTTTTAATAGAAATTTACAATATTCAATGCGGAGACTGCACATCATTTTCATCAAACATAAAACCATTATTTTGGATAGACTAAAACTTTCTTTACTCGTAATAACAGCACTGTTTTTCCAGCAAAATAGTGAAGCTCAAAGCAAAAGCTCAGAAGTTGAGTTAATGGCGATTGACACAAAAATTAATGAATCTATTTTCATTACGCCAAACTCAAATTCTTATTTGACTGGCGAAACACTTCGTTATAATTTATTTTGTCTTAACAAATTAAATAATACCGTTTCGCCATATAGCAAAATCGCCTATGTTGAGTTGGTTGACAACAGCAAAAAAAGTGTTTTTAAACATAAATTATTCCTGGAAAAAGGTGTTGCAAATGGGGATTTCTTTATTCCAACAACATTAGAAACCGGAAATTACAAGCTTGTTGGCTACACTAGCTGGATGCTGAACAAATCAGATTCAAATTATTTCAATATTGATATTTATATTGTAAATCCTTATCAAACCAATAAAAATCCTAAACCTGAAAAATCATCAATTCCTCAAGATATAACAGCTTCATCAAGCGTTTCAACTTCTGGATTAGCATTATCATTAGCAAAAAAAATATTTGCAAACAGGGAACTTATTGACCTGAAGATAAAAACAGAATCTGAAGATTTTTCGAAAGGAAACTATACTGTTTCAGTTAGAAAAATTGATGCTCTGGTTTCTAAAAGCAAATTAAACTTTACAGAATATAATGCCTCAAACCCAAACCAAAGCAACAGCATTAAAACTGAAAATTTCGCAATCCCTGAATTGCGCGGCGAAATAATATCTGGTAAAATAATTGCAAAAACGGCAGGAAACAGCCTTGTCAATAAAAATATTGCAATCTCAATTCCGGAAAAGAATTTTGAATTTAAAATTTCCAAAACGGATCAAAACGGACAATTCTCGTTCATTTTAGACAAACCTTCCCCAAATTCAAATATTATTATACAACTTATTGATTCTGACAAAGAGAATTACGGCATTGAAATAGACAAACCAAAATCATTAAATCTTGAATCTCTAAAGTTTAATACTTTTGAATTGAGTTCAAATTTTAATGAAATTTTGAAAGAAAGAGCAATCGCAAGTCAAATTGAAAATGCGTATTATAATATCACAAAGGATAGTATTGCATTGGTAAAAGATTCGAAAAAGTTCTATGATCCAATATCTAAACAATATGTTTTAGATGATTTTAACCGATTCCCTACATTAAAAGAAACCATTATCGAGATTGTAAAAGAAATGTATTTCACGCAGACAAAAGGCAAGTATGAACTGCACTTACATGATTATGATGTGAATTACGAATTATCATCTCCTGCATTGGTACTTGTAGACGGTTTAATAGTACAAGATATCAATGAGCTTTTTGAATACAAAATGAGTAACGTTTACAAAATTAACATTGTTAATGGAGGTTATTTTTATGGAACAAAATTGTTTAATGGTTTGATTTCATTTACTACCAAAAACTTTGATTACGTTAGTAAATTAGATGGAAGCTTTATAATTAAACCCGAGATTTTAAGACCTTTGGGTAAAAAGAATTACTATCAGCCAGATTACAGCGATAAAACAAAAAACGCCAGAATTCCAGATTACAGACATCAATTATTATGGCTTCCGGATTTTAAATTAAAAACAACAGAAGAAAACATTTCATTCGCGGCATCTGACGTAAATGGTCCATTTGAAATTATTGTTGAAGGATTTTCTTCTTCTGGAAAACCCGTTTATACAAAAGAAATTATTGAGGTGAAAGATTCACAAATCAATTAATATTTAGAAAACATTCATCATTTAAAAAACTCTTCCTTCAAGAAAACTGAACGAAGAGTTTTTTTTTATTTTATTACGCAACCTTTTTTATTTTTTAATACTATCAATTATAACGATAATTATTTAATCATGAAAAAAGTAATTCCTATATCCATTATACTACTCTTTATATTTTCCTGCTGTAATGAATCTGAGAGTAAAGAAATTGAAAACGTTGACAATAAGGAAGAAACAGATATAATTTCAGAACATGATACTCCAGATAAATACTGGTACACAGGCGGTTGTGAAGATATAATTTCCGGAACTTGCTGCGTAGTAAACGGAAGTCTTTTTGTTCAAACAAATAGTACTTATACCTATTCTTACAGGGGTAACCAAAAGTCTTCTGACATTAAATGGGAAGTAGTTAGCGGCGATATAACATTAAAAAAAGGTCAGGGAACCCATCAGGCTATATTTTATATTGGTAAAAATTTTACAAATGGTGCCATTCAAGCCTATAACAAAGCCGGCTTATTGTGCAGCAACAAAATAGAAATTACAAAACTTGAAAAATAAGATTTGAATTTAGATCAACTCATAAAAGGCTGCATTAAACAGAATAGGCAGGCGCAAGAACAATTATACCAAGTGTATAAGAATGTTTTGTTTGTGCTATGTCTAAAATATTGTCAAAATCGGGATGAAGCCGAAGACAATCTGCATGATGCCTTTATTGAAATCTTTACAAATATTAAAAATTACAAAGGAAAAGGAAGTTTTGAAGGATGGATAAAGCGAATCACAATTAACAAAGCTATAAACAGATATAAAAAATCCTATTTCTTAACCCCAATTAAAGACGATCATCAGCAGGAAGAAATAATAATCGATAAAGAAATTGATCTTCCTCTCGATGAAATTCTAACCTTTATTCAGGATTTACCCAATCAATATCGACTCGTTTTTAATTTATATGAATTAGACGATTATTCGCATCAGGAGATTGCCTCTCTTTTAGGAATAAGCGAAAGCACCTCAAAATCTAATCTGCATAGAGCAAAGCATCTTTTGAAAGAAAAAATAAAATCTAAAAGTACATTTTACAATCAGACGAAAAATGGAAAATAAAACCGAAATAGGAAAAGCAATTAAAAACAAATTATTACACCTGGATCAAGCTCCAGGAGATTTTGTATGGTCTAGAATTGAAGAGGATTTAAATAAAAAACGTCGTCGAAGATTTTTAATCTGGCTTATCCCGAGTATACTATTAATGGGGCTTTTGTCAACTGTTGCAGTTTTAAACAACAAAAACCAAAACGAAATAAGCGGCACTCAAAAAACGCCTATTCATTTACTTCAAAATCAAACCGTACAACAAAGTACCGGTCCGAAAAAAAAGACAGAAAAAAAAGAACCCAATAATAATGATACCGTATTAATTAGAAAAAGCAAAAATGTTAAACTAATTAAACAGTCCAGCAAACTCGTTTCATCAACAAATGAATATGAAGAATATGAGGTTACCAAAAAATATAAAATCACAATAAAAAAGGAAAAAATACACATTAAAGATACTCCTAAAATAAATCCAACTAAAACGAATAAAGCGAGTAAATCGTTACCGGTTAAGAAAAAATATTATGGTACTACTGTATCATCAAAAACAAAACCAAAACCATTCAAAGGAAAAAAGAGTCCTTCAAAAATTACAAAGCAGAAAACCGAAACAGAATTACCTAAAACAAACGTCGTTCCTGTAATACCAGAAACTGTTGAACCAAAAATTACTGAAACGATTCCTGTTATAACAGAAGAAAAGAAAGACAGCATACCCGTAATTGACAGCGTTCCGGTCAAAAAGAAAAGGGTACCTAAAATTAAGGAAAACACTCCTGAAAAAATAGTCGTTAATAATCCGCCAGAACGCAGAGTACATATTTATTATGGTCCCGCTGTTTTTAGTTCACTAAACAATAAATCTCTAATTGATCCTAGTTTATCTAAACAGCCTACAAGCAAACCTGTAACCGCTTTTTATGGTGTTTATATTAAAATTATGTATAGAAAAACCGGATTTAGAGTAGGTTTTTCTCATCTAAGCTTAAAAACATCTACTCTATTAGATCAAAATGAATTAATACCATCCTACAGTAATATTGAATTAAAAACGAATCTTTCGCCAGCTATAATTAATAATACGTTTGCTAATTCAACTGATGTAGAGCTGACACAGACACTTTCTTATTACGAACTTCCAATCGAATTTAATTATGCTGTAAAAAAAGACAAAAGCAGATTTAATATTGAGGCTTTTGGAGGTTTAAGCACAATGCTTTTAAAAACTAATACTCTAGAAATGAGATCTGATGAAGTTCTATCACAAAATATTGGATCTTCCAGAAATATTTCAAAAGTTAATATTGCCTCAAATATTGGGTTAGGTTTTAGTTATGAATTGACAAAAAAACTACAATTAGAAATAAACCCTTTATTCAAATATTATTTCAATACATTTAAAGATGACAACGACGCTAAACCTTATAGTTTATCGCTTCAATCCGGGCTTTCATATAAATTTTAAAAATATTTTTTAAATAGTTGTAACTTTTTTGATACTTCATACGTATAATCACTTGTACACTTAAAAATTGAGGAGACAAATAACATGAGACAACTTAAAATCACCAAGCAGGTAACCAATCGTGAAACTGCATCGTTAGATAAATATCTACAAGAAATCGGAAAAGTTGACCTAATTACCGCTGATGAAGAGGTAGAATTAGCACAAAGAATAAAGGCGGGTGATCAAAGAGCATTAGAAAAATTAACAAAAGCCAACCTGCGTTTCGTTGTATCGGTTGCTAAACAATATCAAAATCAAGGATTAACTCTTCCTGATTTAATTAATGAAGGAAACTTAGGTCTTATTAAAGCAGCTCAGCGTTTTGATGAAACTCGTGGTTTCAAATTCATCTCTTACGCCGTATGGTGGATTCGTCAATCGATCCTTCAGGCTCTTGCAGAACAATCACGTATTGTTCGTTTACCACTAAACAAAATTGGTTCTATCAATAAAATCAACAAAATGTATGCGTTATTAGAGCAGTCTAACGAGCGTCCGCCTTCTGCTGAAGAAATTGCAAAAGAACTTGACATGACCGTAAATGACGTAAAAGAGTCTATGAAAAACTCTGGTCGTCACTTATCGATGGATGCACCTCTTGTTGAAGGTGAAGATTCTAACCTTTATGACGTATTACGTTCTGGAGAATCTCCAAACCCTGACAGAGAATTAATTCACGAATCATTACGTACTGAAATCGAGCGTTCGTTAGAAACATTAACTCCAAGAGAGGCAGATGTTGTTCGTTTGTATTTTGGTCTTGGCGATCAGCACCCAATGACTTTAGAAGAAATTGGAGAAACTTTCGACTTAACTCGTGAGCGTGTTCGTCAGATTAAAGAAAAAGCAATCCGTAGATTAAAACACACTTCCAGAAGTAAAATTCTTAAAACCTATTTAGGATAATAATATTTGTTTCAAGTTTAAAATTTCAGGTTATTTTGCGTAACTTGAAACATAAAACATGAAACCTTTGTAACGCAAACAACAGTTTGATTGACTGTTCGTTTTTTGATTGATGATTGAAACTCCGGCTGATTACCGGAGTTTTTTATTTTTATCTTTTTTTAAATTTAACCGAAAAGCACACAAAGCTTTGCGAACTTTGCGTTTTTTACAGAATCTTACAAGCCAAAAATCTTTGCGTGCTTTGCGGTTAAATTACAATGCACAGCATAAAAAATTTATCTTTGTAAAAAAAACAACACACAACTACACAATGAAAAATACTCTTATTGCTCCTTCAGTTCTTGCTGCCGATTTTGCGAATTTACAGCGTGATATCGAAATGATTAACAACAGTCAGGCCGATTGGTTTCATATTGACATTATGGATGGAGTTTTTGTTCCGAATATTTCTTTTGGAATGCCGGTTTTAGAAGCCATTTCAAAACATGCAAAAAAGACAATTGATGTACATTTAATGATTATCGATCCGGATCGTTACATTAAAACTTTTGCCGATTTAGGAGCCAATAATTTAACGGTACATTACGAAGCTTGTACACATTTACACAGAACACTTCAAGCAATTAAAGCCGAAGGAATGAAAGCTGGAGTTGCTGTTAATCCGCATACCAATATTGACTTATTAGAAGATGTTATAAACGACATTGACTTGGTTTGCATCATGAGTGTGAATCCTGGTTTTGGCGGACAATCTTTCATTGAAAATACGTATACAAAAGTTAAAAAACTAAAAGATTTAATTACTCGCAAAAAAGCATTGACTCTTATTGAAATTGACGGCGGTGTAACCAGTAAAAATGCAAAACAATTAGTAGAAGCCGGAGCTGATGTTTTGGTTGCCGGAAGCTTTGTGTTTAAAGCAGAAAACCCAACTCATACAATCGCTGATTTAAAAGCTTTGACTGCTTTTTAAATTTCTAAATAAAATTACAAGCCGAAGAAAATAATAATCTTCGGCTTTTTTTTATTCTAAAAAAACAGATCAAATCTGAAGAACTTTTGCCTTTCTATATCCCGTCAGGCTGATATTTCGGTGTTTTTTAAAAAATTTATTGAGATGACTTTCGTCAGAAAAACCAAATTCAGATACAATTTCATTAATCCTCATATCACTAAAACTTAATCGGTGTTCAATCAATCGGATTTTATAATTTGAAATAAAAGACTGAATCGTTTCTCCGCAATGATTTTTAAAATAACTTCCCAGATATGTATCTGATATATCAAATTGAGCTGCGATTACTGAAACTTTTATTTTTTGAGGAAAGAAAATATTAGCCTGAATGTAATTAATAATTTCTAAAATCCTTTTGTCTGCATTCTCTTTTACTCCAGACGGTTTTATCTTGGCAATATTTCTTGCGGCAATAACAATAAGAGCATTTACATAATGCGTTATTAAATCTTCATCATAAATATCTTTATTCTGTGCAGCATGAAGCAAGGAATCAGATATCATTTTTACCAGAAATTCATCTTCTTTTCGTTTTAAAATACAACCCGATAAATGAGTTGCATAATACAACAGACACTCAATGTGATCAATACTTTTTGATCTATACTCTTTTACATATTCACTATTAAGCTTTACAAGTAAAAACTCTGTTGTTGTACTAATTTCAAATGTATAATGATCATTTGGAGTAAGAAGCATTAAATTTCCTTGCTGATACGACATGGCATTTCCGTTAATATAAAGAAATCCTGTACCTGAAATAACATAAACCATCTGAAAAAAACTAAGATGTGATTTTACCAGTGGACATTGGTCTACTTTTTCATAAATCACTTCAACAGATTGATGCATATTTTCTTTTTTCATGTCACAAAAGTACTTTTTTATCCTGTTTTTGTACTGATAAAAATAATTAATTCAGTTTATTTTTGACAAAAAAAATTTCTAAAAATGAAACAAAATTTTTATACACTCAAAAACATATTAGTTTTAACAGCCATTTGTCTGGCCACATTAATGTTCTCTCTAGAGATTTCAAGCGTGCCGGTAATACTTCCAACACTTGAAAAAATACTAAAAGCAGATCTAAAAGATATGCAATGGATCATGAATATCTACACAATAGGCTGTACCAGCGTTTTAATGGCAACAGGAACTCTGGCTGATCGATATGGCCGAAAACGAATTTTAATTATTACCTTAATTTTATTTGCTGTTTCCTCTTTAATTTGTGGTATCGCACAAGATATATCCGTTTTAATTATCAGCCGTCTTTTTCAAGGTATAAGCGGAGGTGCAATGTTAATTTGTCAAATCGCCGCACTCTCTCATCAATTTCAGGAAGGAAAAGAACGAAGTAAAGCTTTTAGCATTTGGGGAGTTATACTCGGTATTGGACTTGGTTTTGGGCCAATTATAGGCGGAGCAATCATAGAATTTTTATCCTGGCAGTGGGTATTTTTGATTCATGTGCCAATAGCTGTTCTGGCTGTGATTCTTGTTTATGGATATGTAGACGAGTCTAAAGATTCTAATACGGTAAAATTAGACATATGGGGAATGATCACTTTATCTATCTCTATTTTTGGGCTAACTTATTTTATTACACAAGGTTCAGATCCTGGTTTTTTCAGCCCCATAACTTTGAGCAGTATAATAATTGCTGTAATAAGTTTTATTCTGTTTTTATGGATCGAAAAAAGAATTCCTTACCCAATGTTTGATTTTTCAATATTCAAAATACGTAATTTCTCAGGCGCCATTTTTGGGTCTATTGGTATGAATTTCAGCTTCTGGCCTTTTATCATTTACCTGCCTATATATTTTCAAAGTTATTTAGGATATGATGTTGTAACCGTTGGTCTTTCTTTATTGGCTTACACACTTCCTACTCTGGTTATTCCTCCTTTAGCCGAGTATCTTTCCGTTCGATATCGTTCAGGAATTGTAATTCCGTTAGGATTATTTGTAATAGGATTGGGATTTATTTTAATGAGATACGGCGCAATGGCAGAACATGCCAGCTGGCTGACAATGCTTCCGGGTTCTTTATTGGCCGGAATTGGATTAGGTTTAACCAATACACCTGTAACTAATACAACAACAGGTTCTGTCCCTGCCAGTCGCGCAGGAATTGCTTCTGGAATAGATATGAGCGCCAGATTAATTACTTTATCTATAAATATTGCATTAATGGGCTTTTTATTGGTTGAGGGAATTTCTTCTTATTTAAATACGGCTTTTTCCGGCACTGTAAACACAATAACACTGCACTCTGCTGCAGAAAAAATAGCAGCAGGAAATTTTTCATCTCTTAATCAGGAATTTTCTGAACTTGCTCAATTAGACTCATTCGGAAATATTGCACATAATGCCCTTTCTCACGGCTTTGAAATTGTACTTTTATATGGAGGAATCGGAGTCTGGATTTTGGCTCTCATCAGTTTTATAACATTCAATTTTAAAAGTAAGAGACAAAATTTATAACCTTTTTATCTAATTTTTTTTAAATTGAATTGAGAATTACTAGCTTAAAAATCTTTACTGCTTTTTAAATTTTTTAAATTCGGAAAGAAGTCGATTCCGGTCATTTTTTCCACAGTTTCAATAGGAACTACAAAATCATAAATAGGTTTATCACTGTCTTCATTTGGAACCAAAAATGCAATTGCTTTATGTTCCTTTCCTGATTTTGACAAAACAATTTTATAGAAATATTTAGGAACAGAAACTTTTTCTGTTCCTATTTTTTTATCAGAATCTTTTAAAATGCCACCCGTTACTACATAAATATCATTGTATTTATCAGCCCAATAACGCGTTTTCTGTTCTATTCTATTCCATATGCCGCTATTAAAATCATGTTTTTGCGGCGAAATATTCGAAGTATAAAAAGTATCATTATACGCTTCTTCACTAAACTCCATATCTCCGGCAGGGCAAAGATGTCCTTTATCATAACCCGATTTTTTATAGTTTCTCCAATCTGCAGAACCTGTGGTTACTTTTGGATCTTCTATAAAATACGGACGCTTAAAATTTCCATTTTTTAAATATTCTTTTTTTAATTCGTAAGCTACCCATTCTGCCTGCTCAAATTTTTCATTATAAGATAAGGTGTAATATTTATGTTTTACGATTTGATTTGTTGTTGAAGTTGGCTGATACGCAATTGAATAAAGTGAACCTGTAGTATTTTGATCCGAAACAAATGTATTTTGTTCCTGCACTATTTCTACACTCGATACATTTTCTTTTTTACAGGAAAAAGCCAGTAAACCAACTAAAAAGCAAACTAAAGTATTTTTCATAAACAATATTTAACTAAAAAACGCTCCCTAAATTACTATTTAAGAAGCGTTTTTCAATAACAAATTAAATTTTTCTAAAGATTAAGATTTTACTAATTTCTCCTTTTTCATTTTAGGCTGCTGAACATTAGCTTTTACATACGAAGCAGATTGTAAATCATCTAACACATTTAATGCTTCTTCGACATATACATCTTTAGATAAAGCCTGGTGCCAAGCTTCTCTTTTTTCTTTCAACGTAGCATCATTGTTCATTTCTTGTACTTCGTAAGGTAAAGATTTAAAAACCAAACTGTTTTTGTAATCTGAAATTGGTTTGTATTTTTTACCTTCATTTTCAACTTGTTCCTGAGTTTCTTTAAAACTCTTAATATTCAGGCTGTAAATGTTTTCTTTGTTTTTAACATCAATCCATTTAGCATTGTCTTCAATTAATCGAAATTGAGGATTTTGCGCAATTCTGGTTCTGCTTTTCTCAATCGCTTTGCTAAAATTCTGGTTAGAAGTCCATGTACTGTAATCAGCAGGATCAATTTTATCCCATGGCATTGCGTTATCAATATCACGTTCTCCCATTTTTAAATAAGCATAACGATCTGGCATTACAACATCACTATGAACTCCTTCTAATTGTGTAGAACCGCCATTGATTCTATAGAATTTTTGACCTGTAATTTTCAATGCTCCCAAATCTCCGTAATTGGCATTACGAACAAATTGGTTTAAATCTAGTACATTTTGCACAGTTCCTTTACCATAAGTTTGTTTACTACCAATGATAACCCCACGTTTGTAATCCTGAATAGCAGCCGCTAAAATTTCAGAAGCCGAAGCAGAGAAACTGTTAACCATAATTACTAATGGCCCGTCCCACTCTATTTTTTTGTCTTTATCGTATAAAACTTCTTTCTTTTTACCGGCAGATTTCACCTGAACAATTGGTCCTTGTTCAATAAATAATCCAGCAATGTCAACAACTGTAGAAAGAGATCCTCCACCGTCATCACGAACGTCAAGAACAATTCCGTTTATATTTTCTTTTTTCAGTCTTTCTACTTCAAGAGCAATATCTTTTCCAGCATCACGACCGTCTTTATTTTCAAAATCAATATAGAATTTAGGAAGATAAATAACACCGTATTTCAATCCGTCTTTTTCAACGATACTTGATTTTGCATACGTTTCTTCAATTTCAACAACATCTCTTATAATTGAAATTACTTTAATACTTCCGTCAACTTTTTTAACTGTCAATTTAACTTCAGTTCCTTTATGACCTTTAATTTTTTTCACAACATCATCAAGACGCATTCCAACAACATCAACAGGCTCTTCGTTACCTTGAGCTACTTTCAAAATTAAATCGCCGGCCTCAAGTTGTTTTCCTTTCCATGCTGGTCCGCCAGAAATCAATTCATCAATTTGAGTAAAGTCATTTTTCTTAGTTAATCTTGCACCAATTCCTTCTAGTTTACCGCTGATGTTTACATCAAAACGATCTTTTTCTTCTGGAGCAAAATAACTTGTATGTGGATCAAAACGAGTCATAATAGAATTCAAATACACTGAAAACCAGTAATCTTTATTCAAATCTTTAATAACACTAAAATTATCATCTAAAGATTTTAAAGAACTCTCACGCGTTTCTTTTTCTAAAGTTTCAAAAGATTTTTCTTTATATGCAAGATCTTTTTTCTTTTTCTCTTCTTCAATTTTTTGCTTTGTTACAAGCGAAGAAAGTGTAGACAACTTAATTTGTTTTCTCCATCTTTCATTAATTTCCGCCAAGTTTTTTGCATAAGGAAGAGTCTCATAATCTGCATTAAAAGTTTCATCTGCAGTATAATTGAAAGGCTGCGCTAAAATCGTTTTATAACGTTTTTTGCTCTCCTCCATTCTTTTCATTAACCTTGTATACGTTAAATTAAAGAATGTCAAATCTTTGTTCAAAAACTGATCATCAAGCATTAATTCATATTGCTTGAACTCGTCAATATCCGACTGCAGAAAGAACCTCTTTGAAGGGTCCAGCGCATCGATATAATCTTTAAAAATACCTTTTGAAAAATCGTCATTTATTTCTGCCGGACTATAGTGTCCTTTCTCAATAACAAAAGCCAGTAATTCTAAAAGTGTCTTGTCTCTATTTGGATCCGGATCATCATTCTTGTCAGCATTTATCTTAAAAGCAAACAGGGTTAAGGACAAGCATAATACGGCTATAAGTATTTTATAATTTCTTTTCATAAACTTAATAATAGCATTCATCAAATTTTTTAATCTAAGTTACGGTAAAAACTATCCTAACATGCCAAGATCAGTATAATTTTTTGTTAAAGATATAAAAATGTTTGTTGTTCAAAAGTCTTCCTGAATTTAGTTTACAATTTTTATTTATTTGTTAGTAATCTACCAAAATCTGTTACTACATTTGTTTTTACAAGCCTTAATTTTGAAAAATCAAAAATAGTAATCTCATCATGAAAGACGAAAAACCCCTTATATTAGTAACCAATGACGACGGAATTCTGGCTCCCGGAATTAGAGCTTTAATAAGCGTAATGGAAACTATTGGTGATGTTATTGTAGTCGCTCCAGACAAACCTCAGAGTGCAATGGGACATGCCATTACCATAAATAATACTTTGTTTTTGGATAAAATTTCTAAAGATGATGATCTGATTACAGAATACAGCTGTTCCGGAACGCCTGTAGATTGTGTAAAACTGGCTGTAAATGAAATCTTAAAAAGAAAACCAGACTTATGCGTTTCCGGAATTAACCACGGATCAAATTCATCGATTAATGTTATTTATTCAGGAACCATGAGTGCAGCTGTCGAAGCAGGAATTGAAGGAATTCAGGCTATAGGTTTTTCACTTTTGGATTTTGACTGGAATGCCGATTTTGAACCTGCTAAAGAATTTGTAAAAAAAATAGCTTTAGAAACACTCAAAAATAAACTTCCTCCAGGAGTTGTTTTAAATGTCAATTTTCCAAAATTAAGCGAAAAAGAAATTAAAGGAATAAAAATTTGTCGTCAGGCAAAAGCCTACTACGCGCAAAAATTTGATAAGAGACAAACACCTTTCGGAAAAGATTATTACTGGCTTACAGGCAAATTTACAAACGAAGACAACGGCGAAGATACAGATGAATGGGCACTTGAAAATGGATACATTTCTGTAGTTCCTGTTCAATTCGACTTAACCGCACATCATACTATGCAGCAACTTAATACATGGAAATTAAATGGATAAAAAAGACTTTTTGATTGGATTTATTGTTGGAATCTTTACAGCTCTTTTAGGGAGTTATTTATTTATTAAGTTCTTTACGAAATTTGATATTTCTACCGGAATTCAGACTATAAAAGAAATGGGATATTTGGGAAAAATAATTACAATTGGCACCACTTTAGACCTTGCCGTTTTCTTACTTCTGTTAAACAGAAATAAAGAAATGATGGCTCGGGGCGTAATTTTAGCCGTGATTGTTCTGGCAATTTCTACTATAATTATTTAAATCCTATCTTTGTGCTGCAATAAAAATTCGTTGATATGAAATACTACATAATAGCTGGTGAGGCTTCTGGAGATCTACACGGTTCAAACTTAATGAAAGCATTATATGAGGAAGATCCTCAGGCAGATATTAGATTTTGGGGTGGTGATTTAATGCAAAAAGCCGGCGGAACATTAGTAAAACACTATCGCGATTTAGCTTTTATGGGTTTTATTGAAGTCATTTTTAATTTAAAAACCATATTAAACAATATAAAAATCTGTAAAAAAGACATCTCTGATTTTAAACCGGATGTTATCATTTTTATTGATTATCCAGGCTTTAATATGCGTATTGCAAAATGGGCTAAAGAACTCAATTACAGAACACATTATTATATTTCTCCACAAATTTGGGCTTGGAAAGAAAATCGAATCAACGCTATAAAACAAGACGTTGACAGAATGTTTGTGATTTTACCTTTTGAAAAAAGCTTTTATGAAGACAAACATCATTTCCCTGTAGATTTTGTCGGGCATCCTCTTATTGATGCTATTCAAAATCAGCCTGCTTTTAATGAAGCTGCTTTTAGAGAAGAATATAAATTGGGAGAAAAACCAATTATTGCTGTTTTACCGGGAAGCCGTAAACAGGAAATAACCAAAATGCTGAGCGTAATGCTGAGTGTTGTTGATGATTTTCAGGAGTATGAATTTGTTATTGCCGGTGCGCCAAGTCAGGATTATGAATTTTATCAGCAATTTATAAAAAACAAAAATATCGCATTTGTTTCGAATAAAACGTATGATTTATTACGTTCTTCTACCGCGGCTTTAGTTACTTCAGGAACAGCAACTTTAGAAACGGCACTTTTTAAAGTTCCCGAAGTGGTTTGCTATAAAGGAAGTTCGATTTCCTATCAAATTGCAAAGCGAATTATAACGCTAAAATACATTTCGCTTGTAAATTTAATTATGGATCAGGAAGTTGTAACTGAATTGATTCAGGGCGAATGCAATACAAAACGTATCAAGGAAGAATTGAACAAACTCCTTGAACCTTCTCACCGCGAAAAACTGCTCAAAAACTATGATATTTTAGAACAAAAACTGGGTGGTATAGGCGCAAGTAAAAAAACGGCAAAACTTATAGTTGCTGATTTAAAATCTTAAATATTACTGTTTTGAAAAAAGTATTCGTTTTTCTTCTTTTATCTATCGCATTGGTTTCTTGCAAATCGACTTCAACTACTGTAAATAAAAGTACAGGTAAAAACGAATCGAAAAAAGAAAACAGATCTTTGGTTAAAAATTTAATCGACACTGCGACAGATAATATTGGCGTAAAATACAAAGCAGGAGGAACTACCAAAAGTGGTTTTGACTGCTCAGGATTGGTTTATACTACTTTTGAATCTGAAAATATAAAACTTCCACGAAGTTCTTTCGAACAGGCCAAAGTTGGAAAAGTAATTCCGCTTAATGATGCAAAAAAAGGAGATTTAATTTTCTTTAAAACCAACAAAAGCCGACAAATCAATCACGTTGGACTCATTACAGAAACAAATTCAGATGAAATAAAATTTGTGCATTCCTCTACTTCAAAAGGCGTCATAATTTCTTCTACAAAAGAACCTTATTATAAGAATTCGTTTGAGCAAGTAAACAGAGTAATCGAATAACTATAATTAAAAATATATTTATTTTCTTACAAATATTTAATACTTTTACACCATGAAAGTATTAGATTTTCCTTTAATTAAAATTACGATCAGCTTTCTTTTCGGAATTTTAATTTCATATTATTGTCAGCCTTCGCTTAACGTTTCTCTTGTATTTCTTGGGTTTTCAACAATCATATTTTGTATTTCTTTTTTTCTTTCAATTAAAAACAAAAAAGCGAATATCTTCTTTGGTATAAACAGCTATTTTATATCCTTTTCGGTTGGAGTATGTGTATTGCTTTTTCATACTGATACTTTTGACAAATCTAATTATACGCATTCGAAAATTGTTTTTGAAGAACCGCAGTTTATAACTTTTACATTGCGCGAAAAACTTAAAAGCAACGATTACAATGACCGATACATTGGACTTATAAACAACATTGATTACAAAGTATATTCAGGCAGAATTATCGTCAATATTCAAAGAGACAGTTTAAAAAATCCATTGATTATTGGAAATATCATTAAGGTTAAAACAAGTTTACAAAAAACGGTTTCAAATAAAAATCCAAATCAATTTGATTATTCAGAATATTTAGCAAACAAACAGATTTACGCACAATTGTATTGCAAAAAATCAGAAATAAAAATCAGCAGAACAATTACAAAGGATATTTGGTATTATTCGGGACGTCTGCATTTAACTATTCTAAAAAATCTCGAAAGCGCTCATTTCAATAAAGATGAAATGAATGTGGCGCTCGCCTTGATTTTAGGACAACAGCAGGAAATTTCAGCAGATATAATAAAAGATTATCAATATTCGGGAGCAACACACGTTCTTTCTGTTTCAGGGCTTCACGTTGGTTTTATAATGCTTTTTATAATGTTTATTTTAAAACCAATTCCAAATACCCGAAAAGGTTCTGCCATAAAATTAATTTCCATTTTAATTTCGCTGGCCGGATTTGCCGTTATCTCAGGTTTGTCGCCTTCTGTATTGCGCTCTGTTGTAATGTTTTCGTTTGTGGCAATTGGAAATCATTTGCGAAGAAGCGGCAACATTTATCATACGCTGTTAGTTTCAATTTTATTGATATTACTTTTTGAACCATACTTTCTATTCGACGTTGGATTTCAGCTGAGTTACTTAGCATTATTTTTTATTGTTTGGCTCCAGCCGGAATTGGATAAAATATGGAATCCAAAAAATAAATTCATCCTTTACATTTGGAATGCTTTAACAGTTTCGTTCGCTGCTCAAATTGGCACTTTACCTTTATGTCTTTATTATTTTCATCAATTTCCCGGATTATTTTTTGTTACCAATATTATAATCCTGCCTGTTTTATCTTTTATAATGATTGCTGGAATCATTGTTATGCTTTTTGCAATTTTCAAAAGTCCGCCCGAAATATTAATTTATATTTTTGAAAAGAGCATTTATATTTTAAACCTGCTTATTCATTATGTTGCTTCTTTTGAATCTTTTGTTATTCAAGGTATCAGTTTTAATTTCTACCACCTGATTACACTTTATTTAGTAATAATAAGCGCAGCAATGTGGTCAAAAAAACCGAGTTACAAAAAATTAATTATTGTATTTACCACTATAATTTTATTTCAGTCTGCTTTGATCTATACGAAAAGAGAAATATCCAATCAGAAGGAATTGATTGTTTATAATGTGAAGAAAAACAGTTTAATTTCTAAAAGAAACGGAAAAAACATTACGCTTTTTGCGAGCGATACAACTAGCGATAAAAGCACAAAAAGTAACATTTTCAATTCTTACCTGGTTGGTAATTTTGGTGTTTTGAATCAATCCCAACAACTCAAAAATGTTTTGTTTTTTAATGAGCATAAAATTTCGATAATTGACAGTACAGGAATTTATGAAAGCAGAATAAAGCCGGATATTTTAATTTTAACTCAATCACCAAAAATAAATCTTGACAGGATTTTGACTGAACTGGATCCAAAAATTATTATTGCAGATGGATCCAATTCTTATGCGCTTCAAAAAATATGGCAGATAAGCTGCGAGAAAAAAAATATCCCTTTTCACGCCACAGCCGAAAAGGGATTTTATAGATTAAACTAATCTTTTTTATTCTGGATTTAAAATTAAATCAGAATCTGTAATCCATGTCTTTACACCTCCAGAATTGTACGCAAGTTTGCCTAGTGTATTAAAGTTTGTTTTTCCTTTTCGAATGGTAGCACTTGCATAACAAACCTCTGGAAAATTTTCAATACCAAAAGCATTTTTCAATCTTAAGTTTTGTTCTCTAATTTCGCTGTCTATATTGGGATCAGATAAATCAAGTCTTACCAGAATTACATTCTTTTTAGACCATTTCTCAAAATCAGCAGTTTTAAACACTTCGTTTTGTAAAGTTTCCGGAGCTCCGGCCGCAGTAAATAAAATTAATAATGGTTTTCTTTGTTCATTGCTCACGTTAATCGCATCCGTCATGTCAGTCTTCCATTCCAGATTTTGCGACTCAGCTAAACAAACAGTTAAAAATAAAAGTAGGGTAAGTAATTTTCGGCTCATAAGTAATTGGTTTTGGTTTGGGTTAATGCGACTAAATTAACATAAAAGCAACACCAAACAATACTCTTTAAAACAAATAGTTACAAAAAAAATACATTAAAATGAAATTCTCTTTTTATAGTTCAATATTTAAAAAAAACGGAAAATAATTCCCGTTTTAGTATTAAATGTATAATTTACATTTAATATTTGTTTAAAAAATATCCCTTTTCAATATTTACTGAAAAGGGATTCTACAAATTAAACTAAGAAACTTAATTTAAATTTATTACTCGCTTGGATGCAGGATGTTATTTGATTCTGCAATCCACGATTTTGCTCCTCCTGGTTTATACGAAATTTTTCCAAGAGCACTAAAAGTCGTTTTATTTTTTCTCACTGAAGCGACCGCATAGCACACTTCAGGCAAATCCTGAACTCCAAAGGCATTTTTTAATCTGACATTTTGTTCTTTATCTCCATCAGATGCTGTTTCATCTGATAAATCTAATTTTACCAGCACCACGTTGTCACGAGACCACACGGCAAAGTCTGGGGTTTTAAAGATTTCATTTTGAAGATTTTCCGGTACACCTGAGGCAGTGAATAAGATTAACATTGGTTTTTTTTGTTCATTACTAATTGCAATTGCATCAGTCATATTAGTTCTCCATGCAAGAGTTTGTGCCTGAACGAAAAATGAACCTAAAAAAAACAGTAGGATAAGTAATTTTTTAGTCATATTATATTGGTTTTGGTTAGTATAGCATGACGAAATTAACACAATATTTTAATTATCCAAATTATATAGCATTAAAAAATATATTATATGTTTTTTTATAGATAAATAAATACATAAATAATAATTTCGGAAATCATATATGAACACTTTTTCTTACTAAACAAAAAAACTCCTTACATTACTGTAAGGAGTTTTATATATAACTTATAATTTTAAAGTTCTTTATTTAAGACTTTTTAGGATGAACAATACCTTCGGCCACTGTTAACCAAGCAGACGGACCACCGGCAACATATCCTGTTTTTCCAAGACCTGTAAAGTTAATTTTTCCATCTTTATTTTGGGCACTTGTAAAGAATACAGTTGGAAATCCTTGTATTCCAAAAGCTTGCTGCAATTCACTATTTTGACTTTTTAATTCCGGAGTCTGAGGGACACCTCTTGGATAATCCAACTCTACTAAAACAACATTATCCGAAGCCCATTTTTTGAATTCTGCTGTTTTCAAAACTTCATTCTGCAAACGAATACACCATCCGCACCAATCACTTCCTGTAAAGAACATTAACATTGGTTTTTGCTCTTTATTACTTATCGTGATTGCTTCTTTAACATCAGTATACCATTTTAGTTCCTGAGCCTGACCAGCAAATGCTCCAACTACAAAAAAGGCTATCAATAATATTCTTTTCATAATGTGTTATTTTTCGCAAATTTAAACAAAAAAGAGATTGGTTATTTTACTTCTTGCATTAGTTTTCTAATAATAGGCGAAATTGCAATTAGAACAACACCTGCTATAAGCGAATAAATCGCTAATTGATAATACCCTTCAGTATAAGACTGCAATTTGGAAACCAGCGTAGCTCCAGTATTTGATTTTGATATTTCGGCACCTAGTTTACCAGCAAATAACTGTCCAAAAGCAGACGCTAAAAACCACAATCCCATCATCATACCAAACAATCTTTTTGGAGATAATTTAGTAATAATGGACATTCCAATTGGTCCTAAACAAAGCTCTCCAATTGTTGTAATTAAATACGCAAAAGTAAACACATTTAGCGAAGCAATACCTTTTGAATCTGCGAAGAATTTAGTGAGATAGAAAATATAAAATGAAGCAGCAAGGAACAAAAATCCAACTCCAAATTTAATCAAAGTATTTGGCTCAATTTTTCGTTTGCCCATCCAAATCCACAGTAATCCAATAAGCGGACTTAAAACGACCACAAAGAGCGTATTTGAACTGTTATTTACAATATTTGGGTCAATTGTAAAAAACAACAATTTATCATCTAAATTGTCTTTTGCAAAAAGCGATAATGATCCACCACTCTGCTCATAAATTGCATTAAACAATAGATAAAAAAATACAAATAAAAATGCTGCAAAAAGCTTTTTTTGAAGTTTTACATCTCCTAATTTAATTAGTTCATAAGTGAAATAGAAAACAGCAACGATACCAATTGTATACATGAAATAATCTGTATAATCAGTATTTTTGACCATTATATAAATAAGCGGAATACTTAAAAGTGAAAGTGTGTAAACCAAAATCTCACGTATTTTCCTTTTTCCTGATTCCATTTCCAACAAAGGAGAATCTCCAATTGGTCCAAGATATTTTTTAGTTGCTAAAAACGTAATCAAACCTAGAAACATTACAATCGCTGCTGATAAGAAGCACAACTCCCAAGAATAATATTTCCCTAAATACACACATAAAGCACCTCCTAAAAGACCACCAACGTTTATGCCCGCATAAAACATTCCGTACCCGGCATCTCGCCTTCCATCATCCTCTTTATATAGCTCTCCAACCATTGACGAAACATTTGGCTTAAAAAAACCTGTTCCAATAATAGAGAAAGCAATACCGTAATAAAATAAATCGTGTGGCGCAACAGCAATCAAAAGGTTGCCAAGAATCATAACTATTGCCCCAAATAATAATGACTTTTTAAATCCTAAAATTTTATCAGCAAAAATTCCTCCAATAAAAGTAAATGCATAAACAAAGGCCTGAATGGCTCCGTATTGCAAATTGGCGTGATCTTCTTTCAAAAAAAGCTGATCTACCATAAAAATAGTTAATACCCCACGCATTCCGTAGAAACAAAAACGTTCCCACATTTCAACAAAAAACAAGTACCACAATTGCTTTGGGTACTTGCCTTTAAAATTTTGAATTTCTTCTAAAGTAATATTGTTTTCCATTCTATCTAACACCGTGCATTAATTTTTTTAATAGTGGTGTTAAAGCAAATAATAAAATAGCCGCAATACCAGTAAGGACAACAAATACCATAAAGAATTCATATAAGTTATGGATTTCAAATCCTGCAAAAATTGGGTTTTGAGCACTAATTTGATGTTGATCAAGCAAAGCGATCTGCTCTGCTGTGGGTGTTAATTTTTTATCTAAAACTGCCTGAAGATCGATTCCTAATTCTTTTGCTTTTGCAAATTTATCTCCGGTTGCAGGCAAGATAGAACCTAAAGTTCCTCCTAAAGCATAACCGGAAGCGTTAGACAAAAAGAATACTCCATATAATAATGATGCAAAACGTTTTGGAGATAATTTACCTACCAATGATAAACCAATTGGAGACAAACATAACTCAGCACATGTATTTAAGAAATATAATAAGATAAGCCATTTTACTAATAACAGTCCTGAAGTCCCAATGTAAGAAACCTGAGTAGCGATCATAAAGAAACTGATCGAAATCACGACTAAACCTACAGCTAATTTTACCGGAGAAATAGGCTCTTTATCCTTAGCTCTTAAAGTGTCCCAAAGAACACTAAAAGGCACTGCCAAAAGAACAACAAATAATCCGTTAAAAATTTGAACCATCGACGGAGGCATTAACCAACCAAAGAAATGTCTGTCTGTTTGATTATCAGCAATAAAAGTTAAAGATGAACCAGCCTGCTCAAACGCCGCCCAGAAGAAAATAATAAAGAACGAAACGATATAAATTACTATAATTCTATCTCTTTCGATTTTAGTTAACGAAGTATCAGAAATGATTAATCCTGCTAATGCTAATCCGCTGGAATAAATCAAAGTGTAAATTAAATTCTGCCCTACTGCATAGTGAAAAAAGAATCCTAAAACAATAAATGCAACTCCGGCCATAACCAAAGCTTTAGATGAAAAATTAGCTTTTTGCGCTTCTCCTTCTTCAAAATCTTCTGCAACATTTTTAGAAGGCAAACCTCCCAATGGTCTTCCTTCTGGAGAAACCACATATTTATTTTTCAAGAAGTAAAAAAGAATTGTTCCTAACAACATCGCAACAGAAGCAGCCATGAATCCCCATCTAAAAGCGTGAATATCTCTAATTCCGCCAGCATCTTTAACATCTCCTAATAAAGGACAAATAGACTGTCCTAAGAAAGCCCCAATGTTAATTCCCATGTAGAAAATAGTAAAAGCACTATCTAATTTTGTTTTTTCTTGTTTTGGATATAAACTTCCAACCATACTAGAAATATTTGGCTTGAAGAATCCGTTACCAAAAACAATTACTCCTAATGCAGAGTACATTATAATTTTTGCAAGGCTTAAATTAGATTCAAAAACACTTCCGCTGGTAAACAAAAGCATTTGCCCAATTGCCATTAACAATCCGCCTAATAAGATACAGTTTCTGTTTCCTAAAAAACGATCGGCGATGAAACCACCCAACATTGGTGTTAAATAACAAAGTCCAAGGAAACCTCCATAAATTAGAGACGCTTCTTCTTCCTTCATTAATAATGAATTCACAAGAAATAAAGTTAATAAAGCGCGCATTCCATAAAAATTAAATCGCTCCCACATCTCCGTTCCAAATAATACCCAAAGCCCTTTTGGATGCGCAGTTTTTACTTGAGTTTCTTTCATATTATTCACTATTTATTTGATTTTGATAAAGTTATATTATAAATTTTCTTTGATAAAATTAGTCATTTTATTATAAAGCTGAATTCTTGTTTTTCCGCCATAAATACCATGATCTTTATCTGGATAGATTTGAGAATCAAATTGTTTATTAGCCTGAATTAAAGCTTCCATCATCTGCATTGAGTTTTGAACATGAACATTGTCATCGCCAGAACCGTGAATCAACAAAAACTTACCTTTCAATTTATCAACGTGATTTATTGGAGAGTTTTGATCGTATCCGCTTGCGTTTTCCTGTGGAGTCTGCATATATCTTTCTGTGTAAACACTGTCATAAAACCTCCAGTTTGTAACCGGCGCAACAGCAATTGCCATTTTGAAAACATCATTTCCTTGAAAAATACAGTTAGAAGCCATAAAACCACCATAACTCCATCCAAAAATTCCGATTCTTGAAGCATCAACATACGGATATGCTCCAATTACTTTTGCAGCATCGATTTGATCTTCAACTTCATATTTTCCTAATTCTTTCTGAGTTACTTTTTTGAAATCAGCACCTTTATAACCTGTACCTCTTCCATCAACACAAACTACAATATATCCTTGCTGCGTCAATGAAAGAAACCAATAATCGTTAGAATTATTCCATTGATCTGCTACTTGCTGTGATCCTGGCCCAGAATACTGAAACATGAAAACCGGATATTTTTTTGAAGCATCAAAATCTTTTGGCTTTAAAATCCAGGTATTCAATTCGTTTCCTTTTGCTGTTTTTAAAACAAAGAATTCTTTCGAAGGAAGATTATACGCTTTCAATTTATCAGCAAGAGCCTGATTGTTCTCGATAACCTGAATTTCTTTTCCTGTTTTCGCCTCGTTTAAAGTATAAGTCGCAGGCACTAAATTACTTGAAAAAGTTGTAATGAAATATTGAAAATTAGGACTAAAGGTTGCTGCACTTGTACCTTTTTTTGAAGACAAACGCACTTTATTTTTTCCGTCTAAACTAATTCTGTAAAGATCTCTGTTGACAGAACCATTTTCTGTAGACTGATAGAAAATCGTTTTTGTTTTTTCGTCGAAACCGTAGTATGAAGTTACTTCCCAGTTTCCTTTTGTAACCTGATTTTTAAGTTTTCCTGTTTTATCATATACATAAATATGATTAAAACCGTCTTTTTCGCTTGTCCAGATAAAAGTATTATCTTTTAAGAAAGTCAAATTATCTGTAACATCCACATACGCTTTATCTTTTTCATTTAAAACTACTTTTGCTGCAGCCGTAGTTCCATCGATAAATAATAAATCCAGATTATCCTGATGACGGTTTAAAACCTGAGCAGATAATACATTATTATCATTTGTCCACTGCATTCTGGCAATGTAAAAATCATTGTAATTTCCTAAATCTACCTTTTTAGAAGTATTTCCTGCTGCATCATAAATATGTAATGAAACTACAGAATTCTTTTCTCCGGCTTTTGGATATTTAAAAGTTTCGATTGTTGGATACAAATCTTTATGAAACATAGACATAGAAAATTCCGGAACCTGACTTTCGTCAAAACGAATATAAGCTAATTTTTTACTGTCCTTGCTCCAGTCAAATGCACGTACAAAAGCAAATTCTTCTTCATAAACCCAGTCAGTTATACCATTAATAACGGCATTTTTCTTTCCGTCAGCAGTAACCGCCGTAGATTTTTTTGAAGCAGTATCGTATATATAAAGGTTGTTTTCTTTTGCGTAAGCGATTTTCGTTCCGTCAGGCGAGAATGTTGGTTCCTGAATCTGAAAATCAACAAGTTTAGTCAAGGTTTTTGCTGCAATATCATAAAGATAGTAATCAGCAGTAAAAGAGTGACGGAAGATTTTAGTAGAATTACAAGCAATTAAGATCTTTTTTTCAGAAGCATCAAAAGTATAGCTGTCAATTCCGTCGGCAAGTTCTTTGAAGTTTTTAGTATCAATAAGATTCGATACTTTTTTCAGCGTTGCAAAATCGTATAAATCAATCTGCATGCTTCTGCTCGCCTGATCAATATTTAAAACAGTATATTGATTTGTATTTTTCAGCGATTGAAGTTCATCCATTCCTTTTGCCCGGAAAGTACCGCTAAAAACATTTTCGACAGTTATTTTTTGCTGTCCAAAAACGACCGCAGTTAAAAATAAAAGTACTGCAGTAAATTTACTTGTATTCATTAGAATTATTTTAAATATAAAAAGAGCCCAATTTTAATAAAAAAAATAAACATAATACACATTTTAAGTGTTAAATGTTAAAAAAAATAACGATTGCGTATTTTCATGTTTGAAATACATTGCAAACGAAACTCTTAAAATAGTATCTTTGCAGCTACATTATTATTTAATATATTGAGAATGAACAACGCTGTTGCAGGATTTTCTAAATTATCCAAAAAAGAAAAAATTAACTGGATCGCTAATGAATATTTTTCGACTCCCGAAGAAGCATTAAATATTATAAGAAATTACTGGAATTCAGACGAAAAGCTCCAACAGCTGCATGATGAATTTATTGAGAATACGATTACCAATTTGTATATTCCGCTTGGAGTAGCTCCTAATTTTTTGATTAATGGAAAGTATAAAACCATTCCTATGGCCATTGAGGAAAGCTCAGTTGTGGCCGCAGCCTCAAAAGCAGCAAAATTTTGGGCTTCGCGCGGAGGCTTCAAAACTACTGTAATTGACACCGAAAAAATCGGTCAGGTTCATTTTAATTTTAATGGTGATGCCGAAAAATTACAATCTTTTTTTCAACAAATAAAACCAAAGTTTTTCTCTGATACGCAAAGTATTACTAAAAATATGCAGGAACGCGGTGGCGGTATACTTGATATTCAGCTAAAAGACAAACGTAATTTACTTGAGAATTACTATCAGCTTCATGCCACTTTTGAAACCAAAGACAGCATGGGGGCCAATTTTATTAATTCGTGCTTAGAGCAGTTTGCTTCGACTTTAAAAGAAGAGTTTCAGGATTCTGATTTATTTTCTGAAAAAGATACTCTGACTGTAATTATGAGTATTTTATCTAATTACGTTCCGAATTGTCTTGTTAGAGCCGAAGTTTCGTGTCCAATTGAAGATTTATCCGAAAAACACATTACCAATCCACAGGATTTTGCTGATCGTTTTGTTCAGGCGGTTCAAATTGCCGAAATTGAACCTTTTAGAGCGGTAACACACAATAAAGGAATCATGAATGGTGTCGATGCTGTGGTTTTGGCAACCGGAAATGATTTTAGAGCTGTAGAAGCGGGAGTTCATGCTTACGCATCAAAAAACGGCCAATACGCAAGTTTATCACACGCTAAAATCGAGAACGGAATTTTTACCTTCTGGCTTGAAATTCCTTTAGCATTAGGAACCGTTGGCGGATTGACTTCGTTACATCCATTGGTAAAATTATGCCTGGAAATGCTCGAAAAACCTTCTGCAAGAGAGTTAATGGAAATTACTGCTGTTGCCGGTTTAGCACAAAACTTTGCCGCTTTGCGCTCTTTAACCACAACAGGAATTCAGGAAGGACATATGAAAATGCACCTTAATAATATCATCAACCAATTTGAAGCAACTGAAGAAGAACGTCGTTTAATCAAATCTCATTTTAAAAAAAATACAGTTTCACACAGCGCTGTAGTTGAATTCATTGAAAGTTTAAGAAAATAATTAGAAGCTGCTCCCGCTATCCGTTGCAATCTTTTCCTTTTTCAAAGAAAAAAGCAAAAGGATTTCCACTTTTATCGGGGCTAAAAAATACGTATGTCAACAACCTTTTACAGTAACGGAAAACTATTCATTTCTGGAGAATATTTAGTTTTAGATGGCGCAGATGCCTTTGCACTGCCAACAAAATTTGGTCAGGATTTAATTGTTGAAGATGGAGAAAACCAAATAATCGAATGGAAAAGTTACGACTACGATAAACAGCTTTGGTTTGAAAATGTGATTTCATTTGATGAAATCATAAACAACATAAATTCTGAAATCGAAACTGTAAGAACAACTTTAATCAATATTCTGCATGAAGCCTATCTTTTAAATCCAGAGTTTATCGAGCAGTCAAAAGGATATAAAGTAACAACGAATCTTACTTTTCCAAGAAACTGGGGATTAGGAACGTCATCTACCTTGATTAATAACATTGCGCAGTGGACCAAGATTAATGCTTTTACACTGCTTAAAAACAGTTTTGGAGGCAGTGGTTATGATATTGCCTGTGCCCAAAATAATACTCCTATTTTATATAGAATAGAAAACAATTTTGTTGAACCGGTTATTTTCAATCCTGACTTTACAAAAAATATCTTCTTTGTATATCTTAACAAAAAACAGAATAGCAAAACTGCAATTCAAGCTTACAACAGACACAAAGATCAAAATTTAGCGAAAAGCGTTGCTGAAAACAACAAAATTACTAATACGATCCTGAATGCTAAAACCTTAAAAGAATTTGCTTATGCGGTCGAAAAGCATGAAATTCATTTAAGCAATATCATGGAAATAAAAACAATTAAAGAAATTGCTTTTCCAGATTTTAACGGTACAATTAAAAGTCTGGGCGCTTGGGGAGGAGATTTTGTAATGGTGGTTTCTAATGAAAATCCGAAGGATTATTTTTCATCAAAAGGATATAACATTATCCTGTCTTATGATGAAATGATTTTACAGGAATAATAATTAATCAATAAAGGAGAGTTAAAAATTTACTTTTTGATCATTTTCAACGGGTTCAGATTCCAAACGTCGCACTTTTTCATTTTCCTGTTCGTTTGATTCTATAAGTGTATTATGGAGACGCTCTGCCATTTTCTCTATACTGTTTGTGATAGAATCATACACCAACTCCATTCTGCGGTGTTTTTCTTCTTTCACGGCTCTTAAAACGTCTTCTACAAATACTTTATCGTACTTCTCAGCAACAGAGTCACGAGTATTCGTGAGTCTTATTACATAATCGTTGCTTAATATAGTAACCTTAAAATGCTGCTCTTCGTTACTTAAATAATATTTCCCCCCTAATTCATCAACATTGATGTCAGTACTGCTAACTTTTAAAAGTTCCGTAATTATTCCAAAAATGTGATTCTCTATTTTAGAATACACTTTAGGTTTTCTTCGTAAAAAACTAAACTTATAAAACATTAAATGGTTGATTATTAAAATATCTATTTATAATTATCTCAGAACTTCTATTAACAAATGTTTGTTAAATTCTCAATTTGTTACAACAAAAATTCCGACAAATTAACTGTAATATTTTTATAATCACAAATTTTTAAGGTTATATTTCCATAATTCCCATATAGTTAAGGAAATTGCATAAAACATTTACTACAAAATATTATTCCCTAATTATTAAATACAGAAAAACCCGAAACATTCAGTTGAACGTTTCGGGTTTTTCTTTTATTTATTTTACTAAAACTTTCGCTTAGTAGTTAAATTGCAATCTGTTATCTTCAATTTTAGCATTGTTTTTCAACGCTGGTAAAATTCTTCCTGCATCAGATGCAGTTTGAGCTTTTACTTTAGCAACATATTCAGCGTGATTTGTAAGAGCAGGAGCTTTTACAGTACTGATATTTTTTACTACATACACTCCAGTATTTCCTTCAATTGGCGCAGAAACTTTGTTAGCAGCTAAAGCAAATGCATTACCTACAACTTTTGGTTCTTGTCCTACTCCTCCAGGTAAAACTGGATTTTCTAAAGTAACATCAGCAGCTTGTTGTACAGCTACACCAGCACTTTTAGCGATAGCTTCAATAGTTGAACCTGTCATTTTAGCTTTTAAGATTTCAGCTTTTTTCTTGTTTTTCAAAATTGGCTCAACATATGGTCTAGCCATAGTAACAGAAACTAAACCAGATTTATTTTCGCTTTTGTATTGAGCAATTACGTGTCCGATATTAGCTAATTCAAAACGTTTTACGTCTCCTGCGTTTGTTTCTTTATCAAAAGCCCATCTAATGATGTTTCTTTGGTTTCCTAACGGTCCAAATTGCTCATCCATAGCTTTTGCAGATACCGGAGCAGCAACTTTTAAACCTAATTCTTTTGCAGTAGCAGCAAAATCTTTTTCTGCAGCTTCCATTTCGAATTTAGTAGCTAAAGTAAATACTTTATCAGAAGTAGCTTCAGAAGGCTCGATTTTTTGAGCAATTGTAGCTAAACGAATTCCGTCTTGTTTATCTGTAACTTTGATAATGTGGAAACCGAATGGAGTTTCTACTAAACCAACTTTTCCAATTCCGTTATTGAATACAAAATCATTGAATGGTTTTACCATTTGGCCTTGACCAAAATATCCTAAATCACCACCTTGCTGCGCAGATGAATCATCAGAGCTTGTAAAAGCCAACATCATGAAACTATTGGGATTTGCCTGAACCTGAGCCAGAATTTCTTCTGCTTTAGCTTTAGCCTCTTCTTTTGTTCTTTTTTCCTTTTGGTTTGGTGTTTGAGAACCTTCATAACCAATTAAAATATGGCTTGCTTTTGCGTTAACACCAGCTTTAAATCCTAATGATTTAGAAATTGCATAGTATCTTCCGTAAACATAAGGACCATAAATAGCTCCAGCTGGTAAGCTGAATAATTTATCAGCATCTACAGCTGGTAAAGCATTTTTAGGAACGTAAGTAGAATCATAAGGAACATCAGAATTTGCATTTACAAATTCAGCAATGTTTGTTGCGTTTCTAAATCCTGGTAACGAATCGTTTTTACCTGTTTTAGCATTGTAAACAACACTTCCAGATAATAAAGCAGTGATTTTAGCTTTAATATCAGCCTCATCTTCTTTAGAAGCTTTATCTTCAACTAAAACGTATTGAATTTCACGAGTTGCATCCGCTTTGAATTTTTTCTCGTTTTTCTTCATATAATCTACGATATCTGAATCAGAAATTTTTACTTCACTATCTTTAATAGAAGAGTATAATGCTCCAGCGTAAGCAAAGTTTACTTTGTTAGCTTCCATTTCATACTTTAACTTTCCTTCACTAGCAGTTGTGTAAAGTCCAGATTTTACCAAAGTATTGTAAATTTGAAATTTTGCATTTAATTCAGCATCTTTTTCTTTTTCAGAAATATATTGTGCTGCTTCAGGATTTGCTTTAAAGTAGTCTTTAAATTTTACTACATCAAACATTCCTGCTGCGTTTAAAAACATAGGGTTTTTTCCAATATTTGGATCTGATTTTAAAACTTCAAGTAAGTGTTTTTCACCCACTCTCAATCCTAATTTATCAAACTGAGCTGATAATAATGCGATTGAAACTTCTTGATCCCAAACTCTGTTTGCAGCTTCAGTGGAAGTAATTCCTTGACCACTTTTTTCAAGATTACTAACTTTAACTCTAAAGTCTTCAAATGAAATATCTTTTCCATCGATGCTTCCTACATCTTTTGAACTTTGACTAAATGTTCCTTTACCGATTAGATCTTGTATTATAAATGCAAATAATGCAAGTGCAATAACTCCTATCAATAAAGCGGAACGCTGTCTAATTTTTGCTAAAACTGCCATTTTTATTATCGTTAATTTTATATTCAGTTTGCGAAAATACAATTATCTAGTTAATAACAATACAACTAGCGTTTTATTTTACACAATTTTTTTTAATTATTTAAAAATTCACTCTTTTATTGTCATTTTGACCAATTCAATTTTCTTATTTGAGGCCTGTTCAATCTTAAAATGAAACCTGTCAATCACAATTTTATCGCCTTTTTGCGGGATTTCTTTGGTAGAATTTACAATAAAACCGCCTAATGTTCCGTATGAATCTTCTTCCGGGATCATCAATTTATAGGTTTCATTTAAATACTCCACATCTAAACGTGTCGAGAACAAATACTTACCTTCTCCCAGCTCCTGTTCAATCAATTCTTCGTCCAAATCATGTTCGTCTTCTATTTCTCCAAAAAGCTCTTCAACGATATCTTCTATCGTTACAATTCCCGAAGTTCCGCCATATTCATCTAAAACAACCGCAACATTTTTTCGCTTTTTTATCAGAATATTTAAAGCGTCTTTTATAAGAATAGTTTCCGGAACAAACTCAACAGTCATTAAAACCGATTTTATGGTTTTAGGTTTTTTAAACAGATCAAATGAATGCACATAACCTACAATATCATCGAGTGAGTTTTGACTTACTACAATTTTTGAATATCCGGTTTCTATAAAAAGCTCTTTTAGATCTGAAACACTGTCAAATAAATCTATTGCAACAAGCTCAGTGCGAGGCGTCATGATGTCGCGCGCTTTTACGCCTGAAAACTCTAACGCATTTTGAAAAATCTGAATTTCTGAATCTACTTCATCATCTTCTTCTACAGAACTCATTTGTTCTGTAATATAATTTCCTAATTCTACTTTACTAAAATACAACTGCACCTGATCTCCTTCTGTCTTAAAAAACTTTCTTAGAATAAAATCGGATATCCAGATAAAAAATGTGGAGATATAATAAAAGAGTCTATAAAAAAGATAAGCAGGAATTGCAAAAATCTTTATTAATGAATTGGCGTAAATTTGAAAAAAAACTTTCGGAAAAAATTCAGCAGTAACTAAAATGATAAAAGTCGAAATTACCGTTTGAACCAGAATAGTGGTTAGAGTTGAAAATTGAAATCCAAGATCAATTATCCACGCAATAACAAAATCCCCCATATAAAACCCATACACAACAAGGGCTAAATTGTTGCCAATAAGCATTGAAGCAATGAATTTTGAAGGATTCTCGGTAAGTTTACTTAGAATTTGAGACAGAAAATTATCTTGTTTTTTCTCAATTCCAAGATAAATTTTGTTTGAGGAAATAAAAGCTATTTCCATTCCTGAAAAAAAGGCTGATAGTATTAAACATAGTATTATAATACTAATTTCCATTTTTATTATTTTTTATTTCGGTCGTTATACTTATTAAGAAATCTTCTCCTGAAGAAAAACATAAAAATTGCCATTCCGGCAATAACAAAGCTTAAAGGATAACCTTCATTGTTCTCATTCAATTTAACTACTCCATCATAAATAAAGTAAACTGCAAATAAGATATAAACGTATTGTGTGTATTTTAAATAACCCATAATTATAATTCTTCTTCTGTTTCAAATTCACCGCTTATGCGCTGTGAATTAATCACTTTAAAATCTTTACTAAAATCAATTCCCTGACCGTAAGAGATACCTTTTGCATCTGTAAGTTTAAATTTTCTTTCAGTATAAAACCACTCATTTTTTTGATCAAAAAACATTTGTTCTGTTTCCAAAACCTGACCTGCTTCTGAGGTGATTTTAACTTTTCCCTGCAAGTCTATTATGCTTGTATTTTTATACGAAACCGCATAATTTGATCTTATAAAGGTACGTTTTTGTTTTTTGTCGTATAAAGTAACATCGATCCCTTTTGGAAACTCTGTAAAAGGAAAATCAAGATTTGAATAATCCAGCATCTTTGAACTTATCAAAACTCCGGTTATTTTTCCAGAATCTGTATATTTAATATTTACAGTATCTGCATCACTTGCCGGAACAAATTCTGAGAAGTTAATTTTCTGAACATCTTTAAAATTACTTTCGCATCCAAAAAACAGTGTCACAGCAATAACTGTGACAACGCTTATGATATATCTCTTTGGTAAATTCATTTGCCAAATGTAATAAATTGTAATGAGCTTATAAAAACATAAATTTATGTTTTAATTGAATTTACTCTTCACAAACCATTTATCATTAAAAGAGAATCCTACACTAAAGTTTACATAGTTTTCCTGAACTAAGTCGGAAGAAACAGTTCCTCTTTTACCAAATTCAATTCCGAAGTTTACATTTGAAAAATAACCCGGAATTGGGATTCCTGCTCCTAGTGTCATTCCAACATCTTTTATTGATTCGTTGTTAACGATTAAACCTATTTTCTCATATTTTAAACCTGCGCGATATGTAATTCTGCTAAGGTAGCTTGTAAAAGAAGCGTAGTTTGGAATGTAATAACCTCCAATAGCATATTTAGAATATTTCTCGTACTGAACATTTTGAGCTGCATTGTAGTAATTTCCCAATCGGCCTTCGTCCTGAAAAGTTAACGTTGTACCAACTAACCATTTTCTTGACTCTCCGATACCTGCTCCAATAGTTAATTTATTAGGAAGTTTTAAATCTTGAGTAACGTTTGGATAAGGATAAGTATCCGGATCACCGCTTACAGTAATTTCTCTTGTACTTTCAGAAGTAAGCGTACTTGCAAAAGTGTAGCTCAAACTTGTAAATAAATTTACTTTATTGTAAAGTTTAGTCTGATACATTGTACCAATATCAAAATTAACTCCAGATAATGTAGATACATTTGTTTCTGAAGTAGTATTTTGAACACCTGTTACCTGCTCAATACTTGTGGTTGTAATTTTTCCAAAATTATATTGCAAATCAGCACCAATACTCCAGTTTGGTTTTATTTTGTAGGCTAAACCGAAATAAACTTTATTTATACCTCCCTTTCCATTTAACTGTGCACTTACTCCGTTTTCTACAGCTGTATTATCACTTAGGATTTTATACCCAACAGATGATAATGGAATTAAACCAAACGATGCTCCAAATTTCCCCATTGGAATACCAACTGCCAAATAATCAAAAGTTGTTCTTTGTGCTTTTGCAGATTCGCTGTCCGATTTTAATGTAGAAGTTCCAAAAGTTCCTCCCACAGTAAAAGTGGTTTGCATTAAGTTGGCATAACTTGACGGATTTTCAATATTCAAGTGAATACTATCCTGCTCAACAGCAACGCCCGCCATAGATCTATACTCTAAAGTACCTTTGAATTTAATATCCCCAATTCCGTAAAAAGAATAAGGCGATGCAGTACCTTCCTGAGCGAATGAAGCGAACGATATAAGCAAACAAGCGCTTATTATAATTTTTTTAATCATTGTCGATTTTATATTGATATGTTTGGCTCAAACTCTCTAAAAGGAAATTTGAATTGGCAAATATGGTATTTTTTAATCGTTTAGCCAAAAAATCTGCATCGCCGCCCGTTAAAATTATTATAAAATTTGCAAAGTTCGAGCGATATTCATCGATAAAACCGTCAATCTCATAGACGAAGCCATTGACAACTCCTGAATGAATCGCCTGAGCTGTGGAGTCTCCTATATAAGAATAAGGTTCTTCTAATGCCAGCAAAGGCAGTCTGGCCGTGTAATTGTGTAAAGTTTCGTAACGCAAACGAAGACCGGGAGAGATTGCTCCGCCCAAATAATTATCGTTTTCGTCGATGAAATCGTAGGTTATACAAGTCCCGGCATCTATAACTAACCTGTTTTGTTTTGGAAACTGCAATGTTGCACCGGCTGCCAAAATCATTCGGTCGATTCCTAAAGTTGCCGGCGTTGCATATTTATTATGAAATGGAAAAACATCTTCGTGAGTAAAAAAATGAACATTTACCTTCTTTTCGAAAGTCAAAAAAGATTGTTTTTCGACATTTCCAACCGAAGCAACAACCAAATCTGTGCAGTTTTGAAATTTTTCTAAAATTTTTTCAATTTTTTTTTCAAGTTCATTTTTCTCAAAAACAAAATTCTCCAAAACACTATTTCCTTCAAAGACAGCCGCTTTAATTCTGGTATTTCCAACATCAACAGTTAAAATCATTTTTTCTTTTTGTTTCTGCGAAGATACGAATAGATTTTTTTTCTAAAATGTTTTGGATAAACGGAAAATGATTCTATCTTTGCACCCGCATTGAGCACAAGACGGTACCTTAGCTCAGATGGTAGAGCAATGGACTGAAAATCCATGTGTCCCTGGTTCGATCCCTGGAGGTACCACCAAAACCCGAATAGCAATATTCGGGTTTTTTGTTTTTAATACTTTCTTGAAAAGTTTAACCGCAAAGTTCGCAAAGAAAAAACGCAAGGTTCACAAAGTTTGATATAAACTTTGCGAACCTTGCGTAAACCTTAGCGCCCTTGTCGTTAAAAAACAAAAAAACTTACTGATGAAATACAGAAACCGCAGGGAAATAATATCCTGAAAAACTTACTGTTCCTGTTTTAGCACCTGAATCAGCATTGAATAAGTAAAGATTATTGATTGCGAAATTTGCACCATATCCTTCATTAACTGTATTTACCACTAAAGTGTTTTTCTTTTTATCATAACCAATTCCTGCGCCATATAATATATTGGAATCTGTTAAGGATACAAAAGGCGTTGCTAGTGAAGCAGCATCTCCATTATATTTATAAATTTCTTTACCACCGCTCCAACTGCCATTTTTAGCAATAAAGATATCCTTTTTTGATGCCGTGACAGATCCCGGATGCCAAGCTCCCCAGCTTCCGTATGCCTGAAAACCTAATTCAATTTCTTTTACTTCAAGATTATTTGAGTCTATACTTATAAGTTTTGTTCCTCCAGCTGCCCAAACTTTTTTATCTTCGGTAACAGCAAATCCCAGAACCATGCCTGAAATTGTTTTTTCGACTGCAAATGTTGAAGCATTAATTACAATAACGCCTTTTGCAGCAGACATCGCAAAAATATAACCGTTTGCTTTTACAACATCTCCTACCTGACCTGTAATACCTTCAATTTGTCCGTTCAATTCCATTGTATTCAAATTGAGTTTAAATATTCCTTTTCCAGAAGTAAGCAATGCCTGGTCATCATCGATTGCAACCACTGCACGCCAATCGTTTCCGCCTTGAGCCGGAATTCTTTTTTCTTCTTTAAGCGAATAAGCATCAGCCACTACAACTGGTCCGCCGACTTTAGAAACCAAGAATAGTTTTTTGTTAAAGATGGTTCCAAATTCCAATGTTGACGATTCCGGCTTTAGATCTTTATCCGGATTTACTTTTACAAAAACACTGTCTTCTATTGCTTTTGTATCGTATCTATAAAACCCTACGGTTCCTGTTCCGTGCCCAAACCAGCCTTCATTGATCATAAAGAAACCATTTTCATAAGCTCCAAATGTGTGAATATCGTAAGTAAGAGATACATTTCCTCCATTATTTTTGGCTGTCATTGTGATCTTAAAATCTCCTCTTGTTTCTGGTTTAAAAGTATAGATAGAATCAGATCCTACAACATTTCCGTTTACAGCCCATTCAAATGAAACGTTATTTCTGTCTTTTATTTTTGAACTCAAATGCAGTGTTTTTCCAATTGTCAAAGTATCTTTTAATTGCTGTTCACCGCTTATTGCCGGTGGTGCCGTAAAATCGTCATCATTATTACATGAAGTTATCAGCATCATTAAAGAGGCAGCAGCAATTAATGGCTTGGAAAAAAAATTGTTTTTCATTATTAAATATTTAAAATTATATTACTCAAATGTTTTAAACCAATTGTATTATTATAGAAAAAAACGCTGTAAAATAAACTTGTGTTCGTTTTTGTTCAAAAAGCAAACTTGTCTTGTACAACGATACGTTTTAATGATTTTTTTAATGGAGAAAAACAAAACATCGGGAAGAAAACATCCAACAGAAAACTGTTTTTTACGATATCCTGTTTGCAGAAAAAAAATCTCATAAACTTATTTTTAGCTTACGAGAATAGAATGACCAAACAATACTATTATCACGTAGAGTGAAAGTATTGTTCTTAATTCCAGCTTCAATCCCCGAAAGCTATTTATTACTATAAAAATGGCAGGTCTTCTGACTTGCTCCCTACACCCAGCCTTCCCTTTCAAAATGAAAAGTGACATATAAAGGGTTTCAGTTAATGAGCTTACAGCTGCGGGACAGTTTTGGATTTACACCAAATTCCCTTTTAATATCATATTTACTTAAATATGATAACCATTTTCTGGTTTAAATTTTGAGCTGCAAAACTAGTGTTTTCTTTTTTGAAATCCACGCATCCTAGTATTTAAAAGGCTTTCGACACATCTACCATTAACGCTTTATTTCGAATTATTAAGGATTGCCTGATTAAAGAAAAACATATCAACAATTATATTGTTTTTGTTAAAAAAGTATCAACTAAATAAAAAAATATCTTATATATTCGTAAAATCGTATTTTAAATTTTTATTTATTATAAAAAACACAGAGCGTTTTATGAGCAAAACTTCTACTAAAGGCATTTGGAAAGTAATTTCTGCCTCTTCTATGGGAACAATGATTGAATGGTACGATTTCTATATTTTTGGGAGTTTGGCCGTCGTAATTTCAACTAAATTTTTTCCGAGTGATAATCCAACCGCGGCATTTTTATCTACATTAGCCACATTTGCTGCCGGATTTGTTGTTAGACCTTTTGGCGCTTTGTTTTTTGGACGGTTGGGAGATATAATTGGCCGAAAATATACTTTCATGGCTACTTTATTATTAATGGGTGGTTCTACTTTTTTAATAGGCTGCATTCCGAGTTATGAAACCATTGGCTTTATGGCGCCTTTATTAGTTTTGATTTTACGTTTATTACAAGGCTTAGCTCTTGGCGGTGAATATGGCGGCGCAGCGACTTATGTTGCAGAGCACGCTCCGGTTGGACAGAAAGGATATTGGACATCGTGGATTCAAACTACAGCAACTGTTGGCTTGTTTATTTCTTTGATGGTTATTCTGGCTACGAAAAATGTACTTTCTGCAGAAGATTTTGATTCGTGGGGATGGCGCGTTCCTTTTTGGGTTTCTATTGTAATGGTAGGCGTTTCGTATTTAATTAGAAAAAATATGGATGAATCGCCTGTGTTTGCGAAAGCGAAGAAGGAAGGAACTACAAGTAAAAACCCATTAAAGGAAAGTTTTGGAAATCGATACAATTTAAAATTTGTTTTATTAGCTTTATTTGGTGCTACAATGGGACAGGGTGTCGTTTGGTATACCGGGCAGTTTTATGCTATGAGTTTCATGAAAACGGTTATGAATATTGACTCTTCGCAAGTCGACAGTTTACTTGGAATTGCATTATTAATAGGAACTCCATTTTTTATTGTTTTTGGATGGCTGAGCGACAAAGTGGGGCGAAAATACATTATGATGTCAGGAATGTTATTGGCTGTTTTATTCTACAGACCTATATATAAGATGATGTATAACACAACTGATGTGAGTTACAAAACCGAAATTGTAGAACAAACCTCTCAAAATGTCGAAAAAACTAAAAATAATGATCTAATTACCACTATTTCAAAAACCTATACTGATGGAACTACGTATATCGAAAAGAAAACAGATTTTGCTGATAAGAAAAAATCTCAAAGCAGTGTTACTATAAACATCAATTCCGGTGACGAATGGACTTTAATTTTTTTAGTTTTCATTCAGGTTTTATTTGTTGCAATGGTGTATGGTCCAATTGCGGCATTTTTAGTTGAAATGTTTCCAACTAAAATCAGATATACTTCTATGTCACTTCCTTATCATGTAGGGAATGGAATTTTTGGAGGTTTACTGCCCGCAATTTCAACTTATTTTGTAACGCATTCAAAAGCAGCCGGAAAAAGTGATTTTTATCTCGACGGACTTTGGTACCCTATTATAATTGCTTCGATCTGTTTTGTAATTGGAATGGTTTATATAGACAACAAAAATAAAATTAATCATCTTTAACATTTTAGAACATGAATACAATCAAACAGGCTTTAGGCGTTTTATGGGTTATTTTGGCAGTTGCGGCCGCTTACTTTTGTGTGTTTGAATTTGGCTTACCTAAATTATTATCAGATCAGCAAGATGATTTAGTCTTTGGTATTATTATTCTTTTTATCCTAACGCCTCTTATCGTTTTGGGCTTAGGAACATTTGGTTATTTTGCCGTAATTGGGGAATACAACGATAAAAGGAAATAAAACAAAAACAATAAACAACCAAACCAGAAAAGGGCTGTCTATTTTTCAATAGAACAGCCCTTTCACATTACTAACCAAACCAAATTTTTAATCTGTTAGAGATATATTTTATGTTTATTTCTTGATAAACTTCATTACTTGTGTTTTACCGCTTTCATCTGAAGCTTTAACGACATACAAACCTGACTGTAATTCGCTTACGCCAAATTGAAAATCGGTATTTCTATTTAAAATAAAACTTTTAACCAACTGTCCTGATATTGAATAAATCTGAACTTTTGAAACAGCAGTATTTAAAGTGAAATAATTCGTAACCGGATTTGGATACAAATTGACTGTAGTTCCTTTTTCAAAATCTTCGATAGCTAAATTGGCCCTTTTGCTGCCATAAATTCTATATTCTCCAGGAGGTAAATTAATTGGAGCATTTACATCGGTAATATTAATTGGAGTATTGTCCATTAAATCGTACCAAGTTCCTGCATACGGAAAACCTGTTGCGACATTCTGTGCCGTAACATCAAAATTGGCCAAAATCAAAACATCTTTCAATTGTGCTGAAGTCAAACTGGCATTTGTTATTTTAATATTTACTGTTAATGAGTTAGAATCTGGAATTGTTGAAGTTCCATAAAAAACAGGTTCTGCCTTTTTTAGTGTAATCATCTTAGCCCAATCGTTATAAATTTTATTACGATTTGAACTTCCTAACCAATTATTTACCCATTGAGGCTGTGGTTTTGTATCTAATTTGCAATCCCCGCCAACAGCATCAAAATCTGTATTTACTGAATTATCATTACAAGTAAAAATAGAATTCTCCCAGCCTAGTTCTCCAAAATGCCAAATCATTTTTGGCCCGGGAACTAATAATGAAACTGCTCCAATTGCCGACATTCTTGATAAAGCTGTATTTACTGTTTTTACATCATATGCACCGCCTGAAGCGCCGTATTGTACATTTTTATACATTAAACGTTCTTCATCATGACTTTCGGCATAACCTATTAAACGGTTTGCAGCAAAACCACGATTTGTGCTTGACATTTTCGAAATGTTACTTTCAGAAGCGTATCCCATAGACAATTGATTGTAAGGATCTGTCATTTTTCCCCACATCATCACTCCTTTACTTGGAGTTTCAGTAGCTCTGTAATCTGCCCACTGTTTTTCTTCATTTTCAGTTCCTAAATGTTCAAAAATGGTATAATGTGTTGGGTCCAGATTCCAGGAATAATCAGCATATTTCTTCAAAATATCTACTCTGTCTTGCTGGTATGCATTTGTACAAGTTTGATCTGAGGCTGTACAAGCTTGTGTAAAACCTTTTGTTAAATCCCAGCGAAAACCATCAATCTTATATTCCTCAATCCATTGTTTAATTACGCGTTCTACATAATATTGTGTTTTTACCGATTGATGATTAAAATCTTCTCCAACGCTAAAAGTATGTTTGGCAACGGTATTAAAATAAGGATTTTCAGTTGTTGGCGAACCAAAACCATCTCCGTCAGGATCATTCATCCACATTCTCACCATTGGATTTCTGCCAAAAGCGTGATTTAAAGCTACATCTAAAATAACCGCAATTCCGTTTTGATGAAATACATCAATCAATTCTTTTAATTTATCTGAAGTTCCGTAAAATTTATCCAAAGCCATATGAAACGAAGTATTATAACCCCAGCTTTCATTTCCTTCAAATTCCATTACCGGCATTAATTCAATAGCATTTATTTTAAGATTTTTAAAATAATCTATTTTGTCAATTAAGCTTTGGTAATTTCTAGAGGCATCAAAATCACGAACCAGAACTTCATAAATAACCAGTTTCTCTTTTTCTGGTTTTGTAAAATTTGTTACCTGCCAATTATAAGGTGTTTGACCCGTTTTTAGAACCGTGACTTCAAATTGCTGTCCTGCCGGATAAGCAGGTAAATTTGGATAAGAAGATGCCGGAATCCACGGATCATCATAAGGAGACAAGACCAAAGTCGAGTAAGGATCGGCGGTTTTTACCAAAGATGGAGAGTCAGCGAGCGGTGTTGCATCTACAACCCAATATTGATAGGTATTATTGACTCCCGAAACCAATCCGGTTAATTCTAACCAAAATTTTCCCGAAGCAGGGTCTTTTTTCATGGCATACGCCAAAGTTGGCTGCCAGTTATTAAAACTTCCGGCAACGTAAACAAAATCTTTTAAAGGCGCATCGAGAACCAAAGTTGCTTTTGTAAAATCAATCGAATTATAGTTAATTCCGTCAATTAATCCTGTTGGCATTGCTTCAGAAACTGTATTTGGATTTACAACAACCGAAAACTTTTTTACAATTGTAACTGTTCCCTGAGTTATACTCAATTCATACATTTGATTATTCGTAACATTTATATGAGAATAGGAATAACTTGCTGTACTTGCATTAGTATTTATTACCGTTCCGTTTGTTTTTAAAGAATAACTTGCTGCACCATTTGTATTTGTGGCAGCAATATTAAAATTGGATCCGGATGATATAATTGATGAACTATTTTCTATAGGTGAAGTCAGAGAAACTTGAAAACTGCCGACTTCTACTAAAATATCCTGCGATTTTTTATCTCCATTTCCATTTTTGGCTTTTACTAAAAAACCTATTCTTCCAATTCCTGTTGTATTGTAATAAGCTGCAGGTGTAATTGTTTTGGTATAAGTATCAGTACCTGCGTTGTACGTAAACTTGCTGGCTTCGCTTGAAGCTTCCCAGGCACCATTATCCGGAGTTCCTTTTTGAGTAGTATCGTTGGTATCAAAAGCCCAAGCCCACATATATAAGGAGTGATCTGTAATTCCCCAATTACTTTCATTAATACTTGTACCATTAATCGTAATCGTTACAGGAGTTGTATCTTCAAAAGTTGGCGGGTTTATTGAATAAGTAACCGTTTGCTGCTGGGCAAAAATAGTTACTGCCATCAATAAAAATATTGATAGTAAAGTTTTTTTCATAATGTGTGGTTATTTAGGTTAGTCAGCCTGATTAAAAAAAGGGCTGTCCAGCAGACAGCCCTTTTTTTATTTTATGAAAACTTTTATTCCTGATTAGGAATCATCAAATAACTTCCATCTAAATCATTAAAATAAATAACATATTTAGATTTTGCTACTGGTATGTTTTCTCCGTTTCCTCCACCTGAAAAGGCAGTAGTTCCTCCCCAATTTACATCCCAAGAATTATTTGCTCTAAATTTAGCCTCTCCTTCTTCTAGGTTTGTTGCTCCTAATGACCAAGCATGTTTATCAAAAGCTGACTGATCCAATTGAGTCGAAGTAGCCCAATCAGGATTAATAGTACTTCCAATAATAGCAACATTCGTATATGTTTTTGCTATAACTGCTGCATCTTCATACGCTTTTAAAGTATATTTCAAAGATGTAGTATTGAACTCAAAAGCATAATATCCGTCTGCTGGAATCGTAAATTCTCCTGCATTATCTTTAATATCAATAGAACCTTCACTAGCTTTACCTAGTTGAGATGCCCAGCTTCCTTTTTCAGAAATTAATTTGAAGTTACCTGCTTTAAAATATCCTACGAATTTATATTTATCAGATGCTTTTCCATCTCTAAACATTGGCTGGTGTTTAGTATCAACATTATTGTCCCATCCGCCAGCTACAGCAGCTCCAATTAAGTACCAATCTGTAAACGCATAGTCAACTCTTCCTAAATAAGGAGTTACACTAATTGTGATTACACCTTTAGAAAGCTGTTGAAATGCCCCGGAAATATTCGATGCAATTTTTACATCGTACAATGCTGCTACTTCTGGTTCTCCTCCAAGATCGATTGCAGCCTGATTTAAATCTCTAACCAGCACAGAAACTTCTGTTAAACTGGCAGTAGTAGTTTCAAGTGTTTTTGCAGCAGAAAAATCACCGCCTTTTTTATCAATTAATAAGGTATAATTAACAGCTACAGGGCTAGAATATTTAGCGGCAGACCATGTAAATTTTGCTGCTTCATTTGCTGCATCATCTACATCTAAAACATAAGTTTGTCCTGTTGCAGGTGCAGTGATTTCTGGTATAATAACACCATCAACAACTGGTCTTTCATCAACAGCGTCCGCATTACACGATACTGCTAATACACCAATAAATGCGATTAAAATTTTATATATATTTTTCATTTTACAGTTTTATGAGGTTTAGAAATATCCTGTATTTTGTTTCAAAGTTGGATTTGCCTGAATCGTTTTTGCAGGAATAGGCATTAAGTCTCTGAATGAAGCTGTAGATGATCCGCTTTGAACTCCACCTTTCCATTGCCAGATTTTATCTCCTCCTGTAAATTTGCCAAAACGAATTAAATCAGTTCTTCTGTGACATTCCCAATACAACTCTCTTCCTCTTTCAGCCAAAATAAAATCTAATGTTAAATCTGCAGCTGTAATTGTTGGAGCGTTTGCTCTTGTTCTAATTTGGTTAATATAACCAACCGCCGTAGCTACATTTCCTGATGCTGCACCTCTTAAAGTTGCTTCTGCATACATTAAATAAGCATCTGTAAGTCTAAACATAGGGAAATCAGTATCTGGAATATCTGTTCTTTGAGCAGCTGTACCATCTGAGTTTACGTTTGTAAACTTAGTTAGTGCATAACCATCTGTAAATGTTGATGTATTAGCAATATCTAATGCTTGACCGGGAGTGTAAGCATATAATCGTTTGTCTCCCCAAACTTGTTGTTTTCCTAAAGATACCGGAGCATTCGTGAAACCTGTTGGAGCAGGAACTGTAACACCGTTTAGAGTAATTACACCTGTTACAAGATTGAATAAATACGTATTGTTAGCGTTGTAACCTGCATCTTTTTCGTTTTTATCACTTGAATCAAAAGCCTGACCATCTTTATTAACTAAGATACCTGTATTGTTTGCCAGATTTTTGTTTTTTGTTTGATAAAAATCAAATGAACCTGTTGGTGTACCAAAACTAGCAATAAATTCTTTGCGTGTTCTGATTCCCTGCCATCCACCATCCATACCTTGTGAAGCAGCATCAATACTACCTCCAATAGAAGCGTGTAAAATAAAACTCATTCCTCCACCAGTTGCTCTAATTGCATTTCCATCACTGATGATTGGGAAAATAAATTCAGACTGAGCACCGTTTCTGTCATTATTAGCAGAAAATAAGTGACGGTAAGGAACGTTTGCAAATGTATATCCTGAATTAATAACTTCACTGCATAATGTTGCAGCATCATTATTTCTTTCTGTTCCAGTATATACTTTCGCATTTAAATAAATCTGAGCTAATAAAAATTTAGCAGCAGCTTTGTCGATTCTTCCATATTCATTTGATTTTGGAGCTTTTAAACTGTTATCTAAATCTTTCAATTCAGACTCTACATAAGCAAAAACTTCTGCTCTTGATTTTTGTTCCGGATAAAAGAATCCTACTGGATCATTTTCTGTAGTAATAGGCACATTACCAAATAAATCCATTAAGTTAACATAAGAGAAAGCTCTTAAAAAACGTGCTTCGGCTCTAAACGTTGCAATTTCTGCTTTTAAAGCAGCATCAACTCCTCTTGAATCCAGTTTTTCATCTGTAGTTTGTCTTAAAAACTCATTTGCTAAACTAATATGATAAGAAGCTCTAGAATAAGTTCCGTATAAAAACTCATTTGCAGGAGACCAGGTCTGTGTATTTAATGTTGGTAAAGTTCCATCTGCCCAAGCAATGATCGCTTCATCAGTAGTAAATTCCTGAGTTACAAAAAGCAAACGTAAGTAACTGCTGAAATCTCCTCCAAGACCAGCTATATCTGGATTTTTTCCTGGTGTCGATGCATCACCATCACCATCGTTACCACCTACATATAAACCGGCATATAATTTTGCCAATACTTGCTTATAAGATGCAGGATCCTCAAAAAAGGTTTCAGATAAAAACTCATCATCATCCTTTGGGGTCACGTTTAAATCGTCAGTACACGAAGTCAACGTCATACTTAATCCTAAAACGAATAGGAAAAAATAAGATATATATTTAAATGATATTTTCATTTTGTATGTTTTAAAATTTTGTTTTTCAATGTACTATTAGAAACTTGCATTTACTCCAAACAAGAATGTTCTTGCTCTTGGGTAAACGTTACCGTCAATTCCGTTGAATTTCTCCGGATCTAACCCATCATATTTTGTAAGTACAAAAACGTTTTGAACACCAGCTGAGAATCTTAAAGAAACATCTTTTAATAAAGATTTATCTAAAGTATATCCAACCGTTACGTTATCTAATTTGATAAAAGAAGCATCTTTTATGTAGTAATTAGATAAATAACGCTGTGTTCCATTATCTTCATATTTAAAACCAGTATTCAAATAATCTGAACTAAGATTAGATAAATCCTCATTTCTTCTTAAAGCGGCATCAGAATAACCCATATTAGAATTTACGTTATCAAAAATGTAATTTCCTAAACTTGCTCTCCAGTTCATTGTAAAATCAAACTTTTTGTAGTTTAAAGTTGAGAATAAACCAAATGTATAATCTGCAGTTGGTTTTTTATATCTGTAACGATCAGAAGCATCAATTTTACCATCTCCGTTTCTGTCTACATAAGCTCCAGCGATTGGTTTTTTATTAGCATCATATAATTGCTCGTATACAAAGAATGAGTTTGGAGCAAATCCAACTGTGTTAATTAGAACCTTATTTCCATTTCCTCCTTTAATGTTATCTCCTACTTCATATCCTTCGAAACCAGGAACACTTTGTCCTAAGTTTTCAATTTTCTGATCTAAGTAAGTAGCATTAACAGCCACATTCCAAGTTAAATTATCATTTTTAACAATATCAGACTGAAGACTGAACTCAAGACCTTTTGTTCTTAAGTTACCAATGTTATTAAATCCTTGGTTTCTTAAGTTAGCACCATCTGGTACTAATACATCAGCTAATAAATCAGTTGATTTTTTGTCGAAATAGTTAATAGATCCTGTAATTCTATCGTTTAAGAATCCAAAATCAACCCCTACGTTCATCTCTGCTAATTCTTCCCATTTAATATTTTGGTTATAACCCTCTGGTCTTGCTGTTCTGTAAACAACACCGCCAAATACATACTGAGTATTAATTGTACCAAGAGTTACTCTTCGTAAATAATCGTATTGAGCAGAAATATCCTGCTGACCTGTTGTACCATAACCTACTCTTAATTTTAAACTAGAAAGTGTTTCGTTATTTTTTAAGAAAGCTTCTTCAGCAATGTTCCATGCAAAAGCACCTCCCATAAAATTACCCCATCTGTTATCTTCAGAAAAACGTGAAGTTCCGTCTCTTCTATAGTTTAAAGTCAATAAATATCTACTGTCATATCCTAAGTTCAAACGACCAAAGTAAGATTGTAAATTAATATCCGGATCAGTGATCACATCTTCATTTCTTGTAGCAGCAGGCTGTGTAAGCGCTCCTGACTGATATTTTTCTTTTTGGAACAATTGGTAGTTATAACCCGCTGTTGCATCAATTCTTAATTTACCTAAAGTCTTAGTATAATTTAAGTAAGTATTTAAGTTTTTATTCTGAAGGTCATCAGTATAAGTATCGTAGTTACCTAAATTCACATAATTTGTAGAAGTAAAAGCATTTGGCTGAAATCCTAAAATACTTTCTGTACTTTGTCTGTTATAACCGCTGCTGTCAAATCTATCGATACCAGCTTCTGCTACGATTCTTAAATCTTCAAAGAAGTGGAATTTATAGTCTAAACTAATGTTACCCCATTTTCTGGTAGATTTAGATCTTTTATCTTCTTGGTTTAATCTAGCAAGTGGATTTTTTGCAGGCAATAAAGCGATGTTTCCATTAGACTCTAACCATTCAAAATAACCTCCGTAACGAGAACCTGCCTGATAAGGAGACTGGGTTGGATCAAAGCTGATTGCAGCACCAATGACTGCATCTTCATCCTGAAATTGATTTTTACTGAAAGATAAGTTTCCGCTGATGTCAATTTTTAAGTGATTATCAAATAAAACCGGGTTTAACGATATCGATGTCGTAGTTCTTTCAAAAGAAGTGTTTCTTAGGATTCCAGGATTATTAACATTTCCAACAGATAAACGCACTGGTAATTTATTAAATAAAGCACCGCTTACAGAGATATTATTGTTTGTAGTTAATGCAGTATTGAAAATTTCTTTCTGCCAGTTAGTGCTTGCAGTACCCATTGTTGCTTTTTGAGCATCATTTCCTAATGTATTTACCAAATTACGGAATTGATCTGCGTTTAAAACATCAACTGTATTCGCTACTGTGTTAACACCTACCTGAGAACTGAAATTAACTTTCACACCGCCTTTAGTTCCTTTTTTAGTAGTAATAACGATTACACCATTTGCTGCACGAGAACCGTAAATTGCAGCTGCAGAAGCATCTTTAAGAACTGTAAAAGATTCAATATCATTTGGATCGATAGTAGATAAAATACTTGTAGCACCACTTGGAACAGCATTGCTTAAAGGAAGTCCGTCTAAAATAATCAACGGATCATTTGAAGCACTTAATGAAGATCCACCACGAATTCTAATATCTGCTTTTGCTCCCGGAGCTCCTCCTCCAACAACATTTACACCGGCAATACGTCCTCCGATTAAACTTTCTGGAGTTACATTAATACCTTTATTGAATTCTTTAGCAGAAATTTGAGATACAGAACCTGTTGCATCTTTTTTCTTAACAGTACCGTAACCCACCTGTACTACAACTTCTTGCAGTTGATTTGTATCTTCTTGTAAAGAAACATTAATTGTTTTTTGACCTGTATAATCTATTGTTTCCGTTTTGTAACCAATGAAAGATACAACGATTTTATTACCGTTTTTAACATTTGACAGTTGGTAATTTCCATCAAATCCGGTGGATGCACCATTTGGAGCACCTTGTACATTTACGTTTACTCCCGGTATTGGCTGACCTGTTGCTTTATCGACAACAGTCCCTGTAAGAGTGTTTTGAGCTAACACACTAAAAGGCAACAATAGGAATAAAAATAACAACTTTTTGTAAATTGTTTTCATACTTTTTGTTTAAATTAGTTTGAGTTTGTGATTGTTAGTTAAGTTTTTAATTTTACTTCGAATTTCAAAATTATGAATTTATTAACGTGCCCGACCAGAGACAATTTTTATTGAGTTACGAAAACGTGGTAGTGTTGAAAACTTTCTATTTTTTGTAATCTTTTAGCGTTAAAATTGTCAATTATAAAAATATCAGATACCTTTATTATTAATTAGATTTTTTTCAACTATTCCCATGAAACGCAAAATAACCTTAAAACAAATTGCAAAGGAACTAGACGTCTCTATTTCAACTGTCTCAAAATCACTGAGAAACAGTCTTGAAATTGGAGAAGAAACCAGACTAAAAGTTCAGGCTTTTGCTAAGTTTTACAACTATAAACCAAACAACATTGCACTTAGTTTAAAAAACCGAAAAACAAAAAGTATTGGTATTATTATTCCCGAAATTGTACATTATTTTTTCTCTACTGTAATCAACGGAATTGAACAAGTTGCGAACGAATATGGCTATAGTGTTGTGATCTGTTTATCGGATGATTCTTTTGATAAAGAAGTCCTGAATATGGAAATGTTAGCCAATGGAAGTATCGATGGTTTTATTATGTCTCTCTCAAAAGAAACCCAGTACAAAGGCGACTTTCATCATATTACAGAAGTTATAAATCAAGGAATGCCAGTTGTAATGTTCGACCGCGTGACTAATGATATTTTGTGTGATAAAGTGATTATTGATGATAAATCAGCAGCTTATGAAGCCGTTCAAAGTTTGATTGATAATGGAAGGAAAAAAATCGCTTTAGTAACAACTGTTGATTATGTAAGTGTGGGAAAACTAAGAACCGATGGTTACGAAAAAGCTTTATTAGACAACGGACTTCCTTTCAACGAAGATTTAATTATTAAAATTGAAGATGTAGATACCTGCGAAATTACGATCAGCCAGCTTTTACATGATCGTGCTTTTGATGCTGTTTTTGCTGTAAATGAGCTTTTTGCTGTAACAATTATTAAAACAGCTTCGAAAATGGGATTAAAAGTTCCCGAAGATTTAGCTGTAATTGCTTTTACTGACGGAATTATTTCTAAATACTCTACACCAAGTATCACAACGGTAAGTCAAAGCGGTGAAAAAATGGGAAATAAAGCGGCTAAAATGCTTATTGAAAGACTCGAAGCCGAACATAATGACGACGAAGAAGAAAACGAAAACTATACTACAGAAGTTATAGAAACACATTTAATAAAAAGAGAATCTACTGACTAATTTTCTTAAAATCAACACATTCTAAAGCCATAAAAAACATTTATGGCTTTTTTATTAGCTTAAATAAAAAAATAATTTATACTTTTACGCCCGTCAAGGCTTTTACTTTTACTTCGAAAAAAACAGTAAGTTTTGATAAGCAAAGCGCTTATCGTATAATTTTTTCAAATTACGATAATGGAAAAGCGTAAATTAAGTTTCTGGGAAATCTGGAATATGAGTTTCGGTTTCTTGGGAATACAAATGGGGTTTGCTCTACAAAATGCAAATGCCAGCAGAATTCTTCAAATTTTTGGTGCCGACGTACATGAACTTTCATGGTTCTGGATTATTGCTCCCCTAATGGGATTAATAGTACAGCCGATAATTGGTCATTATAGCGATAAAACCTGGGGAAGATTCGGCAGACGAAAACCCTTCTTTCTTGTAGGCGCTATTTTAGCTTCGGTAGGATTAATTTTAATGCCTCAGGCTAATATTTTCATTTCTATTTTACCTGCTTTATGGGTTGGTGCCGGAATGTTAATGATTATGGATGCTTCTTTTAATATTGCTATGGAGCCGTTTCGCGCGCTTGTTGGTGATAATTTAAGAACAGATCAGCGTACTGCAGGATTCAGTATTCAAACTTCATTAATTGGTTTTGGAGCCGTAATTGGTTCAGCATTGCCTTATGTTTTAACGAAGTACTTTCACATTTCAAACAGTACGGTTCCCGGAAGTGTGCCTTTAAATTTGACTTTGTCATTTATCATTGGCGCGGCAGTTTTAATTGGTTCGATCTTAGTAACCTTGTTCACTACCAAAGAATATTCGCCAGAAGAATTGGCAAAATTTGAAGATCCGCAAAATGATGCAATTTCTGATTCTGAGGAAAAATCAAAAATCACAGACATTTTTACCGATTTTGCAAAAATGCCAACTACAATGCGTCAGCTAAGCTGGGTGCAGTTTTTCTCTTGGTTTGGATTATTTGGAATGTGGGTTTTTACAACTCCAGCAATCGCACATCACATTTACGGTTTACCATTAGAAGATACTTCAAGCCAGCAATATCAAGATGCTGGTGACTGGGTCGGAATTTTATTTGGAGTTTACAACTTGGTTTCTGCTATTGTCGCTTTGTTTTTCTTACCGTACATCGCTAAAAAAATCGGAAGAAAATCAACTCACGCCGTTTCATTAATCATTGGAGGAATAGGTTTAATCTCTATTTATTTTATGCCAAATGAAGACTGGGTTGTATTGCCAATGATTTTAATTGGAGTTGCCTGGGCAAGTATTCTGGCAATGCCTTACGCAATTCTTGCAGGATCTATTGCTCCAAAAAAGATGGGAGTTTACATGGGAATCTTCAACTTTTTTGTTGTTATTCCACAAATTGTAAACGCATTAATTGGCGGTCCAATTGTAAAATACCTTTACAATGGCGACGCAATTTATGCCTTAATTACAAGCGGAGTAAGCTTTTTAATTGCCGCTCTTTTAGTCTACAAAGTAAAAGATGTAGACGACACTATTCAAAAATCTTAAAGAAGAATTTCAATTACAATGAACAAAAAAGCTTTCATATTCGATCTTGATGGCGTAATTGTCGATACCGCTAAATACCACTTTTTAGCATGGCAGAAAATTGCCCAATCATTAAATATAAATTTTACACATGAGGACAACGAACTTTTAAAAGGCGTAAGCCGAGTTCGTTCGTTAGACATTATACTTGGATTAGGAAATGTTCAGGCTTCTCAGGAAGACAAAGACAAATGGCTGATTCAAAAAAACGAAGACTATTTATCTTATTTAGTTGATATGGATGAAAGTGAGATTCTTCCAGGAGTTTTTAAAATTCTGCAATTATTAAAAGATAAAAACCAAGGAATTGCATTAGGCTCTGCCAGTAAAAATGCAAGACCAATTTTAGAAAAAACAGGAATCATTTCGTATTTCGATGTTATTGTTGACGGAAATGATGTTACCAATGCAAAACCAGATCCTGAAGTTTTCTTAAAAGCGGCTCAATTATTAAACATTGATCCAAAAAATTCAATTGTATTTGAAGATTCTGTTGCCGGAATTCAGGCAGCAAACATAGGAGAAATGGTAAGTGTGGGAATTGGTGAGGAAACAATTTTGCATGAGGCTGATTATATTTTTAAAGATTTTACCCAAATCGAAACAAGCTTTATTGAGAAGTTAATTGGATAATTAGAAAATGTGTCAATGAGATAATTAATCGCAACGACAAATATTCTAATGCCACAATTACTCAAATGAATGTAAAAAAGTTATTAAAAACCAAGGCAATTATCTAATTATCAAATTGCCGTATTATCTAATTAAAAAGAGATGAACCAAGATTATATAAAACCAGACAATTGGTCTATTATTGAAGAAGGATTTGATGCCGAAAGAGTAAAATCTTCTGAAAGTCTTTTTAGTATCGGGAACGGCGCTATGGGACAACGCGCCAATTTTGAAGAAACTTATTCAGCTGAAACTTTTCAGGGAAGTTATATTGCAGGAATTTATTATCCAGATAAAACAAAAGTGGGCTGGTGGAAAAACGGTTATCCAAAATATTTTGCCAAAGTACTTAACGCTCCAAACTGGATAGGAATTGACATTGAAATCAACGAAGAAAATCTTGATTTAAATACTTGTACCGAAGTTAGAAACTTCCGCAGAGAATTGAATATGAAAGAAGGATGGTACAATCGTTCTTTTGAAGCAGTTCTAAAAAACGGAACTGAAATTGCCGTTAACGTTCGTCGTTTTCTTTCGTTAGATTTAGACGAAGCAGGAATCATTAAATACGATATTACACCTTTAAATAAAGATGCAAAAATCGTTTACAAACCTTACATTGACGCTGGTGTAACCAATGAAGATGCCAACTGGGAAGAAAAATTCTGGGAACCGCTTGAAGTTAAAAAAGGAACAAATGAAGCTTTTGTAACCGCTCAAACGTTTAAAACGCATTTTAAAGTTACAACTTTCATGCACAATATGATTTTGGCAAACGGAGAAAACATCAATGTTTCGCCATCTACAATCGATTCAACAACAGATAAAGTTCAATACACTTACGGAACTATTATTGCAAAAGGACAAACCTCATCAATCCAGAAAATTGGTGGATATACCGTTTCTTTAAATCACGAAAATACTTTGGCTGGAGCCGAAAAAGTAATAAAATCTGCAGTTGCTTTAGGATATGATACTTTGCTTCAAAATCAAATTGAGGCTTGGGCAAAAATCTGGGAAATGTCAGATATTACCATTGAAGGCGATGTAAAAGCACAGCAAGGAATTCGTTTCAACATCTTCCAATTAAACCAAACCTATTCAGGAAAAGATTCTCGTTTGAACATTGGTCCAAAAGGTTTCACCGGAGAAAAATACGGCGGATCAACATATTGGGATACTGAAGCATATTGTATTCCTTTTTACATGGCAACAAAAGATCAGCAAGTTGCACGTAATTTATTGACCTATCGTTTCAATCAATTAGACAAAGCGATTGAAAATGCCAAAGACAATTTAGGTTTCAAAAACGGCGCAGCGTTGTATCCAATGGTTACCATGAACGGTGAAGAATGCCATAACGAATGGGAAATTACACACGAAGAAATCCACAGAAATGGAGCAATTGCTTTTGCGATTTACAACTATTACCGTTTCACCGGAGATTACTCTTATATTCCGGAAAAAGGTTTAGAAGTTTTAATTGGTATTGCACGTTTCTGGCACCAAAGAGCATCTTTCTCAAAAGAAAAAAATCAATACGTGATTTTGGGAGTTACAGGTCCAAACGAATACGAGAACAACATCAATAATAATTTCTACACGAATTATATTGCAAAATGGTGTATCGATTTTGCGGCTGAACAAATTACAAAAGTTGGCGCAGAATATCCTGCAGATCACAAACGCGTTTTAGAAAAAGTAAATCTTTCATCTGAAGAAATCAAAGAATGGAAAAAAGTGGCAGACAATATGTACTTCCCTATTTCTAAAGAACTCGGTGTTTATTTACAGCAAGACGGTTTCTTAGACAAAGATTTAGTTCCCGTAAAAGATTTAGATCGTTCACAGCGTCCAATTAACCAAAAATGGTCTTGGGATCGTGTTTTACGTTCTCCTTATATTAAGCAAGCCGACGTTTTACAATGTTTCTATTTCTTCGAAGATCATTTTTCAAGAGAAGAATTAGAAAGAAACTTCGATTTTTATGAATCATTTACGGTTCATGAAAGTTCTCTTTCACCTTGTGTGCACTCGATTCAGGCTGCCGTTTTAGACAAAATGGATATGGCGTATACTTTCTACTTAAGAACTTCTCGTCTTGATTTGGATGATTACAATAAAGAAGTGGAAGAAGGCTGTCACATCACTTCAATGGCTGGAACATGGATGAGTATTGTAGAAGGTTTTGGCGGAATGAGAGTAAAAAATGATCAATTGCATTTCTCTCCGAAAATTCCAAAAGAATGGAAAGGTTATTCTTTTAAAATTAATTTCAGAAACCAAATTTTAAAAGTAGCTGTAAATCATAACGAAACAACATTTACTGTAGACGGCGATCAAGATTTAACAATTATCGTTAATGGAAATGCTGAAATTGCAAGTAAATTTGTACAAATAAATTAAATTACAATACCCTTAAAAACTAAAAAACATGAAAAACTTATTTTTCGCAAGTTTAATCTTGTTTGCTTTTAGCTCAATTGCAGAAGCACAACAATTAAAATCACCCGAAGGCAAGTTCGTAATGGAATTTTCTCTTCAAAACGACGGAACTCCAACGTACAATTTAAAATACAAAAACAAAGAAGTTGTAAAAACCAGTAAATTAGGTCTTGAACTTAAAGATGATAAAAAATCTTTATTGAATGACTTTACAGTTGTTGATACTAAAACTTCCACTTTTGATGAAACTTGGAAACCAGTTTGGGGAGAAGTAGATCACATTAGAAATCATTATAATGAACTGGCTGTAACTTTAAACCAAAAAGGAACAGACAGACAAATCGTAATTCGTTTCCGTTTATTCGAAGACGGACTTGGATTTAGATATGAATTCCCAGCACAAAAGAATCTTACTTATTTTGTAATTAAAGAAGAAAGATCTCAATTTGCCATGACGGGAGATCATACTGCTTTCTGGATTCCAGGAGATTATGACACTCAGGAATACGATTATACAAAATCAAAATTATCTGAAATTAGAGGCCTTTCTGAAAAAGCATATACAGCAAACGTTTCTCAGAAATCTTTTTCACCAACAGGAGTTCAGACTTCTTTGATGTTAAAGACTAATGACGGAATTTATATCAACTTGCACGAAGCAGCTTTGATCAACTATTCTTGTATGCACTTAAATTTAGATGACAAAAACCTGACTTTCACGTCTTGGTTAACTCCAGATGCAAAAGGTGATAAAGGGTATATGCAGGCACCAAGCCACTCTCCTTGGAGAACAATTATGGTAAGCGACGACGCTAGAGAAATCTTAGCTTCAAAAATGACTTATAACTTAAACGATCCATCAAAAATTGACAATACTTCTTGGATTAAACCCGTAAAATATGTTGGTGTTTGGTGGGAAATGATTACAGGAAAAAGCTCTTGGTCATATACTAATGATTACCCAACAGTTCAATTAGGTGTTACAGATTTCGCAAAAGCAAAACCAAACGGAACGCACGGTGCAAACAATGCTAACGTAAAAAAATACATTGATTTCGCTGCTGCAAATGGTTTTGACGCCGTTTTAGTTGAAGGATGGAATGAAGGCTGGGAAGACTGGTTCGGACATTCTAAAGATTATGTTTTTGATTTCTTGACTCCTTACCCGGATTTCGACGTAAAAGGGCTGCACGAATATGCAAAATCTAAAGGTGTAAAAATTATCATGCACCACGAAACTTCTGGATCTGTTCGTAACTACGAGCGCCATATGGATGCTGCTTACAAATTCATGAACGATAACGGATATGATGCTGTAAAAAGCGGTTATGTAGGTGATATTTTACCAAGAGGTGAAAACCATTACAGCCAATGGATTGTAAACCACTACCAATATGCTATCGAAAAAGCAGCTGATTATAAAATTATGGTAAACGCTCACGAAGCAGTTCGTCCAACAGGAATTGCAAGAACGTATCCTAACTTAATTGGAAACGAAGCAGCAAGAGGAACAGAATACCAAGCTTTTGGAGGTTCTAAACCAAATCACGTTACCGTTTTACCATTTACACGTTTAATTGGAGGTCCAATGGATTACACTCCGGGAATCTTCGAAATGGATATCAGCAAAATGAATCCTGAAAACAAATCGCATGTAAATAGTACAATTGCAAACCAATTGGCTTTATATGTTACTATGTACAGTCCGTTACAAATGGCTGCCGATACTCCAGAAAACTACAACCGTTTTCCAGATGCATTCCAATTCATTAAAGATGTGGCTGTAGATTGGTCAGAAAGTAAATATATTGAAGCTGAGCCGGGAGATTTTATCACGGTTGCTCGTAAAGCAAAAGGAACAAACAACTGGTTCGTTGGAAACGTAAACGGAGAAACTCCTCGTACGTCTAACATCGATTTCAGCTTCCTTGAAAAAGGAAAAAAATATACTGCAACAATTTATGCTGATGCAAAAGATGCGCATTACAAAACAAATCCGCAGGCTTATACTATCAAAAAAATTGCTGTAACTAATAAATCAAAATTATCTCAGTTTTCTGCTCCGGGAGGAGGTTATGCGATAAGTATTATTGAAAATAAATAATTAATAAACCATATAAGAAATGTAAGGCCATTTAAATAGAAATCTCCCCAGTTTTTGTCTTAAATGTTCTTACATTTCTTATATGGTTTAAATTCATCTTTACTATGAAAAACCAAAAAACATCACTTATCTATAAATTAGCCTTATTGATTTTGTTGTTTTCCGCTTCCACGAAAGCGCAAATCCAAAAAGTAGAACCACCATTTTGGTACGCAGGAATGAAAAATTCAGAACTGCAGATTATGTTCTACGGAAAAAATATTGCACAATATGAAGCTTCTGTTTCGAATAATGTTGTGATTAAAAATGTAGAAAAAACAGAAAATCCAAACTATCTTTTCGTAACCATCGATACAAAAGACGTAAAAGCTTCCGAATTGGTTTTCTCTTTCAAAAACAATAATAAAATTGCCTTTAAACAAAAATATGCTCTGAAAGAAAGAAGAGCAAATTCGGCAGACAGAAAAAGTTATGACGCATCAGATTTGATTTACCTAATCATGCCGGATCGTTTTGCTAATGGAAATCCTAAAAATGACAGCGATGCTTCTTTAACTGAAAAAGGAAACCGTCAAGATCCAAGCGGACGTCACGGTGGAGATATCGAAGGAATTATTAAAAACTTAGATTATATTTCTTCTCTTGGCGCGACAACAATCTGGAGCACGCCTTTATGCGAAGACAATGACAAACAGCACTCGTATCATACGTACGGACAATCTGATGTTTACAAAATCGACCCACGTTACGGAACAAACGATGATTACGCTCGTTTATCGGCAGAAATGCATAAAAAGAACATGAAATTGGTTATGGATTATGTAACCAATCACTGGGGAATTACACACTGGATGATGAAAGATATTCCAACCAAAACATGGTTCAATCAATTCGAAACTTTCACACAAACACATCACCGTCGTGAAGTAATTACAGATATTCACGCTTCTAAAATAGATCAGGAAGTTTGTGTTGACGGTTGGTTTGTACCTTCAATGCCAGATTTAAATTTAAGAAATCCTTTAGTTGCAAAATATTTAACTCAAAATGCCATTTGGTGGATTGAATTTGCCAATCTTGACGGATTTAGAGTAGATACTTATAATTATTCGGATAAAACGGCAATGGCAAATTGGGCAAAATCTATTACAGATGAATATCCGAATTTTAATATTGTGGGTGAAATCTGGATGCACAATCAGGCAAATTTAGCTTTTTGGCAGAAAGACAGTAAAGTTGGTGCCATCGAAAACTACAATTCCAATCTTCCAAGTGTAATGGATTTTACGCTTCAAAGCCAAATTACTTCTGCTTTCAATGAAAACGAACCGAGCTGGGACAACGGATTGATTAAATTCTACAACAATTTTGCGATGGATTTTTTATATCCAAACACCAATAATATTTTGGTTTTTTCCGAAAATCATGATACAGATCGTATGAATGAAAAGTTCAAATATGATTTACCAAAATACAAACTGGCGATGACTTTATTAGCAACAGTTCGTGGAATTCCGCAAATCTATTACGGATCAGAAATCGGAATGGGCGGTGATAAAGGAAAAGGCGGCGATGCCGATATTCGTCAGGATTTCCCAGGCGGTTGGGCTGGCGACAAAAATAATGCTTTTACCAAAGAAGGAAGAACAACAGAGCAAGCGGCTTTCTTTGATTTCTCTTCGAAATTGTTCAACTGGAGAAAAACAAACGAAGCGGTTCATTTCGGAAAAATGACGCATTATATTCCAGAAAATAATACTTATGTGTATTTCAGATATACAGATGCTAAAACGGTTATGGTAGTTTTCAATAACAATGCAAAAGAACAGGTTGTAAAAACAAACCGTTTCAAAGAAAGCATCAAAAACTTTAAATCAGGAAAAGATGTAATTACAGGAAAAACATTTGATTTAACTTCTGAAATTACTTTAGAACCAAAATCAGCTTTGGTCTTAGAATTGGAATAATTTTAAACACACAGCATATAACGTAGAGGCACACTGCAGTGCGTCTACGCAAAGGATTTTAGCCACAGATTAATACGATTAACACAGATTTTATTCGCCACGAATTTCCCGAATTTTCACTAATTTATTTTGTATATAATAATTCGTGGAAATTTGTGCAATTCGTGGCAAACGAAAAAAAATCCTTTTAAATCCTTTAATCTGTGGCTATTTTTTTTCAACACAATGCATCCTAAAATATTCTAAAATAATGAAAAAATACACTTTCCTTTTTTTATCTTTAGTATACTTAACATTGAGTTGTTCTGGCTCAAAATCAGTTTCAATGAATAAAGACAATACTTCGAAAACACCTTTCGTTTGGGAAGGGGCAAATGTTTATTTTTTACTTACAGATCGTTTTTACAATGGAGATACTTCAAACGACGTCAATTTTAACCGAACCAAAACTCCTGGAAAATTACGCGGCTTTGAAGGCGGTGACATCATCGGAATTACCAAAAAAATCGAATCCGGATATTTTGAAAAACTAGGAATAAATGCCATTTGGCTTACGCCGATTGTAGAACAGATTCACGACGGTGTTGACGAAGGAACAGGTCTTAGTTACGGCTTTCATGGTTATTGGGCAAAAGACTGGACGGCTCTTGATCCGAACTTTGGAACTAAAGAAGATTTAGCTAATCTGGTAAAAAAAGCACACGAAAAAGGAATTAGAATAGTTCTAGATGGCGTAATTAATCATACCGGACCCGTAACTCCCGAAGATCCCGTTTGGCCTTCAGACTGGGTTAGAACCGGCGTTGTCTGCGATTACAAATCATTTGAAAATACTACAATGTGTACTTTGGTAGAAAATCTTCCAGACGTAAAAACCGAAAGTACTCAAAACGTAGAACTGCCTCCTTTTTTAGTCGAAAAATGGAAAAAAGAAGGGCGTTATGAAAAAGAAATCGCTTCATTGGATGAATTTTTCAAAAGAACAGGTTATCCAAGAAGTCCGAAATATTACATCATAAAATGGCTTACGGATTATATTTTCGAATTCGGAATTGACGGTTATCGTGCCGATACCGTAAAACATACGGAAGAAGGCGTTTGGTCCGATTTTAAGAAAGAATGTGATTATGCATTTGAAAATTGGAAGAAACATCATCCGCTGGAAGTTTTAGATCAAAATCCGTTTTATACTATTGCGGAGGTTTACGGTTACGGAATAAGCGGCGGGCAGGATTATGATTTTGGAGATAGAAAAGTCAATTATTTTCAGAATGGTTTCAATAGCATGATCAATTTTGAATTTAAATGGAATGCTGCTCAAAACGATTATGAAGGTTTATTTTCGAAATATTCGAATGCTTTGAACAATGACTTAAAAGGTTATTCGGTTTTAAACTATATGTCTTCACACGATGATGGACAGCCTTTTGATGCCAATCGAGTAAAAGGTATCGAAGCTGGAAGCAAACTACTGCTTTCTCCAGGAATGTCGCAGGTTTATTATGGTGACGAATCGAATCGTTCTTTAGTTGTTGAAGGTACAAATGGCGATGCCACTCTACGTTCGAATATGAATTGGGACGATATTCAGAACAATTCTGAAACACAAAAAACACTTTTGCATTGGCAGAAATTAGGGCAGTTTAGAAGAAATCATCCTGCTGTTGGAGCAGGCGTTCACCAACTGATTAATCCGTATCCTTATACTTTCTCTAGAACTTTTACTAAAGGTGTTTTTACAGACAAAGTGGTTATGGGAGTAGATTTACCAAAAGGCAGAAAAGAACTTCCTGTTGGCGACGTATTCCCAAATGGAACTAAATTAAAGGACACTTATTCCAATCAAAATGTTGAAGTTGTTGATGGAAAAGTAATTATAGACAATGATTTTGATATTGTTTTACTGGAACTGATCTAACCGCAAAGAGCGCAAAGTTTTACGCGAGGTTCGCAAAGGTTTTTAGCCACAGATTAAAGGATTAACACAGATTTGTTTGCCACAAATTACACGAATTTTCACGAATTATTTTATCATATTTAAATTTGTGAAAATTCGTGCAATTCGTTGCGAAAGAAAAAATCTTTTTAATCCTCATAATCTGTGGCTAACTTTTTTTATAATCCTTGCAACCTTTGCGTAAAACTTTGCGACCTTTGCGGTTAAACAAACAACAGATGCTCAAGATTGCACATCGAGGTGCCAAAGCCTACGAACCTGAAAATACACTTCAAGCTTTCCAAAAAGCCTTAGATCTAAATTCAGACGGAATTGAACTTGATGTTCACTTAAGCGCTGACAAACATATCATCGTAATTCACGACGAAACGATAGACAGAACAACTAACGGAAAAGGTCTTGTAAATGATTTTTCTTTAGCTGAATTAAAATCGTTTTTGATTGATGAAAAATATCAAATCCCAACTTTAAACGAAGTTTTTGATTTGGTCGACAAAAAATGCCTGATCAATATCGAATTAAAAGGTTTAGAAACTCCAAGTAAAGTTGTGACGTTAATTGAGGAATATATTTCAGAAAAAAACTGGAATTACAATCATTTCATCATTTCAAGTTTCGATTGGAATATGCTGGAAGAGACTTCAATTTTAAATCCAAATATTCCAATTGGTGTTTTAACAGAAGAAAACCTTGATACCGCTCTGGCTTTCGCCGAAACTATAAAAGCAAAAGCAATTCATCCTGATTTTAATTTATTGAATGAAGAAAATGTAAAGGAAATTCAGGAAAAAGGATTCTTAGTTTTACCCTGGACGGTAAATTCAGAAGAAGACATTGAAAAAGTAAAAAGTTACAACGTAAACGGAATTATCTCTGATAATCCAGACAAAATATAAAATAGCCACAGATTTGTTTGCCACGAATTACACGAATTGACACAAATTTTAGCATCATAAAATAATTCGTGGAAATTAGTGAAATTCGTGGCGAAAGAAAAAATCCTTTTAATCTGTATAATCTGTGGCAAAAAAAATTAGTGCCATTCGTGGCAACCCAAAAAAATATGATCAAAAATTTCGACATAATAATCGTTGGCGGAGGCGCGGCAGGTTTTTTCACAGCAATTAATATTGCAGAGAAAAATCCGAAACTTAAAATTGCCATTTTAGAAAGAGGAAAAGAAGTCCTTTCTAAAGTCCGCGTTTCTGGCGGCGGACGATGCAACGTTACACACGCTTGTTTTGAACCCAACGAATTGGTTAAATTTTATCCTCGCGGCGAAAAAGAACTTCGCGGACCTTTCCATCAATTTTGTTCTGGAGATACAATCGAATGGTTCCAAAAACACGGTGTAGAATTAAAAATCGAAGAAGATGGAAGAATGTTTCCCGTTTCTAATTCATCACAAACCATAATTGATTGTTTTTTAAAAGCAACCGAAAAATTAGGCATAAAAGTATTGACAGGACAAAGCGTACAATCGATTTTCAAAAAAGAAAATCACTGGAAAATTGATACCCAAAGTGACAATTTCGCTGCCGAAAAATTAGTAATGGCAACAGGAAGCAATCCAAAAATATGGGAAATGCTTCAGGAACATGGCCACGCCATTGTGAGCCCCGTTCCTTCCCTATTTACTTTCAATATAAAAGATTCTCGAATTAAGGAATTACCAGGCGTTGCCGCAAAAGTTACCGTTAATGTAAAAGATACCAAATTAGAATCGACAGGACCTTTATTAATTACACATTGTGGAATGAGCGGTCCAGCTATTCTAAAACTTTCGGCTTGGGGCGCACGCATTTTACACGATAAAAATTATCAGTTTACCATTTTTGTCAATTGGCTAAATGACGTTGATTTTGAAGATGCCGAGAAAATTCTGAAAGACTTAAAACAAGAACATGCTAAAAAAGCAGTTTCTAAAAAATCTCCTTTCGACTTTCCGAACCGTTTATGGGAAAGTTTGGTTTTAGCTTCAGGAATTGAAACGGAGACCAAATGGGCAGATTTATCTAAAAATCAATTGCAAAATCTGACTTCACAATTAACAAAAGCCGAATTTAAAGTCAACGGAAAAAGTACTTTTAAAGAAGAATTTGTAACGGCTGGCGGAATTGATTTAAAAGAAATCAACTTCAAAACGATGCAAAGTAAAATTCATGAAAACCTTTATTTTGCGGGCGAAATTGTAAATATCGATGCGATAACTGGAGGTTTTAATTTTCAAAATGCCTGGACAAGCGGGTTTATTTTAGCCAATAATATTTAATAGAATGAAATTTAAAGGAATTATTTTTGATTTAGACGGAACATTAGTAAACTCGTTAGAAGATATCTCAGATGCAATGAACATTGTGCTGAAAGGTCTAAATTATCCAACTCATACTTACGAAACGTATCAATATTTTATTGGAAGCGGTTTGCGAAATCTAGTCAGCAAAGCACTTCCTGAAACAAATAATTCAGACGAACAGATTGAAATTTGTTTTGAATGCATGGTTAACGAATATCGTGAAATGTGTACTGTAAAAACAAAACCGTACGAAGGTATTCTAGAATTGTTGGAAAACCTGAATTCGCAAAACATCAAAATGGCTGTTTTCTCGAATAAAGCCGATGAATTGACTAAGAAAATAGCATCAGAAATATTTCCAAATTCTTTTGATACAGCGGTTGGTTTAAGCACAGAAGAATTAAAAAAACCAAATCCGTTTGAAGCTGTGGAAATCAGTAAAAAATGGAATTTAAAACCCGAAGAAATTCTCTTTGTAGGCGATTCTGATATTGACATGAAAACTGCCGTAAACGCTAATATGTTTCCAATTGGCGTTTCGTGGGGTTACAGAACCGAAGAAGAACTAAAAGCCAGCGGTGCAAAAGTGGTTATAAACAATGCTTCAGAATTAATTGCCATATTATAAATCATGAATGCTTCATTACAAAAACAAATCCTATCAATCGCTTCGTTTTCTGAAAATGAAATCGAAAAGATTGATTCTTGTTTTGAATATGAAAAATTTACAACTAAAGATTTTCTTTCCTCAATGGGAAAAATCAGCAGTAAAATCTTTTTTATTGTTGAAGGTTTAGCCCGTGTTTATTACCTGAAAGATGGAAAAGAAATTACGACTTATTTAAGCTGCGATGACTGTTTTATTGCTTCGTATTCCAGCTTTATAAATCAATCGGTTTCTTTTGAAAATATTCAATGTATTGAAGATTGCGAAGTACTTTCGATTACTTTTGAAAAGATGCAGTATTTATATTCGGAGATTCCGAATTGGGAACGGGTTGGAAGAATTCTTGCTGAACAAAATTATCTTTGCATGGCTGATCGCGTTTTAAAACTTCAAATGATTCCCGCCAAAGAAAAATACCAGACTTTTTTAACATCGGCTCCAGCCAAAATAATTCAGCGAACTCCATTAATTTATATCGCTTCCTTTCTCGGAATTACACCCGAATCTTTGAGCAGAATCCGTCAAGATATTTCTTAACATTTATCAAGTGAATTGAAAAACGGAATTCAAATCTTTGTCAAAATAAAATTTGAAAAGATGAAAAATATTGCCAAAGACGTTTACCAAATTTCGTTATTTCCACGAAATGCAATTAATTGTTATGTAATTGAAGATATTTTAATTGATGCCGGAATCCGCAGTTCAAGCGGAACAATTCTAAAAGCTTTAAAAGACAAAAACATAACCAAACACGCGCTGACGCACGCTCACGCTGATCATCAGGGAAGCAGTAAAATAATCTGCGAAACTTTGAACATTCCTCTTTTGTGCAGTGAGCCCGAAAAAGAATTTTCCGAAAACGGAAATGTAGTTACAGAATACCCAAACTCAAATCATATTATATCCAAATTTCAAAAACAATTTTGGGCAGGAAAAGGACATCTAGTTTCTGAAACCTTAAAAGAAGGCGATCAAATTGGCGGCTTTACTGTTATTGAAACGCCGGGACATTCCAGCGGACATTTATCTTTTTTCAGAGAAAAAGACGGCGTTTTAATTGTGGGCGATGTTCTAACCAATATGAATTTATTGACAACAAAAGTTGGTCTAAACGAACCTCCTCATTTATTTACGGCTGACAAAGAAACCAATAGAAAATCAATAGTAAAACTTGCATCATTAAAACCTAAAATATTGTGTTTTGGTCACGGACCTGTTTTATGTAATAATGGTGAATTAGAAAAATTCGTCCAAAAATCAGGATTGTTTTATTAACAAGAATTTACATATTCCGTAAGTTTTCATTAAGAGTATTCTAATAATTTTACAATCAACTAAATACCATTAGATGAAAGTAAAATTACTTACCACGATTTCTTTTTTCACTTACCAGCTCTCTATTTCTCAAACAGAAAAATTACTTCACGGAAAAGTTCTCGCTAACAAAATTCCTCTTAATAAAGTTGAAGTTATTAATAAAACCGCTAAAACCAGCACGAGAACAAATGAACTCGGAGAATTCTCTATTCTGGCAAAAGAACAAGACAGTTTACTTTTTTTCTCTAAAGATTATTTCTTTACAAGGTTGAAACTTACATCCGAAAATTTAAAGAATAATAATCTTGTGATTAATATGATTACTAAAGCCGAAGAGCTTAATGAAGTCGTAATTACAGCAATAAAATTTCAAAAAGTAGTGTTTGATGCCGAAAAAGTAAATGAGATAAACAATCGCAAAACTGCAAACGATCTTACTCGTTACACTGGCGTAAATGATGGCAGAATAAGATATTCTGCAAACATGAATATACCTTTAGGAAGTTCACATCCCAAAGAAAAATACGAAGTTGACAATCGTTTTAAAAAACATGCCGCTGCCTACTGTCCTCCAGATTTTTTTACTAAAAATTTAAACCTTAATCCTGATCAAAAAGAACTTTTCCTTGAGTTCTGCGATGCCGATCCAAAATCGAAAACCCTTTTAGAGCACCCGAATGTTTTGGCTACAATGGACTTTTTATATACCAAAAACAAAGAGTTTCAGGAATTGAAATAGCTTAACTTTAAACTAAATTTTACTTATTCAGCCACCAGATACTGGCGTTCAAAACCGTCGCAAACCCAACCCAAGCTAAATACGGAATTAATAAATAGCCTGAGATTTTATTGATTTTGGTGAATTTTAAATACGTTTCATAAATCATCAGCCATAAAAGCACAATTTCAATCAAAGCCAAAAGCGGATTTTTTAATCCGAAGAATAAATACGACCAAATCGCATTGAGTGTTAATTGAATCAGAAAGAAGAGGAGTGCTGTTTTTACCTTTTCGGTTTGTTCTTTTATTTTGTCCCAAACTAATGCTGCTGCAATTGCCATAAAAATGTAAAGTATTGTCCAAACCGGCATAAAAATCCAATTTGGCGGATTAAAAACAGGCTTTGCAATAGTTGGATACCACGATTCTACACTGGGTCTGGTTACTGTACTGGCAGAATATCCTACTGCTAAACAAATAATTAAAGCAATTACGATTTTGACGATCTTATTCATTTTATCAAATTTTGTATCCAAAAATAGTCAAAAGATATTTGGAAACCATATAAGTGATATAAGTTCATTTTAGCAAAGCTTACATATAATTTCTTATATAACTTATATGGTGAAATATTTTAAAAACTATCTTTGCCAAAATTTATAATTCATGTTTACAGCAGCTGATTTTATTCCAAATCCATATACTTCAACCATCGAAAACGGAAACTTTGAGTGGAGCGCTCCCAGCAATATTGCATTAGTTAAATATTGGGGAAAAAAAGACAATCAGATTCCGGCAAATCCTTCGGTAAGTTTTACGCTTAACAATTGTAAAACAATCACTAAACTGGCTTTTTCGAAAAAAGAAAATCAAGAAAATTTTTCTTTTGATTTACTTTTTGAAGGAAAACCAAAAGAAGATTTCAAACCAAAAATTCAGAAGTTTTTAGAAAGGGTTGAAGTTTATCTGCCGTTTTTAAAAGGGTACCACTTTACGATTGATACACAAAATACATTTCCTCACAGTTCTGGAATAGCATCATCGGCTTCTGGAATGGCGGCTTTGGCAATGAATTTTATGAGTTTGGAGAAATTGCTAAATCCAGAAATGACAGATGAATACTTTTATCAAAAAGCTTCATTTCTTGCCCGCTTAGGTTCAGGAAGTGCCTGCCGAAGCGTAAAAGGTAAAGTCGTGGTTTGGGGAAATCAGGCGAATATTGAAGGAAGTTCGGATTTATTTGGGGTTGAATTTCCATACACAATTCACGATAATTTCAAGAAGTATCAAGATACCATTTTATTGGTTGACAAAGGCGAAAAACAAGTTTCAAGTACTGTTGGGCACGATTTAATGCACAATCATCCGTATGCCGAAAGACGTTTTGCTCAGGCACACGAAAATTTAGATAAATTAATTGCCATTTTCGAAAACGGAAATTTAGACGAATTCATCAAAGTTGTAGAAAGCGAAGCCTTGACTCTGCATGCCATGATGATGACATCGATGCCGTATTTTATTTTGATGAAACCAAACACGCTGCAAATCATAAATGCAATTTGGAAATTCAGACAAGAAACCCAGATTCCGGTTTGTTTTACACTTGATGCCGGTGCAAATGTGCATGTTCTTTATCCCGAAAACGTTAGCGAAAAAGTATTACAATTTATTCAGGACGAATTAGTTGTATTTTGTCAGAATGGTCAGTACATTTGCGACAAAATTGGAGAGGGCGCGATTGCATTATAATTTTGCGTATCTTTAGTTAAATTATTGATTATGGACATTCAACTAGAAAAACGCGAAGCGATATGCTGAAAGAGACAGATGATCCAGAAATCATTGCTTAGAAAGAACAAAAAAGATTGGTGGGATGATTTGACTGATCAACAAAAAGAGGATATAGCTCAAAGTGAATTAGAATTTGAAAGAGGAGAGTTTACGAGCTATGAGGATGTTATGAAAAAATACAGATAGTGGATCTTAAAGTAAGTTTTTCAAAAACAGCAGAGAAAAATTTAGATTCACAATATTTTCGACACCAGACAAAAACCAAATAAAATTAAGAAAGACATAAAATAAATCATGAAAGGACCATTATTTTACTCAAAAATATTACTCTTTGGAGAATACGGAATTATTCGCGACTCTAAAGGACTTTCTATTCCTTATAACTTTTACAACGGTGCTTTAAAAAAGTCTGAAGAACCTTCAGCAGAAGCTATTGCATCAAACAAAAGCTTAATAAGCTTTGCATCTTATCTGGAAGTTTTACAATCACAGCAGCCGGAATTGGTTACTTTTGATTTAGAAACTCTTAAAAATGATGTCGAAACCGGAATGTATTTCGATTCTAGTATTCCGCAAGGCTACGGCGTTGGGAGCAGTGGCGCACTTGTAGCAGCTATTTATGATAAATATGCTACAAACAAAATCACGGTTTTAGAAAATTTAACCCGCGAAAAACTATTACAGTTAAAAAATATATTTTCTCAAATGGAGAGTTTTTTCCACGGAAAAAGTTCTGGTTTAGATCCATTAAACAGCTATTTGAGTATTCCAATTTTAATCAATTCTAAAGATAATATTGAAGCAACAGGAATCCCGACTCAAAGTTTTGACGGAAAAGGCGCTGTATTTTTATTAGATTCTGGAATTGTTGGAGAAACGGCACCAATGGTTAATATTTTCATGGAAAACCTAAAAGACAAAGGTTTCCGTACTATGCTTAAAAACCAATTTGTGAAATATACTGACGCCTGCGTAGAAAACTTTCTACATGGCGACATGAAGTCTTTGTTTACCAATACTAAAAAACTTTCTAAAGTTGTTTTAAATAACTTTAAACCAATGATCCCGGAACAATTTCACGGAATCTGGCAGCACGGAATTGATACAAACGATTATTATTTAAAACTTTGCGGTTCTGGAGGAGGTGGTTATATCCTTGGTTTTACTGAAGATTTAGAACGTGCAAAAGTTTCTTTAAAAGACTATAAATTAGAAGTCGTTTATCAGTTTTAAAACTCTTAAAAGCCGAAATTATTTGAGTAGATTTTCATAAGTATCCACCCTAAAAGTTCTGTATTATGAAAAGCATTTTAAAAATAATTAAAGCAACTTTTTTAGGAGGAATTCTGTTTTTAGCGCCGTTAGTAGTTTTGCTGATTATTCTTGAAAAAGGATATGGCATAATTCAAAAAGTCACACTGCCGCTTGTAAATCACTTGCCCAGAATACACGTTTTAGGAGTTGCAATTCAAGAACTTGTTGGGACACTAATTCTAATTCTTATTTGTTTTACTGCAGGTTTACTGGCCAGAACTGCCGGAGCAAAAAAAATGATTCACAAATTAGAAAACGGAATTTTAAGTTTTGTTCCCGGATATTCGTTCATGAAAAGCATGAATGAAAGCATCATGGGATTTGAATCAAATCAGGATTTAAAAGTAATTCTCGTTCCTACAGATGCCGGCTGGCAATTTGCTTTTTTAATAGAACAAATCGACGAAAACAATTTTACTGTTTTTGTTCCGGATGCACCAAATCCGTGGAGCGGTTCGGTTTGTTTTGTAGAAAAGAAAGACATAAGAGAAGTTGGAATCACTCAAAAAGAAGCTTTGGCCAGCATTAGGAAATTAGGATATGGCACTAAAGAATTGTTAAAAAACAAGCTCTAAATTTCAGGTTTCAAAAATATCCTTTAACTTCAAAATCTAATTTAATCCACAATATATAACCTATGTTAAGCAGACAGCACAAACTTTTAGTAATGAAAATTGTTAGTTTGTTTTCTGTTGTACGCGGTTATAACATTCCAATTATTGTTTTAGCACAATATTTATCGGCAATCTTTATTTTGGCTCCAGAAAAAAGGGCTCTTGATATTTTGCTGGATTTTTATTTGTTTTTGATTGTATTTGCTTCGGCAGTTACGATTGCTTCGGGTTATATCATTAATAATTTTTACGATAGTCAGAAAGATTTAATAAATCGTCCAAATAAATCAATGCTGGACAGATTGGTGAGCCAGAAAACGAAACTGACGGTTTATTTCAGTTTAAATTTCCTGGCGGTTTTAATGGCTTCTATTGTTTCCTGGCGTGCTTTTTTATTCTTTTCGGCTTATATTTTCCTGATTTGGTTTTACTCTCATAAAATAAAGAAATATCCAATTGTTGGAAATCTAACGGCCGCATTTATGGCTGTAATTCCGTTTTTTGCGATTCTACTGTATTTCTACAATTCTATTTCATTTGAAGAAATTGAAAATCACCGAAGCCATTTTGTGGTAATTTCGGCACATGCAATGTTTTTATTTTTATTGCTTTTGATTCGGGAAATGATAAAGGATTTGGAAAACCTAAAAGGTGACTTGGCAAATAACTATAACACAATACCAATCACTTATAATGAAAGGGTTTCCAAACAAATTATTACAGCTTTGACGTTTTTAACGATAATTCCGGTTTATATTTTGGTGAATATTTATGATGTTGGCTATATGGATATTTACTTTTATGTTTGTTTTATTGTTTTAATCTTTTTTCTGCTTTATTTGTGGAGATCCAACTCTAAAGAACAATTTTTACTACTGCATAATGTATTGAAATTCCTGATTGTTTCGGGAGTTTTCTGCATCGTTTTGATTAATCCAAGTGTGTTGTGGCACGGCAAACAATTGATTTCTACATTTTAGTAATAGACCCATACGGGTTGAAAGGACTTTCGCAGGTTTTTTATTTTAACTTTCTGTACTGTCTTTAAGTACTTTGAGCGTGTTCTTGAAACACCTTAATTTTCAAAAGAAGCTAATCATTTGATTTCCAACTTCTATTAAAGTAAAAAATCCTTTTATCGTCTCGTTTTTCTAACAAGAACATAAAAGATTGAACGGAAAGCAGGAAACTGTGTCTAAAAAATAGCCAATTGCGATGTTTCAAACTATCTAAAAATATATTGCTATCAATCTAAGAACATTGAACTTAAGATTATTAGCAGGAAAAAACTATCTTTGCACAAATTAATGATTTTATGAACAACAAGGAAGGCAATAATAAAAGAGGCGGATCTAGACCAAATAGCTCAAGATCAAACTCAAGCAAGCCAAAACCTCCTATGGCTAAGCGTGCGCAAGGGCCTAAAAAAGTGAAACCTGAGGTTAAAGCAGCTCAGGAAGCAGCAGCTGAAAAAATTAAAAAACAAAATCAGCCGGCGAAAAGACAAAAGGCAGCTGACGAAATTCGTTTAAACAAATACATCTCTAATTCCGGAGTTTGTTCGCGTCGTGATGCCGATATATATATTCAGTCTGGAAACGTGAAAGTAAATGGTGTTCCGGTTACTGAAATGGGATATTTAGTAAAATTAAATGATGTTGTAAACTTTGACGGTGTTCTTTTGACTCCTGAAAAGAAAGAATATATTTTACTGAACAAACCAAAAAACTTTACAACTGCTCTTGATGAAGGTCAAGAATATCGCAATGTTCTTGAACTGGTACGCGGTTCTACCAATGCAAAAATTGCTGCGGTTGGAAGAATGGACAAAAATACAACTGGATTGTTATTGTTTACTAATGATACGGACATGATTCGTAAGTTTACTTTACCGAACCAGAAATCGTCTAAAATTTATCAGGTTTCTTTAGATAAAAACTTGAAGTTTGAGGATTTAGAAAAAATCAGCAAAGGCTTGACTCTTGACGGACATCGTGTGTTTGTTGAAGAAGTAAGCTATATTGAAAAAGAAGCAAAAAGTGAAGTGGGTCTAAAACTAAAGTCATCTAATGTAAAAGTTGTTCGTGCTATTTTCGAACACTTTGATTATGATGTTTTACGTATTGACCGTGTTTCGTTTGCTGGTTTAACCAAGAAAAATCTTCCTAGAGGAAACTGGAGATTTTTAACGGATCAAGAAGTTATCAATTTGAAAAATGCATAAATCCTTTCAAGATTTAATTGAATATAAATCCTGTTTTACTTTTGTAAGATGGGATTTTTTATTTTTTAGAAACTAAAAAAGTTATGTCCAAAAAGTGTAAAGATTGATCTTCCGATGTTTTGATTTTTGTCTTCAACGGTTTCGTAACATGAAAATCCTAAGATGATTTTGATTCCCGGTTGAATGCTGTTTAAAATGTCTCTTTTTTGTTCTTCCAGAAGTAGTTTTAGACTGTCAAGTAACTGGATATTGTTTTTAAGATAAGAGACTACCAGAAGCGCAGAGAAGTTAAGTATTTCGCGGGCTGTTTCGCTTTTTATGCCGACTTCGTTTGAAATCATTTCAGAAATTCTGCCTTTTTTGTTGGTAAAAATTTCTTTTAATATGGGATTACCTTCTATACGATAACAATCGTCAACTGATAAAATTCTGCCCGAAGTAAAATCGACTTCCTGATAAAAACTTGAATTATCTTCGATTTGAGAAACAATCTCTTTATAAAAACCGGATTCTTCTGCCTTGTTATAGAGACCCATTAAAACTGTACCTATCGAAACATCGATTCCCTTTATTAAAAGTGCATCATTTTCAAAATAAAACTTGTTTAGCTTTGAAACAACATTAGAAGAAATAAAACGTCTAAGCTCAATTTGTAGGTTTGGGGTCATACTCATAACTTATTAAATAATTATTTATACTTATTCAAAATAATCGATAAAGTGGGGCTTTTTATCGTTTATCAGGATAAAAATATAAAATATTTTAACATATCCAAAAAATAAGTTAAGAATTTAGTGAGTAGATTATGAGCACTTTAACAAAAAAAAATGTAAATACCAGTAAATATAGCCTCTTAGCTGTTAAAACGCAGTAGAGGACATTTCTTAAAAAGTTCAAATTTTTCTTAAAAAAAATAAAAAATAAGAAAAAAGCCAACTATTTATTACATAATTAAAATAATAAGTTTCGATATTCCCATGTGGTGTGAATAAAAATTCCGAAATAGATGACACAGAACATAAAGTTGATGAAACTCGATGCAAGAAAGCCTAAAAGTGATCCTGTCGCGGCTTTAAAAGCACGTTTATGGTTGGTTGAATCATAAATCATTTCTCCAATTAATGCGCCAACAAAAGGCCCAATGATAACGCCAAAGGGAATTGGAGCGAGAATGCCCACTATTAATCCAATATTGGTTCCCCAAACTCCGTAAGAGCTTCCGCCAAATTTTTTGGTGCCTTTTGCCGGAATTATATAATCTAAAATCGTAATAATTATTGTGAGCAAAAGCGTGATCCCTAAAAGCCAGTAATTGTTATAGACCGCTTTTGTTAAATGCAGCAGCAATAAACCAACCCAACAGCTGGAAAGACCAGGCAAAACAGGCAGAAAACTCCCAAAGATGCCTACAATCATGCATACAAAACCTAATATCAGTAATAATGAATCCATATTTTTGTGTAATTTTACAACTTACAATTATTGTGTGTCTTATAAAAATAGAAAGAAAAAACAATAAATTCTTCTTTAAAGCAATTTTGATTTGTTTTCTTTCGTTTTTATTACCCGAAGACCAAGTTTCCCCAAGAAAATAATTGTATTTTTATACCACATTTTTTTTAGTTTATTCAATTCAAAATCAAAATCTTGAAGCAGTTTTCCCTTTTTATAGTTTTTATATTTTTTAATTCTTGTCAATATTTTGAGAAGCAGGTTCCGTCTGAAAAAGAGTTACTTCAAAAAGAATTAAAATCGATTAATTGGAAAGAAGTTGACGAATATCCAACGGTTGCTGATTGTGAAACAATTACTGATAAAAAGGAACGTCAAAAATGCTTTTTTGATGTTATGTCACAGCTTATTCAACAAAAACTAGACGTAGACAGTTTATCCATTTTATATCCTGATCTTGATACAATTCAGGTAAAAGTGACTATTTTCCCGAATTCAAAGATGAAATTCGAACCAGAATTTCAAAAAGATTCTGTTGCTTACGACACGATTAGAATTGACAGTATTCTTCAAGCCCGTTTAGTAGATTTTCCTAAAGTAAATCCAGCAATAAAACGAGGTCTTCCGGTAAGAACCCAATTTATTTTACCTGTAATTATAAAAGCAAAAAAATAGTTTTTTTCACCATATAAGTGATATAAGTTCATTTAAAAACTTGGTGTAAAATTTTACTTAAATCCCTTATATAACTTATATGGTTTAAACTATTTTACAAAGCGTCGGTCTTTCCATTCGTACGAACCGAATAAACTATATAAGGCTACTATTGAACTGAAAAACGGATACAATAAACTACTTAATAAAAGGCTTTTAATTTTGTTTTTGGTCAAAAATTGATTGGTTTTATAGAGCAGAATAAAATCGATTGTAAACTTTAAAAACCCAAATACTACTAAAAACGGATAACTTAAGATTCCGAAAAGAAATAAGAAAAAAGCAATCAGAAAACTCAAATTTCCAAAGAAAACAATCAGTCCTAAAAATTTTCCAAACGTGCTTTTATACGAACTTGTTTTTGCAGCCCAGCGTACTCTTTGATAAAATAAGGATTTCCAATTTTCGGATGGTTTAGTCATCACAATTGCTTCTTCAGCTTTTAAATACTGAACTTGATTTGGGAATTTTTCAATGGCTTTTTGCATTAAAAAAACATCATCACCGCTGGCAATCTTATCATTTCCTTCAAAACCATTTAAGCTTTCAAACAATAATTTTTTGTAAGCAAAATTTGCTCCGTTGCACATAAATCCGTTGTTTAAACCAAAACTGCCAATTGTTGCACCTTGCAGACTGGTTAAATCTAATTGCTGAAAATGATGCAGAAATGAATTCTCACATTCATACGAAACCGCACCGGCAAGCATTGAAACTTTATTTTCCTGGATATAATTATCAAAAGTCAAAAGCCAGTTTTTTGGAACAATACAATCGGCATCTGTTGTAATTACCCAATTGGTTTTTACATGATACATTGCCGTTGTAATGGCATCTTTTTTTGGTGAATTTGAAATGCGAATATTATCAATAATTGATAATTCATAATTAACAATCGATAATTGAAATTTCTCTTTAGAATTGTCATCAACTAAAATCACTTCAAATAATTCAGATGGATAATTTAGTTTTGAAAAACTATTCAAGAGATTCGGCAGATTTTCTGTTTCATTTCGAAACGGAACTATTATCGTAAAACTTGTCTGTGGTTTTAATTCTTTATTTTGATACTTTTTTACTTTAAAAAAACCATAAATAAGTAATCCTATGCTTATTATATAAAGGGTTAATATGCCAAATAGAGCAAATATCATACTGTTGTTTTCGCTTTAAAATTAAGCACAAAATAACTTCCTAAAACAACTGGAAGAACAACATTTAAGAACCACATAAGTGTACTTATAAAAACTACAATCCACTCATTTACGCCCAAAATACCAAAGAAATAAATGGCAACACTTCCTTTTACTGCAAAGTCTAAGAACTGAAATGTAGGCAGTGACGAAGCCAGAAAATAAACAGATGTAACCGCAGCCATCAAAGTTAAATAAGGCAATTCGACATCAAAAGCTAAAAACAAAAAGTAATATTGATGTGAAAAAACCAAATATCGTAAAATACCCAGAATAATATTTTTTTGATGAATTGATTTCGGAATTTCATTGATTTTATGAATTAGTTTTTCGATTGAATATCCTTTTATTTTGATTTTTTTTAAAGAGAATAAAACAATCAAAATCACTACAAAACCTCCAAACAAAATCGCAACCGTTTTTGATGTAATAACATTGTATTTAGCATTGAAATACATTAATCCGAATATTCCAAAAATGATAGTCAAAACCATTTGAATTCCGTTGCAGATTAAGTTTAGGAAAAGCACTTTTTTAGCTTCCGTTTTTGGATAATACAGCGCTTTTCCGGCATACTCCCCTACTCCATTTGGTGTAAAAATTCCAGCGGTTAAGGCGGCTAAAACCTGTTTTGCGGCTTCATAAACTGAGATTTCATGTATTACTTTGGCAAGATTCTGCCATTTTAAAATCTCAAAATAGCGATTCAGAACACTCAAAAGCAGGATAAACGAAATTCCTAAAACCGACTGATTTTTTTTGAATAAAACAATGAACTTATTCCAGTCCAATTTATCATTATTTGCCAGCTGATTGTAAATAAAATAAAATGCGCCGCCAACAATCAAAAGTTTGACAAGAAGAACTAGGAATTGCTTAGCTTTGTGAGGAATTGAAATCATGCCGCAAAAGTAATCAATTTGAAAGTGCGGCAATGAAAATGTGACAATTTGAAAATTAGAAAATGAGTTAATTTTCTAAACTTGAAACCTTAAACTTGAAACTGAAATCTTGACACAAGAACGCATCATATTAGGTATTGACCCTGGAACCACAATTATGGGTTTCGGATTGATTAAAGTAATCAATAAAAAAATGGAATTTCTGCAATTAAATGAATTACAGCTTTCCAAATACGACAACCATTACCAAAAATTAAGAATCATTTTCGAGCGAACTATCGAATTAATCGAAACGCATTGCCCAGACGAAATTGCGATTGAAGCGCCTTTCTTTGGAAAAAACGTGCAGTCGATGCTGAAATTAGGACGTGCACAAGGCGTTGCAATGGCGGCGGGTCTTTCAAGAGGCATTCCGATAACGGAATACGAACCAAAAAAGATAAAAATGGCGATTACCGGAAACGGAAATGCCAGCAAAGAACAGGTTGCTAAAATGCTGCAGCAACTTTTAGGTTTAAAAGAATTACCAAAAAACCTCGATTCAACGGATGGTTTGGCGGCTGCGGTTTGTCATTTCTTTAATTCGGGAAAAATCGTTGCAGGGAAAAGTTATTCGGGCTGGGATGCTTTTGTAAAACAGAATGAGGATAAGATTAGAAAATAGTGGTCAGTGGTCAGATTTTTAGTGTTCAGTTCTTAAACACAAAATATTTTTTCTTGTAATTTTCTTACATAATTTTCGTTACGAATAAAAAACATAATGAGATTTCAAGATTTATTAGCTTACAAAAAGTCTTTTTCTTTAGCAATGAAGATATTTAATATTACAAAACAGTTCCCTAAAGAAGAAACCTATTCATTAACCGATCAAATTAGACGCTCATCCAGAAGTGTTACTGTTACTATTGCTGAAGCTTACAGAAAACGTATTTATCCAAAACATTTCTATAGTAAACTAACCGATTCTGATGGTGAAAATTCTGAAACACAAGCTTGGCTGGAATTTGCTTTTGCTTGTAATTATATTTCAAACGAATCCTATAATGAGCTTTTATCCGAAAGTATTGAAATAGGTAAATTATTAAACTATATGCTTTTAAACCCAGAGAAGTTTGGAGTTAGAAAAGAGTAATCAGTGATCCGTTTTTTAATGTTCAATAATTTAAAAATTAATACCAGTCTGAACACTAAAAACTCAACACTGAATACTAAAGTCTGAACACTAAAAACCTGAACACTGAACACTAAAAAATGAGCGGCATCTACATTCATATACCATTCTGCAAGCAGGCTTGTCATTATTGCGACTTTCATTTTTCGACTTCGATGAAAAAGAAAGACGAAATGGTTTTGGCTTTGGCTAAAGAAATTTCCATGCGTAAAAATGAACTTCTCGACTCCGCTCGAAGTGACAATGAAATTGTAGAAACCATTTATTTTGGAGGTGGAACTCCTTCTGTATTATCAAATGAAGAAATCAACTTTTTAATTTCAGAAGTTTATAAAAACTATAGAGTTGCAGCAAATCCTGAAATTACATTGGAAGCAAATCCGGATGATTTATCTGCGGAACGAATTTTGGAATTATCTAAAAGTCCAATAAATAGATTAAGCATTGGGATTCAGTCTTTTTATGAAGAAGATTTGAAAATGATGAATCGCGCTCATAATTCGGCAGAAGCCAAAAAATGCTTAGAAGAAGCGACCAAGTACTTTGATAATATCTCACTTGATTTAATTTACGGAATTCCGGGAATGAGCGACGAAATGTGGAAACAGAATATCGAAACGGCTTTGAGTTTTGGTATTCCGCATATTTCGAGTTACGCTTTAACGGTCGAACCGAAAACTGCTTTAAGCAAATTAATTCAAACCGGAAAAATTGCTGAACCTCAAGACGAAGCGGCTTCCAATCATTTTATAATTTTGGTAGAAACGCTGCAGAAAAATGGCTTTATCCATTATGAATTATCGAATTTTGGGAAAGAGAATTATTTCTCCAAAAACAATTCGGCTTATTGGCTGGGAAAAAAATATATCGGAATCGGGCCTTCGGCTCACAGTTATGACGGCATAAAAAGAGGCTGGAATATTGCGAATAATTCCTTGTATTTAAAATCAATTCAGAACAATGAACTTCCAATTGAAACGGAAATGCTGACTACTTCAGATCGTTATAACGAATATATTATGACGGGTTTACGAACGATTTGGGGTGTTTCGTTAGAAAGAATAGAAAATGAATTTGGTTTGGAATACTTGAATTATCTGAAAAAACAATCTCAGAAATTCCTGAATGACGATTTGCTTTCAATCGAAAATAATATTCTAAAACCAACTCCAAAAGGAAAATTTTTAACAGATGGAATTGCAAGTGATCTGTTTTATTTAAATTTGGAAAACTAAAATTAGCCACGAAGGCACAAAGGCGCAAATTAATTAAACTTTGTGACTTAGCGTCTTTGCGGCATAAAACCTAAACTTGTGTTAGCCAAAATCAACGACTTTGAAATCGACTTATCAAAACCTATTGATATCTCTATTCCATTAACAAACACAGATGAAAACCCAATTGCCTGGTATATCGAAAAACCGGTTATTGAACCCGTAGTTTTTGGCGACTGGATTGGGAAAGTTTCGGAAGGGAAATCGTCTACTAATTTCAACAATATCTTTTTCAATCCGCATGGGCATGGAACGCACACGGAATGTTTGGGGCATATTACAAATGATTTTTACAGCATTAATCAATCTTTAAAGCAGTTTTTCTTTTTTGCTAAATTGATTACAATTGAACCTGAGAAAATTGGTGATGATTTTGTGATTACGAAAGGGCAAGTTCAAAAGTCGTTGAGCGCTTCGACTTCGCTCAGCGTGACAAACGAGGCTTTAATTATTAGGACAATACCAAACCAAAAAGAAAAAAAATCAAGAAAATATTCGAATACCAATCCGCCGTATTTGTCTGAAGAAGCTGCGATTTTCATCCGCGAAAGCGAAATTCAGCATTTATTGATTGATCTGCCAAGTGTTGATAAAGAACATGACGAAGGCAAATTATTGGCACACAAAGCGTTTTGGAATGTAAAAGACACACATAATCTAAATTCTGATGCCAGATTAAATGCGACAATTACCGAAATGATTTATGTTCCTGACGAAATTGAAGATGGAAATTATATACTAAATCTTCAAATCACTTCGTTTGAAAACGATGCAAGTCCATCAAAACCAATATTATATAAAATTTAAAAGTTTGCCACTAATTGCACGAATTTTCACGAATTAATCTTGCTTTTTGCCACAGATTAAAGGATTAGAAATGATTAAATCTGTGTAAATCTTTATAATCTGTGGCAAAATAAAAAAGAAATTAGCGAAAATTCGTGAAATTGCTTCGCCTGTTCGCTATCGCTCGGGTCGTGGCAAAAAACAAAACAATATGATTAGTGTATCAACAGATAAAACCAAACTCGACGTTCCGTTTATACAAAACTTTTTAAAAGATATTTATTGGGCTGCTGGACGAACAATTGAAGAAGTACAGACCACGATTGATGCATCAGTTTGTTTTGGAATTTATTTAAATGACAAACAAATTGGTTTTGCACGCGTCATTACCGATTATGTGGTTTTTGCTTACTTAATGGATGTTTTTATAACCGAAGAACACCGTGGAAAAGGATATTCATCAATTTTAATTGAAACGATGATGAATGAACCACAGCTTCAAAATGTCAAAATTTGGCGATTGGCTACAACTGATGCTCATTTTTTATACGAAAAATTCGGATTTACAAAATTGAACCATCCTGAAAAAATGATGGAAAAAATAGTAGTATGAATATAATTATTAAACTCGAAGAGACGGCTTTATTTATTCTTGGAATATTTCTTTTTAACCGTTTAAATTATGATTGGTGGTGGTTTCTGGCTTTAATTTTAGCTCCGGATTTATCTATGATTGGATATGCTTTTGGGAATAAAGCAGGTGCATTTTTATACAATATCTTTCATCATAAAGGAATTGCACTTTTAATTTATGCTTTAGGATGTTATTTAAGTATTGAAAGTATTCAGTTAGCCGGAATTATTTTATTTTCACATTCGGCAATGGATCGTATTTTTGGTTACGGATTGAAATATGAAAAAGGTTTTAAATACACGCATTTAGGTGAAATTGGTAAATAAACAGTTATGAATTTAGAAATGTTTTACGAATATTGTCTTTCTAAAAAGGGAGTCAGCGAACATTTTCCTTTTGATGAAGATACTTTGGTTTTTAAAGTGGGCGGTAAAATGTTTGCTTTATCTTCCTTATCGCAATGGGAAAAGAACGAGCAGTCTGTCAATTTAAAATGTGATCCAGAGCGCGCACAAGAGCTCAGAGCTGAATATGACGAAATAAAACCCGGATTTCACATGAGTAAAGTGCATTGGAATACGATCGCTTTAAACGGAAATCTTCCTGATAAATTTGTCAAAGAATTGATAGATCATTCTTATGAATTAGTTTTCAAAAGTTTGACAAAGAAAATTCAGAATGAAATTATCGAATTAGAAAATTAGGCATTACATTTGCACGGTAAGAAAAAAAAACTCAGCCCCGAAGTATCGGGATAGTTACTAGATAACTTAGCAACTTATACAACCATGAAAGAACAATTTAAAAAATTTTTGAACGAAGAACAAGATCCAAAAGCGATTGAAAAAGTCACTTCGAAACTTACAGATTTATTAATGAAAGGCGAAGAAGTTGGTTACATAGCAGTGCAAAAAAAACCTGCAATTACTGTTTTTCCTGACAGTATTGTGTTAACAAACAAGCGTATCATTATTTGTAAACCTAAAAATCTAGGTCTTTCTATGGATTTTATAGATTATACCTGGGATGATATTGCAAGTACTTTTGTAAAAGAAAACATTTTAGGTTCTGAATTTTCATTTGGCACTAAAACAGATTTAGCCGTTTCTATTGATTATATCCCAAAAATTCAGGCGAGAAAAATCTATACGTATGCTAAAGAACAATTGGATTTATTAAGGAATCCTGTTGTTGCAGCAACGCCAATTCAGGAAGTTGTTGAACCAGAATATGAAGAAGAAGAAGAAATTGAAGAGGTTGAAACAGAAGAAGTAACAAGTTTTGCTGAAATTTTGCCAGCAGCTCCGGTATACACCGAAACTTTTGAACCAAGTCAGCCGGTACAGCAGCCTTCAACCGGAGATCGCAAATTAAGCGAACTATCAAAAGAAGAACTTTTTGACAAATTACAGAACTACAAAAAACTTCTTGATAATGGATTAATTATGCAGGGAGAATATGATGCTTATAAAAAAGAGATATTGAGTTATATGTAAGTCTTAAAGTTGGAAAGTCGAAAGTCGTAAAGCTCCTCCTAAATAAAATAAAAAGCCAGAATAGTATATTTCTATTCTGGCTTTATTTTTTTCACAATCTAGTTGATTTCAAACTTTGGACTTATAACTTTGGACTAAAGCGTAGCCTTCTGTTTTTCTACAAATTTATGCGACTGCAGTTCGAGTAATTCTTTGGCATTTTTCTTTTGCAGATCAAATAAACCTTTATCTCCCGCAATATCAGCATAAACTTTATCGTGCATTTCGGCACTGGTTTTTACCAATAATTCACGCTTGTATTTATTTTGTTCCAAAGTAGCTTTCATTGCCGTTTCGGCTTCTTCCTGCTTGAAATCAAATTCGCCTTTTGGAGCTAGTAATTTAGCAATAATTGGGGATGTTTCGATTGCCAGAAACAACAGCATAATAAAGAATGATGGAAGCCACGGCAGTTTATTCAGCGCATTGATACGCGCCATTAATCCGTCAAAACCTTCTATGATTGGCTGCGTCTGCGAAACTTTTTTGTCTAAATCAGCTTGAAGCTGTACGCCCGCTTTTTCTTTTTCGGCAATTTTAACTTCGTTGGCTGTCTTTAAGGCTGCAAATTCTTTTAAAGCGGCATCGTGTTTTTCTCGTTTTTCTTTATAAACAGGACCTTTTCCAAGCCTTTTGGTTCCTGTCGTTCCTTCAGCTTCTGTAATATAATTTGAATACAAGGCATTTACTTCTTTTTCTTTCGTTAGAATATCTGTTTTTAAAGCTGCAATCTCTGCTTTATTTTTATCTAAATCCGATTTGAAATAGGTCCCAATTTGTTTTTTATTAGCCAATTCCATTTCGTTTTTCTCTTTCAGTAAAACAGTATTAATTTCTTTTTCGAAAATTTTAATTTCCAAAGGTTTTGAAATTACAATCGCAATAATAATGGCCAATATAATACGTGGCGTCGCCTGCAGGAATTCATCCATAAAGCGATCTCTTTTTTTAATGGTAGAAACGATAAATCGGTCTAAATTAAAAATCAATAAACTCCATACAAATCCAAAAATTAAAGCCGGATAAATGGAATCGAAAACGGTAAAAAGTGCATAAGCACTGGCAAGGAAAGCCATTACAGCTGTAAAGAATACGGTGGCTCCAATACCAACATATTTGGTCTGCTCGCCTTGAGAGCAATTTTCGAGGAGATCTTTGTCTGCACCCGAACATAGGATAAAAAATTGTTTTAACATGATTGATGATTTTTGATTGTGATTGATACGGCAAATTTAACGCCAAATTTTTAATTACAGTCAAAATATTAATTTGTTTTTAATTGTGAATCAAATGTTTGGAGAGATAATGTTAGTTAATCATTAATAAAAATCTGCAATAACTGACTAATCATAACACTATGTTAATTTTTTTTAAGGGTTTTAGTAATACAAAGACCCTAGTTTCGCAATCAAATCAAACTAAACAACACAATGAAAAAATTCTATTTATTATTAACTTTCCTATTTTTAGCAGTTTCGGGTTATGCGCAAAAGGCCATAATTTCGGGAAAAGTGCTGGATGCAGATGATAAACTTCCTCTTCCCGGAGCTATGGTCCAGATTGTTGGAGAAAACAAATACACAGTTTCTGACTACAACGGCCGTTTCGAATTACTGAACATTAATGCCGGATCTTATAAGGTTGAAGTAAAATATATTGGATATACTGCCATTACTCATGAAATTACAGTTGAACAAGGTAAAAATAATGTACTAGATTTTGCCCTTAAAACTTCTGGAACTGAATTAAATGAAGTTGTAGTTGGTGATATCTTAAAAGGTCAGGCCAAAGCACTGAATCAGCAAAAAAACAATAAAAACATAGGAAACGTAATCTCTTCTGATCAAATGGGGCGTTTTCCTGATGCTAACGTGGGCGACGCTTTAAAACGTGTTCCGGGTATCACAATGCAAAATGATCAGGGTGAAGCTCGTAATATTATTATTAGAGGTTTAGCTCCGTCTTTGAACTCTGTTACTTTAAATGGAGACCGTATCCCATCTGCCGAAGGTGACAACAGAAACGTACAAATGGACTTAATTCCATCTGATATGATTTCGACTATTGAAGTAAACAAAACCTTAACTTCAGATATGGATGCTGATGCCATTGGAGGTTCTGTAAATTTAGTTACGAGAGCAACTCCAAACGGAGAAAGAATCTCAGCAACCCTTGCGGGAGGTTATTTACCAATACGCGAACATGCAAGTTATACTGCCGGTTTTGTTTATGGTAATCGTTTTTTTGACAACAAATTAGGAGCTGTTTTCAGCGGTTCATATAATAATGTAGATTACGGATCTGATAATATCGAAAACGAATGGGTTAAGGATGAATTCGGAAATGACTATTTACAGGCATCAGAAATTAGAAAATATGATGTACAGCGTATTCGCCGCAGCGGATCTGTAGCTTTAGATTACAAATTTAACGAAAACAATACCATTTTTGCCAATGCAATTTACAACTGGAGAGACGATAGAGAAAACCGTTTCAGAACTACTTATGATGATATCGAGCCAATTTACAATGGTGAAGAAATCACTGGTTTTGAAGGTCGTGTAAAACGTCAGACAAAAGGTGGTTTAGATAACAGCAGAAACAAAAACAGAAGATTAGAAGATCAAAGAGTTCAGAATTACTCACTTCGCGGAGAGCATTTAATCAATTCTACTTTAGATTTAGACTGGTCTGCTAACTACGCAAAAGCAAGAGAATATCGTCCAGGCGAACGTTATATCGAATACCGCCAGAAAGGTTTGGAGATGTTTCAGGATTCATCTAATCCAAGATTTCCTTTAATGACAACTGCCGGAGAATCGACAGATGAATTCGAATTTGACTCGGTTACAGAAAACACAGATGAAACAAGTGAAAGTGAGTTTGGAGCAAAAGTAAATATTCGTTTCCCTTTTTCTGTAATTGCAGGAGAAAAAGGAAGACTTAGAACTGGTTTAAGACTTCGTTTGAAGGAAAAAGAAAGAAACAATATGTTTTATTCTTACTCACCAATCAATGACGGAATGGAATTATTATCTGAAGTTCCAAATAGTTATTATGATGGAAAAAACTTTAATCCGGGAGGTAAATACATTCCGGGATCTTTCGCTTCTGCTTCTTATTTAGGCGGTTTAGATTTAAATAATGCTTCCTTATTTGAAAAAGAAACAGATCCTGCAGAATATTTAGCTGTAAACTATAATGCCAAAGAAAGAATTACCGCTGCTTATGTAAGATGGGATCAGGATTTTAACGATAAACTTTCGATGGTTTTAGGTTTCCGTATGGAGAACACTCACATCGATTATACAGGAAACAGAGTTTTGGATGAAGAAGAATTAGAAAGCCAAATCAACACTACAAACTCTTATACGAATTTATTGCCAAGCATCTCTTTTCAATATAACGCTACCAAAGATTTAGTTTTAAGAGCTGCTGCTACAACAGCACTAGCAAGACCAAACTATTATGCATTAGCACCTTACGTAAACAATATTGCTGCTGATAAAGAAATTACAGCCGGAAATCCGGATCTTGATGCAACCTACTCCTACAATTATGATTTCATGGCCGAGAACTATTTCAAATCTGTTGGTTTGATTTCTGGAGGTGTTTTCTATAAAAGATTAAATGATTTCATTTACAACTACAGCGATAATCAATATACTGGTGCCAAATTCGCTGCAGATTTCCCTAATCAGACAAACCCAATTCCGGTTGGAGAAAACTGGTCATTTTTACAATCAAGAAATGGTGACAAAGTTGATGTTTACGGATTTGAAGTTGCTTTTCAGCGTCAGTTAGATTTCCTTCCTGGTAAATTCTTGAAAGGATTTGGTATTTATTTGAACTATACTTACACGCAGTCTAAAGCTAAAGGAATCGCCGATGAAGATGGAAACGAAAGAAACGACATCAGCCTTCCGGGAACAACACCGCATATGTTTAATGGATCTTTATCTTGGGAAAACAAACGTTTCTCTGCCAGAATCTCAACCAACTTCACATCTGATTATTTAGATGAATTAGGTTCAGAATCATACAAAGACAGTTATTATGACAAGCAATTCTTTTTAGATGCAAATGCTTCTTATAAAATTACTCCTAAACTTCGCTTTTTTGCTGAAGCCAATAATTTAACAAACCAACCGTTACGTTACTATCAAGGAGTTGCTGCTCATACAAAACAAGCCGAATATTACCAAGCTCGTTACAATTTCGGATTGAAATTAGACTTGTAAAATCAATACTAAAAACTACTAAATTAGACAGGACTTAGCAGTTCTGTCTAATTCATTTAAAATAAAACACCAAAATGAACAATAAATCGATACTTGCTTTTTTACTTTTAAGCCTTTCATTCACCGCTTGTAAAGACGATAAATTAGCGCCAATTCAACCAAATGCCGTAAAACCAACTACCGTAACCGAAGCCTTGCCTCACGATACTGACGATCCTTCAATCTGGATTCACCCAACCGATGCTTCAAAAAGTATTATTGTAGGAACAGATAAAGATACAGACGGTGGTTTGTATGCTTTTGATTTGAATGGAAAAATACTTAAAAAATCAATTCCGCTAAAACGTCCAAACAATGTAGATATCGCTTACGGATTGATCATTGACGGAAAAAAAGTTGATGTTGCAGTTACAACAGAACGCGAAAGCAACAAAATTAGAATTTTTAGTCTTCCTGATTTAGAGCCGATTGATAACGGGGGAATCGAAGTTTTTGAAGGAGAAGCACAACGCGACCCAATGGGAGTTTCTCTATACACACGACCAGGCGATCAGAAGATTTTTGCGATTGTAGGAAGAAAAACAGGTCCTTCCGGAAGTTATTTATGGCAGTATGAGCTTTATGGAAACGGGAAATTTGCTGCTGCAAAAGTGGTTCGTAAATTTGGAACTTACAGCGGTAAAAAAGAAATCGAAGCCATCGCTGTTGATAACGAATTAGGTTTTGTTTACTACTGCGACGAACAGGTGGGAATTAGAAAATACAAAGCAGATCCTGCTTTAAACGATAATAAAGAATTAGCTTTCTTTGGTCAAAAAGATTTTAAAGCAGATCACGAAGGAATTGCGATTTACAAAAAAACAGATTCTACCGGATATATTTTAGTATCAAATCAGCAGGCAAATTCTTTTATGGTTTATCCGAGAGAAGGTGCAAACGGAAATCCAAACAATTATCCTTTGTTAGCCGAAGTTCCAACCTCAACAATTGAGTGCGATGGTGCCGATGTTACAAGTGTAAACTTAGGTCCAAAATACAAAAACGGACTTTTCGTAGCCATGAGCAACGGAATGACATTTCATTATTATGCGTGGGATTTGATCCAGAAACGTATTGATGAAGCTAAAAAATAGTTGATTTTGTTTCAGTTTCAAGTTTTATCAAGACTTAAAATCTGGTGTCATACTGACAATTATTTCGCTCAACCTGAAACTTGAAACCTGAAACAAAAAAAGCTGTTCATAACTGAACAGCTTTTTTACTTTGAATTAGTAATTGCCCTTATTCTGTAATCGGTGCGCCAGCCAAGATTTCGGCATTGGCAAACTCTTCAAATTTCGCAAAATTAGCTTTGAATTTCTGAGCTAATTCTAACGCTTTTTTATCATATAAATCTTTGTCTTTCCAAGTATTTCTAGGATTTAAAATTTCCTCAGGAACGTTAGGACAAGATTGTGGTTTTGCAATTCCAAATACTTCGTGATTTTTGTATTCTACAGTATCCAGTTCTCCGTTTAATGCAGCCGTAATCATGGCACGAGTGTATTTTAGTTTCATACGGCTTCCTGTTCCGTATGCACCGCCAGTCCATCCTGTATTGATTAACCAAACTTTTACATCAGCATCTTTCATTTTTTTGCTTAACATTTCAGCATATTTTGTTGGATGCAACGGCATGAAAGGCGCTCCAAAACAAGCCGAGAAATTAGGCTGTGGTTCTGTAACTCCTGCTTCTGTCCCCGCAACTTTTGCTGTATATCCAGAAATAAAATGGTAAGCAGCCTGTCCTGGAGTTAATCTTGAAATAGGAGGCAGAATTCCGAAAGAATCTGCTGTAAGGAAAAATATATTTTTTGGATTATGACCAATAGAACCTGGCTGAATATTATCGATATGTGTTATTGGGTAGCTTACACGAGTATTTTGAGTGATCGAAACATCATCAAAATCAACTTCATTAGTTCCTGCTTTGAAAACCACATTTTCTAAAAGTGCTCCTTTTTTGATTGCTCTAAAAATGTCCGGCTCATTTTCTTCAGTTAAGTTGATTACTTTAGCGTAGCATCCGCCTTCGAAGTTGAAAACCGTATTTTCAGAAGTCCATCCGTGCTCATCGTCACCAATTAATTTACGTTCCGGATCTGCAGATAAAGTTGTTTTTCCTGTTCCTGATAATCCGAAGAAAATGGCTGTATCTCCATCTTTACCAACATTGGCGCTGCAATGCATTGGAAGTGTGTTTTCAAAAACCGGTAAAATGAAGTTTAAAGCAGAGAAAATTCCTTTTTTCATTTCTCCTGTATAACCCGTTCCGCCAATTAAAGCTACTTTTTTAGTAAAATCTAAAATAGCAAAGTTAGACTGACGTGTTCCGTCTACAGCAGGATCTGCCATAAAACTTGGCGCACAAACTACAGTCCAATCTGCAGTAAAATTTGCCAGTTCAGACTCTTCTGGTCTTAAGAACATATTGTAGCAAAACAAATTTGACCAGGCTGTTTCGGTTACAACGCGAACATTTAACCTGTAATTTGGATCTGAACAAACATAAGCATCACGAACAAAAACTTCTTTGTCTGATAAAAACTTGGTTACCTTATTGTATAATTTCTCAAAAGCTTCTGGTGCAAACGGAATATTTACATTTCCCCACCATACTTTATCTTCTGTAATGCTGTCTTTTACAATAAAACGATCTTGTGGAGAACGTCCTGTAAATTCACCTGTATTAATTGCCAAAGCACCTGTAGAGGCCTCAACACCCTGTCCTGATTGCACAGTTATTGCATGTAATTCATCTGCTGATAACTGGTAACGAACCGTTGCATTTTCTATTCCTAATTCTTTTAACGAAATCGATTGCGCGAAAAGTGTGTTATTGTCCATAAATTTAATGTTGTGTGTGTTATTTTTTGGGTGCAACAAAATATAATTTTACTAATACTTAAGTGTAAAACCCAAGTTTGCAAATTGTTATATTTTTTATCAAAGGAGATAAAAAGCAATAAAAATTCACATAAGTAACCTTATATGTTAATTATGAGACAAAATTAAAGATTAATTTTAATACAGAATTTTTTTTTCGGGATTTTATGATTTTTTCCTCAAAATAGTAAGAAATAATACCGCCCAGCCAATAATTAATAAGAATCCGCCCAAAGGTGTTGCGAATACGATAATTTTAGAATCAAAAACTGTAAGACTTTTTGTAGCTAATACATAGATCGATCCGCTAAACAGAACTACACCGGCAACAACTAAATTGTAGATTGTTTTTAAGGTTTTTTCAGCGATATCTTTTCGGGTTGAAAGAAAAAGTAAAAAAAGAGCATGATACATTTGGTAACGAACACCAACTTCAAAAGTGTTTAACTCCTCTATAGATAAATATTTTTTTAGCAAATGTGCTCCAAAAGCACCAAAAATAATTGCTAACATCCCTATAAAAGCACCAGTTAAAACGATTCTTCTTTTCATATTTTCTAAACTTTTAATTTTAAACAAAAATACTTCATCCTATCCAATTTTCATTTTAGTTTTTAAAATATTTCATCTTTAAAACCAATATTTTTACAGCAATATAAGTCCCTAAAGATTAACATTTTTTCAAATTAAATTTGTTATATTTATAACATTTTAATATGTTTGTGTTAAATACTTGAGTTATGAGAAGCATTTTAATAATTGGAGCCGGCAGATCAGCATCTTCGCTGATTCGTTATTTACTAGCAAAATCAGAAATCGAAAACCTCCATCTTGTCGTTGCCGATTTATCTTTGGCTTTGGCCGAGAAAAAAACACAGAAACATCCCAACGCGACTCCAATTGCTTTAGATATTTTTAATAAAGAAGAAAGAAAAGCCGCGATAGAAAAAGCTTCCATTGTAATTTCGATGCTTCCGGCACATTTACATATTGAAATTGCAAAAGACTGCATCGAGTTTAAAAAACATCTTGTAACTGCATCTTATATAAGTGATGCGATGCAGGCTCTGGACGAAGAAGCCAAAAAGAACAACCTTATTTTCATGAACGAAATTGGTCTTGATCCCGGAATCGACCATATGAGCGCCATGAAAGTTATTGACGAGATTAGATCAAAAGGCGGCAATATGCTTTTGTTTGAATCGTTTTGCGGCGGTTTAGTAGCTCCGGAATGCGATGATAACTTATGGAATTATAAATTTACCTGGGCGCCAAGAAACGTAGTTCTGGCCGGACAAGGCGGTGCAGCCAAATTTATTCAGGAAGGTACTTATAAATACATTCCGTACAGCGCTTTGTTTCGCCGGACAGAATTTCTGGAAGTTGAAGGTTACGGAAAATTTGAAGCCTATTCAAACCGCGATTCTTTAAAATACAGATCTATTTACGGCTTAGACGATGTTTTGACTTTATATCGAGGAACAATTAGAAGAGTTGGTTTTTCCAAAGCCTGGAATATGTTTGTACAGCTCGGAATGACCGATGACAGTTATATCATGGAAGATTCTCAGAATATGAGTTACCGTCAGTTTGTAAATTCTTTTCTTCCTTACCATCCTACAGATTCTGTTGAGATTAAAACCCGTTTTATACTTAAAATTGATCAGGACGATATTATGTGGGACAAACTTTTAGAACTGGATTTATTTAACCCAGACAAAAAAGTAAACCTTCCAAATGCTACTCCGGCTCAAATTTTAGAAAAAATCTTAACCGACAGCTGGGCTCTTGAGCCAGAAGACAAAGACATGATTGTAATGTACCATAAATTTGGTTACGAACTAAATGGCGAGAAAAAACAAATCGATTCGAAAATGGTTTGTATTGGCGACGACCAAACCTATACCGCAATGGCAAAAACAGTAGGGCTTCCGGTTGCAATTGCTACATTGCTGATTTTAAACGGAAAAATCACAACTCCCGGCGTTCAGCTTCCTATAAAGAAAGAAGTTTATGAACCAATCTTAAAAGAATTAGAAGAGTACGGTGTTATTTTTAACGAACAAACGGTACCTTATTTTGGATACAATCCAGATTTATTTTAATCTGGGTTCTTTTTTATTTTTAGAATTTTTTTTTAGTTTATTTATCCGCTTCTATCTTTTTAGAAGCGGATTTTTTTGTTTTATTAACTACATCCCTTTTTGTATTATAATAGGCAGATGGTGTTTTACTCTGACTTTTTTATCATCGTTATAACCCGGAATCCATCTTGGACAATTTTGCAAAACACGAATGTATTCTTTTCCAGATTCTACTCCCAGTTCATTCTCTATAATTTTAAAATTAGACAGACATCCATCAGTTTCAATTATAAATTCTGCAACTATTTTTCCCGAAAGATTAGTATTGATCTCATGAAAGTTGTTACCCACATATTTGTAAAACTTCTCAATGCCGCCAATAAATTCAGGTTTGATTTCAACTTCTCTCCACATAATAAAATTAGGATGTTTTTTATTTGAACTAGCTGCTGATTCCTGAGAAAAGCTATAATTGTTAAAGAAAACAGAGAGCAGGACAAAAACTAATCTCTTGAAATTTAAAACTAAGTACATATATTTATTATTTTATAATACGTCTTAGTTTTGTGACGTAATCGTTATAGGCAATGCATACAATACTCTGACAGGTTTATCGTCTTGCGTTCCCGGATTCCATTTAGGGGAAAGTTTTAAAACTCTTTCTGCTTCTTCTCCCAGCCCATATCCAAGATTTTTTATAATTTTAATTTCAGACAAGCTTCCGTCTTCTTCAACCATAAACTGCATAAATAATTTTCCTTGAATTTTTTCTTTTACAGCAGCTGCAGGCATTTGGTAATGTTTACCAAAAAACTTGTAAAATGCCATAAGTCCTCCAGGAAACTCAGGTTTTTTTTCAATAGTATCTGCTGCTTCAATACTTTCTTTTTCAACAGAAACTGGTTTTCCCTGCACCTTCTGCGCTAAAGATTTTGCTGAAAAAATAAACAAAACAAAAACACAAATAACAGTGGTAATTACAACCTTTAAGACTGTATTAACCGGAGATTCTTTTTTGGTCATCATAAGTAAACGTTTTTTAGTTATTAAATAGTTGATATTACTGGCAAGCGAAATAGTCTTTTTATTTGAAGCAAAATCAAGCAGCAAATTCTGATAATCTGAAACCGAATTAAACTGTTTATTCACCGCTTCATCGGCCAAAAACTCATGATTTAGTTTAATTGCTTTTTTATACAAAATAATCAGAGGATTAAACCAAAATGCGATTTGAAGAATTTCTAGAAATAGAATATCTAAGGAATGTTTTTGAACCAAATGTGCTTTTTCATGCATTATTAATTCATTTGGAATTTTACCATTTTCAAATTCACTTTTATTAATAAAAATTGTGTTCCAAAATGAATGTGGTAAAACTGCATCATCAATCAAAACCACGTTTTCGCCATTTATTAAATCTGTTTTGCTCTCCTTTATCTTTTTGTAAAATGAATATAAATTCAACAGAAATCTAATTATCAAAAACAAAACAATCAAAACATAAATAGAAACAAGTATTGGAACCAAAAAATCATTATAAGATATAGATTGTAAATTTTGACTGCTTTTTTGAATCACCACTTCATTAAGTTGAATGAGTTTTGTTCCAAATAAAAACTTAGATCCAAACGAAAAAATATTTAACGGAAGAACAAAGCTAAGCGCTAGGCTTCCTAACAAATAAGCCCTGTTAAAACGAAACATTTTTTCGTTTTCCAGCAACAATTTATACACTGCATAAAAAACAAAAAGCAGTATTCCTGATTTTAAAAGATAGGTTATCATTTTTTCTTTTTTTGAATTTCAGAATCGATTATTTTCTTAAGATCTTCTAATTCCGATGCTGACAAATTGGTTTCGGTTGTAAAAAAAGAAGCAAACTGCGAAGCCGAATTATTAAAGAAATTACTAATCAGCCCTTTTACGTGTTTTGCAAAATAATCTGTTTTTTTTACCAGCGGATAATATTCTCTCGAATTTCCAAATTCGTTGTACGCTACAAATTTCTTGTCAATCATTCGTTTCAAAAGCGTCGCCACAGTTGTTGTTGCCGGTTTTGGTTCCGGATACGCTTCGAGCAAATCTTTCATAAAAGCCTTTTCAAGCTTCCATAAATGCTCCATTAATTGCTCTTCTGAGTTTGATAGTTGTATCATGATTTACTGTTTTTCAAGTTTTTCTGTTTCAGACAATTCTTTTTTATATTCCTCTAAATTCCATTCAATATTCATTTTTGCTGCATATTCGGCCATTGTGCCAAGTCCTGCTTCTGCGCGCCTTTTGTCTACATTATCCGGATCTATCATTGGTGATATACGAATTTTATTCGTCTTTTTATTCATTGAACTCTGACTGCCATAAATTTGTTTTTTTCCTTCTCTCAACGCTACTCTATCTTCTAAATAGGCCAAATTCCCTGGATTTGCATTCCCATTTTTAACCGCCTCTCTCATCATAGGCAGATACTTTTGCTGGTATTCTAAATCAGAATGCTGAATAACCAAAAATAACGTCTGATTTCCTTGTGTTCCCACTACATTTTTTCCTAACCAGCCCCTTTCGTCCAGTATTTTCATAACCTTAATAAGATTAATGCTGTCTTTTCTTTGCATAATTTTACCAATGCTGTCAATTTTCTTTTTATCAGGTTTTGAGGCTCTGTAAACACTCATAAATTCTCCGCGAATTTCCTGATCTGCGGTATAAATTTCTGCAAGTTCTTTTTCAAGCACTTTATCATAATTTGCTCCAATGATATCTAATTTCTTTTGCAGTTTTTCGATTGTTTTATTCCATTCTTTTTCTGAGTGCAAAGGCTTCAAATCATTGTCAATTTTAATATGCGTAATATTTTCATATCCGTTATCAATAGAAAGATTCAGCCATTTAAATGCTTTTTTATTTTCTTTTGCCATAGAAGCAGAACAGCCGGCGTTGTATAAGTCCCGAAAGTCTTTCTTTTCTATTTTAAAAGCTTTATCATAATACGAAACAGACAATTCATAGTTTTTTGCCGTATAACAAGAATCTGCTTTACGAACCCATTCTTTATAAGTTTGAGCCTGCAGGAAAAGGCAGTTCAATAAAATAAAAGAAAGTGCGATTATTTTTTTCATGGTTTAGAGGTTAGTTTATTTAATATTTTGTTCCGAAATCAATTCTCCTTTATCGTAATTTTTGATTTCTTTTAATTTTCCTTTGTCCGAATAAAACTTCCATTCTCCAAAATAAAACCAATGCGTTTCAACCGAATTCGTTTCTAATTTTGTTTTCCCTTTCGATTCCAGCTTTCCATTTTCGTAATAACTTTTCACGATACAGATTCCTTTTTTGTATTTTTCTGTTTTGTAGATTTTCCCGTTAATGTACGTTTTCCATTTTTTTACCGGAAGATCATTTTTATAGAATTCATAGGATTTATAAACTGTTCCGTCTTGCGAATACGTATCAATCCAAACGCCTTCTTTTTTCTTATCAATTTTCTGATTGATCGGTTTGCTTTTACAACTCAAAAGCATTAATCCGCAAAAAATTAGTAAAAAGAGTTTTTTAAAATTCATAATTACTCTACAATTATAGATTGACCTCTACAAATGTAGAATTAGATTTTAAATATGCAAGAAAAAGAGTTCTTTTTTTTCAGATGAAGGTTCAGAAAAACAAAGTGACAAAAATTTTTCTTGCCTGAACCACAATAAAAAAGACTATAACAAAAAAAATCCGCTCATTTCTGAACGGATTTTATATCTTAAAAAATCTTAGTGTCTTTGCGCCTTCGCGACAAAAACGCCTTATTTACTTAATTCTACAAAATACTTGTAAAACAACGGAATAGTTTCAATTCCTTTCAAGTAATTAAAGATTCCGAAATGTTCATTTGGTGAGTGAATGGCATCAGAATCCAAACCGAATCCCATCAAAATCGTTTTGCTTTTTAATTCTTTCTCAAATAAAGCCACAATTGGAATACTTCCTCCAGAACGAACCGGAATTGCAGGAACTCCAAAAGTTTCTGTATACGCTTTATTTGCCGCCTGATATCCAATACTGTCAATTGGCGTTACATAACCTTGACCACCGTGGTGCGGCGTTACTTTTACCGTAACTCCGGCAGGAGCAATACTTGTAAAATGTTTTGTAAAAAGTTCTGTAATCTCTTCCCATTCCTGATTTGGAACTAAACGCATCGAGATTTTAGCAAAAGCTTTACTCGCAATAACCGTTTTTGCACCTTCGCCCTGGTAACCGCCCCAGATTCCGTTTACGTCTAATGTCGGACGAATTGAGTTGCGCTCGTTGGTTACATAACCTTTTTCGCCATAAACATCAGCGATGTTTAAAGCATTTTTATATTTTTCTAAACTAAAAGGCGCTTTTGCCATTTCAGCTCTTTCTTCTGCAGATAATTCCTGAACTTTATCGTAGAATCCCGGAATTGTAATATGATTGTTTTCGTCGTGAAGAGAAGCAATCATTTTTGCCAAAATATTAATCGGGTTTGCCACCGCACCTCCGTATAAACCAGAATGCAAATCGCGGTTTGGACCTGTAACTTCTACTTCAACATAACTCAAACCTCTTAAACCTGTCGTGATCGACGGTTGTTGGTTAGAAATCATTCCAGTATCTGAAATCAGGATAACGTCATTTTTCAGTTTTTCCTGATTACGCTCTACGAACCAAGCCAAACTTGCTGAACCTACTTCTTCTTCACCTTCGATCATGAATTTTACATTACATGGCAGATTATTGTTCTGCACCATATATTCCAGCGCTTTTACGTGCATGTACATCTGACCTTTGTCGTCACACGCTCCACGTGCGAAAATAGCGCCTTCTGGGTGAATATCTGTAGTTTTAATAACAGGTTCAAATGGCGGTGAAGTCCATAGTTCTAATGGATCTGGCGGCTGAACATCGTAGTGTCCGTAAACTAAAACCGTTGGAAGATTTGGATCTATAATTTTCTCTCCGTAGATAATTGGGTAACCCGGAGTGTCGCAAACTTCAACTAAATCGCAGCCTGCTTTTGATAAACTTTCTTTTACAGCCTCTGCTGTATCAATAACATCTTGTGAATATGCAGTGTCGGCACTTACCGACGGAATCTTTAATAATTCGATCAATTCATTGATAAACCGATCTTTATGTTGTTGAACGTAGGACTTAATATTTTCCATTTAAATTATTTTTATAGAAAACCAAAAGTACAAAAAAGAGAATTAAAAAAAATTTTCAAAAAAGTCTTTGATAATTCAAAAGTATGCCTATCTTTGCACCCACAATTACGCGGATATGGTGAAATTGGTAGACATGCCAGACTTAGGATCTGGTGCCGCAAGGCGTGTAGGTTCGAGTCCTATTATCCGCACTAAAAAAGCTTCTGAAGATTTTTCAGAAGCTTTTTTGTTTTTAGAATATCTGCTGTTTTGTTAACCGCTTATTTATCATTCTGCAATATTTCTTGCCACTCGTTTAAAATTTTATATACATTAAAGTATTCAGAATCTTCATAAACAGCATCTAATGATGAATTATAATCAGCTGCATATTTTTTGTATATATTTTCTATAGCATTCAATTTATATTTCAGATAACAAATTATACATTCTTTTTGCGTTCTATCAAGAAGAGAAAATCTTGTTTTTTGGTGTTCCTCTAAATTATAACCCAAAGTAAATACAACATCAACAGAATAAAATTCCTTCCCGTCAACAATTGTCTGCTCCAAAATATCGAATATTAAAAATTTGGGGAGACAAAATCTCATTCCTTTTGGATCAAAAAACGATAATGAGCTGGAACAAAAATAAATATCTTCATCTGAAATAGCATTCCAATTTTCTCTTTCATCCTTTTTCCTTAACTCTAACATTGTTTTTGCATCAGCGTAATCATCTATTCCCTGCGCTTCCCAAAGACCAATTCCATCTTCAAGTTTAACATCTTTAAAAGCAATTTGTATTTTGGCAATCAATTCTTCCTTTGTCATTATATTGTCTAATTAAATAGCGAAAATAAGAATTTTCATATACATTTAGGCTTTAAACAATTCAATAACTGATAAAAGCCTTTAGCTTTCAAACATAAAAAAACCTTCTGATGAAGCAGGAAGCAATTCATTTCGCTTTATATTCATTACATAAATATGTTTCGTTTGTTATTTCGACGAAGGAGAAATCTCCGTAATCAGCTCTACAAAGATTGGATTTTCTTTGCAGAGTTACTTGTGAAGATTTCTCCTTCGGCAAAATGACAAAACGGTTCGTAAAAAAAACTTCATAAATTAGACGCAACCTATTTGATAATTAAACATCTATAAAAAAAGACCTTCATGAAAAATTATATTTCCTTTTTTATTCTGATTTTGGGAATAATTTCCTGTAACTCTGATGAGGACAAAAGTTTGGAGGGGAATTTTGAATTTACCTCTAAATATTCAGCTACAGTAACGGTTGGCGGTGTTGTTGGTATAAAGGAACGCTTTTTTGAAACTGGAGAAGTCTATAAAGGTTCAGACAGAGGAAAAGAAACAATAAGAATAAGAATAGCCGAACATTCTCAATTAAATGACAATTGCCCAAACAGTATGTGTTATCAGGAATTTCTGGATGTTCCTCGAGTGAACTTAAAATTTGTAAAATAGGCTAAAAGTAAATCAAGCAGACTTGTCGATCTTCTAATGAGATTCCTCGTTCCTCGGAATGACAAAAAATGACGATTATGATTGCGAAGATGGATTAAAATCCATCCCTACAATATAATTTGTTCCTACGGAATGCTGTAAAAACTCTATTCTTTATCCCTCAATTCTCTTTTTCAAAATCTCAAGCAATTCTTCTTTGGTCATAAAAGAATTCATGAAATCCTCGAGGTTTCCTTCGTTAGAAACTTCTCTAAAAAAAACTTCGTGGTCTGTACCAAATAAAGTTGGGTTTTCGGGATTTGGGTCAGATAAAGCGATATAGAAATTATCGGGGAAACCGTAGCTTGTCATCAGCAGAATAAAATCTGGAGCTGGATCGTTGGTTACTTTTATGATTTCACTTAAATCTGTTTCATCATCCATAAAATCATCGTTCCATTCGGTGTAATCTTCTGTGCCTTCTTTGAAAGGTGTAAAAGGAGAAACTTCCCAAAACATCTGGCCGAAACCTTCTATTGTTAATCTGAAATATTTTTGAATAATTTTATCGTAAAAAGCTTCTTTATTTTCTTTAAAAAGTGCTTCGTTTTCGTTTATAAAATCGCCTATTCCGTAAATAGGTTCTTCCTCATCGGCAGTTGCCCAAGGTTTATCTGTTGGTCTTTGATACAAAACGGTATTAAAAGTTATGGATTGCAAATCTTCCTGCAGCGAAATGCCTTTTACATGTTCTATATTTCCACCTAATTTTTTGATTTGTTGCAGAATTTCCTTTTTCATCTTTTATCTTGGTTAAATAACTTTATTTAAAAATAAGGAATTTTGGTTTATTGACCGCTAAGTTCACTAGCTTTTATCATTTTGACGAAAGGAGTTTTCAGCATCACCAACAGGTTGTACACATGAAAAAAATTACGGAAATCACTCTGGAATTTTTTGTTGGTTTGCTGTTTTAGTTCCTCCTTTCGTCGAAATGAAAATAATTTCTTTTATCTAATCAACATCCAAATAAGGATCGAGAACTTCTGCCAATCTATTCATCCAATAAAAATCATCATCAATATTAGGCAATTCAGATTCCAGAGTTTCGCAGCCTCGCATAGAGCATAACGTAAGCGCATAATTTACTTGTCGTATCATTTTCGCCATATCTTTTGGATCTAGAACTTCATCAAAAAAATCTTTTAATCTGGTTTCTATTTCTTTAGAAAAATTCCCTGTAGCCATTATCTTATTTTTTATTTGAAGCAAATATAATAATTTGTAGGCATGTATGCTATCGAAAGAGAAATAAATCTTTCCACTTTTGAAATATGAACATTTCAGAAGAAAATTATATTATAAATCTTGGTATTCACATTAGACAATTACGTGAAAAGAAAGACTTATCGCAGCAAGATTTAGCTGATGATTCTGGCATGACTAAATCTCAAATAGCAAGAATAGAAACCGCTAAAATTAATACTTCAGTAAAAACTCTTGTAAAAATCGCCAAAGGTTTAGATATTGAACTTAAAGAATTGTTTAATTTTTCTTTGAAATAATTCTTTCAAAACATTGAAAAAATTCAAGAATCTTCACGAAACTCAAAAATTTGCAATTGCAATTCCTATTTTGTTTGTTATTAGTGGTGCAACAAGACATTATCTTGAGAATTTTAGAGGTACTTTGACATATGCTTATGGCGCTACTTTTACATTATTTTTAAGTTTATTTCTTGTCGTTTTTTCTTTTGTCAATTCTATCCTAATCGTAAAAGATTTAAGATTAAAATTTGTTCCAAAATCTTTATGGCTTTTATTAAACGCATCTATTTTTCTTTATATGTTTATTGCAATGACAATCGCAATGTTCACATAAAGCAAATAATTCGGCTAAAGCCTTTCTCTTTCAAGTATAAAAAAACCTCCAGCTAAAGCAGGAGGCAATTCATTAATTGTTAGATTTGCTTATAAATGACAAGTCACTAAACAAATGAAAATATCGAAGAAAAGAAAAATAGCATTGTTTTTAATTACATTATTATGCATTATAACTTTAATTAGTTATTTAAATTTCAGAGGTTTTCACGCTAAGTTCTACAACAAAACCGGAAAAGATCTTGATTCTTTAGTAATTGCAGGAACTTTGATTGGTGATTTGAAAAGTGACAATTCAACTAAAAACATTGATTTTAAAAAATTTGTCTTTGATGGTGATATACCCTATGAAATAATTAGCAGTAAAATAAAAAACAAAAAAGTAGAACAGCTAAATTGGAGTGATTGCGGAACAAATATAGAAGCACAAACTAAAGGATCTTATACTTTTGATATCAAAAAAGCACTAGACGAAAACGGAAACACTTGCCTGTATCTAGTTGAGCATAACAAAAAAATATTCTGGGAAGAAAAATAAAATCATCTAGTTTGTCATTTCGACGAAGGAGAAATCGCACGCGCATATCGACAAAGATTGGCGATTCTTTGTGGAGTTTCTAGTGTGATTTCTCCTTCGTCGAAATGACAAATATTGCGCAAAAACCTTTGTCAAAGTTTTAAACTTTGACAAAGGCTCTATTTAAATGAACTTATATTTCTTATATGGTTTAAAAATTTTAGCTCTTTAATAGTTCCAAAACTTTATCCACATTAATTTCACTATAATCATTAATATAAAAATCACATACCGGAAGCTGTTCTTTTGTATGCGTACTCAAAACGCCAACTACTTTCATTCCTGCATTTAATCCCGCTGTAATTCCCGAAAAAGAATCTTCGAAAACCACACAATCAGACGGAGAAACACCAACACGCTCTGCCGATTTTAAATATACTTCGGGATTTGGTTTATGAAACGTTACATCTTCGCTTGACATCATCGAATCCATTTTGTCTGTGATTTTTAAAGCATTTGCAATCAAATCCAGATTCGCACGCGGCGCCGATGTTGCAACGGCTGTTTTGAATCCGCGCGATTTTAATTCGCTTAAAAAATCCAAATAATGCGGAATCGTATCGACTTTGTCTTTATAAATTTCGCGGAACATTCCTTCTTTTTCGTCTTCAAGTTTTAAAAGTTCTTCCCCCGCAATTGGGCGCTTGAAGAAATGCGTCATGATATAACTATTATGTTTTCCGTACATATGTTCTTCAAATTCTTCATTGGTATAAGGAACATTATATTTATCGAAAAATGCCTCAAAAGCCTTTACATGATGCGGATTGGTGTGCGAAATCACGCCATCCATATCAAAAATTACACATTGCTGTTTCATTTTATATTTTTTGTTTTTTAACTGTTGCAAGATAGGGCAATATAACGGCATTCCACAGAGATTCGCGGAGGTTTTTCGCGGAGATTCGCTAAGAGTTTTTTTTTGAATCTCGCAAAGTCGAAGTCCCGAAGCTTCGGGAGCAAAGTATTTGTTTCACGCAGATTTTAAAAAGATTTAAGCAGATAAGCGCAGATAATTATTAAAATTAAATCTGCTAAAATCTGCAGAATCTGCGTGAAAAAATCCTTTTGAATCTTATTAATCTGTGGCAAAAAAATAAAAAACTCTGCGCCTTTGCGAGATTAAATCCATCAACCGATCCAAATTTTACTTTTAACCAAAGTCATAGTCTGTCTTAAATGCTGATTACACGCAATGAGAATAATCAAAACCACCAAACCATAACCAACAATCGTATAAATCTCCATATCGGACAATAAAGTGGCTTGTTTGGCAACGGTTCCGAAGACTTTTTTCAAGGCCAAAGTATTGGCATTATCTGCCGAATATCCTTTCGCCATAAAACTTTGCGCTGTAGAGGCAATAGTTTGTTGCGCTTCAGGATTTTCGCCTGTTACAAACTGGCTTAATTTTAAAAAGTGTTTCTTGTTTAAAAATACCGTTGCATTCTGCATGACACAAAAACCAATTGTACTTCCCCAGAAACGTCCAGAAACGCCAACAATTCCCGAAGAAACCGCCATTTTTGCCGGAACCGAAGAGGTCGTAAATAAAATTAACGGAACAAATAAAAACCCCACTCCGATTCCTTGCAAAATATATGGAATAATAATATCAGACAAAGCCACATCAGGCACAAACAGAAACGTAAACCAAAAATGAAAAATGGCAATTAACGTAAAACCAATCATAAAAATGATTTTAGTAGAAACAGATTTCATCAGGAAAAATGCGGCTAAAATTAGCCCGATTACATTGCCTAATCCGTTTATGTATTGTACGCCCGCAACTCGTGACGGATCCCAATTCCAAATAGAAAACATCGCCGAATGACAAAGACTCAGCGTTGCTCTACTTATGTAAAAAAGGAAGAACAATAAAAATCCGATTCGAAGATTGGCGTATTTAAAAACTTCAAAATCGAAGGTGGGTCTTTTTACCAAAAGTTCTTTAAAGATGAATAAACCGCCTGTAATTAAAGCAATTATCAGCATTAAAACCATTTGAGAAGACTCAAACCAATATTTTTTCTCGGCATAAACAAAAAAGTAAGCACCGCAAAGAATAGCAGTTAAAACCAAAAAATAACTCATCCAGTCGATTTGATACAACGGAATTTTCTTTGTGATTCGGTGCCCACGAAAAGTAACTAAGATTAAAAAGACATTTAAAACCTGCAATCCGCCCGAAACATACAGCATGTATTTCCAATCGTAATGATCCAGAAACCAAACCGCAATGTTCATAATAAATGGCGTTGACAATAACAGCGAACCGTAATAAAAGGAGAAACCAATTATAATGGCGTTTTTAGAATTAAACTGCTCAATCAATAATTGTCTGATTGTAATTACCGGAAGTGCCATTAAGATTCCCTCAGCAATTCTGAGCATTAAAAAAAGATAAAAATTGGTAATATACGCCGATGAAACAATCGTAATTCCGATTAAGGAATACACTGCCATCAGGTAACTTTTTGCAGGAAAAAAACTCGAAAATCGACTTTCGATCAAAATCGTTGCCAGCAAAGTTCCGTAGGTAACGCACATTGCAAACTGCAGATCTTCGGGCTCAATGTCCAGAAAACTGGCTGCGTACGTTACGTTTGAAGTATAAACTCCCAATAAAATCATGGAATGCAAAAGGCAGACAAACAAAATAATAATGATTGCCCATCTTGGAACCCAGGATTTAAAAATACTTTTATCTTCCATTTTAGTGCGCTGCGATCACAGTGATATTCATTCCCGCTCTTAAAAAATCGGTTTGTTTGTCGTTGTCTTTTAACTGAATTCGAACCGGAATTCTTTGTTCTATTTTTACGAAGTTTCCGGTTGCATTATCTGGAGGAAGCAGCGAAAATCTTGCGCCGCTCGCAGGCGATAAAGAAGAAATTGTACCAATAAACGTTTTGTCGCTTACAGCATCTGCTTTTATTTCAACATCTTGTCCAACGGTTAAATATTGCAATTGCGTTTCTTTAAAATTGGCTGTAATCCATTTTTCTTTGCTTACAATCGAAAGCAGAGATTGCCCTTCTTTTACCAATTGTCCTGGTTGTAACGTTCGTTTTCCAACCCAGCCGTCGTACGGCGCTGTAATTATCGTGTACGAAAGAAACAATGCCGCATTATCAGCCACAGCTTGTTTTGATGCAATATTGGTTTGTGTAGTCGGCACATTCGCTTCGGCAACAGAAGTGCTTAAAGTCGCCGAATGAATTCTGTTTTTCATTTCTTCAAAATGCGCCTGCGCTGCTTCGTAATCGGCGCGAACTTTTTCTAATTGCTGAGAAGTTGCCGCTTCGTCTTTGACCAAAGCTTTATACCTTTCGTATTCTAGTTTTGTTTTCCAAAGATTCGATTTTGCGCCGTCTAACTGCGATTCGTTAATAGCCGTTGCACTTGCCGTTGTAACTGCATTTCTTTGCGCCACAACACTGTTTTGCTGCGCGTTTTGAACATCTGCAAGCGCTACATTCAATTTCGATTTATATTCTCTATTATCAATTACAACCAAAGTATCGCCTTTATGCACAAACTGATTTTCATTAAATCGAACTTCCTGCACATAACCTGTAATACGTGACATAATTGGCGTAACATACTGTTCCACCTGCGCATCATTGGTTTCTTCGTGGTTTCTGTTGAATACATAAAACCAAATTCCCAAAATAACCCCGCTTATCACAAGCGCACACGCAATAATTGTTATTAATATATGAAACGTTCTGTTTCGTCTAGTTTCATTTTTTATCTTAACCATATCTTTTTTCTATTCTCTATATTCTATTTTCTAAGTCTTCTATCAATTCTTTCCTCTTGCTTCTTTCCTCTAAGGCTTCAGCCTAATCTTTCACCATCTAACTCTGAGGCATAATCCCCGCCGTATGAAGCAGCTCATAATGTTTTAAAACTGCATCCAATCGGGTAGAAATTTTGTTGTATTTCGCTTGAAGCAAAGCATTATCAGCATCGACCATTTCGGTAATTAAAACCAATTGATTTAAATATTTCAGTTTTACGATTCGGTAGTTTTCACTGGCTAAGTCCAAAGCTTTATCAACAACCACAAACTTTTCAAGGATTTCCTGATACTGCGTATGCTCTTTATAAAGCTTGTCTTGAATTTCATCTTTTATGATTTCCGACTGCATTTGCTGCCATTCGATTTTTTTGTTCGCCTGTTCGACTTTAGTTTTGTTTTTATATAAAGCCGAAATATCAAAACTAGCTTCAATTCCCACTTGTCCTAAAGTGTACAAATACGGATTTGGCGGAAAAAATTTGTAGTTCGGATAATAAAAACCATAATTCCCAAAGAAGTTTACCGTTGGCAGATAATTTCCTTTAACCAATTGCAATTCTGTTTTCTTGATGTTTAATTCCTGACTTGCCATACGCATTTCTTCGTTCTGCAAAGCTTTAGTCATATAAAAATCATACGGATCCAAACCGTTCATTTCGTCTAGATTAGACGTTGTGTCAATTGCGATTTCTTCGTTTTCTGGAATCTGAATTAAAGTTTTCAGATCATGAAGCGCAATTTTTATGTTTTTGGAGTTTGTTAGCGCATTTAGTTCACGATCCGAAAGCTGTAATTCGGCTCTAATAACTTCATTTTTTGTAACCGTTCCGTGTTTTTGAAGGGATTGCACTTCTTTCAATCGGCTTTTTTCTTCTTTAATGTTTTCTTCAAAAATTTTCTGAAGTTCCATCATTTTATAAATCGACAGATAGTTTGCTACCACTTCAAGCTCGATATCATTTTCGGTCTTTTCGGTTTTTATTTTAGCAATTTCACTTTCCTGATTCGCAATTTTGATGGCATTATTAATCTTATTACCCGCATAAATTGGCATTTTAAAAGTCGAATTGACCTGATAAATTTCAGGAATTGCCTTGGTTACTTCTTTTCCATTTAAGAAACCGCTTCCTTTAAATTCCGTTATATTGGTAATTCTGGAATACTCACCGTTTAATTCGATATCCGGCAGGCGGAGCTCTTTACTTTCTTTAATGTTTTGCTCCGAGAGCGTGATCTCCAATTGAGATCTAAGGATTTTTTTATTGTTTTCTTTTGCCAGTTTCAAAGCTTCTTTTAATGAAACCGAATGAACTTCCTGCGCTTGTAAGCCATTGAATGCTAATACAATTAATAATAACAGCAGGATTCTGGAAAAACAGTCGTCTGTAGAATTTGTTATTTTAAGGAACATGAATATATAAATATTTTATGCTGCAAAGTTCCTTCATTTTTCTGTTGACTGATAATTCTAAAAAGTCAATAACATATTCATTTCGGACAAATGTTAAAATTGATATTTCCGAAAACGTTATATTAAAACACTGGAAAACAATTTATTACAAAACAGATTTGGATTGTGATATTTCACGCAAATTTTAATAGATTTAAGCAGATGCGCGCAGATTTTTATTTTTTTTCTCGCAGATTTGGCCGATTGTTCAGATTATAAAGCATTTAAAAAAAAAATTCAAATTTGCGGAATCTGCGAGAGATTTTTTCACGTATGAAATAAAGAGAATCTGCAAAATCGGCTTAAATCTATTAAAATCTGCGTGAAACAAAAATCTATTTTCCGCGTTCTAATATCTCTTCACCATTTAAGTAATCGGAAGGTCTTTGCCCCAAAATTTTGAAAAATGTGTTGCTGAAAGTCGGAACACTACTGTAACCAACTTCTTGGGCTACCTCTTTTACAGAAAGTTTTCTTTCTAATAAAAGCTCGATTGCTTTTAAGATTCTGCGAATGGTATAATATTGAATAAAAGACATTTTAAGATCCTTTTGAAACAAGCGATACAAAGAGCGCTCGCTGTAACCGAATTCATGCGCTACATCAGCAAATAGAATCGTTTCTCCAAGATTATTCTCCACATGCCGAAGGATTTTTCCCAATCGTTTGTCTTTTGGCTGCGGAAGTTCTAAAGGGAGATTATTGGTGCAAATTTGCGGAAGAATCGCTTTTATCGCTTTTGCAATGGTAAAGTTTGGAGAGCCTTTTTTTAAATCTCCATTCCACTGATTGGTAAAAAGCATCATTTGCAGTAATAAATTATTGACTGGATAAATGCCTTCCTTTTTATAAAACTCGTTCTCATTCTTTTCAACCGGAAAATACAGATTTCGCATCATCACGTGTTCCGACTTTGGTTCGATGCTGTGTTCTAATCCAGCCGGAATCCAAATAAAATGCCTTGCAGGAAGAAAATAGGATTTCGTTTCGGTGGTTACAAAAACGACATCGCCTTCTGCATATAACATTTGTGCTTTTTCATGTTTGTGAGTTGGAACAAGCAATTCACCCATTATATCATGGTGACAGTAAATGCTTTTTTTGTCAGCATCTACTTTCTTGATGTAATATTTGTCTACTTTAAAAGTTCCTGGTTCCATTTAAATGATACGATGATTCGCACTATAAAGATAAGAAAGAAATTTAACCGCAAAGACGCAAGGTAAAAACGTAAAGTTCGCAAAGCTTTATATTCTTAAAAATTCAGCCACAGATTAAAAGATTAAAAGGATTTTCAAAATCTGTGTCAATCTGTGTAATCTGTGGCTAAAAAAAACTTTGCGTAAATCTTTGCGTCTTTGCGGTTAAAACCTAAAAAACAAAAATGCCTTTCCGTTAAGAAAGGCTTTTAACAACTTGTCTCGTTCTTAAACGAGAGGACTCGAACCCGTCTCATCCTTAGACGAGATGACAGGCATGTATTTCAACCTTTATTATTTTTGATCCTTAATTAAAGCTTCTATTGATTTTCTATTCAACTTTTTCAACCTTAATTCTTCAATCAAAGCTTCCTTTTTAGTTTCAAATGCTTTCGAATAAACCAACTCCCACGGTCCTTTATTCGAAGTATATCTGCTTCTATTTTCATTATGATACAATAATCTTTGAGTAATATCTTCACTAAACCCTTTGTAATAAACATCAAAAGTTTTAGAATAAATTATATAAACGTAAAACATAAATCAAAACTTAATGGCAAAAAAAAATACCTATCATTACGATAGGTATTTTAAACAACTTAGGCGGTCTGGACGGGACTCGAACCCGCGACCCCATGCGTGACAGGCATGTATTCTAACCAACTGAACTACCAAACCCTGCGTTATTGCGAGTGCAAAAATACAACAGAATTTCATTTCTGCAAGCGTTTTTGCGAATAAAATTTGAGAAATTTTTAATTGGTTAAATTCCAATATTTTAAAAAATGCCTTCGAAATCAAAAAGGAAGAAGTTTCTTTCTTTTACCGTAAAGAGCGCAAAGTTTTTTTAATCTTTCGACCTTTGTCAAAGTTTGAAACTTTAACAAAGGTTTTTCATGTAGCATTATTTATCTCGTTTTTAAACATAGCCCGTGGTTTCAACCACGGGAAACGGATTGTGATTCTGATTGTGTCCCCGTGGTTGAAACCACGGGCTATATTTTAATATTATAGATAGAAAATCTTTGTAGAGTTACTCGCGAATATTTGCTTCGCCTATTCGCTATCGCTTCGGTCTCCTTCGTCGAAATAACAAACAGTACGTTAAAATTAGAATTACAACAAAACAGAAAAATCCGCAAAGCTTAAAAAAAACTTTGCGGACTTTGCGTAAATCTTAGCGTCTTTGCGGTTAAAAAACAAAAAACCAAAAGTGTCATAAATCAAAAAAGCCATCCACAAAAGTGGAAAGCTTTTCATTGGTCTAACTACTAAACCAGCTACGAGTTACAAAGTCGTAGCAAAACAACACAACTAATCTTAGATACCGTATTTGGGCAAAAAAGCCTTTCCGTTAAGAAAGGCTTCTCCCAATATTGCGGTCTGGACGGGACTCGAACCCGCGACCCCATGCGTGACAGGCATGTATTCTAACCAACTGAACTACCAAACCTCTGCGTTATTGCGGTTGCAAAGATAGTACAGAATTTCATTTCTGCAAGTGTTTTTGTAAAAAAAATCAAATAAATTTTAAAATTATTATCCAAAGTTTTGTTTTTCAACTAAATATGTAGTCAATATTTTTTCAAAATTATCCCCAACATTTACCGGAACGTACTTAATTTGGTTCTTCGCACAGGTTAAAGCCAAGTTTTTAAAATAAGCTTCTACCCTTTTTTCATATTCTATTTTAACATTATCAGCAAAAATTGAAACCTCTTCGCCTGATTCTAGGTCAATAAACTTTCTTGGTGTATTGTCAAAATCAAATTTCAATTCAGTTTCATTATCAACTACATGAAACAAAACCACTTTATGTTTGTTGTGTTTAAGATGCTGTAAAGCGTTAAAAAGCTTTTCATCATCTTCTGTCTGAAACATATCGGTAAACAAAATAATCATCGAACGGCGGTGCATTTTCTCTGCTATTTGATGCAGATATGTAATGGTATCGGTCGTTTTTTTGACTTTTGGCTGTACTAATAATTCTTCCAGTTTATTCAAAAGCATTCTATGATGACGATCGCTTCCTTTTTCCGGTGCGTAATATTCGTATTTATCGGAGAAAACGCTTAAACCAACGGCATCACGCTGTTTCTTTAAAATATTCATTAAAACTGCCGAAGCCAAAACCGCAAAACCAATCTTCTTTTCATAAAAGGGCTGATTCGATTTGAGTTCCGGATAATGCATTGAAGATGAATTATCGACAATAAGATGACAACGCAAATTGGTTTCTTCCTCAAAACGTTTGGTGTACAAACGGTCGGTTTTGGCAAATAATTTCCAGTCGATATGTTTGGTGCTTTCGCCTGCGTTATAGACTTTATGCTCCGCAAATTCGGCCGAAAATCCATGAAACGGACTTTTATGCATTCCTGATATAAAACCTTCCACAACCTGATTCGCCAGCATTTCGAGATGCTGAAAACTGGAGACTTTCTCTATTTCCGATTCAATTTTCATTCGGTTTCCTTTTTAATATTTTGTGCTTTATAAAGCAAATCTGTCGCCTGAAACAATTTACGCTTCAAGATCGGACTAAAATTAGGGTTTTCTTTTAAGAATCGCTGTACTTCATCAAAAGCAAATTTCGACGAATATTTCCCAATCGTATTATCCAGCCAGTCTTTCGGGAAGAAAATATCTCCCGTGCGCTGAATTTCATCAACCAAATCTAATGAAAATCTAATATATTTCTGCGCACTTTCCTGACGAAGCGGATGATGAATATTCGCTAAACCAACCGAAACCCAAGATTCTTTCTCGCGGTTTGCATCGTCTTTTAAAGATTCCATAAACGCATTTCGAACCGATTCGTCTTTTGATAATGAAGGCAATAAAAACTCAAAACGCTTTTGTTTATCCGGATTTGTGAAAGATGTTCTGGTTTTCTCCAAAATCTCATCGGCTTTTGGATGTTTGAAAATCGCCAAGTTCATCGCTATATTGGTATAATCGTCTTCGTTTAGTTTCAAATTCGGAATCGAGATTTCTCTGTTCCAAACTTTATATAAACTGGCTTTCGCCGAATTAGAATAGGCAATCGAACTAAATAATCCGAATAATGTCTTTTTGATATTGGCCGATAAATTAGCCTGCAAACGCTCATTCAAAATACCCTCAATCTGTTTCTGAACTTTATTCTGTTGTTTTTCGGTAAAAAATCTCCAATAAATCGTGTTCAAACTATTGGAAGCAATTCTTAAAACCAATTCATTTTGCTCTGTTTGAATTCCTTTTAAAAAATAATCAAAAGCTTTGTCTGGAGCAACATTTCCAATCAATGTGTTTTCGTAAAGATTGCTGTAACTCGAAGCTCTTGCAACCTCATCTTTCAACGCTGAGATGAAATTTAAATTATTCCCGTCAAGCGGAAAAACCCCGTATCCAAAACCATTATAATTGTAAACAACAGCAAGTGGTTTTTCTAATCCCTCCGCTTCTTTTACAACACTATTTTCGTCATTAATATTGACTGATAAAACTTTTACTTCTTTAGCATAAACTAAACCAATCTGAAAAACCTGAGGCCAAATATTCTCCGATTTATCTTCCGCTTGTTGTTGAATTCCAAAGCTTTTAATTCGGTTTTTAGAATCATATTCGACTTTATCTGTAAAAATGGCTCTTCCCGATTTATTTACCCAAACCTCGCTCCATTTTTTCATATCAAGCGGCGTTTCGGCATCCAGAAGTTCTACCAGATTATTCCAGTCGGCATTGTCATTCGCGTACTTCTGAATGTATTTTTGAATTCCTTTCTGAAACGCATCTTTTCCCATTGAAGCCTCTAACTGACGCATCATAATTGGTGCTTTGTTGTAAATTATAGCGCCATAAAGTGATCCTGCATTCTTTAAATTCTCCAAATGCTGTTTGATCGGATGTGTGCCCAAAGATCGATCTTCCGCGTAAGCGCTAGGATAATGCGCCGTAAAAAACTGCAGATTATGATTGACTTTTGGGAAAATTGGATTCATGATTTTGTCTGCCATAAAGTTCGCAAAAACCTCTTTCATCCAAACATCGTCGAACCATTTCATTGTAACCAAATCACCAAACCACATGTGCGAGGTTTCGTGCGCGATCAATTTTGCACGATTTAATTTCTCGCTGTCGGTGGCACTGTTATCCAAAAACAAAGTCGATTCTCTATATTGAATGGCTCCGACATGTTCCATTCCGCCATATTGAAAAACGGGAATTGAGGCAAAATCTAACTTCTGAAACGGAAATTTATAATTGGTATATTTTTCTAGAAAGTCTAAAGATTGTTGATGTAAATTAAAAATAGTATCAGCGCTTACGCGAAATTTTTCCGGACTGTTTTCACGATAAAGCATCGTCATTTCTAAACCAGGTTTCTGCGTGGCGCTTTTGAATTTTCCTGCTACGAAAGAGAATAAATACGTACTCATTTTATCTGATTCTCCAAAAGTATAAGTCGTAAAATCTCCTTTTTCGAGTTTCTCATTCACATCGGCTCCAGCCAAAACCGACCAATCTTTTGGCACAGAAAGTCTTAATTTATAAGTCGCTTTTATATCAGGCTGATCGAAGCACGGAAATAAAGTACTCGCACGGTCTGGAACTAATAGAGTATATAAAAAATCGTCATTTCTATTCAATGATAAATTGCCTGCAATAAATGAAATGGAAACCGTGTTTTTTCCTGAAACCAAAGCCGAAACCGGAATTACAATATGTCCATTTTCATGAACGACTGAAAGCTTTTTTCCATTCGCTTCAACAGTTTTTAGATGGGAAGTTTTCTCTTTAAAATCTAAAATTAGGGGCTGACTTAAATCAGATAAATTTAGATATACGAATAATTGTGAATTTATATTTTCTGCCTTTTGATTCGGTATTTCAAAAAACAAAGTGTATTGAAGATCTGAAATTTGTTTTTTACGAAAGTGCGCCAATTGTTCTGAAACACCATTTTCTAATAATACATTTTCTTTTTCTTGCGAAAAACCATTGAAAATCAAGAGAACAAAACATAGAAAGGTGTATAGAATTTTCATTTTTTCAGGAATATAAGATTCGCTAAAAATAAAAAATAGTTTGCCACGAATTGCACGAATTTGCACGAATTAAAATTTAAGTCTGAGTTTTTTCCACAGATTAAAAGAATTAAAAGGATTTTTAAATCTGTGAAAATCCTTTAATCTGTGACAAAATTTTTAAATCAATTCGTAAAAATTCGTGTAACCAGGTAATAAAAAAGGCTTGACTTTCGTCAAACCTTTTTTATATAAATCATAATCTTACGATTACAACAAAGCGTCTAAGCTGTCAGCGTAGGTTTGTTTTGGAGCAACTCCAACTTGTTTTCCTACTACTTCACCGTTATGAAACACCAAAACGGTTGGTATGTTACGCACACCATATTTAGCAGCAAATTCCTGGTTAGCATCTACATCAACTTTTCCAACCACAACTTTTCCTGCATATTCATCGCTTAATTGGTCAATGATTGGACCAACCATTCTACAAGGACCGCACCATGCTGCCCAAAAATCCACCATTACTGGTTTATCTGATTTTAAAACTACTTCGTCAAAAGTAGCATCTGTTATTGCTAATGCCATAATTATTTTTCTTTAAAGTTATTCTCAGCTCTTATCTCGGGGAGACTTTTTAAATACTTTCAGAACTGAGGTACAAAGTTAAAAATTAAAAACAAATCATACACCATTCATAAATTACTTTTGGTTATAAATGCATCGTCAATAGTTATAACATTTCCATGTGCTTTATTTACAAGCCATAATCTGCTGATAAACATATTCGTTTTTTATTCTTATCTTTAATGATCCCGAAAATCCACAGCAATGAAGGAAACTCTACTTAAAATAAAAACATTTTTCCAGTCGGTTCATTTTAAAAAATACGCCAAACGTTTTGGTATTTTTATTTTGATATTAATTGGATTGCTTTTATTGGCTTGCGGCGGATTATCTCTTTATTTCAATCAGAATAAAACCGAAATTATTGCGAAAATCAACACCAAAATAAATGAGAACATAAACGGAAAGTTTCATATTGGCGATTTTCAATATAAGTTTTTAACCGGTTTCCCGAATTTTACTTTGGCTTTAAAAGATGTTGAACTCAAAGACAATAAGTGGAATACGCATCATCATACTTTACTGAAAGCACAGGAAATCGAGGCACGTTTGAATGTTTGGAGTTTATTGCAAAATGAAGTCAACATTCATAAAATCCTGATTAACGACGCCAATATTTATATTTATAAAACCAAAGACGGCTATACAAACTCCGACATTTTTAAAGCGAAAAAGAAAAAATCTCCAGAAAACAAGTCAAAACCCGAAACTACAATTGATGAAATCGACCTCAGCGATGTTCATATTATTATTGATAATCAACTGGGAAATAAATTGTTTGATTTTGATGTTCACAGTTTAAAATCAAAAGTAGATTACGATGGAGACGACTGGAATACCGATTTATTTTTAGATACTCAAATAAACAGTCTGGCTTTTAATACCGTTCATGGAAGTTTCGCCAAAGAAAAAGAACTCAAAGGAACGCTGGCTGTTTCTTATCAGGCTGACAAACAAAAAATTGATGTTTCGACCAAAAACCTAAAAATTGGTTCTGACTCATTTGATATTGTGGCTTATTTCAACGTTAGCAAAACCAATTCCCTTTTCGGAATCAATATTAATACGCGTATTTTATGGAGCAATGCGTCTAATTTATTGTCCGGAAATATCAGCTCAAAGCTCAATCGGTTTGATTTGAAAAAACCAATCGATGTAAACTGCGACCTAAAAGGCGATTTAAACGTTCATGACGATCCTAAAATCGTGGTTCAGGCTGCAGCCAAAAACAACGAACTTACCATTCCCGACGGGCGAATTGACAAATGTAATTTCAGAGGAATTTTTACGAATAATTTCAAACCAAAAGACGGGTTTAACGATCCAAATTCGGCTGTTATTTTAACCCGGTTTTCAGGAGAATATGAAAATATTCCGCTTTCAATTCCGCAAGTTGTCATCAGCAATCTAGAAAAACCCATAGCAACCGGAAACGTAAGTTCTGATTTTGATATCGAAAGACTCAATCAGGTAAGTAACGAAAAGTGGATTCATTTTGAAGATGGCCACGCCAAAGCCAATTTGAAATTTCAGTTTGATATTGTCGATTTGTACATTACCAAGCCAAGATTTATTGGAAATGTTGATATTGATGACGCTTCGTTTCATTATATTCCGAAAAACATTCAGGCTGTAAAAACCAATATTCATCTCAATTTTACCGAGAAAGCCTTAATCATTAAACAGATTGCTTACAAACATAAAAAGAACACCATTTTTATAGACGGGAAAATCGATAATTTCCTGAACTTGTATTATGACGCACCCGAAAAAATGGTTGTAAACTGGAATATTTACTGCCCGAATATCGATCTTAAACAATTTTTGGGTGTTTTGGCTTCTTCACAAAAAAAGAAAGCCGCTATAAAAAACAATAAAAGAACTACGATTTCCAATCATTTGCGAAACGTAATCGAAAATTGTGTTGTGGTAATCGACATTAAAGCAGATAAAATAAATTACAACAAACTTACCGCGACCAATACCAAAGCAACAATCTCAATGCTGAATTCTAAATTGGTTATAAAAAATGGTTCGCTACAGACTTCTGGCGGAAGCATTACGTTTAACAGCGAAGTTTTGCCAAGTGGAAAAAATTATGCTTTTAGCTCAAATGCTCAGGTAAACCGGGTTGATATTGCTAGTTTTTTAAGATCGTTCAACAACTTCGGAATCACGTCTTTTAATCCAAATAACATAAAAGGAAGATTAACGAGCACTGCAAACGTAAGCGGTTTTATAAACAGCCAAGGCGAATTAATTACCAATTCGATGCACGGAAAACTGAATTTCACAGTCAGTCAAGGCGCATTGCTCAACTTTGAACCAATTGTAAAAGTGGGCAAATTTGCTTTTCCGTTTCGTGATGTCAATAATATAACTTTCAGCGATTTATCCGGAAATCTCAATATGCGAGGCGAACAAATCGACGTTAATAATTTAACCATAAGTTCAAGCGTCCTAAACATCGATGTAAATGGAGTTTATTCTTTTGGCCGAGGCACCAATCTCGCCCTGACAATTCCTCTAAGAAACTCTAAAAACGACGCCAAACTAGCCAGCAAAGCCGAACGTGATGCGGTTCGCGAACGTGGTATTGTACTTCATTTACTTGCCGTTGATGATGAAGGGAAAATGAAAATTAAGTGGGGGAAGAAGGAGAAGTAAAAAACAATTATGACATATTCTGAAAACAAAATAAAGGTACTGCGTTTCGAAGAGGAAAATGGTTTTTATACAACTCCTCAACGAAGCCAACTTATGTCAAAAATTAAATCAAAAGATACGAAACCAGAAATTCTCTTTAGAAAAGAATTATGGAAAGCTGGGTTAAGGTATCGAAAACACAATAAAAAACTTCCTGGCAATCCAGACATTGTTAATCAAAAACACAAATTGGTTATTTTTATTGACGGTGAGTTTTGGCATGGCTATAATTGGTCTGAAAAAAAACTAAAAATTAAGACCAATCGAGAATTTTGGATACCAAAAATAGAGAGAAATATGCAACGTGATCAGGAAAACAAATTAAAGTTAGAAAAGTTAGGTTATAAAGTTTTTCGATTTTGGGAACATGAAATTAAGAAAGAAACTAAAAAATGTGTCGAGTTAGTTTTTTTGTATTTAAATGATCTTTAGCAGATTAAAAAACGAAATTTTTTTTGTTCCAATTTAGAACAAAAAATACGCTTAATTATGAGTTTTTTTCATTTATTTTTGTAACCATTGTATAATGTTAAACAACTTGGTTATGAGTGATTATATTTCATTGTCTGAAGCATCAGAACTATTAGGAAAGAGCAAAGAAACTTTGAGACGTTGGGATAATGAAGGTAAATTGAATGCTGTACGCGAACCTATGAGTAATTATAGAATGTACAAAAAATCAGAAATTAACACCCTCTTTTCAAGTTTTATAGATGATGAAATACAAGAAACGGTTTCCAATTACGCAGAACCGGAACATACTTATACTGTTTTGGAGCTTTTTGCCGGAGCAGGTGGATTAGCTATCGGAATGGAAAAAGCTGGTTTAAAATGCGTTGCTCTTAACGAAATCGATAAATGGGCATGTGAAACATTAAGAAATAACAGGCCAAACTGGAACGTGTTAGAAGGAGATATAAAACAATTCAATTTTTCTGAATACCATAATAATGTGGATGTTGTAACTGGTGGTTTTCCATGTCAGGCATTTAGTTATGCAGGAAAAAAACTCGGTTTAGCTGATGCTCGAGGAACATTGTTTTATGAATTTGCTAGGGCAGTAAAAGAAGTAAACCCTCCAATTTGTATTGGAGAAAATGTTCGTGGATTATTAAACCATGACAACGGCAAAACAATACAAGGTATGATTTCAATTTTAGATGAAATTGGCTACAATGTTGTACCTGTTCAAGTCTTGAAAGCAATTAATTTTAACGTTCCGCAAAAAAGGGAAAGATTAATTTTAGTTGGTATTAGAAAAGATATTGATTTGAAATATGAATACCCAAAACCATATAAAAAGATTTACAATTTAAAAGACGCTTTAAAAAAAGGTGATTTATTTGATTCCGACGTTCCACATTCAGGAGGTTCTAAATATCCCAAAAGCAAAGTTGATGTTTTAAAATTAGTTCCACAAAAAGGATATTGGAGAGATTTACCTGTAGAGATTCAAAAAGAATTTATGGGAGGGAGTTTTTATTTGGGTGGAGGAAAAACTGGTATTGCACGAAGAATTGGTTGGGATGAACCTTGCCTAACATTAACTTGTAGTCCTGCGCAAAAACAAACAGAAAGATGTCATCCAGAAGAAACAAGACCATTTACAGTACGCGAATATGCTAGAATTCAAACATTTCCTGACGATTGGAAATTTGCTGGATCTATCGCTCAACAATATAAGCAAATTGGTAATGCAGTTCCTGTCAATCTAGGTAAGGAAGTTGGATATTCTATTATAACTTTTCTTAATCAATACTATAAAATGAAAAAATAATTTATTACTTTGTAAAAAAAGTAACATCATTTTATGCCAACTAGAGAAGAAGTTTATACGATTGCCCGAGAAACTGTTATTAATTCCATTTCTAGGTATATAAGAAACAGACAAAATGTAATCCCTAACTTCCAGATTTTAGATTTAATTATTCCTACAGAAAGAAAAATAAGATCAATTGTTGGCGGAATGGAAACCTCTTTAGGAACTACCTTATGGGAGCCTCTTGCAAAAGCAATAGCTCAATTAAATGGATTTGAAGTAGTAAATAGTAATTTATTAGCCCCTTCAAATATGCCAGCTATTTTACAAAATACCGTACAGATACTTATAGAAGGTCGAAATAACAGAAACGCTCAATATAATGCTGATCATTGTCATGATCGAATTAGAGAAGCTTGTCAGATTTTTTTAAGAAATCCTATAAATGATTTTGTATTACCTCCAAGAGGTTTCGGAGTTGATATTTGGCTAAAAAAGAATGATGTGAATTATTTTTTTGACACTAAGACTGTTCAAGCCAATGTTGGGGGTTATGCCAGATGCTTTTCTCAAGTACTTAATTGGTATGCCTATTTTTATTCAAGATATCCAGACCAAAATTCTAGTGCAAGAATAGTTTTCCCTTACAATCCCTACGGACAGGATGACTTTTGGACAAGAACTATAGGCAGAGGTTGGCCACTTGAACCTAATAATGAAGGTTGGGTTCAAGATGATTTTTGGAATTTTTGTTCTGGTTTAGAAGATACCTACTCAATAATACATAGTGCATTTGTAGACATCTCTCAAACAGGCGATTTGGAAGAAATCATACAACAAATTTTCTACGGTGATAATTAATAGCCCTGCTTTATTAACATATATAATCTCAAAACTGGAAAATTTTACGTTTCTGGAGCAATGATATCAAGAAGAATTTAGATGCTTGTATTCTCGAAATTCAAAACGCAATAAACGAAAAACAAACTATAAAATAAAAAAGCCACTTCGCAGTGGCTTTTTACATTTTCTTAATCTTCAACCTCAAAATAAGGATTTAAAATCTCAGCTAATTCATTCAGCCAATAATAACCTTTTTCAAGATTTATTTTCTCCGTTTGAAAAGTTTCGCAATCCCGAATTATACTTAAAGCAATTAAATAATTGATTTGTCGAATCGCTTTTGCCAGACTTTCCGGATCAACAGTTTTATTGAAGAAATCTACTAAACGAATTTCTGTTTCTTTGGAAAGGGTGTTTGTACTCATGATCTTGAATTTTAGGAATATAAAACCCGCATGGGTTAGCTGTCCTACGCCTTCAAGAAAGCGCTGCAGTTGTTTCCAATACCGCCAGCATACCACACGGGCAAAAAGTTTTTTTGTGATCATAATCTTGAATTTTAGGAATTGCAAATATATCAAAAAACTCGAGCAGATTATCTCGTTTTCTTACAATTTAGTTTGTTTGCTGATACAGAGTTTGTAGTGCGATTCCTCCTTCATCAGAATTAAAATTTAACCCTAAAAATATCATAATGTTTTATTAACTCCCTTGGCTTTTTCTTTTTAAATAAATAGATTTGAGAAACAATCATTAAATATAAACCGTTATGAAAATTCAAATCAACACCGACAAAAACATCGAAGGACACCAAAGATTAGAAAAATATTTCTCTGAAGAATTAGAAAAAGGCTTAGCGCGTTTTGAAGATAAAATCACACGCATTGAAGTACATTTTGGAGATGAAAATGGCGAAAAATTCGGCTTAAACGATAAAAAATGCGTTCTTGAAGTTCGTACAGCAGGATTACAGCCTTTAACTGTTACAGAACATGCCGAAACTCTTGAAAAAGCTTTTAGCGGTGCTTTGAGTAAAGCAAAAAAATCATTGACTACTACTTTCGAAAAACTGAAAGCACATTAATTTATATATCGACAATTTAAAAGTGGCATTATCTCAAATCAGGATAATGCCACTTTTTGTTTTAAGACGGTTTCTGTTTTTCTGTAAATAATGAATTCGTTTACAATTAAGATAATTATAACGCTTTTCGGTATTGTAAAAAGTAAATTTGCAGTCCCAAAATCAGAACTTATTCCTGATTGGGATTATTACAATAAATTATTAAAACAGAATTCATGAAAAAGCATTTACTTCTATTATTAATTACAGTCTTTTTAGGTTTTGGCACAAAGGCGCAGGTAAAATCAGCCGAAACCAATGTTTTGGTTTTGATTTATTCTCAAAATGGCGGAACGTACAAAATGGCAAAAGCAATTGCTGAAGGAATTCAGGAATATCCAAATACAAAAACGACTCTAAAAAGAGTTCCTTCCATAAATCCAAAAGAAAAACTAAATGCTGATGTCGAGAAATTACCAATTGCCACAATCGAAGAATTAGCCAATTATGACGGAATCGCTTTTGGAAGCCCGGTTCATTTTGCCAATATCAGTGCCGATATGAGTTCTTTTTTCAGTCAAAGTATTCCACTTTGGACCTCAAGAGCTTTAGAGGGGAAACCAGCGACTGTTTTTATGTCGGCAGGATCCGGAGCAGGAAAAGAAGCTGCGATTTTATCTTTTTGGAACATTCTCGCTTCACACGGAATGGTAATTGTACCAACGGGAATCATGGGAACAGCGACTTTAGACAAAACAGTTCCGCAGGGAAATACGCCTTTTGGTGCAGCTTCATTAGCGGGATCAACGGGAACGCGACCTTCTCAAAGCGAATTAAACCTGGCTAAAGAACAAGGAAAAGCTTTGGCAAGAGCAGCATCGGGATTAAAAAACACAGAAAATATAAAAGGTGTAAAAACAACTTCGGCAGAAACTAAAATCGACATCAATAAAACATTAAAAGACAATAATATTGTACTTCCGGAAGCGCCTAAACCGGTTGGAAATTATGTTCCGTACACGATTTCAGATCATAAAGTTTATATCAATCAAGTGGCATTAAAAAACGGAAAGATTTTAAATCCGGGCAAAATTGGCGCATCAGTTACTGATGATCAGGCCAAAGAAGCCACTTACCAAACCATGCTTAATGTAATTGCGGTATTAAAAGATGCTTGCGGAGGCGATTTGAGCAAAGTAAAACAATGTGTGCAATTAACGGGATTTTTTAATACTACTCCAGAATATACGCAGCACGCAGCAATTATGAATTCGGCTTCAAACTTAACGGCATTAGTTTTTGGAGAAAAAGGAAAACATGCCAGAGCAACAACAGGCGCTGTTTCTTTACCTAGAAATTCGGCTGTAGAAATTCAGGCCATTTTTGAAATCGAATAAAACTATTGATTTAAAATAAAAAACCCGAATACAAATTGTATTCGGGTTTTTTATTTTTATGATTTTGGCAGCGGCGCTCCTACGGCAACATCACATCGATGGCCTGGTTGTCCGTGCGCCGGATTCATTCCTTCTGCTACGGTTTGGCTTCCTTCTGTACTTAATAAAGCCGGAACTGGATTTGCTGCCGGCGGAGGTGTAACGGTAAAATTCTTTGTTGTGCTTCCGCCTTGTGGTGTTGATGTAGACGCAGTAGTTGTTGCTGCTGGTGAATTTAAAGGCGATCCAACCGGAATGTCGCATCTGTGACCTGGTTGTCCGTGAGGCGGATTCATTCCTTTTGCTGTTTTTACAGGCGTTGTTGTTGTCGTAACCACATTTTTTTGATTCGGGTTTGCCTGAACTGTTTGTGCAGTTTGTGCTTGGGCCGTCTGCACTTGCTGTGTTGGTGCCGAATTTAATGGCGCTCCAACGGCAATATCACAGCGGTGTCCCGGTTGTCCGTGAGCAGGATTTAATCCTTTCGTATCACTTAAAACGGTATTTGGATTTGAAGGTGAAGCTTGCGCCTGCTCAACCACTGACGGTGTTTTTGTTGTATCTTTTGCAAGTCCAAGTCTAACCAATTCAGATGTTGAAGTGCTTTCTTGCGGTTCTAATTCTTTCTTGCAGGAAACAAAAAGTAATGAAGAAATAACCAGTGAGCTTATAAAGATTTTAGAATTCATAATTTGGGATATTTTTAAAGCACTCAAATATACTTGTTTTTTCGGGATTACACCAAATAAGAAATCTAAGATAATTGAAGTTTAACTTAGTCTGTTTTATTAATTAGCAAGGAATATTTGACCGCAGATTTAGCGGATTTGGCAGATTATTTAAGTTTTTAATTTGCTTTCCACTTAATCTCGCAAAGTCTCAGAGACGCCAAGTTTAATTTTCTTTGCGACTCTGAGACTTTGCAAGAGACAGCAATAGCTTTAATTTATATCCGTTTAAATTCGTAAAATCCGTGTGCCAGTCTCACATCAGTTTAAAAAATTCTTACCTTTAAAGTCAAATAAATTCTCTCATGAAAAAAACACTTTTACTATTATTATTCGCTGTTTCTTTTGCAAACGCTCAAACTGACAAAGACAAAATCAATCAAACGCTTGATGCGTGGCACAAAGCGGCAGGCGAAGTAAAATTTGATGCTTATTTTAATGTTTTGGCAGATGATGCTATTTATATTGGAACTGATGCAACCGAAAACTGGACTAAAAAAGAGTTCGCTGTTTGGGCAAAACCATTTTTTGACAAAGGAACAACCTGGAATTTTAAAGCTCTGGAGCGTCATATCTTTTTTGACAAATCAGGAAAACTGGCTTGGTTTGATGAATTATTAGATACACAAATGAAAATCTGCCGTGGTTCTGGGGTTTTGGTAAAAGTGGGGAAAGAATGGAAAATCCAGCATTACGTTTTATCCATGACTGTCCCAAATGATGAAGTTGATGCTGTAACCAAAATAAAAACACCTATTGAAGACGTTTTGATTGCGAAGCTTCAAAAAAAATAAACATTTTTTGGTTTTATTCTTATAAACATAACTTTTCTAGTACGTTACAAATTCAGATATCAAATAAATTATAATACAATTGGCAATATTGGCCGTTTTTTAAGCCCTTAAAATGAAATTACGTCAAAAAAACGAGTTGTATTTTACAAAATTGACTAAAATAAAAACCTAACCACTATTTTTACAGCCCTTAAAATCAAAATATTTAATTTTTTATAACTTTGACCCCAAAAAAAATAGGGTTCATTAAAGTATTTTAAAAATGAAAATAGAAAAACGCTGGATCATTTCCTTTATTATGATAAGTGTCGTTTGCACTATAGGTGCATTTTGGCCAACGGTGACTGAAAATAATTATGTTTTATCTGAATTTGGAACTACTGATCATATTGTTCCTGCCGATGTTGCCTGGATGCTTACATCGAGTTGTCTGGTTTTAATCATGACGCCGGGATTATCTTTTTTTTATGGCGGAATGGTAGGCAAAAAGAATGTAATTTCTACTATGCTTCAAAGTTTTATCTGTTTGGGAGTTGTAACTCTTTTATGGGTGGTTGTCGCTTTTAGTCTTGCTTTTGGAGAACCGGTTGGTTTTGGTTCCGGAGATCATTTTTACAGCTTTTTTGGAAATCCCACTACTTTTGCTTTTATGGATTATGTTGGCGTTCTCCCTCATAAACAATTGGCAAATACGATTCCGTTTATGCTTTTTGCTTTGTTCCAAATGAAATTTGCCATTATTTGTCCGGCAATTATCACGGGTTCATTTGCAGAACGTGTTCGTTTTATCTCTTATTTAGTTTTCATCAGCTTATTTACCATTTTTATATATGCGCCTTTGTGTCATGCCGTTTGGTATCCAACGGGTGTTTTAGGAAGTTATTTTGGTGTAAAAGATTTTGCAGGAGGAACTGTGGTACACATGAGTTCCGGTTTCGCGGCTTTGGCAGGAGTTATTGTTTTAGGTAAAAGAAAAAACAGCCAGCACATTCCAACCAATATTCCGTTTGTATTATTAGGGACGGGAATGTTATGGTTTGGATGGTTTGGTTTCAACGCCGGATCTGCTCTTGCTGCTAACGGAACTGCCGCTATGGCTTTTGCAACGACTACTACTTCATCTGCAGCTGCCATGTTAACCTGGATTTTCTTTGACAGAATGAACGGAAGAAAAGTTTCGGCTCTTGGTGCGTGTATTGGTGCTGTTGTTGGTCTGGTTGCCATTACGCCGGCTGCAGGATTTATTTCTGTTCCTGAAAGTATGTTCTTCGGATTTGTGACAGCTTTGGTTTCAAACTCAGCTGTAAATTGTCGTTTTTCAAAAAGATTTGATGATACGCTTGATGTTTTTGCCTGCCACGGTGTTGGGGGAATTATGGGAATGATTTTAACAGCCATTTTTGCTCATGGCGAAAATGCAAGTTTATTACACGGAGGCTGGAGCGTTTTTGGTCATCACATGATGGCATTAGTTCTGGTTTCGTTATTTACTTTCTTCGGAGCTTATTTCTTGTTTAAAGTAACTAATTTCATCATTCCGTTGAGAGTTTCTGAAGAATCAGAACACATCGGGTTGGACTTATCACAGCACGATGAAACTCTTGATCCAAAATTAAAGCCAATTACTGAACCGCATTACGGATAAAAAGATTTTTTTTCGCCTCGAATTGCACAAATTTCCACTAATTCATATAGTATTCATTTTAAGTATACTGTCAAAAAAATTCGTGAAAATTTGTGAAATTCGCGGCTAAAAATTAAATATATCCCCTGCAGGAGATTTTTATCTAATCAACATTTTTTCTACCGATATTTAATTCCTAACGGAGCATTTGGTAGAGATTATACATCGGTAAATCAATGTTACATACTTTAATGTTGTCCGGTAGGGACTATACACGATTAACCAGTTAAAAAATCTTTTTAATCTGTAAAATCTGCGGCGGAAAACTTTTAAAACCTAATTCCGCTATTTTCATTCGTTTATATTCCTTAATTTTGCTCAAAATTTTTATAAAAAGTGGGAAGTAAAAATAAACTTAAAAGATTCAGAGAAAACGAAACATTTGAAAACGTTTTTCAACCAACAAGAGAAGAAGTTGTAGGCAATTTAATGCCTTTGAGAGGAAAATGGAATTCTGATTTCTTTAAAAATGACAATCCTCTGGTTCTAGAGTTAGGATGTGGAAAAGGTGAATACTCAGTTGGATTAGCAGAAAAATATCCTAACAAAAATTTTATCGGAATAGACATTAAAGGCGCGCGTTTCTGGCGTGGTGCCAAAACTGCTGTTGAAACCGGTCTTCATAATGTTGCTTTTGTTCGTACTCAAATCGAGTTGATCAATCATATTTTTGCCGAAAATGAAGTGGATGAAATCTGGATTACTTTTCCGGATCCGCAGATTAAATACAAAAGAACTAAACACAGAATGACGAATTCTGAGTTCTTGAAATTGTACAAAAAAATCCTTAAAAAAGACGGTGTCGTAAACCTTAAAACCGACAGCGAATTTATGCACGGTTACACACTTGGACTGCTTCACGGTGAAGGGCATGAGGTTTTATACGCCAACCATAATGTGTATAAAAATGAAGGAAGTCCTGAAGAAGTGACTGCGTTCCAAACTTTTTACGAGAAACAATATTTAGAGATTAACAAGGCAATTACGTATATTCGTTTTAAAATTAAAGACTAATTTAATTTTAAAACATTTCTAACCGCATAAACAACTGAATGGTATATCTTACTCCATTACTTTCGGGCTTTATTGCTGCTGCAATTGGGATTATTCCGCCAGGTTTGATCAACATGACAGCTGCCAAAATAAACCTGAAAGAAGGTAAAAAGAATGCTTTATGGTTTGTTATTGGTGCTGTTTTAGTAATCTTTTTTCAGGTTTATGTTGCGGTTTTATTTGCAAGAGTAATCGACAACCGGCCAGATGTTTTAACTTTATTGCGTGAAGTTGGTTTTGTTATTTTTGCGATCTTAACTATTTACTTTTTGTTTATTGCCAAAGAGCCCAAAACGAAGAAAAAATCGAAGATTAAAAAGAGCAGTAAAAAAAGTCGTTTCTTTTTAGGAATGCTGCTTTCTGCATTGAACTTTTTTCCAATTCCATATTATGTTGTAGTAAGTGTAACTTTAGCTTCATACCACCTTTTTGTATTTGAAAATATAATTATTTTCACATTTGTTTTAGGCTCAATCCTAGGTTCTTTTGCCGTTTTATACAGCTACATTGCTTTCTTTGGAAGAATAGAAAAGAAAACCGATTACCTGATGCGAAATATGAATACTATTATTGGAAGCATTACAGGTCTTGTTGCCATTGTAACACTTTTTAATATATTGAACTATTATTTCGGGTAAAATATAGACCGCAGATTTTCCAAAAGGATGTTTTTTAATATTAATCCGCTGCATCTGCAAAATCTGCGAGAAACATTTAAGAATCATTTTTATTCGTGTATCCCGATAGCTATCGGGAGTGGCTAAAAACTAATTTATGGCTGAAGAGAATTTTTTCGAAAGAGTTTATGCGGTTGCCAGACAAATTCCGTACGGAAAAGTAACTTCTTATGGCGCAATTGCAAAGGCTTTAGGAACCGCACGTTCTGCACGAATGGTAGGCTGGGCTATGAATGCGTGCCATAATATGGATGATGTTCCTGCGCACAGAGTGGTAAACCAAAAAGGACTTTTGACAGGAAAACATCATTTTGAAGGAACGAATTTAATGCAGCAGCTTTTAGAAAGCGAAGGCATTAAAGTCGTTGACAATCAAATTGTAGATTTTGAGAAACATTTTTGGAAACCTGAAATTCAGGGCTAAACTTTTCACCATATAAGTATATAAGTTCATTTCACTGTGAACTTAATCCTGCTCAACAAACTTTGACAAAGTTGATCGACTACAAAAAAATGCTCTTCTATTTAAATGAATTTATATCACTTATATGGTTCAAAAAAAGCTAAATCAAACAGATCACAAAACTGGTTTTATCTTCATCGGTTTGGTAGCTTAAATAACCGCCGTGCGCTTCTATGATGTTTTTAGAAAGTGTTAAACCAATTCCTGCACCGTCTTTTCTGGTGGTGAAAAAGGGAAGAAATACTTTCTCCTGGATTTCAGGATCGATTCCTTTTCCGTTATCCGAAATCGTGATAAAAAACCGATTGTTTTCGTTATAACTCGATACATACATTTTCTTTTCGCTCTTTTCTTTTAAAGCGTAAATACTATTGGTAATCAAATTAATAATTACCTGTTCCATCTGGTTTTTATCTATTAAAATCGAACGCGAACTGTGAACATCATTTATCAATTCAATATTTTCTTCTTTCAAAATCGGACTCATAATTCTAAGGCAGTCTTCAAGTAAAGAATTAATTGGAGTCATTTGTTTGGTTGGCATTGGCAGCATAGCCAGTTTGCGATAATTTTCAACAAAAGCCTGCAAGTGGTCACTTCTGTTTATAATGGTCGAAATACTGCTTTTAATATCTTCTAAATCATCTTCTTCTAAATTTTCCTGATCGACAATATGAAGTAAATTCTGCGAAAGCGCCCGAATTGGCGTTAAGGAATTCATTAATTCATGCGAAATAATTTTCATTAAATTAATCCAGGCTTCTTTTTCTTTTTTCTCAATAACACGCTGGATACTATCTAATAAAATAATAAAATATTCTTTATTATAGGTTTGAGTTCGTGAAGTCTGCAGCATAAAAGTCTGTAAATCCTGATCTTCAATTTTGATAGAAATAGCCGATTTTAATTCGCTGAACTCTGTTTTTTCGATTTCATTACAAAGTGAAGGGAGGTAGTTTTTAAGATATTTCCAATGGCTCACTTTGGGCACTTTAAATAAATCTGAGAAACATTCATTTATCAGGAAAACATTCCAGTCCTCATTTTCTTTCTCTAAAATTAAAGCGGCACTATCAATATTATTCAAAAGCGAACGATAAATTAATTCCTTAGATTTTTGTTCTTGCTGCTGTACTTTCAGCGTTTCATATAACAGATACAAATTTTCAAAGTTGTCTTTTTTATTCTCCTCCGGAAAGTTGGTTGAAAAATCATTTTGCAAAATAGAAAGCAAGGTTCTGTCATAAAACTGCAATTGGTTTTTAATAAAAAAATACATTTCGGCCAGCATCAAAAATGCAAAAAAACCAACCAAAAGCGCATTGTAATAAAACATTTTATAGATAAGGAAAAAGCAAAAGAAAAAGAGTACCATAACAAACAGAACTCTCACAAAAAAGGCATTATAAAATTTCCAGTTTTTCATTTCGTATTTTTTTTTCCTCAGATTATTTTTGCCACAGATTAAAGGATTATAAAGATTTTAATTGGCTTTTAAAATTTTAGTTTCACGCAGATTTTGCAGATTCATCGAATAAAAATCCTTTACATCTGTGTAATCTGCGGCAAAACTTTACCTTTCAGGTTATTAATTCTTTAAATCGTATTTTTCAATTCTTCTATACAAAGCCGCTCTGGATAAACCTAACTCTTCGGCGGTTTTAGAGATGTTTCCGTGATGTTTAAAAAGAGCTTTTTCGATTACTGTTTTTTCCATTTCTGATAACGGGTTGTCATCATTTTCCTGAATTTCTTCAAAATTAAGAATATCTAAATCCATTACAGAAATCGTATTGTTTTCTGCCAAAATTAAAGCACGTTCGATTTTGTTTTCCATCTCCCGAACATTTCCTTTCCACGGATATCTTTCCAGATAAGACGATACGTTTTCGTCAAAATGCCAATTTTCCTGATTGTACTTTTCGGCAATATTTTCTAATATGAAATTAGCCATTGGAACTATATCCTCTTTTCGCTCACGCAGAGGCGGAAGGTTTATTTCCATCGTATTGATTCGATAAAGTAAATCTTCACGAAAAGTTTTATTTTTTACATCCAATTTTATATCGCTGTTTGTCGCTGCAATAACACGAACATTTAATGGCCTCGGCTTACTTTCTCCTAATCTGGTCAATGTTTTTGTCTGCAAAATATGAAGCAGTTTTGCCTGAAGATGAAGCGGAATATTTCCTATTTCATCCAGAAAAATAGTGCCGTTCTGTGCTGTTTCAAATCTTCCCGGCGTATCGGTTTTAGCATCAGTAAAAGCACCTTTTGCATAACCAAACAATTCACTTTCGAATAAATTATCACTTAAAGATCCTAAATCGACATGTACAAAAGGCTGATTTTTTCTTTCGGAATTCTGGTGGATAAATTCGGCAAAAACATATTTTCCGGTTCCATTTTCACCTAAAATTAAAACATTGGCATCGGTTCTGGCTACTTTTTCGGCAATCGAATAGGCTTGTTTTATTTTTTGAGAAGTTCCTGTAAAATATCGTTTTTCTGTTTTTTCTGCAATTACCTTTTTACTGTTTTTTCTGCTTTCGGCGAAAGCCTTATCAATAGTTTCCAGCAGTTTTTCGTTGTGCCAGGGTTTTAAAACATAATCAAAAGCGCCAATTTTTATACCTTCAACCGCGGTTTCAATTTTTCCGAAAGCGGTCATCAAAATTACAATTGTGCTGGGCGAAAGCGTTTTTATTTCTTTTAGCCAATGAATTCCTTCACGTCCATCTTCAAAACCTATTCGGTAATTCATGTCCAGTAAAACGACATTTATTTCGTTTTCATTCAAAATTGAAATGATTTTTTTGGGGCTATTGGTCGTGAAAATCGTTTCAAAATGTTTTTTGAGAATCATTTTCGCCGAAAAAAGAATTTCTTCCTGATCGTCAACAATTAATATTTGGGCTTGTTTTTTTCTCATGTTGTATTTTTTTGTCCGATTTCGAACGGTCAACTGTTCATTATCGAACACTTGTTTTTTGAATGTTTTTTAAAGCTCCTTTAAAACCAATGCTTTACAAAAAATAAATTTTATGGCACAGTATTTACCTATTGATTATCAGTAAATTATTTAAAAAATGGACAAGGTAATTCCTCGTAAAAATAGAAAATTTAGATATCTCACAATAGCAATTGGAGTTTTTTTAGTTTTGGCCGTAATCATCTTTTTTTCTTTCAATTCGAAAAGAAGTTTAAATGTAAAAGCCGATGAACTTTCGGTTCAAAAAGTCGAAAAAGCTTTTTTTGAAGATTTTGTTGTTTTTCAGGCAAAAGTTGAACCTCTTAACGTAATGCTTGTAAATGTTACAGAGGGAGGATCTGTAAAGGAGATTTTTGTTGAAAATGGTGCAACGGTTACAAAAGGCCAATCGCTGGCTCGATTGTATAACCCAAATACGGAACTGAATTATTTAACTCAGGAAACGGCAATTATTGAGCAAATCAATAATTTGAATACCGGAAAATTAAACATTAGAAATCAGGAATTGAATTTGACCAAAGATTTGGTTTTAATCGAACATGATTATAATGACGCCAAAAGACTATATGATGTTAATGCTAAATTGTTTGCGAAAGATGTGATTTCTAAAAACGACTGGAATACTTTTAAAGAAAGTTTACGTTTTCAGGAAGAACGCAAAAAAACGATTCAGCAGAGTATTCAAAAGGAAAAACAAACCAATCAATTGCAGATTTCGCAGATTAACCGTTCAATTCAAACTATGGAAAAAAGTTTGGATATCCTGCGAAATAACAAAAAGAACTTCTTGATTACCGCTCCTGAATCCGGTCGATTGACTTCTTTTGAACCTGTTTTGGGAAAATCATTTCAGGCTGGAGAAAGCATTGGAAAAATCGATTCAAAACAAGGTTATAAATTATCTGCCAATGTTGATGAGTTTTATTTGGAGAAAATTCGCGAAGGCTTAAAAGGTCAGGTTGAATTTAAAGGAAAAACGCTGGAAGTTATTGTAACTAAAGTAATTCCTGAGGTAAAAAACGGTCATTTTATTGTAGAACTGGCTTTTATATCTAAAGAAAATATTGCTTTACAGGACGGTTTAAGTTTTGGTGTAAAACTAATTTTATCTGAGAAAAATAAAATTCTGGTTGTTCAAAAAGGAAGTTTTAACCAAGAAACTGCCGGAAAATGGATTTTTGTAGTGAAAGGAAATAAAGCCGAAAAGAGAAACATAAAATTAGGTCGTGAAAATCCTTCTTATTATGAAGTTCTGGAAGGTTTAAAAGAAGGCGAATCTGTGATTATTTCTTCTTATTCAGATTACAAGGATATTGAGGAGCTTTCAATTCAAACACAGTAAATTAGTATTCAGTTTGCAGTCTCAGTTTTCAATTCGCAATTAATCATTCACAATAAACAATTATAAAAAGGTTTCAATCATCAATCAAAAAACGTAATAATAACTAATCTTAAAAATTATGATAACGATACAAAATTTAACCAAAGTATTTAGAACCGAAGAAGTTGAAACTGCTGCCTTAAGCGGGATTAATTTAGAAATTAAAAAAGGTAATTTCCTGACAATTATGGGACCTTCGGGCTGCGGGAAATCGACTTTGCTTAATATTATCGGGCTTTTGGACAGCGCTGATGGCGGAAGTTACAAATTGCTGGATCAGGAAATGATTGGTTTAAAAGAAAAAGGAAGAGCGCAGGTTCGTAAGGAAAATATTGGATTCATTTTTCAGAATTTTAATTTAATCGATGAGCTTTCGGTTTACGATAATATTGAACTGCCTTTGCTTTACAACAATGTAAAATCTTCTGATAGAAAACAAAAAATTGAAGCTATTGCTGAAAAACTGAATATCTCTCACCGATTGAAACATTTTCCACAGCAGCTTTCAGGAGGTCAGCAGCAAAGGGTTGCTGTTGCAAGAGCGCTTGTAAATGATCCTAAAATTATTCTTGCCGATGAGCCAACAGGAAATCTTGACAGTAAGAATGGTAATGAAGTAATGGAACTTTTAACAGATCTGCACGCAAAAGGCGCAACGATCTTGATGGTTACCCACTCTGATTATGATGCTTCTTTTTCGCAAAGAACGATTCATATGAAAGACGGTGTTATATTCTCTGAAAAATTAAATCAGCGAAATGTTGATGTTTTTATGGACGCTAAATAATAGAACAAATGATAAAATTTGTTATTACTGCAATCTTAGCCCTGGTGGGATTTTTCTGCAAAATTTTTACTCTTCTTTAAAAGGCAGAACCAGCCTTTGGACCAAAATAACTAACATAATTATAAAACGCCATGATTTTTAACTGGTTTAAAATATTTATTTATCATTTAAAGCAAAGCAAATTGTTTTCGTTTTTAAATGTTTTAGGATTGAGCATTGGGGTTGCCAGTGTGATTTTTGCCATTTTGTATTGGAATAACGAACATTCTTATGATCAATGGAATCCGGAAAAAGAAAATGTATATCAGGTTCTTAATGTAATAGGAGGAACCGGCGATACCTGGGCGACTAGTTCTATACCTTTTGGACAGACTTGTAAAGCAACAATTCCTGAAATTGAGCAGATTTGTTTTATGAACGACTGGTACAATGAGGCTGTTATAAAATATCAGAATAAAAAATTAATCGATAAAAAGATAATGGTATCTGATAATAACTTTTTTAATTTTTTCCCTTTTCCTATTATAAAAGGTGCTAAAAAAGATATTTTAAAGGAGAGAAACAGTGTCGCTATTTCTGAGGAACAGGCCAAACTTCTTTTTAATAATGAAGATCCAATAGGGAAATCTATTACTTACAGCGATGAGTCTTATATTGTAAAATCTGTTTATCGTATTGTATCGCCTTCTTCTGTTGAACCCAACTATGTTTTTGGAAGCATTATACGTGAAAACGATATTAACAGCTGGGGAAATTTTAGTTATGGTTTGAAGATTAAAGTCAAAAAAGGCGCTGATATTAATGTTGTTTTAAAGAAAATGCATCATGTAAATCGTGTAAACAGAACTTTAAAAGATGCCAAAGAAAGCGGTCAGACGCTTGAGCAGTACATTAAAGAAAATGGTGAATTAAAAATTGTCCTTAACCAGCTTAAAACTTCACGTCTGCATGGCATAAAACCTTCCGGATCTGTTTCTCCAGAAGGAAGAGGAAATTTACAGCTTATTTATATTATGGCTGGTTTATCCATTTTAATTTTGGTTTTATCATTGGTAAATTACATTAATCTGGCAACAGCTTCGGCCATAAAACGTGCTAAAGAAGTTGGTGTTCGTAAAATTGTGGGCGCTTCAAAAAACCAAATTATTGCGCAGTTTATTTTTGAAACGGCAATAATTGTAACGCTTTCCATTTTGTTTGCTCTTGCAATTGTTGAACTTTCGCTTCCGTATTATAATTCTTTTTTAAGAAAAACACTGACTATGAATGGCGGTGAATTTTACCTGCAGCTCATTTTCATTTTTGGATTAGTAATCGTTCTTGCGGGTATATTCCCTGCCATTTATATCTCAAATTTTGAGACTTTAAAGGTTTTAAAAGGTAATTTTTCCAGAAGTAAAAGCGGTATCTGGATTCGAAATTCGATGCTTATTTTTCAATTCGGAATTGCGACATTTTTTATCATTGGTGCCTTAATTGTAAATTCTCAAGTAGGCTATATGATGGATAAAGATCTTGGCTTTAATGGCGATCAGGTTATCAGAATTCCTTTTAATTATAATGATTACAATACAAAAGGTGAAAAATACCAATTAACAAAACAAGAAATCCTTAAAATATCAGGAGTTGAGCAGGTTTCGACTTTTGCCGGTACATTTGGAAACAGCACAAACTCCAGCTCTGGTTTTACGCATAATGGTGTATTTGTGCAGCCAAGAAATGTCGACATGGATTTTGGTTTTCTTGATATGATGAAAATTAAAATTGTTGAAGGGCGTGATTTATCTCCAAAATTTGCTTCGGATACAATTGATAACTGGCTGATAAATGAAACTCTTGCCAAAAGTCTGGGACTAAAAAACCCAATTAATACGGTTATAACTTCTGGCTGGGGAAATGAAAAAGGAAACCTAAAGTTTAAAATTGTTGGAGTCGTAAAGGATTTTAATATTACAGGCTTGCAAAATAAAGTTCCGCCGATGGTTTTCATCAACATGAGAACTTTAAAATGGAATAATTTTCAAAATGTATATGTAAAAGTTTCTCCAAATAATTTGAGTGAAACATTAGATAAATTAAAAACATATTGGGAAGCAAATGTAAATCCTGACTATCCTTTCTTTTTTGAATTTGTAAACAAAGGTTTTGCAAAAACTTATGAAGAACAAGTCAAGCAAAAAGATTTATTTTTCATTTTAAACTTAGTTGTAATTATAATTGCCGTTTTTGGGTTGTTTGCTTTGGCATCATTTTCGATGGAAAGAAGACTGAAAGAAATTGCGATTAGAAAAACGCTTGGTGCAGAAACCGATATTTTATTGAAGGAATTATCAAGACAATACATTATTTTCTGCTTAATGGGATTTGTAATAGGAATTGTTCCGGCTTATATTTTATTGCAAAAATGGCTGGAGGATTTTGCATTCAGAATTAATATTTCTGCTATTCCTTTCAGCATTGCCTTAGTTTCACTTTTAGTACTTACGCTGCTAATTGTATTGGCAAAAGCATATCAGGTTACTAAAATAGACATTTTAAAATATTTAAAATACGAATAAACTTGTAGACCATTTTTTTTAAAGAATCCCCGTTAGATTATAAAAAACCTAACGGGGATTTCCTTTTTATTTTAATGCAACCGAGTCAGAATAGAGTAATTTATCTAAGCTCTTATCGCGGTCGTAAACATCTGGATAAAATCCAATTTCTCCCTCATCATTTACCCAGGCTGTAAAATATCCTATATAAATTGGTATTTTATTTTTGAGCATACAAGTCGTTTCTTTTTCGCCGCTCATGGCATTATTAATTTTATCAACAGGCCAGTCCGGATCGTCTTTTAATATTTCGAGAGCCAATTGTTTGGCTTCTTTTACATTAATACACCCATGGCTGAAAATACGTTTTTCAAATTCAAACAAACTTTTTGCCGGCGTATCATGCAAATAAATATCATTTGGGTTTGGAAACATAAATTTTACCAATCCTAAAGAATTCTGAGGTCCGGGTTTTTGTCTAACATGTCCTCCATTCCATTCCATATTATGATCTGCAAGATAGTTTTTGTCTTCGGCCATTTTGAGTTTCAGCTCGTTTTGAATAATACTTGAGGGAACATACCAATACGGACTAAATACAATTCGGTCGATATTACCGCTGAAAATTACTGTTTCGGTCATTCGCGTTCCCACGAAAACATCTGAAACCAAATCATATTTTCCATTTTTTACATAAATCAGTCGAAAAGAGGGTATATTAACCATTACGTATTCATCGGCTTTTGCGAGTTTTGCCGGGATCCATCTGCATCTTTCCATATTAAGCATAATAGTTCTGATTCTATTGCCAATTGGCTCATTCATCTGATCTATTTGTTCTTTTGTAAAAGCATAATTCAATTTAAGTCCGTATCTTTTTTTATATTTTAAAACAGCATCCATCATTTCCTGGTCATAATATTGACTTTTTGAATTTTCTTTTAAATCGCCAACCACAAACAACCGTTCTCTAATCTGCTGAATAACTTTTCCGCTGTCTAACGGTTTTAATTCTTTAAAATTTGCTTCATCAATCTCGATCTTTTTCCAAAGACCATCTTTCTCAATATTTCGATATCTTTTTAAAACATCCTGAAGTTTATAATATTGGCCAAAAAGAAGATTTTCATCTTTATTTAATCGATTGGGGTCTCCCATCAATGAATCTAAAATTCTATCATACGAAATAGTTTTGGTTGGAAGAAACCAGCCGATCTTCTTTAAAGTCTGCGGATCGACACCAGAGTAAACATTACTGGCATAAAAAACATACATATTAGACAACAGCAATTCTGTATCTGTCTGCGGCAATTTATTAGAGACATTTTCATTAAAAACATCATCAACCAAATCCATATACGGCATTTCGGCTTTTATTCCCTGCTCGCTTAAAAGCCCCACTTTATGATACAATAAAGCCCCAAATTCGCTCACGCTTTTATCATCATACCAAATAGTCTTGTATTCTTTTTTTAAATAAAGATCTTCTACGTCTTTTTGATATTTTTTCAGCTTAGGATATTTTTTATAAAAACTATTTATGGAAGCCGCATCAATTGTACCTAAAAAAATAGTGGTCTTGATATTAAGAACATTTTCAAATTCTTTGATTTCGTTTTTTAGTTTAGAAGTATCATTTGCCGAAGTAAAAGAAAACATTAAAAAACTACCGGCAATAATTACAGATAAGAAAGTAAAATTTCGCATATTTTTAAGGTTTAAATTTTTAAACATTATTTATACAAAATATCGAAAACTCATAAAGAAGCTCCAAAAATAAGTTTTGATACTTTTTTGCATGGTTTGGAAATCTTCGATTTAGGGTACTCAAATTTAATTAAGATAATCGACATTTAAGCATTTATTGATGTAAATTTCATACGAATTTTTAGAAAAGAAAACTTTTAAAAATCAAGGTTTCAAAACATTGGATTTCAATTTTAATTGTATTTAGAAAACAGCATTCATCATTTTGACTAATCTCAATATCAATAAATACAATTCAAAAGCGTTTGAATCCGAACTTAATCTGTTATCTTTGCAGTCTGAAATCAGTTTAAATTAATATTGAATTTTTAAATTGAATTCTTTCCATATATAATAGCACAATAAAATGAAATTAGATAGAAAAGAAATTCTAAAAGCTTTAGAAACAATTACTATAGCCGGAGAAGGAAAAAATATGGTTGAAAGTGGTGCGGTTGCTAACGTACTTACTTTTGGCGACGAAGTTGTTGTCGATTTAGTATTGCACACGCCAGCCATGCATATCAAAAAAAGAGCAGAAGACGATATTAAAAAAACAATCCATGAATTAATATCTGCCGATGCAAAAATCAAAGTAAATATTAAAGTTGAAACTCCTGAAAAAGCCGAAATAAAAGGTCGTGCTATTCCTGGAATTAAAAATATTATTGCTGTTGCTTCTGGAAAAGGAGGGGTTGGGAAATCGACTGTTACAGCAAATCTTGCCGTTACGCTTGCTAAAATGGGTTTTAAAGTTGGAGTTTTAGATGCCGATGTTTACGGACCTTCTATGCCCATTATGTTTGATGTTGAAAACGAAAAACCGGTTTCAATTACAGTTGACGGAAAATCAAAAATGAAACCAATTGAAAGTTATGAAATTAAAATGCTTTCTATTGGCTTTTTCACAGCGCCAAGCCAGGCAGTAATCTGGAGAGGACCAATGGCTGCAAAAGCATTAAATCAAATGATTTTTGATGCAGATTGGGGAGAATTAGATTTCATGCTTCTGGATTTACCTCCGGGAACGGGAGATATTCACCTTTCTATCATGCAGTCACTTCCAATTACTGGAGCTGTTGTAGTAAGTACGCCTCAGGCTGTGGCTCTTGCCGATGCTAAAAAAGGAGTTTCGATGTTTATGCAGGATAATATCAATGTTCCTGTTTTGGGAATTATCGAAAACATGGCTTATTTTACACCTGAAGAATTACCAAATAATAAATACTATATTTTTGGTCAGGAAGGAGCAAAAAATCTGGCTGCAGACTTAGATGTTCCATTTTTAGGAGAAGTTCCAATTGTACAATCTATTCGCGAAGCAGGCGATTACGGCCGTCCGGCAGCATTGCAAACCGCATCGCCAATAGAATCGATTTTTGAAGAAATTACAAGAAACGTTGTACAGGAAACAGTAAACAGAAATGAAAGTCTTCCTGCTACTGAAGCCATTAAAATTACAACTATGGCAGGTTGCTCTGCAGTAAAGAAAAACTAATTAGATAATTGAGATAATGAGATAATTAGATAATTTTAAAGAATTTTCTAATTGACGCATTTTCTAATTGACACATTATAATTATGACAACAGAAGAATTAACAAATAATGTTTTATTGGCTTTAGACGAAATCAGGCCATTTTTAAAATCCGATGGCGGAGACATTACGCTAATCTCTATCGATGATGATAAACACGTAAAAGTTCGTCTTGAAGGCGCCTGCATAAGCTGCAGCGTTAATCAGATGACACTTAAAGCAGGAGTAGAAACAACTATAAAAAAATATGCCCCGCAAATCGAAACTGTGGTAAATATTATGTAACAAAAGTGCTCTACAGGCCTCTATTTTAATGTTGTTGAATTAACAGGAATAATAGGCCTTTAACTGATAACTTTTGCAAAAACACAATTAAGACCTAATAAAACAACGCTTTTTTGAGGATTTAACAAAAAACACCACAAAGATTTAAGAGTTTTAGTTAAGTATTTGTTACATTTTTAACTTAAATTTGTGACATAACCCTAAATCTTAAATTTATGAAGAAGTTTTACATCTTATATGTTTTTTTATTATTTGCTTTTACTGGGTACACACAAGAAGCAACTTCCTCAGCTCAAAACTATTATGTAAATAAAGCTTGGGTAAATGAATCAGAAGAATGGGCTTTTTATGAGTACGAAGGACAAATTGTTGTATCTACAACTACTGAACCAGGAAAAATTAAAATTACCAATCGTAATTTTTTATATGATTTTTGTTCCGGAGGTGCAAAGTTTGCCAATAAAAACAGTTACACCACCGCAGAGTTTACAAGCCCTGTAAAGATTGGCGAAAAGACAGACAAACAAGGCGTTTTAAACACCACTTACGAAGGTAAGCTTGTTTTTAACAATGGTGAAGATTATTATTTTGTTTTTGCTGTGGTTACCATACTTTCAAAAGATGATCTTGTGGGCTTTAAAATGAAAATAAAGAATAAAACCAATAGAGAGTACGCGTTTACTTTTAAACCTACCAGTTAATATTAATCAGGATTTTTTCACGTTATAAAATCCTGCCAATAAATTCCCATAATAAATGGATGTATTAATTAAGATTAAAGATCGAGAAGGAGTTATACACGAATTACAGGCTCCAACTGATATGGCAATGAATATAATGGAGTTATGCAAAGCATACGAACTTCCTGTTGAAGGAACTTGCGGAGGAATGGCAATGTGCGCATCCTGCCAATGTTACGTTCTAAATGATGTTGCATTACCTGAAATGGGAGATGAAGAAGAAGCCATGCTGTCGGAAGCATTTTATGTAAAATCTAATAGTCGTTTAGGCTGTCAGATACCAATTACCCAAGAATTAGAAGGTTTAGAACTGGAGCTGGCTCCGGAATATTAAAAAAATAGAAAAGCGAGAATTTATTGATTCTCGCTTTTTTTATGCTGTTACATAATAAATTCGACAGGTTTTAAAACCTGTCGAATTTATTATGTATAGTTATGCTTTCTCAAAGTTTGGAAAAAGTAATTTTCATTTCCTGCTTTTATTTCTTTTATATAAAAATAAAAACTGACTTTCGATAAACGTTTTCACTTAATATTTCTACTAATTGGAATTCATTACTTTCCATTTCACCAAACTCAGCAATTAAATCGAAGCGAATTTCGTAATTTGAATTTTCACCGCTAAAAAAAACCTTAGCTCCACTAAATCGAATTCCGGCATTTACAATAACGAATTCAAAATTGGAAAAGGAAGTAAAATGTCTGTCAAAATTGTTTCTAGATATAGAAATAGCTTCATTGATTTTAATTCTTTTACCAATAAAATTAAAGGTTTCTATAAAATCAATAAACCTCTTTTTTGAATCATTCATACTCCTATAATATTGTGAGTTTTTAAAACCTGCCGGTTTTACTTTCCGTGATTATATTTTTCAAAGTTTTAAACTTTGAAAAACATTTTAAAATCCTAAACTCTTATTTCCATTTCCAATTTAACTCTGAAATAAAATTGATTCCAATTTTTTCAGTAATCATTTTTAATTCAGATCTCACGGATTCAACATCAATAACTTCAGATTTTGGAATCATAATACTCACACCCGTTTTTAAAGCAATAAAAAAATAATCTTTTATCTCGCTTATGTTTTCGAATGCAGAGAATTTCACCTTTGAACTTCCAATATTTTCACTGTATGCTTCCAGTATATCTTCCTTAAATAACAATGTTGAAATAATTCCTATTCTGTTTTTAAAATTCTCTTTTACATATTTTCTATAATGCCTCTGGTAGTAAAATTTTAAATAAATAGGATATAGAAAAAAACAAACAACACCATAACCTGCAAGATAATAAGCTATTAATTTGTTACCAATCATATAAAACAAAAGACTTATTCCTAACAGCACTATAAATACCAAAATTCTGCTCTTTTTTCGCTGATTATTAACTAATCTGCTTTTTGAAGCCATGTATAACTGCTGCTGTAAATAATCGTTTTCTGTTAAAGTGTATTTTAGTTCCATTTGTTTAATTTATAAGACGATAATTGCTTTTACTTGAAAGCAAAAATATCGGGAATAACTTTTTAAAGAAGCCTTAATCTGTTATATAACTATCAAAATAAGCCATTATAAAACATAAAAAGAACCGTAATTACATTGCTGTAACCACGGTTCTTTTGTTTATATTTTCTTTTTTTTCTTTAGTTATTTTTTAAAAAATCGGATGGATCAAATGGCTCAAATTCTCTTTCTGAAAATGTTTCTGTCAAAATTCCAGACGAACATAACCAGGTGATGGTTTCATCCAGCGTATTTCCTGCTTTATAGATCATTTCACTGTATCTTGGCAGAATGTAATATTGATTGTTAAGAAAAATAATTTCATCCCCGTCAAAAGTATCTCCAATTCTAATCGATTTCAAAACTTCATCCTTTGTGAGGACTTCTTTTCCTTCCTCCCAAAACCAATATTCAGTAATGCGTTTTTTCCATTCTTCCAGCGTTATTATTATAGTTTCCGGAAGAAACATCCTAACATAGGTTCCGCCCAGAATACCGCTTCCATATTGCAAAACATACTCTTTGTAATCTTCATCAAAAACAATATTTAATATTTTTTCACAAGCCAGAATATCCTCTTCATCGGCTGTAAATAGATCTGTTTTATTGGTTTGATAATTTGGAATAATTTTATAGTTATCAAAATTCATAACGGTTATATTTTAACTGCTAAGTTACTATTTATTAAAAATATTTCTCACAAAAAAACCGTAATTACATTACTGCAATTACGGTTTTCTCTTTATAACAATTTTCTTTAATCTCTCAATTATACCAAACCAGCCTGAATTAAATATTCAGCGATTTGAATCGTGTTTGTTGCAGCACCTTTTCTTAAGTTATCAGCAACGATCCACATGTTTAATGTGTTTGGCTGGCTTTCGTCACGACGGATTCTTCCAACAAAAACATCATTTTTACCTTCAGCATATAATGGCATTGGGTATGTAAAGGTATCTAAATTATCCTGTACCACTACTCCATCAGTATTGTGTAAAATTTCACGAACTTCACTTACATCAAAATCATTTGTAAACTCAACGTTTACTGCTTCACTATGTCCTCCCACAACTGGTACACGAACTGCAGTAGCGGTAACTCTGATAGTGTTATCCCCAAGAATTTTTTGAGTTTCACGCACTAATTTCATTTCCTCTTTAGTGTATCCGTTTTCTTCAAAACTATCACAGTGAGGAATTGCATTTCTGTGAATTGGATATTTGTAAGCCATATCACCCTGAATTCCTGCGTATTCGTTTTCTAATTGTTTTACTGCTTTTACACCCGTTCCTGTAATAGATTGGTAAGTAGAAACAATGATTCTTTGAATGTTGTATTTTTTGTGCAAAGGAGCCAACGCCAATACCATTTGAATAGTAGAGCAGTTTGGATTTGCAATAATTTTATCTTCTTTCGTTAAAATATCAGCGTTAATTTCAGGAACAACTAATTTCTTAGTCGGGTCCATTCTCCATGCCGATGAGTTGTCGATAACCGTTGTTCCGGCAGCAGCAAATTTTGGGGCCCATTCTAATGAAGTATCACCTCCTGCAGAAAAAACTGCAATATCAGCTTTCATATCTACGGCAGTTTGTAAACCAACAACTTTATATTTAGTTCCTTTATATTCAATTTCTTTTCCTACTGATCTTTCAGATGCAACAGGGATTAATTCTGTAACAGGAAAATTTCTTTCTGCTAAAACTTTAAGCATTACTTCGCCAACCATTCCGGTAGCACCTACAACTGCAATTCTCATTATTTATATTTTTAAATAGCTATTAATCTAATTTTACTATGCAAAAATAGTTATAATAGAAACTAAAACAATACGCTTCACAAAAAATAACAAAATGTTATAAATTAAACAATATGTAAAAAAACCGCTCCAATCAAGAAGCGGTTCAGTTAGACTTAGTGCAGCGGTATATTTTTATTTATTTTTTAATAAATCTCTAATTTGTGTAAGCAGTTCTTCCTGCGTTGGTCCGGCTGGTGAAGCTGGTGCCGGAGCTTCTTTCTTTTTAAGGTTGTTAATTCCTTTTATAATTAAAAACAAAACAAACGCTACAATTATAAAGTTAATTACTGCAGAGATAAACAAACCATATTTGACACCTCCAAAAGCTGTCAGCTCTTCTATCGTAGACAAATGCGCTGCGTCTAATGCCGGCTTCAAGATTAATGGTGTAATTACATTTTCAATTAATGAGCTCACAATTTTACCAAAAGCAGCTCCAATGATTACACCGACAGCCAGATCGACTACGTTGCCTTTCATTGCAAATTCCTTAAATTCTGAAAAAAATCCCATATCTGATTTGTTTTTGTTTATAGTAATTGAATATCGAAAATACGCAATTTTCCTGAAAGTTCCTTATTCTATCTAAAAAATACTCGTTTTACACGCTGCGAAATACTGGTCATTATTTCATACGGAATGGTTTTTAAAGCTTCGGCCATTTCAATTACGGTTGGGCTTTCGCCGAAAATAATTACCGAATCGCCTTCTTTGCAGTCAATATGACTTACATCAACCATTAACATATCCATACAAACACTTCCTACGATATAGGCTTTTTGATTTTTGATAGTTACAAAACCAACCTGATTGCCCCATAATCTCGAAATTCCGTCGGCATAACCAATTGGAATTGTCGCAATTTTGGTTTCTTTTTCAGCCATAAAACGACGTCCGTAACCTACGCTGTCGCCAGCCGGAATGCTGCGAACCTGTGAAATAATCGATTTTAAGGTTCCCACATTTTCCAGATATTTCTGCTCTGACGGATCATTAGAAACACCATATAAACCAATTCCTAAACGAACCATATTATATTGTGCATTTGGGAAATTACTAATTCCGGAAGTATTTAAAATATGACGAATCGGATTTATGTTTAATTCTGTCATTAATTTTGAAGATAATCTTTCGAATAAATTGATTTGTTTCTCCACAAAATCAAAATGTTTCGGATCGTCACTTGTTGCCAAATGCGATAAAATACTTTGAACACGAACGGTTGAATTTCCTTTTAAAGTTGCAATTAACTCATCGATCGTATTGTCTTCAAAACCTAAACGATGCATTCCGGTATCTACTTTTATATGAATAGGAAAATCTTTTAAGTTCTTTTCTCTGGCAATTTTCAAGAAGGCATTTAATCCTTTTATACTGTAAATTTCGGGTTCTAATTTATATTGAATTATCGAAGGAAAACTTGTCGATTCGGGATTCAAAACCATGATTGGCAGTTTGATGCCGCCGTTTTTCAGCGAAATTCCTTCATCGGCGAAAGCCACACCTAAATAATTTACTTTATTATGTTCGAGTAATTTTGCAATTTCAAGTCCGCCGTTTCCATAACCAAAAGCTTTCACCATCACCATGATTTTTACATCATCGGCCAGTTTTGATTTGAAATAATTCAGGTTGTGATTTATCGCGTCCAGATTGATCTCCAAAACGGTTTCATGTGTTTTTTCTTCCAGCAGTGAAACGATTTCTTCAAACTGAAATGATCTTGCGCCTTTTATTAAAATAGTTTCATTATTGAAATTCAAATTTTCAATTTCGGCGATAAACTCTGCCGTATTTTGAAACATCGTACTTCTTGGAAATTTATCTGCAAAAGATGAAATTGTGTTTCCTATGCCAATAACCCGGTTGATTTTATTATCAGAAATTAACTGGGCCACTTTTGAATAGAGTTCTTCATTCGAAAATCCGCTTTGAAAAATATCGGATAAAATAACTGCTTTTGAAGCATTTTTTTTCTGGCTTTCCAGAAAGTCTAAAGCAATTTTCAGAGATTGAAAATCGGAACTGTAACTATCATCAATTAAACTGCAATTGTGGATTCCGTTTTTAACTTCCAAACGCATTTCTACCGGATAAAGCAGTTTTACACGATTTTGAATAACCTCAAAATTATAATTAAAACGCAGTAAAACCAATAAACAGGAAATGGTATTTTCAATAGAAGCAGAATCGCTAAACGGAATTTCTAAATTAAAAATTTCGCCTTTGTATTGATATTTTATTGTCGTTGAATCGTTTTTCGTTTCTTTCTTCAGAATAAAAACATCGGCAGAAGCATCACTAAAACTCCATGAAAATAAAGTTCTGTTTTCAAGTGGATATTCGGCAGAAAAATCTAAAAGACATTTATCTACCAATTCGTTTTTTTGATAAATGATTACAGCCGAATTTTTAAATAGTAATACTTTTTCTTTGATTTTCTGAGTCAGATTTTCAAATCCTTCATCGTGCGCAGATCCTATATTCGTTAAAACACCTATATTGGGTTTGATAATTTTTTCAAGATTAACCATTTCGTTAACCGTTGAAATTCCAGCTTCGAAAATTCCTAAATTGTGTTTCTCGTTGATGGCGATAACAGAAAGCGGAACGCCAACTTGCGAGTTATAACTTTTTGGGCTTCGGATAATATTATAATCAGGACTTAAAAGGAAATTAAGCCATTCTTTTACGATCGTTTTTCCGTTGCTTCCAGTTAAACCAATTATAGGAAAATCAAATAAATCACGATAATAACCTGCTAATTCCTGAAGTGCTTTAAGCGTATTTTTTACAATAAAAAAATTGGCTTTTCCTTTTACATTTTCGGGAATATACTGAACTACAAAGTTCTGAACGCCTTTTTCAATTAGTTCAGCTATGTATAAATGAGCATCGTTATTGACCCCGGAAAGGGCAATAAACAAAGTTTGAGAACCGTTTTGTAAAGAACGGCTGTCGATCGAAATATGATCTACAAAAATATCTGTGTCTGAGCCTATCCATTCGGCATTTAAAACTGGGATTAGGCTTTTTAAATTTATGCTCATTTAGAAAATTCTTTTTGTCAAATTTAAAAAAAGGTTTGCCACGAATTACACTAATATTTCTTAATTTATTTTGAAATACAAAAATGGGTTTGCCCACGAACTACATGAATTACCACGAATTATTTTATTTGCCGGATGCTTAAAATATTAACCACAGGTAAAGGATTTTCACAAATTAGAAATCATTTAAATCCTTTTAATGTGTGAAAAAAAATAAAAAAATAATTCGTGTAAATTCGTGTAATTCGTGGCGAGAAAAGCTAAATATTCACGGCAAAAAACATTAATTCATTATATTTGTTCAATACCGCAAAATAATTTGTTTTGAAAAAAATACTTCCACTATTCTCCTATATACTCCATCCGATTTTTATATCGATGTATGCCACATTACTTTACTTGTATTGTAAAGATGATATTTTTACAACGCAGGAAAAGTACTTTGTTCTATTTCAAATATTGGTTATAACTATCGTAGTTCCAGTATTATTTTTTATGCTGCTTCGTTCAACCGGACACGTGAAATCGATGATGCTGCCCGAAACTTCCCAGCGTTTGATTCCGCTTTTATTACAATGCTTTTTGTATATTCTATTAGTAAAAAGAAGTATCGTTATAATGCGTTATCCAGAGCTTCATTTCTTTTTTCTGGGGGCTTTATTTACAACTATTCTGGCTTTGGTTCTTTCTCTTTTTAAAATAAAAGCAAGTCTGCATATGGCTGCAATCAGCGGTTTTTCCATATTTGCAATTGGGTTAAACATTCACCTTCAACTGCATAATCCGTATTGGGGAGCACTTTTGATTTTACTTTCCGGAATTGTCGCTTCATCCCGTTTAGAAATGAATGCGCATACTCCAAAAGAGTTATTAATTGGGCTGCTAATTGGGGTTATACCTCAATTATTGTTTTTGTATTTGTGGTTATAAAATATAGAAAATCAATCCGGCATTTAAGGTTTTCATGCTCACTTTTTCTCCGTTCAATGTTGTAGTTCCTTCTTTAAATAACGGACTCAAACCGTAATACAAATAAAGATTCCAGGTATTAAAACCTGTAGAAAGGTATGGTCCGTACTGAAATTTATTAATAGCAGGGTTGTTATTTATTTTATATTTATTCTCACCGTCATCTAATATTGAAGAGTTTGAGAATAAATAACTCAATTTTACACCGGCATAAATTCTCCAGAATTTTGTGCTTTCATAAGTCGAATTACGCCATCTGAATTCTATTGGAAGATCAACAGAATATTGCCTGTATCTGTTTGAAACAATTTCGCCCGCATCTACAACGCTATATACTATTGTGCCGCTTCCATCTTTTGAAACAGCAAAATTTTGGTAATAGTTTTGATAACTCAATCCTAAACCAGCTGCAATCGAAACTGTTCGTGTTTTATTAACCGGCATATCACGCAGGAAACCACCCGAAAGCCCAAGCGAGAATTTGTTCTGTTTGAATTTCTGCGGAATATCTGTAAACATATTATAAGTCACCGAAAAATAAAACTGATCTTCTCTATACAAAGAATCTATCTTAACTATAGGTTTTATTTCTACTTTCGCATCTTGCTGCTGCGGGAAAGCATTAAAAAATGAAACTAAAAACAAACAGCTAAAAAGTGATCGCATATATTTTTTGAGTTTAAAAGAGGGTTTACAAAATAAACGTTGTATAGAATCGATTTATTTCACCTACAAATATAATATAATGATAGTTCAGGATGTGATTAGAAAGTAATTATTCTTTTTTTGATTATTAATAATTGTTTTTGCTGAACTTTTTTCAAAGAATATGCAGCAGAAATCAAAAAATGAATTTGTATTTGTTTGATCTTTTATACCTTTGTCCTGCATGAAGAAAAAAGAGCTCATATTAAGTTTCTCTTTTGCTGTTACAATATTGTTTTCGATATTGTTTCAGTCCATACACAGTTATGAGCATATTCTAAAACAGCTTTCAGAAAAACAATGCCATCACGATTACAACGATCCAAATGGTGAAATAACGCATCAGCATCACAATTACGATCTTTGTTTTGTTTGTAATTTTGCTTTTGAAAGTTTTATTGTTCCTGAAAGTTTTTCTTTCCAGTTTCATTCTTTCGACAGTGAAATTCCTTATTTCTTACCACTGTCAGAAAAGATTTTTTCAATTTCAAGACCTTCTTATTTATTACGAGGCCCTCCGGCTGCTATAGTTTCTTAAGCCACCATTAAAAAAAAATCAAATTTCTTTTTCAATTTAAATTCAAAATAACATTGAGTTTCCTAATCCTAATTGTATGAGTCAGGATCAGAATCCTTTGCTGTTGTTTTTGGTTTTCATTTAAAAAGAAAAAATCAATTTAACTATAGCACATTTTTCAAATGAAAAAATTCATAATTGCCCTTATTTTAGGGTTTTCGGGTATGCTTTCTGCTCAAAACTCGGTGTCAGGAATCGTAACTGATAATCAAAATCAGCCATTACCGGGCGTTTCTGTTTATGCGCCAGAATTACATAAAGGAACAACAACTGATGCAAACGGAAAATACGAAATAAACAATCTTCCAAGCGGAAGTTTACGTCTGTCTTTTTCGTATGTTGGGTACGCTACTCAAAATAATACTATTCCTAAATTATTAAAACAAAACACTTTAGATGTTACACTTCTTGAATCGATTTTAGAAATGGATGAAGTTGTGGTTTCTACGCCTTTCAACAAATTGCAATCGCAAAACGTAATGAAAATTGAACATGAAAGTATTAAAACTTTACAACAAAAAGGAACTTCAACTTTAATTGAAGGCTTGGCCACTATTCCCGGAGTTTCGCAGATTTCTACAGGAACTTCTATCGGAAAACCTGTAATCCGAGGGTTAAGCGGTAACCGTGTTTTGGTTTATTCACAAGGTGTTCGTATCGAAAATCAGCAGTTTGGAGACGAGCATGGTTTAGGTTTAAACGATGCCGGAATTGAAAGTGTAGAAGTTATTAAAGGCCCTGCGTCATTATTATATGGTTCTGATGCCTTGGGAGGAGTTTTATATTTTAATCCTGAAAAATTTGCTGATGCCGGAACTTTTAAAGCCAATTTCAGTCAAAAATACTTCACGAATACACAAGGAAGCAATTCTTCTATCGGATTAAAAACTTCTACTGATAACTGGAAATTTCTGGCGCGTGGAAGTTACAACACGCATTCTGATTATAAAATTGCCGATGGCGACCGCGTAACAAATTCTCGTTATAATGAAACGGATTTTAAAACTGGAATTGGTTACAGTAATTCAAGCTTTTCAAGTGTTTTAAGATACAATTACAACAAGCTGGATATTGGAATTCCTGAAGATGGAATTGCAGAACAATCTTCAAGCAAAGACACGCAGTTTCCAAGACAGGGAATTTTCAACCATTTATTGAGTTTAAACAATGTGATCTTTTTTGAGAACTCAAAACTGGATGTTGATTTAGGTTATATCTCAAATGACAGAAGTGAATTTGAAGATAGTAACAATGCTTCACTTCACATGAAATTAAATACTTTAAATTATAATGCAAAATATCATTTTCCTAAATTCGGAAAAATCGAAACTATTGTAGGCGTTCAGGGAATGCATCAAACGAATAAGAATTCAGGTGAAGAATATTTAATTCCAGATGCGACTACGAATGATTTTGGTGTTTTTGGAACTGCAAATTACGAATGGAATAATAATGTTCTTCAGGCAGGATTACGTTTTGATAACAGAAACGTAACTTCTGATGCGCACGGAACTGAAGGTGAAGAAGGTTATTTTTTACCGCTTGACAAATCGTTTGACAGCTTTAATGCTTCTTTAGGCTATAAAACAAAACTGGCTGATCCGTTAACGCTTCGTTTAAATGTTGCAACTGGATTTAGAGCGCCAAACTTAGCTGAATTAACTTCAAACGGTGTTCACGAAGGAACAAATCGTTATGAAATTGGAAATGCTGATTTAAAAACAGAACAAAACGTTCAGACTGATTTGAATTTAGAATATAAAAACTCGCATTTTGAGTTTTTCGTAAACGGATTTTACAATCACGTAAACAATTATATCTACACTTCGCCAACCGGGGAAACGCGTGACGATAATGATGTTTTTGCATATGTTCAGGATAATGCACAATTGTACGGAGGTGAAGCTGGTATACACTTTCACCCACATCCTTTAGACTGGTTACATTTTGAAACTAGTTTTGAAACGGTTACTGGTAAAAAAGACAATGATGATTATTTACCTTTAATTCCGGCAAATAACTGGAATAATACATTAAGAACTGAATTCAATATCAAAAATTGGTTAAGTGAAGGTTTTGCTTCTTTGAATGTTTCTTCGACTTTCAACCAGGATAATGTGAGTGGTTTCGAAACTGCTTCTAAAGGTTATACTTTGGTTAATTTAGGTTTTGGAGGAACGGTAAAACTAGGAAAAACTGCTTTTGACATCAACCTGAACGGAAACAATTTATTTGACAAAAAATACATTGCACACCTTTCGAGATTAAAAACAGACGGTATTCCAAACATTGGAAGAAATATCGTTTTGGGGGTTAATTTTAATTTATAAATTTAACCGCAAGGCACGCAAGGAGTTTTTCGCAAAGTTCGCAAAGTTTTATTATTAGCCAACGCTTAAAAAATCTCGCAAAGTCGCAGAGACGCAAAGTTTAAAATTCTTTTGCGGCTTAGCGTCTTTGCGAGATTAAAATATTGCGAACTTTGCGAAAAAACTTTGCGCTCTTTGCGTTTAAATATATCTAACAAAAAGCGCTATTTTTGTTACAACAGATAAAAACTAACTATGAAAAAAACATTTTTATTAATGGCACTTACAACCGCAGGAATTTCGTTTGCACAAATAAAATATCCCGAAACCAAAAAAGGCGAAACTGTCGATATCTATTTTGACACAAAAGTAAGCGATCCTTACCGCTGGCTTGAAGATGATAAATCGGCAGAAACAGGTGCTTGGGTGAAAGCTGAAAATGAAGTAACGTATGGTTATTTAGATAAAATTCCGTTTCGTGAAGAACTAAAAAAACGAATGGAAAAACTTTGGAACTATGAAAAAATAGGCGCTCCATTTAAAGAAGGAAAATTTACGTATTATTCTAAAAATAACGGACTTCAGAATCAATCTGTTGTTTATAGAAAAGATCAAAGCGGTAAAGAAGAAGTTTTTCTTGACCCGAATACTTTCTCTAAAGACGGAACAACTTCTCTTGGAGGTTTAAATTTTTCTAAAGACGGAAACAAAGCAGCTTATGCAATTTCTGAAGGCGGAAGCGACTGGAGAAAAGTAATTATTATTGATGCTTTATCTAAAAAAGTTTTAGAAGATACTTTAGTTGATGTAAAGTTTAGCGGTATTTCATGGCTTGGAAATGAAGGTTTCTATTATTCAAGTTATGACAAACCAAAAGGAAGCGAATTATCTGCTAAAACAGATCAGCATAAATTGTATTTTCATAAGCTGGGAACTTCTCAAAAAGAAGATAAAGTCATTTTTGGAGCTGATCAAAAAAGAAGGTATGTTGGCGGTTATGTTACCGAAGACAATCATTATTTAGTAATTACTGCTGCCAATTCGACTTATGGAAATGAACTTTATATTAAAGATTTAAAAACGCCAGACAGCCCGATTGTTACGATTGTAGATAATTTTAATACTGACAATTCAATTATTGAAAACGAAGGAACAAGATTATTTATACACACAGACTACAACGCTCCTAACGGCCGTGTAGTTACAGTAGATTTCAGCAATCCAAAACCAGAAAACTGGAAGGATTTTATTAAAGAAACAGAGAATGTTTTATCTCCATCTACAGGAGGAGGATATTTCTTTGCTAATTATACCAAAGATGCCGTTTCGTTAGTTTTACAATATGATTACAGCGGTAAACTGGTTCGCGAAATTAAACTTCCTGCTGTTGGAACTGCCAGTGGATTTGGTGCTAAAAAAGAAGAAAAAATTCTTTACTACAGCTTTACAAATTATACAACTCCGGGATCTATTTTTTCTTTTGAACCAAAATCTGGGAAATCAGAAATCTATCAAAAACCAAAAGTTGATTTTAAAAGTGAAGATTACGAGTCTAAACAAGTTTTCTATACTTCAAAAGACGGCACAAAAGTTCCTATGATTATTACTTATAAAAAAGGAACAAAATTAGACAGTAAAAACCCAACAATCCTGTATGGCTATGGCGGATTCAACATTAATTTGACACCAAGTTTCAGTATTGCAAATGCCGTATGGATGGAAAACGGAGGAGTTTATGCTGTTGCCAATTTAAGAGGCGGCGGCGAATATGGTAAAAAATGGCACGATGCAGGAACAAAACTTCAAAAACAAAATGTATTTGATGATTTTATCGCTGCTGCAGAATATTTAATTGCTCAAAAATATACCTCATCTGATTATTTAGCTATTCGCGGAGGATCTAACGGAGGTTTATTAGTTGGGGCAACAATGACACAGCGTCCTGATTTAATGAAAGTAGCTTTGCCTGCTGTTGGTGTTATGGATATGCTTCGTTACCATACTTTTACAGCTGGTGCGGGTTGGGCATACGATTACGGAACTGCTCAGGACAGCAAAGAAATGTTTGAATATTTAAAAGGATATTCTCCTGTTCAAAACGTTAAAAAAGGTACTAAATATCCGGCAACAATGGTAACAACCGGAGATCATGACGATCGTGTTGTTCCGGCTCACAGTTTTAAATTTGCTGCTGAACTTCAAGACAAACAAGCGGGAGAAAATCCGGTTTTAATTCGTATTGATGTAAAAGCAGGTCACGGTGCAGGAAAATCTGTTGCAGCTACAATCCAGGAGAATGTAGATATTCAGGCTTTCACCCTTTACAGTATGGGTTTTAAAGCTTTACCTAAAAAGTAAGACTTTAAACTACGTTTTTTTTCGGCCATGAATTCACGAATTATTTTTGTGAATTTGTGGCTTTTTGTTTTGCCACGAATTGCACGAATTTCCACCAATTCAAATTTTTAAAAGCTGTGTCCTAATTATTTTTTTGCCACAGATTAAAGGATTTTCACAGATTAAAAAAAGTAAAACATAGCGAATAAATCATTTTAATGCTCTTAATCTGTGACAAAACTTCAAAAAATAAATTCGTGGAAATTAGTGTAATTCGTGGCAAACCTTTTTTTAAATTTGAATAACTAAAAAAAACCAAACCATGAAAATTATAAAATGGGGAATTATAGGCTGCGGTAATGTAACCGAAGTTAAAAGCGGGCCGGCTTTTCAGAAAGCTCCAAATTCAGCTTTAGTTGCTGTTATGCGAAGAGACGCTGTACTTGCAGAAGATTATGCCAAACGCCACAATGTTCCGAAATGGTATTCAAATGCCGTTGATTTAATAAATGATCCTGAAGTTGATGCGGTTTATATTGCTACACCGCCATCTTCTCACAAAGAATATACAATTTTATGTGCCAAGGCTGGAAAACCGGTTTATGTCGAAAAACCTATGGCTTTGACCTTTGAAGAATGTAATGAAATGATCAGCGTTTGCAAAGAAAACAATGTTCCGCTGTTTGTTGCTTATTATAGAAGGGCTTTACCTCGTTTTTTAAAAATAAAAGAAATGATCGATAAAGGTAAATTAGGAACTATCAGACACGTAAACTGTGTTTTATACCATCCTTTTGAAGAACGTTACGACGACGAAATCAATCTTCCTTGGACGGTTCTTCCTCATATTTCAGGAGGAGGTATTTTTGTTGATTTGGCCTGTCATACTTTAGACTTTCTGGATTTTGTTTTAGGTCCGATAAAATCAGTTCGCGGACATGCAACATCACAGCTTAAAGCTTATCCTGCAGAAGATTCGGTTTCAATGTCCTTTTTATTTGAAAACGGAATTCACGGAACCGGTTTATGGAATTTTGCCAGTTTTGAACGTTATGATAATACTGAAATCGTAGGAGATAAAGGTAAAATCTCGTTTTCGACTTTTGGAAATGATCCCGTTCATATTGAATATGCAAATGGAGAAAAAGAAAGTATTACGATCGAAAATCCGCTTCATATTCAGCAGCCTTTTGTAGAAACTGTAATGGCTCAACTTTTGGGTAAAGAAAATGCTTCTCCATCAAACGGAACTTCCGGAGCGAGAACCACTTGGGTTATTGATGAAGTGTTAAATGAATTTAGAATTTCTAAATCTTAATATTACCATTTCAATTGCCTCCAGCTAAAACTGAAGGATAAAAATTAAACATATTGAAGGCTTTAGCCGAACAAACGTTTGTTCAGCTAAAGCCTTTTATACTCAATCCTATTACACCTCCAGTTTTAGCTGGAGGCAATTAAAATTAAAATCTTCAGAATTTTAAATTTTGAAAAAGATAAACCCACAAAAAAGAGGATATTCTAACGAATATCCTCTTTCTAAAAAAAACTAAAAAACTTCTATAAAATTATAGGCTGTATCTTAAACCTAAAGTCAAACCTAAACCAGAAATTCCAACATAAGAACTAATATCATCTGTAGCTCTTGTATTATCAAATCCTGCAGCATTAGTTACTTTACTGTTTGAAGCTGTATTAATTTGATCAACATATTTCGTATGACTTGCAGAGTATGAAGCATCAGGACGGAAATTAGTAGGTGTATTTAATTTATCTACCCCGTTTTCTGTATATACTTCAGTTTCTTTTGTTTTTCCGTGAACAGTAAAGTTACGGTACTCTAATTCTCCAAAAACAGCAATATGTGTTCCTAATTTATATGATGTTCCTAATGCAGCCAAAAATCCAACTGTTGGATTAGGTTTTACTACATCTTTAGCATAACTAGTTACATTACCTGCTGGGGTTGTATAAGTTCTATTTGTTTTAATTGTCAAATCTCCATGAACTGGTACAATAACCCCTACTTTCGTGTAAGGCTCAAAACCGTGAGATTCTCCTAAAAACAACACAAGAGCTGGAGCAACATCAAAAGCCTGGATTTTTCCTACTGCTTTTCCAGTAGCAAATACAGGACCAGCGGCAACTAATCTGTTAGTAGTTTCAACCATAGTTTTACTAGCACTACTGAAATAGTTAAATCCTACTTCTACACCCAAACGAGTTGAAAAACGATATCCTGCAGTTATACCTGTACGAAATCCTTCTCCAAATGAACCATGATTTGTTTCTCTTGAAATTAAAGTTGTACCATCTGCTGCATAAACATCTGTATTAGGTAATGCTCCATTTACAATTGGAAATTCTGTCGCTGCTGTTTGAAGAAAATATGATCCCCCTAATTTAAAATACCAAGTTTCTGGCTTATCTGCACTTTCTGTTTGCGCCATTGCAGTCATCGAGCAAACTAATAATCCTAATAAAAATAGGCTCTTTTTCATAATTCTGATTTTAATTGTTTTATACAAACTTAGAATTTTTTAACATATTCTTATAATTTGCTTTGTTAGACTTGGAACGAAATCGTTGTAATTTTGGACAATATTACTAAAAAACTATTATGCATGCATAATTTTAACATTAAAAAAATGCATTCTGCTAAATTTTAACTGTTAAAATTTAATTCAGCTTAAAATTTATCTGCATTTTTTCCAATTCCTGCAGCAACTCGGCGGAAATTCTTACTTTTAGTCTTCTGCTTGGCATTGTGAGCTTCGTTACAACCTTTACTTCTTCCACCTCTTTTACCTCTTGCATCTTAGCTTCTGCAGCCGTTACTTCATTATCATCGCCTTCATCTTCAAAAACAGCATCTTCATTATCTTCAAATTCGCTTGTGGTTTCAACCTCAACTAAACGTTTTACATTTTCGATTTCCATGATTTCAAAACTCACGGAATTATCGCCTTTATTTTCATTGAATAAATGGCTTAACCTATGAATAAATTCGGTTTGTAAATCTTTTATATCCAGTAAAAGAATCAGTTTTTTGGCAAATGCTTCTAAAATATCCTGCAGCTGGCGAATCTCAACAAACTGCATTCTTGGATCGGATTTTTTACCTGTATCATGATTCACCCAGCCGTCTTTGATCACTATTTTTAAGTAGGCGAAATTGTTCTGAATCAGAAAATGGCGGAATTTTAAGTATTCTTCACCAAAAATCTTGAATTCATAACTTTCGTCATATCCTTCCAGATTAAATACCGCCCAGCCTTTTCCGTTTTTGGCTACTCGATGCTGAACGTTATTAATAATTCCGGCAAAGTTTAGATTTTTACCCACGTATTCATTCATACTTTTCAATGCTTCCAATCGAGCATTACAGAAGTATTTCATCTCAAACCTAAAATCATCAAGCGGATGACCAGAAATATAAATTCCGACAACCTCTTTTTCTTTAGCCAGTTTTTCCATTGTGCTCCAGTCTTCGCACGGAGGCACAACTGGCTCTGCAATCTGTACTTCGCTGGTTTCTCCAAACAAACTTACCTGTGACGAATTTTCATTTTCCTGAAATTTCGATCCATAGCGCATTGCTTTTTCGTAGAAAGTAATTCCGTCACCATCGTCATGAAAATATTGTGCTCTGGTTGTTCCTTCGAATGAATCAAAACCTCCCGCAAGTGCTAAGTTTTCAATTGCTTTTTTATTGGCTGCACGCAAATCAATTCGCTTCGCCAAATCAAAAATCGATTTATATCTTCCGTCTTTTCTATTTTCTACAATAGTTTCTACAGCTCCGGAACCTACACCTTTGATAGCTCCCATTCCGAAACGAACGGCATAATCATCGTTTACCGTAAATTTATAATATGATTCGTTTACGTCTGGCCCTAAAACCTGCAATCCCATACGTTTACATTCTTCCATGAAGAAAGAAACCTGTTTGATATCGTTCATGTTATTCGAAAGCACCGCTGCCATATATTCGGCAGGATAATGTGCTTTCAAATAAGCCGTTTGGTATGCAATCCAGGCATAACAAGTCGAGTGAGATTTGTTGAAGGCGTAACTCGCAAAGGCTTCCCAGTCTTTCCAGATTTTCTCCAGAATCTTGGCATCGTGACCTTTTTGTGCCGCTTGTTCCACAAACTTTGGCTTCATTTTATCTAGTACGTCTTTTTGTTTTTTACCCATCGCTTTACGCAATACGTCGGCCTCACCCTTTGTAAATCCTGCCAAAGACTGAGACAAAAGCATTACCTGCTCTTGGTAAACGGTAATTCCATAGGTTTCAGACAAATATTCGGCGCAGGCATCTAAATCGTATTTGATTTCTTCGTCACCGTTTTTTCTTCGAACGAAAGACGGAATATATTCCAAAGGTCCCGGACGATACAATGCATTCATGGCAATTAAATCTCCAAAAACCGTTGGCTTCAGGTCTTTCATGTATTTCTGCATCCCAGGCGACTCGTATTGAAAGATTCCAACCGTTTCACCTCTTTGGAAAAGCGCATACGTTTCTTCATCATCAATAGGAAATGTGTCTGGATCAAGATCAATTCCAACTCTATATTTTACCAGTTTTACGGTATCTTTTATCAGTGTAAGGGTCTTTAGACCCAAGAAGTCCATTTTAAGTAATCCGGCACTTTCTGCAACCGAGTTATCAAATTGTGTTACATATAAATCGGAATCTTTTGCTGTTGTTACAGGAACGTAATTCGTAATATCCGACGGTGTAATGATTACCCCACAGGCGTGAATTCCCGTGTTACGCATCGATCCTTCCAGAATTTTTGCCTGTTGAATGGTTTCTCCTGCCAAATCATCTTCATTGGCAATCGCGATTAATTCTTTTACATTGTCAAATTCATCCGAACGAAGTGCTTTTTTGACTTCTTCTTCGCTCTCTGAAATAAAACGCGCCAAATTCCATTTTGACGGCATCATTCCCGGAATCAGTTTTGCAATTCTATCGGCTTCGAATAATGGTAAATCCAGTACACGCGCCGTATCACGAATTGCCGATTTGGTTGCCATTTTACCATACGTGATAATCTGAGCCACCTGTTTTTGACCGTATTTATTGATTACATAATCCATTACACGTCCACGACCCTCATCATCAAAGTCAATATCAATATCGGGCATCGATACACGGTCAGGATTTAGGAAACGCTCAAAAAGCAAGTCGTATTTAATCGGGTCAATATTGGTAATTCCAAGGCAATAGGCAACGGCAGAACCCGCTGCAGATCCACGCCCGGGACCAACAGAAACGTCCATTTTTCTAGCTTCGGCAATGAAATCCTGTACAATCAAAAAGTAACCCGGATATCCTGAATTTGAAATTGTTAATAATTCAAAATCCAAACGTTCCTGAATTGATTCGGTTATTACGCCGTATCTTCTTTCAGCCCCTCTCATTGTAAGGTCTCGCAAATACGCATTTTCACCACGAACACCATTATCTTTTTCATCCTCAGGATCAACAAATTCTTCCGGAATATCAAATTTCGGAAGCAATACATCTCTGTAAAGAGAATATCCTTCAACTTTATCTATAATTTCCTGAATATTGATAATCGCTTCGGGTAAATCAGAAAAGAGTTTTTTCATCTCTGCTTCCGACTTGAAATAATATTCCTGATTTGGAAGTCCGTAACGGTAACCACGTCCACGTCCAATTGGCGTTGCCTGCTTTTCACCGTCTTTTACACAAAGTAAAATATCGTGCGCATTAGCATCTTCTTTATTTAAATAATAGGTATTGTTAGTCGCAATTAATTTGACTTCGTGTTTTTTCGAAAACTCAATCAGGGTTTTGTTCACACGATTTTCGTCTTCCTGATTGTGGCGCATCACTTCCAGATAGAAATCTTCGCCAAATTGTTCCTTCCACCAAATTAAAGCATCTTCGGCTTGGTTTTCTCCAATGTTTAGGATTTTACTCGGAATCTCTCCGTATAAATTCCCAGACAAAACCATAATATCTCCTTTGTATTTTTCGACGATATTTTTGTCAATTCTCGGCACATAATAAAATCCTTCGGTATACGCAATAGAAGCCATTTTGGCCAAGTTGTGATAACCTGCTTTGTTTTTAGCCATTAAAACAACTTGATAACCGTTGTCTTTTTTGCTTTTATCTAAGTGATTTTCGCAGATATTAAATTCACAGCCAACAATTGGTTTTACTTCGGTTTCTGTTGGTTCTTCTCCAGCTTCAACCAAAGCTTTATTTTTTCCAGATGCTGCTTTGTTGTGGTTCATAACGGCGCTCACAAAATGGAAAGCCCCCATCATGTTTCCAGTATCGGTCATTGCAACAGCCGGCATTCCGTTTTTGGCTGCAGCCGCAACAATATTTCCAATTCCGATAGTCGATTGAAGCACCGAAAACTGCGTGTGATTGTGTAAATGCGCAAATTTTGCTGCTTTGAAATCGGCTTTATCCGCTTCTGAAACTACGGTTTGGTTATCATCAGTCTGTAAAGCTTTAAGCTGTTCTCTGATTTTATCTGAAGCCGCTTTTAAATTGATGTGTTTTAAACCAATTAATGGAAATTCCTGCGGGTTTCTATCTTGAAATTCTTTGAAATATTCCTTCGGAACGTCTAATTCTTCTTTTGTAAAAACTTCTCTTCTAACCAATTCAAGGAAACAACGCGTAGTTGCCTCAACGTCGGCAGTTGCGTTGTGTGCTTCCGCGAAAGGTTTATCGAAAAGATAGCTGTGTAATTCCGTCAAAGTTGGAAGTTTGAATTTTCCTCCACGTCCTCCAGGAAGTTGTAATAATGAAGCCGTAACTTCGGTACAAGTATCCAAAACGGGCATTGAACTCATTTGAGACTCCACTCCCATTCGATGGAATTCGGCTCCCATAATATTAACGTCGAAACCTAAATTCTGTCCAACGATAAATTTGGTTTTGCTTAATGCGATATTGAATTTCTCCAGAACTTCGGCCAGCGAGATTCCATCGGCTTCAGCCAATTCAGTCGAGATTCCGTGAATACGCTCGGCATCATAAGGAATATTAAATCCTTCTGGTTTTACCAAGTAATCCTGATGCTCAATAAGCTGTCCCATTTCGTCATGCAGCTGCCACGCAATCTGTATACAGCGAGGCCAGTTATCAGAATCGGTAATTGGAGCATCCCAGCGTTTTGGTAATCCGGTTGTTTCGGTATCGAATATTAAATACATAGAGTTGTAAAAGTCAATTTTTAAAGCTCCAAATCCCAAATCACTCACATTGCAAAACATTGACAACATGAAACATACCTAAATGCGAAATGAAAAATGGAAGGAAGTCAAATTTACGCTTTTTTTTGGCTTCAAGAAATAAAGAATTCAACAAAAAGCATTAATCAAAATCATTATTACAAACTGTTAAAAACTAATAAAAATGATAAAATTTAGATTATTTAATCTTAAAAAATTCGATTATTCATTTTGGATACTCATTAGACCAAAATGAACACTTTTAAGCTGTACTGTATTCTGAACTTTGCTTCATCAAATTATAACAATTAAAAAATAATTATCATGAAAACAATTTTTATCACAGGCGCATCATCAGGTTTAGGAAAAGCAACAGCAAAATTATTTCACGAAAAAGGATGGAATGTAATTGCCACAATGAGAACTCCTGAAAAAGAAACAGAACTTTCTCAATTAAAAAACGTAACGCTTTTACCTTTAGACGTTACCAATTATGAACAGATACAAACTACAGTCCAAAAAGCTATTGCATTAAGCGACATTGACATCGTTTTCAATAATGCTGGTTATGGTTTAATTGGACCTTTAGAAAGTCTTTCTGACGATCAAATTACAAAACAGTTAAATACTAATTTATTAGGAGTAATTCGAGTTACCAATGCTTTTATTCCTTATTTCAGAGAAAGAAAAAACGGTTTATTTATCTCTACAACTTCTATCGGCGGATTAATCGCTTTCCCTTTAGGGTCTGTTTATCACGCAACAAAATGGGGATTGGAAGGCTGGAGCGAAAGTATGGCTTACGAATTAAATCCGTTTGGTGTACATATTAAAACGGTTTCTCCGGGTGGCATTAAAACAGAATTTCTTCACGGTTCTCTTGATACAGGAGCACAACCTGAGTACGAAGCGATGACCAACAGTATGTTTGCAGGTGTTCAAACAATGTTTGAAATGGCATCAACTCCAGAGCAAATTGCCGATGTTGTTTATGAAGCAGCAACCGACGGAAAAAATCAATTAAGATATGTTGCCGGAGAAGATGCAAAAGCCCTTTACAAACAACGATTAGAATTAGGTGCAGAGACTTTTCGTACCGAATTTGGAAAACAGTTTTTAGGTGCATAATTCATCCAGACTAGTACCGTTTAGGTTTTCGAAAACCGAACGGTATTAGTCCTTTAATTTTCTTACTTTTATATCATGGAAAAGAAAAACAATAATCCGGAAAAAATCTCTTCTATATCGCAGTTTCACGATCTGCTTCGATTGCCAAAACCACTTCATCCGATGATGAGTTTGGTTGATAATACGCAATTGGTCATAAATGAAGACTTAGCAAATCATGCTTTTTTGCTTGATTTCTATAAGGTATCTTATAAGTTTTCGACCAACGGAAAAATGGGTTATGGTCAGGGTTATTATGATTTTAACGAAGGCGGACTCCTCTTTGCTTCTCCCAATCAATTGATCTTTACAGAAAATGAAGAAGGCGCTGAATATGGTGGTTACACTCTTTTATTTCATCCCGATTTTATTCGAAATTATCCTTTGGGAAAAAATATCAAAAAATACGGTTTCTTTTCTTATGACACTAATGAAGCATTGCATCTTTCAGACAGTGAAAAAACAATCATTATTGGATTATTACAAAGTATCGACAACGAACTTAATACAGCAATAGACGAAATGAGTCAGGATGTGATTGTTTCTTATATTGATGTTCTGCTGAATTACAGCAATCGTTTTTACAAACGCCAATTCATTACGAGAAAAACAATCAGTAACGATTTATTATTAAAAGTTGAAGAAACTTTGGACAACTATATCAGTAATGCAGAAACCTTGAAAAAAGGATTGCCAACAGTTGAATTTCTGGCTTCACAGATTAATGTTTCGAGCCATTATCTCAGCGACATGCTTCGCAATTTGACTGGATTAAATGCTCAACAGCATATTCATTCGAAATTAATTGAAAAATCAAAAGATTTTCTCATGACTACCAATCTTTCGGTAGCAGAAATTGCGTATCAATTAGGTTTTGAATATCCTCAGTCGTTTAGCAAACTGTTTAAAAAGAAAACCAATCTTACTCCATTAAAGTTTAAAAACTCATTGAATTAATCTTCAAAATTATTCTCTTCAAAAAAGCCATTTTTGCCTTAAAAAAGCATCAAATTTCATAAAAATACACTTCTTGGATGTCGTAGTATTTAGAGGGTTTATTGAATCTAAATAACATCTTAAAAACTCCTTTAAAAGCCTCCAAAAACCAACAAAGCACTCCTTTTGTAAAGAAATCAAAACTAACAATTATTACTATTTTTATTCATTTTGTTAGATTTTTTCAATTAAATTCTTATATTTTATAGTGATTTTGAAATAAATTTGCAAACTATTAAAACAAAAAACAATCAATAAAAATTAAAGTTGAAAAAGAAAAGCAAAGTCATTTTCTAAATCATTTTTCTGCCAAAATTCAAGTCGCAAAAGCAGTTTAGCAATTTGTATTTTAGTTTGGGTATCGTATATAATGAAATATCGAAATTGACGCTTTTGTATCTTTTTTTACTTTTGTTTTGCTATTATAATGAACAGGAAATTGCTGTGGTTATAGAAATTACAATTAAAAAAAATAAAAAATGAGTAAGACATTATTTGACAAAGTATGGGATTCACATGTAGTGCGTAAAATTGAAGATGGACCAGATGTGTTTTTTATTGACCGTCATTTCATTCATGAAGTTACGAGTCCTGTTGCTTTTTTAGGATTAAAATCAAGAGGCGTTAACGTTTTATACCCACAACGTACTTTTGCAACTGCAGATCACAATACCCCAACTATAAACCAGCATTTACCAGTTCAGGACCCTTTATCAGCAAATCAGCTTCAGGCTCTTGAAGACAATGCTGCAGAATACGGAATCTCACACTGGGGATTAGGTCACCAAAAAAATGGTATTGTACACGTGGTTGGTCCTGAAAACGGAATTACTTTGCCAGGTGCTACTATTGTATGTGGAGATTCACATACGTCTACTCACGGTGCTTTTGGAGCTATTGCTTTTGGTATCGGAACTTCTGAGGTTGAGATGGTGCTTTCTACACAATGTATCATGCAGCCTAAACCAAAGAAAATGCGTATTAACGTAAACGGTCAATTAAGTAAAGGTGTTGGTCCAAAAGACGTTGCACTTTATATTATTGCTCAGTTAACTACTTCTGGAGGAACAGGTTATTTTGTTGAATATGCTGGTGATGTTTTTGAAAACATGACTATGGAAGGTCGTATGACGGTTTGTAATTTAAGTATCGAAATGGGTGCTCGTGGCGGAATGATCGCTCCTGACCAAACTACTTTCGATTTCCTTGAAGGAAGATTATACGCTCCAAAAGGTGAAGCTTGGACAAAAGCTGTTGAATACTGGAAAACTTTAAAAACGGATGCTGATGCTGTTTTTGATTCTGAATTAAACATCAAAGCTTCAGACATTGAACCAATGATTACTTACGGTACTAACCCGGGAATGGGAATTGGTATCACAAAACATATTCCGAATGCCAACCAAGTTGAAGGCGGTGCCGAAACTTATAAAAAATCTTTGGCTTACATGGGATTCCATGAAGATGATGTAATGATTGGAAAGCCAATTGATTATGTTTTCTTAGGAAGCTGTACAAACGGACGTATTGAAGATTTCAGGGCTTTCGCCGAAATTGTAAAAGGAAGAAAAAAAGCAGATAATGTTACCGCTTGGTTAGTTCCGGGTTCTCACGTTGTTGAAGCGCAGATTAAAGAAGAAGGAATTTTAGATATTTTGACTGAAGCTGGTTTCGTATTACGTCAGCCGGGTTGTTCAGCTTGTTTAGCAATGAACGATGATAAAGTTCCTGCTGGAAAATATGCAGTAAGTACTTCAAACAGAAACTTTGAAGGTCGTCAGGGTCCTGGTTCAAGAACGCTTTTAGCAAGTCCAATTATGGCCGCTGCAGCTGCAGTTACAGGAAAGTTGACAGATCCTAGAGAGTTGTTTTAATTGCATCACCAGGCAGAAATATTCATGAAAAAAATAGTATTCGTATTTACAATTTTAGCTTTTTATTCTTGCAATCAATCTTTAGAAGATAAAATTGCCGGTAAATGGAATTTTGAAAGTGTAGATTCTAAAATACTAGATGTTTCTGAATTGCGGTACAAAAATTCTAATGTAAATCTCAGCAATTTGCTGGGGAGCAGTTTTTACGAAACGAATTATTTGTTTTTCCAAAAGCAAAAAAGCTATAGAGGTGTTTTAGGCGTTTACAATGGAATTTATACCGATGGTAATTGGTCTTTTAATGAAAATGATTCAATTGTGTCATTTACTGAAAACAGAATCACAAAACCATTTCTAAAAATTAAATCTGTAAGCGACAAAGAATTGCGATTTAATCTTGTGAGCAAACATCCAACTATTGTTAATCTTATGGATTTTGTTTTTGTAAAAGAGAATGAGGAATTAAGTAATTCGAAATTCGATTATACTCAAAAGCAGTTTAATTTATGGAGAAAAGCTCCGGATGAACCTGAAGATTTAAATCAAATATCAAAACGAGTAAAGCAATGTCTTGAATATTCGGTTATGTATTTGAAATATAACTTAGAACAAAAGAAAAGCAGCGTTTCATTAAAAGAAATAAGTTTTCTGCCGTTTAATTTTTACGATAACGGAATCGAATTAAAAGAGTCCGATGAATTACAAAAATGGGACAATCTCTTTTTTAGTAATGTAGATGCCTTAAATGGACGTGAAATTATTAGACAAATTATTAGAACTGATTTCAGTTTACCAGAAGACAAAAGTGGATTAGAGTTAAATATCTACATATTAGAAGAGATAAAAAATAGAATAAAATAAAAAAGAACAAAATGGCTTACGATAAATTTAATATACTAACAAGCAGTGCTGTACCATTGCCAATTGAAAACGTTGATACAGATCAAATTATTCCGGCTCGTTTTTTAAAAGCTACAAAACGTGAAGGTTTTGGAGACAATCTTTTTAGAGACTGGAGATATAACGGTGACGATACTCCAAAAGCTGATTTCGTTTTAAACAATTCAACTTACTCAGGAAAAATCTTGGTTGGAGGAAAAAACTTTGGTTCTGGATCTTCAAGAGAGCACGCTGCATGGGCAGTTTACGATTACGGTTTTAGAGCTGTAGTTTCTAGTTTCTTTGCCGATATCTTCAAAGGAAACTGTTTGAATATTGGTGTTTTGCCAGTTCAGGTGAGCCCTGAATTTGCTGATACCATCTTTAAAGCAATTGAAGCTGATCCTAAAACAGAATTAGAAATCAATTTGCCAAATCAAACCATTACTTTGTTAGCAACGGGTCAATCAGAATCGTTTGCAATTAATGGCTACAAAAAGAACAACATGATTAATGGCTTTGATGACATTGATTATTTACAAAATATTAAAGGAGATATTGAGGCTTTCGCCGATAAACTTCCTTACTAAATAGAAATCTCATTCAGGATATTAGACCCGACAGGTTTCAAAAACCAGTCGGGTCTTTCTAAATTAAATGAGAAAACATAGTACACGGATAAAACAGCTTTACTATCGCAGATACTCGTAAAAAAAATGAGTCTCTTTTAGTTAAGTAAAAATTCGTTATAGTCTGCGTCTTCGCAAAGCGAATCCGTAAAATCAGTTTTCAAATTAAAATATAGGATATCAGTAGTATCCAAACAGTTAGAAATATAGATTATCAATATGGAAAAAAGAAAAATTGAAATAATGGATACGACACTTCGTGATGGTGAACAAACCTCGGGAGTTTCATTTTCTGCTGCAGAAAAACTAACCATTGCGCAATTGTTGTTGGAGGAATTAAATATTGATAGAATCGAAATTGCTTCGGCGCGAGTAAGCGAAGGAGAATTTCAAGCCGTAAAAGGCATTACTTCATGGGCTGAAGAACGCGGTTATATTGACCGAATCGAAGTGCTTTCGTTTGTTGATGGAGGTGTTTCGATTGACTGGATGAAAAAAGCCGGAGCCAAAGTGCAGAATTTGCTGACCAAAGGTTCAATGAATCATTTAACACATCAATTAAAAAAAACACCAGAACAGCATTTTTCTGAAATTGCTCAAATTATAACTTTAGCAAAAGAAAACAATATTGAAACCAATGTTTATCTGGAAGACTGGAGCAACGGAATGCGAAATTCTCCTGAATATGTTTTTCAATTTCTGGATTTCTTGTCAACTCAGCCAATTAAAAGAATTTTACTTCCAGATACTTTAGGTGTTTTAATTCCATCTCTGACTTTTGAGTTTATCTCGAAAATCCGAGTAAAATACCCAAACATTCATTTTGATTTTCATGCACATAATGATTACGATTTAAGTATTGCAAATGTTATGGAAGCCATAAAAGGCGGTATAAACGGACTTCATGTAACCGTAAACGGAATGGGAGAACGCGCCGGAAATGCGCCGCTTGAAAGCACTGTTGCTGTAATCAATGATTATCTGCCAGAAGTAAAAATTGACATTAAAGAAACTTCTTTATATACGGTTAGTAAATTGGTTGAAACTTTTACCGGATATAGAATTCCTGCTAATAAACCCATTGTTGGCGATAATGTTTTTACACAAACAGCTGGAATCCATGCTGATGGAGACAATAAAAACAACTTGTATTTTAACGATTTGCTTCCGGAACGTTTTGGAAGAAAAAGAAAATATGCTTTAGGAAAAACTTCTGGAAAAGCCAATATCGAGAAAAATCTTCAGGAATTAGGTTTAAAACTAAATAACGAAGATTTGAAATTGGTTACTCAAAGAATTATTGAACTGGGCGATAAGAAAGAAACCGTTACCAAGGAAGATCTTCCATACATTATTTCAGATGTTTTGGATAGTCATACTTATGAAGATAAAATTACCATAGAGTCGTATGTATTAATGCATTCAAAAGGAATGCGCCCCTCAACAACTTTGTTATTAAAAATTGATGGTGAAGTTATAGAAGAAAATGCGCAGGGCGATGGTCAGTTTGATGCCTTTATGAACGCTTTATCCAAGATTTATAAAAGTAAAAAACTTACGCTTCCAAAATTGATTGATTACGCAGTTAGAATTCCACCGGGAAGCAGTTCTGATGCCTTGTGTGAAACCATCATTACATGGGTAAACAACGGAAAAGAATTCAAAACCCGCGGCTTAGATTCTGATCAGACTGTCGCTGCAATAATTGCAACACAAAAAATGCTGAACGTAATAACTCCATAATCTGATCCTGCAAATTATCAGCATAAAACAACTTTAGACATTATTAAGATTATAATTACTTTTGCGCTCTAAATATCCTATTTTACCCCAAATGAAATCTATTTTTATAATCATTTCTATTTTGTTTTTTAGCAGCAGCTTTAGTCAAAACTATATACCTTTTGACACTATTTCATTCGATAAACGAAATGCCTTTTTAAAGGAATTTAAAATCAGGAATGATCAGAAAATAAAAGAAATAAAAAAAACTTATTCCGGAAAAATCAGCAAAGATATCGAAGCTGTTTACAAAAGTCAATTTGAAGATTTTTCCAGAACCGTAAATAAGAAAGAATTGTATTTTGATGAATCCATTCAAAATTATGGACAGAAAATCCTAAACGAAATCATCAGCAGTAATTCTGATCTAAAAGACAAAAATCTGGCGGTATATTTTTCCAGAGATCCAGAAGCAAATGCATACAGTATTGGAGATGGAACAATTATATTTAATCTTGAATTATTAAAGTATTTAAATGATGAGGCCGAAATAGGATTTACTATTTGTCATGAAATAGCGCATTATACATTAAATCATCGGGAAGAAAGCATAAAAAAAGAGATTACGGCCCAAAACTCAAAGGAAGCCAAGGCATTGGAAAAAGAGATCAAAAAATCAAAATTCAACAAATTGGCGAAATCAGAAAGTTTTGCCAAGGATAAAATGTATTCAAGAAAAAACAAATCCCGAAACCAAGAGTTTCAAGCAGATTCCTTGGGGTTTTCTTATTTCAAGAACACACGTTATAATACGGCTTCAAGTATTAATTTACTTAAGCATTTATCTCAAACCGATATTGAAACAGATAGTCTGCCAAGAGTAAGTTATCCTAAAAACTTCAATACCAAAAATCAAAAATTTATTAAAGACTGGGTTGTAATGGAGGATTATTCTAAGTATTCTTATTCAAAAGACAACTTGTTTAAATGGGACGTCGATTCATTAAAAACACATCCTGACTGCGAACAGCGAATTGAAAAAATAAAAAAGCTTATCATTAAGAGTAAAACAAACTATTATACTGATAAAGCTTTTTTTGATGACTTAAAGAAAAGAATAGATTATGAACAAATTTACAGTAATTATTACACAGAAAATTACGGGAAGAGCCTTTATGAAACACTCAAATTAAAAGAAAAAAATCAGAAAAATATGTTCTTGAAAGAAATGATAAACTCAAATCTAACAGCGCTGGCAAAAGCTAAAAAAGAAATGAGAATCAACTCTTACATACCGCTGATTAATCCGAATGAACAAACGAAAAGCCAGCAGTATTATTTCAATTTTGTGTCAAACTTAACCTTATCTGAGCTGGAACAATTAGCTTCTGATTATAAAAATTAAAATCCCCAAAATCCAATCAAATAAATATACCGTTTACACAAATTATGAAAAAAACATATCTTTTATTTTTATTCCTCGTTACTACTTTATGCTTTAGTCAGTCATACACTGTATTAAATGCTGCATCTGGAGAATTCCTGACCTTTCAGCCTATTTTTGATGATTCAGAATTATTTGGCTATGTAGAATTGCGCATAATGAATATTGACGAAAAGAATAATGTTACCATTAAATATATCGCTTTAGACAAGAATTTCAATACAATGTGTTCGGGTACATTTATAGAAAAAACGTCTAATTCAAGACGCAAGAAAAAATTTAACGACATAACGTATTCTGATGGCCTTGTTCGTATTGACTTTTATGAATTTTCACAAGCATTAGGACAGGATGCTTTTCCTTATTTTAAAACGTATCAGGTTATCGATTTAAAGAAGAATACAGTAGTCAACAACGGCATCTATAATAGTGAAGTAAAAGAAATTGATAAAAAATACGATAAAATAGATACTAAAGGCTATGTATGCTTCTCATTAAATAAAGGCGGTTTTTTAATTCAGGAAACCAATCCTGACACTAAAATTGGAAATGAGGCTAATTTCTTTTATGCATTAAATGCCAAAAATGAAAAAATTTGGGAATATAAAGCCAGCAGGGAATTAAGTAAATACCAAATGAATTATCAAACTCTAAATTATGATGATAAATACGTTGTACTGGAAGGTTTTTTTTATAAAAAGACAAAAAGAGAACAACGTCATATTCAGGTACTGGATTCTAAAACAGGAAAAGAAGTACTTTATTTACCAACATCTAGCGAATATACATTAGTGAGAGAATATACTTATTTAATGAACGATAAGATATATACCGGAGGACGATTTTTTGAAAAAAACTCAAAAGAAGAATATGTTACAGATGAATCGCTGGGGATTTACCAGACCATTATCGACATAAAAAACAACAAAGTTATCCAGGATAAATACGTTAAATACGATCAGTTCCCGGATTTAAAAATCAATAAACACGGAAAAGTTCGCGGCGAAGGTTATTTAAGCTTTAAAAGAACCAGCATAAATCCAGACGGAACTACTTTTATACTGGGTGAAGCATACTGGCAAAAACAGCAATATCGTGCTTATACACAATTGTATACTTTTTTAATGGATAAAGATTTTAATCCGGTAAAAACAGTAGAATATGAAGTAAAACGTACGAAAGGTTCTAAATATGATTTTTCGCAGCGTTTGGCAAACCAATCTGGAAGAGCTTATTTTTTCTTTGATAAAAATGACGATAAAGACTTGGAATTAAATATTTTAAATTACTACTTTAAATCAAAGAAACAGGCTATTCAAAAAATGCCAATTACAAATGATGATAGCGCAATTAGTGTTTTCCCTGCCAAAAGCGGTTATGTTGGAATTGCTGAATATTTCAAAAAACCTGAAAAAGCAGGAAAATTTATGGAAATTCGATTGGAAAAATTAAATTATGAACGAGAATAAAATCTCAGCTGATAATTACACTTAAAAATATTATAATTACAAATAACTATAAATAAAAACCATTAAATATGAAATTTAATATAGCCCTTTTAGCGGGAGACGGAATTGGTCCTGAGGTAATAAATGAAGCTGTAAAAGTATCTGATGCTATTGCAAAAAAATTCAATCACGAAATAACCTGGACTCCTGCTTTAACCGGAGCCTGCGCAATTGATGCAGTTGGGGTTCCTTATCCAGATGAAACACACGAAGTTTGTATGAAAGCTGACGCGGTTTTATTTGGAGCAATTGGACATCCAAAATACGATAATGATCCAAGCGCACCGGTTCGTCCAGAACAAGGTTTATTGTTAATGCGTAAAAAATTAGGATTGTTTGCTAATGTACGTCCTACTTTTACTTTCCCTTCTTTAATTGATAACTCACCTTTAAAAAGAGAAAGAATCGAAGGAACTGATTTAGTTTTCTTAAGAGAATTAACAGGCGGAATTTACTTTGGTGAAAAAGGAAGAAAAGATAACGGAGACACTGCTTTTGACAATTGCGTTTACACACGTGCAGAAGTACAGCGTTTGGCTAAAAAAGGTTTTGAACTGGCAATGACACGTTCTAAAAAATTATGCTGCGTTGATAAAGCAAACGTTTTGGAAACTTCACGTTTATGGAGAGAAACAGTTCAGGCAATGGAAAAAGATTATCCGGAAGTTACGGTTTCTTACGAATTTGTTGATGCTGTTGCTATGCGTTTAGTTCAATGGCCAAATTCTTATGATGTATTAATCACTGAAAACTTATTTGGAGATATCTTAACTGACGAAGCTTCTGTAATTTCAGGCTCAATGGGATTAATGCCTTCTGCTTCTGTTGGAGAGCACACTTCATTATATGAACCAATCCACGGATCTTATCCGCAGGCAACCGGATTAAATATTGCTAATCCATTAGCTACTATTTTATCTGCTGCTATGATGTTCGAAGATGCATTTGGATTAAAAGCTGAAGCTGATGCAATTCGTGCTGTTGTAAACAAATCTTTAGAAGAAGGTGTTGTTACGGAAGATTTAGCTCCAAAAGGATCAAAATCATACAAAACAAGCGAAGTGGGTGATTGGCTGGTTGCTAATTTATAATTTTTTGTTTTGTTTCAGGTTGTTGGAACATGAAACAAAAAAAGGGATCAACGAAAGTTGATCCCTTTTATATTGTAGAAAAAAAATATTAATATCCTCCTCTGTTTCCGCGGTCATCTCCTCCACGGTTGTTTCCGTAACCACCACGATTATTTCCTCCGCGGTTGTTATTAAAACTTCTTCTTTCGCCTTCTGGTTTTGGCTCAGACTTATTAACAACGATTGTACGTCCTGATACAACAGCACCGTTCAATTCATCTATAGCTTTCTGAGCTTCACTATCATTCGGCATTTCAACAAAACCAAAGCCTTTACTTCTTCCAGTAAATTTATCAGTAATAATTTTAACAGAGTCAACTGCTCCATAAGCCTCAAAAGACTCTCTTAAATCTGCTTCCTCAATACTGAATGGAAGGCTTCCAACGAAAATATTCATAAATACTTTTTTATAATAATACACAAATGTAGTCTTATTTTTCTGTAATCTACTATATATTAGTTTATTTATGTTTTTATTTTGATTTTGAAAACCAATACAATAAAATCAAGAGTTTACAAAAAACTTAGTTATGCTGAATAATATCACTTACTTCAATTGGAACTTTATAAAAAACTCCTTCGGTAAAATTAATTTTTTGGCTTTCTATATTACTTTCGTCATCATTTACCGCTGTAAATTTAAATGTGCCTGAAATCGTGTGGTTATCAGTATCATAATCTGTAATAGTAATTTGTCCATTACCAATAGTAGTACCTGTAGAAAAAGATACAGCCTCAGCAGGAAGTGTATTTTCATAAAACGCTCTAGATTGATCATTAACACCTAAAGCAAAAGTTTGTTTTTCAAAAGAAGCGGTTTGCAGCGTCACTTTTTCATACCCTAAAGAACCTTCAATTATTATTGTGCCGTTTGCACCTAAGTAAGCTTTATAAGTCTGCGCTCTCCAAAAAACATTATTTTTCAACGTTTGAAAAGCCGGATTATTAAATTTCACATCTTCTGTACAAGATATCAGAACAAATAGAAGCGATAAAAAATAAAAGATTTTTTTCATAACAGAAATTTGACACAAAAATATTGCATAAAGAGATATCTGTTAAAGAATAAAAAGTGAAAAAAATGCTAAAAAATATCTCCTATAATATATTTAATATCTTAAAACGAATTATTGACAAAAAAATTATATCTTTGCGCCCTTAATTAACGGAGGTCGAGTACCTCAAAATTTAATCATAAGATTATGTCAGTAAAAATTAGATTACAAAGACACGGTAAAAAAGGAAAACCTTTTTACTGGGTTGTAGCTGCAGATGCACGCTCAAAAAGAGATGGTAAATACTTAGAGAAAATCGGTACTTACAATCCAAACACAAACCCAGCAACTGTTGAGTTAAACCTTGACAGCGCAGTTAAATGGTTACACAATGGTGCACAACCAACTGATACTGCAAGAGCTATTCTTTCTTACAAAGGTGCTTTATTGAAACACCACCTTGATGGAGGTATCCGTAAAGGAGCTTTAACTCAAGAGCAGGCAGATGCTAAATTAGCAGCTTGGTTAGAGTCTAAAGCAGGAAAAGTTGATGCTAAAAAAGACGGTTTATCAAAAGCACAAGCTGATGCTAAAGCTAAAGCTTTAAAAGCTGAAAAAGAAGTTAACGATAAACGTTTAGCTGCTGCCGCTCAGGCTGAAGCTGACGCTATTGCTGCTGCTTCTGCTACAGAAGAGACTGCTGAAGAAGTTGTTGCTGAAACAACTGAAGAAGCTCCTGCTGCTGAAGAGAATAACGAAACAACTGAAGCATAATTTTACTTAGCGAGAATGCGTAAAGAAGAATGTTTTTATTTAGGTAAAATCGCTAAAAAATTTAGTTTCAAGGGGGAAGTTCTGATCTATTTAGACACAGACGAACCTGAGTTATACGAAAATCTGGAATCAGTGTTTGTTGAACACAACAAACACTTGGTTCCTTTTTTTATTGAAACAAGCTCTTTACATAAAAACGACTTTTTGAGAGTTCGTTTTGAAGATGTAAATAATGAGGAAGAAGCTGATGCCTTACTAGGAAATGCTATTTATCTTCCTTTAACTATGCTGCCGAAACTTTCTGGCAACAAATTCTATTTTCATGAAGTTATTGGTTTTGAAATCGAAGACCAGCGCTTAGGTGTTTTCGGAAAAATAACTTCTATTAACGATTCTTCTGCTCAACCCCTTTTTGAAGTTTTAAATGGAGAAGTAGAAATCTTAATCCCAATGATTGATCATTTCCTGGTTAAAATTGACCGCGAAAACAAAAAAGTGATCATGAACCTGCCTGAAGGTCTGGTTGAGATGTATCTTTAGTATTCAATCACAGTTTTCAAGTGTTCAGTTACTTATCTGAGCTCAAAATCTTTATTTTTAAATTACAATTACTATGTTTCAGTTTAAGCAATTTTCTGTTAAACAAGATAAAACCGCTATGAAAGTTGGCACTGACGGTGTTTTATTAGGTTCTTGGGCTCCTATTCATCACAATCCGTTTAGTGTATTAGATATTGGTGCAGGAACTGGAATTATTGCTTTGATGCTTGCACAGCGAACTTATGCTGAACAAATTGACGCTCTTGAAATTGACGAAGATGCTTATGAACAAGCTGTCGAAAATTTTGAAAATTCACCTTGGGGCGATCGATTATTTTGCTTTCATGCTGGTTTGGATGAATTTATTGAAGAACCGGAAGACGAATACGATTTGATTGTTTCGAATCCGCCTTTTTATGCTGAAGATTATAAAACTGAAAATGAACAACGAGACTTAGCTCGTTTTCAGGATGCTATGCCCTTTGAAGAAATTGTTGAAGCTGCTGATTTGCTTTTATCTGAAAATGGAATATTAGCGATAATCCTTCCTTTTAAAGAAGAAGAGAAATTCATCATTCTGGCAAAAGAAGCTGAATTATATCCAACAAAAATTACAAGAGTAAAAGGAACTCCTAAATCAGAAATCAAACGCAGTTTATTGGCTTTTAGCCGAAATGAAGTTTCTGAAATTGAAATCGATGAACTGATTATCGAAATCGACAGACATGTGTACACTCCAGAATATATTGAATTGACAAAAGAGTTTTATTTAAAATTCTAAACCTGTTCAAAAATACTTTTAAATTGGTATAAAATTCTTTCTATTAACCTCAAATCTTCCGTTACAATTTCGGCACTTCCTTTCATCTCCTGCTGAAAAACAATTTGTTTGTTGTAAGAAGTTCGCAGTCCATTTGGAAGCGCAACATCTATTAACAGATTGCCGTCTTTATCCGGAACCAGCGAAATATTTTGAATCTTCCCTTTTAAAACCCCAAATTCTCTGTCAGGAAAATTAGCCAGACGAATATTTACTCTCTGTCCTATTTTAATCTTTCCTGAATTTAAAGCCGGTGCTTTTACCTTGCCAATAAAGCCGTTTTTAGCATCGGGAATAATCGAAAAAACATTATCTCCGGCATTTATGGTTTGATTTTCTGTCCAAATTTGCAAAAAGGTAACTTTACCGCTTATAGACGATTTTAATGCATAAGCCAGTTCCCAGTCTCTTATTACTTTTTTTAGCTGAAAAAAAGACTGCGCCATATTCCTTCCCAGGTTAACTTCTTCTTTCGTGCTGTTTACCTGCGAATTCTGACTTGATTTTGTATTATCAATCAAAGAAGACTTTAATTGAGAAATAGACGATAAGAGACTTCTATAATTCTTTTGCGCCTGAAGAAATCCCAATTTCTTGGCTTCCATTTCCTGAGCCGAAATAATTCCTTTATTGAACAAAACTTCAAAACGGGCAATTTCATTTTTTTGAAGCTGTAATTCGCTTTCATTAATTACTTTTTGCTGCTGCAGAATCTCCAATCTTTCTTTTATTTGAATTTTCTCCGAAATCTGAGCTCTGTTTTCAATGGCAAAAGGCTGCAGATCATGATTTAATTCCTGTGCCTGATAATCTTTCTGAAAAACAGCATAAGCACTTTCAATTTCTCCTAATTGCGTATTTTTCAATTTCGAGAAAGGAAACTCCGTTTTCGAATCATTAATATCATAATGATCTACTATGCTTTTTAACAGAAATACATCTGTATAATTGGCTGTATTTTCTATAATCGCAAGAGTACTATTTTTGGATATAACTTCTTTATTCTTTACTAATATCGCTTCAATTCTTCCTGAAGATTTTGACACGATTTTCTCTGGCGGAATATTGGTTGTAATTACAATTTCGGTAGTAACCACATCTGGATATTTTATAAACCACGAAACAAAAAACAGCATTACTATGATAACAAAAATCATAACGGTTCCCCATCGAATCATCCAATGCGGTACTTTGGTGAGAATGTCCTGAACTTCCTCGCTTCTTAATTCAAACGTATCGTTATTTTCTGTCATAATTAATTTCCTAACTGCAATTGATTTTTAACCAATTCAAAATAATTCCCTTTTTGCTCTACCAAAGCTGTATGATTTCCTATTTCGATAATTTTGCCTTTATCCAAAACTACAATCTGGTCTGCATTCATCACGGTGCTTAATCGGTGGGCAATTACAATTACGGTTTTATTTTTAAAGAAAATATCCAGCTTTTGCATAATTTCTTTTTCATTATTTGCATCTAAGGCCGATGTTGCTTCATCAAAAAACAATATTTCGGGATTTTTATACACCGCACGAGCAATTAACAAACGTTGTTTTTGCCCTGTGCTCATCCCTAATCCTTCTGCTCCAATTTTTGTATTATAGCCCAAAGGAAGTTCTCTGATATATTGCTTAATATTGGCTACATCTGATGCATACACCAATCGTTCTTTATCTATTTTATCTGCCCCAAAGGCAATATTATTAGCTATAGTATCACTAAAGATAAAACCTTCCTGCATTACAGCGCCAATATTGGAACGCCAGGCTTTTTGCGAAATATTTTTAAGTTGTGAACTGCCAATATTTATTTCTCCTTTTTCTGGTTCATAAAACTTAAGAAGCAGTTTCATAAGCGTTGTTTTACCGCTTCCGCTTACCCCAACGATTGCCGTAACTTTATTTGCCGGAATCTTTAAGCTTAAACTATCTAAAACAGGAATATCTGAACCTAAATATCTATAAGAAACATTTTTTAATTCAATATCAGAATCGTAAGGCACATCATTGGACTGATGCACCTCTTGTTGCGCTTCGTCTTCTTTTTCATGAATTTCAGATAATCTGGCTAACGAAATCTTGGCATCCTGAAGTTCCCTCACAAATTGAATAAGTTGTGTTATTGGGCCATTTAAACTACCTACAATCGAATTAATGGCCAGCATCATACCAAGCGTAATTGAACCATCGATCACTAATTTTGCCGACAAAAACGTAATAAAAATGTTTTTTAATTCATTAATAACAGATGACCCAATAGTTTGAGACTGTTCTAAAACCAATCCTTTTATCGAAACTCTAAATAATCTTGCCTGCACATACTCCCAGCCCCAGCGTTTTTGTTTTTCGGCATTATGAAGCTTAATTTCCTGCATTCCATTAATGAGTTCCATAACTTTTCCCTGCTCATTAGAAACCTCCGCAAAACGTTTGTAATCCAGAATCTCTCTGCGTTTTAAAAATAAAGTTATCCATCCAAAATAAAGAAGACTTCCTGCAAAAAAAACCAAAAATATCTTGAGATTAAAGTAAGCCAAAACGGCTCCCATTACAAACATATTGATAACCGAAAACAATACATTTAAAGAGGATGTGGTGAGAATTTTTTCTATTCTGTGATGATCGTTTATACGCTGCATAATGTCACCGGTCATTCTTACATCAAAAAAAGAAATAGGCAGGTTCATTAATTTGATAAAAAAATCTGAAATTAATGAAATATTAATCCGGGTTGAAAGATGCAGTAAAATCCAGCTTCTAATAAGCTCCAGACCTGTTCTTCCGGCAAATAGAAATATTTGCGCAAAAAGGATTAAATATATAAAATGAATATTCTGATTTTGGATACCAACATCGACAATACTCTGAGTTAAAAAGGGAAAGATAAGCTGCAATAAACTGCTGGCCAATAACCCAATACTTAACTGAAAAAGATACGATTTATAACGAAGTACATATTGAGACAACATACCAAAACCCAAACCTTTGTTATCTTCTTTATCAAACTCGGTCTGAAAAAATTTTGGTGTAGCTTCAATTAATAATGCAACTCCCTCCTGAGTAAAATCATCTGCATTATTACCAATCCAGAATTTTAAAAAATCTTCTTTATTGTACTCAATTAATCCAAAGGCAGGATCTGAGATATAATAGATCCCTTTTTTTATTTTGTATAATACTACATAGTGGTTTTTGTTCCAATGTAAAACGCAAGGCAATGGCGCTTCTTCTAATCTTTCTAAACTTAATTTTACTCCCAGAGTTCGAAAACCAATTTTCTCTGCGGCATCACTTAAAAAAAGCAAATTACTTCCTTCACGAGTTGTTTCACTGCTGTCTCGTAACTCCTGAATATTGATTGTTTTGCCGTAATGTTTTGCAATTATTTTTAAACATGTTGGACCACAATCTTTAAAATCTGCCTGTTTATAATTGGTGAATTTTTTCAATTCTAATATTTGGGTTTGTTTATAGCAATATTATACAAAAATTCTTAAAAAAATAAAAAATAGATCTAAATTATATCTATTCAACTTTGATGATTAATACTTTCCTTTTTCTAAAAACTGTTTCATTAAATACATATAAACCGTTATTTAAGTTTATAAAAAAGAAAAGCTCTGCTAAATAAATAACAAAGCTTTTTAGTATTATTTAATAAAAAAATTAAGATTCTAATGGGCAGTTTTCATTGATAACGGAGGCACAAGTTTCGCCTTCACCCGGATGTATAATCCCCGCAAAAATACCCGTTCCCGGGCAATAGCAGGCCTCTATTCCCGGGCCTCCGCCATTAATGCTTTTCTTTTCGCTGATACTTAAAATTTCAATTCCTGTTAAATTTTTTAATTTTTTCATAATTTGATTTTTTTGTTTGATGTAAATAGTTTTTTAATTAACTGCACAATGTCCTTCTGAAGCATCATCTGCTATTACGCAATGATATCCTTTTTTACACGGCACACTTGCAGAACAAGCAATACCGCCTTTAATGGTTTGTTGTTGTTTTCTGTTTAGCTCTTGAGCTCCTTCCAATTCTAAAATTTTCTTTAACATAACTTAGGTTTTTTTGATTTGTTACACTTCAATTACTTTTAAGACAGTTGAAGTTTCTGTCTATTTACTAAAAACCAGAGTAGTATTTTTATTACGATTTTATTTTGTGATAAAAAAAAGAGAGAACAATTTCTCTCTTTAATATTCAATATATTTTAGTAATACCAATTTCTCTAGGAGATGGCACTTGATCAGCCCTAACCAAATAAAACCGACCCAAGTGACCAATTATCCTGAGAATCCCGACACCAATCATCAATGTTGGGATAAATGCTCAATGTTCCACGATCGAGCGCCTACAAATTAAAAAAAACATGACTAAATTTTAAAAAGGCTTTATTGTATATTACTTTAAATAATTTCAAAAAAATTAACAGCAAAGACGATTTGAATCGCAAATTCCGGCTTCTGTATTAACTGGACAAATTGATCCGGTTGGTATCAACACACATCCTGCTTCTATTGCATAAATCCAACATTCCGGGATTCCTCCTTTTATGTTCTTCTGCTCGTTTTTACTAATGTGCTGAGCATGTTCCAGATTCAAAATCTCTTTTAACATTGTATTTATATTTACATTTAATCCTTGAATTCGTTTGAATCTATTCGATTAAAAAATTTCATTACTATCTCAACGCAATTTTTAATTTGCATTAGCATACGTTAACTCCGGATAATATTCTGCACAATCTTCATATATCATAGAGTTCCATGAATCACATTTTGATGTTATTTCTTTAACATTCGTGCCAAGTATTGTTTTTTGTTCACTTGCACTTATTTCTTGTGATCCTTCCAGATTTAAAATATTTTTTAACATAGCTGCTTGTTTTTAGTTTTGGGGATTCCGTTCTTATTTTAAAACGTTTACTTTTTAAATGATGTAAACATTAGGCTGTTCTTTCGAGAACTGTTGTTTCTTTTTCTTCAACAAAATCATTCAAGAAATACTTCAATTCACTCAATTCATATTCATTTGGAAATAATTTTTCATTTACAATTTTTACTGGTGTGTAATTAAAATCATTCTTAGAGCACCATTCATATTGTTTATTTATTTCCTGATTAATCATCATGCTTACAGAATCTACCTGCCATTTTTTAAGCCATTTTTTTAGACTCATCTTTTTAATATGCCAATCTGAAATTGCTTCAACTGTTTTTCCGGGAGTTGATCTGTTTATTATTAAAAGACGCTCTACAACTGCTTTGTAAGGGTTATCAGCATTTTCTGGGTTGATATTAAACAGAACGCTTAAAAATATTTTGTCCGGAAATTTTAAAACTAAATCAAAAGCTTCCTGAAATGTTTTATGGCAATGTTCACAGCTTGGGCTTATAATTATTGATAGTTTCACTACAGCGCTTCTGTTTCCAAAATTTAACCCTCTTAGATCTTCAAATCCGTTTGTAAGTGGTACTTTTTTAGATAAGAAAGTAAGCAGTGAATAATTTCTTTTAAATTTTTTCAGCTCTTTTAATGAGTTTTCGTTATCTAAAACACTCTTCGCAGTAGATTTTATAACAAACCAAATTGGAATAAGAAGTACTAACGAGAATAAAAATGGAAAAACTGTACCAAAACTAAAACTCAATGTAAATAAGTCTGATGCAAACCAAATTAAACTTTGAGTAAAAATCAAAAACGAAACCATTAAACACATAACACACCATTTTTGAAGTTCAAATTTTTGAATCCATATTGAAGATACTATTATAGGTATGGCCAATAAACTCAAAAAACCAACAAAAACAGACGAACTCAATGGCTGAACCAGAACTGAAATAAAACTTGCTCCAAAAAACAATAATGGCAAATCTGAGAAACTAATCCATTTATTATCATAATTACCACTAAAGTTAATTACTGAATTACATGACGAATTAGTGCTTAGACTGCAAAATTTTGAAATAATTCCATTTTTAAAACCCAGTTTTTCCTGAACAATTAACACACCTACCACTACTCCTAAAGAAGACAGCAGTAAAAATGTAAAACTAAATAGACTATAAGTATTATAGAAGAAAGATAAACCAGCTAAAAGCAAGAAAGGCACAAGGTATTTTAACCAGCTTAACTCAACTTTTAAATTTTCTCTTGCAACGACATTATTAGGTTCGATTGCTACTATAACACCATTCCAGTCTAAAAGAAATTTCTCGTATGATATTTTTTGCACCCCTTTTTTAATAGTAGTGATACGAACAAAGCTTTTTTCTTTTTCGACTAATATTAATTCATCTTTAAAATAAGCCAAAAAATTTGAAGGCAAATCTACAATCTGCTCTTTAGGAACTCTTATCGCAGCATTCTCTATAGACAACAAATCGAATGAATCTGTTATCGCAAATAAACTAGGATAGTTAGGATGAGATAAAAACAAATCCTTAAACTCATTTTTAACTTCTGAGTACCTATTTATTTGTAGAAATTTTTGAATAAGTTTTAACATTTTTGGGACGCTTTTAAATCATAATTACACCACAAATATTGCTGTTTTTATTCAAAAAATAATGCTAAAAGCAGACATTTTATCAATTATACTACATACAATTTATAAATTATAGCAGCCATACTTAATTGATTAATTTATTGAAAACCAGTAAATTGCATTTGATTTTTTTTTCTTAAAACACTCAAAACCCAATTCTCGATCAAGCGCTTGGCATTTTCTTTAGTTTTGATAAATCAGTAACCCTAACACATAATAAGATGTCTAATATGAAACTAAAATTCGAAGATTTTCAAGGTGAAAAATTATCTAAAAATCAACAAAAAATGGTTCGCGGAGGAGAAGAAAATACCCCGCCTGAAGTTGACCCTGGAAAAATTGGCGGCGGCGGTGCAAACTAAAATCTACGTCATTATCAGCTGCAAATATACACTAATGTAAGAAAAAAGAATTATAAAATTTATTAAATATAAAGATCATGATAAATAAAAAATCAAAATTCGAGAATTTCCAAGTTGAAAAATTATCAAAAAACCAACAAAAAAAGGTTCGTGGAGGAGACGATACTACACCACCGCCGCCGCCGCCAGTACTTCCTGCAGTAGATCCAGGTAAAATTGGTGGAGGAGGAATCAGTTAATTTAAAGATTATTTCCTTAACTAAATATTATTCGCAAATTGAACTGGAGACAATCCAGTTCTTTTGCGGAATGATTTCACAAAAAGAATCTGCATTTTTAAGCATACGCTTCTATTAAATATTACTGGCAAATTGAGCTGGAGATACACCGGTCCGCTTTCTGAATGATTTTGCAAAAGAGACTGCATTTTTAAATCCTACACTTTCTGCTATAGCCTGAGTAGAATATTTTCTATACATATGATTCGTAATCATTTCATTAATTACATAGTTGATTTTTAATTCATTCGAATATTCCCCAAATGATTTACCAAATCGTTTATTTACAACATACGACAAGTAAGTCGTATTTGTTTTGATTTTTTTAGCTACATACGGAAGCGTAAAATCAGCATTTAGATACTCCAGTTTATTCTCCAGAGCGAGTAATTTTTCTACTATTTTGTTTTCTTTGGCTTCGTCGATACTTAAAGTGATATTTTCTTTTTTAAGATGAACCTCTTCTGTTTCAAAAATTTCTTCTTTTTCTTCAATTATATCGATCTCTGCATTATTTTTCTTCTCGATATTTGCTTTAAATTCTTCAATTAAAGCATTCATCTTCTTATGTGCCTTGTTTTTATCTCTTATATTTTTAATCAATAAAAAGACAATTCCAACAAATAACAGGACATAAAAAATTCTTAAAGCTCTGTTTAGTAAAACCTCGCTTTTATATTTCTTTTCAATAGAAACCATTTCATCAGTAAGACCATCTACTCCCTGTTTATAATTTACTTCTAACGTTTCCTTGTTTAATTTTTCTTCAAACTTCTCGTAGTTGTCCAGATAAATCTTAGAATGTTTATAAGCTAATTCGGGTTTTTTTTGAATATTGTAAATCTTTGCCTGATAATAGTTCGACTTTAAATAATCAATTTCATTACTATTGGTTACAAATGAAAGAGAGTCACATTTCTTGAAAAAAACCAGTGCCTTATCGTATTTTTTAGTTGTAAAATGAATGTCGCCTAAATTGTAATTAGCAACACATAAAGCAACCGGAAGATTATTTTGATTTGCCAGAAACACAACATCATAATACGTTTTTTCGGCACTTTTATAATCTCCTTTCCAATTATAAACGTTTCCTAAACTTAACTTGGCCGCTATTTTGTTTTGAGTAAAATTCTGCGAATAATTTATCGTTCTTTTATAATAATATTCAGCTGAATCCAGTAAGTATCTTTTACTTAAATTTTTCATGAAATAGCTTTCATACGAACTGGCTAAACCACGATTTACGGTACTTTTATTATTCAACAACTGCTCTTTAGTAAAAAAGCCTTCGTTTTTATCTACAAATTCATCTAATTGTCTCAGGTTTTTTATTGCCAACTGGTAATTTCCAACCTCTCCATTAATTAATGCGATATTGATTTTGAATTTAAAAATCTGAGTAATGTCATTAATCTGTAAAGACAGTTTCATGCCTTTTTGGTAAATTTCAAGGGCGTTGCTAAAATTCCCTCTATTCCATTCTGCTAATCCTCCGTAATTGTAAACAAAAGAAGTAGTTTGCGTTTTATCAACAGATTCAGGCATTTTATCTAAGTATTGTAATGCCTTTTTATATTTTTCTTTAGATTGTTTTGTATCCCCTTTTATTTGCAGCAAACAAGAAATTGCACCATTTGCAAAAGCTAAATGTTTGTTATTATTAGATTTGGCTAACTGGTGAGCGTACACAAGTGCACTATCGACATTAGCATTAAGATTTAGTCGAATTTTGTCCTGTAATAATAAATACTTTTCTTCGGTAATCTTAGCATCAGACTGTTGTGCAAATGCAGTGTTTAGAAGAAAAAAGAGTAGAAAAGAGATGATCAGCCTCATTCAATTTTATATTTTTGGAATCTCAAAATTAGTCTATATATTATCAATAAACTAAAATTAATTCACCTTATTTGTGATTATTTTATAACTAATATATAAAATTATAACAATTAAGCTTTGTTTTGTTATATTTTTATTACGTAAATTTGTTTTGCAAAAAACTATCAAAAATGAAACCAGACTTATTTCAAGCTCCAGATTATTACAACCTTGACGATTTATTAACAGACGAACATAAATTGGTTCGCGAATCAGCGCGCGCATGGGTTAAAAGAGAAGTTTCTCCAATTATTGAAGAATATGCTCAAAAAGCAGAATTTCCAAAACAAATTATAAAAGGACTTGGAGAAATTGGCGGTTTCGGGCCTTATATTCCTGTAGAATATGGTGGCGCAGGACTAGACCAGATTTCTTATGGTTTAATTATGCAGGAAATTGAAAGAGGAGATTCTGGTGTAAGATCAACCTCATCCGTACAATCTTCTTTAGTAATGTACCCAATTTGGAAATACGGAAATGAAGAACAACGCATGAAATACCTGCCAAAACTGGCAACGGGTGAATATATAGGCTGTTTTGGTTTAACGGAGCCTGATCATGGTTCAGATCCCGGAAGCATGATTACCAATTTTAAGGATATGGGAGATCATTATCTTTTAAATGGTGCTAAAATGTGGATTTCGAATGCTCCTTTTGCAGATATTGCCGTAGTCTGGGCAAAAAATGAAGAAGGACGAATTCATGGTTTAATTGTAGAACGCGGAATGGAAGGTTTTACAACTCCTGAAACTCATAATAAATGGTCGCTTCGCGCCTCTGCAACCGGAGAATTAATTTTTGACAATGTAAAAGTTCCAAAAGAAAACCTTTTACCAAATAAATCGGGTTTAGGCGCACCGCTGGGCTGTTTAGATTCGGCACGATACGGCATTGCCTGGGGAGCAATTGGCGCAGCAATGGATTGTTATGATACTGCTTTGCGTTATGCCAAAGAAAGAATTCAGTTTGGAAAACCAATTGGAGGAACACAATTACAACAGAAGAAATTGGCTGAAATGATTACAGAAATCACAAAAGCACAATTATTAACCTGGCGTTTGGGCGTTTTAAGAAACGAAGGAAAAGCAACAACCGCTCAAATTTCGATGGCAAAACGTAATAATGTCGACATGGCAATTCACATTGCCCGCGAAGCTAGACAAATGCTGGGCGGAATGGGAATTACAGGCGAATACTCCATTATGCGCCACATGATGAACCTTGAAAGTGTTATAACTTATGAAGGTACACATGACATTCATTTATTGATTACCGGAATGGATGTAACTGGAATTCCAGCGTTTAAATCATAAACAACTATTAAATTATATGCAAAATCAATACAAAAAGCTTCTTCTAATCGAGAAGCTTTTTATCTTTGCACCAAAATTTACATAAATGAATATTGAAACTATACACAATAGCATTCAACCACAAAAAGAACAGCTTTTAAAACATTCCCTTTATAATAAAATCCAAACGATCGACGATTTACACAGTTTTGTAGAGAATCACGTTTTTGCTGTTTGGGATTTTATGTCTCTTTTAAAAGCACTACAAGCCAAACTTACTTGCACAACAACACCTTGGTTTGCTACCAAAAATCCTGAAACAAGATACTTAATCAACGAAATTGTTCTTGCCGAAGAAACTGATTTAAGCATTGACGGAAGAAGACAAAGCCATTATGAAATGTATCTTGAAGCAATGGAAGACTGCGGGGCAGACATTACAGAAATTAACAATTTTTTAGACTCTGTAAATTCGCTTCATAATATTTTTGTTGCCATTAAACAAAGTTCGCTTCATCCTGAAATTAAAGCTTTTCTTGACTTTACATTTAGAGTTATAGAAGAAGGAAAACCGCATCAAATTGCGGCTGCGTTTACTTTTGGAAGAGAAGATTTAATTCCGAGTATGTTTACCGAAATCCTGAAAAACTTTCAAAAAAACCTTCCCGATACTGATTTAAGTAAATTGGTTTACTATTTCGACCGACATATTGAATTGGATGCTGATGAACACGGACCAATGGCCATGCAGATGATTACCGATTTATGTGAAGATGACGCTCAAAAATGGAAAGAAGTTGAAGAAGTTTCGATTTTGGCTTTAGAAAAACGTATCGGACTTTGGAATGCTATTGAAGAAGAAATCATAATGAAAGCAGAAATGGTGTAAAAACCAAAACCATACATTTAACGTAACTATTTGTTTAAACAAGCCAAAAAATAAACAAATTATGAAGCCGCAATTCAAGCAAATAGTTACTGTTATCCTTTCGATTTTTCTCTTAGGCTGCAGTACTAATGAATCTAATTCAGAAAACGTAGTTACTCCACCAATAACAAACCCAAATAATCCTATTTCAAAATCTGTCAATTATCTCGCTTTAGGCGACAGCTACACTATTGGTGAAAGCGTGTGCGAAACCTGCCGATTTCCAGAACAGCTCAAAACCACTTTAAAACCACTTTATCCTGAAACCGATTTTTCATTAAAAATAATTGCAAAAACCGGATGGACAACTTCAAATTTAATTTCTGCCATAAATCAGGAAAATCTAAATTCAAATTACGATTTAGTTACGCTGTTAATAGGTGTAAACAATCAATATCAGCATATTGAATTTTCCGTTTATCAAAAAGAATTTCCAAAATTGCTAAACAAAGCCATAGAGCTGGCCAAAGGCAGCAAAAAAAATGTAATCGTGATTTCTATTCCTGATTATGCTTATACTCCATTTGCCTCCTATTACAGCGATGCAAATCGAATGAAAATTTCAAGCGAAATAAATCAATACAATACTTTTGCCGAGGATATCTGCATAAGCAAAGAAGTTACATTTGTTTCGATTACAGATATTACACGTCAAGGACTGTCTAATAAAAACCTGGTTGCTGCAGATGGCCTGCATCCTTCAGAATCTGCCTATAAAATGTTTGTGGAGCGTATTCTGCCAAAGGTAAAAATGGCTGTAGGGAATTAGTTTTTTAAGAAACAGAAAAATATACCTAATTTTGATAAATCAGATTATCGAAAACCTCGATTACGCGTAAAATCGACAAATTCATGCAAGTTTCACCTCCAAAAGAGTTATCACCCTACATAAAGCATTATCTTTTTTTAGATAATACCGAAACTGCTGTACAAAAATTTCGTTTGTTTTCTGATGGCAATACCGGACTTGTATTTTCAGTAAAAAGCAAACTCATTTCCGGAATTAATAAATATGAAATAAAAGAATACCTGCCCGCTTCATTTTTATACGGACAGCTTAACGGTTTTAAAGACCTTTATTCTGAAAATGAAATAACCTTAATAATTGTTGTTTTTCAGCCCAGCGGAATCCATCAATTGTTAGGAATTCCTGCCAATGAATTTCACGATGCCATTATTCCCGTTGAAGATGTATTTGATAAAAAAATCACAGCACTGCAGGAAAGCCTCTTTCAACAAAATAACCTAATACGGGCAGAACTGCTTAATTCTTTTTTTAGAGCGTTAATTGCTTTAAAAACAGCTTCAAATCAAATCATAATAGATCATTCCTTAAACTTTATTATTGCTGGAAAAGGTCAATTCTCTATAAAACAATTGGTCGAATATACAGGATATACAGAAAGACATCTGGAAAGAAAGTTCAAAGAATGCATCGGACTTAATCCGAAGAAATTTGGAAACGTTGTAAGACTGCATCATTTTTTAAAATTATTAAAAGATAAACCTGACGACACCAATCTAACCACAATTTGTTATGATGCCGGATTTTCGGACCAATCGCATTTAATAAAAGATTTTAAAAAACATACCGGAATAACTCCGACCGAATATGTACACAATACTGGCAAATTAACCAATAATCTTATCAAAAGATTTTCTGCTTCGTCATTCTAAAATGTCGGTTTTGTACAATTTCTAAAATATTGGCCATGCTATTTTTGACTAAAATTAATAGCATCCAATATGAAAAATCTTAAAATAGCCACAGCTCAGTTTGAAAACAAAAGCGGCGACAAAAACTATAACTTATCTGTAATTGAAAAACTTTCTCAAAAGGCATCTGTTGAAGGATGTGATGTAATTTCGTTTCATGAATGCTCTATTACCGGATATACATTTGCAAGGAATTTATCAAAAGAACAGATGTTGGACTTGGCAGAATTGATTCCGAGTGGGGAAAGCATTTTAAAATTGACCGAAATTGCCCAAAACAACAACATTGTAGTATTAGCCGGACTCTTTGAAAAAGACGAAACCGACAATTTATTTAAAACTTATGTTTGTGTCGATAAAAATGGTTTAGTGGCCAAATACCGAAAACTGCATCCGTTTATAAATCCGTATTTAACTCCCGGAGATCGTTATTGTATTTTTGAAATTGAAGACTGGAAATGCGGTATTTTAATTTGTTACGACAATAATATCATCGAAAACGTACGCGCCACAAAACTTTTGGGTGCCGATATTATTTTTATGCCTCATGTAACGATGTGCACTCCTTCTACCCGACCTGGCGCTGGTTTTGTCGAACCACAGCTTTGGAAAAACCGAATAGCAGATCCAACTTCACTGCGATTGGAATTTGACGGAATGAAAGGCCGTGACTGGTTAATGAAATGGCTTCCGGCAAGAGCTTACGACAATGCAATTTATACGATATTTTCGAACCCAATTGGTATGGACGATGATCAATTAAAAAACGGCTGTTCTATGATTATTGATCCTTTTGGAGATATTTTGGCCGAATGCCGCACTTTTGAGGATTCTTTTGCAACGGCCATACTTACGCCTGAAAAATGTATTCAGGCTGGAGGAAATCGTTATTTAAAAGCTAGGAGACCAGAATTATACAGAGATATTATTGGTAAAAATCACGAATCAGAACAAAAGGTTGTCTGGCTGAACTCTGATAAAAAAAGCATAAATTAAACATTTCGACTCTCTAAAGCTATTGAAAGATTTATCTTTGAAGATTCATAAATCTACAGAATAAAGCCTAAAAATGGAATTTTTTAAAACTACAATTCAGGATATCGATGCTGTTTTCGATATTTATAACGAAGCTACATCTTATCAAAAAACAGTAAACAATAAAAGCTGGAGAGGTTTTGAAAGAACATTAATAGAAAAAGAAATTGCCGAGAATCGTCATTTTGTAATTAAAGAAGGAGACGAAGCTGCCTGCACATTTGTACTAACCTTTAATGACTTGATTATCTGGAAAGAAGCCAGTAAAGATCCGGCAGTTTATCTCCATCGAATTGCTACAAACCCAAAGTTTAGAGGGCAGTCGTACGTTAAAAAAATCATCGAATGGGTTAAGGAATATGCCCGAGAAAATGGCAAAGAATACATTCGTCTTGATACACACAGCGGTAACGAACGAATAAATAAATATTACATGAGCTGTGGTTTCGAATACAAGGGAATAAGCACGATCGAATGGACAAACGAATTACCGGAACATTATAAAGAAGGTTCTTTTAGTTTGTTTGAGATTAAGCTTTAGTTATTTATACTTTTCAAAATCAACTTCAATTTTCTCAAATAGTGCTGCTTTTTCTAAAATTGAATTAATCTGAACCACACCATCCTGATTATTCTCTGCCATAATAAAAGCAAAGCCCCAGATATCTTTTGAAAGTGTAAATTTCCCAGCTAAAGATTCATAGGTCATTAAAACCTCATCGTTCATCCAGAGATCGAGAATATCAATCATTTTTGGATTCAGTTCTGAAATTGCATGTAAAAAATCCGAAACAAACGATTCGTTTTCTGCGCCATCAAAAAAGTCAAGCAAAAGTTCTTCTGATTGATAACCAGGACGAAAATAGTATTTATATTGACTCATTATTTTTCAATACGTTTATAATGATAACCCAAATTATAAGTAGAGCCAGCCCAAAACATAAATAAAAGTGCACCAGAATTATCGAAAGCATAATTCACTAAAAGCCCATTATCTTTTGAAAGCCCGATTCTTGTTTTATAATTATCGTACCCTCCCGCAAGATACGGAACACCGTTACGTTTCAAATATTTATTGTCCAGATAAAAAAGTCCGTTTTTCAACTTACCGCCAAGTTCAACATTCTCAATTATGGCATTCTCTTTTTTGGTAATAAACTGCAGTCTGTTTTTATCCAAAAACTTTACCTCAACCATATAAGAATCTGAATAATCGTATTTTGATTTTTCAGATTTTACAAAATAATTCAGGTTGTATCTTGTTTCCGGATCTTGCGAATCTATTGAATGTACTTTTCCCTTTTCATCATATTTTAAGTCTGGAAAAAGTGCATATGTGCCTTCTAGTTTTACTAAATCATTTTCTGATAATGATGATTTGTTTTTGTTTATCATTCTATTAGAAAATGAGGCGCAGGACGATACTACTAACATTAAAACAAAGGCATATATTACTGATTTCATACTCTTATATAAGATTTTTATACTAATTTAAAGTTTATTTTTTTAATAATTACTCATCTGACTAAAAGAGATTTAATAGTTGTCGTTTCAAAACTTTGTAGTTTTTTTATTGCAAACTATTTTTTATCTTGCTTAGATTGCAAAACGCAAATGTTATCCTGACTTAAGACCCTCAATTATGAAAAACAAAATTTTAGTTTCATTAAATTTTATATTACTAATTGGTTGTACCACAAAATCACAAGACTTATCCAGCATCGATTTTAACAAAGATGCAGAAACCTATCTCAGTGGTCTTTCATTTTCTTCTAAAACAGAACAAAAAGGGCATTATGAAGCAGTAGTTAACGGAGAAGATGCCAGTTTAAAACTAGTAGACAAAGGAGAACTCGCTGCAAATTATGTCTTTATGGGAGAAAAAAACACGGCACAGCTTAACTACGGCGGAATCCCAATTAATGATGTTATGGGCACAGCAATAAGTGTTTACGACAATAAAATTGCTTTTATGAGAGTGAATGTAAAAAATGATCAAAGTATTGCTCTTTTAGATGTTCTCAAAAAGAAACTGGGCAACCCAACAGAAATTGTCAAAAGCGAAAATAATCCTTTTGATGCAACCGATAAGTCACAAAAACTTCTTTTGGACAAACTGCCAAATGAAACCAAAAAAGTAAAAGACGATCTTGATGATGATTATATTACTTATCCTGAACATTTTATTTGGAACAAAAATGATATCATTTATCAATTAACATTTTCTCCAACAGGAGATTATGTGAGCAGTCAACTTGTAGTTATTTCAAAAAAAGCATTCAAAGACAAAATCATAATGGGTTATCACGCACCAAATAAAGATCCTGTTTTGGCTAAATATCTTACCTTGAACTAAATAGTAATCCGTATCTTACAAAAAAGAACTTGTTTTTTACTAAAATCTATTTTTCTCGAAATTTTTTAAATACCTTTGATCTATGAGCACAGCAACAAAACCATATCACATAGGGCGAAAAATAAGCCGTATTCGTGAACTTAAAGACATGAAACAAGAAGCTTTGGCACAAGCTTTAGGAATGAGTCAACAAGCCGTTTCGGTTATGGAAAACAGCGAAATCGTAGACGAAGAAAAACTAAAGGATGTTGCAAATGCACTTGGAATGACTGTTGAAGCAATTAAAAACTTTTCTGAAGAAGCTGTAATTAATTACTTTAACAACATTTATGATAATGACTTTAGCCACAGCAATGGAGCTATTCAATCAAATAATTGTTCATTCAATCCTTTAGACAAAGTTGTAGAACTTTATGAGCGTTTGGTTCAGGCTGAAAAGGATAAAAATGAGTATTTGGAGAAGTTGTTGAAGGGGAAATAAGTCGCTTTACATTTTATAACAAAAATGAGATCTTGAAATTTGAGATTAAGCTTAGAAGGCATTAATTAAAGTCTATAAAATGGAAAGTTTAAACTTTTTAATTAAAAATATTTTTATTGGACTTGAAAATCTTAATACTGGATTTGATTCTGAATCAATATATTATTTTTCTAAAAGTGACTTTGAAATAGTTTTGAATAGAGCAGAAAAATTTAACATTGAAATTTTAGGAATTGAACCTTGGAAAAATGGATTTTTTTACGATGTAATGACACGAGAAGATTTTAAAACTGATTCCAATTGGCACCGAAAAGCATTCTTAAAATTCAAGGAAACCGGTGAAAATCTTCAATATTCTGCTAGTTATCAAATACCTTCTAAATTTTTAAATTAAAAAACTGATTATTTACATAAATAAAAAAACCTTGTGAAGGCTCACAAGGTTTTTTTATTTTATTTCGCAGAGAGGAGGGATTCGAACCCCAGATGTTTTGATCTGAAGTGTCTATTTTATAACAATTAATTTTACTTGTTTTTTAGCTTATCTTCCAATTGCTTTAAATCTTCTAAATCCTGCTCATCCGCTTTTTTGGCATCAAATTGTTTTCGATGTTTATGAAATTCTTCGTAAATCGCATCTACTTTTTCTTCCATTTGCAAATGTGTTATTTCTCCTTTGTGAGTTAAAACTTTTTTATCATTAAATTCTATAATGCGGTCAACATTTATTTTCCAGAAATTCATAGTAATGTCTTGTGCATTTTTTGCTCTTAATTCTGCTGTTTCAAGAAATACTACTACAAAACGATTAAGTAAATCTATTTCTTCAGTAGTAAGATAATTTTTCGCTGTATAAATGTCTTGTTTACGTACAATACTACCTTTCCAACTTGTAAGTGCCATATTTGGAGCATCGGCGTTGGCACGAGAAACTATTATTTCTGCGGCTGTTTTTCCAGTAATAGCATAAAGTAATTTATTTTGTGTGTCTGCAAAAAACATTTGAGTTGCTTTATCTGTTGCATCATAATCGCTGCTTAAACTAAACAAATCACGAACTTTTTGATAAAATCTTTTTTCAGAAGCCCGAATATCTCTAATTCGTTCGAGTAATTCATCAAAATAATCAGTTCTTCCGCTTGGATTTTTAAGACGCTCATCATCAATTACAAAACCCTTAATCATATATTCCTGAAGATTTTGATTTGCCCATTGTCTAAACTGCGTTCCTCTTTTACTTCGCACCCTAAAACCAATTGCTAAAATCATAGCCAACGAATAAAATGCAACTTTATATTGCTTTCCATCTGAAGCAGTTGTTAAGTAATCCTTAATAACTGAATCGCCTACTAACTCCTTGTCTTTTAATACATTAGACACATGAATACTGATATTAGGTATAGAGGTGTCAAAAAGTTCCGCAAGTTGATTTTGATTCATCCATACGTCTCCATCTCTAGCAAGGAGAACTACATTTGATTTTCCATCAACAGTATTGTAAAAAATAAATTCTTGTTTTTCCATCTTAAAAAGAAGTTTTTACATTCAAATCATTACAACAGAAATGACAGATTTAGTAATTTTAGAAAGTTAATAAAAAAACCCCGAAATACAGATTTCGGGGTTTGGTATTATTTAAGTTAAAAACTTGCAGAGAGGAAGGGATTCGAACCCTCGATACAGTTACCCATATACTAGCTTTCCAGGCTAGCTCCTTAAACCACTCGGACACCTCTCTATTTTGGTCTGCAAAGAACAAAAAAAAAATCGAGTTTCACAACGTAAATCTTTAAGATTCGTTGATGCTCTTGCTAAATTCTTCCATAAACAGTTTTACGGCTTTCTTTTGGTAACTTCCAATCGTGAGCATAAAAGATTCTCGTTTGGTTACCACGCCCGTAATCTGAATGGCTTTAAGACTGTGTTCCCAGCCTTTTAATGCTTTTTCGGCTACAATGGTTGCCCAGTCGCTGTTTTCTACCATTTGCAATAAAGCATTAATCGAATTTAATTCTATAGAAATCTTCGGTTTCATATGATGTTTTACAAACAATATTTCTACATATTCTCTGGAATTCGATCCTTTTCCCGGAAGAATCAGCGGTACTTCTTCTATTTTTTTAAACGGAATTTTTTCTAAAACCGCTAAAGGATGTGTTTTAGCAACCGCCATTACCATATTTGATGTAAACAAGGGCACTTTTTGAATTGGAGGACCAATCTCATGCGAGGAAATCACTAATACTAAGTCCAGTTCATTATTAATCAGCTTTTGTTCTAAGACTTCTGTTGTACCATAATCTACTATAATTTTTAAATTCTGATATCTTTTAGCAAATGCATTAACAACAGGCAGAACTAATAAACCGAAAATATAAGTAACACCTATTCGAAGTTCTCCGCCAATCATTTCGTTTAAATCTTCAATTGCCTGTTTTCCATTTTCTACATTTTCAACCACTTTTTTAGCATGAATCAAAAAGACAGAACCTGCTTCTGTAAGCTGTACCTTTTTTCCAATTCGCTTAAATAAAGGCATTCCGAGTTCTTCTTCCAGTTTTTTTATTTGCTGAGAAAGTCCGGATTGGGTTACAAAACACAATTCGGCTGCTTTTGTAAAATGCAATACCTCAGCAGTTTTAATAAAATATTCGAGTTGATAGATTTCCATATTGATAAGTTTTACTACTCATTATCAGTAAAATTATTAATTTTTCTAATGAAATCATAATCCCGAACTTTGTAAAAAAATATTTCAGGTTATGTTTAAAGCGTTAAAATCAAAAAACTTCAAGTTATTCTTTTACGGACAATCCGTTTCGGTTATTGGCACCTGGATGCAGAAAACGGCCGTAAGCTGGATGGTTTACAGCATAACCGGATCTGTATTTTTATTAGGGCTGGCTACTTTTTTAAGCATGATTCCGTCCTTATTTTTAGCGCCTCTTGCAGGAAGTATTATCGGCCATTACGACAAACACAAAACATTACTGTTCTTGCAGTCTCTAGCTATGCTGCAAGCAGGAACTTTAGCTTTGCTGATTTATCTCAAAATATATAATATCAACTTTATTTTAGCATTAAGTTTAATTCAGGGAATTATCAATGCTTTTGATATGACCTGTCGTCAAACTATGATGATTGATATTGTAGACAACAAAGAAGATCTCCCGAATGCAGTTGCACTCAATTCAACCATGAACAACTTTGCCCGTATTGCCGGTCCTGCTCTTGCGGGAATTATTCTGCACGAATATGGAGAAGACATCTGTTTTATTGGAAATTTTGTAAGCTATGTTCCCGTTTTGATTTCACTACTGTTAATGAAAATCACACCGCACATTAAAGCCGAAAACAAACTAAATATGCTGGATGATCTTATTGAAGGTCTTGATTATATGAAGAAAGAAACCGAAATGGCAAGAATGCTTTTAATGCTTACCTGCAGCAGTTTGTTTGTGATTTCATTTAATACATTGATGCCTGTTTTTGCCAAAGACATCTTTAACGGAAATGCCGAAACATTCAGCTGGTTTGAAAGTGCTGCCGGAATTGGTTCTGTTTTATCTGCTATTTATTTAGCCAATCTAAAATCAGCTGAAAATATGAGCAAATTATTAATCGCCGCAAGTTTACTTTTGGGTGTAAGTGTAATTATTTTAGCGGTTTCAAACAGTATTACTGTCGCTTTGATCTGTATGACCTTAAGCGGCATTGGGATGATGGGACAAACCTCATCCATCAATATTTATATTCAAACGCACAGTATTGTCAGCATGCGTTCCAGAAGCATCAGTTATTTTATGATGGCTTATCAGGGAATGATTCCTGTTGGAAGTTTAATTATTGGGTGCGTTTCTCACTCTCTTGGAGTTCGAACTACGATTGCTATTCAGGGAATTATTTGTATTCTTTCTGTGATTGTTTATGTGTATTACAAAAAACATAAAATATCTGAGGAATTGGAAAGTTGTCCTGTTGAGTATAGAAATTCCAACAATTAAATTCCAATTTTCCACCATCTTGTCATTTCGACGTAAGGAGAAATCACACTAGAAATTCCGCAAACAAAATCGACAATCTTTGTTGATCATCGAGTGTGATTTCTCTCTTCGGTCGAAATGACAAACTGAACCGTTTAATTCACTAAAAACAAACCCGACAGGTTTTAAAAACCTGTCGGGTTTAGTATATACACTTTGTCAAAGTTTAAAACTTTGACAAAGTTATTACCGCAAGTAAATTAAAATTTGGGATTTTAATTATTGAAATTTAAATCTAAGATATTTCCCCGCGCAAAGCAGTTTCAAAAATATCTTTAAACTCGTTTTGCGGAATATTATGACCAAGCAAATACATTAATTTTGTAATCGCTGCCTCTGTTGTAATATCTTTTCCAGAAATAACACCAAGAGATTTTAAGGCAGTACTGGTTTCATATTGTCCCATATTGACACTTCCGCCGGAACATTGCGTTACGTTTACAATGTGCATTCCGGAGTTAATGGCTTTTTCGATTAAGTTTAAAAACCAATCTTCGGTTGGGGCATTTCCTGAACCGTAAGTTTCTAAAACGATGCCGCGTAAACCTGCTGTTGAAAGGATTGAAGCTAAAACTACTTCGCTCATTCCCGGAAACATTTTTATAATGGCTACGTGATTGTCTAAATTTTTGTGAACAATTAAGTCAGCACCTTCTTTTACCGGAAGAAACAAATGTGAGTTTAATTTTAAATGCACGCCAGATTCTACCAATTCAGGGTAATTTGGTGCTGTAAAAGCTCTGAAATGTTCGGCATTTACTTTTGAGGTTCTATTTCCTCGGTATAATTTATATTCAAAATACAAACAAACTTCATTAATAACCGGTTTTCCGTTTTCAAGAAGTGATGCAATTTGAATCGCTGTAATTAAATTTTCTTTTGCATCTGTACGCAAATCTCCAATTGGCAATTGTGATCCTGTAAATACAACTGGTTTCGCTAAATTCTCCAGCATAAAACTCAATGCTGAAGCGGAATACGACATGGTATCTGAACCGTGAAGCACTACAAATCCGTCATAGGAAGCGTAATTTTCTTCAATTATTTCTGCAATTTTTGTCCACTCTTCAGGATTCACGTTCGATGAATCTATAGGGTTTTCAAAAGAAACCGTTTCAATCTCACAATCTAATTGTTTGATTTCGGGAATTTTTTGAAGTAATTTCCCAAAGTTAAACGCTTTAAGCGCTCCGGTTTCAAAGTCTTTGCTCATACCGATGGTTCCTCCGGTATAAATCAAAAGTATTTTAGCTTTAGATGACATCGTGGTATTTTAATTTATTGACAACAGGATTAGCATACATCGCTAAAAATCCTTGTCTTGTAACAGGATTATCGCTGCCAATACGCATTTCTAAACGACGCTCAAAAAGTGATTTTTCGCTCTCTTTATATTTGTGAGCAAACTTATCAGTTTCGTTTAAAATATCGTAAGCAATAAAATTAGTAGGCCATAATTGATAATTTTTCAAAATAACATCATCAATAGTTTGTGCCAAAGCCTGAACTTGTTTGTTTACATTATCGTTTTCCTCTACAATTTGATCAATTTCTGTATCTAAAACATCACCAACAGAAATATGTATTCTTTTTTTAGTTCCCATGATACCGCTTAAAATGGTCATGAAATCTTCATTTTTATCTTTTACGTAAACTTCGTTGTTTGCTTCTGCCATTAATTGCGGCATTTTTAAAACATCAGTTGGATCATATTCATAAGAAATAGAAACCGGAACAATTTTTAATTTCTTAAAATAATTCATTAAGTTTTCTTCGTCAGAACCCATTCCAATCATTTTTAAAACGCCCGGATTGGTTTCGTCATTTCCGTCTTTTGTTCTTCCTTCTCTTTGTGCAATCCAAACCGAACGATTTTCGCGAAGCAATAACTGCCCCATATATTCGGCCAGCAATTTAGAACTTTGGAGCATTTCTCGAGGCGTTAATCCTCTTAAAACCAAAAAGTTTCTATTTAGTTTTGCTAATGTTGCCAGGAAAGCTTTCTTAACCAGATTATCTCCAATTGCAGATGCTGTCATGACTAAACCATGTTCGAACAAGCAAACGTTTAATAAGGTTGTATCTAGAAGAATATCTCTATGATTGGAGATAAACAAATAAGAAGTGTTTTTTTCCAGTTTATCAAAACCTGAAGTAGTAAGCCCTTCAGAGCTTTTCTCTAAAACTTTTTGTATGGTGTTGTAAATAAAATTGCATTGAAAATCGCGAATAGAATGTGTTTTCTTAAGCTGTTCCTTCCAAACCTCATCTTCTACTTCCGGAAAAGTAAAGTTCATCATGGTTTTCATCATTGGGTGATTTACAACATCATGAAGGGCTTCATTTATTTCGGAATCATAAAACGGTCGAATGGCATCAAATCTCTGCATTATTTATATTGGTTTTAAGTGGGCAAAAGAACAAAAAAAAAATTAAAGTTTTGTAAGGCATAGGTTAAATCCCAAAAACGTCTTTTGAATTTTGTGTTGTTATTGCTGCTATTTTTTCTTCAGAAACATCATAAACGTCGGCTAGTTTAGAAATTACATTGATTAAATAGCTGCTTTCATTTCGTTTTCCTCGGTACGGAATTGGTGCTAAATAAGGCGAATCTGTTTCTAAAACAATATGTTTTAAATCAATTTGATTTAAAAACTGATCGATTTTTCCGTTCTTAAATGTCACTACACCGCCAATTCCTAATTTCATTTTATAAGAAATTGCCTGCTGTGCTTGTAATAAAGTTCCGGAAAAACAATGAAAAATCCCAAATAAATCTTCAGATTTTTCTTCTTCCAGAATTTCAAAGATTTCATCAAATGCTTCACGACAATGAATTACAATTGGTAATTTGTATTGTTTTGCAAGCTGAATCTGTCTTCTAAAAGCAATCTGCTGTTCTTTTAAATAGGTTTTATCCCAATACAAATCGATTCCGATTTCGCCTACAGCGTAAAATTTTCGCTTTGATAATTCAGTTTCTACATGCGCTAATTCTTCCTCGTAATTCTCTTTTACGTAAGTGGGATGCAGCCCCATCATAAGGAAAATATTATCCGGATAGTTTTTCTCTAAATCATACATTGACTGGGTCGCTGCTGCATCGATCGCTGGAATAAAAAAACGTGTAATTCCGGCATTAATAGCGCGTTGGATCATTTCGTCACGATCCTGGTCAAATTCTTCAGAATATAAGTGTGTATGTGTATCGGTAATAATGGGTGTTGAGTTCAATGGTTTAATTTTAAAGTTGTCAAAATTACGACAATATTAAAAGAATACCAATTAAGTAGAGATTAGCACATCAATTTAACAAATTCACTTTCGTGAAAAGAGGAATGAAAAATGCTTTTGAGATATAATTTGCGATAAAATAGAACACAAATAACGCAGATTCACTTGGTGAAACGCAGAATTAAACGGATTTTTTTGTCGTCGTGAGCGATCCCGAGGTATCGGGAGAAGTCCGCAAAAAAAAGACCCCCAATTCTTTTCTATTTGCTTATGTGGCCTTCTCCCGATACCTCGGAAGCCCTCAGTATTGACATATTTAAATTTATTTCCCCGTTTTTACAAATACCAGAGCGCGCTCAAGAACTTCATCTTTTCCTTCCTGAATTCCTTTTATGGTTGGTTTTACTTCTATATCCGGTACAATACCTATTCGTTGAGTTTCTCTTCTGTCTGGATAGTAAACTCCAATTCCTGTATATCTAGTATGAAATCCTTTAAAATCAAGCTCTGTTACATTTCCATCTGCTCCCGCAGTCTGGCTTCCTATAATTGTGGTATTACCCGCTGTCTGAAAACACATTACTGTCCATTCTGCCTGACTTAAGGATTCTTCGTTAAGCAGCACAATGACTTTTCCTTTATAATTGTCTTTGTTTTCAGAACCACACGTTGATCCTTCTGTCCATTTGAATTTTCCCGGATAACTAAAATCAGGATGGGTATAAATGGCAAATTTTTCTTCATGAGCATTTAAAAAGCGAGCTATATCATCATAAGTTCCATTTGGATAGTTTCTCATATCAAACACAATTGCTTTTGTAGACTTTAAGGCTTCGATCATGTCAGGAACATTTGCACTTTTAATAAGTCCCATGTCTACATATCCAATATTGTCAGCTAAAACTTTAAATTTTTCCTTTTTTTTCTTAGCGCCTTTTTTAAATTCATTCCTGTGAGAATCATGATAATCGTACCATATCATTGCTTTTGTTGTATACGTTCCGTCTTTTAAAAACTCTACATTAACTTTCTCTGAATTACTATATAAAATTTTCCTTACCATTTTTCTTAAAAGGGTCGGTTCGTTTGAAGCCGCCAATAAATCTCTATATTCAGAAATATAAGCTTCGATTGTTTTGTCATTTACTTTTGTAATTACATCGCCTATTTTTATATCATCTGCCTGAGCCAGACTATCTGCAAGAATTTCAGTAACAACCATCTTATTATCAATTATTTTACAGTCAGCAGGAAAAAATCTTTTATTTTCTTCAAATTTACTACTGCCGTATAAAGCTAGTTCAACATGACTATCATTAAGCTTAGATGCCGTTTTTCGTATAACAGTATAAAATTCATCATTATTTTTAGCTTCAAGAACTAAAGGAAGCATTTGTTCAAAAGTTACATCCCATTTCTGGTCCATTACATATTTATAAGGAAAAAAATATTCTACTAAATTCCAATACATAAAAAACCATAAAATTCTTGAATTTCTATTATCAAACTGCATATTAAAATAATTTCCGTTTTTAAGAGGATTATAACCTGGGCCTATTTCTTCATCTGTTTGAAATCTGTTATCCTCAATAAATTTTAATTTCTTCGAAAGCTTCTTAGAAAATATCTTATCATTAAACCAGCTTAAATCAAAATTTTCATCAAAAACCTTCACCTCTTTTGATATAATGATTGGTGCAATTTCTTTTACTGGTCCAAGATCATCAATCCAGTTTTCTATAATCAATGAAAACTCTTCTTTCGTTTGCGCTTTTTCTATTTTAGGTAATTTTTCTAAAAGCTGACTATCCCAATTTACTTCTCCTCCTGCCACTTTTGGGTGGTAGTATTTTAAGAAACCCCAGACTTTACAAGTTGCCGTAAGTTTTTCGTTTTCAGTGATTTTGGCACTAAAAATGGTTTGATAAAATAGGATAAAAAGAAATAAGATACTTTTTTTCATTTTTAAGATCATAGGTTAAATTACAATAGTTGTTTTTGGATTATTTCCCAGTTTCTGCAAACAGCAAAGCCCGATCTAAAACCTCATCTTTTCCTTCCTGAATTCCTTTTATGGTTGGTTTAATTTCGATATCCGGAACAATACCTATTCTTTGAGTTTCTCTTCTGTCTGGATAAAAAATACCAATTCCTGTAAATAAAGTGCGGAATCCTTTAAAGTCAAATACAGATACATTCCCATCGGCACCCGAAGTTTGACTTCCAATAACAGTGGCATTGCCCGAAGCCTGAAAACACATCGCGGTCCATTCTGCGTTACTCTGCGTTTTCTCATTAACCAAAACAATTACTTTCCCTTTATAATTATCCTTGTTATCAACGCCGCTTTTACTTACAACATCCCATTTAAATCTTCCCGGATAACTAAAATCCGGACGCGTATAAATAACAAAATCCTTTTCCTGAGAATTTAAAAATTTTGATATTTCGCGTGCAGTACCTCTCGGATAACTTCTTATATCAAAAATGATTGCTTTGGTATTTTTTAACGCTGCAATCATATCCGGGATATTTTTGACTTTTATTTCTCCTATATCAACATAACCAATATTATGCTCTAATAATGTGAATTTTTGTTTCTCTTTCTGTCCTTCTTTTTTAAATTCATTTCGGTGCGAGTCATGATAATCGAACCATGTCATCGTTTTTGTCCTATACTGGTCATTTTTAAAGAACTCTACTTTTACAGTGTTTACATTGCTTAGTAAAATCTTAGTAACCAGCTTATTTAAATATTTCGCTTCATTTGAGGCCGCAATCAAATCTTTATTTTCTGAGATAATCTCTTTTATTGTTTTGTCATTTATTTTAGTAATTATGTCTCCCACTTTTATATCATCTATCTGAGCAAGACTGTCTCCTAAAATTTCTGTAATTACCAGTTTTTCATCAATTATTTTACCGCCGGCAGGAAAATAGAATTTAGGAAAAGGAACTTCAGTTGGCGGATACAAATAAAATTCTGTATGACTGTCATCAATTTTAGATGTCAATTTTCTCATTGTCAGGTAAAAATCGTCCTGATTTTGAGATTGAATAACAAGAGGTATTATTTTTTCCAGCGTTGTGTCCCATTTTTGGTCCATTTGATATTTATAAGGAAAAAAATATTCTACCAAATTCCAGAACATAAATACCATTCTTAGTTTTGAATTTGCATCTGTAAAATCAGGATGTGCACGATTTTCATTTCTCATCCCCACATTCTCTATTTTTTTGATGCCGTAAACATAAAACTGCTCGCCTTGAAACCTATTTTCCTCAATAAATTTTAATTTCTTCGAAAGTTTTTTAGAAAATAACTTATTATTAAACCAGCTTAAATCGAAGTTTTTATCAAAATACTCTAAACCTTTTGGAGCAGGAATTGGTGCAATTTCTTTTACTGGTCCAAGATCATCAATCCAGTTTTCTATAATCAATGAAAACTCTTCCTTCGTTTGCGCTTTTTCTATTTTTGGTAATTTTTCTAAAAGCTGATTGTCCCAATTTACTTCTCCTCCTGCCACTTTTGGATGGTAGTATTTTAAGAACCCCCAGACTTTACAAGTTGCCACAAGCCTTTCGGTTTCGGTGATTTTGGCACTAAAAATGGTTTGAGAAAATAGTATAAAAAGAAATAAGATACTTTTTTTCATTAATTTAACTGGTTAGGTTTTAGATTGTTTTTTGGGCAAATTCTTATAAAATAAAAATCGAATTTAGAATTAAAATTCCAAATTCGATTGAGGTTTCCCGTATTAAGAGAAAATATTTTATAAGAATAAGGCTAGTCCAGCTGATGCAATAGCTCTTCTACCTGATCATAGCCTTCGTAATCTTCAGAAATACTATTCAGGATTTGTTTACAAGCCTCATAATCTTTTTGTTTTAACTTCGATAAAGCCAAATACCAAACTGCTTTTTCTTTATAAACAGAAGTTCCTGCTTTCAATTCGTTAAAAACAGCTTCGGCTTTTAAATAGTGGCTTTCTTCTAGTAAAGAAACGCCATAAAAAAACTGAATTTCTGCTGTGGTCTGTTTCTGCAAAACAGTTTCAAAAAGCGGAATAGCTTTATTATATCTTTTTGCGTTATACATTTCTTCGGCTTGTTTTAATGTTTCGTCAACCGCTCCTCTTACTGTAAAAGAAGCTTGTTCCGGATTGTTATAATCTGCAAAAACAGGATTTTGGTTGTAATTAAAAAAGAATAGTCCAAATAGAACTGCAATTGAAGCCGCTACAACCAAGTACCAAGGTTTTAAACCAATAACTTTTGTTTTCTTATTGAAATGTTTCTCTGATATCTGAGTTAGATTTTCTTTAAAAATTTCTCTTTCCTGTTCGATTCCAAATTTATTGGCCAATTGAAATTGTACATCTTTAAAAGATTCAAACTCTGATGCAAATTCAGGATCTTCTAATAATTGTTTTTCAAAATCATTTTTAGCCTCAACCGTTAATTCGCCTTGAAGATATTGATCAAATAATATATAGCGTTCTTCCTTCATGACTAATTATTTTTTAAAGATTTAAAGTTTTTTGCTTCCTGAATCCATTGCGTTAACTGACCCACACATAATGATTTCTTTTTACGTACATAACCATATGTTACGTTTAGTTTTTCGGCCACTTCTTCCATCGATTTAATTTCGAAACTCAGCTTTAACAACTCTTTACATTTATCTCCCAGTTTCTCAAACATGGTGTCAAAAAGATGTTGTCTTTCGTCAAATTGCTCGGTTTGCCCAATTAACTCGTGCGCAGATTCATTGATAGATAAAACATCTTCAATAATTGTTACCCCTTTATTTGATGTTTTTTTCAGTTCGTTGAGCCATTTTCTTTTACACAATAAAAAGAAGTAAGCATCAAACGGACAAGTTAGTTTTAGCGAATTGGCTTTGGCCTGATTAAAAAGCAAAATCAATATTTCCTGAACCACATCCTGCGCCTGATCTCGATCGCCGGAATTGTTCATAATAAACATCACAACTTTAGGAACAAACTTTTTATAGATAGACTGAATTACTGCCGAATTATTTTCGGCAAGGCCATCAATATATTTTTGGTCAGGATGTACTTTGTTTTTATCCATAAAAAAACTTTTAATCAGATAAAGTTAAAAAAGAATCTTAAATAAATTTCAAATAATAGGGTAACAATTGATTATGGCAATTGATATACGAAAACAAATATCTTTTAAAAGAGTTAAAATTAAGAGAAAATGGAAACGTATCAATTTACAAACAAAAAGACTTTAGATCAGTTTTATAAAATGATTTCTGCCAAAACCCGAAATGGTTTTGTAATTGTAGAACATAACGAGAAACTGCCGTATGTTGTTTTATCCAAAGAAAAAAAAGCCATTAAACATACCTTTCATTTATTTCTTACCTGCCTCACTTTCGGGCTTTGGTCTGTTGTCTGGATCTATTTAATTGTTACGCTTTCGCGGAAGCAGAGCATTCTCGTAGCTGTCGACGAAGATGGAAATCTGTTTGAAGACAAGTGTCTTTCTTTATAAATAAAAAAATCAAAAACAGGGGTAACAAAATTTTAACCTCGAACATCTATCAATATAATAATCATTAAAACCAGAAATTATGAACACAAATTTTAAAACAATCGGACTTTTATTCCTTTTACTAACCTCATTTATAAGCTGCGATAACAGCGATGTAGAAGACAACGGCAATATTGTTTTACCGCCAACTTCGACAGCGTTTAAAAGCATCAGCGAAAAAGGCGTAAAAAGAAATACTCAAAACTTTACCTTAACGGCAGGAAATGGTGTCGTAACGTTAACCTCTGCAAAAGGAGTAAAATTATACATAAACGGAGACTGTTTAACTAAAAACGGAAATCCTGTAACGGGTCAAGTTGATATAGAATACATCGAACTTTTTGACAAAGGAAATATGCTGGTTACCAATAAACCAACAATGGGAATTACTGCCGATGGAAAGAAAAACCTTTTAATTTCAGGCGGAGAATTTTTCATCAAAGCAACTCAAGGCGGTGTTGAACTTCAAACTTCCTGCACAATGAACATGATTGTTCCAACTGCTTTAACAGATGGTTTTGACAACTTAATGACTTTATGGACTGGAGTAATTGATGACAAAGGAGAATTGGCCTGGAGAGAAGCAAAAGCAAATGCTGACGGAACCGGCGGAAAAGGCGGTGTTCAAGGTGAAGGTGCCAATTATTATGTAACTTTTGGAAACTTTGGCTGGACAAATGTAGACCGTTTTTACAGCGATCCGAGATCAAAAACAACTCTATTAGCAAAAGCCCCAGACGGATATAATAATGACAACAGCGCTGTTTACCTTTCTTATGATGGTGAAGGTACAAATGCATTGGCAAAACTAGATACTTACACGCCTGCAGGATTATTTAGCGAACACTATGGCCAGATTCCAATTGGATTAAAATGTCACGTAATTTTTGTGACAGAATCCAATGGTCAGTGGAGATATGCAATTAAAGCCGTAACAGTTGCAGCCAACGACATTTATACCTTTACCCTTGCCGAAACAACAGTGGGTACCGAAGCTCAGCTTGTTGCTGCAATTAATGCCATTCAGTAACTAACTAATGCTTTTTTAAGAGAAAGTGATGATTTGCTCATCACTTTTTTTTACATTTAATCCTGTTTTAAATTGATTATTACCATTTTAGAACCCAAAACTATCTAGTTATGAAACCACAACTGTCTATTTTCTTTATTCTATTTTCGATTTTTTCAATAGGACAAACCAAAGTAAAAGACACCATAACCCGAAGAGCCGTTATTGGTTTTATCCAAAACGGAAATGCAGTAAACTTTAAACCCGAAACACCGCCATTGATTCCGATTGCGGGCGCGCCAAAACCAAGTTATTCTTATTTATGGGAACTTGGCGACGGACATTACAGCAAAGAAGCAGAGCCAAAACATGTGTATAAGAAGAAAGGAACTTATACAACAAGACTTGCGGTAACGAACAATTACGACAATGGAAAACCTCCGGCAACACGCCCAAAAAAAGTGGCTGTAAATGATATAACCGATACCAATTATAAAGACATTGCTTCTATCGCAGATCAAAATGGTTTTGCAATTTTGAAAAATTGCGATCCCATTCCGGAGCAGGAAATGGTAGTCGTAGTAAGTTATCAAAATCTGGAGAATTATGTTTCCAGCGGAAAGCTTTATTTATTTTATAATGAAAAGCAATTCAAACATAATAACTTCGAATTAAGTGATTATAGAACGTATGCAAACGAACGTGAAGTAAAAGAAAATTTAGTTGTTTCTGTCGATGATCTTGACGATTCGCATAATTTTTTGGCTTCCGCCGAAAACAGTTTCAAATTTAAAAAATACCGAAATACAACTACCGAAGAAAATCTTGATGCTTCGCTTTTAGATGCCAATAAAACCTATCATAATGTTTCGGTTTTAGAATTTGATGATGCTAATCCGGGAGAAACACGCAATGTTTTTTATACGTTTAAAACAACTCCCGAAATGATAAAAGATACGAGTGCAACGGTTACGATGCGCGGTATTTTTGTTCCGAATCGAAGTTATAAAAACCATAAGATTAAAAATCTTGAAATGGAAATCGTAACGTCGCACGACCCCAATAAAATGGGTTCTAACGGACGTTTTATGAATTACAGATTGGTTCGTTTTAAAAGGGTAAATTTTAAAACCCGTTTCCAAAATAATGGTGAAGGTCCGGCGAGAAAAATTCGTTTAGAAACGGATATTCCGGATATGTTTGACAAGAAGACTTTCCAAATTGAAAGTATGTATCCCGAATGTCCGATTTGCCCAAAAGGCGAAGAACCAACCGTAAGCTGTCTCGACACAATCATCAAACAAAAACAAATTATTTTTACGTTTAAAAATATTTATCTGCCGGGAACAGAACAGAAAAATGTAAAAGAAAAAGACAGCACAAAAGGTTTTGTAAAATACTCAATGAAGTTTGGCGAAGACTTTCATAAAGTAAAAACCAAAAGCCGAACTTCAATTATTTTCGATAAAAATGAACCTATAATTACCAATTATGCCACTACTCGGTTTTTGCCGGGAATTTCGATTGGCGTAAAAGCGGGTTATAATTTTTATCCTGATTTAGATAAATCGACGAGTTATTTTGTGGGTGCGACGCTTTCGCCTTTTAAATCGTATCGTTTTTATTGGCAGGTTGAATGGGTAAATGCTTTAAACCAATATAATAGTGCGGTTACTGTTGTAGACCAAATAAATACGAATGCAAATGGAGTGAGGCAGTTGATACGCACAACAACTGCAACCGAAAATAAAAATATTAATTGGGAAGTTCCTGTTTTGATTCGCTATAACATTAATAATTATATCGGAATTGGCGCCGGAATTCAGGCGAATATAAATGTTTCACAAGAACAAAATCAAAATATAAAAATTGACACGTACGAAGGTGATAAAGAAAACTTTTTAATCGATACCAGCACAACATCCAACCAAGTAAAAACTTCTTTTACTGATATTAAAACGGGTCTTTTGTTTGATTTAACGGCTGGTTTCGCCAGAATTGGACCGAGCTTGGGCGCGCGTTATGTAATTAATTTTGAACAGAATTTTAATTATTTTCAGGTTTATGGAATATGGAAGTTTTAAGGTTTTTTTTCACCATATAAGTGATATAAGTTCATATTAAAAAGCTGGAATTTCTGTTTGTTTCTCTTAAAAAACAAGTTCAAATAAGCTTATATAACTTATATGATTTAACTTTAAAGCTATCCGCAACAAATTAACATGAACTTATATCACTTATATGGTTTAACTTTAAAACTATCCGTAATAAATTAATATGAACTTATATAACTTATATGGTTTAACTTTAAAACTATCTGCAATAAATTAATATGAACTTATATGGTTTAACTTTAAAACTATCCGCAATAAATTAATATGAACTTATATAACTTATATGGTTTAACTTTAAAACTATCCGTAATAAATTAATATGAACTTATATAACTTATATGGTTTAATCTTTCTTTTCCTAACTCTGAATGTTTCAGGACAGAATCAGGAAGATAAAATATATAATGCTGTTGATCGTTTTGTTGCTCATCCTTCCGCGAAAGCGTTGCAAAATTTAAACGTTACAGAAGCTGATTTTTGGAAAAATCCTAAACCTAAAACCAAAGATGAATTGTTGGCAATTGTGGTTTTAAACTGTAATAAAGCGTATTATGAAAATCAGTTTGGACAGACACAAAATGCAATTTCGAGTTATGAAAAAGCGTGGAAGATTTATCAAAAACACAAACTCAGCAATTACGATATTATTGAATTCTGCTTAAAACCTTTAGGGAATTTATATACGGTTTTGGGCGATTATGACAGCGCCGAAAATACCATTAAACAATATTTTTTTATTGTAAATACGTCTAAAAATTATTCTGACGCACAAAAACAAAAGTTTGCTGCAATTTTGAATTTATCGAATGTTTATCAGAGTTCAGGAAAAATTTCTTTGGCAATTGAGCTTTTAGAAAATACTCTAAAAACAGAGCAATTATCGAATTTGCAAAAGGGAATTTTATGGAATAATTTGGGGAATAATTATTTATTAGATTCTCAAAAGAGGGTATGGATTGTGAAATCACCCCCAGATATCGAAAGTGCGTTTAAATCTTCTATTAAATATTTACAAAACGAAAAAAATCAATCAGAAACTTTATCTAATGCTTATCGAAATTTAGCTTCGATGAACAGACAATGGCAACAATATGAAACTGCTAATTCTTATTTGAAAAAAGCCGAGAAATTGTTTTTAGAAACACCGGATATTCAGCCAAGAAAAATGGCAAAATTTTATTATGAAAAAGCTTTATTGCTTTTTGCTGAACACAAATATGACGAATGTTCTAAACAAATTAATTCGATTTTTGAAATTTTAATTCCGAATTACAAATCAAAAAGTAATTTGCCAAATGAAACTGAATTATACGCCGAAACGGTTTTAATTGATGCACTAGATTTACAAGCAGAAATTTTTATTCGACAAAATCAGCCAAAAAAAGCGCTTGATGCTTTTCATCTTTCCTTTCACATTGAAGATATATTGATGAATGTTGTATTTTACGAAAACTCGAAAATCATTTCACAATTGCGTTCTCGTAATCGTACCGAAAAATGCATTTCAATTTATGATCTATTGTATCAAAAAGAGAACGATATTAAGTATCTGGAAAAAGCTTTTCAACTTGCAGAAAGATCCAAATCGGGTATTTTGCAACGTTATCGTTCAAATATTAAAAATGCTTCGAATAAAGAAAAACAGCTTTTACAAGAACTTCAAAACTTAAATAATGCTATTTTAAAGGAACAGCAAAAAGGAGATTCTGCAAACATTTTACAAATAAATCGTCTTATAAAAAAGCAAAACGAATTGATGATTTCTTTGAAGAAGATTCAAGGCAAAAATCCAGATTATATCCCTGAAAATTGTAATATAAAATCTCTTTTATCACAATTAGAAAATGATAAAGCGGTAATGGTTTACTATTTTATGGGTTCTGAAATTCTATATTATTTCACCTTGCGGAATAAACAAATCAATCTAAACCACATTTATATAACTGATACTGCGATTCCGCAAATTGGAGCGTTTATTGATTATTTTAATAACTCCAATACTATTCTTAACAACATTTCCGGTTATAATAAAAATGGTTATGGGGTTTATAAAATGCTGAAATTACCTCTAAACAAGGTGTATAAAAATCTAATAATTGTTCCCGACGGAATTTTAAATTTCCTTCCTTTTGAAGCATTAATTACACAAGAATCAACTACAACTAATTTTGCCAAAATGCATTATTTGTTAAACGATTTCAAAATTGCTTATAATACCTCAGCCAATATTTATCTGAATTCAAAACCTGTTTCAAAATCAGAGAAAACGGTTTTGGGCGTTTTTCCGGTTTTCGAAAAAACGGCTTTTGAATTGAGTTATTCGAAGAAAGAACTAGAATCAATTCGAAATAATTTTAAAGGGAAATATTTAGAAAATTCTAATGCGAGTTTTTCTAATTTTAAAAATAATGCTTCCCGTTATTCTGTTTTGCATTTGAGTACGCACGCTTCATCTGGCGATATTGAAACTCCGGCAAGTATTAAATTTTACGATCAGGAAATCCTGTATTCAGAATTGTACAATTTGCATATAAATCCTGATTTAGTGGTTTTAAGTGCCTGCGAAACGGGAATTGGAAAGTTGTATAAAGCAGAAGGCGCGATGAGTATTGCAAGAGGTTTTCAATTTGCGGGTGCGCAGAATTTACTGTTTTCTTTATGGAAAGTAAATGATTTTACGACTTCGGCTTTTATGTCTGATTTTTATAAAAATGTCAAAAATGATGTTTCTTATTTTGAGGCAAATTCAAATGCCAAATTGGAATATTTAAACGATAAATCAATTCCGAATGCAAAGAAATCACCTTACTATTGGAGTTCTTTTGTTTATTACGGTTCAATTTCGGCAGAAGAAAAATCTACAAATTATATCTATTATGCGATTAGTTTATTGATTGTAATTGGCTTATTTTTGGTTTTCAATCATTATCGAAAATGGAAAATCTTCACGAGGTTCTCAAAAAAGAGAATTACAAAAAAATAAAATTCAAGGTTACCAAAACACAGCATCTTCAGATAAAAGCTAAAATTAACGGCATTTCGGGAAATTTCATTTTAGATACGGGCGCTTCCAATACCTGTATTGGTTTTGAAAGTATTGAACGTTTTGAATTATCTGCAAAAAAATCCAAAACAAAAGCTTCTGGCGCAGGCGGAACCGGAATGGCAACTCAAATTTCATCTCAAAACAAATTGCAGTTAGGAAGCTGGAAAAACAAAGATTTCAGCATCGTAATTTTTGATCTTTCACACGTAAATGAAGCTTTAGAATCGTACAAAGCTAAACCTGTTCACGGCATTATTGGCGCCGATGTTTTGCTTGAAGGAAAGGCAATTATTGATTATTTTAATCATTATTTGTATTTGAAGTGATTATAAATTGTTTTAGGTTCAATTTTAAATTTTAAAATAAATTTTTAACTTTTTAACAATATTTACTTTATAATTATTTAAGAATTGGGTTTTTTATCTACATTTGTTAAGTCCATTTTAACAAATTTTTTACTATGAAAAAAACTCTACTTTGTTTTCTTTTTTTACTCTTTTACAATTTATTTTATTCTCAGGCAGGTGATCTTGTTAATTGTTCCGGAATAACTACTTTTAATTTGCACAACAGCAGATCATTATTACTTGGCAGCGTAAATCAGGTGCCTGCTGTTATAACTTATTATGAAAGCCTTGAAAATGCAACTGATAAAGTAAATGTGATTGAAACTCCTGCTCAATATGTAAGCACTGTCCCTTCTAAAACTATTTATGCGAGAATAGAATATAATGGTGTTGTTACGACGAATTATTTTAATTTAATCGTAGGAGATCCTCTAACTGCAACGCTCGAAACAAACATGGTTACTTGTGCCAGAGAAAAAAATGGTTCTATAATTATAAACACATCTGGAGGAAAAGCTCCTTTTACTTATAAATTAAATTGGCAGATCGTTCAAAATACTAATGTTTTTAATAATCTACCCGGAGGCTATTACAGTATTATTGTTACTGATGCATTGGGGTGTGAAACAACGGTAAACACGATTATTACAGAACCAGTTATGCTGGAAACTAACTTTCATATACAAAATCAAACAATAACTGCTTACACTACTGGTGGAACTTTACCCTATCAATATTCATTGGATGGAGTTAATTTCCAGTCTAATAATTTTTTTAATAATGTCTCACCGGGAAATCATTTATTATGGGTTAGAGACGCAAACGGATGTGTTATACAAAAAACCGTAACTATTGCCACGACGAGTCCAATTATAACCGCTGTAACAACAACTTCTATAAATTGCAATAATCCTACAGCTGTAATAACGGTTACAGCAGCCGGCGGTCAGGCTCCATACACGTATTCAATTGATAATGGAGTTACTTACAGAGTTTCAAATATATTTTCGAATATATTTCCTGGTATTTATTATATAAAAGTTAAGGATGTTAATAACGATGAAGCAACTAGTGTGATTTACATAGATCCTGCTCCTGTTTTAACAGCTGCAGCAAATTTGACAAAAAAAATTGATTGTAATAGTTATGCTTCAATAAATGTAACTGCAACAGGAGGTACCGCTCCATTTCAATATTCTATAAATGACAGTCCTTTTCAAAATTCTAATGTTTTTTCTAATTTGACTTCAGGAATTTATCATATTAAAGTAAAAGATTCTCAAAATTGTACTTTCGTAACAAATCAAATTGTTATTGATCCTCTCATTCCGTTGTCTGCAACTATAAATCAAAATGTTGATTGTTCATCCTCTTCTATAACTGTAAATGCTTCTGGTGGTATATCTCCTTATGTTTATTCATTTGATAATGGAACAACTTATCAATCCTCAAACATCTTTTCGTTACTTCCCGGAGTGCATAACGTAATAGTAAAAGATGCTAATAACTGTGAGTTTACAAGACAATTTATTTCAGAATCTCCTCTTCCTCTAACAATTACTTCTTCTTTGGTTGAGAATGAAGATTGCGATAGAAACAAAACACTGACGGTTAAAGTAATTGGAGGAGTGGCTCCATATACGTATTCTATAGGGAATGGATATCAAAGAAACGATACTTTTTATAATGTATTGGCTGGAAATTATATTGTATCTGTACAAGATTCACAAGGATGTATAAAAAATATACCTTTGACCGTTACTCCGCCAAATGTTTTAATAAGTACAATTTCTGTAAACAATGTAATCTGTAATGGCTCTGCAACAGGTGCAATTACTGTAAATGCTTCGGGAGGATTTTCTCCGTATAGTTATTCTCTTAATGGTGGTGCTTTTGTTAATAGCAGCGTTTTTAATAATTTACAAGCCGGATTATATACCATTACAGTTCAAGATGCTATAGGATGCATGAGACCTCATTACGTAAACATTTCTGAACCAAACAGCCTGGCAATGAATATTGAAGTTATTGCTGAAACTTTAGATGAGAATATTGGTACAAAAATAACAATCGTATCTACCGGGGGAACTGGGCCATATACCTATAATATAAAAAATAATGTTACAGGCGAAATTGTTGCTGAGAACAAAAAAATCACATCATGGAGCGGTTTTAGACCAGGTTCATACACCTTTACAGTTATCGATTCAAAGGGATGCACTTTCGAGAATAATAATGTAAATATAGTTATTCAATCACCAATACTATTAAATGCGGTTAGGACTCCTATTACCTGCACAAATAATTTTGCTTCGTTAAGCATAAATCCTTCGGGAGGGGTTCCTCCTTACCTTTATTCGTATGATAGAGGTGCAACTTACACAACTAGTAATACAGGATTAAACAATTTGAACACAGGTCTTTATACTATTTTAGTAAAAGATGCAGCAAGCAGTGAGGCCCAAGCTAATATTTTTGTAAAAGCTTATAATCCTGTTACAACTGCTGCAAGTACTAATATAAATTGTTATGGAGCCAATGATGGAACTATAACTGTAACAGCTTCTGGAGGAATAGCTCCTTATACTTATTCTATAGGAAATGAATACAAAACATCAAATGTTTTTAATAATTTATCTGTTGGAGACTATATCTTAAAAGTTAAAGATGCTGCCGGATGTATTACAACAACTAATGCTAAAATAATACAACCTGATTTCATATCATACAAAATAGCCATTACAAACAGTACAACTATTAACAGCTATGACGGAAAAATTGTCATTACTCCTTCCGGAGGAACTGCCCCATACTTATACTCGCTGCAAAATCAGAATGGCGGAACATTAATACCTTTTCAACCTTCTAATAATCTTGCCAACTTACCAATAGGAACCTACACTGTAGTAATTAAGGACGCTAAAGATTGTTTAAAAACTATAACCAGAATAAACCTCTCTTCAACAATTGTTTCGGCTACTGCCGTAGTTACACCTATTACCTGTGTAACATTAGGTACAATTACAGTAAATACAGTTGGAGGAAAATTGCCTTTTGTATACTCCTTTAGTGGTAATAATTATGGCATTTCAAATGTCGCAAAAAATTTACCCGCAGGAAATTACACTATTAAGATTAAAGATTCTCAAAATAATATTACAACAATTTATGCAACAATTCCTCCTCTTAATACAGTGATAATTAATGCATCTCTTATCTCTGAAATAGATTGTAACGGAAACAATAATGCGGTTATAAGAGCAATAGCAACTGGAGGAAAAGCCCCATATACTTATAAATTAAATGATGGCTCTTATCAAACCAGCAATATCTTTTCAAATCTATCGCCAGGCACTTATCAAATAGGTGTAAAAGATAGCGGCCAGTGTATTTCTACTCAGGTTATTACAATAACAGAACCTAGGATATTAGCCTCAACTGTCGAAATTACAGATGATAAAATCATTGTTTTTGCAACTGGAGGAACTGCTCCCTACACTTACGAACTTGAAAATCAGACAGGAATTTCCACAGCCATTCAAACATCAAATGTTTTTAATGATGTTCCTTCCGGAACGTATCTTGTAAAAGTTAAAGATGCCAAAAATTGTAGAGTGACATACAACAGTATTACTATTTCTGAAACAACTCCTCCAGATACAACTGATAAAATGTCTCATAAAGCACAAGCTAAAGGAATCGAAAATAAAAATCTTCTGGAAGTAAATACTGCAGATTTTACTGCCTTCAAATTTTATCCGAATCCTGTACAAAACATATTAACCGTAAACAATACTTCTATAATTGATGAGGTTCAAATTTTGTCTGCTTCAGGGAATTCAATTCTTATAAAGAAGGTTAACCATACACAGACCGAAATTGATTTTTCTAATCTTTCTACTGGAATTTATATTTTAAAAATAACATCTAAAGGAAAGGAGAAAACAACTAAAATTATAAAGAAATAAATATTTTAAATTTAAGAAAAAAGCCTTCATTAAAATGAAGGCTTTTTTTATCTGTCCCATTTTAGCCCTGTTCTCTGGTGCGCTAATTGGTAATATAAATAGAATTCGTAAAAATAACCAGTCTCCAATTTTGACCTTTTCAATGACATCTGTAAATTAAATTCAATAGAAATTCCAACTCAACACAATTAAATATTCAATTATTTAACAATAAATGATTTACACTTATTAGGACTTTGTTTTTTCGTATATATTTGTTACTCCAATTAACAAACCTATACGTATGAAAAAAACTCTACTCTGTTTTCTTTTTCTGTTTACCAATCTCTTTTATGCTCAAGTCAATAATATTGAGCATTGTTTTGGAGATACTTACTTTGACTTAACGGTCAACAACTCTCTTTTGCTTGGCAATTTAAATCCGGCAGAAACCATTATCAGTTTTCATTTAAGTCAGGATGATGCGACTAATAATGTCAATGCAATTTTACAGCCAACATACTATAACAACTCGGCTTCATCTAAAACAATTTATGCCAGAATTGATAATAATGGAACGATTACAACAAATTATTTTGATTTAAAAATCTATGGACAGTTAAGCATTACACCTCTTACAACACCTGTTAATTGTAACGGAATGAACAATGGTCATATAACTGTTATTCCATCTGGCGGTAAAGCTCCTTATGCGTATCAAATAAATGGAGGTCCCTATACTGTTTATAACGATGGCTTAAATCCTCTGCAATTACATAATTTAGCTGCTGGAATTTACGTTATTCAAGCAAAAGATGCATTGGGATGTGCGAGTGCAATTTATCCAGTACAAATAGAACAGCCTAGTCTTTTGAATGCCAATGTAATAATTGATAATCAAAATACAATTATTGTTACTGCCTCGGGAGGAAAACCACAATATGAGTATTCATTAAATGGTTTAGACTATCAAAAAAACCAATATTTTGCGAATCTGCTGCCTGGCACATATAATGTGACTGTGAGAGATGCTAACCACTGTACATTTCAAACTACTCCTATTGTAATTTATCCTCCGCTTACGGCTGCAGCCCAGTCAGAACCTGTTACTTGTAATCATTTAGGTATGATTACCGTTATAGTCGCCGGAGGAAATCCTTCTTATGTTTATTCTATTAATGGAAGTAATTTTTCTCCTATAAATGTATTTCATGATTTACCAGCGGGAAACTATGTAATAAGAGTTCGTGACGGAAAAAATAATGAAATAACTATACCTGTAGTAGTTTCTACTATAAATCCGCCAACATTTACGTTTGAACTACGAAATGCTGTTTGTAAAGGATCGAATGATGGATCAATAAAATTATCAGCATCAGGAGGTGGAGGCCAATATTCATATTCTCTGGATTTAGTAAATTTTCAGCCTGGCAATACTTTTAACAACTTAGCTGCCGGCACTTACACGGCAGTTGTTAAGGATTATTATGGTTGTACATCCTATCCATTAAATTTTACAATAACAGAACCTGAAATACTTACATCGACTGTGGCAGTAAACAATCAAACTATTACTGTTACCGCTGGCGGAGGAACTGGCTCATACCAATATTCTGCTGATTTAGTAAATTATCAGGATAGTAACGTTTTCGAAAATTTACCAAAAGGAACTTATAAAATATACGTTAAAGATTCAAACGGATGTATAATTTCAAAATCAGACATCAATATAGAGCCTCTCATTGCACAAGCAACTACAACTATGGTAAGCTGCGTACCGGGAATAATTACTGTGACTGCAAGTGGAGGAAGCGGTTCTTATGAGTATTCATTCGATAATGGAAGAACATTTACAAATTCTAATATTTATTCTACCACATCTATTGGCGGTTATGTTATTATAGTTAGGGATTCTCAAAATAATACAGCAAATACTTATGTAGAAGTGCAGCAGACACCTTCTCTGGTAATCATATCTGAGCAGCAAAACATACGCTGTAAAGGAGAAAATACAGGAGTGATTATAGTTAAAGCATCCGGTGGTCAACCGTCTTATAGTTATTCAATTAATGGCGGACCATTTGCAGCACTTGACAGTTTTTACAATCTGAGTGCTGGCACGTATAGCATAATAGCAAGAGATACGGCAGGCTGTGAGATAAGGATAGTTGTTACAATATCTGAACCTGTTGCTCCTTTAGTATCAAACATAATAGTTGAAGATCAAACTATCAAAATTGAGTCTCATGGCGGAACCGGTCAAGTTCTATATAGTATTTCTCCTAATTTGGATCAATTTTCAGTTAATACTACTTATTCAAATTTAGCAGCAGGTGATTATCAGATTATTGCACAGGATGCAAATGGCTGTTTCAACTTGTTTAATGTTGTAATCGAAGCTCCTGCACCATTAATAGATGGAAAAAAAGAAATTGTTTTCGAATTTAAATCGGGACAAACTTTAGAAGATATTATTGTTGACGGCCAAAATATCAAATGGTATAGCAGTAAAGGCACTTCAAGTAACAAAACTGGTAAAAAAACAGTTGAGCCAACTTTGCCGCTGACGACTGTTTTAGTAGATGGTGTCACGTATTATGCTTCGCAGACTGTAGACGGAATTGAAAGTAAAGAACGCCTTGCTGTAACGGCAAAAGTAAATGGTTCTCTTTCTACGGATGATTTTGTTCTGCCGAATTTTAAATATTATCCAAATCCGGTTCAGCATGTTTTAAATATCAGTAATTCTTCAAATATTGATGACGTTGAGGTAATTTCGGTTTCAGGAAAATCTATTTTGACAAAACAAATCAACAACACACATTCTGAAATTGATTTATCAAATGTTTCTTCCGGATTATATTTCTTAAAAGTAAAATCAGAAGGACAAACTAAAACCATTAAGATTGTGAAAAAATAAAGGAAAGAAATTTCAATACAGAAATTAATTCCTTAATATAAAAAATCCCAAACTCCTTTCAGAATTTGGGATTTTTCGTCTAAAATTAAATCAATTAATGGGTATGTTTAGGATTAAAACCATCTTCGCTTAATTCTGTATGCTCATAATCGGCAACCATTTCAGCTTCGTAGTCGATTTTTTCTCCTTTAGAGAATTTTCTAATTATTTTCTCCATAATATCATAGATAACTGGTACTACAATCAAAGTAAGGAATAATGATGAAATCAAACCTCCAATAATTACCCAAGCTAATCCGTTTTTCCATTCTGCTCCTGCTCCTGCTGCTAATGCAATTGGGAACATACCAAATACCATCGCAATTGTTGTCATCAAGATTGGACGTAAACGTGCGTGGTTTGCCTGGATTAAAGCTGTTCTGATCGATTCTCCGGCAGCTCTTCGCTGGTTGGTATAATCGACAAGCATGATCGCATTCTTACACACCAGACCAATCAACATGATGACCCCTAAAATGGTAAAGATATTTAAGGTATTGTTTGTTAATGCCAATGCAAATAAAACTCCAATGAACGAAAGCGGAATAGCAAACAATACAACAAACGGGTGAACGAAACTGTCGTATAAACCTACCATTACAAGGTAAACCAAAATAATAGCGGCCAATAATGCAATTCCTAATGTACCAAACCCTTCTGACTGGTTTTCCTGATCACCACCCCAGATGTAGTTAACTCCAACTGGTTTTTGCAGTTTATCTAATTTTTCCTGCCATTGTGTAACGATTGTTCCTGCCGGCACCCCAACGTTCTGACCTTGTACGGTTACAGAAGCTGTTTTATCTCTACGCTCTAATTTACTTGGACCGGAACCTTCTGTAATTGTAGCGAATTGGTTTAATTTAATTTGCTGACCTGCACTGTTTACGAAAATCAAATTACTAACATCCGTAATATTTTTTCTGTCAAATTCGTTGTATTTGATATTGATGTCGTATTCGTACTCACCAGCTCTAAATTTACCGTCAGTATTACCGCTGTAAGCTGTCTGCATGGTTAAACCAACTGTTTGAAGAGTCAATCCTAAAGCAGCCATTTTATCTCTGTCAACCTGAACATTAATCTCTGGGTTTCCGTCTTCAACTGTTAATTTAATCTCAGTTGTTCCAGGAATAGTGCGTAATTCAGCTTCGGCTAATTTTGCAAATTTCATAGCACTTTCTACGTTTGGACCTGTTACGATCAAACCTAAAGTTGCATCTTCTGCTGTTCCTAAGATACCTACAGGAACTGTTTTTACTTTAGCACCAACTAATATTTTTTCTAATTTACGTTTCGTTTTTGCTGCATAAACGTTGGCGTCATCTGTACGGTCTTTTTGCTCGATCATCTTAACATCGATCTCCGCTTTGTAAGCAGTTGCCTGAGCAGCTCCTAAACCTTCACTGGTTTGTCCTACAGTTGTAATCTGGCTGAAAACATATTTCTCTCCTTTTAAGAAAGCTTCTGCTTTTTGCGTCATAAAGTTAGTTTGTTCCAAAGAAGCATCTTTTGGCATCTCAATTTGTACTAAGAATTCACCACTATCAGATGATGCGAAGAACTCTCCTCCAATATAACCACCTCCCATTAACCAGAAGATTGATCCAAAGAACAGTACTAAAACGACTCCAATAGTTTTAAAATAGTGATCTAAACACCAGTTTAATAAGTTTGAGATCCAGTTAGTAAAACGAGTTAAATAGCTTTCAAATCCAAGGATAACTTTTCCGAAAAGATTTTTACCTTCAATATGCTCTAATTTTCCAAAACGTGAAGACAACCAAGGAATAATAGTAAATGAAGCTAATAACGAGAACATCGTTGATATAATTACCGTAACACAAAATTGTGTAATAATGTTTGACACCAATCCGGTACTCATTGCGATTGGTAAGAACACCACCACAATTACTAAAGTAATCGAAGTTACAGTACCTCCAATTTCGGCAGTTCCATCATAAGAAGCACGAATTCGGCTTTTACCCATCTCCATATGTCGGTAAATATTCTCTAATACAACAATCGCGTCATCCACAAGAATACCAACAACAAGAGATAAACCAAGTAAAGACATTAAGTTAAGCGTGTAACCTAATAAATAAATTCCAATAAATGTTGCAATCAAAGATGCAGGAATAGAGACCATTACAATCAATGAATTTCTAATACTATGCAAGAAGAACAACATTACGAATGCTACCAGAATAACCGCAATTAACAAGTCATGTACAACAGAATCTGCAGCCTCAAGTGTAAATACAGTACTATCTTTTGCTACTTCTAATTTCAATTGAGCCGATTTATAATCGCTCTCTAATGTTTTAATTGTTTTAACTAACTGCTCACTTACCGCAACGGCATTGGCATCTGATTGTTTTACAATTTGAAGTACAATTGCACTTTTTTGATCTACACGCGCAATTTTTTCCGCGATTTTTTGTGTATCCTGAACATCAGCAATATCTCCTAAACGAACCTGAATTCCGTTTTGAGAAGAAACTACTAAGTTTCTTAATTCTTCAACACTTTTATATTTACCCGCTAAACGGATTAAGATTTTTTGGTTACGAGTTTGGATGTTACCCGTTGGGAAATCCAGATTCGAAGTTAAAATAGTCTGCTGCACCTGAGGAACTGAAAGTCCGTAACCCTGCATTTTTACAGCATCAAGATTTACCTGAATCTCACGTTCCTGACCCCCAATAATGTTTACCTGAGCAACCCCTTGCACACGTGATAAAACTGGCGCAATCTTTTTATCAATCAAATCATAAAAAGCAGCTTCGTCCATTTTACCATTCGCACCAAGTGTCATAATTGGTAAATCACTCAAAGAGAATTTAGTTAAAGACGGCGGATCGGCATCATCTGGCAAATCACTCAGAATTGCGTTGATTTTTCTTTGTGCATCGTTCATCGAGATATCAACATTGGCAGTAGAAAGCAATGTAATTGATACTACTGATAAACTCTCATAAGATTTCGAGTCAATTTTCTTGATATTTTCAAGAGAGGCAATCGCATCCTCAATTTTCTTTGTAACGGTATTTTCAACCTCACTTGGAGAAGCACCAGGATAAACAGTTGAAACCGTAATAACATTGGTTTCGAATTTTGGAATCAGCTCGTAGCCTAATTGGCTGTAGCTGAACAATCCACCTAGAATTAGAATTGTAAACAATACAATTACTAACGACGGACGTTTTATGGATATTTCGGCTAATTTCATATTTGTTGCTTTAGGCTTTAGACTTTAGGCAATAAGCTTAGTGCTTACGGCTTATAGCTTAATGCTTTAAATTATTTAATAATTTCTACTGTATTTCCGTCTTGTAGGTTGATTTGACCTGTAATGATAACAGTTTCTCCGTCATTTAAACCGTTGATGATTTCAACTTTGTCTCCTAAGATTCTTCCAGCAACTACTTTTTTCAATTTTGCCACGTTGTTTTCAACTACAAAGATTTCATTACTGCTTACACTTCCAACAAATGCATTTCTAGGAACCACTTTAAGGTTTTGTTTTTGGTTATTTGAACCAAAGTTTGCTGTTCCGTACATACCTGCTTTTAAGTCATTATTAGCATTGTTTGTAATTTCAATTTCAACCGGGAAGTTTAATGAAGCATCTGCTTTTGCAGCGATAAAAGTAATTTTTCCAGAGAATGCTTTATCAGGATAAACACTAGCAGTAATGTTTACTGTGTTTCCTAATTTTAGACTTGCTACCTGGCTTTCGTTTACAGTAACCGTTAATTTTAATTTAGAAACGTTTACAATATCAAACAAAGCAGTTGCAGGCATACCTGCTAAAATAGATCCCGGCTCAATATATTTTTTATTGATGTATCCGTTGATTGGCGCTTTTACCTTAGTATCTCCAACGTTGATATTAGCTTGTGTCAAGTTAGACTGTGCATTTGTCAAAGCTAATTTTGCCTGATCTAATTGTTGTTTTGTTACACCGCCTGTTTTATAAGCATTTTCATATCTTTCGTAATCAGATTTTGCATTTTGGTAAGCTGCCTGAGCTTGTTGTGCGCTTACATTGATAACATCTCCTCTAACAGTTAATAATGTCTGGCCTACTTTTACATAATCACCTTCTTTAGCTAAAACACTGATTACTTTTCCAGATTTTTCAGCCGAGAAAGTTAATTCCTGAATTGGCACAAAATTTCCGTTAGCAGTAAAACCAAGATTAACATCTTCTGTTTTTACTGTTGCCACTTTTACAGAAACAGCCGCATTTTTCTCTGCTACAACTGCTGTTTTAGCTTCGTTTTCTGATTTGTTTTTATTTAAGATATAGCTAATCCCGAAAAAAGCTACGGCTATGATTACGATTGTTATAATTATTTTCTTCATTGTAATTAGTTATTTAATAAGAGATTTAAGTTCGCCTTTTGATTTGATTAGAGATATTTCGGCAATTTTGTAATTTAAAACTGCTCTTGTGTAATTATTTTGAGCTTCAAGTGATGCATTTTCTGCATCTAGTAAATCGGTTAAAGATGCTAAACCTTGAAGGTAATTGTTTTTGGTATTACTTAAAATTTCAGTAGCCAAACGCATATTTTCTTTTTGATTCTCTATCGTTACAAGATTATTATTGATTTGTGTAATTGCATTTCTGTAATCTAAATCCAAAGAAAGTTTGGTATCCTTAATATCTTCCTGAAGCGATCTGATTTCAACATCAGCCTGTCTTACTTTAGCACGAGTTCCAAAACCTGTAAATATTGGCACATGTAAATTCAATCCAATTGCCGAGAAATCTGACCAATAAACTCCTTTAGAAGGTTTTGCAAACCAAGGCATTTCTGGACCTTGTCCAATATAATTGTAACCTGCAGTTAATGAAAGTGTAGGGTAATATCCAGCCTGAACTGCTTTTTTATTAAGAACTAAAAGCTCTTCTTGTTTTTTCAAAATCAAATATTCAGTTCTGTTTTCAATATTAGGTTCTTGAGTAAAAGCTACTGGAGATACTTCAAATTCTTCTTTTGGCATATCGATTTGAGTTTCAATAGGCATTCCCATATAAAACTTTAAAGCATTTTCCTGTAAAGCAATTTGATTTTTAATCTGCTGACGTTCCGTATCGATATTAGACATCTTTACAACTATACGGTCTAAGTCAATTTTTTTAGCCAAACCGTTATCAAATTGTCCTTTTACGATATCACGAACTTTTGTTGTGTTTACGTAATTACTGTCTAATAAAACCAATCTTTCTTTTTGTACATAAACGGAATAGTAGTTATTTGCAACTCTTTCAATAACTTGCTCTTCTGTTAACTGATCATTTATTTGATAAAATTCACGAGTAGATTTTGCTGCTCTTAATCCTGTAAAAACAGATTGGTCAAAGATTGCCTGAGTTAAAGAAACTCCTGCAGTCGAAGTCCATTTTTGACCAAATGCTGCCTGAATTGTAGTTCCCGGCGCACCAAATCCCGCTCCGTCGATTACTGTAGTCTGAATTACCGGATTATACGTTAAATTTCCGTTTGCAGAAATTTGAGGCAATGCTCTTGAGCGTACTTCCTGAATTTTGTATTCGCTGTTTTCAACCTGAAGTTTTGCTTTTTTAGCATCGGCTTTATTTACAAGTGCGTAGCTAACGGCGTCTTTCAGAGTTAAAGTAGTGGTTTGTGCGACGGCAGAAAAGCCTATTGTACACAAAACTATAAGAAAGATTCTTTTCATAAGTGTTACTATTTATTTTTAAAATTTGAGATGGGACCGTCATCTATTCTTTACCCTCTCCCAGAAAAATGACGATCAATTTTTAGAATGGTTAATTTTTAATTCGTTTTAATTGCTTTTCTAGTTCTTCAACTCCTTTTTCAGTAGCCATTGCTCTAGTATGATATTCTAATGCTTCTAATTCTATTCTTTGTGCTTCGCTTTCTGAAACCGTATTTTCATTAATATGAAAAATTAGTGTATAATAAAACTTCACATAAACTTCTACATTCAAATCACTTCTGTAAAGTCCTTCCTGAATTCCTTTATCAATATTATCTTTAAAACACTGCGTACATTGATCAATTTCGATTGAAAGGATATTTTGGTAAATCTCAGGATAATGTTTTTTCAGCTGGTAAATTGGAGAAGTATCAATGTTGTTTTTAAACATATCACGAAACATTTCTCTAATCTCAAAATTTTCATGAATAGCATTATAATTCTTAGCTATAATAGTATCCATAATTTCATGAACCTGACTATGAACCATAGAAGTGCTTTCTTCAATCAAAACTTCTTTATTACAGAAATATTTGTAAATCGTTTTTTTTGAAATACACATTTCTCCTGCAATATCATCCATTGTAACACTCTTAAAACCAAGCTTCAAAAAAAGTTCACTTGCTTTTGCTATTATTTTCTCTTTCATTTTAATTTTCCCAATTGTCTTACAAATATAGCCAGGAAACTAAAATCTAAAAAAATAGTTTCCATCTTATTTGTAATAATTTTACATTAAATTAATAATCATGTAAGATTATATACTAAATTCTAAATTGGCAATTAACTTAATGTCTTTTCCCAGCGCCAAACCTCCATTATGATGAAAAGAATTATAGTCTAAACCAAAATCCTGACGTTTAATATCCCCTTTTATTTCAAAAGCAACTTTTTTCTCTCCGTTGTAAGTATTTACACCAATAAACTCTGCATCAAGTTCTACAACTCTCGTAACATCTTTTATCGTTAAATCGCCTTTAAAGAAATTAATGTTATTATTTATCTTTTGAAATGAAGTCGATTTAAAACTGATGATTGGATGTTCATCTACATCAAAAAAGTCCTGAAGCTGTAAATTGGTATCAATTTGCTGAAAGCTTTCTGTTTTATTATTAATATCCAGTGAAAACTCAACCGATGCATCTTCAATTTCATTATCTTCAATATTCACATAACCGCCAAATTTGTTTGTTGTTCCTCCCAAATAAGCAATTATCGAATGTCTCATTTTAATTAAAACATCTGATTGAGTAGAATCTAAGGTCCATGTTGTTTTCATAAATATTTGATTTAAATGAGTTTATAAATTATCCAAACTCTAATGGAAACTTTTACAGTGTTCTTAGTTTCCAAATAACGATGCAAATATAATCAGGAAACTCTAAATACCAAAAAAGTTTCCAAGTTTTTTCAAAATAAATTTAACCCCTTAATAATTAATGGTTTTAAGAGTGATTTTGAATGGAAACTCATTATTTAAAAATTTTAAAAAAGAAATAATTCATAATGAATCGTATCTTTGAGGCTCGCAAATCAGAATTACATCATGCACGATATTAGCCAGTACCAGGATTTTTTTATTGATTATCTTAAAAATCAAAACATACACAAAGAACCCACAAATCTTTACGAACCTATTGAATACATTTTAGGACTTGGCGGAAAACGTATGCGTCCGGTACTTACTTTAATGGCTGCAGAAGTTTTTGATACTAACTATAAAGTGGCTCTTCCGGCTGCAATGGCAGTTGAAGTTTTTCATAATTTTTCGCTTGTTCATGATGATATTATGGATGACGCGCCTTTACGAAGAGGACAGGTTACGGTTCATGAAAAATGGAATTTAAATACCGGGATTCTTTCCGGCGATGCCATGCTTATTTTGGCTTATCAATATTTTGAACAATATGAACCGGCAGTTTTTAGAGATTTAGCGAAGCTTTTCAGCAAAACAGCACTCGAAGTATGCGAAGGACAGCAATGGGATGTTGATTTTGAACAAAGAAACAACGTGACGATTCCTGAATATTTAAAAATGATTCAATATAAAACCGCTGTTTTGGTTGCTGCCGCAATGAAAATGGGTGCAATTGTAGCTAAAACTTCTGAAAAAGAAGCTGACTTAATTTATGATTTCGGATTGAATTTAGGTTTGGCTTTCCAGCTACAAGATGATTATTTAGATGCTTTTGGAGATCCGGAGACTTTTGGAAAACAAGTTGGCGGAGATATTATCGAAAACAAAAAAACCTATTTATACTTAAAAGCTTTAGAATTTTCATCTGAAGAAAAAGCTTCAGAATTACAAAAATTATTCAGCTTACAATTAGAAGATAATTCAGAAAAAATAGAAACTGCAAAAACTATTTTTAACGAATCAGGAGCTTCAAAATCAACTCAGGAAGCAATTGAAATGTACACTTTTAAAGCTTTTGAAACTTTAGAAAAAATGGAAATTAACGCTGAGAAAAAAGATATTCTGAGAACTTTTGGCGAGAATTTAATGGGTAGGAAAGTTTAATTTTTGTTTGCCACGAATTACACAAATTTCCACGAATTATTCATTATAATTAAATTAGTGAAAATTCGTGTAATTCGTGGCGAAAAACTACATATAGTAAACCCGACAGGTTTTAAAAACCTGTCGGGTTTATCGTTTATGGGTATTAAAAAAGTTCATCCGGATCAACCAAATCTGATAATTTTTGTTTTAAATCGTCTTTCAAAATCGTTAAACCGAATTGATAAGAAGCGTTCATCCATCCAAAACCTTCTTCGGTTATATAATTAAATTCGGTTCCCACATTTCCGTATTCGGCAAAGATTTTATGTGAACTTATCGATAAATCAAATTTTTCCGGAATCGTCCCGTTATAATCAACTGCGTTTCTGGTAATCAGCCAAAGCCAGCGATAGATCATTTCCTGCGCTTCTTCATTAAAATTATAATTTAGCAGACCTTCCCACAAAAGCATTTGATGCGGCGCCCAGCCAAACGGATAATCCCATTGACGTATTGGCGCATTTTCATCAACGCCAGCAATGGATTCTTTAGTGCTTCCGGCAATTCCGCCTTTCATTTTAAATCGCGGAAGTGTTTTTTTTACCAAAATTTGGGCTTGTTCCGGCGTGCATATTTTAGCCCAAAGCGGATAAAAAGTGATCGCAGCATCAAAAACATGCTGCTTTTCGTTTACAAAATCATAATCAAAATAAATTCCGCTTTCAGGATTCCACAACAATTTGTTTATTTTTTCTTTTCTCGTGGATGCTTTTGAAAGCCAGTATTCACTTGAAAAGGATTTATCTTCAAAGTATTGAAATTCGTTTTTAAAGTATTTCTGAATCAAAAATGCAATATCTGTTTCGTATTTATAAAGTAAACTATTGATTGCAACGGTATTTAAATTAGCGCAAATCCCAACTAATCTATTGGTGGTATCATGACCGCTTTCGCGCATGCTTCGATCGTGAATAAAGTATTTATCTAGTTCTTCATCAACTACTTCCCTTTCCAGATATTTCTTTTCGAATTCGCGTGTAGACAGATTATATTTTGGCGCAAACTGTTTCAGAATATCATCAAAATGTCCTTCTTCTACCTCAAACGGAAGCCCTATTCCTTCTGCTTTATAACGATTTAAACCATTAGCCGTAAGCCTTTTCCCTTCTTCCATCCAAACGGTCTGGTACTCTTTTATAGCCGTTTTTAAATGCCTTTCTATCCAAAAAATATCCGGATTCGACTTTTCTAAAACATCTATAATCAACGACGTATAAAGTGGCGGCTGGGTACGGGTTAAATAATAACTACGGTTGGCATTTAAAATTTTTCCGTAATGATCAATTTGATATTTAAAGTTCTCGGCAATGCCTAAAGCAAGCTCAATTTTATCATCAATCAAAAGTCCTTTGGCAATAAAATAACTGTCCCAGCCGTACATTTCGTTGAATCTTCCACCAGGAACCACAAACGGAACGCCAGAGATTTCATTGTTTTTTATTTGAAGTGCCAATGCCAGAATTCCCGGTTTTTTGTTTAGCGATAAAACATATTCAGGAGTAATATTTTTAGGCATCTGCACCACTTTTAATTTTGGAGTTGCGGCTTCTAATTTCTTGAAATAGTCAAAAACAATTTCGTCGCCAAAAGGCACATATAAATAAGCAAATTCATTGTCGATTTTGTCGTCTTCCAGAATTTTCTTTACTCCCGTTGCGTCAATTGTTCGTGTAAGACCTCTCCAATACAAATCTTTAATTTTTCTTGAAATTCTTTTTACTGGATCTTCGGTGATTTCGTTTAAATCTATTGAGGCAAATTCGGTATTGTTTTTCTTAGCCAAAGCCAGTTCCTGCAATAAGTTTGAAAGCTGATATGTCCCTTCAATTACCGCCGAATTTCCGTTTTCATCATTCAATAAAAACTTCTTTGGACCGTTGTCATCTATCGTAATTTTTTTATCGCCGTCAGTATCTTCCTGAGCCAATAGTTTTTCGATGGTTTGGGTTATATGTAGTTTAAATTTCATCTTTTGCAGTTATTTTTTTTAGAATAAAAAAGGAAATCAGTAATAAAGTCATTGGAATCAGGGTAAAATAAAAGGCCTTTTCGGGTCCTTCATTTTTAAAAAGCCAGCCTGTAATTCTGGATCCTAATGTGCCGCCAAGAGCAGAAAAAATCACGATTAATCCGGTCATGGAACTTTGTAAATTCTTTGGTAAAGCACTTAATACAATTGAATTTAATAACGGATAAATGGGCGCAATAAATAATCCTATTAAAGGAAATGCAAATCCAATTAATGGAATATCTGAAAGTGTATTAATGTTTTTTACTTCTAATCCGACTGTTTTTGGAAGTACAAAAACAACAATTAACATGGCTGAAATAATACACACACTTAAAACATAGATCCAATTTACTTTTTTGGTTACAATGCCAGCTATCAATCTTCCTATTGCTAATGAAATGGCCAAAATACTGGCCATCATTATGCTGATGTTTTCAGGCAGATGTAAAACTTTTGTATTAAATGTGGGCAGCCATGAAAGGATTCCCTGCTCGATCATTACAAATAAAAACACGCTGATCACAAAAATAACCGTCAACAGTTTTGCCATTAATTTGAACATCTGCAAAAAATCATCTTTGAGATTTGCTCCTGCCGCAACTTCGGTTTCTTCAAATTTTATAAAGAGTAAAAACAGGAACGACACAAACGATAATCCCGCTAATAACCAGTAGACGTTTAACCATGAATTGGGATCGTTTTCGTTATTAAAAGCCGGAAATAAAAAATAAGCCAGCGCAATTCCCACCATAAAAAAACCTTCGATACTGCTCATTAAAGCGTTGTGTTCTTTTTTGGTTTCGGTTACGGTTCCTATTAACGAATAAACGGAAACTTTTATCAGGGCAAATGAAACTCCAACGGTGGCAAAAAGGATTTTAGCATTATCAAATGAGTTTCCAAAATACATAGAGATACAGGCTAAAGTCACCAAACCCAATCCTGTTAACATCGCTTTTCTATAGCCGATTCGAGGCAAAAAAGAGGCTATAAAAAAGGATACAATAGCAATTGGCATGTCTTTAAAAGCCTCTAAAATACTCGCCTGAACTTCATCGACTCCGTAATTTTTCTGCGATTTTAAAATCACAATTCCTACGCTGTTTAATAAAATAGCAAAGACAAAATAATTGAGGTAAAGTGAGATTTTAATTCCGAGGTTTTTCATTTTTTTATTTGTTTGTCTATGCTTTTCTTTGTGGTTACTGTGCGGGAATTTAACACATAGAAACATAGTTTACTTTACGTTAAAAGGCGTTTCACTTGCATTAATTCACATAGATAACTACGTGTGGAAACTAGTTTCTTTTTTGCTCTTTTTTAAGTTATAAAAAATCTATGTTTCTATGTGTTTAGTTATTTTTTTTTCGTTGTGGTTACTGTGCGGAGACGCACTACTGTGCGCCTCTACAGTAACTTTGCGTATATTTAGATTAGAAATTAACGGCTACAGAAAATCTAAATGCGCGTCCTAAAATAGGTCTTGCCATAAACACATCGCTTGCTGCAGATGTTGTTTGTCTTGGATCACCTTCTGTTAAACCAATTTCGTTGAATAAATTCGAAGCATCTACTGCAAAACGAAGATTGTTATATGTGTAATTTAAACCCGCTCCAACTTCTTTGTAAGCCGGTAAAACTTGTCTGTTATCCTGATTCGTGAATTTTTTATCGTAATAAGAAAACTGAACATAAGCTGTAAAATCTTTTGTAATATCAACTTCTGGTCTTAGGTTACAGAAAAATTTCGGGATTCTTCGTGCCGTATTTCCGTTAAAATCAAAAGCAGAACCGTCGGCGTTTGTCCCTGTAAAGTTATCGTACTCTGGTTTTTGAACCGTGAATGTAAAGTTCAGCTTTACGAATTCATATCTTGCATTGGTTTCTACTTCAAGACCAATATTGTTTACGTCGGCAAATTTATTTTCTGAAGATCCATCAGATAAAATATCGGTGAAAGCAACATTTTTCAAATTCATGTGAAACAAATTCGCATTTACAGAGAAGAAAGAACTTGAATATTTGTAACCTAATTCAAACTGATTTACTTCTGTATTTTCCAGTTTGCTTAAATCGGCTGCATTATCATAAAATGATTCTTCAATTGGAGATCTAAAACCGTGGCTGTAACGAACGTATGAAGCCATATTGTCGTTGAATTTGTAGTTTCCAGCTGCAGTATACGACCATTCGCTTACATCATATCTCCAGTACGTATAGGGATTTCCTTTTACAGTTGTTACCGCATCGTCAGCCGTATTGTTGTCTAAAATTCCTAAATCTTCGGCAAAAAATCTGGCGTTGTCTCTGTATCCGGAATACTTGTCTTTGTTGTATCTTAAACCTGCATTGAAAGTCAAATTATCTGTAGCTTTAATTTCGGCATCAGCATAAACATCATTTAAAAGACCTTTTGTTTGTGCGTCTCTTTCTAACCAGGTAATTCTTTCCACACCATTCCAGGTATGCTCTACTCCAGTTGTATTATCGGTCGCGTTTAATAATCTCGGATTGTCTGAAACGCTTACTAAATAGGAATTCCAGTTCCAGTATTGGTTTGATTTCCAGTTAGAATAGTAGTAACCAGCTGTTAATTTCACAGGATCTAAATCAAAAGAAAAAGAGAAATTATTAGCAAAATTGTTCATTTTCTTTTGGATGTGCCAAAGATCTGCTCTCATGATTAAAGCATTTGGATCAAGTACAGCACCATTATCTACGTAAGTATAAGCAAGATTTCCGGCAGTTGTATTTTGAACATCTGTTGCATAAGCATCTTGTGTCCAAGGCCCGCCATTAGGAAAAATAGCATTGTAGTTTAAATCAATGTTCGTTTGTTTGAAAGCGTTTTTGAAAGTTACTTTATCAGATATTTTCTTTTTAAATTCAGCTCCAATTGAGTTGATAACTGGGTGTGAACCATCTTCTAAATCTGCGCTGAAAGTCCCGCCTCCATATTGAGGAACATTTAAATGACTGAAATTAACTGAAGTTAAAGTTCCATAATTTGGGTTAAATCCCGGAATTCCTTCAATTTTTCCGTTATTGCTTTTTAAAGGAATTGGCAAATAGAATGTATTTCTGTCATCAAGATGTTTGAAGTTAACTCTTAAATAATCGTTGTCGTCAAATTTATACGTAATGTTTCCTTTGATTTGTCCGCCTTTATTAGCTGTAAAGCCAGTATTTCTTACTCCGTTATCAGCTCTGTAAAATCCGCCGACATTGAAAAACAATTTATCCTGAATTAAAGCGCCAGATAAATTAAGATCTGTTCTAAACATTCCGTAATCTGAAGTGGTGAATTTTGCTCTTCCCTGAAAATCATTTTGACCTGTTTTCGAAATAAAATTGATGATTCCCCCAGGAGCATTGTTGGCAAAAATTGAGGCAGAACCTCCACGAACAGCTTCCATTTTACTTACTGTTTCGTCAAGTCTGTAAAATGTATCGGCGTTGGCAAATTGTAACGCACCATCTTCAAAAACCGGCAATCCATCTTCCTGAATTTGTACATATTCATATGCTCCCGCAGACGGAATTCCTCTTGCAAAAAGGTTATTTCCAATTTCTCCTCCAGATGCTTCAACCACAAATCCGGGAATAGTTTGTAATAACGCCGCCGTGCTTGATGGTGCTCTGTCTTCTATCGCTTTGGCCCCCATTGTGGTAATGGCAACGCTCGATTCAAGCTTAGATCTTGGAGCAGATGAACCCGTTACTACAACTTCTTTTAAACTTTGAGATTCGCCTTCAAGAAGTAAACTTACTTCTAAAGATTCGCCTTCTTTTACAGCAATTTTTTTCTCGAAAGTTTTGTAACCCACATTTGTTGCCATAATAGTGTAGGTTCCTGCTTCGATGTTTGAGAAAGAATATCCTCCGTTTTCATCTGTAACGGTGCTTTTTCCTGTTTCCTTAAGTGTTACGTTTGCTCCGGGAATTGTTACACCGCTATCGTCGAGTACTTTTCCGGAAACTTTAGCTGTATTTTGGGCAAACAGATTATTTGGTAAAAAAAATAGGCAAAACATTAAAAATAATGTACCTAAATAATGGTGCAGCTTTTTCATTTTTTTGTTCGGTTAGTTAGTAATTATGGTTATCACTGTCAAACTTAAAAACAAATTATAAGGAATATAAGAATTAAAAATCGAAAACGTTTTCGAAATCACCTAAAACGTTTTCGGAAATTAATTTTTCATCATTGCAGTTTATTTTTTAGTACATTTATTTCATGAATGATACAAAATTAATAGATATAGCCTCGGCCTTAGGAATATCGGTTACAACGGTTTCAAAAGCGTTAAAGGGATATACAGACATTAGCAAATCGACACGCGCCAAAGTTATCGAAATGGCCGAAACGATGAACTATATGCCTAATTCTGTAGCGGTTAATTTAAGAACCAACGAAACCAAAACCATTGGTGTCATTATCCCCGCAACCGTTCACCATTTTTTTTCGAGCGTTTTAAACGGTATCTTAGAAGAAGCTGAAAAAAGAGGTTATCTGGTTATCATTCTGCAATCAAATGAAAAATACGAAATGGAGAAAAAGCAACTTGCTTTATTGATTCAAAAGCGAGTTGACGGCGTTTTAATGTCTCTTTCGAACGAAACCGATGATTTCTCTCATATTAATGAAGCTATCCGAAAAAATACTCCGGTTGTTTTGTTTGATAAAATTGCGAAAAGGGTAGATTGTTCTAAAGTGGTTATTAATGACGCTAAAGCAGCTTATGATGCTGTTACGTATCTTATAAATAAAGGCTATAAAAAAATCGCTCATTTTAGAGGTTCGTATGTTCCTCAAAATTCTATTGATCGTTTTTTAGGCTATAAACGCGCGCTCGAAGCGCATGGAATTGAGTACGATTCGAAATTGGTTTACGTTTGCGACAACAATACAGATTTTGAAGACGGTTACGAAAATGCCCAAAAAATCATGAACGAACATCCGGATATCGACGCTATTTTTGCCATTACAGATTTAGTCGCTATCGGGATTATTAAATATTTTAATGAAGCGGGAATAAAAACACCGGATCAGGTGGCGGTTTTTGGCTTTAGCAACTGGTTTATGAGTACGGTAATTTCGCCTAAATTAACGACAATTGATCAGCCCGGATTTGAAATGGGACATACCGCCGTTTCTATTTTAATTGATGAAATTGCCGACATAAAAGAACATAAACCGGTAACGCATCAAATTATAGAACTTCCAACAAGAATCATTGAAAGAGAATCAACGGTTAAATGATTTTTTAGTTTTAACTTTGCCTCAATTCTTAAAAAGCATCAATGTTTCCAATTCCTGAAAATACCGATTTTTTATTGGCTGATGCCGAAAGAGAAAATTTATATTTAAGCCTGATTGAGCAAATCAATAAAGATTTTAATCTGGCGAATGAAGGAATTGATTTTCCACTTAGTATTTCTCCCGAAGAATTAAAAATCCAGCTTCACGAAAAAATCTACAGAATGATTCAGTACAAGTTTGCTGAATATCTGAATCTGCTTTATATTATTGATGTTTCTGAAATCGAAATCAAAAAACTAGATGGATCAGATTTGGTAATTTTAGCTGAGCAGGTTGCTTTTTTAATTTTAAAAAGAGAATGGCAGAAAGTGTGGTTTCGAAATCATTACAGATAAAGGTGCTGAGTTCCTAAGGTTCTAAGATACTAAGCTTTTTAACAAAAAGTTCTCTCATAAAAGGGCTAATTTTCCAGCAGTCTTCTATATTTTCATTGTCAAAGCAAGACCAATAGTAAACGGTATATTCATGAATATGAAAATCCTGTATTAATAAATCTTGTATTACTATCCAGTATTTTAAAAAAGATTCTTCTTCTCTTTGATCTTCATTGGCTTGAATAATAGCCTGCATAAGAACAAATTTTTCATCATCGCCTAATCTTCGATAATGACTAATATATTTATCAATTTCATTTGAATTTGCAACTTCATAAGGCCAATCTTGCATGCAATCGTCAAGAGGCATATTTAATTCTTTTGCCACTTTATCAATAGCAGTTCTTGTTCCACACCTAAATTTAGGCTCTATCATATAAAAAATATTAAAAACTTAGTATCTCAACATCTTAGAACCTTAGCCCCTCTAAAAATAAACACGAACAAAAGGCATAAACCCAGATCCATAAAGACTTTTATCTGGATCATATAATACGTCGTAACGAGCGCCAATTGTGACATTTCCAGTTCTATAGCCTGCTCCAAGATATAAGGCGGTGTTCCAAAAGTTATCTGAATAACTTGTCATATAAGGTGTAGATTTATAATCGGTATTAACGCGAACCTGTTCTAATTCTGCCGATAATTGAACTTCTGGAATTGGGTTTACGAGTGCGATTAAACTTCCGCCATACACATAAGATTCGTAATAGTCTTTTGAATTTAAGTAACCAAATTGTAAACCAACTCCAACGGAAACAATTTCGTTAACATTATAAATAGCACTTGGCATTACAGAAATATCAGTATAGCCGGAACCAATTCCTAAACCGAGTCCGCCTCCAAACTGAACCTTGTCCCAAAAATTGTTTTTGTTATCAATAACATACGTTTGCTGTGCCTGTGCATAACTGGAGAATAAGACTGCCAAAATCACAAAAAAATATTTGCAATCGATTGAAAATTGAATTTTATTCATAGTTAACGTTTATTTTAACAAATTTTTACGTAAAAGTACGTAAAAAAAAGATTTAAATAAAGGCGATTGTTGTACTTTTGCCATTCTATTTAACAAAAAGTATATTCACTAATATTATGGATAGGTTTTCATTTTTAAATGCAGCGCATACCGAGTTTTTTGCACAATTATACGATCAATATTTAGTTAACCCAGACAGCGTAGAGCCTAGCTGGAGAAGTTTTTTTCAAGGTTTTGACTTTGGACAAACTACTTATAATGACGAAAATCCAGTGCAGACGATAGTTGAGTATGTGACTAGCCCAAACACAGATTACACTCAGGTTTCAGAAAAACTACAAAAAGAATTTAACGTTCTAAAATTAATTGATGGATACCGTACTCGCGGGCATTTGTTTACAAAAACAAATCCAGTTCGTGACCGTAGAACTTCATCTCCTACTTTAGATATTGAGAATTTCGGATTATCAGCAGCTGACCTTTCAACTGTTTTTGATGCTGCACAGACAATCGGGATGACGCCTTCTTCTTTAGAAGCTATCGTAAATCGTCTTAAAGCTATTTACTGCCAGCATATTGGTATTGAATATATGTATATCCGAAATCCCGGCGTTGTAAAATGGATACAGGATAAATTAGCTGTAAATGTGAATCAGCCTAATTTCTCTACAGAAGAAAAGAAAACAATCTTAAATAAATTAAACGAAGCTGTTTCTTTTGAGAACTTCCTTCATACTAAATATGTTGGACAAAAACGTTTCTCATTAGAAGGTGGAGAATCAATAATCCCGGCTTTAGATGCTTTGATCGAGCAAGCTGCCGAAAAAGGTGTTGAACAATTCGTAATGGGAATGGCTCACCGTGGTCGTTTGAACGTTTTGGCAAACATCTTCGGAAAATCAACTCAGGATATTTTTGGTGAGTTTGACGGAAAAGATTACGATCAGGAATATTTTGACGGTGACGTAAAATACCATTTAGGTCTTACGGCTGACAAAAAAACAAGATCTGGAAAAAGCATCAATATCAATTTAGCACCAAATCCTTCTCACTTAGAAACGGTTGGAGCTGTAATTGAAGGAATCACCAGAGCAAAACAAGATAAATATTTCCCGGAAGATTTCTCTAAAGTATTACCTATCGCTGTTCACGGAGATGCTGCAATCGCAGGTCAGGGTATTTTATATGAAATCATTCAGATGGCACAACTTGATGGTTACAAAACTGGAGGAACAATACATATCGTAATCAACAACCAGGTTGGATTCACAACAAACTACTTAGACGCTCGTTCTTCTACTTATTGTACAGACGTTGCCAAAGTAACTTTATCTCCGGTATTACACGTTAATGCTGATGATGCTGAAGCTGTTGTACACGCTGTATCTTTTGCATTAGACTACAGAATGCAATTTGGACGCGATGTATTTATTGATTTATTAGGATACAGAAAATACGGTCATAACGAAGGTGACGAACCTCGTTTCACGCAGCCGGTTTTATATAAAATCATTGCTAAACATAAAAACCCAAGAGACATTTACGCAGAGAAATTATTATCTGACGGCGTAATCGATGCATCTTATGTAAATGCTTTAGAAAAAGAATACAAATCTGCTTTAGAAGAAAACTTAGAAGCTTCCCGTAAAAAAGATTTGACTATCATTACTCCATTCATGAAAAACGAATGGGATGGATTTGTTCAGGTAACAGATACACAAATGCTTCAAAAAGTAGATACTACTTTTGACAAAAGCGGCTTAGATTCTATTATCAATACAATCTCAACATTACCATCAGACAAGAAATTCATCAATAAAATAACTAAAATTGTTACCGATAGAAAAACCGGATATGACAATAATACTCTTGACTGGGGAACTGCAGAAGCATTGGCTTATGGTTCACTTTTAACAGAGGGATTTGATATTCGTATTTCTGGTCAGGACGTTGAAAGAGGAACTTTCTCTCACCGTCATGCGGTTGTTAAAGTAGAAGATTCGGAAGAAGAAGTTATTCTATTAGACGGAATCGAAAACAAAAAAGGAAAATTCGGCGTATTTAATTCACTTTTATCTGAATACGGTGTTCTTGGTTTTGATTACGGATATGCATTAGCGAATCCAAATGCATTGACAATTTGGGAAGCACAATTTGGAGATTTCTCTAATGGAGCACAAATCATGATTGACCAATATATTTCTTGTGGTGAAGATAAGTGGAACAACCAAAACGGTATTGTTTTATTATTACCTCACGGATATGAAGGTCAAGGTGCAGAACACTCTTCTGCAAGAATGGAACGTTACTTACAGCTTTGTGCAAGACAAAATATGTATGTTGCAGATTGTACAACGCCAGCCAACTTCTTCCACTTGTTAAGAAGACAAATGAAAACTAATTTCCGTAAACCTCTAGTTGTTTTCTCTCCAAAAAGTTTATTACGTGACCCAAGATGCGTATCTACAGTTGATGAGTTAGCAAACGGAAGTTTCCAGGAAACAATTGATGACAATACAGTAGATAAAAAGAAAGTAAAAACTTTAGTTTTTGTAACTGGTAAATTCTACTATGACATCGTTGCAGAAAGAGAAAACAACGGAAGAAATGACGTTGCAGTTGTTCGTATCGAGCAATTATTCCCTTTACCGGTTGAGCAGTTAAAAGCAATTATCGCACAATATCCAAATGCCGATGATTACGTTTGGGCTCAGGAAGAACCTAAAAATATGGGAGCTTACAGCTTTATGTTAATGAACTTTGATCTAGTAAAATGGAGATTAGCATCATTAAAAGCATACGCAGCTCCGGCATCAGGAAGTTACACACGTGCAAAACGTCGTCACGCAGATGCAATTAGAATGGTATTCGATAAAAATTTATTCAGATAAAAAAATGTTTCAAGCTTCGGTCCCGATAACTATCAGGACTGAAGCCATAAAAACCTTAAACAAAGACAAAGATGATTTTAGAAATGAAAGTCCCATCACCAGGGGAATCAATAAAAGAAGTTGAAATTGCAACTTGGTTAGTAAAAGACGGAGATTATGTAGAAAAAGATCAAGCTATTGCTGAAGTAGATTCAGATAAAGCTACTCTTGAATTACCTGCTGAAATGAGCGGTGTAATTACACTAAAAGCTGAAGAAGGTGATACAGTTGCTGTAGGCGCTGTAGTTTGTTTAATTGATACAGATGCTGCTAAACCAGCAGGTGATGCTCCGGCAGCAAAAGCTGAGGCTCCAAAAGAAGCACCAAAAGCAGAAGCTCCAAAGGCAGAAGTAAAGGCTGAGGCTCCAAAAGCAGCTCCGGCAGCAACAAGTTATGCAGCTGGAACTCCATCTCCTGCAGCAAGAAAAATATTAGACGAAAAAAATATTGCTCCGGCAACAGTTTCCGGGACTGGAAAAGGCGGAAGAATCACTAAAGATGATGCTGTAAATGCAGTACCTTCAATGGGAACTCCAACTGGTGGAAGCCGTGGAACTGAGCGTACAAAATTATCTATGTTACGTCGTAAAGTAGCAGAAAGACTAGTTTCGGCTAAAAACGAAACAGCTATGCTTACTACTTTCAACGAAGTAAACATGACGCCAATTAACCAAATTCGTAATGAATACAAAGATGCTTTCAAAGCTAAACATGGTGGTTTAGGTTTAGGTTTCATGTCATTCTTTACAAAAGCAGTAACAAGAGCTTTACAATTATACCCAGATGTGAACTCAATGATGGATGGTGATTACAAAATCGCTTACGATTTTGCTGATATCTCTATCGCAGTTTCTGGACCAAAAGGATTAATGGTTCCTGTTGTTCGTAATGCTGAATTATTGACTTTCCGTGGAATTGAAGCTGAAATTAAAAGATTGGCTTTAAGAGCTCGTGATGGTCAAATTACAGTTGACGATATGACTGGAGGAACTTTCACAATTACAAACGGTGGAGTTTTTGGAAGTATGTTGAGTACTCCAATCATCAACCCTCCTCAATCAGGAATTTTAGGAATGCACAACATTATTGAGCGTCCGATTGCTGTAAACGGAAAAGTTGAAATTCACCCAATGATGTACGTTGCACTTTCTTATGACCACAGAATCATTGACGGACGTGAGTCTGTTGGTTTCTTAGTTGCTGTGAAAGAAGCTTTAGAAAACCCATTAGAATTATTGATGAATGGCGATGCTAAACGTGCTTTAGAATTGTAATCAGAATAATTTTTCAATTATATACAGAACCTGTTCATTAATTTGAGCAGGTTTTTTATTTATAGTATCGAATTAAATCATTTTATTTTTAAAATTTAATTTAGAATAAATAAAAACAACTTGCATTGTTGGCATTCATAACTTAGATTTGCAGAATCAAAAACAATTTAAAATTATCCTCTTATAAATGAGGCGATAATTTAATTCAATCTGTAAAATCATGATAACAATAGCAAGCCTTATTGTTTTTTTAGCTTTTTATACCCTTTATTATACTTCAAAAAGGGCCGCATTATCATATGATTTAGGTTTTGAAAAATGGATGCAGAAAAATCCAAAACAAACCAAAATCACTGGATTAGTTTTACTCGCCGCAGCTTATGCCATGTGGCTTTTTACAAAATCATTGGGCAGTGGTACATTAATGTTTTTTATTCAGCTGATGACAATTGGAAGTTTAATTATCATACTTACTCCTTTAAAAAAAGTAAACAGTAAACTACTTTTGGCAATTCTACTTATTGCTGCCATATTAGAATTCTATTACAACTAAATTATATTTGATCAATGCCAGCAAATTCAAAATATTTAACTCCTTCCTTTTGGCCTCGTTTTGCCAAAATTACTGCCGCTATTTTAGGCGGTTATTTTGTTTCGGTTACCTTTCATTTGGCTTTGGCTTCATGGTTTAGCCGTCCCGAAGTTTTAATTACAATGGCTTACACCGGATTCATTCTTTGGGTTGTTTTAATGGTTCTTGCATTTCTTGCAAAAAGCGGCTGGAAAATCTGGGGCATTTATATTCTGCTTTCCTTAGTATTTTCTCTTCTTATATATCTTGGTCAAACTTATAACACTACCACGTAATCCTTATGAATAACCGTCATTATAATATCTATTTTCATACGCATACCGTTAGCGGAATTGTGATCAGCGTTGTACTTTTTGTAATTTTCTTTGCAGGGTCTTTTTCTTTTTTTAGAGATGAAATCATCAATTGGGAAAGAAGTGAATCTACTGCTGTTACTAAAGAAATACAGCTGGATTACAACAAAGCACTAAAAATACTGGACAAGGAATACATTTTACACGGAAGAAACATAACGATATCAAAACCATCTACCGAAAACAGAGTTGCGGTTTATATGGAAGGCTCCAGAGACACTTTGGCTCCAGCCAAACAAAAAGAAGGAACGTTTTTTTATTTAGACAACAAAAATTTTAAATCTTATACTTACGAAGAATCGTATTCATTAGCCGAACTTTTATATCGTTTACACTTTCTGGCGCAAATTCCTTATCCAGTTGGATATTATCTTTCTGGATTTACAGCTTTATTTTTCTTGTTTGCTATTATTACCGGACTTTTACTGCATTGGAAAAAAATCGTCTCTAACTTTTATGTTTTCCGTCCAAAGGAAAAACTAAAAACGTTATGGACAGATGCGCACACGGCATTAGGAATGATTGGACTTCCTTTTCAATTTGTGTATGCCGTAACCGGAGCTTTTTTCATGATTAAACTTTTAATCGTGGCGCCTGCTGTAATGGCATTGTACAAAGGTGATCAGGATAAACTTTACAAAGAATTAGAATATACAGAAACGGATCATAAATTTGAATATAAAAAATTAGCCAATCCGTTTGATATTGATCAATTGGTTAGTAAAGCAAAAAGCAATTGGTCTGATTTAGAAATTACACGTGTTTTTATTCAGAACTATGGCGATGCCAATATGCATGTTTTAGTTGAAGGTGAACTGCCAAGTGACAAAAAATTTACCGGAATAGGAAAAGTGGTTTATCGTGTTTCTGACGGAAAAGAGGTTGCACGCAAAAATCCGATTACTCAAAATAGCTATCTGGATATTGTAAAAAATGTTTTATACAAAATTCATTTTGGTGATTATGGCGGTTATGCTCTAAAAATTGTAAGTTTCATTTTAGGAATTATAACTTGTTTTGTCATCATTTCAGGAGTAATGATTTGGTTAACAGCAAGACAAAAGAACAATTTACCCGAAAAGAAAAGACGTTTCAACGCCGCAGTTGTTCGTATTTATCTGGCTGTTTGTTTAAGTATGTATCCAATTACAGCATTAGCATTTATTGGATCAAAAATATTCTATCCGTTAAGCAAGACCAATTTATTCTATTTATATTTTGGCGGATGGCTGTTGCTGACAATATTCTTCATTATTAAAAGAAATGATGCTTTTACCAATAGATTCTGTCTAATCTCAGGAAGTATTTTAGGATTTTTAATTCCAATCACAAACGGAATTGTAACCGGCAGCTGGTTTTGGACTTCCTTTATGCAAAACAAAATTCAGATTTTCTTTATTGATGTTTTCTGGATTGCTTTGGCTTCAATATCACTTTACACAGCGTATCACTTAAAGCCTAAAAAAGCAGTCGCTTAATTGATTAAAAGGTTTTGAGATTTTTTCACGCAGATTCCGCCGATTTGGCAGATTTTTTTTAACATTGATTATCTGCTCGATCTGCAGAATCTGCGTGAGAAAAAAAAACTTTGCGCCTCTGCGACTTTACGAGATTAATTCTCTGCAAATATTCGATTCATTTATCGCGCTTGCTCACAAAATAGCAGAATTATTTGCCCCATATGAATTTTGCGTCTACTTTTACGCTTTTAATCAAAAAATGGGATTTAAAACGCAAATACGTTTTCTGCATAAATGGCTCGGATTAATTTCCGGGCTTATAGTTTTTATAGTCTGTATTACGGGTTGTATCTTTTGCTTTCACGACGAAATAAAAGACATTACAAGAAAAGAATGGCGTTTAGTTGAACCTCAAAACAAACCTTTTTTATCGCCTTCGATATTACAGAAAAAGGCAAAAGAAATTCTTCCAAGTTATAAATCAAGTATGGTTTCATATTATGGAAGAAATCGCTCGGCAATAGTTTTTACCTATTCAGATACCGAAAACTTGTACCTTTATTTTAATCCTTACACCGGAGAATATTTAAAAACCGAAAATCCGGAAACTGACTTTTTTATTATTGTCGAATATATTCATTTGTACTTGCTTCTGCCTGATTATATTGGCAAACATATTATTGGCGGGTCTACTATTATTTTTATTCTTTTATTAGTTTCAGGAATAATTCAATGGTGGCCAAAACGACGCAGCGACATCAAAAGAAGTTTCACCGTAAAATGGTCAGCAAAATGGCGTCGTGTAAATTATGACTGGCACAATACTTCAGGATTTTACATTTCGCTTATTGCGCTCATTCTTGCCATAACAGGTTTAAATTTCACCTACGATTGGGTTGGCAGCGGACTTTATAAAGCCTTTAATTTTGGCGGAGACAAAACTGTAGAAACAAAAGCACCAGTAATCGATACAACTCTATTTGAATCAAATTCTATTAGTGCTGTCGACCGTGCTTTTATTCAAACTATGAAACTACAGCCAAAAGCCGAAATGTTTTTTGTTTTACTGCCGCAACAAAAAGGTGACGTAATTAATACAGGAGCTTATCCGCATACATTGCGTTACGATCACCAAAGTAATTACTATTTTCATCCAAGTGATGGAAAATTAATTCAAAGCGATCCGTATCATTCTAAAAGTTTAGGTTTGCAGGTTGTCGAAATGAATTATGGTATTCATACCGGCCAGATTTTAGATTTACCCGGAAAAATAATTGCTTTTACCGTTAGTTTAATTGCTTCGGCTTTACCAGTAACCGGTTTTATAATTTGGTTTGGAAGAAGAAAAAAATCTAAAAAACGGGCATAAAAAAACCGTCTCGTTAAAAAACGAGACGGTTTTTTTATAAATCATCGAAACTAAATTAGTTTCTATTTGCTAAAGCATTTTTTTGTAAGTTTTTAACTGAGCTCACTTTGTTGTCTACATAAGCAACTTCGTTTAAATTGTTTTCATTAAAGAAAATCCAATTTCCAGTTTTCACTCCGTTTGTGTATTCTCCAACGGTTTTTTTATTTCCTTTTTCGTCATAAGACACCCAAACACCATCTAATTTACCATCCTTAAAAAACCCTTCTTGCTGCACTTTACCATTATCATAATAATATGTAGCTTTCACTTTGTTTCCAACAGCTTCTAATTCAGGTTTTACTTCTTGTGCAGCTAATATTCCAGAGAACAATACCGCTGCTAAAATTACACTCTTTTTCATATCTTTAGGTATTAATGTTAAGAAATCATTATCAAATATAATCAATAGTTTACATTAAAAAAACTTTTGCTTAACAATTTGGTAACATTGAATAAAAACTTAACATTGGAAATTTCCTAAAAACAAAAAAACCAGCGCTCAGGCACTGGTTTTACTTATATTTTAGAAAAAAGCTAAAATTACGATAACGTTATAAATTTCGTAAATAAATTATTTCAATAACGTATTTAACTGTTCCTGAAGCTTAGGATCGGATGGTCTTGAGGCATCTGAGCTTACTACATTGCCATTTGGATCGATTAAAATAAATCTTGGAATTCCTGTTACACCATAGTTTACTACAAATTCAGATTCCCAATCTTTATCTGCAAACAATTGAACACCTCCAAGATTTTTATCGGATACAAATTTTTTCCATTTTTCATTGTCTTTCGCTTTATCAATAGAAATACTCACAAACTCAATATTTTTTCCGTGATATTTTTCTTCAATCTTTTGCAAATAAGGAATTTCTGCTCTGCAAGGCGCGCACCATGTTGCCCAAAGATCAATATAAATGTATTTCCCTTTTAAATCAGCAAGTTTTGTTTTTCCTCCTTTAAAGTTTTCATAGTCAAATTGAGGAGAAGCTTTTCCAGCCATTTTTCTGGCATTTGCACTTCTTTCATATTCCTGAAACGCATATTGATTAAAGCTCTCAAAACTTCCTTTTAAAGCCGTTTTAAATTCTGGATCAAAATCACCTTTTTCTAAACTTTCAAAATCTGTTTTTTTCTTAGTTTCTAAAAGAGATGAAAATTCAGCTGCTTCTTTAGCAAAAGCTTCATTTTGGAATTTCTCATCTTTTAAAGCCTGCTGTGCCAAAAAGTTACTTTCGTTTACACCTTTTCCTTTGTAAACAATTGTTTCATCAAATTCTTTGGCATTCATCGTTAAATTAACTTCAGAATCTGGTTTTAAATAAATACTGGAAGATTCTGTACCATCAGAAAACATATAAAACCCCTTTGGAGCTTCAAAAGAAGCAGCAAAAACTCCTTTTTTATCAATTGGAATAACCTGTTTAAAATTATTTCTTCCTTTAATAATTAAGGTATCGCTGTTTCTATTCTCTATTTTAGCTGTAAATTTTATTTGATTTTTGGCCTGACCAATAACATTCAAGGCACTAAAAATCAACAGACCCGTAACAAAAAGTTTTTTCATACTATTAAAGTTTGTTTTTAGTGATTCAAATCTAAAGAAATAACAGCTTCGAAATTTCAGAATTAACAAAATATTTAAAATTATACACATCAAGTTTATCACTTTACTATATTATCTTGAATTTTGTATTTACTTTTGCAGTCTAAAATTGAGATTATGTATAGAAGTCATAATTGCGGCGAATTAAACGCTTCAAATATTAATACCGAAGTTACACTTGCGGGCTGGGTTCAAAAATCACGTGATAAAGGATTTATGAATTGGGTCGATTTACGCGACCGTTATGGAATTACACAACTTATTTTCGACGAAAGTCGTACCGATAAAACCGTTTTTGAATTGGCCAAAACTCTTGGTCGTGAATTTGTAATTCAGGTAAAAGGAACTGTTATTGAGCGCGAAGCTAAAAACAAAAACATTCCAACTGGTGAAATCGAAATTTTAGTTTCTGAATTAACGATTTTAAATTCTGCTTTAACTCCACCATTTACAATTGAAGATGAAACTGACGGCGGTGAAGATATCAGAATGAAATACCGTTATTTGGATATCAGAAGAAATCCTGTAAAAAACAGTTTATTGTTCCGTCATAAAGTAGCGATGGAAGTTCGTAAATATCTGTCTGATTTAGATTTCTGCGAAGTTGAAACTCCTTATTTAATCAAATCAACACCGGAAGGAGCGAGAGATTTCGTGGTGCCAAGCCGTATGAACGAAGGACAGTTTTATGCTTTGCCTCAATCTCCGCAAACTTTCAAACAACTTTTGATGGTAGGCGGAATGGATAAATATTTCCAAATCGTGAAATGTTTCCGTGATGAAGATTTACGTGCAGACCGTCAGCCGGAGTTTACACAAATTGACTGCGAAATGGCTTTTGTAGAACAAGAAGACATTTTGAATGTTTTTGAAGGTTTGACAAGACATTTATTAAAAGAAATTAAAGGTATAGAAGTAGACAAATTCCCAAGAATCACTTACGACTATGCTATGAAAACATACGGAAATGACAAACCGGACATTCGTTTCGGGATGAAATTTGGTGAATTAAACGAATTTGCGCAGCACAAAGAATTCCCAGTTTTCAATTCGGCTGAATTAGTTGTCGGAATCGCAGTTCCAGGAGCAGGAAATTATACCCGCAAAGAAATTGACGGATTAATTGACTGGGTAAAACGTCCACAAGTTGGAGCGTCTGGAATGGTGTATGTAAAATGTAATGAAGATGGGACATTTAAATCATCTGTAGATAAATTCTATGATAATGATGATTTAGCAAACTGGGCAAAAGCGACAGAAGCAAAATCAGGAGATATGATTTTTGTACTTTCTGGTCCGGCTAACAAAACACGTGCACAGCTTTCTGCACTTCGTATGGAATTAGCAACTCGTTTAGGATTGCGTAATCCTGAAGAATTTGCACCATTATGGGTTGTTGATTTCCCATTATTGGAACTTGACGAAGAAAGCGGTCGTTACCATGCTATGCACCACCCGTTTACCTCTCCAAAACCAGAAGATATGGCTTTACTGGAAACAGAACCAGGAAAAGTTCGTGCAAACGCATACGACATGGTTTTAAACGGAAACGAAATTGGCGGCGGTTCAATTCGTATTCACGATAAAGCAACGCAGCAATTAATGTTCAAGTATTTAGGATTTACCGAAGAGGAAGCAAAAGCTCAGTTTGGTTTCTTAATGGATGCTTTTCAATTTGGAGCACCGCCTCACGGTGGCTTAGCTTTTGGATTGGATAGATTAGTTGCTATTTTAGGAGGTCAGGAAACTATTAGAGATTTTATTGCTTTCCCTAAAAACAATTCTGGCCGTGATGTCATGATTGATGCGCCTGCTGCAATTGATGATGCGCAATTAAAAGAATTACACATAAAAATTGATTCTATATAATAATTATAGAAACTTAGAATACTTAAAAGCGGCTGGAAAATTTCAGCCGCTTTTTTATTTTCCAAAAACTAAAAAATAATCCTCTAAATATCCTTTTTTGAATTTATCAAATTCCTACAACTTAAGTATTTTTATATTCCTACAATTAATGATTCTCAAATTATGGTATTTCATATAAAATTTGATGCAATAAACTACGTAAAAACACTGGAAATCAATAATTTTTACAAAAAATTAACAGGTATATGTCTTTTGTATGAATTTATATATTACATTTGCTTTATTATAAATTATTATTACAATTACAATGCGTACAGGTACAGTAAAATTTTTCAATGAATCTAAAGGTTATGGATTCATTACAGACGAAGAAACAGGAAAGGACATCTTCGTTCACGCTTCAGGAATTAACGCGGAAGAATTACGCGAAGGTGACCGTGTAAGCTACGAAGAAGAAGAAGGAAGAAAAGGGAAAGTTGCTGCTAAAGTAGCAGTAATCTAAGAAAAATATAGCAATTTATTTTTTTTGCCTCTGAATGGTTTTAAAAACGTTTCGATTAATTTCGAGACGTTTTTTTTTGCCCATTTCTTAAAAAAATATTAAAAAAACCGAATGTTATTTATAATCAATAAAAATTACATATAAACGCGGTTTCATGGGGTACTTATATCCCCCTTTAGTTTGTGATTTACGTCGTTGAAAGTTATCTTTGTGGCTTATTCTTTAAGTAAAAAAGCTAAGCTTATGCAATCTGATCAATACAGTTACATTCCTATCTTAATGCAGTTCATTCTTGCTGTTGGTTTTGTAGTAGGAACAATCATTATTTCTGGAAAATTAGGCCCAAAAAGAACCTCTGAAGTTAAAGATAAAAACTTCGAGTGCGGTATCGAATCTGTTGGTAATGCCCGTATTCCTTTTTCTGTAAAATATTTCCTTGTTGCTATCTTGTTTGTATTGTTTGACGTAGAGGTAATTTTCCTTTATCCTTGGGCAGTAAACTTTAAAGATCTTGGTGTTGAAGGAATGCTGAAAATGATTGTTTTTATGTCATTGCTTTTAGTTGGATTTTTCTACATCCTCAAAAAGAGAGCTTTAGACTGGGAATAAAAGATTTTAGATTTTAGATTTCTGATTTTAGATTATGTCTCGAATTAAAAATTTAAAATTTAAACTCAATTGAAATTTAATACTGATTTAAAAAATTGATTTTACTTTTTAGGATTTCAACAAATCTAAAATCTAAAATCAGAAATCTAAAATAAAAATGAGCGATTCAAATGTAAATATGGTTGCGCCACCGGAAGGAGTTGTAGGAGAAGGTTTCTTCGCTACAAAACTAAATGATGTTGTTGGTTTGGCACGCGCGAATTCTCTTTGGCCTTTACCTTTCGCAACATCTTGCTGCGGAATTGAGTTTATGGCAACAATGGCTTCACATTATGATTTAGCACGATTTGGTTCTGAGCGTGTGAGTTTCTCTCCTCGTCAGGCAGATATGTTATTAGTAATGGGAACTATTTCTAAAAAAATGGCTCCAATTTTAAGACAAGTTTACGAACAAATGTCTGAGCCGCGCTGGGTAATTGCTGTTGGAGCTTGCGCTTCTTCAGGAGGTGTTTTCGACACTTACTCGGTTTTACAAGGAATTGATAAAGTAATCCCCGTTGATGTTTATGTTCCAGGATGTCCTCCAAGACCAGAACAAATCGTTGACGGAGTAATGAGATTACAAGAATTGGTAAAAAGCGAATCTGTTAGACGCAGAAGTTCACCTGAGTACCAAGAATTATTAGCTTCCTATAATATTTCATAAGATGGCTTTAGAAAACACCCAGATTCAAGATAAACTTACAGAAACATTCAATAATGATGTTTTTAACTTTCAGCAGGAAAGAGATATTTTTACATTGGAAGCATCTGCTGATAAAATTACAGCATTGATTCTATTCCTTAAAAATGATTCTGATCTACGCTTCCACTTCTTAACCGATTTATGCGGAGTTCATTATCCAGACAATGATTCAGAACGCCAGTTTGCAATTGTATATCATTTACACAATTGGTACGAAAACAAACGTTTGAGAATTAAAGTTTATCTGAATGGTGAAAAACCTGAAATTAAATCTATTTCAAATATTTTCTTAAGTTCAAACTGGATGGAAAGAGAAACGTACGATTTCTACGGAATCAATTTTATTGGCCACCCGCAATTGAAACGTATTTTGAATATGGATGAAATGGTGTCTTTCCCAATGAGAAAAGAATTCCCAATGGAAGACAGCGGAAGAACTGATAAAGACGACAGATTCTTTGGAAGAACAACAACAAATTGCTAAAAAATAAATAATTCAACATTATAAAATGTCAGAACTATTATTACCACCAGAGCATCGTTATGCTAAAATAATTAAGGAGAAACTAAATGAAGACGGAAGCGAGCTTTCAGTACTAAATTTAGGACCAACTCACCCTGCGACTCACGGTATTTTTCAAAATATCCTATTAATGGATGGTGAAAGAATTCTGGAGGCTGAACCAACTATTGGTTACATCCACAGAGCTTTCGAAAAAATTGCCGAAAATCGTCCTTTTTATCAAATTACCCCTCTTACAGACCGTATGAACTATTGCTCCTCTCCTATCAACAATATGGGATGGTGGATGACATTAGAAAAACTGTTAGGTGTTGAAGTTCCAAAAAGAGCCCAATACTTGAGAGTTATCGTAATGGAACTGGCTCGTATTACAGATCACTTAATCTGTAACTCGATCCTTGGGGTTGATACTGGTGCGTATACAGGATTCTTATACGTTTTTCAATTTAGAGAAAAAATCTACGAAATCTACGAAGAAATTTGTGGAGCTCGTTTGACTACAAATATGGGAAGAATTGGTGGTTTTGAAAGAGACTGGTCTCCAGAAGCTTTCAAAAAACTAGATACTTTCCTTGAAGAATTTCCAGTTGCCTGGAAAGAATTCGAAAACTTATTCGAAAGAAACAGAATTTTCCTTGACAGAACTGTAAATGTAGGTGCTATTTCTGCTGAACAAGCAATGGCTTACGGATTTACAGGTCCAAACTTACGTGCTGCCGGAGTTGATTACGACGTTCGTGTGGCACAGCCTTACTCCTCTTACGAAGATTTTGATTTTATTGTTCCTGTTGGAAAATCAGGTGACACATACGATCGTTTCTGTGTTCGTAATGCCGAAGTTTGGGAAAGTTTAAGCATTATTCGTCAGGCTTTGGAAAAAATGCCGGAAGGAAACGAATACCATGCCCAGGTTCCTGATTATTATCTTCCTCCAAAAGAAGATGTTTATAATAACATGGAATCTCTAATTTATCACTTTAAAATTGTAATGGGAGAAGTTCCTGTTCCAGTTGCCGAAATTTACCACCCTGTTGAAGGAGGAAATGGAGAGATAGGTTTTTATTTAGTTACAGACGGAAGCAGAACTCCATATAGATTACATTTCAGAAGACCTTGTTTTATTTACTACCAGGCATATCCTGAAATGATTAAAGGTGCCTTACTTTCTGATGCAATTGTTATCCTTTCGAGTTTAAACGTAATTGCAGGAGAATTAGACGCCTAAAAAGATTGCAGATTTTAGATTTTAGATTTCAGATTGGAAAAATCTAAAATTTAAAATCAGAAATCTAAAATTTAAAAAGAATGCCGATTATAGATTCAGGTTGTAAAATCTAAAATCTAAAATCTAAAATCCAAAATTAAAATGGAACGTAAACATTACAAACAAGAAATAAATATGACTGAGGCATTGATCGCTCGTATCAATGAATTGATTAGTCATTATCCGGAAGGCAAACAAAAATCGGCTTTACTGCCTGTTTTGCACGAAGTGCAGGACGCGCATAACAACTGGCTTAGCATTGAATTGCAGGACAAGGTTGCCGAAATTCTTCAGATCAAACCAATTGAGGTTTATGAAGTGGTTACTTTTTATACCATGTTCAATCAAAAACCGATTGGAAAATATATGTTTGAATTTTGCCAGACGTCTTGTTGTTGTTTAAGCGGTGCCGAAAATTTAATGGATTATACTTCTGAAAAATTAGGCATTAAAATGGGCGAAACAACGGCAGACGGAATGTTTACCATTGCCGGTGTAGAATGCTTAGGTGCTTGTGGATACGCTCCGATGTTGCAATTAGGCGATTTCTACAAAGAGAAATTGACAGAAGAAAAGATCGATCAGTTAATCGCTGATTGTAAAGAGGATAAAATAATATTACACGATAAATAAGATGTCACAAAAAATATTATTAGATAAAATCAATATTCCTGGAATTAAAACCTACGAAGTATATCGCCAAAATGGTGGTTACGCTTCTGTGGAAAAAGCCCTAAAAACACTTACACCAGATGAAGTTACTGAAGAAGTAAAAAAATCAGGTCTTCGCGGGCGCGGTGGTGCAGGTTTCCCTGCCGGAATGAAATGGAGCTTTATTGATAAAAAATCAGGAAAACCAAGACACTTAGTTTGCAACGCCGACGAATCAGAGCCAGGAACGTTCAAAGATCGTTATTTGATGGAATATATTCCTCACTTATTGATTGAAGGAATGATTACTTCTAGTTACGCTTTAGGCGCTAACCTTTCGTATATCTACATTCGTGGAGAATATATGTGGGTTTTCAAAATTTTAGAAAGAGCAATCGCCGAGGCTAAAGCTGCCGGCTGGTTAGGAAAAAATATATTAGGTTCAGGTTACGATTTAGAGTTACACGTTCACTGTGGAGCCGGAGCTTATATTTGTGGAGAAGAAACTGCACTTATTGAGTCTTTAGAAGGTAAAAGAGGAAATCCTCGTATTAAGCCGCCATTCCCTGCGGTTTCAGGACTTTGGGCAAACCCAACAGTAGTAAACAACGTTGAAACTATTGCAACGGTGCCGTGGATTGTAAACAATTCTGGTGACGATTATGCAAAAATTGGTATTGGCCGTTCTACAGGAACTAAATTAATTTCTGCTTCCGGACACATCAAAAATCCTGGAGTTTACGAAATTGAATTAGGTTTAAGTGTTGACGAATTCATGAATTCTGATGAATATTTAGGAGGAATGTCTTCAAGTCGTCCCTTAAAAGCATTTGTACCGGGAGGTTCTTCTGTGCCGATTTTGCCAGCTGAATTGATTTTCAAAACAGCAAACGGTGAAGATCGTTTAATGACTTATGAATCTTTAAGTGATGGTGGTTTTGCTACCGGATCTATGTTAGGTTCCGGAGGATTTATTGTTTACAATGATACTGCTTGTGTTGTTAGAAACACTTGGAACTTTGCTCGTTTCTACCACCATGAATCTTGCGGACAATGTACACCTTGCCGTGAAGGAACAGGATGGTTAGAAAAAATCTTATGGAGAATTGAAAACGGTCAAGGCCGTGAAGAAGATATCGAATTACTTTGGAGCATTCAAAGTAAAATTGAAGGAAACACAATTTGCCCGCTTGGTGACGCCGCTTCTTGGCCAGTAGCAGCTGCGATTCGTCACTTTAGAGATGAATTTGAATATCACGTTCGTTTCCCAGAAAAAATCAAAAACAGAGATCACTTTGTTGCCGAACCTTTTTCACAAGTAAAGCATTTAGTAGGCGGTAAAGTAATCGTATAAAAATAAAAAGCACAAAGTTATAAAGTTCATAATGTTAAAAAGGACAGCAATTCTTTTCAATATTCCGACTTTCAACAAAAAAGTTTAAAATAGTTTCAAGTTTCAAGTTATTACAGTTTCACGTTTAGCAACCTGAAACTTTAAACCTGAAACTAAAAAAACAAAATAAGAGATGAAAGTAACCATAGACGGTCAAAGTATAGACGTAGAGCCAGGAACAACGATCCTGCAGGCTGCACGTATGATTGGTGGAGATTTGGTGCCGCCAGCCATGTGCTATTACTCAAAATTAAAAGGCAGCGGCGGAAAATGTCGTTGTTGTTTAGTTGAAGTTTCTAAAGGTAGTGAAGCTGACCCTAGACCAATGCCAAAATTAATGGCATCTTGTGTAACAGGATGTATGGACGGAATGGAAGTAAACAGTAAATCTTCTGCCAGAGTTACCGAAGCACGTAAATCTGTAACAGAATTTTTATTGATCAACCACCCATTAGACTGCCCTATTTGTGATCAAGCTGGTGAATGTGATCTTCAAAATTTAAGTTTTGAGCACGGAAACCCAAAATCACGTTTTATTGAAGAAAAAAGAACATTTGAACCAGAAGATATTGGTCCAAATATTCAACTGCATATGAACCGTTGTATTTTATGCCAAAGATGTGTACAAGTTGCAGATCAATTGACAGACAACAGAGTTCACGGAGTATTAGATCGTGGTGACCACGCTAATATTTCTACCGGAATTTCTAAAGCAATCGACAACGAGTTTTCTGGAAACATGATTGACGTTTGTCCGGTTGGAGCTTTAACTGATAAGACTTTCCGTTTTAAATCAAGAGTTTGGTTTAATAAACCTTATAACGCACACAGAGAATGTACTACTCCTGGATGCTGCGGTAAAACTACAGTTTGGATGTTTGGTGGAGAAATTCAACGTGTTACAGGTCGTAAAGATGAGTACCATGAAGTAGAAGAATTCATTTGCAACAGCTGTCGTTTTGATCACAAAGATGTAAATGACTGGGTTATTGAAGGACCTAGAGAATTTGAAAAAGATTCTGTAATCAACCAAAACAACTACGTACAAAAATTAGAGAAAGTTGAAATCGATACTGAAAAGAATATTCTTTTAGGCCGCGATATCGACCGTAAAAAAATTAGTATGGCTGCAATTCCATTAACTACTAATGAAAAAAATTCTTAAGAAATGGAAAGTGCATTTATTATAGAAAAAAGTGTTGTTATTGTTGTCGTTTTTGCGATTACAATGATTATGGCAATGTATTCTACATGGGCAGAACGTAAAGTTGCTGCTTTTCTTCAGGATCGTGTTGGACCAAACCGTGCAGGCTGGGGAGGTTTATTACAACCTCTTGCCGATGGTATGAAATTATTCTCTAAAGAAGAGTTTTTCCCAAATACACCAAACAAATTTTTATTTGTTGTAGGCCCGGCTATTGCAATGAGTACGGCTTTAATGACAAGTGCTGTAATTCCGTGGGGAGATAAACTTCACCTTTTTGGAAAAGATATTTACCTACAGGCAACTGATATTAACATAGCTTTATTATACATTTTTGGAGTGCTTTCTGTTGGAGTTTACGGCATCATGATTGGTGGATGGGCTTCTAATAATAAATTCTCTTTAATGGGAGCTGTTCGTGCAGCTTCTCAAATGGTTTCTTACGAAGTTGCTATGGGATTGTCAATGATTGCATTATTGATGATGACTGGAACAATGAGTTTAAAAGAAATTTCATTACAACAATCAGAATGGCATTGGAATATATTATATCAGCCGGTTTCATTTTTAATCTTCTTAATTTGCTCATTTGCAGAAACTAACAGAACTCCGTTTGACTTAGCAGAATGTGAAAACGAATTAATTGGAGGTTACCATACAGAATATTCATCAATGAAAATGGGATTCTATTTATTTGCAGAATATGCAAGTATGTTTATCTCTGCTACTATTATTTCTGTATTATTCTTTGGAGGTTACAACTATCCGGGAATGCAGTGGATGGTAGAAAATGTTGGAGTAAACACTGCTAATCTTTTAGGAATTGCCGTCTTATTTGTAAAAATATGTTTCTTCATATTCTTTTACATGTGGGTACGCTGGACAATTCCAAGATTTAGATATGACCAATTAATGAACTTAGGCTGGAGAATTTTGATTCCGCTTTCGATCATTAATATTATGATTACGGGTGCTGTTATCTTAAGACACGATATCGCAGCAGCTTTAGGATTCTAAGAACCTTTATCAGCTTCAAATAAAAAACAAAATAGATTTGAATTTGAATCATCAAATTTTGAATCATAAACTATAACAGTAAAAATGTCAATAGAAACTATATCATTATCGGGTAGAAAAAAGGTGGTGTCAAATAAGGACATGACTTTTATTGAGCGATTGTATCTTGTGGCGATTGTGAAAGGTTTAGCTATTACGCTTAAACACCTTTTTAGAAAAAAAATTACAATTCATTACCCAGAGCAGGTTCGTGAAATGAGTCCGGTTTATCGTGGTCAGCATATGTTGAAACGCGATGAGCAAGGTCGTGAAAATTGTACCGCTTGCGGATTATGTGCTTTATCATGTCCGGCAGAAGCTATTACAATGAAAGCAGCTGAACGAAAACCAGACGAGAAACATTTATACAGAGAAGAAAAATATGCTTCCATTTATGAAATAAATATGCTTCGTTGTATTTTCTGTGGTTTATGTGAAGAGGCTTGTCCAAAAGATGCTATTTATTTGACAACTTCTAAGGTTTTAGTTCCTGCAAGTTATGAAAGAGAAGATTTCATCTTTGGAAAAGACAAATTAGTGATGCCTTTAGAAATGGCTATTAAAAATTCACAACTTAATAACGCTAACTAATGATACACATTCCTGATTTCGCAAACGCTACTCCCGTAGGTGTTATATTTTGTATTTTAGCGTTTATTACGGTAATAACTGCCTTTTTAACCATTTTTAGCCGAAACCCAATTCATTCTGCTATTTACTTAGTGATTTGTTTTTTCTCTATTGCCGGTCATTATTTATTATTGAACTCTCAATTTTTAGCTGTTGTACATATAATAGTCTACTCTGGAGCGATTATGATTTTGTTCCTGTTTACGATTATGCTGATGAATCTTAACGAACAAAAAGATGTGCACCGACCAAGGATTACACGTTTAGGAGCTATAGTTTCTTTCTGTTTAATTGTTATTGTTTTAATTGCAATTTTCATCAATTCTAAACCAATTGTTGGAGATTATGATTCAACCGGAGAAGATTTCCAATCTATTAAAGTATTGGGTAAAATATTATTAAACGAATATATGGTTCCATTTGAATTTGCTTCGGTTTTACTTTTGGTTGCGATGATTGGAGCTGTATTATTGTCTAAAAAAGAAAAATTAAATAAATAATGGGTAATATATTAAATCAAATAGGTATTGAAAATTACATCTTTTTAAGTGTTGTACTTTTTTGTATTGGTGTTTTTGGTGTATTGTACAGACGAAATTCAATTATCGTTTTTATGTCTATCGAAATCATGCTTAACGCAGTAAACCTTTTATTTGTAGCTTTTTCAACTTACCATCAGGATGCACAAGGACAAGTTTTTGTATTCTTTTCGATGGCAGTAGCTGCTGCCGAAGTTGCGGTAGGATTGGCGATTTTAGTTTCTATTTTCAGAAACATCGGCTCAATTAGTATCGATAATTTAAAAAATTTAAAAGGATAAAATAGAAATGGATACCAATTTAGCTTTAGTTTTAGTTTTAGCTCCTTTTTTAGGGTTTTTAATTAATGTTTTCTTTGGAAAAAGCTTAGGAAAAACAGTTTCTGGATTTATCGGAACTGCTGCCGTAGTGATTTCTTTCATAGTTACTCTTGTACTTTTTAATCAAATAACTTCTACTGGAAAAGGAATTGAAGTTACTTTATTTGATTGGATTCAAATTAGTAATGTAAAAATCAATCTTGGATTTTTATTAGATCAATTATCTGTTCTTTGGTTGTTATTTGTAACCGGAATTGGATCTTTGATTCACTTATACTCTATCAGTTACATGCATGATGACGAAAACATGCACAAATTCTTTTCTTACCTGAATTTGTTCGTTTTCTTTATGATTACACTTGTAATTGGAAGCAACTTATTAGTATTATTTATCGGTTGGGAAGGTGTTGGACTTTGCTCTTATTTACTGATCGGGTTCTGGCATAAAAACCAGGATTACAACGATGCCGCAAAGAAAGCTTTCATCATGAACAGAATTGGAGATTTAGGTCTTTTAATTGGTATGTTTGTTTTAGCTTTTACTTTTAAAACATTAGATTACACAGAATTAAAGGAAATCATTTTACATATTAAAATTGATCCTCAAGTTGCTATGTATTTGTCAATCGCTGCGTTATGTTTATTTATTGGAGCCTGCGGTAAATCAGCACAAATTCCGTTATACACTTGGTTACCAGACGCGATGGCCGGACCAACTCCAGTTTCTGCCTTGATTCACGCAGCTACGATGGTTACTGCTGGTATTTTCATGATTACAAGATTAAACTTTGTTTTTGATCAGGCACATGACATACAAAACATAATTGCCGTTGTTGGAGCGATAACCTCATTAGTTGCTGCTACAATTGGTTTAGTTCAAACCGATATTAAAAAAGTATTAGCTTATTCTACCGTTTCTCAATTAGGATTAATGTTCTTAGCATTAGGATTAGGAGCTTATGAAGTAGCGGTTTTTCACGTAATCACACACGCTTTCTTTAAAGCTTGTTTATTCTTAGGATCTGGTTCTGTAATTCACGGTTTACACGGTGAGCAGGATATGCGTAAAATGGGCGGATTGCGTAAAGCAATGCCAATTACTTTCTGGACGATGTTGATTTCTTCATTGGCTATTTCAGGAGTTCCATTTTTCTCAGGTTTCTTCTCAAAAGATGAAATCTTATTAACGGCTTTCCACCACAGTATTCCATTATATGTTATTGGATCTGTAGCTTCAATCATGACAGCTTTCTATATGTTTAGATTAATGTTCTTAACTTTCTTTAAAGAATTTAGAGGAACTGAAGAACAAAAACATCATTTACATGAAAGCGGTGCTTTGATTACTTTTCCATTAATCATTTTAGCTATTTTGGCTGCCTTTGGCGGATTAATCAGCTTACCGGGAAACAGTTGGTTAAATGAATATTTAGCCCCTCTTTTCACTAAAGCGGCTGGTGAAGAACACCATTTAGGCGCAACAGAATATACTTTAATGGGTGTTGCTGTTTTAGGAGGTTTACTAGGAATTTTAATTGCTTACGTAAAATACTTCAAACAAGATAATGTTCCTGAAGCAGACGAAAATATTACAGGCTTAACAAAAGTATTGTATAACAAATATTATGTAGATGAAGCTTACGATGCAATTTTTGTTCGCTCAGTGAATGCATTATCAAGATTCTTTAGAGACTATATTGAAACCGGCTTATCAGCAGTTGTTTTTGGATTAGGAAAAATAACGAATGAATTAGCTTTTCAAGGTAAAAAACTGCAGACAGGAAGTATCGGATTATATCTTTTTGCTTTCGTTTTAGGTCTTTGTGCCATTGTTTCTTATATATTTTTAGCTCAATAATTTTATAACTATGAACGTTTCTCTTATATTAATTATTCTTTTAGTTGGTGCATTTATCACCTATTTTGCTGGTGACAAACTCGCTTCAAAAGTAGCTTTGTTCTTTAGTTTGGCAGCTTTAGGCTGTTCGGTTGTATTGTTAAACCATTTTAATGCTGGAGAAAACATCAGCCTTATAAATGCATGGATTACACAGCCTAAAATTTCATTTGCGCTGAATGCTGACGGATTGGCTATTGCGATGCTTTTGTTGACAACGGCTTTAACTCCGATTATTATATTCTCTTCTTTTGGAAATGAATATAAAAATGCAAAAGCTTTTTATGCTCTGATTTTATTTATGGCATTTGCTATGACAGGAACTTTCCTTGCTGCAGATGGTCTTTTATATTATATTTTTTGGGAGCTGGCTCTTATTCCTATATACTTTATTGCTCTTATTTGGGGTAACGGAGATGTTGAAGAGCGCAGAAAAGCAGTGGTTAAATTCTTTATTTACACGCTTGCGGGTTCATTGTTTATGTTGATTGCTTTTATATATTTATACCAAAAAGCAGGTTCATTCTTAATTGAAGATTTATACAAAGTACAATTATCTGCTTGCGAACAGCTTTGGATTTTCCTTGCTTTCTTCCTGGCTTACGCTATCAAAATTCCAATTATTCCTTTCCATACATGGCAGGCAAATGTGTACCAAAAAGCACCAACTGTTGGAACCATGCTTTTATCTGGTATCATGTTAAAAATGGGATTATACAGCGTTATTCGCTGGCAATTGCCAATTGCACCTCTGGCTGCAAAAGAATACATGACTATTTTTATTGCTTTAGGAATTGCAGGTGTTATCTATGGTTCAATAGTAGCTTTAAGACAAAAAGATTTAAAGAAATTATTAGCCTATTCATCTCTTGCACACGTTGGATTAATTGCTGCAGGATCTTATACTTTAACCCTTGATGGTTTCCGCGGAGCAGTTTTACAAATGATCGCTCACGGTTTTGTGGTAGTTGGATTATTCTATGCTGCAGAAATTATCTACAGAAGATTTGAAACTAGAAATATTAGCGAATTAGGAGGTATCCGTACACAGTCACCAAAATTCACTTCGATGTTTTTAATTTTGGTTTTGGCGTCTGTTGCTTTACCAACAACTTTTAACTTTGTTGGGGAATTTACAGTACTATATAGTCTTTCTCAAATAAACATTTGGTTTGCTGTTTTAGGTGGAACAACGATTATTTTAGGAGCTTATTATATGTTAAAGATGTTTCAAAACGTAATGTTGGGTGAAACTAATTCTAAAACTTTTGCAGATGTTTCTATAAACGAAGGAATTTCTATGGCAGCGATTATTGCTGTTTTAATTTTCTTTGGATTTTATCCAAAACCAATTACAGATTTGATCACTCCAAGTTTAGAAACGATTTTAAACGTTATCAATAAAAACTAAGATTTTTGAATAATGATTAACGATTTTGATTTCAGATTTTTCTGAAATTTAAAAGTTAAGCATTAAAAAATAAAAATATATTTTAAATAAAATAAATTAGGGCGTTTTAGATTTCCTAAATCAAAAAAACAAAAATGAATACATTAATAGCTATAACAGGATTGGGTATTTTCTGCCTATTGTTTGAAATTCTAAATTTTAGAAAAGGCATCGTTCCGTTTACCATTTTAGGTTTATTGGGAGTCTTGGCGCTTAATTATTATGAATTTGGAACAACAGCAAGTTATTACAATAATATGATTGCGGTAAGTAAGTTCTCTACGGCATTCTCTTCATTATTTATTATTTTAACTATTTTCCTTGTAGCATTAAGCCATAATTTTTACGAAAATCACCAGACAAAAATCTCTGATTTTATTGCTATAAAAGTGTTTTTATTAGCTGGAGCTGTTGCGATGGTTTCTTTTGGAAACTTGGCAATGTTTTTCCTTGGAATCGAAATTCTTTCTATTGCATTATATGTTCTTGCAGCGAGTGATCGTTTGAATATTAAAAGTAATGAGGCGGGTATGAAATATTTCTTAATGGGATCTTTCGCATCAGGAATTATCTTATTCGGAATTTGTTTGATCTACGGAGCTATGGGAACTTTTGATATTGCAGAAATTCACGAAAGCTCTTTATCTGCTGAGTTACCTGTTTGGTTTCCTATCGGAATGATTTTAATGACTATTGGAATGTTTTTTAAAGTGGCTGCTGTACCATTTCATTTTTGGGCACCAGATGTTTACGAAGGTTCTCCAGCTTTAACAACTGCTTTAATGAGTACGCTTGCTAAAGTTGTAGCGATTGCAACATTATTTAAATTAGTTTCAGGATTGAATTTAATTCCTTCTTTAGAAAACCAGGATCTTTTAGGAACTTTTGAAAATATTGTTCTTGTAATTTCTATTGCTTCTATGACGGTTGGAAATATTATGGCTTTACGTCAGGTAAATGTAAAACGTATGCTGGCATTTTCCGGAATCTCTCATGCAGGTTTTATGTTAATGACTTTCTTATCTATTGCAACTTCTGCCGGAGTTTTATTGTATTATACTGCAGCTTATGCGTTAGCCGGAATCGCTGCCTTCAGTGTTATTTTATATGTATGCAAAAATCAGGATAACGAAGATATTACTAACTTTCACGGTTTAGGAAAAACAAATCCGCTGTTAGCTGCAATCTTGACAGGTTCATTATTGTCTATGGCAGGTATCCCGATTTTCTCAGGGTTCTTTGCAAAATTATTCTTGTTTGATCAGGCACTTCATGCTGGTTATACAGCTATCGTAATTGTTGCTGTAATCAACTCTATCATAAGTGTTGGTTACTATTTCAAACTAATTTTGGCTATGTATTCTAAAGAACCAAACGAAGAGCGCACCGGAAAACCATTTCTTATTTATGCTGTTGCTATCATTTCTATCGGTTTAAATATTGCATTAGGTTTATTCCCTTCATTAGTTTTAGATTTATTGAATTAAAAATTCAAACTAAAAAATATACCAAATCCATCAAGAGTTTCTTTTGATGGATTTTTTACTTTAAAGCTGTTTTTTAAAAAGAAAATTTCATGTTAAAAATTTCAGCTTAACTTTTAGACTTGGAAAAAACTCCATATATTTGGGTTCACAAAAAGCATAAAAACTATGGCCTTCAATTCAAATAATCCATTTTTAAGTAACAACCGTTTTTCATCAAATGCTGTTTCAAGAGCTGGTAATACCCCGCAAATCATTGACTACAATCAGGAAATGACACTATCTGGTACAATCAATAAAACTGCTGTTTTATTTTTATTATTATGTGCTGGTGCAATGTTGACCTGGTGGATGTTTTCTAACGAAATGAACATCATGGTTCCTGCTTTTGGAGGTGCAATTGTGGGTTTTATTTTAGTTATAGCTGCAGCTTTTAAGCCTCAATATTCTTCATATCTGGCACCTGGTTATGCCTTTTTTGAGGGATTATTTATTGGTGGAATTTCAGCAATATTTGAAGCAAAATTTCCCGGAATCGTAATTAATGCAGTTGGTGCTACTTTAGTTACTTTTTTAGTTTGTTTAGGTTTATACAAATTTAAAATCGTAAAAGTTACAGAACAATTCAAATCGGTTGTTATTGCGGCTACTTTGGCAATTGCTACTTATTACTTAATTTCCTGGGTAGTTTCAATGTTTACAAGCTTCACTCCTGTTCATCATGGAAATTCAATGATGAGCATCGGAATTAGTGTTTTTGTGATCATTATTGCTGCTCTGAATTTATTCTTAGATTTCGACCAAATTGAAAAAGGAGTACAGCAAAGAATGCCAAAATTCATGGAATGGTACGGTGCAATGGGATTAATGGTAACATTGGTTTGGTTGTATATTGAATTCCTAAGATTATTATCTAAATTATCAAGCAAGAATTAAGTTCTTCGATCTCAAATAAATACAAAGCCTTTTTGAAATTCAAAAAGGCTTTTTTTATGCTCAAAAACTTCTGTTTGCATCTAATTTAACTTGTGTGAAATTGAATATTTTTTAAAAATTTAAAAATTTCACAAAAACAGGCAAAACAAGTACAAAAATAACATTTAAGAAATGTTTACTTTTTTGTAAGGAAAAAAGTCAGTAAAATCGATACTTTTGGGCAAAACTTAAATTATGCAATAAATTACAATTAATGCAATTTATTACATTTTAACTAAAATAATTAAATTATTTTTTTCATATACATTTTTTTTAAAGCATTAAACTAAGAATATGTAAATTTTGTATAATTTTGTGCAATCGATTACAATACACTTGTATCGTAAATCACAAAAAACCACAAAAACTATTATTAATGTCTAACTTAAACAATTATGAAAAAAAACCTACTTTTTCTAACTGTGTTTCTAATCACTTTACAAACATGGTCACAACAGATCAACGAAGCCAGCGGATGGCTTGAATCTGTTTTTGTAAAATGGCAGCCTGTAAGTAATGCTCAAACCTATAATGTATATTATACTGGAGGAGGGCTGGTAGATCAAAAAATCGACAATGAACTTATTAGAAGTTACGGAACGTATTTTCGCGCTGACATTCCGGGGTTAAAGGCAGGATCTTACACGGTAAAAATTAAACCTGTTATTTCTGGCGTTGAAGGAACTGGAACGACAACCAGTTCGTTAACCGTAAAAGCTCATGACCGATCTGGGTTTGCGTTTTCGAATTCGCGTGTTCCCGGAGCTTATAATGCTGACGGAACTCCAAAAAGCAACGCGGTAATTCTTTATATTACACAACAAACTAAAAACACGGTTTCTTTAACTGTAACAGGAGCATCAGCAAATCCTTGTGTTGGACTGCAGACTATTCTTGACGGATATAAGAAGGGAAAAGACACAAGACCTTTAATTATTCGTTTGGTGGGTCAAATCACTGATTTATCGTATATGATGAATGGAGATCTTGTAATTGAAAACAACAATAATGCGGCGAGTTATATTACACTTGAAGGAATTGGAACTGATGCCACAGCATATGGATGGGGAATTAGGGTCAAAAATGCATCAAATATTGAAATCCGAAACATTGGAGTTATGAATGTAGACAGTGGCGAAGGCGACAATATTGGGCTGCAGCAAGATAACGATTATGTATGGGTTCACAACTGTGATTTCTTTTATGGAAAACCTGGAAGTGATGCTGATCAAATAAAAGGTGACGGGGCATTAGACTGTAAAAAATCGACTTATGTTACTTTTTCATACAATCACTTTTGGGATAATGGGAAAAGTAATCTTTTGGGTTTAAGCGAAGGAACTACCGAAGGTTTATTCATAACCTATCACCACAACTGGTATGACCATTCAGATTCTCGTCATCCGAGGATTCGTTATTATTCAGCTCACGTTTATAATAATTATTATGATGGAAATTCTAAATATGGTGTAGGATCTACATTAGGTTCTTCGGTATTTGTAGAAGCTAACTTTTTTAGAAATTGTAAATATCCTATGCTTACTTCAATGCAGGGAACTGATGTTTACAATGGCGCTGCAGGAACTTTTTCAAGCGAAGACGGAGGCACAATTAAAGCTTTCAATAATACTATGAGCGGGCAAAATCGTTTTGTTGGATACAATGCTGCAACTTATCCCGTAGAATTTGATGCTTACATTGCCACCACAAGAAATGAAACGATCAGCAGCAGTATCAAATCAAAAAAAGGAGCTAAAACGTATAATAACTTCGACACCAATTCTAGTGTAATGTATGCTTATACCCCTGAAAGTCCTGAAAATGCAAAAACAACCGTTATGCAATATGCAGGTCGTGTTTCTGGCGGTGATTTTCAATGGGCATTTAACAACGCGGTTGACGATACTGCCGATGGCGTAAATATAGGTCTAAGAGATGCCTTAAACACTTACCAGACTGGTTTAGTTTCTGTACAAGGCGGAACAAATCCTCCTGCAGGAAATCAAACTTTAACCTCAACTTCAAATAATAATCAAACGGTTACAAGCGGTACTGCTATTGCAACTATTGTTTTTACATGGGGAGGCGACGCAGCTGATGCAGCCGTAACAGGTTTACCGGCTTCTGGATTAACATTTGTAAAAAATACTACAGCCAAAACAATTACAATTACCGGAACTCCAACTGCAACGGTAACATATTCAATTGCCACAACGGGTTCAGCAGGAAATTCGGCAACAGGGACGGGAACTATTACGGTTAATGCTGCAGGAACTCAAACGCTGACATCTACTAACAATAACAGCCAAACTGTTGCCGGCGGATCAGCAATAAACTCAATTGTATTTACTTGGGGCGGAACAGCAACAGATGCAACTGTAACAGGATTACCGGCTTCCGGCATCAGCTTTGTGAAAAATACTTCGGCTAAAACAATTACGATTACCGGAACGCCAACTGCAACAGTTTCATATTCTATCGCTACAACAGGAACAGGAACGGCTGCAACAGGCTCCGGAACTATTACAGTATCGACAAGCAATCCGTCTGGAGATGAAATACATAATTTTACAACATCAGATAAAGCCAGTACTTTTTATACGATTACTGGAAATCTTTCAACTACAAAAGGAACGGTTACTTATAATGGCTTAACGCTTACACAGTGTTTAAAAATTGAATCTTCTACAAATATTACGTTTACAACTACTCAGGCAAGTACTTTAACCCTTGTTTTTGTTGAAACTGCTGCAACTATAAAAGTTGATAATATAGACAAAACGGCTTCAAATGGAATTGTTACGGTATCGCTTGCGGCAGGAAATCATACGATTACCAAAAAAGACACGTCTAATTTATTCTACATGATTACGGCTTACAACACTGCAACTCTTAAAATCGCGCAGCCAGAATCTTTAATTGAAACAAATAGTACTAAACCTTTTTTATATCCAAATCCGGCAGCCGGAACTTTATTTTTATCTGATCAAAATCAGAAAGTAGAAAAAGTTCAGATTTACAATGTTTTGGGAGTTTTAGTTAAAACATCACAAAAAGGAAATGAATCTATCGATTTGCACAATTTGGCTTCAGGAACTTATTTAGCGAAAATATTTACTTCAGATGGTTCAATCAACCAGACTATTGTGAAAAAATAAGCATTTAGAATATTTTCTAAAAAGAAAGGCTTCCAGATTTGGAAGCCTTTTGAGTTTTATAATTATCTATTCCTATTTCTAAATTCCTGTTGTTCGGTCATTTTACCAAACTCTTTAAAAAAACTTTTGATGGTTTGCAGATTAAACATTACATACAAAACCATTCCGATAAAAATAGTAATCCAGCTGTACACAATTTTTACGCCCGAAATATCCAAAGCCACAACATACAAAACAATTGTAGGCAAAATGGAAACTAAAAGTGTTAAGCCTAAAGCCAGCATAAGCGGATTAACAAAAAAACTGTTGACCGAATTTAAACCTATCTTTCTTAACAAGACAGCCAAAAAAAGCAATCCCAGAATAGTAAAAATTATTCCTGCAAAACCATAAAGTAAAACCTGATCTTTCAGGTTGTTTATTTCATTTTCGTAACCAAAAAAACTATTAAAACTGAATTCCATCGTATTTCTTTTCTTCTGGTGAAACATCAAATAAATGTTGTGTTTTATATCCTGCTATTTTAGCCAGAATAAAATTAGGAAACTCTTGGATTCCCACATTATAAAGATTAACACTGTCGTTAAAAAACTCGCGTCTGTCGGCAATTTTATCTTCCATTTGTGAAACTCTTTTCTGTAATTCCAAAAAATTAGTGTTAGAGGCAAGAGTTGGATAATTTTCAGAAACGGCAAAAAGATTTTTCATTGCTTTTGAAAACTCATTGGCATTTTCAATTTTTTCGTCAACCGTTTTTGAATTCAAAAAATCAGTTCTTAATTTGGTTAAACTTGTAAGCATAGCGGTTTCATGCTCCATAAATTTAGAGGCCACTTTTACCAGTTCCGGCACTTCATCTGCTCTCTGCATCAAAATAACATCGATGTTTCTAAATGCTTTTTCGTAATTGTTTTTCAGCAGAACAAGTTTATTATAAATTCTGATAAACAAATTAAAAAATATAATAAGAAGCAGTATTCCGGCAATTAATGCAATATTTTGAACAGTCATAATTTTTTAATTTAAAATGATATAAATGAGTATAAGCGTTATAAAAAACAGCGTTGTTAAAAGAGAATCTAAAAGTGGTTTATATTTATTTCTAAAAGAAATACTTCTGGGAAGTGCAATACCAAAAACAGAATCGGAATCACCTTTTTGAATGAGGGTCTCTCCATTAACTGAAGAAGCATAACCAATAAGCAGCATATAATCGTTGGTTTTTAAATACGTTTCTGAATATCTCGTTTTACCGCCTTCCTGATTATCAACACGGTCAAAATAATACTCCAGCCCTTCCCCATCTACAACTACAGATCCGGTTTCATCTTTTATTTTAAACTTACCTGTTTTGCATTCTGTAAAAATCGTGCTGTACGTCGTTCGTCCATCATCATCCGGTTTACTTTCTTTTTCAATTTTATAATAATAACCAATACAGGGTTTGCTGAAATAAGGCGAAATAATAGTCTCTATTTCTTCTAAATCTCCCACAACTTCAACTTGTCCCATTGCAGCAGAAGCAATTTTTGAAGTTGGCAAAACAGATTGAAGCCTCATAAACTTACTCTTTTTACTTGGAAAAAAGATATTGCTGATGATAATAAAACCGGGAATAACCAAGAACAGAAGTTTCAAATTACCATTTTCTGCCAGATAAAAGAAAGCTGCAATAATACAAGCTCCAACTAAAAGTCCAAGGAGCTGTTTGCCTAAAGGTGTTTTTTGAATATTATGTTTCCTGTTGAATTTTTCTCTTTCATTTTTTTCGTCTTTACTGCTTCTAATACCTGAATAAATCATTCCGATAATGGCAAATAAAAAAATGGAAGCGAATAAAAACAAAATAACCGCAAAAGGATAACTTTTATTAATCAGAAAACTAATTCCAACAAGCATTGGAGATAAAATAAAAAACAGCCAGCTTGGAAACTTTAAATTAAATAAGCCTGAAAAAATTACGGTTTGAAACAAGGCAATTCCTAAACTGAAAATCATCAGGAATATAACAACTCCCCCGTCTATTTCATTTTGAGTAAGAAAATCAAAAAATTCATTCATTTTTAAAAAGTTTACATTAAATTTCTTTGCAGAAATCACTAAAATACAATTTCAACTTCGTTTGAAAGCAATCTGCGAATCTTGTTTCTTTCAGCATCCGAAATTGGATTGTTACTTAAATCAATACCTATAAGCTTATCTAATTTATTGATATCATTTGGGATTTCGCTGATTTCATTATGACTTAAAATAAGAAATTTCAAATTTTTGAAGCCTAATATTTCTAAAGGAAACTGGTTCAATTTTGATTTAGACAAATTTAGTTCTATCACTGAATCAGGTTTTAATTTCGCCTGTTTCAAACTATTAAAAGTTGATTTTACTTTTTTAGTCTCTTCTTTATTTTTGTTTAACATTCCGAAACCTGCCATAATAAGCACAGCCACGAAAAAGACACACAAGAGGGCTGCCCAAATAGGATCTTCATTTTTTTCTGTTGTAAAAAGCCGCTGGTAAGCATAATAAGCCATTCCAAAAAATAACACCAGAAATAAACCTAAAACGATTAAAAAAAACAGGTATTTGAAAAACCCGAAAATAAGATTTTTTACGCTGGAAGTATCTTTTGCAAATTTGAAATAGGCAATTAATCCCAAGATAAAAAGCCAAAAAATTACAATTGCTATTTTAGCTGCTGTGTTTCCGTTTTCTATAACAGAAAATGTAATGAAAGTAGGAAACATTAAAATAAACCAAATAATAAATCCTGCAATACCAAGAGATGCGCACCCAAGTTTATATTCTTTTCCGTTTGATTTCAGCCAAAAATAGGCCAATATAAAAGACAAAAGAAGCACTCCTATAAATCCGTATCCAAAAGGTGTAAGTCCTGCTAAAAAAATTAAACTCATTAATAGTAGTTTTAAATTTATTTATGAAGTTTTAAAAGACGCATACTTGCAATGTATACATTCAACTTCGGTATCATTCTTATTTTGCTAAAGTGTAGACATCTATGTAAGACGGTACAATTTTTACCCTGTTTTGCTCATTTTTTAAAATTATATGAATGCTGTCATTTTTATTATTTACAGTCAATTCTAACAGTATAGGTTTTGAATTTCCTGAAACATCCAGTTTTCTGAAAGTATTTAAAGTTTCTAATTCGTTGAAACTAATTTGTGATGCAAAATTTTGTTCATGATTTCCCCATGAAAGAGACATCCCTGAAGGAATATGATCAAAAACAAAGGCTTTCTGATTATTACTGTTTTCAAGACTCCAATTGTTTTGATTAAACAATTCAACTTCGGCCGTTTTTAAATCAAATCCATCTGGAAGATTAAGTTCAATATTATATCGATGCTTTTCCATTACTAAAGCAGCTTTTTCATCAATATCTATTTTTGAATTTATATCTTTTTCCTCTATATCATCAAAAATATGCCAGGTTTCATTTATAGGTTTAGCAGAATATTGTCCAATTTTAAACTTTTTATCACCATCAGAAATCCATATCCTAATTTTTCCTTTTGGCAGTACTTCTGCTAAAAATACCAATGAAATTTGATCAGGATTCTCTTTAGCAAAACTTTCTTCATATTGGCTGGTTGTTGTTCTCAGTTCTTTGGCCTTCTCTAAAATAGTTGAATATGGCAATTTAAAATTTCCATTATAAAATTTTTTCTCTGTGTAAGAAAACCAGGTTATCGACAAACTATCAGGGTAAAAAGAATTTTCCTTACTTTTTTCAGAACTATTTATTTCATCCCAGCCATCGTCTATTACAAGATTTTTATCTACATCATAATTCCAATAGCCGCTATGATAAAAATAACAGGTTCTAACCTGAATTACATTTCCTTTTTGACTTAAAACACCTGAGCTCCATTCAAACCTTTCATCAGCCTTGTAATTGTAAATTTGTATTGAATTTGCAATTAGTATAATAAGCAATAAAATGGTTAACAATACATTGATTCTATCTTCTCTTTTTGTAAAATATTTCATGCCTGACTTTAATGTGAAAATGCTTTTCCTAATTGTACAACATACCAAAAAAGCCCAAAAACAATTACAGAAATTATACTGCTGATTATCAATATTATGCCAAAAAACCTGCGATACAGCGTTTTCTTAGGGCTATAAAAATAAACTAGGCACAAAAGTACCACCATAGTAATTGGCATTGTTAATGTTGTCCAATTCTCTGAATGATCTTCACCGTTAAAAAAATAAAATTGTAATGACACTGCAATCGCGGCCAAAAGAAAAAGTGTTATAAATATTTTCATGCTGTTTGTTTTTATAATACTGAGAATTCCCGAAACGTTTTTAAGTTTCCTTTTACCAATCAGCTTCTGGCAAATCATTTAGAACTCTATCCGGATTATCATCAACAAAAAGCTGCTGTCTTTTAAGTTTAAAATTTTTCTTTTGGGTTGTACTCGGCATACTGTCAACCATTGTATTAATCAACTCCGCCTCAGCAACTCCGTTAATCAAATCATAATCGACTCCTATTTGCGATCCCGCACCCATATTAAAAGTATGAATCTTGGTAAGAACCAGCTCATTATTTATGTATTTATATTCTGTTTGTCTCGTTCCAACTGGTCCAATTCCCTGTAATGTAACACGAAGAATTTTATCTTTATCAATTTCAATATTCTCATAATCATAGGGTTTATAACCTTCATACGAATATTCAGCATTCAATGCATGCCATGAAGTTTCCTGCAATACATAACCTCCTGCCTGTTGTTTAATAAGTACCAAAGCTGCACGGATATCAGTATTATCATTTTTGTTGTTTAAAACAATAACAATATCTTTTAATTCATCATCGTTTAAAAAACCTTCTGCCTGAAGTTGTATTTCATAGGGTTCTATAACAAAATCCTGTGCTTTTTTTCCTGTTTTAGGAAAAACTGCCAGAACACCACTATCAAAAATTTCCTCTTCTTCTCCTGCTGATGACGAATCTGAAGCATTTTTTGTTGTTGGTTTTGTCGTTTTAGAAACTTTATCAGTCTCTTTTTTACAGCTTACAGCTAAAATTACAATTATAAAGGCAAGTAAAGTATGTTTCATTTATTTGGGTTTGGCTGCAAATCTAGATAAATTACTACAAATTTTGCATAAAAAAAACCACTTCTTCCAAATAGAAAAAGTGGTTTTTGCAGTAAATTATGTTTTTTACAAATCAAATTTGATTCCTTGTGCCAAAGGAAGATTTGTGGTATAATTAATTGTATTGGTCTGACGTCTCATATAAATTTTCCAGGCATCAGAACCTGATTCACGTCCGCCTCCGGTTTCTTTTTCACCACCAAAAGCCCCTCCAATTTCCGCTCCCGAAGTTCCAATGTTTACATTGGCAATTCCGCAGTCAGAACCCACTACAGACAAAAATCTTTCGGCTTCCCGTAAGTTATTTGTCATAATTGCAGACGATAATCCCTGAGCCACTCCATTTTGAATTTCGATAGCATTATCTACCTCTCCAGAATATTTAACCAGATATAAAACCGGAGCAAAAGTTTCGTGCTGTACAATTGCAAAAGAGTTTTCGGCTTCAGCAATTGCAGGTTTTACATAACAGCCGCTTTCGTAACCTTCGCCAGAAAGTACGCCTCCTTCAACCAAAACTTTCCCGCCTTCGGCAACAACTCTGTTCAAAGCAATTGCATATTGTTCAACTGCATGCGTGTCAATAAGTGGCCCAACGTGATTGTTTTCGTCAAGCGGATTTCCAATTCGCAATTGTTTATAAGCTGCAACAAGCGCCTCTTTTACTTTATCGTAAATACTTTCGTGAATAATCAATCTTCTTGTTGAAGTACAACGCTGCCCTGCCGTTCCTACAGCGCCAAAAACAGCGCCAATAACCGTCATTTTAATATCGGCATCAGGCGTTACAATAATAGCATTGTTCCCTCCTAACTCTAATAAAGATTTTCCTAATCTTCCCGCAACTGTTTGTGCCACAATTTTGCCCATTCTGGTAGAACCTGTTGCAGAAATTAACGGAATACGAGTATCTTTTGTCAATAACTCCCCTATTTGGTAATCTCCATTTATTAAACACGAAATTCCTTCTGGAAGATTATTTTCTTTAATAACCTGAGCAATTATATTCTGACAGGCAATACCGCAAAGAGGTGTTTTTTCAGATGGCTTCCAAACGCATACATCTCCTGAAATCCAAGCCAAAGCGGTGTTCCAAGACCAAACGGCAACCGGAAAATTAAAGGCCGAAATGATTCCAACAACTCCTAGTGAATGGTATTGTTCGTACATTCTATGGCCGGGTCTTTCTGAATGCATCGTTAATCCGTGTAACTGACGGGATAATCCAACTGCGAAATCACAGATATCGATCATTTCCTGAACTTCGCCGTAACCTTCCTGTAATGATTTCCCCATTTCATAAGAAACCAATTTACCCAAAGCTTCTTTGTTTTGACGTAATTTTTCTCCAAACTGACGTACAATTTCACCACGTTGTGGCGCAGGAATAAGCCTAAAAGTTTTAAAAGCTTCTGTTGCTGAACGCATTACTTTTTCGTAATCTTCAAGTGTAGAAGTTTTTACCGATGCAATTAATTTTCCATCAACAGGAGAAAAACTATCTAAAATTTCGCCCGATGAAAAGTTTTCTGTTCCAGTTGAAGTTCCGTCATTAACCAGTTTAATTCCCAGTTGTTCCAAAGCTTCATTCATGCCAAATTGTGATGCTATTGTTGTCATTGTAACTTTTTTAGTTAAAATTGTTATATTTTTTATGTAAAGATATTGTTTTAGAATTAATTTCAAATCGAATTGAATTATTAAAAACAAAGTAAAATTAGTGTTATTATATAAGTATTAACGCAAACCAACAGTGATTTATTCAGTAAATTTGATGAAATTTGTATTCCTAAAATTATAAACATGACCCATTTCGGCAGGCTTTTACTTTGTTTTGTATTGATTTCTTTTAATGCTTTTTCTCAAAAAGAACAAAAATCTTCTTTTCAGGTTGTGCCTCTTGGAATAAAAGGCGGAATTGATGAAAAAAATCTTTCGGCTTATTTATTAGCGCCTTCTAACTCAAAAGATTTTATCTGCTTGGATGCGGGAACTATAAATACCGGAATTGAAAAAGCCATTGAAAACAAAGTTTTTAAAGTTTCGACCAGCGAGGTTTTAAAAAAATATATAAAAGGATATCTGATTTCCCATGCGCATTTAGATCATGTTTCGGGATTAATTATCAATTCTCCAGCCGATTCTTCTAAAACCGTTTATGCGACTCAAAAATGTATGGAAATGATTGAAAATCATTATTTTAATGATCAGACTTGGGCAAATTTTGGAGATAAAGGCCCTGGATTTCCTTTGAAAAAATATCATTTTCAAACTTTGAATTTAGGTGAAGAAACACCGATTTCAAATACAACTATGTCAGTTAAGGCTTTTCCTTTAAGCCACGTGAATCCTTTTGAAAGCACTGCTTTTTTAATCAAAAATGACAATGACTATGCTTTATATTTAGGTGATACAGGACCTGATTCTGTTGAAAAAAGCGATAAACTAAAAGCTTTATGGACTGCTGTTTCGCCTTTGGTTCAAAGTAAACAATTGAAAGGAATTTTTATTGAGGTTTCATTCCCAAATGAACAGCCGGATAAATTTTTATTTGGACATTTAACTCCAAATCACTTAATGACTGAGCTTCATATTTTAGAAGAAATAGCAGGGAAAGGTTCCCTAAATAATTTTAAAATTATTATTACGCATTTAAAACCTCCTGCTAAAAGTATTGCCAAAATCAAGGAGCAGTTAAAAAATCAAAATGATTTGGGGTTGAAGATCCTTTATCCTGAACAGGGGAAAAAATTTGAGTTGTAAAAATTCAACTATTTGTAGGTTTATTTTTATATATTGGCCGATAAATTTTTATTAATGAAAATTGTTTGGTCTTCAAGAGCAACTTATACGTTTTATACAACAAGGAATTATCTAAAACAATTTCGAAATAATGAAATTGCACAAAAATTTGTAACTGAGGTTTTACATATTATTAATTTAATAGAATTTTACGACAATCGTCAAAAACCCTTGAAAACCTTAAACTTTTAAATTATGTTTTTCTTTTTTAATTCAAGTAACATTTCCTCATGAGTCATAAAATTTCCTTCTTCATATTCACGTTTTGCATTTTCTATTTCTGCCTTTAATCGTATTTTAAAATCTTCTTCCGGCGAAAGTATTTTTACAATAGACAATACTTCATCCGGAGTAAATGATTGGGTTTTCAATTTTCGATAAAATGTTGGGCTTGGAATACCCACTTTTTCAATAATATAGTTTTTTTTATACGGAGATTTATCCATTAAAGATTCAATATTATCTACTATATTCTTATATGCAATTATTTCCTGTATCATAATTGATTGTTTTTAATATCATATTTGATGCAAATATATATCAAAAATGACATACTCAATTTTCTTTAACATAAAAATAAACCCGACAAGTTTTAAAAACCTGTCGGGTTTACTACTCGTACTCGAGATCAATACTATTATTTCTTGGCCGTAAATCTAGGATCAGTTTCCATTACGGTGCCGCAATTATCGCAAGTTCTTAATTCTTCTGAATTGTAGAAATGTTCGAAATGAGGAAGAAAGTCTTTTTCGATATTATGTAATTCAAAAAACACTTCGTATAATTTGTGATTACAGTTGTCGCAATGCCAAAGTAAACCGTCAGTATATCCAAGTCCTGCACGTTTACGCTCTATCACCAATCCTATTGAACCTTCTGAACGAACAGGAGAATGCGGTACTTTTGCAGGATGCAAATACATATCGCCGGCATTTAATTCCATTTCTTTGCGTTGGCCATCTTCCTGAATTACCACTTTAATGCTTCCTTCTAATTGATAAAAAAGTTCTTCGGTTTCGTTATAATGATAATCTTTTCGTGCGTTTGGTCCGGCAACAATCATTACAATATAATCACCGGAATCAATATATAGATTTTTATTTCCAACTGGTGGTTTTAGTAATTGTCGGTTTTCTTCAATCCATTTGGTTAGATTGAACGGTTTTGCTATAGCCATTTTTTTCAGAATTTATGAAAAGCTAAGGTAATGAAAAGTATTCAGTTTACAGTCGCAGTCTCCGTATTCAGACTGAAAACCGGGATCTATTTTATTTCTCGTATGAGGTAAATATAAACCGGAAAATGATCGCTGAAACCTGCTTCTGTTAATGTATTACGCAACGGATATCCTTTATATTTACCCGAAGTTTGAATTAAATACGGTTTATTGAAAATACCTGCTTTCCAAAACTTAAAAGTTGAAAAATCAGGTTCAACCCAAGATTTTGTCATGATAATTTGATCAAATATATCCCAGGAATCACGAAAAGCGAGAGTCCCCAATCCTCTTTCTGCCATTTCTTCAAAGGGATTGTAAACACCAAACTCTGGAACATCAGCTTTTTTTGCTTTTGCTCCTAATTCTATTTTTACACTTTTATTAAAAGGTCCGTCATTTAAATCTCCCATAGTTATAACTTTTGCCATTGGATTTATCTGCTGTAAAGAATCTATTATTTTTCGGTTTAATCTTCCTGCTGCTTCACGAAACGGACTGCTTGCTTTTTCTCCTCCAGATCTCGAAGGCCAGTGATTAACAATAATATGGATTTCTTCATTCTCAAGAAATCCCGTAATTAAAAGCTGGTCTCTGGTAAAAACCCGGTTTTTAGCGACGTTTTTGATTTCAACATCACCTAAATCTTCATTATTGTTTTCCTGAAGAATGGGTTTGTTTTTGAAAATCAGTAATGGAATATTAGAATATGAAGTCGGCCTGAAATATTTTTGTTGATATAAAAGTGCTACATCAATACCGCGTTGGTCAGGTGAGTCAAAATGAATAATTCCGTAATCGTAATCGGCTATTTTTTCTTGTTTTATTAAATCTTCGAGTACACCGCGATTTTCAACTTCAGAACAGCCTATTAATGTAGGTGCATTTGAATTTTCCGGTTTTCCAATTTCTGAAATTACCCTTGAAAGATTTTTAAGTTTTTGTTCGTATTTTTCTTTTGTCCAATGCTGAGCTCCGGTTGGGGTCCATTCGTCATCATTTGTGCTTGCATCATCATAAATATCAAAGAGATTTTCGAAATTGTAAAATGCTGCGGTATGAATAACATATTTTTTAGATTGTGCATTTGAACTAAATATGCCGAAAAAAATCAAATAGAAAGTAAAAATAAGGCGCATATGCTTAATGAATTAAAAAAGCCAATTTATAAAATTTTATACATTTGTAAGAATTTTCTAAATATTTTATTTCCGAATTGCTTTTTTATTTTCAATTTGTCGTGTAACTTGCTGACTCAATTTGTCTCTTCAAAAAATGAAAAAAAACTATTTGTTCTTATTGCTTTCTTTATTCTTTAACTTAGCTTATTCTCAAAATAACATCAGATTTGTTGACAGTATTCGAATAAAATACAACATCCCCGAAGTTGCTTATGCAGTAGTTACTTCTGATTCTATTTTAGAAATAAACGCTTTGGGAAATAAGAGAATTGGAACTGATTTAAAAGCTGATTTATCAGATAAATTCCGTTTGGGTTCTATTACCAAAACAGTAACAAGTTATATCGCTGCTATTTTGGTTAAAGAGGGAAAGATAAATTGGGATACTAAGTTTTTCGACTTATATCCTGAATTGAAAGCAAAGAGCAATCCTGCTGCGTTTAATTTTACTTTAAAAGATTTTATAACTTTTAGAGCCCATATTCCAACTTGGTCTTATGGAAATGAAACTCCAACTCAAAAAGAAATTAAAGGAAATGAGCAGCAGCAACGTTATGAATTTATTGCGTGGTTTTTTAAACAGAATAAAGTAATTTCTGAAAAGCAGGATATATATTGGTCAAACCCCAGTTATGTTGCCGCTGGGCTTATGCTTGAAAAAGCAACGGGCAAAAGTTATGAAACACTAGTAAAAGAATTGGGTCAAAATTTAAACATTGATTTTGGTTTTGGACAACCCAATGTAATGAACATTAACCAGCCTTGGGGACATGATGAAGATTTGAAACCTGAAAAACCAGCTTTAAATTATAAATTAAACTGGCTTTCATCTGCAGGAAACATAAATGTAAGCCTGCCTGATTATTGTAAATTCACACAACTGCATTTGCAAGGCTTATTAGGAAAATCAAAAGTATTTTCGGCTTCGGAATTTGATATGATGCACAATGGTTTACCTGAATTTTCGTTTGGATGGTATTCTGAAACAGATAAAAAAACGGATTTACAATACTCTTTTCATTATGGAAATCCGGGAACTTTTTTAACCAAAGTGTATATTTGTAAAGCTGTCGACAAAGGTTTTATCATTTTTGCAAATATACAATCTGAGGAAGCAGATAAAGGCTTAATGCTTATCTTAGATGAACTAAAAAGAAAATATAAAGGTTAACTATTTAATAAAATTACAATTTAAGGAAAAGGAACTATGAAACTACAACCATTACAAGACATAAAGAAACACTTTACAATTTGTAAACTGGCATTTCTTATTTTTGCTTTCCAATCATTCACCTGTCAATCTCAACAAATCATGATAACACCACCTTATTTACAAAAAGGAGATACTGTTGCTCTTGTGGCAACAGCCAGAAAAAATATTGATGACAATTTAAAACCAACCATAGACTTGCTGAAAAGCTGGGGCATAGAAGCGGTAATTGGAAGCTCAATAGGATTAGATTATCACCAATTAGCAGGAACAGACGAGCAGCGTGCAGCTGATTTCCAAAAGCAGTTAGATAATCCCAATATAAAAGCGATTTGGTGCGTTCGCGGTGGTTATGGGACCGTTAGAATGTTAGATTTATTGGATTTTACAAAATTCAAACAACATCCAAAATGGGTTATTGGTTTTAGTGATGTTACCGTTCTGCACAATCATTTAAACACAATGGGCTATAAATCCATTCATGGTGTTATGCCGGTTACAATTCCGCGTGCAACTCCTGCAGCCATTAGTTCAATGAAATCGAGTTTGTTTGGAGAACCATTATCTTATTCAATTCCTCCTCATCCAATGAACCGATTTGGTCAGGGAACCGGCGAAATAGTAGGCGGTAATCTTTCTATTTTATATAGTTTATTGGGTTCTCCATCAGCAATTGATTGTAAAGACAAGATTTTGTTTATTGAAGATTTGGATGAATATCTGTATCATATCGATCGTATGATGATGAATTTAAGACGTAACGGATGTATTGAGAACTTAAAAGGAATTATGATTGGAGGTATGACCAAAATGAAAGATAATGAAGTGCCTTGGGGCAAAAATGCATTAGAGATCATTGACGATGTTACCAAAAAATACAACATTCCGGTAATTTTCAATTTCCCGGCTGGACATATTCAGGACAATCGTGCTTTAATTATGGGAAGCACAATTTCTATTGATGTAAATGCATCCGGAAGCACGGTTACTTTTCAGAAATAACATTATTTCTTAAGTCCAGAAAAAAATACCACATTATAAAATCTCGCAAAGACGCGAAGTCGCAAAGTTTAAATTTTACTTTGTGACTTCGCGTCTTTGCATGCAAAAAATTTCATCAAAAATTCAAAACCTGAAACAAAAAAATATGGCCGAACACAATGAACTAGGAAAAAAAGGAGAAGAACTTGCTGTAGAATATCTTGAACAAAATGGTTATGAAATTCTGGATCGAAATTGGGTTTTTCAAAAAGCCGAAATAGATATTATCTCTAAAAAAGATAATATTCTGGCAATCGTAGAAGTCAAAACAAGATCAAGTTTAGATTTTGGTTCTCCGCAGGATTTTGTGAAGCCAAAAAAAATACAACTGCTTATTAAGGCAGTAAATGCCTACATAAACTATAGGGAAAAGGATTTTAAAGAAGACTTAAATGTTCGTTTTGACATCATTGCTATCCATAAAAACAGGGAATCATTTGCAATTGAACATCTTACCGATGCTTTTTATCACTTTTAACATAATTTTTTATTGTTATAATTGTAACAAATTGTTTTTTTATTTATCTTTGCAGAGATTTATAACATCAAATTAACTAAACCAACCCAATTAAGTTACAAAAAAAAAAGAAAAAAATTATGAAAACTGTTTCTTCAATCGTCGAAAATTACATCAAAACGAAACCATTTCTGTTAAACGCTTTATCGCTGGGAATTATTAACTTAACTTCTCTTTCTCGGAACATTATGACTGAGTTGGAAAGTGAGTTTGGTAAAGAGGTAAAACAAGGTGCAGTTGTAATGTCTTTAAAAAGGCTTACTGAAGAATTAGATTTTAAATTGAATCACAAAATCAATAAAGTAATTAAAAATATTGGTGAGATTACAGTAAGATCCGAATTGACGGATTATACTTTTGCAGCTTCTGAAACTGTTTTAAACAAACAAGCTGATTTAATTTCTGATATCAATGCATTATCTGATATTTTCTACACCTCATCCCGTGGTGTAAACGAAACTAATATCGTGGTTAGCAGCAGCGTAAATCATTTAGTTGAAAAACACTTTATGAGAGAAAAACTAATTCAGAAATTAGATAATCTGGCTTCGATTACTGTAAAATTACCAAAAGAAAATATTGTTGTTCCTGGTATTTATTACTTCATTTTCCAGCGTTTAGCCTGGGAAGGAATCATCATTAATGAAGTAATTTCTACTTCAAACGAATTTACCATTTTAGTTGGTGAAGATCAGGTTGACGTTGCTTTTAAAGTAATTAAAGACTTGAAAAACTAATTAAAATACATCTAATTTTTAGATCTTATATTATTTCAATTTTGAAAAATCCTTTTGTCTTAGATAAAAGGATTTTTTTGTTATTAACCATACAGATCGTTCGTTTCATATCTGATAAAATAGGAATATTCTCAAATACAAGAACTCAAAATAGTTAATTTTTAAAATTTAAGCCAAAAAGATACCAACTTCATAAAATGCGTTTACTACCGTATTTACTGAGATTTTAGCGATAATGCCTCTAAAAAAACACAAATAAGTTTTTTTTACCACTTTTTTATGAGAATAATATTTTTATATATTTGTTAACCTCTCAAAGCATTAGAGTATCGATTTTTGATAGTATCGTAATATAATTAGATTAAAACAGAAACTAATTAATTTAATGTTGGAAGCCAAAGACTATAGCGAAAAATTATTGGTAAGCGAACTCAAGAATGGCAGCGAAAAAGCATTTCGTTCCTTATTTGATTTGTATTATCAGGATATTTATGGCTACAGTATAAGTTTATTAAAATCGAGAGAAGCTGCAGAAGAAAATGTTCAGGATGTTTTTATGAAGGTATGGCAGCATCGCGACAACCTGAATTTAGAGCAGTCTTTTAAAGCTTATATTTTTACAATCGCCCGAAATCAGGCTTTTAATTTATTGAATAAAGCAGCAAATGATTTGGCGTTGAAAGAAGCCGTTTTTTATGAGAGTCAAAAATCACATGAATACGGAGATTATACGATTCGTGAAGAGGATTGTAAAAAACTCCGAAAACAGGCCATGAAACAATTACCGCCAAAGCGGAAGCAAATTTTTAAAATGTCACGAAAGAAAGGCATGAGTTATGAAGAAATTAGTCAGGAACTCGGCATCTCTATAAATACTGTCAGGAACCAAATGAGCAAAGCATTAGAATCAATGCGGGTCTTTTTTCAAGTTCATGATGAAATTATCTAACCAAAACCACATGTTAACCAATTAAAATCACTCTTTTCGAGTGATTTTTTTTTGCTGATTCTGAATAAAATGGGCTACATTATATTGGTCTAAAACAGGTTTGCACTGGTTTTTTTATTTCTTTTTTCTGCATAATTTTCTTCTATTTACCAAGAAAATTTCCTCAAAATTCGTAATCATTATCAAACATAGCCTGTGGTTTACAACACAGGCTATGTTTGATATGATTGTGGAGAGTCTTCTGAAAAATCGCTTTTAAGGATGAGAATTAAGCACAATTAAAATTCTGTGTAAATTTATTATATCCTTTTAATCTTTAGTAAAAAAACCACATCCTCTTTGAATTTTCACAAAAAAACCTTACCCAAAAACAACATGAAAATCAATAACTTATAAGTTTGAAAATGTTAAAATTTAAAAATTTACAACGTTTGAGTAGTACTCAAATCCTTTTCATCTGTATTATATCAAACCCCTTCAAAAACAATTCGTAATGAATTCAAATTCTGAAATACAATCTCTTTTAGAAAAGTTTGTTTTAAACCAATGTACACCCGAAGAAATTAACGAGGTAGTGGCTTATTACAAAAAAAATCAACTTACTGATGACTTTCCAACTGTAGAAGATATACAGCAGCTTCTTGGTGACATGCCAAAAATGAATAAAAAAACTGCTGATGATATTTTTATGAATATCCTTTCGGCTTCAAAAGAAGAAGAAACTGTAATTGAAATGCCTCAAAAAAAATCAAATTTCAGAAAATATATTTCAATTGCTGCTTCAATTGTGGTTTTGCTGGGAATTGGCTTTTTTTATAAATCAAGTCTTTCAAATAAATCGGCTGAAAAGGAATTCGATTTCAAAAGCTCTGACATTGTATTGCAGTTAGAAAATGGAGATGTTCAGATTATTTCAGAAAAAAATACTGCTCTGGTAAAAGATGCAGACGGGAATATTATAGGAAATCAAAACGGAGACAAAATAGTATATGAAAACAGTTCTAATCCAGAGAAATTAGTTTACAACACAATTAAAATTCCGTACGGAAAAAAATTCCGCCTTCAGTTATCTGATGGAACATTTGTACACTTAAACTCAGGAACTACTTTAAAATATCCTGTAAAATTTATTCCAGGCGAAAATAGACAGATTTTTCTGGATGGTGAAGCTTTTTTTGATGTTGCGAAAGATAAAAAACATCCTTTTATTGTAAATGCCAATAACTTGAATGTACGTGTTTTAGGAACTCATTTTAATGTTTCAAACTATCCTGAAGATGCTTCTACAGATGTTGTTTTGGTTGAAGGATCTGTTGGAATGTATGAGGCAGATAAAGAATTTGATGCCTCAATAAATACGGTTTTAAAACCAGGATTCAAAGGAACTTTCAACAAAGGAAATGCGGCAATTTCGACTAAAGCAGTTATCACTGATATCTATACTTCATGGATAAACGGCGGATTAACCTTTAGAAATATGACGTTTAAAAACATCATTACAAAACTGGAAAGACGCTATAATGTTACAATTGTAAACAAAAATGAGAAATTGGCCAACGAAAAGTTCAATGCAAGTTTTGGAGACGAATCTATTGATAAAGTGATGAGTTATTTCAACGACATTCACGGTATTAATTACACGATAAAAAACGATCAAATACTAATTAAATAACCACTAAAACCAATATAATATATGATGAGATAACATTACGGGAATAAAAAAATCGGAAAGAGCTGCGAACAATTTCCGATTAACTAAGTGATTGAATATAACGAATTAACTACAATCAATTAACAAAATTATGAAAAAAAAATCTAAGAATAATGGGTTCCTATACTCATTGTTCCAAAATGACCTAAAATTGAAACTAACTACACTACTTCTTTTGGTCGCCATGTTTAATATTAGAGGGAATACTTATGCCCAAAAAACAAAAGTTACTCTTGAACTAAACAATTCAACAATCGAAAAGGTTATTGAGACCATTGAGCAAAAAACCGACTTCAGGTTTATCTACAAATTGAACGATATCGACTTAGATCGAACGGTTTCGATTTCAGTAAAAAATCAGTCTATATATGTCGTTTTAGACAAAATTTTTAAAGGAACTCCAACCGAATTTAAAATCAGGGACATGCAAATTATTCTAAAAAAACCAGAACTTAAGACTGAGACCATCAAATTTGAAAAACAAACTGTATCTGGTATTATTACAGACGAAAATGGTCTGCCTTTACCTGGTGCTTCTGTTATTGAAGAAGGTACTAAAAATGGAATGGTAACTGATTTTGACGGAAAATACAAACTTACTGTCGAAAGCAGCCAATCTGTAATTATCGTTTCGTTTGTAGGTTATAAAGAGAAAAAAATTACTGCCGGCCAAGCTGTTATCAACATTCAGCTTTTTCCTGACACTACAGATTTACAGGAAATAGTTGTGGTAGGTTATGGAACCGCTGCTAAAAAAGATGTTACCGGAGCTGTTTCTTCAATTGCTGCAAAAGACATGAATCAGGGTGCGATTGTAAATCCTTTACAATTAATTTCGGGTAAAGCTGCGGGTGTCAATATTACGCAAATAGGCAGTGAACCAGGTTCTGGTCCAAGTGTTCGTATTAGAGGAATTGGTTCTTTAATTGGCGGAAATGACCCTCTGGTAGTTGTAGATGGTATTCAGGGAAATATGGACTTACTAAATCAGGTTCCGCCAAGTGAGATAGAAAGTATTGATGTTTTAAAAGATGCTTCGGCTACCGCGGTTTACGGTTCCAGAGGAGCACCTGGTGTAATCATAGTAACAACAAAAAAGAATAAAGCAGGAAAAACTACTATAGAATATATTGGTTCATCATCCTTAGATTTTATTCCAAAAAAATTAGATATGCTTGGTGCTGACCAATGGTGGAAAACAGCTCAATCTGTAGGTGTGCCGGCTTCATCAAATCATGGTTCAAATACAGACTGGTATGGACTTTTAACACAAACTGGATTAACGCAGACACATACTTTAGCATTTGGCGGAGGAACAGATAAATTTAACTACAGAGCTTCTGTAACTGCTATTTTACAAGATGGTGTTGTAATTAATACCAATAATAAAAAATACATTGGCCGTATTCAGGCAACACAAATGGGACTTGATGATAAATTGAAACTTACTTTTAATTTAACTAATGGTATCATTAACGGAAACAATACTATTGGTGATATTGGAACTGCTGCCTATATGTCTAATTTGATTACAAATGCTTATTTAATGAGACCAACAGATCCTGTTTTAAATCCTGATGGAAGTTATTTTACAGATCCTAATGTGTTTCAATATTTAAATCCTTATGCAGCGGCGCAAACTGTTACAAATGAAAAAGAAGAAGATAATTTATTTGGAAGTCTGAAAGCAGATCTGGATCTGGCGAAAGGATTAACGGCCAGCTGGTTTGGAAGCTGGAGAAAAATGAATGAAATGTATGGCTATTATCTTCCTGCCTCTTCAACAAATGCTTATGCAATTGATCAAAAAGGGTACGCAGACATTCGAAATAAAAAACAAAATGAAAGATTGACAAATGCTAGTTTAACTTACAAAAGAACGTTTGGTATTCACAACATAAATGCACTGGCATTATACGAATGGCAAAATCAAACTTATCAGGGAAATTATGCTAAGGTAAAAGGCTTTATTAGTGATAAAACAACTTACAATGCGCTTCAGCTTGGTGATCTTTCAAAAGTTGCACCCGGTGATATAACATCCTACAAAAATGACAGAACATTGGTATCATTTTTAGGACGCGTAAATTATTCTTTGCTCAGCCGTTATTTATTTACAGGAAGTTTTAGACGAGATGGAGCATCCGTATTTGGATCAAATAACAAATGGGGAGATTTCCCATCGGCATCCTTAGCATGGCAAATAAACAAGGAATCTTTTATGGGAACCCAAAATTTATTTAACGAACTGAAATTACGTGCAGGGTATGGTGTAACAGGAAACCAGCAAGGTCTTCTTCCTCAAAACTCTATTGCTTTAATAGGCGACCGTGGATTAACTTATTTTGGAGGTTCACAAATCACCAACTACGGTGCAAAACAAAATGCTAACCCGGATCTGAAATGGGAAACTAAAAAGCAAACTAATATTGGTCTTGATTTTGCACTTTTTGACAATCGATTAAGAGGAACAATAGATGTATATGATGCAAAAACAGATGATTTATTGCTGGATTATACCTTACCTCAACAAGGAAATGATTACAATTATATAAAAGCGAACGTAGGAAGTATTTCAAACAAAGGATTAGAGATTTCCTTGGCATATGATCTAATCCGAACAGAAAACAGTACACTAACACTATCCGGCAACGCTTCGTTTATGAAAAATGAAGTCCTTAATCTAAACGGAAGATACAACGGGCAGGAATTAACTACTGCCTATGTAGGATGGGGAACAGCAAATTCTTATCTGGTAAAAGGAAAACCAGTTGGAGCATTTTATATTCTGCAGTCTACAGGTGTTGACGGTAATGGAGCAGAAACTGTATTAGATCGCGACGGAAGCGGAGGCCCTATCAATCAGAATGCCGATAGTCCAGACCGTTATTATGCCGGTTCAGCTTTACCAACTTATACATTTGCTTTTAATCCATCTTACCGTTACAAAGATTTTGATATCTCTATGTTATGGAGAGGCTCAGGAGGAAATAAAATTTACAATGCACTTAATCAAAGGCTAAGTATGCTGGAAAACGTTGGTAAATCGAATGTTTTAGAAAGTGCTGTTGACAAAGGAGTTGTTACTTCTACATACGGCTCTGATTTATGGTTAGAAGATGGTTCTTTCATAAGACTAGATAATATTACAGCGGGATACAGCTTCCGTTTTACAGATAAATATGTTGACTCGATTCGACTTTCTCTTACAGGAAATAATTTATGGCTTATTACTAATTATACAGGTATGGATCCTGAATTAAATATAAGCGGAAGTGGTAATCCTACAGACAATTTTGGTGGTGACAAAGGAATTTATCCGCGTACCCGAAGTATTGCATTTGGTTTAACTGTAAAATTTAAATAGTAAAAGAAATGAAAATTAAAAATATAGTATGGGCAGGAAGTATTTGCTTCTTGGCCTTGGTTAGCTGTACAGATGTTAGTGAAACTGTCTACGACCAATATCCTGCAGATGAGTTTTACGCAACTCCCGAAGGAACCAATAGTTTACTGGCAAGCATTTATGCTCAAATACCTGGCGAATTTACCCGAGATAATTATAATGGCGTGGGTTATGCCGGAGCAGATAATGGCTGGTACGACATGAATTGTATGTCATCTGATGAACAAGTTATTCCGCATAGAAATGACGGAAACTGGCAGCAAGATTTTGCCCGCTTGCATAAGCACGAATGGTTACCAACCGAAGGTATTATAAGCAATACCTGGAACTGGTTGTACCGATGTGTTTTTAAAGCCAATTTAGCAATAGAATTACTAGAAAAATCTAATGCCGAAGCCTCAAAGATTGCCGAAGCTAAAGTAACCCGTGCTTTTTTCTATTATTTATTGATTGATGATTTTGGAGATGTTCCTTTTTTTACAGATAACAATACTCCCGCAGATCAAATTCCGCAGACAAGCCGTAAAGAAGTTTATAATTTTATTGTAAAAGAACTTACAGAAAATGCCGAATTACTTTCGAATACCAAAGGAGGAGAATATTACGGAAGATTCAATAAATGGGCCGCTTATACCGTATTAGCAAAAGTTTATCTTAATGCAGAAGTTTATACCGGTGAAGCAAAATGGAATGAATGTTTAGCTGCTTGTAACAAAGTAAGTGAAGGCGGATTTTCTCTTCACTCTGGAGCTGCTGATGCAGCTAACCCGCTTGGTAATAAATATTACGAGCTATTTGGAGATGTTTCACCTCAGGATGAAACTATTTTATCCATCTACGCAACAATCGATGTTTTATCACGTAATGTGTATGCTGTTAGAAGTTTATATGGTGCTCATGGCATAACTGACCTAAAATACAATGGTTGGAATGGCACAATTGTTCCTAAAGGATTCTACCAAAAATATGCTGATACTGATATTCGTAAAAAACAGTTTTTAGCAGGTCCGCAGCCAGGAGGCGTGAATTACACATTAGATGTTCAGTCTATCGATCTTCCGGGAGCAGATCCTCAAGCTGGGGTTCGTAATATTAAATTTTATCCAGCCGGTGCAAATACAGGAGGCGGAGCTTCTAATGATTTTCCAATTTACAGATATGCCGATATCATTTTAATGATCGCAGAGTGTAATGTTCGCTTAGGAAACGCCGGTGCAGCAAAACCTTTTCTTGATGCCGTCAGACAACGTGCCGGATTAGACGGATTAGCAGCCAACCCTACTCTTGATAACATTTATGACGAAAGAGGTTTTGAATTAAACTGGGAAGGACACAGAAGACAGGATATGATTCGTTTCAATAAATTTTTATCAGCTAACGAATTCAGACCTGAATCACCAGCTTTTAGAAAATTGTTTCCAATTCCAACATCTGCTTTAAATACAAACAAAGCATTAAAACAAAATCCTGGCTACCCACAATAAACCAACTATCATGAAAAAATATATCAATAAATTATTCATATTAGGGAGCCTGCTTTTTTTGGGCGTTTCCTGCGAAAGTGAATCTGCCCAAGTAACCACTTTAAAAGCAGCCAGTTTTCCCTCTGAAGTTATTGCTTCTTCAAGCACTATACTACTAACAGAAGATACTGCTGATGACAATGCTGTTCTTTTTTCCTGGCCAAAAGTAACATTTCCTATTGATGCGCCTGTTACCTATGCCCTTCAATTTGATTTAATTGGTGATACCGGCGGCAGCAATGCCTGGCAAAAAGCCCAGCGAGTTGAAGTTGGTGAAGATGTTTTGAGCAAATCATTAAACGGAAGAGACTTAAATAAAATTGCCACAGACCTGGGTCTCGAGCCCGGTGCTGCGGCAAAAATAGTTGTTCGTGTAGAAGCTGTAATGGACAGAAAGATTTATTCTGATTTTATTACAATAGCTATTACACCATATGAAAAAAGCGTTGTTTTTGGCGAAATTTATATGCCGGGAGCATATCAGGGAGAATGGAATGTAGATACAGCGGCCTCTTTAACTGCTATTTCAAAAGGTATTTATCAAGGATATGTTTCTGTAAAACCCGGTTATGGACCAGTATTTAAATTGAATATAGAAAGAAACTGGGCACAATTTTATGGAGCAGGAACTACTAACTATGATTTGAAAAACATGAGTACAGCAGATTTTGCGCTTCCTGGCGAAGGTTCTTATCAAATCAAAGTAAACTTAAATACTTCAAAATGGAGTTTTGTTAATTATGCGTGGGGAATTGTTGGACCAGCTTCAGCAACTGCAGATCAAACTGCTGGTGATGCAAATTATGGATGGAATCACTCTATACCAATGTCATACGATCATCAAACCAAAACATGGAAAGTAACTGCCAATTTATTGCCCGGAGCTTTAAAATTTAGATTGAATGATAACTGGGATGTAAATTATGGTCCTGCAGATCCATCAACCAATACTATTAATAAAGATAATGGCGGTGCTTATACTATTAATGAAGCAGGAACTTACGAAATAACCTATACCATAAACGAAATAGATCCGGCAGTAACAGGATATCCTGCAACCGCATCTTGTACTATCGTTAAAAAATAATCTAACATTGTAATAAAGCTGGATTAGTTTGAGTGATACCTGCCTTTTTTGAGCGAAAGGCAGGTTATCCTAAACTCTCAGCCATTACAACTAAATTTAAAGAAACATGAAATCAAACATAAAAATCGTTTATACATTTCTGCTGGCCATAGCATTTATCTCCTGCAGTTCTTCTGATGACGATAACAAAACGCCAGAATCTCCTTATACACAATATGGAACATCTTTTGAAAAAATGCCCAAAAAAGAAGATGCCATAATTTATCAGGTAAATATTCGTGCTTTTAGTCAGGCCGGAAACTTAAAGGGCGTTCAGGACAGACTCTCTCAGATTCAGGAATTGGGTGCAAATGTCATTTACTTAATGCCTATTTACCCTGTTGGAAAAGAAAGAGCAACTGGCGAATTAGGATCTCCTTATGCCGTTAAAGATTATAAGGCAGTTAATCCTGATTTTGGAACTTTACAAGATCTTCAAACATTAGTTGAAGAAGCACACAAAAAAAACATGGCCGTTGTATTAGACTGGGTTGCCAATCATACAGCGTGGGACAATGCCTGGATTACACAGCATAAAAATTGGTATCAGCAGGATGCAAGCGGCAATATCATCATTCCTCCGGGAACAAATTACAATGATGTGGCACAGTTAGATTTTAATAACATTGAAATGAAAGATGCCATGATCGATGCCATGTCATACTGGGTTTACAACGCTAATATTGACGGTTTCAGATGCGATTATGCTGATTTTGTTCCGAATAATTTCTGGTCAGATGCCATAACAAAGCTTCGAAAAATCAAAAAAAACCAAACTATTTTAATGCTGGCTGAAGGTTCAAAAGTCAACCATTTTACATCCGGTTTTGATTATACTTTTGGATTTAATTTCTTTTATACAATAGAACAGCTTTTCAAAGAAAATAAACCAGCTGCAACCATTCAAAATTCAAATGCAACTGAATATGCAAACAATTACAATCCAGAAAACAGAGTGGTTAGATACACAAGTAATCACGACGTAAACCTTTCTGACGGAACACCTTTAGAACTTTTTGGGGGCAAAAAAGGATCTATCGCCATCTTTGTAGTCGCTGCCTATTTAAAATCGGTTCCAATGATTTATAACGGACAGGAAATTGGTTACGATAAAAGATTAAATTATTTTGCCAAAACACCAATTGACTGGTCGACTGCCGATAATGAAATTCTTGCTGAATACAAAAAAATTATCGCTTTTAGAAACACAAGTAAAGCAATTAAATCAGGAGAATATACCGGCTACAGCAGTGATGCAGTAAGCGCTTTTACTATGGAAAAAGATACAGAGAAAGTTTTTGTACTTTCTAATTTAACCAGTTCTACAGTAAAACATCTTATTCCAAACACTTTAAAAGGAAACTGGAAAGATGCTTTTACCGGAGCTTCAGTCATCGTTGGTTCAGATATAACCCTTCAACCTTTTCAATACGTAATATTGAAAAATTAATACCAATGCAGGTTTAAATAGAATTAGATTTGCAAAAAATTAAATAACATGAATTTTCAATCCCAAAAATCATTGCTTCAAATGCGTTTCAGCAAAAAAACAACGCTTTTATTTTTTGTATTCCTGAGCACATTTTGGCTTCAGGCACAAGAAATAACTTCGCCAGACAAAAATCTTTCTTTAAAATTTGAATTAAAAGAAGGGGGCATTCCTTCTTATCAATTATCATACAAACAGAAACCGGTTATTAAACCAAGTTCTCTAGGTTTAGAGCTTAAAAACAACACTTCGTTTATCGATGGTTTTACCATTACAAACACAGCTCAGTCTTCTGTTGATGAAAATTGGAATCCGGTTTTAGGCGAAGAAAAAACAATTCGCAATCACTATAACGAATTGGTTGTCACATTAGCTCAGGCAAAAAACAACAATAGATTTATCCGTATTCGTTTCCGTTTATTCAACGACGGATTGGGATTTAGATATGAATTTCCTAAACAAAATGACCTGAATTATTTTGTAATAAAAGAAGAGCGCACTGAATTTAATTTGGCTGGAAATCATAAAATTTTCTGGATTCCGGGAGATTATGATACCAACGAATATGCTTATACAACATCAAAGATTTCAGAAATTCCTACTTTGATGAAAAAAGCTACTATTGAAATCAATGCACAACAGCCAATAAAAGAATTGTCTGTACAAACACCTTCAATGATGAAATCTGATGACGGTTTATACATCAACATTCACGAAGCTGGATTAATTAATTATCCTGCCATGTATCTTGAAGTTGATGCTAAAACCAACAAAATGACAAGTCATTTGGCTCCGGATGCCGTTGGTGCAAAAGGCTACATGCAGACTGATGCTCAAACACCTTGGAGAACCATTGTCGTAAGTGATAAAGCAACTGATATTTTAGCTTCAAAATTAATTTTAAACCTTAACGAACCAACAAGTTATAAAGATGTTTCATGGATTAAACCTGTAAAATACATCGGAATTTGGTGGGAATATTTCGTTGCAGGAAGAAGTACGTGGGCTTTCGGGAAAGAAAACAACGTAAAAATGACAGATGATTTTACGAAACTTACTCCAAACGGAAAGCATGGAGCCACAACAGAAAGAGCAAAAGAATACATTGATTTTGCCGCTAAAAATGGCTTTGATGCAATCCTTATCGAAGGCTGGAATATTGGCTGGGAAGACTGGATTGGCAATTGGAAAGAAGACGTTTTTGATTTCGTAACAGCATATCCAGATTTTGATGTAAAAGCAGTTCATGCTTATGCAGCTTCAAAAGGTGTAAAAATTATTATGCACCACGAAACTTCTGGATCTGCAACCAATTACGAACGTCGTTTAGATCGTGCTTTTCAATTTATGAATGATAACGGTTATGATGCTGTAAAAACAGGTTATGTGGGACAAATTATTCCACGTGGCGAACATCATGACGGACAATGGATGGTGAATCATTACATCAACGTTGCGAAACGTGCTGCCGATTATAAAATTATGATCAACAGCCACGAAGCGGTTCGTCCGACGGGATTACACCGTACTTTTCCAAACTGGATTGCTCAGGAATCAGCGCGCGGTACTGAGTTCGAATCGATGGGAGGATTAGCTCCGGATCATACTACAATTTTACCATTTACCCGTTTAATGGGAGGTCCGATGGATTATACTCCTGGAATTTTCCAGACCGACCTTTCCTATTACGGAACAGGAAGTTTACAACGAGTAAACACAACTTTGGTAAAACAATTGGCTTATTATGTAACCATGTACAGTCCGTTGCAAATGGCAGCTGATATTCCGGGGAATTATGAGCGTTTTCCAGATGCATTTCAGTTCATTAAAGAAGTGGCTGTAGATTGGGATAACAGTTACATTTTAGAAGCCGAACCTGGAGATTACATTACAATTGCACGTAAAGCAAAAGGTAAAAACGAGTGGTTTATTGGCGGTATTACAGATGAAAATTCAAGAACAACTAACATTTCTTTTGATTATTTACCTGCAGGAAAAAATTTCGCTGCCACTATTTATGCCGATGCGAAAGAGGCCAATTGGAATCAGAATCCGCAAAAATATACGGTTACCAAAGTTATCGTAAACTCAAAAAGCAAACTGAAGCAATATTTAGCTCCGGGCGGTGGTGTTGCCATCAGTATTATAGAAGGAACTTCTTCAGATTTAAAAGGATTGAAAAAGTTATAATTTTATTACCAAAATGATATACTGATAAACAGTTAATTGCAATTAAACCTCATAATTTAAAAAGCGAAGGAAAATTTCCTTCGCTTTTTTTATATAAAAAATCTATAAATGAGGTTTCCCGTATTGATTACATTATATAATTCCATTTTTTTACACAACAAATCTAATCTCATATATAATGAAAAGAAAATTACTATTAATTACTATTCTCTTAGTCGGAGGATTATTTGTTTCCTGTTCTAATGATGATTCTGGAAATACTGAAAATCCTGTTCTACCAGAAATAAAAGAGCCACTTCCTATTACAATTACAGAACTTACTTCTGATTTTGTAATAAATGGAGAAAATCTAGAACTTAAAGGAACTAATTTTGTTAATAAAGATTATCCAACGAAAGTTTTCATCAATCAAACAGAAGTAGTTCCAAATGAAATTACAAATACCAAAATTTTATTAATTAGCCCTAATGTTAAGACTGGAACAAATACAATAAGGATACAAATCGACAAAGTTAATAGTGTTCCTCTAAACTTTTTTGTTTTAGCAAAAGGCTGGAATAAATTAACTGTTTTAGGCGATGCAACTATCGCTAATTCTACAGTTTTTGACAATAGTCAGACTATCTTTTCATTAGTTAATTGGAGTAATCCCGTAAAATTAGCACCTAAATCTTCTGGCTTTATACAAACTACATTAAATCCCGCTACTAATGAAATGGCATCATTTCAAATGTATGATGAAAAAACAGGTGTTTTCGTTACTGCAACTGAAGCCTTTTTTAGCAATGATAGTTTCAATACAAGTAATAAAATTAATATCGATAATAATTTCAACCCAGTTTCCACTCGTTTAATGATAGGATCTTTAAACAATGATGGATGCCTCCTTTATTCAAGCTTTGGTGCTCATATTTTTACAAAGGATAATGGTGCAACAATTATTAAAAATGAAGCTCCAGATTTTGCAAAAATAAATAAAACAAATGTTTTCACTACAAGATTAGCTGTTCATGCTTTTGGGAAGTCATCATCTAATGGAAAATTCTATCAATTAGGTAAAATTTATGATTTTGTAAAATATGGTTCTACTCTTAAAAATATTGTTATGGAATCTGAAACAGGATACAGTAATTGGGTTGTCAAAGATTCTATTTCTAATGCAGATGGAAATAAATCTGGTTATAAGTTCGTTAATATTAATAAAATTTTATCCGTAGACTATTATAATAAAACATTATTAATGTCTACAGATGTGACTAAAACATGGACTTCAATAAAAACAGATGTATCCAATATATTTCTTAGAACAGAAACTCAATGGTATATACAATCTGGAGATAAAATATTTGTGACTAAAGATTCTGGACTTACGTGGGAATTAGAATTGGAATTACCAGCTGGATCTGTTATAAACAACATATCTTTCTCTAAAACAAAAATTATTGTTTCTGGAAATAAAGGTTTACATTATCTAAAACTAGAATAATCTCATACTAATTATAAAACCAAGAAAGATATATGACAATATCATACGTCTTTCTTGGTTAGATTTTAAAACGAATAATTCAAAGCAATCCCAAAATTACTGTTTAATGTGATATCGTTTTTTATAAGAGCAGGTTTAAAAGCCAGTTTTTCATCTACATTAAATTGTGATAACGCAGCATCGATATTGGCATCGACAATATTTAGAATATAAAAACCAACCATAAATAATGCAGATAAATCGCGGTTTCTTTGAAATACTTTTTGAGCAGCAATTAATCTGCTGTCATCTAATCTAGCCAGGCTTGGCGTTTCACTTGGATTTCCTGCCAGTCTGTTTTTATATTCGTCCCTATACAGATTATATTTCTTTTGATTATCAATATACAAATAAGCACTTGTGCCAATTGCTCCGTATACTAATGGAACTTTCCAGTATTTTTTATTATAGACTTGTCCTAATCCTGGGAGGATTGCTGAATAAAAAGCTGCTTTTGCCGGACGAAGCGGATCAATAGGTTCTGATGTAAGCGTATCTTTTGATATGATTTCTATTTTTTCCTGAGCAAAAATTGAACTTAATCCAAAAAAGAAAAAGAGAAGAATGAATTGATTCTGCATATAAAGTTGGCTTTGAAAATTTTGGTCAAAGAAAACTTTTTAGTTCTAAGATATTTCTTAAATAAAAGATAAAGAAAACTTAATTTTTTTTATTGTGTTTGCCACGAATTACACAAATTAATACGAATTTATTTTAAAGAATTATTGCCACAGATTAAAAGGATTTAAATGATTTTTTTTAATCTTAATAATCCTTTTAATCTGTGGCAATAAAAATTAGTGTAATTAGTGGTAAACTTTACTCCTCAAACAACTCCATCAACTCCAGCGCCCGTTTTATCGACTTCACATTTTCAAAAGTCAATAACAAACGTAATCCGTTTATGGTTTGTTTTTCTTTCATTTTACAGAGCGAGTTATGTTTTTGAACAAAATTCAAAACATTTCTAAACTTCACCGATTGATAATAATCTGATTGTTGATCGGATACAAAATAACCAATCATTTTGCCTTGTTTCAAAACCAATTTCTCGATTCCAACTTTGGTTGCAATCCATTTTATTCTGATGCTGTTTAATAATGAAATCGCTTGTTTTGGCAATGGCCCGAAACGGTCAATAAGTTTTCTTTCGAATTCCTGTAAACCGGCTTCATCTTTTATAGCGCCTAATTCGTTGTATAAAACCAAACGTTCCGAAACGTTATTGATATATTCATCTGGAAATAAAAGCTCAAAATCAGCATCGATTTGAATGTCTTTTACGTATTCTTTTGTATCGATATTATTTTCTTCCGGATATAAATCTTTGAATTCGTTTTCTTTCAATTCCTCGATCGCTTCGTTCATGATTTTTTGGTACGTATCAAAACCAATTTCATTAATGAAACCACTTTGTTCACCGCCTAATAAATCTCCGGCACCGCGAATTTCAAGATCTTTCATCGCAATATTGAAACCGCTTCCCAATTCACTGAATTGTTCCAATGCCTGAATACGTTTTCTCGCATCTTCGGTCATCGATGAATATGGCGGACAGATGAAGTAACAGAACGCTTTTTTGTTGCTTCGTCCTACTCTACCGCGCATTTGATGTAAGTCTGATAATCCGAAATTATTGGCGTTGTTAATGAAAATTGTGTTGGCATTTGGAACGTCCAAACCACTTTCGATAATGGTTGTTGCGACTAAAACATCAAAATCTCCATTCATAAAACCTAGCATCAATTCTTCTAGTTTTGCGCCGTCCATTTGTCCGTGACCAATTCCGACTCTTGCATTTGGAACCAAACGCTGAATCATTCCTGCTACTTCTTTGATATTTTCGATTCGGTTATTGATAAAGAAAACCTGTCCGTTACGCTGAATTTCATACGAAATCGCATCACGAATTATTTCTTCATTAAAACCAACCACATTTGTTTCAATCGGATATCTATTTGGCGGAGGCGTTGTAATTACAGATAAATCTCGCGCCGCCATTAAAGAAAACTGAAGCGTTCTCGGAATTGGCGTTGCCGTTAAGGTCAGCGTATCAACATTCGCCGCAATGGTTTTGAGTTTATCTTTTACGTTAACTCCAAACTTTTGTTCTTCATCGACAATCAATAAACCTAAGTCTTTAAAAACTACATTTTTGTTTACCAATTGATGCGTCCCGATTACAATATCGAGTTTTCCTTCGGCTAAATCTTTTAAGGTTTGCGTTTTTTGTTTTGCCGTTCTAAATCGGTTTAAGTAACCAACAGAAACGGGCATATCTTTTAATCTTTCTGTAAAAGTTCTATAATGCTGATAAGCTAAAATAGTCGTTGGAACTAAAACCGCAACTTGCTTGCTATTATCAACGGCTTTAAAAGCAGCACGAATGGCAACTTCCGTTTTTCCGAAACCAACGTCGCCGCAAACCAAACGATCCATAGGGCGATCGCTTTCCATATCCGCTTTTACTTCTTGCGTCGATTTAGTTTGGTCTGGTGTATCTTCATAAATAAATGAACTTTCTAATTCGTTTTGAAGGTAACTATCAGGCGCAAATTGGAAACCTTTTTCTAAACGTCGTTTGGCATACAATTGAATTAAATTGAATGCAATATGTTTGACGCGCGCTTTGGTTTTTTGTTTTAAAATTTTCCAGGCGTTCGATCCTAACTTATAGATTTTTGGAGGCGTTCCGTCTTTTCCGTTGTATTTGGAAATTTTATGAAGCGAATGAATGCTTACATAAACAATATCATTATCGGCATAAACCAGTTTTATAGCTTCTTGCGTTTTGCCTTCCACCTGAATTTTCTGCAATCCGCCAAACTTTCCAATTCCGTGATCAATGTGCGTTACATAATCGCCAACCGAAAGTGCGGTTAATTCTTTTAAAGTAATATTCTGTTTTTTAGAATATCCGTTTTTAATGTTGAATTTATGATAACGTTCAAAAATCTGGTGATCGGTATAAGCCGTTATTTGATTTTCTTCGTCAATAAAACCTTGATATAAAGGCAGTACAATAGTATTATACTGCTTTCTGATATTCTCAGAATTGGCTTCATCTAAAGATTCAAAAATATCATGAAAACGTTTTGCCTGCGTTTCATTCGAACAGAATAAATAATTCTTGTATCCGTTAAAATGATTGTCGCTCAGATTATTCAGCAGTAAATCAAATTGTTTATTGAAAGAGGGCTGAGGCTGAATATGAAATTCAAATTTTTTAGTCGTTTTGAAAATTGGTTTTGAAGCCAATTCAACAATCGAAAAATCTAAAGCTCGTTTGATAAAAGAAGCCTGATTTAAGAATAACTGCTCCGGTTCGGCGTGTTTTATTTCTTTCGAAAGTTTCCCAAAAGCTTCTTCTGCTCTTGCAAATTGTTTGTCTAACTGACTAAAAAGTCCGTCAGTATTTTGAATGAAGAGTACCGTTTTCTCGGCAATATAATCTAAAAAGCTTTCACGGTTTTCCTGAAATATCTTGTTTTCGACATTCGGGATAATCGTAATTTTTTTATGAGTTTCTACAGATAACTGCGTTTCAACATCAAAACTTCTGATGCTGTCTACTTCATTTCCGAAGAATTCTATTCGATACGGATGATCGTTTGAAAATGAAAATACATCGACGATTCCTCCACGAACCGAAAATTCTCCTGGTTCTGTAATAAAATCGACTCTTTTAAATTCGTATTCAAACAAAACTTCGTTGATAAAATCGATCGAAATCTTATCGTTTAAAGAAACTTTTAAAGTGTTTTTATCTAATTGCTGGCGCGTAACAACTTTCTCGAAAAGTGCTTCTGGATAGGTAACAATTATCGCTGGTTTTTTTCTTGAATTTATTCGGTTTAAAACCTCAGCGCGAAGCAAAACATTGGCATTGTCTGTTTCATCAACTTGATACGGACGACGAAATGAGGCGGGATAAAACAAAACATCCTGCTCGCCAATCATTTGTTCCAGATCGTTTAGGTAATACGCGGCCTCTTCTTTGTTGTCTAAAACAATCAAAAAAGGCAGTTCGGTTTTCTTAAAAACAGAGCGGATCACAAATGAAACGGCAGAACCTAGCAATCCGCTAAGGTGCATTTTTATCTGATTCCCTTCCAGTAAATTTGTGGCAATCTGCTGTGCTTTTGGCAGATTGTCATACGTAGTATATAAAGCGTTTTTACTCAACTTTAGCTAAATTTGGGTCTATTGGTACTGATGCGTTTGGAATGGCACGCGTTGTATCTAACATTTTAAGAAAGTCTTCTTCTCCTTGTTCTTTTGGAACTTTGCTTCTCTCTACAATTTTATCCATCTGCCTTTCCAGAGCAACTAATTCTTTATTGATTTCACCAATTAAAAAAGCGACTTTATCATCTGGAATTTGATTTAAGTGAATAAATAAATCCATCATTTTAACTTTGGTAATCAAAACTGAAATTCGGCTTTTAATTGCCGGCTGATTAAATTCGTTTGGAATACTTGTACTTAAAGCCATCGCCTTTTTTGAAATTGCAGTAGATTTTTTCTGAAATGCTCCAATTGTCTTTCTGGGTTTATCTCCAATTTCTTTTATAAAATCGCGCCATTCCGTCCAGGTTTTTATGTTTTGTTCTGAAACCTCATTTATAGGTTCATCAATAAAAATCCAGGCTTTATTTATATTGTTAAATATCTTTTCTTTCTTTTTAGCTTCTTTCGCATTTTCAGCAAGACGTTTTTCATTCTCATTTTGACATGATTGAAGTGCAAAAATTAAGATTAAAAACAACGCTATTTTGTATTTCATTTGATAAAATGTTAGACTGCAAAGTTACAAAGTAAATTTACAATTACGAATTGTGTTTATGCCAAGAAACTTTTAAAATTCATATTATTTTTTGCCACAGATTCCACAGATTAAAGGGATTATTTTTCTTTAAATTAATTAAATCATTTTAATCTGTGGCTAAACCTAATCTTGCATACTATTTTGAATAGAGAATAATCCAAAAAAGAATCTTTATCGTTGTTAATTTTATAAATTTATGTTAGAAAAAACGCTGATATTTGCGAAAACGTTATATTTGCAAGACTAAAATCTAAACAAAAATGAATCCAAAAATATTAATCATTGGTGCCTGTGGGCAGATTGGCACTGAGCTGACTCAAAAACTTCGTAAATTATACGGAACCGAAAATGTAATTGCATCTGATATTCGAAAGTTAAATACAGACGTTGTTAATTCTGGACCTTTTGAAGTTATTAATGCTTTAGATTTTAATCAGATTGAGCATCTTGTTGAAGTTCATAAAATTACTGATATCTATTTGATGGCAGCACTTTTATCTGCAACTGCTGAAAAAAATCCGGCATTTGCATGGGACTTGAATATGAATTCCCTTTTTCATGTTTTGAATCTGGCTAAAGCCAAAAAAATCCAAAAAGTTTTCTGGCCGTCAAGTATTGCGGTTTTTGGACCTACAACTCCAAAAGAAAACACGCCTCAATATACCATTATGGAGCCTTCTACGGTTTACGGAATCAGCAAGCAGGCTGGAGAAAGATGGTGTGAGTATTACCATAATATTTATGGTGTTGATGTTCGCAGCATTCGGTATCCGGGTTTAATAAGCTGGTCTACTCCTCCGGGCGGCGGTACTACAGATTATGCAGTTGATATTTTCTACAAAGCTATCGCTGATAAAAAATACGAATGCTTTTTATCATCTGAAACCAAAATGCCAATGATGTATATGGATGATGCAATCGACGCGACTATTAACATTATGAAAGCGCCTGCTGAGCAAGTTAAGATACATTCCTCTTATAATTTAGCGGCAATGAGTTTTACTCCAACTGAAATTGCTGCCGAAATCAAAAAACATATTCCGGATTTTGAAATCACTTATAATCCAGATTTCCGTCAGAAAATTGCGGACAGCTGGCCGGCAAGTATTGATGATTCATCTGCAAGAGAAGACTGGGGATGGAGTCATAAATTTGATTTGGAATCTATGACAAAAGATATGATTGAGCATTTGAGTTAAAATGTTGATATTTCATATCGTTTACTCCAACTGAACAGAATATTTACGGCAAACAAAATCAAGGATAAAAGAAAAGCTCCAGCGGAGCAGTATATTTCACCGATACAAAGGTGTTTTAAACAAAAAAAACATATTATCTATAAATATTTTCTCTCTGATACTTTAAAAAATAAGGGCTGTCTTAAATAAAAAGACAGCCCTTATTTAGTTTTATAAATGAAGATTATTTCACTTCAAAAACATTATTTGTTTGTTTAACATCTGCCATTAATCCGCTTGGATCGATAGTGATTTTTTTGATTGCTGTTTTGTTTTTGTCAATTGTAAAACTATAGTTTTGCTGTGCCCAGGCCCAGTCATCCAAAACAGTTCTTTTTTCATTTGTATTTGGATTTGGTTTAATGAAATTCATCATTCTTAACGGAATATAGAAAGTTTCAGAAGTACCATCTGTATAATCTACTTTTAAGTCAATTGGCATTGGCATTCTTCCAATTCTTTCTAAAGTTACTGTTGTTTTTCCTGCATTATCTGCTGCATCTTTTATACCATAATCTATTGTATTGGTTGTCTGTGCCCAATCTGTTAAATACCAGTCTAATTCAGCACCAGAAACTCTTTCTGCACTTCTTTTAATATCATTTGGAGTTGGATGCTTGAATTTAAAATCGTTAAAATATCTCTTTAAAGTAGCATCAACATTTTCTTTTCCAATTACATATTCTAATTGTGATAAAAAGATGCTTCCTTTTACATAAGATGAAATACTGTACGGACGGTTTTCGTCATAACGATCTCCATGAGTCGTTTGTGATTGCTCTTTTCCTGAATTAACTAATTGGTAATAAGCTTTATAATTCCCTGTAAAAGGATTTACTTCTTTTTTATCTCCTTTTAATTCATTCAAAGCACTGTCTTCGATGTACGTTGTAAAACCTTCGTCCATCCAAGGATGTTTTGACTCATTTGAAGCTAAAATATGCTGAAACCAAGAGTGTCCTAATTCGTGAGTTGCGGTTCCTAAAATTCCTTCAAGAGTTCCATTTCCTAACATTAAAGTACACATTGCATATTCCATTCCGCCGTCTCCGCCTTGAATAAATGAATATTGTTTGTACGGATATTGTCCTACTCTATTATTGTAATAATCCATAACTTTTACCATTAATGGTTCTAACTGTTTCCAGTTTGCTGTAGTTTTTGGATTGTTTTTGTAGAAGAAATGCAAATCGACATCGTTGGGTCCTTTTACTATATCATGCGTGTATTCTTTATCTGCTGCCCATGTAAAATCGTGAACATTTGGTGCGATAAAATGCCAGGTTAATGTTTTTGCTTTTTTAGGATATGTAACTGTTACACCCGCATCTTCATAACCATGTCCAATTGAATTTTTATCTTGTAAATATCCAGAACCTCCAATTGTGTAATCTTTATCAATTGTAATTTTAACATCAAAATTTCCCCAAACACCATGAAATTCTCTTGCTATGTATGGATCTGCGTGCCATCCTTCGAAATCAAATTCGGCTAATTTCGGATACCATTGTGACATGGAAAGTTCTACACCTTCAGAATTATTTCTTCCAGAACGACGAACCTGAACCGGAACCTGACCATCAAAATCTAAGGTAAAAGTAGTTTTAGAATTTGGCAGAATTGGTTTCGCTAAAGTCACTTCTAAAATAGTACCTGAAACTCTTGTTTGAGCAGAAACCCCGTCTTGTTTAAAATCAGAGATTTTTAAAAAACCTATTTCATTTGGTTTTAAAGTTTCAATTCGGCTTTGCTTAACCTCTTTCCCGTCGGCACCTTTTACTTTATTGACCATTCTTCCGTCAGGATCTTTGATAAAATGCAGACGTGCATCCATTTCACTTCCCGGCTGAAATGCATTTGGAAACAAATGATAAAAAACTTTTCTCAAAGTATCAGGTGAATTATTGGTATAAACCAACTCTTGTTTTCCTTTGTACTGATAGTTTTTTACATCCATTGAAACCTCCATTTTATAGTCAGCATGTTGCTGCCAATATGGAGCGTTTTGTGCAAATGTCGAGTTTAAACCCAAACTCAAAAATGACAATAAGATAATTTTTCGCATGTTTATATGTAATAGAAAATGGAAGAGCGTCAGCCCTTCCATTAGATTAATAGTGTGTTAAGCTTTATTTTTTGGACATTTTTTCTGCCATTAATAATGCGTTGTAGGCATTCACCATTTTAGCTGTTTTTGATGATTCTGCCGAAGATATAGCAGCTGGTTTTTCACCTGGATTTTCTCCTTTACCCAAAACAACTTTTGCAGGAAGTGCCACTCCAGAATCCATTAAAATGTGTTTTACCTGAGATGCTTTTAATTTTGGATAATAAGAACGAATCAATGCTGCAACACCTGCCGCATTTGGAGATGCCATTGATGTTCCTTGTAAATATTTGTATTTGTTGTTTGGAATTGTTGCGTAGATTTCTTCACCCGGAGCAAAAACGTCAACGTTTATTTTTCCAAAGTTTGAAAATCCTGCTACAACAGTTTCTCCGTATTCTTTGTTAATTGCTCCAATTGTGATTACGTTATCAGCAAATTCTTTTACGTTATCCTCAGAGTCATTTGGATAGTTGATGTTTTTTGTTTCATCAATATTGTATCCATCATTTCCTGCCGCGTGAACGATTAGAACATCTTTTTTTGCTGCATATTTAATAGCATCGTAAACCCATTTTTTTTGTGGAGAGAAGCTTTTTCCAAAACTTCCGTTAATTACTTTTGCACCGTTGTCAACTGCATAACGAATTGCCAAAGCAATATCTTTATCGTACTCATCTCCATCTGGTACTGCTCTTACTGTTAAGATTTCAACATTATTTGCAACTCCGTCTCCACCTAGATTATTACCGCGAATTTGCGCAATAATTCCGGCTACGTGAGTTCCGTGAAGTGCTTTTTCTTTGTCCGGACCAAAAACAATGTTATTTCCATAACGAGTGTTTTTAATATCATCCGGGTTATCGCCTACAATTTTTCTTCCGTCAAATTCTTTATTTAAATTGTATTTTAACTGATCATAAACCTGATCACCATATTCTTTTAATTCAGACTCAGGATCAAAAGTTGAACCTGCGTTTGTAAAAATCTGCGTCATCACTTTTTTACTTTGCAGCACTTTTGGATCTGCAGAAGTAATTGTGCTTAAATCTTCTAACTTATATGTTGTTTTATTAAGCTCTTTTTTAATTGTGTTGTGTACATCAAGTAAAAAATCTACTTGTTCTTTGTCTTTTTGAGCTTCTTCATATTTCTCATTATATTGAGCCAGGGCTTCTTTATACTGTGCAGAACCGTCGTCTCCTTTTTTAACAATACGGGTTAACTCAAGATTTTCGTGAACCGCATCGCCAAGAAAGTTCCAACCGTGTACGTCATCTATGAATCCGTTTTTATCGTCATCGATTCCGTTTCCAGGAATTTCTTTAGAGTTTGTCCAGATCATTCCTTGTAGATCTTCGTGCTCAATATCAACACCAGAATCAACAATACCTACGATTACTTTCTGTCCTTTTTTTCCTTGTAATAATTCAGCATAAGCTTTATCAACACTCATTCCCGGAATAGAATCTTTGATTAAGTCTAAATGACTCCATCTTTTTAGTTCATTTTCGCTTACGGGAGCTTTTTTAACAACAGCTAACGGAGCTGTAATGAATTCTTTAGAAGTTGAAACTTGTGCTTGCAAAGTAGCACTGCAACCTGCTAAAACAAGTAATGCAAAAGCAGATAATTTGAGAGGTTTTATATGACTCATGTATCTATATTATAAATGTAAAGTTAAAAGATGGGTCTAAATTATGCTTTTTTGTTACAAAAAACTAACTGTTAACACTGTGTTATGAATTTTTAAACTAAAACTTGAAGAATAATTCCATCTCATAAGACATTTTTTACGTATTGACAATCTACTTCTTACGATAAATTTAGTGATCAAGTCAAACTAGTACTCAAGTACGTCTTCCCGTAATAAAATTCAGAGGGAATATTGTATTATTGTGCATCCAAACCCAACTAAAGGCGAGTTAAACATTAAAAACGCAAATCTGGAAAAAGCAAATGTTTACAATGTCTTAGGACAGCTTGTAAAATCATTTACATTAAACGCAAGTAATACTGATAATACAATTAATTTATCGGGGTTGCCAAAAGGGGTTTATTATGTATACTTAATCAATAAAGATAAGGCTTCGGCTAAAAAAGTGATTGTAGAATAAAATTACAATTAGTTAAACTAAAAATCCCGTTTTCATCATTATTCGAAAACGGGATTTTTTATGCTTTAAATATTTATTCTAAAGAACATCTTCACAAGTAAAAACATCTTTTAATCTCACGCCTTTTTTAGTATGCTCCACTGTTATAATTTGATTATGTGCATCGTGTTCTAAAAACAGATAATAATTATTATCTGCCGCAGCGTTCAAAAATTTTGATTTCTCCGGCATTGTCAACAAAGGTCTTGTATCATAACCCATTACATACGGAAGCGGAATATGTCCAGCTGTCGCCAATAAATCGGCACAAAAAACGATGGTTTTATCTTGATACTGAATATGCGGAATCATTTGTTTTTCGGTATGTCCGTCAGCAAAAAAAATTCCGAAACCTAATTCTTCTGAGAAACCAAAATCACCTTCTGGTCTTTTAATAAAATTCAATTGTCCGCTTTCCTGCATGGGAATGATATTTTCGGTCAAAAAAGAAGCTTTTTCCCTGGCATTAGGTTTTGTTGCCCATTGCCAATGATTTTCGTTTGTCCAGAATTTTGCATTTTTGAACGCTGGTTCATAAAAGGTTTTATCTGAATTCCATTGAACACTTCCACCGCAATGGTCAAAATGCAAATGCGTCATGAAAACATCTGTAATGTCATCTCGGTTAAAACCATATTTTGCCAATGATTTATCTATTGAATGAGATCCCCAAAGTGAGTAATATCCAAAGAACTTTTCAGACTGCTTATCGCCCATTCCGGTATCAATCAAAATCAGACGATTTTCATCTTCAATAAGCAAACATCTTGCAGCGATATCAATAAGATTATTCGAGTCGGCCGGATTGGTTTTATTCCAAATCGTTTTTGGCACAACACCAAACATTGCACCACCATCTAACTTAAAATTTCCTGATTCTATTGGGTAAAGTTTCATGAGTATAAATTTCTAATAAGAAACAAAGCTAGGAAATCCAATTTCGTTTTGCTAGAATTTCTACTTAAAAACTCAAAACTGCCATTATTCTAAAGTAATAGAAGAGCTTCCAATTATTTCATGTTGATCAAAGAAGTTGACAAAATAAGTGCCTTTTTTAAATTCATTAGAATTCAAAACTCCGTAAACATTTACAGGTTTTCCCTGAAAATCTACCACAGCCATAAAACTATAAACTAAAGCTTTATCATTCTCAAATTCGATTAATTTATTTTCTCCCAAAACGGTATTTTTCTGATCTAAAACCTGAATATAAAAAACTCTTTTTCCGGCTTTAGCAATCGCATTTCCATTAACAGAGAAACTTACTTTTAGTTTTTGGGTATTTCTTGCTTTTTCAGTTTCCAATTCCTTTCCTGATTTTTTTTCGTGGAGTGCCGTTACTTTAAAATTATTAAAAGAAAGTTTCGAAGCATCTTTTATAGCCGATTCTAACTTTTTTTGATTCAAAATCAATGTATCATTTTCTTTTTTCTGCTTATACATTACCACATTCTGACTTTCTATTTCGGTAAGCAGACTTTTATTTTGAGATTTTAAGCTTTTAATTTCTATAACTTTAGCGTCTAAAGCTGTTTTTAAATCTAAAAGTTGTTTTCTGTAAATTTGTATTTGAGCAATTGAAGGATTTTTAGAAGCCTGGATAATTTCCATTAAATTTTGAACGTTCTTTTTTTCAAATTCTAATTGCTGCGATAATGATGTTTTTTCGAGAAGAGCCACATCATATTCTAACTTCAAAACATTTAGAGAATCGAGTATGCTTTTTTGAGCAATTGTTTCTTTTGTGGGACCAATAAGTTTAGAATTATTGCTAACTATTTTGGCTTTTTCGGCACTTTCTTTTAGTTCATTACTAAACAAAAAGAACGTCGCTCCTATTCCTAAAATAAAAAATATAGCAAAAAATGCTCTTATCCATTCATTTGTGTAGTTTTTATTCATGATTTCTCACATTTATTTCAAAAATACTATAATTTTATTCTTCAACATAAGTAGAAATACGGTTTTTTCACTATTTAAACACAACTTAAGTATCATTAAATCAGTAATTTACAATAAAATACAACTTTTCTCTCAAAACATAAAAACCTTGTAAAACAAAAGAGACTTCATTTTTGTTTTTTCTGCCAAAATAACTTCTATCTATTTTAACATTTGTTATAATAATGTGAACCGTTATGGAAAAAGGTTTTTAAGTCGTATCTTTGCAGACAATTTCATTTGAACACAGAAATTGGCATTTAATTTTTATGTAATAATTTGATTACTATTTAAATGCAGATTAAAATGATCTATTAAAAACAAATACCATAAACAATGATAAAGGTTTCTGATACAGCCAAAAAGAAAATCATCGATTTGATGACTGATGATGGTTTTGACGCCGCAAGCGACTACGTAAGAGTAGGCGTAAAAAGTGGTGGATGCTCTGGTTTGTCTTATGATTTAAAGTTTGATAAAACCAAAGGCGATGATGATAAAATATTCGTAGATAATGATATACAAATTGCAGTTGAAAAAAAATCATTCCTATATTTAGCCGGAACAATTTTAGAGTTTTCTGGCGGATTAAACGGGAAAGGATTCGTTTTCAATAATCCAAACGCAAGCAGAACTTGTGGATGCGGTGAATCATTTTCACTATAATATAAAAGAGAATACCAAGACTAATAAAGGTTAATTCTTTGAAACATTTGAATTAAATCTTTGAATCTTTAAAATCAACAATGAGCAAATACACTGAAGACGATTTAAAAATCGAACTCGAAACCAAAGAATATGAATACGGATTTTATACTAATATAGAATCTGAGACTTTCCCTATTGGCTTAAACGAAGAAATTGTAAAAGCTATTTCGCTTAAAAAAGAAGAACCGGAATGGATGACCGAATGGCGCATCGAGGCTTTTCGAGCGTGGAAAGAAATGATTGAACCGGAATGGGCAAACGTACGTTACGAAAAACCAGACTTTCAGGCAATTTCTTATTATTCAGCTCCAAAACAAGTAGATCCTAACAAAACTTTGGACGATGTCGATCCGGAACTTTTAGAGATGTACAAAAAGCTTGGAATTTCTGTAGATGAACAAAAAATGATGAACAATGTCGCAATGGATATTGTTGTCGATTCTGTTTCTGTAGCAACAACTTTCAAGAAAACACTGGCTGAAAAAGGAATTATTTTCTGTCCAATTTCTGAAGCTATAAAAGAACATCCTGAATTAGTAAAAAAATATTTAGGAACTGTTGTACCTCAAAAAGACAACTTCTACGCAGCATTAAACTCAGCGGTTTTCTCTGACGGAAGTTTCTGTTATATTCCAAAAGGCGTTCGCTGCCCAATGGAACTTTCTACTTATTTTAGAATCAATCAGGCAGGAACAGGACAATTCGAAAGAACTCTTGTAATTGCCGATGCAGGAAGTTACGTTTCTTACCTTGAAGGATGTACAGCACCAAGTCGTGACGAAAATCAATTACATGCTGCTGTGGTTGAATTAATCGCTCTTGATGATGCTGAAATTAAATATTCTACTGTTCAAAACTGGTTTCCTGGAAACAAAGAAGGAAAAGGTGGAGTTTATAACTTCGTAACTAAAAGAGGTTTATGCGAAACAAACGCTAAAATTTCATGGACACAGGTTGAAACTGGTTCTGCTGTAACTTGGAAATACCCTTCTTGTGTACTTAAAGGAGATAATTCGGTAGGAGAATTTTATTCAATTGCTGTTACGAATAATTACCAACAAGCAGATACAGGAACTAAAATGATCCATTTAGGTAAAAACACTAAATCGACTATTATTTCTAAAGGTATTTCTGCTGGGAAATCACAAAATAGTTACCGCGGATTAGTGCAAATCTCTCCAAGAGCAGAGAATGCAAGAAACTTTTCACAATGTGATTCTCTTTTAATGGGAAACAATTGTGGAGCGCATACTTTCCCTTATATCGAAAGTAAAAATCCATCTGCAAAAATAGAGCACGAAGCAACTACAAGTAAAATTGGAGAAGATCAGGTTTTTTATTGCAACCAAAGAGGTATCCCAACTGAAAAAGCGATTGCCTTAATTGTAAACGGTTTCAGTAAAGATGTATTGAACAAACTTCCAATGGAATTTGCGGTTGAAGCTCAAAAATTATTAGAGATTTCTTTAGAAGGTTCTGTAGGATAATTACAAGATGGAAGGAAAAAAAGTAATCATTTTAGGTTCATCAAGAAAAAACGGAAACACAACAAAAATTGTAGACGAAATTTCTAAAGAACACGGAATAGAAGTTATAAATCTAAGTGATTTTAATATTTCTTATTACGATTACGAAAGCAAAAACAGAGAAGATGATTTTTTCCCTTTAATAAAAGGAATCATCGAAAATTACGACACTTTAATTTTTGCTACGCCTGTATATTGGTATAATATGAGTGGAATATTGAAGGTCTTTTTTGATCGTTTTTCAGATTTAATCCGAATTGAAAAAGAAACCGGAAGAAAACTTAGAGGAAAGAAAATTGGCGTGATATCAAATTCACACGATAATGAAATCGAAGAAAGTTTCTACATTCCGTTTAAAAAAACAGCCGATTATTTAGGCATGGAATATTTAGGACACGCGCATTTTAATGCCAACATCCTAAACCAACAAACAAAAATAGAATTGACATTTATATAAAATAAAAAAAACAATGTTATCAATAAAAAACCTTCACGCCTCAATTGGTGATAAAGAAATCCTGAAAGGAATTAATATAGAAGTTAAAGCTGGCGAAGTACACGCTATCATGGGACCAAACGGTTCTGGAAAAAGTACACTTTCTGCTGTTATTGCAGGAAACGAAAACTATGAAGTTACAGATGGAGAAGTTATTCTTGACGGAGAAGATCTTGCTGATTTAGCTCCAGAAGAGAGAGCACACAAAGGAGTTTTCCTTTCGTTTCAATATCCTGTAGAAATTCCTGGAGTTAGCGTTACTAACTTTATGAAAACTGCTATCAACGAAACTCGTAAAGCAAACGGACAAGAAGAAATGCCGGCAAACGAAATGTTGAAAGTAATTCGTGAGAAATCTGAATTATTAGAAATTGACCGTAAATTTTTATCTCGTTCTTTAAACGAAGGTTTTTCTGGAGGAGAGAAAAAAAGAAACGAGATTTTTCAAATGGCAATGTTAGAGCCAAAATTAGCTATTCTTGACGAAACCGATTCTGGTCTTGATATCGACGCTTTAAGAATTGTTGCAAATGGTGTTAACAAATTGAAAAGCGACAAAAACGCAATCATCGTTATCACGCACTACCAACGTTTGTTAGATTATATCGTTCCTGATTTCGTTCATGTTCTTTACAACGGAAGAATCGTAAAATCTGGAGGAAAAGAATTAGCATACGAATTAGAAGAAAAAGGATACGACTGGATCAAGGCAGAAAACTAGTTTACAGTTACAGTTTGCAGTTTGCAAAAACTCATAACTCATAACTCATAACTTACAACTAAGAAAATGGATTTAAAAGAAAAATTAGTATCGTCTTTTATGGCTTTTGAAGAGCGTGTCGATGTACATTCAGATCTACATGACATACGCACAAATGCTTTAAAAAACTTCGAAAATAAAGGTTTCCCAACCAAAAAAGAAGAAGCTTGGAAATATACATCGCTAAATGCCATCTTAAAAAATGACTTTACGGTTTTTCCAAAACAAGAAAATGCAATCGAATTTAATCAGGTAAAAAAATACTTTTTACACGAAATCGATACTTATAAATTAGTATTTATCGATGGCGTTTTCAGTTCGCATTTGTCTTCAACAACACACGACGGAATCGATGTTTGTTTAATGTCATCGGCATTAACCAAACCAAAATATAAAATGGTTATTGATACGTATTTCAATCAAATTGCAAGTAAAGATGATAGTTTAACTTCATTGAATACTGCTTTTGCAATTGAAGGAGCTTTTATCAATATCCCGAAGAAAAAAGTGGCTGACAAACCAATTGAAATTATGTATTTTTCAACTGGAAACGAAGCCGCTTTAATGGTTCAGCCAAGAAATTTGGTTATTGTGGGTGAAAATTCACATGTTCAAATTATCGAGCGTCACCAAAGCTTGAATGAAAATCCAGTTTTAACCAATTCGGTTACAGAGATTTTTGCTCAAAAACGTGCGATTGTTGATTATTATAAAATTCAAAACGATAATAGCGAAGCGAATTTAGTTGACAATACTTATGTTTCTCAACAACAGGAAAGTCATGCTTATGTGCATACTTTCTCTTTTGGTGGAAATTTAACTCGTAACAACTTAAACTTTTACCACTTTGGTGAAAGATTGACAAGTACGTTAAACGGAATTTCGATCTTAAACGACAAACAACACGTTGATCATTATACTTTGGTAAACCACGCACAGCCAAACTGTGAGAGTTTCCAGGATTATAAAGGAATTTTCTCTGATCGCTCGACAGGAGTTTTCAACGGAAAAATTCTAGTAAATAAAGAAGCTCAAAAAACAAATGCTTTCCAAAAAAGCAACAATATTTTATTGAGTGACAAAGCAACTATCAACGCAAAACCACAATTAGAGATTTTTGCAGATGACGTAAAATGTTCTCACGGTTGTACTGTTGGACAGCTTGACGAAACAGCAATGTTCTACATGCAGTCTCGTGGTATTCCACAAAAAGAAGCAAAAGCTTTATTGATGTACGCATTCTCAAATGCCGTTATCGAAAGCATTAAAATACCAGAATTAAAACAAAGAATTACTAAAATCATTGCCATGAAATTAGGTGTGAATTTAGGATTTGATTTGTAAAAAATTCTATTCATAAAAATCAAAAACCGATAAGCTTTTAAGTTTATCGGTTTTTTTATTTACTACTCCTGCAAGGTTTTCAAAACCTTGTAGGTGTTAAGTTTCATTTCTATACCTACAAGGTTTGGAAAACCTTGCAGGAAAGAACAATCTATTTTTTTACACTGTCAATTACCCCCTTCAAAAACCCATTAAAATCAAAACTTTTATCGCCTTCTCTTACTCCCATTCTCACAATTACCATATCCAATGATGGAATAATCGCCACCATTTGACCTTGATATCCGCTGCAATAAAACATGTCACGAGGAACATCAGGGAATTTTCCTCCGGCATTCAGCCAAAATTGCGCACCATACTTTCCTTCAGAAGTATTCGTTGGTGTTGCTGTATATTTTACCCAACTTTCATCTAAGATTTGTTCTCCATTCCAGTTTCCTTTTCTTAGATACAACAATCCAAATTTTGACCAGTCTCTTGGCGTTGCCCATCCGTAAGATGAACCAACAAAAGTTCCCGACATATCTTGCTCTACAATCATCGAATTCATTCCGATTTTGTCGATTAGGGCGCTGTACCAAAAATCAAGATATTCTTGCTGTGTTTTAAATTGTCTTCTTAGAATCAGAGACAATAAGTTTGTCGTTCCTGAAGAATAATTCCAATGTGTATTGGGTTTAAATTGAGCTGGTTTATCCAATTGCACTTTTCCCATATCTTCGGCCTGAAAAAGCATTTTTGTAGCGTCGCAGATTGTGCTATAATTCTCTTCCCATTCTAAACCTGAATTCATGTGCAGTAAATCATTAATCGTAATAATTTTACGATCATCATTTTGCCATTCCTTAATTGGTGCTGGTTTGTAAATATCAATTTTTCCTTGTTTGGCTAAAACTCCAAAAGCAGAACTTGTGATACTTTTTGTCATAGACCAACCTAGAATTTTACTGTCTTTATTAAAACCTGCATCGTATTTTTCGGCAATCAGTTTGTCTTTGTATAAAACGACAACAGCACGGGTTCTTTTTGCTTTTCCATCATTTTTATCAAAAGCATTTTCAACTGCATTTTTTAATTTCGTGTAATCAACATTAGCGAAAGCAGTATCTTTTGGTTCATTATTTCCATAAGGAAACGGAAGATTGTTTACCAATTTTGTTCTCTTTGGAAGCAGATATGGTTTTGAGACATGAAAATCATCATTAATCAAAACTGCACCTAACCCTTCGCGATAAATTGCTTTTCTTTCCTTTAAACCATAAACATTTGAAATGGCAAATTTTCCAGAATCATTGATTGAATTTTTAGCCAAATCAATCATATCAATATCATTGTCTGTTTTTTCAATTAAATCTAATGGACGATTATCAATAAAATGTCCGGACGCAACACTTTTAGCCGAAAAACCAGAAATTAAATCCAGTTTGGGATAAGTTGTAAATCCGAAATACAAAAAAGCAAGAACCACTACAAGCAAAAGTACTTTGAGAAATTTTTTCATGATGATTTAGATATTTTTAATGCAATATAAATAATTTATGTTCACGATTTTAGAACTCAAATTATAAATCTGATTCGGATAATTCATAAAATGGAATTGATTTTTACGGAATCAGCATTTACGCCTTGCTGTAATGGTGCCATAAAAGGAAATTATAGAATTGCTGTATAAACAAATTTAGTTTTAGTACTTTTGTAAATAGATTTTTTTCTAAATAAGACATGCTAGATATTCAAAAAATAAGAGCTGATTTTCCAATACTTTCACAAACTGTAAACGGAAAACCTTTAGTATATTTCGACAACGGAGCTACTTCGCAAAAACCACAAATTGTGATCGATGCAGAGGTAAAATATTATCAGGAAATCAACGCCAACATTCACCGAGGCGTTCACACTTTAAGCCAATTAGCTACTGATGCTTACGAGATTTCTCGTGGTAAAGTAAAAGAACATATTAATGCAAAACATGCTCACGAAGTACTTTTTACTTCGGGAACTACTCACGGAATCAACCTAGTAACAAATGGTTTTGCTTCTATCTTAAAACCTGGTGACGAAGTAATCGTTTCGTCATTAGAACACCACAGTAATATTGTACCGTGGCAGATGTTATGCGAAAAAACCGGAGCAGCTTTAAAAGTTATTCCGATTAATGAAAACGGAGAATTAATTCTAGAAGAATTTGATGCTTTGCTTTCAGAAAAAACAAAAGTCGTTACCTTAAATCATATTTCAAACGCTCTCGGAATTATTAATCCGATAAAATATATCATTGATAAAGCGCATTCTGTTGGCGCTGCCGTTTTAATTGATGGTGCGCAGGCTGTTCCGCATTTAAAACCAAATGTTCAGGAATTAGATTGCGATTTTTATGCTTTTTCTGGACATAAAATGTGCGGTCCAACTGGAACTGGAATTTTATATGGAAAAGAAGAATGGTTAAATAAACTTCCTCCTTATCAAGGCGGAGGAGAAATGATCAAAGAAGTTACTTTCGAGAAAACTACTTATGCAGATCTTCCTCATAAATTTGAAGCTGGAACACCAAATATTGCTGGCGGAATTGTTTTAGGAACTGCAATTGATTATTTAAACAGTATTGGTTTTGATAATATTCAAGAATACGAACACGAGCTTTTAGAATACGCTACAAATCGTTTATCTGAAATAGAAGGTTTAAGAATCTACGGAACAGGAAAAAATAAAGCTTCGGTTATATCGTTTAATATTGATGGAATTCATCCGTATGATATTGGTTCGATTATCGACAAATTAGGAATTGCAGTTAGAACCGGACATCATTGCGCACAGCCAATTATGAATTTCTTTTGTATTCCGGGAACGATTCGTGCTTCTTTCTCATTTTATAATACCAAAGAAGAAATTGATCAAATGGTCGATGCCGTTAAGAAGGCGCAAACAATGCTAAGCTAAAAAACTATTTTTATGAGAATATTGTCTTTATTGCTATTAACTATCGTGATTGGAACAGGTTGTTCTAGTCAGAAAAAAGCAGATTTAACTTCAACACAAATTGAATACTCTGCTATGTCCAGAGGATATTTCAAAAAAATTGTAGTTCAAAACCAAACAGTTTCTGTTACAAATGGAAGGGATCAGCAACCGGTTGAAAGCAAAATTGATGACGCTAAATGGAATAAAATTGCTGTCGAATTTTCTAAAATAAACTTAGACAGTCTTTCGGCTTTAAAAGCACCAAGTGAAAAACGTTTTTATGATGGTGCTGCAATTGGAAATTTAAAAATAACTCAAAATCAAAAAACATACGAGACTGCTGGTTTCGACAATGGTTTTCCTCCAAAGGAAATAGAAAAGCTAGTTAATTTACTGGTTGATTTTGCTAAAGAATAATTATGACGATAAAAGAAATTCAAAACGAAATAATAGACGAATTTTCAATGTTCGACGACTGGATGCAGCGTTATGAATACATCATCGAACTAGGAAAAAGTCTTCCGTTAATTAAAGAAGAATATAAAACCGATGAGAATTTAATTAAAGGATGCCAGTCAAAAGTTTGGTTACAAGGTGAACAACAAGACGATAAAATCGTTTTCACCGCAGACAGCGATGCTATTTTGACCAAAGGGATAATTGCAATTTTAATTCGTGCATTCTCCAATCAAAAAGCATCAGACATTATAAACGCAGACACTGAATTTATTGACGAAATTGGATTAAAAGAACATTTATCAGCAACTCGTGCCAACGGTTTGGTTTCGATGATAAAAAACATCAAAATGTATGCTTTGGCTTTTGATGCTAAAAACAAAAATTAAAAACTTTAAACCATATAAGTCATATAAGAAAATTTAAGTTTTTGCTTTAATGAACTTATATAACTTATATGATGAAAAAAACAAAAAGTAAGTTTTATCTTTCTTTTTTATTTCTTATTATTGCTGAAAAATGCAGATGATTACAAAGAAATATTTGACGGATTTAATTTATCAGGTTAATGGAGCGGCGATTGAAGTTCATAAAAGTATTGGAGCTGGTCTTTTAGAAAGTATTTATCATCAATGCATGATTAAAGAATTATCCTTAAGAGGAATAAATTTTAAATCTGAGTTAGTGATTCCTGTAGAATATAAAGGATTAGAATTACAATCTGATTTGAGGTGTGACTTATTTATTGAGAATTGTTTAGTTCTTGAATTGAAAGCAGTTGATCAAATTATACCTATTCATATTGCAAAATTAATGTCGTATATGAAACTTTTGAAGTCACCAATAGGTTTAATGATAAACTTTAATGTAACCAATATTTATCACGAAGGTCAAAAAACATACGTCAACGAATTATATCGCTGGCTAGAAAATTAAAAACAAAATTAAATTTAAACCATATAAGTAATATAAGAAATTATAAGTCTGCTGTTATCCCATACAGTAAACACAATGCTCAAATGAACTTATATAACTTATATGGTGGAAAAATAAAAAACAATGGAACAAGAAATAGACACAAACGAATTAGGAGAATCAATCGTAAAAGTTTTAAAAGGAATTTACGATCCTGAGATTCCAGTAGATATTTATGAGTTAGGATTAATTTACGACGTAATGGTAAATACAGATTACGAAGTAAAAATCCTGATGACATTAACATCTCCAAACTGCCCGGTTGCAGAAAGCTTACCAAGAGAGGTTGAAGAAAAAGTAAAAACAATTGAAAACATCAAAGATGTTGAAGTAGAAATTACTTTCGATCCGCCTTGGAGCAAAGATTTAATGAGCGAAGAAGCGAAATTAGAATTAGGAATGCTTTAAAATAAAGTGTTCAGTATTTAGTTTTTTAGTGTTCAGGAGTTACTGAATACTAAAAAACTGACCACTGCCTACTAAAAAAATCATGGAAGAAATCATCAATAAAGTTGCCAATAGTGCTTTAGAAGTTTTTGATTTAGAGGATTATTATCCAAAAGGAATGCGTGTGCAAATTGACATTTCGCAATGGCTTTTGGAAGGATTTTTATTGAAAGAAAAAGACTTTAGAGAACATCTTAAAAATCACGATTGGTCACAATACCAAGATCAATATGTGGCTGTACATTGCAGTACAGATGCAATAATTCCTGCTTGGGCTTTAATTTTAGTAAGTGTACATTTGGCTCCTTATGCCAAAAAAGTAGTTAACGGGACAATCGAAGATCTTGATTCGAGTTTATACGAAGAAATCTTAAGCAAAATCGACTATTCTGTTTACAAAAGTAAACCCGTTATTGTAAAAGGCTGCTCCAGAAAACCAGTTCCAATGCGTGCTTACATTTTGGCTGCAAACTATTTACAACCATTTGCCCGAAGCATTATGTATGGCGAAGCATGTTCTGCAGTACCTTTATATAAAGAATCTAAGAAATAACCTGCAATTACAGGAGATTATCATTTAGTTTTCCATTCGTTTTTAGTATATTTGGGAATACACTAAACTAAACAACCATGAGAAAGCTGGCGTTATTACTATGCATTTTAGCGAACTTTGCTATTGTTCAGGCACAAAATTCAGAAAAGGAATTAATTCAAAATACAGAAAAAGCCGTAAAAAAAATCAATGATACCATTGAAGAAGAAGGCTGGAAAGCAAAAGGAACTGTATCTCTTTTATTAAACCAATCCAGCTTTAATAACTGGATCGCAGGAGGTGAAGACAGTTTCTCCGGAACTTTAGGGATAAACTACGACTTCAATTATAAAAAAGATGATGTAACATGGGATAATAAAATTCTTGCTTCTTACGGGCTTTTACAAACTAAAAATACCGATTTCGGAAAAAAGACCGATGACCGTTTAGAATTTAATTCCATCGTAGGTAAAAGAGCTTTTGGCGAATGGTATTACTCCTTCTTTTTAAATTTTAGAACTCAATTTACAACAGGTTACATTTATGGTCAGGATGCCAACGGCAAAGAAATTAGAACAGAGCAAACTAAGTTTATGTCTCCTGGATATCTTACCACGGGGCCAGGTATTTACTGGTCTAAAGATGAAAACTTGAAAATAAACTTTGCTCCTCTAACTTCAAAATTCACTTTTGTAGACAATGCTTATACCAGTGGAATTGATAGGTTTACGGGTCTGCCTTATGTAGATGGCGATTATTTTGGAGTTGACGAAGGTAAGACCATGCGTTATGAGTTGGGTTTTTATGCTTCCGTTTATTATAAATTGGCCATTATGACCAATGTAACTGCAGAGAATACGTTGAATTTATATTCTAATTATCTGGAAGACCCTCAAAACGTAGATGTAAATTATTCCTTAAACATTATTATGAAAGTAAATAAATTTCTATCAGCAAATTTTGCCTTTCAAGCTATTTATGACGACAATGCTTTTAAAGGACTTCAAACCCGACAAGTATTTGGTTTAGGAGTTAATTTTGGGTTTTAATTTGAAAGTTGAAACTGCTTAATTTTACCGCTAAGTTTTTTATATAAACACAAAGTTCGCAAAGCTTCATGAAGATTTAGCTTTGCGAACTTTTTATTTTTTGAATACTACATGTAAAAATTTTTGCGCTCTTTGCGGTAAAAATTTTATTTATTCTTCATCTTGTTCTTCTTCTTTTTCAACGGCATCCTTATAATCAGGATATAAAAATTTATTGTATGGGAATCTTGTTATGTGAATCTGACGAACCGCTTCATAAACTGTTTCTCTAAATTCTTCGAAATTTTCTTTTTCTGTTGCCGAAATAAACAATGCTTTATCATGACCAACATTACTCATCCAGGTTTGTTTCCACTCTTCTAAAGTATAATGTCTTCTGGTTTTTTCAGTAATCAAATCATCTTCATCAATCGTCAAATGCTTATAAGCATCAATTTTATTGAAAACCATAATAGTTGGTTTGTCATTACTTTTGATTTCTAACAAAATCTGATTTACAGATTCAATATGATCTTCAAAATCAGGATGCGAAATATCAACAACGTGTAAAAGTAAATCGGCTTCGCGAACCTCATCCAGCGTACTTTTAAACGAATCAACCAATTGTGTTGGCAGTTTTCGAATAAATCCAACCGTATCTGAAAGTAAAAATGGCAAGTTTTTAATCACTACTTTTCGAACCGTTGTATCTAAAGTTGCAAATAATTTATTCTCAACAAAAACTTCACTTTTCCCAATAGCATTCATCAAGGTCGATTTTCCAACATTCGTATATCCAACCAACGCCACGCGAACCATAGAGCCACGATTGCTGCGCTGAATACTCATTTGTTTATCGATCGTTTTGATTTTATCTTTCAATAACGAAATTCGGTCACGAACAATACGTCTATCCGTTTCGATCTCCGTTTCACCTGGACCACGCATACCAATACCTCCTTTTTGACGTTCAAGGTGCGTCCATAAACCAGAAAGTCTTGGCAGCAAATAAATACACTGCGCCAGTTCTACCTGTGTCCTTGCATATGAAGTTTCGGCTCTTTGAGCAAAAATATCCAGAATTAAATTCGTTCTGTCAAGAATTTTACAATCTATAATTCTTGAAATATTTTTTTGCTGTGATGGTGATAATTCATCATCAAAAATCAAAGTCGATATTCCGTTCTCTTTTACAAAAAGGTTGATTTCGTCTATCTTACCCGTCCCTACAAAAGTCTTTGGGTTAGGGCGTTCCATTTTTTGCGAAAAACGTTTAATGACCTCACCGCCTGCGGTATAAGTCAAAAATTCTAATTCGTCTAAATATTCATTAAGTTTTTCCTCACTCTGATTTTGAGTTACAATACCTACTATGGCTGTTTTCTCAAAATTTATAACTTCTTTCTCTAACATATCTTAAAATAAGGCTACAAATTTAATCATTTGTAAACTACTATAATTATAGAATTTCAATTTTAAATCCTATTTTAAAAAAATAAACCATTTATAAATCAGTAATTAACTTGATTTTATAAATGGTTTAGAGTATTTTTCTAAAAAAGCAATTATTCGTAAATAAATGTTTTTTCTGTTTTAACAATTCCGTTCTCTTCAATTTGAGAACAAGAAATTGGGAAATTTAATTTATTGTATTTGAATTTTCTGCTTACCGCAACCAAAGCTGTAGATGAGGGACTGAAATTCATTTCGTTATTGTATGAAATTGATTCAAATGCAAATTCATCTTCATGATATGAAATCATAGGCACAATTACTTTATAATTATCTCCAAAAAGATTTTGAACGATTAACTGATCTACTGATTTTTTATCATCATATGTATATGATTTAGAGATTTTGTCGCCTACCAATCCTTTGTGTCGAGATACATTATCGTTTACATAAACGTATTCTAGTTTTCCTATAATTGCTTTATTTCTATCGCGTGAAGTACGTCTTACAATGATTCCGTTTTCAACCAGATATTCGATATCATCAACTAAATTCTGGTGATTGGTACTCTTTTTAGTTGTTACTTTTACCCTTGCTCCTTCATAAACAAATGAAACCACTTTAGTGATATAGTTTGGCCCTTCCTGATATTTTTTTACAAATTTAGTAATATTATTATCCGCGTCGTACGTGTAATTGATTACTTCTTTCCAGTCGCTTCCTATTTTGTCTTTTACCGTCATATCCAGTAATCCATTTTTGTTGTAATAGAAATGCTGAACAACATCTGACGTTGTGATTGTTTGAAGTTTACCATCTTTAAAAACCATTGTTTTATTAACAATTTCGCCGTCTTTAGAGTTTTGGTAATTTGTTTTTACAATGTTGATCTGCTTTAATCTAACGTTGTCCTGACTTTGCATCAAGAATGGAAACACCATCATTAGGATGGCAATAAAGTAGGTTTTCATGTTGTTTTTGTATTGATTTGGGATGACCAAAATACAAAATTCTGTCAGAAATTAACACTTTTAAGTTTAAAAAAACGCTAAATCATTTCTTGCAAACTAATAATCAACATTTTACAAACATAATTCTTACTTCTCTCCAAAAATTTTAATATCATCAACCATAAATGCCCCATTTAGCGTTTTATCTTTACCTGAACCCACATATCTAAAACCGATATTTATATTTCCTGAATAAGCAGATAAATCTATTCCTCCGGAACTCATAAATTCACGTGCAGGATTCGAAAGCGTTGGAACTTTTGCTTCCAATTTTGTCCATTTTGCTTTGGTCACACTTGAACCGTCAAAATTAGTTGAAACATAAATTTCTAGTGTGTTTAATGGTGAATCGACCTTTAAATCGTGTTGTGCACTTCTAAAAGAAAGTACCGCATTTTTATAACCCGTCAAATTAATTTTAGGAGAAACGAGCCAGGCAATGTTTTCTGCGGCGGTTGTACTTGTGGTATTAAATTCGGCATAACCATTCCCGGCATACACCATGCTTTTCCATAGTTTTGCCGCTTTTTCTACAATATTACTCCAGCCTGGCAGAGCAAAATTTACATTGTTTTTGACCGATTGGAAATCTTCTGCAAAAAACGGCACATTTCTTTTTCCATTCATTACAATATCACTTTCATATCTAACCATAAACTGATAATCAGTGCCAAACTTTGTTAGAATTCCTTTTGCTTTTCCGCTTCCTTCTGGTACAAAATGATCGGCAAATTTTGCATAACTGCTGGTTCTAAAAATAACTTGATTTCCGGTTTTATCTCTCAAATACCAATTTGTTGATCCTCCAACATTATTTGATTCTTCAAAATAATGACGCCCTAATGCCGCTTCAGTAAATTCGACATCATTGAGCTCAATTAGTGTGTTTAACTTATTATCAGTAAGTGCCTCTTCTACAGAAAGAGACTGGACTAATTCATTTTCATCAATACTGGTACATGATGCATTTAATACGTTCTTATATTCGTTTTGAGAAATTCTGCCCACTGTTGGATCTCCGGCATTACTCACATATAAACTTCCAATTCTTAATCCGCCGTAATACAAATCTGTAAATTGATTTTTAAGTTTGACATATACTTTATTCCCAACCCGATAATCTATATATGTATTGGATGCATCAACCGGAATACTAAAGCCAATTGCGGGAGTTTTAGCAGAAGCTTTAGTCTGCAGTGAAATGCTTTTGAAAAAATTCCCGCCTTCATCGCTGGAAACGACATATGCTTCTATTATATCATCGTATAAATATTGCTTTGCAGTAGTTCCCGAAAGTTCATATACTTTCTCAACCGTTTTATTGACTTTAAAATCGGGTTGGGTACAGCCTAATTTTGGCGTTTCGATTTCATTACTGCAGCTGTAGATAACTAATAATGATATTCCAAAAAATAAATTTAATGTGATGTTTTTCATGAAAAATTAAGTTTCGATTTATAACCCGATTGTAAGATTTAAAAAATAAGTTCTTCCGTAACCGTAATAATATTTTGGACCAAATGAAGGAGTTCCACTTGAAACATCTTGATTTAAAGCTCTGAAATTGGCATTTCTCGCCTGCTCAAAACCACCGGTTTTATATACTGAATTCAATACATTATTAACGCTGGCAAAAAGCCCGATGTACTTTTTATGAATTCGCCAAGATTTTCCTCCATTGATATTTAATAACGTGACAGGATCAAATTTCTCTTGTTTTAATAATTCATTTCCTTTTTCAGAAGCTGCTTCGGGAAAAGGAAATCCGTTTGCAGGATTAATGTAGAATTGTGCTGTTCTTGAAATGGGTGAAACATCAATATAATTGTCTGTCAAATAATTAATATTGGTTCCAATCCACCAAAATTTAGGATCACGATATTCTAAACCCAATGAAACTGCGTTTTGAGGTGTTCCGGATTGTTTGTAATTTTTAAGATAGGCTTGACCGAAATTAAAAGTAGTCTGGGCTCCTTCTTTTGCCGCATTGGCATCATTTGTAATTGAAACATTTGGATTGCTGTTGTAGATATAATTTCCATAAGCCGCACTTAAAGTCGTTTTTAATGTGGTCGACATTTGATATTCAAAACTCAATTCAGCTCCAGTATTTTTCTTGTCTAATTTCGTTAGAGTCTGACTTACAAAAGCATCTGTTGGATCATATCCGGCTCCATTATCGAAAATTCCTTCGGCATAGAAAAACGAAGTTTTGGAAGTATTTTTAATTAAGGTGTAATAAGCCGTTAATCTCAATTTAAGTTTTGGAGAACTATATACATAATTTGCTTCGGCACTACTTATGTTTTCACTTTCAATTCCGTTTACTACATTATTATTCAAGCGTGAATTCGAAAATGTATTTCGAAGTGAAGGTGCTCTCGTTAAATGTGCTGCATTAAAAAAGAACCATTGTTTACCTGAAATTTTATAAGTGAAACCGCCTTTAAAGCCAAAGTTTTCAAAGTTTACTTTCTCACTTTTTCCTAAAGATGCCGTTGGATAAAGTCCGTTTTCATACAAACCCTCTCTTTGGTAATTCGACATGGAATAGGATTGTGCCAAATAAAATTCAGTTTTATTATATGAAAATTTAAACTGGGTAAATGCGTCGATTGTATTGGCTAAAAAGTTATAATTATAACCGTAAATGTCTCCTTCTTTTACCTGTCTGTTTGGATTTTGCAAATCAGATTGTGAAAGATCTCCTTTATAAAACGGATCAATATCCTCGAAATATTTTCCGCCAAGAAGATCCAGTAAATATTGAAAATTATGCGATTTTAAATTTTTATAGGTAATTCCCCCATCAAAAGAAATATTTGGAGTAAGCCCGGTATTTAAGTTAGAATTTGCCGCAAAGGTTTTATCGTCAGTTCTGTCTTCATATAAAATATAATGGCTTTGTGCCGGCTCATAACCATTTTGACCTGTTTTTTGATTTGCGAGATACATAGAATTCCAATCTATTTGGGAATTAGCTAAAAATGTGGTTCTGCTTTTCTCTGCATTTTCATAATCTGGAGTAAATTCACCTGAAAATTCTCCTTTGTCTTTTGCATAAAGCGAGCTAAAATAACTTGGCATTTTTCTATAATAAACCGGATCTGGACTATCAGCATTTTGATAATCAATATTGCTGTTTCCTACTTTTCCAAATTGATACATTACGCCCGAATTCAGATTTGTTTTTTCATCTATTTTAAAATAATGATTCAGCATGAACAAAGGTTCTTCGACTGTTTTTATTCTTGAATTTCGCTTTTTCCCATTTTGAAATCCCCAGTATGAATTGTATTTTTCGCCCATTAAAGCTGTGACTTCATTTGTATTTGGAGAATTTTTCCCGCGGGAATTTGGCGTGTAAAATCCGGTAAAATTGAGTGAATGTTTGTTACTCAGTTTCTTTTCAACACTCATAAAAAAGGAATCGGCATTGAAATTGGTTCCTTCAAAATAGCCTTCATCTGCCCATCTTTTGCCTGCGGAAACGACATAAGCCCAGCCCGAAGTACTCATTCCGGAAGCATACGTTCCTATAGCACGCAAAGTGTAAGTTGTATTACTTCCTGAAAAGGTAAGCTGTGTGCCTTTTCTATATGAAGACGCTCGCGTAAATATTTGCTGCGTTCCTAAAACACCGCCAAAAGTATAATTTGAAGCAGCGTTTCCTACTGAAAATTCCTGATTACGAAGTACATTATTTAATCCGCCCCAATTGTTCCATTGCGGTCTGCCATCGTAGATTTTGTTCATGGTCAAACCGTTGAGCATCATCGTTCCGTTTTCGCTGTCGAGACCGCGCATTCTAAATCGGGCCTGACCCCAATTAAATGCAGAAGCCTGCATGAAAGCATCTCTTGAAGACTGCAATAAACCCGATGTCATTTCGGAAGAGCTGTTATCATCAGAAAAATCATTGTCTGATAAAGTAATCAATGCAGCAGGAACTTCATCTGTATAGGTGTCTTCTAATTGTAAAACACCAAGATTTATATTTTGTCCTGAATCATATTGAAGTTTTAAAAGTAAATCTTTGTAGCCCTGACTTCTCAGCAAAAGCAATTTTTCTTTTGTTGGAAATACATGAAGCTCAAATTTTCCTTTTTTGGATGTAAGCTGCATTACTGCTGTGTTTTGTATAGTCGCTACTACATTTCCCAGCGGGTTTTGCGTTCGTGCATCAATAACAATTCCTGTAATTGTTATTTCCTGCTGTGCAAATGCCAGATTAAAAGACCATAAAATAAGGAAGACCGCGTATTTTTTAACCATTAAAATTCCAATTTACTTTGAAAATTATTTTTGGATATTCATCCTATTCAAAAGATAAAATTGGTTTTTGGAAAAAAGTTTTGTCTCGTTTACAATACAAACGATAGAAGTTTCAAATATAGAAAAATTATTATAAAAGAAAATAAATTCTTACAAAAAAATAATGTGTTGTATTATTAAGTTTAAAAACATGCAGAGTAAATCCGTTTAATCTGTTCACTCAATAAAATTTATGTGGTTGTTCTAATTTTAGAAACCATAAAAGCGATCAGAACTCCAAAGATTCCTATAAAAGCAAAAGAAAACTGAAGTCCAAAGTTTTGAGCAATGTGTCCAATTACAGGCGGTCCCATTAAAAACCCTAAGAAACTTACGCTTGAAACTATAGTTAAAGCTTCACCAGCCGGAACAGTCGGGTTTTTTCCTGCTAAACTATAAACAGTGGGTACGATAGTTGCAACGCCCAAACCAACTGCCATAAATGCAATTGTACACGGAATGATATAAGGAAGAAAAACTGCTGTAAAAAGCCCAACAGAAATCATAACACCGCTGATCTGCATAACACGTTCACGTCCAAATTTATTGATTAATCCGTCTCCCAGAAATCTTCCTCCGGCCATCATAATCATAAATGAAGTATATCCTAAAACTACCAAAGGTCCCGGAGCTTGTACAATATCTTTAAAATAAACACCGCTCCAGTCAAACATTACACCTTCGCTGGCCATACTGCAAAATCCAATTACACCCAGCCAGATTAAAGCGCTGTCTGGTTTTGTAAACATTTTTTTCTTCTCGTTATTATGTTTGATTTTCTCTTTGGCTCTAATTAAAAAATTAAAATTAAAAACAATCATTACTAATACAATTCCGCCCACTATAAGGAAATGATGTAAGGGCGATAAGTTTAAAGCCAGCATTCCTAAACCAACTAATGCTCCTGTGAATCCGGCAAAACTCCACATTCCGTGAAAAGAAGACATTATTGTTTTTTTGAAAAGTACTTCGGTATAAACGCCTTGTGTGTTTACGGCAATATTTGCCAGATTTCCGAATAAACCAAACAAAAACAATCCAACGGATAACTGTAAACCAGTTGTGGCCAAACCTAAATTAGCCAGACACAAAACATACATTATTAGAGAGAAAACCAAAATGCGATGGCTTCCAAATTTCGTTACCATTTTTCCCGAAAAAGGCATAACAATTAATTGTCCCATTGGCAAAGCAAAAAGTATGGAACCCAAATCACCTTCGGTTAAATGTAAAGCGGTTTTTATATCCGGAATCCTGCTTGCCCATGTTGCAAAACTTAATCCCATTCCGAAATAAAACATTCCAACGGCAAAACGAATCCTGTTTAAATAAGAAGCTTTTGCTTCTCTAAAAACTTTCTTGATTTTTCCTTTTGTCTGAAAAAGTTGTAACGGATTGAAGTTTATCAAAATAATGTATTTACGGGATTATGTTATAAAATTACAAAAAAGCAGCATATTTACTTAAAAGTACAAATTGTTCGTTTATTTACAACGTTATTGTTTATAAATTGCTTGGTTTTGCACGCAAACTTTTACGGTTTTTGGGGTCAAAAGTTTTACAGATTAAACAAGGTTCGCACATATGCTATTTTTAATTTTACGCATAAAAAAAGACGCACTGCTGTGCGTCTCTACAATCGGTCGTTATATATTTAGACACAAATTATAAGATCAAACCAGCGTAAACCTGTTCTATCTGTAAAATCTGTGAGACAGTTCGCTATAAATTAATTACAGTTCGCTGTGCATTACTTGCAATGGCCGCTTCGATAATCTGCATTACTTTTACGCCGTCATGTGCAGTAACTGGTTCTGCAACATCATTTGTGATAGAATTGAAAACACCGTCAAAAAATGAGAAATAATTCCCTTGAAGTGTCGGTACTTTTTCACGAACCACTTTTCCGTTAATTTCGGTATGCAGGATTCCCTTTAAGTCTTCAGATTCTGTTCCCCATAATTCTAAATTTGGTTTCTTTCCAATTTTCAATTCATCTTCCTGAACGTCTCCGCGAGGTTTTAAAAAAGAACCTTTTTTTCCGTGAACGGTATACGCTGGATTTGCTTCTCTAACAAAAAAACCTGCTTTTAAACGGACTCTGAAATCTTCATAAATCAACAATAAATCGATCCAGTCATCGACTAATGAATTTTCTCTTGTGATTCTGATATCTCCAAAAACCGACTTTGGCGAACCAAATAAACAAACGGCCTGATCGATAATATGCGGTCCTAAATCTTTTAAAACTCCGGCACCGTCGTTTACTGTTTCTTTGTGTGCTTTTGGACTCAATAATGGATTGTATCTGTCGAAATGAATTTCAGCTTCTACTATTTCTCCTAAAACTCCGTCGTTAATTATTTTTTGAACAGTTTTAAAATCGCTGTCCCATCTTCTATTTTGAAAAACGGCTAGTTTTACTCCTTTTTCTTCTGCTATTTTGGCTAACTCCTGAGCTTCAGAAACGGTTGTGGTGAAAGCTTTTTCTACAACGGCGTGTTTTCCTGCCAAAAGTACTTTTTTAGCGTATTCGTAATGCGTTCCAACCGGCGTGTTTACAATTACAAGATCAACATCATCCGTTAATAAATCGTCGATTGAAGAATAGCTTTTTACATCTGGATAATCTTCCTGAATGAGTTTTTTGCTTCTTTCCCAAGATCCTAATAACTCAAAACCCGGGTGAATATCTAAAAAAGGGGCATGAAAAACCTTCCCCGACATTCCGTATGATAATAGTGCTGTTTTTATTTTTTTCATTTTGTATTTAGTTTTTTTGCCACAGATTAATGTGATTAGAAAGGATTTTCTTTTGCCACGAATTTCACTAATTTACACAAATCAGTGCGTTCAAAAGCTTAAAATAATTCGTGTAAATTAGTGAAATTCGTAGCAAAAAAACTAAAAAAAATCACTTTAATCTGTGCAATCTGTGGCTAATAAAAAATTATAGCTTTGCTCTTTCATATTGTTTTGGCCATTGAATATCGCTGCCTAATTCTTTAGCGAAATCTAACGGTAAATTTGGATTTCTCAACGATTCTCTGGCAAACAAAATTAAATCTGCCTGATTGTTTTTCAAAATTTCTTCGGCTTGTTTTGCTTCGGTAATTAAACCTACCGCGCCTGTCAAAATATTGGCTTCTTTTTTGATTTTTTCTGCGAAAGAAACCTGATAACCCGGGCCAATTTCGATTTTTTGATGCGAAACCAATCCGCCAGACGAAACATCGATTAAATCCACTCCTTTTTCTTTTAGAATTTTAGAAAGCTTTACAGATTCTTCTGGATTCCATCCGTTTTCTGCCCAGTCTGTGGCTGAAATTCTAACGATTAAAGGTAAATCTGAAGGCCATTCGGTTTGAACTGCTTCCAGAATTTCGAGCGTAAAGCGAATTCGGTTTTTAAAACTTCCGCCATATTCGTCTGTTCTTATATTGGTCAATGGCGATAAAAACTGGTGCAGTAAATAACCGTGCGCACCGTGAATTTCCAGCACTTTATATCCTGCTTCAACGGCCCTTTTTGTTGCGTTTATAAAATCAGTAATTATTTTTTGGATTCCGTTTTTATCTAAAGCTTCGGGAAGAAAAGGTTCTCCTTCGTGATACGGAATCGCACTTGGGGCAACAGTCTGCCATCCGCCTTGAGCAAAATCTAACTTTTTATTTCCAAGCCACGGAGCCGAAACACTTGCTTTTCTTCCGGCATGTGCCAGCTGAATTCCGGGAACTGAATTTTGAGAAACAATAAATTCGTTGATTTGTTTTAGTTTTTCGATGTGTTCGTCTTTCCAGATTCCAAGGTCTGAAGGAGAAATTCTGGCTTCAGGAGAAACTGCAGTTGCTTCCTGAATAATTAAACCCACGCCTCCGCTTGCACGGCTTCCTAAGTGAACCAGATGCCAGTCGTTTGCAAATCCGTCAACGGCAGAGTATTGGCACATTGGCGAAATAACGATTCTATTTTTTAAGGTGATGCTTTTTAAAGTTAAGGGAGAAAATAATTGTGAAGCCATACTTGTAACTTTTAATAGATTAATGCTGCCAATTAAAAATAGGAGCCTTTATAAAAAGTAAAGTTACGGCATCTTGCTAAAACGAGAAATTGAAATGTTTATTAATTAACAAACATTTAAAGCAAATTCTGTTTATTCCATAAATTATAATATTCTGATTTTTGTTCCAACAATTCTAAATGATTTCCTGATTCAATAATTTCTCCATTTTTCATAACTAATATTGTATCAGCATTTGCGATTGTACTTAAACGATGTGCTATAACTATTATCGTTTTTCCAACGAATAATGCAGTGACTTTAACTACTAATTAAAAAACTAAAAAATTAATGTTGCTAAGAGGCAGTGAAATATCCAGGGAAGAAGAGAACAAATAATATTGTATTTACAATATTATCTATTTTTAAAATTGTTCCTTTTAGTAATCATAAACATAAAAAAAGCAATTCCAAGTGCTCCTAAAACACCAGATAAAAATGAACAAAAATGATTTTCGGGATATTTTCTAATAATTAAAGTAATAGAAAATACAAAAAGGTTAAAAGAAACAGGAATACTTTCTTCATAAACAATTATTTAAATTTTTTTTTTCTAAAAACTGTAAACATTCCTACCGATATGAATAACCCAATTGCGATTAGTAATGGCGTTGAAAATAATTCGGCTTTTTCACTTTGCGATGCCATAGTTTTTCCTAAAATATAAAACCCTGTATTACTCGCAATTAAAAGAGATACGAAAAAAATTAACGACTTTTCAAATGATATTTTTTCCATTTTGAATAATATTATATACTAAGCTATTTTTGACAATAGCTTAGTATCTGTTAAAATGTTAAAGTTTCTATTTAATAGACGAATGTTTTAAATCATACTTAGCACATTCACTGCCTAGATAGTAGCAAAAAATAGCACTAAGCAATACTATAAAACATATTTTAATAATTACTCTCTCTTTCATAAGTGTATTATTATAAATTATGCCTATCATCATAAGCGGCACACGCTGCTCCAAGCTCATAGCAGCACTAAAGAGCCGCTAAACCAAATGACAAGGCATCAAATAAACCTCCATCAATATTTTCCAATTCATCTTGAGTTAGTTCTGTTAAATTTTCCATGACTTATAATTTATGAGTTTAAATGATATCCCAGTGCAAATGCGCCCAATCCTAGTGGCCCTCCGACAATGTAAACATCCCATTACTACTAAATAGGTAGTCATCGAGAGACCTCCTTCTACTTCTTGTAATTCAAGAGCATTTAGCTAAATTCAATTTTTCTAAATTCATAATTTCAAAATTTAAATGGTTAACTAATAAATTTTAACAAAATCATTTTTCTCGAGAACGTTTTCGTTATTGTAAACTTATTCTTGTTTTTATTAAAAAACATACTGTAAAAGTTTTTAAAATATCAAAATAAGACATTTGTAACATTATTCTCGAATGAGATACTAATTATATAGACAAGACATCAGTTCTGCTTAATTTTAAAGTAAGGACATTTATTAACAAACATTTAAAACCTTAAGTATTATCTTGCGGTCTTATATTAAATAAGAAAACGCTACTTTTGTGCGTTAAATACGAACTAAAAATTTACAATGGATATAGTTATCAAACTCTCTCAATTTCTATTGAGTTTATCTTTACTTATTATTCTTCATGAATTAGGACATTTTATTCCTGCCAAATTATTTAAAACTAGAGTTGAAAAATTTTACTTATTTTTTGATGTTAAATATTCGCTGTTAAAAAAGAAAATCGGTGAAACTGAATACGGTATCGGATGGTTACCGCTTGGGGGTTATGTTAAAATCTCTGGAATGATCGACGAAAGTATGGACAAAGAACAAATGGCGCTTCCTCCACAGCCGTGGGAATTTCGTTCTAAGCCTGCTTGGCAGCGTTTAATTATTATGCTGGGCGGTGTTACAGTAAATTTTATTCTTGCGTTTATCATTTATATAGGAATGGCATTTGCTTACGGCGATACTTATATTGCAAACTCTGATTTAAAAGATGGTGTAGCAATAGACAATCCTGCAATGATAAAAGCAGGATTTAAAACCGGAGACAAGATTATTTCTATTGACGGAAAAAAAGTAGAGAATTTTGACAGTGATATGAATATGAATATCATTATGGCAAAACAGGTTCTTGTTGAAAGAAACGGAGAACAACAGACTATTAAAATGCCGACTGATTTTGTTGATCAGTTATCTAAACATGAAAAAGGTTTATTAGTGGGTATTAGAATGCCGTTTGTTGTAGGCAAAATCACTGAGGAATCTGAAAATACAGCTCTAAAACCAAAAGATTTAATTGTAAACCTAAATGGGCAGAAAATTAAATATTTTGATGAAGCAAAAGCTATTTTAGAAGCGAACAAAGGAAAATCAATTTCTGCTGTTGTTTTACGTGATTTAAAAGAAACCCCTATTACTTTAAAAGTTTCTAATGCCGGAAAACTTGGTGTTGGTGTTGGTGGTTTAGGAATGGAATCTTTAGAAAAATTAGGCTATTATAAAGTAAGCACAAAAGAATATGGTTTCTTCGAATCTATTCCGGTTGGTCTTGAAAAAGGAAAAGATCAGCTAGTAGGTTACGGAAAACAATTGAAAATGATTTTTAATCCAGAAACAAAAGCTTACAAACAAGTAGGTGGTTTTGCTGCCATTTATAACATTTTTCCTAGTTTTTGGAGCTGGGAAACGTTCTGGTCAATCACAGCTTTATTGTCGATTATGCTTGGAGTTATGAATTTATTGCCAATTCCGGCACTTGATGGCGGTCACGTTATGTTTTTATTATATGAAATTATCAGCGGCAAAAAACCGAGCGATAAATTCCTAGAGAACGCACAAATGGTTGGTTTTGTTTTACTTATTTCACTACTACTGTTTGCTAACGGTAACGACATTTACAAGGCAATTGTAGGCAAGTAAAAAAAAGTCAAAAAAAGAGTGAAAATGTTTTTGAGAAACTAAAAATAGTTTTATATTTGCACTCGCTAAAAAGAGCAACAACTTCCTCCTTAGCTCAGTTGGTTAGAGCATCTGACTGTTAATCAGAGGGTCCTTGGTTCGAGCCCAAGAGGGGGAGCAACTTTTTTTAGCAAACATATTTACCTTTAAGGTGATTCCTCCTTAGCTCAGTTGGTTAGAGCATCTGACTGTTAATCAGAGGGTCCTTGGTTCGAGCCCAAGAGGGGGAGCTTATTAAATACCACTTACAAATTGTAAGTGGTATTTTTTTTTGCCCTAAATTTAGTTTTTATGAATATTGTTTACATTCTTCATTCGGATAAACTTAACCGGTTTTGTATTGGATTCACTTCTGATTTCGACCAGAATTGAATTTCACAAAAATGCTGAATCTCATAAATTACATCAAACGCCAATGATTGGGAACTATTTCTCAAAATAACATGCGAATATAAAACTCAAGCATTACTAATCGAGAAACATACTAAAAAGATGAAAAGCAAAACTTTATTATATTTAAAAAAAGTTTAAAAATAAACAGACCAAAGAAATGACGATAAAGAATCTTCACTATCTATCGGGGCTAACAATTACACTTTTTGTTGGACTACATTTATTCAATCATTTTATTAGTGTTTTTGGCGCTCAGGATCATATTGAGCTGATGAATACTTTACGAATCTTTTATCGTAATATTTTTGTTGAGACCATTTTATTATTAGCAGTTGCTCTTCAAATTATATCTGGGCTGAAACTTTTTAATACAAATAAAAAATTAGCAATTTCTGCCTTCGATAAACTGCAAATATGGACAGGACTATATTTAGCCATTTTTTTTATTATCCATTTGAGTGCAGTTTTTAGTGGGCGAATTTTTTTAAAACTTGATACAAACTTCTATTTTGGAGCCGCCGGATTAAACTCATTTCCATTCAACTTATTTTTCATACCTTATTACGGACTCGCAATTCTGTCCTTTTTTGGCCATGTTGCTTCAATTCATAATAAAAAAATGGAGAAAACTATTCTAGGTTTGTCACCAAAAAGACAATCAATTGGGATCCTGATTTTTGGTTTTATCCTGACAATTGTAATATTCTACGGATTGACAAACCATTTTAATGGTGTAACAATACCTAAAGAGTACGAAGTGTTAATTGGAAAATAGAAGCAACAAGCCATTAATCAGTATTTGACTTCGCCAGAAAACCAATCCTATTACCTCTTGCAGCTTCAATTGGGATTAGAAACATGATTAAGCAACATTGAAGTACTGCTTTACAACCTCTATCTTAATTCCTTGCCACTTTACTGTGTTTCATTACATCATTGCCAACATTTTTACTTTCAAATAAAAGCATGGCTTCATTGGCTTTATCCATTTGGTTGATTGCCTTTAAGGATTCTACGTATCTAAAGTAATACACGGCTTCTAAATCTGGATCGAGGGTTATTAACTCAGCGTAGTATTTTGCCGAGGCTTCGTAATCGCTTTCAAAATAACGCTTGTCTGCGACTTTTTTGAGCATATCTACAGATTTGTAGCCTTTGTCTAAAACATTGGCGTAGGTGTCTATAATATCTACTTTTACGAACTTCTCTGTGTATGCGGGAGCCGTAACCTCAACTTCTACGGGCTGAATCTCAACATTGGCGTCGGCTATTGCTTTTGGTGCAACACTACCCGCAGATCTTACTTTTTTCTTTCTGTATAATGGAGTGACGGTTCTGGTGTTATTTGGCCCTAAATCGTTTGTATACACCATATCGAGTTTAGACACTTCGTATTTGGTTGTACGCTTGCCAAAAGGCATATTGATTATTTCTACAACCAGATAAGAATCTATAATAAGATCTTCGTCTGATTTGTCATCAAACTTTGAAGCTGTTTTTTTAGTATCTGCGTCGATAATGGTATAATTTGTCTGGGCAAAACTACTTACAGAAAAAACACTTGCGATAATAGTAAAATATGCTGCATACCTTTTCATGATGATTTGGATTTCGTACTGCATTAAAAATCACATAAATTTACTGATTTTGTGTGAGTTATGATTTATTTTAACTATAAACTGCCTGGAAAAACGATAAAGTGTATTATTTGCTTTTTGAAGAACCGCCGGCTGCTTTATAATTTTAGTTTTTAATAGTAAGCTGTGCGAAAAATTGTATTTTTGTGCTGTCCCGAATAACAGAAAATGTATCGCACAAATTCACATTTGTAAATTACAACACCCATACATTTTCACGAATTTTTAAATATCTTTGAATTATGAGCACACTTACAAAACCCAACCATATAGGACGCAAAATAAGCCGTATTCGTGAACTTCGCGATATGAAGCAGGAAGCTTTGGCGCAGGCTTTAGGAACGAACCAGCAGACTATTTCGATTATTGAAAACAGCGAAACAATTGATGATGAAAAACTTCAGGCAATTGCCGAAGTTTTAGGTGTTTCTGCTGAAGGAATTAAAAATTTTTCTGAGGAAGCGGTTTTAAATATTATTGGGAATACGATTAATAATCATGATAATGCCTCTTCATTTAATTATAGCTGTACTTTTAATCCTCTTGATAAGGTTGTAGAACTTTATGAGCGTTTGGTTCAGGCTGAGAAGGATAAAGTTGAGTATTTGGAGAATTTTTTGAAAGGGAAGTAAGATTCTTTTGAATATATATATATTTATATCAAAGGCAGCCCAAAAAGACTGCCTTTATAATATAAATAATACCAATAAAGATTATAATGTCAATTCAATTGCATTATTTGCAGAAATTCTTAAATGATTATGTTTAAGCATTGAATCAAAAACATCTAAAGCTTTTTTGATCTGTTTAATATTTTTTTTGTCTTTTTTAGTATCAACATTTAATTTTGAATAGATTGCTAAAATTAACCTAACAGGCTCTTTATCATAATATCCTCTATTTTGCATATTCGGTATGCTTCCAAAATTCATATTACTCAATAAAACCAAACACTTTGTCGGGTAATCCTTTGCACATTCAAGAAGTAACTCGAGCAAATACATTGGTTCATCAATACATAAACTACTTTTTGTGTATTTAAGTAAAAATGAATAAAACAATTCAAAATTATGCCTTTTAAATTTTCTTAGTATTAAAGTTGAATAAGCACTGGAGAATTTTTTATCTTTTTGATTTAAAAATTTTGTAATAATCTCAAGTGATTTATTATTTATTTTATTTTCTTCCTCAAAAAGATTTGCTTCAGCTATTTTTAAAGCACACAATTTCGCTTCATCACTTGAATTTATAAATCTTAAGTATAGTTTTTTATCATTAATTTTATCATTTAACCAGCCCAAAACAATAACATTCCCATTATTATGTAATTCAGGATTTTTAATAATTTTGTTAAAATAAGGATACATTTGGTAATGAAATTTGACATCGAAGTATTGGGATGCCCTAAAAGAATTTTTCAAAAGATGAATATCTTCTTTCTCAGTTAATGCATTAAATATCTTAAAGCTTCTTTCTAAATCAAGATGATTTAAAAATGCTAAATTTTGAATTACAGCTACTCTTACAGAAATTTGCGGATCATAAGTAGCTTTTTCAATTGTGTCAAATATCAGATCTTCAAATTCTTTATATTCATAACATTGGATGATTCTATGGATCGCAGCCCCTCTAACAGTATTTAAACTATCAAAACTTGGATCACTCTCATTCATGGGTTGTTCAGGATTTGGATGATGCAAAGATATATGACATAAAAAATTAATGTATTCCTTATCTATTAAATGATATTTGATTAAATAATCAGAATGCCAAATCGCATGCATAGTACTTGATTTGTCAAGTTCTAATTTAATTAGTTTTTTACACAGCAGTTTAACTTTTTCAGGATCAAAAGCGGCATCAATTAAACCATCAATTCCTGATGTAATATAGTCTATAGACACCTTTTTGTCTCTAAATAATTCAAAAATAAATAAATAGAATTTTTCAGGATTATTTTTTACAATATCATTAAAAGCTCTAGAATGTTCTGTTTTTCCTCCACGAGAGCCATGATCTTCTTTATAGTTATCATCAAATTTTAGCATGCTCTTTTTCCAGCTAATCAAATCCATATTATTATATGTAGTTTGAGCTAAAGGAGGGCCAACTCCGTAAGAAGAAAATGAACTAACATCTCTGGCTTTATTAATGTCAATTTCTCCAAACCTTCTATCTAATTCTTGATATATTGTTTTAAGATCAGAATGTTTTTTAATTTCCTCTAATGAAATTTGTCTGATAAATGTATATTGTTTTCTACCGAAACCTGGGAAATGCACTCTTTTTCTTCCTGTTTCATCATTATACATATATGGCATCTCATAGGGGCTCTTTATGGAAAGAATTATTTCAATTATCTTTATCTTTTCATTATCTGTGAACAGATTAAAAGAAGATCCTATCAATTGTCTAATGGATAATTGTAGTAAATCATCAATTGTATTTAATCCGTTTTTCTTATGAATAATTGTTATCAAATTATAGGTTTCATCTTTATAATCAAGATAAAGATCTTTTAAAAGTAAAATCAAAACTCTTATGATATAAAGAGAATTAGATTCTTTATGTTTATTTATAAAATTTCTTATATAGCTAATATCTTGTTTTTTATTTAACAAATGTTCCACGAGAAATTCTTCCATTATAACATTACTCCCTTTTGAATTAATATTTATTTCATCATGAAACTTGGAACATTTAAAATACGGCGTGTTAATAAGTTTATAAGGAGTTGCTTTATTGTTTTCTAAGATTTCAATATAAATTTTTAAAATAAATACAAAAGTATCTTCTGGATTAATTATATAAAATTTCTTAAGTAGTTCTTCTTTTTCATGTGAGAATTTATCTTCATAAAATAGATCCCCATTAAATATGTCTAGGAAGATTGGCCTAACTAAATGAAAAGCGTAAATTGGATGATGTTGAAATACTTTGGCTAGTATTTGATAAAACCAAAAACTAGCATTATCAGATTCCTTATTAAAATGAATATATTTTTGGAAAAATGGCAACAGTTCAGGATTGCTCCAATTATCAATGTTTATTATTATTCTTTCTATAAAATTATTTTTATCCGAAAAAGAAGGTAATTTATCTAAATAGGTTATGATCTTTATAGGGGAATGATTTATATTGTTTCTAAGAATTGACCATATTGTATTTTTTTTATATTCAACTATTTTTTCACCATTTAACTTTTCAAAAAAAACAAAGTTAAAAACAGATTGTCTTTTATAGATTAAATACAACTTATTTATAAAAGGAGATTTTATAAATAGATAGTTTTCCGGTATCCTTCTGTCAATTAGATATTCAACCCATTTTTTTGAAAAGACAGAACTTGTAAATATATCTTCATACATTTCATTATTAAAAATGTATTTTTCAACAAGTTCTTTTTCTTCATTAGTAGGGTTTTCTAACACACCTATATTGCTAATTATTAGCGATTTGATATGAAATCTATATTTGTATGATCTTAATATTGATTTTATTGATATAATATAGTTTTGATGATCATACTCTCTTAAGTATTCAAACACCATTTTAATAACCGATCTTATCTCTAAGTTTTGATCATTTTCATTAATATACTTTTTTATATCATTATTAAGTTCAACAAATTGTCTTGCAAAACAGTAGTCATAAAAAGTTTGATGTGAAAATTGTATATTGGAATTTTCTAAAGTAAGAAGTTGATTGCTTAATAGATATCTCAATTCTTTATTAAGACCAGCAATTAATTGTTTATTAACTATAATTTGCTGTTTTTTATACATATCAACAGCAATACTATAAAGTAATTGGGTTAGTTTTAAGTTTTCTTGGTTAATTATTAAAGAATTCCACAGTTCATCATATAAATCTTTCAATGATGATAGTGTATTTAGATTTATTTTATTCTTGTTCGGTAGTTTACAAAATATTTCTAAATGATTAGGCGTTCTTAAAAGTTGAATTACCTTTGTTGAGCCACAAGTGATATTAAATAACTTTAAAGTACTTATAACTTCACTTTCATCGAGAAAAGATGCCTTTACATTAGCATACTCTTTTGTTTTGTAAGTACTTAATTCTGCATCATAATTTAAATCATAAGATCTTGATGAAATAATTACTCTAACATTTTTTTCATCTACTAATTCATTTATTATTCTGTTGTATGTTTGAATATATTCTCTACTTGAAGATAATGTCTGTGAAAGTGCGTCTAATTGGTCAATAATAACAATTAGATTTTTCTTGTTTTCTTTAAATATTCTTATAATTTTAGAAAAGGATATGTCCTGATTTATAAAAAGCTTATTTTCTAATTCTATGGGAGATACTGCATAATATGCATCTGCTTTTATTCCGAGAACAATATAATTCTCATTTATCAATTCTTCATAGACATCTTTTAGTATTACTGACTTCCCAATTCCTTTTTCTCCCTCAAGAATGAGAATATTTTTCTCCGGGTATTCTAAATCATTTTTTACCCAATTAATTATCTTTTCCGTTTCTTTTCTCGGAATGTGAGTTTTAGGGTCTTTCTCAAAATAATTTTTAACTTTACTTAAAAACAAAGATGCTTTTCTAATACTTGTATTTATATCTTCTATTGATGTTTTTTGTATTATGCTATTATGTAAATCTTGAATTTTAATTGAGTCTTCCCTTTCAAAGGCTGAATTGTAGAGATTATGAGTTTTTAATTTATCAATCAAATCATCTCCATCTATCAAATTGATAAAATTTTCAGATAAATTATATGTTTTAGAAGTTTCATCCTTCCATTTTATCCACCATTTATTTTGATTCAGATTTAATGTATTGACAATACACAATGTCCAATTATATAATTTATAATCTTTTGATTCAATAGCAGATTTAAAAGAACTTTTTATTTGCTGTTTCTGAGATTCAGCAAATTCTTTTGGGAAAAATTTACACTGAATAACGTGAATTGGCTTCACCCCAATCTTACCAATAAAAACATCTATACCGCCATCACCTTGATGAACTTCTACTATCCTAACATTTTCATTAGGATGTAATTCTTTAAATAGTGTTGCACATATCTTTTCGAACTTATCTCTAGCTCCAGGTACAGTATATTTTTCAACTAATACAAACCAATCTTTATCCATTTTAATATTACTTTTACTGTATTATCCTTTTAAGTAAAGATAATTTTTTTTATAATTTTCTCCCGATCAAATTAATTGTACTTAAAATATTTCTTTTACGCATTTCAATTTAAGCAAAAAGCGCCGCAATCCAAAGATCACAGCGCTTTTCTATTTTATAAAAACCTTAAACTTCTTAAACCCCTAATTTCTTAGCAATATCCGTTGGGATTCCACCTTTGTTTACCATTAAGGCAGTAGTTTTATATTTTACAAAATTTTTGGTTACAAACAAGAAACCTTTGTAGTCGTTTGTCTCTCCCCAAGAATTTTTTACGATATAATATTCTTTTCCTGTTTGATCTTTTGCAAGACCAATAATGTGCATTCCGTGGTCGTCTGTAGTGGTGTAGTTGTCAAACGCAGCCTGACGCATTTCCGGAGTAATTTCCGGTTCAGCTTTTGGTCCGTTAAACATATCTGCTTTTTCTTCAGCCGTCATTTCGTCAAATTTCTTTGTTGGTACATACGCCACACCGTTTTTCCAGCTAAAGCTTTTCTCACTTACGTCTGTTGCCCAGGCTACAGTATAACCTTTTTTCAACGCATTGTCGATAACATCTGTCATGTCGTTTACTTTTACGTTGTAAACCTGATCAAATGACCAGTTGTCCGGCACCATCATAGTTGTTTTTTGGTAGTATGGAGAAGTTGTAAAAGATGACATTTCTACATATTCGTCAGGATTAATTCCTACTACCTCTTTAGCAAAAGATTGTGGTGTATAGTTTTTTCCTTTGTAAGTAAAGTTTTCTGGCACTTTTCCTAAGTAAGAATCAATAACCGAAGCATAGGCTTTTTGCCAGTTTGGTGTTAATTCTCCGTTTGGATTTTTAACCACCGCTGCTAAAACACCTTCGATAAGTGCTGCCATTTCGGCAAATTTATTTTTATCTGTTCCGTAGTTTAATCCTGTGTAAACTTCTCTAGGCACAGCTCCGTATTTTTTGTACATGTTTGTAACATCATGCAAAGCACCACCGTCGCCCAAAGTAACCGCTCCGTGCATACGAACGTAGTTAATACCTTTTTCTACATAAACGTTTCTTGCCGAAAAAACCTGAGAAAGCTCAACAGGCTGTTTTCCTAAACGAATCATTTCTGACTCTAAAAACGAGTTTGAAGCATAACTCCAGCAAGTTCCAGATGAACCCTGGTTTTTTACAGATGTAGTTCCTAAGTTAACTACTTCAGTAAATTTAAAAGCTTCTTTACTTTTATCACTTGCATTTAACTTTAATGAATTTACCAAAATGTCTTGTGCAAAACAGCCGCTTACTCCCACTAAAAAAGCAGATGCAGCAAAAACTGATTTCATCGTATTTTTATACATAATATAAAGATTTAAATAGTTGACTAATTAGTAGCCTGTATTATATTTTTGTTACAAAACAATTAAATATTCGGTAAAAAAACTATTATTTAACAGTTAATCTTTATACAATGTTTTTATTAAGCATTTAAATCTTACAAATTACATAAAAACGACTAATTCAGTAGAATCAAAATAGTTTTAGATTTTTGTTTCTAAATAAATAGTATTTTAGTTCCTGAAATACCACGCAACAAATCCCGAAATGTACGAACTCGAAAAAGAGAAATACTTAGGTAATACCAAAAACAGTTTTGATACCGCGCAGGGAATTGCAGTGGTCGAAACGGAATACCAAAACAAGGTTTACGAAGGCTGGCATTCGCACAATAATGCACATATAACGCTTTTCTTAAAAGGCGGCACGACCGAGAAAAGGAAAAATTTCAGCGAAACGGTTGGTGCGGGATCATTATTATTTTATCACAGCGACGAACTGCATTTAAACCAAAATACGCTTTTTCCTTCCCGAAACATAAACATTGAAATTGAAGAAAACCTGCTCAAGGAACTTCAAATCTCCGAAGCTGTTATCGAAAAATCAATTCAAAATGAAGCTTTTACCAAGTTTTTGATTTTAAAGATTTTTAAAGAAACGCTTACCGCCGATACTTTTTCTGCCGATACAATTAAAATGTTGTTTTCTCAGTTATCGAACGCCAATACTCATTTGGAACGATATGAGAAAAGTCCGTTTTGGGTAAAAAGCCTAAATGAATTATTAAACGACTGCTGGAACGAAAATCCAAATCTTCAGGATTTAGCTTTGGTTTTAAACCTCAACCCTATTACGATTTCAAAGCATTTCCCTAAATATTTTGGCTGTACTTTGGGCGAATATATGCGTCGTATAAAAATTAATCGTTCGCTTTCGCTGATACAATCCAGCGAGAATAATTTAACCGAAATTGCGCTCGAATGCGGATTTTCAGATCAAAGCCATTTTATAAGGACTTTTAAAACGCAAACAGGATTTCTGCCAAAACAGTTTCAAAAATTATAAAGAGGCAAATTTCATTCTATTTTTTGTTTTTAATGCGGGATACTTTTGTCTCATCATAAATCATTAAAATAAATCAAATGGAAACCCTTACCCGAAAACAAAAAATATTTAATTTCCCTGTTGTCAAAATCGTTCTTGCGCTGCTTACTTTTATGGCCGTTGTTATTATTGGCCAGCAGATTGCCGTAAAATTATTAGCCTTAACACCACTTGAAAAAGACTACCGAAATCTTTTAAAAGGGCTTTTTGTTTCTTTCTCCTGTATCTTTAGCTATATCCTTTTCTTTAAAAAATACGATAAAAGAGCCATAACGGAATTTTCTGTAAATGGACTTGCCAAAAATCTTACCATTGGAATTTTGATTGGTTTTGTTTTACAGTCCTTTACTATTTTAGTAATGTACCTTAACGGAAATTACAGCGTTGTAAATATCAATCCTGTTTCGTTTATCCTGATTCCTTTTGCGATAATGTTTACTGTTGCCATTATCGAAGAAATATTGGTACGCGGTATTATATTTAGAATTCTGGAAGAAAAACTGGGAAGTTACATTTCTCTTACGATTTCTTCAGTGTTATTTGGCATTTTTCACCTGGCGAATCCTCACGGCACATTAATTTCCGGAATATGTATTACAACTGCAGGTTTTATGCTGGGTGCTGCTTTTATTTACAGCCGTAATTTATGGATGCCAATTGCTTTGCATTTTGCATGGAATTTTACACAGTCGGGAATTTTTGGAGCGATAACATCCGGAAACGAAAAAACAAGCAGTTTATTAGAAGCCAAAATACAAGGTCCGGAATTTATAACCGGAGGAGAATTTGGTCCCGAAGGATCAATACAAGCAATTGTATTTTGTGCTTTAGGAACGATTTTACTATTGGCTTTGAGCCAAAAACAAAATAAAATCATTCCGCCTTACTGGAAAAAATAATTTTTTGCCGCCAGCAAAGCAAGTGCGCGAATTATAATTAAATTCTCGATAAACAATTATCGGGAATTTAATTTTTACAATCAACAATCAATAATTATCTCAGCCAATTGCTTCCAAATACAATATAATAGGCCCAGTCTTCGGGACCTTTTGCAACATCTACACCCATTCGAAGTTTGAATTTTCGGGCCAATAAATATCTAAATCCTGTTCCGTAGCTGTAAATTACGGGTTTGGCAAAAGCTTTATCCCAATCGTTAAAAGCACTTGCTAAACCGCCATAACCCATAAGACTCCATCTTCGGTATACATCCCATCGTAATTCGGCTTCGGTAACGATGCTGGTTTTTCCCTGATATCGGGCAGCGGGAATTCCTCTTAAATTAATCCCGGGCAATAAATAAAAAGGCGGACTCCCAAACGCCTGCTCTCCTTCTACCCTAAGCCCGCCTATTAATTTTTTTGCTAATGGATAAAATCCTATTGCTGATAAGTTGACGCGCCAGGCATCGTAATCGCTCCCAATGACATCATCAGACCAAAAGAAATCTGACTGAAGCCGTATTCCTTTATCTGGTGTAAATATATTATCGCGTCCGTCAAACTGAATCGCAGCGCCCAGCTGACTTATGGTGCTTTTAATATCACCCGGCTTTACAAACGGCGGAGGAAGATTTACATCGGGCAGATTGATTTTAGAATTCAAAAATAAATACTGCGGCCCCGCACTCCATTTCGGGTTATTAAACTGTTTTAACCATTGTGTATAAAATATCGTAGATTTAAAATTCAGCTTAAATTCCTGATCTTTTGCATTTGGAATATTATTGGCATAAAAAGATAAATTCATTTCGCCATAACCTGCCATAACACGATATAATATTCTGGATTTTATAAGAGTTCCAGATCGAAACGCGCCTGCCATCCAGCTCTTGTTTCCGGTATACATTCCAATTCCGCCTGTTATATCGGGGTTTATAAAACGTGTTTTTCCGTTTTCGTCAATAACCGGAGCGTGTTTTTTTAGAAAAACGGGTACAATTGCGCCTCCAATTCCGCCCAAAGCCGGTTCTGTAATTACAGTTGGTACCACAATAAAACCATGCGCATAAATAATATAATCGCTTAAATCGAAAGCTCCGTCGAGAGAATCTTTTACGCTGATATGTTGTTTTTGAGCAATACTGGTTTGAAAAGTAAAAAGTAAAAAGGCAGAAATAAAAACCATGTGCTGAAAAAGTTTTCTGTTTTTCAGGAAAGAATCTGAAGGTATATTTCTCATTTAAATCAATTTAAAATTTATCGTATTCATTTAAAAAACAGCAGCTTTTAAAGGGCTTTGGTTATCCTTTTTTTTCTTTTGTTAAGCTGAAAACGTGCGCCAGAGTAAGGAAGAAAGTATTCCCCTGAAAGCGGCTTTCGGCACCCAATTCTGAAACCCATCGCAATCCGGCCGAAGTTGTACAGCCAATATGAAAATAATTTACCTCAGCGCCCAAAGCTCCAACGCGGTCTTTATCTGGTTCGAGTACCAGGTTTCCAACAGGAATTTTATCATTCGACACTTTGTATTGCAGGTAATAAATTAATCCTGCATTTAAAATTCCTTTTGGAGCTGTTTTCTCGGCATTCATCATATAAAATGTTTTTCCCAAACCACCTTCAATACTTAAAATATCTCCGGTTTTAATTTCGGTGTCTTTTTTCTTTCCGTTGATTTCATAAGAGACCAAAGCTGAGAAATGAAGTGTTTTTTTGTCATTAAAAAACAAAGTTGTTCCGGCCGAAAACTCATTCATAAACATTCCTAATCCGGCATTGTCTGATGCTCCGGCTGTGAATTTTCCGGTTGGAAGATACATTTGGTAACTAAAAACAAAATCGGCTCTTTTATTATGCCAGCCTAATTGCAAAGGCTGTACATACATATCTGTAAAAGCAAGCGAATTTTTAGAATCTATAGAATTTCCCTGAATGGTGTTTGAAGCAAAAGCCAATAAAATAGTAGCTCCGTAATTGGCTCCTAAAATTTTTAAATCGCTTACATAATTGGCCCCAACACCTGTTATAAACATCGTAATATCTGGATTTGCTATAGACTTATCACCATTGGCATCCCGCAAAGAAGAAGCATCGTATAAATAGCCCGGCACATAAACGCTGAGAGTATTAGCCGGCGTCTGCGTTCCTGACTGCAGGCCCATTGCACCTAAAATATGTCCGCCTTTAAGTTGTGCATTGCTGTAAAAACAGAGAAAAAGAAGTAATAACGTGAGTCCTGATTTTATATTTTGTCTTTGTTTTAATTTCGTTTTCATGGTTTCATTTTTAAATTAATTAGACTTCACATTTCTTCTTTACAAACTCTTTTTTTTTAGTTTGAAGATTGTTTAAAGAAATAGGAATTGGTTTTTTCAGGGTTTATTCTGATTACTTTGAAATATTCTGAAGGAGATTTTCCGGTATGTTTTATAAAAGCTCTAAAACACGTTGTTCTGGATTTAAAACCAGATGCCCACGCCATTCCTTCGAGTGATAGATCTTTCCAGTCTAAATCGTTTATTTTTTCTTTGAAATATTCGATTCGTTTTAGGTTTATATAATCCTGAAAATGGAGATTAAATTCTGAATTAATTAAATTAGAAAGGTTGTTTACTGTAATTCCGGTTTCTTCGGCAATATCCCGAATCACCAGATCTTTCTTTAAAAAGAGTTTTTTTGAATCAAAAATACTGTCTAATTTAGAGAGATATAATTGCTTTTTTTCAGTGGTTAATTCTTTAACCATCGGGAGTGAATTTTTAGTTTCTTTCGATGTGAAAATTTCTAAATTCTCTTCAACAATATTAAATTCATCAATCTCCTGCGCGTCATAAAATATCTGCGGTTTAAAATAGAGCCAGCATACTGTAAAAACCAATACCAGCGAAATCAAAATATAACAGGAATAGTCTATTCGGTCGACTCTGCTAATTAAAAAGAAGTGTACAAAAAGAGTAGAGAACAAAAACAAAATCATCAAATTATAAACTCTGATCCAGTTTAAAATTTTTATTTTTTGCAGATGATTTTCCTTGAACTTTTTTAAATCATAATTTAAAATCATCATGGTCTGGCAAAAAGCGTACAACATCCAGACACTTAAACTTAACACAGAAAACGGACTTTTTACTTTTATAGAAAGATAATAAACCAAATAGAGATTTGTAACATTTCCAAACCATACAAAAATCGTAAGTGAAAAATAAATCAAGAAGGGTAAAAAGTGAAGCCAGTCATAATTTTTAAAAGCTGAGTATGGAAACAGCACACTGCGCACATACAAAAAAGCGCACGGGGCAACAAGAAAAATAAAAGATTTTGTGATCATAAAAAGATCAGGAAACTCTTTAAAAATATGTGCCGACAAGTAAAAATTATAAATACTTACAACTGCAAGACTAAACAAAAACAGTCCCAAAAAAAAGCTTTTTGAATAGTTTTTCTTTGAAAAAAGAACCATAAATGAAGTAGCAAATCCAACGATTGTAGCTATAAAAAAGAAAAGTGAAAGTACTATATCCTGCATAACTTTGATCTTAAATTTATAAATAGGGAGCATGGTTCTTTTGAAGAAAATCAAAAGAAAACAAGGTGTTTTTTATAATTGCTGTACTTTCTCTTTTCAGAAAAAGTACAGCTGTTATAAAAACTTATATTCTATTATTTTTTTTCTGATCCGGGAGGAAATCCGGCTAAGATTTTTTTGATAGAACTATTAATAAATTCCTCCGGATTGTCTGGTTTACTGTCAATTTCAGCATTACCAATTCCCTGCCACACCAGTTTTTGCGATTTTGTCGAAACAATATCAATTACCAGTGAGCCATCAACATAATCGTATGAATTAAAGGTTGTATTAGCGCCGCCCATCATGGCACCGCCGCCCCAATATCCGTATGGTCGATACATACCGCCATAACCATAAAAATTAGTGTCGGCAGATACTGAAGTTTTATTTTTTAAAATGGAAACTGCATTTACTCTTAAATCCGGATTGGCACTTTCTGTAAATCCTTTGGCAATCATTTCTGCACGAATGGCCTTTGTAACACGGTCAACATTTAACTGATTTACCTGACCTTGTTGTGCTTTTAAATCGTAAACTGCAAAAGTTTTGTATTCGCTAAAATTTGCAGCATGATCATAATCAGTTGTAACTTTTACAGTTGGGGAACAGCTGTAAATTAATCCCAAAAAAAGAATTGGGAGAATGCGAAGATTTGTTCTTTTAATATTCATCTTGTAGAATTTAAATTATTGATTAATAGGCTTAACTCGAAAATTATTAATTCTGAAATCTTGAATGAACGATAAAGGCTTCGACAATGCGTTAACAAAACACAAATAACTATAATACAGACTTTTATGTAACACTCAAAGATAATTCATTTATTTTAACCAGCAACATACACTTCGTAAATTTCTTACTTATTTATTTTAAGACTTTTTGTTTTTAATAAATTATATTAGAAAACTTTTTAACGAATGAAATTTATATTTCTGCTGAAATGGGCAGTCTGCCGTCTTTTACTGCTTTGAGCATTTTGTTATAATCTGATTCGTTTTGGTCTGCATATAAAATGGAAAATTTTGAAACTGAGCTGGCAAATTCATTACTGTCTCCCATATATCCAGAGAGTATCGAAGGATCGCCTGAACGTGCGTGAGCTCTTGCAAGTGCCCATCCGCAGGCTTTGGCATAATCTTTCATGTTTTCTTCTTTCATGATTTCAAGCACTGGCTTTACTTTGGCATCACGAAGCTGCCGAATGTAAAAAAATCGGCCTTTATCATCATTGGTCCATCCTAAAAACATATCTGAGGCAGATTGCATTAACTTTTGTCCTATTACAATTCTTTCGCCCTGATGTGTGTACTTGGCTTTTGTTTTTATATGTTCTTCCAGCACGCTTTTTCTTGCCTCTTTAAACTGCAAAAAAATAGGTTCTCCTGTAGCCGACATTAATAAACTAATACCGCAAAGTGTTCCCACACTTCCTACGCCTACCACTTTTATGGCAAAATCATGCATTGAATATCGGCTTAACAAAACCTGTTTGTCTTCGGGTAATGACTTTAGGTATCGTTTATGCACTATCTCTGCTTCTTTAAGTATTTGGTCTTCTTCATTTCCTGACGGATGATATATTAGCGGCGGTTCATCTTTGATTCTGGCCCGAACTCCGTCTTGATACGTCATTTTTGCAAATTCTTTTTCATGTGCCGTATATTCGGCGGCTTTTTTTATTCTCTTTTGATGAAATTCTTTTATCTCTTCGTCTTTTCCCAGCTCAATGAGTTCGGCCAAATCAATATCAGCGTACCAAATTTGCAATGCCGAGAGTTTACTGTAATCCAGCATATGTCTTTTATAACTGTCTGCAGCATGCCAGGCAAGTTCTTTGCAAATTTTGTTCGAAAATTTTTTCCATCTTCCGGCAATGGCAAAACTTGCCGCTAATCGTTTTAGATCCCATTCCCAAGGACCCGGAAAAGTTTCATCAAAATCATTAATATCAAAAACGAGTTTCCGTTCCGGCGTTGCAAATCCTCCAAAATTCATCAAATGACAATCTCCGCAAAGTTGTAAATCTATTCCCGTATTAGGAGTTTGCTTTAAATCTGCTGCCATTATTGACGCTGCACCGCGAAAGAATGCAAAAGGCGATTCTATCATTCTCCTGTAGCGAATGGGCAGTAAACTTTCTATTCTTCCTATACTGGTTTTTATTAAAACATCAATAGGATCTTCCCGATTTTCTAACGGAACATATTGCTGATGAGAAGAGCGGGGCACTATTTTTCTAATCGCTCTGCCTTTTTCATAGCGTTCTGTTTTTGATGCCGTTGGATCAAATAAAATCTCGTTGTTATCCGCTTTTTCGGTCATAGGAATGATTTATTTTACTTCTGTCACGTCTCTAATTTTCCATGGAATATGTCATATCTTTAATTAAGGTGTGAGTTCATTTTTTTTATTAAACGGTTTAAGATCCCGGAAATACAAATGCTACAACAGCTCTTAAACCCCAATCGGGTTTTATAGATTGATGTCCTACAATTGGAATTAATGGCATCACAGCAAATTGCATTGTCTGACTGCCTAATTTTGTGATTGCCCCAACGTTTGGACTAATTGTAATAAGTGTTGTGTTTCCCTGCCAGTTTTGTGTAATTTCTGAACTGATTCCTAAACTTGCACCGCTCTTATAACTATGTGTTAGAAATATCTGAGTGTAAAATTGATTGAAATCAGCGCGATCTGATGCTCCTGCCACTGACCAAATTTGATTGGCCAAAAAACCTAAAGAAAGTCCTTTTCCCTGATGCATAACCAAAATACTTGGCCCAATTCCAAATTTTTCTGTTCCTAAAAGTTTTTCTGTAGCAGTTGGTACTAAAAAAGCCGGACCAGCCCCAAAGATGATTCCTTTTGTTTTAGGAGCAAAAAAAGCGGTTATTGTTGCATCGCTTAAACCAAACTCGTGCGTGTTTGCTCCTGTGACATCCTGCTGATCTACAACAGGGAGAATATAACGGGTAATTAAGTTTAGATTCTCACTCAATTTAAATGGAACAACAGGTTGTATATTAATCTGATATTTTATTCCGTTGTATGGCCCAATCCCATAAGTAAGATTATTTTGCAGCGGGACACTAATTAAACTTGCAACCGGATTTGCCAGTTTATCTGCCAATTCCTGCGCACTTGCTCCTGCTTTTGGCGGTGTGTCTTGTGCAAAAACAGTAAATGACAAAACAAAAAGAGATAAACTGAGTAATAATTTATTAGTGATGTAATTTTTAATTCTTTTCATAGATATTCTTTTTAAAAGATTTTAATCACTTCTAAAGCCCAAATGAAACAACTTTTTCAAGTATTAAAGCTGTTTCATTTTAGACCTTGACTAACTCAAATTATTTATCTGAAAAAACCTTTTTCCAATCGTCTTTAATGCTGACCACATGCCACTTGTTTTTTGCAGCTGTACTTAACGACAAATTATCTTTTTCCTGATAACTGTATTCTCTAATAGAATCATTATGATTTACCAGCAATTGAAATGACGGATATTTATTTCCCTGCGAATATTTGAGCATAGCAATATCTCCGGCACCTCCTTCGTTTCCGCAGGCAAAAACAGGACGCTGGCCAATATGTAATTGTATGCCTGCAGGTTTTCCTTCTTTATCATTAAAATGATCTAAAGCGGATTCTCTCTGTATTGCATTTTTAGCATCATCGTATTTGTACTTGAAAGAAGTACCTACAACCTGATCTTTTGGGATTCCATAGAAATCCTGAGATATTGCTCTCACAACTTCTATTGTTCCTCCGGTTACGATGAAGGTTTTAAATCCGTTTGAGCGAAGATAATTCAGCAGTTCTAATTGAGGCTGATAACGAATTTGTCTAACCGGGGTATTCTTGCCGGGATATTTTGCATCTTTAAAAAATGCATTTACCGACGTTTCAAATTCATCTTCGGTGGTTCCGGTATGAGTTGCGCCAACAAGTTCTATAAGTGCTTTGTCTCCGCCTTTCTCAAAATAGGTTTTGTCTTTTTCTATAACCGCTTTAAAAGGTTGTTTTTGTGCCAAAGCCGGATTGGCTTCCACCATTTTTTTTACCTGATAAAAAGCAAACAACTCCTGAACATAAGGCTTCTCGGCCCATAATGTTCCATCATTGTCAAATGTGGCGATTCTGTCTTCTATCGGAATAAAATCAGGGCTTCCTTTTTTGGTTACTTTTTCGACATAAGAAATAATATCTTCTTTTAATGGTCCGTTATTCCAGCTTGGCAGCGGATCGCCAACTATAACCGCAGAACTATCCTTTGAATTAACACTTGCAGCTTCTTCTGATTTGTTTTTACAGGAAAAAAGAAAAAAAGGCAACAGTGCTAATACATATATTTTTCTATGCATCATGATGTTGATTTTTAAATTATAGAGCTTGAAGTATGGGAAATTCAAGCTCTATTTTATTTATATTCTATTTTTTCTTTGCTGGCTGTGTGCCTGCTTTTATTGCTTTTTGCAATTTAATTTGTTGAAGTGTTTCTTCCATAATTGTAACAGGAGAAAAACTTGGCGGTATAGAACGAGGAGGATATTCTTTAAAAGTTTCGGCAAAATCTACTACATCTTGGATCATACCATAAGCTCCTCCTACATGATTTACAACCCAGTCCCAATAAGTGTTTGAAGTTATATCTGCTCTTTCATAAGGATCTTGATACAGATTGTATATTTTGTTTAATCTTAATTTTGTAAAAGGTTCAGCCCAAACACCCATTGTTCCCTGCAGGCGTTGTTCTGCAAACACAAATTTATAGTCTCCTTCTCGCAAACCAACCAAAAGTCCATCATCATCAGAATAAAAGAATTTATCTCTAACACTTTTTCCAGTACCACGCAATAAAGCAGATTGATCGAATCCATCTAAATGTACTTTATAGTTTTTACCATTGGCATTGTATCCGGTAAGCAGTTTTTTTATCAAATCTGGCTCTCCTGCAACTGAGGCTAATGTTGGCATCCAGTCATTATGAGACATTAACTCGCTTGAGATTGTCCCTGGTTTAATTACTCCCGGCCAGCGTACTAAACAAGGAACTCGAAAAGCTCCTTCCCAATTAGTATTTTTTTCAGAACGAAATGGTGTCATTGCTCCATCTGGCCATGTATTCATGTGTGGACCATTATCTGTAGAATACATAACAATTGTATTATCTGCAACTCCTAAATCGTCTAAAGCTTTTAATAATGTTCCAACAGTAATATCATGTTCAATCATTCCATCAATATATTCGCTGTCTCCATGAGTGTATTTACCACGATTTTCAGCTCTCACATGTGTACGTAAGTGCATGCGAGTACCATTCCACCATACAAAGAAAGGTTTTCCGGCAGCAACTTGTCTTTTTATAAAGTCTATTGCTGCTGCTGAAGTTTCATCATCAACAGTTTCCATTCTTTTTTTGGTAAGAGCTCCGGTATCTTCAATTTTTTGTTTTCCAACTTTTCCAAAACGAGGATCAACAGTACCATCATCAGCACTTGTAGCTGTACATTTTAATACTCCTCTTGGTCCATATTTAGCCAAATAAGCAGGATCCTTAGGATAGTCTGGTAATTCTGGCTCCTCTTCTGCGTTTAAATGATAGAGATTGCCAAAAAATTCATCAAAACCATTTACAGTGGGAAGGTTTTCATTTCGATCCCCAACATGATTTTTACCAAATTGTCCAGTGGCATATCCTAAATTTTTCATGATCCCCCCAATAGATGGATCTAACTGGCTCATTCCCATTGGTGCACCAGGATAACCAACTTTAGTCAATCCAGTTCTAATACCGTGCTGTCCAGTTAAAAAAGCCGCACGGCCTGCTGTACAACTTTGTTCTCCATAATATTGTAAAAGTCGCGCACCTTCAGTTGCTAAACGATCTATATTAGGTGTTGTATACCCCATTAACCCGCTGCTGTAGGCGCTAATATTGCTAATACCAATATCATCTCCCCATATTATAAGGATGTTAGGTTTTTTACTCTGAGCTTTCACCTGAACAATTGTGAAGCATACTAATGCAAAAAGCATTAAGGCATTTCTAAGTTTACTTTGTTTCATGGTAATAAGATTTGTTAATAATTCGTTGTATAATGGTTTCATTTAAAAATCAAACTATGTTTTCTACAAAAATTATGTAGAAAATAACCTACATTAAAAGCAATCTTTTAGAGCATTTTGAACTGTTGACAATGAGGGAATTTGCAGACAGCTTTTTTTTAACGTTTTGTTAAGGATCTCAAAATTAAATAATAAAAACTCTAAACTGTTTATTTTTAAGTCACTACATTGTTGCAAATTATAACTTGCAACATCAAAAAGGCATTATTTTGTTTTAAAATACAGCAAATGATAATTTGCAGCATTCCTTAAAATAATTCTTAAATTTTTAGATTATTTATTTTTGAGAAATTTTGAGTCATTCAATTGACTCTCTTACGTATTGAAGTGTGGTATTTCAATTTCATTAATGAAAGAAATCAAATATATTGATTTTTTATATATTTTCTTACATTTTTAAGACTTTAACAAAAAAAACCACCCGATACCGGATGGTTTTTAATATATAGGATCTTTACCTACTATTCTATTTCAGAAACTCTCATGGTGTTAACCATTCCTTTATCTTTAATTGGCATTGCTGCAAGGTTGATTAAATAATCTCCTTTTACTGCGTATCCTTTTTCAACTGCAATTTGATTTACATCTGTAACAGTATCGTCTGTACTTTCTTCATTATCATAGAAGAATGATTTAACTCCCCATAATAAATTCAATTGTGTTAAGATTCTTCTGTTTGAAGTAAATACTAAAATATGTGCCGTTGATGGTCTCCAAGCCGAAATTTGGAAAGCAGTGTAACCGCTGTTTGTTAAAGTACAAATAGCTTTAGCTTCGATTTCATTAGCTAATAAAGCTGCTTGGTGGCAAACTGTTTTAGTAACAAAACGTTTTGTTTTAATTTGTGGTGTATTTTGCGGTACTTGAATTAGCGGAGAATCCTCTACAGCCTCACAAATTTGTGTCATTCTCTGAATAACCTGTACAGGATAGTTTCCTGTAGCTGTTTCTCCAGACAACATTACAGCATCAGCACCGTCCATTACAGAGTTAGCAACGTCGTTTACCTCTGCTCTTGTTGGGGTTAAACTTGTAATCATTGTTTCCATCATTTGTGTTGCCACAATAACTGGAATTCTAGCCGTTTTGGCTCTGCGAATTAAATCTTTTTGTACTAATGGTACTTCATGAGCAGGAAGTTCAACTCCTAGATCTCCACGAGCAACCATTAAACCATCACAATATGCTACAATTTTATCCATGTTCTCAAGAGCTTCCGGCATTTCAATTTTAGCAATAATTGGAATTTTAACTTCTGAATGCTTAGCGATTAATTCTTGTAAATCTTGTAAATCGCGAGGTGTTTTCACGAATGAAAGTGCGATCCAGTCTACTTTTTGCTCAATTGCAAAAATCGCATCAGCGATATCTTTTTCAGTTAAAGCTGGTAATGAAATCTTTGTGTTTGGAAGATTTACTCCTTTTTTAGATTTTAATTCTCCACCTTGAATAACTTTAGCAACAACTTCCGTTTTTTTGTCTGTTGAAAGAATTTCGAAAATCAATTTACCGTCGTCAAGCAAAATACGCTCTCCAGGGTTAACATCATTTGGGAAATTTTGATATTTCATGAACACTTTTTGAGCCGTTCCAATAATATCTTCTGCAGTTGTAAAAGTAATAGTATCACCATCGTGTACTACTGTACCTTCTTCCATCACACCAACTCTAAGTTTTGGTCCTTGCAAATCACCCAGAATTGCTGTTGTGTAACCAAACTCTTCGTTTAATCCTCTAATGATACCGATTTTTTCTTTTACTCCTTCGTAATCTGCATGCGAAAAATTGACTCTAAACACATTAACCCCTGCTTCGATCATATCTTTAATGATCTCTCTTGTACCACATGCAGGACCTAATGTAGCTACAATTTTGGTTTTCTTGTTTGTTAACATTTTTTTTAAAAAATTAGATTGTTTTTTGATTTTATTTTATTGGTATCGACAGCATAAATTGCTGCAATACTTTCTATTGAATTTAATTTTTGCTGAATTTCTGAAAAATCAACTGCCTCTTCGCTGTTATCAATTTTCAGGAAAAAATCTACCTTTTTGAATTCAGGAAGTAAATGAATTGTTGTAGAAACCTCACTTGTTTCATTAGAAAACAAATTCTGGAAATCATTTGTACTCACAGAAATGATCTCATTTTTATTCTGAATCAAATTCCATGAAACAGCTTTCTCAGAATCATAATAATAAAATCTCGAAAAATTTGCCTCACCTTCTTTAGTTTGAGCATGGATCTCGTTTTTGCTCTTACTTAAGTTAATCGGAAGGTTTTTATTGATAAAATAGGCTAGTCTATAATCTTCTAATGAAGTATGAATTGCCATTAAATAATAATCAATTTCGTCAAATTCGTCTAAATCCAATCTATGAATAGCCATGTCATGAAAAATCAAGTTGTAAATATACTATTTCTTACGGAGCATCAATAGTTATAAGGAGCTTGTTTTTATTAATTTATAAACGAAAACGTTTTAGCCTTAACAAAATAACCTCTGCTTTGTAGTTATTTCTTGTCAATTTTTTCTTGGAAAGCAAAATATGCTCTTTGCGAAGCTTTCTCTTCTGCTTTCTTTTTTGAAGTTGCACGCGCTCTTGCGATCACTTTATCGTCTATGCTTAATTTGACACCAAACAATCGCTGTCCATCTATTCCATTATCTTCAAAAATATCATAATGAAAGATTCTCTTTTCTTTCTGACACCATTCGATAACTAAACTTTTATAACTAATTACTTTTCCTTCAAGTCTTGCAATATCGACATAAGGTGTAATAACTCTTTTTTGAATAAATCTTTCGCAGTATGAATAGCCTTTATCTAAATATATTGCTCCAATAAGCGATTCGAAAATATTACCATGAATATTTTCGCCAAAATGCTGTACTGGCACTTTACTTTCTACAAAACGCACTAAGTTCAAGTCTTTGCCAAGTTCGTTTAAATGTTCCCGGCTTACAATTTTTGAACGCATTTTGGTTAAATATCCTTCGTCTCCATTTGGTGCCTTATTAAATAAATGCGCAGCAATTACAGCACTTAACATAGCATCACCTAAAAACTCAAGACGTTCGTAATTAATAGGGTGCCCTGCTTCATCTAATTTATTTGATGATCTGTGTGTAAAGGCTTTTTTATAAAATTCAATATTTGCAGGCTGAAAACCAAGAATTTTCTGAATAGTGTCAAAAAAAATCCCGTCTTCTAGAGAACGGGATTTAGAAAATATTTTTTTGATAATATTCATATCCGAAAATTAGTCAGCTAATTTTTTAAACAATACACAAGCATTGTGACCACCAAAACCAAACGTGTTACTCATAGCAACATTTACTTCTCTTTTTTGAGGCTTGTTTAAGGTAAGGTTCAATGATGGATCGATATTTTCATCAACAACTGTATGGTTAATCGTTGGAGGAACTATACTGTGTTTCATAGCCAGGATAGAAGCAATTGCTTCAATAGCTCCGGCAGCTCCAAGTAAGTGTCCTGTCATTGATTTTGTAGAGTTGATGTTGATATTTTTAGCATGCTCGCCAAAAACTTTACTAATTGCTTTTAACTCCGCTACATCTCCTAATGGAGTAGATGTTCCGTGAGTGTTGATATGATCCACATCTTCTGGATTCATCCCAGCATCTTTTAATGTATTTTTCATTACTGCAATCACTCCAATTCCTTCCGGATGTGGTGCTGTTAAGTGGTAAGCATCAGATGACATTCCGCCTCCTCCAATTTCACAGTAAATTTTTGCGCCTCTAGCTTTTGCGTGTTCGTAATCTTCAAGAACCAAAGCTCCTGCTCCTTCTCCTAAAACGAAACCATCTCTGGTTGCATCAAAAGGTCTTGAAGCGGTTTCTGGACTTTCGTTTCTTGTAGACAAAGCATGCATTGAACTAAAACCTCCCATACCTGCAATAGTAACGGCAGCTTCAGAACCACCAGAAATAATAACATCACACATTCCTAAACGAATGTAGTTGAAAGCATCAATTAATGCATTTGCAGAAGATGCACATGCAGAAACAGTAGTATAGTTTGGTCCCATATACCCGTTACGCATAGAAATATGCGCAGGAGCAATATCAGCAATCATTTTAGGAATAAAAAACGGATTGAATTTTGGAGTTCCGTCACCTTTTGCATAATAAATTACTTCATCCTGAAAAGTTTCTAAACCTCCAATTCCTGCTCCCCAGATAACACCAACTCTTGTTTTGTCGATATTATCATCTGTAAGTCCAGCATCTTTAATAGCTTCGTCACTGGCAGCAATTGCATATTGAGCAAATTTATCTAGTCTTCGAGATTCTTTGCGATCCATGTAATCTTCAATATTGAAGTTTTTCACTTCGCAGGCAAATTTCGTTTTATGCTTCTCTGTATCATAATATGTGATAGGAGCGGCTCCGCTTACCCCATTCACAAGTGCATTCCAATATTCCTGGATATTATTCCCTATAGGAGTAAGTGCACCTAATCCTGTTACAACAACTCGCCTTAATGCCATAAATTATGTATTTTGTGTCTTTTAAACAAATAAAACCCATTGCTTTCTTAATTGTATTGCTACTTAAGAGCCATGGGTATTACAATATAAATATATCTTTTTGATTGAAAATCAATCGAAATTTAAATTTTAAAAAATAATAACACCCGATTTCTAGAAATTTCAATTTTTAAAAAAACAAACTCCAATTTTGGAATCTGGATATTCAAACTTTGGAATTTTTAAAATTCGGGTGTGGTATTATTATTTTTTAGCTTCCTCGATATAAGAAATAGCTTGACCTACAGTAGCAATGTTTTCTGCTTGATCGTCTGGAATTTGAATATCAAATTCTTTTTCGAATTCCATAATAAGCTCAACAGTGTCTAATGAGTCAGCTCCTAAATCATTAGTGAAGCTTGCTTCTGTTACAACTTCGTTTTCGTCAACACCTAATTTGTCTACGATAATCGCTTTTACTCTTGATGCAATGTCTGACATAATCTTTAATTTTAGAATTTAATTTGTTGGCAAAAATAAAAAACTTTATTTTAAAACAACTATTTAGTTTATAAATGTGACACTAATTTATAAAATTAATTTCAAGAAAGGTCTTTTAAAGCTATTTATTTTCGTTTTTTATTCCGTTTTTTGCATTCTCAAAATAAATCCTATTATGAAAAAAATCATTGTTTTTGCCTCAGGATCAGGAACTAACGCAGAGAACATTATAAAATATTTTTCGGATATCGAAATAGCGAAGGTGGTTTCGGTTTTTACAAATAATGCTTCCGCAAAAGTTATTGAAAGAGCAAAAAATCATCAAATTCCGGTCGAAATCTTCTCAAAAAACGAACTTTTAGAACGAAACGTACTACAAAAAATACAAAAAATCGCCCCGGATTTAATTATTCTTGCCGGTTTTTTACTCAAGTTTCCAGAAAACATAATTGAGCAGTATCCAAACAAAATAATTAATATTCATCCGGCACTTTTACCTAAATATGGAGGAAAAGGAATGTACGGAATGCACATACACAGGGCAATAGTTAATAATAAAGAAACAGAAACGGGAATTTCTATTCATTATGTAAATGAAAACTATGACGAAGGAGGCATCATATTTCAGCAAAATGTTCTTTTAACCGAAGATGACACCCCAGAAACCGTTGCCGAAAAGATTCATGAACTAGAGCAAAAACATTTTCCTGAGATTATTCATAGAATTCTGGAAGATTCAAATCCTAAAATTTAAAACCATATAAGTTATATAAGATAATTTAAGGCTGGCGTTTAAAAAATACTAAAAATTAGAATGAACCTTTAATAACCTAAAAAATATAAGACAATACTTTAAATGGACTTATATAACTTATATGGTTAACAAAAAATAAAATTCCAATTTTAGATAAAGATGTAAAATCTGAAATCTAAAGTCTATAATCTAAAATAAATGAATCACGAAGTACATATATATACAGATGGCGCGGCAAAAGGAAATCCCGGAAACGGCGGCTATGGCGTGGTTATGGAATTGGTTGGAACTCCGCATAAAAAAGAATTTTACGAAGGTTTTCGTCTTACGACAAATAACAGAATGGAGCTTCTGGCTGTAATTGTAGGTTTAGAGAAATTGAAAAATCCCAATATGAAAGTCCTTGTGATTTCTGATTCTAAATATGTTGTAGATTCAGTTGAGAAAAAATGGGTTCTAGGCTGGGAAAAAAAGAAATTCGCCGGAAGAAAAAATCCCGATTTATGGAAACGCTTTTTAATTGTTTACCGTAAACATCAGGTAGATTTTAAGTGGATAAAAGGTCATAACAATCATCCACAAAACGAACGCTGCGACCAACTTGCTGTTATGGCATCTATGCAGCCTAAACTTTCTGTAGACGTTTATTACGAAACTATAGGCTCTAAAGAATAAAAAAACGCATCAAATATTTGATGCGTTTTTTTTACTAACTTAAAATCTTACTTATTCTTATTCTTTGTCTAGATCTTTTGCAGTTTTAAAACCTGTTAAAAGTCCAACTCCGGCCATTATGAAAATAATAGAAGGATAAACCGCACCATCATTAAGAGAGGTGTAAGTTGTAATTAGTAAAGCAAGAAAAATGCCTACACCGCTTCCTATTAATAAGAAGGCCAGATTTACAACAAAGATTTTCCATGCCGGAACACCGCTTCCCTTTCCTTGCATAAAGATACTGGCATCGACACCTTTTTCTATAAGTGCCAAACGCTCTCTGTTTCTTGTTGAATAAATTAAATAAACGATCCCGAAGACCATTAAGAAAAAGCTAATTGGAATTAAAATTTTTTCGTCCATACTATTTACGTTTTTAAATTGATTGATACTTCATATGACGAGGCTTTTTAATTTGAGGTTACAACATTTAGCAAAAAAAATCAAATTTTAAATTTAAAACCTGAAAAACAATTGATTATCAGTTAATTTTGAATGTATTTTTCACTAAACCACTTTATCAAAGTTTGAAACTTTGACAAAGTTCAATGACACCTCTATATATGTAAAAGATTTTTGAATTTATTTTAAAATTCTTGTAACCTAAACAAACAAACTGTCGTCCTATATAATATGAGTACTATAAATGACCAACATTATATCGACAAAGTTCTGCAGGGCGAGACCAATGCCTTTGCCGTTCTTGTAGATCGTTATAAGGATATGATCTTTACGCTGGCACTCAAAATGGTTAGAAACCGTGAAGAAGCAGAAGAAGTTGCCCAAGACACATTCATTAAAATTTATAATTCACTGAACAAATTTAAAGGTGATGCTAAATTTTCAACCTGGATTTATAAAATTGCTTATAATACTTGCCTGGACAGATTGAAGAAAAGCAAAAAAGACGATTTAAATATTTCGATAGACGAATTTTCTTCTCATTTAATTAAAACAATGGATAATGCTTTGAGCGCTTTAGAAGAAAAAGAACGAAAGCAAACCATTCAGAAATGTTTAAATTTATTACCTAATGATGAAAACTTTCTTCTGACTTTATTTTATTTTGATGATCAAAATTTAGAAGAAATTGGAAAAATCATGAATATATCAGCCAATAATGCGAAAGTAAAATTATTTAGAAGCCGACAAAAATTAGCCGTAATTTTGAGACAGCAGTTAGAACCAGAAATAATACAATGTTATGAAAGAGAGCGATAAAAATATAGAACAACTTATTGAGAAAATGATGGCTGAAGAAAAATTGCAGTCACCATCAATAGATTTCACTTTTCAAATAATGGCTAAAGTTGAGTTATTAGAAGAGAAGAAACTCAAAACCTACAAACCTTTAATTTCTAAACCTGTTTGGATTTTGATGGGATTGGCTATAGTGGCTTTAGTAATTTATATTTCTCTTTTTTCAGTTTCAGAAAACAATCTGAAAATCGATGAAATTGGAAAATTATATTCTGATAAAATCGCAAATTCATTTTCAGGAATTCATTTCTCTAAAAACATCATGTACGCCATATTGATTGTTCCTTTTATGATTTTGGTGCAAGTTGGAATTTTGAAAAATTATTTTGATAAGAAGTATGAGTTGTAGATAACTTTGAAAAACATCGGAATTATTCCAAAATAAAACTTGCGATTTAAATCCAAAAAACATATTTTAAGCACTCTGCAAAACCAAATATAATTCATTCATTTACAATAGAATTACATCCGAAATCGATATTATTTTTTTATGAAAATTTTGAGAACCTAAACCGTTGCAAGATTGTAACTTATAGAGTATCTTTGCACCCTAATTCGAAATTCATAAAATGAATAAATTATTGATTGTTGGAACAGTTGCTTTCGACGCGATTGAAACTCCTTTCGGAAAAACAGATAAAATATTAGGTGGTGCTGCAACATACATTGGTTTATCAGCATCATTTTTTAACTTGCAATCGGCCATAGTTTCTGTAGTTGGCGACGATTTTCCTCAAGAACATTTAGATCTTTTAACTTCAAAAAATATTGATATCTCTGGTATCGAAATTGTAAAAGGCGGTAAAACCTTTTTCTGGAGCGGTTTATATCACAACGATTTAAATTCTAGAGATACTTTAGTTACTGAGTTGAACGTTTTAGCTGATTTTCAGCCAAAAGTTCCTCAAAACTACAAAGACGCTGATGTTGTGATGTTAGGAAACTTACATCCGTTAGTACAAAGCAGTGTTTTGGATCAAATGGAGAAAAAACCAAAATTAGTAGTTTTAGATACTATGAACTTTTGGATGGACTGCGCTCTTCCAGAATTATTAGACGTTATTAAACGTGTAGATGTTATTACAATCAATGACGAAGAAGCAAGACAACTTTCTGGTGAATATTCATTAGTTAAAGCTGCCGCTAAAATCCAGGACATGGGACCAAAATATGTGGTGATCAAAAAAGGAGAACACGGCGCGCTTTTATTCCACAATAGAGAAGTATTCTTTGCACCAGCTCTACCATTAGAAGAAGTTTTCGATCCAACAGGAGCTGGAGACACTTTCGCAGGTGGTTTCTCTGGATTTATTGCGCAAAGCGAAAACATTTCTTTTGGAAACATGAAAAATGCAATTATTTACGGTTCAAACTTAGCTTCGTTCTGCGTAGAGAAATTTGGAACCGAAAGGATGGAAACATTAAGCAAAACAGAAGTAGCGATTCGATTACAGCAATTTAAGTCGTTAACTCAGTTTGACATAGAAATATAATGCGCAAAAGCCTCGATAAAACGGGGCTTTTTTATTACGTTAATACACACAACTTACACAACACACAAAAAACAAAAACAATGAGCGACGCTTTAAAACACGAATGTGGTATAGCCTTAGTCAGACTTCTTAAACCGCTTGAATATTATAAAGAAAAATACGGAACTGCTTTTTACGGAATCCAGAAAATGTATTTAATGATGGAAAAACAGCACAACCGTGGACAAGACGGCGCTGGTTTTGCAAGCATTAAATTGGATGTTGAACCTGGACAACGCTACATAAGCCGTGTTCGTTCGAATCACTCACAGCCAATTCAAGATGTTTTTAAACAAATCAATGAGAGAATCAGCGAAGAGTTAAAAGCACAGCCAGAAATTGGTGATGATGTTCAAAAAATAAAATCTGAAATTCCGTATGTAGGCGAATTGTTTTTAGGACACGTTCGTTATGGAACTTTTGGAAAAAACAGCATCGAAAGTGTTCACCCATTTTTACGTCAAAGTAACTGGATGCATCGTAACTTGATCTTGGCCGGAAACTTTAACATGACAAACGTTAAAGAACTTTTCGAAAATCTGGTTGAGCTTGGACAGCATCCAAAAGAAATGGCAGATACTGTTACGGTAATGGAAAAAATTGGCCATTTCTTAGATAAAGAAGTTATGCAATTGTACCAAGACTGTAAAGCCGAAGGTTATTCTAAAAGAGAAGCTTCTCCAGTTATTGCAGAGCGTTTGGATATTGCGAAAATATTAGCACGTTCAGCTAAAAACTTAGACGGAGGTTACGCAATGGCCGGATTATTAGGTCATGGTGATGCTTTTGTATTTAGAGATCCAGCCGGAATTCGTCCTGCATATTTCTATCAAGATGACGAGGTAGTTGTGGTAGCTTCTGAAAGACCTGTTATTCAAACCGTTTTCAATGTGCCTTTTGAAAGTGTTCAGGAAATTGATCCAGGAAATGCTTTGATTATCAAGAAAAGCGGAAAAGTTTCAATGCAGCAAATCTTAGAACCAACTGTTAAAAAAGCATGTTCGTTTGAAAGAATTTATTTCTCAAGAGGAAGTGATGCAGAAATCTATCAAGAACGTAAAAACTTAGGTAAATTAATTTTACCTGCTGTTCTTAAAGCTATTGACAGCGATACAGACAACACTGTTTTCTCTTACATCCCTAATACAGCCGAAACTTCATTTTATGGTTTAGTTGAAGCAGCTCAGGATTTCTTAAATCAGAGAAAAAACAATTATATTTTAGAAAATAGAAATACACTTACTACTGAAACACTTCAGGAACTTTTAGCTGTAAAAATACGTACTGAGAAAGTTGCTATTAAAGATGCTAAACTTAGAACCTTTATTACTGAAGACAGCAGCCGTGATGATTTAGTAGCTCACGTTTACGATGTTACTTACGGAGTAATTAAACCAGAAGATAATTTGGTTATTATTGACGATAGTATTGTTCGTGGTACGACTCTAAAAATGAGTATCATCAAGATGATGGATCGTTTGAAACCAAAACGTATTGTAATTGTTTCATCTGCCCCGCAAATTCGTTACCCAGATTGTTACGGAATTGATATGGCAAAACTAGAAGGACTTGTTGCTTTTAGAGCTGCCTTGACTTTATTAAAAGAAAGAAACCTATATCATATTGTTGACGAAGTTTATGCGAAATGTAAAGCACAGGAAAACTTTGAAGATAAAGATGTTATAAATTATGTAACTGCAATTTACGATCAATTTACTCCAGAAGAGATTTCAGATAAAATTGCAGAAATGTTGAGTTCTCCGGAAATTAATGCCGAAGTAAAAATCATTTTCCAAAAAGTAGAAGATTTACATATTGCCTGCCCTAAAAATTTAGGAGACTGGTACTTCACTGGAGACTACCCAACTCCAGGTGGAAATCGAGTTGTAAATCGTGCTTTTATGAATTTTTACGAAGGAAAAGACGCTCGAGCTTATTAAAAAAGTATTAACAAAAGGTTAAATAGTGCATTTCATCGGTTTTTTTTGCCGTTCATCCTGTTTGTTTGGTGAAATTGAAAAGCTACAATACTTTTGAGAGACCATAACATTAGTAGGTTAAGTTTATGGTAGATTTGGGGCAAAAAGGGTGGAAGTAATTCCACCTTTTTTATTGAAATAAACTGAAATATTTCAATTTTAGACAATTATCTTCACTTTGTCGGATATATTTACCTTTCATCAGAATTTTTTTTTTCACAAAAATAGCTGCCATACATTTACTAAACCATAACATTAGTAGGTTAAGTTTATGGTAGATTTGGGGCAAAAAAGGTGGAAGAGATTCCGCCTTTTTTATTTTATTCTTTTCGAAAAACTGCTCTACAGACCTTATATTGACTTTGTCGGATATATTTACCTTTCATCTAAAAAGTTTTTTTTATAAAAATAGTCGGCATACATTTACTAAACCATAACATTAGTAGGTTAAGTTTATGGTAGATTTGGGGCAAAAAAGGTGGAAGAGATTCCGCCTTTTTTATTTTCTTTTTTTTCAGAGAAAAGAAATAGAGTATAGTATAAAGACTTAAAAAATGGGCATAAAAAAAAGACGAACCAGCGCTCGTCTTTTTTCTATATTCTATGCTCTATTTTCGACTATTTGTCTAAAGCAAATCTTCTTGCCACTTCTGTCCAGTTAATTACACTGAAGAAAGCTTCAATATAATCTGGTCTTCTGTTTTGGTAGTTTAAATAGTAAGCGTGTTCCCAAACGTCCATTCCTAAGATTGGAGTTCCACCGTTACCAGCAACTTCCGGCATTAATGGATTATCTTGATTTGGAGTACCTACAACTTCTAATTTTCCTCCTTTAAGTACTGTTAACCAAGCCCATCCTGAACCAAATTGAGTTGCTCCAGCTTTAGCAAATTTTGCTTTAAACTCTTCGAAACTTCCAAAAGAAGATTCGATAGCAGCTAATAAATCTCCTGTTGGTAATCCTCCTCCGTCTGGAGACATTACAGTCCAGAATAAATTGTGGTTATAAAAACCTCCACCATTATTACGAACTGCAGCGTTAGATTTGTCTAAGTTGATTAAGATGTTTTCGATTGTTTTTCCCTCTAAATCTGTTCCAGCGATTGCTGCGTTAAGATTTGTAGTATATGCATTGTGGTGCTTTGTATGATGGATTTCCATTGTACGCGCATCAATATGTGGTTCTAGTGCATCATATGCATAAGGTAATTGTGGTAATTCAAAAGCCATGGTATTACGATTTTTATGGTTTATACTATATTTATTCCAAATTTAGACATTTAACTTTGGAATTGAAAATACTATTTCGTTATAATTCGATTTAAAAACCTGATAAATTGATTTTTTGAAGATTAAATACCTGTAAATCTTTATTTTCCATTAAAAGTAGTCATCGTATTTTCTAATCCGGCGGTTCCAAAAGATTTTATAATTTCTGCCGACATTTCTAAACGTTCCGGTAATTTGGAATTTTCTTCATCGTTCCATTCTCCTAAAACATAATCGATCTGCTGGCCCTTTTTGAACTGGTCACTAATTCCAAATCTAAAGCGGGTATAGTTTTGTGTATTCAAAACGAGATTGATGTTTTTAAGTCCGTTATGACCGCCGTCACTTCCTTTTGGTTTGATTCTGATAGTTCCGAATGACAAGTTTAAATCGTCTGTAATAACCAGAATATTTTCCAACGGAATATTTTCTTTATCCATCCAGTATTTTACCGCTTTACCACTTAAGTTCATATAAGTATTTGGCTTTAAAAGAAAAAAAGTTCTTCCTTTAAATTTATATTCGGCTAAAGATCCCAGCTTTACGGTTTCGAATGAAAGGCTTTCCTTTCTCGCTAAAAAGTCTAATACTTTAAATCCGATATTGTGTCTCGTATTTACATATTCAGCACCGATATTTCCTAAACCTACGATTAAATATTTCTTCATATTATCTATGTTCTCTTCTTTTTGTGTTGATGAAAACAGTTTTGTTATCCATTTTATCATTGGGCAAAAATAAGATTAATTAGAGAATGTGGCAATTGGATAATTAGATAATTATTTGCTGGTTGTGATTTTAACGCAAAGTTCGCTAAGGTTTTACGCAAAGGTCGCTAAGAAATAGTTTCTTACAGTTATAGTAATACACAAAGAGCACAAAGAAAACATCTCTCACAGATTTAGCTGATTATGCAGATTTTCTCTTAGCAACCCAGATTCTTAGTATCTTAGAATCTTATAAAAAAGATACCTTCTCGCTAGCCCTGACAGAAGCGGCATCCTTTTTCTGGCTCCTTTAGCCAGGAAAAGATATAGCGGATGGCAGGAATGTCGGATCTTGAAAAAAACGAAAAGTTTCTGCTTCTAAAAATAACTATAAAAAAAGGCTTCGACTTCGCTCAGCCTGACACCGATGAAAAAACTTAGTATCTCAGTACCTTAGAAACTTAGAACCTAAAAAAAAGCCCCAATCGAAAGATTGAGGCTTTTTGTATTGAGTTGAAAAAAAATTATTTTTTCTTTCCTTTTGCAGGAGCTTTTGCAGCTTTTGCAGCTTCTTGAGCAGCTTTCATAGCAGCACGAGAAATTCTTACTTGAGCAACAACTGTGTTGTCTGGGTGCATAATTTTGTACTCAGGTTGTCCAACTTTAGTAACGTATAATTTGTTACCCATTTCAAGCGGCGTAATATCAGCTTCAACAAAATCAGGAAGATTTTTAGGTAAAGCTTTTACTTTTAATTTACGAGTGTTTAAACGTAAAACACCACCTGCAAGAACACCTTTAGATGTACCAACAATTTTCACAGGAACTTCCATAGTGATTTCTTTGTCATCAAATAATTGAAAGAAGTCAATGTGTAAAATTTTGTCAGATACTGGGTGTACTTGAATGTCTTGCAAAATTGCATTGAATGATTTTCCTTTTCCAAGTTCGATCACAACTGTGTGAGCGTTTGGAGTGTAAACCAAGTTTTTGAATGCCGCAGCGTCCGCTGAGAAATGTACTGCCTGATTTCCTCCGTATAACACGCAAGGAACCGCTCCAGCATTACGTAAGGCTTTAGTTGACACTTTGCCCACGCTTTCTCTTTCTGATCCTTTAATTGTAATCGATTTCATTGTAAAAAAATATAGTTATTAATAAATATTCTAATTTGCTGTAAGCTTTAAGCAATAGGCTTTAGGCTTCTTTATAAATTTTGGGAAACGCTTAAAGCTTACTGCCTAAAGCCTATTACCAAAAATTACATTATAAATTTTCCACTAATGGAATTGTTGTGGTGTACCATGTGCATAACTTCGGCAAAAAGAGGTGCACAACTCACTACTCTAATTTTGTTTGACTGTTTCTTTAACGGAATAGAATCGGTTACGATTAATTCTGTTAGTTTTGAATTTTCAATTTTTTCATACGCCCCGCCAGATAAAATAGCGTGTGTACAAATTGCTCTTACGCTTAGTGCTCCTTTTTCGATCATTAAGTCGGCTGCTTTTGCTAAAGTTCCGCCTGTATCGATCATATCATCTACTAAGATTACATTACGACCTTTTACTTCACCAATCAATTCCATAGTGTCGATAATGTTAGCTGCTTTTCTTTGTTTGTAACAGATTACTACATCTGATTCTAAAAACTTAGAGTAAGCATAAGCTCTTTTTGATCCTCCCATGTCTGGAGATGCAATAGTTAAGTTTTCTAACTTTAAACTCTGCACGTAAGGCAAAAAGATTGTAGAAGCAAATAAATGATCTACTGGTTTTTCAAAGAATCCCTGAATCTGGTCTGCGTGCAAATCCATTGTCATGATTCTTGTTGCTCCTGCAGCAGTTAATAGGTTTGCTACTAACTTAGCTCCAATTGGAACTCTTGGCTTGTCTTTTCTATCCTGTCTTGCCCAGCCAAAATAAGGCATAACAGCTGTAATATGTCTTGCTGATGCGCGTTTTGCAGCATCAATCATTAGTAACAATTCCATCAAATTATCTGCCGATGGGAAAGTGGAACATACTATAAAAACGCGTAATCCTCTAATTGATTCTTCGTAAGACGGCTGAAATTCTCCATCGCTATACGTTGACATCGTTACTTTTCCTAACGGAATTCCGTACTGTTCTGCAATTTTTTCTGCAAGATAAACACTTTGTGAACAAGCAAAAATTTTAGCTTCTGGTTCTAGGTGCGACATTATAATTTGTTGTTTTGTAGTTAGTTGTGTGTGCGTCGTTTTAACGAGCTGCAAATTTATAAAATTTATTGAACACTGAAAGGAAAAATTTAAGTATTTTTAGTAGAACATTTAATTTAATTTTTTACATTTGCACCGTGTTAAAGGAATGACACCATTATATGATATCATTCTATTGCGTTAAAACAATTGATTTATCACTTGTTTTTTCGTCTGCTAAGCCCGGATGGCGGAATTGGTAGACGCGCTGGTCTCAAACACCTGTGGGAAACCGTGCCGGTTCGACTCCGGCTCCGGGTACTTAAAACCTCTTCTTAACGGAAGAGGTTTTTTTAGTTTTAGGAATATTATTTCCACCATATAAGTTATATAAGTTCATTTAATAGCTGTCGTTTTATAACTCTTGTTTATATTTCATATAACTTATATGGTTTAAACCTCACAACTCGCCTTATGCAAAACAGGAAAATTGCAAGAATTCGCTATAAAACACAATTGATTGGCTTTAAAATGTAACTCTAAAGCTAATTCGATTTCATCTGGATTAGAAATTTTTACTTTTGGATATAATCTAACCTCAACAAAACGTCCGCTTCCGTCTGGATTTACTTCGAGTGTCGCTTCGGCATTGTCTGAATATTCAATAACTTCTATTCCGTTTTGAGAGCAGACATATAAATAAGACATCATGTGGCAGGAAACTAAACTACTCAACAATAAATCTTCTGGATTATATAATGATGCATCGCCTTTAAAGGCTTTTGCAGCCGAAACATCTAAAACTGGTTTTCCTTCAATTTTAATTTGATGATTTTTATTATAAATTTTTAAAGATGGATTTTCTTCTTTTTTTGAAGTCCAGTTTAATTCTGCTTTAAATATATGTTTGAATGCCATAATACATTTTTTTCAAATCAATTATTCAATTTCAAATCCCCATTATTATGGTCTTTGCTCTAAATCTATTTTTTCAATAGCCCATTTAGCGTCTGTTTTTTTTTAAAGTATATTTATATTTTACTCCAGTCATAGGCAGAGAAAACCTAACTTCTGAAATAAAATCATTCTTTTGAGTAACAACATAATTACTTTTTTCAATATCTGGCAAAACATCTTCAAGAGATTCTTGTGTAAAAAAGAAACGATCATAATCAAAACCAATTGGTGGAGCATCGTTCTCCGGATTTTCTTTAAAATATTTATCTCCTTCTACAAACCTTTGCTTCTCATCATTAAGAAAACCAGCCGTTAAGAAGTCACTTTTTTTCAATTCTGTAATGTATTTTTCAACTTCGCTGAAATCCACATAATAGTTTTTTGCCTCATCATTTCCCTGCACATCCATTGCTCCACCGCCAATAGTATCGAATTTATCCAATAAATTACTATTGTTAATATACCATTTCATGAAATTTTCAACTAATTCTATCTGCTCTTTTGTATTCGCATCAGAACTAACTTCTACTTTTTTTACCGAATCACTTTTAACAATAGAATTGTTTTTTAACTGGCCGTTATCCTTGTTTTGACAACTTTGAGTAAATAAAATTAATATAGGTATGTAAATAATTATTCTTTTCACGATCACTTTTTTTAATTTTTATATTATCCTTCAAATGTAAAACAGAATGGTTGAAATAAAAAAACCTCGAAAGTCTTACTTTTCGAGGTTTCTTAGAGAATTGAACTAATAAACAAATTCTAAAACTATTTTTTTACCGAGAATTTAAAAGTAGTTTTAGTTTTATAATTTTCTCCCGGGTTTAAAACCGTTGTTGGGAAATTTTTCTGATTTGGAGAATCCGGATAGTGTTCTGTTTCCAGACATAATCCTGTTCTGTGAGCAAAAGTTCCTCCGTTTGGAGTTGGCAAAGTTCCATCAAGGAAATTTCCTGAGTAAAACTGAATTCCAGGTTCATCAGTTGTTACTTCCAAAACTCTTCCGCTTGGTGCGTGGTATACCTTTGCAATGATTGTTTTTCCTTTTTCTGGATTATTCAATACCCAGCAATGGTCGTAACCTTTTCCTTTTTCTAATTGTTCGTTTTTAGCTTCGATGTCTTTTCCAATTAACTTTGGTTTTCTAAAATCGAAAGGCGTATTGGCAACATCTTCTAATTTTCCTGTCGGAATTAAAGTCGCATCAACCGGAACAATTTTATCTGCATTTAAAGTCAATTCGTGATCCAGAATTGTTTTTGTAAAATCTCCGGATAAATTGAAATACGAATGCTGTGTTAAATTTACAACCGTTGTTTTATCAGTCGTTGCTTCATATAAAACCTCTAACTGGTTATCATTCGTCAATGTATAAGTCACAAAAACTTTTAGGTTTCCAGGGTATCCTTCTTCCATATCTTTACTTAAATAAGATAATTTTAAAGAAGCTGTTTCGCCAGATTTAACCTCATCTGCTTTCCAAACCACATTAAAATATCCCTGAGGTCCACCGTGTAAAGCATTTGGTGCATTGTTTATGGCTAATTGATACTCTTTTCCGTCTAAAGTAAATTTCCCTTTAGCAATTCGGTTTCCGTATCTTCCAATTAAAGCTCCAAAAAACGGGTTTTCTTTTTCGTATTGTGCTAAAGAACTAAATCCGATTACAACGTTTTCTGAAACACCTTCTTTATTTGGTACTTTTAAATCTGTAATTCTTCCGCCAAAAGTGATGATATCGACTTCCATCCCATTTTGGTTTTTCAATTTGTAACTGTCAACTTTTTCTCCTTTTGCAGTTGTTCCGTAAGAAGATTTTACAATCGTTACTGCTTCTTTTTGATCTGAAACTGTAGTATCCATTTTTTTATCGCTTTTGCATTGAACTGAAATTAAAGCCAGACTTAAGAGGCCGATTCCAAAAATACAACGTTTTAATACATTCATAAATGATATTTTTTTATTATTGTGAAAGGTAAAATGTGAGAAGTTTAAAAGTAATAAAAAAAACTTAGAACCTTAGCAACTCAGAATCTCAGTACCTTAATTACAGTCCATGTTGAAACAAATGAAAATACGCTTCATTCGCATTGATCTTATCTTTAAACTCTCTTACCGTAGTTTTTTCATCAATAACCAATAATTCGATTCCCGCGATGTCAGCGAAATCTTCCATATATTCTGTTGTTAATGACTGGCTGTAAACGGTATGGTGCGCTCCCCCGGCTAAAATCCATGCCGTTGCTGCGATCTCAAGGTTTGGTTTACAATCCCATAAAACTCTTGCAACTGGTAATTTTGGTAATTCAGCCATTGGTTTAATTGCTTCTACTTCGTTTACAATTAAACGGAAACGGGTTCCCATATCAACCAAAGAAACATTGATTGCATCTCCTGCAGGTGAATTAAATACCAAACGAGCAGGATCTTCTTTTCCGCCAATTCCTAACGGATGCACTTCACAAGAAGGTTTTCCATCAGCAATAGAAGGACAGATTTCTAACATATGCGATCCTAAAACGTATGATTTTTGAGGTGTAAAATGGTACGTATAGTCTTCCATGAAAGAAGTTCCGCCTTCAAGTCCTATATTCATTACTTTTAAAGCTCTAACCATTGCAGCCGTTTTCCAGTCTCCTTCGCCGCCAAAACCATAACCATCGGCCATTAATCTTTGTGTAGCGATTCCTGGTAATTGTTTCCAAACTCCAAGGTTTTCAAATGTATCTGTAAAAGCTCCAAATCCTCCTTCTTCAAGGAAAGCTCTTAATCCTAATTCGATTTTTGCTGCTTCAACTAATGAACTTCTTTGTGCTCCACCTTCTTTTAAAGAATCCGTTAAAGTGTATGATTGTTCGTAAACCGCTAATAAATCGTTTAGTTCTTTATCTGTTACTTTTTCAATATGCTTGGTCACATCGGAAGAATCGTATCCGTTTACTGAAACGCCAAAACGAATTTGAGCTTCTACTTTATCACCTTCAGTAACGGCAACTTCACGCATATTGTCTCCAATACGAGCTACTTTTAAGTTTTGAAGTTCGTCCCATCCAAGAACCACTCTTGACCAGATTCCTAATTGTTTTTGAACTCTTTGATCTTCCCAGTGTCCAACTACAACTTTACGTTTTTTACGTAATCTAGACATGATGAAACCAAATTCACGATCTCCGTGAGCAGATTGGTTCAAGTTCATAAAATCCATGTCGATACTTCCCCACGGAATTTCAGCATTATATTGTGTATGTAAATGACATAATGGTTTTTTAAGGATATTTAATCCGCCAATCCACATTTTTGCTGGTGAAAAAGTATGCATCCAGGCAATAATTCCGATACAGTTTTTAGCAGAATTCGCAGCCAAACACACATCTAAAATCTGAGATGGAGATTTTACCACATCTTTGTAAACCACTTTTACCGGAATACTAGACGAATCGTCTAATCCTTTTGCAATAATCTGTGAATGTTCTGCTACTTTTCTTAATGTTTCTTCACCGTATAATTCCTGGCTTCCTACTACAAACCATACTTCTTTTTGAGAAATGTCTATCATGTCTTTTGTTTATTTTGTTTCAAGTTTCAGCTTTCAGGTTGTTGGAATCTGAAAACTCGATTTGTTATAATATTGTTTTTGTTTTTGTTTGTTTCACGTTCCAAGTTTCACGTTCCAACAACTTGAAACTTGAAACAAAGAAAACCTGAAACAAAAACTATTGTCCGTAATACGAATCTTTTCCGTGTTTACGGTTGTAATGTTTCTTTATTAATGAATCTTTTAATCTTGGCGCGTTTGGATTTATTTGTAAAGTCAGGTATGCCATTTCTGCCACAACTTCTAAAACTTTACTGTTGTAAACCGCTTTTGCTGCATTTTTCCCCCAAGCAAACGGACCGTGATTTCCTATCAAAATCATTTCTACTTCTTCGTAAGAAAGATTTTTTTCTTTGAAACAATCCAGAATCTGAATTCCGGTATTGTGTTCATAGTTCCCTTCGATAAGTGAATCTGCCATTGGCGGTGCGCACGGAATATCAGCTGTTAAATGATCGGCATGCGTTGTTCCGAAAATCGGAATATCTAATTGAGATTGTGCCCAAGCCACAGAATACGTTGCATGTGTATGCGCAACGCCGCCAATATTTGGCCAGTATTTGTATAAATAGGCATGCGTTTTTGTGTCAGATGACGGACGCATAGTTCCTTCGATAATATTATTGTCAAAATCCACAATTACAATATCTTCCGGTTTTAAATCTTCATAAGGAACACCGCTTGGTTTAATGGCAAAAACACCATTTTTTCTGTCTACGGCACTTACATTTCCAAAAGTGTAAACAACCAAATTCAATGCATTTAACTGCATATTGGCTTCGTAACATTCTTGTTTTAAATCTTTATAGAGAGAACTCATGCTGCGAAATTTTAAGGTTTGGATCTGCAAAAGCACTTAGTTGTTCGTATGCTAAAAGCAGTTTATGATAGGCTTCAACTTTATCTGTCTGAGGGAAATATTCTCCGTCGAAATCACTTCCTATTTTCTGGCTTGCTTCGATAACGTTTGGATAAATTCCGGCTGCAACGGCTGCGTAAATAGCTGCACCCAAAGCCGGAGTTTGATCTGAAGCTGCAATTTTAATTGGCTTGTTTAAAACATTTGCCAAAGTCTGCATAATGAAAGGAGATTTACGGGCAACACCGCCAATTCCGATTACGCTGTCGATTTTTACTCCTTCTTCTTCAAAACGATCTACAATTTTCTTCGCTCCAAAACAAATTGCGTTTACCAAAGCTTTAAAAATATGTGGTGCTTTTGTTCCTAAAGAAAGATTAGAAATAGCACTTTTTAATTCCTGATTAGCATCTGGAGTTCTACGTCCGTTAATCCAGTCTAAAGCAATTGGAAGACTTTCTGAAACCGGGATTTTCTCTGCTTCCTTAGTCAATTCAACAATTAATTTATCGCTGAATTCTTCTCTTAACTGTTCTTTTTGAGCATCATTCAAAACAGATGAAGAAACCAATAAATGATCTGTCGGCCAAAGCAATAATTCCTTGTACCAAGCCAATAAATCTCCAAAAGCAGATTGTCCTGCTTCTAAACCAATAAAGCCCGGAATTACAGAACCATCAACTTGTCCGCAGATTCCTCTAACTGTTTTTGTTCCAATCTCATCATAAGAACCAACCAGGATGTCACAAGTTGAAGTTCCCATAACGCGAACCAAAGTATTTTCTTCGATTTTAGCTCCAACTGCTCCTGAGTGCGCGTCGAAAGTTCCAACAGCCACAACAGTTTCTGTAGAAAGTCCTAAACGATCTGCCCATTCCTGGCTTAGTTTTCCTGCTGATAAATCAGATGTATACGTTTCATCATATAGATTACCGCGAAGCTGCGCTAAATACGGATGTAATTTTTCTAAAAATTCAACTGGTGGTAATCCGTTCCAGTCTGTGTGCCACATTGCTTTGTGACCTGCTGCACAACGGCTTCTTTTGAATGTTTTTAAATCTTTATCTTCAATTAACAAATACGTCATTAAATCGCAGTGCTCCATCCAGGTGTGTGCAGCATTTCTAACCGCTTCATCTTGTCTGGCAATGTGCAGGATTTTTGCCCAGAACCATTCTGAAGAATAAATTCCTCCAACGTATTTCGTTACGTCTTCTCCGCCCCAGCTTACCGCCAGTTCGTTGATTTCGTTTGCTTCATTTATAGCCGTATGGTCTTTCCATAAAACCATCATTGCATTTGGGTTTTCTTCAAAACCTTTTGTCAAAGCGAGTGGAGTTCCGTCCTTAGTAACCGGAACCGGAGAAGATCCAGTTGTATCAATACAAATTCCACGCACCAATTTTGGATCAACTTTGCTTTCTTTGATAACGGTTTGAATCGTAATTTCTAATCCTTCGATATGATCTAAAGGATGCTGACGAAATTGATTTATGGATGCGTCGCAATACTGCTTATTTTTCCATCTTTTGTAATGAGAAACATTGGATGCCAATTCCTGCCCATTTTCAGTATCTATAAGAACTGCACGAACAGAATCTGTTCCGTAATCTAATCCTATGACATAATTTTTCATTCGAAATTTATTTTAATGGTGACAAATATACTTATAAAATATTATAAGTGTACAAAAAACACTTAATAAAAAAGCTATGATATTTTTTTGCAGATACTTCACTAAAACAGCGTTTTAAGGTTTAAAGAAAAAATAAACGTTTAAATAACATTTATTTAAATGCGATTATTTCATCTTTATATCAAAAACGGTAAAATGCGATCTGCTTTTCTATCTTAATTTTATCTGATTTTTCTCTTTTTTTGATCTACTTTCCTTCTAAAACCAAAACCGAAAAAGGCGGTAAATTGATTTCTAATTTTCCTTTTTTCGTATCAAAATCTTTAAATGTTACGGGACTGATTTTATTTGGATTCTCGAAAGAATTAAAATCCTGTAATTTTGAAGAAGTGATAATATGAGCCGTAAAATTTTTCACACCCAAATCTTTTGTATCAATTTCGATTTTGTGTTTATTTTTTGCATCAACATTTACTAATGAAATATGTACTGCACCATTTTTATCTTTTGAAGCCGAAGCCGAAACTGCCGGAAGCGTTTGTTCTTTAAATGTATATAATGGCGAATTGAAACTTAAAGGCAACAGTTTCGCATCCTGATGCACATTGTACATTTGCATAACATGATACGTTGGCGTTAAGATCATTTTGGTTTTGTCAGTCAGTATTACAGCCTGAAGCACGTTTACGCACTGGGCTAAGTTTGCCATTCGAACTCTATCGGCGTGATTATTGAAAATATTAAGCGTTGCTCCGGCCAAAACGGCATCTCTAATCGTATTTTGCTGGTATAAAAATCCGGGATTTGTATCTTTTTCTACATTATACCATCCTCCCCATTCATCAACTACCATGTCCACTTTTTTCTCAGGATCGTATTTATCCATTACTGCAGCATGCTTGGTTACTAATTCTTCCATTTTTAAAGCCTCTTTCATGGTTTTAAAATATTGTTCTTCCGAAAAATTAACGGCATCCCCTTTTTTATTCCAGTCAATAACTGAATAATGATGAACACCAACACCGCCAAGCATAGTAAGCGGAATGTTTTTCATTAAAACTTCGGTCCAGTTATAATCACTGCTGTTGGCTCCGGAAGCAATACGATTTATACCGCCTGTATTGCTCCAGTCGGCCATAAAAGTGGCAAACTTGCGGTATTCATTTGCGTAATATTCTGCGGTCATGTTGCCGCCACAACCCCAGGCTTCATTTCCAATTCCCCAAAATTTAACTTTCCATGGTTCTGTTCTTCCATTTTTTTTACGCAGATCGCTCATTGGGCTTTTACCGCCGAAATTGGCATATTGAATCCAATCTGCAAATTCCTGAACTGTTCCGCTTCCTACGTTTCCAGACAAGTAAGGTTCAGCACCCAGAACTTCACAAAGGTTTAAAAAGTCATGAGTTCCAAAACTATTATCTTCTGTAACGCCGCCCCACCATTGGTTTACAATAGTTGGTCTTTGTTCTTTTGGACCTATTCCATCTTTCCAATGATACGTATCGGCAAAACAACCTCCCGGCCATCTTAAATTTGGAATTTTTAAATCTTTTAAGGCTTTAATAACATCATTTCTGACTCCGTTTGTATTTGGAATTTTTGACGTATCGCCAACAAAAAATCCGCCGTAAATACAACGTCCTAAATGTTCAGCAAAATGACCGTAAATATTTTTATTGATAGTGGCCGCAGCTGGATCATTTTTTATAGAAATAACTATTGATTCTTTCTGCGCAGAAATTGTCTGTATACAAATTGTAACAAACAATAGTAGTAGTGTTTTTTTCATAGTCTATTGTGGTTGGTGACGTTTAGAAAAATTAATTCAGGTTAGTTTTTAGTTATTGGTTTTTGATTTGTTCTTACATAAACTTAAATAAGTGTTTCTTTAACATTTGTAAATTTAAATAAAAAATAGTCTTAAAAACAAATTAAAATCTTAAAACAACTGGTTGCAAAAAACAGATTTCGCAATTATGATTTTAAAAACCGTTATAAACAGCGGTTTTTAAACTTTTAATCTAACAATCGCTAAAAGTTGAAAAATTATAAATTTTACAAAAAACCATACTATATAAGAGTTTTATAACAATTTTTGGACTAAGAAATTTTTAAAAGAAAAAAATAATAATCTTCATACGAAATCTCTTTTAAAAATGTTTTTACCTTTGGTCCTGATTTCGATATTAAAACCTGCTCAAAAGAAGTAATTATAAACGGTTTTAATCTGCTGGAATCAATGGTTAAAACTTCATGATTTTGTATATATTTACATAAGTGTAAAAATCACATTATTGAATTATGAAACAATTTAGGAAGTTTATATCTTTACCAATAAAATATTGAGTATGCTAAACAGTTATAGCTCTGCCGATAAGGTTTTACTAGCGGTAGATTGTATTATTTTTGGATTTGACAGCGAGGGCCTGAAGATACTTTTAATTAAAAGAGATTTTGAACCCGAAAAGGGAAAATGGTCTTTGATTGGAGGATTTTTAAAACGCGACGAGGTTTTAGATGATGCAGCTATCAGGATTTTAAATACCTACACGGGTTTGAATGATATTTATATGGAGCAGTTGTATGCTTATAGTGAAATTGATCGTGACCCAGTAGAAAGAACCATTTCGGTATCGTATTTTGCTTTGATCAATATCGAAAACCATAATGCGGAACTAATTAGAAATTATCATGCAGAATGGTTCCCTATTAACGATGCGCCAAACTTAATTTTTGACCACAACGAAATGGTTGATAATGCCATTAAAAGACTTCGATATAAAACTTCAATAAAACCAATTGGATTTGAACTTCTTCCTGAGAAATTCACCATGCGCCAGCTTTTAGAATTATATGAAGCTATTTTAAGTAAGGAATTGGACAAACGAAATTTCATCAGTAAAATAAATTCTCTTGAGATTTTAAACAAATTAGAGGAAAAAGATATGCAGTCGTCCAGAAAAGGATCTTATCTCTACACTTTTAATAAAGAAAAATACGAGGAAAAGCTGTTAAACAATTTTGCTCTTAACTTATAAAAAAACAAAACCCTGAAATCCACAACTTTCAGGGTTTTTTCTTCAATAAAACTACTATTAAAAAAAATAAACAAAATTATTATCCTTTTAACCATGTCGAAGCGATTATTATGAACACTAATCGCTAAAACATTTATAAGTGTAAAATTTACATTTGCAAATGTAAGCAAAATAAATAATCAAAAACAAGAAATAACATTTTTATTTTTTTTATTAATAAACAACAGAATTTTTAAACAAAATGTGCTTTAGCTGTGATATAACAACTTGAGTGCTAAATTTCTTGTCAATTCGCTACAAAGAATTTCTCATTATTAAAGACGATTTGTTTTCGATTTGTTCCTTCCTGCCTTTCAAAACCATTTCGGCCAGAATTTTTCCCATTGCTTCAAAATGAGTCGAAATGGTCGTGATTCCGTTTGCGGCAATTTTTTTCAGCGGCGTTTCATTATAAGAAATAATCCCAAAATCAGAACCCAGTTTTAAATTCTGTTCTGAGGCGTTTTCGATTACCCGAACCAAATCTCTATCATTTGGAATTACATACAAATCGCCAACGGTAATTTCTCTTTTGGTGAATTCAGTTATAATTTCAGATTCAAAATTATATTCGTCACAAAAATCTTCAAAACCCAATTTCATTCCGAGTGGTTCGCGAAATCCGGGAAAAATTAAAATCAGTTTTTTGTATTTATTCAATCTTTCTTTTCCTTTTTGCAATCCTTCAAAAATATCATTCTGATGATTTTGATAAATCGCAGGGTAAATTTTTAAATCCGGATTGGTCTGGTCAAGAATAATGACATCACCTACTGGTAGGGTTTTTATAGATGAAACAATATCTTTTAAATTTGTAGGCATCAAAATATACTTGGTATAATTTCCGTTGCTGTCGTTTATCAGCTTTTGAAAAACCTGACTGTTAAAATGATGAAAGAAAATATCGACCTGAACATTTTTACCAATGTTATTTAAAAAAGAATTATAAATGTCTTCTTTAAAAATATTCAGCTCATCAAAAAGTAAAAAAATCTTCTGTTTTATAGTGATTTCAACGCTTTTAACGTAATATCCCTTTCCGGGAATGGCATAAATAATTCCTCTTTTTTTGAGTTCATCATACGCCAGTAAAACTGTATCGCGAGACAATGAAAATGCCAGACATACTTTATTTACTGATGGAAGACGATCGCCTTTAACCAATTTCTCTTCTTCAATTGCCTTTTCTATTGAAAGAATAATCTGCTTATATTTTGGCAGTCCAATGTTGTTTTGAATCGAAATAATATTCATCTTGAAATGGAATTTTGCGCAATATACAAAAACTGGTAGGTACTGGTATGTAAAAACAAAGAATGTTTTTATTTTTGAATTTCACTTTTGGCAAATTTTACATGGAAATAAAACATAAATCGCATTTTCAGGAAACTTCTAATTCTAAATCTTTTGGTTTTATGCCAGATAATACCGAAATTCTTTCTTTCGAATTATCGAATAAAAACGGCATGAAAGTTCAGATCATAAATTATGGAGCAACCGTAACTTCTTTAGAAATTCCAACTTCTAAAGGAAAAATTGTTGATGTGGTATTAGGGTTTGATTCTCTTTCTTCGTATTTAGAATCGTATTACCTGCCAAGTGCGCCTTATTTTGGAACAACTGTTGGGCGTTATGCCGGACGAATCCATAATAGTGCTTTTACTTTAAATGGAAAATCATACGAATTAACCAAAAACAATAACGGAAATTCGCTTCATGGCGGTAATACAGGTTTTGGGAAAAAAGTATGGTCTGTAACCAATCAGACTTTGGGGGGAAATCCGTCTATTACTTTCACTCTTTTAAGTGAAAATCTGGATGAAAATTATCCTGGAGAATTACAGGTTAATTTGACGTATACACTTACGGAAATGAATGAATTGAAATTAGATTATAAAGCTGTTTCTACAGAAGATACAATTATAAATTTAACGCATCATAGTTATTTTAACCTTGACGGACACAATGAAAGTGTTTTGGATCAGAAGATTTTTATTGATGCCGATAAAATGCTGGAAACGAATCATGAAAACGTTCCAACCGGAAATTTTACCGCGCTTACGAATCATGATTTTGATTTTAGAACAGAAAAAAACTGTCCGTCTTCCATAGACAATTCGTTTGTAATTAATCAAACTAATACCGTTGCGGCGGCATTATTCAGCTCAAAAAACAATTTAAAAATGAGTGTTTACACCAACCAGCCAAGTGTACATATATATGTAGGAGGTAATTGTTTTGATGTTTTGAAAGGAAAAAGCGATGCTGTTTACCATAAAACAAGCGGGATTTGTTTTGAAACTCAAAACTTTCCAGACGCCCCAAATCAGGCACATTTTCCTGATTCTGTTTTAAAGAAAGGCGAAGAATATATTCAGAAAACTGTTTATAAATTCGAAAAGATCAACTAAAAACTACCAACCAATTACAATTATAATGAATGCTATTTTAATACAAAATACTACCGCTTTTTTTGAAAAGTCTTTTGGTTCTCAACCAGAAAAAGTGGTGCTTTCTCCAGGAAGAATTAATATTATTGGAGAACATATTGACTACAACGACGGCTTTGTTCTGCCGGCTGCAATTGACAAAGTAATTTGTTTTGCCTTTGCAAAAAACAATTCAAAAAAATCAAAAGTTTTCGCAATCGATTTAAATGAAGAGTTTGAAATTGATTTAACTCAGGAAGTAAAATTAAGTGATGTTGTCTGGACGAATTACATTCGCGGTGTTATCAAACAATTGCAAGACAACGGATTTGCGTTTGAAGGATTTAACTGTGTTTTTAGCAGTAACATTCCCGTTGGTTCGGGATTATCTTCTTCGGCTGCTTTAGAGTGCGGAATGATCTTTGGGATTAAACAACTTTTTGATTTAAAAATCGAAAAAATTGACATAGCATTATTAGGACAAAAAGCTGAGCACTGGGTTGGAATTAACTGCGGCATAATGGATCAGTTTTCAAGTGTTCACGGTATCGAAAACAAAGTGATAAAGTTAGACTGCAACACACTTGATTTTGAATATCATAATGCTGATTTTAAAGATTATTCGCTGATTTTATTCGACAGCAATGTAAAGCATTCTCTTTTTACATCTGAATATAACACGCGCAGAATTGAATGCGAACAAGGATTATCGATTATTAAAGAGAATTTTCCTGAAGTTAAAAGTTTTAGAGACTGCTCTGAAGAACAGCTTTTAAGTATTCAGGATAAAATAAACCCAACGGTTTTTAAAAGGGTGCATTTTGTTGTAAAAGAAATTAACCGTGTTATAAAAGCCTGCGAAGCTCTGGACAAAGGAGACATAGAACTTTTAGGACAATTGCTTTTTGAAACACATTATGGTTTGTCTCAGGAATATGAAGTAAGCTGTGTTGAATTAGACATGCTTGTAGATACTGCAAAAGCAGATGAAAATATCATTGGTTCTCGTGTTATGGGCGGTGGTTTTGGCGGCTGTACCATAAATTTAATTAAAAAAGGGTACGAAAATGAGGTAAAACGTAAGTTTTCAAATCTTTATTTAGATACATTTGGGATTGAATTAAAATTTTATGACGTAAAAGTCTCAAACGGAACAACATTACTTTAATACCAGAACAACACAATGAAAAATTTTGACATTAACGAAGATCCCCACAGACGTTTTAATCCTTTAATTAATGAATGGGTTTTGGTTTCACCTCATCGCGCAAAACGCCCTTGGCAGGGACAAAACGAGGTGATTTCGGCCGAAACTCTTCCAAAACATGATCCAAACTGTTATTTATGCCCCGGAAATGTTCGTGCAAACGGAGTAAATAATCCGGCATACAAAAACAGTTTTGTGTTCGACAATGATTTTGCGGCTTTAAAACAAGACGAAATCATTTTTGAGGAAGATATTAAACATACTTTTTTTAAAGCAGAACCTGAACAAGGAATTTCTAGAGTGGTTTGTTTTTCACCAAGACACGATTTAACGCTTCCGGAAATGGAAGTTTCTGATATCGAAAACATTGTTAAAACATGGCAGAAAGAATACGCAGACTTAGGAAACATTAAATATATTAATCACGTACAGATTTTTGAAAATAAAGGAAGTGTTATGGGATGCAGCAACCCGCATCCGCATGGTCAAATCTGGGCGCAGTCATCATTACCCACTCAGGTTGAAAAAACGCATAACAGTTTAAAATCTTATTACGAAAAAAACAAAAGAACCTTACTAGAAGATTACGTTCAGGCCGAATTAAAAGTAGGAAACCGTATTGTAATTGAAAATGATCATTTTGTAGCATTAGTTCCGTTTTGGGCAATCTGGCCATACGAAACAATGATTGTAAGTAAAAGACCCATCAGCAAAATCACTGATTTTAGTGCCGAAGAAGTTACCGCTTACGCGAAAATTTTAAAGCAGCTAACAATCAAATACGATAATTTATTCAGCACTTCTTTTCCATATTCATCAGGAATTCATCAGGCTCCAACAGATGGACTGGATCATCCTGAATGGCATTTTCACATGCATTTTTACCCGCCATTGCTTCGCTCGGCAACAGTAAAAAAATTCATGGTGGGATATGAAATGATGGGAGAATCTCAAAGAGATATTACTCCTGAAAAAAGCGCCGAAATTATAAGACAGCAATCTGATATTCATTATAAAAGCGATGTTAATATTCGCTAAACATTGAATATTAAAATGGTCAAATTTAAAATTTAACATAATAATTTAGTCATAAATGTAAATAACACATTTACAATAGCTGTTTTTTAAGTTTTTATTTTAAATTTGGCTTTCGTTCCTGTTTTCATAAAAAAATAACAGAATAAAAACACATATTTCATTTTTAACAAATTTATATAACAGAATAAACATTTTCAACTTTACAACAAAACAATCACCTATACTAATTATCTAAAATACTATTACCAATGAAGCCAACCCTAGCTTTCGCAGATTATGCGGTTTTTATTATTTATTTCATCGTAGTCTCTGTCTACGGTTACACAGTTTACCGAAAACGTAAACAAGACGAACAAGATGCTAAAGCCTATTTTCTTGCGGAAGGAAATTTAACCTGGTGGGCGATTGGAGCATCATTAATTGCCTCAAACATTTCAGCAGAACAATTTATCGGGATGAGCGGTGAAGGTTTCTTTTTAGGAATCGCAGTGGCAGCTTATGAATGGCTGGCAGCTGTTGCTTTAATTATTGTAGCAGTTTGGTTCATTCCTGTATATCTTAAAAATAAGATTTACACCATGCCGCAGTTCTTAAAAACACGTTATAATGAATCTACTGCTTTAATTATGGCGGTTTTCTGGTTGTTTTTATATGTTTTTGTAAACTTAACTTCTATTTTATATCTGGGTGCTGTTGCCATAAACGGACTTGCCGGCGGTGAATATCTTCACGTTATTATGGTTGGTTTAGCTGTTTTTGCCTTGTTTATTTCTCTTGGGGGAATGAAAGTGGTAGCTTATACTGACGTTATTCAGGTAGCCGTTTTAATTATTGGAGGTTTAGTAACTTCTTATATTGCTCTAACAACGGTTGGACAATATTTTGGAGTGGGCGAAAATGCTATCGCCGGTTTTAAAGTTTTAATGAAAGAGGCTCCGGAACATTTCAAAATGATTATTCCAAAACCAACTGCGACTTCGTCTCAGCTTGAAATCGACAAGTATTTAACTTTCCCAGGTCTTATGTCATATGTTGCAGGTATCTGGATCATCAACTTAAACTATTGGGGATGTAACCAATACATTACGCAAAGAGCTCTTGGTGCTGATTTACAAACAGCCCGTACAGGAATTTTATTCGCTGGTATGCTTAAATTATTAATGCCGCTTATTGTAATGCTTCCTGGAATTGCTGCTTATGTTTTATATACAAACGGACATTTGCCTCAATTAGTTGGAGGAAAAGACGGTGCTTACTCTGCTGTATTGACTTTCCTTCCTACTGGATTAAAAGGACTTTCTGTTGCGGCTTTAACCGCTGCAATTGTAGCTTCGTTAGCAGGAAAAGTAAACAGTATTTCGACAATTTATACCTTAGATATTCATAAAAAATACATCCAAAAAGAAGCTGGTGAAAAACAGCAGGTAAACATTGGCAGAATTGCCGTTTTCGCAGCAATGCTTTTGGCAGTTTTATTTACATGGAATGATATTCTTGGTATTGGCGGTGTTGGTGGTTTCACTTACATTCAAAAATACACTGGATTCATCAGCCCTGGAGTTTTCGCAATGTTCTTCCTTGGTATGTTCTGGAAAAGAACCACTGGAGCTGCTGCAATTGTTGGGGTAATTTTAGGATTCGCATTATCCGTTTTATTTAACGAATATGCTCCGGCTTTATTTGGAAATGATACTCTTTTATACACAGCTTACCCTAATGGTAAAGGCGCTTTTGAAATTCCATTCCATATCTGTATGGGATTATCATTCTTCTTCACTATGTTAGTGATGATCATAATGAGTTTCGCAGGTCCAAAAGTAAATCCTAAAGCGTTTGAAACTGAACCGGGAATGTTTAAAGTTAAACCACAAACTACCGTTTTAATTGTAATTACACTGCTTATTATTGTGGCATTGTATGTTAAGTTCTGGTAATAATTTTTAATATTATAATAAACAGAAAAGGATCCTTGCGGATCCTTTTCTGTTTATTAATGTTTTTTTAAAAGAGTTTTTTAATTCTTTATCTTATAAATTTATTTCTCCTTAAATAATTTTTCCAAATATTCGACTTTATCTTTTTCAACCTGAACCAAACGCTCGTATAATTCAATAACTTTATCAAGTGGATTAAATGTTGGCTGATATTGAATGTTTGAATTCATTGATGCATTATCATGATTATTGATTGTATTTCCAATAATATTGAATATTGCTTCTTCTGAAAAATTCTTAATTCCCTCGACACTTACCCCAAGAGCTTTTGCAACCTCTGCTAATCTTTCTTCATCTACAGTTTCACTATTTTCCATTGCAGATATTGCCTGTTGATTTGTACCTAAAGCTTGTGCAAGCGCCTCTTGTTTCATGTCTCTTAGTTCACGAATACGACTAATTTTTCGTCCTACATGATTTGGTTTTATTACTGTACTCATAGTTCAAAGATAATAATTAAGAATAAAAAGAGAATCCGTATCTTACAAATGGTACTGTAAAATACCATTTTAATACTTTTAAAACAAATAAATTCCCTGCCCAACAAAAATACAACTTTTCAGACATAAAAAAACCCTGATTATTCAGGGCTTTGTTCTTTTTGCATATTTAGTAAATACGCCATATTGGCTATTACATGGTCATGTTTCTTGACAAACGAATTTTCTTCATTCCAGACATAACCTGCTAAAACAGCGCATATTTTTTCTTTTACTTCTGGATTTTCCGGCTGATGGAAAAATAAAGTCTGTAAATTTCCTGTGTACCATTCCTGAACATAAGTGGTAAAAACTGCTATACCTCGTTTCATATATTGTGTAAACTCAACTTCCCAGTCAACAGCAATTCCCTGTGATTCTTTTAAATATAATTTTGCGGCAAGCATTCCAGATTCAGTTGCAAAAGCTACACCGGATGAGAAAACCGGATCTAAAAATTCAGAACTGTTTCCAGTTAAAGCAAAACCATCGCCGTACATTTTTTTTACAGCTCTCGAATAGTTTTCTAATTTAACCGGTTCGAATAAAAATTCTGTGCCCGCAAATCTTTTAATATAATAATCCGATTTTTGAATTGCATTTTTCAAAGCCTCAGCATTATCTTTATTTTCTGAAAGAGAATTAATAAAATCTGTAGGCCCAACAACACCTAAACTGGTATTTCCGTTAGAAAATGGAATTACCCACAGCCATACCTCGGTTTCCAGAATATCAAATGAAATCTGCGTTCCTTCTTCTCCTTCTTCTCTGTTAATATCTTTTACGTGCGTAAAAATAGAAGAATGTGGATCTAATTTCGAGGGCGTATCTAAATCTAAAAGTCTTGGCAGTACACGTCCGTATCCGCTTGAGTCGATAATAAAATTGGCGTGGATTTCTTTTAAATTCCCATCTTTATCTTTTACGATCGTTTTTGATTTTTTCCCTTCAAAAGAAACTTCCAGAACTTCAGTTTCAAATTCCAGATCAACACCTTTGCGAACCACTTCCTGAGCCATTGTATTATCAAAATCAGCGCGAGGAACCTGCCAGGTCCAGTCCCAGCCTTCACCAAATTTTTTACTGAAATCAAAAACACAGATTTCTTCGCCTCTTATAAAGCGAGCTCCAAGTTTCTTCTCAAAATTCATTGCATCAAGAGCCTCAAACAATTCTGCCTCAGCAAAATGATCCATTACTCTCGGAATTAAGCTTTCGCCAACAACAAGTCTCGGAAACTTTTGTTTTTCTACAACTTTTACCTTAACATTGTTCTTATGAAGATACGATGCAGACACACATCCGGACGGTCCGGCGCCTATCACTAAAACATCTACAAACTCCTTTGTCATAATAAAAATATTATCAATTATTAGCCTACATTTGCCATCATCAAAATAACTACATTTATTTTGATAAATAAAATTAAATTAGCACAACCAAATCCAATTTAATGAATACAATTAATGAATATTTAAGTTTAGAAGAATTCGAGTCGATAATCTTTGGAAATCAAAAAGTTACAATCAGCGATACGGTTCTAAACAGAGTAAACGAAAGCTTCAATTTCCTAAAAGAATTTTCAGGAAACAAAGTAATTTATGGCGTAAATACCGGCTTTGGCCCAATGGCGCAATATAGAATTAAAGAGTCTGATCAAATTCAGCTTCAATATAATTTAATTAGAAGCCACTCTTCTGGAACAGGAAAACCGTTAAGCCCAATTTGTGCAAAAGCAGCAATTTTGGCTCGATTAAATACACTTTCGTTAGGAAATTCAGGCGTTCATCCGTCAGTTATCAACCTAATGTCTGAACTGATTAATAAAGATATTACTCCTTTAATCTTCGAACACGGCGGCGTTGGTGCCAGCGGTGACTTAGTTCAATTGTCTCATTTAGCTTTGGTTTTAATTGGCGAAGGTGAAGTTTTTTATAAAGGCGAAAGAAGACCAACTCCTGAAGTTTTTGAAATTGAAGGTTTAAAACCAATTCAGGTAGAAATTAGAGAAGGTCTGGCATTAATCAACGGAACTTCGGTTATGACCGGGATTGGAGTTGTAAATGTATATCACGCTAAAAAACTATTAGACTGGTCATTAAAATCTTCTTGTGCAATCAACGAATTAGTTCAGGCTTACGATGATCATTTCTCTGAAGAATTAAACCAGACTAAACGTCATAAAGGACAGCAGGAAGTGGCACTGAAAATGCGTCAGAATCTTTCAAACAGCACTTTGATCCGTAAAAGAGAAGACCATTTATATTCGGGCGAAAACACCGAAGAAATCTTCAAAGAAAAAGTTCAGGAATATTATTCATTAAGATGCGTTCCTCAAATTTTAGGTCCGGTTTTAGAAACGATTAATAATGTTGCTTCTATTTTAGAAGACGAATTTAACTCAGCAAACGATAACCCAATTATCGACGTAAAAAACAAACACGTTTATCACGGAGGAAATTTCCACGGAGATTATATTTCACTTGAAATGGATAAACTGAAAATCGTTATTACAAAATTAACGATGCTGGCAGAACGTCAATTGAATTATTTATTGAATTCAAAAATCAACGAATTACTGCCTCCGTTTGTAAATTTAGGAACCTTAGGTTTCAATTTCGGAATGCAGGGTGTTCAGTTTACAGCAACTTCTACAACGGCAGAAAGCCAAATGCTTTCGAACCCAATGTATGTTCACAGTATTCCAAATAACAACGATAATCAGGATATTGTAAGTATGGGAACCAACTCGGCTGTTATTACCTCAAAAGTAATCGAAAATGCTTTTGAAGTTTTAGCCATCGAAATGATCACCATCGTTCAGGCCATTGATTATTTAGAACAAAAAGATAAAATTTCGTCTGTTTCTAAAAAATGGTACGATGAAATTCGAAACATAATTCCAACATTTAAGGAAGATCAGGTAATGTATCCTTTCGTTCAAAAAGTAAAAGATCATTTGATCAACAATTAAAAATCAATACAAACTGCCCCAAATAGTTTTAGCTTTTTAATCATTAAACATTGAACTTTAAAATCATGAAAAAGACATTTATTTTTTTGCTGCTGGTAAGTATTCAATTTGTTAATAGTCAAGAACTGGCATTAGTTAAAAAGAATTCTAAAATTGGATATATTTCCAAAGACGGATCTTTTAAAATAGAACCCCAATATAAATCGGCCAGAAGTTTTTCTGAAGGTTTAGCTGCTGTTGAAAACGGTGGAAAATGGGGCTTTATTGATACTAAAGGTACTTGGGTAATTCCTGCAGATTTTAAGGATGCCAAAGATTTTAATAACGGAATCGCCACTGTACAAAAAGATAAGGAATGGGTTTATATTGATAAAAAAGGTGAAATTCAAAAAGCTCCTGCATCAGATAAATTATTCGATTTTAATAATGGTGTTGCTTTTATCAGGCAAAACAATAAAGTGGGTTTGATCAACAATAAAATGGCCATTGTTTTAGAGCCAAAATACGATCAGATCAAATCTTTTGAAAATGGTTTTGCAAGAGTAGAACTAAATAAAAACTGGGGAATTATAAATACGGAGGGAAAAGAAGTAGTTGAACCGGCTTATGCTGAAATTGGAAACTATTTTAAAAACACAACCTGGGCAAGAAAAGACAAAACTTTTGGATTGGTAAGCGGCGGAAAATTTATTCCGGTTGACGGAGCCGAAAAAATCTGGGATTTTGAAACTCAGGATTTAACTTTTGCCAAAAAGAACGGAAAAATTGGTTACATTGATTTAAAAGGAAATTGGGCCATTCTTCCTATATATGATAAAGGAAAAGCTTTTTCAAAAAATCTTGCTCCAGTTTTAGTTGGAAAAAAATGGGGATTCATTAATCCGGAAGGAAAATTTGTTATTGAACCAACTTACAGCGATGCCGAAGTTTTCAGTACAAATGGTTTAGCACCGGTAAAAGAAAGTAATTGGGGATTTATCAATGAATCAGGAAAATTAGTAATCCCTACACAATACGGTATTACAACAAATGCTATTATTGCCATGTTTGTACAACAGGACAAAGGTTTTATCGATGGTGTTGCAAGAGTAAAGAATGAAGGAAAATGGGGTTTTCTTAAACCAGACGGAACGGTATTAAGCAATCAATGGTTTGAAAACGCTGAATTATTTTCAAAATCAGCCGAAAAACCTCAGCCTGTTGCAGCTCCGGCCGAAGCCCCAAAACAAGAAACAAAAACAACCAAACCAGCAGCTAAATCGGCAACGAAACCAGCAGCTAAGAAAAAGAAATAAATTTCACTTATGAAGTGTGTATTAGTAACAGGAGGTTCAAGAGGAATTGGAAGTGCTATTTGTAAAAAATTAGCCGTTGAATCTAATTATCATATTTTGGTCAATTACCATTCAAACAAAACCGCTGCCGAAGAAACATTACAAGAAATACAAAAATTAGGAGCAACCGGAGAAATTTTAGGTTTTGATGTTGCCAATTTCGAGCAAGTGCAAAACGTTCTAACACAATGGCAGGAAGCAAATCCTGAAGCAACTGTAGAAGCGATTGTTAATAATGCCGGAATTACAAAAGACGGTCTTTTTATGTGGATGACGCCGCAGGACTGGAATAGTGTTATGAATACAAGTGCAAACGGTTTTTTTAATGTGACACAGTTTTTTATTCAAAAAATGCTTCGCAATAAATATGGCCGAATCGTAAATATAGTTTCGGTTTCCGGAGTAAAAGGAACTGCAGGACAAACCAATTATTCAGCTGCAAAAGGCGCTATTGTTGCAGCAACAAAAGCATTGGCACAAGAAGTGGCAAAACGTAATATTACAGTAAATGCTGTTGCGCCGGGTTTTATTAGAACCGATATGACAAGTGAACTGGACGAAAAAGAATTATTAAAACTTATTCCGGTAAATCGTTTTGGCGAAGCCGAAGAAGTAGCAGATTTGGTAAGCTTTTTGATTTCTAAAAAAGCAAGCTATATTACAGGAGAAATTATCAATATTAACGGCGGAATATATTCTTAAAGAATACTATGTTTGCGAGATTATTTTAAGTTTTTTAAACATAGAAAATTGCTCGCAATCCAAATAGCTATCAGTAGCGAAGTCGCAAAGTTGCTATTAAAAAGACTTATATAAAAAAGAAACTTTGCGACTCTGCGTCTTTGCGAGATTAAAAAAAATTACACTTTAAGGATTAAAAAATTACTTTGAAAGACGATGAATAAGAGAGTTGTAATTACTGGAATGGGAATTTATTCTTGTATCGGAACTTCTTTAGATGAAGTAAAGGAATCGTTGTACAACGGAAAATCTGGTATTCAATTTGATTCTGACCGAAAAGAATTTGGTTTTCAATCAGCCTTAACCGGAATGGTTCCTAAAGCTGATTTAAAAAATTTACTGACTCGCAGACAGCGTATGAGTATTGGTGAAGAAACCGAGTATGCTTATATGGCAACTATCGAAGCATTGAAAAATGCGAATATCGATGATGCTTTTTTTGAAACTCGAGAAGTGGGAATCATGTACGGAAACGACAGCGTTTCTAAAGCTATTATCGATGCTACAGATATTGTTCGCGAGAAAAAAGACACGGCACTTATTGGCTCTGGTGCGATTTTTAAATCGATGAATTCTACCGTTACCATGAATCTTTCAACGATTTTTAAACTTCGTGGTATTAATTTAACGGTTAGTGCCGCTTGTGCAAGCGGCTCACATTCTATTGGATTAGCTTATTTTTTAATCAAAAGTGGTTTTCAGGATATTATTATTACTGGAGGAGCGCAGGAAATTAACAAATATGCGATGAGCAGTTTTGACGGATTGGGCGTTTTCTCTAACAGAGAAAGTGATCCTGAAAAAGCATCACGCCCTTTTGATACTGACCGCGACGGATTAATCCCGAGTGGAGGCGGTGCAACTTTAATCCTCGAAAGTTACGAATCTGCAATTGCAAGAGGCGCTAATATTATTGCCGAAGTTTCAGGTTACGGATTTTCATCAAACGGCGGGCATATTTCGACACCAAATGTTGAAGGACCGTCTACAGCAATGCAGAGAGCATTAGATGATGCTAAACTAAAAGCATCAGATATTGAGTATATAAATGCACACGCAACTTCAACTCCAGTAGGTGATGCAAACGAAGCCAAAGCGATTTTTGAAGTTTTTGGTGAGAAAAATCCTTATGTGAGTTCGACAAAATCAATGACAGGACACGAATGCTGGATGGCTGGAGCAAGCGAAATTATCTACTCTATCATCATGATGCAGAACGATTTCATAGCGCCAAACATCAATTTAGAGAACCCTGACGAAGATGCTTCAAAATTAAATTTAGTTAAAACTACGTTAAACAAAAAATTTGACATATTTTTGTCCAATTCTTTCGGTTTCGGAGGAACCAACTCTGCGTTGGTGGTTAAAAAGTTTAAATTGAACGATGAATAAAGAAGAGATTATAGCAAAAATTAATGGTTTTTTAGTTGATGAATTTGAAGTTGATAATGACGACATTGAACCAAATGCTAATTTAAAAGATACGCTTGGATTAGACAGTTTAGATTATGTTGATTTAGTAGTTTCAATAGAATCTAACTTTGGCGTAAAACTAGTTGAGGCAGATTTTGTTGGAATTTCTGATTTCCAAAGTTTCTACGATCTTATTGAAACCAAATTAAAAGCCAAAACAGCTTAATGAGTCAATGGGATGGCAAATCAAAAGGAACTGTTTTAGGTTATAGAATATTTGTTTTTTTAATTAAAAAAGCGGGTGTTAAATCGGCCTATGGATTACTTTACTTTGTTGCTTCTTATTATTTTTTGTTTCTAAAAAAAAGCAATCGTGCGATTTTTTATTACTTTAAAGAAAGGCTTCAATATTCCTCTTTTAAATCTAGAAAAATGGTTTTCAAAAGTTACTACACTTTTGGACAGACCATTATTGATAAAATTTCCATTTCGGCCGGAATGCGAAATAAATTCACTTATGAATTTGACGGAATTGAAATTCTAAAAAATCTTTTAGCCGAAAAAAAAGGAGGCGTTTTAATCAGCGCTCATGTTGGGAATTTTGAAATCGCCGAACATTTTTTAGGCGATATCGATCTTGATTTTCAAATAAATCTTGTTACTACAGATTTAGAGCATTCGGCAATCAAAAATTATTTAGAAAGTGTTACCCAAAAACCAACCGTAAAATTTATTATTATCAAAGAAGATTTGTCTCATATTTTTGAGATTAATGCTGCTTTGGCCAATAACGAATTAGTCTGTTTTACGGGCGATCGTTATTTTGAAGGCACGAAATCTCTTTCTGAAAATATCCTTGGCAAAGAAGCCCACTTTCCTGCAGGACCATTTTTAATTGCTTCAAGATTAAAAGTTCCGGTTGTGTTCGTTTATGTAATGAAAGAGCCTAATTTGCATTACCATTTATATGCAAGAGAAGCAACGGTAAAACACCGCGACGAAAAAGCCTTACTAAAAGAATACGTAAAAAGTGTAGAAAGCATTGTAACAAAATATCCGCTGCAATGGTTTAATTATTTCGACTTTTGGAATGATTTAAACTGATCACAGATGGAACTGATGGAACAGATTTAAGCAGGATAAATAATCCATCTTGTTTGTTTCGTTTGAGAAACAGCGAAAATCACACAGCGAAAAACCCTACAATCTATAAAATCTGAGAACCTGATTACGTTTCTGTTTAACGTTATTTTTTTTTAACTGCAGCAAAAACTCCTTTAATCCGTTAGATCAGCGGTCAATTAAAACTCCTAAACCTTAATGCGTTAAACAAGAAAATTCGTTTAAATAAATTTACTTACTTTTGTCCGCAACCAAAGCAGTAAAACCTAAATGAAAAATGTTCTCGTTATTTACTATTCTCAATCAGGACAGTTAGAAACGATTGCGCAAAACATCGCAAAACCGTTTTTAAACTCAGAGAATGTAAAAGTAACTTTTCACGAAATTCAGCTCGAGAAACCTTTCCCTTTTCCGTGGAATAAGGATGCGTTTTTTGATGCCTTTCCAGAATCGTTTTTACAAATACCAACAGCATTAAAACCCGTTCCTGAAGAAATTTTAAATACAAAATTCGACTTGGTTCTTTTTCATTATCAAGTTTGGTATTTATCGCCTTCAATTCCAATTAACTCATTTTTAAAAAGTGACCAAGCCAAGAAAATCCTGAACAATACGCCTGTAATTACAATTAGCGGTTCAAGAAATATGTGGATTATGGCGCAGGAAAAAATCAAAACGTTACTTAAAGAAGCCAACGCACAATTAGTGGGAAATGTTGCTTTAGTAGACCGTGTTGGAAATTTAATAAGCGTAATTACAATTGTAGAATGGATGTTCTCCGGAGTGAAGAAAAAGTATTTAGGTATTTTTCCGCTTCCCGGAGTTTCAGAAAAAGACATACAGGAATCTCCAAAATTTGGAGAAGTAATGCTTTCGGCATTTAATGAGAATAATTTAGCCGGTTTACAGCCAAAACTATTAGAAATTGGGGCAGTAAAGATCAGTCCGTATTTAGTGACTGTTGACAAAACGGCCAATAAAATTTTCAATAAATGGTCAAACCTTATTTATAAAAATCAAAAAAACCGAAAAAAGCTTCTAAAAGTATTTAATGTTTATTTATTCTTGGCAATTTGGTTAATCTCACCAATAGTGTATATATTGCACTTTATTTCCTACCCTTTTAAGTTAAAAACCATAAAAAGAGAAACTCAATATTATCAAGGAGTTTAGAAGACTATTTTTAGATTATGTTTGAAGTATATATCACAAAAGCTGCAAAATATTTGCCAAACCAAGCTGTTTCGAATGATGAAATGGAAGCCTATTTAGGTCTGATCAACGATACTGCCTCAAAAGCAAGACGTATTATTTTGCGCAACAACAAAATTACAAGCCGTTATTACGCTGTTGACAAAACAGGAAAAAGCACACACAGTAATGCCGAATTAACGCGAAATGCTATTTTACCGTTATTCGACGAAAATTTTACGCCTCAGGATTTAGAAGTACTTTCATGCGGAACATCAACTCCGGATATTTTTCTGCCTTCGCATGCTGCGATGGTTCATGGTCTGCTAAAAAACAAATCGGTCGAATTAAACTCTTCAACAGGAGTTTGCTGCGCCGGAATGAATTCTCTTAAATTTGGTTTTCTTTCGGTACGATCTGGAAACTCAAATAATGCAATCTGTACAGGATCAGAAAAAGTTTCGACCTGGCTGAATGCTCAAAAATACAATCACGAAGCCGAGAACTTAAAGAACTTAGAAGAACAGCCAATTATTGCGTTCAAAAAAGATTTTTTAAGATGGATGTTATCTGATGGTGCCGGAGCATTTTTATTAGAAAATAAACCAAGAGGACCAATTTCTCTTAAAATAGAATGGATGGAAGCTTTTTCGTATGCTTACGAATTAGAAACCTGCATGTATGCCGGAGGTGATAAACAGGAAAATGGAGAAATCAAAGGCTGGAGCGATTATGCACCGGAACAGTGGTTAAACGAATCGGTTTTCTCCATTAAACAAGATGTTAAACTTTTAGATGAATTTATTCTGTCAAAAGGTGCTGAAAGCATGAAAGCGGCAATGGATAAAAACAACATCAAATCTGAAAATATTGATTATTTCATTCCTCACGTTTCTTCTAACTTCTTTGTTGAAGGATTGAAGAAAGGATTAACAGAAAGAGGAATTGGAATGAGTGACGAAAAATGGTTCATGAATCTTTCAAGAGTGGGTAACGTAGGTTCTGCCTCAATTTACCTGGCTTTAGAAGAATTAATAAATTCAGGAAACCTGAAAAAAGGAGACAAAATTCTTTTATCAGTTCCGGAAAGCGGAAGATTCTCTTTCGCGTATGCGTATTTAACGGTTTGCTAATGGAAACAATGGCACTTTTAGAAAAAGAAACAGTCGAAAATTTATTACCGCAAAAGTTCCCTTTTGTAATGGTCGATGCTATGCATTCTTACACCGAAACTTCTTTGGTTTCTGGTTTAAAAATTCAGCAGGATAACATTTTCGCAGCAAACAATACTTTTCTGGAAGCAGGTTTAATCGAGCACATGGCACAATCTGTGGCATTACATACGGGTTATCAGTTTTTTTTAAGAAACGAAATTGCCCCAACCGGGTACATTGGTTCTATTAAAGAAATTGAAATTAAAAAATTGCCTCAGTTAAACGACACTATTCAATCTGAAGTAACTATTTTGCAGGAATTTGCAGGAATCACTTTGGTGAATATCGTGACAACATTAAATAATGAAGAAATTGCAAACGGACAGATGAAAACCGTTTTAGCTAAATAATATAGATTTTGAATCCCGGAGTTGACATACAAAATTATTTACCGCACCGAGCACCATTGCTTATGGTCGATTTAATTCTGGAAATTGATGCCAACTTTGTAGAAACCATTTTCCTGATAAAAGAAGACAATATTTTTGTTCAGGATACTGTTTTTATTGAAGCTGGGCTAATCGAAAATACAGCGCAGACCTGTTCGTCTATTGTTGGAAAAAAATATTTTTTTGATGAAAACGGGGCAGAAAATGAAAACGTAAATGTAATTGGATTTATCAGTGCCTTAAAAAATGTAAAAATTCATTCGCTGCCAAAAGTCGGCGACACGATAATTACCAAAGCAAATTTAGTTTCAAAATTCGCTGGCGACGATTACACTTTATGCACGATGAGCTGTCAAAGTTCTGTCGAAGACCAGATACTCTTAGAATGCGAAATTAATTTGTTCATTCAGAAGACTGTTTCTGCAATATAATTTTTTTAGATAATGAAAAAAGAAATCTCTTTAATATTCCTTTTTTTATCCGCTTTTGTTTATTGTCAAGAAAATGATGATTTCACAAAACGTTTAAAAGCATTGAATACTCAAAGTGTTACTTATTATAATGTTGACGGAATCGATTTTTCAAGTCAAACTTATAGTTATGATTTTTCTGAAAAGTCGCTAAAAAAAATCTATAGAAAGTTCTCCATAAAGGATAGCGATTTAAAAATTAAAGACGAGTCACTTTTAAACAACAACATACATGTTGTTAAAAATCAGAAAATTACAGAAAACTTAATTCAAACAAACTCTTATTATTTTGTAGAAGACAATAGTAAAACTATAACTATCATTTGGTTTGGATACTACAATCAACCTGATAAAGATTTTGAAAAACAATATATTAATCGAATTTTAAAAAATGAAATTCCTAAAGATATTTTTGAATCAATAAGCATAGACTCAATTGGTTTTGCGGGAAGAAAAATCAAATTGGGAAAAAATTGCTACTGGACAAATGTTAATACAGTTCAATGTCCATATAATGGAGAAATGAATTGGTCTGTTCATAAAAATAGTTCCAGTGCCAAAACCGCTGTTGAAAATCAATTTATAAGCAATAAAACCAGAAAAGATGTTAAAGTTATTTCGGAAGAACAAACTGATGTAGTATTTGAAGGAACAGAAACTACTGCAAAAAAAGTTGTTTTTGATTTTACTGGTATGAAATCATTAATGGCAGGAATCTCTGGCGGAAAAACTTTGACGGTTTATTATATTGCAGAAAAAGTAAGAGATAATTATGTGAGTTGTGTTATGAGTTTTTGGAACAACGATAATTTGACCCAAAACGGATTGGCACCATTATTAGAAGAAGTAATGCAACTTAAAAAATAACCTGTATGGAAAAAGATAACGTACCACAAGACCAAAGCAACTTAACGAAAAACAACGTAAAAGAGCTTTTGTACGCAACAGATGAAAACGGTAATTATACCACAACTTTAAGTACAGGCTGGGAACCAAAAACAATAGCATTATCGAATTCTATCGACGAAATAAACGAACGTATTGCCGATGCCAGACAACAGGTTTTAAATGGCGAAGCAAGTCCGATTGTGTATTTTATGGAAGTCAATAAAATGGATTTAACTATTTTATCAAGTTATGTAGGATTCTGGAAATGGCGTGTAAAAAGACATTTTAAGCCTGATGTTTTTGCCAAATTAAACGACAAAACCTTGAAAAAATATGCCGATACTTTTGAAGTATCAGTCGAAGAATTAAAAAACAGCATCACCAAATAATGGAATTAACTTTCACACATCATCAGTCTGCTCATTGTGAGAATGGAGTAGCGTCAAATCTGCTAAAAAACAGCGGACTAAACATCAGCGAACCGATGGTTTTTGGTATTGGCTCTGGATTATTTTTCGTATATCTGCCTTTTATAAAAGTTAATTATGCTCCGGCAATTAGTTACAGAACTTTGCCTGGACAAATTTTTAACAAAGTTGCCAATCGTTTAAATTTAAAAATAAAAAGACAAAAATTTTCATCGGTATCAAATGCCAATAAAGCATTAGATGAAAATCTAAAAAATAATATTCCAACCGGATTACAGGTTGGTGTTTACAATTTAAGTTATTTTCCAGACGAATATCGTTTTCATTTTAACGCACACAATTTAGTCGTTTACGGAAAAACCGAAACGGATTATTTAGTGAGCGATCCTGTAATGGAGACCGTTACTACTTTAACCCACGAAGAATTAGACAAAGTACGTTTTGCAAAAGGAGCTTTTGCACCACGCGGACAAATGTATTATCCAATTCAAGTTCCTGCGAATGTCGATTTAAAAAGCGCCATCATTAAAGGAATAAAAAATACGTGTCGCGATATGTTGGCGCCAATGCCAATTGTAGGCGTTCGCGGCATCAAATTTGTTTCTAAGCAAATTAGAAAATGGCCGATAAAACATGGAACTAAAAAAGCCAATCATTATTTGGCGCAAATGGTTCGTATGCAGGAAGAAATTGGAACCGGAGGCGGTGGTTTCCGTTTTATTTATGCTGCATTTTTACAGGAAGCTTCAGTTATTTTGAATAATGAAGAATTGAAAGAACTTTCGAAAGAAATGACAAAAATTGGCGATTCATGGCGAGATTTTGCTGTTGAAGCTTCGCGAATTTATAAAAACAGAAGTGCCAAAGAAGACGCTTACAACACTATTGCCGATGAACTTTTGGACATTGCCAACAGAGAAGAAATCTTTTTCAAAAAACTAAAAAAAGCCATCAGCTAAGATATTTTGCAATCCATAATTAAAATAGAATCCCTTTCGAAAAAATACAAAGAAGCCGATCAGTATTCTTTGAACGATGTTTCGCTGGATATAAATGAAGGAGAAGTTTTTGGTTTATTGGGACCAAACGGTGCCGGAAAAACAACTTTAATCTCAATGCTCTGCGGATTAGTAAAACCAACTTCAGGACATTTTACAATTGATGGTTTAGACTATCAGCATCATTCTTCAAAAATTAAAAAAATCATAGGCGTCGTTCCTCAGGAATATGCCTTATATCCTACTCTTACAGCAAGAGAAAACCTGCATTATTTTGGAAGTATGTATGGTTTAAAAGGTTCTGATTTAAAAGATAAAGTGATCGAAACATTAGATCTTTTAGGGCTTTTAAAATTTGCCGACAAATCTGTTGGAACTTTTTCTGGCGGAATGAAACGCCGTGTCAATTTAATTGCCGGAATTCTGCACCAGCCAAAAGTTTTATTTTTAGATGAACCAACCGTTGGTGTTGATGTGCAATCTAAAAATGCTATTATAGAGTATCTGAAAGTGTTGAACCAAAACGGAACATCTATTATTTATACTTCTCATCATTTGGCTGAAGCCGAAGATTTCTGCACCAATATTGCCATTTTAGACCAAGGCCGAATTTATGCAAAAGGAACACCGTCGACTTTAATTGATTCTGTTGAAGATGCCCGAAATCTCGAAGACGTTTTTATTTCATTAACTGGTAAAGACTTGAGAGATGCTATATAAAATTTGGATGTCGGTCGTAAAAGAATTTTTACTGCTTAAACGCGATTTAGGCGGATTAATTATTCTGTTCATAATGCCTTTGGTTTTGGTCATAACCGTAACGTTAATTCAGGACAGCACTTTTAAAAAAGTAAGCGATTCTAAAATTCCAATTTTATTGGTTGATAACGACAAAGGTTCTGTTTCTAAAACTGTTTTTGATAATTTAGAAAAAAGCGACTTGTTCAGCGTTGTAACGCAGATCGACCATAAAACCATTACCGAAGATGTTGCCAGAGAAAATGTTTACAAAGGAAAATTTCAGTTGGCGATTATAATCCCAAAAAATTTAAGTTCTGATTTACAAGCCAAAGTAGACCAAAACGTCGAAAAAATTGTCAGCAGTTTAGGTTTGACAGATAGTACTGCAACCGAACCGCAGCGAATTATCAAAGAAAAAGAAGTAAGACTATATTTTGATCCTGCGGTTCAAATGAGTTTCAAAAATGCAGTCATGAGTTCGATCGACAAAATGATTTCGCAGATTGAAACCAAGTCAATTTACACCACTTTTCAAAATCAGTTAGGCGAAGGAACTACCAATTTTGAACAAAAAAGTTTCATTTCTTTTAAAGAAATAATTCCGAAAATCAACAACAAAGAAGTTCGTCCAAATTCGGTACAGCATAACGTTCCGGCATGGACACTTTTTGCGATATTTTTTATTGTAATTCCGTTGTCTATCAATATTGTAAAAGAAAAATCGCAGGGAACTTTTGTTCGATTAAGAACTAATCCTGTTTCTAATTTAGTAGTGATTATTGGCAAAACCATCACCTACTCAATCATTTGTATGATTCAGTTTTATATGATGGTTGCCGTTGCTGTATTCTTATTTCCTTCTATCGGACTTCCGTCTTTAAATATCGAAGGACATTTAGCCTTAATGAGTGTCGTTGCATTATTTTCAGGTTTCGCTGCCATTGGATTCGGAATTTTATTAGGAACAGTCGCAAGCACACAAGAACAATCGGCTCCGTTTGGTGCAACAAGCGTTATTATTTTAGCCGCAATTGGCGGTGTTTGGGTTCCGGTTTTTGCGATGCCGAAAATCATGCAGATTATTGCCAAATCATCTCCAATGAACTGGGGATTAGATGCTTTTTATGACGTTCTTTTGCGCAATGTTTCTTTCCTGGAAATCATCCCAAAAATAAGTTTATTATTTTTGTTTTTCATTATTACAACAGCCATCGCATTATTTTATGATAAAAAGAAAAGAGCGGTTTAACGAAGCCACAGATTTAACTGTTACCCACGAAATCAGAATTCGTTTTAACGAAACGGATCCGCTTGGAATCGTTTGGCACGGCAATTATATAACTTATTTTGAAGATGGGCGTGAAGCTTTTGGACGTGAACACGGATTGACTTATCTGGATATTGCCAAAACCGGATATACAACGCCAATTGTAAAATCGACCTGCGAACATAAATTGTCTTTACGCTACGGCGATGTTGTAACTATCGAAACAACAGTTGTTGATACGCCCGCTGCAAAAATGATTTACCGTTTTAAAATTATTGATGATAAAGGAGAAGTTGCATGCACAGGCGAAACTGTTCAGGTTTTTTTAGATAAAGAAGGAAATTTAATGCTTACAAATCCGCCTTTTTATGAGGAATGGAAACGAAAAGTTGGCTTATTGAAGTAAGTTTCGTTCCTGCAAGGTTTTCAAAACCTTTTAGGTATAGAATAAATAATCTGTTTAAATCTATAAAATCTGTGCAAAAAAATAAACACAAAGAATCATAGAATTAAAAGTGAATATAAAGAATTAAATAAAATCTAGATTTTACACATAGCTATATGCCTTTTTAAAGCAATCTAAACTATGTATCTATGTGTTAAAAGAAACATACCTACAAGGTTTCGAAAACCTTGCAGGAGAAAATGAGAATCATAAAATGTTAAGAGAAATATACATTACGCAAACCAATTGTATCACGCCATTAGGTTTTGATGTCGAATCAAATGTTGAAGCTATTCTTCGTGGAGATTCCGGCATTCAGCTTCATAATGACATTTCTTTAATGCCTAATTCATTTTATGCTTCGATTATTTCTGATGAAAAAATAAACAGTGCTTTTGCAAAAATCAGTACTGAAATAAAATATTCCCGTTTAGAGAAAATGATGATTTTGGCTTTAGAGCCGATTGTCAAAAATTCTGGAGTTGAATTAAATTCAAAAACCGCTTTTATACTTTCTACGACAAAGGGAAATGTAACGGCTTTAGCAAATGATTCACAAGAAAGCTTTAACAACGCACATTTAGATGTTTTAGCTAAAAACATTTCAGATTTTTTCGGATTTAAAACACAACCAATTGTAGTTTCAAATGCCTGCGTTTCTGGAATTTTGGCAGTTTCAGTTGCTAAAAGAATGATTCAGTCTGAACTTTACGATCATGTTTTTGTAGTAGCTGGCGATGAAGTTTCAGAATTTGTTTTGTCTGGTTTTAATGCGTTTCAAGCTATGAGCGATCTACCTTGTAAACCGTATTCTAAAAACAGAACTGGAGTAAGTTTAGGCGAAGCAACAGCAGCTGTTTTAATTTCGGCGGAAGCCAAAAATGCCAAAATAAAAGTAATCGGCGACAGCTCAATAAACGACGCGAATCATATTTCGGGTCCATCAAGAACAGGTGAAGGTTTGTTCAGAAGTATTCAAAATGCTTTAAAAGAAGCTCAAATTGAAGCAAATAAATTAGATTATATTTCAGCGCATGGAACCGCAACTCCGTTTAACGACGAAATGGAAGCGATTGCATTTAGCCGTTTAGGTTTACAAAATGTTCCAGTAAATAGTTTAAAAGGATTTTACGGTCATACATTAGGCGCTTCGGGATTATTAGAAACAGTAATTGCTATAGAATCTGCCAATCAAAATATTCTTTTTGAATCAAAAGGTTTTGATGAAATTGGTGTTAGTGAAGCTCTTAATGTTATTGAGAAAAATGAAGAGGCAATTATTGAGTATTTCTTGAAGACCGCATCTGGTTTTGGAGGTTGTAATACTGCGGTTGTTTTTGAAAAAATGAAATAAGATGAAATTATCAAAATTCATATTTATAACTATAATTCTTATTTCATCTTTTGGATGTAAAAAGAAAGAAGTGCCTGAATCTGATTTTGAAAAAGGTGTTCTGAATAGTGTCTTTGTCGAAATTGTGGATTCTATTTATATGGATAGACGAATTATACTTCCTTCGCCACCGCCAAGATTTAATTTGCAAACGAACAAAGCGGATACAATTGGTCATTCTGAGGAACTAAAGAAATACTGGCGCTATCAAGATAGTATTAAAAAAGATACAACCAGAATTTTAATAGGTGTCTATGATTATGTCATAAATAATAAAATCAAAAATGAAAAATTTGATTTAACAGCTTTTAAAAGCAATAAAAAGTTTGATTTTCAATATGCCTCAAAATTTCCTGACGAATTACATTGGACTGTACATAATTATAAAAGCGGAATGCCTGTTGGTACAATTGAAATTTCCAACATTAAGTTCAATAAAAACAAAACTTTAGGTATTATTGAAGCAACCGCTTCATGTGGGGGCGGAAAATGTGGAAGAGGGTTCGAAATTACAATTGAAAATAAATCCGGAAAATGGCATATTGCAAAAATTGTCCAAACTTGGGTTTCTTAAAAAACACCATTTACACTAATTCTCACGGATTAATTAGTGGAATTTTTAAGCCTAAAAATTTGTGCCAATTCGTGGAATTCGTGTTTAAATTATAACAATGACTCAAAACAAAACCAACATACAATCCTACATCACGATCCAAAACAACGAAATTGTTTTGAACGGAACCTCTGTATTCAAAATTGAACCAACAGATTTTGCTGATTTCTCTAAACAAGCGTATCGTAATTTTGAAATGCAATATCCAAAGTTTTTCAAAATGGATGCTTTGAGCAAACTGGCTTTTTTAGGATCAGAATTACTTTTGAGTCCAATTACTTCAAATGAAAAAGAACATAATATCGCCTTGGTTTTGGCTAATAAATCGTCGAGTTTAGATACCGATGTAAAATATCAGGAATCGATTTCAGACAAAGAAAACTATTTCCCGAGTCCGGCGGTTTTTGTTTATACGCTGCCAAATATTTGTCTGGGCGAAATAAGTATCCGTCATCAGCTGAAAAGTGAAAATTCTTTCTTTATATTTGATGCTTTCAATTCAGAATTTTTGTGGAACTATTCAGAGATTTTATTAAACACAAATAAAGCTGATACCGTTCTTTGCGGCTGGGTAGAATTTTTTAATGACAATTATAAAGCTTTTCTTTGCCTCATAAGCAAGGAGGAAAACGAGAAATATACAAACGAAACTATCAATACATTATATAATAAATAATCATGGAAGCATTAAAAGAAGAATTAAAAAATAAAATCATTACAACTTTAAACCTTGAAGATATCACAATTGAAGACATTGCTGATAACGATCCTTTGTTTGGAGATGGTTTAGGTTTAGACTCGATTGATGCGCTTGAATTGATCGTGATTTTAGACAAAGATTACGGAATTAAATTAGTAGATCCGAAAGAAGGGAAAACAATTTTCCAGTCTATCGAGACTATGGCAGCTTACATTAGCGCTAACAGAACTAAATAAATTGTAGATTTTAGACTTTAGATTTTAGATTCCAGCCGGAAATCTAAAATCTAAAATGGTTTAAAAATCCGTCAACTTTGTTAAAGTTTAAAACCTTGACTAAGTTCTAAGAATCTAAAATCTAAAATCATAAATCTAAAATGACAAAGGGTGTTGCAATAACGGGAATGGGAATTATTTCTGCAATCGGGAATTCGGTTGAGGAAAATTATCATTCATTAATCGAAAATAAAATCGGGATTTCCCGTATCTCTAATATTTCTACAGTTCATGCAGATGTTATCAAAGTGGGTGAAATTAAAAAAACCAACGATGAATTGATCAGCGAACTGGAATTAAACAGCGATAATAATTTTTCGAGAACCGCTATGATTGGTACTTTGGCAGCAAAACAAGCTGTTGAAAATGCCGGCATTACCTCTATCAACGAATTTAGAACCGGACTTATTTCGGCTACAAGTGTGGGCGGAATGGACATGACGGAAACGCATTATTACGATTATTTCGAAAAACCAGAATTGGTAAAATATATTACCTGCCACGACGGAGGTGATGTTGCTGAAAAAATTGCCGAACAATTAGGTTTAAAAGGGATGGTAACCACTATTTCTACAGCTTGTTCTTCTGCAGCAAATTCTATTATGCTGGGCGCAAGATTAATCAAAACTGGAAAATTAGATCGCGTAATTGTTGGCGGAGCCGATGCTTTGGCAAAATTCACTATTAACGGATTTAAAACTTTGATGATTTTATCTGATGATTACAACAAACCTTTCGACAATAACAGAAAAGGATTGAATCTGGGAGAAGCTGCTGCTTTTTTGGTTTTAGAATCGGATGAAATTGTTGCCAAACAAAACAAAAAAGTGCTGGCAAGAGTTTCCGGTTACGGAAATGCCAATGATGCTTTTCACCAAACGGCTTCTTCAGAAAATGGAGACGGTGCTTTTCTGGCGATGAAAAAAGCTTTTGAAGTTTCAGGTTTAAAACCTTCTGAAATTGATTACATCAATGTTCACGGAACTGCAACGCCAAATAACGATTTATCTGAAGGAAGAGCTTTACGCCGAATTTACGAAGAAGAAAAAGTTCCTGATTTTAGTTCGACAAAACCGTTTACCGGACATACTTTAGCAGCGGCAGCGGCAATTGAAGCGGTTTACAGTGTTTTGGCAATTCAAAATAATGTGGTTTATCCGAATTTGAATTTTGAAACTCAGATGGAAGAATTCGATTTGACTCCGCAGACTACTTTAAAAAATAAAAACATAGAACACGTTTTATCTAATTCTTTTGGATTTGGAGGAAATTGTTCCACTCTTATATTTTCAAAAAGCTAAAATGAAAAAAACATATATAAATGGAGTAGGCTGTATTTCGACTCAAAAAACATTTGATACTGTTTTTTTGGAAGAAGCCAATGTGAATCACGATGAAAATGTACTGGCAATTGTTTCGCCGGCATACAAAGAATATATTTCGCCGGCTGCAAGCCGCAGAATGGCAAAAGGAGTGAAAAACGGAATCGTTGCTTCGGCTTTAGCCATGAAAGATGCGAATGTCGAAAAAGTTGATGCCATTATTACCGGAACTGGTTTAGGATGCATCGAAGATTCTGAAAAATTCCTAAAAAGTATTTTAGATAATAAAGAAGAGTTTTTAACTCCGACTTCTTTTATCCAGTCGACGCACAATACAGTTGGGGCGCAAATTGCACTTTTACAGCAATGTAAAGGTTATAATTTTACGTATGTAAACGGGGCAGTTTCTTTTGAATCGGCACTTTTAGATGCTAAAATGCAGATTGAAGAAGATGAAGCCAACTCAATTTTAGTAGGCGGTGTTGACGAAAACGGCGATTATACTACTGCCCTTTTCAAATTAAACGGACGTATTAAAGCAGATAAAACTGCTCCTTATGACGTTTTAAATTCATCAACAAGCGGTGCGGTTTATGGTGAAGGTGCAAGTTTTTTTGTTTTAGAAAACCAAAGAAAAGAAAATACGTATGCTGAACTTTTGGATGTTGCCATTATAAATACACTAGAAGTAAATGAAGTTGAAGCTGAAATTAAATCGTTTTTAAAATCGAATAATTTAGAGATTTCAGATATTGATGCTTTGGTTTTAGGTTTTGACGGAAATGCTTCTTTCGAAAATTATTATAAAAATCTTGCCGAAAATGCTTTCTCGCAAACCTCAGTTTTATATTACAAACATTTGAGCGGCGAATATGATACAGCTTCGGCTTTTGCTTTTTGGATGGCTTCTAAAATTTTGAAAACACAGGAAATTCCTGAAATTATAAAAGTAAATCAGCTTACAAAACCAGCTTACAAAACCATTTTATTGTATAATCAATTAAGCGGAAAAAATCATAGTTTTACGTTACTGTCAAAATGATAACGCATAAAAACATCTCGATATTTTTTATCCTTTTATTGCTTTTACTGTTTCTCCTGAATCTTTATATCGCAATAGCTGTATGGTGTTTTTTTGCTGTAATTTTTCTTTGGATTGGAATCAACGCTTTTGGTTCTTCGAGAATTTCGTCTAATTATCATGTAAAAACGTTCTGCAATAATCCATTAGAAAAAGAGAAAAAAATTGCGCTGACTTTTGATGACGGCCCAAGTGAATTTACTTTAGAATTTTTAAAACTTTTAAAAAAACACAATGCCAAAGCGGCTTTTTTCTGCATTGGGAAAAATATTGAAACGCATCCTGAAATTGTAAAACAGATTATTGCTCAAGGCCATTTGGTTGGAAATCATTCGTACAACCATTCGAAGTTTTTTGATTTTTACAATGCCAGACAAATACAAGAAGAAATCGAAAAAACTGATGCGCTTCTGGAAAAATTCACTTCAAAAAAAATAAACTTTTTTCGTCCCCCTTATGGAGTTACAACGCCTTCGATTAGAAGAGCTTTAAAATTAACCGGACATAAAGTAATTGGCTGGAATATTCGTTCGCTTGACGGAGGAACCAAAAACCAGGAATTAATTTTAAAACGAATTACAAAACGAGTTTCTCCCGGCGGAATTGTACTTTTGCATGATACAGGCGAGCACTCTGTTTTGGTCTTGGAACAGTTTTTGCAATTTTTACAGCAAAATAATTATCAGGTCGTTTCGATCGAGGAACTTTTGAATCTTAAAGCTTATGCGAACTAAAATATATTTATTCTTATTTCTAATTCTTAGCGTTTTTAATGTGTCTGCGCAGGAACAAAAAATGACAGCTTCTGAAATTGCACAATTTAAAGAAGAAGTAAATCTTGTATCTAAAAAAATCAAAACTTTAAGTACTGATTTTGTTCAGTACAAACATTTGGATTTTTTATCAAAAGATATTGAAACTTCGGGGAAAATGGTTTTTAAAGAACCTTCACTTTTGCAATGGCAATATAAAAAACCGTACAATTACAGTATTACTTTTAAAAACGGAAAAATCCTGATTAACGACGAAGGAAAGAAAAGCGCGGTTGATATGGGCGACAGTAAAATTTTTGCCCGAATTAATAAATTGATCGTAGGAAGTGTGAGCGGAAATATGTTTGACGATAAAGAATTTACCATTTCGTATTTTAAATTGAAAGGTCAGAATCTGGCGAAATTTATTCCTAAGGATGCTGCATTGAAAAAATACATCAAACAAATCGAGCTGACTTTTGACAAGGAAGAAGCAACTGTGGTTCAGGTAAAATTGTTAGAATCATCTGAAGATTATACCAGAATTGTACTTAAAAATAAAGTGATCAATGCAAAAATCGACGATTCAGTTTTTACTAATTAATTGCTTTCTTGCAATTGTTTTGGTTTCTTGCGGCTCCGTCACAAAAAACTATACATCAAAAAAATTAGACAAAACGGCTGTAGAAGTTCCGTATTTTGCTGATTCAAAAACCGATTATGTTTACAAAACTAACATAAGCGTTTACGGAAATGAATTGTCGGGAATTTTCATTGCAAAAAAAATAAACGACACGACACACCGAATTGTTTTTACAACCGAATTCGGGAATAAATTAATGGATTTTGAAATCTCTGAAACGGACTTTAAAGTCAATTCTATTGTTTCAGAATTAGACCGAAAAATTTTGATTAATACTTTAAAAGAAGATTTCCGTCTTCTTCTAAAAAAAGAATATTTGATTCAGAAACAATTTGAAAACGAATCAGCAGACATTTATAAATCGGCAGACGGTAAACGAGACAATTATATTTTTATCTCTAAAAAAGATCAGAAATTAGAGAAGATCGTTCATGCTTCTAAAACAAAAGAAAAATTTACACTGTATTTCAATTCAGAAAATAATATTTTTGCTGAGAAGATTCAGATTGTCCACCAAAATATCAAGCTTAAAATTGAATTGAATTATTTCAAATCTGAATAGAAATTTAAACTAACCATAAAATCAAACTAATCAAAAGATGAAAAAAATAACCTTAATTGCATTCGTTTTATTTATCGGTCTTGTAAAATCGCAAGCACAGGTAACTGTAAGCCCTGGACTTAGAGGCGGTTTGAACTTATCAACATTAACCAATATTGATGATAACAGGAGCAAAACAGATTTCTATGTTGGTGGATTAGTGAATATAAAATTTAATAAATATTTTTCGTTACAGCCTGAGTTAACATATTCAAGACAAGGCGATGAAGGAAGAGAATATCTTGGAAACGGCAATAATTATCGTTATGTAAATTATGAATTAAATTACTTAACACTTGGCGCGGTTGCAAAATTTAATGTTGGCGGTAAAGGTTTTCATCTTTTAGCGGGACCATCTTTAGATTTTAAAATTTCTGATAATTATATCAACAGCAATCCTGAAAATTTTGACCTTGCCATTGTTGGAGGTGTTGGTTATACACTGCCAAATGGATTAACTTTTGAAGCTAGAATTAAACAAGGTTTGGTAGATATTTATGGTTATGACGGAATTGATACTGATAATGATTATTACTATAATGATGTTATATTAAATCAGGTTTTTCAAATTGGTATCAGTTACACTTTTAAAGTAAAATAATGTATTTAAAGAAATTAACGATTGCCTTCTTTTTCTTTTTTGCAATCGTAAACATACAGTCCCAAGTAAGTTTTAAACCTGGTTTAAGAGCTGGTTTAAGCCTTTCGACAATTTCAGAAATGCATGCTGATTACAGGCCCGATTTTTATTTTGGCGGTTTTGGTGAAATAAACTTAACGAAAAAATATGCGTTACAGCCCGAAATAAGTTACGTCAAACAAGGATCTAATAATGTTGCACGAAATTATTATGACCCTGTTTCCGAAACAAATAAAGTGGCGTATCAGGATTTAAGACTGGATTATTTATCTCTTTCGATGATAAACAAATTTACATTTGGGCAGGGTTTTCAGGTTTTATTTGGACCATCTTTAGATGTTCGCTTAAGTGACAATTTGGTTCGAAGAAAAAATTACAACGACTTTGCTTTTAACTTAGGTCTTGGTTATCGAATGCCTTCGGGTCTTGCATTTGATGTTCGATTTAAAAAAGGTTTTCTGGATATCCTCGACAGCGATTACTACACAAACGATTCTAATAATCACTATTTATTTGGTGACTATAATACAAATATCAATTTTCAAATAGGTGTTTCGTACTCTTTTGATACGAAATAAAAAAATAAAATTATGGTTCTAAAAGACTTTTACAAAGTACTTTCACAAGAAAAAACTGGCGATACTAAATTTAATATTCGTATATTAGTTAATGCCAATCATGAGGTTTTTAAAGGTCATTTTCCTGGAAACCCAATTATGCCGGGCGTTTGCATGATTCAGATTATTAAAGAACTTACAGAGTCTATTACTCAAAGTTCATTGATGATACAAACCCTTTCGAATGTAAAATTCATGGCATTAATTAATCCGGAAATAAATCCTGAACTGCGTTTAGAACTTGACATTACAACCACAGAAGATGATTTGGTAAAGGTGAAAAACACCACATATTTTAACGACACCGTTGCGCTGAAATTAAGCAATACGTATAAAAAATTATAATTATGAAATTACTAGTATCACTACTTCTATGGATAAATTTTGCCAACACACCCGATTTGGCCTCTATCCGAAAAATCTACCCTGAAGTTGCAAAATCAGAGGCGAATGCTAAAGAATTTACAGAAAAACTTTCTGGCGTTTCTAACAATGATGAGAAAATTTTAGTGGCTTACAAAGCCGCTTCCATCTTAGTAGATTCTAAATTTGAAAGCATAATGGGAAGTAAAATTTCACGCTTTAAAGAAGGCGCGAAACTTCTTGAAGCAACCATTAAAAGTGATCCGAGCAATATTGAAATGCGAATGATCAGACTAAGTATCCAGGAAGATGTTCCCGCTATTACGGGTTATAAAAAAAATATTAAAGAAGATAAAAAATTCATCACTACTTATTATGCAGCGCAGAGTGGTGCTTTAAAAGAATATCTAAAAGAATTTGTTTTGCAGGCAAAAAGTTTCTCTGAAAAAGAGAAGCAGTTTGTAAAATAAGCTCATGAAAAATTCTCAATGAAACCTATTATATCAAATCAGGAACTCCTCGATTCAACTTCTTTTTGTGTTATTGTACCGACTTACAATAACCAGAAAACATTAAAAAGAGTGCTGGATTCTATTTTAGATTTCACTTCAAATATCATTATCGTAAACGATGGTTCTACAGATGAAACCAACGAAATCTTAAAACAATATTCGCAGCTTACTCAAATTCACCATCCTGTAAATTTAGGAAAAGGAAGAGCGCTGCGAAATGGTTTTAGAAAAGCAATTGAATTAAATTTCGAATATGCCATTACGATAGATTCTGACGGCCAGCATTTCGCTTCTGATATTCCCATTTTCATTGAAGAAATTCAAAAAGAACCCAATTCGCTTTTAATTGGAAGCCGAAACATGACTCAGGAAAATGTTCCTAAGAAAAGCAGCTTTGGAAACAAATTCTCCAATTTCTGGTTCAAGTTTGAAACTGGAATTGTTCTCGAAGATACGCAGTCAGGTTTTAGATTATATCCCTTAAAATTAATTCCAAAACGATTTTATACCAATAAATTTGAGTTTGAAATCGAAGTAATTGTGCGTTCTGCCTGGAAAGGAATTGTTGTTAAAAATATACCTATTCAAATTTTGTACGATCCTGCTGAACGCGTTTCACATTTTCGTCCTTTCAGGGATTTTACCCGAATCAGTATTTTAAATACCGTTTTGGTAACCAACGCTTTGTTGTATATTAAGCCGAGAGATTTTTTCAGAAAAGCAAAAAAAAAAGGGATTAAAAAATTCTTACTTGAAGATATTTTAGAAAGCAAGGATTCTAATTTTAAGAAATCAGCTGCGATTGCTTTGGGAATTTTTATCGGGATTTCGCCTTTTTGGGGATTTCAAACCATTCTCCTTTTTACTTTTGCCGCTTTGTTCCGATTGAATAAAGTCATTGCATTTTTGTCATCAAATGTGAGTTTTCCTCCCTTTATTCCGCTTATAATTTATGGTTCTTTAAAAACCGGAAGTTTTTTTGTGTCCAGTGATGCACCTCTAATTTTAGATAGTTCGGCCACACTCGACGATATTCAAAAAAACGCTGCACAATATATCGTCGGAAGTCTTATTTTAGCAACCGTTTTAGCACTATCAGCCGGACTAATAAGTTATTTGCTTTTAACCGCTTTTAGTTCTAAAAATAAAACGAATAGTAAATAAGGTTTTGCCACTGATTAAAGGATTTACAAAGATTTTTTTTCGCCACGAATTCACGAATTAATTTCTTCAAGTTCGTGAATTCGCAGCGAACTGATACAGATAGTAAAATCATTTTAATCCGTATAATCTGTCGCGGAAAAAAAATAAATAACCATGCATCAATATTTCTACGCCATTCATTTATTTGTAAATCGAAAAAAATCCCTTTCGGTTTTTCTGGCTGTTTTGATGCTTTTTGTATTTGGCTTTTTTGCTTCGCAGATTAAGTTTGAAGAAGACATTACCAAACTCATTCCCGCAAACGACAAAGCCGATGCGACTGCAAAAGTTTTAAAACAATTAAATTTTGCCGATAAAACCACCGTAATTTTCAAACTCGAAAAAAACGGTTCTGCTGAAGATTTAAAAGAAATGGCTTCTGTTTTTTCAGACAGTGTTTCTAAATCCTGCAAACCATATATAAGCGGTATACAGGGAAAAATAGACGAAGAAAATATTCAGGAAACTATTGATTTTGTTTACAACAATCTGCCTCTTTTTCTGGATGATAAAGATTATGCCTTAATTCAGGAAAAACTTCAAAAAGACAGTATTGCGGCAACCGTTCAGGGAAATTACAAATCGATTATTTCTCCATCCGGATTTATTACCAAAGATTTTATTCTGCGAGACCCTCTTGGAATTTGTTTCATTGCGTTAAAAAAACTACAGCAATTAAATGTTGGAGACGATTTTACGCTCGACAATGGTTTTGTAATGACAAAGGATAAAAAGAAATTACTGCTTTTTATAACCTCAGATATTTCATCGAGCGAAACCGAAAAAAACAGCATTTTTGCCGAAAAGCTAAAATCAATTCAGGAAAATTTAAATACCCTGTATAAAGGAAAAACTTCGGTAAGTTATTTTGGTTCCGCTTTGATTGCTGCTGCCAATGCAAAACAAATCAAAAGTGATATTGTATTGACAACTTCAATCGCGATGTTTACCTTAATGCTGATTCTGATTTTGTTTTACCGAAAAATATTTATTCCGTTAATTATTTTTCTTCCAACGGTTTTCGGAGCTTTATTTGCCGTAGCATTTTTATATTTTGTCAAAGAACAAATTTCTGCCATTTCACTCGGAATTGGTTCTATCTTATTAGGAATCACGATCGATTATTCGCTTCATATTCTTACACATTACAAACATAACAGCGACATCAAAACGTTGTACAAAGACATTACCATGCCCGTAATCATGAGCAGTTCTACTACCGCTGTTGCATTTTTATGTCTGCTTTTTGTAAAATCGGATGCGTTGAACGATCTCGGAATTTTTGCTGCCGTTATTGTTATGGCGACGGGAGTTTTTTCTCTTTTAATTGTGCCGCATTTATACAATCCAAAAGAAAATAACTTTGAACACAAGAAAAATGTGATCGATAAACTGGCGCATTTTTCATTTCACAATAACAAATTTTTAATCGGATTCTGCGTTATCATTACCATTATCTGTTTTTTTACTTATAATAATGTAGGTTTCAATAACGATTTGTCGCAGTTAAATTTTGTGCCAAAGGATATTAAAGCGGCCGAAAAACAATTGGAAGAAAGCACAAGCTTAACTTCTAAAACCATTTATGTGGCGTCGTATGGAAAAAGCATGGAAGAAGTGCTTCAAAACAACAGCAGACTTTTCAGCGATTTATCAAAAGAAAAACAACAAAATAAAATATTGAATTTCAGTTCAGTTGGCGGTATTGTACTTTCGCAAAAAGAACAAGAACAAAAAATCCAGAAATGGAATTCATTCTGGAATTCAGATAAAAAACAAATTTTAAAAGCCGGATTAATTGCCGAAGGTTCTAAACTCGGCTTTAAGCCCAGTACGTATTCTTTATTTTTTGACCATTTAGATTTTGATTTTAAACCTATTTCGACCAAAGATTATTTAAAAATTCAGGCATTGCAGCTGAAAGAATTTGTAACCGAAAAAAATGGTTTTTATACGATTTCAACTTTGGTAAAAGTTACGCCGGAACAGCGTGATCGTTTTGTAAAATCGGCTTCCGCCAAAGAAAATATCATTGCAATCGACCGCCAGCAGATGAATGAAACTTTTTTCAGCACTTTGAAAACTGATTTTAATTCGCTTGTAAATTATTCTTTTGTTGCTGTAATTCTAATTCTGTTTTTCTTTTTCAAAAGAATTGAATTAGTCATCATCAGCTGTATTCCAATTGCTTTAACTGGAATTGTAACGGCAGGAATAATGGGCATTTTTGGTATTCAAATGAATATTTTCAGCATGATTGTCTGCACTTTGATTTTTGGTCACGGAGTTGATTTCAGCATCTTCATGACAAGTGCTTTGCAAAAAGAATATACCAACGGAAAAAATGAAATTGCGATTTACAGAACTTCAATTATTCTGGCAGTAATTACGACCATTTTAGGAATTGGTGCCATGATTTTTGCTAAACATCCTGCGTTACGATCTATTTCTTCGGTTTCGTTAATTGGGGTTTTTGCCGCGCTGATTATCACCTTTATTTTTTACCCAATTCTGTTTAAAGTCTTTTTATCGAATCGTCCAAAAAAAGGAAATCCGCCATTTAAACTCCGCACTTTTATTCATGGTGTAATCTCGTTTACCTATTATGGTTTAGGGGGTTTTGTCATGTCCGTTTTTAGTTTTACGCTTATGCCGATTATACCGCTGAGCGCCAAAACAAAAATGAAAGGATTTAGATATGTGGTTTCAAAATTAATGAAATCAGTATTGTATTCGAATCCGTTTATTCACAAAAAAGTCGTTAATAATTATAACGAAACTTTCGAAAAACCAGCTGTCATCATTGCCAATCATTCTTCTTTTGTCGATATTTTAGCTATGGGAATGCTGAGTCCAAAAATTATCTTTTTAGTAAGCGACTGGGTTTACAACTCTCCTATTTTTGGCGGTATTGTTAGAAAAGCAGGATTTTATCCGGTTTCTGAAGGTTTAGAAGGCGGTGTAGAACATTTACGCAAAAAAGTAAATGAAGGCTATTCTTTAATGGTTTTTCCCGAAGGCACTCGTTCAGAAAACAATGTTATTAAAAGATTTCATAAAGGCGCTTTCTTTTTAGCCGAAGAATTCAATCTGGATATTATTCCGATTATTATTCACGGTGCTTCAGAAGCCATACCAAAAGGCGATTTTGTAATTCACAAAAGCGCTCTTACTGTTTCGATTTTAAAAAGAATTACGCCTGATAATCTTTCTTTTGGAAATAATTATGCCGAAAAAACGAAACAAATAAGCACTTTCTTTAAAGCGGAATTTCGTAGAATAAGACAAGAACTTGAAGGCCCGGATTATTTCAAAAAAATGGTGATCAATAGTTACGATTACAAAGAAATTGAAATTGGTGACAGTGTAAAAAAAGACCTGAAACAGAATTTAGAAATCTATTTCAACTTAAATAAACACCTAAATCCAAAAGCTAAAATTTTGCATCTTGGCAGTGATTACGGGCAATTGGATGTTTTATTGACACTCCAGGAACCACAGCGAAAAATAGTTTCTTTTATCAATGATGAAGAAAAAGTATTGGTTGCCAAAACCAATTATTTCCTCAAAAAGAGAAAAATATTTTATGCAGATCAATTAAAATCGGCATTTGAAAATCAGCACGAAGTACTTTTAATTTCTGATGAAAGTTATGCTGCCGCAATTGAAAAAGCCGTTGCAGCTATTTCGTCTGTTATTTTAGTAAATTGTTCCGGTTTAAAAACACAACTGCTTAATTCTGGTTTTGAGATTATTTCAGAAGAAAACGGAATAATTGTTTTAAACAAAAAGTAAATGAAAAAGCAATACGATGTAATAATTGTTGGCAGTGGTTTAGGCGGATTGGTTTCGTCTATCATTTTGGCAAAGGAAGGTTACAGCGTTTGTGTACTCGAAAAAAACAATCAATACGGAGGAAATCTTCAGACTTTTGTTCGCGATAAAACTATTTTTGATACCGGAATTCACTACATCGGAGGTTTAGAAAAAGGACAAAATCTCTATAAATATTTCAAATATCTTGGCATTATCGATCATCTTAATTTAAAAAAATTAGATGAAAACCGCTTCGATATGATCTCTTTTGAAAACGATAAAAACGAATATCCGCACGCACAAGGTTATGCAAATTTCGTAAATCAGCTTGCTGTTTTCTTTCCGGAAGAAAAAGAAAATCTTAAAAAATACTGCGAAAAATTAAAAACAGTCTGTGATGCTTTTCCGCTTTACAATTTAAACTGGGAAGGAAAATACGATCCTGAAATTCTGGAGCTGAATGCAAAAGAAACTATTGATGCGTTTACCGAAAATGAAAAACTAAAAGCGGTGCTTGCCGGATCAAATTTTCTGTACGCAGGAATTCCGGATAAATCGCCTTTTTATGTTCATGCGCTTTCTGTTAATTCCTATATTCAAAGTTCTTGGCGTTGCATAAACGGCGGAAGTCAGATTACCAAACAGCTTTTAAAACAACTCAAAAAAAACGGCGGGGAATTCTATAAGTACCAAGAAGTTACCCGTTTTAATGTTGAAGAAAATAAAGTAGTTTCTGTAGATTTAAAAGACGGAACACAAGTTTCAGGTTCAATTTTTATTTCGAATATTGAACCTAAAACAACTTTAAAAATGGCGGGTGCAGAAAACTTCAGAAAAGCCTTTTTTAACCGAATTCAGGATCTTGAAGATGTCATTTCGGCTTTTAGTTTGTATATCGTTTTTAAACCGGAAAGTTTTAAATACATCAATCATAATTTTTATCATTTCAAAAAAAGCGATGATGTCTGGACGGCTCAGGAATATGATGAAAGTTCATGGCCAAAAAGTTATATGGCATCCATGAATGCTTCTAAAAAAGAAGAAATCTGGGCAGAGGGCATGACTTTTTTAACGTACATGAAATACAAAGATGTCGAAACTTGGGCCGATACTTTTAATACAACTGCCGAAGAAAGTGACCGCGGGGAAAGTTATGAAGAATTCAAAAACCGAAAAGCAGCTAAATTTCTGGAAGAAATCGAAATCAAATTTCCGGGAATCAGAGATTGTATAAAGTCAATTCATACTTCTACTCCATTATCGTATCGTGATTATATTGGCGGACATAATGGAAACATGTATGGATATGTTAAAGATTCTAATAATCCTATGAAAACGATGATTCCGGTAAAAACTAAGCTGGAAAATCTGTATCTTACGGGCCAAAGTACTAATATGCACGGGGTTCTGGGTGTTACCATTGGAGCGGTAAATACTTGCTCTGAAATTATTGGGAAAGAATATCTTTTAACTAAAATTAATACGAAATCTGAATAGAGGGTCATGAAAAACCGAATTTTATTTTTCTTATTTATCGGTTTTTTGCAACTTTTCGTTTCTTGCGGAACATCAAAATCAATGCGTCATAAACCTGATCTTTCAGGTTTCAATTCACAAAAACCAATTGTTGTAAAAAAATCAGATTCGGTTTTTGTATCCGGAAAAAACTCTCTTTTAAAAAATAAACAAGGTCTTTGGGAATTATATGTCGAAGGCGATCCGCTGGAAATTGGTTTTAACACCGGAGCTTTAACAGATTCTCTTTTAAAAAAACAACAACAGATTTTCTTCTCTAAAATAAACGATTTTATTCCGTCGAGCTTTCAGCAGAGACTGCTTCGCCAGTTTCTAAGATGGTATAATCGAAAATTGTATTTGAATGTTCCCGAAGAATATCAAACTGAAATTTACGGTGTTTCTGAATATACATCGGATGAGTTCAACAATATTGCACCAAAATATCAAAGAGGTTTATATCTGCATGGCGCACACGATATTGGGCACGCTTTACAAGATCTGGCTCTGGTTGGCTGTTCTTCTTTTGCGGCGTGGAACGAAAAATCAGAAGACGGCAGTTTAATTCTGGGGCGAAATTTTGATTTTTATGTAAATGACGCTTTCGCGGAAAATAAAATTGCTGCTTTTATAAATCCAAAAGATGGTTATCCGTTTATGATGGTTACCTGGCCGGGAATGGTGGGTGCGGTTTCGGGAATGAATCAGGAAGGTTTAACGGTAACGATTAACGCTTCGAAATCTAAAATTCCGCTGATTGCGAAAACACCAATTTCAATTTTAACACGCGAAATTTTACAACACGCCAAGAATATTGACGAAGCTGTAACAATTGCAAAAAAAAGAAAAGTATTTGTTTCTGAATCTATTATGGTGGGAAGCTCCAATGATAACAAAGCTATTTTGATTGAGGTTTCTCCAACAAAAATGGACGTTTACGATGTTCCAAACAGCGATCAATTAATTTGTTCGAATCATTTTCAGGGAGAAGCTTTTGCAGCCGATAAACGAAATAAGGAACAGATTTTAAACAGCCATTCCCAATATCGCTTTGAAAGAATGCGGGAATTATTATCTCAAAACCCAAAAGTGAATCCTAAAATTGCATCAGAAATTCTTCGAAATAAAAACGGTTTAAAAGATATAAAATTGGGTTATGGTTCAGAAAAAGCGTTGAATCAGTTAATGGCGCATCACGGAATTATTTTTAAACCAAAAGAAAAATTAGTCTGGGTTTCGGCAAATCCATATCAATTAGGAGAATTTATATGTTATGATTTGAACTTGATTTTCGGCAAAAGAAAAAATGATTCTGTGGTTTCTTTTCAAAAGGAAAATTTAAATATTGCCAGAGATCCGTTTTTAAAAACAACGGCTTATCGTGACTATCAAAAATTTAGAATTGAAAATCATAAAATAGATTCTCTTCTTGAAAATAAAGAAAAGATTTATCCAGAATTTCTTCAGAATTATCAATCATTAAACCCTGATTATTGGGTTGTGTATTATAAAGCAGGATTGTACTTTTACCAAATAAAAGAATTTCAGCAGGCGAAGCTTAATTTTGAAAAAGCTTTGACTAAAGAAATTACTACAGTGCCTGACAAAGCAAAAATTGAAAAATATTTAAAAAAAATCAAAAGAAAGTTACAATGATTCCAGCAATAGAAAAAGATTCTTTAGAAGACATTAAAATTTTTCAGGAAAAAAAATTAGCCGAACTTTTAACTTACATCAGCGAGAATTCTCCTTTTTATAAAAGACTTTTTGCCGGACAGAATATTGATATTTCAAAAATTAAAACCCTTGAAGATTTACAGTTTCTGCCTGTTACAACAAAAGAAGATTTACAACAATATAACGATGATTTTTTGTGTGTTCCGCAAAATAAAATTATCGACTACGCCTCTACTTCCGGAACTTTAGGAGATCCTGTAACATTTGGTTTAACCGATTCTGATTTGGACCGATTGGCTTATAACGAAGCGATTTCGTTTGCCTGTGCCGGAATTGCAGAAGGCGATGTGGTACAATTGATGACGACAATTGACAGAAAATTTATGGCGGGTCTGGCTTATTTTCTAGGTCTTCGAAAATTGAAAGTGGGCGTTATTCGCGTTGGTGCCGGAATTCCGGAAATGCAGTGGGATTCGATTTTAAAATACAATCCAACGTATTTAATTACGGTTCCTTCTTTTTTATTGAAATTAATTGAATATGCAGAAATTCACGGAATCGATTATAATAATTCAAGTATAAAAGGTGCCGTTTGTATTGGAGAATCATTGCGAGAGCAGGATTTTGCAATGAATATTTTATCTAAAAAAATCACGGATAAATGGAATATTAAGTTATTCTCTACTTATGCTTCTACCGAAATGAGTACGGCATTTACAGAATGTGAACACGGAAACGGCGGCCATCATCATCCGGAACTGATTATTGTTGAAGTTCTGGACGAAAATAATTTACCTGTAAAAAACGGAGAAACGGGCGAACTTACTTTTACAACTTTAGGAATCGAAGCAATGCCTTTACTGCGTTTTAAAACCGGGGATATGGTACAGATGCATGACGAACCTTGTGCCTGCGGAAGAAACACTTTACGTGTAGGTCCCGTTGTTGGCCGTAAAAAACAAATGATTAAATATAAAGGAACAACACTGTATCCGCCGGCAATGAATGATGTTTTGAGCGGATTCGACAATATCGAAAATCATATTATTGAAATTTCAACCAACGATTTAGGCACTGATGAAATCGTAATAAAAATTGCTGTAAAAAATCAGTCTCCCGAATTTTTACAGGAAATCAAAGATCACTTTAGAGCCAAGTTAAGGGTAACTCCAAAAATAGAATTCGCCTCTAAAGAAACTTTAAACCCTTTAGTTTTTAACCCGATGAGCCGCAAACCAATTCGATTTTTCGACTATAGAACGTAGTATAAGGTTCAGAGGTTCATAGGGACAAAGGTTTCTTAATCTAACCTAAACAGGTTTTGTTTGTCATTTCGACCGCAGGGAGAAATCACACTCGAAACTCTACAAAGATTGGCGATTCTCTAACCGGAAATACAGGTGTGATTTCTCCTTCGTCGAAATGACAAATATTTGGCTATAAATGACCTATATCTGCTTAAAAAGCCTTTGAACCTTTGCTGCTCTGAACCTTTGAACCTCAATTTGGTACAAATTAAACTAAATGTTGTAATTTTGCAAAAAATTATGAAGATGGTCAAGATTGGCAACATAGAATTACCCGAATTTCCTTTATTACTCGCACCGATGGAAGATGTAAGCGATCCGCCGTTTCGCAGATTATGCAAAACGCATGGTGCTGACATGATGTATTCTGAATTTATTTCATCGGAAGGATTGATTCGTGACGCTATAAAAAGCCGTATGAAGCTGGATATTTTTGATTACGAACGTCCAGTTGGAATTCAGATTTTTGGTGGTGATGAAGAAGCAATGGAAATGTCATCTAAAATTGTTTCTACGGTAAAACCAGATTTAGTGGATATCAATTTTGGATGTCCCGTAAAAAAAGTAGTCTGCAAAGGAGCCGGTGCCGGAGTTTTGAAAGATGTTGATTTGATGGTTCGTTTAACTCAAGCAGTTATCAAAGGAACTGATTTGCCTGTTACAGTAAAAACACGTTTGGGCTGGGATGAAAGTTCTATAAATATTGACGAAGTTGCAGAAAGACTTCAGGATATTGGTGTCCAGGCTTTGACAATTCATGCCAGAACCCGTGCTCAAATGTACAAGGGTCATTCTGATTGGTCGCACATTGCTCGTGTAAAAAATAACCCGAGAATTACAATGCCAATTTTTGGAAATGGCGATATTGACAGTCCAGAAAAAGCACTAAAATATAAAAATGAATACGGAATTGACGGTATCATGATTGGCCGTGCGGCGATTGGCTATCCGTGGATTTTTAACGAAATCAAGCATTATTTCAAAACAGGCGAGCACTTACCTGCTCCAACGGTTATTGATCGCGTTGAAGCTGCCAGAAATCATTTAAAATGGTCTATGGAATGGAAAGGCGAGCGTTTGGGAATTGTAGAAATGCGACGTCATTATACCAACTATTTTAAAGGAATTCATTCATTTAAAGAATTCAAACAAAAATTAGTTACAACAGATGAACCTGAAGATTTATTCGCTATTATGAAGGAGATTGAGGAGGTTTATGCTGATTACGAATTTGTTTAAAAGCACAAAAAAGCCTTCAAAATTGAAGGCCTTTTTTATTTAATTTATTTTAATTTAACGATTCCAAGATTTTATTTGCAATTTCATTTTGTCCTTCTTCACTTGTAATATAGTTTCTATCATTTTCATTCGATAAAAATCCTAGCTCTAAATGCACCATATTGCAATTTGCATATTTTAAGATATGAAATGGAGCTTCCGAAATATATCTTTTTGTCAGTTTTCCAGAAGAAACAATTTTGTTCACTGCAATTTCTGCGATTTCTTTAGATTGATCATGAAACGCTTTATTGGAGGAAATATAAGCTCCTACTCCATTAGCTTTCATATTCGAATTCGAATTAACATGTAATGAAAGTACCAAATCAGGTTTCAACTTATTTATTATTGTCACTCTGTCCGTAAGGTTCATGCTAATATCTCCATCACGAATCAAAACAATTTCAACATTTTCACTATTGCTTTGTTCTTTTATTTTTCTTGCAATAGCTTCTGTGATATTCTTTTCTTCAAATCCATATTTATTCACGCCAGAATCATAACCCCCGTGACCTGCATCAATTAGAATCACTTTTTTATCTAATGGTTTAAAGGCCATAAATACGAATACAGCCAAACATACAATGGCTAAAAATTTAATTTTGGTTTTCATAAATCTATCTTTTGTGTTAATTAAATTTAACGCTAAAAATTAAGAAATATTGTACAAATTAAACTTGAACTCGTTTCCACTTTCCTCTTTTATAGAAAAAGATTCCTGCTAAAGTAATCGCAGTTTCAGCTACAGGAATAGCGATAAAAACTCCTGTTGGTCCCATATTGAAATGTTTGGCTAATACATAAGCAAGCGGAATTTGGAACAACCAAAACCCTACGAAATTAATTCCGGTTGGTGTCCAGGTATCTCCTGCTCCGTTAAAAGTATTGATTAAAACCATTCCAATTCCGTAAAAGATAAAACCAATACTCATAATTTGTAAAGCTTCAACTGCGATTTTTATATCAGTTTTATCATCTATAAAAAACGAAATAATTGGATTGGTAAAACCTATCGTAATAATCATAATCGAAGCCATGAAAATTACATTATATTTTGTTGTAGTCAGAACCGATTTTTCGGCACGTTCAACTTGTTTAGCTCCCAAATTTTGTCCAACCAAAGTTGCCGCGGCATTACTCAATCCCCAAGCTGGAAGAATAAAAAACATCATAACCCTTAGAGCAGTCTGATAACCCGCAGATCCATGATCACCTCCAGTTGTGGCAACTAATTTTGCCAGGAAAATCCAGCTGCATGATGCGATTACAAATTGTAAAATTCCTGGTGCAGCAATTTTAATTAAAGCTTTTATTTGTTTAAAATCTGGTGCGAAATAAGCAATTTTAATTTTTAGAACGCCATTTCCAAAAAACAAATGATATACCTGATACAAAACTCCTATACTTCTGCCGATAGTTGTAGCTAATGCTGCGCCAACTAATCCGAAAGCGGGAATTGGTCCAAGACCATTAATTAAAATCGGACACAAAATAATATTACAAATGTTGGCAATCCAAAGACTTTTCATCGCAATTGCAGCATTTCCGGCTCCACGAAAAATTCCGTTAATCAGAAATAAAAGCATAATGCATAAACTGGAACCAATCATAATCTGAGTGAATCTGAAACCGTGTTCGGCGGCACTAACTGAGGCACCCATCAAAAGCAAAATATCTTTTGCATACATAATTCCAAAAATACTCAGGACAACGTTAACTGCAAATGCTATGATTATGGCCTGCATTCCGGCTTTTGCGGCAGCGACAGGGTCTTTTTCGCCAATACGACGGGCTACAACTGCAGTAGCGGCCATACTCATTCCGATTGCGAGAGAATATATAATGGTTAAAACAGATTCTGTTAAACCAACGGTTTGAATGGCAAAACTGCTTTCTTCTAGATGCCCGACAAAATACAAATCAACTAAAGCAAAAACCGATTCCATCATCATTTCTAAAACCATAGGAATGGCCAATAGAATTACGGCTTTTTTGATACTTCCCGAAGTATAATCAAATGATTCATCGCCTTTTAAGGCTTGTTTTAAAGTGGTAAAAAATTTAGAAAAAAAACTTTTCTGTATAGATGTTTCTGTCATGATATGTTAGGATAAATGATAAAATTGGTCCAGATGTATAATCTGAACTAAAAAAGTAAAAACGTAAGTATCCTAATTATTCTAAAAAATAAAATTAGGATTAGGCAGAAACAATCATATGCTGTAGATTTTCAAGGCGGTAAATATAAGTAATATTTTTAAAGAAGAAATTAATCCAGTAATTTTTTACTTACGCGGCTGCTTGCAATTAAGGAAGCTATAAATCCAAGGGAAACAATTGTGGCCATTACAATCAAAACATTCTCTACTGTAAAAACTACCGGATAAGCCAGCGTTGGCGTGATCATGATCAATTCATATTGTTGCTGCAGAATTACTAAAATAATTCCTAAAGCCATTCCAATCAAACCTCCAAAAATGCTTAGCAGTGTTCCCTGCAGCAGAAATATTTTTCGAAGACTGTTGATTTCTGTTCCAAGATTAAAAAGGGTTTTTAGATTTCCTTTTTTATCTAAAATCATCATAATCAAAGCTCCAATTAAATTGAAAAGTGCCACAATAATTACAAGGGTAAAAATTAAATAAACGGCAATATTTTCGGTATTGAGCATTTTGTATAAAGACTCATTTAACTGTGCTCTGTTTTTTAAAGTAATTTTATTATTGAAAATCTTTTTAAGCTGTGCTTTTACGGCATTTTCATCTGCGTTTTCTTTGAGATGAAATTCTATTCCGGAAATCTGATTGGGTTTATACATCAATAATTCTTGTGTCAAACCTAAATCTGCAAATACATATTTAGAATCTAAATCTTCGCTTATTGAATAAATTCCAACCGGCATAACATCGGTTTTATTAAAAGCTTCTTCCGGATTTTCGATTGCGCCTTTTCCGGGTTTTGGAGCAAAGATTTGCAGAGGGTTTTCAAAATCGAGAATTCCCATCGAAAAATCCTGCGCAATTCCGTAACCAATAACTACCTGAAACGAATCTGGTTTTAGCCATTGGCCGTTAAAAAGTTTTCTTTTGATGTCATTAACAACAGGATAAACGCTGTCAACTCCTTTTAAATAGGTAACATGCTGTTTATCCTTAAATATAAACAAAACACGCTCTTCTATAATTTTGGTATAAGAGGCTACACCATTTATCTTTTTTACGTCTTGTTCCTGTTGAGCCGAAATAAAAAATGATTTTCCTAAGGTACTGGTCATTTTTAAATCAGGATCGATCTCGTTTGTAAACGAAAGACTAAAAACTTTTAATCCGCTAAAAACAGATAAAACCACAAACAAAGCCATTGTTCCAACAATGATTCCCATGCTGGCAATGTAATTAATGATATTAATAGCGTTGTTTTTACTTCTGCTAAAAATATAACGTTTGGCTATGTAAAATGGGAAATTCAATTTATGATTTTCTTCTTTTTTCTAAAAGATCGCGATTTTCAATTGGGTTCTCTTTTTCTGCTAATGCGTTGTCAATTTTTTCAATATAATCCAGAGAGTCATCAATAAAGAAAACCAAATTTGGCACACGGCGCAATTGCAAACGTACACGCTGCGACAAATCATGTTTTATTAAAGTAGTATTTGATTTTATTCCTTCTAAAGTTTCCTTTGCTTTTTCTTGAGGAAAAATGCTTAAATATACCGTTGCCACAGATAAATCTGAGGTTACACTAACTTTGGATACTGAAATTACCAAATTGCTAACTCCGTTTTTTCTCACTTCACCTTGCAGAATATCAACCAGATCTTTCTGAATTACGCTGCCTATTTTTTTCTGTCTATTTGTTTCCATAGTGCAAAAATACTATTTTTAAATTCATTCGTTGCAATTTCAAATTAACTAAAGGATTATTATCAAAATTTATCTTTTATATCTACTTTTTATTTTATTTAAACGATGATAAAGATCATATAATTTATAGGTTTTGTTTTACATATTTGATGTAAATATAAAACTAATCTATTATGAAAAAAAGAGAACCAATTAGTCACATCATGACTAAAACCGTGGTGACTGTAAATCAAAATGACGATTTAAGAAAAGTAGTAGAAAAATTAAAATCGAATTCTATTAGGCACCTTCCTGTAGTAAACGGAAAAAAAGTAGTGGGTATTATAAGCCGAACCGATATTAACCGTCTTACTTTTGGTGCTTTATTCGAAGGTCAGGAAGGGAGTGACGAAGCCATTTTACAAATGCTGACTATTCCGCAGGTTATGACGGCAAAACCCAAAACTGTTTCTTCTGATACTATTATTAGAGATTTAGCTGAAATTTTTTCGAAAGAAGAATTTCATGCATTACCCGTTGTAGATAATGATGAGCTAAAAGGAATTGTAACTACAACAGATGTCATTAGATACTTTTTAGAACAATATGATTAAAATAAAAAGGGAGCTTTTCAGCTCCCTTTCATTTATCTGTTTTGTAACCAATTTTCAGGGTCTGAATTTGTCGTGTTTTGAAGAATCAAAAACTTGATAATTGTTTTTCCTGTATCACCGCTGGTTCTCACTTTTCCTATGCTCTGTTTAATCGAAACTTTATCACCCTGACTAACAGAAACTGAACTTAAGTTTTGATATACTGTAAAGAAATCTCCATGCTGAATTACAACTGCTTTATTAACCGGAGATAAAACTATTACTTTAGAAACTTCACCTGCAAATACTGCTCTTGCGCTTGCACCATCTTCAGTTGTAATTTCAACTCCTGAGTTGTGTACGGTAATTGAAGGATGAAGCGGGTGAGGCTGATCTCCATAACCAAGAGAAATAAATCCTTTTTCTACCGGCCAAGGCAGTCTGCCTCTATTGGCTTTAAAGTCTGCTGCTAAAACTTTATCTTCTGGTGTCATTGCAATTTTAGAAGACGAAACTGGTGCTTTTGCCACTGTTGATCCAGGATTTTCTTTTGCTTTTTCGGCAGCTGCTTTTCTGTTTGCTTCAGCAATAGCTTCACGAATCAAACGATCAATTTGTCTGTCGATTCTTTTAGACTCGCTTTGTTTTGCTTTAATATCTGCGGCAATTCTGTTCTTATCTTTTTTAATAGAGTTTACCAGTTTTTGCTGTTCTTTTTTCTCTACTTCTAAAGTTGCACGCTCTTTTTGGTTTTCTACAATAATTTTTTTCTTAACCTTTCTCTGCCCATCTAACTTGGCATTAAAATCAACTAATTGTGCTGTTTTAGTTTGAATCTCAAGACCTTGGTTTTTTCTGAAATTTGTATATTGTTTTAAATATTGTGCTCGCTTGTATGCTTGCAAAAAGCTTTCAGAAGATAAAATAAACATGGCTCTACTTTGCTCAGAACGGCTTTTATACGATTTCAAAATCATTTTTGAATAATCTTCTTTTAAAACTGCCAGTTCTTTTTTTAGTTTATTAACCTGAACTTGGTTAATATACATATCATTGCTCAGAATTTTTTCCTGCTTTGCTGTTGTATTTATCAGCTTCTCTTTAAGTTTGATTTTATTTGCTTGAATCAAATATTCATTTACCGCTGATTTTTCTTTTTTCCTTACAGATTGCAGCATTTTTTCATTGTCTTTTATTTCCTGAAGAATCTGCGCTTTGCGCTGTTCAAGTTTTTCTTGCTGTGAATCCTGCGCCCAGACAAAAGTCGTGGCACAAACAAAAATTAGGCTTAGGAGAAATTTTGGCATCTTTCTATTTTTCTTTTTGCAAATTTACTTAATTAAAACTTTTTTATAACCGCTTGGTACGCTATAAGGAAAAGAAAGTTCTTCGTTAAATGAAATGTTATTGTAATTCAAATTAATATTGGTTGTTCCTTTTGGCTGTACTGCATTAATTGCAATCGCGGTTGGTATAGTTCCTTGATTGTATGTTTTAATATCAGAATAATTGATTTCTAATTTTCTGTTTTCAGATGGCTGTGAAATTTCTTCTTTTTGTACTAAATATTTTTCAGGATCTAAATAAAATGCTTTTTTAATTTTTTCGTCTTTTTGATCTTCTAATCGGAAAAGATTTTCAACAATAGTCTGCGTATATTTTCCTTCTCTTAAATCATCAAAAGCTTCACCTATTAATAAGTTCTGAACTTTATTATAGTCTAATTCTGTTCCAAGCCATTTACTTAAACTGCTAAAATCTCCTTCATAATAAGTACTGTTTATTTTTTCATAATAACTTACTGCCGATGGAGTTATCAAAGCTTTGGCCATTGTAATTCCTAAAAATCGAACGCTTATTAAAATCTGTTTGTCTTTTTCTATTCTTATTTCGGCCGTAACATTTTGACTTTGTTTTTCATCAGCATATTTGGCGCTTGCTTTAATATATAAAGTCGAAAAATCTAGTTTATTTTCGTAATGTTTTTCTATCGCTTTGTTGTCTTTTTTCGTTACAATTTCGGCAGTATTATTGTTCTGAACAGCAACGGCTTTCGATTTACATGAAACTACAAAAACCGACATTAATACTATTATAATATATTTTTTCATCTTAATTTCTCCTTACTTCTTTTGTTTTAATAATTCATTTGCCTTCAAAAAGTATTCCTCTTTTTTCTTAGCATCTCCTAATCCATTATATGCCTCTCCCAATTGAATATTAAAATTTGCTTCTAATTTTTTATCCTCAACCACATAATCAAGTCCCATTTCTAAAACGGTTTTTGCATTCTTAAATTGCTGTAATTGATTGCTTCCCAAACCTGCATAATAATAAAACTGAGGCTGACTTGGATAAATTTCTATCATCGTCATCGCTCTTTTTGTCATTGGTGCAAATTGTTTTGCCTGTGTATAGGCTTCAAGCAAAAGCAAATTTGTTTCGCGATCTGTATCTGAATTAGTCATTAAATCTTTTTCATAGTATTTAATGGCATTTTCAAATTGGTTTTTACTGTGATAAAATTTTCCAATTTCTTTGGCAACGTCAACGTCTTTGTCATTATCAAAATAGGAAATGGCTTTTTCTAGCTCCGGTGCATACTGTGGATTTTTATTTACATAAATCAAAAACTCATTTAATGTGCGATGTTTTATTTTTGAATCAATTTTTGAACTTGACAAAATAACATTCATCGACTTAATCGCTTTATCGGCTTGATTGGCATCTAAATAACTTTTAAATAAACTTACCTGTCCCCATTCTGAATTTGGAAGCTCTTTTGCCAGTTGTTTTGCAACATCAACGGCCTTGTCTGTTTCATCAGATTTTGAATATAGAAAAATCAGATTTACATAATTTGATTCTTCTTTTGGGTTCTTTTTAATTTGTTCAATTAAATTTGAAATCTCAGCATTTTGATATTTCCCTTGTGAAAGAATCTGCATTTTATAATTATCTCTTTCTGCCGATTTTCCAAATTTATCGTTCATTTCGTTAATCGCAACAAGTGCTTTATCGTGTTGATTTGTAATCATATATAACGATATCAAATCGTCTTTATATTCTTCATCAAAAACAATAATTTTCTGAATCGTTTCTATTGCCAGAGGATAATTTTTGGTTTCGTAACTTACATCGTAAATTCCCAGCCAGTACCATTTGTTTTTTGGGTTTAGCTGTGTTGCTTTTTCAAATGCAATTTGTGCATTTTGATATTCTTTTAAAGCCAGATAATTTTTTCCAACTTCAAAGTAAGCAACAGCATCTGAAGGTTTTAGTTTAATACATTTTTCTAAAGATGCTATAGCTTTATCGTAATTTTCGATTCCTTTTTGTTTCAAAGATTCGTAAAATGCATCTTGATATTCATCTGGTGCCAAAGCAATATCTTCCGGTTCTGTCTGCGCAAAAACCGAAGCTGAATTGCTTAACAAAGCAAAAAATAAAATTATCAAAACACCTTTTTTCATCTTTTTTACGGTTTCATTTTATACGAAAACGAATCTGTTTTTTATTCTAAAACTGAGTAATCTCCAATACTTATGCTTGTAAACTTACCGTCGTAACTAACATGATTTCCAATCATTGCATTATCTAAGTTAGCGTTTTTTATTTGAGAATAAGTTTGTATTAAGCTATTTTTAATAGTACTGTCTGTTACATGACATCCATTTCCTATTGAAACATTAGGTCCAATTGTGGTATTTTTCAGCACAACATTTTCCCCAATATAACATGGCGGAATAATAGTTGAATTATCTAATGTAACATTTTGGTCTACCAAATGTTCTCCGTCATTATGTAAAAAACCTAACATTCTTGTGTTGGTTTCAACTGTAACATCTTTGTTGCCGCAATCCATCCATTCGTCAACGCTTCCGGTTTTGAAAACTTTTCCGTTGGCCATCATCGCTTTAATTCCGTCATTTATTTGGTATTCACCTCCGTTTTGAATATTGTTATCTAAAACACCTTGAAGTTCTTTTTTCAAATCACCAACTTCTTTGAAATAATAAATTCCAATAACCGCTAAATCACTTACAAACTCTTTTGGTTTTTCAACCAGTTCAATGATTTCATTATTCTGATTTAATTTTACAACTCCAAATGCTTCTGGCTGTTCTACTTGTTTTACCCATATAACAGCGTCTGCTGATGGATCAAGTTCAAAATCGGCTCTGATTAAAGTATCTGCGTAAGCGATAACTGCCGGTCCTGATAAAGATTCTTTTGCACACATAATGGCATGACCTGTTCCTAGTGGTAAATCCTGACGATAGATTGAAGCTTTTGCTCCTAATCCTTTTGCCAAATCCTGAAGACTTGCAACAAGATCATCTCCAAAAAATGCTTCATCACCAAGAATAAAAGCAACTTCTTCAATGGGTTGTTTTAATATTTTGGCTATATCTTCTACTAAACGATGAACGATTGATTTTCCTGCAACCGGAATTAATGGTTTTGGAACTGTTAATGTATGTGGGCGAAGTCTTGATCCGCGACCTGCCATTGGAACGATTATTTTCATCTAATTCTATTTTATGTGTGAAGATTTAAAAATCTCCTGTTTAGTTAGTTCAAGTTTTTAAATACAAAATCCGTAAATACATTACGAAATTTTAATTCATTTTTTAAGACAGTGAAAACTGTCAGCTTCGACTGAAAACTATTTCACTCCAGTACTCCCAAATCCGCCTTCTCCTCTTGAAGTTTCAGAAAGTTCTTCAACTTCAATCCATTCCGCTCTTTCGTGTTTGGCAATAATTAACTGTGCAATTCTTTCTCCGTTTTCAATTACAAATTCTTCATTTGATAAATTTACCAAAATCACACCTATTTCACCTCTGTAATCAGCATCGACAGTTCCTGGAGAATTTAAAACTGTAACTCCTTTTTTTGCTGCCAATCCGCTTCTTGGTCTTACCTGCGCTTCGTAACCAATTGGTAATTCAACAAATAGCCCGGTTTTTACAATTGTTCTTTCTAAAGGTTTTAACGTAATTGATTCTGTAATATTGGCACGTAAGTCCATTCCTGCAGAAGCTATTGTTTCGTAATTTGGTAAATCGTGCTGCGATTTATTGATAATTTGTATTTTCATTTTTATTATAAAAGATTAAAAAAGCATCTTTACTTTCTATTCATAATTCCTTTAATTGTGTCTTTTTCGTTGTGATATACAAAGTACATAAAGGCTAATAATAACGGAATTCCCACGAAATAATTTTCTCTAAATCCATAAAAAGAAATAGCCGAAAATAAAATTGAAATTCCTAAATAAGCTCCAATCTTATTCATGTCATAAGGTATTGGATAATATTTGTTTCCTAGAATATAGGATATCAACATCATACTTCCGTAAGCAGAAATTGTTGCAATCGCAGAACCGTAATAACTATATTTCGGAATTAAAAAGTAATTTAAAAGTAATGTTATAATGGCTCCTACAATTGAAATATAAGCTCCAATTTTTGTTTTATCTGTTAATTTATACCACACAGAAAGGTTGTTGTAAATTCCTAAAAAGAAGTTTGCCAAAATAATTAGTGGGACTACTTTCATCGCTTCCCAATATGATTTGTTATCCAGAAGCAGGAATTTTAAAATATCTGCAAAAACGATAACTCCTAATAAAATCAGCGAACCCAGAATGACAAAATATTTTGTAATTACGGCATAAGTCTGTGGTGCATTTTCATTCTTTGCATGACTGAAAAAGAATGGCTCAATTCCTAATCTAAAAGCAGTTGCAAATAAAACCATAAACAATCCTAGTTTATAACAGGCAGAATAGGCTCCAACTTCAGATTTTGCTAAATTCTCCGGTAATAAATATCCAAGTAAAATTTTATCAAAATGTTCATTAACTGCAAATGCCAATCCGGCAACTAAAATAGGCAGACCGTATTTCATCATTTTTTTCCAAAGTACAGGATCGAATTTTCTTCCTAACGAAAGATAATTTGGAGAGAGTACAATAAAAGTTGCTAAACTCGCCAGTAGATTTGCGATGAAAATATAAGCGATCTGGAAATTTTCTACATATAAATTATCCCAAACTGAGTTAGGATTTGAAGCTGCCAATTTTGGCAGATATATTAAAAAGAAGATATTAAGCAATAAATTAATTACTACGTTTCCAATTTTAATGGCTGCATAAACCATTGGGCGCTGGTTGGCTCTCAGCTTAGAAAACGGTACTAAAACTAAAGCATCTAAAACCAAAATCCAAACTGAATACGTAATATATTGTGCATCAACTTCTGCCCAGTTTGCAAGGGTATTTCTAAAGATTAAAGCGGCAAACAGGAATCCAATGGAAGACCAAAATATTGATATTGTAGAAGTTGCGATAACATTTTTCTTATCCTCTTCGGCACTGTAGAATCTAAAAAATGCCGTTTCCATTCCATAAGAAAGAACTACGTTAAAGAAAACCATCCAAGACAAAACAATTGAAACTTCGCCATATTCGGCAGTAGGTAAAATACCCGTATATAATCTGACCAATAAAAAACTAAGCATTCGTGGTAAAACGGTTGCCAGCCCATAAATCGCAGTTTGTTTGAATAGATTTTTATATAATCCCAAAATAATTAGTAATAAAGTTCGGAAAACAAAAATAACCAATTCTTTGGTTTTATTAGTGCTTTTACAAATTCAATAAAAAAACTTACTAAGAATTTTATTGAGTCAATTTATTTTCGTCCAAAACTTTCACGAAATGAAAACCTTTTGGACTGTATCCCTGATTATAATAAAATCGATGTGCTCCAAAATTTCCTGTAAAAGCATCTAAAACGATACTGCTGCAACCTAAACCTATGGCTTTTTGCTCAATAAAATCAGTAAGAATTTTTCCAATTCCTTTAGAACGATGTTCAGGATGGACTACAAAATTATCGATTTCAAGATATTTTCCTGTCCATAATTTAGTAGCCGACCAACATCCCGTTATTCCCAAACAAACATCATTTTCAAAAACTGCTATTTGAGTATAATTATGGGGAAGCATTTCAGAAAGAAATGCCTGGTATTTTTCTAAAGTTATGTTGGGATATAGAAATCTGATGGTGTCAATTTGAGCCAGCATTTCATTAATCGTAGTAAGTTCTTGTGTTTGTAAAGTCATTGTAACAGAAATAGATAACAAAAATAATTATTTTTTTTTGATGGCTGTTATACAATTAACAAGAGCCTAACATGTGAAATATATAAATTGAGGCTAAAAATTATGTAACTTTTCTTAAGCAGTGTTTTCTTAAATTTGCTTCACAGGGATTGAGAAAGCTAAATACAACCCTTATAAAAAAGGAAGCACTGGGACTAATAAAGCTTGTTTGTTCCCATAAAAGACAAAGCATAAGGGATTGATTCTGCTGTATTGTAACCCTAAAAAAACAGAGCATTGGGACTAATAAAGCTAGTTTGTTCCCATAAAAGACAAAGCTCAGGGATTGATTCTGCTGAAATGTAACCCTTAAAAAAACAGAGCATTGGGATTAATAAAGCTAGTTTGTTCCCATGAAAGACAAAGCAACAGAGTGATAAATCTGTGTCAATAATTTTATAAAATGGTATTGATTCTCAATTTTGGGTAATTGAGAATCACCATTTTATAAACTTTCTTGTTTATAGATATTCTTAAAAAGAAAAAACTTCCAAAAAAAAAATAGCCGTCAAATATTTGACGGCTATTTTTTTATCAAGAATCGAAATATCTTTTTTAACTTGATCAAGGCCAATCAATGCATTTAATTCCTGAAGTACTTTTTCTAATGTATCGTCTTTTTCAACTTCAGTAACTGCATTATTTTTCTCAAATTCAGAACTGGATTTTATTATTATAAAATTTGAATTGTATTTTTCTTCACTTTGAATAGGAAACTGGTTATTTAAACTTAATGGAGCCTCTATTTATCTTACAAATTCAGATGGTTCGTTACTGCTCTGTTCATCATTTATAAAGAGCTTTTTCCAATTAAAACTTTCGCTTGTCATTATTACTTAGTTTTCTTTCGCTTCAAACATATTGTAAATGTTTAAGATGAATTAATAAAAAGCAAAAATATACTTTTAAATCAAATTATAAAGATTTTCTTTCAATTTAAAACCAATTTAGAAATAATATATTACAATAATAGAAAAACCAGAAAAGATTAGAATTCTTAAAAAAATATTTAAATGTTTTTAAAAGAGTAATTATACTTGAAAAACGGAAATAATATTAAATGGAATGCACTTATTTTATAATTCTTAAAAACAAAAATAAAAAATGATATAAAAGTTTTTTTTCTTACAAAATTGATTTGATAAAAAATTAAAAGTTTTGCACAAAAAAAAGGCCAGCAAAATTGCTGGCCTTTTAATTATATTTAATGAATTAATTATCCATTCAAAGCTTCTGCTCCACCTACGATCTCCAAAATTTCGTTTGTAATCGCAGCTTGACGTGCTTTGTTATAAGTTAATTTCAATTGATTTCTTAATTCTGTTGCGTTGTCAGTTGCTTTGTGCATAGCTGTCATACGTGCTCCATGTTCTGAAGCAAATGAATCGCGAATACCTTTGTATAATTGTGTTTTTAAAGATTTAGGAATCAATGTTAACACAATTTCTTCTTTTGAAGGTTCGAAAATATAATCCCCAGCAGAAACTGCAACATCAGTTTTAATTGGTGCTAATGGCAAAAACTGTTCTGTTTGAACAATTTGAGTCGCAGCATTTTTAAACTGATTGTAGATTAATTCGATTCTGTCATATTCTCCAGACAAGAATTTCTCAGTCAAATTATCAGCAATTCCAGCAACATTCTCAAAAGTCAAATGATCAAAAATAGCGTTATGATGACCGTGTACTTTGTGAGTTTTGCTTAAAACATCATTTCCTTTTTTACCAATGGCAAAAACGTCAACTTGTTTTCCTGCATAAAAATCTGTACGATTCTTAATCTCTTTAATAACATTTGAATTGAATGCACCACATAAACCTCTGTTTGAAGTTATGGCTACAAGCAATACTTTTTTTACTTCACGTTGTGTTGTGTAAGCTCCTCCAACTTCACCTTCAAGTGTCGCAGAAAGATTTTGCAGCAACTCCGTTAATTTCTCGGCATAAGGGCGCATTGCAGTGATTGCATCTTGTGCTTTCTTAAGCTTTGCAGCAGAAACCATTTTCATAGCCGATGTAATTTGCATCGTCGATGAAACGGAAGTAATTCTATTACGTATTTCCTTTAAATTTGCCATCTATTAATTAGAAAATGTGATAATTTGAAAATTAGATAATTAGAATAATGTTTACGCATTTTCTAATTATCTAATTTACCAATTATCTAATTAGTTATATTTTGCTGAAATTTCTTTTGCTGCTTTTTCGATAACATCAGTAATGCTGTCATCTAATTTACCAGCTTTCAACGCGTTAAGCGTATCTTTATGTTTACTGTTTAAGTAAGCTAAGAAATCAGCTTCAAATTCTTTTACTTTATTTACAGGAACGTTTCTTAATAAGTTTTTAGAACCAGCGTAGATAATAGCTACTTGGTTTTCAACTGTATAAGGATCATTTAAACCTTGTTTTAAGATTTCAACGTTTCTTTTTCCTTTTTCAATTACGTTTAAAGTAACTGAATCTAAGTCAGAACCAAATTTAGCGAAAGCTTCTAATTCACGGAATTGAGCTTGGTCTAATTTTAAAGTTCCCGAAACTTTTTTCATTGATTTAATCTGTGCATTACCTCCAACACGAGATACAGAGATACCTACGTTAATAGCAGGACGAACTCCAGAGTTGAACAAATCTCCATCAAGGAAAATCTGACCATCTGTAATAGAAATTACGTTTGTTGGAATATATGCAGAAACGTCACCAGCCTGAGTTTCAATAATTGGTAAAGCAGTTAATGAACCACCACCTTTTACGATAGACTTAATAGAATCTGGTAAATCGTTCATATTTTTAGCAATTCCATCATCAGCAATTACTTTACAAGCACGTTCTAATAAACGAGAGTGTAAGTAGAAAACGTCTCCAGGGTAAGCCTCACGTCCCGGTGGTCTTCTTAATAAAAGAGAAACCTCACGGTAAGCAACAGCTTGTTTAGATAAGTCATCATAAACGATAAGTGCCGGACGACCTGAATCTCTAAAGTATTCTCCAATTGCAGCACCTGCGAAAGGAGCATAAACTTGCATTGGAGCTGGGTCAGAAGCATTTGCAGCAACGATAACTGTATAAGCCATTGCTCCTTTTTCTTCTAACATTTTTGCGATTCCTGCTACAGTTGAAGCTTTTTGTCCAATTGCAACATATATACAGAATACAGGTTTTCCTGCATCATAAAATTCTTTTTGATTTAAGATTGTATCTATACAAACAGTTGATTTACCTGTTTGACGGTCACCAATTACAAGCTCACGTTGTCCACGACCTACCGGGATCATAGCATCAACTGCTTTTACTCCTGTTTGTAATGGCTCAGTTACTGGCTGACGAAATACAACACCAGGTGCTTTTCTTTCTAAAGGCATTTCATATAAGTCCCCGCCAATTGGTCCTTTTCCGTCAATTGGAAAACCAAGAGTGTTAACTACACGTCCTACCATTTGCTCACCTACTTTAAGAGAAGCAATACGTTGAGTTCTTTTTGCAGTAGATCCTTCTTTGATTCCTGTTGATGGTCCTAAAAGTACAACCCCAACATTATCCTCTTCAAGATTCAATACGATACCTTCCATACCGTTATCAAATTCTACTAACTCACCATATTGAACATTAGATAGCCCGTAAACACGAGCAATACCATCTCCAACTTGAAGTACTGTTCCTACTTCCTCTAGCGTAGCACCAGATTCAAAACCTTCTACTTGCTTTCTTAATATTGCTGAAATTTCAGCAGGTTTGATTTCCGCCATCTTAATTTATAATTTAGACACTTTTATGTGTAATAAAACTAATTACTTAACTCTCTTTTTAATACCTGTAATCTGTTTGCAACAGAAGCATTGTATTGATTATCTCCTATTCTCAAAATAAATCCGCCAATTATTGAAGGATCTACTATATTTTCAATTGTAATTTTTTTATCTGATAAAGTTGCAACTTTTGCTAAAACTTTAGCTTCTAAAGCAGCATCCATAGGAATCGCTGTAGTAACTTTTGCTACTTCAACACCATTATTTTCATCAAATAATTTATTGTATTCTATTGCAATTGCATCTAGAATTTCAAATCTTTTGTTTTCAAATAATAAATGGAATAAACCTTTAGTCACACCATTTACATCTGCGAAAACTTCTAAAAGAGCACTTTCTTTAACTTCAACTTTTGCAGTTGGGTTTTGAATAAATGTACTCAATTCTATATTATTTTCAATTGCAGATGCAATTGATTTCATATCGTTATTGACAGCTTCGGCAACACCTTTAGAGTTTGCTAAGTCTAGAATTGCTTTTGCATAACGAATTGCTGCTCTTGTACTTGCCATAATCTTAGTTTAACTTTACGTCACCCAACATTTTCTCAACTAATTTAGTTTGAGATTCTTTGTTAGATAATTCTTCTTTCAATAATTTTTCAGCAATGCTTAATGATAAAGTTGAAACTTGAGATTTCAATTCTGCCATTGCAGCATTTTTTTCACTTTCGATAGCCGCTTTTGCCTGTTCAATCATTTTTTGACCAGCTTCTTGTGCTTCGTTTTTAGAATCAGCAATCATTTTCTCTTTCATTTCGCGAGCTTCTTTCAACATCGCGTCACGTTCTGCACGAGCTTCATTCAAAATTCTTTGATTGTCAGCTTGTAAATTTTCCATTTCTCTCTTTGCATTTTCAGCAGAAAGTAATGCATTTTTAATACCTTCTTCTCTTGCAGTAATAGATTCCATAATTGGTTTCCATGCAAATTTCACCAAAAGTAAAATTAATACTAACAAGATTAAAGCTTGCCAAAAGAATAATCCGAATGAAAAATCGTTAATTAACTTATCCATTTTATAACTATATTAAATATTTAATTTCTTTTTTAAAAGTAACAACACCTTTAACCAACCGTTAAAGATGTCGTTATTTTTCTCTTTATTATTTTCCTAAGATTAAAGCAGCAAATGCTAAACCTTCTAATAAAGCCGCGATAATAATCATCGCAGTTTGAATTTTACCAGCAGCTTCTGGTTGACGAGCAATAGCGTCCATAGCAGATCCACCGATTTTACCTAAACCTAAACCTGCACCGATCACTACTAAACCTGCACCTACTAAAGTTGGAATTGTTCCCATAAGTATTTATATATATAAAATTAAACTTCTAAATTAAATAATTGCTGTTTCGTCTTCGTGGTGGTGAGCATGATCATGATCCTGAACAGCCATACCAATAAATAATGATGATAACATCGTGAAGATAAACGCCTGTAAAAATGCAACTAAAACTTCAATAACAGAGATAAACAATGTTAAACCTAATGAGATTGGCAAATCTGCTGCTAAATTTTTACCCACAAAAATCATAGCGATCAAACTCATAATTACTACGTGACCTGCAGTAATATTTGCATACAAACGAATTAATAATGCAAATGGTTTTGTTAGTGTTCCTAAAACTTCAATTGGAGCTAAAATGATTTTCATTGGAACCGGTACTCCAGGCATCCAGAAAATGTGTCCCCAATAATCTTTGTTTGCACTAAATTGTGTAATAATAAAGGTAAATGCTGCTAAACAAACTGTGATAGCAATATTTCCTGTAACGTTAATTCCAAGAGGCGTCATACCTAATAAGTTTAACAACCATACAAAGAAAAATACAGTTAACAGGTAACCCATATATTTACGGTATTTTTTCTCTCCAATATTAGGAACTGCAATTTCGTCTCTGATAAAAATAATAAGCGGTTCTAAAATTCTTCCAAATCCTGTTGGGATCGGTCCTTTTTTATATGATCTTGCTAAACCAGTAAACATTAAAAATAATAATACTGAAACAAAAAGCATTGATACAACATTTTTTGTAATCGAAAAATCTAACGGTTTTACGTTTGAAGGATGACCGTGTTCGTCCAGGTTAATTGTCCCGGCTGCATCTGTCTTATAAATTTTACCGTGAACTAGTTTGTAAAAATTTCCATCAACTTCTGCCACTTCTTCTCCGTGGTGTAATTTTGAAGATGAGAAAATTTTCAATCCACCATCTATAAGTATAACTGGTAATGAAAAACCGTAGTGTTTATTTTCTTTTTCATCTGAAAAGAAAACAAAGTCATGAGAATCTTGTAAGTGATGATCAATAAAAGCATCCACTTTTGCTTTAGGGTCAAGAGCTGCATGCTCTCCTTCCTCATGGGCATTATGTGAAACTACTTTCTCTTCATGAGCTGTTTCAGTTTGAACATGCGTTGAGTCATTCTCTGGATTTGCAAAACCCATAATTGGTAGAGAAGCTACAAAAGCGGCAAGAATAAAGCTGAGCGGTTTGTTTGAAATCACCATATCGTGGAAAATCTTATTTTTTTACGTTTCTAAAATTTGGTGCAAAGGTACATTTTTTATTAATATTCAAAAGGATATGAAAAATTATTTTTGAACCTTGTTTTACATATTCGTGATTTTAACGCTTTTCATTTAATAATCGGACAGTTAAAAGCGTCTCAAATAACAAAAACAAAATAAATGTTATAAAAAAACTGACTTTTTCAATATTGACTGTTTCGGATTTAATTTCTAAAATTGGCTGCAAAATTAAATATCCTAACAGCATTTGTGTAAAAGTTCCAAATAAGAAAACCATTCCAACTATTTGAAAATTCTTCTTTTTTACTATTAATAATATAAGGTATAATAAAGCAGATATTCCGAAAAAAATTAAATACAAAAATTCTATACTGTAATGGAATTTCTGAACATCAATTTCTAAAAAACAGAAAGCTGCTTTATGCAGTATACATGCAACAGCACTAAATAAAAATAAATGAAAAACAGGTTTGTAATTTTTTAAAAGCATTTGAAATAATTTTATGCAAAGATGCAACTTTTATCTAAAGCCGCTATAAAGGATAAAATTACTTTGTTTTGTTAATGTCATTAACCTGTCTAATGACATTATATAAAGCAAGACCCACTCCAAGCATTACAAAAATAGTATTGTAATACACTTTAGGACTTGGATGATTTTCGTCGAGCCAGGTTCCGAAATAAGAGAAAAGAAAAATAATGACCCCCATTTGAAAAGGAATGTTTATGAGGGCCAGCCATTTATTTCTTCTGTTATTATTCGGTTCCTTTTCCATCTTCTAACATAATTACTGTATTTGAATGAGAAAGCATGGTACATGTTGCTGTAAACTCTGCTCCTGGTTCTATAGAAAGTTTTCCAACGGCAACTTCGCCATGAATTTTTGCTGTTGCTTTAATATTAAGGATTTCAAGAACTTTTATTTTTCCATGAAATTCTCCTTCAATATCGGCATTGTTACAAATGATTTCTCCCTTTATAACGCCTGTTGCGCCAATAACTAATTTTCCTTGTGATGTAAAATTTCCAATTAATTCGCCATCTAATCTAAAATCTGCTTTTGAGACTATGTCTCCTACAATAGAAGTTCCTTCAACAATTCGGTTTGTTTTTCCTAAAAGTTCTGTTCCGTTTTTTTTCACTTTGTCAAACATTATATTATGGGTTTTTTGGGGTCAGATAGGCTTCGAGGTTTTTCTTAATTTGAACCACTTTGTAATTATCAGTAGATATAATAATTGCCGGATGTGTAATTTTATATTTTTTGTCATCTCTAAAAACTCCTGCAACATCTTGGGCATAAGCCTCAGATTTTAAACCATGAATAGCTACAAAGCTTTGTGTTCTGTTATATTTATCAAATGAAGTCGTTAATCTTTCGAAATTTTCGACTAGCAAAAATACTCTGATAGCTTCTTCAATTTGTTTAAGCGTTTTGGTATCGTTATTAGAAATTAAATATAAAATTTTCCAGTTTTTATTATCTTCTGTTGTAAAATTTAATCTCTCTAAAGTTGGAACTTGTTTTTCAAGAAGTTCTCTGGCATTTTTACCTTCATCACTGTTTGGGTAATTATCTGCCACATTTTCCAATCCTTTTTTATAAGCTTCTAATCCGTTTACTTTTCCTAATGTGTTTGCTTTCAGTAATTCAAACTTAGAAACAATTTCGTCTCCAGAATATTGATTGATCAAATTGTCAATATTATCTAAGACAACATCGAATTTCTCTTCCTGAAAAAGTTTATACCATTTTTGATATTCTTTTTCCGGCGATGGTATATCGTCTGAATTCGTATTATTTAAAATCTGAGCATATCTTGAACCTGGATAATTATTCGAAATGTCTGATTTTATTTTTTCGGCCTTAGCAGGATCCGTAATTTGGTAAATTTTATACAAATTATACATTGAAGGCAAAATAAGCTTTTCTTCCGGATTGTTGCGTAACAACTGTTCCAGTTTATTGCTGGCCAAAGTATATTCTTTAAATTTCTCCTTATATATAAGTCCTAACTGATAGTAGGCAAAATTGCGTTCTTTACCAATGCTGTCTACAGCAATTTGTGTTTTTGGAAGTTGTTTTTCGTAAAAAGCAGTGGTATATTTTTCAATTACAATGGTATCTTTTAGTTTATTTGCATCTGCTTCGTTTATACTGTCATTGAGCATCGCTGCATCGTTTGCTGCTTTTATTGCCGATAATCTCCAGTTTCCGCCAATAGTGCGGTTACCCCACATTTTCTTGAATTGTAATTTTCCATAAGCCACAGTTGTTGGGTTATAGAAATAAAAAGTACTTGCCACAGCATCATTTCCAGAAGGTGGCCTAATTCCATCAGATTCCATATCAACTGCTTTTCCTAATGAATTTGGATTAACCGCAGTTGGTGCATTCGATGCGCTGTTGTTTCGTTCTATGTTCGCTAACTTTTCTTTTTCCTTTTCTTCCAGAATTCGTTTTGCTTCATCTTTCTTTTTAAGTTCTGCGATATAACTTTCAAAATAAATTTTTCTTTCAGAATCTGGCAGTCCGTAAACTTTTATAATACTGTCGTTGCGTTTTGCAATGCCTTCGTATTTAATTACGTTGTCAAGATTTTTTCTGTTTTTTTCTATAAAAGCAAATTCTCTGGTTTTGGGATTTAGTTTTGTCAATGTACTGTCATAATATTTGGCAGCCATTGTGTAATCTGTATTTTTAAAATACATATTTCCAATATTTCGATATGCCGATGCCATCAAGTATGGATCTTTAGATTTTCTGCCTAAAGATTTATTGTAAAATTTCAGTGCATTTTCCTTGTCTTTCTTTTTATCATAAAAAACTCCCATTTCATAAAAAAGTACATCATAATAAGGTCGGTTTTCACGATCTGCCACCAATTTATTATATGTTTTTAGAAAAATAGTATCGTTACCGTTTTCATAATCATACATCTGTGCTTTTTTCGCGTAAGCGTGCATCATGTATTTTCGATCGGCTTTGCGGTTCATATCAATTACACCGTCATAATAAAATGCGGCGCTGTCTTTATTTCCAACTTCCTGATACATCTGTCCCAAAATAAACTTGTATCTGGCGCGATCTTCATTTATTCTCGAAAATTCTTCGGCAATTCTAAGTTTTGCAACAGCACTGTCTCTTTCTTCTAAATTTAAAAAAGCCTCGGCCAATAAAGCATTGGCATCAGAAAAAGTCTGTTTGTTTAAATCTGTCTTTTTTAATAGCTGATTAATATTTTTTACAACAATGGCATCATTTCCTAAACGCATATTGGTTTTTTCGCGCCAGATTTTTGCTGTATAAATATTACTGCTGTTTGGGTATTTGTAAAGAATGTAATTAAAAGCTTCAATAGCCGGAATAAAACGCTGATCGTAATATCTTGCTTTTCCAAGCATTAAATAGGCTTCGTCAATTTGGTAGTTTCTTTCTCTGCCGCCAATATTCATGGAATGCTTCTGAATTGCTTTTGTAGCTTTTGTTTCTGCTTTTTCGAAATCAGGATTTTTTGTTTTTTCTCCTTCAGAGAAATTTTCATCAAACTGCATTTTTTCAATAGGAAGCAGATTCCAGAAATTATCCTGATCATTGGCCTTAATAGATTGTAAACCTTTTTCAAGACCAAGTCCGCCGTTGTACAAGATGTTGTATTTTGTACTCAAAGCGTGGGAGTTTCTGTTGACAAAAGTGTTATTCTTGGTAGAACATGCTATCAAAAAGAGAAAAAAGATAAGAAAAAAACTATATTTAAGAGTATTCTTTTTCAATAGAACTGATTTTAAAGCATTAACTACTAAAAAGCATTTTTAGTATAAAGACGGGTAAAAATACGCTTCTTTTTGAAATATAGAAACTTAAACCGCAAAAAACGATTCGAGTTCCTGTAAGGTTTCTTTTGAAGTTTGAATGTCTTTTACGATTTCGCCTTTGTTAAGTGCAACAATTCGATCACAAACTTCAACCGTGTGTTGTAAATCGTGGCTTGAAACCAAAACAGTTACGTTTGGATCTTCGGCTAATTCATTGATAATTTTCTTTAAACGACTTACCGTTGTCGGGTCTAAATTTGCAAAAGGTTCATCTAAAATTACAACTTCAGGATTACCTATTAAGGTTGCAATTATCCCCACTTTTTTCTGGTTTCCTTTTGATAAATCTCGAAGGTATTTTTTGTTGTTTAATATTTCTCCATTAAAAAATTCTTCATGTTTAGCTAACAATGCATCAATATCGGCTTTGTTTTGATGGCGAAGATCTCCAATGAAATAAAAATATTCTTCGGGAGTCAGGTAGCCAATAAGGAAACTTTCATCTAAAAAAGAACCCGTAAAAGATTTCCAGTTTTCACTTGTATTTACCTGAATATCATTGTTTTTTATATATCCTGTTGAAGGCTGAATCAAGTCTAAAAGTAAACTAAAAAAAGTAGTTTTACCTGCTCCGTTGTTACCAACCAAACCAAAGCTTTGTCCCTTTGGAATTTCAAGATTATGAATGTTTAAAACTGCAGTATCGTTATATTTTTTTGAAAGTTGATTTACTTGTATCATTGTAATTTTAGATTTTGGATTGTTGATTTTAGATTTATATCTGATAAAATTATCTCATTATCAAATTGACATATTCTCTAAATTAACTCTTTTGTTTATAAGCATTTATTGTACTGTACTTTTCGATTTTATATCTTTTTTCGATTAAAGAAAAAACCTTGTCTTTAAAAATAAAACCTAAAACGCCCGCTCCGGCAACTAATGCTAATCCGAGGTTTTTATTATCAAAATAAATTCCTGCTCCATAAAGTCCCAAAGGCAGTAAAATTTTAGGAAGCGTTAACAGCATTGCACTTACATTAAACGCTTTTTTATCTCCAAAAGCACCGCCGGCATTACTTAAATCAATTGGGGTTTTAGTAAATGCGCCTCCCAATAATACTAAATGTGAATTGACTCCAATATTATAAATTGCCGCAACAACAATCGTTAAATAAACATACCATCCAAAATAAATATAAAACGAAGCCAGAATTGTAGAAATAATTGTGGCAATAACAATAAGCCACCATTTTGCCATAATATAACCGCGATACGGAATATTTTGTGTCATCATTAATTGATAATACGCACTATCCCAGCTGGGTACAAATTGTCCAAAGACAAATAAAAATCCGCCCGAAACAAAAATTCCCGCTAAAAGATGCATTACTGGTTTGTCGTAGGTTTCAATCCCTCCGGAAAAAAATAAAAATCCGTAGAACAAAAATAAAAAGCTCATAAAAATAGTTGTTTTCGACCTTTTGTTTCTTTTGATAAGTTTAATATCGTTTTTCAGAAAAGTTCCCAAAGTTCCAAATTGATTCAGCCACGAAAGATTTTCTGTCTCAGCAACATCTTCTTTTACAGAAAGTCCTGCGTCTAGATAGAGATTTTTTTTGAGGAATTTAAAACTAAAAATATATAAACCCACCAATACTAAAACGGGAATTAAAAATTGTCCTTTTTTAGCATAAAACCCTAGAAAAAAGTGAGTTGTAAAAGTTGTAATATCAAACCATTTGTAATATTGCGCTCCGCCCAAAACAAGAATCAATCCAACAAAAACAATAAATAATTTATCGATATTACTTAAAATAATATTTAAAAAATTGTTGATGTATATAAACGAAAACATTGCCAAGTTCCAGAAAATAATACCTGTTATGTTATATCCTTCTATTGCCAAAACAACTGAAAACGGAACAAAAAATAAGGTATGAACCCAATTAAAAAAAGACAAAACAGTTTTGCCCAATGAAAAATGAACAATTACGGGTTTTTTAAAAGGCAAAACCAATAACGGTTTGATATTTAAAACGGGAATTGATTGCAGCAGCAAACGAATTACTAAATCAAGAAGAAAGTAATAAATCAAAAACTTGTTTACGTTTACAAATGGTTCAAGGTGCATTTCTTGAAGAATGTAAAATGCCCCAACGCCCATTCCTATAAAAATTAATGAAAAATAGATCATTAAAAACCCAAGTAAAATTTTCATTGCCAGGTTTTTACCAAATGATGCCGACCTGATAAAGGCTTTCCATTCGAGATAAATAAACTTTTTAATCATGGTTAATTGGTTTTGATTTTTGTAGTAAGAGATCAAATGTAGGAAAACGTTACAAAAAAAGTTAAAAAAAATATTTTAGTAAGTGTCAATTACTTATGGTTTGCTACTTTTGCAAAAAAATTAAATCATGCCTTCATTCTTAAAACTTATAATTAAAGAGGTAAAACGTGAAACTGCCGATGCGGTTTCTGTACTTTTTAATGTTCCAGAAGAACTTAAACAGGACTATAAATTTATAGCCGGACAATACATAAATTTAAAATTAACTCTTGACAATCAAGAAATTCGTCGTGCTTACTCTATTTGTTCTGCACCAGAAAGCGGTGAATTGCGAATTGCGGTTAAGGCCGTAAAAAGCGGTTTGTTTTCTCAGTTTGCGAATACAAAGCTAAAAGCAGGAGACGTTCTTGAAGTGGGTCAGCCGGAAGGAAAATTTACTTTTGAACCGGATGCTGAAAGACAAAAAAATTACGCAGCTTTTGTTGCCGGAAGCGGAATTACTCCAGTTTTATCTATTATAAAGTCGGTTTTAAAAAATGAGCCAAAAAGTTCATTTGTGTTGGTTTACGGGAACAGAACTCCCGAAGAAACTATTTTTCACCAGGAATTACACGATTTACAATTGCAATATGTAGGTCGTTTATTCGTGCATTATGTGTACAGTCAGGCAAAAGTTGAAAATGCATTGTTTGGAAGAATCGAGAAATCGACCGTAAATTTTGTATTAAATAACAAACACAAAGAGCTTGAATTTGACAAATTTTATTTGTGCGGACCTGAAGAAATGATCAATACCGTTTCTAATGTTTTAAAAGAGAAAAATGTAAAAGAATCTGCTATTAAGTTTGAGTTTTTTACTGCTTCTTCTGAAGAAAATATGATTCAAGGTTCTCAGGAAGGACATACTAAAATCACAGTTTTGGTTGACGATGAAGAAACTACTTTTGAAATGTCTAAAAAACAAACCATTCTTGATGCCGCTTTAAAACAAGGTGTCGATGCTCCATACTCTTGCCAAGGTGGTATTTGCAGCAGCTGTTTAGGACGTGTAACGGCAGGTTCTGCTGAAATGACAAAAAATTCTATTTTAACAGACAGCGAAATTGCAGAAGGTTTAATTTTAACTTGTCAGGCGCATCCAACATCTGAAACTATTTATGTTGATTACGACGACGTATAGTCTCTATTAAATTCTAAAATATAAAAAATCCAAATTCCAACTTACGGTTGGCATTTGGATTTTTTTTTGTTTAATTGCGTTATTTTCTAATCTGGATCAAAGCTTAAATTTGACAAAAAGACGATTGGTCGCGAGACTTAGGGAAGGCATTTAACAATTGAATATGAGATCTGTACGAGAAATTTTTAAAAATAAAGAATATCTTCTAGACGAACCAGAGATTATTAAACTTATTGATTATTGCGAAGAACTGCAAGACGAAATTGTAGAATTTAAATTTCACAAAACCAGCAATAAAGAACTCGCTATGATCGACATGCTCAAAGAAGTTATAAAAGGATGCAATGCCATTGAAAAAGAACAAATGGAGCATGAAAGATTTGGTTATGAAGCTCCTGATTACGAAACTACGATTTCGAATCTTAAAAATTATATTTACAGCAGATGCAGGGATGAGAAGATTTGGCTGTAATTGAAATAAAAGCAAAATTTTGTCAAAATATTACCGAATTTTTATTAAATTAGGATCATAATTATGACAATCTCAACCTGAGAATTTGTATAATTAAATCAAATTTGTCAAAACATTTAAAACATTAAATATCATGACAGCTCACGTACACCACTTTCATCTATATCTATTTATTATGTTGGTTGTAACTGCTTCGCTTTGCGTTCTGGCGGTTATTATAAAAATGAAAAATAAAAAAGGTCCCAAGTTACTCAAAAGAGAAAAATACAATTCAACTATCACGGAAAAAATGGTAGAAGTAAAAAAGACAGATTCAAATATTTTTAATATTTGGCCTTATGTAAGCAAACTTAAATCGGCCAAAATTTTATCTAAAAAGATTAAAGATCATGAGTTAATTTATAAAATTTACAGAGATTCATCAGAAAAATTTGAACATATTCTATTGTCAACAGAAGACAAAAATAACTTTGTCACCATTATAGTAAACAAAAAAAGAAAAAAAACAATAGGATATTCTTTACTCGATTCTAACGAAAGATATGATTTAAACAAAAATATTGCTTAAGATTACTATCGACAAATATCCTGCTGGATAGATATTTATAGAATTTCAAAAATGAAAAAAGCTCCAGCGGAGTAACATATATTATAAAAAATATGTCACTCTGCCGGAGCTTTAATATTATATACATTCACTCTTTGATATAAATATTTTCCTTCTCCAACGCTTACAAAAAAGCTGCTGTCCTTTTAGCCTATTTTTCTATCTTCTATCAAAGTTGATCTACAACTTTATCAATAACTTGTTGTGGTAAAATTGTCCTCATAGCATCGTCATAGCCTTCAACAATTTTATTGCCATAAACTGATGTTGGCAGTTTTGGATATTGATTTCTGTCTGATGTTAAAGCGTTTTCTAAACTTTGATTAAACGGCAAAAATCCTGCGTACGGATGCGTTGCGCCCCAAAGCGTAATAACTTTTACACCCAGCATTGCTGCAATATGAGCATTTCCGGAATCCATAGAAAGCATGACATCCAGATTGCTGATTAATTTTAATTCCTGCTGAAACTTAATTTTTCCGGCAACATTTATTACATTTTTAAAAGGTTCTGAAAGTGAATTCAAAATTTCAATTTCTTTTTTTCCTCCTCCAAAAAGTAAAATCGTACGATCTTTATTTTCAGCCAGTTTTGTTATTACTTCCTTTATTAAATCTAAAGGATAAACTTTAGAATCATATTGCGCAAAAGGAGCAATTCCAATCAGTTTTTCATAACTTTCTCCAACAAGATCTGTTATTTCTGCACCAAAAATCGCCTTTTTAGGAAACTCTGGATTTGATAAATTTATAGGAAAACCTAGCTCTTCAAACACTTTTACGTGTCTTTCGAACATTGTTGGCAATTGCTTGAAAATCTTGTTTTCAGCTCTTGTCAATTCTTTTTTTTCTTCTCGGCCTTTATCTACCGTTGCTCTTTTTTTTCCGCTTAAAGCGAAAAGTAAACTCACCACTTTAGACCTTAAAACATTATGAAGATCTGCAAAAGCATCAATTTTGAGTTTTTTTACGTCTTTATATAAACGTAAAAGTCCCGGAAACCCTTTGTGTCTTTCTTTTTCATCAAAAGCAAAAAACTCAAGATTTGGGATTCCGTCAAAAAAAGGCTTAAAAAAAGGACGAGAAATAACGGTCAGTTTTACCGTTGGATATTGCTTTACAAAAGCGCGTAAAACAGGAACCGTCATGGCGACATCTCCCATTGCGGAAAGTCTCATGACGGCTATATGTTTAATCTGGCTGTTAGACAACTCTGCCAAATTATTTTTTATTTTGATATAAAACTGGGTTCAAATCATCATCGTTGTACATTTTCATTTGTTTGTACACTTTCATAAATTTTTCTCCACTTTCGATATCAGTCAATAATTCTTCAATTGCTGTAGATAAATCTGTTCTTTGCTCTAAAAGAATGTTTAATTTTTCCTGACATTTATCTCTGTGTTCCTGAGTTGCTTCTTCACGAGTAGCTTCTTCATTCATATGATAAATTTTCAATGCCAAAATTGACAATCTGTCAAATGCCCACGCTGGACTTTCAGAGTTGATTTTTGCTCCGTCTTTTGCTTGTACACTGCTGTATTTTTGTAAAAAGTAACTGTCGATATATTCAACCATATCAGTACGTTCCTGATTTGAGGCATCAATTCTTCTTTTTAAAGTCAAAGCCGCTACAGGATCAATTTGCGGATCACGAATAATATCTTCAAAATGCCATTGAACAGTATCAATCCAGTTTTTTAGATATAACAAATGTTCGAATTTATCTTTTGGATATGGATTGTTAATTGGCTGGTCAACATTATCAAATTGATGATAATCTTTGATGCTTTGTTCGAAAACCGAATATGCTAATTTTGAAAACATGTCTTTATTTTTTAGAGATACAAAGATACTTTTTATACTTTTATGCTGCGAAGAAAAGAAATTATTTTTCGTTTTATATTTTTATTCTTAAATAAATTACAATTTCATTATGAAAATTCATTATATATCTGAAAACAACAGCGTTTTAAATCATTTCTTAGGACAAATTAGAAATGTAAATATTCAGAACGACAGTATGCGTTTTAGAAGAAATATTGAACGCATTGGAGAAATTATGGCTTATGAGTTAAGCAAAATTTTACCTTATAAAGAGGTTAAAATCCAAACACCGCTTGGCATAAAAAAAACAACTGAAATAGATACTGATTTGGTTTTATGTCCAATTTTGAGAGCCGGATTGCCGCTTCATAATGGCTTTTTAAATTATTTCGATCATGCCGAAAACAGCTTTGTTTCGGCTTGCAGACATCATCCAAATGGAGATGATGAGTTTGAAATTCTGGTTGAATATCAGGCAATTTCAAATTTAAATAATAAAACCGTTTTGCTTCTGGATCCAATGCTGGCAACGGGACAATCTATTGTGGCGGTTCACAAAAAATTGATTGAAAACGCAGCTCCAACAGAATTTCATATTGTAGTAGTTATTGCGGCTCCGGAAGGAATTGCGCATCTTGAGGAAAATCTTCCTGAAAATTGTCATTTGTGGGTGGCATCTTTAGACGAAAAACTTAATGAGAAAAACTACATTGTTCCTGGTCTTGGCGATGCCGGTGATCTTGCTTATGGAAGCAAATTATAATTGAGAGAAAAAAGTAAATAAGCTGCACAAAATCAGTATATAAAATACAATTTCGTTATTTAGTTTTTGCTGCATATATTCAACATGACTTGCGGCCATTATGGCTAATGGCGCTATACTAAACAATAATAAATCATTGCTTTTATCTGGTGAAATAATGTATACAAGAACTGCGATAAAAAAGCAGGCTACTACTTTTTTATAAGAAGTATGTACAATTTGCGGACGGTTCGATAGTGTAGTTAACATTGAAAACACAAAAAATACAACAACAGCCGCATATATGGAAAGTGCACCATTTTCGTAATTATCCTTAAAATAATTTATACTAAAATCGATTACTGCACGGTCATAAAAGAATTTCACAGTATCAATATGAAACATTAACGATATCATTAAAAAAATTATCGCTACTGCCAAAAGGGCTATAAATGGCAAAACCCAGTTTCTATAATCTCTCGAAACGTGAAAAACAATGGATATAAAAACCAGAATTAAAAAAAGAATACTCCAAAATTGAAATAAAGAAGCTACAAAAATCCAAAATGAAGCATCGAATATTTTTTCTTTTGATGCTTTTAAAGATTGCAGCGAGATCAATCTTCGCAACGCCAATAAAATAAAAAAGTTGGCGTAAACTACATTTGAATTATTGAATATCGTGGGGAAAAATAATATAAATAATAAATAGAAAAATATTGCGTAGCCGTTGTCTTTACTGAGTCCGTTCTTCTTTACGATAAAATTTACCATAAAAAAAGAAGCAAAAATAAAGCACAATAAACTTATTTTTTGAAATATCGTAAAATAAGAATTTATCCAAGCCGTTTCCCGAATTTGAAACATAAAAAAGAAAACCAGTATCAAAATTACAACCAAGGAATAATTTAATGGCGTAGATTTTTTAAAAACACTTGTTATCATAAGGATATTTTATACTTTTGTGATTGTAAATATAATACTTGTTTAAAAAGGAAACCAACAAGTTGAAAAAAGATTCTAGTTTGAATTTTACTTCAATGCGTTAAAAACAATAATAATCTATAATTTAATAAAATTATGACAGCTTTTTTTGAAGGAATACAATACTTATTCGTTAACATTTTGTTTGCTCCTCTTGACTTTTTACGTCGTTTGGAATTAGTTACATGGTTTGGTGCAAACACGATCAACTGGATTTTTATGATCATCTGCGCATGCGCAATCGTTTATTGGATTAAACAATTACGCATTTTTGATGACGCCGGAACTGAAAACCAAGATACTACAGCTCACTCTTTCTTAAAGTAAGTCGAAGCCGATATCTTTTCTAAAATACATCTTATCAAAATTTAGTTTATCTATGTTTTGGTAAGATTTTTTTATGGCCTGTTGAAAATCATCTCCGTATGATGTTACAGTCAAAACACGTCCTCCATTACTAACGACATTTTCGCCATCTAATTTTGTTCCGGCGTGAAAAACTATCGAATCGGTAATATTTTCTAAACCTGTAATAACTTTTCCTTTTTCGAAATCTTCAGGATATCCGCCAGAAACTACCATAATTGTAGTGGCACTTCTTGGATCAATTTTTAATTCGAATTCATCTAATTTTTGATTCGCAACCGAAAGGAACAATTCAACTAAATCAGATTCTAATCTAGGAACTACAACTTCAGTTTCAGGATCTCCCATTCTTACGTTGTATTCAATAACAATTGGTTCATTTTTTACATTAATCAAACCAATAAATACAAATCCTTTATATTCGATTCCGTCTTTTTGAAAACCTTCAATTGTTGGTTTTACGATACGTGTTTCAATTTTTTCCATCAAAACAGCATCAACATAAGGAACTGGAGAAACGGCTCCCATTCCGCCTGTATTTAAACCTGTATCGCCTTCGCCAATTCTTTTGTAATCTTTTGCAGTTGGAAGAATTTTATAGCTTTTCCCGTCAGTTAAAACAAAACAGCTTAATTCGATTCCGTCCAAAAATTCTTCGATAACCACTTTAGAACTTGCTGCTCCAAATTTTGAGTGAACCAGCATATTTCTAAGCTCTGTTTTTGCTTCTTCAAGATCCTGAATAATCAAAACTCCTTTTCCAGCTGCTAAACCATCTGCTTTTAAAACATATGGAGGCTGCAATGTTTCCAGGAATTTACATCCTTCTTCAACCGTTTCTGCAGTAAAACTATCGTAAGCTGCAGTTGGGATATTATGTTTCATCAAGAATTCTTTTGCAAATTCTTTACTTCCTTCTAACTGCGCTCCTAATTTTGACGGTCCAATTACCGGGATATTTTTTAAACTTTCGTCATTTTTAAAATAATCATAAATACCTTTTACCAACGGATCTTCTGGCCCTACGACTACTAAGCTTATATTTTCTTTAAGCACTAATGCTTTTACGGCTTCAAAATCGGTTGGAGCAATTGCTACATTTTCAGCAATTGCAGCTGTTCCTGCATTTCCCGGTGCAACAAAAAGTTTTTCGCAAAGCGGACTCTGAATCATTTTCCACGCAAAAGCATGTTCTCTTCCGCCTGATCCCAATAATAAAATTGTCATGTTTAGTTGTATTTATGTTGTGGTGCAAAAATAGTCGCTTTTAACCGTATATAATAATTTTTTTTACTTACTTTTGACGTTAGTAATGCGAAAGGTATGATAATCTCATTTGGATCGAAAGAAACTGAAAAAATTTGGAATGGTGTTGTTGTCAAAAAACCTTCAATTGAAATACAGCAAATTGGCAGAAGAAAACTTAGAATGCTTCATAACTCTCAAAATTTAACCGATTTAAGAATTCCACCTTCTAACCGTCTTGAAAAATTAAGCGGTAATTTAAAGGATTTTTACAGCATCCGAATTAACAATCAATGGCGCATAATTTTTGTTTGGGAAAATGGAAATGCTTCAAATGTTGAAATTATCGATTATCATTAAAAAAGAATTAAAATGGAAAAATTAAAAAATATACATCCAGGAGAAATTTTATCGGAAGAATTTTTAATTCCTCTAAATATTACACCTTATCGTTTATCTAAAGATTTGAAAATTCCGCAAACGAGGATTTCTGAAATCATTAAAGGGAATAGAAGAATTACTGCTGATACTGCTCTGCGATTAAGTCATTATTTTGGAAATTCTGCTAAATTTTGGCTGGGACTTCAGGACGATTTTGATATTGAAGAAGAAGAATCAAATAAACGTCAGGAATTGAAATCAATTAAACGTTACGATTTAAAAGAAGCTGTTTAATGATTCACCTTTTTGATCTTTCCCTTCAATTAAATGGTTTTCCTATAAAGAAAGCCAAAGCCGAATTGGATAAAATTGTTCATTTTTCTAAAGAAGAATATGCTTCTTTTCTCGAAAGTAAAAAGAAAGAAATTGTTGATTTTCATTTAAAGAATAACGCTTTTTATAGAGAATTAGTTGGAAATATAAATGCCGAAAACTGGGAAGATTTACCCATTTTAAACAAACAAAATCTGCAAAAACCACTTGAAGAAAGACTTTCAAATGGTTATTCAAAAAGCAATATTTACCTCAACAAAACCTCCGGATCAAGCGGAACACCTTTTGTTTTTGCTAAAGATAAATATTCGCACGCCTTAACCTGGGCGTCAAATATTATGCGTTTTGGCTGGTTTGGTATTGATTTTAATCATTCGTATCAGGCACGTTTTTATGGTATTCCAATGGATTTTATTGGATATCAAAAAGAACGTTTGAAAGATTTCCTGACGCATCGTTTTCGTTTTCCGGTTTTTGATTTATCTGATGAAATCCTTGAAAAATTTCTGCAGAAATTCAGATCGAAAAAATTCGATTATATCAATGGCTATACAAGTTCAATTGTTTTATTTGCCAAATTTTTAGAACACAGAAATATCATATTAAATGAAATCTGTCCGACTTTAAAAGCTTGCTTTGTGACTTCGGAAATGCTTTTTGAAACGGATAAAAAACTACTGGAAAAACAATTCGGCATTCCAATTATAAGTGAATATGGTGCTTCTGAACTTGATTTAATTGCTTTTGAAAATCCTCAAGGTGAATGGCAGGTAAATGCTGAAACCCTTTTTGTGGAGATTTTAGATGAAAATAATAATCCTGTTCCACATGGAACAGAAGGAAAAATTGTGATTACTTCTCTCTTTAATAAAGCAAATCCTTTTATACGATATGAAATTGGTGACATTGGAATTCTCGATGAAAAAAGCACGCCTCAAAAACCAATTTTAAAAAAATTAGTTGGAAGAACCAATGATGTTGCCATTTTACCAAGCGGGAAAAAATCGCCGGGTTTGACATTCTATTATGTAACCAAAAGTATTATTGAAGATGACGGAAACGTAAAAGAATTTATCATTAAACAGACACAATTAGATACTTTTGAAATTGAATATATTTCTGAAAAAGAATTAGTTTTGGAACAAATCGATAAAATAAAAGAAGCCATCGATTTATATTTAGAACCAAATTTAAACTTCACTTTTATTCGAAAATCTGTCTTAGAAAGAACCAACCGAGGGAAACTAAAACAGTTTAAATCTTATCTGTAATCATAAATAAAATCTTACATTTGTTTTTTATTAAAAACTTATGGACGATAAATCTTTACTCTCTGAAGAAACAATTTCTAATAAAATATATTTTATCCGTGGTCAAAAAGTTATGCTTGATCGTGATCTAGCTTTACTTTATGAAATAGAAAGCAGAGTTTTAAATCAGGCTGTAAAAAGAAATTTATCAAGATTTCCGCCAGATTTTATGTTTCAACTTACTGAAATTGAGCATCATTCTTTAAGATCACAAATTGTGATCTTAAAGAAAGGAAGAGGTGAACATCAAAAATATTTACCTTATGCATTTACTGAACATGGAGTATTAATGCTTTCTAGTGTATTAAAAAGCGATAAAGCCATTCAGACAAATATTCAAATTATGAGAATCTTCACGAAAGTGAGACAAATGCTTTTAGACACAACAGAAATTAAGGTTGATATTCTTCAGATTCAGAAGAAGTTAGAGAATCATGATAAAAATATCGAATTGGTTTTTTCTTATCTCGATGAATTAACTGAAAAAAAAGAAAATGAAGTTGAAAGAGTCAAGATTGGTTATAAAAAATAATTAATTCTTTAAGGTCGCAATTTGCGACATCAAGTTGAATTTTAAATTTTCTTTATATATTTTGGTTTGATTATCAACTGAGTAAATAAAAATCGTATCATTAACAAAATAGCAGACACGAAATTAAAACCATGAAAATCGCGATAAACACCAAAATTGTGTTTTATCAATCTGAATTTTGAAGATGAAATAGAATCTTTTCTAATTCTATAAAAAGCTAAAGATTCTGGAACGGCTTTTACTGTTTTTAGTTGTTTTAAAATCGTAAGCCATATTCTCCAATCTTGTCTTTTTTCGGAAGATTCTAATTTGATTTTTCCAAAATAATCTACATCGTAAATTGCAGTTAAATTGCCCACATAATTGCAGAAAAACAATTGGTCGTATGTAAGAGGATTGGGTGATTCTACTTTTCTATTTAAATCCTTTCCTTCTTCGTCTATAGAATCGTAATAACTAAAAGTAAAAGGCTGATTATTTGTTTTTAAAAACCGTATTTGCTTTTCTAATTTTTCAGCAAACCATAAATCATCGGCATCAAGATAGGTAATGTATTTTCCTGAAGCTTTTTCTAAAGCAGTATTTCGGGCAAAACCATTTCCACGATTTTCTGATAATTTGAAAAGTTTTATTCTATTATCATATTTCGCAAATTCTTCAATCACTAAAGCTGTTTGATCTGTTGAAGCATCATCAACCAAAATCATTTCCCAGTTCTGATATGTCTGACTTTGAACCGATTCTATAGTTTGTCTAATGAACTTTTCAGTATTATATGTTGGTGTTAAAATAGATACTAAATCGTTCATTAGATTTATTTTTCAGAATTTTATTTGTTTTTATTTTATGTAGCTTGAGAAGTCTTTGTGTTCTTCTTTGGCAAGTTCTTCGGGAGATAATGATTTAAAATACTCATATGTAATTTTCATTCCTTCTGCACGGCTTACTTTTGCTTCCCAGCCTAACAATTCTTTTGCTTTTGTGGTATCTGGCTGACGTTGTAATGGATCGTTTATTGGCAGCGGATGATAGACTACTTTCTGATTTGTTCCTGTTAGTTTTATTATTTCTTCTGCAAAATCTTTGATCGTGATTTCGTCTGGGTTTCCAATGTTTACCGGATATACATAATCAGAATGCAATAATCTAAAAATACCTTCAACCTGATCGTCTACATAACAGAAAGAACGTGTCTGCATTCCATCTCCAAAAATCGTTAAATCTTCGCCTCGTAAAGCCTGACCAATAAAAGCTGGAATTACACGACCATCGTTTAGTCGCATTCTTGGACCATAGGTATTAAAAATACGTACTATTCTGGTTTCAACACCGTGAAAAGTATGGTATGCCATTGTTATAGATTCCTGAAAACGTTTGGCTTCGTCATAAACACCGCGCGGGCCAATTGTATTTACGTTTCCGTAATATTCTTCTGTTTGTGGATGAACTAAAGGATCTCCATAAACCTCAGAAGTTGAAGCGATCAAGATTCTGGCATTTTTTACTCTTGCTAATCCTAATAAATTATGTGTTCCAAGAGATCCAACTTTTAAAGTCTGGATTGGAATTTTCAAATAATCGATTGGACTTGCCGGCGAAGCAAAATGCAAGATATAATCCAGATCACCCGGAATGTGAACAAACTTGGTTATATCATGATGATAAAATTCAAAATTTTCTAATTTGAATAAATGTTCAATATTCTTAAGATCTCCTGTAATCAGATTATCCATCCCAATAACAAAATATCCTTCTTTGATAAATCTGTCACATAAATGTGATCCTAAAAATCCTGCCGCTCCGGTTATAAGTATTCTTTTCATGATAGTTGTTTAAACACCGCAAATGTAATTGATTTGAAAATTATTTTTTGGTTATCTTTTCAATTTATGTTGTTTTTAAAGACTTTTGATATTCTTTAAATTTTGTTTCTACAAATTCTTTCATTTCTTTTTCAAATCTTTGTTTTGAAAAAGAAAGGGCATTTTTTCTAATTGTTTTTGGATCGAATTTTATTTTTTCAAAAGCCATTACTGCATCCTTTATGCTCTCTGCAGATTGTTTATCAAAAAAAATACCGGTGCTGTTATTAACAACTGTTTCTTGAGCTCCTCCTTTTCCATAAGCAATTACAGGTGTTCCACAAGCTTGAGCTTCAACAGGTATAATTCCAAAATCTTCTTCGGCAGCAAAAACAAATGCTTTTGCTTTTTGTAAATATTTTTTAAGTCTTTTGTTTTCTATAAACCCTACAAACTCAATATTATTTTTAGCGATTTTTTGAAGTTTTTTTAATTCCGGTCCATCTCCGGCAACAATTAATTTTAAGTGAGATAATTCATTAAAAGTTTCTACAATTATTTGAGTGTTTTTATAAGGAACTAAACGAGAAGCCGTAAAATAATACTCTTCTTTTTCTTCTTCCAAAGAAAAAAAATCGACATCAACAGGAGGGTAAATTACTGTAGATTCTAAATTATATATCTTCTTTATCCTGTTGGCAATATGTTTAGAATTAGCAATAAAAAAATTTACATTGTTTGAGTTTAAAGTATCCCACTTTCTAATTTTTTTCAAAATATACCTCGCATAAATTCCTTTTAAACCTTTATTTAAACCCGCGTCGCTTAAATATTGCTCTTGTAAATCCCAAGCGTATCTCATGGGTGAATGACAATAACAAATATGCAATTGATTATTGTTGGTACGAACACCTTTTGCTACTGCAGATGATGAACTTATTACTAATTGATAATCTTTTAAATCAAACTGCTGGATGGCACGTGGAAAGAGTTGCAAAAATTTTCTGTGATTTTTTTTTACCGTTGGCAGTTTTTGAATAAAACTTGTTTGGGCTTTTTTTCCATTTAAAATAAACTTTCTATCTTCATCATTTAAAAAGTCTAATAATGCAAAATGATCAAAATCATCCCAAATTGAATTTATAGAATGAATAACCTTTTCAGCACCCCCATTTACATAATACCAATCGCTAATTAATGCTTTTTTCAAAATAATCTGTTCGGTTAATAAAAAATAGTGTGTTAAAAAAGGTGAAAAAGACAACGCCTATCTGTCTGTCAAATATATTTTCAGTTAACATGGCTGCCATGATTATGAAGATAAAAATTCCATAATGCAAATTCATATTTTTTATACCCCAAAGTAAAAAAACAAAAAATAGTGCCAAGCCAAATATACCATATTTAAGCCATATATCTAAATACTGGTTGTGAGAATTATATTCTATTTTCGTGTAATCATCATAGTTTTTATAGGTATATCCTGCATAACAATTATCTAGCTTTTTTTGAACATTTCCAGGCCCCACTCCCATTATCCAATTTTCTTTCAAGACAAAACTTACACAATGGTAAATACCATATCTAAAATTGACTTCTTCTGATTTTTGCGACTTATTTGGCAGTATCAGTTTTGCATTCCAGATTTCATCTATTCTTTTCTTTGATGAGGGAATAGAAAAAACCAAAAATATTACCACCAGTATTGATACTATAAAACTGATTTTAACATAAACTGTTGAAGTTTTTTTGAAAAGTAAAAAAAGCGATATTATAATAAACAGAAAAAGAGATAATCTTGCGGCAAAGCTAATAACAGAGAAAATCAATAAAGAAATTCCTAAGCATCTGAAAGCATTAAAATAAGTGATTTTTTTTTGAGTACTGAAAAGATCATTCAAAATCACAAGACTTGAAAACACAAATAAAATTCCTAAATAAGGTAGATGGATTTGAGATATATCACTAAAAAAATTTCTTATGACAGGATTATAATAAGTATCTGATTTCATTACTTTTAAATATCCATTCGATAAAATCACAATCCAGATATATGAAGCCAAAATTATGTTTGAAATAATAAAAACATTAAGTGATTTTCTTAATGTATCTTTATAAAAAAAGCTTTTGTTTATAATCATAAATAATGGGAAAACCAGAAAAGCGACATTCTTTTCTAAAAATCTTGTAGCAAGTTTTTTATCCTCAATAAAGAAAAAACTAATTAAAAAAGCCAGATAATAGCTTGTTAAAATTACTAGGTTAAGTTTGTCTTTTTTCTCAATTAATCTATAACTTTTTTCAGAAATTAGTATTATTAAAGAAAAAAGGGCCCATAAAATAATCGCCAAGACACTTTTCTTTAATCCCAGAATAGGAAATGATCCTAAAAGGATAGTTGCATAATTATATAAATCTATTTTACTTTTTTTCATCTTGGAGTTCCCTTTTTAAAATAGACAGATAATTGTTTTTCATTAAAAAATCCTGAGCATTTTCGACCATTTTTTGTTTCTCTATATTATTCATTTGAAAAGCTTTCAATATTGATTTTGAAAAATCTTCTGGTGTATTTGCTTCAAAATACATGTCATTTTTTATCAATCCTGTCCCTTCGGCCCCAATTTTAGAAGAAATTAAAATTAAACCGTTTTGGATCGCATTTATAGATTTTAATTTTACTCCCGCACCATGTAACATTGGATTAATAAAAACTGTTGATTTTGAGTAGTTTTCACTTAAATCGTTTTCATTTAACCAAACCTCAACATTTGAATATTTCTTGAATATCTCTTCAAATATTTTAGGTTCTTTATCTCCGGTACTTCCAACAATTATCAGCTTATATTCTTTTTCTGAAATTAATGAAGAATGAACGTTTTGTAAATACCATATAATTGCTTCTAAATTATTTGGCATAAACAAAGCACCTATAAAAAGCACATTTTTATTTGATAATTTTTGTTTTACAAAAACATCATTAACTGATGCCGGCAAGTATATAGATTTGTTTATAAGTAATGTTTTGTTATTATTTATTTCTTTGTTTGAAATAAACCAAAGTCTGTCTGCTTTTTCAAAAATTGTTTTTGAGTAAGTCTTATACTTTATTCCTTCCAGATAATAATAGAGTTTTTCAGCGTAATTTTTTGAACTTTTTGCTAATTGAAAAAAATAATTTGATTCGTTATTATGAACTCTTACTATTGTTTTATTTGCTTTAAAACTTTTATTTTTAAGTATAATTCCAACACTTTCAGACTCTAAAACGGCATAGTCATAATTGTTTTTTAAGGATACTTTTTTTAAGGCTTTTCTTGATATAACTTGAAGTGGCAGCTTTAAAAATAAATCACTTAGTTTGTTGTTTCTGGGAACAATTATAATCTCATTAATAAATTGTTTTATAAAATCTATGTTTTTTTGTTCTGGATATTGTTTACATGTACATATTAAATCAATATCATGTCCTAACGATTTTATTCCTTTTATACGTTCCAAAACATCAAAAGCACCACCAAAATGCGGTGGATAAGGAAAAAAACTAGCAACTATAAGTATTTTCATTTTTTTTTGAAGTTGTATTGGTTATTTGAGTCTGCAAAACATCTAAAAAGGCCATTAAAAACCATACTTCATATTTTATATAAAAAGTAACATAAATCAGCCCTGCCAGAATAAAAAATAAAAGAGGAGTTTTTATGAAAAAGAAATTGGTATCGCGAAATTTAGAAAAGAAGATATATCTTTTTATAAAAAAATTATAAAAGAAAAGAATAAACCCAAATCCTCCAAATATCAAATTATCAAAAAAGTCAGTCTTAGTAGATAATGCTTTTGTCGTTATTAAATATCCTTTTATTTCCTGCAAATTTAATGTACTTACCCAAGATGTGTTTATTATATCCCTAATAGCTTCCGGATAATAATAAATAAATCCACTCCAGCCAACTCCAAAAGGATGAGTTATAAAAACTTTTAATGAAGCCAAATATGACGTTAAACGAGTGCCGAAAGTAATACTTGAATTAAGTTGTTCATCAATATTCTTTTGCAAAATCATAACTACAAAAATGATAAACAAGATAAATACCGGAGCTCCAACCAATAATACTTTTTTAAGCTTGGCATGATTATACATATACTGAAGTGTCATTGGCAGAACAGAAATAATTATCAATAAAAGATATCCTTTTGACTCACTAAAAAAGGTATAATAAAGAAATATGAACGTCGAAAGAATATATATTCTTTGTTTTGTCTTTTTTGATTTTTCTAAATAATTTACCAAAAAAACCGGGATAAAAATAAAAAACGTTAGTACAGTTCCTATCCAGCTTTCTTCTCGGGTTAATAGTCTTACTCTATAATATTTTAAGTTATCTGAATGCAGAAAAGAAGCAAAAATTGTTTCTTTCTTTAAAAAAATTACTTCAATAAACAAGTAAACTGCCAAGAGTGCCTGAAGAGTGAAGAGAGCATTGAAAAAATAATCAAAACTGTTTTTTCCAGAGGTAAATAATATGTAGACAAATTGATAAAAAATCAATATTGAAACTGGATATACAAATAATTTAACTGCTTTTAATATTACATTTTCTTTTATAACTACAAATGAATCATTGACATAATATACAATTGGAATAAATAGCAATGACATTATAATTAAATAAAAAATATAATAGATAAAATACCTGGTGTATTTTGAAAGTACCAATTTTTGGTGCATTATTATATAAATTAACATTGGAATTGTAAAGAGCACGATGGGTGAACGTGCAATTTCTCCAAAGACATTTACCAAAGGAAAATCCTGATACAGGGCTGATAAAAGCACTATAAAAAATAATAATGTTTTAATGTTAATCTTCATTTGTAAAATGTAATCTTTAACAATTCTAATCCAAGTTTAAACTTTCCTTTTCTCACTCTATTCAAAATCAATAATACGCTGGATATGTAAAATTTGAATCCGAGTTTATAATATTTTTTTACAAAAATCTTTCTGCTTTTAAAGATATGTATTTCAGAAAAAAAAGATTTTTGTTTAGGGTTATATGAAGATCCTATCGTTGCTCCTTCTTTATGAAAAACCTGAGACTCTAACGACCAATCTACAGACCAGCCTTTCTTTTTTGCTCTATATGCCCAGTCTAACTCTTCGTAAAAAAGAAAAAAATCTTCGCTTAAAATGCCTACCTCTTTTAAAAAAGAATATCTCACAAACATTGAGGCTCCAATGACATAATCAATTTTTTCAAATTCTGATTTTGTTTTATAAATCGATTCTCCTTCTCCAATGTGACTTGATATATAAAAATTTTTATCAAACTTCCCTCCAACTGCTTGCAATGTATCTTGTTTGTAATAATATATCAACTTGCTTCCTAAAATTCCTATTTTCGAATTTTGATTCATTTCCAGATAAGAAATCTGTGCTTTTAATGATTCTTTATCTACTGCTGTGTCGTTATTTAATAACCAAATGTAAGAATCAATTTCTTTAGACTTTAAAATGGCATTTAAGGCAATATTATTTCCTGATGCAAATCCTTTATTTTTTTCTGCTTTTACAAAAACAAACTGATTTTGATTAATAAAAAGGTTTAGTTTTTTTTCATCTGTATGATCAAACTTAATTTTTTTTAATAAACCCCAATTTAATAATGTTTGAAATGGTAATTCTATCTCACTATTGTCTACAACTATAACTTGATAATTAAAATAATTTAATTTTAAAATGCTTTCAAGACATTCTATAGTGTCTAGAGCACCTTTATGATTCAGAATAACGATATAGACCTTACGATTCAAATGAGTCGTATTTAAGTGGCCGGTAAACTCTGTCTCTTTAATCATTCTTTTTAAAAAGGGATAAACTTGATATAATAATAGATGTCGTTATAAATATTTCGACAATATATATTGAAATTACACTTCCTTGCAAATTGAAATTTTTTGATAGAAAATAACAGCTTACAAACATTAATAAAGATCCAAAAAATGATATACGGGCAATTTTATTTTGACGGTTTTTTAATATCAACATTTGATAAAAGGGTATATTTAAAGCAATTATCAGCGAAATAAATAAAAAGTTAGTGCAAAATAGCAGCGAATTCGATAGCTTTTTGTCCAGATTAAACTCATTTAAGAAGAAAAATGACATAAAGTATAAAATAGTAACTATCAATGCTAAAAATATAATATTAACTATATTTATTTTCTTCAAATAAGCGACCGCTTCTTTTTTATTTTCGATATATATATGGCAAAATTTAGGAAAACTTACATTAAAAAAAACTACTAAATAACTTCTTAAAATTCCTAAAAACATATCTCCTATTTTATAAATACCAGCATAAAAATCTCCCAAAATGTATTTTATAATCAAAATGGGGAAATTGGTGTACACAGATATTGATAAATTTGAAATTACTATGGGATATTCTCTTTTTACACTATCTATTAACTTATTTTTTGAAACAGATTGTAAGGACATTTTATATTCTTTGAATATTTTTAAATAATAATAAGAATAAAAAATTGTGTTAGATATTCCCAGCAAAAAAATTACATATATATAGTCTGATTTTTGATTTACTATCACATACACCAAAAGAACATACATTGCTTTAGAAAGCATTATTATTTTATTAATTTTTTTAAAATTCTCTACTCCAATATAAAACCAAATAGGATTAAAAAATTGAGATATTAGTAGCCATGATCCAAATAAATATAGTTTGAGATCTAAATCTGGTATTAAAACTAAAGCTAAAACAAGACAAACAAGAATAAATAGTAAGACAATCAATCGAAACGCATAAGTAGTACTAAGATATTCTGAAACACGATTCTTATTTTCTTTATTAGAACTTATTTCTTTTACTCCTAAAAGTTTAGAACCAAAATCTATGAATATTTCTAATATTATAAAAAAAGATGTTGCCGCTCCTATTTTTCCCCACTGCTCGATCCCACAAACTGATATTACATAAGGAGCTACAAGTAAAGGGGCTAATAAATTAACAAACTGACCAGATCCGAAAACTAAATAGTTTCGAATTTCTTTAAATTCAATCTTTTTTAAATTCATTAGTTTAAAAGGTGTAACTAAAAGCAAAAAACTACTTCAGAGTTTGAAGTAGTTTTTTGTTATTCTGTAATTTTTACTAACTGAATAGCAAGTTCATCATTGCCCATTAAAAATGGGTCATATTTATCGTTGATAACATTTAATTTGTAACCAAAATAATTTGGGTCCCATGTCACAAATTCATTAGGATAAAAGTATTTTGTGTACTTTTCAAAATCACCATTAATTATTTTTGATTTATATTTTACCGAAATGTTTTTAACAGTGACATTAGACTGAGTAGGATTGAAACCTAAATCAACTCTTATATTTTCTGGAACAACTTTATCCGGAAAATTGACTACAATTTTCTGCATTTCTTTAGAAGCATAAACAGGTCGCGAAACTGAGTTTGTATCCTTCCAAACATCTCCAGCTATTAAATAAAAAACTTGTATTTTATCATTTTTCTCGAATATTCCTTCCACAATAACAGAAAAAACTTCTTTTTCTTTCACAACTTTTTCTTCTTTACAAGAACTGAAAAGAAGTACACTTATTAAAACTGAAACTAAAAATTTTATCTTCATTGGGCATTTTTTGAGCATAAATATATTTTTTTTCACATTTAGTTTTATAATCTTAAATGCTTTTGTCTTTTATAAAACTCTTTAAAAAGATATATGAAAAGAAAAATGAAAAGAAATAAAACCGGAAACACTAATTTTAATTTTCCATTTAAAGAATTTGTTTTTTTTATGTTTAAAGTTGAATTGATTTCTTTAATTGTTTTATCAAAACTAACTAATTTCAATTTATTTTTTCCTTGTTCGTTTACTAAATATTGCTTGGTTTTTATAATATCATTCAGTTGTGTATTTTCATTATAATAAATAAGCTTATCATTTTTTGAAGTGTTTTTTACTGTACTTGAAAAACTGTTTAAAATATTATCTATCTGAGCTACAATGCTGTCATTTTGGGCAATTTGCTGTTCAAGATTTTTAAATCCTATTTTCTGAATTGAATTAAAATATTCAGAACTATTGAAATATTTCATTAACGGAGCAGTAAAAGCTTTTTCATCATTTATCTCATTTGTGACAAATTTAATAGTATGAAAAGTATAATTTTTACTTGTAACATTATCTACTAAAACCTTATTAATATCACCATCTTCGGCCATTAATTTAATAAGTTCAAAATTTTGATCCTTATCTTCAACAAACTTAAAAGCATCTGAAATAGGTTTTATTTCAATCTTTTTTATTGCTTTTGGGTGTGAAATACCTACTACATCCTTCAAAAAAACAGTGTCTCCTGAAATAATTTTTGCTTGTAATAAATTAACTTTTGAATACAAATAGTCTACACTTCCAAAATTTGGAGTAACAATTATCTCATTATCATATGATTTTTCTTTGACATCTAAATACCAGCCAAAACCAAAACCAAAACCCACTATAATTAGAACTAAAATCCAGTTTCGAACGAAAAAGTGAATGAAACGAAAAGTATAGGCATTAATTTTATCTAAAAAAGTACTAATACTTTTCGAAATATCAATGTTAACCTCTTGATCTATATTCTCTTGTGGTACTTTTGTACTCATTTATCCTTTTATTTGATGTTGAAAATCTGTTCTAGAATCTTAATGGTAATTAAATACGTTGGTTTTACTCCTGTTGTTCCCAATCCTCCAGAAGCTAATGTACTTCCTGTTTCCAACGGATTATCTGAAGCATAATAAGCGTAACGAACTTTAATATCGTGCGGCACGCTTTTTCTAATTTTTGATGCCGACTGAATTGCTTTTTGGTAATACGAACCTTCCATTTCAAGACCAATTACACCCCAGGTCGATTCGTGGAAAAATTTCAATAAATCTCTGTTTTGCAGTGAAGTTCCTAAAACGGTAACCATTGCACCTTCGTAAACGTCTATGTCATTTCCTTCGAACATCGCGCCTGTTAATTCATTTTCGAAGAAATAGTTATCCGCCGTTCCTTCATTTATATGTGCCGAAGGAATCATGATATCCCCTTTTCCACCTTCAAGAATTCCGGCTTTACCCATAATCGAAACTGATTTTACGTTTAGTAAAGTTTCTTTTTTAAATGGTTTTAAAAGCTCGTCGATTGTTTCATAAGCCTGTTCTCCAAAAGCATAATCCATTACGATAATTACCGGTTTTTCTTCGTCGATATTAGCGTATGAAAAGGCTGTTTTTGACCAGTCAATTTTAGCGGTATCAAAAATTTGAACATCAATATTAGTTCCCGAAGTGTCCGGAAGAGAAATCATTCCGTTTTTCATTGCTAATTCTTCAACCTGAGTTCTTATTTCTTTTGAACCCGAGCTGCTTAATTCCTCATAAATAAAGAAATCTGTTTTGCCTTTATATTTTGATGTTAATAAAGGCGTTGCAAAAATCGAGTTCATCACGCTGTGCATATTGGCACTTATTACGTGAATTGGACGTTTTAAAAGATTGTTTGCTTTTAAAACTTCCTTGATATTGGTAGCCCAGATTTCTCCATGAATATGGTGTCCTAAACGTTCACGCAAAACCGGACTAAAAGTAATCGTACGTTTGTTATTTTCGACAATTTCTTCGATCGCTAATTTTCCTAGCCAATAAATAACATGAAGGAAACGATCTGGCGCACTTTCAGAACCAAAAGCATCATAGATATCCAAAACCTCTTCAAAAGTTCTGGCCAAAATATTGGCTACGTGCGAAATTGCTTTTTCTTTTTCAATCTGCGATAGCTTTTTAGTTTGTGTTACAGCTTGTTCTAATTTTAGCCAATCACGAGAAACTTCTCCTCCATCATCAACTAAAACTCTGTTTTTAATTTTATGAGATTCAATGAAAATAAAAGTCAAATGCGTCAGGATATCATAAATATCAGATCGTCCGCGCGTGATTTCGACATTCATTTGCTCTTCGTCGATTCTGTAGCAGTTTCTTCTTCTTTTTGGAGGAACAATTGGCTGAAAATGTGATTTAGAATATCCTTCATCTGAAGTTAAGTTGATGAATCTACATTGTTCAATTCCTATTGGAAGACGTTCTATAACGTATAAAAGTCCGTTTAGTTCTACTTTTTCTTCAGCAATATTTCCGTAGATTTCCGGGCGTAATGCTAATAATGATTCACGTAAGCTGTCGCCGGAAACTCCCATTGGTTTGTAAAAACCACGGTTGAATAAATGGCGCATTGTAATGTACATTTTTTCTATTGCTGCAGATGATTCCTGAGCTCTTGATCTTGATATATGTTTGGTTTCTTTCATTCTATTTTATTTTAAAAATCTTCAAAATAGTGAAGATCATTCTAACTTTTGACAAGCGAAAGTAGGAAATATTAATATTATTTTTAGTTGAAAACTAGAAATGTGATTTAATTATAACGTTTATTTCAAATTAGGATTTACAATTTGTATGACTTCACATTCTGCTACAATATATTGTCCTTCCATGAAAAAGGCTTTTAATCCAATTTTAATTCGTCTTTTATGAAGTTCTGTAAGTGTATCATTTAATATCCACATATTTGCTTTTCCTGAAGTCGGAACTTGGAATGATTTATCTAAAATGACATTATCTTTATCATCCAAAAATTCAGGCCAGATCATCCATTGTTGTCTGGCTTTTTCATCGCCAGAATACATAAAATCAGAACGATATCCCTGCATTGGATTTCCTGTTTTTCTCCCTCCTTCATCTGGAGTAAAAAATCTATACGTAACTATAAAATCACATTCCCGATTTTTAACTTGTTCGTAGGGTATATGAACATCCATATTTTATTTATATTTTCAAAATCAACTTTTGAATTTATTGATCCTAATAAATCCAAAAGAAAATTTTTGTTTTTTACTCCACTAAATATTTCAATTAACAAATCCTGCCCTTAAATGATATTTATATTTCGTGAGTAAAAAAATATCATTTTTACTTTAAATTATCAGCAATATCTCTATTGTTTGATAATCTCGGAATTTTATTTTGTCCGCCTAATTTCCCTTGTGATTTCATGTATTCCTGAAATCCGTTTTTTGAAACTTTGCTGATAACTACTTTTCGCAAAACGTTTCCGGTAATTAAATCGTCGTAATAAATATTTTGTTTTCGCATCGAATCATCAATTGCTTCTGCAAAAGTTTCAATATTTTCTGGCTCTTTTTCAAATTCTATTAACCATTCGTGATATGGCAGTCCGTTTGCTGGCGTGATTTGCGGCGCAACGGTAAATTCGTTTATTACAATATTAGTTCCGGCTGTAGCTTCTTTCATTGCGTTTTCGACTTCGTTTGCAATTACGTGTTCTCCAAAAGCAGAAATATAATGCTTGATACGTCCTGAAACTATGACACGATATGGAGCCAAAGAGGTGAACTGAATCGTATCTCCAATATTATAACCCCAAAGTCCGGCATTTGTAGAAACGATTAAAGCATAATTTACGCCCAATTCTACTTCGCCAATTGTATAACGTTTTGGGTTTTCGGTAAAGAACTCATCGGCTTTTATAAATTCATAGAAAATTCCCGAATTCAGCAATAAAAGCATTCCTCTTTCTTTTTGGGAATCCTGATATGCAAAAAATCCTTCAGAAGCCGGAAACAATTCAATGCTGTCTACTTTCTTGCCAATCATTTGCTCAAACTTGGCACGGTATGGCTCGTAATTAACACCGCCGTAAATAAACAAATTAAAGTTCTTGAAAATTTCTCCTATCTTTTTTCCTCCGCTTTTTTCCTGTAAACGCTCAAAATACATTTGTACCCAGGACGGAATTCCGGAAATCACAGACATATTTTCATTAATCGTTTCGCCTACAATAGTATTTACTTTGGTTTCCCAATCATCAATGCAATTGGTTTCCCAAGATGGCATTCTGTTTTTTTGCAAATATTTAGGAACAAAATGCGCTACAATACCAGAAAGTCTACCAAATTTAATTCCGTGTTTTTCAATCAAAATTGGGCTTCCCTGCAAAAAAATCATTTTACCATTTACAAAACCGGCATTTCCGGTTTCGTTTATATAGTGCAAAATAGCGTTTCGTGCTGCATTTACATGCGTAGGCATTGATTCTTTGGTAAGCGGAATATATTTCGCACCAGAAGTTGTTCCAGATGTTTTGGCAAAATAAAGTGGTTTTCCTTTCCAAAGAATATTTTCTTCGCCATTTTTAACCTTTTCTATATATTCTTTTAAGTCTTCGTAATCTCTGACAGGAACATTTTTCTGAAAATCTTCAAATGTCTTTATAGTATCAAAATGATGATTTTTTCCAAATTGGGTTTCTTTGGCATTTTGCATCAAACTTTTAAAAACTTCTAGTTGTGTTTCGACTGGATTACTTGACCAGGAAAGTGTTTGATTGTATATTTTGCGGGCAAATATCTTTGCTGCTATTGATTTAATTGACATTTTTTGTGGTATTATTTTTTGTCACCTTTATTTTTCTTTACCTTACTTTCACCAGATTCTTTCTCTATTTTGGCAACTTCTTCTCTAAGTTTAATTTCCTCTTCAGTAACTTTCATATTCACATCAGAAGGAACATCGGTTTCAGCCATAATAGAATCTTTATTGAATTTGGCATAATCTAATTCGCCTTTCAAAACTTTCTGAACTCCTTTAATATAGACTTCGTTTTTTCTTAAAGCGGTTTCTAATGAATCAGACTTTATAGCCAGTTCTGTTGCATTTCTTTTTAATTCTGATGAAGAATAACCTGGAATAAATTCACGCAGCGGTGTAAAGGCAATAATGAAAGTAGTTACTAAAATTAGAAAAATCCCTCCTAAAGTAAAGGTTACAAAAACGTTCATTAAGGTAAGCCTGAATGAAAAAATTTCTTCAAAAGTGTCTTCATTCAAAATTATCAATCGGTTTTTTATGAATAATTTCTTTCGTAGGTTTCTTTTCTTTTTCTTAGCCATTTTCTTTATTTATACGAGCAAATATAGTAATTAATCGTATTGCTGATGCCTGAGAAAAAAGAGCAAAATCATTAAATTAATGATTTTATAAAATATTTAACGCATTAATATACGAATATTTTAATCCAAAAACCATTGTTGTTCGTATATTCTATATACCTTTGCGGTGAAAACAAAAAATAAATTTGCTTCGGCATTAAATATAATAGTCATGGGAAGATTAGGTCTTACAGAAATCCTTGTTATCGTAGGTATTGTGATATTACTTTTTGGAGGTAAAAAAATTCCAGAATTAATGAAAGGTTTAGGAAGTGGAATTAAGGAATTTAAAAACGCTGCTAAAGACGATCAACCTGCTCCTGCTAAAAAACAAGAGGAAGAAACGAAATAGTAACCTTCAACTTATTAATGAGTCCCAGACTACAATTTATAAAATTGTAGTCTGGGATTTTTTTTATATCTAAAAAATCTTACTTTTAGAGTCCCTAAATTAATTAACAATAATTATGAAAAACCTACTTCTGATTACTGTTGCTTTTTTGTGCCTCAAAAGTAATGCACAAAAGCAGCCGTTTCCAGCCAATGTTGTGTTCAACAACGGCTTAATGCCTACTGCTAAAAATAGCCAGGACGCTAAAACCAATTATGATACATGGAAAATCAATTTTGTAGAAGCCTGTTATAATGAGCGTTATCGTGTAAAATTTGATAATCGTTCTGAAACGGTTTCGGAAGGAATTGGATATGGAATGCTGCTAAGCGTTTATATGGCCGACAAAACTCTTTTTGATGGTCTTTGGCTATATTACAAAGACAATTTAAATGTAAATAAAGTAATGAACTGGAAAATTAACGGCTGTTCTGGAACCAGTGGCTACAATGGAGCAACAGATGCTGAACTCGATGCTGCTTTTGCGCTTATTGTTGCCGATTATCAATGGTCTAGTGCTGGAACTATTAATTATAAAAATGACGCCACAGCTCTAATTTCTGCCATCAAAAATCATGAAGTTGAAGCAAATAGTTATGTTTTAAAACCCGGAGATCAATTCGGCGGAAGCCAAATTACAAATCCGTCCTACTTCTCGCCTGCTTATTATAGAGCTTTTGGAACTTTTACAAATGATACCGCTTTTTGGAATCAGGTTGCCGCGAAATCCTATACAGTTATCAATAATAATCTAACGAAAAATAATGCGGTTGGCGGATTGGTTTCGGATTGGTGTGAAGCTTCCGGAGCATATTCATCTCAAGCCGGAGGTTATGCTAATGCTGGAAAAATGTATACTTACGATGCTGCAAGAACTCCCTGGAGAATCGCTGTAGATTATTTATGGTACGGAAATGCTGATGCTAAAGCTTACGCAAAAAAATCATCGGATTTTGTTCGCATCAACCTTGGCGGATCTTTAAACATTAAAGACGGTTATAACCAAAACGGAAACGCAAGCGGGCAATGGCATAATGCTACTTTTGTTGGTGCGTTTGCCTGTGCTGCAATGGCCGGCGAAAACCAAAAACATTTAAATGACTCTTATGCAGATTTAAAATCCTTAGACGATCCAAATAATTATTTTCATCAAACATTAAAAACATTATACTCCTTTTTACTAACAGGTAATTTTTATTTACCGCTAAACGCCACTCTTTCTAATGATACTTTTGATATTGAAAAATCTACAGTTACGCTTTACCCAAATCCGAGTGCTGATCGAATCACAGTTAACGCACCTCAGCAATCAACTATTTCAGTAATTTCGCCTTCGGGAAGTGTTATTTATCAACAAAAAACAATATCTGAAAATACCGAAATAAATCTGTCCAGTCAGGCTTCTGGAATTTATTTCGTAAAAATAGCCAATGATGATTTTAAAAGCATAACTAAAAAAGTGATTTTGAAATAACAATATATTAGAAACGCCCAAATTACAAATTGTAATTTGGGCGTTTTTTTATCTAACGATTCCAATAATTTTGGATTTTTTTTATTGATTTTTTCTAAAGCACCATCGTTAACTGAATTCTCTTTCTATCTTCATCAACTTCAGTAACTTTAACATCAACATGTTGATGTAATTTTACTACTTCGTTTACATCGCTTACAAAGCCGGCTTTCAATTGAGAAATATGAACCAATCCGCTTTCTTTGATTCCGATATCAACAAAACAACCAAAGTTGGTAATGTTATTCACAATTCCTGGTAAAATCATTCCTGTTTTTACATCTTTGATCGATTTTACATTGGCATCAAACTCAAAAACCTTAGCCGACTTTCTTGGATCCAATCCAGGCTTTTCAAGCTCTTTTATGATGTCTTTCAGCGTCAGTAAACCAATTTCAGGTGTTACGTATTTTTCAGGCTTAATAAGCGCTGTTTTTTCTTTGTTTGCAATTAAGTCATTTAATGAAAGATTCAAATCCTTCGCCATCTTTTCAACAACCGGATAAGCCTCCGGATGCACCGCCGAATTATCCAGCGGATTTTTAGCATTTGTAATTCTAATGAACGCTGCTCCCTGCTGATACGCTTTATCACCTAAACGAGGTACTTTTTTAAGCTGTTTCCTGTCTTCAAAAGGTCCGTTTTCAGAACGGTATTGAACAATGTTTTCAGCCAGCTTCTCTCCTATTCCACTCACATAACTTAGCAAATGTTTACTTGCCGTGTTAATATTAATTCCAACTGAGTTTACGCAGCGAATTACGGTGCTATCCAATTCTTCTTTTAATTTGGTTTGGTCAACATCGTGTTGATATTGTCCAACTCCAATTGCTTTTGGGTCAATTTTTACCAATTCTGCCAACGGATCTGAAAGTCGTCGTCCAATTGAAACCGAACCACGAACCGTTACATCATAATTTGGAAATTCTTCTCTCGCAATTTTTGATGCCGAATAAACCGACGCTCCGGCTTCAGAAACGATAAAAACCTGCACCGGTTTGTCAAACGCGATTTTTTTTATGAAAAATTCAGTTTCTCTTGAAGCCGTTCCGTTACCAATAGAAATCGCATCGATTTGATACGCATTTACCATCGAACGGATTTTTTTAATCGCCATTGATTCCTCATTTTGAGGCGCGTGCGGATAAATCGTTTCGTTGTATAATAAATCACCTTTTTCGTCCAGACACACTACTTTACAACCGCTTCTAAATCCCGGATCGATTGCCAGAATTCTTTTTTCTCCTAAAGGCGGAGCCAATAATAACTGTCCTAAATTGTTTGCAAAAACCTGAATAGAATTAGCATCGGCTTTTGCTTTTGCTTCCTGCAAAGTTTCGTTTCCAATTGCCGGATTCAATAAACGTTTATAACTATCTTCAATTGCTAACTGTAAATGAGCTGTTGTATTATTTTGTTTTTTAATGATAATTTCGTCAATAACATCATAAGCATCATCGATATCAACATCAATTTTCATTTTGATAAAACCTTCATTTTCTGCACGAAGCATTGCTAATAAACGGTGTGCCGGCGCTTTTGTCAACGGTTCTTCCCAATCAAAATACTGATTGAATTTTTGTGCTCCTTCTTCTTCGGCCTTCTTTTTTACAACTTTGGTTCCAATAGTCGCTTTTCGCTGATATAATCTTCGAAGCTGTTTACGAACATAAATATTTTCGTTGATCCATTCCGCAACAATATCTCGCGCGCCTTGCATGGCAGCTTCTTCATTAATAACATTTTCATTGATGTATTGTGTTGAAATAAAATCAACATCTACATCACTTTCTGACATAATCAATTTTGCCAAAGGTTCTAAACCGAATTCACGTGCAACATCTGCTTTTGTTTTTTTCTTCTTTTTGTATGGAAGATAAAAATCTTCTATTTCCTGCAAGTCAAAACTCTGCTCAATTTTTTGTTTCAATTCTGGCGTAAGTGCTTTTTGTTCTTCAATAGATTTTAGAACTGCTTCTTTACGCTTTACAAGTGTATCATAATCCTTTTGCAATTTTGCAATCTGTTCAATTACAACTTCGTCAAGATTTCCGGTTGTGTCTTTTCGGTAACGTGAAATAAACGGAATCGTACAATCTTCTTCTAATAATTTTACGGTGTTTTGAATACTAACTGCAGGTGCCTGAACAAACTTGGCAATGAATTGAATATTAGTCATACTTTAATGAAATAAATTCTTAATTATAAATTGATATAATTTACTTGTTAAAATTAATTTGGAAATTACTCAATGATTCGGCTAAAATAATATCTTTGTTTTGAATATTATGCCAATGGAAATTTTTTTACTTTATTTTTTATTTATAAATATCATCGTTTTTATTCTTGCCGGTTATGATAAACACCTAGCTCGAAAAAATAAACGAAGAATTCCCGAAAATACATTGTTTTTTCTTGAAGCAATAGGAGGAACGCCCGGTTTATTAACAGCAATGCTTTTTTACAGACATAAAACGAGTAAAACTTCATTTATTGTCAAATTCTCTATGATTTTTTTGATTCAGGCTGTTTTAGTTTACTTCTATTTAACTACCAAAAGATAGATATTAACAATGTTAATAACCTAAATTTTCACAGATTTAAGTAAACTTAATTAACTGTTATACAATATTTTAAATAAAAAACCGGATGAATTTTTAAAATCCGCCCGGTGCATTTATTCTTTTGTTGGTGCAAAGCACCCGTTTTTTTTTGAGGTTTTACGAACAAGCAATTTTATTTACTCTGTTCTGATGTCTTCCGCCTTCAAAAGCTGTTGTTAAAAAAGTTTCAACAATTTCAACTGCCTGAGGAATAGAAGTAAAACGTGCCGGAATACTCACAATATTAGCATCGTTGTGTAAACGGGTTAAATAAGCAATTTCTTTAGTCCAGCATAAACCAGCTCTAACTTTAGGATGTTTATTAACAGTCATTGCAATTCCATTTCCGCTGCCGCATATAACGACTCCAAAATCAGCTTTTCCTTCAGATACATCATTTGCAACCGGATGCCCAAAATCAGGATAATCAACAGAAGCATCAGTATCTGTACCATAATTCGTTACTTCATAACCTTTTGCTTCAAGCATTGCAACAATTGCTTTTTTATATTCTGGTCCTGCGTGGTCGTTTCCTATCGAAATTTTCATTTTTCTATACTATTAAGTTGTGTAATACAAATTTACTCAATTAATAAATGTTTGCTACGAATTACACCAATTTTCACAAATTATTTTCTTTATAAACAAATCAAAACAATACAATATAGATTCTTATACATTTGCATAACTGATTCTGAAAAGACTTGATTTTACAAGTATCTTACTGTCAAAATCTTATAGGTTATTAACAATTTTGATAACTCCATAAGTATCTCATAATCAATAAATAATAATCAGAATATTTGTTAAAATTTTGAAGTGTTAATAGGAGTTCGTAATTCGTTGATATTCAGTTAACTTTAAATTAACAGAAAATGTTAATAAGTTCGGATAGAAAATTAGAAGTTTTTTTTGGTTGTGTCGAAAAAAAACCTAATCCAAAACTGGAATTAAAAATCCTAATAAAGTTTCAGGAATTTTTGGAAAAGTTATCAATATCAAAAATGCCATTTTCAACAAATATCAACATATGAACTTATCTACAAAATGAATTCATTTTTGGTTGTCAACCGTTGTTAATTAAAATACAAAAAGTCTTAAAAATTAATCTTTTAGCTCAATATAACTATGTTGATAACTCAATATAACTAAGAGAAACTTCATTTCAATACTTTTAAAAATAAATTTATTCGACATATTAACACACTATAATAACCAACAAATTTTTTTAAATTTTTAAAAATCTTTTTTGTTGTATTTAATATATGTTGAAAACTAAAAAAGTTTAAAAAGAAAAAAAATTAATTTGAAATGAATTTTAATCTGATTTGAATTTTTATTTCAGACGATTTTGAAAAGATTGTTTAGATTGTCCAGAATTTCTTGAACTTGTTCTAATTCGTTTGAATGAACTTTTAAATGGATGCATTTACTTGTTAATATGTTTATATATTTACCTGAAATTTATAAATCAATTTATGAAAAAAACTTTACTTATTCTTTTATTTCCTTTAATGAGCATTGGACAAACTCAAATAGGAACTGATATCAATGGAGAAGCCGCTAATAATTATAGTGGTTCCAGTCTTAGTTTATCCTCAGATGGTAGTGTGGTTGCTATTGGTGCTTCTGTTGATGCTGGAAATGGAACTAATTCAGGTCAAGTGAGTATATATAAAAATGTATCTGGTGTTTGGACTAAACAAGGACAAAGTATCAACGGAGAAGATTTTTATGATAATAGTGGTTCTAGTGTTAGTTTATCTTCAGATGGCAGTGTCGTAGCGATTGGTGCTCGCTACAATGATGGTAATGGAAAGGATTCAGGTCACGTTCGAGTATATAAAAATATATCTGGAGTTTGGATACAGCAAGGAGCTGATATTGATGGAGAAGCTTTTGAAGATTATAGTGGATGGAGTGTTAGTTTATCATCAGATGGGAGTATAGTAGCTATTGGAGCTCCAGGAAATGAGGGAAGTGAGGGATATACATTCTATAAAGGCCATGTTCGAGTATATAAAAATGTATCTGGCGTTTGGACTAAAATTGGAGCAGATATCGATGGAGAAGCCGCTTTTGACCAAAGTGGTGATAAGGTTTGTTTATCCTCAGATGGCAGTGTGGTAGCGATTGGTGCTATTTATAATAATGGAAATGGAACCCAATCCGGTCACGTTCGAGTTTATAAAAATGTATCTAATGTTTGGACTAAAATTGGAGCAGATATCGATGGAAAAGCCGCTTATGATCGAATTGGTTCTAGTATAAGTTTATCTTCAGATGGGAATGTGGTGGCGATTGGTATGCCTTTCAATGAGTTAATTGGATCTTCTTCATCTGCAGGTCAAGTGCGAGTATATAAAAATGTATCTAATGTTTGGACGCAACAAGGAGCTGATATCAACGGAGAAGCGCTTCATGATACTAGTGGTTCTAGTGTAAGTTTATCTTCAGATGGCAGTGTGGTAGCAATTGGTGCTACTGGAAATGCTGGAAATGGACCCTCTTCAGGTCACGTTCGAATATATAAAAATGTATCTGACGTTTGGATTCAGCTAGGAGTTGACATTGATGGAGAAGCTGCAAATGATAAAAGTGGATCAAGCGTTAGTTTATCTTCAAATGGAAGTATTGTTGCTATTGGTGCTCCTCTTAATGCGGAAAATGGACGCAGTTCAGGCCAAGTTCGAGTTTATGATTTATCGGCTGTTTTAAGTTCTGATAGTTTTGTAATGGATCATTTTTCAATCTATCCTAATCCAGCATCAGAAGTTGTAAACATCAATTTAAAAGAAGATTTAAAATTAGAAAAAGTAAATATTTATAATACTTTAGGACAATTAGTTAAGACAGAAAATAAAAATATTATTAGTGTAAATTCTTTATCAAATGGAATTTATTTTTTAGAAATAATTACAGACAAAGGAAAAGCCAATAGAAAAATAATAGTAAACTAGAAAAATTTAATTTGTTTAAAATTGGCTATCATTAACTGGTAGCCTTTTTTGTATCTATACAATTTTTAAAGGATTGTTGAGATTGTCCAAAATTTCCTGAACTTGTTCGAAATCGTTTGGATGAACTTTGAGTTTGATTCCGCCCAGTGCAGTTGTGTAAAAAGGAACGACTGAAAGAGTCATTTCGTTTTCGAAAAAATATGGAATTCCTTCTTGCTCCAGTAAGTGTTTGAGAACCACTGTTTCGTGCTGATAATTGAATACGGCGATCGTCTTAAAGCTTTCCATATGAGGTGTTTTTGTAAATGTACGAAAAGTTATATTTTTAATAATTCTATTTGTTAAAAAGTATTATCTGATTTCTTATTTGTAATTTTAAACCTTATAAGAAAAGATATATGAGTAAGAAAATAAGAAAGCCGATAAAAAAAGAGAAAGATTTCTCTGGAAAAATAATAAAGATTTTATCGCAAAATGCTAATAAACCATTCAATTATAAACAAATAGGAGCAAAGCTTGAACTTGATGATACCAATAGTAGAAATCAGATTATAAAAGAATTGAAAATTCTAGCTTCGCAAAAGAAAATTATAGAGTCTGAACCTGGAAAATATTTAGTTAAAGCTGAAAGCCAGGAATATTACGAAGGAACAATAGATATGACGAGCAGAAAAACGGCCTATTTTATTTGTCCAGATTTTGCAGAAGATGTTTTTATTCCGACTAATAATTTGAATCGTGCCTTAGACAAAGACAAAGTAAAAGTTTACGTTTATAACAGAAGAAAAGGAAAAAGACCTGAAGGTGAAGTAATTGAAGTTTTAGAAAGAGATAAAACAGAGTTTGTTGGTGTAATTGATATGCAGCCAAATTTTGCTTTTGTTTCTACTGCAAATCCTAAAATGTACACTGATATTTTTATTCCAAAGGATAAAATAGGTGAAGCAGAAAACGGTGACGTTGTTTTGGTTAAGATTGAAGACTGGCCAAAAAGAGCTGATAGTCCGTTTGGATCTGTAATTAAAGTCTTAGGAAAACCTGGAGAACACAATACAGAAATTCATGCCATTTTAGCTGAATATGGTTTGCCAGCAGATTTTCCAATAGAAGTAGAGGTTTATGCACAAAAAATAGACACTTCAATTCAGGAATCTGAAATTGCAAAACGTCGTGATATGCGTGATACGCTTACGTTTACGATTGATCCAAAAGATGCAAAAGATTTTGATGATGCCTTGTCTTTCAAAAAGTTAGAAAATGGAAACTTCGAAATTGGAATTCATATTGCCGATGTTTCGTACTATCTGGAAGAAGGAACAATCCTGGATGATGAAGCTTATCAACGTGCAACTTCAGTTTATTTAGTGGATAGAGTAGTGCCAATGCTTCCTGAAGTATTGTCTAATTTTGCTTGTTCACTTCGTCCAAATGAAGAAAAATATACTTTCTCTGCCGTATTTGAAGTTTCTCCAACTTCGCAAGTTATTAACCAATGGTTTGGAAGAACAGTAATTTATTCGGATCAGCGTTTTGCATATGAAGAAGCGCAATATATCATTGAAACAAAAGACAATACGATTCCTGTAGATATTTCTATTACTGGAGAATCTTATGTAGTTTCAGATGAAATTGTTGAAGCGACTTTAAAATTAGATGAATTAGCTAAGATTTTAAGAAAGAAAAGAATGCAGAATGGTGCTATTTCTTTTGATAAAGTAGAAGTGAAATTTAATCTTGATGAAGCAGGAGAACCAGAAGGCGTTTACTTCAAAGTATCAAAAGATGCCAATCATTTGATTGAAGAATTTATGCTTTTGGCGAATAGAAAAGTAGCTGAATATATTGGAAAACAGAAGAAAACATTTGTTTACCGTATTCACGACGAACCAAACGAAGACAAATTGATTGCGATGCAAACCGTAATTGCAAAGTTTGGTTATAAAATTGATTTCCGTAACAAAGGCGATATTTCTAAGTCTTTGAATGCATTGATGGAAGAAGTAAATGGTAAAAAAGAGCAGAACTTAATTGATAATCTTGCGATTAGAAGTATGAGTAAAGCCAAATATTCGACAGATAATATTGGACATTATGGTTTAGCTTTTGATTATTACAGCCATTTTACATCGCCAATTCGTCGTTATCCAGACGTAATGGTACACCGTTTGTTACAGTATTATCTGGATGGCGGAGCTTCTGTAGACGAAGAAACATATGAAACAAAAAGTTTACATTGTTCTAATATGGAAAGTTTAGCTACTAATGCTGAACGAGATAGTATTAAATACATGCAGGTTAAATATATGCAGGATCATCAGGACGAAGAATTTCTTGGTGTTATTTCTGGTGTTACAGAATGGGGAATTTATGTTGAAATCGTTTCTAATAAATGCGAAGGAATGGTAAGAATCAGAGAAATAAAAGATGATTATTATACTTTCGATGAAAAACAATATGCCTTGGTTGGAGCTACTTCAAACAGCATTTTGCAATTAGGAGACGAAATTTATGTGAAAGTAAAAAATGCTGATTTGGTTAAAAAACAATTGGATTTTCATTTTTTACGAAGAGCAGAATAAGTATTAATTAAAAAAATAGAAGTATGAAAAAGCTAATAATTGGAGCAGCAATTTTATTTGTACAAATGTCTTTTGGTCAGGTTACCAAAGAGTTAGGAGATTTTGATACCGTAAAAGTTTACGATAAATTAAGTGTAAAACTAGTTCAATCTTCAGAAAATAAGGTTGTTATAAAAGGCGCAAGAGAAACTGAATTGGAAGCTGTTAATAAAAATGGAATATTAAAGTTAAGAATGCCTTTTCCAAAATTGCTGTCAGGAAATGATCTTGAAGTAACTTTGTATTATAAACATATTGAATTGATTGATGCTAATGAAGGTGCAGAAGTAATAAGTAAAGAAGCTATAAAAGCAACTTCATTTAAAGTAAGTGCACAGGAAGGTGCTAAAATTAATGTAGATTTGGATGTTGATAAGTTAAAAGTGAGTTCAGTTTCTGGTGGAGAAATCACTGCAACTGGTAAAGCAGATAACCTTGATGCAAGTTTAGGAGCCGGCGGATATTTCCTTGGAAGTAAATTAACCACTTCTCAGACGAAAGTAAGCGTTTCTGCGGGCGGAAAAGCCGATGTTAATGCTTCGACCCTTGTCGATGCAAAAGTAAGCGCAGGAGGCTCTATTTACATTTATGGTAAACCAAAGCAAATAAATCAAAAAACAGTATTTGGAGGTAAAATCGAAGAAGTAAAATAACAACTAGTATTTTGATGATAAATGATATTCTGGCTGGACTGCCATGGGGACTTTTTCTAAGCTTTATGGTAGGTCCGGTATTTTTTATACTATTAGAAACCAGCATTACAAAAGGATTCAGAGCAGCAATTGTTTTTGATTTTGGTGTAGTTTTAGGTGATATATTTTTTATAGCAATTGCTTATTTAGGTAGTTACAGATTAATTTCAAGTTTAAAAGATAAACCTGCACTGTTTATTTTTGGCGGAATAATTATGCTGGCTTATGGTATAATCTCTTTTATAAGATTAAAAAATGAAGAAAAAATCGATGATGAAGAAATCGACCGTGATATTATAAAAAGAAATTACGGAAGTTTATTCATAAAAGGCTTTTTACTCAACGTTATCAACATTGGTGTTTTAGGTTTTTGGTTAGCCGTAATCATTTCGGTTGGACCAAAATTAGAAATGCAAAACTCCAGAATGATTACTTTTTTTACTTCGGTAATCATAACTTATTTGCTAGTTGACTGTCTTAAAATAGTATTAGCCAAACAATTAAAATCAAAAATGACACCCACTAATATTCTTAAGATTAAAAAAGGAATTAGTATTGTTTTAATGGTTTTCGGATTAGTGTTGATAACTCAGGGCTGGTTTCCAAAAGAGAAAGAAATGGTTAAAAATGCTTTTGAAAGAATAGAAAAAAAGTAGTTGTTGATAACTCACAATTATAAAATTAAACCTCTGAATTTCAGAGGTTTTTTTGTGTTTATAAGTTACAGTTTGCCATTCTGAGGAAAGAAGAATCACACTAGAAATTCCGTAAAGAAAATCGCCAATCTTTGTCGAGTTACGAGTGTGATTCTTCGTTCCTCAGAATGACAAGATTGCGGAAAAATTAAACATAAAAAAAAGAGACACATTTCTGTATCTCTTTTAGAGGCATCGTCTGGATTTGAACATAAATTTTTATCTAATTTTTTCTAAAAATTAAACATAAAAAAAAACTTCAAATTGCTTTGAAGGTTTTTGAGGCATTGCCTGGATTCGAACCGATATATTTAATTAATTTTTTCTAAAAATTAGACATAAAAAAAACCTCTAAATTGCTTTAGAGGTTTTAGAGGCATCGTCCGGATTCGAACCGATATATTTAATTAATTTTTTCAAAAAATTAAACATAAAAAAACCTCCAAGTTTCCTTGAAGGTTTTGAGGCATTGTCTGGATTCGAACCGATATATTTTAATTAATTTTTTCTAAAAATTAGACATAAAAAAACCTCTAAATTGCTTTAGAGGTTTTAGAGGCATCGTCCGGATTCGAACCGGAGTAGGAGCTTTTGCAGAGCCCAGCCTAGCCGCTCGGCCACGACGCCATTGCTTGAACGGATGGCAAAAGTAACTAAAATCTTTAAATTTCAAAAGTTTCGAATGAACTATTTTAAAATTTTAAGTTTTTAAATAGAAAAATTACTTTCTGATTTCCGTCATTTTTATGGTAACTGATTCAACATCACCGCCAATAGGAGGATTTATTTTAGAAACCCAAACTGTTGTTTTTTCTACCATTTCTATCTCTGCAAGTACGCGATTATTGATTCTTTTAGCCACATGTTCTAATAAATGCGAACGAATTGCCATTTCTTCAGCAACAATTTTGTTCAAATGAACATAGTCAACAGTATCTAAAAGATGATCTGTTTCTGCCGATTTCTGAAGATTTGTTTTAATTTTTAGATCGACAGTGTAATCAGATCCTATTTTTCCTTCTTCAATTAAACATCCGTGGTAAGAAAAAGTACGAATGTTTTTTAGTTTAATAACTCCCATTTTTATAATTTTATTCTTGTAGTATTTGGATCTTGGTAATTAGAAGTTACAGCATGAACAGCAACTATTTTGTTAATTTCATCAACTGTAAAATGAATGGTGTAGGGGAATTTCTTTAAAGGTAAAGTACGAACAATGTTGTATTTTTCTTCAAAAAGAGGAAATGTTTTTAATGTTAGAGCATAGTTTTTAAACTCTTTATAAAATAATTTGCCTAAACCTTTTTTTGTAGATTCATAATAAAAAGCAGCTTCATCTACTTCTAGTTTTGCTCTAGGAAGAATTATGGTTTTATAATTTTCTTCTACAGCCATTTTTTATCTAATTCTTTTAAAGCATCATCTAGAGGAATATAATCTTCTGGTTTAGAATTTTTTATACGTTCTAAAACCATTTCTTGCTGCCATAGCGGAATTTCATTCTCAACATTTTCATCAATAGAAACATCAGGAACATGCTTGAAAAAACTAATAAAAGTTTCGTAAAAATCGTCTGGAATTGTAACAGTTAATTGTCTCATAATTCTGAATATTTATACAAAAATACTAATTAAATTAATTTTGAGTTTCAGGTTTAACGTTTCATGTTTTCTGCCACTTAAATAACTTTAAACCTGAAACCTGAAACCTTTTTTTTATCTTTGCTAAAATTACTATAAAATAATGGCATCAGAAGAGAAATCACTCAATTTTATTGAACAAATCATAGAGGAAGACGTAAAATTAGGTCTTTCAAATACTAAACTTCGCTTTCGTTTTCCACCAGAACCAAATGGGTATTTACATATTGGACACGCAAGTTCTATTGCGTTAAATTTTGGTTTAGGAATTGATTATCAATCTCCTGTGAATTTACGTTTTGATGATACAAATCCAGAAAAAGAAGAACAGGAATTTGTTGATGCTATTAAAAAAGATGTAGAATGGCTGGGTTATACTTGGTCTGAGGAACGTTATGCATCAGATTATTTTCAACAATTGTATGATTGGGCCGTTTTATTAATTAAAAAAGATAAAGCGTATGTGGACAGTCAATCTTCTGAAGATATGGCGATTCAAAAAGGAACTCCATCTACAACTGGAACCGATTCTCCATATAGAAATCGTTCTGTAGAAGAAAACTTAGATTTGTTCGAAAGAATGAAAAATGGTGAATTTGAGGCTGGTACACATATTCTTCGTGCAAAAATTGACATGAAATCAACAAACATGTTGATGCGTGACCCAATTATGTATAGAATTTTACATAAAGAACATCATAGAACTGGAGATGCCTGGAAAATTTATCCAATGTACGATTGGGCACACGGTCAAAGTGATTATTTAGAGCAGATTTCGCACTCATTTTGTACACTTGAATTCTTGCCTCACCGTGAATTATACGATTGGTTTTTAGATCAAATTTTAGACGAAAATAAACTGCGTCCAAAGCAAAGAGAATTTGCAAGACGTAACTTATCACATACTGTTGTTAGTAAAAGAAAATTACAGCAACTAGTTAAAGAAAAGCATGTTAACGGTTGGGATGATCCAAGAATGTCAACAATTTCTGGGTTAAGAAGACGTGGTTATACCGCTGCATCTTTACGTAATTTTGCTAATACAATTGGTATTGCAAAACGTGATAATTTGATCAATGTTTCGGTTTTAGAATTTTGTATTCGTGAAGATTTGAATAAAATTGCACCTCGTGTAATGGCTGTTTTAGATCCTGTAAAACTGGTAATTACCAATTATCCAGAAGGAAAAGAAGAGTGGTTGGAAGCCGAAAATAACCAGGAAGATGAAAGTGCAGGTTTTAGAAAAGTGCCTTTTTCTCGTGAATTATATATTGAAAGAGAAGACTTTTTAGAAGAAGCTCCAGCTAAATTTTTCCGTTTGACTTTAGGCAAAGAAGTTCGTCTTAAAAATGCTTATATCATTAAAGGTGAATCTGTTATAAAAGATGCTGAAGGAAATATTACAGAAATTCATGTAACTTATGATACTGATTCTTTAAGCGGAAGCGGGACAGAAGCAAGCCAAAGAAAAGTATCTGGAACATTACATTGGGTTTCTATCAACCATGCATTAGAAGCCGAAGTTCGTTTATACGATCGTTTGTTTACAGATGAAGCGCCGGACAGTTATAAAGACAAAAATTTCTTAGATTTTGTAAATCCAAATTCATTAGAAATTGTAACTGGATTTGTTGAACCAAGTTTAGGAACAGCTCAAAATGAAGACAAATTTCAGTTTCAACGTTTGGGTTATTTTACTGTTGATAAAGACTCAACTGCTTCAAAATTAGTGTTTAACAAAACTGTTGGATTAAAAGATGCCTGGGAAGAAAAAGGGAAAAAAGAAGAAAACAGTATTAATAATTCTTTAAAAGAAATCAACAAATATTTTAAAGTTGAGACAAAACCAGAACGTATTGCCATTGAAAGTGCGATAGGGGAGAACATCAAAAATGTTTCTAGTTTTTCACTTTTACAAAATACATTAAAGAAAAATATCAACAATAATAAGGCTTCACTGTTGTTTTCTCAATTTATTTTGAAATATTCAACTTGGAAATCTACAGATTTTGAGGAAGAAGATGTGAAGAAATTATATTCTATGTCTTTAAGAAGTGAATCGACTTATGTAAGATCAAAAGCACTTTTAAATTTAAGAGATATTGAAAATGTAAGTTTCAAAAATCAATATGATGATGAAATTTTGAAATTATATTCAAATCCTCCAAAAAATGCATCAGAAAGAGAAAATGAAATTCTTGCCGAGATGGTAAAAAAATAAAATAATTAGAATCTATGGAAAAGCGCTTTTTAAAAGTGCTTTTTTTATTATATATATAATTGATTAAAAATATTTTTATTATAAATTTTATTAATTAAAAATGACTTTCATAAATTAATTTTAATACACTTATTTAAATAATCTACCTCATTAATCCTTTTTTAAATTATCTTTTAATAGAAGCTGTAATTTTAAGTTTTTACTTTTTTTGATCAAATTTTAGATTTTTGAACTGTTTTCGCTGTGAAAAATTTATTTCTGTTTTCAATTTCTAATAAATAATTAAAGTTGATTTTATTTTTTAATTTAATAGATTTATCTAATAATTTATAAAATTGATTGTATTTTATATTTAATAAATTTTATAGATTAAAATCAGCTTTCATAAATTAATTTTAAAACGCTTTTTCATTTTTTGCATCTCTTGAATCCTATATTTTAAAATATCGTTTCAAAAGTTCTTATTTTAGTTTTAGCTTTTTTTATGGTCTTTTTCATTTTTAAAGAGCGGTATTTGAGTTTTATAATCATTACTTTAAATTATATGATATAATATTTTATAAATATTTATTATTATTTATTTAATCTATTATAAATTATTTTTTAATAATTTATAATTATTAAAAACAGCCTTCATAAACTTATTTTAAGACCATTTTTTAAACTAGTTGATATATAACTCATTTTTTAAATTATTGTTTATTTAGGGTCTTTATTTTAATTTTTGACGTTATTTTTGTCAGTTTAACGGGTTGTTAACATACAATTGTTTATAAAGTTGCTATTTTTAACTCATACCAAAGTCAGAGATGATTTTATAAAAAATTGATATTTCCGATTAGATTCCAAATTGAATTGCTGCTCAAATAAAAAAGATGCTTTTTTATTTAGTTTCAATTCTCAATAGAATTCTTGAAAAGACAATTTTATGTTCTGTTTTTTATTATGATGTGGTTTTGATAATATTTCGCGTAAAAGGTATTTTTCAGATTACTTCATAATTATGAAATTTCCATAGCATTCGTTTTAGGTTATTATTGTTTTTGTAATTCAATCTGAAAATTTTAATTATTAAACTTAAAATTCAATTATCATGAAAATTTTATATTTTACGCTGGCGGTGTTATTTGCAAATATTGCAATTTCTCAAACACATCAAATTACAAAACACAATGGGGAACAACTAGATGTTAATTTCATTAAAAATGAAAATGGTTTAATTTACTATTCGTTGAACGGAAGTTCTGAAGAAATTAAAATTAGCAAATATGCTGTTTCTCAAATTACTAATAAACAATCAAAACAAACTCAGAAAATTTCTGATAAAATAATAGTAGATTCAAAAGACGATTATAAAATGGTAACTGTTTTGCCTCAGGAAAAGACAATAGGACTGAAACAAGCTGCTAGTTTTACAGGTGTCTCGACAAGGACAAAAGGTGAACCGCCAATTGCAAATCAAAAGCAAACTGCTATGAGAATCAAAACTAATTCAGCTTCTAACGGTTATCCTTTTGTGAGCATTGTTGAAAAAGCTGATGGAAAGTATGAAGCAGTTTCTTATGTATATTAAGTTTACGTAAATTACTTTTAGTCAGTAATTTATTATTTAAAAAAGAGTATCTTTATTAATCACTTAAATAAGAATAATATGTCAAATAATTCAAATACAATTGCAGCGATTTTGGCTGGTGCTGCAGTAGGTGCAGCCATTGGAATTTTATTTGCTCCAGATAAAGGATCAAAAACTCGTGCTAAAATTAAAGAAGGAATTGATGATGCAAAACATAATTTGCAGGATTCTTTTGAAGCAGGTTCTGAAGTACTGCGTGAAAAATATAAAGGCGCAACACAAAATCTTGACGGAACTTTAAATGATTTACTTTCAAATGTAAGTCATAAAACAGAAGAAGTAATCACTTTTTTAGAATCTAAATTGGCTGATTTAAAAGAACAGAACGCTAAATTTCAAAAATAAAATCTATACTAGAAGCACATAACTTGCTTATTTTTATAAGAGGGTTTTGTGCTTTTTTTTATTTAAAAAATTTAATTATGGCATTTGAAGAGTTAAGAGAAAACACTGAAAAAATTCAGGATCAAACTAAAATTTACATTGACAGTCATTTGGCTTATTATAAACTTTGGGGTTTTAAAGTGGCCATGAAATCAACAACTTTAATTTTCAAATTTACTTTGATATTATTATGTTTTAGTATGGTTTTACTTTTTGGATCTTTTGCTGCAGCGTATGCTTTTGGAGATTTATTAGGAAGTAATGCTTTGGGATTTTTGGCAGTAGGAGGGATCTATCTTTTTTTTACCATTTTACTTTTCTTTATAAAAGATAAGATTGTTGAAGGTCCAATTTTAGAGAAATTTTCAGAAATATTTTTTAATGATTAATGATTATGGAAAATAAAAAATACTCATCTTATGCTGAAATTGACAGAGATTTGGAAATTCTGAAATTAGAAAAAGATATCAATTATCAGAAATTAGTTTTGAATTTTCAGAAAACAAAAGAAAGTATAACACCACAAAATATTGTAAACGGATTTGTTTCATCTTACACAGATTACTTTAAAAATTCGTATCCACAAATTTTGCAATCTATTTTACCATTTGTAATCAATTGGTTTATAAATAAAAAAAGAGGCAGTTAAGCCTCTTTTTTATTTTTAAATTATGATTGAACTTCTGGTTGAATATCATCTTCGTAACCAGATTGCGGATGATTTGGTTTAGGTTTCTCTATTTTTTTATTGTGCTTTTTCATCATTTCACCAACCTGGTTTGATGCAGAAAATGAAGCAACCATGTTATTCAACATATCACTTCCGGCTTGTGGAGAGTTAGGTAACAAAATTAAATTCGAATTTGCATCAGCTCCAATTGCTTGTAAAGTATCATAATGCTGGGTTACTACAATTAGGGCAGAAGCTTCCTGAGAATTAATACCAACATTGTTTAAAACTTCAACACTTTCTACAAGACCTCTTGCAATCTCACGACGTTGATCTGCAATACCTTGACCTTGTAAACGTTTACTTTCAGCTTCAGCTTTTGCTTTTGCAACAATTCTAATTCTTGAACTTTCGGCTTCAAATTCGGCGGCTGTTTTTTCTCTGTCAGCAGCGTTGATTCTGTTCATTGCATTTTTTACCTGAATATCCGGATCGATATCTGTAACCAAAGTATTGATGATATCATATCCATAAGTAGACATTGCTTCATTTAATTCACGTTTTACTGCAACGGCAATATCATCTTTTCTTTCAAAAACATCATCCAGTTTTAGTTTAGGAACTTCGGCACGAACCACATCAAATACATAAGAAGTAATTTGATCGTGTGGATATTCCAGTTTATAAAAAGCTTCGTAAACTTTTTCCTGAATCACTTTAAATTGAACTGAAACTTTCATTTTGATAAAAACATTGTCTCTGGTTTTGGTTTCGATGATTACATCTAACTGTTGAATTTTAAGGTTTACACGTCCGGCCAATCTGTCGACTAACGGAATTTTAAGCTGTAATCCTGAATTTCTAACACTCTGAAATTTTCCAAATCTTTCGATAATTACAGAAGATTGCTGTTTTACTGTAAAGAAAGAGGACATGAAAATGAAGAATGCCAATACTAAAAAGATAATAAATGCTGTACTCATGGTTATATAGTTTATATTTTTGATTTTGGTAAATTACGAAAATTCCTCTAAAATAAAATTTTAAAACATTAAAAAAACGCTAAGAACATTTGATGGATGTTTCTTAGCGTTTCTATTTTAAATTGAATTTTAATTACAAAGTTGCAATTGCTTTCTGAATTCTCGAAATAGTTTCTTCTTTTCCAATGATTTCAACAATGTCAAATAGGTGAGGACCTTTTAAAGCTCCAACCAAACTCAAACGGAAAGGCTGCATTACTTTACCCATTCCAATTTCGTTTTTAGTTAACCAATCTTTTACAATAGTTTCAATGTTTGCAGAAGTAAAATCTTCAATATTTTCAAGAATCGAAATCAATTCTTTCATTAAAGAAGGAGTTTCTTCCTTCCAATTTTTGCTTGCTTTTTCATCATAAGATGTTGGAGCCTGAAAAAAGAAATCAGTTAAATCCCAAAATTCAGAAACGAAATGAGCTCTTTCTTTAATCAAAGAAACGATTCTTGTTACATCATATTTAGAAATATCAACACCTTTTTCAACCAAAATAGGAGAGAAGCTCTTCGCTAAATCGGCATCATTTTGTTTGATTAAATATTGGTGATTGAACCATTTGTTCTTTTCAGGATCAAATTTTGCTCCCGCTTTATGAACTCTGTTTAAGTCAAAAGCTTCTACTAATTCTTCTAATGAATATAATTCTTTCTCTGTTCCATCATTCCAGCCTAACAAAGCAAGGAAGTTTACAACGGCTTCCGGGAAAAATCCTTTCTCTCTGTAACCAGATGAAATCCCTTCTTCCGTTTTCCATTCCAATGGAAACACAGGAAATCCTAATTTATCACCATCTCTTTTAGATAATTTTCCGTTTCCAACCGGTTTCAAAATCAAAGGTAAATGTGCAAATTCTGGAGCATCCCAACCAAAAGCTCTGTATAATAAAACGTGAAGAGGCATCGATGGTAACCATTCTTCACCACGAATAACATGTGAAGTTTCCATCAAATGATCATCAACAATATTCGCTAAATGGTAGGTTGGCATTCCATCACTTTTAAACAAAACTTTGTCATCAAGTAAACTTGTTTCGAACTTAACATCACCACGAATAATATCTTTTAAATGTAAAGTTTCATCAACCGGAGTTTTAAAACGAATCACATAATGTTCTCCATTTGCAATTCTTTTAGAAACTTCTTCAGCAGAAATTACTAAAGAGGTATCTAACTTTTCACGAATCGTATGATTGTAAATAAATGTTTTTCCTTCCGCTTCTTGTTCTTTTCTCAAAGCATCAAGAGCTTCCGGTGTATCAAAAGCATAATACGCCCAGCCCGAATTGATCAATTGATCTGCATATTTTTGGTATAAATCTTTACGATCACTTTGTCTGTACGGTCCAAATTTTTCATTTTTTCCAACCGTTTCTTCAGGAGAAATTCCCAGCCATTCCAGCGCTTCCATAATATAAGCTTCGGCACCCGGAACAAAACGAGTCTGATCTGTATCTTCAATTCTCAGATAAAAAACACCGTTATGTTTTTTTGCAAATAAATAATTAAATAGGGCAGTACGAACTCCGCCAATATGTAATGGTCCAGTCGGACTTGGTGCAAAACGCACGCGAACTTGCTTTGACATTTGTATAAAATTTTGATGCAAAGATACGTTTTATGATTTTAGATTTTAGAATGTTGATTTTAGATTTTCCAATCTTAGAACCTTAGCGTCTTAGTAACTTAGAATCTTAAAAGGTATTATTATAATTACTACTTTTATGGGTTATAATTAAAAGAGATTTTATTTTGAAAACATCATCTGCAATATATCAGAAGTTAGAAGGATTTATAAAGAAATATTACATGAACGAATTGATAAAAGGAGCACTTCTTTTTATTGGTTTTGGACTTTTGTATTTCTTGTTTACACTTTTTATAGAGTATTTTCTTTGGCTGAAACCCTTAGGAAGAACACTTTTATTCTGGATATTTATTGCAGTAGAAGTTTTTCTGTTATTTCGTTTTATCTTATTTCCAATTTTTAAGTTGTTCAAACTTCAAAAAGGAATCGATTATAATCAGGCTTCGGCCATTATTGGAAATCATTTTACAGAAGTAAGTGATAAACTAACGAACTTTTTACAGCTTTCTTCAAATGAGAATTCAGCAGAAAGTTCTGAATTGATGTTGGCTTCGATCGAACAAAAAGCAAATTCATTGCAGCCAATTCCGTTTGGAAATGCCATCAATTATAAATCAAATAAAAAATATTTGCCATTAGCATTGATTCCAGTTTTGCTATTTGCAGTGTTTTTTGTTTCAGGAAACAGCAATATAATTTCGCAAAGTTTTAATAGAGTAGTGCATTTTAATTCTGCATTTTTACCACCGGCTCCTTTCAAATTTGTGGTTTTAAATGATAAACTTCAAACAGAACAAAACAAAGATTTTATTGTAAAAGTAGAAACAGAAGGAAACGTTGTTCCAGAAAATGTGATGATCCATATTGGTAACGAAAGCTATTTTATGGAATCTTCTCAAACCGGAAAGTTCGAATTTAAGATTGAAAAACCAACAACAGATATGCAGTTTTCATTTGAAGGAAATTCAGTTTCATCAAACGAATATGAATTAAAAGTTATTACAGTTCCATCGATTGCCAACTTCGAAATGGTTTTGAATTTTCCATCTTACCTAAAAAAGAAATCAGAAACGATTCAGGGAACCGGAAATGCAATCGTACCAGAAGGAACAATTGTAACCTGGAAAATGAAAACGCAGTCAACTCAAGAGGTAGTTTGGAAAGATGAAAACTCAATTTTGAAGTTTAATAAGGCCGAAAATGAGTTTAAATTGGCTAAAAATATTAATCAAAATACAGAATATCAAATTCTTACTTCGAATAATAAGGTTAAAAACTATGAGAAATTAGACTATCAGCTGTCAGTTATCAAAGATCAGCATCCAACAATTACCGTTTCGCCAGCACCGGATAGTTTAAAATTAGATAAGAATTATGTTTTAGGAAGATTGGGAGATGACTACGGTTTATCAAAATTACAAGTTGTTTATTACGAACATGGCAAACCACAAACTGCAAAACGAGGAACCATTCCTGTAAAGCAAGGAGTGTTTGATCAGTTCGTTTTTAACTTTCCAAGTAATCTTGCAGTTGAAGAAGGAGTATCTTATGAATACTATTTTGAGGTTTTTGATAATGATGCATTGCACGGATTTAAGAGTACAAAATCTTCTACATTTTCAGATCGTGTTTCTACAACAGATGAAATTCAGGATGCAGAATTGCAACAGCAAAATGCCAACATTAATAGTTTATCAAAATCATTAAAGAATCAGGAAAAGCAATTTTCTGAAATGGATAAACTAAAAAATACCGGAAAAGAAAAAGATAATTTAGAGTTTAAAGATCAGCAAAAAGTAAATGATTTTATCAAACGTCAAAAACAGCAAGACGAAATGATGAAGCAGTTTGCTGAAAAAATGAACAAGAATTTAGACAAATACAATACAGAGAAGAAAGATAAAACTGCCGAAGATTTACAAAAGCGTTTAGATAATGCCGAGAAAGATTTAGAGAAAAATCAGAAATTAATGGACGAGTTGAAGAACCTAAACGATAAATTAAACAGCGAAGAGTTGTTTGATAAGATGGAAAAGTTCAAGCAAATCAGTAAAAACCAATCTCGTAATTTAGAACAATTAGTCGAATTAACAAAGCGTTTTTATGTAGAAAAGAAAGCAGAGCAAGTTGCAGAGAAGCTAAATAAGTTAGCAGAAAAGCAAGAACAGCTTTCTAATAAAGATGCTGAAAACACAAAAGAGAAACAAGACGATATCAATAAATCATTTGACAAAATTCAAGAAGATCTTAAAGATTTGAAAGATGAAAATAATAGTTTGAAATCTCCTTTGGATATTCCTAAAGACGCTTCAAAAGAAAAAGAGGTAGAGAATGATTTGAATAAAGCTTCGGAAGAATTGAATAAAAAGAATACTTCTTCGGCTAAGCCAAAACAAAAAAGTGCTTCAAAGAAAATGAAGTCAATGGCTGAGCAAATGAGTTCAAGTATGGAAGGCGGAGAACAAGAACAATTAGAAGAAGATGTTGCCATGCTTCGTCAAATTCTGGATAACCTTTTAGCATTTTCATTATCACAGGAAGATGTAATGAAACAATTTAAATCGATGAAATTAGGTTCTTCTGCTTATACGAAGAACATAAAAATTCAGCAGAATTTAAAACAACAGTTCCGTCATGTCGATGATAGTTTGTTTGCAATGTCATTAAGAAATCCAAAAATTGCAGAAGATGTGACCAAAGAAATTGGCAACGTACAATATAATATGGATAAAGCAATTGAGGTTTTAACCGATGTTCAAATCCCAAAAGGAGTTTCACATCAGCAATACGCTGTTTCATCTGCAAACAAATTAGCCGATTTTTTAAGCGACCTTTTAAATAATATGCAGATGCAAATGTCTAAACCGGGAATGGGAAAACCAAAACCAGGAGACGGACAAGGAATGCAATTACCCGATATTATTCAAAAACAAAAAGGTCTGGCTGATAAAATGAAAGAAGGTATGAAGCCGGGAGATAAACCGGGAAGTGGTCAGCAAGGAAAAAGTGGAGAAGGAAAACAAGGTCAAGGCCAAGGTAAAGAAAGCGGACAAGGAAAAGGTGGACAAGGAAAAGATGGTAAAAATGGTCAGGGTAAAAATGGACAAGGTGGCAAAGAAGGAGGAAAAGGTAACGAAGGAAACGATGGTGAAGATGGAGAAGGAGATGCTGAAAAGATAATGGAGATTTACAAAGAGCAGGTTAAACTTCGTGAAGCTTTACAAAAAGAGTTAGCTAAAAAAGGATTAGACATGCAAGGAAGATCTGCAATTGAACAAATGAAAGCTTCAGAAAAACAGATTTTAAATAAAGGATTTAAGAATGAGAACCTGCAGAGAATTTTAAATATTCAGCAAGAATTATTAAAATTAAACAATGCAGTTCAGGAACAAGGGCAAGATACGAAGCGTCAATCTGAAACCAATAAGGCTGAATTTTCTAATCGTTCAAATGCGTTACCAAGCTCATTAACTGATTATTTAAATAGTGTAGAAATTTTAAATAGACAATCGCTACCTTTGCGCTCGAATTTTAATCAAAAGGTTCAAGAATATTTTAATACAAAATGATAAACTTTAATTACGAAACCGAATTTTCTCTAGACAATGAACAAGCTTTAACAGATTGGTTAAGCGCTGTTATTGTTTCTGAAAAGAAGAATGAAGGAGAAATAAATTATATTTTTTGTGATGATGAATACCTGCACAAAATAAATGTAGAGTATTTAAATCACGACACACTAACAGATATTATCAGTTTTGATTATACAGTTGGTAACGAATTAAACGGAGATATTTTTGTTTCTGTTGAAAGAGTAGAAGACAATGCAAAAGATTTTAATGTTTCTTTTGAAGAAGAATTGAAACGTGTATTGGCTCACGGCATTTTACATTACTGTGGATACAAAGACAAAAGTGATGCAGATGCAGAACTTATGCGTTCAAAAGAAGATGAAAAAATCGCGATGTTTCACGTGGAACAGTAATTAAACATCTTTTTTAAAATCTATAATATGTTTCACGTGAAACATATTGTGATTGAATTACAAGTAAGCGTTCCACGTGGAACGCTTAAAAAAGAGTTGAGATTTTACGGAACAATGAATTAAATAATATGTGTTCCACGTGAAACATATTTAGTAATTATTAGATTGTATTTTAAATTTTACAATAAATAGTTCCACGTGGAACAGTTAAAAGATTTTTTTTATTGTTTTTTAGCGTGTTTTGAAGAAGAACAATATTTGTAATAATGTTTCACGTGAAACATTATTACAAAAAGAAGATTATTTTTTTAGTACTGATAATGATTTTAGAAAGTCTTTTTTATAGAGAGTATCTTTTAAAAGAATATATAAATCGAGATTTTGGTAATTCGTTCCACGTGGAACAGATATAGATTCTTTTAAATTTTAAACTTTTTTTAAAAGTAAAGTTTTGGATTTGTGTCTGCTGATTTGAAATTTGAACTTTCTATTTCAGAACTTCTTGATTCGTTCCACTTGAAATAAATAGATTTTGTTTTGCGTTTGAAATTAAAAGTGTTCCACGTGAAACCTTTTAAGTTTTATTTGAAACGTGAAACAAGAAGAACCTGAAACAAAAATCCCGTTCCACGTGGAACAAATGAAAATAAAGTTAATTCTGAAAACCGCCTTAAACGGTTTGCAGAGAATAATAAAACAAAATGTTTTTAGAAGAATACGATGTTATTGTAGTTGGTGCTGGACATGCAGGATCTGAAGCCGCGGCCGCGGCCGCAAATTTAGGATCCAAAACTTTATTGGTTACAATGAGTTTGCAGAACATTGCCCAGATGTCTTGCAACCCGGCAATGGGAGGAATTGCAAAAGGACAAATTGTTCGTGAGATTGATGCGCTTGGAGGTTACTCCGGAATTGTTTCAGATCGAACTGCAATTCAGTTTAAGATGTTGAACAAATCAAAAGGACCAGCAATGTGGTCGCCGAGAGTTCAAAGTGATCGAATGCGTTTTGCAGAAGAATGGAGAATGATGTTGGAGGGAACTCCAAATTTAGATTTTTACCAGGAGATGGTAAAAGGTCTGATTATTGAGAACGGAAAGATAAAAGGAATTAGAACTTCACTTGGAGTAGAGATCCGATCCAAATCGGTTGTGTTGACAAACGGAACTTTTTTGAACGGATTAATTCATATTGGAGAAAAACAATTTGGTGGAGGAAGAGCAGGCGAAAGTGCTGCAACCGGAATTACCGAAGATTTGATCAAAGAAGGATTTGAAGCTGGAAGAATGAAAACGGGAACGCCTCCACGAGTTGATGGACGTTCTTTGGATTATTCTAAAATGAACGAAGAAAAAGGAGATGCAGTTCCGGATAAGTTTTCTTATTCGGATTTGACCGTTCCGTTAACGCATCAAAGATCTTGTCACATGACATACACTTCGCTGGAAGTTCATGATATTTTGAGAGAAGGTTTTGATCGTTCACCAATGTTCAATGGAAGAATAAAAAGTTTGGGTCCGAGATATTGTCCGTCGATTGAAGATAAGATTAATCGATTTGCAGATAAAGAACGCCACCAGCTTTTTGTTGAACCGGAAGGATGGAATACTTGTGAAGTTTATGTAAACGGATTTTCAACTTCGCTTCCAGAGGACATTCAATTTAAAGCATTGAGTTCTGTTGCTGGTTTTGAGAAAGTGAAATTCTTCCGTCCGGGTTATGCAATCGAATATGATTATTTCCCGCCGACGCAATTGAAACATACTTTGGAAACCAAGTTAGTTGAAGGATTATATTTTGCCGGACAAATTAATGGAACGACAGGATATGAAGAAGCAGCTTCGCAAGGTTTGATGGCCGGAATAAATGCGCATTTAAAAGTGCACGAAAAAGCGCCGTTAATTTTGAAACGTGATGAAGCATACATTGGAGTCTTGATCGACGACTTAATTACGAAAGGAACGGAAGAGCCTTATCGTATGTTTACATCAAGAGCAGAATATAGAACATTGTTGCGACAAGATAATGCTGATTTTAGATTGACACCAATGTCACATGAAATTGGTCTTGCTTCTGAAGCTCGTTTGCGAAGAATGGAAAAGAAATTAAACGAGTCTGAAAAAATGGTTGCGTTCTTCAAAGAAACGAGTGTTTCGGTTGCAGAAACAAATCCAATTTTAGAAGCGAAAGAAACAGCTCCAATTACGCAAGGTGATAAAATGTTTAAAGTATTCTCGCGTCCGCAAATTGATTTGGAGGATATGCTGAAATTTGAAAAAGTAAAAGCATATGTTGAAGAAAATGATTTGGATAAAGAAATTTTAGAACAAGCCGAAATTCAGGTTAAATATTCTGGTTATATCGAGAAGGAAAGAAACAACGCTGATAAACTTACTCGTTTAGAAGAAGTGAAAATTCCGGAGAATTTCGATTACAATAAAATCAAATCAATGTCGATTGAAGCGAAACAAAAATTAAGTAAAATCAGACCAGTTACAATTTCTCAGGCATCAAGAATTAGCGGCGTATCACCAAGTGATATTTCTGTGCTTTTGATTTATATGGGAAGATAGAGACTTTGGATTTCTTAGTTTATATTTTAGATTTTGTACGATCGCATAATTTGAAGTTTATTTGAATTGTTTCACGTGAAACAATTCAAATGAATTAAATTTTAGATTCCAATAAAGTAATCTAAAATCTAAGCTCTGAAAATAAAAATAGAATTTGTTCCACGTGAAACAAAATCAAAATTAATATAGTTTGTCATTTCTGAGGAAAAAGAATTTTCGTTGCTTCAACAAGGATTTGTTTTTTTAGTTGTGGAATTGTTAAGGAAGATTTCTCGTTTCTCAGAATGATAAAAGATATAAAAATCTAAAGTTTCATTTATGAAGATTATCGAAAATAATTTATCTAAAAAGAGAAGAAGTCTTGATACAATTTTTGAACTAGAAATATCCAACAATATTAAATTGCAAAACAATGTAGGATTTTGAATTGTATTTAAACGATCTTTCAAATACAAAACATTATTTGTTATTTGATACGTTATATAAAATTAAAAGCTGGATTTTTTATTTTTTTTTCGAGATCAGAAAATTGGTTTTTGATACTGATAAATAATCAGATTTTTAGAAATGAAAACGGAACAATATTGCTTGAAGAATTTTTTTTTTAAAAAAAAAAAAAAAAACACACTTCAATTTGAATGGCTGGATTATCGATTATGAAAATGATATAATGTAAAATGAGAAGGGTGTAAATCTTCTTTATTGTTTTATATCAAAATGGTTTTAGTGTTTATGAAAATACAAAAATCGAAAATGAAAAATTTCTGCAGTTAAAATAAATTGAACAAATAAATAGAAATAAAAAATGATGCTAAAAGTGATTTTTCATTTTTAGCATTTCTCATGAATTAAACCAAAAATACCAAGAATTTAAAAATGGACGTTTTAAACAAAAAACATTTTCTTACTGTAAAAGACCATTCTGTTTCGAAAGAAATTTTCGATCTGTACTATGATGAAAATCTGGATATGCTTATTACTTCTCCGCAGCCAGATTTAGAAAATTTAGGAAGATATTATGAAAGCGAAGATTATATTTCGCACACAGATAACAAACGTTCTGTTTTTGAAAAAGCCTATCATTTTGTAAAAAGTATAGCTTTAAAAAACAAACTGAATTTGATTAATTCGGAACAATCCCAAAAAGGAAAAATTTTAGATATTGGTGCCGGAACGGGTGATTTTTTATTAACGGCAAAAAACGACGGCTGGAATGTCATTGGAGTTGAACCAAGCGAACGGGCAAAAAATATTGCCAAGCAAAAAGGAATTTCATTTGTTGAAGAAATCAGCGAACTCGAAAATAATTCTTTTGACGTAATTACAATGTGGCACGTTTTAGAACACGTTCCAAATTTGGAATTTCAAATTCAGGAGTTGAAGCGTTTATTAAAACCAACTGGAACATTAATTATTGCGGTTCCAAATTTCAAATCTTTCGATGCAAAACATTACGGTGAATTTTGGGCAGCTTTTGATGTGCCAATTCATTTTTGGCATTTTTCGAAAAAAGCAATAAAATCACTTTTCGAAAAAGTAGACATGAAATTAGAAAAAGTGCTTCCAATGAAATTTGATTCATTTTATGTGAGTCTTCTTTCTGAAAAATACAAAACCGGAAAAATGAATTTTATCCGTGCATTTTTTATTGGTTTAAGATCAAATTTAAAAGCATCAAGCACAAAGGAGTATTCATCTCACATTTACGTGCTAAAAAACAGCTAAAACGCAAAATAAGCGCATTTAAGGTGTTTTCTTGGGTAAGATGAGGGTTTGTGTTATCTTTTTTAAGAAAACAGCTGTAATAAAAGCTATGAAAGCCACTTTTAATAGTGTTCTTTTATAGCTTTTTTTTCATCCATAAATAAAATCAATGCCTTTAAATTTGGGCTTTTTTTCAATTTTTTTATTGATTTTTTTTATTTCAAATTTTGAATCTTTCCGAATAAAAATTTCAGGATTTTAATTTTTTACATTTTGGTTTTTCGAATCTCGAAAAATGAAAATTTAAAAACTGTTCAAAAGAAAAATATTTTTTTATGAAAAATGGCTGTTTTTAAAATGAAGATAGATCATTGTGCTTAAACCACTTTTTTAGATAAAATTTGAAACTAAAATTTCAAAAAAGTTTTCAGCGCAGATTTAAGCAATAAAAAACCACTAAAACGTAAAATAAGCGCATTTAAGGCATTTTCTCAGGTGAAATGAGGATTTGTATTGACTTTTTAGAGAAAATGGCTCTAACAAAAGCTGTAAAAGCCACTTTCAATAGTGATATTTTATAGTAGTAATTTAGACCATAAACAAAACCAATATCATAAAATTAGAGCATTTTTTAAACTTTATGTTGATGCTATTTATTTTTTTATATTTTTGTCTTTCATACAATAAAAAAATAGAAATTTAGAAAATGAAAAAAGCATTAGTAATTATCGCACTTTCAATTTTAGTTGTTTCGTGTAATAAGGCAACAGAAGTTAAGGAAGTAAAAACAGCTTACATAGATACTTCAGTTTTGATGAAAGAGTACACTGAAGCAAAAGACCTTGAGGCTAAATACAAAGCTCAGGCAGAAGAAAAAGGAAGACAGCTGCAAGCTGAAATTACTCGTTTTAAACAAGACGCTGCTAATTTTCAAAGTCAGGCACAGGCAAATGGCCAGCAATGGGCACAACAAAGAGGTGCAGAATTACAAAAAAGAGAGCAGCAATTAGGATATGCTCAACAAGCATTATCGCAGCAATTACAGCAAGAAAGTGGTGTAGAAATGGATTCTTTGGTAAGCGGAGTTAAAAAATTCATCAAAGAATACGGTAAGAAAAACGGTTATTCTTATATCTACGGTACTGGCGATGCAGCTACTGTTTTGTATGCTGAAGAAAAGTATGATATTACAAAAGAAGTAACTAAAGCTTTGAATGACAAATACAAAGCATCTCCAAAAGCAGAAGAAAAAGCTCCTGTAAAAGCGGAAGAAGCTAAAAAATAAAAACTGCCAAACTAACTAAACTAAAATTGAAAAACCTAAATCCACATTGGATTTAGGTTTTTTTCTTTTATAAAAATGCGATATTTTTGACGTTTAATTCCAGCCTAATGCAAAATGTTTCAGAAGCCGCAGCTTACACTTTACAATTCATAAATCAAACACAAAAATCGATCTTCCTGACGGGTAAAGCCGGTACAGGAAAAACGACTTTATTACGTGAAATTATAGCAACAACACACAAAAACACAGTAGTTGTTGCCCCAACCGGAATTGCAGCGTTAAATGCAGGCGGCGTAACGATTCATTCCATGTTTCAGCTGCCATTTTCGGCATTTATTCCTTCGTATGAGGAAAGTTCGCAGTTTACAGAAACCGTAAAATTCGAAAATAAAGAATCGCTTCGCCGACATTTCAAAATGAACAATGTAAAGCGAAATGTGATTCGAAATATGGAATTACTGATCATTGATGAAGTCAGTATGCTTCGCGCTGATTTACTGGATGCAATTGACTTTATGATGCAGACAGTTCGAAGAAATACCCGTGCTTTTGGCGGTGTTCAGGTGCTTTTTATTGGCGATTTATTGCAGTTACCGCCGGTAATTAGGGATGAAGAATGGAGGACTTTGAGAAATTATTACAAAGGGAAATTCTTTTTTCATTCGCATGTAATTCAACAAAATCCGCCTTTGTATATCGAACTATCAAAGATTTATCGTCAGAGCGATGATGTTTTTATTTCAGTTTTAAACAATCTGCGAAACAATCAAATTACCACGGAAGATATTGAGGTTTTAAACCAATATGTACAGCCGGATTTCGACTTAAAGAATAATCCGGGTTATATCACTTTAACCACACACAACGCAAAAGCCGATGCTATAAATGAGCAGGCTATTAATGATTTAGCAGGAAACGAATTTGCCTATCAGCCATTTGTAGTGGGTGATTTTCCGGAGAAAATTTTTCCTGTAGAAGAAAATTTAAAATTAAAAGTCGGTGCTCAGGTAATGTTTGTTAAGAATGATGCGTCTTTTGAAAAACGATATTTTAACGGAAAAATGGGTGTTATAAAATCGCTTTCGGCAGAAGAAATCTTTGTTCATTTTCCTGAAGAAAACAAAACTATCGAAGTTGAAAAATACGAATGGAAAAATATTCGTTACAAAGTCAACGAATTGACCAAAGAAATTGAAGAAGAAGTTTTAGGCACTTTTGCCCATTATCCAATCAAATTGGCATGGGCCATTACGGTTCATAAAAGTCAGGGTTTAACTTTTGAGAAAGCTGCGCTCGATGTATCGCAAGTTTTTCTGCCCGGACAAGCGTATGTTGCACTTTCGCGTTTAACTTCCTTAAACGGGCTTATTTTGCTTTCTAAGATGCAAATGAATGGTTTGTCGAACGATCAGGACGTAATGGATTATGCTTTGAATAAAGCGACAGAAAACGATTTAAAAAATTCACTTCATTTTGAAACCAAAAATTTTATTCATAACTATTTGATAAACAGTTTTAACTGGACAGATTTAGCTCAGGAATGGAGAAATCATCGTTTTAGTTACAACGAAAATGCCGTCGCTTCAGAAAAATCAAAACATTCAGCCTGGGCGCATAAACGTATGGATACAATCGAAGCATTGGCAGATCCTTCGCAGAAATTTATTCAGCAGCTCAATAAAATTTTCAGTAAAGAAACGGTTGATTTAAAGTTTGTGCAGGAAAGGGTAGTAGCGGCTTATGATTACTTTTTTAAACCAATGGATAAATTGGTTTCTGATATTTTGAGTAAAATGGCTGAAATTCAGAAATTTAAAAAAGTAAAAGAGTTTTACGAGGAATTAGCATTGCTTGACGATTTGCAGACTAAAGCGGTTTTACGTTTGATGAAAGCCAAACTTCTGGTTGATATTGTGGTTTCCCGTGAAACAATCAGTAAAGAAAGTTTGACATCTCCAGCAATCAAAAATTATAAAACAGACAAAATTTCTAAAATCAAAGAAGACTATAAAATGGCAAATACAGACATGTTTCAAGTCGACGAGCCTGTTATACGTTATTCTGCCAAAAAAGTTGACAAAACAGCCGAAAAAGGGTCAAAAAAGACCACAGTGGAAGAAACATATGAACTTTGGCTGGCAAAAAATTCAATTGAAGATATTTCGCGCATTAGAAAGCTCACAGTACAAACTGTCGAATCTCATTTGGTAAAACTAATACAGGCAAAGAAAGTGGATATTTCGGATGTACTTCCGTATGATAAAATCCTTGCTTTACGTGAAGCATTTCAGTTTTATCAGGAAGAATCTTTGAGTCCGCTAAAAGAAAAATACGGTGAAGAATTTACCTGGGATGAACTTAAGATGTTTAAAGCCAGCATTAACTGATTTTATATTTTGGAATTAAGATGTGGAATTTAGATTTGGAATTTAGATTTGGAATTTAGATTTGGAATTTAGATTTGGAATTTAGATTTGGAATTTAGATTTGGAATTTAGATTTGGAATTTTCCTCCCGGCTTGGCATAAGATTTTGTAACTTGGGTTTATATTCTAAATTTTAGAATCAATTATAAAAACATTATGTAAAATAGAAATCATGAAAAAGCTCATATACATCACATTAATTATTTTTTCTGTCACAAATGTCTCGGCACAGGAACTTAAAAAAGAATATCAAAAATTTATTCAAACTTTTATTGATAACGTAAAAGGGGATAAGAAAGAAGAAATTGCAAAGATCATTTCATATCCGTTAAAAAGGGAAAATCCTATCCCTTCAATCAAAAACAAAACAGAGTTTATTAAGCGATATTCTGAAGTTTTTGATGCAGGTTTGAAGAAAGAAATTATATCGTCAAAAGTCGATAAAGATTGGTCAGAAGTTGGATGGCGAGGCATTATGCTAAATAACGGAACAATCTGGATGGATACAGATGGAAAATTGAGAACGATAAACTATCAGTCAAAATATGAAAAAGAACTAAAAGAGAAACTGATTGCTTCTCAAAAAAAGAACCTGCATTCCAGCATTGCTAATTTTAAGAAGCCTTTGTATGTTTTGGAAACTGCTAAATTTCGAATCCGAATTGATGATTTAGGGAATGAGAAGTACAGATATGCTTCCTGGTCAGTTAAAAAAACAATGAGTGAAAAACCGGATTTGATTATTTCTAACGGAAAATGGAGTGCAGAAGGAAGCGGAGGAAACAGCAAATTTGATTTTAAAAGCGGTGCCTATCTTTACGAATGCTATATCATTGTTTTGGGCACTTCAGATTCTCCGCCGGCAACTTTAACAATTTACGAGAACAACAAAGAGATTCTTTCTCAGAATGCCAAAATTGTTCCACGCTAAGCAATAAAAAATCCTATTCATACCGAATAGGATTATTTGTTTGCGTCAAAGAATTGAAATAGCCTTTTCAAGCTCTTTTTGCTGCGTTATTTGCGTTAATTTAAGTTTTTGAATGTTCACCTCGTTTTCTTTTATTTTAATCCTTAGTTTTTGAATTTCTTCATCAGAGGTTATAGAGGTGGTTATTTTATTTTCAATTTTTTTGTTAACCAGTTCTAATTTACTTATTTTATCTGCAGTTGTGTTTAAATTATCTTCAGATCTGGATAGATTTTTCTTTTTTGTTTCGAAATCTTTCAGCTGTTTTTTCAAATCTGAAATTTTATTGTCAAGACTTTTATGATTATCTGCCGTAATTCTTTTCAGATCATTTTGATAATTTTTTAATTCAATTTCCTGAGCACTTTGTTCAGTATTTATCTGCTGGGCAAAAAAGTACTGCGAGTTCATTATAAAAAATGCTATTGCTGCTGTTTTTAAAGTTGTTTTCATCTTTTAAAAGTTTAATTACTAAACTAAATTAGAAGATGAAATTGGTAAAAAAGACCCGATAAAATTTTTAAAACAACAGAATAAAACAAAAAAAAATCCTATTCGTTTAGAATAGGATTTTAAGATTTTATAGATTTTCAACTAGAATCCAGGCATCTGGATTTTCGCCTTTTTGAATTTCTTTTTGAGCTTTTTCAGCTTCGGCCATTGAAGCATAACTTCCATACAAAACCGGAAATAATCCATGCTTGTTTTCGCCAAGCATTCTTGCACTGTAACCGTCTTTGATTAATTGGTTGTACGCTTTTCTGGCATTAGCTTCACTTCTAAAAGCACCAGCCATAATGTGATAGGGCATTAATTTTTCTGTAGTTTCAACTTTTGCTGAATCTACTAAAGTTACTGCTGGTATAGGGTTTTGAATAACAAATGTTGCTTCCTGAATTTTATTCTGAACTTTTTTCTGAACATTTCCTTCAACAACAAGTGTTTGTGCCGTAATTTGATTTTGATACAATGGATATCCAATGCTTCCGGTTATTCCAAGTCCAAGAACGAAAATTGCCGCATATCTTAAGTATGATCTTGACGATTTAACTTCTTCATTTTCATATATAGAAACCGGCTCTTTTTCTATTTGTTCTATTTTTTTCTCGAATATTTCTTTTTTAACCAACGGAGAAACAAATGGGCTTAATCCAAAAGAAGCTGCCAAATAGTTTATTTGCTCATTGGGTGTAAATATGATATTGCTCTCAGAATTAAGACGCAGATCTCCAATGTTTTTTAGACTTATAACAACATTATCTTCAAGAGTTTGTTTCCAATTTTGAACTTCATAAGCTATACCATTTACAGCTGCTCCATAAGATATATTTTCTGCCTGAGCGATATGATTGGCCAGCAGTCCGTCATTGTTTTTTAAACGGCTGTTGAAAAAGACTGTTTTTTTAGGTGGAAAAAACGAATTTGTGCTTTCATTCAGCTGAGCCGATTGAATTTCGGTTAAAAATGCTCCAAATCCAGGAACCGTTACACACTGATAACGATACAATAACTGCGCGATGTAAGTTTCGATTTTCATGGTAACAAAGTTAGGTAATGAATATAGTTATCAAAATTTTATTCACAATTTTTATTAACAATTCTGATATTTTTATAGACAATTAATTTTCAGTATTTTAACATTTAGGTTATTAGTACGTATAAAATTTATTTATTATAAATACCTTTTTTTATTAAGAAATTACTTTGTTTTTAGCATATTTGCAGACTTATTTTAATTAAGTTTAAAACTCTATTTTACATAATATTTTATCAAGATGTCAGATCAGGAATTATTTTATTTATTAGCCTTACTTAAAGTGGACGGAGTTGGAGATATTATGGCAAAAAAACTGCTTACAAATTGCGGAAAGGCAGAGGCTGTTTTTAAAACTAATGTAAACCAAATTGCTGCTATAGATGGAGTTGGTACAGTTTTATTAAAAAATTTGAAAGACAAAAGTATTTTTGAGAAAGCCAATCAAGAACTTGAGTTTATTAAAAAGAACAAGATAGAGGTTTCCTATTTTCAGGATGAAAACTATCCTGATCGTTTAAAACATTGTTTTGATTCTCCTGTATTACTTTTTTCTGGTGGCACTATTAATCTAAAAAATAAGAAAATTATCAGTATTGTAGGCACACGGCAGATTACCTCTTACGGAACAGAATTCTGCCGGAAATTAATTGAAGATTTGGCTCCTTTAGATCCAGTTATTGTCAGCGGTTTTGCCTATGGTGTTGATATTGTTGCACATCAGGCTGCTATAGATTATAATTTACAGACAATTGGTGTTTTGGCTCACGGTTTAAATCAGATTTATCCGAAAACGCACAAAAAATACATGTCAAAAATGGAAGAGAATGGAGGTTTTATAACGGAGTTTTGGAGTGATTCTAATCCCGATAAAGAGAAATTTGTTCGTCGAAATCGTATTGTAGCCGGTATGACTGAAGCCACCATTGTCATTGAATCTGCAGATAGAGGCGGTTCGCTTATTACGGCAAATATGGCAAATGAATACAATCGTGATGTGTTTGCGGTACCGGGAAGAGTGACGGACAAATACAGTCAGGGCTGTAATAGCCTGATTAAAACTCAGAAAGCAAATTTATTAACAAATGCCGCTGATTTAATTTACATGCTGAATTGGGATATTAAAGAAAAATTTAAGCCAATTCAAAAACAGCTTTTTGTTGAATTGGAACCTGAAGAACAAAAGATCTACGACTTTCTTCAAAAAAATGGAAAAGAGTTGTTAGACATCATTGCAATTAAATGTGATTTTCCAATTTTTAAAATGTCTGCTCTTCTATTAAATATGGAGCTAAAAGGATTAATAAGACCATTGCCAGGAAAACTTTTTGAATCAATTTAACGCAGAAAATCTTATGTATTATTTCCTTGTAAAGTGTTTGTACAATCGGTATAAAATAAACCAAGAGTAAAGCGAAAACAATATTTATGATTTGAAATAGATATGGGGGAACATCATAATCTTCTATATACTTATTCATTTTTTTATGTTTAAAAAATTAGTATAGTTGAAGTTACAAAAAAAAATGATTAAATGAAAAACGCTGGTCAATATTTGAGACCAGCGTTTATATTTGTAGGGAAAGGAAATTAAAATTCTATTTTTGAAATCCAAGAACCTCTCTAACTTTTGCTAAAACACCATCAGCAATAACAGAAGCTTTTGCCGCACCTTTTTTCAACAGAGCATCAACTTCTTCTAGATTATTGATATAGTAATTATATTTTTCTCTTTCTGTTTTGAATTTTTCGGTAATCAATTCAAACAAAGCTTGTTTCGCATGACCGTAACCGTAATTTCCACCAAGATAGTTTGCTCTCATTTCTGCAATTTGCTCATCGTTTCCTAACAAAGAATAAATAGCAAATGCGTTACAAGTATCTGGATTTTTAGGTGCCTCAAGTGGTGTACTATCTGTTTCGATACTCATTACTTGTTTGCGTAAAGACTTATCATCCAGGAATATATTAATAATATTATTGGCAGATTTACTCATTTTGCCACCGTTTGTTCCGGGAATCAGCATAATGTCTTCTTGAATTTTTGCTTCTGGAAGTACAAAAGTTTCACCCATTTGGTGATTAAAACGAGCCGCAACATCACGAGTAATTTCTAAATGCTGCAATTGATCTTTTCCAACTGGAACAAATTCAGCATCATATAATAAAATATCTGCAGCCATTAACATGGGATACGTAAAAAGTCCCGCATTAACATCATCTAAACGATCAGCTTTATCTTTAAAAGAATGTGCTAAAGTTAATCTCTGAAAAGGGAAAAAACAGCTTAAATACCAAGTCAATTCAGTAGTCTGCACCACATCAGATTGTCTGTAAAACGTAACTTTTTCAGGATTTAAACCACATGCAAGCCAAGCTGCAGCTGTGCTGTATGTGTTTTCTCTTAAAGTTTTTCCATCTTTAATCTGAGTGATTGAATGTAGATCAGCAATAAACAAAAAAGATTCGTTTGCCGGATTATTTGATAATTCGACTGCTGGAATAATTGCGCCTAATAAATTTCCTAAATGCGGTGTTCCTGTACTTTGAACACCTGTAAGTATTTTTGCCATTCTAGTTTTTTTCTTAACCGCAAATATTGCAAGTTTAATTTTAACTGCAAAGTTCGCAAAGTTTATTTTTAATTTAACCGCAAAGTTCGCAAAGTTTATTGGAATGTAAATTCTTTTATAAAATTCACTTCTGTTTTCTTACATTTGAAACCATGAAAGGATTAAAAATTGTTTTTTGGATTGTTTGGCGCATTTGGTTTTATATCTTGATGGCGGTTCCAATACTCATTATGCTGCCGTTATTGCTAATTTCTATCATCTCTGAGAGAGGATATCCATATTTCTTTAAAATGGCCCGCATTTGGGCTAAATTCATTCTTTTCGGGATGGGATTTTATTACAAAGTAAAGCGCGATCAAAAACTCATTAAGGGAAAAAGTTATATGATTGTAGCAAATCATACTTCGATGACCGATATTATGCTGATGCTGGCGATTATTAAAAATCCTTTTGTTTTTGTTGGAAAGAAAGAACTTGTAAAGATTCCGTTGTTTGGATTTTTTTACAAAAGAACCTGTATTTTGGTAGACAGAAATTCATCTAAAAGCAAAAACGATGTTTTTAAAAGAGCTCAAAGCCGTTTAAATCAAGGTTTAAGTATTTGTATTTTTCCCGAAGGAGGAGTTCCGGATGATGAATCGATTTTACTGGACGAGTTTAAAGATGGTGCTTTTAGACTTGCCATAGAACATCAGATTCCAATTGTACCTATTGTATTTCCTGACAATAAAGACCGTTTTCCATATAGGTTTTTAAGTGGCAGCCTTGGGAAAATGCGCGGCAGGATTCTGCCTTTCGTAGAAACAAACGGACTCACATCTGACAATAGAAAAGAGCTTAGAGATACAGTAAGACAGATGATTTATAAAGGTTTACTCGAATTTAAAAAGAAAGATTTAAAAGAGTAATTAAAAATACAAACCCGACAAAATTTAAAAAATTGTCGGGTTTTCTTTTGAATAAAAACCCCCGTTTATAATTCAAAAAGTTTATCGGTGTATAATTTTTTCAGAGATAAATCGTAATACTTTTTTAAATTTTAATTTAGTTTTCCTGCGGTTTTTATTCAACAACACTTCTATTCTCTCTTTCATGATTAAAATATTTATAGGGTTGATAATAAAGAGTTTATTTAAACTCAAGTTAATGTAACATATTACTAAGAGAACTAAAAGTCAAAAAGGTTGCGTTGAAAGAAGAAATTTCTTTAAAATATTGAATAAAAAATCCGTTAGTTCTTGGATACTAACGGATTTTAACTGAATCAACCAACCAAATTTATTCTAAAAAACGACTTATTGGTATTTATGGCCTTTACCAAAAACAAATCGTATGTCTGTTTAATAGATGAGTTTGTTTTAAAAAGGTTGCGTTACTTTCTAATTTTTTTTAAAAAATAAAAAACCCGACAATTTTAAAATTGTCGGGTTTAGATATAATGATCTTTTACTATTCTTATAGAATTTAAGCGTCTGCTAATTCTTTTATATGAGCTTTAATTTTAACCTCTAACTCATCAGCTAATTCAGGATTATCTTTAATTAAATTTTTTACAGCGTCACGTCCTTGTCCTAGTTTCGTATCTCCGTAGCTAAACCAAGATCCTGCTTTTTTAACAATATCAAATTCTACAGCTAAGTCAAGAATTTCACCTGTTTTAGAAACTCCTTCTCCGTACATAATGTCGAATTCAGCAGTTTTAAAAGGCGGTGCCACTTTATTTTTAACGATTTTAACTTTAGTTCTGTTTCCAATTACGTTTTCACCGTCTTTGATTTGTGAAGAACGACGAATGTCTAAACGTACTGAAGCGTAGAATTTTAACGCATTACCACCAGTTGTTGTTTCAGGATTACCAAACATAACCCCAATTTTTTCACGCAGCTGATTGATAAAGAAAACAGTACAATTTGTTTTGCTGATAGTTCCGGTAAGTTTTCTTAAAGCCTGAGACATTAAACGTGCATGAAGACCCATTTTAGAATCTCCCATTTCTCCTTCGATCTCGCTTTTTGGAGTTAAAGCAGCAACAGAGTCAATTACAACGATGTCTATAGCTCCAGAACGAATTAAGTTTTCGGCAATTTCTAAAGCCTGCTCACCGTTATCTGGCTGAGAAATGATTAAGTTCTCGATATCAACATTTAATTTTTCAGCATAGTTTCTGTCAAAAGCATGCTCAGCATCAATAAATGCAGCAATTCCTCCTGCTTTTTGAGCTTCGGCAATAGCATGCAATGTTAATGTTGTCTTACCAGAAGATTCTGGTCCGTATATTTCAATAATTCTTCCTTTTGGATATCCATTTACTCCAAGAGCTAAATCAACGCCAAGTGAGCCAGAAGAAATCGTTTCTACTTCCACAATGGCTTTATCGCCCATTTTCATTACGGTTCCTTTTCCGTAGGTTTTGTCAAGTTTATCAAGCGTTAACTGTAACGCTTTTAATTTGGCTTCTTTGTCTGAACTCATCTTTTCTTAATGTCTAAAATTGTTATATTTTTCTTTCAAACTAAAATCAAAAGATTTCAAAATCAATTTTTTGATTTTAATTTGTCAGACTTAATAATTTTGTAAAAATACTTCTTTATTTTGAAGTTTCATTGTTTCAAATTGTTCCAAATTGTCACAAATTTCACTATAAAAACAAAGCCTTTAATTCTGTGGCGTCAGAAGGTTTTATTTTTCCGGCAAGTAGTAAACTCAATTGTTTACGACGTAAAGCGGCTTCAAAACGTTGTGTTTCAAGTTCTGTTTCCGGTACAATTGGCGGTACTTCGACAGGTCTTCCGGTATCATCTACGGCAACAAAAGTATAAATTGCTTCATTGGCTTTTGTTCTGTTTCCAGATTCGCGGTCTTCTACCCAAACATCTATGAAAACTTCCATAGAACTTTTGAATGATCTTGATACTTTGGCCTCGACAGTAACCACACTTCCAAGCGAAATGGCTCTGTTAAAAGCTACGTGATTTACAGATGCCGTAACTACAATTCGGCGTGAATGTCTGCGGGCAGCAATACTTGCGGCACGATCCATTCTGGCTAATAATTCGCCTCCGAAAAGATTGTTTAAAGGATTAGTTTCGCTCGGTAAAACTAAATCGGTTAATATTGTTAGGGATTCTGAAGGGTGTTTTGGATTCATTTTTTTGTTGTAAAATTTGTTTTGACACTCCCGATAACTATCGGCATCACAGATTAAAATGATTTAGTGACTTAATTTTTTAAAAATTGAAGTTGATTAATTCAACCAATAAACTGCCATTACAGCAGGAATAAAATATATAACAATGGTTCTCGCACCATCGTAATCTTTAGCTAAACGTTGTCCGAAAAGCATCATTAACAAAGAGATACAAGAAAATATGGCTCCGTAAAAACCATATTCGCGTCCGCTGTTTGTTAACAATTGTATGGCTCCAACTACACATAAAATTCCAGAAATTAATTCTAAAATCAGTAAGTGAAGTAAAGCAAGCGGCACCTGATTTTTTAAAGGTGTTTTGGCAAAATGTTCTTTAAGCCAGCTTACATTATCCTTCCAGTAAAAAATCTTTTCATAGCCTGATTGTAAAAAAGTTAAGGCTAAAAATGCCAGTAATAAAATAGAAGCAACATTATTCATTTGGGGACTATTTTTTATGAATTAAACGAGTCAGTTTTATAGATAAATCGGTTAAGATTATTTTTGCATTTCCGTTTCTTTCAATATGATACATCGCATCTGAAAGTTCTTTGAAAATTTCATGAATGTTATTTCCGTTTACAAATGGTGCAAAATTTTCGAGTTTGAATTTGTCGACTTTTGGCTCAATATAAACTAAACTTGGTGCTTGATAATTCAGCAATAATGCCTGTCTGAACATTTCGATGCAAAACTGAATGAATTTTTTCTGGCTTTCGCGGCCAAGTCCGGCAATTTCTTCACTCCAGGAAATTAAATCCTGAATTGCGGCTGCGTTTCCTTTTGCTCTAAAAGCGGCACGAACCCAATTAACAAACCATTGCTCAAAAGGATATTCAGAATCGTCTTCTTTTAGTAAATGCATGGCTTTACTAAAATTTCCCTGAGCCTGATGGGCAATTTTTTTTGCAAAATTAGAATCGATATTTTCTTTTGCAACCAGCGCTTCGGCAATCACTTTTTCCGGCAGTCCGTTAAAGTGAATTACCTGACAGCGTGAACGTATGGTTTGTATAATATCTTCTTCGTTTTCAGAAATGAGAATAAAAATCGTTTTATCAGAAGGTTCTTCGAGTAGCTTTAAAAGTTTATTTGATGCCGCGATATTCATTTTATCGGCCATCCAGATAATCATGATTTTATAACCGCCTTCGTAGGATTTCAGCGAAAGCGACTTTAAAACTTCCTGTGCATCTTCGACCCTGATTTCGCCCTGTTTATTTTGAACACCCAGAACTTTATACCAGTCAAATAATCCGCCATAGGGCATTTCCTGAATAAATGTTCGCCAATCCTGAATAAAGTCTAAGCTTTTAGGTTTGGTTTTTACATCTTCGGTTGTTACTGTTGGGTAAATAAAATGCAGATCGGGATGCGAAATGTTTTGAAATTTCAAATTACAGGAATCGTTTCCATTTTCGTTTTCATTTCCGGTATTATTGCACAAAATGTACTGTGCATAAGCAATTGCTGTAGATAATGTCCCGCTTCCTTCAGGCCCAATGAATAATTGCGCATGTGGAATTCGTCCTGAGGATGCACTTTTTATTAAGTGGCTTTTGATGTAATCCTGTCCTAAAATTTGAGAAAATTGCATGAAGCAAAGATAGAAGAAAATGATGTAGTCAAAAATTTTCGAATGAAAGATTATCGACCGGTTTTCATTTATGAGATTATGATTGATTTTTGCTAAAAACTTTGCTGTATATTAACTAACTTTTGTTAATAAATTACTTCACGCGAGCAGATATCAAGACTTTTTTGTTAATATTTTTTTACTCAAAACGATAAACGTACATATTTTTTGGCTATTTATAGACTAAAAGCGTCATTATTTCATGGGGAATATCTTACGGTTTTTGTTTTAACAATTTTAACAAAAAGCCCGTTAAAACGCACATTTTCTCGACATAAGGCTGGTTTTTAAGGTTTTTTTAAGGTTTTTTTTTGAAAAAAAAAATCAATAAAGTTGCAATTTAAGTTAATTTCTATATTTTTGTTTTCATCAACAACCAATTATATAATAAGAATTTATGAAAGGGAAAATTATTTTATTTAGTGCATTTTTTATCATGACAACTGCAGCTGTTTCGGCGCAGGCAAAAAACGCTCCAAGAAGTATTATTAGTACAACAGCTCTTATTCGTAAATATCACGATCAAAAAGAATTGAGTGGTATGCAAAAAGGAGAACTTTTGGAATTGTACATCGAACGAATTAAAGTATTAGTAAAAACTCTTCCTTACATTGCTTTGGTTACTAAACCTGGAGTTACGATGGCAGATTTAGGTATTCCGGACGATGGTGATCACAAAAAAATCTTAGATGCTCAGGCAGTTGGTACATCAACTTTCTTGGATACTACAGTAGAGTTTCAAAGAAAAATGATGCCTTACTCTGATAAAGGAAACCTTATCGCGGCAATCTTATTTTACGAAAACACATTAAAATCTCTACACGAGTTCAACGAATTGAACGAAATGTAATTTTAAAAAATATTTTAAAAACCTTTTTCGGATTGTTTACGTAGATGCATAAAATTTCTGCGTCATTTTGAGAAAGAAAACAACAACAACTCGTTCTCGCTGTATTCTGAAATTTTATTAGAAAACACGAGGGGAGTTTTTGCATTTACGCATACCCAAATTTATTATTAACCTAATACACACCTTTATCATGAAAAAAATTACTCAAATCATCTGCGTACTTTTGACAGTTACAAGTATGAGTGCTCAACAAGAGAAGGGAATTATGGGCTACACGAACTGGTTAAATAACTGGACTGAATTTAAGCCTAACAAAGTAGAGTATGGAGAAGCAAATCAAATTTTAGCAGGAAACATTTCTGTTAATACTAAATTGCTTAAAAGAAATATTTATGTACTTCAAGGTAACGTTTATGTTACTAACAATGCAGTTTTAACAATCGAACCGGGAACTTTAATTATTGGTGATTTCGAAACAAAAGGAACATTGGTAGTTACAAAAGGTGCACAACTTGTTGCAGACGGTTTAGAAACGGATCCAATCGTATTTACTTCAAACCGCAGCCAGAAAAAAGCTGGAGACTGGGGTGGAGTTGTTATTCTTGGAGATGCTCCAATTAACAAATTCGGAAACGTAGGTTCTTATAACATGGATCTTGATCCAACTTTAACGACTTATGGTGGAGACAATGTTGCTTCAAACTCTGGAATTTTAAGATTTGTCAGAATCGAATTTGCTGGTAAAAAAGTGAAAGGTCTTGATACTTTCAACGGTTTAACTTTGGCTGGTATTGGAAACAAAACAATCCTTGAAAACATTATGGTTAGCTACGCAGGTGGTGACTCATTTGGTTTCTTAGGCGGAGATCTTAATGCTACAAAATTTGTATCTTATAAATCAATCAATGACGATTACAAATTCTCTCAAGGAGTTCAATGTCGTTTCTACAATTCATTAGCTGTTAGATCTTCTTATTTCTCTAGTACAAAAGACGGTTCTCGTTGTATGGAAGTAAAATCATATGAGAAAAAGAGCGAAACAGACTTTACTAAAAAACAAACTTTAGTTGTTGCATCTAACATTACAATGCTTAACGACAGTGAAAACATCAATGCTGATATTCAGGCAGGATTGGTAAAAGAAGCTGTTTACGTTGCTGAAAATGCTTCTCTTGAAATGAAAAGAAGTGTAATCTCTGGATTTAATCCTGCAGTATTATTAGACAGCAAAACAGAAATCAATGACGCTAACCTTAAAAAAATCAAATTTGAGGAAATGTATTTCAACTTATGTAAAGGAAACATCTTTACTGAATACAATTCTAACAACGAAGATTTAGAAAGCTGGTACGGAAACAGTGTTTTCTTTAACGTTTACTCACAAAGTGATAACAAAGAAACATTCATTGATATGTTCAACCCTAAAAAACCAGATTACAGATTACAGTTAGGAAAAATTACAGCTTCAAGCGGCAATAGATAAATAAATTTCGATTTTTATTTCGCGTAAATTTTATTAATAAAGTCCCCAGACACAATTTATGTATCGTCTTGTACGGACCAAATAAAGATCAAAACATAATGGCTCTATCTACAAAAAAATATTTATATATATTCTTTTTGGTTTCTCCTATTTTAAGCCTGTATGCGCAAAGTTCAACAGAAAAACCTACAGCTTCTGTTGGTTCTGACTGTAAACTAGCGACGGTAATCGAGTTAAATCAAAACAATGAATCAGCTGTTACTTGTAATAGCAAAATAGATAATTCCAATCAGTTTATAGTAGGGTTGTCCACCCCCAAGGACAACCTTACTATCGCAACTGAAAAGAATAATCAGTTCTCAGATTGTAATGAAAATTCATTTATAAGTGCTACCTCAATTCTTGCAAAAGATATTATTGAGAACTATAAATATGACTTTTCTGAAACATTCATTGATATCTTGTTTTTTGAACGTATAGACTTAGCAAGAACACGTACTATATGATTCAAAAAACTACTCTATTTTTTACTAAATGGATAATTTTCTTCGGCGCATTGTTTGCTTTCGAATCAAATGTTAATGCACAAACAATTGTGACACAAACTTTTGATGGACTAGAGAAACTTTGCGCCGGAGGATCTTTCAATGAATTCAATGCCACATTTAGTTATATAGATTTTCCTGCCGGAACAACTTTCGTAGTAGAACTTTTGGATACTAACGATAATCCAATAGCAACCACTCTGCTTCTTACTATTGATGTTACGGCAACTCAAAAAACAATTAAATACGCAGTACCCACAAACTTAACAGGCTCTGATTCTTATGGATTAAGAGTAAAAAGTTCTACAGGAGTTACAAGTTCAAGATTTAGAAACTCTTTAGGAAATGTTTCTTTTCCAGCTTATTATAAAGATTATGAAACCTCTTTTTTCATAAACAACAAAAGCGATAACGCTATGATTTGTTCTGGCGGCAGCTTAACCCTTTCTGTTAACAACGATACTCCAACCATACCAGGATCATCGCCGGTAAACTTTGCGAAGATTAAATACAAATGGTATAAAGACGATGTTCTTATACCTGGACAAAGTGCCAGCTCTGTTATTGTAAACTCTACAGGTAAATACTATGCAGAGATTGATTACGGGCAATGCTCGGATGTGAATTTTAGTTCAAATCGTGTTAACGTTATTTCTTCAAGTTCTGGATCTGCCGTTACCATTACCTCTAGTTTAGGAAACCCTTTTTGCTCTGATGGTGCAGGAACAGTTTTAACTGCAACTTCTGGTAATAGTTATGTTTGGAAAAAAGACGGAACAATTATAGCAGGCGCAGTTAATCGTACTTATTCTACAAATGAATCTGGAGTATATACTGTAGAAGTTGACTTTGGAGGATGTAAAGCTACGGGAAGTATTAATTTAAGCAGCAATGGTTTTGATGCTAGTATAGATGTTGCAGAAACAACTTCTATTGGCGAAGGTGAAACTTTAAATGTTTCTGTTACTACAGATGCTTCAACCCCAACTTTTGAATGGTTTTTAAACGGAAATGCAATTTCTGGTGCCAATACAAATTCGTATTTGATAGCCGTGCCAGGTAATTATAAAGTAACAATTTCTCAGGCATCAGGATGTGTATCATCCAGAGAGTTTGAATTTAGAGTTACAGGACCAGCAAAGCCCTCAACTGTTATTCAAAATATTATAAAGTTAAGCGGTTTAAATCCTTATTGGAATATACCGGATGAATATAAAAACGCAGACACCAATGTAATAATTCTCAGTTCAAACGGAGATAAGGTTCTTGATGTTGTTAACTATCAAGGCGACTGGCCTCAAACAGCAATAGATTTTAAAAATGTAAATCCAGTATATTACTATGTCATTAAATCCGACACAGGTGAAAAAAAAGGATCAATAACTGTGATTAAATAATGAAGAAAATTTTACTATTCATAACTTTATTTTGCGGTTTTTCATGTTTGCTCTATTCTCAGGAAAAAAATGAGGATGGAGTTGTTTCGTTTTCATTACCTATTAGAAATTCATTAAAGTTTAATAGATATTTAATTAACCCAACTTTTAGTTTTGTTCGCGAGTCAAACCCTTATGCTAGTTTTTATAATAAAAGACAATGGGTACAGTTTGAAAATGCACCACAGACTTATTTAGCAAATTATTCAGGCCGATTTAGAGAAAATGAAGCATTTGCGGTTGGTTTATTTCAACAAAACTATGGTTTAATGACTGTTTTTGGCGGTGTTGTCAATTTTGCTCACAACATCGTTTTACAAGAAGACAGTAATTTGACTTTTGGTTTAAACGTAGGAGCTTACCAAAGTGGTTTAGACAAAGGAAAAATTATAACAGATGACGCAGCTATTTTAAATGGAGATTATCCATCATATACCTTGCTTACAGTTAATCCGGGTATTAATTATGGAACTGATTTTTTAGATTTTGGATTATCGGTTAACAATTTAATTCTTTACAATTTCGGTTCAGGAATTGTAAAAGAAGATCCAGAAAAAGCAATTCAATTACACGCCATGTATACGGGTTATATCGATACATATGGTTTTTTTGACAGAAGTAAGTTCTCTGGAATTATTAGAACAGAATTAAAAAAAGACAAAACAGTTATTTCAGGTCTTGCAATGTTAGCTCTTAAACAAGGAGTGTGGGCGCAGGCTGGTTATAATACTCTATACGGAGTTTCAGCAGGTTTAGGAATTAATATCTCTCCTAGTATTGCTATAGAATACAATTATGAAAGAGGAATGGGCAATTTTACCAATATGGGAGGTTCTCATGAATTTGCAATTGCTTACAGATTTAAAAACAGAAATTACTATTACGGAGATGATGATGAAGGTTCACTAATTGATCCTTCTAAACCAAAACCGGTAATGGCTAAAAAAACAGCAGCAACACAGGTTAATAGAACTGATATAGCTGAAAAGAACAGACTTGCTGCAGAAGCTAAAGCACAAGCTGATGCCGAAGCAAAACAGATAAGACTTGCCGCAGCAGAAAAAGCAAAAGCCGATGCTGAAGCTGCAGCAAAAGCAAAATTAGAAGCAGACAATAAAGCTAAAGCAGATGCCGAAGCTCTTAAAATAAAATTAGCCGCTGATGCGAAAGCAAAAGCCGATGCAGCAGCAGCAGCACGTGCTAATACAGTTGCAGAACAAAAAGAAAAAGCACAATTAGCAGCAGATAAAGCTAAGGCTGATGCCGAAGCAAGAAGATTAAAATTAGCAGCAGATAATAAAGCCAAAGCAGATGCAGCGGCAGCTGCAAAAGCTAAAGCAGCGGCAACAACGCCAGCTCCTGCAGCACAAAAAACACAAGCACAATTGGCAGCAGATAAAGCTAAGGCTGATGCCGAAGCAAGAAGATTAAAATTAGCAGCTGATGCTAAAGCGAAAGCCGATGCAGAAACTGAAGCCAAAGCCAAAGCAGTTGCAGCAACACCAGCTCCAGCGCCACAGCAAACACCAGCACAATTAGCTGCTGATAAAGTAAAAGCTGATGCCGAAGCGAGAAGATTAAAATTAGAAGCCGATGCAAAAACTAAAGCCGATGCAGATGCTGCAAAAGCTAAAGCAGTTACAACGACTTCAGTTCAACAAAGAACACAGGCACAATTAGCTGCTGAAAAAGCAAAAGCTGATGCAGAAGCAGCAACTAAAGCAAGACTTGCAGCTGCTGAAAAAACCAGAGCAGATGCTGAAGCAGCAAGACAAGCCCGTTTAGCTGCAGCAGAAAAAACCAGAGCTGATGCCGAAGCCGCAAGAGCAAAATTAGTGGCCGATGCAAAAGCAAAAGCCGATGCAGCTGAAGCAAAACGTAAAGCCGATGCAAAAGCAAAAGCTGAAGCAGCAGATATGGAATCAATATTAGCTGCTGATGCCAAAGCAAAAGCAGACTCAGATGCATTACAAGCTAGATTAGCTGCTGATGCGAAAGCTAAAGCCGCATCTGAAGTAAAAACAAAAGCTTCGATCGATGCTGCTAACAGAGCAAAAATTGCTGCCGATGCGAAAGCAAAAGCTGCTGAAGAGGCTGCTCTTAAAGAAAAACTAGCGGCCGATGCCAAAACTAAAGCTGATGCAGAAGCAAGACAAGCAATTATTGCTGCCGAAGCCAAAGCAAAAGCCGATGCAGAAGCATTAAAGATAAAACAAGCGGAAGAAGCTAAAGCAAAAGCTGCAGCAGAAGCCCAAGCTAAATTAGACGCAGAAGCTAAAGCTAAAGCCGATGCCGAAGCTTTACAAGCAAAATTAGCTGCTGATGCCAAAGCAAAAGCGGATGCAGAAGCTCTTAAAGTTAAACAAGCAGCTGAGGCAAAACTAAAAGCAGAGGAAGAAGCACTTCAGGCTAAGTTAGCAGCCGAAGCCAAAGCAAAAGCCGATGCAGAAGCATTAAAAGTAAAATTAGCTGCTGATGCCAAAGCTAAAGCGGATGCAGAAGCATTAAAAATAAAACAAGCTGAGGAAGCAAAAGTTAAAGCTGCAGAAGAAGCTCGTCAAGCCAAACTTGCAGCAGATGCTAAAGCAAAAGCCGACGCTGAAGCGCTTCAAGCACAATTAGCTGCTGATGCCAAAGCTAAAGCGGATGCAGAAGCATTAAAAATAAAACAAGCTGAGGAAGCAAAAGTTAAAGCTGCAGAAGAAGCTCGTCAAGCTAAACTTGCAGCAGATGCTAAAGCAAAAGCAGATGCCGAAGCACTTCAAGCAAAATTAGCGGCTGATGCTAAAGCGAAAGCGGATGCAGAAGCATTAAAAATAAAACAAGCTGAGGAAGCAAAAGTTAAAGCTGCAGAAGAAGCTCGTCAAGCCAAACTTGCAGCAGATGCCAAGGCAAAAGCCGATGCTGAAGCTGAACAAGCAAGACTTGCAGCAGATGCAAAAGCGAAAGCTGATATGGAAGCACTTCAGGCAAAATTAATTGCAGATGCGAGAGTTAAAGCTGACGCCGAGGCTACGGCTAAAGCGAAAGCCGATGCTGAAGCAAAACAATTAAGAGAAGCTGAAGAAGCACGTCAAGCTAAATTAGAAGCAGATGCCAAAGCTAAAGCTGATGCAGAAGCACTTCAAGCAAAATTAGCGGCAGATGCAAAAGCGAAGGCAGATGCACAAGCACTTCAGGTTAAACAAGCAGCTGAAGCAAAAGCGAAAGCCGATGAAGAGGCGCGTCAGGCCAAACTTGCAGCAGATGCGAAAGCAAAAGCCGATGCCGAAGCACTTCAAGCTAAATTAGCTGCTGATGCTAAAGCCAAAGCTGACGCAGAAGCATTACAAGTTAAACAAGCAGCTGAAGCCAAAGCCAAAGCAGATGCAGAAGCACTTCAAGCTAAATTAGCGGCAGATGCAAAAGCGAAGGCAGACGCAGAAGCATTACAAGTTAAACAAGCAGCTGAAGCCAAAGCCAAAGCAGATGCCGAAGCACTTCAAGCTAAATTAGCTGCTGATGCCAAAGCCAAAGCTGACGCAGAAGCATTACAAGTTAAACAAGCAGCTGATTCCAAAGCCAAAGCAGATGCAGAAGCACTTCAAGCTAAATTAGCCGCAGATGCTAAAGCCAAAGCTGACGCAGAAGCATTACAAGTTAAACAAGCAGCTGAAGCCAAAGCCAAAGCAGATGCCGAAGCACTTCAAGCTAAATTAGCCGCAGATGCCAAAGCCAAAGCTGACGCAGAAGCATTACAAGTTAAACAAGCTGCTGAAGCAAAAGCAAAAGCAGATGAAGAGGCTCGTCAGGCAAAATTAGCGGCAGATGCTAAAGCGAAAGCCGATGCCGAAGCACTTCAAGCAAAATTAGCGGCAGATGCTAAAGCGAAAGCTGATGCAGAAGCATTGCAGATAAAACAAGCTGCTGATGCTAAAGCCAAAGCCGATGCAGAAGCACTTCAGGCGAAATTAGCTGCAGATGCCAAAGCGAAAGCGGATATGGAGGCTTTACAAGCTAAATTATTAGCAGACGCGAAAGCAAAAGCTGATGCTGAAGCGACAGAAAAATTGAGAGCTGACGAAGAAACAAGACAATTAAGAGAAGAAGAAGAACGTCAGGCAAGATTAGCAGCAGAAAAAGCGAAAGCTGATGCTGAAGCGGCAGCAAGAGCTGCAGCTGCAAAAGACGATACAGCGAAAGCAATTGAAAGTTTAACTCTATCTATTGAAAGTACAAGTAAAGCACAAAATGATTTATTAGATCAGTTTAAATCAACTGTAGCAAATAAACAAAAAGACTTGAACGACTTAAAAGAGGAGAATGATTTAAGTGAAAAAGGAATCTATAGAGAGCCAAAACCATTCAAGAGCGTTGCCGCTGAAAATAGTCAGTTAGAAGCATTAAAAACACAGCTTGCAGATGCCAGCAGAATTCAAAAAGATGAGATTGCCAAGCTGACGAATTTATATAATGAAAGGCTTAAAAAAGTTCCAAATAAAAATGATGCTTTGAACAAAGCTTATCTTGAAAAGATAAATCAATTAAAAGCAGCACAATTGAAAATGGAGCAGGAAGGTGCAGCATTACTAGCCGATTTAGAGCGTATTAAAACGGAAACTGAAATCGAGAAGAAACGTAGAATTAAACGTGCAGCTTATGAAAATGATGAGGGAAGATATGCGCAGGACGTTGCCGCTCTTAAACGTATTAAAGAAACAACAAAATTAAGCAGTACACCATTAACAGCAAGTGATTTTGATTTTGGAGAAGATCAGTCAAATATGCAGATTATCAAGAATATTAAAAACTCTGATAATGGTTATTACATGATTCTTGCAGTTCATAATAGTGTTGAAAAAAGAGATCAATTTTTAACGAAAGCTGTTGCAGCCGGACTAACAGATATTAATTTCTTCTATAACATTACAACAAGTAAGTATTATATCTATTACGAGAAATTCGACGGTTTACAAGAAGCTACAAAAGCACTTGAAGCAAAAGGATCTAAGCCATATAACGGGAAAATGGCTATCGTAAAAGTGGAGAATTAATATAATTATTGAGAATAAAGCTGGTCCTTCTTAATTTTTAAGAAGGACGTTATAATAAATGTTTCAGAATGCTTGAATTTATTTTTTAATGCCCCTTAAAGAATAAAAGAAAAGCCAAAAACAAAAGTGAAGACTATGAAAAAACCTACTATTTTTAAAGCATTAATTGCAGTTGTATTCATGTTGCTCAGTATTTCTTCTTACGCTCAGCTAAGAAAAAACTTTGCACCACGAAATACAACCAGTTTAAAAGGTGATATTTTAGTTATTGGTAACAATATCTTAAATAGAGATAGCGGAAATAGACGTCCGAATGATCCTTACAATTCAACTGGCAGCAGTAGTACAGTGAACGATAATTTCAACATGAAATATATCGACATTGACACTGAGACCAGCTTCAATTCAAGTTCGGCAACATTAACAATTCCACAAGCGAGTAGAGATTGTTTTGAAATTGTTTATGCCGCTTTGTATTGGTCAGGAACCTATCAGGGTACTGATAGAAGTAAGATCAATCAAATTAGATTAAAAACATCTGCCGGAGGTGCTTATAAAGCCCTTACAGGAGATGTAATTTGGGATGAAGGAGGATCTGGCGTTAATAATGCCTATGCGTCAAAACCATATGCTTGCTTTAAAGAAATTACAACCGAAGTAAAAAGCGCAGGGCAAGGTGTGTATACCGTAGCTGATTTGATTTGTTCCGAGGGAGAATTTCGTCCAGGAGGAAACTCTGCGGGATGGACTATTTATGTAATTTATAAAGATCCTAAACTTCCAAGTAAATATATTACCAGTTTTGATGGTTTTAGTATTATTAGAAATAGTGATGCGCCTTTAGACATTCCAATTTCAGGTTTTAGAACAAACCCTGATGGAAACGTAAACGTAAAATTAGCATTTAGTGCCTTAGAAGGTGATAATGCCTTAGAAGGTGATGGTTTAGAAATTAAGGGAGGAAAATCAACTAATTGGGAAGCCATATCTTCACTGGTACGTCCAATTACACCAGGTACACCTCCTTCAAGATGGAACCCGGGTACGCCTGATGTACCAAACTTTTTTAATAGTTCGATATCAGATGGAGATGTTATTCTTTCCGGTCGTACACCTTCTAGTACAAATACATTAGGGTATGATGCCGGGGTCGTAAAAATTAAAAATGACGGAAATAATATAATACAAAATAACGAGACAAATGCTACGCTTAGAATCAGTACCTCGTCAGATTCGTATTATATGTTTTTTAATGCACTGGCTGTAGAAATTATTGAGCCTAAAATTGTACTTACAAAAATTGTAAGAAATGCAAAAGGAGATAATATTGGTGGACAAAGTGTAACATTAGGTCAGCAGTTGAATTATGAAATTGGTTTTAGAAACACAGGTAATGATGATGCTACGTCGTTTACTATTCGTGATCAAATGCCAATAAATATTATTTTTAATTATCCAACTGATTTATTGCCATTACCAGACGGTGTAACAGTAAAGAGCTGGGATCCTGCTACAAGAAACATTGTTTTTAACGTAAGAAATGATTTAGTTAAGGTTGGTTTATCTGAGAAAACAATAAAATTTAAGGTTCAGGTAATTCCTGATTGTACAATGCTTGATGAAGCTTGTTCAAACAGTATTGATAACTCGGCCTATGCTACCTATAAAGGAACTCAAAATACTTCTTTCACAATTACCGATGATCCAAGTGTTGATACTAACACGGGTTGTATTCTGGTACCTAAAGCCACTAACTTTTTAGTTGGTGTTGATGGCTGTCAATATAACAGAAGACGTACTTTGTGTACCGAAACTACTACTATTACAGCAGCTGCAGGTTATTCAACTTATATATGGTATAGCGATAAGGAAAGAACAAAAGAGATAGGAAGAGGACAGACTCTAACAGTTAAAGATCCTGGAGTTTATTATGTATATAATTTGGCTCCGGCACCTTGTAGATCTATCTTCGAGGAATTTACTGTTGTAAGATTTGGTGAAACAGCAGAAAATCCTATACTTAAGGATGCTGATCAAATTGTAACCTGTCCGAATGATGGTAAAAAACTGCCTAAAATAATTCTTTGTGGTGCAAATGCTTCACGATTACTTCAAACAGGAATTAACGACAGTTCTAATATTGTTTGGGAGAAATTAGACACAGCAAGTTGTACAGCACCATCAAATGAAAATTGTGCTAACGAAAAAGCAGAATGTAGATGGCTTCCGGTTGGAACTGGACCAGACTTTACTGCTAAAGACGCGGGACAATACCGTTTAACAATTAATTATTCGGGAAGCTGTTTTAACCGTTTTTATTTTAATGTCTTTACTAACCCATTAGCGCCTAAAGAAGAACATGTTGATATGCTTTGTGGAAATAGCGGAAGTATTACTGTACGTGACGTTCCATCTGATTATCAATATGCTATTAAAACAGATCCAAACGCTACAATCAGCGATTGGGAATGGCAGGATAGTAATACTTTCCCTATTTACAACCCAGATGCATATACCGTTTTTATTAAACAAAAAGGTGTAACAGCTACTCCATGTATTTTCAAAATACCAAATATTCTAATTAGACGATTAAATATGTCTTTAGATGGTAAAAAGACAGATCCAGTATGTAGTACTGATTTAGGAAGTGCAAGTGTAGGAGTACAAAATTATGAAGGACCATATTATGTATATCTTTATAATGAAGAGTCAGGACAGATCGAGAAAACAGAAGGTCCAGTAACAAACCTAGATTATACTTTTTCATCTTTGGCTTCTGGTACTTATGGTAGAAATTATAGAATTAGAGTTACCAGCAGTCCTATAAATCAAACTCCTGCTCCAAAATGTGATGTTTCATATTATTTTAGAATAAATGCACCATCAAGTCAGTTAAAAGCATTTGTAACATTACAAGAACCTTTAACAGCTTGCAGCGAGGGTAAAATGTTATTATCGGCATCTGGAGGAAAATCTCCTTATGCTTATTTTATAAATGGATCACCAACTCGTGTTCTTGCAAATCCAGTTACAATAACACAACCGGGTACGTACGATATTAAAGTAGTTGATGATGCAGGTTGTTCAGCAACTACATCTATTACAATTCCAGAAGTTTCAAAACCTACATTTGATGTAAATCATACAAGCAGTGCTTGTTATGATGGAACATCTTCAATTAGAATTGAAAATATTGTAGCGAATGGAAACATTATGGCTTATAGTATTAATGATGGACTTAGTTATTCATCAAACCCTATTTTTTCTAATTTAGGTCCTGGTAATTATAAAGTTAAAGTAAGATATAGTGTAAACTATACTGTTAATAATGCTCAGGTACAAAAACATTGTTATAGTGATACAGTTAATGTAACGATTACTGGTCCGGCTTCGGCACTTACTGCATCAGGAGGTGTAGCTGCATTGGCAGGTTGTAGTCTGCCAGATGCCAATGGTGATAACCAAGGAGGAAAATTAAGAATTAATAATGTTGAAGGAGGAATCCCACCTTATCAGTATGATTTTGGAGATGGTAAAGGATGGGTAAATGTAAATGAGGCAGATGTTCTTCCAAATTCTATAGGTTACATTTTAAGAGTTAGAGATAATGTAGGATGTATTTTTACAATAACAGATAAGATTATTTTAGACCCTAAACCAGCAGATCCAACAATTGATGATCCTATTACGGTTTATGGATGTGATGGTAAAGCTTCTAGTACAGTAACAGTAAGAAATCCTCAAAATACAAATTATACTTATGAGTATTATATTGATGGAACACCTAATACACCTATAACTAATAATGTATTTACAAATATTCCTTCTGGAACTCATACTATTAAGGTTGCTTATAAAGTAACTACAGTTCCTACATATAGTAACTTATTAAGAGAGGATTTTGGAATAGGTTCTTATACGACTACTCCTGGAATTAATCCAGCTTATTGTTTTGAAGATGAAACATCAACACACTTAGCTCCGGATTATAAATGTAATAGAGATGAATGGATCAATGATGGTGAATATGCAGTAGCAAGTTCTATTAGAACTAGGTTTAATGATTCATGGATAGTAGCGAAAGATCATACAGTACCGACAAATGCGTTTGGAAGATTTTTATGTGTAAATGTTGGAGGTACTGCAGGTATTGGAGGAATCTTATATAGTAAACCAATTCGTGATGTTATTGTAAATCAACCAGTAATTATCTCGTTATGGGCAGAAAACCTTATTGTAAAAACATCAACTTCTCACGATGACCCAAAATTAACTATTCAATTAGTTAACAACTTGAATGGAGTTGGTGGTACAGAAACTATTGTTGCGACTACAGACACTTCAAACCCTTGGAGAGTTCCAAAAACAGAGCAATGGGAATATAAAGAATTGTCATTAAATCCTGGTGCATTCAATAATTTAAGTTTTGTTATTAGATCTTATAGTAACGAATTTAACGGTAACGACGTATTGATTGATGATATCTGGGTACGCCAGATTCCTGAAACTTGTGATGCAGAAAAAGAATTTAAAGTAATTGTAGAAGATAATAAAGGTTTCAAAGCTGATACTCCTATCGTTGACAATTTGAGCTGTATTGATAAAGCAGATGGTAAAATCACTATTCCTGTTGATAATTTTAATACAGCAACTGGTTATTATTATATAGTAAATGGAGGTGCAGTACAAAATTCAACAGCTTCTCCTCTTGTTTTAGAAAATTTAAATGCAGGAAATTATACTGTAATTGTTCAGTATGATACAACTGGAAAATGTGCGGTTACTTATACAAGAAGTGTGACTGCTCCTGTTGCAATTACAGCAGTAGCTAATGTAACGATACAGCCAACTTGTATAGACGGAGCTGTAATAAAAGCTTCTGCAAGTGGCGGAAAACCAAATTACCAATATCAGTTAGAAAGACCAGACGGAACAATTGTAATTGCATTTCAGTCTGAAGATACTTTCCATCTGCCATTAAATACTGTAGGTAACTTTGTAGTAGTAGCAAAAGACTCTGGAGATTGTTCTTCATCAGCTTCTGATGCCGTAAGTGTTGTTGGAGCAGTTGCGCCAACAGCCACTATAAATGTAACGGCTTCAGATTTATGTTATGATGCAGGTAATAAAGCTACATTAGTAGTTAGTGTAAGCGGCGGAAAAGCACCTTTTTCATATAGTTTAGACGGTCAGCCATTCCAAGCTTCTGAGAAGTTTGAAAATGTTGGTACTGGTACACATACTATTAATGTTAAAGACGCAAATGGTTGTAACGCTGCACCAATTACAAATATTGTAATAGGGGCAGAAATGACAGCAAGTGCTGACGTTACTAAAACTTTAGATTGTACAAATTCACCTAACGCTCAAATTACAATTACACCTCAAAATGGTACTCCAGGTTATACTTATGAAGTTTCTTCTAATGGCGGAACAAGTTATACTGCGATAGGATCAAATGTTTATCCGGCATCAGGTACAGGATCTTATATCTTTAGAGTTACAGATTCTAAAGGTTGTAAGGCAGTAACGACGGCTGTTGTTGTAGATGCTAAATTAGAGCCTACAGCATCTGACAGCAGCGTTAATCCAAAATGTCATAACGAAAGTAACGGAAGTTTTACTGTAATTGCAGCAGGCGGAAACGGTGCTCCATATACTTATAGTTTTAATGGAAGTACTACATTTGGAACTTCGGCTACGCTTTCAGGTTTAGCTGCAGGATCTTACACTTATCAGGTTAAAGACGCTAAAGGCTGTGTTTCTCCGGTTTATAATGTTTCATTAGCGAACCCTACGCAAGTTGTGGCTTCGGCTAGTTTCCCAGCAAATACAACTTGCAGTACTTCAACAGTAATTACGGTTACCGGTGCAGGAGGTGCAGGAGGATTTACCTATAGTTTTGGAGCTGGTAACACATCTTACAATGCTACAAATACATTAACTGTTACCAATACAAATGCTGCTCAAACTATTACATATTCTGTAAGAGATTCTAAAGGTTGTACAGATACAAGAACAATCACTGTTCCGGCATTTAACCCGCCAACAGCGCTTAATTTATCTACACCGGCAGCTATTACTTGTAATGCTACTTCAACTAGTATTACATTAACTACTACTGGAGGTATTGCTCCATATACTTATACTATTACAGCTGGACCTGTTTCAGGTACTCAGACTGGTAATAGTGCAACATTCAATAATTTAACTCCGGGAAGTTATTCTTTTAGTGTTACAGATCAAAGAGGATGTTCTGCAACGGCTTCTAGAACTATTGGAAATGCAGCGACAGTTACAGCTTCGGCTGGAAAAACGGATGAATTATGTGCGGGAGCGAATAATGGTACAGCAACATTTTCTGTAAGTACAAGTAACTTCAATTACACAATTACTCCAGCTTCTGGAACAGCTAATAAAGTAGGCAATGTAGTAACGGTTACAGGTTTAGCTCCTGGAACTTATACTTTTGTGGCTACTGATACAAATACAGGTTGTTCTTCAGCTCCTGTAGATGCAGTTATTGGTTCAGCTACAACGATTAGTTTTACAGCTGCCGGTTCAAAAATAAACTGTTCTACAACAGTTTCAACAATAACAATTACAGGACTTAGTGGCGGAAGCGGAGGATATTCTTATGCTTACGCAGCTGCTCCATCTACTGTACCAACAACAGGGTATGGTTCTTCTTTACAAGTAGACACTGCTATCTTAACTACAAGCATTGATGTGTATGTTAAAGATAGTAATGGTTGTTTCGTTAAGAGACCAGTTACGATTGCTGCTGAGAATGTTCCGCAGATTAATACACCTGCAGCACAGTGTTATACAGGTACTCCGATAAATATTTTAATTACAGGAACTTATACAGGAACACCTAGCTACAGTATAAATGGTACTAATTTCGTATCAACAAATAATTTCAGCCTTACTCCAGGTACATATACTTTATATTTAAAAGATGGATTTGGCTGTCCTGCAACTACAACTTATGTAGTTCCTGAACAATTAACAATAAAAACAGATGTTGTTCCGGATACGTCATGTACTCCAAATACCACAATCAGCTTAAGCTCTACTGGTGGTACAGGTACTGTGACTTATCAGGTTTCTTATAATGGAGGAGCTTTTGCACCTTCAGCAAACCCTTATGTAGCAACAGCAGCGGGTACATACCAGTTTAGAGTTACAGATTCTAAAACTCCGGCTCCAGCTTGTTCTACTTTATCTTCTATTATAAATGTTACGTTAAAATCAACAGTTTTAACAATAAATACAAGCAAGGTTGATGTAAAATGTAATGGAGCTTTTACAGGAAGTATTTTAGTTACACCAACTTCAGGAAAAGCACCTTATACTTACAGTATTACTAAAACTACCGCACCATTTACAAATTATACTGTAAACAATCCTTCTGGATTGAGTGCAGGTACGTATAATATTGTGGTTACTGATGATTTAGGCTGTACTTCTCCGGCAACGACTTCAGTTACTATCACAGAGCCAACATTGTTAACTGCTTCAGCAAATGTGGCAGCGTTTACATGTAATACTTCAAACACTAAGGAATCAAAAGATGTTGTTGTTACTGCATCTGGAGGAACTGGTCCTTATACTTATAGTTTTAATGGAGGTTCATATGATGTCTCAAACACACATACAGTTACAGATAATGGAACTACACAAACAGTACGATATACTGTAAAAGATAATAATGGTTGTACAATTGCAGAGCAGACTATTACAATAAATCCGCTTGTTCTGCCTAAGATTTCGAATGTTGCTGTAACTCCTATTTATTGTGACCCTGTTGCAAGTAGAACAAGTACGGCTACAATCACGTTAAGTGCTGGAACTGGAACTTATACAATTTTTTCAGGACCAATGAGTAATACTTCAGGAGTAACAACTGGAATTTTTACAGGACTTACTGCTGGTGATTATGTTTTCAGAGTTACTAGTGCAAGTGGTTGTTACGATGATTTCTCTAAAAATATTCCTGCTGTAGTTTCGATTAAAGCCACAGCAGCAAAATTAAATGATGCTTACTGTTACCTTGGTACTACAGGAAGCATTAAATACGATGTAAGTGATTTTACTTCTACATACAGTTATTCTGTAAATGGAGCAGCTGTTGGAACAAACCTAACCAATGCTTCATTTGTATTGCCTAACTTAGGACAAGGTACTTATGTTGTAGTATTTACAGATGATACTACTTTATGTTCAGTTTCAACATCAATTACAATTAATCAGCCGGCTTCAAGCGTATCTGCTGTAGTTGCTCAGGTAAATGCTAATTGTAACACAACAACTTCAAAAGTTACTGTTACTGCCAGCGGCGGTACTCCAGACTACAAGTATGCGTACATGCAAAATAATGCTGTACCTGCTGATACAGATTATGTTTCATCACCTTCAGCAGATTTAAATCCGACAACTAATACACAATGGGATATTTGGGTAAAAGATGCTAATGGATGTACAACAAAAGTAGATGTTACTATTACTAAAGATCCTGTACCTTCATTAAGTGCTGTTGTTGCAAATCAGTGTACTGCATCAGGAAGTAATTTCCAAATTGTTGCAACAGCAACAAGCGGAGTAGCTCCTTATACATACACAATTAACACAGGTGTTGCACCTAGTCCGGCGAATACATTTACTGTTGCAGCAGGAACATATACAATTACAGTAAAAGATGCTAATGGTTGTCCTGCAACTACTGTTGTTACTGTGAATGACCCATTGAGTGCAGAGGCAACTTTATACAAAGATATTACTTGTGATTTACCAGCTCAAGCAAGAATTGATATTGAAGTATTTGGAGGAAAAGCACCTTTTAAATATAGAGTTAAAATTGGTGCTGGAGTTTACAGCGGTCCTCCAATTGCATTTACAGGAAATTCTTTCTCATATAATCCAACTTCATTGTTAGGAAATACATACGAATTTGAAATTTCAGATTCTAATGGTGTAGTTTGTACTGCTTTTACTAAAGTTATTACTACAACTACCCCTGCAACAGTTACGGCTTCGGCTGCTAAAACAGATCCTACTTGTAATGGATTTGATGATGGTTCTGTTTCAATAACTGCAACAGCAGGAGTTTCTCCATTCCAATATAGTTTTAATGGAGGCCCTTTCGATACAAAATCAGTTTATGGCGGATTAACAGCAGGAATTTATAGTTATCAGGTTAGAGATGCAAAAGGTTGTGTTTCTGCATCTCAAAACGTTACATTGTTTGATCCTGTAAAAATTAATGCAGATGTTATTCCAAGTATCATTGAATGTAATGATAATATACCAGGTAGTATAACAGTTAATATTACTGCTGGTGGTGTAGCTCCTTTCACTTATACAGTATACAACAATGCATTTGTACAAGCAATGCCTCCAGTTGTAACAAGTGCAACTTCGGTAACTTTTGGAGGAGATCCTCTTTTCCCAACATTATTAACTTATGGTGACTATTATGTTACAATTGTTGATAGTAAAGGTTGTGAATTTAAAAGTGTAAAAACACGTATTGAAACTAATCCATATATTGAAGCAACAGGCGTAGCTTCTTCTGGAACATGTGTTAGTGGAGCAAGTGTTACTATTAATGTGTTAACAGCAGCTTATCCTGTGACGTATGCAATCTTTGGCCAGCCGTTGACAGCATATGGTCCAACGACAGATCCGTCGCATACATTTAATGGATTAGATCATGGTACTACATATCAATTTCAGGTAATTGATAATGGTGGATGTTTTACAGTTGTTGAAGTAACAACTCCTCCTTCACCTTCTTCTATTGCTCTTGATCCTATTGTTAAAGCAGATGTACTTTGTTTTGGTGATTCTAGCGGTAGAATTGATTTTACAGTAAGAAATTATGGAGCAGCAGTAACTGAAATTAGATACGAAGTTCGTGATGAATTAACAAACGTTTTAATTCCTACTAAAAGCGGAGCTCTTACTGGATTAACTGGTGCAGCAGCTTCAGGAACAGTTACAGGTCTAAAAGCAGGAAATTATACTTTATATTTAAAAGAATTTGACGGAACAGAATGTAATGTTTCACAAAAATTCCAAATTACGCAGCCAGTTCAAGGACTTACATCTAGTGTACAGTCTATGAAAAATGCAAATTGTGATAACCCTGCTCAAGTTACTTTAAGAACAACTGGAGGAACAGGACCTTACACTTATGCTTATGCTGTAGATCCGGCAATTCCTAGTGTATTTGCTTCAGGAAACGTATTAAACTTAGATCCGGGTGCAGCAGGAACAGACTTGGTTTGGAATATTATAGTTAAAGATATTAATAACTGTACATTCCCATTACAAGTAACTATTGTAAAAGATCCAAGTCCGGTAATTTCATTAAGTGTAGTTAACAAATGTGTTGCTGAAGATGCATATACAGTACGTGTTACACAAACAACTGCAGGTACAGGAGCTTATTCTATTGGTGTAGATAGTAATGCGTCATTTACAAGTATTCCTGGATTACCATATAATGTTACTGGATTACATTCAGGTTCTCATATTATTTATATTAAAGATGCAAATGGTTGTATTGATTCTGAAACAATCACAATTGATGCACCTCTAAAAGTTCTACCTGAAATTACTAGATTACCTGATTGTACTGTTAACAATGGAACAATTACATTGACGCCATCTGGAGGTTCAGGAGCTTATACTTATACTATTGCACCAATGAATGCAGGTATATCAATTACAGGTAATGTAATAAGCGGTTTAAGTGATGGTACTTATACAGTAACCATGACAGATAATAGTAATACAGATAATACAGGTGTTGCATGTAGTACTACTGCAGAAATTACTTTATCAAGAGGAATTCCGGTTACTTTTGATGCTGAAGTAGTGGATGTAGCTTGTAAAGGTGATTATACAGGAAGCATTAAAGTAAACTTGCTTCCAGGTAATACTGATATCCCTTATACTTATGCAATTGCACCAGTGGCAGGTACTCAAACAGGAAATGTATTTTCTAATTTACCAGCTGGAAACTATACGATTACGGTAACTTCTAAAAGACTTTGTTCTTTACAATTACCGTTTACAGTTGGTGAACCTACAAATGATTTAACAGCAATTCCTTCAGTTAGTCAATATACTTGTTCAACTGGTGGTGATACGCCAGATGCGGCAGTGGTAACAGTAATTCCTTCGGGCGGTACTGCACCATACAAATATAATTTTGATGGAGGTACAAATTATTATGATGCTGCTGCATTATCGGTACCATATGATGTAATTAAAAGTGCAGCTCCACAAATAATTAACTATTATGTAATAGATAAAAACGGTTGTAAAACTAATGGTACGGCAACAGTTGATCCTTTCGTGAAATTAACTGATATTAATTTTAGTTTGACAGTGGCTCCAACTTGTCCGTTAAACGAAGCTACTATTACTTTAGCAGCTGTTGGTGGTAATACACCAATTACGAAATACGAAATGGTTTCTCCAACAAGTATTGATAATGGAAACGCTGCGGTATTTGCTAATATTCAGCCGGGAGTTAATTATATATTCAGAGTTACAGATTCTAAAGGATGTTCAATTGAAAGACCTTACAAACTAGATCCTATTGCTCCAATTGATATTATACGTACTGCATCAACAAATGTAAGTTGTAATACTGTAAACGGAATTGATAATAATGGAACAGCAACTTTCACAGTGTCTGACTTTAGCGTAGCTGGTTATACAGTTGCAGTAACAAGTACACCTGCTGGATTAGCATTCAATACGCCAACTATTGCTGCTAATATTGTTACAGTAACAGGTTTGGTTCAAGGCAGCTATACAGTTACAGTTACAGATAATACAACAAATTGTACAAAATCTGCAAATGTTACAATTACAATGCCGGCGCCTATAGTAATTACTGCGTCAGCAACTAAAGTATATTGTACAAATGTTGATTCGCAAATTACTGTTACAGGTGTAACAGGAGGAACATCTCCATATACTTATGCAGTTGTTAAAACAGGTGATCCTGCCCCAACAACTTTTGCATATGATATTAATACACCATTTACAGCTACTACAGGTTTAGTTGATCTATCTTGGGAAGTGTATGTGAAAGATGCAAACGGATGTATTGCAGGACCACAAAATGTTATGGTCACTTACGATGCGCCGCCAATTCTTAATATGCCTGTTCAACAATGTTTTGTAGGTGCTGATTTAACAGTAGATCTTGATGCACTTTCTACAACTTACAATGGAGTAAAATCATTTACTATAAATGGTTTACCAACAGCTTCTGTAGCGACATTCACTGCAGATGGGACTTATACATTAAAAGTTATTGATGATAACGGTTGTGAGGATACCAAAGTTTTTGTTATTCAAAAACAATTAACTGCGGGCGCAACTTTAATTAAAGATTTATATTGTGCGACTCCTGTTAATGCAACTATTGATGTTAAAATTAAAGGCGGTGTAGGAACTTACACTTACCAAATGTATTTTAATGGAAACCCTTCTGGTCTTCCAACTAGTACACCAGGTGATTTCACAGTTTCAGTGGCAGCAGATGGAGATTACTATTTTGTTATTACAGATAGCAATACACCAGCTTGTACCGTAACAACAAACACAGAAAAAGTAAATGTTCCTGAAAAACCAGAAGGAACAGAAACTCATATCGATTTAAAATGTAATGGAGACAGTGATGGAAGTTTAACAATAACACCTTCTAAAGGAGTTGGACCTTATACTTTTGCAATAACTCCAAATATTAATATAACAGGAAATACTTCTGGAATTTATACAGACTTAATAGCTGGAAACTACTCTGTTGTTGTAACAGACAGTAAAGGTTGTATTTCTGATGCTATTCCGGTTGTTATAATTGCGCCTGCTGATTTAAGAGCTACACATGAAGTTTTACCAAATACAAATTGCAGTAATCAAAGAGTTATTGAGGTAACTGCTTTAGGTGGTACACAAACAGCTGCCGGAGGATACTATTATAACTTCAATAATTTAGGTTATAATACAGATAACACTTTCACAGTGGTTGATGCGACAGGGCCTCAAACAGTAACTTATACTGTAAAAGATGCTAACGGATGTGAATTTACCAGCCCAGTAACAATCACAATTAATCCATTGAATAAGCCAACGGCTTTAGCATTTACGACTACTCCAATCACTTGTGCTAGTGGAAACAGCAGTGATGTATCGGTAACAGCTACAAATGGTGTTGGACAGTTAATTTTTGAAATTACTGAGTTTAACGGTGCAGCTCCGGCAGTACCTTACACTCCGGTAACAGTAACCGATAATACATTTGCTGCAATTTTTAACGGATTACCTTTTGGAACTTATACTTTCAAAGTTACAGACTCAAACCGTTGTGAGTTCAGCGATTCATTAACGATAAAAGATGTAGTAAGAGTAAATGCAACGAACATAGCATCTGATATGTCTTGTTTCAGTACTACTGATGGAAAAATTACTTATACAGTTTCTGGTTACGCAGGTACTTATACTTATACAATTACAAAAGATGGTGCTCCATTTGTGGCATCAACTACAACTTCTGATGCAGAAGTAACGATAACAAATTTAGATTTCGGAGATTATGAAATAAGTATTTTTGATAATACAACATCTTGTACAACAACGTCATTAGGAACAGTTGTTCGACCAAGTTTGGTAATAGTTTCAGAAATCAGTAATGTTAATGCTAATTGTAAAACCGGCGGAATTGTAGAAGTTGCAGGAAGCGGCGGAAACCCTGGATATTTATATTCATTTGTTTCAACTCTAACTCCTGGAGTATTTACAGCAGATGCTAAAAGAGAATTAACAGCAGGTACATGGTATGTATATGCTCAGGATATTAATGGATGTATTTCTGCTCCAATAACAGTAACGGTAGGAACAGATCCATTACCGGCTAACTTTACGGCTAATGTAATAGCACATTGTGCTGATGCAATTACCGGTGAGTACGAAATTGTAGTAGATGATTCTGCAGCGATTGGTATGGCTCCTTTCACTTACAGTATTGGCGGTGCTTTCCAAAGCAGTAAATCATTCTTCGTAAAAGTGGCTAAATCTTATGACTTAGTTGTTAGAGATAAATTTGGTTGTGAAACTACATTCCCAACGGCGGTAACTATTTATCAGCCATTAGAATTAGAATATAAAGTTTTAGATCAACCAACTTGTGCTGATTTTGACGGAAGAATTAGCGTTTCAGCAAAAGGAGGTACAGGAAGTTATAGTTATTCAATAGATGGCGGTACACCAATAACAGCTGCTCCGTTTGAATTCGCCGGCTTAAAATCAGGTTTGCATAAACTTGAGCTTGTTGATACAAACACGAACTGTTCTGTTACAGTGGATGTTGTTTTAGAAGAAGCAACTCTTATTACAGGATTTGATGCAGTTTCTACTCCGGTTACTTGTTTTGGAGATACAAATGGTACAATTGTAGCATCTATTGCTCCAGCTTCACCAGGAGTAAACGACAATCCTGTTTATCAGTACAGTATTAACGGAGGAACTCGTCAAGATAGTGGTGTATTCACTGGATTAGCAGCGGGACCTTATACAGTTGAGGTATTTTCAGGAAGAGAATGTACAGATTCAAAAGTTGTTACAGTAGATGGACCAGATCCAATTGTTGTTCAAGATCCAGTTGTTGTTCAGTACTTATGTACTGCTGCGGGTAACACTAATAATTTTGCAACAATCACAGTAAGTGGTGTTACAGGTGGTTCTGAAGATTATGCTAACTATAACTATGAGTTTATTAAGAATGGTGTACGTGTTTATTATGGACCAAGAAATGTATATACTCAAACAGATTATACAGGAGGAAGTTTCACAATAAATGTTTATGATACTAATGGATGTGTTGGTTCAAATGCAGGAACATGGATAATTAATCCTTTCATACGTTTAGATAAAATAAACGTAAGAGTTGATGATGCAATTACTTGCCCAACAAAAGAAAACATTACAGTAACAGTAGCCGCAATAGGTGGTACACCAACTAACTTAGAGTATTCAATTGCTTATTCTTCTGGCGCAGTTGTACCAGGAAATGCAGCAAATATAAATGGAGTATTTACAAACTTAGGAATAGGTGAATACATCATTACAGTTCTTAATAAAGATACGGGCTGTTCAATCCAAAAAGTTCACAACGTATTTGATCCAAATACATTCAGCATCAAAGCAGTTGCTGTAAATGGAGAAATTTGTTTCGGAGCTAATGATGGATCTGTTGATTTAACTTTTGTTGACAATCAAATAATTCCAAATGATGAGGCAGGTATCTTCGATTATGTAGTTACAGGTCCATTACCAAGTACAGCAACAGTAATTGCAACTAGATCAGCAAGTGCAGGACCAGAGAGAGTTTCTAACCTAATTGCGGGTCTATACAAAGTAGTAGCTACTTTAGTTGGTGCTCCTGCTTGTACAGTAGAAACTTTATTCACAATTGCTCAGCCAAACGAAGCATTAGTTGCAACGTCTACAAAAGCTGATATTACCTGTATAGCAGGTAATGGTGACGGTGAAATCTCTGTTAGTGCAACTGGTGGATGGGATGGTTCTTATCAATATGAATTAGTAAGAAATAATACTGAAATTATAGAGCCATATTCTAGTAAAAATCTCTTTACAAATTTAAAAGAAGGTGTTTATACAATAAATGTTAAAGACAGTAAAGGCTGTACTGCCGTTACAACACAAACATTAATTATACCAATACCTATCAGTGCTGCAGCTAGCGCAAATGTAACTACGCTTCCTTGTTTTGGTGATAAGTCAGGTATAGTTACTGTAACTCCTCCAACAGGTGGTCAAGGAAGTAACTATATGTATACATTGAATATACTTTCTGAAAATCCTGTGATTTCATCAGGACCATTTACAAATCCAGTTTTCTCTGGATTAGGAGCAGGAAGATATAGTGTAACAATTACTGACGGATTTAGTTGTGAGTTTACAACAAATGAAGTGGTTATTAATGAGCCTGCTATTGTGAAAGCATTCTTAGTAGAGTCAAGACCACAAACATGTCAGACTTTAACACAGCTTACGCTAAGTGCTGAAGGAGGAACAGGACCATATTCATATAGTACTGATGGAATTACCTTTACAGGTTCATTCGCTGCATCAGTTCCATTTGAAGTTCCTGTAGGTTCTCACAGATATTTTGTTAGAGATTTAAACGGATGTATAAGTGTTGCTTCAAACATAGTTACAATTAATCCTTTAGTACCATTAGATCTAAAAGTTGATGTTTCAAGCGCAGTTGTAAAATGTACAGGAGAAGCAACAGCGGTTATTGTGGCTGAAGCAGTTGGAGGTTTAGGTCATTACTCTTATACATTGCTTAATGGAACTGGCGGTCAAGTTCGTCCAGCTCAGGATAACGGAATATTTGCTGATCTTCCGATAGGAACATACAGAGTCGTTGTTGAAAGTGTAGATTGCAGCGATAGATCAGATTTAATTTCAATCACTGAACCTAATGCAGCTTTAGCAGCTCAATTTATACCAACAAATGTTACTTGTTTTGGAGAAAATAATGGTAAACTTCAAATAATTGCTTCAGGCGGAACAGGCATTATTAAATATGCAATTTCTCCAAATATGAATCAATTTGATACGAAGGTAATATTCGAGAAATTAGCTCCTGGTGATTACCAAGCTATAGCTCAAGATCAAAACGGATGTTTTGTATTGTATGATTTCACAATCACACAGCCAAATCCGGTAATTGTTAAGGAAGTACCTAACTCAATGATACCAGAAGTTTGTAAAGACGATAAAGATGGTGCATTTAGTATTGAGATTAGCGGTGGTACTGCTCCTTACAGAGTAAGTCTTGATAACGCAGCCGGACCATTTACACAAGGCGGTCCAACTCAAACTATATTTGACTTTACAAACCTTGTAGGTGGTAAACATACAGTTTATGTAAGAGATGCTGAAAACTGTACAACTGAGTTTGTTGAAAACATGCCATTACCAGTAGTTCTTAACCCAACTGCTGAAGTAACATATGATTGTGTTAACAATGCTCAGGCTAACATGGTGGTAATTACAGTTGACAGTAGTATTACAAATCCTGCTGATGTTGATTACTCTCTGGATGGAAGCGGTACATATCAACCAAGCAACGTCTTTACAAATGTTGCTGTAGGACGTCACTTTGTAGTAGCAAGACACACAAATGGTTGTGAAGTACCAACGGCTTACTTTGATGTTATAGGACATGATCCTTTAGTATTAACATTAGCGGAAGAAAAAGGTATTTGGAATGTGATTACAGCTTCGGCTGCAGGCGGCGGCGGTGAATATGTATATAGTATTGACGGTGTAAACTTTAGTTCAGAAACTAAATTCAAAATTTACAAAACAGGTACTTATACAATCACTGTAAGAGACAAAAATGGTTGTACAGATACAAAAGACTATTACATTAAGTATGTAGACGTTTGTCTTGACAATTATTTCACTCCGGCTGGTTCTATCAACACAACATGGGGTCCTGGTTGTACAAATATTTACAACAACCTTACGTTCTCAATCTTTGACAGATACGGTCGTGTAATTGCCAAATACCACTACGGTCAAAAATGGGATGGTAAATACAATGGAGAAGATTTACCTTCAGGTGATTACTGGTATGTTCTTAAACTAAATGACGAGAATGATGGAAGAGAGTTTGTTGGACATTTCACATTATACAGATAACAAAATAATAGCCCCTATGATGTTATCTAAAAAAATTAATACAATGAAAAAGTTTATTTTATCCTTAGTACTCATGGCTGTAACAACAAGTTACAGCCAAGAGTTAAACCTACCGGTGTTTACACAGTATTTAGCTGATAACCCTTTTGTACTTTCTCCTGCATATGCAGGTATTGGAGATAACCTTCGAATAAGAGCCAACGGATTAACACAATGGGTCGGGATTAAAGACGCCCCTCAAAACCAGTCTCTTTATGCCGATTTTAGAATTCTTGATCGTTCAGGAGTGGGTATCTCTATGTACAATGATAAAAATGGATACACTAAACAAACAGGAGCCAAAGTATCTTTTGCGCATCACATTATTTTAGATTATTATTCTAAACAATATTTGTCTTTCGGACTTTCGTATAATTTTAATACGTTTAGAATTGATGTCGATGAGTTTAATAACACAATAGAACATCCAATTTTAGATCCGTCAGTAACAGATAACCGTTATACAACAAATAACAACTTTGATATTAGTGCCTTGTACCGAAACAAGAACTTTTATATAAGTTTTAATGCCAATAACGTTTTAAAGAAAAACACAAACAAGTATCGTGGAGTAGAGCCGGATCTGCTTTCAAATTATCAGGTTTACACAGGTATGATTTTCAAAGACGGAGAAAACAGCCGTATCGAATATGAACCATCTGTTTATTACCAATATTTTGCAAGTGATAAACGTTCTACAACCGATTTTAACTTCAAGTACAGAAGATACAACCGCTACGAAGATTATTATTGGATTGGAGTTTCATACCGTTTCTTAAATGACCAGTTTCCAAAACCATTATCCGTTGGACCAATGGCAGGTTTTATGAAATCTAAATTCTATTTTGGATATTCTTATCAAATCATGTTCAACGACTTAGGAAACTACAATACCGGAACGCACGTTGTCACTATCGGATTTGATTTCTTACAATCGATTAGTAACTGTCCGTGTACACAAGGACCAGTTCACGATTAAAAATTATAACTTAAAACTTACTGTATTTAAACTACAGTAAGTTTTAATGTTTTATAGAAGATCCATTTTTTTCCTTATTTCCTAAATTTTTGTTTTTTTTCAAGGTTTACATCGTTTTCGTTGTAATGATGTACTATTTTTCGTTTTTTTCGAATTTAACACAAGCCGAAATGTTCTATATTTGTTTTTCTTTCAAAAAAACTAAAAAATTATCAAATGAAAACTCTAAACGATTTCGACTTTAAAAATAAAAAGGCAATTATCCGTGTTGATTTTAATGTGCCGTTAGATGAAAATTTTAATGTAACCGATACTACACGTATTGAAGCTGCAAAACCAACTATCGATACTATTTTAGCACAGGGCGGAAGTGTAATTTTAATGTCGCACTTAGGAAGACCAAAAGGTGCTGAAGAAAAATATTCTTTAAAACACATTTTAAAAACAGCTTCTGAAATTTTAGGTGTTGAGGTTAAGTTTGCTGAAAACTGTGTTGGAGAACCAGCTCAGACAGCTGCTAAAAACCTACAGCCAGGAGAAGTTTTATTACTTGAAAATTTGCGTTTTCATGCTGAAGAAGAAGCTGGAGATGTTGCTTTCGCAAAAGAATTAGCTTCACTTGGGGATATCTATGTGAATGACGCTTTTGGAACAGCGCACAGAGCTCACGCTTCAACAACAATTATTGCACAATTTTTTCCAAACGATAAAACCTTTGGAACTTTATTGGCTAAAGAAATTGAAAGTTTAAACAAAGTGCTTAAAAATAGCGAAAAACCAGTTACTGCAGTTTTAGGAGGATCTAAAGTTTCTTCAAAAATTACAGTTATTGAGAACATTTTAGACAAAGTTGACCACATGATTATTGGCGGCGGAATGACTTTTACTTTTATTAAAGCACAAGGCGGAAAAATTGGAGAGTCAATCTGCGAAGATGACAAACTGGATTTAGCACTTGAAATTTTAAGATTAGCAAAAGAGAAAAATGTTCAAATACACATTCCGGTTGATGTAGTGGCTGCAGATGATTTCTCAAATACAGCAAATACACAAGTGGTAGATGTAAATGCAATTCCTGATGGATGGCAAGGTCTTGATGCAGGTCCAAAATCTCTGGAGAACTTCAAAAAAGTGATTTTAGAGTCAAAAACTATCCTTTGGAATGGTCCGTTAGGTGTTTTTGAAATGGAAACATTCTCAAAAGGAACTATTGCTTTAGGTGATTATATTGCAGAAGCAACTAAAAATGGTGCATTTTCTCTAGTTGGAGGAGGTGATTCTGTTGCTGCAGTAAAACAGTTCGGTTTTGAAGACAAAATGAGCTACGTATCTACTGGTGGCGGGGCAATGCTTGAAATGTTAGAAGGAAGAATTTTACCTGGAATTGCTGCAATTTTAGACTAAAATATCACAATTAACATTTTTTTGCATATTTTTAAACGTTAAACTTTATAAGTTTGCAAAAATACAAGTCCTGTAATTAGTTGAATTATAGAATTTTAAAAAAATGTTATATGATTGTAAAGAAAATCTCCTTAGTGGTTACCGCTTTATTTTCGATGTCGATGTTTGCGCAGGAAACTGCAGAACATTCAAAAGAAATAAAGCCCGAAGTAAAATTGTCCTATTTAGATTCTATTAAAAGCACATTCAAAAAAGACGATTTGGCGGCGAGAGTTGACAGTCTTTGGATGAATGAGTTAGTAAGTTTAGATATCTACGATGATCTGACAAAAGACATTCAAACCATTAATAAGGACGTTACGGTAGATGAAGAATTGCCAACAGAGCTCTTAAAACAGCGTTTGGCAGCAATGAATGCTAAATCTCCTTTTGAGATAGAATACAATCAGGGATTAGAAAATGTAATAAAGTCATTTCTTAAGAATCGTAAAAAATCGTTTTCACGATTAATGGCTTTATCAGAATACTACTTTCCAATATTCGAGGAAACTTTCGCAAAAGAAAAAATTCCATTGGAAATAAAATATTTGGCCGTTGTAGAATCTGCTTTAAACCCTAAAGCAGTTTCTAAAATGGGCGCTACCGGACTTTGGCAGTTTATGTACGGAACCGGAAAACAATACGCTCTAAAAATCGACTCTTATATTGACGAAAGAAGCGATCCTCTTAAAGCTACAGCAGCATGCTCAGATTACATGACCAGAATGTTTAATGTTTTTAACGACTGGGAATTAGTTTTAGCATCTTATAACTCAGGACCAGGAAACGTTACAAAAGCAATTCGTCGTTCTGGAGGTAAAACAGGTTATTGGGATATTCGTAATCATCTTCCAAAAGAAACACAAGGATACGTGCCGGCTTTTTACGCTACGATGTACCTTTTCGAATATCATAAAGAACACGGAATCAATCCGGAAAGGGCAGTTCTTAAAAACTATGAAACTGATACAATTGCGATCAAAAATCAAATGTCGTTTAAGCAAATTGCCGATTTGTTAGATATGCCGCAATCACAACTGCAGCTTTTAAATCCATCTTATAAATTAAATGTCGTGCCGGCCTATCATGGTGAACAAAATTTCCTTCGTCTGCCAAAAGATAAAATAGCAGCTTTTGTTTCAAACGAAGATAAAATTTACGCTTATGTACAGCACGAATCAATGTTTAAAACAATACCAACACGTTTAGCAGCTAAAATAGCTCCAAAAGGAAAACCAGTTAGAGAAGCTGTAGAAACATCAAAAGACATTCAGTTTTATAAAGTTAGAAAAGGAGACAACTTAGGCGCAATTGCAGATAAGTATAATGTGAATGTTTCTGATTTGAAAAAATGGAACAATCTTAAATCCAATGCTATTGCTTTAGGAAGATCTTTAAAAATTAAATCAAACATTGATGCATCTGCAAAAGTGACAAAAGAGCCTAAATCTATACCAGCAATTGATAAAAATACTGAAGAAGCAATCGCTTCAAATGATGATAAAGATAAAGTTTCAGTTCAAACTGTAGAGTACGTTGTAGCTTCTGGAGACAATTTAGGCAGCATTGCTAAAAAATTCGGTACGACTATTGCGGACTTAAAAGAATTAAATGATCTTACGTCTAATAATATTGGTTTAGGAAAAACATTAGTGGTTTCTAAAATAGTTACAGAAATTCAAGAGCCTGTTTCAACAGCAATCGCTTCAAATTCTGTAGACTCATTCAAGAAAAAAGCACCTTCAGCAAAAAGTGCAGCCGAAGATTATTACGTTAAAAAAGGTGATTCTTTATACAGCATTTCTAAAAAATATCCTGGAGTAACAATTTCAGATATTAAAAAATGGAATGATATTAAAGATGAAGATATTAAACCGGGAATGAAACTTAAAATAAACGGATAATAAAAAAATCTTATTTAAATTTGGGTTTTATTTCATTAAATTAAAAAAATGAATAAAACCCATTTTTTATTGCTTATACTTCCGTTTGTACTGATTTCTTGTTTAAAAACAGATAGGCAGTCTCACCCAGTTTCTGGAAAAGCAAACACCATTTCTATAATTATCGACGATCAATTATGGTATGGCGAAGTTGGCGATACTATTCGAAATAAATTCGCTTCGCCTGTTCTGGGCTTAACTCAGGAAGAGCCTCTTTTTACAATTAATCAATATCCTGCAAAACTCCTTGAAGGATTTGTAACCGATAGTCGAAGTATTATCGTAGTTAAAAAAACCGCAAACGAAAAATTCGAAATTACCCATAGCAAATCTTTGCCTCACAATACTTTTCGCATTTACGGAAAATCTATTGATGATATCATTTGCAGTATCGAATTAAATTCGGCACAGATTATCAAATTAATTCGCGATGCCGAAATAGAAAGAATTCAGGATGAAAACAGCAAATCACTTTTAAATCCGGCAGTTATCAAAAACAAATTCCATATAGATATCCAAATTCCAACCGGATATGAATATGTTCTTCATAAAAAGAATTTCATCTGGCTTAAAAAAGACATTATCAGCGGTAATACCAGTTTGTTGATCTACCAAATTCCATTGCACAATTTTAAGACAAAAGGAAATGTAGTGGGCAGTATTATCAAAATGAGAGATTCTGTCGGTCGTTATATTAAAGGCCGAGAACCAAATACACCAATGATTACCGGCGAAGCTTATGCACCTTATTTTTCTAATACATCACTTGATGGAAAAGAAGCTTTTGAAACCAAAGGCACATGGGAGCTAAAAAACGATTTCATGGCCGGACCTTTCATCAATTACGCAATTGTAGATCCTGTTTATAACCGAATCTTAGTTATAGAAGGATTTTGTTATTCTCCCTCAAATCAGGAACGCGACTTAATGCTCGATCTTGAAGCAATTATAAAATCAGTAAAAATAGACAAACGATAAGGCTTTGTTTCAGATTTTCCAGTTGCCGGAATAAAATCGAATTTCAGAAAAGACAAAATTACAATTGGAGCACAATTGTATTTAAAGAAATTTTACGAAAGTCATGGGTTTGTACAAACAAGCGAAATGTATTTAGAAGATGATATTCCGCACATAGAAATGATTCGAAATTAGAAGTAAAAACATAAACGAAACAAAGTTGCGTTTTAAAAATACTGTTTTATTTTTTTAAGCAACTAATTTAAATATAAAGATTTAACAACTTAGTTTAGAGTAAAACTTTAAGTCATAAACTAAATCTTAGTAATTAAAAACTCTACTCTACGATCGTAATTATCACCCTTTTTTAAAGGGAATTTGTTACCGCATCCCTGGTAAGTCATTCTGTTTTTAGAAACTTTTTTCGAACTTAAATAATAGAAAACTGTTTTCGCACGGTTCCATGAAAGTCTTCTTTCTCTTGTGTGTTTGTCAATTCCGTCACTATAAATCTCTGGAGTACAGCACACGTGTCCGCGAATTTCAAATTGTATATTTTTCTGTTTTTGAAGAGTAAGCGCAATTCTGTCCAGTTCTTTTTTTGAGCTATGCGTTAATCTGGCACTTCCCATATCGAACATAATATTTTCTAGATATATTTTATCACCAACCTTTAGTTTGTCTTTAAAAGAAGTATAAATATCTTTTCCAAAACTATTTCGTTTCACTAAGATCAAATCCACCCGCCGATTGCGTAAACGGGTTTCATAAAGATTTTCAACAGTATCAGGCCGAACAACCACGCGGCCTTTTCCTTCCAGAATAACAATTTTACTTTCTTTAAATCCAGATGAAACTAATAAACTTTGTATCGTATTAACCCGATCGTGAGATAATCGAAAATTGTAATCATCCGTACCACGGTCATCACAGTAACCATAAATCTGAATAGATTCAACTTTAGTCGTGTCTATTGATTTTATAAATTTATTTACAATTTTAGTCTGCGATTCAGTAAGGTCATACTTGTCGAAATCAAAATAAACTGTTTCGATTGGTTTGTACTGTGCCGTTAAATTGTAAATAATAAACAAAAATAAGACCCGGTAAAGTTTCATTTTTTCTACATTTTTAAAATCGTTTTATATTCAGTTTGGTTATTCAATACGTTTACTGCCCTTTTAATTTCTGAATTGTTCTTAATATAAAATTGATACAATCCTTCTTGGTATTGGTATCTTTTGATCAGCTCCTCCTGAATTAAACCTCTAATTTCTTTTTGATTTTTATCCAATAATGTGGTTTCGCTTTTCTCCAATGCGGCTAATAATTGTTGATATTCCGGAGCAATAGTCTCGTCAATCTTTTCGTTCTTGGCTGCAGCCAAAGTATTTTTCAAGGCAACTTCTGTTTCTGTATCAAAAGTGATTTTGTTCGTTTTTAGATATTGTTTGAAACTTGTATAATCAGCATCAGTAACAACAGGTATTTTGTCGCCTAAATTTGGGTTTTTATAATAATATGATGTTGCGTAGTCAAATATCCCATCATTTTTCAATAGAGCGGTTGTAATTGGGCTCATTTTGGCTTCTTCTAACTCAATGTCCGGTAAAACACCGCCGCCATCATACACCGTTCTTCCTTTTCTGGTTTTAAAAGCATTGAAATTTTTGGAATCTGTTTTTTGGGCAACTCCGTTTTTGTCTTTATGTGCATAATCAAGTGCCTGTATACAACGTCCCGAAGGCGTGTAGTAACGCGAAATTGTAACTTTCAGCTGCGTTCCATAAGTCAGGTCAACAGAACGCTGTACCAAACCTTTTCCAAAACTACGGCTACCTAAAATCACGGCACGATCTAAATCTTGTAAAGCCCCGGAAACAATTTCAGATGCCGATGCACTTCTTCCGTTAACCAAAATAGCAAGAGGAATCTGTGTGTCAATAGGTTCTTTAGTTGTTTTGTAGGTGTTGTTATGTTTTTCGATTCTTGATTTTGTTGTTACAATGACCTCATTCTTTGGAACAAATAAATTACAGATATCAATAGCTTCATTTAAAAGTCCTCCCGGATTCCCTCTCAAATCCAATACAATCTGCGTTGCACCATCGGCTTTTAATTTTTCTAAAGCGTCTTTAACTTCGGCGGAAGCCTTTCTGCTAAAATGCGCCAAAACGATATAACCCGTTTTCTCATCGATTTTCCCATAAAACGGGACCGATTTAATATCCACTTCATCCAAAACCAATTCAGTCGTAAAAGTTTTTCCCTGACGAAGATATTTTATAGCAATTTTAGTGTTTTTAGTTCCCTTCAGCAATTGCGAAGCATCATCTTTAAAATCAGCAATCAAAACATCACCAATCTGGATAATTTCGTCACCCGCTTTTAGTCCCGCTTTATCTGCAGGATAATTTTTATACGGTTCACGAACAATCAAACGATCTTTTTTACGTGCAATCATAGCGCCAATTCCGGTATATTCTCCCGTATTGTTGATTTTGAAATTTACTACATCCTGCTCGTTAAAGTAAACCGTGTAAGGATCTAAACTTCCCAGCATGCTTTTAATGGCTTTGTCCATCAAATCACCTGGATTTGTTTCGTCTACATAATTAGTATTTACGGCTTTAAACAAAGTTGTGAAGATTTCAATTTGTTTGGCAATTTCAAAAAAGTCCTCTTTGAAACTGGTTCCAATAAATAAAAATCCTGCCACAACAGTTGGTATGATGAATTTCTTCTTGAAATAAGGATACATGACTATGATTTTTTTCTTTTAATTCTCTTTCTAATAAAATAGGCTAATACAACAATTATAATAATAAACGGCCAAATGCTGATAATTGATATAAAGAAACTTGACAAGCTAAAAAATCCTGATTTAATAGCGGTCCAGACTTTAGATCCGTATGATAATTGCACTGCTTCTTGTTCCGGCAGGTTTTTATAAAACTCAATTGTAACCGTACTTTCAGAAACTCTGCTTTCTAAATATTTTAACTGGCCTTCTTTAGCTTCAATTTCTTCGCGGATAATCGAAATCTGTTTTTCGATTTCTAAGATTTCACTAATTTTAGTGGCTTTCTGTAATATTTGAAGATAACGTTCTTCAAGTTTTCTTTTGTTTTTTAATCTTGTCGTTAAGTCGATATATTGTTCGGTAACATCTTCTGCAGTTATCTCTTTTCTCTCAAAATAAGATACGCCTTTTGAAATTGTATTGATAAAATTGTCAAAATTCTGACTTGGAACTCTAATCGTTATATTTCGATAAAGCGTGCCATAGTCTTTTCCTTCAGAATCATTTTGAACTTTTCCCTGACTTTGTTTAACCGCTGTTTGAATCTGTTTGTATGTTTCTTCTAAATCATTGGTTTCAAATCGAAGCGATGCTTGTTTTATGATTTTTTGTTCAATTTGAGTTGAAGAAACATCTGGATTTTTATCTGCACCGCCTGATTCATATTTTTTTGGAGGCAATTTAATTGCACTAATCGAAGCTGCTTGTTCTTCATTAGGAGCCTCATTTTTACTACATCCCGAAAGAACACAAAAATTACAGATAAAAAGAAAATGTATCGCATAAAATTTCAATTTAGTGCTAAAACTACAATTTTTTTATAATTCTTTATCTGATTTGATCTACAAAGTTGACTTTGAAGGCTTATAACTCCTTTTTGATTTCAGATTCAGGAGTTTTATTTAGCTGCTGCACAAATTTCTCAAACAACTGAATCGTTTTGATATTGATTTCTTCGTAAGATAATCTGTCTTTTGTCTGGTAAAAAAGCATGAACGAATACGGCTGAGGCAGATTATCCAAAAGTAAATGTTTGTTAAGTCTGTAGGTTTCTCTCAAAACTCTTTTAAAGTAATTTCGGTCAACTGCTTTTTTAAAGTATTTCTTAGAAACCGAAACCCCCACTTTAGTATTTCCCTGATAAGCTTCTTCCGCTTGACGGTAAACCAAACGAAGAGGATATTTTGAAACCGATTTTCCTTCAGAAAAAAGTAATCCAATCGTCGTTTTGCTCTTTAAGCGTTCATTTTTAGGGTAGGTAAAGTTCATTTAATTCAGAAAAAATTTGCAATTTTATAGGCAAAGGTACAATTAAACCATAAAAACGGTTATTGTTTTCAATTTTTCTACCGCTAAAAATATATTTACTACTTTTGACCTCAAATTTTTTCAAGCATGCAGAAGATAATTTCATATCCAATTTCCGTAATTTTTTATTTATGTTTTGGATTGTGTTTGGCGGTTTTTCACCCAATACAATGGATTTGCCTTAATCTTTTTGGTTATCAGGCTCACAAAAAAAGTGTTGATTATTTAAATCTCTGTCTTTTAAGATGTACACATTTAGTGGGAACAACGTATAAAATTACAGGAGTAGATACTATTCCAAAAGGAGTTCCCATCATTTTTGTGGCTAATCACCAAAGTATGTACGATATAGTGACAATGATTTGGTACTTTAGACGTTTTCATTGTAAATTTGTAAGTAAGAAGGAGTTAGGAAGCGGAATTCCGAGTGTGTCTTTTAATTTGCGCCACGGAGGATCTGTTTTAATTGACCGTAAAGATCCTAAACAAGCGATTCCAGTAATCAAAGGCTTGTCTGAATATATTGAAAAAAACACTAGATCTGCTGTGATCTTCCCGGAAGGTACCCGAAGTAAAACTGGAAAACCTAAAGAATTTGCCCAAAGTGGTTTAAAAATTCTATGTAAATACGCACCATCTGCGTATGTTGTACCGGTAAGTATTAATAATTCATGGAAAATGGTTCGCTATGGAATGTTTCCTGTGGGCTTAGGAAATCATTTAACTTTTACCGCACATAAAGCTATGGCCGTTAAGGATTATGATTTTGCCGAGTTGATGGCTTTAACAGAAAAAGCAGTTGTAGAAGGAGTAAACGAGTATAAACAGGTTTAAGTTTTAGTCCGAGCTAAAACGTAAAAACCCAAATTTAAAATAAATAATGTCTATAAAAAACATTCGATTAGAAGTGATGCAGTTTTTGGAAAAAAACGTGGACAGCTTCGTTGAACAGTATTTAATTCCGGTGGAAAAAATTTGGCAGCCGTCTGATTTCCTACCTAATTCTGAAGGAGAAAACTTTTTTGAGGAGGTAAAAGAATTGCGTGAAATTGCTAAAGAATTGCCATACGATTTTTGGGTAACGCTTGTTGGTGATACAATCACTGAGGAAGCTCTGCCAACATATGAGTCTTGGTTAATGGATGTGGAAGGAATTGATCAAATAGAAAACGGCGGAAATGGCTGGTCAAAATGGATCAGACAATGGACCGGAGAGGAAAACCGTCATGGAGATCTTTTAAATAAATACTTGTATTTGTCTGGCCGTGTTAATATGCGTGAAATCGAAATGACAACACAGCATTTAATCAACGACGGTTTTGATATTGGAACTGGAACTGATCCGTACAAAAACTTTGTATACACTAGTTTTCAGGAATTAGCAACTTACGTTTCGCATAATAGAGTAGCGCAGATCGCGAAAAAATTTGGAGATAACAAATTGTCTAAGATGTGTAAAATGATTGCAGGTGACGAAATGCGTCATCACCATGCATACAGCGAATTTGTAACCAGAATTTTTCAGGTTGACCCGAGTGAAATGATGTTAGCGTTTCAATACATGATGAAGCAGAAAATCGTTATGCCGGCTCACTTTTTAAGAGAATCTGGTCAAAAAATTAGTACTGCTTTTGAGCAGTTTTCTGATTCTGCTCAGCGTATTGGAGTTTACACTGCAAACGATTACGTTGATATTATGCAAAAATTAATCAACAAATGGGAAGTTGATAAAATCACCAACTTAACAGATGAAGCTGAAAAAGCACGTGATTACTTAATGAAACTTCCAGCTCGTATGGCTAGAATTTCTGAAAGACTAGTAATTCCGGCCGAAGGTCACATCTTTAAATGGGTGGAACCTGCGAGATTGTAAAAATTTTAGATCGTATATTTCTGATTTTAGATTTAGAATTGATTTTGCAATTTATATTGATATGAAAACATTGTTGATTGTTGAAGCTTTAAAAATTCAACAATCAACATTTTTTATTTAAAGAATACAACACACGTGTAAATCCGTTTCATCGGTTAAATCCGAGTGCCGCCTTACCACAAAAACATGACTTATGAATAATTCTGAACTTATAATTAAAACCATCGCTTTTGTAAAAGAGAAATTAAATGATGCCGAAGGCGGTCATGACTGGTTTCATATCGAACGTGTTTACAAAAACGCGCTTTTAATTGCAAAAGAAACCAATTGTGATCTTACAATTGTTCAGTTAGGCGCTTTACTTCATGATATAGCCGACAGCAAATTTCATAACGGAGATGAAACGATTGGGCCAAAAACGGCACGTTTGTTTTTAGAGTCAGAAAATGTTTCAGAAGACATTATCCTTCATGTGGTTAAAATCATTGAAAATATCTCTTATAAAGGCGGGAATTTTGAAAAGAAATTCTCTTCTGTCGAATTAGATATTGTTCAGGATGCAGATCGTTTAGATGCAATTGGCGCAATTGGTATTGCTAGAGCTTTTAATTATGGCGGATTTAAAAACAGAACACTGCATAATCCAGAAATTGCTCCCATAACCAATATGACTAAAGAGGAGTACAAAAAAAATAATGCTCCAACAATTAATCATTTCTACGAAAAGCTTTTGCTTTTAAAGGATAAGATGAATACTGAAAAAGGAAAACAAATCGCGGCCGAACGTCATCATTTCATGGAATTATTTCTTGCTCAATTCTATGCAGAATGGGATGGGGTAAAATAAGTTTTTCAGTCTCAGTATTCAGTTTTAAATGCCTTAAATGTTTTGTTTATCAAAAAGAATAATCGGTTTTTTGATATCTTATTCGTTTAATTTGTTATTTAATGTGCTTATGATTTTTAATTTATCTGCGATTAAGAGCAGGATAAAAATAGTGAGAGATAGCAGAAGTGAAGTAATTACAATCAAAGCATAATATTTTATTGTCCATTCAAGGGCCACTTTAGCTCTGTGAATAAAGCTGATGCTTTTTTCTGTTGCTCCTTCATACATAGAAAATCGGACCGTACAAAATTCATTTTCGGTATTAAAATTTCCGAGTTCAACCCCAAGTCCTTGTAATTGTTCTTCGACTTCCAAAATCTTGTCGTTAAGGGAAATGAATTCTGAAATTTCTCCTCCTTTTGATTTTAATTCAGTTAAAGACTGAAGCATTTTTTCGATCGAAATCTTTTTGGCATTTAATTGACGGTATTCGTTTGTTTTGTCAACCTTAGTGATTTCTATGTCTTTAAGTGTGCCAATTTTTTGTAGATCAAGATAAAAATCATCAAATTTTGCAGGATTTACACCAATGAGCAGATGAATTTGTCTATTGCCTTTTTGTCCAAGGTTTTGTTCATATTGAATGATGGCATTGTATGATTTTGTTTTCGCCTTAATTAGATTTTCATCTTGGTCAAATTCAGAGGTTTTAGATTTGATTGAAGCCGTTTTTTCAAATTTTTGATTCGATGCCATATTCGATGCAGCCTGAACATCGCCTTTCATCATAATTTTTTCAGAAGCATAATTTTTTCGCAAATTGTCTATACTTCCAAAAAAATTCTCGCTGAGATCATTTCGGGATGAGGAATCTGAGCTTGTATAGCCATACAGAAGTCTGAATGCAAATAATACTATAAATAGTCCAGCGGACCATTTACTTAGTCTCCAAAATCTTGATCTAAAGTTTCTTGCCATCGTATAGGTTTTTCGTTAGTGTTTTATTTTGACCTAAAGAAAACAAATAATTTAAAACCTCTGCTGCTAATTTTATAATATTTTAAGAAAACTGAAACCGAAAATTTGGAATTGCAGTATATAGGCTCTATTAATGATATCTCATTACAAAATAAGTAATTGTGGCCGCAGATAAAAAACCAAGCGTGAACCATAATAATCTGGCAACTCTATTATCCTTTATAATTTCTATTCTATCTTCTTCTGTCATTTTTTTTAGATTTAAATTTATCCAAAATTAATTTGTACAGAATTGATAAACAGGAGGTAAAAGTTTTTTATGTGATAAAAAAAGACATTTTTTATTTTGTAAGACATTTTCTAAAAACACAAAGCTTCACAAAGAATTAAAATCCGTGTGAAGCTTTATATTTTAAACCTTAGCATCTTATTCTATGAACATCCGCAATTACCATCGCCGCAGTCTTTTTTCTTTTTAGATTTCCAAAAAAACTTTCTAATCAAAAAACCAACAGCGATAAATAATATTGTAAAGGCAATAATTTCTTGTACCATGACTTTTTACTTTAAAAATTGATACGCTATCAATGCCGATACATAAGCCAGACCACTCATAAAAACAAGCTGCATTACCGGCCATTTCCATGAATTGGTTTCTTTTTTTGTAATAGCTAATGTACTCGCACACTGTAAAGCAAAAGCGTAAAAGAGTAATAATGAAATGCCGGTTGCAAAGTTAAAAATCTTTTCACCCGTTTCAGGGTTTACTTCTTTCTGCATTCGGCTTTTAATAGTCGATTCGTTATCACTGTCTCCAACGCTGTATATGGTGGCCAGTGTTCCAACCAAAACTTCACGTGCAGCAAACGAACTGATAATTGCAATTCCTATTTTCCAGTCGTAACCCAATGGAGAAATTACAGGCTCAATAGCTTTACCCATAATCCCAATGTATGAATTCTCTATTTTTTGAGAAGCCACTTCATTTTCAAATTGAGTTTCATCCAAAGTTGTATTGGCAAATCTTTCTTTCACGATAGTCTCTGCATCATTAAATTCTTTTCCAGGTCCAAAAGAGGCTAAAAACCACAAAATAACGGATATTGCCAGAATGATTTTACCCGCGCCCAAAACGAAAGCTTTGGTTTTCTCTACAACGTTAATTCCAACGTTCTTGAAAAGCGGTAATTTATAACTTGGCATTTCAACAACAAAATACGTTTTTGAATTCAGTTTTAAAACTTTATTTAAAATATAAGCCGAGATTATGGCCGCTACAAATCCTAGTAAATACAACAACATTAACGATAATCCCTGAAGATTTAAAAAGCCAAGAACTCGTTTATCTGGAATTACCAATGAAATCATAATCGCATAAACCGGTAATCTTGCAGAGCAAGTCGTGAATGGCGTTACTAAGATCGTAATTAAGCGTTCTTTCCAGTTTTCGATATTTCTCGTTGCCATAATTGCCGGAATGGCACAAGCTGTTCCTGAGATTAATGGCACAACACTTTTTCCGGAAAGCCCAAATTTGCGCATGATTTTATCCATTAAAAATACCACACGGCTCATATAACCGCTTTCTTCCAAAATAGAAATAAACAAAAACAAGAAGGCAATCTGCGGGATGAAAATAATAACACCGCCAATTCCCGGAATAATTCCCTGTGAAAGCAAATCGGTTAAAATACCACTAGGCAATACTTCAGACAACCAGCTGCTTAATGATGCAAAACTGCTGTCTATGAAATCCATAGGAATAGTTGACCAGCTGAAAATAGACTGGAAAATTATAAACAAAATGCTAAGGAAAATAGCATAACCCCAAAATTTATGCGTTAAAACTCGATCCAGTTTTGCCCTGAAATCGGTTGCCGCCTCAACATCAACTTTTAAACCCTCTTTTAAAACATCATTTATAAACTGATATCTTTTTATGGTTTCTTTTTGCTGTAAACGTTTTAATTCTGAATGTGATTTGGTAAAAGCATTTCGGATTTCATTTCGGTCTAAATTCGAAAAGTTAACATCCTGCGTAATTACCAGCCACAATTTGTACATTAATTGATTTGGAAAAGCATGTTGCAGCTTTTCAAAATATTCAGGATCAATTACAGATGCATTTAAGCAAGGTTCGTGCGTGATCGTTTTATATGAAACAATAAGTTCTTTTAATTCTTCAATTCCTAAACCTTTTCGCGAACTTACTAAAGCAATTTTAGTTTTTAGTTTTTCTTCTAAATACGGAATATCCAAAGTAATTCCTTTGCTTTCCATACGGTCAGACATATTGATAACCAAAATCGTTGGAATTTCAAGATCTTTTATCTGAGTGTAAATCAGCAAATTTCGTTTTAGATTTTCAACATCAGTTACCACAACGGCAACATCTGGATATAATTTGTCATTTTTGTTCAGCAAAAGCTCAATTACCACACTTTCGTCCATCGAACTTGCATTCAAACTATATGTTCCCGGTAAATCGAGAATGTTAGCTTTTATGTTTTGAGGTAATTTACAAAAACCGATTTTTTTCTCGACCGTAATTCCCGGATAATTCCCAACCTGTTGTTTTAAACCTGTTAACTGATTAAAAACGGAAGTCTTTCCTGTGTTTGGATTTCCAATAAGGGCAACGTTGATATTCTGAATGCTCATTATAAATTGTTTTGGATAAGTTCAACTTCAATTTCACGAGCCGTTTCAACACGAATAGCAACATGCGAACCGTTAATGTCTAGATATAAAGGATCTCCAAAAGGAGCAATTTGAAGTAGTTCGACTACGCTGCCTGGCAAACAACCCATCTCTAATAGTTTTAAAGGAATCAAATCGATATCAAAATCTTTGATAATGGCTTTATCGCCTTTTTTCAGGGTATGGATTGTATTCTGCAAAGCTTATTTAGATTGAGTTTAGATTGCAAAAATAGGCAATAATTATTTATTCCAAGGCAATAATCGCCTTTGAAAATGCTAAATGTTTCTAAAAATAAGGGATTTTACTCATTTGATAAGAAATCAATGTCTTCTAACAGACGTTGAATTTCTTCTTTATTTGTTCCGTCATAAAATCCGCGAACACGTCTTTTTTGGTCAACCAAAACAAAATTCTCAGTATGAACCATATCATACAGCTGATCTGGTCTTCCTAGTTTTACAGCCAGATATGATTTTCTTGCCATTGTGTAGATTTCTTTTTTATCTCCTGTAACCAAATTCCATTTACTGTCAACAACGCCATATTTTATCGCATACGCTTTTAAAACAGAAACACTGTCTACCTCAGGGAAAACCGTATGAGAAAGCAGTTTAACTTTTGGATTGTTTAATACTGCTTTTTGAACTTCAGATAAATTTGTTGACATTTTCGGGCAAATTGAACCGCAGGTTGTAAAGAAAAAATCGGCAACGTAAATTTTGCCTTCATAATCTTTTTGAGTAATAGTATCGCCGTTTTGGTTTACAAACGAAAAATCTGCAATTGTATGGTATTTACTTTTATACTGAATTGTACTGTCTACCAATTCAGGATTTACATCAGAAGGATTATAAATTGGAAGTGTTTTTTGTGGCTTTAGTGCCGAATAAAATAAAGATATAGTAACTATAGAAAATACAATTAATACAATGAAGAATTTGCGGTATTTATAAAGAAGCGATTTCATAAAAATAATTTGGCGCAAAAATACGAAAAGAGCATTTTAAAAGCTGCAGTTATAACACTTTTTAACAGGCTGGGTTTATTATCATCTCGCAAAGCCGCAAAGTTTTTTATTTAAGATTAATGTTTGTAAACTTAAAATCCAAAGCTTATAAATTTTGAACTTGGCATCTCTGCGCCTTAGCAAGATTAAAAATCAATGCTGCGATTATTGCAAGAATTTTAACATAGAGTTTCAAATATTAACAATATGTTTGTGTTTACACTCAAAATCTATGTATTAATGAAAAAACAATTAAGTAAACCTTTATTTTGTGCTTTTTCTGTAATGGTTTCATTTACAGCAATGAATGCACAAACTAAAGAAATCAAAGAACCAGGTATTAATGTTTCGTACATGAATACTAAAATTAGTCCAAGTCAGGATTTTTTTCAATATGTAAACGGAACCTGGCTGGATCAAACAGAGATTCCAAGCGACAGAAATTCCTGGGGAAGTTTTAATGAATTACGTCAAAAAACAGATGACAATGCATTGGCTATTTTAAAAGAAGCTTCAAAAAATCCAAAGTACAAATCAAATACAGATCAAGGTAAAGCGATTGCTTTGTTTAATACTATTTTAGATACTGTTGGAAGAAATAAGCAGGGAGTTAAACCGCTTCAGCCGGCTTTAAAAAAGATTGATGCGATTAAAAACGCAGCTGATTTACAAAATTTCCTGACCGAAATGCAGTCACAAGGCAGCAGTATTGGTTTTTTTGGAATTTATGTGGGTGCCGATGCTAAAAACAGCAACAAAAGTTCAGTAACATTAAGCCCGGGAACTTTAGGATTATCGGATAAGGATTATTACAATTCTGATGATAAAGATTCTAAAGAAAAACGTGAAAAATACGAAATTCACGTTGCCAGAATGATGCAGTTTATAGGAGAATCTCCTGCAAAAGCAAAAGAAAGCGCAAAACTGATTGTAGCTTTAGAAGTAGAAATGTCTGCACCAAGACTGGATCGTGTTGAAAGAAGAGATCGCAGAAAACAATACAATCCAACAGCAGTTGCTGATTTAAAAAAGAATACTCCGTCGATTCAGTGGGATAAATATTTTGCCGGAATTGGAATAACAAAATTAGATACTGTAAATGTTGCGCAGCCACGTTATATGGCTGCTTTAGAAAAAATTTTTACAGATAAAAAAGTAGAAGCCTGGAAAGAATATTTAAAATGGTCTGTATTAAACAGAGCAGCATCAACTTTAAGTACAGATATTGAAAATGCTAATTTCGATTTTTACGGAAAAACATTAACCGGAGCTTTAAAGCAGCGTCCGCGTGAAGAAGTAGCATTGCAGGTTATCAACGGTGCAACTGGAGAAGCATTAGGAAAACTGTATGTTGAGAAATTATTTCCTTCTGAAGCAAAAGATAAAGCAAAAAAAATGATTGCTAATGTAATGCTGGCTTATCAAAACAGAATCAATGCATTGCCTTGGATGTCAACAGAAACAAAATCTAAAGCGATTGAAAAACTAAACAAGTTAACCGTAAAAATTGGTTATCCGGATAAGTGGAAAGATTACTCTGCTTTAGAACTTAAAAATGTAAATGAAAACGGAACTTATTTTGATAATATGAAAAATGTATCAAAATGGGCGTATATTCAAAGTTTAGCAAAATTAGGAAAGCCAGTTGATAAAACAGAGTGGGGAATGTCGCCGCAAACGGTAAATGCTTATTTTAATCCATCTTATAACGAAATTGTATTTCCTGCAGCCATTTTACAACCACCGTTTTACAATTATCAAGCAGACGAAGCAGTAAATTATGGCGGAATTGGTGCGGTTATTGGTCACGAAATTTCACATGGTTTTGATGATTCCGGAGCAAGATATAATGCCGATGGAAATTTAGTAGATTGGTGGACTGCTGATGATTTAAAACAATTTACAGCTCTTGGAGGAGAACTTGCAGCACAATACAGCGCGCTTGAACCGCTTCCGGGAATTTTTGTAGATGGCAAATTCACATTAGGTGAAAACATTGGTGATTTAGGCGGAATCAACGCAGCGTATGACGGATTGCAGTTGTACCTGAAAGAAAATGGAAATCCGGGCTTAATTGATGGATTTACTCCTGAACAGAGATTCTTTATTTCCTGGGCTACGGTTTGGAGAACAAAATCAAGAGATGAGGCGATTAAAAGTCAGGTAAAAACAGATCCGCATTCACCTGGTATGTACAGAGCAGTTGTTCCAATTCAAAATGTGGATGCTTTTTATCAGGCATTTGGAATTAAAAATGGAGACAAAATGTACGTAAATCCGGAAAAACGAGTAAAAATCTGGTAATATTACAAATAGAAAACGGCGCTGATTCAGCGCCGTTTTTTTATTTTATAAAGAAGTCAATTATTTCAAATGACTGTAAATGTAAGTTTCAATGGCTTTAAGCTCTTCATCAGACATTGCTTTTGTAATTGGAAAATTAGTCTGCATTACTGAAAACTGACTTGGATCTACAATTGGATCTGCGTTCCCTTTTAAGAATGTTACCAAATCACCCTTTTTATCTTTGTAGATTTTGGCAATTTCTTTAATACCAGGGCCAATAACTTTTTGATCAGGTAAATGGCAGGCTGTGCAATTTCCTCTTCCTTCAAAAAGTTCTTTTCCTAAATCTTCTGGAGTTTTGGCTTGGACCGATTCGCCCTCAGAATAGGTTTCTGTTTTTGAATCGGTATTTTCAGAAACTTCTTTTTTACAAGATACAAAAGCTAAAACGGCAGATAAGAATAATACTTTTTTCATTTTATTTATTATTATTTCATGGCTTCAAATTTGTAGCCATTGTATAACAGTTTTGCTACAATTCTGCTTGAAAGAGAATTTTCACCTCCATACAATTGAAGATCGTCTTTTTCTAAACCTGCAGAACTAACTTTTTCTGTACCAGAAAGACCGCCTCTTACCTCAAAGTATTTATTATCAGAAGTGATCAATTCATTTTTGATGTTTTTATTTGTGTTTGGATTTGTGTATCCTGTTTTTGCAGCATACCAGCTTCCAACTTGTCTAATTCTGCGCTGTTCCCTGCTATTATTATCTAGTTCAGTATATAATGAATTTACTTCATAAACTAAACTTGGAGGAAATCCTGCAATAAAAACAACATTTTTCTTGGTTACAGATCCTATAACTACGTTTGTTTGTTTTCCGGCAACATCTTGAATTTGAATTATATCGTCGTTTTTAACTGAAATTTTGGCTTTTACCATAACTTCATTTTCAGCATTTAACTGCTCTTTCGTTTTTAGATTAGCCTGCGCAAAAACATTTTCAATATCAGTAGGTGTTCCGTTAATGAATTCAGTAACTCCTTTTTCATCAATTCCCGCTGCGCTGATAAATTTATATTTGCTATTGGAAACACTGGCAACAATCGCTTTTTGAAAACTTAACCCCTGATCTGTTCCATAATCTACTAATTCATTTGTTTTATTGGTGTTTAAATCTGTTAGAACGCTCCAATATACAGTTGAACCATCAAGTAAAGAAATCATTTTTCTTTCAATAGAAAAAATAGGTCTGTTATCTAATGATAAAATTTTATAAACTAATTTTTGTTTATCTAAAATCGCGACTTCAGTTCCGTCAATGCTGATTTTATCTTTCTTAATTTTAATGTCTTGACCAATTGCAATTGCATAGACCAACATTGCCAAACCCAATAGTGCTTTTTTCATATAAATTGATTTTGGCACAAATATAGTTTTTTTGTAAACATTTACTTGTTTAGTAAAATCGCTGCTTCTTTTGCAAAGTAAGTCGTTATAATACTGGCACCTGCACGCTTAATACAATAAAGCTGCTCAAGCATAATTTTGTCATGATCCAGCCATCCTCTTTCGGCAGCAGCCTTAACCATAGCGTATTCTCCAGAAACTTGGTAAACTGCGACAGGCACATGAACAGCATCTTTTATTTCGCGAACAATATCTAAATAAGCAATTCCCGGTTTTACCATTACAATATCTGCACCTTCTTCAACATCTAATAATGCTTCGCGAATTCCTTCAATTCGGTTGGCATAATCCATTTGATAGGTCTTTTTATCTTTTGGAATATTTTGAGAATCTACTGGAGCAGAATCTAAAGCATCGCGGAAAGGTCCGTAAAATGCCGAAGCATATTTGGCACTGTAGCTCATAATACCCACATTATGATGACCGTTTTCTTCCAGAGCTTTTCTAATTCCTAAAACCCTGCCGTCCATCATGTCACTTGGTGCTACAAAATCGGCACCGGCTTCAGCGTGGCTTAAACTCATTCGCGTTAAAGCATCAACAGTTGCATCGTTAATTACCTGACCATTTTCGATAATTCCGTCATGACCATAAATTGAATACGGATCTAAAGCCACATCCGGCATTACGATCATTTCCGGAACAGCATCTTTAATGGCGCGAATTGTCTGCTGCATTAAACCATCTTTGTTCCAGGCTTCAGTTCCTTTATTGTCTTTAAGGTTTTCACTTACTTTTACATAGATATTTACCGCTCTGATTCCTAAATCCCAGGCTTCTTTTACTTCTTTAATAGTGTTATCCAAAGAATGACGGTAAATCCCCGGCATAGAAGGAATAGCCGATTTTACCTCTTTTCCTTCTGCAACAAACATAGGAAGCATAAAATCTTGTGGACTCAAACTGGTTTCACGAACTAAAGAACGAATAGATTCATTGGTTCTCAAACGACGGTTTCTTTGTAATGGGAACATATAATTTTTAGATTTTAGATTTTAGATTTTAGATTTTTTAATCTGATTTTCTTCAAAACAGAAAAATGAATCTTTGTTTCTAAAAGTGCAGTTGTATTTTTATTTTTTTGAAGTTTGTTTTACTTTTTAATAAGTGGTGCAAAGTTAAAGAAAAAGGAACAGAATAAGGCTTTTAGCTAGGTGTAGAATCCGTTAATATTATCTAAAAATTTAGGGATTTACTTGATTTTTGGGGTAGATTTGAAAAATTAAGAAAAACCTTATTTTTGCATTAAATAATATAAAGAGATGAGTGATATATTTTTCGAAAAAATAAGTAGCATAAAATGGTTTTCTAACTGTGGAAAAGAATTTTACATTACAGATTTTCCAGTCAAAATCCAGTTTTTAAAATCATTTGATGAAATGCAGAAAAATATATCTTCTCAAAATTGGGAAGATTTGACAATGGAAGCAAGAAATAGATTGACGATTTTTCTCCACAATGAGGATCGAAATAATTATCAGAACTGGAATAAAATTACAGAAATTAAAAAAAGGAATCTGCAGCAGGTTGAGGACATTGTAAAAGAGTTTGCAAAAATAAACAAACTTGATCAAAATATTGTTGATGATGTTTTGTGGAACATGCTTGGCGCAGCAATGGAAAATTATTACTTTTCAATAAATAAAAAGATCCCAATATTTTTCCAGTACCTTTTAGAGATTTATTCTCAAGGAAATATACCATGTGGTTTGATTGGTGAAGTGAAGGAAGATTTTAAAGGGAAACAAATTAATTTTTCTGATTATACATTACTGGTTTATTGAAGACAATTTCAACGTATACGGGTACGTTTAAAAAAGAAATGATTTTTAAAATAATTCCATTTAAATTTGTAAAATGAAGAAAATTCTCGTTTTATTTTGCTGTCTGCTCTTAACAAGCTGTTTTGAGATTACAGAAAGAATCAAACATCACGACGATCAAAGTGGTGAATATACATTGATGGTCGACTTTTCGAAATCATGGTTTAAGACAAAATCAGCCATTTGGCTTGAAGAAGTCGATGGGGTAAAAATTCCAAACGAACAGGAAATCTCCCAAAAACTGGATGATTTTAAAATCAAAGCTTCTAAGATTGAAGGGATTTCAAATATTTCCACAAAAGCTGATTTTGACAATTATGTGTTTATCATCAAACTCAATTATGCCAATCTGAAAGCGTTAAATTCGGTTGTAAATTCAATAAACAATCAGCGCGAGCAAATTCACTTTAGCAGTAATGCCAAAAACTTTGAAAGAATTGCCTCTTATCCAATTCCTGAAAAAGTGGTAAATGATCCTAAGAAAAAGAAAGATCTTGAAGAAGCCAGTATTATTGCAATTTATACTTTTGATAAAGACATTCTTTCGGTAAACAATACAAACAGCAAAATCTCAAAAAATAAAAAGACCGTTTTTTTAAAACAAAGTATGTACAGCGTATTAAAAAAATCCACTTTAATGAATAATACAATCCAACTCAATTAATGCCTTTTTTATGAAGCAATTTTATACTTTACTTTTATTACTCGCCATGCATTTGACTTTTGGTCAAATCAATAAAAACGAATACGACTATTTTGTACAATTCAACGGAAATCAGCTTTCTAAAAAAGTCAGCATCGCCGAAATATTAAATCATCCAATCATCACGAAATACAGTAGTAAAAAGCCAGATTTGGATTTTACTAAATATACCTCGGTTATTCAATTAGATCAAAAAATCACCATTCACGGAAAATTTTCAGACAGTATTCCGTACTATCAAGTTACGATTCCTGTAAAAAATAAAGAAGCTGTTAAACAATTAATAATAAAGGAATTTGGTGCGAATGCAAAAAATGATTCGCCTGAAAGTTCGATTAAGGATCTTGGCCAATATTCTGTTTTTAATCCAAAAGGAAAAAACAAAATACTAGCTTGGAACGATAATTATCTGGTGATTTTAGAACTAACCCAAAGAACGCCTTATTATAATCAATATGATACTTACAAATCAGATTCAATCCAACTAGGATATGAAGATGCCGGGGTTATGGATGTTCCGGCACCAGAAACAAGAGTTGAAACTGTTTCCCCGCCTGCGGTAGAGGAAAAAGCGGTTCAGTCTTCGGTAATAATTGATGTTCCTGCAGAAGAAGTTCAGGCTCCCTATGATTATACCCAGGATTATACTCCCACTGCCGAATATACTATTCAGGAAGCAGAGTTTAATTTAAAGCAAACAGAAAAGCTAAATAGCATTGTAAGATCATTATTCGAAAATGGATTTACTGCGCCAAGTTCAGAAAAAATAAATGTCAATGCCGATATTTCATCATGGATAAATTACAGTTCTGCCATGACAAGTTTTTATTCTTTATATAACTATCCAATGACAATATTTGGAGGTTATGATAAATATTTGCCAATGCAGAAGAATTTCGAAAATTTTATAAAAGGGATCAATCTTGATTTTTATTTTGACAATACTAATGCACGTGTAGAAGAAGTTATTGAATATTCTCCGCAAATGGCAGAAGTTGTGGGCATAATAGCAAATAGAAAAATAAACAAGAACGTTTTTAATTATTTCCCGGCACAAAAGCCTTTGGGGTATATGTCTTATCACTTTAATACAAAAGCAGCTCTTGAAAATTTCCCATCATTAACGGCAGATATATTTCAAAATCCCAAGGTTACAAAAGAAGATATTTCGATTATAACAGATTTAATTTCGACAATTGTAGACGAAGAAGCCGCCGCAACTCTTTTTGATGGTGATTTAAGTGCTTTTTTATACGGCTTCAAAGATGTTGAGGTTATGACAAAATCGTATGATTATGATGAAAACTATGAAGAGGTTATAACCGATAAAAAAACGAAAAAATCGGTTCCGTTATTTTCTGTGATTTTTACTTCAACACATCCAACTTTTGGAGATAAATTATTGCAATTAGGAGTTCGTAAAAAAGTACTGGTGCAAAAAGGTGATTATTTTGTTATTGCCGGAACCCAACAATACGGAGATATTATCATCAAAAAAGATAAAGATGTTATTGTAGTGGCCAACACACAGGATTATTTTAGTAATGGAAATGGTTCATTTTCTGGTGAAGCAAAAAAAGATTTGAAGAAAAATTATATGTTTGGAAAATTGTATGGGGCAGAAATGATAAATGCATTTAGTAAATCCAGCGAAGCGAAGCCGGCAGAAATTGAAAGATTCAATAAAGTTTCCAAACAGTTTTCGGATATTACATTTGAATCTCCTAAAAAGATAATCAACAATAAATTGATTTTTGGATTTAAACTAAACGCTGCAAAATCTGATAAAAACATCATTTTACAAACTTTAGATCTGGCTGACGAAATGATGGAATCTAAATAAAGAGGAACATATAAATGCAAATCCCCGAAAAGTTTAATTTCGGGGATTTTTTTATTTAGTGAAGTTTTTTTAAGTGATCGAAGCTCTATAAATATCCTTGATGGTTTCGCCTAATACTGCATTAAAATCATCGTTTGATTGACCGGCACTCAATCCCTCGGATAATGCTCTTGAGAAACTGGCAATTACTCCGTGATTTTCCGCTAGTTTTTTATTAGCTTCTTCTCTCGAATAACCGCCGGACAGCGCCACTACGCGAACAACGTGCGGATCAGATATTAATTCTCTGTAAAAGTCATTAACTGTTGGAATAGATAATTTCAACATTACTTTTACATCTTTATCCAATGTATTAAGTTGCTTTATGATTTCTTCTTTTAGAATCTGTTCTGATTTTTCTTTATCAGCGCTGTAAATATCCACTTCAGGTTCAATAATTGGAATAAGTCCTTTTTCAAAGATTTGTTTCCCAACTTCAAATTGCTGTTCTACAACTTCCTGAATTCCAATTGGATTTGCCTCTTTAATTACAGAACGCATTTTAGTTCCAAATATATTGCGTTCTACAGCTCTTGTGAGTAAATCATCTAAATTAGAAATGGGCTTCATCAGTTGTACGCCATTGACAAGAGCAGCAAGTCCTTTGTCAACTTTTAAAAAAGGGACTATCTTTTTCTTTTCCCATAAATAATCAGCCGTCCATTGACCATCAATTTTGCGATCCATTGTGTTTTCAAACAAAATAGCGCCAAGGATATATTCATTGTTAAAAGCTGGGCTTTTTATAATTCTGGTTCTCATTTCATGTACAAGAGTATACATTTCTTCATCATTAGAAAAACTGTTTTCTTGAACACCATATTGCGATAATGCTTTTGGTGTACTCCCGCCGCTTTGGTCTAAAGCTGCGATAAAACCTTTTCCGGAATGCATACGATCTAATTGTTCGTTGTTTACATTTGCCATAGTATTTAATTTTTAGATTTTAGAATGAAGATTTTTAGATTAAATAAATATCATAAACCTATTTTCTGATTTACTTTATCATAAACTTCTTTTACTTTTTTTGGAGGATCAAATCGATAACCCATAGAAAGTTTTACAGTAGCAATATTATCATTTAACCGAGGATCGACTTTATCATCCTGAGCAAAACTTACGGTATTAATGCTTGCAAAACCAAAGAAACGATCTTTATTATAAGCTAGTTTTAAATTAAAATCGGCCTGATATAAAGCTGAGGTATCCCCGTCAATATCATTAATTCCGGCACCCAAAGCAATTCCGGCTCCAATTAAAACCCGATCACTGATTACGAAATTATAAAAATAGGAGGGAGCCAATGTAAAAACATACATGTCTCCAGGTGATGAATCGGGCGTGTTTAAATCTAAATTAGTGTAGTAAAATGAGAAAGTCGGAATAAAACTTCCGGAACTTTTGGTCTGCCATTCATTTTGACTTACCAGCGTTTTGAAAGAGAATTTATCATTAAAAATATAAGCTGTCGTTCCGCCAATTTTTGTAGTTCGCATCTCCGGAAGCTGGGCCGTTATATTATCATCACTGATATAAAAACCTTTTTGGTTGATAAAAGTAAAAGACTGCATCCATTTTTTATAATAAAAACGGGTATTGAAATTAAAATGTTTAGAATGAGAATCGCCTTTGTTTTGACTCAGAAATTTGGAAGCAAAACCAATAGAAACATCAATGATTTTATAATTCAAGTTAAAACCAATCTGCTCTCTTCGATTAGGAATAAGATTTACAAATATTTTTGAATCCTGAGCGCCCGAAGCAATTTGAAAACTATTAGAAGTGTCCAGATAATAAATACTCGCGGTAATTTTATCATTGTAGGATTTAAAATAGGGATTTTGCAGAGAATCGTTTTGGGCGAAACACCCAAAAATGCTGATGAAAAATGCTATGTAAATTATTTTTAAACACATAGAGACATAGTTTTTAGATAATTTGAAAAGAATTTTCACTCAAAATGATTTACATATAATTATGTGAAAAAATTATGATTTTCTAAAACAACCTCTAAGATAGGTCTTTAAATCTATGTTTCTATGTGTTAAATAAATTTTTGATCAATATGATTAAATCCACTCGCGTTGATTTTCTAATACATTTACTAACTTTTCTTCTTCGCTTCCTAATTCTGCATGATGATCATAAACCCATTGCACATGCGGAGGAAGACTCATCAAAATGCTTTCGATTCTTCCGTTGGTTTTTAAACCGAATAAAGTTCCTTTATCATGAACCAGATTAAACTCAACATAACGGCCGCGACGGATTTCCTGCCAGGTTCTGTTTTCTGGTGTATATTCTAAATTTTTTCTTCTTTCCACAATTGGAACATAAGCTTCAAGAAAACTATTGCCCACTTCGGTTACAAAGTCAAACCAGTTTTCCATTGACATTTGCTCATTTGCTTTGCAATAATCAAAGAACAAACCGCCAATTCCTCTGGCTTCATTTCTGTGTGCGTTCCAAAAATACGAATCACATTGTTTTTTGTATTTCGGATAAAACTCCGGATTGTGTTTGTCGCAGGCAGTTTTACACGTTTGATGAAAGTGTTTGGCATCTTCTTCAAACAAATAATAAGGCGTTAAATCCTGTCCGCCGCCAAACCATTGTTCTATTACTTTTCCAGATTCATCATACATTTCAAAATATCGCCAATTAGCATGGACAGTAGGAACCATTGGGTTTTTCGGGTGAATAACCAAACTTAATCCACAGGCAAAGAAATCAGCTTCGCCAACGCCAAACATTTTTTGCATGGCTTCTGGAAGTTTTCCATGAACAGCAGAAATGTTGACACCGCCTTTTTCAAAAACAGCACCGTTTTCAATAACGCGGGTTCTTCCGCCGCCGCCTTCAGGACGTTTCCATAAGTCTTCACGGAATTTTGCAGTTCCGTCAACAGCTTCTAATCCAGCGCAGATTTGATCTTGTAACTTTTGTATGTATGCGTAAAATTTATCTTTCATTAGTAATATATTCTGATTTAAGTAATCCGAAATAAACAGTATTTTGCAATTCGCCGTCACCGTTTCTAAATTCGTCTCGTAAAATTCCTTCTTGTTTAAAATTATGTTTCAATGCAATTCTCTGACTTGCTAAATTAACTTCTGATGTACATATAAAAACTTTGTTCATCAACAATTCGTTAAAACAAAACTCAAGTGCATCAGAAACCATTTTAGATGTAATTCCTTTTCCTTGAAAATCTTCGTCAATAAAATAACCTAATTCACATTTTGAAATGCGGTAATCGATGGTTTTTACACATAAGTAACCAATTAGGATGTTGGTTTTTATATCACGTGCATAGAAATAATATCCTTCGTTATTTTTTTCTTTGTCTTTACTAACCGATATAAAACTTTCTGCTTTTTCTGGTGAATCAGCATTAGCCAGAGTTACAGGAAAAGTTTGTCCGATGTGATTTTTATTCTTGTCAATTAGTTTGTAAAACTCTTTGGGAAGAATGTTTTCAATTCGGTCTATTTTCCAATCTGTAAAACTCATTTTATTTGTTTTTTAGAGATGTAATTTTAGTATTAATTCCAAAAGAAAAAACCTTGCTTTCCTGCTGAATATATTGATAAAGAGCCAAAGCTTTATCTTTAAAATTATAGTTTTCAACTTTAGAAAAATCAATTAAAAAATCAGCAAATTGTTCCAATTGAACAAAATCTAAATGGCAGCGAATTAATAAGGTTATCAGTTCTTCATTTTTATAATCAATTAAAGTTTGAATGTTTAGTCCAAATTCTTTTAACTGATTTTCGATATCTGATTTTTGTAAATGACTCAAAGGATAAGGTACAAAAATGAGTGTTCGTAACGTCTTGAGGACGTTATCAATTCTGATTTTTTCTTCGTCTCTTAAACCTTTGTTTAACATGTTTGTGTTTTCTAAATCTGAATGATTTGATATTATTTGCAAACCCCGGATTGAAATCCGGGGCTACAATATGAATCGTTCCTTCGGAACTTTATATAGTTTTATCTAGTGTCGAAACTGAATACTAAAAACTGTATACTGAACACTAATTCCCGTATTCCTTAACCGCATCAATAAACGCTTTTGCGTGATCTACAGGGATATTTGGTAAAATTCCGTGACCTAAATTTACGATATATTTATCTTTTCCGAACTCATCAATCATTTCGTGAACCATTTTTTTAATTGTCGGAATTGGAGAAAGCAATCTTGACGGATCAAAATTTCCTTGTAAAGTAATGTTTCCACCAGATAAATAACGAGCATTTCTAGCCGAACAAGTCCAGTCTACACCAAGAGCAGAAGCTCTACTTTTACCCATTTCGCCAAGAGCAAACCAGCATCCTTTTCCAAAAACAATAACCGGAGCAACATCTGCCAAAGCTTCAACGATTTGGTTGATATATTTCCATGAAAATTCCTGATAATCAACAGGAGAAAGCATTCCTCCCCAAGAATCAAAAATCTGAACGGCATTAACTCCCGCTTTTACTTTTTCTTTTAAGTATAAAATCGTGGTGTCTGTAATTTTTTGTAATAAAGTATGTGCTGCAGCCGGATTTGAAAAACAGAATCCTTTTGCCATATCAAAACTTTTAGAACCTCTTCCTTCAACAGCATAGCATAAAATTGTCCAGGGCGAACCAGCGAAACCAATTAACGGCACTTCGTCATTCAGCATTTCTTTAGTCAATTTAATGGCATCCATTACATAACCAAGACTTTCCTGAATATCCGGAACGTAAACTCTGTGAACATCAGCCATAGAACGAATCGGATTTGGAACAAACGGACCAATATTTTCTTTCATTAAAACTTCGATTCCCATTGCTTGCGGCACAACTAAAATATCCGAGAATAAAATAGCAGCATCCGGAGCAATTCTGCGAATTGGCTGAACGGTGATTTCCGCAGCTAATTCCGGAGTCTGACAACGTGTGAAGAAATCGTATTTATCGCGCAATTCGATAAATTCCGGTAAATATCTTCCGGCTTGACGCATCATCCATACTGGCGGACGTTGAACAGTTTCTCCTTTTAATGCTTTTAAAAATAGGTCGTTTTTTAACATCTCTTATTTGTTTATCCTGCAAGGGTTCCAAAACCTTGTAGGTGTTTTTGTTGATTAATATATACACACCTACAAGGTTTTGGAAACCTTGCAGGAAATCTCGTTTGTTACTTATATTCAGACAAAACATCTTCAAGTACGTCTTCAACCGTTGGCTGATCTGCAATGATGATGTTTTTGGTAATTTTATGTAAAGCTTCTGCGGTGGTTTCGCCAATGCAGAAACAGGTTTCTTTTTTAATCGTATTCTCTTTTAAATAACTCTCAACACCAGACGGACTAAAAAATAAAATGGCGTCAACTGGAGATTTTATTTTTTGAGGCTGTAACGAGGTATCGTAAACCTGAATTTCGTTCAATTTTATTCCGGCTTCTTTTAAAGCGCTTGGCAAAGTATCTCTTCTCAGGTTTCCGCTAAAAAAAGTATAGCTTTCATTACGGTAAATCAAAGTGATAATTTCTGCTAAATCTGAAGCATAGCCTGTGTAAGCTATAACATTGAATCCGTTTTCAGATAAAAGAATTTTTGTTTTCAAGCCAACGCAATACACGTTTTTTTCCCTAAGTTTCGGGAGAAGTTCTTCTGATTTTGGATTTGATAAAACGCTGTGTACAGCATTTTGACTGGTAAAAATCAAACTTTCGTTGAGGTTTTTAAGTTCGAAAGGTTTGTTTTCGGTTTTGATAAAATCGGCCTCGATTAGTTCGATGCCGGCTTTTGTCAACTCTTGTTTTTGAAGAGGAGATAATATTTTAGTAGATAATATCTGAGTTGATTTTGCCATTATTTTTTCAGGGATTCTTTAATCTTCTGCATTAATTCTGTTCCGCCATTGTTTAAAATCTCCTGCGCAGAGTGAAAACCTAGCTTTTTCCATTCTGAAATATCAACGGTTTTATTGATTTCCAATTTTTGCTTTCCATCAATAGAAAGTAAAATACCTTGAAAGTGAAGTGTATCTTCGTCTTCATTATAAGTTACCAAAGCTCCAATTGGAGCTGTACAACCGCCTTCCAGCGTTCTTAAAAACTGACGTTCAATGTAAGTACAGATTTCAGTTTCAATATCATTTAACTGCGAAAGTGCATCAAGCGTATAATTGTCATTTTCCATTGCCACAACAAGCATTGCTCCTTGTGCCGGCGCAGGAATCATCCAGTCTAAATTAATGTAGTTCTCCGGTTTTAAGTTAATTCGCTCTAAACCTGCTGCTGCAAAAACAGCTCCGTCCCAATCATTGTCTTTTAGTTTTTGCATACGCGTATTTACATTTCCGCGTAAATCGACAACTGTATGATTTGGATATTTGTTAAACCATTGCGCCTGACGACGTAAACTTCCAGTTGCAATTGTACTTGGTTTATTGTCAAAATCAGGATTTCCTTTATGAACCAAAATATCCAGAACATTCGCTCTTTGTAAAACCGCAGCCTGAACAATTCCTTTTGGCAAAGCCGTTGGAACATCTTTCATGGAATGGACGGCAATATCAATATCACCATTGATCATGGCAATGTCCAGCGTTTTAGTAAAAATTCCGGTAATACCGAGTTCGTAAAGCGGTTTATCCAAAATAATATCACCTTGAGATTTAACGGCAACAATCGAAGTTTTATAACCTAAATCATTTAGTTTTTTCTCGACCGTATGTGCCTGCCAAAGTGCTAATTCGCTGTCGCGCGTTCCAATTCTGATTGTTTTTTCAGCCATGTTTAGTTTTTTGAACCATATCAGTTATATAAGTAAATTTAAGCAGTTTGGGTAAAACAGCAGTTTTATTAAATGAACTTATATAACTGATATGGTTTAAAATTTATTTAAGATGCTTTTATTTTGAAGACTTTCTCGATCCATTCGATGCTTTCATCAACCATGGTATCGTCGTCTTTTAAGTGATTAGCAAAATGAGTAGTGATTTTTTGGATGATTCTATTGCTGATGATTTCCGCTTGCGCTTCATTAAAATCAGCAATTTTTTTGCTTTGAAAATCCAACTCCGAAATTTTAATCGCGTTTAGTTTTTCTTTTAAAGCATTAATAGTTGGCGCAAATTTTCGGCCTTTCATCCAGACAACGAATTCTTCTTTGATTTCTTCGATAATTGCTTCTGCAGCGGGAATGTGTAATTTTCTGTTTTCCAATGTTTCATCTGTCAGCTGAGACAAATAATCCATATGAATTAAAGTTACACCTTCTAATTCCTCAACATTTTCGTGAACGTTTTTCGGAATAGACAAATCCAGAATCAATAAAGGCTTTTTAAGATTTAAAATCGCTTTGTCAACCGTTGGGTTTTGAGCGCCGGTTGCTACAACCACAACATCAGCTTTTTGAAGTTCTAAGTGTAATTCAGAATAATCTTTAACAATCAGATTTAGTTTTCCGGCCAGTTTCTCCGCTTTGTCTTTCGTTCTGTTGATTAAAGTAATATGTTCGTTTTTAGTATGTTTTACTAAATTCTCACAAGTATTTCTACCAATTTTTCCAGTTCCAAAAAGTAAAATGTTTTTGTTACTGATATCTTCAACATTTTTAAGAATGTATTGTACCGATGCAAAAGAAACTGAAGTCGCGCCAGAGCTGATTTCCGTTTCATTTTTGATTCTTTTGCTCGCCTGAATCACCGCATTCACCAGTCTTTCCATAAAAGTATTGGCCAATCCCATAGATTTTGAATGAGCAAAACTGGTTTTAATTTGAGATATAATTTCAAAATCGCCCAGGATCTGACTATCTAAACCAGTTCCTACGCGAAACAAATGATTAATTGCTTCTTGGTTTTTATATACAAAACCAACTTTTTGAAAAGCATCAACAGAACCGTTGCTGTTGTCGCAAATAAGTTTGATTAATTGAAATGGATGTTCTGCAAAACCATAAATTTCGGTTCTGTTGCAGGTCGAAGTGACAATTAAACTTTCTATTCCATCGTTTTTAGCTTGTTCAAGCAAACGCGTTTTAGCAATTGCGTCCAAACTAAATTGACCTCTGACCTCTGCATCAGCTTTTTTATAACTCAGACCAACTGAATAAAAATAAAGGTGTTTCGGTACATTATTGTTTTCCATAAATTCACTTTCATAAAAGTGCAACAAAATTATTACTATACCATCGATAAAAATAACGCTAAAAGTACTTTTTATGTCGCTGCATGTTTTTTTAATTGTTAGTAGACCTATTTGGGTAGAAATCAGTACTTTTTCAGTAAAATCAAGTCGTTTGAAATGTTTTGTTTAGAGTGGTTCTAAATAACTAAGAACAAATCACTAAAAAAAAATCAAAAAAAAATATCGCTCAGAGTTCAAAATTAAATTACAGGATTTCGAAATTATTTAATTTTGAGATTGGCGTTATTTTAACTCATCTAATTATTGAATTAAAAGCGCTATTTTAATTTGTTAAAATAGCGCTTAAAAGAAAAGATATTATTTTTGAACAATAGGAGTTCTCAAAGATTCTAATACTGCAACGATATCTGTGTAAAGTTCTGTGTTAGAAGCAACACCGTTTGCATTTGCAGCAGCACCAACATAACCTTCAAATTTTGTATAATCAGCATTACTAGCTTTTGTTCCCATACGTGGGTTTTTTGCAGGATCATGTGCAGCAACCATATTTAACCCAGAATAAGTATTTACTGCATTAGTTCCTCCTGTATTAAAAGAGAAGAAATCGGTTAAATTGTCTGATAATTTTGCAATATTAGTAGCTTGAGTATTACCTGTTTCTGCCAAAAGCGGAGCAAAATGAGCTTGTAAATTACCAGATGCATTTGATTGAATATCAGCAACAATTAATCCGATAGTTGAGTTTACCACTTTACGGAAGCTCAAACGACCTTTTTCGATCATTTGTCCTGAATTATCTGGATCTGAAACCATTGTAGTTCCTCCCAGTCTTACATAAATTGACTCTTTTTCAGCTGGTTTATCATTATCATCATTACTGCAAGAAGTTAAAGTTGCCGAAGCAGCAATTAATACACTAAGTGTAATTTTTGAAAAATTTTTCATTGTAAAATATTTAAAGGTTAATTAAAAAAACGATTTATTTTTTGAGACATTTTATAGCTAAAGCTATTTTGGTCTACAGGACAAACTTCTTTGCTTGCTAAATTTGCAGGCAGAATGTATCGCTCAGCGCTATAGTTGCCCTTAGTCATCAATTCGTCATATACTTTTTTAGAATCGGTGATCTTATTATTGTGGAAATAAACCACAACATTTCTTTTTACAATTATAGAATCAGAAGTTAATCCTTTAATAGATCTTAAATCGGCGCAGATTTTTTTTGCAGCTGCAGAATCGATGTTTTCTTTAAAGTCAATTCTGCTTACTTGTAGATTTGGACTTTCGTAAACGGCAGGTTTTGCAGTAATAATGTGAAAAATTAAAATGCCAAAAAATAACACAAAAGTTAGCATTACTCCCCAAAGTACTTTTTTTATTGTTTTGTTAATTTGCATAGCGGTATCTTAAAAATTAGTTAAGTTTTTTTGATACTTACGAGTACTTTATAAAATAGGTTTTGTAAAAAAGTGGTAATTCGGCAGTTTAGAATTGTTTTAAATAATTATGGATTGGAATTCAGAAGAGTAGCGCAAAAAAAGGAAAATGGGCGTTGTAAATTAAATTTATAATTAATTCTAAGTTTTTATGTCCTGCTGTAATGATAGTTTATATGTATTTAGTTTAAGATACGATGGTTGTTTAAAAAAAGAACTGTTCTAAATCTGGAGTATTTTTGACAGAAATAGTTGAAAAATTCTATTTATAAGATTAAAAACAATAAAGAATTTATAAATTTAGAAGCAAGGAAACGATAAACCATCAAAAAGATTTAATTTTGAAATGTCAAATTATTCGTTTCTTATAAAATGATATTATAACTTGGATAAAGTAAATCAAAGATGGAGGAAGAAATAAAAATCGAAGATGAGTTTACACTAATCAGGTTTCAAAACGATAGTCTGGAACCTTTTGTTGCGCAGCACGAAATTGGTACCGGCCTGATACAGTTTCATTTTGGGTTAAAAGGAAATGCCAAACTTCTCTTTAATCAAGGCAATTATGCTTTAGATTTGAAAGAAGAAAAATCACTGCTGTTGTACAATCCGCAGAAACAATTACCGCTTAATCTAGAATTGGCACCAAATTCTTGGGTGATTTCTGTAATTGTATCAATAAAGAAATTTCACGCTTTATTTTCTGCAGAAGCGGATTATATTACTTTTTTAAGTCCTGATAATAAGGACAAAAAGTATTATAACGAAGGAAATATCAGTCCGTCAATGGCTATTGTGCTGAGTCAGTTGTTTCATTACAATCTTCATCCGTCCATAAAAAACCTTTATTATAAAGGAAAAGGATATGAATTATTGAGTTTGTATTTTAACAGAACCGAAGATCCAAATGCAGAACAATGTCCGTTTTTAATTGATGAAGATAACGTTTTGAAAATCCGAAAAGCCAAAGAAATTATCATCGCCAATATGGCTGAACCGCCAGGATTACAAGAACTGGCAGATGAAATTGGTTTAAATTTGAAGAAACTAAAAATGGGTTTCAAACAAATTTACGGCGACACGGTTTACGGTTTCCTTTTCGATTACAAAATGGATTTCGCCCGAAAACTTTTAGACAGCGGTTCTTATAACGTAAACGAAGTTGGACTTAAAATAGGATACAGCACCGGAAGTCACTTTATAGCAGCATTTAAGAAAAAGTTTGCTACAACTCCAAAGAAGTATTTGATGTCGATTAATGCAAATGTTTAATGATTAGAAAGTATTCACTTGTTTTATTGGTTTTCTTAATTCTGTCTTGTAAATCAAAAGAAGAAAAAATGTTTTTTGATTTTGACAGCGTTGAATACTATTCATTAAATAAAAGCAAAGAAGAAGAAATGGAAGAAAACAATAGGAAAAGTATTGAAAATCCTATTTTTGATAAAATCTTTTTTGATGATTATCCAGATAAAGTAAATAATGATATTTTTTATAAAACAATTAACTCTGATGGATTTTCTAAGTTTGCAATATCTCAAAAAGATGATGAGTATTTAAGAAATGATGTTTTTTTGGAGAAATCTTCTTTAAAGATGCTTGAAAATGTATATGCCTGTTCACCTCAATATAGAGATATTTTGGTTTTTAAAATGAATAAAGAAATCTCAGGAATAGCTAAAATATGTCTTTCCTGTCGCCAGTTTTATCTGATTAGTTCTAAAAAGGAAATCCAAACAGAAAACTTTGGAACAGAGGAAGAATTTAAATTCTTGGAAAAATTATTCAACAAATATAAAAAAGAATAAAAACTGATGATCTTTTAAAGCATCAATTTTATAAATAAGAACATAATTAAAAAGTAATAATTATCATATTTCTAAAAAGTTTCAAACCATACTTTTGACGAAATTTTTAAAAACAAATAAAAGCTTAAAGCCTAATGCTTAAAGCCTAAAGCAAAAAAATAATGAAAGGCGTATTATTAGTAAATCTAGGATCTCCAGAAAGTCCAACTCCAAAAGATGTTAAACCTTATTTAGATGAATTTTTAATGGATAAATACGTGATCGACGTTCCGTATTTATTGAGAGCATTATTAGTTCGCGGTATTATTTTAAGAAAAAGACCAGAAGAATCAGCACACGCTTACGCGAAAATCTGGTGGGATGAAGGCTCACCATTGGTTGTTCTTTCAGAAAGAATGCAGAAAAAGGTTCAGCCTCTTGTAAATGTTCCTGTTTCTTTAGCAATGCGCTACGGAAGTATGACAATTGAAAAAGGACTTCAAGAATTGAACGATAAAGGAGTTACAGATGTAATGCTTTTTCCTTTATATCCGCAATACGCAATGGCTTCAACTTTGACTATTTTAGTAAAAGCAGAAGAAATTCGCAAGAAGAAATTTCCTCACATGAAGTTTACAGATGTTCCGGCATTTTACAACAAACCAGATTACATCAAGAATTTAGCAGATTCGATTCAAAAACATTTAGTTGGATTTGATTACGATCATTTGTTGTTCTCGTATCACGGAATACCAGAGCGTCATATTCGCAAAACCGATGTAACTAAATCGCATTGTAAAATTGACGGTTCTTGCTGCAACACGCCATCTCCGGCACATGATTTTTGTTATCGTCATCAATGTTACGAAACAACAAGGCAAGTCGTTAAGTTATTAGGACTTCCCGAAGATAAATACAGTTTAACATTCCAATCACGTTTGGCGGGAGACAAATGGTTAGAACCTTATACCGATGTCGAAATTGATAACATGCCGGCAAAAGGAATCAAGAAATTAGCAGTTGTAACACCAGCTTTCGTTTCAGATTGTTTAGAGACTTTAGAAGAAATCGCCATGCGTGCCAAAGAAGATTTTGAGAAAAATGGAGGTGAAGAGTTCCTTGCAATTCCATGTTTGAATGATGATGATGAATGGTGCCAGACGGTTTCTAATTGGATTAATGATTGGGCGAAATAGAAGAAAGAGGCAAGAGTAAAGAAAATAGACTTTATGGAATATTATAACTATCTGAAATCACTGCATCTTATTTTTGTCATCACTTGGTTCGCAGGTTTGTTTTATATTGTGCGTTTGTTTGTGTATCAAATTGAGGCCAACGAAAAACCTTCGCCGGAAAAAGAAATTTTGCAGGCGCAATACAAAATAATGACCTACCGTTTGTGGTACATTATTACATGGCCGTCGGCGGTTTTGGCAAGTATTTTTGCTTTTTGGATGCTGTTTTTTACAGATGCAGGAAGTGTTTGGATAAAAATGCCGTGGATGCACGTAAAATTATGTTTTGTTTTTCTTTTATATTTATATCACGGAAAATGCCATCAGATTTTCAAACAATTGCAAAACGATGAGGTAAAATATTCCAATAATTTTATGCGTTTATGGAATGAAGGCGCAACGATTATTTTGTTTGCCGTTGTTTTTTTAGTAGTTTTAAAAAGTGCCATCAACTGGATTTTCGGTGTAATCGGAATCATTTTATTCTCGGTTTTAATTATGCTGGGATTTCGATTTTACAAGCGTATACGAGAAAAAAAATAAAGTATTGCCACGAATTACACGAATTTACACTAATTCTTTTTTTGCCACAGATTAAAAAGATTTAAATGATTTTTTTTAATCCTCATAATCCTTTTAATCTGTGGCAAAAAACATAAAAAATTAATTCGTGTAAATTCGTGAAATTCGTGGCGAAAAAACAAAACAAATGCTGAACAACTTCAAAATGACAATGCTATCTCTTCGTACCAGGATTTTCCTGTCGATGATTGTATTGATTGTTGTGGCATCTTTTTTATTGGCTTCGATTTCGATTATTCAGTTTAAAACCGAGGCCAAAGAATATCATCAGGAAAGACTTGAACGAAAAGAAAATGCGGTAAAAGAACACATTAATTATGTTCTTTCTACTACAACTTATCCGCTTAAAACTCAAAATCTGGATTTAATCTTTAAAGACAAAATCCATGAGTTAGCACAGATTCACAAAATCGAAATTAACATTTACAGTCTTGACGGAAAACTTTTAAAATCTTCCAAAGAGTCTTTCGCCGTTGACAAAATCGCACCGCCAATTCCGGAATATATTCTAAAACTGGTTCGTTCTTCTATCGAAAAACGTTTTGTAGACATTAAAACTATCGACGGAGTCAAAAACAGATCATCCTACAGCTTAATAAAAGACGAAAAATTCAAACCACTCGGAATTCTAAATCTTCCGTATTTAGAAGATGACGGTTATTACGATAATGAATTGAATACTTTCCTGATTCGTTTAAGTCAGGTATATTCTTTTATGCTGATTGTGGCTTTTGCCTTGGCGTATTTCCTTTCAACTTATATCACAAAATCATTAAAAACCATTTCTGACCGCTTGGAAGAAACCAATTTAGATCAGAAAAATGAGAAAATTGTTTTAGAAGCGAATAGCAAAGAAGTGAACTTCCTGATAAAAGCATATAACGGAATGGTGGACAAATTGGAAACCAGTGCGATTAAACTAGCGCAAAGCGAACGTGAAGAAGCGTGGCGCGAAATGGCAAAACAGGTGGCACACGAAATTAAAAATCCGCTTACGCCAATGCGATTAACGGTGCAGAGTTTTCAAAGAAAGTTTGATCCGAACGATCCCGATGTAAAGCAGAAAATGAACGATTACTCCGAAACCTTAATTCAGCAGATTGATACAATGACGGCGGTGGCTTCGGCGTTTTCGAACTTTGCATCGATGCCGGCACAGCAAAACGAAACCTTAAATGTGGTTGAGGTTGTCGAATTGGCTTTGGATATTTTCAATGAAGAATATATTTCCTTTGAAAGCGATGAAGAAGAAATTATTTCGAAAATGGATCGTACGCAATTGATTCGTATTATTACCAATTTGGTTAAAAACGCAACGCAGGCAATTCCCGAAAGTCAGTTTCAAAAATCGATTGTCGTTACTGTAAAAAGACGAAACAACAATGTTGAAATTGCGGTTAAAGACAATGGAATAGGGATTCAAAAACAAGACATCGGCAGAATTTTCGAGCCAAAATTTACTACTAAAACTAGTGGTATGGGACTTGGACTCGGAATTATAAAAAACATTATAGAAAATTATAAAGGAACAATTACCTTTGAATCAACTTACGGAAAAGGAACCACATTTAGGGTTTCTTTACCTATTACAAACTCTTAAATTCATCGTCATGAACTACGAAAATATATTAATTTCTATTAAGGAAAAAACTGCTACAATCACAATAAACAGACCTGCAAAACTGAATGCTTTAAACAAATCGACAATCAGTGATTTGAGTAATGCTATTAAGCTGTTAGGGGAAAGTGACGATGTTCGCGTTATTATTTTAACGGGAAGCGGCGAAAAAGCTTTTGTAGCCGGAGCCGATATTTCAGAATTTGCCAACTATACTGTTGTTGAAGGCGCACAGTTAGCATCTGAAGGTCAGGAATCTTTATTTGATTATATCGAAAATCTTAAAAAACCAGTTATTGCAGCCGTTAATGGCTTTGCTTTAGGCGGAGGATTAGAGTTAGCAATGGCTTGTCATTTTAGAGTAGCTTCAGACAATGCAAAAATGGGACTGCCGGAAGTAACTTTAGGATTGATTCCAGGTTACGGAGGAACACAGCGTTTGCCACAATTAGTTGGAAAAGGCCGAGCGATGGAAATGATCATGACCGCAGCGATGATTTCTGCTGAAGAAGCAAAACAATACGGTTTAGTAAATCACGTAGTATCTCAGGCAGAACTTTTGTCTTTTACAGAGGTAATTGCTCAAAAAATCATTAAAAATGCTCCGTTTGCAATTGGTAAAGCTATAAAAGCTATAAATGCGAATTTTGAAGACGGCAAAAATGGATTTGATACTGAAATAAAATCTTTTGGACAATGTTTCGGAACCGAGGATTTTAAAGAAGGAACTACAGCCTTTTTAGAAAAACGTAAAGCTGAATTTACAGGAAAATAAGTTATTCCACGAAGTTGCACGAGATAGCACAGAGATTCACAAAGAAAAAATTTATATAAATCTTTGTGTAACTTTGCGAAATCTTTGTGTTGCTTTGCAATAAAACAAAAGACAAAGGTTTTAAAACTTAGAACCTTAGCATCTCAGAACCTTAGAACCTTAAAAAATGTACGAACCAATATTTGCCCTTTTTTGTGAACGAGTTAAAGAAAGCATCCAAGCAGGAACTTTCGCAAAACTGACTTTGGCTAAAACTATGGGAGACACAGAAATTAAAAATATCTATTTTAGACTAGTTCTGAATGAAGATAATACTTTCTCTATTTCATTAATGACTCGCTATAAAACAGAAGAAATCGAAAGTATTCATACTTTAGATGAAGCGTTGTTAGTTTTAGGTTCTTACATCAAAAAACCATTTCTAACGGCACTTTTGTTTACAACAGACAACGACGTTACTTTCAAAGTAAACAAAAAGAACGCCGGAAGCATTATTGAACAACCGCCGACATTTAAAAATGCATCGCCTGTTATGTTGGAAATGATTGAAAAGGGGATTGTTTAAAATTAAACCATGGAAGAACTTAAGGGAATATTATGGAGACAATTTGGAGCTGTAATAGATATGCTCGAAAGTTCAATCTTGCTTTGTCCTGAAAGCTTTTGGGATAAAAAAGATTTCTGGTATTCTGCTTATCATACTATTTTTTGGCTTGATTATTACTCATCAATTGAGGTGGATGATTTTTCTCCGCCTAAACCATTTTCTTTATCTGAATTTGATCCAAAAGGAATTTTACCGGAAAGAATCTATCTAAAAGAAGAATTAATGGAATACCTTGAGTATTCCCGTAAAAAGGTTTTTTGTTTAATTGAAGGATTAAATGAAGAAACTTCAAAAGAAAGATTCATTACGAAAAAGAAAAATTACAGCAGAATTGAAATGATTTTATACAACATGAGACATGTACAGCATCATGTTGGTCAGTTAAATATATTGTTGAGACAAAATGTTGATGCGGCTGGAAAATGGGTTTCTCAGACAGATAAAAAATATTGATATTGTGAATATGTTTCGTTTCTACGGAACTCTATTGACGTCTGCGTTTAATCAACGGATTAAAATCCCGTCCAAAATAATTGAGATTGTAATAAAAGAGAACCGTGGATTCGGCTCATATAATTCTTGATGTGTTTTCTCGTAAAAGCTCTTCGCATATTCTTTACGAAATATTCTCTAAACCAGCTTTACAAACAAATTAGAAGCAATTTTATTCGAAATAGATAATTCCCTTCCATCAACTTTAATTTTTACCGACAAATCGAAAGATTCTTTTGAAAGAAATTCAATTTTTGAACTCAAAGCAATTCCTTGCTTGTCTAAATATTTAAGAAACTCAGAAGAAGTATCTTTTACGCCGACACAAACACCGGTTTGATTTTCTGATAATTCAGAAAGCAGTTGTTTCTCAATTTTTATAATTCGGCCATTAGCATCGGGAATTGGATCCCCATGCGGATCTTCGGTAGGATTTCCCAAAAAATCATCCAGACGGTTAATCAATTGCTCGGATTTGATATGTTCTAACTGCTCTGCAATATCATGAACTTCATCCCAGCTGAAATTTAGTTTCTCTACTAAGAACACTTCCCATAAACGATGTTTTCTAACAATCATTTTGGCCGCCAGTTTTCCGTTTTCGGTTAATGAAACACCTTGGTATTTTTTATAATTTACTAAATCTTTATCGGCCAGTTTTTTCAGCATATCGGTAACCGAAGAAGCTTTCGTTTCCATTATTTCCGCAATGGCATTCGTGCTTACTTCAGTTTCTAACGCTGCTGTTAGATGATATATAGATTTTAGATAATTTTCTTCTGAAAAGGTCATTCTTTTTTAGATTCTAAGGTTCTAAGATTCTAAGGTTCTAAGTTTAAGATTTAAAAACCTTAGCAACTTAGTATCTCAGAACCTTAGCCCCTTTATTTAACAATCAACAAAGGTATTGAAATTTTATGTCTCAATTTATCTACCGTTGTGCCAAAGAGAATATCTTTTAATCCAGTGTGGCCGTGGGTTCCCATAACGAGAATATCAAAATTTCCTTCGTTTATAATCTTCGGAATTACTTTGTTGGGTTTTCCAAAACCAAGTTCCGTTTTAATCTTGAATCCCTTTTGCGAAAGCATTTCCTGATATTCTAATAATAATTTTTCGTCGATTGTAGTTTCATGATCGTGAACATGAACTCCGTACATTAATGCACCAACAGTTTCTACAATATGGATTAAAGTGTATTCAGTATCGATTCCGCCTAATTCAAAGGCTTTGTTCAATGCTGCTTCATCGGCTTTAGAAAAATCAACAGAAACTGCAATGTTTTTGATGCTTTGACTTTCTTTTGGAGAAAACTGCAGTTTTAAATTATGCGGAGAATGGTTTACAACCTTCGATTTGGCTTTTGCAATAAAAGGCTTGAACACAATATAAAGCAGTAATGCCGAAAAAGCAATGGCAAGCGGTATTACAGTAACCCATAAAATTATCGGATGATTTGAACTTTCAAGCCATGAAGTAATTTCATCATAAACCAATTTAGCATTTAAAGAAACAATGATTAAAGCAATAATCCAGGAAATGACCTGGGTGGTTCTGGAAATATGAAAGCCATTCATTTTTGATTTGTCGCTTACAAAGTGAATCAGCGGAATAATTGCGAAACCTAATTGTAAACTCAAAATAACCTGACTCAAAATCAAAAGTTTTCCGGTTACACTTTCGCCATAAACCCAAATCACGATTAAGGCAGGAACAATAGCAATCAATCGGGTTATAATTCGGCGCACCCAAGGCTGAATGCGTAAGTGTAAGTAACCTTCCATAACAATTTGTCCTGCAAGCGTTCCCGTTACAGTTGAACTTTGTCCTGCAGCAATCAAAGCAACAGCAAATAATATGGGGGCCCATTTTGTTCCAAGCAAAGGTTCAAGAAATTGATGTGCATCCTGAATCTCGGCAACTTCAAACATTCCGTTTTTATGGAAAGTTGCTGCAGCCAGAATTAAAATGGCAGCATTTACGAAGAAAGCCAAATTCAAAGCAATGGTTGAATCGATTAAGTTGTATTTTAAAGCTTGTTTGATTCCGGCCGGACTTCTGTCAAATTTTCTGGTTTGAACCAAAGAAGAGTGTAAGTAAAGATTGTGAGGCATTACAGTTGCCCCAATAATTCCGATTGCAATATATAAAGCAGCCGAATTTGGAATAGAAGGAACCAATCCAGCGATAATTTTAGAAACTTCAGGCTCTGCAAAGATCATTTCGAAAATGAAAGAAAAACCAATAATTGCTACCAGGGCAATAATAAAAGCTTCCATTTTGCGGATTCCCTTATTGATTAAAAATAATAAAAGAAAAGTGTCTAAAACCGTAATCAAAACGCCTTCAAAAAGCGGAACTCCAAATAACAGATTAATTCCGATGGCCATTCCGAGAACTTCGGCCAAATCACAAGCAGCGATGGCAATTTCTGCCAGAAAATATAAAATGTAGTTAATATATTTTGAATAGGTTTCTCTCGAAGCCTGAGCCAAATCCCTCTGCGTTACAATTCCAAGTCTTGCGCTCAAACTCTGCAAAAGCAAAGCCATTAAGTTACTCATCAACAAAACCCAGACTAAAGTGTAGCCAAATTGGCTTCCGCCGGCAATATCTGTGGCCCAGTTACCGGGATCCATATATCCAACGCTTACTAGATATGCCGGGCCTAAAAAGGCTAATATTTTTCTAAAACCTGTTTTTTTATGTTCTGTAGCAACCGATTGGTTTACCTCTTCTAAAGATTTGGTCATTTTAAAAGTATTGTTTTAACAAATATATAGAAAAATTATATTCGCTGAACAATATTTTTAGGCGAGTCTAAAACTTAGATGTTAGAATTCAAACATTTTGGACATAAACCAGATAATGTAAAATTTATCTCGTTTACTTTATAATTATGAGGCATAATATAACTTGGTTTTACAGTTTCCAGACACGTAATTTCATGACAATTTTCACAGCTAAAATGCGCATGATTATGGATGTGTACTCGTTGATGCGAATGATTGCATTTTGCATATTTTACAGTACCGTCAAGATTCGAAATTTTATGAATAATGTCGTCGCTGACTAAGCGATCTAAAATTCTATAAATGGTAACGCGATCGCAGACATCATTCAATTGTTTTTGGATTTCGGTATGAGACAGCGCAGTCTTAGATTTCTCAAAAACCTCTAAAACGGCTGTCTTTGCTGTGGTGTTACGTGTAACTTTCATCTTGTTTTGAATTAAAAATTTTAATGCAACAATGTTGCAATTGATTTTATTATGTATATTTGCAACAAAATTGCATTAAGCAAATGTACGAGAAATGAAGAAAACAACCTCATCCCTTTACGATATATTAGGAATTTCAAGTGCAGCAATGTGCCTTATTCATTGTTTGATTTTTCCACTTTTAACAATTCTTCCTTTAGGCATAAGTCACAATCCAATTATCGATTTAGCATTTGCTTCGATAGGCTTATTTGCAATCCTCAAAATTACGAAAAAATCGAGTCTTTTGGTTTCGTCAATTTTGATTGTTTCAATGAGTTTAATCTGGATAAGCATTTTGACGGATTTATTCTTAGAGATTCATTTGGATCTTATTTATTTTGGTGGAGCAGGAATGATCATTGGGCATTTGATTAATTATAAAAATCATAAAAACAGACATAAATGAAGAAATTACCTGTAACCGTATTAAGCGGATTTCTTGGAGCAGGAAAAACTACGCTGCTTAATCATATACTCCATAACAAAGAAGGATTGAAAGTTGCCATAATCGTTAACGACATGAGTGAAGTTAATATTGATGCACAACTTGTAAAAAATGAAAATACTTTATCCAGAACGGAAGAGAAATTAGTTGAAATGACCAATGGCTGTATTTGCTGTACTTTGCGTGAAGACTTAATGGTTGAAGTACAGAGATTAGCAGAAGAGAACAGATTTGATTATTTGCTTATTGAAAGTACAGGAATCAGCGAACCCATACCGGTAGCTCAAACTTTTTCATTTGTGAATGAAGATGAAAGTATTGATTTGTCTAAGTTCAGCTATATCGATACTATGGTTACTGTGGTAGATAGTTTTAACTTTTTTAAGGATTTTGGATCGGCTGCAACTTTGCAGGAGCAAAACTTATCTGATATTGAAAACGATACTCGCAACATCGTCAATCTTTTGGTCGACCAGGTCGAATTTGCCAATGTTATTATTTTGAATAAAACAGATCTTATCGATCCGGACTCATTAAAAATGCTAAAAGCCTCTATTCAGAAGTTGAATCCTGCGGCGAAAATAATCACTTCGGTTTTAGGAAAAGTAAATCCGAACGAAATTATAAATACAGGATTGTTCAATTATGAAGAAGCAGAAAATGCAGCAGGCTGGATTAGAGAATTAGAAGGAATTCATACACCGGAAACAGAAGAATATGGAATAAACTCTTTTGTATTTAGAGATTCAAGGCCTTTCCATCCCAATAGATTATGGAATTTTATTACTTCAGCTTTTCCAGCAAATATTATTAGAAGTAAAGGATTATTGTGGATGGCATCACGACCGGAACAGGCTATTAATTGGAGTCAGGCCGGTGGATCAATGAAAGCAGAAGGAGCAGGAGTCTGGTGGGCGAGTATGCCGTTAAGTGAGCGAATGACATTTAATAATTTTGTTGAATTTCAGGATATAATAGAAGAACGCTGGACATCTGATTTTGGAGACAGACTTAATGAACTTGTTTTTATTGGTCAAAAAATAAAAGAGACTGAAATTCTCAACGAACTTAAAAAATGCCTTTGTACAGAAGATGAAATTATAGATTATCATGAAGGCTTGTTTCCAACAAAGGATCTTTTTCCAATATCAAGAACATCTTAAATATTTAAATTATGACAAACAATTATACATATGATGTTATAATCATTGGCGGAAGCTACAGCGGATTATCGGCAGCAATGAGTCTAGGACGTGCTTTGCGTCAGGTTTTGGTTATTGACAGTGGTTTGACTTGCAACCGACAAACACCGCATTCGCATAATTTTATTACACAAGATGGTGAAAAGCCCGCTGTTATTTCGGCGAAAGCCAAATTACAAGTGGAACTTTACAAGACAATCCATTTTTATAACGGACTTGCCGTAAAAGCCATTAAAAATGAAAATGGATTTGAAGTTTCAACCGAATCTGGTAAACATTTCAATTCAAGAAAAATGCTGTTTGCAACAGGCGTTAAAGATTTGCTTCCTGAAATTAAAGGTTTTGCAGATTGCTGGGGAATTTCGGTTTTACATTGTCCGTATTGTCACGGTTATGAAGTTAAAAATGAAAAAACAGCCATTATTGCCAACGGCGAAATAGGTTTTGATTTTGCAAAACTGATTTCAAATTGGACAAAAGATCTGAGATTATGTACCAACGGAAAATCGACTTTGACTTTGGAACAAACCGAAATTCTTAAGAATCATGGCGTTCAAATCTTCGATGATGAAATAGCTTCTTTTGAACACAAAGAAGGATATATTCAAAACATCATTTTCAAAAACCAAGAAAAGGTTACTGTAAAAGCCATTTACACGCGACCACCTTTTGAGCAGCATTGTCCATTGCCAATAGATTTGGGATGTGAATCAAATGAACAAGGTTTACTAAAAGTAGATACGATGCAAAAAACAAACGTTCCAGGAGTTTATGCAAGCGGGGATTGTACCACTCCAATGCGATCTGTTGCCATTGCAGTTTCTACAGGATCTTTTGCTGGTGCTGTAATCAACAAAGAAATTATTGACGAAGATTTTTGATGTTAAAATTGGCTGAGTTTTATTAGTTTTTTTGGATAGCCCCTAGCTTCAGCTAGGGGAATTAGATTTCAATCGAAAGGGCTTTAGCCAAATTGTAACGGTTTGGCTAAAGCCTTTTTTGGTTTCGTTCATTTTTCATCCAGCTAAAGCTGGACGTTATTCATTTTTTGTTTACAACATAAGAAATAGAAATATAACATATTGATATAATTTAAGTTGTAAAAATATAAATTTAAATTTGTTATTTGTCAAATTTAATTTTTAGTTTTGTCTAAAATTAATTTTACCACGATGAAAAATTCAATTTGGATATTGATATTATTTAATTTACACTTTTCCTTTGCTCAGGAAACCACCAAAATCTCAGGGTTTGTTTCTGGAAATGGAAGAAAATTACAAGCCGCGAATGTTCAATTATTAGGAACTGACCAAAAAACCATTTCAGATAGTTTAGGTTATTTTGTTTTTGAAAATGTTAGTATTGAAAACGGAAGAATTCAAGTGACCTCGACTGGATTCAAACCCGTGACCCAAAGATTTTTGATTACAAATGGACAAAACCTAAATCTCGATTTTGATTTAGAAGACAATGAAAACCAACTTAATGAGGTAGTGGTTTCCGGAACTTTAAAAGCAGTAAAACGTTTAGAAAGTGCTGTTCCTGTTGAGGTTTATTCGCCAGCTTTTTTTAAAAAAAATCCAACAGCCAGTATTTACGATGCGCTTCAAAACATAAACGGTGTACGTCCACAGCTGAATTGCGGGGTTTGTAATACGGGTGACATTCATATAAATGGTCTCGAAGGTCCTTATACATTAGTTCTGATTGACGGAATGCCAATTGTAAGCAGTCTTTCGACGGTTTATGGTTTATCAGGAATTCCGAATTCTTTGGTAGAACGAATAGAAATCGTAAAAGGTCCTGCTTCTTCTCTTTACGGAAGTGAAGCCGTTGGAGGATTGATCAACATTATCACTAAAAATACAACGAATGCGCCCACTTTTTCGGCAGATTATTTTACGACTTCTTACTTTGAAAGCAATCTTGATTTGGGAATGAAATTTAATGTCGGCAAAAAAGCAACTTCGCTTTTAGGTGTAAATTACTTCAACTACGATCAGGTAATTGATAAAGACAAAGATAATTTTACCGATGTAACCCTTTCTGAAAGAGTTTCGGTTTTTAACAAATGGAGTTTTCAGGGCAATCATAATCGCCTTTTTACGATTGCTGCACGCGGAATGTATGAAGATCGCTGGGGCGGAGACGTTCGCTGGGAGAAAAAATACAGAGGTGGAGACGAAATTTACGGCGAAAGTATTTATACCAAAAGAGGGGAGTTAATTGGAAGTTATCAATTGCCATTTGAAGAAAAACTGATGCTTTCCTTCTCTGGAAATGTGCATTATCAGGATAGTCGTTACGGAACAACATCGTATATCGCCAATCAAAAAATCGGCTTCTTGCAATTGACTTGGGACAAGAAAATCGGGCGAAATGATTTCCTTGCCGGAATTGCAAATCGATATTCCTATTATGATGATAATACTCCGGCAACTAAAGAGGCCGAAAGTACTTGGTTACCTGGAGTTTTTGTTCAGGATGAAATTACGTTTTCTCCAAAAAGTCAGGTTTTGCTTGGAGCGCGTTACGATTATAATTCTATTCATGGTTCTATTTTTACACCTAGATTTGCCTATCGCTTCAAAGCAAATGACAATACCATTTTCAGATTGAATGCCGGAACAGGATTTAGAGTTGTGAATTTGTTTACCGAAGATCACGCCGCCCTTACGGGTTCGCGCGATGTTGTGATTCAGAATGATTTAAAACCAGAAAAATCGGTTAATGTAAACTTGAATTATATTCAGAAAATAAACCTTGACAACGGAACTTTTATCGGAATTGAAACGACTGCTTTTTATACTCGTTTCAGCAATAAAATTATTTCAGATTACGAAACTGACCCTAACAAAATTATTTACGATAATATTGATGGTTACGCTATCAGTCAGGGAATCAGTACCAATGTCGATGTGAATTTTACAAATGGTTTAAAGTTTATACTTGGAGCAACGGTTTTAGACAATAAAAATGTTCAGGACAGAATTTCTGAAAGACCTTTTTTAACCGAAAAATTCACGGGAACCTGGAGCATTTCATACAAAATTGAACCTTGGAATTTACTTCTGGATTATACCGGAAATGTTTACAGTCCAATGAAACTGCCATTGTTGAACGAATACGATCCTAGAAATCCGAATTCGCCTTGGTATAGCATTCAGAATATTCAGTTTACCTATACAGGTTGGAAAGATTTTGAGGTTTACGGCGGAATCAAAAATTTGCTGAACTTTACTCCAAAACAAAATAATCCGTTTTTAATTTCGAGAACCAATGATCCTTTTGATAAAAATGTGCAATACGATTCGGCTGGAAAAGTGATGGTTACGCCAGATAATCCATACGGATTGACTTTTGATACAACGTATGTTTATGGGCAAAATCAAACTATTCGCGGGTTTTTAGGATTGCGATATACTTTGAGGTAAATTTATGGGCCGCAGATTACATAACAATATAAATTGAAATAATGCCAATCCATAATTAAACTGGACTGAAGTCCAGCCCTACAAAATAGTTCGTTCCGCTGGAACTTAAAGAGCCATAGGCTCGATTCATATTGTAGGGCTGGACTTCAGTCCAGTTTAATAATACAAAAAGATATATAATCATTTTAATCTGCGTCATCTGTGGGCTAAAAAACAGCAACATGAAAAAGCTATTTATAATATTCTTCTTCTTCGGAATAACTTCAACAGGATTCTGCCAGTTAAAAAGCAGCACTTTTGAAGAAGTTGATAGCTTACAGCAGATTCAAAAAAGAAAAATCATCGTTTTTATTCATACTGATTGGTGTCAGTTTTGCCAAAGAATGAAAACTACAACTTTCAAAAATCAGGAAATTATAGAGAAATTAAACTCGAATTTCTATTTCATTGATTTCAACGCCGAAGAAAAACGAGATATTACGTTTAATAATCAGATCTTTAAATACAAACCTTCGGGAAATTATGTTGGCGTTCACGAATTGGCTTTACAGCTTGGAACAATCAATAATCAAATTGTATATCCCGTTTTGTGTGTTTTGAATGAGCAAAAAGAAATTATACTGCAATACAATAACTATTTAAGTCCAAAGAATTTTAAACTTCTTTTAGAAAAACTGGAAGAATAAAATTCCTTATTTTTGAGAATGAATTCTTCACAAATTAAACATTTCGACTACATTTTTACAGGAACAGGGCTGGCAGCGTTAATGTCGGTTTACAAAATGATTTTGTCTGAAAAGTTTTCAGATAAGTCTATTTTGATCTTAGATCAGGATTCCAAAAAGACAAATGATCGAACTTGGTGTTTCTGGGAAAAAGAAGATTCTATTTGGAATCCCGTTATTTCTAAAAAATGGGACTTGGCTTTATTTGCTAACGAAGATTTTAAACGCGATTTGACGTTAAAGCCTTACTCCTATAATAAAATTAACGGAATTGATTTTTATAATTTTGTTTTTACAACAATTTCTAAACATTCAAATATCATTTTTCTAAATGAAAAAGTAACAGATATCAACGAATTAGAAACGCATGTTTTTGTTGGAACAGAAGAAAACAGATATACCTGTAATTATTTATTCAACAGTATTTATACAAAGGCCTTCGCCGAAAATCAAGCGAAATATCCTGTTTTACAACAGCATTTTGTAGGCTGGTTTGTAAAAACCAAAGTTGAGGTTTTTAATCCGGATGAAGTCACTTTCATGGATTTTTCAGTAGAACAAAAAGGGAATACACGATTTATGTATGTTCTGCCAACTTCTACAACCGAAGCTTTGGTAGAATATACTTTGTTTTCAGAAAAGCTGCTTTCCTTGATAGAATATGAAAATGAAATTCAAGTGTATTTGGAAAAACTAGGAATTAATAAATTCGAAATTACAGAAAAGGAGCAGGGAAGCATTCCGATGACATGTTATCCTTTTTGGAAGAAAAACACAAAAAGAGTTCTAAACATTGGAACTGCGGGCGGTTGGACAAAAGCAAGTACAGGTTACACGTTCAAAAATTCAGATAAAAAGTCTTCAGAACTGTTGCAATTTCTTCAAAATGATTGGTTTGCTGAAAATGCTGGATCGCTAAATATGAAAACATTTCATGAAAAAAGTCGTTTTTGGTTTTATGATTTGTTGCTTTTAGATATTTTATATCGTCATAATGAATCAGGAAGCGCTATTTTTTCTTCTTTATTCCAAAAGGGAAATCCGCAATTGATCTTTAAGTTTTTAGATGAAGAAACCACTTTTTTAGAAGATGTTAAAGTTATTTTAAAGTGTCCAAAACTTCCATTTATTAAAGCGTTATTTAGAGTGATTTTTCTTTCAAATAAATCATAACTTAAAATTTCAAACTATTGAAAAAAATTACTCTAGGTTTCGGTCTTTTTATCTCTGTTTTTTCTTTCGGACAAGTATCTACCAATAAGGCTCATGATGCGATTGTTGAAGAATTTCTGCATAACTGTGCAGAAAAACATAATTATACTATTGAAATGAGCGAATGGCAGGATTGTTTAGATCAAGGTTTAAAAAAAGACAGCACAGTGGCGTATTTATGGCAGCAAAAAGCAATGCCGTATTTCAAATGTAAAAAGTACGAAGTTGGAATGCCCTATTTGAAAAAAGCGGTTTTGTACGATAAAGAAAGATGGCTTTCTTACAGAGCTTTTATGAAATGCATTTTTTCACGCGATTATAAAGATGCCATTATAGATTTTGACCAAGCTATTAAACTTTATGGAAATAGTTATGTTATGGATCATTCTTTTGGCTTTTACAAAGGATTATGCTATTTGCAGTTAAACGAATATGAAAAAGCAGAGAAACTTTTTGACGATTATGTAAATGATATTTATAAAAACAGACAACAGTTAGAACATCCAACAGCTTATTTTTATCAGGGAATTGCGAAATATGAACTAAAAAAATGGGATGAAGCGATTGCTATTTTTGATAAAGCGCTAAAAATATATCCAGAGTTTTCAGATGCCAAAGTTTATAAAGCTATCTGCTGGTTAAAGCAAGGGAAACCCCAAGAAGAGGTAATGGCTCTAATTAATATTGCGAAGGACGATGCAAAAAAAGGTTTTTCTATCAATGAAGATAATGCAATTTATGAGACTTATCCGTACCAAATGAAGTTTGGTAAATAAATTAGGTAGAAAATAGATTCTGCAAAAAAAGAGGTTTTTTACGGTTTAGTTTTGACTTTAAACTTTATGACTTTGCAAGTTTCAACTTTCTCAATCGAACTATAACAAAACTTTATACTTCAAATTAACTAGTTGCGAGTAAACTTCGTAACTTTGCAGATCAAAAGTAAAATTTAAAAGAATAAAAATATGTATCCAGAAGAAATGGTAAAACCAATGCAGGCTGAACTTACAGCTGCTGGGTTTCAAGATTTACATAGTGCCGAAGCTGTTGAAAATGCTATCAAAGCAGAAGGTACCACTTTAGTTGTTGTAAACTCTGTTTGTGGGTGCGCTGCAAGAAATGCACGTCCGGGAGCAAAAATGAGTTTAGAAGGAGCTAAAAAACCAGATCACCTTATTACAGTTTTCGCTGGTGTTGACAAAGAAGCGGTTGATGCTGCAAGACAACATATGTTTCCTTTTCCTCCATCATCGCCATCTATGGCTTTGTTCAAAAACGGAGAATTGGTTCACATGTTAGAGCGTCACCACATCGAAGGCCGTCCAGCTGAATTAATCGCTGAGAACTTGCAAGATGCGTTTAACGAGTATTGCTAATTTAAGGGACTAAGGTTCTGAGATGCTAAGATTCTAAGGTTTTTTCTAAGTTTCTAAGAGTTGCAGAGCTATATAGATTTAAGACAAAAAGCACTATGAAAATAGTGCTTTTTGTTGTTTATATACGTTGAGTAAAAAACTTAGAACCTCAGTACTTAGCATCTCAGAACCTCAAAACTAAAAACTCCATCCTCCGCCAAGCGCTTTATACAACTGAACCATAGAACTTAATTGTTTTTGGGTTAACTGCGAAAGGCTCAATTGCGCTTCAAATAAAGATCTTTGCGCATCGAGAACTTCCAGATACGAAACATAACCATTGTAATATCTTGCGTTAGAAAGATCATAGTTTTTTTGCGCAGCGACAACTTGTCTATTTCGAGCGGTCCATTCTTCCTTGAACATTGCCACGTTTTGAAGGGAATTTTCTACTTCAGAAATAGCGGTTAAATAGGTTTTCTGGAAATTGAATTTTACTTCTTCCGCAATTTGTCGGTTGACATCAACACGGCGTTTGTTTTTTCCGAAGTTAAAAATTGGTCCCGTAACTCCTGCACCAGCATTTTGTAAATAGGAACTGTCATTAAATAAATCTCCAACCGCAATACTCGTAAAACCTGCAATCGCGGCAATATTAAAGGATGGATATCTTAAGGCCTGCGCAACGCCAATTCTCTCAAAAGCCGCTTTGTATAAATATTCCTGACGTTTTACATCAGGTCTGTTTTCTAATAAAGCAGATGGAACTGAAGTTGGGAAAGTTGTTAAAATCAACAATTCGCTATTCGTTTTTCCACGCTGTATGGGTTGCGGAACTTGTCCGACCAAAATAGAGATTGAATTTTCTAAAGCTGTAATCTGTCTTTTGATTAACGGAATATTTGCTTCGGCAATCGCAACTTGCTGTTCTATTTGTACTTTGTCCAATTCGGCAACGTAACCGCTTTTAAAACGCTCGTTTATTATATCGTAGGCCTTTTGTCTGGTTTCTAAAGTATGTGTCGTAATTTCCAACTGATTATCAAAATCACGCAATTCAAAATAAGAAATGGCGATAGTGCTGACAATATTTGACAGAATTACTTTTCGAGCTTCATCTGTTGCCAAAAGGTCGTTTTGCAAAGCTTTATTCTGATGACGGTATTTTCCCCAAAAATCCAGTTCCCAAGACATATTGGCCAAAGCCGATGAAGGCTGCATAAAGGTTTCGGCCGTATTGACCTGGCCAGAATATTGAAAAGCTGGATATAAATCAGCTTTTGCAATTCCGAGATTGGCTCTGGCTTGTTCTAAACGCGCCAAAGCAATTTTAAGATCATAATTGTTTTGAATTCCTTTTTCAATCAGGCCTATTAAGACATCATCGTTAAAAATCGTTGACCATTTTATAGTTGTAACCGATTTTGTGGTGTCTCTAGATTGATCGCCAAAACGAAAAGTATCTGCCTGAGGTTGTTCTGGTTTGGCATATTTTGGTCCAACCATGCATCCGTAAGGAAAAACAACCATCAAAAATAACGCTGAAAGTATTTTTAGATTTTTCATTTTTCTTCCTCTTTAGGTTCATCGATTTCCTCGGTTTTTTTCTTTCCGAATGTTTCAATAAATACAAATAACACCGGAATCAGACAAACACCCAAAATGGTGGCGACCAGCATTCCACTAAAAACCGTCATTCCCATTACTTTTCTCGCTTGCGCTCCGGCTCCGCTTGCCGTTAATAACGGAACAACTCCTAAAATGAATGCAAAAGCCGTCATTAAAATTGGTCGAAAACGTAATTTGGCGGCATATAATGCGGCTTCTTTAGCCGGCATTCCTTTTTCATATTCTTCTTTGGCAAATTCGACAATCAGAATGGCGTTTTTGGCTGCAAGACCAATCAACATTACGAGACCAATTTGCGCAAAAACGTTATTGACATAGTCTGGACTTAACAATCTACAGATATATAAACCTAGAAAAGCACCAAAAACGGCAAAAGGAGTTCCGAGTAAAACGCTGAAAGGCAATTTCCAGCTTTCGTATTGTGCGGCGAGAATTAAAAACACAAAAAGTAACGCCATGATAAAAACGGTATTTCCTTTTCCTTCGGCTTGTTTTTCCTGATAACTCATGTTTGCCCATTCGTAGCCCATTCCAGCGGGAAGCACTTTTGCGGCAGTTTCTTGCAATGCTTTCATGGCTTCCGCCGAAGTAAATCCGGGTGCGGGCGTTCCTCCAATTTCAGCAGCACGATATAAGTTGAAACGGGTTGTAAATTCAGGACCGCTTTCTTTCCGAATTGTTGCGATACTTGAAATTGGAATCATTTTATTATCCCGACTTCGAACAAAAATCTTATTGATGTCTTCAGGATTTACCGTAAAACTTGGATCTGCCTGAAGCAAAACAATATATTGTCGTCCGAATTTATTGAACTCGTTGATGTATTGTCCTCCCAGGCTGGCTCCAATAGCAAGATTAACATCGGATAAAGAAAGATTCAGTTCCGAAACTTTTTCCCGATCGATATCCAAACTAATCTGCGGAACATTTGGATTGAAGGTCGTTCGGATGGTTCCAATTTCGGGTCGTTTTTTGGCTTCGGCCATAAATTGCTGGGCATTTTGGAAAAGATACTGTGGTGTATTTCCTTCTTTGTCCTGAAGCATCATTGAGAATCCGGCAGCGTTTCCAATTCCCGTAATCGGCGGAGGCCCAAAAGCAAAGACTGTTGCTTCGGGGATTCCGAAAACCACTTTTCCGTTGACTTCTTTCAGAATTTGGAAAACATCTTGTTCACGTTCTTTCCATTCTTTTAAGGCAACGAAGAAAAATCCGTTATTGGTTGCCACGGAGTTTTTTATCAAACTGAATCCTGCAACTGATGTATAATATTCAACACCTTGATTTTTAGATAAAATATGTTCGACTTTTTGAATGACTTTGCTGGTTCTTTCTAAAGAAGAAGCGCCTGGAAGTTCAATATTCACAAACATATAGCCCTGATCTTCTTCGGGAACAAATCCACCCGGAATTTTTCCTCCCAAAAGAATAATGGCTCCAACTACAATTCCGATAAAAATTAAACTTCGGGCTGTTTTCTTAATTAAAAATCCTGAAAACCCTGTGTATTTATTGGTGAAATTTCCAAACTTCACATTGAACCATTTAAAGAATTTTCCGAGCCAGCCTTTTGCTTCCTGATTGGGTTTTAGCAAAAGTGAACATAAAGCTGGACTTAAAGTTAAAGCACTTAATGCGGAGAAAATCACAGAAATAGCAATCGTAATAGCAAACTGCTGATATAATCTTCCGGTAATTCCCGGAGTCAAAGCAACGGGAATAAAAACGGCAGTTAATACAATCGCAATCGCAATTACGGGTCCCGAAACTTCACGCATGGCTTGGTTTGTGGCTTCACGCGGAGACATTCCCTGCTCAATATGATGCATTACGGCTTCAACAACCACAATAGCGTCGTCGACGACAATCCCAATGGCGAGAACTAATCCTAAAAGAGAAAGAACATTTATGGAAAACCCGAGTAACGGAAACAACATGAATACCCCAATCAATGAAACGGGAACGGTTAAAAGCGGGATTAAAGTCGCGCGCCAGTTTTGCAGAAAGATAAAAACTACGATAATTACCAGAATAATGGCTTCTACCAAAGTATGCATGATTTCGTTGATTCCTTCAGAAATGGCTAAAGTCGTGTCTAAGGAAACGGCATATTTTAAATCCTGAGGGAATCTTTTGCTGAGTTGCTCAATGGTGTTTTTTACGTTTTCTGCAACTTCAAGGGCGTTGGAACCCGGCATTTGTTTGATTCCGATAGTTCCTGCTGGATTTCCGTTGAGTTTTGCAACCGATGCATAACTTTCGGTTCCAAGAGTTACTGTTCCAACATCCTTCAACCGAACCTGCTGATTGTTTATGTTTGATTTTAAAATGATGTTTTCGAAATCTTCGGGATTTACCAAACGATCTTTCAACATTACATTGTAGGTGAATTCATTGTTATCAGTCGCTGGCGGTGCTCCAAACTTTCCTCCTGGCGCAATGGCATTTTGTTCCTGAATCGATCGGATAATATCGGGAACTGTTAAGTTGTACTTCGCCATTATATCGGGCTTGACCCAAATTCGCATCGCATAATTACTTCCTCCGTAAAGGGTAACTTCACCAACACCTTTAATACGGGCGAGTGCATCTACAAGATTGATGCTCGCATAATTGGTTAAAAAGTTGTTGTCGAAAGTTTTGTTGGGAGAATACAAAGACAAAATCAGCATGGGCATTGATAATGACTTTTTGGTTGTAACTCCGGTTGTTTTTACATCGTTTGGAAGTTTGTTGGTCGCTTCGGCAACTCTGTTTTGAGTTAACATTGTGGCATTATCCAAATCTGTTCCCATATCAAAAGTGATGGAAAGTGTCATACTTCCGTCACCTGTATTGGTCGACTGCATGTAAAGCATGTTTTCGACACCATTTACTTTTTGTTCGATGGGTGTTGCAACGGCCTGTTCCACATTTAAGGCGTTGGCTCCACGGTAACTTGTAGAAACCTGAACAAGAGGTGGTGCGATTTCAGGATATTGCGCAATGGGCGTTGACAGAACCGAAAGTCCTCCAATTAGGACAATAAAAATGGAAAGTACGATTGCAACAATTGGTCGTCTTACAAAGAAATTATCCATAGCCTAATTATTTAGAGATGATGCAATCTGCTTTTTATCTTTGTCGGCTACGTAGGGAACTGGAACGACTGTTGATCCAGGCTGAATAAACTGATTGCCAATAATGGCGACTTTTTCGTTGGGTTTTAAACCTTTGGTAATAATCCAATCGACTCCAATTTTCTGACCAACTTCGACCATTCGAGTTTGAATGGTGTTTTTATCGTCGATAATAGAAACCTGAAATAATCCCTGAATTTCGGTTACGGCTTTTTGAGGAACAACTATAGCATCTTTTTGAGTTCGGAGTAAAACACGCACTTTGGCAAATTGTCCGGATCGTAAAGTTCCGTCCGGATTGGGGAATTGTGCTTCAATGGTTACGGTTCCGGTTGTTGGATCTATTTTAGTGTCGGAAAAATTGAGAGTTCCTTTGTATGGATGTGTACTTCCGTCGGAAAGAATTAAAGCGAGATCGGTAATTCGTTCTCCGTCTTTGACTTGTTTTTGATATTGCAGATAGTTTGATTCGCTGACAGTAAACTGAACTCTGACTTTTTCTAGTTTTGAAACCGTGTTTAATTTAGAGTCGTTTCCAATTTTGGTTATATAATCTCCTAATCTGGCATTCGAAAGACCAATAACGCCGTCTATAGGTGATTTGATATTGGCATAGCTTCTTTCTATCTGCTGATTTTTTAAACTTGCCTGTACACTCGTATAGTTTGACCGAGCGGCTTTTTCTTTGGCTACAGCCGCATCTAATTCTCTTTTACTAACAGCGTTCATATCTGCAAGCGGCCGAATTCGTTTTAATTCTTCTTCGGCATTCACTAAATTACTTTGTGCAGCGGCAACCTGTCCTCTAACCTGATCGACTTTGGTGTCATATTCCAGTGGATCAATGGTGTATAATAATTGTCCTTTTTTAACACGCTGACCTTCTTTGAAGTGAATTCCAGTCAGAATTCCGTCAACTCTGGCGATTAATTCAATGTCTAAATCTCCAAAAGTCTGTCCGGCAAAATCTTTGTAAATGGGGACATCTTCACTCTTGACCGTTACAAAAGGTGCCTGCATGGGAGGCGGGGCTTTTGGTTGTTCTTTTTTACAAGAACTGAAGATTACAAAAAATAGAAGAATTGGGAGGGTGGTTTTGGGTAGTTTTAAAGCATTCATAATCATAAATGTTAAAATTGTACCTTATAAATTTAGTGAAATTTTTATAACGCATTGATAAACAGTATTTATTTTTTAATAATGCAACAAAGTTGCAAGCTTAAAACCGCAATGATTATATCCTGGAAAGCAAAAATGAAATGAACTTATATCACTTATATGGTTTAAAACACGGTTAGTTAATTGTTTTTGAAATCGAAAAGAAAAACCTACCTTTGCGCCCGAATTCACTCAGAAAATAGAATTCAATATATATTCTTAACTTAAAACTGTTTATAGCATGCAACTGTACAACACTTTGAGCGCGGAAGAAAGAGCTGTCATGATCGATGATGCAGGTAAACAACGTCTTACGTTGTCTTTCTATGCGTATGCCAAAATTGAAGATCCCAAAAAATTTCGCGATGATTTATTCCTAGTCTGGAATGCACTTGATGCTTTAGGCCGAATTTATGTTGCCAACGAAGGAATAAATGCTCAAATGAGTATTCCTGAAGAAAATTTGGAAGCTTTTAGAACCACTCTTGAAGTTTATGATTTCATGAAAGGCATTCGTTTGAATGAAGCTGTAGAACATGATGACCATTCCTTTTTAAAATTGACTATTAAAGTGCGTCACAAAATCGTTGCTGACGGTTTGAACGACGATACTTTTGATGTAACTAATATTGGCGTTCACTTAAAAGCCAAGGAATTCAACGAGATTCTTGATGATCCAAACACTATTGTAGTTGATTTTAGAAATCATTACGAAAGTGAAGTTGGACATTTTAAAAATGCCATTACTCCAGATGTTGAGACGTTTAGAGAAAGCTTACCAATAATCAACGAACAACTTCAAAACCACAAAGAAGATAAAAATCTGGTCATGTATTGTACTGGAGGAATTCGCTGTGAAAAAGCAAGTGCTTATTTTAAACACCAAGGTTTTAAAAATGTGTTTCAATTAGAAGGCGGAATTATTAATTATGCTAAGCAAATTGAAGCAGAAGGTTTAGAAAGCAAATTCATTGGAAAAAATTTCGTATTTGATAATCGTCTTGGCGAAAGAATCACGGATGATATTATTTCACAATGCCATCAATGTGGAAAACCTTGCGATAACCACACGAATTGCGAAAATGACGGTTGTCATTTATTATTTATTCAATGTGATGATTGTAAAGCTGCAATGGAAAACTGCTGTTCTACAGAATGTTTAGAGATTATTCATATGCCTCTAGTTGACCAAGTTCGTTTAAGAACCGGAAAACAAGTTGGAAACAAAGTATTTAGAAAAGGTAAATCTGAAAACTTGAAATTCAAACATTCAGGTGAGCTGCCAAATACCGCATTAGCTGAAGCTCAAAAACCAGCCGATATTCGTCAGAAAGTAAAAGTAAAAAAAGTACTTCTTGGAAAAGCAGAACATTATTATGTAAAAGCACAAGTAGCACAGTTTACTATTGAAAATCACGATCTAAATATTGGTGATAAAATCCTTATTTCCGGACCAACAACAGGTGAACAAGAATTGGTTTTAAATAAATTTATCGTTGATGGCGCAGAAACTCAATCTGCTAAAATTGGTGATAAAGTTACTTTTGAGGTTCCTTTTCGTATTCGTTTGTCAGATAAGTTGTATAAAATTGTAAATTAGCATAAATTTTTATGCTAATTATTTATGTCACAATCCTATACCAAATTATGGACTCATGCAATTTGGGCAACCAAAAATCGTCAGGAATTAATTGATTTTTCAATTGAGAAAACATTGTACGATTTTATTTGGCTAGAGCTGACTGAACTTGGATGTCCCGTTAGAATCATAAATGGAATGCCAGATCATGTGCATGTCTTATTTTTACAAAATCCACAAAAAACTGTTTCAGACATTGTTAAGCAAATTAAAGGTAGTTCTTCTCATTTTATGAATAGAGGAGAATTTATTCTTGAAAAATTTGCTTGGCAAACTGGCTTTGGTGTTTTCTCTGTAAGCGAATCTCAGTTGGATGCTGTTTACAATTATATTAAGAATCAAAAGCAACACCATCTTAAGAAAAATGGACAAGATGAATTTGATGAGTTTGTAAAATTGCATGGATTAGTGGACAAATGATTGCTTAACTCAACGGTGCGTTTACATGGTTGAAATGAATAACAACACGTTCCCCGTGGTTGAAACCACGGGCTATATTTGGAAATACCACAGGCAAAAGAAAACATAGCCTGCGGTTTCAACCGCAGGACGTAATGAATGTCCGCAACGATAATACATATTAGAAGAGTTTAGAAAAAATGTTTCGACACGTTCCCCGTGGTTGAAACCACGGGCTATATTTGAAATACCACAGGCAAAAGAAAACATAGCCTGCGGTTTCAACCGCAGGAACGCAACGGATATCCTCAACGATTGTATATATTTCAAAATTGAATTTGAAATGCACAACACTACGTTTGTTGTGGTTGAAACTATGGTCTATTAGTACTATTAATAATTTTTAAAATATAGACTATGATATAAATCATAGAAATCTAATCTATACCCACATTATTTTTGCCAATTGTTAGATGAGTAGATTCGGAAAACATATCATTGCAATAATAAAATCAAAAATGACTATTACAAACAAAATCGAACTCATGGCTCCCGCTGGGAATTTTGAGTCGCTTCAGGCTGCTTTAGATAATGGCTGTGATTCTGTTTACTTTGGAGTTGAACAGCTTAACATGCGCGCGCGATCAACGGTGAATTTTACTATTGATGACTTAAAGGATATTGCCAATCGCTGCGAAACAAAAAAAGTTCGAAGCTATCTTACTTTAAACACCATTATTTACGATCACGATTTATCAGTCGTAAAAACATTATTGAACAAAGCAAAAGAAGCGAATATTACAGCGGTAATTGCTTCTGACCAAGCTGTAATTGCTATGGCGCGATCAATTGGAATAGAAGTTCATATTTCGACTCAATTAAATGTAACCAATATCGAAACTATAAAGTTTTATAGTTTATTTGCTGATACTATGGTTTTAAGCCGAGAATTGAGTTTGCGCCAAGTAAAGAGTATCACGGCTCAAATTGAGAAAGAGCAGATAAAAGGCCCTAATGGAAATTTAGTCGAAATCGAAATTTTTGGTCACGGCGCTTTATGTATGGCAGTTTCAGGTAAATGTTATTTGAGTCTGCACTCGCATAATTCATCGGCAAATCGAGGTGCCTGCAAGCAAAACTGCCGAAAAAAATATACCGTTATCGATCAGGAAACTGGTTTTGAAATCGAATTGGATAACGAATACATGATGTCGCCGAAAGATTTATGCACAATCGATTTCTTAGACCAGGTTATAGATTCCGGAATTCAGGTTTTAAAAATCGAAGGTCGGGGCCGTGCGCCTGAATATGTGGCAACTGTTATCAAAACGTATCGAGAAGCTATCGACTCGTATTATGACGGAACTTTCTCAAAAGAAAAAACCGCAACATGGATGGAGGCATTAGAAACAGTTTACAATCGTGGTTTCTGGTCAGGTTATTATTTGGGTCAGGAGTTAGGCGAGTGGAGTGATATTCCGGGATCGGCTGCAACGCAGAAAAAAGTTTATGTTGGAAAAGGAATGCATTATTTCCCAAAAGCTGAAGTCGGACAATTTAAGATTGAAGCTTATGATATAAAAATTGGAGATAAAATTTTGGTAACAGGCCCAAATACAGGTGCTCAGGAAATGGTTATCGACGAAATGTTTGTAAACGATCTTAAAGCCGAAAAAGCCACAAAAGGGGATGATTGTACTTTCAAGCTTCCGTTTAGAATCAGAATGTCGGATAAGTTATATAAAATCGTTGAGGCATAATGGTTATTGTTACTCTACAAAGAGATAAATGCATTGGCTGTAATTATTGCGTCGAAATGGATCCGGTACATTTTCAGATGTCTAAAAAAGACGGAAAATCAGTTTTGATCCATTCTGTAAATACAAAAGGTTTTTTTACATTGAAATCATCTAATCATACGATTGTTGAAAGCTGTGAATTGGCTGCAAAAGCTTGTCCGGTAAAGATTATTACGGTTAAAGAAACTTAATCAATATTAAAATGTTTAGTTTATACAAAAAAGAGCCGAAGATTAGATAAGCGGCTCTTTTTGTGTGTTATAAAAAACTATTCGTTGGTAACATTGATAAACTTATTATGCGTCAATGTATCTAAAGTTCCTTTTTTTGCTATTCCCTGCCAATCAGATATTTTTCCGTTTACATTTATTTTGATACCCACATTGTCTGCCGTTTCATAAAGGATGTATTTTATGCTGCCGCTGTTAAACTCAAGTTCGTAACCTGTATTTTGTTTCCTGAATTTAAATGCGGCCTTACTTGCTTTTTCAGGACTGGACGGATGGGCGAAAGAAATAAAATTATACTCATCATTCTTCCGAAAGGCGTAATACAATACATTATCAGCTTTAAATAGAATCACACGGCCTTTACCGTTTTTTGTGTCGAAAGAAAGTAATTTGTTTGTTTTTAAACCTTCTTCATATAGAGATAGAGAGGTAAAAGAAACCCATTTATTATTCTCCCATTTTTTGCCGGTTATATTACAGTAGGGCGATGGAAAGTAACCATCTTCCTGATAAGTTGCAACCATTTTTGCTTCTTTACCCAAAACACTGTAATGCTCACAGCCATGAAGTGACGCACCGCCTGAGCTCCATGTTATAAGTCGTTTGTTTTTAGTATCTATATCAAAAGAACCACCACGCATACAGTAAGCACCGTTGTATACTTCACTTATAGTTTGACTATATGAAAAATCAGTTGTTGTGTTGATAAAAATACTAGCATTGGCAATTGGGGAATAACAGCCCTCATCAAATTTTTCCGTATCATGGATAATGATATCTGGTCTGCCGTCAAAATTAACATCGCCCAGAATACGAATATTACTGTTTGAAATACTTTTGAAAGCTGCTGTTTTCGCTGTTTTGCTTATTTGTGGTTTAGAAAGTTCTTTTGCACCATACTCCAGCACAGTTTTCGGACTTTTATTTTCTGTAAGCTTGTAATATTCTTTTATTTCTGAGTTTATGGTTTGCTGCACAAAATATAAAGTATAGTCTTTCATGAAATCATGAATAATGTAAGCCTTCTGAGCATTTGTATTGAATATCCCGGCTAATAGAAAAACAATTAAAAACGTTACTTTCATATTTGATGTATTTATTATTCTGAAACTTCGAGTTCATCAAAGTCTTTAATTTCAGATAATTTAATCAGTTTGCTTTTACTGATTTTAGTTTCTGTTTTCTCAAAAACTTCATTCTCATCTTCTGCATCTCTATTTATGTTTTCATTTGTAATCTTCTTCTTAGTTAAAAAGTTTATACTTGTTTCAGTAAGAACCATAGGGCCCTGATTACTGCTTGCGTCATATCCAATAAGTTCTAAGTCGGAGTTTTGATATCTAAAAGTGTAGGCCCAATATCCATATCTTCCATGTCCATAGTTTACAAATAATTTTCCTTTGGTTATTTCAACACCTAACTCCGGAGCAAAGTAAACACCGCCGTCTTCATTTTCAGAAGAGAAACAATCGTAATTTTTAACAGCGAGTTCATAACCTTCATTTTTATTTAAAAGCACAATTATACCTCTGCGGTTTCGGTCTAACTGACCGCGGTATTCATCTTGAATGACTTTGCTCTTATCAGTTCCTTTAATAATAAAAGCAAGGTCATCCAGATTGTCTTTGTTTAAATCCCCATAAATAGTATCAAAAATGACATAACCTTTTGGTACAAAATCTTCTGGACTTTTCTTTGTTACAACCGCTGATTCTTCAGTTTCAGGAATTTCCTTGAGCTCTGTAACTTCGGTGTTTGATTCTTTGTCATTGGTTTTGGAATCTTTACAGCTGTAAATTATAGACAGTAGTAAAATTGTAGTAATAATTGAAAAGTATTTTTTTACCATAATTTAGGTTTTTTTTAGTAGATTTTTATTTTTAAAATTTCTCAGTTGGAGCAATTTACTAATTAAAAAAAATCAGGCAAATCCTGCCTGATTTTTTGATGAGATTAATCCTTTTTCAAAATTCTTAGATACCGAATTTAGCGTCAATATTATGCTTATCAGTATATGTTTTTGCAACATTCATCAATTTGGTAAACTTAGCGTCAATTTCGTTTCGAGTAGAAGCGTCAAAATCTGCAATCGCTTTTTCTATTTGTTCTGGAGAAGCTTTTTCATCTTTCAGTTTCGCAATGGGCAAATAACCTTCTTTTTGTTTCGCTATCGCATAAGAAAATAAATCTTTTGATGCCTGAAGAAGTTCTTTATTATCATCGTCTTCATTGATTTCTTGAATTCTTTTAAATTGCGTTTCTAAATTGGTTATATCAAATTTAAAATAATCGTAATAAGAAGATGGAATCATCTTTTTTTGTGTTTCATCATAAACCTGAGGTTCAGATTCCAACTTATAATTGATATCCTTACTTCCAAAACGAGATAATAAATTCGAATTTAAAGCAGCAATTTCAAAGGTTTTTTCTGGGGAAAGATTGTTGCAGGAAGTAGAAATTATACTTGCAGTGATTAATACAAATAGTAGTAAGGAATTATTTAGAGTCTTTTTCATTTTTAAAATTTAATAGGGTTATTTGTTAATCAATTTATCTAAAGTAGCAGTAAAACTATCACCACTAAAAACAGAATAAAATGAAATACTAAAAAGGGTTTTATTTTCTTTATTTAAAAGCTTTATTTGGCTGGTCCAATCATTTGTTGAAAAGCGTTGAACATCTGATAGATAAATAGTTTCATGACCTGCAATTAATTTATCTTTATAAAGAACCAGTGTTTTTGGTATTACATTCAAATATGATTTTGTATTTAGTGCAAAAAATTGTGTACTTAGTAATTTAGCATAATCAATATAATGAAAGTTTACACTTTTGCCTTCGTTTAGCTGCTGTAATATTTTTGGAAAGTTTGCTTCCTGCTGGCGCGTACGAATAGTTGTAATTGCTGCACCGTAATTACTATATTTAGCAGATATAGCCTGCCAATCAGTTCTTTCGTTATTTCGGAAAGCGATGTTATTTGGACCAAAAATTCGTTTGCCAGATGTAAATAAATAAACGTGCTGAATGTCTGAATAAAGAGTAATTTTTTGACTTTCTTTATTAACAGCGACAATTCCTTTCTCATGCAAATAAAATACCGCTCCCTTTGTTAAAACGATTGACAACAAGAGAATAGCAATACCTAGTATCATTATTCCAATCATTGTTATATATAAAATACTGATATCACCACTAAAAGTAGACTTTCCTTGATTTATAGGGATAATTGCGCCAAAGTAGATAAGACCGCATATTGCAGCAAATAAAATGCATATAAATACAGCAAAATATAAAAACGTTTTGCTGGGTACGCTTTTCAATTCTAGTTTTCCAAGTTCGGGATGCGTGCTCATGAATAATTTAATTTAACATTTATGCAGATTATTTCTACGATAAATGATTTTATTTTTCAAAATGATACTGTTTCCATAGTACCATCCAGTTTATAAAAATGTAAGAGTATTTGTTTAAGTTTAAAGCTGATCTATCCTTTTAAAATTTTACTTTTCTCAGTTTCGAATTCTTCCGAAGTTAAAATTCCAGCGTCTAGAAGTTCTTTTAAATCTAATAATGCTTTTTTCTTTCCTTCCATAGCGTTTGAATTATCTGCTTTTGGAGATTCCTCTTTTTGAATAGGCGTTATAACAGTTCCAGATGGTGCATATTTCAGAATCAATTCGGTTATTTCATTAAAACCTTTTACGTTTGAATAATCAATTGCCTTTTGCTCTTTTACATTTACAATTGAAGCATCGGCTTTATTATCCAATAAATATTTCACTACATCTTTTTTTCCGTTCGCAGCGCTGTAGTGCAAAGGCGTATTTCCGGATTCGTCTTGAATGTTGATATTAGCACCAGCATCAATCAATAATTTCACCATGCTTAAATTGCCTTTTTTTGTTGCCACGTGCAAAAGGCTTTCTCCGCCGTAAGTATAACTACTATTTAGTGTAAAACTTGAATCGTTTGCAATATTTGCAGCGCTGACAATCCAATCCAGATAATCATTCATAGATGACGTTTCTCCAGCGACTGGTTTGCTATAATTTACATCAACTCCATTTTCTAAAAATAAAGACACAATTTCCTTTTGATTATTCGCGCAAGCGTACCAAACAGGAGAGTAACCGTTATTGTTTGAAGTGAAAACATCAGCGCCTCTTTCGACTAATAATTTAGCCAGCATTCTGTTGGTTTCGTAACACGCAATCAAAAGGGCATTTTCGCCAGAATGATTTACTTGATTAATGTCGGCACCATTATCCAAAAGTAAGGTCACCATTGGAATCGATTTGGTATAACAAGCATACAATAATGGCGTGTTTCCTTGTTTATCGGTGACATTAATATCCGCTCCTTTGTCTAAAAGAAGTTGAATAATTTCTCGATTTAATTTAGCCGAAGCTAATAAAAGTGGTGTTTCTCCATTGTTATTCAGTAAATTAACATCTGTTCCTGCTTCAAGCAACTTTGTTGCAATTTCAATTTGAGCAGTTTGAACGACTAAGTGTAAAAGGCTGTTTCCGTATTTATCATTTTTGGTGATTTCGGCACCGTTTTCTAAAAGATACAGCGCCGTTTGTTTCTGCTTTTGCAAACAAGCAAAGAATAAAGGCGTTTCTCCCTCATGATCTTCATAGTTAATATCGGCACCATCTTCGGTTAGGATTTTCACAATATCCAGATAACCTCTGTGTGCGGCATAATGAAGAGCGGTTCTTCCTCTTTCGTCAGTATATTTTACATCGACTTCTTTATTTTGAAGTAATAATTCAGCTATTTTTCGGTTGCCGTTTTCGCAGGCAATTATAAATGACATAGACATATAATCGTAGTTTATATAATTCAGTTATTATGATTTCATTAAAAGTTCAACGGTTTTGATTTTTAGGTTGTCTCCAGACGCAAGCGTAAGAGCCGTTTCATCTTTATCGTTGGTTATGGATTTATCGGCACCACTTTCCAATAGCAGTTTTACTTTTCTGTAGGTTTCTTTTGCCGCTTCGGCATCATAATTTACGTTATAAGCGCAAACTTTATGAAGTAATGTGTTTCCTTCATTATCTTGTTCGTTTACTTCAATTGATCCGGTATCAAGGACAGTTTTTAAAATTCCGGATTTTTTCTCAGCAATATAATCAAGTCCTGACTTTGGATTTCCGTAATATTGAGCACAATGATTCAAGTCGGCACCATCTGATAATAATCTTTCTAAAGATTTCAAATCCCTTTCGGAATCCGACATCATTTTAATAAATTCGGTAAGTAAAGTTCTTCCGTCTTTGTTGATTATGTTGAAATTAGCACTCGAAGAAGCTGTTAAAAGATCATACATTTCAAAAGACATTTGTTCTGCAACAGCATAATAAAAGGCATTGTTTTCTAGATTGTCGGTTTCATTTGGATCTGCGCCGTTTTCTAGAAGTAATAGAATGTATTCTTTTTTATGCCTTTTAACGGCATACATAAGCGGCGTGGTTCCTACTACATTTTTCTCGTTTATATCGACGCCGTTTTCAAGTAGTATTGTAATATATTCTTTGCCTTTTTCGGCATTTAAAGAATAGTTGTTTACAATTTTATGAATTAGATTTTCCTGTGCATTGTTCTTAAACTGAGCATTACAATTGAAATCTTCTATTAAGCTTTTAATAATTTCCTGAACAGCTTCTTTCTCGATGCAATAACCCAATAAAGTCTGATCGCTGATTTCATCATTAACATTATCGATTTTAGACATTATTTCCTTGAAGAAAGAAAAAGATTCGTCGTCATTTTTTATGTTTTGGGCAATTGAACTGAAAATTGATTTATCAAAGCTATCCAATTCGTAAATATCAGTTTCGATAAAACCTGCTTTTATCAAAGCTTCTACAAGATCAAGTGCTTTGGCTTCAAAAATTTTGGCTGTTATTTGCGAAAAGTTGTTTTTAAGATATTGTTCAGAAAACGATTCTCCGTTTTTAATAGATTCTCTGGCAGCATCAAGGTTTCCCTGAAAAATATACTGTTCGATGATGTTTTGTGTGTGCATGTAAAAAATATTTTAAATTGAATAAAGCTCGAATTAATACTGCTTTGAATTCTAATTTTGAGACAGTATCAATCAGGTTGTAAGATAAAACATAAAATTGTTAAAAATATTTCAGAATGAAAATTTAAAATGGCTTTTTATGTTCAGAAATAGACATAATGGATATTTTTAAGCTTTTTCTATCTAATTTCTTCAAAAAAATAAACGAAAAGTATATTTAAAAGAAAACCCTATTCACTAATTTCTTTTGTAGTTAGTTTTTTGTTCTGATTCTTCAAGAATTAATTTCATGGTTTTTCAATAGGGTTCTAATTTTTTCTTTTCAAGAGAAATACAAAATTAATTTTGAAAAGAATTGAAAAGGACCCTAATAAGTCATAAAACAAACAGAATAAGCCATTTATTTAGAGAAGAATAAAATATTTTTAATATAGAATTTTAGAACGGTTATTTTTTAAAATCGATTCATTTTTTATTTAACACCCCTTTACAATTAATCTATAAATAGCAAAATAAAAAAAATACTATCTTTACCGATCAAACGTTTATGAACTTAAGCTGCGTTTTGGCAGCACTACATATATAATTATGGCATGTACAAGTTGTTCAACCTCAGATGGCGGTGCGCCTAAGGGTTGTAAAAATAATGGGAGTTGCGGCACCGATAGCTGCAATAAATTGACGGTTTTTGACTGGCTTTCGAACATGAGCCCGTCTAATGGAGAGGCGATTTTTGATTGTGTTGAGGTTCGTTTTAAAAACGGACGCAAGGAATTCTTTAGAAATTCAGAAAAATTAACTTTGAGTATTGGCGATATTGTAGCAACTGTTGCTTCGCCCGGACATGATATTGGAATTGTTACTTTGACAGGAGAATTGGTTAAAATTCAAATGAAAAAAAAAGGTGTTAATCACGATAGTAACGAAGTTCCAAAAATTTACAGAAAAGCATCTCAAAAAGATATTGATATCTGGTCTACAGCGCGTGATCGTGAAGAACCAATGAAAGTTCGTGCACGTGAACTGGCAATTCAGCATAAATTAGAAATGAAAATTTCGGATATTGAATTTCAGGGAGACGGATCAAAAGCAACATTTTACTATACAGCAAATGATAGAGTCGATTTTAGACTTTTAATTAAAGATTTTGCCAAAGAATTCAGTACCAGAGTCGAAATGAAACAAGTAGGTTTCCGTCAGGAAGCCGCTCGTTTGGGGGGAATTGGTTCTTGCGGACGTGAACTTTGCTGTTCTACCTGGCTTACTGATTTTAGAAGTGTTAATACATCAGCAGCTCGTTATCAGCAATTATCTCTAAATCCGCAAAAATTAGCCGGACAATGCGGTAAACTAAAATGCTGTTTAAACTACGAGTTAGATACTTACATGGACGCATTAAAGGATTTTCCGGATTACGATACCAAACTGGTAACCGAAAAAGGAGATGCTGTCTGCCAAAAACAAGATATTTTTAAAGGTTTAATGTGGTTTGCTTACACCAATAATTTTGCAAATTGGCACGTTTTAAAAATTGATCAGGTTAAAGAAATTATTGCCGAAAACAAACAAAAAAACAAAGTTTCTTCTTTGGAAGATTTTGCAATTGAAGTTATTTCAGAACCTGAAAAAGACTTCAATAACGCAATGGGTCAGGAAAGTTTAACCCGTTTTGATCAGCCAAAAAGAAAGAAAAAACCAAATCGCAAACGCAAAAATGCTGAAACTGCAGTTGTTGCAGCTCCTGAAAAACCAAAACAGGCAAATAATAATAACAATAAACCTGCCGGAGGAAATCCAAATCCAAATCAGCAGAATAAACAAAACCCAAATAAACCAAATCATAAGAACAAGCAGAATTCGAATAAAAACAATCCGAACAAGCAAAATTCAAATGAAAATAAACCAGCTGAACCTAGAAAACCTATAATTATTACAAAAAATGAGAATAAAAAATAGCGGTATTCTTCTTTTGGCAGCGATACTTTTTTTTTCGTGCGATAAAAAAAGAGTATTCGATGAGTACAAATCTGTTGGAAGTGCCTGGCACAAAGACAGTATTGTAACCTTTGAACTGCCCGTTTTAGATTCTACCAAAAAGTACAATTTGTTTGTAAATTTGAGAGATAACAACAATTATCCTTTCAATAATTTATTTTTAATTGTGGCTATTGAAACACCAAGCGGCTTTACAAAAGTGGACACTTTAGAATACCAAATGGCAAATCCTGACGGAACATTAATGGGGAACGGTTTTACTGATATTAAAGAAAGTAAACTGTACTACAAAGAAGATGTAAAGTTTAAAGGGAAATACAAAGTTCATATTAAGCAGGCCGTGAGAGAATCAGGGAAAATACCTGGAGTTGAGGCTTTAGAGGGTATTACAGACGTAGGTTTTAGAATAGAACAAAAAGATTAGAAAAATAGTTATGGCTGCTAAAAAAAACAATCAAAACAATACCGTAAAGGATATTAATTACTACAAAAAGAAGTTCTGGAGATTCTTCGCTTATTTCCTATTGGCAATTTTGGCCTTCTTCTTATTCGCTTCTTGGGGCCTTTTTGGTTCAATGCCTTCATTTGAAGACTTAGAAAACCCAGATTCTAATTTAGCTACCGAAGTCATTTCTTCGGATGGAGTTGTATTAGGTAAATATTTTAAAACCAATAGATCACAGCTTAAATATTCAGATCTTCCTAAAAATTTAGTAGAGGCATTGGTGGCTACTGAAGATGCGCGTTTTTACGAACATTCAGGAATTGACGGACGTGGAACCTTAAGAGCCGTTTTTAGTTTAGGTACAAACGGAGGAGCAAGTACATTGACACAACAGCTTGCAAAACAGTTGTTTCATGGCGAAGGTTCTCGTTTTCTGCCTTTCAGGATTCTACAAAAAGTAAAAGAATGGATTATTGCCATTCGTTTGGAGAGACAATATACCAAAAACGAAATTTTGGCCATGTATTGCAACGTTTACGATTTTGGAAATTATTCTGTTGGGGTAAGCTCTGCAGCACAAACCTATTTCTCAAAAGAACCTAAAGATTTGACAATCGACGAATCGGCTATGCTGGTTGGAATGTTTAAAAATTCAGGATTGTATAATCCGGTTAGAAATCCAGAAGGAGTAAAAAACCGTCGTAATGTGGTTCTTGGGCAGATGGTAAAAGCAAAAATGATTTCAGAGTCAGAAAAAGAAAAACTTCAGGCTTTACCTATCGCATTAAAATTCAAACTTGAAAGCCACCGCGAAGGAACAGCAACTTATTTTAGAGAATATCTTCGTGATTACTTAAAAAAATGGGTAGCAGAAAACAAAAAACCAGACGGATCTGATTACGATATTTATAAAGATGGTTTAAGAATTTACACAACCATCGATTCAAGGATGCAGCAATATGCAGAAGAAGCCGTTTCTGAGCATATGAAAAATTTACAACAGCAGTTTTTTATTGAAATGAAAAACAATAAAAATGCACCATTCTTAAATATTACTCAGGCAGAGACAGACAGAATCATGATGCAGGCAATGAAGAATTCTGTTCGCTGGGCACAAATGAAAGATTCAGATAAAAGCGAAGACGATATTATCGCTTCTTTCAAGATAAAAACCAGAATGCGTGTGTTTACCTGGAAAGGAGAACGCGATACTATCATGACACCGCTGGATTCTATTCGTTATTACAAACACTTCTTACAATCAGGCTTAATGGCAATGGAACCTCAAACGGGTAACATTAAAGCTTGGGTTGGGGGAATTAATTACAAATATTTCCAATACGATCACGTAGGTCAGGGAGCAAGACAAGTAGGTTCTACATTCAAGCCTTTCGTTTATGCCACAGCTATTGAAGAATTAAATATGTCTCCTTGCGATTCTATTCTAGACGGACCTTTCATGATTCATAAAGGGCGTCACCACGTAACCGCAGACTGGGAGCCAAGAAACTCTGACAACAGATACCGCGGAATGGTAACTTTAAAACAAGGTCTGGCGAATTCGATCAATACAGTTTCTGCTAAATTAATTGACAGAACGGGCCCGGAGGCCGTTGTTGATTTGACAAGAAAACTTGGGGTGAAAACTGAAATTCCAGTTCAGCCTTCAATCGCACTTGGAGCAGTTGATATTACGGTTCAGGACATGGTCGCGGCATACAGCACATTTGCCAATCAGGGAGTGTATGTAAAACCTCAGTTTTTAAGCCGAATTGAAAATAAAAGCGGTGAGGTAATTTTTGAACCAATTCCGGAATCTCATGACGTTTTAAATAAAGATATAGCCTTTGCTGTAATCAAATTATTAGAAGGTGTAACCGAAACTGGTTCGGGAGCACGTTTACGTACACAAGGCGGTGGAAGTGGAGATAAACGTTGGACAGGATATCCGTATATGTTCAAAAACCCAATTGCAGGTAAAACAGGAACAACACAAAACCAATCAGATGGTTGGTTTATGGGAATGGTTCCAAACTTAGTAACCGGAGTTTGGGTTGGGTGTGAAGACCGTTCAGCACGTTTCAAAAGTTTAACTTACGGACAGGGAGCAACAGCAGCGCTGCCAGTTTGGGCTTATTTCATGAAACTTTGTTATAAAGATCAAAACCTTCAAGTCTCAACATCCGAATTTGAGCGTCCAAAAAATCTTTCTATTAAGGTTGATTGTTACCAAAGACCGGTTATCGTAAAAGATACAACACAAACAGAACAAAATACAGACGAATTCGAGTTGTAAATTCTATTCAGTTTTAAAATAAAAAACATCCTTTTGTAATCTTTCTTACCTGGAAAGCACAAAAGGATGTTTTTTTATAATTAATTATAGCTAACAATATTTTCAAATTTTATTTTTTACGAAATCGTTATAAATTAATCTAAAAATCTTATTTTTATCAAAATTATACGGTAATAAAGACAGTTTGTTATGATAACAAAAAAAGTTAATAATGTTCAGGAAGCTATTGCAGGAATTGAAACCGGAATGACAATTATGTTTGGCGGTTTTGGTTTATGCGGCATTCCCGAAAATACAATTGCAGCATTGGTAAACACTCCAATTTCAGATTTAACTTGTATTTCAAACAATGCAGGTGTAGATGATTTTGGTTTAGGTTTGCTTTTGCAGAAAAAACAAATCAAAAAAATGATTTCCTCTTATGTAGGTGAAAATGCCGAGTTCGAACGTCAGATGCTTTCGGGAGAACTTGATGTTGAATTGACACCACAGGGAACTTTGGCAGAACGATGTCGTGCCGCTCAGGCAGGAATTCCGGCATTCTTTACGCCCGCCGGTTACGGAACCGAAGTTGCCGAAGGAAAAGAAGTCCGCGAATTCAACGGGAAAATGCATATTATGGAAGAAGCTTTTAAAGCCGACTTTGCTATTGTAAAAGCATGGAAAGGCGACGAAGCCGGAAATCTAATTTTTAAAGGAACGGCCAGAAACTTTAATGCCTGTATGGCCGGAGCCGGAAAAATTACGATTGCCGAAGTTGAAGAACTGGTTCCTGTTGGCACTTTAGATCCAAATCAAATTCATATTCCGGGAATTATGGTACAACGTATCTTTCAGGGAGAAAAATTTGAAAAAAGAATAGAACAGCGAACAGTTAGACAAAAGAATTAGATAATCGTTTTGAATTATCCAATTATCAAATTGACACATTAAAAAAATATGATAAAAACACTTTTTTGCGGGCTGTTATTTTCTTTTGCTTCGTTTCAGATTTATGCTCAAACAACAAATGAACTCCGACAAGAACTGAATAAGATAATTTCGGGGAAAAATGCATCCGTTGGAGTTTCAATAAAAAGCATTGAAGATAAAGATACTCTAAGTATCAATGGAAATTTGAAAGCCCCTTTAATGAGTGTTTTTAAATTTCATATTGCGCTGACTGTGTTAAACAAAGTAGATGAAGGTAAACTTTCTTTGACTCAGGATATTTTTATAAAAAAGAAAGATTTGCATGAGAATACCTGGAGCCCAATGAGGGAGGATTTTCCAAATGGAAATGTTAACCTGACTTTAGATAAATTGCTTAGATATACGGTTTCGCACAGTGATAATAATGGTTGCGACATTTTGATCGATTTAGTGGGCGGAACAAAAGAAGTACAGAAATTTATAAATAAGCAGGGAATCAAAGACTTCGTTATTAAAGTAAACGAAGAACAAATGAAAAGCTGGAAAAAACTGTATGTAAATACAACAACTCCACTGGCAACTACAGAATTGCTTGAAAAATTCTATAAAGGAGAGGTTCTAAAAGAGGCAATAACAAAGTATTTGTATCAAATAATGGTAGAAACATCAAGAGGCCTTACCTGGATGAAGGCCGGACTTCCTGAAAATACAGAATTGGCGCATAGAACCGGGATATCAGGAACAAATGATGATAACCTGAGAGTTGCAATGAATGATGTGGGAATAGTAAAACTTCCAAATGGGAAACATTTCATTATTTCTGTTTATTTAAAAAACATTACAGAAAAGCAAGAAGACACCGAAAAAATAATTGCAGATTTAACCAAAGCGAGCTGGGATTATTTTACAAAGAAAAATTAGATAATTAGAAATGTGATAATTAGATAATTAAATAGATAAAGTGAAACATTATCGAATCATCTAATTTCCAAATAGACACATTATAAATATGGCACTTAATAAAGAAGATATAGCAAAACGAATTGCGAAAGAAGTAAAAGACAGATACTTTGTTAATCTGGGAATTGGAATTCCAACTTTGGTTGCCAATTATGTTAGAGAAGATATTGCAGTTGAATTTCAAAGTGAAAACGGCGTTTTAGGAATGGGACCTTTTCCATTTGAAGGAGAAGAAGACGCTGATATCATCAACGCAGGAAAGCAGACTATTACTACACTGCCCGGAGCAAGTTTCTTCGATTCGGCATTTAGTTTTGGAATGATTCGAAGCCAAAAAGTAGATTTAACTATTCTGGGTGCCATGGAAGTTTCTGAAAACGGAGATATTGCCAATTGGAAGATTCCGGGTAAAATGGTAAAAGGAATGGGAGGCGCAATGGATTTGGTGGCTTCCGCCGAAAATATAATCGTTGCCATGATGCACGTAAACAAAGCAGGCGAATCTAAAATTCTTAAAAAATGTACTTTACCGCTAACTGGTGTAGGGTGTGTAAAAAAGGTCGTAACGGAGCTCGCTGTTCTCGAAGTAACGGAAAAGGGTTTTAAGCTCTTAGAACGAGCGCCAGGCATATCAGTTGAGCACATTATAGCTTCGACTGAAGCAGATTTAATAATTGAAGGGGAAATACCAGAAATGGATATCTAAGTAATACAAGAATTATTGTAAAAAAATCAAAGCCAGCTTTAAAGCTGGCTTTTTTTGTAAGATTAAATTAAAGTTAAGCTCAAAAACGAAGCTGTTTTTTGTTTTTTGTGCTGTTTTTCAGTTGTTTAAATCTTCAAACTATACAAAATTTCGCACTTTTATTTGTGAATTTCTTACAGTTTGTTAAATAAAAGTGAATTTAAAGTAAAAATTGTTGCATTTTATCGATTAACGGCAAATTTCATCGATTATCTAACATAATTAAAATACTTTTATTTCAAATTTAAGTATTTACTTACTTTAATTGATTTGTTTGTAATTATTTAACCAAACTTTAAAACCCCCAATTATTATGGAAAGAAAATTACCAAGAATTATTACTGCAGCTTTACTTATTTTATCACTTTCAGCAGCTGCGCAGGTGACAGACAAACGGGTAAGCCAGAAAAGTGTATCCGAAAACGGGCAGCCTAGTTTAATTACCTTTAGTGATGTATCTACGTATAAAGGAACAGATTCTCAAAAAGTTTTTAAAGAACAGCTTGGACTAAAAGACAACCAGACTTTTAGAAAAGTAAAAACAGAAACGGACAAACAAGGTTATACGCACGAAAAATTTCAATTGTATGAGCAGGGAATCAAAGTAGAATTTGCCAATTATACTTTACACTCTGAAAAAGGGAAATTAGTTTCGATGAATGGAGAATACTACAATATCGAAAATGTAAAACTTACGCCGGCTCTTTCTGCCCAGGAAGCTTTTAACAAAGCAGTAAGCCATACTCACGCCACAGAGTATCTTTGGGAAAAACCAAGTGACGCAAAAGAAATTGGCTATGAAAAACCTGTTGGCGAACTTGTTTTATTACCAGATATGGAACAACAGGGAGAACAAAGAACCACTGATAAAGTTCGTCTTGCTTATAAGTTTGATATTTATGCAACAAAACCGCTAAGCCGTGGTGATTTGTATATTGATGCTCAAACAGGAAAAGCATTGTTTTATAACGCGACAATAAAACACCTCAATGATAATGTTCATGCAAGAAAATTATCTTCATCAAAAACTGCAGACAAAGAAATTGCTTCTTATAAAAAAGCAATTGTGGCAGCAAATGCAGCTACACGTTACAGCGGAACGCAAACTATACAAACCACTTTGAGCGGTTCATCTTATATTTTATTGGACGGCACACGCGGTACGGGAATACAAACGTATAATTCTGCCAGAACGGCAACGTATCCAACAACAAACTTTACAGATGCAGATAATAACTGGACTGCAGCAGAATATAATAATACAAACAAAGACAATGGAGCACTTGATGCACATTGGGGCGCCGAAATGACGTATGATTATTGGTCTGCAGTACACGGAAGAAACAGTTATGATGATGCCGGAGCAAAAATCAAAAGTTACGTGCATTACAACTTAATTGCAGCAGGATATTCTAGTAACAACAATGCTTTCTGGAATGGAAGTGTTATGACATACGGTGACGGAAGCGGTACTGGTGGATTTGATATCCTGACTTCTCTGGATGTTGCAGGACACGAAATTGGTCATGCAGTTTGTACATATACAGCAAACCTGGCATATCAAAAAGAATCCGGAGCAATGAACGAAGCTTTCTCTGATATTTGGGCAGCTTGTATCGAATATCGTGCAGCGCCTACAAAGTCAACTTGGTTAGTGGGTGAAGATATTGAAAGAAGAAGCGGACACGTAGCGCTTCGTTCTATGAGTAATCCAAAAGCAGAAGGCCAGCCGGATACTTACGGAGGAACAAACTGGATTAATGTGAGCTGTACACCAACAAGCAGCAATGATTATTGCGGCGTGCATACCAATTCTGGAGTTTTTAATCACTGGTTTTATATTTTAACAGTAGGAAAATCAGGAACTAATGATATTGGAAGTTCATACAATGTAACAGGTATCGGAATTGATAAAGCAGCAAAAATTGCATTCCGTTTAGAAGACGTTTATTTAACTTCAAACTCAACTTTTGCAAATGCAAGAACATCAGGAATCCAATCGGCAATTGATTTATATGGAGCAGGCTCTGCAGAAGTTATTGCAACTACCAATGCATTTTATGCGATAGGAGTTGGTGCGGCCTATTCTGGAACTACAGATACAGTTGCTCCATCAGCACCAGCAAGTTTAGCAGCTTCGGGAACAACAGGAACGACAACAAATCTTACTTGGACGGCTTCAACAGATAATGTGGCTGTTACAGGATATGATATTTACCAGGGAACTACTCTTAAAGGTTCATCGACTACAACATCATTCAATGTAACTGGATTAGCTGCTTTAACAACTTATAGTTTTACTGTAAAAGCAAAAGATGCAGCAGGAAATGTTTCTGCAGCGAGTAATGCGGTAAGTGTAACAACGACAGCCGCAACAGTATCATATTGTGCTTCTCAAGGAAATAGTACTGTTGATGAAAAAATAAGTAAAGTTGTTTTTGGAACAATTAATAATACATCAACAGGAACAGCAGGTTATGAAAATTATACCGCTATTTCTACCAATGCTGCAAGAGGAAGTGCATACACAATCTCTATAACTCCGGTTTGGACATCAACAAGTTATAACGAAGGTTATGCAGTATTTATTGATTATAACCAAGATGGAGATTTCTCAGATTCTGGAGAAACAGTTTGGACAAAAGCAGCATCTAAAACTACTCCGGTAACAGGAACGATTACAATTCCGGCAACTGCGACTTTAGGTGCAACTAGATTAAGAGTTTCTATGAAATACAATGCAATTCCAACTGCTTGTGAAGGATTCTCTTATGGACAAGTTGAAGATTACACCATTAACATTACAGCTTCGGGAACTGTTGAAGTAGAACAAATCGCAGCAGGAATTGTTGAAACTACTCAAACAGAAAGTTTTGCGTTGTATCCAAATCCGGTTGAAAGCGAATTAAATATTTCGGTTTCAGAAGCAAATGGATATTCTTATAAAATTATAAATACATTAGGACAACAGCTTGTTTCAGGCGAAGTTGCTGGAGCAATTGATGTAAGCAGATTAAGCACAGGGATTTATATAATCGAATTGAATAATGGAGATAAGAAAATCGTAAAGAAATTTGCTAAAAAATAAAAGAATTGAATTAGTATAGAAATGAAAAGCCTCGCAATTTGCGAGGCTTGTTTTTTTTAATCGCAAAGTTCGCAAGACTTTATTAAAGAATCTCGCAAAGGCGCAGAGACGCAAAGTTTAATTTTAAGATTTTGCTGGACTGGATATAATAAGAGAAGGGCTTTAGCCAAACAGTTACTTGTTTAGCTAAAGCCCTTCTCTCTATAAATCTTATTTCACCGGCTAAAGCTGGAGGCAATAAAAAACTTTGCGTCTCTGCGCCTTTGCGAGATTCTTTTAAAAAGCTTAAAAAAACCTTTGCGCTCTTTGCGTAAATTCCTTGCTCACTTTGCCGTTAAAAATCCTTATAAACTAAAACTGATTCTTCCAAAATAATAAGCCCCAGTAGTTCCCATTTGAACCGGTGCATATTTAAATACTCCGTAGTAACTGTTTTCATAGATTTGTTTGTCCGGGAAAATATCGAACAAGTTGTTAGCTCCAACAGCAATCTGAACTTTTGGCGTTATTTTATAAGCCGCAGTTAAATCAGTAACCACTTTTCCATTATGTTTCTGGATGCCTCCAAAAGGGAAACCATCACGAATAACTTGTCCGAAATAAGTATTTCTTAATAAGAAATTCCATTTGTCTAAACTATAATTTACAGCAAAAGTACCTTTGTGTTTTGGAGTATTGGTTTCGATCAGACTTCTTTCCTGCGGACCGTAATACACATCTTCCTGACCAACAAATATTGACGGAATATTATTTAATTGATCATCAACCTTATTGTCGTTGTAATTATATAATAGTGAAAGATTCAATTTTCCTTTTCCAAGATTTAAATCATAATCAATAACTACATCAAGTCCGTTTGTAGTTGTATTGATAGCGTTTGTAAAGAAACGACCCGTTTGCGCTCCGTATTGAGCAAACAAATCACGAAGTTCAGGAACAGGATCTCCAAAAGCATCATTTCCTAAATTTCCGGTTAGGATAATTCTGTTATCAATTCTTATATGATAGTAATCTGCTGTGATATGCAATTGCTTGGTTGGAGAAAAAACAACTCCAAAACTATAATTTCTTGAAGTTTCCTCTTTCAATTTCGGAATTCCAAGCTGTTTTGCCACATCGCTGTCATTTCTAAAAATACCCGAATTCAGGATCTGCCCGTCAACAACATCCGTTGCGATATTATTGAAATACTGCTGATGAAGTGAAGGTGCTCTAAAGCCAGAACTAATGGCACCGCGAACAGAAAGATTATCCAAAATTTTATATCTCAAAGAAAGCTTTCCGTTTATAGTATTTCCAAAATCTGTATAATCTTCATAACGACCTGCAATTCCAACTAAAAACTTATCAGTAATATCAGCTTCAACATCAGCATAAACACCAACGCTGTTTCGGTCTTCATTAACCTGATTCAAAGGAGAAAATCCTGGGAAAGACTGTGCTCCGCCATCAACATACGAAGCTTCTTCGCCAGGAACAATTTTATATTTCTCAAAACGATATTCAGCACCAAAAGCCACATTCAAACCGTTGAAAGTATCTTTATATAATCTTGAAATATCGGCATTTACAGTATTTTGAAGAAAAGAATGATTTCCGGCCTTAAAATCTGTAGGGCTTGCATCTCCCAATGAAAAGTTGTTTGTGTTTGATACTTCATAAACAAATTTATTCTCACCAATTGTGTTACTCAAATCCAGTTTCCATTCACCAAATTTAAACTTAAATCCAAAAGAAGAAGAAAGATCCGTAACAACCGAGTTTAATTCAGGCTGAAATCCGAAAGGGAAAATTGAAGCTACAACACTTTCGGTTTCGCTTGGTAAACGTCTAAATCCGTAACCTGTTCCTTTTCTGTGGCTGACACCACCTGATGCATAAAATTCGATTTGATCGTTTAACGGAATCGAAGCATTAAAGAAACCCTGAATATTCTGGATTTTAGCATCACCAATCTGGAAATTAAAATCATCACGTTTCAAACCATTTTGTGCTAAAAGATTATCATCAATTTGTCGGGACTGTACCGGATCATCAGCAAAATCATACGCAAAGAAATTACCTTGAGCCGATTGATCAAAAATGATAAGATTATGATTTTGAGAACGATTTGTTTTCTGACGGTCATTAAATTCAGCAGAAAGATTTAGGAAACCGCCTTTATTGCCAATTTTTGTCCCGTAGTTTAAATTTATATTTGTTGTTTGTCCATCATCTCTCGACGTAGAGCCATAAGTTGCATTCGCTTCTAAACCTGCATTGTCTTTTAAAACCAAGTTAATTACACCCGCAATAGCATCAGAACCGTATTGAGCCGCAGCGCCATCACGCAAAACTTCAATTCGTTTAATTGCCGATGCCGGAATTGCACTTAGATCTGTACCAACAGAACCATTTCCAACCGTATTCTGATAATTTACCAATGAAGTGGTATGTCTCCTTTTTCCATTAACCAAAACCAAAACCTGATCCGGACCTAAACCTCTCAAAGAAGCCGGGTCAATATGTTCCGTTCCGTCAGCCGAAGATTGTCGGTTTGAATTGAAAGACGGAATTAAATAAGTCAAAATATCGTTTGTAGTAGTCTGCGGTGTTGTATTTCTAATTTTGGCTAAATTCACAACATCGACAGGAACAGCGGTTTCCAATTTGCTTTTCTTTGGATTTCTGCTTCCCACAACTACAATTTCATCTAAACTATTGTTTTCTAAAGCCAACTGTATTTCCACAAAATGATCTTTTGCCACAACTTCTTTCTTTTCATAACCAAATAAAGTAACAATCAAAGTTGGAGAACTTACCGAAGACGAAATTTTGAATTTTCCCAAGGCATCAGTTGTAGTATTGGCTTGAGAGCCTTTTACAAGAATTGCGGCAAATTCTAAAGGAATACCGTTTTCAGTTGTAACTGTTCCGGTGATTTCGTGATTTTGGGCAAAAAACAAAGTGCTCCATAGAGTGAGAACAAGTGTTATAATACGTTTTAGTTGTTTTCTCATAATAAAATGGTTTTGTAATAAAAGGAATGCAATTCTAAATTACCTACTATTTATATAGGATAATGAATAAAATGCAAATGTAATTGTAAAAAACTAAAATCGATTTATATAATCTTGTTTTTTATAAGTTAAGCCTGTCTATTTTTGATTTTAATGAAATATCTTTGCATAAATTTAAAAATAGAAAAAATGAAATTAAGAGTATTGCTTTTTTTGCTGGCCGCAACATTTAATGGCTTTTCGCAAAATAATGTATTGGTTTTTCAATCAGATTTTGGTTTGAAAGATGGAGCAGTTTCTGCTATGAAAGGGGTTGCAATGGGAGTTTCTACCGACTTGAAAATATATGACTTAACACACGAAATCCCGGCTTTTAATATTTGGGAAGCAGCATATCGTTTATCACAAACTGCTCAATATTATCCTGCAGGAACTGTTTTTGTTTCTGTATGCGATCCGGGAGTTGGTACGGCACGACATTCTGTAGTTTTATTGACAAAATCAGGTCATTATTTCGTAACACCGGATAACGGAACTTTAACTTTAATTGCAGAACAACTAGGGATCCAGGAAATACGTGAAATTGATGAGGTTAAAAATCGTCGTCAAAATTCAAATGAATCGTATACTTTTCACGGACGTGATGTGTATGCTTTTACAGGAGCGCGTTTAGCTTCTAAAACTATTACTTTTGAAGAAGTTGGTCCAAAATTACCAGGCGAAGTGGTGAAAATAGAATATCAAAAACCAGTTTTTGAAAACGGAGTTATCAAAGGAGGAATTCCAATTCTAGATATTCAATACGGAAATGTTTGGACAAATATTGACAAAAAGACGTTTGCTAATTTAGGTTTGAAAGCTGGAGACTTTGTTAAAATTCAGATTTTCAACGGAAGCAAAAAAATATATGAAGGGAAACTAAAACTGGTAAATACCTTTGGAGAAGTTTCTGTTGGAACAGATGTTGTGTATTTCAACAGTCTATTGAACTTTTCTTTGGCAGTAAATCAAGGCAGTTTTTCAGCCAAACATAAAGTTTACAGCGGTTCAGATTGGAGTATTCTGTTAAGTAAATAGTTCTGGAATACATTATTAAATTAAAAAAAGCAGCCTGTATTGAACATGCCCTAAAAAGTTAGACACTATTTGGGGCATTTTTTTTATGGAAAGAAAAGTAAAGTATGACTATGCATTTAAGTTAGAATGTGTAGAATTGGTTTTAAAGAAGCACTATCCAAGCTGAATATGTTTCAAAATTGAAGCAGACTTCAAGATGAATATCTTAAGTAGGTAAGCTTTTATAAGACGTATGGCGAAATTGGTTTATTGCTACGAATAAATCAAACCTATTCAACCGAATTTAAGCTGAAAAGGAAACTGCTTAGATAATGCAATTATTGAAAACTTTTTTAGAATCCTAAAATCTGAAATGTTTTATATCCAAAAATTCAAATCAATAGAATAATTCAAAAAAAGAAATTAATAAGTATTTAATATATTACAATAACGAAAGAATTAAATTTAAACAAAATGAGCCCGATAAAATACCGAGCTCATTATTATCAATTTTAATTATAAATTCGTCCAAACTTTTGGATGCAGTCTATTTAAACTAGCTTTTTTAATTACTGTTTTGGATAAAAATCATCCCAAGTAATTTCTTTTTTTCTATAAATTTTGTCCTTTGGGGTTAAAAGTTGTTTTTTCCAATGGTTGTTTTCAAAATAAATTTTTGTTGAATCAGAATAACTTGCAATTCCAATATTGCTGTCATCATCATTTTTAGGCATAAAAGAGATGTTTCTGAAATAAAACGATTGTGTGACTTTTTTAGGATTAACATTTAGAAATTCAGTCCAATTACCCCAGCCTGCATCATTAGATGATTCCCATTCATGTATTAGTTGAATCTCTTTTTTATTTAAAAAATATAAATATTGTTTTTGAAGAAATCCAGAAGCTTGAAAACCAAAATCGAGTTGAATAAATGGGGATACGGATGAATCATCGTCTGGTGAAAAACCATAATTTGCAATCCACTCCGAATCTTTTACGTAATCATTAATTGTGAAACTTTCAGAGGTAATTTTTTCCTTGTTTACATAAAAATCAAGATTGTATTGAACAGTTTCAGTACTGTCTTTGTTTACGGTATTCTTTAAAAGCGAAGCAACAATGTAATTGCTCTTAACATCGTTGCCAGAAATACCAATTGTATCTATTTTTAAAGCTTTTTCAGAAGATGAAACAACTTCTTTTTTAATGTCATTTTTTAATTTTTGATCTGGTTTATTTTTGCAGCTTATAACAATTAAAGAAAACAGAAGAATACATACTTTTTTCATTATTAGAATTTTCTTACAAATTTAATTTATTTATAGAATGTATTTGAGAAAATTATAAATATTTTTTATTGAATGCTTTTAATCTGAGATTATTAAAGAGTATCCCAATTTGCCTTTTTTATAATATGCTTTTTCATCAGGCCTTGTTAATAATTTAAGGTCATATAATTCGATCTTATTTTTTTGAAATAGAATTCCTAAGTTCACATCAGATCCGTTTACTGTAGTAAATCTTATAGCAGTCATGTCTTGAATATTTGCCCCATCTCCGTTTATGGTAATGTAATAGGTTTTAAAATTTGCAAGACCTTGTACCTTTCCGTCTTCAGTAAAAACAATTTCATTTTTTGAAGATTTAGATAAATATTTCTTATTTGAGAGTACTTTGTTTATTAAAATATGAAGTACTGCTAAATTTGCCTCTTTTGCTTTTTTTATTAAAGCACTGTCTGCCTTTACAAATTCTTGATCTCGATATCGTTCGTCAAGTGGAAACATTATTAAATTGCCATTTTTAATACGGGCTTTTTGTGTATCATTCTTAGATAAATAATTAACTAATGTATCGTTTATGATTGCGGCGGGATATTTATTTAGTTCTAAGTCATCATTAATAAAAGTGACACTATCCTTTAAGTTTGAAGGAATAATAATTTCTGTATCGCCATTATTGATAGTTTTGATTTTATTCTCAAAGATGATATCATCAACAAAGTCTTTTGCAATCCAGTGGCCTGTAAAGTTGTTTGGTAGGGATGGTTTTATTTCTTTTTTTGAATTTTTGCAGGATATAATTGTAATACTTAATGAAGCAGCCGAAATAATGGAAAAAAAAGTTTGAATAAGTTTCATTATATTTATTGTAAATAATATATTACAAATATATGTATTTAATGTTTGTGAACTTTCTTTTAAACAAAAATACCATTTGAAATTTCAAATGGTATTTTGTTTATTTAAATCATATTTTCTCTACAAATTGAAAGAAGCTCCTAAACTAAAAGTAACCTGATTGTTTAAGTGATCAAATACGTCTTTCTCACTGCTGTATTTAGCAATTGGAAAACCAATCTCTGTGAAAACACCAAATCCGTCAGTAAAGAAATAACGACCTCCAACATGTCCGCCAAAGTTGCGTAAACCTAAACTTAAACCTGGATAAACGTCTAATTGTTTTACTCCAATAACACTGCTTAAATTAGCATTAATTCTTGCTTTTGCATCAAAACGATCTTGAAATTCTGGTTTGTAATCGCTGTAATATGTTGAACCGTGATAGAATCCATTAAAATTATCTACACCAAGTAAATAACTGGCAACAAAACCAAAAGAGAAATTTTCTCCTAAACCAAAATCTATAGATCCCTGAATTCCTGAACCGCCATCTTGAAGATTAGCACCTACATTCACTCTTGTATCGCCTTTGCCGGTAAAAGCTTCCTGCGCCTGAATAAACCCAAATGATACTAAAAACAAAAATGTGATAATTTTTTTCATAACTTAAATATTAATTATTTTGCAGTGCAAATTTAGTTTTTTACAGATTAATTCCTACCTTTTTCGTTAGAATACAATTCATTTAACGGTTCGCTTTGCCAGAATTCCTTGGTATTCACGTTCATAATCGTCAGCGGACCTTTAAAAGCGGCGCCTGTATCGACATTCCAAACGCAGGCTTTGTTTACCGGAACCGTTTGTCCAATTCTTGTAACCGGAGTATGTCCAATGTAGATCTCTTTATAAACCGTAAAACGTTTTGGATAATATAAATCGTCAGGTTTTAAATTTGGGTCTAAAGCTAAAGCCGATTCCCAAAGTGTTCTGTCCCAGTAAAATAATTTCGGAAAATATTCCCAAACCACACCATTTAAATTGGTAAATCCAGCGTGAACAAAAAGTCGGTTTTCATCATCCAGATAATAATCTTTCAATGATTCAAAAAAAGCGATATGCTCTTTTTTTCTTTCAGGAGATATTTTAGAATATCCTTCAACAGTAGCTTTTCCGCCATGTTTGTACCACATTTCTTCATCAAACTCCTCATGTCTGTTTTCCAGCCAGTCCAATGCCAGCTGATCATGATTTCCTCTAATGCAAATGCAGTTTTGTTTGGTTTTAAGGTCGATTAAAAAATCAATAACATCTGCCGACTGGCTCCAGCCGTCAACATAATCGCCTAAAAATATAAGAGTATCTTGTGTAGTAACCTGGGCTCTATTCAACACTTGCTCAAGTGCGCGTAATCCTCCGTGTATGTCGCCTATAACAAATGTTCGCATTTTTAAATATTTCGGGTAGTAACTACAAAAATAATTAAAATGATTTGTTTGGAATCATTTAGTTGTTAATCTTTAAAAATTGATACTATTTATAACTATTGACAATGCTTTTTTTATTGCTTTACTATTTAAATTTGCAAAGTGTCAGATGTTCCAACATATCGAAAAATAATCCATATTGATATGGATGCTTTTTATGCTTCGGTAGAGCAGATGGATAATCCTGCTTTGCGCGGAAAACCCGTTGCCGTTGGCGGATCCGAAAATAGAGGAGTAGTTTCGGCGGCAAGTTATGAAGCTAGAAAATTTGGTGTCAGAAGTGCGATAAGCGGGGTTTTGGCGAAAAAATACTGTCCGGAAATTATTTTCGTTAGACCGAGATTTGATCGGTATAAAGAGATTTCTTCTAAAATTCATAAAATCTTTCATGAATATACAGATTTGGTTGAACCGCTTTCGCTCGACGAAGCTTACCTGGATGTAACCCAAAATAAAAAAGGAAATCCAAGTGCCAGTTTATTGGCACAGGAAATCAGAGCCCGAATTTTAAATGAAGTAGGATTAACGGCTTCTGCGGGAATATCAATCAATAAATTTGTAGCTAAAATTGCGAGCGATATTAACAAACCAAACGGACAAAAAACGGTAAATCCAGATGAAATTATACCTTTTCTGGAAGATTTGCCTATCCGTAAGTTTTATGGCGTTGGGAAAGTTACGACTGAAAAAATGTACCAACTCGGAATTTTCACAGGCTTAGATCTAAAAAGTAAATCGCTGGAATTTCTGGAAAAACACTTCGGAAAGTCAGGGGCTTTTTATTACAGTGTGGTTCGGGGAGTTCATAACAGCGAAGTAAAAGCACATCGAATTACGAAATCAGTTGCTGCAGAACATACTTTTGATGTAAATCTTTCTTCGGAGATTTTCATGCTGGAACAATTGGAAAGAATTGCAGTTTCACTAGAAAAACGAGTAAAAAGACATAATATATCGGGTAAAACGGTTACGCTTAAAATCAAATACAGCGATTTTACACAACAAACAAGAAGTAAAACCATGCCTTATTTTATTTCAGATAAAAGTCTGATTATGGAAATTGTTGAGGAATTATTGTATCAGGAAAAGATGAAAGATTCAGTTCGATTACTCGGGATCTCGCTTAGCAATTTAAATACCGAAGAAAAAAAAGCCGTTGTTGTACAATTAAAATTTAGCTTTTAATTAGCAGAAATGAATCTAAATAAGGTTTTAAGTCAATAATTCATAATATAAGTGCTACCTTTGAGGGAAAAGTATTTCTAAAATTCATTTAAAATGAAAAAGAATAGCTCTGATGAAATAGTAAACCGCACTCTGGTTCCAATTTTGGCCTTAGATCTTCATTATGAGTATTTAAATGAATTGAAGGCTGTTTTTGCCGATTTGAAAAAGGTCAATAAAATTGCTGCTCAGTATACCTGGAACGAAAAAGATCTCAAAATTGAGGAAAGAATCAAAGAAGAAGTCGTCCTTATCACCGATTTAGATTTGAAAATCGTTTTTGCCTCAAACAGAATTAAAAGGATGACAGGCTATCAGGAAGAAGAAGTTTTAGGCAAAACACCTAAAATATTTCAGGGTCCGGAAACTTCTAAATCTGTTTTAAAAGAAATAAAAGAAGCCATAAAACTGAAAGTCCCGTTTAAAAAAACAATCCAAAACTATAAAAAAGACGGCAGAACCTACAAATGCAGCGTCGACGCATCACCCATTTATAATTTAAAAGGCAAGATTTCACATTTTATAGCTTTTGAAAAAGAAGAAAAAAGCGCTTAGGAGTTTAACCGCAAAGTACGCAGTTTTTTAATCTCGCAAAGTCCTGAAGCCATAAAGAAAATGATTTATAAGAATAAAAAACCGCCCAAACAGGCGGTTTTGTTTTTAAAACTTAGAACCTTAGATTCTCAGTATCTTAGCATCTAAAAAAATTATAAATTTTCAAAGAAATCATTTCCTTTGTCATCCGTGATAATAAAAGCAGGGAAATCTTTAACAGTGATTTTACGAACTGCTTCCATTCCTAACTCTTCAAAATCAACCACTTCTACTTTTAGAATATTGTCCTGTGCCAAAATAGCGGCTGGACCTCCAATAGAACCTAAATAGAATCCGCCGTATTTGCTGCAGGCATCTGTAACTTGTTTAGTACGATTTCCTTTAGCCAGCATAACCATGCTTCCGCCATGTTTTTGGAATTCATCAACATAAACATCCATACGTCCGGCAGTTGTAGGTCCAAAACTTCCTGAAGCCATTCCTTCCGGAGTTTTTGCCGGGCCTGCATAGTAAACCGGGTGGTTTTTAAAATATTCCGGCATTGGTTTTCCGGCATCTAATAATTCTTTAATTTTTGCGTGAGCAATATCCCTCGCTACAATTACAGTTCCGTTTAGTTTTAAACGTGTTTTGATAGGATATTGAGATAATTTAGCCAAAATAGCTGCCATTGGCTGATCTAAGTCAATTTCAACCGGAGCTTCTAAATGTGGCGCCGTTTCCGGTAAAAATTGTTTTGGATTTACTTCTAACTGTTCAACGAAGATTCCGTCTTTAGTAATTTTCCCCTTAATGTTTCTGTCAGCAGAACAAGAAACTCCTAATCCAACCGGACAAGAAGCAGCGTGACGAGGCAAACGAATTACACGAACATCATGCGTGAAATATTTTCCTCCAAATTGAGCTCCAATTTCACTTTCCTGACAGATTTTCTGAACACGTGCTTCCCATTCTAAATCACGAAACGCCTGACCCGCCATATTTCCAGAAGTTGGCAAGTGATCATAATATCCGGCAGATGCTTTTTTAACAGCACTTAGGTTCGCTTCCGCAGAAGTTCCTCCAATTACTAAAGCCAAGTGATATGGCGGACAAGCCGAAGTTCCTAAATCTTTGATTTTTGCTCTAACAAAAGCATCCATGGATTTATCGTTTAATAGCGATTTGGTCTGTTGGTACAAGTATGTTTTATTTGCAGATCCACCGCCTTTAGCCATGAAAAGAAAATCATAAGAAGTTCCTTTTTTAGCATAAATATCAATTTGTGCCGGAAGATTTGAACCTGAGTTTTTCTCTTCAAACATTGAAATTGGAACGATTTGAGAATAACGTAAATTACGTTTTTGGTATGTATTGAAAATACCACGGCTTAACCATTCTGCATCATCAACACCTGTAAAGATGCTTTCGCCTTTTTTTGCCATTACAATTGCCGTTCCGGTATCCTGACAGCTTGGTAATTGACCTTCGGCAGCAACCGAAGCATTTTGAAGTAAATTATAAGCTACAAAACGATCATTGTCTGTTGCTTCAGGATCGTCAAGAATATTTCTTAGTTTTTGTAAATGTGTCGTTCTAAGCATGAACGAAACATCGGTTAAAGCTTCTTCAGCTAATAATTCTAAACCTTTTGGATCAACGGTTAAAACTTCACGCTCTCCAAACTGTTCTACTTTTACAAAATCAGAGGTGATTTTGCGGTACTGCGTATCATCCTTTAAAATAGGATAAGGATCTTGGTATATAAAATCAATCATTTCTTTGTTTTTTTACAAAGTTAAAAATTATTTACCTAAGAAAGAATTTGAATAAGGGGCGTGTATTTATATTTTAAACTCAAGGTAAACTGGACTCAAGTCCTTCTCTACAATATCATTTCGAGCCGTTGGCTCTTTTTTTAGTTCCACAGGAACTATTCTATAACATTAAGAATGATGATAATTCTACATAAAGTTCCGAAGGAACGATTCATATTGTAGAGCTGGACTTCAGTCCAGTTTAAATAGATACGACGTGGTTTAGAATTATATTAAATTTTCAAAAAGACATCGTTCATCAAATTTAGCATCATGTTTATTTAAAAAAGAAGAATATTCATCTTTGAAAGTTTGTTTTTTATGATGCTCTTCTTGATTTTCGATATATTTATAGACAGTATCAATGTGAGATTTGCTATAGGAAAAGACGCCGTAACCTTCCTGCCATTCAAATTTGCATTTTGTCAATTGATGAGCATTGATGTATTTTGATGATTTTCCCTTTACAACTTTCATCAGATCAGAAACAGAAACAGTGGGTTTAAGTGCTAAAAGACAGTGAACATGATCTTCGGTTCCATTTACTTTTATAGTTTTGCAGCCTGTTTCGTTTATTAGATTTCCTATTATACTTACTATTTTAGACTTGCAATCATTTGTAATTAGTGCTTCTCTATATTTAACTGCAAAAACGGCTTGGATATAAACTTGGTGAAAGGTGTTTGATATTTTATATTATTAACGATTAAAATTCGCTATAAAAATATAAATTTTCTTACAGAAAAAACATCCTCTTTAAACTGGACTGAAGTCCAGCTCTACAATATGAATTGTTCCTTCGGAACTTTATTTATGTTTTATATTAGAGCAGGACTTGAGTCCTGCTTATGGATAAAAAACTAATAAAATCTATTCCTGTTTGTGAAACTCATTAAAACTCATTTTCTTTTCGAAATAAGGCGTTTCTTTTGCAGAAAGCAGTTTCTTTTTCCATTTGTCTCCTTTTAGTGAAAATGAAATAGAATCAGAGTAAGTTACAATGCCAGAGTCTTCAGAATCATCATCTGAAGGCTCAAACGCAACAGTTTTGCAATAAAAGTTTTTAGGATCTTTTCCCGTTTCATCGCTTGCAAATTCAGTCCAGCTTCCCCAGCCGCTGTCAGACATTGAATACCATTGGTGAACAAGCTGAAGATCGTTGTTTTTTAAGTAATAGAGATAGTTATCATGAGTATATCCGCATGCCGGATATCCTGAAGTGATTTTTATAAATAAAGAATTTTTATCTGATGAATCTGTCAAACCGAATGATCCGTACCATTCAGCACCTTTTTCATATTGTTTGATTTCTACTTTTGAAGAAGCCACTTTGGTTTTAGTCTGATAAAAGTCAAGTCTGAATTTAGAGGTTACAATACTGTCTTTATCTACTTCTTTCTCCATTAAGTTGACTAAAATATGGTTGACATTAGAACTTTTATCTTCAGAAAGAAGGATGGTATCAGTATGGAGCGGCTTTTTTTCGACTTCTTTTGCACCAGTTTCAGCAACTTCCGGAATCTCAGTAGGATTGAAATTTGCTGTTTGCGTTTTTTTCTGTTCTTTTTGGCAGGCAGCCAAAGTCATTATAATGAAAAGATATTTTAACTTCATGTTTTAAATTGTTGACAATTTGAACGAATTATATTTTTGATTTTTTAAATGAATAAAGAAAAAAGAAAACGAATGCCACGATTACAAATCCAATAATTTCATTGTCTTCTTTTGCAGCTTCAGTCATTGGCTTTTTCCTCATAGTATACCCATTTATGACTATTTCAAATAAAAAGGCCCATTAACTTTGATATTCCCCGCATAGTTTAAAAAAACCAAGTCGCCACAAAAATAGCGGTAATAACGCAAATAAGATCTACCAAAAGCATAGTGCCTAAAGCATAACGGGTATTTTTGATATTAACTGAGCCAAAATAAACCGCAATTACATAAAACGTACTTTCGGCACTGCACTGGAAAATACTACTTAATCTTGCCGTTAAAGAATCGGCTCCAAAAGTATTCATTGAATCAATAAGGAAGCCGCGTGAACCGGCAGAACTAAAAGGACGAAGCATTGCAACCGGTAAAGCGTTGGTGATTTCTTTGCTCACGCCCATATTTGAGAAAACAAATGCAATTGCATCGCTGATAATTTCGAATAAACCACTATTTCTAAATAAAGAAATAGCAACCAGCATTCCCAGTACATAAGGGAAAATAGTAACTCCGGTTTTCACTCCATTATTTGCGCCAACAACAAAAGTGTCAAAAACAGTTGTATTGGCTTCGCTGAATTTCTTTTCATTTTTAAAAGAGAAAATTAAGGTAAAAGCAATAATAGCAATTAAGATTAATCCTGAAAGGTTAGAGGTGAAGTAATTCTTGCCAATTAAATCCAATTGGTTTACATACATCAGCAAGCCGACAATAGCAGCAATTAATCCCATTAGAACAATTAAAAGCGAAGCACTTTTAAAATTAATTTTCTGTTTGATTCCCACAATCAAGAAAGCGGCAATTGTTCCGATAAAAGAAGTAATAATACAAGGCAGCATCACATCGGCCGGATTACTTGCATTGGCTGCCGCGCGATATCCAATAATTGAAGTAGCAATTAAGGTTAAACCCGATGCGTGCAGGCACATAAACATAATCTGGGCATCACTGGCTTTGTCTTTATCGGGATTTATTTCCTGTAAACTTTCCATAGCTTTAAGTCCAAATGGTGTTGCCGCCGAATCTAATCCCAAGAAATTGGCAGCAAAGTTTAAAGTCATGTATGAAATTGACGGGTGATTTTTGGGTATACTTGGAAAAACCTTTACAAATACCGGACTCAATAGTTTCGCCAGGTTTCCAGACGCACCAGAAACAATTAAAAGTTCCATTAATCCGCAGAAGAAAGCCAGATATGCAATAAGAGGCAGAATTAAATCAACCAAAGTGCTTTTACATGTTGGCAGTAAACCATCAGATTTTTGAAGTCCGCTGTAAATTTTTACCGTTTTGTTTTTAAAAACGTAAGTCGTGTCGGCATTCAGCGTATCACGATTGATTATCATGGTTTGATCCGGCGCTCTTTTAATACTGTCTTTAATGAAAACAGGAAGCTGTTCAATATATTTTTCAGATACCAAAATTGGATCGTCTTTTTTTCCATTTAAAATAGAATCAATAGTATAAGTATTGGCTGTAAATAAGCTCACAACAATAAAAACAATCGAAGAAATAAAAATGACTAACCAGAATCTGCTCAATACCATAATGCTATTTTTTTGTAAATGTAATTATTTAGACATAAAATGCATAAGATTTATTTTGAGAGAAGGTAATTTGATGATTACAGGCTTTATAAATCTACACAGTTATATGTCGCTCCTATGAAGGCTTTTGATGTAACTAGCTTAGTTTGTATATTTATAGCATTACAAACAGCAATAAGTTCATACAGGAGAAACATGTTGATTCTGTTATTTTTTTAATAGATATTATTCGATAATAACTTTCGTTCCTAAATATTTTTCAAAAGACTTAATTCCTTCAAACAAAATTTCTTTTTTTGAGATTTCAGTTTCATTAAAAAACTCAGTTTCAATTTTGGCGTGATCTTTTTTAATCGTTCGTTTCCATATTCCAATAACTTTTCCGTTTTCGAGAATAATCGGTTTAAAAATACCATTATTGGTAAAAACCTTAGTTTGATGATCAGTTAAAAAAGAAGCTTCCCGCGTTTTATAAGAAATCAAAATTTCATCAAAAGCAGGAAGAAAATGTACGCTTTCGCAGAAAGAATTTTTGTTAGTTGTTTGATTTATAAAATAATAGGTTTGATTTTTGATGTCAACTGAGTTCATTTGCAACTCAATTGCATTAATGGTTTTTTTGCAGATAGTTGGTGGAAAACCAGACCACCAAGAAAAATCGAGTAAAGTTGCAGGACCGTGACTTTCAAAATAGCGTTTGGCTAATTTTGCTAAACTTTCTTCTTTTGTAAAGTTCGTTTTTGGCTTTTTGACACGTTCTTCAAGTAAGGCATAAGTGATTTGTTTGCCTTTCATTTTTCCGTTGCAAACCAAACCTTCCAATTCTGCATGCATCATAATGGCTGCACTAAGAAAATCTTCTTTTGAAGTTCTTTTGATGCTAAGTTCCTGCATGATTTCATCTCGAGTTAAATGATTGTTTCCAGATAATAGCTTTTCAATCGAATTAACGGTTTGGTCTAATTTTTTAATATCAAACCCATATTTTTTAACAGCAGAAATAGTCATTTTTTGTACTTGGGGTCCAGAAAGATCCAGCATCCAGTAAATATCATCAGCTGAAACAAAATGCCAGGTTGGTCTTAAAATATGTGTTCGAATAATTTGCGCCGAGTTTATTGCTTCCTCAATTTCATTTTCAGATGCATCACATCGGGAACCAATTGCCCATTTTGCCATGGCATAATCCTGAGCCTGCATAGCACCCAAATGACCTACGATTTCCTGCGGAGAACATTTCTCTGTTTTATAAAGTTTCTGTGAAACAAGCCGATGATGTGAAATTTCCTCGTGTGTCATTTTATAAACCATTTAAAAACTGTAAGTTATATCAGTTTACTTCAATATAAACTTTGTGCCTCTGAGCCTTTGCAACTTGTACCTCAAAAAAACTATACATGAATAATCTCCTCATCAATCAGCAGATCTTCACGGCGTAATCGAAGGAAAATCTGTGCTACGGCAATCGTGTCTTTTTCGCAATAGGTTATGATTCGGTCAATATCTTTTTCGACATAATAAACTTGTGCAACCTGACTGCCGTCGATATCGCCTTTTGGCGATGGAACTCCAAGAATCTTGGTTAATAGTTTTAAAGAGGTGAAATGCTTGTAATCGCCAAACTTCCATAATTCTAAAGTATCCAAATGTGCAATTTCCCAAGGTTTTTTGCCAAATAAATTCAGTTTATCCGGAATGGCAATTTGGTTAATGATCATTCGGCGAGCCAAAAACGGAATATCAAACTCTTTCGCATTATGCCCGCATAAAAGATGTTGCGGCTGATTAAAATGATTATTCAACAGATTATTAAAGTCTTTCAGGATTTTTTTTTCTTCTCCAAAAAAAGAAGTTACCCTAAAATTTCGAACATCACCTTTAATTGTAAAATACCCAACCGAAACACAAATAATCTTTCCAAACTCTGCCCATATTCCGGCTCGATCGTAGAATTCTTCGGGAGTAAAATCATCTTTTCGCTGATATTGTGTTTTTAAATCCCAAAGCGACTGCATTTCTGCGTCAAGTAAATTAAAGTTTTCTTCTTCGGGAACAGTTTCTATATCAAGAAATAGAATATTGTTTAGGTTTATTTTTTCAATCATATTTTTTGTGGTGGGTTTTTGCCACGGATTTCACAAATTTTCACTATTTTTTTATACGATATAAATGTACATAAATTTGATTTTTTATGCACTATTGATTGTAAAATGAATGAATTTTCTTAGGTAAGAATAAAATCGCTGCAATTAAAAATCAAAGAAAAATTAGTGAAATCCGTGGCAAAAACTAAAACAAACTTTGTTGTTTTGTTGGGCTTTCGTGTTCAAGAAGCCATTTTTTTCGGGATAATCCTCCGGCATAACCTGTTAAGGAACCATTTGTGCCAATAACTCTGTGACATGGAACAACAATCCAGAGCGGATTTTTACCATTTGCCGAAGCTACCGCACGAATTGCTTTGACATCGCCCAGCTTTTTGGTTTGATCCATATAACTGACGGTTTTTCCGTAGGGAATTTCCAGTAATGATTTCCACACTTTCTGCTGAAATTCGGTTCCTTGCGGATTTAACTTTAAATCGAAATCGGTTCTTTTGCCTTCAAAGTATTCCTGTAATTGAGAAACGGCTTTCTTTAAAACTTTGGGTATTGTTGTCGAAACTTCATTTGTACCAACATCAGAAACAGAAATTACTGCAATTCCATCCTGATCTCCAATTATTTTGGTGATTCCTAAAGGGGAATTGATATATACTGTTTCCATAATTTTTTTTACTGTAAAGTTCGTAAGGTTTAATAATTCTCCAGCTTAAATTGATAGTTTAAAATGTTTTCTATTTTTTCGCTTGAAATAGTCTTTTTGATATTCGATTTTTCAGAACTGAATTTTGGTAAAATTAAGTTTTGTTCTTTTGCTTTTTGTGTGTAATATTCTTCTCTCGTTGGATGAAAAGGAGCTGCAGCATTAAAAACTTCATTCCATTTTCCCTGATTTATGATTTCTTCGATAACTCTGATACAGTCATTTTGATGGATTAGATTTACCGGCGCATCTGGATTTTCGAGATTTTCCTTTCCTGCTAAAAACTTAACGGGATGACGATCTTCACCAATTAATCCGCCAAAGCGAAGAATGGTGGTTTCGTAGTTTTGATTTTTTTGAAGAAGTCTTTCAGTTAACAGCAATTGTCTGCCGCTTTCTGTTTCCGGGTTTGGTGTTGTTTCTTCGGTAATAAAATCATTATCATCTCCATAAACTGAAGTTGAACTTACATAAAGTACTTTCTTAATGCTTGATTTTTCTAAAAAAGGAATTAAATTTTCGATTTTTCGAACGAATGTCATCTCGAGTGAAGTTGAAGCACTTTGATTACCGCGTAATTTCGGCGGAATATCAATAATCAGGATTTCGCTTTCGGCTAAAAAAGAAGTAAAACTTTCAGAAATATGATCACTTTCAACTGTAACCCAAAACGGATTTATTCCAGCATTTTCTAAAACCGAAAGTTTATTCTCAGAAGTTGTAGATCCGTTTACCGAATGTCCATTTTCGATTAGCTTTTTGGCCAAAGGCAAACCCAGCCAGCCACAGCCTAATATGCTTATTTGTTTCATTTGTTTTGAGGTTGAAAGGAGCAAAGATACAAAGGTTCAAAGTTTTTTGTTTCATGCAGTCCCGATGCTGTTGGGAGCAGATTTTACAAATCTAGTGTAAATCGGACTTTGTCTTTTCCTTTTGCACCAATTCTATTATAAAACTTAATCGCTCTTTCGTTAAACTGAGGCGTTTGCCATTGTATGTTGACGCAGTTATTTTGGATTCCGATTTCTTTTAGTTTTTCAATTAAAACTTCACCAATTCCGTAACTGCGCGCTTCTTCTTCCAGAAACAGGCAATCCATATAGAGAAAAGTGGCGGCGTCCCAGGTTGAAAAATCGAATGTATAGGAAACATATCCTACAATAGTATCTTTTGCTGCGACAACCAAACAATGCAGTTTTGGATCTTGGCTAAATAAAGCTTTTTTCAAACCTTCTTCTTTTCCTTCCGGAGAAAAAGCAGCTTTTTCGAAGTCGGCGTGTTTTTGGCATAAAATGACCAGCTTGGGTAAGTCGGTGATTTTGCAGTTTCTTATTGAATATTCCATTGCAGGTTGATTTCGTTTTGTAGAAAATTAATAAAATGTTGAAAATAATCCGGATATGTTTCGTTTGCTCTTGTTGCAATAAAATGCTTTCGCTTTAGACCATTTTTGCCCACTTTTACGGCTTTAATCGGGTTGTTTTTTAAATGTGGCTGCAAAGCCCATTTTGCCATTGACATAATGCCCATATCGGCTTTTACCATTTCAAGAGAAGCTTCTGTCAGCGGAAGCGGAGTTATTTTTCTGGGCGTTACTTTGGCTGGAGCCAAAAAAAATTGATGAATGGTGACCGTTTCCATCGGAAGCGAGTGAATAATGAGATGTTCATTTACAAAATCTTCTGCCACAACATATTTTTTATCTGCCCACGGATGGTTTTCTGAAACCACCATGACCACTTCATCTTGAAATAATTCCGTGTATTTTATATGATTGTCTCTGATTGTGTCGCTTACAATGGCAATGTCGATCGTGTTTTCTAAAAGTTTCTGCAGCGGAATATGTGTGGCTTCGGTTATAATTTTAAGTTCAACATTAGGATATAAAAGATGAAACTGTTTTAAAACGGATGGAAGCCAGTGATAACTTGAGAAACATTCAGTACTGATTCTAATTTCACCAGATTCCCCAAAAACCATTTGTTTGATCTGATTTTGGGTTTCGGTGAGTTTGCTTAGGATTTCATTTGCCAGTTCGTAGATTTTTTCTCCGGCTTTGGTGAGAACCAGTTTTTTATTGGTTCTTAAAAAAATAGGCGTACCCAATTGATATTCTGCTTCTTTGAGCTGATGACTCAAAGCTGATTGTGTCAAATGAAGTTTATCAATAGCTTTTGTTATGCTTCCTTCTTCGACAATTGCTTTTATCAATTTTAAATGACGTATTTCCATTTTTAGGGATTTGTACAACAAAGTAACAAAATTTTAAATTGTCATTTGTATGAAAAAATCTAATGCGGTTCATGAATTCTTTTCGTTTTTATGACATGATATGAACTGCTACTTTTGAAAAAACAAAATCATTAAAAATATAGAAAATGGAAGAGCAAATTAAATTTTATGAGCATAAACTAGCTTTCGAAATGGATCCGTCTGATTTATTTGATGCCTTAAATAATGGCGAAAAAGTAATTGCACTGGATGCCAGAAAAGCTTTTGGATTTGAAGCAGAACATATTCCGAATGCGATTAATATTCCGCATCGCGAAATGTCGGCAGAAACAACAAAACATTTAAACAAGGATATCTTATATGTTACGTATTGCGATGGAATAGGGTGCAATGCTTCGACAAAAGGCGCTTTGAATATGACCAAATTAGGATTTAAAGTAAAAGAGCTAATGGGGGGAATTGAGTGGTGGAAGTTTGACGGATATGCAACAGAAGGTTCTAAAGGAATTAAAACAGGTTTAAAAATTGAATGTGCCTGTTAAAATAAAAGCAGACTTTGGATTCAAAGTCTGCTTTTTATTATTTTGAAATTAATTGATTAAGGTTGAGTAACAGGTTTAATTAAACTGTCTTTTGCAATTACAGTACTGTCCTTAACAGGTGCGGGCTGTAACGGCAGATTTACCGGAGCCGTATATCTTTTTATTTTCTGCTGAATTAGTACGGCATCATTCAATACAAATGGAGTCGGCATCATCCAGTCGCTTCTTGGATTCACTTTTAGCAGTGGATTTGTCATTAAATCAAAAGAACTTTCAATTAAGTCCATATCAAAAATAGACGATTTGTTGATGTAGAAATCCATAACAAGCGGTTCGTTGCCTACAACATAGTAACATAGTAAGCGCATTCCTTCTCTTTCTAAACGGTTTCCTTTTTCTCCAGAAGAAGAAACGCCATTTGCTTTGAAGTTGTAGAACGTCATTTTTGGATTAGCGTAAATATCGTAGCGATTCACTTTTCTATTAGGCGTAATCTTGATTTTTAAATATCTGTTATTGCCTGCAACGCTGTCTTTTAGGAAAGCAATTGTTGGTTTCGGAACATCTACAACTGGCGCTGTAGAACTGTATGTAAAACCAGAATTATATTTACTTGCGATTGGCAGGCTGTTTAAACCCACTACTTTTTGATTTTTTTGTCCTAAATACGTTTTCGTCCAGTCGTCCAGGTTTACATCATAAGTTGCCCAAACTGCTGAATTGCTGTTTGCATTATAGATATATAACAAACTGTTAGATTTTGCTTTTCCTTGTTCATAACCAGAATGATATCCTGCGTAAATAAAAAAACCGATTGAAACGGCAAAGAAAACCATAATCCAAGCACCTTTTTTAGCGAAAGTATTAAATATTGGCAGTAATAATCCGAAGAGGAGAACAGTTAAAATTGCACTTCCAAAAAGTATTTTTAAACCCAAACCAATTGGGAACATTACAATAAAAGGAGCAACAATAGCCAAAGCCGGAATGCTGAAAAGCAAATTCATGCCTAAACTGTAATGCTGCGTAAAAACGAAGATTCCGAATAAAAGAATTCCGAAATATACCGGAATAATCAAAAATCCCGCTCCGGTTAAACTGTTTGCTAAAAAAGCATTAATGATGATCCAAAGAAGCAAAGGCGCCGCAAAATGGTTCATTGTTATTTTGGCATCAGAAAAATGGTGGTAAAAAGCAAAACAAATTGCAATGCTTAAAGTTACAAATGCGCCAATGTAAGCGTGTCCGTTATAGGTAAAACCGTTTAAGAGATCAGAATACTGCGGATAAATTTCTAAAATGATTTTCCATCCTAAAAAAGTTACTAAACCAGCAGTAATTATAGATCCTAAAAGCGGTATAAAACCTTTGAATATTTCTCTTAAAGAAATCATTCTTTTGGCTTTACCAATAAACATAAAAAGTATTAAAAGTCCAAAAGCAATAAGTGTCATTGGCATTACCCATGAAAAAGGATAACTTATAAAAGAAAACGGAGCGCTGAAATAAACGTAATCTTCTGTAGATGGAGAAGTAACTTGGTTTAAGTCGGTATTTGCGAAGTATTTTAATAAAGGCATCAAATAAGAACCCTGATGCGCTAATGTCATTTTGTTTAAATGCTGTACGTCGTCTTGCTGTGTATGATAATTGTAATGTCCGTCGATAAAAGCGAAATTAAACCCCTGAATGTTGCCTTGTTCCCTAAAAACAGTCAAATCAGTATCATTTGGAAGCATTTTGTAGATGCTGTACATCAATGAATTTGAAACCGGATAAGAAGGTTTTGCTTTGGTAAATTCTTTTACAAGTGCCTGATTTCCCTGATTGGTTTCCATCAGCATATAACTTGGTCCTGAAGTTCCCCTTGCTTCAAAGTTTAAAACCAAACCAACATCTTTTGCCCACGGATGTTTATTTACAAAAAGTGCCGCGCCGTTTAAACCCAATTCTTCAGCATCTGAAAAAAGAATGATGATATCGTTTTTCTGAGGTTCTTTGGCATATAAAAAAGCCCTTATTCCTTCTAGTATTGTGGCAACTCCAGAGGCATCATCACTTGCGCCTTTTGAAAAAGAATGCGGTGCACTGTCGTAATGAGAAAGCAATAAAAGTGCTTTTGTATTGTTGGTTCCTTTAATTCGGGCAAGGATATTTTTAGATTTTACCAAAAGGCCTTTATCATTAAGAGTAAAACCTTCCTGAACACTCGTCTCTAATCCAATCCTGTTAAGCTCAAGTTTAAGATAATTTGCAACCAATTCATGATTGGTAGAACCTACATAATGAGGTTTTTGAGCTATAATTTCAACCTGATTTAAAGCTCTTTCGGTAGAAAAATCAGCGAGAGCTTCATCATTTTTTGAAATGTATTGAGGCATCATTGTGGCATATATAGCAGCTAACAATGCCAGAATGCAGATTATTGCGAGAATCGAGGCGGGGTTTTTTCTCATGGTAAATACATCTAAATTTCTTTTTTAACAAGCATATAATAATCATTGTCCAAAGACCTGTATCCTTGGTCGTACAGGAAATAGTAGGTATTGCCTGTTTTGGTCTGCAAGATATTAGTAAAGAAATCAAAATCAAAGCCTTTGTTAATCATTTTGTCCCTCGTTGCTTTTGATTTTCCATCAACATTCAGCTCCGATAAAATGCGATAATTTTTTCGTAGCTTATTATTTACATTCCGCATATAATTGTTGCTGTCTTTGTTTATTTTGTTATTGTAGGCATTGCGGCAACTATCCGAACAAAACTTTTTATCTTCTCTGCCTACAAGTTTTTCAGCGCATTCAAGACACGTTCTCATTATTTTGTCTTTTTGATTTCATACAAATCTGTCCTTCTGTCTTTTAGAATTCGAACACTTCCATGTTCATGAAGGTTTTTCAATAAATTTAAATCAACATCCACAATCAATGTCATTTCTGTATTTGGAGTAGCTTCCGCTTTAATTCCATTACTTGGAAAAGCAAAATCAGAAGGCGTAAAAACTGAAGCCTGAGCATATTGAATATCCATATTGTTAACTTTTGGGAGATTTCCAACGCAGCCGGCAATGGCAACATAACACTCGTTTTCGATCGCGCGCGCCTGAGAACAGTGTTTTACACGAGTGTAGGCATTTTGAGTATCAGTCAGGAACGGAACAAATAAGATATTCATTCCTTCATCGGCCAATAATCTTGAGAGCTCAGGGAATTCGACATCATAACAAATTAAAATTCCAATTTTACCACAGTCCGTATCATAAGTTTTAAATTCAGATCCGCCTTTCATTCCCCAATGATGCACTTCATTTGGTGTGATATGAATTTTATAATACATTTCAGAAGTTCCGTCTCTTTTGCATAAAAAACCAACATTATACAAAATACCGTTTTCGAGATGCGGCATACTTCCGGTTATAATATTGATGTTGTATGAAATAGCAAATTCCTGAAAACGTTTTCTGATGGGTTCTGAATGTCGAGCCAGTTCCCGAATCGCTTCGGCTTCGGATAAATGATTAAAATCGGCCATTAAAGGTGCAGTGAAAAGTTCCGGGAAAAGTGCAAAATCACATCCGTATCCGGAAACGACATCAATAAAAAATTCGGCCTGTTCAAACAAGGCTTCAACATTATTAAGCTGACGCATCTGCCATTGAATTAATCCTAAGCGAATGATACTTTTTTCAGAATTAATCAACTTCGGGCTTTCATCATAATAGACATTGTTCCATTCTAAAAGAACCGCAAATTCTTTTGATTCTTCGTCGCCTTCCAAATAATTTTTGATGATGCGCAATACGTGAAAATCATTGCTCAATTGAAAAGAAAGAACCGGATCATGAAGTTCCTTGTCTTTTACTTTTTCAATATAATTTCTTGGCGAAAGTTTTTTTGAATATTGATTGTAATTGGGAATTCTTCCTGCAAAAACAATCGCTTTTAAGTTCAGTTGTTCACAAAGTTCTTTTCTGGCATCATAAAGACGTCGGCCTAAACGAAGTCCGCGGTAATTGGGATGAATGAAAACATCAATTCCATATAAAATTTCACCATCTGGATTATGAGTGGAAAAAGAATAATCACCAATAATCTGACGATAATTGTGTCTTTTATCAACCAGTTTTTCATCAACAATTAGTGATAATGCCGATCCCACAACTACGTCGTCGACTAATATTACCAATTGTCCTTCGGGAAATATTGAAAGTAATTTTTTTATATCATTAGATCTCCAGTAAGAGTTTGCCATTTCTGGATACGATTCAACCATTGAATTTTTCAATTGTTTGTAATCTTCAAACGCAAGGTTTCGTAACTCAACTTTTTTAATTTCTGTCTGCATATATTGTACGATTTATCTCAAATATAGCAAAAATAAATTCCATTTACAAACGCTTACAAATAATTACAACCGAAAGTAAATAGTTTGCAGCCGAATATTTTACAAAACCAATCGCATTTTTGCACTGTTGAATTTGATCAACGAATTTTTATATGAACATTTAAATAGTATACGCCATGAATGCAATGAAAAACAGAGTACAATTAATTGGTAACGTAGGAAACGATCCAGAAGTTAAAACATTAGAAAGCGGTAAAAAGCTGGCACACTTAACAATTGCAACAAACGAAATTTACAGAAACGACAAAGGCGATAAAGTAGAGCAGACGGAATGGCACCGAGTTACTGCGTGGGGCAAAACGGCTGAAATAATCGAAAAATTTGTAGTAAAAGGAAAAGAGGTTGCGATAGAGGGGAAGTTAACTCACAGAAGTTACGATGACAAAAACGGAGAAAAAAAGTATATAACCGAAGTTGTTGTAAACGAGATTTTATTGCTGTAAATACTCTTTGATTAAACGCCGCGTAAAGAAACAAACCCGACAGGTTTTAAAAACATGTCGGGTTTAACTTTTGCGTTGAAATATTTTATAAAACCGAAGCGCCGTTTATATCAGTTGAAAGCACTTCGCTCATATAATCGAAAAACGGTCTCATGTTTTGGAATGTTTCTAAAGCTTGTTCCAGAAATTGAGGGCTCAATACTTCATCATCTGTAAAACGTTTGATGATTAAAAACTGTTTGAAACGAAGTAAATCAATAGCTTCGTGATCTGCATCAAAACCTTTGGGTGAGGTTTTAAGCTGTTCGCCCTGAAGAACTCCAAAAGTATTTTTGAAAGTTTTGGAATTTAATATTTCTCTAAACGATTCAGGATCGTGTGCAAACTCACTTCTAATTCGTTTTAAATCGGCAGCATTTGGACCCCAAAAGCCGCCAGCAAAAAAGCTGTTTCCTTTTTCAAGATGAAAATAATAGCCGCCTCGTCTGGCAGAGGTTGCCCGCGTATAACTTCCGCCCCAATACGTTTTAAAAGGAGTTTTGTCTTTAGCAAAACGAATGTCGCGGTAAATTCTATAAACACTTTTTTTTCCCGATTGTGTTTCCAGAACATCCGTTTTGGAAAGTTCTTTGAGCAAAGCATCTGCAAAGTTTTGAATATGTTCTAATTCAATTAAATATTCTGGTTTATGCTCATCAAACCAAGGTTTATTATTGTTTTCTTTAAGCTGAAGCAAAAAATCAAGACTTGATTGGGGTATAACAACGCTGTTTTTCATAATAAGATTAAGACGTTTTTAAAATGTAAGACGAATGTAAGTAAAATTAAAAACCCACCAGATTTCTTGGTGGGTTTTCTATATATTGTTAAGCCGTTTTTTTGAATAAATCAAACATAGGACAACGTGAGCAGCGTTTCTTTTCGCTCTTTTTATATTTCTCACAACAAGAAGATTTACAGTTTTCAATCTTCTTGATTTTATCAAGGACTTCTTTATTCTTCTTTTTCTTTTTGTCCTTTTTCTTGTCTTTGTCTTTTTCTTTCTTGCTCAAAATTCCTCTGTATTAGTAAAAACAGAGACAAATATAAAAGAAAAAAGTTATTTTTAAGCGTTCTAAATAAACTTTAACTTTTTTATTTTGGATTGATAGCGATTGAGCTGGTAACGGTTAATTGCTGAATATCACGGTCAAACAAATAAAGTCCGCCTTTGTCTTCACCAATCAAATTGATTTTATCCAAAATAGATTTGGCTGTAGCTTCTTCTTCAATTTGTTCAGAAACATACCATTGTAGGAAATTATGTGTTGCATAATCTTTTTCTTCAAAAGTTATGTGTACCAATTCGTTGATAGATTGTGAAACAAAAATTTCATGATTGTAAAGCTCCTCAAACATTTCTTTAAAAGTAGAATAGGTCATTTTAGGTGCTTTTAGATCTGTAATCTGAGCGTGTCCTCCGCGTTCGTTCACATACTTAACCAATTTAAGCATATGTGCACGCTCTTCGTCAGACTGTGTGTACATAAATTGAGCAATTCCCTCTAATCCGTGTACTTCAGCCCAACAAGCCATAGAAAGATAAGTTTGCGAAGATTCTGCTTCTATGCGGATTTGCTTATTTAAAGCCGATTCAATATTTTTTGATAGCATAATGATGTCTTTTTTGTAAAATTAGAAAAAATAATTCAAACCATTTTTTGGAATCCGCGAAAACATTACACATTTGGATTAATCCTCATTAAAATTAACGAGTTTTTATAACGCCAAAAGAGGCCGGTCTGGAGAATACAGACTTGTTCATAATAGGATTTCCGTTGTCTTCTCTAATAAAACCATCTGTAAATTTACGAAGTATAAACTGTTTTAAAGCATTGTCATAATAGCTTAAAATGTAATAATCCTTCAGTTTCAGAATATTTTGCAGTGAAGCATTTTTGTTTGTACTCAGATAATAATAAATATTATCAATTGCGAGAGGTTCTGATTGTTTAGTGCTTACGAAATCAAAATTAGAATCAAATGTTGAATCGAAAAATGCCATTTTATTTTGAATATCATAAGAAGGCCTTGCACCGATGCCAAATTCACCAAGGATATCATCCATACTGTTATAATTGGTAAAAACATATTCTACAAAACCTCCAAAGGTTACATAGTTTTTATTGTTTTGTTTAAAAACCGAAACACCAACGCTTAAATCAGACAAATGTTTAAGAAATTTAGCAGTAGTTTTTACTTCTTGAGGTTTTTTATTATTGGCCTGAACGAGCAGCGGAGAATTTTTAAAACGGATGGTATCATTTTTTGAAACCGAAATACTTTTTAAGATTTGTCCTGAATCAAAATCTTTTATATCATACAAAAACTCATCATTGTTAGCTTTGATCTGAAATAATTTTCCATCAGTGTAAAACGAATTAGAACTTTTAGCGGTCTTTTTTGAATCGGGCTGGCTAAATGTTTTCTCTTTTACTTCAAGAGTTTGCAGGTTAAGATCAAGAACTTGTGTTTTTTGAGTGTTATAGTCAAATGTCAAAATGATATGATCTTCAAGGACATACATTTTATTGATGCTTGAAGTTTTATCTAAAGAATTGAAATTATCAGATTCTATCTTTTGAATAGGATAACTTCTAATTAATAAGCTGAATGAAAAAGCTTGTCCTTTTTCGGTTAAAAAGTTAAAATTGGAAAGATCGAACATTTTTATTTCGCATTTTCCATTTTGAAATTCATATAAAAGAAGATGCTTTTGGCCTTTTTCTTTTCCAAGCATATAAAACACATTGTTTTTCTGAAAACTGGTTATGATGTATTCATTGTTTTCGGGAAAATCAAAGTTTAATATTCGGGCCGTTTTTAAGTCCAGAAAATATTTTACGATTTTAAGATTTTTTGCATCTTGAGAACCCCAATACAATAACGGATTTCCATCTTCGCTGATGCTGTAGCCGTTTAAAGATTTATTTAACGGCGTTCTTATAGAATCAGTAAATCGACTGGTAAGAAATAAGGATTTGTTGTATTTTGAAATATTGATGTTTTTATCATCTGCTGCAAAAACATAAATATCATTTGTTTTTACATCTTCTACATTCAGTGTTTGGATATTTTCTGAAGAGGCATCTAAAGTTAATGGAAACGAGTTCAATACAGTTTGACCCATTAGTATTGATTTCGAGAACAAAAGAGAGATAAATAATAGTTTTTTCATGAATTTTCAGGCGTCAAATATCATTCCAAATTTAGCGAAATAAACTGTATCTAAGTATAATAGAATTGAATCATGTTATTAGAAGGCTGATTTTAAATTGAGGGAAATAAAAAAGTCCTTAAGAAATTTCTTAAGGACTTGATTTTTAAATCTTGAAAAGAATTATTTTACTTTAAAAGTAACTCTTCTTGCTAATCTTCTAGCTTCTTCTGAATCTTTTTGTATTGAAGTGTCTGCACCAGCAGGAATAACATTTAATCTTGAAGATGCGATTCCGGCTTTTTCAAAGATTGTTTTTACATTCTCTGCTCTGTGATTTGAAAGTTTTTCATTGTACTCTGCTTTTCCAACTTGGTCAGCATAACCAATAATGTCAAGAGATGCAGAAGGGTTTTTTCTTAAGTAAGTTAAAACCACATCGATTGCCGCAGTTGAATTTTCGATTGGAGTTGCTTTGTTGAAATCAAAATAAACGCTGTAATATTTATCGTTTATCAATTCTTTTACAACATCTTTATCGTTGTTTACTACAGTGTTGTTAATTGGTTTTTCTACGATAACTTGTTTAGAAGGAATGTTTTTGATTTGATTTTCAAGGTCAGCAATTTTCTCATCGTAAGCTCTAAGATCTACATTTTCAGAAATTACAGTCCAGTCAGCATGTTTAGTATTTTTACCTAAGTAAATGTTTAAGCCAACAGTACCATTGAACATTAATCCAGAAAATCCTCTGTTACCATCTAAATATGCACCATCAAAAGTACGATCTTGAGATGCATTTAAAATAGTAGAGAAATCTCCAGTTAAAGCTACTCGGTTTGATAATCTTATTTGTCCGGTTACACCAGCAATAAAGTTACCCATTTCATCAGCTCCTTTAAAATTGTCGCTTCTTAATTGAGCATAACCAAAACCAGCATGTCCTAATAAACCAAAAGTGTTAGTCCAGGTTTCAAAGTTCATGATACGGCCTAAATTGGCAACAGCTTGTAAATCTACTCTATAGTATCTTGAATCAAAATCGATAGAGTTATTTTTTGCAGTAAAACTGTTGTATCCAAAATCAGCTTTCAAACCAAATTTGTTGTTAAACATATAACGAACACCTAAATCACCAACCCATGGACTTGGAGTTGCAGTGGTATAACCTGCAGATAATGGTCGTTGAGGTTTCGTTAATCCTCCCGCTAATTCTACAGACCACTTGTTATAAGTGCTTGCAGAACCTTCTGTTTGTGCATTTACATGAATTAACCCTAAAGCAAACGCCAGAGTAATAACAATTTTTTTCATTGTAATTTGAGTTTTAAAATTTTCCCCAAACCAACGAATTTATTACTGCTCAACTCAGCCCCTAAAAGTTATTAGAGTATCAAAATAAGGTAAATTTGTAAGATTAACATTATATAGAGTTCATGGTTTGCTCAAAACAATCTACAAACTGGCCTAAATGTAATCCATCCATCAATGCGTGGTGAACGTGTACTGACATTGCGATGGTGCGTTTTCCAGATTCTGAAGTGATCATTTTTCCGAAAGAGATTTTAGGACAGCTGTCTGGAAATGTGTAACTTCTGGCATGTGAGAGCGAAGTGAAGTTCAACCATGGAATTGCCGAAAAATGAATCAGGTTATCATCATCAAAAGACCGTGTAAAAAGTCCGGTTGTGTTTTGAATGCGTTCGATTTCTGCCAAAGCATTTTTTTCGAAGATTCTAAAATCAGGATTGTATTCAATTAAAGAAAATCCGAAAGTCCCGTCTGCACGCCCAATTGTTGCCGAAGCATCGATACGATCGTGTATGTAAATTTTGCCTTCTGAAATTCGGTATTTAAAATTTTCTACTGAATTTACGGCAGTTAAGGTTTTGTGCAAATAGAAAATGAAAAAAGAGGCCTTTAATTCTTTAGCCGTTTGATAGGCTTTTGTACAGTCAATTTCGACAGTTGCGCCAAAGAAAGGTTCTTCCATTCGGCTGAAATGTTCAAAATGTTCTTTACGATTCCAGGTTTCTAAGTCTAAAAGTGTTTTCATTATAATAAATTATGAACTACTTCGGTTATTTTTTCAAATGAACTAAAGTGTTTGTGTTCAACTTTGTGATTGATTTTTTCGTGTTCCCAAGTGGTGTGAAACGGAATATGAACTGCATACCCGCCAATTCCTAAAACAGGAAGTACATCTGATTTTAATGAATTTCCGATCATTAAAAACTCATTGGACTGAATGTCTAAACGACCCAGTAATTTTTGATAATCGATTTCCTGTTTGTCTGACATTACTTCGATATGGTGAAAATAATGCCCCAAACCAGAACGATGTAATTTACTGTGCTGATCTTTCAAATCTCCTTTTGTGGCAACGACTAATTTGTATTTTCCGTGTAAAGCTTGTAAAGCTTCTTCGATTCCGTCCAATAGTTCAATAGGCTTTTCTAGTAGTTCTTTTCCGTATTGAATTATCTTTCCCACAACTTCAATTGGGATTGTATTGTTTGAAATGTTCATCGCGGCTTCGATCATCGAAAGAATATATCCTTTAATTCCGTAACCGTATAAAGGAAGATTGGCAATTTCAATTTTGAATAATTCCTGCGAAATGCCTTGATGTGAAAGGTAATCTTCCATCAAAGAACAAAACTTATGTTCGGTTTCCTGAAAATAAGGCTCGTTTACAAATAAAGTATCATCGGCATCAAATGCGATTACTTTTAAGTTTGGTATTTTGCTTTTATGTAACATGATGTTTTGTTTTTTGTTTCAGGTTTTCTTTTGTTTCAGGTTTTTGCCACGAATTGCACTAATTTTTTTGCCGCAGATTAAAAAGATTAAAATGATTTTTATCTGTTTGATCTACTAAATCTGCGTGAAAACTTTTTTTGCCACGAATTACACTAATTTCAACTAATTTTTTTGCCACAGATTAAGAAGATTAAAATGATTTTTATCTGCCTGATCTGCCAAATCTGCGTGAGAACTTTTCAGCAGCAAATTAAAAAAACAATCCGTGTAAACCCGTTTAATCCGTAAAATCCGTGGGCCAATTTATTTAGAAAACAGTCTTTTTAAAGAAATAGTTTTATCGTAAAAAGTAATTCGGATTCCGAAAAGCAAAACGATTCCGCCGAAAACCATTTGTAAAGTTATTTTTTCTTCTAAAAACAACCAAGCTAAAATAGAGGTAATTACAGCCTGACTCAATAAACTTAATGAAACTCGGGTTGCTCGCATGTGCTGTGTGGCATAACTAATCGAAAGCCATGCACACAATTGGCATATTACAGCTTGTAAAACTAATACAAACCAACCCGTGTTTGAAAATCCTGTAAAAGGTTCGTTTAGCGAATAACACAAAATTCCCAAATAGATACTCGAAGCCATTAAACTAATGGTCATAAACGACAAAACATCAACTTCTGAAAGTACATTCTTGCTTACCAAAAGATAAATAGAGTATAAGATTCCGGATAAAACGGCAAACAGAAAGGCCTGATTAAAATTCAAATCAATAAAAAACTCAAAGCCAACCAATGTTATCATTCCAAAAAGAGAAACTACAGTTCCAATCCAGAAGTTTGCAGCAGGTTTTGATTTTAAAAATAGGAAAGAACCAACTCCAACCCAAACCGGAGATAAATTAGTAAGCAGTGAAGCCTGAGTCGCGCTTGATTCCTGAATGGCAATATTCCAAACGGCAACATCTGAAGCAAATAAAATACCGCAAAGTGCCGCTAAAAGTGCAAATTTTAAACTAGGAAGTTTAAAGTTTTTACTCAATAACACATACGGCAAAAGCAGAATGACCGCAAAAGCCATTCGGTAAAATGCCGAAATTAATCCTGGCGTTAAACGTAATTTAACCAATATAGGGAAAATTGAAATGCAGAGTATACCGCAGATTAGGGCTAATCTTGGTTTTGTGATTTTCATTGTATTAATCGTGTATTATTTTTCAAAGATACTTTAGAAGTGAATACTTTGAAAGCAAAAAGCGTGAATCAATTAAAAATGTTAATTGGTTCACGCTTTTTTGATGATAAATTTTAATTATTAAAATTTAACGGTAGGTTCTGATGTAGTTTTTTGTTCAGCTTCAACAGGCGTATTATCATACAATCCATATTTGGCTTTTAAGTTAGTTTCGTTGGAAGAGTTTAAAAGAAAATTGTCTTCAAAAACAGTGTTTTTTTCAAACTGGAAATCTTTATAACTATGATATTTGCCTTTGAATAATATTTTATCAGGAAACTCATATTCGTGTGCTTTATAGAGATCGTTTTTATTTTTGTTGTCAATGATTAATATACTCAACGGGTAATATTTTCCATTACTACTATTTCCGTTTGAATCCATCGACATACTAAAACCAAATGAAGTTTCAATTTGAATGGTTCTATCAGATAAAACCCATTCGTAAGAACGACGATCAAATTCATTGCCAATTGTATAGGAGTATTTTGGGTTTCCCAATTTTTTTGTTATTTCATCCAGATTTTTTTTTCTTTCATTTTCTTTTGAAAATGTTGTTTCGGCATAAAATGCTACTGGCTTCTTGTCTATATTAGTTAGCAGGGAAAGTGAATTGAAATAAATGTTTTTAAATTTTGCAATACTATCTAGTTCAGGGCTTTTATAAAGATATCCAAATTTCTTGGTTGGAATTGTAATGTTCATAACATCAGTAATGATGTTAGTGATTTTATATTGCAGCATTTCGTCTGTCAATTTGCCGTCTCGTTCATTATCATACAAAACATCGTTTGAATTTAAAATGTTTTTAGAATAAAGTTTGGCAGGATTCTCCTTAAAATTAATTAGCATTAAATCGAACTCGCTATTCTTCTCAATAACGGTTGCCTGTTTTTTTATAACTAATGCAGGATTTTGTTGATTTGAATTACAGGATTGTAATATTGAAATTAGAAGGAAAAATTTAAATATTTTCAGCATTGCTTTTTTTGGCGAATGTCTTACTTTTTTCTTAATAGTAAAAGCTTAAAAAGAATATTAAAAGTAAAAAATGAAAAATGCCGTTAGGCACTAAATATTGTTAGGAAAAAAAGAATTGACATAGATTTAGCGTGCCGTAGATACGCAGGATATTTTTATGTTTCGTACCTACCGGCACAAAAGGAATTTTAAATTTCTTGTTCTACCAATATTTAGTGCCTGACGGCATAATTTACAGAAATATAAAGGATTAAATTTGTTTTTGTGTGGTATTATGTGTTGAGCATTTTCTGGTAAGCCTTCTTAATTTCCAAGTCAGAAAAAGGTTCAAGTGCTTCTGCCAGTTTGTTAATTGTTCTAATACAATTAATCATTTTGATGCGAAGATCCATATAATCGCCGACTTGTGTAACCAGAATTGCCTCAAAAATTTCGCACATGTGTTCTGGCTGCTCTCTAATTTCTTCCTCAAACCAAATCTCGGAAAGAAATTTTGCCATTGCTGTCATTACAGCCGTTTCTGTTGTTTTTTCATTTTCTTTTTGCATATCGAAAATATTAAACGCACGAAACCCTCGCTTTAGATGTGCAAAAATACCCAGAAGGATAGATTTCCCGAGTTTCCATAGGGCCATCATGGCGAGGGTTCGCTTATGTTAACTTTAAATAAAGTTTCAGAATTACTTCTGGTATTTTTGCAGAACAAACTTACAAAAATGATTTTGAAAGAAACAATAAAATGTAGGGATTTTATTTTATTTTTTTCTTCCTGCAAGGTTTCCAAAACCTTGTAGGTATGGCAATTTATTCAAACCTACAAGGTTTTGGAAACCTTGCAGGACAGCCAAAATAAACATAAACGAGATAAAAAAAGATGTGTTATTACACATCTTTTAAAATCTTTAGTTTACCGTAGCACCATTCGGCGCATCAGCATCAGGATTTACAAAAACCAATTTTCCTTCGGCATTTGTTGTCATCAAGATCATTCCCTGACTTTCAACACCGCGCAAAGCTCTTGGAGCAAGGTTTGCTAATACAGAAACACGTTTTCCGATGATTTCTTCTGGCGAAAAACTCTCTGCAATTCCCGAAACAATTGTACGAACATCAATTCCTGTATCTACTTTTAGCACTAAAAGTTTGTTTGCTTTTGGCATTTTTTCAGCTTCAAGAATAGTTCCGATACGAATATCCATTTTTGCAAAATCATCAAACTGAATTAACTCTTTTTGTGGTTCTGCTTTTTGGTTTTCAGCAATATTTGCGGTTTTTGTCGCTTCCAATTTATCTATTTGTTTTTGTATTTCTTCGTCTTCTATTTTAGCAAAAAGCAATTCTGCTTCGCCAATTTTATGTCCAGCCGGAATTAAATCTGAATTTTCAGAAATATCATTCCAACCTAATTTTTTATCAAGAATGATGTCTTTTGCATCACGATGATTTTCTTTCAGGAACTTGCTAAATCCTTCAAAATGTTCTTTAAGATCACCTAAATTCAAGATTTTAGACAATTTAGCCGCTGTAAAAGGTAAAAACGGTTCAGCTAAAACACTCAAAGCTGTAGCAATTTGCAATGCCACATACATTTGTGTCTTTACACGTTCCGGATTGTCTTTCATTACTTTCCAAGGCTCTTCGTCGGCAAGATATTTGTTTCCTAAACGGGCAACATTCATCAATTCACCAAGAGCTTCACGGAATCTGTAACGCTCAACTGAACTTGAAATTACAGCTGGATACGCTTTTAATTCTGCTAAAGTTGCTTCATCAACTTCTGAAAATTCGTTTGGCGTTGGAATAACACCTTCGTAATATTTGTTGGTTAAAACCACAACACGATTTACGAAGTTTCCGAAAATGGCAACCAATTCGTTGTTATTTCTGGCTTGGAAATCTTTCCATGTAAAATCGTTATCTTTTGTTTCCGGCGCGTTTGATGTTAACGCATAACGTAAAACATCTTGCTTATCTGGAAATTCTTCTAAATATTCGTGTAACCAAACCGCCCAGTTTTTAGAAGTCGAAAGTTTATTTCCTTCCAAATTCAGGAACTCATTTGCCGGAACGTTGTCTGGTAAAATGTAGCTTCCTTCGGCTTTTAGCATCGCCGGGAAAATGATACAGTGAAAAACAATATTGTCTTTCCCAATAAAGTGAACTAGTTTCGTTTCTTCATCTTTCCAATACGGTTCCCAGTCTTTTCCTTCGCGCGCTGCCCATTCTTTTGTAGAAGAAATGTAACCAATTGGCGCATCAAACCAAACGTATAATTTTTTTCCTTCGGCACCTTCAACCGGAACATCAATTCCCCAATCAAGGTCACGCGTTACGGCACGAGGTTCCAATCCGCCGTCGATCCAGGATTTAACTTGTCCGTAAACGTTAGGTTTCCAATCGTTTTTATGACCTTCTAAAATCCATTTGGTTAAGAAATCAGAATATCTATCTAAAGGTAAAAACCAGTGTTTTGTTTCTTTTAAAATTGGAGTTTCTCCCGTAATTGTCGATTTTGGGTTGATCAAATCAGTTGCGTTCAAAGTAGAACCGCAATTTTCACATTGATCGCCGTAAGCTCCATCATTGCCGCATTTTGGACAAGTTCCAACCACAAAACGGTCTGCTAAAAACTGATTTGCTTTTGCATCGTACAATTGTTCTGTAACTTCTTCAATAAAATCTCCTTTATCATACAATGTTCTAAAGAATTCAGAAGCCGTTTCATGATGAATTTGTGCCGAAGTTCTTGAATAATTGTTGAATGAAATTCCAAAATCAGCAAATGATTTGCGAATAATTCCATCATATTTATCAATAACTTGTTGTGGTGTAATTCCTTCTTTTTTGGCTTTCATCGAAATTGCAACGCCGTGTTCATCGCTTCCGCAGATAAATGCTACATCTTTTCCTTGCAATCTTAAGTATCTCGAATATATATCTGCAGGCACGTAAACCCCCGCCAAATGCCCAATATGAATAGGTCCGTTGGTGTAAGGCAATGCCGCCGTGATCGTATATCTCTTTGGATTCTGTGTCATAACTCAATTTTATTGAGTGCAAAAATAAGCAATAGAATTGAGATTTTGTTATTGCAGAGCGTTTTCACAGAGATTCACAAAAAAAATTGTTGTTGTGGCAAATAATCTCGCAAAGTCGCGAAGACACAAAGTTTTTTAATTTTAGCCACAGATTAAGATGATTAAAATGATTTTTACTTAAATCTGCTCAATCTGCGTGAAACAAATCTTTGCGTCTCCGCGACTTTGCGAGATTCAAAAAAAGAACTCCAAGAGTCTCTGCGGTATAAAATCCATAAAATAGAACCAGTTTAAACTAGCATTGGCGCTAAAATCTTCAAGATTTATTTCGCAATCTTTGTCTTCGAAAAAAACAAAAAACAAGTTTATGAGCAAGACAAAATTAATCATCAATAAAAACGGATCAATTAAGATTGAAGGTGAATTCGAAATCATGGATTCAGAAGGAACTGTCTACGGATTGCAAGGAAGATCTGCACTTGGACTTTGCCGCTGCGGTTTATCTGCAAACAAACCATTTTGCGATGGTGGACACAGAAATAACTTCGAACACGATTCTGTTGCATTCGATTTACCACCAATGAAAACAAACTAAGAAATCCTTTTTCAAGGTTTTGATATAAAAAAAAGCTGCATTTTCTGGATGCAGCTTTTTTTATATGTTTTTCGTTTGGTTATTAAATGAGCTTAATTTTAAAATACTCGTTGATAAACGATAATGCAATCAAGAAAACAGAACACAGTAAAAAGCTTATTAGGTTAAACTTCAAACTAAAATGATGCTTTTTTGAGCTTTTGTAAACCAAAAAGAAAAGAAAACAACAAACGATAAATGAAATAGTCAGAAGTCCAATGCCAAAAGAAAGTCCAAGCCTCCCTTCGTCATTTGGGCCTAATAAATTTGCTAATCCAGCCCAAAACCGCATTGCAAGAGGAAAAAGTAAAAAAGGATACAATTCTCTTTTAGGATATTTATTTAGGAGTAAATAAAGTACAATGGCTTGTAAAATTGTAAACAAAGGCCCGGCTGCAGTAACAACGTTTCTATTCCATGCGTGTTTGTATTCTCCAGAAATTAAATTTACAGAATTTAAAGATGCCGTCATTTTATTTCCAAGAAGTTCTCCTGTGCACCAATGTGCTAATTCGTGAAATAAAGTGCTAAGAAAAACTGCAATCAGAACAATTAAAATATATTTTAAGTCTATTTTATTACGAGTAATATCTTTAATCATTTGCTGCGAGGTGCTTGATTTTTAGTATAGAATTTGTTTTTGGCAGCGTAAATAAACAAATAATAATTGTAATACTATTCTTTCTACAGGTAAAGTTCTCCCTTCATGGTAATAATCGAAGAACCGCCAACCAAAATATCATTTTCCCGATTCATAACTTCAATAATTGAGGGATGATTTAGTTTAACACCTTGCAGGATTTTATATTCCTGATTTAGTTTTGTGTATTTTTTTTGGGTTAAAAAACCTACAAGCGGTCCAGCGGCAGTTCCGGTGGCCGGATCTTCATATATTCCGATAATTGGATTGAAAAAACGAGTTTCGGCAATGTTTCCTTCGTTTTGATCAGAAATTGTGAAGCAGTAAAAGCCTTCAAATTTATATTCTTTCGAAATTTCAATCAGAAGTTTATGATCAGGAACGCAGTCGTTGAGAATTTTACTGTTTTTAATGGGAACCATTGTATGAGCAACTTCGGTTTTAACGATTGTAGGCACAAAGTCACTGCTGTCTAAATCTTCGATTTTTAAGCCAAGCGCAACGGCTAATTTATAGGTTGGAATTTCGGTTCCAATTACAGCTTGTTTTTGATGCATTTGCACAACCGGATATTGTGTAACGGGATCAAAACTTACTGATAAAGGAATTGGTGAATGTTTCATGATAACGAAACGATTGTTATTGTCCTGTTCCTGAAATATAGGCAGTCTTTTTAATAAAGCACCACAGACAGCACCCAGTAAATTATGCCCGGCACCGTCGATTTCGATTCCGGTTGGAGTAAATGAACGAACATTTAATGCTTTTTGTGCCGAAGAATAGTAAACGAAAGAAGTTTCAGAATAGCCAAATTCTTTAGAAATATTATGGTAGGTTTCTAAATCTAAGTTTCCATTGGTAAATACCACAGAAAGCGGATTTCCTTTGTAGCTTTTATTTGAAAATACATCTAAAACGTAATATTCTAATGCTGTCCTTTCTTTCATTACTTTCTTCTTTTAGCTTTTAACGGAATAAAGTTACAGTTTATAAAATATCAAAGCAACAGCTTTTACAACATTCGTTTCTGCTCGGCGCTTATGCTTATTGTTTTTTCGAGTCTAGAAAGTCTTGTTTTTTCTTGTTTGGCAGTCATAATCCAGTGAACCATAACTTTTTTGTAGGATGGTGCCTGCTTATCGAAAAATTCCCAGGCTGGTCTATTGGCTTTAAATTGTTTTTCAAATTCGGGATCGAGAGCAGAAGGTTCTTTTTCGTGCGAGTAAATTCGGGACTTTTCTTCAGATCTTAACTTAAAAGCTTTTAATCCGGCTTCTTTCATAAGTCCGTTTTGGGTAAGTACTTCGACTTTTTTGATGTTGATGGCGCTCCAGATACTCGATTTCTTTCTCGGTGTAAACCTAATAGAATAACTTTCTTCGTCAATTGATTTTCGAACACCATCAATCCAGCCAAAACAAAGTGCCTGATCTACAGATTCTGACCAGGACATAGACGGCTTTTTGCTATTCACTTTATAGAAACCTACCAAAAGCTCGGTTTCTTTTGTGTGATGCTTTTCTAACCATTCTCTGAATTTTTCTTGGTTTGAGAAGAAGGCTGGGTTCATTTTTTAAGTTTTATTATTCATTTAATTCTTTCCAGCAAACGTCAATTTCCCGTTTAACTTCTTTCTGTAATTTCGGAAGTTCATTTTCAACCCAATTTTTGCCTTGTGTGGTAAGATAATATTGGTTTTCGTTGAGTTTGTATTTCATGGCGCCAAAAATCATTTCAATCATTTCGTCAGTTTCTGATGTTCCGTTGGCAAAATTAGGACCAATTAAATATCTTAAAAGCTCATTTTCGTATATTGGTTTATAATACAAAATATGGCTTACTATTGGAAAATAGAAATAAAAATAACTGTTGGTATTAGAGGCGTATTGTATTTTATGAAATTCAGCAATCAAATTATCCGATTCTAAATCTGTTGTTTCTGAATTGAATTCTTTCAGTAATTCAAATGTTCTTTTCGCACTCGGAACTAAATTACCCATTCTTTTTAAATCCGAAAAAGCTTCTTCAAATTCCATATTTACCTCTTTTGTTTTAAACCAATTAAAAAGTTTCATTTATTGGTCTGTTTAGTTTTGACTTTTTATAAAAATAACTGCCAAAATAAGCAATCAAGAGATAGGGCGAATAAAAAATATAAAACAGAATCGCTTTTAAAGGCCATCCAATTCCCATTCTGCTGGAATCTAATGTTTTTACTCGATCTATATTTTGGGCAGAAACATTTCGAAGTCTTTCTGTTTCCGTTAAAAGATAGGAATCATAGCCATAATGAGAAAGTAAAAGTTCAATTGAAAAATGAGACCACCACGCCATTATTAAAACTAAAACAAATGTTATAGCAGCAGATATTAGGAGGTAAGAAATGAAGAGCATTTTTAAATCGCGCTTATACAGTTTGTTTAATAAAAGCAGCGGTAAAATAATTAAAGCAATTAAGAAAACGAACTTTAAGGCTGTATTTAAGTTTTCCATTTTTTATAGTATAAATTATAAAAGCAGTTTAGGTACTGCTCTTATAATTTATAAAAGTATAATAAATAATAGAAAGATAAATCGTACTTAGTTTACTTTTTGATCAGCAAATCCAGCTTTTATTCAAATACCACTTTTTTATTGCTTTTAGGAATTGTCACAATATGATAAGGCTGTGTATTTACAGTTGCAGCTCCTCCGGGTTTTAATTGCTCAACCTTAACCAATATCTGATCATTAGTCTGAGTAATTTTGGTAATGTCAATAGAGTAACCGTTATAAGGGCGAACTTCATCAATAACTGCGATGACTTGATATTTTTCAAAATCGATATCAGTACTAATACTATTTTGCCAGGGCTTGATATTGAGATCCAGTTTTACTAATAACTTGTTCCATTCTGTCAGGTCATTAATAACAAGGTTTGCTTTTGGATTATTATAATTTCCGTTAAAATAATCTCCCTGATAAACTTCTGTAAAATCTACTTTTGATGGTGCTGATTCATCACTGTCGCAGCTTGTAAATGCAAATAAAAGACTAAAAATAATAAGAATCTGTTTCATGAATTTTGGTTTTAGTTTATGATTTATTGTAAAACATTATTTATTAAACAGATGTGACTTTTTTAGATGGTTGCGCAGTTCAATATTAAGTTTTGTGTTTGGTAACATTTTATTAATATTTGACTCGATATTACTTATTTGTAATTTATGTTATAGAGTTCCTGGCTTGTTATCAGTTTCTTATATTTGCAAATGCAATAAAGAAGCATACAAAATCATGGCAAAAGGACCCGAAAAAAATACTAAAAACAAAGCTTTGCACACTAAATTGCTAAAACGAAAAAAGGCTAAAATCCAAGAAGAGAAAAAAGCTCACGCCTTACGTTTGAAAGCCTTAGTGGCAAAAATGAATAAAAAAAACAAAAGTGATGAATCTGGAATCATATAAAACCAGAATGTATTTTTTTTCTGTTTTAATTTAACTCAACTTTGCAAAGCAAATCTCAAAATAAAACCACAATGGAGGAATTCGGTAGAATTATAGTTTCTGAAACAGCAATGAAAAGTGAAAATCCGCAGGATGTTATTCACTCTAATATTTCGGTAATCAACTTAATGCGTGAAGAAGGTGTTGACGATGAACTTATTCATGAAGATGCGCTTACGAGTTACTATCTTGATTATTACTATTCGCAATATACCGAAGGAAATTTTTCGCAGTTTGTCTACAACTCAGGCTGGAACAAAGAACTTAACGAACTTATTGAAGAAGGCCTGGCTTTAATTGGTGCCGAAAAACATTTAGAATTGTTTCAGGAACAAAGCAAGAAAGTTAGAATAATGAGTAATATTAAATTGGGCAAATTTCTAAAAGGGAAATTAGAAGGCGTAAACCCAATTCGAGATTCGTTAAACAACGATACTTTTTTCGAATTAGTAGAAAATCTTGCTGAATTAAACGCCAATTTCTTAAAAAATCATCCTGATTTTGAAGTACTTTCTGTAGACGATATGTTTGCCGTTTTAGAGGAATTTGTTGGGCATGAAATTAAAAGAGCTTAGTTTTTTGAAGGTTTAGAGGTTTAAGTTTCAAAGAGACAAAGGTTTATAGTTTTTGTCATTTCGACTTAAAGGAGAAATCGCACAAGAAACTCTGCAAAGATTAGCGGTTTAGCATGTCGAATTATTAGTGCGATTTCTCCTTTCAGCCGAAATGACAAGTTTGTGTACTAATTCACATTTTTTTAAAATATTCTTAGCGAATCTTTTGCAGTCTTGGCGTCGCTTTGTGCAATATCTTTATTAATTTCGCTTTGAGTGATTTATCTATTCAAAAAACAACCAAAATGAGATTTAAGTACTGCCCGGTTTTGCTCATTCTTTTTGCCCAAACAGCAATTTCTCAAAACAAAATCAACCTTTTTTCGGAGATCCATTACAATTCGATTCCTGCAGTTTCTTTAAGTGATTATAAATCGGTTCAGGAAAGAGATAAAAAATTTCAGAATCCTAATATTGCTTTAGGAATAGGAATTTCCGGAGGAGGATCGCGCGCGCAGTTTTTTAGCATGGGTGTTCTTCTTGGACTTGAAGAAATCAGCGAAAACAATATGGAACGCAATTTCTTAAATGAAATTGATTATTATTCAGCAGTTTCGGGAGGCTGTTTTTCAACTGGATATTATTTAACTCTTCTAAAAAATAAGCTGCAGAGCGAAAATTGTTCTTTCAACGAATTTTACTTTTCAAAAGCCGATGCTTATAAAGATTATGTAGATAAATCGGCCAATATTCTGTCACTTTTAAACAACAGCCGAAACGAAAAAGGGGATAAAATATCAATGTCACAGCGCATAGATGCCGATATTTTGCAATACGACGCATTAAATCCTGATAACAAAGATAAATTTAGCACTCAAATGCTTTTATCTGATTTTTTTGTTTCGAAAGAAAGTAAAATAGAACCTTCGTTACCAATGTTTGTCGCAAACGGAACAGCTTTTAATAACGGCGAACGCATTCCGTTTATGCCTCATATTATTAAAGGTTTATCTATAGATGAATCGCTTGCGCCGAATAAAGCGGATATTGCATTAAATGAAAATAAGATAAATGACGGTTATAATTTTCCGGTAACGTATGGCATTACGGCAAGTTCTGCTTTTCCAGGAGTTCTTCCAAAAGTCAAATTCGGAATAAAAAATCAGGATAAAATTTTATGTATTATCGACGGCGGTGCTTCAGACAATATGGGTTACAAAACTTTGGCAGAACTACTTCATGCCGATACTAAAGTTGAAGATAAAAACAAAAAAGCACTTTTCATTGATTGTCTTGGCCAAGGGAAAAAAGAACCTTATATAAACGATACCAAAATTGGACTTCTTTCATTGTTTGAAACGGCTTCACTTTATACTGTTCAAACCCGATATATGACTTTTGATAAAGATGTTGAAAATACTTTTGAACGATACAAAATTCCGGTAACGAATTATCAGATTATTGGTTTTACCACAATTCGCAATCATTTGCATAAAATGAAAAAAGACGAAAAGTATGAAGAACTGGTTATGGAATTAAAAAATACCAATGACGATGTGAGCGGCTGGCTGAAATTATATGCCGATTTTAAGAAAGATATCATAGATAAATTTGGCGAAAGCGCATTTAGAAAAGACAAAGACGGACAGATAATTGCGGCCACACTTCAAAAAGATAAATTCCCGGAACTTTCAGCTGGAGAAATTTTACTGCTGTATGAATATGCCTCTCATATTGAAACCAAATTACGCATTAGACCAGAAGAAAGAGATATTCTGCTTTTATCAGGGAGATTTGCGGTATTTTTAAAAAACAATGAATTAAGAGATTTGTTAGTAGAATACAAATAAACAGCCAATTTTATTAAATTTTTGATTTTATTTAAAAAGCTAATTAAGAATATTTTATATTTGAGAGCCCCTAAATTTAAAATCATAAACCAATGAAAATTAAAACCTACTTAATTCTCAGTGGCGCTTTTCTATTTTTATTCTCCTGTGGGAAGAATGAAAAGCAACTTGTTGAAGAAAACGCCCCATCATTAGCCGTTCAGTCTGAAAGCCCCAAAGCAGTCGAAAAGCTGATATTTAAGAAAAGCGAATACATTATTCCATCTGATGAACTCGATTTGAATCTGCTGAAAAAAACGGCCGAAAATCTAAAAATCAAATATACGGCCATCAAAACCGAAGATGTAAGCTCAATTCGGTACAATGAAAATGTGACTTTCTTCGTTATTTCTATTATTGATAAATCTGCGAAAGCAAAATCAAAAGAAGAAGATTTAGGCAATTACTACGAAAGAAAATACGTTTTTGTAAACAGCGAAGACGGAAAAATTCTGCACGAAGAAACAGATAAAAATCTGGGTTATTATGAAAACGAAGGTTTAAGAGCGGCCAAAACTTATATTCTTAAAGATTTATTGCAATTAAACGACAAAACTCCGGCAATTGCTTTGAGTACAGAAGTGTATTCGAACAGCAGAGTTGTAATGTATTCTGAAGAAAAATTTACGATTCTTACTTTCGACGGAAAACAAATGAAGAAAGTTTTATACGAATACCCAATTCGGTCTGCCAATGGAGATTCAAACGGTGGGGGAACGTATCAAATAGAAACTTTAGAAACAGGAATTAGTATTTCGGATACGCAGACAAATGGTTTTTACGATTTAATGGTTTCTAAAATCTATTCATATGAAGATGCGGTTGAAGAAGATTTGGCAAATGATATTCAGCAAAAAAGCGATTTAAAAGTTAAAAAAGAGTTTCAAAGATTAAAATTTGATGGAAAAACCTATTTGTTTAATAAAGACGATCGAAGCCGATTTTTGTAATTTCGTATTTAATTGAAACTAAAAATGTCTAAAAAGATCCTTTTTGCTTTATTAATTTGGCCTGTTTTCCTGCTGGCTCAGGAAAAAGAAAAAGAGGTATCTGATAATGTCACCCGATATTTTTATGATGATAAAGTAGTTTCGGTTGCTATTTGGTATGGCGAAGATAAAAAACCGGACAGCTCTAAAACCTATTATTCGAGCGGAAAACTAAACGAAGTTTTTTATTTTGATAAAGACGGATTGAAAGACGGCGATTGTTTTCAATACAATAAACAAGGTGAAAAACTGGTAACGTGGAATTTTTCGCATGGAAAAATGACAGGCAGAACAGATCATAAACTTCCGTTTAATAAAGACCGTGAACAAACCGTAGCCAAAGCCTTAAAAATGCTGACGGATATTAATACGCGGACTAATTTTAATCCAACAAAAATAAATGATCTTTACAATCGTGGTGTTTTAAGTATTAGTCTTGGCAATACTACTTTGGCAATTGAGGATTTAAAAAAAGTTGAATACTCGATCGATAAAGATCCTAAAAACAAAAAATTAGTTCTTTCAGATTCGGCTCAAAAAAAGACCGCAATCTTTCGAAGTAAACTTTATGACCGAATGGCAAGTATTTATGCAGCGCTTGAGATGGAAAGCTTTGCTATGAATTATTATCATAAAGCAATTAAGAACGCGCCCAATGATTATCGCATTTTATATAATTTTGCAACATTGCTGCAACAAAGAAAATCAAATGATCTGGCGCGCTATTATTTAGAGAAAATTGTAATCGAAAAACCAGATCATGCCCATGCATACTGGGGACTTGCCAGGTTATTGAGTGATGAAAGCGAGTATGAAAAAGCATTTGAAAATATCCAGAAAGCTTTTCAATACGAAAAGCTGATTATTGAAAGAACGACCGCTTATGGCGGAAGAGATTTAAGAACAACCCGTGGCTTAATTTACCACAAACTGGGAGAATCCAAAAAAGGAATCGCCGATTTGAAAGCAGCACTAGAAATGGATAAAAACAATTCGTATGCGATGAAAAATCTCGGGATAATTTATCTGGATCAGAAAAAATATGACGATGCCTGCGAATTGTTTCAAAAAGCAAAAGAACTTAATTATACTTTAGCGTACGACGAATTTGATCTTGATACACTTTTAGAAGACGCCTGCAATAAACATCAGCCGGAAAAAATAGTTAAAAACAAACCTTATGTTTTTCCAAATCCGGCACAAACTACAATTAACGTTGAAAACCTTAATTCTAAAAACTTTGATTTTGAGTTCTTTAATTTTGAATCAAAATCGGTTTTAAAAGGAAAAACCAGCGACGGAAGTATAAATATTATCGGATTAGATTCTGGATTTTATATTTTGAAAACGACTATAGGCGAAACTGTAGAAACGTTTAAAGTAATAAAGGAATAGATTTAGTTAGAATTTTATTTTAAGTTTTATCAGATGTTATGGTATATGTCAATCCGATGGGCTTTAGGGGGAATGGTATTTTGATTTTTATAAATATTCTGCCTCTTTTAATTCTTCTTCTCTCAAAATAAAAAACTCTTTGTGCATCTTTGCGAAACGTTCGTGTATCTCTGTGAAATCTTCAAAATCCACGAAATAACTTTAGACTAAACTTTGTAGGTAATCTTAGCAAACATTTCCTTAAATTTGCTTCCGTTATAAAAAAATACAATAGTTATAAAAATCAAGCTATGTTACAAATCGCATTTATTAGAGAAAATCAGGAGAAAGTAATCAAGGCTTTAGCAAAACGAAATATCGATGCTAAAAGCGTTGTTGAAGAGGTGGTGCAATTAGACGAAAACCGTCGTGCAGCTCAGGTGGAATTAGATAATACTTTAGCTGAATCTAATAAATTGTCCAAAGATATAGGCGAATTAATGAAAGCGGGAGAGAAAGCTAAAGCAGCAATCTTAAAAGAAAAAACGGTTTCATTAAAAGAAAAAAGCAAAGAACTTGGAGAAAAGGCAGAAGCTTTGGCTGTTGAGTTAACAAATATATTATACACGCTTCCAAATCTTCCGGCTGATATTGTTCCTGAAGGAAAAACTCCAGATGACAATTTGAATGTTTTTGAAGAAGGAGATATTCCAGTTTTGCACGAAGGCGCACAGCCTCACTGGGAATTGGTAAAGAAATACGATATAATCGATTTTGAATTAGGAGTAAAAATTACGGGTGCCGGATTCCCTGTTTACAAAGGAAAAGGAGCTCGTTTACAGCGTGCCTTAATTAATTATTTTTTAGATAAAAATACAGCTGCAGGATATAACGAAGTTCAGGTGCCGCATTTGGTAAACGAAGCTTCAGGTTACGGAACAGGACAATTGCCTGATAAAGAAGGGCAGATGTATCACGCAGGAGTTGATGATTTATATTTGATTCCAACGGCTGAGGTTCCGGTTACAAATTTATTCCGCGATGTTATTTTAAACGAAAGTGACTTACCGGTTTTACATACGGCTTACACACCATGTTTCCGTCGTGAAGCAGGTTCTTACGGAGCGCACGTTCGTGGATTAAACCGTTTGCATCAGTTTGACAAAGTAGAAATCGTACGTGTTGAGCATCCGGATAAATCATACGAAGCTCTTGACGGAATGGTAGAGCATGTGAAAAATATTCTTCAGGAATTGAAATTGCCATATAGAATTTTACGTCTTTGTGGAGGCGATATGGGATTCACATCGGCTTTGACGTATGATTTTGAAGTATTTTCTACAGCACAGGACCGCTGGTTAGAAATTAGTTCTGTTTCTAACTTCGAAACTTTTCAGGCGAACCGCTTGAAATTACGTTTCAAAGATAAAGACGGGAAAAATCAACTGGCACATACATTAAACGGAAGTTCATTAGCATTGCCTAGAGTTTTAGCCGGAATTTTAGAAAATTACCAAACGCCGGAAGGAATCGTAATTCCAGAAGTTTTACGTCCTTACTGCGGATTTGATATTATAAACTAAATTTTTAGTAATTTAGGGAATTAAACCTAACGGGTTTTTAAACCTGTTAGGTTTCTTAGTTTTAATAAAGAGCAGAACTAAAAATAAAGTTAATATGAGCGGAATTTTAAATTGGAATCTAGATCCTGTAATTGTAATGATTACAGACAGTTTCCCTTTGAAATATTATGGAGCTCTTTTTGCAACGGGACTTTTATTGGGCTATTATATTGTCAGAAATATTTATAAAAAAGAAAATATTTCCGTAGAGAATCTGGATAGTTTATTGGTTTACGTAATTGTAGGAACCGTTTTAGGAGCCAGATTAGGACATTGCTTTTTTTATGAACCCGATTATTTTCTACAGCATCCGATAGAGATTCTTTTACCAATTCAGAAAATTGGCGGTGTTTATAAATTTGTTGGTTTTCAGGGCTTGGCAAGTCATGGCGGAACAATTGGTGTTTTAATTGCAATGATTTTATATTGCAGAAAATACAAAGTGAAGTTTTTGTGGCTTTTAGACCGAATGGCAATTGGAGTTCCCGTTACAGGCGCTTTCATCAGATTCGGAAATTTTATGAATTCAGAAATTTATGGAAAACCTACTAATGGAAATTGGGGAGTTGTTTTTCAGAGAGATGATTTAATTCCGAGACATCCAACACAATTGTATGAGGCATTTTCGTATTTGTTGATTTTTGGAATTTTATTTTGGATGTATAAATCAGATAAAATAAAGCAAACGAACGGATTACTATTTGGATCTTTTCTGACTTTATTGTTTTTGGCCAGATTTATAATTGAATTTTTTAAAGAAAACCAGGAAGTTTTTGAAAACAACATGATAATAAATATGGGACAAGTTTTAAGTATTCCCTTTGTTTTAATTGGATTAACTTTGATTATCTGGAAATCAAGAACTGAAATTAGAGAATAGTTTTCAGTTTTATATTGGAACTGTAAACTGAGAATGAAAACTGCGGCTAAAAAAACTGAAATATGAAAAATATCTTTATCTATATCTTTTTGTTGTGGTCTGGTTTTATGTTCTCGCAAAACGAACAGTTAGCAAACAATTACTACGATAAGGGCGATTTCGAAAAAGCGAAGATTATCTACGAAGATCTTTTAAGAATTTCGCCATCCAATACCCAATATTTTTTAAGAACGATAGATTGTTACCAGCAGTTACAACAGTTTGATATTGCAGAGAAAACAATCCTGGAACGTTACAATCGCTACAAACAAGGTGTTTTTTTGGTTGAATTGGGATACAATTATCAATTGCAAAAAAACGAATCAAAAGCCAAAAATTACTATGAACAGGCAATTGAAAAAATTAAAACCAATCCTAATGATGTTTACGGAGTTGGAAATGCTTTCGAGAAAAAGGTTTTATTAGAATATGCATTAAGATCTTATCAAACAGCAATGCAGGTCCAGCCGAATTACAATTTTAATTTTCAAATAGGAATGTTGTACGGCCAGTTGGGAAAAACTGATTTGATGATTGATCTTTTGCTGACAGAATCCTATAATAATCAGCAGAATGCGAATTTAATCCAAATGCAGCTTTCTCGTTTCATGAATGGTGAAACTGACAATACGGGTTTTAAAGATGCAATGCGAAAAGCATTAATTTTAAGAACCCAGAAAGAGCAGGACGTATTTTGGAATCATTATTTAAGCTGGTTTTATGTACAGCAGAAAGAATTCGGAAAAGCCTTTATTCAGGAAAAAGCGATTTACAAACGTGAACCGGAATCTTTAATCAGCATTGTAAATTTGAGTCAGTTTGCGTTGAATGAAGATGATACAGAAACAGCTTCTGAAATTCTGAATTTCATTCTGCAAAACACTAAGGATGTCGATTTACTGATTAAAAGTAATGCAAGTTTAATACAGATTAAAATTGATAAAGCGCAGGAAAAAGAATATCCCGCTATTACAAACGAATTGCAGCAATTACTGGTTACTTACGAAGTAACTCCTTTTACCTTATCTTTGCAATTAATTCAGGCACATTTTTTGGCTTTTAATTTAAAAAAGACTGAAGAAGGAAAGGCAGTTGTAAAAAAAGCCCTGACGTTAAATTTAAATGCATATCAGCAGGCTGATGCCAAAATGGAGCTGGCTGATATTTTGCTTTTAGAAGAAAAGTTCAATCAGGCATTAATTTATTATTCGCAGATTCAGCTGGATTTAAAGAATGACGTAATGGCGCATGAAGCCAGTTTAAAAGCTGCGAAAACAAGTTATTTTAAAACTGATTTTGAATGGGCTTTAAAACAATTTAAAGAATTAAAATCGGCAAACACACAATTAATAGCTAATGACGCTCTTGAATATTTTTTACTGATAAATGACAATACCGCTGCTGATTCGACACAAACGGCATTAAAACAATTTGCAAAAGGCGATTTTTTACTTTATCAGAATAAAAAACCAGAAGCTATTACCCAGTTTCAGAATATTTTAAAAACCTTTAAAGGTCAGGAAATAGAAGCTGTAACTTTGTTGCGTTTAGGTAAAATATATGAAAGTCAGAATGATTTTGTCACGGCTTTGAGCCAATACCAGCAAATTATAGACAATCACAGCGACGGAATTTATGTGGATGAAGCGCTGTTTTTTTCAGCAGAAATTTACAACGACGAATTAAAAGATATAGAAAAGGCAAAGCCTTTGTATGAAAAGGTAATTTTTAATCATCAGGACAGTATTTACTTTGTTGATGCCAGAAAAAAATACCGCGAGTTAAGAGGGGATAAGAATTTGTAAAATTCCAAAAACAGAATTTATAAAGTGATTTTTGAATTTAGTTCAATTAGATTCTAAACTTTACAGAGAATCTAAAATCTAAAATCTGAGATCTAAAATTAAGAAACATGATAATTTATAACGTTACTACAAATATACACGAAAGCGTACATGATCAATGGTTAAAATGGATGCAGGAAAAGCACATACCGGAGATTTTGGCGACACAAAAATTTTCATCAGCAAGAATTGTAAAAGTTTTGATTGAAGAAGAAATGGGCGGAATTACGTATTCAGTTCAATATACAACAGACAGCAAAGAAACTTTAGAAAAGTATTACATAGAAAATCAACCGCAGTTTGACAGAGAAGCGTTAGAATTATTTGCAGATAAATTGCTTTCTTTTAGAACAGAGCTTGAGGTTATTTCAGAACATTAATTAAGTATTCAGTCTCTCCCGACAGCTATCGGGATCAGTAAAAAAATAGCCTGCAGATTTGGCTGATGGAACTAATTTACACAGATTATTAGATTCAAAATTTGTGATAATTTGTGGAATTCGCAGTAAACAAATCTAAAGCTTTGAATCTTTGAGTCTTCGTGGCAAAAAAAGTGAAATAAGCTTTGACCCTTCACAGCAAAAAGAATACTTTTGCGCCCTCGCGGCAAAACAAGAAAAGAAAATGGAAAAAGTAAAAGCCAAAAAACATTTAGGACAACATTTCCTTAAAGACGAAAGTATTGCAAAAGCAATTGCTGATACTTTGAGCTTAAAGGGATATGATGAGGTTTTAGAAATAGGACCAGGGATGGGTGTGTTGACTAAATATTTGCTTGACAAGCCGATAAATACACACGTTATTGAAATTGACACAGAATCTGTGGTGTATTTAGGCGAGAATTATCCAAAATTAAAAGATCAGATTATCTCTCAGGATTTTCTGAAATACAATATTAATGAAGTTTATAAGGACAAGCAATTTGCAATAATTGGAAACTTTCCTTATAATATTTCGACTCAAATTGTTTTTAGAACATTAGAGTTTAGAAATCAGATTCCGGAGTTTTCCGGAATGTTTCAAAAAGAAGTTGCAGAGCGAATCTGTGAGAAAAAAGGATCAAAAGCTTACGGAATCTTATCCGTTTTAGCTCAGGCCTTCTATGATACTGAGTATTTGTTTACTGTAAACGAAAATGTTTTTATTCCTCCGCCCAAGGTCAAGTCGGGTGTGATGAAAATGACCCGAAAGGAAGATTATAGTCTTCCGTGTGGTGAAAAGTTATTTTTTACGGTTGTAAAAACGGCTTTTCAGCAAAGACGAAAAACATTACGTAACAGTTTGAAAACATTAAATTTATCAGATAAACTGCGAGAAGACATTATCTTTGATAAGCGTCCGGAACAGTTAAGCGTTGACGAATTTATTGTTTTGACTCAAAAAATAGAAGCCGATGGAGTTCAAAGTTAGCAAAGAATTTATTCATCAATTAGAAGATTTAATCGTTAAGAAAAATGACAATGAACTTGAAGTTTTACTTAACGACCTTCACCATGCGGATATCGCCGAAATTCTTGAAGAATTAGATTTTGACGAAGCAACTTACATTTTCAAAGTTTTAGATAGTGATAAAACAGCCGAAATTCTTCTTGAATTAGAAGAGGATCTGCGTGAAAATATCTTAAGCCGACTTTCACCTAAAGAGATTGCTGAAGAGCTTGATGAGCTTGAAACAAATGATGCTGCCGATATCATCGCCGAACTTTCGCAGGAAATAAAAGCAGAAGTTATTTCGGAATTAGTAGACGTTGAACATGCTAAAGACATTGTCGAATTATTACGCTACGACGAAAACACGGCAGGTGGTTTGATGGGTAAAGAGCTTGTAAAAGTCAATGAAAATTGGAATGTTTTAACCTGCGTAAAAGAAATGCGAATTCAGGCAGAAAATGTTTCGAGAGTACATTCTATTTATGTTGTTGATGATGAAAACCGCTTAAAAGGCCGTTTATCTCTTAAAGATTTATTGACAACTTCTACTAAAACTCAAATTGGAGATATTTATATTCGAAAATTAAATTTCGTAAATGTAGACACCGAAGATGTTGAGGTAGCCCGTATCATGCAAAAGTACGATTTAGAGGCGATTCCGGTTGTAGATGAGTTAGGTCGTTTGGTAGGAAGAATTACAATTGATGATATCGTAGACGTAATTAAAGATGAAGCAGATAAAGATTACCAGTTAGCTGCGGGTATTACACAGGATATTGAAACAAACGACAGCGTTCTTGAATTGACAAAAGCACGTTTGCCTTGGCTTTTAATAGGAATGGTAATCGAAATTGTGGCTTCTTTTGTTTTAAAGGATAATGAAACCGCTTTTCAAAAATATTCAACTTTAATTATTTTTGTGCCTTTACTGTCGGCAACTGCCGGAAATATTGGTGTTCAGGCATCAGCAATCGTAGTTCAGGGTTTAGCAAACGGAACTTTGAAAGAGTTCAGCCGAAGCTATTTTAGTAAAGAGATTACCGTTTCGATGATTTCCGGAAGTATCATTTCATTACTTTTGCTGGCCTATCATTCTCTTATGTATGGACAATATTTAGTGGGAATCGCTATTTCGATTTCTATGATAGTGGTTATTATGTTTGCAGCAACTTTAGGAACTTTAGTGCCGCTTTTTCTGCATAAAAATAAAATAGATCCCGCTATTGCAACGGGGCCGTTTATTACTACAACCAATGACGTATTTGGAATTATGCTCTATTTTGGAGTGGCCAAATTGATTCTTGGGTTTTAATTTTTTCCACAAATTAATAGATTACAGTGATTTAAAATCTGTAAAATCTGCGTAATTTACACGCCGAAAAAATCTGCTGTTCAGCAGCCAAAAATAAATAAAAACCAAGCAGGATGAAAGTACACATTATAGGGGGAGGAAACCTTGGAGTTTCTATTGCCTTGGGAATTGCAAAATTTTCTAAAAACAATCAAGTAACCGTAACCAGAAGAAATATCGCAAGTATTCAATATTTAGCTGAATATGGAATTACGGTTTCTAACGATAATAAACATAATATTCAGGAAGCTGATGTAGTGATCTTAACCATAAAACCGTATCAGGTAGATACTGTTTTGGCGGAGATTCTGCCAGTTATCCAAAATAAAACCATTGCTTCTGCCGTAAGCGGCTTGTCTTTGGATATTCTTCAGTCAAAAACAAATAATGAATATCCGGTTGTGCGTATTATGCCAAACATTGCAGCACAGTTTGGAGAATCGGCAACTTGTATTTCTTTCCCGGAAAAATATAAAGAAAATGCCACACCAATTGTTGACTTGTTTCAGGATTTAGGGACTGCGCCGGTAATCGATGAAAAATTAATGGATGCAGCGACAGTTTTAGGTGCATGTGGTACTGCATATGCTTTGCGTTATATTCGTGCCTCTATGCAGGCAGGAATTGAAATTGGGTTTGATTCAAACACCGCTCTCGCAATTGCTGCACAAACGGTAAAAGGAGCAGCAAAAATGTTATTAGAGGAAAAAGTACATCCGGAACAATTAATTGATCGTGTAACAACGCCTCAAGGCTGTACAATTGTGGGTTTAAATGAAATGGAACACAATGGTTTCAGTTCGTCTTTAATAAAAGGAATCAAGACTTCTTTGAAACAAATCAAAGGATAAAAAGAATAATTTTCAATTTTAAATTCCAAATTCCAGTTCTTGCTGGGATTTGGAATTTTTTGTTTTTGGAATTTAATCATCTGTTCTTGAGCAATAATCTACTAGCAGCGGGAGATTTTTTTTATTTATAACTTCTTTAAACATAGTTCGGTGGTAATCAATTCCCAAGTTCTCAATTTTGATGCTGTCAATTTTGTGGTTTTTATCGATCATCCATTTTGTGAAAATTATAGAATCTATGTTACGAAGTGCTGGTCCGGTGCTTCTGGCGTCAAGTTTATGGCATGCGGCACAATTAGAATTGAAAATTTCTTTTCCTTCATATTGGCTGTCCGTTAATTCAAGAGGTTTAGTCCCGCAAAAGGGAACGGAAATTTGACAATACAAGTTTGTTTGAGGTTCAGATGTTTTTATTTCATAAAAGATTACTCCAACGAGTAGAATTATAAAAGTAATTGAATATAAAAGAATATGACGTATTCTCTTCATTTGCGAAGTTTGGAATTTTATTTTTGGAGCTTTATTAATTGAATATATTTCCTGTCACAGTCTGAAAGCTTCGTGTAATAATTCATTGAATTGCCATAATTTTGAATTGTAAGGGTATCTTTTACATAACTGGCGCTGATTCCAACAGGAATTTCCAAATCTTTTGAATCTGAAATGGAATCATTTTCTTCTTCATTGCTTATGTCACCTTCGTATTCAGCCCATTTTATGCCTTCTAAAATCAAGTATTTTTCTCCGTATTTTTGGGTTTTAAAAGTGGCAATGCCTTTCAGTTCACTGCTTTTTGTTTTTAATAAATAAGAATATCCTTTTTTTGTTTTAGCTATTTGCAGAGAAAGTCTGCATTCGCCGGAATCATTTTCTTCTGCTTTAGTTTCATAAGTGCCTTCTATTGATTTTTCATTAAAGGCTTTTTCTAAAGTAACCGTGCCTTTTGTTGTGGCAGATTCAGAAGTTTCAGAAACCGGAACGGTCTTTTTATCAGTACAGGAAAATAAAATAAGAAGTAATAAACAGTACGATTTTTTCATTTTTTTAATTGGATTTAAAATTGAATCTGCTTAATCTTCGCTAAAAAAATTAAACACTTTTTTCCTTCGTCAAAATAAACTTTAAATAAGCATATCCAAGTGCTCCTGAAAGTATCGAAGCAATTAGAATAGATATTTTGGAATACAAAATAATTTCCGGGTCCTGAAAAGCAAGAAGTGTAATGAAAATTGACATTGTAAAACCAATTCCGCCCAACATTCCGGCGCCTAAAATATGTGCCCATCTTAGATTTTTTGGCAAAGCACATAATCCGGCACTTATGCCTATTGAAGAAAAAAGCACTATTCCTAAAGGTTTACCTATTACCAGACCTAAAATAATTCCAAATGCATTGGGATGATTTAAACCAATATGCCAGTTTGGTTGTATTGCAATACAGGTATTAGCAATTGCAAAAAGAGGCAGAATAAAAAAAGCAGCAGGTTTATGCAAAAAATGCTGCAGTTTGTATGAAGTAGATTTTTCGCCGCCATCGCCAAACGGAATTACAAAGGCGAGTATGACGCCGGTTATTGTTGCATGAACGCCGGAATTAAGCATAAAATACCACATTATAACACCGCCGATTAAATACGGAATCAAATTGTAAATTTTCATTCGATTTAAAATGAATAAGAAAATCCAAATTCCTAATGCAATCGCAAGATTTACAAACCCAATTGAAGTGGTATAAAATATTGCAATAACGATTATAGCTCCCAAATCGTCAATAACCGCAAGTGCTGTTAAAAAAACTTTTAATGAGGCCGGAACTTTGTTTCCTAAAAGGGATAAAATTCCAATTGCAAAAGCGATATCAGTTGCCATAGGAATTCCGGCTCCTTTTTGAGTTGTCGTTCCATAGTTCAACGCCAGAAATGTGGCTGCAGGAACCAGCATACCACCAAATGCCGCCATAATGGGCAGTGAAGCATTCTTTATATTTGATAATTCACCATGATAAATTTCGCGTTCCAGTTCTAAACCAATCAATAAAAAGAAAATGGTCATTAAGCCGTCATTGATCCAATGCGTGATCGAATGTCCGCCCAAATCTTTTTCCCAAAAACCAATATATTCAGCCGAATAAGAAGAGTTTGCCGCGCATAACGAAATTATAGTAACGAATAGTAAGAGTAATCCTCCTGATTTTTCGTTTTCAAAAAAGGCTTTAAAAGTCTTGGTTAATTTCATTTTGGAAAGTTTGTGATAATTTAGAAAGATAGGGTTTTCTTGAAACTCGTATTTTCAAAGTTAAAAAAAATCTGACCAATAAAAAAGTGTTGACATTAAGCCGCGGATACGCAAAGATTTTTTGCTAAGAAAAATGACGAAAATCTATTTTTAATTTTTTTAATCCGCATTCCAAAGCAAAAGGCAAAGCATCAAGAGTAATATTTAAAATAACTTTTAAAGAATTACTGTATTTTTGTTTGAGTTAAACACAATTAAAAAATGAGTATAAAAATTTTACATATCGACAGTAATCATCCGGTTCTTTGGGATCAGCTTGAACAGGCAGGTTTCGAAAATCACGCCGATTTTAAATCTTCTAAAGAAGAAATTGAAGCTAAAATTCAGGATTATAACGGGATTGTAATTCGAAGCCGATTTAAAATCGACAAAACCTTTTTAGACAAAGCTGCAAAACTTCAATTCATAGCAAGAGTTGGAGCAGGTTTAGAAAGTATTGACTGCGATTATGCCGAAACAAAAGGAATTCATTTAATTGCAGCGCCCGAAGGAAATCGAAATGCGGTTGCAGAACATTCGCTTGGTGTAATTCTTTCCCTTTTTAATAATTTAAATCAGGCAGACGCCGAAGTGAAAAGTGGACAATGGAATCGCGAAAGCAATCGAGGTCATGAATTAGAGGGCAAAACGGTTGGAATTATTGGTTATGGAAATATGGGAAAAGCTTTTGCTAAAAAACTTCGCGGTTTTGAAACAGAAGTTTTATGCTATGATATTCTGGAAAATGTTGGAGACGAAAATGCAAAACAGGTTTCGCTTGAGGAATTACAGAAGAAAACAGATGTTTTAAGTCTTCATTTGCCTTGGACACCAGAAACGGATAAAATGGTTAATTCAGTTTTTATAAATGGTTTTGTAAAACCATTTTGGATTATTAATACTTCTCGAGGAAAAAATATTGTGACGGCTGATTTAGTTGACGCAATGAAAAATAAAAAGATATTAGGAGCCGGATTAGATGTTTTAGAATATGAGAAATTATCTTTTGAAACTCTTTTTCAGGATAAAAATACTCCCGAAGCATTTCAATATCTGCTGGAATCAAAAAATGTTTTGCTAACACCGCACATTGCCGGCTGGACTTTTGAAAGCCATGAACGTTTAGCGCAGGTTATAGTTGACAAAATTATAGCTGTATATGCTTAAAATCAGGCTTATATTTTTTTAATTTTAAATAACGAGTCTTTTCCTGTAAATTTTTCGCTGCCAATTAGTTTTATTTGTTAATTTTTAATAATATTGTTTCCGAATATTAAAAGAATGAGTCTAAATAACTTTTCTTTAATTCTCGTGGAGAAGCCGAAAATCCAAAAAGAGTAGGCATTATTACTAAACTAATTTTATTAATTATGATTGAATGGTACAAAAAAGTGGTTTTTGAAAACTATGCGAATTTTAACGGAAGAGCAAGAAGAAAAGAATATTGGATGTTTTTCTTAGCAAATATTATTATAAGTTTTGTTTTAGGCTTTGTAGCTGGATTAATTTCACCGAGCTTAGGCTTAATTGCAAACGTTTACAGCCTTGCTGTTCTTGTTCCTTCGATAGCTGTGGCTATTAGAAGAATGCATGACGTAGGTAAAAGCGGATGGTTTGTCCTTATTCCAATTTATAACTTGATTTTAGCATGTACTGAAGGAGATAGAGGAGCCAATGCATATGGTCCAGATCCTAAAAATGAATTTGATGAAGTTAACGAAATTGGTAAAGCTGAATTGTAATCATTATTTATAAAGAAATATGGAAACTACAAAACCAGAATCATGGAATACGCCTTCTGGGTATAAACCAGAAAACAAAAAAGTGGTTGCAGGAATCCTTGCGATATTATTAGGAGCATTAGGAATTCATAAATTTTACTTAGGATACAGTAAAGAAGGTATTATTCAGCTTCTTTTAGGCCTTTTATGTGGAATAGGCGGTATAATTGGTTTAATAGAAGGAATCATTTACCTGACGAAATCTGATGAAGATTTTTATCAAACATATCAGGTTGGCAAGAAAGGCTGGTTGTAAAAACATTAAAGCTCCCATTCGAAAGATTGGGAGTTTTTTATTTCAAACATATTTGGCCTAAAATATGTCTTTTTTTGATATAATAATGACGTCTGGTTCCTTTTGGAAATACTTAAAGTAAGTAATCTTGCACTTTATTAAAAGTAATGGAGTAACTGAAAATCCAAAAAGAGTAGGGAAATTTTTAAAGATTTTAATTATGTTAGAAATGTATAAAAAAGTAGTTTTTGAAAACTACGCAAACTTTAACGGAAGAGCAAGAAGAAAAGAATACTGGTTGTTTGCTTTGGCGAATGTTCTAATTAGTTTTGTTTTAGGGTTTATCCTAGGATTAATTTCACCTAAACTTGCTTTAATTGGCAACCTTTACAGTTTAGCAGTTTTAATTCCTGCGATTGCAGCTGGAGTTAGAAGAATGCATGATGTGGGTAAAAGCGGCTGGTTTTTGCTTATTCCATTTTACAGTTTATATTTAGCTTGTATTGATGGCGAAAAAGGACCAAATCAATACGGGGCAGATCCTAAAAATGAATTGGAAGAACTAGATGAAATTGGAAAAGAATAAATTCCAAAATCAGTTTTAAATAAAGTTGTACTATAAATTCCATTTGCATTCTATTTGTAAATGGGATTTTTTTTTGAATTTTAGATAGAGTTAAAAGCAGAAAATCGTAGTGTTTTTATAATTTGTTAATATTAGTAGCATTTAACGAATAAATGAACGATATTAGATTATAATATTCATTGAAGAAATAAAATTATGGGGCTATTTAATAGAAACAGTAATAAAATAGAAAAGGCCAGGGTTGTTCTTGAATTAAGAAGTCCCAGTTGTCCTATTACTGCAATTGTTGAACAGGATAACAGGACAGCTTATTTTTATTTATATGGAGATCATGAAGATTTTGGTGTCAAAAGCTGCTGGATTAGAAATTTAAGCGGGGCACCGATAGATATAGAAGAAAAATTAATGGAAAAAGGCATCCCGCCTATGTTAACCAAAGAGTTCTGCAAATTCCCGGAAGGTCAAAAAACATTAGACGAAAGTAATTTGGAAATCGTTTGGCTGGAAGAAGGCGATGGAGCAGCATTGCTGGAAAATGGCGAAATTTTAAGCGTAATCCCAAGCTGGAGCGGTAATGGCGGATTTTATGGATATGCTAGGGATTGTAAAGGTTCAGCGCCTTTTTCCTGGGAACTTACAGAAGATAATGAAATGCATGATCGTGTCAAAAGAGCCGCAGAATTTTTAGCATCCTGGAATGAAGAGAGAAATCCTTTTGAGTTTCTACAGCCGGAAATTTTAAATTACTATGATGATACATTTGGAGAAAGTAATAGATATTTTGCTATTGACAATTCAGAATGGCCTCCAAAAGGGCTTTATCTGCATGAAAGTAAAGAAAAAACTATTTTTGCGACTGTAGCGGTATCATTAAGGCCGCAGCCTAAAATTGAAATGTATTATGAAAACCCAAATGAAAAGAATAGAATTGAAATGGGGTTTATCCTTCAATCAGAAATAGAAAATAAACATATAAACAGTATTGGGAGCTGTATAAGCAGAATAACAGCAATACCGTGGGATTTTGTTACTTTTCTAGCAGAAGGTCATACGGTCGAATTTCAAACAGGTATTAGCGAAAAATTTAATTATGCGGTTCTTACTAACAAATTAAAAGTTTTGCCCAAAATTAAGCTGGCTGATTTTAGAGGGGCAAATGTGAACTTTTTGTGGATAGTACCAATTTCGCTTAGAGAAAGAAATGAAATGATAGAGTCCGGTTCAGAAGGTGTTCTGGCTAAACTTGATAATATTGAAGATGAGATATTCAATTTAAAGCGGGAAGAAGTTGTGTAAATAAAAGTACACAATAAAAAATATCCCTGATTAATTTTGGAATATAGATTTTTCAAAGTGGATTGAAACAAAAAACTCATAAGTTAAATGACTTATGAGTTTTTTGTTTGTTTATGAACTATCGTTAATCTTCTTTTTCAGATAATTTACGCTCCAATTCTATTTGAAACTCTTCAATAACGGGTTTCATTGTGCTTTCAGGTATATCCGCGATTCTAATGTACATTAAACCATCTATAGCATTATTAAATAAAGGATCAACGTTAAAAGCAACCACTCGTGCGTTTTGTTTGATATACTTTTTAATTAAAACGGGTAAACGTAAATTTCCTGGTTCTAATTCATCAATGATCTTGTCGAATTTGTTTAAGTCTGATTCAGCTTCGTCAAAAATAAAATCCTTGTCAGCATCCTTAAGTTTTACTTTATAAGCTTTTTTAGGATGAATATATTGTGCAATATAAGGATCGTAGTAATTCGATTTCATGAACTCAATCATCAGCGATTTAGAAAAATCCGAGAATTGATTACTGATACTTACGCCGCCTAATAAGTATTTATGTTCAGGATAACGCAATGTTGTATGTATAATCCCTTTCCATAACAAGAACAAAGGCATTGGTTTTTGCTGATATTCACGAATAATAAAAGCACGTCCCATTTCGATCGACTTATGCATCATATCGTGCAATTCCGGTTCGAATCTGAATAAGTCAGTCAGATAAAAACCTTCAATGCCGTATTTCGGATAAATCTCAGCACCTAATCCCATACGGTAAGCACCTGCTATTTTTTTAGTTTCATCATCCCATAAAAACATATGGTGATAATATTGATCGTATTCGTCAATGTCAATAGATTCGTTTGTTCCTTCACCAACTTCTCTAAAAGTAATTTCACGAAGACGTCCAATTTCATGTAAAATATTCGGAATTGATTTTGCACGTGCAAAAAACACTTCATAATTTTTACTCTGCAATAATCTGCAGTCGCTGTTTCTTAACGCCTGAACTTCATCAATCATTTTTGATTCATTAGCCGGCGTAACGATTTTTTTAGGTGCTTTTGGTATTTTTAAACTTGCTGTGTCAATCAGTTTGGTATCTTTTTCAAAAGGATTAGCCAGCATATAGGTTTTTTTTCTTAAGAATTCTGAATATTCTTCAAAAGATTGAATTTCGTTTTGCTCGCTTACAGAAATTGGTTTACCTATTCGAACTTTAATAACACGGTCTTTTTGCGTAAGCAGTTCTGAAGGAAGTTTTGCAGTACGTAACGTATCATCTATTTTAGAAAGCCAATAGAATAATTTACTGTTTTTAGCGTGAAAGTAGATAGGAACAACCGGAACTTTGGCTTTTCTAATCAATTTCAGAGCGCCTTCTTCCCAAGGTTTGTCTACTACTAATTTTCCGTCTTTATAAGTCGAAACTTCACCGGCAGGAAAAATTCCAAGCGGTTTTCCATCACTTAAATGACGTAAAGTTTCCTTAATGCCAACTACGCTCGATTTAGCATCCTTATGATTTTCAAAAGGATTAACCGGCATGATGTATTTTTTTAGCGGAACGATTCTGTGTAATAGGAAATTTGCAATAATTTTGAAATTAGGCTCTCTTTCAAGCATTAATTTCAATAGCAAAATTCCATCAATTCCTCCAAGCGGATGATTTGAAATGGTAATATACGGACCTTCTTTTGGCAAACGTTTTAAATCTTCTTCCGGGATTTCGAATTTAATCTCCATCTCATCCAAAATTCCATTTAAAAACGCAACATCTTCTAAATGTTTATTATGATCGTAAATTTTATTGAGGGTAGAGATCTTAAGAACCTTCATAAGAATCCAGCCAGAAAACGTACCGAGGACTCCGTACTTTTCAACATTTATTGCCTTTGCAACTTCTTTCGCGGTAACTAAACCCATGTACTATTTTTAATTTATTAGAACAGCGAACAAAGATAACAAAAAACTCTACTTTTCGTTGTTTCCAAGATAAACTTTGCACTTTTTTATTACATTTGGAATCCTAAAAAAATTACCAAGATGAAAATTATTTCTTATAATGTAAACGGAATTCGTGCTGCAATTACAAAAGGTTTTATTGAATGGCTGCAAGCGGCGAGTCCAGATGTTATCTGCCTTCAGGAGATTAAAGCAACTCAGGATCAAATCCCTGTAGAAGCTGTAACGGCTGCCGGCTATCCGTATCAATATTATTATCCGGCAACAAAAAAAGGATATAGCGGTGTTGCAATATTATCTAAAATTGAACCCAAAAAAGTAGTTTACGGAACAGGAATTCATCATATGGATTTTGAAGGACGAAATCTTCGTGTTGATTTTGATGATGTTTCGGTAATGAGTTTATATCTTCCATCGGGAACTAATATTGACAGGCTGGATCATAAATTTATGTTTATGGATGACTTTCAAACTTACATTAATGAACTCAAAACGGCTATTCCAAATTTGATAATCTGCGGAGATTATAATATCTGTCATGAAGCAATTGATATTCACGATCCTGTTCGTAACAAAACAGTTTCAGGATTTTTGCCAAAAGAGCGTGAGTGGCTTGATGCTTTTATGAAATCTGGATTTATCGACAGTTTCCGTCATTTTAATAAAGATCCGCATCATTATTCTTGGTGGAGTTACCGCGCGGGCGCAAGAGGAAACAACAAAGGCTGGCGCATTGATTATAATTTGGTAAGCAACGCTATGGAGCATCGTTTAAAACGTGCCGTTATTCTTCCGGATGCAGTTCACTCAGATCACTGTCCGGTTTTAGTCGAAATCGAATAAAGTTTGGTATTGTTCTTGCTGAGAAAAAAGCGATTCTAAAAATTTGAATACGAATTCCATTAAAACTATGAGACTATTTGGAATTTGGATTTTTAAGTTTTGGAATTTAAAATAGTTAGAATTGTTAATCGCCTCCAAATAAAAATCAAAAGAAAACATGATTAAAAAAGCCTCCATCGGATTAGTAGTTTTAGCATTGTCTTTAACTTCATGTGTGTCCAAAAAGATTTATAATGATCTTGAAACGAAGTATTCGGATCTAAAAAAAGAAAACCGCTCAATCGCTGACGAAAATGCTGATTTGAAAAAAACAAAAAATCAGTTAGAATTAGATCGTGATAAACTAAATAAAGATTTAGCAAGTACAAAAGATGACCTTGCCAAACAAAAAGCCGATTTAGCTGCAGAGCAAAAGAAATACAAAGTACTACAGGATTCTTATAATGCATTAGAGAAAAACAGTAACGACGCTTTAGAGAAAAACATGGCTAAAAATCGTGAGCTGTTAGCACAATTAGAAGCAAAAGGTAAGGCTCTTGCCGATGAACAAGCACGTTTAGATAAAACAGCCAATCGTTTAAAAGAGCTTGAAGATATGATTGCGGCTAAAGAAGATGCAATGCGTAAATTAAAAGAAACGTTATCGAAAGCCTTAACTGGTTTTGAAGGTAAGGGTTTAACTGTTGAACACAAAAACGGAAAAGTATATGTTTCTATGGAAAACAAATTACTTTTTAATTCAGGAAGCTGGGCTGTTGGATCAGAAGGAAGAAGAGCCGTAGTAGAACTTGGAAAAGTTTTGGGTGATAATCCAGATCTTTCTGTTCTTATCGAAGGACATACAGATGATGATCCGTATGCGGGTTCAGGACCAATTGCAAATAACTGGGATTTATCGACTAAAAGAGCAACTGCAATTGTGGCTATTTTGAGTGAAAATAATAAAATCAACAAACAAAAACTTACTGCTGCTGGGCGAAGCGAATTTTCTCCTCTTGCCAGTAACGCTACTCCAGAAGGAAAAGCTAAAAACCGTAGAATCGAAATCATCTTGACACCAAGATTAGATGAAATCGCTGAAATGCTTAATAGTATCAATTAGAGTTGCTAAGGTTCTAAGATTTAAAAAAAGGTTCAAAGTAAAACTTTGAACCTTTTTTTATTAATTGGAATCTAAACTTAGGATCTTAGTATCTCAGAACCTTAGCTTCTCAAAATAAATCTTGTACTTTTTTTAACCTTTCTCGTTTTTAGATTTGAGAAATCCGTTCGTATCTTTGAAGACTGATTAATAAAAAAGGGAAAAACCTTAGAACCTTAGAATCTTAGCAACTCAGTATCTTAAAAAAAATGAAATACACTACATTACCCAACACCGATATAAAAGTTAGTAAAATAAACCTTGGAACCATGACTTTTGGTCAGCAGAATACAGAAGCTGAAGGTCACGCTCAAATGGATTATGCATTAGAAAAAGGTGTGAATTTTTTTGATACTGCCGAAATGTATTCGGTTCCGGCAAGTGAAGGCACTTATGGAAGCACCGAAAAAATTATAGGAACTTGGTTTAAAAAATCTGGAAACAGAGATAAAGTTGTTTTGGCTTCAAAAATCGCGGGTCCAAATCCGAATTTTGGCTATATGCGTGAAAAAGTAGACTTCTCTCCGGTAAGTATTAAATATGCTTTAGAAAATAGCTTAAAACGTCTTCAAACAGATTATATTGATTTGTATCAAATGCACTGGCCGGAACGTAAAACCAATAATTTTGGAAACCGTGCTTTTACAGGTTTTGAAGATGCTTGGGAAGATAACTTTAGAGAAATCCTTGAGACCTTCGATGGTTTAATCAAAGAAGGTAAAATAAAACATATTGGAGTTTCAAATGAAAATTCTTGGGGAATGATGCGCCTTTTAGAAGAAAGCAAATATCAAAATCTGCCAAGAATTAAAACAGTTCAAAATCCATATAATTTATTGAATAGACTTTTTGAAGTGAATTCTGCCGAAGTTTCAAAACATGAAAATGTTGGATTATTGGCTTATTCACCTTTAGCATTCGGAACTTTGACTGGGAAATTTTTAACTGGTGAAGCACATCCAAAAGCCAGAGTTAATCTTTTTCCGCAATATACGCGTTACAAAAGCGAACAATGTACGGAGGCAACTAAATTGTATCAGGAAATTGCTGTAAAAAATGGGTTAACTTTAACCGAACTGGCAATGGGATTTGTATTGCAGCAGCCGTTTTTGACAAGTGCAATTATTGGTGCAACCACTCTGGAACAATTAAAACAAAATATTGCCACAATTGATGTTGTGCTTTCTAAAGAAATCATAGCAGAAATAAACCAAGTTCAGGCAATAATTCCAGATCCGGCGCCTTAAAATTTAAAATACTATTTAACCGCAAAGCACACAAATATTTGCGCAAATTTCGCAATGCATTAATAAAGGAAAACAATAAAAAAGCACACGAAGATTTTTATAAGTTAAAAAATCTTTGTGTGCTTTGCGTAAATATTAGCCAACCTTGCGGTTAACTTCTCTAGTGATTACAAATCAAATTCATCACTAATAGACAAAGAATCATTTTTAACTGCTGTAGAATCTGGAACTTTAATTCTAATTAAAGAACGTGCATTTCCTGAAATATAAACCGGTAATAATCCAATTGTGTCTTCAGGAACTAAAAGACCTCGGCGGAACATTAAATTCTTTAAGAACTTCTGATTCTTTAATGCATAATCTTTCAAATTGCCTTCGTCATTAAACTGATACATGAATTTTCTAGGTTTCGGAATAATGGTTGCCAAGTACAAACATTCATCTACATTTAAAGCCGATGGACTTTTTTGGAAATAGAAATGACTCGCTTCGCCAATTCCGTATACATTTGGTCCCCATTCAATAATATTGAAATAAACCTCGAGCATTCTTTCCTTGCTTACAATTCGGTTGTTTTCTAAAATATAAACTAACAAGATTTCTTCCAGCTTTCGCGAAAGCGTCTTTTCTCTTGTTAAGAATACGTTTTTAATCAACTGCATGCTGATTGTACTCGCGCCTCGGGAAAACTTTTTGGTTCTAATATTTTTTAGGATCGATTGTTTGAAAGCTTCATTTATAAAGCCACGATGGGAAAAGAACGATGGATCTTCGGTCGTTAAAACAGATTTTCGTAAATAAGGCGAAATCTGGTCTAAAGGGGCATAATTCGGATTGGCATTCCCAACCAAAACAGGTCGTTGCAATACATTTTGAATAATGGCGCGATAAACAAATTCGCCGTTTAGTTTATTCAAATCAGCTTCGCCATATTTTGTAATTCTTAAATCTTCTTTATTCAGTTTACTGTCAAAAACAAGTGTGTTTGGTTTATTTTTATTGAATTTGAAATCCAGTTTATAATCGAAATTTCCCGTTGCCTGCATTCCCTGGAAATGCGTAAATAATCCGTCAGGAAGCGAAACAATAAAATCCTGCGCTTTCATTTTCGGAATATCTACTTTCAAAGTATAAACCGTATCTTTTTCGGTGTCGTATGAAATATAAGGACGCAGTTTTATTTTATTCAGCGTCATTGTCGAAGTGCTGTCGATCGAAATGAAATTATCACCTAATAAAAAACGATAATCAAAACGTGCATTTTTTATAACAACATCTTTGCTGGCAATTTTTGGGTGATTGATTTTTAAATTTACAATAGATGTAAAACCGTCAAGATGCAATTCACTGCCGCTTTTGTCAATGTTTTCGACTTTTAAACGAATAGAATCAAAACTTGCTTTTAAGTTGTAGCGTTCATCCAGATAAGGAACTTTAATTGCTCCGGTATCTAAATTAAAAAATCGAATATCTGCTTTTTGATTTCTTGGGTCAGCAAATCCTTTTAGGTTCCATCGCTGATCAAAATCTTTGCTTACAACATGAATGCTGGTTTCGAGCTGTTTGTTGTTTAAAACCAGTTTATTTATTGCGATATCGGTTTTCTTGCCATTATCGTCAATTTTGAATTTGAAGTTTTCCAAATTCATGTCAGTAGGAACTAAATTAAGAAGTTTAGAAATGATACGATAGGCAAAAGCACCGTATTTTCTTTTTTCATTTTTTTCAGGCTCGTCGTCTTTGTTTCTTTTTAAGAAAGCATCAAAATTTCGGATTTTTCCTTTTTTGACTAATTGAATATAGCCTTTGTTAATATTTAAAGTTCCAACCTGAACATCGCCAATCAATAAATTACTTAAGCTGATGCTGGTTTCAATGTTGTTAATTTTTAATAATGTGTCAGCATTTTTGGGAACCAGAACAACATCTGTAAGTTTGATAGTTGATAATCCGTCAAAGGAAGCATCTTTTATAGAAAAATCACTATTGTAATCAACGGCCATTTTATGGGTTACTTTGGCAATTGCCTGGTTTAAAAGAGAGTTGCGAAAAAAGTACAGGCCGATGCAAAGCAGTATAAATACTACGGCAAGTATTTTTAAAGCTTTGAATATTGTTTGTTTAGGAAAATTCATAGAGGTGTTTTTGTCAGAGATCAACCAAAGAGAATGCTGGCAACATCTTCAATTTTTGCTACAAGTTCAATTTTGATTCCTGTATTTTTTAAAGCGATTTTGTTGTATTTAGAAACAAAAATGGTATCGAAACCTAATTTTTCGGCTTCCTGAATACGCTGATCCACACGGTTAACGGGACGAATCTCTCCAGAAAGACCCACTTCGCCGGCAAAACAAAAGCCTTTTCCAACGGGAATGTCTTCGTTTGATGATAAAATAGCGGCGACAACAGCAAGGTCAATCGCGGGATCATCGACAGAAATTCCTCCGGTTACATTTAGGAAAACGTCTTTTGCGCCTAAACGGAATCCGGCTCTTTTTTCTAAAACAGCCAAAATCATGTTTAGTCTTTTGGCGTTGTAACCAGTCGTACTACGCTGTGGGGTTCCGTAAACGGCTGTACTTACAAGCGATTGAATTTCGATCATCAACGGACGCATGCCTTCTAGAGTTGAAGCAATTGCGGTTCCGGACAGTTCTTCGTCTTTGTGTGAAATCAGGATTTCTGACGGATTGCTGACTTCGCGCAAACCACTTCCAAGCATTTCGTAAATTCCAAGCTCTGAAGTTGAACCAAAACGATTTTTCAGCGATCGTAAAATTCTATAAATATGGTTTCTGTCTCCTTCAAACTGAAGAACGGTATCAACCATATGTTCCAGAATTTTTGGCCCTGCAATATTTCCGTCTTTTGTAATATGCCCGATTAAAATAACCGGAATATTGGTTTCTTTGGCAAATTTGATTAACTCGGCAGTGGTTTCTCTAATTTGAGAAATACTTCCGGCAGTTGATTCAATATAATCCGTATGTAAAGTCTGAATGGAATCTATGATTACAATTTCAGGCTGAATGGCTTCAATTTGTTTGAAGATGTTCTGCGTTTTAGTTTCCGTTAAAATATAGCAGTTGTCGCTATTTGGCGTTATTCTTTCGGCACGCATTTTTATCTGTTTCTGACTTTCTTCTCCAGAAACGTATAAAGTTTTATAAGGTAATTTTAATGAGATTTGAAGCAAAAGTGTACTTTTTCCAATTCCTGGTTCTCCTCCTAAAAGTGTTAAAGATCCCGGAACGATTCCGCCTCCCAAAACACGATTCAATTCACCATCAGTGGTATCCATGCGGATTTCCTGAGCCGAATCAATTTCGTTAATTTTTAAAGGCCTCGGTGCTTTACTTGATGAAGCAGGTTCGCTTTTCCAGGCCGTTTTTTCCTGCTTTTGGATTATTTCTTCAGCAATTGTATTCCATTCCTTGCATGCGTTGCACTGTCCCTGCCATTTAGAATATTGGGTACCGCAATTTTGGCAAAAAAAAGAAGTTTTAACTTTGGACATTATTTACCTTTTTTAGCAAGTGTATTCATTTCGTCAATTTTCTCATACATCAAATCTTTATTCAAATCTCCAATTGGCTCCATTTGAGAAGCGTTTTGATATTTTTTTGAAGCATGTTTTGGATCGCCCATTTTTTCGTACATCAATCCTAATTCATATTCACCTAACATGGCTTTTGGATAATTTACATTTCCAATCTCTGCCATTTTTCCTAATTCGTCGTAAGCGTTTTTCTTTAAAATAATGTTTTCAATTACTTTAAAGTCATTCATTCTAACCGGAATCTGAACGCCTAAAATTTCAGACATAATGCTGTATTTTTTTTCCAGATAATCGGCATAACCTGTTTCCAGAACAGCAATTTTGTTATTGTATTCTGCTGAATTTATTGGTCTGTAAGCTTCAAAAATCTGATACAATGCGTTTGGAATTGAATGTAAAACTTCGGTATAATGCGTTGCGCCTTTGAATACGTCGTATTTGTAATTCACTAACGGATTATTTGCGATTTTAATATTGCTGTCTAATTTTTCTATTGGCTCTTTAATTTTTTTGATATCACCTTCACCAGCCGAAAGATAATAGAATATTGGTTTTTGTATTTTGGCAAATTTCTCGGCAATTCTCACTTCCATTTTTGGAGCCAATTCCGGGCTTAAACAAATGTAAGCACTAAAAAGCGGGATTTCTTTGTATAAATAAAAATTGGCAAAACTGGCGGTTACATCATGGCCTGCAATGATTCTGAAAGGGGATGTGCGGTATTTTTTTTCAATATAAGGTACTAATTCAGCCCCGATAAATTCGAAAAATTTTGCTCCTTTTTCAAATGGTAAACCTTCATTTTGATCAATTGTAGTATCATCATAACGTTCTTCGTCTTTGTTTTGATGAATTCCAATAATGATCATCTCTGGAATATCATCCCAATAAGCACCATAACTTACTGCTCCTGAAAACGGATCAAATAAATAATCACCATCTAATAAATATAAAACCGGATATTTTTTGTCTGGTTTAGCTTCATAAGAAGGTGGAAGCCCAATTGTAATTCTTCTTTCTTCTCCTAGTTTTTCGGATTTAATGTTGTCAAATTTTTTCTGCGAAAAAACAGAAGCGGAAATTAGGGTAATCAGCAGGTAAACTTTTTTCATGATTTGTGGCATTTCAGTGAATTAAAAAGTATTGAAAATAGAGGGCAATATAATACTTTATTTGCTTTTTTGTTATTGAGGGTTAAAAAAAGCAATGATTTCTTACGCAAATTTTTGATTTGTATAAAAGAAGATTTGTTTGTGCAAAAAATATTTTTGACAAAGCCTGGTATCTCATAAAGTATAGAGAAAATCTAGGTTAACGAATTATCATTTTCATTTGGGAAAATGATCCACGGCTTGAAGGTTTTAGCTTCTTCAAAATCCAGTGTGGCATACGAAATGATAATAATAATGTCGTCTTTTTGAACTTTTCTTGCAGCAGGGCCATTCAGTGTAATTTCACCTGAATTTTTTTCTCCCTTAATTGCATAAGTTTCAAAACGTTCTCCGTTATTAATGTTAACAATAGATACTTTTTCGCCTTCAATAATATTTGAGGCTTCCAGTAAAGTTTCATCAATAGTAATACTGCCAATATAATTTAAATCAGCTCCAGTAACTTTTACTCGATGAATTTTTGATTTTATAACTTGAATCTGCATGGAGCAAAGGTAATTTAATTTAATGAAATGGTGTCAATCAACCTTATAGAATTAACAAATACCGCTATAAACGCACGGTAATTTTTGTCTTTAATTTTATGATCGATAGATAATAATGTAGATTCGTCAGCAATTACGAAATATTCAAGATCAAATCTTTCATTGTTTCTGAAAGCATCTTCTACAAATTGAATTGTTTCTTCAGGTGTGCTGTTTTGGAATATTTCTTTGGCTTCGGTTAAAATTTTATAGATTATTGAAGCTTCTTTTCTTTCTTCTGGAGTTAAACGTTCATTACGAGAACTCATGGCTAAAAGATTGTCTTCTCTAAAAATAGGACACCCTACAATGTTTACTGATAAATTGTTTTTTTCGACCAATTTTTTAACAATTTGAAGCTGCTGAAAATCTTTTTCTCCAAAATAAGCATTGGTTGGCGTCACGATTTCGAACAAGCGTTTTACAATTGTTCCAACGCCGTTAAAATGTCCTGGGCGGAATTTTCCTTCCATTTGATTCTCTAATCCGTCGAAGTCAAATGATTGAGAAACAGTTTGTCCTTCATAAATATCTTCGACCGAAGGAGCGTATAAGATTATTTTGTCGCTTAATCCTCTCATTTTTTTTACATCTTCTTCAAGAGTGCGAGGGTATTTTTCAAGATCTTCAGGGTTGTTAAACTGAGTTGGGTTAACAAAAATACTTACAACAGTGTCGTCGTTTTCTTTAAGTGATCGCTGCATTAAAGCCAGATGCCCTTGGTGTAAAGCTCCCATGGTTGGGACAAATCCTATAGTTGAATTTGCGGTTTTGATAGTTTTTAAATAGGCTATCAGAGCTACTTTACCGTAGAAAATATGCATGGCGGTATTATTAAAATTTAGTGCAAACATAATATATTAGTTATAAACTGCATAAATTTTTGTAATTTTGCGACGTTTTTATTACCAAAAATTAAGTAAAATACTATTATGAAAGATAAGAGGATATTATACGTATCATCTGAAGTCGTGCCTTATCTGGCTGAAAATGAGGTTTCTTTAATGTCTTATGACGTTCCTAAAATGATTAATGATCAAGGAGGTCAGATAAGAATTTTCATGCCAAGATATGGAAATATCAATGAGAGAAGACATCAATTACATGAAGTGATCAGACTTTCAGGGATGAATTTGGTAGTGAATGATTTAGATATGCCGTTGATTATCAAGGTGGCTTCAATTCCTAAAGAAAGAATTCAGGTTTATTTTATAGATAACGATGAATATTTTAAACGTAAAGCAACTTTTGCTGATGAAGAAGGGGCTTTGTATCCTGATAATGATGAGCGTGCTATATTTTTTGCAAAAGGAGTTGTTGAGACTGTAAAAAAATTAAACTGGGTTCCGGACATTATTCACGTTCATGGATGGCTGGCAGCAATGCTTCCAATCTATATGAAGCATTATTATAAAAATGAGGCTTTGTTTAATGATACCAAAATCATTACCTCAGTTTATGGTCAGTCTTTTGATGAAAATTTAGATATGGAGATGATCAATAAAGTGAAATTTGACGGTGTTCCGCATGATTCTGTTGCTGATCTTGAAACTCCAAACTACGAAAATATTTTAAAAGCCAGTATCTTACATTCAGACGGAGTTATTATAGCTTCGCCTAATGTTTCTCCAAGTTTAACAAAATTTATAGAATCTTCAGGAAAACCTTTTTTACCTTTCGCCACGAAAGATGCATTCGCTGAAGCGTATACAAATTTCTATAGAACGTTTGGTCTTTAAAATTTAACTTTATTATTAAATATGTACAATACTTCTTTTATTAAGAAAATTCTATTAGTTGCAACAGTTGTTTTTTTATATTCTTGTGACAAAGATTTTAATGAAATAGGAAGCGATTTAATTGCTGATGATCATTTTGGGCTTGAATCTACAAAATATGATGTAATTGCTTATAACCAAGAAATTACACCTGTTCAGTCCAATGCATTGTCAAGTAACGCATTAGGGATCTATGTAAATCCTGTTTTTGGAACTACGACAGCTAATTTTACTACTCAGCTTGTTCTTACTTCTTACGCGCCAACAATTGGTGAAGAGCCGGAAATTGAAAGTGTTGTACTTAGTGTTCCTTATTTTAGTCATGTAACAAGTGTTAACAGCGATGGAAGCAGTGTATATGCATTAGATTCTATTTACGGGCCAAAGGAAGGAAAGCTTAAGTTGAGTGTTTATGAATCTGGTATTCAAATGAGAAGTACTACTGTAAGCGGTGGTTCAGAAATAGCACAGCTTTATTATACAAATCAGGATTCTAATACAACTGCGGGAGAATTGAATTTCGATACTAAGAAAGTAGGGGATCGTTTGAATAATTCAGAAAATGTTTTTGAAAATGATCAATTCTTTTTTGATGCAAAACAAAGAGTAGATTCAACCAAAGAGGCTACGGCAGATAAATGGACGGTTACTCGTTCTTCTCCGGAAATGCGTTTAAATTTGAATAAAGATTTTTTTCTTAATAGAATTTTAAAAGCTCCAGCTTCAAAATTGGCTGCAGCCGATGTATTTCAGGAATATTTTAGAGGATTGTATTTTAAAGTAGAAAAAGCATCTGACGGAAGTGCTAGTAATTTGGCAAAGTTAGATTTTACAAAAGGTAAAATTACAATTACTTATAAGGCAAAAACGGCAATTACTACTGATGCTGAAACTGAAAAAGAAGAAAAAACTTTAGTTTTAAATATGACTACCTCGATAACCGGAGGTGTAAATACAGCAAGTTTCCTTCAGGATCTTAAACAGCCTATTTATGAAAATGCAATAAAAGCATTTAATAAGACTTCTGGTGATGAACGTTTGTATATAAAAGGCGGAGAAGGATCTCTGGCAGTTATTAAACTGACTGATTTTGCGTCTCAAATAGAGCAGATTAGAACTAATAAATGGCTGGTAAATGAAGCAAATCTGGTTTTTTATATTGATGCAGATGGAATGGCGCCAGTTGATGCTAAGGAAGAGCCAAAACGAGTTTATTTATATGATTTGAAAAATAATCTGCCAATTGTAGATTATTACTCAGATCAAACATCAAGTGCAACTACTGATCCAAAAGATGCTAAGTACATTTTTGGAGGTTTGATTACACGAGGTGATAATAAAAGAGGTAAATTATATAAAATCAGAATTACAGATCATATTCGAAATCTTATAAAAAACAGCTCAGCTGAAAACGTTGATTTAGGTTTGGTTGTTTCAGAAAGCATTAATGTAAATGCTTCAAATTTTTTAAAGACGAAGAATGAAAATATTTCTCAAGCGCCAAGAGCATCTGTTATGAATCCGCTGGGAACAATATTGTTCGGTAATAATATTCCAGCAGGTAATGCAAATTATGATAAAAGATTAAGGCTTGAGATTTACTACACGAAACCAAATTAATAAATATATATGTGTGGAATTGTTGGATATATAGGACATAGAGAGGCTTATCCTATAGTTATAAAAGGGCTGAAACGGCTCGAATATAGAGGATATGATAGTGCCGGCGTTATGTTATATGATGACGAGTCGGGTGTAAAAGTTTGTAAAACAAAGGGTAAAGTTTCAGATCTTGAAGCTAAAGCACAAGAAGGTTTTACTATAAATGGAAGTATTGGAATTGGACATACTCGTTGGGCAACACATGGTGTTCCAAATGATGTAAACTCTCATCCTCATGTTTCTAATTCTGGAGATTTAGTGATTATTCACAACGGAATTATTGAAAACTATGCGCCGCTTAAAGAAGAGTTAATTAAACGTGGTTATACTTTTAAATCTGATACTGATACAGAAGTTCTAGTAAACTTAATTGAAGAAGTTCAGAAAAATGAAAAGATTAAATTGGGTAAAGCAGTTCAGATTGCTTTAAATCAAGTTGTAGGGGCATATGCAATTGCTGTTTTTGATAAAAAAAATCCAAACGAAATTGTTGCAGCTAGACTTGGCAGTCCATTAGCAATTGGAGTTGGTGAAGGAGAATTCTTTATCGCTTCTGATGCTTCTCCATTTATTGAATATACTTCGAATGCAGTATATTTAGAAGACGGTGAAATGGCAAATATCAGACTGCACAAACCTCTTAAAGTAAGAAAAATTAAAGACGACTCTTTAGTGGATCCTTATATTCAGGAGCTTCAATTGAATCTGGAGCAGATTGAAAAAGGAGGTTATGATCATTTCATGCTAAAAGAAATCTACGAACAGCCAAGTGTAATTAAAGATACTTACAGAGGAAGACTTCATGCAAATGAAGGAATTGTTCAAATGGCTGGTGTTGAAGATAATCTTGAGAAATTCTTAAATGCTAAGCGAATTTTAATTGTTGCTTGTGGAACTTCATGGCATGCAGGTTTAGTTGCCGAGTATATCTTTGAAGAATTTACACGTATCCCGGTTGAAGTGGAATATGCTTCTGAATTTAGATATAGAAACCCAATTATCAATAAAGACGACGTTGTAATTGCAATTTCTCAATCTGGAGAAACAGCAGATACCATGGCTGCTATTAAATTAGCTAAAGAAAATGGAGCTTTTGTGTTTGGAGTTTGTAATGTGGTAGGTTCGTCTATTTCAAGAGAAAGTCATGCTGGTGCTTATACACACGCTGGACCTGAAATTGGAGTAGCTTCTACTAAAGCATTTACTACTCAAATCACGGTTTTAACTATGATTGCTTTGAGATTAGGAAAAGCAAAAGGAACGTTGTCAAGCCCTGATTTCCATGCGTACTTACAAGAGTTAGAATTAATTCCCGAAAAAGTAGCTGAAGCGTTAGAAACAAACGACAGAGCAAAAGAAATTGCAGCTAAATTTAAAGATGCACCAAACTGTCTTTATTTAGGAAGAGGATACAATTTCCCGGTGGCATTAGAAGGGGCTTTAAAACTTAAAGAGATCTCTTATATTCACGCAGAAGGTTATCCGGCCGCCGAAATGAAACACGGTCCAATTGCGTTAATTGATGAGCAGATGCCGGTTATTGTAATTGCGCCTAAGCAAGGTCACTACGATAAAATTGTAAGTAACATTCAGGAGATCAAATCCAGAAGCGGTAAAATCATTGCTGTTGTTACAAAAGGTGATACACAAGTTCGTGAATTAGCTGATTATGTAATCGAAATTCCGGAAACTTCAGATGCATTGTCACCGCTTATTACGACAATTCCATTACAATTGCTTTCTTACTATATTGCAGTTATGAGAGGTTGTAATGTTGATCAGCCGCGTAACTTAGCAAAGTCAGTTACAGTAGAATAGATACTTCTAAAAATATAAACAATGTTAAAAAAGCGAGATTTAGGTCTCGCTTTTTTTTATTGTCAAATTTTTTTTCTGTGACATGTATTTTTATTAAATATTCAAAAATATTACGAAATTTTATATGTATGCATAGTATTGTTGTTGGTATAGTAATTAAATATTGATTTTAATCTAATAAATCTAATTGTGAAATAGTTAATATTGTTGCAAAAATTGTAATTATTATTGGTTTTTTTTAACGTTTTTTTATTAATATTAAAATTATTTGTATTTTGGCTAGATAAACTAGTAATAAAACTAACCAAAAAACTAACCCTAATGAGAGTCTACTTGCTAATTATGTTGTTTTTCAGCGGAATATCCTTTGCGCAGAATACAATTACAGGTTCTGTTACTGATGGTAACAAACAATCTATTCCCGGTGCCAATGTTGTTGTGCTTGGAAGTACTAGTGGTGTGTCTACTGATTTTGATGGAACGTTTAAATTAACCACAAATGCAAAACTGCCTTTTTCTATAAAGGTTTCTGCTGTGGGATTTGAAACGAAAACAGTCAGTGTAACATCAGCGAATCAAAAAGTAAATGTGATTTTAAAAGATGAAGAAACGAAACTGGATGAAATTGTAGTTTCGGCTTCGAGAACACCTGAAAGGGTTATTGAATCGCCGGTTACTATTGAAAGAATGGGTATTCAGGAAATTAAAAACACAACGGCTCCGTCATTTTACGATGGATTAGAGAATTTAAAAGAAGTGCATTTCAATACGAGCAGTATTTCTTTTAAATCTATCAATACTCGTGGATTTGCTACGGTAGCCAATACTCGTTTTATGCAATTGGTAGACGGAATGGATAATTCTTCTCCTGCTTTAAACTTTGTATTAGGAAACCTGATTGGTGTTTCTGATATTGATGTTGCAAGTGTGGAGCTTTTACCGGGAGCTTCTTCTGCTCTTTATGGTGCAAATGCTTTCAACGGAATCATGTTTATGAATAGTAAAAGTCCTTTTACAAATGAAGGAATCAGTGTTTATTATAAATATGGTCAAACTAGTCAGGACATCGCAGGAACCAATGATTATAATGATTTTGGAATTAGAGCAGCAAAAGCATTCACAAAGCATTTTGCTATGAAAGCTAATTTTACTTACATGACCGCTACAGAATGGATTGCGGGTGATAAAAGAAGTATGACGACTGGAGGAGATAGCCATGCAACAAATCAAAATTATGATGGATTGAATATTTATGGTGACGAGGTTACTACTTTTATTCCGAATGTTGGACAAGTTAGTAGAACGGGTTATCGCGAGCAAGACTTAACGGATAATAAAGTTAAAAGTATGAAAGCTGATTTTGGGATGCATTTTAAGCCTTGGGCAGATGATACTGAAATTATATTGCAATATAAAATTGGTACAGGAAGTACAATTTATCAGGGAGCAAACAGATATGCATTAAAAGATTTCTTAATGCAGCAAGGTAAACTGGAAGTAAAGGGGAAGAACTTTTTTGCCAGAGTGTATTTTACAGATGAAGATGCCGGTGATTCTTATGATATGAGATTTGCTGCCTGGAATGTTAACAGAGCAGCTAAATCGGATACAGAATGGTTTACGAATTATGCAACGGCTTATCAATATGCAGGTGCTGTTATGGGAACAAATGCAAATCAATCTGCTTCTATAGCAAGAAATTTTGCTGATTACAATGTTCTTCCAAGCGCTTTGTCTTTTCTTCCTGCTCCGACTGGTTCGCCTAGATTTGAACCCGGTTCCGCTCAGTTTAATAGTGCTTTAGCAAATGTAATATCAAATCCTGATTTAACGCAAGGAGCAAAATTTATCGATCATTCAAAATTATACCACTCAGATGTGAATTATAATTTTAGAGATGTGATAAAATGGGCTGAAATTCAAGTTGGAGGATCTTGGAGAAAATATGTAATGAATTCTGAAGGAACAATCTTTACAGATTATGACGGGCCAATTGATTATAAAGAATATGGTGCATATGCTCAATTGCAGAAAAAATTCTTAGATGACAGATTGAAGTTTACAGGGTCATTACGTTATGATAAAAGTCAAAACTTTGATGGAAACATTTCGCCTAGAATTTCATTTGTATATTCGGCGGGTGAATCAAAAAGACATAACTTTAGATTATCATATCAAACCGGTTTCCGTAATCCAACTACACAAGATCAATATATTGGTTTAGACTTAGGGCCGTTTGCATTAATTGGTTCAGCGGCTGAAAATTTAGATCGTTTTCAGGAAACGGTAAATGTTAGTGCGGCAGGGCAGGCAGTTGCTGGTCAGCCGGCTACTATTAATATGTCAGGCCAAAATGCTTATCGTAATGCATATACGGTAGCTTCGGTTCAGGCATTTGCGGCTTCATCAAATCCAAATGATCTTCAGGTGGCCAGTATAGGGTTAGTAAAACCAGAGCAGGTTCAGGCTTTTGAAGCGGGATATAGAACTGTAATTCAAAATGATTTGTCAATTGATATTAATGGATACTACAATATTTATAATGATTTCATGAATACTGCGAGAGTTATCTCTCCTTACTATGGAACTGTTGGAACAGATCCGGCAAATCCTGCTGTACAACAAACTTACCAGGCATTGGCTTTTGGAGACAGAAGAGTTTATCAGGTATATACTAATACTACTGCACAAATTTCTTCTTTGGGGTTTGGTATTGGTTTGTCTAAAAAAGTATACAAAGATTTTGAACTGGGTGCTAACTATAATTATGCTCAATTTAATTTTGATCAGGCAGATGATCCTGATTTTGTGGCAGGATTTAATACTCCGAAACATAGAGTTAAAGCTTCTTTAGGAAATTCTAAAGTGATAAAAAATTTAGGATTTAATATAAATGTTAGATGGAATTCTGAGTACTTATGGGAATCATCATTTGGAGACGGTATAATTCCTGAAAATACAGTTTTGGATGCTCAGGTAAATTATGCGATTCCAAAATGGAAATCGGTTATAAAAGCTGGAGCAACAAATCTTTTTGGATCAGATTATCTACAGGTTATTGGAGCAGGTATGATTGGACAGATGTGGTTTGCTTCTTGGACAATTAATCCTTAAAAAATTAATTATTTGTGTGAAATTGACATAGCTTCTTTGAAGTTATTTGATGAAAAATGAAGAGGTAATAATTTAAAAAGTACTAACATGAAAAAAAATATAAAATTACTGCTATTGGTATCTTTAACCTTTATGGCAGCTTGTAATAATGATGATAATAATACGCCCGAAGAAGTTCCGGTAGTTCCAGGTTCAGCAGTTTTTACAAAATATATCGCTCTTGGAGATTCCTTTGCGGCCGGTTATAGTGATAATGCATTGTTTAAAAAAGGGCAGGAGAATTCATATCCAAATATCTTAGCGCAGCAATTTGTTGCGGCTGGTGGCGGCGCTTTTACACAGCCCCTTATGAATGATAATATTGGAGGTTTGTTATTGGGTGGAAATGTAATTGCGGGCACTCGTTTGTATTTTATAGGAAAAACTCAAACTCCAACAAATGTTACAGGGAAACCAACTACTGAGGTTACGGCTCATCTTACAGGTGCATTTAATAATTTAGGTGTTCCGGGAGCAAAAAGTTATCACTTATTAGCTGCAAATTATGGTAATGTTGCTGGTGTGGCAATCGGTGCGGCGAATCCTTATTTTGTGAGATTTGCCAGCACGCCTTCAACAACGGTTTTGGCTGATGCTTTGGTGCAGGACCCAACTTTTTTCTCTTTGTTTATAGGAGGAAATGATGTTTTGCTGTATGCGACTTCGGGAGGAACAGGAAAAGATCAGACTGGAAATCCTAACCCGGCGACTTATGGTGGAAATGATATTACAGATCCTACAGTTTTTGCGAGTGTATATAATAATTTAGTTGCTGGTTTAACAGCAAAAGGAGCAAAAGGGGTTGTGGCAAATTTGCCATATATTACCGCTTTACCTCATTTTACAACTGTTCCTTACAATCCGCTTACAGCAAAAACCATTGGAAAAGAAGATGCAGTTGTAGGTTTAGCTAATATTAAAGCTCTTAATGCGCAATTATATGGACCGTTAAAACAAGTGTTGACAGCATTAAACGCTGGAGACAGGATTAATTTGCTTTCTGAGACAGGAACAAGTCCTTTGTTGATAAAAGATGAGACTCTTACTAATTTGTCTGCTCAGTTAACTGCGGCATTTACACCTACGTTAGGAGCGCAGAATGCGGCTTTTTATGGTGCTGTTTTTGGACAGGCCAGACAAGCTAAAGCTACTGACTTAGTTGTTCTGACAACCAGGCCGGATATTGGGTCTGCTCCAACTGCAGCGAATTCTGGAATTGGAATTGCGCCTCCAGCTCCGCTGAATGCATTTGGAATATCCTATCCATTACAAGATAAACATGTATTAATTCCAACTGAAATTGCAGAAATTAAAAAAGCAACGGATGCTTATAACGCAACAATAGAAGCCGTGGCAAAAGAAAAAGGACTGGCATTTGTTGATACAAGAGCCACTTTGACACAATTAGCAAGCGGAGGAATTAGATTTGGTAATTTTACAATGACTTCTTCTTTTGCAACCGGTGGGGCTTTTTCTTTAGATGGTGTGCATCCAAGCGCCAGAGGCTATGGCTTGATTGCTAATATCTTTGTTGATGCCATAAATGCGAAATACGGTTCAACTTTACGACATGTTGATTTAGGAGAATATCCAATTCAGTATCCGGAAACCATTCAATAATCGGAAAACTAAATAAAAAAAGCTGCTCATTTGTAAAATAGAGCAGCTTTTTTTATTTAGTTAAAAATTGTTAGAAAGCGCAGTTAAATTGCCTACTTTTATGAATCAAACAAAATCATGCTATTTTTTATGAAAAAAAAATTGATTTTATATTTTAAAAAATTATCTTTGCGCTCTGAAAAAAGAGGTATTTTCGATAAACCTAAATAGCTATTTAATAAATACATAAGTAATGTCAAAAGTAATAGGAAAAGTTGCTCAAATCATTGGACCAGTAGTAGACGTAGTTTTCAACGGTAAAGATGTTGAACTTCCAAAAATTTATGATTCATTAGAAATCACAAAAAAAGACGGAACGTTATTAGTTCTAGAAGTACAATCTCACATTGGTGAAAACACTGTTCGTACAATCTCTATGGACTCTACAGACGGTTTGTCAAGAGGATATGAAGTAGTTGGAACTGGTAATCCAATCCAAATGCCAATCGGTCCAGATGTATATGGACGTTTATTCAATGTAATTGGAGATGCAATTGATGGTTTAGGAAACTTGCCAAAAACAGGAGAAAACGGTTTGTCTATTCACAGACAAGCTCCTAAATTCGAAGATTTATCAACTTCATCTGAAGTTTTATTCACAGGTATTAAAGTAATCGATTTGATCGAGCCTTACGCAAAAGGGGGTAAAATTGGATTGTTCGGTGGTGCTGGTGTTGGTAAAACAGTATTGATTCAGGAGTTGATCAACAATATCGCAAAAGGTCACGGTGGACTTTCAGTATTCGCTGGAGTAGGTGAAAGAACACGTGAAGGAAATGACTTACTTCGTGAGATGTTAGAGTCAGGAATTATTAAATACGGTGATGATTTCATGCACTCTATGGAAAATGGAGGATGGGATTTATCTAAAGTAGATATGCCAGGAATGAGAGAGTCTAAAGCTACTTTCGTTTTCGGACAAATGAATGAGCCTCCTGGAGCTCGTGCACGTGTGGCACTTTCAGGATTATCTATCGCTGAGTATTTCCGTGATGGAGCTGGAACTGATCAAGGTAAAGACGTATTGTTTTTCGTTGATAACATCTTCCGTTTTACACAAGCAGGTTCTGAGGTATCAGCACTTTTAGGACGTATGCCATCTGCAGTAGGATACCAGCCAACTTTGGCAACAGAGATGGGAGCGATGCAAGAGCGTATTACATCTACAAACAAAGGATCTATTACATCTGTACAAGCGGTTTACGTTCCTGCGGATGACTTAACTGACCCGGCGCCGGCTACAACTTTCGCCCACTTAGATGCAACAACTGTATTATCTCGTAAAATTGCTGAGCTAGGTATTTATCCAGCGGTTGACCCGTTAGATTCTACTTCAAGAATTTTGACTCCTCAAATTTTAGGAAACGAGCACTACGACTGTGCACAAAGAGTAAAAGAAATTCTTCAAAAATACAAACAATTACAAGATATCATCGCGATTCTTGGTATGGAAGAGTTATCTGAAGAAGATAAACTTTCTGTATCTAGAGCACGTCGTGTACAACGTTTCTTGTCTCAGCCGTTCCACGTAGCAGAGCAGTTTACTGGTATTCCTGGAGTTTTAGTAGATATTAAAGATACTATCAAAGGTTTCAACATGATTATCGATGGTGAATTAGATCACCTTCCAGAAGCAGCTTTCAACTTAAAAGGTTCTATTCAGGATGCTATTGAGGCTGGAGAAAAAATGTTAGCTGAAGCATAATAATATTGGTTGTTAGTTGTTAGTTGTCAGTTGTTAGAAAGCAACCATCAACCATCAACCATCAACTATTAACTAAAAAAAATATGATTTTAGAAATAGTATCACCAGAGGCAAAATTATTTTCAGGAACAGTTACATCTGTTACATTACCTGGAGTTGATGGAAGCTTTCAAATTTTGAATAATCACGCTCCTATTGTTTCTATTCTAGAAAAAGGAACTATAAAAATTGCAGCGCCAAGTTTTAGCTTTTCTAAAGAGGTAGCGGATAAATTTACGAGAGTTAATGACCAAACTTATACATTAGAGATTACGTCAGGTACAATCGAAATGAAAGACAATAAAATAATTGTTTTAGTTGACTAAGACAATTTTTAGAATAATAGAAAGCCAAACAGAAATGTTTGGCTTTTTTTATGAATTTAACTAAAAGCGCAGTTGTTGATTGGTTATCCTTTTAATGTTTAATAAAATATCGCTACAAATGTTTTTGTGTCAGAAAATTAACAAAAAAGATGAAAACTAAGTATAAAATATTGTAATATTTTACTTAACATACATTATGTTTGTAAGCGTATTAACATTTAAAAAAAATATTATGAAAAAAGTTTTTTTGGGAATGCTGCTAATTGCGTTAAGTTTTGGGACAATGTCTCTAACTACGAATTCTAAGAATGTTATTAAAACTTCAACAGAGAATCAAAACACAGTTGAAGTCAGAAGTGTTGTGTTTGGTGCAACATACACCTGTGCGTGGAATAGTTGTTGCGAATCACCACTTATTCCTATTGAACGAGATATTGTTCAGCGTGGTTTGCCAGCAGGTACTATTTATACAATTATAAGTACCACAACTAATTCTGTGACCTATAAAGTTTATTAATTGATTTTAATGTATTTTTTCATATCTGTCTTATAAAGTTTTTATACTTAAATAATATAGAAAGAGAATAATAATTTGAGAATAGAAGAAGGCCAGACAAATATTGTTTGGCTTTTTTTTTGAAGTATGGCAGATTCACAATTGGATTAAAGTTAATTTTTTCAATTATTAAGGACACTGCCTTGAGAATGTTGTAATAATGAAGATCTGTCTCTTGATTTTTCCAAATTTCAATTTCATAACTTTGTTTTATGAACTTACCTGAAAATCTAAATCAAAAGCTTGAAAAGCGAATGCATAACAACTCGCTTCGTAAATTACCTGTGTTTAACAATCTCATTGATTTTTCTTCAAATGATTATATTGGGTTTTCAAAATCAGAAACGATCTTCAAACTTACTCATGCCTACTTGCACGAAAATGAAATTTTTCAAAATGGAGCAACTGGTTCAAGATTAATTTCTGGAAACCATTCCCTTTATCACATTGCAGAAAGTTTTATTTCGCAATTTCATGAGGCAGAATCGGCTTTAATATTTAATTCGGGTTACGATGCCAATCTGGGTTTTTTTAGCGCTGTACCGCAAAGAAATGATGTTATTTTATATGATGAATTAAGTCATGCTTCAATTCGGGATGGAATTACAATGTCAAATGCCAAATCTTTTAAATTCAATCATAATGATTTTGAAAATTTAGAGCATTTAATTCTGAAATTTCCAGACACCAATATTTATATCGTTACCGAAACTGTTTTTTCTATGGATGGAGATACTCCAAATTTAGAAGAGTTAGTAAAGCTTTCTGAAAAATACAATTGTTATCTCGTCGTTGATGAAGCGCATACTTTAGGCGTTTTTGGTGAAAAAGGCGAAGGATTGACTCAATATTTAAATTTACACAACAGAATTTTTGCCCGAATTATGACTTTCGGGAAAGGATTAGGCTGTCACGGTGCGGTTGTACTTGGAAGTCCGGAACTTAAAGAATATCTCGTAAATTTCGCCCGAAGTTTTATTTACACCACAGGATTGTCGCCACACTCTGTTGCCACAATTTTAATAGCATATCAGCAATTAGAAGTTGAGAAAGCAGCAATTCAAAAATTACGTCAAAACATTGTTTTCTTCAATCAGCAGAAAAACTTATTGGGTTTAAAACCCATATTTGTTCGAAGTAAATCTGCTATTCAATCTGCAATTGTTCAGGGAAATGAAAACGTAAAAAAGCTGGCTCAGCAATTGCAAGATAAGGGTTTTGATGTAAAACCGATACTTTCTCCAACAGTTCCTGAGCGCCAGGAACGTTTGCGTTTTTGCATCCACAGCTATAATTCGCAAGAAGAAATTAGTTCCGTATTAGAGCTTTTGCGAGATTTCATATTTTAGATTTCATTGTCAGGCTGAGCGAAGTCCAAGTCTGTTTTAGTTCGCGAACTCTTTGATTTTGCTCAGAGTGATATTTTGATAATCAGATGTTTGATCCGTGGCCCAAATAAATTTTTAGTTTTTTTGTAACGTTTTGACAATTCATTTACTTACGGGTTGTAATTACAAAATGAGTTTCATTCATCAACCAAATTCACCTCAAAATGAAAAATCTATTCAAGTTATTTATAGTTACACTAATTCTTTTTGGAGCAAAAACAAAAGCTCAAACAACATCTTCAAAATTAGAAAACTCACTTTTATGGGAAGTTTCGGGAAACGGACTTTCGAAGCCTTCTTATTTATACGGAACGATTCACATGATTTGTTCTCCTGATTATTTTTTGGCTGATAAAACAAAAAAAGCGTTCGAGTCTTCAGAAAAATTAATGCTGGAAATTAACTTTTCTGATCCAAAAGAAATGTTGGAAATGCAGCAACTGGCAATGGGAAAAGAATCATTGAGTAAAAAGCTGAATTCGATACAATTAGCTAAATTGGATGCGATTTTGAAAAAAACTACTGGAATGACGGTGCAACAAGTTGACAGTTTTAGTCTGCTAACCGTTTTGAGTTTGATTTCGATGAAAACTTTTGGCTGTACAGATTTAAAATTCTACGAAATGGAATTTATAGAACAGGCGAAGAAAAGGAATATTGAAATTGGCGGACTAGAATCTGTAAAAGACCAATTTGGAATACTTGAAAATGCGTACACAAATGATGAAATAATTGCAATGCTAGAAGAATCCGCGCCAGAAGAAACGACAAAATTAGTTTCGACTTATAAAACAGAAAATATTGATTCATTATACAATATTACAACTGACGAAAAGTTTACAAGCGAAAAAACAAAAAAGATTATTTTGGACGAAAGAAATCTAAATTGGGCTAAAAATATGCCTGAAATAATGAAAAAAGAAAGTGTCTTTTTTGCCGTTGGATCAGCACATTTGGGAGGAGAATTTGGAGTTATTAATTTGCTCAGAAAAGCAGGTTATAAGGTAGAACCAATTCTAAAGTAGATTTTGAAAGAAAAGGAACAGGAATTTTTAAATCGGATAGAAAGTCATAAGGGTATTTTGTATAAAGTTTCTAAAATGTACATGGATACGCATGACGATCAAAAGGATTTATTTCAGGAAATTATTTGCCAGCTTTGGAAATCGTATGATTCTTTTAGAAACGAAAGCCAATTTTCGACATGGATGTATCGGGTTGCAGTAAATACGGCAATTGTTTTTCTAAAGAAAGAAAAACGAAAAGTTGATAAATATGATATCGCTTCAGATAATGTAAAAGAGGAAGAAGGCGATTCTCAGATTAAAGAAAGCCAGATAGAACATTTTTATAAAGCAGTTCAAAAACTGGAAAAAATTGACAAGGCTATTATTTTTTATCAGTTAGAAGGATTTTCACATAAAGAAATAGGAGAAAATCTTGGAATTTCAGAAGGAAATGCCAGAGTAAAACTGAATAGAGCAAAAGAAAAATTAAAAGAAATAATTAAAAACCAAGGATATGGATTTTAACGACATACAAAATGCATGGAACAATGAGAAAACTGAAAATGTTGTTGTTCCTAATAACCTAGAAAAAATACAATTGGTAAATACACCTCTGGATAAAATCAAAAGAAATCTTAAAAGAGAATTTAAATATCAAATCGTGTGCATTGCCATTCTTGGATTTGTTCCGTTAATATATGATTTTCCGGAAAAAATGGACATTTTGTTTTACTTGCTTTTTAGTTTATACGTCGCTATTTGTGCGTATTATTTGGTAAGATTTTATCAGTTTTATAAAAGACTCAATACATTAACTTTAAAGACAAAAGACAGTTTGTATGAAATTTATTTTGATATAAGATTGAATATGGAGCTTTATAAAACTTTTGGCTTTGCGCTGACACCCTTTTTGATTTTGTATTTAGTAGGTTTCTCTTATTATGCGTTTTCTAAAGTGCCGGGTTTTTTTTCAGATGAGTTTACTAATTCCCAATTGATCGGGTTGTTTTCAATCGTATTTTTTAGTTTGTTTTTTATGGGATTTTATGTAGAATGGTGGGTGCGTCATTTTTATGGAAAATTTGCCAAAGAAATCAGAAAAGTTTTAGACGAATTAAAAGAAGATTAATAAACTGAGCCCATCGTAATGATGGGTTTCTTTTTTTATTGGTATTTTTGAATAAATTATTACACAAAGTCACAAACAAAAAATACAAAGCAGCACAAAAAAGGAAAAGTAATTTTTTTGAATCTTTGTGCATTTTTTGAAAATCTCTGTGAAACAATCAATTTATGAAAATATTCGTAACAGGAATTTCTACTGATGTTGGAAAAACAATCGCTTCGTCTATAATTGTTGAGGCCTTAGAGGCTGATTATTGGAAACCTGTTCAGGCGGGAGATTTAGATCATTCAGATACACATAAAGTTCAATCTCTAATTTCTAATAAAAAGACCCGGCTTTTCGAGAATAGTTATCAATTAAATACACCAGCCAGCCCGCATTTGGCTGCGGAAATTGATGGAATAACGATCGAATTGAATCAAATTAAGGAACCTAAATCAGATAATCATTTAGTTATTGAAGGTGCGGGCGGCATTTTTGTTCCGTTAAATGAAAACGAAACCATCATCGATTTAATAAAAGCCGATTATAAGATTATAGTAGTTTCCAGGCATTATCTTGGGAGTATCAATCATACTTTATTAACGATTGAAGCAATCCAGAATCGAGGATTTAAAGTGGCAGGAATTATCTTCAGCGGAAGCGAAAACAAATCAACAGAAAGTTTAATTCTGAACAAAACCAAAATAAAATACATTGGGAGAATTGACAAAGAACCCTTTTTTGATCAAAATGTAATTCTTGAATACGCAGATTTGTTCCGAAATGATTTACTATCATTAGAAAAATCTAAAACCTAAAATCAGAAATCGACAATATTACATAGATGACTTTAACAGAAAAAGACAGCCAATATTTATGGCATCCTTATACGCAGCACAAAACAGCACAAAGACCAATCGCGATTACAAAAGCCGAAGGGGTGTTGCTTTGGGATGAAGATGGTAAAGAATATATTGACGCCATTGCTTCCTGGTGGGTAAATCCGTTTGGGCATAGCAATAAATATATTGCCGATGCGATTTACAAACAGCTGACTACTTTAGAACACGTATTATTTGGAGGTTTTACGCATGAACCGGCGGTAAAAATAGCTGAAAAACTAATAGAGATTCTGCCTAAAAATCAGCAGAAAATTTTCTTTTCAGACAATGGTTCAACAGCTGTTGAAGTAGCTATAAAAGTGGCTTTGCAATATTTTTTTAATAAAAATGAAAAACGAACGACTATTATTGCTTTTGAAAATGCCTTTCACGGAGATACTTTTGCAGCAATGGCAGCAAGTGGAATTTCATTTTACACACAGGCTTTTCAGGGTATGTTTATAGATGTGGTTCGAATTCCGGTTCCGATAGAGGGGAAGGAGCAGACAAGTTTTGAGGCGCTGGAAAATACAATCAAAAATAACAATTGTGCGGGATTTATTTTTGAACCTTTGGTACAAGGTGCGGCTGGAATGGTGATGTATAAACCAGAATCTTTAGCAAAATTAATTCAGATTTGTAAAGAAAATAAAGTTCTGACAATTGCCGATGAAGTAATGACTGGTTTTGGAAAAACCGGAAAGACATTTGCAATGGATTATGTTTTGGAAGAACCGGATATGATTTGTCTTTCAAAAGCATTAACCGGAGGAACAATCCCAATGGCGATTACAACATTTACCCAAGATATTTTTGATGCATTTTATGATGACGATATTAATAAAGCATTGTTTCATGGACACACTTTTACAGCAAATCCTACAGGTTGTGCCGCCGCTTTAGCAAGTATAGATTTGCTGCTGACTGATGAAATGCAGCGCAATATTGAAAGAATAAATAAAAACCATTTAGAGTTTCAAAGGAAAGTTGAAAAGCATCCAAAAGTTTTAACTGCCAGAGTTTTGGGAGTTATTTTTGCTGTCGAAATAAAATCGGATTCAAGCGAAAGTTATTACGGATCAATGCGGACCAAATTGTATAACTTCTTTATTGATAAAGGCGTTGTTTTAAGGCCGGTTGGAAATATCGTTTACATTTTACCTCCGTATATAATGACAGATGAACAACTTCAAAAAGTATATAATACAATTGAAGAAGCTATTGAAATGGTATAATTTGCCCGCAAATTTAAAGGATTAAAGGATGAACACAGATTAATTATTTCCTGTGTGTAAATCTGTTCAACCTGTGTTATTAATGTGCCATTTTTACAGACCTTTGTACAAAACTAACTATTGTGAATACACCTAAAATTGCCATAACTGCTTTTTCATCTATTTCTCCGTTAGGAAATAACAGCGATGAGATTTGGGAAAAATATCTTGATAAAAAGCATTGTTTTGAAAAGCAGTTTTTAGATCAGCAGGAAACTTCTGTTGCGTCTTTAGATGCCGAATCAAAACGAATTATTGCTGAAATAAGGGAGTCTGATACTAAATATAAATTTTTAGATGATTCGGTTTTATTTGCTTTAGCCGCTTCCAGAAAAGCTGTTGAAAATGCAGGTTGGAAAAAAGATGATGTTTTTGGAATCAATATTGGTTCTTCAAGAGGTGCTACAGATTTATTCGAAAAGCATTATGCAGCATATCTCGAAACCGGAAAATCACAGACCTTATCGTCGCCAACTACTACTTTAGGAAATATTTCATCTTGGATTGCCCATGATTTACAAAGTTCCGGGCCTGAAATTTCACATTCTATTACTTGTTCAACAGCACTTCATGCACTTTTAAACGGGGTTGCCTGGTTAAAATCAGGAATGGCTGATAAGTTTTTAGTTGGAGGAAGTGAAGCGCCTTTGACTGATTTTACCATTGCTCAAATGCGTGCCTTAAAAATATATTCACGTATTGATCAAAATGCAGATCTTTGGCCTAATCTAGCTTTCGATTTTGATAAATCACAAAATACTATGATTTTGGGAGAAGGAGCGGCAGTTTGTTGTTTAGAAGCCGGTGAAAAAGAAAACGCGATTGCATATGTAACGGGAGTTGGGTATGCAACAGAAATTTTGGAACATAATATTTCTATTTCTGCGGAAGCAGATTGTTTTCAAAAATCGATGAAAATGGCTTTAAGGGATATTGATTTAAAAAGTATCGATGCTGTCGTAATGCATGCTCCCGGAACCATAAAAGGAGATTTGACAGAATTACGAGCAATTGAAAAAGTATTTGGTTTAGATGTTCCTTTGCTAACAACAAATAAATGGAAAATCGGACATACTTTTGGTGCTTCAGGAATGTTGAGTCTGGAGCTGGCATTATTAATGATGCAATATGATACTTTTATAGAAACTCCATTTTCAGAAAAGAGAAATCAGAAGAAATCAATTAAAAAGATCTTGGTAAATGCTGTTGGTTTTGGTGGAAATGCAGTTAGTATTTTAATTGAAAAAGCATAAAAGTATATTATATCTTAAATAAAAAAATCCATTTGCCAGCTGACAAATGGATTTTTTATTTGATTAAAGAAAATGATTTTTATTTGAAAATGATTTTTCTGGTTACTTGTGCATCGTTTTCAAGGGAAACTTTTACAAGCAGCACCTGATCTGCAGACTGAAGGTTTGAAATTGACCATTCAGTATTTGCAACTTTCTTTTTATTGTAAATCAGTTTTCCTGTAATATCGAAAACAGAAACTTCTTTGATGTTTTCTTTTGCAGAAGTTACTTTGACTATTTTATCTTTTACAGAAATTAAAAGTCCGTCTTTTACATTTTCAAAATCACCTGTTCCTAATGTTTTATTAGTATAACGAAGGCTGAAACGGTCTGTAAAAGTACCGATTTCTGTTTTGAAAGTGTAATCGCCTGTTTTTAAATCTGATGTAACCCCTGTTTTTTTATCTTCCAGATATACATTCTGGCTGTCAAAGAATCCGTCAACGTGATCAATCGAAATGGTGAAATCTCCTGCAATTGTTGTTTTGTAGCCTAACGGGATTATATCACTGTTTTCAAAAGGAAGCGCTCTGGCCTGAATAGAAAATTTAGCTGTTTCGCTGATACTGTAAAAATCTACATAAGTGTTCCCGTTAAAACTAGCCGCATCATAATTAAGATCTAATCCGTTTGATGCCCCTTCGATATAACCTACCAAAATTTGTTTAAAAGCTCCCTGTGCATTTGTGAAGTTCAGCCACACACGGTTTCTTTCCAGGTTTTCAGTTTTTGCTGTTTTATAGAAATTTCCATTGTTGCCGCC
>NZ_JALKAC010000001.1 GCF_024171645.1 Flavobacterium sp. HSC-32F16 | reverse complement strand
AGAACCTCAGAACCTCAGAACCTCAGAACCTCAGAACCTCAGAACCTCAGAACCTCAGAACCTCAGAACCTCAGAACCTCAGAACCTCAGAACCTCAGAACCTAAAAAAAAAGAGATTGTTTCACTAGTGCGAAACAATCTCTTTTTCGATTAAGAGTTTTCTAACTTAGAAACTAAAACTCCAGAGCCTTAGTGTCTTAGAACCTCAGGACCTAAAATATAATAGAAGTATTAACTGTTTAACCGTTTGTTATAGCAGAAACGTATAAACGAGTTAGATACCAAAAAATACTCGTGTGTATTCAAAACATTTATATAGATTAGAGTACATGTATACACCGTTTTTTAATACTATGTGGCTTAATTTTTCCATGATGCAAAATTTAAGTTTAACAATTACTCTCTAGATGGTTCATATTGTGATGATTCTTCTTCTTCGTCAGAAGTATCATGCGAAGATTCGCTTGGTTTTGAAACCAGATTGGTTACGATAAGCTGTACGATTGAACCTAAAATTCCTTTAAACATCGAATCGCCTTTACCAACAATAAATCTTTTGGCAAAATAACCAATCGCAATACTTATGGCAGATTGTGCCAGATGGCTTTTAAAACCAACTGTTTCGTTGATTTCTTCAACCGTATTTCGAATTAGGTTAATAGGCTTTAAATTCTCTTTAAGGTCCTCAATATGGTCTTTAATCGCGCACCATTCTGTATCCTGGCGGTCTTCTAATAGTTTTATTCTCTGATTTAATTGATCAATAGTGTAAATAGGCTCCATAATAGTCTGGTTTAGTTATTAATTGGTTTAAATCAGTTTTTACTTTTCTTTTAGAATGCTCGATATAATCGAATTTCCAATTGGAGTTTTTATCAGCTTATGATGCGTTTTGTGCACTATAATGGCTACGATTAAATAGAAAAGTGCCATGATAAAAAAGCCGAAATAATATTCTCCCAGTTCTTTTCCTATCCATAAACTTAAACCTATATTAAGGAATAAGGTAAAAAATGCAACAACAATACCGACTGCGATCTTTGATGCTAATGATGAAACACCATCGGCAACTGAACATACAGTTTTAAGTTTTAATAATTCTAAACTTGTTTTTGTATAGTTTTCAGCTTTTTCATAAAGATTTAAATTCTCGTTTGTTGTTGCATTTGGTTCCATGATATTGGTATTTATGGTTTGAAAAAATCACTTTGTATTTAGTAGTTCGATTTTACAGCTTTAGCTTCATCTTTAACTGCATTGAAATCCTCTTTTACCTGATTGAATTTTGATTTTCCTTCTTCGATGATTTCTTTACCGTTTGAAGAGATTGTGCTTACAATACCATCAAATTTTGTTTTAATATTATCTCCGTAATCTTTCGATTTGTCTTTGATTTTTTTTCTGGTGTTTGAACCTTTATCCGGTGCGAATAAAACTCCTAATAATGCTCCCGCCACTGCGGCTCCTACGATTCCTAAAATTGTGTTACTTGCTTTCATAATATTTGATTTTTAATAGATTAATATATTTATTTAATGTTGATTCGTTTTTTAAATGTCTCGTCCTTTGATCAGTCTTAGTAATACTGCGATAATCGCAATTACTAATAGAATATGGATAATACTTCCAAAACTGTATACAAAGAATCCAAGAGCCCACAGAATGATTAATATTACTGCGATGGTGTATAATAAGTTTGACATGGTTTTTTATTTTGTGGGTTAGTAATTCAGTTTAATTTAGCTTATACGAAAGGTATAAGGATAAATTGCTGTTTTTTGCATCTGGAACAGTATAAGTAGTTCCGGCAACCGTTCTTTCTTTTCCAACAGTTGTAAGACCGTAGTTGTAACGTAATCCAATGCTTATTGGACTAAAGTCTACTCCAATACCTGCAGCAATACCAGCATCAAATTTGCTTAAATCATCTCTGTCGATTTCCTGATCAAAGCTAATATCGCCGTCTCCGCTTACTTTAGAACTTACCAGGTAAGATGCATATCCACCGGCATGAATGTTAAAGTTTTTAGTAATGTTAACTCTTACTAAAAGAGGAACTTCGATATAATTTAATTTGAATTTAGTCGATCCGCTTGCAAAAGCATTGTTGTATTCAAATTCAGCACCTTTTGTAGTAAACAAAACCTCTGGTTGAATAGCTACGAAATCTGAAATTGGTAATGTTGCATATACACCGGCATTAAATCCGTATAGTATATTATTGTCATCTACATCATCACCGCTTCCGTACAGGTTAGACATATTGAATCCTCCTTTTACACCAAACTCGGTATTTACATTATTGTCCTGAGCGTGCAGCATTCCAAATGAAGCTGAAATAAAAAGGGTTAAGGCGCATAAAAAATTAGTTTGCATTTTCATAATAAAATAATTTAGTTAGTAATCTGGGCTTTTAATAATTTCTCTTTTTTTTAATTGTGTTCTTTGATCAAAACTTCGGTTTCCCTAAGTAAATCAAACTGTTCAGGCAAATACTTCAATACTAATTTTAAAATTACTTTATCGTTGGTCTCTTTCGAAACGTTTTCTAATAACTTAATCTGCTCTTCGAGGCATTTTTTCATAGAATTCAAATAAACTCTGTCAAAACTGGATGAATTTGCGATAATCAATTCGTAAGTATCTTGTCGGTGCGATGCATTTATTTCAGATATGATAAGCAGTTTTTTATTTGCTAATTCTGTTATTTCCTGCAACAGCCGATTTTGATGGTTTTCGATTTTTTTACCTAAAATCACTATTGAATTTTCTGAACTTTTTTGTTGTGCAATTTGACTTTTTGAAATAATCGTTTTTCCAAGATTTGCCGTTTCAATAAAAAAGAAAGCTATTGTTTCTTCTTCTTCATTTTTTGTAAAAGCTTCATTTTTTTTTAATACGTTTTCTATTGAATTATTTTTTTTGCATGATGAAATGCAGATTATAATTAGTATAAAAAGTACTTTAAACAATGTTACTTTAAGTACGGGTCTTGCTGTCATTATTACTTCATAAAGTATTACATTACAAAGATGCTAACGAATGGAACGTTTTGCTTTACAGCATAAAAAAGAAACGTTATATAATTCCCATAAAGAATTTATATAACGTTTAATGTGTAGTGTTTTAGGGTGTTAACGAAGTTTAGTCCGGAAGAAAGATGGTAAAAACAGAACCTTTATTCAGCTCGCTGTTTGCCATAATATAACCTTTATGGTTGTCTACGATTTTCTTACAAATTGCTAACCCGATTCCGGTTCCCGGATAATCAGTTTTAGAATGCAGACGCTGAAATAAAATAAAGATTGTTTCCTTAAATTGAGGATCAAATCCCATTCCGTTATCTGTAAAAGTAATTTTATGGAACTTCTTAATATTCTGATCTAAAATTTCCGGATAATCTTCAGAATTTACTTTTATACTGTCAATCGTAATTGCCGGTATAACATTAGGTTTGCTGTATTTTAGAGAATTACCGATTAAGTTGATGAAAAGCTGTTCGATTTGATACGGAATAACCGAAAGTTTAGGAAGTTTCGCTGCCATGATTACGGCACTTTTTTCTTCAATAATTTCTGTTAGTTCAGATTCGGCATTATCCAGTAATTCATTTAAATTCATTTTAATGAATTCCTTCTTCGTTGTATTTGTTCTCGAAAACAAAAGTAAATCATCAATTAAAACGCGCATTCTTTTTGCCGAAACTTCAATTTTAGAAATATAATCTCTTGCACTTTGTGACATAACCGCTTTATCGGCATCTGAAACTCTCGAGATAAAAGTCTGTATTTTTCTAAGCGGCTCCTGTAAATCGTGACTTGCAACGTGATTAAAAGAAGCCAGTTCTTTATTGCTTTTTTCAAGTTCCTTATTACGTTCCTGTAATTCTATATTCAGTAAATGTTCATCGGTAATATCAAAATTGATTCCCAGTAAAATTTTACTTCCCTGTTGATCGGTTAATAATTTTCCTGTAGATTTAAAATATCGTATTTCGTGATTAGGAAGAAGTATTTTATAATACACAAACGGAAGTTGTCTGTTTTTGATGATCCCTTCAATAGAATTGGAAACGGTTTCTTTATCATCTGGATGCACAAAATCTAAAAAGGTTTCTTTTGCAGGAACAAATGATCCGGGTTCATGACCCAGCAAACGATATTGATTGTCTGAATAATCAATTTTATTAGCATCCAAATCCCATTGCCAGGTGCTGAATTTACCAATAACTTCAGATTCAGCAATTAATCCGTTTGAAATTAAAAGTTTTTTATTGAAAATTTTCAAGCGCTGAAAATCTTTACTGATTTGTCTGTACGCCAAAAGAATAAAGAATAAGGCTGCTAAAAATAAAGAAATAGAGAAAAGCGGACTTAATGAAATTTCGTCATCGTAAATTTTAAGTCTGTTTTTAAGATATGTTTTTTCGATGTCATTCATTTCGTCTACTTTAAAACGAATGTTTTCCATCAGAATTCGTCCTCCAAACATATGATTATCGAGTTTTCGTTTATCATATGTTTTGGGATCGCTGTATTTTAGGCAATTTTCGAAAGAAACAAAACGCTGAATTATCAGTTTAAATAACTTTCGAAGATTTTCCTGCTGTTTTGGATTATCAGCAGTTAATTTTTTTAAGGTAATGAACGATGTATTTACTTTATCTCGAGAATAAATATAAGGAGTTAAAAATCGTGCATTTCGGGTAATAATATAACCTCTCTGGCCGGTTTCGGCGTCTTTTATTGCCGACATTAAACGTTCGAGCTGAATGTTTATTTCGTACGTATGCATAACCAGTTTGCTAGACTCGTTTAAGTCCTGATTATGTTTATAAGCAATAGAAGAAAGAAATAACAGAATGAAAACTGCGATTACAAAAATAACTCTCAAAGAGTTTGAAGAATTAAAATTTGGTATCCATTTCATTGGTATACTATTATTTTTATTTTAGTCGCAGCAGGAAATTATCACGGTTTAACCCAGAGGTATGATAGTGCCAGTTTACGGTCACGACTTCATTAATTATTTTTTTAAGCGTATTAAAATCACTAGGCTTTTTGATGTAGATATTAGCACCCTGAATAAAGGTATCTTCAATATCTTCTTCAGATGATGAAGTAGAGTAGATAGCAATTATTATATTTTTCAGATGCTCTGTTTTTTTAATTTCAATCAAACACTCTTTCCCGGTTTTCTTTGGCATATTCAAATCCAGAAACAAAATATCCGGCAGTTTGTTGTCAGAATCTAATAAATAATCCATCAACTGCATTCCATCATGCACAAATTCTACGTTAGTTTGTATTTTGATTTCTTCAAATGCGTCCTTAAAAAAAAGACGATCATCCTCATCATCATCTGCCAGTAATATATTTAATGCGTTTTTTTGCATTTTAGTATGTTATTTAGGTTTTTATTTTAGGTTTTCTCTTCGTTTCTTAATTATTCTTTGAAATGCCGACGGTGTAATTCCGGTCGTATTTTTGAATTGTGTACTTAAATGCGCAACACTAGAATAATTTAGTAAGAATGCGATTTCAGTTAAACTCATTTCGTTGATAATAATTAATTGTTTTGCTCGCTCAATTTTTTGTAAAATAATAAAATTTTCGATAGAAGAATAGGTTACTTCTGAAAACACATTCGACAAATATCCATAACTATGATTCAGTTTTTCGGCAAGAAATACAGAACTTTTGTAGTTATTGCTGTCTTCCATAAATACCAATTCAATTATGGCGTCTTTTATTTTCTGAACTAAAACACTTTTCTGATTTTCAACTATTTCAAATCCGCACGGGGTTAGATTATTTTTTAAAGTTTCTAGTGCATCAGCATCCAGATTATCATCAATTTCAATTTCTCCAAAACCTAAACTGGTAAAATTTATATTATTTTGTTCCAGATTTTGTTTTAGATAAAGTGAGCAAATGGTGTTAATGTCAAACTTTATAAATAGTTTCATTTTATAAAAAATTTTGGTTAAAGATAATTAATTATTTTGTGGTTACCGCGTTTAATGTTTTTTAAAAATAAGTTAAACAGTATATAAATCAGTAAAACTTTCAAAAAAATACCGCCTAATATTTGTTTACTAGACGGTATTTTCCCTGATTGAGTTGTAAGGATTACAAATCTGACAGGATTTGATGAAATTCTTCTTTTGTTTTTCCCAGTTTCTGCTGAAGTTTTCCGTACATTTCGTCTTCTTTTCCTTCAGCAAACATCAAATCGTCATCTGTTAATTCAGCATATTTTTGCTTCAATTTTCCTTTTAACTCATTCCAGTTTCCTTTTATCTCTGTAGTATTCATGATCGTGTTTTTTTGTTTGTTATTAATAGTAATGTAAAGGTGCAACTTGTATTTTGAATAAATTTTACATCAATTTCGGCTTCCGCTGCATAATTCACATTTTCGCTTATTCTATACTTTATAACGGCGTAAAACCCATGCCATTTTCTCGTGTTCCTGCAATAAACCTGTAACAAAATCGGCAGAACCGGCATCTTTCGTTTCATTTTCAAAAACCGGAATATAATCCCTAAATTCAGTAACCAGTTGCTCATGATTTTCCAGAAGTTCTTCAAGCATATGTTTTTGAGACGCATATTCTTTTGGAGATTCTTTAAGAGTCGAATTTTCTATAAATTCTTTCATTGTGCCAATGGTTTTTTCACCAAGCTGACTAATTCTTTCAGCAACTTCATCAATTTGAGCTTCCAGAATTCGGTACTGTTCTTCAAACAATTTGTGCAATTCCATAAAACTATTTCCCGAAATATTCCAGTGAAACTTTCTGGTTTTTACATAAAGTGTCATTTCATTAGATAAAATTGTGGCTAATATGGTAGAACTCTTTTTTAAGTTAGCGGCAGATATTCCGATATTTGGAGTCATAATTGATTGATTTTATGGGTTTAGTCCAAAATTAAAAAGGAAGCACTTGGAGTTTCTTACATAATTAATCAAAGATGTTACATCAATTCAATGTTTACGTAACATTTTAATGATTTGATTATTGTAGTTTTGCCGCCAACTTAAACTCAAAACCCAAATTTTAATGAAGAAACTATTACTTATTTTATTTCTTTTTATTACCTCTTTACAAGCCGATGCACAATCCTATATGGGATATTTTCAGGACAATTATGCAGGAGTTCAGAGTGTACTTTTTAATCCGGCTTCGATAGCCGATTCTCGTTTTAAAACGGATATTAATTTATTCTCTATTAGTGGTTCTGTTCAGAACGATTTATATGGAGTTAAACTTTTTGATGTTTACAAAGACGGATATGATTTTGACACCCAGTCAAAAATGAGCCCAAAAAATGCTAATAATGCATTGATTAATTTTGATATCATGGGACCTTCGTTTATGTTTAACATTGCGCCAAAACACACTTTGGCCGTATTTACAAGAGCAAGATCAATTGCTAATGTAAACAAACTTAACGGATTCCTTGTAGATCAGGTTAGAGACGGTTTAGATAAATCAGATAACTTTAATTACAACCTTGGGAACCCAAATGTAGCAGCAAATGCATGGGGAGAAGTTGGTATTTCTTATGCTGCGGTTTTATACCAAAAGAATCAGCACTTTTTAAAAGGAGGTTTAACGGCTAAATATCTTCAGGGCGGAGCAAATGCTTATGTTCAGGGGAAAAATGTAAGTGTGGCTTACCTTGAAAATACAGTAAATCCAAAACAAGGATCGTTAATTTCAAGCGGCGAAATTTCTGTAGGAGGAAGCCAGGATTGGGAAAATAATGAAGATTATGATTTTGATGCAGCTTCACGCGGATTTGGTTTTGATTTTGGATTGGTTTACGAATGGAGACCAGATTACGAAAAATATGATATTAGAAATGCAAAACCTGCAGACAACAACTTTAGAGATCTAAACAAATACAAATTGCGTTTTGGATTATCTGTAACCGATATTGGTTCTATCAATTATAAGAATTCAAAAATTGATACTTATAATGTAAATGGAGCTATTACACAGCAAATGATTGATGATGCTGATGATTTATATGAATTCTTAAACGAACATTATACTAAGGTTTCAAGTACAAAAGGGGTAAAAACAAATTTACCAACAGCTATTCATGCTGATGTTGACTGGAATATGCACAACAAATTTTACTTGAATCTTAACGGAGATATCAGTATGGTTTCTGAGAATAAATTAAACTCATACGGAATTGCAGACAGAGTTACATTGACGCCTCGTTACGAAAGCAGATGGTTTAGTTTTTATGTACCAATGACCTACATGGAATACAGTGGTATGCAGGCTGGAGCAGGTTTACGCGCAGGTGTTTTCTTCATTGGTTCTGGTTCTGTCTTAAGTAATTTAGTTTCTAAAGATTCAAAAGGAGCCGATTTTCACTTAGGAATGAAAATTCCGGTTTACGAAAAACAATTTAAAGATACAGATGGTGACGGTGTAATTGACAAACAAGATGCTTGTAGAAAAGTTGCCGGTCCTGTAGAAAATAATGGATGCCCTTGGCCGGATACAGATAAAGATGGTGTTTTTGACAAAGACGATGCTTGTCCGGATGTTGAGGGACCAAAAGAAAACAAAGGATGCCCTTGGAAAGATTCTGACGGAGACACTTTATTAGACAATGTAGATGCATGCCCAGCAGTTGCAGGTCCTTTAGAAAATAAAGGATGTCCTTGGCCGGATACAGACGGAGATGGAATTTTGGACAAAGATGATGCGTGCCCGAATGAAGCTGGATTAGCAGAAAATAAAGGTTGTCCAAGTTTAGATGCTGATAAAGATGGGGTATTAGATAAAGATGATGAATGCCCGTTAGTATATGGACCAGCAGATAACAAAGGTTGTCCTAAAGTTACCAAAGAAACATTAGCACAATTAAAAATGGAAGCAAAATCAATTTTCTTTACAACAGGAAAAGCAACTTTAAGCGATGCTAAATTGGGAGAAACTTCTGGAAGATTAGATGCTATTAAAGAAATCCTGAAAAACTATCCAAATGCTAAGTTTACTATTAACGGACATACAGATAATGTAGGTAATGCAAAAGCAAACCAAAAATTATCTGAGCAGAGAGCAAAAGCGGTGATGGATCTTTTAATTGAAAAAGGAGTAAATCCGGCTAACTTAACTTCTAAAGGTTACGGAGCTTCAAAACCAGTTAAATCTAACAAAACAGCTTCTGGAAGAGCAGAAAACAGAAGAACTGAAATTGTTTATTTAGGCAATTTATAATCTGTACATAATATATAACCAAAAAGCCATTCTTAATTGAGTGGCTTTTTTTATTTTTGCATACTTTTTAAAAAGAATTATTTCTTTTAAACAGAAGTCCTAAAATAACAATATGACAACACAACAACTACACGAACAAATTCTTCAAAAAAAATCATTTTTATGCGTTGGCTTAGATCCTGATTTAGATAAAATTCCAGCTCACTTATTAGAAACCGAAGATCCAATTTTTGAATTTAATAAAGCGATAATCGATGCTACTCACGATTTAACCGTGGGATATAAACCCAATACCGCTTTTTTTGAAGCTTACGGAATTAAAGGATGGATGTCTCTGCAAAAAACGATCAATTACATAAACGAAAAGTATCCTGATATTTTTACAATTGCCGATGCTAAACGAGGCGATATAGGAAATACTTCAAGTATGTATGCTAAAGCTTTTTTTGAAGATTTAAATTTTGACAGTGTAACCGTTGCTCCTTATATGGGAAAAGATTCTGTTGAACCTTTTCTGGCGTTCGAAAACAAACACACCATTATGTTGGCTTTAACGTCTAACGAAGGTGCTTTTGATTTTCAGACTTTAAATACAAACGGAACAGAATTATACAAACAAGTTTTAGAAACCTCTAAAACATGGAAAAACAGCCAGAACTTAATGTATGTGGTTGGTGCTACAAAAGCAGAGTATTTTGCCGATATAAGAAAAATTGTTCCAGACAGCTTTTTATTAGTTCCGGGAATTGGCGCTCAAGGCGGAAGTTTATCAGAAGTATGTAAATACGGAATGAATGATAAAATTGGTCTTTTAGTAAATTCTGCGAGAGCGATTATCTACGCTTCAAAAGGAACAGACTTTGCCGAAAAGGCCAGGGAAGAAGCTTTAAAAGTACAGCAGGAAATGGCTGAGATTATTAATGCTAAGTTTTAAATAATTTTATAAATAGATTAACCGCAAAGTTCGCTAAGGTTTTTCGCAAGGTTCGCAAAGAAAAATTTTGCGTTCATAGCGTAAATCTTTGCGAACTTTGCGGTTAAATAGACAATCTAAATAATGAAACAATTTCAAGACCAATTAGGAACTTTACATTTTTTTGAAAATTCTCCAAAGAGAATCATTTCTCTTGTGCCTTCTCAAACCGAATTGCTTTATGATTTAGGTTTAGAAGAAAAGATCATTGGAATTACTAAATTTTGTGTGCATCCATATCATTTAAAATCTACTAAAAAGATTGTGGGCGGGACGAAGAAAATTCACTTTGAAAAAATAAAACTATTGCAACCGGATATTATCATTTGCAACAAAGAAGAAAACACAGAAGAAATTGTAAACCAGCTAAAAGAAATCTGTCCGGTTTGGGTTACGAATATTGTTTCTATAGAAGATAATTTCCAGATGATTTCAGATTTCGGTCAAATCTTCAAATGCAGAACGGAATCTCAAAAGTGGAATGATAAATTGACTTTTGCCTTGAGCGATTTTAAAAAATATATTCAGGATATTGAAATTAAAAAAGCAGCTTATTTTATTTGGAAAGATCCTTATATGGCTGCAGGAAATGATACTTATATAAATGAGTTATTAAAGCTGAATCATTTTCAAAATATCTACGAAGATAAAGGACGTTATCCTGAAATCGAACTTAAAAAAATGCGTTTAGAAGGGGATCCGGATATTGTTTTTCTTTCCTCAGAACCATATCCTTTTAAAGAAGAAGATGCTTTTGAAATTGGAAGGTTTACCCATCACGCCAAAACCATCTTTGTCGATGGCGAAATGTTCTCCTGGCACGGCAGCCGATTATTAAAGGCTTTTTCTTATTTTAAGGTATTACACGAAAGGTTGAAGAATTAGTTTTCTTTGTTTCAGTTTTCAAGTTTGTTGAAAGCTTAACTGCAAAGAGCGCAAAGATTTACGCAAAGTTCGCAAAGTTTTTTATCTAAAGCTTTGCGAACTTTGCGTTTATACAAACCTTGCAGAAAAAAACTTTGCGCTCTTTTGGTTAAATTAATTTCAAAGTAAAAACCTGAAACAAAAACTTATATAAAAAAGAATGCCGGCATCTCGAAGACGCCGGCATTATTTAACTAACCAAAACCAAAATAATAAATAACCAGTTTATTACATTACAAATGTCCGACATATATCAAACTTATGGTGTTAAGATCTTGTTATTACTTTGTTGGATATAAGTTAATGTTCAAAATATGCAATTGAGGTTTCTTTGTTTCAAGTTAATTGGATTACATTTTTTCACCCCAAAGAACGCTGAGATTTAGGCAAAGTTCGCAAAGTTTTTACCTAAAGCTTTGCGAACTTTGCTTTTATGTAAAAACTCATAAATAAAAAAAACTTTGCGTGCTTTGCGGTTAAAATTATGTTCAGCGTAAAACAGCCTGAAACAAAGAAAAACTGAAAACTGAAATAAAATAATATAAAAAAAGAATGCCGGCATCTCGAAGACGCCGGCATCATTTAACTAACCAAAACCAAAATAATAAATAACCAGTTTATTACGTTACAAATGTCCGACATATATCAACCTTATGCTGTTAAGGTTTTGTTATTACTTTGTTGACCATAAGTTAAGATTTGTCAAAGCTCATTTCTGAGCTTTCTGCAGCGTTAAATAATTTTTGCCTATTAAAACATAAAAACAATCAATTTTGTTTATTAATATCCTAAAGATAAGTTTGTATATTTGATAAAACATTAAAAATCAGCAAAATGGAAACAAACAAAAAATTAACAACAGCTACAGGAACACCGGTTCCAGACAACCAAAATATTCAAACAGCTGGCCCTCGAGGTCCCGTTTTATTACAAGATTTTTGGTTTTTGGAAAAAATGGCACATTTTGATCGTGAGGTAATTCCAGAACGAAGAATGCATGCTAAAGGATCTGGAGCTTACGGAACTTTTACAGTAACTCACGATATCACTAAATATACAAGAGCCGATTTGTTTTCGGAAATTGGAAAAAAAACTGAAATGTTTGCTCGTTTTTCTACCGTTGCCGGAGAAAGAGGTGCTGCTGATGCCGAAAGGGATATTCGAGGATTTGCTCTAAAATTTTATACCAATGAAGGAAACTGGGATTTAGTTGGAAATAATACTCCGGTATTCTTTTTTAGAGATCCAATGAAATTTCCTGATTTGAATCATGCGGTAAAACGTGATCCAAAAACCAACTTAAGAAGTGCTGATAACAATTGGGATTTTTGGACATTATTACCTGAAGCTTTACATCAGGTTACGATTGTAATGAGCGACAGAGGAATTCCTACTTCATACAGACATATGCACGGATTTGGAAGTCATACTTTTAGCTTTATCAATCATCAAAATGAAAGACATTATGTGAAGTTTCATTTTGTAACGCAGCAAGGAATTGAAAACCTTTCTGATGAAGAAGCTGCAAATTTAGTAGGAGGGGACAGAGAAAGCCATCAAAGAGATTTATTTGATGCTATTGAAGATGGAAATTTCCCAAAATGGAAATTATTCGTTCAAATTATGACCGAAGAACAAGCTGAAAATTACCGTTTCCATCCTTTTGATTTGACTAAAGTTTGGTTAAAAAGCGATTTTCCATTGATTCCGGTTGGAGAATTTGAATTAAATAAAAATCCTGAGAACTATTTTGCCGAAGTAGAGCAAGCAGCTTTTAATCCGGCGCACGTGGTTCCGGGAATTAGTTTCTCACCAGATAAAATGCTTCAGGCACGTTTATTCTCTTATGGAGACGCACACAGATATCGTTTAGGAGTTAACAATTTTCAGATTCCGGTAAATTCATCCAGATGTCCGTATAATACTTTCCACAGAGATGGCGCAATGCGCGTAGACGGAAATAACGGATCTAAAAAACATTACGAACCAAATAGTTTTGGTGAATTACAAGAACAGCCAGAATTTAAAGAACCGCCATTAAAACTTCACGGCGATGCATGGGCACATAATTTTAGAGATGATGATAATGATTATTTTACACAGCCTGGTTTATTATTCAATTTATTAACTCCAGAGAAAAAGCAATTATTATTTAAAAATACAGCGGCACAAGTTGGAGGTGCTCAAAAATTCATCCAGATTCGTCACATCAGAAACTGTTTCAAAGCTGATCCGGCATACGGAGAAGGAGTTGCAAACGCTCTTGGTTTAACAATGGATGAAGTAAATACTTTTGATGATCCTAGATTATCGATTGTGGTTAGATAAGGTTCTGAGATACTAAGTATTAAGTTTCTAATTTAGTATAACAATAAACCCGACAGGTTTTTAAAATCTGTCGGGTTTGCTTTTTGTAAACCAGATTTCTACTTTGCTCAGAATGACATTCCTTTTTTAAGATTCAAAATTAAAAACCAGCGAATATCTGTTTAATTCGTTAAATCGGAAGGTAAAAACTTAGAAGCTCATTACCTTAGAACCTTAAGAAAAAACTACTGTTTTATTACTATAAACCATTGTTTTGCGTTCAGCATGCAGTTTTATAGCTCTTGCTAAAACGATACGTTCTAAGTCACGGCCTTTCATAATGAAATCTTCAACTGAGTGAATATGTGAAACTCTTGCAATATCCTGTTCGATAATCGGACCTTCGTCTAATTCTTCGGTAACGTAATGACTTGTTGCGCCAATAATCTTTACACCTCGTTTAAAAGCCGAATGATACGGTTTTGCGCCTGGAAAAGCCGGTAAAAACGAATGGTGGATATTGATGATTCTATTTTCGTAAAGCGAAATTAAATGGGGTGTAATAATCTGCATATAGCGCGCCAGAACAATAAAGTTAATTTCGTATCGCTTTAATAGTTCAATTTGTTTGGCTTCGCCTTCTTCTTTATTGTCTTTTGTAAAAGGAACACAGTGAAACGGAATATCAAAACGTTCTGCAATCGATCTTAAATCATTATGATTGCTGATGATAACCGGAATTTCTACATTTAATTCGCCTGCGCTGTATCTTCCTAGTATATCAAACAAACAGTGATCGTATTTAGAAACAAATAATGCCATTTTTGGTTTTTGTTCCTGATTGTACAAATCCCACGACATATTAAAATCAGCGGCGAGTGTTTTATCGAATTCCTCTTTCAGGCTTTCAATTGTAATTTTCGGATTGGTAAATTCACATTCCAATCGCATAAAAAATACATTTTGCTCTACATCAACGTGCTGGTCTATATAAGTAATATTTCCTTCTACTCTTGCAATAAAAGTAGTCACTGCGGCAATAATACCTTTTTGGTCTTTACAGTGAATAAGAATGGTTATTTTTTGCATTTTGGTTAATTGGTTAATCGGTTAATTGTTGATTTGTTTCATCGTTTAATTGCTAACCGTAAATTCCGATTACACAACTAAACGATGAAACATTTAAACAACAAAAAATTATTTTCCGTCCTGCATTGCAAAAACGCTTTTTAATAAAGGCGTTGTTCTTGCACTGATATTATTACGGATTTCTTTTTCTTCAACAGCAATCATTTTAAAAACACCAGATAAAGCCTGATTTGTTGTATAGTCAGTTAAATCTGGGTTTACTTTTTTAACTAATGGAATAGTGTTGTATTTGTTTATGATTTTAGTCCAAACGACATCGGCACCTACTTTTTCAAAAGAACTTTTAATCACAGGATTAAATTTTCCGTACAAAGCAGTTGTGGTGCTTCCCTGTAAATAACTTGTTGCAGCACTGTCATTTCCTAATAAGATGTTTTTAGCATCTGTAAAAGACATATTTTTAACTGCTGAAACAAATATTGGAGTTGCTTCTTTTACGGCATCTTCAGCGGCACGGTTTAGCATTTTAATTCCTTCATCGGCTAGAGAACTTAAACCTACTTTTCGTAAAGTCGCATCTACTTTTTGTAATTCTTCTGGCATTAATATTTTTACGGCTTCATTTTTATAAAAACCATCAACAGCAGTAAGTTTGCTTACTTGTTCAGTAATTCCTTTATTTAGAGCTTCTTTTAATCCAGAAGCAATATCAACAGTTCCTGTACTTGGGATCTGCGATGCTATTTGAGGCAATTGATTTAAAGTTTGTTGTACCTGTGCGCAAGACGTTAGAGAAAATGTAACGGCTAATAGAAAAATCTTTTTCATTATTGGGGTTTATTTAAGTTTCAAAAATACTACTTATTCAAAAACAAAGCCACAATTTTATTTGAAGCGAAGTAACATTTTGTTGTAAACTTAACATGACCAAACATAGTAACTTAAAATCTAAGCATCTCTATGTTTTAACTATCTATGGCCAGGCCATTCGAATGTTAGAATCCCAATAGGTTTTGCTCGAAATGTAATAGGGTTGTAATTGAAGTATCGGCCTATTGTTAATATCAAAATATTGAACTCTTATGATTTTTTCACTGGAATCATCTTTCATATCAATATTTCCTTCGGCATCATCAATTAATTTCTTCTTTTTAAGATATAAAGCAGGTTTTTCGATTATATATTCGGTAACAGCTTCTCCATTTAGTTTTAGATTACATCCAATTAAATTTCCGTTACTGTCAAGCGATTCAATTTTTTTGAGATAATTTTTTTCATAATAATATATTTCAAAAGCAATGCTGCAAGATCCTTTTTGAAGTTTATTATTCTGTAATCGAAAACGGAGTATTTGGTTTTTAGTATTTGTAAACTCAATAAAGCCGTTTCCCTCTGCATTAATAGTATTGTGTAGTATTCTCGCAGGTTTTGAGAACTGTTTGATGCGATTGGCATAAACGTGATAATTTCCGGAAGATTGTGCAAATGCAGGAACACACAAGAAGAGTCCTGCGAAAAAAAAGAGAAAAGATTTCATTTTAAGATTATTGTTTGGTTAAATAGATTTTTATTTCTGTAATAAATCTATTTCTTCTTCGGTTTTTTCAATGTAAACAGTCAATTCACTGTATTTCCATTTTCCCCTTTTTTCAGCCACAACAAACAAGGTTCCTTTTCCTTTTGAACCTTTCAATGGAATTTGTAAATCGCATTCTCCGGTATTATTAGTCGTGTTTATATTGCCAGAAATCATGCCGTCAGTTTCAATTGGACTGCCTAGTTTTTCAATAACTAATTTATTGTTTTGAACTGCGGCCATTGATTCTTTATAAGCATCAGAATCTTTCATGATTGAAGTGATCCCAAAGTATAGTCCAGCAATAAAAAGACCGGCAATAACAAGAAGACTCAAACATCCGGTTGGAACAAACCATTTCCAGTTTCTATCCCACCAATTTGGCTGCGGTTGATAATGATCGTTTTGCATAATTAAAAATGACTTATTTACAAAGGATTTATAAGTCGGAAATATACAATTATTCTTCTTAATTCCGGATTAGTTATTCCGGATATTATATTAACTGTACTTCAAAAAATTTACATCAGGATTGTAATCAGGTTTATTTTGATTTAATTCATCCAAAATAGTCTGTGTATAATCTTTTCCGCCTTTAATCAGATAATACAAGGACTTTACCACATAAACGGGTCCCCAGGGAAATGCTTTCCAGCTAACCGTTAAATTTAAAAAGAAGTGTTTTAAGGCATATTTAAATGTATTTTCTTCCGGACGGACAAAATAAATATTCGAACGTTTAAATTTTTTGAAAAGTTTCGAAATAGTATTCGGAAAAACTACAAATCGTCCGCCTTGTTGTACTAAGACGTTTATTTCAAACATTGTTAGACCTTCTGTATTATTGGTTTCCATGGCTGATAAATTTTAAATAAATATTTTGCAAAGTTCCAAAAATGTAATCTGCTTTCTTGCTTTCAAAAGTTTTAAAAATAACAGATTAAGGTAATTTTTTAGGAAGAAAAAAATCGGAAACCCAACTAAATGAGTTCCCGATTAATTCTTTATTCTGAATAAATTAATTGGCAGTAAGAGATTTTTCCGGTGCTGCCTCAATATCTCTTTCATAAACATCCTGAAAGAAACCAATTTCTCCATTTTCATTTACCAAAGAGGTAAAATAAGTTATGTAAATAGGTACTTTTTTAGAAAGCTTAAAACTATTTTCTACTTTTCCGGCCATTGCTTTATCAATTTTTGCCTGAGTCCATTCCGGATAATCTTTCAGCATGGCAACAGCTAATTCTTTTGCTAGTTTTACATTAATACACCCGTGGCTGAAAGTTCTTTTTTCAAAATCGAATAAAGTTTTAGAAGGCGTATCGTGCATATAAATATCATCTGGATTTGGAAACATAAATTTTACCAATCCTAAAGAGTTGTCCGGACCAGGTTTTTGTCTTACTTGTCCGTTTACCATTTCCATATTTTTTTCAGCAAGATAATTTGGATCTGCCGCAATTTTAGATCTTAATTCATTTTGAACAATACTTTGAGGAACTGTCCAATACGGGCTGAAAACGATTCGATCAATCTGTCCGTTAAAAATGGTAGTTTTAGTTAAAGGAGAACCAACAAACACACTTGATGTTAATTCGATTTTTCCGTTTTTAACGTAAATCAATTCATAAGAAGGCACATTTACCAGAATATATTCGTCATTGTTTACTAAATCTGGTGAAATAGAACGAATTCTTTCCATGTTCAGCATCAAAGTTTTTACTTTATCCGAAACCGGAATATTCATTTCTTTAATGTGTTCTTCGGCCAAAATATAATTGGGTTTAAAACCATTACGAACTTTGTATTTCATAACACCGTCCATTAATTCACGATCATAAAAATCGCTTTTAGAATCTTGTTTTAAATCTCCCAATAAATACAAACGGGTTCTTACCTGTGCAATAGTAGGTGAAACGGCATCAGGTCGTAAATCTTTATAAGGAGTTTCGGCAGCAATAGGTTTCCATTTACTTGATTTTTCAAGCTTTTTGTATTGTTTTAAAACACCTTGCAGTTTGTAATATTGATCATAAAGATTTCCATCGTCTTCAACTTTTGCAGTTGCTTCTTCGATTGTGCTGTAGTTTAAAAAATCTTTCAGCATGGCATCATAAGACAATTTTTTCTTAGAATCTGAATTGCTTTTTTTAGCATATACCACATATAAAGAGCTTAAAAGCATATCAGCATCCGTTCTTGAAAGATTGGTTTCTGATGAAGAGTCAAAAAGCTGCTCAATTTCTTTTTGATAAGGAATAACCAAATCATTTGTTTTTTTTGCTTTTTCATACAAAACAGCGGCAAATTCGTTGATCTCGTTTTCATCGTACCAAATGGTTCCCAGAGATCGGTTTTTGTATAATGACATTACATCAGATTTATACTTTTTTAAATCAGTATATTTCTTGAAGAACTCATTTGAAACGTTGTCTTTTACAGCATCATTATCTGAATTGTAAAAGATTGGGGTGTTAGATTTATGCTCTTTAGTATTGATGCTTTCATATTTATTAAAAGATACGATACTAAAACTAAGAGCTAAAATAATGCTTAGTGAATATAAAGTTTTCATTTTCATTTAAATTTTTACGTTACTACTTAGACTTAAAGTTCTTGGTAAAAATCTGGGGCCTTTTCTACACTGCTAAATTAATTTAGGAAGGCATAAAACATGTTTTTTGATTTTGTTTAAATGTTGCGAAATTGCCATGTCTTTAAGCTTTCTTTAACTATATCAGTTAGTTAGCTAAATTGTTACCCTTTAAGTCGGCGAAATCGATATATTTTCGAAAACATAAATAGAGAAGTATAAACAAATATTAAAATATTTTGTAAATTGGTCGCTTAAAATTATCATATTCATAAAATGGAACAGCAAATACCATATAATCCTAAAAATAAAGTAAGAATTGTCACAGCTGCTTCGCTTTTTGACGGGCATGATGCAGCAATTAATATCATGCGTCGTATTATCCAGTCTACAGGTGTTGAGGTAATACATTTGGGTCATGACCGAAGTGTAGAAGAAGTTGTAAATACCGCAATTCAGGAAGATGCCAATGCAATTGCCATGACTTCCTACCAAGGCGGACACAACGAATACTTTAAATATATGTATGATTTGCTTCGCGAAAAAGGAGCAGGACATATTAAAATTTTTGGAGGCGGAGGCGGTGTAATTCTGCCAAGCGAAATTTCAGAATTACATGAATATGGAATAACCAGAATTTATTCTCCAGACGACGGACGTTCGCTTGGACTTCAGGGAATGATTAATGATTTGGTTGAACGTTCTGATTATCCTATTGGAGATAAACTGAACGGAGAAATCGATCATATCGAAAATAAAGTTCCTACGGCAATTGCGCGTTTGATTTCGGCAGCCGAGAATTTTCCTGAAATTGCAAAACCCGTTTTTGATCAAATTCACGATACTAATAAAAGTTCTAAAATTCCGGTTTTAGGAATTACCGGAACGGGCGGTGCCGGAAAATCTTCTTTGGTAGACGAATTGGTTCGTCGCTTTTTAATTGATTTTCCCGAAAAAACAATCGGATTAATTTCTGTCGATCCTTCCAAAAGAAAAACAGGAGGAGCACTTTTAGGAGACAGAATCCGTATGAATGCCATTAACAATCCTCGTGTATATATGCGTTCGCTGGCGACACGTCAGTCCAATTTGGCTTTATCTAAATATGTGGCCGAGGCGATTCAGGTTTTAAAAGCTGCCAAATACGATTTGATTATTTTGGAAACTTCTGGAATTGGTCAGTCTGATACCGAGATTATGGATCATTCTGATGTATCCTTATATGTAATGACACCAGAGTTTGGAGCGGCAACGCAATTGGAAAAAATCGATATGCTTGATTTTGCCGATTTAGTGGCTTTAAACAAATTTGATAAAAGAGGAGCACTTGATGCTTTACGCGATGTAAAAAAACAATATCAGCGCAATCATAATTTATGGGATAAAAATCCGGACGAAATGCCGGTTTTTGGAACTATCGCTTCTCAGTTTAACGATCCCGGAATGAACACGCTTTACAAAGCAATCATGGATAAAGTGGCAGAAAAAACCGATTCTGATTTGAAATCGACTTTTGAAATCACTAAAGAAATGAGTGAGAAAATCTTTGTGATTCCGCCACACAGAACACGCTATTTATCTGAAATAGCAGAGAATAACAGATCTTATGATGAAATCGCACTTTCGCAGCAAAAAGTAGTGCAGAAATTATACGGAATTTTTAAAACCATCGAATCGGTTTCTGGAAAAGTGCCGCAAATCAATAAAGCAGGAATTGACGATTCGACTGTTTTACCAAGCGCAACGGAAGCACATGATGAAAACAGAATCTTTTTAAATCTTTTACTGAATCAGTTTGATAAAGTAAAAATGGATTTAGATCCTTACAATTGGGAAATTATCCTGAGTTGGGATGAAAAGGTTGCGAAATATAAAAATCCGGTTTACTCGTTTAAAGTTCGTGATAAAGAAATCAAGATTGCAACACATTCTGAAAGTTTATCGCATTTACAAATTCCGAAAATTGCTTTGCCTAAATATGAAGCCTGGGGCGATATCCTGCGTTGGAATTTACAGGAAAATGTTCCCGGAGAATTTCCGTTTGCATCAGGATTGTATCCTTTTAAACGTGAAGGCGAAGATCCGTCAAGAATGTTTGCGGGCGAAGGCGGACCAGAAAGAACCAATAAACGTTTTCATTATGTAAGTGCGGGATTGCCGGCAAAACGACTTTCGACTGCTTTTGACAGTGTTACTTTATACGGAAACGATCCAGATTTACGTCCTGATATTTACGGAAAAATTGGAAATGCAGGAGTTTCAATTTGTTGTTTAGATGATGCTAAAAAACTGTATTCAGGTTTTGATTTGGTTCATGCTTTAACATCGGTAAGTATGACGATAAACGGGCCCGCGCCAATGCTTTTAGGTTTCTTTATGAATGCGGCAATCGATCAGCAGTGTGAGTATTATATTAAGGAGAACGATTTAGAAAAAGAAGTTGAGGCTAAAATCAACAAAATATATAAAGAAAAAGGGATTGCAAGACCAGTTTACCAAGGCGATTTACCAGAAGGAAACAACGGTTTAGGATTAATGCTTTTGGGCGTTACCGGAGATCAGGTTTTACCTTTAGATGTTTATAATGAAATAAAAGTCAAAACGTTATCGCAAGTTCGTGGAACGGTTCAGGCCGATATTTTAAAAGAAGATCAGGCGCAGAATACGTGTATTTTCTCTACCGAATTTGCTTTGCGATTAATGGGTGACGTTCAGGAATATTTTATTACTAAAAACGTTCGTAATTTCTATTCGGTTTCGATTTCCGGATATCATATTGCTGAAGCGGGAGCGAACCCAATTACGCAATTGGCCTTTACGCTTTCAAATGGTTTCACTTACGTGGAATATTATTTGAGCCGCGGAATGAACATCAACGATTTTGGTCCGAATTTATCGTTCTTCTTCTCCAACGGAGTAGATCCTGAATATTCAGTTATTGGTCGTGTGGCGCGTAAGATTTGGGCAAAAGCCATGAAAAACAAATATGGTGCCAACGAAAGAGCACAAATGCTGAAATATCATATTCAGACTTCGGGGCGTTCGTTACACGCACAGGAAATTGATTTTAATGATATCAGAACGACTTTACAGGCTTTATACGCTATTTATGATAACTGTAATTCATTGCACACCAACGCTTATGATGAAGCGATTACAACGCCTACAGAAGAATCAGTACGTCGTGCGATGGCGATTCAGTTGATTATTAATAAAGAATTAGGTTTAGCGAAAAATGAAAACCCAATTCAGGGTTCGTTCATTATCGAAGAATTAACCGATTTAGTTGAAGCTGCAGTTTTACAAGAATTCGACAGAATTACAGAAAGAGGCGGAGTTCTTGGCGCAATGGAAACGATGTACCAAAGATCTAAAATTCAGGAAGAAAGTTTGTATTACGAGACTTTAAAACACAACGGAGATTTTCCAATTGTGGGTGTAAATACTTTCCTGAGTTCAAAAGGTTCGCCAACAGTAATTCCGGCAGAAGTCATTCGTGCCACCGAAGAAGAAAAACAATATCAAATAACAATGTTGGATAACTTGCATCAATTTCACGAAGCAAAAGTTAATGAGCATTTAAATAATCTGCAGCAAGCAGCTATTAAAAACGAAAACTTATTCGATCATTTAATGGAAGCTACAAAGGTTTGTTCTTTAGGTCAGATTACTTCGGCATTGTTTGAGGTTGGTGGGCAGTATAGAAGGAATATGTAATTTTTTTATTTTTAATGATATGGAAAACCTCTCATGTGAATGGGAGGTTTTTTTAATATTATAATTTAATAAATTATTCTACTTTTGATAAAACAAAATAAAAATAATTAAAAGAATTATCTCAAGATTTTTTAATTAATTAAATAAAAAACAAATTTAAATAAATTTGAAAAAAATGATGGATAAATATATAAATAGACATATAAATAAGTTAATGCTTGATGCAAATAATTATAGATTTATTGACAACAAGTTTTATCAGATTGTGAAAGAAAATGAAATTAGTGATAAAAGAATTCAAGATCGTACATATAATTTACTAATTGGGAAGAATGAAGAAAATATTTCAGATTTATTAACAAGTTTTAAATCTAATGGTATTCTAAAACTTGATCCAATCCAAGTTAAAGAATTACCTGATGGGAATGTTGTTGTTATTGAAGGCAATAGAAGAACTGCTGCCTTAAAGTATCTTTACGAGCAATTTTTAAAAGGAAATGATGTTGGAAAATTGAGAGAGCGAGATTTTAAAAGTGTAGAATTAGTTTTAATATCAGATGAAAGTCCTATTCAACACTTAATAACTATGGGGTTGCACCATATTAGTGGTAAAAAAAAATGGAATCCAGTTAATCAAGCACAACTTATTCAAGATCTAAGATATAAACATGGTTTGTCAGAGTTAGAAATATGTAATTCGTTAGCCATTAATAAACACAATTTAAGGCGAAGTTTAAGAATTTTGTCTTTAATTGAGAGATATAAACTAAGTGATTATGGAGATCAATTTGAAACTACAATGTATTCAATTTTTGAAGAAATAATTAAAAATGTCAAAATGAAAAATTGGTTGCAATGGAATGATCATGATATGGCTCCAGAACAAACAATGAATGAGGAAAAATTGTTTTCATGGATTTCTCGTGAAGAGATAATTGAACGAAATGAAGATGGAGATGAGCAAGAAATAACACTTGAACCAATTATAACTAAAAGTCATGAAATAAGAGAACTCTCTAAATTTATCAATGAGCCAAAAGCTGTTGACCAAATGGAGGAATCGAGAAATATAACAGCAGGTTTTGCTTTAAGTGATGCTGTAGGTGAATCTCGACTAAAAAATGCAATGGATAATCTTAATAAAGAAGTTCAAACAGCATTTCAATTTAGTGAGTTTATGACAGAGGAAGAATATGGAAAGGTTATTAAATTAAGAGATAAGTTAGATAAATTAATACCTAGTAATTCCGCAAACATAGAATTAATTGAGCGTAATTCTTCTATATACTTTAATGAAGTAAAAAATCATTTTAAAACAATAAATATTATAAAATATAGAAAATTACAAAATATTGAGATTACTAAACTAAATCGAGTTAACATTTTTGCAGGTGGAAACAATTTAGGTAAAACTTCTGTATTAGAATTATTTTATTTATTTACTAGACTTAATAATTTTCAATCAATTATTGATTTAGAAAGATTTAGAGGCAGGTTTTATCAAGGCTTTCCAACTAAATGGTTTAATAAAATTTTTGTAGAAAATATTGAGATTGATGCAGAGTTCAATGATGTGAATTGTTCTTTAAATATTAGTAAATATGAAACAAATGAGAATATAGAAAAAAGTCATTATTTAAATAGTATATCGACAGATGCAAATGTAAACGGAGATTCTTTTTCTAGTACAATACATTTATTTGATAATAAAGATCCAGAATTTTATTTTGAAAAAAGTCAATTTTTATGTCAAGCTACGTTTAGTAGCCCATATAGATATGATGGATCATTATTAAAAAAAGCTCATGCAAAGGCTGTACAGGAAAAATATTTCGATGATATTATGATATTTATCCGTGAAAAAATGGATAAAAATATTGATAAAATCGAGATGGTTAGTATTGAAAACGAAAGTCGATTTATGGTGAGTACAGATGAAATGTCTTATGCTATTGATATTACTAAATATGGAGAAGGTTTACAACGAATTTTTGAAATTGCTTTATTGATGGGATATAGCAAAAATGGAATTATATGTATTGACGAATTAGATAGTGCTATCCATAAAAATTTATTAATTGACTTTACTCAATTTATTCAAGAGCTAGCTGTTAAATTTAATGTACAAGTATTTTTATCAACACATAGCAAAGAATGTATTGACGCTTTTGTTGAGAATAATTTTCCAGATGAAGAATTAACTGCTTTTGCTTTAAGTGAAATTGATGGTAAGGTAATTTGTAAATACTTAGAAGGTAACAAATTGAAGCAATTAGTTGAAACAATTAATATTGATATAAGATAGTATGGCTATTCAGATAACGGCAGTACTTTGTGAGGGGCCTCATGATGTTGCTTTTTTAGTGAAAATTATTAAAAGTGAAGGTTTTAAAAATATTGATAATTTAAAAATAAGTGAATTTCCCACTCCGATTGATTTGTTACTAAAATCGGAGGTCTCCAAATCAAATATTGAAGATTTAAATTTACAGGAAGTTAGACAAGCATTATTGCCTACAAATGCACTCTTAAAAGATAATAAATATTTATTTTTTTATTCTCTAGGTGGAGATGGAAAAAAGAACCTTAGGAGTAAAATAGTTTTAGATTTTTTATCTTTTGTACCCAATAATGAAGAAATAACAGTTACTCCTTTAGATACTTCATTTTCTATTCTTTATTTTTTTGATTCTGATGAGAAAGGTGTAGAAAGTCGAGTTTCAGAGCTAAATAAGGAAATAGAAGAAATTTTAAATGAAAAACCTTTTAATAGTCATAAAGAAACAAAAAAGATTAAGGATATAAAATTTGGAAGCTTTGTTTTTTCAGGAGATGATAATAATAAAGGTAAACTTGAGGATATTCTATTACCACTAATGGTCTTGAATAATGAAGATATTTTTAGTAATGCGCATCATTTTTTAAGTGATCATTTTAATGATGATAGATTATTTCCCTTGAAAATGGAAATTGAAAATGACGTTTTAGTAGAAAAAAGAGCAGATAAATTAAAAAAGAAATTAAAATATGATAGTTCTAAATCTATTATAGGAACTGTAGGTCAACTCCAAAAATCAGGAAGTTCTAATGTTGTTTGTATAAGTCAAACAGATTATTTGACATTAGAAAAGATTAGGAATAATAAAAAGTGTCAGGAAATAGTTAGTTATTTAAATGATTTTTTATCTGTTTAATTAGAGTGATATTAAAATGTGTAAGAATTCGGTAGCCTCCCAGCTCTCCAAAGTCTTCATTTTATAAAATTCGCTGATTGCTGTGCGAAGTCTCCCGACTTCGTACCCGTTTCAATAATCCATAAAGAATATAAAAATAATTTTGGAACGGAATATAGAGGCGGGTACGAAGTCGGGAGACTTCGCACAGCAACGGTCACAAATCTTTGCGGAATTACTTGTGTGATTTCTCCCTTCGGTCGAAATGACAAGATTGTGCAAAAACTTTGCGACTTTGCGTCTTTGCGAGATTTTTTAGTATTACACCTTTCCCGTTCGCGCCAGCAGAAGATTAACATTGTTGAGTTTCTTGCGAAGATTTTTCCTCCGTCGAAATGACAATATTGAGGTTATTTTTATAAAGTTCTATAAAGAGTTCCGAAGGAACGAAGCATATTGTAGAGATGGATTTTAATCCATCATGACAAGAAATTCCGTAATCAAAATCCATTTACCAGCAGAAGATATTTGAATGAAGTGGAATTAATTATGTAAGGCTTCAGCTCACGCCAGTAGAATTATTATTTTGATTTCTTAACTCTAAATTCTACTAATAAGGGTTCGCAAATTTCGAATGCTAAATAGTAATACTCATTAGTAACTCGTCTTATATAAAGGGTTTTAGGTGAATTATTGTATTTTGTGCATTTTTGTTTATCCATAAGTTCGTATGGCAGATTTATCAACGTTTTTACTTTCGTATTTACATCATAAATGAATAAATTATATTCATCGTCTTCATCTGTATACAAAATCAGTTCATTTTTTAAATCAAAATCCCCGGTGATACCATTTAAAACCTCATTGCCGGTTTCTTTATCATACAACCAGAAATAGAAATTGCTTGTTCCGCCTCCGTTGCTATGTAAAGCAAAATAATTTTTAAAATCAACTCCTTCATAATAAGGGCGATAATTTTCTATGAAAGTATCAACTAATAAATAGGTATTATCTTTTTTACCATTTATAAGTCTAAAATTAATTACTTCTTCATTTTTATCTATAGCTGGAAAAATAATTAATTTATAGTTATTTTTAAGATAAGCAGTTTGTGTTTTTATCGTATCACCTTGTTCATTAAAAAAAACAGTGTCTGTTGATTTCTTTATTTTTCTTACTTCTGCAGGTTTACGATTATCCATTTTGCAGCTGATAAAGGAAAGCAATAAAATAATTAAAATTTTATTTTTCATTTTTATAATTTCTTGTTTTATAGCTTTACAGTATCTTTTATTCTCATTTATTCATTTACAATAATAGGATTTTTTATGTAATAATTCTTCTGTAATTTTTCTGTTTTTATCTTGTAAATCTTTACCTTTTGTCATATCGACCGAAGGGAGAAATCGCACTAGAAGCTCGACAAAGCAAGTCGCCAATCTTTGCAGAATTACTAGTGCGATTTCTCCTCCGTCTAAATGACAATATTGTGGTTACTTTTATGAAGTTTTATAAAAGTTCCGAAGGAACGAAACATATTGTAGGGATGGATTTTAATCCGTCCAAGACAATTAGAAATTACGTAATCAAAATCCATTAGCATGATCAAAACAACAAAAATCCTATTATCAAATATAGCCCGTGGTTTCAACCACGGGTCCACAACAAGCAAGACAATATTAGGTTCCCGTGGTTGAAACCACGGGCTATGTTTATATCATTTTGGAATAGCAAAAAAGAAAATCATTCCCCAATAACCTCCCCAACATAACCCAAAAACTCCATTTCGTCTAAAGGAAACAATTGCAGAACAGTTTCTAAAATTAGGCTTACGTTTATAGATTGGTTTTTCTTTTCGGGAACGTTGTGCATATCATGATCGAGCGCAAGGATGCAGAGTTTTAGCATATCGCTTATAATACAGCCGAGTTCAAAATGATTTTGAATTTTGATTGGAACGAAATATTCGTTTGAGTTGTCAGTTCTGGGTTTTAAGGTTTTGAAATAAAGAGTGGTTAATCTTTTTAGGTTTTTTACAGTTTCAGATTCATTTGTTTCCATAAGGCGTGTATTTAGTTTTGTTAGATAATCACTTTAGAATTTGACTTTTATAAATTTATTATAAGAAAAATTGTACTTTTGTTTGATTCGGCGAAGAAAGAAATAGATCTTTCTGTATGAAAACATTTTTTATGTGTTTCATACATTATAAATATGTTTTTTACATTTTGCGGGTTATCACACTAAATTATTATCTTTGAATTATGAGTACATTATCAAAACCAAATCATATAGGACGAAAAATAAGTCGTATTCGTGAACTTCGTGATATGAAACAGGAAGCTTTAGCACAGGCTTTGGGAACAAATCAGCAGGCGGTTTCTATTTTAGAAAATAGTGAAACTATCGATGAAGATAAACTTATCGCAATAGCAAAAGTTCTTGGTGTAACGGTTGAAGCTATTAAAAGTTTTTCAGAAGACGGTATGATTAATTATTTTAATACGTTTAACGATTCGGATAATAATTTTAATAGTTATAATACGTGCACTTTCAATCCATTAGATAAATTAATGGAAACTGTAGAAGAAAATAAAAATCTTTACGAACGTTTGCTTCAGTCAGAAAAAGAAAAAAACGAATATTTAGAGAAATTGCTAAAAGAGAAATAGTAATTGAACAGAAATAAAAAAGCATCTGCCGTAGCGGATGCTTTTCTCATTTAAAGAAGAAATGAAAATACAGCGATATTTAGAAGAAATCAGAAATTTGAAAAACCTAACTTTAGATAAGAATCCTGATTTGGAAAATATTGTTGATGATATTGTTTCTAATGAAAGTAATATTGAATTTACGGTTGAAGATTTTTTCGAAAATGAAAAACTAAAACTAGTATCTAAAATAGAACAAAACTTAAATCTAGCTTTTACAGAAGAAGAAAACACAAATCTGTGTTTTATAAATAGTACAGAATTAAGGTCAGAATACAAACAAAGTTTCAGGTTAAACGATTTGTTGGATTATATGTATGCTTTTGCACATTCTTCACTTTACTCAAAATCTCAAAAAATAATTATTGGATCAGATACAGAAGTTTTTTGGAACGTTGTTAAAATAGGTTCAGATTTAAAAAAGAAGATTTAAATAAAAATGAAGTTCATTTAAGTTGCGATTCTACTTAAATTTGTTGAAGTGAAATAATTATTTTAATGTGTTTTTTCTTACTTTTATAAATAATCAAAAAATGTAAAGAATAATGAAACAGGAAGGTGCGATTCAGATATTTGAAGAAAAGAACGTGAGAACGATTTGGAATCAGGATGAGGAGAAATGGTATTTTTCTATTGTTGATATAATTACTGTATTGACAGAAAGCAGAGATGCAGGTGCGTATTGGCGGAAATTAAAACAACGCCTAAAATAAGAAGGAAATGAAACCGTGACGAATTGTCACAGTTTGAAACTGGAAGCTGCAGATGGTAAAATGAGATTAACAGATGTAGCAGATACGGAACAATTATTTCGGTTAATACAATCTATTCCATCTCCAAAAGCAGAACCATTTAAGTTATGGCTGGCGCAAATTGCAGCAGAACGGCTTGATGAAATGCAAGATCCTGAAATTACTATAGATAGAGCATTAGAGCAATATATGCAACTGGGTTATTCGGAAAGCTGGATTAATCAAAGACTAAAAAGTATAGAAATTCGTAATGAATTAACGAAAGAATGGAAAAGTAGAGGAGTAAAGGAGGGAACGGAATTTGCTATTTTAACTGATATTATTTCAAAAACTTGGTCTTGGAAATACAACGAAAGAGTATAAAATACTAAAAGGACTTAAAAAAGAGAATTTAAGGGATAATATGTCTAACACTGAATTAATCTTAAATATGCTGGCAGAAGCATCTACTAAAGATATCTCAAGCGTTGCGGAACCAGAAAATTTTGAAGAAAGTAAAGAAGTTGCAAAGCAAGGAGGAAATGTTGCTAAAGTTGCTTTGAATGAGTTGGAGTCTAAAACAGGTAAAAAAGTAGTAACTTCATTAAACTCAAAAGATTTAATTCTCAAAAAAACTCGAAAAATAAATTAAATAAAAAAGCAGCTTCGTAATACGAAGCTGCTTTTCTAATTTTTTGTGGGGCAAAAAAAGTGATTAACGACGAAAACCTGGACTATGGTTTACAGATTCGTCTAACTTAACAGTTTTTGCCTTTTTAACAGCAACTTTAATTTCGTGTGTAGCAACTTTATCGTTTGCTTTTACTTCAAGAACATAAGTTCCGGCTGGAAAACCTTCTAAGCTTATTGTTTTTGAAACTTCCAATTTGTTTGCTGCAGATTCTCCCGCATAAAGTAAATTGTGATTTTCGTCGTAGATAGAAAAAGATGATTTTTCAAAGGTGTCTAAAGTAAAGCTGACTACTTTTCCGTTTCCAGTTTGAATGTTTAAAATGTAATCGCCTTTTCCATCAATGGCGTAAGTGAATAGTGTTGCTAAAAAAAAGGCCGCAACTAACCCGGTTTTGGTAAATTTTGTCATGTTTTTTTTAATGTTTATTACTAAATGTGGAACGTTCAAAACTACAAATACAAATTTAATTTTTAGCAAAAAAAACGTCTTTTTTGACACTTAAAATGCTGAATTAAAACTATTTCTGTGTTTTGTCTACGCTATGTACGTAAATACGGGGCTTTCGGATTTATTTTTTTTGAACTTTTTTTTGGGTGTAAAAACCAGTTGTATAGATTTATTAAGAATACTTTTTCAAAAAAATTAAAAACTGATTTTTTTATGTTAAAATAGGGCATAAAAAAACAGCTCAATAACCACAAAGAGCTGTTTTTAAAACAATCACAGTTTTAACTTTACTAACTATCTAACCTTATTTATACTTTTATGAGAAAGTATAACTTTTTTAGCGCACTGCTACGCTTGTATTTTTTGCAGCATATCCTGCTTTATAAACTGATGAAATTGCTTTTGAAGATAATACAGTTGCATCATCAGTAATTGTAATTTCATGTCTCACTTTTTTTACATTGTCTTCGGCTTCTAAAAAGTAAGTTCCTTCCGGAAATTCTTCTAAGCTGAAGGTTCTTAAAATTCCATCTTTACCTGAAGCAGTTTCAGAATAAATTAAAGATCCGTCTTTGTCGTAAATTGCCAGGTTTGCTTTTTGCACTTTATTGATCGCAAATGTTATAAGCTTTCCGTTTGCTTTTATTACATGAAGATTAAAATCTTCATTCCCATCAATTGCATATGTACTTCCTGTGAAAAGTACTGCACATACTAAACTCAATTTTAAAATCTTTTTCATAGTTCTTAGTTTTTAAATTATTAGTTTAATTCTCTGATGTAAAAGTACTTAAGGACTACAAAAAAAGTATCTGCTCTATTTTCTTATTTCGATGCTGTATTCTCATTTACGAAACCGTTATAGGTTAAAATTTGAATTATATTTATCGTTTTTGTTAATTCGATTATTTTTTTTCAACGTTTTTATAAAAATGTAATTTTACCTTTATCTTACAATTTCGTAATATTTGAAGAAAAACAGGAGCGAAGTATTAATTTATTTTTACCCAAAAGTAAAGCACAAAAAAAACAGCTCAATAACCACAAAGAGCTGTTTCTAAAACTTTCGTTTTTAAACTTTACTAACTATCTAACCTCATTCTTATACTGTATGCGAGTATAAATTTTTCAACGCATTGCTGCGTTTATATTGTTTGCAGAAATCTGCTTATTAAAATCCTGAAAGTGCTTTTGAAGACAAAACAGAAGATTCGCCTGTAATCTTAATTTCGTGTCTTGCTTTTTTGAAGTTGTCTTCGATTTCAAGGAAATAAGTTCCTTCTGGAAATTCTTCTAAACTGAATGTTCTTAAAATACCTTCTTTTCCGGTAGCTTTTTCAGAATAAATCAAACTTCCGTTTTTGTCGTATATACTAATGCTTGCTTTTTGAACCTGATTTAAAGCAAAAGTGATCATTTTTCCATTTGCTTTTAAAACGTGCAAGTTAAAAGCGTTACCTCCGTCAATTGCATAAGTACTTAATCCTGATAAAAGTACAGCACATACTAAACTCAATTTTAAATTCTTTTTCATACTATTTTGTTTTTATGTTTTTATATCTAATTCTCTGATGTAAAATTACTTCAGATGTATGTTTTTTTTATCATCCCTGTTTTCCTATTTCTATGCTGTATTCTCATTTACGAAACCGTTATAGGTTAAAATTTGAATTATATTTATCGTTTTCGTTAATTCGGTTATTATTTTTCAACGTTTTTGCAAATTACTTCACATGGATTTTATACCTTATATATAGGTATAAAGTGATAAGCTGTTTGAAAAAAAATAGTATCAAAATATGGGCAATCAGATAAAAAAACAGCCAGCAGTTTCCAATCAAAATGTAGTATTCCAATCTTTGTTCCTATGGTTGAAACCACAGGCAATATTTGAAATTCGATTTTAAATTGAAGTGTATTGTTTTTAATATAAGCGCAACCAAAAGAAATACAACCAACGGTTTCAACTGTTGTGGCGCCATATATTCACAATGTAGTATTTTAATCTTTTTCCTGTATTTGAAATCAATAGGAATATAGAATATTATAGATATCGGCAAAAAATCAAAAACCTAAACTATGCAATCTAAACTTCAAAAAAGTATAGAGCAAAAAAAAACAGCCCAATAACCACAAAGAGCTGTTTTTAAAACTTTCGTTTTTAACTTTACTAACTATCTAACCTTAGTTTTATACTTATGAGAAGTATAACTTGTTTAGCGTACTGCTACGCTTGTATTTTTTTCAGATACAGGTTTGTATACTGATGATATTGCTTTTGAAGATAAAGTTGTAACTTCATTATTTACATTGATTTCGTATCTCACTTTTTTAGCATTGTCTTCAACTTCTAAGAAATAAGTTCCATCAGGAAAATCTTGTAAGTTGAAGGTTCTTAAAATTCCATCTTTACCTGAAGCATTTTCAGAATAGAATAATGTACCTTCTTTATCGTAAATAGCCAATTTTGCTTTTTGCAATTGGTTAAGACCAAAAGTGATATTTTTTCCGTTTTTTAATACATGAAGATTAAAGTCCTCATTTCCATCAATCGCATAAGTGCTGAAACCTGATAAAAGTACTGCACATACTAAACTTAATTTTACAATCTTTTTCATAGTATTTGTTTTTTAAAATTATATCTCTAATTCTCTGATGTAAAATTACTCTGGTTATGTCATTTTTATATCAACTCTATTTTCCAATTTATGTGCTATATTCTCATTTACGAAACCGTTATAGGTTAAAATTTGAATTATTTTAGGTGTTTTTGTTAATTACGCTATTATTTTTCAAATATTCTATATGTTAAGATTTGTATGAAACGTCTAATATTCTTACAGAAATACTAAATGTCTATAAAAATGGTCGATTTAATACGATATATTAAAAAAATCACGAATAAAAATATTGGTCGTTTAAAATTTAGACGGTTTTAAGCTTTTGCAAAATTGCTATTTTAGTTATTTTGATGAAAAATTCTCATTTGCGAAACCGTTATAGGTTAATTTTTAAATTATATTAGGTATTTTTGTTAAATTTGCTATTATTTTTTAAAAGGATTTATCATGAAGACAATTGCCCCAGCTCTTGAAGTGATAACTAACTCATACGGAAGTTCTTTTACCTACACAAAACACGCCGAAAAGACCAATAGCAAAGCTCATTTATGGCATTATCATCCTGAGATTGAGTTGGTTTATATAAACGGCGGGGCAGGAAAAAGACAAATAGGAAGCCATGTTTCCTATTACACAAATGGTAGTTTGATTCTGATAGGCTCTAACTTACCGCATTGCGGTTTTACGAACGAACAAACGGGAAATGTAAACGAAACGGTTATTCATATTAAACCTGAATTTTTAGGGAATGGCTTTTTTGGAGTACCGGAAATGAGAAAGATTCAAAATGTTTTGAGTCAGTCTAAAGGCGGAATTGCTTTTGGAGGCGAAACAAAAAAACATATAGGAAAAAAGATTGAAATGATGGAGCATCAGCTTCCATTCGAACGTCTGCTGACACTTTTAAGTATTTTAGATGAATTAGATTCGTCTGAAGAATATACGATGCTGAATGCAGATGGCTTTGCAATGGAACTTCAAACTCAGGATAACGATCGTATGAATGTTGTTTTTAATTTCGTAAAAGATAATTTTCAGCAGTCCATTGCTATCGACGAGGTTTCCAGTTTGGTAAGTATGACAACTCCTTCGTTTTGTCGTTATTTCAAAAAGATATCTAATAAAACCTTTACGGAGTTTGTAAATGAATATCGTTTGGTACATGCTTCAAAACTTTTGGCCGAAAAACCAATAAGTATTAATGAAGTATGCTACGAAAGCGGTTTTAATAATTTCAGCCACTTTAGTAAATCGTTTAAGCAATATACTGGAAAAAGCGCATCGCAGTACCGCCTCGAGCATAAAATTATAATTAGTTAATAGGTTTTCTGCTGCCGCGAATTACACAAATTTACACGAATTGATTGTGAAAATATTAAACATCTTTTGCTATTCATTAAAGGATTAGAAAGATTTTGTGCTGTTGATTAAAAAAAAATTAGGACCCAGTTTATAAATTAAATTAAAAAAGGGATTTGTGTAATTCGTGGCAAGTCAACTTTTTATAGAAAATTGCCATCAGGATCATTTTAATCTGTGGCAAAAATACAGCATACCTCGTAATCCGATTAGTGAAAAGCTGGTCGGATTTTTCGTATAGTTATTCGGAAAAAAGTATATTTACATTCCTTTAACCGAAAAAATAACTATCAAAATGAAAAACCTTAAATTTTTAGTATTCGCCGTTTTTCTGTGTGTTTCGTCAATGTCATACGCAGCAAAAGTAGATACCTTACAAATTGCAAGTACAGCTATGAGTAAAACTTATAAAGCCGCTGTAGTGCTGCCAAATTCTTATTCTAAAAGTAAAACCGCTTTTCCGGTAATGTATTTATTGCACGGTGCCTACGGACATTTTAGCGATTGGTTAAAAAATACGCCAAACAAAAAACTGGTTCAAAGTTTATCAGATCAATATAATCTTATTATTGTAATGCCCGAAGGTGAAACTTTTAGTTTTTATCTGGATAGTCCGGTAAATAAAGGCAGTCAGTTTGAAACTTTTATTACGCAGGAAGTAATTCAAAAAGTAGATAAAACCTATCGAACAATCAGCAATAGAAACGGAAGAGTAATTACAGGTCTTTCTATGGGCGGACACGGCGCTTTGTATTTATCAGCCAGACACCCTGATTTATTTTGTGCTGCCGGAAGTATGAGCGGGGCAGTAGATATGAGTACAATGCTTAATCGTGAATCTTCGGCCCAGGTTGTAAAATTAATGCAGCCCGTTTTTGGAGATAAAAGCGACAGTTCTGAATTATATGCGCAGCACGCTGTTATGGGAATGCTTGATAAAATAAAAACCAATAAATTACCTTTAGTTATAGATTGCGGTGTAGACGATTTTCTAATAGAACCAAACAGAGAATTACACCGAAGATTAGTATATAATAAGGTAGAGCATGATTATACGGAACGACCAGGCGCTCATACTTGGGAGTATTGGGAAAATTCATTGCCGTATCATGTTTTGTTTTTTAATAAAATTCTGCTTAAAAATCAATTAGTTACCAAAAAGTAAATGAAAAATATCAAATTTTTAAACCTTTAGATTTTTTTTGGTTTGATTTTTGGAATACCTTTATAGTACAAACCTTAAAAAAGATAATATTATGAAAAAGATACTTACACTATTCGCAGTTGTTGGATTAATTGCTTTTACAAGCTGTGAAGGGCCGGAAGGGCCTCCGGGAAGAGATGGAGTTAATGTAGTTGGAGAAGTTTTTGAACTAAAAAATATAAGTTTTGGTTATAATGTAGAAGATGGTTATAATATTTATGAAGAACTAACTCCAACAATTGTTGAATCTGACGTTATTTTGATTTATAGACTAACTGGTACAATTAATTCTAATACACCAATTTGGCAGCAGATACCGAGAACTTTATATACTTCAAGAGGGGAATTAGATTATGATTTTGATTTTAGTAAGCAGGATTTTACAATTTATGCTGGTGGAAATTATGATTTATCATTAACGCCTGAATTCTTAAATAATCAAACTTTTAGAATTGTAATAGTTCCAGGTGATTTTTCTACTACTAGCAAATCGGTAAATAAGCCTGATTATTCTGATTACGATGCTGTAATTAAAAAATATAACATTGACGATAGTAATGTTAAACAATTGAATTAATTATTGGAATTAATAAAAACATAAAAAAAGGAAATCGTAAGATTTCCTTTTTTTTATATACTAATATATTATAATGGCTGATCTAAATCAGAATCAGTTAGTTCTTTTTCTTTTCCGAATTTAAGAGAAACTAAGATTCCTACTAAAAGCGAAAGTGCGATGAATCCTAAAGAAGCCCATTCCGGAACCTGAATGAAATCGTGTAAAAGCATTTTTAATCCAACAAAAGCTAAAATGGCTACTAAACTGTATTCTAAATAACTGAATTTTGCCAGCATATTGGCCAGAAAGAAATACATAGAACGTAAGCCAAGAATCGCAAAAATGTTAGAACTGAATACTAAAAACGGATCTTTAGTAATAGCTAGAATTGCCGGAACGCTGTCTACAGCAAATAAAACATCCATAAACTCAATAACAATTAAAGCTACAAATAATGGAGTTGCTGCTTTTTTTGCAGTTTTGGTTGAGATAAAAAATTTCTCTCCATCCATTTCTGATGTAATCGGTATAACTTTTCCTAATGTCTTATATATAAAAGAATCTTTTGGATGAAAGTCTTCTTCTTCGCCCGAAAACAACATTTTTACGGCTGTAAATATTAAAAAGATTCCAAAAAGATAAGTAGTCCACGTAAATTTGTTGATCAACATTACTCCGAAGAAAATCATTAACCCACGGAAGACAATTGCGCCCAGGATTCCCCAGAATAAAACACGGTGCTGGTATTTTTGCGGAATTTTAAATGAAGCAAAAATAATAGCAATTACAAAAATGTTATCTACGCTTAATGAAAGTTCAATCAAGTAACCTGTAATAAACTTCATAGAGGCTTTCATAGGTTCTAAACCATCAGGATTTTCAATATAATCTGTAGTATAAAGCCAATAGATTACTCCTGAAAATAGAAATGATAAAGTAACCCAAATGAGAGTCCATTTACTGGCTTCTTTGGTGCTGATAATATGCGGTGTTTTATTAAATACACCTAAATCTAAAGCAAGAATAAAAACTACAGCCAGTAAAAACAAAGTCCAGACTACCATGATGATTTTTTTAATGATTTACAAAAGGTAAGTTATGAAATTTTACTGAAAAAGTAATTATAAGAAAAGTCTTTTAAATTTAATTTATGAAATGTAATATGCAAAATGTGAGAGGGTTCTTCCTGAAATTTCGGGACGCTCGAACTGACAGTTGGTGTTTGTTAGATCTTTGTGTTAATTAGTTATGACAAAAAAAAGTAAATCTGTTTATTGGATCTATCTCATTACAAACCCGACAGGTTTTAAAACCTGTCGGGTTTAGTATATAAAAAAAGTGCCAGCAATTACGATGGCACTTTTTAGAATATATTTTAAGCTTTGAATTATAGCGCTGAGTTAACAGTTTTGATAATTCTAGCAGCAATTTTGTATGGATCTCCGTTTGAAGCTGGTCTTCTGTCTTCCAACCATCCTTTCCATCCTTTTTGAACTGTCATTAAAGGAATTCTGATAGAACATCCTCTGTCTGAAACTCCATAAGAGAAATCGTGGATAGAAGCAGTTTCGTGTTTACCAGTTAAACGTTGGTCATTGTAAGCTCCGTAAACCGCGATGTGCTCAGCAGTAACAGGACGGAAAGCCTCACAAATTCTTTCGTAAGTAGCTTGGTCTCCACATGTTCTTAACACCTCGTTAGAGAAGTTAGCGTGCATTCCAGAACCATTCCAGTCAGTATCTCCTAGAGGTTTTGGGTGATATTCGATATAGTAACCATATTTTTCAGTCAAACGATCTAATAAGTAGCGGGCAACCCAGATTTCGTCTCCGGCTTTTTTAGCACCTTTAGCGAATAATTGGAATTCCCATTGTCCGCAGGCAACCTCTTGGTTAATACCTTCAAAGTTGATTCCGGCAGCGATACATAAATCAGCATGTTCTTCTACTAATTTTCTTCCGTGAGTGTTTTTTCCACCTACAGAGCAGTAGTACATACCTTGTGGAGCAGGATAACCTCCAACAGGGAAACCTAATGGCAATAAAGTTTTAGTGTCCATAATGAAATATTCTTGTTCGAAACCAAACCAGAAATCATCATTATCATCATCAATAGTAGCTCTTCCGTTAGAAGGGTGTGGAGTTCCATCAGCATACATAACTTCAGACATTACTAAATATCCGTTGATACGAGTTGGATCTGGATAAATTGCAACAGGAACTAACAAACAGTCAGATGAACCACCTTCAGCTTGTTTTGTTGACGAACCATCAAATGACCAATTTCCAAGTTCTTCTAATGTTCCTTTGAAATTTTCGTGTTCTTCAACTTTAGTTTTACTTCTAAGATTTTGAGTTGGTTCGTATCCATCTAACCAAATGTACTCTAACTTAATTTTAGCCATAATAATATAAATTTATTTTTTTTGTTTTTTCGCTGGGTCAAATATAGATTTATTTTTTTAGTCCTAAAAATTAGGGGGCTATTTTGTTTATCGAAGTATAATTTTTTTGAGAAGCGCAATTTTGATAGGGGTATATTCTAAAAAAAATAATTTTTAACACGATAAAAAAATAAATTCGTAAAAATAAGGGCTTGTTTTTGAATATTAGGGTTAAGGAATTATGAAAAAATGTTTATTTAATGAATAATATTGAGGGTTTTTGTTATATTTCTTTACATCATCTTTATTATTCTTTAAAAAAAGCTTCATCTGTTGCATTATCCTTGTATAAAAATCTCAAATTTAAGTTTAAAACAGGGTTATTTATTGTTTATATTTGTCGATCATTTTTCAATGAAAATTATTACGAATTTTTAAAATTATAGACATGTCAACATTACGTTTCCAAGCGCTAAAAGAAGCTTCTACCAGAAAGCCGGTGCATTTTGAAGAAATTGATAGAAAATCTAATCTTTTTGGTTCAAATGTGTTTAATGAAAAAGCAATGAAGCAATATTTAACTTCTGATGCTTTAAAAGGAGTAAGAGATGCCATTCAACACGGAACAAAAATAGAACGAAAACTGGCAGATTATATCGCCATGGGAATGAAAGAATGGGCATTGGCAAAAGGCGTAACTCATTATACACACTGGTTCCAGCCTCTTACAGGAACTACTGCAGAAAAACATGATGCTTTTTTTGAAACTTCGTATGACGGAAGCGATCCCGTAGAAAAATTTGGCGGGGCACAATTAGTACAACAAGAGCCGGATGCATCTAGTTTCCCTAACGGCGGCATCAGAAATACATTTGAAGCAAGAGGCTATACAGCCTGGGATCCAACTTCGCCGGCCTTTATATATGGAACAACTTTATGTATCCCTACAGTTTTTATCGCTTATACGGGTGAAGCCTTAGATAACAAAATTCCTTTATTAAGAGCCTTATCTGCAATTGATGAAGCGGCTACAGAAGTTTGTAAATACTTTGACAAAAACGTAAAAAAGGTAACAGCCACTTTAGGATGGGAGCAGGAATATTTCCTTATCGACAAAGCGTTGGCAAACTCTCGTCCGGATTTAATGATGACAGGAAGGACCTTATTAGGGCATACCTCTGCAAAAGGACAACAGTTAGACGATCATTATTTCGGGTCTATTCCAACTCGCGCTCTTACTTATATGAGAGATTTAGAGCAGGAATGTATGTTATTAGGAATTCCTGTAAAAACGCGTCATAACGAAGTAGCACCAAATCAGTTTGAACTGGCGCCAATTTTTGAAGAAACAAACCTGGCCGTAGATCACAACTCTTTATTAATGGATGTAATGCAGAGAGTGGCAGAACGCCATGATTTTAAAGTATTATTTCATGAAAAACCATTTAAAGGAGTAAACGGTTCCGGGAAACACAATAACTGGTCATTGGCTACAGATACTGGAGTTAATTTATTGAGTCCGAGTAAAACACCAATGAGCAATTTACAGTTTTTAACTTTCTTTATTAATACCATAAAAGCAGTAAACGATAACGAAACTTTACTTCGTGCATCAATCGCAACAGCAAGTAACGATCACAGGTTAGGTGCAAACGAAGCACCTCCGGCAATTATGTCGGTATTTATCGGAGCACAATTGACAAAAGTTTTATCTGAATTAGAAAGCGTAACAACCGGAAAACTTTCTCCGGAGGAAAAAACAGACCTTAAATTAAACGTAGTTGGGAAAATTCCAGACGTATTGTTAGACAATACAGATCGTAACAGAACTTCGCCTTTTGCGTTTACAGGAAATAAATGGGAGTTTAGAGCTGTTGGTTCAAATTCGAATTGTTCTAACGCCATGACAACTTTAAATGCAATTGTAGCGAAACAATTAAAAGATTTTAAAAATGAAGTAGAAAACCTGATCGAGTCAAAAGACATGAAAAAGGACGATGCTATTTTTAATGTTTTAAGAGAATACATTAAGCAATCTAAAAAAATTCTTTTTGAAGGCGACGGTTACAGCGAAGCTTGGGAAAAAGAAGCAGGAAAAAGAGGTTTAAGTAATTTTAAAACAACTCCTGAAGCGATAAAAGCGAAAGTTTCGAAACAAGCTTTGGATCTATTTGCTGAATTAGGAATTTTTAATCACGTTGAAGCCGAAGCACGTTACGAAATCGAACTGGAAGAATACACGAAAAAAATTCAAATTGAAGGAAGAGTTTTAGGGGATATTGCCAGAAACCATGTAATTCCGACTGCAATTCGTTACCAAAATACTTTAATTGAAAATGTAAAAGGTTTAAAAGAAATCTTCGGAAAAGAATTTGAAACGATTGCAAAAGAGCAGATTACTTTAATCAAAGAAATCTCAGGTCATATTGAAGGAATCAATTCTAAAGTGTTGGCTATGACTAATGAAAGAAAAAAAGCCAATCAATTGACTGATGCCCAAAAAATGGCAGAAGCCTATTGTAATAAAGTAAAACCTTATTTTGATGAGATTCGTAATCATTGTGATAAATTAGAATTATTGGTTGATGACGAAAGCTGGACATTGACTAAATACAGAGAATTGTTGTTTACAAAATAAAATAAAGTCCATAGACTTCTACAAAGCCCATCTAATTAAAGATGGGCTTTTTTTATTGTAATGTTAAAATAACACATTTGAATATTGTTTTTAACAAATCTTTTAGGCTAAATGTAAAGAAATTGCAATAAGAAAGTAATTTCCTACTTATGTTTTTTAAGAATTCAGTAGTTCATCGACATAGTTTTACATTTCATCGAAAAGAGGTTAAGTAATTGAAAAATAGCTTTTTCTAGTTGAATCGTATATGAATAAGTTTTCTAATTTTGGTCAAGAGAAAAGGAAATAAGATTTAAAAATTATTTTCGAATGAAGATGTAAAGTCCCCAGACTTCCCCCCAAATCAAGAACCTGCATAATAAGTTGTATTAATAACCAATTAAATATATTTATTATGAAAAAAGTAATTTTAAGCATCTCAGCGATGCTGTTTGTGGGAGTAGCGGCAATCGCTCAAGGTAACACTTCTTCAGTAAACCAAGTTGGATCATCTCAAACTGGTATTGTGAATCAAAACGGACAAACTAATGATTCTAAAGTAGACCAATTAGGAAATTCAAACAAATCTGAGGTTTACCAAGGAATTCAACCAGGATTATACAATGCAGTGAGTAATAAAGCTGATGTAAAACAAGATGGAGATAATAACGGTGCGTTTATTTCTCAAAGTAACCATGACAACCAAGCGTATCAAACACAAAAAGGAAACAGCAACTCAGCTACAATCTGGCAAGATCAAATTGTTAATGCACCAAGTTCAACTGGTGGATTTGACAAAGCTTGGCAAACTCAAACCGGTAATAACAATACTGCAACTGTAGATCAAGGTACAACGGGTAACGAAAAACCAACCGGAGCTCCTTTTACAGCAACTCAATTAGGATTTGCTAATGCTGTTACTGTGCCAGTTGGTCCTCACAGCAAAAATGAGGCTACTCAAACACAAAAAGGAGATAACAACGTAGCTTATGCAAGCCAGGGTGGTGTTGCTAACAAATCTTGGCAGACTCAAACTTCTCCAAGCGGTACTTCTGCAGCAAACAAAAATGTTTCAAACCACTATCAATATGGTGATGGTAACGAAGCTACATCTGTGCAAAATGGTACTAAGTTGACTGAGAATACATTACAAATTGGTAACTTAAATAAAGCAACTGTAAATCAAACAGGTTCTGCTCACAGCAGTATTGCTTTCTCTAAAGGAAATTCAAACGTAATTTCTGTTACTCAAAGTAACTAAGATACTTAAAATACAAATGTGATAGTCGTAGAACGACTATCACATTTTTTAATTTAAAATTATCAAGATGAAAACTTTCATTCTATATATACTCTTGTTAATTCTTTATTGCCCTGCTTTTTACGGTCAAAATAATAAAGAAGATAACTCAGAATTCAGCCATTATAGTTCCTCTCTTTTTAATTCAAAAGAAACCGCAATGAGTGTAGTTTCGGTTTTGGATAAAAAAGAACAGAACGAATTAAATTCAAGAATTCAGCCAGGCATTCAAATTCAGCAGATTGGAGATTTAAATAAAGTAAAAGCTGTTTTAAAATCAAATGAAACCAAAGTTTCTGTTGATCAAAAAGGAAATGTAAATGAATTGCTTTTGGATAAAAAAGCAAAAACTATTACACAAAATGTGGTGCAGAAAGGGAACAATAATAAAATTTCTGACTTTACATTAAACACAAATTATAATGTAAATATGGAAATGATTCAAAAAGGGGATAATCAAAATATTCAGAATATTGGAACCAATTCACTGTCAAAAAACATGAAAATTACGCAGACAGGAAATGGAGCTTCAATAATTCTTATCAACAAATAAAAGTAAAACATGCGTTTTTTAAACAGACATAATATAACCTTAATTCTCTTTTGTACTACAATGGCTTTCTACGGACAGGTGCCGCAGGATAAAATAAAAGCTAAAATTGAAGTAGAAAAAATTGAAGGAAATGTAAAAATTACAGGAACAGCCGAAAACTTGACAGATGTTATAAGAAGTGCTGCATACCGGTTGTCTGTTATAAAAAATAATAATAAAAGTAATAATCAGTCAAATAATGACCAAGTTGGAGTTTTTACCCTGCAGCCAAGCGAATTACAAAAATTATCAACCTCACAGATCAATCTTCTGGAAGATGACGAAGTAATTGTACTGCTTTTGTTTTATGATGAAAACAAGCAGATAATTGCAAAAGACCGAGTGGTTTTGGGTGAAGAAAAAAAAAAGCAGACCCAATAATTCTTCCTGTTGACGGATTTGTTTTAAGAGGAATTATTACGGATGATACCAAAACCAAAATGGGAAAAGATTTTTATGACAGGTATTATTACAAGTACAATGATATTGGAATCAACGCTGATAAAATAGTTACAATAGGTGAAGAATACAGTTTTGCAAGAAACACTGCTATAACCGTTACCATCGATAACGAGGTTATATATGAGTTTTTGGCCAGACCTGATGATGAATTCTTGGATGCAGTTGCAGAGGAATCTGTAAATGCAACCTTCACTTATTTGAAAGAAAAAGAAAAAGAGCGCAAATATTTCACTCAGTATTAATTTTATTATTAACGACATGAAATTTATAATCACCCTCGCAGTATTCCTGCTTATTTCTCCATTTATAAATGCGCAGGCTTTAGTTTATAAACCTGTAAACCCTGCATTTGGCGGAGATACTTTTAATTATCAATGGCTTTTGAGCAGTGCCGAGGCTCAGAACAAGCAAAAAGATAAAACAGCCGAAACAAAAGAACAAACAGATTTAGAGCGATTTAAAGCCAATTTGAATTCGCAGCTGTTAAGTCAGATTTCGAGTACGCTTTACAAACAACAATTTGGTACTGACGGAATTAAAGAAGGCTCTTATACCTTCGGAAGTTATTCTGTTGACGTTTATCCATCAGCAGATGGACTTACATTGAATATTTTAGACACCACTACCGGCGAACAAACTCAGGTAATCATCCCAAATCAATAACATGAGATTACATTACTACTTATTTATTCTGACCGCATTTCTTTTTGCGGGCTGCGGTGCTTATTTTAATCAGCCAACCGGAGTTGAAAAAGCAATTTTAGGAGAAAGTACTCCTGCGACTTCTTTATTAAAAGAACTGCCAAAACCAAAAGAGCAGGTTGTAGTTGGGGTTTATAAATTTCGGGATCAAACGGGACAATATAAACCACAGGAAAACGGAAGCAGTTTCAGCACTGCCGTAACCCAGGGCGCAACTTCGATTTTAATAAAGGCTTTAGAAGATTCAAAATGGTTTATCCCAATTGAACGTGAAAATATTGGAAACCTGCTTCAGGAACGAAACCTTATTCGGGCTACAAGACAGGAATATGTAAAAAATGCCAATCCAAACGAACCGCAGTTAACCCCTTTATTATATGCCGGAGTTTTGCTGGAAGGCGGTATAGTTTCATACGACTCTAATATTATTACCGGAGGTTTTGGAGCCCGATATTTTGGAGCCGGAGCATCTGTAAAATACCGTCAGGATCGTGTTACCATTTATTTGAGGATGATTTCAACATCAAACGGAAAAATTTTAAAATCAGTTTATATCTCCAAGACCATTTTATCACAGGCAATTGATGAAAGTTTGTTTAGATATGTAAATTTTAAAAGACTTTTAGAAGTTGAAACCGGTTATACAACCAATGAACCCGTACATATGGCGGTTACAGAAGCTATAGAAAAAGCAGTAGAATCTTTGGTTTTAGAAGGTATTCAGGATAATATTTGGGAAGCAGATGCACCAAAATGGCAGGTTGACAATTTATTAAAAGCCTATAATGAAGAAACTAAAACGGCCGATGCAACAGCATTATACGGAAGAAATTTGGAAAGCCGAAGAAGCAAAATGGCAATCGAAGTTTCGGGAGGAACAACCTTAATGGATGGGGATTATCGAGATCCGCTCTTAAGACCTTTTGGACGCGGTGCTTTAAAATACTTTATTACGCCTGCTTTTAATATAAGTGCTTCTACAAATGTGGTAAATCTGGCGAATAAAAATTTATTAGATGTGGGGTATATTACCTATGATCTTAATCTCGAATGGATTTTGCTTCCAAAAGACCGATTAACGCCTTATTTATACGGCGGAGGCGGGTTTGCAATGAACAGGAAATTTGAAAACACATATAGTAAAGTTCAATATGGTGTAGGTTTAGAATATATGGCATCTGATCGAATTGGAATAAAATTGTTTGCAGAACAAAATATTAATTTCAGTGACAATGTCGATTATGTAAAAGCAGGAACCAGAGATGATTACTATTATAAATTTGGTTTTGGACTTACTTATTACTTTACCAAAAAGAAAAAGTGAAAAGAAAGTATCTGAAAGTAAAAAGATGAAATTTAAATTAAAAAAAAATTAATAATGAAGTATTTATACAAAATAGCGAGTGTACTTTTTTTATTGTTTTTGGTTTCGTGCAGTGAAGAAAAAATAGGAGAGTCAGAGTTTGGAACCGTTACCGGAAAAGTAGTTTCGGCAGATACTTTTGAGCCGATGGAAAACGTAAAAATACTATCAAGTCCAACTTCAAGTACTGTATTTACAGATGAAACCGGAAAATTTACAGTTTCGAATGTAAAAGTGGGCGAATATTCTTTTCAGGCTCAAAAAGACGGATATGTGGCAAAATTTGAAGCAGTCAGCATAACAGCAAATAATACTTCAGAGATTGTTTTTGAACTCAGCAAATCGACAGCAAATAATAAACCGCCAACAGTTCCGGTATTAGTAAGTCCAATTGATAATAGTGCAGGACAGGCAGTTTCACTGGATTTAACCTGGACAGCAACAGATCCAAATAACGATGTGCTTACCTTTAAAGTTATTCTAAGAAATGACAGTAACAGTGATGTAAAAACTTTTGAAAATATAAAAGAGAAAAAACTAGCGTTAACAGATCTTTTATTTGGAACAAAATATTACTGGCAGGTTGAAGTTAATGATGGCGTAAACACATCGGTTTTAAGTTCTATCAGTGCCTTTACGACAATAACATTTCCTGCAACAAGATACTTATTTGTAAAAAAAGTAAACGACAACAATGTAATTTTTACTGCAGATGATGCTGGAAAACAATATCAATTAACCAGTTCAGACAAGAATTCCTGGCGTCCGAGAAGAAATAATCAGGCACAAAAAATAGCTTTTGTTGGTACAAACGGTTCGCAGAATGATATTTACACCATGAATTTTGATGGAACGGGAATTAAAAAAGTAACCAATTCGGTTTCGATTGCCGGTTTTAATTCAGATTATATAGGCTATTCCTGGAATGCATCGGGAAGTGAATTTATTTATCCGAATTTTGATAAATTGTATAAAATAAGCAGTGACGGAAGCGGTTTAACCAAAATATTCCAGACACCAAACGGCAAATTTATATCAGAATGTGACTGGAGTGCCGACGGAACAAAAATTGCTTTAAAGGTAAATGACGCCAATGGATATAATACTGAGGTTTATGTAATCGATAATTCGGGCGTTATAACGACTTCTATAATTGCAGGACAACCCGGCGCAATTGGCGGTTTACATTTCTCTGTTACCGGATTAAAATTAGTATATACTAAAGACATAACCGGATTTGAAAGCGCAACATACCGCCAATTAGATACCCGAATTTTTGAGTACAATTTTATTACAGCTTCTTCTTATCAAATCGTAACCGAGAAAATTTCAGGTACAAATGATTTGGATGTGCGATATGCTCCAAACGAATCAGAATTGATTTTTACCAATACTTCAAACGACGGGATTTCAGTAAAAAATATTGTAAAAACCAGTTTTGGAGTGGCAAATTCACGTGTGATTTTGTTTTCAGGAACATCAATGCCCGATTGGGAATAATATAGAAATGCCAAAATAACCAACATAATTTAATCTGAGAAAATCGGCAGTATCCAAATCTGCCGATTTTTTTTATGAATCAGGCATACGAATCAATCAAAGAATTAAAAAAAGGGATTATCTTTGCACCACATCAACACAAACTAATTTTCATGAGTTCAGATTCTAGCAAAAGATATGCACAAAGAGGTGTTTCGGCATCAAAAGAAGACGTACATAACGCTATAAAAAATATTGACAAAGGTTTATTTCCGCAGGCATTCTGTAAAATTGTTCCTGATTATTTAACTCAGGACAATGAGCACTGCTTAATTATGCATGCTGACGGTGCGGGTACAAAATCATCTTTGGCCTATATGTACTGGAAAGAAACCGGAGATCTTTCTGTTTGGAAAGGAATTGCTCAGGATGCTTTAATCATGAATATTGACGATTTATTATGTGTTGGCGCAACCGATAATATTTTGCTTTCTTCAACCATTGGAAGAAATAAAAATTTAATTCCTGCTGATGTTATTTCAGCAATTATCAATGGAACTGAAGAATTAATCAACGAATTAAAATCTTTCGGTGTAACCATTCATTCAACCGGAGGAGAAACGGCAGATGTTGGAGATGTAGTTCGTACTATTATTGTTGATTCAACTGTTACAGCTCGCATGAAACGTGCAGATGTTGTAGACAATGCCAATATTAAAGCTGGAGACGTAATTGTTGGTTTGGCTTCTTTTGGTCAGGCAGCTTACGAAAAAAGTTATAACGGAGGAATGGGAAGTAACGGATTAACTTCTGCTCGTCATGATGTTTTCGGAAAATATCTGGCCAAAAAATACCCTGAAAGTTATGATGCCGCAGTTCCGGAAGAATTAATTTATTCCGGTCAGGTTAATTTAACCGATACCGTTGAAAACAGCCCAATAAATGCAGGTCAGCTGGTACTTTCTCCAACCAGAACTTATGCCCCAATTATCAAGAAAATTTTAGACAAATACACTCCAGGCGAGATTCACGGAATGGTGCATTGCAGCGGTGGTGCGCAGACTAAAATTTTACATTTTGTTCAAAATTTGCACATCATAAAAGATAATTTATTTCCGGTGCCGCCATTGTTCAAGTTAATTCAGGAACAATCAAAAACGGATTGGAAAGAAATGTATCAGGTTTTCAACTGCGGTCACCGTATGGAAATTTACGTTCCGGAGAACATCGCACAAGATATCATAGAAATTTCAAAATCATTCAATGTCGACGCACAAATCGTGGGTAGAGTAGAAGCAGCCGATGCTAAAAAACTAACGATTACCAGCGAATACGGAACATTCGAATATTAATTTATTCACCATATAAGTAATATAAGTTCATTTTAAGCTGAATACAGTTGATTGTCAGGCTGAGCGAAGTCGAAGCCCCTTTCCAATTGACAAGTATTAACTCCATTCAGGATGAAGCTTATTTATATTTTCTTATATCACTTATATGGTTTAAAAAAAACACCTCATTATGTACGAACTGATTTTTTGGAGATATTTAGACGAAATTTACCTAAACCATCAAGAGGTTTACGAAGCTCTTGTTGAAAAAGAAGAAGTAGAAGGTCTTGCAGAACTTCCTGTTGACGTAATCATCAACCGAATCAATTCTGTTTTTTCAAAATGGGAAAGAGTCGATGATAATAGCTGGAAAAATAATGCAGGAAAAGGTGCTTTTCAGGTAATTACAACACCACAAAGTATAAAAATCGATTGTTACGGTACCGAAGGAAAAACCATGAATCAATTGGTGTCGGTAATGGAAGAATTCAAATGTCCGCTTTACGACCCGCAGGTTCCAGAACGTTATGATGAAATGAGCGAATAATTTTTTAAAGAAATTATGGACTTCAGAAAAATAAGAATACAAAAGTAAAGTCCCAAACGGGACTTTTTTTATTAAGATACTTTTTTTGCTACCAATATTTTACTCCAAGCGGAGTACACAAATTAGAATAAATATCTCGTAGAGATTATGTATTGGTAAAAAAAGTATTAGTAATTTATTATTTGTCCCATAGGGACTTTATACACGAAGAATAACTCAATAACCAAAAAATGAATTATGAATAAAACATCAAATTTCAATTTCACAGATACTATCATTCTAGAAGACGATTTAGTTTTGTTGCGCCCAATTCAAGAATCAGATGTAGAAAATTTATTGGATATTTCAATAAACGAACCAGAAACCTGGAAATACTCATTAGTTGGTGCCGACGGAAAAGAAAATTTGATCAATTATATTCAGCAGGCAATTAAAGCAAGAGAAAACGAAAAAGAATTTCCTTTTATAGTTTTCGATAAAAAATCCCAAAAATATGCCGGTTCAACACGTTTTTATGATATTAACATTGATTTTAAAACCTTGCAATTAGGATATACGTGGTACGGATCTGCTTTTAGAGGAACCGGACTAAACAAACATTGTAAATTTTTATTATTACAATTTGCTTTCGAAAATTTAGGAATGGAACGTGTAGAATTCCGCGCTGATAATAATAACGAACGCAGTATTGCCGCAATGAAAAGCATTGGCTGTAAAGTTGAAGGTGTTTTAAGAAGTCATATGCCAACCGCAAATAGCAATGTTCGTCGTGACTCTATTGTTTTAAGCATCTTAAAAGACGAATGGTTTGACGAAGTAAAAGAAAATTTAAAAAATAAGCTCTAAAAAAGAGCCGATAGAATGCAGGGCCGGATTTCAATCCGGTCTATATGAAACAAAAAGGAAAAAGAACGGTTCAGCCCATTTCATGATCACTATTAGAATTTATAATTAATAATTCACCATTAAATTTTACCCATCTTTCAATAACAAATTTTGTTCTTTTCTAAGTTTAACCACCAATTGATCGAGGTACGTTTTAATTTTTTGAGGTAAAGCATTCCAGTTTGTATCTTTTTTAAAACTTCTGCAATGATCTAAATCACATTCTACAGCACGAATTACATACTTTTTATTGTTATAAACTGTAATGATTTTTACACGTCTTATTTCATTATATTCCGTTCTGGTGCCATAAACAATTACCGGATCAATATAACCGTCACCATCAAGATCTTTGGTACTGCAATATTTTGTCCAGAACCAGATGTTAGTTTCTTTCGGAACATAATCTTCCAGAAGGTCATTAATTCTCCATTTTTCAAGGAAACCGCCATGATCATTCATTACACAGATCGCCTGAATTTTAGTATTCAAGGTATCTTTTTTTGAAATATTCTTTTGATTTTCGGTTAAAATCAAATTCGCAACGCCGCCTTTATCGCTGTATTCAAAAGCACGATAAATAGGAAAATCGGAAACCTGATCAAGTTCTCTTTGAACAATTTCTTCTTTTGTTAATTTGTAACTTTCAACTTTTTGAGAAAAACTAAATATAGAATTTAAGAGAAAAAGAAGTATCGCGATTTTTTTCATTTTGGCAGTTATTTTGGAAAATCAAAGATATTCAAATGGAAATTAGTTTAAAATTTAAATTTTTTAAAAGAGTAATTTTATTGTAATTTTCTAAACTTAAAAAACTTAATAAAACCACATGAATATTCTGCTAAAATCTAATTTTCGTTTTATAATTGGAGTTTTACTATTGGTTTTTGCAATAAATAGTAATGCGCAAAAAAAGACAGAAAGTAAAAACTTAATTCAGTATGTTGATCCTATGATTGGAACAGCAAAAATGGGGCATACATATCCTGGCGCAACTGTGCCTTTTGGAAGTGTTCAGCTAAGTCCGGAAACTGATACCATTGCATACAGTTTAAACGGAAAATACAATGGAGAAGTTTATAAATATTGCGCCGGATATCAATATGAAGACAAAACCATTGTAGGATTCAGCCACACACATTTCAGCGGCACAGGACATTCAGATTTAGGCGATTTTTTAATCATGCCTACAAGCGGAAAACTGCAGTTAAATCCAGGAGTTGCTTCGAAACCACATTCAGGTTACCGATCAACGTTTTCTCATGCAACTGAAAAAGCAGAACCTGCTTATTACAGCGTTTTTTTAGAAGATCATAAAATCAAAGCAGAATTGACGGCAACAACAAGAGTTGGAATGCATCAATATACTTTTCCAAAATCAGATGAAGCACATATTATTCTTGATTTAACTTCTGGAATCTATAATTATGATAAAAAGAACGTTTGGACCTTTGTGCGCATAGAAAATGATACTTTGCTTACAGGATATCGCCAAACCAACGGCTGGGCAAGAACAAGAACGGTTTATTTTGCAATGTCTTTCAGCAAACCAATCAAAAGTTACGGACAAGCTGCACAGGAAAAAAGCGTTTACAGAGGTTTTTGGGGAAGATTTGATCAAACCAAGAATTTCCCAGAAATGGCAGGGCAAAATCTAAAATTGTTTTTTGATTTTGATACCAATGAAGGAGAAAAAATCAAAATTAAAATGGCCTTATCACCTGTAAGTTCTGCAGGAGCTTTAGAAAATATGAAAAAGGAAATTCCGGATTGGGATTTTGAACGAGTGAAAAAGCAAAGTCAGGAAGTTTGGAATAAGGAACTGAATAAAATTCAGGTTGAAGCCATTCAAAAAGAAGATTTAGTGAATTTTTATACCGCAATGTACCACGCCTTTTTAGGTCCGACAGAATATATGGATCTTGACGGAAATTATAAAGGTTTGGATATGAATGTCCACAAAGCCGAAAATTTTAAAAATTATACCAGTTATTCACTTTGGGATACCTATAGAGCTTTGCATCCGTTGTTTAATATTGTACAGCCTTCCCGAAATTCAGATATGATAAGTTCAATGCTGGCACATTCAGACCAAAGCGTTCATAAAATGCTGCCTATTTGGTCTCATTATGCCAATGAAAACTGGTGCATGATTGGGTATCATTCCGTTTCGGTAGTTGCCGATGCAATCGTGAAAGGAAATACCAATTTTGATCCTGAAAAAGCACTTCAGGCCTGTGTAAATACGGCAAAAGTGCCTTATTTTGATGGATTAGAATATTATATGAAGAAAGGATATGTTCCGGAAGATAAAAACGGAGCATCGGTTTCTAAAACTTTAGAATATGCTTATGATGACTGGGCAATAGCACAAGCTGCAAAAAAAATAGGCAAAACAGATATTTATAATGAATTCATTGAAAGATCTAAAAATTATAAAAATGTTTATGACGAGAAAACAGGATTTATGCGTCCTAAATTAAACGACGGGACTTTCAAAAAAGAATTTGATCCGCTGGATACACATGGACAGGGATTTATTGAAGGAAATTCATGGAATTACAGTTTGTATGTACCGCAAGATCCTGCAGAGATGATTAAAATGATGGGTGGGGATGAGAAATTTAAAGTTCGTTTAGATTCATTATTTAATATGCATTTACCAGATAAATATTTCGAAAACACTGAAGATATTACAAGAGACGGAATTATTGGGAATTATGTTCACGGAAACGAACCTTCTCATCATGTGGTCTATTTATACAATTGGACAGATTCGCCATGGAAATCTCAGGATAAAATTAGAATGATTTTGAAGAAAATGTACAGAAATGGTGCCGATGGTTTGGGCGGAAATGACGATTTCGGACAAATGAGTGCCTGGTATATTTTCAGCAGTTTAGGATTTTATCCCGTTGCACCGGGTTCTGATGAATATGCATTGGGAAGTCCGCTGGTTAAAAAAGCCGTTTTTAATTTAGAAAACGGGAAAAATTTCGAAGTAGAAACCGTAAATCAATCCGATAAAAATGTGTTTGTGAGCAAAGTTTTGCTGAACGGAAAACAATTGAACAAGCCTTTCTTAAAGCATTCAGATGTTATCAATGGCGGGAAAATTACGTTTTATATGAGTTCAAAACCGAATAAGAAAGAATATTAGATTTTTATTTTTATGGAAATAGTGATTGAAGAAGTATTGTTTTGGATGGATGGAGGAACCATAACTTTAAAAATGAAAAAAGATAATTCAGTTTTTTATGAAGTTGAATTTGTACAAAAGATGTTGTTAGAAAAAAGTACAAAAGATTATGTTAAGCCAACTCCTGGCAGTCTTCGTTTTGACGGTAAAGACGTCGATATTCGATCAGAATTAGAAAAAAAACTGCTCTTAGAAATTAAAATTGCTGAATTTGGTCCAGACATTTCGAAAAAAGAAAGAGATTCCTTTAAAAGAGTAATATTAGAAGCTATAGATTTTGTTGAATCTGAAGATTATATAGCAGTTGCCCAAAAGGTTGGTCGTATAAAATAATTTATTTAATTAAAAAAGAAATATAGTCAACTTTATAAAAACTTCACGAAATTTGCACTTTAAACAAAAGTAAATATGAAAATAAATTTAAAATCAGGAATTGATAAACTGCTTTTCGGAATGAAGCAGAACGATGTTACAGCTGTTTTAGGAAAACCTGATAAAAGTTATAAAGACGAAGATGATAATGTGATTTTTGTATATAATGCACATAAAATCAGATTGACATTTTATGAAGAAGAAGATTCGAAACTAGGTTATCTTGTGGCTTCAAGTAATGATCTGGAGGTTTTTGGATTCAAATTAATAGGAAGAAAAATTGCTGATGTAAAGAAAGATTTCGCTGCAAAAGGCATCACAAAATACAATCAGGAAACTTTTGATACTTTCGAAAATTACTTCAACGAAGACAACTGGTTTATTCTTCAAACAGAATTTGATGAGGTTGTAAAATTCGAAATAGGAGCGATTATCAATAGTAAAGATGAATTTGACTGGAAGTTTCCGGTTAAGAAATAGTATATCAAAAACTTTTACAAAGTTCTTACAAAATAGATATAAAAAAAACCGACAATTTCTTGTCGGTTTTTTTTATGAGTTTAAAGAAATTATCCTTTTAACCATGCATTTTTAAGTTTGTCTTTAGAAGCATCAGTTGCTTTAAAAGTTTCAGTCTCTTCAAATGGAAGTTTAACTGTTCCTTTTATAGTTTCTTCTTTAGTGCCGCGTTTTACTTTTAAAGTAATTGGATCATTTTCTTTCCAGGTTTCACTTTCAGTAATAAGATCGTAAATATTTTCTAGAGAATACGCTTTGTTATTTACTGCCAAAATTTTATCGCCGCCTTTTAGATTAAGGTTTTTGAAGAATTCATTTGGTTCAATATCAGAACGAACAGCAATTTCTTTTGTCTGTTTATCAATCGTGATATAGGGAGTTTGTCCTTTTAAGAAAATTGGACCGGCTTTTTTCTCACGAGCTTTTGTTACACCTACTTTAGCAAGGTAAAAATCGTAAGGAATTGGTGTCGTTCCCTTAACATATTTGTTTAAGAATTCACCCACTTCAGGATAAGTTAAAGAGGTTATTTTAGCAAAAAGCTCATCGTCGTTAAATGGTTTTTCAATACCGTATTCGCTTGATAATTTATGCATTAAATCAAGGATTCCTTTTTCTCCGTTGCTTTTTTCTCTAATGATAATATCAATACACATTCCAATCAAAGCACCTTTTTGGTACACATTTAAGTATTGGTCTTTGTACGGCTGCTCTAATACATTTTTACTCATTACAGTAAACGACATGGTATCGTCTAAGCTTTTTGCCTGCTCAATTTTATCAGCTATACGAGTATAAAATTCAGCTTCATCGATTAAACCTTGATTGATTTGGAAAAGGTTTGCAAAATATTCCGTTACACCTTCGTACATCCATAAATGTTCAGACATTTGAGGGGCATTATAATCAAAATACTGAATTTCTTTTGAGTGGATAGTCAAAGGAGTTACAATATGGAAAAACTCGTGAGAGACCACATCTTTCATTGATTCTACCAGTTTTTCTTTCGGCATAGATTCAGGAAGTACAACTGTAGTGGCTGTTGGATGCTCTAAAGCCCCAAAACCATGTGCATCATCTTTTGCCATACTCGATAAATATAATAAAACGGTATATTTTTTAGTAGCATTTACTTTACCCAAAAAGTTCTTTTGAGCCGTCATCATTGTTTTCATTTCCGGAGTGATACTTTCCGCCGTATATTTTCCAGTTGGAGAATAAACCGCAATTAAAATATCCATTCCGTTTACGTTGAAAGTAGTGTAATCTGGTTTAGAGTACATAATTGGGTTTTCAACCAAAACAGCGTAACGAGATGTCGTAAAAATATCACTTGTATTGCTTGCATCTTCATCTGTCATAGATGTTGCGCCCCAAAGTGTTTCAGGATGAGTAATGGTAACTTTATAAGGAACTTCTAAATTGTCTTTAAAATAACCTACAAAACCATGTGTATTTACCATGAAATTTACACCTGCCTTGATATTTGTACCCGCCGGAGAAAAAACGTCGTCATTACCAAATCCGGTTCCTTTTTCAGTATCAAAAGTATCATTAACTAAATAAGTGATTTTTGCTAAAGCTTTTGCATTCGAAATAGACCAGGAATTATCGTCAAGTCTTTTTACAGTTAAAGCATTTCCTTTAACATCAAAAGCTTTAAAATCTTCGGAATATTTTCCATAATTATCAGTAGAATAGGTTCCAGGAACAGTTTTAGGAATGCTGTAAATGATTTCATCTGTTTTAATTTTCGGAGGTGTTACCGTTACTAAAACTTTATCATCTTTTACATCAACCAAATTAATATTAACTCCTACAATATTGCTTTTTCCAGAAGTACTACCTGTTTTACAGCTCCAAAGCGTTACCGCAAGAGCTAAGGTGTAAAGTATTTTTTTCATTTGTTTATGTTTAGTTATGTCTATTGGACTTAAAAAATATGTAAACGTTACAATCAAATTGAAAATATAAAAAAAACTCCCGAAAACAGGAGTTTTAAATCTTAGTCGAACTTATTCTTTATGTAATATTTGCCGTCCAAATCTTCGTCAAAATCATCAATTTTAACGGGCTTTGGTTTTGGTTTATTTGCAATAGCTTTCTTCTTCCACATCTCAAATTTTTCAAGAGGCATTTTCTTTTTCATGATCTCAAGAACTTCTTTTTCTGCCAATCCAAATTCTTTTTTTATAATTTCAAATGGATTTCTTTCTTCTAAGGCCAACGAAACTAATTTTTCCGTTTGTTCCCAATTCAATTCTTTGCGGTTACTCTTTTTCATCTCGTGAAAATTAATTCAAAATAGAGGGTTAATGATTAATAGATTGATTTTCATTTTATATATCAATATTAATAAAAAAAATAATTAGTTGTTTCGCTCAGCGATATTTTTTTATTGATTTTTAGTATTTTTTGCAGATCTTGATTTTTGAAACGGAATTTGCAGTAAATTTTTTAATTGATTGTTTTCTTCGCGCTCCATATGCGTGTCAACACCATAAATTAACTGATCTTTTGGCAGAGTGGTAAAAGTGCCAAAAAGCCTGTCCCAAACGGAAAAAATATTACCATAATTACTATCTGTATAAGGTAAAATATAATGATGGTGCACTTTGTGCATATTTGGAGAAACGATAAAGTAGCTGAGAAAAACATCTAGTTTATTTGGCAGAGAAATATTCGCATGATTAAACTGAGAAGCTATTACAGACAATGACTGATATAGAAAAACCATCCACATTGGACTTCCCACAATAAAAACACCAAGTGTGGTAAAAGCAAAACGAATTATACTTTCTCCCGGGTGATGCCTGTTTGCTGTTGTTGTATCAATCCAGGTATCAGTATGGTGAATAAGATGAAATCGCCATAAAAATTTTATTTTATGTTCGACCAAATGAACAAGATAGGCACCAATTAAATCGAGCAGCAATAATCCTATAATGGTATAAAGCCAGGCAGGTATTTGAGGCAGCCATTGTAAAATTCCAAAATGGTTTTCGGTTGTCCAGCCAGCTGTTCTTATCAGGATAAAAGCCAGAATGAAATTGACAATGATAGTCGTAATGGTAAAGAAAATATTGATTCCGGCATGATGCCATTTTCGATACTGCATTTGGAACAACGGGAATGTATTTTCAATTAGCCAAAAAATCGTAATACCGCCCACTAAAATTAAACTTCGGTGTGAAGACGGAATGGTGCTGAAGTAAGAAATAATTTCATTCATAACAAATTAGATTTAAGTTAGAAAGAAGCAGTTCTTTTTCGTTTTTATCTAAAGAAAAAGAGAAAACCCAATATAAATATATCAGATTTTCTCTTTTAATTTTAGAATTATATAGAATTTTTAAGCCTCTGCGTGGTTTTGCAGCAATAATTTATAAATAAATCCGGCTGCAATAGCACCTAAAATTGGTGCTGTCCAAAAGAGCCAAACCTGTGAAAGCGGTGTTCCGCCTGCAAATATTGCCTGAGATAAGGATCTTGCAGGATTTACAGATGTATTGGTAATTGGAATACTGATTAAGTGTATCAAAGTCAGTCCTAAACCAATTACAATACCACAGAAACTTGTACTTGCAAATTTATCAGTAGCCCCTAAAATTATCAATAAGAAAAACAATGTCAGCACAAATTCAGCTATAAACGCAGCTTGTAATGAATATCCGTCTGGAGAAAAAGGGCCAAAACCATTTGAGGCAAAAGCTCCGGCTTTAGTATTATCAATTACAAATCCTGCTTTTCCAGATGCTATTGTATATAAGGTTCCTGCTGCAGTAATTGCACCAACACACTGAGCAATTATATACGGAATTAGATCTTTGGCAGAGAATCTTCCGCCAGCCCATAAGCCAATTGAAACAGCAGGATTAAAATGTCCGCCTGAAATATGACCAACAGCATAAGCCATTGTTAAAACCGTTAAACCAAATGCCAAAGCAACACCTGCAAACCCAATTCCTAAATCAGGATATGCGGCAGCAAAAATGGCACTTCCGCATCCTCCAAAAACCAGCCAATAAGTTCCAAAGAACTCTGCAAACAATTTTTTCATAATAAAATAATTTTAGATTAATAGATTTGTTTGTTAAAGGGTATATTGGAATGCCCATACAATCAAAACTAATTGCAAGGGTAAACGTACAAATAAAATCCATTTTGGTAAACCAAAACTTGCTTTTTTATTTTGAAACATATATAAATTGGCAGGAAATATGGCAATTAAAAGTGCAATAATTCCCCATGCGGCGTATTGTGTTGTAAACGAAAACATTAGAGAAATACCTAATACAATTTCGGCAATACCGCTTAGAACATTGATTAATTTTGGGTTTTTAAAAAAAGGAGGAATGATTTTAGTGTACATTCCTGGATTTCGAAAATGATTGAATCCGGCAAGTATATAAAGTATCGCCATTAAATATAAATGCCAAGGTAAGTTCATGATAATTAATTATTTATGACTAAATTATGAAAAAAATTAACACTTATTACATTACAAGACAGTATTTTTTTAATAAGGCGAAAAAGTCTTAAATTTTTCGTTTAAAGTTCACATTCATAATAATGATAGCAAAAATGATTAAAATAATTCCAAGCCATTGCAGCAAGATTACTTTTTCATTTAAAAGTACAAACGCCATCATTACCGAAACGGGAAGTTCTAAAGCAGAAACGATACTTCCTAATCCAATTCCGGTTAACGGAAAACCTAAATTCATAAGCATTGGAGGAATGATAGTTCCAAATAATGATAAAATAATTCCCCATTTTAAGAAAATTGTCAGGTTAAAAGGTGTAACCTGCGTAATGAAGCCAAAAGTAAATACAATTACAGCACCACCCAGCAGCATATATAAACTGCGTTGAGCAGAAGAAATCTCTGTAGCTACACGATTTGCAGTAAACATGGTTGTTGTAAATGAAGCTGCGGCCAAAACTCCCCAGCCAATACCACGCCAATCCAGTTGAATGTCATTGTTGATTATATTGGTTGCCAAAGCAGTTCCAACGAGAACGATTAAAACAGCAATTACTTTTTGCGTTGAAGGCAGTTTTTTTTCTAAAATCATTTCCAGTAAAACTCCCATCCAAACTGTCTGCATTAACAGAACAATTCCAATAGAAACCGGAATGTATTTTACCGCTAAATAATAAAATAAACTGGTCATTCCTAAGGAAGTTCCGGCAAGCATTAGATTGAAAATGTTTTTTGGAGAGGCTTTTACAGTTTTCTCTTTATTTTTTGCCTTTTGAAATGCGTTTATAATCAAAATACCAATTATACCAAGTATAAATTGTGATGTTGTTACTTCTGCTGTAGTGTATCCTTCAGTATAAGCCATTTTTACGAAAGTAGCTAACATTCCGTAACTTGTAGCTCCTAAAGCAACTAAAAATACTCCTTTTAATACGTTGTTTTGTGACATTTTGATTGTATGTTTTAAAAAATTCAAGCTGGCAAAGGTAAGCTATTTTGTTTAGGAATTAATAGAAAATATACGCAAACGTTATCATTGCGTCTGTTTAAGTGCTTTTATTTAATTGAAATTTGAAGATTTAGCAGAATGTGTGAAATAAAAAAGCCGTCAAATTTTTAGATTTGACGGCTTGGTAATTTTTTAAGAAAAAATTATTTCGCTGGTTGATTTTGATAAGTTTCAATTTCAAAAATCAAAGTAGCATTTGGTGGAATTACACCTCCGGCACCTTTTTCTCCGTAAGCCAGGTTTGAAGGCAGGAAGAAAATGGCTTTTTCTCCATCTGTCATCATATCCAGAGCTTCAATAAAACCAGGAATCATACCGTCTTTTTTACCCACTGTAAAAGGGAAAGCTTTGTAACCGCCTTGTGCATCTCTGTTAGCATCGTATTTTCCGTAAGCTTTTGCAACTTCGGCTATACTACTGTCAAAAAGAGTTCCGTCTTCAAAATATCCAGCGTAATGGAAAAAAATATTGGAACCTTCAGCACCTTTTACGCCAGTTCCTTTTTTGGTAATAACATACTTTAAGTTAGATGATGTTGCAGTCGCTTTAGCTTTTGTTGCTGTAAAATAAGCGGCTTTTGCTGCCACTACTTTTTTAGCTTCGTCTTTTTTGGTCTGTTCTTTTTTTACATCATCACTTAATACTTTTAAAGCATCAAATTTCTTTGCTGGAGCACCTTTACATGTAATTACAATTTTGGTCATAACATCGTCCTGAACAATTTTATTCACAACGTCCATTCCAGAAACTACATGACCAAAAATAGTATGTTTTCCGTTTAACCAAGGTGTATCTTTATGTGTAATGAAAAACTGGCTTCCGTTTGTTGCCGGACCAGAATTTGCCATAGCTAATACACCGCCTTTTTCAAATTTTAAATCGTCTGCAAATTCATCTTTAAAAGAAAATCCGGGACCACCAGAACCATTTCCGTCAGGATCACCACCCTGAATCATGAAATCATTAATAACTCTGTGGAATTTTAAACCGTCATAAAAAGGTTTTCCTTTAAGAGATGCTTTTACATTAGGATTTGTTCCTTCTGCCAAAGTAATAAAGTTTGCCACCGTTACAGGAGCTTTTACATATTCTAATGATAAAATAATGTCTCCTTTGGTTGTAGAAATCGCAGCAAAAATCCCTTCGTTTGGATCTGCCGCGGCAACAGTCTTTACTGCTCCTGCTTTTGCAGCAGGTTTTGCTGCTGGTTTTTTAACTTGTGCCTGAATGTTTACGACAGCCAGACAAAATAAAAATAGAAATTTAAATTTCATTGTATCTAGAATTTAAGTCTATGATAGTAATTATAGGATAGTATAATTACGGTTTCTCTAATAATTGAACTTCAAAAATAATATTTGCGTTTGGCGGAATAACTCCTCCAGCGCCAGCTTCTCCATAAGCTAAATGTGATGGAATGAAAAGAACTGCTTTGTCTCCAAAAGAAAGTTTTTCGATGCCTTCAATAAATCCAGGAATCAGACCGTCTTTACGTCCTGCCTGAAATGGAATTGGCTGATAACCTTTTGCTTCAGCTCTTGCTGCATCATATTTCCCAAAAGATTTATTAACCTCTTCAATACTTGAATCAAATAAAGTTCCGTCTTCTAAGAAACCGGCATAGTGAATGTAAACCTGAGTTCCGGTTGCCGGTGTTTTACCCGCACCTTTTTCAGTAATAACATATTCTAAACCACTTGTCGTTTTAGTTGCTTTTGGTTTTATAGAAGCATAATATTCTACTTTTTCTTTTTGAACTCCTGCAAATTTGCTTTTCTCTTTAGCAATTTCAGTAAAATAATCATGGAAAACTTTTACTGCATCAAATTTTTTAGCAGCTTCACCATTTCGGATGATTTTTACAGATACGATATTATCACCCTGAACGACTTTATTTACAACTTCTTGTCCTTTTTCAACAACATGACCAAAAATTGTATGTTTGTTGTTTAACCAAGGAGTTTCTACATGTGTAATAAAAAATTGGCTGCTGTTTGTTCCGGGTCCATTGTTTGCCATTGCAAGAACACCAGCTTTGTCAAATTTTAAATCTGAGAATTCATCTTTAAATTTATATCCTGTATCTCCAGAACCAGTTCCAAGGGGATCTCCTGACTGAATCATGAAATCTGCGATAACTCTGTGGAATTTTAAGCCATCATAGAAAGGTTTATTTTTTAAACTTTCATCAGTAACAAACTCGTTTTTTCCTTCAGCCAATGTTATAAAGTTAGCAACAGTTACAGGAGCTTTTTTATAATCTAATTCAACGATAATATGACCTTTATTAGTTTCGATATCAGCATATAAACCATCAGGTAAATTGCTGTGTTCGTCTTTACAAGAATAAAATGAGCTAACGGCAAGTAGTAATACTAAAATACTTTTTTTCATTTCTTAAAATGTTTTTTTATGGGTTTAATGTATCTTTTTTAGTCGGAGCAGCGGGTTTTGCCACTGCAGGCTTTGTTGCTGCAGGTTTTGGAGTTTGTGCTGATGGAGCAGCCACTGCATTTTGAGCAGCCGGATCTGGAACAAAATTACGAAGCGTAACCGTACAGATTAAGGATTGATTAGGTCCAATTTTTTTATTGTCTCCATGATAACCATAAGCCATGTGAGAAGGAAACAAGAACGTAACGGTTTCATTTTTTTTCATGTACTTAATTCCGTCACGAAGTCCCATCATGATGTCTTGTTTGTCTACATAATACGTCTGCGGACCAAGATCGGCTTCAGAATAAATGATTTTGCCTTCAATATCTTTCACTTCCAGATTAAAGTAAGCAATATCTCCTTTGCGCGGAGCAGTGGTTTCTGTGGCGCTTTTTTCATCATAACTAAACCAATATCCTTTTTTTGTAGCGTAATATTTTACTTTCGGATTGTTTTTGATGATTTTCTTAATAACATCTTCTTCGCTGGCCACTAACTTTTTATTTCTATCGGCCGATTTTTTCATAAAACTACCCGAAGCTCTCGAAATAGGTCTTCGCGCTTCTTCATGGTGTTTACAGCCTGCCAATAAAACTGCAAAAAGCAGTGAATAAATGCTAAGTTTTAAGTAGTTCATATTGGTTTTATAATTTTAGTTTCGTTACTAAATCTTCAAACTTTTTAAGCGTTTCTTCCATAGAAGTATCAGATCTTCCGCCAGCAGCATTCACATGCCCGCCTCCGTTAAAATGATCACGAGCAAACTGATTTACATCAAATCCTCCTTGCGAACGGAATGAAATTTTAATGATTTTTTCATCTTTATTTTCGATAAAGATAGCGGTAAATACAATTCCTCGTATGCTTAAACCATAATTTACAATTCCTTCAGTATCACCCTTTACATAATTAAAAGAATCTAATTCTTCCTGAGTAAGTGAGGTATAAGAGGTTTTATGAGCTTCAAAAATTTTCATGTTTTGAAGTGCACGTCCTAGCAATTGCAAACGGCTGTATGAACTGTTATCGTATAATAACACTGGAATTTGCGTATTCTCAACTCCTAAATCAATTAACTCAGCAATAATTCTGTGTGTGTTTCCTGTAGTTCCCGGAAAGCGAAACGAACCAGAATCAGTTAAAATTCCGGTATAAATACAAGTTGCAATGGTTTTGTCTATATCTTCTTTTTTGTTTAAGAAAGAAATAAAGTTGTAAACCATTTCACAAGTTGATCCATATGAAGGATCAGAATAGGTATAAGCAGCGTAATCATGAGGTTTTTCGTGATGATCGATCATGATAAATGGAGCAGTAAGCTTTACTAAAGTATGTTCCATTTCGCCTGTTCGGTGAAAAGCATTAAAGTCAAGTGTAAAGATTAACTCGGCTTCTTCTAATATTTTAGTGCAGTTTTCAGTGTCTTTTTCAAAGATTTTTACAGTTTCAGAACCGGGTAACCAAGCTAAAAAATCCGGAAAATCATTTGGAGCAATCACCGTTGGCTGATGATTGTTTTTTAATAGAAAATGGTATAATGCCAAAGTAGAACCCATGGCGTCACCGTCTGGTCCTCTGTGCGGAATTATTACGATTTTCTTTGGAGCAGCAAGCAATAATTGAATCGCCTGAATATCTTGTATTTTCATAGTGTGCGAATTTACATTTTTTTAATGTAATGCTGAAAATATTTTAGTCGCAGTTTTTAGTTTCAGTTTTCATTTATTTTGGGATTAAATTGTTTTGTATTGGAAATCGGCAACGGGTGACATGGATTCGCCTTCGCGGAAGGACTGATTTAAGCGGATTTCTACTTTTGGAATGTAAGTTCCGTACGAACGAATTTATCTTGGAGCAATGTATTTCAATCCTTTGAATATTATGATCCCTATGCTAAAAAGTTTCGTAGAAAAGGCACATTATAGATTAATTGGAATTTATTTTCACAAATTTTGAAATTCTTTTTTCTTGAATTTTTGATATAGTTTATACTTAGCACCTTTAACAACCTGTGATTTATAAATACCAACTGAACCTGATGAAAAGTAGGCAACAGTGCATGCAATGGCAATGAAAATTCCCGGTTCAATTCCAAATAATTCCATTCCCATAATAGTGCAGGCGATGGGAGTGTGGGTAGCACCCGAAAACACGGCAACAAATCCCATTCCTGCCAAAAGTGCAATTGGCATTGGAAATATGTAAAATAATGAACCGCCTAAGGCAGCGCCAATAAAAAATAGCGGAGTTACTTCTCCTCCTTTAAATCCAACGCCTAAAGTAAATCCAGTGAAAAGAATTTTAAGAAGAAAATCGTACCATTCATTTGGGTGATTAAATGAGTCAACAATATAAGGAACGCCAAGACCAGAGAATTGTGTGAATCCAAAACCTGCAAATGCAATTGCTAAAATAATACCGCCAACAAATGGCCGTAATGGCGGGTATTTTATAGTTTTTGAAAAAAGAAAACCCCAAAAATGAGTGCTTCTTGAAAACAATAAAGCCGCAAAACCCGATAATAATCCTAAAATTATGGTATAAAATAAGGTACTGGAACATAGTTCAGGAACAATTGGAATACTGTAGTGCGTATGTTTTATTTCCCAAAATTCTACCGTAAAATAAGCAGCATAAGCCACTAAAAAGGAAAGTACAATGCTTTTTAAATTGATTTTACTGAAATACAAAATTTCCAGAGCAAAAACAGCACCAGCCAAAGGTGTTCCAAAAACGGAAGCAAAGCCCGCACTGATTCCCAGAATAATCAGGATTCTGCGTTCGGCATTGTCTAATTTGAAAATCTTAGTGAGTTGATCTGCAATTGCTCCTCCCATTTGTACTGCGGTACCTTCGCGTCCCGCAGATCCTCCAAATAAATGGGTAATTAAGGTTCCTAGAAGAACCAAAGGCGCCATTTTAAAGGGAATTATTTTTTTAGGCTGTTCGTATTCTTCAAGTAATAAGTTGTTGCCTTTTACAACCGATTCTCCCCAGTAGTAATAACTCAATCCAACCAAAAATCCGCCGAAAGGCAAAAGCCAGATAATCCAGTCGTGGTGAATTCTAAATTGTGTAACCCATTCTAAAGAAACAAGAAAAAATGCAGATGCAGATCCTGAAAGTACGCCTGTTAAAGCACAAATTAAAACCCATTTAGGAATGGAAAGCAGAATTTGTTTTTGGGTTTGGGAAGCCATTAATTTTTAGAGATGTTTTTCTAGCCACGAATTTCACGAATTTTGATGAATTAATGCTTTTTAATTGAAGAAAATAAAAAAGAAATCTTTTAAAAACCTTTAATCTGTGGCAAAAAATTAGTGGAAATTCGGAAAATTCGTGGCAAAAAAAACTATTTACTGTACAACAGCTGTAAATTCAATTTCAACCAAATATTCAGGAGCAACTAATTTACTGATTTCATAAAAACCAGTTGTAGGTTTTACATCTTTAAAAAAAGCAGAGTGTGCTCTTGCAACTTCTTCAAAAGTAGAAACATCAGTTGTAAAAATACGGGTTCTGATAACGTCTTTTATTCCAACATTTAAATCTTCTAAAACTTTTTCAACACGCTCAATTATATTATAGGTTTGTGCATAAGCATCGTCAGCTTTTACTTTATCGCCGTCAACAATTGCTACAGTGCCCGAAACTTCAATGATATTGCCAATTCTTACAGCGCGGCAGTATCCCATTTTGTCTTCCCACGGCGATCCTGTTAAGATGTTTTCTCTTTTCATTTTATGAGTTTATTTGAATTGTTTTTACAGTTTTAAAAAACATATTCAGGTTAATTAATGCGATGCAATTTATGAAATATGCCTGGCAAAAGAGAATTATTCCATTGAAATGATTTTGAAAATCTTTCTTTTTTGTGATATTTTAAAAGTAATTTCCGGGTTTTATTCGGTTTGATTTTCCTCGTAAATTCTGAGTTTGTTTTGTGTGTTTGTTAAATGCTGTTGTAAAACTTCAATTTTATTCAACAAATGATAAATAGCGTCAATTCCTTCCATATTAATATTGAGATCATAATGCATACGAATCATTTTTTCAATAGAAGGTAATTGTTCCGGCTGAAGATATTCGTCATTTTTATCAATAATAATTTCTACTAAACCATAACTATTAAGCTCTTTTATAAAAGTATTTTCAATTTCGTGATAAATACAAAATTGTTTTATTTGGATTAAGTTTTTATTACTCATGATTTCTTAGTTTAGATAATTCTGTAAACAATTCTTTTTCTTTTTCAGATAATTGGGTTGGGATTTTTAGATTGTAAGTAACATACAAATCTCCAAATTGATTGTCTTTTTTATAAACAGGAAAACCTTTTCCTTTTAGTTTAACTTTTGTTCCGGTTTGTGTTTCGGGCGATACTTTAATTTTTACTTTACCATCAAATGTATTAATGCTGACTTCACCGCCTAGCACGGCTGTGTAAAGATCCAGATCAACATTAGAATATAAATTATTGCTTTCTCTTTTAAAATCAGAATTATTGGCGATTAAAAAAGTAATATATAAATCACCATTTGGTCCGCCATTTGCGCCAGCGCTGCCATGTCCGGGAATTTTGATAACCTGACCATTTTCGACTCCGGCTGGAATTGTAATTCTGATATTTTTACCATTTACGGATAAATTTTGTTTGTGCGTAGTGTATGCCGAAGCTAAATCTAATTGCAGTTCAGCATTAAAATCCTGTCCTCTATATTTTGACTGGCTTTGTCTGCTTCGTCCTGAACCATACATAGAATTGAAGAAATCAGAGAAATCACTACCTGAAAAATCTCCTCCGCCAAAACCAGAAAAATCCTCTTGTTGGCCGCTTTGTTGTCTGGAATATTGCTGTTGATTTGGGTCGTAACCTGCTTTTTCAAATTCATCAGCATGTTTCCAGTCTTTTCCGTATTTGTCGTATTTTTTACGATTTTCAGGATTACTTAAAACCTCGTTTGCTTCATTAATTTCTTTGAATTTTTTCTCTGCTTCCTTATCATTCGGATTCAAATCGGGATGATATTTTCTGGCCAGTTTTCGATATGCTTTTTTAATTTCGGCTTCAGCAGCCGATTTTGTAACATCTAAAGTTTTATAATAGTCGATATAATCCATCTTTTTTTGATTTTAAGATAAAAAAAATTAGGTATTGAAGTTAAGAATAAGTTGTTAACTATCAAAGTAGTGAAGATGGTTTTAGGAGAATTTTATTACTGGAAGCTTTTAAAGAGTTTTAATTAACTTTAATTTTTTGGCAGGTTTTTTGATTCCAAAAATTAGCCTAATATATTGTTATAATAGTCTTAAAGTTGTCGCGCCAAACTTATTTATGTTATTTTTGTGAAGCTATACTTGAATTCTATAAAAAATTATAAAGCCGATTCAATAACCTATTTTTTAATGAAGCATCTCTTATTTTTCATATTATTTTTTGCCGCTGTCACAGTTTCAGCGCAAGAGTTTGGTACAAAATTTAAACCAATTCCGGCACCAAAGTTTAGCACAAAAAAGAAAACTCCAATCCCGCAGGTAAAAGATCCTCAGGCACAAACTGCGGATATGCCAAGTATAAAAGCACCAAATGTTTTTGATAATACTACTATAACTCCAAAATCTCAATTTCAAATAGGCGAGGAGAAAAGTAAATTTTCTATGTATCAGCAAAATGATTTCGCTAATCCGGGAGATCAGTATGTAGATAAAATGGAGAAAGATTTGGATAAGGCTTTAAAAGATGCCGGTTTAAGAGAAGGCAGAGGAACATTGGTCAAAAAGAATATTTCTCTTGGAGATTTTAAAACTCAATCAGAATATTTTATTGTAAAATTCCGTGACTTTGGAGCAATCGACGGCGATTTGGTAAAAGTTTCTTCTAATGATGTTGTAGTGGCAAATCAGATATTACTAGATGCAAACTTTAAACAAGTAAAAATTAATCTTGCCAACGGTTTTAATAAATTAGATTTTGAAGCTTTGAATATTGGTACTCTGGGCGGAAATACTGCCGAAATTCAGGTTTATGATGATAAAGGCCAACTGGTAACTACTGATTATTGGGATAACCTGGCAGCTGGATTTAAAGCTTCTATCATTGTTACGAAAGAGTAGTTTTTTAGATACTAAGGTTCTGATATTCTAAGTTACTGAGACTCTAGGATTTTATTTTGAGAATATATATACATAAAAAGGAGGTTCTAATTTTTCAGAACCTCCTTTTTTATACCAGTGCTTATTAAAAAACTTAGCACCTTAAAAACTTATCCTCTTAGCCTCTTAGTTTAAAACGGATCAGCAGTAACTCTAAAGTTCATGTTTGCTTTAACCGTTACATCTTTTGTAAGCGTTTCTTTTAGGGTAACCTGAGTTCTTATTTTGTAGCTGTCTGCTTTAATGTATTGATCTAATCTTGCATCGGTGCAAACCAAATCAATTGTGCTGCTTGATGAATTAATATTATCCTGATAAGCCAATTGTATTTCATCAGAATCTGTTGTAGAGATATACAAATGAACTGATTTTAAGAATGTAAATGTTTTGTCAGATGGATCAGAAATAGTCAATTTAAGCGATCTTATTTTTACATCTTTTACCAGACTGGCCTTAGTTTTATTGTTTTTAAATTCTGCTGAAGAATTAGTTGTAACATCAGGAGTGATAATTTCCGAAGGCAGGTTAATAGGTGATGAACTCTTAATTTTTATTGAAGCTTCATTAGAAATACTAAAACTCAATAGGTCATCTACAGCATCACAAGAAGTTAGTGACAGCGATAATAAAAGAGCAATGGCAATAAATTTTGATTTCATAGTTAAATTTAATTGGGTTTTTCCTTAGATACGAAATAATTGGTTTTTTGGATTTTTCTTTTTAAGGTTCAAAGAAACAAAGCAAAAAACTTTGCGTGAAAATATAAACCCTTGAACCTTTGCTTCTCTGAACCTTTGAACCTAAAAATCGGAACGTTGAAAAAAAAATATATTTTTTCAACGTTCCGATTTTTAAGATTGAAATATAAAAAGTATTTTTGCGCATGCAACACAACGTACTTATTTTAGATTTCGGATCGCAATACACACAGCTTATTGCGCGTAGAGTTCGCGAATTAAATATATTCTGCGAAATTTTTCCTTACAATCACTTTCCTAGTGATTTATCACCTTATAAAGCAGTAATTTTAGGCGGAAGCCCTTTTTCTGTTCGTGCAGAAGATGCACCGCATCCTGATTTATCTCAAATTAGAGGTAAACTTCCAATGCTTGCCGTTTGTTACGGAGCGCAATATTTAGCTCATTTTAGTGGAGGTGAAGTTGCAGCTTCTAATACTAGAGAATACGGTAGAGCGAATTTATCTTATATTAAGGATAATGAAGTTTTCTTTGAAGGAGTTTCAGAAAACAGTCAGGTTTGGATGAGCCACAGCGATAGCGTAAAAGCACTTCCAACAAATGCTGTAAAATTAGCAAGCACACACGACGTAGAATTTGCCGCTTATAAAATTGAAGGTGAAACAACGTACGGAATTCAATATCATCCAGAAGTTTTCCATTCTACAGATGGATCAAAAATGCTGGAAAACTTTTTAGTTAAAATTGCCGAAGTTCCTCAAAACTTTACACCAAACGCTTTCGTAGAAGAAATGGTTGGAGAATTGAAAGAGAAATTAGGAAACGATAAAGTAGTTTTAGGATTATCAGGCGGAGTAGATTCTACTGTAGCAGCGGTTTTATTAAACCAGGCAATTGGTAAAAACCTTTACTGTATTTTCGTAAACAATGGTTTACTTCGTAAAAACGAATTCCAAAACGTATTAGATCAATACAAAGGAATGGGATTAAACGTAAAAGGTGTTGATGCCGGAGATCGTTTTCTTTCTGAACTTGCAGGAATCAGTGATCCTGAAACCAAACGTAAAACAATTGGACGTGTATTTATCGAAGTTTTTGATGATGAATCGCATTTAATCGAAGACGTAAAATGGTTAGCGCAAGGAACAATTTACCCAGACGTAATCGAGTCTGTTTCGGTAAAAGGACCATCGGCAACTATTAAATCACACCATAACGTTGGTGGATTGCCAGATTATATGAAATTAAAAATTGTAGAACCGCTTAGAATGCTTTTTAAAGATGAAGTGCGACGAGTTGGAGCTACATTAGGTATAGATCCTGAATTATTAGGAAGACACCCTTTCCCGGGTCCAGGATTATCAATTAGAATTTTAGGAGACATTACTCCGGAGAAAGTACAAATTTTACAAGATGTTGATTCTGTTTTTATTGAAGGATTAAAATCTTGGGGATTATACGACAAAGTTTGGCAGGCTGGAGCAATTTTGCTTCCGGTGAATTCTGTTGGAGTTATGGGTGATGAGCGTACTTACGAAAAAGTAGTTGCGCTTAGAGCGGTAGAATCAACAGACGGTATGACTGCTGACTGGGTTCACTTACCTTATGATTTCTTGATGAAAGTTTCTAACGATATTATCAACAAGGTAAAAGGCGTGAATCGTGTAGTTTACGATATAAGTTCAAAACCACCTGCAACAATTGAGTGGGAATAGCAGCGTATTTTAAAATTAAGGTCTTACATTTGTAAGGCCTTAATTTTTTATAACCTACTATTTATGAGAGAACTTTTAACGATTTCTCTTGTGTTTATTTTGTCTTTTAACAAAATAACTGCACAAGACTCAATAATTGATCACAAAATTCAAAAAGGAGAAACCGCTTATTTCATTGCCCAAAAATATAAGGTTTCTGTAGAGGAGATTTACAAACTCAACCCCGAGTCGCAAAACGGAATTAAAGACAATCAAATTATTAAGATTCCGGTTCATTCTCCAGAAAAAATAAAACAAGACCAGCAGACTACTCATATTGTGGGTGAAAAAGAAACGCTGTACGGTTTATCAAAACAATATCATGTTTCGGTAGAAGCCATACAAAATGCTAATCAGGCGATTCTTGTAAACGGACTGCAGGCGGGGCAAGAATTAATTATTCCCAATTCTTCAAATCATTCTAAAACTGAGAATGTAAGTTCTTCAAAAACAACGCATCTTGTTGTGGCTAAAGAATCTTTGTTCAGCATTGCGAGACAGTACAATGTTTCGGTTCAGGATTTAGAAAATCTCAATAAAGAATTATTGCAAAACGGATTGCAGATTGGTCAGACCATTTCAATTCCAAACAAACGAAAAACTTTAGACGGAAGAGTTCGAGTAATCAATCAGGAAACAATTTTTCATTTAGTGGAACCAAAGGAAACTAAATTCTCGATTGCAAAAAAATACGGCATTTCAATTGATCAGTTAGAATCTCAAAATCCGGAAATTGTAAACGGATTAATTGTTGGAAATAAACTGGCAATCAATACAAAAGAAATCAAACCAGCCAACGAAAGCGAAGAATTAATGCTGGCACTTGCTGAAAAACAAGTAGTAGTCGAAAAAACAAAAGCCAAAACGGTCGAAATTGATGATTTAAAAGACAGATTGGTTATTCAAAAAGAAATGAATCAGAAGATTATTAAAATTAACGATCTAAAAGTTAATTTGAATGATATGAACGGTTCAAAAGAAAATTCGGTTGAAAAATTGCGTTTGGTTTTAGAAGCCAATAAAAATGTTCAGGATGTTTTAATGGCAAAATTAGATTCATTGGTAAACACGATGAATGATGATTTGAAAGAGTTAAAACGAATGGATGTTTTAAACGTAGACGAATCAAAACGTTTGGAAAAACAATCGTATGAAAGCATTGGTAAGACAAATGAATTATCATCTCAATTAAAAAAAGAACTCGCTGAAAACCGAAAAGCGTATGCCGGTTTAATGAATAAAGTCGAGAAAATCGCCGTTGAAGAAAATCAGGAATACAAGAAGAAAATCCGCGAAAGCGAAAAAAATAAAAACGTTACTTCAATTCAGCAAAGACTTTCTTTAGAAGAAATTAAACGCTACAAAATCGAACAGGAGCAAGGCGATGCCAAAAACCAACAGTTAATTTCTAAAATTGATTCGCTGGATACCCAAAAGCAAATAGAGGTAAAGCGCCACATCAGCAAAGCTTCTTATTACAGCATGGAAGCCAGAAAATTTGATGACAAACTGGCTTTGGTTAAACTGAAAAAATATCAGGATGAAGCAATTAAAAAGTCGGCTCCTGTAGAAACTTCTAAATCAGTTTCTGTAGAAGAAATGCGACGTGAGCTGAAAGAAAGCCCTTTTAAGAATGAAAAAAATGTAAAGATTGAAGTTTATGATAATCTTAAAGAAGTTTCAAACGGCTATTACTTAGTTTTAGGTATATTTACAGACGCAACACCCCGAGACAAGTTAATTATGAAACTTATTGACTCAGGTGATTTTAACGCTAGTTTTTTCTTTAATATAAACAGTCTTTCTTATTATGTTTATTCAGATAAGTTCCAAAATATGGAAGAAGTTTTATATCAGTGCAAGAAAAAAGAGGAAGATGAGTTATATAAGAATGTTGTTATTGCAAAGTTAGAAGTTGATCTTCGATAATTTTTTGCAGGAATTGACAAGTGGCGTGAATCTTGTATAAGAGAAATTAGTATCTTGTTTTTGAATTAAAAATAAAAATTGTTTTAAGCCTTATTATGAAATATTATTCGACATTATTTTTACTTGTTTTTTTTATAACCTGTTCTGCTTTTTCGCAAGGGAAAGTGGTAAAATACACGGTTTCAAGTGGAGAAACTATCAACCAGATTGCTCAAAAATTTAAGGTTACGCCTTTTGATATTTATGAATTAAATCCGGATGCAAGAAGAGGATTGGTGCCCAATACCGTTTTATTGATTCCGGCATCAACCAATAAAAGTGCGGACAAAAATGAAACAGCTGCGGTAAAATCGGCAGGTAATTCTAAAGAAATTATTCATGAAGTACAGCCAAAAGAAACTTTTTACAGCATCGAAAAAAAATATGGTATTTCTGATGAAGCTTTAAAAGCAGCGAATCCGTTTCTTGAAAAAAACGGAGTACAGATAGGTCAGAAACTTGTAATTCCTGCAAAAGGTGCAGCTCCTAAAAGTATCTCTGCTGCAGAGAAAAAAACAAAAGAAAAAGGACCTGAAAAATATGTGTATCATGAAGTTCAGGCAAAAGAAACGAAGTATTCAATTGCAAAGCAATACAATACAACTGTTGAAGATTTAGAGAAAAGAAATCCTGAAATCGTTTCGAGTTTACCAGTTGGATACAGAGTAACGATAAAAGGAACTGCTCCAAAAACAGAAACTGCGGCGCCGGTTTCAAAAGCTGAAGAACCTAAAAAAACTGCTGAATCTAAAAAAGCCGTTTCTTATATGGAATATCAGGTAAAACCAAAAGAGACTTTTTACAGTTTAGGAAAAGTTTTTCATTTGTCACAAGATGAATTAGTGGCTTTGAATCCGTCACTTTCTGAAGGTGTGAAAGAAGGAATGGTTCTTAAAGTTCCTGCTGGATATGTAGCGCCGGCACCAATCGTGACTCAATCTCAGCCAGCTGAAAAAGCAGCAGTTTCAACACCTGCAGCAGCAGAAAATACAGGCGGCGGTATTAAAATTGTAGATAAAGTGAAGTCTGAAACTGTTTCAGCAGATCCTGAAATTGTCGAATTAACTAAAAAAAGAGGACAAAACGACCGCAAAAAAGTGGTTTTACTGCTTCCTTTCAATTTAGCTAAATTGCAAAGTGATACAACCGGAATGGCAGCACGTTTAAAAACAGATAAGTTCTTAAACATGACTCTGGATTTTTATTCTGGAGCCATGATGGCAATTGACTCGGCTAAAACATTGAAACTGCCAATTGATGTTTCCATTTATGATTCACAGGAAACTAAAACTACCTCAAATATTGCGTCTTTAATTGCACAAAATAAATTACAGGAAGCAGATGCAGTTGTTGGTCCGTTTTATCAAAATAATGCTGAATCGACTGCTAATTCTCTTCGTTTGTATAATGTTCCGGTTATTTCGCCATTATCAAAAGACGCTGCTAATCCTATCGATAATTTGTATCAAACTATTCCATCAAATGATGTGGTTAGAAATGCAATTTTCGATTATATGAGAGCTAAAAACGGAAATATTGTAGCAGTAGTAGACAAGAAAAAAGAATCAGTTATCAGTTATATTAAGCAAAATCAAAAAGGTGTTGTTTTTGCCGGATTAACAGAAGCCGGAGGCTTGGATGTTGCCAACTTGAAAAGCTTATTACTGCCCACACGTTTGAATTATGTGGTAATGGAAACAGGAAATACTGCGATGATAAAAGCAACCATAAAAGCTTTAATTGATTCTCAAAAAACGTGTCAGGTGCAATTGGTAATTTTAGAACCAAACAGTACGCTTGATACAGATGAGATCAGTTTTGATAATTTGGTGCAATTGAAATTAATGTATCCGTCAGTTACTCGTGACAGTGATGAACAAGGAGCTGCAATTTTCAAAAAAGAATATAAACTGAAAAATAAAGCGTATCCAAATACGTATGCAACAAGAGGTTTTGATGTAACTTTTGATACGATGATGCGTTTGGTTCAGGGAAAAACCTATCAGGAAACGGCAGATTTAATGACAACACAGCAGGTTGATAATAAATTTCAATTTTATAAAAAAGAAGATGGCGGACACGCAAATAAAGGTGTCTACATTTTATATTACGATTCAGACTTAACTTTAAAAGCAGCAAATTAATGACATCAAAAGTAACATACTTAGGCGATTTAAGAACAAAATCAATTCATATACAATCAGGAAGTGAAATCATTTCTGATGCACCACTTGATAATAACGGAAAAGGTGAAGCTTTTTCTCCAACAGATACTGTTGCCAATGCTTTAGCGAGCTGTATGATGACTATTATGGGAATCAAAGCTCGCGATCTCGAAGTAGATTTAGTAGATTCAACCGCAGAAGTAACTAAAATCATGAATGCTGAACCACGCCGAATTGGTGCTATCGAAATTGTTTTTGATATGAAAAGCAATGCCGATGAAAAAAGCAAAATCATTTTAGAACGTGCAGCGATGACTTGTCCTGTGTTTTTGAGTTTAAGTTCAGAAATTGAAAAAAATGTAACCTTCAATTGGAAATAATTTTTTTAGAATATATTCCAAAAAGCCGTCAATATTGACGGCTTTTTTTATGCAATTCATATAAATGTAAAAATTAACAAAATATTCATATCAAATTTTGGTTCATAAAAAGAATATGAAGTATCTTTGTCTTGCAAAAAATACGCATTTTCATGCAAAAATAATGCATTCTCAAAAGTGAAAACGAGATTCACTTTTTTAATATTATTTGGGATCTCGAAGTGAGATAAAAATGATATTCCAAATTCTACTCCAAATCAATAATTTAAATTTTGTTGTATTCCATTTATAAAGGTTTTATCTTTATATGGTGATGATTGCTATTGTTTTAGCGATGTTTTGACTTGCTTTTTTGCATGGAAAAAATGAAATTTTACGGCTTTATGCCAATACATATAATCTGAAAAATAAAAAAAAACTATATCATGTTAAAAAGTAAAATAGACAAAGCGACCGGTTTTGAAAAACGCTTCGAAAACATCAATACTGTTGTTTTTGAGAATTCAAGCGAAGCTTCAAAAGCAGTTGCACAGGAAATCGCGGCTTTAATTCAATCAAAACAAAAAGAAAATCAGCCTTGCATTTTAGGTTTGGCAACAGGTTCTTCTCCAAAAGGATTGTATGCTGAATTAGTTCGTCTGCATAAAGAAGAAGGTTTGAGTTTTAAAAACGTTATCAGTTTTAATCTGGATGAATATTATCCGATGGAACCAAATTCTATCAACAGTTATGTTCGTTTTATGAAAGAATTACTGTTTGATCATGTTGATATTTTACCTGAAAATGCCCATGTTCCAAATGGTCTTTTAACCAAAGAGCAAATTGCAGATTATTGTCACGAATATGAAGCTAAGATTGAAGCTTTAGGCGGAATCGATTTGCAGATTCTTGGAATTGGAGGAAACGGACATATTGGTTTTAACGAATCAGGTTCGCTGCAAAACTCCAAAACTCGTTTGGTTGCATTAGATCATATTACAAGAGTTGCGGCCAGCAAAGATTTCTTCGGACTAAATAATACGCCAAGAACGGCTATTACGCTTGGAGTGAAAAAAATTATGGAAGCTAAAAGAGTGATCTTGTTAGCTTGGGGTGAAGGAAAAGCAAATATTGTAAAAAAATCTGTTGAAGACGAAGTTACAAATCGTGTTCCAGCTTCATTTTTGCAAGAGCATAACAATGCTGTTTTTATTTTAGATAAGGAAGCTTCTTCAAAATTAACGAGAATCAATAAGCCTTGGCTGGTTGAAAAAATTGTTTGGACAGATAAATTAACGCGAAAGGCAGTTTTAGGATTGGCATTAGATCTTAAAAAACCAATTTTAATGCTTACCGATGCTGATTATATTGAAAATGGAATGAGCGATTTATTAGCAGATTCTGGTCCAGCATACGACATCAATATTAAAATTTTCAATAAGCTCCAAAATACAATTACAGGCTGGCCAGGAGGGAAACCAAATGCCGAGGATGCCAATCGTCCGGAAAGAGCTGAGCCTGCTAAAAAACGTGTTTTGATTTTCAGCCCGCATCCAGATGATGATATTATTAGTATGGGAGGAACTTTCATGCGTTTACAGGAGCAGGGGCACGAAGTACACGTTGCTTATCAGACTTCAGGAAATATTGCTGTTGCAGATGATGAAGCGCTGCGTTTTGCAAGATTCGTAATTGATTACAATGAAAAATTTGGAATAAAAAGTGCCGAGGCAGATAATATCTACCAAAAAGCACAAACCTTTTTAGAGAACAAAAAGAACAGTGAAATTGATATTCCGGAAGTTCGTTACATTAAAGGGTTGATTAGAAAAGGTGAGGCGAGAGCAACAAGTCATTTTGTTGGTTTACCGGATACTCAAATCCATTTTATGGAATTGCCTTTCTATGAAACCGGAACAATTGAGAAAAAACCAATTGGGCCAGAAGATATTCAGTTAACTGTAGATTTAATTGAAAAAATTAAACCACACCAAATTTATGCAGCTGGAGATTTAGCAGATCCGCACGGAACACACAAAGTTTGTCTGGATGCCATTTTTGAAGCGGTTAAGATTTTAAAACCAAAATCATTTATGGATGACTGCTGGTTATGGTTATACCGCGGCGCTTGGCAGGAATGGGGAATTGATGAAGTTGAAATGGCTGTGCCAATGAGCCCGGACCAAGTTTTGGCAAAACGTCACGGAATCTTCAAACACCAATCACAAAAAGACGGAGTTGTTTTTCAGGGAACTGACGCCAGAGAATTTTGGCAGAGAGCCGAAGACAGAAACAGCGAAACAGCAGCTTTATATCAGCAGTTAGGTTTAGCGACTTATGCAGCAATGGAAGCTTTTGTGAGATGGCATTATTAAGTTGCTAAGGTTCTGAGATGCTAAGATTCTAAGGTTTTTCGCCACGAATTACACAAATTTCCACAAATTAAATTCGTGATAATTCGTGGCGAAAAAAAAACATTTTAATCCTTTTAATCTGTGGCAAAAAGAAAAATAATAATAGCTTTGTAAGCAATTGGAAGCAAGAAGAAAGAACAAGTCTGTATTTTCTTTCTCTTGCTTCTTTTTTCTTAAAAAAAAAATGGAACAAGACAAAAAACTTCTCATAAAATTAGCCCACACCAAAATGCCTTTCGGAAAATATGAAGGTCGTTTTCTAATCGATTTACCTGAATATTATGTGGTTTGGTATCACAATAAAGGTTTTCCAAAAGGTGAATTAGGACAGCAGTTACAGCTTATTTATGAGTTGAAATTAAATGGCCTGGAAGAATTGATTCGTAATATAAAAAAGCAATATCCAAAATCTAATTAAATAATAGGAAAAATCTTTGTAAGTTTAATTTTTTTATTTAATTTTGAAATACAAATATTATAATTTCTAAAAACAAAGTGATACCACAGAATTCAAGCTTGAATTCATAGATGTGTAAAAGTCAGTGTTTTTAAATTATAATATTTTTTTTGTTATTACCCTAAACCTCTTGAGAGGTTCAGAAATCCTTTTTACTTTATTGTTGATAAACTTTGAGGTATTCTCTATTGTTCGCCTAAGTGTTTTTCTATTTTTGTAATTATAAATATCAAAACATTATATGCAAAGTAATTTTAAAAACTCAAATTCCGGTCTGTTTTTAGGTATGATTGCTTTGATATTATCAGTTTTAGCCGGATTTTCGGTAATAATTTCCTGTGTCACTTTTTATATAAGTCTTATTATTGCAATTCCTTTTGGCCTTGTGGCAATTATTTTAGGATTTCTTGCTATAATCCTGGGGAAAATTGGTTTAAATCAAGCAAGAAATGATAATGGTTTTATACTAATTCCAAAGACCGGTTTTGTATTGGGCAGTATTGTTATTTCCATTATTTTTATTGGCGGCTTACTTTTTCTATATCTTATGGCATCTGCTCTTATGCATTAAAAAAAAATAGTAGAGTTAAGAGATTTTTTATGATATAGAAGTTTGTTTTATCTCTTCTATTCTATTTTACAATTTTGATTTTTATGAAAATTAAAGTAATATTCTTAAAAAAAGCTCTAATTAAAAGTTAAAATTATTGATTACAAATCGAAGTAATCGATCTGTTTAAAAATTTGCAAATTATCTCATTCTGGAATTGATAAATTGTCTAATTAAATTTGTACTTTTGCCAAGTTTTTTACACAACTACTTACAAACAACAACAGAATGAATCAAACAAAATATATTTTTGTTACAGGCGGTGTGACTTCTTCATTAGGAAAAGGAATTATCGCGGCATCTTTAGCAAAATTGTTACAAGGAAGAGGATACCGTACAACTATTCAAAAATTTGATCCGTATATTAATGTGGATCCGGGAACATTGAACCCTTATGAGCACGGAGAATGTTATGTAACAGATGATGGTGCAGAAACAGATTTAGATTTAGGTCATTATGAGCGTTTCCTTAACGTTCCTACTTCTCAGGCCAATAACGTTACAACAGGAAGAGTTTATCTTTCAGTTATTGAAAAAGAAAGAAGAGGAGAATTTTTAGGAAAAACAGTTCAGGTTGTTCCTCATATTACAAACGAAATCAAAGACAGAATGCAATTGCTGGGTAAATCTGGCGATTATGATATTGTAATTACTGAAATTGGAGGAACTGTTGGTGATATTGAGTCGTTACCTTATATAGAATCTGTTCGTCAGTTAGTTTGGGAATTAGGAGAAAATAACGGAATTGTTATTCATTTAACATTAGTTCCATTTTTGGCTGCTGCGGGAGAATTAAAAACAAAACCTACACAGCACTCTGTAAAAACGTTGATGGAAAGCGGAATCAAAGCAGATATTTTAGTTTGTAGAACTGAGCATGAATTGTCTCAGGAATTACGTCAAAAACTAGCTTTGTTTTGTAATGTTAAAAAAGAAGCAGTTATTCAGTCAATTGATGCTTCTACCATATATGAAGTTCCAAATTTAATGCTTGAAGAAGGATTAGATGTTGTGGCTTTAAAGAAATTAGATTTACCTAAAAAAGCATCTCCGGACCTTAAAAACTGGAATACTTTCTTAAAAAGATTAAAAAATCCGAAGCAGACTGTAAATATCGGTTTGATTGGAAAATATGTAGAAATGCAGGATTGTTACAAATCTATTTTAGAGGCATTCATTCATGCTGGTGCTGCAAATGAAACTAAAGTTAATGTTATTTCTATTCACTCAGAACACATTAATATTGATAATGTTGAAGAAAAATTAGGGCCGCTTGACGGAGTTCTGGTTGCACCAGGATTTGGAGAAAGAGGTATTGAAGGGAAAATCGAAGCAGTTCGTTATGCACGTGAAAATAATATTCCGTTTTTCGGAATTTGTTTAGGAATGCAGATGTCTGTTATCGAATATTCTAGAAATATTTTAGGTTATGCTGATGCCAATTCAACAGAGATGAACGAGAAAACGCCTCATCCGGTTGTGAATTTAATGGAAGAACAAAAAAATGTTACAGATAAAGGCGGTACAATGCGTTTAGGAGCTTGGAAATGTGATATTAAACCAAATACGCTGGCACATAAAATTTATGGCGAAACAACAATTTCAGAGCGTCACCGTCACCGTTATGAGTACAATAATAAATATGCTGACGAATTGCAAAAAGCGGGTTTAAAAGCTTCTGGAGTAAACCCTGATACTGGATTAGTAGAAATTGTGGAGCTTGAAAACCACCCATTCTTTATAGGTGTTCAATACCACCCGGAATACAAAAGTACAGTTGCAAATCCGCACCCAATATTTGTAAACTTTGTGGCAGCTGCCGTAAATGCACATAAAAAATAATAATTAATATTCTAAGAAACTGTAACTTTTGAGATCGACTCATTACTAATAAGTTTCAACGAATAACTTTTTTAAATTAATAATGGAAGAAAAAAAATTAGACCTTAATTCAATCATTGGTTTTGTATTGATATTTGGAATTTTGATTTGGATTTTTTATCAAAATCAACCTTCTGAGAAAGAAATTGCTGCTGAAAAAGCCAAGAAAGAATTAGTAGCTAAACAAGAAGCTCAGGCTAAAGCTGATAAAACTAAAACTGCTATTGCACCAACTGCAGCAGCGACACCAGGCGATACAGTTCAATTGGCACAATTGCAAAAAACTTTAGGTGGTTTCGCATATTCTGCTGCGCTTCCTTCTGCAAAAGAATCTTTTACTACAATTGAAAATGAAAAGATCAAACTTAAAATCGCTAATAAAGGGGGATATATAGTTGAAGCTACTTTAAAAGAATTCAAAAAGTTTGAGAAAAATTCAGGGCAATTAGTTGAATTAATTAAAGACAATAATTCTAATTTAAACATTCAATTACAAACAATTGACAACAGAACTTTAAACTCTAAAGATTTGTATTTTGAGCCGACTTTGGAAAAAATTGGTGCAGATCAGGTTTTATCAATGCGTTTGAAAGCTGGAGCTAATGAATTTTTAGAATATAAATATATACTAAAACCAAATGACTATTTAGTTGGTTTTGATATTCGTTCTCAAGGATTGAATAAGGTTTTAAATTCGTCTAAACCATTAGATTTACAATGGGATTTAAAAACCTACAGAAACGAAAAAAGTATTTCTTATGAAAACCGTTATGCTGAAATTTATTATGAGCATGAAGATGGTAAAATAAACTATGCAGGTTTAGGAAAGCATGAAGAAGAAACGGTTGAAAAAGTTAGTTTTATAGCTTACAAACAACACTTTTTTACTTCTATATTAGTTACAGATAAACCATTTGCAACCTCTAAATTAGAATCAATTAATTTAGTAAATGACGAAAAAATAGATACTGTTTTTACAAAACAGTTTAAAGCAAATGTTCCTTTAGCATTTTCAAATGGCGAAATTGATTATAAAATGCAATGGTATTTTGGGCCAGCAGATTATAAAGTTTTAAAATCTTACGATAAAAATTTCCAAAAAATTATTCCGTTAGGATGGGGAATTTTCGGTTGGATTAACAGATTGATTTTTATTCCGTTATTTGGATTCTTAAGTTCAACAATTGGATTATCATTAGGAATTGCGATTATCATTTTCACAATTATCATCAAGTTGGCCATGTCGCCAATTACTTATAAGTCGTTCTTGTCGCAGGCTAAAATGAAAGTTTTACGTCCGGAGATTACAGAGTTGGGAGAAAAATTCAAAAAAGACCCAATGAAGAAACAGCAGGAAACAATGAAACTGTACAACAAAGCAGGAGTAAACCCAATGGCAGGATGTATCCCGGCATTGATTCAGCTTCCGTTTATGTATGCATCATTCCAGTTCTTCCCATCAGCTTTTGAGTTGAGACAAAAAGGTTTCCTTTGGGCAGACGATTTGTCATCTTTTGATGCTGTTGCAAAATTACCATTCAATATTCCAATGTATGGAGATCACATTAGTTTGTTTCCAATTTTGGCAGCAATTGCGATTTTCTTCTACATGAAAATGACTTCTGGAGATCAGCAAATGGCTGCGCCTCAGCAGGAAGGTATGCCGGATATGGCTAAAATGATGAAAATCATGATTTATGTTTCACCATTAATGATGTTGATTTTCTTCAATAGTTATGGTGCTGGTTTAAGTTTATACAACTTTATTTCAAACTTAATTACAATTGGAATCATGTTCGTTATCAAAAATTATATTGTTGACAGCGATAAGATTCACGCTCAAATTCAGGAAAATAAATTGAGAGAGCCTAAAAAACCAAGTAAGTTTCAGCAACGTCTTCAAGATGTGATGGAGCAGCAGGAGGCAGCTAAGAAAACTCAAAATAAAAAGAAATAAATTTTTAAAATCCCGATTCAATCGGGATTTTTTTATTTTAAGAGCTAAGTTTTCTTTCGAATAGAAAATGAATATTTTAACTTTGAGGAGAATTAAAATACTTTATGAAACGATTTTTCGTTTAAGTTTTAAATTGAATAACAAATGATTTCTAAAAGAATAATAATTGGACTGGCATTATTGAATGTTATGTTTTTAAGCGCGCAAAACGAATTTAATAAATTAGATGCCAACGGTAAAAAAGATGGGATCTGGAAAGGTGTTTATGAGTCTAAACGCCCGCGTTATGAAGGAACTTTCAGTCATGGGAAAGAAACAGGCATTTTTAATTTTTTTGATGATACCCAAAAAGGCGACGTAATTGCAACGCGCGATTTTACGGCTAATGATGGAAGTTCGTACACCATTTTTTACGACCAGAAAAAGAATAAAGTAAGTGAAGGAAAAGAAATAGGAAAAGACAGAGAAGGAGAGTGGAAATATTATCACAAAGCTTCTAAAGTTTTAATGAGTTCTGAAAACTACAAAAAAGGCAAACTTCAAGGGGCAAAAACGGTCTATTATCCAAATGCGAAAGTTGCTGAAGAAATGACATATCAAAATGGTTCAAGAGAAGGAAACTATAAAAAATACGGACAAAACGGAACGCTTTTAGAAGATGCGACATATAAAAATAATGAGTTTAACGGTGATGCAACATTTTATGATGCAGATGGAGCTGTTGCCTCTAAAGGAAAATTTGTAAATGGAAAAAAAGCAGGAATTTGGCAGTTTTATACCAAAGGCAAATTAACCAAAGAAGTTAATATGAGCGACCCAAAAGCGAGCTATAAAGCCGATTCTAAACCTAAAAATGAATAATATCACTAGCCGGCCGCGGTTAGTTTTTGTTTGCCGCGAATTACACTAATTTCACTAATTTTTAGTTATCCAAAACAGAAATAATTCGTGAAATTAGTGTAATTCGTGGCAAATCTTTTTTATTTTAAATAAGTTAAATCAAAATATAAATTGTTTAAATTTGATTTGTTAATATTTTGATTCAATGGATTTAAACGAACTTACCGGACGGTTTTTATTGTTGTTTTTTTCGATTTTGCTTCTGTATTTTTTCTCTAATAGAAAAGATAACGAAACCATAAATCCGTTAATGGTAATTGTTGGACTTTGCACATTTTCGCTTTGCTATTTGTTTACAAAAATCGAAATTGGCGTTGGAATTGGTTTTGGATTATTTGCTATTTTTTCCATTCTAAGATTCAGGACACAATCGTTTACCGTAAATGCCATAATCTTTCTTTTTGCAACGATTACACTTTCTATTTTAGATATAATGTATCCTTTCGAAAAAATAGAAATATTGCTCTTCTTTCAGGTTATCATAATCGGTTTTTATATTGCGGCATCGATTATTGTCAATAAAAAGGCTTCGAATTATTTTAATGCAGTCGATGTAAAAATCCCTTTAATAAGTGATTTTTCTTTAGAAAATGAAAACATACGCAAAGCAATTCAAGAGAAAATAAATATTAAAGATTTTGCTTTTAAAATTGTTTTGATCAATACCGTAACAAACGAAATAGATCTTTTAGTTTTTTATTAGAGAGGTAAATTCAGAAATAAACATCAGAAGTTTTTCACCCAGATTTAGCAGATTTTTTTTGATAAAGTTTCTCGAATAATAATCTGTGAAATCTGCGAGAGATTTTTTCCGTACATTTTATTAATCATTTTAATCCTTTAATCTGTGGCAGAATAAAAAACTGTATCTGCATCAATAGTAGGTTAAAGTAATTGTAATAAAAGTTAATGATTAAATTGTACCTAATCATTAAAAGGACGAACCTGTTTGATGTATAAATCCCTGTTTTCGCCCACAATCTTAAATTCCATATCGACAGGATGAAACTGATTTTTTCTCCAATAACGGTACATTCTTTCCTCGATTTTTTTACTCACCATAAAAAGCCGGCTCATTTCTTTTCTGCTTAATAAAGGCTCATTATCATTTAGATTTGAATTTGAGGTATAATCAACATCAAAATCATCATCGTTTGTTCCGGAATTAAAATGATAAGCTGTAAACTGCTCGCAGATTTCTCCTTTTTCTGGCTTTACAACCGAGTTTTCTCCTTTTTGGATATTCACTGTAATGCCGGGGAAATTTTGCCTGAAAATGTTCTTTGTAATCACAACGCCATTTGCCAGTTCATCAGGAAAAGAACGATGAACCAAAACGCCCATTGCAATATTTTGCTGATCGATTCCAAAAAGTTCCCTTTCGTTATACGAAGCTTCATTCCATACACTGGCCCAAACTTGTTTAATTGCTTTTTCAAATGTTTTAATGCTGTCGCCTAAAATTCCGGTTTTAGAATCATATAAACCAGCGCCATTAAAATCATCTAAATCTTCGGCATTTGTTGAAGATCGAAATCTGAAATTTTTAAACTTAGCATTTTTAAAAGCCAGATTTAGTTTTGAAAGCAGTTCAGAATCTACAGGTTCTTTTTTAATTGCATCGCGAATTCTTTTCAATTGCTGATTAATCCAAACCGTAGAATCTTTCTTCGGAAAGGTCAAAAGTTCATTTATTAAAGGAGAAATGGATTCCTTTTGAATATGTTTTGAATAATAATAGAACGGAATAGCATGTGCATCTTCGGGTGTTTTAAACGAAATTTCTTTGGATATAGCAATCAAATACGCCATGTTTTGAGCTTTTGACCCAATATAATTAACACCTTTTTTGGGGATTTTAGACAAGTCGACTAAATCTGTAATAGAGTTATCTATAGTCAGCTTTTTGGTTTTAGAATTTGCTTTAACTACTATTTTTTTATTCGTTTCTTTGATGAAAAAAGTATCGACTTCAATTTTAAGTTCTACTTTTTTAGAAAGCAGTTTTTGGATGTTTTCATCTTTAAAAGCAAGCGTATATGCCATAATAGGAATCTTTCGGTTCTTTCCTAAAAGCACTAAATGGCTGAGTGGTGTTTGTAAATCAGTTACTATAATTCCCTTAACATTTGGTAAGATATCCGGCGTTCCATCTAAAACTATAATTTCATCCGGTTTAGGTTTTATTTTGTCTAAATCATTGATTTTATATTGTTTTAAAATCCCAATATTCGTTCCGGAAACTACTTCCTGATATTTTATTTCATTAAAAATATAATCTGATTTTACACAAGGAATTTTAAATTATTCCAAACGAAACCATTCCATCTGTTCAGGATTATTCAGGTAAAATTTTAGATTTTCCCCAATAAAAGTTGATTTTTTAACTAAGCTGAAAAAACGTTCTATAAGTTCAATAGGCATATGATCTGAGGCCGCTAATTCGAAAATCCATTTATCAGTTCCCTTAATATGATTGAGATTTCCAAGTAAAAAATCACGATTTTTTTGAGTGTTGCTGTAATTCTCGTTATTAAAAATCTCTAAATCGTAATTGTAATTGAGGTAATTGGTTGCGAAATCATAATGAAGGGGGATTACTGTGCTGTTGAAGTAATACATTTTCTGCTTTCGTAAATCGTAGATTACTTTAACAGATTCAATATTCGAAAATTTATCAGACAAAGGTTTTCCTCTAAACGCTTTATAAGCTTCATAATTTTCTAATGATGAAGAATATCTTTGAGCGCTTAAAGACATAAAAATGAAAAAGAAAAACAAGCCGTAAATATATCTTTTCATGACAATTTTTAATGAATATTAAAAGTAAGTATTTAAACCATAAGTTTTATCTACCATCGAATTATATAAACCAATCAAAACCATTATAATTTTCTAAAATATGGCGTATCTTTGCACCCTTGTAAAAATATAAATATTTTAAAATGAAACGAGTAGTAGTTGGTCTTTCTGGTGGAGTAGATTCTAGTGTTGCGGCTTATTTATTGCAGCAGCAAGGATACGAAGTTATTGGACTTTTTATGAAAAATTGGCACGATGATTCGGTTACTATTTCTAACGAATGTCCTTGGTTAGAAGATAGTAACGATGCTTTGTTGGTGGCAGAAAAACTTGGAATACCGTTTCAAACAGTTGATTTAAGCGAAGAATACAAAGAAAAAATCGTTGATTATATGTTCAACGAGTACGAAAAAGGAAGAACTCCAAATCCTGACGTGCTTTGTAACCGCGAAATCAAATTTGATGTTTTTATGAAAATCGCCCTAAGTCTTGGAGCCGATTATGTTGCCACAGGACATTACTGCCAAAAAAATGAAGTTGAAGTTGACGGAAAAAAGGTTTACCAATTAATTGCCGGAAATGATGTCAACAAAGATCAGTCGTATTTTTTATGTCAATTATCTCAGGAACAATTATCAAAAGCATTGTTCCCTATTGGGGCTTTGACAAAACCGGAAGTTCGCGAAATTGCTGCTGAAATGGAATTAGTAACTGCCGAAAAGAAAGATTCTCAAGGACTTTGTTTTATCGGAAAAGTTCGTTTACCTGAATTTTTACAACAAAAATTGCAGCCAAAAGAAGGTGTAATTGTGCAGATTGACAAAAATGATCCGATTTATACTATTGAAAAACCAACTGGAATTTCTTTAGAAGATGAACTGAAAATTGAAGCTCAAAAACTGGATTATCTTCCAACAATGGGAAAAGTGATGGGTAAACATCAGGGAGCGCATTATTTTACAAACGGACAAAGAAAAGGATTAAATGTTGGAGGAACTACAGATCCTTTGTTTGTAATTGCTACAAATGTGGATACTAATACTATTTATACTGGTTTAACGAGTAATCATCCTGGATTGTTCAGGAAAGCATTGTTTGTGGGAAATTCAGAAATACACTGGGTTCGCGAGGATTTGAAATTAAACGAAGGCGAAAAAATGGAAGTAATGGCAAGAATTCGTTACCGTCAGCCATTACAGAAAGCAACTTTGCATCAGTTTGAAGGCGGCATGTACGTTCGTTTTGAAGAACCGCAGTCTGCTATTACAGAAGGTCAGTTTGTTGCTTGGTATTTAGAAAATGAATTAGTTGGTTCGGGAGTAATTTCTTAGCTTTATACTTTCTTAGGAAGCAATTCCATAAAAAGTATATTATGAGATATAACTTTACTATCCTTTTATTATTTCTTTCGTTTGCAGTATTTGCACAAGAAGATGCCTGGGTTTATTTTAATGCAAAGCCTAATTCTCAGGCTTTCTTTAGTAATCCGTTGACAGAGCTTTCTCAGAGAGCTCTAGATCGAAGAACAAATCAAAATATACCTTTAGATGTTACAGATGCTCCATTAGAAGCTTCGTATGTAAATCAGATTACGATTAGTACGGGAATAATTGTAATGGCGCAGTCGAAATGGCTGAATGCTCTTCATATTCAGGGAACTCAGGCAAACATAAATGCACTAAAAGGATTATCTTTTGTGTCTAAAGTAGATTTTGCAGATAAAACCTTAAATACCACAGGAAAAAAAGTTTCAGAAACGAAAACGACTAAAAATCTCAATAAGCTGGAAGCGGCTGTAGATTATTCTTATGGAAATTCTGCTAATCAAATCCAAATGCTGAACGGACAAGTTTTGCATCAGCAGAATTTTACAGGACAAGGAAAAATTATAGCGGTTTTAGATGGAGGTTTTCCAGGTGTAAATACGGCGCAGCCTTTTGAAAATCTTAGAAACAATAACCGAATTCTAGGCGGTTACGATTATACTTCACGAAATCCTAATTTCTACACGGGCAGTGATCACGGAACAAAAGTACTTTCGACAATGGGCGGTTATAAAGAAAACTTTTTGGTGGGAACTGCTCCAAATGCCTCTTATTATCTTTTTATTACAGAAATTAATGCTTTTGAAAACCCTGTAGAAGAATCACTTTGGGTTGAAGCAGCAGAAAAAGCAGATGCTTTGGGAGTGGATATAATTACGACTTCATTGGGATATTTTGGTGATCGGACAGAACCGAGATACAATCATACATACAGTGATATGAACGGCATTACCAATTTTGTTTCGCGTGGTGCCGAAGCAGCTTTTAGTAAAGGAATATTAGTTTTGGCTTCTGCGGGAAATGAAGGTGGCAGAGCAGAAAAACATATTGGATCTCCGGCTGATGCTGTTTCTGTTTTGGCAATTGGTTCGGTTACCGCAAGTAAATCAATATCAAGTTTCAGTTCGATTGGGCCAAGTTCTGACGGAAGAATAAAACCGGATATAATGGCTCAAGGCACAGCTTCGGTGGTTTCTGATGCAAACGGAAATATTGGAACTGCAAGCGGAACTTCTTTTTCATGTCCAATTATGGCGGGAATGGCGGCTTCTTTGTGGCAGGCTTTTCCAGCTAAAACCAATAAAGAAATCAGACAAATGATTTTGGCTTCTTCAGATAGATATACGACTCCTGATAATAATTACGGATATGGAATCCCAAATTTTGGTTCTACTCTAGGAGTTGATGTTTTTGGGGTAACTTCAGATTTTTTAGTTTATCCAAATCCAACCAAAACAGCTGTTTCTTTTTTGTTCAACAATGAAACGGCTTCGGTATCTATATATTCATTATTAGGGCAAAAACTGATAGAGAAACAAATAACAAATCTAGATCCGGTTCTTTCTGTAGAAGGTTTAAACAATGGTCTTTATTTTTACACTTTTGATGCAGGAAGTGTGCATAAAACAGGAAAAATAATAAAACAATAAAAAGTTTTAATGAACAGAATTACAAAGCTTTTCAATATAAAATATCCAATTATTCAAGGCGGAATGATTTGGAATAGTGGTTATAAATTAGCATCGGCAGTTAGTAATGCCGGTGGATTAGGTTTAATTGGTGCGGGATCAATGTATCCGGATGTTTTAAGAGAACACATCCAGAAATGCAAAAAAGCTGCTGATAGGTCTTTTGGAGTTAATATTCCGATGTTGTATCCAAATATTGAAGAGATCATGAATATCGTGGTTGAAGAAGACGTAAAAATCGTTTTTACTTCGGCAGGAAATCCAAAAACATGGACTTCATTTTTAAAGGAAAAAGGAATTACCGTAGTTCATGTAGTCAGCAGCAGTGTTTTTGCTTTAAAAGCACAGGAAGCGGGCGTTGATGCTATTGTTGCCGAAGGTTTTGAAGCCGGAGGACATAACGGACGTGATGAAACGACGACGTTAACTTTGATTCCGATGGTGAAGGAAAAAATTCAAATTCCAATAATTGCTGCAGGCGGAATCGCAACGGGCAGAGGAATGCTTGCTGCAATGGTTCTAGGTGCCGATGGCGTTCAGGTTGGAAGCCGTTTTGCTGCATCGATAGAGTCATCTGCTCACAATAATTTCAAACAAACAATAGTTAATATAAAAGAAGGAGATACTCAATTGACTTTAAAAGAATTAGCTCCGGTTCGATTGGTGAAAAATAAGTTTTATAATGACGTTCAGGCTCTATATGAAAAATGTCCTTCTAAAGAAGATTTAATTGAGCTTCTGGGAAGAGCAAGAGCTAAAAAAGGAATGTTTGAAGGAGATCTGGAAGAAGGTGAACTCGAAATAGGGCAAATCGCCGGACTTATTCATGAAATTTTACCTGTTGAACAAATTGTTCAAGAAATGATAGCCGATTTCAAAGCAGCTCGCGAAGAAAAAGCTACATTTGAGTTTTAATTACCCCCAAGAAATATTTATGAATTCTATTCGCACTTATATAATTATATTGTTTTTGGCTTTTGGACTGCAGCAGGTTCAAAGTCAGTCTTATCATTTTAAAACATCCGGATTTAGTGTTTTAGAAAAAAACGAAAGAGGCAGATGGGGACAATGGTCGAATCTGGATTTGGTAAATCTTTCGGTTGTATTAGATACAGATAAGCATAGGATTGTTGTGTACTCTCAGGAAATTCAGCTGTTTAGTATTCTTGATTATATTGAAAGAGAAGAAAATGATACGGATATTGTGTATTCTTTTCTATGTAAAGATAATGATGGAAAAGAATGTAAACTTTCAATTATTACAAGAAAAAAACAGGATAATCGCAAACAGCTTTATATTAATTATGACGATCATATTATAGTTTACAATATTTTTACTGTATAAATACCAAACCCTACAGATTTTATTCCGAAGCCTCGGGGATAAAATCTGTAGGGTTTGGTTAAATAAAAATCTTAGAATTTCAATACTTAGAAGCTTAGTGACTCAGGCATCAATTTCCTTAATAAATTCATCATACTCCAGATAAAACATCTCGAGAGCATGCATTTTTTCGTTGAAAAAATCGAAAATAGCATCCCAGTTATTGCGGTTGCTGAAACCTAATCCTAGTTTTTCAACCCAGATTCTGCTTATTGTTTTACCGCTTTCAAGAGTATAGTTTTTTTCGAAAACCAAATCTTTAATAAATTCCTCTTCCAGAATATTTTTTAAAGCTTCAATTTTTTCAAAATAAGCATTTCGTTTTTCATCGCTTCGGTGTTCAATGTCAATTAAAACCTGGGCTTTTTTATTGTCTACATAAAACTTAAAAGAGAAATCTTTTATTTTGGTGTCATAAAGAACCCATTTTCTAGGATACTTTTCTGCGAAAGCAACCCAAAATTCCCTTTTCATTCTTTGTGATTCTTCTCTGCTGTACATTTTTATGGCTTTGTTTTAGAAAACTTGTAGAACCGCATTTTCTAGAGTATATTTATATTTTAATTGAAAGTACAAAAATAAACTTTGAATATGGATTTTCAAGATTTTTTGCAATATGTTCCTAATTTAATTCCAGTTGAACTTCCGGCAGAATCAGCGCACGCAAAAATGGCACCCTTAGAACGCATTCAGGCGTTGAAAAATTTAGATATTAACGCAAAAAATCCAAGAATTGCTGCAGTTATGATGTTGTTTTATCCCAAAAATGAAAAAACACATCTTATTTTAATTGTTCGAAATGCTTACAATGGGGTTCATTCTTCACAAATTGCATTTCCAGGCGGAAAATATGAATCTACAGATCGTGATTATCAGGAAACCGCTTTGCGTGAAACGAATGAAGAAATTGGTGTTCTTCCTGAAAAAATTGAAATCATAAAGTATTTTACTCCCATGTATATACCGCCAAGTAATTTTTTGGTTCATCCTTTTTTAGGAATTGCCAAAGAAGAACTTGTGTTTTATCCGGATGCCCGTGAGGTCGCTTCTATTATCGAATTGCCGTTATCTGTTTTTTTAGACGACGAAATTATTATCGAAACCACATTGTCTACTTCTTATGGAAATGATATTCTCGTTCCAGCCTTCAATATTCAAAATCATATTGTCTGGGGAGCAACAGCGATGATTTTGAGCGAATTGAGGGATGTTTTAAAATTTACTTTTTCAGAAAATCTACTTTAAAATAAAATTAACAATTTGATATTCATGGTGATAGTGAATTATTGCGTAAATTGTATAAAAGTATTGCTAAAACAATAATTTTTGTATGTTTGCCACTTAACCAAAATACACAAAACGAGATTATGGGATTGTTTAAACGAAATCCTTTCGGACATATATTATTTATCAAGAAATGGTTAATCCGTATTTTGGGTGCCATGACTCACCGCAGATATAGAGGTTTTAATGATTTGCAGATTGAAGGATCTGAAATAATTAAAACGCTGCCGGATACAAATGTTTTGTTTATATCCAATCATCAAACTTATTTTGCCGATGTTGTGGCTATGTTTCATGTGTTTAACGCAAGTTTAAGCGGACGTCAAGATACTATTAAGAACATTGGTTATTTGTGGCAGCCTAAAATGAATATTTACTATGTTGCTGCAAAAGAAACTATGCAGGCCGGATTACTGCCTAGAATTTTAGCATACGTTGGCGCAATTACCGTAGAAAGAACCTGGCGTGCAAAAGGTGTTGATGTTACTGAAAAACGCGACGTAAATCCAAACGACACTGAAAATATCCGTATTGCACTTGAAGACGGCTGGGTTATTACCTTTCCGCAGGGAACAACAAAGTCATTCAAACCCGTTCGTAAAGGTACAGCACATATAATCAAACAGCACAAACCAATTGTAATTCCTATTGTTATCGATGGTTTCCGTCGTTCTTTTGATAAAAAAGGGCTTCGTATGAAAAAGAAAAATATACTTCAGTCTTTCATCATCAAAGAACCTCTTGAAATTGATTATGAAAATGACACAATCGAAGAAATCGTAGAAAAAGTAGAATATGCTATCGAACAACATCCTTCATTTTTAAAAGTCATTCCAGCCGAAGTAATCAAAGCCGAAGAAGAGCTTAACGAAATGAGAAGATGGAGCTATAAAGCAACGGAAAACGAAAGTTAGGTTTAGTTTTTTGTTTCATGTTTAAAGTTTCAGGTTTTAAAACTTAGGAACCTAGCCTCTTAGAACCTTAGCGTCAGAAATCTATTTTCTTTAACTCTTTATAATTTACGTACAATCTGCGTAATAAAGTACCGTAAAGTAATCGGTAAAAACACCAGAATAAGCCGAAGAAACCTAATATAACCAGAGTCAAAATCCCGACTGTGGTAAACATTGCTTTTCCGTTTACGGCTAGTTTTTCTCTTAAAAAAGCCATATCAGGATTGTAAACAAAAGCGATAAAGAAGCTTAATATTGATGTAATAACAATCATTCCTAAGTTGTACCAAACATAATACTGAACTGTTTTTCTGGTTCTTAGAATAGCACTCATTAAAGATTTAGTAGCAACTGTAGTTGAAATCGTAGTGTAGTTTTTATAGAAAATAAATACAAAAATTAAACCTACTAAATAATTCAGGTAAGTTAAGTATTCAAGCGTAACTACAATTTCGGGATGATTTATTTTTCGCAAAACATCATCAGTATTGATAAATAAGTTTGAAAAAGTCCAAAACGAAATCTCCAAAATACTGATAATCAAAATCCATTTCACAATTGAAGATGACTTTTTGTGAATCATTTTATAGATTTCTTTTTCAGAAATTTGTTGAAAAGAATCAGAGTTCTTTTGCCAGTCTTTTTTTAGTAAATCCAGTTCTTTCATAATAATTTTTAAGGATTTAGTATTTTTTTTAGTTTCCCTTTAATTCTGTTCATTTTCACTCGCGCATTCACTTCGCTGATTCCTAAGGTTTCTGCTATTTCTTGATAATCTTTGTCTTCTAAATACATAAAAACTAATGCTTTTTCGATGTCATTAAGCTGATAAACGGCCTTGTACATCAATTTTATCTGTTCTTCCTCTTCATAGTTGTAATCAACGTCTTTTACAAAATACTGATGACTTTCATAATCTACGGTAGATATGGTTCTTTTGGTTTTACGGTATAAGGTAATGGCTGTATTTAAAGCGACACGATACGTCCAGGTCGAAAATTTACTGTCGCCTCTAAATTTTGGATACGCTTTCCAGAGCTGAATAGTGATTTCCTGAAACAAATCTTTATGAGCGTCTTCGCCGGCAGTATATAATCTACAAATTTTGTGGATTATATTCTGATTTGCCTGCAATTGCGCAACAAATGACTGTTCTAGATTTTCGCTCATATAAGTATTAGTAGTATTGAAATCTATTTTGTTACAGTTGAATTTATTTTTTTGCCACAGATTAAAAAGATTAAAGAGGATTTATAATGTCATTTTGTATTTAATCTAAAATAAAAAATCATTTAAATCTGTGTAATCTGTGGCAAAAACTAAAACTCTCTTGTTTTATAATAATTAATCATCAAATCAATAAACTTGCTATAGCTTTCCATTCCATCTTTTTGATTGTTTGATTTTAAGAAACTATCATAAACAAAATGAAAACCTTTATCGATAAATGTGTCGTATTTTTTCCAGAAATCCTGACTTTCCTGATAATTTTTTAAAATCCCCAGATTTACTTGTTTCTTTAAAACTTCGAAGACTTTTTCATTTTTAAACTTCCAAATTCCCAGACAATAGCGCAATGCAAAACTATATCCTGAATACTGATAATATAAATCATCATTTTTTACAGACGCCAAAACGCCTATAAAATTGCATTCGTTCTCGCTGGCAAAACCAATTTGATGTGCCATTTCATGAGAAGCGGTAAGCGGAAAAGAATACATTGGCAATAAATCATTTACCTGTGCTTCATTTGTAAACGGATTCAAATAACCGCCGAATCCCATATAAGTTAAGGGCACACTAAACAGCGATTTTTTTACGCTTAAAGTCTCATATTTAAAATAAGGATGTTCCTGGGCTAATTTTTCATATCCATTTAAATTCATCTTAAAAACTTCTTCCTGCGAATAGGGAAAACTGATTTTTTCGTCTTTGTTTTTTGAGATTTTAAACTGAATTTCATTCGTTTTGACAATCAATCTTTTTGTAAAGGCCAATAAATCAGCATCGGTATATTCTCTTTTAATTTCCATTTTTTCGAAAAGAGGTTTTCGATAATAGTTGAAAGCCCAAAGCACATGAAAGAAAAAGTAAAAAATAGAAATTTTGCCTGTAATTTTTAAAAGATGATCTTTCCAATCTGTCCTCCATGTTTTTCGAATTCTCCAAAACCAGCTTATCATGGATAATATTAAAACTGCATACATACAATCGCCAACAGAAAATGGAATTTTGCCTAAAACTACTCGCGAGAAATGCGAAATTCTGATGTATAAATTATTACTGTAAAAACCTTCTACAAAATCAGGAAAAAACGGCAGGATTTTTAAAAAGATAATCTGAACTAAAAGAAATAGAGGAAGGATATATTTTGATTTCACAGTTTTACTTTTGGGTTAAAAATAATAATTAAAATAGTAGTTCGTTTTCTTTTTTGTAAATTTGTTATTCAATAACAAGGAAAATGACACGAATCACTTTAAATATTCCTGATAATGAATTGTCATTCTTTATGCAGTTGATAGAAAAATTCAATTATGAAACGGTAATTAATGAATTTTCTGTAACCGAAGAAATGAAAAATTTATTAGACGAAAGAAGATCGACTTCAAAAGCAGATGATTTTCTTCCTTGGAACGAAGCCAAAAAACAATTACGTTTCAAATCAAAGAAATGATTTTTAATATTGTTATTGAGCCAAGAGCGCTTGTAGATATACAAGATGCGATTGATTATTATGAGTCTAAGCAAAGTGGTTTAGGTGAATATTTTTATCAAGTGATTGATGAACATTTAGATACATTATCGAAAAATCCTTTTTTTGAAATCAGATATAAGGATTATCGAGGCCTTCCCACTAAGAAATTCCCATTTATTATCTTTTATTTATAGATGAGAATGTGAAAACAGTATATGTTATGTCTGTTTTTAATACATCATTAAATCCCTCGAAATATCCTCTTTAAAAAGATTGATTGTATTTTTAAAATTCCTTGTTTTAAATTGAGTATTCATACTATTCAACTTTAGAGCCATTATAATTTGTGCTAATTAGTGGAATTCGTGGCGAAAAAAAATATAAACTTTGTAACTTTGACATTCTTAATTGTTAAACTTCAAACAAAATATAATGAGTCAGGAAATAAGAAATCTGGAACCAAAAGCACTTTGGAACAAATTTGCAGATTTAAACGCCGTTCCGCGTCCGTCAAAGAAAGAAGAGCGTGTAATCGAGTTTATGAAAAACTTTGGAAACAGCTTAGGTTTAGAAACTTTTGAAGACGATATCCGAAATGTAATCATCAGAAAACCGGCAACTCCGGGAATGGAAAATCGTAAAGCCATTGTAATGCAAGGTCACTTAGATATGGTGCACCAAAAAAATGCTGATACCGTTTTTGATTTTGACACACAAGGAATTGATATGTACGTTGATGGTGACTGGGTTCGCGCTCGCGGTACAACACTTGGTGCTGACAATGGGCTGGGAGTGGCAACAATTATGGCAATTTTAGAAAGTAAAGACATTCCACATCCTGCAATTGAAGCTTTGTTTACAATTGATGAAGAAACCGGAATGACAGGAGCTTTAAATTTAAAAGGCGGAATTCTTCAAGGACAGATTTTATTGAATCTGGATACGGAAGAAGATGACGAAATTGATATAGGATGTGCTGGTGGAATCGATGTAACGGCTACAAGGGCTTATAATGAAGAAGAAGTTCCTGAGAGTTCTGTAGCATATACAATTACCGTAAAAGGCCTAAATGGAGGTCATTCTGGAATGGATATTCATAAAGGCTTAGGAAACGCCAATAAAATCATGAATCGTTTGTTATTTGATGGTTTTGAAAACTTTGGATTACAGGTTTCTGAAATTAATGGAGGAAGTCTTAGAAATGCAATTCCGAGAGAAAGCGTTGCTAAAGTAATTATTTCTCAAATGTTTGATGAAGCGTATGTTTATGATATGCAGGAAATTATTGCCGACATTAAAGCAGAATACAAAACAACAGAACCAAACTTATCAATCGAAATCGTAAAAACTGATTTACCTGAAAAAATAATGGATTTAGGTGTTCAGGAAGGAATTGTGAGAGCGATTTATGCAGCACAAAATGGAGTTTATAAAATGAGCGCTGATATGGCTGATTTGGTTGAAACTTCAAATAATATTGCCCGCGTTGTTGTAAAAGACGGAGAAATTTTGGTAGGATGTTTAACGCGTTCTTCAGTAGAATCTTCAAAATTTGATTTGGCTAATTCTTTACGTTCAGCTTTTGAATTAGTGGGATGCGAAGTTGAACTTTCTGGTTCTTACCCGGGATGGACTCCAAACGTAAATTCAGAAATATTAGAAGTTTTAAAAGATATTTACGAAAAACAAAATGGTGAACAGCCAAAAGTTGTGGCTTGCCACGCTGGTTTAGAATGCGGAATTTTAGGAACAAATTATCCGGAAATGGATATGATTTCTTTTGGGCCAACCATTCACGGAGCGCACTCTCCAGACGAAAGAGCCAGCATTTCATCTGCTCAAAAATATTGGAAATTTGTGTTAGAAATTCTTTCGAATATTCCAGTTAAATAAAAAAATATTCAGTGTTCAGTTTTTAGTAATCATTAAGTCTCTGGTTACTAAACTGAACACTAAAAAAAACTGAACACTGAATACTTTTATTAATCTCTTTTAGGAGAATTTTTCTTCTCTCTTTTTTCTTCTTTTTTTTCTTTAGCCGTTTTTAACGGTTCTTTTTTTGCTGTTTTTTTAGCATCCTGACCCTTTGCCATAATATATTGATTTTGTTTATTTTAATTATTTGATTAAGTAAATATAAGTTTTTTTAAACTTTAAAAGGCATAAAAAAATCCCCAATTTTTAAATTGAGGATTTGTGTGTTTATGGTAAGAGTAAAGTTTTAATTCCTTTTTAATACTTTATATTGTTCATAACAACCACTTATAGCATCTAAAATTTGAAGATCGTTTGCTGTTTGAATAAAAGCATCAGAATAGTTGCAGCGGTGCATAATTTCAGGTATTTCATCTTTACTGATTCCTAAAAGAACAGCAATAGTTTCACGATCGTATTTGGTTTCCAAAAGATTTCTAATGGTATCGTCTTTTTTCATGTCCTTAAGTTTCTTTAGCTCTTTTCCATTTTTTCCAAAGAAATTATAAAGCATATCTGCAGGATTAAAAATAGAGCCCAATACTTTACCAAAAGCATTTGGCGAATATTCACCAGCTTCATAACCTTGTGTTAGTCCTGAAATACTATAACGATAGTTTTCTTTGGTTGGAATTAACTTCGAATCAATTTCAAGATAACCGGTTAGGCTGAAAGGAGCAATAATAACTTCTTCAAGTGCAATTGCTTTTTCAGTAAGCTGAATTCGAGTTACTTTATTTTTTATCCAGTCGTTTGTTACCCTGATTCTAAGGGATTGAAATCCTAAAAGAGAGAAGTGAATGGTATCATTAGGTTGTACATCGATTTCAAAATACCCTTTTGAATCTGATTTTGCACCACGTACTTTGTTTGTGTTAATGATGTTTACGTTTGGAAGAGGTTGTTTACTATCGTCGTTTATAATGTAACCTGAAACTCTTTGCGGGGTTGTTGATTCAACATCTTGCGCAAAACTAACGGCGGAGAATAGTAAAAAAAAGAAAACTGAGAAATATTTCATATCCTGATTTAAAGCACTAAAAGTAGTAAATAGAGATTAAATATTTCGTAGTCTTCGAATATAATTATAAGAAAATTAACAAAGGCTGCAATGATGCTTTTAGTATTTAAATAAAAAGAGATAGGGAGTATTAAATTATATTGTTTTGGATTACAAAACTTATTTACAGAGAGAAGCATTCAATAAAAAAATCCCAAATTCCAATTAAGTCTGGAATTTGGGCTGTTGTATTTTAAGATATTAAAGTATTAATCTCTTCTTGGTCTTCTTGGTCTTGGTGAATCACCAAAGCTTTCAGAACGTCTTGGTGCTCTGTCAGAACTTCCTTCACTTCTTCTAAAACCTCCTTCTCTTGGAGCAGAGTTTCTGTCGCTTCTAAAACCTCCGCCTCCAGAACCTTCACGTCTTGGAGCAGAATTTCTGTCGCTTCTAAAACCTCCACCACCAGAACCTTCACGTCTTGGAGCGAAGTTTCCTTCTCTTCTTTGTCCGCCAGAATTTCTTCCGCCGCCACGATTGTTGTGGTCACGTCTTCCGCCTCCGTCATTTTTAGAAATTTCAACATTAATACGACGTCCTTCTAATTGTACGTTGTTTAATACTTCCATAACTTTATCAGTATGCTCAGGATCAGTGTTAAAGAAAGAGAAACCTTCTTTTACATCTACTTTGAAAACGTCATCACGACCTAAGTCTAATGTTTCTTTCAAGTAATCTTTAAGAGACATCCAGTCGAAATTGTCTCTAGAACCAATGTTTACAAAGTAACGAACTGCTCCGTTATTATTGAATTCTCTTGGCTCAGAATCAGATCTCTCGCGTCTTTCTCCAGAAGATTGAGATGAAATATCTCTGTTTTTCTTATAGTAAGCAATGAAGCGGTTAAATTCTACTGAAACCATTTTCTTAATCAATTCTTCTTTAGATAAATCTTCAAGAACATTGTTGATTGCTGGTAAGTAGTTGTCAATTTCGTGATCAACTTCAGTATCTTTAATTTTATTAGCTAAGTGTAATAACTGAATTTCGCAGATTTCGATTCCAGATGGAATAGTTTTTTCTTCGAATTTTTGTTTGATGATTCTCTCGATAGAAGAAATTTTACGTAACTCACTTTTTGTAACGATTACAATAGAAGTTCCTAATTTTCCAGCTCTACCAGTACGTCCAGAACGGTGGTTGTATGTTTCGATCTCATCAGGTAATTGGTAGTTTACAACGTGTGTTACGTTATCAACGTCAATACCACGTGCAGCAACGTCAGTAGCAACAAGCATCTGAATTTGTCTTCCACGGAAAGATTTCATTACCCCGTCACGCTGTGCCTGAGATAAATCTCCATGCAATGCAGCAGCGCTGTATCCATCTTCAATTAATTTTTCAGCTACAGCTTGTGTATCTCTTTTAGTACGACAGAAAACTACAGAAAAAATATCTGGATTTGCATCTGCTAAACGTTTTAGAGCTTCGTAACGATCACGAGCATTTACTAAGTAAAATTCGTGAGAAACCGTTGCAGAACCTGAGTTCTTAGTACCAACAGTAATTTCAACCGGTTCGCTCATGAATTGTTTTGCAATTCTGGCAACCTCTTGTGGCATAGTTGCAGAGAACAACCATGTGTTTTTTTGATCTGGTGTATCTGATAAAATAGATACGATGTCTTCATAGAATCCCATGTTCAACATCTCATCAGCCTCATCAAGAATACAGTAATCTATATTTTTAATGTTAACCAAACCTCTGTTAATCATGTCTTGCATTCTCCCCGGAGTAGCCACAATAATTTGTGCGCCTCTTTTAATCTCTCTGGCTTGCTCTGTAATACTAGCCCCGCCGTAAACTGCTACCACATTAATACCTTTTTCGTATTTTGAGTAGTTTTTAAGTTCGTTGGTAATCTGTAAACAAAGTTCTCGTGTTGGCGATAAAACTAATGCTTGTGTGTTTCTATTGTCAGCATCAATTTTTTGAATTAGCGGAAAACCGAAAGCTGCCGTTTTCCCTGTCCCTGTCTGAGCCAACGCAACCATATCTGTGTCTTTTTCCAATAATAGGGGAATCGCCTTTTCCTGTACCTCTGACGGATTTTCAAATCCTAGATCTAAAATCGCCTTCAGTAACGATTCATTCAATCCTAATTGTTCAAATTTATTCATATATGTATTTAAAATAGGGTGCAAAATTACAGTTAATTATCCATATATACTAATGCAATTTTAAGATTTATGGATTTGTTATGATTTGATTATCAAAAAGTTATGTTTGGTGTAAAATCATAATTAAAAGAAATCGAAAAAAAAACGTCGTAAAATATCAATTTTGCTTATTAAAATGTTGTATTTTAAACAATTATTTTCTTGAGTTCAGGAAATCAATAAGTTGCTCAGTTGCCTTAGCCCGATGACTGATTTTATTTTTAATTTCGGCAGATAATTCGGCAAAAGTTTCATTATAATCTTCAGGCTGAAAAACCGGATCGTATCCAAAACCATTATTTCCGGTTTTATTTAAAGTGATATTTCCTTTTGCCAAACCAGTAAAAAGATGCTGTTTCCCGTCTAAATTTAAAGCAATAACGGTCTTGAACTGTGCACTGCGGTTTTCTTTGTTTTTTAAAGCATCCAAAAGCTTGTTCATATTATCATCGGCATTTTTTTGTTCACCCGCATATCGGGCAGAATAAACTCCTGGTTCTCCATTTAAAGCTTTTACTTCCAATCCGGTATCATCAGCAAAACAATCATAACCATATTTTTCGGTTACATAATTGGCTTTTAAAATCGCATTACCTTCTATAGTATCAGCAGTTTCAGGAATATCTTCATAACAGCCAATATCTTCTAAACTTAATAACTGGATAGATCCGTTTAAGATACTTTGAATTTCTTTGATTTTATTTAAATTATTGGAAGCGAAAACAAGTTTCATAAAAATGAGGTGTTTAAATGACAAGGTTTATTTATTCAACACAAATTTAGAATTCTTATATTTGATATACTGCCTAAAATTAAAATAAATGCAATTATCTGTTTTGTATAAAAAAATACTGCCATTCGTAAAACCTTATAAAAAAATGGTAATTGCCACTTTGCTGCTTACATTTTTAGGTTCATTTGCAGCGCAGGTAAATGCTGTGATTTTAAAATATACAGTCGATACAATTAATAATTTAATGGTGGCGCATGAACCCTTATCAAAAGGATTTCATTTGCTGGGTATTATTAGCATTGTATTGCTCTCTAAAGAACTGGTTAATTCTGTAGTACAGTTTGGACAGAAATTCTATGGAGAAAAACTTCGTATTTTTATTACCCGCGACATCTCGCAGACAATTGTAGAAAAGGTTCTAAGTTATCGAATGGAATTTTATACTTCTGATGAAAATGAAAGCGGGAAACTTCAAACTAGAATCGATCTCGGAATAAGCAGTTTAACACGATTGGTTCAGAATTTTTTTATTGATATTCTGCCTTTGTTTGCTAACGCTTTTGTGGCTTTAGTAATTATGTTTTATGCCAATGTTTATGTGGGATTGGTGAGTTTGTGTATTATTCCGATTTATTTTTATATCAGTCAATTGCAAGCCGCTAAGTTAAGCGGATTTAGAAGAAGAATGCGTAATTACCGCGAAACTAAAAATAACGGAATTATTAGTTTAATTGAATCTATAACGGTGATTAAATCTTTTGTCCGCGAATCGACCGAAGCTGATCGTCATGAAAAGATTCAGTATGAAATGACCGAAAATCAGCTGGAAACCAGAAAAACCAGTTTTATTTTTGAAAGCATTAAAAGTTTTGTAGAGCAGATAGGGGTAGTGATTATTATAATTTTAACTGCTTATTTTGTTTTAAATAATGTAATGACAATTGGAGCAATTATGTTTCATATTATGTTGTTTAATAATGTTTCGTCGCCAATCAGGCAATTGCATCGAATTTATGACGAAGTAAATGATGCTTTGATTTATTCTGAAGGCTTCTTTGATATTTTAGAATCAGAAAAGGAAATAGAAACAAGTGGGACTTATATTCCGGAAAAAATTGCCGGTTTAATAGAGGTAAAAAATGTAGACTTTGTTTATCCAAACGGAACGCAGGCTCTTTACTATATCAATTTTACAGTAAAACCTAATGAAACTACCGCTTTGGTTGGATTAAGCGGTGCCGGAAAAAGTACTGTTATTAACTTACTGGATAAATTTTATCTGCCGTCATCAGGGCATATATTTTTAGATGGAATTGATTTAGTAGATTATGATACTAACTTCCTGCGTAAAAATATTGGTTTGGTTTTGCAGAAGAATCATATTTTTAAAGGAACCATTGCAGAAAATATTCTATACGGAAATCCAGAAGCTTCTCAATTAGAAATTATAGAAGCAGCGAAAAAAGCTTATATTCACGAACAAGTTATACAATTACCAAAAGGTTACGATTCTGATGCTCATTTACTTTCGGGCGGACAACAGCAGCGAATTGCGATTGCAAGACTTTTTCTGAAAAATCCGCCAATTATTTTTCTTGATGAACCTACTGCCAGTTTAGATGCCATTGCAACAGAGCAAATTAAAAAATCTCTCGATGCAATTAAAAAAGACCGAACTGTAATTATAATATCGCATAGCATTTCTCAAATTATAGACGCATCGAACATTATTGTTTTAGAAAAAGGAAGATGTGTCGAAAAAGGAACTCATGATCAACTTTATGATAATAAAGGAACTTATTATCAAATATTTATGGCAATGGCGAACAGTTTAAATATTGAAAAAATCACGCAGACTTTCGACTGATATAATTCAAAGTTATTTTTTCAATAGAAAAAGTGACAATAATCCCAAAAGTGTAAGCCAGAATATCTGACCAAAGAAATCCCTGACCTAAAACATATCTGCCAAAAAGTGTTTTTCTGAGTTCAATCATCCATTCTCCTTGATAAAGCTGAAGAAATTCAATGCTAAAACATATAAAAAGAGAAAGTAGAAATACAAATAAACCTTTCTTTTCGGGAAAGAAAACGCGCACGAATATATACATCATTACCGCATAAAGAAAATCACCAATCCATAACGGAATGAATGTTAATTTCCTCGAAAAGATTCCAATAAAAATGATGAATAGAAAAAGAGAGAAATAATAGATTCTGGATTTCAAGTTTAGGTGGGTTTAATTCAGGGCAAATTTATGGTAATCTTTTATTTGTAGACAAGTTTGTTATTGCGAAAACGAAGCCGCCGCACTAACAAAAGCGCAAAGCTAAATGCTATAATTTATTATTTGTTTATTTCACCAGTTTGTCATTCCTCGCTCCTGGGAATGACAAACGAAGAGATATGCATACAAAAATGGAGTTCAATAGTACATTTCTAGGGAACCAAAAATCCTAACCTTAAATAGTGTTGCTTTATTTTATAAATTTATCAGTTAAACAAATTATCTATCAAAAATAACCACATGAATACAAAATTTTTCACGCTCATTACTGTTTTATTTCTCTTGGGAAACCAAACGTACAGCCAAAAAAACAATTCGGTTGATATTCAAAAACAATTGAATTATTGCGCAGAACAGGCATCAAAAACCTTAAAAGTAATTCCGAATGACGGAACTTCGCCAAGAACAGTTCCAAATGGAAGCAAAGACTGGAAATTTGTTACTTATAAAGACTGGACAAGCGGATTCTGGCCTGGTGAATTATGGTATTTGTATGAAGCAGCAAAGGATAAAAAATGGGAAAAAGAAGCTGATAAATTCAGTCGTTTCCTAACGCCTTTATCTGTTAGTAAAGCGGGAGATCATGATTTGGGTTTTCAGATTTTTAATAGTTTCGGAAATGGATATCGATTAACAAAAAATCCGGAATACAAAGAAATTATCCTTAAAACGGCTGATACTTTGGCAACACTTTTTAATCCAAAAGTGGGAACGATCCAGTCCTGGCCACATAATAAAATGGGCGGTCATAATACGATTATTGATAATATGATGAATTTGGAACTTCTTTTTTGGGCTTCAAAAAATGGAGGAAATAAAAAGCTCTATGATATCGCAGTCAAACATGCCGAAACTACAATGGCAAATCATTTTAGACCAGATAATACTTCTTATCACGTTATTATTTATGATTTTGAAACCGGAAAGAAAATAAAAGGAAGAACGGCACAGGGATATAATGACGATAGTATGTGGGCGCGTGGTCAGGCTTGGGCGATTTACGGTTTTACAATGACTTACAGAGAAACAAAAGACCCAAAATTCTTAGACTTTGCGCATAAATTAACTCGTGTTTATTTAGATAGATTAACCACTGAAGATTTAGTTCCGTATTGGGATTTTAATGCGCCCGATATCCCTAATGCTCCAAGAGATGCTTCGGCAGCTGCAATTGTTTCTTCAGCGCTTTTAGAATTGAGTTCTTACACAAAAGATAAAACTTTAAAAAACGAATATTTAACCAAATCTAAAAAAATGATCGTCTCACTTTCAGATTATTACCAGAGCCGAGATGTAAATTCAGCATTTTTACTTCATTCAACAGGACATAAACCTGCAGGAAGTGAAATAGATTGTTCTATAAATTACGCAGATTATTATTATCTTGAAGCACTTTTAAGACTTCAAAAAATAAAATAATTAAAATTATGGTAAAGAAACTAAGCCAGATTTCGTTTGCAATTATTATCGTATTACTATTTGCGGGCTGTAAAAACACCAAACAAAAGCTTCAGGAGTTTGTAGTTAACTATAATGCGACAGCTTCAAGTTTTAAGGCTCAAAATGTAACACTCACTACTGCAAGAGGCTACATTAATGATAATAAGATTGAATTGAGATTTGAAACGGGATTGGAACAAAATGAAGCGAACAAAACAGCGGCAAATACATCATTTCCTAAATTGTTAAAAGATATGTTCGACAAAAATCAAATCCCGGAAGAATTAGTGAATGAAGGTGTGCAGTTCGATGCTTATTTTTTAGCTGATGATAATACTGTTTTTGTCAAAGAAATAATAAACAAAGAATCTTTACCTAATTTATTGAAAGAATAATTTAACGGTTAAAAAATACTCAAATTTAAAAGTCTCTTTAAATATTTTAAGGAGGCTTTTTTTTGTTTATCTAAGTTTAATCCTTTCTATTTTGGTCTTTGTGTAATTGATTTGTAGTCAAATAATTACATTTTTTTAAATTACGATTTGATGTTGTTTTTTTATTTAAATTTCATTATGTTTGAGTTAAAAATTAACTAATAAACCAAAAAATTATGAAAAAAATTACCCAAATCGTATTTGCTTTTGCTGTTATGTTATTATTGGTAAGTTGTAAAAATACCAAACAAAAAATTCAGGAACATGTAAGTACCTATAACAATTCATCATCTATAAAAGGACACGGAGTTACAAGTACAGCGGCTAAAGCATTTTTGAATGACAATAGAATCGAAATTAGAATTGAAACTAATTTAGAAGAAAATGATTCTAATAAAGCAGCTTATAAAGAATCATTCCCAGATTTATTAAAAGAAATGATTCAAAACAATCAAATTTCTACAGAACTAATCAACGAAGGAGTAAAATTTGATGTTTATTTTCTGGCCTATAATAATGCAATTTTAGCACAGCAATTAGTTGATAAGGAAGAATTAGCTGTTTTAGAAAACGGAGCCGCTGCAGATAATAAAGAAACTGCAAAACTTTAAGAAAATCATACATAAAAAATAAAGCCTCTTTGTAAATTCAAAGAGGCTTCTGTTTTTAATTTCGTTTTGTAACGTTTGTTAAGTTATCAGGAAAATACAATTCTGATAAGTTTGTGAATTCGTCACCACGCATAAAGATATTAATATCAACATCGGCAAAAGATGTTTTTCCGGCTGCAGCCAAAAGTTCGTTCGCAGCATGAAGTGTATTTTTATGAAAGTGATACACACGATCTGATTTATCGGTTACAACCAAACCTTTCATCAGCATTTTGTTTTGAGTAGCGACTCCGGTTGGACATTCGTTATTGTGGCATCGCAAAGCCTGAATACATCCTAAAGAGAACATAAAACCTCTCGCACTGTTACACATGTCTGCACCTAAGGCTGCCGCATGAAGAATCGAATATCCTGAGATAATTTTTCCGCTTCCTATAATGCGTATTTTGTCACGAATATTTAATCCTATTAATGTTTGGTTTACAAAAATTAAAGCTGGTTCAAAAGGCATTCCAACGCCGTCAGCAAATTCTAATGGCGCAGCTCCCGTTCCGCCTTCGGCACCATCAACTGTAATAAAATCGGGATAAGTATCTTCGGCAATCATTTCGTGACAGATAGATTCAAATTCAGCCGTGTTTCCTATACATAATTTAAAACCAATTGGTTTTCCGTTAGATAATTCACGCAATTGTTTTATAAAACGAATTAATCCTTTTGTATCAGAAAATGAAGTATGTCCTGGTGGAGAAAGAATCATAGTATGTGGTACAACACCTCTGATTTTAGCGATCTGAACCGTGTTTTTCGCAGCCGGAAGTACACCTCCGTGACCGGGTTTCGCACCTTGAGAAAGCTTAATTTCAATCATTTTAACATTTGGAAGATTGGCTTTTTCCGAGAATTTTTCCGGGCTGAAGTTTCCTTCGGCATCACGGCATCCAAAATAACCCGTTCCAATCTGCCAGGTAATATCGCCTCCGCCTTCAAGATGATAATCGGTTAAACCTCCTTCACCGGTATTTTGATAGAAATTTCCTTTTTTAGCCCCAATATTTATGGCACGAACTGCATTTTCGCTCAATGAACCAAAACTCATTGCCGAAACATTAAATAGAGAAGCTAAGTAAGGCTGTTTGCAATCTTTTCCGCCAACTAATACTCTTGGCAGTTCTTCGTTTACTTTTGCCGGAAATATAGAATGTTTTATTCCTTCGTAGGTTTCGGTATTTAGATTTTGCTGCGTTCCAAAAGGAGTACTTGAATCGATATTTTTAGCTCTTTGATACACTAAAGAACGCTGATTTCTGGAAAAAGGTTTTCCGTCTGTAGATCTTTCGATAAAATACTGCTGAATTTCGGGCGCAATCATTTCAAATAAATATCTAAAATAACCCAAAACAGGAAAGTTCCTTAAAATGGCATGTTTTTTTTGAGAAGCATTATAAGCTCCAATAATCAATAAAATAGGGATAATAAATACGAGTAAATAACCTCGTCCTGTGTAATAATAAATTGCGGCAACAATTAGAAACAATAAGAATCCGTAAATAAAGAATTTCTTTCTCATGTTTTTAAAATAATAATAAGGTAATAAATTAATTAGTTGAATCGTAAGCGGACATAAACGTGTTTAATTCCTTTTTTATCCGATTCTCTTTCGTCGATTTCTAAAATATCCGTCAATGATTTCAGCATTGGCGTAAGCTTAGAATAACCATAATTTCTTGGGTCAAATTCTGGTTTTTTCTTTACAATCAGATTACCCACATCGCCAAGAAATGCCCATCCGTCATCATCTTCAATATCTTCAATTGTGGCTTCAATAAGTTCAATAGTTTGTTTATCTACTTTATGAAGTGCTTTTTCAGCTGGTTTTTCTACAGGTTTTTTGGTGTCGGCAGTATTTACTTTTGGTTTTTTCTTCTGAATTGCACCATCCAAAACCTCAATATAAATAAAACGGTCACAGGCCACGATAAAAGAACTTGGGGTTTTCTTTTCACCAATGCCAATTACTTTCATGCCGGATTCTCTTAATCGAACCGCTAATCGGGTAAAATCGCTGTCGCTGGAAACAATACAAAAACCATCTAATTTTCCGGAATACAACAAATCCATAGCGTCAATAATCAACGCAGAATCAGATGAGTTTTTTCCAACCGTATAACTATATTGTTGTATAGGAGTAATAGCATGTTCCAGTAAAACGGCTTTCCAGCCATTTGCATTTGGCTTTGTCCAGTCTGCATAAATACGTTTTGTGGTGGGGGTCCCAAACTTTGCAATTTCCTCCATCATACCTTTTACATTACTGTAGGGTACATTATCGGCATCGATCAGGACAGCCAATTTTAAATCTTTTGAGTTGCTTAAAGGCATATTTAGATATTAGAAAATTAAATACTCTCAAAGTTAAAATTAAAATTGGTTTTTATAGAAACTCAAAGCCTAATTAGCAGCATTTTTGGCACTAATTAGTTTCATTATAAATAAGCCTTTTCTTCAATAAAATTAATTAAAGATAAATTTGTCTTTTATATAATACTTTAATACATTTGTACAGAATTAATCAAATAGTATATGTTTTCAAAAGCGTGTGAATACGGAATCAGAGCTTCTATTTTTATTGCCACCAAATCTTCAAAAGGGATCAGAGTGGGAATAAAAGATGTTGCAAAAGAAATAGATTCACCGGAACCATTTACTGCCAAGATCATGCAGATTTTAACCAAAAATGGCATTATTCATTCTGCAAAAGGAGTAGGAGGCGGTTTTGAAGTTTCGAATGAGGCATTAAAAACGATAAAGTTAATTCAGATTGTCGATGCAATTGATGGCGATAAAATTTACAAAGGATGCGGTATAGGCTTAAAAGAATGTTCAGAAGAACACCCATGTCCAGTACATTTTGAATTTAAAAAAATAAGAGGTCTTTTACTGCAAATGCTTACGACAACAACTTTAGAGCAACTTGCTTTAGGGATTAAATCGGGTGATTTTTTTCTAAAAACAACCCATACATCAGAATAACATTTAAACATAAATAAATACCACAAAAATGAATACAAATACCAAAATTTCGGCATTGATCCTTATGGGATTTTTAGCAGTAACTTCTTGCGGAAAAAAAGAAACAGCACCAGTCGAAGAACAAACAGAAACTTCTACAGAAGGAGAATCAGCTCCAATAGCTGCACCGACTGAAGAAAATGTATTAGTTATTGAAGGAAATGACCAAATGCAGTTTAATACAAATGAATTAAAAGCAGTTGCTGGAAAACCAATCAAACTTACTTTAAAGCACGTTGGTAAAATTCCAAAAGAGGCGATGGGACATAATTTAGTTATTCTTCAGGAAGGAACAGATGAAGCTGCTTTTGCTTTAAAAGCGAATGATGCAAAAGCAACTGATTATATTCCGGAATCTGAAAAAGCTTCAATCATTGCCCATACTAAATTATTGGGCGGCGGTGAAGAAGATACGATCGAATTTACAATTGATAAAAAAGGAACTTACAAGTTCATTTGCTCTTTCCCTGGTCACGTGGCCATGATGAAAGGTGTATTAATTGTTGAGTAAATAGTCAAAAAACTCTGAATCCTTAAAATAGGTTTGGAGTTTTTTTTAAAATCAATAAAAGATAAAAATGTCTTTTATTAAATTCGATCAAAATGAAAAAAGAAAAAAAATTATGGCTCGTTTTTGCATTAGTAATGAGCATATCATTTGCTGTGCTAGGTTACTATGGTTATGAAATTTATCAGCAGGCCCCGCCGGTTCCTAAAGAAATTATAACCGATTCAGGAAAAGTGGTTTTTACTGAAACCGAAATTAAAGACGGGCAGAATATCTGGCAGAGTATAGGAGGCCAGGAAGTAGGATCTATCTGGGGACACGGTGCTTACGTTGCCCCAGACTGGACCGCTGATTGGCTGCACAGAGAAGCGCTTTTTATCCTGAATAAATTTGCCAAAGAAGATTTTAATAAAAAGTTTGACGATTTAGATGCCGAAAAACAATCGGCTTTAAAAATTCGTTTGCAAAAAGACCTTAGAACCAATCGATATGATGCCAATACAGCAGTTCTTACGATATCTGAAAACCGTTTAGCGGCTATTGAAAATTTAAGTGAATATTATAAAGGGCTTTTTACAAATGATCCAAAGTTTAATAAACTGAGAGAAGAATATGCGATTCCAAAAAACTCAATTAAAGATGATGCGAGAATGCAAAAAATGAATGCATTTTTCTTCTGGGCAACCTGGGCAACGGTTACCAACCGTCCAGATTCTGATATTTCGTATACGCACAACTGGCCATCAGATGAATTGGTAGGAAACAAAGCAACCAAAGAACTTTTGGCTTGGTCAGGAGTTAGTATTATTTTGTTGATTTTAAGTATTGGAATTTTAGTTTTCTATCATGCAAAATCAGGTGAAGAAGAAGAATTTCCGCTTCCAAAAGAAGATCCAATTATCCAGCAGGGTAAAACGCCGTCTATGAAATTGGTTGTGAAATACTTCTGGGTTGTAAGTTTATTGATGATTTTGCAAATGACTTTTGGAATTATAACAGCACATTATGGAGTAGAAGGAAACGGATTGTATGGAATTCCTATCGATAAAATTTTACCTTACGCTGTTACACGTACATGGCACACACAATTAGCGATTTTCTGGATTGCTACGGCTTGGCTGGCAACGGGATTATATATTGCTCCGGCAGTTTCTGGTAAAGATCCTAAATTTCAATGTTTTGGTATCAATTTCTTGTTTATCGCTTTATTGATTATTGTTTTAGGTTCAATGGCAGGACAATGGTTTGGTGTAATGCAGAAATTAGACTTGGTTCAAAACTTCTGGTTTGGTCATCAAGGTTATGAATATGTTGATTTAGGACGTTTTTGGCAGATTTTCCTTTTAGTGGGATTGTTTTTGTGGCTTGCTTTAATGATTCGTCCTTTAATCCCGATTTTAAAGAAAAAAACACAAGAGAAAAACCTAATTATTCTTTTCCTGATTTCTTGTACGGCAATTGCAATGTTTTATGGAGCAGGATTAATGTGGGGAAGACAAACCAACTTAGCCATTGCAGAGTACTGGAGATGGTGGGTAGTTCACCTTTGGGTTGAAGGTTTCTTTGAAGTTTTTGCAACCGTTGTTATGGCTTTCTTATTTGTTCGTTTAGGATTACTGAAAACCAAAACGGCAACTTTAAATGTATTGTTTGCGACTATCATTTTCATGTCGGGAGGAATTTTAGGAACATTCCATCATTTATATTTCTCAGGAACGCCAACTGCTATTATGGCTCTTGGAGCTACTTTCAGCGCGCTGGAAGTTGTGCCCTTAACTTTAATAGGATTTGAAGCCTATCAAAACTATAAGATTTCAAAATCAACACAATGGATTGCCGATTACAAATGGCCGATTTATTTTATGATTTCTGTAGCATTTTGGAATTTCCTAGGCGCCGGAATCTTCGGATTCATTATTAACCCGCCAATTGCGCTTTATTATATACAAGGGCTGAATACAACTCCATTGCATGGGCATACGGCTTTATTTGGAGTATACGGAATGTTAGGAATTGGATTGGTATTGTTTGTTCTGAGAAGTTTATACAGAGATGTAAACTGGAATAATAAACTGCTTAAAATTACTTTCTGGTCGCTGAATATCGGGTTGTTTTTAATGGCAATATTGAGCTTGCTTCCAATTGGAGTATGGCAGGCAATTGAAAGTATCGATCACGGAATGTGGTATGCCCGTTCATCAGAATTAATGCAGCAGCCAGCAATGATTACCTTAAAATGGCTTCGTGCGATAGGAGATTCTATTTTCGGAATCGGATTTATTACAATGGCATGGTTTGTATTTGACCTGACATTAAAAAACAAAAAATAATAACAAATTAAAATTAGTATCATGGAAAATTTAAAAAACAAAACAATAGGATCATTTGTAGCGCAAGATTATAGGACCGCCGCAGTATTCTCTAAATACAGAATTGATTTTTGCTGTAAAGGAAACAGAACGATAAATGAAGTCTGTGAAAAACAAGATATTAATGCTGATGCTTTATTGCAAAGTATTCACGAAGTGATTCAGTCTGACAATAACGGTTCAATTGATTTTAACTCGTGGCCGTTAGATTTACTGGCAGATTATATTGAAAAAACGCATCACCGTTATGTAGAGGAAAAAACGCAGACCCTGCTTGCATTTTTAGATAAGTTATGCAAAGTTCACGGAGCGAATCACCCGGAATTATTCAAAATTAACGAATTATTTATTGGATGTGCTGGAGAATTATCGCAGCACATGAAAAAAGAGGAATTGATTTTGTTTCCTTTTGTGAAAAGAATGACCAAAACCAAAGAATCTGACGGAATTTTATCTCAGCCTTCTTTTGGTTCAGTTTCAAATCCAATTGCGATGATGATGCACGAACATGATAATGAAGGGGATCGATTTAGAGAAATTGCAGCTTTGACAGATAATTATACGCCTCCTGCAGATGGTTGTACAACATACAAAGTAACTTTTGCAATGCTTAAGGAATTTGAAGAAGATTTGCACAAACACATTCATTTAGAAAATAATATCTTATTTCCAAAAGCAGTTCTTTTAGAAAAAGAATTTGTTGAAGTAGAATAAAAATAAATTTTAATAGTTCGAAAAGCACCGATAGCACATCTAAAAATGATATTTATCGGTGTTTTTTATTTGAATAAATGCTATTTTTAACGGATTGAGTCAGATGAAAAAAATATCAAACACATAGAAACATCAGTTCTAAAACATTAAAAGGTGGTTTTAGAAAATCTAGGTTTTAGGCATAGCTATGTGCATTAATGCAAGTGAAACGTCTTTTATTCGGTTGCAAATCTATTTTTCTATGTGTTTAAAAATCAATGTTATGAATTCCCAAAAAGCCTGGATAATCTGCTGTTTTTTTAATTTTCTGATTGCTTGTGTATTCGGATTGATAATGCGGTTGGTGTATCTTTTTCCTTTAGATTTCATAAACTACAGTTTCCTGCTTCACGCACATTCGCATGCTGCCATGTTGGGCTGGGTTTATTTAATGGTTTATGTTTTAATCGTGCGTTTCTTTATTTCAAAGGAGAAAAGACAAAAGCCAGTTTACAATCGTTTATTCTGGCTGACCGAATTTTCGGTTCTCGGAATGATGATTGCTTTTCCCATCCAGGGTTATGCGTTGTTTTCTATTATTTTTTCGACGATGCATATTTTACTGAGTTATGTTTTTTGTAGATTGGTTTGGAAAGATACTTCTAAAGAAAAAAAACCGCAGCAAAGACTTTTGTGTGCTTCTGTATTATTTATGATTTTGTCCACTTTTGGAGTCTGGTGTTTGGGCCCGGCCGTAAGTACACTTGGTAAACAAAGCGCTTTTTATCAAATTGCGATTCAGTTTTTCCTGCATTTTCAGTTTAACGGCTGGTTTATATTGGCAATTTTAGCTTTGTTTTTAAAACAATTTCAAAATAAAATAGATGAGGTAAAATTTCATAAATTTTACTTTCTGATTATGGTCTCAACACTTCTAACAGTTTCTTTTCCAGTGCGATGGTTTATAGATAATGATATATTTAGTTATATCAATGTTTTAGGAGTTTTGGTTCAATTATGTGCTTTTATTTATTTCTATAAAATGCTGCAGCCGCAAATTCATCATTTTAAAGATACTTTAGATAAAACAACTAAAACAGTTTATGCTTTGGCTTTATGTTCGTTGTTATTGAAAGTAGGAATTCAATTGCTGACTATTTTTCCAAATTTAGCTGAAGTTTCGCATCAAATCCGAAATTTTGTAATTGGGTTTATTCACTTAACAACTTTGGGAATTATCACCGGATTTTTGTTTGGAATATTGTTGCAGAACAAAATGCTTTCTGCTAATTCTAAAGTACTAAAAATAGGATTGAAAAGTTTTATTTTAGGATATACTGCAACTGAGATTTTATTGTTTTTACAAGGTGGTCTATTGTTTTTTACAAATGGAAGAACGATGGTGTTTTATTATCAAAGTATTTTGATATTCAGTTTATTTCTGGTGTTGGGATTAATTTTGATTATGATTTCAATAGTAAAAGATTATTGATGAAAAATAAAAAAAGTCCCAGCGGGACGATATAGTTATAGAATATTTGTTGATTAGTACAGATTAAGTCTCTTAGGGTAATATATTAATTATATCATAAAAGGATTTCGCTTCGATGGGACTTTACATTTACAAATCCATTGACTTTTAAAACATCTATGCAGCTTTAAAATTCAAAAAAAAAAACAAGAGTCGATCCATTCCTAAAAAATCTCCTCTTGCTTTTCTCCTAAATCAAAATGTTTAATTTTTATATTTTTCCAGCTTCTTTATTTATTGTTTCAATTGTTTTTTCATTATTTACGCCTAAACCTTCTTGTTGAAATATGAGTTCTCCAGCCGGGTTAAATACGCTGATAATATTAGAGTGCGAAAAATCTATTGGAGATATTTGTTTGTAATTAACAGCTAAAACAGCTGCAAATTCTCGTGTGTTTTCTTCAGATGAACGAAGAAAAATCCAGGGATCCTGATTCATTTGATTGGCAATGGCAAAACTTTTTAATTTTTCCGGAGTATCGGTTTTGGGATCAATACTTACTAAAATCAGCTTTACATTCTTTTTGGATTTTTTATCCAATTTAGATTCAATATCTCGCATATCGGCCACTAATCTTGGGCAGGCTGCTTTACAGCTTGTATAAATCATAACCATTACCAAAACATTTCCGTTAAGGCTTTTCAATTCAATATCTTTTCCATCCTGAGTAGTCCATTTTGACGGCAGATTGTAGATAGATAAATCACTAATCTCTTTATTGGTTTCTGCCGGATCAATTTTTTTGTCAGATTCTTTACAGCTTTGCAAAGAAAATAAGAGAATGAAGACGGCAATTAGTATTTTTTTCATTTGAAAATAATTTAAAATTAGAGCTTTGGTTTTGTGTCGCTTACGCACCTAAAACCAAGATTACGGGTAGAATATTGCGCTTTAAGACTTCCTCTAAATGCGTATCGCATAAACGCGGCATAATCCATTAAATCGGTTGCGTTTACAGAAGCGCTTCCGCAGAAAAGATTCTTGTCACTGCTTTTGTCTTTTCTCGATTCTCCCGATAAAAAAATGCTGTTAAAGTCCGATGTCCATTCCCAGACTAAACCGTGTATATCATAAACTCCCCAATAATTCTTAAAAGTCTGTCCAATTTTATTTTCATAGGTTTTTGACTTTTCATACCAGGATAATATATATTCGTTGAACTCTTTTTTAGTTCTGGCATCAACTTTTTTTTCATCGGCCATAGCTGTATATTCCCATTCATCCATTGTTGGTAATCGTTTTCCTTGGCATTCGCAGTATTTTTTTGCTGCAAACCAAGAAACACTTGTGACGGGGGATTGAGAGTTTACATTTCCAAAATCAAAATCACTTTTCCAATAGGACAAATAGCTTTTGTCTGCAAAAATTCCTTTTATTTTGGACTTGCTGTACAATGGATTTTTTTTGATAAAACTTAAAAACTCAGTATTTGTAACGGGATAAATATCGATATAAAAAGATTTTACAATAATAGGTTTTTTGGATGTGGCTCCGTAAAGAGGGACAAATGAACCCTCTTTTACCGGAACCATTCCATTTTCCTGAGCCCTTGAAAACCCTGAGAGCATCACGAAAAAGGTAATAATGAAAAAATGTATTTTCATACTGAATAATTGCTGTTATCTTAATGCTTTTACCATTTCTGGAGTAACTTCTGTTTTGTTATTGCCCCAGCTGTTGTATATATAGGTTAAAACGTTTGCTATTTCGTCATCAGATAAATTTTGAGCCGGCATTACGTTGTTGTATTTTTTCCCGTTTACAGTAACTTCTCCCGTTAAACCGTGTAATATTGTTTTAATAGCACGTTTATAATCAGCATTTAAGTAATCTGATTTAGCAAGAGGAGGGAAAGTACTAGGAATTCCCTGCCCTTCAGATTGATGACAAGCGAAACAGGTTGTTCCGAAAATTTCTTTTCCAATTTTGACTTTCTCTTCAACAGTACGTTTTGGAACAACAGTTTTAGCAGCTGAACCTCCAGGCATTTTTTGAATCGTTCCGCCTTCAGGTAAATAAATACCTTCCTGAATTGTTCCAGAATAGATGTTTTTGTTTTCATTCCCTTCAACTTTCAACATTCCTAAAGCTCCTTTGTTAAATGCCCTAAAAATAGAGTGATCCACGAGAATAAAAGTTCCCGGAGTTTCTACTTTAAAATCTACAATTGCAGCACCGCCGGCAGGAATTAGAGTAGTTTGTACATTTTTATTAATAGTGCTTCCGCCTTCAACATGAACACTATCGAAGATTTCGCCAATTACGTGGAAAGAAGAAACTAAGTTTGGACCTCCATTTCCTACATATAAACGAACCGTTTCGCCTACTTTGGCAGTCAATTCATTTCCATTAGTCAGAGCCCCTACTTTTCCATTAAATACAACATAATCAGGAGTTTCTTTTACAGCCTTATTCATATCAAACGGCTGGAGACCTTTTGCTCCGTATTCGCCCTGGGTATAAAAATCTCCCTGCATAACATAGTATTCTTTGTCAACCGGAGGAAGCCCGCCTTCTGGTTCAACCAAAATCAAACCATACATACCGTTGGCAATATGCATTCCAACAGGTGCTGTAGCACAATGGTAAACATACAATCCCGGATTAATTACCTTAAAGCTGAACACTTTTTCATGTCCGGGAGCTACTAATGAAGAGGTTGCTCCACCGCCCGGACCTGTTACGGCATGTAAATCGATGTTGTGCGGTAGTTTATTGTCTGGATGGTTTTTTAAATGAAACTCTACTTCATCTCCAACTCGGGTTCTAATAAAGCTTCCGGGTACAGATCCGCCAAATGTCCAGTAGGTGTATTTTACACCATCGGTCATTGTACCTTCCTGTTCTTTAATTTCCATGTTCAATTTTAGCTTCATGGCTGTTCTGCTACCAACAGGTTTTGGTACATGAGGCGGAGAAGTAAGCTCGGCGTTCATTTCTCCTTCTGTCATTATATCAGCATAATTTACAGCTTCTTCTTTTTTGCAGCTTCCTAAAAAAAGAGCAGAGGCAAGGATACATACAAACATGTTCTTTTTAATTGAAATGTTATTTTTCTTTTTCATGATTCATTTGGTTTATTTTAGTTTAAATCTGAAACAAATATAAAAGACCATTTTATCTTTTATTATGATAAAAATCATGATTTGTAAGTAAGTATGTTTTTAAATTGAAATGTTTTAAAGATTTGTATTTAAATTAAATCTTGTTAAAAGTTTTATATTGAATATTTTTTAATAAAAATAAATTGGGGTCTGAATTTTAGAATAATAATGATTATTTTTGCTCGCTGATTAAGTTAAAAAAATTACTACACTATATTATGGTAAAAGATTTATTCGAAAGAATTCAGGACAATAAGGGACCTTTAGGAAAATGGGCTTCTCAGGCAGAAGGTTACTACGTTTTCCCAAAGTTAGAAGGAGAGTTGGGTCCTAGAATGACATTTCATGGAAAAAATATCCTAAACTGGAGTTTAAATGATTATTTAGGTTTAGCTAATCATCCAGAAGTTCGTAAAGCAGATACAGATGCAGCAGCTCAGTTTGGTGCAGCTTATCCAATGGGAGCCCGTATGATGTCTGGACACACTACTTATCACGAACAATTAGAAAATGAATTAGCTTCTTTTGTAATGAAAGAATCAGCTTATTTATTGAATTTTGGTTATCAGGGAATGGTATCTATTATTGATGCTTTGGTTACTAAAAATGACATTATTGTTTACGACGTAGATTCTCATGCCTGCATTATTGACGGTGTTCGTTTACACATGGGAAAACGTTTTACTTACAAGCACAATGATCTTGAAAGTATGGAAAAAAACCTGCAGCGTGCTACTAAAATGGCCGAAGAAACAGGTGGAGGTATTTTATTTATTACCGAAGGTGTTTTTGGAATGCGCGGACAACAGGGAAAACTAAAAGAAATTGTAGCATTAAAACAAAAATACAATTTCCGTTTATTAGTTGATGATGCACACGGTTTTGGTACACTTGGTAAAACAGGTGCAGGAGCAGGTGAGGAGCAGGGAGTTCAGGCAGATATTGATGTTTACTTTTCTACTTTTGCAAAATCTATGGCTAATATCGGTGCTTTTGTGGCAGCAGATAAAACAGTTATTGATTACTTAAAATACAATTTACGCTCGCAGATGTTTGCTAAAGCGTTACCAATGATCCAGACAATTGGTTCTTTGAAACGTTTGGAGTTGTTACGTAATTCATCTGAAATTAAAGATAAACTTTGGGAGAATGTAAACGCATTGCAAAGTGGTTTAAAAGAAAAAGGATTTAATATTGGAGATACAAATACTTGTATTACTCCGGTTTATCTTGAAGGAAGTATTCCTGAAGCGATGGTAATGGTAAACGATTTAAGAGAAAACTATGGTATTTTCCTTTCAATTGTTGTTTATCCGGTTATTCCAAAAGGAATTATTTTGTTGAGAATGATCCCAACGGCATCTCATACTTTAGCTGATATCGATGAAACGTTAACTGCATTTGAAGCAATTCGCGAGAAATTAGTTAACGGTACTTATAAAGAAATTGCAGAACGTACAACTGTTGACGTTTCGTAGTTTGACTAATAAATAGATTTCCTTAAGTGGAAATTATGTAAAAAAATCCATTTGTTATACGAATGGATTTTTTTTATTTAAAGTAACTTTAATTCATAATCAACAAAATAAAAAACAGCATTATGAAAAAAATATTAGCAATATCGACCCTTATTTTAACGGTTCTTATTTCTTGTAAAAAAGCAACTGAGACAGAACCTATACAAATAACTCCAAGTCCGCCAAAAGAGGCTCAGATAGTTGAACCTGCTGGAGATCAGTGTTATTCTTGGACATCGAAAGGAAGTGTTATCGAGATGAGTTTTAATGTAAATTCTCATCAGGAAGTAAATGGTAAATTAAGTATTAATATAGTAGGAAAAGATAAAAATGAAGGCACCCTGATTGGAAACATGAAAGGCGACACTTTAATTGCTGACTATACTTTTAATTCTGAAGGAGTTTCATCAGTGAGAGAAGTTGCTTTTTTGCAAAGAGAAAATACCTTTATTGAAGGATACGGAGATGTAGTTACAGCAAATGACAAAGTAACTTTTAAAGATAAAACAAAATTGAAATTTGATCCAAAAAATACATTAACTAAAGTAGATTGCAAAGTGGAATAAAATAAAGTGTTTATAAAGTGAAAAATCCATTCGTTTTGGGGGCGAATGGATTTTTTTATGTTTAATCTATATTTGATTTTTCAAAATTCAACTTTACAGCATTACATTTTTACTGTATGTTATTTCATCTGCAATTATGAAAACTGAAAAAAAATGGACTGAAAAATTTATAAATACTTCAAATACGTTTTTCTCTGACAATGAATTTTTGGGTCAAAGTTTTTCCAAAGTAAATGTATTGCTGTATTTTCGGCTAATTCAGGAGTTCTAATGCAATTTTGAATTCCTCTTTCAGAGAATGTTTTATAATATTCATCAAAAATAATAGCGGTAACTCCTTTGTTTTGATAATCAGGATGAACGCCGATAAGGTAAAAAACAACATCTTTACTTTTTTTTCTGGCTTTTAAAAGATGAAGAAAACCAAACGGGAAAAGTTTTCCTTTTGCCTTTTGTAATGCCTCAGTAAAACTTGGCATCACGATGCTAAAAGCAACCAGATTATCATCTTTATCTACCACAAATTTTATGTATTCAGGATTAATAAAGCTGATGTATTTCTTTTTAAAATATTCTTTTTGAATATCTGAAATGGCTACAAACGAAGCTAATTTGGCATACGATTCATTAAACAAATCAAACATTTTGTCTACATGAGGCATGATGTCTTTTGTTTTTGTAAAAGTAAGCGATCGAAGTCCGTATCGTTTCTTAATTAATTCCTGTGCTTTAAGGAAAAACTCAGGTTTTACATTTGAAAAAGGGAAAATACTTTCGATGTATTCTTTCTCTATCTGAAATCCTAATTGTTCAAAATGAGTTACATAATACGGATTATTGTACCATGTAATCATTGTTCCCACCTGATCAAAACCTTCTGTAAGAACTCCTACTTTATCTAAATTAGAGAAACCCATTGGCCCTTCGGCATGTTCCAGATTGTGTTGTCTGCCTAATTCGTATACTTTTTCAAGAAGCGCTTTTGTTACTTCAATGTCATCAATAACGTCAAACCATCCAAAACGAACTTTTCGCTTGTGCTGATTGTTTACTTCTGCCCAGTTAATGATAGCCGTAATTCTTCCAACAATTTCATTGTTTTTGTATGCCAGGTAAAAATAAGCTTCTGCATTATCAAAAGCCGGATTTTTAGTTTTATCAAACGATTCTAATTCGTCAGCAATAATTGGCGGTACCCAATATGGATTGTCTTTATAAAGTGAGAAAGGAAATTTGATATATTCTGTTAATTCCTTTTTGGTTTTGGCTTCTTTAATTGTAATCATTAATTGGCATTATAAAAACCTCATTATAAGAGGTTAGGTTATTAATTTTCGTATTTAGCTTTACGTTTTCTTTCTTTTTCCTGATAATCGATAGGTTTTTTATTGTCAGGGTTCTTTTTAGCTCTTTCTTTATTTTTAAATTCGATTACTTTCTCTTTGTACCATCCATCATAACGCCAGGAAAAACCTACTCCGCCATATAGAACAGAAGGCGTATTTTTAAAATTAGTACTTATAGAAGCATCAACCTGCATATTTGGTGATAAAAGAAATGCCGCGCCGCCACGAACAATGGCATCGCTGTAAAAGTCACTTTTAAAACCTTGGTTTTCTACAAATCCAGACCATCTGTCGTTAAATCCGTGTGTTAAAGTTAAAATATAACCATAACTTGGATAATCAGTAGTAATGTAGTCAGCAATAATATTGGTTACAAAAACCCATGATCCGCCGCCTAATACGTTTTGAGTGATCAAGGAGATTTTAGGAGAAATTTCACCATTTGGAGAAAAATAATACGGATTATCGGCTCCAACAAAATTGGCTCCGGCAAAAACAGAAACTGCCGGAATTAATTCACGCCATTGAAAATTTCGATTGGCTTTGTAACTGTAAATATTACTTTCTCTTTTATAATTCTTGTAAGGATCGTAAATTAGATATTTTGCACCTAAAACGGTCTGTCTGAAATTGTTTTTTTTGTAACTGGTATAAGGAGTATCAAAGTTTTCTATTTGATACTGAAGATCAAGTACAAATTCGAGCTGTTCAAGAAAAGCACCATACCTTATGGTTAAATCTGTACCAAAACCTGAAGCGTCATAATCTAGTAAATTGTGCTTTTCTTTAATGCCATAAACGCCAATTTCTCCTTGAATTACTGATTTCCCAACTGCATAAGCCGACATGGTTTCGCCGGGGCGGTTTGAATTGATAACATCAGTATATTGCGCAAAGAAAAGCTGCGGAGCAAAAAAAAGAGCGGTAAAGAGTAATTTTTTAATTTTCAACATAATTATTTGGGGATTAGAAAAATAATAACGCAATTCAAATGTACTATATTTTATTATTTATTTAAGATTGATATTTTAATTTTAAACAACGGATTTACTAATTTTGGAAAAAAATTATATGATCATGCAAGAAGCATCTTTTACAAATTTGTTTAAAACGATAATGTGGATTATTGCGTTTTATTATATTTTTAAATTTTTGGCTCGAATCTTTTTGCCGGTATTGGTAAAAAAAGCAGTTGAAAAGGCAGGAGAAAACTTTCAAAGACAACAACAATACGGCCAGGACAATTCATGGCAGCAAACTCGTACGAACAACAATAATGACGAGATAATCATCAATACCGCTAATGCTAAAAAGCCGCGCGAGACCAAAAAAGTAGGTGATTATGTTGATTACGAAGAAATAGATTAAGTTTGTATCCTCAACAAGCAGGATTCATCATTTAACCAAACCAGCCAAAATTGAAAATAGTAAATAAATTCTATCCGCACGCCCTTGTAGTACTGGGCTTTATTCTCGTTTCATTAATTTATTTTTATCCGGTTCTGCAGGGAAAACAAATTTTCCAGTCAGATATTGCTCAATACACCGGAATGGCCAAAGAGCAAAATGACTTTAGAGCCGCTGAACACGCAGAACCTTATTGGACTAATTCGGCTTTTGGCGGAATGCCTACTTATCAATTAGGAGCTAATTATCCAAACGATTTTGTGGGTAAAATAGACGATATGTTACGTTTTTTACCACGTCCTGCAGATTATTTATTTCTGTATTTCTTAGGTTTTTACGGTTTGTTATTAGTTTTAAAAACAGATCCTTTAAAAGCTTTTATAGGCGCAATTGCGTTTGGATTTTCTACCTATTTAATTATTATTCTTGGAGTTGGGCACAATGCAAAAGCGCATGCCATTGCCTATATGCCATTGGTTATTGCCGGATTTATCCTCGTTTTTCAGAAAAAATATGTTTGGGGAGGTTTACTCACTATGTTTGCGGTTGCGTTAGAAGTTAATGCCAACCACTTTCAAATGACCTATTATTTATTGATTTTCTTATTGATATTATCGGGTTATTTTACTTTCAACTTTTTAAAAGATAAAGAATATAAACCGCTTTTAACTGCTATTGGAACTTTGGCTGTTGCAGGAATTTTTGCAATTGGCGCCAATGCGGCCAATTTAATGGCAACAAGTGAATATGCTAAATTTAGTACACGAAGTAACAGCGAATTGACTTTTAATCCAGATGGATCAAAAAAGACAAATGAAAACGCTTTAAGCCGTGAATATATTACAGAATACAGTTATGGAATTGCTGAAAGTTTTAATCTGATTGCTCCAAGACTTTTTGGAGGTTCAAATCATGAAAATGTGGGTACAGACAGTAATATGTATTCATTTATGTTGGATCATAACGTGCCAGCATCTGATGCTGAAAATTTTGTATCGGGAATGCCAACATATTGGGGAGATCAGCCCATTGTAGCTGCGCCTGCTTATATCGGAATTGTAGTATTCTTTTTGGCTGTTTTAGCTTTATTTATTGAAGATCGAAAAATAAAATATGTATTTCTTTCAGGTGCTTTGTTTTCATTAGTACTTTCATGGGGAAAAAATTTCTCTCTGTTAACTGATTTCTTCATTGATTATGTGCCAATGTATGATAAGTTCAGAGCGGTATCGTCTATTCAGGTTATTTTAGAATTGTGTTTTCCTGTATTGGCAGTAATGGGGATTCAATCATTTTTTAAAGCAAAAGACGAGCCTAAATTGCAGCAGAAAGCCCTTATTCAAACAGGAGTTTTTGGTTTAGGAGTTATTTTGATTTTAGTATTTGCAAAAGGATTTTTCCATTTTTCAGGAAGCAGTGATAATTATTTCCTTCAGTCTTACGGACCAGAATTTGTAGATGTTTTAAAGGAAGACAGAAGATCTTTATATTCTGCCGATTTACTTCGTTCAGGATTTTTTATTGTAGTAACTTTTGGCTCTTTATGGCTGTTTATCAAAAACAAGTTTTCGCAGACAACCACTTTAGTAATTGTTGCTCTTTTAATGATTTTTGATTTGTTTTTTGTTGATAAAAAATACGTTTCGGCTAAAGACTTTGTTAGTCCGGTACAAATTGCAGCACCTTTTCAGGAAACACCTGCGGATGCTAAAATTTTAGAAGATACAACTCATTATAGAGTTTTTGAAGTAAATGGCAATATGTCGAGCGCAAGAGCTTCTTATTTTCATCATTCTATAGGTGGTTATCATGCTGCAAAACCAAGAAAAATGCAGCAGTTATTTGATTACCAAATTGCGAAAAATAATCTCGAAATACTTAATATGCTAAATGTTAAGTATGTAATTCAAACCGATAAAGAAGGAAAAGAGATTCCAACAGTTAATCCTGAAGCAAATGGAAATGCTTGGTTTGTAAGTTCAATAAAACTGGTTAATAAGGCAGATGATGTTATGAAAGCTTTAGACCATATTGACACTAAAAAGGTGGCCGTTTTTAATGTTCATGAACATGAAGGCAAATTTAAAAATGCCCGAATGAAAAAACCATGGGATACAACCGGAACAATAAAACTAGTTCAATACAAGCCAAACTATATTAAGTATCAATCTGATAATGGAAAAGATGGTTTAGCTGTTTTTTCTGAAATCTATTATAAAAACGGATGGAACGCTTACATTGACGGAGAATTAACAAATCATTTCCCTGTTGATTATGTTTTAAGAGCTTTGGAAATTCCTGGTGGAAAACATACAATCGAATTTAAATTTGAACCAAATGTTATAAAAACAGGAGGTACAATTAATTTGGTTAGTTCAATTGGAATGTTCCTGCTTTTATTTGTGGGTATTTATTTTGAACGAAAAAAACATAGTACAAATAAGAGCGAGTTTAAAGTTTAACTTTTAGATGCTGACTTTAAAGATTTTTAAAATTGTTGTATTTGCCATTTTTGATTTATTTGTATTTATTTTTTGCGGTATTTACATGATGGGATATGATGACTTTTATGAAGAAAGCCAAGGAGAATATTTTAGTTTTTCTAGTATGGAAACGGAATATAAAATTGTCTGGGGATTTTATAATTTTTGGATTTTTTTAAACGGTTTACTTCTAATCTATTTTATATATAGAATATATAAGAAATTTGCTTTAAAATAAACTTTAAATTTACACTTTACAACAATAATCAATTTTCATTGGAACAAAAAAAGCTCTTAATTATTACGTATTACTTTCCTCCAGCGGGCGGACCGGGAGTACAACGCTGGTTGAAATTTGTAAAATATCTGCCGGATTTTGGTGTTCAGCCCATTGTGTATGTTCCTGAAAACCCAACCTATCCAATTGTTGATGAAGGTTTGGTAAGCGAAATATCAGATAAAGTAATTGTTCTAAAAAATAAAATTTGGGAGCCTTATCAATTGGCTTCTGTTTTTTCAAAAAATAAAACCAAGAAAATCAGTTCTGGAATTTTTCCACATAAAAAAAAGCAGACTTTTTTAGATAAAGCTTTTCTTTGGGTGCGAGGTAATTTGTTTATTCCGGATGCAAGAGTTTTCTGGGTTAAACCTTCTGTTTCTTATCTTGAGAAATACATCAAAGAAAATAATATTGATACAATTGTAACTTCGGGACCGCCGCACAGTTTACATTTGATTGGTTTAGAATTAAAAGAAAAACTAAATATAAAATGGTTTGCCGATTTCCGCGATCCGTGGACTACTATTGGTTATCATAAAGCACTGCGTTTGTCTAATTATGCAGCGAAAAAGCATAAAAATTTAGAACATAAAGTTCTGAATTCTGCTGATACTATTATTGTAACCAGCAAAACGACAAAAGCAGAATTTGAGGCTATTACGGATAAGCCCATTTCTGTAATTACTAATGGTTATGATATTGAAAAGGTTGAGAAACAGCCTTTGGACGAAAAATTCACTCTTGCTCACATAGGTTCGTTTTTATCAGACCGAAATCCTAAATTCTTATGGGAATGTTTGGTTGAACTGCTTCAGGAAATCCCAGATTTTAAGTCTCATTTAGAAATTAAGCTGATTGGAGCTGTAAGTCAGGAAGTTTTGGATTCTATAAACGAATTTAAATTAAATGACTATTTGAATCTTTTAGGATATGTTTCGCACAATGAAGCGATTGCACATCAAAAAAAATCTCAGGTTCTGCTTTTAATCGAAATTAATTCAGAAGATACCAAAAGCATTATTCCGGGTAAATTGTTTGAATATATGGTCTCAAACCGCCCAATAATTGCTATTGGACCAAATGGTTCTGATTTTGCCGATATTATAAAAGAAACGAATACAGGAGTATTTTTTGATTATTCAGAGAAAGCGAAGTTAAAAAGTGTAATTTTGGACTTTTATAATCAATTTTTGGAAGGAAAATTACAAGCTAACGGTGTTGGTTTACAGCAATATTCTCGAAAAAATCTTACTAAGCAATTAGTGCAGTTGATTAATTAAAACAACAATTTCAAAAATATAAAGAGAGCAGAAAATTAAAAATCTAAACTCTAAACTCTAAAACTCTGCAATCAAAAAATGGGTATTGTCTTAAACCAGTCTTTTAAAAACACTATAATTACCTACATAGGCTTTGGAATTGGAGCTATTAATACACTTTATTTATATCCTGTTTTTTTAGGAGCCACTTTTTATGGTTTAACTAATTATATTACATCTGCAGCAAATGTGATCATGCCATTATTTGCCATTGGAATGCAAAATACATTGGTTAAATTTTATTCGCAATACCAAACTGAAGAAGAAAAATCCCGTTTTTTATCCTTTACGGTTTTATTCCCATTATTATTAATAATTCCGCTTTTACTTATTGGTCTTGTTTTTTATGATGAGATTATATTTTTTGTTTCAAAAAAGAATGCGATTGTAAAAAGTTATATCTGGTTAATACCATTTATAGGATTGTGTATGGCCTATTTTGAAATTTTTTATGCCTGGCTGCGAGTAAATATGCATTCCGTTTTTGGAAACTTTGTTAAAGAAGTAGGTTTGCGATTGTTTTCATTATTTTTATTAATTGGTGTTTACTTTAATTGGCTTAGTGTAGAAGGTTTTGTTTACGCAACAGCTATTTTATATTTTTTCGCCTTTTTGATCACCATGTTATATGCATTTAGTATTCAGAAGCCAACTTTCCAGTTTACAATACCAACAAATACAAAAGATATCTTAGTATATACTTTTTATATTATTTTATCTGGGAGTGTTGCTAATTTGCTTTTGGATGGGGATAAAATGATATTGAATCAATATATGCAGATTGAAAACATTGCCTTCTATTCTGTAGCAACTTATATCGCTTTGGTAATTTCAGTACCAAGTCGTGCTATGCATCAGATTGTGTATCCTATTACGGCAAAATTAATGCATGAAAACAGACATGACGAATTGAACGAGCTTTACAAAAAGACTTCCATAAATCTGCAAATGGTGGGTGGTTTTGTAATGCTTTGCATATTTGTAAATATTAATCAATTATACGAACTGGTTCCAAAAGAATACAGCGGAGGAATCGAGGTTGTATTCATGATTGGTTTGTCTAAATACTTCGATTTAATTTTAGGAAACAATAACGCTATCATTTTTAATACTAAATATTACCGAATGGTATTGTATTTAGGATTAATGCTGGTTGTATTGACTGTAGTTTTAAATATGATCTTTATTCCAATTTTTGGAATTTTTGGATCTGCTTTTGCTACTTTATTGTCTATTACATTGTACAGTTTGGCAAAACTTCTTTTTGTGGTTAAAAAGCTTAATTTATATCCGTTTACCAAAGAAACAATTTCATCAATGGTATTAACATTTGTCTTATTTTTAGTGTTTTACTTTTGGGAATTTCCATTTTTTCAGCTTATCAGTATCGCTTTAAAATCTATTTTAGTAACGATTTTATACGTTTACCTAAATTACAGATTTAATATTTCTCCAGATATTAATAAAGTGATAGATACCCTTTTGAGAAAAATTGGAATTAAAATTTAATACGATTTTATTTATAAAAGTGAAGTAATTTAAATTCGGATCTATTTTGTTTTTATATTTGTTAGCAGTAACTAGTTAACTATAAGAACAATGAGAAATAAATTACTTTGGTTTTTAGTTGTTTTCACTGTTTCGTTTTATTCAGTTTCATTTGCTCAGAATAGCAATCGGGATACTTTACATAAAATTGAAGTTAAACCAAAATTAAAAGCATATCCTGTTGTTCCCTTTAAGGATACACTTTTTTATGTGTATAATAATGTAGGTTCCTTTTCAGCCGAAAACAGAGCGCACGCCATTACAGAAAAAATCAGGAAACTGTATGAGGATTCTTTTTTTGAAAAAGATTCTATTTTGGTTGTTCCTGCGGAACTTTCACAAGACATAATTTATAAAAATGATTTTATTATTATGTCTATTCTGGAAGCAGATGCAAAAGCAGAAAATCAAACGGCCTCTTCTGTTGCAAAACGGAATTTAAACTTAATAAAGAAAGCCGTTATCTATCAAAATGAAAATTATTCAATGCTTCCTAAAAGACTTGGATATACGGGCTTGTTGATTTTAATTATTGGTTTAGTTTTATATTTAGCAGGGAAAATATTTAACAGAATTAAATTATATATCTTAAAAAACAGTGACAAGTATTTTAAGGGTGTTACTTATAATAACATCAATTTCCTGTCACCTCAAAGACAACAGTCCTTGTTAATGCGGTTATATAGCTTTATAAAGGCAATTACTTTAATTTTAATCGTATATCTGTCACTTCCTGTTTTATTTAGTATTTTCCCCGCTACCGAAGCTTATACCAAAACTTTGCTGCACTGGATTCTTTCTCCTGCAAAATTAGCGGTAATGGGCTTTCTTAGATTCTTGCCCAGTTTAGTTACTATAATCGTTATTATCTTCATTTTTAAATATACGATAAAAGTTATTAAGTTCTTTTTTGATGAAATAAAGCAAGAGAATATCAAAATTGATGGTTTTTACAGCGATTGGGCAATGCCAACATTTTAATATTATAAGATTGCTGTTTTTTGCTTTTATGATTGTAGTTCTATTTCCATATCTGCCGGGCTCAGATTCTCCTATTTTTAAAGGAGTTTCAGTCTTTGTGGGTATATTGTTTTCACTGGGTTCATCAAATGCTATTGCTAATATGGTGGCTGGCTTAGTTATTACTTATATGCGTCCGTTTAAGATTGGTGATTTTATTAAAATAGGTGATGTAAGCGGCGAAGTAATAGAGAAAACGGCTTTGGTAACCCGAATCAGAACGCCTAAATTTGAGGATATTACCATTCCTAATTCGACCGTTTTGTCGAGTACTTCAACCAATTATTCTTCGAATACCAAACAAAATAATAATGGATTATTAATTCATACTACGGTTACAATTGGTTATGATGTTCCGTGGACAGAAATTTATAAAGCTTTGATAGATGCTGCCTTAAAAACAGAAATGACCGAAAAAGAACCAAAGCCTTTTGTATTGCAAACGAGTTTAGATGATTTTTATGTTTCTTATCAAATCAATGTTTACACAAAAGAACCCACAAAACAGCCAGGAATTTATTCCTCACTCCATCAAAACATTCAGGATTCTTTTAACGCAGCAGGAATCGAGATTATGTCTCCCCATTACAGCGCTCTGAGAGAAGGAAATACAACTACAATACCTCCTGATTATTTATAAAGCGATTATTAACCCCGGTTTTTTGATATTAAGGATAAAACCCAGTTTCTTTTTGTAAGATATTTAAAATGTGAAAATAATCTTAATTTTTTTTAGTCATTTCTTTGAAATTCAATTTATTAAAATTAATTTTATATTGAGTTTTAATATCGCTCATTATCTTTTATTGCAAAAAATATCTTTCAAAATACAATAAATTGAGATTTATTGCTGTTTATTTAGATAAGAGTATTTAATTAAAAGTCATTGAAATTTAAAGTAGTATCACATGCAGACAAACCCAAACGAATGATTATGAAAAGCAGTAAGCTAAGTCAGGAACAAAGTGTACAGGTGTTTTCCAATATGATATCTAACAAAGTTCATAATGGATTTACATTAGAGGAGAGAAATGATGAATTACTTTTTGCTGTTCTTTCTAAAGGCGGAAAAGTAGTCAACCACAGTTTAAATTTCATGATTTTTTGTTTAACCCTCGGATTATGGTCATTTGCGTGGCTGTATCTTACATTCGAGGCCTCGAAACAAAAAAAGGTTTTAGTAGCCATTGACGAAGATGGCTTTCCTTTTGAAGAAAAATGTTTAGTTGCTTAAAGCTTTTGGCTTTATGCCTTAAGCAGTAAGCAAAGAAAGCTTTAAAATTAAAAAGCGGTTTATGTTTATACATAGACCGCTTTTTTTATGTGTTTTATATTTATTGCTTTAAAACTGTAAAAGCTTGACTATTGCCTTTTAAAGCTTGTCTTTTAAATAAATTCCAGTAACCGATTCTTTGATTTTAACCACATCTTCAGGAGTTCCTACAGCTAATAAATGTCCACCATTTTCACCACCTTCTGGTCCTAAATCTATAATCCAGTCGGCACATTTTATTAAGTCAAGGTTATGTTCAATTACAATTATCGAATGTCCTTTTTCGATTAAAGCATCAAATGAGGCCAATAATTTTTTGATGTCATGAAAATGCAAACCGGTTGTAGGTTCATCAAAAACAAATAAAGCCTTGTCTTTTGTTGCACCTTTTACTAAAAACGAAGCCAGTTTAATACGCTGTGCTTCACCTCCTGAAAGAGTAGAAGAGGATTGTCCTAACTGAACATATCCTAAACCAACGTCTTGTAAAGGCTGTAATTTCTGGGTAATTTTAGACTGTTTGTTTTTTTCGAAAAAAGCAATTGCATCATCAATAGTCATGGTTAAAATATCGTTGATGTTTTGATTGTCGAAAGTGATTTCCAAAATCTCTTTTTTAAAGCGCTTACCGCCACAGGTTTCACAAGGCAGGGAAACATCGGCCATAAAGACCATTTCAACGTTTATTGAGCCTTCTCCTTTACAAGTTTCGCATCGGCCTCCGTCAACATTAAAAGAGAAATGTTTCGCCTGATAGCCTCTTATTTTTGATAATTTTTCTTTGGCATACAAATCACGAATATCATCATACGCTTTTATATATGTAACCGGATTCGATCTCGAGCTTCTTCCAATTGGATTTTGGTCTACGTATTCAATATGTTTAATTTGAGAAAAAGATCCTGATATATCACTGAATTGTCCCGCTTTTTCAGCCGCATTTTCCAGTTTTTTCTGCATGGCAGGAAATAAGATTTTCTTAATCAAAGTACTTTTCCCGCTTCCTGAAACTCCGGTTACCACCGTTAAAACGTCAAGAGGGAAAGTAACATTAATGTTTTTCAGGTTATTTTCCCTTGCGCCAATAATATCAATATGATTTTTGAATTTTCGTCTTTTCTTTGGAACCGAAATCTCTAAATCGCCATTTAAATATTTAGAAGTTAATGAATCTGATTTTAAAATCTCTTCGTAAGTTCCCTGCGCTACAAGGTTTCCTCCAAAAGTTCCTGCTTCAGGACCAATATCAATAATCATATCGGCCGCTTTCATAATGTCTTCGTCGTGTTCTACTACAATTACGGTATTTCCTAAATCACGAAGTGAAAGCAATACTTTTATCAAACGCTCTGAATCTTTTGGATGCAGACCAATACTTGGTTCATCTAAAATATACATCGAACCAACCAAACTGCTTCCTAAAGAAGTAGCAAGATTAATACGCTGCGATTCTCCTCCAGAAAGTGTTGAAGAATTTCTATTTAAGGTTAGATAATCTAAACCCACTTCGGTCAAGAAAGATAAACGATTGTTGATTTCGACCATTAAACGTTTTGCAATTTGCTTTTCGTATTGGTTTAATTCTAGGTTTTTGAAAAAAGTAACCAAATGTTTGATAGGAAGATCTACTAAATCTGAAACCGTTTTTCCGCCAATTTTTACATATGAAGCTTCTTCGCGTAAACGTTTTCCGCGGCAAGCGTGGCATTTTGTTTTGCCTCGATAACGCGAAAGCATGACACGATTTTGTATTTTATAATTTTTCTCTTCTAATTCTCTAAAGAAATCATTTAAACCTTGAAAATATTGATTTCCTTTCCAAATCAAATCTTTTTGATCATCTGAAAGTTCAAAATAAGGTTTGTGAATTGGAAAACCGAATTTGTAAGCATGTTTTACCAATTCATCTTTGTACCAGCTCATACTGTCGCCGCGCCAAGGATAAATGGCACTTTCAAAAACAGATAAAGAGGTGTTTGGAACCACAAGATCTGCATCAATTCCAATAATATTTCCGTAGCCTTCGCAAACCGGACAAGCTCCATAAGGATTATTAAAACTGAACAAATGAACATTTGGTTCTAAAAACGTAATGCCGTCTAATTCAAAATTATTAGAATAGGAAAACCTTTTATATGAACCCACTTCCTGAAGATAACAAATTCCTTTTCCTTCAAAAAAAGCAGTTTGCACGGCATCAGAAAGACGATTGTAAAACTCTTCTTCTTCCTTTACCACAATACGGTCAATGATTAATAAAATGTCTTTATTATCGAGTTTATGCAGTTCTGTCGGTGTAAATTCATCTAAACGAACCATTTCGTTATCGACTAAAATACGGGCAAAACCTTGTTGTAAAAGTACTTTAAGTTTGTCTTCGAGCTGACGGCCTTCTTCTAAATGAATAGGAGCAAGCAAAAGCCATCTGCTGTCAATTTCGAGTGTTTTTACATCAGAAACAACATCCGTTACCGTGTTTTTTTTGACTTCCTGACCTGAAACTGGCGAATAGGTTCTTCCAATTCTGGCGAATAAAAGTTTGATGTAATCGTAGATTTCGGTAGAAGTACCAACTGTAGAACGTGCATTTGTAGTATTTACTTTTTGCTCAATAGCAATTGCAGGTGCAATTCCTTTTATATATTCAACTTTTGGTTTGTCTAAACGTCCCAAAAACTGACGTGCGTATGATGATAAACTTTCAACATAACGGCGCTGTCCTTCGGCATATAAAGTATCAAAAGCCAAACTTGATTTTCCTGATCCGGAAAGCCCTGTAATAACCACCAGTTTGTTTCGCGGAATGGCCACATCTACATTTTTTAAATTATGTACTTGTGCGCCTTTTATTATAATATTTTGCTTTGGGTCGAGTGTAGAAAGATCAATTTGCATAAAAAAAGTCAATTTCTACAAAAGTAATCAATTTTGAGTAGAGTTTTGTTAAGGATATTGTTCCAAATCTTAACAGAATTACCATGTTAGATCTTGAAAATTAGACACCGAAGCGATTAAATAAATGGAATGCTATTCGTTTCCTACTTATGAAACCACGGGGTATATTGAAATTTGAATGTTAAAAAAAGCGATTTATATAAAAATACAGCCAGCGATTTCAATCCTTCGAACTCTATCAGAATCCTTCAGTTGAAATCATTATCTATAAATGAAAAACAGGATAAAATGAACAGATACATTATTTTAAGAAAAAAGCATTGTTTCAGCTATAAATATCCTATTTTAGAACTGTTTTAGTACTATTTAATATCCTGACCAAATTTTGAAAACTAAACTAACTACCTTACTTTTTTTATTTCATATTCTGCTGTTCTCGCAGGAATTTCCGCCAATCGTTAAATATTCCCCTTCCGTTTATGGAGCCGGAAATCAAAGCTGGATGATTTCGCAGGATCATAATAATTATTTGTATTTCGCCAACAACGACGGACTTTTGGAATATAATGGAACCAGCTGGCAGTTGTATCCGGGACCAAATGAAACTATTATCCGATCTGTAAAAGTCATTGGAAGTAAAGTATATACGGGCAGTTATATGAATTTTGGTTTCTGGGCCAGACAGCCGGACGGAAAGCTGAAATATACTTCGCTCAGCGATACGATAAAAAATAAGATTTTAGATGATGAGCAATTTTGGAATATTCTAAAATACGATCAATGGATTTTATTCCAGTCTTTGAACCGAATTTATATCTATGATACCAAAACGGGACAATTTAAAATAATCGCCCCAAAAAATGGTGTTGTAAAATCGTTTGCTTCAAAAAATGCTATTTATTTTCAGACTTTAAAAGAAGGACTTTTTGAAATAGAAAGCGGTAAAGCCAAATTAGTTTCAGATGATCCAGTTTTAAAAAAGTTCACTATTGCCAATGTTTTTACCGCAGATGAAGGATTGTTGATTCAAACGCAGTCAGATGGAATTCATAAGCTTACAGGGAACTCATTAACCCGTGTATTTACAGATGTTGATGCTGAATTAAAATCGAGTTTTGTTTACAGTAGTCAGCATTTGCAGGATGGCAGTTTTGCATTGGGAACAGTTTCAAACGGAATTTTTATTTTATCTGAAAACGGAAAATTAAAATACCACCTTACGCAGAGTAAAGGTTTGAGTAACAATACGGCTTTGTCTCTTTTTGAAGATAAAGACCAAAATCTATGGACAGGATTGGATAACGGAATAAATTGCATCAATATGCAGTCGCCGGTGCGTAGTTTTACAGATGATTCCGGCGTTTTGGGAACTGTTTATGCTTCGGCGATCCATAACGGAATGTTGTATATTGGAACCAATCAGGGATTATTCTGTAAGCCCAATCAAAGCAATCAGGAGTTTAGATTTATAAACGGTACAAAAGGACAGGTTTGGTCTTTAGCGGTATGCGATAACACGCTTTTCTGCGGACATGATTCGGGAACTTTTGTTGTAATAAATGATTCGGCCAAAAGTATATTTTCGGCTTCTGGAACCTGGAAATTTGAACCCGTTCCGGGAAATAAAAATCAGTTGCTTCAAGGGAATTATTATGGTATTTCGGTTTTAGAAAAAACAGGAAATCAGTGGTTTTTCAAAAATAAAATTCAGGGATTTGATTATTCATCTCGTTATTTTGAAATAGGCGATAATCTTGAAGTTTATGTCAGCCATGAATACAAAGGAATTTTTAGATTAAAGCTGGATCAATCACTATCAAAAACACAAGGCTTTTATACTTATAAAAGTCCGGATAAAGGAAAATATGCCAGTTTAACAAAATTCAACAATTCAATTTATTATGCTTACAAAGAGGGTATTTTTAAATTGAATCCAAAAACAAAACAATTTGTAAAAGACAATGTATTAAGCTCGATTTTTGAAAAAGACGAATATACTTCGGGTAAATTAATTGTGGACAATTCAAATAAAATCTGGCTTTTTTCTAAAAATTATATCCACTATTTCTCGGCCAGTAAACTAAGTAATCAATTAAAGGAAAACATAATCCCGATTCCGTCCTCGCTGACGAATTCGATGTTAGGATATGAAAATATCACTCAAATTTCTAAATCAACTTATTTAATAGGAACTACAGACGGATATTATACGCTTAATATTGAGGATCTTAGTTTTAAAAATTACAATGTTTTTATTACTGATATTAGCACTAATAAGCAAAATGAAACTTTTAAAAATGTGGGAATTTTAAATGAAGGAAGTTTTAAATCTGACGAAAATAATATTACGCTCAATTATACAGTTCCTGAATACAACAAATACATTAATTCTGAATATCAATATTTATTAGAAGGTTTTCAGAATGAGTGGAGTGAATGGAGTACAAAGGCAACAGCGAATTTTAAGAATCTTCCTCCGGGAAAATACACATTCAGGGTCAGGGCAAAATACGCCAACACCATTTTGCAGAATGCGGCTTCGTATACGTTTGTTGTTTTAAAACCTTGGTATTTAACAAATCTGGCTTATTTTATCTATTTTCTTTTGATGCTTACAATGGCTTATTTTGTTAATAAAGCCTATCGAAATTATTATCAAAAGCAAAAAGAAAAGCTCATTGAGGAGAATAATCTTTTATTAGAAATCAAAGAACTCGAAAATGAACAGCAATTAATGAAACTTCGAAACGAACAGCTTTCTCAGGATGTTGATAATAAAAACCGCGAATTGGCAGTTTCGACTATGAGTTTAAACAGCAAAAACGAATTACTGGCATTTATTAAAGAAGATTTGAAAAAAACAGCTCAAAATGACAGTTCAAACATCAAATCTGTAATTAGCACCATCAATAAAAATATTACAGAGGAGGATTCCTGGAATGTATTTAAAGAAGCTTTTGATAACGCTGATAAAGATTTCCTGAAAAGAATAAAACAAATGCATCCGGTGTTAACTCCAAATGATCTTCGCTTATGTGCTTATCTTCGATTGAATCTTTCATCAAAAGAAATTGCTCCAATGTTCAATATTTCGGTAAGAAGTGTTGAGATAAAACGATACCGTTTGCGTAAAAAAATGGATTTACAGCACGAAATCGGTTTAGTCGAATATATTCTGGCTGTATAGGAGTTCAATAATAAGAACAAAACACCTATACATTACCACAACATTAGGATTTTATTAGGAAATACTGACACAAATGTTAATAAAATTAACATTCGGAAATTAGAGCTATTCGGCGGGTTATTTTGTTATATCCTTAATTTAGATTGTATTTTTTTATGATGTATGTTTTTTGTTGAGGTTAAATTTATCGTTTTCATAAGAGGAACAGATAAATTTAGCTATCAATAAAAACTAACTAATTATGAAATCCAAATTATTACTAACAGTACTATTACTGTTTACATCTTTTGCGTTCTCGCAGAACTTAGATGTTTCAGGAACAGTATTAGATGCTTCTGGTTTATCATTGCCAGGTGTAAATGTAAAAGTTAAAAATTCGTCTAAAAGTACAACCACAGACTTCGACGGATCTTTTAAACTAACCGATGTTCCAAAAGGAACTCCAATTATCTTCAGTTATATTGGTTACAGAACGCAGGAAGCTGCTGTTTCCGGAACTAAAATGACTGTAAGAATGAGCGACGATACAAAGTCACTTGACGAAGTGGTTGTTATTGGTTACGGTACCCAGAAAAAAAGAGAGGTTACCGGAGCTGTAGCAGTTTTAGACAGTAAAACGCTGGACATCTTAAAACCAGCAAGAATCGAACAGGCTTTACAAGGAACTATTTCTGGGGTTAACGTAACGACGCAGTCAGGAGCGCCGGGTGCACCGCTTGATATTCGTATTCGTGGTATAGCCACAAATGGTGAAAATAAACCAACCGTTATTATTGATGGCTATGTTGGAGATTTAGGAATCTTAAATCCAAATGATATTGAAACTATTACGGTTTTAAAAGATGCTCAGGCAGCAATTTATGGAACTATTGGTGCAAACGGAATCATTTTGGTTACTACTAAAATGGGTAAAAAGAATTCTAAAACCAGAGTTTCTTTTAATAGTTATGCCGGTTTCCAGCAGACTTCAAGAAAACTGCCAACTTTAAATGCTACAGAATATGCTTTGCTTTTAAATGAAAGTTATGCAAACGGCGGAAGAGCTTTGCCTTATCCAAATGTTAGCGGGCTTGGTAAAGGAACTAACTGGCAGGATGAAGTTTTTGAAAACGCTCCAATTATTAATAACGATTTGACAATTTCCGGCGGATCTGAAAAAATAACCTATTCTATTAGTGGTTCACATCTGGATCAGGAAGGTATTGTGGGCGGAGATAAATCAGGATTTTTAAGAAATACAGCCAGAATTGCTCTGGGTGCTGATTTGAGTGATAAAATCAAATTGAAGACCAATGTTATTTATACTTATTTTACCAGAAAGACATTAAATGAAAACGGATTAGGTTCGGTTCTTTTTAATGCCTTAAACGTTCCTGCAACATTAAGTCCATACGATGCAAACGGCGAATATTCTTTAGTGCCAAGTACAACAGGTTTAGGAACGGAAATCATTAATCCATTGGCACAAATTGCCAATACATACAATGATTATAACTACAAAAAACTAAACGGAAATTTTGGTTTAGATTATAAAATATTCAAAGGATTTACATTATCAAGTTCTATAGGTTTTAATACCTCAAACAGTGAATCAAAAACGTTTGACAAACAAATTAGTTATGGCGGAAAAGTTTTTGATGTACAAAGAAGTTCTGTTAGACAAGGGGCTGTAAATGACAATAATTATTCATTTGACCTTTTTGGCACCTACAATACAAAAATTGCAGAATCTCATAATATTACCGGAACTGTAGGAACAACAATTTTTAAAGAATGGGGTAACGGTTTATATGCTACTGGTTTTGATGTTCCTAATAATGTTTGGGAAAATGCCGATATCTCTTTAACAAAAGGAACTTCGGAAACACTTACTAATAGTTCTTATGTGTACGATCAAAGAAGACTTTCTTATTTTGGAAGACTGCAATACGATTACAAAGGGAAATATCTGCTATCTGCAATGATAAGACGTGATGCTTCTACAAAATTTGGTCCGGGTAACAAAGTAGGTTACTTTCCTTCGTTTACTGCAGGCTGGGTAATTTCTGATGAAGGTTTCTTCGGACAGCCAAAATTTGTGAACTTCCTGAAACTAAGAGCGAGTTACGGTACTTTAGGAAATGACCAGATTCCTAATTACGGTTATTTAGGATTATTATCTGGAGAAGCTACTTATGTATTTAATGGTTCTTTAGTTAACGGAACTGCAAACGGACAAGTGTCAAATGCGGATTTGAAATGGGAAGAAGCTCAAAAGTTTGACGTTGGTTTAGACTTAAAAATATTAAATGATAAAATTTTCATCGTAGCCGATTATTTTATTGATACCAGAAAAGATTTATTGATTCCAAATATTCCGGTTTCGGGTATTAACGGTACAGGTGCACCAGGAGCAAGCGCTCCAACTTTAAATGCGGGAACAGTTAAAAACTCAGGTTTTGAATTTGCAATTGATTACAAAGATAAATTTTCTGATTCATTTTCTTTCAGCGTAGGTTACAATGTTACTTTCCTGAATAATAAAGTAACAGAAGTTAATAACGGAACTGGATTTATTGAAGGCGGTGCTTTTGGCGTAGGACAGCCGGCTCCTTCAAGAATGGAAATTGGAAAACCAATGGGGTATTTTTACGGATATAAAACAGATGGAATTTTCCAAAATCAGGCAGAAATCGATGCGCATCCATCTCAATTGGCCTTAGGAGCAAATGCTGCGCCTGGAGATCTTCGCTATGTTGATTTAAATGGCGACGGTGTAATTGATACAAAAGATAAAACTAATATTGGCGACCCAATTCCAGATGCTACAATGGGTTTCAATTTGCAATTGAACTACAAAGCACTTGATTTTGCTGTATTTACATTTGCATCAGTAGGAAACGATATGGTGCGTAATTACGAAAGAACACTTTCTGATGCCAATCGTATCAATTATGTTTTAGACAGATGGACAGGACCGGGGACAAGTAATTCTACACCAAGAGTTACAACAGGAGCAACATCAAATAATGTTTTTTCTGATTATTTTGTAGAAGATGCTTCTTACTTAAGAATCCAGAATGTGCAGCTTGGTTATACACTTAATCCGGCAATATCTCAAAAAGCAGGAGTTTCAAAATTAAGACTTTATGCAGGAGTAAATAACCTTTACACATTTACAAAATATAAAGGTTTTGATCCGGGCGCTTCTTTTGGTCCGACAAATAGAGACAATACCTCGCAATCTCCTATTGGGGCTGGAATCGATTATGGTTTCTATCCAATCCCAAGAACTTATTTATTGGGCTTAAACATTAATTTTTAATTTCAATTAAAATGAAAAAGTATTTATTTATATCCACTATAACACTGGTTTTATTCTCGACCGTACTTATTTCTTGTTCGGATGAGTATATAGATCCAAAACCAGAATATTCTATCGACTCAGAGAATTATTTTAATTCAAAAGAAGAATATGACAATGCATTAATTGCAGCTTACGATTTATTACAGTCTTCTTACGTAAATGTTTTACTAGGAGAAATTGCTTCAGATAATACACTTTGCGGAGGAGAAAGCCCAACCGATGTAATTGGTTTTCAGCAAATCGACGATATGATTCATACACCTGTAAACAGCAATTTAAGAGATATCTGGAATTGGATGTTTGCTGGTGTTCAAAGAGCCAATTATATTCTGGAATTTCAAGATAAAACAGATTTTCCGGGAAGAACCCAGGTTATTGCAGAAGCACGTTTTTTAAGAGCGTATTATCAGTTTGAGTTAGTAAAATGGTTTGGAGGTATCCCGATGAAAGGCGATGCGAGATTTAAAATTGGTGATGAAAAGACAATTCCTCGTTCATCAGTTCAGGATGTTTACGCATCTATTGAGGCCGATTTAATTTTCGCATCTGCTAATCTGTCTCCAAATGCAGCGCAGCAAGGGCGTATAACTAAAGGTGCTGCTCAGGCATTATTAGGAAAAGCGTATCTGTATCAAAACAAATTTGCTCAGGCCGCAGCGTCATTAGATGCTGTAATTACTTCAGGAAAATATTCTTTGGTAACCGATTATAATGCCATGTTTGAAGCAGAAGGTGAAAACGGAACAGAATCTGTTTTTGAAGTTCAATATACAGATGTTGAAGGAGCAGGGTTTGGATGTTTACAATGCAGCGAAGGAAACGTAGCAGTTGGTTTTAACGGTATTCGTAACTATTCAGGTCCTTTATTCTCATCAGGATATAGTTTTAATATTCCAACTCAAGATTCTTACGATGCATTTCAAAGCGGTGATAAACGTAAAGATGTAGCAATTTTGGATATTAACGCATGGGCATTGGCAAATGCTTCTTATGATAATGGAAATGGTATCACATTTGGAAAAGGAAATGAAGATACAGGATTCTTCAACAGAAAATATCTGCCAAGAAAAAGAAGTAAAGATGCTGCAGGAGATCTGAATTTAACAAATCCAAACAACTACAGAGCGATTCGTTATGCAGATGTACTTTTAATGGCTGCAGAAGCTTATAACAGAGGGGCAATCGATGATGGAAAGGCAAGAACATATCTTAATTTGGTAAGAAGACGCGCTTTTGGAGATACAAATCATGATATCGCAACTTCGGGAGCGGCATTGACAGATAATATCTTGGATGAAAGAAGAATAGAACTTTTTGGTGAAGGACATCGTTTCTTTGACTTAGTAAGAACTGGAAAAGCTGCCGGAACTATACCGGGCTTTAAAGCTGATAAAAACGAATTATTTCCACTTCCTATTGAAGAAATTCAATTTGCAAACGGAAACTGGACACAAAATCCTGGATACTAAAAACATCAATTATGAAAAAAATACATTTTATTATAAATTTTTTCGTTTTGGCAGTTCTCATAGGCTGTGCAAACGATGACTTGGATATTGATTTAGAAGGAATAACTGCACCGGCCAATATTTCGGCTCTGGCAACGGTTACTCAAGATAATACCGGAAAAGTTACCTTTTTACCAAAAGGTGAGGGAGCAGCACAATACAAAATCAATTTTGGTGATGGAAGCCCGGAATCTGATTACGCAGGCGTAGGAGCCACTATATCGCACGTTTACAAAGAAGGAGTTTATAAATCTAAAATTATAGCTGTTGGACTTAACGGAAAAACTACTGAAGTAGAAAAAGAAATCGTAGTTTCTTTTAAAGCTCCTGAAAATTTGAAAGTTGTAGTAGCAAATGATAAATTGGTTTCTAATAAAATAACTGTTACAGCAACTGCTGATTTTGCTTTATTCTATGATGTGTATTTTGGAGAAGCAGGACATCCTGATCCAATTTCGGCTAATAATGGCGAATCAGTTTCGTATACGTATCAAACTGCTGGAGTTTATACTATTAAAGTAGTTTCTAAAAGTGCAGCTATAAAAACAACGGAACACACAGAAGAGGTTACGGCAAAATTAGTAGTGAATCCAACAACATCTGCACCAGCACAGCCTGGAAGACAAGCAGCAGACGTTATTTCTATTTACAGCTCTAAGTATACAGATCTTGCAGGGACTGTGTTTTATCCAAACTGGGGACAGTCAACAGCTTTTTCTGAATTTGATTTAGATGGAGATAAAATGCTTAATTATACAAATCTAAACTATCAGGGAATTGCATTGGCAGATGATGTTACGATTGATGTTTCTGGAATGGAGTATCTTCATATGGATGTCTGGACCGCAGATTTAGAGAAGCTTGCTATATTCCTTATTAGTAAAACCAAAACAAATGGAGAAAGACCGATAACAAAAGATCTTACTTTAAATCAATGGACAAGTATTGATATTCCAATTTCTGCATTTACTAGTCAGAGTGGTTTCACAGTGGCAGATATTTACCAGTTAAAATTAGATACAAATCCGGTATCAGGTAAAAATATTTATATTGATAATATTTATTTTTATAAAACTGCGGCTGAAACAGTATCTCTGCCAATTGATTTTGAATCTCCAACTTTAACATACACTTGGGGCGGATTTGGAAATGTAGATGCTTCAGTAGTTACAAACCCTAATAAAACAGGATTAAATGTTTCTAATAAAGTAGTGAAGTTAGATAAAAAGACAGGAGCAGAAACTTGGGGAGGAGCAAGTTTAAATCTTGAAAATCCATTTGACGCAGCAAAAGGAACAAAAGTTAAAGTAACAGTTTGGTCGCCAAGAGCCGGAGTAAAAATATTATACAAAATGGAACTTTCGACTTCGCCAAAAGATGGAAACGGAAATCCAAGTGTTAATACACAAGTAGAAGCACTAACAACCGTTGCCAATGGCTGGGAAGTGCTGACATTTGATCTTACAAGTGCAGCTTCTTTTGGCAGCAGTATTAAATACGACAGAGTAATTTTGTTCCCTGACTTTGATAAAACAGGATTAGGGGAGACTTATTACTTTGATGATATTAAACAATCCAATTAAAACAAGAAATCATGAGCAAGAAATTAATTATAAAGATAGTATCCCTATTTACGATTCTCTTGATGACGGGTTGTCAGAAAGACGATTTTACATTCGGGTCAATAAATACACCATCTAATTTAAAGGTAACAGCCGAAATTGTTGGTAAAACATCAGACGCTCCGTATGGAGACGGATCCGGGATAGTTAAATTTACAGCAGCTGCAGATAACGCTATTTCATATAAATATGTATATCCAGACGGTACTTTTGATAACGCACCAAGCGGAAAAATATCTAAAAGATTTACCAAAACGGGAGTTAATACTTATACCGTAACTGTAGTAGCTACAGGAAGCGGAGGTGTGGCAGCAAACACCACAATTGATGTTGAGGTGCAAAGTGATTTCAGCGACGATCAGGCGGTTCAATTGCTTACAGGCGGTTCTTCTAAAAAATGGTATTGGGCTGCTGGAGAACCAGGACATCTTGGTGTAGGTCAAAATGATGGAGATGCCGAGAAAAACTTCTTCCCAAATTACTATAGCGCAGGAGCATTTGAAAAAGCAGCTTCACCAAACAGCAGTTGTTTATATGATAACGTATTAACTTTCTCAGTTGATGGCGACCAGCTTAAATTTCAATTAGATAATGGCGGTGCAACATTCTTCAACAAAGATTTTGGAAGCGTTGGAGGTGCATCAGGTTTGTCCGAAGATATGTGTTTAAGCTATAACCCAGGGGCTGCAAAAATAGTTTCATTAAGCCCATCTGAATCAGTAGTAATGGGTAATCCTAAACATGCAGAGCAGACAAGAGGAACAACAATGAACTTCTCTGACAATGGATTTATGGGCTACTATATTGGTCAAAATTCTTATGAGATTTTATCACTTACAGCTAATCGTATGGTAGTTAGGGCAGTAATGGGAGGAAATCCGGCCTTGGCTTGGTATCATACCTTTACAACTACGCCTCCAAATCAAAATCCAAACCCAACTACAGATTATACAAATTTAGTTTGGGAAGACAATTTTAATACAGATGGTGCACCAGACCCAGCAAAATGGGTTTACGATTTAGGAAGAGGAGACAATGGATGGGGAAATAATGAAAAACAAAACTATACCAATTCATCTTCTAATATAAAAGTGCAGGGAGGAAGCTTGATTATTACAGCGAAAAAAGAAGCTTCAGGAGGAGCAGATTATTCTTCGGCAAGACTTAAATCAGATGGGAAATATTTCTTTACATACGGTAAAGTTGAAGTTCGTGCCAAACTGCCTAGCGGCGGCGGAACATGGCCGGCAATCTGGATGCTTGGACAAAATTATGCGACTAAATCTTGGCCTGCCTGCGGAGAAATTGATATTATGGAACATGTTGGAAACCAGCAAAACTTAATTCACGGAACATTACATTATCCGGCACGTTTTGGAGGAAATGCAGATACAGCATCTAAAACAATTCCAAACGTATCTACAGAATTTCATATTTATAAAACAATTTGGAGTCCAGAATCTATCACAATTTATGTTGATGATACTATCATACATTCGGTTCCAAACAATGCATCATTGCCTTTTAACAGCGATTTTTTCTTGATATTTAATGTGGCTATGGGAGGTAATATGGGAGGAGTTATTGATGGTGCTTTTTCACAATCTTCATTAGAGATTGACTACGTAAAAGTATATCAATAAATAGAGTTAATTAATTAGTAATTTTGAGAAGGTCAGTTTCGGCTGGCCTTCTTGCTTTTAAAATCAAACTATGAAAAAAATAATTATACTGCTGTTAATCTGCAGTTTTTCATATGCACAGGATGTAAAAAGGAAATTAGTCTGGGAAGAAAATTTCAACAAGAAAAATATAAATGAAAAAGACTGGAATTTTGAACTCGGAGACGGTTGTCCAAACTTATGCGGTTACGGAAATAATGAAAGACAGATTTATACCAAAACAAATCACGAAATAAAGGACGGAAATTTAATAATTGAAGCCAGAAAAGAAGGAAGTAAATATACTTCGACTAAAATTACAACCAAAGGCAAAAAAGAGTTCAAATACGGCCGAATCGAAGCCAGAGCAAAACTGCCAATAGGGCATGGTTTATGGCCGGCTTTCTGGATGCTTGGAGCTAATATTGATGAGGTAAAATGGCCAAAAACAGGCGAGATTGACATTCTGGAATATATAGGAAGAGATCCTCATATGGTCTACACAACCCTTCATACGCAAGACAGTCATGGAAACACAATTAATACAAAGCGAACTGAATTTCCAACTATTGAAGATGGATATCATGTGTATGCAATTGAATGGAATAAAGACAAAATTGATTTTTTTGTTGATACAATCTTAGTTTACACATTCAATCCTGAAGTTAAAAATGAAGATACATGGCCTTTTGATAAACCATTTTACATTATTGTAAATTTAGCCATTGGAGGTAATTTTGGAGGACCAGAAGTAGATGATTCTGTTTTACCACAAAAATATTACGTTGATTATGTGCGTGTTTATCAATAAAAATTTAAGAGTTTAAAATTTAAGTATTAAAACAGATGTAAATAGCTTAAGTGGTTAGTTGTAAGTTATTTATATCTGTTTTTTAACCATAAAAAGAACTGTTAAAAAAGCTCTTTTTTTAACGATTTTTAGTAAAATGAAACTTTGCTGTAAAAAACTTAACGATTAATTGTTAATTATTATTGTTTTTGTTTGCTTTTTAAAAGAAATATTTGTTAAATTTGATCACAATATTAACATAACTCCAAAAAAAGATCCGCCTATTATATAAAATTACTTTTTAGATAAATTACTCCAAATTATTAAAACTAAAAAAGTAGTATTATGGCTGATCTGCATATTCCAGACGCTCTATTAGTAAAAAATTATGTTGAAGGCAGTGAAGCTGCTCTTGCTACATTAATAAAAAGGCACGAATCTAAGATATATGGTTTTATATATTCTAAGATTGCTGATAGAGATATTTCAAATGATATTTTTCAAGATACTTTTATTAAAGTAATAAAAACTTTAAAAAGTAATTCCTATAACGAGGAAGGTAAATTTCTTCCTTGGGTAATGCGAATTTCACACAATTTAATTGTGGATCACTTTCGTAAAACCAAAAAAATGCCAATGTATAGAGAAACCGAAGAATTTTCAATCTTCTCAATCATGTCTGACGATTCATTAAACATCGAAAGCCAAATGATTGTAGATCAAGTTGAGGTTGATCTAAAAAAGCTTATTGAAGAACTTCCAGAAGATCAAAAAGAAGTTTTGGTAATGAGAATGTATCAAGATATGAGTTTTAAAGAAATTTCAGAATTAACAGATGTCAGCATAAACACAGCATTAGGCAGAATGCGATATGCCTTGATGAATTTGAGAAAAATTATCGACAAACATCAAATTATTTTGACCAACTAATACTATTTTGAATATTAGTTCGTTATACTATTATAAAACACTAACATAGTATGGCGAAAATTTACTCAAAAAAAGCATTAGCTTCTAAAGATTTAAAACCTAAAAAAGAAGTCGTTTCTTTTTTATTAAGTTATTCACAAGCTTTAAAAGTTGTGAAAGTTGAAGATAAAAGTTTTGAAATCATAGCTAATTAAACAGCCCGCTGCTTTAGTCGGATGTTTATTTCGAAAGAAAAACCAAATGGTCGTTTTGGTTAAAAGCTCACTATTTGTATGAAAATACGGGTAGTGAGTTTTTTTTATGCCCATTTTCTACATCTTATTACAGATAATTATAAGATTTTTATTTAATTTTTTTAATAATGTGTTAAAATTTAATATTTTCATAAAGTTTTGTTTATTTATTCGATTTTAAGTTTTAGTTTAGTTAAAAACTAATATTTATTTCAAGTAATTGAGTTTTTTAAGAATATTTTCTTAGTAAAGTGCTTAAATTTAGAAATATACCAAAACTAATATACTAGAATAATGTTTAATCAATAACCAGAAATTTATGAAGAAAAACTACTCTGAACTATTTCATTTTGTTTGTTGCGAATCTTAATGTGATTTAAGATTATTTGAACCTAAAATCTAATTACAAACAAAACCTAACTGAAATATGAAAAAGAATTTAAAGATAGCAGTAATACTGCTGTTTATTAATGCAATGGCATTTGCTCAAAAAGATCAGATAAAAGAAGCACAGTCCTTATATGATAAAGGAAAAACCGAAGATGCATTAGCAATTTTGAAAAAAGCCGAATATTTAATAGTAAATGCATCAGATACAGATAAATCGGATTTCTTTTATTTAAAAGGAAATGTATGCAAAGATTTAGCGGTTAAAAATATAGATGCCATAAATAATTTTGCTCAGGCATCCAGCGCCTATCAGGATATTCTTTTGTATGAAAATGATTCCCGCAATTACAAATACGCTTTCAAAGCAAACTTAGCGTTAAAAAGCATGAAGTCTACATTAGTAGACGGTGCATTTAATGATTATAAAGCAGGAAAGTTTAAAGAAAGTGCTGCTAAAAGTTATGAAGTTTACCAGATCGATAGAAAAGATACTCTTAACTTGTTTAATGCCGCCGGTTCTTCTTTAAACGCAAAAGATTATGTTTCGGCAATTAAGTATTATGAAGAACTAAGAAAAATGAATTACTCCGGAAAAGGAACTATTTTCTTTGCTATTAATAAAAAAACAAAAGCCGAGGAAGCCTTTATTTCAATGAGTGCCAGAGAATCTAATATTCAGGCAGGACTTTATGAAAAACCAAGAAACTATTCGCCGCCTTCAAGAAAAGAAGAAATTCTTATTTCTTTAGGTTATTGTTATTTAGAAAGAAATGATTATGACAATGCGGCAAAATATTATGAAAACGATTTACAATTAAACCCAAACTGCTTAGACTGCTGTATTAACCTCGCTTATGTTAAGCTGCAACTAAAAAAAGGAGTTCTAGATCAAATGAATCAGCTTGGCAATACTCCAAAAGAAATGAAAGAGTATGATAAGCTGAATGCACAAAAGGACGAAATTGTAAAAAGTGCTATTCCTTATCTTAAAAAAGCTCTGACAATTGAACCTAAAAATGAAGAAGCAACAAAAACGCTTTTAGGAGTATATCGATCACTTGATATGACAAACGAATACAATGCTCTAAAAAGCAGTATGTAAATAAAAACTGAAGCTGCTAAATCTTCTTTTTAGCAGCTTCTTCTATAATCGATTTTTTTCCAACCGTTCTGGTAATAATATCTTTTTCAAGACTCCATCCTCGGGCAGGCGAATATTCACGTCCGTACCAAATAATCTGTAAATGCAAATCGTTCCATAAATCTCTTGGAAACAATCTTTTAGCGTCTTTTTCAATCTGCGCTACATTTTTTCCATTTGAAAGATTCCATCTGTACATCAATCTATGAATGTGAGTATCAACAGGAAAAGCCGGAACGCCAAAAGCCTGAGACATAACTACACTTGCCGTTTTGTGTCCAACAGCAGGTAATTCTTCCAGCGCTTCAAAACTTTGAGGAACTTCGCCATTATGTTTGGCAATCAAAATTTCAGATAAACCATGAATTCCCTTAGATTTCATTGGTGACAAACCACACGGACGAATAATTTCCTTAATTTCCTCAATAGACATTTTCACCATATCATACGGATTATCTGCTTTTGCAAACAACAAAGGCGTAATCTGATTCACGCGCACATCTGTACATTGTGCAGAAAGTAAAACGGCAATTAATAAAGTATAAGGGTCTTTATGATCAAGCGGGACAGGTATAGTAGGGTAGAGTTCTTTTAACGTATTTATAACAAATTGTACGCGGGCTTCTTTATTCATTTCCGTAATTTTAGAATGTAAAAATAATGAATTATCAGTTATAAGTTATCTTTGCTGTTAAATCTAAACTCAACAATCTTAAATCTAAAATTACAGATATGACGACATTAAAAGCCGGTGATAAAGCGCCAAACTTTTCAGGAATAGACCAAGACGGAAAATCACATAAACTGGCAGACTATGCTGGAAAAAAATTAGTAGTTTTCTTTTATCCAAAAGCAAGCACCCCAGGCTGCACAGCTGAAGCTTGTGATTTAAGAGATAATTTTGAAAGATTTAAAGCTAATAATTACGAACTTTTAGGAGTAAGCGCCGACAGTCAAAAAGCACAGTTGAAATTTAAAGATAAATATGAATTTCCTTTTCCTTTATTAGCTGACGAAGATAAATCAGTAATTAGCGCATTTGGTGTTTGGGGACCTAAGAAATTCATGGGAAAAGAATATGATGGAATCCATAGAACAACTTTTGTAATCGACGAAAAAGGAATCATCGAAGAAGTAATTGAAAAAGTAAAAACAAAAGAACACGCAGCGCAGATCTTAAAATAGTTCTTTTGTTTCAAGTTTGTTTTGTTTCAGGTTTCAAATTTCTTTATTTAAGATGAATCTTTTTTAAAGTAAATTTCACAAAGCTTAATCGACACAAAGCTTTGCGGATTTTGGGCATTATAAATCCAATCTATATAAAAAAACTAACGAACTTTGCTTTAAAAATACCCGCAAACAACCTGAAACTTAAAACAAAGAAAACCTAAAACAAAAAAAAAGTCCCAATAATGGGACTTTTTTTTTTAAGCATTTTCTTCCAGTTCTTTTTGCGGATGATACCCAAAAAGATGGTGTTCTTTTATAATTTCCGGAATTCCAGGCGGCAGCATATGTTCCCAGCCTTTTTTTCCTTGATTGATCATTTTTAAAACCTCGCGAGAGAAAACCTCGAGATTATTTGGATCATAATCTGTAACGTCAACTACTTTTCCGTTAAATTTAAAGAATTTGTAAAGTTCTTTCATTCTTGGGTGAACCTTTAAGTTAGTTGAGTTCATCAATACACCATTATCATCCAGCATTGGATAAAGGAAAACCTTCATGTCGCGATAGAATAATTTTCCAAAAGCTTCCAGAATTCCACCACTTAAGTGACGGTAATATTTCTCGTCAAAAATATCAACAAGGTTATTTACCCCCATTGCCAATCCCATACGGGCTTTAGTATAATTGGCAAAATATTCAACCACTTTATAGTATTCCTGAAAATTCGAGATCATAACTGTTTGACCAAGCGAACAAAGTAGTTCTGCTCTATCCATAAAGTCGCGTTCATCAATTTCACCATCAGAACGTAAATTTGAAAGCGTAATTTCAAAAACAACTAAAGTATTGTCTTTTTCAACTTTATTTTCTTCAAGGAACATTTTCAACGATTTCTCGTACATGTCCATATTTACTTTTGTAACCGGACGGAAACTTCCTCTTAAAGCCAAAAGATTCTTTTTGTATAAAATGGCAGCCGGTAAAATGTTTTTTCCTTCAGGATTAAACATTACGGCATCTGTCATTCCGTTTTTAACCAATTGTAAACTCATCAAACGATTGTCTACATCAGCAAATCGAGGCCCGGAAAAGTTAATTGTGTCGATCTCTAACTGATCTTTGTCTAAGTGATCGTATAAATAACGCAGTAAACGTTTTGGGTCATTATATTTATAAAAAGCACCATAAATTAAGTTTACACCTAAAATTCCTAGTGTTTCTTGTTGTAATCTGGCATCGGTTTCTTTAAAACGAATGTGAAGAATAATTTCGTTATAAGCCTCGTCTGGTTCAATTTGGTATCGGATTCCAACCCAGCCGTGTCCTTTAAATTGTTTGGCAAAATCTATTGTTGCTACTGTATTAGCGTAGCTGAAAAAAAGTTTATTAGGGTGTTTTTCTCTGCTTAGACGTTCTTCGATCAATTCTCCTTCAAACGTAAGCATTTTTTTTAGTCGGTTTTCAGTAACATATCTTCCGTCACTTTCAATCCCGTAAACAGCATCACTAAAATCTTTGTCATAAGCCGACATCGCTTTTGCAATCGTACCTGAAGAACCTCCGGATCTGAAAAAATGCCTAACTGTCTCTTGTCCAGCGCCAATTTCAGCAAATGTTCCGTAAATATTCTCATTTAAATTAATGCGTAACGCTTTGTCTTTTATAGAAGGAATCTGTTCGATGACCTTGTCACCTTTGAGTTTTATTTCTGTACCCATTTTATTTTAAATAGATTTGTTACAAAGTTAGTAAATTAGGGTTCTAATGAAAGAGAAATAATCCTATTTTTGTAAAAAAATTAAGTTCAATTGAAGGTCTATTTTTTAGGTACTGGTACTTCTCAAGGCATTCCGATCATCGGAATCGATCATCCCGTTTGCAAAAGCACTGACGCTAAGGACAAAAGGCTCCGCGTATCCATTTGGATCACGTGGGACGATCACTCATATGTAATCGATTGCGGTCCTGATTTTAGACAGCAAATGCTCTCTTGTGGATGCCGCAAGCTAGATGCTATTTTATTCACACACGAACACGCAGATCATACTGCTGGTTTAGACGATATTCGTCCGTTTAATTTCCGCCAAGGCGAAATACCAATTTATGGGCATAAACGTGTACTGGATAATTTAAGACGTCGTTTTGATTATGTTTTCGAAACTGTAAACAAATATCCGGGCGCTCCAAGTGTAAAAACAATCGAAGTCGAAAACAATTATCCTTTTGCTGTGGGTGATAAAATGGCCATTCCTATAAATGCCATGCACGGAGATTTACAGGTTTTTGGATATAGAATCGAAGATTTTGCTTATTTAACCGATGTAAAAACTATTGAACAAGCCGAAATTGATAAATTGAAGGATTTAAAAGTTTTAGTTGTAAATGCGTTGCGCGTTGAACCGCACGACACGCATTTCAGCTTGCAGGAAGCACTTGATTTTATTGAACTTGTAAAGCCTGAAAGAGCTTATTTAACGCATATAAGCCATGTTTTAGGTTTTCATGAAGAAGTGCAGCAACAACTTCCGGACAATGTTTTTCTGGCCTACGATAATTTAGAAATTACAATTTAATTATACCACAAAATGAAAAAATCCTTAATGCTTTACCTTTTTATCCTTGCGATATTAATGAATGTTTTTACTTATATGTTTTACAGCCGAGAAGTTAAATTTGGTGAAGAAAGATATGAGAAAACAACTAAAAAGCTAAGAGACAGTATCAATTTAGTATCAGCTAAATTAGCCGATGCAGATTATTTTTCTTTGGAGCACAATGAAAATGCACAAAATTATTTTGATAACAGCGCTTCAGGAGGAAAAGTAATTTTATTCGAAAAGCTGATTCCGGTTGTAACCGAAAAACTTTTAGATTTCAATGCTAATCCAAAAGGGAATCCATATACAGGACAAGATCAAATAGGTCCGAACAAATTTATTATTAATAAAGTAAAAATCTTAAACCACCGTTGGATTATCGCAGATTACAGTAACGGAGAATTATGGGGAGAAGTCTTGTTAAAATACTTTGTTGATAACGATGATAACATTACCTTTGAAGTAAATCAAACTTGGTTATATCAAAAATAGGATTTTATAATCCTATTTTTTTTGACCGTTAAATTAAATAGGATTATGAAAAAGATGTTTTTGTTTTTGATTATTGCAAGTACGTTTTCTTGCGCCAAAAAAGTTTCTCAGGAAAATGTAAGTAAAACTTCTGAAGAACCAAAAAAAGAAGTTTCTGTGGGCGGAGATGCTGATTCTCATGGTTGTAAAGCTTCGGCTGGTTTCACTTGGTCAACTCTTAAAAAAGAATGTATTCGAATTTTTGAAGGAACTAAGTTGTCACATTTTGATGATGGAAAAACGTATACCACTGCAGCATATGTAATTTTTGATGGAAACAAAGCTGAACTTTTTCTGGATACTCAAAAAGAATCTATTATTTTGGAAAGAAAATCTGAAGGTGATTCCTGGGTTAACGGCGATTGGCAATTGATTCCTTGGAAGGGATATGTTTTGAAAAAAGATGGAAAAATTCTTTATACGGGAGTGTAATTTAGTATTCAGTCGCGGTTTTCAAGATAAACTGCGACTGAAAATCTTTTATTTGTGATTGTCAAAAAAGTCTCTTATTGATTTCGAAGTTTCTTCAGGATTTTTTAATTGCAGAAGTTCTCCATTTTCATCTATTGTAAAAATTCCTTTGAATACTTCCGGCATTATTTCATATTGCTCGTTTACCTTCTGTAAAGTTTCTCGAAAACAATCGTAGTGATATCTTTCAAGAAGATAAGGTAAGGCATTTTTCCCTCTTAAGAGTTCATATTCTTGATAATTATAAGGCGTGCTTTCCTGTCTTTTTTTTAATGTTGCATTGAATTTATGCAGTAGCTTTTCTATTTCTTTTTCAGATATAAATTTTGTAAGTCCGCGAAGCGCATATATCTTCATGTCAAGATATCGTTCTTTTTTATACGCAATATTAAAGAAGTCTTTTAGTTCTGGAAACTCAAAATTGTAAAGCAATTTTAAAATTTTATTTCTTACATTCAGTTCTTTAGCATCATGGTAAATTCTAACTAAATGCACAAAGTTGACATTATCAATATATTTTTCGTCAATTGAAAATAAAGCATCAATGAATTTACCATTTCTGATATTAGCTTTTTCGTCGGTAAGTATGGATGGAAAATTACTCATTATTTTTCCTTTCAAAAATAAGAATGATTTTCTTATTTATTGTGTAATTCTAAAACCTAAACATTAAAATACTGAACACTGAATATTAGCCAACCAGCCAATTCTTAAAATCAAAGAAATTTTGCGGAGCAACTCCGTGCCCAACTGGATATTCTTTGTAAGTGACAGGAATATTTAATTTTTCTAAAATTGCGGGAGTTTTTCTAGCCCATTCAATTGGAATAACCTGATCTACAGTTCCGTGTGAGGCAAATATTTTTAGGTTTTTAAAGTCGTTGTTTTCAAAACCTTCTTTGATAATTTCTTCATTAAAATAACCACTCATTGCCACAACTCGCTGAATTTTTTCAGGATAAGAAAGTGCAACAGAATAGCTTAAAATAGAACCCTGGCTAAAACCAATTAAAGTTACATTGTTTGCATCAATAGGATAATTTGCCGCTAACTCATCAATAAAAGATGCGATTGTATCTCTTGAAGTTTTAGCTTGTTCATTATCTGAAAATTTATTCTGATCTGCATCAAAATTGATGGCATACCAAGCGTAAGCGCCATATTGCAAATCATAAGGTGCTCTCGCCGAAATGATATAATAATTGTCTGGAAGTTCAGAAGCAAATGAGAATAAATCCGCTTCGTTGCTGCCGTATCCGTGCAATAAAAGCAATAACGGATTTTTATCTAAAATTACTTTTGGTTCTTGTATTTTATATTCTAAAGATAGATTCATTTTTTTTAGTGTTCAGTGTTCGGTTTTTTTAGTGTTCAGTTTTAAACTTTGACTAAGCTTATTGATATTATTATGAAAAATCTGTTTTTATCCGCGTTTTTGCTTGCAAATCTGCGTCATCCGTGTTCAAAATTTATACGCTGATAAAACAGATTCGCTAAAGCGAAAACGCTGATTTCAACGGATTTTTTTTTTGGAATTTCAAAATTTCGAATTTTCTTTTATCCTATAGATTTTAGCAATTTCTGATATAAGCCGCCAACTAAAGGCATTGGTCTTGTTTGGCCTTGTATTGCGCTAAAAATTCCATAAGTCCATAATACTGACATACAAATCCACATCGGAAAAGTAATCAAATAACTGTCAAAAGGGCTAATGATTAAGGCTAGTGAAATAAAAGTAATCGATAGTCCTGCGGACTGACGAATATGAAAAGACGCAAAACTGTTTTTGTTTTCAGAATTCATAGACATTGCAATCAAAACGCCAATAATTAAAATGTAACTGGTAATAGCGATTGATTTTCCTTCTTCGATTGTATTGTTCATTGTATTATTTTGTAACAAGTTGATTTTGATTTAAAATTCCGTACACATAACCTTTAAGTTCAGTTCCTAAAAAAGCAGAATTTTTAGATTTTGAAAGAATATTTTCTTTCGCAAAAGTTGATTTTCCTTCCGGAGTAAAGAAAGTAAGGTTTGCTTTTGCACCTTCTTCGATTGTATTGTTTTCAAGACCAAAAACAGTTCTTCCCGAAGTTAGTTTTGCAATTACAGTTTCCAGCGGTAAAACCGTCAATAATACTCCAAAAGCACTTTCTAAACCAATAGTTCCATTTTTCGCTGTATCAAATTCCATTTTCTTGAATTCAATATCAATTGGGTTATGGTCAGAAGTAATTGTATCGATAGTTCCGTCGGCAATTCCGTTTAGTAAAGCCTGTCTGTCAACTTCAGTTCGCAATGGCGGCGTAACTTTAAAACGCGTATCAAAACCGTCTAGTTTTTCATCGGTTAAAACCAAATGATGTACAGAAACACTTGTTGTTATGTTTAAACCTTTTGCTTTAGCTTCTCTAATTAATTCAACCGATTTTGCTGTAGAAATTGTCGGAATATGAAGTTTTCCTCCAGTATATTCCAGTAAAAATAAGTTTCTTGATATTTGAAGTTCTTCGGCTAGATTTGGAATTCCTTTCAAACCTAATCTTGTTGAAACGATTCCTTCATTGGCAACGCCGTTTCCTTTCAAATTTGGATCTTGCGAATAAGTAATAACCAAACCATCAAAATCCTGAACATATTGCAATGCAATTTTTAGCAAATTAGCATTATCAATACTTCTGTTATAATCTCCAAAAGCAATTGCTCCGGCTTTTTTCATGTCGTAAAGTTCAGCCATATCTTTTCCTTCGCTGGCTTTTGTTAAAGCACCAATTGGGAAAATTTCTGTAGCAAAACCATTTGCTTTATTTTTTACAAAATTTACCTGAGACTGATTGTCAATAATCGGGAAGGAGTTTGGCTGTAAAGCAATTGCTGTAAAACCGCTTTTTGCTGCAACATTTAATCCGTTTGCAATAGTTTCTCTGTCTTCGTAACCTGGTTCTCCAAGAGAAACACTGCTGTCAAACCAGCCTTGTGAAACATGAAGATCGTCAAATCTTACTACTTCTGCGTCATCGTTTGGAAGAGAAACTCCTATTTTTTCAATTAAACCATCTGCAATTAAAAGATCAACAGTCTGGTTATGAAACGGACTTTTTGAGTCGATAATTTTGGCGCTTTTGATGATTATTTTCATATGTAGAGAAATTTATTTTTTTAGTTAAAGATTCTTGCATGTCATTTCGACGAAGGAGAAATCGCATCCAATTTTCCGCTCAGTACGTTCTCAGCATGTGCGATTTCTCCCTGCGGTCGAAATGACATACTAAACGAATAGTCAGAAATCTATTTTACAAATTTTATAACCGCCATTTCTAATGCTAAAAATAACAGTGCAAAGATAACAAACCATTTCCAAATTTGGCTGTCAGTCCGCTCAGTTTGTAAGGTGTTAAAAATGGTCGAAATCGTATCGGCGGTTTTAAAATCAGAAACTACATTTGTATTTACCTGACTCAAATCGCTTTCGGTTCTTTTGTAATTAAAACTCAAATTTTCAATCCATTCTTTTTTATCAAAAACGCTGTAATTTCCAGCTGTTTCAGGGAAATCATTAAACGTTAATTTGACTTTATTATTCAAAATCTGCTGAATCGGAATAAACGAATCTTCAGTTCCTTTTACTTCCAGAATTGCATCTTTTGTCAATAAAACATCCACAAAATATGGTTGATTATTTCCAATTGTTAAGGCATTTACACCCGTTTTTTGATTGTTCTGCGCCATTTTATAAAACAACGGAACAATTAAGGGTGATTGCTGAAAGTTTGAATTTGCTGCATTAATTGGTGCTGAGAATACTGTAATTCCAGCCGTCGGGTTTTGAATTGCCGTTACAAATGTACTTTGATCTTCATAAGATAAAACCGCCGGATATGGACTTGAAATATCAAATGAACTGTTTGTTTTTGGATATTGGAAATTCGTTATTTTATTTTCAAAAACTCCAGAAAATAAAGGATGATCGAAATTAATTTTGGTAATTAACTTGCTTTCTGTTTTAAGATTGTTAAACTGAACTTTTCCAAAATTCCCTAAAAATGAATTGAGGTTTGAAATTGAACTTTTTTCAGAAGGGATTACAACTAGATTTCCACCTTTAGAAACAAATGCCTTTAAAGTCGTTTGTAAAGCCTGTGGAATTTCAACTAATTCATTTAATATTATAGTGTTTTGTTTTTCTAAACTATTATAATCTAAAGAACTGATAGAATAATTATTATAATTGAATTCGGCAGAAGTGTAAATTCTCGATAAGAAATTACTTTTTTCAGGTTCGCCAATGCTGATTACGTTTGTTTTTTTGTTTTTAGAAATACTGAAAAACAACTTGTTATCATAAGTTAAACCATTGTCTTCAATAGAAACATAACCATGGAAAGCTTCTTTTGGAATCGTGAAGTTGATTTTCTTTTTCTTAGCATCAAAATTGATAATTGTTTTGGCAATCAGTTTATTTTGGTTGTATAAAGCAGTCGAAATTGGTTTAAAATCTTCTCCGTAACCTGATAAATTTACACTTATTTCGTAGAAATTTTCTAAAGTCTGATTGATGTAAACGCTGTCAATAGAAACGTTATTTTTTTGTTCAGCTTCGGGAATTATGAAATAGGGTTTTTCTTCAGAATCAATGTTTTTAATATCATTTTCAGTCAAACCAACGGCATCAGAAATAATAACAATATCTTTTTTATGTGCCGATTTATGCGCTTTTACTTTTGCCATAATCGACGAAAGTTCAAAAGGCGTTGCGCTGTATTTTAAATTCTGCAAAGCAGTTTTGGATGATTTTATATCGGTATTCCAGTAATTTTCGGTATTTGTCAATAATGAAAATTGAGCCGTTTCGGGCGTGTTTTCGAGTAATTCCTGAACGGCGCGTTTTAGCAATTCTCCTTTTTTGCCTTTTGCCTGCATACTAAACGAATTGTCTAAGATAATATACATTTCGTTTGAAGCATTTTTGCTGTCTTTAGCCTCAACAAAAGGCTGTGCAAAAGCAATAATAGCACACGTAAGTAATAAAAGACGAGTGGCAAGCAATAATCGTTTTTTGATTTTTGAGCTTTTACGGGTTTGAATCGCCAGTTCTTTCAGGAAACGAACATTTGTAAAATAAGAAGTTTTAAATCTTCGTAATTGAAATAAATGAACCAAAATTGGAACAATCAATAAAAAAAGAAAGTATAGAATTTCGGGGTGTTTAAAATGCATTCTGGCTTCGATTTACTTCGCTACTTTTATTTTTCGCGAAGATGCTGGTCAAAAATACAAATTTTTTGGTTGAACCATATAAGTTCATGTAAGAGATTATAAGTAAAAAATATTTAAGTGTTCTAAAATGAACTTATATCACTTATATGGTGAAAAAACCTTTTTCAAAAATGTAACTTTTCTGGTTTCATTTGTAATGATGTAAAAGATATTATTCCTTATTTTAGCATATTCAAAAAACTAACTATGAAAAAAATATATCTAGTATTATTTTCAGCTTTGGTAGTCACAACTGCAAAAGCTCAAAATAAATTTAATCTTTTGGTTGGTACTTATACCAATACCTGCCAGAGTAACGGAATTTATGTTTACGAATTTGATGCAAATTCGGGTGATTTTAAATTGAAAAATTCTTCAGAAAATGTTGTAAGTCCAAGTTATTTGTCTGTTTCGGCAGATAATAAATTTATTTATGCCGTAAATGAAAACGGAACTCATAGTACCGTAAGTGCATTTGGTTATGATTCTGCAGCAGGAAAAATTAATTTTTTGAATAAAAATGATGCTTTAGGAGCCGATCCTTGTCATTTAATAAATGACGACAAAAATGTAATCGCTGCTAATTATTCTGGCGGAAGTATTGTTGTTTATAAAAAGAATACTGACGGAAGCATTTCTGAAGTACAGCAATTAATTCAGCACGAAGGAAAAGGGCCAAACGCGGCGCGTCAGGAAAAGGCTCACGTACACATGGTTGCTTTTTCTCCGGATAAAAAGTTTGTACTTTCTAATGATTTAGGTTTAGATAAAGTGTTTATTTACAAATATAATCCTGCGTCTAAAAATGAAATTTTAACTTTAAAAGGAAGTGTTGATGTTAAACCGGGAAGTGGCCCAAGACATTTGACTTTTAGCAAAGATGGAAAATTTATTTATCTAGTTCAGGAATTAGATGGTACGCTGACAACTTTCAGCTATGATAAAACCGGAAGTTTAAAAGTAATTGCTGAAACCAGTATTTTGCCAAAAGATTTTAAAGGCGGAACTGGCGCTGCAGCTATAAAAATATCACCTGACGGAAACTTTTTATATGTTTCTGATCGTGTAGATGCCAATGCGATTTCGGTTTATAAAATCCTTAAAAACGGAACTATAGAATTAGTAGAACAACAAAGTACTTTAGGAAAAGGTCCAAGAGATTTTTCTATTGACCCAACAGGAAATTATCTTTTAGTTGGTCATCAATATACAAACGATATTGTTATTTTTAAAAGGGATATCGCAACAGGAAAAATTACAGATACAGGAAAACGAATTCAATTGTGTTCGCCTGTAGGGTTGGTTTTTACGAAAATTTAATTTAAGTTGCTAAGGTTCTAAGATACTAAGGCACTAAGAAAAAAGGCTCAAATATTCTTTGAATATTTGAGCCTTTAAATTTTTTAAAAAACTTAGAACCTCAGTCCCTTAGAACCTTAGCACCTTATTTATTCCCATCTTTCCTCTTCTTATCTCTCGTTTTTAACATATTTCGATTGACAGAACCATGGGTTTTCTTTTTTGTTTTAGAAGGGCCTCCTAAATTGATTTTTTTGTTCTTTTTAGATTTTTCATGAAAAGCTCCGTCTCCTTCGAGTTTTACTTTTTTCATTAAAAACTTAATAGGCTGTTTGTCTTTTTCAGGCTCGATTAATTTTGATGAAATTTCAACTTCTTCAGGAAAATCAGTTATATCGAGTTCAAGGTTCATTAAAACTTCAACTTCAATTTTAAATTCTTCTTCTCTTGGAGTTACAAAACTAATTGCCGTTCCCGTAGCGTCTGCACGACCGGTACGACCAATTCTGTGCATATACAATTCAGGTTCTTCCGGAAGTTCGAAGTTGATTACGTGCGAGATATTAGAAATATCCAAACCTCTCGCCATAATATCAGTTGTAATTAAGCCGCGAAGATTTCCTTCCTGAAATTCGGCCATTGTACTCAAACGGTAATTTTGAGACTTGTTTGAGTGAATTACGCCAAACTGACCTTCAAAATCTTCTTCAATACGTGTGTGAAGCATATCTGAAATCTTTTTATTGTTTACGAAAACCAAAACACGATCCATGCTTTCGTTGTTTTGCAATAAATGTTTTAACAGGTTTACTTTTGTATTGAAATTCGGTACGTTATATGTAATCTGCGTAATTTTTTCAAGCGGTGTTCCAGATGCTGCAAGCGTAACTTCTTCCGGAAAATCAAAATAGTCGTTTAATATATCATCAACTTCATCTGTCATCGTTGCAGAGAACAATATATTTTGACGTTTGGTTTTCATCATCGCCAAAAGGGATGTCAGCTGTGGTCTGAAACCTAAATTCAGCATTTCGTCAAATTCGTCGATTACTAATTTTTGTGTTTCGTCAAAACGAACAACAGCGTCAAGCGCTAAATCCATTGTACGACCGGGAGTTCCAACTAAAATATCTACACCTTCGTAAACGGCTTTTTTTTGTGTATTGATGTTTACTCCACCATAAATTCCCAATGTTTTAACCGACATATATGCGGTTAATTTTTCTACTTCTTCTACAACCTGAACGACTAATTCGCGGGTTGGAACAAGAACAACGATCTTTGGCGTATTGGTGTTTGTAAATTTGTAAAGTTTTAAAAGAGGCAGTAAATAGGCAAATGTTTTACCTGTACCGGTTTGCGCAATTCCCATCATATCTCGTCCAGACATGATTACAGAGAAAGATTTTTCCTGAATTGGAGTAGGCGTAACAAATCCTAATTCGTCAACAGCTTTTTGTAATGATTTTGGAAGATTGAATTTTTCGAAAGTGCTCATTTGCATTAAATTTTGTGCAAATGTACGTTAAAATGACGGTTAGATCACTAAATTTTTCAAATCATCTCCTGATTTTGTTGTTTAATTGTTTGATCTTCAATTTTTAAGATGCTAAATAATAATCCTGTTTATCTTTGTTTACATTCTAAAAAGCAGTAATAAACTAAAAATAAGGTTTTAATTTTTTTTGGATATTTTTGAAAAATTAAACTGAAATTAATTGAATGTGATTCAAAAAAGAAGTTTTAAATTGATACTTAACAAAAAATAGCAATGGGTACTTTTTCGCAAACTAATATTAAATGTAAAGATTTAAACGCTGTAATTGGCAGGTTAAAAAAATATTTACCCATTGGCAGAGAGATATGGCTGGACACTAGAAAAGAATGGTTTTATAATTTGCCTCATGAAGAAAACTCTTCTGTTGAAAGAAATATAACGATAATAGTGTCTCAAAACCAAAACAAGGATTGGGTTGAAGTTGAGTTTGATTTTAATGGGAACTTATATTTTTATGATGAGATTTTAAGACGTATTTCAAAAGAACTGGAATCAGAAATTCTATTAGGATATTATCAGTCAACAGATGGAGAAGGAAGGTTAGCTAAATTTAAGAATGGGCAATTAGAGTTGTCTTTTTATGAAAAATATTTTTATTATCAGTCTAACGGGGACAATTCACCGCCAATAGATAGAATTTATGTTGCAGATAATTTTGGAGTTGCTCATTCAGCTATTGAATCACTTAAAAAAGCAAAATTGGGAGAACATTCATATTTAACGGATCACGAATTTATTTACGAATATTATAAATCAGAAGGCTGGAAAAATGATTTAGGGAAAGATTATTTTGATTGGACTTATTTGCATTTAGAGCAAATAAAATAAAACAAAAAGTGCTGATAACCAATTTAATATTCTTGATTTGTAAAATGATTTAAAATCCTTCAAAAACACCCAGGCCAAACAAAGCAAAATCGTATTTTACAGGATCTGCAGCGTCCATTTTACGAAGTTTTTTGTCTAATTCGGCTAATGCTTTTGCGTCGTTTTGTTTTCGCTCTAAAATGCCTAGTTTTCTGGCTACATTTCCAGAATGGACATCGAGTGGACAAGATAATACGGCTGGAGAAATGGTTTTCCAGATTCCTAAATCGACACCTTTTGTGTCTTGACGAACCATCCAGCGTAAATACATATTGATACGTTTTGCAGCCGAATTATTCAGCGGATCTGAAATGTGTTTTTGAGTTCGGGCTAAATGGTCAATTTCGAAAAAGACCTTTTTGAATTCACTTATGCTTTTTTGTAAGCTGTCTTTTTCCTGATTTTTGGCAAATACTGCTTCTAGTCCGTTATGGTTTTTGTAGATGTGTTGTAAACCTTTAATGAATCCGCCGAAATCTTTTCCGTTGAAAGTTCGGTGAACGAAAGTTTCTAAATCGGCTAAATTATCTTCAGAATGTGACATTACAAAATCGTAAGGCGCATTGCCCATTAATTCCATCATTTTATGTGAATTCTTGATGATCATTTTACGGTTTCCCCAAGCGATTGAAGCGCTAAGGAATCCGGCGATTTCAATATCTTCTTTTTGAGAAAATAAATGCGGGATCTGCACGGGATCGCTTTCGATAAAATCCTGATTGTTATATTGAATGACTTTCTCGTCGAGAAATTCTTTAAGTTCTTTTTGATTCATTTTGAAGCGAATGCTTAATTACTAATCTGGCCATCGACCATAACTAATTTTCTGTCGGCCATATTGGCTAGTTCTTCGTTGTGGGTTACGATTACAAATGTCTGTCCAAATTCGTCGCGAAGCTGAAAAAACAGTTGATGCAGGTTTTCGGCAGAATGTGTATCCAGATTTCCAGATGGCTCATCGGCAAAAATAACATCGGGTTTGTTGATTAAAGCTCTTGCAACAGCAACACGCTGCTGTTCTCCGCCCGAAAGCTCGTTTGGTTTGTGATTGATTCTGTGTGATAAACCTAAATAATCTAAGATTTTTTTTGCCTCTTTTTCGGTTTCTGCTTTTGGTTTATTGGCCATAAAAGCGGGAATACAAACGTTTTCTAAAGCTGTAAATTCAGGCAGTAACTGATGAAACTGGAAAATGAATCCGAGGTTTAAATTTCTAAAATCAGATAGTATTTTGTCTTGTTTACTTTTCTTTCTAAAATATTTGATATAGTAAACAAGCATTGAAATTATAGGTAAAAATAAAGCAGCAACCACTACTAAACGCAAGGTATCATCGAAGACTTTAGTTCTAAAAAACAATAAATAAACAGCCAGAATTACAATGTAAACAGATCCGGTCCAGGTTATAATTTTAAATGTTCTTTCCTGTTTTGAATTGTCATTTTCTATATCCTGCAGGTTTAAAATATTCTTGCCATTTATGGTTAAAGATGAATCTGAATTTCTTTCGGGTTTATCCAGCGTTCCTAAAATTTGCAGTAAAGTGGTTTTTCCGGCTCCGGAAGCGCCAACGATAGAAACAATTTCGCCTTTTTTAATATGTAAATCAACTCCTTTTAAAACCTCAAGTTTATCGTAGAATTTATGTATGTTTTTTGCGTGTATCATTTAGTGAAACTGTTTTTACAAAGAAACGAAGAATCTATCGATATAAAAATGTGTTGTAACAGAATTTTATGAAGTTATTTGTGTTTACTTTTGAGAACCTTAATATTGAAAAAATGAGATTAAAAGTAGTTCTGTTTTCATTTATAATTGGACTTACAGTTGTTTTTATTGGCGCTGAACAATATTCTGATGATTTGTTTTTAACTTATAAAGTTGATATTAAAAAACAAAATTTAAGATTGTTTTGGAAAGATGATAAAGGAAACCGATTTGGGAGTATTGAGAATTTTAAACTTTGGTCATCTGAAAAGAATCTCAAAGTAGATTTTGTTATGAATGCAGGAATGTATAAAACAGATCGTTCTCCGCAAGGTCTTTATATTGAAAAACAAAAAGTATTGTCTCCTTTGGATACTGCAGCAGCCGAAGGTAATTTTTATTTGAAGCCCAATGGTGTATTTTTTATCACAACCAAAAAAACTGCGTTAATTTGTACGACAGAAAGGTTTAAGAATAATAAGGAAATTGAGTTTGCAACACAATCTGGCCCAATGCTGGTTATTGATGGTCAGATTCATTCTGCTTTTAAAGAAGGGTCAAAAAATCTGAATATTAGAAACGGAGTAGGTATTTTACCTAACGGAAATATAGTTTTTGTGTTGTCTAAGAAAGAAGTCAATTTTTATGATTTTGCCAATTATTTTAAAGGTTTGGGATGTAAAAATGCTCTGTATCTTGATGGATTTGTATCGCGCGCTTATCTTCCTTCTCAAAAATGGATTCAAACCGATGGAGATTTTGGTGCGTTATTTGCAGTTACAAAAAATAAGTAGGAAGGTGGTAATTTAGAAATTAAATTTAATAAAGAAATAAAACTACTTTCCTGAATTATATTTAATTTCGGATAAACTCAAATAAGACTTAAAATGCAGGACTTAAAGGTTGTAGAAGATAATAGAATGTCAAAATTAATAATTGGTTTAATTTTGGACGGAATTGGTATGATTTCTTTTTCGATTCCGCTTCTTGGAGAATTTTCAGATGTGATCTGGGCGCCAATTGCTGGTATTATAATGACCAGAATGTATAAAGGCAGAGTAGGAAAAGTAGCCGGAGTTTTGACTTTTCTTGAAGAGATTATTCCGTTTACGGATGTGATTCCGTCTTTTACACTGACATGGATTTATACTTATTTTTTCTCAAGGGAAAATCAGGAAGTTTGATCTTTAAACAAAAATCCTAATCCCATATTTTTAAGCATTTTCTTTTCGAAGTTCCAAAAGAATTTAAACTGCCCAAAAATGGTTCCAATTGCCACCAGTAAAACCTGATAAATAGGAAAAATAATTATTAGACGAATTAAGGTAAACCAGCCGCCAAAATCTTCTTTGGTAATACCCAGCCAAACGCAGAATGGTTTAGACAGCCAAGCAGAAGCCGATCCTGTGATGGCAAAAACAATAAGTATAATAATGGCTTGTAAATTTGAGGTAATTCCCCAACGTTTTTTTAATCTATTCATTGCTATTTGTAATGATTACAAATATAGTAACATTATCTTGAAGGAACGTTACCCCAAAGCTTTTGTTTGTAAGTATTTTGAAAATAAATCATGTAATTATAGATTAAGTAATTTACTTCATAACCGTAACGAATATCAGGACGATAATCAATTGACATTTCATATAAATTAGGACTGTAACGCTGTGGTTGTAAAACGCGGCTATTCCATTCTGTCACATATAGATTATTTTTATTTTCGAGATATTGTAATGAATAATAATTTCTTGGATAGGCTCTTGATGCTAGCCAGGTGCTAAAACCATTATCGATAATTATTACTTCATATTCCAGAGAATCATTTGCAATTCTAACCGTATCATTTGTTTTTTTAGCTGCAGGAGTATCTGAATTTGCTATACTCTGCGAAGTTGTAGAACAAGCAATTATGATTAGCAATAAGAGTAATATTAATACACACTTTTTCATAACCTTAAAGTTACGTTTTTTTTAAGATACTAAGGTTCTAAAGATGCTAAGATTCTGAGTTTTTTGTTTTAGAACAATAAAAAAGCCGTTTATAACATAAACGGCTCTAAATATTTACAACTTAGTATCTCAGCATCTTTATTTACTTCCAAACAATTTTCCAATAAATCCAGCAATCCCACCTTTACTTTTTGTAACGACAAGAACATCGGCAACGTCAAGCTTTCCGTCGTTGTTTTGGTCTAGTCCAAATTGGACTCCGTATTTTGAAATCGTATCCATAATTCCAGATGCTTGTGTGCTGTTTCCTGCAATCGAATTGATTATATCCGAAATTTGAAAACTGCTGTCGTTAGGATCTTTTGCTTTATTAACCAATGAACCTAAAATCTGCGGAATTAAGTTTGAAGCTACTCCAGAAGAATCGGTGCTGCTTAAACCAAATTTTTCTCCTAAACTTCCAGAAAGCTGCTGTGAAATTTGCTGTACTACAGGATTCGAATTGTCGATAGGAGAATCTCCATTAAATAATCCGGCAAGTTTTTCGCCTCCGCCTTCAGAAGCGATTTTCTTTAAACCTTCAAAAATAGAATTGCTTGTTTCGCTTATTACGGCTTCATTATGTTCGTTTGGGACAGCGTTATTGTTTACAACAGCATCGCCTCCGTATTGTTTTACTAATTGGGTTAATTGTTCAAACATGATTTTGATAAATTAGGGATTAGAAATCAAATTTAGTTAAAAAAAGGAATTGATTTAATAAACCATACTAATAAATATTTTGTAAATGATTTATTTATAGATTGTTATCTTTTTTTGGATGTTTTGTTATTTACTTATTGGACTTTAAATAGGAGTCAGTAGTAAAAATAGTTTTTGGTATTTTTATTCCGCACCAAGTGGTTATGTTTTCAGGATTAAATCCGGGGCAATTATTAATTTTCTTTTTAGGAAAAAATAGTACATCATTCTTAAATGTGCTTAGATTGTAATAATAATTAGTACAATCTTCTCCATATCTCCATACATCACTTGAACCATCATTTTTTACAGTTTCTTTAAAAGTAAAAATGGAAGACTGCTCTGGAATAAAATACTCTTTTTCGATAATAAGAGAAAATATGTTGGTTAAGATATTAGAAGAGAATAAGATAATTGCACTTGTAAGCAGTATCAAAAGAATGATCCATTTACTGAGAGAAGTTTTTTTATTAATTTTCATAAATACAATCTTGTCTTCAAAATTAATTAAAAAGAAAAGGGATTTACTACAATAAAGTAATAAATCCCTTAGCTGATACTATATTTTTTACTTCTTAACTTAACAAAGTAATGATTTGTGAAGCTAATTCAGTACCAATTCTATCTTGTGCTTCTCCCGTTGCCGCTCCAATGTGAGGAGTTAATGATATTTTAGAGTGCATTAAAATTGCCATTTCTGGTTTTGGTTCGCTTTCAAAAACGTCTAAACCTGCAAAAGCAACTTTTCCTGAATCTAAAGCTTTTACTAAAGCTACTTCATCAATAACACCGCCGCGTGCACAGTTTACGATTCCAACTCCGTCTTTCAAAAGTTCAAATTCTTTTTCTCCAATGATGTAACCATCTTGAGCAGGAACGTGTAATGTAATGAAATCAGACTCTTTAAATAAAGATTCTAAAGATTGAGAAACAATTGTAGTTGTAATAGATTGTCCGTCGAAAAATTCAACTTTTACATCTACTTGCGGAATAAAACTATCTGCAGCGATAACTTTCATTCCTAAACCAAGAGCCATTTTTGCTGTAGCTTGTCCGATACGGCCAATACCAACAATTCCTAAAGTTTTTCCTCTTAATTCAACTCCGTTTGCGTATGCTTTTTTCAAACCGTCAAAGTTTGAATCTCCTTCAAGAGGCATGTTTCTGTTTGAGTCATGTAAGAAACGAACACCAGAAAATAAGTGTCCAAACACCAATTCAGCAACAGATTCTGAAGATGAAGCCGGAGTGTTAATTACGTGAATTCCTTTGCTTTTAGCATAATCAACATCGATGTTATCCATACCAACACCACCACGACCGATGATTTTGATACCAGGACAAGCGTCGATAATATCTTTACGAACTTTAGTTGCGCTGCGCACTAAAATTACGTCTACATTATTTTCATTAATAAAGTTAGCTACTTGTTCCTGAGCTACTTTTGTAGTTATAACTTCAAATCCACCTTTTTCTAAGGCTAGAATTCCACTTTTAGAAATTCCGTCATTGGCTAATACTTTCATTTTTGTGATATTTTGTTTATTTGGTAAATCGGTTTAACTATTTAATCGTTTATACGTTTAATTGTTTAATCGATGAACCAACTATTATAGTTTTTCTTTTTGGGTATTTGTTAACTGAAAACTGAGACTGAAAACTAAACTTTACTTTCAAGTGCTTTCATTACATCAACTAAAACCTGAACACTTTCGATAGGCATAGCGTTGTAAATAGAAGCTCTGTAACCGCCAACAGAACGGTGTCCTGGTAATCCAGAAATTCCAGCTGCTTTCCATAAAGCGTCAAAAGTTTCTGTATGCTCTGGGTTGTTTAATAAGAAAGTAACGTTCATTTTAGAACGATCTTCTACAGCAGCTGCACCTTTAAATAATGGGTTTCTGTCGATTTCTGTATAAAGTAAATCAGCTTTTGCATTGTTTAATTTTTCAACAGCAGCAACTCCGCCTTTAGCTTTAATCCATTGTAATGTTAGTAATGAAACATAAACTGCAAATACAGAAGGTGTATTGTACATACTTTCTGCTTTGATATGTTTAGCATAATCTAACATACTAGGAATTGCTCTTCCGTTTTTCCCTAAAATTTCTTCTTTAACCACAACAAGAGTTGTTCCTGCAGGTCCCATGTTTTTTTGAGCACCGGCATAGATTAAGTCAAATTTAGAGAAATCTAATTCACGAGAGAAAATATCAGAACTCATGTCGCACACTACTGGAATGTTAGTCGACGGGAATTCATGCATTTGAGTTCCAAAAATGGTATTGTTACTTGTACAGTGAAAATAATCAGCATCTGCTGGAATTTCGTAACCTTTTGGAATATGTGTATAATTATCATCTTTTGAAGAAGCTACAACAATAGTTTCTCCAAAAAGTTTAGCTTCTTTAATAGCTGCAGCTGCCCACGTTCCAGAATCTAAATAAGCCGCTTTTCCGTTTTCTTTCAATAAGTTGTAAGGAGCCATCAAGAATGCCGTGCTTGCACCACCTTGTAAAAACAAAGCCTGATATCCTTTTCCTTCAAGTCCTAATAATTCTAAAGCCAGCGAACGAGCTTCATCCATAACAGCCACAAAATCTTTGCTTCGGTGCGAAATTTCAAGAATAGATAATCCTGAATCATTAAAATTTAAAACTGCTTTTGATGCTTTTTCAAAAACTTCCTGAGGTAAAATACTTGGTCCTGCGCTGTAGTTGTGTTTTTTCATGGTTGTTGTTAATAGTCGAAAAATTTGTCGAAAAAATTAAAGATGCAAATTTCGGTAATAGGAGCTGAAAAAGCGATAAATAATTCGAAATAATTAAACATTTTTTTACTTTGTTGTTAACAAAAACGTTATAGTATCAACGTTATCTGCATAATCCCACAATTGAGGATTTTGGGTCTGTCCAAATGAAACACTATTTTCAATCAAATTATTGCTGACAATGCATTGAATTTGCTCTTCATCGGTTTTAAGGCGTGATTTTAAATCTTCAAGGTTTTCGTAGTATTCAAAGAAAACGCTCGAGATAGGCGAGGCGTAGCTTGAGTCTTCTTTTAAAGTTATAAAACCATTGTCAGTAAGTTTGAAATTACTCATTAAAAAAACCGCTTTATTATAATCGTAATTATTAGCGTATTTTTCATAATGAATAACGTCCTGATATTTAAAAATCGCCTGAAAAAAGGCATCGAAAGAATATCCTTTCGGGACAAAAAGTTTAGAAACATTTCGGCATCCTAAACCAAAATATCTAAAAATATCCTCGCCCAAAGCCTCTAATTGTTCGTGAGATTCTTTTCCGTTTAAAACGGCTGTCGAATTTCTGTTTTTACGAATAATCGAAGGTTTATCTTTAAAATAATATTCGAAGTATCGAGCTGTATTGTTACTTCCTGTGGCAATTACGGTATCAAAGTTTTCGAGTTTTCCATCTACGAAAGTGATCTTATCTTTTAAACTTTCATCAACTGCAATTAAATATTTGGCTAAAAAGGGTAGTAAATGCTGATCGTTTGATGAAGTTTTTATTACTGCCTTGTTTCCGGTAATTAAAACCGAAAGAAAATCATGAAAACCTACAAGCGGAATATTTCCTGCCAGAATTAACGCAACGGTTTTTTCTTTTCGGTCGTTTTGAGCAAAGTCTGCAGTATATTTTGAAAGCCATTTTTCAATGTTTTCGTCTGTTAGAGCCTCAGCCCAGGATTTTATTGCAAAATATACTTGTTCAGGCGTGTACCATCCGTTGTGTGACTGCGATAGATGAATAAGTTTTTCGAAATCATCAAAAAAGATATCATTATATAAGACACCAGATTTTTTCTCGGATTGCTTTTCAGAAAACTGGCTTAAAAATTTTCCTAATTCAACAAAAACACTTTTTTTTGTTTCTAATGTCATAATGTTTGTTTATGAATTGTTTTGATTGTAATTTTGCACAAAAATAAGCATAATTAAGTCGAAAGTCAAAAGTCATCAGGCCAAAAGCTAGACTTGTCTTTATTTTGACTTTAGAACTTTTAGACTTTTAACTTTAAGATTAATAAAAGATGGCAATAATTATAACTGACGAATGCATAAACTGTGGGGCTTGTGAACCAGAATGCCCAAATACAGCAATATACGAAGGAGCAGATGATTGGAGATATAAAGACGGAACAAGCCTTAAGGGAACTGTAATTTTACCTGACGGAACTGAAGTTGACGCTGATGATGCGCAGACTCCAATTTCTGATGAAATTTATTATATTGTTCCTGGAAAATGTACAGAGTGTAAAGGTTTTCATGATGAACCTCAATGTGCTGCTGTTTGTCCTGTTGATTGTTGTGTGCCGGATGATAATCACGTAGAAGATGACGAAACTTTGTTAAACAGACAAGCGTTTCTGCATGGTGACGAATAAAACTTTTTGATTAAAAATATAGAAATCCCGAGTTTTTACTCGGGATTTTTTTTACCCTGATATCAGGTATTTGTTAAAGTTAATTTATTGACAACGAATGTTTTATTTTTTTAGGGGTTGCTTTATTGTTAAAAAAATAATACTTTAGTTGAAAATTTAACAAGCTTATGAGGAAAAGCATACTTTTATTTTTTGTTTTGTCTAGTGTTAGCGTTTTTTCGCAAAATGAGGAATATTCTATAATTGTAAAGGATATAGAAACTTTATTACCTATTGAAAATGTGACTGTCGAAATTTTAAAAACAAAACAGATTTTATCGAGTAACAAAGATGGTAAAGTTACTTTTATATTAAACGGCGCTTCAAATGTTCAGATTTCTGAAACTAATTACGAAGATTTAACGATTCGATGGGCTTCTTTAAAAGAAAATGGTTTTGTTGTTTATCTGAATAATAAAAACAACAAACTGGACGAAATCGTATTGTCTAAGCAATCTCCGCAAAAAGTACTGCAAAAAATAGTTTCAAACTCGGCAGATAAACTAGCTTCATCATATAGGTTGAAAGTGTATGTAAGAGAATTTTTTATGCTTGATAATAAATACTCTTATTATAATGACGGTCTGGTTAATTTTCAGTTTTCAGGAAAACCTTCTACAACACTTTTGGTAGAGCAAAACAGATCGTATGGTTTGTTGGAGACTGATGTAAGTACAGATTTAAAAGGTTATGATTTGAATAATATAATGAAGAATTATTCTGATTTTAAATACTTTGATCCGCTTTTAGATCCAAAAGCAAAAAAAGAATATGACTTTATTATAAGAGGCCACGCTAAAAACAAAGATTATTATGTAATGACAATTACGCCTTTTGACAAAGCAAAAGAGGCTATTGATAATTTTGAAATTATTTACGATCCCGAAAAGAAACTTATTGTTGAATTTACAATTGATATAACACCACAGAATCTTGATAAAGTTGTGGAAAAAACAACTGAAAACTCAAAGAATATTACAAGATCTTTTATAAAAGTAGATTATAGGTTAGACGGAGAGGATTATTATCTGCTGAATTCAAATGAAGAAATCGCTTATAATTTGATTTTAAAAGAAGAGGTTAAAAAAATTCAGGTTCGTAATAGTTTTACGACAACCAATTTTAACCGACAAAATTTTACTTATAGTGAAAGTGATGTTTTTAAAGAGAAATCGCTTTTTAATAAAAAGAATAAGATTTTGACTAATTACTGGGATATTTCTGGTTTTGTTGCTACAGATGAAGAAAAAGCGATTGTAAGCTCGCTGGAATTTAAGATGTAATTGTCAATTTTTTTTGTGAAATATAAGATGTAAAATGTCTTTTTAGTATAAAAAAATCCTGAACTATTGTTCAGGATTTTTTGTTTTTTATATAAATCTCGTGATTAAAAATTAAATCCAAGTCTGGCATAGTAATATGCACCGCTGAAACCCATTTGTACAGCATCCCAATAACCACCAGCTTCGGTGTTTCCTTGTTCATCTTGTTTGGTTGGATACACATTAAATAGGTTATTGCTTCCAATGCTTAATTTTAAGCTTTTGCTTAATTGATATCCCAATGTTAAATCGGTTACTAATCTTGGGTTGTAAACGTCGTCTTCATCAGCATAATCAACCAGAACTACTTTACTGAAACGTGTAAAGGCTAATCCGGCATCAAATTTATTTTTAGAATAATTTAAGTTTAATCCAAATTTACTGTCTGGTGCCGAAGCCAATAAAAAGGCTTTTTCACGTTTTCCAAAAAAAGTAGCTTCATCTAAAGCACCATTTTTTACTTTGTCAATTTTCATATCATTGATGTTTCCTACTAAAGTGGCATTCAATTGTCCAAAATCAAATGTTTTCTTCCACGATAAAACCAAGTCTAAACCATGAGTGCTGGTATCGACTCCATTAGCAAAAAACTGCGCTTCTGAAACTCCTAAGTTTAAAGGTTCTGCATCAAAATATCCGGTAAGAACGATACGATCCTTTACCTGAATATAATACCCGTCAACAGTTGCAGTGAAATCTCCAAATGAAGCCGTGAAACCCAAAGAAGCATTTACTGCTTTTTCTTCATTTAATTTATCAATTCCAAAAGCTCTTGTAACCTCGCTGTCATTTGGGGCTAATAAAACTTCGGTTGCACCGCTGGAGTTAAAGTTGGTGAAACGTAAATTATAATAAATTTGTGCCAAAGACGGCGCGCGGAATCCTGTACTTACAGAGCCTCTTAAATTAAAGTGATCGCCAAGTTTTAACCTAGAGGCTAATTTTCCGTTTACAGTACTTCCAAAATCACTGTAATTTTCAAAACGAACTGCTGCGCTCACCATAAAAGCTTCGGTAACATCTAATTCACCATCGGCATATAATGAAAAGTTGGTACGGCTTTTATTAACTTCATTTGCAGGACTGTAACCCGGAAAACCTTGAGAACTTCCAGGTCTTGGAATTGTAGGGGAAGAGTCGGGGTCTGAAGGATCGTAATCTGGATTTGGAACCGTTGGTGCGCTTTGCGTTGTTGGATCGGTAATAGGCACGCCGTTTGTGTCATACGTAGTGTAAGAACCTTCTTCTCCGGCAAAAATTTCAAATTTTTCAACTCTAAATTCAGTACCAAAAGCTATATTGAAACCGTTTAGAACACTGTCGTAGTTTTTAGAAATATCAAAATTAGTTGTGTTTTGAAGTAAGCTGTGCCCTCCTGCATCAAATTCAAGCGGTGATTTTTCTTCAAGCGAAGCATTTATGGTTCCTTTAATATCATATTGAAATTTATTCATTCCAAAAGTATTACTTAGATCAAATTTCCATCCTCCGCCAGATTCTGTTCTAATTCCTGCAGCAACCGAATTATCATTGATTTTTGAAGTAATTCTTGGGGTATAACCTCCCGGATAAACCGATTCTACAACTCTTTCTCCATCATTTCTGGTAAAAGCATAGGCATCAGTATCTCTAAAATTGCTTCCTCCAAAAGCATAAAACTCAGTTTTATCAGCAAGAGGAACAGCAAAATTAGCAAACAAGTTTACGCCTTGCATTTCGGCATCACCAAAACCTTTTCTAAAATCATAAGCAGGTCTTAATGTTTTATTTTTGTTTAAAAACTCTCCCGTAAAATTCGCATAACCGCCTTTGGTTCCTAATGCAACACCGTAATTGGCAGCAATTCTAACAGATCCTCCGTCAAAATCCTGATCTTTTCCGTATGAATTTCCGTTTCCATTCTGATCTAATCTGTATCCTTTTGTATTTGGAGTTCCCGGCAGGAAATCGCCTTTTGCATTGGTATTAAAAACTCCGTAGGTAATAGAACCTGTAAGTTCGTTTACATTGTCGTTGGTTACAATATTAATAACTCCCGCAATCGCATCAGAACCGTATTGAGCCGCTGCACCGTCACGCAGGATTTCAATTCTTTTGATTGAAGCTGCCGGAATTGCATTTAAATCCGTACCTGTATTGCCGCGTCCGCGAGTTCCAAATAAGTTAATTAAAGACGACTGGTGTCTTCTTTTTCCATTAATTAAAACTAAAGTCTGGTCAGGACCCATACCTCTTAATGATGCAGGATCAACGTGGTCAGCGCCATCAGAACCAGATTGTTTGTTTGCATTAAAAGACGGTGCTACATATTGCAGTAATTGATTAATTTCAATTTTTCCACTTTGTGTTGTAACTTCTTTTACATTAATTACATCAATAGGAACGGCAGAATTTACAACGGTTCTTTTCGTATTTCTGGATCCTATGACAACAACGTCGCTTAAGATTTGTCCGCCGCTTTCGTCTAAAACAATACTCATCTTTTCTGAAGCTGTTTTTTCGACTGTGGCAAAACCAACATAACTAAAAATTAATGTGGCTCCATCTTTCACTTTTATTTTAAAACCTCCTTCAAAATCGGTTGAAACACCGTTTGAGGTTCCCTTTTCGACAATATTAACTCCCGGAAGCGGTGATCCTGTCTTGTCTTTGACGACACCGGATGCTTCTTTCTGCGCAAAAAGAAATGCTGAATTCAGCATCAATAAAAATAATGCAATCTTTTTCATGGTTATTGGTTTTTTGGTTTGTTTTTTGTTGTAAATTTTTATAAAATTACTATTTTTTAACAAAAACTTAATAAAAAGTTTAAAAATTTTTAAGAATAGCCTTAAAATTGTATTAATGCACATTTTTACTTCGGTTACGAGCTATTAAATCTTATATTTGCAAAATTTTAAAGCCAAAAAATATCATTTTGGCAGAAACAAAAAAATAAAGACGTAAATCATAAACCATTACAATACAATTGTTAATGACAAGACCTGATATAATCAGTGTCGAATAAAATAAACAGAAACAACAGATGAAAGCAGGAATTGTAGGATTACCAAATGTTGGAAAATCAACATTATTTAATTGTTTATCTAATGCAAAAGCGCAAAGTGCTAACTTTCCGTTTTGTACTATCGAACCTAATATTGGTGTTGTAAACGTTCCGGATCCAAGAATCAACAAGTTAGAAGAATTGGTAAAACCAGAACGCGTACAAATGGCAACCGTAGATATCGTAGATATCGCAGGTTTGGTAAAAGGAGCAAGTAAAGGGGAAGGTCTTGGAAACCAGTTTTTAGGAAATATTAGAGAGTGTAATGCTATTATTCACGTTTTACGTTGTTTTGATAATGACAATATTGTTCACGTTGACGGAAACGTTAACCCAATTCGTGACAAAGAAACGATTGATATCGAGTTACAATTAAAAGACTTAGAAACTGTTGAAAAACGTTTAGAAAAAGTAAATCGTGCTGCTAAAACCGGAAATAAAGAAGCGCAGACTGAAAAAGCACTTTTAGATAGAATTAGAGAGTCATTATTGCAAGCCAAATCAGCTCGTACTATTATACCTCAAGGTAATGATGAAGAAGTTCTAATGGAATCTTTTCAATTAATTACAGCAAAACCAGTTTTATATGTTTGTAATGTTGATGAGAATTCAGCAGTAAACGGTAACAAATATGTAGATCAGGTTCGTGAATTAGTGAAAGATGAAGAAGCTGAAGTTATTATTCTTTCAGTAGGAGCAGAGGCTGATATTACAGAATTAGAAAGCTATGAAGAGCGTCAGGTTTTCCTAGAAGATATGGGATTAACTGAGCCGGGAGCATCAGTTTTAATTCGTGCGGCTTATAAATTATTAAAACAACAAACGTATTTTACAGCAGGTGTAAAAGAAGTTCGTGCCTGGACAATCAACATTGGAGCTACAGCACCGCAAGCAGCTGGAGTTATCCACACTGATTTTGAAAAAGGTTTCATTCGTGCTGAAGTTATTTCATACGAAGATTACGTTCAATACGGTTCTGAAGCAAAAGCAAAAGAAGCTGGAAAATTTAAAGTGGAAGGAAAAGAATATGTTGTAAAAGATGGAGATGTAATGCACTTCCGTTTCAACGTTTAATCCTTTTTTAGAGAAGATAGAATAAAGAACAAAGAATAAAGACTAAAACTGCTGAAGAGATTCAGCAGTTTTTTTTATGTCTGAAAGTTGAGTTTTTCGATTGTCAGGCTGAGCGAAGTCGAAGCCCCGCAAAGATTGGCGATTTAGATTGTAGATTTACTTGCGTGCCCTTCTCCCGAAGCCTCGGGATCGCTCAGGATGACAAAAAACACGAATAAAAAATCCGTGTAAATCCGCGCTTTCGCGAAAGCGAATCCGTAAAATACGCGTGCCATTTCGCAAACAATTTAACAGTTTGAAATTTTTGGCTCAAAAATTGGTTACAGAAAAATTAACCAATTACTAATCTAAAATCAATCAATTAAAATGTTGAAAAAATCTTTCAAATTTCTGGGCTGGACAATTTTCGGAATCTTTAGTTTTCTTGTTTTGTATGTCGTATCAGTTTATCTGATTTCTAAAATTACCGTTAATTCAAATGCCGATTTAATAAAACAACAAAGAACAGTTCCAATTTATATTCTTTCAAATGGCGTTCATACGGATATTGTCGTTCCCGTAAAAAATGAAATCAAAGACTGGAGGAACCAGATTCAGTTTAATCAAACCCAATCAAAAGATTCATTAATGAATTATATCGGTTTCGGCTGGGGGGATAAAGGCTTTTATTTGGATACGCCCGAATGGTCAGATCTAAAAGCGAGTACAGCTTTAAAAGCTGCTTTTGGAGTTAGTTCATCGGCCATGCATACAACCTTTTTCAAACAATTAAAAGAAGGCGACGACTGCAAACGTATTTTAATTTCAGAAGAAAATTATCAAAATCTAGTAAATTATATTTCGAATAGTTTTAGTGATCCAATTCATCCACAATGGATTGAAGGGCACAGTTACGGAAAAAAAGATGCTTTTTATGAAGCTAAAGGAAGTTACAGCCTTTTTTATACCTGTAATACATGGGCAAATAATGCTTTAAAAGCGGCCAATCAAAAAGCAAGTTTGTGGACTGTTTATGATAAAGGGATTTTTTGTCATTATAAATAAACTTAGCTGTATAATCCCTACGGTGCAATTGCTTTACATCAGTTATTTTGTTATCGATTAAATCTTTAAGAGATTATTCTGTCAGGAATTAAATATCGGTAGTGAAAGGATTTCGCCAATTAGTAGTATTTAGGAATTAAATATCGGTAGATGGAAAAAATGTAAAATTCCATTAAAAAGCAAGAATTAAAGATTTTCCATTATTGCGTAAATTTGAGAGAATATCAAAAAAAACAGCAGATGAAAATCAAAAATATTTTTAAAAAAACATGGTTTCTATTAAAGAATACTTTTTTAGAATTTAATGATGACAACGCTATCAAGCTTAGCGCAGCATTATCCTATTATACCATATTTGCATTGCCTCCGTTGTTAATTATTATCATAACTGTTTGCGGTTTCTTTTTTGGTGAAGAAGCTGTAGCAGGTCAATTATACGGACAGATAAACGGTATGGTAGGTAATAGTGCCGCCATTCAAATTCAGGAAGCTATAAAAAATGTACAATTATCTGGAGATAACATGTTTGCAACCGTTTTTGGAATTGTAATGCTGTTAATTGGAGCTTCGGGAGTCTTTGCAGAAATACAAAGTTCCATAAATTTTATTTGGGGATTACGTGCCAAACCAGATAAAGGCATTAAAAAATTCATTCAAAATCGATTAATGTCATTTTCAATGATTGCATCTGTAGGGTTTTTGATGCTGGTGAGTCTTCTGGTAAATACAACATTAGATTTGGTCAGCTCACGTTTAAAAATTTACTTTCCGGAAAGTACTGTTTATTTATTTTATGTGGTTAATATTGTAATTGTGCTGGCGAGTATCACTCTGCTTTTTACCATTATCTTCAGGACTCTGCCTGATGGAAAAATCAGATGGAAAGATGCCTTTATAGGGTCAGGTGTAACTGCGGTTCTTTTTATGATTGGTAAATTTGCCATAGGTTTTTATTTAGGAAGTTCAACCGTGGCTTCTGTTTATGGTGCAGCGGGATCTGTAATAATTATTTTGGTTTGGGTTTATTATTCGGCAATTATTCTTTATTTTGGAGCAGAATTTACTAAGGTGTATGCAAAATCTTACGGAGGTAAAATTTATCCAAATGAATATTCAGTTGAGATTCAAAAGGAGATATATGAAATAGAACCTGAGTAAATATTTTTGATACATAAAAAATATTTAGTTTGAAGATGAACTGAATAATAGTTTTATGGCTTAATTTTTGAACCCATCAAATTTATAAATACCACACTATGAAAATAATAGCCTTTGGAGGAAGTAACAGCCAACAGTCAATCAACAAACATTTAGCAACTTATGCGTCTAATTTGTTTGAAAATGCTGAAGTAGAAGTTTTAGATCTTAATGATTTTGCGATGCCCGTATTTAGCGTAGATCTTGAAAAAGAAATAGGACAGCACAAACTGGCACAAGCCTTTTTGAATAAGCTTAAAGAAGCTGATCTTCTGGTTGTTTCGATGGCAGAAAATAATGGCAATTATTCTGTTGCTTTTAAAAATGTTTTCGACTGGAGTTCCCGAATTGAAAAAGATGTTTTTCAGCACAAACCAATGTTATTATTAGCTACTTCGCCAGGCGGAAGAGGCGGCAGTTCAGTTTTAGGAATTGCTCAAAATCTTTTCCCGCGTTATGGTGCTGAAATTAAAGGTTCTTTTTCGCTTCCATCTTTCAACACTAATTTTGACTTGGAACAAAATAAAATCTCAAATCCAGAATTAGACCAGCAATTAAAAGACATTATAAAATCAAGTTTTTAAAATGAGAATACAAAAAACTCCTTTTATATTTCTTTTCCTGCAATTTTTTTTCCTGAATGTCACTTTTGCTCAAAAGCTTAGTGAAGTGGATAAAATTGTTGCAAAATACCCTAAAAGCTTTTCTACAACAGAAAAATTAGCAGAGAGAATTCAGGACGATTTCAAGTCAGATTCGGATAAAGCAAGAGCCATATACACTTGGATTGCCTTAAACCTAAAATATGATTATAATGCGTATTTAAATCCACCCAGAACACAAGGTTTTACGTATTCTACCGAAGCTGAAAAGCAAAGGAAAATCCAGCAATTGAACGATAAATTGGTTCAAAAAGCATTTACTTCTAAAAAAGCTGTCTGCGAGGGATTTACAGCTTTGTATCAGCATTTAGCTTCATTAACTGGATTAAAATCTGAAATTGTACGTGGTGATTCTAAAACTTCATTACGAGATATCGGCCGTAAAAACACATCGTCTAATCATGCCTGGAATATGGTTTTGGTTGATAAAAAATGGCGTTTGATAGATGTAACCTGGGGACAAGGTTATTACGACAGCAGTAAAGGCAGAATGGTAAATGATTTTAACCCTGTTTATTTTGACACGGATCCAGATTATTTTTTCGCTAAACATTATCCAGATTCAGGTTCTTATTTAGGAAGCAGAATAAGCAAAGAAGATTTTTTAAATGGCCCTTTAATTTTCAATTCTACAATTGAAAATGATTATAAAATTAAATCGCCTAATTCTGGATTAATTGAAGCCAAAAATGGAGATAAAATCACGTTTGAAATAAAAAACGTTTCAAAATCAGATCAGGTTTTCTATTTAAATAAAAAGAATCAGCCCGTTAAAGTTCAGAACGCAAAAGAGAAAAGAGGCGGTTTAGAATTTCAAATTCTGATTGACAGTAATGTAGGAGAATATATTACGATTTTTGTGGATACGAATAGTGTTGTCTCGGTTAAAATAATTTCAAAATAGATTAAATTGCCGTATCTTAGCGATTATAGATCCGAATTTAACTTTTATGGAAACTACTTTCTTGAAATCAATTTTAGACAATGATTTCTATAAATTTACAATGCAGCATGCTGTAATAAAGCTTTTTCCAAAGGCAAAAGTTCGTTATGGGTTTATAAATCGCGGTAAACATATTTTTCCGGATGGTTTTGCAGATTTGCTTCGACGTTCTGTTGATGCTCTGGCAGATCTTCGGTTAACAAAAGAAGAAAAGAATTACCTATCGCATTATTGCCCTTATCTTGATCCCACTTATTTAGATTTTCTTCAGGGATATAGTTTTGATCCGTCAGAAGTCCAGATTAGTCAGGAAGGTTCGGAAATAAAAGTTACAGTTGAAGGATTTTGGTACAGAACTATTCTATGGGAAGTGCCATTAATGGCATTGATTTCGGAGATTTTTTACAAATCCAATCATTTGATTCGTTTAAATGATGAAGCCATAAAAAATCTGACCAAAGAAAAAATCGATAATTACAATAAATTAGGCGTTTCAATTTTAGAATTTGGTACAAGACGCCGTCATTCTTATGATGTTCATGTTTTAGTCAATGAAACTTTGAGAGAAAACGGCGGGCAGAGTTTTATAGGAACCAGCAATGTACATTTTGCCATGGTCAATAACCGAAGACCTTTGGGTACTCACGCTCATGAATGGTTTATGTTTCATGCGGCGCAATATGGTTTTAAAATGGCGAACTTGATAAGTTTGGAACATTGGACTCAGGTTTATGGCGGAGATCTCGGAATTGCCTTAACAGATACTTATACTACAGAAATATTCTTCAATCAATTTGATAAAAAATATTCTAAACTTTTTGACGGAGTTCGACATGACAGCGGCGATCCAATAGAGTTTGCCCAAAAAGTGATTTCGCATTATACTAAAATGGGAATCGATCCAAAATCGAAAGCCATTGTTTTTTCAGATTCGCTTAATTACGAAAAAGTAGAAAAGATAGTCGATTTTTGTAAAGACAAGATAAAAATGTCTTTTGGAATTGGGACAAATTTCACCAATGATGTTGGTCTCCCGGCGATGAATATGGTAATCAAATTAACGGATACAAAACCAGACAACATACATTGGCAGGGTGTGGTTAAACTTTCTGACGAAAAAAACAAAAATACGGGAACTCCCGAAATGATTGCTTTGGCGAAGGAAGTTCTCGGAATCAAATAGATTTTTTTATTTCATTGCTGCTTTTTTATATTTTTAAAGAGCATTTATTTTAAAATCAATTTAAATAGATTGAAAACTTGTTATTATTCGTAACAAAAAAAAAAATACGCTTTCATTTTTTGCCGATAAATGGTACATTAGCCAAAAATCCAATTCACCTTATGCTAGAGCAAAATCAATATACCGAAGATAATATTCGATCACTCGATTGGAAAGAACATATCCGTATGCGTCCCGGGATGTATATCGGAAAATTGGGAGACGGATCTTCGCCGGATGATGGTATTTATATTCTATTAAAAGAGGTTTTAGATAACTGTATCGATGAGTTCGTAATGGGCTCTGGAAAAACTATTGAAGTAGGAATAAAAGACAAAACAGTTTCTGTTCGTGATTACGGACGTGGAATTCCGTTAGGAAAAGTAGTGGATGTAGTTTCTAAAATGAATACGGGTGGAAAGTACGATTCTAAAGCTTTCCAGAAATCAGTTGGATTAAATGGTGTCGGAACAAAAGCAGTAAATGCACTTTCCAACTATTTCCGAGTAGAATCTGTTCGTGATGATAAACAAAAAGCGGCGGAGTTTTCTGCAGGAAATTTAGTTTCAGAAGAAGATGTAATTGAAACCACAAAACGTAAAGGAACAAAAGTAACTTTTACACCAGATGAAACGATTTTTAAGAACTATAAATTCCGTTTAGAATATGTGATTAAAATGGTTAAAAACTATTGTTACCTAAACAATGGTTTGACTATTATTTTCAATGGAGAAAAATATTATTCAGAAAACGGACTTCGCGATTTATTAGAAGAAACAATCAGTGAAGAAGATTTAGAATACCCAATTATCCACTTAAAAGAGCATGATATTGAAGTTGCGTTAACACACAGTAAAACGCAGTACAGTGAAGAATATCACTCTTTTGTGAACGGTCAGAATACAACGCAGGGAGGAACGCACTTAGCGGCCTATCGCGAAGCCGTTGTAAAAACAATTCGTGAGTTTTACAATAAGAATTTCGAGGCATCAGATGTTCGTAAATCGATTGTGAGTGCGATTAGCATTAAAGTTATGGAACCGGTTTTTGAGTCTCAGACCAAAACTAAATTAGGTTCTACAGATATGGGTTCAGATGATGGAACACCTCCAGTTTCTGTTCGTACTTTTGTAAACGACTTTATCAAAACTAAGTTAGATAATTATCTGCATAAAAATCCAACAACAGCCGAAGCTTTATTGCGTAAAATTTTGCAGGCCGAACGTGAAAGAAAAGAATTATCAGGAATTAGAAAACTGGCAACAGATCGTGCTAAAAAAGCGAACCTTCATAATAAGAAATTAAGAGACTGCCGTGCGCATCTTCCTGATACCAAAAACCCAAGAAATTTAGAGAGTACACTTTTTATTACCGAGGGAGATTCGGCTTCCGGATCGATTACAAAGTCACGTGACGTAAATACACAAGCAGTTTTTAGTTTACGTGGTAAGCCTTTGAACTCCTACGGAATGACGAAAAAAATTGTGTATGAAAATGAAGAATTCAATTTACTTCAAGCAGCTTTAGATATCGAAGACGGGCTTGAAAAACTACGTTATAACAACATCGTAATCGCAACAGATGCCGATGTCGACGGAATGCACATTCGTTTATTGTTGATTACTTTCTTTTTGCAGTTTTTCCCTGAATTAATCAAAGAAGGTCATTTGTACATTTTGCAGACACCTCTTTTCAGGGTTCGAAACAAAAAAGAAACCATTTACTGTTATTCAGAAGAAGAAAGAAAAGATGCGATTGAGAAACTAAAGCCAAAACCAGAAATCACCCGATTTAAAGGTTTAGGAGAGATTTCGCCAGATGAGTTCAAAAACTTTATTGGAGAAACCATTCGACTTGATCCGGTTATGATGGATAAAAACACTTCGATTGAGCAGTTATTGTCTTTTTATATGGGGAAAAATACGCCAGACAGACAAGAGTTTATTATCAAGAATTTGAAGGTTGAGATTGATGAGCTTGAAGAGGTTTAAACTAAAATTCGAATTTGAATTATGAGGAAAGCATTGTTTTTGATTTTTATCCTGATAGCTATTTCTTGTAAAAAAGAAAATGCAGAATCTTCAATAGTAAATGAAAAAGCAAAAGTTTTTAAATCACAAAGCGAAGTAATCAAAAGAAGAGATTTTCCTTTAAAGAATTTATCTAAAGTTGAGGTTTTGTCTTATGAAGACCGAATGCGATGGGATAGAAAAATTACTAAAAAAGATAATAAGTATACAAAAGATCTAGTTGTTGATTATAAATTGAATTTTGATAGTACAAAGGTTAAAGAAAAAGTAGTATTAAATTCAGTATTGAAAACAGAATTACTGGAATTAATGTCTCAGGATAGTTGTAAAGTAGTAGAGGGACTAGCAGATTGTTATATGCCACGGCATATGATACTTTTTAGAGATAAAAAAAATAGAATAATTGGTTACAAAGAGCTTTGTTTGTCATGCAAAGGTTTTAGAGAATCAAAAAACCTTGAAAATTACAATGGCTTTTGCTTTAGTCAAATGGAAGAGCTTTTTAAAAAAGCTGGTATAAAATATTTTGACGATGATTATGAATAAAAAAAGTTTACTGAAATAATTCAGCATATAAAATGAAAGACGAAGAAGACGATAACATAATTCCAAGCGACGACGAGAATAATCAAGATGAAAACCTAATTGACGACAATCAGGATGGAGATGACGATGAGATTATCAATGTAGATGCTAAACACTTTGAAGGACAGCATTTTTACGAAAATCAGGAAGAAGAAGGAGAAGACGTTATTACTAAAGTAACGGGAATGTATAAAGACTGGTTTTTGGATTATGCTTCGTATGTAATTCTAGAACGTGCAGTTCCTGCTATTGAGGATGGATTTAAACCGGTTCAGCGTCGTATTATGCACTCTTTAAAAGAGTTGGATGATGGTCGTTATAATAAAGTTGCGAATGTTGTAGGTCACACCATGCAGTATCACCCACACGGAGATGCGAGTATTGGTGATGCAATGGTGCAAATTGGTCAAAAAGATTTATTGATTGACTGTCAGGGAAACTGGGGTAATATTTTAACGGGCGACGGAGCAGCAGCTTCGCGTTATATTGAAGCACGTTTATCTAAATTTGCTTTAGAGGTTTTGTATTCTCCAAAAATTACGGATTGGGGTGTTTCGTATGATGGTCGTCGTGCAGAACCAAACAATCTTCCTGTAAAATTTCCATTGCTTTTGGCACAGGGAGCAGAGGGTATTGCGGTTGGACTTTCTACAAAAGTACTTCCTCATAACTTTAATGAATTAATCGATGCTTCGATCAAGATTTTAAAAGGAAAAGCTTTTACTTTATATCCTGATTTCATGACGCAGGGTATTGCCGATGTGTCGAATTACAATGACGGACTTCGCGGTGGACGTGTGCGTGTGCGTGCTAAAATTTCGCAATTAGACAAAAATACATTGGTCATTACACAGATTCCGTTTTCGACCAATACATCGAGTTTAATTGACAGTATTTTGAAAGCCAATGATAAAGGTAAAATCAAAATCAAGAAAATTGAAGACAATACTGCTGCCGATGTTGAGATTTTAATTCATCTTTTCCCGGGAGTTTCTCCGGATAAAACAATCGATGCTTTATTTGCTTTTACAGCCTGCGAGACATCTGTTGCGCCTTTAGGTTGTGTTATTGAAGATAATAAACCATTGTTTATCGGAGTTTCTGAAATGTTGAAAATTTCGACACACAGAACCGTTGATTTACTTCGTCAGGAATTAGAAATTCAGTTAGAAGAATTAAAGAACAAATGGCATTTCTCTACTTTGGAGAAAATCTTCATTCGTGAAGAAATGTACATTGATTTTAAATTGTATTCTGATAGAGAAGCACTTTATAAATATTTATACGATCGTTTTGAGCCTTTCAAAAAATCATTTGTCAGAGAAATTAATGATGATGATTTACAAAGATTGACCCAAATCCCAATGATTCGTATTACCCGTTTCGACTCTGACAAAGCCGATGATTTTATCGCGAAGTTAGAAGACGAAATGAAAGAAGTAGAGCATAATCTGGAGCATTTAACCGATTTTGCAATTGCTTACTTTACCAAATTAAAAGAGAAATATGGAAAAGGCCGTGAACGTCAGACAGAACTTCGTGTTTTCGATAATGTCGAGGCAACAAAAGTAGTTTTAAGAAATACAAAACTATATGTAAACCGCGAAGAAGGTTTTGTTGGAACCAGCTTGAAAAAAGATGAATATGTAGGTGATTGCTCTGATATTGATGATGTTATCGTGTTTTTACGAGACGGAACATTGATGATTACAAAAGTCGACGCCAAAACATTCATCGGAAAAGATATTATACACGTTGCTGTTTTTGATAAGAGTGATAAACGTACTATTTACAATATGATGTATCGAGATGGAAAATCGGGACCTTCGTATATCAAACGTTTTAATGTTACGGGAGTAACACGTGATAAAGCTTACGATTTAACAAATGGTACAAATGGTTCTCAGGTAGTTTATTTTTCACATAATCCGAATGGAGAAGCTGAAGTTATTACCATATTATTACGTCAGGTTGGAACCATTAAGAAACTGAAATTCGATATTGATTTTGCCAAATTAGCCATTAAAGGCCGAGGATCAAAAGGAAATTTGGTAACCAAATATCCAATCAAAAAAATCGAATTAAAAGAAAAAGGAATTTCGACTTTACTGCCAAGAAAAGTTTGGTTCGATGATACCGTAAAACGTTTAAATGTTGATGCCAGAGGTGAATTACTTGGCGAATTTAAACCAAGTGACAAAATCTTAGTAATAAGCCAGACAGGTAAATTAAAAGTCATTATTCCGGAATTATCGACTCACTTTGAGGAAGATATGATTATATTGGAAAAGTGGAAACCGAAAAAACCAATTTCGGCTATTTATTATGATGGAGAAAAAGAACGTTATTTCCTGAAACGCTTCCTTGTAGAAAATGAAGGAAAAGAGGAAAGCTTTATTACAGACCATCCAAACTCGCAGCTAGAAATCGTTTCGACAGATTATCGTCCGGTTGCACAATTGGTTTTTGCGAAAGTAAAAGGAGTTCAAAAAGAAGATTTACATATTGATGTAGAAGATTTTATAGCTGTAAAAGGTTTCAAAGCTTTAGGAAATCAATTAACTACAGATAAACTAAAACAGGTTAATTTATTAGACCCACTTCCTTATGAAGAACCAGTCGAAGAAGTTCCTGAAAAGCCAGAAATATCAGAAGATGATCCTGTGGAAACAGAATTAGACGACGACGGCCAGATAGGTTTGGTTTTAGACTAAAAAATGAAAAACGCTAAGAAAATAATTCTTAGCGTTTTTTTTTACTTGATATGTAAGTTTTATTGATATCTTTTATCCGTAAGCGTTTTCATAAAAGAAACAAGAGCTTGTTCTTCTTTTACAGTTAAATTCAATTTGTCGAAAGGTAAAGTTTGATTTTCTACTTCATAACCTAAACCAATTCCGCCTCCTTTATTGTAAAAAGAAACTACTTCTTCAAGGGTTTTAAAAACTCCATTATGCATATATGGTGCGGTTACTGCAACATTTCTTACTGTTGGAGTTTTGAATGCGCCTACCAATTGTGGCATTTTGTTGTATAAAAAGCGGCCTTTATCCGGACTTAAAGATTTTCCTGAAGCTTCATTTGGAGTTCCAATAACTTCATGTTCGGTTTTAGAATAACTTGGCGGAACCGTTCCGTTAAACAAAGGTGTAAAATGGCAGGTAGCACATTTTGCTTTTCCCATAAAGAGGTTCATTCCTTCAATTTCCTGATTGTCTAAAATGTTTTTATTCCCTCTCATATATTCATCAAATCTTGAATCAAAAGAGTTTAAAGAGCGTACGTAACTGGCAATAGCATTTTGAATCTGCCAGGCTTCAGGTTTTGATGTTTTTGGATACGCTTTTTTAAACAGTTTTATATAATCGTTATCCAGCAGAATTTTAGCATGAATGTTTTCCATAGAACCATGCATTTCATCTTTATTCTGAATGACATCGACACTTTGTTTTTCTAAATCTAATTGACGCATATCCCAAAACTGAGCATTTTGCAACGAAGCATAAGTCAGTGTAGGAGTATTGCGTGCTAAATTAGAACCAGTAAGAGAAACGTTTGTTTTTAAACCATCGGTAAAAGCTTTTTCGGGATTATGACAAGTGGCACAACTTCGATCATTGTTTTTAGAAAGGCTTTTGTCATAAAATAATTTTTCGCCCAAAACTGCTTTTTCTTTGGTAAAATTATATTCCTCTGAAAGTACAAATGCATTTACATCAAAAGCTTCTTTATCGAATAAAGTTTCAATAGTTGGCTTTAAAGGATTGGTTTTCTTTACATTTTTTATATTTTCTTCTTTTTGAAAAGCTTTAAGCTGTTTTGAAATCGGATTTAGATATTCGGATATAAAAACAGCTCGGCTAAAAGCATTAAAGTTGTTGTTTTCTTTACAATACTTCTGTGCTTTTGAAGTCAGATTTTTTAATTCTTTTAATGATTTACTATTAGTATTAATTTTTTCCAAAGATTTAGGAATCGAAATTAAACTTTCTCCGGCTTCAGGAATTGATGACTGTAAAATTGGGCTGTCAAAACCTGTAATTCCTAAAGCAATAACACGAAATACATTTTGCTGAATGGCATCCAAAACATAATCATCGCTGATTGTAATAACTTCAAAAGTACTTTTTAGCTGTTTAATATTGGATTTGAAGATGTTTAATTCTCGGGTTAAATCCTCTTTGCTTTCTGCAGAATATTCAGGATAAATCATTTCTTCCATTACCTGAAATCCATGAGGTTCAAAAGACCTGTTTTCTTCTAATTCCATTTCGTCTAAAGCTGGACCGTTCATAAATCTGGCTGTTTCAGGAATAAAATATTCAATCGCCCATTCAGATTTTTTATAAATGAGACGGGATTTTTTAAACTGCTCTACGATTTCTTTTTGAGATGCATTTTGGGTTACTAATTTCTGAAACTGAACAATTTCATTATTTAGTTTGGTTAAATCAATTAATAAATCTTGTTTTACGGTTGCCTTAGAGTCTTCATTTTTCTGGCATGAAAAGAAAAAACAAAGCACTAAAATCAGGAAAGTAAAGTGTTTTAATTTCATAATAGTACTGTAATAGAAACAACCCTTATTGATAAATAAGGGTTGTAAATAGATTTTGAATGTGATTATTATCGTTGTACGTTTCTAATAATTACAGTTTGTCCTCCCTCTTTATTAGTTTGGGTTCCTGAACCGTCAGCATTTTTAAATGCATCACTCTGCCAGGTATGAGGGTGAATATTTACCGTGAAAGTATCTGGAACTCCAATGATGTCTGAAATATCTTCCATAGCACCAAATTCCCAGCTTCCAAATCTCATTTCACCAGATTGGTTGTATAAAGTATTCCAAGCCGCATCAGTTCTTTTGTGGTTCATGTTTAACCAAGGCTTGTTTTGTTTTGTAGTAATGCCGTACTGCCAGATGTATGAATCGTGTTTTGCATCGGCATAATAGCTGTCACCATCTTCCTGAATGTAAACATAGTTTTCAGTTACACATAAATTATCAGGATTGATGATTCCGGTTCCGGGAGTACTGTCGCCTTCAACAGCTAATTCTAAAGTTCCTTTAAGAGGATCTGCAGCGTCCATTTTCAATTTATAAACTCTTCCCCACATTGTATATCCTTGAACAGGAGCATTATTAGTAGCCTGACCAGTTGCTGTAAAGTAAACTTCTCGGTTGTTGCTTGCGCTGCCTTTTCTGTAATCTACATCTTCAACTCTTGAAAAACGAATCGCTTTTAAATCATTTACAGTTGTATTAATTACTGCTCCGGTTAAGTTTTTAGCATTCGGGATTTCAACAAAAGAAACCGGATATGAACTGCCTAATTTTATATCTGTTTCAACCTGATTTCCATCTGTTCTTTTCAAAGCATATAATTTCCCGTTAGATAAATCACCAACAGTACTTACATACAAAATTAATTGCCCTGCACTTACATGCGAAGTCGCATACGATTGATCTTCTCCAATTAAAATAACTGTTTTTCCTGGATAAGCTTCTTTTGGCAACGGAACAGCATTCTCCATACTTGCTTTTCCTAAAGCTGGTAAAACCCTGTCGGTTCTACTCTTATCGGTAGATAATCCTAAGGGATTAATTCCGTGAACCATACTTTCCTGACCGCTTTCTCCCGCAGTTAAAAAGATAGGGCCAAATCCGTGAATTTCCGGAGTAGCCAAAGTTGCCGAACACAAACGTGTTAAACCGCCAATTCCGTCAACTAAATAATCTCCTTTTACAGGTTTAAAAGTTTTATCTAAATAAACTCTAGAAACTGATTGAAGGATTTCGTGGTTTGTAATCATGATGTAGCCCTCACCATTTGGATTTTTCATTAATCCTGCACCATCTGGCTGAGCGCCATAAATAAATGAAGGTGATTCTGGTAAAACATCAGAACTTGCAATTAAAGTGCTGATTTTTAAGTTTTCAAAACCTGTCATTGGATAAACAAAAGCAGGAACTTTTGAATGTGAGGTAAAATCGATGCTGGTATTCACATCGTTTGAAGAATCTTTGTCATCATTCTGACAGCTGATTACAGAGAAACCTGTAATACCAAGCAGTGCAATTGATTTTAGAAAATTTAGTTTCATAACTGTTTTTTATTTTTTTTGATTAACGCAAAGCTATCTTTCAAAAACAAAATATATGTTATGCCAATTTTTTCTTATTGCTAATAAATAATAAGTTTTGTATTATTAAATGGTAAAATATGTGCTCAAATGTAAATTTAAGCTTCATAAAAATAGGTTAATTTTTAAAAAGCTGGTTTAACGAAATTGCCTTTTTCTCCCGTAATTTCTTGACAATTTTAAGGAAGGCAATGGCCGTTATGTAAGCGTCGCCTAAAGCAGTATGACGGTCTTTTTTAGAAATGTCGAATTTATCCGCCAGATCATCTAAAGTATAATGATCTTTTCGCTCGAATAAATGTGATTTTATAAGGGTCTTTTTATACAAATAAGCCGTGTCTAAAGTTTTATTGGTGAGCTGAGGCAGTCCGTTTCTTTCAAGAGCCTTATTAATCATTGTAACATCAAAAATGGTATGATGTGCAATGATAATAGAATCTCCCAAAAAAGCTGAAAATTGCTCTAAAGCCTCTAACTCAGTAGGGCGTTTAAGTATAAAATCCCTTAAAATTCCGTGAATCTGGGCTGTTGATTTATCGTAATGATCTTGCTGTAAATAGATTTCAAAACTATCCTGAACCGAAATTATTCCATTTTGCAGAGCCAAAGCCCCAATGCATAAAATTCGGTCATTTTCATAATCAAAACCAGTCGTTTCTGTATCCAGGACAACAAATCTGGTTTCTTCGATAGTGATATTTTCATCGAAGAGATTTTCTTCTTTTTTCCAAAAACTGAATAATCCCATTTTATACCAAATTTGAAATATTAAAACGTACCGAAATCAATTCCTGTAGTTCTTTAATGGTTTTAAAAGTACGTTTCAGCTTAATTTTTTCCATTTTTGATAAAGATTCTAAAGCAATAAACTGTCCCGAATCATGATGCAAAAGTCCCTGTTTGGTTCTGAATTTTAATAAAGCTTTAAACGAATACGAACACGATAAATATAATTCCCTGTTATTAGGTTCAAGCTCAGCAAGTTTCTCGAAACGTTCCGCAGTATTGCTAATCGATTTAACCGAATGAGATAAAATTAAAACCCTTGCTGCATCTGTTAAAGGCATTAATGCTCGCCTTTTAATATCAAAATTATCTTTATTGGCACCGTCTTGTTCAACTAAAAATTGTCTAAAAAAACCAGTAGGCGAAGGACTTTGCAACGCACCACTTACTAAATGCATATAAAAAATTGGATTTGCTTTAATGGTTTCAAAAATATAGTCTGATAACTGATTTACAGTTTCGGCATCGCCATACGTCATGCTGTAATCAAAAAAAATGAATGACAATAAAACCTCATTTTTTCCCGGATTTGTAATCCAGTGATGTACCTGACTTTTCCATTCGTCAAGACTCATACACCATTTAGGATTTGATGCCATCATTTCGGCCGGGCAATAATCATAACCAATATCAAAAAGACCTTTATTAACAAGTCCGGCGAATTTCTGGAAATAAATTCTCGTTTCATCTCTAAAAACCTCATTTACATTTTCGTATACAATTGCATTATCCTGATCAGTATGCAGCATTTGTTCACCGCGGCCCTGACTTCCAAGCGCCAGCCAGGCAAATTTTACCGGCGGCGGACTGCTCATTTTTTCTGTACAAATCTCAATAACACGAGTCGTACAGGCTTCGTTGAGTTCTGTTATAATTTTCGAAATCAAAGTCATCGGAATGTTTTGATCCAAATATCCTTGAAGCAATTGCATAATTCGGTTACGGATAGGTTTAATTTCCTTGGTTTTTTTAGCTCTTTTTAAAGCTTTAATTAAAACAGCAGGATTATTTCCTAAAGCCACCATTACATCATGTTTCGACAAAATCCCCACAGCTTTAGTATTAACAGTGCCGTCTTTAGTAAGACATAAATGGCTGATATTACTTTTCATCATTGCCATTTGAGCCTCTGTAACCGTCATTTTTTTAGAATACGTAATAACAGGCTGCGTCATTATCGTTTCTGCAGTTGTGGTTATCGGAAAGTCTCCGGTTACAATTTTATTTCGAAGATCTTTATCTGTCAAAATACCAATTGGCAGCATTTCATCGACAATTAAAATCGCGCCGACTTTCTTTTTGTTCATAATTCTGGCAATTTCCTTAACGGTTGTCGACGGACTGCAGGTTACGATTTTTTTTGAATATTTTATTGGGGCTAAGTCAAAAGAATCGTTGTTTGAATGACGGTTTTCATTCAACAAATCATCATCGCCGTATAATTTATCTTTATGAATATCTGAATATGGATTTCTAGTGTTCGAAGCATAACTTTCGATCAGGAAATTACCAATATTTCGATTTTCAAGCGCATAAGGTTTAAAAACCGAAATAGGAATCGCATATAAAATACTTTCTTCGTGCGCTAAAGCTTCCATAATATAGTTTTCCTGCGCCAAAAGCGGACGCAGTCCAAAAATATCGCCTTCGTCGCACATATCTAAAACCGCATTTTTGATACTTTTTTTAAGGGCAACGGCACCTTTATGAACCACATAAAAAGAATCATGAGTTTTTTCATTTTCGGCAAAAATTACGGCGTCTTTATCTTTATAGACAATCGAAATTTGTTCCGATAGCTTTTCGAGATCCATTGGATGCAGGAAACTAAAAGGCGGATAATTTTTTAAAAAGTCGGCAACTCTTTGCGAAATGGTATTTTTCATTGGGTTAGATTAGAGTTCTAAAAATACTATTTAAAATATAAACGTGAAACAAACACTAAAGTTTATTTTGTGAAAAAAGTACAAAAGAAGATAGGTGCAAAGATTCAAAGGTTTTTTGCTTTGTTAGAATAAAAAACTTTGTGTCTTAGTATTTTTGCGTCATAAAAAAAGTTCCAATTATGGAACTTTAACTTTTACTCAACTTTAAAAACTTTACCTCGTTGTTTTTCTTCAGAACCAACCATTCCAAATTCAAATGTATATGAATCTTTTGCAGTCGTTAAAATTTTCATGCTGATAGCCTTTTCTTCGGCCATGTTTTTTGGGTGTTTTTTTTGCAGTACATATTCGCAGTCGCTAACCCAGCGTATGGTCGAAGTATCTGTTTTTCCTTCAAAAGTTTCAATTTCAATGCTGTCTTTGCGTTCAAAAAAAGTTACTTTTTTTACGCCGTTTACTTCAAATTCAAATTTAAATTTTCCGTTTTTGAAATCCTTGCAATTGTGTTCGGCATTATAACAGGAAACTAAGGCCAGTACCGGAAATAAGAATAATATTTTTTTCATTTTAAATAAGTTGTTTTAGGAGCTGTTTCCTGATGGAAGCGGCATCCTTTTGTGGCGAACCCCGCCACAAAAGGATGCCGCTTCTATCAGGGCTAGAAGTATCATTTTCAAAAGATTGTTCATTCTTTATAGAGAAAATGATTATTTCAATCTCTTTAATTCATCATCGGTAAAGTTCTTGATTTCTTTTTCTTTGGCAAACTTTTCGGCGTTATAATTTCCCGATTTATTCTTCGGAATTGATAAACTTTCCCAAGAAGTATTTTTCAGTTGTTTGGCATAAAAAACAATCTGACCCACATGATATGGATAATGAGCCAATTGTCTGTTTATAGCTTCAATAACCGTGTGGCCTTCGTTTCTAATATAAATAATATCCGAAAGCTGTTCAGGGTTTAAATTCTCCAAAGCATTTTCTAAACAATTCCAGCCTTTGTTCCAAAGTTCAAAAACTTCTTCTTTTGATTGTAGATCATTTTCAAATTCAGCATCTCTGTTTCTCCATTCTTTTTCACCGTCAGACGTTAAGAAATCCGTCCAACGCGAAAGCATATTGCCTGAAATGTGTTTTACAATTGTGGCAATGCTGTTTGTGTCTTCATTTATGGCGGCAAAAAGCTGTTCCGGTTCTAGTTGGTTCATTGCTTTTTCTCCCAGCATTTTATAATATAAAAACTGCTTTTTAACGCTTTCTAAATAGGATTCAGTTAAGTTCATGACTATATTTTTCTTGCCACGAATTACACAAATTTATATGACGGTTCAAAATGATTAAAAAATCATAATTCGTGCAAATTCGTTAATTATTGGAATTTTCTACACAATTTTAATATCGTATTTATCTAAAAGACCTACAATTCCCTGAGTTGAGAATTGGGCTTTTCGCATGGCATTAAATTCAGGATCAATTTTATAATTGTAAGCCGTTCTAAAATCGACTGCTGCCAATTGTGTTTCATTAAAAATAGCTCCGTCTAAGTTGCAATTGTCAAAAACAGAACTCGTTAAATTAGTCCCGACAAAAGTCACTTCGCGAACTGAAGAATTAATAAATTTTGTTTTTGGCATTTTTTTGTTTGAAAAAACAGCATAATCTAAAGTGCAATCTTCAAAATATACCTGAAATAAAAAATCGTCACATTCATTAAAAGCGATTCCAAGAAGTTTACAGTTTTTAAAAGTCACATTTTTTAAACTCGTTCCTGCTAAACTTGTCATAGATAAGTTACAGTCAATAAATTCGCAGTCTAAAAAAGAATTGGAGTTAAAATTACTATTCGAAAAATCACAGTTTTTAAAAACACAATCTTCAAACTCCCGATTGTTTATTTTTTTATCGATATAAACAACTTTCTCAAATGTTTTCTGAATGTGAATTATTTCTTCCATTTCTTTAAGCTAATGTTTTTGATTATAGTAAACGCGACAGGTTTTTAAAACCTGTCGCGTTTGTATTATATAGCAGATTTAGTCATTAAATATACCCTTCATAATGATTTTCAATCCTAAGAAAATCAAAACCATAGAGCTCAAACAAGCGACAATTCCAATTCCTAAAACTAAGTAATGCCAATTTGTATGCTGGTTCATAAAGGCATTGTAAATCAACGATGGCCCAATAAACATTAAAGGCAGAGCGCCTGTTAGATATTTAATTCCTTTTCCTAATAATTCCTTGTTTGTTGCCATTTTTAAAATTTGTTTCAGGTTTTCTTTGTTTCAAGTTTCATGTTTGAAAATCTTTGCACACTTTGTGTAAAACCCTTGCGATCTTCGGTTAAAGATGCATTTCACATTTTACAGAAAACCTTTTACTTACTATAATTGTCGACAGCATTTCTCACACTGCCATATTTTTTCAATAAATCCGAAGCTTCATCATAAGAAACAGGAATTTCTCCCATAATCATTTTTACGCCTCGATCAACCAGTTTTATGTTACTTAACTGCATGTCGACCATTTTGTTGCCTTTTACTTTTCCAAGCTGAATCATCGATGCAGTCGAGATCATATTTAAAACCAATTTTTGAGCGGTTCCGGCCTTCATTCTGGAACTTCCGGTAACAAATTCTGGGCCGACTACAACTTCAATAGGGAATTTTGCCGTTAATGCCAGCGGACTTCCTGCATTATTGGTTATACAACCCGTAACAATATTCTTTTGGTTACAAGTTTCCAAACCTCCTATAACATACGGAGTTGTTCCAGAAGCGGCAATCCCAATAACCACATCATTTTGATTGATATTATGAGCTTGTAAATCAATCCAGGCTTGCGTTGCATTATCTTCGGCATTTTCTACCGCACGACGAATAGCAGTATCACCGCCTGCAATTATGCCATTTACTAAATCAAAAGGAACACCAAAAGTAGGAGGACATTCAGAAGCATCTACAACGCCCAGACGGCCGGATGTTCCGGCGCCTATGTAAAATAAACGACCGCCTAATTTTAGTTTTGTTACTATTTGTGGTATCAAAGCTTCAATTTGGGGTAAGGCTTTTTCGACTGCAAACGGAACAGTTTTGTCTTCTTGATTAATATTCTCCAGCAATTCATGAACAGACATTTTTTCCAAATGCTCATATTTTGATGCTAGTTCAGTAGTTTTCGTAAATGTCATTTTAGTGTTATTTAGACCAGTCAAAATTAATATTTTTTATCTCAATCTCGCAAAGTCTCAAAGATTTATACTCTTTTTTTTCTTCTATTTTTTCTCTATAAGGACGGTTTTCATGAAGCTTTGTTACAAAAACTAAAATATTATATTTGTTTAATATTTGTAAACAAATGGATAAACTAAGTTTTTTGAATGGTATTGCCTGGATAGCTGTTTTTGTTTCCATGCTTCTGGCTTTTTTTTTATTTACTGTAAAAACCGAAAATAAACTCGCTAACCGTTTATTTGCTTTCTTTTTCATTTTATCTGCGATTGATCTTAGCGGCTTTTTTTTCTATGAATTTATTGATGGACAATTAGATGTAGAAGTTTTTAGATGGACTACCTGCCTATTAGGAATGCCTCTGTTTTATTTATTTGTACTCGCGGTATGTTATTCTGATTTTCGATTACAATGGAAACATTTATGGCATACATTTCCATTTCTGGCTGTTAATTTAATTTTTGTTCCAAGATTTTATCTGGCTGGTGAACTAGAGAAAATTCTGTTTTTTAAAGTACACAATCAAATGCCTGAAATGTTGATTTTTCATTCAATTGTAGAGATTCAGTACATATTTTATATTGTAGGTGTGTTTTTAATTTTAAAGAAATACAAAGAACTTTATTTAGAGAATTATGCCAATACCGGTTTTTCAACTTACAAATGGCTTTTTCAAATGACTACGGTTTTCCTTATTGCACATATTATTGTCGTTTTAAAAACTTTATTGCGATACACTGATTTTAATGAAACCTTTATTTGGGCCAATGTTTTAGTTGGGAGCATTGCTTTATTGATTACCTGCTGGTTTATAATGAAAGCTTTAAATCATCCGGAACTTTTTAGGGGAATAAATTCTAAATTGAAGCTGGCAAAAGATATTCTGCCGGAAGGCGAACAAAAAACAGAAACTGGAAACGTTCAAAATGATTTGATTAACTCTCAAATATCGGTTTTAAGGCAATATATGACGGAGAACGAACCTTATCTCGATCCGTCGCTTACTATACAGGAATTGGCCAATCAAATTAATATTCCAGTTCGGGATTTGTCGGTTTTGATTAATCATCATATCGATCAGCATTTTTTTGATTTTGTAAACGAATATCGCATTCAAAAAGCCATGAATATTTTAAAAAATCCCTTTAAAAAAGATCTCACAGTTTTAGAAATCTTATATGAAGTGGGTTTTAATTCAAAATCATCGTTTAATACTTCTTTTAAAAAATATACCAATTTAACGCCAACAGCTTATAGAAACAGTTGAAAGTGAGTATTTTGTAAAAAGTCGTACTTCATAACCAATAAAGTCGAACCAATTTCGGGATTAGAAAATGGTTCGACTTTTTTTTGTCGGTCGCGCAGGGAGATTTTCTAAGGCAACTTTGCTTCAAATTAATCGAACAAGTTAAAATTAGAAATTATGAAAAAGTCAAATCTCCTTATCTTTTTATTATTGCCTTTGTTTTGTTTAGCGCAGTCAACTTTAAAATTAAAAGGGAAAGTGTCAAATGAAACTGCAAATTTGCAATGGGCAGATGTTTCCATATTCAATTCAGAAGGAAAAATAATCGATGGAACAACAACGAAACAAGACGGAACTTTTGAAATCAATCTTAAAAAAGGAATTTATAAAATTGGAATCAGTCTTTTGGGATTTTCAGAATATGAAAAAGAAATTTCGATAGAAAAAGATACCGATTTAGGAATTCTTATTTTGAAAGAAACAACAACCCATTTGGGAGAAGTTGTGATTAAAAACAAAAAGAAAACGGTAGAACAGAAAATCGATCGTGTAGTTTATAATGTAGAAAATAATATTTCGGTTGCTGGGGGAGATGCGCTTGCAGCAATAAATACAGCACCAGGCGTTGTAGTAAAGAACAGTACAATCAATATTTTAGGCAAAGGCACATCAAGAATCATGATCGATGGCAGAATGATTGAATTATCCGGTGAAGAATTGAATAGTTTCCTGAAAGCAATTTCGGCAAATGATATTAAAAGTATTGAGGTTATAGCAAATCCGCCGGCAAAATATGAGGCGAATGGAACAGGCGGCATTATCAATATTATTTTGAAAAAAGGAATGCGCGATTCATGGAAAAACGCGACAACAATGTCTTACGACCAAAATAAGTACGGAATTTATACTTTAAGAAACAGCTTTTTCTACAACAAAAATAAATTCCGATTTGCTTTCAGTGGCAACGGGCGTATTGGAAATACAAACAATACAGAAGATTTAGATATTTATTATCCAACTGGACTTTGGGAATTAAGAGATGTTTCTAGACAGAAAGAAAACAGTATTTCTGGCCGTTTTTCTTTAGATTATGATGTTTCGGACAAAACGACAATCGGGTTTCAATATTTAAACGAAAGTTACAATCCTGATATGAATTCGAATACGGTTATCAAGATTTTTAATTCTTCAAATTCAGTTGATTCGCTGTTGGTTAATAAAGGTTTTAATGATAAATATTCAGGAAGTCAGACTTATAATGCGCATTTAATTTCAAAATTAGATTCAATTGGAAGAAAAGTCAGCGTTGATTTAGATTATTTCTCTTACGATTCAAAATTCGATAAAAACTTCGTTGCCAAATCCTACTCGACAGGCGGAACATATCAAAATACCAATCAATCAGCGCGAAATAACTCAAACCAGAATATTGATAATTTTAGTTTAAAAGCGGATATGGAACATCCAATGAAAGCTTTTGATTTGTCTTACGGAGGAAAAGTAAGTTTTATAAAAAGCAACAGTGATGTGTTTTATTACAATACTATTTCTGGAAACGAAGTTTTAGATCCAAATCAGTCGAATGTGTTTGAATATAAAGAGAATAATCAGGCGGTTTATATTAATGGCAACAAGAAATTAAACGATAAATTCTCTGTTCAATTGGGTTTAAGATTAGAAAATACGCAGACAAACGGTTATTCTGAAACTTTAAATCAGGAAGTAAAAAATGAGTATTTAAAATTGTTTCCAAGCGTGTATCTGGATTATCAATTGAATGACAATCACGGTTTTAATTTTACTTACGGAAAACGTATTAATCGTCCGGGTTTTGGATTATTAAATCCGTTTCGATCTTACATTAATAGTAATAGTTATTCAGAAGGAAATCCGTTTTTAAGACCTTCTTTTAGCAATAATTTTGATTTTACGTATTCATTTAAAAAGAATTTAAGAACTAATATTTTCTTTAACAGAATGACGAATGGTTACGGTGTTGTTTTTACTTCTGATCCTGAAATTAATACGCAGGTTATAACAAGAGAAAATTATTTTGATGAAAGTTCCTTTGGAATTGGAGAAAGTTATTCGGCTGAAGTTACAAGCTGGTTTGAAACGCAGACTTCGATTTATCTTTTGGGTTCAAAAACTTCATTTATTTCGAATATAAATGCGGTTCCGTCAAATACTGAACAAGTTTATTTTACAACCGAAAATACTTTTTCGCTGCGTGAAACTACAAAACTGCAATTGGAATATTTTTACAGTTCGCCTTTCAAAAAAGGTTTGTATGAAATAGGGTATATGTCGGGTTTGAATCTATCGGTAAGACAAAGTTTCCTGAAAAACAATTTACAGTTGACTTTTTTGGTTAATGATATTTTTAATACTTCGTATTTAAAAGGGTATAAATCGATTGTAAACGGCGTAACTCAGGTTTACAGTCAAAATGAAAGTAACAGATTTGCCAGATTATCTGTAACTTATAATTTTGGGAATAAGAAAATTAAAGTTCAGGAACGCGATTTTGGAAATAAAGAGGAGAAAAAACGAACTGGGAAATAATTAGAGAATTAGTCGATTTGATAATTAGATAATTCAAAGCTCCAGAGGAGCGGCATATTTTTAAATAATGTATGTTCGCTCCTCTGGAGCTTAAAATCAGGGGTAAATAATTGCTATATATATTCTGCTTCTCTGGAGCATTTTTTTATTAAATCGCCCAGATTATAAAAAGAATGCCAATAGGATTCCGAGAACGATCATCGAAACTTTGGCGATATTAAATTTATGTCCTTCGCTGCTTTCAAAAATAATGGTTGACGAAATATGGAATAAAATACCAATTACGATTGCGGTTATTTCTGTATAATAATCGTTTAAAATTGGGAGATATTCAGATGCCACTGTTCCAAGCGGTGTCATAACAGCGAAAGTGAGCATAAAAGCAAAAATGGCTTTTTTGTTAAGATCGGCATTGATGAAAAAAGTGGTTAAAATCACGGCAATTGGCAAATGATGAATGGCAATTCCAACAGCTAAATCGTGATGGTGACTTACCGGAAAACCTTCTAAAAAGGCATGAATGCATAAACTGATGAAAAGTAACCACGGAATCTGCGTCATTTTTGCATGGCCGTGAACGTGTCCGTGTTCGGCTCCTTTTGAGAAAAATTCCAAAATGATCTGAAATAAAATCCCCACCATTATAAACACACCAATTTTATGATTGTGAGTGCTGTAAACTTCGGGCAGAAGATGCATTACAGTTAACGATAACAAAAATGAACCGCTGAATGCGAGCAGTAATTTTAAATTGCTTTTGTTTTCTGGTTTTATAAACAAAGCCACACTATATCCTAAAAGTACAGAAAATAAGGGTAGTAAATAGTTCATTTTTAGTTTGTTTAATCGTTTTTTTTATTGTTTAATCGCTGTATTTGTTTAACGGTTAAACAAATAAACGGTTTACCAATTAAACCTATTTAAAAATCATGATTAATCTTTCGCTTTCGGTTTTATGGAATTTTTTAAGCTTGTAATCTCCAAAAATATCTAAAAGATAAATTCCTGCTTCGTCCATTAAATCCTGAAAATCTTTTAAGGTTAACGCTTTTACTTTTTCAGTAAAATGATATTTTCTGCCTTGGTCTTCAAAGTCAATTTCTTTTAAAATATGTCCGTCTTCAACATATCTTTTAATATGAAAATCAATTTCGTCAACGGTTTTTATTTCTTCGGGAACCAGAGTTTCAATTACCTGAGTTACGTTCATGAAATCGATCACGGCAAAACCATATTCGGATAAACTTTCTTTGACTGCTTTAAGAGTTGTCAGGTTGTCTTCGTCGTTTTCGAAGTAACCAAAACTGGTAAAAAGATTAAAAATAGCATCGAATTTTTCTTCAAAAGGTTCGCGCATATCGTGCACTTTAAAATGAAGGTGTTCGTTGCTGTTTTTACTGGCTTCGGCAATGCTGTTTTCAGATAAATCAGCACCTAAAACGTTATAACCTAATTGGTTTAGGTAAATAGAATGGCGTCCTTTTCCGCAGGCTAAATCAAGCACTTTCGCTTTTTCAGGAAGATTTAAGTAATGCGTTAAATTATCCATGAAAATCTGAGCTTCTCTATAGTTTCTATCCTTGTATAAGATGTGATAATATGGAGTATCAAACCATGATGTAAACCAGTTTTCGGTATTTCTATCCTGATTTGGTGTTGATGAGTTCGTTGCGTCAGACATTTATTCTATTTCAATTAATATAAAGTCCGGCAAATTTAGTGTATTTTTGCCGAAAAATAACTATTTCGCGAGGATACCTAAATAAATGGTAAAGATGCACTGCAGTGTGTCTGTGATTGGAGTTGTTTTTTAATACAAAAATAAAGATGGAAGAAAATTTTAGAATGATAGCCAAATGTTTTTTTGGCTTTGAAGAGATATTAGAGAAAGAATTGCTTGCGCTTGGGGCTCAGGATGTTGAAAAAGGCGTAAGAATGGTAAGTTTTAAAGGGGATAAAGGTTTTATGTATAAAGCTAATTTATCGCTTAGAACGGCCCTTAAAGTCTTAAAACCAATTTATTCTTTTAGAGCTAATAACGAACAGGCATTATACAAAGGAATTTCGGGCATAAACTGGTCGAAACTGCTAAATGCCAACCAGACTTTTGTTATTGATGCAACGGTGCATTCGACTTATTTTAATCATTCTGAATTTGTTTCTCAAAAATGTAAAGATGCTATTGTTGACCAGTTTAGAGAAAGAACTGGACAGCGGCCAAGTATTGATAAACAATATCCGGATTTAAGAATTAATGTTCATATCGATAAAGATCAGGTTTCGGTTGCTTTGGATACTTCTGGAAATTCACTTCATCAGCGCGGTTATAGAACAGCAACTAATATTGCACCTATAAACGAGGTTTTAGCAGCTGGAATTCTATTATTATCAGGCTGGGATGGACAAACTCATTTTTTAGATCCAATGTGTGGTTCTGGAACTTTTCTTGCCGAAGCTGCAATGATTGCCTGCAATATTCCGGCAAACATTAACCGTAAGGAGTTTGCTTTTGAGAAATGGAAAGACTGGGATAATGATTTATTTGATACAATCGTTGACAGTTTAATGAAGAAAACAAGAGAGTTTCATTATACAATAAAAGGTTTTGATAAAGCACCAAGTGCCGTTAGCAAAGCAAAAGATAATATTAAAAATGCCAATCTTGAAGATTATATAACGATTCAGGAAGATAACTTTTTTGATACCGAAAAAACGGTTGAAGGAAAACTTCATATTGTTTTTAATCCACCATATGATGAACGTTTGGATATTCATATGGAAGAATTTTACAAAAATATAGGTGATACTTTAAAGAAAAATTATCCTGGAACAAATGCCTGGTTCATCACAGCAAATCTGGAAGCTTTAAAATTCGTTGGATTAAAACCATCAAGAAAAATCAAACTTTTTAACGGAAGTCTTGAAGCACGTTTGGTAAAATACGAAATGTACGAAGGAAGTAAGAGAACGAAATTTCAGCAATAAGATTCTAAGGCACTAAGAAATTTAGCTTTAAGTATAAATCATAATTCAGGTTTTAAGAGGTTAAGTTCAAAGAAGAGAAAACTTAGGACCTTAGCATCTCAGAACCTTAGTAACTTTAAAAAAAATGTCAAAACTACAAGTAAGAGCATTTCTATATCAATTAGGATGTTTCGCAATTTTATTTATTTTAGGAAGATTTTTGGTGGCTATGTATACTGGTCTAACAGGACTTTGGATTCCGATGACTGCTTTTATTGTGGCTACTTTGATTTCGCCTAAATTTCAGGCCGTGAAAACAAAAGACGGTGAAAAACTTTTTATGAAATGGATTTTTATAAAAGGTATTAGAGAAATTGGATAATTTTTTTAAATCAGCAATATGAAGAAAATAGGACTTATTGGCGGTATAAGCTGGGTTTCGACTACAGATTATTACAAACTTATAAATCTTGGAATAAATGAAAAGCTTGGAGGGTTAAACTTCTCTGAATGTTTAGTTTACTCTTTTAATTATGCTGATATTAAGAAAAACAACGATAATAACGATTGGGATTCTACCTTTAATATGCTTTTTAAAGGATGTGACTTTTTAAAATCGGGCGGGGCAGAAGCTATTGTTTTATGTGCTAATACGATGCATTTAATTGCAGATAAACTTCAGGAAGCAATTGGTTTACCAATTATTCATATTGCTGCTGAAACAGCTCTGGAAATTCAAAAACAGCAGCTTAAAAAAGTGGGATTATTGGGAACTAAGTTTACAATGGAACTTGACTTTTTTAAAAATAAACTTGCTGATAAAGGAATCGAAGCTATAATTCCAATAAGCGAGGATGATAAAAATTTTATTCATTACACTATTTTTGAAGAATTGGGAAGAGGAATCGTAACCAATGAAACGAAAAACGCTATTTAGAAATCGCAGATCAATTGATTAAAAACGGAGCAGAAGGCATTATTTTAGGATGTACTGAAATTCCGCTAGTAATTAAAGAAGGAGATTTATCTGTTCCTATTTTTGATACGACTTTGATACACGCAAAAGCAGCTGTTGAATTTCAGTTGTCTTAAAAAAATAAAAAAGCCCTGAATTTCTAAATTCAGGGCTTTTTTTATATTTAAGAAGCTTTACTTTTTAGGAGCTTGGTTTATTATTTCAGGCACAATTGTTTTTTTCTTGTAAATTGGAATGAAATAAGAAACAGTATAGTTGAATCCTACTCCAAAACTTCCGTCATACGTTCTGTTGAAACCCGGAATATAAAGATTATCAAATCCTGAAGGCTTGTTGTTCATTGCCAAAAGTTTAAGCTGTACGCCAAATCCAACAAAGACATTATTAAAAACTTTGGCTTTAACTCCCAATGCAACTTCCAGCCATGCAGCAGATAATCCGCTGTATTTTTGGTTTACCGAAACGGCAGGCTGTTCTCCCCAATACGGATTTGGATTATAAATTTTATAACTGTTTAAATCCTGGCTGAAAGAACTAAAACCTCCTCTTAAACCAATCGTAATAAGGTTTTCCATATCAAGCCAGTTGTCATACAAGTTATAGTCAAAACCTCCTTTAATATAGGTTCCTGTAGCTGTAGAATTTAATCTATCATCATCAGTAGTTTTATCTTCAAAACCTAATTCGGCGGCGATGTAATACTTTTTGGTTAAACGCCAGTCTGCTGTAAATTCAATTCCTTTATAATCTTTGTCATAAAAAGCTCTGGTCAGTTTATATAAATCGACACCCACTCTTAAACCATAACGATCTGTTTTTACAGGAATACTGTCTTTTTTGATCTCTTTAACCGCAGGTTTTGGTTTTGCAGTTTCAGTTTTTGGTTTTTGATTATCGAGGTCTCTTACTGTTATGGTATCTTTTATTACCACCTGAGAATATCCCAAAAACATTGATAAAAGAAAACAAAGACTAAAAGTATGCTTTAACGTGTGTTTCATTTTCAAATTCGATATTAGAATTAAAGACATTAATGTTCAGCATCCAGAAACCGTCACCAGCAGGATCTGTTCTTATCAATCCTGAATTGGCTGTATTATCACGCGGATTTAATGTAAAAGTGGTTTTATAACCGCAGGCTCTCGAAACATATACATTTTGAGTTGCATAATTAAATGTCAAAACATCTATATTTGGATTTGCACTTGTTGCATTAAAAATAAGCTTATACGTTGTTGTTTTAGCATCTATTTTTAATGGTAAAGAAATGGTATTGGCATTTGTTAAATACTTTGTTACCGAAGTTCCATTTTCGTTAAAAATAATCGCATCAGCATCATCTTTACCTTCACCGACTACTTTTAAATTGGTAACCGTTTTCAGTGTAGTTGGAGCTGCGTTATCATAAAATGTAATTACAAGTCTGGGAGTTGTAGGTGTATTTGCATCGCAAATATCATCTTTCTCACAGCTGGACAAGCCAAAAGTAAAAAGCAATAAAAGAGAGATTATTTTTTTCATTTACAGTTTTATAATTATCGAAGTTCTAAAAGTACAACATTTTCAACATGGTGTGTCTGCGGGAACATATCAACCGGACGTACACGTGTTACTTTGTATTTTTCATCCATCAAAGCTAAATCACGTGCCTGTGTTGCAGAATTGCAGCTTACATACACAACTTTTTTAGGCGCAATTTTTAAAATTTGATCAATAACGGCAGCGTGCATTCCGTCTCTAGGCGGGTCTGTAATAATAACATCCGGTTTACCATGCTGTGCAATAAAAGCTTCGTTGAATACCACTTTCATGTCTCCAACAAAAAACTCACAATTGGTAATATTATTGCGTTCAGCATTTGCTTTAGCATCTAAGATTGCTTCTGGAACACTTTCTACACCAATTACTTTTTTTGCTTTTTTAGAAACAAATTGTGCAATAGTTCCTGTACCTGTATATAAATCGTAAACGGTTTCTTCTCCTGTTAATCCGGCATAATCACGCGTTATTTTGTATAATTCGTAAGCCTGATCAGAATTTGTTTGATAGAAAGATTTAGCATTGATGCTGAATTTTAAACCTTCCATTTCTTCTAAGATATAATCTCTTCCTTTGTAAAGCTTTATATCCTGATCGTAAATAGTATCGTTTTGTTTGGCATTTACCACATATTGTAAAGAGGTAATCTGCGGAAACTTTTCGTAGATATGATCTAAAACCAATTCACGGTTTGTTTTATCATCTTCAAAAAACTGAATCAAAACCATAATTTCGCCGGTTGAAGCCGTACGAATCATTAAAGTTCTTAAAAGACCAGAATGTTCTCTTGGATTAAAAAAAGCTAAATTGTGCTCGTTGGCAAAAGCTCTAATTTCGTTTCTAATAGCATTTGAAGGATCTTCCTGTAAATGACATTTTTCGATGTCCAGAATTTTATCCCACATTTTCGGAATATGAAATCCTAAAGCATTTCTGTTTCCTAAATCTTCCGTGCTTCCAATTTCTTTTTCGGTTAACCAACGGCTGTTCGAAAACGAAAATTCCATTTTATTTCTGTAGAAAAACTGTTTGTCTGAACCTAAAATAGTTTCAAATTCAGGTAATTCAACTTTTCCAATACGCTGTAAATGATTTTTTACTTCGTTTTGTTTGTAATACAACTGCTGGCTGTATTTCATATTCTGCCATTTACATCCGCCGCAAACACCAAAATGATCGCAGATTGGATCGATACGGTGTTCGGATAATTCGTGAAATTTTACGGCTTTTCCTTCGTAATAGGCTTTTCTTTTTTTGAATGTTTGTACATCAACAACATCTCCAGGAACGACATTTGGAATAAAGATAACTTTTCCGTCAGGAGCTTTTGCTACTGATACTCCCTTTGCTCCGGCATCAAGAACCTGAATTTGATGAAAGACAACTTTGTCTGTATTTTTTCTTCCCATAGCGCAAAAATAAGCCTTTGTAAACTTTTACAAATTTTATTTTCATAATATTTTGTCAAATTGTGTAATTTGTTAGTTTAATTAACTTTAAAAGTTAACTTTGTTTTTACTATTAAGCCCCAAGCTGCAATATCTAACCTATAGTTTTGTTATGTTTTATGAAATTATATCATAACCTTTCGCAAATTAGCTTTTTGAAAAAAAGTTATGCGTTTAAATTCTTATTTGTTGCTTTTATAGGAATTCATATTCCATTAATTGGAATCCTTTTTTTTGTCCTTTTTTTTGAACACACTATTTCTCCCGCTTCAATTCTTGTTTTTTCATTAATAATGACATTATTAGCGACTGCAATAACACTTTTGGTTCTTAAACAGCTCATAAAACCTATTTCTATCGCATCAAAATCTTTAGATGATTACAGAAACAGCCGTAAATTGTCTATTCTTCCCACTGAATATACTGATGAAGCCGGATTGTTGATGTGTAACATTCAGGAATCAATTTATGAATCTGAAAGTTTCATAAATGAAAAGCAGGATTTAATTTATATGCTTTCGCATGATTTGAAAAATTTTGCCGGAAATCCGCAAGGTTTGGCAAAACTTATTTTAAGCGAAAACCCGTCTGAATCTGTAAAACATCTGGCTGATTTAATTTGTGAATCAACTAATTTACAATTCCGATACATCGAAAATTTCATAAAATTATTAAAAGAACAAGATCAGATTTCAAAAATAACGCCTGAGTTTAGAACGATTTCTTTTCAAAATATTCTCCCTTTTATTAATGAGCAGGTTGAACAGCGATTATTAGACAAGAATATAACGCTTAATTTAAATGTTGAGACAGATGAGGCTAAACTTAAAATAGATGAAGGCCTTCTGGTTCAGGTTGTCGTAAATTTGATTAGTAACGCGGTAAAATTCTCTTATTTTGACAGCGAAATTAAAGCAAGAATTTACAAGGAAAACTCGAATTTAATAATAACGGTTACAGATAAAGGAATTGGTTTTGACAAACATCAAATAGAAGAATTGTTTAAAAAGTTTACCAAAATGAGCCGATTAGGAACTGCAAATGAATCTTCTACCGGAATTGGACTTTATTTATGTAAAAAAATTATTGAAAAAAATAAAGGAAAATTAAGTGCTGCAAGTGAAGGTAAAAATAGAGGAGCAGAATTTAAAATTGAGTTTGAAACCAATTAAATCTAATTCTGCCTGTTTTATTTTAAAAAACAAGTTTTGCTTTTCCATCGATACAATTGATACTTTTTGGAGGATTTGCAGGAGCACAGTCGCCTAAAATATTCCATTTTACTACATAATCTGATTTGTTTTGATATACTCTTTTATTTTAGCATCTAGTTTAACTTTATCGGCTTTTTTAGAATATAAAATATAACCTCTATTAGAGCCGCACGCTGATGAACTAAGAAGTTCAAAGCCCCATTCTTCCGGATTTATACAAATCTGCGAGTTCACTAATGAAAGCTCGATAATTTCATTATACATTATTTCTAATCTTTTTGATGTTTCTTCCGCAGTTTCATCATCATCATTATTATTGCTGCAGGAAGCAAATATTAAGCAGGTAGAAAATATAATAAAACTTAATTTTTTCATGGTTAGTGAATTACCGGGTTAGTTTTATTAGTAAGATGTTTCTTTAGTAAAATGGTTGCGTGGAATTAAAAAAATCTGAGATACAAGAGCTAAAATTTAGCATCTCAATATCTCAGAATCTTAAAAAAAAATTACCAAAGTTGATGTACTGAAGTCTTGATATATTCTTCGTAAATTTTATTCATGGCTGAAATTTTCTCTGAAGATAATTTTGGCAGATCATAAACAGATAAATTCGAAAGCACGTGACTTTCCTTTGAAGCTCCGGGAATAATACAGCTGATTTCGTTAAAGCTTAAAATCCACTGCATAGCAATAGGAGCAAGGTTTGTTGTTTCAGGAAATAAAACTTTTAATTCTTCAACAGCTTTTAAACCTAAATCATAATCAATTCCTGAAAAAGTTTCCCCTTTATCAAAAGCATCGCCGTTTCTGTTGAAATTACGATGATCCTGAGCATCAAAAGTGGTTTTAGCATCAAATTTCCCTGTTAAAAGTCCACTTGCCAGAGGAACACGTGCAATAATTCCAATATCTTTCTTTTTGGCTTCCGAGAAAAATAATTGCGACGGACGCTGACGAAACAAATTAAAAATAATCTGAACGGTTGTTACATTCGAATATTCGATAGCTTTTAAGGCTTCTTCAACTTTTTCGACACTTACGCCCAAATTCTGAATTTTGCCTTGATCTTTCAGGCGATCAAACATTTCAAAAATTTCAGGGCGGTAATATACTTCTGTCGGCGGACAGTGCAGCTGAATCAAATCAAGGGTTTCTAATCCAGTTCTTTTTAAACTGTCTTCTACAAACTTCTGAAGTACTTTTGGCTGATAGCCTTCATTGACATGCGGATTAATCTGGCGTCCGCATTTTGTGGCAACGTAAATACGTTCTGAACGCGAACGAACCACACGTCCAACGGCAGTTTCGCTTAATCCGTTTTCATAAACATCGGCTGTATCAATAAAATTCACGCCATTGTCTATGGCTGTATTGATAAGTTCATCGGCAGTTTTATCATTAAATCCCGATCCCCATTTTCCGCCAACCTGCCAGGTTCCCAGAGAGATTTCAGAGATATTAAAATTTGTTTTTCCTAGTTTTCTGTAGAGCATTTTTTTAGTTTCTAAGTTGCTAAGGTTCTAAGGTACTGAGTTTTTTTTCTGAAGATGTTAAATTCCTAAGTTGATTGGATCAAAAAAATAAAACTTAAAATTTTGGTAACTCAGAATCTAGTATCTTTTTTAATCAAATAAATCCGAAGACAAATAACGATCTCCGCGATCGCAGATAACGGCAACCACAACTCCAGATTCTAATTCTTCCGCGATTTTAAGGGCGACTGCTACAGAACCGCCGCTGCTCATTCCTGCAAAAACGCCTTCTTCCAGGGCTAATCTTTTGGTCATTTCTCTTGCTTCCTCTTCGCTTACATCAACAACGGTATCTACTTTCGAAGCATCAAAAATTTTAGGTAAATATTCCTGAGGCCATTTACGGATTCCGGGAATTTGAGATCCGTCGCTAGGCTGAGCGCCAATAATTTGAACAGCAGGATTTTTTTCTTTTAAATAAGTCGAAGTTCCAATAATAGTTCCGGTAGTTCCCATTGCCGATACGAAATGTGTTACAGTTCCTTCGGTATCATTCCAGATTTCCGGTCCGGTTGTTTTGTAATGCGCTTTCCAGTTGTCATCATTAGCAAACTGATTTAGCATGATATAGCCTCCTTCTGCTACTTTTTTATCAGCATAATCCCTTGAGCCTATAATTCCTTCTTCAGCAGGCGTTAAAATAACCGTAGCGCCATATGCACGCATGGTTTGTGTTCTTTCTTTTGTTGAATCTTCAGGCAAAACCAATTCGATTTCAATCTGAAATAATTGTGCAATCATAGCAAGAGCAATTCCGGTATTACCGCTTGTTGCTTCAATTAATTTATCTCCTTTTTTAATTTCGCCCCTTTCAAGAGCCGCTGCAATCATGTTATATGCTGCTCTGTCTTTTACACTTCCGCCCGGATTATTTCCTTCGAGTTTCAGTAAAAGTTTGACGTTTTTATTTTTAACCAAATTGACCGTTTCCATTAATGGAGTATTTCCAATTAGGTTTAGCAGTTTCTGTGGACCCATTTTTATTTTTTTTCTTTTATTTTGACTTCTGTTGTTGTGGTGTTTAATACGATTGAATCTTCCGGGATAGATTTGGTAACCCATGAATTTCCGCCAATAACACTGTTTTTTCCTATAATTGTGCCTCCGCCCAAAATTGTGGCATTGGCATAAATACAGACATTTGCTTCAACCGTTGGATGTCTTTTGGCATTTTTCATTTCTTTGCTTACGCTTAAAGCTCCCAAAGTAACACCCTGATAAATCTTAACGTGTTTTCTAATAACGGTAGTTTCTCCAATAACGATTCCTGTTGCGTGATCTATAAAAAACGGCGACGCAATATCGGCACCTGCGTGAATATCGGTTCCGGTAATCCTATGTGCATATTCGCTCATTAATCTCGAAAATAATAATAAATCCAGTTTATATAATTCGTGGCTTAATCTGTAAATCGCGATCGCATAAAAGCCGGGATATCCTAAATAAACTTCATCGATACTGTTTGATGCCGGATCATTTTCAAGAATATAAGCAGCGTCTTCATTTAATTTTTCTAAAACGCCAGGAAGTTTTTCTACGAAGCGATCCCAGATGGATTCGCAAAGATTTTCAGGCTTTTTGCAGGCTAAAACAGCGATTTCTTTAAAACGTATTTCAAGTTCGTCAATGCTTTCGTCGAGTGCGGCATTCGAATCAAAAAGTGTATAAAAAAGCTTCTCGGTAAAATCTTCAGTCTTGGTTTTGATACCGTAATTTATATTAGAATGGCTTTTTAAGGCCTTAATATTTTGTATGATATTGTCTTTTGTCACAATAATAAAATTGAATGGATATTTTAAAACGTTAAAAGTAAGGTGTTTTTTGTAAATAAGGACACGAATTGACTAAAGAAATTTTGTTTTGAGAATGCTATTTGTGATAAATCAGACAATAATAAATGCTTATATTTTATATGATTCTTAAGAAGTTAATTGTGTAAATTAGCAGATAAAATTTGCAAAAATGAAAAACAATTCAACTTTTAAAAGTGCTATTTCTAATGTTTCTTTTCCTGAAAGTGAGAAAATTTACGGTAAATCAATTCATGATCCTATTTTAGGTCTTATTGTTAATGATCATCCTTCTTTTTGTGATGATGACTCTATTTCAATTAAGGAATTAAATGAATACCGTCAAAAATATATTTCCAATTATTTGTCTACTGAAATGGGAATGCTTTCGGACTTAGAGAAAAGCGTTATTACCTCTTTAAAAGAAGATAAATCGATCGTAAGTATTGTGGAAGATGAAGATGAAAGTCGGAATTTTGGCCAAAAAATAGCCGATAAGGTGGCCGATTTTGGCGGAAGCTGGACATTTATAATCTCATTTGTTGTTTTTATTATAGTTTGGATCAGCTCTAATGTTTATATTTTAGTTAATAAAGGATTTGATCCCTATCCGTTTATTTTATTGAATTTGATTTTGTCTTGTATTGCCGCACTTCAGGCTCCCGTAATTATGATGAGTCAGAATCGTCAGGAAGAAAAAGATAGAAACCGTGCTAAAAAAGATTACATGATTAACCTGAAATCTGAATTGGAAATTAGAATGATTCATGATAAAATTGATCATTTAATTATGCATCAGCAACAAGAATTAATTGAAATTCAAAAAGTGCAAATCGAAATGATGAACGATATTTTGAACCAGATTAAGAAGTAAAATTAATTCTGGAAATCAAATGTAAAAGTGTTTATAGACGTAACCAATACACATAAAAACAATGTTGATGGTTGCTGCTTTCCAAATTATTTTTTGATAATTTCTCGATTTATCCAGAAAATAGAAAGCGAGTAAAACTAAAAATAACAGGGTAGTGTATAGGGCCGGGTACATATAAAATGCGGCTGAAAATTCACCTTTAAAAAGTAAGAATAAAGAACGCTGAAAACCACAGCCCAAACACTCATAACCAAAGAGTTTTTTGAACAGGCACGGAATCATATATTTCTCTAAATTCACAGGATAATTTTTTTACAATTTTACAAAAAAATATTGGATAACATTTCAAAAGAAAAACAACTGCTAGTTTAAAGTTTTATACTTTTGAATTATCAAACTTAAAAAAATGAAAACGTTTAAAATTTTAATCATGATTCTTGCCATTTCGGTTGCCTTGTATGAGCAGGTTTCAGATCAAAAAAATATTTATATAATGGTTATTGCAATTGCAGTTTTTATGTATGGAATGATGCAGCTGAGTGCAAAAACACCAAGTAAGAATCAAGAAAAAGAAGAGCAGGATGTTGACTAAAGGAGATAAAGTTTCGGTTTTAGACGAAGCAATAAACGGAACCGTAGTTTCGGTGAAAAACAAGGAAGTTTTGATTGAAACTGAAGATGGATTCATGATGACATTTTTTGTCAATGAATTGGTTGAAATACAAGATTCCAGTGATTTAATGAATTCTATTAAAAGGATTGATTTAGAAGAAATTACAAAAGAGAAAACAGAGCCAAAACCTCGAAGTTTTGTTAAGGAAAAGAAAGATAAACGTGAAATTTCGGCTCCGGAATTTGATTTGCATATTGAAAAACTGGTGCCAAATAAACGTGGTATGTCAAATTATGATATTCTGACTCTGCAGACGGAAACTGCAAAAAGACATATTGAATTTGCGATAAGAAACCGCATTCCAAAAATCGTTTTTATTCATGGTGTGGGCGAAGGAATTTTAAAAGCCGAGCTTGATTTTTTATTAGGACGTTATGACGGAATTGATTTTCAAGATGCGAATTATCAAAAATACGGCTTAGGAGCAACAGAAGTTTATATTCGTCAAAACAATAAATAAAGCTGCTTTTTGAGTTTGCAAATGGTTTATTTTAAAGCATAAAAAAACGTCCGTTTTCATTTGATTTTCTAGTTGAAATCAGTTTGAAAACGGACGTTTTTTTTGTAGGAAAAAATATTCAACGTATTAAGTTGAACTTAATACTTCTTATCATTATATTGTAACAGTTATTTTACCTAAAAGGAAAGTATTTCCTAATTGGAAATAACTATTATCTTTTGTTAGTTTTATATTTTTTAGCACAACGGTATGAATAAATGTGTTGTCGCCAATTTTTTCTGTAGTAACCTCTACAGTTGCTTTTTTAGCTTCGCTGGTATCTGTACCAATCCATGTTTCTCTTAATGCAGGCACAGTAGGAATTTGTGCGGCACAAAAATTATAAGCATCAGTAATACTTCCTGATCCGTTTACAAAGTTTCTATATACTACTTTGTTAGTTGTTGCGCTTACAGCCTGCGATCTTGGCTGTCCTGGCGGTGTTGCTTCATTAAGCAGTAAAGCTGGATCTAAATTTTCTACTGTTAATGTAAAAGATGCATTATAGTTGTAAACTTTGGTATTATCATCACATTTTTTAGCTTCACCAGTATCTGCATTTATAAATGTTAAATCAGCAGGAGTAACTGTTGTTTGAAAAGTGCCATATTCAAATAGTGCTTCAACCTGTGGTCCGGCAGGTTTTTGAAAAGTTATATTTTCAAACGTAATAGCGTGATTATATGCTTTTATTCGAAAAGAGTCATTGGCATCAATATCTGTAGGTACCTGTGAAGAAACAATTTTTATCTTTCCTGCGCTTCCTACCCATTCTTCTGTAACGTTTGGAGAACTTGGCGGAATGGTGCCGCATATATTGTCTTTGGCTACAGTACCGCTGTAGGCTCTGTATAAAACTCGATATTGTGCATTGTCTATGTCATATGTCACTGTATTATTGTCATTGACAATACCTTCTGTTTGAGGTAATTGTAAAATTAGTGCCTCTTGGGTTTTTAACTTGTATATTATAACAGGATCAGTGCTTAGAGAATTTTCAGTAAACGTAGTACAACTTACAGGCGTTACACTATCAAAATTTATTTCGTCTACAGTTAGATCTCCATCATCGCAGCCGTTTAACAAAAACGCCAGAAATATAAGGCTTGCATATTTTTTCATTGTAATTTTTATTTGTGCCAAAAATAGTGAAAAATTTGGCAATTGATATTTAAGATTAGACAATTGATATTTCATAACTTTGCATTAATGAAAAAAGTATATCTCGATAACGCCTCAACGACTGCGATGCGTCCTGAAGTTATTCAGGAAATGACTAAAATTATGAGTGAGGATTTTGGAAATCCTTCGTCTACACATAGTTTTGGACGAAATGCCAAAACCATTTTAGAACTTTCAAGAAAAAACATTGCTAAACATTTAAATTGTTCGGCACAGGAAATTCTTTTTACTTCTGGAGGAACTGAAGCAGATAACTGGATTTTAAGATCGGCAGTTGAAGATCTTAAAGTAGAACGTATTATTACTTCAAGAATAGAACATCATGCGGTTTTATACACTGTTTTGGCTTTGCAGTCAGATTATAATATTCAGGTTGATTATGTGACGGTAAATGCTGACGGAAGTATCGATTTAACGCATCTGTCTAATTTGTTATCTGATGAAAAGAAAACGATAGTTAGTTTAATGCACGTTAACAACGAAACAGGAACTATTTTAGATTTAGACAGAGTAGGAGTTATCTGTAAGCAATATAATGCCTTATTTCATTCAGATACGGTTCAGTCAGTTGGAAAAACAGAAATCGATCTTCAAAAAACGTCTGTAGATTTTATTCTGGCAAGTGCACATAAATTTCACGGCCCAAAAGGTGTTGGTTTTGCTTTCATTCGAAAAAATACGGGTTTACAGCCTTTAATTTTTGGAGGGGAACAAGAAAAAGGGCTTCGTGCCGGAACAGAAGCGGTACATCAAATTGCCGGAATGGCAAAAGCACTGTCTGTTTCGTATGAAAATTTAGAGGAAGAAAGAAACTATATTTCTAACTTAAAAAAATATTTAATCGTACAATTAGAAGCTAATTTTCCGGGTTTTAGAATAAACGGCAAAAAAGACGATTTCTATAATGTCATTAATATTACGCTGCCATTTTCTCCTGATAAAACTTCTATGCTTTTGTTTAGTCTGGATATGAAAGGAATTGCAGTTTCCCGAGGAAGTGCCTGCCAATCTGGAAGTATTAAACCTTCGCATGTTTTAAAAGAAATGCTTTCGGATACGGATTTAAAGCTGCCTAATCTGAGAATTTCATTTAGTCATTACAACACAAAAGAAGATATCGATTGGTTGATTGAGAGCCTTAAAACTGTTTAAAGTTTCAAGTTTCAGGTTCGAACAGAACTTGAAACCTGAAACAAAATAAGCTATTTACGAATAACTTTTACCTGCGAATCTTTCGTTAGTTTTATGATTGTCGAAGGTTTACCAGCCACCTTATCCTGATTTAGTTTTACGACATAATCAACGCCTTTAATAATTTCTGGATTTATATCTTTAAAAGACATTGGAGTTGGCTGTCCAGATATATTGGCAGATGTTGAAACTAATGGTTTTTTCATTCTTTCCATTAATTTGAAGCAAAAAGGCTCTTTTACTAATCGAACACCAAGTGATTTGTCGGCTGAAATAACATTATGTGCCACGTTTCTGGCATCGTCTAAAATTAATGTAGTTGGTTTTTCAGATAAATCAAGAATCTGCCAGGCAACTTCAGGAATATCTTTAAAAACATTGTACATCATTTTTTCTCCGTTCATTAAAACAATCATGCTTTGAGTTTCGGCACGTTGTTTCAGCTTGTATATTTTTGCAACAGCTTCGGGATTAGTAGCATCACATCCAATTCCCCAAACGGTATCAGTTGGGTAAAGTATGATGCCGCCTTCTTTTATAACTTCGTAAGCGTTGATTATTTCCTCATTCATGTTCTATAATATTTAATTCTAAATTTCAGTTTTTATTAATGTAAAAAACTAATGCCAATTCTTATTTGAAGCAGCTTTTAAAATGTCAAAAATAAACTATTTTTTGGGTTTAAAATTATTTCCTTACAGTCAAAGTTTTATAATCCTAAAGAGAAGGACTGTTGTATAAAGTATAAGAAAATATGATGCGTGTATTAAAGAGTTTTTAAAAAAGGCATTTCAGAGAATGTTTTTAGCAGGGAAATAGCGATATCACTGTAACAATAAAGTAGTCTGTAAGAATTGAATACTTAGAATGTGTATCACAATTTAAGAATTTAAAAAAGTCACTTACAAAATTTATATAACTGACTTTTTTTTATTTTTTTATTCGATTCATTAGAGGCAGCTCAATGTACTTAAAACAAAGTTGGCAAATAAAAATTAAAGGCATAATAGATAACGTTATAATAGTCCAGAATTCGATCTCTGTTAATGTTCTTGCTTTTTCTAATCCAATTATAAAGTGAAAAATTATAAAGAGAAAAATACCATGTAATAGATAAAGACTATATGTTATTTGTCCAAATTTACGCGAGAATGAACTTGACAGAGCTCCAAAGAAGCTGTTTCCTGATGCAATAATTAAAAATACTATTGATGATATTATAATTTGAATTGGTTTTCTTCCGCCATTAAAAAAGTATATTGAAATTGATAACAAAAGAAGAGCCAAAATAGTATATTTTTTTTGCTTTAAAATTGCTGGAATCTTTTTTGTATTCATTAATAAAGCAACAATAATTCCACCTGCAAATGGTACAAAGTGCCTCAATGATGATTTGTTTAAAATCATAATTATTGCTGCTGCCAATGTAAAGCTTAATACAGCTTTTAAATTAATTTTTATCTTAAACCATAAAGCTATAAGCGGTAATAAAAAATAGAATGCCCATTCATAGGGTAGTGTCCAGGTTATTCCTGCGTTTAATATAAAAGTATCTTCTAATCCGTTAAGGTTTGAATGTTTCTTACTTACATTAAAAAACAACCAGGAAAGAGTACTTTTTAAAATTTCAATAAAAGAGACTCTAAGCGTAAATTGAGTTAGAAAAGCTGCTAGAATAAAAATAATAATTATTGAAAAAAAATACATCGGAAAAAGTCGTAAAAACCTTGACCTAAGATAATTTAACCAATCAATTTCTCCCGTTTTATTATGAAGTAATTTAGATGTAAATAAAAAAGCTGTAATTATAAAAAAGAAAATGACTGAAGTTTCGCCAAATTGATTGAATAGGTTAGATTCTGGATCTTTCCAGTCTGTGGTTTTTAAAAACACTTGCCAGATATATGCGTGGTGCAGGAAAACAAAAAAAGCCAAATAACCTCTTAATCCATCAATTTCGGGATAGCGAATTTCGGCTAAATCTATTTTTACTGATTTATTTATCAGTAAAATAGATAAGATTAAAAAAAACAGAATTGGAATAAAAAAAATAGAAATGGTACCGTTCATATGGTATAATTAGGTAAACTTGACTCAAATTATATAAGCCGCTAAATGCTTAAATGTAGTCAAGATACTGTTAATTTTTTTTAAAACAATTTTTTTAAAACAATTTTTTTAAAACAATTAATTTTTAAACACCAAATCAATCCATCCATCAACAGTATACTTTCTGAAAATTTCGTCTGGTATTTTTTCGTATTCATTTTCGAAAAAAGCTACTGGTATTTCAGGATTTTTTTCGTCAATAATAAGAATATTATTAGGATTGTAAAAGTCGTAGTTTTTAATGTCCGAATTAGTTGTAATAAGCTTTTTTTCTAGACCTAAGCTTTCAAAAACCCTAAATGTTAAACCAATTTGCCCTGCTCTGTTAATATCTAATAAAACTTTTGAACGGCTTACATAATCATCTACTTCTGACAAGGTTAAAAACTTATTTATATAAGTAATTTTATCATCACTTACTTTATGTTTTTTAGAGTAGGTAATAAACTTAAAGTTGATGTTTTTAGACTTTAATTCTTCGGCAATTCTAATTAAGATTGATATTCTTTTATCGATTGAAAAAATGGAAAAAACATTATAGTCAAAAGTATTTTTGTCTGCAATGTTTGCATTTGAAGTATAGATCCAATTAGAAGCAAATTTTAGATTGAATTTTTCGCAATCTTCTTTCTCAAACGAATAAACTTCATCATAACAAGGCAAAACTCGTTTGATGTTAGGACAACGGTACGTGTTGTCATTAAAAAAGCCAATGGTTTTTTTAGCGTATTTTTTAAATTCTAATGTACTTTTAGGATCTATAAAATCACCTTTTATAGTTAAAATTACATCTTGTATTTCGTTATTTTTTTTTAACTCTTTTAGTATTTCGTTACCGTGATGCTGATGCTTTAGGTTGGTTTGAAAAAAAGCTTTCAGAACAAAATTATAAGCTTTGTGAAATACAGAAGGGTATTTGTACTTGTAGTCTCTAAAATTAATATGTTTTACAGTATGACCTTGTTTTTCCAGGTTAGTCTTAATGTGATCATTAAGTCCTAAATTGTCAAGACTTATGAGGGTTATATTCATAATTTGTTTATGTGTTACTGTAAAATATTCCTATAAACTTCTAAATATTCAGCTGCGGCAGTTTTCCAATTAAAACTTGCGGCTCTTTGTTTAAAAGCGTTTTCAAATTCCACTTTATTATTTTCAAAATCGTTTAATCCGTCAAATAATACATTCTTCATGTATTCAGGGTCAAAATTAGACCAGTATTTTGCTGCGCTTCCTCCAATTTCTGGTAATGAAGTCTTGTCAGACAAAAAAGTCGGTTTTCCAAAACTCATTGCTTCAATTGGCGGTAAACCAAAACCTTCTCTAATTGAAGGGAAAAGAAATGCAGTACAGTTTTTCATGAAAAACTGTTTACCTTCATTAGTCACTTTTCCGGTTAAAAAGACCTGATTACTTAAGCCGTTATCGTTTATTAGTTTTTTTATTTCTTCGCCATATTGTTTGTTGTTATTGCCGGAGATAATTAAATTATAATCTTTTATCAGTTTCATCATATTGATGATAGATTCATAATTTTTTCTTTCGATAAAATCACCAATAGTATAAAAGAAAGGCTTATCGACAGGTACATCTGCTATATATGAAGATGTATCAAGCAGTTCTGTAATCGGGTTTCCGTTGTAAATAACATATTCAGGAACATTTGGCACATTAAAATATTTATGCGTTTGTTCTTTAGAATATTCTGATATATAGGTAATTGCTGTTGATTTGTTTAGTTTTTCTAAAAAAAGCTTATTTCTTTTGTGATTTAAATCTGCTGAGACTTCTTCAGTAAAATTTACATCGTGAATTGTTAATAGATATTTTGTACACGTAAAAGGCTCTACTTTTATATTTTGATTCATAGAATGCCATAAATCATATTTTTTACGAATTCTAAAAAACTTCATTCTGGATAAACTGCTATATTTATTATAGTTGAATTTTTTACCAAATTCACTTTCAAGAAGTTTAGTATCAGTAGCATTTAATGTCAATTTTAGATCCTCAAATTCTAATTGAGATAAACCTTTAATTAGTTCATAATTAAAAGTTCCTAAACCGCCAGCTCTGTTATTGATGTTATGAGTTTCTAAAAAAACGCTTTTTTGATTCGACATTCTTATATTTTTTTTACGAAAATACAATAATAATTTGAAGTCTTAAATCGTATACGTATTTTTGTTGTTTATAAAAAAAAGCTGATGAATTTTAAAGTAAATCCAATTTTCGAAAATAGCGGTGAGTCGATACTTAATAATATCAAAATGTTTAGTTCTACCGGTGAACTTTTTGGAAATGGAGATCGTAACAAGATAAAATTGTTTGATTTTAATGTAAAGAAAATCAATATAAAATCTTTTAAAATTCCGAATATAATTAACAAAATTGCTTATAGATATTTTAGAAAATCCAAAGCGAGGCGTTCTTTTGAATATGCAACTATTTTATTAGAAAAAGGTATTGGAACTCCTGAGCCAATTGCTTTTCTTGAAAATTTTAATATTTTAGGTTTAAAAGACAGTTATTATGTAAGTGAGCATTTAAATGCTGATTTGACGTACAGGGAACTGGTAGAAAATCCGGATTTTCCTGATCATGAAAATATATTAAGACAGTTTACAAGATTTAGTTTTGGACTTCACGAAAAAGGAATTGAATTTCTGGATCATTCTCCCGGAAATACTTTGATTAAAAAGAATAACGAAGGAACATATGATTTTTTTCTTGTCGATTTAAACAGAATGGAATTTCATAAATCGATGACGTTTGAAATGCGAATGAAAAATTTGTGCCGTTTGACTCCTTTTAAAGAAATGGTTGCAGTTATGAGTAATGAATATTCAAAATTGTATAAGGAGGAAACTGAACAAAAAGCGTTTGAAACTTTATGGCAATACACAGCCGATTTTCAAGAGCAGTTTTATAGAAAAAAACGTCTAAAAAAGAAACTTAAATTCTGGAAGAAGTAATTCGGAAAAATTCTTTATAACGTACAAAAATGCTGTAAGCATTTAAGTAGCATATTGTTATTCCTTTTCTACCGTCTAAAAAACCAAACCTAATTATATATTGGTATAAAAAAGTATAAACTGGGTGAAAAAACAGAAGCAATTTACTTGGTTTTTGCCCTTTTTTTATTTTTTCATTGGCTTTTAAAATGCCATACTTATACATTTTTAATTTGTATTCTATGTATGAAGTATAGGAATAATGTATGAGTTTATTTTTTAAAACGGCAGTTTTTCCGTTTACGATTAGTTTTTCGTGTACCATTCTATTCTCGGTATATCTGCAGTATACTTTATTAAAAAGGCGGTAAATTTTATCGGTCTGCCAGCCGCTAAAACGCAGTTTGCGATTCTTGAACATAAAAATTCTATAAAACAAATAGGCACTTACGGCGTCTTGACTATTTATTGTCGAAAGAATTTCTGTTTTAAGCTTAGGAGTGAAACATTCGTCAGCATCAATAAACAATATCCAATCGTTTTTTGCCTGATCTATAGCAAAATTTCTTTGTGAAGTATAGTCAATAAATTGTTTTTCAATTAATTTGACATTTGAGAATGATTTTACTATTTCTGCTGTTGAATCTGTACTATATGAATCAACTATGATTATTTCGTCAGCAAAGTCAATACTTTCGAGCAGAGATTTTATATACCGCTCTTCGTTAAAAGTAATGATTAAAACAGACAGCTTTTGTTTTTCGATAGTATTCATCCGATGCTTCTATTTTTTCAATTTTTGTATTCTTGAAAATAGGCTTCTAATTTTTCCAGTATTAATGGTAAAGGATATTCGGCGTAATACTCAAAAGTATGATCTTTGATGTATTGCTCAGTATGCTGTTCGTATATTTCCGGTTTTAAATCTTTTAAATGAATAGAAGCATTTTTGGCTTCATTTTCAAACAACTGCCAGGTTTCTTTTCTAACAGAAGGGGTAAATATTGAAAAAGTTGGAATTTCAAGGGCTTTTGCCATATTTACAGCTCCGCCTTCATTTCCAATCAACATTTCGCATTGAGAAAGTAATGCTAAAAACGGACGAAGTTCAGTACAGTACAAATCGAATACAATGTGTTTTTTAGTTTCTTCGCTGCAATAATTATAAACTTCTAATGCTAAATCTTTTTGAAATGGAACGTAGTTAAAAATTATTGTTGCATTAGTTTTAGCGACTGTAAAATCTATAATTTTTGCCATTCCTTCCAGAGGATAAGTCTTAAAAGGCTCACTTCCTAAAATACCAAACATAATCAATGGTTTTTCAGTATCTATATTATAACTCTTTAAGAGGTTTTTTGCTTCTTCAATTTCAGAATTTTTTAAAAATATCTTTGGTTTTACGTCGGTTATTTTTTCTGATATAAAAGGTTTTAAAAGCAATAATCTATTCTCAATTGCTAATCCGTGTTCAGACTCAATTGCATCAAAACGCTCGTAAGTGTAATTGTAGATTATTTTTGTATATGATTTATAATACGAAACTTTGTATTCTGCTCCAGAAAACATCGTAATTAAGTTGGTTTCTAATTTAGAATATACATCTATTACAGCATCGTATTTTTTTCTGCGAATCTGAAAAATAAATTTAAACAAAGAAGGAATTGATTTTCGAACTTTATTCGATAATGGAATAATATTGTCAATATTTGGATTTTCTTTAAGTACATCCACAGAATTAGGATAGCACATATAGTCAATCACTGAATCAGGAAATTTAGTTTTTAAGTTGTTACAGATTATACTACTGGTTAATACATCTCCAATTCTTTTTTGCTGAATGACTAATATTCTCATTTTTTATTTGTTCAATTTAGAGGCTAAATTACAAACAATTTTATGAAGTCTGCAAACGGAAGAAGCGAATAAGAATAAATTAGTTTAAAAAAAAATCATACTTTTGCGGCTAATAAATTAAATTTTGCAATGGAAATTAGTGGTCTTATTATTACTTTCAACGAAGAAAAAAACATAGGAAAATGTATTGATGCTTTATTAAAAGTTTGTGATGAAGTTATTATAGTTGATTCTTTTAGTAAAGATCGCACAGTTGAAATCGCCAAAGAAAAAGGTGCAATAGTTATTGAACAGGCTTATTTAGGAGATGGGCCGCAGCGTGCATATGGTTTGCCATATTGTAAAAATGACTGGGTTTTAAACCTGGATGCAGATGAGTTCCTGGATAAAGATGCAGAAGAATTTATACTTAGCAAAAAATATCTTGAAGGAAATTATGATGCTTTTAGTTTTAGAGTAAAAAACTTTTTGGCAGATAAATTAATAGATTTTTCAGGCTGGTACCCGGATCATAAAGTTCGTTTTTTTAATAAACAAACGGCATATCCTTCAGATGCAGTAATACATCAAAAAATAATTACTCAAAACGAGAAAAAAGTTGCTGTACACATTTTGCACTATGGCTGGGATTCTTTAGACCAGATTATAGCAAAGAAAAATATGTATTCTGGCTGGCACGCTCAGCAATTATATGATAAAGGAAAAAGAATAACTGTATTTAAGCCGGTTATAAACGCAACAGTTGCTTTTGTACGCTGTTACTTTTTTAAGAAAGGAATTTTTAATGGAATGGATGGGTTGTCACTTGCAGTGATTCAGGCTTTCTTCTCTTATGCAAAATATGCTAAACTTTTAAGGCATCAAAACGAGAACAAAAAATAAAAAAAGGGGATGATTTTTTAATCATCCCCTTTTTTTTCTTAATTATTTCTAAATATTATACCGCAACATCGTATTCGCGAAGAGCATTGTTTAATGAAGTTTTCAAATCTGTAGATGGTTTACGAGTACCAATAATTAAAGCACATGGAACCTGAAATTCACCAGCAGCAAATTTCTTAGTATAGCTTCCTGGAATTACAACAGAACGTGCAGGAACAAAACCTTTCATTTCAACAGGTTCATCACCAGTAACATCAATAATTTTTGTTGAAGCAGTTAAACATACGTTAGCACCAAGAACAGCTTCTTTACCAACGTGAACACCTTCTACAACAATACAACGAGAACCAATAAAAGCACCATCTTCAATAATTACCGGAGCAGCTTGTAATGGTTCTAAAACACCACCAATTCCAACACCACCGCTTAAGTGTACATTTTTACCAATTTGTGCACAGCTTCCAACAGTTGCCCAAGTGTCAACCATAGTTCCTTCATCCACATAAGCACCAATATTTACATAACTTGGCATTAAGATAACACCGCTTGAAATGTAAGCCCCATAACGTGCAACCGCATTTGGTACCACACGAATTCCTTTTTCAGCATAATTTCTTTTAAGTAACATTTTATCATGATATTCGAAAATACCAGATTCCCATGTTTCCATTTTTTGAATTGGAAAATACATTACCACTGCTTTCTTAACCCATTCGTTTACCTGCCATTTGTCACCAACTGGTTCAGCAACACGTAGTTTTCCTGCATCAACTAATTCGATAACTTCTCTAATAGCATCTGTTGTAGTAGTTTCTTGTAATAAAGCTCTGTTTTCCCAAGCTTGTTCAATTATAGTCTGTAAAGAATTCATAGTTTAAATTTTTGGCAAAGATAAAGTATTTAAAGAAAAGCAAAAAAGTAAACGAGATTGAAAATGTTATAAGTGTAACATTTTGTTTTTAATTTGATAAACTTCTTTAAAGTTTCTTAAAGGAAATAGTAAACAAAAACAACCTCTAAAAGTTTTTTTTATATCAAAATATGACAAAAGTCAGATTTTCGATTTTTTCTTCTCTCTACTTTTGTCTAATTAATTCTTACAAATCAGAATTAAAAATACCAATCCAAAAACATATTAAATTTACAAGACATGAATCAAGAAAATCAACTTCGAACACCTGTAACTGTTATCGATAAAGAAGTTACATGGGATAAAACACAAGTAATTATGAGTAAGACAAATGCTTTTGGTATTATCGAATATGCCAATGAAGTTTTTGTTGATGTTTGTGGTTATGAAGATTACGAATTGATGGGGCAGCCACACAATATTATTCGTCATCCAGATATGCCGAAAGTTATTTTTAAAGTACTTTGGGAAAATCTTAAAAACGGAAAAAACTTTCATGCAATTGTAAAAAACTTAGCAAAATCAGGAAGATACTATTGGGTTATTACTGATTTTGATATTGCAAGAGACGAAAACGGGGTTATTGTAAATTACTTTGGAAGAAGACAAGCAGTGCCACAAGAAGTTGTTGCCATGCACATTGAACCTTTGTATAAAAAATTGCTTCAAATTGAAGCGGCAAGCGGAGTAGAGTTTAGTGAAAAATATTTAATAGGTTTCTTAGAAGAAAAAAAGAGAACTTATGTAGAATATATTAAGGAGTTAATTTTCGAGCACGAAAAGACGCAGGCAAAATTTGCTCATTATGAAGAAGACCAAGATTCTGAAGAAGAACACAAAGGTTTTTTTGGCAGGTTATTTAATCGATAGAATAAGATTTAGTTTTTAAATATTTAGGTTCTGGTCCGTTTTGAGTTCGCTCAAGACGGACCTTTTGGTTTAGATTTAAAAAAAAGAAATCCGGAAAGATTAAATTATACTTTATGATATTTCCTTTTTATCTTTGATAAAAATTTCACATGCCAAGAATCCTCTCCATAGATTACGGACAAAAACGCACCGGAATAGCCGTTACTGATGAAATGCAAATTATAGCTTCGGGGTTAACTACGATTTCAACTCACACTTTAATTGATTTCCTTAAAGATTATTTTGCCAAAGAAAAAGTAGAAGCTGTTTTAATTGGCGAACCAAAACAAATGAACGGTCAGCCATCTGAAAGTGCTTCTGTAATTAATGGATTTGTAACACATTTTTCTAATATTTTTCCTGATATGAAAGTAATTCGTATGGATGAACGTTTTACTTCAAAAATGGCATTTCAAACTATGATTGACAGCGGGCTCAGTAAAAAACAACGCCAGAACAAAGGTTTGATTGATGAAATTTCTGCAACAATTATGCTTCAGGACTATCTTTCTTCTAAACGTTTTTAAGTTTATTTCTGATTAATTTCTCTTTTTTGGAAAAAATTATAGTTTCCTAACTTTTATCATGTAAAAATTAGTTTTTTTTTGCGATTGAAAGAAGTACCTTTGCACTTTAAAAACAAATTACTGTTATGCCTGACAATACAATACGTTCCAATAGTGAAGTAGTGCTTATTGGAGCTGGAATTATGAGTGCAACTCTTGGATTAATTTTAAAAGAACTGCAACCAGATATAAAAATTGAAATTTACGAAAGACTAGATGTGGCGGCAGCCGAAAGTTCAGATGCTTGGAATAATGCAGGAACTGGACACTCTGCTTTTTGTGAACTAAATTATACCCCAGAAAAGGCAGATGGAAGTATTGATCCTAAAAAAGCAATCAGCATAGCTGAATCATTTGAAATTTCACGACAATTTTGGTCGTATTTAGTGCAGCAGAATAAAGTTCCATCTCCAGAAAATTTTATAAAAAGTGTTCCTCATATGAGTTTTGTTTGGGGAGATAAAAATGTAGAATATTTAAGAAAAAGATTCGAAGCACTTCAAAGCAATCCTATTTTTGCAGATATGACATTCAGTACTGACTTTAATCAGTTAGAAGAATGGATGCCTCTTGTTATGGAAGGAAGAGAAGCTGGCGAAAAATTAGCAGCAACTCATATGGAAATGGGAACCGATGTAAATTTTGGTGCCTTAACAAGAAGTATGTTTAATTATCTTGAAAAATTAGACGGTGTTAATTTGTACTTTAATCACGAGGTTAAAAAATTAAGACAGCGTGAAGATAAATCCTGGAGAATTAAAATTACAGATTTGTCAACGGGACAAAAACGTAAAGCATATACAAAATTCGTGTTTATTGGTGCTGGTGGTGGTTCATTACCATTGTTAGAAAAAGCAAATGTTCCGGAAGGACATGGTTATGGAGGTTTTCCGGTTAGCGGACAATGGTTGAAATGTACAAACCCGGAAGTTATAGCTAAACATCAGGCAAAAGTTTATGGTAAAGCAAGCGTTGGAGCACCTCCAATGTCTGTTCCGCATATTGATACACGTGTAATCGATGGTGAAAAAGCACTTCTTTTTGGTCCTTTCGCCGGATTCTCAACACGTTTCTTGAAAAATGGATCTTATTTAGATTTACCATTATCCATAAAAGCAAACAATTTAATTCCAATGCTTTCAGCGGGATTTCATAATATTCCACTAACCAAATATTTAATCGAGCAGGTTCGTCAGTCTCCAAAAGACAGAATGAAAGCACTTCGTGAATATTTACCAAGTGCCCGTTCTAAAGACTGGAAATTAGAAAAAGCAGGACAGCGTGTTCAGGTTATCAAAAAAGGTAAAGATGGCGGTGGAGTTCTGGAATTTGGTACAGAAGTAATCAATACACATGACGGAACGTTAGCGGTTTTATTAGGAGCTTCTCCTGGAGCATCAACAGCCGTAGCAATTATGGTTGACTTAATCAGCAGATGTTTTGCAAATCAGGTTAAAACACCGGAGTGGGAAGCAAAAATGAAAGAAATGATTCCTTCTTATGGTAAAACTCTGAACGATAAACCAGAGCTTTTAGCAGAAATGAGAAAACATACAGCTGAAGTTTTAAAAATTAAATAAATAAAATTTCGAATATAAATAAAACCAAAGGACTTAGTTTGTAAATAACTGAGTCCTTTTTTAATTTTAACCAAAAACAATATGGCACTTTTAAAAACAAACAATCCTGCGTTAATTTTAATTGATATTCAAAAAGGATTTGATGATATTGATTATTGGGGAGGACAAAGAAATAATTTAAATGCGGAAGAAAATGCGGCTGAGATTTTAAAATTGTGGAGAGAAAATAATCTGCCTATTTTTCATATTCAGCATTGTTCTTCTAATTCCAATTCTTTACTTAATGAAAATAATTCCGGTAATGAGTTTAAAGATTTGGTCAAACCAAATGGTGATGAAATTGTTATTAAAAAGAATGTAAACAGCGCTTTTATCGGAACAAATTTAAAACAACAATTAGATAATGCTGAAATAAAGACATTAGTAATTGTAGGTTTAACAACAGATCATTGTGTTTCGACAACAACAAGAATGGCAGGAAATTTTGGATATGAAACTTTTGTGGTTTCAGATGCAACAGCAACGTTTAATAAAAAAGGAGTAGAGGGGCAGAATTTTTCGGCAGAATTAATTCATGAAACCGCTTTAGCAAGTTTAAATGAAGAGTTTGCTGCTGTTGTAACAACAGATTTTGTGAAACAAAATATCAAATAAAAAGAGAGGAAATGAAAGAATTAAAAGCCTTAATCGTTCTTTACGGCTTTTAATTCCTTTGTTATTTTTAAAATTTTCTCGGCAAGATTACTCATCCAGATCAGTTGCTCAATAACCATCGAAGCTTCCTGCATTTTAGCCTGACGGGTTTCTTTATCCAATTCGTCATCTGTTGCAAGTCGCGTAAAATTTTTACGTTTCAGTTCTTCAAACTGCAAAGTCACATCTTCTTTATCAAAAAAAGTATCCGTAATTATAGTTTCATTTCTTAAAATAGAAATCGAATTATCTAAATTAGATAGAATGGTTTTTATAATATAATTGAATGATTCTGATGCCGATGTTGTTTGATGTGATTGAATGTAAGTCGATAAAGATGCCAATGCAGATAAAAGCGAATGATTTAAAACCACCAATTTATTAACCAAAGGCATTGTTTTTTGCTTTGATTTTGGTTCCTGCATCATACGCTGAAAAGAAGTCATTAAATTTCCAATTTCAACAAAAGCATTTTTTCTGGACAATCGATAAGAAGTAGGGATTTCTTCTTCCTTTTGATTATAAAAATCGGCAATTTCTTTAAGATAATTACGATTTGCCCTAATAGCATTTTCAATATGAATAGGTGTGTTTATAAACTCCCATGCCGGCCATAAAAACTGATTGGCAAGAAAAGCTAACGTAGCTCCGGCAAGTGAATCTAAAATTCTATATTGAATTACTTCAACAACATCCGGCGTTAAGATTCCATAGATAAAAACCACATACATCGTTACAAATGTGGCACTTATTTTATAATTGATTTGTGTAAACGAAATTCCTAAAAGCATGCAGACAATAGAAAAAATACTCAAAGCAACATGATTTTGAACAACAGAAACAATTCCGAAAGCCAAAAGCCCTCCCAAAATAGTTCCGAAGATTCTATTATAAGAACGTTCTTTTGTTAAACCATAACCAGGGCGCATGATTACTACAATGGTTAGTAAAATCCAATAATTATTCTGAAGATGTAATATTTGACCCAAAATAAAACCAAGCAGAATAGTAATAGTCAAACGAAGTGAATGCCTGAAAATAGACGAAGAATAACTTAAATTTTCAGTAAGTGTCCTTAATGGATAATATTGCGGTGTTAAGAATTTTTCTAATTCCTTGTCTTTATCTTTTAACTTATAAGACTGCATTGCCAGTGATAAGGCACGCTGAATAATTTTAATTTTTCCAACTTGATTCTTGGCATATTTCAGCATATTGGTCAACATCAAAACACCCTCTGCCGCTTCTTCTTTTCCTAAAGTTTTTTCATAATCAAAAATAGCAAACTCTAAAGCGTCTAATTCGTTTTTTAAATCATTTTTATCTACATAAACAGCAATATGATGTACATTTTTAGAAAGCTTTTTAAGCGTCGATGCTAATTTGTAAGCGACATTTTGATAGGTACGCAGAACTTCCGGATGTTTGTTAAATTTTTCATGAAGTTTACTATGATCAAACGAAGTATACAGCGCAAGTTCTTGAATTTCAACTAAAGTAATAAAAACCAAAAGCATTTTTCTATTTTGGCTGGTAGTGCCAGATGCATTTTGATTTCCAATAAGCATTTTTCGTAAATCTTCATGAATCAAATTCAAATCAACTTGTATGGCAAGCTGTTTTTCAATTATTTTTTGGCGATTGGCTTCAGGACTCCATAAATCACCTCTCAGTTTTAAATATTTTGAAGTAAGTTTTATGCCTTCGGCGATTTGCAGTTCTATATATTTATAAGGTTGCACAAAGTGAAAAACAAGCGAAACGATTAAATATAAAATCCCTCCAATAAAAATAAATCCTGAATATTGAAAAGCTTCTAATCCTTCATGTAAATGCCCAAATGACAATGAAATAGACAACAACGCAGAAAACGAAACCAAAGTGGCACGCTGTCCGTAAACTGAAATCATGGAGCATAAAAAAAGTAGAAAACCCAAAAACGGATAAAATAAAAAAGGGAAAGGATAAGCAAGATTCACTAATAAATTTACACCCGAAACAATAAGAGATGCAACGATTAATCCTTTAATTTTATGACTTAAAGAACTTGGGATGTCACTGGGATAGGTATAAAAAGCACCCAGTGCAATGGTAAAACCGATTTCAAAATGTCCTAAAAAATTCAAAATTAAAACGGGCACAACTGAAGCAATTGTTACTTTTGAGGCGTTTAAAAAAGAAGTACTGTTTGTAAATTTTGAGATGTGATCAAACATATTGTGAGGTTTACTAGCAAAGTTAAGAATTGTACGAAATATTTTGGCATAATTATAGTTGAGTTTTCCATAGCTTATAAAAATTATGTTATAATGTGTGTTTACAACTATTCATTGACTATTTTTTACTATTTTTGCCAGCTGAATTATGAGAACCAATTTTTAAGGTTTTCGTTAGAAAAAACATTAAATAAAAACAAATGATTTTACCAATTGTAGGATATGGTGATCCTGTTTTAAGAAAAGTAGGTACGGCAATTACGCCAGATTATCCTAACTTAAAAGAGACAATAGCAAACATGTATGAAACCATGTATAATGCTTACGGAGTTGGACTTGCTGCACCACAGGTGGGCCTTCCAATACGTATATTTGTTATAGACACAACTCCTTTTAGTGATGACGAAGACTTACCCGAAGTTGAGCAAAAGAATTTAAAGGGTTTTAAAAAAACCTTTATCAATGCTAAAATTATTAAAGAAGAAGGTGAGGAGTGGAGTTTTAACGAAGGATGTTTAAGTATTCCAGATGTTCGTGAAGATGTTTACAGAAAACCAACTGTTACGATTGAATACTGCGAAGAAGATTTTGTAGTAAAAACAGAAGTTTTCGACGGTTTAGTTGCAAGAGTTATTCAACACGAATACGACCACATTGAAGGAGTTTTATTTACAGATAAAATATCTTCTTTGAAAAAACGTTTGATTCAAAAGAAATTGAAAAATATCACAGAAGGCAAAACGTTTCAGGAATACAGAATGAAATTTGCAGCCGCTAAAAAAGGCAGATAATGTTCTAAAAAAGGACATCAAAAAATATACTAGAAATTCTTAATACTAATTTTAATAAACATGAATTTAGACAAAATTTTAGCCATTTCAGGGAAACCAGGTTTATATGTATTGAAAGTGCAGACTCGTACAGGTTTTGTGGCAGAATCATTATTGGATGGAAAAAAAATTACAGTAAACTTAAAAAGTAACGTAAGTTTATTATCTGAAATTTCAATTTATACATACGAAGGAGAAAAACCATTGACTGAAGTAATGCAGAAAATTGCAGTAAAAGAAAACAAAGGTCAGGCTATTTCTCATAAAGAAGATAATGCAACTTTAAGCACTTATTTTAAAGAAATTTTACCAGAATATGATGAAGAAAGAGTTTATCCTTCTGATATTAAAAAAGTATTAAACTGGTACAATACGTTACAGGCTAAAGGTTTAGTAACTGATTTGGCTCCGGCTCCGGCTGAAACTCCAGAAGAAGCGCCTGTTGCTGAAGAAAAACCAAAAAAAGCTCCGGCTGCTAAAAAAGCAAAGGCTAAAAAAGAAGAATAGCAGTTTTTTGCATTCAAATATAATAATCCTGTTAAGATGATTTCTTGACAGGATTTTTTTTGTTTAAAATTAAATTTTAATTTTGTAGGAAAAATATTTAATTAAATTTAAAAAGAAATTCAGTTTTAATCAGTTTTTTTTTGTAACTGTTTATTTATTATTGTTTTGCGTGAAATTTAAAAATGTTTTTTTCAACTTTGAGTTAAATTTTAAATGATATGAAAATGAAAAATGAAATGAGAAATTTTGCAATTATTATGTGTTTAGTATTACTTATATCTTGCAATAACAAATCAAAAGAAACAGAACAATCTGTAGTTTCTTCTGACACAACAAAGACTACAGAAAATCACCATAAAAAACATTGGGATTATCAAGGTGAAACAGGACCGGAACATTGGTCAGAAATGGATCAGAACGATTGCGGAGGAAAAACGCAATCTCCAGTTGATATTGTAGAAACGGAAAACGATAAAACACTAAAACCAATTGACTTTCATTACAATCAAAAAACTAAAATTCATGACGTTATAAATAACGGACACACCATTCAGTTTGATTTTGATAGTGGAGATTTTATCATAATTAACGGAGAACGTTATGAACTAAAACAATTTCACTTTCATGAATCGGCAGAACACACTATAAAAGGCGTGAGATATCCGTTAGAAATTCATATGGTGCACAAAAGTAAAACAGGAAAATTTGCTGTAGTTTCTATTATGGCTCAGGAAGACAGAAAAAGCAATGAAACTTTTGAGTTTTTGGATAAATACCTTCCATCTAAAGTTAATGATACCGTAAAAGTTAATAACGACTTTAATATAAATAAAGTACTTCCTGAAAACAAAACATACTACACGTACGAAGGCTCTTTAACAACGCCGCCGTGTACAGAAGGTGTGCAATGGTTTATATTTAAAAACCAAATAGATGTTTCAATCCAAATGATTCAAGATTTGAAAAAGCTAATGCCAGTAAATAATTTTAGAACTGTACAGGAATTAAATGGCAGAAAAATTAAGGAATCCATATAAAACAAAAAAGAAGGCAATCGAACCTTCTTTTTTGTTTTATAGAACATAATAATCACCAAATTATACTAATTTTGAAATATTAAAATATACAAATGAGCAAAGAACTTCAATTAAAAGCCTTCGAAAGATTATTGATTATAATGGATGAACTTCGTGCGCAATGTCCTTGGGATAAAAAACAAACTTTGCAGACATTAAGGCATTTGACAATCGAAGAAACTTATGAATTGGGCGATGCTATTTTGGATAATGATTTAAACGAAGTAAAAAAAGAACTTGGTGATTTGTTATTGCATATCGTGTTTTACGCCAAGATAGGTTCAGAAACAAATGATTTTGATATTACAGATGTCTGCAATGAAATCTGTGACAAATTAATTCATCGTCATCCGCATATTTACAGCGATACTGTTGTAAAAGATGAAGAAGAGGTAAAACAAAACTGGGAAAAACTAAAGCTTAAAGAAGGAAAAAAATCAGTTCTAGAAGGCGTTCCGAGAAGTTTACCTGCATTAGTAAAAGCAAGCCGTATTCAGGATAAAGTAAAAGGCGTTGGTTTTGACTGGGAAGAACCGCATCAGGTTTGGGATAAAGTTCAGGAAGAGCTGGATGAACTACAAGTAGAGGTACAAGCTGGAGATCAGGATAAAATTGAAGCCGAATTTGGAGACGTTTTATTCTCAATGATTAACTATGCCCGATTTTTAAACGTGAATCCCGAAGATGCTTTAGAGAGAACCAATAAAAAATTCATCAAACGTTTTCAATATTTAGAAAGCAAAGCTTCGGAATTAGGAAAACCTTTAATGGATATGACTCTTGCGGAAATGGATGTTTTTTGGAATGAAGCGAAAAAGCTATGAAATTATTCAGCCAGCTTTTTTAATGCTTTTACATTTTTCAGCATAATTTTTTTACCAACTAATTCAATCAATTCCAGTTTGTTAAAGTCAGATAATAATCGAATACAGCTTTCAGTTGCAGTTCCAATTATTCCTGCAAGTTCTTCTCTGGTAAGTTGAACTTTAAGGGTTTTATCTGGATTTTCACCAAAATCATCATGAAGTTGTAATAAGGTTTCGGCTAAACGCTGTTTTACCGTTTTTTGAACTAAAGCAATTTTATCATTATCAGATTCCTTTAGATCTTCACATACAGACTGCATCAGATTCAAAGAAAATTGATTATTGTTATTAAAAAAGTGAATGATTTCTGTTTTCGGAATGAAACAAACCTCCATGTCAGCAATTGCCTTTGCAGATAAATTAGCAGGTTCATTACTAATCATAGAACGCTGTCCTAAAAGTTCACCTGATTTAACAAGTTTTACGATTTGATCTTTTCCGTTGGCACTTAATTTAGAAAGTTTTCCAACTCCGTCTTTAACACAAAAAACGCCGTTTGTTACTTCACCTTCTTCAAAAATAGCCTCACCTTTTTTAATTGTATAGGTGGTTTTGCTATTAGCCAGTTTCACAACCTCGTCTTTATTAAGGGCTTTTAATGAGGAAAGCTGTCTTACGATACATTGATCACATTTATTCATAGCAAAAGTAATTTGGTGCAAAATTAACGAATATTGCGGTTCAAAGGTAATTTTATTATTAAAAAAACATATAAAAATACGATAACGTTATTGGAGCGTTTTATTTCATTATATTAGAATTTGGATTTATTGTAACATGATAAATGTCATGGTTATTGTCACTACTTATTTGGAATATTTGCACAATTAAAAAAAACAAATTATGAGTGAGCAGAGTTGTTTTCACTGTGGGCTTGAAATCCCTAAAGATGAAGAGATCAATTTTGATGAGAAAATGTTTTGTTGTACAGGTTGTAAAACAGTCTACGAAATTTTTAGTCTAAATGATTTAACCTGTTATTATGATTTTGAAAAATCTCCTGGTGCAACCCCGCAGGATATAAAGGGAAAATATGACTTTTTGGATAACGAATCTATTCTTGCCAAAGTTTTAGAGTTTCAGGAAGCAAATACCTCAATAGTTTCATTAAATATACCTCACATTCACTGTAGTTCATGTATCTGGATTCTTGAGAATCTAAACCGCTTACAACCTGGTATAAGCAGTTCACAAGTTAATTTTCCTGAGAAAAAAGTTAGAATTACCTTTAATTCAGATCTTGTATCTCTAAAATCAATAGCTTATTTATTAAGCTCAATTGGTTATGAACCTTATATAAGTTTAGAAAACTACGAAACAGGAAAAACTAAGGTAGACAGAAGTCTAACCTATAAACTAGGTGTCGCATTTTTCTGTTTTGGAAACATTATGCTTCTTTCATTTCCGGAATATTTTGAAATGAAAGAATTTTGGCTTGACAGCTATAAACCTTTTTTTAGATTATTGATTTTCATTTTAGCTCTGCCTAGTTTCTTTTATTCGGCAAGCGGTTATTACGTTTCAGCATACAAAAGTATTAAAAGCGGTATGCTGAATATTGATATTCCAATTGCGTTAGGAATCATCGTAATGTTTATCCGAAGTACTTATGATATGCTTATGGATCACGGACCGGGCTTTTTTGACAGTTTGGCCAGTTTGGTTTTCTTCATGCTTCTTGGAAAAATGTTTCAAATTAAAACCTATAGTTTTTTAAGTTTCGAAAGAGATTTTAAATCTTATTTTCCTATTGCAGTTACCAGAATTAATTCAGATGCTTCTGAAGAAAGTGTGCCAATTTATGATGTTTTAAAAGGAAACAGACTTTTAATTAGAAATCAGGAATTAATTCCCGTTGATGGTATTTTAATCAGTGAAAAAGCAGAGATTGATTATAGTTTTGTTACTGGAGAAGCAGTTCCAATTACAAAAAAATCAGGCGATAAAGTTTTTGCCGGCGGAAAACAGATTGGAAAAGTAATTGAAATGGAAGTTTTGCATTCTGTTTCCCAAAGTTACTTAACACAATTATGGAGCAATGAAGTTTTTCAGAAAAAAGTACAGCAAAAACATAAAACAATTACAGATGCAATAAGCCGTTATTTTACACCAATTTTATTATTGATTGCATTTGCAGGATTTGGATATTGGATATTTATTGATGCAAACATTGCTTTTAATGTTTTTACAGCAGTTTTAATTGTAGCATGTCCTTGTGCGTTGGCGTTAACGGCTCCTTTTACCTTTGGCAATATTTTGAGGATAATGGGGAAACAAAAAATGTATCTTAAAAATGCTTTGGTTATAGAACAATTGGCTAAAGTTGATACTATTGTTTTTGATAAAACCGGAACTATTACAACCAACAAAAAATCGAATATTACATACGAAGGAACCAATATTTCTGATGAGAACTTTTTATTGATTAAAAATGTCCTTAGAGGATCAAATCATCCGCTAAGTAGGATGTTATATGACTTTTTGCCTGAATATAAACGAATTAAAATAGACGATTTTCAGGAAATTACAGGAAAAGGAATTTTGGCAGTCGTAGAAGGTAAAGAAATAAAAATTGGATCTTCGGCATTTGTTGAAAGTCCTGATTTAGATATATCTGAAATAGAACGAACAGCGCTTCATATCAAAATTGATAATCTTTATTTTGGAAAATTTGTTTTTCAAAATCAATATCGTCAAGGTCTGGAACAATTATTTGCAAGACTAAGTAAAGAATACAGTATTAAAGTTCTTTCAGGAGATAATGATGGAGAAAGAAATGTTTTGGAAGACATCCTGCCAAAAAATACAGAACTGATATTTAATCAAAAACCAGAACAAAAATTAGAATTTATCAAAAAACTTCAATCACACGGTAAAAACGTTATGATGGTTGGAGATGGTTTAAACGATGCCGGAGCTTTGGCACAAAGTAATGTTGGTATTTCGGTTTCTGAAAACGTAAACGTATTTTCTCCTGCCTGCGATGCAATTTTAGATGCAGGTGTGTTTTCGCGGCTGAATTACTTCTTGAAGTTGTCTCATAAGTCAATTTTGATAATCAAAATGAGTTTTACTTTGTCGCTGCTTTATAATGTAGTTGGACTGGCATTTGCAGTTACCGGAAACTTAAACCCGCTTGTTGCCGCAATCATAATGCCGTTAAGCACAATTACTATTGTAAGCTTCGTAACAATTATGTCTAACTATTTCAATAAGAGAAATTTATATTTGTTTTGAATAATTAAAAGAATATTTTATCTAATTTTAGTATTCTTCTCCGACTATGATAATTATCATATTTTAAACGCCAATCACCTAGTAATTTTGTTAACATAAATTTACGGTATGAGTGTTATTTATCTTTTAATTTCAGTAAGTATTTTCGTCGCAATTTGTTTCTTTATTGCTTTCATCGTTGCAGTCAAATCCGGCCAATACGACGACGATTATACGCCCTCGGTCAGAATTCTTTTTGATGACGAGACCAAAATTGCTTCTCAAAATAATAATCAACCAATAGAAGAAAAACAAGTATAAATTATGGAAATGGAACAGTTTTATTACGACAACAAAATTGTAAAAAAATTCATTTACGCCACCATTCTTTTTGGAGTTGTGGGTATGTTAGTGGGACTGACCTTAGCGGTTATGTACCTTTTTCCCAATATTACAGATGGGATTTCATGGCTTAGTTATGGTCGTTTAAGACCTTTACACACAAATGCCGTTATTTTCGCCTTTGTTGGGAATGCTTTTTTTGCAGGTATGTATTACTCAATGCAAAGATTGCTAAAAGCCAGAATGTTTAGTGACTTTTTAAGTAATCTGCATTTCTGGGGCTGGCAGTTAATTATTGTTGCAGCCGCAATTACATTACCATTAGGTTATACTTCTTCAAAAGAGTATGCAGAACTTGAATGGCCTATTGATATTGCAATAGCGTTAATTTGGGTAGTAATGGGGATTAATATGATAGGTACAATGCTTCGAAGAAGAGAGCGTCATCTGTATGTAGCGATTTGGTTTTACCTTGCTACTTTTGTTACAGTGGCTGTACTGCATATTTTTAACAACATCGAAATTCCGGTTTCAGCATTAAAAAGTTATTCAGTTTACGCTGGTGTTCAGGATGCTTTGGTACAATGGTGGTATGGGCATAATGCGGTTGCATTTTTCTTGACAACGCCATTCTTAGGATTAATGTATTATTTTGTTCCTAAAATCGCTAACCGTCCAATTTACTCCTATAGATTATCAATTATTCACTTCTGGTCTTTAATTTTTATCTATATCTGGGCAGGACCACATCACTTATTATATTCTGCTTTACCAAACTGGGCTCAAAATTTAGGTGTTGCCTTTTCAGTAATGCTTATTGCTCCATCTTGGGGAGGTATGATCAACGGACTTTTGACATTAAGAGGTGCCTGGGATAAAGTTCGTGAAGAACCAGTTTTAAAATTCTTCGTTGTAGCAATTACAGGTTACGGAATGGCAACTTTTGAAGGGCCAATGTTATCTCTTAAAAACGTAAATGCTATTGCACATTACACTGACTGGATCGTAGCTCACGTACACGTAGGAGCTTTAGCATGGAACGGATTTATGTCATTTGCTATTATTTACTGGTTGATTCCACGAATGACAAAAACAACATTGTTCTCTAAAAAATTGGCAAATTTCCATTTCTGGATTGGTACTCTGGGTATTATTGTATACACAATTCCATTATATGTAGCTGGTTTTCAACAAGCCTCAATGTGGAAACAATTTAATCCAGACGGAACTTTAACTTACGGAAACTTCCTTGAAACTGTAACAGCTATTATGCCAATGTATTGGATGAGAGCAATTGGAGGTAGTTTGTATCTAATAGGAATGTTGACATTAGTTTATAACATCATTATGACGGTTAGAGCTGGTGAAACAATTGAAGATGAATTAGCTCAGGCTCCGGCTTTACAAAAAATAAGCAGTAACAGATTGAGCGGAGAAAAATTCCACTCATGGTTAGAAAGAAAACCTATTCAATTAACTATTCTGGCTACTATTGCTATTTTAATTGGAGGTATTATTCAGATTGTACCAACGATTATGGTAAAATCAAATATTCCAACTATTTCAAGTGTAAAACCATATACACCGTTAGAACTTGAAGGACGTGATTTATATATCAGAGAAGGATGTGTAGGTTGTCATTCACAATCAGTTCGTCCTTTTAGAAGTGAAGTAGAGCGTTATGGAGTTCAGGCAAAAGCAGGAGAATTTGTATATGACCATCCATTTTTATGGGGATCTAAACGTACAGGTCCGGATTTATTGAGAGTAGGAGGTAAGTACAATGACAACTGGCATTTTAATCATATGTGGAATCCTCAAAGTACATCAGCAGGATCAATCATGCCAGGTTACAAATGGTTGTTTGATAATAAACCTTTAGATATCTCATTGACTCAAAAGAAAATGAATGCTATGATTACACTTGGAGTTCCTTATTCAGCAAAAGAGGTTGAAGATGCACAAAGAACATTAAGAGATCAGGCAGTCAAAATAGAAAAAAGCTTAGAAAGCGATCCTGACTTTGTAAAAAGTTATGAAGACAGCAAGAAAAAAGCTGTTGCAAAAGGTGAAAAATTCATTCCAATGAATGAAAGAGAAATTGTCGCTTTGATTGCTTATATACAAAGACTTGGTACTGATATTAAAGTAAAAGAAACTAAATAACAGCATTATGTTTGAACAAATAAAACACAATATGGAAACAATATCGGGTATAGAAATTTACCCGATACTTTCCCTCTTGATTTTCTTCTTCTTTTTCGTAGGATTAGGCATTTGGGTGTTTTCGTATAAAAAAGATAAAATTCAGGAAATGAGTAATATACCTTTAGAAGAAGGACAAGTTATAATCTCAAAAGATAGATAAAAAAATGAAAAAGTTTTTCCCAGTATATGTTAGAGTACCGTTGATTTTCTTCATCGTATTTGCTTTGATGGAATATTTTATAGATTCAGGCGATAAACCTGCTTTCATAAAATACCCAATGGTATCTGTCTTTTTATTTGTCTTCTTATTCATTTTGATTGCAATCGAAGTTACACTTAGTGCTGTAAATCGTGTAATGTATCAATTAATGTCTCCAGAAGAAAAGGCAAAATTAGAATACGAAAATAGTTTAAGCTTTAAAGAAAGCACTTGGTTCAAAGATTTAATGCACAAGCTTACCAAAACAGAACCAATGTCTAAAGAAGCTGATCTATTGATGGATCACGATTATGACGGAATCAAAGAGCTTGACAACAATTTACCGCCATGGTGGGTATATTTATTCTACATCTGTATCATTTTTGGAGTTATCTATGTAGTTCGTTACGATGTTTTAGGAGCGGATGACCAAGAAATGGAGCTTAAAAAAGAAATGGCACAGGCAAAAATTGATGTTGAAGAATATTTAAAAACAGCCCCAGATTTAATGGATGAAAAAACGGTTGTTTTACTTACAGACGAACCAAGTTTAGCTTCAGGAAAAGAAATCTTTACAACTAATTGCGCGGCTTGCCACAGAGCAGATGGAGGAGGTCAGATTGGACCTAACTTAACAGATGATCGTTGGATTTTAGGAGGAGGAATTAAAAACCTTTTCCATACAATTACAAACGGAGGACGTGATGGAAAAGGGATGATTGCCTGGAAAGGAACCCTGAAACCAAAAGAAATTCAAAAAGTAGCAAGTTACATTTTGTCGTTACAAGGATCAAATCCAAAAGATCCAAAAGAAGCAGAAGGGGAAGTTTGGGTAGATGAAAGCGCTCCAATCAACGATGCATCTTCAGCTGCACCAAAAAAAGATACCACAGAAGTTAAAAAATAAATAGAATACCATGTCAAATTTACCAGACGAAGATTTTAGAGATACTATTGGAACGATAGATGAAGGTGGTAAACGAAAGTTTATTTTCCCCAAAAAACCGTCTGGTAAATTTTATGATTATCGAAAAATTGTCAGCTACATTTTATTGACAATTTTAATAATAAATCCGTTTATAAAAATAAACGGAAACCAGTTTATGATGTTCAATATCATTGAACGTCGTTTTAATATCTTCGGATTTCCTTTTTGGCCGCAAGATTTTTACCTCTTTGTAATTTCAATGCTTATCGGCGTTGTATTTATCCTTTTATTTACCGTTGTTTTTGGTCGAATATTTTGTGGGTGGATTTGTCCGCAGACCATTTTTCTTGAAATGGTTTTTCGCCGAATAGAATACTGGATTGATGGAGACCGCGGTTCACAATCACGTTTAGCAAGACAAGAATGGAATGCTGAAAAAATCAGAAAAAGATTGACTAAGTGGACAATTTTCTTTTTAATCTCTTTCATTATTGCCAATGTTTTTCTGGCTTATTTAGTTGGAAGTGATGCTTTACTTTTAATGATTGAACAAGGACCAATTCAGCAGGCGAGTAATTTTATTGCACTTCTTATTTTTACCGGAGTTTTTTATTTTGTATTTGTTTGGTTTCGTGAACAGGTTTGTATTATTGCTTGTCCATACGGAAGATTACAAGGTGTTCTTTTAGATAATAAATCAATCAACGTTGCGTATGATTTTGTTAGAGGAGAAAAAGAAGAAGGAAGAGCAAAGTTTAATAAAAAAGAAAATAGAGCTTTAACCGGAAAAGGAGATTGTATTGATTGTCTTCAGTGTGTTAATGTATGCCCAATGGGAATTGACATTCGAAACGGAACTCAGTTAGAATGTACAAATTGTACCGCTTGTATTGATGAATGTGATCATATAATGAAAAGTGTAGGACTGCCAAAAGGACTTATACGTTATGCATCAGAAGATGAAATCGTTAAAAAAGAACCTTTTAAGTTCAATGCGAGAATGAAAGGTTACAGTGCCGTTTTATTTATATTAATGAGTGTTTTTGTTGGAATGTTATTTTTAAGAACTGACCTTCAAGCTGTGGTTTTACGTTTGCCAGGACAGCTTTTTCAACATAAAGGAGAAAAAATCAGCAACGTTTATACTTATAAAATTGTCAACAAGACAATGAAAGATTACAACGATATTCATTTTGAATTAATCGATCAAAAAGGTGAAATTACAAATGTTGGAAAACAGCATTTTAAAGTAGCAAAAGAAGGAATTTCACAAGGAACACTATTTATAGAAATAGATGAAGTTCTGCTGGAAAGTGATAAAACTAATGTGAAAATTGGCGTTTATAACGGCAAAGAACTTCTGGAAACTACCAAAACAAATTTCTTAGGACCACGAAGTTTTAATTAAAAAAATTACTATCATGAAAATTAATTGGGGAACCGGAATTGTCATTGCATTTGCATTGTTTATGACCTTTATTTTATACTTTGTTTTTGAAGTACAGTCAAATAGTAAATATGACAATGATTTAGTTGTAGAAGAATATTACAAACACGATACGCATTTTCAGGAAGAAATGGCCCGAATTCAGAATGCGTATGATTTACAGCATAAGCCTTCAATTAAGTTTGAAGAAGAAGGTGTAAAAGTTACTTTTCCTGCCACTTTTGAAAGTGATAAAATAAAAGGGAACATTTTATTGTACAGACCTTCAAATAAAAAATTTGATTTTGATACTCAGATTGCTTTAACGAATTCTTCTATAGTTATTCCGCACAAAAAATTAATCAAAGGACGTTGGGATGTTAATATGGAATGGCAGTATGAAGGAAAAAAATACCTGACAAAAGAAGTTATCTACGTAAATTGATTAAGTCTTTTTGTTTAAAAAGTTTAGTACCTACCAGACAATATAGTATTCGAGTATTTCTTTTTTATCGATATTTTTTCTCTACAAGATTTACTTGAATAATATTATGTGAGCAGTTACATATTAATAAAAAGTATTGATAATTGGCTATAATAAAATATGCTTCGTTAGGAGCAGCACATTGATAAAAAAATTGTGATATCTACAAAATAAAATGTTCCGTAGGGACTAGACATTAATAACGAATAAATTATCAAATAATAAAATGTTATTTTCAGCATTCATATTAGGTCTTATCAGCAGTCTGCATTGTGTTGGAATGTGCGGGCCTATTGCTATGATGCTTCCTGTTGATCATCAAAATGAAGCTAAAAAAGTAACGCAGATTATTACCTATCATTTAGGAAGATTAACGGCATACTCTGCAATTGGTTTAATCTTCGGATTGTTAGGAAGAGGATTTTTTTTAGCTGGAATGCAGCAGAGAATGTCTATTTTTATTGGTATTGCAATGATTTTAATTGTTTTAATACCTGAAAAAGTTTTTGCAAAATATAATTTTTCAAAGCCTGTATATAAAATTATTTCAAATATAAAATCAAGTTTAGGAAGCCAGTTTAAAAAGAAAAGTTACAAATCTCTTTTTACAATTGGTTTACTAAATGGTTTTTTACCTTGCGGAATGGTATATGTTGCTTTATTTGGAGCAATCGCCATGCAGAGTGCCGGCTTTGGTGTTTTGTATATGTTATTATACGGATTAGGAACTATTCCTTTAATGACGATCGTGGTTTACATTAATTCCTTATTAAAATTACCATTTCGAAATAAAATCCAAAAAGCAATTCCTTATGTTGCAGTAATTATTGGAATCTTGTTTATTTTAAGAGGATTGGGTTTAGGAATTCCCTATTTATCTCCTTCAAATATGAGTTTATTTGTTCAGGGAACTCCTAATTGTCATTAAACCGTCATCGAAAACAAATTCGTTTCTGGTGATTTTCTTTTTAAATGTAAATCAAAAGCCATACAGATGTTGCGAACAAACGGTCTTCCGGCTTCTGTAATTTTGATTTTATTTTCTTCAATTGTAATTAATTGATCATTTTCTATTTCTTTTAAAGCCATTAAAACTTCAGGTAATTCTTTAAAATATAAAGAATCATTATTCCAGGAGGTTTCAAGTTCACAAGTTAAATTTAGGATATGTTTCCTGATGATAAGATCTTCATCATTTAAAATATGACCTTTTACAACCGGAAGCTGGTTCCATTCTAAAATTTGATAATAATCTTCCAGATTTTTAGTATTTTGAGCAAAACCATACCAGCTGTCACTGATTGAAGAAACTCCTAACCCAATCATAAGCTGCGTTTTAGAAGCGCTGTATCCCATAAAGTTTCTGTGCATTGTCTTATTTTGTGCCGAATGATATAAACTGTCAGATTTCAAAGCAAAATGATCCATACCTATTTCATGATACCCATTTTCAGAAAGTAATTGTTTTCCAGTTTCGTAAAGTTTTCTTTTTTCGGCATCTTTTGGAAGGTTTTCTTCATTAAAACCACGTTGTCCGTTACCTTTAATCCAAGGCACGTGGGCGTAGCTGTAAAATGCAAGTCGGTCTGGTTTTACGGAGTTGGTTTTTTCAACCGTATCGATTACATCTTCAACTGTTTGAAAAGGAAGTCCAAATATAATGTCATGTCCTATGGAAGTATAACCAATCTCTTTGGCCCAAAAAGTTACTTTTGCTACATTATGAAAGGGCTGAATACGATTGATTGCTTTCTGTACTTTTTCTGAATAATCCTGAACACCAAAACTAACTCGGCGAAAGCCTAAATCATATAACTTTTTCAGTTGTTCGTATGTTGTATTGTTAGGATGTCCCTCAAAACTAAATTCATGATTTTCTGCTTTATTAGCAAAGCTGAAAATACCGTTTATCAGATGTTCTAAATTATTTACAGAAAAGAAAGTAGGTGTTCCGCCGCCCAAATGTATTTCTTTTATAAAAGGTTTTTCAGGTAGTACGCTGCAGTACAAACTCCACTCTTTTAAAACGGCTTGTATATATTTTTCTTCGACAGAATGATTTTTTGTAATTCGTTTGTTGCAGCCGCAAAAGGTGCACATGCTTTCGCAAAAAGGTAAATGAATGTATAAACTTATTCCATTTTGAGAGTTGCTTTCAGAAAATGCTCTTTGAAATGATGATTTCCATTCTTCTGCTGTAAAAGCAGCTTCATTCCAGTACGGCACGGTAGGATAGCTGGTGTATCTTGGCCCTGGTACATTGTACTTTTGGGTTAGTGAAATTTTCATAAAGACGGATTTAGTTTTCACCAAAATTACTGTATGAAACTGGGGTATAAAATGACAAATATCATATTAATTAACAAAAAAAAGAGACTCTTAAAGAGCCTCTTTCTACTGAATTAAATAACTAACATTAAATAGAATCCTGAATGATTTTAAGCCATTTTTTCGCAAACATATGATCTTGATACACACTAATTTGTTTTATGCGGTCATCATCAAAATCATAGAATGGAATTATTATTTTTCTAGAAGTTTCTTTATCCTGAAACTCAAAATCGATTTTTATTATAGTATCTGAATTACCTTCTGTGGTTAAAACTAACTTACAAGAGGAAACACTTTTCAAATCAACATAGGTTGATTCCTGCTGATTGGGGTTGAAATTCATCAAAATGAATTTTCTGTTTTTGTGATCGATAGTAAGCGTTTTATTACTTTGAGATTCAGTCAAATCAAATTCCTCCGGATTGTTTGGATTGAATTTCTTTTTGATGTTTAATATTCTTGATTTGTTTGCAGCGCTCGATCGTGCTGAAAAATAGATTGGAATGGCTACTATGATGGCGATCACAATACCAATTATGGTTACACTTGTTTCCATTGTTTTGATTTTAATTTTTGGTGAAAAATAAATGAAATGATAAACAGTTTTCGAATTGAAAACGGCTTAATTATTTTTGAAGAATTGCTTCTTCAGAATAAAATTTCAAGATTTATTTACCAAAAGAAATGGAAAGCGTAGAGCAGTAATAGGATTTTTTTGCTCTGAGTGGTAAACTGACTAGTAAAGTTAAATGCAGATTTAACTGCTTTATGCTGTGGAATTACGACCAGCAGAGCATCAAACCATTTAATAACTGCAATTGTATCTGTTTTGATATTTGCAGAAAATTGATAACTGCCCTGAGGCTGGATAAATGCTGATGAATCGGCGATTTCTTTACAGAAATTGGTGTCCGTTTTTTGACTTTCAATTTTTTGCACAGGAAACTCATCTGCCTGAGCGGCAAAAAGGCCTATGATCAAAAGTGATACAAAAAGTATGGTTTTACGAATCCAATTCATGGCTGCGAATTTAGTTCATAAAACACAATAAACGAAATTTTTAGTGCTAATTACTTCTTAAAAATGGCTTTATTATTTTATCCTCAACATTTGTAGTTTAGTTGAGGATAAAATGATTATTGCTGCATTTTAAAGTAATAGTCGGCTGAGTGTTTTCCTCCTCCGTAAAATAAGAAGAAAATGCAAAGCAGTAAAACTACAATTGCAAGAATTAAACTTTCAGAATGCATGCGTCCCATAAAGTTAACGAGAACAGCACCAAATAGTACAGGTAATTGAGCTGCAATTGCCCAGCGGGTAAGCAGCCCGAATACAATCATTATACCTCCAATCATATGAGCTGGTGCAATGTAGTGTAAAAGAAACATACCGCCGCCAAACTGATCTATAGGAGAAATTAAATCATGTAAATACTGAACGTTGGTTACAAATGAAATTCCTTTCATAAATAAAAAAACACCCAATATAATACGCACCAAATCTACTGGTAAATAAGTGTGCGAATTGGCCCACTTATTTAAGCTTTTTACATTTTCCATGATACTACGTGATTAAAAATTACATATAAAGTTACTAATTTTTAATGATATATTTAATTTAAGTATCTGAAAATAAGTTTTTTGCTATTTATTTAACATGTTTTTGGAATATGTAAATTGCTAAACCTGAATTACACCCAAATTAAAGGTTTTTTGAATAGGAGCGTGATTAGCAGCTTCGATTCCCATTGAAATCCATTTGCGGGTATCAAGCGGATCAATAATGGCATCTGTCCATAAGCGTGATGCGGCGTAATAAGGTGAAGTCTGCTCGTCGTAGCGTGCTTTTATTTTGTTGAATAGTTCAGTTTCTTTGGTTTCATCAACGATTTCTCCTTTTGCTTTAAGCGAAGAAGCTTCGATTTGGGCTAAAACTTTGGCTGCCTGAGTGCCGCCCATAACGGCAAGTTCAGCACTTGGCCAGGCAAATATTAATCTTGGATCATATGCTTTTCCGCACATGGCATAATTTCCTGCACCATAAGAATTCCCTACAATAACAGTGAATTTTGGCACAACCGAATTACTTACGGCATTTACCATTTTAGCACCGTCTTTAATAATCCCGCCATGTTCTGATTTTGAACCTACCATAAAACCGGTTACGTCTTGTAAAAATACCAACGGAATTTTCTTTTGGTTACAATTGGCAATAAAACGGGTTGCTTTATCGGCACTGTCAGAATAAATAACACCGCCAAACTGCATTTCGCCTTTTTTTGTTTTTACCACTTTACGCTGATTAGCTACAATACCAACTGCCCAGCCGTCAATTCTGGCGTAACCGGTAATTAAAGATTGACCGTAACCATCTTTATAAGCTTCAAATTCTGAATTATCAACCAAACGATTGATGATTTCCATCATGTCATATTGCTCGTTTCGGGCTTTTGGTAAAATTCCGTAAATGTCATTCTGGTCTAAAGCAGGTTTTTCAGACTTAATTCGGCTGTAGCCAGCTTTATCAAAATCACCAATTTTATCTACAATACTTTTAATTTTATCTAAAGCATCTTTATCATCTTTCGCTTTATAATCTGTTACTCCAGAAATTTCGCAGTGTGTTGTTGCTCCGCCTAAAGTTTCATTATCAATCGTTTCACCAATTGCAGCTTTAACTAAATAACTTCCAGCAAGGAAAATACTGCCTGTTTTATCTACAATTAAAGCTTCATCGCTCATAATTGGCAGATAAGCACCTCCCGCAACGCAGCTTCCCATAACGGCAGCAATTTGCGTTATTCCCATACTGCTCATTTGAGCGTTGTTTCTAAAAATGCGTCCGAAATGTTCTTTATCAGGAAAAATTTCATCCTGCATTGGCAGATAAACTCCTGCACTGTCTACCAAGTAAATAATAGGAAGTCTGTTCTCCATTGCAATTTCCTGAGCGCGCAGGTTTTTTTTGCCAGTAATTGGGAACCATGCACCAGCTTTTACAGTTGCATCATTGGCAACCACAATACATTGTTTTCCTTTTATATATCCTATTTTAATAACAACTCCGCCAGAAGGGCATCCGCCGTGTTCAGCGTACATTCCTTCGCCGGCAAAACCGCCAATTTCAATATTTTCTGAATTTTCGTCTAATAAATAAGCGATACGTTCACGAGCGGTCATTTTTCCTTCGGAATGTAGTTTTTCGATTCGTTTTTCGCCTCCGCCCAGTTTTACTTTGGCAAATTTTTGTTTTAGTTCTGAAAGTAATAGCTTATTGTGATCTTCGTTTTTATTGAAGTTTAAATCCATGATATAATATTGATTTTACAAAATAGTGTTGGCTAATTTACAAAATCAATTGAAATAAACCGATTGCTTTGTGAATTAAGAAAAATTTTATAATTCTGTTTTTTTTATTTAAATACATAGAAACATAGGATTTATAGTTTGAAGAGGAAGTAAAAAGAAACTAGTTTCTAATACATGGCCCTAACTATGTTTGTTTAAACAAGTGAAATGCCTTTTTGAGCTTGCTGAATTTATGTTTCTATGTGTTTAAATTAATTACCCAATAATTTTTCTTTAATTTGTTTTTTCATACTAACTAGTATTTTTTTATGTATAAAGCTGCAAATACCCGACTTACGATTCTTAATAAAGCATTTGAATTGATCTATACAAAAGGTTATCAAACCACCAGTATTGATGAAATTATTGCAACAACCCAAGTTACAAAAGGTGCTTTTTATTACCATTTTAAAACCAAAGATGAAATGGGAATTGCGATTATAGAAGAAATTCTTAAACCTACAATGCAGGAAAATTTTATAAAACCTACTGAAGCTTCGCAAAATCCAGTTGAAGATTTTTATAATATGATTTCGTATTTATTGCTCGACGATCCTTTTTTGCAGGTAAAATACGGTTGCCCGGTTGGAAATCTCACGCAGGAAATGACACCATGGAATAACAGGTTTAGTGAAGCTTTAGCTGAATTGGTTGATTTATGGAAAAAGACAATTATAAATTCCATCGAAAAAGGGAAAGAATCGGGTTTGATTCGCAAAGATGTAGTAGGAGAACAAGTGGCCTTTTTTATCTTATCCGGCTATTGGGGAATACGAAATTTCGGAAAACTTCAAAATGATAATTCCTCATATATTGTTTATTTGAAAGAACTTAGGAGTTATTTAAATGGCTTGAAATAAAATTATTTTTCAAAAACATACTACTTAGTATGTTTTTAATATATTTGCATTGTCTTAATCAAAAAACAATGTATCAATCTCTTTTAGTATGCCATTCTTTTATAAGGTGGTTCGTATTGGTAAGCTTGTTATATTCTATTTATACAGCTTACAAAGGTTATTCACGAAAACTTCCTTTCACCAAGAAAGATAACCTCATCCGGCATTGGACGGCTACAATTGCTCATATTCAGCTTATTTTTGGAATATTGGTTTATGTGCAAAGCCCGATTGTGAAGTATTTCTGGAAAAATTTTAAAGAAGCGATTCAAAATATGGATGCTTCTTTCTTTGGAATTATTCATATTGCTTTGATGTTAATCGCAATAGTTTTCATTACAATTGGTTCGGCTTTAGCCAAAAGAAAGCTTTCTGATGATCAAAAATTCAGAACGATGCTTTTATGGTTTTCAATCGCCTTATTAATCATTTTTATTGCCATTCCGTGGCCATTTTCACCTCTTGCAAACCGACCTTATTTTAGATAATTATGAAAAATTTACTGAGCACAAATATTGGAAGATTACGAATTATTGGATTCCTGGAAGGAACGTCACTTTTGATTTTGCTTTTTATAGCAATGCCAATGAAATATATTTTTGAAATGCCATTTTTAACAAGACCAGTTGGAACTGTTCACGGCGCTTTATTTTTACTATTTATTTTTAATACTTTAAGTGTTGGAGTAGAACAGAATTGGAAATTTGCGGCTACAACCTGGAAAGTGCTTTTGGCCTGCGTAGTTCCGTTTGGCACTTTTTACATTGATTCTAAAATTTTAAGTAAAATTCAAAGCCATTAGTTATGATTTTTGTATTCAAAACAAATATTGATACTATTTCGAAAGTGAAGAAGGTTGCACCAAAACTGAATCAGTTATTTCCGAATTCTAAGTGGAATTTTGATCTAGAAGACTGCGATAATATTCTAAGATTTGAATGTAAGGATGATATTATCGAAAAAGTGATTTTTTTAATGAAGGTGATTGGCTTTGAATGTGAAGCTTTATAAAACAAAAAACATCCGTTGCAGCGGATGTTTTTTTATAAAAACAAAGTATAATTAATTTCAACACATAGAAACATAGGTTTTGTTTCTCTAAAAAGGCGTTTCACTTGCATTAACAAACATAGCTATGTGTAAATGATGTGTCATTTATTTAATCTCTAACAAATTGAAACGATATAAATCTATGTTTCTATGTGTTTAAAAATATTTAGAATTGCAGATTATTTTTTAGGAGTGCAAACCATTCGTTTTAGCATTGCCCATTGTTTTAAGGCATCACGAGCTTCAACAGCTGGATAACCCAGCATTGTTTTTCCTGCAGGAACATCTCCTGTTACACCAGATCCGGCACCAATTACTGCTCCGTCGCCAATAGTAGTATGGTCTTTTATCGAAGCGCTTCCGCCAATAATAACACCATTTCCTAAAGTTACAGAACCTGCTAAACCACTGTTTCCAGCCATAATACAGAATCGGCCTAATTTACTGTTATGTCCAATTTGAACTAAATTGTCAATTTTACAGCCATCTCCAAGAATTGTCGAACTGAATTTTCCACGGTCAACGCAAGAGTTTGCTCCAATTTCAACGCCATTTCCAATGATTACATTTCCAATTTGTGGAATTTTAACCAAGCCTTTTTCAGAACAAGGACGGAAACCAAAACCGTCAGCACCAATGGTAGCATTTGGATGAATGATACAATCACTTCCAATATGACAACGCTCACGAACAACCGTTCCAGACCAGATAATAGTGTTTTTTCCAATGGTACATTCATCTAGAATTGTAACGTTTGGATAAATCGTTGCATGGGCACCAATTTCAACTTTTGGTCCAATGTAACATCCTGCACCAATTTTAGCACCTTCACCAATTATAGCTGTTTCGTCTATTGTAGCAGTTCTATGGATATTATTATGAAATATTGGAGTAGGTGGAGCAAAAAGGGCAAGGATCTGCGACATTGCTAAATCAGCATTTTTTACTTTAATAAAAGCGCGATTTTCTCCAGGTTCAATCGAAATATCTTCATTAACAACTGCAATTGAAGCATTTGATGTCGACCAGTATTTTTCGTATTTTTTATTTCCTATAAAAGAAATTTCTGAAGTTGTAGCTTTTTCTAATTGTTCGGTTGCGGTAATGTTGTGCGAAGTAGTGCCGTAAATTACGCCATTAATTACTTCATTAATTTCTTGAATTGAATAAGATCTCATTGACAAGTGTTAATCGACTTAGGGTTAATTTTTGCCAAATAAAACAATTTAGAATTTAATTACCTAATTAAATTTTTATGTTTCTTAATAAATATTTAAAATAGAAGTTTAAATATTACAAAATTAACATTTTAACTATTAAAATACTGAAAGTTTTTTAATGTTTGTAATTGCTGTAACTATGTTTTTGAGTGAATTATCCTAAATAAAGGGTGTAGAAAAGAAAAAAAATAATTGATAAGTAGCGACTTACATTTGTTTTGTTAATTGTTTCTCCTAGTGAAGATTAAAAAAAAAGCGATTCACTTTTTTTAAAGGAATCGCTTGTAGAATTTATTCTTTGATTTTTGATAATGAAACTGCGTTAATACAATATCTTAAACCTGTTGGCGGTGGTCCATCAGGGAAAATATGTCCTAAATGTGCATCACATACATTGCAGGTAACTTCAACACGAATCATTCCGTGCGATTTATCGGCGTGATAACCAATTGCATTTTCTTTAATTGGCTGTGTAAAAGAAGGCCACCCCGTTCCTGATTCAAATTTTTCGCTTGCATCAAAAAGAACCGTTCCGCAGCATTTACATTCGTAGATTCCGGGATCAAATAAACTGCATAATTCAGAACTGAAAGATCTTTCAGTTCCTTTTAAACGCGTTACCTGATATTCTTCAGGAGTCAAAAGATTTTTCCATTCTTCCTGTGTTTTCTCCACTCTTTTATCCGGAGCTGGATTTCCTTTATTTGTAAAATGAATTACATCTGCCCATTTTATCATAACTTTTTATTTTTAAAGTTTAAAGTTCCAGATTTCAAGTTTGCTGTCACTGCAAACTGAGACTGGATACTAAAAAAAACGGAACACTACTCTTCTTCCTTCTGTCCCATCATCATTAAATAGGCTTTCAGGAAAGCGTCTATATTTCCGTTCATTACGCCGTCGACATCGCTGGTTTCATAACCTGTACGAACGTCTTTTACTAATTTATAAGGCTGCATTACGTAATTACGGATTTGCGAACCCCATTCTATTTTCATTTTTCCGGCTTCAATATCGGCACGTTGTGCTTGTTGTTTCTTTAGCTCAATTTCATATAATTGAGAACGAAGCATTTGCATAGCACGTTGTCTGTTGTCTTGCTGCGATCTTGTTTCAGAGCACTGAATCTGGATTCCGGTTGGTTTGTGAACTAATTGAACTTTTGTTTCAACCTTATTTACGTTTTGTCCTCCGGCACCACTTGATCGTGATGTTGTAATTTCTATATCAGCAGGATTAATGTCAATTTCGATACTGTCATCAACAAGCGGATAAACATATACAGACACAAATGAAGTATGACGTTTAGCATTACTGTCAAAAGGAGAAATTCTAACCAAACGGTGAACGCCGTTTTCACCTTTTAGATAACCAAAAGAATAATCGCCTTCAAACTCTAAAGTTACGGTTTTAATTCCCGCTACATCACCTTCCTGAAAGTTAAGCTCTTTTATTTTGTAACCATAACTTTCTCCCCACATCATGTACATGCGCATCAGCATTCCGGCCCAGTCACAGCTTTCAGTTCCTCCGGCTCCGGCTGTAATTTGTACAACTGCGCTTAAACTGTCACCTTCGTCAGAAAGCATATTTTTGAATTCGATATTTTCTATATGAGATTGAGTTACATTGTACTGTTCGTCCAATTCTTCTGTAGAAAGTTCTCCTTCTTTGTAAAAATCATAAGCAAGCTGTAATTCATCGGCTAGAGATACAGCTTTATCATAATCTTCAATCCATTTTTTCTTATTTCGAAGATTTTTTACAATAATTTCTGCTTCTTTTGGATTGTTCCAAAAATCAGGAGCAAAAGTTTTTTCCTCTTCGTTTGCAATTTCGATTAGCTTGGCATCAACGTCAAAGATACCTCCTCAACGCACCAAGGCGCTCCACAATACCTTTTACTTGTTCGGCTGTTGTCATAAATTAATAACTTGTTTTAGATGTTTTTTGTTGATATTACATGAGTTTAAGTCAAAAGACTAATGTGTAATTCGTTCTACAAAAATAAGATTTAGTTTTTAGAATACAGCAATAAATTACGGTACAAAAAAGCATACATATACGCGGGCTTATTTTTTAGTAAATATAATTGTTTTGAAAAATAACAAATCAAATTTTGAATTATTAATGCTAGTTTTATATGTTTTTTACAAATATTACGTTAATTTGGTTCTATGTAATCTCTAAGTTAAAATTTATTAAAACTTGAGATTATTAACAAACAGATATATGTAATTTTGCAGTCCAAAATATATAGTTTTATATGGAAATAAATTTAATTAGCGATACCATTACAAAGCCTACTTATGAGATGCTTCAGTATATGTTTAACGCTCACGTTGGCGACGATGTATACAAACAAGATCCTACGGTTATCGAATTAGAGACAAGAGTAGCCGAGTTTTTTGGTATGGAAGCCGGACTATTTTTTCCATCTGGAACTATGGCAAATCAAACAGCAATTAAACTTCATACACAGCCGGGAGAACAGTTAATTGCAGATAAATATGCTCATGTTTTTCATTATGAAGGCGGAGGGGTTTCTTTTAACAGCGGGGTTTCCTGCTGTTTGTTAGATGGAGACCGAGGTATGATTAATGCAAAACAAGTTGCTGCAGCAATTAATGATCCGGAATTTTACCATAGTCCGCTAACGAGTTTGGTTTGCGTAGAAAATACTACAAACAAAGGGGGAGGAGCTTGTTATGAATTGCAGGATTTAAGAGATATTAAAAAAGTTTGTGATGCTAATAATTTAAAATTCCATTTAGATGGCGCGAGAATTTGGAATGCGTTAGTGGCTAAAAGACAAAATCCGAAGGAATTTGGAGCTATTTTCGATACGATTTCAGTTTGTTTGTCAAAAGGATTAGGAGCTCCAATTGGTTCAGTTTTATTGGGAAGTAAAGCTGATATTCATAGAGCGTTGAGAATCAGGAAGATATTAGGAGGCGGGATGCGTCAGGTAGGTTATTTGGCGGCCGCTGGATTGTATGCTTTGGCTAATAATATTGAACGTCTTGCCGAAGATCATCGCAGAGCAAAAGAAATTGGAGCAATTTTAAGCACTAAATCCTGGGTAGCTTCAGTGGAACCCGTTGAAACGAATATTTTGATTTTTTCATTGGCTGAAGGTTACAGTGATCAGCTTTTGATAGAAAAATTAAAACAGAAAAACATTATAATAAGTTCTTTAGGACATAATAAACTTAGAATCGTTACACATTTAGATTATAAAGAAGTAATGCATACTTATGTAGTTGATACACTTTCGAAGATTTAGGAAAGAGTGGAAAAGAGACAAAGGTTCAGAGTTATAAAGTGAAAGAGATTTTATTACGAAACCTTGAATCAAAAAAAAAGACGCACTATTTGCGTCTTTTTTTTAACCTCTGTAAATCTGAACCTTTGTTCCTTGAAAATTATTTAAACAAATTATCCATTCCGGGAATAGAAGGCATATCCATTCTTGCTACAGCATCAAGTTCTCTTTCGTTAACACCTGTTGCTTTTTCAATTGCTTTATTTAAAGTTACAATTAAGTAATCTTCTAATTGTTCTTTATCTTCTAAAAGTGAATCATCAATAGAGATTGTTTTTATTTTTCTATTTGCAGTCACTGTAATTTTCAATAATCCGTCAGCGCTTTGTTCGTCAATTAAAACAGTATCAAGGCGTTTCTTTGTATCTTCAATTTTTTGCTGGGTTTCTTTAAGTTTACCCATCATTCCCATTAAATCCATTTTTTGTTGATTTTTAAATTATTTCATACAAAATTAGTATATTGCTGTATGATTACAATAGAATATTTTATGAAAAATTTAATTTCGTTCTATTGTGATTGTAGTATTTTTGCGTCTCCGAATTAAAAACCTAATGCTTAATTAAATCAATGCAAAACGATATACTGGCTCCAAAGGCCAAAGAAATTCCAAAATCATTAAAGAAACATAAAGAAACAAGAATCGATAATTATTTTTGGCTGAATGACAGAGAAAATCCAGAAGTTATCGATTATCTGAATAAAGAAAACGAATACTATCAAAAAACAACGGCTCATACAAAAGATTTACAAGAGTCTTTATATGAGGAAATGAAAGGTAGAATTAAAGAAGATGATTCGTCAGTTCCTTATTTTTATAATGGTTATTTCTATATTACACGATTTGAAACAGGTCAGGATTATCCCATTTTCGCCAGAAAAAAAGGAAGCCTTTCGGCAGATGAAGAAATTCTTTTCAACTGTAATGAATTAGCAAAAGATCACGCTTATTTTAAATTAGGAGGTTTAAGCATAAGTCCGGATAATAAATTTGCAAGTTTTGGAACCGATATCGTAGGAAGAAGAATTTATACAATTCAGATTAAAAATCTGGAAACGGGAGAGATTCTGGCAGATAAAATTGAAAATGCTACAGGCGGATCTGTCTGGGCAAACGATAATAATACTATTTTTTATACCAAACAAGACGAAGTTACTTTAAGGGCTGATAAAATCTTCAGGCATAAATTAAATACTGATGCTGTTTCTGATGTTTTGGTTTATAATGAGACCGATGATACTTTTAATGTTTCGGTAAGCAAGGAAAAATCAAGAAAATATATTGTAATAAGTTCAGGGAGTACTTTAACGACAGAATATAGAATTCTTAATTCTGATAATCCTGAGGGAGAGTTTGAAGTATTTCAGCCTCGTGTGCGCGGATTAGAATACAGTATTTCTCATTATGAAGATTCATTTTATATTTTAACTAATAAAGATAAAGCGACCAATTTCAAGCTGATGAAAACTCCTGAAAACAAAACAGGAAAGAAAAACTGGGTGGATGTAATTCCGCATAGAGATGATGTTTTGTTAGAAGATATTGAGATTTTTAGGAATTATTTAGTTGTAGAAGAGCGTTCTAATGGTTTAAATCATATTAGAATTATGCCTTGGAACGATCAACCGGATTATTATCTGCCATTTGGAAGTGAAACGTATAACGCTTATACAACAACGAATATTGATTTTGATACTGATATTCTGCGTTACAGTTATCAATCGCTGGCAACACCTTCTTCGGTAATTGATTTTAATATGAAGACTAAAACCAAAGAGATCTTAAAAGAGCAGCAGGTTTTGGGCGGGAAATTTGATAAAGAAAATTACGTAGAAGAGCGTGTTTGGGCAACAGCCAGAGATGGTGTAAAAGTGCCAATTTCTATGATTTATAGAAAAGGGTTAAAGAAAAATAGCGAAAATCCGTTGCTTCTTTATGCATATGGTTCGTACGGAATTACAATGGATACTTATTTTTCTTCAACAAGACTTTCGCTTTTAGACCGCGGATTTGTTTATGCAATTGCTCATATTAGAGGAGGAGAGGACTTAGGAAGACAATGGTATGAGGATGGAAAACTGTTAAAAAAGAAAAATACCTTTACAGATTTCATCGATTGCTCTAAATTTGTAATAGACGAGAAATATACTTCGCCAAAACATCTTTATGCTGAAGGTGGATCTGCAGGAGGACTTTTAATGGGTGTTATTGTAAATGAAGCACCAGAATTATACAATGGCGTTATCGCTCAGGTACCTTTTGTAGATGTTATTACAACAATGCTGGACGACAGTATTCCGCTTACAACCGGAGAATATGATGAATGGGGAAACCCAAATAATAAAAAGTATTATGATTATATGTTGTCGTATTCACCTTATGACAATGTAAAAGCGCAAAACTATCCTAATATGTATGTATCGACGGGATTGCACGATTCGCAGGTACAGTATTGGGAGCCAGCTAAATGGGTAGCCAAATTAAGAGATTTAAAAACAAATGACAACCAATTGTTTTTAGATACTAATATGGATGCTGGACATGGCGGGGCTTCAGGACGTTTTGAGGCTTTAAAAGACTTAGCAAAAGAATTTAGTTTTTTATTAGATTTAGAAAAAATTAAAAGCTAATTAGAAATTTTTTGTTAAATTTGCAACCTATCAAGGTTATTTAAAAATGCCTTCGATTAACTATTTTTTTATGAAAGAAGAAATAAACGCTTATAATAATGTTTTAGAGTTAATAGGTAACACCCCACTTATTAAGCTAAATAAAATCACCGAAGAGTTAGAAGGGAATTTCTACGCAAAGGTAGAAGCTTTTAATCCAGGTCATTCCTCAAAAGATAGAATAGCGTTATATATTATTGAAGAAGCCGAAAGAAAAGGAATATTATCACCAGGAGATACCATTATCGAAACTACATCAGGTAATACTGGTTTCAGCTTAGCGATGGTAAGTATAATAAAAGGTTATAATTGTATTCTGGCAGTAAGTTCAAAATCATCTAAGGATAAAATTGACATGCTGCGAAGTTTAGGAGCCAAAGTGTATGTCTGTCCGGCCCACGTATCTGCAGATGATGAAAGATCTTACTATAATGTAGCAAAACGATTACATGAGGAAACAAAAGGTTCGGTTTACATTAATCAATATTTTAACCAGCTAAATATTGATGCCCACTACAACACTACAGGTCCCGAAATCTGGGAACAAACAAATGGAAAAATTACACATCTTATTGCTTGCAGCGGAACCGGAGGAACAATTTCAGGAACTGCGAAATTCTTAAAAGAGCAAAATCCGAATATTAGAATTTTAGGTGTGGATGCTTTTGGATCAGTATTGAAAAAATACCACGAAACAAGAGAGTTTGATAACAAAGAAATTTACCCATATCGTATAGAAGGTTTAGGTAAAAATTTAATTCCATCAGCTACAGATTTCGACATCATCGATAAGTTCATGAAAGTAACCGATGAAGAAAGTGCACACTCAGCAAGAGAAATCACTCGTAAAGAAGGTTTATTTGTTGGATATACATCTGGAGCGGTAATGCAGGCGATTAAACAATATGCAGAAGAAGGTGAGTTTACAAAAGAAAGCAATATTATAGCAATTTTTCCTGATCATGGATCACGTTATATGAGCAAAGTGTTCAGTGATGACTGGATGAACGAACAAGGTTTCTTTGATAGTGTTAATGAAGAAGAAGCTCAAAAAATTGAATTTGTAAAATAGATTTTATCTTAAATATATTTAAAACTCCATTCGTACGCGAATGGAGTTTTTTTTGTGATCTATTTTTTTATTGCTTAAAAGAGATTTTAAGAAAACTACATTTTTATAAATGTTAAATAATTGATTTTGTTTGTAAATACCGTATTTATACGTAAGAAATAATCTTTTTATTTGAAGTAAAATTATAATTTTAATAAAAAATGCTAAGGTATAATAATCTGTTTGAAAGGGCAAAAACATAAAATTTGGTTGTTTTATCGATTATTTAAGTCACTTACCGAAGAAATTTTCGACGAACGGCATATTAACATAGATTAGCGGTGTAAAATTAATACAATAGTTTTAACCCTTTAAATCTATCATTATGAAAAAATTACTACTCTCGTTACTGTTTGTAAGTTATTTGAATGTGGCTGCTCAAAATCCAATTCAGGAATTTAATTTCAATAGCACTTTAAACAATACAGCTAATACAACTTCTTTCATGGGCACAAATGATTTTGTTGCTGATAGGGCGGGAGTTGCAGGAAATGCTCAACGATTAAATAATAGAGCTTTAGAAGCTGTGATAGACAATCTGCCACAGGCTGATAAAGCCAGAACAGTAAGTATTTGGGTTAAGTTTAATGATATTGCTTCGGCAAATTATATTTGGGGTTATGGCTCTGCATACAATGCGCAATATTTTGGACTTTTACAGCAAGGAACAACTTCATCAAATTCCGATTTAAGTTTAGCAGGATGGGGGGCAGCTAATGATGTTATTGTTTCGACTCCTCTTGCAAAAGGAATATGGTATCAATATACTATAACATTTGACGGAATTGTTTCTAAAATGTATAGAAATGGAGAATTGTTAAAATACATAAACGGTTTAAAGCGTTCAACAAAAGGAAATATTTTTAGATTAGGTGAAATCAATACGACAGTAGGTATTAATGCAGATATAGACGATTTAAAGATTTATGATACTGCCTTGACAGATCAACAGGTTGCAGAATATTATAATAGTTCAAAGCCCTTGATTGTGACAATTTCAGAAGCAACAGCTTCTGCTAAAAAAGTAAAAGGAACGAAAACCAAGCCGAATGCAAAATCAGCGGGATCTGGTTCAATAATAACAAATAATGATTTAAATGCAGGTTCAAAAAATATCGAAGTTTTTTCGCAGGGGCAGAAGGTACTGGGAAATAATGGTTCAATGAATATCAGCGATCTTCCGGAAGGAACTTATCTGCTGAAAATAACAAATACGCCAGGCAAGAAAATTACTTCAAAATAAGTCATCACTTTAATTTTAAATAGTTAGTTAGTTTTTTATATTTTTTAGTAGCATTCAGGTTTTGGAAAAGTAAAAAAGTCTTCTGATTTTCAGAAGACTTTTTTGATTTTTAGAACAATACGATTTTGATGTTTTTTGTAAAGAATGATTTGGAAGTTATTTCTATTTTAAATTTGTGAGAATTGTGTATTTGTATGTAAGAAACGCTTGGTGATGTTGAATTAAAATTATAGTTTTAACAAAATTTGTAAAAATATAATTAATATTTTAAGGATCTGAGGCTTTTTAATATGATTTAGATTTTTTTAATACAGATAAAATATACCGTTAATCTCTTTTTGCATATGAAAAAAACATTACTCACTTTCTTGTTTGTGAGTTTTTTAAGCGTGAATGCTCAGAACCCTGTTCAGGAATTTAATTTTAATGGAAATTTAAATAGCGCTGATAATTCTATTTCTTTTTTAGGTGCTCCATCCTTCGCCCCTGACAGATTGGGTGTCGCAAATGGAGCTTTACGATTAAACAATAAAGCTTTTCAGGCTGTTGTTGGTGACCTTCCGCAAGCTAATAAACCCAGGACAATTTCTGTTTGGGTTAAATTTAATGCCGTTACCCTGCCTAATTATGTTTTAGGTTATGGTACAGCAGCAAATGGGCAGTATTTTGGTTTGTCTCAGCAAACAGCAGCAGGAGGAAATTCTGATGTAAGTTTAATAGGCTGGGGAGATACGAGTAATATTGTTGCTTCGGTACCGCTTGCAAAAGATGTTTGGTATTTTTATACTTTAACTTATGATGGGAATGTTTCAAAAGTATATCGTAATGGTGAATTAGTGAAATCTGCAGAAGGTATTTCCCGTACAACAAAAGGTTACATATTAAACATTGGAAAATTGAATACATCGACAAGTATCAACGCTGATATTGATGACCTTAAACTATATGCCGTAGCCATGACAGATGAACAGGTTATGGAATCTTACAACAGTTCTAAACCAGTTCCGGCTGTAACAGAATCAGCTCCAGTTTCAAATGCAAGAAAAATTACGATTCTGCCGGCTAAAACATCATCTCCGGCAAGTCCGCCGGCTGAGGCTTATAAAACCAGTAAAAATGTTGAGGTTTTCTCGCAAGGCAAACAAATTCCCGGTATCAACGCTTCTAATATCACTGATTTACCCGAGGGGACTTATTTGATTAAAGTAATAAATGGTACTCCAAAAAAGTAATTAGTAGTTTATATAAAGAACAAAGCCTTCTAAAATTTTAGAAGGCTTTTGTTTTTCTAGCTGATTACGCTGATTACTATGAATAGAACTACTAGTAATATAATGGCGTATCTTGTGATTTTTGATGTTTGCATAATGTTTTTATTTAAATTTGAGATTCGTAAATATAATAGTTTATTTTAATTGACGTAAATCTCTCTCATTTTTTTATTTTTTAGCAATAATATGCTTGATTAAATGTTTGATTAATTATGATGAGAAAACAATATAACCTACGTAAAAGTGAACAAGGACTAAAAGCATGGGATGTTCATCGATTGATTGAATTGTCTAAAGATCTGCCTGTAAAAAGTGTTTTGGTGTCTGATATAAAAGAAGTAAATGAACCTTACTGGTTCGAACATAATGAAAATTTACCAACCTGTACTGATGTTCTTAACCATATGAAACTTGTTCAGGAGGCAGATTTAAAGTATCCTGTTATTTTATGTTCAGACGGACGCTTAATGGATGGAATGCATCGAGTAATTAAGGCGTTGCTGGAAGGTCATCTTGAGATTCAGGTAGTTCAGTTTGTGAATACACCAGAACCCGATTTTATCAATATTTCTGTTGATGATTTGCCTTATTAAGATTGTAATAAAAAAGCCTTCTAAAATAAGAAGGCTTTTTGTTTTTTTAGCTGATTACGCTAATTACTATAAATGATACTCCTGATAATATGATGGCGCATCTTGTGATTTTTGAGGTTTGCATGAGTTTAAGTTTAATTATCTAGATATTTTGAGAGGGTTGATTTGTTTAAACTAATATATTCTACTGCTGAACTTACATTCATACCTCCATCGCTTCCAGATATATAATTTTTACTTTGTGGGTAGGTATTAGATAGTAATTTGTGTAAAAACGAAGTTTTAGTTTTAAGCAATAATTCAATAATATTTTCGAAATTATCAGAATCTGTAGTTAAAAAGTTTCCATTTGTGTTTTTAATAACTGTAATTTGCTTCTTTCTATCTTTTTCATATTTTACTATAAAAAAATCTTCATTCTGAAATGTGATTTTCAATTTGGCAATTAAATTTATTGGAGTATTATCAATAATTAAAGATTCAGGAAGATTAGAAAACTTTTCAAAGCGTTTATCTAATTTTGTAATTCCCTTATCGGAATCTTTATATTCATATAATTGAACATTATCGTAAAGAAAAGGCTGTGAAACCGTGCTTGTGTACTGACTAGGTTTCGAATTTATTTCTGCATTTCTAAATTCAAGATTTTCAATAATTAATCTTTGATCGGTTATTTGTTTATATAATAATGAATTGTTATCATGTAATTGTTGTATATTCTTGTATAAAAGTGATATATCGACAATGCCGGATTTATTTTTACTTTTTTTAATTAATTCATTAAATTCTTTATTGTTGGATTTTCCCGAAAATAAATCTATTAAAAAAATAGGATCTGTTCTTGAAATAATTGAAAATAGCGCTCCCTGATTTAACAGATTGTTTATATACCATCTATTATTAATATTTTCCATAGACATAGTGCCAATAATTGGAAATGGAACTTTATCAACGATAAATGAATATTTTACATAAGCCATTTTATGATTTAAATAATTAAATTCATAAACAATTTCTTTTTGAATATAATTTTTTTTGTCTAAATTTTTAGTCGCCTCAAAATGTTCAGCATCCCGACTAATTTTTAAACTTTTATTTAGATATTCATCTAAAGCCCATTTTTCATTTGTTGCAGAGAAAAACGATTGAAGTAATCCATCTATTGTAGAATAATCAATTTGATTTTGTGAATCAACTTTATTAATTTTTACTGGGATTTTATAATTTGATAACACTACAAGAATTTTTTTATTATCTTCAACAATATACCCTTCATTTGCGTTTTGAGAATATATTCTTATAGTTATTAAAAGAAATAGCGAGAGTAAAAAGTTAATTTTCATTTTCATTTTTTTTAAATATACAAATCAGACAAGGAATTATAAGTAAAATTAATATATAAATAATTATACCCTTAATATAAATTGTAGATTGTAGTTCATTTGTCTTTCGTAATATCGTTTTGTTAGCATTTTTGCAGTACCAAACTTTCAAATATTCTCCTTTTTTATCAAATAAAATATTTTCGCTTAAATAAGAAGTAGAATAGTATATTGTCTCATTTATTTTTTGTTTTTCCAATACGCCATAATACCAAGAATTGAATCCGCTAGAATTGGAAGAATTATTATTTTCTTTCTTGTAAACGTATAATTTATCCTCTTCATAATATTTGCCTGGATCAAAATTGTAATATATTAACTTAAGATTCATAAAGTTATTAATTGATTCGGAAATTAATCCACCAATAGCAAAAATCAATGTGATGTAACATACTAGCTTTTTCATTTTTATTGATCTGCAGGTTCTATTATTTGTATTTTTTTAGCAATTGGAGCAGTTTCATATTTTACGCCTGCAACTCTGATATACATACCAGCAGTAAAGTCAATCCAAACACCTTCTTGTAGTATTTTAGTGTCAAACTTATTGTTATACCAACCGATACTACCAAGTTCTGCTTTTGCCATTCCGTTTGCATCTCCTCCAACAGAGAAATTTTCGTTGTCTTCAAGTAGTTTGATTTCTGCACCAACTCCAAATTCTATATTTAAAGCTATTTTTGCTGGATTAACTTTTTTAGATACATCCTTCCATGCATTTTGCTCAGCTAATTTTTTTTGTACATATTCTATTTTTAAATCTCCGCCAACTTTTGCCTTTGCAACTGCAAACACTTCTGCTTTTATTATTTTTTTTGCTTTTTCTATAGCCCAATCGGGTAAATATGGAATCTTGTCATAAGGTATTCCCCAAAGAGTAAATTTAGAGGAACCCTCAAGACCTATTTCTATCCCACCAGCAATTGTTTTTTCAGTATAGTAAAGTCTACTATTCGGATCTTCAACGTTTACTATTGTCTGATCCATAGGAATAACATCATAATAGAAACCAATACCAGATTTTATTTGTTCGTTTTTATTTATATTTTTAATAAATGGTATTTTTTCCAAACGTTTGCCTATTTTTTTTCCTTGTTCAGTTAATTTAAAAAAATCTTCTAAAAATGGACTGGAACTAGTACCTATAACAAATTTAGAAGTTTTTCTATTTTCATCTATCCATTTAATTTTAACTTCTTTTGTTGTTAAATTTGGATAGCCAGCAATATTTGTAAATTTAACATCTTTTATTTTATTTGTTAGTGGCATTGAAAAGCTGCTTGTTCCTGCTTTATGAGGATCATCTATATCATTAATTTTCCATGAAAAATTTTCTTTTGGAATTTTCTTAAAATCTTTTTGGCTCAGCGTTACTTCGATTTTAGTATCTTTCGTTTTATTAGGTTTGTTAATATAATATAATGTGTATGGTGCAATAGCAGATCTCTTAGATGCTTTTTCATCAGTTGCAGTTAGGGAATTTTGTGTAAATTTAGTTACAACTTTTTCAATTTCTACTCTTACTTTTGGATTTCCTTCTACATTTGTCGCTTCTGCCTCTAGATCGAAAATACGTAAATTAGTTGTTAAAGCTGAGCTCTCGATTTGTAAATTACTTTTACTTGTAGTACTCTCATATGAAAGCCATTTTTCTTGTTTGCCTGGTTCATACATTCTGTAGATAACCTTAGCATCGTTAGATAATGTTTTCATTTCAAATTCAGCATACATGTTATTTGAATATGGTATTTTTATCTTACCTCCATTATAGTATTTTTGACCTTTATATTCAATGTAATAGCCGTTTTCTGTAACTGCCCCATTATTAGGAGCTGAAGTAGCCTCTTCTTTAATGTCATTTTTTTCTGGAGCAGTTTCGTTTGCGATTGGAGGAGGTGAAGGTTGTGGTTCATCCACTTCAACTATAACAACAGGAGGGTATTCTGTTTGAGTTTCAGTTGGTGTAGGATTAAATACAACATCATCATCATTATCATCATCTTGAGCTATATCTTCTGGTTTTGGTTTAGGGCCAAATATAGATTCCATAATTGGATCATATTCATCAACTAAATTAGTTATATCATCAACCAATTTATCTCCATCAAGGATACCACCCCAATTCGGATCGTAACCAGCAATGATTTCCCCAGAAATCAATTTAAAATCAGTATTTAAACCAATGTTATTAAACGTAATTCTAATACGAGAGAATTGCCCAATATTTACTTTGTCACCGCCTAAAGCATCGGCAGCATCAATTAGTTTTCTGAATTTTTCAAGGAAAGGAATTGTTACATAACCATCTCCTGAAAAACTTCCGTTACTTCCGGTTGCATGCAAAACGACGATAGGAAAATCTCCTGCAGCAATAACATCATTAGGAAAAAGCTGAGGCAGTGGATTTTTATTAGCCAAATCATTCGGATCTGGTTTAATACCGCAACCCTGAAAAGCGATCTCATCTCTAACAAGAGTTGTAAATTCTTTAACAGTACTGTGCGTGTATTTGCCCACATCACAAGAGGCACCAACAGTATATTCGTAAGTAGTATTTGGTTTTAAATTGCTTATTGTAACGGTTTCTCTTGGCGTTACAAGATCATACCATTCTGAACCAGAATTTTTTTCGCGGTATTTTACCTGATAATCAAAATTATCAAGACTTCCAGACCAGGTTACTTTTGCCTGATTTTCGCTTATTCCTTCGGTATTTATTGCTAATGGGGCAGTACAAAACACTTCGTATGTAAAAGAGAAAATTTCGCTGTAACCGTTGTTTTTAAAAACTCCAATTTCTTCGGCGCCAAGAAGTGCTTTTGCTTTTATACGCCAGGCATATTTTTTTCCGGGAATAAGCTGTGGTTCATTAATACCGTATTGAAGTGTAGTATTTCTGGTTGTAGTGGTATACAAAGGCGGCGAATAAGCAAAGGCATTTTGTACAGGGGTATATTTATCCCAGATTTCGACTAATGAAAATTCGTATTCAACATTGCTTACATTTATACTTCGCGGTGTCCATCCAAAAACAATGTTTTGAATATTCTGCTGCATGATGGAAGCATTATTTAATGGCAGATTTAAGAAAGGCGGTTCATTCTGGAAAATAATAGTGGTTGATCCTGTCTTATTTGAAAGTTTTCTTCCGGTTGCAAAATCGTAAACCTCAACATAAATATTATAAACACCTTCTGGTAAAGGCTGTGCATACTGATTTGGTGTAAGACCCAGTAAATTTTGATACTCAAAATACGGAGCCAAATCTACATTTGTTAACTGCAGCGGAAATCCTCCTTCAAGGTATAAAGGTTTTGCGCCTACAACAAAATCGTTTGTATTAAACGCAATTCCGTTGCCCTGAAAATAGATTTTCAGCCTCACCTGACGATTTGAGATCGTTAAATCGTTCAGTACCAATTGTATTTTTATTGGGCTGTTTATCGTATTGGCATCTGCATAATTACTCAGGTAAATAGGCGAGGGCTGGGTGATTTGCGTTGTTATTCTTATTGGAAAAGTCTGCGCATAACTTCCTAATCCTATAAGGGAGCATAATAATAACAGGTACAAGTGTAGTTTTTTTATCATTTTGGGTAATTGAGATTTATCCATTATTTGTGCTAGTATCTTATTTTACGTCTTTATTTTTGAATGTGCTTTAATTCGACTTCATCATTTGCAGCATTTTTTACGGCCAGATCATGATAAAACGGAATCATTTTTAGCTCGATAGCTTCTGCAATTTCTGCTGCTGTTTTTTTACTTTTTATCAATTGAAAAGCTTCAGCAATTTCTTGTTTGGTAAAATCGGATGCGTATTGATTTTGCTGTATTTCCGCTATTGGCATTTTAGTTAACGCGTTGATTTCTTTCAGCATCCATCTGTGATTTACTAATTGTTTGCGGGCATTTTCAGCTCTTTCAACTAATCTTTGATAAGACTTGTAACCAGATGTATTAACATCAGGATCGCTCACATTGTGTAAAGCATGGCTGTTTACTCTTCCAATGGCAATTGAATAATCGTTTTCAAGACTTTCGTCTTTACGAGCCATATCCTTTTCCAGCTTTTGTATAGCTTCTGAAAAAGTATCATTGTATTTTTTCAGCGTTTCAGCTTCAACATTATAAGTTTCGAGATAATCTAAAGCTTTTTCTTTGAACTCTTTCTCGTCTTTTGCATTTTGAGCTTCATTTAGTAAGCTTTCTAACTTACTGTTTTCTTCGGCTGGCAATGGTTGTAAAGCAAGCTGCATTTCTTTTAACTGGCTGTTGATTTCATCGCGTGTTCCTTCAAAAGTTTTTCCGTTGAGGTTTATCTTTAGAACTGGTTCTGATTTTTGAACCGTTTCATTTTCAGATTTTGGCTCTCTTTTTGGGCGTAGTTTTATTTTATCGAAAGAGTAAGTATAAGTAAGTGTAGCTGTTAAATCGTTATTCTTTTGCGTTTTAGAATTGCTGAATAATGATATAACTCCGGCACTAAAATTATGTTTTTGTAGATAAATGTAAGATCCGTTTAATCTGAAATTAAAAATATCATTCTGCTTTTGACCATCATTATAACTTGTATTGTAGCTAGTAGAAGCAGAAGTGGTGAATTTTTTATCAAAAAATAGTTTTGTGGCACCAATAGTTGGTCCAATAATAAGGCTTTTGCCAGAATCTGTTTTTCCGTATGTATTGTTTATAGATGCGATTAAGTTTAAATCTTTCATAGGATAACCAATACTATACGATAATCCGGAATTGTAGTAGGTAGTTGCTCCGCCTTCAATAGTTTTTCCCTGCTGCTGGTTTACGGCATCCTGCATAGAAAAATTAGCATTGATGGATTTCTTTAATGTTTTATCATTTTTCAATAGATAATTAACCGCAAGAGTGGCATTTTGATTTACTTGTCTAAAGTTTAAAGTATCCAGATAATCATAATTAGATACCTGATTGATATAATCAAATTGATTACGACTGTTGGTATAAGATTGAAAATTAGAATAATTTACATTGAAATTTAATTTGTCATTTGCACGATAATCAACTGTTAAAGCAGATACCAAACGTTTCATTTGACTTTGTTTCTGTTTGTCTAAATTGTCTTTTTGAAGTCCAAGGTTTACGGCTACCGAAACTTTATCTTTATATAAAGTCTGAGTTGCATTTAATGTGATATTTTCTAAGTCATTATTAAAATAATAACCTCCTAATGTTCTGTAGTTTGGATCGATTCTTTCGTATCCTAAGCCAAGAGTTCCTTTTCCGGCAGGATAAATCAATTGGCCTTTAAATGCATTGTAACTTGCCGTTGTACTGTTTGGACTCAAGAATAGAGCAGCGATGCCTTTTGCTTTAGTTCCATCTATTGTTCTTGTATCTTCAGTTATACTGCTGTTTGCAAATTCTGTAGAAACTTGTAATTTATCAAAAAGTTTAAAATTGGTTTCTAAACTGATTGCAGCGTTTTCTTTTGGTGAAACTCCCAATTCAAAAGGTACAGGATTTGATATAGAATTTATTATATCTTTTGCTTTAAAGAAGGTTAATCCAAGATTGATTTTTTCTAATGCATAGTTGGTTTTAAATCCGTAACCAAATCTTTTGTACGCAGGAAGAATATCCGGATAAGCACTGTCGTATTCACTGCTTTTTAATAATCGTCCGTACATGGCACTTACTTTAAATTTTCCCTGAGGCGTTAAATCCACACCCAAACCAGTAAACTGATGTCCAGCCAAAGTGTAAGGTGAAAAAGTCATACTTACATCACCAATATGAGCTGTTATCCATTTATAAGATGGATGAATACTTAAACGATTCATTAAAACGGGTTTTCCGTATCCAAATTTTTGATTGGTATATGAAAATGAAAAAGGAATATTATACAATCCGGCAACATTGAAGTTTACGTTTCCATTCAAAAAATAAGCGAACGGATCTCGGGCTGCATTTCCGGAGTAGAATACGCTGTTGGCAGAAACTCCTCCGGATACATTTATCAATTTTGCTTTTCCCAGTTCCTGAACATTAAAGTTTTGTGAAAAACCTAATGCGCCAAAGAAAAGCAATATTATACTAAATTTTATTTTGTTTAAAATCATTATTTATCTTCTATGAAAAACGTTTTATTGATCTTCATTACTATTTGAAATTGATATTTATTTTATAAATCAGGTATTATTGAATAATGATTTTTCTCAATTTACTTCCTTGTTGTGATTCAAACAGAACAAAATAGATTCCTGATGGCAATCCGTTTAAACTAAAGTTGAACAGGTAATTTGTTTTCCCGTTATCTGTTTTAGAATCTATAAGCAGATTATTGTTTAAACTGTACACTTTTACGTTTGCCGGCATAATTTTATCCAGTGTTACATCAACAGTGAAATTTCCTGAAGATGGATTTGGATAAATCTTTAAATCGAAATTTTTCGCCTGTGTATCTGGATTTTCTTCTTCGTATTCGCCTTCGGTTACTAAAACCGTTTTTGTTTGATAAGCGGTACAATTTCCTTTAGTTGTATTTATTGTAATATCATATTCTCCTGCCTCACTAAAACTTATTTCAGCAAAGTCATCGTTTTTAGAAACTATAGTTGCATTTGCAGGAATTACCCATTCGACAGTATCTGCAGCAGGATTACTAATATCTACAATGATGAATTTTTCATTTTTGAATACCTGACTCGAAACGGCAAATTCGGCACTTATCGCTGTCTGCTGACTCGATATTTTGATGGTATCCGTTGCTTTACAGCCTAGTTTATTTGTCACTACTACAGTGTAATTTGCAGGTTCAGAAACAGTAATCATCGCTTTATTGCTTGTAAAACCTTTATCTGATGTCCAGAAATAAGTGGCTTTATCATCGTCAATAGTGGCATTGATTGTTAAAGTCTGATCAAAACACAAAGTCACATCTTCACCTAAATTAATTACATCTTTTGGAGGATTCACAATTGTGTATGTTCTTGAAATAATACAACCTCTGGAATCCGTAATCTCTACAGTGTAATCTCCGGCTGATGCATTGCTTAAGATGTTTGTTTTTTCGCCTGTATTCCATAAGTATTTAAATGGTGCAGTTCCTGCAATTGTAGTAACTACGATAGTGGCATCAGAACCTTCATAACAGGTTGGTATTTTGATTACTTCGGCAGCATCAAGATGAGCCGGAGCTGTTAAAGTAATTGTTTTTGTAATGTTACAGCCATGATCATCTGTAACAATAACTGAGTAATTCCCCGGTTTTACATTTTGAATACTGGCAGTTTTGGCTCCATTGTTCCAAGAATAACTGTATGGAAGTGTTCCGCCAGACGGTGCTGCATCGATTGTCCAGTCGTCAAAATCCCCACAGCGTACATAATCTGCTGTTAATACATTATTAAGAACTTCTGGTTCAGTTACAATTAGAGTTTGGCTTGTTGCTAAATTTCCATTAGAATCCTTTGCTATTACATAGTAAGAACCTTTTCCAATGCCGCTTAAAATAGTATTTGTAGATAAAACGACAGCATTACCGCTTTCAAACCATTGATAAGTATAATGTTCTCCAGGTTTTAGTAATCCTCCAATTGTAGTTGGCTGCAGGCTTCCATTTTTATCTCCATTACATAAAACGACATTTTGAACGCTTATTGAAGTTTCTAATAAAGGTGGTTCAGTCACTTCTATTAATGGAGAAGTTAGATTACATCCTTTAAGATCAGTAACAATTATATAATATTTTCCGGCAGCTAAATTTATTGCAGCAGCGGTTGTTTGATTAATTGTTGTACCATCGGCTTTAAACCAATTGTACGTATAGCTTCCATTTGCACCTTGTGCTGTTATATTGATTGATCCGTTGCTTAATCCTTTTCCTGTTGCAGGAACAGATATAACATTATTAATTACTAAAGCAGTTGGCGATGTAATTTTTACAATTGCATTTACACTTGCACATTGCTGCGTATCTTGTACTTGCAGAGTATATTCACCATCAGCTAAACCAGAAATAATAGTTGAAGCTGCGTTTGCAAAATTAGTCCAGTCCTGAACTAATGTTCCATTGTTAAAATAACGATATCTAAAAATTCCGTTTCCTCCAGCGGCATTAATTGTAATTGTTCCGTTACTGTCACCCAAACATTTTACAGGTTCCAGAGCAGTAGTAAATGTTACAAAATCTGGCTGTGTAACCGTAAGTGGGGCAGTGGTAACTTCAATTGCTTTTGTGTCTTTTACAACAGCATAATAATTTCCAATTTTTACATTTAATAATTCTGGATTGTGCTCGTTTGGTAATAAAACATTATCTCTATACCATGAAATTGTTTTAGTACCAAAACCTCCATTTACAACTGCTTTTAAAATCCCGTTATTAGATTCAAAACAGGTAATGTTTTGAGTTTGGCTGATACTTATTGTTAATGGATTATCTGTAAAATCAAAATCAGTATATTTTGTACAGCCAGTATCGTCCTGAACAGATACATAATAATGATCCTTAACAAGACCGGTAAAATCGACCATTTTTGCCGAAGTATTTGAAATCGTTTTTAGAACAGTTTCATTTCCCTGAGCATTTTTTGTGAAAAGTTTGTATTCGTAATTTGTTTTTCCTCCTTTAATTTCAAAATGCAAAGCACCATCATTTCCATTTACGGCTGTTGGGTTTTGATAAGTCATCCTATCAATTTCAAAACCAAAATCAGCAGGCTGAGTGATTATTATATCGTTTAAAAATCCAACACAATGAGCAGTATCATTTGTATTGTAATTTGCATCACGAACCTCTACTGCATATACTCCTTCAAATAATGTATTTAAAGATGTTGGAGTAAAGTTTTCGTAAAGATTAGTTACAGTATTTTTCTTTTTCCAGATATAGGTATATTCAGGTGCTCCGTTTATTATGAAAGGAGTTCCTCCAGTAACGTTAACGGCAATTATACCATCCTGACCTCCAAAACAGCTTACATCTAATTTTGAAGCCAAACTAACAATAACAGGAGTTGGCTGTAGAAACACTACATCAATGCTGTTAGAATCTACTCCGGCAATATCTGTTGCGGTAAGTGTGTAATTACCATCGGTAATATTCATGAAATTTGCAGTATTGCCCGTAATTGCTGTGACAACTCCGCTATCTTTATTTCTTAATTTATAGGTGTAACTTCTATCTGTTTGATTCTGATTATAAGAAGCTCCTCCGGTTGCAATGGCATTTAGAGAACCTAATAATCCATTACATTTTGCCTGCAGATGTGTTTCTGTTAATGCTGGTTTTGTAGGCTGTGGTACTATATAAGTATTTCCTGTAGAACAGCCATTTGCATCTGTAACTAGTAATGTATAAGTATCAGCAGGAACGTTATTTAAAGTGGGATTGTTTGTTCCAACAGTAGTTCCGGCGCTATTTTTCCATAAATAGGTATAACCTGCTGTTCCACCTAATACTGTAACAACAACTTTTCCTGTAGAAAGCCCAAAACCAGTTGTTGGCGTAATAACATCATTTGCTATATGTACAGAATTAGCCGGCTCAGTTATTCCGATGATTTGTTCAACGGTTTGACAGCCATTCGCATCTATAACCTTTACTGTATAAGTACCTCTAGTTAGACCTGAAATAATACCAGTTTGATTATTGATGTTACCTCCGTTTGAAACAATAGTGTATGGTTTTGCCACATCAGAATTTTTTGTTCCTCCGGTAATGTTTAATGTTATAGTTCCGTTACTTCCTTGAAAACAAGAAACATTTTGTGTTACATAAGTAAAAGCTAATACATCAGGCTCCGTGATAGTAAATGTATTGGTTCCAAAAAGCTCATTATTGTGTTGATCTTTTACAGTAACAATATATTCACCTGCTTCTAAATTTTTAGCTGTAGAGGTAGTCGAGTTGGTTTTAATAACTTCAACTGAAGCGTATTTTTTAGTTTTACTTGTGTTTAACCATTCAAAGGTGTATTCTTTAACACCTCCGGTAACTTCAATAGTAAATTCTCCCGAAGCATCACCCGTACATAAAATATTTGTGTTTGGAGTTTGAGTTAAGTTTATAACTTCTAATTTATCCGGCTGAATAACAGTATATGTTTGTTCGAATGCACAAAGTTTTTTATCGGTTACGATAATAGTATAAGAATCTGCTCCAATTCCAGTCAATGATGGACTTGTTTTTCCAGTCATTATTGTTTTTGAAGTTCCTTTATACCATTGATAAGTATAGGAAGGTGTACCATCTAAAGCGACTATTTCGATACTTCCATTTTCTCTTCCATAACCATTAGCATCTATTTTCGTAAAAGAAGATATAGTTAAAGGTTTTTGCGGTTGTGTTATTTCAATTGTAGTTCCAATAAAAACGCAGCTATTAGCATCTGAAATACTGTAGGTATAAAGTCCAGCCCTTAACTGAGCAGGGTTTACAACTCTTCCGGCATCATTAACATCCTTCCATGTAACGGTATATGCTCCGGTACCGCCTGTAATATTCAATGTAATGGTTCCATCATTACCATTAAAACAACGAACATCGGTTTTGGTAGCTGTAGATGCAATAGCAGGTCTTTGTGTTAATTCTGCTATTTCAAGTTCTCTCGAAACACTTGCATTATCTGTTACAATTACTTTATAAAATCCAGCATTTAGACTTACAGCCTTATTTGTAGTTTGAGAAGAAAGCAAAGTATATGCATCAGATGTATTTTGTTTGTAAGACCATTGATAAGTATATTGATTTGGACTTATTGGAGTACCTCCAGATGCAAGAACCTCAATACTTCCAGTGTTTTTTCCATAGCAAGTTACATCCGTTTTATTAACAAGAGAAACAGCCAATGCTTTTAGAGTAATTGTCTGAACGGCTGTTGTACAATTATTGTCGTCTTTAACAGATACTTCATAGACTCCTTCTCCTAGTCCTGTTATAGGACTTGCAGAATATTGAGCAGTAATATTATTTTTCTTTAAAATATAGGTGTAACTGCCTGTTCCTGAGGTTGCATTAATGGTAATTTCACCATTATTTGCACTAAATGATGTTGGTTGTTTTTGCCCAGTACTTGATATTGCGATTGCATTTTTTTGATTTATTGTAATATTCTGCGGACTTGGGAATGTACATCCGTTTTGGTCAGTAATTATATAAGAATATGTTCCTGCTGGTAATTGTGCTGGATTTACAGTTTTTCCGGTATCATTAACATCTTTCCAGACAACGGTATAGGGCGAAATTCCTCCTTCAATGTTAAGTGCTATTGTTCCATTACTTTCTCCATGGCAAATAACATCTGTAGGTGTTGATGTTGCAAAAAGTGCCTTTAGCGGTTCAGTTGTAATAGTAAAGGTTCTGTCAATCGTTGTTAAGTCATCACTAACTTCTACGCGATAAACTCCTGCAGCAATTCCTCCAATTTCACTAGTTGTTTTACCCGAAATTTCTGATCCATTATTAAACCATTTATATTTATAACCGTTTAAAACATTTGTTCCACCGCTTACCACTACAGATAATGAACCAGTATTTCCACCAAAACACTTGATGTTTTCCTGTGTATAACTTTTTATGTTTAAAGCTTCTAATATAATTGGTCCTAGTTGTTTTGGACATCCTGATGATGAGGTAACAGTTACATAATAGGTTCCATTTGATAAGCCATTTATTTGACTGACACTTCCGCGGGTAAATGAGTTGTCACCAACTTTTGACCAATTATAAGAGTAATTTACAGTGGTTTGAGGATAGTTTCCTCCACTTACATTAATAATTTTTATAGTACCATCATTATTGGCAGTTGTTGGCTGAGTAGAAGCAAATTCTGCATTCAGTTCATTTGATGGCTCGTCTATTATGGCGTTGCCAGTTATTTCACAAGCACCATCTATAATTTTATAAGTATAACTTCCTGCCAGATCTGTTAATGTTCTGCCATTATTTGAAACTATTCCTCCAGAAGTTTTATTTGTCCAATTTACTGTAGCAGAAGCAGATGCATTTGAAATGGTTAAAGTGATGCTTCCTTGGCCTCCCTTACATAAAGAAATATTTTCAACTTTTGCAGCCGTAATTTGAGCATTTTGAGTAATAGTAATTAAATTAGATTCTCCTGTATTTTCAAATTGGTCCATAACAACCAGCTTGTAAATTCCTTCGCTTAAACCGCTTACTGTTTCGCTATTTTTAATTTCTGTAAATAGATTTCCAGATGTTTGTTGATACCAATGATAGGTATAAGAGGGTGTTCCGTTGTATGGGCCTCCATTCGATGCTCCATTTTGAGTTAAGCTTGCTGTATTTCCAAAACAAGGAATATGATAATTTGCAATATTATCTACAGTAATTTGAGATGGTTTATGAATTATAAAACTACTTGGTTGTGGAGTGGGAGTACAGCCTTTAGAATCTTGTATAGTTGCATTATATGTGCCTTCATCAAGTCCGGTTATAGTAACTTTATATTTTCCTGATTCAAAATTTATTGTATGGTTGCCGGGGTTTAGAATTTCAGTAGTACCTTTCTTTAATGATAAATTATAAATAGTAGTACCACCTATAATAGTAAATTCTATTTTACCATTTGCGGGCCTTTGCGCTGTTGGAGTTGTTATTGTCGAATTCGTCTCAGGTAATTTTACAACCTCAATTGCTGTAGGATTCGTAAAAGTAACTTTTCTTGCTCCGCTTTCCAGTGGTCCTATAGTAGCTTGAGAATATCCTGCAAAACTTATAAAGAGGAATAATTTAAGTAAATGTTTTTTCATATATTTTCTATTTGGAGCTTTACTTTTATAATGCATTTGCTGCATTTATTATTTTTTATATTATTTGATAATTACTTTATAAGTGATTAAATATTTTTTTCAATACAGCCTTTACTATCAGTTACTTTGATATTATTTTGCGCTGTGGGGATAACGTTTTTTATATAATACAGCCCATCTGCGAAAACAGGAATTTTCTCTTGTCCATCTACAAAAAAACTGTAAGTACCCGAACCGCCTTCAACCCTTATTGCAATTTCTGTCGCATCATCATGACAAAGCGGATCTAAGGCTTTCTTTATTTCAAATTTTACTGGCTGAGGATTTTCGTATAAAAAAGGTTCTCCCATATCCAGTGTACCTTTTACTTCTCCGTTAACTTTAGATTGATATTCAATTACATAATATCTGTTTTCCAGATTGGTACCTGCAGGGATATTAAATGAATATTTATACCATCTTGTATCAGGATCAAAGGTTAAAGCATTTACTTCTGGCTGCACTAACATGGGAGTACTTGGATTCGGTTTAGGATATGGTACTATATGTAGTATAGATAAGACTTCACCACTCTCTAATTTTCTGTCAAAATAGACTGTAAGATTTTTTACATCGTCTTTGTAACAAGTTGGATTTTCAAATTTCCTGTCTTTTACTATTACAGTTCCAGGTTTATAAATTATTCGATAGGCTTCAGTAAAAGGTCGATTGCTGTAACCAAGTCTAAAATCAATTGGACCAAAATGATTGACATGATTATCACCTAATAAATCCTTAATTGTAAAACTTGGATTCGTTCTGTTATTCATACTTTCTGGAACATCGATCCATGTTACCTTATTATCTAAAGAATATTGCCAATGATAAGCTGCATTTGGAAATCGGTTAGTAGCAGGACCTGGTGTAACAGCAAAAAAATCTACTTGCTGGCCAGCAATATATTCTGCTGGAGTAGCAGGATTAACTTTACTTATAGTAAGACCATTTGGCTTAAAATTATTTACTATAACTGTTCCTATGCAAATCAGAGTTTCGGGACCTATTGAATAACCTCCTGCACGGTTTCCTGTTATCCCGCTTTCAATTCCGTAGCGATTTAAGTCGGTAACACCTTTATATGTATATCCTTTTTGCAGTATATTTTGTGTAGCTAATATTGAACAACTATTAAATCCGCCGCAGTAGCAAGAAGCGCTTACAGATAAGTCGTATGAAATAGCAGCTGGTATAGTATAGGTTTTGTTTGTTACCGCTGTAGACGTCATATCCTCAGCGAAAAGAGTTGTAGAACCATTTTTCATGTTCAGTTTGTAAGAATTTTGATCACAACTAGATGTTGTTTGTGGCGGCATGCTGTAATATGCACAATTTCCAGTGCTTTTATTGTATTGTACTTCAATCGTATAAGTAAGACCAGTCAAAGTCTGTCCAAACCCGTTGAATGAAATTAAAATTATAAAAAGAAAGTAAAGTTTTTTCATATAGATGTTAATTGCTTTTTTCAATGCAGTTATTGCTGTCGATTACTTTAATATAGTTATCCGCTTCGGGATTTAATCCTCTTAAATGAAAATATCCATCGGCTTCTTTTTCTGGCTCCGGATCTGTTTGTTCAACACCATCAACGAAGAATTTATAGCTGCCTGTACCACCTTCTACATCAATTATAACTTCTACAGTTTGATTTGCACATACTGGATTTTCAGCTTGACTAATGTCAAAGTAAACAGGGTCTGGTTCTTTGTATTTAATATTATCTTTTTGTGGTGAAAAAGAAAAGCCTTTACCAGCATTGTTTTCGAAAGCTTGATATCTAATTTGATAAGTTGCTCCCGGATTTAAGCCTCTAAAATTTAATAAGGAATAAGTGTAGACTCCTGTACTTTTTTCTTCAAATGAAGTAACAAGGCCATTTCTTGGATCACCTTCACTAAAAAAAGGATAGGGAATAGGCGGGGTGCTATCTGGCAGATTTGTAAGAGGATTTACAGCTTTGAGCTGAAAAAAACGCAGTTCTTCTCCTGTTTTCAATTTTCTGTCAAATGTTACAGTTATATCGCGAATATTATCTCCATAGCAAAGAGGAGGTAACTTATATTCAAGCTTATTAACAATAGGCGCACATGCTGAATAAATTAGAGGAAATTCTTTACCTCCTGCAAATACCATAGAATTGTATCCCATTCTAAAATAAATAGTTTTTCCAATGTAGTCCAAATGGTTGCTTCCTAAAATATCAGAAATTTTAAAATCTGGATTAGAAACATGAAATTGTTCTGGAACATTTCGCCATGTGCTTTTATTATCCAGAGAATATTGCCAATTATAAATTTCTACGGGAAATCCTTTAGGGTAAGCAAACACGCCAAATTGTTCATTAGCACAAATAGTTTTGGTACCACCTGCAGGATCTCTGTTTGGAGGCAGAAATAACGATACATTAGGCTTAAAGTTTTGAACATAAAAATTACCCATATAGGTTGTAATAAGTTGATGATTTTTACCTGGATTTATTAAATCGTCAAATTCAATATTTTGTTCCCCATTATCTATACTGTATAAAGTTTGTCCGTAAGCATTATTTATTGCGACATCTATGAAGTAATCAATAAAAGAGCTTTCTGCTGGAACTCCTATAAAATTTATATAAGTTAACTGAGGACCATTTATATTTCTAAAATAGTATCCTAAATTATCATCAATATGATAGTCATTGCTATTATCACTTTTTTTTATTTTAATTTGTCTAGCACCATGACCATTTAAGCCCCATCCCAATAGCTCTTGGGAAAATGTGGGAAAATTAGAGAAATACTCATTTCTTTTATCATCTGTTGGCTGGCGCTCATAAGCAATAACAATATCATAAGTCTGCCCAGACATATTGAATCCTAAAACTAAAAAAAACAGTAAAAATAATTTTTTCATATCATACGTTTTTTTCAAAGCAATCGTTAGTGTCAACTACTTTGATGTTATTTGTTGCTGCAGGATTTAAACCCGTTATATAGTAAAATCCATCGTTTTGATTTTTTACAGCGTTTACTTTTATACCATCTACATAAAATTCATAACTTTTTGTGCCGCCCGTTACTTCAATTGATACCCCTACAAGTTCACCAGCACATTTTGGATTTTCTGCTTTTATAATTTTAAATTTTACAGGCTCATATTCTTCATAGGTAAAATTTTGTGCTTTAGGAGAGATTGAAACTCCTCGTGTAACATTATTTTGAAATGCCTGATATTTTACCTGATACATTGCCTTATCAGTTAACCCTTTAAAATTGGTTAAAGTGTAGGTAAAAACATTAGGTGTCTTTTCTTCAAACTTTTTAATTAAACCATTGTTAGGATCACCTTCAATAGTAAATGGAAAAGATACAGGCGGCGTTCCATTAGGAGTATTTGTTATGGGATCTACCGCTAACAGCTGAAAATATCTTAATTCTTCCTGTGTGTATAAATTTCGACTAAATGTAACAGTAACGTTAGGAATGTTATCCCCATAACAAAGAGGTCGGGAGTATTCTATTTTACTTACTAAAGGAGCACAAGGAGAGTATAAAATACCAATTGGTGTTACATTTCCATAGGCTAATTTGAGATAAATAATTTGATTAAAATAGTTATCATGTGTAGTAGGTAAAAGTTCGTTAATTGAGAATTTTGTTGTAGCAATATCATTGGTTTTTATGCCGTTAATATAAGCAGGAACATCTATCCAGCTTACTTTATTATCCAGAGAGTATTGCCAATGATAAGCTTCAGGTGGAAAATCTGAATTACCAGGAATAAGTTCAGTCGGAAATGCCGCCAGACTTACCTGACCACCTGCACAAATAGAATTAGGATTGGCAGTGTCGAGATTTTTAATAGCTACATTAGGCTGAAAACCATCAATTGCAAATCTTTGATAGCCTTTACAATCCCATATAGTTACAGCTCTTGCTTTTATTAATTCAACAAGCGTAAAAGTTTTACTTAATGTGGGATCGCAGCTTGGAGATGAAGTACAATCATATGCCCAGACTTTAAAATCAAATCTGGTAGGGTTTGTTTTAATGGTATAGGGTTTATAAGAGATATTGGGAGGGTATTGAGAAGCATTTGTAGTTTCTCTAAAACCAACAGAAGGAGTAGCCTGTATATCTAACTGCCATCCATGCACTCCATCGGTACAACGAGTGCCTTGAGAGCTGTATGAATAACTAAAAGAGTAGGTTTGTGCCTGTCCTTTAATGGTTAATAATAAAATTAATATTGTAATAAGCTTTTTCATATTTAATCTATTTCTCAATACAATCATTACTGTCTGTAATAGTAATACTATGTACAGTTGTACTGCTTGTAGGCAATTGAATTTGTTGAGAACCTGAACGTGTCTCAACAGTTTTACCATTTACAATTGATGTTGTAACTGATGTTTTATTGGCAAACGAGATCTTCGCTTCTCCATTTACAGAATAATAATAATATTCCCCGGAACCGCCATGTGCAGTAATTTTCACGAAACCTAATCCATTATTACAAACAGGATCCAGGCCTTCTAATTCAAATGTTAGAGGAACAGGATCTTTATATGTAAAATTTTCTTCTGGAGACGAATCTACAATAGCCATGTTTTTGTTATTATTAAAAGCCTGATATTCTATTTTATAGATCGCGTTATTCTCTAGTCCTGATAAGTTTGAAATGGTGTAAGTAAATATATTAGGTGTTTTTTCCTCAAAACTAGATATAAGACCATTATTAGGATTGCCTTCTCCATAAAAGGGATAATCAACAAAAATGTTTTCAGGAAGATTTGTTGCAGGGTTTATTTTTACATCAACTCTTTTTATTTTAAAATAACGTAATTGCTCTACAGAGGTTAAGTTCCTGTTGAAAGTTAAGGTAACATTTGGTACTTGACCTCCAGTACATAATGGAGGCAGATATTCTATATTTGTAATTTCCGGAGAACAATGATGGTAATCTATACTTATTGGCGGATTATCATTAAACTCAGTTATATTACTATATTTTGCGCCAATTTTCAGCAGTATATTACCTTTATTTAGGGATGGATCTCTTTCTAAATCTTTTTCGATAAGTTTTTCAATTTTAAATTTCGTATTTAATCCGCTTAATTCTATATTAGGATTGCTCCAGGTTTGTCCTCCATTTAAACTATAATACCAATAATATTCGGCATTTGCCGGATAATCGTCTGCATATGAAGATGAATAGCCAGTAGGTGTCGCAGTAAGCATTACTTCATCTCCAAAACAAATACTTGTTGAAGAAGATTGAATCTGAATATGTGGTTTTCCTGATTTTATAGTGATATATCCTAAAAAAGGACTGTTATTGTATGGCTCTCTTGGTATAAATCCAGCTTCACCTCCTGCATAAACAACATCTTCAAGAGTATAATTATCAAATTCTGCATATTGAACACCACCTATTCCATAGTTTGGTAATATGTAAAATCGATATTCCCTTGCTACAGGAATTTCAAAAGTTTCTTCTAAGTCAGCTCCTCCCTGATAATTACTTTGTACTTCAGTGCGGTATTCACCATTGTACTTTACTTCCAGCCACCATTTAAAAGGAGTGCTGGAAGTAGATTCAGATTTGATTGTAAGTGTATAATACTTTTGGGCAAAAGCATTAGAACCACAAGCAAGTAATAATATAAAAAGGAGTTTTTTCATATTTAAAACTTCACACTGTAAAAATCCATTTTAGACATTCTTCCATCTTTAAATACAGCTCTAATGCCATATTTGTAATTTGTATTAATTGTAATAGTTGGATCAGATAAACGTTTTGTTTTTCCTGTTACAATCTGAATTAACTGTAAGGCATCTTTATCTGAAGCTTTGTAGATTTCAAAGCTGTCAACATCATTATTTGAATATTCCCAAGACAAATCTATTGTGTTTGTAGTTTTATTTACCTGAGCAAAAAAACCTTTAATTGGAGGCATTAAAGAATATTTTGGTACAAATAAATTCACTGCCGGAGAAGGGTTTGATACCAGGTTACTTTCGTCTTTTGCATAAATAGCATACGAATAAGTACTTCCCTCTGAGGCATTTTTATCTTGAAATTTTTCTTCTTTGTTTTTAGTTTCTAAAATTAAAGTCCAATTGGGGTTGTCGTTTTCTTTTCGATACAATTGATGTACTGCTACATCATCACTGGAACTATTAGCCCATTCAAGAAAAACCGAGCCGTCTTTTATTTCATAATTTGTAAAGGCAGGAGAAGCAGGAGCAATTAAATCTGGTTTTTTTAATATCAATGGATCTGAAAAAACCGACATATTATAACGATAATCGACCGCAATAATCTTGTAATAAACTTTACTGTTTAATGTCTTAATAACAACTTTATCTTCAAAAGTATTAGGTTCGTTTGGGCTTATAGTTAACTGACTGTATTCCTCATCAGGATTATTGGCCTTATAAATTCTATAGCCTAACATATCTTTTTCCTTATTAGGTGTCCAGGTTAATTTAACAACACCTAAACTGTCTATTGTACCTTTTAAACCAATTGGTTTAGATGGTGGAATTGAATCTACAGGCTGTACCAGCATTGGGAATGAAGTTCTATTGCCTCCGTTTTTTCCTATAGCAGTAAGTGTGAAATAATTGGATGATGATAATTTATTGTAAACGACATTTCGTGATTTAGGCGGAATATTTTTAACAACAGTAGTATATTTTCCATCATCTTCATCAGAACGATTAAGTTCAAATCCCGAAATTTCGTCATTTCCTTCTTCTGGAAATTCCCATATTAAATTAACTGTAGTATCATCTTTAAATTCTTTTACAGTAAGATGCGGAACATACTGTAATATCGATTTTCCTTTTCCTGTTATAACATCAGAATAAGGCCCAAGTTCTCCAAAAGAAGAGATACCTTGAATTCTGTAGCTGTACGATGTATTATTAGCTATCGAATCAATATAAAAAATTCTATTATTGTTTGTGTTTTCCTGACTTAAACTGGTGTATGGTTTGTCAGTAATTCTTTTGAAATTTTTCTTATCTAATGATCGTTCAACATAATAACTTCCATAAGCATGAGAAAGAATTTTAAAATTCCAGCTTAACATAGTACTTTTGTCTGTAAAATGAGCTGTAAAATCCATTGGTTTAGGCATTGGTTCATAATCTTTTAAACCCACAAACACACCACTGTATAAAATTTTCATTTCAGTTTCAGGTACATTTGAGCTTACTCTGTAAATGTATTTTTCATTTGGTTTAACAGTGTTATCTTCAAGACCTAATCCTGCTTTTTTAGCAATTTGAAAATCTTTGTCAGCAGTGTATAAAGCAAATGTAAATCGCTGTTGTGTTTCTTCAGAAAGATTTATAATAGACTCTAAATTATCAGCTCCCGTAACAGCAAAATCTTCTCCATACAATGCCTGAGCGACAATAGCAGCTTCATCATTTGTCTCTATAATTTTCTCCCATGCTTCCACAGGTTCTGGTTTTAGTGTTTTTGCCAAAACTATTTTTTCAGGATTTGCCAGAGTTTTTTTGTCTCTTGTTACGGTAATCCTTTCAATTAAATATCCATATCTATTCAACTTTTTCCAGGCAATAGGATCGTTAACCGCCCAGCGCAATAAAATTTTATCTTTTTGAACTCTAGCTATAAGTTGTATGCCAATTTCCTGATTGTTTTTTATAGTATCTTTTGCTTCAGTAGTTTGAGCATTGGAACTGCCAATTGCAAAAAGAAAAAGAATAATTAAAAATTTAAATTTCATGCTAATTTGATTTATTGAATGTAAAAATTGAGCTCGTACCAGCCTGTCCGCCTGGCAGTGTATAAATCAATTTTATATTGTAAAGGCCTTTTTTAATGTATGGAAACTCTCCATTTATGATATAATCATACTTCGATATCATTGCCTGATTTGAAGTGTTATAATACTTATTAACGATCTTATATCTTAAATCACGGAAATCATTTTTATAATGAAATGGTAAATTATAGCGATATGGCAGATACTCTTTAAGCATAAAACTATTTGGATTATTTAAAATATAATCCTGATACCATGCCAGTGTTTCGACAGCTTTAGTTGGAGGAATACCAAGTAATACCGTATTTCTATCAAATTTCAAATCATTTTCTAATGGATATCCTTTATAGATTAATGGATATATTTCATCTTTATAATAATTATCATCTAATATAGCTTCGGTATTTACCAATGGTATATTTAATGTTTTTGCATTTCCTATCAATTCTATTTCATCAAATGGTTCTGTTGAATTATTTTGTGATTGAAGAGCATGAACATCCATATAAATAATTTCTACCAATGTTTGTTTTGGTTTTTTAGCAGCCATTTTTTCCTGAAAACTATTGTATTGGCTGGTATTGAAATTGTATTGTAATAATTCAACCCCATCTCCGCCTACAACTGTTTCATTTAGTTTATTGCTTTTTACATCAACATCTGCGTCTGATCCTAAATCTTGCTTAGTATAATTCTCAGATAAATTTCCATTAGCATCAGTTTTTGTTTCTAATGTCATTAAAGTTAGGTTGTAAGGTTTAACTGTTTGTAAAACAGGTATATCAATACTTACTTTTTTAAGAGAACTATTATAGGTAATTGCGGCTGTATCGGTTTTATTTCCTGTTTTATAGAATGCTTTTTGAGACTGGCCAGGTTTTAATTCAAATAAATAAGTTTGCCCTTGTTTTAGAACCACATAAGCCTGTTTACTTTCGTTTTGATACACATATTTCTGATCAAAAACAGGATAACAATACGCAATATTATTTACAGGAATATTATTTGGTGCTGCTCCGGTTGAGAAATTTCTAGTTTCTGTTTCCATAGCAATCTGTCCCTGATCATATATTGTGTTCCATTTTCCGTTTACATATTCCTGAAAACTCACTTTAACTGTTAATACTAAATCTGAATGTTGTGGTAAAACTTCAACAGAGTTAAAACTTGCTAAATCACCGGTTTGATTCCAGCTTACGCTTCCTATTACTGGAACTCCGTCCTTTTTAATAGTATATTCTTCAAGTTTTAAACGATATGTTTTTACACCCTCATCTCCTTCAATTTTAAAGTTTTTATCGACAGGCATATTAAAACCAACCTGCGGGACAGTAAACACATCAACATCTTTTGTACCTTCAGAAGGTTTGATATCGGCAATTGATTTTAAGCCTTCCAGCGGATTGTTGGTCGTAAATTCACATTGTTTTCCAAATTCGAGTTTAAATCTAAAACTTCCTCGAACCATACCTCCAAGCAAATCAAAAGAGCCTGCCATATAACCTCTAATCCAGACAGGGTTTGGTAATTTGGCTTGTAATAAAACTGCGCCTCCGCCTTTTATAATTGATATTTTCTTTCTTACAAAGAATAATTTTATATTAATTCCAAGTTCTCCCTGCATATAAGCATAGGACTGACCATTAGCATACCATCCATTAATACCAATTTGTCCTGATCCTTTACATGCCGCTTCGCCATAATCTTTTACCATGATGTCAAAACCAAATCCACATTGGAAATTAGCATAAAACATAAGGAAACTTAGATTTCCTGTTTTCAAACTAAAGTCAGATCCAAATGCGAAGCCTTTACCAGACGCCACACTATTTTCATCACGCATATAATCAAGTGTTGCAACATCTACACCTAAGAGTTTTGCAACAATATCCGGCGGAGGAGGACTTGCAGGAATATCATCCCCAAGCATAAAGTAACCACCTGCTTCAACTTCAAGAGAACCAATGGCTAGTTTTATTCCTAATCGATCTGTAGGTGTACCCATTCGGATATACCACTTGTCTGGAGCAAAGTGCAAAACAGCCCATCCAGCTCTGTTTCCAGAAGCCCTGCCTTTAATAAAACCTCCCGGAGTATCAATATATAAATCGAAAGATCCGTGTAAAGTTTTTAACCTGAAATCATACTCAATAGCAGCAAAAGCATTAATTCCCATTGAACTTTGTACCTCATTAGGGTAGAAATCCTGAGCTGCTTTTGATAAATTAGTTGTTTTTAGTGCTTCTACGGCTACTTTTGAAAGTAATGCTTCACTTTCGGTAACTGCTTTTAAAGCACTCGTTAGTTCTTCAGGAATTGGTATTTTAAAAGGCTGCATCACGTGACCTTCTCCATAAATACTAATTCTGTTTATACCACCATGTGTATTAAATGCAATTTCAAAACCACAGCCGCCCCAAAAAGCATCAGCAGTCGCAGTACCAGCAAACTTAATCATGGCTTTTACTCCAAGACCAGAATCAGCATCGGGTACATAATTAGATCCTGAAGCAACAAATCTATTACTGAAACCGTCTTTTTTCATTTTGTAATATGCTCCACCGCCAAAACCCTTAAAGGTTATTGCGCCGGCAGGAATATTCAAATTGTCAACCATAGCATCAACATACCAATATCTAAATGTTGTTGATCCAAAAATTGCATTAGCTTCTACCTTTATACCTCCTGTAAAGTCGGCACCAAGCATTCCTTTAAAACCATTTCCGTAAATAGGGTCATTGTCTAAAATGGTGATGCTTCCTTTAAATTTTACCCCTCCCAAATCGGCAGCAAGAGAGATTGTTTCAAATTTTAGATGATCATACTTCCACTTTTGAATACCTTCTTCTTTACCAAACTTACCAACGACATAAAACTTAGTCTGGCCATTAAACTGATTTTCCATCAGGTTTACAGCAATGTCAACTTTTAAACTGGCACTTTCGTCAGTTGTAATTAAGGCTATTTCATTAATTGTTACAGGGAAATTGCTTACAGTTGAAGCATCATTTTGTACATTTTTATATCCAAAATAATCAGCACTTATATAAGGAGAAACCGTCTGCAACATTAAGTTTTGAAAAATAAGCCCTTTAAAAGATACTGTTTCTTTCTTTTCACCAGTTGCAGATGTTGCGGTAGAAGTTGTTTTCTCTAAAGCCATTGCTTCTTCTGCCGTAATAGGCTTACTGCTGGCATTTAGAGATAAAGTACCGTAAAGAACAGCTTTTGGTAAAAATTTACCTTCTTTTACCTTTATTTCTACATAAGAATTTTTTTCAATAACAGCCGTTCCTTTAAATGCTTGAAAACATATTCCGTTTGATACAGAAGCATTTAAAAGATATTCATCGTTAAGCGGATCAATTAATGCTTTATAAGCAAGTTCAGATCTTGCAGTACCGGCACATTTCGAGCCTTTACTCGAAACAGGTAAAAGTATATCTCCTCCAAAACCAGCAGCAACTAATGAATTTGCTCTGAATGTCATGCTAATATCATTGACAGAAATCTGCCATCCTGAAGCATTTCCCTGATCAAGACTTAAAATATTGCTGGCAGTAAAAGTACCAGAAACTCCCATTTTGTCTATCAATAAATCAGAAGCCTCAAATGTCAGCCTATCTTCAGAACCTTTTTTCTTAAATTCTTCCGGAAGTACAACCTTTAGTGATTTAACATAAAGACCTCTCCACAAATTTTCATTTCCTGGAACTAGATAATCTTTTTCATAATCTTTAGGCCATTTTATAGATGATGAATTTCTAATATCACTAAAATCTATAACAGCAGTATTTAACTCAAAACCAATATTCTTTTCAGTTTTAGCCAGCTTAAATTTAGGTATTGATAACTCTACCAAGATATCATTCCAATTAGAAACTATTGTTTTAAAACTGCTTCGAACTCTTGCAGGTTCTGCAATAGGAGTGTAATTATTATCTAGTGGGATTAATAAAGTTCTAGAAAATTCATAATCTGCGGTAATACCCAGCTCTTTAAAACCATTACAATCTATAGTTACATAGGTTTTATTTTCAACTTTACCGGTGGCCATATCCATGCCCCCCTTTAAAATTAAAAGAGAACTTTCGCCCATTATTTTTAAAGGAACATCTCCAAGTAAAACTAAATTAGTATCACCAACCAAACCTCCTTTATGAGATAACTTAATATTGTTGGCTCCAAAAAATAATTGTTTAGCATTTCCCTGAGCATCTATTTGCGGCAGTACAATTTTTACAAAAGCAGTTAATTCTGTATAAGTAGGAGTAAATTTGGCGTTGCTGATTCCCAATATGTATTGAACACCTCCAATAGTTTTTGAGATTCCCAGTGGAAGCATGGAAAGCTTTTTCGGCTCCAGAACATCAGTAATATTTCCATTTTGTTTAATGGTTTCGAATGTAGACATTGCTAATTCTAAATTCTTATTGATGTCTTGAGATACAGGATAATTTTTTTCTATAAATGCATCTGTAAACTCACTTTCAGCAGTTTGTTTATAAATAAACGTATTAGCCGGAGGAATAAAAGCTGTATTAGGAGAAATACTGTTTTTTACCGGTAATGGCTTTTTAGGATTATGTATAGTATCTGCTGCAGAAGCAAACAGACTATTAAAACTTAAAAGAAATAAAACTAAACTTAATATAGAAGAAGGAAACTTAGGAGTAATTTTTTTCAATGGGCAGGAAGGTTTGGGTTCGTAGTATTTGAGAGTGGCAAATATATAGTTTCTAACAGATAAAGTGTTGTTTGTCAAAATTCAACCTTTTATCTGTCAAATAAAATAAAGCAAAAATTAATCTGAGAGAGTAGGACTTGGGGATCATAACTATTCAAGTATTAAAAAAATGTTAATTTTCGCCAAATCTAAACAATCTAAAAATACTTTCATTACGGGTTTCCACATTTTGATAAAAAAAAACTCCAGAAAATTTCTGGAGTTTTTTTAAGGTAGTAATGAAAAAAGATTATTCTTCTTTCATAGTATGATAAACGTTCATAACGTCGTCATCTTCTTCGATTTTTTCGATTAATTTTTCAACATCAGCGATTTGAGCTTCAGTCAATTCTTTTGTGATTTGCGGAATACGCTCAAAGCCAGAAGATAAAATTTCAAGACCTCTGTTCTCTAATTCTTTTTGTAAAGCACCAAAACTTCCAAAAGGAGCGTAGATTAAGATTCCGTCTTCGTCTTCGAAAACTTCCTCGGCACCAAAATCAATTAATTCAAGTTCTAGTTCTTCAGCATCAAGTCCGTTATTTGCAATTCTGAAATTACAAGTATGGTCAAACATAAACTCAACAGAACCCTGAGTTCCCATTGTTCCGTTGCATTTGTTAAAATAACTTCTGATGTTTGCTACCGTTCTGTTATTGTTATCAGATGCAGTTTCAATCAAAATAGCAATTCCATGAGGAGCATATCCTTCAAATAGAATCTCTTTATAGTTTGCAGTATCTTTATTGCTGGCATTTTTTATCGCACGCTCAACATTGTCTTTTGGCATGTTGGCCGCTTTCGCGTTTTGTATAACAGCTCTTAATCTAGAATTGGCGTCAGGGTTAGGACCGCCTTCTTTAACAGCCATAACGATGTCTTTACCAATTCTGGTAAATGTTTTGGCCATTGCAGACCAACGTTTCATTTTTCTTCCTTTTCTAAATTCGAACGCTCTTCCCATTTCTAATTTTTAGTTTTGTGATGCAAAAATAAAGGTTATTCCTTATTTATCCAAAATCAAAATTTAAGTTTTTTCTATTTGTTTCAAGTTTAAGGTTTCACGTTTCAAGTTTGCCGGCTCAGTATTAAACTTGAAACCTTAAACTTGAAACAAAAGAGCCTACTTCGAACCGTTAAACTCATTTATAATGTTTACCGCTTCATTTAAGTACGGATTTGTTTTTAGATTATCCATTTGATATTGGTTAATCGTTTTGTCATTAGGGTAAGCACCCAATAATAGCTGATTTACAGACGAATTGTATACATCAAGCGGATTGTTCTCATCGTTAAAAGTATTGATCTCTGTCCAAAGCGAATTCACAATTTTTTTCTGTTTAAAAACCGCATCCAAAGTCATAGGAATTTCGGCTTTTGGAGTATTAACCAGTTTGTCTATTTTTAGATTAATTTTTTTGATATCATTAAAATAAAAATTATCAGCCAGTCTCAAAGTACTGTTTTTGGCTATTTTATCAATTAAACTTCGCTTTACGTACGGACGATATTTTAAAAAAGATTCAATGCTGTCATTTTTAATAGCAGTAGGAAAATCACTTTCCTTTTGATAAACATCTTCATAAAATTCCGGTAGAACAACATCTGGAGTTACACCAATATATTGATGACTTTTACCCGTAACACGGTAAAATTTATTGATTGTTATTTTTAGAAAATCAGTGTCTTTATTTTCGTCAAGCGAAAGAATAGTCTGCATAGTAGCTTTTCCAAGTGTACTGCTTCCTAACAAAAGTGCGCGGTTATAATCCTGCATAATAGAAGCGAAGAACTCACTTGCCGAAGCTGTATTGCTGTTAACCAAAACCACAATTGGACCTCTGTAAATTATACCCTTCAACGGATCGTTTATAACTGATTTTTCTTTGGTATGATCAACCACAATCGAAATTGGACCATAATCAATAAACATTCCGGCGAGTTTTATAGCTTCTTCCATAGAACCGCCTCCGTTGTCAATTAAATCAATGACTAAACCTTTAATAGTATCTCTTTCCAGTTTTATTACCTCGCGTGCCACATCATCGGCACAGCCTTTTCTGCTGTTTCCGTCTAGATCGGCATAGAAACTAGGAATTTTGATATATCCAATTTTACTTTCTTTACCTATAATAAAACTAAAAACAGAATTCTCTTCGTCTTTCATAACTTGCTTTTCGATATGAACATCAAAGTTTTTACCCGAGTTTCTTTTCAGCGTAAGCGTAAGACTTTTATTGGCTTCAGATAAAATCATCGTCGAAATGGATTCTAATGAAGCACATGAAACCTGAAGTGTTTCCTTATGATTTGAAACCGAAATAATCTGATCGCCTTTTTTTATCTGTCCCGTTTGATACGCGGGTCCATTCGGATCAATTTCGTGCACAATAATTTCGTTTTTTTCGTTAAGATTAACCGTCATTCCTAAAGACAAATGCTCTTTGGATAAAGATGCTACAAAACTCGATTTAGAATCATTGCTGAAATAAGCCGTATGCGGATCGAAATAAGTACAAAAGAAATTATACAGGTTTTCGTCCTGCTTTGTTTTGGTTTCCAAAAGCGTACTTATGCGACATATTTCATTCGATAGAATCAACTTTTTGGACTTCGCTTCAATCGAATTAAAGTTGGTTTTGATGGAATCCAGGTTGTTACTTACTTCGGCTATATCATCCAAAATTTGGTAACGGAGTTTCTTGCGCCAGACTTTTTCTAAATCTTCTTTTTTTAGATAAAACGGAAATGATTTTTTGTAAAACCGAATAGTATCTTTCTTGGTATAATCAAAAGCAGTAGACTGAATTTTTTCCAGAACTTCCCTTGTTCTAATCAGTCCGTTTATATATTTTGCAGTAATGTCAGTCAAAAAACTGCAATCATTTTCAAGTATTAAATCATCAATATTTAAACGATATTTTAAAGCTAACTCGTCATATTCACTTTTAAAGAAAATGTTTCTTGAAGGATCTAATTCATTAATTAAATTATCAAAAACAAAAACAGATAAACTATCATCAATGGGCTTAGGTCTTAAATGTTCCGTTTGGATAACGGCATTTATTTTGTTTAGTATTTCACATGTCTCGGCGCTATTTTGACTAAATAGGAGAGTGGTAAACAGTAAAAATAGCGGCAAAAGTTTTCTCATAAAGTTTGATATCAACATATACCTTAAAGTTACGGTAATTTTTCTATACCGGTTTACATTATTTGTAAAAAATCTTACAGATAAATACGCACCATAAACCTAAACGATAATAATGTGTAAAGAATTAACTTTAAAATGAATTAATATCCCATAAAAAAATAATGCATTACAATTTGACTTGTAATGCATTATAAAAGTATTGAGTTTAAAAACTATTTCTTATAAAAGGGTAATTTTACCACTTTAGCAGGAACATCATTTTTTCTGATTCTAATGAAAACATCACTGTCAACAGCACTATTTGCTGCAGTTACGTATCCTAAACCTATTCCTTTATTCATAGAAGGTGACATAGTTCCCGAAGTTACGATTCCAATTACCTCGCCCGAAGCGTCAACAATTTCATAATCGTGTCTTGGTACAGCACGTTCCTGCATTTCAAAAGCAATTAATTTTCTGGTTACTCCGGCTTCTTTTTGTTTTTTAAGAGCTTCAGAATTCGTAAAATCCTTTGTGAATTTTGTAATCCATCCTAAACCAGCTTCAAGCGGAGAAGTCGTATCATTTATATCATTTCCGTACAAGCAAAATCCCATTTCAAGACGTAAAGTATCACGCGCAGCAAGACCAATTGGTTTGATTCCGTAAGCAGCTCCAGCCTCAAAAACCTTATTCCAAACCTGTTCCGCTTCGTCATTTTTACAGTAAATTTCAAATCCGCCTGAACCAGTATAACCAGTAGCAGAAATAATTACATGCTCGATACCGGCAAAATCACCTACTTCAAAATGGTAATAAGCAATTTCAGATAAATTTACAGAAGTTAAAGCCTGCATAGCCTCAACCGCTTTTGGTCCCTGAATTGCCAATAAAGAATAATCATCAGAAAGATTCTTCATTTCAACACCCAAATCATTGTGAGATGAAATCCAGTTCCAGTCTTTTTCAATATTCGAAGCATTTACAACTAGTAAATACTGCTCTTCTTTCATTTTATAAATAATTAAATCATCTACAATTCCGCCTTCATTATTTGGCAGACAAGAATATTGCGCTCTTCCGATAGTCAAAGTCGAAGCATCATTTGAAGTTACTTTTTGAATCAAAGCCAAAGAATTTGGACCCGTTAACAAAAATTCACCCATGTGCGAAACGTCAAAAACTCCCACACCATTACGAACCGTTTCATGTTCAGCATTTACACCTTCGTATGTAATAGGCATGTTATAACCAGCAAAAGGAAGCATTTTTGCTCCTAAACCTTCATGTATGTGCGTAAGCGCAGTATTTTTCATTGTGTTGTTTTATAAAATTGTTATGCAAATCTATTCAAAAAATATCTAATTTGAATGCCTTAAATTATAAATTTCGCAATAATTAGGAGCTATTTCCTGCTATCCGCTATATCTTTTTGTTTTTAAAGAAAAAACAAAAAGGATGCCGCTGCAAACGAAGTTCACTGAACTCCTATGAAAAATAAAAATATAGTGAAGTAATCAGGGCTAGGGATGACCGTAATAAAGAAACATTCGTGCTTTCGATTTTTTATGTAACTTTAATATATAAAAGAAGCCAGATGAAATCTCCATATTTAATAACAAAAGAAGAAATCCTAAAGATATATAAGCCTGTAAATCCTCATACACACAAAGGAATTCAAGGTCATGCTGTAATTATTGCAGGAAGCTACGGGAAAATAGGAGCAGGAGTTTTAGCCTCAAAATCCTGTTTAAAATCAGGCTGCGGACTCGTAACGACCTTTATGCCAAAATGCGGTTATCAAATCCTTCAAATCTCAATTCCCGAAGTAATGACAGTAACCGATGAAAACACCAATTTTATTACCAATATCCATTTACCAATATTACCTCAAGCAGTTGGAATAGGACCCGGAATAGGGAAAGAACTTGGAACACAAAAGGCTTTATTCGAGTTTTTAAGAATCAACAAAGCGCCTTTAGTTATAGATGCGGACGCGTTGAATATTTTAGCAGACAACCAATCCTGGTTAGAATTAGTTCCAGATGATACCATCCTTACACCTCATCCAAAAGAATTAGAACGTTTAATAGGCAAATGGAATTCTGAATCTGAAAAATTTCAAAAGACAATTGCCTTTTCAGAAAAATATAAACTCATTATCGTCATGAAAGGCGCGCCTACATTTATCATCAACAGAAATTCGGTGTACGAAAACACAACAGGAAACGCAGCTTTGGCAACTGCAGGAAGCGGTGATGTATTAACCGGAATTCTAACAAGTCTTCTGGCGCAAGGCTACGAACCCAAATATGCTTCAAAATTCGGAGTCTATCTCCACGGCCTAACGGCAGATCTAGCTTTGCCTAAAACAGGTTACGAATCTTTTATAGCCTCAGATATTATCAAGAATTTAGGAAAAGCATTTTTAGAATTAGATAATTAGATAATGTGCCAATTAGATAATGTGCCAATTAGATAATGTGCCAATTTTGATAATTGCATGCAGTTTGTCCTCCTGAGGAACGAAGGATCGCACAAGGAACTACACACAGTAACCATAAAGTAATTCGCCAATCTTTGTCGAGTTTCTAGTGTGATCCTTCGTTCCTCAGGATGACAAAAAATGCGAAAAACCTTTGGGCTCTTTACGTTAAAAAATCTTCCAGTTAAAAAAAATCTAAAATCTACCCTCTGCAATCTAAATTCTAAAATCATTAAGTTTGTAATGTCAAAGATTAGTTCCGAAGCTTCGGAATAGCAACTCAGAACCTTAGCATCTTTGAATCTTTAAAAAAATGAAAAACAACTTCGATCTCAGAACGGTAAACGTCATGCGTTACATTACACCGCTGCGCGAAGGCGGTTCTTTACCCGCTTTAGCAGAAGCAGATGACGATTTTAAATACGTATTAAAATTTAGAGGTGCCGGACACGGCGTAAAAGCCCTTATAGCCGAATTAGTAGGCGGACAAATAGCAAAAGCCTTAAAATTGCAATTACCAGAATTAGTATTCGCCAATCTCGACGAAGCTTTCGGAAGAACAGAAGCCGATGAGGAAATTCAGGATTTACTGCAAGGAAGTCAGGGATTAAACTTAGCACTTCATTTTTTATCTGGTGCCATAACTTTTGATCCTGTCGTAACAACAGTCGATGCAAAACTAGCCTCACAGATTGTTTGGCTTGATGCTTATATTACCAATGTAGACAGAACTTTCAAAAATACCAATATGCTTATTTGGCATAAAGAATTGTGGTTAATTGATCACGGTGCGTGTTTGTATTTTCACCATTCCTGGAACAATTGGGAACAACATGCCAAAAGTCCGTTTGCATTGATAAAAGATCATGTTTTACTGCCGCAAGCTTCACTTTTAAAAGAGGTTGACGCCGAATTTAGAGCGATTTTAACGCCCGAAATTTTAGAAGAAATTGTAAATACAATTCCATTAGACTGGCTTCAGTGGGAAGATGCAGATGAAACACCGGAAGGTTTGCGAAATGTATACTTACAGTTTTTAAAGACAAGATTAGAGAATTCAGAAATATTTGTAAATCAGGCTCAAAATGCAAGATAACCACTTATACGAATATGCTGTGATTCGTGTTGTGCCAAGGGTAGAGCGCGAAGAATTCCTGAATATCGGAATCATTTTGTTTTGCAAAAAAGCCAAATTTATAAAAGTACTTTTTCATCTCAATAAAGAAAAAATACAAGCTCTTTCAGTCGATTTTGATATTGAACAATTAGAATGCAATTTAACTTCACTGGAAAAAATCACCAACGGAGCCAAAGACGGCGGACCAATTGCTGAATTTGAAATTCCGGAGCGTTTTCGCTGGTTAACCGCCATTAGAAGTTCGGCAATACAAACTTCAAGGTCTCATCCGGGATTATGTCAGAATTTGGAGAAAACGATTCAGAGATTGTTTGAAGAGTTGGTTCTTTAAGGAAAGGTTGAAGGGGTAGAGGTACAAAGGTTTTTTAACCACAAAGTTCGCTAAGAATTACGCTAAGGTTCGCAAAGATTTTATACCTAGCTTTGCGAACTTTTGCGTTTTATTAAAAACAAGATCTTTGCGCTCTTTGCGGTTAAATAAAAAACCACGAACTACAATAAATGTAATCCGTGGTTTAGAAACTAAACTAACTCATTTTTTTTTTGCTATCCAGAGTTCATTAGAATGATCCGCAGATATTACCGCCTAAAGTTGCGCCGGCATTAGCCGAAATATCAGCTTTTACAGCAGTTTTGTTCAATTTTACAATAGAATATGGCGGAGTAAAAGCCGTTTTGTTTCCAGCTTGATTTCCTGTTGTATTGGTAAAAACGTTGTCAGTTGCTGTAACAGCAGTATAGCCGCTCATTAAATCGATTGGGGTTTTTACACCTTCAAAAACGTTGCTTTCTACACGGATATCAGCCTCAAAACCTGCAGCAATACATTTGTTGCTTACAGTACTGTTAAAGAAGTTGTTTACCAAATGTACTTTTCCAAAACGAACTCTTGGCATTCTTTCTTTACATCCTGGAGCCCACCAGCATCTTGCAAAAGTGATTCTTAATTTGCCTCGGTCACCAGTTGCACCGTCGCTTGAACCAATTAAATTCGAATATCTGTGGTCGTCAGATCCTCCTGAACCTCCAGCTTTTGGCGGTTTTAGATAATGGAATTTAGAATACGTAACCGAAATATAATCTGATTTGTTTTTGATGTCGAAGTTTCCATCAACACCATCTCTAAATTCGCAGTGGTCAACCCATACGTTTGTACATTCGTCCAAGATAGCGTTATCCCATCCGTCAGTATCATATGCACCAGGTCCTTCAAAAATTAAATTTCTGATAATGATGTTTTTACATCTTTTAATGTTGATGATTCCGGAAGCATCTTTAGTTTGATTGGTCGAAACCAATTTTGCTCCGTTTGCACCGTAAATAGTTTTACCAGTTTGATCCTGAAATGACAATCTGGTAGTAACTGTAATTGTACCGGAAACTTTGATCACTTTTACAGAACTGTTCTCGATAGCCGATTTTAACTGAGCGTAAGTAGTCACATTAGTTTCGGCAGAAGAACCACCACCAGTAGTGTTTCCGTTTTGAGAAGCCCATCCCGGAACTTCAGAACAGTTTCCAATTTTAGCAGTTAAATTGCCTGACGTTTCAGCTGCAGATTCAACAATTGCATTTTCGGTTTGAGAGGAACCAATTTCTTCGGTATTACATGATGTAAAACCTAAACTCAGTGCTAAAAGAAACACTGAAAAAGTTGTTTTAATTTTCATAATTTAAGTTTGGGGGTTTATAAAATTTTTAACAGTACAAATCTGCTTATAAATTGTATGAAAAAAGTTGAACAAGTTCAAACTTTTAGAAATATTTCTACGAAAAGCATATTTTTAACAGTTGTTGATTTACAAAAGTGAAGAAATGAATTACTTTTACGTAATCGATTACATTTTCTACGCCCCTAATAGATAAGTAATTGTATGAAATTATTTTCCACAAAAAAATAACCACAACATGTACAACCTACTACGAAAAAACATTGAACGAAAAATTCCCTTAACCGATGAAGAATGGGATATCATTGTTTCAAAAGCAGAATTGATTAAACTTAAAAAAAATCAGTTCCTGCAAATTCAGGATTCCAATAATAGTTATGAGGGATTCATTTTAAAAGGTTCGTTTAAAACCTACATTTTAAACGAAAACGGAACCGAAAGCGTCATTTTCTTTTCTTTCGAAAACGAATGGATGTGTGACCTGGAAAGCTTCTATCACCAAAAGCCGACAACTTACAACATTAAGGCTATTGAAGACAGCGAAATTCTGGTTATCAGCAAGATCAAAAAAGCACAGTTGTTTGAAGAAGTGCCAAAGATTATGCAGTTTCATGTTCTTATGATTGAACGTGCCAACGTTGCCATTCAGCAAAGACTTCTGGATGTTCTAAACAAAACCTCCAAACAGCGTTATCTTGATTTTGTAGAACGGTATCCGCAGAAAATCCAAGCTATAAACAACAAGAATCTTTCGTCTTATTTAGGCGTTTCACACGAGTTTTTGTCTAAGATTAAGAGAAGGGTTTCTTAGTTTTTTTGGTTCAAAGAAGCAGAGATTCTAAGATTCAAAGGTTTTCTTTAGAGACGCACAGCTGTGTGACTTATGCAATATTGTAAAATCCCGCAAAGCCGCGAAGTCGCAAAGAATATAAAAACTTTGCGTCTCTGCGACTTTGCGAGATTAAAAAAACTTTGTGTCTTTGTGCCTTCGCGGCAAAAAAACTTAAATACTTTTCTCTAAATATATAAACTCCAAAGGCTGTTCTGAAACTGTAATATGAATTTCACTTTGAGGGAAAGGTTCTCTTTTGCCTGTATCGACATAACCGTGACGTTTGTACCACGCAATAAGTTCTTCACGAACCGAAATAACTGTCATAATAATACCAGACAAGCCAAGAGATTTAGCATGAATTTCGGCTTCAGCCAAAAGCTTTTTCCCGATGCCGCTATTTTGAAGTTCTGGCGAAACCGTCAGCATTCCTAAATACAATTGATGTCCTTTTTCAACCAATAGAACCGAACCGATAATTTTATCGTTCTCTGTAAATTTCAGAATCGTATTTTTCGGATCAAGAAATATCTCGGTCATTTCGGGTTCGTCGGTTCTTTTTCCTTCTAGTAAGTGCGCTTCGGTTGTCCAGCCTTTTTTAGAAGTTTCACCTCTGTATGCTGAATTTATTAAGATTGTTAATGCTGGAATGTCTTCGAGTAATGCTTTTGTAATCATGGTAAGCGTTCTGTATTATAAATATAAATGGTTTCCAGTTTTATTTGGAGAAAAATTTGAATTGCCTACAGCTTTAGCTGTAGGAACAAAATTAAATAAGAAAAATGGCTTTAGCCTAATCTTTTATATTTTTTGGCTAAAGCCGAATATAATTTAAATTTTAAACCTCCAGCTAAAGCGGGAGGCAATTGATTTTAATATTATGCGCATTTGCTAGCGCGAGAGAACTAATCGTTTTTCTGTGATTCAATCAAATCTAAACGATTTTTGATTCGTTCAATAATAGCTAAATCATTGTCACCATGAATATCTCTTATATTATAATTTGGATTTCTAGGATCAGTAGTTTTCTGAAATTCATTAATATTGAGATTGAACAATGCCTGTCCAAATTTCTGACTTGGATTCTTTTCCAAATAAGATTCCAGTAACTCAAGGATAAGTTTATGTTCTTGTTTCATCTGAACTATTTTTACTTAAATCTTCAAAAAATTGTATAGGATCATTTAAAAACTTTGTTGTATTTGAGGCTTGAATGCTTTTAAAAATATCCTCTAAATTCGGTTGAAAAATTTCTCCCTTTAAATCAATTACAACCAATTTGTTTTTTTTGCAGAGATTTAAAATGGATTGTAAAACTTCTGTAATGTTAGAAGATTTTCTAAGATCAACTCGGAATTGAAATTCTTTAATTTTAGTTTTATCATCACTTAAACAAATACACGCATCATTATCTTCATCGATATTTGCATTTCCTTTCCAATTTAGAAAAATATCATTTCCCCAATTCGCCTTTGGAAGAATCTGATCTAGTTCAGAAATCATTGAAGTAATGTCGCCATCAAAATGGTTCCAAAAAGAGTCCGTTTCGGGTAAAAATTCTGTTTTGTTATTTTTAAAAATAGATTCATAATTACTATCAATTGAATCTTCAGGAACTACGATTAAAAGATATTGCCAAATTGCCATTTTAGGATAAGATTAATAATTGGTAATTATTCTAGAGCTGGCTAATATAGAAATTATGAAAATAGTATCTTACAAAAACAACTCTGTTTTTTACCGAAACTCATGCTGTGCGAAGTCTCCTGACTTCGTACACGCTTCTATATTCCGTTCCAATATATTGTAATTTGCGTTGCGGCTAATTGGAACGGGTGCGAAGTCGGGAGACTTCGCACAGCGATTGTAATACTTCGTAGAGCGGGGGCAGGAAAATAATTATTCTTAATTCTAATATTTTAAATGTATTATACAACTTAAAAGCATTAAACTAGCCAAAGAAACCAGAAATAAGATTGACTCTTTTTTAATGTTGTAAAGTATTTTTTCTTTCTTTAATTTATACAAAATAGAAATTACAAATAAGGTTATTGCATTGAAAAACAATGTAGAAATAGATAGAAAGACTATACAATAATTAATGAAATAACTTTCAAATCCAGTAGAAAGTAAAGTAAAAATTATAGCAAACAACAATATTAAAATTAAAAACCAAGATGAGATTCTTATTAGACTTTTAATGACTTCAAATTTCTCAAAATTGTATATTTTACTCATGTTTTTGATATTGTTTTTTATGTTTTAAAGATATATAAATTATTGAAAAGCGTATCTTACAAAAACTAGTTTGTTTTTTACCGAAATCTATTTTCGTTTAAGAATTTTAAATATCTTTGAATTATGAGTACAGCAATAAAACCAAAACATATCGGCAGAAATATAAGCCGTATCCGAGAGCTTAAAGATATGAAACAGGAAGCACTGGCACAGGCTATAGGAACAAATCAGCAGGCAATTTCGGCTATTGAAAACAGCGAAACTGTAGACGAACAAAAACTAATTGAGATTGCAAAAGCTCTTGGAGTTTCTGTTGAAGCAATTAAAAACTTTTCTGAAGAAGCGGTTTTTAATATTATTGGAAATACTTTTCAAGACCACGGAAGTATTACTACAGGTAATTACAATTGCAATTTTAATCCTTTAGATAAAGTTGTAGAACTTTACGAACGTTTGGTGCAAGCTGAAAAAGATAAAGTTGAGTATTTGGAGAAGTTATTGAACGGGAAATAATGTTTTTAAAATATATATTTAAATAAAAAAGAGATCTTAAGATCTCTTTTTTTTATGTTCTATTGCTAGCGCGAGCGTCCCGCTCGTGCACGTCCCAATTGGTTTTTGAATTTCTTTGTGTTCACGAGCGGGTGCGAAGTCGGGAGACTTCGCACAGCGATTGTAATACTTCGTAGAGCGGGGAAAGACTATACAATAATTAATGAAATAACTTTCAAATCCAGTAGAAAGTAAAGTAAAAATTATAGCAAACAACAATATTAAAATTAAAAACCAAGATGAGATTCTTATTAGATTTTTAATGACTTCAAATTTCTCAAAATTGTATATTTTACTCATGTTTTTGATATTGTTGTTAGTTTTTAAAGATATATAAATTATTGAAAAGCGTATCTTACAAAAATAGCTTTGTTTTTTACCGAAATCTATTTTCGTTTCAGAATTTTAAATATCTTTGAATTATGAGTACAGCAATAAAACCCAAACATATCGGCAGAAATATAAGCCGTATCAGAGAGCTTAAAGATATGAAACAGGAAGCACTGGCACAGGCTATAGGAACAAATCAGCAGACGATTTCGGCTATTGAAAACAGCGAAACGGTTGACGAACAAAGACTAATTGAGATTGCAAAAGCTCTTGATGTTTCTGTTGAAGCAATTAAAAACTTTTCGGAAGAAGGGGTTTTTAATTATTTTAATACTTTTAATGATGCTGTTTCAAATAGTAGTTTTGGACAAGGGACATATAATAATGAATGCACTTTTAATCCTTTAGATAAAGTTGTTGAACTTTACGAACGTTTGTTGCAAGCTGAAAAAGATAAAGTTGAGTATTTGGAGAAGTTATTGAACGGGAAATAGCCATTTTTTGAAGATATATTAAATTAAAAGAGACCTTTTTGATAACAAGGTCTCTTTTTTTTTGTTCTTCTTATATTATAGTAGCAAGTAAAAATTATTTGTACTAGAAAGAAATCGATAATAATTTATATTTTTTAGAATGATTTTTTTGTAACCTTAGGAGTTTTTCCTGCTATTTCAGGCATTTCGATTAAGGGCTCGTCAATTAATTTTGATAATAACCTATTTTGAGATTCTGGTAAATTATCTGAAACTAAATCGCTACTTATTTCAATTACATCACTACCTTGGAAACCAAAAGGATAAATATCACTATTTCGTTTTTCAAAAGAAATTAAAATATATTTTTTTGGATTCTGAGTAATATCATTAATTATTCTTGCATATTCAGTTCCAACACCGTTTTTAAATTTATTTGCTTTTGATGCATATCCTTTATTCAATACAATTATAATTTTATCATTTTCAGTTAGATTTTCAAACATCATTTTAACAAAGTTATTCTCTTCCTTTTGTAAATCAAATGAAGCGTCTAATCCCCATTTAGATCTCAACTGACTCACAAAATTACCTACCTTATTCTGATGTTCTTGATCAAAATTATTATTTTCATCTGACCAGCTATATGTTACAAAAACTTTAAGTGGGGTATTTTTTTCTTCCATTATTTTTTCCATTTTTTCCATTTTTTCTATTTCTTCTCTAACTTCTTTTATTGGATTGGGCAAACCTACATTAAATAATAATTCTTCAACTTTAAAAACCTGTTCACTAATATTACAAAATACTTTAGAGTCAGGTTTTTCCTTGATTTTGTCGAGCAACATTTCATAAGAAAAGGTTGTAGGGTCTTTTTTACTTAAACATTTCGCACAAAAACATGGAATTATAATTTTTGGTATAACTCCTTTATATCCATCTGTAATATCTTTTAGAGCATTCATTATAATCATTATAATACCTCTTGCATCCTTCCCTTTTGCTTTTACTGTTATTTTTCTGTGATAAAAATCCTCAAAAACTTGACAGACAGTTTCGTCATCACTAAAATTAACTCCATTGTTCCATACCTGATTATCGTCAATTATGTACCTACTTAATTCTGCACTAATTTGATTTACGAGTCCTTTTGGCATAAATTCATATTGATATTCTATTTGTAAACAAGATTCTGAATCCGCCCAAATACTTTCACTAGACATCGATTGTAAACGAGTTGGCATTATATAATCTAACTGATTATGTTTTTTAGGAAATGCAATTTTGAAAACTTCAAGCATGTCCTTTAAAATTTCATGTTTATCTTCATATATATTTTCTTCCCATACTCTTTCAAAATCTACAGAAAATATAATTCCTTTCTGGTTAGAAATTTTATCATCATCTATTATTTTGTAAACAGCATCAACTGACCATTTTGGATTAAGTATTACCCAATTTTTTAATTTAATTTCTTTATGATACCACAATAAAACACCAATGGAATGAAAAAATATTAAACAATCATCAATATCTTCTTTTTTTGAAAAACTTTGTGGATTTGATTCTTTTATTTTATTTTTTAAATCTAAATAAGAGATGCAGTTTTCTTCTTTAATACTGTTAATTAATTCTCGGATTGTTATCCATGATTTAGGCACGCTTTTTTTATAATGCGGTAAGTTTACAATTTGATTTATTATCGAATTTTTAATTTCTGAAAGACCTTTGTTTTTATTTGGTAAATTGATTTCATAATAATTTTTTTCTTGATCTTTGATTATATTAAAGTTTTCGTTAGCTATATAAGCTCCTATATCATTCCAATGAACAATATTCCCATCGTGACATGTTTGTCCTAATATGATTGGACTTTTTCCTCCAAATTGATAAATTGTCGGAATCCAATAATCAAAATGATGAGTATTTTGTCTTGATGAAGCTAATAAAACAAATACGGAATTTTCGGTTAAAAAAAATCGATGTACAGGATAGTATACATCTTGTCCTCCAAAATCCCATATATGTGCGATATGTTTTTTATTTTTTTGCTTTTTAAATTCCCAATCAGCTATTAAAATGCCTCTAGTTCTATTTTTTTCTTCAGGTAATTTATTCGTTGAATTTAGCAATCTTTTCAATAATGAAGTTTTTCCAGCACTTCCTTCTCCAACTAATGTTAATTTAGCTTCAAAGATAGTTGCAGTACCCTCTTCATCAATTTTTTTAAAAAAACGAATGATGGCATCATTTCCTCCTTTTAAAGTTTGAATAGGAGGGAATTCAAGAGGGTTATCTTCCAAATATAACGCATTTGGTAAATAATTTAATGGGTTTATAGTAATATTCTTTGAAAGAAAATTTAGTAATGGTCGTATATTTGTTATTAAATTTTTGCTTAAATTGAGATAAGTAAGATTTTCTAATTTCTCTAAAACTTCTATATCTGATATTTTGTTATGATTTAGATTAAGAGATGTTAAAGATTTTAAATTCTTTAATTGAGAAATATCTGAAATTAGATTTTTAGATATATTTAATGATGATAAACGGTTAAGTTCAGTCAAAGGAGAAAGGTCGGAAATTTTATTGTCACTAAGATTTAATGAAATTAATGATTTTAGGTCTTTTAAAAAATCTAAATTTGTTATATTACATTCAATACAACTCAAGCTGGTCAAAAAATCTAAGTTTGAAAATATTGAAGGATAAATTGTACTTTCAATACTATTCATTTCAAGACTCCTTAGTCTCTTTAGATTTTTTATATTTGAAATATTAGAAATTTTATTATCTGATATATTAAGAGTTCTAATTAAATCTAAATTGTTAATAGGACTTATATCAGTAATTTTGTTATTGCTTAAATATAATGTTTCTATTTTTTTTAGATTTTCAAGTGCGGTTATATCTTCTATTTGATTATCATCTAAATCTAAAATAGTTAGGTTTGTTAATTTTTTTATTGGGGTGATATCGGTGATTGTGTTGTCCCAAAGATTTAATTTTTCTAAATTTAGAAGATTACTTAAAGAAGAAATATCTGAAATTTGATTTTCAAATAATTCTAATCTCTTCAAATTAATTAAATTTTTAATAGGAGTTAAATCGGAAATTTCATTGTTGTCTAGATTTAATATTTCTATTTTTTTTAGATCTTTGATAAATTTAATATCTGATATTTGATTATGTTTGAGACTTAAAGCTGTTAAACTTGATAAATCTTTCAAAAAAAGAAAATTATTGTTTTTCTCTAATCCTATACTAAGTGAGCACAATTTAGAAAACTTTTGAAGGATTTTAAAATCAGAAATGCCTGTAGAATAAAAATTTAATCCTATTATTTCTTCATTATCATTAAGTTCAAATGCATTCTTATTATGAACTTGATCCAAAATATTGTATTCTCTGTTAATTGGAACGAGTTTAATATTATAAAGATTCTCTAATTCAATTATTTCTTTAGTTTTCTCCATTTTAAAAATTATTATATTCAAACATAATAATTTTCCTTATAAAAAACTAATTGAATTATAAACGAAAACCGCAAATTAAACTAAGATAAAGTAGTAAAATTTGCGGTATAAAGTTTTATCAAAAAAAGAAGTTATAAGTTTAGAAAACCTTTCAACTCCTCATAACTTTTAATCTTCACACTAACTTTCTCCTCATTAATAACACTCTCGATCTGAGCAGGAATAGGAAGCGTAATTCCCAAAGCAGGTTCAACAACATCTAAGAATTTAATAGGATGCGCCGTTTCTAAGAAAATACCAATTGCGTTAGGGTGTTTTTCTAGTTCCTTTTTCAAACCTAAATAACCAACAGCGCCGTGCGGTTCTGCGATATAACCGTCTGTGTTATAAATTTTCTTTAGAGCATCAAGAGTTTCTTCGTCAGTATAACTATAAGAAGAAAAGTCTTTTTCGAAAGCTTTTAAATCATTATTGTATAATTCCTGAATTCTAATAAAGTTACTTGGGTTTCCAACGTCCATTGCGTTAGAGATTGTTGCTTTAGAAGGTTTTGGATCGTATTTTCCGTTTTCTAAGAATCTTGGCACTGTGTCGTTTACGTTTGTAGACGCTACAAAATGTTCAATTGGCAAACCTAATTTCTTTGCCATAATTCCGGCGCAGATATTCCCGAAGTTTCCGCTTGGGCAAGAGAAAACTAAAGGTTTGTTTTGGCTTTTCAGTGCTTTGTAAGCAAAGAAGAAATAAAACATTTGCGGTAACCAGCGCGCAATATTAATAGAGTTCGCCGAAGTCAGGTTTTTATGCGCTAAAGTTTCATCTAAAAACGCTTTTTTTACCATATCCTGACAATCGTCAAAAACACCGTCAACTTCCAGCGCTTTAATGTTTTGCCCTAAAGTAGTCAATTGTTTTTCCTGAATATCGCTCACTTTTCCTGACGGATATAAAATGACAACATCAACGCCGTCAACGCCAAGAAATCCGCTCGCAACGGCTCCGCCTGTATCTCCAGAAGTGGCAACTAAAACTGTGTTTTTAGCGTCTTTTTTGTCTTTATTGAAATAGCCCAGACAACGTGACATAAAACGCGCTCCAACGTCTTTAAACGCCATTGTCGGCCCGTGAAATAATTCTAAGGAATAAATTCCGTTTTCAACTTTCACTACCGGAAAATCAAAAACTAAAGTATCAGCAATAATTTCTTTTAGTTTTTCTGCTGGTATTTCATCGCCAACGAATTGTTTGATCGCTTCAAAAGCGATTTCTTCGTGGCTTAAACTTTCGATTTTATCAAAAAATGACGGATCTAAAGGAGTAATGTTTTCTGGAAAATATAATCCTTTGTCACTCGCTAATCCTTGTATAACAGCTTCCTGAAAAGAAACTTTTGGGGCATTATGGTTTAAACTGTAGTATTTCATTTTTTATTAGTTCTTAGTAATTAGTCCTTAGTCCTTAGCTGCTAGTCTTAGTCTTTTGCGACTAATTACTAAGGACTAGGAACTAAGCACTTATTTTAAATAATTCTTACGCCGTCTGGATTGATTTTCGAAACGTGAATTTCATACGGTAAATTCATTTTTTCGTAAACATCGCTCATGGCTTTTGCGATTTTTTCGGCGGTTTCTTTTCCTCTGCTTAAAGCGAAAATCGATGGGCCGGAACCTGAAATTCCAGAACCTAAAGCACCGTTTTCGTAAGCCGTTTGTTTAATTTGATCGAAACCCGGAATTAAAACACTTCTTAAAGGCTCAACGATTTCATCATGAAGCGAACGTCCAATTAATTCGTAATCTTTGGTATAAAGACCAGCGACTAATCCGCCTACATTTCCCCATTGCATAATGGCACTTTTCAGGGAAACATTTTGTTTTAAAACCGAACGTGCATCAGATGTTTTCAATTCAATTTGCGGGTGAACCACCGTTGCGTACAATTCCTCCGGACTGTCAATTCTGATAATATCAAGAGGGGCGTAACTTCTTACCAAAGTAAATCCGCCTAATAGGGCAGGAGCAACGTTGTCAGCATGTGCGTTTCCGCTGGCTAATTTTTCGCCCTGCATCGCAAACTGAACCAAATCTTTACGAGAATAAGGTCTTCCTAATAATTCATTAATTCCGAAAACCGCTCCGGCAGAACTTGCGGCACTGCTTCCAATGCCGCTTCCGGCTTTTATGTTTTTATAAATTTCGATTTCAAATCCAAAATCCAGTTCGTCTAAAGTTTCCAACATTGCCAAAGCCGCAACTCCAGAAACGTTTTTCTCGGTTTCCAAAGGCAGATCGGCACCCACAATTTTAGTGATTCGAATTCCTTTTTGATCGACTTTTCGAACAATCATTTCATCGCCCGCATTGTCTAAGCAAAGTCCCAATACGTCAAATCCGCATGAGAGGTTGGCAATTGTAGCGGGACAGAATAATTTTATTTCCATTTTTTTTTAAAGTTTCTAAGATGCTAAGATTCTAAGTTTCTAAGATTTCTTTGCAACTTTTTATTTTTAAGTTTCTGAGATTATAAGTTTCCGAGATTCTAAGTTTAGAAAAAAAACTTAGAATCTTAGTAACTCAGCATCTTAGTATCTTTTACACGTTTCCAATTCTAATTACATCAGCAAAAATTCCTGATGCTGTTACAGCTGCTCCGGCTCCGGCTCCTTTGATCAATAAAGGCTGATCTACGTAACGATCTGTGTAGAAAAGCACGATATTATCTTTTCCTTCTAAATTGTAGAAAGGATGATCTTTTGGAATAAATTGCAGACCTACGCTTGCTTTTCCGTTTTCGAATTGTGCCACATATTTTAATCTAGAATCTTTGGCTAAAGCTTCTTCATAAATACCTTCAAAATGTGAAGCATGTTTGATTAACGATGCAAAGAAATCTTCGTTGTTTGTTGTTGCTAAACATTCTGCAGGTAAAAACGATTCGTTTGCAATGGCATCAATATCCATTTCGTAACCGCTTTCGCGAATCAAAATAAGGATTTTACGAGCCACGTCAACCCCGCTTAAGTCGATTTTTGGATCTGGTTCTGTGAATCCCTGAACTCCGGCTTCTTTTACCACATCGTGGAAAGAATTGTTTTTATCAAAATTGTTGAAAATGAAGTTCAAACTTCCTGATAAAACCGCCTGAATTTTATGCACTTTATCGCCAGACGCAATAAGGTTTTTTACAGTGTCAATAATTGGTAATCCCGCGCCAACATTCGTTTCAAATAAAAACGGAGCATTGTATTGGCGAGATAAGCTTTTTAATTTTTTATAATTGTCATAAGCAGATGAACAGGCAATTTTATTACAAGTTACAACGGCAATACTTTCTTTTAAGAATTTCTCATACATTTCAGAAACGCTTGCATTTGCAGTAATATCTACAAAAATACTGTTACGTAAATTTAATTCTCTGGCACGTGCAATGAATTCTGTTGGAATTGCTGCTTCTCCTTTATCTAAAGTCGACTGCCAGTCTTTTAATGAAATTCCGTCTTCATCAAATACCATTTTTCTTGAATTTGATAAAGCAATTACACGAACATTAATCTTTAAATTTTCTTTTAAGAATTTTCTCTGATTGTGAATCTGCTCGATGAATTTTTCTCCCACATTTCCAACTCCCATTACGAATAAATTGAGCTGTTTTGTGTTTTCTTCAAAGAAATTCTCGTGTAAAGTGTTCAATGCTTTTTTAACGTCTCTTTCGTTAATTACAGTCGAAATATTTCTTTCAGATGCACCTTGTGCAATCGCACGGATATTTACGTTGTTTTTTCCTAAAGTACTGAACATTCTTCCGCTTAAACCCTGGTGATTTTTCATGTTTTCACCAACCAGAGCAATAATGCAAAGATCTTTTTCTACATAACAAGGATCGATTTTGTTTTGTGCAATTTCGATTTCAAAAGCTCGGTTAATCGCAGCTTCGGCATTATCAGCATCCGAATTTAAAATTCCGATACAAATGGAGTGCTCAGAAGAAGCCTGAGTAATAAAAATTACGTTGATTTTTTCCTGAGACAATACTTCAAACAAACGTCTTGATGAACCTGCAACACCAATCATTCCCGGACCTTCAAGTGTTAAAAGCGAAATATTATCGATATGGCTGATTCCTTTTACAACGGTATCTTTAGATTGAACATGATCAGAAATTAAAGTTCCTTCGGCTTCCGGTTCAAAAGTATTTTTGATCAGAATTGGAATGTTTTTTCTTAAAACAGGCTGAATTGTTGGCGGATATAAAACTTTGGCACCAAAATGCGACAATTCCATTGCTTCCTGATACGAAATATTCGCAATCGGCTGTGCTTGTTTTACGATTTTTGGGTTTGCAGTAAACATTCCGTTTACGTCAGTCCAGATTTCCAGTTGTTCTGCATCTAAAGCTCCGGCGATAATTGCCGCAGTATAATCAGATCCGCCGCGTCCTAAAGTAGAGGTAATTCCGTCTAAAGTCTGCGCAATAAATCCCGGAAGAATATTGATTTTTGATTCATTCGAAGCAAAATACTCCTGAATCAATTGGTTTGAAATTTCGAAGTTAACGGCCGCTTTACCAAAATCGGCATTAGTTTTAATCAACTCACGGCTGTCTTTGTAAACCGCATCTTTTTCAGTTTGCTGAAATGCCTGGGCGATTATGTATGACGAAAGCAGTTCTCCAAAACTTAAAATAGTATCAGCAGTTCTAGGAGATAATTCGCCCAGTAAAAAACAACCGTCTAATAAAGTTTCTAAGTGATTGATAATTCTTTTAACATGACTTAACAAACTGCTTTGTTCGCTTACCGGAATAAGTTCCTTAAGTGTGTCAAGGTGTTTTTTCTCGATTTCGGCCACAATATCTCTAAAGCCTTCGTCGTTTGCCGCTGCTTTTGCCGCTGCCAATTGTAATAAATCGGTTACTTTGCTGAGTGCAGAAACTACAACAACTAGTTTATCCTGCTTTGCTTTTTGGTTAACAATTTCGAGAACGAGCTTTATATTTTGAGCATTGGCAACCGAAGTTCCGCCAAATTTTAATACTTTCATTTTTGATATTTTTTAATAAGGTGCAAAGATTTTAGTAACAAAGGTTCAAAGGCTGTCAACTGTGAACTGAAACTGAAAACTGCGGCTTTTTTTTGTAAATGTTTTCATGTATCCAATGCCTTTCTTCTTTTAAGAAAAAAGTATAGATAATCTGGATTATATGTAAAAATGTATACCCCTAAGGGGTAGTAGTTGTTGTAGTAGAAATAATCGTAGCAGCAATTTCAACTCTGGTTTGAGTTGTCATAGTAGATTGATATTTGATGCTGTTACTTTTCATTTTGATTTTTCAAAAGTACAGCTTTTTGTAAAAGTTAAAAACTTTAAAAGCCTTTTTGCGAATATTTTAATAATTCAAATCCTTAGATTTCAATATTGAGCATTTATTAAAATTAGATATGTTAAGTTGACGTTTTAATATATTTCCGACTTTTGTAAATCAAAATCTATTTGGTTTAGGATAAGATTTCTATTGAAAAAGTGATTAAAAAGGCGTGATAATCTACATTTTACTATTATCAAATAATTAAAACTACAGAATCGCTTTCGCAGAAATTTTAATTATTGTGATAAAATGTTGCTTTTTAATATTGATTTGTTGAATTTTGACATCTTAAATTGAAAACCATCATGAGAGAAATCCACTATATAAGTACTGAAACCATAAATTTAGAAACTTTACAAGAAATTTTAGTCAATGATAAAGCACTTGAATTATCTGAAGAAGCCAAAGTAAATGTGCAAAAATGCCGTGATTATTTAGATAAAAAAATGGCATCGCATACGGCACCTATTTACGGAATCAATACCGGTTTTGGATCATTATACAGTGTAAAGATTTCTAACGAGAATTTATCTAAACTTCAGGAAAACTTAGTAAAATCTCATGCCTGCGGAACAGGTGAAGAAGTTCCGGCTGAAATTGTAAAAATGATGCTTTTGCTTAAAATCCAATCTTTGAGCTACGGGCATTCTGGAATTCAGTTGATTACATTGCAGCGTTTGGTTGATTTTTACAATAATGGTATTTTACCAATAATTTATACGCAAGGTTCACTTGGAGCTTCTGGAGATTTAGCGCCTTTGGCTCATTTATCATTACCATTAATTGGAGAAGGTGAAGTATATTTTGAAGGAAAGAAAACAGCTTCTGCCGAAGTTTTAAAACATTTTAACTGGGAACCAATTGTGTTACAGTCCAAAGAAGGTTTGGCATTGTTAAACGGAACTCAGTTTATGAGTGCTTATGGAGCCCATATTTTAATTAAAGCGTATAAATATTCGTATCTGGCAGATTTAATTGGAACTATTTCATTAGAAGGTTTTGATGGAAGAATTGAGCCGTTTAATGAATTGATACATTATATACGTCCGCATAAAGGACAAATTGTAACGGCGCAGCGTATTAATGAGTTTTTGGAAGGAAGTGAAATCATTGCCCAGGAAAAGAAACATGTTCAGGATCCGTATTCTTTCCGTTGTATGCCTCAGGTTCACGGCGCTTCAAAAGATGCGATTGATTATGTTAGAAAAGTATTTAAAACCGAAATTAATTCGGTTACAGATAATCCCAATATATTTATTGAAGCCGATCAGATTATTTCGGGCGGAAATTTCCACGGACAGCCTTTGGCTTTGGCTTTAGATTTTATGGCAATTGCTTTAGCCGAATTAGGAAGTATTTCTGAAAGAAGAACCTATCAGTTAATTTCGGGTTTACGTAATCTTCCTGCATTTTTGGTTGATAACCCGGGATTGAATTCAGGGTTCATGATTCCTCAATATACTGCAGCAAGTATTGCGAGTCAAAACAAACAATTGGCAGTACCGTCAAGTGTTGACAGCATTGTTTCGAGTAACGGACAAGAAGATCATGTGAGTATGGGAGCCAACGGAGCTACAAAAGCCTTACGGGTTTTAGATAATTTAGAGCGTATTTTAGCAATTGAATTATTAAATGCCTCACAGGCAATTGCTTATAGAGAGCCTTTAAAATCAAGTGATTTCATCGAAATGTTCCTAAGCAGTTACAGAGAAGTGGTGCCTTTGGTTAAAGAAGATAGAATCTTACATTATGATATTGAAAACACGGTTTCGTTTCTGGAGAGTTTCCAAATAGAAAACGATTTGTTAACAATGGCTTAACATTGTAAAATATTATTGAAGTAATTTTGCACTATCAAAAATATAAAAATGTCAATAAACAGTATTTTCCAATTTTTAGTGCCGAAAGACAAAAAATTCTTTCCACTTTTTGAAGAAGCTTCAAGCAATTTAATTGAATTAGCTTCTAACTTACACGAAGCTGTAAACCTTCCATTAAAAGAAAGAGAAGTTCTTTTTCAAAAGATTGACGAATTAGAGCAAAAAGGCGAAGACATTACACGTCAGACCAATTTGGAATTAAGCAGAAACTTTATTACTCCATTTGATAGAGAGGATATTCATACATTAATTACTTCAATTGATAACGTTGCCGATTACCTTCATGGCGCAGCAAGCCGTATGAGATTGTATCAGGTTGATAAGATTACAAAATCAATAAGAAAAATGACAGAAATTAACCTTGAAGCTTGTCAAAATATCGACAGTGCTGTAAAAGAGTTAAGAAATTTAAAGAATTTTAAAGTCATTAAAGATGCTTGTGCCAGAATTAACAAACTGGAAAACAAGTCAGATAACGTTTATAATAAAGCAGTTTTTGAAATTTTTGAAAACGAAACAGATGCTAAAAATATCATTAAGTATAAAGAAGTGTTATCTGTTTTAGAATCAGCGACAGATAAATGTAAAAGTGTTGCTAACATACTAGAATCTATTTCTGTAAAACATTCTTAATTCAATTTTTCATCCTGAAGTTATAATTTTATGACGCTACTTGTATTAATTATAGTATTAGCCTTAATTTTTGATTACATCAATGGTTTTCATGATGCGGCAAATGCTATAGCGACTGTTGTTGCAACAAAGGTTCTAACGCCTTTTCAGGCCGTTCTTTGGGCAGCATTTTTTAATTTTTTAGCTTATTGGGTATTCGGATTTGGTGTTGCAGATACTGTTGCTAAAACAGCGGATACAATGCAAATTGACCTGGTGGTGATTTTGGCTGGTGTAATTGCCGCAATTTGCTGGAATTTATTGACTTGGTGGCTTGGAATTCCTTCAAGTTCTTCACATACTCTTATTGGTGGTTTTGCCGGTGCAGCGGTTGCGCACGCTATTGCAGTTCATGGCTTTTCAGGTTATGTTGGGGCAGATGGGGCTACACACCATTGGTATGATATTGTAAGCTGGTATAAGGCTGGAAAAGAGGGCGGAATGCCTTCTGGAGTTCTTATAATTGTTGCTTTTATTGTTTTAGCACCTTTGTTGGGGGCTTTGGCATCCTATTTAATTTCTATTTGGTTATTAAATGCTTCTCGTAAAAGTATTGGTCCTAAAATATTCACTGTAGCTTTAATGATTGCTACAATCTGGTTTGTTTATGCACAAATGATTCCCTACGATGAAATTATAAAAGATGGACACAAACCTCGTTTTGCTTCTTCTGTTTTTTGGAGTGTTGCATTAGAACCACATAATATTAAATGGCTTTTGGTTGCATTTATTGTATTAACCGTGAGTGCTTTTTGTTTGATTTTTAGTAGTTTAAATCTTCATCAGGCCGATGCAGCTTTGAAAAAAATGCAGTTACTATCTTCTGCGGCTTTTAGTTTAGGTCACGGAGGAAATGATTCGCAAAAAGTAATGGGTATTATAGCAGCAGCGGTTGTTGTTTATATTAATACAAATCCTGGTGTTCACATGGATCCTTGGCTGGATGTAGTTCTTCCTTCTGAAGATGGTGCTTTTAAAATGCCAAGCTGGATTCCGTTAGCTTGTTACTCTGCCATTGCTGCCGGAACTTTAAGCGGTGGATGGAAAATTGTGAAAACAATGGGATCTAAAATTACAAAAGTAAGTTCGTTTGAAGGTGTTGCGGCTGAAACTGCAGGAGCTTTAACGCTTTATTTTACAGAACATTTAAAAATTCCGGTAAGTACAACGCATACCATTACAGGATCTATTATTGGTGTTGGATTAACAAAACGTGTTTCTGCAGTTCGCTGGGGAGTTACAGTAAGTTTAATCTGGGCCTGGATCTTAACTATTCCAATTTCGGCCTTGTTGGCTGGTTTGGTTTATTTTATTCTAAACATCTTTATTTAAATAATTAATGTGAAATGAAAATCACATTTTGTCAAAATACTTTAAACCCGGTTTCTAAATAGAAACCGGGTTTTTTTTATGAATAAAACTAAGCTGAAAAATTGTTTTAAAATATAGGTTTAAAAACTTTTATAGACTGTTTATAAGATTATTTTTGTCGATTTTTGTAAGATCAGTTTTAAAGTTTAAAATAATGAAGAGAATAATTATATTGTTTTTTGTATTGGTTGTAAAAACGAGTTTTGCTCAATTAAATGAGAAAACTTTTAAATATGGTTTTGTTGACCAAACGGGTAAAGAAATCATTCCGTGTAAGTATGATGGTATTGGTACATTTGAAAACGGATTTGTTTCGGTTAAATTAAAAAGCAAATATGGTGTAGTTGATAAAACAGGGAAAGAAGTAATACGATGTATTTACGACGAGATAATCAACAAACAGAACTGGATAATAGTGAATAATAAAAATGCTAAAAACCAATATTTGATTAAAAATGCCGATGCATTACTCTCAAAAAAATATGATGATGCAAAAACTTTATCTTCAGAAATTATAGGTGTAAAATTGAATAATAAATGGGGTTTTATAGATGTTATAGGCGAGGAGATCAGCCCTAAGTATGATGATATAAAAGATTTTGCAGATGGATATGCTGTTGTGAAATTAAACAATAAATACGGTCTTGTTAATCAAATAGGGAAAGAAATTATTGTTCCGATTTACGATCATGTTCAAAATTTTAAAGAAGGTTTTGCAACTGTCGAATTAAATAATAAGTATGGATTGATCAATGAAGAAGGAAAGCTGATAATCCCTCTTCAATACGAAATGAATTTTTATTTTACCGATGGAGTTTCGATTGTAAAATTGAATGAAAAATATGGAGTAATCGATGTAAATGGTAAAGAAATTGTTCCTGCAAACTTTGATTATATGATTTCAAATGATGGTTTAGTACAGGTTAAACTTGGTGATAAATACGGATTGATGGATAAAACCGGTAAAGAAATTACTTCTGTTAAGTATGATATAATAGAATCTTTTAAAGATGGAATAGCTGTGGTAAAGTTGAATGGAAAATATGGTTTTATTGATAAAGAAGGAAAAGAAATTGCGGTTCCACAATACGAAAAAGCAGATGAATTTAAAGACGGCATGGCAGCTGTTAGAATTCAGATTGAAAATTGAAAAAGCTAAATTTGAATTAGCGTAAAAAACAAGAATAATTATTGAAAGTTACATTTTTATAATGAATAAAGAGATTACAAGCCAAATTGAGAGAGTTAAAAAGAAACTGATTTTAGCAAAAAAGATAGATAAAGATTTTAAAGTATTTGGCGCCGACAGTCATAAATATGTTGTTAGAAAAACGGTTGGTCATGATGATGTTTTAAAATTTGAAAGTGATTATGCTGTCTCTCTTCCGGAATCATATAAAGAATTTCTGCTAAATATTGGAAATGGCGGAATCTCCTATCAGGATTCTGCTGCGGGGCCTAGTTATGGAATATTTCCTTTTGGAGAAAATCTTGAAGAATTTATTTATAGTAATCCGCAAAATTGGTTAAAGCAAGATTGTATAATTTATCCAAAAATGAGCAATGAATTCTGGAAGGAATTAACCAGAAATGTTGAAGAAAATGACGATATCTCTGATGAAGATTTTGAAGCCGAATTAGGAAAAATATTTGGCGGAATCCTGCCTATCGGAAGCCAGGGGTGTAACTATTATTATGGACTTATTTTAAATGGAGAATTTAAAGGAAGGGTTGTTAATATTGATATAGACAGACAGAAACCTTATTTTGCTTTCGAGTCGAATTTTTTAGATTGGTATGAGCGCTGGCTCGATGAAATCACAGCAGAAAATGCAAATGATGATACTGGTTTATTTAATTATACTTTAGGTGGGGCAGTATCTCATATTTTAGAAGTATTTAGTACTGAAAAAGACAGAGAAATGAAATTAGAATGTTTAACAGGAATCTTAAAAAAGCAAAAGATAGATTCTCAAACGTTGGATATTTTAGAAAAAGAATACAAGTTGAGTGAAAATGAAATTCAGAAAAAACTGCTTCAGGTATTTACAAAGTTTGATTATAATCGCGCATATCCTTATTTAATTGAATTTGCTGAAAAAGATGTATTGAGCGTATTTCAATTTATATTCTGGTATGCAAAAGATAAAAGTTTGGATTGGCTGGAGTTTATAAAAGAAAATATTGATGCAGTAAATGATGATGAAACTTTTAGTTTCTGTACTTATCTGCTTAAAGAAATGAATATTGATTATAGTTCAATAGTTATTCCTTTTACTACACATAAAGATGAGAGTATTAGAGTAAGCGCTTACTATACTCTTGGCTTATTAGAAAACAAAAGTGATTATCTGGAAACTTTTATTTTAGGATTGAATGATAAAGCGAATAGAGTTATTCATACTACATTACAGGCTTTAGATAAAGTAGACGATAGAAAACTTCTAACGCATTATAAAAGCATAGCAGAGAAGTTTCCTAAAGAACAGGATTATATTTTAATAAACCTGAATCATAGACTTAAACCATTTGGTTTAACGCACAAAACAATTAGAAAAATGGATGTTAAAAACTAGCAGTATTAATATAAGCAAAAGCCCGATTTCAAATTGAAATCGGGCTTTTGCTTATTAAAACTTTTTTTAAGATTTATTCTTTTTTAAATAAATATTCTTTTCCGCCTTGTTTTAAATTCATTTCATTTTTCTCTGAATTAAATTCTAATACAATTCCTGCGGTGTCAAATTTAAAGATGTTTACAGAGGTAGATTCTAAAGGAAAAGAAGATTGTCCATCTGCCTGAGCAATTAAAGTATTGTCTTTTTGAGAAATGTTTATTTTAAAAGGAATTTGTAAACTGCTGTAGGTTCCTGAATATAAATTTAATGTTTGGGCAGGAACCTGAACAATGTTGAAATTAGGCATCGTAAAAGGGTTGTTGAAATAAGAGCTTAAAGCACATAAAAGCACATTATTATTGTCATAATCTTTTCCGTTAGAACAAAAAGCAACAGCCAGTTTTTCTTGTGGAAGATAAGCTGATACTGATTTAAATCTATCAATTCCGCCTGTATGGCCATATACTTTTTTGTCCAGATAAGGAAATTCGAACATTCCCATTCCAAACTTATCTTTTATGGTTTTCATTAAATTTAAATGTTCTGCCGAAATTATTTTGCCAGCAAATAAGCTTTCAATAAAATAGTTTAAATCTACAGGAGTTGAAACAATTCCGCCAGCTCCCTGCGGGATAGAAATATCAGTTTCGGTACTTTTTTTCCATTCTCCGGAATAGCTGTAAGAATAGGATTCTTTGTTGTTTGTATTTATTTTTCCTCCAAAATAAGTATTCTTTAATTTTAAAGGCTTGATTATTTTTTGATTTAAAATTTCAGCATATTGATTTTTATAAACATGTTCAAGTATGTAAGTAAGCAAAACATAGTTAGAATTACTGTATTCTCCTTTAGAGTCTGGCTCAAAAGCAATCTCTCCAGAAGCAATGCGCTCGATCATTTTATCTCTCGACTGGTATTGAGTATTCCAGTCAAAGTAGCTGTCATCATTTGTAAAATCATGTATTCCGCTTCGGTGATTTAATAAATTGCTGATAGTAATTGTCTTCGCATTTTTTATGGTTGGAAAATACTTTTCAATAGTTTGGTTTAAATTGATTTTGTTTTCTTCTACGGCTTTAAAAATAAGAGAAGCAGTAAAGATTTTAGAAATCGAGCCAATTCTGTATTTTGTATTAATGTCTGATTTTTTTGAGGCAGCAGCGTCATCAAAACCAATTGATTTGGTATAGATTGTTTTTCCATTTTCAGATATGGCAATGCTTCCCATGTATTTGTTGTTTTTCTCCAGAAGTGTAAATAAACTGTCTAATCTTTTAGAATTGAAAGTTTGCGAAAAGCCATTCGCAGTGATAAGAGCGAATAAGCAGATAATAGTAATTTTTTTCATGATTGTGTTTTTTGATTGATTGATTTTTTAATTTTTAATAGAAGGGTAATTATAAAATAGAACAAAACGATTAATAGTAACATTGCAGGAATAAACCAGCTGCCAAGAACTTCAATAACGTTATAGCTAATTTGACTTTCGGGATTTAGCATTCCAAGAACAGCAGGAGAAAATGTGTCTTTTTTTACATAAAGTCCAACAAGTGACGGATTGAAAATTTTAGCAAAAATTAAAAAGACAAAACCAAAAAGGAATAAATACAAGATAAAGAAAAAGATATACGAAACGCCATTTGTAAAGTTTAGAATTAAAGCTTTAAAAACATGAATTGGATTGAACGTTTTCGTAGCTTGTTCTAATTTTTTATCGGCTACAAGAGGTTTTAAAACTTCTTCGGGAATACCAAGTTTTTCAATAATATCCAAAAGAGCGTCTATTTCGTTTTTGTCTTTATTGTGCTGGATTGATTCAAAAATATGGCTGTTGAATTCCATGTAAATATCATCCTGACTATTTTTGGACAATGATGATGTCGCTTTTTTAATTCGCTTCATATAATCACTGTAGATTCTCTGCGAAGCTTTTTGTTCGAATTTTAGATCTTCTATTCTCATTTGATGATTTTTTTGATTGACTGCTCCAGATTTTCCCAGTAGATATTCATCTGTTTTAGGGTTTCGATTCCAGCTTCGGTTAACGAATAATATTTTCTGGGAATTCCGGTTTCTTGTTCTACCCATTTTGAATCGACTAATTCTTCTGTTTTTAACCGATTCATTAAAGGATAAAGAGTTCCCTCGGCGATTTCTATTTCGGTATGTTTTCTTATTTGCTCTATAAGCTCATAACCGTAGTACTCATTATCTTTAAGTACATTAAGGATAATGAAAGTAAGTGTGCCTTTCTTTACCTGCGATTTCCAGTTTGTTACAAATGTTTCGTTCATTCGGCTAATATATAACAAAATACATAGTATAACAAAGTATATAGCTAAACTTTTTTTGTTTTAGGTTTAAAATACTGTCTTTTAGACTTTTGAAATTACTTTAGAATTGTTTTTGCAGATTTTTTCGGTTGTGCTTACGTTTGTAGTGAGTTTGTTTTAAGCTTTTTTTGTCTTCAGAAATGACACTTATGGTACCGTCAATTTCTAACATACAAAGTTTTACATCTTTAAAATGCTCTAAACCGTGTTCGCGCATGGCTTCTTTTAATTCATCGTCAGAAATATCTAACTTGCTTAATGTTTTAAAGTCCAATTTACCATTATGAATGAGAATTTCGGGTTTATCTAAAAGCAGATTGTTTAATATTTTGTATTTACGGGTTAATTTTTTGATGATAAAATTGATTACAAATAAAACCAACGCTGCAACTAAACCTCCAATAAGGCTGGTATCTGGACCAACCATTGCATTTTGAACGGAATTGCTGATCAACAAAATCAGAATAATATCAGCGGTATTCAATTGCGAAAGTTCTTTTTTGCCAAAAATGCGCAGGGCAATTGTCATGAAAAAGTAAACAGCAATACTTCGTATAATAATATCTAAATAAGGAAAAGCCATCGTTTTAAATTGTTTAGGTTTAAAAAAAAGCTTTGTCAAAGTTTTTAAACTTTGACAAAGCTGCTAAATTATTTATCTGGTATTAAGTTTAAATGAACTTAACCAAGTTTGAAATTCTTTTCAATCGCCTTAATCATTTCTCCGGCAATGTCTTTGTTTGTTGCGCCTTCAATTCCTTCAAGACCTGGGGAAGAGTTTACTTCGAGCAATAACGGGCCTTTTGAAGAACGAATAATGTCTACACCAGCCACTTTTAAATCCATTGCTTTTGCAGCTTTAATAGCAATCTTTTTTTCTTCGGCCGTTACTTTGATTACAGAGGCTGTGCCGCCAAGATGGATATTTGCTCTAAATTCGCCCGGCATAGCTTCACGCTGAATGGCTGCCACCACTTTTCCGTCGATCACAAAACAGCGAATATCTTTTCCGTTAGCTTCTTTAATAAATTCCTGTACTAATATATTGGCATTTAAACTTTTAAAAGCATTTATAACACTTTCTGCGGCTTTTTTGGTTTCGGCTAATACAACACCTTTTCCTTGTGTTCCTTCTAATAATTTTACAATTAGGGGAGAACCGCCAACCATCTTAATAAGATTGTCTGTATCGAGCGGCGAATTGGCAAAGCCGGTTGTTGGAATATCGATGCCGCTGTTTAAAAGCAATTGCAGGGAATATAATTTATCACGTGATTGTGTTATGGCTGTCGCCGAATTTAAACAGAAAACCTTTAATGCTTCAAACTGACGTGTTAAGGCACATCCGTAAAAAGTAATACTCGGCCTGATTCTTGGAATAATGGCATCAAACTGATTTAAGATTTTTCCGCCTCTGTAATGGATCTCGGGAGTTTTAGCATCAAGTTTCATGTAGCATTCTTTGATATTCAAAAAGTGCATTTCGTGACCGCGCATTTCGCCGGCCTCCATGATTCTTTTATTGCTGTATAATTCAGGATTACTGGCTAAAAGTCCAATTCGTAAACCAGAACTGGCTTTTTCTGAGTTTTGATATAATTCTTTTAAAGCTTCACTTGTAGGTTGTCCAAGTAAATATTTTTCTTCAGGATCTACCAATACACGTCCACTCATAGCTTCACGGCCTAAAAGCATTCTAAAACCCATCGAATCACGATTGGTCAAAGTCATTTCGATAGGCCATTTAACATCGCCAATCTTTAAATGTGTCTGTATAACATAGCGGTGTTCTCTATAACCGCTTGAACTTTTTACAATTCGCTTGTCAACCAGCGGTGCTTCGCAATGAATAATAGTTTTAATGTTATTCTGAATTGGGTTAATATCAAATTTTACCCAATTAGCATCATTTTTTATAAAAGGAGCTATGTTGATAGCGTGCATTGCCGAAGTTTTGGCACCAGAATCGACACGAGCCTTGATTGTCGGGATTCCAAGTTCTGGAAATGAGCACCATTCTTCGCTGCCTAAAATGACTTTGTTTTGAAGCATACTTTGTTTTTTATTATAGAATTTAAATCCAAAAATAGCTATTTGCTTTTACTAAAGATAGTAAATTATCCAAAAAAAATACCCGTTATGTTATGAAAACGTAACGGGTAGATTATTTATGTTATAAAATTTAACTAATTTATTGATTTGTCGGCTCTTCGGCTTTATGGATTTCTACCGAAAGTTCTTGTGAATCATCTTTTAGATCCATCATGATTTCATCACCCGAGTGTATTTTTGAGGTAATGATTTCTTCGGCTAACAAATCTTCAACATATTTCTGGATTGCTCTTTTAAGTGGTCTTGCTCCAAATTGTCTGTCGAAACCTTTCTCAGCAATAAATGCTTTTGCTTTGTCTGTTAAGCTTAATTTGTATCCTAAATCTGAAATACGAGAATATAGTTTTTTCAATTCGATTTCGATAATCAAATCGATATCACCTTTTTCTAATGCATTGAATACAATTACATCGTCAATTCTGTTTAAGAACTCAGGAGCAAAAGTTTTCTTTAATGCATTTTCGATAATGCTTTTAGAATTTTCATCGGCTTGAGCTACTTTCGCAGCAGTTCCAAATCCAACACCTTGTCCGAAGTCTTTTAACTGACGTGCACCAACGTTAGATGTCATGATAATAATAGTGTTTTTAAAGTCAATTTTACGACCTAAACTATCTGTTAAATATCCATCATCCAAAACTTGCAGCATCATATTAAATACATCTGGATGCGCTTTTTCGATCTCGTCTAAAAGAACAACACAATATGGTTTTCTGCGAACTTTTTCAGTTAATTGACCGCCTTCTTCATACCCAACATACCCCGGAGGCGCTCCAACTAAACGAGAGATCGCAAATTTTTCCATGTATTCACTCATATCAATACGAACTAACGCATCTTCTGAATCGAATAATTCTTTAGCTAATACTTTTGCTAATTGTGTTTTACCAACACCAGTCTGACCTAAGAAAATGAATGAACCAATTGGTTTATTAGGATCTTTAAGTCCGGCTCTGTTACGTTGAATAGAACGTGCGATTTTAAGAACAGCTTCATTTTGACCAATTACTTTATTCTGAATTAATTCAGGAAGCTTAGCTAATTTGTTGCTTTCTGTTTGTGCAATTCTGTTTACAGGAATCCCTGTCATCATCGAAACAACATCGGCTACATTATCTTCTGTAACTTCAATTCGGTTGTTTTTAGAATCTTCTTCCCATTGTTCTTGTGCAATAGCAAGCTCTTTTTCTATACGTTTTTCGTCATCGCGAAGTTTGGCTGCTTCTTCATATTTTTGTTTTTTAACAACCATATTTTTGTTTTCGCGAACTTCTTCTAACTGACGTTCCAAATCTAAAATTTGTTTTGGAACATCAATATTGGTAATGTGTACACGAGATCCTGCTTCGTCAAGAGCATCAATAGCTTTGTCTGGTAAGAAACGTTCAGACATATAGCGATCTGTAAGTTTAACACAAGCTTCGATAGCTTCTTGTGTATATGTAACATTATGGTGATCTTCATATTTGTCTTTTACGTTATTTAAAATGGCAATTGTTTCTTCAACAGAAGTTGGTTCTACAATAACTTTTTGGAAACGTCTTTCTAACGCACCATCTTTTTCAATATATTGTCTGTACTCATCAAGAGTAGTAGCACCAATACATTGAATTTCTCCTCTTGCTAAAGCTGGTTTGAACATATTTGAAGCATCAAGTGAACCAGTTGCTCCTCCAGCTCCTACAATAGTATGGATTTCATCAATGAAAAGGATGATATCGTCATTTTTTTCCAGCTCGTTCATCACCGCTTTCATTCTTTCCTCAAACTGTCCTCTGTATTTTGTTCCGGCAACCAGACTTGCCAAATCAAGAGTTACAACACGTTTGTGGAAAAGAATACGTGATACTTTCTTTTGGATAATGCGTAAAGCAAGTCCTTCTGCAATAGCAGATTTACCAACTCCGGGTTCTCCAATAAGAAGCGGGTTGTTCTTTTTTCTTCGGCTTAAAATTTGAGAAACGCGTTCAATTTCTTTTTCGCGTCCTACAACAGGATCTAGTTTTCCTTCCTCGGCCATTTCTGTTAAATCTCTCCCAAAATTATCTAACACCGGAGTCTTAGATTTTTTGTTTGACTTATTGGCGGGATTATTAAAACTACTTTCCTTTAAACTGTCATCTTGTCCTGAATCGTCATTGTACGATTCGTTTCTTGGCAAGTTTTCTAAGAATTCTTCTTCGTTTGGCGTCATATTTAAGTATTGTTCTTTAGCTACGTCATAATCTATTTTAAGCTTATTCAGTAACTTGGTTGTTGGATCGTTTTCGTTTCGTAAGATACATAAAAGCAAGTGAGCAGTGCTAATCGACGAGCTTTGAAATACTTTGGCTTCAAGAAAAGTGGTCTTCAGGGCTCTTTCGGCCTGTCGGGTAAGATGAAGGTTTTTCTTTTCGGTATTTACCTCAATGCTGTGATTAGCCGGACTCAGTATTTCTACTTTCCTGCGTAAATGATCTAAATCAACTGCTAGGTTATTAAGTATATGAATAGCTTTTCCGTTTCCATCTCTTAAAATGCCTAGCATAAGATGTTCTGTACCAATAAAGTCGTGTCCTAAGCGAAGGGCTTCTTCCTTACTGTACGTAATAACATCTTTTACTCTTGGTGAAAAATTATCATCCATAATATATAATTGGTAATGTAAATTTAATTATTTACTGGTTGAAAAACAAAAATCATACCTATTGAGATCTGCTGTCAGCTAATTGACAAAAAAAATAACAATAAAAGAGTTAAAAAACGCTTAATTTATTAACTAAAACCTAAAATAAAGTTGTTAATAAATCATTGAAATAAGTGTAAGGAAATAGCTGAAAAAATTTCAAAAAAACGTATCTTGGCACGCTTTGAAACTAATATAATTATTTAATATAACAACTTATGTCTGAAGGAGAAAAGTTAATTCCTATTAACATAGAGGATGAAATGAAGTCAGCTTACATCGATTATTCGATGTCAGTAATTGTATCGAGAGCACTTCCTGATGTTAGAGATGGCTTGAAACCAGTACATCGAAGAGTTCTTTACGGAATGTATGATTTAGGTGTAACTTCAAGGTCTGCCCACAAAAAATCTGCAAGAATCGTGGGAGAGGTTCTGGGTAAGTACCACCCGCATGGAGATACCTCTGTATATGATGCAATGGTACGTATGGCGCAGGAGTGGAGTATGCGTTATTTATTAGTGGATGGTCAGGGTAACTTTGGATCTGTTGATGGAGATAGTCCGGCAGCGATGCGTTATACTGAGGCCAGAATGCGCAAAATTTCAGAAGATATTATGGCAGATATCGAAAAAGAAACAGTTGATTTTCAACTAAACTTTGACGATACTTTATATGAGCCAAAAGTAATGCCAACAAGAGTTCCTACTTTATTAGTAAACGGAGCTACAGGTATTGCAGTAGGTATGGCAACCAATATGCCGCCACATAACTTAACCGAAGTTATCAATGGTACTTTAGCATACTTAGATAATAATGATATTGAGGTAGACGAATTAATGACGCATATTAAAGCTCCGGATTTTCCAACCGGTGGTGTAATATATGGTTATGAAGGCGTTCGCGAAGCTTTTAAAACGGGTAGAGGACGTATCGTAATGCGTGCGAAAGTTGGTTTTGAAGAAGTTGACGGAAGAGAATGTATTATTGTTACCGAGATTCCATATCAGGTTAACAAAGCCGAAATGATTAAACGTACGGCTGATTTAGTTAACGAGAAAAAAATTGAAGGTATTGCCAATATTCGTGACGAATCTGATAGAAATGGTATGCGTATCGTGTATATCCTAAAACGTGACGCTACACCAAACGTTGTATTAAATACCTTATATAAATTTACATCATTACAATCTTCTTTTAGTGTAAACAATATTGCACTTGTAAAAGGACGTCCTCAAATGTTGAATCTAAAAGATATGATTCACTATTTTATTGAGCACCGTCATGATGTTGTAGTTCGTAGAACACAATTTGAATTACGTAAGGCAGAAGAAAGAGCACATATTTTAGAAGGATTAATTATTGCTTCAGATAATATTGACGAAGTAATTGCTATTATCAGAGGCTCTAAAAATACGGAAGAAGCTCGTGAGAAATTAATCGAAAGATTCAGCTTGTCAGATATTCAGGCTCGTGCTATTGTTGAAATGCGTTTGCGTCAGTTAACAGGACTGGAGCAGGATAAATTAAGAGCAGAATTCGAAGAATTGATGAAATTAATCGAGCACTTAAAAGCTTTATTGGCAGATGTAGATTTAAGAACTAACTTAATTAAGGAAGAACTTCAGGAAATCCGCGATAAGTATGGTGACGAAAGACGTTCTACTATCGAATATTCTGGTGGAGATGTAAGTATTGAAGATTTGATTGCTGATGAAAATGTGGTTATTACCATTTCTCATGCAGGATACATCAAACGTACTAACTTAACCGAATATAAAACACAAAACAGAGGAGGAGTTGGACAAAAAAGCGCCGGAACAAGAGATCAGGATTTCCTTGAACATATGTTCGTTGCAACCAACCACCAATATATGATGTTCTTTACGCAAAAAGGAAAATGTTTCTGGATGCGTGTTTACGAAATCCCTGAAGGAAGTAAAACAGCAAAAGGACGTGCAATTCAAAATTTGGTAAATATTGAAAGCGACGATAAAGTAAAAGCTTTCATTTGTACACAAGACTTAAAAGACAAAGAGTATATCAATAGTCATAACCTTGTAATGGTAACGAAACAAGGACAGGTTAAGAAAACTTCTTTAGAGAAATATTCTAAACCTCGTGCAAACGGAGTTGCTGCAATTACAATTAAAGAAGGAGATGAATTACTTGAAGCAAAATTAACTGATGGAGAAAGCCAAATTATTCTGGCAGTTAAATCCGGTAAATTAGTTCGTTTTGAAGAAACCAAAACACGTCCGATGGGAAGAACAGCTTCTGGAGTTCGTGGAATCACTTTAAAAGATGATACTGATGAAGTAATTGGTATGGTAACTGTTGGTAAAAACGATGTGGCTGATTCACAAATCTTGGTTGTAACTGAAAACGGATACGGTAAACGTACTAAATTAGTTGATGATGATGGTGAAGATGTGTACAGAATTACAAACCGTGGAGGTAAAGGAGTTAAAACCCTTAACATCACAGATAAAACAGGTAAATTAATTTCTATTAATGCTGTAACTGATTCAGATGATTTAATGATTATCAATAAATCTGGATTAACAATCAGAATGGCAATTGAAGATTTGCGTGTTATGGGACGTGCTACTCAAGGTGTCAGATTGATTAACTTAAAAGGAAAAGATTCTATCGCTGCCGTTACAAAAGTAATGAAAGATGATGCCGAAGAAGTTGTTGTTGATGAAGATGGTAATGTTGTAGAATCTGCTATCGAAAGAGTTAAGCCGGATCTAGATGAAGTTCTTGAAGACGACGGAACTGCTGAAGATGACGATGATGATTCTGATGATGTAGTTGAAGACGAAGACGACTCTGAAGAAGAAGAATCTGAGGAATAAATAAGACCACAAAAATTAAATTAAATATACAAATTGAATACTATGAAAAGTAAATATGTAATACTAGCGTCAGCATTACTGATCTCTGTAGCTACGTTTGCTCAAAAAGATCAAATTAAAAATGCTGAAAAAGCATTAAAAGGCGGAGACGCACAAGGAGCACTTGCACAGCTAAAGGATGCAGAAAATTTAATTGTAAATGCAAAAGATACTGAGCAGGCACAATTTTATTTTGTACAAGGAAATGCTTACTTAGAGCTGGCAAACAAAAAAGTTGAAGAAAGCAAAAATTTAAGTGCAGCAGCTTCAAGCTACAAAAAATTAATTGATGTTGAAAAAACTTCTGGAAAACAGAAATATTCAACTCAGGCTGCTACATCAATTGCTAATATCAAAGGGCAATTGATTAATTCTGCAATTGCAGACACTCAGGCAAACAAACATTCTGAAGGAGCTAAGAAATTGTACGATGCTTATTTATTAGATAAGAATGATACAATCAACCTTTACTATGCAGCTTCAACAGCTGTAAATGCTCAGGATTTTGATACAGCACTTCCTTTGTATGAAGAGTTGAAAAAATTAAACTACTCTGGAAAAGGAACTTTGTATTTAGCTGCAAATAAAGCGAGCGGAAGTGAAGATAATTTTGCTAACGCTAAAGAAAGAGATTTAGCTGTAAAATTAGGAACTCATGAGAACCCTAAAACAGAAGCTATTCCTTCTAAAAGAGGTGAAATCTACAAAAACTTAGCTTTAATTTTAGTTCAAAAAGGACGTACAGAAGATGCTAAAAAAGCAATCGCTGATGCCAGAAAAACAAATCCAGAAGATACTTCTTTAATTCTTACGGAAGCTAACTTGTATCTTGAGACTAAAGATTACGAAACATACAAAAAATTAGTTGGTGAAGCTTTGCAAAAAGAACCAAACAATGCTGATTTAGTATTTAATCTTGGTGTGTTAAGTGCAAATGCAAAAAACAATGCTGATGCTGAGAAATACTACTTAAAAGCGATTGAAATTAACCCTGGCTATGCTAATGCTTACTTAAATCTTGCTGCTTTAAAATTAGAAGCTGAAAAACCAATTATCGATGAAATGAATAAATTGGGAACATCTGCGAAAGATATGAAGCGTTATGATGTATTAAAAGCTGAAAGAGAAAATGTTTTTAAAGGTGTTATTCCTTACCTTAAAAAAGCAAATGAGTTAGATCCTAAAAATGATGATGTAGCTAAAACATTATTAGGAGTTTATAAAGCTTTAGAAATGACTGCTGAAGCAAAAGCACTAAAAGCGACAATGAACCAATAATATTTGGGAAATTATATAAATAAAAAACCATTCACTAGTGAATGGTTTTTTTATGTCTTTTAAAGAAAAGTCTTTAGCTTACCAATGAAGCAGATAAAGTAATAGTAGTATTTAAAAGTTTAGAAATTGGACAGATTTCTTTTGCTTTTGCAGCGGTTTTTTCAAATTCTTCTGCTGATATTGATGGTACTTTTCCTTTTAAATCCAGATGGATTAAAGTAATTGAGCCATCTTCAAAAGTTACTGTCGCTTCTGTAGTTAAATCATCTGCAGTAAAACCTCCTTCGTTAAGTAAAAAACTTAACTGCATTGTAAAACAGCCAGAATGGGCTGCTGCAACCAATTCTTCAGGATTGGTTCCGACTCCGTCAGCAAATCTGGTTTTAAAAGATAATTGAGCATTATCTAAAGTAGTGCTTTGAGTACTTATGGTTCCGGTTCCTTCCATACCGGTTCCTTTCCAGCTGGCATTTGCTTTTCTTGTAAATTTCATATTCTTCTTATTTAAAAATTAATTAATAAATGTTATTTGTTTGTCAGTTAATAGTGGTAACTCAAATATAATCAATATTTTGCAGAATAGTTTTATGAAATTTAATAAGAATGTTAAGTTTAGGTTTTTTGTTATGGTAGTATTTAACCGTAAAACAGGCAAAGGTTTACAGAAAGTTCGCAAAGTTTTTTTAAATAAGCTTTTTGAACTTTACGCTTTTAGAAATCTTCAATAAATAAAATCTTTACGTGTTTTGCGGTTAAAAAAAATGAATACAAAAAAAAGGTGCAATGAATTTCATTACACCTTTTATAGTAAAATGGTTTAAACTTCGTTCAACCTGACAATTATTCCGGTTGATTTAAGTTTCTTAATTGTTTTAGTTTGTCTTTCCAAACTTCAAGACTTTCTTTGTGAATCGCAATATTTTTACGTACTTCTGTAACTATTGAATTCTCTTTTTTGGCATTTTTAGTATTTGTAAAGAACTGAATGTTGTTTTCTAATTGGAAAATTTCATTTTGTACTTCTTCAATTTTACGCATAATAAAAATCTTTTCGTTATCTAATTTGCGTGTATCATTGCTGTCAGATAAGGAATCAATACGGTTTGTAAAGCGCATCATTTCAGATTCTTTTTTGCTTAAACTAAGTTTTTCAAAAAGGGCATCTAAAATTTTATTGAATTTACCTTCAATATGACGTCTTGAAAAAGGCACTTTACCATATCCTTTCCAGATTTCAATATGCTGTTTAATAGCATCAAGATCTGTTTTATGATCTCCGGTTAATTGGTAAGCTCTCAATGTTTCCAAATAAGCTTTCTTATTATCAAAAGAAGCAACCTCATCAGCGTTTTCTTCCGATTTATGTTCTTTTAGCTTGTCAAAATAATGATTGCAGGCATCCTTAAATTCTTTCCAGATTTTATCTGAATATTTTTTTGGAACATGGCCAATTTGCTTCCATTCTTCCTGAATTTGTTTCATTACTGGAGTAGTCGAACCAAAATCAGTGCTTTCCTGTAATTCTTTAGCTTTAGCAACAAGTGCCATTTTCTTGTTCAGGTTATCGTTTTGATCTTTTTTGATGTCTTTATAAAACGAATTTTTGAAGGCGTTGAAATTTCTAACGGCAGTTTTAAAGGAAGCCCAAGTTTCTTCGTTTACTTCAGATGGCACTTTTCCTGCTGCAAAAAACTCATTACGTAAAGCTTCAACTTTTTGAATCTGAACCAGCCATTGAGAATGAGAATTAACTTTTTCGGTTCCTAAAACCTCAATTTTGGCAATAATATCTTTTTTAACTTCAAGATTTTGTTGTTCATTAGCTCTCTGGCTTTCAAACAAAACTTCTCTCTTGTCGTGAATTTTTTTAGTTAATTCGCTGAACTTATTCCAGATAGAATCACGATGTTCTTTAGAAACGGGTCCAATATCTTCTTTCCAAAGACGATGTAAATCTTGTAATTCACGGAAAGCTTTGTTTACATCGCTTTCATTTACAAGTTCTTCAACTCTTGCAATAATTTTTTGTTTCTGATCAAGATTATGTTTGAAATCCAAATCGCGGGCTTCGCGATCTAAATGCAGATAATCATAGAAATTTTCTACATGAAAATGATAATTATTCCAAACGTGATTGTACTTGTCTTTTGGAATTGCTCCGGCATTTTTCCATCTTTCTCTTAAATCATTAAAATGTTTAAGAGTATCTTTTATATTTTCCTGAGGATTGATAAGCTCCTTTAATTCCTCAACAATGGCAAGTCTGTTTTCTAAATTTGTTTTTAGATTGGTTTGTAAATGCTTGAAATGTACATTTCTTTTTTCTCTAAAAACATTGTAGTATTCATCAAATTTAGATTTTAAAGGCGAATGATATTCAAACTCTTCATTTGGATCTTCTTTAGAAGCATTGAATTCCTCTCTTTTTTCCTCTAAAAGATGATTGTATTGTAGTAAAAATGATTTCTTAATTTCTTCAATATGATCTTTTACAGACATTACTTTGTCTATATTAATCAGTTTTTTAAGCTCGTCAACAAGAGCATCCAAAGTAAAAGTATGATAATCCTTCATAGGAATATCATGACGTTCTTTTAGAGTCTCGTCTTCGCTTTCTTCAGCATTTGAATTTGTTATGGCATCTAATGCATCTTGATGTTCAGTTTGTTCTGTCTCAACTGTTTCCGCTGCTGTATTTTCAGTAGTGTCTGTTGTTGTTTCAGGCGCTGTATTTTCAATTGCATCATTTTGCGTAGAATCGCTTATTTCGATTCCTGATTTTCCGTCTGCTTCTTCTTGCAGGTTATCATTCTTTTCTTCTAACATTTTTAAATGTATAAGGTTTTTACTTTAAACAGTGCGAAAGATAGTAAAGGTGTTTCTAAATACAAAATAAATCGTTTGTTTATGCAGTATTTTACGATGAAATTCTTATTTTTTGTGTTGTTGTGCAAGTTGTATCTGTATTTTTTTGCTTCTTTTTTGAAAATAATAAAAATTTTAATTTACTGTATTTTTTAGAAGAATGAGAATAAAATTATATTATATAAAGTCTTTTTTCATTTTATTTCGAATCAAAACAAAATTAGAATTCCCATTTCCAATCCGTAATTATATGATTTTTGACCTCCAAAAGCAACGCTGGGATGAATGTAAATTAAATTATCGGGAGTAATTTTTCTTCCAAATTCTAAAAAAGCATTATTCTGAAATCCTTTTACAGTATTGTTGCAGCGAAATGCAGCATCGGCCGCAATCCAGTTCTTTCCAAAAAAACATAAAATGACATTCTCAAATACCGAAACGTTAATATCTTTTCTATTACTCGCACCTGCAAAACTGGTTTGATATTCGAATGACGAAATCCATAAATATTTTTTGGATTGTAAATAACGTCCGTAAAAAATAGAAGGAACAAAAACCCATTTCCCTGTTCCAAAACTGGGATCGGAAGCAGAATTTGAAATTACTCTCGCTCTCAAAGCAATGCCGTTATTTCTTTCCATATAAGGAATGAAACTTATGCCTGCACTCACGTCGCCAATTCCGGTTTTGTTCGTAGAATTCGTATTTGCCGAAATTAAAGGCAAATCAAAACGAAGATTCCAGGCTTTGTTTCCTATAGGTTGCAGGAAACGTAATTGTGTAGTGTTATATGATCCATTTTCAGTATCTAAATATTCATTAAAAAGCAAAATAGTTTTTAAAAAATAATGATATCTGGGTTCTGAAAATGGATTATTAAATTGAATCGTATCTTGTGCTTTAACAGATAACGATTGTAAAAAAAATATGCAGATGTAAAATGGTAGTATTTTCATAACTATCTACAAATGAGTAGACTAATTTACAAAAATTACTTTAACTTCTTAAAAATGAGCTTTTTATTTGTTCCAGATCTTCCAGGCTTTCTCTGCCTGAAAAATAAGCATATCATATCCGTTTTTAATTACGGCACCTCTTTCTTTAGCGTTTTTAAGAAATTGAGTTTCGGCAGGATTGTAAATTAAATCGTATGCGATATGTTTTTCTGTAAAAAACTCATAAGGAAGATCAGGACAAGCCTCGATATTTGGACTTGTACCAACAGGTGTACAGTTTATAATTATTTGAAAATTATCAAAAGTAGTAGCGTTGATTAAATTATAATCGATGATATTTTCTTTTGCTTCTCTTGAAACAAAAGTATACAGAATACCAAGCTCATCAAGTGCAAAAGCAACACCTTTAGAAGCTCCTCCGGTTCCCAGAATCAAAGCTTTTTTATGATGCGGTTCTAATAATGGTTTTAATGATTTTTTAAAGCCGTAATAGTCAGTGTTGTATCCTTTTAATTTTCCTTTTTTGGTGAACTTAATAGTGTTTACAGCGCCAATTAAAGCAGCTTTTTTTGATAGTTTATCTAAAAAGGGAATTACCTGCTCTTTATAAGGAATCGTAACGTTTAAACCTTTCAAATCAGGATTGTTTTTCAATAATCCGGTAAAGTGATTAATTTCAGCAATGTCGAAGTTTTCGTAGCTGTTGCCTGCGAAAATTTCGTCGTTGAATTTTTCTGTAAAATAACCTTTTGAAAATGAGTAACTAATATTACGGCCCAATAAGCCAAAACGCCTTTTTAAAACTTCAATCATTCTTATTTTCTGTGTTTTTCGATGTAATTTCTAACTGTCTTTTTTGTCCATACTACAGGGAATAAATCTTCGATAAGAATATAGTTATCAAAGTTTAAACGTAAACCATTGCTTAAGTGGAATTTTGCTTTTGTGCTATCCTGAATCATGAAATACAATCCCGCTAAACGATATTCGATTTCGTTTTCTTCCGGAAAATATTCTGAAGCCTGTAATAAAGTTTGAATGGCGCTTTCGAATTCTCCTAAAAACTGAAGAATGTCAACCCAAAACAACCAGGTATCCAAAGCATAATCACCAAATTCAACCGCTTTTCTGTATCCAAATTCAGCTTCTTCAAAAAAGTTCATTTGTTTGTTTATCGTTGCATAACGTTTCCAATACAAACGATTTTGATTGTCAATTGCTAATGCTTTATTGACAAAAAACAAAGCTTTTTGAAAATTCTTCTGGCGAACATGAAAATCTGTAATCGCAATCCATCCTTTATCTAAAAGTGGATCTTCGTGTACAGTCTGGTTATAATATTGAAGTGCTTTTACGGCATTTCCCAGTTTTTCGTAACATTTTCCTATGCGCAGTAAAGCATATGAAGTCGCGTCGTCTAACTCTATTGTACGATTATAGCTTTCAATTGCTTCATGATATTTTTTAAGGCGCTCATAAGCTTTCGCTTTTTCCATAAAAGCACCTAAAAATTCATCGTCAATTAAAGTAGCATAGTCAAAAGCACGAATCGCATTTTCGTATTCTTTTACGCCATAATGCAAACGTCCAAGCTGATGCCAGGCAATTTCGCTGTATGGGTTTTTGTTGATATATTCGTTTAAATATACAATAGCTTCCTGATTTTGATCTAAAAATTCAAAACAGTAAACTACGTTATATAAGGCAGATTGATCTTCTAAATCTTCTTCAAGACATTTAATGAAGCTTTCTTTTGCCAGTTCAAGATTATCCATAAAAAGATACTCCATTCCAATCAAGTTGTACACATCAGCGTAATCATCCGTATATTGCAAAGCAATTTTAAGTAATTCTACCGCTTTTTCGTGCTGATCTCTTTTAGAACAGATATTTGCTTTTTGGATATAAATCTCTTCGTTATTAGGTTCAATTGCATACAACTCGTTTAAAAGCTTCTCAGCAATTTCAAGTTTGTCTTCGTAAACCAGCATTTCTACTTGTACTAATTTTAAGCCCGTAGATTTTGGATGCTGATCTAATGCAAGTTTTAAGGCCTTTTTTGCTAAATTAGCCTTGCCTATATCTAAATAATGAAGAATGATTTCTTCAAATTCTTCAGAATCAAAAAAGAGTACTTTGTTAGTTTTTAACATCGACTCAAATTTTGATAAGGATAGGTTATAATCTTCTTCTTCGTTGCTTAATTGCATACTTTGTTTTATTTGAAATTAGCCTGTTATAAATTTAGGCAACCATATAATTGATGTGGGGAGGGAAAATTAATTGTTGTGAACAATTTAATTAACAATATTTGCAGAGTTTATACTCTGTTTTTTATTTATAATCTTTTGAAATTTAAAAGATTAATTTGGTTTTTATTGTGCTTGTTCTTTTTTCAATATTTCATCCATAACGCTTAAAATTATAGAACAGCCTTCTTTTATTTCTTCTTCAGAAATGGTTAACGGCGGTGTTATTCTAATTGCGCATCCTTCAAACAAAAGCCAGAATAAAATAAGGCCTTTGTCCTGACAGTTTAAAATAACCTGATTGGTTAGATCTGCCGTTTCGGTCATTGCTGCAAGCATTAATCCCTTTCCTCTAACTTCTTTTATCAAAGGATGTACCAAAAGCGATCTGAAGAGTTTTTCCTTTTCAAGCGCTTCATTCATTAAATTTGTTTCAGTTAATTCCTGCAAAGTAGCCAGGCAAGCTGACGCAATGACAGGGTGGCCTCCAAATGTGGTTATATGTCCCAGTTTTGGATTTTCAGTTAAAAGGTCCATTTTTTCAGCCGAAGCGGTAAAAGCTCCAACCGGCATTCCGCCTCCCATACCTTTTCCCATAACCACAATATCCGGAACAACATCGTAATTTTGAAAACCAAAAAGCTTTCCTGTCCTTCCAAAACCCGGCTGAATTTCATCAACAATCATCATTGCGCCAACTTCGTCACAACGCTTGCGGACTTTTTCCAGAAAGTGATTTTCCGGCTGAATAAATCCGGCACCGCCTTGTATCGTTTCTAAAAGAATTGCTGCCGTTCTGGTAGTTATTTTTTCTAAATCGGCTTCGTTGTTAAAAGTAATAAAGTCTACATCTGGAAGCAAGGGACGAAAAGCTTGTTTTCGCTCTTCAAATCCCATTACACTCATCGAGCCCATTGTGTTTCCGTGATAAGCATTATGGCACGAAATAAGCTGACTGCGCCCAGTAGTTCTTTTCGCTAGTTTTAAAGCACCTTCAATTGCTTCTGTGCCTGAATTTACTAAATACGTTTTGTTCAGAGATTCGGGCAGGAGTGAAGCCATTAATTTGCAATATTGTACAGCCGGACTTTGCGAGTATTCTCCGTAAACCATTACGTGCGAATATTTGTCTAACTGGTCTTTTATCGCCTGATTTACTCTCGGGTGTTGATGACCAAGTGTACAAGCCGAAACTCCGGCAACAAAATCTAAATATTTTTTATCGTTTGTATCGTATATGTAAGATCCAATGGCGTGTGAAACTTCCATTCCTAAAGGATAAGGAGAAGTTTGTGCCTGGTATTTTATAAAATCTGGATTCATTTTTTTAAAGGTTGAAAGTGGCAAAGTGACTAAGGTTTTCGTTTCAGGATTCAATTTACTGAAAACTAAGACTGCGACTCAATACTAAAAAACTGCGAATAATTTTACCGCAAAGATCGTAAAGATTTACGCAAAGTTTGTAAGCTTAAAATTAAGATTACATGTAATGCAAAGATCGCAAGTTTTGTAAATGCGATTGTGACTGAATACTGCAGCTGAGTACTAAAAAAAATTACTTCTTTTTGGGTTTCGTTTCTGTTTTTACTGCTGGTTTCTTTTTATCGTAATTCAACGTTTCTTTCCTGACTTTTAGCGGTACATTTTTATCTTTCGCTTCTTGGTCTTTACCTTCTTTAATTAGTTTTTCGTTAAGCTCGTTATCTTCTGCTGTAAAAATATCATCTTTCGATTTTATTCTTTCGGCACCACGCCAGACAAAACCACGTAATTTACGGGCGTTTTCAGGCAAATCGGTTTCCGGGTAAATATCGCCGTCAACTTTATTGAAAAAGGTAATCGTTTCAATTAGATTGTTTTCAAGAATCAAATTGATTTTACTGCTCACGTTTTTATTAATTCCGATAAGTTCGTTATCATCATTCCGCATAAAATAGACGACTTCTGTGTTTTTAATAACATCGACATCGTGAAGTTTTCCTTCTTTAAATTTTCCAAATAAATTGAGGCCCTTGACCTGATTATAGCCCGTTCCGAGGGTATCCTTTGATATTATAAAAGTATTGTTGAGGACTTTTAAAGAGTCTAGTTTTTTAGTATTGTTATCGCCAATTAAGTGCATGATATCTCCGGTAATCTGACTTTCTCCATTCCATATAATTGGATTTCCAATTAGCTTGGTTAATGCCGTTTTGGAGTTTGAATGTATCGAATCGCATTTTCCGCTCATGTCTGTTTTATAAAAACGTACATTATTAAAAGCTCTTAAAATTCGTTCACCTTCTTTTCCTGTTACCATCAGTTTTTTTCCGTGAATGTAAACCGAGTCATTTTCAACTAAATTAATTGCAACAGCCCTTTTGGTAACAAACATCGAATCCTTCAGCTTGAAAATTTCGGCATAATGTCCTTTTACAATACCACGATTAATAGAATCAGTAATTTTTACGTTCCGCGTTGCCGAGGCAAATTCGGTATTTCTGTTATAAAATAAACTATCGCCTTCAATGCGCCTGTCGTCGTATTTTATATATGATTTCCTTAAAAAATGCGCGAGATTTTTCTTGGTGTCATAAAATCCCCGTTCCGTGTAAATATAATTGGCTTTACTTGTAATAGTCGATGGTCCAAGTAAATAAGTGTGTCCGGAATTGCTGTAATAATCTAAATGATTAGATTTTATAACATACTTTGGATTTGTAATCGTAACCTCGGTCAGAAATTGAAATTTTTTCTCGGCAGCAAAATATCTTCCTGATTTACTTACTAAAGTATTGTCTTTATTAACGATTGTTCCTTTTGTATTATAATAAGCCTGTTGAATATTACGGTCAAAATGAATAGTATCAGTTTGTAAAGTAGCATCGGGAGAAGTCATAACGGCATCTCCGGTTGCAAAAGCTTGTTTTAAATTACCGCTGTATTCGGCATATTTACTATTCAAAAATAAAGTATCACCTTGTACCAACTGTACATTTCCGAAGGCTTTAAGATAATTTTCTCCTTCAAAAATATAAGCCTTATTACAGGTCAGAACGATTCCGTCATGATCTACTTTTACATTTCCGCTCAAAAGCACTGCACCCGGCGCCAAAGCTTCGTTACGTTCAAAATTATCGGCATGTTCTACATGAATTTGTTTTGAACCTGGTTTTGCTGCTTGCGCAAAAGCAGATTGAACGTTTACAATAAGTACGCAAAATATAAAAAAGAGTAATTTCTTCAAGTGATTAAATTTTTGTCAAATTTATGAAAAAGGATATAACCTTAGATTGTTATTAGGATTAATTTATATTTTTAGGTTTCTAGGTAAAAAGAGGAAAAGAATCAAAGTTTAAAATTGATTTTTTTTACATTTTTTAAGAACATTTAAAAGCCTTTGTCTCTTTGTTACTCTGCATCTTAAAATTTATCAACAAAACCCAGAACTCTCACGTTGTAGTTCACGATTTCAGAATTAAGAAAAAACAAATCAGATTTACTTTAATCTGAGTTTTAAAAAATAAACTAAATTTAAGAATTGGTTTTGGATTAAAATTTCATTTCCATATCGTTAAGTTAGATTAAAAAATATGATAAAAAGTAAATTTGTTGCCACAGGAATAGCTGTGACTATGTTGTTTTCGGCTTGCAAAACAAAAGATTTAAAAATGGGTGAAGTAAAACAGGAAAATTCAAAAGAAAAAAAAGTTGTAGTCTATCAGGTTTTTACCCGTTTATTTGGAAATACAAACAAAACCAACAAGCCTTGGGGAACAATTGAAGAAAACGGAGTTGGAAAGTTTAATGATTTTACAGATAAAGCACTTCATGAAATTAAAGATTTGGGTGCAACTTATATTTGGTACACCGGTGTGCCTCACCATGCTTTGGTTCGTGATTATACTGCTTATGGAATCTCAAATGATGATCCCGAAGTAGTAAAAGGACGTGCTGGTTCTCCTTATGCTGTAAAAGATTATTATAATGTAAATCCAGATTTGGCTGTAAATCCGGCAAACAGACTTCAGGAATTTGAAGATCTAATTGCCCGAACGCATAAAGCAGGTCTAAAATTGATTATTGATATTGTTCCAAATCATATTGCAAGAAAATATGAAGGAAAGAATAATCCTGAAGGTGTAAAGGATTTTGGCGCCGATGATGATGTAACGGTAGAATATAAACGAGATAATAATTTTTACTATATCCCGAATATACATTTTGAAATTCCTGATGGAGATATTCCATTAAATGGAGAAAAAAATCCTCTTGTAGACGGAGTTTTTGATGAAAACCCGGCAAAATGGACAGGAAATGGATCACGAAAAGTAAAACCAGATCAAAACGACTGGTACGAAACGGTAAAAGTAAATTACGGTGTTCGTCCTGACGGGACAAAAGATTTTCCTGAACTTCCTGCAGGATATGATCAAAAATCATCTCAGGAACATTTTGCTTTTTGGCAGGATAAAGATGTTCCTGATTCATGGAAAAAGTTTAAATCGATCGCTTTGTATTGGACTGCAAAAGGCGTTGATGGGTTTCGTTATGATATGGCCGAAATGGTTCCGTATGAATTTTGGAGTTATATGAACTCTGCTGTCAAAATGAAAAATCCAAATGCATTTTTACTGGCAGAAGTGTATAACCCGAATGAATATCGAAATTATATTCGTTTAGGAAAAATGGATTATTTGTATGATAAAGTAGAAACCTATGATAAACTGAAAGATATTATTCGTGGAAAATCATCAACAGATGGATTATCAGACATTCAAAAAGGGATGGCGGATATCGAACATCATATGCTTCATTTTTTAGACAATCACGATGAGCAGCGCTTGGCTTCTCCTGAATTTGCCGGTACGCCCGAAAGAGGAAAACCTTTAATGGTTGTTTCGACAACTTTAAGCACATCGCCAACAATGGTTTATTTTGGGCAGGAAGTAGGGGAGGCAGGAAATGAAAATGCCGGTTTTGGAACACGCTCCAGAACTTCTATTTTTGATTATATTGGAGTTCCAAGTCATCAAAAATGGATGAATGAAGGAAAATTTGACGGCGGCCAATTATCTAATTCTGAAAAAGCTTTACGTGATTTTTATAAACGATTACTGAACTTCTCTTTAAAAAGTTCAGCTTTAATGGGAGATTTTCAGGAAATACAATCGGTAAACCGTCAAAATACGGCTAATTACGACGAATCAATTTATTCTTATGTTCGCTGGTCTGAAAGCCAAAAATTGATTGTTACGGCTAATTTTTCTTCAGAAAAAACAAGTGAATTTAATTTGAAGATTCCAACGGATGTTATTTCGAAATGGAATTTAAAAGATGGAGAATATACGCTTACAGATCAATTGTACAAAACGAATTCTGTAAAACTAATAGTAGATAATGGTGAAGGAATTGCAAGAGTAAAAATAGTACCGTCCGAATCATTTATTTACGAATTGAAATGATTTGCCTGTTCGGATCAGGGAACAATTATTTAGTATAGATTTAACGTTGTAACTTTTCTCGCAGCAAACCTAACAGGTTTAACGGAACGATGTAGAACAATTTTAAAACAAAAAAAGCTGATACGAATTAAGTATCAGCTTTTTTGTTTTTTATACTTTCTTGACCTTTTTGAGGGCTTCGATATAATATTCGTTTACTCTTTCCCAATTTATATGTTCATAAAAAGCGTCAATGTAACTTCCTTTTCTATTTTGGTAATCCAGATAATAAGCGTGTTCCCATAAATCGATGCCTAAAATTGGCGTTCCCGGAATCAAAGCGTTTTTCATTAATGGATTGTCCTGATCTTCGGTAGTTGTAATTTGAAGTTTTCCATATCGATCAACAACTAACCAAACCCATCCTGAACCAAATTGTTTTTCGGCCTGACCTTTAAACTGATTGGTTAGATTATTAAATGAGCCAAATTCTTTATTAATAGAACTTGCAAGCGTATCTTTTGGAGTCTGCTCTTTGGGTGTCAGAATATTAAAATAAAGCGTATGGTTGTAATACCCTCCAGCATTCTGGCGAAGTTTTGCATTGTTTAAATCTAATTTTTTTAAAATATCCTCAATTGGCATATTTTCGAATTCAGTCGAAACAATTTCTTTGTTGAAATTATTGGTGTACGACAAATAATGCTTAGAATAATGTGTTTCTAAAGTTAATGATCGTAACGCCGGACTTAATCCATCATAAGCAAAAGTCAGCTTTGTGAGTTCAAAAGAACCCGGATCTGCTTTTACATCATTTGGTGATCCAATTACTATTTTTTCTTCCTTGGTAGGAAGAGGAACTTCTACAACTTCAGTCAGCTTGTTATTATCATTACAGGAAAATAATAGTATGAATGAAGGCAAAATACTGAAAAGAACAATTATTTTCTTCATAATATTAATTTATTTTGATTTTAGCGAATTGATAATCTCTATATAATTCTCTTTAGCTTCATCTGTTGATAAATGGCTGATCTGCATCCAGGCATTTGTTTTAAATGCATTTCTCAAATCAAAATTCTCCGACTGATTGTAAACTGCAGTCCCAAAAGTGGCCTGTTTGTAAAATGCATAAAGTCTTAGCTGCACATCTTGCGGCAGCGAGGCCTGAGTCATATTCATTGCAATCTCTACAGCCTCAGTAAAACGTCTTTCTAAATCTTTGTCTGCCATTTAAGCTTTCGTAGCAATAATAGTCTTTCCTCCAATTGCTTTTTGTCCTAAAACAACATTAATTGGTGTACCTAAAGGTAAAAATAAATCTACTCTCGATCCAAATTTAATAAAACCGGCATCTGTACCTTGTACAACCTGTGTTCCTTCTTTTGCATAATTTACAATTCTACGAGCCAAAGCTCCTGCAATTTGTCTGTAAAGAATAGCTCCAAAAGTTTCATTTTCAATAACTACAGTTGTTCTTTCATTTTCTTCACTCGCTTTTGGGTGCCATGCAACCAAGAATTTTCCAGGATGATATTTACTGAATTTTATAATTCCGTCCATTGCATAACGCGTAACGTGAACATTGATTGGTGACATAAAGATAGAAACCTGTAAACGTTTGTCTTTAAAATATTCGCCTTCGTAAACCTCTTCAATAACTACTACTTTTCCATCAACCGGAGCAAGAATTTGATCGATGTTGCGAATCGCAATTCTTTTTGGATTTCTAAAAAATTGCAGAATAATAATTAAAACTACTAAAGCAAAAATTTGCACTAGTTTTTGCAGCCAATAGATATCAATAAACTGATCAGCTAATAAAACCACAACAACAGTGAAAATTACACCTAATAAAATAGACGGGCCTCCTTCTTTATGAAACATAATATAAAATTTGATAAAATAAAAATATAATTGGTGCTACAAATATAACACTATCTAATCGATCTAGTATACCTCCGTGTCCGGGCATTATTGAACCGCTGTCCTTTATGCCGGCAATTCTTTTAAATTTTGATTCTATTAAATCGCCAATCGTTCCAAAAACACTTACTATTAGAGCGATAATAGTCCATATTAAGATCGATTTACTGCTAAAATCCGGATTAGGCTGTATGTAAAATTTTGAAATCAAAAAACCTGCAAAAGCAGCGAAAACCATTCCGCCTACAAAACCTTCGATTGTTTTTTTGGGAGAAACACGTTCAAACAATTTATGCTTTCCTACGGATTTTCCAACCAAATACGCAAAAGTATCGTTTGTCCAGATTAAAATAAACAAGCCTAAAATGATTTTCGGATTGTAATCATTTGTTCCAAAGGAAATTTTTACAATAAAAATAAATGGAAGCGTAATATATCCTAAAAGATATAAATATTTTGATGAAGTGCTTACTTTTTGAACTGAATCATAAAATAAGAATATGATGCATTTAATAGAAACTACAAGTGTAATAGCAAGAAGTACAAGATCTAATTGCTGAATGTTGGTTTCTAAACTAGTGTTAGATTGAAATGTTTTATTGAGGTAATCAGCAGTTTGTTTATTGTAGTGGCTTACCAGAATTACTATACTGTACAGTAAAGTTCCAAATAATATCGAAAAGACTTTATTTAGGTTAACTATATTAGAAAACTCATAAATAGTAATAATTAGAAAAATACCAAAAAGAACAATGAAGCTTTCAGTAGAAAACAGGATTGAAGTTAACAACAGAGCAATATAAACAGCACCAGAAATGGTTCTTTTAAGCGTTTCGTTCATCTTAAAGATCTTCTAAGAGCAGTAAATAAAGGTTTTTGGCAACACTTCCGTACTGCGTAAAATCTTCTTCTTTTGCTTTTTCGAAATATTTTATTGTGGTGATATTAGTTGGGATATCTCTATCGTATTTGCGTTTAATAGCACTTAAGCCATCACTTTTCATTGGAAGAATTTGACTTGTTGTAGCAATAATTACAATATTAGCCGGTAAATCGTTTGGTTTGTTTTGTCTGATTTGCTTAGATGAAAACAAAATAGAACCTTCATCTGCAATTAAATTTTCGCAGCTCGCCAATAAAAACTTTGGATGAGAAGGAGCAATGTAAAAAAGTTTGTTTTCTTCTAATAAATGAAAAAGAGCCGATTCGTAACATAAAACTTCATTTTCAAACCAATCGTTTTCTTCTAAAATATTTTCGAATTGTTCTGTTACTTCCTGAGTATTTTCACAATACAGAAATTTTCCGCCATTTTTCTTGAAGTTGAAAATGAATTGTTCGTCTAAAGACAAATGACTATTCGGAGCAGGAGTTCCTGCGTATTCACTTTCGTGTTCTTCGTCAGAAGCAGATTCGCCGGAACCAAATATTTTTTTGAAAAAATTCATTTTTTATATGAAATACTTTACATGTTAATTGAAAACGTTCAAAGATAAAAAAATCTTAATTCAAAAGCCTGTTTTGAATTAAGATTTTAAAAAATATTGCATATTTATTGAATAATTTACGAAACCACTTCCTCTAAATTTTTATCAAAAGTACGTTTTCCGAAAATTGTTTCTAAGTCATCTTTAAAAATAACTTCCTTTTCAATTAATATGTCAGCAAGCTGATTTAATTTGTCTTTGTTTTCTTCTAGAATTTGAATCGCTCTTTGGTATTGACCTTCAATTAATTCTGAAATTTCAGCATCAATAATTTTTGCTGTTTCGTCAGAATATGGTTTAGAGAAATTATATTCGCTTTGACCTGTTGAATCGTAATACGTAACGTTTCCAATTTTTTCGTTCAATCCGTAAATGGTTACCATTGCACGCGCCTGACGAGTTACTTTTTCTAAATCACTTAATGCGCCAGTCGAAATTCTGTCAAAAGTTACTTTTTCTGCAGCTCTTCCGCCCATTGTAGCACACATTTCGTCTAACATTTGATCTGTTCTTACGATTTGTCTTTCTTCTGGTAAATACCATGCAGCTCCTAAACTTTGACCACGAGGTACGATTGTTACTTTAATAAGTGGTGCAGCGTGTTCCAGCATCCAGCTTACAGTAGCGTGACCAGCTTCGTGAATTGCAATTGCTCTTTTCTCGTCTGGAGTAATGATTTTATTTTTCTTTTCAAGTCCGCCAATGATTCTGTCAACTGCATCAAGAAAATCTTGTCTGTCAACAGCGGGTTTATTATTACGAGCTGCAATTAATGCTGCTTCGTTACAAACGTTTGCAATATCAGCCCCAGAGAATCCCGGAGTTTGTTTTGCTAAGAAATCAAGATCAAGACCTTCTACTTTTTTAATTGGTTTTAAGTGTACCTGGAAGATTTCAGCTCTCTCGCGAATGTCTGGTAAGTCAACAAAAATTTGTCTGTCAAAACGTCCTGCACGCATTAAAGCTTTGTCAAGAACATCAGCTCTGTTGGTTGCTGCCAAAACGATTACATTAGAGTTTGTACCAAAACCATCCATTTCTGTCAATAACTGGTTTAAAGTGTTTTCTCTTTCGTCGTTTCCGCCAGACATATTACTTTTTCCTCTTGCTCTACCTACAGCATCAATCTCATCGATGAAAATGATAGCAGGAGATTTTTCTTTTGCCTGTTTAAACAAATCACGTACACGAGATGCTCCAACTCCCACAAACATTTCTACGAAATCAGAACCTGATAACGAGAAGAAAGGCACTTGTGCTTCGCCGGCAACAGCTTTTGCAAGTAAAGTTTTACCAGTTCCAGGAGGTCCTACAAGTAAAGCTCCTTTTGGAATTTTACCTCCTAAGTTTGTATATTTTTCAGGGTTTTTAAGGAATTCAACAATTTCTTGTATTTCTTCTTTTGCACCTTCTAAACCTGCCACATCTTTAAATGTAGTTTTGATATCTGTTTTTTCATCAAAAAGTTTCGCTTTAGATTTTCCAATGTTAAAAATCTGTCCGCCTCCGCCAGCGCCTCCGCCAGACATTTTACGCATAATGAAAATCCACACACCAATAATGATGATGATAGGAAGTAAGCTGATTAAAATATCGCTCCAGTTGTTTTTCTGAATGAAATTAAAGTCTTTTAGTTTTCCTTCGTTAACTGCTTTTTCAAGTTTAGTTTGAAAAATCTGGTCGTTACCAATTTCTAAAGTATAGTGAGGACCTTTGTTTGCTCTGTCGAAAAGATCTTTAGCAACTTTTTTGTTTGCTGCATCTTTAAGGGCTGCCTGAGTTAAGTAAACTTCAGCTTCAGCTTTATTATAAACGATAACTTTTTCAATTTGTCCTTTTTCTAATAAAGTATTGAATTTAGAAGAAGTCAATTGAGCAGGTTCGCTTAAGTTAGATCCACCGGTAGCAAAACTTATAAATAAAAAAACTAAAAGTATTGCGGTATATATTAACCAGGGACTTATTTTAAATTTATTCGGATTTGGATTATTATCTTTAGCCATTTAGAAAAATTTTTCTTTAGTATTTGTTTTCGATTGTAGTTATTTTGGCGTCACCCCAAAGGCTTTCGATATTGTAATATTCACGAATGTGTTTTTGGAAAACATGTACCACAATATGCACATAATCCATAAGAACCCATTCTGCATTATCGGTTCCTTCTACGTGCCAAGGTTTATCTTTTAAGTCTTTAGATACTGTTTTTTGAATTGAATTTACAATGGCGTTAACTTGGGTGTTTGAGCTACCGTTGCAAATGACAAAATAGTCACAAACCGCTGTGTCTATATCCCTTAAGTCAAGAATGTCAATATCATTTCCTTTTACTTCCTCAATCCCTTTGATTATGTTCGCCAATAGAACATCATTATTAATAGTCTTTTTCGCCATGAATTATTTTATATGAATTTGTAAAGTTACCAAATTTTGTCATTATTTTTGAACCTTAACAAAATATTAAACTAAGATATTTAAATTATTTAATGAAACTAATCAAACTCGATGCCATAGATTCTACAAATGATTTCCTAAAATCAATGTCAAGTAAGGATCGACTGGAGAATTTTACGGTGGTAACGGCTGAAAATCAGACAAAAGGCAAGGGGCAAATGGGAGCTGTGTGGAAGTCTGAGACTGGTAAAAACTTAATTATGAGCGTCTTGGTAAAGGATTTCCTTTTTCATAATGAAAAGGTATTCAATTTGAGCATCATCGTTTCTTTGTCGGTTTTAGAAGTTTTAAAATCTTTAAATATTCCTGATTTATGCATAAAATGGCCAAACGACATTATGTCATACAATAAGAAGATTGGTGGCATACTGATAGAAAATACTTTAAAAAGTGATGGCAGAATCGTGTCAGTTGTCGGAATTGGACTGAATGTCAATCAAACTAATTATGCTGAACTGCCAAACGCTTCGTCGCTTGCCATTATTTCCGGAAAAACTTTTGATAAGAATGCATTAATTGTTTCTATCGTTGAAAAAATGAAAGAAAAAACCGAATTATGGCAGACAAAGACTTCTTTGTTCCGGGAAGATTATCTTAATTCACTTTTCAAAAAAGGGGTTCCAATGCCGTTTAGAAATCTTCAGAATACAAACTTCATGGGAATTATTCAAGGTGTTTCTGCGGTTGGAAAACTGCAGGTTTTGTTAGAAGATGATTCAGTTTCGGAATTTGAAATAAAAGAAATTCAGATGCTTTACTAAGTTGCTAAGATACTAAGGTTCTGAGATTCTAAGGTTTTGCCACGAAGGCACAAAGACACAAAGAATTTCAAAGTATATTTCAAAAAAAACTTCGTGGCTTTGTGCCTTCGTGGCAACAAAAAAAAGCCTGATAATCAAATCAGGCCTTTCATTTATAATTCACAATTAATAATTAACCATTATTAAAGTTTGTGCATATTGTTTGCTAAAGTTTCAATAAACTTACTGATTGGACCTTTAACCATCATTGCCATCATAGCGTTGAATTCGCCTTCGAAAAACAATTGAACAGCACTTTCTGAATCAGAAATACTGTCTATGTTTGATGTTAAAGTAAACGGAAGTTTATCACTTGCAGCGCCCAAAACAATTTTATTTGGAGCGATTTTGTCTTTCATTTTTAATTTGATTTCCGGCATGCCTTTCAATCCAAAAATAAAAGAGTCTTCGCCGGTTACTTCAAATTTAGCAATGTTATCCGGCATTAATTTTTCAAAATTCTTAACATCAGTCAATTGATCAAATAAATCCTGTGCTGATTTCTGAACAGTAACTTTTGGACTTTCTAAGTTCATATGTTTTTTTTGTTTTTATTTAAACGCAAAGGCGCAAGGTTTTTTTCTAATCTTTATGTTTAATTGCGCAAAGTTCGCAAAGCTGAAACTTTAACTTCATCCCAAATTACAAAAAGAGCGCAGCGATTTTTAGAAAATCTAAATCTAAAATCTATTCCTGTCCCCAAGTCGATGGGCTTACGCTCCATTCTTGCAGAGTAGACTGCTGATCTTCTGTAATATATTGTTTTTGAACAGCCAGGTCCAATAGGTTTTCGTAGTTGCTTAATGTGAATAAATCAACATTTGCTTCTTTAAAATTTTCCTCAGCAACACCAAAGCCGTATGTAAAAATTGCAGCCATACCTTTAATATTGGCACCTTCGCTTCTTAAAGCTTCTACAGCCATTAAGCTGCTTTTTCCGGTACTGATTAAATCTTCAACGACTACAACATTTTGACCTTTTTGTAAAAAACCTTCAACTTGGTTTTGTCTTCCGTGTTTTTTTGGTTCCGGACGTACGTATACAAACGGAAGTCCAAGACTTTCGGCAACAAGAATCCCAACTCCAATGGCTCCAGTGGCAACACCGGCAATGACATCAGGCTTTCCAAATTGTTTTTCAATGTTCTTCGCAAACTCATCACGAACGTAGTTTCGGATGCTAGGAAATGAAAGAATTAACCTATTATCGCAATAAATAGGAGATTTCCATCCAGAAGCCCATGTAAAAGGATTTTCTGGATTCAATTTAATTGCATTTATTTGCAAAAGCAATTCAGCTGTTTTTTCGGCAGTATCTTTATTAAAAATCATAGTACAAATGTATAAAGTTTTTGTGAACGACAAACCACTTTTTTTGACAAATGAAATCTCGAAGGAAACAGATTTCCAATTGTTCTTGTTGGAGAGTATTGATATCGAACAGCTTATAGTCAAAATTTTTCAAAATAAAATTCAAAAAGCCATTTTATATCATCCTGACGAAAGTGAAATAATGAAAACCCTAAAGGCCAAAATTCCGGTAAATAAAGCTGGCGGAGGCTTTGTGTACAACAAGAAAGGCGAGGTTTTGTTTATCTTTAGAAACGGAAAATGGGATTTACCTAAGGGCGGAATCGAGAAAGGTGAGGACATTGAAGCAACCGCAATGCGCGAAGTTGAAGAAGAAACAGGCGTAAATCAACTCCGAATTACCAATAAACTTCAAAAAACCTATCATATTTTTAAACGTAACGGAAAATACAAACTTAAAATTACGCATTGGTTCGAAATGCAGTCTGATTTTGAAGGAACACCACACGGACAAATTGAAGAAGGAATCGAAAAAGTAGCCTGGCTAAACCCGGAACAAATTAAAGAAGCACTTACAAACTCTTACGAGAATATTAAATTGTTGTTTGCAGAGGAAGTAAAAGCCAAAGCAGATTAATATAAAATTTAAAAGCCCCAAATATTAATTGGGGCTTTTTTATAATTTATCTAGATCATCAATGTTAATCCATTTATTATGATAATTAATTTAATCGGTCCAGTTTTTTTATTTCCTCTATTAATTTTTCTGGAGTCACAGGATTAAATTGAAGATCCTTTGCAGATTTTTCACTCGTAGTTGTTTCTTTAATTGCTAAAAATGGCTGGCCTTCAAAAATTAGAGTTTAAATTTGATTATCTTAGATATTTTAATACTAAAAAAAAGACTCAATAGAATTATCCGTTAAGTCTTTTCTTTTTTTAAGAATTATTGATAGTCGTAAATAATTTCTAGCTTAACGCTGTCCATCATATCATTTCCTGTGGTTACTTTATAGTTTTTGATTTCTTTTAAGATCTGTTTTTTGTCATTAAATTCATATGAAGCCGTCATGTTAAAATTAAATTGCTCTAAATATTTTTTTTTGTAAGCTGAAATCAAGTTCTCAGATATTTCAATTTCTGTTATCCAGTAGTAGTAGCTGCTATAACTTGTAATAGATTTTTCATTATCTGGATATAAATTAGCCAAAAAACTATTTTGTTTCCATTCTTTCCCAAAAAGTGTTTTTTTATAGCTGTAATCATTTTTTAGATCGTTGTATGAAATTTCATCATCGATATTTGCAGATGTTAAATTACCATTGGTGTAGATGTATTCATAAGACGATGGAATGTTAGAAAAAACTACTTCATTGTATCCTATCCAATTGTTTTTGATTATTTTATTATTGTTATCAAGCAGCAATTCGTATGTATACGAATAGAATTCTTGAGAAGGAAATTCTCTGATAAAAACTATTTTATTTTGGTAATAAGCGAAATTCCTTATCTTAACCTTCTGAGTTACGGAATATGAAGTAGTCGGGATTTCTTCAATTTTAGTTATGCGATCTAAATTATCATAAGAATAGTTTGTAGTAAATAAAAGTGTATTTGCTGAATTGTATTTTAATATAGAAGATACTAAATTATCTGAGTTATACTTATAATCATCATATGTTCCGTCTAAAAAACGAACTACGCTTACTTTTTCATTAATAAAATATATTTTACTGGATTTATGGTTTAAATTACCATTTAAATAATAGTTTTTTGTAATGGTTGACAAGGTTGTATTCTTGTTTGCAGGAACAACATTATCAGAATCATTAGTACATGAAACAATTAATAATGCTATAAGCAGAGATATTATTTTTTTCATAGATGATGGATTTAAAAGAATTATTTTAAAAAAAAGATTATTTTACTTATACTCATAAACAGACTCTATTTTCATTGCGACATCCCAAGATGTATTGTATTCAGTAGTCGTTTTCGAAATTTTACCATCGCGATACTCTCGATTTATTACAGCGTCTCTTGTGCCTTCTTTATAACTCGAAATTAAATTTTCAGAAACCTGCGGCGTGTAATTTCCCTGATTTACTATAACCATTAAAAAACTATTCATTTTCCAGGCCTTTCCATACATATGCCTAGAAGAATCTGTCTCATTTTTCAAAGTGCCGTAAGTATACGTAACAAGCGGTGTAGTAATATTTGTTGCAGCATTAAAAGAAGTCACGCTAATCAAATTTTTGCCCGCATAAGTATATTGGTATCTTAAAGAATTTGCTTTAGGCGGCGCACCATTTACCAAGACTGCTCGTTTGCTAATCACCTGCTTATCACCATTGAGTTCCAATTCATATACTATAGAGTTGCCATTGTAATGACTGTAAGTAACAAGAATAGAATTTTCGTTATAAGTAATAGTATATTTTATAATGCTGTTATCACTAAAAACAACAGCATCCTCAGTTAAACGATCATTACTGTCAAAAGTATATTTGTTGGTTGAGAATAAAAAGCCATCCGGTTCATAATTAGAAGCTGAAGCAATCAAATTATTATTGTATTTATATTCTGTACGGCTTTGATCTAAGTTTTGTACGTTTTGCAGCTGCTGATTTGAATAATTAGACTTTGAAGAGTCAATTATTTCATTATCCACATAATAATTGGTTGTAATAGAAACCAATTCCGGTTCTTTAGGGCTTTCATCGTTTGAACATGCAACAGCGAAAAATCCAATCAAAAGAAGATTTATTATTTTTTTCATTTTTTTACCTTTTAAGTTATATCCAGTAGTAAAATATATTTTAAAAGGTTGCGCACAGAAATAAAAAAATGTAAGAATAACTATTTGGGCGTGCCACCATCGCGATAAGAGGGCAAACCTGCTTTGCGCTTATACGCCCTCTTATCGCGATGCTGTCGGGCTATACGGGCTGCTTCGGCAGCTTCCTTCTATCCCTCACGCGAGCTGCACTTTGAGATTAAATTTGTTTCAGATTTCAGGTTTAAAGTTTTTTTGCTGGCAGAGTAAAAGATCAAGAGAAAACTTAGAATCTTAACACCTAATAATCTTAGAAACTTATTTTAATTTTATGTCTCAAAAATCGTACTTTTGTTTCATAAGCAATATTTTTGAATTATGACCACATTTGCAAAACCAAGCCATATCGGAAGAAAAATTAGCCGAATTCGCGAACTTCGTGACATGAAGCAAGAAGCTTTGGCTCAAGCTTTAGGAACAAACCAACAAGCGATTTCTGCTTTAGAAAATAGCGAAACGATAGATGATGAAAAGCTAAAACAGATTGCAAAAGCTTTGGGCGTAAATGTTGAAGCGCTGAAAAACTTTTCAGAAGAAGCTGCAATTAATTATTTCAATAATTTCTATGATAATAGTGGTAGTAATGGTGCATTCGCACATGGACCAATATTCACTTTTAATCCTTTAGAAAAACTAATTGAAGCTTACGAAGAAAATAAAAAGCTTTACGAACGTTTGATTCAAGCTGAGAAAGATAAAGTTGAGTATTTAGAAAAAATATTGAAGGATAAATAGTTATTTGTTCTTTCTGGAATTAAAAAAAGCCTAATAAATTTTTAATATTTATTAGGCTTTTTTTGTTGTTAAACTTTATGTTTAAGGCTAGTGGATGAAGAAGTAAAATCGATTTTTTCTAAATTACTAATTGAACTTAAGATAAAATACCGATCGATAAATAATTATAGATAACGATAGCGCGGATTTGTAATCCGTGCCCGCATAGTATATCAATTTTGTATTTTTGAAACTGCTTCTCTTTGTGGGCACGGATTACAAATCCGCGCTATCGGGAATCCTTTAGAAAAGTTGATTGAAGCTTACGAAGAAAATAAAAAGCTTTACGAACGTTTAATTCAAGCTAAAAAAGATAAAGTTGAGTATTTAGAAAAAATATTGAATGATAAATAAGTTTTTTGTTCTTTTTGGAATTTAAAGAAGCCTAATAAAAATTGTTTTTATTAGGCTTCTTTGTTGTTTTTTAATTTTATTTTTTGCTGTCGTGTGTGTCTCGTATGTGTCCTCTTTATTGTATTGATTATTGCGTTAATGAGCAGAGATTTTAACTTAGGTTTATGCATTTCAATAATAACATATCTATTCTTTTTGTTAAAAATTAAAAAATGAAAGAAAATATTTATATTGTTTAAATTAAAAAGGATAAAAAGACTACATTTATGATTTGAATTAGATTGTAGATTATAATCTATAATTGTTTAGTAATTGGAATTAATTACTGCTATTAATGAATATGCAAAAGACGAAGACAAAAAAAAATAAACAACAATCACAACTATTCAGTTTTGTTACAATTGAAAAAGGAGATAAAAAACAGACTCTTTGTTATTAAAAAAGCCCAGCATTATGAGTAAAGTAAAAATATACGGGAATCCAAATCCTGTAATAGGAATAAAAGAATATTATTCTATACATGATTTTTTGGGCAGTTCAATTCGTTCACAATCAAGTGAACCACAATTTCAAAACATATCAGACCAAAGCATTAAATGGAGTGTCTGGATTTTATTTGGAAATGAATGGAAAAAAAAGCCTAAAAGCGATAAAACAGGAACAACTGTGGATTATACATTTACCCAGGACAGTCTCAAAAGAAAAGGAATTAGAATGCTCGTTGATGCAAATGGAGAAAAAGCGGTTCTTGATATAAAAACAAAGAATACTGAAGAAAGAAAAATTCTTCATGTTGAAATTCTTGATAAAAATAAACAAAAGCCGACTAAGTTATTTAGTTATGGCGAAACCATAACGGCCCGTGTTCACTGTATAAATATGGAAAAATTCCCTATAATTGTTACTTTATGGGAAGACGATGGAGGTAAAAAAGATCTTAGCGATATTAGTATACAAACTAAGGAGACCAATGTGCAGAATGGAAAAGCCGATGTAGAATTTACGTTCGACCTAGGAAAAGTATGGCTGGTCAATGCAAAGTCAGCACCTGGTGAGTTAAACGAAGGGGTATTTCATGAATATTATGTAACCGCTGAGTTTTACAAAAAAGTTTCGAAACCTACGGAAAATGTCAATGTAATCAATCCAGATTATAAAGAAGATATATTTGCAAAAGTGCCGGTTCCTAAACCTTCAAAAAAAGAAACCAGGGGAATAACTAAACCAGATAAAAAAGCTCACGATTACCAGGAACAGAAAATCGCGGTAAATACAACTGTTGTTTACGACCCACAGCAAGAATTTATAAATAGTTTACTAATGGTTGATGTTGGGGATTCTATGTGGCATCAAAATAAATGTTTATGTAAGGATTATAATTTAGTTTGGGGTAACAAAATAGGTTGCGATGAGAGAAAAAAAGTTTCAGAAGTTTCAAAAACTTTAGGAGTGGATCCTAATTGGTTAATGACAGTTATGGCTTTAGAAACTAATAAAACATTTAGCCCATCCATTGATAATGGTATTGGTTATGTGGGCTTAATTCAATTTGGGGAGAATGCTACTCATGATTTAGGTACTACACAAGAAAAATTAGTCAAAATGACTTTTATTGAACAAATGGATTATGTTCAGAAACATTTAATATATGTTAAGAACCACTTTGTAGTCAAAAAAAAATATGAAACACTTACAGATTTGTATTTGGCGGTTTTATACCCTTCAATATCGGGACACGGAAAAGAACTTAATCGTATTGTTTTAAGCGGTGCAGCTTATCGAAACAATCCAATTTTTTTTAAAGAAAATGGAGAATGGGAATGGGCAACTAAGTTGAATCATCAGGGGAAAGAAATAAAATACAAAAAGGCGACAAATCCTGATGGTAATACATATGTCTGGGAGATTACAATGGTTGCTGAAGAGATTTATAGAGAGGGATTAAGCTTAAAAGAAACTGCTTTTAGCTGTAAAAATGAAACTATTATAGAAAATAAAAAAGGAGAATGCTTAGAGACTTGGGATACTGTCACTAATTCAAGAATTGATAAACTTCATCCTAAAATAAAATGTGCTGTCAAAAATTTTATCAATGATGTCGAAAAAACTATGGGAATTAAATTAAGAATAATTCAAGGGTATAGAACTTATGCAGAACAAGATACTTTGTTTAGGCAACGTCCAAAAGTTACAAATGCAAGAGGAGGGGAAAGTAATCATAATTTTGGTTTGGCAATTGATGTTGCAGAAATAAAAAATGGTACTATCGATTGGGTAGAACAAGAAACGGTTTTATCTAATATTGCTCCAATTGGCAAAAAATGGGGTTTAGCATGGGGTGGAGATTGGAAAAGTTTTGTTGATAAACCTCACTTTGAAATGACATATGGAAAAACAACTCAGGATTTAAGGGAATTGCTTGAAGTTCACAATGATTATACTAAGATTCCTTTATAAATTAAAAATTATGAAAAAAATAAAAAATTTAACTTTTTTAATTGTATTGACAGTGTTATTTTCTTGTAAACGAAAAGAACAATGTCAATACAAAAGCACTGTGTTTAAGAAAGATTCTCTACAATTAATTAAAGATATAGCTATATATGGAGAATCATCAGAGGGAACAGAAGCTAAACTATTTAAAAAATTATACAATAGTGATTCTATAATAAATATAGAAACTTTTGGCGAAATGGGCAATTCAAAATACACATTTACATTTAATAAAAAATTATTGAATGCAAGGCATATTACTAATCATTACAGAGAGCCTATTTATATAAATTCAACTCCCAAAATAATAAAAAAGGATACAGCATTATTGAACAATTCTAATAGAAATAAATTTACAGCTCTTTTTTACGAATATAAAAGCTATTTTATTAAATCTAAAAACAAAAAGAAAGAGATTTTTTTAAATCAAAAGTGGTATGGAAAATATTTATTTACCATGAATGAGAATAGTGATGATTGGCGAGACTTACATGATATTTCCATTACCATACATAAAGATTCTTTAACTTATTCCGCTAAAGGATTTCAGTTATATCAATTATATAAGCTCTCAGTAGTTGAAAGAAATGATACATTAAGCTTAACTTTTGAAAAAGATTTGAATAATGCAGATAGTTGGGCGTTAAAAAAAACTAAAAATTTTGGAATAATTACTTTTGATAATCAGAGTTATAAATGGGTATGTCCATATATTGATATTAACTTCAATAATGGAAAGCATAATACTTACATTTTAAAGAAAGAATAGAAAGAATCTTCTAAAAAAGAAACCATAGGAACCCGATAGCGCGGATTTGTAATCCGTGCCCGCAAACTAAGGAAAGCTTCATTTTTAATATTTTCTCTCGTTAAGGGCATGGATTGCAAATCCGAGCTATCGAGTTTGTAATTCGTGCCCGCATAGTATATCAATTTTGTATTTTTGAAACTGCTTCTCTTTGTGGGCACGGATTACAAATCCGCGCTATCGGGATATGGAATCAAACAAAAAAGTATCATAAAAGCTTTGATCGTTAGATTTTTTAATTTACCCTTTTAACCCCGTTAAAAGATTGTTTTCATTAAATGTAGCCGTTATTTTTTTCTCGTTTTTTTCTGCAATCAATTCATTTTTATTTTCAAATAATTTATAACCTTTTAATAATAAATAATTTACCAAGGCATTCTTGTGATTGTTTATTTCAAATAATGATATAAATTCAGGAAAAACAGTTGAAACTCTTATGTTATCGTAACTCTCTTGGTTATCAATTAAATCAGATTTTATAGTAAGAACCATTGTTCCCTGACCATAATTTGCAAGGTAATAAGCGCTTGAATTAAAAACCTCAGATGCAAGCATTCCAAACAAATGCAAATCACTTTGATAAGCATCAAACTGGCCTGTTTTTAATAAATCAATGTTATTTTCTTCTCCGTATTTTTTTAATGCTAATGCCTGTTCCATTAAAGATTCAGAATATCCTGATTTATTTTCCCAAATCCATAACCATGTTTCTGATGAATGTGAAAATGAACCTAAAACCTGAATAGGAAAAGTTAGGGTGTCTCCAAAATAAATCTCTTGTTTGTTTAAGTCGACATTCCATGAATTTTCGCCAATTACATTATATAAATTGTGTTGTTTATCAAGAGTATATGCGCCAAATTTTTCTAGAAAATCATTCAAGTCTTGAAATTTTTTAAAATTTTCGGGTAATTCCATTTTTATAAAATTATGAGATATTAATGTGTAAAAATAAAAATTATTAAAATATACTGTAAGAAAATTTTGTAAAAAAAATAGAAATGCTTTTTGTATTTGGAAATTCCAAAAATGTATGAATGTCATAAACATAACGAACTTTAAGCAACCAGGCGTTAGCTCGGTTAAAGCACATTTTTTAATCAAGTTTTCTATTGAAAAATCTACTTATATGAGCATCATGAATGAAATTTAACCTTTCAAATATTTAATATAATTATCAAGCAAACCCTGAATTTGCTGGCTCGCAACAGGATTAGCAGAATGGACATTGAATTTTAAATTTTGTAAATCAATTCCAGATTCATAAACAAGCCATTTGGCGCAAGCGTAACCATCTTCGGCAATTTGATCATTTTCATCAAGACCTAAATCATTATCAAAACTAATTAATTCGGGAAGCCCTTTTTCAAGAATTACGGTTTTAAAATCATCGAAATTTCTAACGACAACGAAATCATTATTAGTTAGTTTTTTGTAAACCATATTTACGTCTCTAATATCGTCGAGAAAGAGTTTGTATGTCATTTTTTAGTAAATTTAAAAATGAATTTTAATAGCGTCCAGCTTTAGCTGGATGATAAAATTTAAACGCTGCAAAGGGCTTTAGCCAAATCGATTTTTTTGGCTAAAGCCTTTTCGATTGGTATTTTAATTCCCCTGGCTAAAGCCAGGGGCTATTATAATTTTTTTGCAAAAAAAACTACAAAACACGATAAACAGGATACTGCAAATGTGCCTTTTCATAATAAACAGAATGTTTGTAAATCCAATCCAATTGCGCTTCGGCATTTTTGGCAAAAGCAGGATCAGATTGTTTTTTAGCTTCTAATTCTACTTTTAGAGCAGGATTTTCTTTTAAAATCTGTGCAGCAGTATCTTCAAAAATATAGTCAGAATAATGTTCTTTTTGCTGTAAAATTGGGTCGAACAAATTCCAGTTAAAGAACGAATCAACGCCTTCTGGTTCAAAAGCTTCTACAAGATATTTTACACCTTTTTGGTTGGTTGGCACAATGTAATCTCCTTTGGCGAAAGCCATTTTAACGATTTTAGAAGTTATGGTTGTGTTTCTGTGTAAATAATGTCCTTCGTAAGCAGACGGAACGGTTTTAAAATCGGCAATTCTATAGCTTTCTACTTCTATAATAGTATCGTTTTTAATTTGTTTAAATGAAATGTTATTGTTTTTCAAAAGATCAATAATATTCCAATATCCTCTCGGAACAATATAAGCCGTCGGAATCACCACTTCCTTAACCGATTTAAATTCTTTAATATACCGAACGTCTTTTTTATACGGTTTGCTTCGGTCGTAATACAAACGATTTCCAGTTGTAGCGTTGCTTTTTTTGTAACCCGCTTCATATCCTAAAAATGAAAAAGTTGTGGCTTTTGTGCTGTCCAATTCCCATTTTAAAGTATAGTATTTCTTAGGCTGATATTGTTCTAAATTTTTTACTCTTAAATCTTTTATTTTTTGATAATTTGCATCGGTAAAATCCAAAGTTGATTTCATGTATTCGTACGTCATTTTTACGCGTTCGGCATATTTTTTCAGCATGTGCGTTTCGACCACAAAACCAATCGTATTAAATAGGGAAGTGTAACCCGTTGTATATCGCGGACTATCAACAAATTGCCCAAAACCTTTGTCTGGTGTATCCTTAAACGAATCGACATAAGGCGTTGTTTCGATTTTCTTTTTCTGAAGATCTTTTACCAAAGCCGGCATCATTTCGTTGTTCATAAAATCACCCAAAACAGTTCCAAGTTTATTGTGCTGTGTCATGATGTAAGTTAATTTGTATTGATAATCAGAACCGTTGCTTACGTGATTATCGATAAAAACATCGGCATTTATTTTTTGGAAAATCTCGACAAAACTTTTTGTATTTCTCGTATCCGATTTCATTAAGTCACGATTCAAATCGTAGTTTCTGGCATTTCCTCTAAAACCATAAATTTCCGGTCCGTCCTGATTCGCGCGTGTTGTAGAATTTCTATTTAAAGCCCCGCCAATATTATAAACTGGAATCGTAACTATAACCGTATTTTTTGGAGCTTTCAGTTTTCCAATCGCTAAATCTCTGTAGAACTGCATTGTTGCATCGATTCCGTCAGGTTCTCCAGCGTGGATTCCGTTATTGAGAAACAAAACAGCTTTGGTTTTCTGTATTTTATCAAAATTAAATTCCTTGTCAGGATTAAAAGTTACCATGTGTAAAGGTTCTCCAGAATCTGTCAGTCCCATTTCTTTAATCTGAATCGTCGGGAAATCATTTGCTAAAAGCTTAAAATAAGCAATAGTTTCCTGATAAGCTGCCGATTGATTTCCGTTTCCTTTCTCAAAAAACGTATCGTATTTTTTATTGTTTTGAGCAAAAATGGTAAGCGTAAAAAGTGAAATGATTATGGTAAAAAATCTCATGATTTGGGTTTTTAATAGAAATCAAATATAGAGAAATTTAGATTTAAAGTTAGCCACGAATTTCACGAATTAGCACGAATTAATTTGTGGAAATTCGTGAAATTAGTGGCAAAAACTATTTAATCATGGCTGAAAACTGTGATTGCGGCTGTAAACTGAATACTAAAAGCTGTACACTGCCAACTATTTTCTCTACTTTTGCAAAATGAATAAAAATCACCATTCCAACAATATACTTTCCAATTTAGGAATTGAAAGCCTAAACGAAATGCAAGAAATGGCACAAGATGCTATTTTGAATGAAAACAACGTTTTATTACTTTCGCCAACTGGATCTGGAAAAACATTAGCGTTTTTGCTTCCGGTTTTAGAATTGTTACAGCCGGAAATTTTATCGGTTCAATGTTTAATTTTGGTTCCGTCGCGCGAGCTTGGACTTCAGATTGAACAGGTTTGGAAGAAAATGGGAACGCAGTACAAAGTAAATATCTGCTACGGCGGACATTCTATTGATACTGAAATCAAGAATTTAAGCAATCCTCCGGCAGTTTTAATTGGAACACCGGGACGAATCGCCGATCATATTGACAGAGAAACTTTTAGGAGCGATAAAATTCAGACTTTAATTTTAGATGAATTTGATAAATCGCTTCAATTAGGGTTTCACGAACAAATGTCTTTTATTATTGGCAGATTACCGAAAGTCAATAAAAGGGTTTTGGTTTCAGCAACTTCTGATATTGAGATTCCAAAATACACCCGAGTTGTAAATCCTACAGTTTTAGATTTTATTCCGGAAGAAGAGGAGAAAGCGAATCTTTCGATGAAAATGATTGTTTCGCCCGCCAAAGATAAACTAGAAAGTTTGTTCAATTTAATCTGCTCTTTAAAATCGCAGTCGGCTATTATTTTTTGTAACCATCGTGATGCTGCAGAACGTATCAGCGACACTTTAAACGAAAAAGGCATTTACGCGACCTATTATCATGGCGGAATGGATCAGGACGAACGTGAGCGTGCTTTAATCCAGTTTAGAAACGGCAGTATTAGTTACCTCATCACGACAGATCTTGCCGCACGCGGATTGGATATTCCGGAAATGAAACACGTAATTCATTATCATTTGCCTTTAAAAGAAGATGAATTTACGCACCGTAACGGACGTACAGCGCGTATGCAGGCAACTGGAACGGCATATGTTATTGTTCACGAAAGTGAGAAAAAAATGGATTATATCGATTATGATATGCAGGTTCTGGATGTAAAAAATATAACGTCTCTGCCAAAACCGCCAGAATTTCAAACCATATATATAAGCGGTGGTAAAAAGACAAAATTAAACAAGTTTGACATTGTAGGCTTCTTTTCTCAAAAAGGAAAGTTAGAAAAAGAAGATTTAGGACTTATCGAAGTAAAAGATTTTGTTTCGTTTGCTGCAGTAAAATTTGGCAAGGTAAAAGAGCTGCTGACAGCGGTAAAAGATGAAAAAATGAAGGGTAAAAAATTTAAAATTGAAGTTGCCCGCAACGTTATAAAGAAAGAAGAAGAGAAAAATAAGAAATTTTAGGCTTTTTGAGATAGCTCTGCAGAGTTATGTTTTGGTTTAGATATCTGTAAATCAGTTTTTTATATTTCAATGAAGAAGATTAACAATTTTGTGTTAAAAAAATAATGATTTGATAGGTGTTTTTTCAATATTTCTGTGTTTTTTTGTTGCAGTAAAATTGTAACCCCAAATTCACTATGAAAAAGATTATTACCATTGCCATTTTGTTCTTTAGTTTTGTTTCGTTTGCGCAAATTAAAGTTATTGAAACAGTTCCTGTGGAGAAATTAGGAAAAGTAAATAACAATTACATTCAGAAAATTGGAGACGAATATACAGTGTACTACACTAGTATTTTAAACGATGATGATTCTTCACCTTTAAGAAAATTTAGTTTCAAAAATGTTAATAATGATTATACAAATCTTTACAACATTATTGTAGGTGGTTTTACAGCTGCTCCTTTATACGACATTAAATTAGAATTGCCAAACAACTATATCTGGTTACACTACACAGGAAACGTTGTTCCGGACAAAGCTACAGTTCAGTTCATGGTTTCTAGCAAAGACAGAGATTCTGCTACAAACAGCGTTTCTGAGCCATTCGTTAAAGATCAAATCAATAAATTATTCCAGAAGTAATTTTCTATTATAAACAAAAAAAGCTGTTCTAATCGAACAGCTTTTTTTGTTTACAAGCTCAAAGTTTCAGAGGAAGTAAGGTTCAAAAGGTTTGATTTCAGTTTTAAAAAAAACTTTGTCCCTTTGAACCTTTGCCTCTTTGAACCTAAAAAAAATTATATTTTCTTCACATACTGTGTAATAATCACAATCTGTTGTCCATCTACTTTTCCTTCTATGTATTCAGCGTTTTCGTGGTCTAAGCGAATATTACGAACGGCAGTTCCTTGTTTGGCAACCATACTTGATCCTTTTACTTTAAGATCTTTTATTAATACAACCGAATCTCCATGTTGTAAAACAACGCCATTGCTGTCGCGGTGAACCAGTTTGTTTTCGTCATCTTCGCCTTCTCCTGTTGCTTTTGCCCATTCAAGAATATCTTCGTCCAAATACATCATATCAAGTAATTCCTGAGGCCATCCTGCAGCGCGTAAACGGCTTAACATTCTCCATGCCACAACCTGAACCGGAATATTCTCATTCCACATACTGTCGTTAAGACATCTCCAGTGATTTAAATCTACATTGTCAGGGTTTTCAATTTGGTCAATACAGGTGTTACAGGCTAATACAGCTTCATCGATGCCTCCTTTTTTAGTTGGAAGTACTTGATAAACTTTTAAATTTTCTTCAGCGCCGCAAAGCTCACATTTAGATCCGCTTCGTTTGCTTAATTCTCTTTCGATACTCATTGTTTGGTGTTTATTTTAAAAATGCGAAATTACTTATAATTGATAAGGGTTGCAAATTTATGTTAGAGGCTGTTTTGTTTAAATTTTGAATTATGTTTTTTGAATCCATTTCACAATTTCATCAACCGCGGTTTCATCAATTTCATATATAGAATTATATTCTTTTGTTTTTTTCCAATCGTCTTTTCCTTTCGTTAAAAAATGATCTAATCCTTTTAATTCTATTATATTTAATTTTTTGTTATTTACCGCATTTATCAAATTCACTGTTTTTTCAGTATTAAAAAAAGTGTCATTAGTTCCTGCAATAAACAATAAAGGGATGTCTATGTTTTCGAATATTTTTAAAGAACTGACTTTTGATTTTGAATCATTTTTAGAAGAAAATTGGAGATTATTAAACTTTTCATACTTTTCTATAGGAACAGACATAAGTACAATAAAATCTGAGTTAATTCCTTTCTGATAATTTTCAATTGCAGCAATTCCGCCTAAACTATGCCCTAAAATTCCAATTTTCTTTTTTGACAAACTATCAATTTTTCGAATATTCTTAAAGGCATAATATAAATCTGTGGTAATTTGGTCTACGCTAAAATTCACTTTTCCGCCAGATTTGCCAACACCGCGATCATCAAAACGATAAACACCAATATTATTTTTTAATAGTTCTTCAGCTAATATATAGTGAGAATTACGTGTATCTTTTCCGCTTCCGGGAGTTATGACTACAATTTTTGAATATTCAGTTTTAGGAGAAATAATGTACCGCTTAATAATGTATTGTCTTCAGAATCAATAAAGTTGATTTCTCTAATATTATATTTTTCAATATTTTCTATTTCTTTCCTATAGACCGTGTTCTTTTGTGCGTGTATTTGATTAAAGTAAGTTGAAATTATAATGAAGACACTTACTTTTAAAATTATGTAAATTTTCTTTTTTATCATTTTATTTCTTAACCCTAACCGCATCCGGAACCAGCATTTCGTACTCGCCGCCATGACGCAATACATCGCGGACAATGCTTGAACTGATAAATGATGTACTTGCGGCAGTTAAAAGAAATACCGTTTCTATTTTAGACAGTTTTCTATTCGTGTGCGCAATTGCTTTTTCAAATTCGAAATCGGCTGGGTTTCTTAGACCTCTTAAAATAAAATTGGCTTTTACTTTTTTTGCCAAATCGATCGTTAAACCTTCATATGTTATTACCGAAATTTTAGGTTCATCTTTAAATGTTTCTTCGATAAAACGTTTTCTTTCTTCTAATGAAAACATATATTTTTTTTCGGCATTGACACCAATGGCAATTATAATTTCATCAAACAAAGGAATTCCTCTTTTGATAATATCTTCGTGTCCAAGTGTAATAGGGTCAAATGATCCGGGAAATATGGCTTTTCGCATTTTACTTTAAGTTTCTAAGGTTTTGAGATGCTAGATTCTAAGTTTTATCAGGATTGTGCTGCATCTTATTTTTTGGAATTTGGAATTTCTTTTTTTTGATTTTAGGTTATCCTAAGTGTTTTTATTGCCGGAACCCATTCGTCTTTTTTACAGATTTCACAGTTTGAAACTCCTTTTTTTAATTCCTCGGTATGACCGCAGAAAGTACAGGCATAAATTCCATCTGTAGAAATTGTTTTACTTTTTTGGTGAAAGAGTAAGGGTAAAATAGGAAGTCCGTGTTTTACCTCTTTATCTTCGTAGAAAAAGACACTTATTTCGCCGCTTGTTTCAATAAAAGCATGTTTTACCTGTCCTAAATGTTCAATTGATTTTATTCTTAATTCAGAGAAAAATTCATCCTGGGCTAAAGTTTCTTTTTTAAAAGTAGAGATTGAAAATTTCCCGTCATTTATAAGACATTCGGTTTTTCCTTCTATAAATTCTTCGAATTTTTTACTTTTTCCGGTAAGCCACGTAACAAGGCGGTACAAAATAATAATTACAGTAAAAACAATAATAGCAGGAACAATCCCCACATCTTCATAAAACATAGGATCGCCGGCTGCAGAACCTAAGGCGATTATGATTACGGTTTCGAAAATTGATAATTGTTTTACCCCTCGTTTTCCTGCTAACTTTAGCGTTAACAGTAAAATAGTAAACATAACTGTTGAACGAAAGATCACTTCGAAAATAAAGATTTCCGGCAGTTCATTAAAAAGGACTCTGTTCCATTCGAAGATTTCGTTCATTTTTTTAAGATGCTAAGGTTCTGAGATTCTAGGTTATTAAGTTTTGAGATATTATTGAGAAGGACTTCGATTTCGCGAGTCTGACAATATTGTGTTTAAAAATAAGGTTCTGAAATGTTATAATCTCAGAACCTTAGTATCTTAGCGGCTATGCCAAAGCTAACTCAATTGCATTTGTAAACAAATCTTCCAGAGAGATCCCGGCTGCTTTTGCTTGCTGCGGAATCAAACTTTCTGTTGTTAAACCCGGAATAGTGTTCATTTCGAGCATATAGGGTTCGTTGTTTACGATGATGAATTCGCTTCTTGAGAATCCTTTCATTTTTAAAACTTCGTAAGCACGTTTTGCAGTTTCTCCTACTTTTTGAGTTAATTCGTCGGAGATTCTTGCAGGTGTGATTTCTTGTGATTTTCCTTCGTATTTTGCTTCATAATCAAAGAAATCATTGTCAGAAACAATTTCTGTAATTGGTAAAACTTTAATTTCGCCTTTGTAATTGATTACGCCAACAGAAACTTCAGTTCCGTCAAGGAAACTTTCTATGATGATTTCGTTATCTTCTTTATACGCTACTTCAATTGCGATTGGCAATTCTGCTTCGGTTTTTACTTTTGAGATCCCAAAACTAGAACCCGCTTTGTTTGGTTTTACGAAACATGGCAAGCCCACTTTTTTAACAATTTCGGCAGTATTGATTTCGTCGCCTTTGTTTAAATAATAAGAAATAGCCGTTTTGATTCCGTAAGGTTTTAAAACCGATAATAAATCTCTTTTATTGAAGGTAAGAGCCGATTGGTAATAATCGCAAGAAGATTGCGGTAATCCAATTAATTCAAAATAAGCCTGCATTAATCCATCTTCACCCGGAGTTCCGTGAATGGCATTGAAAACGCAGTCGAAAGTAATTTTTTCGCCGTTTACCGTTACAGAGAAATCGTTTCTGTCAATTGGAAATTCGGCGTCGTTTGCGTCTACATAAACCCATTTTTCTTTGAAAATATGAATTCGGAATCCATTGTATTTTGTTTTGTCAAGATATTGGTACACAACGTTTCCGCTGATAAGTGAAATTTTATATTCGCTTGAATATCCGCCCATGATGATGGCAATGTTTTTCATTGACTTTTTGTTTATTTGTTTAATCGTTAATTTGTTTATTTTTTGCTGCTAATTACACAAATTGTCACGAATTGTTTTTTTTCAATCGGTTTAGATCTGTGTGATCTGTGTGCCAATTACATTCAGCGCTGTCTAAGCTTGCGTTAATGAAAAAGACTTTCCTGTTTTAAACAAAATTATCATTTTTTTTGAAATGAAATACTTTATCTTTGCGACAACTAAAAATAAATTTATGAGTTTACGTAAGTATTTAACCAGCCGTGTGTTTTTTTTACAAGTATTAGGTGCGGCTGCTATTATTGCGATTTTGGGTTATTTGTTTATGCATTGGTTGACTTTTACAACTGATCACGGACATGAAATTGCGGTTCCGAATTTAGCCAGACTAACTGAAGAACAAGTTGAAGCAAAACTGGATGAACTGGATTTAGATTATGTGCTTTTGGATAGTGTTGATTACCGAAGTGAATTTCCGAAATATAGTGTTGTTGAGCAGGATCCGCTGCCGGGAACTAAAGTGAAAGTAGGAAGAAAAATATACATTAAAATTAATTCATCTGGATTCTCATCTGTTAAAATTCCTGATTTAATTGAAAAAACATATCGTGAAGCGGTTCCTACTTTAAAAGCTTTAGGACTTGAGGCAGGAACAATTACTTATATCCCAAATCTTGGAAAAGATATGGTTTTGGAAATGCGTTACAAAGGGAGAAATTTAAAAGTAGGAGACCGTGTATTGAAAGCGTCTAAAATTGATTTGGTTTTAGGTGACGGAAAAGCGAGTTATGTAGATGATAGTCAGGCAACAGATAGTACGGCAGTGCCTGCAGAAACCCCACAAGATGAACAATAATATTGAAGAAAATTTAGATCTGGAAGACGAATTATTCGAACATTACAGATTTGAAGTCCCTAAAGGTCAGGCGTTTTTACGTATTGACAAATATTTAATGAATTTGATTCAGAATGCTACGCGTAATAAAATTCAGAACGCAGCCAATGACGGAAACATTTTTGTAAATGATATTCCGGTAAAGTCAAATTATAAAGTAAAACCTTTTGATGTAATAACGGTTATGTTATCGCATCCGCCATACGAAAATCATATTCTGCCGGAAGATCTTCCAATTAATATTGTGTATGAAGATGAAGCCTTTTTGTTAATCAATAAAGAGCCGGGAATGGTGGTGCATCCGGGACACGGAAACTATACGGGAACTCTTGTAAATGCTTTGGCGCATCATTTTGATAATCTGCCAATGAACAGCAGTGAACGTCCTGGTTTGGTTCATAGAATTGATAAAGATACTTCAGGACTTTTGGTTGTTGCCAAAACAGAAGCGGCAATGACGCATTTGGCCAAGCAGTTTGAAGCTAAAACAACGGAAAGAGAATATATTGCACTTGTTTGGGGAAATGTTGCTGCAGAAAGCGGTACTATTGAAGGAAATCTTGCAAGACATTTAAAAGACCGTATGCAAATGGCGGTTTTTGCTGATCCAGAAATTGGAAAGCCGGCAATTACACATTATAAAGTTTTGGAACGTTTTGGTTATGTAACTCTGATTTCCTGCAAATTAGAAACTGGAAGAACACATCAGATTCGTGCGCATATGAAACATATTGGGCATCCTTTATTTAATGATGAACGTTACGGCGGACATTTGATTTTGAAAGGAACTACGTTTACAAAATACAAACAATTTATAGAGAATTGTTTTAAAGCATTGCCACGTCAGGCGCTTCATGCTAAAACACTTGGATTTGTTCATCCTAATACGGGCGAAATGATGCGTTTTGATACAGAACTACCTCAGGATTTTCAGGATTGTATTGAAAAATGGCGCACATATGTAAAGTCTCATAATGTTGAAGATGATGAAGCTTAATTAGATAATTTGTCAATTAGAAAATTAGATAATTCTTAAAAACAAAAAAGCTCCCAATCGGGAGCTTTTTTGTTTTTAACCATTAAGTTAATTGCGTACTGCTTAATTAACAACTTAATATCTGAATGGTAAAATATTTTACAAAGTTTTAATGTTCAAATCAATTATTTTCACTTCGCCGTTTGTAAGGAAACCTAGTTTTCCTTTTTGACTTAAATTACTTTTTTCAAGCGAACATTCTAATGTTGTTTTATTATCAACAGAAAAGAGTAACTGGTTGTTTTGCACTTTAATTTTTACAGCATACCATTTGTTATTTTCTAATTTCATTGACTTGGTAAATACACTTTTTCCGCCACGTTTACCGTATTCGTCACTGTTTTTGTTGTAAACCCCTTTTCCAATCACAATATTTTGATCAATTTGATATAGGTAAGTTCTGATGTAATCTACTTTATCAAAGTTCAGCATGACTTCGAATAAAGATTCTTTGGTCATATTAACTTTAAAATTGATCTCATAATCTTTAGGAAGTTGTTTTTTTGACATGGCAACGCCCCAATGATTGTTGCCTCCTGTACCGATTAAAGTATCGTTTTTCAGAATCCATTCGTTTGCATTGATGCTCCAGTTTGATTTTAATTCTGAAGTATTAGAAAGGTTATATTCTTTCTTTAGGGTTGAAATTGTGCCGGAACATGAAAACAGTAAAAACTGCAGGATCAATATTCCAATTATTTTAAGTTTCATTGTGTTTAGTTTAATTCTGAATGGTATTTTATGTTGCCAATTGATCCCGTTGACGCTGGTAAAAGTTCAAAAACGGAAGTAGGAGCAAGGCCGGATTCTATTCTGTGCGAAACGTATAATATCGTGACGTTTGTTTGCTGTTTTATGGTGTTGATGAGCTGAATTACCAAATTGACATTTTCATCGTCTAAACCTTCTACAGGTTCGTCCAAAATTAATAATGGCGGATGTTTTAAAACCGCACGCACAATAAGCGCAACTCTTTGCTGGCCGACAGAAAGATCAATAAAGCGTTTTTTTCTTAAATGCGTCATTTCGATCACTTCCAGCCATTGTGTAACGATTTGTTTTTGATGTGTTGTAGGTTCGATATAAAGTCCAATTGAATCGAAAAAGCCCGAAAGAATCATTTCTTCTAAAGTATGCCCTTTTTGGAATAAATCCGTCATCGAAGCAGCGAAAATTCCAATTTGTTTTTTGATGTCCCAAACACTTTCTCCAGTTCCTTTTTTTCTTCCAAATAAAAATAAATCCTGACCAAATCCTTTTGGATTATCACCTGTAATTAAAGATAAAATGGTGCTTTTTCCAGAGCCATTTGGACCAATTAACTGCCAGAATTCACCTTGCTTTATAGTCCAGGAAATGTTGTCGAGAATTTTTCTTTCATCATAACTAACTGAAACGTTTTCAAGTTTTATTAATACACTTTCGTGGAAGGAATGTGGTTCAATCGCTTTAGGAATTGCCGATGTATTTAAGGTTTTAAAATGATTTTCGGTTTTTGAAATGGGATACAATTCGAATGTATTGTCTTTAATTTGAACTTTATTCGGCACAAATTCCAAAACATCAACGGTACGGTTCAAAAGCTGAATAATGGCAATATCGTTGGTTAAATCTTTTAAAGAATCAGCCAGAATTACTCTTGAAGCCTGATCTAAGTGATCAAACGGATTATCAAAAATAATAAAATCCGGTTTTTGATTAATGCAGTATTTTAAAAATTCTTTTTTGCGTTCTCCAGATGAAAAAGTGCGCAGCTGTCTGTGAGATTCAGGAGAAGCTTCTACGCTGTCATATTGATATTCTTTTTCAATGAATTTTTCGATTGCGATATCAGAGAATAAAATTCCTTTTTGGTTATTAAAAACGGCTAATTCCCCTTTTGCTTCGCCGTTGAGTATGTTGTCTATAAAAGCTTTTTTGTTTACCTGATTAGATAAAAGTATATCCCAGTGCTGCATTTTTGTATTATTAAAAATTTCTTTTGCCACAGATTAAAAAAATTACACAAGTTGAATTATTTTTAATCCTTAATCTGCGGCAAAAAAATAAAGTTTATTCTAGTTTTTTGTTGCCATTTCGCGGTCATTTCTGGACCATTCACTCCAGGAACCTACATAAAGTTTCGGGATTTCTATTCCCGCATAATCCATTGCCAGAAGCGTATGACAGGCCGTAACGCCGGAACCGCAATGTACAATTATATTTTCGGATGTTTTATTATTTAAAACTTCAGCATATTTTTTGGATAAAACTTCAGGAGATTTGAAAAGTCCATTTTCATCCAGATTTTCGCTAAACGGAACATTTACAGCCCCTGGAATATGTCCGGCGATTAAATCCAAAGGTTCTGTAAGTCCGTCAAATCGATTTTTATCTCTTACATCGATTACGATATTATCGCTGTTATTTCGAACTTTTTCTACTTCTTCAATATCGGCAGTTTTTAATTTCCATTCTGAAATGGGATATTTTTCTGTTGATTCAAAAGTTTCGATTTCAGAACTAATAGGAAAACCTGCTTTTACCGCTTCTTGCAGACCTCCATTTAAAACCTGAACGTTTTTATGCCCAACAGCTCTCAGCATCCACCAAAATCGTGAAGCAGCGTTTGAACCGTTTTTGTCATCGTAAATTACAATTTGAGAGGAAGGTGAAATTCCAAGTTTAGAAAGTACATCAGAAAATTTAGAAAAAGAAGGCAGGGGATGTCTTCCGCCATTTTCCGGATCATCAACAGCCGCTAAATCTTTATTTAAATCAACATAGCGAGCACCTTTTAAATGTTCGGTTTTATAATTTTCTTCAGCATTAATTCCTGCTCTGGCATCGATTAGTATAAATGCTGACGAATTATTCAATTTTATTAATTCGTCAGCGTTTAGTATTGGAGACACTTTATGATACATTGTCTGGGAATTTTAAATTAATCAGGAATTTTCTCGATTAAGATTTCGTTTCCGGCTGTATCAAAATAGGTACAGGTCATTTCGATAATATCAACTCTCCATTTTGCAATACCGCATTGTCCAGCATGATTACAAAAGGTTAGATAATCTGTTTCGCCGTGCTGATGTTTTACAAGAAATTCAATAAAAAGTTCTTTATTTACTGTTACAGCAACTGAAATTGGATCATATTTCTCGTCAGATGTAACCGTGTAATTATTTACGCCATAGTATTCAACATGCCCGTCATTCACGAAAGTGTCGTAACCTTTTACGCCTAAAATAATTAAATCTTGTATATAATTTGGAAAATCGGCACCGCTTTTTACTTTAGAATGGGCTTCTTTAATTTGATCGATAGTAAACATAAATATTTAGTTTTTTAGGTTAGAAGTTTGCTGATAATACGAATCCACACTAATTTTTTATTTAGGCAGATGAAAATTAATTCGTGAAAATTACTGTCATTCGAGGCAAACAAAAAAATTATTGTTTCAAAAATACGATTAATGGTTTTATAAATTGATCGAAAGATTCAATATGCGGTAAATGCCCCGTATTTGGTACTTCAACCAATTTTGAATTCGGAATTGCTTTTTGAGTTTTTTTTCCCAATTCAGCATAATTTCCCATTGTTTTTCTAATTTCTTCAGAAACTAAAGGCTTTCCAATTGCGGTTTTATCTCTTGTTCCGATGATTAAAAGTGTTGGACTTTTGATGTTTTTAAATTCGTATAAAACAGGCTGTGTAAAAATCATATCATACATCAAAGCCGAATTCCAGGCTGCTTTACTATAATCTGGAGCTGTAGTCCAGCCGGCTCCAAGTTCGGCCCATTTTTGGTAATCGGCATTCCATTTTCCATCATAATAATTGGACATTTGGTACTTTTTGATGCCTTCGTAATTTTGCTTTAACTCAGATTCGTACCACCAGTCTACGGGTTTGTATGGAACTACAAGTTTCCAGTCTTCTAAACCAATTGGATTTTCGAGAACTAATTTTTCGGCTGTTTCAGGATACATCAGTGTAAATCTTGTGGCTAACATTCCACCCATAGAATGCCCTAAAATGGTAGTTTTCGTAATGCCTAAATGATCAAGTAGTTTTTTAGTATTTTCTGCAAACTGCTGAAATGTATATTGAAAATTATCCGGTTTAGATGATTTCCCAAAACCTATTTGGTCTGGAACAATAACACGAAAACCTTCTTTTGTAAGCGCATTTATTGTTGTTTCCCAATACGCACCGTTGAAATTTTTTCCGTGAAGCAGTACAATATTTTTATTGTTGTAATTATCGGGTTTAATATCCATATACGCCATTTTTAAGTTTTGACGCTGTATGTTCAATTCTAAAAACTGAACCGGAAATGGATAATCATAATTCGTTAAATTGATATCTAACTGCCTAATTTTTTCTCCCTGCGAAAAGCAGAAAAGAGGTAATAACAGTATGAGGAGTTTTATAGTTTTCATTTAAATTCAGGTTTAATTAAGGATTATAAATTTAACGCTATGCATTTTGAAAAGCAAAGATTAAAGTCTTAAAGTTATCAGAAAAAAAATGAAAACCGTTACATTTATGCCATAACAGAAACAATATTTAGTGCGATTTCTGAAAGTGCGGCATCACCAATAATCTGCACTTTTTCTTTTGCCTGTTCCGGTTTCATTCCTTTTGAAAACAAAAGCCACGCATCATTTGGATCAATTTTTAAAACTGCATTTGCTTTACTATCAAAAGAATCAATAAATTTCCAGTTTTCCTCTTGTTTAATGATATTCCATTGTCCGCCAATTTCTGTATTAACGATTAAAGTTACAATGGTTCCATTTTCTGCTTTTGTTTTTTTATAAGCATTCGGCAGCGCCTGCATAAAAGTATGAATGAACGGGTAAAATAATTCCTTGGTTAAAAGTGCCTGTTTGCCAACAGCATCTCTAATTTGCTGCTGATGCAGAAATTTCTCTGTATATTCTCTCGCAATATGAAACCAGTTTAAAGAGACTTCTTCGCCCGCCCAAGCAACTGAAAATACTGCATTTTCAAAAGGTTGTAAGGTTCGTAAATGCTCATAATATTCTTTTCCGGTGCTTTCCAGTAAATTGGTAATTACATTTGGACTCAATCTTTTTGCCGCATTTGTCCAGTTCATATTAAGCTGATTCAAAAAATCAACTAAATCTGTGTATGAATTGATGTTTTCTGGTTTTTCTCCAAAATAACAATCTCTGGAAATTGACAATCCTCTTAAATTTCCATCCAATAAATGAGAAGCAATATCTTTTACCAGCCATTTTTTTGCTACGGTCTGGGTATGCCATTCTTCTTCCGTCAATGATTTTAAAAGATCAATAAGAAGTTTGTCTAAAATAGGGAAGAGGTGCAAAGTTTCAATAGGTTTGATTTCTGTGGCTTTCATTTCAACTATTTTTTTAATGTAATCACTCTTTGCGGATAGGGAATGTCAATTCCTGTTTCATCAAAGCGTTTCTTGATGCTTTGCAGTAAATCGCAGTACATAACAAAACCATCTGTAGAATTTTTTGCCCATGCCCATGCTTTCAGAGTTACGCTCGAATCAGCTAAAGCCACAACTCTGGCAATAACTAAAGGAGTGTTTGCTTTTTTATTTTCGGCAGTTCTGGTGTCAATAAAAAGCGCATGTGTGGCAATTTCATCTTGCATTATTTCCAGCGCTTTTTCAACATTAGATTCGTAACCAATTCCTATTTCGATTATTTTACAGCATTTGGTGTCGTGCATATTGGTATTAACAATGATTTGAGCACTAATTACGGAGTTCGGAATTATGATTCGATTATTTTCGGCATCTTTTAAAACGACTTGTCTCAGGTTGATATCTTCTACAGTACCTACAAAATTGTTGATCGTGATTTTGTCGTTGATTCTAAAAGGTTTAAAAATTACCAGAAAAATACCGCTCACAATATTACTTAAAGCCTGTTGCGAAGCGAGACCCGCAACTAACGAAATAACTCCGGCACCGGCTAAAAAAGAATGACCAATAATTTTAAACTCAGGAATTTGAATTAAGGCAAAAGCAAAACCCAGAATATAGATTACAGTTATAATTAAATGTTTTAAAAACTTGAAACCCGTTGCATCATATTCTTTATTACTTAGTTTTCGGTACAAAAAATAGCGTAACACTTTGTCTGTTACGGCTCCCAGAATAATCGTTGTAAGGGCTATTATAAAAATAATAATGCCTATTCTAAAGTCTTTTGCAAAGTCGAACATATCTTTTTAATATTTAAATTGATGCTGAACAAAGTTATTGTTATTAAAGATAATACTACTTGCCAAAGTAACAATTTTAAGAGTATTCAAGATGCTGTATTTGAAATTATTTATAAACTTTATTGTGTTAAAAATATGATTTAAATTTAAAAAAGCATCTGTGAGCTTCAGTTACATTATTTGAATTTAAATGAAATTTCTATTTCTATTTTAAAAATGTAAAATATTGATAATTAGTGTTGTAAAACAGGATTGAGCAGGACGCTCTCATTTTGGCTAATGGCTAATTTGGTTATAACTATTTAACCATTATAACCAAACCATTATGAGAAAAACTACCTTAAATTTTAAGCTTTTGCTTAAAATTTTTATGAATTGTTTGTTGATTGTATCTGCTGGAAATGTAAAAGCCCAGACTCTTGCATTTCCTGAAGCAACAGGTTTCGGCCGATTTACAACCGGAGCGCGCGGTTCTGCAAATCCGCAGATTTATTTAGTAACCAATTTAAATGACAACGGACCGGGTTCATTTCGCGATGCTGTAAGTCAGGAAGGAAGATTTGTTATTTTTAAAGTGGGCGGAATCGTTAATCTTCAGACTCAGGTTGTGGTTGCCACTAATACCACAATTGCAGGACAAACGGCAACAGGTGAAGGAATTGTATTTTTAGGGCCAAGAGTTACGTTTACGGGAGCAAATAATACAATTGCCCGATATCTTCGAATTCGTTACGGCGGAACGGCTCAAAACCAAGATGCATCTGGATTGGCAAACGGTGCAAACATAATTTTTGACCATATGACTTTTACCTGGGGAACTGATGAAGTTTTTTCGATTAACTGGGATAATAAAGGTGTGAGTCCGGATAATATTACGATTCAAAATTCGATCATAGGGCAGGGACTGCATCGTCATAATCATTCGGCAGGAGGATTGATTCAGCCTTCCGGCGGAAAAATAAGTCTGATTGGCAATTTATACATCTGTAATAAAACCCGAAATAATAAAATTAAAGGCATTAACGAGTTTGTAAACAACGTCGTATATAATTGGGGAAATTACGGAAATACCTACGGACATACAGAATCCGGAGATGCGTATATTATGGGTGGAGATTCTGCCGGAAGTTCTGATGTAAATATTATCAATAATTATTTCATTGGCGGACCTAATACGAGCAATTCGGTTTCTACACCTTTTAATCGCGGGAATGATAATTTCTCTTTGTACGGATCCGGTAATTATTTTGATAATAACAAAGACGGATTACTGAACGGAACCCTGGTTCCGGCCGATTTAACGGGATATCCAACCGGAAATGCATCAACAATTCTTTCTACCCCGTATGATTATCCAATGAAAAATACCACTTTAACGGCTCAGGATGCTTACAATAAAATTGTTTCGAGTGTTGGAGCATCTTATCCAAGAAGAGATCAGGTTGATCATTTAATGATTTCAGATTTGATGTCTAAAGGAACAAACGCAGCGTATGTGTATGTGCAGACTGATTTAACAACGCAATTTGGTTTTACAAATGGAGGTGCAGGGCATGTTTACGGTGCTCCGTCACCTTTGGATTCTGATAATGACGGAATGCCCGATGTATGGGAAGAGGCGAACGGATTAGATAAAAATAACAGTGCCGATGCTTTGGCTGTAAGTACATTACATTCGCCGTATTTTAATATTGAAGTTTATATTAATGGTTTGACGAATGTAACACCGCCAGATTTTATTATTCCGCCTTCCAATGTTAATTTTACTAATGTGGTTTCGACTGAAATTCCACCGTTAAGTTCGTTTACTGTAAATTGGAATGATAATGCAGGAAACGAAACAAATTATGTTTTGGAACGTTCTTTAAATGGAACTGATTTTACCGTTTTAAACACTTTAGGAGCTAATTCAACGAGTTATAATGAAACCAATTTAGTTCCGAATACACAGTATTTTTATCGTGTAAAAGCAACGAATGCTGCAGAATCATCGGTATATACACAAATTGTTTCTGTAACTACGCCGCCAATTCCTTCGGCACCAGCCAAAATAACCAATCCAACACCAATAAATGCTGTTTCTAATGTAGAATTGACAAACGGTAATTTGACTTTAAAATGGAGCGGAAGTTCTAATGCTACAACATATTCTGTTTATTTTGGAACCAATGCTTTAAACCTGAATAAGTTAACAGATATAGCATATTCCGCTAGTCCGTCGTATCAGGTTACAGGTTTAAATTCGGCAGTAAATTATTATTGGAGGGTTGATGCGGTAAATGCTAAAGGAACAACAACAGGCGATGTCTGGAGTTTTAGTGCCTTAACGCCAAGTCTTGTTGGTCATTGGCCGTTTAAAGAAACGGCGCTTCAGGGAGAAGAAATTGCCGATATTTCGAGTTATTCCAATCATGGAGTTTTAGATCCCGCATTTGATAATGCTAATGTAAGAGTGGCAGGAAAAGCTAATAATGCGATTGATTTTTCGACTTCTGCCAATAACAAATCAATGGTAAATATTCCGAATCAGGATTATTTATTGTTTGATAAAAATTCGTTTACGGTTTCGTTTTGGATGAAAGCAGCGCCGGCTTTGCTGCCGAGTTCTTCTGCCGTGAGTATTTATGTTTTGTGCAAAGGTTCTTTTACTAAAAATACGACAACCGGAGCAACGGGAAGAAGATATAATATTGAGATTAAAGGCGGACTTTTGCGTTTTGCAATTGATGATGATAAAACGAAAAAGGAAGTAACTACGGCAGCAGGTAAATATTTTACTGACGAATGGGTAAATGTGGTGATAATGAGAGATATTCCGGCGCATAAAATCAGGATTTATACTAATGGTGTTTTTTCTGCCGAATTAGATGAAACAGCTGTAACCGGAATCTCTGAAGAAACGGATCTGATTATTGGAAATATTGGTGAAATTGAATTAACATCTGGAACTGCGCCAGCACCTTACAAAGGGCAGTTTGATGAATTACAGATTTTTAATTATCCTTTAAATGCGACAGAAGTTGCTGCTTTGTTTACGCAGGATTTTTTAAGTACGGATAAATTTAATCAGGGAAAAAGTATGGTAAAAGTGTATCCAAATCCCGTCAAAGATCAAATATTTATTACTGTTCCAGATCACACATTTGTTGCTGCAACGGCATTGTTAAGTGATATTACAGGAAAAACAATCATTAAAGAAAAAATCATTTCTGACGAAAATGGGGTTTTTACTTTGAATGTTGGAAATAAAAAAATAACCGGACTTTATATTTTGAATATTTCGGGAGAAAATTTCAGCAGTAATTTTAAAGTTTTAGCCGAATAAAGGAGATAAAAAAATCCAAAAACATAATCTAGAATTATGTTTTTGGATTTTATATTTTGATCTTTTACAACTTAAAGTCCAACAAAATCATCACTTTTTGGGAAAATGCTTAAAGCCTGAATCGCAATTTCTGGAGTTGGAGAAGCCAGTTTTCTTAGTTTTGTATCCATCCATGCGCCATCCACGGTAATTGTAGCGCAAAGAGTATCGTCTTCTCTTCTAAACTCATGAATAATTGACCAGCGCGAAGCATCGGCTTTCATTTTTGATGTTTTGGTATGAATGAAGATTTTGTCTGAAAGTTTTAATTCTTTTCTAAAAACACATTCTTCTCTAAATAAAACCGGTCCGAAACCCTGTGTTTGCATTACTTTTAGGGTTAATCCTAATTCTTCAAGGATTTCTATACGATGCTGTGCTCCAAAATCGTAATAAGCACTGTGGCGAACGTGAAAATTAGGATCAAGATCTGACCAGCGAAAAGATATTTCTTTTGTAAATGATGCCATTTTGTAGTTGTAATTTTAATGAGAAATCGAAATTACGAATAAATCTTAAAGCTGCGCTGCTAAGAAGTTGTAAATTGAAAATAATACAAAAGGGATTTTGTTTTCTAAACAACCTGAAAAAGAACCAGAATCGAAAGTACGATTTCTATTCCAAGAATAATCCAAAAAAAGTTTCTGCTTGGTTGTGAGATGTTTTTTAATCCGGTTATGGTTTTATTTTTAATAATATCAGTAAAACTTACATTTTCATCTGTAAAATCAACGTCATCCAGATTTACTTTTTTAAAACCGTAAAGAAGTATTTTTTTCAGCCATTTATTTTCTTTAGAATCTCGTATTTCCTGCAGTAATTTTAGTTTTAATTTTGTTTTGTCGGCACCTGTTTTTAATAATTCGGGCTGATTTGTTTTGACTTTGCTGAGTACTTTATCGATAATTGGAAACAATAGAACTTCACCTTTGTCTGATAATAGTCTATGAATGGTTTTAGATAGTATGTATTTATTTCCAAGAGAAAACAATACAAAAGGAGTTGCAAATATTGATAGTACGGTCAGCGTATACCCAATTGGTCGTAAAGCAAATAATACAATTATAATGGCAGATCCGTTCATGTGGCCCGTTCCATGACCTGATTGATAAATAATAGTGCAAAAGGTAAAGATTTCTATTAAGACAATTAAGAATTGTCCAAGAATATTTATTTTGAAAAAACTAAATGCGGCACTGCTGAATAGTTTGGCGGCATATTTTAAATTATCAGTCATTAAAATGGGTTGTTAATTGAGGTTAAATTAATTATTTTGAGGGGTAAAAATATAGAAAAAATAATACAAAAATTGAGTATTTTAAAATAATGATTTTGGAAATATTGAAGATTTTATCATAAAAAAAATCAGGAAAGAGATTGTTCTGATTCTTTAGCATTTAGTTTTTTTACTATCCACGGAAGTGTAAGTCCCTGCCCGATAAGAGTAAAAAGCACAACGGCAACCGAAATAAAGATTATGGCATTTCGTTCAGGAAACGGATTTCCATCTTCCAAAACTTTTGGAAGTCCAATGGCGATGGCAAGAGAAACAATGCCCCGCATTCCTGACCAGCCCAAAATGATACTGTTTTTAAAGTCGAGAAGTGCATCTTCGGTGATTTTTCGTCTTCCGCGGCGATTTTTTTGAAATGCTTTTTGGAGATTGATTTTTTGAAGAAATATTCTAACAAAGCGTATTAGTAATGCAACGATGGTTATGATAAAAGCGTAGCCAACGTAAGGCAGTATCATATGGTCGTCAATATCTTTTAATACGTATCTAAAATTAAGTCCGATGAGAATAAAGATTAATCCGTTTAGTAAAAAGATGATAATATCCCAAAGGCTTCGGGAGCTGTTTTTTAAGCTTTCAGGAAAGATTTTCTTGCTGAAACGTGCAATGGCTAATCCTGAAATAACAACTGCAATTACTCCGGAAACATGTAAATGTTCAGCAATTAAATAAGTTACGAAAGGCATTAAAAGCATAAAACTGATCGTAACATTAGTATTTTTATGTACTTTTTTTAAAATGACAGCCAGAATTTTTGCCATTACAAAACCTACCAGAAATCCTCCGCCAAGTAATAAAACAAATTGCAATGCGGCCTGCCAGATTATAAAAGCAGATCCCATTACGGCAGCAACGGCAAATTTATAAGCAACTAAGGCAGAAGCATCATTGATTAAACTTTCGCCTTCAAGAATGGTAATGGTTTTATGAGATATTCCCAGTCCTTTTGTGATACTTACGGCTGCAACGGCATCGGTTGCAGAAAGAATGGCTCCCAATACAAAGGCAAGAGGCCAGGTTATATTTGGAATTATATAATGGGCCACAACAGCAATCCAGAATGTAGTAAGGAAAACCAAAGTTATGGCAAGTGTGCTTATGGTATTGATGTTGGTTTTGAAGTCTTTAGGAGAAATGTTAAATGAAGCATCATATAGCAGGGGAGGTAGAAATAATAAAAAAATAATCTCAGGATTAATTTCTATTTCGGTCATAGTTGGAACGAAGCCAATTGCAATTCCTACTATAACAAGCAGAATAGGATAAGGTAATTTTGCTTTGTCAGCAAAGGCAGATAATCCGATAACGATGGCAAGTATAAATATAATGATGCTGTAATTTTCCATTTTTATAATTTAGAAAAAGGCTAATGTATATAGTAATAGTTTCAATTGTTTATTAACTTGTTGGGAAATATTCTATCAATAATTGATTTCCGTTTTTCCATTTTATCCAGCCTGATTTTATTTCATTTTTTGATTCATCGCATTCTGAAGTGAAAATTTCAATCCAATCTCCTTTCACTGCTTTGACCTGAAAGCAATCTTCTCCAGGGTATTTAATGACTGCCGAATTTTTATTGGGTAATTTATAAATTTTGTCCGTTTTTGAAATACGGCTAATTCGGAACATATCCTGAAGATATTTTTCCCAATTTTTAAATTCGGTTACCTTGTTTTTCTTAATCCAAAGTGATTTTCCGGATTCATTGTCTATAATTACTTTAAACCAGTCATTTTCCTGCTTCTCGCATCGAAAAACAAAGAAATTATAATCCAGCCATAGTATTTCTGGTTTAAGCCATTTTTGCTGATTTTTAAGATCTTTAATATTCCAGCTGTTGATTGATGTATCATTAAAAAAACGAATTGTTTTTAGTGGTGTTTTATCATTAATTGAGGAATAAAACGGCAAGACGGTTTTGTCATTAAATTTAATAGAAATCAAGCCAATTCCTAAATTAGTCTGGGCAAATGTCAAAGCAGACAAAATCAGGAAAAGTAAAGTTAGTTTTAGTCTCATTTTATATGTATTGGTTTTGTTGCGTTTTTCTTGAATAAGGCAAAGCCTAATGATTATTTAGGATATGTTTTTATTATTTGTCCTTTTCTGTTTAGTAAAAAATGTTTTTTGTCTTTTGTCCAAGCTTCTCTTTTGTTGTTTTTTAGTTCGGTAATGTTTTCAAATTCTTGACCATATTGATTTAAGTACCCGTTTTCTGTACTATTTCCACCCCCAAGTCCAATGTTTGTCAACTAAGCCGAGATAACCGCTTTCTTCAATGGCTTGCTTTTAGTTTTACCATTTTCATAAATTGATAATCTTTATTGTCTTTTAGTTGTCCAAAAGTCAAGATTGAAAGTAATACAGATACTATTGTAAATACATTTTTCATAATTGTTTTAAAAAATGTTAGAGCTTGTTTTTTTTAATTCAATTTACTGTCAAAAGCGCTGAAATTATCAATTTTGGGTAATGTCTTTACGATGATTTTTTTGGTTGTCTTTTTTAGGATTTTTTCAGAACCCAATGCTTTCGTTATTTCCGTTTTTTGTCCTGTCAAAAGATTAAAATCTGTTTCGGTAGTCAGATTTTTGCCATCCCATATAACACTCGATATTTTTTGCAATTCAAAGAAATTATTTTTGAATTTAAAATCATGTGAAAAGTGTTTTTTGCCAATTTCAGAAACCATGGATAAAATTCCATTTTCAATGAAAAAATTAGGTATTTGATTGCCGCAGTATTTGCCATCAGGATATTGAGGCTGTATTAACTTTGTTGTAGATACATTCAATTTATATTTTCCATTTTTTTCTAAAAAATAGATTTCCAGTTTTAAAGGTTGCGTTTGATCTATCGTATCCATTTTTACCAGCACTTTATCCATTAAGCCATCGTTATTTAAATCACCTTCTTCATCTCTAATTAGGTAATTGAAATTATCCTTTACTTTTTGTGTTTGTGAATACAAATTAATTTGAGTGAAAATAAAAATTATTAAGAGTACTTTTTGCATTTTTTGTTGTTTTGATAACAGATAGTAATTTATTTCGTTTTTATAATGCTGTCAACTATTTGGTTTTTAAATTCAGGTCTTGGCCCAGACAAAGCTTTGTCTTTATAGCTGTCATATTTTAAAGAATAATATATTTTCCTATTAGTAGGTGTTAAACCATTAAGGTAAATATTTTCGCCAGAATACGAGCTTGAAGGCAGTTGATAACGTGAGTTTCTTTTGCTATACTTGAATTTATACGTCTTTAATGTTAAAATAAAATTTTTATAAGTAAATTCATTTGGCAAAAAATATACTATGCTTAAATATTCCCCGCCTTCTCCGTCTTCTGTAAAGCTTAGTTCAATTATTTCATTTGTATTTTGTTTATGAAATTTGAATTTCTTTTGTTTTGATGAAATTGTATCACACAACAAAATAAAGCCTTTTGATAATAATAGTTTGTGTTCGTCAGGTTTATAGTAATTAAACGCTTTTCTAAAATCAGACACTTTTAATGTCTGGCTAAAAGATGAGTTTACAAACAGTATTACTATTAAAATACAAAGGTTATGCTGCAATATTTTCATTTTTCTTTGTTATTAGAATTGCAGAAAATTGAAGTAAAACGCTAAAACCGGTTTTAGTGTTTCTCATTTTTTTCTTTTAAAGATTTGCTCATAATTATTCCAAAAACAAAACCGCTTAGGAGTCCGCCAATGTGAGCAGAATTATCAATTCCTCCGGCGAGTCCCATGATAAGATTATAAGCTATAAAAATCAACGTTGTAGTTAAGAAAACTTTGCTTAAATCTGGCGGAAATACTTTTCTCAACAATAGACCCAGAAATATTCCGTAAAGTCCAAAAATTGCTCCCGACGCGCCTATACTTATAGTGGCTTCATGCCACCAAATACTGACACAGCTGGCTAGTATTCCTGTAACTAAATATAGTATTAAATATTTTGTTCTGCCTAGAACCGGTTCTATGAATAAACCAACAAACAAAAGGCCGAACATATTTGACATTAAATGTAACAAACCCCCATGAAGGAAAATGTTGGTCAAAAGCCTCCACCATTGTCCATTAGTTGTATAAGGTCTAAAATTTCCGCCCCAGTTTAATAAATCGGGTCCGTTAAAAGATAGAAATCCTAGCCCGGCAATAACCATTATTAAATAAATGAGAACATTGCTATATATTAGAATCGGTGTGATAAAGTAACCTTCTCTAGGTTTTATAAAATTAAAAAACTCTTTTAAGTCTTTATCTTTGGATGTTCCACTTTTTAATCGTCTTAATTCTGTTTCGTTACATTTCGGAATTAAAATCATTATCAGCCAAACGATTGTACCCATTAAAAATGTTCCAATAAACCAATGAATAGTATTTCCTTTTCTGTTTTCAAATGGTTCATTTTTTGAAATAAATAGTACAGAACCTTCTGTATTAATCTTGTTGATTTTTGTTAGTGCTTCTTTGTAACCATCACTAATGTCAGAATTCCCAACTCTTTCTAAATAAACAAAATCGCTTAAATCTTTTCTGTCAAAATCAAATTGACTTTCATTTAAGAAGCTTTCGTATCTGTCTTGCTTCTCTTTTTCATCAAGTCTATTACTAATCCGGTCGTCATATTTTATACCTAACCAATATTTGCAGCTTGAATTTATAGTATCCTTTTTTTTGTCAAAAATAGGAACCACTATGAAAAGGTTTATATCTAAATCATTATTTCTTCCGCCAGTTTCAAACGATGTATGAACGCCAACTGTTGATTTATCAAGGTAGAAATTTTTTACTTTGTAATATTTTGTTTGTTCCTGTTTTGAAATTTGACTAACATTTTCAATTTGACTTAACTTTCCGGTTGAGTTCTTTAAATAATCTTGAGCGATTAAAGCCGGACCGGCAATAAAAAGCCAAAGAACAAATAAATAGAGGTCATTGTAAGTTCTTCCCGTAGATTTTTTTAAGTTTAAAATTTTTAATCGTGTTCGAAAAAAGAATAATACAGGAATTACAGGAAGGATAAACGGAATACCAAATTCTACTATAATTTCTTTTACTGTAAATAATTCTAACCTGATCAATAAAAGCCAATTTAGAAAGGTGTAAACAGTGCAAAAGCCAAATGAGATAATTAAGAAAGGAATGAAAAGTATTTTAAGTTTTTGTATTGTATTTTTATTCATTTTTGTATTTCAATCTTATGTTTTAGATAAAAATCCTTGCTGCGATTAGTTTGAATTAAATTTTTTTGAAAACCAAATTACTAATCGGCACGAATGTATACATCTTTCATTTTTTCAAAATCAAGTGTTTTGTCTTTGGAGCGTAATTGAATGGTGGTTTGTTTTAAATCTGAACTTATATTTACTACAATATCAATTAATTCATTTGAATTGTGTGATGCCAGTTTTTCAAAATAGCTGAATATTTCATTTTCGTCAAATTTTAGAAACAGTTTATATCTTTTTTTATTTTTTATCAATGTATATATAAGATAATCAGGCACAACTTGTTTTTGGTGTTTCATCTTAACAACCTCTTCGTTGAATAATTCGTATTCTTCTCCATTAAAAGAAATAATATTCAGTTTTGATTTCGTTTGGCCTAAACTATTGATTTCTGCTTTCCAGTTGTATTTTTTTCGATATTTATTGGTCCAAGTTCCAAAAGGAATAGGTTGTCCGTTATTTACTATTTTACGGAACTGAGTATCATCTTTACAGGTGCAAGTATCTGTTAAAACTTTTTTTATTTCGTCCTGTTTAACCACATCATGATCTTTGATTTTTGTTATGTTTATTGAGTCGGCTTTAAAAACTTGTAATTCTTTAGTATTATTAACACCAGAAATCCAGAGCACAACATCGCCGCCCGGAGCAATTCCTGCAATCAATTTACTATAATCATCAGATATTATTCGGTCTGCATTGCCGCCTATATCTCGTTTATATCCTGTTTTGAAATGCTTGGATATTAGGCTTTTATTTAGTTTTGTGTTTAATCCATAATATTTATTTTCTAAAAAAGAATACCAATAGAGTTTCAAACTATCAGGCAGTACAATGTCTGGACCATCAGATGATTTAAAAGTAGTTTCTCCGTTTCCCCAATTCATAGAATAAACTTTATTGGTTTCTAAAAGAGTGTACGGAGTATCGTTTCCTATTACAGCAAGAGTAAATTTACTATCTGGAAGTAATTTTATTGGATAACCTTCCGGAGTAGAAATTCCTTGTTTATAATCATATTTTTCGGTACTGTTGTAAACTTGTTGATTATTAAATGTTTGTCTTTCTTTATCAGATGTATCCCAAAGCAGAAAAAAGCATCCCGCAATTAATAGTACTGAAGTAATAGTAATGGCCAGTTGGTTTTTTTTGGAAAGAAAAGCAACAAAAAATAAAAGAACACTCTGCGGAATAATTGCGACCAGAATCAGAAAGACAATGAAAGCTTCCTCAGGTATATAGGAACTGTTGTGAACAATTTGAAATTGTAATAGAAATAGATAAAGGATCGTATTAATTATTCCAATTCCTGCAGAAAGGAGAAAAAGTTTAAAATAGTATTTCATTCTAATAATTAAGCAACAGTTTTTAAATCGTTTCGATATACGTAATACTAAATCCTAAACTTTATAGAACATTTAAATTAGCTTTCAAATATAGTGTGTTTTTCTTAATAAAATAAGGTCCTGTTATTACATTGTTATTTTGATTTTAAACAAAAAGTTATAATTTAAATAATTTTATAATGTTCCAGATAATGGTCGAGAGATGTAAAAAAGAAAAGCTCACAGGGTAAATTTAGCTTAATGGCTTAATAATGACATGAAAAATATATTATGCCACGAATGTCAGGTTTGAAAAATGTCATGTTGTCAGATGAGTATTAGCCTGCCAATATGAAAACTGACATTTTACTTTGGTTTTTTATATTGGCACAAAGATTGACTTATGCCACCTGAGTTATAAAAATAAATCAAAATTAAATATATAAAAAATGGGTAAAATAATCGGAATTGACTTAGGTACGACGAACTCTTGTGTTTCTGTAATGGAAGGTAACGAAGCAGTTGTTATTCCTAACGCAGAAGGAAAAAGAACAACTCCATCTATCATCGCTTTTGTTGAAGGTGGCGAAATTAAAGTAGGTGATCCTGCAAAAAGACAAGCAGTAACGAATCCTACAAAAACGATTGCTTCTATTAAACGTTTTATGGGACACACTTTTGCTGAAACTCAAGAAGAGGCAAAAAGAGTTCCTTACAGTGTTGTAAAAGGTGACAACAATACACCACGTGTGGATATTGACGGTCGTTTATACACTGCTCAAGAATTGTCTGCAATGACACTTCAAAAAATGAAAAAAACTGCTGAAGACTATTTAGGTCAAACTGTAACTGAGGCAGTTATTACTGTTCCTGCTTACTTTAACGATGCACAACGTCAAGCTACTAAAGAAGCTGGTGAAATTGCTGGTCTTAAAGTTATGCGTATCATCAACGAGCCAACTGCTGCTGCACTTGCTTACGGATTAGATAAAAAAGGAACTGATCAAAAAATTGCTGTTTACGATTTAGGTGGAGGTACTTTTGATATCTCTGTTCTTGAATTAGGAGACGGTGTATTTGAAGTATTATCTACAAATGGTGATACTCACTTAGGTGGTGATGATTTTGACCAGGTTATTATTGACTGGTTAGCTGACGAATTCAAAACTGAAGAAGGAATTGATTTACGTTTAGATCCAATGTCATTACAGCGTTTAAAAGAAGCTGCTGAGAAAGCTAAGATTGAATTATCATCTTCTGCTGAAACAGAAATCAACTTACCTTACGTAACTGCTACTGCTTCTGGACCAAAACACTTAGTTAAAAAATTATCTAGAGCTAAATTTGAGCAATTATCTGATACTTTAGTAAAACGTTCTATGGAACCAGTTGCTAAAGCATTAAAAGATGCAGGTTTATCTACATCTGATATCGACGAAGTGATCCTTGTAGGAGGTTCTACTCGTATGCCAAGAATCGCTGACGAAGTTGAAAAATTCTTCGGTAAAAAAGCATCTAAAGGTGTTAACCCTGATGAGGTTGTTGCTATTGGAGCTGCTATTCAAGGTGGAGTTTTATCTGGAGATGTAAAAGATGTATTGTTACTTGACGTAACGCCTCTTTCTTTAGGTATCGAAACTATGGGTGGTGTATTGACTAAATTAATCGAGTCTAACACAACTATTCCAACTAAAAAATCTCAAGTATTCTCTACTGCTGCTGATTCCCAACCATCTGTTGAAATCCACGTATTACAAGGAGAAAGAGCTATGGCAGTTGATAACAAAACTATCGGTCGTTTCCACTTAGATGGTATCCCGCCAGCACCAAGAGGAGTTCCTCAAATCGAAGTAACTTTCGATATCGATGCTAATGGTATCATCAAAGTTTCTGCAACTGATAAAGGAACTGGAAAATCTCACGATATCCGTATCGAAGCTTCTTCTGGATTAACAGCAGAAGAAATCGAAAAAATGAAAAAAGATGCTGAGGCTAACGCTGATGCTGACAGAATTGCAAAAGAAAGAGCTGAGAAATTGAACGAAGCTGATAGTACTATTTTCCAAACTGAAAGTCAATTGAAAGAATTGGGAGATAAACTTACAGATGAGCACAAAACAGCTATCGAATATGCTTTAACTGAATTGAGAATGGCTCACCAGTCTCAAGATCTTGACGCTATCCAAAAAGGATTAGACAATGTAAATGCAGCTTGGAAAACAGCTACAGAAGCAATGTACGCTCAAGGTGGTGAACAAGGTCAACAAGCTGCTCCACAACAAGAGCAATCTGGAGACAATGTTGAAGACGTTGAATTCGAAGAAGTCAAATAAGTACTGATTAACATCAGTTAATAATAAGTGCTAAAGCGCTGTAAACATTATGTTTACAGCGCTTTTTCTTTTTAGTACTTTTATGTTTCTGGTATTTTTTAATCGTTTTTTATCATATATTTGTACCATATTTGTACCGGCACTTAAATGGGGACAAAGTGGCACTTATTTTTGCTAATGGTAACTTAATCAGGAGATAAGGGAGATGAAGAGATTAAATAAACAATGTCTTATCTGCGGAGACGGATTTCTGCCCAAAAGCGTGACTTCTGTCTACTGCTCAGCTAAATGCAGTAAAAAGGCATACAAACAGAAGATGCTGCAGCTTAAAAAGGAAGCGGAGCTCAAAGCGCTGGCAGATAAAATACCCAAGGACAGGGTCTTTATTTCTGTTGCCGAAGCTGGCATTCTTTTTGGTGTTGCTAAAAGGACCCTTTACCGGCTTGTGAGCGAGGGAAAAATTCCTTCAGTTAATTTAGGAACCCGCCTTGTAAGGATAGACCGCAGAGTCATGGAAGAGATGTTCGGCCCTGCGCGCAGCGTGTCTCAGGCTGAAAGCGCACCGAAGAAAAAATTATACAGCCTTGAAAAAGAAGACTGCTATTCCATCGGCGAAATAGCTGATAGATTTCAAATATCTGAAGGTTCTGTCTACAGCCATATCAGGAAATATTCAATCCCGACCAGACAGATTGGAAAACATGTATATGCTCCAAAAAGCGAAATTGATAACTTGTATAACGGAAATGATTTTATATGAAACAATTAGCAAAAACCAAGGTGACTGTTCGTCTTCGAAAGGCAGAAGACCGAAAAGAATGGTATGTTTACATAGAAAGCTATCCTGTTGAGGTTTCCGGAAAGAAAACTCCCCAAAGAATCCGTGAATATTTGAACAGATCCGTAACAACAGTGGAGTGGGACAAGAAAAGAGTTTCCCGCACAGATGCAGAGGGAACTAAATCCTACAAACCCAGACGCAGCGATAATGGAATTATAATGTGCGGAAGCGAAAGTGACCGAGAAACAATGCTGTATGCTGACGGAGTACGCAAAATCCGGCAGAAAGAATACGATAATATAGATCTGTACAGTGATGCTGATAACCTATTGGCTGAACAGAAAGAAAAAGGAAAAGAGGATTTTATTAAATATCTAGCTGCTGTGGCGGCTAAAAGACACGCCCGAGGTTCAAAATCCATTCAGATCAATTGGGAGCGGACCAGAGAGTTTTTAAAAAGCTATTCCAAAGGCAGCCTGATGTTTTCTCAGATTGATATCAGAATGGCGGAAGATTTTAAACTGTTTCTGCTGGGTGCCCCACTTGGAGGAGGCAAAAAAGGAATACTTTCCCGCAACACTGCGGCAAGGTATTTTTCCATTTTTAAAGCGGCTTTAAAACAGGCCTTTATCGACGGATATCTAATAGTTGATTTATCTTCAAAAATAAAAGGCATACCGGAGCAAGAGTCAAGACGGGAATATCTTACCATTGAAGAATTAAATGCACTGGCTGAAACGTCCTGCGAAAAAGACGTCCTTAAAAGAGCTGCGCTTTTCTCAGCGCTTACAGGTCTTAGGCATTCGGACATTCAGAAGCTCCGCTGGAAAGAAATAAGTCTGGAAGATGGTATGGCAAAACTGCATTTTACGCAGAAAAAGACAAAGGGTGTTGAATACATGCCTATTTCCCAGCAGGCTTTACAGCTCTGTGGAGAACAGAGGCTTCCCGGGCAGCTTGTATTTGAGGATCTGCCGGACCCGTCGTGGATTTCACGCCCTCTGAAAAAATGGGTCAAATCTGCTGGTATTAAAAAAAATATTACCTTCCATTGCTTCCGCCATACATTTGCAACACTGCAGCTGTCAAGTGGGACAGACATTTACACGGTCAGTAAAATGCTGGGGCATACCAATGTAAAAACTACTCAAATCTATGCCAAGGTAATAGATGAGAAGAAAAACAGAGCTTCGCAAGCAATACAATTGGAATCTTTAAAAACAAGCCGTAATGAAAACAAAATACTTTGAATATATTACAGTTTACCTGTCTGTTTTTTTAGTCTGTGTCTTTGTCGGCATAATAGGGAGACTGGTGCTGCTGGAAAAAGGAGCTGATGAATATACGGCTGGCGTTTTCTTTTGGATCAGTACGGGATTTGGAGTTTTAATGTTTGCAATTCTAAGTTTATTTCTTAACGATCTGGCTGAGAGATTAGTGAATCGTTTTTTGAAGGCTAAAAAAAATGAATCGCCTGAAAGCCAGGTTCCAAATGAAGACCTTAAAAAAATAGAAGAGGAGCGGCAAGAGGCTTTAATTAAGTCCGCACTGTCTGAAAATAAAAATTCAGCCAGAGATATTGAACAGATAAGGGAGGAGCGGCAAATTGCAGCCAGAAATCAGAAACAGGCCAGAATTGATACTGCCATCCGTTATGCGCAGCAGGAATTCGCGCTGTATGCGTCGGACGATGATCTGAAACAATTGGGTAAGAATATAATCATATATGCTGAAGATATAAATTTTGAAAAGATTAAAACGGTAAAAGTAAAAGATCTGTCCAATCTCGATCTGTATCATTTTGGCTGGAATATATGGAATTGTTTTAAAGTCAGCAAGCAGGACAGAGCCGCACAATTTTTAAAACTGACTTTTGCTGAGGCTTTAAAAGATGTTGAAGAGAACAGCATTAAAACGCATCTCAAAGATGATGAACACAAAGGGCTTGTAAAGATAATAGAAGACTTTACAGATTTTTAAATATCAATAGTTATAAAGCACTGTGTTTTTTAAGTGTTTTTGTTGTGAAGAAGGACACAGCAAAAACACTTTTTTCATTTGCACCATAACTGTTAAAAACGATAACTATGGACATAAGTGAAATCTCTTTTGAAAACCTGCCCAAAGCAGTAGCACACTTAGTGAAAGAAATTGCCGAGATTAAACTTATGATTCAGAATGTACAGGTATATGAATCTAAAGAAAAAAGTATTCCTATTGGCATTGAAGAAGCCAGCCGGCTAATAGGAAAAGCAAAGCCTACAATTTACGCTCTTGTAAGGCAGAGAAAAATTCCGTGCTATAAATATGGTAAAAAGCTGTATTTTTTTGAAGAAGAACTTTTAGAATGGATTTCTAAAGGAAAAAAGAAAACAATTCAGGAAATAGAATTAGAAGTATTGAAATATAATCATAATAAATAGATGGATAATAGCCAGCAAGAGGTCGAAGGTTCGAAACCTTCTGGTACCCACGAGCGTTACGAGATATCAAAAAAACATGTTACTGAGTTTATGTCTTATAAATTCGGTTTAAAGGATATGGAGTTTAACGAGCTGAATTTTGAATTTGTAAAAGATTATGAGTTTTATCTTAAGACAGTAAAGAATATCAGTAATAATACTGCTCTTAAATACATTACTAATTTTAAGAAAATTGTTCTTGCTGCAGTTGATAAGGAAATTATTTCTGCAGATCCATTTAAGCGTTTTAAATCTGAAAAAATTAAGGTTCCTAAAAAACCTTTAACTAATCATGAATTGTCATTAATGGAAAAGCATAGATTTTCTACAGTTCGTCTAGGAGTTGTTAGAGATGTTTTTGTTTTTTAATGTTATACAGGTCTTGCCTATATTGATGTTTTTAATCTCAAGCAATCTGATATAAAAGTAGGTATTGACGGAGAACAATGGATTATAAAAGAAAGGCAGAAAACAGGAAGTCCAATCAATATTCCACTTCTGCCAAAGGCGACTGAAATCGTTGAGCGGTATAAAAATTATCCTCTTTGTATTGAAAGGGGGTCAGTACTTCCTGTAAGTTCAAATCAGAAAATGAATGAATATCTTAAGGAAATAGCCGATTTGTGTAACATAAATAGTATATTAAATACCCACAAAGCAAGAAGGACTTTTGGAAGTACAGTGACATTGAATAATAACGTACCAATACACATTGTGAAAGAAATGCTTGGCCACCAGCCGGTCAGTCAGACAGAAGAGTATGCTATAACTGAACAGATTTCTATCGGTCGTGAAATGAAGTGACTGAAACAAAGACTGGCAGATAAGGAAGATGTTTCAGGAGAATTAACCTTACAAACAATTGAGAAAATGGAGAATGAGTTAAATGAAATGAAAAAGAAACTTGCTATGATTAACCAGAAGTGAATAAATTACTAGAAAGCGACGGGCTAATGAAGAGATTTTTCTCTGCACTAGCCTTTCATTTTTATTAATGCTTATTGTATGGTAAATTACCAATTGCGAAATATTCAGTGATAAAAGGAGCTAGAATATTTATTGAGAACCTTATTAAAAGTTGGGCCTACATAGTTTCTGATAGAACAAATGCACGTACAATTGCACTTAAAAATTTAATTAAATAAAACTTAATTTAAACTTCTATATTCAATCGGAGTATAACCAGTATTCTTTTTGAACATTCTATTAAAGTGTTGCGGATACTTGAATCCAAGTTCAAATGCGATTTGGCTAATGGATTTCTCAGTATCAAAAATTCTTTCTTTGGCTAAGTTGATTAATTTTAATTGAATATGATCCTGAGCCGACTTCCCGGTTTCCTTTTTAATTAAATCCCCAAAATAATTGGAAGAAAGGTTTAAAAGATCTGCAAAATAACCAACTGAGGGCAGACCGAAATTTTGTGTATTTTCCGATTGAAAATATTCATTTAACAGATTCTCAAATTTTGATAAAATGTCGGTATTGATATTTTCGCGGGTTATAAATTGCCTGTCATAAAATCTGACGCAATAATTCAGTAGCAGCTCAATATTGTTAGTAATGATACTTTTGCTGTGCTTGTCAATTGACTGATTAAGTTCATATTCCAGCTTATTGAATAAATCCCTTATAATTTGCTGTTCTTTTAATGATAAATGAAGCGCCTCATGAGAATCATAGGAAAAGAAGGAATATTGGCTCATCTGTTTTGCAAGCGTAGTTCCTTTTATCAAGTCTGGATGAAATAACAATGCTAGTCCGGTAGGCTGATAATCTTCCTCGTTTTTCACTTCAATTACCTGTCCAGGGGCAACAAATACCATTGTCCCATCATCGTAATCATAATTGTTTCTTCCGTATTTAAGTTCACCGCATTTACCCGCTTTTAGAAAAATAGCATAAAAACCAAAATGCATACGACTGTTATTTGGTAACGCTTTTGTTTTTGAATTATCAAATACACTTATTAAAGGATGCTGGGTTTCAACACCTTTTAACTTATTGTACTGAGCTATTTTTTCAACTCTTATAATTTGTTCCATGATGTATCATTTAAATGTCATACAAATATACTGCTCAGATTGCTAATTAGTTAGGTCATTTGTTCAAATCAGTAAAAATGGTAATAATAACAGTAATATGTATAATCTCCGATCACATTATTGAAGGAACTTTGTGTTATCAAAAAATGTTAACAAGATTATTAGGTTAGAACTAAAAAAGATAAAATGAAAACAAGAATATTAGGCACACAAGGTTTAGAAGTTTCTGCTTTAGGAATGGGATGTATGAACTTAAGTTTTGGAACAGGAAAGGCAGCTGATATAAATGATGGAATTAAAGTAATTCGCTCCGCATATGAAAAAGGGATTACCTTTTTTGATACTGCAGAAGCTTACGGACCTTATACTAATGAAGAATTGGTTGGCGAATCATTGAAACCATTTCGTAAAGATGTAATTATTGCTACAAAATTCGGAATGATCTCAGACACAGGAATTAATAGCAGACCAGACCATATCCGTACTGTTGTAGAGGCATCCTTAAAAAGATTACAGACTGATTATATTGATTTACTATACCAGCACCGTGTAGATCCAAATGTACCAATTGAAGATGTTGCAGGAACTATTAAGGATTTGATTCAGGAAGGAAAAGTAAAATATTTTGGACTTTCAGAAGCTGGAGCCGATACCATTCAGCGTGCTCATATTATACAGCCTGTTTCAGCGGTTCAGAACCAGTACTCAATCTGGACAAGAGAGCCAGAAGCGAGAGTTTTACCGCTGTGTGAGCAATTGGGAATTGGGTTTGTGCCATGGGCACCAATTGGAACTGGTTTTTTAACGGGCAAGATTACACCTGATACCAAATTTGACAGTGATACAGACCTGCGCGCTGCTTTTCCTCGCTTCACGCCAGAAGCTATTAGAGCCAATATGCCAGTTGTAGAACTGCTTACAAAAATTGCCAATAGAAAAAATGCCACACCAGTGCAAATAGCACTTGCTTGGTTGTTAGCACAAAAAACTTTTATAGTGCCAATTCCGGGTATGGATAAAATTGAATTTTTAGATGATAATATTAAGTCTGTAGAAGTTCAACTTTCTACACAGGATTTGCTGGATATAGAAGAGGGACTTGCACAAATAACTTTTCAGGGAGCAAGACTTAACGAAGGTTTGCTTGGTTTATCTGAAGAATAATTCATTCTTTCTAATTAACTATTAAAATGACAAAATGAAGAGTATAATATTAAATAATGGAATAGAAATGCCTCTGCTTGGATTTGGTGTTTACCAGATTCCGGATGCCGATGAATGTGAAAAAAGTGTCTTGAATGCTATTGATGCGGGATATAGACTTATTGATACCGCAGCTGCTTACGGTAATGAAGAAGCAGTAGGGAATGCAATTAAGAAAAGCAGTGTAGCAAGAGAAGATTTGTTTATTACCACAAAAGTATGGGTATCAGATGCCGGTTATGAAAAAACAAAAAAAGCATTTGAAACTTCGCTTGAAAAACTGCAGTTAGAGTATCTGGATTTGTACCTGATTCATCAGCCATATGGTGACGTGTACGGATCCTGGCGCGCTATGGAAGAATTATATGCAGAAGGAAAAATCAAATCAATCGGGGTAAGTAATTTTCAGCCTGACCGCCTGATCGATTTAATTATCCATAATAAAGTCGTTCCTGCAGTAAACCAGATTGAAACACATCCCTTTAATCAGCAGACAGAGGCACAAAATTTATTCAAAGAAAACAATGTCCAGATAGAAAGCTGGGGGCCTTTTGCCGAGGGTAAAAATGATATGTTTACCAATAAACTACTGGTTTCAATAGCTGAAAAATATGATAAAAGCGTGGCGCAGGTCATTTTACGATGGCTGGTGCAAAGAGGAGTTGTAGCCATTCCCAAATCAGTTAAAAAAGAAAGAATCATAGAAAATATCAATATTTTCGATTTCGAATTAGGCATGGAAGACATGGATCTTATTTCCATTTTAGATACTAAAAAAAGTGCCTTCTTTGATCATCGCGACCCTGATATTGTAAAATGGATCGGCAGCAGATAAATGGTTTCTTTCTGCTTTTAAATTATACATATGAAACGAGTACTAAAATTATTGATTATGAGTCTACTTGTTATTTCAACAAAAGCTCACACTCAATCAAAATCTAAGCAAACTATGGAAACTGATAAAGAACATACTGATAAATTAGAAATACTGGATGTAACCCGACAATTGACTGGATTGATGATTGACAGGAACATTACAGGACTAGATAAAATTTTAGATGCAGCATTCACTCTCACGCACATTACTGGTTATGTTCAGTCAAAAGAGGAATGGTTTTCAGAGATTGAAAGTGAAAGGATGAAATATTATTCCTATACGGAGGTCAAAACTTCAGTTAATATCGAAGGAGACAAAACTGTTTTTGTGGGACAGAATCTTTTGGATGCGAGAATTTGGGGCACTAGAAATAAGTGGCGTCTGCAGCAGACCATGAATCTTGAAAAACGAAATGGAAAGTGGATTATCTTGAAATCAGTAGCAACCACATTCTAAATAAAATTAATATAAAATTGAAATCATGCAAAAGAGAATATTAGGAAAACAAGGATTAGAAGTATCAGCACTTGGAATGGGATGTATGGGACTAAGCTATGGTTATGGTCCGGCAACAGATAAACACGCTGCTGTAAAATTGATTAGAGAAGCTTACGAACAAGGAATTACTTTTTTTGATACAGCTGAAGCTTATGGTATTGCCAATGAAGAGCTGGTTGGGGAGGCTTTAAGTCCTTTTAGAAAGGAAGTAGTTGTTGCAACCAAATTCGGTTTTAAAGACGGAAATGCATCTAACGGGCAAGACAGCCGTCCGGAGCGCATTAGAGCAGTTGCCGAGGAATCTTTGAGACGTTTAAATACAGATGTTATTGATTTATTTTACCAGCACAGGGTTGATCCAAATGTGCCAATGGAAGATGTGGCGGGAACGGTTAAAGATCTCATTCAGGAAGGAAAAGTGAAACATTTTGGACTTTCGGAAGCCGGTGCAACATCTATTCGTAAAGCACATGCAGTTCAGCCGGTAACAGCTTTGCAAAGTGAATATTCGATTTGGTGGAGAGAACCGGAATTGGAAATTTTACCAGCTCTTGAAGAATTAGGAATTGGTTTTGTGCCGTTCAGTCCGTTGGGTAAGGGATTTTTGACAGGCGCAATCAATGAAAATACAAAATTTGACCCATCTGATTTTAGAAATATTGTGCCTCGTTTTTCTGAAGACAACCGAAAAGCCAATCAAAGGCTAGTTGATTTACTAGGGAAAATTGCTTTAGACAAAGAAGCAACTCCTGCCCAAATTGCATTGGGATGGTTATTGGCACAAAAGCCATGGATTGTACCTATACCCGGAACAACAAAATCACACCGCCTTATTGAAAATATCGGCGGGGCATCGATTCATTTATCAGCTTCGGATATTCAAAAAATTGATGAAGCTTTTACTGAGACTACGATACACGGAGAACGATATCCTGCACACTTGCAAAAAAGGGTAGGTAACTAAATTGATTATGAAAAAGATAAAAAATATAGCGGGTTTAGTAATCACTGTCTGTCTTTTTTAGTCTTGTTCACAAGTAAAGAACGCGCCAGATGAAGCGTTGGAGCCTGCTGAAGATAAAAAATCCTGATTGTTTATTTATCATGGACAAATAATACCAAAGCTATAGCTGAGATTATTCAAAAGTACGTTGGCGGTGATCTTGCAACGGTTGAACTGCAAACGCCTTATCCCGAAAATTACACTCAGACTGTAGATCAGGTAGCAAAAGAAAATGCTTCAGGCTATTTACCGCTATTGAAAACAAAAATTGCCGACATAGAAAAGTACGACGTTATATTTTTTGGCTTCCCGACCTTGGGGCATGCAGCTGCCTCCTCCACCCGTTGTACAGGCACAATACACTCCGGAGAAGATAGTCAAAGTAAATACAGAAACAGGATGGAACAAAGAAGAATCTAATAAAAATCAACAAAAAGTTGCTGTCGATTTTACTGCAGCCAAATCAAGAAAAGTATATCTGCCTGCCGGTACTTTGTGGTATGATTTCTGGACTAATGAAAAAGTTAACGGAGGACAGGAAATTACAAGAAAAACTACTATTGATATGATTCCTCTTTATGTAAAAGCAGGAGCTATTTTGCCGGTTGGTCCAAAAGTGCAGTTTGCAACAGAAAAAAAGTGGGACAATCTTGAGATAAAAGTATATCCGGGTAAAAATGGATCATTTATACTTTATGAAGATGAATTCGATAATTATAATTATGAAAAAGGGGCTTATACAGAAATTGAATTTTTGTGGAATGATGCTTCGAAGAAAATTACAATATCAAGCAGAAAGGGAGAATATAACGGAATGCTTTCCATTAGAAAGTTTACTATAGTACTGCCAAGCGGAATCGAAAAAGAAATCATCTATAAGGGTACAAAAATAGAGGAAAAGTTTTAAATTGAAAAAAATATCTTATACTTTTGAAGTGTAAGATATTTTTTTAACTATCATTTTTTCAGTTTTTCCTTAACAATCAAAAGTAATTTTCTTATTCCAGTATTCTGATAAACAACTCTACGATAGATCTAATCCTTTAATAGAGAGAATTGGACAGGAATAGTTTTGCCAATCTGCTCTCAGGTGTATTTTTAACTTTGAAACTCATGATTTAATTTTATCTATTTACTAATCCTTCTTAAGTATATCTTTAAGTGTTTATCTTCCAATTATTTATTTTTTTATATTATTAAAAAAATTAAATAAAGCTCCTATAAACGGTGTTTCTTAATCCAAATTCAAGTACCACTAAAAAGAGTGCAAATAAAACAAATCCTCTGTATTTTTCGTCATAATCGTAGAACTTCAATTCCTCAATTTCAGTAGTTTCCAGTTTATTAATCGAATTGTATATCTGTACTAATTTATCATTACTAGTGGCTCTAAAATAAGTCCCATCGGTTTTTCGGGCTATATTTTTCAATAATTGTTCGTCAATTTCTACTTTCTGCATTTTGAAAATTAGTGATCCATTCGGGGCATAGGAATAAGGTGATTCTGCCATTCCGTTTGTTCCAATACCGATAGTATAAACTTTAATTCCGTATTGTTTTGCGATATCTGATGCAGTTTCCGGTTCAATAAAACCAGCATTATTCACACCATCGGTAAGCAAGATAATTACACGGCTTTTTGCTTTACTATTCTTCAGTCGGTTAACAGCGGTTGCCAGACCCATTCCAATTCCGGTTCCGTCTTGCAAAACAGTATCGTATTTAATACTTTTTATAGCTTCAATAATAATGGCTTTATCACTTGTAACTGGAGTCTTTGTATACGCTTCTGAAGCGTACAAGACCAATCCTATTCTATCGTTTGGTCTTTCTTGAACGAAATCTGCGGCAACTTTTTTTAATGCTTCCATACGATTTGGCTTTAAATCTTTTGTCAGCATACTTCCAGAAACGTCAATTGCCATTACGATATCAATTCCTTTAGTTATTTTAGTCTGGTTGCTTATATCTACCGTCCTTGGTCGAGCCAAAGCAATTATCAGTGAACTTAACGCAAGTATTCTAAAAACATATAAACCAGGTTTTAACTTTGCTATTAAAGATTTGCTATTTTGAAAACCTGCTGTCGAACTCATTTTTAAGCTAGCGGACTGCTCGTTACGTTTCCAGAAGTACCAAATAATTACACTGGGAATCAGTAGAAACAGCCAAAAAAACTCTGGATTAAAAAAACTTATCTTATTCATTAATTTTTTTCTTTTTAAAGCACAACGGTATTAAAATTGGGGACGCAATGTCATTTGCATATTATCCATTTCATGTAAAATGATGACATTATGTAAACCAGTGTTCTGGTTTAGAAAGTAATAGCTTAATTAACTTTTATACTTTTCGGCTTCGGGATGTCTAAAGTCATTATGTTTTAAGCCATATAGTAAATTTAAACATCTTTAAGACACGTAAAGACACGTACTGAATGTCTAATTTTCAAGAGTGCAAATTCAATATTTTTTGAAAGGGAAGATGTTAAAAAACAGTTAAGATTTCTGTGAAATATCCAACTTTAAGGATTCGTCTACCAAGTTCAAATAGGATGCATTGTGATATTGCTATTAGTTGTTGTGTAAATCATGATATTTATTAGAATAATCTTCTAATATGTTTAAAAAAATATTAAATCACTAAAAATTTTTTTTCTTTTACGTGATAGTACTTCGTTACTACACTATAGATATATACATGAAATTGCATAGTAAAATTCAGTTGTGGAAGAGCAGCGTAAAGACTCAAAGATAAAAGCATCTATAGTTTTTTTAAGGCTATTTTATCTATGTGTTTTATGTATTACATAACATCGAATAATACTGTTGCAGGCAATAAAATAAATGTTAGGAATGGACAATGCTAACTAGATCTTGTAAAATAGTCAGATCATTATTATTAAAAAAAACAAAGGAAAAAATTATTTCCTGCTTATTAAATCAGACAGAAAAGATGTCTGCAAACTTATGGATATTGAAATTTTAAGAGTACTACAAAGCATCCTTCATTACAGTCTGCATTTTTTAGCTCCAGGAATAATTGGTTTTATTTTTTTTAGATCGCAGTGGAAACGTGCATGGATCATCATGGTGGCTACTATGATAATTGATTTGGATCACCTTCTTGCTACACCAATTTTTGATCCCACAAGATGCAGTGTTGGATTTCATCCCTTACATTCTTATTATGCAATAGCTGCTTACTTATTATTGCTGCTCTTTAAGAAGAGTAGAATAATTGCTGTTGGTCTGCTATTTCACATTGTAACAGACTGGCAGGACTGTTACTGGTCAGGTTTTATAACGCTTTATGGAAAGTAAAAAAAGTATTGTTTTTTTTCAGAACTAACCATTTTACATCTTAAATTAATTTTATTAACCATGTCAAAAACTATTGAAAAAATTAAATGTCTAATTATAGGTTCTGGTCCTGCAGGTTATACTGCTGCTATTTATGCTGCCAGAGCAAATATGAATCCAGTTTTATATCAAGGAATGCAGCCTGGTGGGCAGTTGACTACAACTAATGAAGTAGAAAATTTTCCAGGTTATGTTGATGGTGTTACAGGACCGGAAATGATGATTCAGTTACAAGAACAAGCAAAACGTTTTGGTGCTGATATCCGTGATGGATGGGCGACAAAAGTTGATTTTTCAGGAGAGATTCATAAAGTTTGGATCAACGATTCAATCGAGCTGGAATGTGAAACGATTATTATCTCTACAGGAGCATCGGCTAAATATTTAGGATTGCCATCAGAACAGCATTATTTACAAATGGGCGGTGGTGTTTCTGCTTGTGCTGTTTGCGACGGATTTTTCTACCGTAATCAGGAAGTTGTAATTGTTGGTGCAGGAGATTCTGCTTGCGAAGAGGCGCATTACTTATCTAAGCTTTGTAAAAAAGTAACAATGCTGGTTAGAAGCGAAAAATTCAGAGCTTCAAAAATTATGGAAGAACGTGTTCACAAAACAGAAAATATAGAAATTTTACTGAACCACGATACTGTCGAAGTATTAGGCGACCAGAAAGTAATACACGCAATAAAAGCGTTAAACAAAACTTCTGGTGAAGTTATCGAAATTCCTGCTACTGGATTTTTCGTTGCCATTGGTCATAAACCAAATACAGATATTTTCAAAGACTACATAACACTTGATGAAACCGGTTATATCGTAAATACTCCGGGAACATCTAAAACTAATGTTGATGGTGTATTTGTAGCGGGTGATGCTGCCGATCATGTATACCGTCAGGCTATTACTGCTGCGGGTACAGGCTGCATGGCAGCACTTGATGCGGAACGCTATCTGGCTTCAAAAGAGTAATGGTTAAAATATTGTATGATAATTAGGTTTTATTTATAAATATTTTCTAAATATTTTGTAATTAAACTTCTGTAGCTCCTTTTTTGAGGAGCTTTTTTCATTATGTAAATCTAGCTTTAGAGTAAAATCATGGGTTTGTAAAAGCATCTGTTGATTTTTAAATAGGATTGAAGCGGAATAAAGGTCAATCTTTATTATTTCGTTGAAGCAGAATTAAATGAGGCAATTTTATAGACATTGAATTTTTCAAAACGAAGATTTCAAGAATTTTAATGTAGTACTCATTTGCACATTATATTTTAGAAGTATTTTTTTTCTGACATTTTTTTAAGCAACGCAATATTTTAAGTCTATTGTATTGTTAGAGTTTATGAGTACTACACAAAAAATATGTTCCTAAATTTAATAAAAGCAAAAAAAAGAGTAAAATGCTATAAATTTACTGTGTAATTCTAAAAAAGAATATATTTTATTTGTAATAAATAGAAAAAGTATCCGAATTATTAACTTTTGGTTAAATTGCAAAACATTTGTTAAACAATATGAATATCACTGACGAGGAATTAATACAAAGCATTAAAGCTGGTAGTAAAGAAGCACTGACTATCCTTTATGATAGATTTTGCAGGCAGCTTTTAGCATTTTCATACAATCTATTAAAAGATAGGGAATTATGCGAAGAAATCGTTCAGGATGTTTTTATTGATTTCTGGAACAGAAGATATGAACTTCAAATCAAAGTTTCACTGCAGAGTTATTTGTACGCAACTGTGAGGTACAAAATTTTTGCTGAATTCAGAAAAGATAAAGCCATTCGTGTTGAATTATATGATGATATCAATAGCAGAATGCAGTATTCTACACCGGAAACCAGAATGATTCATGAAGAACTTGAAGAACAGGTAAGACTCATAATTGATAATCTGCCTGACAAATGCCAGCTGGTTTTTAATATGAGCAGAAATGAGGAGCTGTCTCATAAGGAGATTGCCGAACTTCTGGGGATATCCACTAGAACTGTTGAAACTCATATAACAAATGCACTTAAGGTTCTAAGGGATTCTTTGGGCCATGCTTTAACTATCGAATTTATACTTCATCTGCTTCGCTAAAGTCTGCAGATTACGATATTGTTATTATTGAGTGTTTTTTGTGTTAATTCACCAGTATAGCACTCGCTAATGTTTGCGAATTTGCTAAATCAGTAAAAGTTATTTTTTTTTTACGTGATAACTTCTTTTATCTACACTATACATATATACATATAATGGGAAATCAAAATTCAATGGATACTAATTATAATAAACAGGATTTTCAAAAACTTGTTGAGAAATATCTCGATGGCAGAATATCCCTTCCTGAGATGAAACTGCTGATAAACTATACTGAAAGCTATCAGCAGGATAATGCTTGGGAAGAACTAGATCCTGATAATGGGTATCGAAACAGAATGCTGGAAAATATCTTAGCAGGAATTAAGAAAGACGAACCTAAAAAACCGAAAGTTATCAATTTGCTTAAAAGTAACATATTTAAATACGCTGTTGCAGCAGCTGTTCTGCTTTTTGTTTTTTTTAATGCCTTTTATGATGAGCATGGTATACCTGCCAGTAAAATACCAGAGAAAGTTGTCGTGAACAGTACGATTAAAATCGGAAGTGATAAGGCTACCCTTACCACGGAAAGCGGAGAGACTATAGTACTTGAAAAAGGAAAATCATATACAGCTAAAAATATTGTAAGTAATGGCGAAGAATTGGTTTATACAAAAACTGATGTTGCAAAAAAAACAATAGCATACAATTATTTGACAGTTCCCAGAGGAGGGGAGTTTTTTGTGAAATTAGCAGACGGAACACAGGTTTGGCTAAATTCCGAATCTAAATTAAAATATCCAGTTTCTTTTGTTGAAGGCGAGACCAGGAAGGTGGAACTCGTATATGGAGAGGCTTACTTCACAGTATCGCCAAGTACAGCACATAAGGGAGCAAAATTTCAGGTTCTTACAGGTCTGCAGGACATAGAAGTAATAGGCACTCAGTTTAATGTTAAAGCCTACCGCGATGAGGATGTTATTTATACTACGCTGGTGGAAGGAAAAGTAGCCGTTGCAATTGCAGATCAAAAAGAGATGCTGAAGCCTAATCAGCAACTTACTTTAAATAAGTTAAACAAAAAAAGAACAGTATCAGAGGTAGATGTGTATTCTGAAACGGCATGGAAGAAAGGATTGTTTGCCTTTAAAAGCAAAAATTTAAAAGAAATCATGCAAGTGCTCTCCAGATGGTATGATGTAGATGTGGAATTTGAAGATAAAAGCCTTGAAAATATTGAGTTTAAAGGAGTGCTGAATAAAAAGCAGAATATAGAAGAAATACTAACCCTAATTAAGAAAACTAAATTTATAAATGCCTATGAAATAAAAAAAGACAGAATAATTATTAAAAAATAAAATTAAAGGGAACAAAGCTTAGACCGACCAAAGTATAAAGACTTTATCCCCTTAATGATAACTAATCAATTAAATGCTATAACCAATTAGACCAACCAAATTTATGGAAAATAAATTAACCAGTGTTTTTTTTAACCGCAGAAATGAAATTTTAAAAAGTAAGAGTTTGAGAACTCTTGTATTTTTAATGTGTATTGCCATTTTTGGTTTAATGAGCAATACTGCCGCTGCACAAACAGCTAAGATAAAAATAGACCAGAATAAGAGTATGAGCGTCGATGAGATATTTAATCTAATCATGAGTCAGACCAGCTATACTTTTATTTATCAGGTAGAGAAGTTTAGAAACTACCCTAAAGTTACGCTTGAAAAAGGAAGTATTCAAGCTGATCAATTATTAAAAAAAGCTCTTTCTTCTGGAGGGTTTAATTACAGCTTTAATAATAATACTATAGTTATTGATGAAATTCCTAAAATTAAAGCGAAGAGCGAAGTAGCAATCTCAGGTAAAGTTACAGATGCAGCAGGTTTAGGAATTCCTGGAATCACGGTATATGTTTCTACCACCGGCAACGTGAAGGGCGAGGCGATCAGTAAAGATTTTTTGATAAGAGGAACTGCTACAGATTTTGATGGTTCTTTTTCATTAAAGGCTGAAGTTGGAAATTTCATTTATGCCGCAGGTATGGGTTTTGAGGTATATTCAGAACGTATTGCAGGTGATAAAAAGGTTTTCAATATCAAGCTTCGAGAAAAGGCAAGCGAACTCGAGCAGGTGCTTGTTGTGGGATATGGAACAACGAAAAAGAAAGATTTAACAGGTTCTGTAGGTTCAGTTAAATCAGAAGAAATTGCTCAGATTAAAACCCAGAGTATTGATCAGGCCCTAGGCGGCAAGGTCAGCGGAGTGTTTGTTAGCGCACTTAATGGCCGTCCTGGCTCTTCAGGTTCAATAAATATCAGAGGTTTGACAGATCTTAGAGGGGATAATCAGCCGTTATATGTTGTTGATGGTGTGCCTATTACATTATATCCTAGTTTTGAATATAATGGTCTTGGTCAAACAGGTGTAAGAGAGAATCCACTACTTGCTATCAATCCAAATGATGTGGAGCGTGTCGATATTTTAAAAGATGCTTCTGCAGCTGCAATTTATGGATCAAGGGCTTCTAAAGGAGTGGTTATAATAACCACTAAACATGGAAAGAAGGGACAAAAGCCGCAATTTACTTTCACGGCTAATACAACTTTTCAGAATCCAACAAGAAGACTTGATTTTTTAAGTGGTGATCAGTTCAGAGCATTCAATATTGGCGAAGCTCAGAAAAGAATTGATGCTGGTGAAGGCAACGCGCAGGATCAAAGTATTGTTGCAGGAACGTTTTATGGAAATGCCAATACAGACTGGCAGTCAGAGATCAGCAATAAAAATGCGCTTTGGAATGATTATCGATTCAGCCTTTCGGGCGGAACTGATAAGGTAACCTACATGGCGTCAGGAAATGTAACGGATCAGGAAGGTATGTTAATAGGAAGCAAATTCAAAAGATATACTTTCGCGGCCAACGTAGATGCAAATGTAACCGACCATCTTAAAATTGGAACGTCTATTAACTACAATAATTCAGTAAATAAAAGCTCAGACATAGGGGGGCTTCTAAATGGTGATTTCAGGCCCGACCTGCCTGTTTTCCTTGAGAACGGTGAATACTCCAGCACACCGGCATTATTTGGCGTAAATACAACGACAAGAAACCCTGTAGGAGGAGAAGGACTTGCAAAAAATAAAACATTAAGCCAAAACGTATTTGGAACTTTGTATGCAGAAATCGAGATAGTGGATGGATTAAAATTCAAGTCATTACTAAGTGCTGCCTCCAATAAGGATGAAACGTCTAATTTTGATCCCTCTTTCTCAAGAGGAGCGGTATTAAATCCAACTAATGGAACGCCAGATGCCAGCCTGAGAATGCAGTATAATTCGGGTTACAGTACTTCTTTTAGCAATACCTTAAGCTATATTAAGAGCTTCGAGAGCGGCCATAAAATTGATGCTGTTGCCGGTATTTCATGGGATCAATCACGTCTTGACCTTACACTGCAGAACTATGCAGGTTTTCCTGATGATTTTATTTTAACAAATATAGGATCTGCTAACCGCGCGACAACATTTGGCAGTGAATCTATAGAAACGGGACTTAACTCCATATTCGGCAGAGTAAATTATTCTTACAAGGACCGCTATCTGGCTACTTTTACAGCCAGACGAGATGGATCCACCAAATTTGGATCTAATAACCAGTATGGGTTTTTCCCATCCGGAGCATTAGCATGGAATGTCCACAATGAAGAATTCTTTAAAAATGATGTTGTCAGCCAGTTAAAATTAAGGGCTTCACTAGGAAAGACGGGATCAGATAATTTGGGCTCATTCTCTTACCTAGCGTACCTGTCATCACTTTCTGGAGGGAATTCAACATATGCAGGTATTAATGGTATTGCAATTAACTCTCTCCCTAATCTGGATATCAGATGGGAAGAAACTGCTCAGCTTGATCTTGCTGCTGAGTTTGGATTCTTTAACAATCGTCTGACTGCCGAAGTAGGATATTTTGATAAAAAGACAAGTGGAATCATTCTCTACACACCAGTACCGGCTGAAACAGGAACTTCATCATACAATTCAAATGTGGCTGATGTAAGCAATAAAGGATGGGAAATTACTGTTGGGGGAGATATATTCAGAAGTAAAGATTTTAGATGGAATTCTTCCTTTAATATTTCATTTATCAAAAACAATGTTGATCGATTAAATGGCGGGACTATTTTTAGTTTTGGAAATATAGCCTCAATTCAGGAAGGTCAGCCTATCGGGGTCATTATGGGGTATGACGTTGTAGGGATTGCACAGAATCAGGCAGAGATAGATGCTCTAAATGCGGCTTCTCCAACAGGAAATTATTACCAAAACCTTAACCAGCCGGGAGACTACATTTTTAAGGATGTAAACGGGGACGGGAGAATAGATATTAATGACAGAGTTGCCCTTGGTAATCCAAATCCAAATTATTTCGGAGGGTGGAACAATACTATAAGTTATAAGAATTTTGATTTTGGATTTAATTTTCAATACCAGCAGGGGGTTTCGAAAGAGGTTACTGTAGGTAATTTTTATCAGGCAACTTCTCCTGCTATTAATACGACTACGGTTATTTATGATACCTGGACGCCTGAGAGAACAGATGCCCGATACGCAAGAGTAGGATCGGCAATAGAAACTTATGCTAATTCTCGACATATCGGGGATGCTTCATACATTCGTCTGCGTTCTGCTTCTTTAGGATATAATTTTCCATCTCAATGGCTGGAAAATACAGGTATAGCTAACATGAGACTGTCATTACTGGCCAATAATTTATTTGTGATCAGCAATTATATTGGAGGAGATCCGGAATCTGTTTTTCAGCCTCGAGGCGGTGCTACTACGGATTTAAACAGAGACGAATCATTTAATTATCCTCTGGCTAAAACAATTACAATTGGATTTAACGTGACTTTTTAATTTTAAATAAGTAAAAATGAAATCAAAATATAACCTATATATAGCGGCATGCCTTTTTTCAGTATTACTAGTTTCCTGTGACCTGACCAAAGATTTAGATGAATATGAGCCGATTTATTCACTGCCGGCAGAGACTGCCATAACAGACGAATCTTCATCTGAACTTGCTCTGACCGGGGTCTATGCAATTCTGCAGCAAAAAGGCGGATCAAACCCTGATAATTCCATGATAGGAAGTACCCTAAGCGGCATAAATGCTGGTGGCTACGGTCCGTTCATTACAGTGGAAGACCGGTCCCTGATGGCCAATAATCCTGTTACTGACGGTGATAAAGTAGCCACTCTTTACTCTGGTCAATACACCATGATCAACAGGGCCAACTGGGTAATCAGCGGAGTTGAAAAATTAACTGATGCCAGTTTTACAAATGATAACCGCCGCACTGAAATAGTCGCGGAAGCCAAAATACTTAGAGCATGGGGGCATTTCTGTCTGCTTCGTTTGTTTGGCCAGTTTTATGATATTGATTCCGAGTATGGTGTAAATGTACGTTTAGAACCGGCCAGAGATGCGACGGTACATCCGAGAATATCGGTTGGTGCAACTTATGATGCAATTTTAAAGGATCTGGACGAGGGTATTTCTAACGCACCGGCGCTCCGAGCTAAGTACTACGTCAATAAAACTTTTGCTAAAGGATTGAAAGCAAAAATACTGCTATACATGGGTAAATATGCTGAAGCAGCTGCACTTTCAGAAGATGTGATTAAGAACTCCGGTTCAGATTTTGCATTGACTCCAACTTTCAATGAGCTCTTCAACCATACTTCCAGAAATACCATTAATAATTCAGAGTCACTCTTTTCTGTATATGCTGATGAACAAGAAGTTATTGGAAACGGGGCTTTCTGGTCAGTTTTTGCAGGAGTATCGACCTGGTATTATGATCTGGGAAAAAATGGAACAATGACCGTGGGCGGACAAGTTATTAAGTACGATGTAAACAGAATTCCATTTATGGAGACAGGTAAGTACTTATTTCAGGGAGTGGGTATAAACGGAAATATGAAATTTGCCCAGTTTACTGGTCCAAATTCAATATTTGATACGTTATACTACCTTCGTATGGCTGAAATGTATTTAATCTACGCAGAAGCTTCAGCCAGAAGCACTAACAGTGTTCCAGCTGATGCATTAGCAGCTTTAAATGCGATTCGTATCAGAGCCGGCGCCACTACAGGAGGCAGTGGATTTGTCACTTATCCTTCGTCAATTTCTTACGCGCAGTTCTTAGAAGCGGTTCGAATTGAAAAGATGATGGAACTCGGTACGGAATTCGGAGAAGAATGGTTTGATTTGGTACGTTATGATTATGCCGACGGATTTGATGCAGGATTTAAAGTATCGGATGTTAAGCCAACTGCCACGAACTCTAATAGATTTATTCTTCCTATCCCAGCTATTTCAATTAAAACTGGAGCAGGTATAATCAAACAAAATCCGTTATACTAAAATCTAAAATTATAGGGTCTTTAGAAACTCTAAAGACCCTATGTTTTCATCCATTTTATTAAGAGCTAAGCAATACAGTAAAGTACAGGCTGATATTCGAGTAATTTGAAAATGTTGAATTTTCAAAATAAAATTTTCTTTATCCTGAAATTGTGCATTTAAGGCTGACGATAGCCAAATACCATGCTGAAATTCAGGGCTGATAAGTTTTTATCTTCCAAAAGCCGTGTCAAAGCGTATCTGGCATTCTGATTCCATTCTAATGCCTTTTAAAATAAAAATTAATTTTAAAGAATTTGAATCAGTATTATAAATTCTTTACATATAGTGCGTAATGCCTCAAAAAATGAAATTACAATTTAAAATAAACAGACTGACCATGAATAATAAATTAAAAATTAAAATAAAAACAAGTTTTTTTGCTGCTCTGATGGCTGTTCTTATGATCAGCTGTAAAAAAGAGCAGACTTCCTATACCTTTAAAGGTAAGATCGATGGAGCTGCAGACGGGACGAAAGTTTTTTTAAAAATAGTGCAGCAGGATATGTTTGCAACCGTTCTAAGTCCAGAATTTATTACAGACAGTACGATTATTAAAAATGGCAAATTTGAATTTTCAGGTAAGATTCCTGAGGCAAAGTTATACCTTTTAGTAATTAACAGCAAAAAGACTCCCGAGAAGCCGGGAATGCCATTATTTCAGCCTTCCATTCCTGTTTTTCTAGAGAATTCTGATGTTGAATTAGAGGCTGATTTAGATAATATTCCATTAGGGGACAGGCTTCTGCAAGAAGGTAATTTTTCCTATAACAATATTGAAGTCAGCGGTTCTAAAAGCCATGAACTTTATTTGAATTATTTTGATGGAGTAAAGTTATTCGACGAAAAGTCGTCAGCACTTTTCGATAAGGAATATCTTCCCTATTTAAATCCCGTAAAAGGATCAGTAAAGCAACCTATTTCTAAAGGAGTTGCCATTGTGACAAAAATTGAAGACAATCAGGAAAAAAGAAAGGCATATGTTTCTGGTTTCATAAAAGAAAATATAAATAATATGGTGGGGTTATTTATAGCCCAGCAGGAGCTTAGTAAATTTTCCGTTGAAGAATTGGAAAAATTAGAAGCTTCTATTACTGCTGAACAAAAGAAGACTTTGACAGGCAAAAATCTTATTGCAAAGATTTCGGACGCCAAAAGTATAGCTCCGGGTGCTCCTTATATAGATCTTCCTTTTACAGATGCTGCAGGAAATGCGGTGAAAATTTCTGATTATGCAGGCAAAGGCAAATATGTAATGCTGGAATTTTGGGCTTCCTGGTGCCATCCCTGCAGAGCAGATATACCCCATTTAAAAGAGGTTTATGAACTTTATCATCCTGAAGGTTTTGAAATTATAAGTGTTTCTATGGATCAGGATAAGCAGGCATGGCTTAAGGCAGTAAAAGAAGAAAAAATACCATGGTTGCAGGTTTCTGATTTGCAGGCATTTACCGGGGATCTTGCGAAAAAATACCAGATCCGCGGGATACCAACGTGCATTCTGTTGGATCCTAGTGGAAAAATAGTAACCAGAAATATGAGAGGATCTTTCATGGATAAAAAGCTGATTGATCTTTATGGTAATCACTTTGGTAAAAATTTTTAAAACGCAGCACTGTATTATATTTTCGTATGAAAACAATTAAAAAAATAGCTTTTATCTTCTTTGTAGCCTTCATGGTAAAATCTTATGGGCAAAAACAGTCAGACCCGGTTTTTACAAAAAAAGTAGAAAAAGCAGCTTCAGGTTTTAAGATCACAGGTCCTAACGTAGCAGATCCTGTTTCAGTAGATGCACAGTTGGTATGGAATAGCAATAAGACACAAGTTGCTGTTATAGTGAAAGCAAAGGTCTTGCCTGGCTGGCACATCTATGCGTATGTACCCAAAACCCAGCCTTATATTCAATATAAAATGATTTTAGAGGTTCCAAAAGGGATTACGGCCTTGACCGAATGGACTAAACCAAATTCTTATCCTTATGAAAATAATATTTTTGTTTATGAGGGGGAGCTTGTATTCGCTAGATATTTTTCTGTTAAAGATTTAGGTGCTGGTGCCAAAATAAAAGCAGGACTATTTTACCAGACTTGTGATCTAAGACAGTGTCTGCCTCCTAATACAAAAGCTAAAGAGTTAAAATTATAAAGTTAATTAGATAAAAAAGACACAATGAAAAAACTGCACAATGTAATGCTCTTGCTGGTATTACTATTTTCAATACATGCTGTACTTTATGCCCAGCAGCCTAAAAAGGAAAACCTATCTGTATTATTTGTAGGTTTTGATCCGGCTGTGCCAGTCAGTGAAGAGATCATTAATTCTCCAGCCGGAACGGGAGGGATGTCTCCCGAACGTTTCAGGGAAGATATGAAAACAAGGTACAATGCGTTTGAGAGCTACTTGAAAGAATATTTTACAACGGTAAAAGCCGTCGATGTGAAAAGTTATAAGATGGAGATGTCCAAAAATTATGATGTAACCATATTTGACCAGTCTATAGATCCGTGGGAAAAAGCTCAGTATTCTCCAAAATACAAACCCGCCAAGTATTTAACAGAAGATTTTGATTTTGCAACTGTTTTTATTGGACATACAGCACCTCTATTGGGGGGCAGTATTGGTTTGAAACTAGATTGGCTGTGTTTGTGCCTAGATGCTGATGCGCATCATTTAAAAAGTGAACACCCAATTTTTAAAGGACCTTTTCCTGTAAAACTTACTATGGTGGTAAAACCAACACCAGATGGTATTTTTCACTATGAGTCAGGAAAAGATATACCAAAAGAAATACCAATGTGGCGTGTGCAGACTGAGGGATATTTAGAAGGTAAAGGCTACCGTCTTGGTTTGGTATCCAGAGGAGATGGATTTACAGATTCGCCAGATGCAGAATACATTTCAGGGGGAGTGAGCAGTAAAGATGTTGGAGCAGTTGCCATCGGGCGTCATGGTAATTTCTTGTTGTGGGGTTTTTCCGCTTCACCTGATTATATGACAGATGAAGCCAAGCAGGTTTTTGCCAATGCTGTAGTTTATATTAAGGATTTTAAAGGAAAAAAACCTATTGCCAGAAAATACGATGATCGCATTATTATCAGGACAGAGATTGATGATATGATTGCCAAGCTTAACCAGGAATCTTTCGAGAAATTTAAAGGTTACATGGCAGAAGTCAATATATCAATGAAAGAGGGTGTAAAAAAGCTGAGCGATAAGAAACAAAGCGGTGCTAAACTAACTGAGATGGAAGAATCTATATTAGAAGCTCAATCCCAGCCGATTCCAATCCCTACATGGGAACAGTATCTTCAACAGACTGCGCAGAGTTTTTATAAGCCTGAATATTTGAAAAACGTTGATAAATTAAAGAAATATCTTTTAGAAAATAAAAAGTTCATGTACTATGATGAAAAAGGTATTTACGTTGACGAGGATGTCAAAAAACTAGGTATTGGCAACAATGATATAAAACTTTTACAAAAATGCATTACTCTTTTAAAAAGCGGTAAAGAAACGGAATTAGCCAATGCAGTGCTTTTACGCTATACCGGTATGAAAAAAACAGCCCAAGAATGGGAGAAATGGTTAACTGATAATTCTTCAAAATTATTCTTTACAGAGGCGGGAGGCTACAAATGGCTGATTGATACCACAAAATAGTCAATGACTAATCGTTATAAAAATTAAAAATAAAATATCAAAAAAATGAAAAAAATAATTTGTTTGGTAGTTCTTGCATTAGTTCTTGTTTCATGGAAACAAAAAGAGGCAGACTACGCAATAATTTCGGGCATTATAACCCATAAAAAAGCTGATTGGAAAATTGTAAGTAAAGACCAGTCGGTTATACATACCCTTAAGATTGATGCTCAGGGAAAATTCAGAGATACACTTCGTGTTAAAGAGGGAATATATTTTTTGTATGATGGAACAAATTATGCTCAAATTTATATTGAAAACGGAAGTGTTATTGTTGTGAATGCTGATACAAATGATTTTAATAAAACAGTCAAATTTTCGGGTAAAGGATCCGAAGCCACCAATTACCTGGGTTTAAAAATGGAGACTGAAGGTAAATTAATTGGAGATGAAAAATCTTTTTATTCACAGGAGGAAGCTGTATTCAAGGCAAAATCAAAAGAAATTAAAACCAGTCTTGAAACAGTTTTAGATGGTGTTAAAGGAATTTCGGAAAGTTATAAAACCAAAGAAAAAAGAAACCTGAATTATAGCTATTTGGCTAATTTAGATAACTATGAAAAATACCACGAATATTTTGCAGCAAAACCAGGTTTTAAAGTTTCTCAGGGATTTCTGAGTGATTTAGATGGATTGTCATTTGAAAATGCAGAAGACTTTAATTTTTCAGAAGATTATAAAAAACTGATAGTAGCCCACTACACTAAAGAAGGAGATAAAATAAGCAAGTCGACTTCAATTTCAGAGGATGCCGCTTTACTTCAGGCATTGGGATCGATTTCTAATGCCAATATAAAGAACAGCCTTTTATTCTCGTCTGCTGAATTAGGAATTACTATGACAACAGATCTGAAAACGTATTATAAATCGTTTATGAATGCCTCTACGAGCGAAGCGAATAAAAAAGCAATCACAGAAAGTTATAATAAATTACTAATTGTAGACAAAGGACAGCCATCGCCGAAATTTGAGAAATACGAGAATAATTCTGGCGGTACTACATCTTTGGAAGAACTAAAGGGAAAATATGTTTACATAGACGTTTGGGCAACCTGGTGCGGACCTTGTATGGCAGAACTTCCTTTTCTACAAAAATTGGAAGAAAAATATCATGGGAAAAACATCAGTTTTGTGAGCATCTCAGTAGATAAAGCATCTGCACATGACAAATGGAAAAAGATGATTGTTGATAAAAAATTAGGAGGGATTCAATTAATAGCAGATAAGGATTTTGATTCTCAATTTATCAAAAATTATTCTATAATGGCTATCCCCAGATTCATTTTACTTGATCCTGCAGGAAATATTGTAAGCTCAAACGCTGCAAGACCAGCAGAAGAGGATAAAATACTTAAATTATTTACTGATCTGGGAATATAGAAAGCAAAACTGTCTTATTTTCTGCAAAGCAGAATAATAAATATCCATTTGAATTAAGCAATACCAAGGCTTTTTTTTAGTGAATAGGATTTCTGTACCCTTTTTTTAAATAAAATGATAAAAATTAAACAGTTTTTAAACAAGTGTAAAAGATCTTTTTAGAGTCTAAATATAAAACACCTGAATACTTCTTTATATTATTTGTTTCAATAAGAAAATTTTGAATTAGTAAGCCAAATTTGGAAACAATTGAAGGAGAAAGAGAAGAGGACTCAATACAACCAGTCCTCTTTTTATTTAACAAGCTGTTATAATTAAAAAAAAGAAATCAATTAAGAGATAATTTGACATAAAACCTTTAAAGATTCATCCCCATAATGATATAATGCATCTATGAAAAAACTAATTCTAATAATAGCACTACTATTTGGTCTGCTTGGTCAGGCTCAGGTTTTAGATCCGGTAAAATGGACTACCGCTGTTGAGAAAATTTCCGATACCGAGTATAAATTAATATCAAAAGCTGCCATACAACAGGGATGGCATCTCTACTCGCAGGTTGTTCCTGAAAATGGTCCGATTGCAACTACATTTAAGTACAATATTGTCAAAGGGTCATTTAAATTAAATGGAACTACAAGTGAAAAAGAGGGGCATACCATTGACGATCCTATTTTTAGGATGAAGATCAAGTATTTTGAAAATTCTACAGTTTTTGAACAGAAGATAAAAGTGTCGGCAAATATATCTTCTGTTAATGCAGTGGTTGAGTATATGGTATGCGATGATTCCCGATGCATGCCGCCGACGGAAGTCGACTTAACTTTTAACTTAGAAAAATCCAAAATAATCTCAGAGGCTGTAATTCCAGTAGAACCAAACACGGCAATATCCGATTCAACAATTAAAGAAGAGGATACAGCATCATTAAAACTGAAGCAGGAAAGTATTGAAAATATAACAGTTTCGAATGATTTGAAAGCTGAACATGAGCCGGAAAAAGGATTGTGGGGTATTTTCTTTATTGCTTTTCTCTCCGGTTTTGCAGCTCTTTTAACTCCTTGTGTTTTTCCAATGATCCCAATGACGGTAAGTTTTTTTACAAAACAAAGCCAGAATAAAGCGGTTGGAATTAAAAATGCGGTCATATACGGTGTTTGTATTATAGTGATTTACGTACTTCTTGGAACTGCAGTAACAGGCATTTTTGGAGCTGATGCTTTAAATGCCCTTGCGACAAACGTATGGTTTAATATTATTTTCTTTTTATTACTGGTTATTTTTGCCATTTCTTTTCTAGGGGCTTTTGAAATTATGCTGCCTAACTCATGGTCTAATAAAGTAGATTCTCAGGCTGACAGGGGGGGACTGGTAGGTATTTTCTTTATGGCTCTTGCCCTTGCTATAGTATCTTTTTCATGTACTGGTCCAATTGTCGGTACCTTGCTGGTTCAGGCCGCTTCAAAAGGGGGGCTTGCGCCCATTATTGGAATGTTTGGTTTCTCATTAGCTATTGCACTTCCATTTGCTTTATTTGCTGCTTTTCCAGGTTGGCTGAATTCACTGCCTAAATCAGGCGGCTGGCTCAATACAGTAAAAGTTGTTTTGGGTTTTCTGGAACTGGCTCTGGCTTTTAAATTCCTTTCACAGGCAGACTTGGTCATGCAGACGCATTTACTGGAGCGTGAAGTGTTTTTAGCGATATGGATTGCAGTATTCGGGGCATTAGCTTTCTATCTTTTTGGAAAAATAACTTTACCGCATGATTCTCCTTTGCCTCATATTTCAGTGGGAAGATTGAGTCTGGGTCTTGTTGTTTTATCTTTTACTATCTATATGATACCCGGTTTATGGGGAGCACCGCTTAATTTGATCAGCGCATTCCCGCCACCGCAGGATTACAGTGAATCTCCTTACGGGGTAGGTTCTTCAAAAAGCGAATCAGCTTCTCAATCCAATCATGAAGATTTACCCGATGGAGCACACCTTTTGGCACCCCATGATATAATGGCTTTCAATGATTATGATAAAGGCTTAGCATACGCTAAAAAAGTAGGTAAACCAGTTATGTTAGATTTTACAGGCTGGGCATGTGTGAACTGCAGAAAAATGGAGCAGAATGTATGGCCTGATCCAAAAGTATTATCGATCCTTAAAAATGATGTGGTGTTGATTTCGCTATATGTGGATGACAAAAGGGAACTGGCTGCCAGTGAAGTGGTAGAATCTAAATTGCGTCCAGGTAAAAAGTTAAAATATATAGGACAGAAATGGAGCGAACTGCAGACCCTCAGATATAAAGCCAATTCTCAGCCCTTTTATGTGCTGATGGATAATAATGAGGAGAATTTAATTGCTCCGGTGGCCTATACACCAGATGTTGAAGAGTTTCATAATTGGTTGAAAACAGGTTCATCTCATTTTAAAAAGTAACTTTTATAGAAGTTGTTAATTCTTGAATAGAATCGCTTAGAGTCTTAAATTCTAAGTGATTCTTTTTCTCAAACGATTTAAATTATTAAAATTTTAGTAATGATAGATAGTACTAAGTCTGAACTGCAGAATACTAGTGAACAGCAATCGGCATTGGAGGCATACTTTTCCAAATTCAGAGAAAATACCATAGGTGTTAATCATGTTTTTGAATCTGCTTATGGAAATCAAAATATGATATATGCTGACTGGATTGCAAGCGGGCGCTTATATCGCCCCATTGAAGCTGTAATATGTAGTAAAATAGGCCCAATGGTTGCCAATACACATTCTTTTTCTAGTGAAACAGGTAAAGCCTCTACCTATGCTTATCAATACGCCAGGGAACTTATTAAAAAACATGTAAATGCATCTGGTAAAGATATATTAATAGCTACAGGAACAGGTATGACTTCAGCTTTGTCCAAACTTCAGCGAATCATGGGACTTCGATCTGAAGATAATATTTACAATGTAAAACTGCAATTTCAGGACGAAAGACCAGTTGTTTTCATCACACACATGGAACATCATTCCAATCAGGTTCCGTGGTATGAAACCATTGCCGATGTTGTGGTTTTGCCTGCCGATGACAACAATTTGGTTGACCCAAAAGTGTTGTCGGAAGCACTTGAAAAGTATAAAAACAGCACTTTAAAAATCGGTTCATTTACCGCCTGTTCCAATGTTACTGGAATTATTACCCCGTATCATGAATTGGCTAAAATAATGCACCAACACAATGGTTTTTGTTTTGTTGATTTTGCGGCTTCGGCTCCTTATGTTGCTATTGATATGCATCCACAAGATCCAAAAGAACAATTAGATGCGATTTTCTTTTCTCCTCATAAATTTCTTGGTGGTCCTGGAAGTTGCGGTATTTTGATTTTCAACGAAATATTATATAAGGCGGACTTTCCCGATAATCCAGGCGGAGGCAATGTAAAATATACGACACCGTGGGGAGATTTTTGCTACAGTGATAAAATAGAAGTTAAAGAAGATGGAGGAACTCCTGGTTTTCTTCAGGTGATGCGCACTGCCTTGTGCCTGGAATTGAAAACACAGATGGGAGTTGAAAATATGAAAAATCGTGAGAATGAGCTTCTTGAACTCTGTTATTCAGAATTCAAAAAGCTTCCACAGATTACACTGCTCGGAGATCTTAAGAGTGAACGAATCGGCTGTGTTTCCTTTACCATAGAAGACATTCATTACAATTTAGCCGTAAGACTGCTCAATGACCGCTTTGGCATTCAGGTTCGCGGCGGATGGTCATGCGCAAGCACCTATGCGCACAGTTTATTTGGAATTGATAGAAAAAAATCCGATGTGATCACAAAAGGTATTATGCAGCAGGATTTAACCGATAAGCCCGGATGGGTCCGATTGTCGCTGCATCCAACGATGACAAATGCAGAACTTTTATATATCTGTACTGCTTTGCAAAGCATTATCGTTCACCATCAGGAGTGGAAGAAAGAATACGCCTATAATCCATGTACGAATGAGTTTGAATCTGTTTTGCATGCAGATTCTTTAAAGGAAGAGGTGAAAACCTGGTTTTCCGTCGAATTGGTTTAAGTTTTTATGAAATTAAAGGAATGAATTTATAAAATAAAATAAAATAAAATAAAATGAAAAGAAAAGTTATTTGGAGTCTAGGTTCTTTATGTTTCTCAGCGATGGTCTGCGCTCAGAAAAGCAATCCAAACTTTACGAGTGTTAAAGCTGTTGGAGGAATTGAAGAATATATGTACCAGCCAAACGGAATGAATGTATTGCTTTTGCAGGATAATGCATCTCCAGTGGTTACGGTTCAAATTGTATATAGAGTAGGTTCTAAAAATGAGGTACTAGGAAATACTGGATCAACGCACCTTTTAGAGCATTTAATGTTTAAAGGAACGCCGACTTTCAACAAAAAAAGCGGTACTACCATTACTGACGTACTTCAGAATACCGGAGCTCAGTTAAACGCTACCACATGGTACGATCGTACCAATTATTTTGAAACACTGCCAAGTGATAAAATTGGTTTAGCCCTTCAAATTGAAGCGGACAGAATGCGTAATTCTTTATTGTTAAAAGAAGATAAAGATGCTGAGATGACTGTGGTACGTAATGAATTTGAGCGCGGAGAGAATAATCCAAACAGTGTTTTGGATAAGGAAATCTGGTCAGCAGCTTACATTGCTCATCCATATCATCACTCCACCATCGGCTGGAAATCAGATATTGAAAAAGCACCAATAGAAGTCTTGAAAAATTTCTATAATACTTATTACTGGCCAGATAACGCTACCCTTACCATTATTGGGGATTTTAAGAAAGATAATGTATTTGCTCTGATAGAGCAGTATTTCGGAAAAATTGCAAAAGCGCCTAATGTTATGCCTCAGCCTTATACCGAAGAGCCTCAGCAATATGGCCCGCGTAAAATCATCATAAAAAAACCTGGTGAATTAGGCGTAATTAATAAAGCCTATAAAATACCAGGGGCTCTGCATGAAGATCTGCCGGCACTTAACATTTTAGGAGAGATTATAGGTTCCGGACCTTCTTCGATATTGAATAAAACATTTGTTGACAGCCGTATGGCTATTTATGCCTATGCTGGGGCTAGCAATTTTAAAGAAGTGGGCCTTTTTACCATTGGTATTGGCTTTCCGGCGTCTTCAAAACATGAAGATATTGATGCTAAGATAGCCGAGGTTGTGGCTAAAATTCAGAAAGAAGGAGTAAGCCAGGATGAAGTAAACCGTGTGGTGGCCAAAATTAGTGCACAAACAATTTTGGCGAGAGACGGTTCAGGTGTAATCGCATCTGAATTGACAGAAGCCATTGCTGCGGGAGACTGGACAGAATACGTAACGGGAGTTGACAGACTTAAAAAAGTTACCCCTGCCGATGTGCTGCGCGTTGCCCAAAAGTATTTAGTCGAAGATCAAAGTACTACAGGTTATTTTATTCCCAAACAAAATGGCAGTCAAATTGAGCCTTCGCCACAGGCAAATAAGTACATGGCCGAAAACGGACCCTATTATTACAGACATGTAGAAGAAGGACAGTCTCACAATGCAATTCCTGACATTATGCCAGCGCCGTCACAGCAAAACTATAATACAATTGAGACTGCATTAGATCAAAACGCAGGCGGAAAAACAGCAACTGCTTACAAAAGGGAAAAAGTGCAGGGAATCGATGTGGTGTATGTAAAAACTTCCGCAAAAGATTTTGTCACTGTGGTAGGGAGCATCTCACTGGGAAATTTTTCCAATGAAAATAAAAACTCCATGATTCCTTCGTTAACAGCGGAAATGCTTTCTCAGGGAACAGTGCTTAATGATAAATTTAAATTTTCTGAGAAACTTCAAAAATTAGGAGTTGCACTTAATATAAATGCATCTGCTTCAAAAATAAGCATTAGTTTTAAATGTCTGAGCAAAGACGTGGATCAGGTAACTGCGTTACTCGCTGAAGCACTTCGTTCTCCTTTGTTTGATAAAAATGAATTTGAGAATATCAAACAGCAGTTTATCGGAAATACACAGCAAAATTTAAATGATCCTAGACAAAGGGGCACTATTGCTCTGACCAGAAACATTTATGCAAAAGGAAATCCAAATTATGATTTGACTGTTGAAGAAGATTTGGCTAATATCCAAAATGCTACTTTGGAAGATCTAAAAGCATTCCATAAAAAGTATTTTGGCCCTGCATCTATGCATATGGTAATTGCCGGTGATACAGAGAATGCTAATTTCAATGCTTCATTGAAAAAATCTTTTAAAAACTGGAAAGGCGGAGTAAGCGAACCTTTGAAATTCGATGAAACTCCAAAAACAGCAGCAAAAACAGAAGTGGTATCAATTGCTGAGAAACCAAGCGCTGAATTATTTATAGGACAGTATACAGGCTTAAAAAGATCAGATGCTGATTTTATAGCATTTAATATTGCTACTTATACATTAGGAGGCGGCTTTGCCGGCCGTCTGATGCAGACTGTAAGAGATAATGATGGCCTTACCTATAATATTACTTCGGCAACAGCTGGTAGTTCTATGACGGGAGGTTATTGGTACATAAATGCATCATTTAATCCGAATTTATTTCAAAAAGGGCTGGATGCTACCATGGTTCAGGTTAATAAATGGATAAAAGATGGGATTACAGCTGAAGAATTAGAAAACAAAAAAACTAATTTAATAGGAAGTTTTAAAGTAGGACTATCAACAACAACGGGACTAAGCACAACTATTTTAAATTTTATTGAAAGAGGTTTAGAACCGAATTATGTTGAGCAGTATCCAAAAGACATTGAAAAAGTAACCTTGAAAGATGTTAATGATGCGATAAAAAAATATGTTCAATTGGACAAAATGATCATCATAAAATCAGGTTCTCTGGATAAGGACGGCAATCCAATGAAATAATTTTTAATAGTTGTCTTTCGTAATTTTTATTTAGAACCTGTAATTTGTTATTTATTTTTTTGAAAGACCATCAAGAGCTGTTTGCCGACAGCTCTTTGTTTGTTTAAGTTGTTTATGGCTTGGTTTACAGCTGTTACGGTTTTCTGTTTTGATTTTCATCTAACAGCAGTAGTGGTTTCAGGGATATGATATGAATTAAATTTATTTAAAACTTTATTTTAATGACTAAAGAGGTTTATTCGTTTATAACTATTGCAGCACCTCTTGAAGAGGTGTTTCCTTATTTTTTTTCACTTAATCCAACTGTTGTTTTGCAGGAACTTTGGCTCGTTCCCAGAACGGATAAGAATATTTTAGAAAACAGTTGTGCACAGCCGGGAAGTGAACTCTCTATTTATTTTGAAGATGGATCAATGGCGCTGTATCAATTGTTTAGTCTGGTTCCTCTGGTTTCGTTTTCAGTTCATGTTGATGATTTTACATCGAAACGTTTCAAAGGGCTTTACGCAATGCGCTGTCATTTTTCTTTTTTACAATTAGAATCGGGCAAGATTATGGTGGAGTGCCATTGCCAATTTAATTTGGGTACCAGACTGCACACGATCTTATTTGATTTGTTTTTAAAGCGTATTATACAAAAGAAACTGGATGCCGATTTAGTTTTTGGGGCTAAAGAACTGCTTTATCTTATCGCGAAAAAGAATTGGTTGGGCACGAACGCTAACGCATTCTGAAGAATTTGGCAGTCCGATTGGAAAATTGAAAGGCTCAATTTAGAGATTGAAGACATGAGTCCGAAGGATTACAAGCGTATAGTATTGTAGAAAATGAAACCGTAAAATTAGAGTTTGAAGGCAATATTATTGTTGGAGGGGAAATTATTACCGGTTCAAGAAATTTACATGGCGAAATTATACTGATCAGTTTTAAAAATTGAACCGTGACACATAACAAAACCATTTTGTTTCAGCCGGATTTGGGAAATTACGATATAGCGATTGGTAAAAAAGCAGTTTCTGCATTTTCCGGTCCAGCCGATGTGAACAGTTTTGATTAATTCTGTTCCGAAAACCACTACCATAAAAGCAAAACATAGAGATGAACGTGATGATTTGGAAATTTTATACCAAACTGTTCACATGATTTAAAGAGAATAAAGATGCTGTATCTGAACTAAAGAGTGTGTTTCAAAAAGTAAAAGACAATCATCCTAATGATTGGTTGCTTTTTGTTGAAACTACATAACTTTTGTAAGATCCTTTGGAGATACAACTTCTGCAGGAAGTGCTGGTTCATCTTGATCAATTGAAAACAAAACGTTCTGAGGTTGCGCATTTGATCTCCGGCGGATTGGATTTGATCTTTGAAAAAAGGCAAAACTAAACAAGATTGTATGTCATGAAATCATAACATACAAAAGAGCTGTCAGATGACAGCTCTTTTTTTATCTTTTCAATTTTTTTATATGCTACTGTAAGATCTTAAGTTCCTTTAGCCAGCTGTCAACTAGAGTTTTGGCCTGTTTTCTCTGCTGATCTTTCAATGCCAGTAAAACACCCTCTTTTTCAATTCCGCCTTTTATGCTGAAGCCTTTTAGAACAGTACTTTCAGAACATAGTTTTTTTACGGTTTCAAAACTGTTTCCCGCACCATATCCTGCATTGGTATTAAAGGGAATGATAGTTTTGCCACTGAAATCATATTGTTTTAGAAAACTCTGCATTGGAGGAGGCAGCTGCATTGCCCATGTTGGGAAGCCTACAAAAATAACATCATATTGATCCATATCCACAATCTTTGTTTTTAACGATGGCAGAAAACCAGTTTTAAGCTCATTGGATACCTGGTCCACCGTCGTTTTATAATCTTTCGGATATGGATTTTCTAATTCTAGTGCCGTGAGTGTTCCACCCACATTTTGGTGAATAATCTCAGCAATGGCTTTAGTGTTACTGGTCCTTGAGAGGTATACGATGAGAATCTTTTTGTGCGGGACCAATTTTTGTGCCTTTATACAGTCCGGTAAAAAGAAAAGAAAAAGAAGCGGCGAAATAAAAATAACTTTTCTCATATCACAGTTTTATTTTAAAGGTTTTTGCTGTAAAAATCAGTGAGTTTTTTTACTATTTGGGATACGTATTGCGGGGTATCGTACAAAGCCACATGAGAAGCACCAGCAATGGTAAAGAGTTCCTTGGGTTCCTTGGCCATATCAAAAGCCTGCTGACTATAGTAATAAGTATCTGCTATGCTTCCTGCTATAAGCAGTAAGGGGCGTGGAGAGATGAGTTCTACATGATCAAGGGCCGTAAAACCAATGAGTTTGTCAAGACTTGTAAATAGATATTTATTGGTTGAATTAGGATGCTGTCCTCTTTCGGTGCGATAATATTCATACCCTTCCTGATACATCGCCGGTGCACCTGCAGGAATATCCTGTAGTGAGTTTGGAACATAATTCATATATTTTACTTCACCACCATTAGCTTCCTTAGTCCTTTGCTGTGCTACATCGGATAGCCGCTGCTGGATTTTGTCTTTTAGGGTACCATTTAATCCATCTCTGCGTAGTTGGCCTAAATCAGCCATGCTGATAGTTGCAACTGCCTTAAGGCGATGCTCGGTTTCTGCTGCTTTAATGGCAAAACCTCCTCCTGCACAAATACCCAGGAGACCTATTTTAGCAGGATCCACAGAAGGATGAAGGCTCAGGTAATCCGTAGCTGCACGAAAATCCTCGACACGCACTGCTGGATCTTCCAAAAATCGCGGTTCTCCACCACTCTCACCCTGATAAGAAGCATCAAAAGCCAATGCAATGTATCCTTGTTCAGCCAGCTTTTGGGCATATAGCCCGGCAGTCTGTTCTTTAACGCCACCGGCAGGATGCCCTACCAGTATAGCTGAATATTTTTTGTTTTTATCAAAGTCTTTGGGCAGGTGCAGATTTCCGACAATGGTAATGTTTCTATTGGGGAATGTTACCCTTTGGATACTTGTTGCAGATGTTTTCATGTTTTTTGTGATTGAAGAGGTATTTGCATCGGTGCTATTTTGGCCTTTTGTCGTAAGACAGATGCTAAATATTACAAGAAAGATTCCGATTGATTTGATCTTTATATTTTTCATGATTTCTTTAAAATTGAGATTACCAATTCTGACTGAGAGAGCAATTTTGTAGAGTTCTGTCTTAATACTTTAGATATGCTATTAAGATTATATTAGTATTTATCTATTTTGTTAATAGCGTTTTTAGTACAAAATAATGCTCAAGTGGAAGGAGAATACACTTCATATTTTCTAAAATATGAAGTGTTATTAAAACAGATTACTTGTCGATAATGGCCATACTTGCCTCGTTGTGTCGTTCTCCCGATGCAGGACTAAGGTTATTGAGTCGCTCCAATTGTGAAGGGTTTAAATCAATGTTGTCGGCTGCGATGTTTTCTTCTACACGTGTCACGCGTCTGGTACCAGGTATCGGCGCAATGTCATTACCCTGTCTTAGTAGCCAGGCAAGGGCTATCTGCGCAGTGGTTGCTCCGAGTTCATTGGCAACAAGTTTTACTTCTTCCACGATTTTTAAATTGCGTTGGAAATTTTCACCTATAAAACGTGGATTGGTCTTGCGCCAGTCATTGTCTGCTAGTTGATCCGGGGAGGTTATCTGACCTGTTAGAAAACCATGTCCCAAAGGTGAGTAGGGAACGAAACCGATGCCCAGTTCTCGTAGTAATGGGAGTAGTTCTGCTTCCGGATCACGAGTCCATAGGGAATATTCTGTTTGAAGAGCTGTGATGGGGTGTACAGCGTGTGCGCGGCGGATTGTTTCAACTCCTGCCTCTGATAGGCCAATGTGTTTGATCTTGCCTTCTTTTACAAGTTCGGCTAATGCACCTATGGTGTCTTCAATAGGAGTATTACGGTCTACTCTGTGCTGATAATAAAGGTCAATATAATCTGTTCCAAGTCTTTGTAACGAACCTTCAACTGCTGTTCGAATGTTTGCCGGACTGCTGTCGATTACACCCACGCCACCCCCAGCATGGGAAATAAAACCAAATTTACTTGCGATTACTACCTGATCACGACGTCCTTTTAGTGCTTTTCCAACTAGTTCTTCATTGATGTAGGGACCATAGATCTCGGCTGTGTCGATGTGTGTTACACCTAGGTCAAGTGCTCGGTGTATGGTACGGATGGATTCTTCATTGCTTCCATTACCTATATCATAGTAACCTGACATTGACATAGCACCTAGTCCTAAACGGGAAACTTCAAGTGTCCCAATTTTGATGTGTTTCATAACTTTATATTTTTATTTGTTATTTCGATTTGATAGGGATCTAATATACCTGCTGCTTTTTCTAAGCAAATGCAGTACTAAGCCGATGTATTTGATCTACTTATTAATCGACAATACAAATTTCAGCTTAAATTTCAGGATTTGATTTATATAGATTACGGTTTTACTTACCATTTTAACTGATATGAGGATATGGAAGGTGATCCATGGGAAAGAATTCCTAAATTTGTTTTTGTAAATAGTACTAAATGATGGAAAATACACTTAATTTTAATACAGTCAGTCAATACAATGATTATAATAATCATGAAACGCTGCACCCTTTAGTAAGCATATTGGATTTTTCAAAAGCGGACCCAAGGAAAGGCGGTCGTATGAATTTTGGTTTATATGCCATATTTTTAAAAGAAGTAGATTGTGGGGATTTAAGGTATGGACGCGAACTTTATGACTATCAAGATCATACTCTGGTATTTTTAGCACCGGGACAGGTTATTGATATTGATAATAAAGGAGAGTCTTATCAGCCTAAAGGACAAGGACTGGTGTTTCATCCTGATCTTTTGCTTGGTACTTCGATGAATAAAAAAATGGATCAGTATAATTTTTTCAGTTATCATTCCGATGAAGCCCTGCATTTATCAACCCGTGAAAGGAAAATGGTTTTAGAGTGTTTCTCAAAAATTGAATATGAACTGCATAACTCGATCGATAAGCATAGCAAGTTAATTATTGTTTCTAATATTGAACTGTTTTTGAATTATTGTATACGTTTTTATGATCGTCAGTTTATAACGCGTGAGCATGTAAATAAAACTATTTTGATTAAGTTCGAAGAGCTCCTCAATGGCTATTTCAATTCTGGTAAACCCAGAGAAATAGGACTGCCTTCGGTAGCATACTTTGCTGAAGAACTCCATTTGTCAGCCAACTACTTTGGAGACCTTATAAAAAAAGATACCGGAAAATCAGCCCAGGAATATATACAGACAAAACTCATCGAAACTATTAAGGAAAAAATGTATGACCACAATTTATCGCTAAGTGAAATTTCATACCAAACTGGTTTTAAATACCCACAGCACTTTACGCGGTTTTTCAAACAGCATACAGGGAGCAGTCCTACAGAGTTCAGGCTAATGATTTCAGCCAACTAATTTGATAGAAAGTAAAATCAAAAAATATAAATTTGCAATATGAGAATATTTAAAGACTTTGCATCCTATAATGAGCATATCGGCCTTAATGCACCAATAGACAACAATATAGATGTTGGCTACTATGACGCTCCTAATATGCTTTTGAAATCAGAGCCGATAATAGTGGATTTTTACAGGATTTCCATAAAAATTAATTTTATGGACAAGTCCAATCCTGATGCGGTGCCTATTAATGCGGTATTTTTTAACAGTCCAGAACTTGCAACAGGCTGGGATGTAGATCCGAGTTATACGGGAATGTATGTACAGCTTTCCAAGAAAATAATAAATGAGAATCGCTTTTTGTTTAAGAATTATCTTGATTACGGGCAGCATGAAGCATTATATTTGACTCAAAGCGAAGTGGAGGAAATCAGTACTGTTTTTGCACTGATGATTAAATATTATGATAGCGAGCAGCGAAACTTCAATGTTCTACTTTCCTATGTCAACGTGCTGACTAGCTTGGTAGAAGCATTTTACAACAGGCAGTTTTCTACTAATCCAAAACAATATAACCGCATTATAAGTGATTTTCAACAGCGTTTAAAAGAATATTATGACCAGCCTGTAAACCAGGGGGCCAATGTTCAGTACTTTGCTGAAAAGCTGGGACTGACTTCCAATTATTTGGGCGATATCATAAAACATTATACCCAGAGATCTGCCATGGAAACCATACACGATTTTGTAATTAAAAAAGCAAAGGAACTTCTGGAAAAGCAAGCAGGAATGAATAGCACAGAAATAGCTTACGAACTGGGTTTTGAATACCCGAATAATTTTACGCAGTTTTTTAAAAAAAATGTCGGGCTTACTCCAAAAGAATACAGAAAATCTTCTACTGCATCAGCCCAATAGCGCAAATTACTGATAACAAAAATGGTTATCAGTAATTTTTATATCTTTTTCTAGTATTTTTTATACCCCGGACTTTGAGTGTCTCTATAATTTTGCTGAATAAAATAATATTCACAAAATAACAGATTCAGGCATGAAAAAAATAATCAGTTCCTTGGTCTTACTAATAGCACTTACTTTTAGCGTGCTGTCGTTTGGTTTAAAAAATACTACAGTATCTACAAAAGCAGATCAGCAGACAGTCCCTAATGGATACCTTGTAATGAACTATAATGTTCGTGATAGAGTGATTTATAAAAAATACACCAAAGCAGTAAACCAGCTTTGGACAAAATACAAAGGGGAGTTAATTATTTACTCTACAGTCTCAAAATCCGTAGAAGGTACCCCGGGATCAGTGGTGGCTGTTGTTCGGTTTCCTACAATCGCTGATGCTGAGAAATGTTACAATTCTTCGCAGTACACTGCCTTAAAAAAACTTCGTTCAGCTTCTACTGAAGGTTCGGTTCTGCTGGCTGAGAGCAATATGCCTGCTGTAATATCACGCAACCAAATAAAGCCCCATGGCTATATGATAGCCAATTACGAAATTAAAAACCAGGCAACATTCCAAAAATACATGGATGCTGCAGGCACGCTTGCGCCTAAATATAACGGAGAGGTTACCGTTTTTGATTTTAAAGCAAAAGTACTCGAAGGAAAAGGCAAGCCGGTTTTCGGAGTAGCTGAATTCAACAGTTTAATAGAGGCAGAGAAATTTTATAATTCTCAGGAATACACCCTTGCCAGAAGATTTCGCATTACCTCTACAGAAGGTACTGTATTGCTGGCTCAAGGAACCAAGTAAAATCTTCCTTGAAACTTTTCAAAATCAAAATTGACTATTACCTAACCCTTTACAGCTGGAAGGTACAGATTGTAAGATATAAAAATAAAATGGATAAGCAAGTAACAGAAACAATAAGTAAGGATAAGCCACAGTTCAGCCGTCGCGACTTTATGGCAAAAACGGCTATACTGGGCGCTGCAATGGCAACGGCTCCTTTAGCATTTGCGGCTTCAACAAAGCAGAATGATGTACTTGAAAATAATAGGATACCAGATCAGCAGACTAATACCGACCCTGATACATTCATTAACGGTCTGGCAGATTTGATGGCTCATTCGACCAGAACCCCTATTTTGAGGTGGCCTGGGGAGTATGGGATGGAATTTGAGGAGATTTTTTTTCCTGCTATGGATGGTGTGACTATAGAAGGCTGGTTTATTCCAGCCAATTCAGACAAACTTATTATTTGCAATCATCCTATGCCATGTAATCGTTATGGTTATCCCGGACATTTGGAGCCCTGGACTAATTTTGGAGGTTTTGAGGTAAATTTTTTACCAGAATACAAAATACTTCATGATGCAGGCTATAATATTATTGCCTATGATATGAGAAATCATGGAAGAAGCGGCATGGGAAGTGGTGGGGTCAACGGACATGGAGTATTGGAATATCGTGATGTTATAGGTTCATTGCGTTATGCAAAATCCAGAAAAGAAACAAAAAAAATGAAAACGGCTCTCTACAGCCGATGTTTGGGAGCTAATGCGACTATTGTAGCGATGCATAAACACCCTGAAGAATTCAAGGATATTAAGTCGCTTTTTGCCCTGCAGCCTGTATCTCCAAGAGTTTTTGTAGAGCGTGCTGTGGAAATGCAGAAAATAGATAATGGCCTTGAGAAGTTTGATACTGCTTTTCATATCCGTACCGGATTTCATCTGGCGGATGTATGGCCCATCAATTACGCAGCGTCTGTAACTGTTCCGGCGCTTGTGGCACAGGTTCATGATGATTTTTTAACCAAATCTTCCAATGTTCAGGAAATATACGATACCATTTCCTCCAAAGACAAGAAACTGTTCTGGATTGAAGGGACAGACCAGCGTTTTCAGGGGTATAACTATTTCGGTAAAAATCCCACGGTAATGCTCGAATGGTTTGACAGCCATATGTAACGGCAGGCAATTAAAATATAAAAACGATTAAAATATATAAAGTTAGAAATATTAAAAAAGCATCATCATATGAAATCAATTGTTATGCACAAAGCATACGGACTAGAGAATATTGCCATACGCGAAAGACCGACCCCTGTGATTAATGAAAATGAAGTTCTGGTCCGGGTAAAAGCTGTTTCGTTTAACAAACTTGATATGATGATTGCTCAAGGCGCTCTTGAAAAACCGCTTCCTCACACTCTAGGGTCTGACGCAGCAGGTATTGTCGAGCAGATAGGGAGCAGGGTAACCGCTTTAAACGTTGGCGATGCTGTATCTACTCATTATATTCAGGCCTGGCAGTCAGGAGCGCTTAAAAATAGTGATTTGAAAACTCGTCTGGGAGCAGAGCTTCCAGGTGTGTTTTCAGAATACATTGCCATACCGGAGCATTATCTGGTTAAGATTCCAGTGAACCTTAGCCTTGAAGAGGCAGCCAGTATTCCGCTGGCGGGTGTAACGGCATGGGAGGCGGTGTTCAATGCCGGTCTTCTGCAAAAAGGACAGACCGTTTTACTGCAGGGTACCGGAGGTGTTTCACTCTTTGCACTGCAATTTGCAAAGACCATAGGAGCCCGGATAATCATTCTCTCGGGCAGTGATGAGAAATTGCAAAGGGCAAAGACCCTGGGTGCCGATGAAATAATCAATTACAAAAAGGAAGAAGACTGGGCAAAAAAAGTACTGGAGCTGACCCAGGGAAATGGCGTTGACCTTGCCCTTGAAATGTCGTGGACCGATATAGACAAGACTACAAAGGCAATGAAGCTTGGCGGGCGAATTGCCGTAGTAGGAATGCTGGGTGGTATACTGGCAGAAGTCTCAGTTCTGGGCGTTATGCTCAAAAGCCTTTCTATTATAGGTGTTCAGGCTGGTTCTAAAAGTTCCTTTTTGGAGATGAATAAGGCTATAGAGGCAAATAATATCAAACCAGTAATTGATAAAGTGTTTGCATTGTCAGAATTAAAACAGGCCGTTGACTATTTTGGAAAGGGGCAGCATTTCGGAAAAATTGTATTAAAATTTTAAAAAGGGTTATTGTAATAAATTCAATTAAAAATAAAGAAAGATGAAATTAAGAATCTATATCATCGGATTTCTGATGGCTCTAATCTCTGGGGTACAGGTAAAAGGAGAGACTAAAAAGGAAAACACTAAAACAGTACTGTTGATTAATGCCCACTTAACTTATCCAGGTCTGTCGGAAGGGACTTTAAATAAATCATTTTATGAAGAAGCCAAAAAATTCTTCATCTCTCAGGGTTACCGCATCTTAGAGACAAAAATTTCAGAAGGGTACGATGTTGAAAAGGAAGTGGAAAAACACATGCAGGCTGACATTATCATTTTACAGACACCTGTAAATTGGGAATCGACTCCATGGATTTATAAAAAGTATGTAGATGATGTTTTTACCAGTGCTATGTTCAGTAAAAAATTCCTGACAGGTGACGGAAGAGCAGCTGCCGATCCTTCAAAACAATATGGTACAGGAGGAAATATGCAAGGTAAAAAGTTTATGTTGTGCGCCACGTGGAATGCTCCTGAGCAAAGTTTTAACGATCCTTCGCAAAATCTTTTTAAAGGAAAAACCGCGGACGATGCATTATTTAATGTGGCAGTTAATTACTCTTTTGTGGGTTTTGAAGTGCTGCCGGGATATCACTGCTATGATATTTTCCACAACAAGCATATTAAGGAAGACCTGGAGCAGTATCCCGCACATTTAAAAAAAGTTTTCAAATTATAATTTACATATAAAAATACAAAATTCAATACATAATGGACAATACAAAAAAAGTGCTTTTAATCAATACGCACCTCACTTATCCGGACTGGTCTGAAGGATCTCTAAATAATGCCTTTATTCAAATAGCTAAAGATTTCTTTAACTCTAAAAAATATGAAGTTTTAGAAACAAGGATTGAAGACGGATATGACCCCGATGAGGAAGTGGAAAAACACTTGGAGGCCGATATTATCATTCTTCAGATGCCGGTAAATTGGTTTGGCGCACCCTGGATTTACAAAAAGTATGTTGATGAGGTTTTTAACAAGGGACTTTTTAGTAAAAAATTTCTTTCCGATGACGGAAGGACCAGAGAAGATCCTTCAAGGCAGTATGGTACAGGGGGACATCTGCAGGAGAAAAAGTTTATGATCTGCGCCACCTGGAACGCACCTGCTGCAGCATTTAATGATCCTAAACAAGAACTTTTAGAAGGCAGAGCAACAGCTGATTTACTTCTTCCGATATCAAGTAATTATCGTTTCTGCGGGGTTGAAATTGTGGAGGGCTACAACTGCTTTGATATTTTCAAAGACTCTCAGATTGAGCAGGATCTGGAAAATTATCCATCGCATCTGGAGAAAGTTTTTAATATTTCAATTTAGGGGATATAAAAGATAATCAGCACTATACTAGTATGTCCATGTTTTTGAACATTCATAGCATCAATTTAACGATTGAAAATATAACACCACTTAATGTGGTGTTTACTGCTTTATTGCAATTTGACCTATCCAGGATAGAGGCTTTGAAATTTTAGGGATTTCACTGGACAAGAAAAAAGAGCCGTGGCTAAATGCAATTGAAAAAGACGGTTTGAAATGGATACATGTTTCGGATCTTAAGGGATGGCAGAGCCAGGCTGTTTATGACTATGGCATTAAAGGGGTTCCCGCAAATTTCCTAATAGGACCCGACGGAAAAATTGTGGCTAAAAATCTTAGAGACGAGGCCCTTAAATCAAAATTGAAAGAAATTTTCAGTAAATCATAACAAGCTTTTTAAATAAACTATAAAGCGGTTTGTCGCCTGATAGCCGTTTTATAGTCTTATAATAAATATCTCAATTAAAAAATGAAAGACAGTTACAAAATTTAAAGATATTGATATTGAGTCATCATATTTATTTCCTTAACAATTAAACAGGATTAATCCTAAATGTCTTTGATTTCACCTAAATACTGGGGAGAGGCTGGTAAACCAACATTGCATGATCTTGTTTATCATTTCCTTGTATTCTGAAAAATTTTCCTGTTTTTTAAAGTAGCCTTGAATAGGGAATTCATAAGCTTTTATCACGTTTTCAGGATTCTGGGATGTGGATAGAAAAATATAAGGAACGCATTTTTTGTTAATGTCCGAATTGTTAAGAATTTCATTTCTCAATTCATAACCGTTTAATTTGGGCATATTGATATCTGATATGATCAAAAAAGGATTTACGGTTTCATCGGATAAGTAATCAACCACTTTTGTAGGGTCTTCAAAAAATACAATTTTATTAGGATAATTTAGGCTTTCAAAAATCTCTTTAAGAAAATCCCTGTCGTCTTGGTCGTCCTCTATAATTATTATCTCTCCTGAAATTTTCATTCTTCAAAAGTACTATTTTAATCCTTGTAATATAGCGTTAATTTTATATATTTAAGTTGAAAAAACTTGAATATTTTACATCAAAATTCGATAATAATTGTTGCTTTATTATTTAGTTTATCCCCTGTTTGTTATACCCGTTGTGTAGTTCAGTTAAGGGGGCAATAAAAGCATGCTGTTAAATAAAGCCGCTTGGGCAACTTTAAGGGAAATTGTAAAAATAAAGCAATAGTTTAAAAGTAAAGATTGCTATGCGCAGTTTGTAATTTAATACAATCTGTGCATAGCTTAATAATTTTTTTTTTTGCTTGGATTTGGATTTACTCTTCGTTCCCGAAAAACCGCTTGTTCATTGTGTCAATTACTGCTTCTATTCCGTCTTTTCTCAACCATTCATATTCTGTCGTGGAAAGTTTTCCAGCTGTATAATGCAACTGTTTCTTATTGCCTGTTGCCACTTCGTAAACAACATCGGCAATACTTTCTGGTGTATCACGTTTGGCACTTGCATCTGCCCGCATAGCGGTCATATATTGGTTGAAAAATTCCTGATAATCGGGATGGGTAACTATTTGTGCGTTGCTGCCAAAGCTGGTCTGCATGTATGCAGGAACTATAGTGCTTATAGCTATTCCAAAGTTTCTTAATTCATAACTCATTGCTTCTGTCCACGTTTCTAATGCAGATTTTGTTGCTGCATAAACAGCAACAAATGGATATGGAATGTTTGCTGTTGAAGATGTCACAGTAATAATTTTTCCGCTTTTTCTTGCCCTCATGTAAGGAAGGAATGCCTTGGAAACAAGTATTGTTCCTAGAAAATTGGTATTGATTTGCTGTGTCAGTTGTGCGTCAGTGGTACCTTCAAAAGCCCCCATTAGTCCGTAAGCGGCATTATTAAATAATACGTCTATTGGGCTTATTTTTTCGGCAGCAGCAGCAACTTCAATAATTTGCTCAGCATTATTGATGTCCAGTTGCACAAGATGAATATTGGCCCATTGCTTAAGTTCTGATTCCTTTTCGGGCTGCCGCATAGCTGCGATTACGACCCAACCTTTTGAAGCAAATAATTTAGCGGTCGCTTTACCTAAACCTGATGAAGCCCCTGTGATAAAAATTGTCTTGTTCATTTTTTTATTTTTTAAAATTTACTTGACAAAATTCCAATAAAAATAAATGAACCCGTTTAACATTTGGTAAAAAGCAACTTAGCGAATTTTTTTTCTGATTCTGCTCAAAGATTGTTGTGTAATGCCTAGGTATGAAGCAATGTATGCCAGAGGAATACGATTGACAAGCGTAGGATATTTTTCCATAAATTCCAGATAGCGGGTAGTAGCATCTTGTGAGATAAGTGGGCTTACTCTTTCCAATTTTTGGACAAGTGATTTATGGGCGATTTTTTGAATGATATTTTCCCACTCTATTATCGTATTAGAAATTTCTTTCCAATCTTGATTAGAAAATACCAGCAGTTTACAATTTGTCGCTGCTTGGATATATTCCGTAGAAGGCACGTTGCTCAAGTTGTAAAGTAAATGCTTTTCCTCCATGAAAATTTTGGTAATTTCTTCGCCTTTATTGTTGTAATAACAAATTCGGAGAATACCATCAATAATAAAACCTACTTGTTTCAAGACTTTTCCGGCCTCTGCAAAATATTCGTCTTTGTTAAGTTGTAATTCTTTTGCCTTGGATGCAATCAGGTCAATTTGTTGTTTATTCAAATTGCCATACTGCAATATGTATTCTATAAACTCTTTCATTTCGCAAAATTAATCAATAATTGTTTTGACTCATTTACCATTTGGTAAGAAGTATTTAACTAACCGATTATTTGTAATAATCTCTTAATTCTCCAGCGTTATTCGTTTATTTTATCATTATGATACTGTTTTAACCATTTTTCCATTTTCTGCAATAGTAGAATTTCATTAAGGTCTCCTGACGGATTGGAAAGTCCTGTAATGGTCCTTTGATAATTAAATCTTTTATTTTCAAACAGGCAGGTGAATTTTGGGAACTCGTTGTGCGATACCAGCCATTTGTCCTGATGGGCTTTTTTAATTTCAAACTTCTTCATTTTTGATCATCTCTAGAGCAGCTGCAGGTATTGAGTTACTATTGTTGTTTTATGCTGTTTTTACTGCTGAGTTCTAAACTGACTGCAAAACTATAAGATTATTGCAGTTGTTTTGTTATATAATTTACAGATCGTCGTTTTTTTTTGGTTTTTAGGAGCTTTTCCCGCTATTCGTTGCAATCTTTTGCGCCGAACCCCGGCGCAAAAGGATTTCCACTGCTATCGGGGCTAAAGAGTTCAATCCATTTTTTATGTTTCGGACTTTAGTTTTTTACAAAACCATTTTCCCATTAAACCTATTGTCCAAATCCGTTGTAGCTGTTGGCAGTCCGGTAGTTTTTAGTCGAAATTATTATTTCAACTCTATTTTAGTTTCTGCCTTTCCCGCTTCGATTGGCAAATCAATATTTAAGCTCCAATGTTAAAATTCTAATTTTGCTTTATTATAGATAAACCGTTGCTAATCCTAATAATGCAGTGATACAAAAAGATAGAAAAGCTAGTCTTATTGATTCTTTACATAAAATGTACATTTCGTAAAGTTCTACATCTTTTAAGTTCTCAAAATCTTCATTCTTCGAAAGCACTCCTATAGTAACGATTTCCCCTATGTCAGCTGAAATTCCATAATCAACAACATATTTTTGGAATAAATCAGGGAGCTTATTTTTAAGAGCTCTACTAAAATCTTCTAATTTATTACGAAAATTAAATATAAATAGGGGAAAAGTTGGAACTCCAAAAACAATTGGGGCAAAATTATGACTTTATCGCCGTATGGAATAAAGTGATGAATTTAGACAGGTTTGATTTAATCTGATTGTTATCAATAAAATTAGATAATAATGAGTCCGATATTGTATCGGGCTCATTCGTTTTTATAATAAGTTTATGTTATTCTAATTGCAGGAATGAAGTTTGTTCCTTATTTTTAGGTTAGCTTTGATATGCTTTAAATAAATAAAATGGCGCAATTAATTTTTGTCAGGCACGGACAATCTCTTTATAATTTAGAGAACCGATTTACAGGAAACCTGAATATTCCCCTCACGAATCTTGGAAAAGAGCAGGCAAAAATTGCAGGCAAAAAACTGATTGGTTATGATTTCGATAGTGCTTATACTTCGATGCTGATAAGGGCTCAGGAAAGCTTGCAGATCATCCTAAATGAGATGAAGGTAACAATTCCTATAATAAAAAATAAAGCTTTTAATGAGCGAATGTATGGGACTTTACAGGGACTCAATAAAGAAGAAACAGTACAAAAGTATGGCTTGGCGCAAGTTGATATCTGGAGAAGAAGTTATGATGTATGTCCTCCAGGCGGCGAAAGCCTTTTAGATACTTACAACCGCGTAGTTCCTTACTATAAAACCGAAATAGAACCGAGATTAAAAATAGGACATAATGTTTTAATAGTTGCCCATGGCAATAGTTTAAGATCCCTGATGATGTATCTTGAAAACATCACTGCGCTTGATATAGTAAACGTAAATATTGCAACAGGTTTACCAAGGGTTTACACTTTTGATCCTAAACTAAAAATTTCGAGTGTAATAGATCTATAGTTTATTTTAAAGCTAAGAAAAAAGATATGTTTCAATTTGAAATTTTAATAAAATTTGTTGTGGGAACGGTAAATCATCCATCTTATTTTTCTTTTAGTTTTAGAAATAAATCAATTTTTAACTTCAGTCTAACAACAATCAATAAGATTTAATACAGTTTCGAACTTGAACTCCTTAAAGCCTTATTTTATTGAGTTTCTAGTTTTCAAAAAGACTATGTGCCACGATTCTGCCACAAAACTTAGACTGGTAAAATATCTTTAAAACAACCTTAACTTTTTGTAGTAAAAAAGGTATCAACTCCATGTATCCAAGTATACAAGTTAGTAAAACTGCTTGCTTGAGAAAAGAAATGACATAAAAAAGCCTCTTAAAAAGAGGCTAATTATTTGATAATATCTTTAAGCTTTAACCAATTCATCTTTTCTCAGAATATTAATTGCTGTTTCGGCTTCTTCTAAAGTTAATCCAACTGTTCCGCTGGTAACTATTGTTTTATTTTTAATATATTCTGGTAGTCCATTTAATGATTTATCATCATCTAATATAACGAAACTTTCAGATATATTTGTCATTATATACCAACGAACTATTTCTTCTCTTCTATTTAAATTATCATTATTATCTTCAAGTTTATGAATTGAAGCAATAATTCCTCTGGTTTTAAATATTTGTTCCCATTCTGAATTATTGTATCTAGATTTATGAGAAGTAGTCAATAAAAGCTTCGCTCCAGTATTACATATAATACTCTGAAGATTATTTACAGCTCTAGGACTAAAACTTGCAAAACCATCAGATAATATTTCTGTTGGTTTCCAAGATGTAGTTGGAACCATTACACCATCTATGTCTAATAAGATTAACATGTTACAAAGATATGTATTTTTATTTATCTATTACTTATACATGTATATTTTAACTTATTGTTTTATCATATCTTTCTTCAAATCTTTGTCTAGCTTCTTCATCATCATAATCAATATCTGTAAGATGAACATCTCCCCATACAAATTCAACTTTATGGCTATTTGCTCCACCAATAGTAGTTTTTGATTTCATTCCCAACAATTGGTGGCAAATATATCTATGGTGTCCGTCAACGATTCTTTCTCCACTTAACTTTATTTCGCTAAATGAACTTCCTTGCTGCAATCGTCTGTGAATACGCTGTATAATTGGAAAACTAATTTCTATTTGCCCTGGCATGTGATCAAATTCTGTCTCTAATAGAAATTTTTGAACTTCTTCGTATGTAATTTCATTCATGTCGCAATATTACAAATAACTTAAATTATAAAAAAGAGAAAAAATGCAATTCTGCTAAAAGCCGGTTTGTATAATTTCAATATAGCTATTAATCAATGAATAGCTTCTGTAGAACAACAAATAAGAAATCGAATTTTGAAGATATTTAATCTCTAAAAGTTTCGAACCTAAACTCGTTAGACCTTGATTTTGCTGAAATTATATTTTTATAAAACTACATGCGCCATCACTCTGCCACAAAACTTAGAGTGGTGAAATTTAAGTTAATCGTATAGCTGCAAGACGTATAATATATTGAAAAAAAAAACACTTATAATTTATTTAGTTTTTAGTACATTGCATGAAGCAAACTAACAAACCATGTCCTCATTAGATTCACTTAATTCAAAAAGAGAAGAAGCCAACAATATTGTAAATGACATTCTTGATAAATCAAAAGAACTAGAAAGAAGACTTGAAGAATCTACAAAGATTATTTCAAAAATAATCAGCAATTCAAAAGACTCGGACACTTTAAATTCATCTTTAAAATCAACAATTGCTTCTACATCAAAAACTATCGAAAGATTTAGAACAGAGCGTCAAAAAGTATATTCTATTCTGCATGGGGTTAATTCTTTCTACGAGAAAAAATACCTACCACTACTAGATAAAATTAATGATAAAAATAACGGATTTCAATCCAAACTAAACGCCTCGAAAAAAGATACAGATGAAATTTCGAAGTATAAAGCTATTGCAAACGAACAGTTAAGTGATTTAAAAAAAATTGCATCTGAATTAAAGTCTAAATATGCGGAATTAAAAAAATTAGATGGCAACATCCGAAAATTAGAAATAACAGCTAAAAAAGATAGTGATTCTATTAAGATTTCTAGTGATTTAATAAAATCACTAGAAGTCAAAATTAGAAAAGCTAATGCTGAAATATCTATTCTTTTTAATGAAAGTGACAGGCATAGCAAATCAATTAAATCATTGTTGGATAATTCCACTAGGGATATTAGTAATATTAAGAAAAATAACGCCGAGAGTGATAAGGTTTTAGAAGATATTCAGAAAATATATGAATTAGCTGCTCAAACGGGGTTAAGTGGTGAATTTGAAAGGCAAAAAAAACAGTTGGCGGAGCAACTTACCAAATGGGAACAAAGAATTTTTAATATTTCAAGTGTGCTTTTACTATTAATTATAGCATTATTCCTTCTGGAATTAGCCCTTTACGATTGGAAATTAAAAAATATTGACGTTAATTTCTATTTGAGATTTATTCTCTTTTCACCTATCGTATTTTATTTGTATTTCTGTACTAACCAATTCTCAGAAGCAAAAAAGCTACACGACAAATATGCGTTTAAAACTACATTAGCGATGTCAATTCAAAACCATATAAAAATGCTTTTGGAACAAGATGGATTTGCTGCGAGTTCAAAAGAAAAGATCACTGAATTTGTTATTTCTGCATTTCAAAAAATTTATTCTGAACCATATATAGACAACACTCTTAAACTCGGTATCAAACTCCAAAATATTGAAATGAATTTAGAGAAAATACTGGAGGAAAAGTTAAAAGAAGTAAAGCAAGATTTATAAGCAATGTGCAACGATGTCGCCACAAAAAAATGTGCAGTTTTGTAATATTGAAACTTTATACCCCGATTAATCAGTCTAGATTCAAGTTGCAATTCTATCATTAGTTCCCGGACAAGGTTACTATTTTTCTAATAACAAGTATTGAAAAACGTTTTAAAATCTTAAAGTTTAGATAGCTTGTGTATGAATAATATTTGTAGTTTTGTTAGTAAACCTTTGAAAATCAGTTTTTTTTTTTTTAGAGCTGTAATTTAGATAAGATATGAAATATAATGAGAAAAATGACAAGTCAAAATTGCAAAAATCAGTTTACCCTAAAGTTGAAATTAGTGAGGACAATTGTAAACTAACCCTAGCTGAATTAAGAAGATGCGAAGGATTTGAAGATGTTTCAGATTTAGAAGGGGAAGAAATAATTGAAAGTTTATATAAGCTTTCGTTAATCGCTTATAATTATAGACAATCGAATAACTTTAATATTAAGTTTTGGGCGCTATAATATATTCGAAGCTAAACCCGCCAGGCCTTGATTTTGCTGGATTTCTATTATTCAAAAATAGTATGTGCCACGATTCTTCCATAAAACCGTTTTAGATTAAATATCTACCATATTGGCGATTGCTTTTTTTAGATGGATTTATATCACGTCCAAATAAATTAACGACTTTTTTTGAATTAAAAACTTACTAGAATTTACTTAATTGAGGTATTCAATTCTGTTAGGTCTATAGGCTTTTTATTAATTTATTTTCTATACTTTCGTCATATTAATAAATTTAATAAACCCAGAAGTATCTTATGAAAATAAATCTACTTATAATTTTTACCTTAGTTGCAGTTACCATCAATGCTCAAAATAGAGTTGATGACGCAGTGCCAATAATAACAAAAAAAAGTAGCGCATTAATATTAGCTACGGGTTGGTTAAAAAACTCTTCCGGACAATGGATAAGTGGAAAAAATAAAATACCGCAAGATCTTGGTGAAAATCAGAAGCTTTTAGGTAACTATGAATTGTATGGCTTAGGTACTGATAATTTTAATTCCCTTGAAATTAAAGACGTAAAAATAGCTGATAGTACATATGCAATTATAATTAAAAAATATAGAGACGGCTTTTATACTTATAGTTCAATCCAAAAAGGCTGGAATAATAAAGTTAGTTGTAAATACTATGTGGTATCAAAAGCAGAATTAGCTAAAGCATACGAGGTAAAAGCTGATTACCTTAACAAAACAACAGTTAGGATATTATACGAAGGGACTCTGATGTTTATCAACACCCAAACCTTTAATGATAGAACAATATCAAAAGACCTAGCTTCTAATATTAAAGAGAATTCAAACCATCGAGATTTTTTTGAACATAGATTAGGTTTGAATATCTATTATTTTAAAGCAAAAAACCTTGTGCAATTTTATCTATACGATGCCAATTCTTATAGTATGGATATGGAATATGAAGATGATGAAAGTCAGAAAGCGAAAAAGTATTACGAAACAGATGCCGTTACATTCAAAAAGTTTCTAAATTTTTCAGCTCAATAAAAAATTAGTAGAAATCCACAAGTTTATCTATAAAACTAAAACCGATATCATGGTACCAATACAACTTTTTTAGCTGGCTTTGTGCAATTATAACCTAGCGAATATAAGAATAATATTAAATATTTTTGATTTAATCCCCGCAGTTGCTCACTTACCAATATAATCGTGTAAAGAAGTAAAAGTATAGGATGTAAGTGTAAGATGCTTCTAAAACAGAGCGGAACATTTCAAGGGTTACTCCGCTGGCTTTTCGCTTTTGGCTTCCTGCGCCATGCGTCTCACTAGCACGTAGAACTCTTTTAAATGCCACCAGGCTGGGCACATCTCAAGGTCTCCTTTATAATGGTATATGGTTAGGAAACAGCTTTTAAGGAAAAGCTGGGAATCTGTGATTCTCGCCCATGGCTTTAACTCCACTTCCTGCGGAGGGGGGAGTGGCTTGAAAATAGCGTTTTATTTCTTCTGGGGTCATGGGGTGAAATTAGGTACCGATTCTATGTAATGTTTTCTTTTTTGGAGCTTTTTCCCGCTATGCGTTGCAATCTTTTGTGCCGAACACCGGCACAAAAGGATTTCCACTGCTATCGGGGCTAATGGGGCAGTTTCAATTATGCATTTCTTCTAAATACACTTTTGTCAATACTTTCTAGCGACTTTGTCCAAGAATAAGAAATATTTAAATCATCTGTTTTATCAAAATGATTCCAATCAGGACTCCAAATTTCAGTGCCGAAAAATTGAAGATTCATATTAGAATACCCTTTAGTTTTATATTTTTGAGTCCATTTTTATTGTTCTCTAAATTCCATCTCATCCGCCCAAAACCAAGCCATTTATTATCAAATTCGAAAGATTGAAAAGTGCTGATATAAACCCCTTGAGGTTAGATCATATTCTTTTATAATAGTGTCTAGTATTTCATAGATAGCCTTATAGAAATTCCAATCGTTTAGCTCAAAAATAGAAGAAGAATTAATATTGAAAACAATATTTTGGAATAATTATATTATCCAAATCTTTAATAAAAATGGCTTTTACGTTTTTCAATAAATTTTTAATCCGTGTAATGTTAGCTGAAATTGCTGTGCGTAGTGCTTATTTCACACTGCCGATTAGTTCCTTTAATTTCTCGTTATATTCTGTGTTGCCATAGTTGATAATAATTAGATTTGTCCTACTTCTTGTAATACCTGTATATAAAACTTCATCAAAACTTAAAGAAGTTCTTTTTTCAATGATTAAAAATAAGTTTTCACATTCCCAACCTTTAAAACTATGAATAGTTGAAATTTTCACTGTCCCACTATTCATATAAAAATTAATTTTTTTGTTATCTCGTATAAATTTCAAATTCTTGTTTAATGTTTTTGGATTATAGGCGTTTTTAAATTCTTTTATTTCGCTGTCGTACTTTTCTAAAAGTGTTGTCAAGTCTGAAAATGTAGTATTGAAATTCTTGCAACGAATTTCTAACTTTTCTCTAAATTGCGATGGATACTCCAAGTATAAATCATATAATGTTAAAAGAATACTTATTTGATTGTTTGCTTTTTCAGCATTTTTATCATTTTCTCTTTTTATTAATTTCTTAAAATTTGTGAGCCAAACTAAAGATTCTTTCCCAATAAAATTTATACCATATCTGTATACCATTTCATTTGTTTCAAACATTGTGTTTGTTTTCTCGTTTGAACTATAACGATAATAAGCGTCAAATTTTTTAAGTAAAGAGATTGTGCTCCCTAAAATTGTAATATCGTTGGGCTGAATTCCTTTATTTATAGCATTTTGATATACAATTGTATACAAACTCATAATGCTATCCACGTCTGAAAGGAAAATGTAATTGACCGCTCCCAATTGGTTTTTTTGGAAATCAATTTCTAACACATTAGAAAATTCATTTTTATTGTCAATTTCGTATTTGTCTTTGAAAAATTTATTTTGAAATTCTATCGTTAAATCTTTAATTTTGTAATCGGAGCGAAAACTATTTTTCAATTCATTGACACCTTTTACATTTGTTGAAATGTCTTTGTTTTCAATTTTGTTGTTATAAATATTTTGCTTTACATCTCCAAAAAGTACATATTCGCCATCTTCTTTTAAAAAATATGTTTTGAGAATGTCCATCCAAGGTCTTTTATAATCTTGAATTTCATCTATAAAAATGGCGCTATATTTTTTAAGATTGTCTTTATTTTCTTCAAATAAATCTAAATTTGAGTAGTAGTTTTTTTCAAAGTACTCTTCCTTAAACTCATCAGAACTTTCATTAAATTTTTCAGGTACCTTGATTTCAATTCCGATGTTGTTTAGTTCGGTATTGATAAACAAATGATAGTTTAGAATGATGAAATTTTTCCAATTAAAATTCTCTCTAACTTTGCTAATCTTATCTTTAATATAGTTTTTTAAAGTAATATTATAAGTCAATATTAAAACTTCTTCATTAGTTCTTTTAAAAGATTGTACTGCTCTTGCAGCTAATACTGTTGTTTTTCCCGAACCAACAACACCTTTAATTCTTTGCTCTTTTTTCTCTTTTCCACCATAGATTATTTCAAGTTGTTTTTTTGTATAGGGAATTTCTTTTTCAACTTGCTCTTTAAAATGGTAAGGTGGATTTAAAAAACGTTTGAAACTTTTATAAATATCATTTGTGAAGTAAAGAGAATGTTGATTTGAAATTAGATAACACTTTTTTAGAATGTTGTTAAAAGTATTTTCTGTTAAATCATCTCTTCCAATGAGGTGGATATTGTACTTTAAAAAGTCTAAATACTTTTTGTCGTGTTCAAAAGGTTTAATAAGAAAATTTGACAATTGAGTACTTGTTGCATTGTGAAAATACACAGCACAGTTTACAATGTTGAAATTCTTAATATTAGATATTTTTTTTGCTAAAAGATTTTCAATGTGTAAATTAAAAAGGTTCTCTTTGTATTGTAATACTTGTGAAATAGGGGATTTTATAGGTTGATTAATTTTCTGTACTAGCCAGTTTTTTCGCTCGTCTAATTTGTAACTGTCCAAGGCGTAATCTTTTACTTCAATGATTAAAACGCCTTGATTCTCTTTCAATACTATTATATCAGGTCTGTCTCCGTTAAGAAATGGATTAAAGAATATTTCAAAGCTGTCATCCAAATTACATCTCAAAAAGTCAAGTAAATAAAGCTCTCCTATTTCTGGTTTTACTTTCAGATTTTGTATTTCATCAAAAGTTGGATAGAGTACAGCCATTTAGTTCTGTCTATTTTTTTACGGTAGGTTCTTTAGCATTACGCACAACTAATTTATACTAGCCAAGAAATGGCACCAATACAGCTTTTTTTAGTTGAATTTGTGCAATTAGTAAGTTTTTCTAAGCGAATATAACAATAATATACTAATCTTTTAAGCTGTGCAGTAATAGCTTTGAATCAGTTATTTTAATTGTCCTACTGCTGTTTTCGCTATAGTTGAAAATCACCTAATTGCCTGTAGCTTATTAAAGTCTTTTTTCTGAAGAGCTAAGATGTCAGCGGCCCTGAACTTGCAAGGACATCTTTTGGAATTCACCCCAGTGCTACTGTTTTTTCTTCTTGACTGCTTTTATCCATAGTATTCAATTACTTCCCTTTTACTTTTTATCAAAGACCCTGTATGCTTTTGTCTTATTTCAGGAGCAAAGGTAGTCCGTGTCCCTGTCCAAAAGCAAGGCCGGGGCCTTTCAGGTCTGGCTAAAAAATCTCCACCCTCCGGGTTGTATTTTTTGCCAGAGCCTTGCTTTTGGGGGACACTCACCTTTTTATGCTCATGAAACAAAACATAGCATACTGCGGCTCTTTAGACGAATAAAAAAAATGTCAGAAATGAGAATTGAAATATTGAATAAAGCAATGATGAAACAAAACAGCGCCTGCTCTCATTGCCGAATAAAATTTCAAAAAAAAAGAAAAGTAAAAAAAGTCAAAAGTAAAAATGGGGGGCGGGAAAAAGAAAGTAACAATTTAAAAATCAGAAATCATGAACATTACAGGAAGAGTGACAAAAGATGCGAAAGTAAGCACATTGTCAGACAGCAGACAGGTAGTAAATTTTTCAGTAGCCATCAACGAGAGCTACAAAAACAAAAAAGGCGACAGGGTAGAGCAGACCACCTTTTTCGAATGCGCCTACTGGATAAGCCCAAGGGTTGCCGAGTGGCTGACCAAAGGCACGGTGGTGGAGCTCACAGGCATGGTAAGCGCGAGGGCGTGGAGCGGAAATGACGGGGAACCGCGCGCGGGGCTGAATTTCAATACCTCCAATATTAAATTGCACGGGGGCGGGAAGAAGTCCGATGGTACCCGCGCAGTGCAAACAGGGCAGACTGCAGAGCAGGGAGAAAACAAAAAAGCCACCTTAAAAGAGCCTGAGGACGACATCCCGTTTTGAGCAGGCAGTAAAGGGTTCTAAACAATTTTATTTTTCAAACTTTTAAAATCAAATATCATGGCACATAATATCAATTACAACAGTCAAACAGGAAAGTATTCATTTTTCAGTGTAAAAGAAAAAGCATGGCACGGGCTCGGGCAGATTGTAGAGCAGTACCCGACAAGCCAAGAAGCCATCAGACATGCAGGGCTTGATTATGAGGTGGCTAAAAGCCCTTTATACACCAAGGGTTCGGGCATTATCCAAACTGCGGGCGGTATTGAAATGGATAGTACTGAACTGGCAGTACCTGACTGTTTTGCCACTATCCGCACCGACAGCAATGCCGTTTTAGGGGTAGTGGGGAAAGACTACCATATCGTGCAGAACCGTGAGGCGTTCAGTTTTTTTGATGCCATTGTAGGCGGTGGCGACGGTATACTCTACGAAACCGCAGGGGCACTCGGACAGGGCGAGCGTATCTTTATTACCGCCAAACTCCCTGATTATATCAGGGTCGGAAACGGGGACGACGTAACGGAAAAGTACATTTTCCTGACCACCTCGCACGACGGGAGCGGAAGCATCACAGCGGCTTTTACGCCCATACGCATCGTATGCCAAAATACCCTTAATGCTTCGCTTCGCTCGATGAGCAACGTGGTGCGCATCCGCCATACATCGGGCGCAAAACAGCGCCTTGAGGATGCCTATAAAGTGATGGGACTGGCTGACAGACTGAGCAGTCAGCTTGAAGGCATTTTCAATGAATGGGCACAAGTGAAGGTAACAGACACGCAGGTTAAAAAAATGATTCAATTGGCACTATGTCCCAATACCGAAACACTCACTTTACTAAAAAGAGGAGCAGAAGATGACCTTTCCACTGTGTTTAGAAATACGGTAGATGATGCTTTTGCCTACGCCATGGCAAGCGAATCCCAGCAGATGGAAACCACAAAAGGCACGCTTTTCGGGGCTTATAATGCCGTGACGGGCTACTATCAGAATGTACGCAAATACAAGGATAACGAAGCCAAACTGCAGTCCATTGTTATGGGAGGCACAGCTCAGGGAAAAGCCCAAAAGGCATTTGAACTGTGCACGGCTTTTCAGGCAGATGGCGCAGAAATCCTAAACCTGAATTAGGCAGGCAGATAACTAAAGGCTGTTGCCCGAGATGTGACAGCCTTTAAAATCAGGTTTTAAGCGTTGCAAATAATAGATGAAGATTTGCACAATTGAATAATATAAAAACGCAGGAATTATGGCAAGAAAGTATCCAAACAATTTTGAGTTTATACTGTATCTCTACAATCAATTTGTCAGCAAACACCGCAGTATAGGCAAGGAAGCCCGAGTATATTGGCATATTTTGGACATGTACGTAGAACTGGGACTTTCAAAAAAAAGCCAGACAGCCGAAAAAAAGTACGCCCAAAAGCTTATAGCCATCATCAGGGAAGCGGTCGGGGAATGGAACACCCATCTGCTTATCTTAAAAGGGGAAGAGGGAGAAAAGGAATATCAGGAAAATATGAAAAGCTACATCGAACGCCTCTACAGGTTAGGGCATGATGAGCAGAGTGTTATAGAGTCAATCATTAAAAAATTAAAATTAAATTATGGAAACGACAACTAATTTTTTCAATCAGATAGCACAGTTGCAGATCATAGGCGATTTGCACATTACCATTGCCAAAGGGGCAGAGGACAGGCTTATCGTACTGGTGATGCTCCAAAACGAGGCGTGCGGGGACAATGCCAAGCACAGCATACCGCCTTTGAACCTCAGGGGAACAGCCGAAGAACTCGATAGCGGTTTTTTTGAAAATATCACTACGCCCATTGAGTCCGCTTCGGGTCTGATGGTGGATATGGAAGGCTATATGAAACAGCTTGAAAATACCAAAAAACAGTCGGCAATGGAGAAAGAGAAAGCCGATAAGCAGAAGATAGAACAGCAGGCCAAAGACAAGAAGTTCAAAGAGGCAATGGCAAAGGCGGATGAACTCGAAAAAGAAGGGAAATTCCGTGAGGCATGGATAAAAGTGCCCGAAATAACAGAGTTCCCCGAAAAAGCCGACGAGATACGCAGGCGTAAAACATCATTGTCGGACAAGTTTTCTGCGCCAAGCCTTTTTGGTGCAATGGAACAGGAAAAACACGAATCCCTTAATCCCGAAGAAATTACAGCCGATTCCACTGATGAAATGGAAGAGGAAAATGTCGAGCAAGAGGAAGAATAATTTTTAATGTAAAAATCAGAAATCATGTTATTAGCTACAAAGTTAGAACGAGTATTCGTACTCAAAGATAAAGGGCAGGAAATCAGTCTTTTAGACCCCGAACCACGTTGGAGCGTGGAAGCCGTACTGAATTTTTACGCCCCGACATACCCAATTTTGACAACCGCCAAAATATCCGCTCCCGCCATCAAAGATGATGCAGTAGAATACCGATTTGAAAGCGTAATGGGAACGAAAGGTTAACTAAAATTTTAAAGTGATGAATTATGTACAGACAACTTATAGCGGGAACAATAAACCCGCCCGAACAAAAAAGACAAAAGCAGTTGCACCGGCAGCTCAGCGAGTTTGCCCATTGGATGCGAAGACCCAAAGACGCAGGCGAAGTTCAGAAAGACAAACCAAGGTCAGTTCCTGTTCCAATGCTTCCGATGGTTTTCTAAAGACTTCTTTTCTGCCTAAACTCCACGAAAGTAAAACGCTACAGGCTTGTCAGGATACCGTTAAAATGCAGGAGGATTTTTATAGCTCACATTGTAGTCTTGCCGAGCATTACAACATAGTGCCGATGCCCACGGGGCAGTTTGAATATCCCTATAATATGGCATTGGCTTTATGGGATATGGAAGAAAAGCTGAAACAGAATTTTTTAAACTGCCCCGAATTGCGTCTGTTGCAGGATAGCAATAAAACGTATTTTATCAGTGAGGAAAAATACAATACAGGCACAACCCTGTATTATATTCCAGTTGAATCACTCTATCAAATGCTTCATGACCCAAAGTGCAGAAAAAATGCACAGCTTCTTATATCCGTATGCTCCTATCTTTATCTTATTGCCGAGATTCCCTATTACAGACAGCAGGACAGCTATCTCTATTGGATGTACGAAATGCACAAAGAATGGGTGGAACAGGACGATGAAGGCGAAGAAGTCGAAAGGGATATACTTGAGTTTGACAAAGCGGAACTCATTGGAGACCGCATAGAGCAGAAGATTTTTAACCTCATCAATTTAGAGGTTTTTGAAAAGCGTTTGAGTTCTTTTAAATGCCGTGATGCATTTGACTATGAATGCAGGGAAACCGCTTTTAAAGCCTTTGCGCTGTATAAAGAGTATCCGCAGGAAAACATTTTTCGAAACGCACCCACAAATAAAGAGAATGAAAATGATGACACCGAAAATGAAACCATCGGCATGGAAAAGTACATTTCTTTCATATCCGAAACTAAAGGGTGGCTCTACCAGAGTATTGCCGAGGGCATCAACAATGAGTTTAATGAATACGGTGCAATGGATGAACCTGCAATAATAAAATGCTTTGACGGGTCTGATATATCAGGTAACAGCCTTGATTTTGAGAACCGCCTGTTTGCACTTTTGGATGATATGTGCTCAATATTATATAACTATAAAACCACTCGAATATGAATGCCATTAATGACATAACAGCAAGTTTTGGGACATTGTACCATCCTAAATCCGCATTGGTTTTCTATCAAAGCAAAGCGGACAAAGACCTGTATGTGGAGCATTTTGATATGGATAAAAACGGCACTCCCATCAATGCACATCCGCTCACAGAGCGTGAAGCAAAAGCATTGGCACGATCAATGCTCATTGAAAAGCAAAAAGACAAAGCGTTTTTAAAATCAGAAGGGATTCTCCCGACAAATATTCTGCATATCAATCCCAGTGCAGGGAAGGGGTCTGTACTATGGTACACCAAATCGCAGAAACGCAAACTGTATTTCATGGACAGCCTTGGGATTCCAAGTGATATGGCGCACGTACCGCCTTTGCTTTGGCATGCGACAAAAAACAGCCTAAGGGTTTTTGCCCTTTTAAGCGGAAGAAGACCAACAGAGAATACGGTATTATATTACGCTCCATTTTTCAATATCTACGAGGACGGCAGGGTTTGTATGGGTTCGGTCAATATCAATATCAAAAATTCTGCTTCGGTGGAGCAGTTTACAAATGCTTGGGAAAACTATTTTTTTAACAGCTATTTCAGCCATTTAATGGGGGAGAAGAGCCTCATAAAAGGCAACTGCGTGAGCCTTTGGAAAGACCTTGTCGCAACAGGAAGACCCTTTCCCACAGCAGTACTTCAAAAGAACAATAAAACACTTAAAAATCTACTGTGATGAAGACCGAGAAAACAAAAATACATTTTGCCGATAATGATTTGATAAATCCGACCAATCCCATTACGGTAAACCTCATTGGGGCAGGCGGTACAGGCTCAAAAGTACTGACTGCCCTGATGGAAATGAACCATAGTTTAATAGAACTTGGACACGCAGGACTCTCCGTGCGTCTTTGGGATGATGATATTGTCACAAGTGCCAATTTGGGCAGACAGCGTTTTGCACATTGCGAGGTAGGGCTTTACAAATCCGTAACCCTTATCAACCGTGCCAACCGTTTTATGGGAACGGCTTGGAAAGCGGAAAACGTGAAATTTGAAAAAGACAATTTGGGAAGACTGCCCAAAAATGCAGGGGCGGTTATTTATATTTCGTGCGTGGACAACGTGCAGTCCCGCTTTGAAATAGCGGATATTTTAAACGGGCAAAAGAGTTGCCTGCATAACAGAGATGAGCCGAAATATTGGATGGACTTCGGAAACAGCCAGCACACAGGACAGGTCATTTTATCCACCATCAAGGGCATAAAACAGCCTAACTCCGAGAAATACGAAACTGTGACGAGCCTGCCGTTTGTCACCGAAGAATTTGCAGATTTGTTAACGCAGTCAGAAGAGCAGGACGATACGCCGAGCTGTTCATTGGCGGAAAGCCTGGAGAAACAGGATTTGTTTATAAATTCGACATTAGCACAGATGGGATGCTCGCTTTTATGGAACCTCTTTCGCTACGGCATGACTGGCAATAGGGGATTTTTTCTCAATCTTAAAAACTTTCAGTTACAGCCCTTAAAAGTGGGCTGACCCGAGAAATCGGGCGGCAAAAAGACACTCCCTCCAAAGGTCGGGGCAGTCTTTTTGCGTAAATAGGATACAGCCAATTTGATAAAAAAGCATTGCTTCGCTGTTTTATCAAACCCGCTGTGATGTGGTTTGTGGGGATATTCTGTATCCCTTTTGTTGTTTTCAGCGGACTTCTTTTCTTTCCACAAGCGCGGCCAAAGAAAAGAAGCAAAAGAACGCCGCATTTTTAAAACTGGATTTTTTGCCCTTGCTCCTTACTCAATTCGTTTTATTTTCCACACATAAAAGCCTTCAAAAAGATGCTCAATATTTTCAAACTCTATAAAAGCTATCAATTCTTTTTTGCACTCATGTTTAAATCCCTTGAAACGCTCGAAATTTTTTAAAGGTATTTCGGATAGCTGTCCTATGGTGTGAATATCCAAAACCTCAAAAAAACTGTACATTCTTTTACTGAAAGGGAAGTGGCTTGAATAGAGTATTTTATGCGGGTCAGTTTCAGTTTTAGTTTTCCTTTTTTTGATTTGCAGGCTTTCGTATTTGAAGTCGTATTTTAACTGCTGCAGCTTTTGTTTGTAGTGGTCAATTTCAGCAAGAAGCTCAGTAACGCTTTTTACTTTTTTATACGTTTTTTCATAAATCTGGCGGACACTTTCACCCGTTACGCCATAAAGGACTGACACCTGCTGAAGGGACATTTTTTCTATAAGGAGCTTCTGCAGTACCTCATATTCCTTCTCAGAGAGTACTCTTCTTGACATTTCGATATAAAATTTGTTGGTACGTTCTATAACATTTTTCATAAGATGAGTGTTAAGTTTTCATTACTTAAATATTTATCGGTATCTTAAATTAGAACTAATATACTAACGTTTATGTAGTTAAGCAATTATTTCGTTAGAGATCTCAAGGGATGTATAAAATAAAACAACCCGAAGAAAGCTTCGGGTTGTGATTGAAATGTGAATTTTATAAATAGAAATTTACACCGGTTCTTGACTGTTAATCGCTGTTGTTAAATTGAAAAATAAGCTGCTTTTCGTTTCCGAAATTATCCGAAATCCAGACATCAAATGACTGGGAAACTGTGGACTGAGAAGTATAATAAAGCCTGAACTGCTGTGCCGGCATCTGATATAAATCATTGGGCAGATACTTCGGCTCGTCGTAATATCGCAGGGTTCCCTTACCTTCAGACTGAAAGTACCTGATAAAGTATTGTGTGCCTGTGTAATGTCCGTTTTGCTGTATAGTTATCCTGATTTCTACCCTATCTCCATTGGAAATCGCTGTAGGCACAGGCATTACCTTTACCTCAAAAGGAAAATTATTCTGTATCTGCAGTTCGTCCCCACTGCAGGACAAAAGGGTAAAAGAGCTTATCATTACTGCTACGGGGAGTAATCGTGCTCTGAGTTTATTAAAAAAAGCTGTCATCGTTTTACGTTTTAAAAATTATACCTTAATCCCAAACCTGCCGCAGGCCGGAACTGCTTTAGATCTGTGCCCCACAACGCTTTTAGGCGTCCCTGCAGGAGCAGTACAATATGATCGGAAAGGTAGGTTTCCATAGACAGCCTTCCCCCAGCGCCATAAATAAAATTATCTTCACTAATTAGTTTTGCCCCATCATAAAGCATCTGCTCTCCGCGATTAATGCTTTCATAACCTATAAGCCCGGTCAGCGCTGTATTCAGGGTGATGTTCCTGCGGGCATCGCCCAGCAGGAAAAAACTGTAGCCGCCTTCTGCGGTATAGGTTTCATGAGGTACACGCAGGTCTTTGTAGGTGTAATTCTGATGGGAATATTCCAAAGCCCAAATCTGGTAGTTGCCGTTTTTAGCATTTACGGTCATACTGATGCCCAGGTAATAGTTCCTGTCCGGAGGATTGTCAGGTAAGGTTCCTGCATTTATTTCAACTCCTTTTTGTCCAGGCAGCATGCGCTGTGCCTGTACCGATGTCATGCTTATCAGGATAAGCATTACTACAGGGATATACTTTTTCATTTTTCTAAAATTGTTATATTACGTTATTAAAATTTAAGGTGCATCTCATTTATCAAGCGGGCTCTTATCAAATCCGAATTTTCCACCTGAAGGACCTGGTGCCTGCCTCCGTTCTTTTCAAAAATCTCAATAAGCAGTACCTTGTCATCGGCAATGGTAAACTGCTCCAGCAGGAAAACGTTCTGGTCGGACGCTGTACCGCCAATCTTACCCAGTGGCTTGTAAGTACGCAGGGGTATTAGTGGTCGTTGCTGCAGTACGGTGCGCTTGGCTAATTTTTTGTCCACCACCTTAAAATTGATAAAATCAATCTGGAAAGGAACATTGGTTCGGTTGGCAAGCTGGGTATGGAAATAGTACTTGCCATCATGGATGTATATGCCTTTTAAGGCGAACTGGATACCGAAACTCCTGGCTCCGATATGCTTGACAATGCGCTTGTCCATTTTGTAGATGGTTTCCATAAGCAGTCCTGCCAATGACGGGGAGCTACTGCCCAGCTCCTCAAAAAGGACATCCTGCCCATTTGATTTATCCACTGCTTTTTGCATATCCGGCAGGTTATAGCTCAGTGTCTGGGGACAGGAACTGTATTGCACATTAAAACTGTAAAAGCTGCCCTCATCTGTAATTACAGAAAAGTTGGTTTCCGTTTCAAAGTCCCGTGCCGATGCTTTTACACGCAGGACATTCTCTGCATCTTCTGCTTTTCCGGCTATCAGGTATTCACTGCCTAAGTCTACGTAACGAATGGCGGCCGGGAAAATTAAATGCGAAGTCTTATCATAGGTTACCTGCATTTGGTAAGGTTCTATCCTGCCCAAACCAAGATGTGTTTTTGGGTTTTCCTGCGCAAAAGAGGGCAGGACAGGGCCGATCAATAGGGCAATAGCCCACAAAAAATTAAGATGATTTTTCATTGTTTGATTTTTATTAAGTTTATTATTGTTTTTTGGAAACCAGATATAGCCGGTGGCCTGCCTTTATGGTTACTTTCGGCGTTCTTACTTTTTTGGAGAAGTAACCTGAGATTCCCTGGACCACACCGCGGCTTAAGTCAGCTGCCATCTGTTGACCTGCTGATTGTGTAAGCATGAGGCTTGTTCCGGAAGTCTGGCTCATATTGCCGGCCATTTCACTAAGGGCATTTATTTCAGGCGAATACGGCACGTACAAGCCTTGTTGTCCATCGAGGTCATAGATCGTGACATCCACCGTAATAATACTGCCGTCCACTTCCATGGAAGTAACCTTTAACTGTAAACGGCCTACCTGAATCTTGGCATCAGCCGTCAGAATTGTTCCTGAAGGAATGGTTCTGCCCGGTGTTTGGGCAGGCTCCAATAAACGCAGGAGGACAGTGCTTTCGCCGATAATAGTCTGGGTTTGCTCAACGCAGGCTTTCACACTGTTTTTTGGCTGTAAGTTCTGCTGCAAAGAACCTGCTGTATGAAAACTTTGTTTTCCCTCGCTGCTCCAATTTGATAAAAAGGAGCTGTCAGCAGGCTTTTGGTACAGGGCAGATACACCGCTTTTTTTTGCCGGAACAAAGGATTCAAAATAGACAGCCTTTGAAGTCGCAGGAGTACTGCTCTTTGTGTTTGCAGTTTCACCGGAATTTGCAGTGGAAGGAAGATATTTGGCTGCCATCTGGTAGGATTTTTCCATAAGTGCCAGCTGGTCAGCAGCCGTTACCCCGGCAGGTATCTCTTTTTCAGCCAGCTTTTCTTTTAACTCGTCCAATTGTCTTCGAAGTTCCTGCGTCTGGCCATTATCATCCTGATAGAAAGAACCCACTGCACTCTGCGCGTTCCGATAGCTGTTTACAGCCGGATTTCCCGATGCTGTAGTACTGCCGGTGTAGCCGATGCTTTGGTCATCCTGATCAGATGCTGCTTGTTTCCCCTGAGAACTTTCCTCATTCCAATAATCAGATAAGGTTTTGAGGTCACTGCGCTTTTGCTGTTCTTTCTGCTCAAGCATTTCCATCTCATAAGCCTTTTGTTTGTCTGCCTGCAATATGGCTTCTGAAGGCTGCGGCACCGAATCGTTAAGTCCTATGTTCTGGGTTTGATTTTTATCAGAAGATGGTTTAAAAATCAGGTACATACAGCCCGTAAATACGATACCCATCAAACCAAATATCAGCGGTTTTTTAATTTTTTCCATCATGCCCTTTTTTTCATCTGGAAAATGGGACGTTTTGCTTTGGCGGCCATCATCGGTCAGAATGCTGACCTTTTTTTTATTTTCTTTCATAAATTTTATTTTTTAGGATTAACGGTAATGTGTCCTGTAAATAAGCCGGACTTTCTTTCTTTTCAAAGACAGGGTTTTTGATATGCTCGACAGGGATATGGTGGTCAGAATTCGAAGTAGCACAGCATACTTGAAGCAGTACACCAGCCGTCAGCAGCAGATATCCTGCAAAAAAGTATAGTATAAAGCTATGCTGCTTCTTTACGGGCATTTGATCCCAGCACTTATCAAGGCTGTCAACCAGGCTCTCTTTATTTTTGTGTAGTTTTTTCATGCTTTATTGATTATGGGATATTATAACCTAAAACCTTTTTTTCGGAAAGAAAGCTGCTGTTCAGGCTTGTCGGTCACTTTGGCAAGGGCTTCTTTTGCTGTCGGGACAGAACTTGTTGTAAGGTTTGTCAATTCTGATTTTTTTATTAAATGCCCATAGCGGCCTTTCCTTTCAATTTCAATTTTCTGAATATCGAATTTGTCATCCTCAAATTTTACCCACATACGGCATCCAACTTTTTCTTTGTCTTCACCGTTCCATTCGAGATAAGTATTTAAAGACAATAAATTATCGTGTAATGGTCTGTCCGTACCATTACGGCAAGCCTCTAGGAACCTGTTGATGCTGTCTTTGACTTTGTCGGGATAACCCTCCTGCGTAAGAAAGAAGCCGTCATAACCTTTGTTGGTCAGGGTTTTTGCGAATTCATCTAAATCAAGTAAAAGTTTCATAAGTCTTAATTTTTAACGTTCTAGAACTTCAATGTCTCTATTTTCAGCAATTGCAAATTTTTCGATGTTGAAGCCCTGCGGGTTATTGTCTGAACGGACTGAGTTTACAAGGAAGCAGGATGTAACAAGGCTTCGCTTTGTTACATTGCTCGAACGGATGATAAATTGCTTGGCATAGGTGCGCACGGCATAGGGATAGGTCTCGAAATTGCAGACCACACTGTCCATCTCAATGCGCTGCTGTACATTGCCGCTTATGATACGGTTGTAATATCCCTTCTCCGACAGGTCTTTGTAGTAATCAAAGGCACTTTTGTCGGCAAGATTGAACGCGCGTTTCATATTGTTTTCAATGGCATTCTTGTCCGGAGCAAGTGTAAAGAACAATTCATGGAACCGCCTTACGTGTTCCCTTGCTTCTACAGGACGGTTGATGGACGCATCCTGCGCAAGTGCCAGCATGAGTGATTTTCCATTGTCCAGTACATAGATTTTCTGGCGCTGCTGTTCGGCAAAACTATAGGACTTCCAAAGGGCATATCCTGTGACACCCGCGCAGAGTCCCGCAAAAATAATGACGTATAGCCGGATCTGCCTGAAACTGTTTTCGATATTTCGTAGTGTATTAAATTCCATTTTCCTTGATGTTTAAGTGTTATTTGTTAATCAGCCTGCCACCGATATTCCCGATACTTGAACCTGCGCCGGCCCCGGCAATATTTCCGGATTTCATCGCAGTCTGGTTGACATTACGTGTAAAGTTGCCTGCACCTCCAGCCTGAATAATCCAGCCCGTCACTGTTGGGATGGTAAAGTACCCTACGATGCCGATAATCATAAAGATGATATACACGGTGTTGGAGGTATCGGGAATGAAAGTGGGATCGGCAAGCATTTCAATATCCCTTTCAATAATCAGCGATTGTATCCTGGCAAGCATCGAGCTGAACAGGTCGGCTACCGGAAGCCATAAATACACACTGACATATCGGGTAATCCACTGGCTCAGTGTGGACTGAAATCCGTCCCATGCCGATATGGCAAAGGCTATCGGGCCTAAAATAGAAAGTACAATAAGAAAGAAAGTGCGTATCGTGTCAATAACCAGTGCTGCTGCCTGAAAAAGTATTTCCAGCAGATTGCGGAACCATTCTTTCATTGCTTTTTCGATCTTGTATTCCTGCCTGTCCATATACATTCCTGCCATTGTTCGAATGTCAGAAGGCGACCAGCCCAGTTCATCCAATTTCTTATCAAAGGCTTCGTCGGATACCATATAGGCAGTTTCGGGATTTCGGATCATTGCTTCTCTTTCCAACAGGTCTTTTTTTGCCTGCAGCTCATTGAGGTCAAGGACCTGATTTTCCAAAATACCATGTGTTCCCTTTACTACCGGGCTCAATATGGCATTGATGGTTCCCAGTACCATCGTAGGGAAAAACATGATACAGAGCCCGAGTGCAAATGGTCTTAGCAGTGGGTATACATCTATGGGTTCTGCCCGGCTGAGTGCCTGCCATACTTTCATGGCCACAAAGAACAGTGCCCCCAGTCCTGCCACTCCTTTGGCCACTGCTGCCATATCAGCAGAGAGCGGGAGCATTTCATCATATAAGTTGCGAAGGACTTCGTGCAGGTTATTAAATTCCATGGCTACCAGTATTTTTGGTTTGGAGATCCATAAAGTTCAAGCACCCGTTTAGTGTTGTTCTGCTTTTTTGCCCTCAAGATGCTTACTGAGATGTTTTTATTGGTATAGTAGCGCACCAGGCTGTGATATTCTTTCACTTCCTTATACACACGGTCAATGATATCCATTCGTTCTTTGTCATTTAGCGACAGGGTTGAGGAGTTTACAATCTGTTTGAGTTCCTTCAGCAGCTCGGTACTCTCGCCCAGCAGTACTGAATAACCATTGGCAATCGCACTGAGTTCCTGCGCAGAAAAATTGGGATCGTTCATCATTCTGCCAAAATTCTGTACATACATCTGCGATACATCACCCACCAGCAGCACGGTCTGCTGTACCTTGCGCGCATCTTTCACCAGATTATTAATGGCCTGCAGTTTGTCATAATATTCCTTGCCCTGCTTGTAAACCTTTTCTACTTCCTTGAAATTTTTAACCACATTGCTCACCGTAGAGGACGTCTGTATGATTTCATTGGCGCTGTTGAGAATCCCCGAGGCAAGGTTGGCCGGATCGGTAACTACAAATTGGGCTTTAGCTGAAGGTGCAGCGGCAAGCATGAATGCCGCAGACACCAGAAATAGTATTTTTTTCATTGTTCTTCGATTTTTAAATTGTTAATGATTATTGATTTTCTTCTGCGCGACGCCTCATGGCGGTCTGCTTGATGGCGAGCTCTACATCGCCGCCAAGGGCTGCCGCCAGCTGCATCACTTCCATTTTTTCGGTTTCTTCAGTCGTGTAGGCGTAATATTCTTCGAGGCTCACTTCTGTAGCATACACCGCAGAGTGCGTACCGCCCAGGCCAATCCAGACTTCCTTATAAAGACGCGAAGGATCGTTGTTCATGTTAATGGATAGCACCTGTGCCTTTTCCTTATCAGTAAGGCCGAGCATTGCCTGTATGTCATCAAACTTGTTCATGTATTTGCGCTGGTCCAAAAGGATTTTGCAGTCGGAGTTGTTGATGATGCTTTCCTTGACAATAGGGGACTGGATGATATCATCTACTTCCTGGGTGACCACAATGGCTTCGCCAAAAAATTTACGCACAGTCTTAAAAAGATACTTGATATATTCCGCCATTCCTTCCTTGGCAATGGCTTTCCATGCCTCTTCAATCAGGATCAACTTACGGATCCCTTTGAGTTTGCGCATCTTGTTGATGAACACTTCCATAATGATGATTGTCACAATGGGAAAGAGAATTTTATGCTCTTTGATCGCATCAATTTCAAATACGATAAAGCGTTTGGAAAGCAGGTCCAGCTGTTTGTCGGAATTCAGCAGGTAATCATATTCGCCGCCCTTGTAATAAGGTTCCAGTACATTTAGGAAATTAGCAATGTCAAAATCTTTTTCCCTTACCTGTTTTTCTACCAGCACCCGGCGGTAATCCCCCTGAACATAATCGTAAAAACCATTAAAAGAAGGATAGGCATCATCGTATTTGATCTTTTCGATATAACCGCTGACCGCATTTGAAAGTGCCACTTCCTCAGAGCGTGTAGGGGGCTCGTCATCACGTTTCCAGAGCGTCAAAATGAGGGTTTTGATACTTTCTCTTTTTTCAATGTCAAATACACCATCATCGGTATAGAAAGGGTTGAAGGCAATGGGATTGTCTTCAGTATAGGTGAAATACACCCCGTCTTCGCCTTTGGTCCTGCTTTTGATCAGTTCACATAAACCCTGATAAGAGTTCCCCGTATCTACAAGAAGCACGTGCGCACCCTGCTCGTAATACTGTCTGACCATGTGGTTGGTAAAAAAAGACTTGCCGCTTCCTGAAGGTCCCAGGATAAATTTATTCCTGTTGGTAATGATACCGCGCTTCATGGGCAGGTCTGAAATATCCAGATGGATCGGTTTGCCGGTGAGCCTGTCGGCCATCTTGATGCCGAACGGTGAAGGCGAATTCGGGTAATTGGTTTCTTCAGTGAACATACACAAAGCAGGTTCAATAAACGTGTAAAAGCTTTCCTCGCTTGGAAAATCACCTGCATTGCCCGGCATCCCCGCCCAATACAGGGTGGCTGTATCAGTTGTATTGTGACGGGGCTTGCACTCCATCAGCGCAAGGGCACTTCCGCAGTCATTTTTCAACTGTTTGAGTTCAGAAGGGTTCTCCGACCAGGCCATGATATTAAAATGTGCCCGGATAGAGGACAGACCGAAAGAATGTGCTTCATTCAGGTATTTTTCTATCCACTCTTTATTGATTTGGTTAGCACGGCTGTAACGGGCCAGCGAATGCATGTTCCTTGCTGACTTTTCAAACTTTTGAAGATTCTCTTGGCTGTTGTCCAAAAATAAATACTGGTTGTAGATATGATTGCAGTTCAGCAGCAGTCCTGCGGGCGCAGCAAATGACAACCGGCAGTCACTTCGGTCCGTGGACAGTTTTTCATAGCGGGTATCCGCCGAGACCGTTGAGGGCAGGTCATCGGTATCGGAAAGCGTGTGCAGGCACAATCTTTTATTACCGATACGGATTTCCTCGCCTCCCAGTGCAATGTCCTGCATCGGTGTTCCAGCTTCCCTTGACAGCGTCAGGTACTGTTCCAGTAATCCCTGTTTTCCTTCCGACCCGATTATGTCTTCTTCGCTCATGCGTTTAATTTTGACAAATCCGCTGTCGTTTATGATCCGCTCAAACTGCGTAACGGCTTCCATAAAACGGTGGATGGTTTCTTTATCCCTGATTTCTTTGGGTATCAGGCTGCCTTTGCACAGCGAAGAGAAATTGCTCTGCATGCGCATCCTATCTTTGGTGGTCTTGGTCAGGAAAAGGTAGCAGTAATGGTTCAAAAAAGGGCGCTCATTAAAATGTCGCTGGTAGGACCTGGCCAGAAAACTCTGGTCGTCTGTCAGATCAGGATCGTAGCTTTCTTTGATGTACCAGTCCTGTTTGTGAACGACTGTAAAATCGGGCAGGGTCTTAATGGCTTTGTGCCAGGCAGAATGAATAGCTTCATATTCGGCCGAAGCCACCGTAAAGAGTTCCGGAAGCTGCACTTCAAAACAAGCGGTAATATCTGCATCCTTTGACAAGATGCAGTTGTTTTCTACTGCCAGAAGCGGAAACCTGCTTTCCAGTGTTGTGATCTTGGCGGAATTTCTCATACTGCACTGGATTTAGGAGTAAACTTCAGGCAGCGGCGCACAGCCTTGCGGCAGATAATGTAGCGGGGATGTCTTTTTTTTGCAGCGATTTTCATCAGCCCATGCTGGCCGTACTTTTTATTTAGCGCAAAGGTCTGCCACACAATCAGCGAGGCACCGCCGGCTCCGAGAAACAGGCAGATATAAGAATTGACCCCGGCCATGTAAAGTATCATCACAAGGATAAGGGTTCCAAGCAGCCCGCCGGCGAAGATGAACAGGTATTGTGCTTTGAGTCCCTTAAACTCTACGGTTCTTCCAATGCCTTTGTTGATGTTGTAATTAGTCATAAGGAAGAAGATTAAAGGAAGAAGGAACGCAGGATGGTAGCCGCTACAATCAGGAAGATACAGGCACCAAACCAGCTTGCCGCGGTCTTGCTGGTGTCAGGATCTCCGCTGCTGAATTTGTTATACACCTTAACCCCTCCAATTAGACCTACCACCGCTCCGATGGCATAAATAAGCTGTGTTGCGGGGTCGAAGTAAGAAGTAACCATCTGGGTAGCTTCCGTGATGCCCGCTGTACCGTTTCCCTGAGCCATCGCACTAAAACCTGTCAGCATTGTTATCGCTCCAGGCAAGATTTTTTTTGTTTGTTTTTCCATGATTAAACACTTTAGATTGTTATTGACTTCCCGTACCTTACGGGCTTTCGAAGGCAAATGTCTAATGGAAAAGAAGGTGTTATAGTAAAGTGGCGTTCACTTGAATTACTTGGCAACGGTTGGCATTATCCTTAGTGTTTAAGCATAAAAAAAACGTCAAACATAAAATGTTTGACGTTTAAAAGTTTATAGCTATAGAATTAGATTCTGCGGCCTTTATTTTGTTTTGGCTGGATTGATGTTTCTTTTTGAGTAGTCTTTTCCTGCTTCTTTTGTGCTTTGAGGTTGCTTTTAATTAAATCAGCAAGAAAGGTTTTTTCCCACGGAACATTCTTTGCAGCAAACTGTAATTTTAAACCGTTCCTTACCAGACCGTGCGTGATTTCAAATCCATATTTCCTGTTCCAGCCAATTCTATCGAGCAATCTTTCAGAGGGAAATCTCACAGCGATTAAATCTTTGGGAAGCTCTTTTAAATTTAAGTAGTCAGGCTCCTGAAATTCGTGTGTCTTGGGATTATAAGGAATGGTGTAGGTTCTTTTTTCTAAATCGTAGTATCTATCTATATTAGAAAATACAATACCATTGGAAAGGAAATCATCTTTAGGACGAAGCTTATCCATTCGGATATCAACATAAAAGGTATGTCCGGCGATATCAACAGTTGGAAGTATTCCTTTATTTACCCGCATATCAAAAGCCTTCTGATCTACCATTAGCTCAAAATCAGATTTGCTCTTTACCTCTTCTAATGGATAATTATATCGAGCAGCCATTCCTTCGGGATCAATTGCCACAAATTCAGGAATCTTAACTGTGATACTTTCACGGTCAAAAACATTGGGAAGATTTTTATTTCTTAGGTTGTACTCAAAAGTATAGCCGTCGCCTGTATCTCGCATATTTTCAAATGTAATGGTATTTGTCGGGTCAGCCTTTTCCCTGAGTTCAAGCTTGGTTATATCTACTATAAAGTCTGTACCTCCAATGTTAATGAGTGGCAGTTCTCTTTCCATGTCATCCTGTGTTTTTATTAAACAATAAAGGGGAGTATTGCCCTTTCAAACAAACTCCCCAATATCAAAATTATCCAAATCATTTTTCCGCAAAGTGGAAGAACCGGAATCAGTTTCAGAGAGACTGCTGTCCAACAGCATGGCTATTTTTCTAGAAGCACCCTCAATGGAATTTTCCAGCAGGCTGAATAATTCAGTACCCTGTATTTTTTGAACTACCGCAATTGCTGTTTCTTTTTGGGTTTTCTCCAAATTTTCTTTTTGGAGTAACGCCCCAACTGAGCTTAGTTCATCATAGGTAACCCCTTGGGCAAGACTGTCTTCACCTGCGGATATTCCGTACCTGTTCCATTCTTCTTCTTCCTGTTCAAAATCAGGCATATTACTGAAAACTTCGTCCAGCTCTTCCTGCGGAATTTGAACACCTACGTTTTCATTTTCGTCGTATTCAATGTCTAAATTATCGGGATTTAGCTCTGTTTCCTCTAGTTGGATTTCATTGGCACTTTTTGGAAATGAAAGGCGTCGCACAGGCTTGGGCTGCCCTATAATATCGGGCAGGTTTGGATTAACTTTCTCCTGCATCGGCTTTTGCGCTTCCCTTTTTTTAATTACAATCTTATCCTGCAATAGCAAGGCGATGACTATCAGCAGGCATATTACAATTACTGTTTCCATAATCAAAGAATTGTTTTTTGTTTTTCAATATGCAGCACTTTTATATCCTCTCCAAAATCCTGAAAATGCTGCTTCAGCACATTGTACAGATAATCGGAGATTGTGATTTTTCCATCGCCGAGGAGAAAAACAATACTTGATATTTTTTTATGAAAATCCTCACTGATATAGACCGTCTTGCCATTTCTAGCCAAAAATTCTGTCGGCTGTAAAAAATTGTCTTTGTATTTCCCGATATAACCAGGCTGTTTCTTTTTCTTAAATAAATTTTTCATAATGATATATTTTAAAAAATGGGCTTAAACTTCTCATTGAAATCTTCAGTAATTGCTTTCTCAAATACTTCAAAATGATGTTCGAGAATATTGTCAAGATAAGCATATAGTGGTATCTGATCTTTGCCTATTACCTGTACGATGCGGGAAAGACGCTCGTGGTATTCCTGCCGGATGTATATACTCTTATCACCGCGCTTGGTCATGGAGTGGGTTATCAAAAAATGGCTGCCATAACTGCCGTCAAGACTTTTCTTTGTTCGGTTCTTTTCCCTTTGTAAAGTTTTGCCCGGTAGAAAATCTTCCTGTTTTACATCTTCCTTTTCCGGTATTTTGATTGGTTCAGGCGGAAACTGTATCCCTTCTTTTTTTACTCCGTCAACCATCAGGTCCATCATCAACTCTTCATTAATTTCGGGTGTGGTTTTTCTTTTATTTTCTCTCTCCATAAAACTACAATTGAATAATTTTTAAAAATTCATCGATGAACAGGTCTAAGTGGCAGGCTTTCATCAAGCGTTCATCTGGAGGTATTATGGTGGAACGAAAAACGGTCTTGCTGTCCACTTCACTTTCTTTGCGAAAACGTGTACTGTTCTTGATTTGGCTTCGCATCAGGCTTAAACCCAATTTTTCAATCAGTTGGTTATACACTCCGTATAAGGGTGTGCTTTCCCTGCCATCGACCTGGTTCCAGAACAGGTTAATAGTTTCTATGGAAGTTTCCCCTTTCTTCATAATCACATCCTGCAAAAGCTGTGTAAAAATGAGTGTACTTTCCATTACCACACGGTCTGCCGTGATCGGCGTAAAAATGTGGTGCATTCCTGCCAGTGCTTTTAGAATACCGGGAGTGTTTACGGTTCCGGGCAGGTCAAAAAAGACAACATCAACCGCAATAGTAGAACCACTTATAAATTCCTGAGCGGCTTCCAATACACTATCTGCTTTACAAGCCATAATGGAATAGGCTTTTTTGTTGATAGTAGTGAACTGTTTATACGCCAGCTTTTTCAAAGCTTCGTTCTCCATTACCATCCCTAAATCCCTTGTCTTCATTTTCATAAGGCTGTGCTGTGGAAAATCCGCATCAAATACCGCTATGTTGTAGCCCAACCGATAGTGCAGCACACTTGCCACAAGCGTTGTAAATGTACTTTTGCCAACACCGCCTTTTTGAGAAGAAAAGGCGATATACAGAGGTTTCTTTTTTGTGTTCATATTTTAAAAATTTAAAGTTTATAACATGGGTTGCAGTTTTGCAGGCTACACTGAATTCGTGCTGTCTTTCTTGCAGGATAGCCGTCAGGTTTGCCTGCCGGAATTTCTGATTGCCTGCTTTTTTGCAATACAGCATCGCTGCATTCATTCCGGTACCTGATCAGGCAGGATTGCCGTCTTTCTTGTATACTGTCAATCAATCAATCAATCAATCAATCAATCAATCAATCAAGAGGGCAATATATTCTGATAGAAAGCCGTCACGCTTTCAAATATTTCTGCATTGTTGCACTCTTGCATTCTTGCAATAAGGAAAGCCGTATGATTTGCAATCCTGAATGTGCTCAAGCGACTTGTCCTGAAGTACGGGCTGACTGTCATCCTGCCAGCATTCAAAGACAAAGGACTAATCATTTTCGCTCCATTATATGCATGTTGCATTGCTTGGCACTCAAAGGAAGTTTTTGGTGCTTCAGGACATTACAATCCTTTTATAAACAAGGTTTTACTTTGTAAGATGAATTTTTATTAACCGATTTATGCATAGAGATCTTGACAGAATGGAGAATAAGCAGAACGGCTTAAGGCCGTTTTCCCGGCTAACTTTAATCCGCCTGTAAAGGCGGTTTTTTGTGTTCACCAGAACACGGCAAGTTGTGTTTTGAGGCACTCTAAACCGAGTTAGTGCCTCAAAACAACTTGCCCTGCCGGGGACTGAAAAACACCTTCCGAAGTCAGGGTTTTGTGTGGAAATTTAAAATGGATTTGTGATGAACGAAAACAATAACAACAAACGAAATAAGGGAGGCAGGACACCCAAAGGTGATCCGAGTATTCATCGCCATGTTTTTCGCCTGACGGACGCTGAAAATGCCCAGCTTTTATCGCTTTTTGAAGCATCGAGAATGCCCAATAAGGCAAAGTTTATCATTTCGCTGCTGTTCAACAAGGAGATGAAATCGGTTAAAATAGACAAGGGAAAAATTGATTTTTATATGCGATTGACTTCTTTTCATAGTCAGTTTCGCTTGGTAGGCGTGAATTATAATCAGATTGTAAAGCTGTTATACCGTCATTTTTCAGAGAAAAAGGCAGCAGCTTTTCTCTATAAATTGGAAAAACAGACCGCTGAGATGGCGGTATTATGCCAAAAAATCATTCAGATAACCGAAGAATTTGAAGAAAAATATCTCAAAAAATAACCTTAGAAATGATAGCTAAAATCGGAAGAAGCGAAAATTTATACGGAGCATTAGCCTACAATCAGCTCAAAGTAGAGAATGAAAAAGGGCAGATTTTGTTTGGTAATAGGATGATTGAAACCACCAGCGGTCATTATTCCGCTGCTCAATTAGCCCAATCTTTTGCACCTTATCTCATTGCCAACCGCAATACTGAGAAACATACGTTACATATCTCGCTCAATCCCGATCCGAAAGATAAGGTAAGTGATGACAGGTATAGGGAAATGGCAGAAGCATATATGCAGGAGATGGGTTACGGACAGCAGCCCTTTGTGGTGTTCAAGCACACGGATATTAACCGCAGCCATATTCATATTGTATCGGTTTGCGTGGATGAACAGGGTAAAAAGATTTCGGACAAGTTCGAGAAAATGCGCTCTATGAACGTGTGCCGTGAACTGGAAAGGAAATATGGACTCGTAACCGCAACGGATAAAGAACATACACAGAACGACAAGATTTTCCGTCCGGTAGATTATCGCTCAGGTGATGTCAAAAGTCAGATGGCTTCAGTATTGCGCCACCTGCCGAATTATTATCAATACCAAACTTTGGGAGAATATAATGCCTTGCTTTCCCTGTTCAATGTCACCACCGAAAAAGTGCAGGGCGAGTTGCAGGGAAAGATGAAGGAGGGTTTATTATACATTGCGTTAAATGATAAAGGCGAAAGGGTCGGGCATCCGTTGAAGGCTTCCTTATTCGGTAAGAATGCCGGATTATCGACTTTGGAATTACATTTTGCGAGATGCAAAGAGACCTTAAAAGACCACCCCGCAAAGCCAACCATTAAAGCTGCCGTTAACATTGCCCTAAAATCAACTAGTGATGAGCAGGCTTTTAAAAAAATGTTAGGCGAACAAGGCATTAACGTAGTGTTGCGCAGAAATGACACAGGACGTGTTTACGGAATCACCTTTATAGACCATAATTCTAAAACAGTGTTGAACGGTTCACGATTAGGGAAAGAGCTTTCTGCCAATATCTTTAATGATTGTTGGAATAATAATATCAACCCCAACATTAAAGAACCGGTCGAACTACAATCTAAAATGTCAAGACCGAATGATGCAGATCTTCCTGCGGAAGAACCTCATCATTTGTTCGACTTCTTAACTACAGACAAACACGAAGGCGGTTTGATTGAAGCGTTGGGATGTTTATTGCCCGAAGCACAGGGCGAAGATTACCAGGAACAGGATTTTGCTAACAAGATGAGAAAAAAGCATAGAAAGAGTTCGAGATAATTATATTAATTAAAAGACTGTCGGAATTCCAGCGGTGACATTTCAGTTTTGTTTTTGAATAGTTTATTGAAAGATTGAGAGCGTTCAAACCCTAAGTTAGAAGCAATCTCCGAAACTGTTAAAGTTGATATGGTGAGATACTCTTTTGCTTTTGCAATCAATTGTTCGTGAATATGCTGTTGCGCACTTTGTCCAGTGAGCGAACGTAAGGTATCACTCAAATAATTTGCGGACAAATTGAGTTGACTTGCTAAATATTCTACAGTTAGAATACCTTGTTGCAACGGCTTTTCACTATTGAAATAGTCGGCAATAAAATGCTCAACTTTTATGAGCAAGTTATCATTTACTGCTTTTCGGGTTATAAATTGTCTGCCGTAAAAACGGTTGCTGTAATTTAATAACAAATCAATCTGAGACAAAATAACACCTTGCGTATGGTGGTCAATATGTTGGTATTCTTCTTCAATTTTTTTAAAAATAGCGATTACATTACTTTCTTCTTTTTCTGAAAGATGCAAGGCTTCACTTAAAGAATAAGAAAAGAAATTGTAATTTTTAATGTTAACAGCTAATGGATGCTTTGCCAAAAAATCGGGATGAAACATTAGTGCATAACCACTTCCAGATATTTCGTTAAATTCGTTTGTACTTTCTACTTCGATGGACTGAACTTGTTTTGGGGCAATAAAAGTCATTGTTCCACTATCAAAATCATAATAATGTTGACCATATTTAACTTTAGACTGGATATTCTTTTTTAGTGAAATGGTATAAAAATTTGTACTGAATTTTTTCCAAACATCAGAAGCTATAGCGTGTAATTCTGATACCTGAACCACGCTTACCAAAGGATGCAATGGCGGTGGTATGGATAATAAACGATGAAACTCTGAAAGCGACTGAATGACTTGCATAATTAAATTTTATAAATTATTTGACCAATGGTTTTAATCATTTCTGTTTCCAATACAAAAATCCGAAAAGCAATAAAGCAAAAAATTCTATAAGCAACCACCATAATTGTTGTATAAAAAATCCATGTTTTACAAAACCCGTTAATCTGGAAATGATGATGCCTAACGTAACAGCAAAGAGTAATGCCGTGATGCTTAAACCCCAGGAATTTCAATTGTTATAGAAAGTAAGGAATAACCCCAGACCAACAAGCAATCCCCATCTTACACGCTTCTCAATCATTTGGTAAGAATCAATGGATACAGGAAATTTACCTAGTAAGTCTGGTTTTAATGTAAGTAGAAAACCTGCAATAAAAAGAAAAATACCTAATATTTTTAAAACTAAATTCATAGCAAATCAGAATAGCTAAAGATAATATTTATTTTCTGGCCGTCAGTTGATAATGCGGTAACATTTTCTACAAATTCTCTTGAAAAAAAGGCACTAATTGTTCTAATGCGTTCTGTGTAGCTTGGGGTTGATCATACAAATCGTAGTGACTTGCACCTTGTACAATGTGTATTTTTTTATTGGTGGAGGCTGCTTTATTATACAAATCAAAACCATCTCTGTAAGAACCAAAACCGCCTACTTTGTCTCCAATAATTACCAATAAAGGTTGTGTAAGAAAATATTCTGCCAAATGAAAAGCATCGAACATAATCAAATTACTCATACTTGTAAAAAGCAATTTATTGCAGGAATTAGGATGTTGTCCGCGAGGGGTTCTGTAGTAATCGATAGCTTCGAGTAAATCCATTTCGTGTAAACCTAATAGCTGAGCTTCTTCTGTTGAATTGGGTATCCAATTATTAATGAGTTTCTCAGCTCCGTTAGCTTCGGCAGTTCGTTGTTGAGCAACAGCATTAAGTATTTCTATTGGATTAGCTTCGCGAAAGGCTCTGCTTGTATTGGTTCCTATTACTGTTCCTATTGCCTTAATTCTTTTTTCTGAAATAGCAGCATTAGCAGCGTAACCACCACCTGCGCAAACGCCCATTGCACCAATTCTCTCGTTGTCGACAAAAGATAATGTTGTAATATAATCTATGGCACAACGAATATCTTCAACTCTTGTTGTAGGGTCTTCCAAAAACCTCGGTTCGCCACCACTTTCCCCTTGAAAAGAAGCATCGAAAGCTAAAGTTATAAATCCATTTTTAGCAAGTTGACTGGCATATAGGCCTGCCGTCTGTTCTTTCACACTGCTGCCCGGATGAACGCAAACAATAGCAGGGTATTGTTTAGTTTCATCAAAATTTTCAGGAAAATATAAATGTCCTGCTACATCCCAAGTTCTGTTTTTAAAGCTAACTCTTTGCATTGCTGTATATCTTTTTTGTTATGTTGCAAAATTCATAAAATAAAAAGTAGTGAGTGTTTCCAAATTACTGTTTGTTGTGTCTTTATTACTGAGGTGCTTTTTTAATATTTATTTACCATCATACATTGTAATAAACATTTAGCCAAATACTGCCATGTACCGCCATTTAGTGCCATATTCTTATAGCCACTATTTATAGCCTTTAATTTCACGCCCGAACATTAAAAATTATAATAATGCAGGGAGAAGATGATTTACGGGGACTTGCCAAAATTATGGCTTTTATGCGGGCAGTAAGTATTCTGTTGGTACTGATACATATTTATTGGTTCTGCTATGGTTTCTTTTTAGAGAATGGCTTGACAGTGGTGGTGATCAGCAAGATATTGGTCAACTTTCAGCGGACAGCTGGTCTTTTTTCACATATGATCTATACCAAAGTCTTTGCAATAGTGTTGCTGGCATTAAGTTGCTTGGGAACAAAAGGCGTAAAGAACGAAAAAATAACCTGGCCTAAAATTTATATGGCTTTGGTAATTGGATTTGTCTTATTTTTCATAAATACGCCTTTGTTAGAATTATCATTAATTACTGCTGCATTTCTTTACATTCTTACCACGGCTTTAGGTTATATCGCTTTAATGGTAGCCGGAGTTTGGATGAGCCGCCTGCTTCGTAACAATCTCATGGACGATGTTTTTAATAATGAGAACGAAAGTTTTATGCAGGAAACTAAATTGATGGAAAACGAATATTCTGTCAATCTTCCCACGAAGTTTTATTACAAAGGAAAATGGAACAATGGCTGGATTAATATAGTCAACCCGTTTCGGGCAACGATTGTATTAGGAACTCCGGGTTCAGGAAAATCGTATGCAATCGTAAACAATTATATTAAACAGCAGATTGAGAAAGGTTTTAGTATGTATATCTACGATTTCAAATTTGATGATCTTTCCACTATTGCATACAACCACTTATTAACACATCGGGATAAGTATAAAGTTCAGCCGAAATTCTACGTGATAAATTTCGATGATCCTCGCAAGAGCCACCGCTGCAATCCTCTTAATCCCGATTTCATGACAGACATTTCAGATGCTTACGAAGCAGCATATACGATAATGCTGAACCTCAACAGGTCGTGGATACAGAAGCAAGGGGATTTCTTTGTCGAGAGCCCAATTATACTTTTGGCCGCCATAATATGGTATCTGAAAATCTATGAAAAGGGCAAGTATTGTACATTCCCACATGCTATTGAACTCTTAAATAAAAAATATTCAGACTTATTTACCATTTTAACCTCGTATCCCGATTTGGAAAACTATTTGTCGCCATTCATGGATGCATGGCAGGGAGGAGCACAAGACCAATTACAGGGGCAGATTGCATCGGCAAAAATTCCTCTGTCAAGAATGATTTCACCACAACTTTATTGGGTTATGACAGGCGATGATTTTTCATTGGACATCAACAATCCTGCAGCGCCTAAGATATTATGCGTAGGTAATAATCCTGACCGCCAAAACATCTACTCTGCTGCCTTGGGATTGTACAATTCCAGGATTGTAAAACTAATTAATAAGAAAGGACAATTGAAAAGTTCGGTTATCATAGACGAGCTGCCCACTATCTATTTTAGAGGATTGGATAACCTTATTGCAACTGCCAGAAGCAATAAGGTGGCAGTATGTTTGGGCTTTCAGGATTATTCTCAGCTGACAAGGGACTATGGCGACAAAGAGAGCAAGGTAATTCAGAACACCGTAGGTAATATTTTTAGTGGTCAGGTGGTTGGGGAAACTGCAAAAAGCCTTTCGGAGCGATTTGGGAAAGTATTGCAGAAAAGGCAGAGTATGAGCATCAACCGCAATGATACCTCGACATCAATCTCTACCCAATTGGACAGTCTTATACCGGCTTCCAAAATATCCACCCTGACACAAGGTTTTTTTGTTGGATCTGTCTCGGACAATTTTGATGAACGGATCGAGCAGAAAATCTTCCATGCTGAAATTGTCGTGGATAATGAAAAGGTTGCTTCCGAAACTAACGGATATCAAAAAATACCGGAAATCTTATCTTTTATGGACGAAAATGGGATAGACAATATGAAGCAGGCAATCGAGGGCAATTACAGGCAGATAAAAACGGATATTGTATTGATTATCGAAACCGAATTGGAACGTATCAAAACGGACCCCAACTTACAGCATTTGATAAAAAAAGATAGCCCCAAAAAGGATTGATAAATACTGCTACATCCTAAGTCTGTAATCCGTTGTGTACTGGTAAAAACCTGAGTAATTCCGGCAATATATCATTTCAATAAAATTTTATGTTTTGCACCCCAATTTTCTAACTGGCGCCAAATCGGAATTAAATCTCGTGCAATTTCCGTCAGTTCATAATCTACCCTTGGCGGAACTTCCGCATAAACGGTACGTTTTAACAATCCTTCTTTTTCCAATTCACGCAACTGTAGTGTGAGCATACGTTCTGTGATGTTTGGAATCTGCCTTCTTATTTCGCTAAATCTTAATTTACCTTCTTCGAGCTTACACAAGATTATCAACTTCCAGCGCCCGCCTATTTTACAAACAGCATACGTTAAATTGCATCCTTCCGTTATGCATTTTTCATTCTGCATATTGGTCGAATTTTCTTTTCTAATTCCCATTACTTACAAATTTGTTAGTACCATACATTTGAATGTCTACGATGCAAATTTAATAGTTTAAAAATACTTTTGCGCTGTTTAATAATAATTTAAAGTAAATGAAAAAACACGCATACATTGGCTGTCTTGGTTTTTTGGCAGTCATTACAACAGAATTTGGTATTATCGGTATTTTACCCCAGATTGCAGAACATTACAATATCAGCATTGATAAGGCAGGATATTTATTAAGTGCGTTTGCTTTGGTTATAGCCCTTACAGGTCCTTTTATAACCTTGCTGGCATCCGGTTTTGACCGTAAGAAAGTAATGCTTACAGCGATCTTTATTTTTTTGATAACAGGCGTAGTTTCTTCCTTTTCACCGCCTTTTTGGCTGTTGATGCTGGTAAGGATATTACCCGCCTTCCTGCAGCCTGTTTATATTGCAACAGCTTTGTCAGTAGCCATTTCACATGCAGATAAAAAAAGGGAAAACGAACTGATGAGTATTGTCTTTAGCGGCGTTGCCATCGCAAGTGTTACGACAATTCCATTCGCTACCTGGCTGGCAAGTTTATGGTCTTGGGAGTATTCTTTTATGGTGCAGGCAATTGTCAGTATTGTGGCTTTAGCAGGGATTTATTTCGTGTTACCACAAATGCCTGTAAAGGAAAAAAAATCTCATGGGAGCCAATTGAAAATACTCACCCAGCCAACATTTATTATCAGTACGGCAATGAACTTTTTTATGATTACTGCCTGGTTTTCTACCTACAGCTATTTTGCAGAATACCTGAACAAAGCCAAAGCAATGGATACCACTATGGTCAGTTATATGCTTTTTTTATTCGGTGTTATTGGAGTATTGGCCAATTGGATTGCAGGTAAAATGCTCAATAAAAACATTGCCGGAACTACTACATTTTTTCTTTCCGGAACTATTTTGATACCAGTCCTGTTATATTTTTCAGATGGAAATACCACGTCAACTATTATAGTGATAGGAATTTGGGGATTTTTATTTTCGCCGAGCTTTTTAAATGCTTCAACTTATATGATCTCATCTGCCCCTGATAGTTTGGAATTTGCAAATAGTCTCGCTACTTCATTTGGCAATTTAGGAGTAACATTAGGAACAACTTTAGGAGGCTGGATAATCATCACAAAAGGAGTTGCATATACTCCCTATATAGGAATTGTTTTTGGTGTTTTGGCTTTCCTGATGATAGGATTGAGAAGTTTTCTAGAACGTAAAGCTTAAAAAAACAAAGGACACCTCTAAGTTGAGGGTTATTATCAATGGGGCTTCAAGCCTAAATGAGATTTTTCATTAAGCTGAACTCCATTGTTTTCAATTTTTTCTTTAGGTTCTTTATTTTCTGGAGTAATAGATAATTTTATCTTCCTCTCAACTGAAGCAAGTTCCGTTTTAAATTCACTCAAACGACTTTCCTTAGACCACATACCGTTTATCACTTCCTGAAGAACAGGAAGGTCTTTTTGTATTTCAGTAATTTTCTTTTTTTCCTGTTCGATATAATCTGGTAATTTCTCCAGCGCGTTAAGGAAGTTCATAGCTGCCAGCTTTTCATCTTTAGCTATTAAACCGTTGTTGTAGGTATATTTAATATTTCCCTCACCTTGTATCAAAAATCGGTTTATCCGTCTATCTACACCCTCTTTTTCGGACATTTCTGTTTTTACCAAAAGCGTAAATCCATACAACGTACCTATATCTTCATATTGACCTCCGGTACGGGCTTTCTCTGCAATCTCGTTTAGCTTTGCACCGATTTGTTTGCTATCAACATTAGACTGTAAACCATCCAACAGCAAAGGATTTTCGATAGTACCGTCCGAAGATTTTTGTCTGCGCTCTTGTAAATTATCCCAGTCAAGGCTCATTCGGTTAAAACGGGATTGGGCACTTTCAAGCAATTCCGTATAATCCTGCAGCTTGTATTTGGCACTGAACTTTGAACGGTTAAACGCCTGTTTTTCGCTTTCCAATCCGGCAATCTGTTTTTCCAGTTTGGCTTTATCCAAAAGATCGGTATTGCCCGAGAGAATAGCTACGTATTCCGAGAAGTTCATTCCCGATTTTTCATCCATACTGCCTTCGTCAATAGTTCGTTTGCCTAGATTGTTGTTTTTTAACTGGTCTATGAAAAGTTGCTTATTGTACAACAGGTTAAACTTGTAGCTATCCAATGATTTTTCCACTGCATAAATAATTACATCCACTTTATTATCGGCGAAGAATTTGGCAATTTCATTGCCCTTGCGCACAGCCCGTCCGTCGCGCTGTGCCAGATCACTTGGTCGCCACGGCGTATCCAAATGGTGAATGGCTACGGCTCTCTTTTGTGCATTTACACCTGTTCCGAGCATATTTGTAGAACCAAACAGCACACGTATTTTACCCTCGTTCATGTCCTTAATAAGCTCCTTACGCTGCTTATCGGTCTTGGCTTCCTGTATAAACCGGACTTCGTGTGCATTTATGCCTTGGTCTTCCACGAGCTTGCGTTTGATTTCGGAATACACGTTCCATTCGCTGGGCTTGTAGGTACCCAGATCCGAGAAAACGAACTGCGTTCCTTTCTGTGCGTTGTATTGGTTGTAATATTTCGCAATATTAGCAGCACAATGCGAAGCCTTGTTATCAGGGTGGTCTTCATACCTACCGCTTACCATACGCATATCGAGTGACATCTTACGGGCGTAGTCCGTAGCGATGAGCATCTTTGCTTTTTCTTCACTTTGACTTAGCGGAGGTCTGCCCAATAGTTCGGCATTTCCTGTTTTGGCAAAGTCCATCAGCTTTTTGATAAAATCTTCCTGGTCGGGAGTAGGAGGTATATTATACAATATCTCGTTCTTATTGGGTCGGTCAATACCTATATCTTTTGCAGTTCGGTAATCCGTAATTTCTGAATAGAATTGGGCAAGCTCCGGTACTTTGATAAAGTATCGGAAGCGCTCTTTTGCCACGATATTGTTAGCTACCGAAAATTCATAGTCGATTGTTTTTCTTGCATAAATTGCTGCCCAGGCATCAAAAGAGTGAATGCCTTGTTTTTCCATTGCTCGTGGTCGCAGGTATTTGAACAGCAAGTACAGCTCAGTTAATGAATTACTAATAGTTGTACCCGAAAGAAAAGTTGCCCCCATATCGGCATCGATGCGTTCCTGAATAGTACGGATTGCAAACAAAAGGTTCATTGCTTTTTGGCTTCCGTCCACATTGCCCAATCCGGCAACCCTTGTATGTCTTGTATTGAACATCAGGTTTTTAAATTGATGGCTTTCATCCACGAACAAATGGTCAATGCCCATCATCTTAAAGTCCACAACATCATCCTTGCGGTTTTCAATATCGTGCTGCAGGGTTTTGAGCTTGACTTCGAGATTTTCCTTGCGCTTGATTACTCCGGCAAGCATACCTCTGGTCACTTCCTTGCCCTGCGATTGCAAAGCATCGAGGTTACGCTCTACGCTGTCCAATTCTATTTCGAGTATTTCCTTTTGTATTTCGGGAGATTGCGGTATCATCCCGAACTGGTCGTGTGTGAGGATTACACAATCCCAATTGTTATTTTTAATATCCCCGAAAATTCCCAATCGCTTTTGGGGTGTAAAATCTTCTTTACCCGGAAATAGGATTTTAGCATGTGGATAGGCAGTGCGGTAAGCTTCGGCAATTTCGTGAACGTTGCTTTTTAGTCCGATAATCATAGGCTTGTTGGCTAGCCCCAAACGCTTCATTTCCTGTGCAGCCGTACAAATTACGAGCGTCTTTCCTGCGCCTACTTCGTGGTCGCAGATCGCACCGTTGTTCAGCTTTATCATCCAAACGGTGTCCTTTTGGCTCGAATACAGGTCTTCAATTCCCAATGCTTTGCGGTCCAGTCCCGGAAAATCCTGATGGCTTCCGTCATAGTTTGGTCGGACGAAACAGTTAAAAGTGTCGTTGTATTGGCCCGTCAGCCTGTTTTTAAACTCATCGTTTTGGGCGTGAAGCCAGTCGGTAAAGGCAATGCGGATTTCATCGATCTTGGTGTTAGCCATTTGTATGGCTTCCATATCCCGTACCTTGACCTCCTGGTCGCCAACCAGTATTTTTTTGGTAATGTCTGGTGTGGTATTGACAAGGGCGTGTTTGAGAAGGGCAATACCATCAAACGTGCGACTTTCTGCTTTGACAGCATATTTTTCCCATATATGCATATTCTTCTGGTCGCACTTTACCGAAAAGTCATCCGAGCTTTCCGAGTAATTGATATGTACATCTGCATCGAAAAGATGTGAAGCAAAACGGGCATAAAGGCCGGTGGGTATCCAGCGTTCACCTAAATTAAAATCAAGTTCCTCAAATTCGATACGTCTTGGTCGCGCTTCTTCCAAAACGGTAAGGCTTGCTTTGGCCTGGCTGTCTTCAGGGTTGTTTTCGAGGTAGGCTTTGACTTCTTGGGCTTTCTCAACTACATTTCCTGCAATCCAGCGTTCGGATATTTCATATTCTTTTTGCAGAGGATTGTAGTAAATACGACCGTGTAATGCTTTTTTCAAATCATCGTCCGTCATACTGCTGATTTCGGTCATATAGTCCAAATCCACCTTTCCGTATTTGTTCAGCGAAGCCGCCAGCGCTTCTTCAGGATTGTCCGTTGCAATGGTTGTGGTTGAAAAACTTACAGGATGGGTGAATATATCGGATTTGTGTACCACACCGCCAACGACACGTTCCAAATAAGGGATTTCCTTGCCGGCGCTATCCGTTTTAATGAGCTTGATATTATCAGCACTATTAAGGCTACCATACCTTTTGACAAAGGCAGCGTATAATCGGTTAAGATTTTCCCTCTCTTCTTTTTGTTCAGTCTGAAATGTTGCCTCTTTATTGTAGAGCTGTTGGTAAACATCACGTATATTGATGTACGCTTCCGCTCTGGCTTTCTGTAAGGTCGGCAACTGCAAAGGATGGAAAACTGCTGTAGCGCCTGATGCATCTACATCTTGCAGGTGACCGACCCAGCCATTATCTACAGCAAGGCAGTCGTTGCGATGGAACGATTGCATTTCGCCACTATACCGAGCAGGTTGGGGAATAACTGGCGTAACAGCATGACTATTCCCTGTGGCAGTCGAAAACAGGTCGTCGATAGCTTCCTGTTTTTTATCTTCGGCTGAGGTATTTGCACTTTTAAGTGCCGGTGTATAGGGTTCCTGCATCGAAGTGAACAGGTCGGTTTGCCGACCTATCGCACGGCTATTCTTTTTAGTGGTTTGTCTTTTAGCTTTGGGCGTTCCTTTGGGGGGATCAGTCAAAATCGCAGGTTCGCCCATATTTTCAAACAGGTCAAAAATGCTTAACTGTTTTAATTCCTGCGGACTTTCCCGATTGGTTTCAGGAGTTGGAACCGAGAGAGGTTTTTGTTGAATGTTCACAGGTTCGACAATCGCAGGTGCAACGGTTATTTCCGTAGGTATTTTTCTTGTAGGTTCTTCGCTGCGTTCGCCTTTATACAAACCTAAATTCAGGTAATTCCCAAAATCATCTGAAAGCATTTTTTTCAAGTCTTTGGCAATTCCCTCAAGGCCGTCTTTATGCGTATAGATTAGTGCAGGCTGTCCATAGGCGTCGGTATCTAACTTACGCTGGGTATGTACAATCCTTGTACTGTCTTGAAAGAATGCATTGCCCGGTGTGTTGTACTCCGTTCTATTGCTTTGGCAAAACAAATCTTCCCTTTCAGTCAAACTTTGTTTTGCATTGTTCTTTTGAAGGATAATCAAATCGCTTCCAACTGCTGTTCCGGCGTATTCCGTAAACAGGTTGTTGGGCAAGCGAACAGCTGAAACCAGATTATTATCCTGCATGAGCGCCCTTCGTATCGGCTCATTGTTCGGGCTGTTGAGAATGCCCTGCGAAGTAATGTAAACAAGCAGACCACCCTCACGTAACATATCAGCACCTTTCAGGAAAAAGTAGTTGTGAATGCTTCGGGCCGCCTGTACCTTTGCACTGTCCTTGCTTCGGGAATAGGAAAGGTCGAAAACGGAAGTATCGCCAAAAGGAATGTTACTAGCAATTAGATCATAGCTGTTTTGTTCCTTTTCGGGAATTTCCTCAAAACTGGAAATACGAATATTACTGTCGGGATAGAGCTGTTTTAAAATCTTTCCCGTGAGCAGATCTTTTTCATAAGCAGTAACATCTGATTTTTGGTTTTCTGAAAAGGATTGTATAAATGAGCCAATGCCTGCAGAAGGGTCGAGGAATTTCTCTATATTCAGACCGCTTTCGCGCAAGGTTGAGGAAATGGCATCTATAACTTGTGGCGGTGTATAAAAAGCCGTCAGGACGGAGTTTTTCATACTATCCACATACCTGCGGTATTGCTTTTCGTCTTCTGAATTTTCTTTGAGCAGTTGGTGGAGTTCGCAGGTGCTTGGAAAAAGGTCATTTTCGGATTTTTTCCAATTATTGATATCAATTTCATTGGCTATGGGGTTCAACACGAATTTAAGACCGCCAAATCCGCTGTATTGCATCAGTAGCAGTCTTTCGCCTGCGGTGGCTTGTCTTTTCTCCTTTTCCAGTTTAAAAGCTATTCGCAGGGCATCAATATTCTGTTGGAGATGCTGCTTTTTACTGAAGCCCATTTTCCTGTATCCATATTGAGATGGTTCCCGTTATTTCGGTATAGAGTAGGTCAAACTCATAACTGTATGCAAAGTCATCGGTTAGCTCATAGCTGGAGAAAACAGCCTCGCAGACAGGAAACATTTTAAGGGCAAATGGTCGCAGTTCCTCGTCAGACATTATGGTATCAAACTCATTGCATACCACCTGAAAGACAGTGTCAAACCTGGAGAAATACAGGTTTTTAAATAGGATATAATTCGCTATTTCCCTGCATTGATCAATGGTGTTTCCCGAATTAAATGCGGCCTGGTAAGCATTGGCTGCCCATGAGGAACGCTGCTCAATAAACTTTTGGTCGCTTGCTTTTTCGGGGAAGCTGGCGTTTAATAATTCCTGCAGTCTTAATCTGAAATACGATAGGTCTTTTTGCTTTGTGTCCATACTATAATTTTATTTAGAATTGGCATGAACCCTAAAATTATAGCAGTAGATAAGCGCCTTTGCTGAAGTTGAGTGCTTTGGCTTTGTGTGGCAGGCTTTGACGTGATGGACAATAAAAAAACCTCTGAAAATAGAGGTTTTAAGGACTGTTTAAAATTATGGCTTTCTTTAACCTAGTGGTATAAATCTGGTCCATGATTTCTATTGTGCTACTGGTAGGCTTACTTTCCATTACTTTTTATAGTCTTTATTTTTGGCAAACTCAAAGGAAGTTTCGGCATTATTGTTCAGTACGATGTACGCATCGAACTTCTTTCCTGCCTTGCTTTTCATCCCTTTGATGAGTGAAGTCTTACCCTTGCTGATAAGGCTTTCAATAGCATCTATGCCAATTTGCACACCGCAGACATTGCGGAATTGTACCCAGTTACAATCTTCATCAGTACACTTCACAATTTTGTCACGTATATTAAGTTGTTGGCATTTACATTTCGGGCAAATGATTTTTGGCAGGTTGTTTTTGGCATTGGAAGTTTGCAACAATTCATTGGTAATAGATGAAGCGTAATTTTCCATTTCCTTTTGAAATGTTCCGGCATCTGATTCGTTGTTTTCGATTTTCTGAAATGCGAGTTCCCACTGGGCGGTCATTGCCACATCTGCTATTTTTTGGTCTTTGACCAATTCATATACCTGTAATCCCTTTTCTGTTGGTATCAAGGATTTCTTTTCCCTTTGGATATAGTTGCGTGTAAATAATGTTTCGATAATTGCTGCCCTTGTAGCGGGAGTGCCAATACCTATATTTTGCAGGGCTTTCCGTTCGTCTTCATTTTCGATTTCCTTTCCGGCACTTTCCATAGCCGACAAAAGTCCTGCTTCGGTATAAAGCACAGGCGGTTTGGTTTTCTTTTCCACAACGGAAGCTCCTTTTATTTTGAGATCGTCCCCTTTTTTCAGCTGGGGCAAATCTTGTACTGGTTCTGTATCATCATCATCATCATAGAAACTGCCTTTAATGGAACGCCAGCCTGCTTCTATAATCTTACAGCCTTTTGCGGTAAAATCATAATGCAATACCTGTATACCGACATCGGTTATCTCCTTGATACAGGCCTCGGAAATGGCTTCGAGTAATCGAAAGGCAATCATATCATAAACCGCATTTTCCTTCGCATTCAGCGCTGAAGGGATTTTATCAGTAATTAATAATCCATGATGGTCAGTAACACGCAAATCGTTCACGATACGTTTATTGAAACGACCCCATTTCACTTGAGATATGGCTTGTTTAATGTTTTTCTTGCTTTGTAAAGCTCTTACCAGGCTGGGAATTTCTGCCCATATATCTTCAGGAATGTATTTGCTTCCCGTACGAGGGTATGTGATAAACTTTTGTTCGTAAAGGCTTTGAGAAATGTTGAGTGTTTCTTCGGCAGAAAGATTCAATTTTTTGTTGGCTTCTTTCTGCAAGCCAGTAAGGTCGAACAATAAAGGCGGCTGCTCTGTAACGCTTTTGATTTCTGCCGATGTAACTATTGCCGTTTCACTTCGCTGAATGGTTTTCAGCGCATCACCGGCAAGTTTTCGGTCTTGCCATTTGATTTTTGTGATACTTTTAAAATCTATCAGCTCTTTGTTATGTGACAACTGTATCTGCCAAAAATTCTTTACCGGGAAACTCCTGTTTTCCAAATAACGTTTGCAAATTAAAGCGAGTGCAGGTGTCTGCACTCTTCCGAGTGAATAAACTCCATTGCCTGCTGCAATGGAGAGTGCCTGTGTCGCGTTGATGCCCACGAGCCAGTCGGCGCGGCTCCTGACTTGCGCTGCCTGATATAATCCGTCAAATTTTTTTCCATCTTTGAGATTATCAAAACCTTGTTTAATGGCTTTTTCGGTAAGCGAGCTTATCCAAAGCCTTTCAAAGGGTTTGCTGCATTTCAGGTATCCGTAAATGTACCTGAAAATGAGTTCGCCCTCACGTCCTGCATCGGTGGCTACGATAATGCTATTGCTGCTGTTAAAGAGGTGTTCAATGATTTTCAGTTGTTTTAAAGCACCTGTATCGGCAGTATAGCCTTTATCTTTTTTGACCTTTCGAACAGTCAGCAAAAAAGGGTCTGGGAGTATCGGCAATGATGCTTTGTCAAATCCAGTGATCCCGTAATCTTCGGGCATTCCCAATCCTATTAGATGGCCCAGTGCCCAGGTGACGAAATAGCCGTTACCTTTGAGGTAGCCTTCCTTTTTCTCGGATGCTCCGAGCAAGCCGGCTATTTCTCTTGCTACGCTTGGTTTTTCTGCAATTATTGTTTTCATACCTCTTACATTTTACGTCCTTTCGATTTGGCAGGTGCGTCGGGTGCTTCCTGTTGTTCCTGTTGCTTTCTATTGTTGGGATTTGTTTGACCAGATTCCAAAGGCTCTTTGATATTCTTGGTTGCCTCATTGGTTTTGCCTTCTGAATTGACAGAGGTCTGCGTTTTATGTGCTTCAGTAGGTTTGGCCTGTTCCTTAATCTTGTCCGGATTTTGAAAAGAGAAATCGGTTTTACTGGTTTGATTGTTGAAAGTGATATAACCATTATATTCCTTTCCGTTCTTATCGACCAATCCGCTTACATAAACAGTCTGCCCATCTTTGAACTTTTGATGCTGCTCTTTATCCAGTTCCTTGCCTCTGAAGATTTTCGGAACTTCTTGCGATTGGTTTTGCTGATTTTCCTGCGTCTGTTTGTTGGAGCCCGTCCTGTCGAACTGGAACTCTACAAAACGTTTGTCGGCATTGAATTGTACGGTTGCATCGAACGGAGTTCCTTTTTTGGAAATCATTCCTTCTACATAAAGTGGCTTGCCCTCCATTAAGGTTTGCTTCTGCTCATCATTAAGTTTCACACCTTTGAGCTCGTCAGGAATTTTTATAAACTCAGTACGGAATGCCACCAGTTCATTGGTAAGCCTGTCCACACTAATAATGGAGGGAATGTTCTCGTTTGGATTTTTTGAATTGACTAGATTTACCACACGCCCCATATTACCTGTTTCGAGCAGGTTGTTCTTGTCTGCCTGGCTAAAGCTATGCCCGAAAAACTCAAAGTTGAGGTTAGGCTCTTTGCGGATTCCGTGGATGGCAACTACTACCTGTCCGTCGTCATTCGATTGCAGGGATAATCGGGCATCCATTCTTGTAACGGCGGTTCCCAGGTTTAGGCTTACAGGTACAAGCTCATTTGTTTTGTAACCTTTTAGTAGCGGATCAAGCAGGTTCAATTTTTCAAGTTTCTCTTTACTTAATCCCAAGTTGTTCATAGTTTCCCAATCAATCTGTTCCGGTTTGTATTTATATTCATTTGTCTCCGGTGTTGTCTGCGTTGTTTCCATATTATTTGTGTTTTCTTGTTTATGATTCTTTTCTTGTTCTGTCTTCACTTCGTGCTGCTTCATTAACTTGTCACCTCCAGGGGTTGGGTGATCAACCTGCTTTTGCATTTCTTTTGCAAGATTAACAGTCAATGGTGCGGGGATTTTGAAGAAGGAAAAATTGGTAGGGTTCTTCATCTGACTGAAAAAATTGGAAAAGAAGTTGGAAAATAAATCCCCTTGTTTATCCACCCGCATGAACTGGTTCTGGTTTTTTTTTGTAGGTTCAACAGTTTCCAGTTTTCCATTTTCGTCAATGCCTTTTACAGCCATAATTTTCATTTTCTCTTTATCCAGCACCAATAATATCTCCGATAGTTGTTCGGGGGACTGCGTTTTTTCTAAAATTTGTTCGCTCATAGTTTAAAATTTTTAAATTCAATCCGAAAGTAAAAGTGCCTTCACTATGAAGAAATAACTGGCATTTTTTGTCATCGTTTTTCACTGGCTGGCACATGTTTTGGGCATTCGGGCGGTAAAACTTTCTCTTATGAATTGGTGTACATCTGATAGCTTATAATATATTTTGCCGCTGATTGTATAATAAGGAAGCTTGCCCGATGACCGGTAACGCTGCAGGGACCTTGAGCTTATCTTCAGCATTTGTAATATATCCTGATTATCTAAAAGTTCCTCTCCATCAACAGTTCCACGTTTTTTTTCAAGTTCATTGATATGATCAGTCATAAGATCGAAACGTTCTATTATTCGTTCCATCCATGAAATAAATTCGATTCTGTCTATGTTCATGATCTAATTGTTTTGCATTAGTAATAATTATTACTGCTTTAGGCAGAATAGTAATGCAAAGTTGAAAAACGTGGGAATATTTGACTGCCAATGTGTACCAATGTAAAATTCCGATTTATGATAATCTTAACACTTTGAAAGGGAGTTAAATAGACTGATTTTATTGTGCTTACAGCTAATGTTTTTAGAATTTAGCTAATTTGGCACTTAACTGCCAAGTTTATTATATTGGTAATAAGATGCAATTTTACAACTTAGATTTCCTTTTCCATGTGATGTGTAAGGGACGATTTAAGCTGGTCAAGAAAAATACTTTTGCTGTCAGTCCTGTCCTTCATCCTGTGGAAGGCATGATGTACATCACCGAGCTGTATCCTGAAAAGCAGCTGGAAAACAGTGCTTATTTTTCGGATTCCTGCCTTTCCATGTGAAATGCTGCCTGAAGCATGCAGTGCATAAATTAGTTCTATCAGAGCGTTTTTAGAATCTGTCCAGAAAAAATCTCTGGAACTTCCATTTCCTTCTGAAAATAGGTTGGTTTCCTGCTTATTTGGTTCGATTTTGGCAAGCAGGTAGCTGTAAAGCAGCTCATTGGCAATTATGCGCGAAACTTTGTAATCGTAGTAGGTAGAAAATTGAGTGTCTATTTCAAAAACAAAACTATTAACTCCTTCATGAAGGTCAATTTTACCAAGACAGAAAAAATGATGATCCCATTCCGTTCTTCCTGTACGATAGTAGCGATAGAAGTCAGTATTATAAAAGTGTTCTTTATATTCCTGTTTAAGAGCATTAAGTTCATTAGAGAAATATTTATGATGCATCTTGCCGCTTAAAACTGGACAAGATGCCTCAATTCGGAAAACTTTGTTGTAGAATATGAGTTTCCCCAGTATTTGGGGCTTTACGGTTTTAAAAAAATTGATCTCCTCATTTTCATCAGAGAATCCTTTTTCTAAAACATTTTTTTTAACCGTAGAAAGCAGGTTTCGAAGTACGGTAGTCATGTGGTATGATTTTTCAATTATATGTTCAGGTTCTAAGCTGAATTCCTGTTCTGCTTTTCGAATAACCTGAAGTGCGTTCTCACATGTAGATCTTATCATGGCAACAGAATTTAGATTTATTTGAACAAGGAAAAGCATGGGCATTGCGGCCCAGATACACTATGACGTTACTTTTCGTTGGAAATTAAAATGTATTATATCAGCGTGCGGTATTGGTTTCATTCTGCAGTGTCTGCATTAGTTCCATAGCGTAGTTATCCCGGGCTTGTACGTAAGCGATCTTCGGTATTATAGAAGCTCCCAATTTTTTCTTCTCAAAACTTGCCGATATACCGAAATCTATTCGTTCAATTTGAAGCTCTCTTGCTCTTTTGATAGTTTGGTACAAAAGCTGTCTGTATAGATTAAAGCCGTCGCCGGCAATATAATCCATGCCGATAAGTTCCGGCACATATACTTTATCTGAGTTTTTGTAGCAGAACATTATCCCGATGAAATCCCGTTCTGATGCATCTTTTAGCCTCAGAATTATGAACTCCCAGTTTGGACAGCTGTTCATGTTTGCAAATACATCCTTACTGTAAGTAAAAGTATTAACGGCAAGGTTGCGCTCCTTTACATTGCAGTATAAACTGTACGCCCTGTTTAGTTCTGCCTCGTTCAGGCAATCTTTTATTTGGACATCATAGAATTTTTCATACTTCAGTATCTCTCTATTGAAATGCTGGCTGGAACGGGTCGATAGCAAGGAGCCATAATTCTCGAATTCAAGCAGATGATTATGTGCAATAGCGCATGATTCCGGCATATCAATCCTGAAATAGCCTTGGTTTCTGATCATTTCATCCCATCGGAATCCGGACTCAAAATCACGCAGAACCAGCATATCGGCCGATAGTGTATTGTATGATTCCTCCAGCTTGTTCAACAGTATTTTCATTGATTGCTCTGACATAGGATGATCCTGGTCAATATAGCAGTGCAGTCCCTCAGTGAACAGTGAGCCAGTACTTAGAACTTTCGAAGTCATATACATGGGGTCTGTTTTTCGAGTTTCTTCAAGGTGCCTTGATACTGATTCTGTAGCCAGCATATCATCTTTCCATATCCCGAATGTACAGAAAGTCATTAAAACCACCTGCATGTTCTGGTCACGGATGATATAATAGAAGAAATCCCACTTATTGCCTGGATCCTGAGCGTTTGCGAAAGTCTGCTCAAGATACTGCATTCCTTCCCAATTCAGGATATTGTGAGTGCCCAGATACTTGTTCCATTCCTGCTTGTCGATTTTCGCTATTGTTGTTGTCTCTTCAATCTTCAATTCTGTTTGCTGTTTTTGAGCAGGCAGCTTCATTTTGATGTACATTGTAAAAGCCTGCCGTATCTTTTCCTCACTGCTTCCAGTTTCTTCTACTGCTTTGTGGAAGTGGTGATCCATTGCACGGGCAAGATCTGTTATATCTTCGATTTTATTATGTGCAGATATCGTGATACGAATTCCAGTATTTTTTATGGGCACAGCGGGATATATGCCAAGATTGAGGTAAAAGCCCTCTGAAAAGAGGCGCTTGGTAAAATTATATGCGGTTGCTGGTGTGCCCATTCCAAGAAAGAAAACTGGAGAATCGTTTTCAGAGACTAGAGGCAGGCTGCTTTTTGAAAGAATAGTGCTGAAATGTGCCGTTTTTTTGTTAAGTTCAGTCTGGTGCTCATAGATTTCCGCAGAGAGATGGATGTCGCAGGATGCGATTGCAGCAGCAACTGATGCCGGTTCTAGCTGAGCTGAGAATGTCAGAGGACCGCCAAAAGTTTTAATCTTTTCACGTAATTTACGATCACTGCAGAAAAATGTAGCACCGCTGGCACCAAATGTTTTGCTAAGTGTGCTGACAACCACAATATTTTCTTCCAACGTTCCAATAGCATCAAAGATGAAACCAGTACCATTTTTTCCTTTCCAGCTCATTCCATGGACATCATCAAAATAGAGGTGAAGCTGCGGATACTTTCGGGCAAGGTTCAACAGTTCCTGTACTGGTGCATAATCGCCGTACATAGAATAAACACCATCTGCCATGTACCAGATTTTGCCAGATTTGCCCATCAGCGTGCGAATTTTGTCTTCAAGCATTTCGAGGTTGTTATGGCGTATCATCTCCACTGGTATCCCCCTAAGTTTAAGAATCTGACTGGCATTCTGTACACTCCAATGCGCTTGATGGTCCATAATTACCGCATCTTCATCTCTTATCAAGGTGGGGATAATTGCGATATGTCCAAGTGTACTGTTCTTAGTGATGATTGGCGGTATACTGTACATCTGCTCAATCTTGCTTTCGAGTTCAGCATATAAAGGATGCGAGAGATATGTTTTAGAAAGTGGGAACTGCGTCCCATAATTACGTATGGCATTTATTGCGGCCTCTTTCAGCCTTTTGTCCTGTTCCAGTCCAAGATATCCTGTAGTTCCGAAATGGAGCATTTCGCTTCCGTTAATTTTTATGGTTCGGCCATTGAGATATTCATCTTCTGCGTATAGGTGCAGTATGCCTTTTTCTTTTGCATTTGAAAAAACAGTATCAACTGTATCAATAAAATTGTTGTGCTTTATTTTTGCCATTTTATATAAGAATTTAAGGGTTATGCGTTTTTTATACCTAACTGTCTTAAAACAGTTGTCTAAAATTCTTTATAAAAAATGGAAATATTTTTATTTTATAATATTTTACTCCCATTATGACAAGTTTAATTCCCGATTTAGCAACGAATTTGATGTTTTTGCAAGAAATAATCCATATTTGGCAATTATAATGTTTCTTAATCTTTATATTTTTGTTAAATTACAATCCCTTATTTAAAACTGATAAGACATGAATGCAGCACATGAATCTTATGAGAATCAAAACGCGAGGTTTTGGATTGAAAACGGAATTCTTTTTTTCCAATACAAGCCCAATACGACTATTGATTTAGAAGTAGCAATGCGTGTCGTAGCTGACAGAATTGCATTGCAGAATGAAAGACCTCTTCCTGTATTTTGTGATATAAGAGGCATAGCCTCAATTGACAAGGCAGCCAGAGACTATCTCGCCAAATCCGGTTCACTGCTTGCAAAAGCAGTCGCTCTGATCGGCAGTGAAAATGTTTCTATCACTATGAGCACTTTTTATGTGGAAATAAGCAAGCCCTCTGTGCCTACAAGAATTTTTACTATTGAGCAGGAAGCATTAGATTATCTTAAAAGCTTTCTTTAATAATAAAGCAGGCAGAAAAAACTAGACATATAAAATCAGGACTGATGAAAAGACCCCACAACCGCAAGCGATTGATATCCATGCAGAAGATGTTATTTGAGATGGCACGGGGCAATTTCAATAACCAAATCCCCTTGAGCACCTATGATGATGAAATTGAAACCCTGGTAGTTCTGGTTAACATGGTCGCTGAAGAACTTAAAGAGTCTGCCTTTCATTCCGGTTTTGTAAATCCCTATATTACCCACAGGATGGTAACACCTGCAACTTTTATTTTAGATAAAAACCATTATATAAAGAATGTAAATCAGGGTGCCTTGGAAATTTTGGGATATAATGCAGCAGACGTGCTCAGACGTCCGATACAGGATTTCTTAAACGATGATTTCAGCAGTATGTCTGAACTTGAGATAAAAGGTCAGGAAGAAATCCTTTTATCAGGTGATATCATTACACTTAATTTTATAACATTCAAAAAGCTAATTGTAACTGCCGAGTGTTCCGTATCGAGATTGTCGGATGGTAAATTTACCGTTCTTAATTTTGTGGCTCCCTTTCTTCAGGTTAAGGAACCTGCTTTGGAATCTTTACATTTAAAATCAGACAAGTATTCTAATTTCGGACAAACTGATGCGCGCCTGCTGCAGCGGGTTTATGATTATATATTAGCAAATCTGACCGAACCATTACCATCGATTAAGGAACTGGCAAGACAGTTCGGTACAAATGATTTTAAACTTAAAGACGGATTCAGGCATTTTTTCCATACAAGTGTCCACAAGTTTTATACCGAGCAGCGCCTCAAAAGGGCTTATCTTATGATAGGGCAGACCGATATTCCCCTAAAGAATATTGCCTTTATGAACGGTTTTAACAGCTATCCTAATTTTTCTAAATCATTCAAGAAGCAGTTTGGATTTTCTCCTAAAGAACTCGGTAGAGGCAAAGCCGGTAGTTTTTTTCCATTGGATCACTTTAATCCTTCATAGTTAATTTTTGCTCCCGATAGTATAAGTGTTATGGTTTTGAAATTCAGAATTTTACATTGTTGAATTCAAAAGGACTATTTATGAAACTTAATATTAATACGGGATTTAAAAAATATACAGTAGAAGTTATCTGTATCCTTTATATACTTCTTTTTGTATATGCGGCTGTTAGCAAGCTGTTGGATTTTGAGAATTTTCATGTTCAGCTCGGGCAGTCACCTTTAATAAGTTCATTTGCAGCTTATCTGGAATTTCTTGTACCTGTGGCAGAAATAGTTATAGCTGTACTTTTAGCAGTGCCTAAATTCAGAAAAGTAGGTTTATATGCGGGGTTCGGACTAATGGTTATATTCTCAATTTATATTTATTTAATCTTAAATTACAGTTCCTATATCCCTTGTTCCTGTGGAGGAATTTTGGAAAAAATGAACTGGGACCAGCATTTTTATTTCAATATTTTTTTCTCCGTTCTTGCCTTCATTGCATTAAATTGTTTGGAAACAGATGCATTACGTCTCTATAAAAGAATTACAGTCTCTATTGTTTCTTGTATTATTCTAATGGTTGGACTTTATATACGATCAGATGAATTAGCACATAAACAGAATAATTTTACCCGAATATTTCCACCATTTCCTGCTACGCGTGAAGCGGCTCAAAATCTAAAAGCTAATACTTATTATTTTGCAGGCCAGAACGGAGATAAAGTCTATCTAGGAAACCATACGGCGCCTGCAGTTATAACTGAAGTTCGTACAGATTTTGGTGAAATGCGGACTTATCATTTTCAAATTACAGATACTCTTTTTAGATTTCTGAACATAAAGCTAAAAGTGATACCTCCATATTTTTTTGTATATGATGGTAAAGTTCCGTGTATTTTTAGAGGAAGACTCGATAAGTTAAAAGCTGAATTGCAGACAGCAAGGATACCCGGATTTACAAAAGCTTCCATTATAGATTCTACCACATTTATAATTCGGAATCTGAACAATAAAAGGGAAAATTTACTTTCGCTATTGGATATATCGAGTTCTAAGTTACAGCCTTCCTATGAACTCCTCCAAAAACAGTCTGATGGTCTCTTTGATACAGATGGTATTTTGCAGTACAGTAAAGAGACAGAGAAATTTGTATATCTATATTATTATAGAAACGAATATATAGTGACTGATGACAAACTTAAACTATTGCACAGAGGTAACACAATTGACACCATTAGTAAAGCTTCACTGAAAATTGAATATATAAAATCTAAAAACCAACGTACATTTTCAAACCCTCCATTATTGGTTAACCGCTTTAGCACGCTTCATCGTAATTTACTATTTGTCAATTCTATGCTACCAGGGCGATTTGAGGGAAAAAAAATGTGGCAAAATGCCAATGTAATTGATGTTTATGATGTACTCAATAAATCTTATTTAATGAGTTTTTATATCTACAAGGTGGATGGAGAAAAAATAGATGATATGATAGCCACAGATTCACATATCTATATTATTACAGGAAGCAGAATGGTTTCATACAAGTTCAGTGATCCGCTTAAAAATAAGATCAAATTTTAAAATGTTATATGTCGGGCCGGCAACAGGGGTGAGATCGAAAACCTGTAGAATAGAGTAGATCAATTTTATTTCATATTAAATTTTAGAAATCATGAAAGTTTTATCAATTAAATTACTTCTGCCAGTGGCTGCTTTTGTACTGGCTTCTGCAGGAGCAGTGAGCACCAGCAACTCAGTGAGTGCTATCAAGACTACAGATGTTCAGGGATGGAAAAGAATCGCACCTTCTAACTGTGAGCCTGTACGTGAGTGTAATAATATAAGCGAAGCTTTTTGTGTTGATGCATCCAATAATCAAATGTATGGAAAACCAACACCTGCTTCCGATTGTACTGAATTGCTTACGCATCAGCCTTAATATCATCGATTAAGGCTGAGAAATCAAGCAGACAATAATTTTTTATTGTCTGCTTTTTTTATTGTAATCCTTTCTTAATCCAATCTTTTGGAGGCTCATTTTTTAAATAAAAAGCCAGCCAATCATTAAGACGATTATATAAATCAATCTGGCTTTTTTTAAGCATTAAAGAGTGTGATTCTGTTGGATACATAAGTAAAATGCCTTTTTTCTCCAATCTTCTTAACGCGAGATATAATGCAACACTTTGATCAGGATTTACCTGTCTGTCTTCAGCTCCAGACCAAATTAACATTGGAGTTTTTATACTTTCCACATAAGTTGATGGAGAATTTCGTTCATAATTTTCTCTTCCTTCAAATAAGGAAGTACCCATTCTCCACTGCTGTGATTCAAATCTCCATAATTCAGGTTTTCCTGCACTTTCACTTATTGATAAATACATCCTTTCCAAATCAAAAATTGACACTCCTGAAATAGCTGTCTTAAAGAGATTAGTTTGAGTAACGATAAAATTAGTCTCATAACCACCGAAGGATTGTCCCATCAATGCTATCCTTTCTTTATCTATTATTCCTGATTCTATTACTTTTTTAGTCGCAGCCAGTACACAATCGACAGCGGAGAAACCAGTGTCACCGATTTTATATTTAATGTCAGGCATTAAAACAAAATAGCCTGCTGCTGTGAGGGACGAGAGATTAAATCCTGTCAAATTATATCGGGAAGGATTGGTATAATATAGATTCCTATAGCTGAGCTCTTCATATACGAATACAAGCATTGGATAATTACTTGTAGCGTCATAATTAAAAGGATAATACAAAGTTCCATTCAACTCCTCATTTGCTGAATTTTTGTACTTTATGAATTCCTGTCTGCCCCAATTATAATTAAAATGATGCATATTACTTTGGAAGACCAGTTTTTTTTCCTGTGTGTTAGGGTTTAGATAAACGAGACTTGGAGGAGAGTCATAGGACTGAGTTATGTATATAAATTTATCAGCATTAATGGATTTTGATATTTTGGAATGTAAAGATTTACCATAGCTAATCTCTTTGAGCTCTCCTCTGGGAGAAAGTAGAAAAAAACCAGTTTTATTTTCACCTGTAGCGGATAGTGTAATTGGTTTGTCTAAGTCTAGTTCCTGGCCAATATTCCCTGAATTAGGAAAAAAAACTTTCTTGTCATCAGGTACTATTCTGAATTTTATTTTTTTTTCGCTACCTCTGGTTATTTTTGAAGTTTTTTTTCCGTCTATAGAAGCTTTCCAAATATCAAAACGGTCATACAGCAGTATATATTTCTCATCTGAGCTCCAGCCACCTATGCCATATGATTTTTTTCCCTGAGCATATTCTATGTTTTCAAAATTTCTGTTGTCTGTATTGGCAAGTTTTATTTTAACTTTTGTCTTAAAATCATAGACCCACCATTCATTATTGCTTAAGTAAGCAATGTATGTGCCTCTGGACGACATACTGGTGTTGTGCAGGCCCATCTGATGATCTTCAAGAAGTAGATGCTGATAGCCTGTTCTAAGATCTGTAACATAGTAGTCTACTTTTCGATTTTCGTCGTATTGTGGTTTGCCCTTATTAAAGCCAAAGACCAAGGCAAAATCTTTTGAACTGTTCAGGGTACAGTAAGGTCTGTCCTTGTCTGTTATTTTTAGAAATATTGCGTTTTGAGGCTGCCATGAAACTGTAATAAGCGTATTGTCTAATTCTCCTGAATGCACTTTTTCTGAATAGACAACTGCATCATTCGTGTTCCAAATTTGGACCGGATCGAGAATTTCAGATTTGAGCGTTTTAGAAATATTGAATATCAAACGGCTGTCGTCTGGGGAGATGGTTAAAGTATTAGGTATTGCGCTTACTTGAAATCCCTCAGGGAAGTCCTCTGTACTCTGAGGAATAAATTCGGAAAGTTTATTTTGCTTAACCAAATAATGAAATAACTTGTTTTGGTTTTGTTTACTGTTTTGAGCCAAAAATGCAAGTGAGCCGCTGCTTTCGCTCCACGTTAAATTGGAATAAATTTCCTGGCTTCCTTCCAAAATTTTAAATTTTGAAATTACTGCGCCAAGTTTAATTAATAAAATACTTTTAATCTCTTGGTTATCAATAAAGCCAACCAAAGCATTACCAAAATTATTCATTTTGTATTCCTTAACCCCTACAATCATCTCTAGAATTTTGCCTTCAAAATTTCTTATCAACAACAAGTTTTCCTTTTTGTTTTGTTCTAATGTTATTAGATATCGATTATCTGCTGAGACAGAATATTTTTGGATACTATCTAGTTTTATAAGTGTTCCTTTTTCTAAATCAAGTAAGTGCAGTGATCTTGTTTTGTCTAAAAAAATGAAAAGCTTTTCATTAATAAACATACCTTCATTTGCATTAGGGAATTGAAAGCTGATTTTATTTTCGACGCTTTTCACGAAAAGTGTGTCTGGGGCGTCGTCATACTTCATGCAGTAAGAAGCCCAGTCTCCTTTTTTTGAAAGTGATTGATTCATCAAAGTGCCCCACTTACTGTAATCAGAAACTGTTATATTCTTTTTTAATTTTACCTGACCGCTTAAGGTATAAGCGAATAGTAATAAAATAAGATTTAAAACTCTAAAGTTGTAAATGCAGCAAAAAATCTTTTGTGTATTGAAAAATAGACTCATATTAATATCCAGGATTTTGAGGAGTTAAAAATGGATTTGAGTTCATTTCGGACAAGGGAAGTGGCCAAAGTGAATCTGTTGTGTTCCATCCAGTTTTTGTACCTAAAACATTCTCTAACTGATTCCATCTTTTTAGATCAAAAAAACGATGCCCGAATTCGCTGAATAATTCAACTCTTCTTTCATGTTCTATCGCTTTCAGTATATCATTATGAGAAACTGCGGTAGTTCCTGATAATCCGGCACGATTGCGGATTACATTTAAATCTTCAACTGCGCCGTTCAGCTCTCCTTGCATGGCTCGGGCTTCAGCCCGGATTAAGTATTGTTCTTCAAGTCTCAGTACTATAGAATTTTCCTGAGTGACAGCTGTATTGTTGTTTTGTTTGTATTTAAAAGGATGGTACCATGTGTTGTTTCCATTTGTAACGGTTTTTATCCATGAAGTTTTTCTTAAATCATTTGTTTCAAACTGACTAATTAAACTTTCAGTAAGCGAAACCCTGGAAGGCGGACCCGCCTGAAAAATAAAGGTAGCACCTTGATAGGTATTGGCACCATTTGGGCCGGCTGATAACTGCCATATTGTGGCCGGGCTGTCTTTTAAAAATACAGTATTGAGATTAGTACCAATACTATACAACGATTTTTCATTTAAAACAGCCGACGCCATTGTTTGAGCTTCTTCGTAATTATTATTATACAAATAAACTCTTGCCAGTACTGAATGAACTGCTGAACGATTTGGACGGATTCTGTCCGATTGGCTGTATGTTTTTCCAAGCAAACTCGCTGCATCTTTCAAGTCATTAATTACTTTTTGATTTACTTGGGTGCTGTTTATTCTCACTGCATTTTTATTTTTATTATAGTCTGTTGTAGTAATGTAAGGCACATCACCATATAGATTAACAAGATGGAAGTGTAGAAAGCCGCGGAGAAATAAAGCTTCTCCATTTAATTGTTTTTTTACATCTTGTGATAGTGCAGTTGAATTTTCAACTCCTTCTATTACTGCATTTACTGCATATATCTGGCTGTATGTCCTGTTCCATATATTTGATATGTATGTCATTGATGGGGATAATGTATTGGAATAAAAAGGTGCTGTTGTATAAATTCCATCTTCAAATGAAATGAGCTCGTCTGCATAAGTTCCCAAAAGACAGGAAAGGCCATTAATTTTTCCAGTAATTAAACCCTGTTCTCGCATCTGCGCATAAATATCAGTCATAGCAGCGTTTGCCGTGGCAGCATCCCTATAGACGGACTCAGTGATCAATTGTGAATTAGGCTGTTCTATTTCGACAAAATTGTCACAACTATAACTAATGGTTAATAATCCACAGATTATTAGCTTTATATAGTAAACTTTCTTAAAAAAATATTTTTTCATAAGTAACTGCTTTTGATATTAAAATGTAAACTGCATTCCAAGAGAATAAATCCGCAGAGGCGGTAATGTACCCCCTATTGTAAATTCAGGATCCGCTCCCTTATAAGAAGTTATTGTAAAAAGATTTTGTGCCTGAAATGATAGACGGCAGCCCATATTAGGTGTTAACTCTTTAGGGAAATTGTAGGATAGCGAGACGTTTTTAAGCCTTATAAATGAAGCATCACTTACAGCCCCCGTACTTAAACTGAAGAATTCACTACGTTGTGAGGCTGATTGATTTGTGTTTGTTGCATATCTCTGATAGGGCGCTATATCTCCGGGCTGACTCCAGCTGTCAACGTATTCAGTTGGTTTATTGGCGAAATGTCCTGCCGAGCGCTGGGCATTAGCAAAATTAAAGTTCTCTTGTTTCACAAATTGAAAAAGAAAGTCCAGCTGCAGTCCTTTAAAAGTAAGTTGATTGTTCAATCCTCCGTAAAATTCAGGATTGAAATCCCTAACTGTTTCGCGATCATATTCATAGGAAATGATTCCATCACCGTTTACATCTTCAAATTGATAAAGACCTGTTTGGGGATCAACGGATTTGAAGTTAAATAATTTTCGAATTGTAGTTGGCTGGCCCACTAGAAATTGACTTCTATAACTTGAGTTTTCTAAACCGGGAAATGAGAGAAGTTTATTACCTGCTTTAGTTATATTGAAGTCAGCCGTCCATGTGAAATTTTTGGTTTTAAAAGGATTTAGACGTAAGGTTACTTCCAGTCCATAATTTTCCACTTCTGCATTGAGGTTCTGCTGAATTGAAGCAAATCCGGTAGTTCCGGGAAGAGGTAAGCCAACCAGTTGGTTAGAAGACCGGTTTTTATAGTAGGAGGTTGTTAGAAAAATCCTGTCGCCTAGAAAACCCAGTTCCAAGGAACCTTCCCACTTTTTATTTGTTTCCCAGCTAAAATCAGGGTTGTATAAACGGGCAGGAAGCAGGCCAATGACGCCTCCGTAATTTAAGTTGGAACTTGCGTAGGTGTCTAGAAATTGATAGTCTCCAATCTGGTCACTTCCAGTTGTTCCATAGCTTGTGCGCAATTTTCCAAAACTTAAAAAATTAAGTTTATTTTTTGCAAATTCTTCATTTGTAAATATCCAGGCAAGCCCTGCTGCTCCAAAAGTTGAAAACTGTTTATCAGGACCAAATCGGCTTGAACCGTCCCTTCTGGCAGTCAGATTAATTATATATTTGCTGTCATAGGTGTAGTTTAAACGCCCAAAAAAGGCTTGATATTTATAGATGATTTCATCGTTATTCAGAATAACGGTCTGAGATGCTGATGAAGTGTTATAAAGCAGACTGTTACTTGAAAATCCGCTGGAGAGAAATGCTAATTTCTCGCTTTTTTGATTTTGATATGTTGCACCTGCAAGAATGTCTAATGAAGAGCGTCCAAAAGTTTTATTCCAGTTTAGCTGCGGTTCAACAATCCAGGAGTTTCTATTAAACTGATTTTGATAAATTGATGATTGCTGACTGGTAAGATTAAATGATGGATTATACATTGTGGAAGGAAGTGAGCGACTGTCAATATTTTTTAAGTCTGTAAATCCAAAATTGGACTTAATTAAAAGGTTGTCAATTATTTTATAAGAAATGACAGAATTCGCGATCAAATCCGTTGTGTTTGCTAAACTTTTGCTTTGTAGATTTGCTAGGGGATTCTCCCAAGTATTGTTTTCCCAGTTCAAGTTTCCATATTGGTCGTATAAATTTGGAGCATTCGGTGCAAGCTGACGTGATAAGGTTACAAAATCTATCCACGGAAGATCATTGTCTTGTGCAATATAACTTGCTGAAAAATTAAAAATGAAGCGATTGTCTACTGACTTATGATTAAAACTAAATCGGCCACCGCCTTTTTTATATAAAAAATCGCCGGGATAAACACTGCTTTCGGTTCTGTAATTCCCGCTAAAGAGGTATCGTGATTGTTCAGTGCCACCACTTGCGGTGGCTTGGATGAAAAATGTTTCAGCCGTCCCGCCAATAAGCTCTTTTTGCCAATCGGTGTAGCGGTTCTGATCCCATGTTCCGTTCACATCATAGGCATTAGCAGGGTATGTTGTAATTCCGTCATTAGCAAATGCCTCCCTGCGCATATTAAGATATTGGTCAGTGTTCATCGTTGTCATCATTTTTGTTACTTTACCAAATGAATGGTTAGTGTCAATGTTGAAAGTGGTTTTTCCTGTTTTTCCTTTTTTTGTGGTTATCAAAACTACTCCGTTCGCACCTCTTGAACCGTAGATTGCAGTTGCATCAGCATCTTTAAGCACTTCAATGCTCTCAATATCATTCGGGTTAATGCTGGCCAAAGGATTGCCGTCACCGGGAATTGAAGTAGAAGTCTGTCGGTCGCTGATAGGATCACTGGAGTATGGAACGCCATCGATGAGGTAAAATGGTGAATTTGCACCGGTCCTAAGACTATTAAGTCCCCGGATATTAATTTGAAAGCCGCCGCCTGCAATACCGCTTTCCTGAACTACATTTACACCGGCCATCCGACCCTGCATGGTTCCCACAATATTCGTTATAGGCTGTGTTCCTATTTCCTTGGATGTGATTCTGGCAATGCTTCCGGTTCGTTCCTTGTCTTTTACAGAGTAATAACCCGCATTCACTATTACTTCCTGCAATGTTTTTGTATCAGTTGATAGTATAATATTCACAACTGAACGTCCCTGAATGGGAATTAGAGAAGTTTTAAAACCTATATATGATACTACCAGAGTGTCATATGGAGAGCAAGAGAGTGAGAACTGACCGCTGTAATCGGAAATTACTGCATTGTTTTTTTTATTTTTAATAGAAATGGTTACGCCAGGTAAGGGATTAGTACCATCGTTGACAGTGCCTTGAACCTTATGTTGTTGTGGCGATAATTTGCCTTGCCGAGAGTTATTTTTGGCAGACAGTGGCGAAAAAGATATAAGAAAACCTAGAAAAATTAGGCAATAGATATCTGTTCCACCCTTGGAAAATGAAAAATTATTCATAATTTCGGGATTGGTTAGTTAAATATGATTTGATTAGCTACGGTCCTCTACGTCAGTTAGTCGCTACAGTAGAGGGTCATTTTTTATATTATAGAAAGAATATTAAATCTTCAATTTATATACTCGTTAATTTATTTCATTGGCATTTAAGTTTAAAAGTTTACTGATTGAGAAGCCACACTGCTTCTCCATATTGCAGCTAGGTTTGGGCAGTGTGTTTCTCAACTAACTAATTCAAAAATTGTTAATAATTACGAGACTTAGAAAGATGAGCATTTGCTGAGAATGGAAGCGGAGTAGTGCCTAGAGTTTAGAAAAAAAGGCGTGGAACTCAGCTTATGTCGACTTAAGGTACTGGTATACCCGCACACGAATAAGTGAGCCCACGCCAATGACGTGAGCATCTTACTTATCTTCCCGTGTGCAAAAATTACCAGTTTCTAAGTCGGGATTCAAAGCGAATGCTTCAAATATTTTAATGAAGTATCGCAAAAATACATTAAAAATGTATTTATATATCATTGCAAATATACAAATTTCATTTACACATGTGTAATTGTAACCGTATTTTTTTATTACTCAATTTGTTAGTATGAGAAAGCAGATAAAAATAGAAGAACTAACAAAGGCGATTACTGTTGTAATAACTAAACTTTACACGCAACGTGGAAAGGCTATTTTAGGGGAAAATAATGAATATTATGCTGAGATAGGAAAGAATCTTGGTCTAGAAAGGTATGCATCAAGTGATCACAATGTTACTTGTAGTAAATTATTTGCTATATGTGACTATTTGGAAATTTCGTTGTCTGATTTTTTTAAATTAGTTGAAGATGAGGATAATAATTTGAAATTTAGTAAAAAAAATAAAGGTAATCTTGTGAAAAAGGGTTACGGACTAGAAAAATAAAAAAAGATGCTTCGGCATCTTTTTTTATACTCAGTGAAATTCAAAACAGGTATTTATACGGTAACCTTTTTATTACTAAAAAGAATAAATTTGCAACAATTAATGATACGGATTACGGAAATCCGTAATGTAAAATGAAAGTGCCTTTGTACATTTGATAAAGTAAAATAGGATGGTAAAAATTTTAACAAAATCAGAATCCTTTAAGCTTTTTAGTGATGATATAAATGAGTTATCCCTAATTTACCACAGAAATGGATAATTATAATTAAAACTGACAAACTGACTAGGGAAATACAATTAAATAAACTTAAAAAAACTATGACGCCTTTAGAAAAAATTTTAGAATGGTTTGATGCACAGGACCTCAAAATTAAAAGTGATTTCGTTCCTATTTGCTCACATTTTCATACTAATGAGAATATACAATTAGAATTCGATAGAGAAAAACAAATTGAATTTTTCAGAGAATATATCAAAGAGGAGAACCTGAAACCAATAGAAGTGGTAAGACGAACATTATTTTTAAAATCATTATTTAACTTTACAATGGATAGTAGAGATAGTGAAGAAGGGTGGGAAGAAGCACGAAAAATAAATAAAAAGATAAACGACGAATTGGAAAGTGAAGGTAAAGGTTTTGGTACTTATGATACTTTTATGTTGGATTATGAAGAACGTAAATCAAAATGGATTGATTGGTCTAATAAATGGAAACTTCTTCTTAACTCAAATTTATCCGATAAAGCTGTAGGTGATTGGTATTTTTTATCAATCAGAAAATAATTAATTCTAATATTTATTTTTGTCGTACTCAGAGCCGGTATAATTTTAGCTATTAGTATTTATACACGCTCTTAAAAAAAACTGGGCATAAGAGCTACAACGGATTTGGATAATTTGATTAATGGAAAGTTGTTTTGTATTTGGAATGATTTGGTAAATACGAAGAATGGACTTATACTACCAAAACCTTAAGCGGCGTAACTTTCCAGACAGGGGGAAAACGATAAAATGCCCATACAGCATATTTAACGTTAATTTTAATAGCTTTAGGTAATCAAAGACCACAAAACAGACCACGCGCGACAGGAAATCTATCAGGACCAGGAAGAGGAAATAATCCACCAAGTACTCTTTCCAAACCGCCGACACCGAAACTTTCTAAATAAATTGGAAGGAAAATTAGTAAATAACAGTGATTTTTACAAAATATAAATTACTTTTTATTTTTTTACGAAAATTTTTGATGAAAACTTTGGAGAAAGTAGAAACTTCAAAGCCGAACTGAAAGGAAAAAACAGTTTTGATGAAAACAGAAAATGACTATCAGAATGAATCTATAAAGTAACTATTTGCAAAATAAAAAATAATAAAACTGATCTTTATCTAAATGAAAATACAAAGTGGAAAATAATCAGAATTAAAAAGGTTTTACGTTTGTTTTTACGCCGCTTAACATACGTGTCACACTATTTGTAATCTTAGTGGAATTATCGTTTTACTTCGTATTTTCGTTTAGCCGAAAATACTCAGTTTCATAAGTTACAAACTGAGTGAGAGGCTAGAATGTTAGCTGTAATAATAAATCTAACAACACAATAAAAAACTAAATGAGAGCAATTGCAGATAAATTAATTAGAATTGAAAAAATAGTCACAAAATTTGAAGATTTTCGAGAAGAATTTATTGCTTGCGAGGCTAGACTAAAAAAAATACTATCTGATATCATCCAGGATTATTCAGAAGAATTTAATTTATCTAAACATGATAGTGTTAAAAAGTTAAAATTCTATACTGTTGTTTCTAGAGTAAAAGAACCAAATAGTCTGTCTGAAAAACTAATTAGAAACAATGATTATAACGTGTTTGATCCAATTTTAGAAAATGTAGAAAACTTTAATCAAGTCGAACTTAAGTCGAAACTAAAAGAAGTTGAGGATATTATTGGTGTCAAAATTTTAACTGATTTAAATATTGACACAATCAATATGTATAAGTTAATTACTTCGTCAAATTTTATCACAAATGCTAGAGGTAAAGGCATTGAATTAAATGAAGATGATCTAAAAAAGCAACCTGTTCGAATGCAGAATGGATTAAACATATATAAAATAAGATGTCAATTTGAAGATTGGAAGTTTGAACTACAAATCAAAAGTAAACTTGAATCAGCTTGGGGAGATATGGAACACTCGATCTTCTATAAAGATTACAAAGTAACGCCTGTCAGAGATCTAGCACAACAATCAATGAACCATATTGGGAAACTATTAATTGAAATTGATGGTTTTCTTCAAGAAATTAGAAGTGCTAACGATAATTTTTCAATCAACTCTCGAGTTATTTTATTCATCAATCAATTTGAGGAAAATTATTCTAGAACAATTCGAGAAAAACTAAATGGCATACCATATAATTTTAAAAAAATTGCTTCAATTTGTTATAATATAAGTCAGGTAAATTCTAATATTCTAGATAATGTAGATATAAATACAGACTATCAATCAATAGAGCTAGAAAAATTTAGTTTCTATATAAAATATCGAAATGAAAATTTTGACCTTCAAATTTTTGAATCAATAATTCTCTCAAATCTTGACACTCCTATAGATCAAAAAAATTTAGAGAATAACTTAGATAATTATTTTACTTTAATAAAACAATCTTATATTAAAATGATTACTGAAAATAGACTAATTCAGGATGAAGAATTAGCATTGTTTATTGTAGAAACCATTTTCAAAGCTTGTTTAAGCTATGATTGTAAAGAATATATATTAAATACTAAGGATTTATACACTCACATTGATAATCTAAAAATTCTAATAGATGCAATTGAAGTTTTAGAATTAGATCAAGACATAATTGAACAAATTATTTCAGTTTACTCAATTCATACCTTTAATGGTAACATCTATGATTATTGTCAAACCATTGATAAAGATCAATTGACACAAAAACTTGAGCAAACAAAAAATGAAATAGAAAAATTATCTATTGACTCCAAAAGTTCAATTACTTCAAATCTGTCAAAACTAATAAGTAGCTTAAATTAAATTATGAATTTCCCAGGTATCAAATATAAGCAATCAAAATATGATCTAGTTTCAACGGTATTACCATTCGGTCTAACTAACCGTTTAAGTAATACTCTAATATATGGCATTGATGAGGGGGGATATCAAAGAGCCCAAGATGAAAAACATTACTTAAACATTAAAAAATACATTGAAACAAAAGATTTTATATTTCCTAATTCAATCATTTTGGCTATAGATGAAACAAGATTAAAAGATATTGTCAAGGAAGACAAAGGAGATGGTATTGTATATTTTAATTTTGAAAAAATTGACAGCCAGATTTTTAGAGTTGTCGACGGTCAGCATAGACTATTAGGTCTTGAAAATGCATTGAAAAATGATTCATCTCTAAATGACTTGGGTTTACAAATATCCATAATTATTACTCCTGAAAACAAGAGATCCATCGAAATGGAAATATTTAGTAACATTAACTCAAAAGCAAAAAGATTAAAAACGGACTTAATTGAACTTGCAAAATATGATTACAGGATCATTGAAAATAAAATAGGTAAAAGTGAATTAACCCAACATATTGCAATAAATACAGCATATTACCTAAATGAAGATTTTACTATTGAAAATGTTTGGCAAAATGCAATAAAAATTGATATTCATTCTGAGTTTAAAATTGGAATTATAGGAGTCAAAGCATTTAGTGAAGCTATTTCAGGAATTATATTAAGTTACATTAATAAGCATTCTAAAATTGTCAGTACATTAGAAAATCAAGAATTAATAGACTTTTCAAGAAATTCTGCTAAAGAAATTAGTAATTTTATTATTGAATCTTGGAAAATTGTAAATAGGAAATGGCCCAACGCTTTTCTTGATCCGCATAAAGTTATTGATATCGATAGCCAATACAAGTCAATCGTTTATAATCCAAGTTTCTATATTCAAAAAACATTAGGTTGCAAATCAATAAATTATATCATTTCTGACCTATTAAAAAATCATTTTGAAAATACTTTTAATAGCAATGTTTTGTCCAATTTTGAGGAAATCATCTTTAAAAGCAGGTTAAATGATTACGACTGGATTTTAGGAAAAACTTTAAGTGGGATTAGTTCAGAATCCGGATTTAATAAAGTCTCAAGAATAATAAAGAATGAAGAAGACTTTGTACGTAAAGAATAAAATGACTATAGCTAACAGCTAATATAGCAGCCGGCTTCGACAATTTTCTTAATATGGAAGTTGATTTTGTATTTGGGAGATTTGGAAATTCGAAAAATAGGCTTAATGCAGTCTCATGTTCACTTTAATACAAGAACGTTCGCAGCAAGTGCCGCAAGTCAACCACTAAGACAATTTACTAGCATCGAAGAATTGAAATATTACGCATTAATTAATTAATTAATTAATTATACATAGCTATGCTATTATGATTAAAACTTAATCACGACAGATGTTGGCGGAATATGAAAAAAGCACCTAAATTAGCAGAGGAAATAGCCAAAAAGATATATTTAGAAACTTACTTCTTTCTAATTTTAAAACCTATGAGTTAATTTATCTTGGTCAAATTGACATTCCCCATAGGCCAGCTCTATGAAATTGTTTGAAAAAATTTAAAGAATATGGTACACTAACATCGTTATAAATTGTATGTAAATCAAGATCAGGTTTTTTTGTATTAGCCCAAGTTGTAACTACCTCTACTTCATCTTTTATATCTTCCCAGAGCGAAATAAAATTCTCCGGTAAGTCTCCAGTGGTCCAAAAACCATTTTCAAGACCATATTTGTCCCACACAAAATCTAAATCTTCTTTGGTCATTCCTCCACTATTAAGTATATGAGAAACACTACCTGTTGAAATTCTTAGCATCAGGGTTGCTCTAGCGATGACAGATAATGGGTTTAATGAATTTGTAGCAGGGTCTATTGTTGTATTAAAAGATTCGACAAATAAATCATGTTGGTCATGAGAAATCATAAAATTGACAAACGATTGTTGAACTGTAAGTCCCATATTAGTTATTGTTTTTCTTACTAAACTTTCAAAAGTATTTGCGAGTTTTACAGAGTTTGTTTGCTGATCGTAAATAATTCTTAATAATTCACGTAATAAATACTTATCGAGTAATTGAAATCTATTGTTTCCTGAAGGTTCAAGAATATCCCAAAAAGAATTTAATTTGTCAATATTTTGATTAAGAGTATAAATATTTTGAGAAACATTTAAATTAGGTGTCTGATAACTCACTATATTTCTTACCTCTCGATCTTTTTTAAAATGATTTATATCAAAATTCCAAGATGATAGCCAATTTTTTAAAACTAAAATCCCAGAATTTGGAGAAGTATAGGGAAAATGAGTCAACCAGTCATTAAAATTCTTCCCATCCACTGTAAACACACCTAAAAGATCAGAGGGATTTGAGGGTTTAACAATAGAGTTTATCCATGTATCTAAACTATTCCAAATGAATTGATGAGTACTAGCATTAATTGAGGTTGCAGTTACTCTATCTCGAGAGGGATTTCGCTGTATACTATTAGTGGCATCAGCTGAAATATAACCATTATTAAATATTCCTATTCCTTCTGAAGAAAGAAAAGACATAGAAGCTCTTAATTCCGAATAATAACCTAAATGAATTGCAATTCTGCTATCTCCTGAAATTAAACCATCAATTGCATGTGATAAATATCCCCAACCATCTAAACAATGTAATAACGCTGTGGATGCTAAAAAAGTGTTGATTTCAGTATTTGACAATACATCAGAACCATCTAAATGATTACTTATTACAGTTTTATAGTCTGGTAATAATAAACGATTAGTAGAGCTAATAACTTGCTGACTGGCTAAAAGAGTACTTTTGATTTGTACAACGCCATCGATAACAGGTATATTTGAAGCTGAGTTTATAAAATTTTCCATTTTTATGATTTTATAAATTCAGAAATTTGATTAGCGTATTTACTTATAATTAAATCCTTTGAGTTAGATATTACACTAGTAAGTTCTTTCCAAATCATTGTATAACCGCTACTACCTTTATAACTCATTTGCTTAAATTTCTGTTCAGGATTGTCACTAAAATCAGATGAACCAGTTCTCCAATCCATTTTTATAATTTCGCGGGAAAGGGATTTTAGAACAGCGTAAATATCATGTTTTTTGAAATCCTGAATAGCTTTATCAATACTATCAGCAAGTATTGTCTTCTCATCTAAATCATCGTCCCAAGCTAATTCGTTAAGATTTAATATTGAATCATCACTTGCAAGAAAGTAAAAGAAATCGTTGAGAAACATTGATACGCCTCTTACTCCTTGATCTCTAGATAAAAAAGAATTTTTTGAAGTGAATGCGGGGTGCATTCCTTCAATTCTGTCATCTTCCTTTTCGGTTTCTCTAATTGATCTTGCCCACAATGGTTCTTCTCGTAGTGTATCTATTTCTTCTTCTTCTTCTTCTTCTGATGGTAAATAGTCATTTAAACTTTCGAGAATTAAGTCCCAGAATAATATTAAAAACCCTGCTTGTTGAGTTCTGTTCCAATTTAATACTTTATTTTTTCCTCCTTGGGTAATTAAGTTAGAGAATAATCCCCCAATTCCTTTATTGCTCGGTTTCTTTAAAAAAGAACTTGTTAAAGTGTTTATAAATGAAGCCTGACTAATATTGCCTTCACCTTCTCCTAACATTTTAATTCGATTTCTCCACGGACTTTCTTTATAGATCCAAAGTGCTTCCACTAATTCCTGAGCTCTATTTTCACGATAAAATGTTAAACCATCATTTAAAGGTTCTAACCAGTTTTGAGTTCTTAGCAAAGGATATAAATCATATCCTAAACTTGTATTGATCTTGACAGGTTTAATATTTATAGTATAAAATAAATATGCTTGCCAAGCCCTGTCTAAGTCATAATATGCGATCACAGGTAATTCGTAATTACCATTTAAATCTTCTTCTTCATCAAATGCCCATAATCGATGCTGTCCATCAATGATTTCAAATGGTTTTAAATTTGGATCCCAATCTTCAGTAAAAACACTATCAGGAATTTTTAAAACAGGAAAGTCGCTATCAATATTTTCAATTTGAATAGAATCTTCTAATTGTAGAGAATATTTTCCCCTCTCAGAATTTGGAGCAAGAATATTTGCAATTATAGCGGTTGGAAGTATTCCTGGCATTTTCAAGTCTTTATACTCTTCGGACTGTCTTTGAGTCTCAGAGATAGTTGACCACGGAAACCCCCCATGAATATAATTATGGATCTCTTGTGACCTACTTTCGTTATGTGGTCTTTGAACAGATAAGTCTTTAATAGAAGAATCGGCGGACTTTCTTCTATGTACGTCTGAAAGGCGTTTTAAAAGGCGGGCATCCATTTTAAACATTATAAAAAATGGGTTGGGCTTTTTTCTCATTTCATCAGCTGCAAAATTTATGTCATCCCATTCTTTTAACCATTGGTCTACTTTATAAGTTGTAATTTTATTATTTTTTTTTAAAGATTCAAGATTGTCTATTAACTTGCTTTTTACCAAAGTTTTACCTTCAGTCCACTCTTTGAATTGGCCCTCTGTCAAACTGACTGCTTTATGAAAATTTAATTCATAGCAAACATCATAAAAATTTTCTCCCTCCCACCCAATAGAGGTTAATCTCTGGATCAATAAATCTTTAAATAATTTACCGACTTCTCCATTTTCATATAAAGGCTTAAAACTATAAGGAACTTCGTCTTTTCTTCTAAAGCTATTTAAAGAAGCCCCCGAAATTACTAATGCACCTCTCATATTTGTAAATTGCTTTCCTGATGCCATTAAGAAAATCCCACCCATTTTGTCATTTGAATACGAATTAGCAAAATTGGATATGTTCTCATAATGTGTAAAAATAAGCCCTAATAAAGCAAATAATCTTTTCTGTTTCGGATGTTTTTGTATTTCAATCCAAATAGGAGGAGTTTCATCAGATAGATTGTGTATGCCTAAAAATTTTTTCAAGCAAACTTCGTCGATTCCTTTTTCCTTATTTTTGAACTTTTGTATTTCTTCTTCACTCGATATAACGTCAATCAGTTGGACTACACTGTATTTTGTCCATGACATTGCTAGTTTTGTTATGTCTAATTTTGCACTCATTTTTTTCTTTTTGCTATAATTAGGTATTCTTTAACTTCTCGTGATTTATCTTCACTTCTTCCCATTGTGCTATGTAAATGATCAATCGATTTAACACTTATATCGTAATTAAAGTCAAAGCTTGAATTTGCAATTTCTACAATTTCATCTAATCGTATCATTCCAGTACTACTATAACTTAAGATAAGTTGCGCTTGTTTTGAATTAATTTTATTAAACATTTTTTCAAATGCAACTCTTACATCTTTACTCTTGCTAAAAGGTGATTGATGGCGATCAGTTCTATATCTGCCTTTATATTTTAATTCAGGATAATCATAATTAACGAGAGTTTCGAGAGCATGATAAAAACGGGAATAGTGAACAAATCCATATGGGGGATCAGCATAAACCGTTGATCCTGTACTTATATCTTTCAAACAATCTAAGTAATCCAAGTTAGTTACTTTGTGGTTAAGATTATTTGTACTTAAGACACTTTTAAGCTCTTCCATTTTCCTTCTAAAATAAAAATCAAAATCTTTTATTCTATATTTTTTTATGTCAAGCATCGAATTTATATCTTTTGCATTTCGATATTGTGCATAGTGACCAGTACTTTGGGAAGTGTATGACATTGCAAAAATTATACTTGATATTATGACATAATGTAAAGGCGTTTCTTTATAATCATCAGCGATCTTTCTAAAAGCATCAATTGCAAGGCACTGATCATAAGACCAGTATGTACCTGAATAATTTTTAATAAATAGATGGTAAGGAGTATTCTCAAAAGTTTCGTTTATTAAACACTTTTGATCATCTTCTAGTTTATTAAATTCTTCTAATGAAGTAATGTTTTCATAATTGAAATTCAGTTTATTAAATTTTTCACCAATTTCTTTTTTATATGCTTGACCTTGATTGATTACAAGATCAATAATATCTTCGGGATAAGTATTCCAATCATGATTTGATAAATATGTTTTAGCAATATATGACGAATAATTTTGAATATCATTAGAATGCATAGAGGCAGTATTTCTTAATGCACCTGATAAAATACAAGTTCCAGCGAAAAGGTCACAGATTTCTTCACCTCTGTGTATTTCAGCAATATTGTCTATAACAAACTTTAGTATATTTCTTTTAGAACCCATATACTTAGTGATGTGAGGTACATCACTATCAAAGATCAATTTTTTAGTTTTCTTTTTAGATATTAAATTCAATTATATATTCTTGAGGTTAGTATTTTTCAATTATCAAATATAGTGATTGAAGTTGAACAAAATTTGTAATGCATATTATAAATTTTTTTGACGTTGATTTTGTATCCTTTTTGATTATTTTTGAAATATAATACACAAATTACCTTGTCGACATCTGTTGGGAATTTCTGTAAATTAATTTAGGCATATAATGAAGTTAATTATACACTAACATTTATATAAATGGAAATTGGAAAAATTTAAATTTAAAATAATTGTACTTCGATCAAAGTTCCAAACTCAGGTCCTTAATTTAACTGGAGAAATTATTTATTTTACAGAAATTTTTGATGCGAAAGAAGATTCAATTAATGCCGCTAAAGATTGGGTGTTTTGGTTCCAAAATGCACCATCGAATAATGCAATTTCGATATATTATATACTTGCAATACCTGATAATTGGATGGGTGGTTCAATTAACAAAAACCCTTATGATGGGTTGCAAGTTAAAATAGGAATAACAAAAAACGTTCGGCAAAGGATTCGAAGCCTTAAAACAGGTTCAGAAAGCAAATTAATAATTCATGCAATGGAACCTGGTAGTAGAAAAAAAGAATTAGAGCTTCATAAAAAATTTGAATCTGATAGGAGGCAGGGTGAATGGTTTGCATGTTCGTTACTGATATATAAGCATATTATGGAAACCTGGAAAAAAAATATACTTTTACCTCCAGAATATCAAGCGGAACTTCTTAATTTATCTGAAAGAATAAGAATTTATCGTTCCATAAGAAAAGATGGGAAAACATTCGATATGATTAATCCATCTGTAAATGACGAATGGAACGGAAGTGTATTTTTGGATTTAACTTACAGTAATATTGCGGACAATATGTGAATTATAAGGTCAACTAGCCATAATACCCAGCATCGCAAGTAAGTAGTCTTATATAAAATTTTATCATTGCCTTATGACAATTTATGACAACAGCATCATTTAAAGACATTAAGAAAAAAATTGAATCAAATATTTATTCCGCTAGAGAATCAATTATTGTGTCAGTTGCATGGTTTACTAGTAAAGATCTGCTTGGGCAGTTAAGTGACAAATTAGATACTGGCTGTTCTGTAGAAATTATCATAAGTGACCACTATGAAAATACAAGATTATCTTTCGAAAAATTTATAAATAAAGGTGGAAAAGTTTACGTTTTATCAGCTAGAAGTGGGAAATTTTTGCATGACAAATATGCAATATTTGACAATACTAAATTAATTGCTGGTTCCTATAATTGGACAAATTCTGCTGAATATTATAACCATGAATTTATTGTACAAAGTGAAGAAACGCAGCTAATAAAACAGTTTTTCATTCGTTTCAATAAATTAAAAGAAATTGTTATCCAATACGACAAAAGAGCTTTGTTAGCAAATGATGTTTTTTGTGCTGATACAAAAGAAAATGAATTCATAATTTTAGAAAACCAGTTGCATGATGAATTAATTTCATCAATTGATCTGTCATTAAAAGCAGGTGCAAAAATTAACAAATCAATAATACTGAACCAGATTTATGATTACGGAGCTATTGGTGCAGCAAATCGTCTAATAAAAGAGGGCACAGAGAAGTTACATTCTGGACTACTTAAAATGTTTGAAATAAATAGGCTAGATCTTACAATTGAAAGCATAATTCAGAAAGATAAATATAAAGTTTTATTTAGTGAAGAAATTTTGACAAAAGCCCAGCAACGTCTTGAAAAATTGAAATAAATTTAATAAGTATTATACGATGCCGACTTTCTATTAGTTTTGTTTTCGCTTCACTTACAACTTCCGAAGTATTTCAATAATATTTTAAATCTAAATGGTTTTATGAGCCTGCCATATTCCAAATATTTGTCAATAAATAAATTATCTTCTGTATTTGCAAATACTTCCGCAACTTATAAGTTTTATTGGTTTTTAGCTATTCTAGAATTAGTAGAAGAAGGAAGCACATATATTGATAAGCGAAGGATATTGTCAAGAATGATTAGTAATTCTTGGTATACAGTTAATTATTTTCATATTTCTTTTGGTAAACAAGATCTTATTCAAGATGCAGTTAAAGCTATTCTAAAAATTGAAGATCTTAAGATAAATGAAAATAGAAGCGTAATAAATTCTGTTTTAGAAAATACTCAGAAGATTGAAACTCTTAAGCTATTGAATCATTTCGATAAAAATGTACCTCATTGGTTTATTTCTTCTTGGTTTTCCGGAAATCGTAATGAAATTTATTCCCTCTCTCAGAATTTTGATCATGGATGTATTTACCGGTTAGAAAAAGATTCTATAGAGATAAATCCTATGTGGATATCTTATCTAAAATTAAATTCAAAAATACTTAAAGATTTCTGTTATTGGAATTTATCACTTTTCCTCCAAAAAAGAAATCCAAATGTTCCGGATATTCCAAATAAAATAAGCAAATCATTAGTCAGGAATTCTTTAATGAAACAGACAAATGAATATTGGAAATTGGTATTTAATGAACTGGGTGCAATAGATTGTGTGTTTACCAATAACAGATTATTGTTTGATGAAAAAAAATATGCTTTGGACCATTTTGTACCTCATGCGTTTGTTTCTCATGATTTAATTTGGAATCTAATTCCAATTGATAAAAACTTTAATTCCTTGAAAAGTGATAAACTTCCATCTCTAGATAGGTATTTTGATAAGTTTTATACTCTGCAAAAGACTGCTTATGAAATAGTGAAAAGTCATAATTCAAAGAACAAATATTTGGAGGAATATCTTAGTATTTTTCCAGATTTAGATGGTAATAGTGGACTTGATTATTTACGATACAAGGAAACTATTCAGCCGTTAATCACTATTGCAAGCAATAACGGTTTTTCATACATGAAAGATTGATGAAAATGCATTATAGATTTATAGCCACATTTTTAATTAGAAATAAAAAAGCCCTTCAGAAAACTGAAAGGCCAATTAAGTAAAAGTAAGAATGAATTTATTTTTTTGACTCTTCAATAGAAACCTTTCTAAACTCTTTTAATAGTTTTTCAATTTCTAAAGTTGATTTACGCGCTCTCGCTCCAGCTGCTTTAACACCTTTTTCGATTAGTGAATCTGATTCTGTTTTAAAAGTTTCGATTTCAGTGTTGATTTTTGCTATAAGATCTTTCATGTTTTATATTGTTAAATTGAGTACGCAAAAATATAAGTTTACTTCTTATATACAAGTAATTTCTATTTGTTTAGTGACTATTTTAAATGAATAATCTAAAGTGTCTAATACATAATAAGTACTTTATAGTCTTGGTTTATCTATTATCCTGCCAGCTGGCTAATCTAAAAAAATAAAACAAAACGGCTTATGTGTTTGTAATTCAATATTATATATTTATATTTGTACAAGCTTGTTGGCAAGCTAGCTCGTTCGTGCAAAGATTTTATCAGCCAATAGTTTAATAGTGCAAACCTTCCTGCTTATTATCCAAACAAGATTACGAACGCTCAAATTCAGGATAATAATGCCGGTACTAAAAGGAATGTATTATGAAAACTATTGAGTACTTCAAACTCCAAGCAAAAAATCTTTACAGAGATTTTAAAACACAAAAGCCCTATTACGATCCCACTTATGGCCGCGACCTTTATCAGTATACGCCAAAGTATTTCGATGTAGATGCGCTAGCTCTCGATTTCGATATCGATGAAGACAATTTTACCTTAATGAACTCTCAGCACTGCATTGCAAAGTTGGCGGGCTTTACAAAATGGACAGAAATGCTCAAGGCATCTCCCTCGGCACTTCAATTGTCTAAACTACTATTCGAAAATATGCATAAAATCAGCATTATAGAATGGGATATCTATCTTTCGGCAGAACAACGAGAGAAAGATTTCCTGTTTGATGACGAGGATAAACTGGATATTTTCCAAATTGTTTTTGCTGATGTAGATGGACATCAAACTGATGGTTACGACTACCGATTGAGCAAAAAAACATCTGATAATAATCAAATATTTAAACCCATGAAAATTAAGAATAATTTGCAAATTTCTGCTTTACCACTGGCTGGAGCAGACAGGATTGAATTTCTCGAAACAGCTGAATCGGCTTTCGAAAGGGTAATGCAGCGAGTTGAGCCAGATCATCCGGACTTGGTGCGGAACTTATGGAATGCGAATAATTATATCGACGAGGTTTTACAACAGCACATGCTGCCTATAGATAAGGATTATGCACTTTCCCTGATCGATGCTTTCTTGGTTCAGCATGTTGTTCAACTTGCTGTTGAAACGGACCAGCAGGCGGAATCCCTTAATTAAAAAATTTAATTTAGAAACGAAGATTAATCGAAAAATCATTAAGTTTGCAGAAGGATTACAATATTCTCTAGAATCAATAGATAAGTTGTTTTTAAAACTTCTAAAATAAATGTGGCAAAATCATGGCAAATGGTTTTTGAAATTACTGAAAGTATAGTGTTGATGTGGGTTTAGGACCTAAGGTTCGAATCCTTCTGCCATACCATTTTTTAAAGACACTACCCAAGGTCAAATCCGGAACTTTTACAATCTTCTGCTCAATAGTTTTTCCTCCAGCATCCGTAACAGTAGCAGAGCCCACGATGGGGTTATTATTAGCTGCTATTAAATCGTTGGAAATAAGAAGCGGAGCTCCTGTGTCAAAAACGAAACGTTTAGGTTTTTATTAGTTAGAACTTTTACAATTATTTTTCCACGAGTATATTCAAAAGGAATTGTGTCGCAAAAATCATGAACTGTTATTTCGCTTTTATTTATGTTTTGAGTAAATCTCATTAAAGGGGATAATAAAAAAAAAGTAAATAGAATTTCATTATTACTAATCTGTTTTAAATGTGATATTGTATAAATATACCTAATAAAAACAGACCCATACAAAATCTAATTTTTTATATTTTAGAATTAAAAATACAGTACGATGCATCGTTTTCGTTGAATTAACATGTTTCGACGCAGATAGATTATAAGGAATGTATTAGTAAGATTTTAGAAGACATGAAAAATGGGAGATACAGTTTCCTTTTTAATGATCAGCGAGAATTTCTTTCTAATTGAAAAAACTTAGTTTGTTCAGAAATTAAGTCTGTTTTTAATAAAGTTTAAAAATGATTGGCTTTCATAAAGAAATATGTTGTTTTGTGAAATAAAATAATTACTTTGTTCCATATTTGTACCATTGAAATGTAATGTATTGATAGTCAGATGTTGTTATTTTTGAAGAAGTGAAATAATTCTTTTAGTATTAAGTAATTAGTACAAAGTATTAATATAGAAAACCGAGTCATTTCTGACTCGGTTTTTTTTTGTTATATTTACATAGTAATTAGAAAATAAAAAATGGAAAAATTAATAGTTAAAAATTTCGGGCCAATAAAAGAAGCTGAAATAAATTTGACTAAATATGTTGTGTTTATTGGAGATACCTCTACAGGGAAAAGTGTTTTGGCGAAGTTGATAGCTATATTTAGAGATAGTTATTTACGCTTATCAATAACAAATTCATTAAAGATAAATATCAAAAATGAATTAAAGGCATATAATATTGATTTTAATATAGAAAAGGCAGAGATTAAATATTGTGACGAAAATATAATTTTATGTGAATTAGTTGATAATGAGATCGTGTTAACCGATATTGAACTTAAGCAATATAATATTGAGGATATTAGAATCAAACTTGATAATTTAACAAAACAATCAACTTTCCCTCAATTTCTGGATTTTGATAAAGAAAAATTTTTAGAACTTGCATTTAATAAGTTTTTAAATGACAGATCCTCAACATATATACCAGCTGAGAGGATTTTATTTTCTTTGATAGGTAATTCACTATCGGGATTATGGGCTAATAATGTTGCTTTACCGGAATGTTATAAAGACTTTGCGGCTAAATATGAAGTTGCAAGAGCGGAAATTCCATCTGCAAGGTTTGAGGATCTTGGTATAGATTATAATTATGAAAAAGGTGGTGATGAGGTTTTAATAAATAATACAAAGGTATTGTTGAGCGCTGCATCGAGTGGAATCCAATCTTTAATTCCTTTGTTGTTAGTTATTGATTATGAAATAAAAATGAATCAAACCGATTTTAAATACTCAAAGACATTAATAGTTGAAGAACCGGAGTTAAATTTATTTCCTATTAAACAAAAGAGATTAATTGATCACATTGCATTAAAACTTAATAATACGAAACACACAACTGTTATTACAACTCATAGCCCATATATTCTTTCTTCTCTTGATACGTTAATACTTGCAAAAAATACGTTCGATGAACATCATAATTTAAAAGAAGAAATAAATTCAATTGTATCAGAGGAGAAATGGATAGCTTTTGATGAAATTTCTGTTTACGAAGTACGAAATGATGGAAAAGTATATTCAATCAAAAATGAAGAGTTTCGTAGTATAGATACCAATGCAATTGATGGGGTATCAGATATTATTTCTGAGGAATTTGACAAATTAACAGAGTTACGATATGCACAATAGTTTTGATGAATTAATTAAAGCAAATCAAGATTGTTGTTCAAAAAGTAAAGTAGCTTCTGAGAATGGAAAAAGATTTGAAATTGATTCTAAAGAAGATTTCACAAAAATCAGAATAGATGATTGTTTGATCACTTCGAAACAAGTCCAAAAATGTGATTTTGGATTTGTTAGACATTTAAACAATGATTTTTATTTTATAGAGCTTAAAGGAAAAGATGTTAAGATTGCATTATGTCAAATAATTAGTACAATAAGTATTTTTGAATCTACAATAATAAGAATTCCAAAAGATAAAAGGTTTGGATTTATTATTAGTTCAAGAAATCCTTTATCAAGTACAGAAACTAATAATTTAAAACAGGCTTTTGCTAAAAGATATGGAAGACTTTTAGAAATTAAAAGTAGAGAATTTAAATATATACCAAAATAAACCGAGTTAGAAATGGCTCGGTTTTTTTATTGGTGTGAATTAGTGAAGTGTAATGCAGTGCATCTAATTCTGGGTTTTCCACAAACTGATAATTGTCATTTACCATTCAGATTCTTTTTCGTAATATTACTATTGTAAAATTTCCTGAATGAGAAAGATTAAATATAAAAAAGGACGTAAGCTCCAGCACATCACATTAGAGTATACAGGATCGCATAAAGAACACGAAACAGAAATGCAGCTTTTTGTCTATGATGATGCAGATGTTGTTGAATATGAAAAATTTACAGTGCAGGCTCTAAATTCCTGCTTTGACTATACTAAAAATAACTGGCTGAATGTTCATGGATTAAACGACATAAACTTAATTAAAACAATTGGTGCGCATTTTAAGCTTGATGATTTTCTTCTAGCCGATATTTTAAACACAACTAAAAGAACCAAGTTAGAAGAGCAGCAAAATGTTTTATTCTTCAATATAAAATCCCTTCTGCCTTCGGAATATTCAGATAATATAAGTGTTGAACAGCTTAGTTTTATTTTGAAAGATGGGATTCTGATTTCATTTCAGGAAAAACGAAGCGACTTCTTTACACATATTAGGGAGCGGCTTCGTACACATGCCGGAATCGTTAGAACTAAAAAAGTAGACTATCTCTTGTATTTACTTTTAGATGCCGTCATGGAAAATTTCTACATTACAATTGAAGACGAAGAAGATAAGATTGAAGAATTAATTAATTTGACGAAAAAAGGCGCAGATCCTGTTATTTTAGAAAAAATTGAAAATCATCGCGATAACTTTAATTTTTTGAAACGTTCAATAGTACCGCTTAGAGATTCTTTATATTATCTCAAAACAATTAAAGATGACGATGAAAACGGGCTGATTCAGAAAGAAACATTTAATTTCTTTGTCAGACTTCATCAAAAGAGTTTAGAGCTCTTAGAACAGATAGAATCGGATATGAGTGCATTGGAAAGTGCCTCTAATTTTTATTTTTCGGAACAAAGCCGAAAAATGAATGAAATCATGAAAACGCTGACTATAATTTCTGCCATATTTATTCCGCTGACTTTTATTGTTGGGGTTTACGGAATGAACTTTGAGAATATGCCGGAACTTAAAACAGAAAATGGCTATTTTGTGGTAATGGGAATCATGTTTTTACTTGTGATAGGTCTAATTGTCTATTTCAAGAAAAGACGTTGGTTTTAACGTTTATAACAGCAGTGAAAGATTTAATTTGTATAAATTTGTTATTTAGAATAAATATAAATAATTATGAGTAAAGCAATATATATAGCCACAAGTGATCATAATAGCGGGAAATCGATTATTACACTCGGTTTAATGAGTATTTTGATTGGTAAAACGGCTAAAGTGGGGTATTTTAGACCCATTGTTGAAGATTTTGTCGATGGACAATTAGACAATCATATCGAAACAGTTTTATCTTATTTTAATCTTGATATTAAGTTTGAAGATGCATATGCCATTACCAAAAGCAAACTGATCAAAAAGAAAAACAAAGGAAAAATAGGAGAGGTTTTAGATCTCATTATCGAGAAATACAAAAAGCTTGAAGAGCGCTTTGATTTTGTTTTGGTTGAAGGAACAAGTTTTACCGGCGAAGGAACTTCTATAGAATTAGATTTGAATGTTTTAATTGCAAAAAATCTTGGAATTCCAACGATAATAATGGCATCAGGAGTTGGAAAGACCTTAGAGGAATTAGTAGATAATTTGTATTTGGTTTATGATTCTTTTAAAGTAAAAGATGTTGAGGTTTTATCGGTTTTTGCAAATAAAGTACAGCCAGAAAATATAGAATTAGTAACCAAAAGTCTGCAAAAAAGCTTACCGGCAAATGTTTTGGTAAATACAATTCCGCTTATATCCAGTTTAAACAATCCTACAATGCAGGAAATTGTGAATGAACTCGATGCTAAAGTGTTGTTTGGAGGCAATTATTTAAATAATGAAATTGGTCATTTCAGTGTTGGTGCTATGCAATTGCATAATTATTTAGTTCATTTACATGATAATGCACTTGTAATTACGCCAGGAGACCGTTCAGATATTATTTTAGGAGCTTTACAGGCAAATGAGTCCGCAAATTATCCAGCCATTTCGGGAATTATTCTAACAGGAAATATTGTTCCGGAAGATAGTATTTTAAAACTGATTGAAGGACTTTCGGCAATTGTTCCAATTATTGCTGTTGACGGCGGAACCTATCACATTACAAATAAAATAGGAAAGATAAAATCAGAGATTTATGCAAACAATACGCATAAAATAGAAACTTCAATTAGTACTTTTGAAAAATATGTAGATAATGACGCTTTATCTGAAAGATTAATCACTTTTGAAGCAGAAGGCATGACTCCTAAAATGTTTCAATACAACATGGTTAAAAGAGCCAAACAGCACCGTAAACACATTGTACTGCCAGAAGGAAATGATGATCGAATTATTACTGCGGCATCAAGATTATTAGATATGGATGTGGTTGATATTTCTATTATTGGAGATAAAAAACAAATTGAAAATAAAATTATAGAACTTGGAATTACTTTAGATTTCTCAAAAGTAAATATCATCAATCCTATAGAATCCGAACTTTATGAGGATTATGCAAATACCTATTATGAGCTTAGAAAGGCTAAAAACGTAAGTATTACAATGGCTAGGGATTTAATGGAAGATGTTTCGTATTTTGGAACCATGATGGTCTATAAAGGCCACGCCGACGGAATGGTTTCGGGAGCAGCTCATACTACACAGCATACCATTTTACCCGCATTGCAGTTTATTAAAACGAAACCAAATTCATCTGTAGTTTCTTCTGTGTTCTTTATGTGCTTAGAAGATCGAGTTTCTGTTTTTGGAGATTGTGCTATCAATCCAAACCCAACAGCAGAGCAATTGGCAGAAATTGCAATTTCCTCAGCAGAATCAAGTTTAGCTTTTGGAATAGAACCTAAAATAGCCATGCTTTCTTATTCTTCCGGCTCATCAGGAAAAGGAGATGAAGTAGATAAAGTAAGAACAGCTACAGCAATTGTAAAAGAAAAAAGACCGGATTTAAAAATTGAAGGCCCAATTCAGTACGATGCAGCTGTAGATTTAAGTGTTGGAAAGAGCAAAATGCCAGATTCTGAAGTAGCAGGTCAGGCAAGCGTATTAATTTTTCCAGATTTAAATACAGGAAACAATACCTACAAAGCTGTTCAAAGAGAAACTGGAGCTTTGGCAATCGGCCCAATGTTACAAGGATTAAATAAACCTGTAAACGACCTAAGCCGCGGTTGTACAGTTGATGATATTATTAATACAGTCGTAATTACAGCGATTCAGGCACAGGGAATGTAAAATCAATTAAAAATTGAGAATTAAAAATTAAAAATTTCTGTCTTTGAGAAAACTTAGAAACTTAGAGACTCAGTATCTTATCAACTAAAAAAAAATGAAAATACTAATTATAAACTCGGGGAGTTCTTCAATAAAATATCAATTAATGGTTATGCCCGCAAACGAAGTAATTTGCAGCGGTATGATTGATAGAATTGGTTTAGAGACATCAAATATTACCTTTAAAACAGCTTCAAATTCATTTGAAGAAATACTTCCGGTTCCAACTCATAAAGTAGGGTTGCAAAAAGTAGCAGATATGCTTTTGGATCCAGAAAAAGGAGTAATAAAAACGACTTCAGAAATTACGGCTGTTGGACATAGAGTAGTACATGGCGGAAGTTATTTCTCAAATACAACTATTATTACTGAGGAAGTTAAAGAAAAAATAAAAGAACTTTCAGAATTAGCTCCTTTACATAATCCGGCACATTTAGTGGGAATAAATGTTGCCGAAGAAATATTTTCTTCTGCGAAACAAGTAGCCGTTTTCGATACCGCCTTTCATCAAACGATTCCTGTTGAAGCTTATAAATACGCTATTCCAAATTTTCTATTAACAGAACATAAAGTTCGTGTTTATGGTTTTCATGGAACGAGTCATAAGTACGTTTCGGAAAAAGCAATTAATTATTTAGAAAAGAACTCAAAAATAATTACTATTCATTTAGGAAATGGCTGTAGTATGACGGCGATTAAAGACGGAAAAAGTATCGATACAACCATGGGATTTTCGCCTGCAAACGGTTTAGTAATGGGAACTCGCGCCGGAGATATAGATCAGTCGGTTATTTTTTATCTTGTTAAAAATTTGGGATATACGCCGGATGAAGTGAATTCTATTTTATTAAAACAAAGCGGAATGCTTGGTCTAACTGGTTACAGCGATCTTCGTGATATTGAATCGAAAGCATCAGAAGGAAACAAAGATTGTCAGCTGGCATTATTAATGAATGCTTATAGAATTAGAAAAACAATTGGATCTTATGCAGCAGCCTTAAATGGATTAGATGCTATAATATTTACTGCAGGAATAGGAGAAAACTCCTCGTTTATGCGTGAATTAGTGTGTACAGATATGGATTATTTTGGAATTGAAATTGATAAAGACAAAAACCAAATCCGTTCTAAGGACGTAAGAGAAATTAATAAACCAGCCTCAGTTGTAAAAGTTTTAGTTGTTCCTACTGACGAAGAATATGAAATAGCAAATCAGGTTTTTCAATTATTAGAAAACTAGAAAATTGTAACATATTACTTTAAAAGCTCCTTAAACAGGAGCTTTTTTTATGCTTTCAGTTTGAATTTTTGTGAGTATCTTTGAATTTAAATCCGAATATCTTGAAATCGATACTTTTAAAATCAGTTTTCTTCTTTTTCATTGCTTTTCAAATTCAAGCACAAGAATTACTTCCTTTCGTAGAAAATTATAATAAATCAGACTATCAGGGCGACAATCAAATCTGGAATGTTGCTCAGGGTAATGATAAAGCCATGTATTTTGCCAACAACCATTATTTATTACGTTATGACGGCGTGGTTTGGGAAAAATATTCTTTACCAAATAAAACGATTATCCGTTCTATTTTAATTGAAGGAGATAGAATTTATTCGGGTTCTTATAAAGAGTTTGGTTATTGGTATCGCAAGAACGGAAAAATGCATTATGTTTCGATTACAAAAAATCTTCGATTATTTGATGAAAAAGACAATGAGGAAATCTGGAAGATTTTTAGATTCAATGGTTCTCTTTATTTTCAGTCTTTTAATGATGTTTTTATTTATAATGGCAAGCATATTCAAAAGATCAAATTTCCATTTTTAATTTCATACTGTTTTGTAGTCGATAATAATGTTTATGTAGCTTCTGTTGATAAAGGGGTTTTTAGAATGAGCGGCTCAAAAATTTCAAATCCAAAAGGATGGGATATTTTAAAAAATACAGTTGTTCACGCCATTGAAAAGTATAAGGATCAAACCTATATTTTTACTCAGAAAAAAGGAATTTTTATAGTCGAAAATAATAGTTTAAGACCTTGGAACAATCCATTAAACGAAACTTTTAAATCAAACGGAATTAATGTTGCCAAATTTATTAAAAACAACAAACTCGTTGTAGGAACTGGAAATAAAGGAGTTTTTATATATGATTTCAATACCAATACTTTTAAAAATATTGATAGAAACAATGTTTTAATGAACAATTCTATTTTAAGTATCGGTTTTGATAAAGAAGATGATTTATGGCTGGGGCTTGATAACGGAATTGCCCATGTTGAGGTCAATTCGCCAATTTCATTTTTTTATGATAATTCCGGTATTTTAGGATCGGTATATTCTGTTGCGACTCTAGATAAAGGATATCTAATTGCTTCTAACCACGGAATTTTTGAATTTGACTCGGGGAATTTTAAAATGATGCCAGGTACGCAAGGTCAGGGCTGGAATATTACTAAAATTGGAGAAAAATATATTATTGGACATAACGATGGCACTTTTTGTTATGAAAAAGGAGCTTTAACAAAAATAAATAATATACACGGCGGCTGGAATTTATCTAAAAGCATGATTAATGAAACATATTTTCAGTCGACTTACAGTGGTGTTATTGTGTATAATGACGCTTTGAATCTGAAAGATAATACAAAAATTAATGACCTTTCAAAACCCATTAAATATGTAGCTCAAAACAAAAAAAATGAAATTTGGGCGGCCGATAATTATCGTGGTTTATATAGAGTGCTGTTTGATGAAAATTTTAAAACTAAAAAAGTTGAGAATATTACACAGCAAAGTAAAATTAAAAATGATTTTGGAATTAAGGTTTTTGAGTTTAGAAATGAAATCCTTTTTCTTATAAATAATGTTTGGTACACATTTAATTCTATTTCAAATAAATTAGAAGAAAATGATTTGTTCAATACCAACTTTAAAAATATTACCGATGTTGTAGCAATAGATAAAGATCATTTTATTGTACTTCAGGATGGAATCTTGTATCATATTTATTCGCACGACAATAAGTTTGTATGGAATATGATTCAGGAGAAATATTATAAAGGAAAGCTAATTAATGAAAATTTGCGAATTTTTAGAAGTAAGAACCATTATTTAATGAACCTGGATGATGGTTTTATTTCTCTTCAGTTAGGATATGAAAATAAACAAAACAGCGAAGTTAAAGTTGAAGCTTACAATGAAAAAGAACTGCTGTTAAATGATGAAAAAATAAAGCACAATACAGAACTTCGGTTAAATGTAATATCCGGAATTTACGGAGCAAGCAAGCCAAATTTGTTTTATCAAATTAACAAAGGGAAAAATTACATTCCAATTTCAAATGGAGCCATTGTTTTAAATAATCTTAGCAGTGGTTCTCATTCTATTGTAATTTTTAAACATGATGGCGCTAATTACGATAAAGTCTCAAGTTTTGATTTTAAAGTGGCACAACCTTGGTATTTTTCGTTTTGGATGATTTTTTTATATTTATTAATAATAGGGGCAGTATTGTTTTTCTATTATAAATGGAATAAACTTCGTTATACTCAAAAATTAAAACTACAGGCCGAAGAATTAAAGCATCAGCGTGAAATTCTGGAAATGGAATTGAAAAAAGAAAATGAATTAAATATTCAGGAATACGAAAAGCATATTTTGGAACTTGAATTACAAACTAAATCATCTGAAGTTGCGGGTAAATCTTTGTCTATTGCAAAACAAAGTGAAATGATTGAGAATATTCAAAATATTCTGAATTCTGAAAAAGATTTTAATAAGCTAAAAAGTGAAATCAAAAAAGCAATTAAAATTAATGAAGTAAATAAACACGAATGGGAAATATTTGAAACCAATTTAAATCAGATCCATAACGAATTTATCATAAATCTTTCAAAAAAATATCCGCATCTGACTCCCAAGGATATTAAACTGTGTGTTTACTTAAAAATGAACCTTTCTTCTAAAGAAATTGCACCTATGATGAACATCTCTTTTAGAGGTGTAGAATTGCATAGATACCGTCTTAGAAAGAAATTAAATCTAAATCAGGATGAAAACCTGTCGAAGTTTTTATTAACTCTGTAAGATTTCATTTTATTTTTTACAGAATTTATATTTTTCTACTTCAATTTTTACATAATTCCAATACATCATTACTACATCATAACGTTATGTTAATGAAATTTCTTTAACATTTATTGTGTTGATAATCATTGTTTTATAGTTGAATTTTAACACAATGATGTAGCTGTGTTGTAGTGGTATTTGATGTACTACAACGTTGTAATTGCTTAATTTGGCTCTACTAACTTAAACGATTACAAACTGTATGAAAAATTTTATTTTTAGCTTATTTGTGCTCTTAATGCTTCCAGCTTATATGTCTGGACAGGCACAAGCGATCAAAGGAAAGGTAGTTGACAGCAGCGGAATGGGAATTCCCGGAGCAATTATTGCTTCATCTGATGCCAGAGCAACTGCTGACGCAGATTTCGACGGAAACTTTACAATTAATGCAAAACCTGGAGATATTTTAAAAGTCTCTATGTTAGGCTTTGATTCAGTTTCTGTACCGGCAACTGCCGCACCCATGACAATTACTTTAAAAGAAGCGGGTGATACTGCCTTAAAAGAAGTTGTTGTAATTGGATACGGTACAAGAAAGAAAATTGATAATACTTCGGCTGTTACCTCATTAAAAGCTGAAGATGTTACCAAAACGAAGGTATTAAATGCATCTCAGGCGATTCAGGGTAAAGCAGCTGGGGTTCAGGTTACATCGTCTGATGTACCAGGAAGTACACCATCTGTTGTTATTAGAGGACTTGGTACAGCATTGGGAGGAAGAAATCCTTTATATATTGTTGATGGAATGCCAACAGAAAACATCAATAATATTAATACTAATGATATTACTTCTTATGAAATTCTTAAAGATGCTTCTTCATTAGCTATTTATGGAACAAGAGCAGCAAATGGAGTTATCATTATTACTACTAAAAAAGGTAAAGGAGACAGAGTATCTGTCGAAATTGAAAGTTTTGCTGGGGTTAGAACGCCGCTTAAAAAAGTAAAAATGGCAAATAGTGCTCAATATGCTGCCTATTCTAACGCTTCTTTAGGAACTAACAAATTTGCAGCAGATCAGCCTGTTAATACAGATTGGTTTGATGAAATTACCCGAACTGGATCTTATACTCAAAATAATATTTCTATTTCTGGTGCCTCAGAAAATGTTAAGTACTTTTTTAGTGCCGGTAACTATCAGGAAAAAGCGATCCTAAATGGATTAGATTACAGCCGTACAAATTTTAGAAATAACAATGAATATAAGATTTCTAAAAAACTTACTTTAAATCAGAACTTTAGTTTTACTTCTGCAAATTCATCACCTAAGCCTTTAAGTGCATTTACAAATGCATATAAGCAATCTCCAATTGTTCCTGTACGTTTTTCAAATGGTCAGTATGGAGTGGCTTATGCAGATGGTAATGGAGTTGCAAGTCCTAATGGTTCATCATTTAATAACGTAGGAAATCCAGTTTCACAATTAGATTTTTACAATGAGCAACAAAGAAGTATTACACTTCAAGGTGGTTTGAAATTAGATTATGAAATTTTGCAAGGGTTAAAATTTACATCACAATTTAATGGAGAGTTTTATACTTGGAAACAGTATAATTATGAAGATACTAAAAATATCTGGTTAGCAGCAAATCCAACACGTGTTGAGTCTCGTTATCCTTCATCTGATCCTGTAAATTTATTGACAAGAGGAAGAGAGCAGTATTTCAACTGGAACTTATCTAATTATTTTACTTATAACAAAGTTTTTGCTAACATTCATGATGTTGAATTAACTGCAGGTATCGAAACATCGGTTAAAGGTCCAAGAGAAAAGTTAACAATCGTAAGAAAAAATGTTAGCCCAGATTCTAACTATTGGTCTTTATATAATGCTAAAGATGCAAAAGGTGTAGATTATGTGGGTACAGTTACTAGTTTACAAGATGTTATCTTTAATGAAAGCAAATTAGCTTCTTATTTTGGAAGATTCCAATATAAACTATTAGACAGATATTTATTAACCGGAACTATTAGACGTGACGGATCTTCAAATTTTGCTAAAGATTATCGTTGGGGAACTTTCCCGTCATTTGGTATTGGATGGATTATGACTAAAGAAAGCTTCTTGTCAAATATTGAAGGAGTTGATTTGATCAAATTAAGAGGAAGCTGGGGTAAATTGGGTAACCAAAATGTGCCATTGAACAATCAAAGTTATGCTTCTGGATTAAACAGTTATTTAGGAGGATCTATTTTAAATGAAGGAACAAGTATTTCTTCGCAAATTGACCCGGCTTTAACATGGGAAATTACTGAAGAGGCATCTGCAGGTATTGATTTCGAATTATTCAAAAACAAATTAAAAGGATCATTTGATGTGTACAACAAAAACACTGACAATGTTATTTTAAATATTAAGCCATTCCCTACATCAGGTATTACAGTTGCAACACCTTCTCACGTTGGTGAAGTTTCAAATAAAGGTTATGAAATCGCTTTACGTTGGGATGATAAAATTACAGACAATTTAAGTTACTGGGTTGGAGGAAACTTTTCTCACAACAAAAATGAACTTACAAGCTTAAAAGATGTTTCATTATCACAAGTTATCGGAGGTAATTTAGGTAATGGTCAGGATACAAAATTGTTGTATAATAACTCTGTAGGTCAGCCATTAGGAAGTTTTTATCTATACGAATATGCAGGTGTAGATCCAGCAAATGGAAATATGCTTTATTATAATGCTTCTGGTGCTAAAGTAACTCAGGATGCATTATCTGCTACTGATGATAAAAAATATGTAGGTTCAATTTTACCAACATCTAACTACGGAGTTTCTTTAGGACTTGTTTACAAAAACATTGATTTCTCTGTTGATGGATATGGTACTGGTGGTGCAAAAGTATACAATGGTAAAAGAGCACAACGTTTTGGAGGTGAGAATATCGAAGCTTCTATGACAAATGATTTCTGGACTCCGGCGAATACAACTTCTTCAAATCCAAAACCATTTAATACTGTTCCTGTTGCCTCGACTTATTACATGGAATCGGCAGATTTCTTTAGAATTAACAACATAACTTTAGGATATAAACTTCCTCTTAAAGAAGATCAATTTATTAGTTCTTGCAGAATTTATCTTAATGCAATTAACCCATTTATTACTCAAAAGTTTTCTGGTTTTTCTCCTGAGTTAAATGGAGATGGTAATCCTTACGGAACACAAGGGGTTGAATTGGATGCTTACCCAACATTAAGATCATTTGTAATTGGTGCTAATTTAAAATTTTAATACTATGAAAAAGATATATATATCAATCTTTGTTTTATCAGCATTTACTTTTACAGGATGTGCCGATGATTACTTAGATGTTAAACAAACAGAAACTGTTTCTACAGACGATATCGAATTGTTTAACAATGACAATGGAGCAAAAACATTTGTTACATCAATTTACAGTAAGTTTTTAGATTGGGACATGAGCTCATTTGGATGGATTGGATTAGCCAGTATTACTTCTGATGATGCAGACAAAGGTTCAACTCCTAGTGATACAGGTACAGATAAAGATGTTTTGGATGCACTAAGCTATAACGCATCAAATCCATCTGCAGAAAGTACATTTAATGCAAATTATGATGGAATCAATAGATGTAATCAGGCCTTAGCAATTCTGCCTAAATTAGATAAAGCTGATTCTGCATTAAGAGAAAGATTAATGGCAGAAGCAAAATTTTTAAGAGCTTTTATGTATTTTACTTTAGTGAAATGTTATGGAGGTGTACCGATTGTTGACCACATATCTAGTCTTCCATTATCTGCAGCAGATAAAGAAATGCAGTTAACTCGAAAATCTACTGCTGAAGTATATGCTTTTATTGAAAAAGATTTAACTGAGGCCGCTGCAGCATTGCCTAATAAATCGGAATATTCATCAGATGAAAAATCAAGAGCTTCAAAAGGAGCTGCGTATGCACTATTAGCAAAAGTAAATTTATATCAAAAAAACTGGCAGAAAGTAATCGACAATTGTAATTTGGTTACTGGTTATATTATTTCTCCTGATTATGCGAAAATGTTTAGATTGGAAGGGGAGAATGATGGTGAATCTATTTTTGAAATTAATGGTGTTGGTTCTGTACCTGTTCGTGGAATTCAAGGATACTCGAATACTCAAGGAGTTCGTGATTCATGGGGATGGGGCTTTAACCAGCCTTCTGAAAGTTTAGTAAATGCTTACGAACCTGGAGATGTTAGAAAAGATGCTACCATTATTTTTAGAGGAACTACTTTGTACGACGGAACGTTAGTGCCATTAATAAAATTAGAGAAAGATCAAGTTGATCCTAATCCAAGATATAACTATAAAGCTTATTCTTCAGCATTTACAAATGCATGGGAAACGGATTCAAATATTAAATATCTAAGATATGGTGAAGTTTTATTAATGAAGGCTGAAGCTTTAAATGAATTAGGTCAAACTTCAGAAGCTATTCCTTTACTTAATATAATAAGACACAGAGCAGGATTAGGAGATACTCCGGCAGTTTCTCAAAATGCTGTTAGAACTGCAATATGGAAAGAAAGAAGAGTTGAATTAGCTTTTGAATTTGATAGATTCTTCGATCTTGTTAGAACCGGTCAGGCAAAAGATGCTTTTGCTGCTGATAAAAGTATTGATTTCCCTAATGGAAGAGTGTTCACAGTTGGTAAAAATGAATTATTTCCAATACCAGCATCTTTCATCTTAATATCTGAAGGGATGTCTTCTCAAAACCCTGGTTATAATTAATTTTTTTTTAAATCACTTCCTTCAGAATCATCCTGAAGGGAGTGATTATTTATTCAATATTTAAATTTTTATAATGATTAGAATTTCAGTTTTATTTTTAGCTTTTACTTTTTTCAGTTGTGGATCTAATGCGGATAAATCAAAAGAAAATGCACAAGAAAATACCTCTGGCGTTGTTGCATTAACAGATGAACAGCTTATTGAGATTGTTCAAAAACAAACTTTTAAATACTTCTGGGATTATGCAGAACCCAATTCTGGATTAGCCAGAGAACGTTACCATCCAGATGGAGTTTATCCTGAAAATGATTCAAATATCGTTACAACAGGCGGCTCAGGTTTTGGATTAATGGCTCTTGTTTCAGGAATGTCACAAGGTTATATTACTAAAGAACAAGGAGTAGAAAGACTTAACAAAATTGCAGATTTTTTAGGCAAAGCAGATCGTTTTCACGGAGCATGGTCACATTGGATTGACGGAAATACAGGGAAAGTAAAACCTTTTGGAACCAAGGATAATGGGGGCGATTTAGTCGAAACTTCATTCTTGGTTGCGGGAATGATTACCGTACGTGAATATCTTAAAGATGGGGCTGAAAAAGAAAAAGCAGTAGCACAAAAATTTGATGCACTTTGGAAAGGTGTTGACTGGCAATGGTATACAAATAATAAAAATGTTCTATACTGGCACTGGTCGCCAAACTACGCGTGGCAGATGAATTTTGCTTTAGAAGGGTACAATGAATGTTTAATTACTTATGTAATGGCAGCTTCATCACCAACACATACCATAGATGCAAAGGCATATCATGAAGGATGGGCTAGAAGCGGAGACATTGTTTCTGCTGCTACTAAGTATAATATTCCTTTAATTCTAAGCCATAATGGAGCTAAAGAATTTGGCGGACCATTATTCTGGGCGCATTATTCTTATGTTGGTTTAGATCCAAATCAATTAACTGATAAATATGCTGATTATTGGGATTTAAATGTAAATCAAACGAAAATCAATTATGAATATTGTGTAGCAAACCCAAACAAAAATGAAGGTTATGGACCAGATTATTGGGGGCTAACAGCATCTTATTCTAGAAATCCTGACGGGTCGATTGGTTACAACGCCCATATGCCAAGTAACGATCAAGGAGTTATTTCACCAACAGCTGCAATCAGTTCCATTGTATATACACCAAAAGAATCGATGGCTTTAATCAGAAACTTATACGAAAATCATAAAAAAGAAACTTGGGGAGATGCTGGTTTTTATGATGCCTTAAGTTTAGGAAACAATTGGGCTGCAAAACGCTATTTAGCAATTGATCAGGGACCAGAAGTGGTTATGTTAGAAAATTACCGTACAGGATTATTGTGGAAATTATTTATGAATGCACCCGAAGTAAAGCAAGGTTTAACAAAACTTGGATTTAAATCAGGAAAATACGGAATTTAAGAATTGGCATGAAGTATAAATTAGTTTTCTTATTCCTTTTGTTTTCAATATTCGGCTTTAGCCAAAGTGAAACAACCGGAAAAATTAATACCGTCATAATGGCAAAGTATGAGTTGGGCTATGTGCTGCACAAACCCGCAAATACAAAAGAAAAAAAGCCATTAATAGTTTTTATTTCCGGAGATGGAGAAAAAGGAACTGATATTGAAAAAGTAAAAATTAATGGTCCTTTTAAATATTTAAAAACACACCAGTTAGATGCTTATGTTTTAGCACCGCAATGTAAAGAAGATGAAAACTGGGATATAGAATCAATTTATCAGCTGATTTTAAAAACTCAGAGAGAAAACAAAATTGATTCAGAAAGAATATATGTTACTGGTTTGAGCTCAGGAGGCTGGGCTTCGTGGAATTTGGCTTATGCACATCCGGATCTATTTGCCGCAAACGTACCTGTCGCTGGTTTTGTAGATTTAATTCAACTTGAAAAAACGTGTGAAATAGCCAATATTCCAACCAGAATTTACCACGGATTGTTAGATGATGTGGTAAATGTAAATTATGCGATTGCGATTTACAAAGAATTGAAAAAATGTAATGCAAAAGATGTAAAGCTGACCATTTTTGATGATGCAAATCACGACAGCTGGACAAGAGTTTATGATAATGCAGCAATTTACGACTGGATGTTTCAGCAGAAAAAACAAATACAAACAAATAAATAAATTATAATGAAAAACAAATTAGTCTTACTTTTTTTAGGATGTGCTGTTTTGGGTTATGCTCAAAAAAAGAGCACAAAGAGCACAGTAAAAATTAAACCTAAGTCGGAGTTTGTGGCAGAGTTAATGTCAAAAATGACATTAGATGAGAAATTAGGACAGTTAAATTTACCAACATCTGGAGATATTACAACAGGACAAGCAAACAGCTCCAATGTTGCAAAAAATATAGCCGAAGGAAAAGTGGGCGGTTTGTTCAATATAAAATCAGTACAAAAAATTAAAGAAGTACAAAAAATTGCTGTTGAAAAAAGCCGTTTAAAAATTCCATTGCTTTTTGGTATGGACGTTATACATGGTTACGAAACAACATTCCCAATTCCGTTAGGATTATCTTGTACATGGGATATGGGCTTAATTGAAAGAAGTGCGCAAATTGCTGCAAAAGAAGCAAGTGCAGATGGAATCAACTGGACTTTTTCTCCAATGGTAGACGTATCTCGTGACCCGCGCTGGGGAAGAGTTTCTGAAGGTTCTGGAGAAGATCCTTATTTAGGAAGCCAAATTGCAAAAGCAATGGTAAATGGTTACCAGCAGCATGACCTTTCAAAAAACAATTCAATATTAGCTTGTGTTAAACACTTCGCATTATATGGAGCTCCAGAAGGCGGACGTGATTACAATACCGTTGATATGAGCCACATCAGAATGTTTAATGATTATTTTCCTCCTTATAAAGCAGCAGTAGATGCAGGTGTAGGTTCGGTTATGGCATCTTTCAACGAAGTTGACGGAATTCCGGCAACAGGAAACAAATGGTTAATGACAGATGTTTTAAGAAAACAATGGGGTTTCAAAGGATTTGTAGTAACAGATTTTACTGGAATTCCTGAAATGATTGAGCACGGAATGGGGAATCTTCAAGATGTTTCAGCTTTAGCATTAAATGCTGGTGTTGAAATGGATATGGTAGGAGAAGGTTTTTTAGGAACTTTGAAAAAATCGTTAGATGAAAAGAGAGTTTCTATTGAAACAATCGACAATGCGGTTAAACTTATTTTAGAAGCAAAATACGATTTAGGATTATTCCAGGATCCGTATAAATATTGTGACGAGAAAAGAGCTAAAACTGAAATCTTCACAACAGACAGCAGAAAAGAAGCACGTCAAATTGCAGCACAATCTTTAGTATTATTAAAAAACCAAAACCAATTATTACCACTTAAAAAATCAGGTACAATTGGTTTAATCGGGCCATTAGCAGATGCTAAAGAAAATATGCCTGGAACTTGGAGTGTAGCTACAAAAATGGAAAATGCAGTTTCATTATTAGCGGGAATTAAAGAAGTTGCAGGTGCAGGTACAAAAGTTTTATATGCAAAAGGAAGTAATTTAGATTACGATGAAACTTTTGAAACTAATGCTACAATGTTTGGGAAAACCTTACACCGTGATACACGCTCAAAAGAAGAAATGTTAGCAGAAGCTTTAAAAGTAGCTGAGCAATCTGACGTAATTGTTGCTGCACTTGGAGAATCTGCAGAAATGAGCGGAGAATCAAGCAGTCGTACAAATTTAGAAATTCCACAAGCGCAAAAAGATTTATTAAACGCGTTACTAAAAACAGGAAAACCAGTTGTTTTAGTATTGTTTGACGGCCGTCCTTTGGTTATTACTGACGAAGAAAAGACAGTTCCGGCAATTTTAAATGCTTGGTTTGCCGGTACAGAAGCTGGTTATGCTATTGCAGATGTTTTATTTGGAGATGTAAATCCTTCGGGAAAATTAACTTCAACTTTTCCAAGAAGCGTTGGACAGTTGCCAATTTACTATGCACACAAAAATACTGGAAGACCACTTTCTAATTCTGAGGGGAAATTTGAGAAATTCAGGTCAAACTATATTGATGAAAGAAACGAGCCATTATTCCCATTCGGGTTTGGTTTAAGTTACACCACTTTTGATTATTCAAACTTGAAAATTTCTTCTGATAAAATGGATTCAAACGGAAAATTAAAAGTAACGGTTGATGTAACTAACACTGGAAATTTTGACGGAAAAGAAACAGTTCAATTGTATATTAGAGATTTAGTTGGTTCAGTAACAAGACCAGTTAGAGAATTAAAAGGTTTCCAAAAAACAGCACTTAAAAAAGGTGAAAAACAAACAGTAAGTTTTGATATTACTGTTGAAGATTTAAAGTTTTATAATTCTGACCTGCAATTCGCAGCAGAACCTGGACAGTTTGATATTTTCGTTGGAGGAAATTCAAATGCCGATAAGAAAGTTAGTTTCGAGTTAACTAAATAGTTGGTTTATTGATTAGTTAAAAGCCCTTCATATGGAGGGCTTTTTTTCTAAAACAAAGAACCTTTTTTGTAATTATTTAACTACGTTTATTATGAATACTTTTAAAATATTTCGCTTTTTTAGCTTTTTGTGTTTAGTTATCCTTTTTTCATCGTGCTGCACCAAACAAAATGCTATAGTAGCACATCGCGGTGCATGGAAAAAAAATAATCTTCCTGAAAATTCGATTGCAGCTTTTAGACACGCTATTGATTTAAAACTGCCAGGCTCTGAATTTGACGTTTGGAGAACGGCCGATGATTCGCTGATCATCAATCACGATGCACATTACAACAAACTGCTTATCGAAGAAACAAATTATGCTGACTTGTTAAAGTTTAAACTTTCAAATGGAGAAAAGCTGCCAACTTTGCATGAATATATTATTGAAGGAAAAAGAAATAACAAACACACACTTTTAGTGTGTGAAATAAAACCTTCTGAAATTAGTAAAGAAAGAGGTCAAAAAACGGCTCTAATGGCTGTTGAAGTGATCAAAAAACTAAAAGCAGACAAAAATACGTGCTATATTAGTTTTGATTACGATATTCTTAAAGCAATCAGAAAAGTGGATTCAAAAACATCTTTACAATATTTAGAAGGAAATAAATCTCCAAAAGAAGTTAAAGCGGATCACATTAACGGTGTCGATTATCATTATTCAGTCTTTAAAAAACATCCGGAATGGATTAATGAAGCAAAGGAGAATAAGATTATTCTAAATGCCTGGACCGTTAATGAAGCTTCAGATATGGATTGGATTATTGATCATAAATTCAATTACATTACTACAAACGAACCCGAACTTTTAGACGAAAGATTAAAGATTAAAAAATAATCTTTCACACTTTACAAAATACAATTCAAACCATGAAAAAGAGATATAAACAATTAGCAGTGCCTATTGTATTGTTTTTGATGATTTTCAATAACACTATCTTGGCACAGAATAAAGCAAATTCGGGTAAAACAGAATGGTTCGATCCATCTAAACCTGCCACAACATATTGTAATCCAATTAACATTGGATACAATTATACAACGCATAATCATAATAGAATTCCAGAATCCCGCCGTTCAAGCGCCGATCCTGTAATTATTACATATAAAGGAGAATACTATTTATTTGCAACCAATCAGGCAGGTTTCTTTTGGAGTAAAGACATGTCAGACTGGAACTTTGTTTACGGAAGTTTCCAAAGAGAACCAGGCGATGATGATCAATGTGCGCCAGCGGCATGGGTGGTAAATGACACTTTATTTTACGTAGGATCAACTTGGAAAAGAGATCATCCAATCTGGAAAACTGCTGATCCAAAATCGGGAAGATGGACACGTCACGTAGACAAAGCAATGCTTCCAACCTGGGATCCTGCTATTTTTCAAGACGATGACAAAAAAGTATATATGTACTACGGTTCAAGCGGAAAATTGCCATTGGTTGGAGTAGAAGTAGATTATAATACATGGCTTCCAAAAGGAAATCAAGCCGATTATGCAGAATTGTATAAAGCGACAGAGGTTGAGGATATTCAAAAAGTATACGGACAAGTTAAAGAAGTAGCAATTTTAGATCCTTCTGCTCATGGCTGGGAGCGTTTTGGACCAAACAATGATATGGAACCTGCACCGTGGGGAAATTTCATTGAAGGAGCCTGGATGACCAAACATAACGGGAAATATTATATGCAGTATGGTGCGCCCGCAACAGAATTTAAAGGTTATGCAAATGGTGTTCATGTTGGAGATCATCCGCTTGGGCCATTTACCTACCAAAAACACAATCCAATGTCTTATAAACCAGGCGGATTTGTAATTGGTGCAGGACACGGAAATACTTTTGCAGACAATTACGGAAATTACTGGAATACAGGAACGTGCAAAATTTCAATTAAAGATCGTTTTGAGCGTCGAATCGATATGTTCCCCGCCGGATTTGATAAAGAGGGTGTAATGTATTCTATAACATCTTACGGAGATTTTCCAATTGTGCTTCCAACAAGTGAACGTGATCAAACCAAAGGAGCTTCATCTGGCTGGATGTTACTTTCATATAAAAAACCGGTAACAGTTTCTTCTTCTGAAGAATGCATGGAAGTCGAAACTCACAGAATGGATAACGGCGGGAAAAAAGTATATGAAAAATTCTGCTATGGCCCAGAGAATTTAACCGATGAAAATATTCAAACTTATTGGTCTGCAAAAACAAGTGATCCGGGAGAATGGCTTCAGATGGATCTAGGACGAGAAATGGAAATTAAAGCTCTCCAGATTAATTATGCTGATCATAAAGCTACACAGTTTAATAAAGCAATGGATATTTATTATCAATATCAAATTTTAATGTCAAATGATGGTCAAAACTGGACTTTGATAGTTGATAAATCTAAAAATGATAAAGATGTTCCTCATGATTATGTAGAACTTACAAAATCATTTAAGGCGCGTTACATTAAAATGATTAATCGTCACAATGCATCAGGATTATTTGCAATTTCTGATTTCAGAGTTTTTGGAAATGGATTAGCAGAAAAACCAAAAGCAGTGTCATCTTTTAAAGTAGATAGAAATAAGACAGATTCAAGAAACGCCATGATTTCCTGGAAAAAACAAAATGATGCCGTGGGATATAATATTTATTACGGAATTGAAACAGATAAATTATACAACAGTATTATGGTTTATGGCGACAATTCGTATGATTTTAGAGGGTTGGATAAAGGAACAAAATACTATTTTACAATAGAGCCTTTTAACGAAAATGGAATAGGTGCAAAAAATAAAATTATTGAAGTAAAATAGTTTTATTTTATTAAAATCATAAAAACTCTAATTATAAACTAACAGGTTTGTAATTAGAGTTTTTTTTTGTGAATGGATATGGAAAAACTCTGACAATTCTGTAGATTTTTTGTTTCTTTGTCAAATAAGCCAAGAAATTGGAACAAACCCAAAATGCTATAAAAACTATGAAAAAAACGATTCTTTTAACTGCTTTAGTTTTAAACGGATTAACATTGTTCGCGCAGTCAAATGATGAAAAAAACATCAAATTATTTTACAAAAAAGCTTTAACCGAAGCGAAGTGTTATTCTTGGTTAGAATATCTGTCAAATGATATTGGAAGCCGTTTATCTGGATCAAAAGGAGCTGCAGAAGCTGTTGAATACACTAAAAGACAATTAGAAGGTATTGGTCTAGATAAAGTTTATTTACAAGAAGTTATGGTTCCTCACTGGGTTAGAGGTGAAAAAGAAACCGCTTTTATTCTAGACGGAAAGGTAAAAACTACTGTGCCAATCTGTGCTTTAGGTGGATCTGTTGCAACGCCAAAAACAGGACTTACAGCAGAAATAATTGAAGTACAGGGAATCAAAGAATTAAGTGAGCTTGGGGCTGATAAAGTAAAAGGAAAAATTGTTTTTTACAACAGACCAATGAATCCTGAAAATATTGAAACCTTTACATCATACGGGGCTTGCGTAGACCAAAGATATGCAGGCGCAAAAGAAGCGGCTAAACTTGGAGCTGTAGGAACAATTGTCCGTTCTATGAATTTACGTTTAGACGATTTTCCTCACACAGGAGCACAAAGTTATGGTGATTTACCAAAAGAACAATATATTCCAACAGCTGCAATTAGTACAAACGGAGCTGAATTGTTAAGCAAATCTTTAAAAGTAAACCCTGCTTTAAAATTTTATTTCAAACAGTCTTGCGAAACTCTGCCAGATGTATTATCACATAACGTAATTGGAGAATTAACAGGAACTGTAAGCCCAGAAAATATTATGGTTGTTGGCGGTCACTTAGATTCTTGGGATTTAGCCGATGGTTCTCATGATGATGGAGCAGGAGTAGTGCAAAGTATGGAAGCTGTTCGTATTCTAAAAAACTTGGGCTATAAGCCAAAGAATACTATTCGTGTAGTATTATTTATGAATGAAGAAAATGGAGGAAAAGGCGGTGCCAAATATGAAGAAGTTTCAAAACAAAAGAACGAGAATCATATTTTTGCTTTAGAAAGTGATTCAGGAGGATTTTCTCCAAGAGGATTTTCTATTGAAGCTGATGATGTTAACTTAAAAAAAATACAAGGATTTAAAGACTTTTTTGAACCTTATTTAGTACATAGTTTTACAATTGGGCATGCAGGTTCAGACATTAGCCATTTAACGTCTAAAGCCATAGTTAAAGCAGGTTTAAAACCAGATTCACAACGTTATTTTGATTATCACCACGCAGCAAATGATAAATTTGATGCCATTAACAAAAGAGAATTAGAATTAGGTGCGGCAACTATGACGTCATTATTGTACTTAATTGACCAAACCGGAATTGTTCTTCCAACTGCAAACTAAGATTTTTTTAACAGAAATATAAAAAGCTGCAAGTATACACTTGCAGCTTTTTTTTAGGATTTCATTACAGCCAAATAATACAAAAAGGTTATTGGAATATTAGAAAGGATTATAAGGATTTTAACCGCTATATCTCTTCTGTGTGCAGGCAGATGAATAAATCTTTCTGTTAAATGAAAAAGCATTATTGAATTTAGTACTATTCCGGAAAGAGCAAATGGCCACGCAATGACTAAAATATTCGGGCTCTCATTTGAAACAATATAAAGCATAAATAATAGTGTGCTGATAGTAAAAGTTCCAATAGCTAACTCAGTAGATTGTTTTTCTTCAAAAGGTTTATTTTGTATTGTTTTCATGATATTATATTTTAAAAGTTTTTTGAATAGATTGAATTGGCATTGAAAGCATTTTTGAAAAATCCAGATAATGAAATGAATGAGCCTGTTTTCCTCTTTTAAACTGCTGAAAGAAATATTTTATCTGATTTGGATAGAAAATAGTTCCCGATAGAATTACCATGAATAAATACAGACTTCTTTTTCCGTTTCCTAAAAGATAATACTGCATTCCAATTTCTTCGTAAACAGAAATTCCCGTATTTGTGAGAACATGAATAACATCATGATCTTCCAATTTTTCCTGAATATCAAAATGATTTTTATATAGAAAATTTCCTAAACCATATCCCAAGCTGTCGTTAGGGAAATCAAACAACTGTTTCTTATCTATATCCCAAGGATCATTCTTTTTAAAATATTTTTGATATGGCTTTTTTGTACATTCATATAGTCTTTCAATTAAATAATCTCTCATATTTTTGGTTAGTTAAAAGTTCTTTGAAATTCAAAGTGAATAATTAAATAAAAAAGCTAACAGGTTTTAGAATTAGCTTTTTCTTATTTTTTAATAATTGTCTATAATAGTTTTTAGTAAATCTGAATCAGCTAGATCAGAAGGGGCAACAACCTTTTCTTCAAGCGGAATATTATTACCGTAACGTTCTTTCAGGATTTTTTTTACTCTTGGATCTTCAAGATTAAAATCTTTCAATTCTCTTAATTTGGATAGTTCTATGCCAGCTGCATTCTTGTAAATTTTCCAAATCAGTTCAGAACAGTAAATTCTGTTATCTGTCCATTCAAAATACGCGTCATATTCTTTTCCGTCAAACTGCTGGCTGTAAATTTCCATTTTTTGAAGTATTTCAGGAGTCAAAACAGTTTCGGCATTTTTCAATCTCTTTACTACATATCTATTGTCTTTTCCATGCTGAATCCATTCATCAAAAGGAGTTAGTTTTACAGGCTGTACTGCTTCAAAGACAAACCATTTACCATTAACGTTGTAAATGATACCGCAATGCGAAAATTTAGAATTAGTAGCAATTCGTACCGCTTCACATTGAGGAGACTGCGAGGTTTGAAATATAATATCGCCGCTCTGAATTTTGTCTGAAATCACATTTTCTGTTTTTGTTTTAGAAAACGGATTATTCGGAAATACCTTCACAGCCACAAACAGCGCCAGTCCAAAACTAAGCACAAATGTGAGGATTAGAAAAATATACTTTTGTTTTTTCATAATTAATTTGAATAGTAAGTAAAGTACTTTGAGTTGCAAAGTAAATAATAAAAAAAATAGTTACCAAATTAATGATAACTATTTTTTTATATATTTTCTAAATGATATTAGATTCTAAAGATTCCTCCAACAGCAATAATTCGTTGAAAATAAGTAAAATGCTGAGAAGCTTTATCTTCATTACTTGTTGTAGTTTTTATATCCTGCATGTTGATATAGCCTCCTTTTAATTCTCCCTGAACATAAAAATGTTTGAAAAAAGTAATATTTAGACCCGCTTTTGCAGAAACACCATAACCAGAAACATGAAAATCATCATGACGTTCTTTACCTAAAAGCGTTGTATTTGTTTTAGGATATAAAACTCCTGCTCCAAGACCTTCAGTCAAGTTAATCTGAACTTTATCAATATTTGGCAATCCAAACCATTTTGAAATATCATCAAATCTGGCAACTTCAGTATTAATGTAGTTTAAACCATCTGTATGTTCGTACATTAAAAAAGCAGGACCGTTAACAGGAGTTTCACCTTTACCAAAACCACCTTCCTGAGCACCACCTTGAGACATATCTACAGGTCTGTTATTGTATTCACCATTGTAAATTGAGCCTGGATCATCCGCAGGTAAATTGATATTTCCGGTAACATTAGCAATTTGATTCTGAGTCATAACATATTTCATGTGGTCAACACCAATTGTAACGCTGTAATGATCACTAAAAAAATAACCTAATCTCAAATTGGTTTGAGGAATAGTCATATTTGCCGGATTAATATAATCTAAATGCCATCCTTTTGGTTTGTCATGAGCGGCCATGTTATTTACTGTAAAGTTGTAATCCTTACCTCTAAAATTCACATCAGATTTCGAGTAGCTTTCTCTATTTCCACCCCACATCACAAAGAATTTTCCTTTATTGTGTGCAGTGTATTTTTGTACTGGAATTTCTTCCTGGGCAAATGTGTTTAAAGAAACACAAACCAGTAAGAAAAATAAAATTTTTGTTTTCAAAGAACTTAAGTATTATAAAATTAAAAGGCATTTACAGTTTTTCTGATAGCAACTAACTTATTCATTAAACCTTCAAAATAGTCTAAATGAAGCATATTAGCGCCATCACTTTTTGCGTTTGCAGGGTCAAAGTGTGTTTCGATAAAAATACCGTCAACACCTACAGCAATACCTGCTTTTGCTACAGTTTCGATCATATCAGGTCTTCCGCCCGTAACTCCTGCAGTCTGGTTTGGCTGTTGTAAAGAGTGTGTAACATCTAGAACCGTTGAAGCATATTGCTGCATAGTAGGAATTCCTCTAAAGTCAACAATCATGTCCTGATAACCAAACATACTCCCACGATCTGTAACCATAACATTTTCGTTATTACAGTCTAATACTTTTTGTACAGCATGTTTCATACTTTCAGGGCTCATAAATTGTCCTTTTTTCAGGTTTACTGTTCTTCCTGTATTTGCAGCAGCCACAACTAAATCAGTCTGGCGAACTAAGAATGCAGGAATTTGTAAAACATCAACGTATTGAGCTGCCATATCAGCATCTTCATTAGTATGAATATCTGTAACTGTTGGAACGTGAAAAGTTTCGGAAACCTTTCTTAAAATTTTTAAAGCTTTTTCATCTCCAATTCCAGAAAAGCTGTCAATTCTAGAACGGTTTGCTTTTTTAAAAGATCCTTTAAATACATAAGGAATCTGAAGATTGTCAGTAATACCAACTAATTTTTCAGCAATTCTAAGAGCCATTTCTTCTCCTTCTATAGCGCAAGGTCCCGCCAATAAAAAGAAATTTCCGCTGTCAGTATGCTTAATTTGTGGAATATGTTGTAAGTTCATAAAATTATTTTTTTGCAATGCAAAGGTAGTTATGATTTATGAATAGCAGATTAAGATTTAAGATTATTTTAAGAACGCGAATAGCTCGACAAGAGCTTAGTAGAATTAAACGAATTTTTAAAATTTCTATAGAATGATGAAATGCTTTTTCCGAGGCAATATTAAACTATGAAGAGAAACAAATAAATGATATTTATCATGTTCTAAAGTATGCAGTTTGCAAATGTTCTCCAGGATGATGAACAATCTTACGCAGAAATATCTTATTGTCTTTTACGAAGCAATATTAGTTTATGTTTTTTTTTTGCTCTCCATCTTTTAATTAGAAATTGAATTATAATAATTAAAATCAGAATAAAAAGGAATAAGAAGCAAGCCGCAGCTATACCAACAAGCGGCATGCCGCATCTCACAGGATTTGGCTCATATTGTTTTGTAAGGTTATAGTCTGCAATATTAAAAGCGGCAAAAGAAAGTATAATCTGCAGAACAAAATTTATCCATGAAATAGGACTGAATTTTAAAGATGTTGGTTTATAAACCGAAAAGCTTCCCAGTATTAATTGTGATAATACTGGTAAAGTAATAAGAAGTAAAGGGAGTAAACTAAGCATTTTTATTTCTGAATTATACTATTTTTTCTTGTAAATTCTATTCCTTCTTCAAAGTTAATCCCATCGGAACCATCAAAATTCCTTTTTCGTAAACATTTAAATACAGTGTTACAGGTTTTTTTTGACCTTCCCATGTCAGTTCATATACATTTAAAAATCCGGCTCCCATGTCGCTTCTTTTGGTTGGAAAAGGACAACAGGTTTCTAATCTTTTATAAGTAACTTTTTCTCCGTTTGGTCCCGCCAAAGCATTCAAAAAACGGACCTCGTTTGCTGCTTCATCTCGAGTATTTCTAAAAAATATATTTACTGGATAATCAGGATCATAACCATATTTTTTGTCTTTGCTGAATAGTGAAATTACAAACGTATTGTTTTTGTTTAAAACTAAATCAGGAGCATTGTCGTCTACATTTTTTAAAGTAGATTTTGTACTGATGCAAGAAGTTACGGCTATTAATAAAATAATGAAAAGAGCTGTTTTTTTCATGGTTAAGGTTTATTTTGGTCATGCAAATGTAAAAAAGGTTTTGCCATAGAGTAAAGGATTAAAAAGATTTTTAGATTTTGATATATATCTTTGTAAAAAACAAATCTATTCAGTCTTTTTTCTATTTAGTTTTAACACACCAATTACAATCAGATATTGTGCCACAAGATACGTGAGCATGATAATAAATGAACTTTTTTTGAGAGGAGTATAAAACTTGTTGAGCGCCAAAATACTATCAGAAACTATAAAAAACAGCGCGCCAAAAAACACCAGTTGATTGGCTGGTTTTTTCCAGATTAAAAGCCCATTATAAGCAAAGAGCAGCATAATCGAAATTACACTGGCATAGGCAATAACAGGAATTTTCAAATCGCCTAGTGAAGGCAGTAAAACCGAAAGCATTCCGATTAAATAAATGGCAATTAAAACACTTCCAATTGCAAAAATAACAGCATTTCGTTTGATTTTTTCCTTAATCTGTCTGTTAAAAAGCACACAATAAAGAATGTGAGAAATTAAAAAAGAAACTAAACCTAATATGAAATAGATTTCGGCAATATCAGAAAAAAGCAAAATAACATCTCCAATCCATGAAAACAACAATGCTGTTAAAAGAATTTTTTGAGTTGGGAATTTCTTAGAAAAATAAACACCTAATATTAAGAGCGGAATTAATGCAGGTTTTAAATAACAGTCTAAACTTTCATATCCTAAATATAAAAGCAGCAAATAAATAGAGCATAATGCAATATAAATTTTAAAGAATACTATGTTTTTCATTATAAAGTTTGTGAATTTATGGTTTGATTCTGGTTGGTTTTAAAATCGACAGTTACAAAGTAAATCGTTATTAAAAATGAAATACTTAAATAACTTAAAATGATATAATTACTTAAATAGAAAACGGTATTGAGCCCAAACCAATCACCATAAAATGAAATGACTGCAATTGCAAAAGAGAATCTAAAACCTTCCCAGACAATTGCAAATCTGCTTTTGTCCATTAATTCAGAATTACTGTAAATGGTTATGAAGATAAAGAATCCGTAAACAAAGATATTAGGCAGACCTATTTTGGCAATATTTTCAAATAAATAACTCACAAACAACAACGTAATTAAAATTTGCGTGACTGACCAATAAATAAGTTTTTGAGAGTTTTGTGTTCCATATTTATCAAAATTAAAAACATTTTCGATTTTATTTACCGGATATTTTTCTTCGAAATTTTCTGGACGCCAGCCGGTAGGTTTAAACCATATTGTGAATTTGTCTTTCCAGTTTTCAGCGCGCCATGCATCTTTTATCAATAAAGTTAAATGCTGAAAATTGATCTTTATAGGATTCCATGTATTGGCAGGTCTTGTAATTCCAAAAACTGGTGGAACATCTTGTAATTCTTCCTGAAAAGTTCCAAAAAGCTTATCCCAGAAAATAAATATCTGCGAGTGATTTTTATCTAAATATTCGGGATTTATGGCATGATGCACACGATGATGGGATGGCGTAACAAGAATTTTTTCTACAAATCCCATTTTATTAATATGTTTGGTATGATACCAAAATTGTAAAAATAAATGGAGCGGAAGTGTAATTGCAATAACAGAAGCCGGAACACCCAGCAAGGCCGCGGGAATGAGCAGAAAAGTAAATAAATTAAGCAGACTTGCGATAGGCTGGCGAAGAGCGCAGGCAAGGTTAAACTCTTCACTGCTGTGATGAATAGCATGTTTGTTCCAAAGAAAATTGATTTGATGAGCCAGTCGATGACTCCAATAACCGTAGAAATCAATGACAAAAAAGCCAATAATATAAGACAAGATAGTGGTTTCCTGATGAAAAAGAGCAATTTTAGAAACCATCCATTCATAAGAAAGAAAAGTAATACTCAGCCCTAAAACGTCTTTTACAGAATTGGTAATACCGGAACTAATACTTGAAACACTGTCAATTAAAGGAGCAGTATCGTTCTTTTTGTAAATGCCATAAAGCTTTTCAATTACAATTAAAACTAAAAAAACAGGCATTGCAATAATTAATATTTTTCCATACTCCTCCATAAAAAAACATTCTATTTTATTTCAAATATAAAATAAAATAGAATGTTTTTTTAATTATTGAGAAATTAAACAGTTAAATGTAATCTAAGTCCTAATTTTACTTGTTTTTTGATAATTCAAAATAGGAGAAAAAAGGATTATTTTTTTCTTTTGAAAAATCGACGGAATAGAATTTTATTGTTTTCTGGTTTTTAATTCCAAATCTAACAACTTCTTTTATTATTTTTAAAGTATCATATTTTAATTCTAAAAGAACTTGATTATCGGCATTTACAATTCCGTATTTTTTGCTTTTTTGAATAATAAATTCTCCTGTAGAATAGATTTCGGTAATGAAATCAAAATCAGATGGAATCACAATTTTATTTTTATTACTAATTACGCCAAGCTTATTTTCTTTTTTGAAAATTTGATAATTGCTTTTTGAAAATCTGCTGAAATTAAATTTATCTTTAACAAATTCACCAGCAGATATTTCTTATTTTCAATTAATTGCTTTCGAAGAGTTTCAAATTTTGACTGTCCTTTTGAGGTAAAAGACAATAAAAACAGGATAATAAATCCGATAATTCTCATTTATTTCAGTTTTTTTGAAATGAAAACGCATTCTATTCAGTTTAGTATAAAACAAAATAGAATGCGTTTTTAATTATGGGTAAATTAAACAATTTCGGCACTAAGTCCGGCTTCCAAAAGCTGTGTACATTGAGGTTTTAATTTATCTATTGGCCCTGTTTTTACAGTGCATTTTCCGTTGTAATGTACAATTAAGGAACATTGTTCTGCTTGTTCAGATGTGTGATCACACACGCGCATTAAGGTATCAATTACATGATCAAAAGTGTTTACGTCGTCGTTGTACACAATGATCTCGTTATTGAATGCGGTCGCTTCTTTCTCGCGAACTTTTTCTCTTACTTTTTCTTTAGTACTCATTTTTTTTCGTTTTTTGTACCGTTGTAATTGCTAATAACTAATTTACGTATTTTAATGAAACCCAGTTGTTTCTTTGAAGTTTTTTAACATACGTTAAACCTTTTTCAGTGCACGAAGCATCGATAAATGGAATATCTTCTTCATAAAAACCGCTGAACAATATAATTCCTTTTGGATTTAAACTATCAACATAAACCTGCATATCGTTTAACAAAATGTTTCTGTTGATATTAGCAATAATCAAATCATATTTTTTTCCTGCCAATAAAGCAGCGTCGCCTTCGTAAACGGAGATGTGTTTGCAATTATTGCGTTCTGCATTTTCAATAGAATTCAAATAACACCAGTTGTCAATGTCAATCGCATCGATTGGTTCAGCACCTTTCATTTCGGCTAAAATAGCAAGAATTGCTGTTCCGCATCCCATGTCAAGCGTTTTTAAACCTTTCACATCCATTTCTAATAAATGCTGAATCATCATGTGTGTGGTTTCATGATGACCGGTTCCAAAACTCATTTTTGGTTCGATTACAATATCAAATTCAGCATCTGTTTTTTCGTGAAAAGGAGCGCGAACGTGGCATTTTCCGTCAACATCAATTGGCTCAAAATTCTTTTCCCATTCTTCGTTCCAGTTTACCTGATCGATTTCTTCAATTGTATATTCAATTTTAAACTCCTCAGATTGTAAAATATAAATATCATCCAGAATATTCTCATCCCATAAATCTTTCTTCACAAAAGCAGAAATTCCATTCTCAGTTTCTGTAAAACTTTCAAATGCTTTTTCGCCTAATTCAGCCACTAAAATTTCTGATCCAAGTTCTTTTGGCTCAATCGTAAAATGATATCCTAAATATATATTCGACATAAATAAAATTTTTTGCAAAGGTAAGAATACAAAGCAGAAATTGTTCATAAATAAATCATATTGTTATAAATTTTAATACTAATTTTGATTTATAATTTGTAAGTTTTTTAGTATTATGAAAAATGTTTTTTTTGTTCTGCTTTTTGTCATTTTAAGCTCTGGAAGCCGTAAAAATGAACACGAAGTAATTCGTTCCTTCTGTTATTGGAAAACCAGTCTCTATTTTCAGGAAGAAGAAGATTCTCTGGTTAAAAATTTAGATATAAAACACATGTATGTCCGATTTTTTGATGTTGATTATAACGCCTATTCAAAACAGCCTCTGCCTGTTGCTACTATTTGGGATATTTCACTCAATAAAAGTAATCCGGAAATTACGCCAAGTATTTTTATTACGAATGAAGTGGTTTTGAAGTCTGATACGGAACAGCTGGACAGCCTTGCCGTAAGGATGGCAGAACGCATAAAACAGATTGGAAAAAAGATGAATGATAGAAAGGCAGAAACTCTGGCTTCGAATATTGTATATCCAAAAGACTACTATAAACAGGAAAATTACAAACGATTAAATTATGATTCAGTAAAATCTATCGAATCAGCAAAACTAAAGGTCGGTTTTAAAGAAATTCTGATTGATTGTGACTGGACTGAAAAATCTCAGAAGAACTATTTTTATCTTTTAAAACAAATTAAAAATCAGTTTCCATCTTCAAAAATAACGGCAACAATCAGGCTTTGGCAGTATAAATATGCTTCAAAAGCCGGAATTCCTCCCGTAGATAAAGGTTTGTTAATGTGTTATAATATTACAAAACCAGATGATTTGCAAACCAAAAACTCTATTGGCACAAGCGAAGAATTAGCACAATATATAACTCACAGTGATTATAAACTTAAATTAGATATCGCGTTGCCGTTGTACAGCTGGGCGGTAGCTTTTAGAGGAAATCAGTTTAAAGGAATTTTGTCTGATTACGAATTAATAAGAGATACTAGTAAAGTAAAGAAAACAACTGATGGCAAATATGTTTTGCAAGATGATATTTTAGTTGGACAGACGTATTTGCGAAATGGAGACGAAATTAGAATCGAAAAAATTTCAGACAGCGAACTCAATAAAATGATTTCTACCATTAAAAGCAAAATTAAAATTGATGATCAAACAAAAGTGACTTTTTTCTCTTTTGATAAAAAATACATAAACGATTATGGAACCGAAAATATCTCCAATTATTATGCGCGCTTTTAGCAGTTTACTATTAGTTTTAAGCGTTCAGTTATCTTTTGCCTGCGGATGGAGCGTTTCTCCAGAAACAAGTCGTTTAGCCTTGTTTAAAGCCCAAAGAGAAGGTTTTTTTAAACTTACGCCATTTTATTACTCGGCAGATAATTATTATGCAGTAAATACTATTTCGGGTGTTGATCAGGAATTGAATTGTTTAGAATGGAAGAAAAAATTAGGAAACAATATAGACACAAATGATGTTCGTGTCATTTTGTATGAAACAGATTCTGAACAATTTCAAACTGCTTTTGAAAACGAAACTTTGAAAAGTGTATTTGATAAAAATACTTTTGTTGAAGTTTTATTGCTTCCTAAAAACAAAGCTTTTTTAAATTATATTTTGCTGGCTAAAAAGCTCGAATACAACCAAAACGAGCCTTCAAAATGGGAATCATGGGGACAGATAGGAAATAAATATAACCACTATGAACCGGCAGATACTTTTGATCTTGAAAAAAAAATAAAGACATCAAAAGATTCATTTTTAAAACAACGTTATGCTTTTTTAACACTGCGTTATTATTTTTATGCTCTGCAAAAGCAAGATGTTATTCGATTATATGATACCTATTTTGCTAAAGATAATAAAACTATCCTGAAACCCTGGGCATTGTATTATAATGCTTTATGTATTGATAATCTGCCTTTGCAAAATTATTTATTAAGCAAAGTTTTTAATACCTGCGAAGAAAAATCATTTGCCGTTTTACAGCATTATAACTGGAAATATATTGATGAGACTTTGGCTTTGGCACAAAATGATGAAGAAAAAAGTGTTATTCTGTCTATTAAAAGTCTTCGAAATCCTGCACCGGATTTAAAGTCGATTAAAGAAATTTATGAACTAAGCCCGAATAGTTTATTTTTAAGTTTTTTGATTGGGAGAGAAGTAAACAAGCTCGAAGATTGGATTTTTACGCCTCAATATACTAATAATGGAACGCCATCTATAACTTTTAGCGATACAGATTGGTACGGGAATTACGCTAAAGCGAAAGACGAGAACTTCAATAAGGATATTTTATATTTGAGAGAATTAGAATATTTCCTGATTTCTATTCGCGAAAAAACCTCTGGAGAACAAAAAGAGTATATCACCGCAGCAATTGCCCAGCTTTGTTTTATTGATGATCAAATTGATGAAGGGAAAAAATATACCAGTATGATTTCTGATAAAGCAAACCCCTCAATACAAATGCAAAAGAATATTCAATTGGCATTGGTTTCTTTAAAACAAGATAATTTAAAAGATGAAAAAAATCAGAATCAGCTTTATACTTATTTTAATTCAGTTGAAAATCTGGTAGAAACAGATAACGGACTATTTAAAAATTTATATAGTTTGTACCGAATCGCAAGTAATGAATTTCTCCAAAAAGGAGATGTTGTTTCAGCAGGTTTGCTTTCTATGAAATCAGATATTAAAAATGAAGGAGGATATTCGGCTTACAGCAATCAGTACTTTTTTAGCTATATAGGATATTTTGACAGAAATGCGTCTGTAAAAGATATTGACCTTTTAATGGCTTTACAGCAAAAAAGAGATAAAACGCCTTTCGAAAAATACCTTTGTTCAGGAACAATTGCTCCAAATATTAATTATTATAAGGATTTAAAAGGAACAATTGCTTTTAGAAATAATAATTTGGAACTGGCTTACGAAACATTCTCAAGCATGCCTCAGGATTTTTGGGAAAAGAATTATGAGTATAAAAATTACTTAAACGAAAATCCGTTTACGCCTAAAATTCTTCAAAATGATAAAGAACGCAAATTCGATTATCGTTTTAATAAAACAGAATTTATAGCCAAATTAATTCAGTTAAAAAAACAAAATACAGCAAGCAGTAATCTGCAATTGGCACACGCTTATTTTAATGTATCGTATTTGGGGAATTCCTGGATGATGACTGCCTATGACTGGAGTTCAGGCGACTCTTACATAGATTATGTTTACGGCGATAATACAGAGAAAGAAAAGAAATTCCAAAACGGAAATTATTACAACCTTAAAATGGCTAAAATATATTACAAGAAGGCTCTCAAATTGTCTAAAAACAATAACGAGAAAGCAATGGCAAGTTTAATGATTTTTGAATGTAATTATTACAATCATTACGCCGATTTAATTTCTGCCCAAGAAGAAGAAAAAAATCCGTTTACAGCAGGGAAAGAGCTGATTAATTTTTATTCTATTTATAAATCTACACCAACATTTAAAAAGTATAATTGTCCGCTTTTGGGATCATTTATTAATTAAATTTAGCCGAAAGCCGAAGGATATAAAAAAAGCGTTCGCTATGCGAACGCTTTTTTTATAGGGATTTCAAAATCTAAAATTAAATAGCAGTAACGATAGCTAAGAAATCATCTGCTTTTAAAGCAGCACCTCCAATTAAACCACCGTCTACATCTGGTTTAGAGAAGATTTCTTTCGCATTTTCTGGTTTAACAGAACCACCATATAAAATAGAAACTTCATCAGCGATTTCAGCTCCAAAAGCTTTGCGGATAGTTTCTCTAATAAATTCGTGCATTTCTTGTGCTTGTTCCGGAGAAGCTGTTTCTCCAGTTCCGATAGCCCAAACAGGTTCGTAAGCTAAAACAACTTTAGACCAAGATTCTTTTGCAATCTGGAATATTCCGTCACGCAATTGGTTTTCCACAATATTGAAATGATTTCCAGATTGACGATCTTTTAATTCTTCTCCAAAACAGAAAATTACAGTCATATCATGTTTCAAAGCAGTATCAACTTTGTCAGCAATTAAAGCATCAGTTTCGTTAAAAATAGCTCTGCGCTCAGAGTGTCCTAAAATCACTGTATTAACGCCAATGCTTGTTAACATATCAGCAGAAATTTCTCCTGTAAAAGCACCGCCTTCAGCCTGGTGAACGTTTTGGGCAGAAACGCCGATAGTTGTGTTTTTTAATTTTGCAGCAGCAGCTTGTAAGTTTACAAATGTTGGCGCAACAATTACTTGTGCAGTTGTTTGAGCTGGGATTTTAGTGATTAATTCACTTAGTAATTCTTCAGTTTGTTCTGCATTTTTATGCATTTTCCAGTTTCCTGCAACAATTTTTTTTCTCATTTTGGTAGTTTTTATTTTTTTGTTTTATTGAAGTAAAGTCAAAAAATAAATGATTATTTGACTTTGATATTTTTGTAATTATTTTAAACCTTTTAAAGTTTCATTGATCTTGTCAAAATCCGTTTCTATGGCACGGTATAAAACGATTTTTCCGGTTTTGTCAACGATAATATATCTCGGAATCCAATCCAGATCGATTGCTTTTCCAAAAACACCTTTCATACCGTCGTTCATCATAAAATGATCGCCTTTTAATTCGTGTTTTTCGATTCCTGCTTTCCATTTTTCAGCAGTCTTGTCTGCAGACAGGAATAAATAAGAAACATCAGAATTGTTAGCTTGTAGTTCTTTTAGTTTTGGCATTGCTTTTACACAGTCGCCACACCAAGAAGCCCAAACTTCAATAACCAAAGTTTTTCCTTTGTATTTTTTTAAAATATTTTTAAAAGTAACCTGATCTCCATCAAGGGTTAATAATTTTTCTGATAAAGCTTCTTTAGAAAAACTCGTTTTCTGAGCTTGCGAACATGAAAAGGTTATAAATGCAATAAAGATTAAAGCTATTTGTTTCATAGAATTAGTGATTTTCAACAAAGTTAAACAAACAAATTGAAAGCCAAATGCAGATTAACAAAATTTGAAGACTCGTTTATTTTGTAACAAAACAGCAGTTTTTGGTTAGAAAAACGAGAATGAAATCGTAATAGTTGGGTGTGAAATCCCATAGTTTTTTGAATACGTTTTTTTTGAGTTCAAAAAATGATTTAATTTTTAGTTTGGAGATTGATTTTTAGAGCAAAAAAACGTCAGATATTAATGAAAAAAGCTTTCAATAAAATTAAAATATTGAAAGCTTTCTGGATTTTATTTGTAATTTTTTTAATTCAGTTCATAATTTTCATCTGCCCATTTTTTGCACGGAACAATCCATTCATCAGAAGCTTTATATAGAAAACCATGTTTTAAATTGGTATTCAATTCAACTTCCTTAAAATGATTTATTTTTAGTTTTGAAGTTTCTTTTCTTCTAACAGCCGAAACACCATAAATGTCAGATTTTTCATAAATAGTCAAAATATTACCGCAGAAATTAATATCTGGAATTTCTTCGATATCGACATCTCTAAAACTTCCAATAAAAACAAAATTGACATTTGGATTTGCTAAATAAGTCGAAACATATTGTGCAATATAGCCTCCTTTTGAAGTTCCAATTACGGTTATTTTGTTAGGAGAAACGCCTTTTTTCAGCAGTTTTTTAATTTGTTTTACTACTTTTTCTGCGTAATCAGAAGCATTGGTGTTTGTCTTTCTTTTTTCACTGAAAACAATAAAATTATCTTTTTTGAAAGAGTTTACAATTTCATTGTATTCGGCTTTTCCATATTCAGGATGAGCAACATTTAGATCATTTTCCTCCACAAATTTATTGTGGAAAAAGAATATATATCTTTCACCTTGATTCGCTTTCTTTTCCTGGCTGAAAGCTGTGTAGTTTACTAAAATAGTTGATAAAAAAGCAAAGAATATTTTTTGAAATTGTTTCATGGTTTCTAGTTATTGTAAAATGGTTTTTTATCTAAACAATAAATATTCTAACTTATTGCTTTTGTCAACTTCGGCAAAAGCCTTCTGAATATATTTTATTTTTTCAATTTGTTCCGAAGTTAAATCGGAAACGACTTCATTTAATTGAATGTTTTGAGAATTGATTTTCTGAATTTTTTCTGCTTTATTTTGGCAGGACATAAATAGAAAAAAGACTAGAAGATAGGCATAATTTTTTTTACCAATAAGATAATTATAGACAATTACAATAAACGGAAAGGTTACAAATGCCATCCAGATTATAAATTGTTTGGGAACCATTTGATAATAATAGTTCAAGAAGAAAACTGTGCCTATAAAAAGTATACAAATTAAGGAATGAACTGCAGGAACCTGCTCATCTGAATATCGATTAATATGATCGTCCTTGAGTTTTCTTACACTGTTGAAATACTTTGAATTGAAGAATTTCCAGGGGCGAGGCAAGAAACGAAACAACATAATAAAGTTTTGAATAATATAAATACTTGAAATACCTAAGAGAAAATATTGCAGACCAAGATAAAGAATTTTCAATAGGTTAGCTGTATTTTCAACTGGTGCAGGCTGATTAATTAGATGAAGATTATCTAAAGCAAAAAGCAGCATAATAATAGAACTCCAAATACTCAGAATAAGTTTGTGAGTATTTGATAAATGAGTTTTCGTAAAAGCATGAAAAATAGAGAATAAAGAAAAAAGTAAACCAATTACCAGAAATGTCTTCATAAGCAAATTAGTACTTGAAATGAAACCATAATCAATAACCCAATAAATAACAGCTATAGATTGAAGTAAAGTTATGCCTTCTGTTAATTTGGGAATTATTCTATACTTGTAAAACAGGAGTGAGAAGATAAAGTACAATACAAGAAAAATTAGAGGCCATATGCGAATGCTGATATTAAAAATGTCAAAAGGATTATATCTTTTATTTAAACCTGAATCGGCTATAACGTATAAAAAACCAAACGCAAAAAGAAAAGATACTATCCCGATTAGCACTACAATAATCCATCTTTTTGTAATTCTTTTACTCTCAAAAATTACGCCGGCTATTAATGCTAAAATATTTATAGGAATTAAATGACTGCCAGAAGTCACTCTAATATAAGTATCGTAAATAATGTAAATAAGCAATGCTGATACAAATAGAAACAGTAAAGGATTTGAAAAAAACAGTCTGCTTAATGCTCTTAGTAATTTTGCAATCATAGATCTGAAACGGTTTAATTTAGAATTTTTTTTAATTGGTTTTACTGTTTAAAAAAGAGCACCAATATATCTAAATAAAATTAGAATATTGGTGCTCTTTAATAAGTATAATAGTGTTTCTTAAAGACTATAAGCTACGTCTGATAATTTTAAATCATCAACATCGTTATAATGTAGTTTTTGAACAACAGTTCCTTTTTGTATTACAACAATGCTTGGATTTGCTCTTTCGATTGTTTTTAAAGTTGTAGCATCACAAAAATAAAAATCAACATTTAAATTGTATTCTTTTTTAGCTTTTGCAATTTCATCAGCTCCAGAAGCTGTCATGGCAATAACTTTGTAACCTTTTGCTTTGGCATCTGCAGTAACTTTAGCCAATTTTTTCATTCCGGCTGGTTCAGATTTAGTTAGATCATACGTTACAAAAACTAATAATTTAGGTTCTTTTAGTAATTCTTCTTTATAATCAGAATCGTCTTTGGTCATTGTAAAATCATGAATTGGCGGCACATAACCTTCTGAAATTACTTTATCTTTTCGGTCAACAAACGTTGCTCCTTCAGGAATATTCATTAAATCTTTTTCGGTGAATTCTTTGTCAACACCGTTTACTTTGTAAATGAAAATCATTTCTACAACAGATTTTGGCGCTCCTTCCGGAATTTCCATTCCTTTTTCGATATTGCTTCCTACTTTATACGGACGGAAATCTTTTATAGGATTGTGATTTAAAACCCAAACTGCCATTAAAGAGCATAAAACAACGCTTACATAAACGGCAAAATTGGTTTTTGGAGTTGAAAATAATGGTTTTATTAATCTTTGATTGAAGAATAAAATCAAGATAAAGAATAATAATACTATGTCTTTTGTAAATGATTCCCAAGGCGTTAAGTGCAATGCGTCGCCAAAACAGCCGCAATCTTTTACCACATTGAAATAAGCGGAGTAGAAGGTAAGGAAGGTAAAGAAAACAATTAAAAGTAATAAAGCCCAAATTGTCATTGTTGCTCTGTAGCCTACTAATAACATGACACCTAAAACCACTTCCAGAATAACCAGAAAAATAGCCAGACCTAAAGCAAATGGCTCTAAAAACGGCATATTAAAAACGGGTTCGCTAAAATATTCAGCTAATTTATAAGAGAAACCCACTGGATCGTTTAATTTAATTAATCCGGAAATGATAAATAATACACCGACAAATAATCGGGAAAATTGAGTAATAATGTTTTTCATAGGAAATCTATTTGGGATTTATGTTTGCCACTAATTTTACGAATCTCCACGAATTAATTTGTGAAAATTCGTAAGATTAGTGGCTAATATTTATTTGATTGGATTTAAAATCAGGGCAAAAACCGAGTAATTAATCATATCCTGATAATTAGCATCAATTCCTTCAGAAACTAAAGTAAGACCTTTATTATCTTCAATCTGTTTTACGCGAAGTAACTTTTGAAGAATCAAATCTGTTAAAGAACTAACACGCATATCACGCCATGCTTCGCCGTAATCGTGATTTTTAGCTTCCATTAATTCTTTGGTTAACTTTACTTTAGCGTCATACAATTCAGTTGCTTTTTCTACATCCAAATCCGGCTGATCCACAACGCCCAATTCTAGCTGAATTAAAGCCATGATAGAATAATTGATGATTCCGATAAATTCTCCTTTTTCATCTTCATCAACTTTACGGACATCATTTTCCTGTAAACTTCTGATTCTTTGTGCTTTTATGAAAATTTGATCCGTCAGCGATGGTAATCTTAAAATTCTCCATGCACTGCCGTAATCTTTCATTTTATTGATAAATAAGGTTCGGCAAACCGTAATTACATTATCAAATTCAAGGGAAGTATTCTTCATTTATTGCTGTATATTTGCTAAAATTTCTTCAAAAATAAGGATTAAATTAAAGAGTTTCAAGTTTCAGGTTTTCTTTGTTTCAAGTTTTTTCTAAACAAAGTGTTAACGGGAATAATTTGGAAATATAAAAAAGTTTCAGGTTTAAAGTTTCAAGTTGATGCAGATTGCGTAAGTTCTAGAACTTGATACGAGGCTGAAAGCCGAACTGGCGAAGCAAACTTGAAACCTAAAACAAAAATAACAAAACAGATGACGATTAACTGCAAAGGCGAACTTATAGATTTATCGATTCCTAAAGTAATGGGTATTTTGAATGTTACGCCAAATTCTTTCTTTGATGGAGGAAAATATAAAAACGAAGACCAAATAATTTCTCAGGTAGATAAAATGCTTTCTGAAGGAGCATCATTTATTGATATTGGTGCATACTCAAGTAAACCGAGTGCCGAATTTGTTTCTGAACAAGAAGAAATCGACCGAATTATTCCTGTCATAGAATTGATTTTAAAGCATTTTCCGAAAGCTTTATTGTCAATCGATACATTTAGAGCGGAAGTTGCCAAAGCAAGTATAGAAAGCGGTGCAGCAATTATAAACGATATTGCAGCGGGAGAATTAGATGATAAAATGTTTGATGTTATTGCAAAATACAACGTTCCCTACATTATGATGCACATGCGTGGTAATCCGCAGACTATGCAGAGTTTGACGCAGTATGATGACATTGTAAAAGAGATGCTTTTTTATTTTTCTGAAAAAGTAAAAAAGGCAAGAGCTTTAGGAATCAACGATTTGATTCTCGATCCAGGATTTGGTTTCGCCAAAACAACCGATCAGAATTATGAAGTCATGCAGAAAATGGAACTTTTTAATCTTTTAGAATTACCTGTTTTAGCTGGTATTTCCAGAAAATCAATGATTTATAAAACTCTCGATATTACACCACAGGAAGCTTTAAATGGAACTACGTTTTTAAATACGATTGCTTTGACAAAAGGTGCAAAAATTTTAAGAGTTCATGATGTGAAGGAAGCAGTTGAATGCGTTACTTTGTTTAATAAAATGCGTTTTTAAATTATCCTTTTTTTAATTTGATATTAATGAAAAATAAAAAATACTTTGTTTTCTTTATTTGTTTTCTAGTTAATTTAAGCTTTGCCCAAGCACCGCTGCCACCACCGCCGCCAAAGAAAAATACTAAAACTAAAGATTTAATTTACGGAGATCCTTCTTATACAGATAACACGAGAGATAAAAAAAGCACAGCAAAAGCAAAAGAAGTCAAGAACCCTGTTGAAGCATACAAAGAAGAGACTCAAAAAAGTGTTCAAAGTTTTAATGTCTCAATTACTGAATCAACAAATCCAAGTTCAATTTATTATTATAAAAATATAGAAACGCAGCTTCAGAAGTTAGATACAGCAGCCATAACCGCTGCGCAAATAATAAGTTTGACTAAATATAAAATTCATTCCCATTCAATAAATCCTGCGTACTTAGATAGTTTAGCCCGTAAAGTATATAAATTGAATGAAGAGAAAAACTATGATGAAGCAATTATTACTGCTAAAGAAATTCTAAAGCAAAGTCCAAACAATATTACGGGACATAAAGAATTATCTTATGCATACAAGCGTCTTGGAAATGAGGAATTAGCCAATCGTTATTTTGAAATGATGGTAAAAATAATCACTTCAGTATTTCAATATGGAGAAGGAACTAGAAATACTCCTTATATTTTGAATAATTTCTTTGAAGGGTTATCAATTTACGAAGCTAAATTTGGTTGCTTGCCAAGTAAGACGAGATTAATTCTTACCTCAAAAAAAGAGCTTTTGGCAGGTTACGACTGTTATCATATAATGAGATTTGCGAATTTGACGCATTGGTTTCCAATGCTAAAAGAAGGTGATTATAAAGTGGAATAGAACTTAAAGAAAAAAATATTTATGAAATACATTACTATAATTATCGCTCTGTTATTTTTCTCTTGCGGAAAAAAAGAAGATGTTTTACTTCCAAAATCAAATGTTTCAATTGTAAAAGACGTACAAGATCATTCGCCAATTTATATCTTTTTTAAAGTCGAAGGAAAAGATACAATAGCAGATTTAAATAGAAAAAGCGCCATAATTTCAACCAATTGGATTTTTAATATCGACAAACGTCTGCCTTTGAAATTGGTAATGCCGCAGGTTATCAAAATGCAGGAAAAGAAAAGAGCCGACAGCGCCCACAAAAATGAAAATGCCGAAAATTATTATTCTTACGCAGATTCTATTGGGAAGAATTTAGCCTTTCTGCCTTTCACGAAAGTGTTTTATAAAACTAAAAAACCAATGGATGAAGCAGGTTTTATATTTGAATTCAAAAAAGGAAGTGATTTAGTTTTACTTAACAACCATTTTGAAGTTAAAAAAGCTGACGTTCTAAAAGAACTTTATAAAATTGATTTTGCGATTAATCCGAAAATTATTTTCATTTTTGATCAGAACATGAGTTATAAAGAGTATATTGAAAATAAAATTTTAGTTCATGAGTTAGATACTTTCAATGATGAACTTCCAAGTGAATTCATCTTTTAAAACTGAACACTAAAAACAGGAACTGAACACTAAATTTTACTGGTGATGATAAGGTTCATTACGTAAAATCGTAAAACCTCGATATAATTGTTCTATAAAAAATAAACGTACCATTTGATGTGAGAAAGTCATCAGCGAAAGCGAAATTTTTCCCTGAGCTTTGCTGTAAACGGTATCCGAAAATCCATAAGGACCGCCGATAACGAAAACCAAAGTTTTGATTCCGGAATTCATTTTCTTTTGTAATTCTTCAGAAAAACCAACGCTGGAAAAGTTTTTTCCATTTTCATCCAATAAAATCAATTGATCTGTTGGCGAAAGTTTTGCCAGAATCAATTCGCCTTCTTTTTCTTTTTGCTGGCTTTCAGATAAGTTTTTTACGTTTTTGATGTCTGGAATAATTTCCAAATCAAATTTGATATAAAACGACAAACGTTTGGTATAATCGTCAATCAAAGTTTGAAGCGATTTGTTATCTGTTTTGCCTATGGCGATAAGTTTGATATTCATTTAAGTAAGTTTTATTTACCACTAATTACACTAATTAGCACGAATTTTTATTTTTTTGCCACAGATTCACAGATTAATACAGATTACATTGTTTAAATTAAAAAAAAAAAAATCCTTTTAATCTGTGAAATCTGTGGCTAAATAAAACACTATTTTTTATTTTTAAAAACCGTTTCAAAATGCTCTACAATAGGAAACGGTTCGTAATAATGATGTAAAATTTTCTTCCATTCTAAATAGGCGCCAGAATTTCTGAAACCTATTGTATGATCTTCAAGCGCATTCCAGTCGACCAATAAAAGATATTTATTTTCTACTTCAAGACATTTTTCTAATCGATGTCCTTGATAACCATTGATTGATGAAATATATTGGCTTGCTTTTGCAAAATCAGCTTCAAATTGATGGGCCAATTCTGGTTTTACGTAAAGAAATGCGGCTTCTAATATCATAGTTATCCTGTTATTAAACCCGACAGGTTTTTAAAACCTGTCGGGTTTCGTTTAGTTGTTAAACTTAGCTTCAAAAACTTTAAATCTATTATCAAGATCTTTAATCAATTGTTTTTTAACCGATTCATCTTGAATAAAACTGTAATTGATGCTGTTGTAAACGTATTTTTTGATCGTTTCGTAATTCACATCCGGATATCTTTTAGCTAATAAAACATATTGTTCAGTCATATTACTTCTCAAAATTCCCGCGTCGTCTGTACTGATTACAATTGGAACATTAAATTCTTTGTAGAGCGTAAAGGGATGTCTGTTTTCTTTTACTTTTAAAATGAATTCGTTACTCACCAAATTGATTTCGATTGGAATATTATTTTTAGACATATACTTCAGCAAATCGTATGAATTAGCTTCGTAAGCAATATCAACTCCGTGACCAATTCGGTTAGCTCCAGCAATGTAAATCGCGTCGTTAATATGCCAAGTTAGGTCTTCGGGCTGAACTAAACCTAAAGTCAATTCGCCGGCATGAAGTGTGTATTTTACATCAGGAAATTTATCGTGACAGTATTTAAACATGACCATGTGCAGCCAATAATCTTTCATTGAATTTTCGCCATGTTCTGGAGAAACGATATTTACACCCGCAGTCAGTTTACTTTCTTTAGAAGAAATAAAAGCAATAACCAGATTTTTGAATAAATCAACCGGTTCCATAAAACGCAGCACAAAGTTTTGATAACGCATTGTAAAGCGTTCATCGTCCATTTTTAAATCTTTGTGAAGTTTTGCTATAAAATTATTGTTGAAATCTTCCGCATATTTTTTAGCCTCTTTTTTCTGAAGTGATTTATACAATTCGTCTAAAAGTTTTAAAACGGCGCTTTCATCTTTTTGAGTTGCTGCCTGACGTAATTTTGTATTGAAATCACTTAAATCGGAAACATTCATATCACACGGAATTGTAGATAATTGGGTTTCGATATATGTAACATTTTCGGCAATGGCGCGCTTTTTTAACTCGAGCATTCCTTCTGCAAAATGCCCCTTGATAGTTGGCTCAAATTTTTGAAAAGAATCAAAAAATTGATCATCAGAAGGAACAGAACCGTTATAATCCTTAACAGACCAAGTCTGCATAACTTGCTGTTCGTAATAATCTAGTTTTCCTTTTTGTTTAAGGGATGAAAAGCTTTCCCAGTTTCCTTTTTCAGGTTTGGTTTTCGAAACCGCCATAGTTTCTAAATTCAAATAAAAATCTTCTGCAATAGCTCTTTCTAAAAGCGGTTCTGCATAAACGGATCCGGAAAAATGGTGGTGTAAATCGCCTCCTTTAGGCATTTGTTGAAAAAAAGCTGTTAAGAGAGCTTCATTATTTCTGATTTTTTCTAAATAACTTTCAGCCGATTGAGAAAAGCCGATTTGTGCTATAAAAATACAGAAAAGCGTAATTATCCTTGTCATACTCTAAGTTTAAATTACATGCAAATATACGAGTTTTCGGAGAGATTTGAAAATTGAATTTCTTTACGTTGATTTTAACCGCAAAGAGCGCAAGGTTTTTTTTATCTTTAACATAATACAAACGCAAAAGTTCGCAAAGCTTTGTCAAAAAAACTTTGCGAACTTTGCATAATTCTTTGCGAGCTTTGCGGTTAAAAAAACTTAGTCCCTTAGCAACTCAGAATCTTTAAGAAAGCACATCACGTATTTCCTCAACCTTATCAAAAACACTTTTTGCAAAAGGGCAAAGCGGAATAATTTTTACATTGTTAGCTCTTGCGTAATCTACCGAGGCCAAAACCAATTTTTTACCAACCCCTTTTCCGTTAAAATCGGGACTTACTTCGGTATGGTCAATTATAAATTTTGAATCTCCAGCCCAAGTATAGGTCATTTTTCCAGCTTCTTTTCCGTTTTCTACAGCTTCAAAATAGCCTTTTTTAGTATCGTTTATTTGTTGAATTTCCATGATAATTATATTAGTGTGGTTTTAATTTCTATTGAATGTGTCAATGTTTTATGAATCGGGCAGCTGTTAGCAATCGTTTCTAAACGCTGTCTTTGCGTTTCGTCAACTTCACCGATTACTTCGATTTTTCGCGTAAATACCGATACACTTCGCTCAGAATCTCTGTCAAAATCAATTTTGACATTTATTTCGTCGACGTTCCATTGTTTACGATTGATGTACATTCTTAATGTGATTACAGTACATGAAGCCAATGAAGCTGCTAAAAGCTCGGTCGGATTTAAACCTAAATTTTTTCCGCCCAATTCCTGTGGTTCATCCGAAATTAGAATGTTGTCACTGGCTGATTTTATTTCCGTTCGATACAAACGTGTATCTATTTTTGCTGAGATTGTATCCATATTTATTTAATTCTTGGTTGAGGTAATGGAACAAATTCAGTTTCGCCTGGAACTTTTGGGAAAGTTTGTTCTGTCCAGTCTTTTTTAGCTTTTTCGATTAATTCTTTATCCGACGAAACAAAATTCCAAAAGATAAAATGTTCTTCAGGAAACGGCTGTCCTCCAAAAATATAAACCGTAGAATTTTCGGCAATTTCAAACTCACAAAGCGTGCTGTCGTTTGTAATTAAAATTTGTTTTGGATCGTAAACGTGTTCTCCGCTTTTGATACTTCCTTCTAAAATATACAAACCGCTTTCGCCGAATAAATGGCTTCCAATATTGATTTTCTTAGCTTCTTTGCTTTTAATCTCAATAAAATATAACGGACTGTAAACAGGAACAGGCGATTTTTTACCAAATGCTTCGCCGGCAATTAATTTATATGAAACACCATCTTCTTCCCAAGCCGGAATATCATCCGCTTCAACATGCGTAAAATTCGGATCCATTTGCTCCAATTCTTTTGGAAGCGCCACCCAAATCTGCAATCCGTGAAGCATTTTGTCTGAATGTCTTAAATATTCAGGAGTTCTTTCAGAGTGAACAATTCCTTTTCCGGCTGTCATCCAGTTTACGGCGCCGGGTTTTATTTCTAATTCTGTTCCTAAACTATCGCGGTGCATAATGCTTCCTTCAAACAAAAAAGTAAGAGTTGAAAGTCCAATATGCGGATGTGGCGGAACATCCATATTTTCATGATCACTTAAATGTGCAGGTCCCATATGATCGATAAAGACAAATGGTCCAACAGCTCTTTTTTCACGGAAAGGCAATAAACGGCCTACCATAAAGTTGCCAATATTGGCAGCACGTTCTTCGATAATTAAACTGATATTTGACATGTGGTATTTTGATTTGATTTGAAAACAAAATTACGGCAATAGTAATTGTCTGTAACTTAATTTAGATTAAGAAACTTATTTTGATTTTTTTTTGAATTATAAAAGTAAGGAAAAACCTGATTTAATGGCTGTTATTTAATTCTTGTTGTTTTTAACAATGAATCGATTTTTGGCCTCCAATATTTTATTTCTTCCTGCAGTTTTGAATCTTCATTAAACATTTGGTTTTCAGTTTCTAATAATTGATTGTATTCATTATTGAAAATTATTTGAATATCCTTAAACTCTTTGGTATCATCATTTCTGATTTGATCTATCTTTAAGTTAGTTCTTCGTGCGTAGTATTCATATAAATCAAATATAATCATTTGCAGTTTTTTTTGCTCAGGCTTGACATTAATAGTATCTCTTATCCAAGATTGTTTTTTTATTAAAAAAAGCTACTGCATGAGCGTCTTGAAGATCATTTGCTTTAAGATACATTCCATGATAATAATGAACGTTATATCCATCATCAACATTTGGGCTTCCTTCAAAATCTTTATAGTTTATTTTTACATTAGGAGCCCACTTAATGATATGCCTTGAGTTCATGTATTCCATTAAATCGTACTTATAGGACCTATAAAGTACAAAGGTTACAATTATTAGGATTGAAATTATTATTATCTTTTTTTTCATTTTCAATTTAATTATTGATTAAAGAGTAAGCTCAAATTCTAAAACTTCACTCTCAGTTCCGTTTATAATGATCGACAACTGATGCGCTCCTGTATGAAAAACTCTCGTTGTGATCAATTTAAAAGATTGGTTTCTTTCAATCTTAGTTAATTGATTGGGTTGATAAACTTTCTCACTGATTTTAAAAACTTTTTTTGCCAAATGTCCTTTTGCTTTTTTATAATGAACAGCATATTCTAAACGAATCGTTTTTGGTTCTTCATTTTTATTATTTAGGTGAAAATGAAACTGAAGATAATCACCAATCTTTACAATTGGAGTTTTAATTTCAAACAAAGAAAGCTCGATATTGGTGCTTTCTAAACCATAATGACTTAAAATTTCAGGATGACCTTGTTTTAATAAAGTTCGGCAGCCGTGTTTGATAATTCCGTCTGTTTCTTTGCTGTGTCCTTTCCATTTATTGGCGATTTCTAACACAATTTGCGAATTATCTTTTGCAATATCATTTAAGTTATTGGCAACGCTTCTGCGGACATATTCTGAAGGATCATTTTTTAAATTTTCCAAAATAGGCAGAATAGAGGAAGGATCTTTTTTAAGAAACGGAATGGCCATTGCCCACGGTAATCTCGGGCGTGAACCTTCACTGGCTAATCTTCTCACATGATGATTTTCGTGCAAAGACCATTTTGTCATCTCGGCGATCATTTGTTCTTTATATTTTAAAATAAAAGGACGAACGGCAAATTCACAGCTTATAAACTGCGTTATAGATATAAAGGCTTTCGCCGAAGTTTTAAAATCGTCTAAACCATACATTTCAATATAATCGGCAAAGAAAATGAAAGCTAAATTACTGTCTGCAAAATTGTTCTTCTTTAAATTTTTAATGATTTTGTCAATTAGAGAAACGGCTTCAGGAAAATTTTGAGGCATAAATTGATGAAATACAACTGTGGTATGTTTCATTCTTTCTTTCCATTCTTTTTGAGCAAAATCACCTTCGTAAATTGTTTCAATAAATTTTTGTTTGTTGAATGCCGGATGTACTTCGGCAGCAGCCTGACTGAATTTTTCGTAAAAAGAAACGGAGTAAATATCTTTAATTAATCCCATAAATTTTGCTTGATTGAACCCCAAAGATATTTAATGTTTTTAATTGTTGACGTACATTTTGATTGGAAAAATTATTAGTCACAGATTACACAGATTAGCACATATTTTTTTGAAATCATTTTAATCCTTTTAATCTGCGGCTAAATATAAATTTAAGGTGATAAGAAACTTTTAGCAGAAAGGAAACTTTTAAATCCATAAAATAAGTCCTAATTTAGCATATTATTAAAAATAGAAAAATGATAAGCGAAGCTCAATTTCAAGCAGAATTACAACTTTTGATAAGTAATGCCATCAGAGAAGATGTTGGTACAGGTGATTACAGTTCTCTAGCCTGTATTCCTGACACTGCTCATGGTCAGGCAAAATTATTAGTAAAAGATCAGGGAATAATTGCCGGTGTTGAAGCTGCCAAAATGATATTTGAACATGTTGATCCTAAATTAAAAGTAAAAACTTTTATTGAAGACGGTACGCATGTAGAATATGGAGAAGTTGTTTTTGAAGTTTCGGGAAGTTCGCAATCTATCTTAAAGGCCGAAAGAGTTGTCTTAAACACTATGCAGCGTATGTCTGCTATTGCAACCAAAACAAATCAATACGTTGAACTTTTGGAAGGAACCGGTGCTAAGATTTTAGATACTCGTAAAACAACTCCAAACTTTAGAGCAGCCGAAAAATGGGCCGTAAAAATAGGAGGAGGCGAAAATCACCGTTTTGCACTTTATGATATGGTGATGCTTAAAGACAATCATATCGATTTTGCAGGCGGAATTACACGCGCGATTTCTAAAACAAAAGAATATTTAAAAGAGAATAACCTGGATTTAAAAATCATCGTTGAGGCTCGTAACCTTGATGAGATTAGAGAAATTTTGCTGAGTGACGGAGTTCACAGAATCCTGATTGACAATTTCAATTACGAAGATACAAAAACGGCAGTAAATTTAATTGGTACAAAATGCCAGACAGAATCTTCAGGAAATATTAATGAAAAAACGATCCGCGAATATGCTCTTTGTGGTGTAAATTATATTTCATCTGGTGCTTTAACGCATTCTATTTACAACATGGATTTGAGCTTGAAAGCTTTTTAGTAAAGTTAAAAATTTTGAGTTATAAGTTATGAGTTAGGTTTTCAATCTAAAATCAAAACTCTAAAATCTAAAATCAAAAATATGTCGAAAGAGATAGAAGACCGGATTGAGAAATTGCCCGTAATACGCAATCTGGCCCGGCTTTTAAAAAAGATAAAACTCCCTTGGTTAGAGGGATTTTCTTTGTATGATTTACTTGAAATGTACACTTTAGGAATTCTTGAAGGTGCATTTTCCTACCATGCAAGTGCCGTTTCTTTTAGCTTTTTTATGGCTTTGTTTCCTTTTGCTTTATTTATCTTAAACTTAATTCCGTTTATTCCAATAGATAATTTTCAGGAAGATTTTCTGCAGTTTGTACAGCAAAGCGTTCCACCAAATACTTATGATGCAATTAGTAAAATTATCAGCGATATTTTAAATAATAGTCACTCTGGGTTATTATCGTCGGGATTTTTGCTTTCTATTTTTTTAATGGCAAATGGTGTTAACGGAATCTTGAGCGGTTTCGAATCATCTAAACACGTTTTTGACAAGCGAGGTTTTTTTAGGCAGTATTTAGTAGCACTTGCCATTTCACTTACTATGACCGTAATATTGTTTGTAACAGTAGCTACAATTGTTGTTTTTGAGGTTTTTATTCAAAAAACAATTATTCAGGATGTATTAAGCGATCGTATTCCGCTAATTATTTTAGGACGATATTTATTCGTTGTTCTGATGATTCTGATAACATCTTCAATATTATTACGTTATGGTACAAAACAGTACAATAAAGTGCCTTTTATAAGCATAGGTTCTGTTTTTACCACGATCTTAATTGTTATATCTTCGTTCTTTTTTGGGATTTGGGTTATAAAATTCTCAAAATATAACGAACTTTATGGATCAATTGGAACATTATTAATTCTAATGTTTTATATTTGGATAAACTGTATGATTCTGCTTTTAGGGTTCGAATTGAATGCTTCTATCAGAAAATTAAAACAAAAAAAAGAAAAATAATATGAAAAATTTGATGCTGACTATCGGAGTGTTCTTCTTTGCCCTGACCATGCAAAGCCAAGGTGTAATTGGAAAATGGAAAACAATTGATGATGAAACTGGCGAGGCTAAATCTGTAGTAGAGATTTACGAAAAGTCGGGTAAAATATATGGCAAGGTTGTAGAAATCCTTCGTGAGAGTCATAAAAAAGACCTTTGTACTAAATGCGACGGTGCAGATAAAAACAAACCTATTTTAGGAATGGTTATTATAAACGGATTAAAAAAAGATGGATCAGAATATAATGGAGGAACAATTTTGGACCCTACAAGTGGTAAAAAATACAAATGCTATATTTCATTAGAATCTGCAGATAAATTAAAACTTCGTGGTTATGTGGGCATCTCAATTATGGGAAGAACGCAATACTGGGCTAGAGTGAAAAATTAATTCAAAAGATTACATGCGAAAATTAGCTTCGATAATTTTATTCTTATTCACAGCTTTAAATAGTTTTGGACAATCTAAGAATTCGCCATTACAAATAAGTCATCTTACGGGTGACTTTTATGTTTATAAAACGTTTCATGATTACAAAGGAGCGTTAATATCGGCTAATGCAATGTATCTGGTTACAGATAAAGGTGTTGTTCTGTTTGATGCTCCGTGGGATCAAACACAATTTCAGCCATTATTAGATACTATAAAAGCAAAACATCATAAAGATGTTATTATGCTTTTTGCAACACATTCTCATGATGATCGTGCAGGAGGTTTAGATTTTTACAGAAAAAAAGGAATCAAAACGTATACAATTAAGCTAACGGATGATATTCTGAAAAAGAATAAAGAAAAAAGAGCCGAATTTATAATTCCAAATGATACGACTTTCACTCTGGGCAAGCATACTTTTGAAGTATTTTATCCAGGAAAAGGACACGCACCAGATAATATTGTGGCTTGGTTTGGTAAAGAAAAAGTTCTTTATGGAGGTTGTTTTGTAAAAAGTGCCGATGCTGTAGATCTTGGTTATTTGGGAGATTCTGATGTAAAAGAATGGAAAAAGTCAATCAAAAAAGTACAAACAAAATTTAAGAATCCCGTTTATATTATTCCAGGTCATGATGATTGGAAGAATATAGAATCTTTAAATCATACTTTGAAACTGGTTGATGAATATTTGGCTCAAAAATCTACAGGAAAAAAGTAACTTTGCAATCCCATTATATACTACATGTTTTTTATCGAAGTTATTTTACCGCTTTCCTTAGCTAAAACCTTTACATATCGTGTTTCTGAGGCCGAGTTCCATTTTATTAAAAAAGGAATGCGCGTGGCGGTGCCTTTTGGTAAAAGCAAAATATATACGGCGCTTGTTTTAGATATACATGAAAATGCTCCGACCTTATATGAAGCCAAAGAAATTCATCAAATTCTAGATGAAAAACCAATTGCAACCGAAATTCAGATCAAGCACTGGCTTTGGGTGGCCAATTATTATATGTGCGGCATTGGCGACGTATATCGCGGTGCTTTCCCAACCGGATTGTTGTTAGAAAGTGAAACTATTGTATCGCATAAACCAGAAGTTGTAGTTAACGATTCTGAACTTTCTGATGATGAGTTTTTAATTTATGAAGCACTTCAGCATCAAAGTTCACTTAAAGTTCAGGAGATTGCTTCGATTTTAAACAGGAAAAATATTCTGCCAATTCTTCAAAAATTAATAGCGAGGGATATTATTGTTTTAGAAGAAGAAATTAAAGAAAGCTACAAACCAAAGCTTGTTAAGTATGTGAAATTACATTCAAAATACGAGACGGATCAAGGTTTAGGGAATTTGTTGGATATTCTTAAAAATGATAAGCAAAGGGAAGTTGTTTTGAATTATTTTCAGATAAGTGCTTCAGAAAAAAAGCCCATTACGGTTAAGAAATTAGTTGAGGTTTCGGGTTCAACTCCCGCTGTCATTAAAACTTTGGTTAAGAATGAAATCTTTGAAGAATATCTTTTACAGCAAGATCGCGTTTCGTTTACGGGAGAAAAATCCGAAAAAGAGTTAAAATTAAGTGAAGCACAGGAAAATGCTTTTTTATCAATAAAAGAAAGTTTTTCTGAGAAAGAAGTCTGCTTGCTTCACGGCGTTACTTCAAGCGGGAAAACAGAAATTTATATTAAATTAATTGAAGAATATCTGCAGACGGGCAGACAGGTTCTATATCTGCTTCCTGAAATTGCACTTACCACACAATTAGTTTCCAGATTACGACTTCACTTTGGAGATAAGGTTGCTGTTTTTCATTCGAAATACAGTAATAATGAAAGAGTTGAGGTTTGGAAACAAACGCTAGAAAATTCAGAAAAAGCTCAAATTGTGATAGGAGCGAGGTCGGCATTGTTTTTACCTTTTAATGATCTTGGTTTATTGATTGTTGATGAAGAACATGAGCAGACTTTTAAACAGACTGATCCTGCGCCAAGATACCATGCGAGGGATGCAGCTATTGTATTGGCTAATTTCCACAATGCTAAAGTGCTTTTAGGATCTGCAACACCAAGTATTGAAACCTATTTTAATACACAAAGTGAAAAATACGGTTTGGTTACACTTACAGAGCGTTATAAAAATGTTCGAATGCCCGAAGTTTTTTTGGTTGATTTGAAAGATAAACATTTCAGAAAGAGAATGACGGGGCATTTTAGTGATGTTTTAATTGAAGAGATTGCAGAAGCTTTGTCTTTGGGTGAACAGGTAATTTTGTTTCAAAACAGACGGGGATATTCGCCTGTAATAGAATGTATCACCTGCGGTCATGTACCGCATTGTCAGCAATGCGATGTGAGTTTGACTTTTCATAAGTTTAAAAATCAATTGCGCTGTCATTATTGCGGATATGCCATTGCAAAGCCGACGCACTGTCACAGCTGTTCCAGTATTGATTTAACAACTAAAGGTTTTGGAACGGAACAAATAGAACAGGAATTGGTATCACTTTTCCCGAAAGCGAAAACGGCAAGAATGGATCAGGATACTACTCGAGGAAAATTCGGTTTTGAAAAGATTATTGATACTTTTAAAAATAGAGAAATTGATATTTTGGTTGGAACCCAAATGCTGGCCAAAGGTTTGGATTTTGATAATGTAAGTTTGGTTGGAATCATGAATGCGGATAATATGCTGCATCATCCTGATTTTAGGGCTTTTGAACGCAGTTTTCAAATGATGACACAAGTTGCGGGAAGAGCAGGAAGATCTGAAAAGCAGGGCAAAGTCGTGATTCAGACTTATAACCCCAATCATAATACAATTCAGCAGGTTACAAACCATAATTATATAGGTATGTACAAGGAGCAATTGTATGATAGGCTGATTTATAAATATCCGCCTTATTTTAGAATTATAAAGCTGACGATTAAGCATCGTGAATTTGAAAAATTAAAAGAAGGTTCAATGTGGCTGTATCAGGTTTTAAGTCAAAACCTGAATATGCCGGTTTTGGGGCCGGAAGAACCTGCGATCAGCAGAATTAGAAATGAGTATATCAGAACGATATTGATTAAGATTCCGCAGAACCTGCATTTAGGAAATACAAAAAAAACTATTCAGAAAATGTTGAATAGTTTCGAGGCAGTTGCTCAATACAGAGCTATAAAAGTGGTTGTAAATGTCGATTTTTATTAAAATTACGACGTTGACAATGCTTTTACTAAATCTTCTTTTTTGTTTCGGCTAAGTGGAATTTTGGTAATTCCAATTTCGGCAAATTTACTGTTAAAACGCTCTACTTTATCAATATTGATGATGTATGATTTATGTACACGAATGAATTTGTCTTTTGATAAATCATTTTCAAAAGATTTCATTGTAGAAAGTACCAAATTGCTGTCATCTTCGGTAACCACTCTTACATAGTCACCAAAAGCCTCGATCCATTTTATTTTGGCTGTGAATATTTTAAGTTTTTTAAGGTTGCTTTTAATGAAAATATGTTCGCCTTCTTCTTCTTTAACTTCTTTTTTAAGCAGGTGCATATCAATTGCTCTTTTTACAGAGGCATTGAAGCGGTCTACAGCGATTGGTTTTTGCAAATAATCTGTAGCATCATAATCAAAAGCTTTTAAAGCGTATTCGGCTTTAGAAGTGATAAATATAATTTGAGGTTTAGATTTTAAACCATCAAGAAAATCAAAGCCGTTAATAACAGGCATTTCTATATCAAGAAATATTAAGTCGATATTATTTAAAGAGATACAACTTTTTGCTTCTATTGCATTAGAAAAATCCCCGATTAAGTGCAAACCTGGGTGATTATTAACTAATTTTGCAATAATTGTCCTCTGTATAGAACTATCATCTACAACAACACAGTTTAGTTTCATAACATTTAAATTTAGAATAAATTCAGGATAGCAGTAGTAAATGTATTATTTTTTTGGAAAAAAAACTAAAATGAGCGCATATTTTTTGCATTATGACGAATAAAAGGAAAAAAGTGTTGTTTATATAAATATAATGATTACTTTTGCACCCAATTTTAACAAATAAATATTGTATTTATGAATCATTATGAAACTGTTTTCATTTTAAATCCCGTTTTATCTGAGGTTCAGGTGAAGGAAACAGTAACGAAATTTGAAGAATTTCTTACTAGTAGAGGAGCTGAAATGGTATCGAAAGAGGATTGGGGTCTTAAAAAAATGGCTTACGAAATCCAAAACAAAAAAAGTGGTTTTTACCATTTATTCGAATTCAAAGTAGCTGGAGAAGTTCTAATTGCTTTTGAAACTGAATTCAGACGTGACGAAAGAGTTATGCGTTTCTTAACTGTAAGTTTAGACAAACATGCTATTTCATGGGCGGAAAGAAGAAGAGCTAAATTAAAATCTACTAAAGCGTAATTATTATGTCTACAATCGAGCAATCTGCAAAAGGAAAAAAAGACGGAGATATCAGATATTTAACGCCTTTAAACATTGAAACTAACAAAACTAAAAAGTATTGCCGTTTCAAAAAATCAGGAATCAAATACATCGATTACAAAGATGCTGATTTCTTATTGAAATTCGTAAATGAGCAAGGAAAAATTCTTCCTCGTCGTTTAACTGGAACTTCATTAAAATACCAAAGAAAAGTTTCTGTAGCTGTAAAAAGAGCTCGTCACTTAGCTTTAATGCCATACGTGGCCGATTTATTAAAATAATTAAAAACTCTAGTCGCTGGTTTCTGTTAAATCAGAACCTAACTTCTAAAATATAAGGACAACAACATGGAACTTATTTTAAAACAAGACGTACAAAACTTAGGATTTAAAGATGATGTAGTATCTGTAAAACCTGGTTACGGTCGTAACTTTTTAATTCCTCAAGGTTTTGCTTTATTAGCAACTCCTTCTGCTAAAAAAGTTTTAGCTGAAAATCTAAAACAAAGAGCACATAAAGAAGCTAAAGTTGTTGCTGATGCTAAAGCATTAGCTGAAACTTTAAAAGCTCTTGAAATTAAACTTACTGCAAAAGCTGGTGGAGAGAAACTTTTTGGTTCTATCACAAACATCGATATTGCTGAAGCTTTAGAAAAATCTGGTAACGCTATTGATAGAAAATTCATCACTAGTGGTATCGTAAAACGTACTGGAAAATATTCAGCTAGCATCCGTTTACACAGAGATGTAGTTATTGATTTACCATACGAAATTGTTGCTGAAAAGTAATAGTTTTAAATACTATATAAAAATCCCGATGCGAATCGGGATTTTTTTGTTTAATACAGATAATATTAATAATTAGACTTATAACTGGGAGTTTATGATATATTGCTTAAACCTTACAGTGCAAAGTATAATGCCTAGAATAAAATGAAATACGCAAGATTAACAAAAGAACAATTTGATGAATTACATGCCGAATTTGCAAGTTTTTTAGCAGCTCAGGCTATTGATAAAGGAGAGTGGGATTCTCTTAAAGTAAATAAGCCGGAAGTAGCAGAACAAGAATTGGATGTATTCTCTGATTTAATTTGGGAAGGGGTTTTAGGGAGAGCTGAGTTTTTAGAGCATTTCTCAAAAAATCATATTTTTTTATTCCAATGTTTTGATACTCATGTTCAGTCTATAGTATTGAAGTCATTACTTCCGGATACTGATTTTTTAACTAAGGAAGGATTACAGTGGCTTAGTGATAATATGTTTACTGAAAATATTGAAATGAAAGTTGGAAAAAAGGTGTTTACTGAAGAAAGAAATACTTCTATTTTTGAATTGATTAAACAAGGTGCTTTTTTAAGTGACGGGCAATTATTTACACAAATCAATACGATTTTAGAATCATAGGTGGCAAATGCTTCATTTTCAAAATCTTATTAAAGGGTAAGCGATAATGTTAAATTGTTTACCCTTTTTTATTTTTTTAACTTTTGTTTAAAGTTTTTTGTTTTTTAATACCCGTATTTCTACTTGCTAATTTCGGAATATTCAAAATTTTAAGATTTTAGTTATAAATCGATAATTTTAAGCTTAGTTTTATGATTATTGTTAAAATTCAATCGATTGAAGTTAAATATATGTAATACTATTCTTTCAATTATTAAAATTAACATAAAAAATACATTTATTTAAAACCTCTAAAAGCAGGCTTTTTTTCTTTAAAACCTGCGTTTTTTCTTATGTTATTACAGGATTGTTTGTTTTCTCTTTTAACGTAGTTTCAAAAAAATAAGAATTTTATGCTTGTTTTATTATTTTGTTTTTTATAATTTTAGAATACAAAAGTTAAACAAAATATTGGCCTCATTTTTATCATGCTTACAATAAGCTTTTTTAACTTTCAAAAACAAATAATTAATTGGATTTTAAATAATAACTTAACTCGCCTGCTTATGGAACTGACAATTACTTTCTTTATCGAGTTTGCATTAGGTCTTCATATTGTTTTAGCTTTATTTTTTATTATTTCGAAGAAAAACAAAGTTCTTCATCCTTTTTATTTTCCTTCTTTATTTATTGACTTTTTTCAAAAGTTCTCAATATTCAATTTTCACTATTTAAAATTTGGTCGACATTATGTTGACGACGGTTTTCTTCATTAAATATTTTCTTTAATGAAAATAACCTTTTGATGTTTAATTTTCAATTGTTGGATTTTATTTTAGAAAATTAAAATTCGTAGAGAGAGTAATCAACTTTCTATAAAAGATTGAATAGGTTAAATAGTATCAAATTAAATTCTCCCTCCATACTTTGATTTTCTTTGTGAAAATTAATTTTAAACAGATCACTTCATTTGGAAGATTGGTGCGGATCAATATTCCCTAAAGTTTACGGAATATTTTATTTCAAGAGATAAAAAGTTCTGATTTGTATGCTTACCGCATACCATAATAAAACAATATTTTTTTAAAAATTTAAACTATAGTCTTTATGTGCTAAGGATTTATTTTAGAGTTTAACTAATTGATTTTTAACGTTTTTTTTTAATTGCCTAAGCATTCGTGCTTATCGCAGCAGGTATTTTATTGTCCATTTTCTAATCTTCCAAATTATGAAAAAAAAATTTACTTTTTGTAGTCTCAGCTTCCAGAAGAGATTATTCGGACTATTATTTTTATTCTTATTATGCACTAATGCATTTTCTCAGACTATTTGTAGACCTACGTCTCAAACAAATAGCCAAGGTGGATTATTGTGTGTAGGATTAAATGTTGATAGTCCTGCCAATGCTTATGACAGCGCTGGCTTAACAACTTTTGCAACCCTGACAAATGCTGTTGGTGTAGGCTGCTTTGTTGAAGAAACATTAACCCTGAACCAGACAGCAAGAGCGGGAGACCAAATTGCTATTTATTTTGGTACAGGAAATGGTTTGCTTGATGTGGGATTATTATCTAATGCTTCTCTTCAAGCAAAATTTTCGGGGGCGAATGTTGGTTCCAGTGTGGCTTTGAATAGTCCGCTGTTGAATCTAAACTTGTTAAATGGTAATACGGTTGCCGTTGCAAAGTATACCTTAACGGGTGATACGAACCAGGTACAAATTCAGGTTGGAGGCTTACTAAGTCTTTTAGTGAGTTTGAGAATTTATGATGTTCGTTTAGAATTTGCACAACCAACTGTAACGGGTGGTTTAACACAAACTGTTTGTGCCGGATCTCCAACAACACTTACTGCTGTACCCGCTGCGGGAACTACACTTCAATGGTATAGCTCAGCATCGTCTACAGCAGTATTAGCAACAGGGAATACTTATACAACTCCTGCGTTAAGTGCTTCAACTACTTATTATATTGGTATTTCGAGAGTTGCGGGATGTGAAGGTAATGTTCGTGTTCCTGTGGTTTTAAATGTTTCAAATCCTGTTGCTCCGGCTGTAAATAATGGAGGAACTTCAATTTGTTCTACTGGAGCAACACAGCAAACCACTTTGTCGGTTTTAAATCCTATTCCGGGAACGACATATTCATGGTTTTCCGGGCCTAGTGGCGGAGTGGCTCTTGCGTCAGGTACAACTTATTCTCCTACGGTTCCTTTGGGAACTACACCTTTTTATGTAGGAGCTTCAATTGGAACCTGTGTCAGTCAAACTCGTACTGCGGTTAATGTTGTTTCAACAGCTGTTCCGGCAACTCCAACAGTGTTGACGCAAAGTGTTACGATTCAATCAGGTCAGAATGCGACTTTAACAGCGACATCTTCTGAACCTGGAGCTCAATTAAATTGGTATGATGTTGCTGCAGGCGGAACGGCGGTTTCTACAAATACAGCTTCTTTTACAACGCCGATTTTAACAGCAACAAAAATATATTATGTTGAAGCGCAAAGTCCAAACGGTTTATGTCCAAGTGCAGCTAGAGTACCTATTACAGTAACAGTTCAGCCTGCAGCTTTAGGCGGATGTCTTGAAGCCAGCAGTCAGGTAACTACTCAAAGTGGTATATGTTTATTATGCAGCTCAACTAATCTAAATAATTCTGTAGATGGTAATCCTGCAACAGCAGCGAGTTTAAGTATTCCAATTGGTGTTACTGCATCGCTTCAACAGACACTACAATTTAATAATCCTGGAAAAGCAGGTGATATTGTAGATGTCGAATTAGAATTACCAGGCGGTTTGGCCGACCTTACTTTATTAGGAGCAGTTAGTTTAGCAACTTATAATGGTGCTACTTTTAATAATGATAGAATTGCCATTACCAATCCATTAATTACTTTGCAATTATTGACAGGAGATCGTTTTAGAGCGAGTGTAGTTGCCGGAGCTAATTTTGATCGTGTAGAAATCCGTTTAGGAGGTTTAGCAGCTGTTTTAACAACTGTAGATATTTATCAGGCAACTTATAGATATAAAGCACCTGTTATTACAGGAAATACAACTATTTGCAGTGGAACAACTACAACATTAACTGCAGCCCTTGCAGTTGGTGAGACTATAAATTGGTACAATGTAGCAGCGGGAGGAACTTCATTAGCTTCTACAGCTGCTTTTACAACTCCAGCTTTAACAATACCAACTACGTATTATGTAGAAATAACAAGAAATGGATGTGTGAATAGTGAAAGAAATCCAGTTCAGGTATTGATACAAAATCCTGTACTGCCTACAATTACTCCATCACCATCAACAATTTGCAGCGGACAGTCTACAACTTTAACGGTTGACATACCAATTGCAGGTACTACTTATAATTGGTACGATGCGGCGACGGGAGGTAATTTGGTATTTACAGGAACTGCATTTACAACACCAGCTTTAACTGCCAATGTAATTTACCATGTTGAAGCGGTTATTGGAAATTGTTCAACTCCAACACGTACAGCGGTACCGTTAACAGTTAATCCTGTACCGGCAGTGCCAACTTTTGCTTCAACAGATGTAATTATACAATCTGGACAAACGATTACTTTATCGGTTTTAAATCCGGTGACAGATGTTAGGTATAATTGGTATGATGTTCCAACTGGTGGTGCCTCTATTGCATTTGATGCAACAACTTTTACGCCAACCCCAGCTTTAACAGCTAATAAAACGTATTATGTTGAAGCTGTTAATGTCGCTACTGATTGTACGAATTTAACTAGAGGTGTAATCAATGTTATTGTAATAGCTAATACAAGTACTTGTTTGCAAGCTGGTACGCAGGCAACATCTACAGATGGTTTGCTATGCGGTTTATGTACAGCTCTTAATCCAAATGATTCTGCAGATGGTGATATTAATTCGTATGCACATCTTTCTGTACCACTTGGAGTGGGTGGATTCATTCAACAACAGTTGATTTTTGCTAATCCAGGTCAGGCAGGAGATATTATTGATGTGGAATTGGAAGTTCCAGGAGGTCTTTTAGATATAAGCCTTTTATCTAATGTTACTTTGGCAACTTATAACGGATTAACTTATAACAATGATAGAATTTCTGTCAATAATAATTTATTAAATATCCAATTGTTATCTGGAAATAAATTTAAAGCGAGTTTTACCACAACAGCAGTATTCGATCGAATTGAAGTAAGGTTAGGAGGTTTGGCTACAGTATTAAGCAATTTATATGTTTATCAGGCTGCATACAGATTTCCGAATGCTGTTATTACAGGAGCAGCAAATCCTATTTGCGTTGGTCAGACCGCTTCTTTAACAGCATCTTCTACAGGAACAGAAACTTTTACCTGGTATGATGCTCCAACAGGAGGAAATATTGTTGCAGTTAATCCAACTGCTCCATTAATTTCTACTACAACTTTTTATTTACAAGGAACACGAGGCGGTACTTGCGAGAATAGTTTACGTCAGGGAGTTACAGTAACCGTATTGCCAATTCCTACAGATGCTGATGTTGTAGTTGCAACCCCAGTTGAAGCTACTTGTACAGGACAAGCTGTTATAGCTCCAACAACAACTATTGCAGGAGCAGAATTTAGATATTATACGGATCAAAATAAAACAACCCAAATTGTCGACGGAAGTGTAATAGGAGGTGTAACATTTGCAAAAGATGCTGTTACTGGAGCCCTTTCACTAACAGGTTTAACTGCTCTTGGATCTCCTTACAATTATTTTGTTTCTATTTTAAACGGAGGCACTTGCGAAAATGTAAACGGGACATTAAAACAAGTTACGGTGAATTTCCCTTCAACAACTGTTTTAACAGTTAATGCTGCTTTGGCGGGCTGTGGAAGTGCTAATTTAAGAAGTGCAATAACTAACTTTGATTCATCAGGAAGTACTACTTATACTTTCTATGATCCTTCGAATAATGTAATTACTTCAGATGCGGCTTCAAATATTACTGTAAGCGGAATTTATTCAATCGAAGCACAGCTTACAGGTGTTACTTGCCCTTCGGCGAGACAAACTGTGTCGGTTACTATTAATGCTCTGCCAAGTGTAGTGGTAACTAATCCGCAGGAATCTGTTGATATAGGAACCGATGTTGCTTTAATAGCAACTTCCACAGCTGCAGTTACTTGGTTTGATCCACAAGGAAATCCTTTAACAGGACCAGTATTTACAACTGGCCCATTAAATACACCGGGAGTTTATACTTATACTGCGGTGGCTAATGACGGAACTTGTACTGCAACTGCAACAAAAGTGATTAATGTAATTAATTTGAGCGCTTGTAAATTATTAACAGAAAGAGTTTATGCAACAGCAGAAACATCTGATTCAATAATTACAGGAACTGTTACAGCTGGAGCGAACGCAGTTGATGGAAACCCACAAACTTATTCTACAATTACGACAGGTTTGGGCCTTTTAGGAGTAGGAACTACATGGCAGAATTTAACATGGCCAAGTGTTATAACTAAAGGAACTCCAGTAACTGTTAAGCTGGGATCAGAATACAGCTTATTGGCTGTAGGTCAAAATTTATCAGTTGTAGGAACAATTGGAGGTACTCCTATAGGAGCAATGCAAACAGTATCGGGATCATTACTAAATCTAATTTCAGGAGATAATACTTATGAATTTACTTTTGTGCCTTCAGATGCATCAGGACCACAGGCTTATGATGGAATCCGAATTCAATCAGCTTCAGTTTTAAGTGTTGCTCAAAATACAAAAGTATTTGATGCTCATTACAATACATCTGTTCCATCTGTAGCTTGTACACCGGGAGATATTCGTGATATTTTCTATGGAGCAACAGATTTAGGACTTCCTATTGGGGCAGTTACAGCTACTGTAGGTGTAAGTGATGCATGGAATATAGCTGATAATGATATTACAACTTTTGCTACTATGTATAGTACAATTGGAGTAGCAGCAGCGTCAGATTTAACAGTAGAATTTAAAACACCATCAGTTGTAAGTGATACTTTAAGAATTGTTATTTCAAAACCAGGAACTCTTTTAAATGTTAACTTATTGACTGGATTTACAATTCAGCGTTATTTAGGAAGTGTTGCCGTTGGAGCACCAATTCAAAATACAAGTACCTTATTAAGCTTAAGATTATTGCCAGGAAATACAATGGCAATGGTTTTGGTTTCTTCACCAACAGAATCTTATGACAGGGTAAGAATTCGTTTTGGAGGAGTTGGAGGAGTTTTAGATTTCTTGAGAGTCCATACAGTAGAGAGAGTAGCTAATACGACAGTATTAGGAGCTGACCCTCAAAACAAAATAATAGTATGTCCGGGAACGACTATAACGCTTCAAATACCCGAAGAAGACTGTTCAACTTATATTTGGTATGATGCGCCTACTGGAGGAGCTTCGGTTTCAACCGGACTTACCTTTACGGTGCCGGCTAATTTAACAGCAGGGATATATAAATATTATGTACAGCCAGTACGTTATGGTTGTGAGGCTTTTGCAAGAGGAGAAGTTACTGTTGAAGTAAAAGCCTCAGCGCCGGTAAATGCTTTAACTGACATTACGTTAAACGGAGGAACTGCAACATCAATTTGTTCTCCTTCAGGAAATGTAACTTTAGCAACAAGTTTGAGTGGAACGCCTGTTGTAACTAATCCTGTTTACTATTGGTATAGCTTCAATGGAACTACAAGTCAGTTAATTCCGGGAGAAACAACTTCTCAATTAATGGTAAACGGTTTAGCTCCGGGAACTTACACTTATTTTGTAGGAGTTAGTTCAGATCAATTTTGTGAAACAGCAGCAGCAGATAGAAAACAAATTACGTTTACAATTCTGCCTCCATCAACTACAAATGATATTCTAGTAGATGATATAACAGTTTGTTATAATGTTCCTGCTTCGTTGACTCCAACAGCACCAACATTAACAAACCCAGTATTTACGTGGTACATAGATGCAGCTAAAACACAGCAAATAACAGATGGTGCAGTTATAGCCAGTGTTACTTATACAATTGATCCGATTACTGGCATTTTGACTGCGGTAGGTTTAACAAAAGCAGTAAGCCCAATAACGTATTATGCTGCGGTTGCTAGTGCTGACACCTGTGAGAATCTTGCAGGAACATTGCAAGACGCAGTAATTATAATTAGCGATCCGAGTACGCCAACATTGACAAATCCGGGAGATCAAAACTTCTGTTTAGTAAATGCACCGACTTTTGCCAGTATTTTATTAAATGAATCTAATATTGCATGGTATACTGCAGCAATTGGAGGAACTCCAATTGCATTAACAGACGCCTTAACTACTGGAGTTTATTATGTAGGTCATATTGATCCTGTTACTTTATGTGAAAGCTCAACAAGATTGGCTGTAACAGTAAATGTAAATGATCCTGGAACACCAACATTAGTAACAGCAGGAACACAAAACTTCTGTTTAGTAAATGCTCCGACTTTTGCAAGTGTTCAGTTTAATGAAAGCAATATCGTTTGGTATACTGCTTTAACAGGAGGAACAGCGATTCCATCAACTGATGTATTAACAAGCGGAACGTATTATGCCGCAATCAGCGATCCTGCAACAGGTTGTGAAAGTGCAGTAAGATTATCAGTAACAATCAATGTAAACGATCCTGGAACACCAACATTAGTAACAGCAGGAACACAAAACTTCTGTTTAATAAACGCACCTACTTTTGCGAGTGTTCAGTTTAATGAAACCGATATTGTTTGGTACACCGCATTAACAGGCGGAACATTGATTCCATCAACAACAGCGTTGACAAGCGGTACTTATTATGCAGCGATCAGCGATCCTGCAACAGGTTGTGAAAGCAATACAAGATTAACTGTAACGATCAATGTAAACGATCCTGGAACACCAACATTAGTAACAGCAGGAACACAAAACTTCTGTTTAGTAAATGCTCCGACTTTTGCAAGTGTTCAGTTTAATGAAAGCAATATCGTTTGGTATACTGCTTTAACAGGAGGAACAGCGATTCCATCAACTGATGTATTAACAAGCGGTACTTATTTTGCAGCAATCAGCGATCCTGCTACGGGTTGTGAAAGTGCAGTAAGATTAAGTGTAACAATCAATGTAAACGATCCTGGAACACCAACATTAGTAACAGCAGGAACACAAAACTTCTGTTTAATAAACGCACCTACTTTTGCGAGTGTTCAGTTTAATGAAACCGATATTGTTTGGTACACCGCATTAACAGGCGGAACATTGATTCCATCAACAACAGCGTTGACAAGCGGTACTTATTATGCAGCGATCAGCGATCCTGCAACAGGTTGTGAAAGCAATACAAGATTAACTGTAACGATCAATGTAAACGATCCTGGAACACCAACATTAGTAACAGCAGGAACACAAAACTTCTGTTTAATAAACGCACCTACTTTTGCAAGTGTTCAGTTTAATGAAACCGATATCGTTTGGTATACTGCCTTAACTGGCGGAACATTGATTCCATCCACAACAGCGTTGACAAGCGGTACTTATTTTGCAGCAATCAGCGATCCTGCTACGGGTTGTGAAAGTGCAGTAAGATTAAGTGTAACAATCAATGTAAACGATCCTGGAACTCCGACGTTAGTAACTGCAGGAACACAAAACTTCTGTTTAGTAAATGCTCCGACTTTTGCAAGTGTTCAGTTTAATGAAAGCAATATCGTTTGGTATACTGCTTTAACAGGAGGAACAGCGATTCCATCAACTGATGTATTAACAAGCGGAACCTATTATGCCGCAATCAGCGATCCTGCAACAGGTTGTGAAAGTGCAGTAAGATTATCAGTAACAATCAATGTTAACGATCCGGGAACACCAACATTAGTAACAGCAGGCACACAAAACTTCTGTTTAGTAAACGCACCTACTTTTGCGAGTGTTCAATTCAATGAAACCGATATTGTTTGGTACACCGCATTAACAGGAGGAACAGCGATTCCATCAACTGATGTATTAACAAGCGGAACCTATTATGCCGCAATCAGCGATCCTGCAACAGGTTGTGAAAGTGCGGCAAGATTAACTGTAACGATCAATGTAAATGATCCTGGAACACCAACATTAGTAACAGCGGGCACACAAAACTTCTGTTTAATAAATGCACCGACTTTTGCGAGTGTTCAGTTTAATGAAACCAATATCGTTTGGTATACTGCTTTAACAGGTGGAACAGCGATTCCATCAACAACAGCGTTGACAAGCGGTACTTATTATGCAGCGATCAGCGATCCTGCAACAGGTTGTGAAAGTGCGGCAAGATTAACTGTAACGATCAATGTAAATGATCCTGGAACACCAACATTAGTAACAGCGGGCACACAAAACTTCTGTTTAGTAAATGCACCGACTTTTGCAAGTGTTCAGTTTAATGAAAGCAATATCGTTTGGTATACTGCTTTAACAGGCGGAACAGCGGTTCCATCAACAACAGCGTTGACAAGCGGTACTTATTATGCAGCAATCAGCGATCCTGCAACGGGTTGTGAAAGCAATACAAGATTAACTGTAACGATCAATGTTAATGATCCTGGAACACCAACATTAATAACAGCGGGCACACAAAACTTCTGTTTGGTAAATGCTCCGACTTTTGCAAGTGTTCAGTTTAATGAAAGCAATATTGTTTGGTATACTGCTTTAACAGGCGGAACAGCGATTCCATCAACAACAGCGTTGACAAGCGGTACTTATTATGCTGCAATCAGCGATCCTGCAACGGGTTGTGAAAGCAATACAAGATTAACAGTAACGGTTAATGTAACAGATCCGGTTACGCCAACAACAAATACTGCTCCTCAAACTTTCTGTTCAGGAAATGCACCAACCGTTGCCAATATTCAGGTAAACGAAGCCAGTGTAATTTGGTTCAGTGTACCAACAGGTGGAACTCCAATTGCTTCTACAGCAGTATTAACAAGCGGTACTTATTATGGAGCAATATTAGATCCTGCAACAGGATGTTCAAGCAGTGTACGATTACCAATTGTGGTTACAGTTGGAAATACAATTAACCCAACAACGAATAATGCTTCTCAAACTTTCTGTTCAACAGCATTATCAACAGTTGCTAATATTCAGGTAAATGAAAGCGGCGTAACTTGGTTCAGTACTTTAACAGGTGGAACTGCAATTCCTGCAAATACACCTTTAGCATCTGGTCCTTATTACGGAAATATTGTTGATGCAGCAACAGGATGCGAAAGCTCAACTCGTCTGCTGGTAACAGTTACAGTGTCAGATCCAAGTCCAACACCAACTACGACTGATACAACACAAGATTTCTGTACATTGAATACACCAACGATTGCAAGTATTCAAGTAAATGAAGCGAATGTAATCTGGTACAGCACAGCGACAGGAGGAACAGCGATTCCATCAACAACAGCTTTAGCAACAGGGACTTATTATGGTGCTGTTGCGAGTGCAATAAATTGCGAGAATCCAGCGAGATTAGCTGTTGCAGTTACTGTAAATACACCAGGTACAGTTACAACGCCTAGAACAACACAAACATTCTGTTTATCAGCACTTCCAACCATTGCAAGTATCTTGGTAAACGAACCAAATGTAGTTTTCTATGCCTCTGCAACTGGAGGAACACCACTAGCAGCTAATACAGCACTTACTGCAACAACCTATTATGCTGGTTTACTTAATAATACAACTAATGGTTGTGAAAATGCCGGCAGATTAGGTATTACAGTAAACTTTGAAAACGATGCTTTGGTACAGCTTACAACTAACGACGATACACCATGTGTTTTCAAAGGCGTAACATATTCAATTGCAAATGGAAAATCAGATTATGTTTGGACAATTACAAACGGAACAGTTATCTCTGGCGGTTCAAATACAGATGGAACTGTAACAGTTTCATGGTCAGATGTAGGTCCGGGAAGAGTTGAGGTTTCTTACATCAATAATTGTAATGAAAACACAACTAAATTCCTGAATGTAAATGTGGCAACTTGTTCTGATATTACAATTACAAATGTAGTAGATAACCCAACTCCTAATTTTGGAGATAAGGTAACATTTACTATAACAGTAAATAATGTAGGCGAAGGAAGTTTCATAAACACAATTGTGAGTGAAATACTGCCAAGCGGATACGATTTAGTTAGCTCTAGTACAACAGGCGGAACATACGATCCTGCAACACAGCTTTGGACAATACCAGCTTTAGCTTCTGGACAAAGCGTAGTACTTACAATAGTTGCAGAAGTATTGTCAAGCGGAAATTATCTAAATGTTGCTACTATAGAAATTTCAACTCCTTTAGATGTCGATGCGTCAAACAATTCAGCGTCAGCTTCAGTTGAACCAATTTGTTTAACAGTTTACAACGAGTTTACACCAAACAATGACGGCGCAAATGATCTGTTCAGAATTGATTGTATCGAATCATATCCTAACAATGAATTGAAAGTATTTAACAGATATGGTGCATTAGTGTACAGCAAGCAACATTATGAAAACGACTGGAACGGTACAGCAAATGTATCAGGAGTTGTAAATAGAGGAGATATGCTGCCAACAGGTACTTATTTTTATGTGATTACCATTGGAGATGGAACGGTTAAAAAAGGATGGTTATCAATTATGAGATAAGCATTTCAATTAATCATCTAATTAATTAAACTAAATAAGTATCGTTATGAAACTATATATAAAACCATTAGAAACATATTTCATTTTAATATGTTCTATTATTACAATAGGTGCCAGTGCACAGCAAGATCCCGAGTATACACAATATATGTATAACACAATGGCGGTAAATCCGGCTTATGCCGGATCCACCGGCACTTTAGAAGCAACTCTTTTACACCGTTCGCAATGGGTAGGAATTTCAGGAGCGCCGGAAACACAGTCATTTTCTATTCATGCACCGCTTCGCAACGAAAAAGTAGGTTTAGGGTTAAGCGTTGTGAATGACAAAATTGGTCCTTCAAATGAATTATACCTTGACGGAAATTTTTCGTATTCATTGCCTCTTGGTTATGAAAAAAGATTAGCATTTGGTCTTAAAGCAGGTATGAGAATGTTGAACATCGATTGGTCGAAAGGAAGATATTATGATAATACAGATGTTCTTTTAAATCAAAATATCGACAATCAGATGAAATTAGCTGTTGGAGCAGGGGTTTACTATTATACAGAAAAATGGTATTTAGGATTCTCAATTCCAAGCTTTATAGAAAACAACTATTATGATGATGTTCAGGAATCTATCGATTATGATCGATTACATTATTATTTAATGGGAGGATATGTTTTTGATTTGAACCCAAATTTGAAGTTCAAACCAGCATTTTTAGTAAAAGCAGTAAACGGAGCGCCGCTTACTGCTGATGTATCGGCGAATTTTATGATTAATGAAAAGTTTGTCATTGGAGGATCATACAGAACAGATGATTCAATCAGTATCTTGGCAGGTTTTCAAATATCACAAAGTTTTTATCTCGGATATGCTTTTGATTACACAGTAGGCGGATTGAATAAATATAACGATGGAACACACGAATTCATTCTGCGTTATTCATTCAACAAAAATCAAAGCAAAATCAAGTCTCCTCGATTCTTCTAAAAACAAAACATATGAAAAAACTATATATCCTGAGTTTAGTCTTGAGCATTACGTTTAGTTTTGCTCAAAAGACTAATTTAAAACAAGCCGATGCATTGTTTAGAAATTATTCATATGCCGATGCTTCAAAAGCTTATGAAGAAATTTTGCAAAACATCAAAAAACCTACGGCTCAAACATTGAAAAATGCTGCCGATTCGTATTACTTCATTTCAGATGCACGAAATGCACTTAAATGGTATAAAAAACTATACGAAGTTCAGGGAAATAATTTAACCGATATTTACTATCTGCGTTATATTCAAACTATGAAAGCAGTTATGGATTATGATGAAGCAGACAGGGTAACAAAAGAATATCTCGACAAAAAAGGCGATCAAAAAGAGATCAACCGATATGTTGCCCAAAAGAAACAATTAGACAGTTTAGCAAAAGCAAAACCGCTTTATAAAATTAAAAATCTGGATATTAATACCAGTAAATCTGATTTTGGAGCAACATTTTTTGGAGATAAAATTGTTTTTACGTCAGCAAGAGATACCACTAAGTTTAGTGAAAAACTCTATACTTGGAACAATCAGCCCTTTTTGAATTTATATGTTTCAGAAAGAAACCCCGCTGATGGAAGTTTGTTTAATGAAGCACTATTTCTGCCAAATGTAATGAGCAAATATCACGAAGCTACAGCTACTTTTGATCCAAGCGGGAAAACTATTTATTATTCGACCAATATTGTGAAGAAAAATAAATTGGTAGTTGATGAAAATAAAATCAACAATTTTCAAATCGTAAAAGGATCAATTGTAAATAATAAACTAGAAAATCCTCAAAATGTTTTCTTCAACAGCGAAGATTACTCAGTTGGACATCCTTGTCTAAGCGAAGACGGACAATGGCTTTTCTTTGCATCAGATATGCCGGGAGGGTTTGGTGAAACCGATTTGTATGTGGTAAAAATTGCAGCCGACGGAACAATGAGTTCTCCGCTTAATTTAGGACCAAAAATAAACACAATGGGTAATGATCTTTTTCCTTATTACAGAAACGGAATACTTTACTTTTCTTCAGACGGCCATTATGGATTAGGAGATTTAGATGTCTATGAAAGTAAGTTTCTAACCGATGGAAATTTTACAACACCAAGAAATCTTGGAGCTCCGATAAACAGTAATAAAGACGATTTTACTTATGTAGTAGATAAAACAGACACTTATGGTTATGTTTCGTCAAATAGAGCAGGAGGTAAAGGAGATGATGATATTTATTCATTTGTAAAAGGCAAACCGGTTTGTAACCAAAGCATTTCAGGAATTGCTCTTGACAGAAAAACCAAACGTCCTTTACCAGATGTAACCATTATGGCTTATAACTCTTTTAGAGAAGTATTGGGAGAAACAAAAACGAACTACGAAGGAAAATATGCCATAGTTGTTCCATGTAATAAAGTAGTAAATATGATTGCGGCAAAGCCAAATTATAGCAGCGACGAAAAAACAGTAGAAACAACAAAAGAAAACGAAGGTGAAATTACAAATGTCAATTTCGAACTTAGCAACTATGATGATTTAGTAGTTAAAAAGAGAGGTGTAGAAATGGTAGATGTTCAGCCTATTTATTTTGATTACGATAAATACGATATTACGCCTAAAGCTATTGAAGAACTGACTAAAGTCGTTTTCATCATGCAGAAATTTCCCAACATTAAAATAAAGATAGAATCACACACAGATTCTCGTGGAAAAGACGCTTATAACTTAAAACTTTCAGACAACAGAGCTAAATCAACAAGAGATTATATTCTTTCACAAAGCATAGATGCTTCTAGAATTGAAAGTGCCATTGGTTACGGTGAAAGCCGATTAATCAATAAATGCAAAAACGGAGTGAAATGTACTGAAGAAGAACATTTATTAAACAGACGCTCTGACTTTATCATTATTCAAAAATAGTACTATATTTACATTCTAATAATTTGATTATCAGTAAGAAAGTATAGAACGCAGAAACCATTTGGAAGTTGGTTTTTTTAAATTCTTTTTTAAGAATAATGGACAAGGAGAAAATCAGGCCGCATATTTTTGCAGCCTGATTTTTGATTTTATAAAACTTTTATTTTTTAATGTTTTTCATCCAAAATAATCCTAATTTTGATATTCAAATTACTTTCAAATCAAAATCAGTATTATTTTAACATTATATGAGTATTCAGGAAACCATTCAAACATTAAGAGAAGAACTTAATCAGCACAATTACAACTACTATGTGCTGGATAACGCCACAATTTCTGATTACGATTTTGATATTAAATTAAAAGAACTCCAGGATTTAGAAAATAAAAATCCTGAATTTTTTGATGAAGATTCTCCAACACAAAGAGTAGGCGGATCAATAACAAAAAACTTCAAAACCATTGCACACCAGTACAGAATGTATTCGCTTGATAATTCCTATTCTAAAGAAGATTTAATAGATTGGGAAAACCGAATTCAACGTGTATTAGGAAACGTTAATCTGCAATATACCTGCGAATTAAAATACGACGGAGCCTCAATCAGCATTTCATACCAAAACGGAAAATTAGTTCAGGCACTTACACGCGGAGACGGTTTTCAGGGAGATGAGGTTACTAATAATATCAAAACCATCAAATCTATTCCGTTAAAACTAAAAGGAGATTATCCTGAAAGATTTGACATACGAGGAGAAATAATTCTTCCTTTTGGCGGTTTCGAAAAAATGAATCAGGAACTAATCGAAATTGGAGAAACCCCGTATTCAAACCCAAGAAATACAGCTTCGGGAAGTTTAAAATTACAAGACAGTGCTGAGGTTGCAAAACGTCCGTTAGAATGTTTGTTATACTTCGTTACCGGAAATAATTTACCATTTAAAACTCAATTTGAAGGATTAGAATCAGCCAGAAAATGGGGATTTAAAGTACCAAATGAAGCCAAATTGGTCAATAGTATGCAGGAAGTCTTTGACTTTATTGACTATTGGGATGTTCACCGTCATAAATTACCTTATGAGACAGATGGTGTTGTTATAAAGGTAAATAATATCCATTCTCAGGAAGAACTTGGATATACAGCAAAATCACCACGCTGGGCAATTGCTTACAAATTCAAATCAGAACAGGTTTCAACAAAACTGAAATCAATTTCATATCAGGTTGGGCGTACAGGAGCCATTACTCCAGTTGCCAATTTAGAACCTGTGCAATTAGCAGGAACTATTGTAAAAAGAGCTTCTTTGCACAATGCAGATCAAATTGAAAAATTAGATATTAGAATAAACGATACCGTTTTTGTTGAAAAAGGCGGAGAAATTATTCCTAAAATTATTGCAGTAGACTTAGAGCAGCGCCCTGAAAATTCAGAAGTAACACATTATATTACACATTGCCCGGAATGCCAGACCGAATTGGTTCGAAATGCCGGGGAAGCCAATCATTACTGCCCGAATTTTTACGGATGTCCGCCGCAGATTATTGGAAGAATCCAACATTATATTTCAAGAAAAGCAATGGATATTGAAGGACTTGGAGGAGAAACCGTTGCACTGCTTTTTAAAAATGATTTGGTTCATAACTATGCAGATTTATACGAATTAAAAGTAGAAGATATTCTTCATTTAGAAAGAATGGCGAAAAAATCTGCTGAAAATTTGGTGAACGGAGTAGAAAAATCAAAAGAAATCCCATTTGAAAGTGTCCTTTTTGCATTAGGAATTCGTTTTGTTGGAGAAACTGTTGCCAAAAAATTAGCCAAACACTATAAAAATATAAACGCTCTAAGTCAGGCATCATTAATGGATTTAATTCTAGTGGATGAAATTGGAGAAAGAATTGCCAGAAGCGTTATAGAATTTTTCGAAAACGAAGAAAATAAAATCATAATTGAACGTTTAAAAAACTACGGAATTCAGTTTGAAATCGTAGAGAAAGTCAACCCAAATGCTACCGAGAAATTTATTGGAAAAACTTTTGTTGTTTCAGGAGTTTTCAGCCAATTTTCAAGAGATGAATTAAAGAAAGCGATCGAAGATAACGGAGGAAAAGTAGGAAGTTCAATTTCTGCAAAAACCGACTTTGTGGTAGCAGGAGATAATATGGGACCAGCAAAATTAGAAAAAGCGACAAAATTAAATATTCCTATACTATCTGAAGACGAATTTATAACCAAACTAAATGAAAGCGAATAAACCCTCGTTGATTTTATTTTTTTTGTCATTACTGTTTACAATCATATTTGATTGTACTGAACAGGATTTCATGGCGATTTATGCCAAAGCAATAGTCCTGCCTGCAATTTTTATTTATTTTTTAATCAGCAATGAATTTAAAATGAAAAAAACAGAAGGCTTTATATTTCTTTTTTGTTTTATAGGGCAGGTATTTGACCTAATGGATGTTGAGGTTTCAGAGATTGGCGGTGTAATAAGTTTCTTGATTGTCTATTCCTTAATAATGCTGCTCTTTATTAGAGAACATGACAGAATAAAACTCGTTAAAAAAGATATATTACCAATCTCAATAGTAGTCGTTTTTATTGTCTATCTGTTAATTTCAGTACTCAGTATGAAATTTGATAATATGCAGAAATTCAATATAATTTACGTTCTATACGGAGTCATATTAAGTTTAATCAGCTATTTTTCGTTTGTAAGCTACATAACCAAAGGAACATTTATAACACTATTAATGTCCCTAATGGCAGTAAGCTATATATTTTCGGATATATTTTATATTTTCAACGAATACTTTTCATATTCAGTGGTACTCGTTTTAATTCGGGATGTTACACAAATTCTTGCCTATTATTTTATGGTAGAATATTTCCTCGAAAAAACTAAAATGAAGCGAAGAGCCTTACACAACAATTGATCTCGCCTGGTTGCTGTGTGCTTTATCCTTGTCAAAATAAAAATCGATACGGCCTAAATTAATTCCGTAACACCCAACCTGATTAACCAATACATCTTGTCCTGCTTTGTTTTTTACAATAGTCGGTTTGTCAAGAAAAGTATGAGTGTGACCGCCAATAATCAAATCAATATCCTGTGTAAGTGCAGCAAATTTTAAATCAGAAATCTTAGTTTCATCATCTTTATATTTATATCCAAGATGAGAAAGACAGATAACCAAATCACATTTCTCTTCTTTTTTTAATAATTGCGTCATATCCTGAGCAATTTCAACAGGATCATTATAAACCGTTTCCTTGTATAATTGTTTGTCAACTAAACCCTGAAGTTCAATTCCTACACCAAAAACGCCAATCTTAATTCCGTTTTTATTGAAGATCTTGTATGGTTTAACAAGACCGTTCATAACCGTGTTTTTAAAATCGTAATTAGAATTTATAAATTCAAAAGTAGCATGAGGCATTTGAGCATACAAACCATCAAGACCATTATCGAAATCATGATTTCCAATTGTAGAAGCATCATATTTCATCATACTCATTAGTTTAAACTCAAGCTCACCGCCGTAATAATTAAAATACGGAGTTCCCTGAAAGATATCTCCTGCATCTAATAAAAGTACATTTGAATTTTCCTGACGAATAGTTTCAATAAGTGCTGCACGACGAGAAACACCGCCTTTGTTAGGATTACGAGGATCATCAGCAGGAAAAGGATCAATATGACTGTGAACATCGTTAGTGTGAAGAACAGTTAAGTGTTTAATATCGTTAGTTTCAAAACTGCTCAAAGACAATCCTAAACTTAATAAGGCAGTACTTGCAGCTGTTTTTTCGATAAATTCTCTTCTTTTCATCTTGTATATTTTTTGCGTAACGCTTTTATTTTTTCTTAATTTGATTTGTTTATTCTTCTGTAATTCTAATATCTTTTGATACCGGAATTGTCTTAACTTGTTTAAAATAATCAATCAGGACATTTCGAAGTTTATAATTCAAATCAAATTTCTGTGTGTTTTTTGCGAAAAAAGACATATTGTCACCACCATTTGCTAAATAATCATTTGTAGCAACATAATATGTTTTGTTTACATCAAAAGGTTTGCCCTGTATCAAAATATTTTTAACAGTTTTATCTTTTGTAATAGTAAAAGTCATACCAGATAACGGCTGTGCTTTTTGTGTTTTAATAAAATAAGAAGTTATTTCAAGAATTTGCTCTCCTTTTAATGCCAGTACAACTAAATTATTTTCAAACGGCATAATTTCAAAAGCACTTCTGCTGGTAACATTTCCTTTTGGAAGACCAGCTCTAATACCTCCAAAATTTAAAAGGCAAAAGTCAATGGATTTATTTTCTCTGGATTTAAAAATAATATCACCGCGCTGTACACAAGCATCAGCAAGCATGTTCCCAATAGTAGTCTGCCATTTCCCGGAGTTTTTATCTAAATTTTCAGGACAGTAGGCAAGAACACTGTCCAAATCTTTATTAATATGATCACGATAAGGTTTAATAAATTTTTCAATTTCAGGAGTTTCGGTACCTTTTTCTGTAACCGGAATCTGTTTTCCTTCTATTTTTGTTAAATTATAATTCTTGTTGCTGCAAGAGATTATTGAAAATAGTGTTAAGAATATAACAAAAAGTTTTAAAAATCGGTTATACTTTTTTAGTTTTACCATCTTAAATGCGGCTTAAATAATTAATTTTGTAATTTGTAAAAGTACTATGTTTTTAAATTATATAAAGGAATTTTTTGTAAAAAAATCATTAAAAAATAACTTGAATATTGTCAAAAACGAAGTCTTTACCAGCAATATCCAAACAGTTGGTTTACTAGTAGATGAAACACAATTTCGTTATTCAAAAGAATTAATAAAGGAATTGGTATCCAATGGAATTGCTGAAGAAAATATAAAAATTGTTGCGTACAGACGTAAGTTCAAAAAGAAAAAAATATATTCGAAACCTACTTTTGGTAGAAAACATATCGATTGGAGAGGCCAGATAACCGAAGTATTTTTAAGTGAATTTATTAATACAGAATTTGATCTTTTGATTAGTTATTATGAAGTTGAAATCTCGGTTTTAATGATGTTAACAAGCAAATCGAAGGCAAAATTTAAAGTGGGATTTTCATCAGTCGACAAAAAACTGAATCGATGGATGATAGAAACTACAACGGCAGAGTATAAACTTTTCATTTCAGAATTTTTTAGGTATTTAAAAAGTATAAAATAAAATTATAAATCAAAATATGCAATCATTAATAGGAACGGGTGTTGCGCTTGTGACTCCATTTAAAAAAGACTTTTCAGTAGATATCGAAGCATTGCAGCGTGTCGTTAATTTTTCGATAGACGGAGGAGTTGAATATCTTGTAGTTATGGGTACAACGGCAGAAAACGCAACCTTAACACAGGAAGAGAAAGAGTTGGTTATTAACACCGTAATTGATGTTAATAAAGGAAGACTGCCTTTAGTTCTTGGCGTTGGGGGGAATAATACCATGCAGATTGTTGAGGAATTAAAAACGAGAGATTTTTCAGCGTTCGAAGCAATACTTTCAGTTTCACCTTATTATAATAAGCCTACACAAGAAGGAATTTACCAGCATTTTAAGGCTATTGCCGAGGCATCTCCAATTCCTGTAATTTTATATAACGTTCCGGGAAGAACTGCAAGCAATATGCTGCCTTCAACTGTAATTCGTTTAGCGAATGATTTTGATAATGTTGTGGCTATAAAAGAAGCAGCCGGAGATATGGCTCAGGCTTTAAAAATTATTAAAGACGCACCAAAAGATTTTCTTGTAATTTCTGGAGATGATATGATCGCTCTGCCTATCGTTTTAGCCGGAGGAGCAGGAGTAATTTCAGTAATTGGACAAGGTTATCCTAAAGAATTTTCTGAAATGATTCGTTTAGGATTGAATAAAAAAGCAGTTGAAGCTTTTAAGACACAATACTTTTTATCAGACTGTATCGACATGATTTTCGAGCAGGGAAATCCTGCAGGAATCAAACAAGTGTTCCAAGCCCTTGGTATTGCTGACAACACAGTTCGCCTGCCATTGGTTTCTGTAGACGAATCTTTAGCAGAAAGACTAAATGACTTTGTAAAAAACAGCATTAAATAATTGTTAAAGTGTTAGTATTTTAATATACTAAAAAATTATTTTGCAGTCGCTAAATTAATACCTAAATTTGCCACCGAAACTTCGGTGTGGTTTTGCTTTGGCATAGTGTCTAAAGAAATCATAATAAAAGTAAGAAAATGAAAAAAATAGTATCTCTATTAATTGTTGTTGCCCTTTTTTGTTCTTGTAGTGAGTATCAAAAAGCATTAAAAAATGAAGATGTTGCAGCAAAATTTGAAGTAGCGACAAAAATGTATGATGCTGGTAAATATAATAAGGCAATTCGCCTTTTTGAGCAGCTAGCGCCTACTTATAGAGGTAAGCCTCAGGCCGAAAAGCTTTTTTATATGTTTTCACAGTCTTATTACAAGACAAAACAATATTATTTAGCAGGTTACCAGTTTGAAAGTTTTGTTTCAGGATATCCTCGAAGCGAAAAAGTACAGGAAGCAGCTTTTTTAGGAGCATACAGCTACTCTAAATTGGCCCCGGTTTACAGTCTTGATCAGGCTGACACAGTAAAAGCGTTAGATAAATTACAGGCTTTTATAGATAATTATCCAAACTCAGAATATTTAGCTCAGGCAAATGAAACAGTTAAAGTTTTGAATGGAAAATTAGAGAAAAAAGCATACGAGAATGCAAAAGGATATAATACAATCTCAGATTACAAATCAGCTTTAGTAGCTTTTGATAATTTTATTGCAGATTTTCCCGGAACACCTCTAAAAGAAGACGCTTTATTTTATAAATATGATTCAGCATATCAATTAGCCATAAACAGTGTGCCTTCAAAAATGGAAGAGCGTTTACATGTTGCAAAAACAGCTTATGCTAATTTGATGAAATATAAAAGCGACACAAAGTACAAAGAAAAGGCAGATGAAATGAATGCCAGAGTTGATACAGATTTACAAAAATTTACTAAATAAATAAAGTCATGGATTTAAAAAAGACGAATGCTCCTGTTAATACAATAACTTACAATAAAACAGTTATTGAAGAGCCAACAGGAAATGTGTATGAGGCAATTACCATTATGGCTAAAAGAGCAAACCAAATTAATTCTGAAATTAAAAAAGAATTAACTGAGAAATTAGAAGAGTTTGCTACTTATAATGACAGTCTTGAAGAAGTTTTTGAAAATAAAGAACAAATTGAAGTCTCTAAATTTTACGAAAAATTACCAAAACCACACGCTTTAGCTGTTCAGGAATGGTTAGACGGTAAAACTTACCACAGAAGTTCAAATAAATAATATAGTATAATGTCAGTTTTAAACGGTAAAAAGATTTTACTGGGAGTTTCTGGTGGAATTGCAGCGTATAAAACAGCCTCATTAGTACGACTTTTTATAAAAGCAGGTGCACATGTCCAAGTGATAATGACACCTGCTTCTAAGGATTTTGTAACGCCGCTTACATTATCAACCCTGTCAAAAAATCCAGTACATTCCAATTTCTTCAATCAGGATGACGAAGATGCTGTATGGAATAATCACGTAGAATTAGGACTTTGGGCCGATTTAATGGTGATTGCGCCGGCTACTGCAAATACTTTGTCTAAAATGGCGGCAGGAAACAGCGATAATCTTTTGATCGCTGCGTATTTATCAGCAAAATGTCCAGTTTATTTTGCTCCGGCAATGGATCTGGATATGTACAAACATCCCTCTACAATATCTAGTTTTAATGCTTTAAAACAGTTTGGAAATAACATGATTCCAGCTGAAAGCGGTGAGTTGGCCAGTGGCTTATCTGGAGAAGGCCGAATGGCGGAACCGGAAAATATCATTGCTTTTCTTGAAGCCGATTTAGAGAGTAAGTTACCCTTAAGAGGAAAAAAAATACTAATTACTGCAGGTCCAACATACGAAGCAATAGATCCCGTACGTTTTATAGGAAATCATTCTTCAGGAAAAATGGGATTTGATATCGCTAATGAAGCGGCTAATCTGGGTGCAGAAGTTATTTTAGTTTCAGGACCAACACATTATAAAGTAAAGAATTCTTCAATACAGGTTGTAAATGTAATTTCTGCGCAAGATATGTATGATGCCTGTCATGAATATTTTAATGATGTTGATGCGGCAATCGCTGCAGCGGCAGTTGCAGATTACAGACCTAAAGAAGTTGCTTTACAGAAAATTAAGAAAAATACAAACGAATTTTCTATTGAGTTAGAAAAGACAAAAGATATTTTATCCTCATTAGGAGCAATCAAAAAAAATCAATTTTTAATTGGTTTTGCTTTAGAAACTGAAAATGAAATTGAAAATGCTAAGTTGAAAATTCAGAAAAAAAACTTAGATTTGATAGTTCTAAATTCTTTGCAGGATGAAGGCGCAGGTTTTAAAAAAGAAACCAATAAAGTTACCTTTATTGATAAAGATTTTAAAATCGAACCAATGGAGTTAAAAGCAAAAGAATTTGTTGCAGAAGATATTTTGAATAAAGTAGTTTTACATTTTTCAAAATTATAATGTTTAAAAATGCAGACTAAAAGCAAAAAATAGGGATACTATTTATGCGGATTAAATAATATTTTATTTATATGAACAGAATAGTTACTTTTTTAGTTTTTTTGACTTTTGGCTTTACTCAGGCACAGCAGCTAAATTGTACTGTAACTGTAAATACAGAAAGACTTCCAAATGCAAATCAGCAGGTATTTAAAACCTTGCAGACATCTTTGTCTGAGTTTGTAAATAAAACAGACTGGACAGGTACTGTTTTAAAACAAAACGAACGAATTAACTGTTCTATGTATATTACATTATCGTCTTACAACTCAGATCAATTTTCGGGAACCATACAAATACAATCTTCGAGACTAATTTTCAACTCGACATACTCATCGCCGGTTTTTAATTTTAATGATAAAGATTTTAACTTTAAATATACAGAGTACGAACCTTTATTGTTTAATCCTTCGGTCTATGAATCTAATTTGGTATCCGTAATTTCATATTACAGCTATGTAATTTTAGGAATGGATGCTGATACTTTTCAATCAGGTGCAGGAAATCAATACTTCGAAACCGCTCAAAACATTGCAAACGTTGCGCAACAAGGTGGTTTTAAAGGCTGGACTCAAACTGATGGACTTCAGAATCGTTATTATTTAATAAACGATATGCTTTCTCCAATGTTTACAGATTTGCGTCAGACAAGCTTTTTATACCATACGGGCTTAGATACTATGAGTGATGATTTGAAAGGGGCAAAAGAAAAAGTAAAATCTTCTGTAGTACTTATTGGCAAATTAAATTCGGTTAGACCAAATGCCTTTTTGACAAGAGTATTTTTTGATGCAAAATCAGATGAAATTGTTTCTATATTTTCAGGAGGGCCAAGCATTCCGGTTACAGACCTTACCGATGTTTTAAACAGGGTTTCTCCATTAAATTCAACCAAATGGTCTCAAATTAAGTTTTAAAAACTTAATATTTTTTATTTTCTTCGTAACATTTTATTTTATATTCTCCTTTATGATAACTTCACTGTCAATTAAAAATTATGCGCTGATTGAAAAACTTTCTATCGATTTTTCAAAAGGATTTTCTATAATTACAGGTGAAACAGGTGCAGGTAAATCCATTATTTTAGGTGCAATTGGACTTGTTTTGGGAAAAAGAGCCGATCTGACTTCATTAAAAAATAAAGAAGAGAAATGCGTTATTGAAGCGCAGTTTGAAATTTCTAAATACAATTTAAAAGGCTTTTTTGAAACAAATGATCTCGATTATGAAGACGAAACCATAATTAGACGTGAAATTTTACCTTCAGGAAAATCTCGCGCTTTTATAAACGACAGTCCTGTCAATCTTCAGGAACTTCAGGATTTAAGTTTGTTTTTAATTGATATTCATTCGCAGCAGCAAACTCAGGAATTATCTGATGAAACAGTTCAGTTTAAGATAATTGATGCTATTGCAAATAACTCTGAAACAATCCTTACTTATCAGGAATTATTAAAAATTTATAAATCAGAAAAATCAAAACTGAATGCCTTGTTAAAAAAACAAAGTGATTCAGGAAAAGAACAAGAATACAATACTTTTTTGTTAAACGAACTGGTTTCGGCTAAATTAAAATCTGGAGAACAACCTGAATTAGAAGCTGATTTTGAAAAATTGAATAATGTTGAAATCATTAAAGAATCAATTGATAAATCGCTTGTAATTGCAAATGAAGAACAGTTTGGTATATTTCATAATCTTAATGAAATAAAAGCTGCTTTACAGAAAATAGCGCCATTTTCGACAGAATATCAAAATTTATTCGATAGAATAACGAGTATATCAATCGAGTTTGATGATGTTTCAAAAGAGTTGCAAAATGCTTCTGAAAAATTATTAAACGATCCGGAACAACTGGAATTAGTTAGTCAAAAGCTGCAGTTGATTTTTAATTTACAAAAGAAACATCATGTAACTTCTGTTGAAGAACTGCTTCAAATTCAGGCTGATTTAGGGAATACGCTTTTGGAGCTGGATAATATCGAAGAAGAAATTGAAGCCTTATCAAAATCAATCGAACAAAAAGCAAATGAATTAGATACTTTTGCAGGTACAATTCATCAAAATAGAATAAATGCTATTCCGGTTTTATCAAATCAGTTAATTTCGATTTTAGAAACCTTAGGGATGCCAAACGTTCGTTTTAATATCGAACTTATACCATCTGAAACTTATTTCCAAAACGGAAAAGACGAATTGCAATTTTTGTTTTCTGCTAATAAAGGAACCGACTTTGGGTTACTGAAAAAAGTAGCGTCAGGAGGGGAAATGTCCCGTATCATGTTGGCTGTAAAAGCAATATTAGCTCAATATTCAAAATTACCAACCTTAATTTTTGATGAAATTGATACAGGAGTTTCTGGAGAAATTGCCATTAGAATGGGAGAGATAATGAGAGAGATGAGTGGTAAAATGCAGATTTTTGCCATTACGCACTTACCTCAAATTGCAGCAAAAGGCGATTCGCATTTCAAAGTTTCAAAAGCAACAATAGACGATGATACACAGTCAGAATTGAAGCTGTTGTCTCAGGATGAAAGAGTTATAGAAATTGCTCAAATGTTATCGGGCGCGGTCGTTTCTGATTCGGCTTTAAATCACGCCAAAGCCTTGTTGAACTAAAGAAATACTTTATATTTGTCATCGAAAAATAAGTAAACAAACGGGAATAAGCGCTCATTTATCTAATAAATAGCTTATTAACGAATAAATAAAACAAGTATGATCATAGAACCTAGAATGAGAGGATTTATTTGTTTGACAGCCCACCCAACGGGATGCGAACAAAATGTTAAAAATCAAATTGAATATATCAAATCAAAAGGTGCGATTGCAGGAGCAAAAAAAGTATTAGTTATTGGTGCTTCTACAGGTTTCGGATTAGCTTCAAGAATTACAAGTGCTTTCGGATCAGATGCTGCTACAATTGGAGTATTTTTTGAAAAACCGCCGGTTGAAGGAAAAACAGCTTCACCAGGTTGGTATAATTCTGCTGCATTTGAAAAAGAAGCTCACAAAGCAGGTTTATATGCAAAAAGCATCAATGGAGATGCTTTTTCTAACGAAATAAAAAGAGAAACTTTAGACTTAATAAAAGCTGATTTAGGTCAGGTAGATTTGATTATTTACAGTTTAGCTTCTCCAGTACGTACAAACCCTAATACAGGAGTTTTACACCGTTCAGTTTTAAAACCAATTGGACAGACATTTACCAACAAAACAGTTGATTTTCATACAGGAAATGTAACTGAAGTTTCTATCGCTCCGGCAAACGAAGAAGATATTGAAAATACAGTTGCTGTAATGGGAGGTGAAGACTGGGCAATGTGGATTGACGCTTTAAAAAATGAAAATTTATTAGCTGAAGGTGCTGTAACAATCGCTTATTCATACATCGGGCCAGAATTAACAGAAGCAGTTTACCGTAAAGGGACTATTGGTCGTGCAAAAGACCATTTAGAAGCTACGGCTTTTACAATTACAGATGCCTTAGAATCTCTTGGAGGAAAAGCGTACGTTTCTGTAAACAAAGCCTTAGTTACACAAGCAAGTTCTGCAATTCCGGTTATTCCATTATATATTTCTCTTTTATACAAAATCATGAAAGAAGAAGGTATTCACGAAGGATGTATTGAGCAGATTCAACGTTTATTCCAAGACAGATTATACAATGGTTCTGAAGTTCCTGTTGATGAAAAAGGAAGAATTAGAATTGACGACTGGGAAATGCGTGAAGATGTTCAGGCAAAAGTTGCTGCACTTTGGAAAGAAGCTACAACAGAAACATTGCCATCTATTGGAGATTTAGCAGGTTACAGAAACGATTTCCTGAATTTATTCGGATTTGAATTTGCGGGAGTTGACTACAAAGCAGATACTGATGAAGTAGTTAATATTGAAAGTATCAAATAAAAAATATAAATATTACAAACAGAAACCATCAACCAAAAGTTGGTGGTTTTTTTATGAATATAACTTATCTTTGTTAAAATTTTATAAAGTTTAAAACAGACCACTTAATACCGCATTCCCGCTATGATTTTTTCTTTAATTATACCAGTGTATAATCGTCCAGATGAAGTTGATGAACTTTTAGAAAGCCTTACGAAATCAGATTACAACGAACCTTTTGAAATTGTTCTTGTAGAAGATGGTTCTTCTATTCCTTGTAAAGATGTAGTGATGACGTATCAGGGGAAATTGAATATTTCGTATTACTTTAAACCCAATTCAGGTCCGGGTGATTCTCGAAATTTTGGAATGCAGAAAGCAAGGGGTGATTATTTTATCATTTTTGACTCAGATTGTATTATTCCGCCAAATTATTTAACTGAAGTTCGTAAAGCTTTAGATGAAAGATACGTAGATTGTTTTGGAGGTCCGGATAAGGCCTTAAAAAGCTTCTCAGACATTCAGAAAGCAATTAATTTTGCCATGACCTCATTCTTGACAACCGGGGGAATTCGAGGCGGGTCTGAAAAGATAAATAAATTTCAGCCGCGCAGTTTTAATATGGGGATTTCTAAGAAAGCATTTGAAGCTTCAAAAGGCTTTGGAAACATACATCCAGGCGAAGATCCCGATTTATCCATCCGTTTATGGAACTTAGGTTTCGAAACAAGGCTGTTTTCTGAAGCTTTTGTGTATCATAAACGAAGAATTGACTGGGAAAAATTCTCTGTTCAGGTAAAGAAATTTGGTATCGCAAGACCTATTTTAAATAGTTGGTATCCAGAACATAATAAATTAACTTTTTTCTTTCCAACGGTTTTTATTTCGGGGTTATTATTAGCTTTTTTATTGTTAATTTATAATATTGATATTTTATTACAATTATATTTTGTATATTTCGTTATAATTTTTCTTACAGCAAGTATTCAGAATAAAAGTATTAAAATAGGGTATTTATCTGTTATTGCTGTATGGAAACAGTTTTATGGTTACGGAACAGGATTTTTGGAATCTTTTGTAAAAGTAATTTTACTAAAGAAAAAACCACAAGAAGCTTTTCCTCGTATGTTTTTTAAAGTATAGTATGACAAAAATTATTGGTTTGACCGGTGGAATAGGAAGCGGTAAAACAACAATTGCAGCTTTTTTTAAAGAAAAAGGTATTCCTGTTTACATCGCTGATGACGAGGCTAAAAAAGTAATGAAGTCATCAGAAATTATAGATCAGATAAAAGCTTCTTTTGGAGAATCGCTCTTTGATAATAATGTTTTGAACAGGGCAAAATTAGCCGAAATAGTATTTAACAATAAAGAAGAGTTAGAAAAATTAAATTCAATAGTTCATCCGGCAGTAAAAAAAGATTTTCAATCCTGGCTTTTACAAAATAAAGGAATGGATTTTGTAGTGTATGAAGCAGCTATTTTATTTGAAAGCGGAAAGTATAAAGAATTTGATTATATAGTGACTGTAACTGCGCCGGAAGAAATAAGAATTGAAAGAGTAATGAAGCGAGACAATGCAGTTCGAGAGCAGGTTTTAAATAGAATGAAAATGCAGTGGAATGACGAAAAACGAATTTCTTTAAGCAATTTTGTAATTAATAACAGTAATCTTAAAATTGCCAAAGAAGAAGTTGATGAAATTCTTAAAAAATTGAAAATAAAACAAAAACAGTCTTAAATGTTAATATTTGGTTAATGTATTATTTAGTATATTGTTAAAATATTAATTTTGTTTCGATGAATAAATTATTTTTTAGAATACTTGTTTTATTGATGAGTTTGTCCTTAATAGGGATAATTCTGGTACAGGTATTTTGGTTCAACTCTTCATTTAAAAACAATGAAGAACAATTTAAATACCACGTTACACAGGTAATCGGAAACGTTGCAGATAAACTTGAGCAACAAGAAGAATACAGCTTTTACGACAAATACAACCGAATAAAAGACAGTACCGGTAAAATTCCTAAAAAAGAAGACTTACTTGAAGTGTTGTATGTGCAAAGAAATACAAAAACAAATAAAACAATTGTTTATTCAAACACACTGAGCTCTGAAGATTATGATATAGACGGAACTCTGTTTAATAAAAAATTCAGCAGTGAAAGATTTAAAAATTTCAGTTCTAAAAGAGTAACCGAAGTTTATAATAACAATAACGGAATTGATAATAACAGTTTAGGACAAAGTATTATTCCGGATCTTAGAATTGAAAAATCCGGAAGTCTGGATATTTTAAATAAGGTACAGCAGCAAATTCAGTACAAAGACATAGCGTCTTTAACTCCAATTGAAGGTCGAATTACAAAAGATAAGCTTCATAAGCTTTTAAAGAAGGAATTAGAAGAATACGGAGTAAAAACCAAATTCGAATACGGAATTTACAGCAGCGGTGTTCCAACCAAAATTAAATCGGATGGATTTCACTACGACAAAGAAGCGACATATAATATTCCGATATATACTGATAACGAAGGAAACAGCCGCTATGAATTATCGGTTACTTTCCCAAATAAAAAGAAATTTTTATTATCTGAGTTGTTGAGTATCACTATTTTATCAATAGTATTTACGCTGATTATAATTGTAGCTTATACAAGTGCATTAAATCAGTTACTGCGTCAAAAACATATTTCTGAAATCAAAACCGATTTTATTAATAATATGACGCATGAGTTTAAAACGCCGATTGCAACCATAAATCTTGCACTGGACGCTATTAGAAACCCAAAAATTATTGAAGATAAAGACAAAGTTTTTCGATATCTTCAAATGATTCGGGATGAAAATAAAAGAATGCATGCTCAGGTAGAAAACGTTTTACGAATTTCTAAACTTGAAAAAAGAGAGCTTGATATAACAAAAGAGCCTACTGTAGTTCATGACATTATTGATGATGCAATTGAGCACGTAAACCTGATTTTAGAAGATAGAAAAGGTACAGTTGTAAGACATTATAATGCAGCAAGAACCACCTCTTTAATTAACGAAGTGCATTTTACAAATGTATTAGTTAATATTTTAGAGAACGCAATAAAATATTCTCCGGGAACTCCAGAGATTGAAATATTTACAGAAAATGTAAAAGACATGATCCTGATAAAAGTTAGAGATCATGGATTAGGAATGAGTAAGATAGCTCAAAAACGAGTATTTGAGAAATTTTACAGAGAACACACAGGAGACCTTCATAATGTAAAAGGGCACGGTTTAGGTCTTGCGTATGTAAAAAGAATTGTAGAGGACCATAATGGTCAAGTATATGTTGAAAGCGAAAAAGGAAAAGGTAGCACCTTTATAATAAAAATACCATTAATAAATTAAAATATGGAAAATACTAACAAAAGAATACTTTTAGTAGAAGATGACCTAAATTTTGGGGCGGTTCTTAAAGATTATCTAATGTTAAATGACTTTGAAGTTACTTTAGCTAAAAACGGTATGGAAGGTTTCGAGAAATTCAAGAAAGATGTGTATGATTTATGTATTCTTGATGTAATGATGCCTTATAAAGATGGTTACACTTTAGCCAAAGAAATTAGAGAGAAGAACAGTGAAGTGCCAATTATATTTTTAACAGCAAAATCTATGAAAGAGGATGTGTTAAAAGGATACAAAGCTGGTGCCGATGATTATTTAAATAAACCTTTCGATTCTGAGGTTTTATTAATGAAAATTAAAGCCATCATTCAAAGAAAATCTGCTGATACAAAAGCAGAACAAGTACAATTTGAATTCAATATTGGTAAATTCCACTTAAATTCAAAATTAAGATTCTTGACTTTCCAGGATGAAGAGCCAATTAAATTATCTCCAAAAGAAAATGAATTGCTTAAAATGCTTATTCTTCATGAAAATGACTTAATGCCAAGAGAATTAGCTTTAACAAAAATCTGGAGAGATGATAACTACTTTACTTCAAGAAGTATGGATGTTTACATCGCTAAACTTAGAAAATACCTAAAATCTGATGAGGATGTTGAAATTCTTAACATTCATGGAGAAGGTTTTAGATTAGTTGTAAAAAGCAAAGTTTCTGAATAACAAATTCACCTAGAAAAAATATAAGCTCTGAGAAATCAGGGCTTTTTTTATGTTTAAAAAATTCAGTGTATAATGTCTCTAATCTATGATTAGATGGACTGCAGTGCATCTTTACATTAAAATTGTGATTGATTTATAGATAAAATAAAAGTAAATTGTAGAGACGCGCTGCAGTGCATCTACGTAAAGAGAATCTGCAATATTCATCAAATTTATGATGGTGTGATTTCCTTCGCCTGTTCGTTTTCGCTCGCGTCTTTTTGTTCATAATAATAAATATTATATAATCTATTGTCTTTATTTTTAATAGTATAACTATTTGTTTGTTAATGAATTAAAAGAAATAAAAATTTTTCATATGACTTTTCTGAAAAATAAATTTGGAAAATCAAAAAAGTATTCTGAATATTTGCAGACGAAAAAATAATAACCCTTTAAAACGAAGAAAATGTTTGTACTTACATCGACATCACAAAGCTTCACACCAAACGGATTTGGTGCAGCAATTCTTCGTGGCTTATTTCAATCTTAGAAATACATTTTTAGATATATAAAAAAGCCCGAAGACATTTAGTTTCGGGCTTTTTTTATTCTAGACACTTCAAATTTTCCCGACAACCGATTTTATTTATTTATCCGTCAAGGATGAAATGTTTAAGCCTGTTTGGCTATTAATTTAATGCACTATAATTTTTTAATGGAAAATTATACGGTAGATGAGTATGCTTTGTGTGCTCGTTTTAAAAGTAAAAAAAGGAAAAAAAGATTAGCAAAAGAAGATTTTGAAAAACAACTTATTCAGTTAAGAAAGAGTGAAAAAGAACTTTGGCTCAAACGAAAAAATTTGCCATTAGTTCCATTAGAAAATCCATATCAAAAAGGATGGCAGCGCAATTTTATACTGAGAGAAGATATAGCAAGATCAAATGAAGCTTCATTTTACAGCACACTATTAGAAAAAATAAACACATGGCAGTTCTCTTCTGAGAAATCTTTTAAAAGAAAGAAAAAGAGAAAAAGAAGAAATGTTTATGTGGAAAAGATTCAAACTGTAAAAGAATTTTCGGAATGGGAATGGAGAAGTTCAAAATTAGAATTGACAGAAAAAGAAAAAGCACATTTTTATAAGCGAGAACGTTGGTGCAGCAATTTCAAGCGATATAAAATTCACTATGTGTTTAATGAGCCATGGAGATATGTACTTCGCGTGAGTCCTTATATGATAACACATACAAAGATGGTCGATTCAGATTTAGAGAGTGAAATCCAGCTTCTGGACAATTACATTGTTAATCTTAATTTGAGATGTAAAATAAACAGATTAGTAGATGGTTTTTCTCATCATTGGAGTTATTATCAAAATGAAAATCCAAGAGAGATAAGCCCAATTAAAAATAAAAGTCTAAACATATTGTATCAACAATATATAGACGAAATGATATAAATCATGGGAAATAAATTAACTGGAAAAGACCTGATTAAATTAGGTTTTCCAAAGAACAATTCAATAAATATCGCTTTAGGGCAGATAAACAGATATAGAAAAAGAGAAAAAAAGGAATCTATTCTAACAGAGGCAAAAGATGTTTTGCTAAATCCAGAAAAATACGAAGGAAACGGAACTTGGGGCAAAGTGGCTGAAGGTTTAATAAAACCAGTTCAGGTAAGAATGCATCAGCTTAAAGCAACCAGAGCACCTTTTACCATTTTTGGTGAAAATGAAATTGATCAGCAGGCAAAATTTCAATTGTACGATTCGTTGAAACTCCCGGTATCAGTTGCAGGAGCTTTAATGCCAGATGCACATTCGGGTTATGGTTTGCCAATTGGCGGCGTTTTAGCAACAGATAATGCTGTGATTCCATACGGAGTTGGAGTAGATATTGGATGCCGAATGAGTCTTTCTATTTTCGATTTGCCAGCTTCTCATTTCAAAGGAAAAGAACATCAGTTGGAAACTATTTTAAAAGACAATACCAAATTTGGAATGTATGAAGCGCATGCTTCAAGAGTAGATCATGAAGTGTTTTATAAAAGCGAATTTCAGGATATTCCATTGTTGAAAAATCTTTTGCCAAAAGCCTACAAACAATTGGGAAGTTCTGGAGGAGGAAACCATTTTGTAGAATTTGGAATTGCTAAAATTGAAAATCCGGAGAACGAATGGAAATTAGAAAAAGGCGAATATTTCGCTGTTCTTTCACATAGTGGTTCTCGTGGTTTGGGGGCCAACATTGCAAAGCATTATACCTATTTGGCAACAAAACAATGTCCGTTACCAAAAAATGTACAGCATTTAGCTTGGTTGGATTTGAATACACACGACGGACAGGAATATTGGCTGGCAATGAATTTAGCCGGAGAATATGCAAAAGCGTGTCATGATGATATTCATAGACGAATTGCCAAAGCAATAGGGAAAAGAGTAGTGATAACAATTGAAAACCATCACAACTTTGCATGGAAAGAAATGGTAAATGGCCAGGAATGCATTGTGCATAGAAAAGGAGCAACTCCTGCAGGAGAAGGGCAATTGGGAATTATTCCAGGTTCTATGACGGCGCCTGGTTACATTGTAAAAGGAAAAGGAAATGCTGAAAGTTTAAATTCGGCTTCGCATGGTGCGGGACGTTTGTTTTCGAGAGCAAAATGCAAAAGTACTTTTACGCAAAGCGAAATTAAAAAGGTTTTGAAAGCCAATGATGTAACCTTGATTGGCGGCAATATTGATGAAGCTCCAATGGCATACAAAGACATTACAAAAGTAATGGCAAACCAAACTGATTTGGTGGAAGTTCTGGGAACTTTTACACCGAAGATTGTTAGAATGGACCGCTAAAAAGAAAAAGATTATGGAAAGATTTAAAGATGAAAATAAATGGTTAGGGAATTTTGAAAATGAGATTTTTGTAAAATGTCCAAAATGTGAATCTAAGGCTGCATTGAAAGAAGTGGCTAGAGATTGCAAATGTGGAAATTGTACCACAATGACTTTTGAATGTAAAACTTGTTTTTATAAGATTGATGCACCTATTTATCAGTACAAAGCATCTGGGAAACATTATTGTGGTTATTGTTTTGAAAAATTCGATTATGAATCACAGATTTTTAAAGAAAGACCAAATATATATCAGGTTAAATGTCCGTATTGTAGTTTTCAGGAAGAAATAAAACCGAATATTAGTGAGGTTAGAAAAGAGCCTAAAAACGATGGTTTAGTAAGAGATAGTTGGTACTATTTACCTCTTTGGTTTCAACAGGAAATCAAAGGAAATGTTTTTTGGATTTATAATCAGGAACATATAGCTTATTTGGAAAGATATATTAAAGCTGGTTTAAGAGAAAGAAATAATAAGGGAAGTGGTAATGGAACGATGGCTTCAAGACTGCCAAAATTTATAAAAGAAGCAAAGAACAGAGAGAAGCTTCTTAAAATATTAGAAAAATGGAAAGAATAATTCAAATAACAGCAGGTCGCGGACCTGCAGAATGCACTTGGGTAGCTGCCCAAGTGCTTAAAAAGGTTTTGGAAGAAGCACAAGATCAAAATTTAGAAACAATTTTGCTGCAAAGAGAAGCTGGTGAAGAAAATGGAACGGTTGAAACAGCATCAATTGCTGTTAAAGGAAAAAAAGCCGATGAGTTTGTAAATTCCTGGATTGGAACCATTCAATGGATTGGTCAGAGTCAGTTTAGGAAAATGCATAAACGAAAGAACTGGTTTATTGGGATTTTTGAAATCGAACCGCAAAAAAATACTTCAGTTTTAGAAAATGATATTCAATATCAAGCTATGCGAAGTTCTGGCGCAGGAGGACAGCACGTAAATAAAGTGAGTTCCGCAATTCGGGCAACGCATGTTCCAACTGGAATTGCGGTTGTAGCAATGGACAGCCGTTCGCAGCATCAAAACAAAAAACTGGCAACAGAAAGATTATTAAAAAAGTTAGAAGACGAAAAACTGGCTCAGCTTAAAAATCATGTAGGGAAACAATGGGAAAATCAGCTGAATATTGTGCGTGGAAATCCTGTGAGAGTTTTTACCGGAAGTGATTTTAAAAAGAACAAAGTAGAGAAAAGTTACAAAGGAACTCGTCAGAAATTAAAAAATGATTTACGAAATGAGCATAATTAATAATTTGGTCGCAGAAAATAATGATGATATGCGAATTATATGTGACCAAAAAAACAAAAAATATCGACACATAAAATGAAAACAATTGATAAATACCTCTTTCAGGCTTTGGATAATTATCCATTTTGGCTGGAAGGTACTATAGAATCTTTGGATTATGCTTTTTCTTATGATGATAAAAACACGATGGTTTTGTGTTTGTATGGAAGAATTCAAGCAGAGCAATTATTGAATTATGAAGATGCTAAATCCTATTTTCAGCAAGCTTTGGCAATTAATATTCATGCTCTTGAAGTCTATCCTTATTACTTAAAAACATTGATTTTAAATGAAGATTATGAAGAAGCACAAAAGTTAATTGATTTTGCCTTAACAGTTAAAGGAATCAACAAATCTGAAATTTACATTAAAAAAGCAATTCTATTAGAAGCACAGAATGATTTAAAAAAGGCATTAAAAGAAATTAAAAATGCTAAACTTCATTCATTGCAATTTAATTATGAATCTGATCTTACAGATGTAGAGAAAAGAATTGAAGGTAAAATAGATTTATTGAAAAAGAAGAAAAAAAAATCTAAAAAAGATTCTAAAAAGAAATCGAAATGATTTTGATAAAAAAACGATGCAATTTGCATCGTTTTTTATTTAGTACGGATTCCTGCAAGGTTTTAAAAACCTTGTAGGTTTGTCATTTGTATTATTATATAAAATTTAAGTAAAATGCTTATAAGTGTAATAACTCCAAGGTTTTCAAAACCTTTTAGAAATCATAATTTACTTCCAATGCAATTCTAAAGCAAAACACGTTTTTTCGCCTTTTGTAATACTAAATGTTGCTGTTGTATGATTGTCGTCTTCGCTTTCATGAATTACGACATTGTCTTGTAGCGAAAGCTCTTTCATGAAATTCATTTCGAAACTTTTAACTTCTTGTTTCATGATTCTTTTTGGATCTACATGATCAAGGCACCATTCAAGATATTTTACGTTATTTACATGATTTACAATGTCTAAATCTGATAAATAAACTGTTTTTTCAAAAACGGCTTCTTTTTCGTGGTTGATGTTTATTTTAGAAAAACCTTCTTCCGTAGCTCTCTTATCAGGAAATAATTCGAAATGTTCGTAAGGTAATGCCAAAGCTTCCGGACGACGCGCTTGTGTGTTGAAAACTGCCCAATACGTTTCGCAGCCTACTATTTTTTTTCCGTTTACATACATTTCCAGCGCACGAACAGAACGTGAATTTTCCAGACTATTAATCCATGTTTTTACGGTTACAAAGTCTTGCCACTTTGGCAAAGCATGAACTTCCACGCGCATTCGGCTTAAAACCCAGGCTTGGTGAAATTCCTGCATATCATAAAAACTGATTCCTCCAATTTCTGAATGTGCGGCGGCGGTTAATTGTAAAATATTACATAAATCAGTATATTTTAAGAAACCTGTTGGCGTGCATTGTGTAAAATTGATTTCCCAGTCCTTACTTAAAACTGATGTGAAATTTGGAGATATTGGCATTTTTGAATTTTAGATTTTAGATTGTTGAGTTTAGATTATTTCTATTAGAAAATAGAATAAAGAGTATAGAAAGAAGATTTTTAGTTTTACTTTAGAAGATTTTCTATGTAATCTATAATGTTTTTTCTATCTGTAGCATAATCAAACCATTTTGTGTTTTGATTTCTTTTGAACCACGTTAATTGTCTTTTTGAGAATCTTCGGGTGTTTTTCTTGATTTCTTCTATGGCAAAAGGCAACGCGAATTCTTCGTCAAAATAACTAAATAATTCTCTATAACCCACGGTTTGAAGCGCATTTAACGCTTTATTGGGATACAAAGCTTTTGCTTCTTCGAGTAAGCCTTCTTTCATCATAATGTCAACACGCTGGTTGATTCTGCTGTAAATGATTTCTCTGTCGGCATCTAAACCAATTAAAATAGGAGTGAAGTCTCTATTGTTTTTCTTTTGATTTAGAAAAGAAGAATACGGTTTTTGAGCTCCAATACAAACTTCTACAAAACGCATCATTCGCTGCGGATTTTGTAAGGTCTGCGGGTTTTCTAAAGTTATTTTTTGATAATAGTCAGGATCTAAAATTTTCAGTTGTTCCTGAAGATATTCAATTCCGAGTTTTTCGTAATTTGAATTTACCTGAAAACGGACTTCGGGATCAATTTCTGGAAATTCGTCGAAACCTTTTAAAATCGCATCAACATACAAACCGGAACCGCCAATAAGAATTACAAAATCATTGGTTTGAAATAGTTCTTCAATTTTGGTTAAAGCTTCTTTTTCGTAATCGCCAACGGTGTAATTTTCGAAGATTGATTTATTTTGAATGAAATGATGCTGGGCTGAATTTAATTCTTCCTGATTGGGAACTGCGGTTCCAATGGTCATTTCTTTAAAAAACTGACGGCTGTCGCAAGAAACGATTTCGGATTTAAAATGTTGTGCCAAAGCAATGCTCAAGGCTGTTTTGCCTATAGCTGTTGGTCCGACAATGGTTATTAGGTATTTCATATTTTTTAGCCCAGATGGAAATGGAAACCCCGGACTTATGTTTGTTCGTTTTTTTTGGTATAAAAGAGCGACCAGCGGAAGCTCCTTTTGTGCCTTTAAAAAACAACAAAGATAAGGAGGAGTTGCAATGTACAGCTGGATTAGCTTCTAAAAATTAATTATTAGGTAATTCAGTTCCGCATTGGTAACAATATTGGGCGTTATCAAAATGAACTTGCGATTGGCATTTCCTGCACGTTTTTTTTGTATTTACGGAGCTGTTTCTTAAACTGCTTTTTGCAAATTCTGCTGTAACTATTCCAGTTGGAACAGCAATAATTCCGTAACCTAAAATCATTACTAGTGCCGCTATAAATTGTCCTAAAGGAGTCTGGGGCGAAATATCACCGTAACCTACTGTTGTTAAGGTTACGATTGTCCAGTAAATTCCCATTGGAATGCTGGTAAATCCTGATTCTTTACCTTCGACTAAGTACATAATTGTGCCAATAATTACGGTACTGATGAGAACGAAATAAATGAAAACTAAAATTTTCTCTTTACTGGCTTCAATGGCATCTTTAAGCTGTGTTGATTGATGAGAAATTTGCGGAATGTGTAATATTTTGAATAATCTGAAAAAACGTAATGCTCTTACAACTGATAATACACTTGCGCCGGGGAAAAATATGGATAAATACATAGGCAGAACGGCAAGTAAATCAATAATTCCGTAAAAGCTGAAAACATATTTAATGGGTTTTTGAATGGAAATAATTCTTAAAATATATTCGATTGTGAAAAAGATCGTTATAATCCATTCGCAAATAAGTAGTTGTGTATGATATTTTTGGCTGATTCCTTCAACGGTATCGAGCATAATTAAAAGAACGCTCAATAAAATTAAACCTAAAAGAACTAAATCGAACATTCGTCCTAAAATGGTATTAGTGCCATAAAGGATAATTTTGATTCTTTCCCGAAAGATTTCGTATTGTGATTTTTTATTTTTCATATCCACGAAGATAATGAAAGTTTTGTTTTGTTAAAAATGAAGTATTTTTATAGATTTACTCTTACGGATGTGGTTTTGAATAATGTTTTTTACATCGCGGTTATGCTGCATGGGAATTAAGATATTTTTTAAGATATCTATATTGGTAATCTGATAGTTAAGATCGTAATAAGCGTAACCTTTATAAGTTCCGTTTTCGATTAAAATGGCGCTTCGTTCGTTTACATTTCGACCTCTGTCGATCAAAATCATATTTTTGTTTTCAAAACTGTTTTCAGTAATGAACTGCTGTACTCTTAAATTGTAAATTTCAGGTGTTACTTCGCCAATGCAGGCTCCGTCGCATTCTTTGATTTTATATTGAAAACATTCTTTTTTGGTTTGGTATAAACCGGTTAGTTTTTGGCACAAATGATATTTAGAAGTAAATCTGAAAAGTGCATTTTTACCTTCCTGTAAAGAGGCAAAAGAGGTAATTTCTTTTTTACGTCCATCAGCTTTTTCTAGTTTTAAATTTAAATATCCATTGGAGTCTTTTTCGGCATATAAAGCAACCGGAAAGAAAGATTTTTTCTGTGAGCGATTGTGTATCGGGCGATTGACTTTTACTTCCTGACTTTCTTTTAAAAGCGCAATTAATTCACTTCCGGTTTCATCATAAGTTATGGTAAATACTTCGGCTTGAATTTTTTTACTTTTGGTTGTAATTCCTGTAAAGTGTTGATTGACTCTTTTTTTAATATTTTGGCTTTTACCAATATATATTAAAGCACCGCCTTCGTTATAGATGTAATAAACACCGGTTTTTGTTGGCATTTGACTTAAGATATCCAGAAACTTTGGCGCAATTCCTTTTTCGACTTCTAGTTTTATAAAGTCTTTTACAATTGTTTTTTCAACATCTTTTTCTAAAAGCATTTTAAACAGCTTTGTAGTGGCCATAGCGTCTCCGCTGGCACGATGTCTGTCTGCCATAGGAATTCCGAGTGCGCGCACAAGTTTTCCTAAGCTGTAAGAAGGCTGTTCTGGAATTAGTTTTTTAGCTAATTCGACTGTACAAAGTGTTCTGGCTTCAAAATCGTAGCCTAAACGTCTGAATTCTGTTCGTAAAATTCGGTAGTCAAAAGAGGCGTTGTGAGCGACAATAACGCAATCGGTAGTTATTTCTATTATACGTTTGGCAACTTCATAAAACTTTGGAGCTGAGCGTAACATAGCATTATTTATTCCAGTCAGTTTTACAACGAAAGGCTGAATCGGAATTTCAGGATTTACAAGGCTTATGAATTGGTCAATTACTTCGTGTCCATCAAATTTATAGATGGCGATTTCGGTAATTCCTTCTTCATTAAACTGTCCTCCAGTGGTTTCTATGTCAAGTATTGCGTACAAATTAAGTGTTCAGTCTCAGTTTTTAGTATTCAGTTTTTTCTGTAGAGGCGCATAAAAGTGCGTCTTACGATTGTGGCTTTTGAAAATTATCTACCTCCAAAAATGCTGCTTCCAATGCGAACCATTGTGCTGCCGCATTCAATTGCAAGTTGATAATCTCCGGACATTCCCATTGAAATTGTAGAGACGCACTGCAGTGCGTCTTTACCATATCCGTCAATATTTTTTAAAGAATCAAAAATGGTTTTTAAATGGGTAAATTCCTTTTTAATCTGGTTTTGGTTTTCTGTGAAGGTTGCCATTCCCATTAAACCTAAGATACGAATATTTTTTAACTCTTTAAACTCCACAGAAGTTAAAAGTTCGTTTAATTCTTTTTCGTCTAAACCAAATTTAGATTCTTCTTCTGCAATATATATTTGGAGAAGGCAGTCTATTATTCTATTGTTTTTTAAAGCTTGTTTATTGATTTCCTGCAATAATTTCAAACTGTCAACGCCATGAATCAAACTCACAAATGGGGCCATAAATTTAACTTTATTTGACTGAACATGACCAATCATATGCCATTGAATGTCTTTTGGCATTTGTTCCCATTTTTCAGTCATTTCCTGAATTTTGTTTTCTCCAAAAATACGCTGGCCGGCTTCGTAGGCTTGTTGTAAGTCTGAAACAGGTTTTGTTTTTGAAACGGCAACTAGAGTTACGTGTTCAGGTAAAGTAGATTTAATTGTATTTAAATTTGATGCTATTGACATTTCGATGCATTATTTTATTACTATTTGTCCAATAATAATTCCTTTGGGATTTATCTGGTCATAATACTTTAAAAGTATTTTTACATTTTTATATTCTTTGAATAATCGAATTATTTGCTCTTTTTTTATTTTAAAAATAGAAGCAGCATAGTTTTTATCTTCGAAGTATACTATTATTTTGCCGTCAATAATAAATTCAATTTTTTTGAAAGTTTTCTCCCTAAAAAAATCGTATGAAATATTGAAATTTAAAAATTTGAAATCATCCTTGTAATTAATTATCCCAATTTTTGAGCCTTTTTCAAATTCATTACTTTTAAACAATATTTTATTGTCTTTATAAAGCTGCCAATTTGTAATAGTATCTATTTCTGTTTTGGCAATCATCGAAATGGATTGGATCATTATAAAAAAGAATAGCAGCCTTTTCATAAATTCGTAAATTTAAATAAACTGCTTCGAGATTTTCTCTGCTTTTTTATTTTCGCTGTAATCATAAAAACCTTCACCAGATTTAACACCAAGTTTTCCGGCTCTAACCATATTTACTAATAATGGGCAAGGTGCGTATTTTGGATTTTTGAAACCTTCGTACATCACGTTTAAAATAGCAAGACAAACGTCAAGACCAATAAAATCAGCTAATTGAAGCGGTCCCATTGGGTGTCCCATTCCTAATTTCATTACAGTATCAATTTCGTATACTCCGGCAACTTTATTATATAACGTTTCGATTGCTTCGTTTAGCATTGGCATTAAAATTCTGTTTGCTACGAAACCTGGATAATCGTTTACTTCAACAGGAACTTTACCTAATTTTTCAGATAAATCCATGATGATTTTGGTTACTTCATCGCTGGTATTGTATCCGCGAATGATTTCAACCAATTTCATAATTGGCACCGGATTCATAAAGTGCATTCCGATAACACGTTCTGGATGTGCAACAACAGAACCAATTTGTGTAATTGAAATTGAAGAAGTATTGGTTGCTAAAATGGTATTGTGAGAACAAGCTTCGTTTAATTGCTTGAAAATGTTTAGTTTCAATTCTACATTTTCTGTTGCTGCTTCTACAACTAAATCAGCGCCAACAACGCCGTCTTTAATATCAGTATAAGTAATAATATTGGTGATTGTTTTAGCTACATCTTCCTGTGTAATTGTTCCTTTTGCAAGCATACGGTCTAAATTGGCCGCGATAGTTGCCATTCCTTTATCTAATGATTTTTCTGAAACGTCGATTAGTTTTACGATAAATCCACTTTGTGCAAATGTATGAGCAATTCCGTTGCCCATTGTTCCTGCACCAATTACAGCTATTGTTTTCATTTGATTTTGATATTATATTTATGATTTAGCCACGAATTCACTGAATAAAAGCAAATTTCGTGGCTAATTTATTTTTTAAAATTACTTTATTATTTATTGAAACAATCAATAATTTGATACGCTACACGCAATGCATCAGTAGCCTGTTCAAGAGTTACAACTGGAGTCGTGTCTGTATTAATTGCGTTTGCAAAAGATTCTAATTCGTCAAGAATCGCGTTGTTTTGCTCAACATCCGGATTAGTGAAATAGATTTGTTTTTTTACACCTTCGGCATTTTGCAGTATCATATCAAAGTCTCCAGGAACTTCCGGGGCATCTTTCATACGAACTACTTCACATTTTTTCTCTAAAAAGTCAACTGAAATATAAGCGTCTTTTTGAAAAAAACGTGATTTACGCATATTCTTTAAAGAAATTCTGCTGGCAGTTAAATTGGCAACACAGCCATTTTCGAATTCGATTCTGGCATTGGCGATATCCGGTGTGTCACTGATAACCGAAACGCCGCTTGCATTAATATTTTTTACTTTTGATTTTACAACACTCAAAATTGCATCAATATCATGAATCATTAAATCCAGAACTACAGGAACGTCTGTACCACGCGGATTAAATTCGGCCAAACGATGTGTTTCAATAAACATCGGATTTTCGATCATGTTTTTTGTAGCAATAAAAGCAGGGTTAAAACGTTCTACATGACCCACTTGCCCTTTTACGTTGTGTTCTTTTGCTAAAGCAATAATTTCTTCAGCTTCTTCAACTGTATTGGCAATTGGTTTTTCAATAAAGATGTGTTTACCTGATTTAATTGCCACTTTTGCACATTTATAGTGTGAAAGTGTTGGAGTTACAATGTCGATTACATCGACAGCATGAATAAGTTTTGCAATTGTGCTGAAATTTTTATAGCCAAATTCTTTTGAGATTCTTTCGGCATTTTCTTGATTTTCGTCGTAAAATCCAACTAATTCGTATTTGTCAGATTGTTGTAATAAACGTAAATGTATTTTACCAAGATGACCAGCACCTAAAACTCCTACTTTTAACATGAGAATGTATTTTAAACAAAAATAGAATTTATTTGTTGAAAGTGAAAATGAATTTAATTAATTGTGAGTTGAGAAAATGTGAGTTGAGAAATGTTAAGTGTAAATATGAATTATAGCTTTCTGGATTTAGCTTTCGACTTTTTACATTTTACTTTTAACCTTATTAATTTATTATTTTAAAATCAATATTTGAAATCCTGTTTTGTTTCTTATTTTTGCGAAAATAAAACCTACTCATTTTGAAAGACACTGCCAAACATCAAGGACTTCGTAATCAATTAGTAACTACTTTAGAGCAAAAAGGAATTACTGACAGAGCGGTTCTGGATGCGATAAAAAAAATCCCGAGACACCTTTTTCTGAATTCAAGTTTTGAAGATTACGCTTATCAGGATAAGGCATTCCCTATTGGAGCCGGACAAACTATTTCGCAACCTTACACAGTTGCTTTTCAGTCGCAATTGCTTGAAGTTAAGAAAGATCATAAAGTTTTAGAAATAGGAACTGGTTCTGGTTACCAAACGGCAGTTTTATTTGCTTTGGGTGCAAAAGTATATACTGTAGAGAGACAAAATGAATTATTTAAAACGACATCAAACTTATTTCCGAAATTGAATATTCGTCCAAAACACGTTACTTTTGGAGACGGATATAAAGGATTGCCAAATTTCGCGCCCTTTGACAGTATTATAGTTACAGCAGGTGCGCCTTTTATTCCACAGCCTTTAATGGCACAATTAAAAATAGGAGGGAGATTAGTGATTCCGCTTGGAGAAGATGTTCAGATTATGACTTTACTAATTAGAAAGAATGAAACGCAGTTTGAAAAACATGAGTTTGGAGAATTTAGGTTTGTTCCTTTATTAGAAGATAAAAATTAGTAAAAAGCCCAGTTTATGCTGGGCTTTATTTATGGATTAATTGTATCGCTCGTTTTAGATTTTCTTTTTCAATCCGAATGATGTAATTAATAAAAATCGATTTGTCATTCTTAATTTGGCTTTCTTCTAAAATAGAAAAATATTCATTTATGCTATTTTGATTTTCTTCGGGTGAAATGTATGTATAGTTATATTGAATTAAAATCCAGTTTAATATCAAATTTGCCATTTGAAGATTTCCATTTGCAAAAGGATTAATTTCGAGTATTTTTAGATGTGCTTCAGATGCAAGAATTATTGGATGCAGATTATTTTTTTGTGATTCATACCAATTAAAAAATAAATTCATTTCGCGTATAATCACGGAATCATTTTTATATTTTCCCAAATTTTCAGATTCTATTCCCTTAGAAATCAAATTATGAAGTAATAGAAAATCTTTTTCGTTTAAAAATGTTTTCTTTTGAGACAAATCTTTGATATATAATACTGCTTCTTGAAAATTAATGACTTCGAGATGATTTTGAATGCTCTTGTCCTGAATTGTTAAACCATCATTTATAATAGATTTAGTTTCTTCTAATGTTAAAGGATTTCTGTTTAAACGAATGCTTTTAAATATAAATTCTAGTTCTAAGGTTTTTGAAATTTGCCGTAATTCAAATTGGTTGAAAGTTTTAATTTTATTTTTTAACAGTTCAATCTCATCTAACAAACTCTGAAAAGAAGAAATCAAGGTGAAATCAAATTCTTTTTTATTGTTTTGAATTTGTTGTTCAGCCAAAATTAAAGCTTTTAAAGCAAATTCTTCATCCCCAATTTCATAAAGAATTTTCTCCTTAAGCCATGCAACCATTAAAGTTTCATAATCAATTTCTAAAAGCTGTGCCAGTTTTACAATTTGATCTTTAGTTGGTTTTCGTGTCCCTGATTCAAATTTGCTGATTAATGCCTGATCTATTCCGGTCAATTGCGCCAATTCTCGGGTCTTTATGCCTTTTTGTTCTCTGGCATTTTTTAAAAGTGATTTCATTTTGATGAAATTTAAAGTCTTGACAAAATTAGTCAATTATTGAATCGTAAAAAAAGCAGCCATTTTAGAGCTGCTTTTTTATTGTATTATTTTGGAGGTAAAGAACCGTCTTTTCTCATTTCTTTCACCACTGCAAGCATTATAGCATCCACAGTTTGTCCTAAATCTGTAACATAATCTGATTTTGTAGTTCCAGTCCAGATTAGTTTGTTTTCTTTAAGTGAAAAAATGTTAGTTTCAACCATATAAGAAGTAGTTTCCTGATAATATCCTGGATCATAGAATGCCGGTGAATACATTCCGTACCAGTTTCCAAAACCATAACCATACATTCCGGAATACAAACCGTCAAAACCACCGTAATACATTCCTGTGTAACTTCCTGGAACGTAAGTGGTTTCTTTTTCGGTACTAACTAAACGCATTGTAACAACTCCGTCAAAATTTTCATCTTGCAGAATTTTTAATTTTTGTTCCTGCGTAAGCTGTTTGGTAGTTTCGTTAAGATACTGATATGAGGTTTTGAAAATTTCATTACTGGCAGCAACTCTGTTTTCAGCAACTCTTCGCGAAGCTTCGTCTTTGACAAGGGCAACCACCAAAACCTTTTTAAAGTGTTCCTGAGCGACTGTTATTTTTGGATCTCTCCAGCTGTTTACAATAGTTGTATTACTGCCGCAACTTGAAAGTCCCAGAATTACAATGAGTAGAATTAAGTACTTTTTCATATTTTACAGTTATATTGTTTGTAGTAAAAATAACTATAAAATTTTGATTAACACAGGTTTAGGTGATTAAATCAGTATTAGTTATATGCTTTTTTAATTCTGTCTAAATCTCGTTTCGTGTCTTGTTCTTTTAGAGATTCACGTTTATCGTAGTTTTTCTTTCCTTTACAAAGACCAATCTGCAGTTTTGCGAGACCTTTTTCGTTGGTAAATAATTTTAGAGGTACAATGGTAAGACCTTTTGCCTGAACGTTTTTATGAAGTGTTTTTAATTCTTTTTTATTCAAAAGCAATTTTCTTTCACTTCTTGATTTGTGATTGAATTGATTTCCAAAGGAATATTCTTCTATATAGGTATTGATGGCAAAAAGTTCCATACCGCTAAACTCGCAAAAGCTTTCTGTAATATTTGCTTTTCCTAAACGTATTGATTTGATTTCGGTGCCTGACAAAACAATTCCGGCAGTGTAGGTATCGATTACTTCGTAATCAAACCGGGCTCTTTTATTAAGTATATTGACTGATTTTAACATGGGTACAAAAGTAAGAAAATTGCAGGAATATAAACTGCTCAAATATAATTAAAGATTTTTTTTAATCTATGATTTTAATCATCCTTCTCAAAAATGCTTCCAGCTAAGTTTGCCCTATAATTCAAAAACAAATTTATAATGAAAAAAATTGTAACATTAGTCAGTATTGTGCTAATGGGTTTAACCGCTAAGGCCCAGGATTCAGCTCAAGGACTAAAAGGAGCTTGGTTTGCTACCTCTCAATTCGGTTATCAGCAGACAAAAACTGCAGACGAAAAAAACACGAGTTTATCTGTACTTCCAATTGTAGGTACGTTTGTAACTCCATCTGTAGCTGTTGGAGCAGGGTTTGGATTAATTAATATTAAAGCCGAGTCAGATGCAGGAACAGCAGCAAAAACAAATTTAATTGTTATTCAGCCTTTAATTAGAAAATATTGGAACGTAGCCGGATCATTGTACTTCTTCGGACAGACAGCGATACCCGTTATTACCGGAAAAGAAAAAGAAAGCGAGTTAAAAGTTAATCAGGTAGGATTATCAGTATCAGGAGGTTTTGATTATTTCATAACTAAAAACTTCTCTGTAGAGTTCTCTTACGATTTGGCTAATTTTACTTCAACGACTTTAGAGCCTAAAAATGGAGAAAAAACGACTGTTACAAATTTTGGATTGGCACATGTTGCAAATGTTGACCCATTTTATAATACAGCTTTAGCTGGGAGTAATCCAAATTTAACTTCTCCGCTTTCTTTTGGATTTAAATTCATATTCTAATTTAGCGAATTGTTTTAGGTCAATTCCTTAATTTTGCAAAAAAAGACCGTACTTTTTTGAGTACGGTCTTTTAGTATTATTTAATATGTAAATTAAAATGGAAAGTAAATATAAAGACCCGCTTCACGGAATTACACTTCAAAAAATTGTTGAAACCCTTGCTGATTATTATGGTTTTGATACTTTAGGAGAATTAATTCCCATAAAATGTTTTACCTCAAATCCTAGTGTTAAATCTAGCCTTACCTTTTTAAGAAAAACAGATTGGGCTCGAAAAAAAGTAGAAGATCTATATGTAAAAACACTTCCTAAATTGAGTTGATTTTATAGTTTGTAAGAAATCATAACCCCTCCGCGATAAGGAAGCCATTCGCCGCTTTTGTTCCAGTTAGGTGCTTTTTCGTATCTTCCCGGAGTTCCGTCGTTATAATAACCTTTGTAAAAACCCTGATGCCATCCGCCTCCGGCAAAAATATCCAATAAAAATTTATCGCTAAGCTTGATATTATATCCTACGGTAACTCCTAAACGGTAACCAAAACCATCTTCGTAGTGATTACTGTTCCAGTAATTCCATTTTTGGAGTTTGTAAATATCCGGACCGGCATGACCTCCAACATAAAAGCCGTTGTATTTTTCTTTAAAATGATAACGAACTTCTGGTGTAAGTGTGTAGAACTTCATTGGGCTGTGTCCATCGACAGATTCCCAAAAAGAAGCCATTACGTCAACGCTGAATGTAACCTTTTCTCCAATGCTGGTTTCTACACCAATATTAGGAATTCCTGCTAAAGCAGTTACTCCATTAAATTTAATAAAAGTCTGACTTTGTAATTGAATTGATAAAAGAAGAACGGTAAGGGCGAGTATTTTTTTCATGGTATTTAAAATCGCAGAGGATAATTTATTTTGGCGCAAATATAATCTAACTAAGCCTTTAGTATTTAAGATTAACGGACTTTTAACAGGATTATTTTCTGTCAGAATCAATAAAAAATCTAATTATTTAACAATGAGTAAATTACTTTATCAAGGAATTTTCCTTCCCAAAAATCAGCTTCTTTTAAATGAGCTTCTTTAACAAAGCCGCATTTTTGTAAAACTTTCTCTGATGCGTAGTTTTCCGGATCGATTACCGCTTCGATAGAATGTAGTTTTAAGTTTTCAAAACCGTATTTTATTAATACGTTTACAGCTTCCGGAACAATTCCTTTTCCATGAAAATCAGGTGACAGTATATAGCCAATTTCAGCACGATAATTTTCGGGCTGTAGTCTGTAATAACCAATAATACCCAAGAGTTTAGTACTGTCTTTTAAGGTAATTGCCCAATTAATTCCAGTATTATTGTCAATATTTGTGTTAATTGTTGCAATGTGTGCCAATGCATCTTCGTTATTTTTCGCCAACGGACGCGGAATATATTTCATGGTCTCTGGATTCGAACGCAATTCGAATACTTCATTGACATCATCGTTTGTCATTCTTCGCAATAATAACCGCTCTGTTTCTATTATTGGAAACGGATGAAAGTTGAATTCTAACATTATGATACTATTTTAATACTAAATTGAGAATGGAAAGACTGGTCAGCTTCTAAAACCAAAATTCCTTCTTTTTCAAATAAATCGCCTGAATTATCTGCGGTGTCTGAATAACCAAACCAAGGTTCAATACAAATGAAAGGCGCCTGATCTTTGGTCCAGATTCCTAAACTCGGAAAATCTTCAAAATCAACCTGTATATATGGTTTGTTATTTTCAAGTATGGTAAGTGAGTTTGATTCTAATGTTTTAAAAACCAAGGCATCATTTTCAAAAAGTTTATAATTTAAAGGAACTGCATTTTCTGTAGTTTTTAAAGTCTCGGTTTTATTAGAAATCAGATCATTCTCTAAAAGATTGTATTTTAAAGATTCTTCTTTTTCAAATTTAAAAGAATAGCTTTCAAAATTTTCAGGAAGAGCAATTGCAGGATGAGCTCCAATAGAAAAGGGCATTTTGGTCTCACCTTTATTAATTACAACATATTCTATATTTAAAGAAGTCTTTTCCAGTGTATAAATAAGCTGTAATTCAAACTCGAAAGGATATTTTTTTAAAGTTTCGGTATTTGATTCTAATGAAAAAACAGCACTGTTTCCTGTTTTTTCAATCAATGTAAATTCCATATCTCTTGCAAAACCATGTCTAGGCAATTGATATTCTTTTTGGTCAATAGTATAAGTATTGTTCTTTAATGTACCTACAATAGGGAACAGAATAGGTGAGTGCTTTCCCCAAAAATCCGGATTTCCTTCCCAAATGTATTCTTTGTCTTGGTTATCTTTTAAAGAAAATAATTCAGCTCCTGTATTTTTGATAGAAGCTTTAAGTATTGAGTTTGATATTGTTGTGTTCAAAATGTTGTAATTGAAAAAAGAATTAGTTTTAATTGTGATGTAAATATATTTGATAAATTTTATTTTTTAAGAAAAATACCCTGAATTATTTTTTTAATAAAATTATGCTAAAATTAAATTTAAGCTTAACTATTTCTCTGCGAATAGCTTTTTTTTTCATTAATTTGCTACATAAACAGCTACAAAATATGAAAAAGCAATCAGCAAAAGCCATTTTAACCGCGGCTTTATTTTTTGGGATTTCTTCTGTCTGGGCACAGCAAACTCCCTCGGCAACAACAGCAAATCCAGTAAATAATTATAATTATCATGATGCCTTTGGTCCGCATTTTTATACAAAAAATGGAACATCTACCCGTACAGCAAGCGGTCAGCCGGGAGCTGAATACTGGCAGAACAGAGCCGATTACCAAATTACAGCAAAATTAAACGGTACTACAAATGAAATTGTGGGTACAGATGAAATTACCTATACTAATAACAGTCCTGATAAATTAGGATTTTTGTGGCTGAATTTAGATCAGAATTTATTCAAAGAAGATTCCAGAGGAAACGCAGTTGTGCCTTTGTCAGGAAGCCGTAACGGAGCTCAGGGCCAGGTTTTTGACGGGGGAAATAAAATTAAATCTGTAAAGGTAATTGTTGGGAAAAAGAAAACAGAAGTTGAAGCAAAATATATTGTTACAGATACCAGAATGCAGATTTTTCTTCCAGAAGAATTAGCAGGAAAAGGAGGGACTGTAAAAGTTAGAATTGAGTTTTCATTCACTGCACCTTTCGAAGGTTCTGACAGAATGGGAGTTCTAGACACTAAAAACGGAAAAATCTTTACTATTGCGCAATGGTACCCGCGTATGTGCGTGTATGATGATGTACGTGGATGGAACACTGCACCTTATTTAGGAGCTTCTGAGTTTTATTTGGAATATGGTGACTTTGATGTAAAATTGACTGTACCGGGAAATCATTATGTGGTAGCTTCTGGAGAATTATTGAATGGTCAGGAAGTATTTTCTGCTGAGCAGTTAAAAAAATATAAAGAAGCTTCTGACAGCGATAAAACAGTTACAATTCGTTCTGCAGAAGAAGTAGCTTCAACTGCAAATACAAATGCAGGAACAGAAAAAACATGGCATTATAAAATTAAAAATGCACGTGATTTTTCTTGGGCATCCTCTTCGGCTTTCATCTTGGACGGAGCAAAAATTAATCTTCCAAGCGGAAAAAAATCTTTAGCACTATCGGCGTATCCAGTTGAAAGTGCTGGTCAGGGCGCTTACGGACGCTCTACTGAATATGTAAAAGCATCAATCGAACATTATTCTAAACAATGGTTTGAATATCCTTATCCGGCAGCTACAAACGTGGCAGGAAATGAAGGAGGAATGGAATATCCGGGAATTGTTTTCTGCGGATGGAAATCTAAAGGACAAGATTTATGGGGAGTTACAGATCATGAATTTGGTCATATTTGGTTTCCAATGATTGTAGGATCGAATGAAAGATTGTTTGGATGGATGGATGAAGGATTCAATACCTTTATTAATTCATTAAGTACTGCTGCATTTAATAATGGAGAATACAAAGAGCCGGCAACAGATTTACATGAACAGGCAGAACCCTTTACAAGACCTGATTTAGAAACGATCATGAGTTCTCCTGATAATATGAAGGAAAATAATATTGGAATGTTGTGTTACTTTAAACCAAGCGCAGGTTTAGTGATTCTAAGAGAGCAGGTTTTAGGAAAAGAACGTTTTGATATTGCTTTTAGAACTTATATTGAACGTTGGGCTTACAAACACCCGCAGCCGGATGATTTCTTTAGATCAATGGAAAACGTGGCAGGAGAAGATTTAAGCTGGTTCTGGAGAAGCTGGTTCGTAAATAACTGGCGTTTTGATCAAGGAATCAATTCAATTAAATATATAAAAAATGATCCTGCAAAAGGAGCCATTATTACTGTCGAAAATTTTGATAAAATGCCAATGCCGATTGTTTTAGAAATTAAAACAAAAAGCGGTAAAATAAGCAGAGTAAACCTGCCTGTAGAAATTTGGCAGCGCAATAAAGACTGGTCTTTCAAACAAAATTCGACAGAAGAAATTGAAAGCATCACATTAGATCCTGATCATGCGTTTCCCGATAATAATGAGTCAAATAATGTTTGGACAGCGGGAAAAGGTAAAGTAGAAAAAGATGTAATTTTAGATCCGTATATTGGAATGTTTTCAACTTCAAGAACACCTCTTAAAATTGAGGTTTCAGAGAAAAACAGTACACTTTATGTTGAAATTACAGATTTTCCTAAATTTTCAGTTAAGCCGGTAGAAAACGAAAAAGATACATTTGAATCTAAAGGAGCTGGTTTAAAATTCAAATATAATGAAGCAAAAACAGGTTTTGATATGATTGTTATTGGCAACGGACAAGTAATCCCGTTTACAAAGAACTAATTATAAAACTTTAAAATAATTTAAAACCCGATGGTATTTATCATCGGGTTTTCTTTTGTGTAAACTTTTTTAGTTTTAAGTTTCAGTTAGAAAAAGAAAACTCTCAGAATATTAGTGACTTAGTCTCTTAGTGTCTTCAAAAAAATAACTTTACATTAAAAAAATGTTAGAATTTTAATTTTTTGTTTTGTAAATAAAAAAAAGATGTACTTTTGCACCGATGAATAAAATAAGTTTACATATAACTTCTTTGTCACGGACAAACTCACCGATTACTTCTCCCGAAGTACGGATACTATCTCTATAGTATTCACTGAGTTTTATAGCCGTATATTTATTCATATCCATTTTTCATTTTGAAATCACATAATTTGTCCATTGGACAAACATATCCTAAAAGTATTTATTATTTTGTAGATTTTCTTGATCAAGTTTTTGATTTAGAGAATGTTACTTCTATTTTGCTTAATTTTATTGGATTCAATTCTGGATTTCAAACTAAACAATATGCTTTAATTTTTAACTCTAACTTCAATTATTGAAATGAAGATCTCTATTGTTGTTACCCAGGAAGAACACTTCAAATTCGCACAAGAAATCTGCGATACGATAGAATCATCTGCCTTATTAAGAGGTACGGGGATTGCTAAAAGAACTCCTGAGTACATTCAGAAAAAAATGTCGAATGGTGATGCAATGATTGCTCTGGCAGACGGGAAATTTGCAGGTTTTTGTTATATCGAAAGCTGGCAGCACGGAAAATTTGTGGCACATTCGGGGTTAATCGTTCATCCTGACTATAGAAGTTTAGGTTTGGCCAAAAAGATAAAATCGAAAGTTTTTGATTATTCTTTAAAGAGATTTCCAGATGCGAAAATATTTGGAATAACAACTGGTTTGGCGGTTATGAAAATTAACTCAGAATTAGGTTATAAACCGGTTCCATTCTCAGAACTTACAACGGATCCGAGCTTTTGGGCAGGCTGTAAAACTTGTACTAATTTTCAGATTCTGCAAAGTAAAGAAAACAAAATGTGCCTTTGTACAGGAATGTTATACGATCCAAAAGAAAAACAAAAAACACCGCCAAGACACCCTTTTAATGAGGCTGTTTTAAGCAGACTTAAAAAAATTAAACAGGCTTTATTTTTAAACAAATTATTGTCGTTTGTTTTTTTATTCAAAATTTAATTTAAAAGAAATCTCAAACTGCTAAATACGAAAGTATTAGCCAAAATTATAAAAAATGAAAAAAGTAGTATTAGCTTATAGCGGAGGATTAGATACCTCGTATTGTTTGAAATATTTAAAAAATGAAAAAGGATACGAAGTTCATACTGTATTGGTAGATACAGGAGGATTCGATGCAGAAGAATTATCAGCCATAGAAAAAAGAGCTTACGAATTAGGAAGCGCACAACACGCAAATCTTACAATCGTAGACAAATATTATGATAAAGCTATAAAATATTTGATTTTCGGAAACGTATTAAAAAACAATACTTATCCATTATCAGTAAGTGCAGAGCGTGTTTTCCAGGCAATTGAAGCTATAAAATATGCTAAAAAAGTTGGAGCAAGCGCCATCGCACACGGAAGTACAGGTGCAGGAAATGACCAAATTCGTTTTGACTTGATTTTCCAAACCATCGCTCCTGAAATTGAAATCATTACGCCAATTAGAGATTTAAAATTGTCGAGACAAGAAGAGGTGGATTATTTGGCTCAAAACGGAGTTCATTATTCTTGGGAAAAAGCGCAATATTCTATAAATAAAGGACTTTGGGGAACAAGTGTTGGAGGAAAAGAAACTTTAACTTCAGGACAGCCTTTGCCAAGTGAAGCTTATCCTTCGCAATTGCAAAAAGAAGGAGAAGAAAAAGTAACACTTCATTTTGAACAGGGTGAATTAGTTGGAATTAACGGTAAAAAGGATAAACCTTCAAACAATATTGTAGCTCTTGAAAAACTGGCAAATGCTTATGCAATTGGAAGAGATATTCACGTTGGAGATACTATTATAGGAATTAAAGGAAGAGTTGGTTTTGAAGCTGCGGCGCCGTTAATTATTATCAAAGCGCACCATTTATTAGAGAAACATACTCTTGGAAAATGGCAGCAATACTGGAAAGAACAATTAGGAAACTGGTACGGAATGTTATTTCACGAAGGCCAATTCTTAGATCCAGTGATGCGTAACATTGAAACTTTCTTGCAAGACACACAAAAAACAGTAAACGGAACGGTAACAGTTTCATTAAAACCATACCATTTCTCACTTGACGGAATCGAATCTAAAAACGATTTGATGAACACAGGTTTTGGTCAATACGGAGAAATGAACAATGCATGGACATCTGACGATGCAAAAGGATTTATCAAGATTCTTGGAAATGCACAAAACATATTTTCATCTGTAAATCAATTAGATCATGATTAATTGTAATGAATTATTCACAAATAAAACTAATTTGAAAACAAAGATATTTTTTTTACTCCCATTTCTCTTAATGTTTTTTGCATGCTCAAGTGATAATGATGCGAAGCAGGAAAAAGAAACTTTAAAGGCAATTACGTATGAAGTCTTACTATTTGAATATACACCTGATACTGGTAACAATACATCTAGGCTACGCTATGAGATAAAGTTTACTAATCCTAATAATGTTGCTGTAAAAGGAAATTATAAGATAACATATAACGCTGATGGACTTATTTTAACTCCTATCAGAAGAGTACCCAACGACGATCCTTATGATAAAATTGGAGCAAATTCTTTTTATACTGCTAGTTATGATGTTGAAACTGCATTAAATCCAACATTAGGAACTATTAAATCAATAAAATTTTTATCCGCTGAATTCGTTCTTGCAGATTTATAAAAATCAAAGATTTTTTACATAATCTTAAAAAAAAATAAAATTATGATTAATGTCGGAATAATTGGTGGTTCAGGCTACACAGCTGGAGAACTCATCAGAATTTTAATGTATCATCCAAAAGTAAACATCGATTTTGTTTACAGTACTACAAATGCCGGAAAACCGCTTTCTGTGGCGCACCATGATTTGATGGGTGATATTGAAATGAATTTCACAGCTGAAATCAATCCAAATGTGAATGTAGTTTTCTTGTGTTTAGGGCACGGAAAATCGATTTCATTTTTGAAAGAAAATCAGTTTGCGAGTCATACCAAAATCATTGATTTAGGAAATGATTTCAGACTGAATAAAGATGCACATTTCGAAGGAAAAGATTTCATTTACGGATTGCCTGAAATCAATAAAACTGAAATCAAAAAAGCAAATTATATCGCAAATCCAGGTTGCTTTGCTACGGCTATTCAGTTGGCTTTGCTGCCTTTAGCTAAACATAATCTGCTTAATAATGATGTTCATATTAATGCCACAACTGGAAGTACAGGAGCAGGAGTAAGTCTTTCAGAAACTTCTCATTTCAGCTGGAGAAACAACAATATGTCGCATTATAAAGCTTTTGAACACCAGCATTTGGGAGAAATCGGAGAAAGTTTAGTTCAGTTGCAGGATGATTTTGACAGCGAATTTCTTTTTATTCCGAACAGAGGAGATTTTCCAAGAGGAATTTTTGCCACGCTTTATACATTATGTGACGATAGTTTGGAACAATTAGTTGCGAAATACGAAGATTTCTATAAAGATGAGCCTTTTGTAACCATTACCACAACAAACATCAACATGAAACAAGTGGTGCAAACGAATAAATGTATCATTAGTTTATTGAAAAAAGGAAACCGGGTTCTCATAACATCAATTATAGATAATTTAACCAAAGGTGCTTCAGGACAAGCAATTCAAAACATGAATTTAATGTTCGGATTAGAAGAAACCACAGGTTTACATTTGAAACCAAGCGGATTTTAATAATAGTAAAATGTTAGAAGTTAGATGTTAAACGTCTTTACTTAAACTTCTAACGTTTTACAAATAACATTTAACTTTTTAAAAAATGAACTTATTCAACGTTTACCCATTATACGACATAACTCCAGTAAAAGCAATTGATTGTACCATTATTGACGACAAAGGAGTAGAATATTTAGATTTATACAGCGGACATGGTGTGATTTCTATCGGACACACACAGCCTGATTATGTAGCAAAATTGAAGAATCAATTAGACCATTTAGGATTTTATTCGAATGCGATTCAGAATCCTTTGCAGGTTGAATTGGCTCAGAAATTAGGAAAACTTTCCGGTTTAGAAGATTACGAATTGTTTTTATGCAGTTCTGGTGCTGAAGCTAATGAAAATGCTTTGAAATTAGCTTCTTTTCATAATGGAAAATCAAGAGTTGTTGCTTTTGATAATTCTTTCCACGGAAGAACTTCTGCAGCAGTTGCTGTTACAGATAATAAAAAAATTGTTGCGCCATTAAACGCACAGCAAATTGTTACTTTTTTACCTTTAAACCAAATCGAATTAGTTGAAGCTGAATTAGCGAAAGGTGATGTTACAGCAGTAATTATCGAAGGAATTCAAGGAGTTGGAGGTTTAGATCAAGGAACAACAGAATTTTTTCAGGCTTTAGAAAAAGCGTGTAAAAAACACGATGTAGTTTTGATTTTGGATGAAGTACAATCTGGATACGGAAGAAGCGGAAAATTCTTTGCGTTCCAGCATCACGGAATCAGCGCTGATATTATTTCAGTTGCAAAAGGAATGGGGAACGGATTTCCGGTTGGAGCCATTTTAATATCTCCAAAATTTGAAGCAAGTTTCGGATTATTAGGCACAACTTTCGGTGGAAGCCATTTATCATGTGCAGCAGGGATTGCAGTTTTAGATGTAATCGAAAAACTAGATTTACAAAAAAATGTAAATGAAGTTTATGAATATTTCTTAGAGAAAATTAAAGAAGTTGACAGCATCAAACAAGTAAAAGGAAAAGGCTTGATGCTTGGAGTAGAATTTGATTTTGATGTTGCTGCTTTAAGAAAAAAACTAATCATCGAAAAACATATTTTTACAGGAAGTGCAAACAACAAAAATCTTCTAAGAATTTTACCGCCGTTGACAGTGAAAAAAGCTGATATTGATACGTTTATTGTTGCTTTAAAAGAAAGTTTAGAAGAACTTAAAAATTAATGAAACCAGGGAGAAAAATTTTAGGTGTTCTTTTAATAATTGGTGTTTTATTTCCAATGTTACTTTTTCTGAATCCATTTGCATGGGGAATGAGAAGAGCACCTGAATATGTTCGTTCAGAAAGACTTGAAAAAGTTCTGGAAGACTTGAAAAATGAGATCAATAAATCTGAAGATATAGAAATTGATACTTATAATAATACACCAAACTTATGGTATTTGCGAGATTGCCAAAATGAAAAGCTGGATTCTTTAGAAAATTTTGAAATTCAATTCTATGAAGTCAAAAATGATTCTTTTGCTAGAGAAAAAATCAAGAAGTATGTACCTTTAATTGGAGAAGAAATTGGTTGTAAATGCTATGATTCTTTGATATTTAAGTTTGAGTTGAAAGAAAATGAAATGCAGCAATCAGTTATTGGATTTAAAATTAAATAAGATGAAGAATAACTTTTTAATTTCAGATTCATTTCTCAAATATCAATCAGCAGCCTATTTGTTTGTAATATTATGGACTGTTTTAATTGCAAAAGTTCAGAGTATGTTTGTTATTTTCAAATATACAGAATTGATAAATCAAGTTCTTTTTTTTATATATTTTGTGGTGGTATTGTCTTCTGTTGTAGTATTAATAAAGCAGATTTCAAGAATTTATTTTTTTTCAGAAAGTAATATAAAACGAAGTGTATGGATTGTAGTTAATATTTTTCTGTATTACGGAGTTCTACTGGCTGATCTATACCTAGTATCACAATTTAGATTTTAAAAGACAACCAAAAACAACCAACTAAATTATGAATCCATTATCAATTGAAAAACGAAACTTGGTTTTGCGGACTATGGCAAAGCTGGTTGAGCAGGAACGGAGTCAGATAATCTTAACGAATCAAGAAGATCTTACCGATTACGACGGTTCCGATTTAGCGATGGAAGAACGCCTCAAAGTAGATGATAAAAAAGTTGACGAAATGATTTTGTCCTTAAACCAATTGGCTTCACAGGAAGATCCCGTTGGCGTTGAGCGTTTTCATTTTACACATAATAATGGAATAAAAGTCATAAATAAAACCGCTGCTTTCGGAACGATTTTAATAATTTATGAATCTCGGCCAGACGTTACAATCGAAGCGGGAGGAATTGCTTTTAAATCCGGAAATAAGATTTTATTAAAAGGAGGAAAAGAATCTCTAAAGTCAAATTTAAAGATCGTAAGTCTTTGGCACAAAGCTTTAGAAGAAAACGGAGTTTCGAAAGATTGGGTTGAATATTTGAATTACAACAGAACAGAAACTCAGGCATTTTTAGAAAAACCAACTCAAAAAGTTGATTTAATAGTTCCAAGAGGCGGAGAAAAACTAATTGAGTTTGTAAAAGCACACGCAACCTGCCCGGTAATCGTAAGCGGACGAGGAAATAATTTTGTTTACGTTCATAAAGATGCTGATACAGATTTAGCCTTAAAAGTAATTTTAAACGCCAAAACAGCCAAAATATCTGCTTGTAATGCCGTTGACAAGGTTTTAATAGATTCTAAACTGCCCAATTTTGAAGGTTTTACAGCAATGTTGATTGAAGCTTTAGTAGAATCAAAAGTAGAAGTTATTGTAGATAAATCTCTGGTAAATTTCGAGAATACTAAAACACTTCAGAACGAAGATATTTGGTATGAAGAATTTTTAGATTATAAAATTGTAATCGGAACTATTGATTCTGAGGAAAATGCCATCGAAAAAATTAATAAATATTGCGGAGGGCATTCTGCAGTAATTATTACAAAAGATGATAAAGCGGCACAAGAGTTTATGGATGCCGTGGATACCGCTGCAGTTTATCAAAATGCCTCAACCCGGTTTACAGACGGCGGACAATTTGGTTTAGGCGGAGAATTAGCGATAAGTACAGATAAATTGCATCAGAGAGGACCAATTGGTTTGCAACACCTTGTAACCAATAAATGGTACGTATACGGAGAAGGACAAATTAGGTAATTGAGATAATTAGTCAATTAGATAATTAGAAATTTAGATTGTAATTGTTGAATTCTGATTTTTGGAATTTGGAATTTAACTATAGACAAAGCTTTGCGAACTTAGCGTTTGTAAACACAAAAAATATAAAAAAACCTTGCGCCCTTTGCGTTAAAATAACTTAGTGCCTTAGCGCCTTCGTGGCAAAAACAAAAGACATGGCAAAAAAACGGATTTTATTAAAAATAGGAAGTAATACTTTAACCAAAGAAACTAATCATATTTCGCGGGGAAAGATTGAAGACCTTGGAATACAGATTGCGGCTTTAAACGACGAGTATGAATTTATTATAGTGAGTTCAGGAGCAATTGCAGCAGCAAAGCAATTTGTAAAGTTGGACAATCAAGATAAAGATGTTTTTGTGAAACAGGCTTTAGCTTCTATCGGACAACCTCATTTAATGCGGATTTACAATGAAAACTTTAAGGATTTAGGATTGAATACTTCACAGTGTTTGCTTTCTTATTCTGATTTCGAAAAAGAACAGACCAAAAAAAACATTGTAAATACAATTAATGTTTTGGTTAAGAACAATTACATTCCGATTATCAATGAAAATGATACCGTTGCCACAGATGAAATTCGGTTTGGAGATAATGACAAACTAGCAGCTTTAACGGCTGTTCTTTTAAATGTTGATATTCTGATAATTGCTACTAATACAAACGGGATTTATAAAAAAGATTCTATTCACGATGAAATTCCGGAAACAATCAAATTGGTAAATGATTTGAAATCATTAGAAAAAGAAATCGGTGAATCAAAATCATCACACGGAACAGGAGGAATGAAATCCAAAATAGAAGCTGCTGCAATTGCAAAAGCAGCCAATATAGAAACCTGGATTGTGAATGGATTAAATGATAATTTTATTTTAAAAGCATTAAAAGACGAAATTCCATTTACTAAAATAATCTAATGAGTCAATTAGAAAATTAGTGAATTAGATAATACACAATTATCCAATTTTCTAATTATCACATTATCTAAATTAATAAAAAAACAAATGAACTATATTTCAATAAAAGATATCGACTCATTATCAAAATGGGTTAAAAGCGCGATCAAGATCAAAAAAGAGCCGCTTAAAAATAAAAAATTAGGTAAAAACAAAACCTTAGGAATGTTATTCTTCAATCCAAGTTTAAGAACGCGTTTGAGTACACAAAAAGCGGCTTTAAACTTAGGAATGAACGTAATGGTAATGAATTTTACCAATGAAGGCTGGACATTAGAATTCGAAGATGGAGCAGTTATGAATTCAGGTGCTTCAGAACATATCAAAGAAGCGGCCGAAGTGGTTTCACAATACTGTGATATTATCGCAATTCGTGCTTTTGCAGGTTTGGTTGACAAAGAAAAAGATTATCAGGAAACTGTAATTTCAGGATTCTTGAAATACGCAACTGTGCCAATTGTAAATATGGAAAGTGCCGTTCGTCATCCAATGCAGTCTTTGGCAGATGCCATTACGATGGAAGAGTTTAAAACAAAACACAAACCAAAAGTAGTGCTTTCGTGGGCGCCGCATCCAAAAGCTTTGCCTCAGGCAGTTGCCAATTCATTCGTAGAAATGATGCAAATGCAGAAAGATATGGACTTTGTAATTACACATCCGGAAGGTTACGAATTAAGCCCGGAAATTACGAAAGATTGTAAAATCGAATACGATCAAAACAAAGCTTTTGAAAATGCCGATTTCGTTTACGTAAAAAACTGGAGTAACTTCAACGATTACGGAAAAGTAACCAACAGCGATCCAAACTGGACCGTTACAGCCGAAAAAATGGCTTTAACTAACAACGGAAAATTCATGCATTGTCTTCCGGTTCGTCGTAACGTTATTGTAAGTGACGAAGTTTTAGACGGAGAAAATTCAATCGTAATCGAACAAGCGAATAACAGAACATATTCAGCACAATTAGTTTTACAAAAGATTCTTAAAAAAATATAATTTTTTGAGGTGCTAAGGTTCTAAGTTTCTGAGATGCTAAGAAACTGCTGAACAAAAACCTTAGTCCCTTAGAACCTTAGTCCCTTAGAACCTCATGAAAAAAGTTACCGTAATAAAAATAGGTGGAAACATCATCGATAATCCAGCAGAGTTAGAACAATTTTTAACCGATTTTTCTAAAATTGAAGGCTATAAAGTTTTAGTTCACGGCGGTGGAAAATCGGCTACAAAAATGGCGCAGAGTATCGGTTTGGTTCCGCAGATGATTGACGGACGCCGAATTACAGATGCTCCAATGCTGGACGTTGTAGTCATGATTTACGCGGGACAAATCAACAAACATATTGTAGCGCAATTGCAGGCCAAGGACAACAACGCCATTGGTTTTTCTGGAGCTGACGGTAATTTGATTCAATCTGTAAAAAGAAATCATCCAACTATTGATTACGGATTTGTAGGCGATGTAAAACAAGTGAACACCAAATTATTGGCCACTTTATTAGAAGCTGGAGTTGTTCCTGTTTTCTGCGCGATTACGCATGATAAAAACGGACAATTACTAAACACAAATGCTGATACGATTGCAAGCGAATTATCAATTGCATTATCGGAAGTTTTTGATGTGACGCTGACATATTGTTTTGAAAAACAAGGTGTTTTACAAGATTCAGAAGATGATTCATCTGTAATTACAGAAATAAACGAAACATTATATAAAAAGCTAAAAGAAGAAAAAGTAATCCATTCCGGAATGATTCCGAAACTGGATAACTGTTTCAATAGTTTATCAAGAGGTGTACAGAAAATCAAAATTGGGCATCATAAAATGCTCCAAAATCCAGATGTTCTGCACACAACAATTACGTTATAAAAGATGTTGGCACGAATTACAAGAATTGACACTAATTTTTGCTGTTAAAAGAGAAAATAATTTTAGACTTACATTAAAAAGTTTATTTTGATTTTAAATCTGTCACAAAAAAATAATTTGTGAAAATTCGTGCAATTAGTGGCAAAAAAACACAACTGCGCAGTGCTTTTAGAATTTAATTTTAGAAATTTGCGCAAATAAAAAATGTCACAGATTTAATTAAAAACTTTGTGACTTCGAGCCTTCGTGGCAAAGAAACCATAACTATGAAAAATATTGCAACGCTTACCCAAGAAGCAATTAGTTTATTAAAAAGCTTAATCGAAACCCCTTCATTTTCTAGTGAAGAAGACCAAACAGCCCTTTTAATCGAAAATTGGTTCAATCAAAATGAGATTCCTTTCAAGAGAGAAAACAATAATGTGTGGGCTTTCAACAAATATTTCGACGAAAATAAACCAACACTTTTACTAAACTCACATCACGATACTGTACGACCAAATCAGGCTTACACAAATGATCCGTTTAAAGCGATCGAAAAAGATGGAAAATTATTCGGATTAGGAAGTAATGACGCAGGTGGATGTTTAGTTTCTTTATTAGCAACTTTTGTTCATTTCTACGAAAATCAGAATCTTTCGCATAACATTGTAATTGTAGCTTCCGCCGAAGAAGAAAGCAGCGGGAAAAATGGTTTAAACAGTGTTTTAAAGCATTTACCAGAATTAGATTGTGCGATTGTTGGAGAACCAACTTTAATGCAATTAGCGGTTGCCGAAAAAGGTTTATTGGTTCTTGATGTAAAAGTAAAAGGAACCGCAAGCCACGCCGCGCATCAAAACGACGATAATGCATTATATAAATCAATTCCAGTGATGGAATGGTTTAAAAACTATAAATTCGACAAAATCTCAGACGTTTTAGGCCCTGTAAAAATGACCGTAACACAGATCAATGCAGGAAAACAGCATAACGTTGTACCTTCGGAATGTGATTTGGTGGTAGACATTCGTGTAACAGACCGTTATACAAATACTGAGATTTTGGAAGTGGTTAAAGCAAATGTAAATGCCGAAGTAACGCCAAGATCTATGCATTTAAATGCATCGTCTATTCCAGTTGCGCATGGTTTAGTTCAGGCAGGAATTGCTTTAGGAAGAACAACGTATGGTTCGCCAACACTTTCAGATCAGTCAGTATTGAGCTGTCAGTCTTTAAAATTAGGACCAGGAGAAACGTTGCGTTCGCATTCGGCAGATGAATTTATTTTTGTAAATGAAATTGAAGAAGGAGTCGACTTGTATATTAAAATACTAACTGATTTCTTTAAATTATAATTAAATGAATTAAACCCGACAGATTTTTAAAACCTGTCGGGTTTCTAAAAATAGTACCTATGAAACTTTGGGAAAAAGGAATACCAACAGATAAACAAATCGAGCAATTCACAGTTGGAAACGATCGTGAACTGGATTTAGTTTTAGCAAAATACGATGCTTTAGGTTCAATCGCTCACGCCAAAATGTTAGGACAAATTGGTTTGCTTACTGCTGAAGAAACAACTTCTTTAGTTGATGCATTAAACGAAATCATAGCCGATATCGTAGTTGGGGATTTCGAAATCGAAGACAGTTTCGAAGACGTACATTCTAAAATAGAATATCTTCTTACGGCAAAATTAGGCGATGCAGGAAAGAAAATCCACACCGCACGTTCTCGTAACGATCAGGTTTTAGTTGATGTTCATTTGTATTTGAAAGACGAATTAAAAGCGATAAAAGAACAGGTAAAAACATTGTTTGACTTGTTAATGGAATCGGCAGAAAAACATCAAAATGTATTACTGCCAGGATATACACATTTGCAAATCGCGATGCCATCATCATTCGGAATGTGGTTTTCTGCTTACGCAGAAAGTTTAATTGATGATATTACGATGTTAAATGCCGCTTCAAAAATTGTAGACCAGAATCCGTTAGGATCTGCTGCGGGTTACGGAAGTTCATTTCCAATCAACAGAACATTTACAACACAGGAATTAGGTTTTGAAACTTTAAAATATAATGCCGTTGCCGCACAAATGAGCCGTGGAAAAGCAGAAAAAACAGTTGCTTTTGCCATGACAAGTGTTGCAGGAACGTTATCAAAATTTGCAATGGACGTTTGTCTGTATATGAGCCAGAATTTTGATTTTATTGGTCTTCCGGCGCATCTTACAACAGGTTCGAGCATTATGCCTCATAAAAAGAATCCTGATGTTTTTGAATTAATCAGAGGAAAATGCAATAAGATTCAAGCGCTTCCGTACGAAATCACCCTGATCACTAATAATCTTCCAAGCGGATATCACAGAGATTTACAGCTTTTAAAAGAAGGCTTGTTTCCGGCAATTCAAAACCTGAAAGCTTGTTTGGATATTGCTATATTTTCGATTAAAGATATTACAGTTAAAGATCATATTTTAGAAGATAAAAAATACGATTATTTGTTTACAGTTGACACTTTAAATGAAATGGTTGTGGAAGGAATGCCGTTTAGAGATGCTTACAAAGCCGTTGCAGAACAATTGGAAGCAGGAACATACAAATCTCCAAAACAAACAAAACACACGCACGAAGGCAGTATTAATAATTTATGCCTTGACGCTATTAAAGATAAAATGAAAACTGCTTTCTAAAAGTTTATTCTTTAAATAATTTTAAGCCGATTTGTAACGAATACAAATCGGTTTTTTTATTTAACTAAAATAAGTATTCATACTTTAAGAAAATCCGGCCTAATTCTCTAAATTTGAGAATTGATCATTTTTAAAACAAAAATATGACGCAATTTGACGAACAGGGATCTCAAGCTCTTTATGATAAAAAATTAATAACCGAGAATCAGTTTGAGGAAATTAAGGAGTATCGAAATCTCAATATTTTTTCTTTAAATGTAGAATTGAAATTACTGCTTTCGATTTCAGTTTTAATGTTTACTTCCGGAATTGGAATTCTTATCTACGATAATATTGACAGCATTAGTCATATTGCCTTGCTTGCCATTTTGTTTATTGCAATTTGCGGTTGTTTTTATTACTGTTTTAAAAATTCTAAAGGTTTTCAAAAAACAGAAACCACATTCGAAAGTCCTTTTTTAGAGTATTTGGTCTTAACAGCCAATGTTCTTACCTGTATTTTTATAGGTTATCTTCAATTTCAGTATGAAGCCTTCGGAACACATTATGGACTTGCAACTCTCGTTCCAACAATTGTCAGTTTTGTTTGTGCCTATTATTTTGATAACAAAAGTGTACTCACAATTGCGGTTACAGGTTTGGCAGCATACATCGGACTTTCGGTAACACCGCAGGATATATTTAACGAAAGCAGTATTTTAGCTTATAAAAGTTTAAGTTATTCGGCTGTTATGCTTGGAGCTTTACTTATTTTATGGACCGTTTATAGTTTCAGAATTAACTTGAAGACACATTTTGCCATAATCTATCTCACATTTGCACTGCATATTATTAGCATTGCTTCTATTGTTAAAATGGCTGATTATTATGACTATTACAGTTCGTGGCTTCTTTTTACAGTATTTCTTATAGCTTCTTCGGTTTACTTTTACAAAATCAGCCATCAGTTAAAATCAATGTCTCTTTATGTTTTTATGATTATTTACGCTTTTACAGGTATAAATGTTTTTCTGTTTAGAATCTTTGAACGTGTTGATTTTAGTGATATTTGGCAGTTATTTATTCTTCTGCTTCCAATTTATTTCATTGGTTCAATTGTGATTTTTATAAAACTGATTAAAAATTTTAATAGAGAGATTGTAAAATGATAGTACATGATAAAAATTTATTAAACAATTCAGTTTTAATTGACGAAGCTGAAAATCTTGAAAACGGAGGTTTTATAAGCAAAGAACAAAAAAAACTGATTAAAAAGGAACTTCCGTCTTTTAATAGTCAAAGTAATATTTTAGTCCGTATTGGATTCTTTTTGCTTGGATCATTCCTTTACTCCTCTATTTGTGGTGTTATTGCACTTATAGGCTTTAGCGGTGCATCAGATTCATTTTTGAAAGTCTGCCTTTATCTTTTTGCTATTATTGGTTTTGTTGGAGCTGAATTGCTGTCCAATCAAAAATATCATAATCATGGTTTGGACGATGCTTTTATTTTAGGCGGAATTTTAAATCTGGGTATTGCAGTAACCCTTTCAACAGAAAATTACAATACCGGAATTGTGCCTGCTGTTTTTGTGGCGATTGCTTCGTTTATTGCTTATAAAAGATATTTGCATTTAATGTCTATGCTGGTTTTTTGTTTGGCTTCTGCTGCGGTATTATTTTTCGGAATGTTTGAGATTGGAGACGTTGGTAAAACGATTCTGCCTTTTGTGGTAATGCTGGTTTCAGGAGGTTTTTATTTCTTTACCAAACAGAAAATTAATCATTTAAAAGAAGTTTATTATTATAACGGATTAGTATTAGCTAATAGTTTCTGTTTGATTCTGTTTTATCTTTCCTGCAATTATTTGGTAGTAAGAGAGCTGTCATCAGAACTTTTAGGGGTAGATGTTCAGCCGGGGCAGGATATTCCGTTTTCTTATTTCTTTTATGCTTTTACGTTTATTGTCCCGATTGTGTATTTAGTTCAGGCATTAAAAACGAAAAATAGAATCATGCTATGGATTAGTTTTGCCACAATAGCTTTTACGGTATTTACAATCCGATTTTATTATTCAGTTCTGCCAATTGAAGCTGCATTAACTCTTGGCGGATTAATAATGTTTGCAATTGCTTATTTTTCTATTCAAAAATTAAAAAATAAAGAATCAGGATTGACTTTTAAACCAGACAGAATAAAACATTCAAATACTATTCTTGATGCTCAAACCTTGATTGTAGCCTCGTCTTTAGGACTTAAACCAGAAATAAAAACCGAATCGCCAATGGATTTTGGAGGAGGAGGATTCAGCGGAGGCGGATCTGGAGAAAGCTTTTGATTAATTATAAAAAGTTTATAAACAAAAAACGCTGAATTAAAAATTCAGCGTTTTTTGTTTTCAGGAAGAATCTTAATCAAGATATTGTTCGTATTCTTCTATTTTAGTGTGTAATCGATTTTCTAAGTAAGCGTTGCCTCCCTTTAATTTTTCTAAAATAATTGCGGCTTCAGCTTTATAATTTCTTCTTTTAAGATTGTCCCAGGTTTTTGGAGGTTTCTGTAAATTGGTAATTCTGTCTGCTAACTTAACTGCCCAAACTTCTTTTTTAAGTTTCGAAATTCTGGTTAAACTATCCAGCATTTTTTCTTCTTTAGGTAAATCGCTGTTTTTTGTAAGTGCAGAAACTCCTTCGGCAATTTCAAGTCCAAATTCACGTTCCAATTCCTCAAATGTAGTATTGGTATCTTCCAGAGTATCATGAAGTAAAGCAACCTGAGTTGCAAAATTTAAATCAAAATTTTCAGTGTTATTCGATGCAATTAAAATTTCCATCGTAACATTGCTCAAATGAATAACATAAGGAAGATTAGAATCAGTAATAGTCTGATTATTTTCTAAATGTTTTATTGTCGCAAAAATTATTGTTTTTTGGTAAGCCGTTTGAACATCCATTCAATTAATTTTAGAATTAAACTTTACTTTTTAAAGCTTCAGCATCAATATCGCTATGCGAAACATTGTAGACAGCTTTTCCGTTTTTAATTAAAATCAATTGAGGCGATTCATGATAAACGCCAAATTTGCTGGCAATTTCATTTGAAATATCTCTATGAGCGATTAAATCTAAAAAATAAGCATCAACAACACCTTCAAGATCAAAATCTCTTTCAAATTGTTTTAGTGACATACGGCTGATACTGCATCTTGTACTGTGTTTAAAAATAACAACCGGCTTTGTATTAGAAATAGCTTCTATTTCCATTAACTGAAGAATATCAGTTAATTCTGTCCAGTTTACTTTACTTTGTGAAGCTTCTGAGTTCTCTGAACTTCCGAAGATTGAATTAAAAAAACTCATATTTGGCTGATTTTATGACTTTTTGACATCTTAAAATGATAAAAATCACGTTTTTAATGTCATTTTGTCTTTATTTTTGTTATGGAATATAATTTGTTTATTCCAGTACAAAGTTAGATTATTTTGAGTTAAAAATGTATCTCAATAAATTGTAACTTTAATGTAATCGAATATTTCAAACAAAAAAATCAATCAAATCGAAAAAATATGAATATAAACAAGTTTACTATTAAATCGCAGGAAGCCATACAGTTGTCGCAGCAATTAGCACAACGAAACGGCCAGCAGCAAATTGAAAATGAACACATTTTCAAAGCTATTTTTGAAGTTGATGAAAACGTAGCACCATTTATTTTAAAGAAACTAAATGTAAATGTGCCGTTGTTTTTACAAATTCTCGACAGTACAATTCAGAGTTTTCCAAAAGTTTCCGGAGGCGATATTCTGCTTTCGAGAGATGCAAACAAAGCTTTAAACGAAGCAGAAATTATTGCACAAAAAATGAACGATGAATACGTTTCGATCGAACATTTAATTCTGGCAATTTTTGATTCAAAAAGCAAAGTTTCTCAAATTTTAAAAGATCAGGGAGTTACCGGAAAAGGGCTGAAAGCAGCAATTGAGGAACTTCGAAAAGGAGAAAGAGTAACATCAGCTTCGGCCGAAGAAACTTATAATTCATTAAATAAATACGCTAAAAACTTAAATGAGTTAGCAAGAACAGGAAAATTAGATCCGGTTATTGGTCGTGACGAAGAAATTCGTCGTGTTTTACAGATTTTAACCCGTAGAACAAAAAATAACCCAATGCTTGTTGGTGAACCCGGAGTGGGTAAGACCGCAATTGCCGAAGGTTTAGCTCATAGAATTGTTGATGGAGATGTTCCGGAAAACTTAAAAGATAAAATCGTTTTCTCATTAGACATGGGAGCGTTGATTGCCGGCGCAAAATTCAAAGGAGAATTTGAAGAGCGTTTAAAATCAGTGGTAAAAGAAGTAACTTCTGCCGAAGGAGATATCGTTTTGTTTATTGATGAAATTCACACGCTTGTAGGCGCAGGTGGAGGAGAAGGCGCAATGGATGCGGCCAACATCCTGAAACCCGCTTTGGCTCGTGGTGAGTTAAGAGCAATTGGAGCTACTACTTTAGATGAATATCAAAAATATTTTGAAAAAGATAAAGCCCTTGAAAGACGTTTCCAAAAAGTATTAATTGACGAACCGGATACTGAAAGTGCGATTTCAATTTTACGTGGAATTAAAGAGAAATATGAAACGCATCATAAAGTTCAGATTAAAGATGAAGCGATTATCGCTGCTGTTGAGCTTTCACAGCGTTACATTACCAATCGTTTTTTACCAGATAAAGCAATTGACTTAATGGACGAAGCGGCTTCTAAACTTCGTATGGAAATCAATTCAAAACCAGAGGAATTAGATGTTTTGGATCGTAAAATTATGCAGTTAGAAATCGAGATTGAAGCCATAAAACGTGAGAAAGAAGAAAATAAACTGAAAATCTTACGCATGGATTTGGCAAACCTGAAAGAAGAACGCAACGAAATCTACGCAAGATGGAAATCTGAAAAAGATATTGTTGACGGAATTCAGGCTGTAAAACTAGAAATCGAAGATTTTAAATACGAAGCGGAACGCGCAGAACGTGAAGGTGATTATGGAAAAGTAGCCGAAATTCGTTACGGAAAAATAAAAGAAGCGCAAGAACGTCAAGAAGTTTTACAGAAACAATTGCAAGAATACCAATCTGGAAATTCTCTTATTAAAGAAGAAGTAACTCGTGAAGATATTGCAGAAGTTGTAGCAAAATGGACTGGAATTCCAGTTATGAAAATGCTTCAAACGGAAAGGGAAAAACTATTGCATCTGGAAGATGAATTACATAAACGTGTAGTAGGGCAGGAAGAAGCGATTGAAGCAGTGAGTGACGCCGTTCGCAGAAGCCGTGCTGGTTTACAGGATATGAAAAAACCAGTTGGAACTTTCTTGTTTTTAGGAACCACAGGAGTTGGTAAAACGGAGCTTGCAAAGGCTTTGGCCGAATATCTTTTTGATGATGAAAATGCCTTGACACGTATCGATATGAGTGAGTATCAGGAACGTCACAGCGTAAGTCGTTTAGTTGGTGCACCTCCGGGATATGTAGGTTATGATGAAGGAGGTCAATTGACTGAAGCTGTTCGTAGAAAACCATATTCTGTAATTTTGTTAGATGAAATTGAAAAAGCGCATCCTGATACATTCAATATTTTATTGCAGGTTCTTGATGAAGGCCGATTAACAGATAATAAAGGTCGTCTTGCCGATTTTAAAAACACGATTATTATTATGACATCGAATATGGGAAGTCATATTATTCAGGAAAAATTTGAAAACCTGAAAGGAAGTGTTGAGGCAGCTACAGAAGCCGCTAAAAACGAAGTTCTGGGATTGTTGAAACAAACCGTTCGTCCGGAATTTATAAATCGTATTGACGAAATTGTAATGTTTACGCCGCTTACAATAGATAATATTTCTAAAATTGTGAGCCTGCAATTAAAGAGCGTTACAAAAATGCTGGCGCTTCAAGGAATTACAATGGATGCAACTCCAGAAGCAATTGCCTACTTGTCAGACAAAGGTTATGATCCGCATTTTGGTGCAAGACCTGTAAAACGTGTAGTACAGAGAGAAGTTCTAAACCAATTGTCAAAAGAAATTCTGGCAGGAAATATAACAACAGACAGCATTATCTTACTGGATGCATTTGATGGTAATTTGGTTTTTAGAAATCAAACTCAGGAAGTAAAATAAGTAGAGACGCACTGCTGTGAGTCTCTGACTATCAATAAGAAAACACCAGCAGAAATGCTGGTGTTTTTTTTTGTTTATATCCGTGAATAATGAAACTTTTTTTAAAATTCATATAAATGAAATTTTAGGTTTAATTCTCAAATTTACAGTAACATAAAATCAAATTATCATGAACAATATATTTAGAGGATTACTTGCAGGATACGGTGCAAAAAAACTAGGAGGAGGATGTTTCGGAACTATTATAGTTTTTATTATTTTATGGGTGCTGCTAGGTCAGTGCAGTTAAAAATTTAATCCAATTTTCGTTAAAGAGAATCGCATAAAAAGTGGTAGATTCGCACAACCAAACATTAAACAAAAACAAATAATGGCATCAGGTTTTTTCGTACTATTAGACGATATCGCAGCAATTATGGACGACGTTGCAGTAATGAGTAAAATTGCAGCAAAAAAGACAGCAGGAATTTTAGGAGACGATTTGGCTGTAAACGCCGAGAAAGCTTCGGGATTTGCCTCTTCAAGAGAACTTCCTGTTTTATGGGCAATTAGTAAAGGATCATTGCTTAATAAAATAATTATTCTGCCAATTGCATTTTTATTAAGCGCATTTCTGCCAGTTGCAATAATCGTAATTTTAGTATTGGGAGGATTGTTTTTAGCATACGAAGGAGCTGAAAAAATATACGAATTTGTATTTCCCCACAAGCACGAAGAATCTGAAGGAATAACCGAAGAAACTTTGACAGAAGAACAAATTCTGGTAATTGAAAAAGGAAAAATAAAATCAGCAATCGTAACCGATTTTATTTTATCTGTAGAAATAGTAATCATAGCATTAGGAACTGTAATAGAAGAACCTTTAACGCAGCAGATAATCGTAACTTCAATAATCGCACTAATTGCAACAATAGGAGTTTACGGCATTGTAGCTCTTATTGTTAGAATGGATGAAGCAGGATATAAGCTTATTAAACATAGTAAAAGCGAAAAAAGTCCATCGCGATTTATTGGAAATTTATTGGTTAAAGCACTTCCGCTGGTTATAAAAGGTTTAACTGTAATTGGTACAATTGCGCTGCTTTTGGTTGCTGGTGGAATATTTGTGCATTACATTCCATTTTTCCACCATTTGTCAGAAGAAATTAAAATTCCTTCTATCATTAAAGAATTTACAGTTGGATTAGTTCTGGGCTTTATAGTTTTACTGTTTGTAAATCTCTTCAAAAAGATCTTTAAAAAGAAAACAGCTTAAAATAATTTCAAAAATATACTCTTAAAAAAAACATCAGTTAACGCTGGTGTTTTTTTATTTTAGAAGCAAAAAAAAACATTTTCATTACACCTTTAGTCCCGCTATCCGCTATATCTTTTCCCTGCTAAAGGAGCAGGAAAAAGGATGCCGCTTCTATCGGGGCTAATCTAGAAAATATAATTTTCATAAGAAATTACGGTTCTTTTTAAAAATATTTTAAAGGGATAACTTTTTCATTTTCAAATATTTAAAAACTTTGTATTCCTAATTAACATTTTATCAAAGCAACCATCTTGATTCTCCTGCATCTTCATAGTAATTAACAATTAATTATTATTTTATATGAAAAGTTTTAAATTAAAATCAGTTTTAGTAGTATTATTTTTATCAATTGTATTTATTTCATGCAATAACGACGATGATCATGCAGAAGCTCCAATTAAAACAAAAACGGCATTTGTTACAGAAATTAAAGGATCAGGAACAGGAAAAGTAAATGAAGAATTGAGTTATGATGTTACGTATGTTGTAGAGAATGCCTGTGCTGAATTTGTTAAAATCAGTGATGCATCAATTGGTTCGGTAAAAGGATTACAAGTTGAAGTAAAATACCCTTCTGAAGTTTGCACGCAGCAAGTACCAGAACCTAAAAAGACAGTTTATAAATTTAAATCGGCGGCAAAAGGAACTTTCGAAATCAAATTCAAAAAATCAGAAACAGAATTCCTGACTCAGAAAGTAGTTATTGAATAAATCTTAAGTAGGTATAATTTTAGGTTGTAAAACCATTTTACAAAGCTTAATTTTTTGAGTCGATGTAAAATGGTTTTTGGAGTTATAGATTCAAAGCGAATTAACTATCTTTAAATAATTAAAATGAAGATCACAAATTTCTTTAAAGAGAAATTCTACTGCACAATTATAAAGAGAGTCGTATGACTCTTTTTTTTGTGGAACTTACAAAACTAATACACTTTGCCATTCCTTTAAAAAGTATTATTTTTGCACTCTAAATTTTATGTCATGTCTAAAAGAAAGTATAAAATAGCGGTTATTCAGTTAAATCTGAATGATGTTGCCGAGAATAATCTAAAAAAATGTATCAGCTGGGTAAGAGATGCTGCAGGAAAAGGAGCAGAGGTAATCTTACTTCCAGAATTATATAGCAGTCATTATTTCTGCCAAAGTGAAGACGTAGATAATTTTGCATTAGCAGAACCGCTTTACAGTACTTCATTTATTGCTTTCAGCGAATTGGCGAAAGAATTAGGAGTGGTAATTATTGTTCCTTTTTTCGAAAAAAGAATGGCTGGAATTTACCACAATAGTGCTTATATCATTGATACAGATGGTACAGAAGCTGGTTTATACCGAAAAATGCACATTCCAGACGATCCGCATTTCTATGAAAAATTCTATTTCACTCCAGGTGATTTAGGTTTTCAGGCAATCCAAACTAAAAAAGGAACAGTTGGAACGTTAATCTGCTGGGATCAATGGTATCCGGAAGCAGCACGTATTACAGCTTTAAAAGGTGCTGAAGTTTTATTCTACCCAACAGCAATTGGATGGCATCCAAAAGAAAAAGAACAATACGGAGAAAACCAATATGGAGCTTGGATGAATGTAATGAAAGGCCACGCCGTTGCTAATGGTGTTTTCGTTGCAGCTGCAAACCGAATTGGACTTGAACAATATATTGAAGGAACAGAAGGAATTCAATTTTGGGGAGCGTCATTTATTGCCGGTCCTCAAGGAGAAATTTTAGCTCAGGCTTCACATGATAAAGAAGAAATCCTAATTGCTGAGGTTGACTTAGATTTACAGGAAAATGTTCGTCAAAACTGGCCGTTCTTCAGAGATAGAAGAATTGATGCTTTTGGAGATATCACAAAAAGAGCAATCGATAGATAATTTAGTTTATCTAAAATATAAAAAGGGCAAAATATAATTTTGCCCTTTTTTTTGTAAGTCTCAGAGAAACACAATATTTATGGTAAATAATAAACGTTTACAATATAAAGCTCCGACGGAACTTTTCTTCTTTGCGTTATTGAAATTTTATAAATATTTTACGCACCTGCAGCTCTAAATAAATATTCTTTACGTGGGGGAAAAAAATATAGTATTGTTATATTTTTTTATAACAAAAAGGCGGTTTCAAAATATTGAAACCGCCTTTTTAAATATATAGACTAAGATTATTTTACTTGGAAAGTAACTCTTCTCACGATTTGACGTGCTTCTTTAGAATTTTTGTTAACCGAAGTATCTTCTCCGTTAGCAACCACATTCAATCTTGAAGCATCTATTCCAGCATTTACAGCTACTTTTTTCACAGCTTCTGCTCTTTTTCTAGATAATTCAGTATTGTAGCTAGTGTTTCCAATTTCATCAGCATAACCAATAATGTCAGCCGATTTTCCTGGATTATTTTTCAAATATTTCACTAAGAAATCAACACCAGATAAAGAAGCATTTGTTGGTTTAGACGAATTAAAGTCGAAATAAACATTTACATAACCTCCGTTGATTAATTCTTCAACCGTATTGTTTGTAGCAGTCCCGCTTCCTTTCTTTTCGTAAGTTTTATCCAAATAGCTTTCTAACTCATCCGGCACGCCATTTTGATTGGTATCAATAGATTGCCCTTTCGTGTTAACCGCAACTCCTGCGATTGTATTTGGCTCTAAATCGTATAAATCAGCAACACCATCTTTATCACTGTCAATAAGACCAGTTTCAATTAAGTCCACTCTTTTTTCCAATTCACCAATTCTGTCTTCTTCGCCAACCCAGTCAGCATGTTTTTCATTTTTACCTAAGTAGAAAGTAAGACCTACAGATGCGTTTAATAAAACTCCGTCAAAAGAGCCAGTAGAGGTGTTACCCATTCCATCAAAGTTCCAGTTTTGTCTTCCGTTTACAATTCCTGTAAGGTCACCAGTCAAAGCAACTCTGTTACTAAGTTTGATTTGTCCTGTAATACCTGCGATCCCGTGAGCCATATAATCCTGACCTCCAAAACCACTTTCAGTACTAATTTGCGAAACTCCAAAACCACCATGTGCCAAGATACCAATTGTATTTGTCCATGTTTCAAAATTTAAAGCGCGTCCAATATTAACAACCCCTTGCAAACTTGCTCTTACATAACGGCTTTCGAAATCTGGAGTATCGTTTTTTTCTTTAAATTGATCATAACCCACATCTAATTTTACCCCAAACTTTGGATTAAACATATATCTTGCACCCAAATCTGCGTGAAAGAAGTTTAAAGACTCAGTAGTATAACCAGGAGTCATTGCTCGGGTTGGTTTATTAACACCGCCATTAAGTTCGATAGACCATTTATTGTACTCTGGTTGGTCAACGTTTGGTTTTGCAGAAGTTGTAGCCATATTTTGTGCACCTGCTGTAAGTGCTAATAGTAAAAGGGATACGGAAGCTAATTTCTTTTTCATGATATCAAAAATTTATTTAGTTTTTAATTTTAAACTCTTGACAAATTTATAGCTCGTGTTTTTGAATGCGTTGTATACCGTCTTACATAATTCCCACTAATTAACTTATAATTCTGAAAATGTGTTAATTAAAAATCAATTTTTGATATAAAAAAAGCGCAAAATTTAAATTTTACGCTTTTTTACTTTTCAAATACTGGTTATTTTAAGTCTGGCTGATATATTTTAATAGTTCCGTCTCCTTCACTGCTTACTACAACTAAACTTCTTTTTGTTGGACTTTTAGAAGCTGGAATAAAAAGAATTCCTTCTGGAGCATCTCCCGTTTTTACTGTCTGTAAATATTGAGGCGAAGCAGGATTTGTTACATCATAAGTCATAAAAGCATCAGATCTTTCAAGACCAACAAACAAAATATTTTGATTTCCTATTTTAGCAGTAACTACAGCTTCTGGTTCAGAACCTTTATCATCGCTTCGTTTATCATCATAAGTTCCTAGTTCGTATGTTTTTTTGTCAACATCATTTTTGCTGTCATAAACTATTTTTCCAGTATTTCCATTCCAGATAGAGAATGATCTTGCACCAAAACTTATTAGTTCATCTAAATCTCCGTCGCCATCTGTATCTCCCATATCAGCAACTAGATTCAATCTTCCTAAATTAGCATCAAGTTTTAAAGTAGCAGCATCAGGAAAAACTGTTGCGTCAAGTTTCATGCTTTTCATACGTTTTATGTCAGTATTAGCCGTATATTCTCTTGCATCACCTTCATTTGCGGTAACAAAATAAGGAACATTATTAGAAGAAAAATGGCTGATAGCATCCGGCATATACATACCTTTTACTTTCCACGGATTAAAAGCAACTTTATCATCGCTGTCGCTTACATCAATTGCATTTTCAGCAGTATTGTAATCTTTTAAACCTAATGGATAAAGGGCAGTAATAGTTTTAGAAGTCAAATCAACTTTTGCAACACCATTATTTTCCTGTAAAGTTACCCAAGCCGTTTTTGAATCATCAGAAATTGTAATATATTCTGGTTCAATATCCTGAGCAAAGCTTTTAGCCGCTTTAGAAATTCTAAATCCGTCTTTTGCCAATGTAGCAGCCTGACCGCTGAAAGAAGCAAAATCAAGAGTGGTAACGCTGTAAGAAATGGTTTCTATAATTGAAACAGTTCCGATTGGATCTTGTGAATAATCTGTGTTTGGCTCGCCTTCATTAGCCGTCATGATAAATTTTCCGTCAGGAGAAAATGTAATCATGTCTGGCAAAGCACCAACCGTAACTTGTTTGATTAAACTGTAATCAGAAGTATTAAAAACTACTACTTTTCCATTAGCTTGTTTATTTGCAGTTGATTCTAAAGCAACGGCAAGTTTTCCATCAAAAACAGAAACACTATTTGCAGCACCTTCATAAGCAGCCAAATCAATTTTACCAATCTTCGTTGGTTTTGCTGGATCTGTAATATCAATAACATCAATTTGGTTCACACCGCTGTTGTTTACTGTAAAAATTTTTTTTGTTTTTTCGCAGTAAGCAGAGATTTCTGCAGCAGCTTCTCCGCCAATTGTAATTGAACCGATTTCTTTAAAAGTCCCCGGGTTTTCATTTACAACAACCTCTGGTTCTTCGTTGTTTGAGTTTTCATCGTTATTACAGCTTGCCATTATCAATAAAGCAGTTAATAATGTGATACTTATTTTTTTCATTTGTTAGTTTTTTAGTTTCGCCAAAAGTAATTACACGGTTTCTGCCGTATATTAAGTATTCATTATTTAATCTTTAACTTAATTTTTGCAAGAGATTATTTGTGAAATAACAGATCATTTTTATTCAAATGTTTTATAATCCTAACGAATGCTTATCTTTGTACACTTTCAAAATTAGAACCTGTTTATGTCAACAAATAATAGAAGATTTCCAGCAGAATGGGAAAAACAGCAAGGAATTGTATTGTGTTTTCCGCATAACGGCAATGACTGGCCGGGAAAATATGAAGCTGTTCAATGGGCTTTTGTAGAATTTATTAAAAAAGTAGCCGCTTTTGAAACTGTTTTTTTGGTCGTAGCCGATGAAAAACTAAAAGAAAAAGTAACCGATATGCTTGAAAGAGCCCGCGTTAATATTGAGAACGTTTCTTACATCGTTCATAAAACCAACAGAAGCTGGATGCGTGACTCTGGGCCAATCATTGTAAAAAATGGTACAAAAAGAGAAGCTTTAAATTTCAACTTCAACGGCTGGGCAAAATATAAAAACTATCAGCTAGATAAATTTGTTCCGGGTAAAGTGGCTGATTTTATTGATGTTCCGCTGACTCAGGTTATCTATAAAGGAAAACCGGTAATTGTTGAAGGCGGTGCGATTGATGTAAACGGAAAAGGAACTTTATTGACTTCTGAAGAATGTTTGATGCACCCAACTATTCAGGTTCGAAACCAAGGTTTTACCAAAGAAGATTACGAAGCAGTTTTTAAAGAATATCTTGGCGTAACTAACGTAATCTGGCTTGGAGACGGAATTGAAGGCGACGATACCCATGGTCACATCGATGATTTATGCCGATTTGTAAACGAAGATACAATTGTAACGATTGTTGAAACAGATAAAAATGATTCAAACTATAAACCTTTGCAGGATAATTTGAAACGTTTGCAAAATGCAAAATTAGAAAATGGTAAATCTCCGGTTATTGTAGCATTACCAATGCCAAAACGTGTTGATTTTGAAGATTTAAGACTTCCGGCTAGTTATGCTAATTTCTTAATTCTGAACAATTGTGTTTTAGTTCCAACGTTCAACGACAGCAACGATCGTGCAGCTTTAAATATCCTTTCAGAATGTTTCCCTGACAGAGAAGTAATCGGAATAAGTTGTATCGATTTCATCTGGGGATTCGGAACTTTGCATTGCTTAAGCCAGCAGATTCCTGCTTAATTTTTTGCTGCGAACGCGAAAAGACATTAAGTTATTCAATAGTCTCCAGTTTTAACTGGAAGAATAATAAAGTCATTATCAAAGGCTTTAGCCAAAGTTGCTATTTTGGCTAAAGCTTTTTGTATTACAGGATATAAATAACTACAGTTAAACACCGAAGGCAGTATAAAAAACTATAAATAGAAACAGCTTTTATTGACATATCCTTAACATAATGACTGCCGGGCTTTCCTGTAACATTCTTATATTCGTGCATTCAACAATGCAGATTCAATTTCTATATGAATAAACTATTTTTTACCCTCTCCATGCTTTCTGCAGGAGTTCTTTTCTCACAGTCTCAACCACAAAAAAATCTTGAACTTACATTTGCTACTTACAATGTAAGTATGGAATCTGAAAATTATTTTCCAAGAGGTACAAATGGCAATTCTGAGAAGGTATTAATCAATCAGCTAGAATCAGGAAATAATGCTCAAATCAAAAATATCGCCCAGATTATTCAGACCGTAAGGCCGGACGTTATTCTGCTAAATGAGTTTGATTACATTAAAAACCCTAAACTTGGTGTAAAGGCATTTGTTAAAAATTATTTGAAAGTAAGCCAAGGCGGAGCAACGGTTATCGATTATCCTTATTACTATTATTCAACCGTGAATACCGGTCAGCCAAGTCCTTACGATTTGAATAATGACGGACAGTTGGAGAATTTTGGAAATGATGCCTGGGGATTTGGTATGTATCCGGGTCAATATGCGATGGTGCTTTTATCAAAATACCCTATTGATGTTAAGGCAGTTCGAACTTTTCAAAATTTCAAATGGAAAGATATGCCGGGAGCATTGCTTATCAAAAAACCGGATGGATCTGATTGGTATAGCAGCGAAGCATGGGCGCAATTTCCGTTGTCTTCTAAATCTCACTGGGATGTTCCCGTTAAGGTTGGCAAGAAAACAGTTCATATTTTAGCCAGTCATCCTACTCCTCCTTCTTTTGATGGTGCGGAAGATCGTAATGGAAAAAGAAATCATGATGAAATCCGATTCTGGAAGGACTACATTTCAGACCATTCTGCTTCATACATTTACGATGACAAAGGTTTAAAAGGCGGTTTACCTGCAAATTCTCAATTTGTTATAATGGGTGACCAAAATGCTTCACCAGTTGAAGGAAACGCTATTACGGAAGGTATAAAATCATTACTCGACGATCCAAAAATTAACAGCGGCTTTACACCAGCCAGTAAAGGTGGTGCTGAATATAGTCCTCAAAATCCTTTTGGAATTAACCACACTGCCTTTTGGAGAATGCGTGCTGATTATGTATTGCCTTCTAAACTTGGTTTTAAAGTTGTTAACAGCGGTGTATTCTGGCCTGCTAAAGGCGAACCAATGTCAGAACTGGTAGAAAAACGTGAATCAAGTTCAGATCATCGTTTAGTTTGGGTGAAGGTGGCTTTGGAGTAAAATAGGTTCTGCTTTGTATATTTTGCTGCGTTCAGCAATCCCGAGACTTCGGGAGAAGCCTGGTAAAGTTTTTCATCAAAGTGTTGTATAAAGTCATCATAAAAGAAGGCTTTAGTCAAAATCGTTTTTTGGCTGAAGCCTTTTTCTTGTAATATATTATAAATAGCTCCAGTTACAACTGGCGGCAATAAAAAACATAAAAAAACCTTGGCGATAACCAAGGTTTTATATTCTTAAATAGATTCAGATAATCTATCTTCTCTTCATTGTCTGATAAATGGAGGTAAAAGCTGACTTGCCACTTCTCCAAAACCAATTCTAACTTCTGCATTTTCGCAGAAACCTCTAATGATTACAGTATCATTATCTTCAATAAATTTACGTTCGCTTCCGTCATTTAATTTCAGCGGGTTTTTTCCTCCCCAAGTCAATTCTAACATAGAGCCAAAACTGTCAGGAGTTGGTCCTGAAATTGTTCCGGAACCCATCATGTCGCCAGAATTTACGCGGCATCCATTTGAAGTATGATGCGCTAATTGCTGACTCATGGACCAGTATAAATATTTAAAATTTGATTTTGAAACCACAGTTTCTTCAGCATCTTCTGGTTTTAAAGAAACTTCTAAATGAATATCAAAAGCTTTTTTTCCTTTTGTCTGTAAGTACGGAAGGGGTGATGGATCTTGTTTAGGTCCTTTTGTTCTAAAAGGCTCTAAAGCATCCATAGTTACGATCCAGGGAGAAATTGACGTTGCAAAGTTTTTGGCCAAAAATGGTCCAAGAGGCACATATTCCCATTTCTGAATATCGCGTGCGCTCCAGTCATTCAGTAAAACCATTCCAAAAATATAATCTTCTGCTTCATACGTTGGGATATTTTCTCCCATAATATTAACATCGGTAGTAATAAAAGCGGTTTCTAATTCAAAATCTACTAAACGAGACGGACCAAAAACAGGATATTTTTCACCGGCAGGCAAAGTTTGTCCCATTGGTCTGTGAACCGGAATTCCAGACGGAACGATTGTAGAACTTCTTCCGTGATAGCCAACCGGAATGTGTAACCAGTTTGGAAGAAGCGCATTCTCTGGGTCGCGGAACATTTTACCTACGTTTGTAGCGTGTTCTTTACTTGAATAAAAGTCTGTATAATCACCAATTAAAACTGGTAATTGCATTTCGACATCGTCGATATTAAAAATAACAATATCGCGGTCTTTTGTTGAATCTTGAAGCTGCGGATTTGTTTCGTCGAAAATTTCAGCGATACGATTTCGCACCAAACGCCATGTTTTTTTTCCATCAGAAATAAAATCATTGAGCGTATCCTGCATAAACATATCATCAGTTAAATCTATTCCTTCAAAATAGTTTAATTGTTGTAAAGCCCCTAAATCTATAGCGTAGTCGCCAATTCTTGTTCCTACAGTAACGACATTTTCTTTGGTAAGAAAGACACCGAAAGGGATATTTTGAATAGGGAAGTCGCTATGTTCAGGCACTTCTAACCATGATTTTCTTTTGGTATCGTTGGCTGTTATTGGCATGTTAGATGTTAATTATTTGTTGAAAAATTATATGTCAAATATATCATAATCTACCAGTATCACAAACGTTTTTTTGTATTTTTGCAGGAAATTAACGAAAAACGAAAAAATGCAACGCGACGAACAAATTTTTGATCTTATTCTAGAAGAAAAAGATAGACAAATTCACGGATTAGAACTAATCGCTTCAGAAAATTTTGTAAGTGATCAGGTAATGGAAGCAGCTGGTTCTGTTTTAACTAACAAATATGCTGAGGGATATCCAGGCAAAAGATACTACGGCGGTTGCGAAGTAGTTGACGTTATCGAGCAGATTGCTATTGACAGAGCTAAAGAATTATTTGGCGCTGAATATGCAAACGTACAGCCTCACTCAGGTTCTCAGGCAAACACAGCTGTTTATCATGCTTGTTTAAATCCTGGTGATACCATTTTAGGTTTCGATTTATCTCATGGAGGTCACTTAACACACGGTTCTCCTGTAAACTTTTCAGGACGTTTATACCGTCCGGTTTTTTACGGTGTAGATGCTGAAACTGGTCGTTTAGATTATGATAAAATTCAGGAAATTGCAACTAAAGAACAGCCAAAATTAATTATCGCTGGAGCTTCGGCTTATTCTCGTGATATGGATTTTGCTCGTTTCAGACAAATTGCAGACAGCGTAGGAGCAATCTTATTTGCTGATATTTCTCACCCAGCAGGTCTTATTGCAAAAGGATTATTAAACGATCCAATTCCACATTGTCATATCGTTTCTACAACGACTCACAAAACGTTACGCGGACCTCGCGGCGGTTTGATCTTAATGGGGAAAGATTTCGAAAATCCACAAGGTTTAAAAACTCCAAAAGGAGAAATCAGAATGATGTCTTCATTATTAGACTTAGCTGTTTTCCCAGGAAATCAAGGTGGACCTTTAATGCACATTATTGCTGCTAAAGCGGTTGCTTTTGGTGAAGCGCTTAAAGATGAGTTCTTTACTTACGCAATGCAATTACAAAAAAATGCAAATGCAATGGCAGATGCTTTCGTAAAAAGAGGATACAACATTATCTCTGGCGGAACTGATAACCACATGATGCTTATCGACTTAAGAAATAAAAATATTTCTGGAAAAGAAGCTGAAAATGCATTAGTAAAAGCAGAAATTACAGTAAACAAAAATATGGTTCCTTTTGACGATAAATCACCATTTATCACTTCTGGAATTCGTGTTGGAACAGCTGCAATCACAACTCGTGGTTTAGTTGAAAAAGATATGGAAACTATCGTAGCTTTAATCGATAAAGTGCTTACTGATCATACAAATGAGGACGTTATTGAAGAAGTTGCTGAAGAAGTAAACGAATTAATGAGCGAAAGACCAATTTTTGCATATTAAAAATTAGTCAAAAGTCATAAAGTCGAAGGTCGAAAGTCTAAAAATGGAATGTAAATTTCTATCTTTAGTTTTTGATCTTCGATTTTTCTTTTAAGGTTTTCCAATGACTTTATGACTTTCGACTTTCAAACTTTAAGACTTAAAAAAAAATGGGCGTATTAAGATTACAATTGCCAACCGACCCAAGATGGGTAAATATCGTTGAGAAAAACATAGAAGAAATTCTAACGGATCACGCTTGGTGCGAGCAAAAAGCAGCAACAAACGCAATTACAATTATCACCAATAACTCTGAACATCAGGATTTGGTAAAAGATTTATTGGCTTTAGCCAAAGAAGAAATAGATCATTTTGAGCAGGTTCACAATATTATCATCAAAAGAGGACTAAAACTAGGACGCGAACGTAAAGATGATTACGTAAACGAACTATACCAATATATGAAAAAAAGCGGAGACGGAAGCCGTGTTTCTGGTCTTGTAGAAAGATTATTATTCTCAGCCATGATCGAAGCCAGAAGCTGTGAACGTTTCAAGGTTTTATCTGAAAATATTCAGGACGAAGAATTAGCCGTTTTCTACAGAGAATTAATGGAAAGTGAAGCCGGACATTACACCACATTCATCACCTACGCAAGAAAATACGGAACGGGAATCGACGTTGAAAAGCGTTGGAGAGAATGGTTAGAATTTGAAGAATCTATTATTACCAATTACGGTAAAGGAGAGACGATTCACGGTTAATTTTTAGTATTCAGTCGCAGTGGCGGTTTTCAGTTTTACTTTGTGAATCTTTGTGAAATTAAAAAGCGCTATCGCAAACTCAAGTCAGTAATTGTTCACAAGTTCGAGTTTTTGTTAATCTAATATCTTCGATCTAAAATCTAAAATTCCCTATATTTGAGAGTAACCAAAATCTCGAACGATGAGAATAGAAATGGACCTAAAATTAGGGTTTAAAGATGTGATGTTTAGACCAAAAAGATCAACACTAAAAAGCAGATCTGAAGTTTCTTTAGAACAGAACTTTAAATTTTTGCACAGCACAGCATCTTGGGAAGGAATTCCGATAATGGGTGCCAATATGGATACGGTTGGAACATTTGAAATGGCTCAGGTTTTGGCAAAAGAAAAGCTTTTTACCGCCATCCACAAACATTATACTTTAGAAGAATGGAATAGCTTTTTGAAAAATGTAACGCCGGATTTCTACAATCATATAGCGATAAGCACCGGAACTGGAAAAGAAGATTTCGAGAAAATTGGCAAAGTTATTACAGCAAATCCGTTATTGAGGTTTATTTGTATCGACGTTGCCAATGGTTATTCGGAGCATTTTGTTCAGTTCTTAAAACAAACCCGAAAACAATATCCAGATAAAATCATTATTGCCGGAAATGTAGTTACAGGAGAAATGACCGAAGAATTACTTTTGGCTGGCGCCGATATTGTAAAAGTCGGAATTGGACCAGGTTCTGTTTGTACAACACGTGTTAAAACAGGCGTTGGTTATCCGCAGTTATCTGCCATTATTGAATGTGCTGATGCAGCTCACGGTTTAGGAGGGCATATTATCAGCGATGGCGGATGCTCAACTCCGGGCGATGTAGCCAAAGCTTTTGGAGCCGGAGCCGATTTTGTAATGTTAGGCGGTATGCTTGCCGGACATACAGAAAGCGGAGGAGAGCTGATTGAAGTAAAAGGCGAAAAATTCAAACAGTTTTACGGAATGAGTTCTAAAACCGCTATGGACAAACATTCTGGCGGCGTTGCAGAATACAGAGCAAGTGAAGGAAAAACAGTTCAGGTTCCGTTTAAAGGAGATGTAATCCATACTGTTTTAGATATATTAGGTGGAATTAGAAGTACCTGTACTTATGTAGGAGCTTCTAGATTAAAAGAATTAACAAAACGAACGACTTTCATCCGCGTAAGCGAGCAGGAAAATCAAGTTTTTACAAAATAAATATGATTACAATTACCGAAGCATTTGTTGAAGATATTACTAAAATTCAAGAAATTGCAAACATAACCTGGCCTGTAACCTATGGCGGAATTTTGACCGCAGAACAGTTAGATTATATGTTAGATTTAATTTATTCTAATGAAGCTCTTTCAAAACAAATTCAGAATAAAGAACAATTATTTTATTTGGTTTCAGATTCAGAATCAGTAATTGGTTTTATTGGAATTGAGCATAACTACGAAAATACCGCTGTAACTAAAATTCATAAAATATATCTTCTGCCGGAAACACAAGGAAAAGGATATGGTAAAAAAGTTTTTGAATTTATTGAAAAGTCAGCTTTAGAGAACAACTCATTAGTCCTGTTATTAAATGTAAACCGTTTTAATGTGGCATTAAATTTCTACAAAAAGATTGGTTTTGAAATTAAAGGAACAGTTGATATAGAAATTGGGAATGGGTTTTTAATGGAGGATTATCTGATGGGGAAAAACATATTACGATAGTGTTTTGTCATTCCGAGGAACGAGGAATCACACTAGTATTCCGCAAAGTAAATCGCCAATCTTTGTCGAGTTTCGAGTGTGATTCCTCGTTCCTCGGAATGACAAATACTACGAATTTATCAAATTAACTCACAACAATATCATGTGTAAACAATAGTCCTTTCAATTCTTTCAAAGAAAAAACAGCTTTCTTTAATTTAGTTTTAGACGGATCAATAGTATAATTATAACTCGTTTTAAAATCGGCTTTGTTGGCGATGGCTTTGTTAAATTCTGAGCGATACAAATCGCAATTATCAAAAACAACTCCAGTCAAATCTGCGGCCATGAAATCTACCGCTATTAAACTGCAATTGGTAAAAGGAGTTCCTTTTAATTTTAAAGTATAGAATTTGGAGAAATCCAAAATACAGTCATTAAAGCGAACTTCAAAAATCAGTTTATCGCACATGGCGAAATTCACTTCTTTAATTTCACATCGATTAAAAGTAACGGTTCTAAAAGCTACGTAATTAATTTTGGCTTCGCTGAAAATACAGTCATTAAAAACGCAATCGATAAAAGTAACGGCTAAAAAAGTGCAGGCAGAAAAGTTGCAATTATTAAAAACGCAGCATTCGAAATCTTTAAAATTAAGATCATCTTTGGCGTAAATAATTGTACTATATTCTTTATCAAGAAAATATTCGCTTTCTTTTTTCAACTCTGTTTCGATAATTATTTGAGGCTGAAAAGGTAATAATTTAGAACAAAATATTCTTCTTAAATCGCAAATCATTTTGATTTCAATCTCATTTTTAATCCATAATTTGATGTAGCTTTACACTTATTTTTTAAGTTAAAACATATCAATTTTATTATATGGAACCAACAAGAAAGGAGCATGATTTTTTAGGAGAATTAGAAATACCTAATCATTTATACTACGGAATCCAAACTTTTAGAGCGGTAGAAAATTTTAATATTACGGGCATTCCTATTTCAAAAGAGCCTTTGTTTATCAAAGCTTTAGGATATGTAAAAAAAGCAGCGGCTCTTGCCAATAAAGACTGCGGAGCGCTTGATGCTAAGATTACCGAAGCCATTTGCTACGGAAGCGATCAGGTTATTGCAGGAAAATTTAATAAGGAATTTGTAAGTGATTTAATTCAGGGCGGTGCAGGAACTTCTGTAAATATGAATGCCAATGAAGTAATCGCAAATATTGGACTGGAATATCTTGGTCATAAAAAAGGCGAATACAATTTTCTTCATCCAAACAATCATGTAAACTGTTCACAATCTACAAACGATGCTTATCCATCGGCATTTAGAATTGCTTTGTATTTAAAAATGGAAAGCTTTATTAAAACACTTTCTGATTTAGAAGCAGCTTTTGCTAAAAAAGGAGAGGAGTTTAAAGAAGTTTTGAAAATGGGAAGAACCCAGCTTCAGGATGCGGTGCCAATGACATTAGGTCAGGAATTTAAAGCTTATGCGACTACAATTGGAGAAGATATTCTACGCTTAAAAAATGCTCAGGAATTATTGCTGGAAATCAATATGGGCGCAACAGCCATTGGAACAAAAGTAAATGCGCCAGAAGGATATCCTGAAATTTGTGTGGCTTATTTGGCTAAAGAAGTTGGAATTCCGTTAACGCTTTCACCAGATTTAATCGAAGCTACAGTTGATACTGGGGCATATGTGCAGATTATGGGAACCTTAAAACGTTCTGCGGTTAAGATTTCTAAAATTTGTAACGATTTACGATTGTTGAGTTCAGGTCCAAGAACAGGTTTAAACGAAATTAATTTACCAGCTCGCCAGCCAGGTTCGTCGATTATGCCGGGAAAAGTAAATCCGGTAATTCCAGAAGTGGTAAACCAAACTTGTTTTTATGTAATTGGTCAGGATTTAACCGTTACTATGGCGGCAGAAGCGGGACAATTACAATTGAATGTTATGGAACCTGTAATTGCTTTTGCGATGTTTACATCGCTTGATTATCTTTCAAATGCGATCCAGACTTTAATCGATAAATGTATTAATGGAATCACTGCAAATGTTGACCATTGTTATAATATGGTAATGAACAGCATTGGAATCGTTACACAATTAAATCCAATTATTGGTTATGAAGAAAGTGCCAGTATTGCAGGTGAGGCTTTGAAAACAAATAAAAGTGTGCATCAAATTGCCGTTTTGGAAAGAAAGCTTATTACACAGGAAAAATGGGATGAAATCTATTCTTTAGAAAATTTAATTCATCCAAAATTTATCACAAAGTAACATTAGTTATAAAAAATATAATAACAAGCCGTCGATAAATTGACGGCTTTTTTTGTTATTTGTTAAAATGAAGTTGTGTAAAGTGTTGAAAATGAATTATATTTACAATAGGTTTGAATCTTGTTTTAGTAAAAAATAAAACTTTTTAAAAGTGAAATTCTTAAACAACGCTTTTTTACGTCACAAAATTAAAATTGCGGTTTTGCTTTTTACATTTCCATTATATGTAACTGCTCAAACCGAAATAAATTCTCAGAAAAAAGAAATCTGTCCGCCCAAAACCATTTTCGAAATCTTTAAAAAAAGTGATTCGACTTTAATAGTTAAACCAACCAAAAACAATTTTTTTTTGGTAATTCCTGCAATTGGTTCACAGCCAGCAACCGGATTCTTTTTTGGTGCCGTTGCACAATATACTTTCAAAGGAAAACAAGAAGCAGATAAATATTCAGTTGCCAATCTGGGTGTTATTTACACGCTCAAAAAACAGTGGATGATTAATGTAAAAAATAATATTCTGCTCAAAAACAACCGGATATTTTTAAGCGGTGATTATCGGATGTATATATTCTCACAGCCCAATTATGGTTTAGGGACCGATATAATTCCGCCCCGTCGCGATCAGGAACCGGGTTTTAGTATTGATTCCCTCGCTCAGGAAATGGATTATAATTATTTCAAATTTCACCAAACGGCTTCATTCGAAGTAAGGAAGAATTTTTATGTTGGCGGAGGCATCAATATAGATTGGTATACCAATATTAAGGATAAAGAATTAGATATTGAAAATGGAAATTTAACCTACCATTATAATTACAGCCAGAAGCACGGTTTTGATGATTTAGAATATTTTCTCACCGGTATAAGTTTTAATCTCGTTTACGATTCTCGGGATAATCAGGTAAATTCTTCTAAAGGGTGGTTTGCCAATATCAATTATCGTTTTAATCCTGTGTTGTTTGATAATCAAAAGTATAGTAATATTTTATATGCAGAATATCGAAATTTTATTCCGCTTTCGCGAAAAAATGATCGATATATTCTTGGAATCTGGGCTTACGGACAATTTGTAACCAGAGGTGAAGTTCCGTATTTAAACCTGCCTGCAATTGGGTGGGATCAGCGAAGCAGGAGCGGAGAAGGTTATACTCAGGGATTATTCAGGGGGAACGGACTTATTTATCTTTCTACAGAATTTAGGTTTCCTATAACCTGCAATCAAATGCTGAGCGGTGCAGTTTTTACCAATTTTGTAACGGCTAGTAATTCTGATAATAATGTTTCACTATTTCATTCTATCCAGCCTGCAGCAGGTCTTGGTCTCCGAATTTTAATCGACAAAAAAACACGTACAAATTTAGTTGTCGATAATGCGTGGGGAAATAATTCGAAAGGATTTTATCTTAATGCAGGTGAAACTTTTTGAATATGTAATTGTGTTTTGTTTTATTAAGTAATTGATTTTGTGTGTTTTGCATTGTTGTTTGAGAGAAAAACCTTAATTTTAACATACCATTTAACTTTCAAACACAATGATTTATGAAACAGTACAGTTTATTATTAGTTGTGTTCCTGTCGGCGATAGGAATACAGGCTCAGGATGCGAGATCTTTTTCACTTAATTTGTATGGTGGTTATAACTTTTCGGATGAGCTGGATTATGATGGTTATTCTGCAACAATTGAAGATGGATTTCAATACGGAGCAGGATTTGAGTATTTCTTTTCAACAAACAACTCAGTTGAGGTAAAGTATTTAAGATCAGATGTAAAAATACCTTTTTATGACCAAGCAGGAATTCAGAGAAATGCTGGAAACGATAAAGGAACTTTTAATTACATTCTTGCAGATTTTACCCATTATTTTGATACAGGATCTAATCTTCTGCCTTATTTGGGTGCCGGTGCCGGGGTTGGTATTGTAGAATCGCCTCAGGGCGGAAGTGGTACTTATTTTGCATGGGATGTAAAGGGCGGAGTCAAAATTAAAACGGCTTCATCAGTTTCTGTTAATCTTAACGCTTATTTACAATCGATGTCGGCAGCAGTTGGAGAGAGCTATTATTGGTCGTATTGGGTTGGACCCGTTGCGGTTGATGATTATATTTCTACTTTTCAATTTGGACTTGGAGCCGTTGTGAGTTTTAATTTTAAAAATTAGAAAAGAATTTAATTCATTAGATAATGATAAAATACTATTTAACACATAGAAACATAGACTCTAATAGTTGATAAAATTAAAATAAAGAACACATCATTTTATTAGTAACAAAATCTATGTTTTTATGTGTTTAATTAACTACAACGTATATAACTTATAAGTAAGAATAAGCAGCTAAATGAGGCTGCTTTTTTTATGTTCCATTATAAATGTTCATAATTAAATCATAATTTACAACTGTTATGAATACTATTTTTGAACTCAATCCTTATTTTTGTTGTATATACAAATTAATATGAAGTTACTAATAGTCGAAGATGAACCAAATCTTTTATCGATTTTACGTAAGGGATTTGCCGAAAATAACAACGAAGTAAGTGTGGCTATGGATGGGACAACTGCCCTGGAAATGATTCACAATTATAACTTTGATGTTGTTGTTTTAGACGTAATGCTGCCGGATATTAACGGAATCGAGATTTGCAGAAGGCTTCGCGCCAGTAAAAACTTTGTACCTATTTTACTTTTGACGGCTTTAGGAACTTCGGAAAACATTGTAACGGGACTTAATTCAGGGGCCGATGATTATCTGGTAAAGCCTTTTAAATTTGGGGAACTTGATGCCCGTGTAAATGCCCTGAACAGAAGAGCACATCAGGAAACGGATAAAATTGATGTGATTACTATTGGTGATTTAGAAATAAACGGACGTGCCAAAACTGTAAAAAGAGAGGGAGAATCGATTATTTTAACGGCAAAAGAATTTAAATTACTATATTATTTAGGTAAAAATGCCGGAAGAATTGTTTCCCGCGATCAGATTTTAGATAACGTTTGGGATATTAATTTTGATATGAATACCAATGTAGTCGATGTATATATTACGTATTTAAGAAAAAAAGTGGACAAACCTTTTAAAACCAAACTTATTCATACCATGAAAGGTTTAGGTTATGTTATAAAGCCATAAAATGGATATTAGAAAAAAAATTACTTTTACTTACGTAGCCCTTTCTACCTTTAGTACCTTGCTATTGAGTATAGTAGTATTCGTTTTATTTAGAGAAAACAACCGTTATCATTTCTTAAAAAGGCTTGAAGACCGTGCAAAAATTGTAGCTTCCATTCATTTTCAGCACGATCCGGAAAAAATCAAATATTACAGTAACTTAAAGAAAAACGGACTGGAAGAACTGATTGAAGAAGAAGAATATGTTCTTAAAATCAACAGTGCCAATAGTTTTGATTATAATACCAAATTAAATCTTCCAAATAAGTTTTATTCGAATATTCTTGCTACCGGCGAGGACTATTTTGAAGTTAACAGCAAATATTATCTTGGACAGGTTTTTACAGAAAGAGATCAAAAATATATTGTAATTATTGGTGCACGTGATCGCAGAGGAAAAACTACGACTGTTTATATTATCAAAATATTGGCTTTTGGAGGTATTGCATTTATACTTTTGGCTTTCTTTTTAGGACGATTTCTGGCAAAGCGAGTTATTAATCCTGTGGCGAGAATCACTAAAGAAGTAAATCGAATCAGCGCTTCCAATCTTCATAATCGACTACCAGCTGTTAAAAACTCTGACGAAATTTCAGATCTTACAGAAACCTTCAACGATATGCTGGACAGGCTTGAAACCTCTTTTGAAATTCAGGCCAACTTTATTAATAATGCTTCACACGAATTAAAAACGCCAATTACAACCATTATTGCCGAGTCTGAAATTATGCTTCTTAAAGAACGTGAAGTAGCAGAATACGTTGAGTCATTACAAAATATTTACAGTCAGGCTTCAAGATTAGGAAACCTGACCGAAAGTCTATTGAAATTGACGCAAACAGGTTACGATGGAAATAAACAGGTTTTGGATATTGCCAGAATTGATGAATTATTACTGGAAGTAAAATCAGATTTAGATAAAATTTTCCCGGATAATCGTGTCAGCATTAAAATGAATTTTGCGCCAAAAGATTCTAATCTGCTTTTAATTCCTTGTAATAAACCGCTTTTAGAACTGGCAATAAATAATATTATTACCAACGGTGTTAAATATTCAGATAATAATGAGGTATTTGTAACGCTTTCGGCAAATCAGGATGCGATACGAATTTCGATTAATGATATCGGGATTGGAATTCCGCCTGAAGATATTCCGCATTTGTATGAACCTTTCTTTAGAGGGAAAATTGCAGCCCGATATATAGGCTACGGCTTAGGACTTCCATTGGCTTCAAAGATCATTCGTATGCACGATGGCGAAATACAAGTACAATCGGAACAAAATAAAGGCACCATTGTAACAATCATCTTTAAGAAAACAAATCTTAAAAAGCACAACATTAAAAAATCTAATGTTGAATCTTAGAAAAATCTAATTTAAGATTAAGACTCTTCTAATTTACAGGGAGTTATTTTGTATGTATAAACTATAAAGAGTGTACATATGAAAAATTTCCTTATACCTACTACTTTAAAAGATGATACAATTTCTGCTGTAAAATCAGCAATTAGTCAGGCAAAAGAATCAGACTGCGAGATTGTTTTAATGATGGTTTCTGATACTCCGGATGCATTTTCGTCCTCTAATTTTTTAAGAGAAATGAGAACCGGACTTACCAAAAGTCAGGAAGAAGTTCTCGAAACCTGCAGATATATGATTGATCATACTAAAAACTGCAAAATCAAAATCCACAATCAATACGGACTTTCATCTCCTATCTTTAGAGGAATCATCGAACATTTTACTGTAAAATTAGTCATTCTGACCTATTCTTATAAACAAGAAACGAAACGCATTCACCAATATTTAGTGCAGTTAGCGGCCAATCAAAAATGTCCGATTCTGCATTTAGGAAACGAGCAGTTCAAACAAGATTTTACAAAAGCACTTTATATCGAAAACAGCAGTGCCAATGTACACATAAAAGATGTGCAGCAATATTTAAACGAGAATTTCTCGTATGAAATTGTAAGCCAGACTTCAAAGATTGATGACAATTATGAAGAAGTAGCGCCTTATTTGACTGAAGCGATTTCAAAATACGAAATTGATTTACTGGTAGAAACCCGTAAAGGCGAAAAAATCAAATTTAAAAAAGTAAAAAAACAAGACATTAATGAAAAACTGGGACTTCCCGTACTTTCATTGTATGAAGAAACAGTTTAAATCTTTGTAGTAATTAGTGAATAGAATTGATCCTAAAGACAAATCGCTTTTTGACTAATTGCTAAGGACTAGATAATATTAATTTAATTTAAAACCGAAAATATGTTATTAAGAAAAAGAATACCAATGAAGTACGTTCTCGGGAAAATTAAAGTAGAAATCCTTCTGGTATTGGCTTACACCGTACTATTTGAAATATTTCATCACTATTTTGTAACACTTCCCGTAGATATTCCAATTGCGATTCCAACCATGATTGGAACCATTATTTCCTTATTATTAGCTTTTAAGTCAAATCAGGCTTATGATCGCTGGTGGGAAGCCCGCATTGTTTGGGGAGCAGTTGTAAACGATTCCAGAACCTTAATTCGTCAGGTTTTGACGTTTTATAAAGACCCGGATTTTTCTGTTGAAGCAAGTGAATTCAAAGAAAACTTTGCTAAAAGGCAAATAGCATGGTGTTATAGTTTAGGACAGTCGCTTAGAAACCGAGACGCTATAAAGCCATTAAAAGGATTAATGAGTGATGAAGAAATAAAATACATCAAAAATCATCAAAATGTTCCAAATGCTATTTTGATGCTTCATGCACGTGATCTTCGAAATGCTAAAATCGAGAAAAAAATCAATATGTACCAACAAGTTGAAATCGATAATACATTATCGCGATTATGCGATGAAATGGGGAAATGCGAGAGAATTAAAAACACGATTTTCCCAACTACATACAGTATGTATATTAGATTGACTTTGTGTTTATTTATTTTACTACTCCCATTTGGGTTAACAAGTGTATTAAGCTGGTTTGCGATTCCGTTGATTACAGCAATTGGCGGTGCTTTCTTTTTGATCGAAAGAATGGCTATTCATTTACAGGATCCGTTTGAAAATAGACCAACAGATACGCCTGTTACCACAATTGCCAATACAATTGAAAAAAATATCAAGCAAATGCTGAATGAATATCAAAGCGAATTTGATATTCTGAAAGAATTTGATCTAAACGACGAACCTAAGAAAGTCGAAAAAGACGCTTATTTCGTTTTATAACGTTTTAATTTTGGTCTCTTTAATTAATTGTTGGCCGGATAGTGAGTAGTTGCACTGTCCGGTTTTTTTATATAAAACTTACTTTTAAATACCTATAAATAAGCATACTACATTGCAAATAAAAAGATAATTGAAAAAATCTGGATTTTAAAATATAGCTATGTGTGTTTAGTATAAGTGAAAAACGTCTTTATTGACAGAGAAAAACTACGTTATATGTGTTTAGAAAATTTTCTAAATACTTTTCGCTGCCAACCTCCCCAAAGTTCGAATAGATTCACGTAATTCATTCGTCCATGGAAGCCCAAAACTCAAACGCATGCAATTCGAAAATTGATTTTGAAAAGAGAAGATCCTTCCTGGTGCGATACTTATATTATGCTTAAGAGCCAAATGATAAAAAGCAGCAGTGTCAATTTTTTTATCCAATTCGACCCAAAGGAAAAATCCGCCTTGTGGCTGACTTACTTTTGTTCCTGCCGGAAAAGATTCTAAAACAGTATTGATGTAATTATTACAATTTCGGTTCAAAATTTGACGGATTTTACGAAGATGATTTTCATAACGTCCGTTCTTTAAAAAATCGCCTACCACTTCATGCGTAATAGTAGGAGAGGAGATCGTATGATATAATTTTGTTCTCAGGATTTCTTTTTTAAATTTTCCGGGAGAAACCCATCCAACGCGGTAACCCGGTGCCAGAGTTTTAGAAACCGAACTGCAGCAAAGTACAATCCCGCTTTCGTCATAGGTTTTACAACTGGTTGGACGGCTTGCGCCAAAGTATAAATCGCCGTGAATATCATCTTCAATTAACGGAACATTGTAAAAATCCATTAAACGTACAATTTCCTTTTTATGTTCGTTTGGCATCATGCTTCCGGACGGATTGCTGAAATTACTCATCAAAACACAAGCTTTAACTTTGTTTGCTGCAAGTGTTTTTTTAACCGCTTCCAGTTCAATTCCAGTTGTCATATTAGTTGGAAGTTCCATTACATATAAACCCAAAGAACGAGCCAGCTGCAGAATCCCAAAATACACCGGACTTTCGGTAATAATTGTGTCTCCCGGTTTTGTCAAAGCCAGTAAACAATCTGAAATAGCCGAAATACAGCCTGGAGTTGTAATAATATCTTCTTCAGTCAAAGAACCGCCCCAGGTAAAAGACCAGCGCGCAATCTCTTTTCTTAAATTACTGTTTCCCTGAATTTCCTCATAACTGGTGCCGCTGTTTGGTAATTGACGCATCGCCTGAACCATTCCTTTATTCAGTTTTGCAATTGGAAGCAGTTCGTTTGAAGGAAAACCAAGCGAAAGCATCGTGAGATCTTTTTTACGCATATCGCCATAAACCAAGTCGACTAAATCTTCGCGTTCAATATTTTCGACACTCAAAATTGGTGTACTGGCCGATGGCTCGGGAATAGTTCGCGCCGAAATATTACTTACATAATAACCAGACTGCGGACGCGATTCAATCAACGATCTGCTTTCAACTTCATAGTAGGCCTTGCTTACCGTACTCATGCTGTAACCCGTTTCTGCACAGACTTCCCGTATCGATGGGAGTTTGTCGCCAACATTTAAAAGTCCGGACTTTATCTGTTTTTCGATAACGTCTGCAAATTGAAGATACAAGTAATTTGAGCTTTTCATAAAATAAACTGTTATGCTGCAATTTACAAAAACTGTATCTGTATTGCTATTTTATTTTTTAAGAAATTTGCCTCTTCTAAAAAACATAAAACTGTCGTGAAAACCACAAAATACTACATTGCCGCTATTACTGCCTATACTGTTTGGGGATTTTTCAGTTTGGTTTTAAAACCAATTCATGAATATCCGGCGCTCGATATTTTGTTTTACCGTGTTTTCAGTTGTAGTATTTTAATGCTTTTAATTACTTTTTTGTTCAAAAGAAAAGCATTTCAGGAAACCATTACCATTTTCAAATCCTTATCTGATTTACAAAAGAAAAAAGCAGTTTTGTTAAACATTGGCGGCAGCTTTTTTTTAATGGCAAACTGGTTTACTTTCATTTATGTAATGAATCACGTTAGTGTAAAAGCTACTTCTTTAGCCTATTTAGTATGCCCTATTTTAACCACTCTGCTGGCCTTTTTCATTTTAAAAGAAAAACTCGCTAAAACGCAGTGGATTGCTGTAAGTCTAAGTATTCTGGGATGTCTGCTTTTATCGTATGCCGATATTATGGATATGTTTTTTAGTATTATAATTGGCTTAACCTATGCTTGTTACCTTGTAAGTCAGCGTGTTAATAAAGGTTTTGACAGATTTATTGTGTTGACTTTTCATATTACTTTGGCAGCCATTTTATTATTTCCATTTTACCCGGAATACAGCGGGTCAATTCCAACTGAATTTAAATTTTATTTCTGTATAGAAACCATCGCCATTGCATTTACAATCATTCCGTTGTTCCTAAACTTGTACGCGCTTTCAGGAATTAACTCATCAACAGTTGGAATGTTGCTAAATATAAATCCGATGATTGCTTTTTTATTGGCAAATTTTGTCTATCACGAAAAAATCAGTGCTTTGCAAATCAGTGCTTACGGCATTATTTTTATTGCAGTGTTAGTTTTTAATTCACATCATATTTTTGCTATAAAACAGAAATATATCCTGTCGTCTAAAGATTCTCACTAAGTTAATCTTGTATTTTTTATTGGTTTAAGGTATAAAATTACGAGAATCTTAACAGGAATATTAAACAGGAATGAGTATTTTTCATTCCTGTTTTTTTATGCAGTAAAATGAAATGTATGCCACAGATTATACAGACTAAAAGAATTATTTTCTTCGCGTAGAAAGTTAGCAGCGAATTACACAAATTTCCACGAATTCAAACTAATTCTTAAACAATTTGAATTCGTGGAAATTTGTGTAATTCGCTGCTAAAAAAATCCCTTTAACCTGTATAATCTGCGGCAAAAAATAAAAACAAAATAAAAACCGAATCTCTATTATATGAAACCAGCTAAACTTCAAGCCTTTACTCCGTTGTTTTATTTAGTGTGGTCTGATGATCTTTTGACTCAAAAGGAATTCACAACACTAAAAGAATTTATAAAATCCCAAAAAGCACTTTCAGCCGAAGAACAAGAATATCTTATTTCAAAAGTTGATATTTCAAATCCGCCTTCGCGAAATGAACTCGCACAATGGAAACTGGATATTGAAAAAAGTATTCAGGATAGATCGTCTATAAAGTCTATTTTTGATATTGCCCTGGCACTTTCGGATAAAGATTTGGATATTTCATCCATAGAATCAGATTTCACAAAACTTGAAAATGATCTTGGAATTTTAGGCGAAGAAGCACTTCAAAATTTCAAAACAAAAGCACATTCTTTTACCGCAAATTCGCAGACAACAAGCAATTTTGATATTCAGAAAATAACTGAATTTCTGGACGGAAAAGAAGCACCCATCATAAAAAAGGTAAAATCTATTATTTCCCGACCTGAATTTGCTTACGAAACGTCTACAGATATAAACGTTTTCCGTCAAACGGTTTACAATTGGTGTAAAATTCTAGCCGATGAAAACCTGGGAAATATGGCCTATCCAAAGGAACACGGAGGAGGAGGCAATGTAGAAGATTATTTTGCTATTATGGAAACGCTTAGTTATCACGATTTAAGTTTAGTGATAAAATTTGGTGTTCAGTTTGGGCTTTGGGGAATGAGCGTTCAGTCTCTCGGAACCGAAAAACATTACGCTAAATATTTAAAAGATATTGGTTCATTAAAACTTCCGGGTTGTTTTGCGATGACCGAAACACATCACGGATCGAACGTAAAAGGGCTTGAAACCACAGCAACATATAGTCATAATAATCAGACTTTTACAATTCATACACCAAATAAAAATGCTCAGAAAGAATATATTGGAAACGCAGCAGTTCACGGGCAAATGGCAACGGTTTTTGCTAAATTAATTATCGACGATCATGATTATGGCGTAAATGCTTTTGTGGTGCCTTTGCGCGATACAAGCGGGAATACTGTAAACGGTGTTACAATTGGAGACTGTGGCCATAAAATGGGATTAAATGGCGTTGATAACGGAACAATTAGTTTTGATAATGTAGTGATTCCGAAAGAAAATATGCTGGATCGTTTTGCTTCTGTAAACGATAAAGGCGAATTCGAAAGCCCAATTCCGAGTGATAACCGAAGATTTTTTACCATGTTAGGAACTTTGGTAGGAGGAAGAATTGGTATTCCGCGTTCGGCTTTGGCTGCAGCCAAATCTGGATTAACAATTGCCATTCGTTACAGTGATCAGCGTCGACAATTTGGTCCCGAAGGCGGATCTGAAGTTCCAATTCTAAATTATAGAATGCACCAACGCAGATTATTACCACATTTAGCTAAAACCTATGCCGTTCATTTTGCACTTCAATATCTTACCAAAAGATTTTTGAATAAAACAGAAGAAGAAATGCAGGAAATTGAAGCTCTTGCAGCCGGTATGAAATCATACTCAACCTGGAGTACAAGAGATATTCTGCAGGAATGTCGTGAAGCTTGCGGCGGAAAAGGCTATTTATCTGAAAACAGAATCGACGCTTTAAAAAATGATACTGAAATTTACACCACTTTTGAAGGTGATAATACCGTTTTAATGCAATTAGTAGCAAAAAATCGTTTATCAGAATTCAGAAAGGCTTTTGGTGAAATGGGATCTTTAGGAATCATAAATTATGTCTACGAAAATGCCAAAACCGCTATTACAGAAAAAAATCCAATTGCGACACGTAAAACAGACGATGAACATTTGCTTGACGCCGAATTTCATCTGCAGGCTTTTGTACACAGAGAAAAAACGATTCTGGCATCTGCAGCAAGACGTATCAAAAAATTGGTCGACGGCGGTTTAGAAGCTTATGATGCTTTTAATGTTGTGCAGCATCAAATGATTGATGTGGCTCAGGCTTATTTGGAACGCATTGTTTTAGAGCAGTTTCAGGAAGCAGTTAAAGCAATCGAAGACGAAAAATCAAAACAAATATTGACAAAATTATACCAATTATATGCGCTTTCGCAGATAGAAAAAAACAAAGCCTGGTATTTGGAAGACGGTTATATGGAAGCTGTGAAAACCAAAGCAGTCCGTAAAATTGTAAATCAGCTTTGCTGGGATATTCGTCCTGATGCAGTGGCCTTAGTAAATGCTTTTGATATTCCTGAAAGCTGTCTGGCTGCGCCAATTGCGGTTTAGTTTTTTACATCAGAATAATAATATAAGATTTATTAAGTTTTTTTGATAGGCTTTGTCAGAGTTTAAAACTTTGACAAAGCTTTTTTCTTTTAATTAAGAACAACACAAAGGTTTACGTTCTTAGGAATGGCAAGATTGTGGAGAATAGCAATTATTTTTAATTTTTGTAACTTTTTTTATAGCACTTATATTTTGTTGTAATTTTTTCTTATACCATAAAAGTATAAATCATTGTTTTTATTATAGTAATTTGATTTTTCGAAATCCTGAATATTCATAGTATAAAGTGTTTTTTCTGTTTTCACTTTATTATATTTGTACGTTTCATTTATCTTTTAATTAGTTTGAAAAATCTATTTCAGTTTCTTTTCATCGTTCTTATCTGCTTTCCTGTTTTTGCATCGGATAGTACTGATATTATTTTAACTAAGCTCAATTTTGCTTTAAAAAATAAGGAACATTATGTAAGGCTGAAAGAAGAGCGTATTTTAAACTTCAAAAAAATTAAATCAGATAACTTAACTAAAGAGCAGGAATACAATTACAACAAAACGTTATATATAGAATACCAAAAATTCAATTCAGATTCGGCGATATTTTATGTCAAAAAGAATTTAAAAATTGCCAGTCAGCTTCAAAATAAAGAATTGGAAGATTTGGCTAATCTACAATTGGTAACACTGTATTCTTCATCAGGAAAATACCGCGAATCTGAGGCACTGATAAAAAGTATAGATAAAAAGAAACTGCCGGTATCTCTGCTTCCTGCATATTATATTGCTTATCGCGAATTTTTTGAACATTATGCTGCAAATAGTTATGATATAAAATACCTTCATCAAATACAAAAATACCGTGATTCTTTGTTAACTGTCTTAGATCCTAATACTTTAAACTATAAAATCACTAAGATTCAGCAGGGTATGTCTCGAAAACAACTGGGAAATGCTCAAAAGCAGTTGATGATTTTATTAGATAAGGTAAAAGAAGATGATCCGCAGTATGCTATGATTACCTATTTATTGGGTAGTATTTATGAAATTACACATCAGCTTGAACTTAGAAAAAAATATTTTGCACTTTCGGCTACAGCCGATCTTAAAAATGCAAATAAAGACAATGCTTCACTGCAGGAACTGGCATTAGTTTTTTATGAAATTGGTGATGTTGATATGGCGTATAAACTTACACAATCGGCAATCGAAGATGCTTTGTATTGTAATGTGCAATTCCGCACACTTTTAATGTCAGAAGTATATTCGATTATTAATACAGTTTATTTAGAAAAAGAAGCCAAGCGAAAAACCGAATTGCAATTGTATCTTTTGTGTATCAGTTTATTATCGGCATTTTTAATTGCAGCCGTCATTTACGTTTATAAACAAATGAAAAAAGTTTCGAGAATTCGAGGTGAATTGTATGAAACCAGTCAGAAATTAGCGAAATTAAATGAGGAAATTACCGAAACTAATAACCAGCTGCAGGAACGTAACGCGCAATTATCAGAATCAAATCATATTAAAGAGGAATATATTGCGCATTTTTTCAGCCTTTGTTCTACTTATATCAATAAGCTGGAGAATTACCGAATCATCTTAAACAAAAAAGCAACGGCCAAACAGTTTGATGAAATTTATAAAATGCTAAAGTCAACAACTTTGGTTGATAATGAACTTGAAGAATTGTATAAAAACTTTGATATTATTTTCCTGAATTTGTATCCCACTTTTGTAAAAGACTTCAACGCACTTTTAATTAAAGAAGAACAGATCATTTTAAAACAAGGAGAATTACTAAATACTGAACTTCGTATTTTCGCTTTAATCCGACTTGGAATTACAGATAGTGTTAAGATAGCAGCATTTCTTCGTTATTCTTTAAGCACAATTTACAACTATAGAACCAGAGCTCGAAATAAAGCGGCTGTTTCTCGAAACGATTTCGAAGAAATGGTCATAAAAATAGGTTTAATTACATTGAAAATCTAAAGATTTATTTTAAAATCACTACTTTTTTTGGTGTATATTTTTTATTAAAAAATTGATAATCAATATTTTAATTTTTTAAGTCACTACTTTTTTTCGTTTAAAAATTCAAAACAAACTATAACGTTTTAGCTTTACAATATTATTAAAAGGTACAGATGACCACTAGTATCTTTAATTAAATTGAATGCTTAAATAAATAATAGTTATGTTTAAAAACGTTAAAACAATCGTTGTTTTAGTTTTATTGAGTTCATTCGGGTTGAATGCACAAAATAAAGTTCCGGTTTATCTTGATGATAAAAAGCCAATTAATGAGCGTGTAGAAGATGCGCTTAAGCGAATGACAACCGAAGAAAAAATTGCCATGATTCATGCGCAGTCAAAATTTAGTTCACCTGGTGTGAAACGTTTAGGAATTCCGGAAAACTGGATGACCGACGGACCTCACGGAATTCGTACCGAAGTAAAATGGGACGAATGGGATCAGGCAGGATGGACAAATGACTCTTGTATTGCATTCCCGGCTTTAACAGCACTTTCTTCAACATGGAATAAAGAATTGTCTTCTTTATACGGAAAATCCATTGGAGAAGAAGCACGTTTCCGAAACAAAAACGTACTATTAGGACCTGGAGTAAACATTTACAGAAGTCCATTAAACGGTCGTAACTTCGAATATATGGGAGAAGATCCGTTTTTAGCATCAAAAATGGTTGTTCCTTATATTAAAGGTGTTCAGGCAAACGGTGTTGCAGCCTGCGTAAAACACTTCGCATTAAACAATCAGGAAACAAATCGTAATTCTGTAAACGTAGTTGTTGATGATCGCGCCTTGTATGAAATTTACCTGCCGGCTTTTAAGGCAGCAGTTCAGGAAGGTGATGTTTGGTCAATTATGGGATCTTACAATAAATATAAAGGACAGCAATGCTGCCACAATGAATACTTATTAAACGATATTCTTCGCGGAGAATGGGGTTTTAAAGGTGTTGTAGTTTCTGACTGGGGAGGTGTAAATGATACTAAACAAGCTATCCACAATGGTTTGGATATGGAATTTGGTTCTTGGACAAATGGACTTTCGTGGGGAACAAGTAATGCTTATGACAATTACTATTTAGCAAAACCGTATTCAGAAATGATTAGAAAAGGCGAGATAGGAACGAAAGAATTAGATGAAAAAGTACGTCGCATTTTACGTTTGTCTTTCCTGACTACAATGGATAGAAACCGTCCTTTTGGATCTTTTGGAACACAAGAACACGCAGATGCGGGGCGTAAGATTGCTGAAGAAGGAATTGTTTTATTGCAAAACACAAACAATATTCTGCCAATTAACCTTTCTAAAACGAAGAAAATTGCAGTAATTGGTGAAAATGCAATTAAAATGATGACTGTAGGAGGAGGAAGTTCTTCTCTAAAAGCACGTTATGAAATTACACCTCTTGAAGGTTTAAAGAAAAGAATTGGAAATGAGGCTGAAATAGTGTACGCTCGTGGTTATGTTGGGGATCCAACAAGTAATTATAACGGAGTTATTGCTAAAGTGAGTTTAGAAGAAAAACGTCCGCAGGCTGAATTAACTGCCGAAGCTTTAAAAGCGGCTAAAGATGCTGATATTGTTCTTTTTATTGGAGGTTTGAATAAAAGCGAAAATCAGGATGACGAAGGACATGATCGTAAACATTTAGAATTACCTTATGGCCAGGATAAATTAATAAGCGAATTAGCGAAAGTAAATAAAAACATTGTTTTCGTAAATATTTCCGGAAATGCAGTGGCAATGCCTTGGACTAAAGAAGTTCCGGGAATTGTTCAGGGATGGTTTTTAGGTACTGAAGCTGGAAATGCACTCGCAAATGTTTTAGTTGGAGATGTAAATCCTTCCGGGAAATTATCTTTTACATTCCCAGTAAAATTAGCTGATAACGGAGCTCATGCTTTAGGAGAATTTCCGGGCGGAGATGAAGTAAAATACAACGAAGGAATTTTTGTTGGATACCGTTGGGTTGATAAAAACAAAATTAAACCCTTGTTCCCTTTTGGTCACGGATTAAGCTACACGACTTTTGCATACGGAAAAGTAACAGCTGATAAAAAACAAGTTTCAAGCAGCGATAGAATTACATTTTCTGTGAATGTTAAAAATACAGGAAGCAGAGAAGGATCTGAAGTTGTACAACTTTACATAAGCGATTTAAAATCTTCATTACCGCGTCCGGTAAAAGAATTAAAAGGATTTGAAAAAGTTTCGCTTAAAGCGGGAGAAGAAAAAACAGTTACGTTTACAATTGATAAAACGGCTTTAAGTTTCTTTGATGATAAAAAACACGACTGGGTTGCTGAACCGGGAGCTTTTGAAGCAATTGTTGGGGCATCTTCAACAGATATAAAATCTAAAGTGGGCTTCTCACTTCAATAATTTCATTATTTCTAAATTGGTTGGTTTGTAAAGCTGCAAGTATAAAAATTTGCAGCTTTGCTTTTGTAAATTTAACCGCTTAGATGTTTTTTTTTACCATTAAGATAGTAAGGATCATTAAAGGAAAGCCTGTTTTTTATTATTTTGAATGGACTAAAATATTAAGTACATAGCTTAATTAACTTAATATCTTAATGGTAAAAAATAAAAACACTTTATTGATTTAAAAAGAAACACAAAATGAAGAAAATTTTACTTGGCGCAATAACTTTATTTCTAGCACAAAACCTTTCGGCACAAAGCCTGAATAAAATGCAGTGGTTTAATGAACCTGAAAAATGGGAAATTAAAAACAATGCCTTAATAATGAATGTGACTGCCAACAGCGATTACTGGAGAATTTCGCATTACGGATTCACGGTTGATGATGCGCCTTTTTACTACGCCATTTATGGAGGTGAATTCGAAACCAAAGTAAAAATTACAGGAAACTATATCGCTCGTTTTGACCAAATGGGATTAATGATTCGCGTTGACGAGAAAAACTACATTAAAACCGGAGTTGAATTTGTTGATGGTAAATTCAATATTAGTACAGTTGTAACGCACGACAAAAGCGATTGGAGCGTAACAACTCTAGAAAAAGCACCGCCTTTTGTGTGGATTAAAGCGGTTAGAAGATTAGATGCTGTTGAGGTATTCTATTCTTTTGATGATAAAAACTACATCATGACCAGAAATGCACCTTTACAGGATAATACGCCTGTACAAGTTGGATTAATGGCGGCTTCTCCAGACGGAAAAGGTTTTGAAGCTAAATTTGAAAACTTTACCGTAAAACATTTACCAGATCAGAGAAGATCAGAATGGCTTAAAAATCACCAATAATTGTTACTTGTGAATTAATCAATTATAAACCAACCATAACAATTAATAATTAACCATTATTATGAATGACATTAAACCAAAAAAACATTACGAAATTTTGGACGGTCTGCGTGGAGTTGCGGCTATTTTAGTCGTTGCTTTTCATATTTTCGAAGCTTTTAGCGGAGGCAGCCGTTTTATACAAATTATAAATCATGGATATTTAGCTGTTGATTTCTTTTTTCTTTTATCAGGATTTGTTGTGGCGTATGCTTACGACGACCGCTGGGGGAAAATGACACAATGGGAATTCTACAAACGCCGATTAATTCGCTTACAGCCAATGGTAATCATGGGAATGATCATTGGAGCGATTTTTTATTATTTGCAGGCTTCAGATATATTATTTCCGCAAATTGCCGGAATGGAAGTCTGGAAGTTAATTGTAACCATGGTAATTGGTTTTACCTTATTGCCAATTCCGCCTTCATTAGAAATTAGAGGGTGGGGAGAAATGCATCCTTTAAATGGTCCGGCATGGTCACTTTTTTTCGAATATATTGCTAACATCTTGTACGCCCTAATTTTTCGCAAATTTTCGAATAAAGTGCTGTCGGTTTTGGTACTGATATTTGCCGGACTGTTAATTAACTATACTGTTTTCGGCCCTAAGGGAGATGTTATTGGCGGATGGTCATTAAACCTGGAACAAATGAATGTGGGTTTCACCCGATTATTGTATCCGTTTTTTGCGGGAGTTTTATTATCTCGTTTAGGTAAATTAATTCACTTAAAAGGGGCTTTTTGGGTTTGCAGTATTTTAATTACCATAGTTTTGGCACTGCCTAGATTTGGAGACGAAAATAGTTTATGGATGAATGGTTTATACGAATCTTTCTGTATTATTTTAATCTTCCCGTTAATCGTAGCAATAGGTGCAGGCGGACAAATTAAAAGCGCATTTTCAGCCAGAATATGTAAACTGCTTGGTGATATTTCCTATCCCATTTATATTACACATTACCCGTTAATTTATTGGTTTACCGCTTGGGTTGTAGATAATAAAGTTACAATGCAAGAAGGATATATGTTAGGAATAGGTCTTTTAATAGCCAGCATTGTTTTGGCTTATTTATGTTTAAAATTATATGATGAACCTGTTCGTAACTGGCTTCAGAATAAATTTCAGAAAAGAAGGAGTGTAGTGTAGGTTCAAAGGGACAAAGATGCAAAGGATCATAGTGAAAAACTTTGTCCCTTTGAACCTCCCATTCTGAATCTAAATGAAAATATTGAATTTCTACATTTTGTTAGTTATGGAATTTCAAAGAAAGGGATGAAGCATTTTGTTTCATCCCTTTTGTTTTTTAAGAACCAACACAATTAAGAAAAATCCTTGTCCTCTGAACTTTTGCTTTTTTAAACATTAATTTAAACCAATTCATAAAAATTTCGTTTTCCTATTTTAATTTTGGTTTCTTTTTCCAGCAGAATCAATTCGTACGGATTTAGAATTTTTTCGTGATTAATCTGTACAGCACCACTTTCAATCAATCTTCTGTTTGCCGATTTTGTAATGTCATTTTTAATTAAAGCACAAAGATCAATAAGCGCCATTTTATCTGATTCACATCCTAAAGAAGAAATCATAACCTTGATAAATGATTTTGCTTCAACGTTTTTGCTCTGAAACTGATTAATAAAAAAATCTTCAGCATCTTCAGCGCTTTTTGTATCATGGTATTGAGAAATGATATTTTTCGCAATCAATTTTTTAATGTTCATTGGATTTTCCTGTTCCAGCCTTTTTTTGATTTCTTGTTTTTCATCAAAAGTAAAATCAGTAGTTAAATCTAAAAACTCTACAATAAGATGATCAGGAATCGACATTGTTTTTCCAAACATTTCGTTAGGTTCATCCGTTAGACCTATAATATTATTCAGGGATTTACTCATTTTTTCCTTTCCGTCCAAACCTCTCAATAAAGGCATACACATTACAATTTGCGGCGATTTTTTAAAGGTTTCCTGCAATTGTCTTCCCATCGTGCAATTAAAAAGCTGATCTGTACCGCCCATTTCAATATCGGCATTGATTTTAACCGAATCGAAACCCTGCAAAATTGGGTAAACTAATTCATGCATGGCTATTGGTGTATTTTCAGTAAACCGTTTGTTAAAATCATTTCTTTGCATAAGCTGTGCAACCGTTACGTTTGACATAATCTGAATGACTTCAGAAAAAGAAAGTGCATCGAGCCATTCAGAATTAAAAGCTATCTGTGCTTTTTCTACATCAATAATTTTTGATAATTGTGTAATGTAAGTTTCAGCATTGTGCCGCACTTCTTCAGGGTTTAAAGGTTTTCGGCTTTTGTTTTTTCCGGTTGGATCGCCAATTCTGGCCGTAAAACTTCCTACCAAAATCACAATTTGATGTCCTAAATCCTGAAATTGTTTTAATTTTTTTAATACAACAGCATGACCTAAATGCAAATCCGGAGCAGTAGGGTCAAAGCCTAATTTGATGATCAGTTTTCTGTTTTCTTTTTCAGCCTGATTTAATTTTTCTTCCAGACCATTTTCCGGAAGGAAGATTGCGGTGTTTTCTTTAAGTTTTTGAATTGTTTCCATTTTTTTGAAAATAAAAAAGCCCGGACAAAATGCCCGGGCTTTAAGGTTTATATAATTTATATACTAATTTACAGTTGTGAATACGTTGAATTATATGCATAGCCTATCCGAGCAGATATTATTGCATAATAATAAGTGCTGAAAAAAGGAAGGCGTAATATGCTGTTCAGGAATTTCATGACTGCAAAGATAAAATTTTTAATTATGCTATTCAAAAAAACTTAGTACCTCAGAATCTTAGAGTCTTAGTCTTTAAAAAAACTGTTGTCTCTACAAACCTTTCTAAAATATTGTATTTCTTAATTCTGTTAGTTATGGTATTCAAAAATAAGGGATAAACAATTAAGTTTATCCCTTATTTTATTTCAAGTAAAGATAAAAAAACTTAGTCCCTCAGAATCTTAGAGTCTTAGTATCTTTAAAAAACTTATTCTAAAACTAAAGCTCCTAAAGCTTCTTTGCTAAAACCTTTTAACTGATCTGTTTTTCCTGCTTTAATTTTAGCAACCCAGTTAGGATCAGATAAAAGAGGCCTTCCAACAGCAACCAAATCAAAATCGCCTCTGTCGAAACGTCTGTTTAATTCCTCTAAAGAAGTTGGCTCAGAACTTTCTCCGGCAAAAGCACCAAAGAAATCACCAGAAAGTCCAACAGAGCCTACAGTAATTGTTGGCGCTCCGGTTACTTTTTTAGCCCAGCCTGCAAAATTCAAATCAGATTCTTCAAATTCCGGCTCCCAGAAACGACGCTGTGAAGCGTGAATAATATCGACACCAGCATCAACAAGAGGAGTAAGCCAGGCTTCTAATTCCTGCGGATTTTTTGCCAGTTTATAGTTGTAATCAGAAGGTTTAAATTGAGAAAAACGCATGATAACAGCAAAATCATTTCCTACTTGTTTTCTGATTTCTTTTATTACTTCAATAGCAAAACGATTACGCTCCGGCAATGTTTTTCCGCCGTAAATATCTTCACGTAAATTCGTTTCGGCTCTAAAGAACTGGTCAATTAAATAACCATGTGCACCGTGAATTTCGATAGTATCAAAACCTAATCTTTTAGCATCAGCGGCAGCTTTACCAAAAGCAAGAATAGTATCTTCAATATCTTTTTCAGACATAGCCACACCATTTCTAAAATCAGGACGGTTTAATCCAGACGGACCTTCAAACGGAACAGGCGGAACCCATCCAGAATGATGATTGTCCATAATTCCCATATGCCAGATCTGCGGTCCCATTTTTCCGCCCGCAGCGTGAACTTCTTCGATTACTTTTTTCCATCCGCTTAAAGCTAAATCTCCGTGAAAATGCGGTACATTAGCATCATTTGATGATGAAGGTCTGTCAATCACAGTTCCTTCAGATAATATTAAACCAACTTCGCCTTCAGCTCTTTTTTGGTAGTAAGCAGCTACTTCATCAGTTGGAACTCCGTTTGGAGAAAAAGAGCGCGTCATAGGCGCCATTACGATTCGGTTTTTCAGATTTAACGTTTTTAAGTTAAATGGCGAAAACAGGTTGTTTGTACTCATAGTAATTTACAAATTAGATTGAATTAATTTACTGAGTGCTTCAAAGGCACCTTCGTTGCGTTTATAGTAAGTCCATTGTCCAACACGTTTGGCTTCAATAAAACCGGCGCGTTGTAAAATAGACAAGTATTCAGATACGGTAGATTGTGTCAAACCGGCTTTGGCCTGAATTTGTCCCACGCAGACTCCGTGTTCAAATCCTCCATGTTCCAGCTGACCGGGAAAGTTTATTTCGGGTTCCTTTAACCATTCCAGCATTTGTAATCTGGATTTGTTAGAAAGGGCTTTAAAAATTTCTATATTTTCCATGGCACAAATATATCGACTTTTCCCGATATGCCAATTTAAAGAAATATTTTTAGGAAAATTTTATGACGGAGGAGGAGAATGTTGAATAAAATAATATAAGATTTAATAAAGAAATATATATTTGCTTATGTGTTAATCTCGTAATCCCGATTGCTATCGGGATTACGAGAAAAAAAACGGTCCCCAAAACAAATAAACTTAATCAATTATGAAAAAAACAGTACTTATTTTATCCTTTTTATGTTGTGTAGTAACCAGTTCAAAAGCGCAGGTTGTAGGAACTGACATTGGCGATATTGCGCCAGAAATTGATCTTCCAGATACAAAAGGTAACAATGTGGTGCTTTCGTCTTTAAGAGGTTCATTGACTTTAGTCGATTTTTGGGCATCTTGGTGCGGACCATGTATTAAAGAACAGCCAATGTTACAAAAGTTATATGCGGCTTATCCTGATAAATTTTCTATTTACAGCGTTTCAATGGATACTAAAAAGCCTTTGTGGGTAGCTGCAATTGCAAAAGGAAAATTGCCTTGGACACAGGTAAGTGATTTAAAATACTGGAAATCTCCTGTTGTGGGCGATTATATGCTTCAATCTGTTCCTTTGAACTTTTTAATAGATAAAAACGGAATTATTTTAGCCAAAAATATCCACGGAAAAGCTTTAGAAGATATGGTGAATAGTCTGCTTGCGATACAATAAAAATTTGTGTCAGGTTTTCTTTGTTTTAAGTTTCAAGTTTAAATTTCGCGAATATTTTAAAATATATACTATGATACAAAAAACTTTCTTTTTATTGTTTATACTCGTTTCGATACATTGTAATTCACAAACACTTGAAACGGTTTATAAGATGAAATCATCGTATCAAAGCTGCTTGAATAAAGGCGGCGATATGCGAAATTGTGCTGTTATATATTACAATCAATCAGATAGTCTGCTGAATGTTGTTTACAAAAATTTGAAGAACAAAATAAGTTCAAAAGAACAATCTAAATTGAAGAAAGAACAATTAGAATGGCTTAAAAAACGCGATCAATTCTTTGAAAAAGTATATTCTGATACTAAAAAAGAAGGTAATTTTAGAGAAGGAAGCAGTGATTTTGATATGATTGTTCTTGATCAGGAAGCGGCGTTTGTCTTTGGCAGGGTAAAAGAACTTATTAATAAAAGTTAGATTTTGTTTCAAGTTTCAAACCCGACAGGTTTTCAAATCTGTCGGGTTTACTTTAAGATAATCTGAAACCTGAAACAAAAAAAGTCCAAATCGTTTGAAGTGGACTTTAGATTAAATTTTAAAAATTAATTACTCGTTTTCTGTAGAATTTTTCTTTACACCGCCAAAACTCGTTTTCATCATTTCTCTAATTTGGAATTGTGTTTTATTTCTGGTTACGTTTTTCCATTCATCAAAGTCATAAATATGAATTTGATCGGCATACGGATTCGTTACAAAGAAAAGTCTTGATATAGAGAATTTATAATATTTTAATTCATGCGAAATGTGGCGGTCGGGTACGACAATAAGAATCGTATCCCAATCCAGAAAATTCTGCGGAACATCCTCTCTTTCTGTTAATCCAAGAGATTCAAAAAAGGCCAGTATCTTTTGATCATTATTCTTATCGATTTTTTCATCGATACGTTTAATGGTGCTAAGAAGCTTTTTTTCATCTTTAATAACACTCATATAATCTCTGTTTTTTAAATTTTTATATAAAATTACATCAAATCCAAATTATTTTGAAAACTATAGCCAATAGAATGATTCTAAATTTTTAAAGGGTGTTTTTAGACGGGTAATTGGAGGTTATTGTGCAGTTTTTGATAAAATACTATTAAAATTAACCGGTTTAATGGTTTATTTTTATCGTTCTAACTTTACCTAACCACTTTTTATGAAAAATGTTTTCTTCAAAAGAATAATTCTGTCTTTTTGTTTTTTGATTTCCTGTTTGGCATTCGCCCAAAACAAATCAGAAAGAGAATTGATTTTAACGGATAAAGACTGGCGTTTTTCGTTTGGTCATTTAAATGATACCGAAAAAGATTTTGGACACGCAACGGGTTATTTCTCCTATTTAACCAAAACTGGATTTGGCGATGGTCCGGCAGCAAAAGATTTTGATGACCGCGCCTGGCGAAAGTTAGATTTGCCGCACGATTGGGCAGTCGAGCAGGAGTTTAGGGAAAGCGGCAGTTTCAGCCACGGATTTAAAACAGCCGGAAAAGGTTTTCCGGAGAAAAGTATTGGCTGGTACCGAAAAAAAATCAATATTCCCGAAACAGACAATGGTAAGATTATCAGTTTAAAATTTGACGGCATTTTTAGAAACTCAAAAGTCTTTTTTAACGGCTATTATCTGGGAACAGAAGAAAGCGGTTACAACGGATTTGAATACGATGTTACGGCTTATGTAAATTATGGAGGCGAAAATGCGATTGTGGTTCGTGCCGACGCTTCGATGGAAGAAGGCTGGTTTTACGAAGGAGCCGGAATTTACAGACATGTTTATTTGCAGAAAACAAATCCAATTCATGTTAAAGCAAATGGAACTTATGTGACTTCAGAAATTACAGATAATAATGCTGAAATAACAGCCGAAGTTTCAATTGAAAATAAAGGAAATTATAAAGGTTCTGTTGAAATTATTCAGACTGTTTTTGATTCTTCGAATAAACAAATTACAAGTATTTCTGAAAATATTAAAGCTCCCGAATTTTATAAAACAGACACTCATACTTCAAAACTAAAAATAAATAAGCCGCTTTTATGGGATATTGATACACCCAATTTATATCGTTTGCTTACACAGATTAAGCAAAACGGAAAAATAATAGACAGTTATGAAACGCCTTTCGGAATAAGAACAATTAAGTTTGATCCTGAAAACGGCTTTTTTCTTAACGGAAAACCTTTAAAATTAAAAGGAACAAACAATCATCAGGATCATGCCGGAATTGGAACGGCGCTGCCAGATGAATTGCAGTATTTTAGAATTAAAAAGCTGAAAGAAATGGGGTCGAATGCATATCGCTGTTCGCATCATCCGCCAACGGCTGAACTGCTGAAAGCTTGTGATGAACTGGGAATGCTTGTAATTGACGAAACACGTTTAATGGGAATTAATGACTATCATTTGAATGATTTAAAGCGAATGATGGAGCGCGACCGAAACCATCCGAGTATTTTTTGCTGGTCTGTTGGAAATGAAGAATGGAATATTGAAGGCAATATTGTGGGAGAACGCATAACAAATGTAATGCAGGACTTTGCAAAAAGCATCGATTCGACAAGACCTGTAACAGTAGGAATCAGCAGCGGATTTAAAAGCGGGATTTCGTCTGTAGTTGAAATTATGGGTTATAATTATCTTGGAAACGGCGATATTGATGCACACCGAAATCAGTTCAAAAACCAACCTGGAATGGGAACGGAAGAAGGTTCGACTTTTGCAACGCGGGGTATTTATTTTACAGATGATGCCAAACATTACCAAAGCGCTTATGACCGAAAACCACGCCCAACTTTTTACAGTATTGAAGAAGGCTGGAAGTTTTATGCCGAAAGACCTTATCTGGCGGGAATGTTTATTTGGACAGGTTTTGATTATCGAGGAGAGCCAACGCCTTATGGCTGGCCGTCGGTAACTTCCTATTTCGGAATGATGGATGTCTGCGGTTTTGCTAAAGATAATGTGTTTTATTTAAAATCATGGTGGGGAAATCAGCCTGTTTTGCATATTATGCCGCATTGGAACTGGAGTGGGATGGAAGGAAAAGAAATGGATGTCTGGGTGCATTCCAACTGCGATGAAGTAGAGCTTTTTCTAAATAAGAAAAGTCTCGGCAAAAAGAAAATGGAACAAAACAGCCATTTAGAATGGAAAGTAAATTATACGCCGGGAACTCTGGAAGCTATTGGATACAAAAACGGCAAAAAAGTACTGGCCGAAATTCAGAAAACAACCAAAAAAGCAGAAAATATAAAACTTTCTGTCGATAAGGAAAACGTTCCAAATTCTAAAGTTTCGGTTGTAACCGTAGAAGTTACTGATAAAAACGGATTACATGTTCCAACTGCAAATGATGAAATTACCTTTTCTATAAAAGGCGGAAAGATTTTAGGTGTAGGAAACGGCGATCCAACTTCTTTAGAAAAAGATCAGTTTATTGATGCTGTTTCATTAGTTCAAATTATGAATTTTCAGGAACAAAAAAGATCGACGGCTAATTTGTCTCAGGAATTTCAAAATTATGCCGAAAACGACTGGAAGACAGCTTTTAAAGATCGGGATTATAAAAATCAGGCACCGTCATATGTTTATAAAGGAGAATTTGAGTTGAAAAATAATTTGGCTTCAAGTAAGGTGAGTTTCTTTTATAAAAAGATAGGTGTAGAGGCAGTAGTTTTTATTAACGGAAATAAAGTAAATCCTGGCGGTGAAGATTCTCAAAAATATGTTTTGGATTCCAGTATATTAAAAGAAGGAAAAAACACGATTTATATAGCCGCAACGCCTTTGCAAAAAGTAAAAGACTGGGATGTGCTGAATACAGATCCGGGAATTATCCAAATTATAACGCCATCAGAACCTTGGAAAAGAAAGCTTTTTAACGGTTATGCTCAAATCATTATTCAAAAAGAAGAAAATGCTAAAGAAGTTATTTTGTCTGCTTCGGCAAAAGGAATACGAGCAGGAAGTTTGACTTTAAAATAGTTTAACGCAGATTTTACAGATTTAAGCAGATTTGAAAAGACTTTTTTGACAATAGTATTAAAAATCAAAAATATTAATCTGCTTAAATCTGCAAAATCTAAGTGCAAAAAATACTTTTCGTCTCAGCGGCTTTGCGAGATTATTTTGTCCAGCTTCAAAAAAAACCTAGCGCTCGTTGCGGTTAAACCTAAAACCTGAAACAAAAAAAACAAATATTGTTTGATTTTCATAACTTTGCAAAATGAATAATCAAACAGAAACTCAGAATTGCGATTTTACTTCAGATTTAAAGCTGAAAGGTTTTAAAGTATATCAGATAAACGGAGACCAAAGTAAAATTCCGGTTTACAGCCGCAGGGATTTTTATAAAATCTGTATCAATACCAGTAAAAGCATTATACAATATGCAGACCGTGGAATAGAAACCGACGGAACGATTTTGTTTTTCGGTAACCCGATTATTCCGTATTCATGGGAAACTGTTTCAGAGAGTTATGAAGGTTATGCTTGTGTTTTTACCGAGGAATTCCTGAAAGCAAAAGACAGATCAGAAACGCTTCATGAATCGCCTTTGTTTAAAATAGGAGGAACGCCAATTTTTTCTTTAAATGCTGAACAAAAGGTTTTTGTAGATTCTTTGTTTCAAAAAATGATTAAAGAATACGAAACCGATTATGTTTTTAAAGATGATTTGATGCGCAGTTATGTCAACCTGATTATTCATGAATCAATGAAAATGCAGCCTTCTGAAAATTTCTTTAAACATAAAAATGCTTCGTCGAGAATTACCTCTTTGTTTTTAGAATTACTGGAAAGACAATTCCCGATAGAAACCAAAAACGAGCCTTTGGCACTAAAAACGCCTCAGGATTATGCACAAAGCCTTGCCGTACACGTAAACCACTTAAATCGCTCAGTAAAAGAAGTTACCGGAAAACCAACAACAGCTCACATTACAGAACGAGTTATTAACGAGGCAAAAGCATTGTTACAACACACAGACTGGAGTATTTCGGATATTGGGTATTCGCTTGGATTTGAATATCCGAGTTATTTTAATAATTACTTTAAAAGACTTACCGGAACAGTTCCAAAATCGCTTCGAATGTAAAATTGTTTCAATTTCATAATTTTTTGTTTGAATATTGTTATTTGCAGAATACATCCTTACATTAATTTTGCCTTGAAATTACAGTATTAATCATTTATCAGTTTTTAACAGACTAAATAAATACTTCATAAAGCGCATTCTAGCTTTTTAAATTTAGTTTCCTGATTCTGATAAATTTCACAACTTTAATACAATAGTTTTAAATAAAATCAATCTCAAAAAATAAACTAAATTTTATGTCGAAGAATTATTCAGCCGTTATCGAAGAAGGAAAAGTCCCGAGTACATATATGACGGGTGACGTTTCCTATAAAAAACAAAGCAGTGACATCCATCCGGAAAACACTGTAATTAAGGAAGTGACTTTTGAGCCTTGCTCAAGAAGTAATTGGCATAGTAACGCAGGTCTGCATTTGTTAATTGCTAAAGAAGGAATTGGTTATTATCAGGAAAGAGGAAACGCAGTTAGAATGCTTCAAAAAGATGAGGTAGTTACCATTTTGCCGGGAGTAGAACATTGGTATGGCGCAACGCCTTTTGAAAAGTTCTCTTACGTTGCTATTATCACAGAAATTGATAAAGGTCACGGAGTTTGGTTAGAAAAAGTAACCGATGGAGAGTATTTTCTATTAAGCAGTCATTAAATTTATTAAGGTTCAAAGAAGCAAAGGTTTATAGGACAAAGTGGAAAGCTTTGCACCTTTGCTTCTTTGCACCTCTGTACCTTATAAAAACACATACAATGAAAAAACGTATATTAGGAAACAGCGGTCTAGAAGTCTCTGCCATGGGACTTGGCTGTATGGGAATGAGTTTTGGCTACGGTCCGGCTCATGATAAAAAAGAAATGATAGATCTTTTACGTTCTGCGTATGAAAAAGGAATTACTTTTTTTGATACTGCCGAATGTTATGGACCATTTTTAAACGAAGAACTTTTAGGAGAAGCTTTGGCGCCATTTCGTGATAAGGTTGTAATTGCAACGAAGTTTGGTTTTTTAGAAGGCGATTCTAAAAAAGGACTGGACAGCCGTCCGGAATGGATTCGAAAAAGTATTGAAGGTTCATTAAAAAGATTGAATACTGACGTTATCGATTTGTATTATCAGCATCGTGTAGACCCGAATGTTCCAATTGAAGATGTTGCCGGAACCATTAAAGACCTTATTCAGGAAGGAAAAGTAAAACATTTTGGACTTTCAGAAGCTGGAGTAGAAAGTATTCGTCGTGCACACGCGGTTCAGCCTGTAACTGCATTGCAGAGTGAATATTCACTTTGGTGGAGAACCCCCGAAGAAGAAATCTTTCCAACATTAGAAGAATTAGGAATTGGATTTGTGCCTTTCAGTCCGTTAGGAAGAGGGTTTCTTACTGCAAAAATTGATGAAAATACTCAATTTGACAGTTCGGATTTTAGAAATACATTACCACGTTTTGCTCCTGAAGCCAGAAAAACAAATCAAGCCTTTGTTGATTTATTAGGAAAAATAGCTGCTGACAAAGGGGTTACAAATGCACAAATTGCATTGGCATGGAATACAGCTCAAAAACCTTGGATTGTGCCAATTCCGGGAACAACTAAATTACATCGTTTAGAAGAGAATCTTGGCGCATTAAATTTAGAACTTTCGGCTCAGGATCTTGCAGAAATCGATGAAGCAGCTTCAAAAATAACAATTGAAGGTTCAAGATATCCGGAACATTTGCAGAAAATAGCTGGAAAATAAATTTACTAAGGTTCAAAGAGGAAAAGGTTCAGAGAAACAAGGAAAAACTTTGAACCTTTGTATCTCTGAACCTCTGTACCTAAAAAAAAGAAACCCCTTAAGCAATTCAACTCTTAAGGGGTTTTTAAAAATAAATAATAACCAATTAAATTTATTTTACTTTTTGTCAAGGTTTTGTTTCAGCAATTTAGCATGTTCTAAATGTGAAGTTAAACCCGCAATATTGTTTGTTGCCCACAACTTTACATCTTCGTCGTGTGCATCTTTAGCCGCTTTTTGAAGTTTGTCAATTGCTTTTTGGTGGCCGTCGATCATCAAGTCGGCGAATTTTTTGTCAAAATCCAATCCTGATTTCTCGTTTAATTTTTTATATTCTTCCTGACCTTCTTCAGTTAGTGAAGTTGGCAGAGTAAAGTTTTTTGCTTTTGCTAAGGCACTAACTTCAGATGCCGATTTTGTATGCTCGTCAACCAGCATTTTTCCGAATTTTTTTACTTCCGGATCAGTTCCTTTTTGCTGCGCCAGTTTCCCGATTTCGATTTCAGCTAAATTAATTTCGGCCTGATCTACTAAGAATTCCGAATCATCTTCTTTGCTGTCAATAGAGTCAAATTTGGCTTCGTTAGCATCTTCAGCAACTTCTTTTGGATCTTCTTGTTTCGTTTCGTTTTTGCAAGACTGCAAGAATAAAATAATAAGTCCTGCTCCTAAAATTGCTTTACTGGCTAATAGTATCTTTTTCATGATTTAATAGTTTAAATGTTATGATGTAAAATTATTGAGAACTTACAGGAATGTCTTACAGGATTTTTAGAGATTGTTATATGATTTGGATGCAGATAATTTTCTTACTAATAATTTGAAATTTGTATGTTTGCTGCATCCTGATTATAAATATAGATATGAATTTATTCAAGCGGATTTTTGGAAATTCTAAAAAAGAATTAAAAAACGAAGATCAAACAAACAGTAATGAGTATAATGTGGTTTCTGATGTAAAAGAATCGGTACATGATTATTTAGGTAAAAATAATTTAGATTCTAATACTCCTGAATTGTTTAAAATTGAATTATACGATTCATTAAATAGGTATTATTCAACTCCGGATTTTAATCCTTCATTAAACTTGAAAGATGAAAATGGAATTACTTTTAAAGAGCATGAAGCATTTAATAGCACGTTTGAAGAATGGAAAGAAATAAGATCTGTTTGGGATAGAAGAAGTGTGCTGTTTTCTCTTTGGGACAGTTCAGAGATAAATAAAATTAATAAATGGCAAGTTATTGAAAGATTTGTAAAAGACAGATACGGACTTAAAGCTATTGATTTTCAAAAAAATAACATTGCCAGTACAGATTTTGAAAATATCAGATTATTGGTATCACTATCTAAACTTTATCGTGTTATGAATTCGTATGAAAACGCTTTACACTATGCGAAATATGCTTATGAATCAAGACCTGATATTGATATAATAAAAGTTGAATATGCAACGGTATTACATTTGTCAAGTAATGAAGACGATAAAGCTAAATCGCACGATTTAATGAATGAAGTTATTGAAAATAGAATTAAAGGAGATGAAAGGAACAATATTCCACTGCTCAATTATTTTGTTTTTTCAAAAGATTACATTGATTCTTCTGTCTTTGCGTCAATATTTCTTGCTGCTGGAAATTGTGATTTAGAAACTTGGGATAAGTTAGCAGAGGAATATTATTGGTGTCCAAATTTTAGATATGAACATGCCGCTTTTTTAAGTAAAAATGGTGAGTCACTGCGGGCAATTGCAAAATTGAATTCTCTAGCGAATGAATTTCCTTGGTTTACTAAAGGTGTATTAGCAAATATAGATGCTATAAAGCAATTTAGAAGTTTAAGCAATGATCCTGATTTTATGTCTAAAGAAATGGTTCAAATGGAAAAATATCTTTCAATGAGCAAAAAATAAATCTTCACTTTTTTGAACTAATAACGAAAAATGAAACAAAAAATAACCACAGTATTATTTCTTTTAATAACTGCATTCACATCAGCGCAAATAACATATTCAGGATTTATCGATAAATATCCTATTGAATTTGTAACCAATGTTTATTCAGATGGAGAAGGTAGAGCAATTTATACGTATTCGAATTTTGACACTCCTATTGTTTTAAACGCAAAACAAAAAGGAAATACTTTGGTTTTTACAGAAAAAGACAAAAATAATAAGCCAAGTGCTCAAATTACTTTTCAGAATTATAATTCAAAAAGCGATAAGTTAAAAGGTACCTGGAAAGATTTAAATTCAGGAAAAGAACTTCAAATTCAGCTTAATAAAACATTTGATGCTGGTTCTAAAGAAATGACGGAATGGAGCAATAAGGAAATTTTACAGCCGGTATCTTTTAAAGACAAATATTTTAAACTCGTTCTCTCTAAACAAAAAGATGATTATGAAGCGAAAGTAACAGCCGTAAAAATTCTTGAAAAAAAGACAGATAAATTACTTCAGACATTCAATGTCGAATGTCAGCTTTTAGGTTTAAATAATATAAATATCGAAGATTATAATTTTGACGGGATAGAAGATTTTTCTGTTTACGAAGCTGGCGCAGCAGGTCCAAACACTTCAAGTTTGTATTTTCTTTATAATCCCAAAACAGGGAAATATTTTGAAAGCAGTTTTACAGGAACTTCTTTAGAGTTCGACAGCAAAACCAAAAGAATTTACGAACGCAATCAATGTTGTGCCGGAAGCAGTGTAATTGAAGCAGAATATAAAGTGGTCAATAATAAAATGGTTTTAATAAAACAGACTTGTTTTAAATACGATCCCAAATTAAATGATTTAAAAAAGGTAAAGTGTGATTAACGGAATGATGTTTGTATATTTTGAGTTAACAACCCCTAAATAATCAGATTATATAAATATGAAAAAAAAATTAAAACTATTACCATTTTTATTTTTCATTCTATTTTTCACGAGCTGTGACCCAGCACAGGAGCTTAGATTTGTAAACAAAACTAATTCAGATGCTACGGTTAGAATTCTCTTAAAACCAAATGCGAAAAATTTTAGACTTGAAGAAGCAGCTGATAAAGGTTCTATAGTGTTTAATTTAAAAAAAGATTCAACTGCTTATATTTATTATGGAATAGGAGTGTGGTCGGGAAAAGATATTTTCGACTTTTCAAATTCTGCAAAATATATTGAGATCGATACCAAAGATATCAAAACTGTCTATAAGTCCGAAAAAGCAATGCAAGATATTTTAAGTGATAATGTAAAAGGTATATTAGTTAAAAATTTGATAGAAATAGATATTAAATAAAATTAAAAACGTCTTGTTTACTTGCTAAAGAAAACTATTTTAAAAAATATGAATTGAAAATCCCATTCGTTTTGCGAATGGGATTTTTGCTTTTTAAATCTTTCGTGTCATTTCGACGAAAGAGAAATCGCAAATTGATATCGACAACGATTGGCGATTCACTTTTGTGTAAATACTTGTGCGATTGCTTCTTCGTCGAAATAACAAGATTGTAAACAATCTACGATCTACACTTTTAATTATGAAAGTTATAACCAAAATTGTATAACAGAAAAATCCTTCTTTTTGAGGAATTTTGAAATACCAAACAAGATAAATCAATAATTAAAATTTTTAAGTCATGCCAGATCCAAGAATTAAAAATGAAGCCCAGTACGAAGCCCTTATAAATAAGGGATACAGTCAAGAAAAATCAGCACGTATTGCTAATGCGCCAGATTCAGGAGAAAAAGGCGGAAGAGCAAAGCCCTATGAAGAGTGGACAAAAGAAGAGCTTTATGAACAGGCCAGAAAAGTAGGGATTTCTGGACGTTCATACATGAACAAAAAAAGCCTGATTAAATCACTTCGAACTAATTAAAGAAATCCACTCCCTATAGTAATTGGCATTCGCAGATTCTCACAGATTATGTGGGGGCGAATATATGAGATAAGAAAAATCTTTTGAATCTGTGAATCCCAATGACAATTAGGAGTGGCAAAAAAACTTAAAACGACCATGAATACTGCCAGAACTCAAAAACTAATGAACCAGCTTATTAAAACACCACATTTGGTGTTAGAAAAGTTAGAATTAGTTTACGTAAACAATCAAAATTTACCTATTGAAAGATGTCAGGGAGATGATGGTTTTATTTATAAAAAAAACGGACGCTGTATAAAGCAGAAAAGCGAAATAAAGCGTTTTAACAGTTTAGTTTTACCGCCTGCCTGGGTAAATGTGAAGATTTCGGATTTATCAAACGGACATTTGCAAGCAGTAGGTTTGGACGTTAAAAACAGAAAACAATACCGATATCATCCAAAATGGAACTTAATTCGCAATCAAACCAAGTTTTATAAAATTGCAGAATTCGGACAAAAGCTTCCTTCTATACGAAAACAAGTTGATATCGATTTAGAACAAAAAGAATGGTCGAAAGAAAAAGTAGTTGCATTGGTAATTCGGTTAATGGAAGAAACCCATATCCGAATTGGAAATGAAAAATATGCAAAAGACAATAAATCATACGGACTTTCGACTTTACGAAAAAGACATATCAACATCAATAAAAATTCCCTTCGTTTTGAATTCATTGGAAAAAAAGGAAAACAGCACACGATTACTACCAGAAACAAACAATTAATAAAACTGGTAAGCCGATGCGAGGAAATTCCGGGTTGGGAAGTTTTTAAATATTACGACAAAAACGGCGAACGAAAGGTTTTAGACAGTCATATGGTCAACGAATATCTGCATAAAATTTCTGGCGAATATTTTAGTGCCAAAGATTTTAGAACCTGGGCCGCTTCAATTATATTCTTTGAAAATTTGATGGAACTTGGCGTTACATCTGACGAAAAAGAAATCAAAAGAAATATTGTTACAGCTTATGATGCCACTGCCGAAGCACTTGGAAACACCAGAAACGTCTGCAAGAATTATTACGTTCATCCGTTATTGGTTACCACTTACGAAGACGGTTCGATTGAGCAGTATTTCGATAAAGTTAAAAAAAGCCGAAGCAGTAAAAAATACTTTTCGCGAAGTGAAAGTGTTTTTGCAGAATTGATCGAAAATTATCAGGTTAATTTACTGTAATACAAAAATTTTAGAGTTAATGCATCTTCTTAAAAAGCATAAAATTTGAGTAACAAAACAAAATCGTTATTAACTAAAAACCTATTATTATGTTACGTTGGACAGTCATATTTATTATTCTGGCAATTATTGCAGGAATATTTGGTTTTGGTGGTATTGCCGCTGGAGCCGCTAGTATAGCAAAAATTTTATTTTTCATTTTCTTAGTGTTGTTTATTATCTCGCTCATCAGCGGACGTAGAAGTGTGTAACAATAAGAATTCAGTAAAATAAGAACGAAATTTAAAAACGACACATATATCTCGATAATGTGTCGTTTATCTTTTTAAAAAATATCAAATTATGGGAACTAAAAGCGGTGCTTATCAAGATGTTTACATCAAGAGAGAGGATGAAATGGTAAGTTTAAAAAATGATGTAACTGACTTTTGCGAAAAATACTTAAAACCTGTGCATCCTGAAAACTGGGATTGGTCGACTCGGGATTTCGAAAATCCTGAAAACGATCCTACAATTGCCGAAGCAAGGGCAATAGGAAATGTGGTGTATAAAGATTTACTAGATACTAAACACACGCAGGTAGATCTTTCGACGATGAATAATGTCGAAGCCATTAAAGCGTATTTAAATCCTAATAGCAAATATGCCGATTTTAACATGGAAGAATTTGCTTTTGCTTTAAAAGTTGAATTAGAACACGGCAAGATAAAAGATGTAAACGTAACCAACAACCATCCGTTTTTAACTGCAATGATTGCATTGGCACACATGACCGAAAGTTTAACGTATTACAAACGTCTGAAAGTAATGGAAGCCGAAGGTGAAATTTACGAAATTATGAGAAAAATCGAAAACTCGACATCAGGAAAAGAAGAGTGGTATATAGAATTAGGCAAAGCCGAAAAAGAATTAACCGAAGCCAGAACCGGACTAGTAGAACGTCTGCAAAAAATGGATGATATTCCGGTGTTAGAAAAAATTGGTGATTAGATTTCTAAATCGCATAAAAAAGCCGTTAAGTTTCAATTCTTAACGGCTTTTTTATTTTTACTCAATTTGTCTGAAAAATTGTATTTTTGCCTATAATGTAAATTTACACATTCTGGAAGCGAGGGCATTTTATCAGTATCGTACATTAAAAATCTTGTATCATACATATTTTTTATTTTCTTACTTCAAATTATTATCTTTGAACTATGAGCACACTAACAAGACCAAACCATATAGGGCGAAAAATAAGCCGTCTTCGTGAACTAAAAGACATGAAGCAAGAAGCTCTAGCACAAGCTTTAGGAACCAGTCAGCAAACGGTTTCTGCAATTGAAAACAGCGAGACAGTTGATGAAGAAAAATTGATTGAAATTGCAAAAGTTTTGGGCTTGAGCGTTGAAGCAATTAAAAATTTCTCTGAAGAAGCGGTGTTTACTTATTTTAATACTTTTTACGATAATAGTCAAGGAACAGTTGGGAACTACAATACTTGCAATTTTAATCCGCTTGATAAATTAATGGAATCAGTAGAACAAAATAAAAGTTTATACGAACGTTTATTAGAATCTGAAAAAGAGAAAATATCTTATTTAGAAAAATTATTAAATTCAAAATAGATTTTTGTGTTTTGAATTCAAATCCATAAAAAAGCCGTTAAGTTTCAATTCTTAACGGCTTTTTTATTCCAGTTTCCCGAAAAATTATAATCTTCTTTTGTCTTCTTCAGTATAATCCTCGTCTTCCTGAACATCATCTTCAACATAATCATTGCTTTCTTCTTCTTCGTCGTCATCATCAATGTCTTCAAGATCATCTTCAGTTTCTGTAAAGTCATTTTCAAAAGTATCAGACGGATTATCGAATTCATCATTTTCTAAATCCTCGTCCAGTTCTTCTTCAATATATTCCTCTTCATCTTCGTCGTCAATGTCATTTTCATCTTCCAGAACAACTTCATAAATCGTGTCATTGTTGTCTTCAAGATCACGGTCTTTATGGAAGTCATCATCTAAATCATCCAAATCATCGTCGTAGAGACCCGATCTCTCATCGGGATTAGGTTTGTTAGGATTGTGGCCATTTCGCACCGTAAATCCACGCTCAGCATCTTCTGCGCGGCTGCTTTGAGTTTCCTGAGTGTTTAAATCATAAAGTTCCTCGTTCATAACCGTATTTCTGTCTTCAGTATTTGGGTTTCCCGGATCTTTAGGAAAAGGGCTGTTTTTTTTATCTGTAGTATTCATGATATTGAGTTTTACTATTTCTATATTACAAAGCTAGGTATGAATTTAATGGGGTTCTTTATAGAATTATTTAATGCAATTGTATAATTAACAGATGTTTAGAATACAAGTTAATTAAAAAATAATATAACCGTTTCGAAACCTATCGCAGTAATTTTGGAATATTAATCACTAAAAATTAGTACCATGAAAACTACAGATAGTAAAAAAGAGACCACACCGAAACAAACGGTAAAAAGAGGAGTTACAAAACCAAAGTCAAATGCAGCAGCAGGCTTAACAGAATTATTTGAAGACAGTTTAAAAGATATTTACTGGGCAGAGAAAGCGTTGACAAAAGCATTGCCGGCAATGGCTAAAAATGCTACTTCAAAAGAACTGATAGATGCTATCAATAACCATTTAACCGAAACAGAAGAACACGTAACACGTTTAGAGAAAGTTTTTGAACTTATAGGCAAAAAAGCAACCGCTAAAAAATGCGATGCCATGGAAGGTTTAATTGAAGAAGGAAAAGGAATTCTTGAAGAAACTGAAATTGGCGTTGTTCGTGATGCCGGAATTATTGCCGCAAGCCAAAAAATCGAACATTATGAAATCGCTACGTACGGAACTTTAAGACAGTTTGCTGAAACTCTGGGTTTAGAAGAAGTGGCAACTTTGTTAGAGCAAACACTTGATGAAGAAAAAGGAGCTGATAAACTGCTGACAGAAGTTGCGGTAAATGCCGTAAATCTTGAAGCTGCCGAAGTAGAAATGGAAGAATAACAAAGCCATTAGTATATCAAAAGTGCAGTTTTTAAGACTGCACTTTTTTTTCATTAAAAATTTAAAACTAAAGTTATGCCCGAAGGTCCGTCAATATTGATTTTAAAAGAAGAAGTACAGCAATTTGCTGGTAAAACGGTAATTGAAGTGTATGGAAATTCAAGTATCGATTTTGACCGGTTAAAGGATAAAACTATTTTGTCTTTTAAAACCTGGGGAAAACACTTTTTAATTTGCTTTGAAGATTTTACAGTTAAGATTCATTTAATGATGTTTGGAACGTACCGAATTAACGAGCAGAAAGAAAACGCACCAAGGTTGCATTTAGGTTTTTCGAACGGAGAAATCAATTTTTATACCTGTTTGGTTAAAATTTTAGAAGGTCCTGTAAATCAATATTACGATTGGAGCGAAGATGTTTTAAATGAAAACTGGAATCCTAAAAAAGCAAAAATAAGTCTGGATAAAATTCCAGGCGAAAAAATATGCGATGCGATTTTAGATCAAAATATATTTTCGGGAGTAGGGAATATTATCAAAAATGAAGTTTTGTACCGATGTTTTATTCACCCCGAATCTTTGGTTGGAAAAATTCCGCATGAGAAGATCGACGAACTTATAGCTGAATGTTCAATTTACAGTTTCGAATTTTTGTATTGGAAAAAGAAATTCGAACTCAAAAAACATTGGCTGGCATATTCTCAAAAAGAATGCAAAAGATGCAATTTACCTCTAATTAAAAAACCTACAGGCAAGAAAAACCGTCGAAGTTTTTTCTGTACAAACTGCCAGCAGCTTCACTCATGAAAAATAAAATTTTAATAGGATGTTCGAGCTACAACAATCGGTATTGGAAGGGAATTTTCTATCCTGACAATGTGACAGTTGCAGGTATGTTCGGGTTTTATAGCCAGCACTTTAGCACGTATGAGTTCAATGGAAGCTTTTATAGGTTTCCAACGCTGAAAGTTTTTACAAATTGGTACAATAAAGCGCCCGAAGACTTCCTTTTTTCCGTAAAAGCACCTAAAGATATTACGCATATCAAACAATTTATAGACTGCGAAAATCTCCTTTCAGAATTTTATAATGTCTGTAAAATGGGTTTAAAAGAAAAGCTGGCTTGTGTATTATTTCAGTTTCCACCCAGTTATCAATTTACTTTAGAAAGATTAAATCGCATTATTAAAAATTTAGATTTAAGTTTTCAAAATGTAATTGAATTTCGCCATGAATCCTGGTGGAATAATGACGTTTGGAATGCTTTTTTAGAAAATAATATCACATTTTGCAGTGTAAGCCACCCGCAATTACCGCAGACTATCTTTAAAAATTTCCCCCTTATTTATATTCGTTTACACGGAGTTCCCAAAATGTTTTACTCCAGTTATCCACTTCAAGAATTACTTAATATAAGATATGAAACTCATTCAAAATCAGGATTTATATATTTTAATAACACCGCTGGTGAAGCAGGAATTTTAAATGCTTTAGAGCTGAAGAATTTGATTTGATTAAGTTTTAATTTAACCGCAGAGAGCGCAAAGAAAAACGCAAAGCACACAAAGAGATTTAATCTTTGCTAACCTTGCGTTTTTCTTTGCGCTCTTGCGGTAAAAACTCTTGTGGTTGAATATAAAAAAAACTAAAGTTTTAAAGTTCCTTCAATCCCGTCATCCATTGTTTTGCCGGTTACAAGGGCAGTAGCCATTTTTGCTATGGCAACCATTTTGCCGTGTTTGTTATTCCAGTAATAACCGTCTTCAGGAGTGAAAGTGATTACGCTCAAATTTGGATCATCTTCACCGCCCGGCATCCAGACTTTTATAATAGGATCGTATAATTCTTTAATTGTTTCCCTGTCGTACGAAATCGTTGCGGTTCCGTGCAGTGTAAGGAATTTATCGTGCGGTTCAGAAAAGAATATCTCAACCTGCGGGTTTAGGGTAATTTCGGCATTCTGGCTGCTGTTACGGTCTGATAAAAACCAAAGACGTCCTAAATCGTCGATTTTTTGAACAGACATTGGTCTTGATTGCAGTCTGTCGCTGTTGTAAGTGCAAAACATACAGGTTTTTATGTTCTCTGCCAAATCCTTGATTTTATTGACAGCAAATTCTTCAGTAAGGTTTTTATGATCTCCCATGGCTTTATCGTTTTAAATTTTATAATTATTATTTGTGTTTACGGAAACACGTAAAACAAAGTTGAGGTTTTTATAACCGTCTCAATTATAGAATTATATTTTAAAATTATTATATTTCAATTAATTATTTTTGTCAGAATTTTTAAACAAATTATTTTATTTTGCTAATTTTAATTATCTTTGGAGAAATAGATTTATCTCCAAGAATATATGAAAAACTTTACCATTTTTTATACTGATGATGATGAAGATGATTTGAGCATTTTTACCGATGCCGTCGAATCATTGTCAAAAGATATAAACCTCCAGACTTACTCAGGAGGGGAAAAATTATTGAATGCCATTTATCATCCGCCTCCAGTTCCCAGTGTTATTTTTTTAGATTTAAATATGCCCGGAAAAAATGGTTTTGATGTTTTAAATGAACTTAAAGGTTCTAAGGAAAACAGCGATATTCCGGTGATTATTTTTTCCACATCAAATGAGCCGAGTATTATTGAAAAATGCCTCAATTTAGGCGCTAATTATTTCATTACAAAGCCAATTTTAATGAAAGATATTGTAAAGTCCATAGAGCATTCCCTGACCATAAACTGGAAAGAGTTTGTGCCTGATAGAAAGACCTTTGTATATAAAATGTGATTACATTTTTTTGATGTAGAAGAACACCAAACTTATTTATTAAATGAGCTTGGTGTTTTTTTTATAGTTCCGGCAGATAGATTTTAAAAGTTGCTCCCTGACCTTTTTCGCTGTGCGCTTTAATAACTCCTTTGTGATTTTCGACAATCTTTTTTACAATTGCCAATCCAATTCCTGTTCCCGAAAACTCGCTCTCCGTGTTTAAACGCTGAAAAACCTCAAAGATGCGTTCCTTGTATTCATCATCAAAACCAATTCCGTTATCTGAAATCTTTAAGCAGAAATAGATTTTGTTAGGATAATCAACTTTAAAATTCAGTTTGTGTCCCACAACACGGTGGGCTTTAATTTGAATGTGCGGTGGAATTTCTTTGCGTGAAAATTTTAAAGCATTTCCAATTAGATTATGAAGTAATTGTCTAAATTGAAACAACATAACCGTTTCTTCTCCCAAAGGATGAAGATCTATAACGGCTTTCTTTTCTTCGATGCGTTCAGAAAAATCCATTAGAACTTCTTCTACAATTTCATCCAGGTTTGTTTTTATGAAAACTCTTTCGGCAGAATTGGTTCTGGAGTAGGTAAGAAGGTCTTGTATAAGCGTCTGCATTCTCTTTGCCGAAATTTCAATCCGCTCTAAATAAGATTTGGCTTTCGCCGAAATATTCTGCTCATCTAACTCTGCCAAACGGCTTGCAAAAGTCTGAATTTTTCGAAGCGGTTCCTGTAAATCGTGGCTTGAAATATAGGCAAAAGACTGAAGCTCAATATTCATATTAATCAAATCCCTGTTTTTAAGTTCAAGCTCTTCGGTACGATCATGAACCTGTTTTGCCAGCATATCTGTAAAATCTCTTTGATTCTGAATATCAGTACTTGTACCTACCCACATTTGAATCTTTCCTTCAGTATTTCGCTGTGGAATAGCGCGGCTTAATTGCCAGCGGTATTCTCCATCATGACGTCGGAACCGGTTTTCAAATAAATACTCTTCACCGGTTTTTATAGATTCCATCCAGCGGTTCACATTGGCCTCGCGGTCATCTGGATGAATAAACTGAAGCCAGCCGTTTTTATCGACATCATCTTTAGAAATTCCTGTAAAATCATACAGCGACTGATTAAAATAATCTACATTTCCCATACCATCGCTTGTCCATACAAACTGTGGCATAGAATCGGCAAGAACCCTGAATTTTTCTTCGCTTTTCATTAAAATCTCATGCCTGTTCTTTTCGTCTGTTACGTCCATAACAGTTCCCAGCATTTTAACCGGATTTTTTAATTCATCAAAGAAAATTTTACCATGAACTCGTATCCAGCAAGTCGATTGGTCTGGTTTAAGAACACGCGCTTCATATTTGTAAATAGTAGTTTTTAAAGCCGTTTTATATGCGTTTTCCAATATAGGCAGATCTGCAATATAAACCCGGTCTAAAACCTGCTGGCGTGAAATTTTTAAATCTTTTTTTAAACCAAAAAGCTCCGGAAGATTGTCAGAATAAAATAATTTCTGAGTATGAATATTTAAATCCCAGGTAGCAATTTCGGCAATTTCAGAGGCTAATCGTGCTCTCTCTTCGGCATCTTCTACTTTTTTTCGGGCTTCTACTTTCTCCGTCACATCGTTTACTGTAATCATAATCGACGATATTTCGCCATTTTTTTCAAAAAGTGGAGTATATTGATAATCGAGATAATATTTCTGTAATCGGCCTTTTATATCAATATAAACAATAGCTTCGTTTTCACGGATTGTTTTTCCATTGTACAGTACTTCATCCAGCAACTCCGGAAACTTTTGATTTAAAAGCTCCGGAAACACCTCTAGAGCAGGTTTGCCAATAACTTCATCTGTCTTTTTCTGCCATATCTCCTCGAGCATAGCCGTATTGGCCAGTTCGATAATGTAATCCTCACCCTTAAAAATAGTCATAGGAATTGGGGACTGCATCACCAGATTTCGGAATGCTTTTTCGCTTTCTGTCAAAAAATACCTTGCTTTTACAGAATCAGTAACTTCATAACCTACCACAATAATGCCTGTAACTTCATTCTTTTCCTCGCGTAAAGGATGAAAAACCAAGTTAAAATAACAATCCTCCTGTTTTCCAAAACGATTTAAAGTAATCCGAAGTTCATTTGTAAAATAAGGAATCCCGTCTTCATAAACCTGCGTAAGTAAAGGACGAATTGTTTTTTCGGCTTCAGGAATCGATTCAAAAACTGACTTATAAAGTGTTTCTTTTTCGGTTTTATCAATGATTTGCAAGTAAGTTGCATTAATCATATCCACAATTAAATCGGCTCCTTTTAGAATAGCAATGCCAAGTGGAGCCTGCTCCACAATATTCTTAAATCTTTTTTCACTTTCTTCAATAATATTACGTGCGTTAACCTGCAGAGTTACGTCATGAGCAATGGCGACAATGCCTGTTATTTTTCCGTCGGGTTCTTTTAAAGCTTCGTAAACCACATTAATGAACGTGTCGACCACTTTACCGTTTCGGGTTAATTTTACAGGAAGTTCGTTGGCTGTAAATCTTTCTCCCGTAACATACACCTGTAATAAAATATCTTCCAAACCTCGTCCGGCGGCCTCAGGAAGCGATTTAAAAATAGGCTTATTGAGAACTTCGTGTTCTTTTCTTTCCCAAATTTCAAGCATGAGTTCGTTAGCAATTTCTACTACAAATTCCTCCCCTCTAAAAATGCACATGGCATTTGGTGCCTGTAGTATATTGTCTCTGTAACGCTGACTGTTTTCTTCTAAATTTTTTCGAATGCTGACTTTATCCGTCGTTTCATTACAAATTACCAGAACTCCTGCTATGTTTCCGTCGTCATTTTTAACCGGACTGTAACTGAAAGTCCAGTAAACATCTTCGATTTTTCCGTTTCTGTAAATTGGTAAAAACAGATCTTCGTGCCAGGTTGCTTCGCCTTCAGTTAAAACCTGATCGATTAACGGACCTATAAAATGCCATATTTCGGGCCAGTAATCTGCGCCTTTTTGTCCTAATATATCAGGATGCTTTCCGTCATTACCCAAGCTTGGGCGATAAGCATCATTGTAAAAGCAAATATGATCTGGTCCCCAAAATAAAAACATGGGAAATTTTGAATTTAGCAGTATTCCTAAAGTAGTGCAAAGACTCTGCGGCCATGTTTCAATAGCGCCAACAGAAGTTTTACTCCAGTCTTTTGCACGTGTTAATGCGCCCATTTCGCCTCCTTTAGCAAGGAAATTGTGATTTGAATTGTTCATTAAAAATTGCTCTTTCTTGAGTTAAAACAATAAAATTTACGTAATAAATATAGTACTTTTTGCTCCATGTAACGAAGCGGTTTTAAAATTAATGAAAAATAAATTTTGATTTCTGCCGATTTTTTGAATGAGCTAATATTAAAATCTATTGAGTTAATTTTCATTGTATTTAATGAGGAACTTTGAATTGTACAAAAGATTATAACTAATCTCAAATCAGTAAAATCATGAAAAGGGAGCAAAAACACGAAACCGACTATATAAAGCAATATCAAGACGAAGGCTACACTACAAATTACTTATTTGATAATGGATGCCTCATAGATTCTGAAACAAAATATGCTTATCAGCCTGACGAAATATTTATTGTAGCGCATCACCGTTATGAAGGAATGAGCGATCCGGATGATATGTCTATCTTATATATTATAGAAACCAAAGATCAGCAAAAAGGAACTCACTTATTAGGATACGGACCCACAGCTGATTTAGAGGAAGCAGAATTCTTTAAGGATATTCCAAAAAAGAACTATTCCAAAAACGCAGACATCAGTGAACTTACATAAAATAAAATAGATAAGTATTTTTATTTTGCTGAGGAGCAGTTGTTCCAGATTTATCTGGGGCAGCTGTTTTTTCTTTTTTGATACTAAAGTTCTGAGATACTTGAGTTTTTTAAAACTTAAAACGTTAGTATTTCAGCATCTCAGAACCTTATCTAAAAATTATGAAATTTCTGATTGAAATTGTATAAGAGTTTGATTTATAATTAATACGAAATTTGGTTTAAGCAAAATGAGATAAAAACCAAGAGTTAGTTTTGTACGTAAACAACTGTTAACTAATCTCTTTAAACCAAAACAAAATGAAGAAACTTTACATAAATACTGGAGAATTTGATGCCGTTTTTAATGATCTTAAAGATAGCTTTAGCGGAAAACTTACTGCTAAAAACAACGATTACAATTTAGAAATTAATTCTAAATGGACAAAAGGGTTTATAAAAGGAACCCGTTTTGATGATAAAGTTTTGTTTATGCATTTTGATCTTGAATTTCTTCAGGATGTAAGTTTAAGTATTGAATCTATTAAAACTGCTCCGGTGTTTTTTGTGTATTGTGAAAACGGAAACGTAAGCCATAGCTTTGGTGCCAATGGAGAAAAGAAAGTTTTGAGTAAAAACCAATCGGCGGTATTAAGCAATTCTTCGGTTATAAATAGTGTTTTGTATTTTGAAAGCTACAAACGTATTCAGTTTACGCTTTTAGGAATGCCAACACTTAGTAATAAAGATTCTGAATTAGTTTGGCAGGTAAAACAACGTTTTACAAACGATTCTGGAAATTATATTTATGTGGGAAAAGAGAATGCAAGAATCTCAGATAAAATAAAGGAATATAAAACGGTTCCGCAAAGAGGTGTCGTTGGGACGCTGCTGAAAAAAAGCATTCTGAAAAATATTGTAGAAATGGAAGTAGAGCAGCACAGTTTCAATTACTTAAAAACATTTGATCCTGTTGTAAATATAGCAAAGAGACAAATTAACGAAATCAAACGAATTTCAACTCTAAATTTCACTGAAATTCTGGGCGCTGCGAGATTGTTTAAATCAAAATATCATTTTTCGTTAAAACCATACAACCAAAAATTAGCTAGCTGACAAGCATTATATATTAACTACTATTACGAAAAAAACAGCTTTCCTAAAGAGCTGTTTTTTTTATTTAAAGAAGATAAGGTTTTGATATTCTTAAATTTAAATATAATATAAACGGATTTCTGCTGGTTTTTTGTTTTTTTCTTGCAGTTTTAATATGATCTTTAAATTACGAAAAGGCAGAGCCGAAAAGAATTTGTCTTATGTAAATCTTAAAGAAGTTTTTTAATCATATAAACTTTGCGCCTCTGCAAGATAAAATCATCTCGGAAAAAAACTTAGAGTCTAAGTTACCCCGAAGCTTGCATAGAATCTTTAAAAAAATCTATTCCTTTTCATAAGTAATAATGAAATACACCATAATAAGATTAAGGCATAAAGAAACACTGTTGGTAATTATTATGGGAAGATCTTTTTTAAGAATTCCGTAAATAATCCAAACCAAGATTCCGAAAGTCAGGATACTGAAAGTTTTAAGCGAAATATCCTTTACTTTCTTAGTTTTCCAGACTTTTAAAATCTGCGGAATTGTCGATATTGTGATACACGTTCCGGCAAAAAGACCTATGATGTCTATGTAATTCATTTTTTTATGTTTCTAAGATGCTGAGAGGCTAAGATTCTGAGTTTTTTTTATCTCGCATAGGCGCAGAGCAGCAAAGGTTTTTATTTAATTGCAAAACTTATTCAAGAATGATACTCTGCGAGATTGATAAACACAGCCAGAGAAAAAACTTTGTGTAGACCCTTGTTTACTTTGTGGTTAAATAATCATCCGCCAACTAATTCTCCGCCGTTAATATGAATAAATTGTCCGGTAATATAACTGCTGTCTTCGCAGGCCAGGAATACATATGCAGGACCTACTTCAGAAGGCTGTCCGGCTCTTCCCATAGGATTATCTTTTCCGAAATCTGAAACTTTATCAAAGCTTGCTACAATTAAAGGAGTCCAGATTGGTCCCGGAGCAACGCCGTTTACCCTGATTTTTCTTTTGGCAAGCATTGTCGATAAGGATTTGGTAAAGCTTACAATAGCACCTTTGGTACTCGCATAATCTGCTAAATGTTCGCTTCCGCGGTACGCAGTTACTGAGCTGGTGTTGATAATTGTATCGCCTTCTTTTAAATGCGAAAGCGCTGCTTTGGTAATATAGAAATACGGATAAATATTGGTTTCAAATGTTTTATGCAATTGGGCCGCGGTAATTTTTTCAATTTCGCTTTGTGGAAATTGAACGGCAGCATTATTTACCAAAACATTTATGGTTTTAAAAGCCGAAACACATTTTTTGACGGCCTCTTTACAGAATTTTTCATCTTTTAAATCGCCGCTGATAAGAAGACATTGCTGTCCTTCCTTTTCTATTAGTTCTTTAGTTTTCTTTGCGTCTTTGTCTTCCTTTAAATACACAATAGCAACATTGGCACCTTCACGTGCAAAATGTACTGCTGCGCTTCGGCCAATGCCGCTGTCGCCGCCGGTTATAAAAGCAGTTTTACCCAAAAGTTTACCGCTTCCGGTGTAGTTTTTTCTTATAATTTCCGGCTCAGGATTCATTTTATGTTCGTTTCCAGGAAGTTCTTGTTTTTGCTCGGGAAATGTTTTGGGCTTTTTCATGGTATTAATTTTACATATTCATTTGTATTAAAATTACTGCAGCTTGTATGAAAAAAGAGACTGTAAGAAATATAATTTTACCTCAAAAAAATGCTGTCTGGACAAAAAGAAAGAAAAGTATTATATTTAAAGGCTGTGAATAATTTTTTATTAATTTTGAATTAGGGATTAATCACTGATTAAGTTGAAGTTAATTCATAACATGGGAATTATGTAACGAATTTGATTTTGAATAAAAGCGCTTTGTTCTTTAAATTTATAAATTTGAAAGTTTTGGCCTCTTTTTGAATAGGATCAGATGTTCAAAAATGATAGTCGAGAAACGATTTCAATTATGTTTTTTAATTCTTAACGCTTTATTCCCCACTACAGCATGGTCTTAATTGTAGATGATATAAAGGCAAATATTATTGCCTTAAAGAAAACATTAGAATTGCACGATATTGAAGTAGATACCGCCGAATCTGGTGAAGAGGCTTTAAAAAAGATTCTAAAAACAAACTACTGTCTGATTATAATGGACGTTCAAATGCCGGGTCTTGATGGTTTTGAAGTAGTAAAAATTCTCTCCGGAAATAAAAGAACCAAAGATATTCCGGTAATTTTCCTTTCAGCTTTAAATATTGAAAAAAAATACATCTTTAAAGGATATGAAACCGGTGCTGTAGAATATATTACAAAGCCTGTTGATACTGATTTGCTGATGCTGAAAGTAAAAACATTCCTTAAAATTTACGAACAGCAGAACGAATTAAAAATAACCAAAGATCTTCTTTCTAAAGAAATTAAAATCAGAAAAGAAGCACAAGATAATCTTGAAATTAAAATCGCCGAAAGAACGAAAGAACTGGTTTCTAAAAATGAAGAATTAGAGTTAAAAAACCACGAATTACAGCAGTTTGCCTGGGTGGTTTCGCACGATTTAAATGAACCCATTCGGAAAATTCAGATTTTTATTAAAATAATCAAAGAGTTATATTTAAAAGAAGATGAAAAGGGAATTGATTATGTGGACCGAACCATAAAATCGGCAGAGCGAATGCAGACGCTTATTACTGATCTGCTGGCTTATTCTCGTTTATCGGCACAGGTAAAGCCCGAAGTAACTGATTTGAATATTGTGCTGCAAGAAGTGCTTTCGGATTTTGATTATTTAATTGAAAGAAAAAATGCGACGGTTAAAACTACAGAACTCCCAACAATAGACAGCATTCCGAGTCAGCTTCGACAAGTATTCCAGAATTTGATTGGAAATGCACTAAAATTCTCGGGCACAAACAATCCTCCGTTAATTGAAATTACTTCTGAATTAATTGTTGATAAATCGTTTGACAGTCCCGCTTCCCCGGAAGGGAAATATTGCAGAATCACGGTTAAGGATAACGGAATTGGTTTTGATGAGATTTATCTTGACCGGATTTTTATTATTTTTCAGAGTTTAAACGATCGTCAGACTTATGAAGGAACCGGAATTGGTCTGGCAATTGCCAAAAAAATTATCGAAAAACATAACGGATTAATTACGGCCAGAAGTGAAGTTGGCAAGGGCGCAAGTTTTATTATTGTTCTTCCTTTAAAATACGAATAAATACAATTTAAAAATATGAATGGTAACTTTAAAAGAAATCTGCTGATAAGTTCATTGGTTTCATTATTAGTGTTAACGATTAGTTCTGTTGCTTCTTTTATCAGCATCAAAAGCTTATTAAACAGTAATTTCTGGGTAAATCATACTCAGGATGTTATTTACAATTTAAACGAGGGTTCGGCTATTATTACAGAAGCCCAAACTAGTATGCGAGGTTATTTATTAACCGGCGATGAGCAGTTTGTAGACCGTTTTAACGAATCGGAAGCCAGATCAAATACTTATTTTGAAAAACTGGAAGAACTCACGGCAGACAATCCGCCGCAGCAAAAACTTTTAACAGAATTACGATCTAAACGTTCCGGGTTTTTTAAATACCTGAACAATCAAATTGTTAAAAAACGCTTCAATAAAGAAACCCTGATATTCGATTTGAACGAAGGCCGATTAATGATGAACGACATGAGGGCGCTTATCAAAAAAATCGAAAGTAAAGAACAAAACCTTCTGGAAGAGCGCAATGCAAACTCTGAACGTTACGGTACGTATAGTTTGATTTTAATTGTGGTGGCTTTCTTTATTGCCTTTATTATTTCGATAGTATTCTTAATTCGTATTTTAAAAGATTATAACGAACGCTCTTTATTACAGGCCGAACTGGAGAAAAAAGATATTGAAACTGCTCAAAGAATTGAAGCAATCAGTACAATTGCGGGCAATATTTCAAAAGGTAATTATGACATTCGTGTTGACGATACTAAAGCAGATGCGCTTGGAAGTGTAGGAGAGTCATTAAATTATATGGGTGTTTCGCTTAAAAATTCTTTCGAATTATTATCTCAAAAAGAATGGCTTCAAACAGGAGTTGCAGAATTAAACAATGCCATGCTGGGCGAAAAATCACTGCAAAAACTTTCTAAAGATGTCATTGAATTTTTATGCCAATATACTAACAGCAGCGCAGGTGTTTTGTATGTTTTAGAAGATAATGAATTGATCTCTTCCGGAGGTTATAGTTATATACCGAGTAAAAATCGTGAAAGAATCCAAAAAGGCGAAGGTTTAATTGGGCAGGCCATTTCTTCCGGAAAAATTCTGGAACTAAAAACCTTATCTCCGGATGACATTCAAATTAATTATGCTTTGGGACAAATTAAACCAACGCATGTTGTGGCACTTCCTTTAATAGATCACAAAATTGAAGGTGCAGTTGAATTGGCCAGTATTTATGGTTTTTCTGAACTTCATTTGGAATTTTTAAAATCGGTTGGAAATAATATTGGAATCGCAATTCGTTCTACCCAAAACAGAAAACGAGTAATGGAACTGCTGGAAGAAACCAAATCGCAGTCAGAAGAACTTCAGGTACAGCACAGTGAACTGGAAGCTATTAATGCGGAATTGGAAGCGCAGACTGAAAAACTTCAGGCTTCTGAGGAAGAATTAAGAGTACAGCAGGAGGAATTGGAACAAACCAATGAAGAACTTTCTGAAAGAAGCGTATTATTAGAAGAAAAAAACAATGAAATTCAAAAGAAATCAGAAGCTTTAGAATTAACAACACGTTACAAATCAGAGTTTTTGGCTAATATGTCGCACGAATTAAGAACGCCTCTTAATTCCATTTTACTTCTAAGCCGATTGTTATCTGAAAACAACAATCAAAGCATGAATACGGAAGAAATTGAGTTTGCAAAAGTAATTCAAAGTTCTGGAAACAGCTTGTTGGGCTTAATTGATGAAATTTTGGATTTATCTAAAATCGAAGCCGGTAAAATGGAACTGGAATTTTTAGATGTTTCGACTAAAGAAATCACAGATACACTTTGGAACTTATTTAGTTTTCTTGCCAAAGAAAAAGGAATTGAATTTGAAATTATTTCAAAAGATGCACCGCTTGTTATTAAAACAGACAAAATGCGTTTAGAGCAGATTTTGAAAAACCTGATTTCAAATGCTATTAAATTTACCGAAAAAGGAAAAGTAAGTATTGAAATAAAAGTAAACACAGACGATGATAAAATAATCTGCTTTATTGTAAAAGATACCGGAATAGGAATTCCGGTAGACAAACAACCTTTGGTTTTTGAAGCGTTCCAGCAGGCAGACGGTTCTACAAAACGTAAATATGGCGGAACAGGTTTAGGATTATCAATCAGCAGGGAACTGGCAAAATTACTAAGAGGAGAAATTATTCTTCATAGTAAAGTAAACGAAGGAAGTACTTTTACATTATGCCTTCCTGTTTTTGGTTCTGCACTTCATAAAATAAATGTAGAGAAAATTCCGCCGACAGATTTTACAGAAGTAGAAACTGAAACCGAATTAAAAACACCAGCAAAAAAATATATCAGTCCTGTAATTCCAGATGAAATTGATGATGACAGGGACATTATAAAAGAAGGAGATAAAGTAATTTTGATTATTGAAGACGATATCAATTTTGCCAAATCACTTTTGGCCTTTACACGTCAAAAAGGATACAAAGGAATCGTTGCCGTACGAGGCGATTATGCTTTAAACTTTACAATGCTTTATAAACCGGTTGGAGTTTTACTGGATATTGAACTTCCGATAAAAAGCGGCTGGGAAGTTCTGGAAGAACTGAAAAATCATGCCGAAACGAAACATATTCCGGTTCATATTATGTCATCGCATAAATTGAAACAAGAAAGTTTATTAAAAGGAGCCGTTGATTTTCTAGACAAACCGGCGGCGTTTGATAAGATACCAGATGTGTTTTTAAGAATAGAACACATTATAAATAGAGAAGCTCAAAAGGTTTTAATTATCGAAGACAATCCAAAACACGCCAAAGCACTTTCGTATTTTCTGGAAACGTACAATATTAATTCTGAGATAAAAAGCGAAGTGGCAGATGGAATTCAGGCTTTGAGCAAAACAGAAGTTGACTGCGTAATTCTGGATATGGGAATTCCGGATAAACAAGCATATCAGATTTTGGATGGCGTGAAGAAAAATCCGGGATTAGAAAAACTTCCCGTAATTGTATTTACAGGAAAAAGCTTATCACTTAAAGAAGAAGTAAAAATTAAGAAATATGCTGATTCTATTATCGTGAAAACAGCTCATTCGTATCAAAGAATGTTAGATGAAGTTTCATTATTCCTGCATTTAGTTGAGGATAAAAAAGAAGGAAAAGACAAAAAAGAAGGACATAAAAAGCTAAATTTACTAAACAATATCCTGCACGATAAAAAAGTGCTGATTGTAGACGATGATGTCCGTAATATTTATTCGCTTACAAAAGCTTTAGAAGTATTTAAAATGAGCATTATTACAGCGTTTGATGGCAATGATGCGATTAAGGTTTTAAGTGAAAATCCAGATACGGATGTTGTTTTACTAGACATGATGATGCCGCACATGGATGGTTATGAAACGGCCGAAAAAATACGCGCTAATCCTAAGTTCTTAAATCTTCCGGTTATTGCCGTAACAGCAAAAGCAATGACAGGAGACAGGGAAAAATGTATAAAAGCCGGAGCTTCAGATTATATTACAAAACCTGTAGATGTTGATCAGCTTTTATCATTATTGAGAGTTTGGCTGTACGATAAAGTTTAAAATGAATTGATCCAATAGAAACCTGACACGTTTTAAAAAACCTGTCAGGTTTAATAAAATAATATTAAATGAGTAAAAAACGACTTTTAATTGTAGATGACGATTCCAGGAATATCTTCGCATTAACGCATACTTTGCGTGTCAAATCATACGATTGTTTGTCTTGTACAAGTGCCGAAGAAGCTTTAAAACTATTAAAATCGGATGAAGAAATCGATGCTGTTTTGCTGGATATGATGATGCCCGAAATGGATGGTTATGATGCCATTCCGTTAATAAAAGCCATTCCGTCAAGAAAATCGATATTTGTTATTGCGGTTACTGCTCAGGCTATGACAGGCGATAAGGAGAAATGTATAGAGGCTGGAGCCGATGATTACATTTCTAAACCAGTTGATGTGGATAAGTTACTGCTTATACTAAGCAAAATTTGATGAATTATGATTGAGGATATTGAGCTGGAAACACTTATAAATGAGGTTTATGAATATTATGGTTTTGACTTTAGCAGTTATTCAAGAGCATCGCTAAAAAGACGTGTCTACAGAGTATACCAATTAGACGGATTTACTCATTTTCATGAATTTTTATCAAGAGTACGCACAGACGCTGAATACTATAAACGAATGGTCGACGAAATTACGGTTAATGTTACCGAGATGTTTCGCGATCCGGCATTTTACACCATACTCAGAAACGAAATTTTACCGCTTTTAGGCACAAAACCGTTTATAAGACTATGGCACGCCGGCTGTTCAACCGGCGAAGAAGTCTATTCTATGGCCATTATGCTTAAAGAAGCAGGTTTGCTGCATAAATCCTTAATTTACGCCACAGACATTAACGCCACGGTTTTAGACACAGCCAAGAAAGGAATTTTTCCGCTTCGAATGATGAAAGAATATTCACAAAACTATCGCGATGCAGGCGGACAGGAAGACTTTTCGAGTTATTATACCGCCAATTACGGTATTGCCAAGTTTGACGAAGAACTGTCGCAAAAAATGGTTTATTCGCAGCACAACTTAGTTTCAGACACCTCATTTAATGAGTTTGACATGATTTTATGCCGTAATGTTTTAATTTATTTTGATAATGATCTTCAAAAAAGAGTCATTAATTTATTTGATGAAAGTTTAGCTGTTTTAGGGTTTCTGGCCTTAGGCACAAAGGAAACCATAAAATATTCTATTTCTCCAGGCAAATACAAACAGTATGAAAAAGAGAAAATATGGAGGAAAATAAGATAATATCCAACTGCAGATTAGCGATAATAGGAGGATCAGCAGGGAGTTTGAATGCTTTAATGCAAATTTTACCCGCATTAAAAACACTGAATAATTTTGCGATTGTTATCGTGGTGCATCGTAAAAGCACCGACGATCAGACTTTAGAAGAACTAATTACTCTAAAATCCAGCATATCCGTAAAAGCCATTGAAGACAAAACCATTCTTAAACCCGGTTTTGTTTACGTTGCGCCGTCCAATTATCATTTACTATTTGAAAAAGACGATACTTTGGCACTTGATATTTCAGAAAAAATAAATTACAGCCGTCCAAGCATCGATGTTTCTTTTGAATCGGCCGCAGAAATCTATGAGGATTCTTTAGTAGGTATCTTATTATCTGGATCAAACACAGATGGAACCGATGGATTAAAAGCTATTCAGGCCAAAGGCGGAAAAATCGTAGTACAAAGTCCGCTTGCTGCAGATATGCCTTTTATGCCCAATAATGCCATTTTGTTTACCACACCAGATTATGTTTTAGATAACAATGAAATATTACAACTACTAAACTCAATTAATACTTAGATTTATTTTTTAGGTTTAGGCATTTCCTCTTCGGGAAGAATAATTTTATTGAGTTCCGCATCCTTTTCAGCACGTCTCTGCGCCGCTTTTCCTTTCCCAATAGGAATTCCCGCCGTTAAATACAAAGATCGGTTATAAACATTAGGGCCGTCGCCTTTCATGACCGGAACCAATCCGTAATAATACTGAACCGTAATATTTAATCCGTTGCCCACATTCATGTGATATCCCGCTCCCAAAGCAATTCCGGCATCAATAACCCTGATTTCGTCTCTTATTTTTTTCTTGTACACGACATCATTGTCATTTACTTTATTTTTAAACTCATCAAAAGCCGAAGCCAAAAGTCCTAACTGTGGGCCTGTTTTGAAATAAATTCTATTTTTGAACTGATATTTTATTAAAATAGGCACATTAAAATAGCGAATTTCCCGATTCACTCTTCCGCCTTCAAAAGTATTGTCTAAGTTCACATCATCTAAAGAATAAACCGGAATATGGCGAGCACCCATTGGCGATTTTACAATTACGCCCGTATTAATCATCCACGACGGATTTTGTTTGGATCGAATATCAAAATAAAAACCAAGATTAAAACCGGGATTTACGCCTTCACTGTCCAGGCCAGATATATCCGTAAGATTGATACCGCCCTCCAGACCAAATTCTAAGAAAGGAGAATTTAGTTTATCACCAAAAATCAAGGAAATCAAAACCTGCGATTTTGCCTGATTCATACAAAGTAATGTAACGAATAACACTAAACCTTTTTTCATAAAAATGGTTTTATAATCCAAAACGATATTGTATTCCTCCTAAAGCTTGTGTTCGAGTTCCCAGAAAACCAGCTTCGACCCTGAACATAATATGTTTATTAAATTGATATTGAGTACCTACAATGAAATTCCACATATCTTTAGGTCTTTTTTGAAGCGAATACTGAACCGATGAAGAACCAGCAGTGCTTAAAGCGCCATCTAAAGTTGACAGAAAATTTCCGGCACTATCCAGGGCACGATTCGCTGTATTATGTTTAGCAATGTTAGCAGGACTTTTTTGTTCAGCAGGTGTTAGTCCGCTCCACCAGGTATCGACTTTTTGTTGATTTTCAGAAACCTTATTTAGTCCATTGTCGACTTTTGCCTGCGCTGTAGATAAATCAATTATATCAGATAAATTAATATTTCCATTTGTATTTCCGGAAATATGAACCCTGAAACCGCCAACCCAAACCGCTATATTTTGGTCTGCTTTAGGAAGTTTAAATGTTTTTCCTAGACGAGGTCCAAATACATACGAAAAAGCAGGTTTGTCTAAGGCGCTTACATCTGTCCAGGCCATATTCATATCAAGTGCCAGCCAGCCGCCTCCAATTCCTATAGTTGGTGTCATTCCAAAACCAAATGTGGTAGCGCTAAAACTGGCTTTTGTACTAAAATTGGCAATTTCAGACCAATTATTATCAGCGTCAGGTATATAAATTCCTGCATTGATTTTTGTTGAAGGACTTGATTTTCCAAAAATACCATAGATATTTAAAAAAGGCAGCAGCCATATATCGGGACGAATAGTAAGTGCTCCGGCTTCGACAGAAGATTTATCAAAACGCACAATTTCATCTAAATTATACATGGGGCCATTATTAAAACCCACTTGAAGATTACTAATAATAATTTCAGAATCCTGCCAGAAATAATTTAAGGAAAGCCCGGCAGAGTAAGGAAGTTTATATCCTTTCTTGGCTACTTTTTCACCCCAGATAGGAAGAGCATAAGGATAATCGGCAACCTTAAGACTATCTTTTAACTCTTGGTTTTTTTGTCCTACGATTTTATCAGTATAAACCTGACCGAAAAATGAAACACTAAATAATAAAAAAACGGCTGATATTAGTTTTTTACATTTCATTGAATAGAGTATTAGTTGATTAAAATAAAACTGCTAGAAATAAATATGGACTAATGTATTCTGAGTGGAATTTCGGCTTATCTTTTTGTTTTACTGGAGTATAAAATGATTGTATTAAGAGGGAATTGTGTGTTAATTAATGTTAAAGTTAACTAAAAATTCCTTTATCACGGATTATTTTTTAAATAAAATGATTTAAAATCAGTGTTTTACATATTTTTTTGAAAGCGAAAAGAATAATGTATTATTTTTACAATCATGAAATGGATCACTGTTTTATTGTCAATTTATTTGATAGCACTTTCAAATATGCCCTGTGCAGATATGGAAGTGAACAGTGCTATGCATACAACAGCCCAGTTTGCATCAGAAGAAAATCATTCGCACGATAAAGACAATGATTTATGTTCTCCATTTTGTGCCTGCAACTGCTGTGGCGCGCAGGTTTTGAGTTACCAGACTTCTGTAACGTATGAATTTCCTGCCCCTTACACTAAAATTTCAATTACTTTACCCACTTACAATTCCGTTTTTATTTCAAATTTTTACGGAAGTATTTGGCAGCCCCCTCAAATAGCATAATGATGTCCCGATGGCTGTCGGGATTGAGAGTTGTGGACTAACCACAAATGTATCAGACAATTCTTGTCTAATTTCTCATGTCATTATATATTTCAAATGCTAGATAAAATCATTCAGTTTAGTATACGAAACAAATTCGTTATACTATTATTTACCCTCGTTTTAATAGCGTGGGGAAGCTATTCGCTTAAACAATTACCATTAGATGCACTGCCTGACGTAACCAATAATCAGGTTCAGATTATTACCACAGCGCCTACTTTGGCAAGTCAGGAAGTCGAGCAGTTAATTACGTATCCGTTAGAACAAGCCGTAAAAACGGTTCCCGATATTATAGAACTCCGCAGTATTTCCCGTTTTGGATTATCTGTCGTAACCGTTGTTTTTGAAGATGATGTCGATATTTACTGGGCACGCGAACAAATATTCCAACGCTTAAAACAAGCCGAAGAAAATATTCCGCCCTATGCCGGCACACCAGAATTAGCGCCAATTACAACAGGATTAGGCGAAATTTACCAATATGATGTTTACGCCAAAAAAGGCTGGGAAAATAAATACGATGCTGTACAGCTGAGAACCATTCAGGATTGGATTATTATTCCGCAATTGCAGGGAATTAAAGGCGTTGCCGATGTAAGTACCTGGGGAGGAAAATTAAAACAATATGAAATCGCCGTAAATCCAAATACACTAAATAGTCTGGGTGTAACGATCACCGAAATTTTTGATGCTTTAGAAAAAAACAACCAAAATACTGGAGGCGCTTATATTGAAAAAGATCAGTATGCATATTTCATCCGAGGTGTTGGAATGGCAAAAGGTGTAAAAGACCTCGGAAATGTCGTGGTTAAAAACAGAAACGGTTCTCCCGTTCTCGTGCGCGATGTAGCGCAGGTTCGCGAAGGCATTGCATTGCGTTACGGTGCTTCAACAAAAGACGGAAAGGGAGAAATAGTTTCCGGTTTGGTTTTAATGCTGAAAGGCGAAAACTCCAGCGCAGTAGTAAACCGAATTCATGAAAGAATGACCCAGATTAATAAAAGCCTGCCCGAAGGTGTCGTTGCAGAAGCCTTTATTGACAGAGGAAAACTGGTTGATAACGCAATTGGAACTGTTACCACAAACTTACTTGAAGGCGCTTTAATTGTCATTTTTGTTCTGATTTTATTTCTTGGTAATCTTCGTGCCGGACTGATCGTCGCTTCGGTAATTCCGCTGGCGATGTTGTTTGCTATTATCTTGATGAATGCCTTTGGCGTAAGCGGAAACCTTATGAGTTTAGGTGCCATAGATTTCGGAATTATCGTTGATGGAGCTGTTATTATTGTAGAAGCTTCGATGCATCATCTGCAGAAACTCAAACGAAAAAAAGAACTTTCTCAGGAAGAAATGGATGTTGAAATTTACAATTCGGCATCAAAAATCAGGAATAGTGCCGCTTTTGGAGAAATCATTATTTTAATCGTGTATTTACCAATTCTCGCTTTAATAGGAACCGAAGGAAAAATGTTTAAACCCATGGCGATGACCGTTGGTTTTGCCGTAATTGGAGCATTTATACTTTCGCTGACCTATGTGCCAATGATGAGTGCATTATTTCTTTCTAAGAAAACAGAACACAAAGAAAACTTCAGTGACAGAATGATGCTTTGGTTTGAGAATTTATATACCCCGTTTTTAAATAAAGCCCTTCAATTTAAAAAAGTCGTTTTAGGAATTTCCCTCGGATTATTTGCCTTCGGATTAATTGTCTTTAATAATATGGGCGGTGAATTTATTCCAACAATTGAAGAAGGCGATTTGGCCATAAACGCGACAATCATGACCGGAAGTTCGCTTACGCAGATGGTAGAAACGACAACCAAATACGAGCAGATTTTAAAAGCCAAATTCCCGGAAATCAAAACCATCGTAACCAAAATAGGAAGCGGAGAAATTCCAACCGATCCAATGCCAATAGAAAGCGGTGATTTGATTATTGTTTTAAAAGACAAAAAAGAATGGAAAGGTAAATACCGTAATTGGGAAGAACTCGCCAACGCCATGAAAGAAGAAATGGAAGTAATTCCGGGTGCGAACATCGAAATTTCGCAGCCTATTCAAATGCGTTTTAACGAATTAATGACAGGAAGCCGAAGCGATATTGCGATCAAGATTTTTGGTGATGATCTGGAAATCTTAGATTCAAAAGCATCAGAACTGATTTCGAAGATAAAAAGCATTGAAGGAATTGGAGATTTAAAAGCCGATAAAGTAACGGGACTTCCACAAATCACCATTAAATACGATTACAATAAAATCGCTTTATATGGATTAAATATATCTGATATCAACCAGATCATTCGTTCATCGTTTGCCGGAGAAAGTGCCGGAAAAATTTATGAAGAAAGCAAGCGGTTTGATGTTGTCGTAAGAATGAATGAAGACAATCGAGGGGATATTACTGATGTAAGCAATTTGTTTATTCCGCTTCCAAACGGACAGCAGGTGCCGCTTTCACAAGTCGCAACTGTAGATTATGAGCAAGGCCCGGTTCAGGTTGTTCGTGAAGATGGAAAACGACGAATTACCGTTGGTTTAAACGTTAGGGGCAGAGATATTAAAACTGTTGTAGAAGAAATTCAGCAGAAACTCGAAAAAGATTTAAAACTTCCTGCGGGCTATTATGTAACCTATGGCGGACAATTTGAAAATTTAATCGAAGCCACAAAACGACTTTCGGCTGCATTACCAATCGCTTTAGGTTTGATTTTGATTTTGCTGTATTTTACGTTCAAAAGTTATAAGCAGGCACTTTTAATTTTTACAGCCATTCCGTTATCTGCTATTGGCGGTGTATTTGCGCTTTCTCTTAGAGGAATGCCGTTTAGTATTTCGGCCGGAATTGGGTTTATCGCTTTATTCGGAATAGCGGTTTTAAACGGAATTGTCCTGATTTCGTATTTCAATCAATTAAAATCAGAAGGAATTCTCGATCCGCTTCAAAGAATTTTAATCGGAACCAAAACCAGATTGCGTCCGGTTTTAATGACCGCAGCCGTAGCTTCTTTAGGTTTTTTGCCAATGGCATTATCTACAAGCGGCGGGGCAGAAGTACAAAAACCTTTAGCAACCGTAGTTATTGGCGGCTTAATCTCGGCAACCTTATTGACCTTAATCGTTTTACCGATTCTGTATTTAATGCTGGAGAAATTCAACCGTAAAGTAAAATGATTTTTCACGCAGATTCTACAGATTCAAGCAGATCAAATAGATTTAATTTTTAAAAATAACAAATAAATAATCTGCGCATATCTGCTTAAATCCTTTTAAATCTGCGTGAAACAAAAAATTAAAGAAAATGAAAAAGTTACTATATAATTTAAGAATAATAAACTTTGCGAACTTCGCGCTTCCCTTGCGAACTTTGCGGTTAAGTGCATTCCTATTAGCAAGCACAATGATATCAGCACAAAGCAAAATATCTTTAGAAAAAGCAATAGAACTTGCCAAATCAAATAACATCGACCTAAAAATTGCCGATAAAGAAATAGAAAAACAAACTGTTTTAAAGAAAACCGCTTTTCAGCCAGATCCGTTACAGGTACAATATCAGGGCGGGCAGTTTAACAGTGTTGATTTTGATCATAATGTTTCGGTACAGCAATTCTTTCCGTTAGGAAATGTCACAAAAGCAAACAGACAATTGCAGGAAGAACTTGCCAAACTGGCGGAGAAACGAAAAGCATTATCATCTTACGAACTGGAAAAAGCCGTGACTTTGGCTTATTATCAATACTTATATGGAATTTCAATTCAAAAGTTAAACTCAGAATTAAACGCCATTTACACTAAATTCCTTAAGAACGCTGAACTCCGATTTAAAACCGGAGAAAGCGGCAATATTGAGGTAATCAGTGCCAAAGCCAAAGTAAAAGAAATCGAAACGCAAGAGGAACAATTGCATTACGATTTGGTTATTTACCAAAAGCAGCTTCAGTTTTTTGTGCAGACGGATGAAAATATTATTCCGGATGAAATGACGTCGCTGCAATATCCATTTATTGAAAATCAGGATTCAAAAGCCGAGAGTTTAATGACTGATTTTTATCAGCAGCAAATTTCGGTTTACCAAAAAGAAGCCGGAACGTTTAAAGCCAATCGAACTCCAAAATTAGGTTTGGGGTATTTTGCGCAGACTATTAATACCGAATCCTTATTTCAGGGTTTTACGGCCGGACTTCAGATTCCGCTTTTTGGCGGAGTGAATACGGCAAAAGCAAAAGCGGCGGAAATTAGTATTTTGCAGTCGCAATTGGCATTGGATAAAAACAAAATTATCCTGAATCTGCAAAAAGAAGAATTGCAGCATAACTTTAAAAAACAGCAGAAAAACCTAAATTATTATCAAAATGAAGGTTTGCAATACGCCAACCAGATTATTGAAACGGCACAGAAAAGTTATGCCAACGGAGATATGAGTTATTGGTCGTACATCAGTTTTTTAAATCAGGCGATTGATATTAAAAAACAATTTGCAGAAGCCACACATAGTTTTAATCAAAGTACCATCGAACTTCAATTCCCAACTATCAAAAACAATTAAAAATGAAAAATATATTTGATAATAGTTTAACCGCAAAGAGCGCTAAGGTTTCGCAAGGAACGCAAAGTTTAATTTCCTTGCGTACTTTGCGCTTTTTCTTTGTGCTCTTTGCGGTTACCTTACTAAGCTGCAATGAGAAAAAAGCCGAAGAAACGCACGAAGAAGAAAAATCGCAGACAGAAGCCACATTAACGGAATCTCAATATAAAACCGTAGGCATTGAAACTGGATTTGTAGAAGACCGAAACCTTAATAAAGTCATCAAAGCTAATGGTTACACAACAGTCCCTCCTCAAAACTCCGCTGAGGTTTCGACTTTGATTGGCGGAACAGTTAAAGATATTTATGTTCTGGAGGGAACGTTTGTCAAAAAAGGAAAAGTACTGGCTACGATTCAAAATCTGGATGTGATTGAAATGCAGGAAGAATATCATTCGGCTACAGCCAATATTGAATATCTGCAATTGGAATACAACCGCCAGAAAACATTGAGTGATGAAAATGTAAATCCGAGGAAGACGTTTCAGGAAGTAAAAGCCAAATTAGCAGCCGAAAGAGCCCGAGCGCAGGCAGCAAAAAACAAGCTGGAGGCTTTACATGTTTCTACAAAAGGAAGTACTTCTTTAGTGCCTATCGTAGCGCCAATAAATGGTTACGTTGGAAAAATTAATATTGCCAAAGGTGCTTTTGCACAAACAGGAGTTTCATTGTTTGAAGTGGTAGATAACAGCCAGATGCATTTGGATTTAAATGTGTATGAGAAAGATTTGGGTTCGATTTCTATTGGTCAGGTTATCGATTTCGTACTGACTAATCAATCCAATAAATCGATTAAAGGAAAGATTTTCGGAATCAATAAATCTTTTTCTAACGAAAGTAAAACCGTTGCGGTTCATGCCAAAATTGATCCTGCAGATGCAAAAGATTTAATTCCGGGAATGTATGTTTCGGCAAATATCAATATTACAAATGCTACGGTTCCGGCTTTACCAAAAGATGCTGTAGTTCGTAATGCTGACAAATACTTTGTTTTTGTTCAGGAAGAAACACAGGCCGAAGAAAAACACGAACATAAAGAAGGCGAAAAAGAAGAATCTCATGAAAAAGAAATTCATTTTAAAGCTATTGAAGTTATTCCGGGCACAACAGATTTAGGTTTTACGGAAATTAAGTTCGTTGATAAGATTGATTCTGAAGTAAAAATTGTGACAAAAGGCGCTTTTTATCTACTTTCAGCAATGAAGGGCGGAGGAGAGCATGAGCACTAATTTTTTTAGAGATGCTAAGGTTCTAAGTTGCTGAGGTACTAAGTTTTTTTAAGCTGGGTGAAATAATCTCGCAGAGCCGCAAAGTTTTTGATTAGAGAATTAGGCGTACTATTTGTCATTTCGTCGAAATGACATAAAATGAGAAAAAAACTTTGCAGCTCTGCGACTTTGCGAGATTAAAAATATTTTACTTAAGAGTAATTGCAGCAAAATGATTAAATTTAGAACATAAATTTTAAACAAAGTCTCGGGAACGTAAAACTTGAAGCTTTAAACTTGAAACTCAAAAATGATACATCAAGATAAAGAAATAAAAAATACAAAAAATAAAGCCAAACCATCCTGTTGCTGCTCACACGACGAACCTGCACATTCAGATAATGACGGACACGATCATGAACATGGAGCCGGGGGAAGTTTGTTTAAAATGTTTCTTCCATCTATAATATCCTTTGTATTACTGCTCATTGGTATTGTTTTGGACAACTATTTTCCGCAAAGCTGGTTTTCCGGATATGTTAGAATTGCGTGGTATGCAATTGCCTATCTTCCGGTTGGACTTCCGGTTTTAAGAGAAGCTTACGAAAGTATTGTAAAAGGCGATGTTTTCTCAGAGTTTTTCCTAATGTGTATTGCCACAATCGGTGCATTTGCCATTGGTGAATATCCTGAGGGCGTTGCGGTTATGCTTTTTTATACCATTGGAGAAACCTTTCAGGGAATGGCCGTGAGCAAAGCAAAATCGAATATTAAAAGTTTACTGGATCAGCGTCCGGATGAGGTTACTATTTTAGAAAATAACATAGCAGTAAAAATAAAAGCTAAAGATGCTGAAATAGGCGATATTATTCAGCTTAAAGCAGGAGAAAAGCTAGGATTAGACGGCGAATTGTTATCAGATTCGGCTTCGTTTAATACGGCAGCTTTAACCGGAGAAAGTAAACCCGATACGAAAAAGAAAGGCGATACGGTTTTGGCGGGAATGATAAATGGAAATACAATTGCACAAGTAAAAGTAACAACGGCTTATAACGACAGTAAACTGTCTAAAATTTTGGAATTGGTTCAGAATGCAACAGCTAAAAAAGCGCCAGCCGAATTGTTTATTCGAAAGTTTGCCAAAATATATACACCAATTGTAGTTTATCTGGCCATTGCTATTTGTTTACTGCCAATGCTTTTCGTTGATGATTATGTTTTTAGCGACTGGTTGTACAGAGCTTTGGTTTTCCTGGTGATTTCTTGTCCGTGTGCTTTGGTTATTAGTATTCCGCTTGGTTATTTTGGCGGAATTGGCGCTGCAAGTAAAAACGGAATCTTATTTAAAGGAAGTAATTTTCTGGATAGTATTTCGAAGATTCAAAATGTGGTTATGGACAAAACCGGAACCATGACCGAAGGTGTTTTTAAAGTTCAGGAAGTCATTATAAAACCTGATTTTGATAAAGAAGAAATTCTGAAACTGGTAAATGTTTTAGAAGGAAAGAGTACGCATCCCGTAGCGACGGCCATTCATAATCATGTTGGAATAATCGATTCATCAATTGAATTGAATAATGTAGAAGAAATCTCAGGCCACGGATTAAAGGCGGAAATTAACGGAAAAGAACTTTATGTTGGGAACTTCAAGCTTCTTGATAAATTTGATATTTCGTATGATATTGATCCGGGCTCTGTAGTTTATACTACAATTGCCATTGCTTACGATAAAAAATTTGCAGGTTATTTAACGATTGCTGATGAAATTAAAGCGGATGCTCAGGAAACAGTTTCTAAATTAAAATCATTAGGCGTAAAAGTTACAATGTTAAGCGGCGACAAAACCAATGTGGTACAGTTTGTTGCCGATAAACTTAAAATTTCAAATGCTTTTGGAGATTTGCTTCCAGAAGACAAAGTGAATAAAGTAAACGAAATTAAAGCCAAAAACGAAACGGTAGCTTTCGTGGGTGATGGTGTAAATGATGCGCCGGTAATTGCTTTAAGTACCGTAGGAATTGCAATGGGAGGTTTAGGAAGCGACGCTGCCATAGAAACTGCCGATGTTGTAATTCAGGATGATAAACCAAGTAAAATTGCAATGGCGATAAACATTGGAAAACAAACCAAAAAAATTGTCTGGCAGAATATTACTCTGGCTTTTGTTGTAAAAGCTTTTGTTTTAATCCTTGGCGCGGGCGGACTTGCCACAATGTGGGAAGCTGTTTTTGCTGATGTAGGTGTGGCGCTACTGGCGATTTTAAATGCGGTTAGGATTCAGAAGATGAAGTTTTAAGAATTGAATTTACAGAAGAAAAAGAGTTATTCTTCTTCTTCGTCTTCTTCTGTAAATTCACTATCAAAAGAAAGAAGTTTATTTGCTTTGATATAATCGTATTGTTTTTTGGTAAGATATACATCTGCAATTTGATTTCTTGATTCAATTTTATAAAACTGACCTTTAAGATTGTTTTGAAATACTACAGATTTTATGAAATCAAAAATACTAGAATCAGTCCAGTCATCTTCTACTTTTAAAACCTTAGAATAAAATTTATTTCCTATTTTAAAATTTAAGGTTGTTTTGTTTTTTTTAGAGTCAAACGGATTAGAAATATGAGTGGGATTAAATTGATTATGGGAGATTCTGGCAAATATTTTCACTATTTCGGCATAAGGATCTTTTTGGTTTCTAAGCATTATTGATTCATCCAAATATATCATATTGGGAAAAGCGGAAAGAATTTGGTTTTTGTCTTTAATATATAATGCAGCAGCATTTTCTTTTCCCTTATTGAGTTCATCTGCTGTTAAGTTTGAAAATAAGCCAATTTTAGTAAATTCTTTAATTGCATTTTCAATTTCCTGGCTGGTTGGTTTTTTTATAAAATCTTCATACTCAGGTTTTAGGTAGGAATCCTCTTGAGATAGTATTTCTTTTTGTTTTTCATTCAACACTATTATTCCAAAAAGTTGATTGTCTGTTTTCATATTATCATGAATAACAACAACATGAAGGCGATAAGCAGAGTGTAAATCTCTAAGAATTTTATTAAATATCTGATAATAATATTTATAATCTATTTCACATCTTAAAGGTTTGTTTTCATCCCATAAAAAGTCGTGATAATTACTTCTATACTTGTAAACTCTTCCATTTGACCGAAGAGAAACAATAAAATCGATACATTTAGTATTGTCAGGAAATTCATCATCCTGTACTTTTTCAAATTCAAAATTAGTAAAAGCCAATTCTGGCAGTATTGAAGCGGTTTGTTGATGAATAATTTCCAGATATTTTTTTGGCTCAACTGGATATTTTTTTGTGTCAATAATTACAGATCGTTCGCAATATAATAGAAGGTCAACAGGTTCTTTTATATTTTCGTCCTCTATAGCCTTTAAAAGACTTTCGTATTTTTTATCTGCTATTTTGTATTCTTTAAGCTGATTTGCAAATTTTTTAAGTCTTTCTGGAGCCAGGTAATCTGTATTTAAAGCCTTATTTGTAACAGCTTTTAAAAATTGCAATTCATAACCATACGAATTATTATTTATTTCTTTTTGTAAATAGTTGAATTGCTTTTCACTAATAAGGTCAATTTTTTTCAGTTTAGAAAGATAATCTGTAAGTTTCAGGTTTTCTTTTTTCTGTTCTTCTTCAGTAATTTCTTTATCGTCAAGCGCAGTGATATCAGTTATGGATTCAAAATAAAAATGTCCGATTTGTTTCTTAAATTTAGACTGAAATAATCCATATATATACGAAGTTTTACCTCCTGGCTTGTATTCTTCTTGTTTTTTTAGGAAATCTCTAACCTCGTCCTGCTCAATAAGTTTATTCTCAATTAATTTTTCTAAAATCGGATCTTGTAGTTGTGCGTTTGCAGAGGTGCTTGTTAAAAGCACAAATAAAATGATTTGTTTAAATAGTTTCTTCATTTAAATCTCAGTGATTTATATACTTTTAGAATTTTATGAAATTTAAAATACTCGGTAAATATATTAAAATATCAGATTAATTATACTTTCATTATTCTCCAAAGATATTCCAACTGGATTACTCTCAGAAGGAGTTTGGGTTGGATACCAATTTCGATTAGGCTGTACCAGAATCAATAAACCTTCATGATCGCCAATGGCAGAGAATTTTTCAGTATTGTCATTTTGAGAAAAGAAATGAAGTCCGTGTTCTTCCACTAATTGATTTCCTAATTCTAATGGACTTTCGGTAACAATTCCAATTTCGCTTATATTCAAAATCGATGCTGCATTGAATTCGCCGGCGTAATCATTATTTAAATCATGACGAGCGATGAATTCCAATAAATTTCCATTGTGATCGTAAAAATAAATTGAATGTGCGTTCCAGTTTTCAAAATGAGTAACGACACTTTTATCTTCCAAAACAATTAAATCGACTTTGTTTTTGCACCACTCAATGGCTTCTTCAAGCTGATTTTCGGGAATATTAAAAGCAAAATGATATATCGAATTAAAGTCTCGGTCTTCAACAAATTTTAAGATGGAAGTTCCCGCTTGAAATGTGATCGAATTTTGATCCTCTTCCAGAATAAAAAGACCAAAAAGGTTCTGATAAAATCCTTTTGTTTTTTGAATATCGTTTGTTTTGATTTGAATCTGATCTATTTTCATAAGTGTATTTTTTATAAAAAGAAAAAGCTTCTTTTTTGTTAGAATCAAATTTAAAAAATCGAGGTATGACAATGATTATACAGTCATTTTATACTTCGATGAAAGTATAGTAAATTACTATTTTAAATTGGTTCCGGCAATAAAAAATCCGTTTCAAACAAACGAAACGGACTTTGTATCTTTTGATATGAGGTTTAGGCCATATCAATCAATCCTCTTTTTACGACATAATGATCTTCATTTTTAACCAAATAAAATTGAGCGGCAAATCCGGAAGGCTCTCCTAAATAAGTTACACTCACATCAAAATATCTTGAATTTCCATTTTCATCAGCCCACATGTAATCATCTAAAATTCCTAAATTCTTTGTCCATTCCAGATTGTTGAGCCATTCTTTACCTTCAAAAGATTCATCTTTTGCAATTTCATGAATAAGATAATGATCGCGCCAAATTACATGAATTGATTCTTCCCAGTCATCATATAAATGATCTACGCTGTTTTTGGCATTTTCTAATTCGCCTTTTTTCAAGTAAGCAAAAAAATCTTCAACTGCATTTTGAGCCTCAAGCTCTGTTGGTTTTTCTTTCCAGGTTTTAAAGGTTGTCATAAAATCTTAGTTTTAAATTAATGATTTTTGGGGGATTAAAAGTTTTTCTTTTGTATACAAATAAACTAATTTTCTATTGATATGCATAGTTTTACGATTTTATTTTCTAAATATTTTCGTACTTAAATAAAATAAGAATCGGGCTTTCTATTTAATAAAAAAAGCCCGTTTCATAAAGAAACGGGCTTAGCAGATTTGCAGTTGTTGGGGGCAATTTACAAATCATTTTAACTAACTATTGTTTTGGCATTTCCGGAACCATAATTCTTCTTGTAGGTGTGCTTAAAGTTTCAATAAAGGCTAATAAATCACCAATTTCTTCTTTGCTTAAATCTAATTTTTTAAGTGCCGGATCTACTTTTGGAATTAAAGAATCTCGTGCTGTACCCAAATATCTTTTCTGAACCGGAGATGGGTTTCCTAAATTGTATAATTCTACAACATCCAGTAAAGTTGGAAAATGTCCGTGATGCATCCAAGGTTTTGTGTTTACCACTTCACGAAGCGTCGGCGTTCTGAATTTGCCAATATCTTTTACATCTTTGGTTACATTGTAACGTCCGAAATCTTCATTTTTTGTTCCAAATAAAGTCTGTCCGTCATTATGAAATTGATTATCACTAAAATAAGGCGTATTGTGACAGTTGATACATTGTGCTTTAGTTCTGAATAAATGCATTCCTTTTACCTGTTGATCGGTATAAATATCTGATTTTCCGCTTACAAACTGGTCAAACTTACTTTTTGGACTATTGATTGATCTTTCGAAAGTGGCAATCGCATATTGAATTCTTTCTAAAGTCACTTTTTTATCTCCAAAAGCAGCCATAAATAAAGAATTATAGCCTTTTATTTTGGCGATTTTATCAACGGCAATGGTCAATTTTTCATTCATTTCTAAAGGATCAGAAACAGGAAACTGCGCCTGATCTTCCAGACTTTTTGCTCTTCCATCCCAAAATAGGGAAGTGGCATAAGCCGAGTTTAAAATCGTCATAGAATTGCGTTTTCCCGTCTGGCGGTCATGACCAAAAGAACGCGTTAAATTATCTGTCCAGCCCAATTCCGGATTATGACAGGAAGCGCACGCAATTTGTCCGCTTTTAGATAACCTCGGATCAAAAAACAAGATCTTTCCTAAACTTTCTTTTTCCTTCGAATAGGGATTATAAGCAGGATAGGGAACGGCAGGCAAAACGCCAATATCCTGAAATTTAGATTTATCAATACTTTCGTGTAATTCTGCAGCAGGCCATTTTGATGAATCTCCGCTGGAATAGATTTTTCGTAATTCCTGTATGTCAGTATAGTCAGGACCTTCGGCTGTTTTATAAGCCGATAATCCCAGCAGGAATAGGATAGGGAAGATTAGTTTTTTCAATTCTTTTGTTTTTTTGTTTTTGTTTTTTTTGATTGGTTTCCAGTTTCAGGCTGCAACAGAACGTGAAACCTTAAACTATTTTTTTTTTAGTTTAGACTCCAAAAGCTTTGTCAAAGTTTAAAACTTTGACAAAGCTCGATAGGATTTTTTTGTTTGACATTTTAGTTTTCAAGTTGTCTCATAACATGAAACTTTAAACCTGAAACCTGAAACAATTTTAAAGCGTAACTTCTTTAGGACAAGGAATGCTTAAAGGTGTTGGTTTTGTATATGTTCTGCTATTGAACATTCTGTATTGTGTAGAAACAGTTCCTCCAAAAAGTTTCTCATTTGTTAGTTTTAATTCAAATGAAATTTCATATAAACCATTGCTGACTTCTTTGTAAGTTCCTTCGCCGGAAATTGCAATAATATGTGACTTCGATGGAATTAAAGCCGTTGCAGCAGTTCCAATAGTAATGTCCTGCGGAATTACGAGAACTGTCCCTTCCGTTTTGCTGTTTCCATTTGCAGGGAAAAACTCCAATGCCGAAGTAATATTAAACCCTGGAGAAATGTCTGCTGAGTTAGTTTCGTTAGAGAACCATCTTTTTAAACCAAAAGAATTTACAGTGTTAGTTCCGCTGGCTACGTTAAATCCAATTTTAAAAGCATCGTGGTAGATATCATCATTTGGGTTTGTAGTTCCTCTATCACTGTATAATATGGCATTAGGATTATCTTTAGTAACAATAACTGGGAAAGTTAAAGCATTGAAAGTCTGCCAAGTGCAGGTACCATTATTATTAAACCAATGTTCACCATAGGTTAGATAAAATGCATTTGTTGGATCTGTAAATTTCGAAGCAGGATATGCCTGAATATCTCTTGGTATTTTTATTGGTTTTGTAATAGTTAAGCTGATATTTCCTGTAGCAGTATAATTTGGAATATTGATTAACGTTAATTTAGAATCGTATTGAGCATCATCGTTTTGAAGATCTTCTAAAAGAGTTAAATGATAGTTTACAGAAGTTCTGTTATCACCATAATCGTCATGCGTTAAAGAATATTCGAATCCGTTTTGGAACTTAAAAATAGCAGCATTTTCAATTTCTTCCGGAAAAAAACCATTAGGATAGTATACTTTAAAATCAATTGTTTCGCCTATTTCGCCTTTTACATTGTACTTTGTTACAGGAAAAGTATAATTAGTAGCAATAGTTCCTAAATTGATATTGAAAGTATCATTTGGATATGTAGAATTTAGATTTCCAATGTGAATGTCAGGATCAGAAACAGTTTCCAATTTTAGCTTGATATTTTGACTTGCAGCCCATCTTTTATCAAATGACACATAAATAGTATCAGTTAATTTACTGCCGTGAAATGTAAGCTGATTTACAGGATTTACGCTAAAACTGTCGCTTGCACCATTTGTTTCGGCACTAAAATTGGCTGTAACCGTTCCCTTTAAGGCACGTGTTGTTAAAGCTACAGGAACTTTTAATGTTCTTATCGCTTTATTGTCATAAGTGGACTGAGGAACTAAATTTCCGTTTACAGCCGGGTATTCTAAAGGTGTGTTATCACTTTTTACTAAAAAATTAAATCTTAAAAAAGGATCAATATCTGAACCTAATTTATAATCATCTTTTGAACATGAAATATATAACAGAGCTGTAAATAATATACTGAATATCTTAATACGAGTCATTTTGCTGCAAGTTTGGGTTAAGATTAGTGTTGTATGTTGGTATTGGCAATACATATTTTAAAGATGGATAAGTCAAACTGCACACTGTGGCGATACAGCCGTCATTTCTTGAAACATCTTTATGGTTTCTGGCAATATCAAAGAATAAGAAACCTTCAAAACATAATTCTTTTCTTCTTTCTAAAAAGATATTTTCTTTTAAATTCGTTGTATTGGTTAATAATGATGCATTGGCACGGGCACGGATGATATTAATGTCTGCCATTGCCAAATCGGCTCTATTGGTTTCAAATGCAGCTTCTGCACGAATCAGGTACATTTCACTGAGTCTGAAAGCGACATAGCCGGCATTATTCTGAAATTTTTTGGTAAAGTTGTAATCTCGGTAAGTCTGCACGCCGCCTATAATTGTATAAAGTGATTTTGTTAAGAACAATTGTTTTCTTAAATCACTGCTTTCATATAGATCAATTAAATCATTTGAAACTGTATATTTTTGAAAGTTTATGTCTGAAGTATACCCAAAAGTCTGAGCCATTGATGATGAAACATTTCCTTCTGTGTCTTTCGGAATAGAAAACTCAAGGAGGATTTCTGATACGGGAAGATCAGGTTTTTCCCATTCAGAAACTAAAGTTTCTTTACTCATTAGCGCAGCACCTGAATTGGTAATTACATCATTTGCCATTTCGTAAGCATTTATCCAGTCTCCTTTTTGAAGATAAACTCTTGCTAATAATGCTTTTGTATTTTTTCTGTTAAAGAAAGAATGGGCAGGGCCAGAAAGTAATGAATTGTCTGAGTAATTATCAACAGCCGTTTTTAAATCATTAATAATTAAGTTATAAGTTTCTGCCAGGGTTTTTCTGGCCGGATATTGTATTCCGGATTTAATAGATTCTGTGTTGTAAATTATTCCTAAATGCGATGCATCAGCCGTATATTTATAATCCTGACTGTAAACAAGAGATAAAAGAAAATGGGCATAGGCTCTTATCGTTAAAGCTTCGGCTTTTATCTGATTTTTTTCTGCATCAGTCGCATCGGTTAGGGCAGGAGTATATTCTAAAATTAAATTCGCCTGATTTATGATGTCATAATTACCATCATAAAATGTTTTAAAATTACTGGACAGCGCCACATCATCAAAAGAATAAAACTGCTCAACATTTGATGATGGCGAAATCTGTCCTTTGAGACCTCCTGTTGCAGTTGGACCAAATTTTAAATTACCGCCCTGTAAATCAGCATAAACAGCATAGCGTTCTGGTCTTACATTAGCTTCTACTTCAGTATAAAGTCCGGTAAGTGCCTGCAAAACTCCTGTTTTGTTTTGTAAAAGTTCATCTACAGACGTTTGGGTTCCGGGTTCCTGCTCTAAAAAGTCACTACAGCTTTGTAATGAAAGTGTTAGAAAAAATATGGATAGGTATTTTGAATATTTCATTTTCTTAAAATTTAGCATTAACTCCCAGCGAGATTGTTCTTGCCTGCGGATAGATATAACTATACTCTCGTATTCCGTTCATTCCTTTAGGACTTTTTTCTTTGTACCAATACGCCACATTTGTAGCATCTGCAAAAACAGAAACAGCATCCAGAAAAGTATTCTTTTTAAGAGGTATATTATAACTTAAATTAACATTACTGATTCTGATATAGGTAGCATCGTAGATATATTTGCTTAAGTTTGACATTATTGGTGAAAGTGTTACAGCTGATTGTGAAACATTGTCGCCTGGATTTCTCCAATAATCGTAGGCATTTACAGAAAGATTTCTATTTGTTGTTACATTATATTGATCGATAAGAACACTTGGTGCCATAAAGCTTCCGCCAATTTGATAATCTCCTCTAATAGATAAAGTAAGATTATTGTAGAAAGTAAAATTATTATAGAAACCTCCATAAGCATCTGCCTGTTTGTCTCCAATAGGTTCCCAATCTGCAACTGTAAATAACTCGTTATATGTTTTAGCATCGTAAATCTGTCCATTTTTTTGTATAAGATCTCTTCCTGTTGCCGGATCTACACCAGCCCATTTAATTCCCCATAATGTTGTTGTGCTGTAACCTACTTTTTGTGCCAATGCAATATTTGATTCAGCATAATCACTGCCTAAACCTTTTAAATAAGTTACTTTATTATTTATTGTGGCAATATTAAAAGCCGTTGTCCATTTAAAAGCATTGCTTTTTATCCATTTTATTCTTGTAGTAAGTTCAAAACCTTTGTTGTACATGCTTGCCGCATTTAATTGTACAGAGCTGTAACCTGTTTCTGTAGGAATGTCTCTTGAAGCAATTAAATTACTTTTATCATCGTAGTAATATTCTAATGTCAATTCGACTCTTTTGAAAACATTAAAATCAAATCCAGCATTGAATTTTGTGTTTTTTTCCCAGCTTAATCTGCCATTTGGAGCAGCGCCTGTAGTCGCACCAATAGAACCATTGTATCCGTTTTGGCTTATATTATAAATTCCTTTTGATCTGTAAGAACCAATTTTAGAATTTCCGGTTGATCCGTAACTTGCTTTCAGTTTCAGGAAATCAATCCAGGAATTTGTGCTTAAAAAGTTTTCATTACTAATAATCCATCCGGCACCTAAACCGCCATTATGAGCCACATCGGTATCATCTCCAAAGACAGAACTCTGATCACGACGATAGTTTGCTAATAAGAAATAACGTTTTTTGTAGTTGTAATTTACCTGAGAGAATAAAGAAACTCTTGAATTGTAGCTTATTTCATTTCTGTAACTCTGACCGTTTTTAGATTCATCTTCCGTTGTATCCGGATTGTCATCTCTTATGGCATCTATGACATTATTAATACGATCAGGCTCTAAAAATCCTACACCAGATTTATAATTAAAGTCTGTTTTATCCTCTGCTAATTCAAAACCAACAACTCCATCAATTTCATTGCTTTCATTTAATTGTTTGTTGAATAAAGCTTGTCCCTGCCAGTTCCATTTAGTAGAATTTCTCTGGTTTATAAGGCGGCGTCCCCAAGCAGGATGTGTAATTCCGTCTAAGATAAAAGTCGCATTATACTGGCCGCTTTCATTTGCTGCAGAAAAATAACGATCCTGTTCTTTATCAGTATAGTCCATACCAAAAAGAGTAGAGAATCGGATGTTTTTATTGAGCTTATAAGATAAATTCAAACTTCCTAAAAGACCAAAAGTCTGCGCTTCGTTTTTGTTTTGCTCAATCGCCGCCAAAGGATTTCCTCTCGTAGTACCGCTTACGCCCAAATCAGCATATGAACCATCAGCATTATACAAGGCAAGCGTTGGAAGGTAAGCGAAACTGTAAAAGATATTTGGAGCATCTTTTTGTACAAAACTAGGATTAAGCATTAAGTTAATATCCCATTTACCTGAGTTGTAACCTAAATTAATTCCGGCGTTTAATTGTTTTGTTTCATTTCCAACCTGTGGTTCATCGATTTTGGTATAACTGATGTTAGTACGGTATGAAAATTTAGAAGTAGATCCCGAAACATTAAAATTATATTTATTATATACACCAGATCTGTTTAATATATTAAACCAATCCGTGTTTATTCCGTTATAAGAAACTGGAACATGACCCGTCGTAGTATTTTTCAGGAACTCATTTCGCAGTTCCGTATATTGCTCTCCGTTTAAATACTTAATTTGATTAACGGCAGAAGAAACTCCCAGTTGATTAGAAAAACCAAATTGTGTTTTTCCTTTTTTTCCTTTTTTGGTTGTAATCAAAATTACACCGTTTGCTCCATCGGCACCATAAATACCTACTGCTGCAGCATCTTTTAATACAGAAATCGTTTCAATATTTTCCGGGGCAATTTTCATCAACGGGTTCCCTAAATTTTCAGAAAAATCACCGTTTCCGTTAAAATTGGCACTGTCAATGGCATATTCTTCGCTCATTACAACACCATCAACAATAATAAGAGGCTGAGACGAAGTCCCTGTAATAGCACCGCTCAAAGAGGATAATGTACCCTGACCTCGAATATTAATCTTTACAGGACCGCCTATACCAGAAGTATTTTCAACCATAACACCCGCAATCTGGCCGGTAATCATTTTATCAAAACTTTCAGAAGCCTGCTCAACCGCAATATCTTTTGCCTGCAAAGTCGAAATACTCCCTACAATTTCCTCTTTTAGTTTTGTAGTTCCATAAGAAGAAGTAATCACAACCGGATTCAGTTCATCAGTAGTTTCCTGAAGGTAAAATATGAAATCTTTTTTGTTGTCTGCTTTTTGAGACTGAGGTTCCATTCCAAGAAATCCAACTTCAAGAACAAGATTCGGAATGTTATTTCCTTTTAACTGATAGACAAACTTTCCGTTAAAATCAGTTATAGCGCCCATTCCGGTTCCTTTTATACGGATAGTTGCGCCCGGAAGAGGCTGTTTATCTTTAGCGTTATAAACCGTTCCGGTAATAAATCTTTCCGTTTCCTGAACGTCAGAATTAGAAGAATCAGGAGCAGAGCTCGTTAATAAAACCTGCTTTTTCTGAATGTAAAACGAAATGTTTTTGCCCTTTAACAACTGTTTTAAAGCCGTTTCAAGAGTAGCATTATTTACCTCTAAATCGCCCAGCTGATCCGCATCAATTTTACGGGCGTTATAAATTATCCTAAAATCAGTTTGTTCTTCAATTGATTTGATAATTAGGCTTATAGGTTTGTTTTTTACGTGTAATGTTATGAGTTTATTCTGAGAAAATCCTTTAAATCCAGATATGAGAATGGCTAAGAAAAACAGAATTTTTCTTAAAACGGGTTGTATCGTAAATGTCATGTTTGTTTATTTATCGAGGATTGGTGATGGTAATCGTTTTATGTTCAATTGAATAATTAAAAGGAGTGTCACGTTTTAGAAGATCTAAAATGTTTTCAACACTAGATTCGCTGCTATTTATAGTACCAGTAAAATTCTGTCTGGCCAAATCAGAATTTTCATTAATAATCTCAACATCGTAGGTACGCTGAATCATTTTAGCGATTGTAGAAAATGGGGTGTCTTTAAATGCCAGTTCTCCTTTTGTCCAGGCTGAATAAAAAGAAGGATCAACATTTTTGAGCGTAATTTTTTTAGCATTATTCTGCCACGTTGCCATTTGGTTAGGCTCAAGCAAAATAACATTAGAAGGATTTGCAGTTTCAGACATTTGAATACTTCCTTCTATCAAAGTACTGTTAACAGTAGGATTTTCGGGATAAGCGCTCACATTAAACTTTGTCCCAAGAACCTTAATATCAACCTGATTGGCATTTACAATAAACGGATGCTCTTTATCTTTGGCCACTTCAAAAAAAGCTTCTCCGGTTAAATATACATTTCGGTTTCCGTTACTGCCAAATTGTTCCGGATAGCGTAAAGAACTTCCAGCGTTTAAACTCACAATAGTACCATCTGAAAGTTTTAGTTTGAAACGTTTTCCGTACGGAATGGTAAGCGTGTTGTAAACCAGTTTGTCAGCAGCAGCTTTACCAAAATAAATGATTTGATGAGGAAATTTTTTGGCCACTAAATCTCCTTTGTCATTTACTAAAGTAGTTTGATTTTTTCCAGAAAAATATTCTAAACGGCCGTCGCCCAATTCCAGAACAATTTCTTTTGATGCTTTAGATGTATCGGTAAATAATAAAATAGTTTTTCCTAATCCAATTACAACTAAAAATACTGCGGCATAGCTCAAGTACTGCCTCAGCCTGTTTTTTGGTTTCATTTGAATTAATGGAACAGAATCACTAAAAATATCTTCAGATAAGCCGGAAAGAACCCACGCTTTCTTAGCCGTTACAAATTGCTTTTTGTTTTCTGCCGATGCTTCAATCCATTTAAAAAGTGCCTGAACTTCTTGTTCTGAAGCTTCGTTAGAAAGATATTTTTGTATTATTTCCGATGTCATATTTGAGTTTTAAAACGTCTCACTATAGTTAGTACACTTCAGAAATAAAAAACCCTACCTTTTATTCTTAATTATTATAAATAAGGATAAAGATTAGGAACAAATAATCCGATAATTTCGTTTTTAAAATCTTCAAAGCCTTTGTCATGTGGGCTTCTACAGCTTTTAAAGTAACTTCCATTTCTTCGGCTATTTCTGCATTTTTTTTATTTTCGAAGCGTTTTTTTATAAAAACTTCCCTGGTTTTAGGCGGCAAATCATTAATAGAATCCTGAATAATACATTCTAATTCGGTTAATTCTAACGTATCGAATTGAAGCGAATTTAAAACCTCAATATCCAGTTCTCTTTCTTGGTGGTTAAGTAAGTCTTTTTTAAATTTATCCTTCACCTTATTATGTCGGATTAAATTCAGACATTTAGATTTGGCGTAAGTAAACAAAAAAGCCTGAATTCCGTTAATAGAATCTACACTTTCCCTGTTTTGCCATAAATGGAGTAGAGCTTCCTGAGCCAGATTTTCGGCTTCATCCTGATCGTAAATAAACTGAATACTAAAAGATTGTATTCTTCTAAAATATTTATCGTAGAAAAACTTAAAAGCAGTTTCGTCTCCTTCCTTAAAGGATTTGAAGAGATTTAATTCGAAACTTGCATGGTTATTCATTAATTGAAATTTACTTTTGGAAAGGCAATATTAAGTAAATTTTGAAAAGTACTCTATTTGCTCAGAAAGCGGCAAATATAAAAGTTTATTTATATTAATTCTAAATAAAATAAAAATAAAGACCTTTACAGGAAAATTTATTCAGAATAAGTTTAGTTTATAGTTTTTAACTGCAATCCAGAAGCTTCTGGATTGCGGTTAGATAAATTATTTAATTAAGTATTAAATCTATATTTTCAGATAATCTCTCCGCTAATTCCGGAGTAGTGCTGTTGTTTAAAATCCACGGAACCAGTTTTCCTTTGCTTATGATTTTTTCTTTAGAATAAACCAAACTAAAATATTGTACTGAATCAACAGATAATTTGACATCTTCATAATAATAACGTGACTGATTTAAAGCAGGATATTTAGCCAATAAATAATCATTTAAAGTAAAAGAAGCCCCTTCTTTATATAAATCTCCCGGCAAAATTGGAGTAATCGTAATTTTATGAATGCTGTCTTTTAAATCGTTATAAGCTTGTTTGGTAGTCGAAAAATTAGATTGTTTTAATTTATCCTTTTCAGATAACTGACGAATTACCGAAAGTCTAACATAATCGCCGTCTATTGCAATTACTTTAAAAATGAAATATTTGTTTTCCATACTTTGGCTTCCGTTTGAGCCTCTTTGTTTACTAAAGATAAAACTTCCTGACTGCAATTTATGTTCTGGTGTATTAATAGCTTTTTTCCATTTGTATGGATTGTAAACCAGTTGTTTAAAGGCGTAAAGAATGATAATAATGAGAAGGCTTATTAAGAATGTTTTTTTCATTGAATAGAAATTTCATTAAAAGTACTATTTTTTTAACCGCAAAGAACGCAAGGATTCTTTGAATTGACTTTAAAAAAAACGCAAAGTCCGCAAAGCTTTATATAAACTTTGCGAACTTTGCGTCTTTGCGGTTAAATATGTTGCAGTTAAAAAAACACTTTACGATTAAAATTTCGCCATCCAAAACCAATCAGCAATAAACTAAAAAGCAATAAAGGCAAAAACGCTTTCATAAAACTCGTTTCAGAGCTATCCTTAAACGTTTCTACTTTAAAATTCTCCCATTTTTCCTGATCAACCGGAGCATTGTCGAATATCTTTGGATAAAAATACAAACGCAGTTTTTCGTGAAATTTTGTTGTTTCCTGTAAAAACGAAAGTTGGTTTCGCAAATCAGATTTTGCAATTTCATTTAACTGAATCTGCGTATGCAGCGTTGGAATAAACTGCGCAATCAGCTCACTGGCGCGGTTGCGCTGTTGTAGTTTCGTTTCTAATTCTTTGGATTGTACCGAAGATTCATCGTCGCCCATTTGCTGCATGGCGTAATACCAAAGCCAGCTGAATTCTTTATCAGGCAAAGGATAATTTTTAAATTGCGGATAATGTTTGTAGAATTTATCCAGCGTTTCCTGTTTATCCATATCCCATTTTTCATGATAAGCATTTCTCTGCGTAAGTGTTAATTCTAAAGCTTCGGGGACTTTATATCTATTGATGATATAGGTATTGATTCCTGCCGGAAGAATAATAATAAGAAATAACCAGATTGTCAATAAAATAACAGCGTTGAAGTTGGAATTTTTTTGAAGGGAAACAATGAAAAAACAAACCGCAAACCAAAATAAAATATACAAAACCGAAAGCCCGTAAAACACAAGAAAGGATTTATCTATCGGAATCTGTAAAAACAAAACAGCTGCTAAAAGAATAAAAGTCAAAAGTGCCGTTATACTTAAAATTCTAACATAAAACAGTTTTAAGATATACAAAAACGTATTTGAACTCTGTGTTGCCACAATTTTCCAGGTTCCTGATTCTTTTTCTTCAGAAATAATATTATAAGAAAAAGCAATAATCAAAAGCGGAAACAAATATAAAAGCACAAAACTAAAATCGATATTTCCTGACAAAAGATTACTCGGATTATTGAGTTCCGAATCGTATTTCTGACCTTCCAAACCTCGAATCGTAACATTTTGAATCGACGGATTTACATCGCGCTGTCCAATTGCTAAACTATTAATTGGCAGTGTATTATTGACCAATGAAAATTTAATGTAATACAGAAGAAGTCCAATTTCATCTTTATGAAAAGCAGCATTTCTGGCAATATGTTCTTTCTGGTAAATTGCCGCTTCAGTAATGTTGTTTTGTTGTTTTTCCTGAAACTGGCGACCTATTAAAAGGCTTATAAAACCAATAATTAATAAAAAAAGTAAGCCAATTTTGGTACCTTTTGAACGTATGAAATTTTTAAATAAGAGTACTAACATATTAAATGGCTTTTAGTTTTTTAGCAGCAATTCTAATTAAAACAAACAATAGAATTACCCATAAAAGAATAGAAATGACAGAAACAATTTCGGTTTTTAAAACCTCCCAGATGCCTTTTGGCTCATAATGAAACTCTTCAACCTCGGCCCAGTGTTCTTTGCCGATTGTGAGCGGTTTGTCGTTTGGTCCGGGCTTTTTATTGCTGATGTATCTTACCTGTAAAGCGTTCATTTTCTGCGCCATGCCGTAACGGTATTTCTCGGCTTGTTTCTGGAAATCGATGTACGAATCATAATCTGTATTGGATAATCCCATCGATAAATTTTTCATTGCGATGTATGGATTTAAGAAAGAAACGGCTTTAGAAAAACTGTTTTGTCTGGCGTATATTTTTAGCAATTCTTCTAAATGCCGGTTATAAATATTCGAGCTGATTTTCTCGCCTTCGGTCATAATAAATCCGGAATAATTAAAAGGAAGTTTTTGTACCGAATCGACTTTGTAAACTCGCAATAAAGAATCTTTAATCGCTTTATAATGCACATCATTCGGGTTATGACTGTCACCTTGTTTCAGAATATCTTTTTCAATATTGCTGTTAAATTGAATTTTAGAAGGCGCTTGATACAAATAAGCTCCAATTGCCTGAGTAGTTCTTGGCAGAATTATGGTAAAAATCAGCCAGATTCCAATTAACGAAACCAATGCTTTTTTTGAAGTTTTGCTTGACGCCGAAATCAAAACGGCCACGACACAAAAGAACATCAGATAAATAAAATGAAACCCAATAAACAAAAGCAATTTGATTGTTTCATCTGCTGAAATTGAAAAGTTTTGAAGCGTTAGCCAAATCAAAACCAAAACGATAATGGTTGGAACAAAAAGCAGCATTACGACGCTTGCAATACCCAAAACTTTACCAAACAAAAGCTGTTTCCAGTTGATCCCCTGACTTAAAAGAATTTTTAAAGTTCCGTTTTCTCTTTCGTAAGCCACAGAATTAAACCCAACAAAAAAGATCAGTAAAGGCAATAAAATCTGTAAAACCATCGCAATACTGATTTCGCCAAAACGAAGCATACTGTTAGAGAATCCGGCTTCAGAGAAATTGGCGGTATTTTGTTTATGTGCTTCAAGGAAAATGGCATTTCCAAAAAACGGTTCCATTCCAAATTCAAAAACGCTTAAAGATGTACTTTTTCTAAAAGCAAAATTCCCGTAATGCGCCATTCTATGCGGATTCTTATCTGGATTTTTCAACCAGTCTTCGCGGGATTCATGCTGATATTTTTCGCTGGTTTCGTTTTGGCTTTTGTAATTATCCCAACCCGAAAACGCAGCAAATAAAAGCAGTGCGCCAATAAAAAGTGTAATAATATAAATTGCCGGATTTTTAAAAACAGAATTTTTAAAATGCCTGGCTATAAGGAGTTCTGTATGTAATAATTTCATATAAATTAAAATTTATAAGTTACGGTAAGGCTTACGTTTCTAGGACTTCCCGGAAATAAACGCAAATAATTCTGTGCGCCCAGCCAATACGTTTTGTTTAATAAATTGCCAGCATTTACAGCAATCTGCACATTACTTTTATTTGGTTTGTAGAATAAAGCGGCATCAAAAATGGTAAAATCAGGAAGTGTAAAATCTCGGGTAAACCAAGGAATTTTACTGCTTTGATACTGCATTCCAATTCCAATTCCAAAATCTTGCAAATCAGAATCCGAAGCAAAATTGTAGCGTGTCCATAAATTGGCGCTGTTTTTTGGTGTGTTTTGCTTTCTGGCACCAATTAAAGCCGGATTATTGTCTTTGATAATTTCGGCATCAATATAACTGTACGAGGCATTAATCTGCCAGTCTGGTGTAATATATCCTGCCAAATCGCACTCAAAACCACGACTGCGTTCAGCACCTCTCGTAACCAGTAAATCAGGATTTACAGGATCATTGGCATTCATTAAAATATTACGCTGTCTGATTTCATAAATTGCAGCATTAAAACTCATCGAGTTGTTAAAAAAAGTAGTTTTAATTCCCACTTCTTTTAAATCACTTTCCAGCGGATCAAATAAACTTCCACCTGGTAAAGTTCCCGTCTGAGGCATTAAAGTAACCGTATTTGATTGTGGCTGATACCCTTCAAGATATGTTGTATACACATTTATGGCATTGTTTACGGCATAAGTAATTCCAACTCTTGGCAGTAAAGCTGATTTTTTAACTTTCAGTTCGTTATTGGTTTCATAGTTTGTAATATCTTCAAACCATTCGTTTCGCAATCCTAATAAAAAAGTAAACTTTTCCCATTGAATCTGATCCTGAATGTAAATCGCATTTGTAGTCGTTAATGCCGATGGCAGAGCCGTTCTCACATTCAGCGTATAATCTTCGGGACTTGTAAGTTTGTAGCTTGGATTACTCAAATTAAAATAATCAACGTTTGGTTTTGGCATGACAACGCCGTCAATAGTAATAGTTTGGTAATTTGAGGCATTCGCCAAAACAAAACTGCTCGCAACCGTTCCGTCATTTAGTACATAACCTCGCGCCGCATTTTGTCCGCCGCCTTTGTTTTTGTTCCAGCTGCTTAAATCGTAGCCCGTCAATAATTTATGATTGAGTTTTCCGGTTTTTAAATCGAAGTTTAAATAAGCACTTAAATTGTCGATATCCCAATTTTGCTGGCGCTGTACAAACTGCATCATCGCCAGATTGGTAACGGGCTGATTGTTCATATCAACCCCAAAAGCATTTGTCGTTCTGTGTTCCTGTAAATCTTCGTTCCAGGTTTGTTTCATGTATGAAGCGTTAAAACCAATTTTCGAATTGAATTTATGGGAAAAATTGGTCGTCAAAATCATTTCTTTCGACTTGAAAAAATCACTTGGAGCGCCAAGATTTAAACTTATCGGCGTTTTATTTAAACTGGTTTTTCCGGCAGAGGCACCAAAAATAGGCTGTCCGCGATCCAGAATTCCGTTCATATCGCTTAAAATTAACTCGGTGTTAATCGCCGTTTTTTCATTTGGGATATAACTAAAAGAAGGCGAGATCAAAAACGATTTATTATTGACTAAATCACGAAATGATTTTGCCTGCTGATACGCACCATTTACACGATATAAAAGTGTTTTAGATTCGTTTAAGGGACCGGTAAAATCAAGCGTTCCGCGCAGAGTACTAAAACTTCCCACGCTCATGCTGATTTCTTTTCGGTCAATTGCCAAAGGTTTTTTGGTTACCATATTAATACTTCCCCCCGGATCAACAGAAGAAAATGTAGCACTCGACGGACCTTTTATTACTTCAACACGTTCTATGTTGCTTGTTAAAGGCTGTAAAAAATAATACTGGCGTGTTCGCATTCCGTTGATTATCTGGCCTTCTTCATTTTGACTAATACCACGAATTGTATATTGATTGTAATAACTAGCGGGAATTACACCACTCGACATTTTAACGGCATCGGCCAGATAAAAAGCACCTTTATCAGTAATTAATTCTTTGGTTATAGTCGAAATAGACTGCGGAATATCTTTGTTTAAAGCAGCAATTTTAGTAGCGGCAAATGAATAATCGCTGTTGTACTTTTTGGTCGAACGACCTACAATTTCAACAGTCTGTAATTCATTTCGTTTGGTTACCATTTCAAGAGAATCTTTTGCAATGCTGTCTTTAACTTTGTTATTGTTATTTTGAGCCTGGATGAAATGCGTACCGCTTATTAAGAGTAAAAGTGAGAATATATTTTTCATCTTAAACAGTTTGTAAATATAAATCTTCCAGTTCATTGGCTGATATTTTATCGGCTTCAATAACGGTAACTAAATTTCCCTGTTTCATAATCCCAATATGCGAAGCAACTTCTCTGGCTCTGAAAATATCATGAGTAGCCATTAAAATTGCCGTTCCGTCTGCCGAAAGTTCTTTTAAAATCTGCGAGAATTCGTTAGACGCTTTTGGATCTAAACCACTCGTAGGTTCGTCCAGTAAAAGCACTTTTGCTTTTTTAGCAATCGCAATTGCGATTCCCACTTTCTGGCGCATTCCTTTAGAATAACCGCCTAGATTTTGGTCGTGTGCTCCAGCCTGAAGCCCGGCTTTGTTTAAAAAATACGTCAATTCTCCCGCAGAATATTTAAATCCTGCCAATGACGAAAAGAATTTAAGATTCTCTAAACCTGTAAGATTTGGGTACAACATTACGGTTTCGGGAATATATGCGACATGTTTTTTGGTTTCCTGATTATTTTCGGTAACCGAAATGTTGTTGATTTCTAATTCTCCCGATGTAGGTTCAATAAAACCTAAAAATAAATTAATGGTAGTAGTTTTTCCGGCGCCGTTTTGTCCTAAAAGAGCAAAGATTTCTCCTTCTTTAATCGTTAAGTTTAAGGCATTCAAAGCCGTATGATCGCCATATTTTTTGGTCAGGTTTTTTGCTGTAAGCATAAGTTTATTTATTGAGAAAATTGATTTTTAAAATAGATGTAGAACTTTCAGGCTTTTTATGATTTTAAAGCTTGATTGTTAGATTTTTTATTGGAGAATTACTGCAATGAAATAATAAGTTTTTTGATTGGCTTTAAAAATTCCAAATCAAAAAATAATAAAATAAGTTTTTCTTTTGCCAATTTCAATTAAGCAGAAAAAGGTTATTTTAGTTGAAAAATAAAATTGTAGTAATTAAAAGAATGCAGGTGGTGCGCGCAGTGCAAAAAGACTGCCTTTGAAAAAGGTTGAAATGCCCTCAAAATAAAGGAATATATAAGAGGTTTCAACAATTGTTTTGTGAAATGTAAATACCTGAAATGAATTTGGAATAAACGTACTGAAAGCAAAATGACAAATAGGACAATTTGTATCGACCGAGTGGCTGTGCGTTATTTCTTTTTGACCAGGTGTATATTTATGTTCACAGCGTTTCTCTGCGGACTGCTTTAAAATATGCTCGTAGGAGTGAACTGTCTGAAACAGCATGGCGAACAATACTATAAAAGACATTAGGAAATTTACGATTGTAATCTTCTTTTTCATTCCGTGATATTTCTGTTTGGATATTTAAATGTTTAATTATCAAACAAATAAACGCAACAGCGTTGCAAATATAAATATCTTATTTAGAAATGCAGTTAAATCGACCTTATTTTTAAAAGATCTTTCAGATTTGCAAAGTGATTCTTACTTCTTATAAATTACTGTATAGTAACTGAAGTGTATGAAAATCTGATGATCCATCGAAAAATTTATGCAGCACTTCCTGAAAAACCGGTTCTGAGTTTTGAATGCTGGCAAACAATGTCATACAGGACTGAAGTTTCTCGACATCAGGAATTCCAAATATATCGCTTACTGTTTCTTCTTCCTTTTTGATTAATTCGGCAGTAATTTCTACAAGATGTTTTCCTAAAATAGGATGTTCTAAAAAAGCAATAGCTTCATCGGCACTTTTAATTTCGTAAAACTTAGAAGTGTCGCTGGAACCCATTCCTTTTATTTGAGGAAAAATAAACCACATCCACGGAGATTCCTTTTTACCTTTTTTTATTTCATCAAGAGCTGTTAAATACAGCTTGTTTTGAGCATCTAAAAATCGTACTAATTCTTTCGTATTGTAAGCCATTATTTACTGATATTGATTCGGGGGGTATCAGGCCATAAAACTAGTCAAAATATGTTGAGTTGTATATTACTAAATCTTTTTTTTACTGCTATTTTTTTTAAATATTACGAAGGAAAATAAGTGTAGAAATTTAGCTGCAAAATCCCTTTTGATGAGAACTTTAAACACTAATGCAGGAAAATCGTATTAGCAGAATAATTCTTGTTAAGTACTTCCTGAATTGTTATAAAAGTGGATTTTAATTAGCGAAACTGTTACAATTTTCCTATTTTTATCGAACTAGGATATTTTAGAGGCTTTTTTTTGAAGCAATTTCCTGATTGTTATGCCTTCTAAAAGTATCAATTTCTGCTAACGAGTTTCATGCTCAATTTAAAAAATATTATATGAAAATAGGATTAATCGGATTCGGAAAGACTGGAAAATCAGTAGCGTCAATATTACTGGAAAACAAAAAATTCTCGCTGGAGTGGGTTTTAAGACAAAGTAAAGTTTTAGAACACAGATCTGTTCCTGAATTTTTCGGAGTTGAGTCAGAAGAACCCGGATTAATTTACTCAAGTGCGACTACAAGTATAGATGAATTATTGGAGAAACATCCGGTTGATGTTATTATTGATTTTTCATCGAATGAAGGGATTTACACTTATGGCGAATCAGCTGCATTAAAAAACGTTAAAATTATTTCTGCTATTTCTCATTATCAAGAAGATGAACTAAAACTACTTAAAAAATTATCTAATAAAACGACTGTTTTCTGGTCGCCAAACATCACATTAGGAGTAAATTATTTATTGTTTGCGGCTAAGTTTTTAAAGAAAATTGCCCCTTGGGTTGATATTGAAGTCAATGAAGAACATTTTAAGAAAAAACAAGGCACATCGGGCACTGCATTAAAAATTGCCGAAGCTCTGGATGTTGAAAAAGAAAACATTAACTCGGTAAGGGCAGGAGGAATCGTTGGAAAACACGAAGTTATATTTGGATTTCCGTATCAAACGGTTCGTTTAATTCACGAATCAATTTCAAGAGAAGCTTTTGGAAACGGAGTCGTTTTTGTGGCGGAGAATTTGAAAGATAAGAAAAAAGGACTTTATAATTTTGAAGATATTTTGACGCCTTATTTTTCGATTTAGATTTTTTTGCCGCAAAGGCACGAAGGCACCATTTTTTTAGTTTCTAAAAATAAATAACGTCCAGTTATGGCTGGACGTTATTCAATATATTCTTTCAAATCAAAACTAATGCTTATTGTTTGGTGATTGGAATCGCTTTAGATGAGGCATTTGTTTTTAGAAAGTAAATTCCGGATGCCTGCTCAAAAATTGAAATTTCATTTCCTTTACCCTGCTTAATTTTACTTCCGGCAGCAGAAAATACACTCCATTCCAACTCTTTAGACAAATGAAATAATCCTTTTGACGGATTGGGATAAACGATGATTTTGTTTGATTCTCCATTCGGATTTTCAACTCCCAGATTACAATTATGAACCATAAAAGGGGAATTGTTTTTTACATTGCTTCCAATTGAATTACTAACGGTTAATGAAACCGATTTTGTTCCTTCTGTACCATAAATTACGGTATGCGGACCAACTCCTGTTGCAGTTGCCGGTTGTGCGCCTTCGCCAAAACTCCAAAGATAATTGTCTACTGTTCCTACAGAAACAGACGTGAAAATTACCGGAGTATTAATACAGCCCATTTGAGGTGTTACTTCAAAATCGGCGATAGGAGCAGCCGTACTTCCTGACAGTACAAATTCCATTTTGTTTACATTGGTGTCATTTTCATCAAAATACAAAGTAATAACATGATTTCCCTGCGTTAATGGAATATTTGGAATTGCAAAGGTCTGCCAGTTTTGGAATCCTCCTGTATTTGGAATATTCACCACTCCGGTTACATTTACACCATCGACTTCAAGATGTAATTTTCTCGTATTATATGGAGTCGCAATTCGTAGATTTATAGTATAGTTTCCGGTTGTGTTTACTCTTGCGGTATATTTTAACCATTCGTCTTTTACTACATAAGAAAGATTAAATCCGCCTTCGTTGCAGACATCTGTTCCTACGCCGTCACCAGGTCGGTACGGTGTGTCTCCTCCGCCATTTTTATCCAGAAAAGCACTTGGGCCAATGTCATAATTTTCGGCTTCAATAACACCCGGAATTTGGGCAGTTAATCCTTGATAAGGTGCATTTTGAAGCACTGTAGCTGTATAGAATGCGGTGTATGTAATTGTTCCTGCCGCTGGAGCTTTAAAAGTTTGATTGGCAGTTCCGCCCTGACCCCAGTGATCAAAATCGTAGCGAGTGTTATCTATATATTGCGGAGTGGGTGCATTTAAGGTTTGCAAAGCTGCATTTGCCACGACTTGTTTTGTTGAAGGTGCTGTAACTGGCTTTTGATTGAATTCTAAATTGAGCGGAACCGGCGAACTTGTTACTGTAACATCAACTAAATTAGGTTTGATGTCGACAAAAGCTGTGCCTGTTAAACCATTACTGTCGGTTACTTTTACGGTAAAACGATACCATACATTTGGTGTTTTTTCTCCCTGATTAGAAGCTGTAAAATTTCCAGCTTTTACGCCTTGCGGACTTGCACCCGGATGTGAGTGTCCTGCTCCCGGAATATCTTCGTGAAAAAGATCGATATTCCATGAAAAAGCACTTGGAGGCAAAGCTCCGTCTTCGACATCTGCTGCTGTGGCTTCAAAGTGTACAATATCATCAGCATTCCATTTTAATGTTGGTAAAGGAGAAACTATTGATACAGTTGGCGCATTGCTAAACGGCGTAACGGTTAAAACTGCGGGATTGCTGGTTGCATTTCCAGCAGTATTAGTAACAATTACTCTATAATTTCCGGCATTTACATTGGTAACATTTGCGATTGTATACGTTGCTGCAGTTGCTCCGTTAATATTTACGTTGTTGAACTGCCATTGATAAGTTAATCCTGTACCGCTTGCCGAAACTGTAAAAGTTACGGGATTGGTTTCCATTATAGATTGAGAAACGGGATGATTTACAATTGTTGGAGCAGCCGTTTCAATATAATCCAGTTTAATTAAAGAACCGTTGTTTCCGTAGGCACAGTAATAAATATAGCCATCATTGCCTAACATCATTCCAAGAACATATTGCTGCGCCTGCGGTGCATTAAAGAAAGTTGTCGAAACCGGATCAGCAATATTAGGATCAAATGACCTGATTTCTGTTCGAACATAATCTTTTATGATAAATTTCCCCTGAAGATTAGGATAACGTGAAATCGTTGGATTGTAAAGTACGCCGTTTGTCAATGCATTTCCAATGGTTCCGGTTCCATATGTAAAAACTGGATTGGTAAATAGATTAGTTTCGGTTTGTTTTCCGTCACCTCCCTGCGGATGTCCCCACGCATAATTACGAATAGCCGGATTGCTGATTTCGTTTATTTCTTCCCAAGACGTTCCAACATCCAAAACATATAATTTATTGGCTGTTTCATTGGGAACCAGTCTCCACGGATTTCTAAAACCGTACACCCAGATGCTTTGTATTTGTGTAGAACCGTTTCCATAATAAGGATTTCCGGGAGCCGGGAGTCCATCTTCTGTTAAACGTAGAATTTTTCCTTTATATGTATCTAAATCTTGTGAATTTGTATTTTGCTGACTATCGCCAACGGTCACATAAAGATAACCGTTGAAAAATTTTAAATCACCGCCATTATGGAATCCGCCGCCAATAGGTTCTAAAAGTAAAATTTCCTGTCTGTTGACAACCTGATTGGTATTGTCGATTTTGATTCTTTCTATTCGATGTCTCACTACGCCGTCATTTATGGCATAAAAAACATAAATATAGCCGTTTACAGCAAAGTTAGGATGAAGCGTTAAACCGAGTAAACCTTGTTCAGCATCTGTTACGGTATTTACCGTAAAAACTGTCGAGACCGTATTGTTTTGAAATACTTTGACAATTCCGGCTCTTTCGGCAATAAAAATTCTTCCGTCGGGAGATTGTTCAAGAGCAAGACCTTCTTTTATTACAGCTGTAGGAGCGAGGTTTTGAGTAATGTATTGAGAATAGGATTGCGATGAAATTAATAAAGCAAAGTTTAATAGAAAAAAACTAAAAAGGCGCCTCGTAATGTTAAGATGTAGACTTTTTTTCATAATTATTCAGAAAATTTAGTGATTTGGGTAATCAAATTTACTCTATTTCTGTATAATTATTGGTTTTACTAAAATTTCTTTTAGGCTTAAAATCAAGTGAATACTTCGGACTTTTTGTTATTTTCCAATAATTTCTTTTCGGTGCAAAGTTCCCCAGTCTCTTAAAGCGATAATAACATTTGTGAGAGATTGGCTGTGTTCTGTTCGCGAATATTCTACAGTTGGCGGGAAAGTATCATAAACCTTTCGGGTTACAAGTTTGTTAACTTCAAGGTCTTTCAGTTCTTTAGAAAGCATTTTATCCGTAATTCCGTTGATGTCTTTCGAGATTTCCTTGAATCGTTTTGGACGGTCAGATAAAGCAATTAGAATTGGTAATTTCCATCTGCCGCTTAACACTTCTAATGCATCTCTTACCGGAAGTAACGCGCCCATGCATTCTTGTGGTTTGCAGTCTTTTACTTCTGAATGTTCCGTTTGTGTTTCCATAATTTATCTATACTATCCTCAAGGATAGCGCTATCCTGGAGGATAGTACTATAAAAGAGATAGCAAATGTAGATAAGTTTGTATCGCAAAACAAATTTTATAAATTATGAGCCAAAAAATTCTACGCATAATTACCAGCACAAATGGAGATACTTCATTCAGTAACCAGTTATCGAACGCGGTAATCGAAAAATTAGCAGCAGCAAATCCCGAAATCAATGTAAAGACTCTTGATCTTACTAAAACGCCTTTGCCATACTTGACCAATTCGCATATTAGTGCAGTTTATGCTCCTGCAGAAACACACACAGCGGCACAAACAGAGGCACTTAAATATTCAGATGAAGCTATAGAAACTTTACTAGAATCTGATATTATTGTAATTGGTGTGCCTTTGTACAATTTTGGTATTCCGGCAGTTTTAAAAGGGTGGATTGATCAGGTTGCCAGAGCTGGAAAGACTTTTAGCTATAGTGCAGAAGGACCAAAAGGATTAGTAACCGATAAAAAAGTGTATTTATCGATTGCATCAGGAGCAATATTTTCTGAAGGACCATATAAAAGCTACGATTTTTCAGAATCATATCTTCGAACTGTTTTAGGCTTTTTAGGAATGACGGATGTTACCACTTTTCGTGTAGAAGGAACCGCAATTCCTGATTTTGCCGAAAATGCTTTGCCAAAAGCGTTATCTTTTGTAGAAGAATTTGCTTTTTAAGACAAACTATAATTACGAGGGTTGAACATTTCGTATGTAGTAAACCCGGCAGGTTTTAAACCCTGCCGGGTTTTAATAATTATTTTTCGATTATCATGGTAACGCCTTGTCCGCCTGCGGCACAAATCGAAACAAATCCCCGGCCTGAACCTTTTTCATTTAATAATTTTGCCATTACGCCAATTATTCTGCCGCCGGTTGCCGCAAAAGGATGTGCGGCTGCAAGACTGCTTCCTTTTACATTTAGCTTTTCGCGGTCTATTGCGCCAAGAGTTTTCTTTAAACCTAATTTGGCACTTAATTCAGGGCTTTCCCAAATTTTTAAAGTTGCCAGCACCTGTGCAGCAAACGCTTCATGGATTTCATAAAAATCAAAATCCTGTAAACTCAATTCAGCTTTTTCAAGCATTTTGCTTGCAGCAAATAAAGGCGCTAATAAAAGGTTCTGCTGGTTTTTTACATATTCTACAGCGGCAACTTCAGCAAAAGTAATATAAGCCAAAATAGGGAGATTGTGTTCTTTTGCCCACTCTTCGCTGGCTAAAAGTACACAAGAAGCACCATCAGTAAGCGGAGTAGAGTTTCCGGCAGTTAAAGTTCCGTTTACTTTATCAAAAGCAGGTTTTAATTTCGCCAGTTTTTCGATAGTACTGTCTTTTCTCAGATTATTGTCTTTTTCAAGTCCGCTGAAAGGTGTAATCATATCATTAAAGAAACCTTCATCATAGGCTTTAGCCATATTCAAATGACTTTTAAGAGCAAAATTATCCTGGTCTTCTCTTGAAATTTTATAATATTTTGCTGTAATCTCGGTATGTCCGCCCATTGAAAGTCCGGTTTGCTGTTCTTCATTTATGGGTACTAAAGGCGATAAATCACTTGGACGTATTTTTAAAAATGCCTTAATTTTTCCACCAAAAGACTTTGCTTGTCTCGCTTCCAGCAAAACTCTCCTTAGTTTTTCGCTAATGGCCATTGGTATATCACTGATAGAATCTACACCGCCGGCAATTCCTGATTCAATTTGTCCAAGCGCAATTTTATTAGCGATGTAAACAGCACTTTCAATTCCGGTATCGCAGGCCTGTTGTAAATCGCAGGCAGGGGTTGCGGGATCCAGAGTTGTTTTCATAACACATTCCCTAATTAAATTATTATCGTAAGTATGTTTGATTACGGCACCTCCGGCAACTTCACCTAATAATTGGCCTTGCAGATTGTACTTATCGACAAGTCCGTTTAAGGCTGCGGTCATCATTTCCTGATTTCCTACAGATGCATAAGCTGTGTTGGCTCTCGCAAACGGAATTCGATTATAACCTACAATAGCAACTTTTCTAACTGTTTTGGTAGTATTCATATTTTGAGGATTTTTTTGCAGGATTAAAGGTAAGCAGACTTAAGTAAAAATTAGCAATAATATTTTCGTTTACCATTATTTCACTAAATACTAGTTTTTAATTATATTTATTTAGAATGATTAAAAATAATTTGGAAAACCCATTATTAGCCTGTACTTTTGCCAAACAAAACTTAAAATAATATTAAAATGAGCATGAATGTTATTAAGAAAGCATTTTTTTTTACGATTCTTTTAACATCATTAAATATGATGAGTCAGGAATTAGGAAAAGTGAGCGGAAAAGTTACTTTAAGCGGAAATGAACCATTAGAAGGCATTTCAGTAGTTCTTAAAGGAACAAAATATTCGTCTGTTACCAACGCAAACGGACAATATGAAATTAGAAATGTAAAACCGGGTTCTTACACAATTAGTGTTCGTTCAGTTGGTATTCATCCTCTTGAAGATGCAATTGTTGTTACTGCAAAACAAACGACAACCAAAAACTTTTCACTTTCTGAAAGTCAGGAAGATCTTGATGAAGTTGTGATCACAAAAAATAAATACAAACAGGATAAACCTTCATTATCATTACGTCTTCAGACTCCGGTTCTTGAAATTCCTCAAAACGTTCAGATTGTAAGCGGGCAGACTTTAAAAGATCAGCAGATTACAAGTATGAGTGATGGTGTAATTCGTAATGTGAGTGGTGCTGTACGTTTAGAGCACTGGGGAGATTTGTACACGAATATTACAATGCGTGGTTCTCAAATTCAGGCTTTCCGTAATGGGTTTAACGTGGTATCTTCTTTCTGGGGACCATTAACTGAAGATATGAGTTTTGTCGATCATATCGAATTTGTAAAAGGTCCTGCAGGATTTATGCTTTCAAGCGGTGATCCAAGCGGACTTTATAATGTGGTAACTAAAAAACCAACCGGAATTACAAAAGGTGAGGTTACTGCAATTGGCGGAAGCTATGATTTTTACAGAGTAAGTCTTGACCTTGACGGGAAATTAGATAAAAAAGGAAAATTATTGTACAGATTTAACGGAGCGGCTCAAAATAAAGGTTCTCACCGTTCTTTCGAACACAATAACCGTTATGTAATTGCTCCGGTAATTTCATATCAAATTGATGATAAAACAAAAATTTCTGCAGAATACAATTTCCAATACGCTAATATGACCGAAGTAGGTTCTTATTATGTATTTGGTCCTGCAGCTGGAGGCTACGCAGCTTTACCGCGCAATTTTACAATGACACAGCCTGGATTACCAGATACTAATATTCAGGATCACAGTGGTTATCTTACTTTCGAACATAAATTTGATGATAACTGGAAACTTACAGCTCAAACCTCTTACTTTAAATACATACAGCAAGGATACAGTTCTTGGCCGGGTGTTGTTGGTCCCGGACCTGCTGACAGAGATTTTGATGGTGTTGCAGAAGGTAATCTTGCTTATGGTGAAATCATCAGAAACGTGGGGATCTGGGATGCTGAAAGTAATATGTATTTAGGGCAGATTTTCGTTAACGGAAAATTCAATACAGGTGCTGTTTCTCATAAAGTATTAGGAGGAGTAGATTTAGGAAGTAAAGATTATGCAGCCGATTGGGGACAATCTCATGATCTCGATACAGTTGATAATCCTTTTAATGTTTATAATCCAAATTACGGAACGCCGTCAAACGGATTACCAAATTTTGATCACACGACACCGCTTTCTATTAGAGCAAAAAATGCAGGAGGTTTAATGAGTACTGAATATGCAGCAGGTTATGTTCAGGACGAATTAGGATTTTTTGAAAATAAAGTAAGACTTACTCTTGCCGGAAGATATACTTGGATCAGTCAGGCAAGCTGGGGCGGAGCACCTATTGAAGACAGCCATATTACGCCGCGTGTTGGATTAAGTATTTCTATTGATGAATCATTAGCGGTATACGGATTATATGATCAGGCCTTTATTCCACAATCTGGTATTATCAAAAACGGAGATAAAGTAAAACCGCTTACAGGTAACAACATGGAAATAGGGATCAAGAAAGATTGGTTCGACGGTTCCTGGAGTACAACTTTGGCAGCTTACAACATCTTAAAGAAAAACGAACTTACATCAGATCCGGCCAATACTCCGGGTCAGCAGTTTAGTGTTGTTTTAGGAGAAAAAAGAGCACAAGGTTTTGAATTTGATTTAAGAGGAAAATTATTCGACGGCCTTAATCTTATTGCCAACTATGCGTTTACTGAATCAATTGTAAATGAAGTTGATCCTGCGGTTTCATTAGCAACAGGAATTAAAAAAGGAGATATCGTGCCGGGTTATGCAAAACATACTGCAAACGCTTGGTTAAACTATACAGTACAAGGCGGTGCACTTAAAGGATTTGGCGCTTCTATTGGAGGATCGTTCCTTGCTGGACGTCAAACAGATACTTGGAGTGTAGGTTTAGAAAAACTTCCAACTTATTTCAGACTTGATGGAGGTTTATCTTATGAAACAGGTAAATTTAAAATTACAGGAAATGTATTTAATATCTTAGATAAATACCTTTACAGTGGTTCTTACTACAGCTGGTTAAATGCATATTACTGGCAGACAGAACAGCCGGTTAACTTTAGAATTGGTGTAACATACAAATTGTTTTAATTTCAATACAGCCAAATAAAAAGAAAGCATCCGATAAGAACGGATGCTTTTTTTTATAGGTTCAAAGGCTAAGAGAGACAAAAGTTCAAAGTTTTTTTTGAATTGTTATATGTTTATATTGTCCACTGGTTTAACGGTTTACACTGTTTAATTATAATAAATCCGTTTAATCTGTGTATCTGTGGCCAAACACACACCAATTATCCTTTTCTAATCAAAGGAATTAATTTTGTTCCGATAAGTTCTATAGCGCTCATTAACTGCGAATGCGTCAATCCTGCGTTATCCATCTGAAAAGTAAACCTTTCTATACCGCCAAGTGCTTCACTGTGGCGTAAGATTTTCTCTGCCGCTCTTTCCGGACTTCCTACAATTAAAACACCCAGATCATCAATTAATCCATCAAATTTACCTTTTGTTACTGGAGGCCAGCCTCTTTCATATCCTAATTTTGTCCATAACTCGGCATAACCCGGATAATATTCTTCGATTGCTTTTTCGGTTGTATTCGATACATATCCCGGAGAATGTATTCCGACTTTTAATTCGTGTGATTTAAAACCTGCTGCTTCACCAGCCTGACGATATAAATCGATTAAAGGTTTAAATCGATGTGTTTGTCCGCCAATTATAGCCACCATTAAAGGTAAGCCCAAACTTCCGGCTCTGATAAAAGATTCAGGAGTTCCGCCAACACCAAGCCAAATAGGCATTTTTTCCTGTAAAGCTCTCGGATAAACGGGCTGATTATTTAATGCCGGACGAAATTTTCCGTACCAGTTTATAAATTCGTTGTCTCTAATTTGAAGTAATAATTCCAGTTTTTCCTTAAAAAGTGCATCATAATCATTAAGATCAAATCCAAAAAGGGGATACGCTTCAATAGCAGAACCACGGCCCACAACAATTTCAGTTCTTCCTTTAGAGATTAAATCCAGTGTTGCAAAACTTTGATAAACACGAACCGGATCGGCAGCGCTTAAAACCGTTACCGCACTTGTCAAACGTATGTTTTGGGTTCTCGTTGCTGCAGCACTTAAAATGACTGCCGTTGCCGAGTCCAGAAATTCTTTTTTATGATGTTCTCCAATCCCAAAAACATCTAATCCAGCCTGATCTGCAAATTCAATTCTCTGCAGTAATTGTTCCATGGCATCTACACCGCTAAGCGTGTTACTGTCGCCATACATTGCCGAAGCAAAACTATCTATTCCTATTTCCATAAAATGCAGTTTAAACCAAATTACAATAATTAAATTCCCAGATCAATTCTACTATTCAATTCTAAATTCTACTATTTCTTAATGAGAAAACCCAAAAGATATACTCGTTATAATAATCAGAATAACGATCAATGTAATGACAACATACAGATAATCTTTCTCTAACAGAAAAGAAAATAAAGAAAGTAAAACCCTGAATACAGGTGTAAGGAAAAGCAAAATAATACCAACAAATATTAAATAAGCTCCATTTCCCTGAACAGCGCCATGGTAAACGGCAGCAATAACTTCGAAGATATTTCGGTCGTTTTCCTTAAAAACCGAATAATCTTCGATTTCACTTCCGTGGTGCATTAAATATACAATTCCGCCAATAAAAGCAACCGATAACGAAATCCAAACGCCGTAGCGTAATAAATTTCCAATAATAGTTTGAAAATCTTTTTCTCCAAATTTTTCGTTTTGCATAACTTTAGATTTTTCCATTAATTCCGTTGTAGATCATATTAACTGCCAATACAAAAATCAGGCATGCAAAAAAGATTCTCAATTTTTTAGGGTTGGTTCTTACCAAAACTTTAGCTCCGGCCATAGCACCAAACAATACGCCAATAACCACAGGCATACAAATTCCGGGTTCGATATATCCTTTCTGGATATAAATTACAGAACTTGCCATTGCCGTAACGCCCATCATAAAGTTGCTTGTAGTAGTCGAAACCTTAAACGGAATTCTCATAATATTATCCATGGCAATTACTTTAAAAGCGCCAGAACCAATTCCTAGTAAACCCGACATCATTCCGGCAATTCCCATCATGCTGAAACCGCCAATTACGTTTTTGGTTCCATAGCTTACCACTTCGCCGTCGTGCGTTGGATAAGTTCCGTCTAATTTTAGTTTTTTAGCCAGCGGGCTTGATTCTAAAACAATATGTTCTTCTTTCTTTCGAAGTGAATTTACAGCAGAAAATATTAAAGTAAGTCCGAATAAAACGGCAATGAATGAAGTAGGGGCAATAGTAGAAAGCAATGCACCGCAAACGGCTCCAATTGTAGTTGCAATTTCAAGAAAAATCCCTAGGCGCATATTGGTAATTCCTTCTTTTACATAAGCTGCCGCCGAACCTGAAGAAGTGGCAATAACCGAAACTAAAGCCGCTCCAATTGCATAATGAATATCAACACCAAGAACTATAGTTAAAAGAGGAATAATAATGATGCCGCCGCCCAAGCCTGATAATGAACCAATAAAACCGGCTAAACAAGCCCCAAGAAGCATAATCAGGGTAAAAGTAAGTACTGTCATTAGATATATTTTATTGGACGCTAATTTACGAATAGATATCTGTTCGGGAAGGTTTTTAGAACTTAAATATACCTTAAAAATTTTTTAGTGCTCCGTTTTTTAGTGCTCAGCCGCAGTTTTCAGTTTTCAGTTTTCAATCTCAGTTTTCAGTCATAGTTTACCGTTTACAGGGACTTTGTCAAAGTTTTAAACTTTGACAGAGTTTTCACGTTTTTTAAATTAGACAGACCACACTGAAAACTGAAAACTGCGGCTGAATACTAAATCTTAAGCCTCAATTTAGTAGGCGGGTAGCCAAAGATTCTTTTAAAGGCAATGCTGAAATTAGATACATTTTGATAGCCTGAAAGATGGCTTATTTCCTGAATTGAAAGCGATGTATCAGCTAAATAATGTCGGGCTTTGTTCATCCTGATTTCCTGCAGATAGCCAAAAACGGTGTCGCCAAAAACGGTTTTAAAACCTTCTTTCAGTTTGGTCTGATTCACGCCGACTTTACGTGCCAGTTCTATAATAGTAAACGGATTATCAATGTTTTCGCGGATTAACTGTGCGGCAAATTTTATTTTTTCGACATCGCTTCCTGCTAAGTTCAGTGATTCTTTTTCAGTATCTAAATTGTAATGGCTTAACGCAATAAGCTCATAGACTTTAGATTCCATATAAATTCTTCGGGTTAAACCCCTGTAAAAACAATTCTTTATATCCTGCATTACACCAAATATTTTAGCACTTATCTTGATTTCATTTTTGGCTAAAGCGGTGCTGGAATTTTTTTGAATATTATTAAGGAAATTGTCCATTACTTTCGATTCTCCTTCATATTTAGTAAGCACATTTAAAGGAAGATGAATGTCAAAAGTATTGTAGATAATATCTTTTTTGAAGTCAATTTTTGCATGATTATCTTCTGCAGAAAGATAAGTTATATTGCCCGACATCGGCGAAGCATAATCTTTAACAGAACCCGGATTTATATACCCGATTTTTTGGTCAGAAAGATTAAAATGCATTTCTAATAACGAAGAATCCCCATGTCCCGAAATCGCAACATCGTCATGCAATTGATAACTTCCCTGAAGAATCGATAACTCTTCTGTAATCGTGTGTTCATGAAATAAAATGTCTCCTTTGGGGGTGATAAATTTTATGTCTTTTTCGTTTTCCAGTTCTATTCCAGGCTGTTCTATTTCTGGTTTTTTGTCCGTTTCCAGAAAATCTGCAAAATCATTTGAATCAATTTTAAATGCCATGCCTTATACTTCTATATTCATAATTAAAACTTCCACTTTCATAAATGCAGCCATTAGTAATCAAATACTTTTGCACTTGCAAATATAATTTATAATAAGTTTAAATAAAAACAGCTTTGACATTTAAATTAAATCTTATGTTTATGTTCCTGGTTGGTCTTTTCTCTGCAAATGCCTGTCCAGTTTACATTCATGTTGAAGATAATCTTGGAAATCCTGCATCCGGTTTAACCGTTTTGGTTAACAGTAAACCGATGGGAAACAGCAGCAACTCAGGTATTCTGGAACTTTCTCTAATCGATGGAAATTACACTATCGAAATTGTAAAAAACGACATTATTAAGTCCCGACAAACCATTTCGGTTGTCTGCGGCGAACGTAATCATTTTACTTTCAGCATAGATTCTTCAAACAGTGATCAGGCAAATTTAAAAGAAGTTCTGATACAAAACAAAAGCGTGAAAAAGCAAATTGAAGAATCTCCTTTTTCTGTTCAGGTTATCGATTTAAAAAAACAGTATGATAAAGCAGGAGATGTTGGAGACTTTTTAAACAGAGCTTCGGGTGTAAAATTAAGAACAAACGGAAACATAGGTTCTCAGGTTCAGATTAATCTGGGTGGACTTCAGGGAAAAGCGGTTCGTATTTTTAAGGACGGAATCCCTATAGAATTGTTTGGACATGGTTTCAGCCTTGGAACAATTCCGGTAAATATGCTCGACCGCGTTGAAATTTACAAAGGCGTAATGCCGGTTTATCTGGCTTCTGATGCTTTGGGAGGAGGTGTGAATCTGGTAACCAGAACTTCAAATAAAAACTTTGCCGAAGTATCCTATGAAATCGCTTCTTTCAACACACACAGAGCAACAGCAAATTTTTATCTTCAAAATAAAAATAATTTCTATGGAGGTTTTAACGGTTCTTTTAATTATTCTGATAATGATTATAAAGTAAATGTTCCTGTTCAAAATTCAACCAATGAAGAATTTAGAGATGTAAAACGTTTTCATGACATGACAAGATCCAGTTACGGAGAGGCTTTTGTTGGATTAAAAGACAAATCCTGGGCAGATGATCTTCGTTTTACTTTGATTTATTCTGATTTCTACAAACAGATTCAAAATGATGCCGGAATGGTGAGTGTATACGGACAGGCATTTTCTAAAGAACAAAATTATACGGGAATGGTAAATTATCGTAAAAAGTTTTTTGACGATAAACTAAAAGTATCTTTTTTAACCAATTACAGTCATTTTAACACCAAATTTATTGATACAACAACCGTTCGTTACAATTGGTTAGGCGAAATTATTGCCGAAAATATGCAGCCGGGAGAAATTAGAACGGGAAATAATCAGCGAATGAAATACAATTTTGTTTCATCGAGATTGAATTTAGAATATCAGCTTTCTGATAATGACTTTTTAGAATTTAGTGAACTATATTATTCACAAAGAAGAAAAGGAAGCGATCCGCTGGGAGCAGTTTCTGTAATTGAAGGTGTTGATGTGCTGACCGTTCCTGCATCATATAGAAAAGACAATATGGCTCTGGCGTGGCGTTCTTTATGGTTCCAAAACCAATTAGAAAGTATCGTTGCGGCAAAATACTATCATTATAATACAGAAGGTTTTACGACTGATAATTATGGTTTTGCCTGGAGATCTTCAAAAGAGGACAGTCAGTTTGGTTATTTGGGAGGTTTAAAATGGGTAAAAGACAGTTATTTAGTAAAGCTTTCGTACGAATATGCAACGCGCCTTCCTGATGAATTTGAAATTTTTGGAGATGCGAGACTGGTAAAAGAAAATCTGGATCTTAATCCTGAAAAAAGCCACAATTTAAACTTAAACGGACAATACACCATTGCAAAAGGAAACAGCAGTTTAACTTTTTCGGCGAATTTATTCTACAGAAAAGTAAAAGATATTATTTTTCTTGAATTGGATATTCCGTTCAATCGATATATAAATTATGAGAATTCGGATATAAAAGGTTTTGAATTTGAAACCAATTATTCGCCTGCAAAATGGCTTAATACAGGATTCAATATAACTTATCAGGACATTCGCAGAGTAGGAATTGAGGAAGCCGCTTTTAAATATTTAAATGACTCAAGAGTACCTAATATTCCGTTTTTGTTTGGAAACTTCTGGGCAAACACCTATTTCTCAAACGTATTTGAAAAAGACGACAGCTTAAATTTTACCTGGAATGCCAATTACACCCACCGATTCTTTTTAGTTGATATTCCAAAAAATCAGGAACCGCCCTTATTTGGTTCAGTAAAAGATTTTCAGACTTCATTAATAATTCCAAAAGACGGAAGATTAGGTCAGTTTTCTAATGATGTTGGCGTGAACTATCATTTCTCTGACCAAAAAACAACCGTTTCGGCCGAGTGCAGAAATATTGGAGATGTAAGGCTGTATGACAATTTTAATGTTCAAAGACCCGGAAGATCATTCCACCTCAAACTAGTTTATAATTTTTTTTAAATAAAACCAATAAATCAGATTAACTATGAAAAGAAGCAAATCACTTCGTTCAGTACTGGCAGGAATCGCTGCTTGTATGCTTTTATTTTCTTGCAGCAGCAATGACGATAATAACAATACCGATAATGGTAACAACGATGATACTTTACCAAAAAACGAAACTTGGATTATATACAACGGTGCAGCTAACTGGAGCGGTGGTGTTTATGCCTTAAAAGATAACAAATCAAGAGAAATCAACCTTTCTGGATTACCGTTTTTACAAGTAACTTCATCTTTAGGAGGAAGAACATTTGAAAAAAGTCTTTTTAAAGTAAATGACGTTTCAAATGCAAAACAGGGTATTAACAAAATGGGAATTGATGCAACAGGTAAAGTGGTTGACCAAGGATTTTTACCTTCTCTTTCTAACGCTTACGAAACTAACTTTTTAGTAGCAAGTGCAACAGAAGGGTATTACTGGGATAAAGTAAGAGGCGGATTGAAATTGCAAAAATTTAACCCAACTACAATGGAGAGAACTGGAGAAATTGATTTTTCTTCACTTTCAGAAGGACAGCCTTTAGAGTCAATCGGACAGTTAATTATTGCAAAAAGAGACAATAAATTATACTTAGATTTATTATTAGGAAATAAAGCTGCAGGAAACTGGCAGGTAACTCCGGTAGTTAAAGAAGCCGCTATTGCAGTGTATGATTTAACTACAAACAAAATCGAAAATGTAACCAAAATTGGCAATACAACGAACTTAGGTGTGTTTATTGACCACGTTCTATGGAGTTTAGACGAAGTTACCGGCGATTTATATTTTGCTACAGTTGGTGATATGAAAACACAGCCAAGTGACTATTCTTCAAAAATTCTTAGAATTAAAAAAGGAGAAGTTAATTTTGATGCATCATTCGTAATCGACATGAAAACATACCAGTTTCCAGCTGAGTTCAACAGACTTTTTGCTTACAACAACAAAATTTATACTACAATTCCATCAAGAGCTGTTTCGTATTATGGAGGAGGACAGCACGGAGTTAAATATAGAGATGACGTTTGGTTCTGGAATGAGATCGATGCTGTGACTAAAAAAGCAACTCGTTTAAATATGCCGCCAGATAATTTCTATACAACTCAAAATCCATTTTTCCATAACGGAGAAATCTATTTCTTATCAAACAGTACTACAGACGGTTTCTCTGGAGTTAACCAATATAACCCTTCTACAGGAGTTGTAAAAGAAACTTTCCGTTTAAAAGAAAGCGGAAGAATCCAAGGATTTAATATCATCAAAGACTAATTTTAAGTTTTGTCTTAGATATTTAGCCCATAACTACTATTTTTTGAAACAGAAGTAATTTTTAAAATTGCTTCTGTTTTTTTTTGAACATTCAGTTTTTCAAAATCACTATTTATAATGATTTCTGTGGTTTAGCGAACCTTTACATTTGCTTTTTTTAACAGAAGAATATCATGAAAAATTACCGTTCGTATAAAAAAGTTGATCCCGTTTATTTTAGCGGTGAAATTTTCTTTCCCGTTGGATTATTGTGTGCCGCAGCACTTATAAGTTATGTACTGCTTTATTTTATCGGATTTGGATTTGCTGTCTTTTTTAATGCAGCGCTTGCCTGGTGCGGTTATTTTTACTTTTATTATTACGGAAGGTCCCGTGCCGGAATTACTTTAGAATTTTTGGCTGGAGTTTTTCTGCTTACAGCATTCTTGCTGTTTGTAGATTATGGCGTTTATGCTTTGGTAGAATATCAAAAAACAGCACTATTCAACGGTTTGTATTTTTCAATCTGGTTAACTATTCTGCTGGGAATTCCAATCGTTTATTATACGCATTATTTCGGGTCGCATTATTATGCAAAAGTTCGTTTGGCCAATGCTTATTTTAAAGCTTCATTTAGTGTTTATCACGATAGGGAACTTCTTATGTATATTGATTCGATTGCCTTTATAAATTCTTCTAAACATTTAATTTCAGATATAAAAGCTGCGAACAATGTTCCTTTTTATTCAGAAGAAGAATTGGCAGAAATGGAAACCTCTTCAAAATATTATCATTTACAGCAATCTGCTTTTTCGGGTTTAATTCATATTCCTTTTGGTACAGATAGTTTTGAAATATCATGGTATTCTATAATCGAAGATCAATATTATAAAATTAATGTTCCTTTTCCGTTTGATAAATTACAGCTCGAAGAAGAAAAATACCCATTAAACGAATCCAAAAATATAAGAGGACAAAAAATAAAACGCACCTATCTTCATATTTACCAGAACGGAGGTTTTAAATTATATAATGATGATGCGGTTTTGCTTGACTTTACAACCAATGAATCGACGGAAATCAGTGAGGAAGAAAAGAATGAAAAAATTATCACACATCAATCCAGTCATAAATATTATAATAACAAAGAGTATTTTTATCAGTTAATCGAAAGCATCAGAAAGTCCAATAACATTCAGGAACGTTTTGAACTCAAAGATAAATTAACAGCCTGGAATTTAGAATTTTCGGGTTTGGACCAACACCATTATTTAGAAATTACCGACACGACTTTTGGAAATTACAAGATAGAAAAAGAAGCTGCCGCAGAAATTTCGCCGCGCTATCTGCCTAAAAAAATCACATTTGTTTACAGGGGTTCCTATTTGTTTCCGTGGATGAAACTGCATATAAATCCGCAAAAATTACATCACTTTATAGAAAAAGTTTTACCAGATGATTTTGAAAACCGTGTTTCGTTTTCTCTTGAATTTAAAGAAAATAATCCGAAAGATTTACTTTTCACAATTTCATCAAACGAAAAGAAAGTTGTTTTTACAGATTGGGAAATTGAAATTGATGAATATCGCAAAAAAGAAATGGATGAAGAACGGTATGAAAAAATAGAAGATGATACGAAACGGGCACTCCTAAAAGAAGGCTGGGATTATGTTTTTGCTAAAAATTACGAAGCAGCCCAAAAAAATTGCGACGCTCTGCAAGCCATAGATTCGCAATATGCATCGGCATATTTTCTAGAAGCAAGAATACTTTGGTACACAAAAGGATTTGAAATATGCTACAGTAAAAGAGATTATTTTTTTGCAAAAACAGAACACGAACCGCCTGTTCACGCACTTATTTACAATAGTTATGGCTGCATTTTAGATCGCGAACTGCGTTATGAAGAATCACTTCCGTATTTTGAAAAGGCGGTTGAAATAAATCCCAAGGAACCCATTTTTGTCTGTAACCTCGGCGAAATGCATTATAAATTAAAAGATGCTGTAAAAGCTTTAAAAGAGGTCCGAAAAGCCAAATTGATGGGATATGAATCCGAAATGTTAGCAGAAATTTTAGAAAATAAAGGCGTAATAGATTTGATTAATCATTAAAGTAAAAATCACTATTTATAGTGATGCAGGAAATAAATTCAGAAGATACATTTGCCTTTGTAATTAATAACTAAAATCAATATGGGATTAGCAGAAAAACGTTTAGCAGAATCAATTAAAACAGAAAAACTTCCGGCTTTTGAAGCGAAATTAAAAGAAAGAGCCGGTTATGATATTAAGGTAGATGTTGACTGGAATACTTTTACAGCTTATGACGAATATCCATTATCAAGACTGGATATTGTTTTTGATGATGTTGAATCATTTGTAAAAAAGATTTGTTCTGATGATATGGGAAAAGAAGCGCTGCAGGATAAATTAAGTGCAATTCACTTAACCAATTCTGAAAATAATGACGATGTGAAAATGGAATTAAAAGAGGCTACTTTGTTTCTAACCGTGCAGTTAGTACAGTCTTCTTTTAATTCTCAAACCGATTCGCAGATTGCAAATTATGTAGAAGCCCTTTTGTAAGAATTAATGGTGTTTTGAATATTTTGGGGGCAAAAAGGGATAGATGAATTTCTATCCCTTTTGTGTTTTTTATATTCTGTTATCTACTGCAAAAACAGTTTTCCCAATAGTAGAAAGCAATAATGCCGCTGCGGCGCTGGTTAAAACCGAATAATCAAAAGGTGCTTTTATGGAAACCGATATTGCCATTGCAAGCGCAAAAAGCAGCATTAAAAAAGCAGTTCCTAAAGCGGCAATTCTGGTTTTGAAACCAAAAAGCAATAAAAGAGATAATAATACTTCAAAGAAAGTGGCAATTGCGCCGAGTATTTCTGCCGTAGATTTAGCAGCAAAAGGATTAAGAGTTTGAGTGTAAACCACAAAGTTTTCCCAATTTCCCCAGGCAACGCCATTTGAGCCAGGTGCTCCCCAAATTCCAAATCGGTCAGCCACGGCTGAAAGCATTGTGATTGCTAAAACTATTCTTAAAATTAAACCTGCTTCTAGTATGGTTATGTTTTTCATTCTAATTCGTAATTTTTATTTCAATGTCGTTAAACGATTTTTTGAAAATTAAGAAAAATCGTCTGCTTATTTTTTAATAACGACATAATCAACGTCAAATTGTTTTAAATAGCCGATAAAATGCATAAAATAGGGATAGAAGTTAATCTATCCCTATTTTTAATTTGTTTGGTAATACTTATTTCAGTGTCGTTTTTATAACAATTGCAGCTTGCAGTAAAGCAGTTTGTATGGCCGGAACATTAGCAATTGGATTTAAAAGACCGTAATCGTGAATCAATCCGTTGTAGGTTCTTTGAGGTATGTAGGTAAATGAATCAAAAACTTTAAATTTATTATTTTTATTATACCTTTGATTTGAGGTAATTGGAATTAATTTTATGGATATGAAGATAAAAAAGATAAGTTTACAAAACTTTAGATGTTATGAAGATAATGAGTTCGAATTTGGAACAAATACTACAATAATTATTGGTAAAAATGGAACTGGTAAGTCAACTTTGCTAAGTGCTCTTAGAAAAGGTATGTCATTTATGTTCTCAAGTAGTGCTAATAATATATTTAATAAAAATAATACCACTAAAATTGAAAAATTTTTAGACTGGGACACTACATTTAAGGAAAATGGAGATGGTTTTCAATGGCCAACTAGTATAGATTATACTGTAAGTATAGAAAATACTGATGAAATAACTTGGAAGTTTTTTAGGGAATCTTATAATGGAAAATTGCATAGCAAATATTATAAAGATGTCCACTCTTTTTTAACAAAGCATTATAAATCTAAAAACAAAAGCTGGCCATTATTTTCTTTTTATGGTGATTGCTATCCTCATAGGCGCAAAGAGAAGAATCCTAATATTAATAAATTCAATGAATTATTATTAAGCTCTTATTTATTACCCAGAGATATAGGTTATTCATTTTGGAATGATGACGGTAGTATTGCTACATCATGGTTTAAAAGATACAAATTTATTTTAGGCATTATTCAACAAGATGAAGAATCAATAGAAGATCTAAATAAAGAAATAACTTTATTAGAGGACTATAAAAGAAAAAACAGCAATTTAGATGATACTTTTACAGAAAGATTAAGAAATGTAAAATTAAGATTGGAAATATTATCGGAAAAATTTAAAAATACCACCTCATACTTAATAAATGAACAAAACTTTGTAAAAGAAATTGTTATCGAATTTTTCTCATCTTCAGAAAGTTCGTTAGATGATGAATTAATCTTATACGATATAAAAAAAAGAAAAACCATAAAGGATGAGTTACTTTTTTTTAGTTTTGGAAAGGCTAATAGTTTTGATGAAGGAATTTATAATGAAGAGACTTTACCAATGGGATATCAAAGACTTATTCATATTGTATTTGATTTAGCATATAGATGCTTTTTTCTTAATGGAAGTAATAAAGAATTTAGTGGAATCGTATTAATTGATGAAATAGAACTTCACTTACATCCAAACCTTCAAAAAAGTATTATGGATAAATTTATGAAAACCTTTCCAGGTTTACAGTTTATTGTTACTACTCATTCTCCAATAATATTAAGTAATTTAAAAGTTGAAAAAATTGAAAAGAAAATTCTTAAGTTAGATAAAAATAATGGTAAGTACACAGAAGAAGAATTAGATAATGTTTATGGCTTAGATTATAATTCAAATTTAATTGATATTATGGGAGTAAACATATCAAACCAAATTTTAGATGCATATATTAATGCATATAACTTTTTAAAAAATGAAGATGAAAAATTAGCTATAGAGTATAAAGAAAAAATAGCTGATATTTACAATGGGATAATTCCTGTATTTATCAAAGATAGAATGACTAATGATAAAATATAATGGAATACATAAATAAAATAAATTCATCCGGTTTACTTGCTTTTTTTTCAACTTTTGAATCTAATAAATGGAGTAGTGTAACACCAAATTACAATAACTATAATTATAATTTTACTTCTAACGAGAAAAGTGATATAAAAAGAGTTTTATTATTAGAGCAAAATAACTTATGTTGTTATTGTATGAAGAAATTAAATTTAGATGAAGCAACGATTGAACATTTGTACCCCCAAAATCCTAGTTTAGTTAACATCTTTAATAATTATGGCTTAACTGGCAAATGTGTTGAGAAGTTACTATTTGATTATAATGTTAGAGCTATTCCAAACGCAGGATTAACTAATTTACCTCATGATATTTCTTATTATAATTTATTAGCTTGTTGTTCTAAATGTAATAATTTTAGAGGTTCTAAAGAGATCAAACCATTTGTTTTTGATTTGAATGTAAATAACGATTTTAATTATAATGATTCAGGAAATATTTATAGTTCAATTTATTTTTCAGATATAGCGGCAATCGGCTTGGCTTTTCAATATTATATAGACTATAGAAAACTTTGGAGATATATTAAAAATAATAATAAATATAGTGTAACAAATTTAAGTTCTAGGTCAGATTTAATTAAGGCTATTAAATTTGCTTCTTTATCTTTACATAATAAAAATGATAAGAATTTTTTTTTCATTGAATTATCAACAAATGGTTTGTTACAATTAGAAGCGCTAAAATATATTTATTTTTTAGATTAGAGCTATCGATTGTTGTATAATAAATTCATATAACTTAACAGACAAATGAGCAAAATATCAGCTGATATTTTGCTCATTTGTCTGTTATTAATTATTTCAATGTCGTTTTGAATACAATAGCGACTTGTTTTAAAGTAGCAATATTAACAATAGAATTTGAAATCAAGTTATCGTGAATCAATCTGTTGTATTTTGTCAGCGTTAAGAGAACAAATCCGTCTTCGTTTAATTTTGGGTAAGATTCTCCTTCGTCTCTTAAAAAATCATTTATAAACATCACCATTAAAAAAACAGTTTCCTGATTAAGAATCAGAAATCCCAGTTTTTTATAATTTGATTCAAATACTTGATGATTCATAAAGTTTTATTTTTGGTTTTGAAATTAATTGTTTTTTTGGCAGAGCCGAATTTAATTCGGACTTATTTGAAGATGATCGAGTTTTTTGCCAACCAAAGTTTTTTCTCCCACAACTTTAAATCCGAGTTTTAAATAAAGGCTTTTTGCCAGAGGATTCTCTTCTTCAACTAATAATCCCAAAGTCTGTTTATTTTTGTGTACATATTCGGCAATTAAAAACCGAAGTATTTTAGAACCAATTCCTTTTCCCTGATAATTCGGGTTTACGCCCAAAGAATCGATGTAGAATTCACCAGGTTGCGTTTCAAATTCAGGATCAAATTCAGGATTAAAAGTTGCTTGCACATATTCGACAATTGGAGAACGTAAAACTTTCAGCTCTGAACCGTTATATATATTTACTGCACCAATAATTTCATTATCTTCTTCGGCCACAAAGCAATTTTGATACGAATATTGATTGTTATCTCTCTCAATAAAATACTCCAGAAAGTCTTTCGCGGCAGCGTAATCTTTTTTAGCAATAAACTTGTAAATAATATCTTCCATTGCGAGTAATAATATAGGAGCAATATATTTTGAATCGGATATTTCAGCTTTTCTTATATTCATTTTTTGAAATTTAGATAAACAAATTTACCTTATTTAAAGGTGTTTCTCTCGCAGATTCTGCTGATTTAGCAGATTAGCGGCAAATATCTGCATAATCCGCTGAATCTTCGTGAAATAAAAAAGCTTAAACCTCTCCGTAACTAAGAAGCTCACGATCTCTGAAAAAATTATACCGATATAGTATAAAAATATACCAGCATTAACATCCAAACAGCGATTATCTTTGTTAGTATATTTTAAACCAAAATTTAGAAACAATGAAAGCAATAGGATTCAAAACCTCATTATCTATAGAAGAAAAAGACAGTTTTATTGAATTTGAAACTGTAAAACCAACGCCCGGCGCTCATGATTTATTAGTAAAAATTGATGCAATTTCAGTAAATCCGGTTGATTTTAAAATTCGTCAGAGTGCTGCAAAAGACACCGTATTAGAAATTCCAAAAATTATTGGCTGGGATGCCGTTGGAATTGTACAGGCAGTGGGCGAAAAAGTCACTTTATTTGAAGTGGGTGACCTGGTATATTATGCCGGAGATATTACCAAACAGGGCAGTAATGCCGAATTTCAAATTGTTGACGAAAGAATTGCAGGTAATAAACCAACATCATTAACGAATGCAGAAGCGGCAGCTATTCCGTTAACAGGATTAACAGCCTGGGAAATTCTGTTTGACCGAATTCGAATTAATCCGGAGAAAGACAAAGGAAAATCAATTTTAATTATTGGCGGTGCCGGTGGAGTGGGTTCAATTGCGATTCAGCTGGCTAAGAAAATTGCAGGATTAACGGTTATTGCAACCGCTTCACGTCCGGAAACCATTGATTGGTGCAAGAAGCAAGGAGCTGATTTTGTTGTTGATCACAAAAACTTAATCGAATCCGTTAGAGAAGCTGGTTTTCAAAACGTAGATTTCATTTTAGATTTTGTTGATACCAATGCGTATTGGGACATTATGGCCGAATTAATAAAACCTCAGGGACATATTGCTTCAATTACCGGAAGTGCTGAACCCGTTGTTTTGAATAAACTGAAAGGAAAAAGTGTTTCATTTTCATGGGAATTGATGTACACGCGTTCAATGTTTCAAACAGAAGACATGATCGAACAGCATCATATTTTAAATAAAATAGCCGATCTATTAGATGAAGGCGTTTTAAAAACTACTTTAAAAGAAACATATAAGGGACTTACTGCTGAAAATTTAAAGAAAGCACATCAGCTTTTAGAGTCCGGAAAAACAATTGGAAAAATTGCAATTAAATTTTAAAAAACAGCATTCTGGACAGGTGTGTGATACATGAGAATAGTTATTTAGAATTAATTTAAATAACGTATTTTTTATCTTAACAATTTTTGTATTTTAGCGGCCTTACAAGCCAAATTTGTATTTAATTTTTTAAAAACCAAAACAAAATTGTTATGATTTCAAAAAACACAGACCTTGGATTATTACTAATCAGAATCAGCGTTGGAGGTTTAATGCTTTTTCACGGTATTTCAAAAGTTCTTGATGGTATTTCTTTTCTGGTAGATAATATGGGAGCATTTGGATATGCTGTTTATATAGGAGAAGTTTTAGCGCCAATTGCTATTTTATTAGGTTTCCGTACCAGAATTGCAGCCGTTCTTCTTGCTGTAACTTGTATCGTTGCCATTGCAGTAGCACACGCTCAGGATATTTTCTCAATTAGTGAACACGGAGGTTATGCAAACGAATTGTTGATGCTTTATCTTTTAGGTTCAGTTGGATTATTCTTTACAGGAGCAGGAAAATATGCTGTTTCTAAAACGAACAAATGGGATTAATATCTTTTGATACTATATAGTTTAAGAGGCCGTTTTATTTAAAACGGCCTCTTTTTTTTGCTGATAAGAATTCTGTAAGTCTTTCCTTAAATTATATAAAATAAGCTGTTTTTAATTTTAGACATTTGACGCTTATAACCCAAATTAATTTAATAAATAACTACTATGAAAAATTTAAAGTACATTTTCATTCTTTCAAGTGCATTATTTGCCTTTAGCTGTGACAACGATGATACTCCTGCAAATGGAGGAGGAACCGTAACTGATCCTGTGGAAACGAATCCTGCAAATACTCAATATAAACCTGCATTTAGCGGACAAACCAGAATTGCTGGTATGACAACAGATACAGAATTTAAAGCGGATATTATAACAAGCGCGCTTACAAGTCCGTGGGGCGTTAAAGCACTTCCTGACGGGCGTCTTTTGGTAACTCAAAAAAGCACTGGGACTTTACGTATTGTTACAACTGCCGGAGTAGTAAGCGAGCCTATTACAGGTCTGCCAGCTGTAAATCCTGCCAATCAGGGAGGTTTATTAGGTTTGTGTCTTGATCCTGATTTTGCAACAAACAGAATGATTTACTGGGTGTTTTCTGAAGCTGTTACGGGAGGAAATATTTCATCTGTAGCTAAAGGAAGATTGGCAGCTAACGAAAAAACAATCGAAAACGCAACGGTAATTTATCGTTCAAGCCCTGCAAATCCTAGTGATCTTCATTACGGAGGACGTATTCTTTTTGATCAAAATGGAAATCTTGTAGTAAGTACAGGAGAGCGTTCAGTTTTAGCAACCCGACCTTTGGCGCAATCGCTTACAGCAAGTTTGGGTAAAGTTTTAAGAATTACGAAAGAAGGACAGCCGGCTTCTGGAAATCCAACTTTTAGCGGAGCTGGGGCTTTACCGGAATTGTATTCGTATGGGCATAGAAATCCGCAGGGATTAGCAATTCACCCGGTTACGAAAGAAATCTGGGAAAGTGAACACGGACCAAGAGGAGGTGATGAATTGAATCGTATAAAAGCAGGTTCAAATTATGGATGGCCGACAATTACTTACGGAATCGAATACAGCGGACAGCCAATTGGTGATGCAATTCAGCAGAAAGAAGGAATGGAACAGCCGGTTTATTACTGGGATCCTGTAATTTCTCCAAGCGGTATGACTTTCTACACAGGAAATCGTGTACCAGAATGGGAAAATAACCTTTTTATTGGTTCTTTAAGCGGTAAGCATATTGCGAGATTAGTGATCAAAGACAATAAAGTTGTGGGTGAAGAAAGGCTTTTAGCAGGCGAAGGGCAGCGTTTTAGAGACGTTACACAAGGAGCAGACGGCGCTTTATATGCTGTTACAGATGAAGGAAGACTTTATAAAATAGACAAGAAATAAATTATTGATGGTTAATTGTTAATTGATTAATTATCCTGTAAATTTAAAAATGGCGCTTTTTGCGCCATTTTTTGTTTCTTTTTTTATGGCTTTCATTCGTTATCTTTGGATATCATTATCACGCAGACAACTTGAAAAATAAAATTCAAACGTATTCCTTAACGCATCATAAAAGTCTTTTTTCAAGTACTGATAAAAAGGATTATTTCTACACTCAAACCACAGATCATCCGTATATAAGTGAACCATATCGCGCAGAAAGTTATGCGATTGAATTTTTAAGGAAAGGTTCTATTATCATGCAGACGCAATTGGAAAAAAGAATCATTCATGCGCCTGCCGTTATTGCGCTGGGTCCAACAGTTACGAGGAGTTTTACCAAAAACAGCGATGAAATTTTAATCGATATCATATTCTTTAAACCTCATTTTTTTCTGGAAACTCAAACTAATGTTTTCTTTTTATCGCAATATGATTTTTTTGAAAACAATAATGTTCTTGACCTAAAAGGAAATTTGAAAATAAAGTTTGAACGAATTTTTAATTTAATAAAAGAACTTTTAGAAGGCGATTCTAAGCATCAATCAGCCGCGTTGATAAGTTATCTTTATATTTTGATATATGAGCTTGACTCTGTTCAGGAAGTGGTTTCTACTGAGGGAACTCAAAATCCAATTTTCGAAAAATTTAAAAATCTTCTTTTTAAAGATTTCCTAAAACAAAGATCAGTCGAATATTACGCCGATTCCTTAAATGTTACCCGAAAATATTTATCAGAAGTAATCAAAAAGAACAGCGGTAAAACGGCAAGCGACTGGATAAATGAAGTCGTAATTCTGGAAGCCAAAGTTTTATTGCAGAATAAAAGTTTAACCATCAGTCAAATAAGCGACGAATTGAATTTTCAAAATCAATCGGCTTTTGGGAGGTTTTTTAAAAATCATACCGGAATTTCGCCTTTGGAATATCGTAGGTAGTTTTTTTAGTTTTCAGCCACAGCCGCGATTTTCAGTCCCAGTTTTTGTTTTTTCTCCTTTCAGTCGAAATTACAAACGATGTTAAAATCTTAGTTCCTCAGCTCATTAGTCTCTTAGAATCTCAAAAAAAAAACCTTTTTGCACAAAAGAAACGTCATATTGCTCTTTTCTTAAAACCGGAATTCGTGCAAATTTGCTTCTTCATCAATAACAAAAAAAACATGAATAAAGCAGCACGATTTGTAGTTATAATTAATGATAATGTCGTTTGGATGGAAAGCCAAGCGCTTCAGTTTTATGAGCGTTTATTTAAGCAAAAAGAATTAGCACTTGAGTGTGCCGAAGAAAAATTTTCTCAAAAAGAATTGTTTAGAATACAGAATGATTTTTCAATAGAAATTCTGATGGTTTATGAAGGTGAAAATCCGCAGTCATTTTTAAAGTTGGATTCTTCAAGACTTTCCAATGAAAATCTTGGAGCAGAAAAGGCAATTTGTTTAAAGGATATTATTTATTTTAATGAAGAAGATATAACAGTACTTTTTAAGCGTGCCGAAGAAATTGCCCTGCAGAGAAAACATGATTTGATTTGGATAAAAGCTTTTTCTATTGAAGAAATTTTAATTAAAACGCTGAAAGATTTAGAATATGAAGAATTTGAGTTTCAGGAAACCGCATCAATTTTAGAAAAACAAATTTATTTCAAGAAAAAACTACGCAGAAATTAGATTTAAATTGCTGGTTTTGAGTCGGGATTTTATAAAAGATTCCCATGATGTTATAAAGTGTTTTTGATCAATGTGATTTACTTTTAAGTGAAAATTTAAAGGAAAAAATTATGAGATCAATATGGACAGGTTCAGTGAGTTTTGGATTAATTAATATTCCAATTAAAATGTTTTCGGCGGTTCAGGAAAGCAGTCTTGATATGGATATGCTGGATAAAAAAGACAACGCTAATATTAAGTTTAAACGGGTCAATGAAAATACAGGTAAAGAAGTTGATTTTGCGAATATTGTAAAAGGCTATAAAATAGAAGATAAATACGTAATCCTGGACGATACTGATTTTGAAGCTGCCGATGCCATTAAAACTAAAACAATTGATATTGAAAGTTTTGCCTTCGAAAAAGAAATTCAAAGTATATATTACGAACAGCCGTATTATCTTGAGCCAGACAAAGGTGCAATGAATGCGTACGGCCTTCTTCGCGATGCGCTCGAAGCTTCGGGAAAAGTGGGTGTAACGCGTTTTGTTTTACGAAATAAAGAAAGTCTCGCCATTCTAAAACCCTATAAAAATGTGATTGTTTTAAACCGAATCAGATTCGAGCAGGAAATACGAAGCACCGACGAATTAAAATTACCGCCCGTTTCTAAAAAAGCCACAAAAGAAATGGATATGGCCGAAAAACTAATCGATCAGCTTACAGAAAAGTTTGATATTGCAGGTTTTAAAGACGAATATACAGCCAAACTTTTGGATATTATTAAAAAGAAAGCCAAAGGAAAAGTACAAAAAGCCACAAAACTAAAAGTGGTGCATAACAAACAAAGTGATGACTTAATGTCTATGTTGAAAGCAAGTCTGGAAACTAAGACGAAAAAATCGTCTTAATTAAACATTATTCATCACCACTTTGTTTTTCTTCTAATTTCTTGATAATCTTTTTGATATTTGCGCCTTTTGACAAGACAGGTTTCCATAAATCGCCTTTCTTTTCAAAACGCTGTAATACGTTTTTAATCGTAAACTGCGACGGATGCAGTTTTTCATTTACTTCATTCCATTCTAATGGAGTCGAAACTGTTGCGCCTGGTTTTGGGCGGACTGAGTAGGGCGCAGCCAAAGTTTGTCCTCTTCGGTTTTGAAGAAAATCGATATACAATTTATTTTTTCTTTTCTTTATACTTCTTTCGATTGAAGTTGTTTTAGGCAGTCTTGTATGTACTTCTTTCGCAATTAATTCGGCTAGAATTTTAATCGAATCATAATCATATTGTGCCCCAAGCGGTATAAAAATATGCAGTCCCGAAGCTCCGGAAGTTTTACATAAACATTCCGTTTCCAATTCATCCAAAACTTCTTTCACTACCAATGCCGTTTCAACCACAGTTTTAAAATCATCTTCTTTTGCAGGATCTAAATCGATAACCAGCCAATCTGGGTTTTGAATATTTTTGATAGTAGAATTCCAGGGATTTATTTCAATACAGCCCAAATTTGCCATATACAGCAACGTTTCTTTATCATTACAAATAAGATAATTTACATCGGCATCATTTGATTCTGAAAAGATCTTTTTGGTTTTCAGCCATTTTGGAGTTTTGTCGACATCAATATCTTTCTGGTAAAAACCAGGCGAATCAATTCCGTTAGGAAAACGGTTCATCGATTCCGGACGGTCTTTTAAATAAGGCAGAATAAGTGGTGCTGCTTCATTGTAATATTGAATAATATCACCTTTTGTAATTCCGTCTTGTGGAAAATATATTTTGTTTTGATTGGTAAAGTGCAGTGTCGTTTTTCCCACTTTCAAATCGTAGTCATTTTCCGTTTTGCTTTCTTTTAAATCTTCCATTTTTTCCTCGGTATGATTTATAGTTTTATTATTATCCTTTCCATTAAAAACAACCTCTTTGGCATTTTTATCAATTCTTAATCCCAGATAAACCGGATGTCTTAAATTGTGATCCTGAGTCCATTCAGAATATTTTACCTGACAGACTAATTTGGGTTTTACCCATTGAATGGTATCCCGTAAAGGAACTTTTTCAGGCAGTGGTGATTTGTCTGTAAAAATGGGCTTTAACTGAGTATAAAGTTCCTTTAAAACAGACTCTGTAAAACCAGTGCCGCATTTTCCAATAAATTGCAGTTCTTTGCCTTTATATTGGCCCAGCAGAATAGCACCAAAATATTTTCGGGAATTTTTAGGTTCTGTAATTCCAATGATAATCGCTTCTTCTTCGTTAGAAATTTTAATCTTAAGCCAGTTATTACTTCTTCCTGCAGCAGTATAAGAACTATTGGCTTTTTTGGCAATTATTCCTTCACTATTATTCTTGCGTGCCTTTTCAAATTGTAGAATTCCGTCTCCAATTGTATGTTCAGAGTAGAAAATATTCGACAACTGATATTTATTAAATAAAATTTTAAGCAGTTCTTTTCGGTCGAGAAGAGACAATTCTGTGACAGGATTTCCATCTAAATTCAGTAAATCAAAAACATAATACTTTAAATTTCCAATTCCGGTTTTTAAATAGTTTTGAAGCAATTGAAAATCCGCTCGTCCTGATTCATTTTCAACAACGATTTCGCCATCCAGAACAACCGTATGATCTATTTTTTTTAATTCGTCAGCAACAGGTTTAAAATTAATGTCGAAAGAAATTTTATTTCTGCTGAACAACTCTGCTTTATCAGCATTCACAACAGCAATAGTGCGGTAACCGTCATATTTATTTTCAAAAACCCATTCATCATTATCAAAAGGCTTTTCTGTAATATTGGCAAGCATAGGTTTGATGAATTCGGCTTTTACAGCTTTAGCTTTAGGCTTTTTTTTTATGTTTTTTCCCTCCGTCTCTTTTTCTTCAGATTTGGCTGTCATCTTATCTGATTTTTTCTCCAGTTCTTCTAAACTTCTTTTAGATATCACCGATTTGTCTTTTTCTAATATATCAGAATCCGAAGCGTATTTATCTTGTTTTTTGATTAAAAGCCAGGCATTTTCTTGTTTTCCGTGAAGTTTTACTAACGAAAATTCGCCTTTGAGTTTTTTTCCCTTTAAAATAAAACTTAAACGCCCTTTTTTAAGATCGGCTAAAAGCATTTTTTCGTCAGAAGCCGTTTTTTCGTCAGAAGTATACGTTCCATTATCCCAAACAATCACATTTCCTGCGCCGTAATTTCCTGCGGGAATTGTTCCTTCAAAATCTTTATAACTGTAAGGATGATCTTCTACCATCATGGCAAGGCGTTTTACATCGGGATCCATTGAAGGTCCTTTTGGAACCGCCCAGCTTTTTAGAACGCCATCCATTTCAAGTCTGAAATCATAATGCAAATGCGATGCAGCGTGTTTTTGAACTACAAAAATCAATTCACTGGCTGATTTTTCGATCTTGCCTTTCGGCTCACGCGTTTGCTTAAAATCTCTCTTTTCGTTATATTTAGACAGTGACATAGGAATTTGTTAGTATTAAAAGAGTCAGTGTAATAGAGTAGAGTGCCGTTGCGACAATAGCAAAAATTATATGAGCAAAGAACAGCTGAATATAATAACCTTTAAAGTCAATTGGGGGTTGATGATGGGTTATTTTGAACATAAATACCCAGCTTATAATACCAATCAAACCGCTAATTATTCCTAGTAGGAGAGCATTTAACGGTGAAATTGCTAAAATGTCCTTTACCCAAATAATATGATATCCAAGAACAAACAAAAAACCGATTATATAATGCAATAACCAGCCCCACGTTTTTTTTGATTGTTTAGAAAGATTCAATTTTAATTTATCTATAACAAAGGCAAGTAATACGGGTTCTTTATACAATTCTCTAAAACTTTTTGACATGGCATAACTAAACCAGGTCATAGCTGAAGTTGCAGCTATAGAAACAAGCAGTAATTGTATAATGATAAAGATGACCATACAAATGTATTTTTAAAATGAATTTGAATCTATATCAAATTTATCTCAGAAATACCTTATATGCTTATACTATTAAAATTTGTAATTATATAATTATCAGTATATACCGAGTTTATTTTTGAAAGTACAAGAGTTAAAATAGTAAAAATAAAAGGCTCAATTAAATTGAGCCTTTCTGGTATTTAAATGGTATTTTTTTTAATCCGTAATTTATATTTGGTGTTCTTAAAGTTTACTTCAGAAATAAGAGTTGCGGCAAAAATAAGACAGCCTCCCAAAAGCAAACGGAACGAAAGATTTTCGCCAAGAATAAAAAAAGCGGCTATGGCTCCAAAAATAGGTTCAAACAAATAAATCACCGCGACTCTTTCGGCAGATAAATAGCGTTGCGAGATATTAGAAATAGTATACATATAGGCTGTAGAAAATAAGGCACAATAAATAACGCCAAGCCAAAAAGTATCTCTTTCCGGAAACCAATCGGCATTTTGATCTGTTAGTGCCAAAAAGAAAGTCAGCAAAGCACAGATTGCAAACATGGGAACAATTGATGATAAGAGATTTTTTGCGGCTGAATGTTTTTCGACAGAAATTAAATAAACAGCAAAAGCAAATGCACCTGCAATGGTGTACAAATCGCCAAGATTTATAGTGAATTTTTCTTTTACCGCTATGATAAACAAACCGGATAAAGCTGTTAAAGCCGCTATCCAGATTTTTAAAGGCGGACTTGTTCTATAGACCGTAAGTTTGATTAATGGAATTATTATCACGCACAATCCTGCGATAAAAGAACATTGAGATGCATCTGTATATTTTAAACCAACCGTCTGCAAATGAATACCTAAAAACATAGGGACAGCCAAAATAGCACCGGTTTTAATAGATTCCAGATTGGTTTTTCTAACATATTTCCAGAAAATAACGGTTAGAACCATTACTGCCAGTAAAAAACGATAAAACAAAAATGTAGATGGCGAATAATTTCCTATTGCCAGTTTGGTTACAGAATATGATATACCCCAAAAGGCGGTGCCAATGATAAGTAAAACCAGTAAAATTTGTCTTTTATTCATTCGTTAAAACTTTCTTCATCATTAAATCGGTTTGTTCGTCATTGCCTAATCTGAAAATATGAGTGTCAAATTGTACAAAACCGTTTTTGGTATAAAAACTTACTGCCCTGAAATTTTTCTCCCAGACACCAAGCCAAATATATTCAGCCTTAACTTCCTGGGCTTTTTTTAAAGCTTGGCTGTAAAGTTCCTGCGCCACTTTTTTGCCATGAAATTCCTTTAGAACATATATTCGTTCTATTTCGAGCGCATTGTTTTGCTTCATTTCAGTTTGAGCTTCTGCGGTATTTAATTTTAAATAGCCAATAACCTGACCGTCTAATTCTGCCAGATAAAAGTGCGAATCTTTATTGTTAAGTTCAGAAGTCAGCTTTTCTAAAGCAAAACTCTCATCCAGATATTTCATCATATTTTCCTCTGAATTGACATCAGAAAATGTTTCAGAAAAAGTTATTCTTCCAATAGTTTGAAGTTTAACCGTATCACTAATTAGGGCCTTATTGATTTTTAAAGTATTCATGTTTTTTTGGTTATTAATGCATTAAAACCTGCTTTTTGTTTTTAATAAATGCGTAAATTGCATCAATGGATTTACAGCAGATTAAATATTTTCTGGCTCTTTCTCGTGAGCTTCATTTCTGGAACACAGCCGGAAAAATGAATATTACACAATCGGCTCTAAGCCGTCAGATTCAGTCTCTCGAAAACCAGCTTGGTGTTCAGTTATTTGAGCGGAACAAACGAAATGTTAAACTTACAGCTGCCGGCAGATTTCTTAAAGAAAAATGGGAAGTAGAACTAAGTAAGCTGGAGTACATCCATCAATCAGCACGTCAGATTCATTTAGGCGAAAGCGGTACACTTACCATTTCTCATCCGGATTCTATTTCAGCCTCTATTATGCCGGATATTTTATCCCGTATTTCCGATTCATTTCCAAAGTTAAAAATTAAACTGGTTCAGGTTTTGTATGAAAACCAGCAGGAATTTCTCCGCAATTATAAAATTGATCTGGCCATTACGCGAGATATTAATAATGCCCGTGATATAAAATCAGAAAAAATCTACACGGATAATTTGGCAATCGTGGTTCCTGACAATCATCCTTATCAAAAGCCTGAAGATCTTACGAAAGAATCATTGGCGAATCAAAAATTTATATTGCCTACTACAGATGAAGGAAGCAGTTACAGCGATTTGATACAGCGATTGTTCCATTCTTTTGAAAATGCACCCGAAGTGTATCTTCATTCTGAATTTGGTTCGGCAATTATTGCATTGGTTCGAAAAGGACTTGGCATTGCCATATTACCGGATTCGTATGTTTTTCATGAAATATCCGGCATTCGATTTATTAAACTTCCGTTAGAAACCGATCTTTATATCAACTGGAGAGCCGAAGATCATAATCCGGTTTTGGCCAATGTTTTAAAGCTGGTTGTTCCGTAAATGTATTATGCTCGTAACATTTCAATGTGCGGAATTCCGTCTTCATCGTACTGTTCTCCCTGCTCGACAAATCCTAATGACTGATAAAATTTTGATAAATGATACTGCGCCCCAATCCGAATTGGACCATTTCCAAATTTTTCCTGACAGCCTTTTATCGAAACTTCCATTAGTTTTACTCCTAATCCCAATCCGCGGTGAGAGTTCGCTACAACAACTCTGCCTATAGAAATTTCCTCAAAAGATAAACCAGCCGGAAGTAACCGTGTACTTGCTGCAAATTCGTTATTTACATAATATAAAAGATGTAAACTTTTCTGGTCTTTGTTATCCAGATCCAGATAAGGACAATTTTGTTCTACTACGAAAATTTCACTTCTTAAACGAAGCAGATCATACAATTCGTTGTTGGTTAATTCATCAAAAGATTTAATACAATAATTTAAGGTCATATTCCAGGTTTACTTTTTTTTGACAAAGATAGAATAGAGAGTAATGATATGAAATGCTTATTTTTTATCAAGTGATGCATAAAATGCATTAATTAAAATATATTCAATAAAAAAGCAGATTACTTTTTCAAGAAATAATCTGCTTTTATACTTAATATTGTTGATTTAATTAGTGTGAAACTGCTTTAAGACCTACAATAGAACTTACTAAGGTTATAAGAAAAAATAATCTCCAGAAAGTTGCCGGTTCTTTAAAAATAAAAATTCCCATTAGTACAGTTCCAACCGCTCCAATTCCTGTCCAAACGGCATATGCAGTTCCCATTGGAAGCGTTTCGGTAGCTTTTATCAGCAGCAGCATACTTATGGTTAAAGAGACAAAGAAACCAATATACCAATAATACATTTCCATTCCGGCGGTTTCTTTTGCTTTTCCAAGACAAGTTGCAAAGGCTACCTCAAAAAGGCCTGCAACAATTAAAATAATCCAGTTCATATAGTTAAAAATTTGTGTTGCAAAGTTCCGTCTCTAAATTCAGAAAAAATTTAACAAATGATAAAAAAGTATTTTATTTTGATTAACAACTTGGGATAATTATTTTAATTCAGCACGAATTCTGCTGAGGCTGACTTGGGTTATGCCAAGATAAGAAGCAATATGTCCTAACTGAATTCTTTTAATTAATTCAGGATGATTTGTTATAAGATCCAAATAACGTTCAGAGGCATTTTTGAACAATTTAGGAATTAATCTTTCTTCTGTTTTAATGAGCTCTTTTTCGGCAAATTTTCGACCCCAGTTGGCAATATGAATATCAGAATTAAACAATCGCTCTAAATCGGCTGTTTTTAATTCATACAATTCACAATCTTCCAAAAGTTCGATGTTTTCATAACCATTTTGGTTTTCGACATAACTTTTCATCGAAATAATGGTTTCTCCTTCTTTTCCAAACCAAAAAGTCACATCGTTATTCCCTTCGTTGATATAAGCTCTTACAATTCCTTTTTTGATAAAATAAATACTGGATTCTACTTTTCCTGCTTTTAATATAATATGTCCCTTTCGGTATGTTATTAAATTGATTGTCAGTAGTAAACCTTTTTTTGATTGTTCCGGCAACTGATATATATGGTCGAGAATTGAAGAAATGTCCATTTTAGGGTTTGATTCGTTTTTAAAAACAATAAAGTTCTTATTATTCAGGATAAAGTTATTAAATTTGATAGAAGACAAAAGATAAAATCAAATTAAATGACTCAATTGCAAGTACATTGTTCACTTTGAAACCCTCTTTATAGTTTAACATCTGCCGATTCTGCCCCGCTGATTACGTTTTAAAATTGTTTGAATTTCATAAGTAAATGTTTCTTTTCTGTTATTTTAAGGCAAGAAGCTGTTTTAATTTTACAACTTAATAATCTAAAAAAATTATGAATACAAGTAACACAAAAGCATTTGGTACAAAAGCAGCAGATGCATTGCTGGAAGAAATGACAATTGCACGCAGAGAAGTTTTGGCAAAAGATGTTGAAATCGAAATTTTATACTGTGGTGTATGTCATTCTGATTTACATACTGCCAGAAATGACTGGGGAGGAAGTTTGTATCCGGCAGTTCCGGGTCATGAAATTGTAGGGAGAGTAACGAAAGTAGGAAACGAGGTTACCAAACTTAAAGTAGGCGATTTAGCAGGAGTAGGCTGTATGGTTGATTCTTGCCATACTTGCGAAAGCTGTAAGCAAGATTTAGAGCAATATTGTCTAAACGGATTTACAGGAACTTACAACGGTAAGGATAAAAATATTGGCGGACACACTTTTGGCGGTTATTCAGAAAAAGTGGTGGTAGACGAGCATTTTGTTTTAAAAGTGCCTTCCAACTTAAATTTGGCAGCCGTTGCGCCTTTACTTTGCGCAGGAATTACAACCTGGTCTCCATTAAGACACTGGAATGTTGGAAAAGGAACTAAAGTTGCCATAGTTGGTTTAGGCGGGCTTGGACACATGGCAATTAAACTGGCAAAAGGTTTAGGTGCCGAAGTTACTTTGTTTTCAAGAACTCCGGATAAAATACAAGATGCAATTGATTTGGGTGCCGATTCTGTAATTATTTCTACAGATGATCAGCAGATGAAATCAGTTCACGGAAAATACGATCTTATTATTGATACGGTTCCTTATGTGCATGATGTAAATCCTTATGTTGCGACTTTAAATATTAACGGAACTTTAGTATTAGTTGGCTATTTAGGAGGTTTAGAACCGATTTTAAATTCAGTACCAATGATTATGGGAAGAAAATCTGTTGCGGGTTCTGTAATTGGCGGTATTGCCGAAACACAGGAAATGCTTGATTTTTGCGGCGAACATAATATTGTTTCAGAAATTGAAATTATTAAAATGCAGGAAATCAACGAAGCGTATGAAAGAATGCTGAAAAGCGACGTAAGATATCGTTTTGTAATTGATATGGATTCTCTTAAATCTTAAAAAAGAATTTAAAGAGAAAAAAGGCTTTCTGAAAATTTTCAGAAAGCCTTTTTTTATTTATCCACTTGAACTTTAGGATGCGTGTTTTTGTTTATCTGTAAATATTATGCTCCTCCGGAGTTCTAATGTATTGCTTTATTTTTTAAATATCGGATGAAAATATTTATAGATGTGTGGAAGAAATAGCCCAATCGGGTTATTTTCAATACTGTTAAATTATCCGTGTGCTTCTACAGAAACATCATTCCATTCTTCCCACACTTTTAATTTTTGTTCATAGTTCTGTTTTACAAATGGCAGAGCTACTCTTCCTAAAAACAAACGCAATGGAGGATTTTCACTTTCAACTAGTTTTACGATCGCCGGAGCCGTTGCTTCAACAATTCCGAAATCATTTTCTGATTCTGAAAAAGCTTTTTTAAGACCATCATACACAGGGTTGCTCTCGCTGCTTATTCCGGTGTGCCAAATGTTTGATGCATAACCGTTTGGTTCTACCAAAGTGACATTGATTCCAAATTGTTTTACTTCGGCTGCCAAAGTTTCGCTTAAACCTTCGACAGCAAATTTCGAAGCATTGTAAAGTCCCATAGTAGGTAAAGCAGCTAACCCTAAAATAGAAGAAATCTGAATAATATGGCCGCTTTTTTGATTTCTCATTATTGGTAAAACCGCCTGAGTAAGCCATAATGTCCCGAAGAAATTAGTTTCAAACTGTGCTCTTGCTTCGTTCTGACTTGCTTCTTCAATTGCTCCGGTTAAAGCGTAACCAGCATTATTGATCAAAATATCGATAGATCCAAAATGCTGATGCACTTTTTCTACAACTGATAATGATTCTTCACGATTGTCTACATCCAGCTTTAATGCTAAAACTGATTCACCGTACTTTTCTTTTAAATCTTTTAAAGTTTCTACGTTACGGGCTGTAGCCGCAACTTTATATCCTTTTGCTAAAAATGCTTCTGCCCAGGTTTTTCCAAAACCTTTTGATGCTCCTGTAATTAAAATTGTTTTTGACATGGTGTTCTTATTGTTGTTAATGTTATTATTTATGGTTTATTTTAAAAATGACTGATCGGTCATTTTTTTGGTAAAAAAAATTAGATGCTGTTTTGTTCAATTAAATTTTTAAGGGTTTTTGATACAATTTCCATTTTATCATTGTTTCCTGAAACTCTAGCCATTAAATGACCGCCTTCTAACATAGCAAACATAGCAGTTGCAAATTCTGATGCGTTAAAATTGGGCTTAAATTCTTTATCTGTTATCCCTTTTTCTATAATTCCCGACAATAATAGCTGACCTTGCTTAATGGCGCTGTTTACTTTTTCTCTTACAATTGGGTTAGTATCATCTGCTTCTGTTCCGAAATTCAACAATGGACAGCCGCCGATAACGGGTGGGTGAGTAGGATTGCTAAAAAAATCAATGTATGAAAATAAGGCTTGTCTGGCAGTTTTGCTTTCCCCTAAAGCAGATTGAAGTTTGTTACTTAACATCTTCATGTTATGATCAACTGCTGCGCAGGCCAAAACTTCTTTGTTTTCAAAATGAACGTACATGCTTCCTTTAGACAATTTGGTAGCCTCCATAATATCACTCATAGAAGTCGCTGCAATTCCTTTTGTGTTAAAAATGGGAGCTGCTTTTTCTATAATAAATTGTCTGGTTTCTTCACCTTTTGCCATGATAGCTAAATTTTACACTGCAAATATATGACCGATTGGTCATAAAAACAAATATTTTTTTATTTTTTTATTTCTAAGACCATAACAAACAAAAAAAGCGTGCAGTAAAGCACGCTTTTCCAATAGCTTAAGTCTTATATTTAGTGACTTTCGCTATTTTCAAACCCCAGAATTGTGATCATATACGGTGTATTAGAAACTTTGATTTTATTTACAATAGACATCTTTTCGAAACTCAATTGTAATAATTCTCCTGTTGATGGAGATGTTATATACGCAAATTTCTCAGTTAACTGTATTTGTGGTTTTAATACTGCATCGCTGGCAGTTTCAGTAATAATTTTGCCTTCTTTTTCTGCTTGAAGACTGTTTAAATCAAACAATTTAAAATCACCTGAATGAAGTAAGATTCCCAGTTTTTTATGATTGTAACTTACTTTACACTGCATAATAGTTGTGTTTTGGATAATTGGTTTTATCGTTCCGTTTACTACATCAATTAAATAAGCGCCTTTTGCAGCCGTATAACCTACAAATTTTCCGTTGTAATCGGTTTCTAAAATAGTACCAAACCAAGCCGTTCCAAAATCTTCTGGAAAAGCAATCAGTTTTTGTTTACCGTTATTTTCTACTACCAAAACACCGCTTGCAGAACCAAAAACAGCATATGTTCCGTCAGAAGCATTTCCGTGAATTCCCTTTGTGACAAGAGTCGGCTCAAATAAAGTTTTACCCGTATTGTCGATAATTTTTACTTTTTCAGGAAGTGTTCCGGTAACCGAATTATCTTTTACTGTAATAGCATACGTTCCGTTTCCAAAAGCAGCCATAGCACCATGATGGGCCAAAAGTCCGGCATTTATAATTTTAAATTGTGCTCCGGCTGTATTTACATCCTTTTCTTTTGCAACAGATAAAGTTCCGTCACCGTCATTAAAAGTCAGGATTTCACCAATCTTACTTTTAAAATGCGTTGGAAGAGCCGATTGTCCAATCAAAGCACCAAATTTCGGTAATCCGTCAACGTCAACATGATCGCCGTGGCTTTCAAATCCGCTGTCAAAAGTTTCTACCGTATTATCCACTCTGTGAACAATTCCTGCATATCTGCCGGATTCAGTCGTATAAAGCGAAGATTTCGCAAACTTCGCATTAAAGAATGCTGAAGTAGCATCAACCGGATTTACAAGCGTAAGCTGTGTTGTTTTTTCATCTGAAAGTAAAATTCTCAAATATTTAAATTCCGTTAGTGCCTCATCCGGAGCAACAGTATTGTCGTCATCGTTGCTGCAGGAAACGACAAAAAGCGATAAAGCAAACAAGAAAATCAGTTTAAAATAAGTTTTAGTCATTGTTAAATGTATTTAGGGTTAATATTTAAATATTTTTAGTAAACTAAAAGTTTAGCGTTACAGGCATCGATTTATAGACACTCATGTTATAGGAAGTATTTTTGTAAAGGACAACCCAGTTGTATTGACCAGATTCCCAAGCTTTTTCACCAGTTACAGTATTTGCTTCATTATCTTTATCAGCACCAATAACAATACTTTCGCCGCCGTATACATCGTTTATTTTTTGAAGCGTTGTAATTTTTGAAGCTGGTCCAAGATCTTTATGTTCTACTTTTGAAATGATAATTACTTTTTTAAGATCAAGATTGTCAATGCTTTCAGGATGATAATTGAGGCTTTTTTTAATCAAAACAGAATATAATATTCCGTTGCCCATAATCTGGCTGATTTGTGCGTGAGCCGTTAGTATATCATTTTTCTTGAAGATTAACTGAGGTTCAACCCAGGTTTCCATATAATAAATCAGTTCATCGTTTCGCGAAAGCATATCTCTGCCAATTACAGGATCAACAGGCATATTTGCAGGATCAGTAATCGTAATGGTTTCTTTAATTTCAAGGGCAGATCCGTTTTCGTCAGTTACAATAAATACAAAATCAAACTTGCCTTCTACGGCATCTGCAGGAATAGTAAAGTGCTTGTGTACATTGGTATTTTTTGTTCCGATATATTCCGGCCAGGTAAATTCTAATTTCCAGTCTTTAGAATACGTTTCACCAGTTTTAGGAAGTATTTTCAATTGTACGTTTGCAATTTTGCTTCCAGCAACAACATCTGCATTAAAATGAAAATCACGACCAATTAAAGCCTGTTTGTTATCAGCCGTTCCAATTTCAATATTTTCGGCAGTTGGTTTTAAAACTTCATTATCATCATCGCTGTTACAAGCGGTAAAGGCTGAAGCCGTTAATAGAAATAAAAAAAAGAATTTTACTTTTTTCATGGGTTTTGGATATTAAATTGTTGTTTTTTATTGATGTATTAAAAAAGGAACTTTAACAGAAAGAATAATATTTCTGCCCATTTCCGGAAGTTCAATCAGTCGGTAAAAGCTGGTATGATTCAGATATCGCGTATTAAACAGATTCTGAACCTGAAGCGACACCATAAAATCCTGTTTTGCGGTTTGCAGTTTTGTTCCCAATGACAGATTAAAAACCTGACTGCTTGCGGTTTTCTTTTCCGGTGGTACAATCTGGTTCTGCTGTGCGGTAAAACGATAATCGAGCGAAAAATAAGTTTCTTTTAAATTCTTGATTTCGGGACTATAGTTGATGCCAAATAAAATTGAAGCTGGAGGAGAGAAGGGAAGCGTATAACCTTTTTTACTGCCCGATAATTGTTCTGAATAAAGATATTCGGCCAAAATCTCGCTGCTCAAATTTTTCAGAAACTGATATTTTACCTGCAGTTCGCCGCCGTATCGCATAACTTTACTCTGCTGATATTCAAAAACCTGATTTCCTGCACCATAATAAATATCATGCTGTGAAGTTGGATTTAGATAAATGAAATTGGGGAAATAATTAAAAAACGGACTCAATTGCACTGACCATTTATTTTCCTGCCAATCAATTCCAAGATCTAATTGATACGAACGCTCGGCATTTAGATTTGGGTTTCCTTTTTCAAATCGGAAATAATGATAATTAACACCATTTGAGGCTAATTCTTTTGCAATAGGCATTCTAAAACTCGTTCCTGCATTGGCTTTAAATGAAACTTTTCCGGGATTGTAATTTACTCCAGCAGACCATGTAAAACTTTTGAATGTTTTGGTTAAATCTTCAGATCTTTTTAAATATTCCTGCGTTGTTTGCCCGTTTTGGGTAACATCACTTTCAAACCAATCCGTGTATTGTTTCATTTCAATTCGGCCATAATCTATTCTAACAGCGCCGTGAAGCATCCATAAATCATCCAGCTGTATTTTATCATAAGCAAATAATCCGGTATTGAACTGATTAAAAGCGGGAATTAGAAAACTCCAGCCGTTGATTTCGTTTTGCTGCTGTTCGCCGTTTAAGCCCATTGTGAATTGATGTTTTCCAATAACAAATTCATCTTTTACAGAAGCCGAAAAAACTTCCTTATCATATTGTCTTTCCAAATCATGAGGCGCATACATATCAATAGGATAAATTGGCGGCATATAACCGTGGTTTACATAATGACTCCATTCCCTGCGGAAATTCTTTTGAAATCCTAATTGTGTCTGCAATTCATGATTTGCAAGTTTAAACGAAGTTGTATTGCTTATTTTGGTATGTGTCACTTCCTGAAAAGGCATCAAAATATCACGACTTGATTTATCGTGAAGTTCCAGATCTACATTTCTAGGTTCAAGTCCGTGTGCATTGGCAAAAAAGCCGCTTTTGGTATAAATGTTACTGATATAGAAAACCGATTTGAATTTTTCTCCCACAAATCCGCTGCTTAAATGTAAATCCAGTTCACGTCCTGCAGTATTGCGCAATTGATTTTTGTATAAAGGCACAGTATAATTGTAAACCTGAACCACATTGGCCGGAACACGGTAATCGCCATAATCCTGCGAAGTAATTCGGGTATCAAAAAACCAGTTTTCATTTCTTCCAAATAAATTCAATGAGCTTCCAATTTGTTCATTATTGCTTTTAGCGGTAAAATCTACAGCGCCCCCCAAAGTATTTTTTTTAGGAAAAGGCACAGGTTTAATATTTACAGCACCGCCAATAGCATCAGAACCATAAATAAAAGACGAAGGCCCTTTTATGATTTCTACTCTATTAACAGCATATTGATCGATTTCCAGACCATGATCTGCGCCCCATTGCTGGCCTTCGTGTTTAATGCCGTTTTCGACAACAATTACCTGATTAAAGCTGAGTCCCCGAATCAACGGTTTAGAACCGCCTGAACCAATAGAAATAGTTTTAACTCCGGGAATTCGCTGTAAGGATTGCATAAGGCTTCCGCCGAGATTTCTTTGAATAAAACTGCTGTTTACAGTTTCAATATTCAGAGATTCTTCTTTTTTAACACGTTTTTCAGATTGATCTTTAATTACGACTTCTTCCAGTTCTTTTATCTCTGAATTGGTATTCTGAGAATGAACTTTTGAAAAGAAAGCAAGACAAAACAACAGGAAAATCAATACGCTATTTGATTTATTTTCAATCATTAAAGCCGTTTATAAAATTTTAATACTTAAACCTTTTATTGTCTGCCATCCTTCTTTATCAGTCAAACGAATCATAAAATGATAATCACCCGGATCAATGTCTTCTGGAATTGTGATTTCCTGTGCAGCTTCATAACTTTTTAAACCTTCCGGAATAGTAACTGAATTAATGTAAAGCATTGGTTTTACAGGTTTTTTAATCGGATCTGTTTCGCAGTCAGATACTTCAGTACTATGCGTATGATGATCAAAATTGTGATGAATATCAAGACTGTAAGATCCTAATGCAGCATTGTCGTTAAATACAGCGCGGAAGGTGATTTTCTGCCCTCGATTAATTTGACTGCATTGAACAGGAAATGCATTTGAAGCCGAAATATCGATTGTTGGATATTCAGTATCAACAGATTCATTATCACTGCTGCAAGCGGTAAATACCAGAGAGTTAAAAACTAAAACAGCAATTTTTGTTGCGGTTTTCATTCTGCTCCATTTGATTTTGACTTTTTTCATATAGATTATTTTGGGATTACTTGGCGAAAACAGCTTTGGTACAAAATTTTAGGATAAGGCATAGCAATTCCTTCTCAGGGGCATAAGCACTAAGTAAAATTCAAAGACATAACCTGAAATGGATTAGGTTATAAAAGCCTGTTTTTTAGATAAGAAAGCGTCATTACAGCGGTGAAAAAAACGGCTCAATCCAATTGAATTGTGCGTGTTTTACCGGAATAAGGAAATTACGAGTTTTGAAATATCTCCTTAAAAAATGTAAGCTTGATAAGAAACAAAGTAGTATACGTTAGATTAAAACCTATTTACAAGATGCTTCTCAATAATTACAGAGTTTAGAAAAAGTAAATGCATAACATTTCCTTTTAGAAATGACGATTTTCTGCTTAAATTCTCGGAGGAGCGCGAAGGGAAAACAGCGCGCCTTTAAAGAAATTCGAATACGATTTAGAATAAAAAACAACAAATGAAGTGATAGTGTTGTTTTTATAAAAAGTAAAAGCTTCAAAAGCAAAAGGAGTAACAGGACTGAATTTAAAATGACAAATAGCACATTCTTCAGTATGCTTATGAATTTTAAATTCGGTTTTAGCTGTATGGTGCAGCTCTGTATTTTTATGGTTTGAATTGTGATTGTGAATATGTTCATACGAATGTATCGCCGGAAATAGTATCGCAAACAATACTATCAGCGGGAGCAGAAGATTAATAAATTTTAATTTCTTTTTCATTCAATGAAACTGTGCCTGATTAATGCCACACAGTTGCAAATATAAAATTCTTATTTGTAAATGCAACAACGTTTCAGTAAAACTTTTGGCATAAAATGAGAAAAGCCTTAAAAACCCAAATTCTAATTGGATCTTTAAGGCTTTTCAGCAGTGTCAAAATTTAGTTTACTCTTTATATAAAATGATAACGGCCTTATAACCCGTACCAACATTCCACTGGCTTGATTCTATTACGGCTCCTTTATCATCAAAAACCTGAAATTCGGCAGTATTTGGCGAAGCAGAACCTTCATTTAAAGCTTCAAAATCAATTTTATTAATTCCTTTTACTAAGTTTATTTTAAAACCTTTAAATTCTCCATCTAATAAAACCTCCGGTTCAATAACCTTATCATTCAAATACACTCTAATTTTATCGCCGTCAACAAAAGCGGCATCCCGGTAACGAACTGTCGAAACAGCACCTTTTGTTATAAAACCTCCCAAATATTCGTTTCTTCTGTAAAAAATGCCTTCTACATTGGCTTCTTTTTTATACAGAACGTTGTTTTTAAAAAGTTCTTCGGGATTAATCTGCAAAACAATTGGATCTTTTGGAATAGCCGGCGGTTCTGCATTGGGAGAAGTTTCTGCCGGCGGAACCACTTCTTTATTTTCTGGATTTTTGGATTGTACCGGTTTATATTTTCCTTTAATCTCTTCTTGTGAATACACTTGAAGAGAAGCGCTGATTATAATTAAAAACAATATTTTTTTCATACTTTATTTTTTATTTATTTAAATGTGTTCTGCCAATTGAACACATTCATTCTTGTTTATAAAAACAGGTAATTATAGCATTTATTGCCTTGCCAATAATTATTTTCTGTTAGTAAAAGGTACGAAAAGAGGATTTAAGATACGGCATTGAGGTAAAACTTTGTTCCAAATTATAATATGAAACCTAATTTAAGTTTCAGAATAATTTAAAATTGACAGGTGGTAATAACTTTGATACTGTTTTGAAGTTTAACCCTCTAAATCAATTTACATGAAAAAGTTATCAGTTTATATCTGTTTTTTACTTTTAGTTATAACAGGCTGTAAAAAAGAAACAGAAGTTACCACAAACACTGCAAGTTCTGCGGATGCAGCTTCGGATTATGAATTTACAGGCGGTTATCCAACTGAAGCAACTATTAAAAAAGCTTATGATGATGCTGATTTAACAAGGGCAATACAGGCTTATAAATTTTTCTATCCAACGGTTTCCGGTGAAGGTTTAGTAAAAGGGAATGACAGTATTAAAGTTACTCCAAACAAATCATTTGGAACTTTAGATACAAAACCGGGACAAATTGGTTTTACCCTGAATTCAGACACGCCTTACGGACCAATTCCTATTGATTTGTCAGACGAGCCTATGGTTATAGATATTCCAAAAGGGCCTCTTATTGTAGTTGCCATGGATGTAAACCAACGCTGGGTTGCCGATATGGGAATTCCGGGTCCGGATGCGGGCAGCGGAGGAAAACACCTGCTTTTACCTCCTGATTATAAAGGCGTAGTTCCCGCTTCGGGTTATCATGTTTGGAAATCTTCATCAAATAATTTAACTGTGGGTATACGTTCGCTTCCAGTAGGCGGAGATGTAAATGCAGCTATAACACGTATTAAAACGGTGAAAGTATATCCGTTAAATAAGCCCGTAACCTGGAAAGAACCGGATTGGCTGGATCTTACGAATAAACCTCAAAATACAACACCTCTTGGCTGGGAAAATAACATAAAATACTGGGAGAATTTAAATGATGTTATCCAGCGAGAACCTGTTTTTGAAGGATATAGAAACTATTATGGGGAGCTGGCAGTATTGGGTATTAAGAAAGGTAAATCATTCAGCCCGGATGCACGTATGAAATCAATACTTGAAAAAGCGGCTAAAATAGCCAATGCACAAATGCGTGTACAATCCTTTGCAGACCGTCGTGAGGATCGGGTAGTTTGGAAAGACCGCCAATGGCAATGGGTGGCACTCCGATTTGAAGACGGCGATTTTAATACACCAGACTATGTAGATCTTGATGGCCGGGAAACGTGGTTTTATCAGGCAATTGGCGCTTCACCGTCAATGTTTAGGAGAAAAGAAGGCGCAGGATCTTTGTACTGGCTTGGACTTAAAGACAATACAGGAAAATACGTCGACGGAAGTAAAACGTATAAATTAACAATACCTACACCAGTTCCTGCCAAATTATTCTGGTCAGTTACGATTTATGATGCCAAAACCAGAAGTCAGGTGAATACAGATCAAAACAAAGCTGCTTTGCGGTCCTTATTTGAATTGAAAGATAAAATAGGAGGTAAGAGTATTGATTTATATTTTGGACCAAAGGCTCCTGCCGGAAAAGAGGGTCAATGGATTAAAACGATTCCAAATGTGGGCTGGTTTGCTTATTTCCGAATTTATGGTCCGGAAGGAGGCGCATTTAACGGAAGCTGGAAACCTGGAGACTTTGAAGAAGTAAAGTAATAATTTAACCCCATGTCATTATGAAACAACTATTTAAACTTTTGACATTTTCGTTCTGTGCAGTTTTAATGGCGCAGAATCCACCTAAAAAGCAGGACGGAAAAATATTTAACGGAGAGATTAAACTCGATATTCGGGATTCAAAAGGGGATTGGCCGGCATTTCTGGAGAATAAAGCTCCAAAAGATGCTCCAAATGTCCTTATCATTTTATATGATGATACCGGTTTTGCGGCCTGGTCGCCTTATGGAGGCCGTATCAATATGCCAACTATGGATGAACTGGCAAAAAACGGAGTCACCTATACACAATGGCACACTACCTCGGTATGTTCGCCTACACGTTCTACACTTTTAACAGGACGTAACCACCATCAAAACGGATTTGGTTCGATATCAGAATCAGCAGTAGGATTTCCGGGTTACAGCGGTCATATTCCAAAAGAAAATGCCACACTTGCTGCAGTACTCCGAGAAGCCGGTTGGTCTACATTTTGGATAGGAAAAAACCATAATGTTCCTGTAGATGCACTCGATATGGCTTCTTCTAAAGAACGATGGCCTTTGGGGCTTGGATTTGATCGATTTTATGGATTTATTGGAGGAGAAACCAATCAATGGTATCCAAGTCTTATAGAAGACAATCATTTTATAGATCAGCCTTCTCAGCCTGAAAATGGCTATCACTTAAGTAAAGATTTGGCCGATAAAGCCATTGCGTATATTCAGGATTCAAAACAATCAAAACCAGAGAAACCTTGGTTTATGTGGTACAATCCGGGAGCCAATCATGCACCGCATCATGCACCAGCCGATTATATTGCAAAATACAAAGGTAAATTCGACGACGGCTATGAAGCTTACAGAGAATGGGTTTTAAAGCGAATGATTGATAAAGGAATTCTGCCAAAAGGAACAAAATTGACACCATTAAATCCTATGCCTAAAGGTAAATTTGCAGAAGGAGATATTGTAAAACCGTGGAACAGCCTTTCGATAGATGAAAAAAAATTGTTCAGCCGTATGGCCGAAGTATATGCCGCTTATTCAGAATTTACAGATGCCGAGGTAGGGCGCGTTATTAAATATCTGAAAGATTCGGGTCAGTTTGACAACACTTTGATTATCTATTGTGCAGATAATGGCGCTTCCGCAGAAGGATCTCCAAATGGATCGGTAAATGAGAATAATTTCTTTAATGCTTATCCGGATGACATGAGTGTTAATTTAAGCATGATTGATAAACTGGGATCTGAGGATACATACAATCATTATCCCACCGGATGGGCAGCTGCTTTTTCGACACCATTTAAAATGTTTAAAAGATATTCAGGCTACAGCGGAGGAACAGCTGATCCGCTTGTAATATGCTGGCCTAAAGGAATTAAAGCCAAAGGAGAATTGAGAAGCCAATATCATCATTGTACTGATATTGTGCCTACTATTCTGGAAGCTTGCGGTTTAACAATGCCAGATGTGGTTGATGGCGTAAAACAAGAGCCGCTTGCAGGAGTTTCTATGAAATACAGTTTTGACAATGCAAAAGCACCAACCGCTAAAAAAGTACAATATTATGAAATGGTGGGTACAAGAGGAATCTGGAAAGACGGCTGGAAAGCTACAGCAGTTCATGGGGCTTTGCCTGTAAACATTGGAAATTTTGATAAAGACCAATGGGAGTTATACAATGTCGATGCCGATAGATCAGAATCTACAGATCTTGCATCAAAATATCCTGATAAAGTAAAAGAGCTGCAGCAAATTTGGATGGATGAAGCAAAAAAATATAATGTATTACCGCTTAATGATCTTTCGATTCCTGAATTTCACAAGCTGGAATATCATAAAGAAGTGCCTGCTGATGGACGATTTATTTATTACCCGGGAACAACAGAAATACCGGAAGCCTCTGCAGCACCAACGCTTGGACGTTCTTTTAAAATCTTAGCAGAAGTTGATTTTACTAAAGATTCAAAAGGAGTAATCGTATCTCAGGGATCTCGTTTTGGAGGTTACAGTTTATTTGCAAAAGACGGAAAACTAACTTATGTGTATAATTTCCTTGGTCTTGCACCAGAACAGGTTTTAAGCACTTCACTTCCTGCCAATGGAAAACACATTGTGGGTGTTGAATTTGTAAAAGAAAAAATGAGTGAGAAAAACGAGACTTTAGGTAAAATGAGACTTTATGTAGATGATAAAGTTGTAGACGAAAAACTTTTCCGTACACAAGCAGGTCATTATGCGCTTTCGGGTGAAGGCTTGTGCGTGGGGCGTGACAGCGGTGATCCTGTAAGCAAACAGTATAAAGCCAAATTTGATTTTAATGGAGGCAAAATTGCAAAAGTGGTTTACGATGTAAGTAATGACGCTTATCAAAATATAGAGCATGAATTTAAAGTAAAAATGGCAAGAGAGTAAAAAATGACTTTATTAGAACAATGCTTAAACTTTAGAACTATGTCCCTACCAGACGAACTATATAATGTCAAATTTGCAGAATATTTTGAATCGATGAGAAAGATGTACTTACTCGACGACCGATTCAAAACGATGTGCGACGATTATTGTGAAAGCATTGTAAATGCCGAAATCTATAAGAAAAAATTTGAGAAAAACTTTCGTCAGAAGCTGGAATGCGAAAATCTGGCAAAAGAATTAGAAGAAGAAATATTGTTTTATATTGTTAGGAATAGTTCATGAAAAGGAAATTTCAAGAGATACTTAGAACCAAAAAAAACGCTTTTCAGCGTTTTTTTGGTTTGTAAATTAACTAAATAAAGCCTTTTGGTTTAAACTCAATTTGAAACAGTCAGTTCTTCTTTAATCCATTTTACTTCATTATTTTCAATTGAAACTGAGATCGTATCGCCGTCTTTTACTTCTCCCGAAATTATTTTTTTTGCCAAAGGTCTTCTTAAATGACTTCTGATAATACTTTTTATAGGTCTTGCGCCGTATTTGGCATTATATCCATTTTCAGCAAGATAAAGTTTAGCTTCCATCGGAATCTCAACTTTAATGTTGATGTTCTTCAATAAATCCATAAACTCTTTTTTAAGATGAATTTCGAATATTTTTAGTGCATTTTCTTTACTGATAGGAGCAAAAGGTACAATTTCAGTTAAACGCCCTAAAAACTCAGGTCTGAAATAATTTCCCATAATTTCCATTAAAGAACCAGATGTTGGAATTTCGCCATTATTAAAAGTATTGACAATATGATCTGCACCAATATTCGAGGTAAAAAGTATAATAGCATTAGAGAAATCACCTTCTTTTCCTAAACGATCGTGTAGTTTTCCTTCGTCCATAATTTGAAGAAACACATCAAAAACAGAAGGATGTGCTTTTTCAATTTCATCAAATAAAACAATAGAATAAGGTTTTTGCCTGATTTTGTTCACCAATAAACCTCCTTCTTCATAGCCTACATAGCCTGGGGGTGCACCATAAAGAAGAGCCGCAGAATGTTCTTCTTTAAATTCAGACATATCAAATCTAATGATGGCATTTTCATCCTGAAATAGAAATTCGGCTAAACTTTTGGCTAATTCCGTTTTTCCCGTTCCCGTTGGTCCAAGAAAAAAGAAAGAAGCAATAGGCTGTCCGGCTTTACTTAATCCCGATCTTGATTCTAAAATAGAGCCTGCTACTGTTGCAATACAATGATCCTGGCCTATTACTCTTCGGTTTAAAACCTCCTCAATATTGTTTAGTTTCTGTTTTTCTTCTTCTTTAAGTTTTCCCGCCGGAATTCCGGTTTTTTTTGCAATAATCAAAGACAAATCAAAGGCTTCAATATGAGATCGTTTGTCAAGTGCTTTTTCTTCAAGCATTATAATCAGACTTTCTATGTAACTTAGGATTGATGATGATGTTTCAAAAATTCTTTTTTCATTTTGTTCATCAACATCCATCAAAAAGGTTGTCTTGTTTATTAAATCAGTCAGAAACCAATTGTATTCTTTGATTGATTGATCTTCAGATAAATTACTGTTGTCTTTTAAAAGATTTAATTTATTGATAATAGATTCTTTTTCGTTAAGAAAAGTTTCTCCTGAAGTTTTTAAAACCGACATCGTATGATCAATCAGATTAATTGCTGATTCTGGAAGGCTTTTTTCTTTTAAATATCTTCTTGATAAACGAATAGACTCTGAAATGGTTTCGTCATCTATTTGTATTTTATGATGTTCCTGATACGTTTTGATAGATTCGCGGATCATTCGGAATAAAGTCTCATCATCAGATTCTTCCAATTTAACGATTTCAAACATTCCCGAAAGGCCTTGTTCTTTCTCTATTCTTTTTGAAAACTCATCAATTGTTGAGGTTGCGATAATATTTAACCCTTTGGCTAACTCGCCTTTGAGGACATTCGAAACACCTGAATCACCACCATTCTTATCGAGTAAAATATGAATTTCTTCAATAATTAAAATAGCTCTCGGATATTGTTTTAGCTCCTGAATACAGTTTTTTAAACGGTCTTCTATTTCACCTTTGTATGAAGCGCCGGCAATAAGAGAAGATAAATCCAGTTCAAAAAGCTGGACTTTGTTTAAAGCATCCGGAACCTGATTTGTTATTACATTTTGAACAAGTGTATCAATTAAAATCGATTTTCCAATGCCTCGATCACCAATAAGCAGTACATTAGGTTTCGAGAAACGGCAGAGTATTTCTTTTATAGCATTCAATTCGGCTTCACGCCCAATTGCAGGGATTCTTTTTTTGTTTTTCTCCAGATTTTTATGAATACAATATTTGCTCAAAAAGCCTTTTTTAACTTCTTGTTTTATGCCAGTATCATTTTGAGGAATAACAATTTGGTCTTCCAGTAATTCATTTCTTGAGATAGGATAAGACTTCATTTGGTCAAAATTGAAGCCTACCCCCGGAGAACTTATCGCAATTATAATAGCATAAAGGCTTATTTCGTCTTCATTCAAAGCTATTCGTACTGATTCTGCTTCTTTTATGATGTCGTCAATCGAATCACTTGGTTCAGCATCAAGTACATGAGTAGTTTTAGGCTCTTCTTCAATTCTTACTTCTGCCCATTCATCAAGATAATAAACATCTTTACCCATAGCTTCAAGACGTTTTAAAAGCGATAAATCCCTGTTTAAAATAGCCTTTAACAAATGAGGCGCCGAGTAATATTTATTTGAATTGGTTTTAGCAATTTTTTTAGCAATTTCTAATGCAGTTAAAAGCTCTGCACTGAAAACGTTTTTTTCTTCTTCCATACTAAATTTAATCTTTAGACCACATCAGATATTTTTTTACTTTATAGCTGATATTTATTCCTTTAATGCAGTTAGTTTGTTTGTCTTTGTTTAAGCGTATTGATTCGATTTTTATTTTCTTTCCCTTTACAGAGGCACATAATTGGGAGAAAGTCAATAAATCTTTGTCATTTTTTACAACAGGAATATCCAGATCATCACACAAAAAATCTGCGAAATCATCTTTTACTTTACTGCCTTCGGCTACTTTTTTGAACAGCAGTTCAAATTGATCTTCAGACAATTTAGGTGCTTTTTTGGTAACAGCAGTACTGTCTTTTATGGTTTTTGCTTTAGGTGCAACCGGAACATATTGCAGCATTTCTTCCAGTGGATCTTTTTTTACAGGGCCTCTTGGAAGTGCAAATGCTTCGGCTTTTTTCTCAAATTCATAAGAACTTACATCCAGCGGATTAGTTTTTTTTATAACTCTTGGATGTACATAGATCACTTTTTTCGCCACACGGCTAAAATCTCCATTTATGACTAAAGTAATCGTTTTTTCGCCTGGAGTAATAAAGTTGTAAACAGGGTTAGAGGAGGTTTCATCTATACCTTTATTTTCACCAAATGCCCATTCCCAGGTTCTCGCATCATCAGAAATTGACTTGAAATAAGCAGGCTGTCCAACTGTAATTGTTTTGGGTACAATAATACGCGGCGTGCCTATTTTATCTGCAGCAAATTTATCCTTTATAGTGATTTCTTTTGTATGGGTGCAATTGCCGTTTATAGTTAAAGTGATATAGTATTTTCCCGGATTTTTATAGATATGAAAAGTATGTTTTCTGACATCTTTTTCTGATCCGTCTCCAAAGTCCCAAACCCATGATTTTGCGTTTGGAGTCTTATCATAAAACTCAATTGATTCTTCGGACTGTGAATGGTCTGCGAAAATGTAAAATTTGACGTCTTCACAATCAACATGATTAAAAAGCTGTACGATAAATGCTATGATTCCAGCTAATAAGAGAATCGCGAAAAAAAACACAACTCTGATATCAATATTTTTTTGATTCATTTTTAAATTTTAAACAATTTACTATGTAAGATAATTTTAACAAAAAACGGAAACAAATGTAGTTTTAAAAAAATTAAAAAACTTATAATTATTACTATAAATTTTACAAATAATATTTGTATTCTTACAAAATATTTTGTTAGGTTTGTAACCACCTCGTGTGAAAAAGTAAATAAATTCATAATAAACGAGTTACGTTTAAAAATGAGAATTTTCTCAAGGTAAAAATGTAAAATGAACTCAAAAGTTTGTTTTTTATTGTTGCTAAAATTTAAAAATTATCCCTTTTGGGAATGAAATAATATTTTAATTATCTAAAAAAAGAGTACTAAATAATATTTTTTATGAGGCAGATTGTTATTATGATTCTTATGATGCATTTATTTACAGAATGCCGTGCTCAAAAATATATTTCACAAATTCCCTTTAAATATGATTATTCTTTGGAGATGCTAAAAAAACAGTTCCAAATGAAAGAAACTGGTTTAAAGAACAAAACCGTAGTCAATGATAATTCAGAAAATTTAAGTGATGAAGTATTGGCTCTCAAAGAAAAATATTCTATTATTCTGGCTGTAATGCCAAATAAAATTACCAATTACAAATTATACTCCTATATAGATCCTTGGCTTAATACGCCCTATAAAGAGAAAAGTTTTTCTAAAAAAGGAATTGACTGCTCTTATTTTCTGCAGTCTTTGTATAGTGATGTTTACAAGGTTACGCTTCCAAAAGATCCGGCTGGAATGTGGAAGTCAAAATCCATTCAGATTTTTACCGGCCGCAGTTTCCTTGCCGAAGGGGATCTGGTTTTCTTTAGATACGACAAAGACCATCCTATATCAGATGTGGGTTTGTATCTGCATAATGACCGAATTCTGGCTTGTACAGACAAAGGTTTGGCAATATATAATTTCAATGATGAGTATTTTCAGTTACGATATATAGGCGCAGGACGAATTAACGAAGATGGAAAGAAAAAGTAAAAAAAGTCTTGAGGATCTTGCGTACGAAATTGAAAGTATTTCGTACGACATTAGAGCTGAAGTCATCGCTAATGAACTTCTTGAAAAAAAAGCTGTGGTACAGGATGAAATTACCATTTCTAACCACGGTCAGTTTTCACGAGCTTACAGAAGCGATATTTTAGGAGCTGCAATTCAGGACGATAATTATGACAAACAGGAATATCTAAATATACGTTTATCGCGAGATAGTATGTATGATGCACTTCCTGAAGGTTTTGTACATAGTCTGACCGAAAATAATTCTGATAAGTCTGTAAAACAGATGATAAGGGAGCATAAACACCAGAAAAAACAAGAAGCGGAAGCCCGAGTTTTTTTTACTCCTTTTGAAAACGAGATTTTTCATTACCGAACTAAAATAGAAAGTGTTGAACGAAATTTTTTGTATAAGCTGAACGGAAGTAAACCGTTGGATTTTTTCTACGATTTTTGGGGATTATCACATATTTACCCGGAAATTTTAGTTTCAAAATTTATTCAGTTACTGCCGTATGCATATAAAATAGTAGGAGATATTGATCTTGCCTGTCATTGTTTGTCCAGTATTATTGAAGAGAAAGTTACTTATACAACAACCAGCTCTAAAGAATACAGCGAAGAAGGAGAGCAGATTAAGTTAGGTGAAAACAGGTTAGGAGTTGATTTTATTACTGGGAAAAATTACATGGATTATTCTATGAATTTAAGGATAGAAATAGGGCCTATAACTAATAAACCCTATCAGCATTATCTTAAAAATGGTGATATAAAAATATTTATAGATTGTTTTTGCGAACATTTTTTTCCGATGGAAGTAGAGGTAAAAACAGTCTTATTGATTAATGAAGAAACGGAAGAGTTTAATTTTAGTAAAGAACCTGTGTTAGGGTATACAACACGAATTTAGTAATGGTAAAAAAGCATTTATTAGCCCTTATTGATATTAGGCTTATTGTATTTTTAGTAGTAATTATTGCGGTGAGTTTTATACTTACTATGGTATTCAGGGATAAAGTAAAAGAATTTACAGTTCAGTATAAAAGAAAGTTCTATATCTATGTATTCTCATTTGTATTGATTTATGCTCTTGTTGGTTTTTTGGGCTATAATAAATTATTTACAGAGTTATCAGATGAGTTTCGATTTTATCAAATTGCATCACTGTTATTCGGAATCCTGAATGTGTACTTGTATAGATGGTATTTTAACGAGTTTAATTTAAAAGGTGTTGTTGGCATCGAATTATTGTTTTCATTTTTAATAACACTTTACTCAAGTGTGTTGTTTGTGATTATTTATACTGCCTTAAACGGAATTGCACTGACCTTTTTAATGTGTTCTCATTTCTTAGTATTTATGGTTCCTACGGGAGTTTATGCCGTATTTAATTATATGATGCAGATACCGCCTAAGGAATATGTTACATGGAAAATTCCGGAAAGAAAAAATCCTTTTCCTGAGATTGAAAACTTTGAAATGAAAGATTTATTGTTGATTACCTTATTAATTCAGAAAAAAGAAAGCGATACGAAATATACCTCGTTAAGATCTAAAGGTCCGGTAAGAATTGATTTTGGAGCACTTTTTTATCATACCGTTTCAGGATATAATGAACATAATGCTGATAGTAAAATTGATTTAAAGCAAAACGGTGAAAACTGCAGCTGGGTATTCTTTTTACAGCCAAAATGGTACCAGACAGCTAAATATGTAGATGCCAAATACACTTTGGGGATGAATGGTATTACTGAAAATTCAGTTATTATTTGTAAAAGGCAAATTGTAAAAGATATAAAGCCTGCGAAAAAAGGAGATGGAAAAGACCCGGACTTTGTGTATGAGCCTAAGATTGAAAAGAAAGAAAAAGAACCTGCAGTTTAATATTTTTTGAGATAGTATGTATTACATAGATAAACCTGAAAAGTCATCGTACGATAAGTTTCGTACCTATAAAATCAAGAAAGGAGATACACTTGCAAGTGTAGCCAGCGATCTTGGTGTTGAGGCTGATGAGCTTAGATGGTATCATAATATGTATTGTGAGATCGAGGATTTAATAGAAGGAGATTTTAAAAGTTATTCTAAGTTTTTAATTCTAGCTCCCGAAAAATACATTGAAGAAAGAAAAGAAAAAGAAGAGAAAAAGGGACAAAAAGTAAGCTTAGCAAATGATTACGAACTACCCTTTTTGCCAGAAAGAATAAATGATAGATACAAGGTAAAATATACATTTGAAGCAGGGGATCAAGTTGATGTCACAGAAATGGCAATAAATGTAAAATGGCTTGCTACAGATAAAAATAGATACCATCTTTTTGAAATTAACAGAAGTAAAATTTTTCATATCAATGGTTTGCCTCCTCAATCTTTGATTGAAAAACTTGGAGCAAAAAACGCAGAAATGCTTTATCCTCTAAAAATTGTGGTAGACAAATTTGGTAAATGGGTTGATATTTATAATTATGATGAAATTGAAAGTCGGTGGGAAAATTTAAAAAATGAAATTCTCGATTATTACGAAGGCGAATTAACGGAAGCTTATATTGATCATACGGAAAAAACCTTAACAAATTCAGATACTTTATTAAGGTCGCTTCGTTCAGATTATTTTTTCAGGACATTTTTTAATGGAATTTATGTTGGTTATACAGCAGATTATTCATTTAAAAATGAAGTTTCTTTCCCTTTAGAGGAAGAAGTAGAAGGTGTTTTTGAAGTTATGCAAAAAATCACTCCTCTTTTAGATGATGATGGTTTTATTAAAGTAGATCAAAAAGGCTCTTATATGGATTCGGGCTTAGGTATTTTATATGGGTATATTCCTTCAAAAGTGAATTATAGCGCTATTTACTTCTTGAATTCGGAAACTTATACAATTGATAAAATGAATGTAGAATGCAATATTTTATCAAATGAGCATATAAAAAATACTATTGAGATTGAGCTTTTAGAATAATAAGGAAGGTAATAGTTTAAAATTCAAGGAATATCAAGGATTGTTTTGACATTAAATGAAGTAAAGTTATGAGTGAAAAACATGTAGTAGTACAAGGAGCAACTTTAAAATGTAAGTTTAGCGTAGAGCCTAAGTTAGATACGCTTAAGGTAAAAACGCAAAGTAAGCATTATGCTAATGATAAAGGAGCCGAAAGTAAACTCATAGCAACCGATAAAGAAATTGGGCAGATATTAGAGAAAAATACTTTTGGTAAATGTAAAATGCAGCCTAACGGAAGCGGAGATTACTTGCCATGTCAAGCAGTAATTACTAAATGGAGTGGTTTCTACGAAAAAGTTACATTATCTAACAAAGGAAAAATTTTATTGGAAGACAGTAAAGGAACCTGTCCTATTGGAGGGACTGACTGTATAGAAGTAGATAAACACGGCCAAAAAGCCGAGTTGAACAGACAGAATTTGAAGAATGCTAAATCTGGAGTCCTAAAGCAAATAAATCCAATGGTAGATGTAAAGGAGCTATTCGTAATTGAGCATACAGACGAAGGAATAATATATAGTTAAGAAATAGTTTCATTATTTTCTAAAAGTATAAAAATGGCAAAGGGAGTAAAAAAAATAAAGAGGTTATCAAACAGCTATGAACTTGACAATTATTATAACGCTGGTGAAGTAATTTGTATAGATCCAAATCAAGAGGCTTCGTTTCTCGTTGGCGAATGGTATAGTGAAACCACCGAAGAAGAAAAAAGAAGAAACATCTCATGGCTATGGATGGATCAGAAAAAGAGAAAAATTTTTAACCAAAAAGTAAAGCCAGCAGGAGTGCCGTATGGTGTTACCATTCCTAGAAAATTATGTGGACTTTATGCCTTCTACTTAGAAGTTAGTTTATATGGTGGACATGATGAAAGAAACACTGGATTGTATGTATTTGGTAAATGTGAAAAAAAAATAAATTCTTCCTCTTGGAGTAAGAAAGAAAATACAGCAGATAATAGTGAAATAAATTATGGACATGACCTATTTATTTCCTTAGAAACGGAAGGTGTAAATGGCGAGACACTAACATTGGAATCATATAGTGCAAAAAAAACAACGACAGCTATACAAAAAGTAAAAGTAAAATGCATAGATGGAGTTCTTAAGGCTAAATTTACAACTATGTCTTGTTTTATAGCAGTTCCAGGAATGCCTAGCGATTTAGAAAATTTTTACATAAAAGTACTTGACAGTAAAGGAGAATATCTTAAAAATGCAAGCGGAAGTGACAAAATACTTTCTTTTACTATAAAAAATAAAAGAGTAACGCCTGTATTTGAGCCACCAACAAATACAACTCCCTTAACAGTTGACAACACTCCTAAAGAGGAAGAAGTAAAAACAGAAGGCATTATTACGGCATATTTTGCTAAAGAAGAATTTTCGTTGGAAACAGCAGAGGTTGCTGACCAATTCGAATATAAATTTAAAACTAGAAACGCCAAAATTGACAAAGACAAAATTGCTGCCATTATTAAGAAAAATGTAGACGCACAAGTAAAAGCAGATAAAAAATATGCAAAACTTGATGAAATTAAAAATGCGCTTACGGAAAACACATATGGAATAGGAGATCCTGTAACTTTCAATTTGTACAAGTTAGGAGCAAACTATATAAAAATAAACAGTGCTCCTTTGGAAGAGGAAGTATATGTCGTAGCAAAAACATTTTTATTGGACGGCAAAGAAGTATCTATTACAATAAAAGAAAAAGATACCATTCTGATAGATGCAGATGCAAACGTACCTGTTTTGGAAGCCAAAGAAGATGGAGCAGAACTTACGACACTAAAAGCAACGGTTGAAAAAGGCTTGGCAAAAGTAAAAATAAAGCTTCGCCCGAAAGCAGATGAAGATTTAAAGGAATGGAGAGAAAAACTTCTTAAGGGTAAAAAAGAAGAAGCTTATACGTATACATTTAAAAGTAAACAAACAACAATTACAGATGAAAACAAAAAGCAATTTGCAGCAATAATATTAAACAATGCTAAAGAAGGAAAACAAGGCAATACAAAGATAGCAACCGGAAGAACGGCTTACGTAGAAGATGTAGAAAAAGCGCTGCAAAGTGAAATTTACGGTAGTGGTGATACGATCAGTTTTGATACTTATAAGACACAAGCCGAAAGTCTTTGGTTAAAAGCCGAATGTCAAGGTGAGGCTGTAAAACACGAAAAAGAATTTTTGAAAAGAGATGGGGAGTATTTTGTAATTGGTAAGAAATGCGAGTGTGAAGCTCGAGTAAGAGCCTTTATAAGGATGTTGAGGGTAGGTGAAGGAACAGGAGAATTGATAAAATCGTATGATTATAATAAAAAAGAAACGATATATATAGCTCATGATTTTCAAAAAGGTTACACAACAGCATTTGGAGGTAATGAGATAACAGACTTAAGCACACATCCAGAAGAAAATTACGGAGGCTCTACTGCTGCTGGGGCATATCAAATAATGAGGTACGTTTGGTGGGAATTAACAGGGAATCAAGTTATACAGAATGAAAAAGGTGAATATGTAAAAACAGGAGTTCGTGAAGAATATCATGATTATGTCAAAAAGTATAACATTCCTGATTATAAGCATGAATCTCAAGATAAGTTGTGCATTATAATAATGAAACATTACTGTAAAAAACTTATCGATACAATAATTGATAATAATATTGAAAAAGCTATTAGAGATTATGCATCATTAAAATGGGCGAGTCTTCCTCATAAAGGAGACAATAGTTACCATGAATATAAAGGAAAACCACAACCCGCAACGCCAATGAAAATATGTATTGAGCATTATGAAAAATTTTTACAGGATGAGTTAAATGAAGTAAGTAATTTACATTTAAAAAAAGGATTTTTAAAAGAGTTTGGATTTATATGCTGTGAAGGTGATAAATCAGCAATTAAAGAAGGTTATGATATAGAGAAAGCAGTTAATTATGTAAATGCTAATGCCGAACCAAAGTCTTTGTCTCAATGCGCTTTATATGTAAGAAGAGCAATAAATGCAGGAGGTATCAAAAATATATCAGGACATGCTTTTGAATATTATGATACGGATAAACTTGTCAATTTAGGATTTAAAAAAATAGGTACTGATATTGATTCCATAGAACTTAAGAAAGGTGATATAGTAGCTTTCGGTGCTGTTTCGGGTCATTCATATGGACATTTAGCTATGTATAATGGAACTCAATGGGTCTCAGATTTTAAACAAAATAGTTTTTGGGTTGCAAATCAGTATTCGGTAGAAAAAAAATATGCAATTTATAGATGGGAATAATTATTAAATAAATTAAGTAGATGAAAAATTTTTTCAGCATAATTATTTTATGCATCTGTTGTTTAACAGGCTGCAAACAAGAATTGAAAAGTACAAATATTGTAGAAAGTAAACAACCTTTAGTGTCGAATAGCAAAGAAGAAGGGGTTTTAATGTTAAATAAATTTTACTCATTATTTTACTTTGATGATAACGTTAAAATCGATCAAACCAAAATTAAATTATTCATTTCTGAAACGCTTCTAAATAAAATTGATAGTTTAAGAAATGATGGTAATAATATTGTATTGGATTATGATCCTTTCATAAAAGGACAAGATTATAATGGGGAATCAATTAAAAAAACTTTGGAAATAATTCCTTTAAAAAATAAAAATCAATTTAGAGCAAGTTTCATATTATTTGGTAATAAAAATGAAAAGAGAACAAATGTTGATTATTTATTAATAAAAAATAAACAAGAAAAACTTGTAATAGGTAGTATTATAAATGATAAATACCTCAATATAGTTGATTTAAGTCATACATCTATATTAGATAAAAAACTAATTGATGTAGAAAATAAAGACTTGCAGATCGAAAATAAATGGATTGGAGTATATAAAGGATCTTTTTTACAATTTAAAGAAGAATATAATGATCCAAGAAGTTGGGCAACTGTGTACATCTATGTAAGTAAAGACTCTTTATCATATGAACTACATAGCTTAAAAGAAGAAAATTCAAAATTAGAGTTAATTGACAAAGCTGCAAATTTCTTAATATTTAAAATGGAGAATGGAAATACATTAAAAATATCTAATATAAATAATGATGGAAGATATGCATTAGAAGGTTCACAAATGGTTAAATTAATTAAAGATAAATCTAGTCTGGATTTAACTAAAGAATAAAATCTATTGAATTTAATGGATATAATTGATGGTTTGAAATTAAACGAAGAAATTAATCGAATAAAAAGGAAGATCACATGATTAATGTTAATCATACTTTGAAATACGACACAGTTTCTAAAAAGTATTTTACTCCTGATGATTATTTGGAAATTATAAAGAATCCAGAAAATGAGGATATATTGAAAAAAGGAATAACGAATAACAAATATTACAAAAATGAATCGAATTATTATACTGATAATCTTACTGATTAATTTTGTAACATTCAGAAAAAGATACACCAAAGTATAAAAACGTATGGCGACAATTGGCTTGGTAACTATCAAACACAAATAAATAAAAATAGTAATGATACAAATACAATGCATATAGTTTCTTTAAATATCAAAAAAGATTCTATAATATTTGAAATAGAAGGATATCACGTTTCCCAAAAATATTTATTAAAAGGAACAGAAATTAAAAATAAACTAAAGTTAGAATTAATAAAAGACTTAACTCAATTTGAAAATCCTCAAATAGAAAAAATAAAAGATTTTGGAGCCATTACATATGATGGCAATAAGTACATTTTAGCTTGTCCATATATTGATTTAAATTTTGGTTATGGAGTAAAGCAAATATGTATTTTGAAAAAAGGATAAGACAATTGAGAAAAGTAACTCCAGACAAATAGACCGACAGGTACAACTGTAAAAAGAGTTTATGAAAAGAATAAATACTTTAAATTAAATAATAATGTTCCTTGACATATTGAAAAGAAAAGCCCTAGCTAGCAAAAGCGCAATGCTTTTGTTAGCTGAGGGAATTAAATGAAAAATTATGGAATTAGTATTAAAAATATTGATATTGAGTTTGTTTATAAATTCATGCAATGGACAAAACAAAACTAAAATAATAGAAAAATCAAAAGAAGGAAGTGAAAAACATATTGATGATGAAAATATTAATTTTTCAGATAAAAAATATTTAATAGGTTATCTACTAAATATTGACGGCTCTTCTTTGTCAGAACATCCAATTATAAATTATCTTGATTGTGAAAACGAAGGTTATTTTACAATGCATTTTATACCTAAAAGTGATACTCTAAAAGCTTTCTGGAAAGATAAATATAAAACAATATACACGTATGAATATGACGACTTGAAGACAGAAAACAAATATGTTAGTAGTATTTTAAAGAATAACTATAATTTATATAATATTTTTTTGTACAAAATTAATAAAGAATACATAATAAAGGATAGTATTTGCTCACTAGAGAGCGTAAACATTAAAGGTAATACCATTGCTAACATTTATTTTTTAGATCAAACTAATAATAGTTGGAATTTAATAAAGCAAGTAAGAGAAAATATGCTTCCTCCATATCATGATAATAATTATTTTTTAAAACTATTTCCAAAATTATTTTCTTCTGCTAATGTTCTGAAATTAAGTGAGAATAGAAACATTGCATATTTTTATGATTATGATTTAGATCAAGATGGAATAAAAGATAAAATTGTACTTTATACAAATGAAGAAGAGAAAGGAGAGTTTGAGAGAATTCATTTTGGACTTCGAATGGAAATAAAAAAAGGTTTGCCAGATAATACTTTTAAAACGTGGTATGAAAACAATAATATTATACCGAAGAACAATTTTAATTGTGCTACAGAAGGATTTAGTACGATAGTATTTAAAAACAACTATTTCACAGTTGAAAATCAAGTTTGCTCAGATTATATTGAAATATCGTCCTATATTACTTTTAAAGTAATTGGAAACAACATAGTACTCCATAAATACGGTGAAACCTATTTTGATAAAGCCAATCACGATAAAAAAATACCATCAAAAACTTGGACTCAAAAAGATTTTAATGAGGTTAATTTTAAAGATGTTACTGAAGATTTTCTGGTTAAGTTAAGTCAAGTAAAACCAAAAAAATAAGTAAAAATATATTTAAGCTCCTTGACATATTGAAAAGAAAAGCCCCAGCTAGCAAGAGTTTTTTCCTTTTGTTAGCTGAGGGAATTAAATGAAAAAACATGAATTCTACAAATGCTAATTTTATTAGTTGCTATTGTAAACTTTGGTTTTTGTAATTCTAAGGTAAAAGAAATGAAAAATAGAAGTTAATCAATCAATAAAAAAATGAAAATAAGTAAAAATCTAGTATTAGGTGTCTTATTGATCTTAATTATAGCATGCAGAGAGAATACTTCAAAACAAGATTCTAGGAATTTGAAGAATATTCTTGAGGTTAACAATTCTAAAATTCCATCTGACACAAAGGAAATAAAGAATACCATAAATAAGTCTCTTGTTATAAGTTGTGGATCAGGATGTGCTATGACTTATACAGCAGAGAGTATTCAGTCAGAAGCTCCTACAATAAAAGTTAAGTTCAAGGTAGAGATGTATTTAGATGAAAAAATATCGGACACATATTATGAAGTTTATATTTTTAAATATGATACTTCAAATATTATAATAAAAATACAGCCTGAAGGCAAAAATGAAAATATTTTAGAGAATCTTTTGCCCGATGCACAAGAATCTTTTAAAAAATTTAGTATTGATTTAATTAAGGATAAAAATTTAGAGATAAAGCCTTCTGAAACCTGTTTTAAAGAAAGTAAAATAAAATTACCTTATGCGTTTTTAAATACTAAAATATTGAAATATAGTCTTCTCGATTGTAATTCTATAAGCGGAATTGAAAGATATAACTGTAATTCTGAAAAACTTAGATATATCTCATTACCTAATAGAGAAGATGTGAATGTTGTTTTAGTACCTCAAGATTGCGGAGATTTTGATTATAGATATTATTTGCTGACAATAAAAAACAATACGGTAATTGACAATCTGTATGTAGAAGGAGAATGGTATGAACCCGAAGATGAAGAAAACAAAGAGACTACTACTTTTTCAATTGATAAAGATTATAATCTTATTGTTAGAACTCAAATAGGAACTTCCTCTAAATTGCAAAATTTCATTATTAATAAGGATGGAAAAATTATAAAGCGATGATGAAATTCAATAGTTTTAAAAAAATGTGAAGAAAAGTTTTTAAGTGAATCAATATATTTAAGCTCCTTGACATATTGAAAAGAAAAGCCCCAGCTGACAAAAGTTTTATGCTTTTGTCAGCTGAGGGAATTAAAATTATAAAAAATAATTATGAGAAGTTTAATGATTTCCATTTTAGTTGTCTCAATTGTAAGCTTTAGCTCTTGCAATTCTCAGACAAAAGAAAAAAGAATACAATCAATAAAGAAAAATGAAGATACGTTGTATGCCGAATATTTACCATTAATGAGAGATTTGTTAAAAAGCAATGATTATAAATTTCTTGAGCATGATGAGTTTAAAAATAAGCTTATTGGATATTTCGGAGTAGATATTGATAATGCAAAATTTAATGATGTTTATTTAGAAAGTGGCCTTGGATACACGGCTTTAAGTAATGAAGGATTTATAGATACTTATCAAGTTGATAGAGGTGTAATTGATGGAGCTGGAGATGCTTTTGCAGATATTTTAAAAGAAGGGCTGAATAATGATTATAATATTGATTTTATAAACTACAATAAGGTTTTATTTAATGATGATTTACCTGCAATATCAAAAGTAAACGTAGATAAAGTTGAAGATATTGTGGTGTATTTAAATTATGAAAAAAACAATCTTTTAAATAATTCATTCGTAAAAAACATAAAGAAGATTGATAATTATAATGAAAGTTTTAAATGGCATCTTTTATGGTATAATAATAAGACGAAATCAGATGTGATTAGAAAAAAGTTGTTACAAGAGATTGTAAATAAAAAGCCTGATTTTATTTTTGATTTAGCTTATTTTCTGAATAGTAATTCTAATAAAATTAAAGAGAAAATAGATAGCGCATTAATTGATGCCACACTCGCTTTTTTAATAGAAGTTGAATTACAGCATTATGAAGATAAGGATTTGAATGATAATAAAGGTTACAGTTTACTTAATAATTTTTACATTCAAAATCCTAAGATGTTAGACAGATTTAAATCTCAAAAATTTTATGGGTATCCTCTAATTGAAAGTTATACTAAAAAGTATTTATTAATGTCAGAAGAAAATGAAATTTCTTATGGTAAGGTTATAGATCCTGATGGTTATACTAATTTGAGAAAAGATAAAAGCAGTACATCAGTTGTAATTGAAAAAATTAAATCAGGTGAAAGAGTTGAAATATTAGATGATTCAGAAAATTGGTGGCTGATAAAAACAAATTCTGGAAAGAAAGGATATGTATATAAAACTAAGATAAAAGCGGAATAATATAAATTGCATAAATGCTCCTTTACATATTGAAAAGAAAAGCCCTGGCTAGCAAAAGTTGTAGACTTTTGTTAGCTGAGGGAATTTAAAAAATAAAAAAATAAGGTATGAGGTTATTGATAGTGATTCTTTTTTTGACGGTATTTTTAAGTTGTTCAGATAAAAAGAAGGAAGAAAAGAGTGCAATTGAAAATTTTGATAAAATTGACAATATTCAAAAAGAATTAAAATTGGATAAATCTAATTTATCAGTTAAGAAAGTCGAACTGCCTTTTGATTTAGAACAAAAAGATAAACTTGCTAATTTGAATGAAGAAGAATATTTAAAGACATATCCTAAATTAAAAGATAGTAAGCTTTTAGAAATTAAGAAAATTATTTCAGAAAGTTCAGACGGAGACAATGCTGATGAAATATTTCAAATTAATAATGGAGGATTAACATTTGATTCATTCGTGTATTGTACTTATGGAGATTCTGATTCACAAACTTTAATTAATGTAAAAAATAATAAAATAATTGCAAAAGAAGCGATTGGTTATGCTATGCCTGATAACGAAACATATCAGTCTTTTGTAATTAATAAAGATTTAACAATAGATGTTTATGATGTAAATTATAATTCACGATCAAAAAAGATTTTAGAAAGACATCAAATTAAACAGGATGGTTTTATTGTTAAAGTAAAATAGAATATTAAAAATTGAAATATAAGAGCTCCTTGACATATTGAAAAGAAAAGCCCTGGCTAGCAAAAGCAGAATGCTTTTGTTAGCTGAGGGAATTTATAATACACAAACACAATGAAAAAAATATTTATAATAATATCGCTGATTTTAATAAGTTGTAAAGATTCCAAATTAGAAAAGTCAAATAACTCGTTCGGTAATACATCAATTGAGAATGCGAAAAACACATGTGAGGATATTATTTACCAAATTATTAAATCAAGTAAATTAGATTTAAGAGGACAAAATGACTTCTTAACTAAAATAGATAGAATTGAAGATGATAATGTAACTATTCAAGTATATATAGAAAATAATGTATCTGAAGACCCAAAGGTTAAACAAATAGTTGAAAGCACAATTGCTTGGTTGGTATTAAATGTTAATGATCGTAAACTATATAATACAAGTGCAGATCCAGATAATCCAATTGAAGTAGAGTTCGATAAAAATATCTTATCACAAAATGATATTTTCAATTTATGCCAAATAGAAAAAAAAGAAGTTAAAAAAGATCTTTCTAATGAAAAAATTCGATATTCTATTTTGCCAATAGAATTTGATGAATATTATAAGGCGTGTGTAAATCCATATGATAGCATTAAATGTGATAATAATTATCCAAAATACTTTTTTAAAGAAGATAATGCAATCGCTAAGGTTTTTGGTAATAATTTTCACCCAAGTGATTATATGTATCTTCCCAAAATTAAAGATTACCAGCCTATGATTTTATGTAATACTGATTCAGATATAGAGTCGTATGATTTAGTAGTTGTTAGTGATAATAAAGTAATTTCTTCTTTAGAAATTGGATTAATGGATGGAGAATCTATTACCCAGTTTAATATTTCAAAAGATTATATAATCAGTTTATATAAAAGGAAAAATACAACTGAAAAGAAAGTGTTTTTTAAGTCTTATATTATTGACGATATAGGTTCAATAATCGATAAGAAATAATTATACAATAAAAGGTTGAGAGTTTTTTAAAATGAACATTAGGTTCCTTGACATATTGAAAAGAAAAGCCCCAGCTAGCAAGAGTTTTAGACTTTTGTTAGCTTAGGGAAATTAAAAATGAAACAATGATGAAAGTAATAAATATTATTTCGATCGTTATTATCATATTTTTTAATTCTTCTGATCCGAAAAAGAAGAAAAATAATATTGAAAACAACATATTTTTAAATGACATATTCGATTCAAAACATTAATTAGAACAAATTATGAAAAGAATTTTAGGGATAACCCTTTTGTCTTTGCTTTTTGCAAACTGTAAGGAAAATTTAAATACAGATAAAAATTTATTTGATTATCCAAGTACTGAATACACAAAAGATTCTTCCAATAAAACTGTAGAAGAAAATAAAGAAGAAATTTCTAATAACAATGATAAAAATATCAATGCTTGGACCTTTTACAAAATCTCTGAGAATTCAATTTCTGAAACTCAAAAAGAAACAAAAGATGAGGTAATAAATAAATTTAAAAATTTAAAAATTGACATTGGAGAGAAGAATGTAACTGTTGGAAATATATGCACTTTCGAATTCTATAAAAGTGTAAAAACTCCAATTCGTTATTATGAAAATGCAAAAACTGCAAAATTATATGAATCAATATTCTTAAAAAATGGTTTTAAGCTAGGAAATGAGATTACAGTTTATCAATCATTATATCCTGAAAAGGCTTGTGAAATTCCATGGGATGAGTTAATAATAATTGACAATTCCTTAGTAATTGTTTATGATGATTATTTAGTTTTTTTTAAAAAAGGAAGTTCTCCTAATAAAAATGATTGTTTCTCTAATACTAAAATTACAAATCTACCAATTACTACTTCTTTAATAAACGGTAATAATGTTTGGAATGAATTAGATTGTAATATATCTGATTTAAAAACTAGAGATTATCTAAGATTACCAGATATTAAAGACGTTAAAGTTTTTATTATAGCGGATTTTAATTTTGACGATTTTAGATACACTTTAGTAACACTTAAAAATGATAAAATAATTACAAAGAAGGATGTTGGTTTTGCTAAAGAAGGTGATAAGCCAAATACAGTTTCTGAATTTACTGAATTTGAAGTTGAGAAAGATTATGTTTTTACTTTAAATACTAAAACAAAAAAAGGAGATAACTTTAAAATCTTAAAGTCAGAAATGTTTAAGATAAAAGATGATGGATTAATTGAAGTTGTCAAATAAATCTATAATATAAAAATAATAAGCTCCTTGACATATTGAAAAGAAAAGCCCAGCCAGCAAAAGTTTTTTGCTTTTGTTAGCTGAGGGAATTTAAGAAGTTAATAAATAAATTAGAATGGAAAGTTTAAATAAAACGTTTCTTGTTTTAATATTAATCATGATAGTAAGTTGTGTAAATAGAACAGAAAATATTGAAAAAAGTCAAACAGTAGATAATTACTCTAAAATCGATTTTAGTGGACATACTTTGTTTAAAGTTATAGAAACAGATTCTGGAAGAGTTTTATTTAAGCCATGTGGAGCAAATGTTGAAAAATTTAAAATCTATAAAGACAGTATTTTTCACAATTTAGGCCAAGAATATTATACACTTAATATATCTTCTAAAGAAGTATTAGAAAATGAAATTACTTATAAATTGATTTATAAATATAATTCAGAAAAACCTGAAAACTCTGATAGTATATTGAAAATCCAGCCTCTAGATAAAAAGCAAAAGTTTTGGAAAATTAATAATGATCTATACATTGATAGTGTTTTTGTTAGTACGATAAAAACCGTAAAAGAATTGCCTTGTGATGACGAGTGTTATGATTGCTCAGAAGAAAAAGATTTAGTGAAAAACGAAAAAACTGTAACTAATTGGAAAGTAAATTGTGAGAATGGAAATGCTAGTATGCAGATTGATGGTAAGAATGTTTCTCTAGAAATAATGTTTAATCAAATCTATATTGATATGGTCAAATTGAACAGAATAAATCTGAAAAAAGTATAACATATAAACTTAAAGAGAAACCTGAAGATTTAGGAGAGTTCGGAATAAAATTGGATTGGAAAAGTTTTATAAATGATAAACCTATTACTTGTTTAAAATTTATTAATGATAAAACAATTCATTTTTATTGGTATGGCTTTTACAACAATAAGAGTAAAAATAGAGAGTTTGTCGAATGCGGGTTTCTGCAAGAAAGTATTGAAAAGTTTGCAGATAAACATGTGGTTATGATGAAGTGCGATCTTTAGCACTTTAGTTAATAATTCTAAGATGCTCCTTGACATATTGAAAAGGAAAGCCCCGGTTAGCAAAAGTTATAGACTTTTGTTAGCTGAGGGAATTAATAAAAGATAAAGAAGATGAAAAGAATATTTTTTTCTTTGATAATTCTATTACTGGTTTCTTGTAAAAAGGAAGTAATAGTTGTGAAGGCAGTAAACAAGACAAAAGATACTTTAAGTATTAAAGACATTAAGTTTGTATCATTTGGGGATAAAATAATTTCACAAGATAATTTTATTAGCCAGATAAAGAATAGTACAGATATAGCATATATAAGAAAAAATCTATCGAAAATTAAATTTGATTATGATCAATTTAATGAGTGGGATTTTAATACTATTGAGAAGAAAAATATTGGAGATATTAGTTTACAGCTAAAAAGAGAAAAAGCAGATAATTCAGATGCTACTATTTGTACTCATATTAGTCTGTCAATTTATAAAAATAATAAAAAAGCTGACAAAATTATTATTTATAAAAATGAGAATTATTCAGAAGCATTAGTTGTAATAACGCGTTTTTTTTATATAAACTCTGATTTTGATTTATGGTTGTTAGATATTAATGAAGATGAAGAAGGTATTAATTTTAATTCTTGGAATCAATATAGGATTGATAAAAATAGTGGAAAAATTAATTTAATTAAGAGTATAAAAAATAATGAAATTTATAATGAAGAAAGTAATATTTAATTTCTTAATGGTAATAATATTGATTTCTTGTAATGATAAAAAACCAACAAATCATAATAATGTTGAAAAAAGAAATTACTCTAATAGACCAATTGTAGATAATGATAAAGAGAAATTAAGTAATAATTCCTGTTTAATGGATTCATTGAATATGATGACTACAGAATATGGAGGAATTAAATTTTATACTGAAAATAAGTTAAGAGGTGTTGGTGTAGTTCAATTATCAATTGATAAAGATCTTGAGATTTTAAATTTAGATGAGACCTTATATGGCAGCGTAAAATTGAAAAATAATACAGAGGAAACTTTTGATATTAAATTGCCAAAAAAAGTTATTGCTAGAGAAATAATTCCAAATACAGAATATAAAATATTTTGTTTCGATGCTGAGCAACCTGAAACTGATAGTGATTTTTTAATTATTTATATAAATAGCGAAAAAAGATTAGTTAGTAAGAAAGACTGTAAATATAAATTCCATTCATGGGAAGCATATATTAAAACTGCTTTTATTCATCTTACTTCAAATGTTGCGAACAGTTCAAAAGAGGAACAAAGGTATTATTATGAAGCTTTGAAGATTAAAGGAGACTCTATGAAAGTCAAGTCAGTTAAAAAAACATCTTGTGATTATGTTGAAGAATACAAAGATGTTACAAAATGGATAAAGTGGAAACAAAATTCATGTAAACTTATCATGTTTGATTTTTGTTACTAAATACAATAAAATGATAGCTATAAAACGTCTCTATTTTTAAATTAAAAATTAGTCCATGATGAAAGCTCAAAATCTGGCTCAGTGCGCGTAATTGTTGTTATTTAACCCGAAAAAGCTTGTTATAATAATATAAAATGCAATAGTAATAACTTAAAATATAACCAATACAAAAAAGAGAAACAATAGCAATCTCATTTCAAAATAAAAAAATATAGAATTATGATAGAAAAATTAAGTCATTTTCCCGTAAACTGGATTGATGGGATGAAGATAAATAAGAGTCATTTTTTATCTATTCAGGACAACGTTTCTGAGTTGGTAAATGATGCAATTGGTATTCATACCACGCCTATAAGTTATGGTCTGCTGGATTCTGGAAACCAAAATAAAGAGGCCACAAAAATCACTTTAGGAATTGATAATCACAAGCTGCTTCGCGTTCGTGTAGAAGAATGCCACGCCATAACACCAAACGGATCGAGAATCGAAATCAGTAAAAGTAATACGGACACATTAGACCTTCAGGTTCCGTATCCGGAAGATACTTATGAAATAAAAGAAGGCGAACAATTGGTTCTATTAGCTTGTATATCGGTTAATTCTAAAAAGAGAATTCCATTTGGCGAACCGGATCCTGATGAGGTGCCGCCAAGATATCCGTATACACAGCCGGATTATAAACTTCATTTAATTAAAGCCGAAGAATTCCGCTCAGGAATTGGATATGGTGGTTTTTATCTAGCCATTGGTAAGGTTCTTATTGGAGATACTACAATTTTGGATGAGGATTATATTCCGCCATCAGTAACGGTATCATGTCATCCAAAATTAGTTGATATGCAGGCGCAAATTGCACGTTCGTTTGGTCAGATTGAGATTTACTCGGTTCAGATTTCTCAAAAAATAAACAGAGGACAACAGGCAGGAGTTTTACCTCAAACTGTAATGCAATTGGCAGATAATACAGGATATTATTTAGGAAGTTGTTTAACACAGTTTCGCTGGTTTTCACTGCATCAGCATCCGGCTTCAATGTTAAGTACAGTCGTAGCGTTTGCCAGAGTGATGAAGAATTTTATCGATTCAAAATCTGGAGCAGGTAAAGAAGAGCTGCTAAATTATTTTGCCGAATGGTGTGATATCTCTCAAGGTGACTTAGAAATCATGTTTACGACTCTTATAAATGCTGGTTACGATCATGTACATATAGATAAAACTGCTTCACTTGTAATGAATGCTTTAACCAGAATAGAGAAATTATTCGAAACACTAAACAAGCTGGATTATATTGGTAAGAAGAAAGAAAACATCGAATTGTTTGTTGCAGAAACAGAGAAAAATGATATCATTCAGAACCCAAAACGTCATGGTTTCTTTATAAAAGACTAAAAAAATAAAATAAAATAGTAATATAAATTATGGAAGTATTAAATAAACAAGAACGCCAGAAAGCTTTTATCGCCTTTTTGATTGCTTTTACCCTGACTTTTTGTGTCATGCTGATTGCAGTTTCGTTCAATTTTTACATGCCTGTGGCAGAAAATAAAATGCTTAAAGCAGAAAATGAAATGATGAAAAGAGAATACGATTATCAAACTAATTTCTCCGTAAAAATTGACAGTATTAGAATGACAGTTGATTCAATCAATTCACCAAAAGTAGATAATGATTTTCAGCAGCGTCTGGCGAATGTTATGATTGCTAATATTTATCAGAAAGTACCCAAAGACACTACTGAGAACAAAAAATTATATAACAATGTTATTCTGGCCTACAAAAACATCATTGATTATAAAAAACAAATTAGAAGTCTTACGCACAATTCGCATTTAATAGACAGTTTGAACCAATCGGCTAAGACGTACAAAGAAGAATTAGAGAAAGTAAGCAGGGATCTGGATGTATGTCGCCAGATTTATCAAAATCAATAAATAGAAATAAAGAAATTAATAAACTAATCATTTAAAAATTTGAAATTATGTTGTCAAACTATGGAATTGGAGGTAATGAAGTAAAAATTGATGCAGATGAAGCGATCACTGCAATCCCTCAGAACAGAACACTTGTTGCTCAAAAATTAACAGTGGATGCTCCCGTAAAACCAGAATTGGTAGAAGGGATTACAAGCATTGAAAAAGCATTCGAACACTTTAAACCAGAAGTAAAAGTAAATTTTGAAACGGCTGACGGTGCAACTAAAGTTGAGCCTTTAAACTTTAAAAATTTAGGAGATTTTGGTATAAAAGGAATCACTACACAAAGCAGTTTTTTATCTGATCTTGAGACAGAAAAAGATCAGTATCAAAAAATTATCCGCCAGTTAAAATCAAATAAGATTTTAAAAGCCGCTTTAGAAGACGGAGAAGCGAAACAAGCTTTATTGGAAAGCCTTGGAGCATTGATCAATGAGTTAAAAGAGAACAAATAAGAAATTAAAATATTTTTAGATATGTCAAATAAAGAAGCATATAAAGGAGATCTGGATACAGCAGTATTAGAGCCTAAAGCAGTAAAAGGAATTTCAATTGAAAAAAATGTTGAAAAACTAGCTAAATACGGCGGTTTTGATTTATTAGAAATGGCAATTGAAGGCGTTCAGAATCTTAACCCAGAGAGAAAAGCAAGAAGAAAAATCTTTTTAGGTGAAGTAAATAAAGCTAAAGAAAGAGAAACACTTTTAAAGACTTTAGAACTTTGGACTTCAGTTTTAAGCAATAATGAAGCTTTAACTGATATGGTGGCGCAAAGCGAAGACAAATGCAAAGAATCTGAAGCTTTGTTACAAAAAAACCTTGCTAAAGCTGTTGAAGATACAAGAGAGATTGAGGCTGCTTACAGAACATTGGCTTTATTCTTTAAGAATACGGAAACGGATAAAGTAAAAAATGTTACGATTGTAAACGCAGAATTAGATCAGTTAAAAGATCTTGATAATACTCGTTTTATTGATGCTATTCACTCAGAATTAGTAGACAATTACGATCGTTTAGATCTTAAAAACAACTACGGTATTTTGGTGATTCCAGGATATTTAGGATCAAATAAAGTGATTGAAAAATGGGCAAAAATTGCACATGAAAATAAAGTAATGTTAGTTACAGATTTCGAACATCTTGACGAACCGGATGATGTAATGGAAATGTTTGATGCTGCTTCTTTAACTGGAGGAGATGTTTACCGTTCTAACGTAATAATGACTTGTAACTGGCTTGTTGGCCGCGGCAGATTTGATCAAATTGGAGAAAACGAAGATTTACACGTAGCGCCTTCTGCAGCATTAGCTGGAAAAATTTATAAAACATTAATGTCTCAGGTTACCGCAGGTAAGAAATTTGGAGGAATTAATGAAGTTGACGGAGTGAAATTTGATCTTAAGAAAAGCGAAATCGCTAATCTTGAAAACTTAGGATTGGTTCCAATGGTAAATGAATACGGAAAAGTAATGGCTTTTTCTGCTAAAACATTATTCAGCGGAGATAATTTAGGATTACAAACGTATTCTGTAGTTCGTGTTTTTGATTATGTAACTAAAGTATTAATGGATTTCCTTAATCGTCGTGCTTTCGAAAACTTTACTGCAAAAACACGTAAAGAAATTATGAATCAGATCGTTGCTTTCCTTGACGGAATCACTGGTCCGGATAAATTAATTGAGAATTTTGAAATCCGCAGATTTGAACAAGATCCAATTCAAAAAGACAGAATTTATATGGATATCCATATGAAACCTTATTTCCCTGCTAAAAACTTCCTTATTAAAATGGATGGTCACAAAGGTGATGACGGAACAGAATGGGATACAGATTACGAACAAAAATAATTGTACAGTAAATTCAAAAAAAGGAAACACGCTTTATGTGTTTCCTTTTTTAAACAAAACATTGATCTTTTGAATGATCAAACCAAATAATTCAAATTCATGAACGTACTTAAAATTTTACTTTTAGTCGGTTTGTTTTCAATTTCAAATTCGATTAAAGCACAAAAAGTAAATCAAATTGATACTTTAAGCTGCCCTATAACGCAAAATGATTTATTGCTTTCAGGAAAGTTATTTGCAAGTGCGGCACCAATTTTACTTCGTGTATATAATGAAGACTACGAATATGCTGTTTTTCAGTTAGGAAAAAGAAGAGGCAGTATTTATTTATATTTTAAAATTTTCACAGATAATGTTTGTGTGAAACAAGAACAACCATTGGAACTCTATTTTAAAGATGGAGGAATGTATATCCTCAAAAATACCTTCAAGGTAAATTGTGATGGAACTGCTGCACTGGAACTTACACGAAGAGACATAAAGAAACTAATGTCAAATACTATCAACACAATAAAATTTTTCACGCTGAAGAAAGACTATGAATTTAGTCCGACAGAAGTTGATAATCAAAATATAAAGTTTTATCTGCACTGTTTAAAACTCTATAAAGTGAGGAAAAAAAGATAATTTTTTAGTTGAAAGAAACTCAAACAACACTCAAGTATAATATCAAAAAAATCAAAATATGCCATTTCCGGAATTAAATCTTTCATTAGGACTTACAGATAACGACGGTTCTGTTTTTTATGCAGGAAACGGAGAGGGAAAAGTGATTGTAAGAACAGATTCTGCGCTAACAAAACACAGTATTAATATCATTATATCAGACCAGCAGATAGGATCTGTGTACTTGAAAACTCATTTTGAAGGTGCTGAAATTCCTGCCGAAATTGAAGTGCCAGCTTATCAAATGATTGTTACAGATGATAAAACAAATGAAAAAGAGATATATAAAGTTACCCGTGATACTTTTTTCTACAAACAGCAGACAAAGAAAAAAGGATTATGGAGTTTTTTTGGACTGAAATTTTTAGCACCAAAAAACTTTCTTTTTGAAAACATTCCGTTTGAGCCATTAAAAGAAGAAATGGAAACGTATGACATTTCTAGATACAGGAAATTAAATAAAGATGAACTCACTTACAGTTTTCAAAAAGACGAACAAAACATTCAAATTTTTGCCGGTGATATAAATACGCTGAAAGTCGAAAAAGGAATCAGCTATTTTGTAATTGTCGATGAAAAAAAAGGACAGCGCTTTATAGGTGACATACTGTATAGAGAAAAATTTCTAAAGCTTACACCTTCAGTAAAACTGCATCTTATTAAACGCAAACAGGTTTTTAAGGAAATCGAAACCGATAAAAAAGGTCGTACAGACAGATTGATTTATATTTAATAAATACAAAATATGAAAGGAGCATTTTACAAACTGCCTATAGATTTTAACAGCGTAATGCAGAAAAAAGAACTGGAGAAAACTTCAATCGAGCATTCTATTGCTCAACAGGTTATTTTACTGGCCACAACCACCTTTGGTGAATGTAAGTTTGACGAGACTTTTGGGTCAAAAATTTGGGAGATTGATTTTGATTTGCTGATGAATGAAAACACATTAAAAGAAATTATTTCAAAGACAATGAAGCAGTCTTTACTCTTTCACGAAAAAAGAATAAAAGTTAATGAGCTTAAGGTAGAATTGTCTGAAACAATGTATTTGGTAGATGATGTAAGCAGAGCAAAAAAGAAAGTTGATATAATTATTGAAGCCACTATTAAAAGTACAAACAGAAATTTTGATTTTAGAGGCTATTTTTTCGTTGGACCTTTATCATATAAATAGATTTTTAGTAATATTTTTATCTCATTTTATTTAAAAATAGTTGTTTTTTTATTTGTAAATAATTGACAGTTTGATAATTATATATTGTAAATAAAATTTTATTAAATAAATTATTATAATAAGATTTTATTTATATATTTACACCATAAATAAATAAATTAATAATTAAAAATTTTTCATTATGTCGTTTTTAACATCATTAACAGTAGCAGGAAAAGATTACAAAGTATTAAACGTAAGTTATGATTTAGCTCAAGAAACAGATGCTTCTGGGCGTCCATCTACGGTAACACGCGGAGGAAGAATCATGATCGAAGTTGAGTCAACTGGAAGTACTGAATTGTTTGAGTGGATGACTAACAATTTCGAAAGAAAAGACGGGTCAGTAAAATTCATCAAACGTGATTCAAATGCTACTTTAAAAGAGCTAAAGTTTACAGAAGCTTACATGGTTAAGTACAAAGAAAACTTTGATCATAACAGTGAAAATCCATTAACTGAAACTTTTATGATTTCTGCTCGTAAAATTTCGATGGGTGGAGGAGAATTTGATAACGCTTGGGTATAATCCTTGGACTTTATCAATTCTAATTAAGCTATTAAGGAAGTCCATTAATTGGACTTCCTTTTTTGTTTTATCTCGAAACATCTGGACTTTAAATTAATAAAGAACCAGGCTTTCAAAACACTTCCTAAATTTAATCATCTAATAAATCTACAAATGAGTTTTTTATCTAAATTACATATAGACGGCGAAGAATATAATGTTCTTGAATTTAATATTGGTTTTAAACAAGAAATTGATACAACGAGTAAACCTACTGGTAATGCTAAAGGGGGCGTTATAAAAATGGTTATTGAAGCAAGTCAAAATAGTCATTTTTTATCTTGGATGCTAAATGGAGATTTGACCAAAGACGGAAAAATTGTTTTTTACAGAAGAGATGCTTTAAGCAAAATGAAAGAGCTTTCGTTTACAAAAGCATTTTGTGTTGGTTATGATGAGCAGTTTACAAGCACTACCGAAATACCAATGAGAATTACTATGGAATTAGTAGCAAAAGAATTGACTTTTGGAGATGCTAAATTCTCAAATAATTGGATTGCTTTAGATTAATTGTTAAAAGCTAACTAAAAAACAAGAACGTATTATTATGGCACATTTTTCAGAACAAGTACATATAACTGTAGGAAGTTTTACCCAAAACGTTGTTTATTATGATTTAAAGCTATCTCAAAAAATGGCTGATCATCATCATTTTTCTTTTGTTTGGCAATATACAGGTAAAGCTGTAATTAATCCAGCCGATCAGGCTAAGGCACTTAGAAGCTATCTTGGAGACGAAGTAATTTTTACTTTTAAAAGCCTTACAGGAATCAGGTTAATGAGTAAAGGTATTATTACGCAACTTTCATCGATTGATGTTGATGGAAGCCCGGCAGGATTACACGTTTCTGGTGTAAGTCACAGTATTGTTATTGATGATATGAAAAAATCAAGAACATTTAAGGATCGTAGCATGGATGATATCGTACTGGGAATTTTTGCTGAAGGACCGGGAGAATTTTATCAAAGAGATTCTATTAAATCAACTTATCTTAAAGAATTTAAAAACCTTTTACAATATAATGAAACTAGTTTTGAGTTTCTAAAAAGAATTGCCGCACGTTATGGACAGTGGTTTTATTTTGACGGAATGCGTATGCAGTTCGGACAAACAAAAAACAGCCAGACCAAACTTATAAATGGTGCTTCACTGCATAGCTTTAAAATACAGGCAAACATGGCTTCGCACAAAATTTCGTTGAATGGTTTTGATTATAAAAACGTAGCGACTTTTCGTGATGCTGCTGCTAAGACTTCATCCGGAAGTAAAGACAGCTTTTCGGCTATTGTAGGTTACAATCAGGGAACTGTAGCAAATTCTGATTTGAATAATGGAATTTACACTGCAAATGCCACAAATAAAGAAGAACTGGATGAAATGATAAAACTTCAAACTGCGGGGAGTGATGCCAACAGTGTGTATTACAGCGGTACTTCTTATTTTCCAATTGGTCTTGGACAGGTATTTACCATAGTAAACCAAACTGTAGCACATGAATTAATTGCTATTGAGGTTACTCACCATTCTCAGGTTCACGGAAATTATTCTTGTGAGTTTAAAGCAATTCCAGCAGATGTAGCAGCACCGCATTATACGGATGTATTTATTTATGGTAAAGCGGAAACGCAGCCTGCGCAGGTAAAAGATAATAATGATCCTGAAGGATTAGGACGTTTAAGAGTAGAATTTTACGGAGCAAGCGGTACAGCAGTTACAGATTGGATAAGAATGGTACAGCCTTATTCTGGTTCAGGAAAAGGATTTTACTTTGTTCCTGAGATAGGAGAAGAAGTTTTAATTGGTTTTGAAGGCAATAATGTCCAAAATCCTTACGTAATTGGCGCACAATATAATGGACAAGACTCAAGTGGTTATGCTGATGCACAGAATAATGTAAAAGCAATTCATACTAGAAGCGGACACGTAATAAAATTTACAGAAGAAGAAAGTATCGTAATTGCTGATAAAAACGGTAACGAAATAGTATTAGATACTGTAGGAGGTAATATTACAATTACAGCAAACAACACAATTGATCTAAATGCACAAAACATCAATCTTAATGCTTCTCAAAATATTAGTGTAAGTGCTGGGATGAATATTACGGAAACTGCTGGAGCTGATAAAATGAGTATGGTAGGTATGATGCTTAATACTACTGTAGGAGGGGATCATATGCTTAACGTTACAGGAAATTTTGTGGAAGTCATTACAGGAAATAAAAACTCTCAAATTGAAAAAGATCGAATTAAGAGCAGTAATGGAAAGATTGTAACGAATAGTCAAGGAACAAACGAGTTTCATTCAGAAAAAGAGGTTCAAAATAATTCAGCGGAAAAAACTATAAGTTATTAATTATGAGTAAAATTTCAATAGTTGAAGGTGATATATTTGAAGTTGTAGGGGGAAATGATGTGTCCTATGCTAAAGCAGAGATAGTAAATAGTGGATCAAATGTAATTCAGGTGGGTAAAGAAAATGGAATTGTTCATGGTACAAATAAACAAGCACCATTCATAGAATTTGATACGCAAATTGCTCTGGTAGTAGAATTTGAACCGCTTGCAAGTTATGATGGAGAGTTTGGATTTGATTGGCTAAAATGTGATGATTCTGATAATGTTTTAAAAGTTCAAACTGATGATATAGTTAATTTGGAGTATGTTTTTGATGATTTGAAACAAGAATATATATCTGTATCAACAGATTCGAGTATCGTTAATAAAATAAAGCGAGAATACAAAAAGATTCCTTTAAAGCTACCCTATTATACCCCTTGGTTAAGCCTACTTCAAATTAACCAGGAGATTAAGCTTAATATGATTTGTAAACCAGTCATTTCAGGTGAAGATATAACAAATGAGGAGGTTTCTTTTAAAAAAAATGATTTTTATGAAGTTATAATTGATGGGCAAATAAATGAAAATATTAAATATAAGCCAGATGGGAAACCCAAAGAGATTATAATTAAATGTATATCATCAAGTAAACAAGTTGATATTACGGCAATAGATAAAAATAAAAAGGAAGTTGGACAAATTATTGCAATAGATAATACTAAGGCTTTTGATTTGCCTATTAGGTTAGTTTGTGTCGTAAAAGATACTCCAAATAAAGAAGCCGAAATTTCAAAACTAATTTCTGATTTCAAAACCGATAATATAGAAGGCTATCTAAACAAGAATTCTTTAAATCAAGCTTTAATAAAAACAGCTGTAGAAATAGATAGCAAATATCACATTGCATTTGATGAAACAGATTGGAACGGTACTTTTTATAATAAAGCAGGAAATTATTTTACCAATAGAAAAGATTCAGCTGGAGGAAAAGTTTCTTACATAGATGATAATGAAGATGAACAAAAGAATGCGCAATATGAGCATATTCTGGATAAATTTTTAAGAGATTATAAAACAGCTTTTGAAGCTGACGGTAGAAAATTTAGAGGCATTTTATTGTTTATTACGAATATTAAAAAAGATCCAAATGATAAAGAAGGTGGCGTTAGTAGAACTAAACCTGTTAACTTTAGAGAAGCAATTGTTTTCGAAACTAATTTAAAAAATAAGTCAACTTATGCACATGAGATTGCGCACGCTTTAGGTTTAGAACATACTTTTTGGAGTGATATTAATGATATTGATGAATTAGCAAAAAATGAAAAAAGTTTAAATGATTTAAAAAATAACATTAAATCTAATGAAAATGCTAAGGCAGCAAATATAAATGCTAAGAAAGCAAATGACGAAAATATTAGAAAAAATTCCTCGACAAAAAGATCCAATGAAGAAATTATAAAAAAAAGGCAAGCAGAAATAGATAAATGGACTGCAGAGATGAACAAAACAACTTATCCATATAAAAGAGAAGCTAAAATAAGAATTGATGATTTAAAAGCTCAAAATAAAAAAACTAAAGCTATTAACGATGAAATAGATGAAATTACAAAAAGGAATAATAAAGCCAATGATGATATTAAAATTTACAATGAAAATATTGATAAATCATTAAAAAAGCAAAATGATAATTTTGATGTTTATAAAAATAACAAATATAAATTCATCAAAAATTCGACTCTCAACATTATGGATTATTCATCCAAAATAAACATCTATGCTAGCTGGCAATGGAGGATAATTCAAAATGATATAAAAAGTTATTATGGAAGTACAACTGAAAATAAATAGTTTTATGAAATCAATATTTCTTATATCAATATTTTTTTTAAATTTCTGCAGTGCTCAACACAAGATTGAAAAACCTCCTAGACCGAAGAAGGAATTAGAAAATATAAAGCCAACTCATAATATACAAAAAGGGCATCTCATATTAAGTTTAGGAAAATTAAACCAAAATGAAGATGATTTGTATTGTTGGGATATGGATGGTAAATGTAATATAATTGATGGTAAAATTACATTATACAATTCTAGTATAGCAAAAGGAGATAATGCAAGCGTAACTGAGCGTCTTTACGCAGAAGGCGAATTCTTGGAGGGAAAATATCAAGGGATTTGGAAGTATTATAATGAGAAAGGAAAAGTTATCAAAAGAGAAAAATGGGATAATGGAAAATTGATTTATAGAAAAGAGTTTAAATAAAAATTGTAGTTCTGTTATCACGAGCGAGACGCTCGCGCCAGCGGGGGTTAATATTACCGAAACTGCCGGGGCTGATAAAATGAGTATGGTAGGTATGATGCTTAATATAACGGTTGGTGGAGATCATATGCTTAGTGTTAGAGGTAATTTTATGGAAAATATTTAAGGTAATTTGGAGTCACATACTGCAAAAGAGAAACAGGAGGTAGCAAGTAAAGAATATACTATGCAAAGTTCGGAAGAGCATGTTTCGGTAAAATCATCTAAAGAAGTACAACAGCATAGTGGAGAAAAAACTAAATCTGCGTAATTATGTCAAGAATACGAATAGTTGGAGGAAGCTAACAAACAAGTAAAGGAGCTACAACCATAGAAGTTCTTGACGGACATTTTAAATCTAATGCTGCTAAAGAAAATAGATGGGTTGGAGAAGAAAATGGTAATACATATCATAATGTATAGCTCCTGAGAATAAGAAAGAAGAAAATAAAGTTTGTGTTTGTAAGATTTCAAAAAAAGCCACGAATTTTAAAACCTTAATTGAATTAGTTAAACAGGCTGAGGAAATGCTGATTCAAAATGGCCAAGATGATATGGGGAGTAGGATAAACACTTTAAGAGGTATTTATTATGGAACAGAGTGGAGCTTAGATTACAGCGTTGAAAAAAGTAGTGCTCGAAATTTTGCTTTTAATAGATATACTGGTTGTAACGTAGATGCTGATGCAAGAAAAGTATTAAAATGTAGTGAAGATTGTAAAGCAAATTTATATAAGTCTTTATTTGATTCGCCAGAAGTTTTTGAAAATCAATATAAAGCTGTAGATTTTGGGCATTTAATTATAGGATTAGATTCAAGAAGAGGCTGGAGAGCAAGAAACGTTTCAATTCCGACACAAGGAGGTACCGGTTTAGAGTTAAATAATTGGGTTGGAGATCTGGGAGGAGGGACAGCTAATCTTTCTTTACAAAGAGTTACAAAATCTAAAAGCAGAGCAAAAACTCTTTTTCCTGTGGGAGGTCATAGTTATGGGGCAATGGTAAATTTGGAGGGAGATGTTGCTGCATATGTTGTTGGAATGGATGAAAACAGCCCAAATAAAATATCAGATGCAACAGATTATTTTAAAAACAATTCATGAAGCGTAAAGGATTATTTTGACAAAAAATGGAATAGGAGATCATTTTATTTTATGGCAATGCTAGGAGCTGATATTTCTGGAAATATGCTTAGATATGTTAAGAGAGATTTAATATCTAAATGTGCTGTTAAATTTGAAAATTTTGCTGAACCTTATATCATATTAAGAAGCCCTAAAGATCTAATTAGTGCAAGTAATCATTTCAAACCAGTATCGGTAGAAGTTGCGTCAATTTTTATTGATGGGTTAATCCACGTTATTACAAAACCTGAGGACATGATAGCTGCCAGAACTGATCCTGAACCTAAACCAGAGGAAGAAACAATAAAAAGTAAAATGGCAAAAAAAGCTGAAGATTTATATGAAAAACTCGAAAAAATAGATATAAACCCTTTTGGTTAAGATAATTATGAGTGCTTTTTGGAAAACTAATTTATACGTAAATATTGCTTTACTTATATTATATTTAATTTTTTTGTATTGGGATATTCAAATCGAGAAAGGAAATTCCTTCTTAGGTGAACTTATACTGTATTTTTTATTTTTTTGTTGTTGTCACTTTTTATTTCAAATATTTTCTTTTTTGATAAGATTAATGAGAAAAAAAGATAACAAATATTCTTTTTTGGTTATTTGCTCAACATTTTTTTTTATAACTATCCAGTTTGTGTTTTTGTTTCTAATGTTTAGTACTGTTGGGTAGTGTTTTAAACCTGTTTCAGAAGAAATTTCGTCAATTTTCATTGAAGCATTAAGACATGTTATAAAGAAGCCGGAAGATATGATAACTCACAGAACCGACCCAGATCCAAAACCGATGGAAGAAAGTACTACAAACAAAATATACAAAAAAGGCAGAGAATTAACTAAAAAAGCAAAAGACGTTTTTGATAAAATTAAACAAGAGATACAATGAAATTATTTTGAAAAATTAATCTATATATAAACTTAATAGTATTTATCTTATTCTTTCTTTATGTTGTTTCTATAAAGTTTGAAATAATAAATTTCTCCATAAGCAATTTTATTGCTGATCTAAGTTCTATATTTTTCATATACGGAGCTTTTTTAGAAATAATTCAAATACCTATTTGTGTAATAGGATTGTTTTTTAAAAATAAACCCAAAAGTGTTTGGTTATTTTTTTTAATGATGATTGTCTTTTTAATTACGAAAATAGCGCTTTACATGTATGTATTAGGTAGTGGATTGTAAAAAATAAAGTGAGTATTAATGATTTTTAATGTGAAGTATTACATGTATTCCCATCTCAAGTGCAAGTGTCTCGCTTGTGATAATTGTTTAAAGATAAATTAAATTAAATTCACGATCGATAAGCTCGCGCCAACAGGAGAGAAGATGCTAAACCTTATTTCGGAAGTCCTGAAACCATAACAAAAAATCGGAAAACTAAGAATAAAGAGTGTTTTATTAAACCAATGTATTCTTATGATAATTTTAGTAATGTAACAGGTGGTTTAACCATTGCCTTAAATGATATTTGGACTGCATAAGTGCTTTTACAAGAATTAAAATTTGATAAAGACAGTTATACATGAAAATATCAGGTAACGTTATAGGATCATTTTGGACTTGATTTACCCGATATGGAAAAAGTTTTTAATATTATACCAAGTGTTGGAGAAACTTTTGTAACCTGGTTTGTTTACAGCATTTAAGAGGATATAAACCTTTTATCACTAAAATGACTTTCGAAAGAACTTTTTCAGGTAATATTAAAGAAGGTAAAAAAGAAAGATCAGACAAAAGAAAAGCTGAAGAATACGCAAAAGCACAAAAATGGGCAGAGGAAGAAAGAGCTAAAATAATGAGGGGACCAAAATTTTAAAAAAGAATGAAAAAAATATTTTTTTTAATAATCATAACAGCATTTTTATCTTCTTGCCAGGAGAAGAAAGTTACGTTTGTAAATTTAGAAAAACACAGCGGAGAAGGTTTTTTTTGACAGAGGAGATCGCGAAGGAGAAAAATTTATTTATAAAAGCATTTTGGTAGAGAATGCTCCTCATGGAGATAAAGAAATACTAGATATGCTTATTAAATACAAAAATCAAAATTTGAAAGATGCTGTTATAAATAAAGATGCTTATTCATTTACTAAAGGGGAACGTGAACACTTTATAGAGATATTTCAACTAAATAAAAAAGAGGATGAGGTTACTCCAGATATTGTCAATAAAGCTTTAAAAAAGTATTATATTCTTGATTCAGATAGCAGACCTGATCTTGAAAATGTTTTTTTAAAACTGTCGGAGGATGAAAAAAGCTGGAATGTTATTAAAGATATTTATCCTTTCGGTCTCATTGAATTAAATATAGATGCTAACTCTGGTAAAATAATCACCAGGACATATAAAGAAGAAACGAGGCCATAAATATTTATGAAAGCTAAAAAATGTTTTCGGAATACTTAAATATTCTTATAGCGGTGAGAACAAATCTATTTAGTGAATCGTTTAGACTGAATAAAAATGAACAGAATTAGATTTGTAAAAGATGCAATAACAAAAGCAAGCAAGATTTATTGTTATCGAGAAGCAGCTGAAGAGTTAAAAGAATTAAAAAACAGATATAGAAAATTAATATTCATGATATTTTATGAAATTCCAGAAATTGACCTTAAAAAATATCATGCAAAACAAGAGATGCTGCAGTAAGAAAAAGTTGATAGTTTTAATAAAAATATCATGAATATTCATTTTCTATTAAATAGAATTTTATACTTTTAAAATTACACAATGAGACAAGATCGAATAAAAGACAGAGTGCTAAAAAGAGCAGCTAGATCATGGGGCTTTTCTGACGTTGAAATGGAAACATCTTTTGATCCTGTGGTATCAATGATGCTTAATGCATTGTCTTACGAATTAGAAAAAGTAGCCCATGAACTCGAAGACTCTAAAACAAGAGTGGTAGAAAGAGTTCTGGAAATTATGTTTCCGGAAGTTACAGCAGGAGTGAAGCCGGCAAGAGCAATTTTACATGCTTTGCCAATAGATAATAATATGAAAGTTTCATTGCAGAACCAAATGTCGGCAAGTCGAAGAATTCATAATATTTACAATCCTTTAGCTCCAATAACTAAAGAAATAGCTCTTTCGCCAACATTAGAAGTAAAGTTGTCTTCTGCGGAAATAAAATATGTAGCTTACGAAAGAAATTTATTCGAAATTTCGAATCTTTTTTATAAAGATGTAATTCGTGATTATAAACATTCCCTGCCTTCAGGTATGGTTTTTATGGGAATTGAATTAAAGAACCCAAAAGAATTAGAGCTGGAGGATTTAATGCTGTATATTGATATTAAAAACACGCATCAGAAAGAAATGTTTCATTATTACTTAAAACAAATGAAATGCTTTCAGGACGATGTACAAATTATAGTAGAAGAAGGTTATAATGTTCCAATAAAAAATATCGACATAGAAAATATTATCAATCGTAATTACACACATTTAAGTGAAATTATGCAAGAGGTAAATGAGTTTTATTTTGATAATTTTTATACTCTGAAAGGTTCATTAAAGCACAAGCCTATAAACGAATACAGTGAAGAATATAAATGTTTTGAACCCATAACAAATAGAAATGATAATCCAATTATTTGGGTGAAAATGGTTTTTCCAGAATCGTTAATTCCTCAAATATTAGATAATGTTTCTTTTACGGCAAATTGCTTTCCTGTAATCAACAAAAAGAAACATATTATAAATAAAACGCTGGGTAATTTCTTGTCCTATATCGCATTGGAAACAGATAATAATATCTATCTGGATGTCGATACTGTTATTGATGGATTCAACAATCATTATGAAATAAAGGAATTTAAAGATGGCGTGATTGAGGAAGGAAACGCAGTATTAAGAACAGGCGGTGTTTCCAGATTCGATTCCAGAAGTGCATCTGAATTACTTCAAAATGTATTGGATTTGTTAAAAGACGAAAGTTCCTCTTTTGCAGGTTTAGGTAAAGATTTTATGAACAGCTCTTTAGTCGAAATTAATCAGCTTTTAGCTTCTGTAGAACAGCAGGCTAGAGAGAGCAGTTTTTCGAAAAATAATGATCCTTATTTAATGATCAAGCCAAAGTTTGATGAATCGATAGGAAAATCATTTTCTATACATTACTGGTCAACATGTGCCGAAGAGGGTAATGATATTAAAGCAGGAACAGTTTTAGAATCTAAAGAGGATATGCTGTTTGTAAGTAAGGAGGCCGTTTTGGTTACGAATACTGTTGGCGGTATGAATAAGCAGAACAACAAAGACCGAATTCTGGCATATCGCAATGCTTTACTGACTCGCGGCAGAATTGTAACGATTGCCGATATAAAAGCATTTGGATTTAATCATTTCAAAAGCTGTATTACCGACATTAGAATAGAAAAAGGCACGCGAAAAGAAATCTCAGTAAAAGCAGGTTTCAGCCGAACAGTAGATATTTATTTACAGGTAAATCCTGTCGAAAAAGAATATTTATCTGAAACAGAATGGGATTATTTATGTGATAGTTTCATGAAACAGCTTAAAAATAGATCTTCAAATGTATTTCCATACCGAATATTTGTAAAATAAAAAAAGCTTCTCAATCGAGAAGCTTTTTTTATTACCTGCATTTATTCTTTCCCTAAGTAATCCTTTTTCATCGGCAGAAATGCCATTTCCATCGGCAGCTTTTCACAATTAGTTTTCCTGAAAATACTTTTGAGGAAAATTAAACAACTATGTCACTATTAACACCATTTGTATGGATTGTATTAATGCTTCCGCTTTTTCTTTTAGCTTTTATCAATAACAAAAAAGTCAATTTCAAATACCTGGCTTTTTTTTTTCTCTACTTTCTGGCAGATTGTTATATTCAGCATTTGAGCAGGCGTTATATTTCTTTAGAATTTATTGGTTTAAAGTTTGCCTGGGCCGGAAAAATAATAAGTTTGGTTGTATCACTTTTTATTATTTTGTTGGTAAATAAAAATGATCGTAAAGAAATAGGTTTTACAAAGCAAACCAATTCAAGAGAACAGCTGAAATTTGGTCTTTTATTTTTCTTTGGATTTCTGCTTTTTGATTTTGTTTTTAAAATGATTTTATTTCCAAAAGGCGGTGCTTTTGATTTAGAAACTTTTGCTTTTCAGGCGACTTTACCTGGATTGACAGAAGAAATTACTTTTAGAGGAATTTGTTTATGGCTTCTGGATAAAGCATTTGAACCCAAATGGAATTTTAAGGGAATCAAATTGGGCTGGAGTTTTATTATCGTAACAGTTTTATTTGGAGTAGCTCACGGCGCCATTCTCACGGTAGATCATCAATTTAAATTTGATATTGTAACGATTGTGTATCTTATTTTAATCTCTTCTTTAAGCGTTGGTATACTTCGAAAATTTTCCGGAAGTCTGATATATTCAATTTTGGGACACAATTGTATCAATATAATGAATGCCATAATTCGAATATTATAATTAAATCAATAAGAAGCAGATTCGAAAAAAACTATCTTTGAATCTGCTTCTTTTTAAATGTAATAAATGCAGAATAAACAGGTCTTTACAGGTTATTTGATAAGTAAAATTGCAGCGTTTGATTTCGAAAAGTTCTATACCAAAAAAAATAGAATTTTTCTTCATCTCATTATGTGGTTTAGTTTTTCAATATTGTTGTTTTTGAGTTATGTTCTGGCATATCAGCTTTCTTATTTCAATGCTTTGATATTTACTTTTAGAATGACAACGGTTAATGCAATGGTGTTTTATCTGTTTTTCTATCTTTTTCTGCCAAAGATTATTTCAGGAAGCGGAAGCAGAATCTTCCTGTTTTTATTAATCACTTTTCTGATATGTATTTTTCTGTGGATTGCCGTAACTTACTGTTTTTCTATAGTCTATCACGCACTTGGATTTGAAATCCTGACCGGAGAACTTAAAGGCGCAATACAAAAAAGTGCCGAACAAACTTTTGGACAGGCCCTTTCGGTAAGAAGAATGATTTCGCAGTGTTTTATTATTATATCGATTTTATCACCTTTCTTTTTTGTCAAAATTCTTTTTGAAATTTCACGACTTTACAACAGAACGCTAAAAATCCAAAGTCAGAAAGCCGACTTGGAAATCCAAAATATTAATATCGAAAAACAGTTTTTAACAGCACAGCTTAATCCGCATTTTCTGTTCAATACGCTCAATAATCTTTATGGACTTTCTATTAAAAAAGACGATTCGGCTCCAGAAGTAATTCTAAATCTTTCAGATATTATGAGTTATACATTGTATGAATCGAATCATGAAAAAGTTGCGTTAGGTAAAGAGCTGGAGTTTCTTAAAAATTATATTGAATTGGAACGAATGCGATATTCTGATGATAAAAATATTCAGTTTCATTTTCCTGATGATAAAGTGCTTTTTGGATATTTCATACCACCGCTTTTAACTTTTACTTTTATAGAAAATGCTTTTAAATATGGTTTAAAAAGCAACGGCGAACATTTTTTAATTTTGGATATTAAAATCGAGAATGATGAGCTGTATTTTTATCTTGAAAATGATAAAGAAAAAGACTTACAAGAAAAAGAATTTGGAGGAATAGGAATTGTAAATGCTTCAAAAAGGCTGCAGCTTTTGTATCCTGATAAGCATCAATTAAAAATCGAAAATTTCGAAACAAAATTCAAGGTCGCATTACGAATAGATTTAAAAAACTAATGGAAAAATTAAGCTGTATTATAATTGATGACGAACCTCTTGGAAAAGAAGTTATTGAAACTTTTGTAAAAGAAATTCCTTTTCTAAGTCTTTCGGCTTCATTTGATGATCCTGTAAATGCACTTGCATATTTACAGGAAAATGCGGCAGATATTATTTTTAGTGATATTCAGATGCCTAAAATTAATGGAATGGAATTGGTGAATTCTCTGGTAAATCCGCCATTAATTATTTTTATTACCGCACACAGAGATTTTGCTTTGGATAGTTTTGATGCAGGCGTTGTCGATTATTTAATAAAACCTGTTCGTTTTGACCGATTTTTGAAAGCGGTTAATAGGGCAAAAGAAAGAATTTCGGTAAACCAAATACCAATTATACATTCAAATGCTGATAAAATATTTATTAAATCTGAAGGAAAATTAATTAAGATTTTGTTTAGCGAAATTCTTTATGTAGAAGCTCAGGGTGATTATTTGAAAATTGTAATTCCTTCCGGAGATTATTCTACGCAGCTTACTCTCAAATCAATGGATGAAATACTGAATCAGCCTAACTTTTTTCGCGTGCAGCGTTCTTTCATCTTAAATCTTGAAGCGATAAGAAGCATAAACGGAAATACGGTTGAATTGATAAACGGCAAATCAATTTCTATTGCTGTGAATAAAAAAGAGGAACTTTTTGCTTTGCTTGGAATCAAATAATTCTTCGGGTTTATTTTTAAACCCGAAGAATTATAAATTTTACTGCGGAATATAAATATGAAATGTTGCGCCCTGCATAGGTCGAGCCGTGGCTGTAATGATGCCATTATGATTTTCGACAATCTTTTTTACAATGGCAAGACCAATTCCCGTTCCATCATAAATATCCCTGCTGTGTAATCGCTGGAAAACACCAAATATTTTTTCGCTGTGTTCAGGATCAAAGCCAATTCCATTGTCCTGAATGCTAATGTGGCAATAGTTTTGATCAAGCAATAATTTATCATTTTTTAATTCTTCTCCACTTGCTATTTGACTTTTGATTTCAATTTGAATCGGAATTTCTTTTTGAGAAAATTTCAGAGCATTGTTTACCAGATTTTCAATCAGCTGAATGAATAAAAACGGAATGATATTGATTTTTCCATGAAAATTAGTCAGGATCAGGGCATTTTTTTCTTTGATGTTTTCTCTCAGTGCTTCTTTTACATTTTCAACAATTATATTGAGATCGGTATTTTCATACACACGATCCGTAATATTGGTTCTGGAAAAAGCTAAAAGATCATTAATTAATTCCCGCATTCGGTTTGTTGAATACAGAATTCTGTCGAATTTTGCCTGTCCGTCAGGACTCAAATTTTGATATTCTTTTGCCAAAATGATATTGGTAAAAGTCTGAATTTTACGCAGCGGTTCTTGTAAATCATGACTTGATATATGTGTAAATGCATCAAGTTCTGTATTTCTCTTTTTTAATTCGGCTGCATATTTTTCAATAGCGATATATTGCGCAGCTAATTCTTCATTGGCTTTGGTAATCTTGGCATTCAGTGCATTGGTTTCTTCTTCTTTCAGTCGTAATTCTCTGTTTTTCTTATATAAATCAGTAAAAACCATCACTTTGGCCTGAAGAATTTCTGCAGATAGAGGTTTTATCATATAATCAACAGCTCCAGATTGATATCCTTTAAAAATATAATCTGTGGTATTCATATTGGCTGTTAAAAAAATAATAGGCACTTGTTTTAGTTTATCGCTTTGGCGGATGAGTTCGGCAGTTTCAAATCCATCCATAAGCGGCATCTGCACATCCATAAGAATAATTGCAAAATCCTGACTTTTAAGCAGGATACGCAAAGCATCTTTACCAGATGCGGCTTCTACAAACTCATATCCTTTGTCTGCAAGTATGACCTGAAGCGAAAGTAGGTTTTCCTTCTTATCATCGACAATTAATATCTTAACCGGATGTTCTTCTATGGGGTTTGGGCTTTTCATAAATAAATTATTTTAACCACACTCTCATTAAAGAGGATAATTGTTCGACATTAACCGGTTTAGTAATATAATCTGATGCGCCAGACTCAATACAGCGCTGTCTGTCTCCTTTCATTGCTTTCGCCGTAACGGCAATGATTGTTAAATCCTTGTGTTTGATATTTTTTCTAATGATTTTCATGGTTTCATAACCGTCTAATTCCGGCATCATGATATCCATTAGAACAATATCAATTTTGAGATTTTGATTTAAAATTTCAATGGCTTCATGACCGCTTTCGGCACTTATTACGTCTAAGCCAAAACGTTCTAAAGCGGTTGTTAATGCAAATAGGTTTCGAACGTCATCATCTACCAAAAGTACTTTTTTATTGATCAAAACATCTTCTTTTAAGTAATAAGTTTCAATTCTGTCTTTCATGCTTTGCGGCAGATCTTTGTGTACGCGATGCATGAACAGGGCAGTTTGATCTACCAATTCGTCCATAGAAACGGCACTTTTGGTTATAATGCTGTGTGCAAATCGGCTGAGTTTACTGCGTTGTTTTTTATTGACATCGCCGGCGGAATGTATGATAATTGCCGTTTCTTGTCCGCTGATATTATTTTCCAGATCACTTATCAAATCAAGACCGTCAGCATCCGGAAGAACCAAATCTAGAATAATGCAATCAAATGATTTTTCTTGTATAAGTTCTACAGCTTCTTTTGCGGTTAAAGCAGTCGATATCAAAATATCGTCTCCCTGAATAGCTTCGATAATTCGGTCTAACTCAAACTGATTGTCATCTACAACAAGAAGATTTTTTTCTTTCTTATTTTTAAAGTCCTGAATATCATTAAAAAGAGAATTCAATAATTCATTTTTAACCGGTTTAAGGAAGAAGTTACGGGCACCGCGTTTTAAACCTTTATTACGTTCATCTTCTCCTGAAATAATATAAACCGGAATATGGCGAAGCGTAAAATCAGTTTTTAGGCGGTCGAGAATCTTCCAGCCGCTGGTGTCCGGCATATTCAAATCCATTGTAATAGCATGAGGCTGAAATTGATTGATATAATCTACAACATCGTTTCCGCGTGTGGTTACTATGGCTTTAATTCCATGTTGATGTGCTCTTTCCAGTAATATTTTAGCAAAAGTAACATTGTCTTCAGCAATTAAAAGAATTTTGTCGTCTGGCTTAATATCCGTTCGGTCGTCACCAATTTCATTTACAAAATACAAATCGATATCTGATTTTTTAAAACTGGAAGAAGGGAGTGATTTCAAACGGCTTTTTCCCGCGTGAATAACGTTGGTTTCCTCATTTACGGTTATATCTTCCAATTCTGGTATATGCACAAATTTGAGCGGTAAAAACAACGTGAATTTACTTCCAATATTCGTATCACTTTCAAGTTCAATACTTCCTCCCAATAAATCAGAAAGTCCGCGGCTGATAGATAACCCTAAACCAGTTCCGCCATATTTACGGCTTGTTGAACCTTCTGCCTGCTGGAATGCTTCAAAAATGATGTTTTGTTTTTCTTTTGAGATTCCAATTCCAGTATCTGAAATTTCAAAAGCCACAACGGCTTCGGCATTATCCAGACTAAGATTTTTGGTTTTCCAGTTATGGTCTGCTTTATAAATGTTTAATTTTACTTCGCCTTTTTCGGTGAATTTAAATGAGTTAGACAGAAGATTTTTTAGAATTTGATTCAATCTCTGCGAATCCGTTTCCATTACTTCAGGAAGATTTTTATCCATCATAATTTCAAATCGAAGATGTTTTGCCTGAGAAATAGGGTTGAAGGTAGACTCCACAAATCGGCTGATTTCTTCAAAACTAATAGGGTTGTAATCCACAGAAATATAACCGGATTCAATTTTAGAAAGATCCAGAATATCATTAATCAGCTGAATTAAATCATCGCCGCAAGAGTTAATTGTTTTGGCAAACTGAATTTGTTTTTCAGATAAATTTCCGTCTCGGTTGGCAATCAATTCGTTGGCAAGAATCTGCAAACTGTTTAATGGCGTTCTTAACTCGTGCGACATATTCGCCAGGAACTCTGATTTGTATTTAGATGTTAAAGTAAGCTGATCTGCTTTTTCTTCCAAAGCTTTACGGGCAACCTCAACTTCCTGATTTTTCAGCTCAACCTCTTCTTTTTGATTGGCTAATAAAATGGCTTTTTCTTCCAGCTCTTCGTTGGTATTTTTCAATACTTCCTGTTGACTTTTCAGCTCACTTGCCAGCGATTGCGACTGAACCAGTAATTCTTCGGTTCTGGAGTTTGATTCGATCGTATTCAATACAATGCCAATACTTTCGGTTAAACCTTCTAAGAAATCTAAGTGTGTCTGACTAAATGTATCCAATGAAGCCAGTTCGATAACGGCTTTTAACTGTCCTTCAAACAACACCGGAAGAATGATAACATCTTTTGGTTTTGCATCTCCTAAACCAGAATTGATTCTGATATAATCTTTTGGAACATTGCTCAAAATAATGCGTTCTTTTTCAACGGCAACCTGACCAATAAGTCCTTCGCCCATAGCATAGGAGGTAGGGGAGTTTTTGCGTTTGATGTAAGCATACGAAGCGATTAAATTCAGTTTAGAATCCATGAATTCTTCACCTTCTTCCAAAATATAGAAAAGTCCGTGCTGTGCTGTAACAACGGCAGCAAGTTCTGATAAGATTTTTTTGGTAACGGAATTTAGTTCTTTCTGTCCCTGAAGCATTTGCGTAAATTTAGCCAAATTCGATTTCAGCCAGTCTTGTTCCTGATTACGTAATGTAGTGGCTTTCAGGTTTGAAATCATTTGGTTAATGGTATCTTTAAGCGCTTCAACTTCACCTTTTGCCTCTACACCAATTGTTCGGGTTAAATCTCCCTGAGTTACGGCAGATGCCACCTCAGAAATTGCACGTACTTGTGTGGTAAGATTTGCGGCTAACTGGTTTACGTTTTCGGTTAAGTTTTTCCAAGTTCCAGAAGCTCCCGGAACGTTTGCCTGTCCTCCCAGTTTTCCTTCGGCACCCACTTCACGGGCAACCGTTGTTACCTGATCTGAGAAGGTTGCAAGCGTATCAATCATTTCGTTGATCGTATCTGTTAACTGTGCTACTTCACCTTTTGCATCAATCGACAATTTTTGTTTTAAGTTTCCTTTTGCTACGGATGTTACCACTTTTGCGATTCCACGAACCTGACCCGTTAAGTTGGATGCCATTACGTTAACGGAATCCGTTAAATCTTTCCAGGTTCCGGCAACACCTTTTACTTGAGATTGTCCTCCCAGTTTTCCTTCAGTACCCACTTCACGCGCCACACGAGTTACCTCAGATGCGAATGAATTTAACTGTTCCACCATCGTATTGAAGGTGTTTTTCAAATCGAGGATTTCTCCTTTTACGTCAACCGTAATTTGTTTAGAAAGGTCACCATTTGCAACGGCTTTGGTTACATCGGCAATATTACGTACCTGACCTGTTAAGTTGGATGCCATTTGGTTAACCGAATCCGTTAAATCTTTCCAGGTTCCGGCAACTCCGGGAACGAATGCTTGTCCGCCCAGTTTTCCATCGGTACCAACTTCACGTGCCACACGAGTTACCTCAGAGGCAAACGCACGAAGCTGATCCACCATGGTATTTACGGTTTCTTTTAATTGCAGAATTTCTCCACGAACGTCTGCCGTAATTTTTTTCGACATATCTCCATTTGCCACGGCAATTGTAACCTCAGCAATATTACGTACTTGTGTCGTTAAGTTACCCGCCATTTGGTTCACAGAATCTGTTAAATCCTTCCAGGTTCCTGCAACTCCGGGAACGTTTGCTTGTCCTCCCAGTTTTCCTTCGGTACCTACCTCACGCGCCACACGAGTTACCTCAGAGGCAAATTCACGAAGCTGATCCACCATCGTATTCAGGGTTTCTTTTAATTGAAGAATTTCCCCGCGAACGTCAACGGTAATTTTTCGGGACATATCTCCGTTGGCAACGGCAATTGCCACATCGGCAATATTACGTACCTGTGCGGTAAGATTTCCTGCCATTTGATTAACAGAGTCTGTTAAATCTTTCCATGTTCCGGCAACTCCGGGAACGTTGGCTTGTCCTCCCAGTTTTCCTTCGGTACCAACTTCTCGCGAAACCCTTGTTACTTCCGAAGCAAAGCCTCGAAGCTGATCCACCATGGTATTAATTGTATTTTTTAACTCTAAGATTTCTCCTTTTACGTCAACCGTAATCTGGAGTGATAAATCTCCTTTTGCTACGGCTGTTGTTACTTCGGCGATATTACGTACTTGTCCGGTTAAGTTAGACGCCATTTGGTTTACGGAATCTGTTAAATCTTTCCAGGTTCCGCCGACACCTTCCACCTGCGCTTGTCCTCCCAGTTTTCCTTCGGTACCAACCTCACGCGCCACACGGGTTACCTCAGAAGCGAAAGAGTTCAGCTGACCCACCATCGTATTAATGGTATTTTTCAACTCTAAGATTTCTCCTTTGGTATCAACGGTAATTTGGCGGGATAAATCGCCTTTTGCTACGGCTGTTGTTACTTCGGCAATGTTACGTACTTGTCCAGTTAAGTTGGATGCCATTTGATTAACGGAATCGGTCAAATCTTTCCAAGTTCCGCCGACACCTTTTACTTTTGCCTGACCTCCCAGTTTTCCTTCTGTTCCCACCTCAAGTGCCACACGCGTTACCTCAGAAGAGAAGGAGTTCAGCTGATCCACCATCGTATTAATGGTTTTCTTTAATTCGAGGATTTCTCCTTCGGCTACAGCGGTAATTTTTTTAGAAAGATCACCATTTGCTACGGCAGTTGTAACCTCGGCAATATTACGTACCTGTCCGGTTAAGTTCGATGCCATCTGATTCACGGAATCGGTTAAATCTTTCCAGGTTCCACCAACACCTTTTACTTTTGCCTGACCTCCAAGTTTTCCTTCAGAACCTACCTCACGCGCCACACGAGTTACCTCAGAACCGAATGAGTTTAGCTGATCCACCATGGTATTGATGGTATTTTTTAGTTCAAGAATTTCTCCCTCAACGTTTACGGTAATTTTTTTAGATAAATCGCCTTTTGCTACGGCTGTTGTTACCTCGGCAATATTACGTACCTGACCGGTTAAGTTGGAGGCCATTTGATTAACGGAATCGGTCAAATCTTTCCAAACTCCACCCACACCTCGTACTTTTGCCTGACCTCCCAGTTTTCCTTCAGAACCTACTTCACGTGATACACGAGTTACTTCAGAAGAGAAGGAGTTCAGCTGATCCACCATGGTATTAATGGTATCTTTCAACTCTAAGATTTCTCCTTTTACGTCTACGGTAATTTTTTTAGATAAATCTCCTCTTGCTACGGCAGTTGTTACATCGGCAATATTACGTACCTGTCCGGTAAGATTCGATGCCATTTGGTTTACCGAATCTGTTAAATCTTTCCATGTTCCGCCGACACCTTTTACCTGCGCTTGTCCGCCCAGTTTTCCTTCTGTACCAACCTCACGCGCCACACGGGTAACCTCAGAAGAAAAAGAGTTTAGCTGATCTACCATCGTATTGATGGTATTTTTTAGTTCTAAGATTTCACCTTTTACGTCAACGGTAATTTTTTTAGATAAATCTCCTTTTGCCACCGCTGTTGTTACATCGGCAATATTACGTACCTGACCAGTTAAGTTACTCGCCATTTTATTTACAGAATCGGTCAAATCTTTCCAAACACCGCCCACACCTCGTACTTTTGCCTGACCTCCCAGTTTTCCTTCTGTACCTACTTCACGTGCCACACGCGTAACCTCCATCGAGAAAAGGTTCAGCTGTTTTACCATTCCGTTTACCTCTTTTGCAATTCTAAGGAATTCTCCCTGAAGCGGGTTTCCTTCAATAGATAATGGCATTTCCTGAGATAGGTTTCCTTTTGCAACGGATGTAATTACGTGTGCAATTTCGATTGTTGGATGCACCAGATCAGAAATCAAAGTGTTTACAGAATCAACGCAGGAACTCCACGAACCACGTGCGCCGTCGAGCACAACGCGATTGGTTAGTTTTCCTTGTTTACCAATGCTTTTACCTACTTTTTGAAATTCAAAAACCATTCTTTCGTTCAGGTCAATGATTTCGTTTAAAGTATCACAGATGGATCTTTTTATTCCGTTTTGATCGGTTGGGAAACGCTGCGAGAAATTACCATTTTTAACTTTCAGCAAAATCTTTAAAAACTCTGCATCGTTAAGGATAGATTCTTCGTCGTCATTTTTGTTGCTTTTGTTTCGGGATGTTTTTTCATCTGTGATTATAGGCAGGGCGATAAGCACCTCGTTTTGGGGCGACTTATCGGTTTGTTTTGCTTTTTTCATAATTAGATGTCATTGGTGTAGATTAAGTTCTTGGATTTGGTTTTTGGGGTATTTTAGACTTTAGATTTTACTTTTTAGGCTTGTATTTTTGATTTAGTATTTGGAATTTCAACATTGAAAATTTTAAATATCAGGTGTTTTCATTTAAAATTTTCCTAAGGTGAAATTGCACAAAAGCTTCCATAGAATCAGGTCTTTTGGTATTATCGGTATAATTCAAAGGCTTAATAATGTATCCGGAAATGCCTAATTCTTCTGCGTTAATTCGATCATTACTTTCAGAAGAAGTCGTCATAATAAATACTTTTAAATCTTTTAAACTTTCGTCATTTCTTAAAATTTTGAGGAACTCGATTCCGTTCATTCTGGGCATATTGATATCGAGAAGAATAACATCCGGGTGAAGCGGATTTTCAGTATCTCGTAACATCTTTAATGCTTCAAGTCCGTTGTAAGCGGTATGAAGAACATATTGAATTTCTAATTTTTTTAAAGAACGTTCTACAGAAATGGTGTCCAGTTCGTCGTCTTCGACGAGTAAAATATTGGGTTTTCTCATATTATTCTGTTATTTCTCCAGGTAAAGGTAAATTGGGTTCCCTCTCCCGGTTTTGATTCTACATAAATGGTTTCTCCCTGATCGTCTATTATTTTTTTTACAATGGCAAGGCCGACTCCGGTGCTTTCCATTTCATTTTTTTCGCGCAGGGTCTGAAATATTTCGAATATTTTTTGATGATATTCAGGATCAATTCCAATTCCGTTATCTTTTACCGAAAACTCAAAAACGTTCATTATTTTTTCGCATTTGATTTCTATTCGTGGATTTTCGGCATTCGAATATTTTACGGCGTTGCTTATCAGATTAGAAAAAACTTGTTCTAGTTTTAAACGTTCCGTAAAAATTTCAGGAAGGTTCGTGATTTCCAGTTTAAATTCTCTTGGAACTATAGATTGGGTTATTTCATGAGCCAATGCATTGGTATCTACTAATTCTGGTGGAGTTTTGCGATTTATACGTGCGTAATCGAGTAAGCCGTTAATCAGGGCTTCCATTCGCTGGGTTCGTTTGGGAATAATGCTGAGGTAATTTTTCAGTGCCGGAGAGAGTTCTTCAGATAAATCTTCTTCTATCCAGCTGATTACATTATAAATTCCGCGAAGAGGTGCTTTTAAATCATGAGAAACAACATAAGCAAATTTGTTTAATTCGGCATTTTTACTTTCCAGTTCCTGAATATTTTTTTCAAGACGTCTTGACATAATATTTAGAGAAGTAGCCAAAGCGCTCAATTCGTCATTTCGAAAATCTTCTACAGTTGTAAAAGTTCCTTTAGAAATAGTATCTGCCACGCGCACCATAGAATTTATTCTATTGGTAATCATAACTACAATATATATGGTGCTGCAAAGCCCTACAAAAATGGTAAGCGATAAAAATATAAGAGAGTAGGTTCTGGTTTTGCTTAAAGAATGAAGCAGCATATCACTGTGATGCTTACGGGTTTTGTATTCGATTTTATCAAATCGTTTAAATTTAAGCGTAATAGCATCGTTGATGTTTTTGCCTACGTGTTTTTTTAGTTTGGTATCAAAAAGGTTTTGATAGGACTGTGGGTTTTCACTGCGGGCCATTATCAATTCTGATGTGTAATCCAGCCATTCATTATGAAGTAAATGGATAGAATCTAAAATACTACGCTGTTTGTTGTTACGGCCAATAAGCATTTCCTGTTCCTTAAAGAATATCGGAACTTTATGAATCCCGCTGTAATAAGCTTTTAAAAAAGCAGTATCGTTGGTAAGCAGATAACCTCTTATACCGCTTTGCATTTCCAGAATGGCCCGGTGTGTTTTGTTTGAATTGCGAATAATGGACTCAGATTTGGAGAGAAACTGAGAATTAAGGCGTACTTTGTTAGACAGTCTGTAATTGGTATACGAATCTGCGATAGAAAGTAAAATTATAAGTGTAAATGCGAGCAGTATTTGAGTCGATAATTTCATTGTTTTTCTTCTAAGAATACCGTTTAGGCACTGTAATATAAACAATAAAAATAGTAAGAAAATACTAAACTATTTGATATTGATTTGGTTATGTTGATTTTGTAAATGAGAAAAAGATACATTATACAATATAATGCGTTAAAATCTTTTTTAACTCGTTAAAATCACTTGGCTTTGAGATATACTCATTGGCACCATAATTTTTGGCTTTAAACTTTATTTCTTCGAATTGTGAAGTAGAAAATATTATTACAGGAATATTTTTAATGAAATCCTGTTTTTTAATTTCGACTAAAAACTCAAAGCCAGACATAACCGGCATATTAAGATCAAGAAAAATAACATCAGGCTGAAGTTCTTTTTTAATGAGTTTATTTAAGGCTTCAACCGGATTTTGCATTGAGGTATAATCAGCACTCGAAACTGCCTGAAGCGCTTCCATAAAAAATTCGCAATCGTCAATATCGTCGTCAATCTGCAATATATTTTTATAAGTCATATTATCTGTTTACTGCGGATTAATTTATTAATGCATTAAGTAAATCAGTTTTATGACGAAAAGCTGCGTTCTCGTATTCAGAGTAAGAGGCGCCGCTGCATTGAAGCGCTGCAGATAAAAAAGCGTTTGAAGTAGTTCTTAAGTAGAGTATTCTCATAGAGTTTATGGTTTTAGGAGAGTCATTTATTTGACAATGAAAAGTATAATTTAGACTTTTAAAGCACTTACATAATTTTCGGGTAATGCTGCATAATTTACATGTAAGGAATTTTTTGTTATTTATAAAAACCGTTTTATTGCGTAACATCTGCGAGATGTTATGTTAATAGAATGTTGTATTTGAGAGGTGTTTTATTAATGTAAACGTAACCTGATCGACCTACCCTCAGCTCTAATTTTGGAGACATATTATTAAACAAACTATTGTTGTATATGTCATTCTTTAAAATTAAAAAACGCCGTAAGAAAACCCTCCACACAAGTTTTTCAACCCTTGCTTTTTTGCTGATTAATAATTCAAAAGTGGAGCATTATGTATAAAAGTTATACTGATGAAGAACTTGTACAATTACTAAAACAAGGCAGAGATAAAGCTTTTGATGAATTGTATTTTAGATATAGAGATCTGCTCGTTAGGTTTGTATATGCGAGGATGAAATCGATTCCAATATCCGAAGAGATTGTTCAGGAAGTTTTTACCACTATTTGGGAACGTCGTACGACTATCCTGATTCAAAAGAGTTTTATGGCATACATCTACACTTCAGTACGTTATAAAACTTTAGATTACATAAAATCGTATTCGGTTACAGATCAATACATACAAGAGGTTTTAGAGAAAAACACCGTAATTCAAACCTTTTCAAATACAATAGAAGATTCTATTTATTATGAAGAACTTCAAAACGCAGTTGACAAAGCCGCAGCCTTGCTTCCTAAAAAATCCAAAGAGGTTTTTATTCTAAGCCGGATTAAACAATATTCGAATAAAGAAATTGCCGACGAATTAAATGTATCTCTCGAAACTGTAAAATATCATATCACCTACGCATTGAAATTCATGCGCACGTATTTGGGAGAATTTAATTGAAGAAAGCTGCCCGGCAGAATATTCAGTTCAATTTTCTTAACACAAGCGTAACCTAACGCGCCTACCCGAAATTTCTATTTCCAAGACATACTATTAAAGACATAAAGAAATTATAATGCCTGAAAAATTAAAACAAGAAATTAAGCATTTTTTAGAAGGGAAGTATTCTCCAAAAGGACAAGAAATGTGGAATAAATGGTACGATCGTACCGATGAATTTTCACAGAATATAGAAATGATTCAATCCGATCGTTCGATACTAAAAAAGGAATTAAAACAAATAAAGAAAAGTAATAATACAGTTTTTCATCTTTCATACAAAAACTGGGCTGTTGCGGCCTCATTAATTGCCTTAATAGGCTTGTCGCTGTTTTTTTACCAATCAATATCTGTTGTTGAAACCAAACAATATGCAACCAGGCTGGGCGAACGTGCAAAGATAACTTTAAGCGACGGAACGCAGATATGGCTGAACGCAGGAAGCTTTTTAAAATACCCTGAGGAGTTTAAAGGAGGCAGCAGAGAAGTGTATTTAACCGGAGAAGCTTTTTTTGATGTTGCCAAAGACAAAAAACATCCTTTTATAATTCATACCGATAAAATGGATACCAAAGTTCTGGGAACCAGTTTTAATGTTCAGGCTTATCCCGATCAAACCACGCAGGAAGTTTCGGTTTTAACCGGAAGAGTAAATGTCAAATCAACGGTTACAGAAGAAAATGTATATGTAACGCCGGGTCAGAAAGTCATTTTTAAATCAAAAAGTAACAAACTGCAGGCTTTTAAAGATATTCCGGTAAACACCATTTCGTTATGGCGTAAAAATATTATGGTTTTTGAAGAAACACCTTTTCCTGAAGTAATTGCCACCATAAATAGAAATTATAATGTGGCCATCGAAATTAAAAACAAGAATCTAAATACACTCAAAATTAACGGCTATTTCAAGGAACTCTCTGCAGATCAGGTTATGGCTTTGGTATGCAATATTGTTAATGCCGAATATAAAGTTGAAGGAGGCGTGTATAAAATTCAATAGATTTTTGTGAAAAGTCAAAAGTGAGAAAACAAAAGTGAGAAAATCTGAAATCCAAAGTCTAAAATTTAAAATTAAAAACTATGAATGAAAAACAAAAGCGGTACGTCGTAAAGTTTCAAAGCATTAAAAAAGCTATGTGGGCAAAAGTAATCCTATTTATTGCTTTGTTTTTTACCGGATTAGTAAATGCCGGAAACGTTGAATTTGATAAAAAAGTAACGTTAAAAGTAGAAAATGAAAGCTTAAAGAATGTTTTTCTAAAAATTGAAAATCAGGCTAATGTGCATTTTATGTACGAATCAAATCAAGTTAATACCAACCAGAAAATCAGCTTAAAACTTACTAATGTTTCTCTTGAGCAGGCATTAGATAAAATATGCGGTAATTTTTCGCTTAAATATGAAATTGTAAGTAATAATATCGTCATTAAAAAAACACAAAAAGTAGCCGTTGTTACTGAAGATCAGAATAAAATTGTGGTTTCTGGAACTGTTTACGGCGGAGACGATAATATGCCGCTGCCAGGTGTAGGAATTAAAGACAAAGGTTCGAACGCAACCGGAACAACAGATTTCGACGGAACTTTTAAAATTGAAATTAATGCATCCGAAGCCAATTTAATTTTCTCATACGTAGGTTATGTTACACAAGAAGTTAAAGTAAGCCAGACAAGCAGCATTACCGTAAAATTACCAGCCGATATGAAACAGCTTCAGGAAGTTGTAGTAATGGGATACGGAAGTGTAAAAAAGAACGAAGTTTTGGGTGCTGTAGGTTCTGTTTCAATGAAAGAGACGTCAAGCAGAACGTATAATAATGCAGCTGAATTATTGCAGGGAACTGTAGCGGGTGTTACGGTTATCAATGATGGAGGAGATCCAACAGCATCGCCAACCATTAATATTCGTGGTATTGGATCTTTGAACGCTGAAACTCCACTGATTGTTTTAGATGGAATTATTTACAGCGGTTCATTAAATACAATTAATCCAAATGATATTGCTTCGATCAGTGTTTTAAAAGATGCGGCTTCGGCGGCGATTTACGGAGCGAGAGCTTCTGGAGGGGTGATCTTAATTACTTCGAAAAAAGGAATTTCAGACAGAATTAATGTAGATGTAAATTATCAGGGTGGTTTTCAAAATGCAGCCAAAAAACTGGATGTTTTAAACGCAGCAGAATATGCCGATGCTATGAACACAGCCAGAGACAATGCAGGAATGCCAAGAATTCCGGCTTTTGATCCGGCTTTTGAACCCACGGCAAGAACAACAAAAACAAACTGGATGGATGAAATTTTCCGTACAGGTCAAATAAACGATTTATCGATTTCGGTAAACGGAAGAACTGAAAAATCTAATTTCTTTCTTTCTGGAAGTTATAGAAAAAACGAAGGTATTTTGTTAAATACATACGGGGAACGTTATACCGTCAGAGCAAATTCTTCTTTCAAATTAGCGCCGAATTTTACAGTTGGAGAGAATATTTCGTACTCTTTAACCGATGGACAAACGGCTAATACTTCTAATGCATATACCGGAGCAATTTTAGGAGCAATTTTTTATCCGCCAAATGCGACAATTTACAGAGAAGACGGTTCAGGACAATTTGGAGGAGTTCCGGAAAAATATATTGGTTCTTACGGAGACGTTATCAATCCGGTAGCGTATTTAAAAAGATTAGACAATCGTAATCCTGTTTCGACAATATTGGTTAATCCGTATGCTGAATGGGAAATTATCGAAGGTTTAAAAGTAAAAACAAACTGGGGTTATACCAGAATTCAGGACAACGCAACAGATTTTACAGTTAAAATTACAGAACCGGGAAAAATCTTCGACTTTAACCGTTTGACTAAAAGATCTATGACGGTTACTGATTTATTGAGCGAGCAGACTATTTCTTATGAAAAATCTTTAGGAAAACACAATTTCAAAGCTTTAGCCGGATATACCTATCAGGAAACAAAGAAAGATTTTTATACTATTGAAGGAACTGGTTTTGACAGCGAAGATCCGTCTCAGCGTTATTTGCTAAATGCTAAATTAATTCAGCAGACCGCAGCAGGATTATCAGATGAAATTATTTCTTCTTACGTAGGAAGATTGAACTACGATTTCAATCAAAAATATTTATTCTCAGGAATTGTACGCCGTGACGGAACATCAAAACTTTTATCAGCAAACCGTTGGAAAGTATATCCATCAGTTTCAGCAGGATGGTTAATTTCTGAAGAAGAATTCATGAAAGGCTTAAACCCAATTGTAAGCAATTTAAAATTACGTGCAAGCTGGGGACAAATAGGAAACTTAGGAAACCTTGGACCATACCAGTTTAGTGTGCCGTTATCGCAGACTCAGGGATTAATTGGAGCGACTCCGGTAATCAATTACGGTTATGCTGAAAGCGAATTATCGAACCCAAATTTGAAATGGGAAAGTTCTGAGCAGACCAATATTGGTCTAGATTTTACTATGCTGAATAACACTTTAACAGGGTCTGTAGATGCTTACGTAAAAACAAACAAAGATATGTTGGTTCGTGACCAGTTACCAGGAGTTTCAGGAACGCCGCAAGGAAGAATCGTAAACTCTGGAGATGTTGAAAACAGAGGTGTTGAGGTTAGTTTAACATACCAAAAAACACGCGGAGAATTTAAGTTTGATGTTACAGCTAATGCAGGTTTTTTGAGTAACAAAATTGTTTCTATTAAAGACGATTTAACTTCTCTTGAGCCTTTAAATTTAAGCAGAGTTCGTAGTTTGCCTTTAGCCAATATCTATCAGGTTGGAAGTCCGGTTGGTGCTTTTTACGGATATGCAACAGACGGATTATTCCAAAGTAATGAAGAAGCAAAAGCATATGTAAACAAAGATGGTGTTGCGTATCAGCCAAATGCAGTTGCAGGAGATATTAAATTTAAAGATGAAAATGGAGACGGAGTAATAAATAACAGCGACAGGGTAGTATTAGGAAGTCCGTTTCCAAAAACAACTTACAGCTTAAATGCTAATTTCAGATACAAAGGTTTCGATATGAATATCTTTTTCAGCGGAGCAGCAGGAAACAGTGTTTTCAATGCTGTAAAACATACAGGTTTAAATGCTTCTTTCCCGGGTTACAATTTATTAGCAGATTCTAAAGATGCATGGTCACCAACGAATACAGACACCAATGTTCCGGTTCTTTCTTCAACAGATAACAACAACAACTTCGGGCGTATCTCTGATTTGTATATTGAAGATGCTTCTTTCGTAAGATTAAAAAATCTTTCTATTGGTTACACCGTGAAAGAAAGCTGGTTAAACGGAAAAGCAAAATTGAGATTCTTTATTTCAGGACAAAACTTATTTACAATTACCAACTATTCAGGAATGGATCCGGAAATCGGACTTAAAAACTTCGGAATGGATTTAGGTAAATATCCGCTTTCACGTATTTATATGACAGGTGTTAACGCAACTTTTTAAAAAATAAAAAACAAACACAATGAAAAAAATAAGTCTTTTATTATTGAGTTTTACGCTTTTAGTCGGCACCACGGCTTGCGAAAGCGAACTTGATGTTGTACCGCAGGGAGCACCTTCAAGCGGAAATTTCTGGAAAACTCCGGCAGATGCAAAAGCAGGTGTAAATTCAATTTACGCTTTGTATTCTGATGATAATATGTACGGACGTGGTTTCTTTTGGCTGAACAATGCCAGCGATGACATCGGAACAAAACCAAGACAAAACGCTGAACGTATTAAAAACTTTATTGTTGACGGTGCAGAATCGGATACAAAAGATATCTGGAGAATTCACTACGAAATCATGAAACGCTGTAACGACGTAATTCGCAATGTTCCGAATATTTCTATGGATGAAAAAACGAGAAACGGAATGTTAGGCGAAGCGTATTTCAACCATGCTGTAATGCATTTAGAATTGGCGTACCATTATGGAGACGATCGTGCCGGAATTCCAATTCAGGACAGAGAAAATCCAACAAATGTTTACGTACCTCGTGCTAAAAATGTTGCCGAAAACTACGCATATATCGCAGCTGATTTAATTAAAGCGGCTGACTTACTGCCTTATTTTAATGAGCTTTCGGCAGATAATTACGGACGCGCTCATAAAACTGCTGCCTGGGCATATTTGGTTCGTACCTATTTGTATGCAAAAGACTGGGACAATGCTATAAAATATGCCAATATGATTGTAACAAGTGGCAAACACAAACTACTTGATAATTTTGAAGATGTATTTAAAATTAAAAACAACTGGTCTACAGAATATATATGGTCTGTTACTTCAAGTGCCGAAAATACTTCTCTAGGTTCTATTTTTCCCGGAGTTTGTTTAGAAGATAAAGGATGGGGAGTCTATAATGGATGGGGAAATTTTTATCCAACAAAAGAATTGTTTGATACCTATGATCCAATAGATAAAAGAAGAAGCGCCACGATACTTCAAAAAGGAGATAAGTTTGTTTATTTTGGAGAAGAAGTAACTTTTAACGAAGGTGCTCATATTGTAAGTTCAAGTAACAGAACTGGTTATCAGTTTAAAAAATACATGGAGCCGTTTAGTTATCCAAAAACAACTTCGGGCGGAATTGATATTCGTTATGTAAATGCCAACGGAGATAAACCTTCAACTGCTTTAAACGTACCGCTTTTGCGTTATGCCGATGTCATTTTAATGCTGGCTGAAGCAAAGTTAATGAAAGGACAAAATGCCGATACTGAAATCAATATGATTCGCCATCGTGCAGGTCTTGGAGATCTTTCGGGAGCAACACTGACTGATTTAAAAAGAGAAAGAAGATGTGAGTTAGCAGGTGAGTGGACAGATCGTCATTTTGATTTAGTGCGTTGGGGCGATGCCAAAGAAACCTATGCCAAACCATTGCATCATTACAACGGAACCGTAATTTATCCGGCCCGTAATTTCAATCCGGCAATTCACCACGTTTGGCCAATACCGCCAGATGAAATTGCAGTAAGCAAAGGAATGCTGCCTCAAAACCAAGGCTGGTAGTTAATTGTAAATTATCAATTATTAATGAACCATTAATAATTTAGTTTGTTTGTTTATTTTTTTTTACGCTGCAGACTTGTTGTGGAGTCTGCAGGCGGTAAAAAAATATGGACAGCATTTATATCATAAAAACCAGTCTTTTTTAAGGACTGGTTTATGTTTAAGTAAAATTTGTCATTTCGATGGAGTAGAAATGACAGCTTTCTATATTTATTTAAACAAGTGAAACGCCTTTATCGACAAAGAAAACTATGTTTCTATGTGTTAAAATAAAGTACAACAATTTAATTTCTAATAAAGTTTACCTACAATTTTAGGAGAATAAAACCCATTTCAATGAAAAAAATAATCACCCTTTTTTGCCTTCAGTTTTTCGTGTTCGTGCAAGCGCAGGAATACACATCATCAAACATTCATTCTCATAACGATTATGCCAGTAAACTTCCGTTTTTCGGGGCTTATTCTAACGAAGCCGGTGTTATTGAGGCCGATGTTTTTTTAGTAAATAACGAATTGTTTGTAGCGCATACTTCAAAAGAAATTGCACAGCACAATACGCTTAAAAGTTTATATCTGGAACCGCTGTCTTCTAAATTAAAGAATTTAGGATCAAAAGCCTATCCAAGCAATAAACCTTTGATTTTAATGATAGATATTAAATCTGATGCCGATTCGACTTTAAAGGTAATTGCACAGCAGTTAAAAACTTTTCCGGATATAATTGCGAATAAAAATATTAAAGTGGTCATTTCAGGAAACAGACCAAATCCTGCACAATGGAAAGACTATCCGGAGTTTATTTATTTTGACGGAAGACTGAATGAAAACTATACGACAGATGAATTAGCGCGTGTTGAAATGATCAGCGAAGATTTACATGAACTAACGGTTTGGAACGGAAAAGGTGTTTTAACACAAGCCGATTTAGAAAAAATCCAGTCAACGATTAAAAAAGTTCATAATCAGAATAAAAAGATAAGATTTTGGGCTACACAGGATAATGTAAATACATGGATGACTTTAATGAACCTGAAAGTTGATTTTATAGGAACAGACAATGTTCCTGAATTGACACATTTTATTAATAACATCAAATCGATGTTTTATCAAAATACAGAGTTTCATCAGGCTTACGTTCCTAAAAATGTTTCAGCTTTCGCCAAAAAGAAGCCTAAAAATGTCATTTTGTTAATTGGTGATGGAATGGGATTAACGCAGATTTACTCGGGTTACACGGCTAATAAAGGGCAATTAAGCCTTTTTAATATTCCAACACAGGGATTTTCTATTACCAAAGCATCAGACAGTTATATCACCGATTCTGCTGCAGGCGCAACGGCCATGGCAACAGGACATAAAACGAATAACAGATTCATCAGTGTTGACGAAAACGGCAAACCTTTAGAATTAATTACACAGCAGTTAGCTAAGAAAAATTACAAAACCGCAATTATTTCGGCAGGAAATATTACAGATGCCACTCCGGCCGCTTTTTATGCACATCAGCCGGAAAGAAGTTACAGCGAACCAATTGCTTATGATTTCCTGAGTAATCCATCGGATATATTAATTGGAGGAGGAACAAAAGAATTTAAAGCGAGAAAAGACGGTAAAGATTTGTCTAAAGCTTTGATAGAAAAAGGATATACTTTCTCTGATAAATTCAGTTCTTTGGATACCATCAAAAACAACAAATTTGTAGTTTTAGAAGATGCTGCTGTAGTTTCTATGAAAAACGGAAGAGGTGATTTTTTAACTAAATCTTTGGCGAAAGCAACCAATACTTTTTCAAAAACAAAAAATCCGTTTTTCATTATGGCCGAAGGTGCTCAAATCGATTACGGCGGGCACAGTAATAACGTAGAATATGTAGTTCGCGAAATGCTTGATTTTGATAAATTAGTAGGGCAGGCGATGGAATTTGTAGATAATAATCCTGAAACTCTTTTAATTGTAACAGCAGATCACGAAACGGGGGGATTATCTCTAATCGACGGAAATATCGAGAAAGGTTACGTTCACGGAAGTTTCAGTACAAATGATCATACAGCAGTTCCGGTTCCGGTTTTTGCTTATGGAGCAGGCGCTCAAAACTTTTCTGGTGTGTATCAAAACACGGCAATTTACACGAAGATTTTAGAGGCACTTTCTATAAAATAAGCACAATATTTTTCAAATCAAAAGCCCTTGTTAACGCAAGGGCTTTTTGTTTATGCTTTCCATTTTTTCGATAATAAGATCGATTCGCTGCTCGAGTGTTAAATCGCCAGAAATCTTTAAAACAGGAAAATTGATTGAAGTCAGCCAGTTTTCGTGAGCCTGAAAATTTCTGTTGGCAATTCCGGTATTATTATCATAATCTTCGGCCCATTCCATAAAGTTTTCGAATTGTTTTATGCGGTCAGGGTCAGTGTAAATTACATTTCCATATCGTTCAAATTCTCTTTTTTTTAATCTTTCCATTCTAATTTGCGGCGGAATCCATAAGTACACAACCAAATCAAAATCAGGAAAAACATTTTCTCCCCATTGAAAAATGGAACCGCCTAAAATCCACTTTTCAGAATTTTCAAGAGCCAATTTTATTTTAGAATTTCTCTCTTCCGGATTTCTCTTTATGGTAAAGGGAACCTCTGATTTTTCCCAAAAATACTCATCACTGTCGAAATATTTATAATTAAGCTTTTCGGCTAAAGCAATTCCTGTTGTCGTAACGCCGCTTCCGGACGCACCAAAAATGTGAATCTTCATTTTTTATAAATATTTAGAAAGTCAATATTACAAAACTTTTCTAAGCATTTTTGTCTAAATTTTGAAGTGCTGAACTAAAAAACGCCTTTAAAAATGTAGTTATAAATATGGACTTTTAAATAGGATTAAAAGTTACCTGAATACAGGTAATTTTTTAAGGTAAATAATTGATTTTAAGTATTTTATAATTTAATATTCTTTATTTAACATAACAAAAGAAATGTTTTTCCTACTTTTAAGCCAATTTTTTAACAAAAGGTATCTTCTTAAAATACTGGCACTTAAACATGAATCTATGAAGAGAAAACTACTTATTGGATTGCTATTTCTGTTTAGCAGTCTAACTTTATTATCGGCCAAAAATAATTTTAATATTCCTATTCCGGATTCAGAATTTCAGGCATTGGTTGATTTTTATAAAGCAGCCGGTGAAGCAAACTGGACTAACAAATGGAATACGAAAGAAAATAATCTGCATGAAGTGCCGTGGTATGGTGTAACGGTAGAAAACGGACACGTAACTGCTATTGACCTAAATGGTACCAGCAATATTACCGGTTCAATTCCGGTTTCTTTTGGAAATCTGAAATATCTTAAAACGCTTTCGCTGTATGGAGGTAATTATGCAAAAGATTTAAGTACGACTGATTTAAATGTTTTCTCGGAATTAGAAGCTTTAGAATCATTAGACTTAAGATATACCAAGTTAAAAGGTGTAATTCCGGCATCTTGGGCAAAATTAAAAAAGCTTAAAACACTTTATTTAAGCAACAATGCGATCACGGGATTATCTGTAGGATTTGGGCAGATGGAAAGTTTGGTAACTGTTGATCTTTCTGAGAATCAAATTACGGTTTTAATCAAAGATTTAGAGAATTTAACGGCTTTAAGAACCTTGAATATCAGCTATAATAAAATTGCTGCAGTTGAAGCTTTACTGCCCAGTACAGTGAATCTTAATTTATATTATCAGACACTTGGTCTTCAAAATATTACTTATAGGGGAGTCGACTTAAAAATTGACAATCTTCCTGCTGTGGTTTCATACAGCAGGACAAAAAACAACTTTACCGCCAGACCAAAATTTGCTGTCTATGTAAGAGGAAGTGAAATTGCTAGTGGCATAGCCATGTCTGCTGACGGAAGTATAACTATTTCGGCGTCTTATCTTTCTTCTTTAAAAAATGGAGATGAGATTTATTTGTATCAACAATACGATTATGATACAGGAGCTGTATCCAACTACAGCCGTGTTTATTTTACAAATGTACAGGTTAACCAGCCTTCAGTTTCTTCCATAGAATATCAGGCATTAATTGATTTTTACAATGCAATGGGAGGAAGTAATTGGAATTATAAATGGGATATTAACGAAAACAATCTTAACCAGGGTGCATGGACGGGTTTAAGTATTGAGAACGGACATGTTACAGGTTTAAATCTAGTAAGTACAAGTAATGTTTCAGGTTCAATTCCGGCTTCATTTGGCAATTTAAAATATTTAAAGAACCTTTCGCTTTACGGGGGAAGTTATTCAAAAAATCTAAGTACAACTGATTTAGGTGTTTTATCAGAATTACAATCTCTTGAAACTTTAAATTTGCAATATTGCAGAATTTCGAGTTCAATTCCATCTTCATGGAGTAAATTAAAGAAACTAAAAACAATTACTATATCTGGTAACTCTATTGCAGGACTGCCTGATGAATTGGGAGAAATAGAAAGCTTAGTGAATTTAGACGCCAGCAGCAACCAGATAAAATCGATCCCGGTTTCAGTTGGAAATCTCGAAAATCTGGTTACGTTAAATCTATCCGATAACCAGATCACGGTATTAGTGAAAGAACTGGAAAATGTTAACACTTTAAGAACGTTAAATCTTTCGAACAATAGTATATCTGTTATTTCTGCATTGTTAGGCAGTACGGTTAATTTAAGCCTTAACTCTCAAAATATAAATGTTGAAGGAGTAATTTATACAGGTTCAGATTTAAAAATAGAGACCCTGCCTAATACAACTTATTATAATAGGACCAAAAATGATTTTAGTTCGAGAAGAAACTACTTTACATATGTGGGAGGAAATCAAATAGGAAGTATTATCACAGCATCTGTAGACGGCAGTGTAATAATCCCTGCCTCTTATTTATCTTCAATAAAAACAGGAGATCAGTTTTATTTATATCAAAATTACGATTATAACGACGGAGGTATTGCACATTATTCAAGAATTAATTTTGTAAATGTAAAAGTAGATCAGCCGAAAATTCCAGATGTAGAATATCAGGCTTTGGTTGATATTTACAATGCTATGGGAGGTTCAAACTGGAATAACAAGTGGAATATTGCTGAGAATAATCTTCATGAAGGGGCATGGTATGGCGTAAGTATTGAAAATGGACATATTAGCGGACTTACTTTTCAAAATATATCGAGAGTGTCCGGGGCAGTTCCGGCATCGATTGGGAATCTTAAATATTTAAAAAATCTTTCTTTATATGGAGGAAGTTACAGTAAAGATTTAAGCACAACCGATTTAAATGTTTTATCAGAATTAGAATCTTTAGAGACATTAGATCTTCGCTACAGTAAAGTAAAAGGTGATATTCCGGCTTCATGGAGTAAACTGAAAAAACTAAAAACAGCGTATTTAGGTTATAATATTCTAACAGCCTTGCCAGAAAATATTGGTGCTATGGAAAGTCTGGTAACTTTTGAAGCACAAAATAATCAACTAAAAACTATTCCTGTTTCTATAGGTAATCTGGCTAATCTTGTGACTTTAGATTTATCTGATAATCAAATCGAGGTTCTTATAAAAGAGCTGGAAAACATTGCAGTTTTGAGAACATTAAACCTGCAGAGTAATAGTGTAGGAGACATCAAAGCATTGTTGAACAGTAATGTAAATCTTAACCTTAATTATCAAAATATTAATGTGCAGGGACTGGTTTATACAGGTGTAGATGTAAAAGTTGAAACACTCCCAAATACGGTTTATTACAACAGAACAAAAAATGATTTTTCTGCCCGAAGAATCTTTTCAGTATTTGTGGGAGGAAATCAGATAGGAAGCAATATCACATCTGCCCAAGACGGAAGTATTATAATTCCGGCCTCTTCGCTGTCTTCTATAAAAACCGGGGATCAGTTTTATTTGTATCAGCCTTATGATTATACTAACGGAAGTGTTACCAATTATTCAAAAGTTAATTTTGTAAATGTAAAAGTAGATCAGCCAAAAATTCCAGATGAAGAATATCAGGCTTTGGTAGATTTTTATACGGTAATGAATGGTACAAACTGGACCAACAAATGGAATGTTTCTGAAAATAATCTTCATGAAGGTGCATGGTATGGAGTAAGTATTGAAAACGGACATATTTCCGGGCTTAATCTTAATAATAACAGTTCTGTGAGAGGTGCTGTTCCGGCTTCGATTAAAGATTTAAAATACCTTAAAACATTATCTCTTTATGGAGGAAGTTACAGTAAAGATTTAAATACAACAAATCTGGCTGTTTTATCAGAACTTGAAAATCTCGAATATTTAGATTTAAGATATACTAAAATAAAAGGAGATCTTCCGGCGTCATGGAATAAACTAAAAAAGCTTAAAACACTTTATTTAAATAACAATACCCTTACAGCTTTACCGGAAGATTTTGGTGGAATGGAAAGTTTAGTAACGGTCAATCTGGCTTCAAATCAGATAAAAATAATTCCAGCCTCAACAGGAAATTTAATTTCTTTAGCCACTTTAGATTTGTCTGATAATCAAATTGAAGTATTGATTAAAGATTTAGAAAAAAATGCAGCTTTAACTAACCTGGATTTATCCAATAATAAAGTTTCTATTATTCAGGGAATGTTAACGAGTCAGGTAAATCTGTCCTTGACTTATCAGACCTTAAGCGTTGAAAACTTTTTATACGAAGGAACTGATGTAAAAGTGAGTAATCTTCCAAACAGTATTCTTTATAACAAATCGAGAAATGATTTTTCTTCGCAAAGACCCTTTAGATTGTATTTAAAAGGAGATCAGATAGGAACTAATATTACAGTAGCAGGTGACGGAACAATTACAATTCCAGCAGATTATCTTGCGACTTTAAAAACGGGTGATGAATTGTATTTATATCAACAGTATGATGGATCTGCAGCTTCTACAAACTATTCTAAAATTTATTTTACCAATGTAAAAGTAGATCAGCCAAAAATTCCTGATGCAGAATATCAGGCATTGGTTGATTTTCATACTGCAATGAATGGGACAAACTGGACAAACAAATGGGTTACCGCACAAAACAATCTGCATGAGGGTGCATGGTATGGAGTGAGCATTCAAAACGGACATATTACAGGATTAAACCTTAATAATAATTCAAATGTTACAGGAACAATTCCAGACTCTTTTGCTAATTTAAAATATTTGAAAAACCTTTCGTTATACGGAGGAAGTTATACAAAAAACTTAAGCACTACAGATTTAGCAATTTTATCAGGTCTTGAATCTTTAGAATCTTTAGACTTAAGATACACAAAACTAAAAGGTATTGTACCATCTTCATGGAATAAGCTGCAGGCTTTAAAAACGTTGTATTTATCCAATAACACTATAGAAGATGCAGATGAAGCCTTGGCACATTTACCGCTTTTAAAAACAGTTGATTTTAGTTATCAAACCATTACGATTCCAACCATCGAAGTGGGTGCAAACGAATTGGTTATAAACCTGCCAACGTTATCAACGTTTTTATTTAATGCCAATGGAGGTGTTATCAATAATAAAAACCATTTTACCCTTTTTATCAATGGTGTAAATAAAGCATCGAACTATTCTAATACCGAAGGAAAATTAATTTTTAAAGATATCGCTTTATTCGGAATCAAATTAACAGATCAGATTCGAATTGAACAAAATGACGGAACGGCTCAGGGTACGAGAATTAATTATACTCAGGTAGTTTTTGGAAAACCATTAACAGATGAAGAATTTGAAATTCTGAAAAAAATATACGCCAGTACAAACGGAACACAGTGGACACAAAAATGGGATATTTCGCAAAATAAACTTCATGAAGTAAGCTGGTACGGAGTAGGAACAAAAGACGGACACGTAGTATCTTTAAGCTTATCTGCCAATAATTTGTCAGGCACACTTCCTGCTGAATTATCGGATTTAGCCTATTTAGAAACTTTAAATCTGCAGTCTAATGCCATTGAAGGTTCTCTTCCAACAGATTTAGGAAGATTAAATAATCTTAAAACGCTTAATGTACAATCGAACAAATTTAGCGGAGCACTGCCGGTTTTATCTGGAATTTCAGGATTGAAAAAACTTTCAATTGCCGGAAATACATTTAAAGGAACAATTCCGGGGCATTTCAATGATTTCGAAAATATCGAACAAATCGACCTTTCAAACAATGGTTTTGATGCTTTAGAAAAACCATTTACTTACGATCTCGCTAAAGTTTATATTAATGTAAGAGGACAGGTTATTGCCAAAGATGAATATCTTTATTTAAAAGGCGACGAAATAATTGTAGATCTTCCGGCAATTACAACTTATAACGAAAACACTCAGGATTATTCAGGACAAAATCAGTTTGAACTGCAGGCCAATAACTTCAAAATTTCTGAGGCCTCAGTTATAGGTAATACCATAACATTTCCAAATATTTCTGTTGCGGGCATACCTGCAGGAGCAAAAATTGCGATTTGGCAGAAAAATGGAACTTCGCAAGGCACTTATGTTCAATTTAAAGGAATTGCCGACGGTTCTGAAACGCCTTTAATTACCGAAGAATACGATGCTTTAGTAGCCTTTTTCAAAAGTGCAGGCGGAACAGGCTGGAAAGAGGTTTGGGATACATCATCTAACAATCTTCATGAAAAGAAATGGAAAGGTGTTACCACCAATGAAGGACATGTGGTTTCAATTAATCTTCCGGATAACAATTTAACTGGAAACATTAGTGCAGAAACTGGAAAATTCAGTGAATTGCAAAATCTGAATCTGGCTAAAAATAAACTAACAGGAACAATTCCGGAAAGTGTATCAAAAGTAACCAAACTAAAAACGGTTGACCTTTCAGAAAATGAACTGACCGGAATTGATGCTGCATTTTTACCAGCGGTGAGTTTTAAAATAGACCGTCAGAAAATTAATTTGGGAGAACTGCCTTTAACATTATATGCCGTTTTAAAAGATCAAAAAATTAACCATTACGATCATACCAATTCGATTTTTAATGCTACTCAGTCATACAATATGACTTTGAAAGATTATTTCCAAATGGTTACAGTTCCTGAAGACGGTATTAAATTGACGAATATTTTAAGTGAATGGAATGTGGCAAACAACCAGACTTTAGAATTAAGACAAATCGCCGGATCTGCCAGAAACAGTGTGCTTACCTATACCATAACGTACAGAGAAGGAGATTCTAATTTAGACGGAATTGTAAATATTCTGGATATTCAGTCGACCTTGAATTACACCTTAAGCCAAAAACCAAAATTCTTTAATTACGGCGCGGCCGATATCAATAAAGATAAAAACCTAAACGTACTGGATATTATTTCATTGATTAATAAAATCCAGTCCGGCACACTTGAAAATCCCGCAAGCTCAAAACGTATGGCTTTGACAAGTAACGAAGATGTGATTTTGAGCATTGAAGATAATACGCTTTATATCGACAATCAGTCCGTTTCGACAGCGGCATTTGATATTCGTTTAAAAGGCAGCAACAAAGCGCATATACAAGAACTTCTTTCAGGTTTGGGCTACACGGTTTCAGTCGCAGAACGTCAGGGCGAAATTAGTATTGTAGGTTTCTCAATGGATAAATCACTTTCAGGAAAACAAGCCATTGCAAAAGTATCAGCTCAAACAGAAATTTTATCTGCCATGATTTCAAATACAGAGGCAAACGCATTGACTTATAAAATTTCAAAAAACTTAGGTGTTGATGATATCAATAAAGACAATTCAGCAGCTCTTTTAAATTATCCAAATCCATTTACAAATCAAACGGTAATTCAATATCATTTACCTGAAAATGCAGACAAAGCGACACTAAAAGTTTTTGATACAGCCGGAAGAACTCTTTACATACAGTCAGATCTTGATGCATCACAAGGAAATCATGAATTTACTTTTCAGCGAAGAGATCTTGCCTCAGGTATCTATTTCTATACCATCGAAGTACAAAATGGAGCAAAACCTGCCATTTTTAAAGGAAAAATGTTAATACAATAAACTCACCAAAATGATATCTAACGAATTGAAAACAATGAAAATAAAACCTTTTTTGGTGTTTATCTTCCTATTTTTAGGAACGTTTATACAGGCGCAAAATAGTTTAAAAGTAGTAAACGCATCGGCCGGACCTGGCGAAAAATCAGCTGTTGTAATTGATTTGGCAAATGCCGATGAAGTAGTAGGAGCCGAGTTTACGCTGACTGTTCCGCAGGGATTAATTGTAAGCGAGAAAGACGCTAAAATTATCGAAAGCCGTAAAGGCGATCATGCGATATATGTCAATATCGATAAGAATAATCCGAGAAATTATCACTTTATAGTTTTGTCGCTTAGCAGTACTTCTTTTAAAGGAAACAACGGCGCTCTATTAGAAATTCCAATTGAAATTCCGTTAAACTATACATCAGGACAAACACACAATTTAGATTTATCTGGTGTTGTTTTAAGTTCTAAAAATGCGGTTGACATTGGTTCAAATCACGTAAACGGAAAACTGACAATTGCAAATGCGCAATATCCGGACTTAACGATTTCCGGAATCACCACAGCCGAATCTAACATTACTCCAGACGGGAAAATTAATGTTTCATGGAAAGTTGACAACATTGGAGACCGAATTGCTTCTGGCGGATGGATCGAGCAGGTAAGCATTGTTTCTGATCAAACCGGATTAGAATACAATCTGGGAACTGTATCTTATAATGAAGATTTAGATAAACAAAAATCAATAAGCCGAAATGCAGCATTTAACCTTCCTAAAGTTTTAGGTATTGAAGGGAATGTTAAAGTCAAAATTAATATTATAGCAAATACCGCGGTAAAAGAACCAGAGTCCTTAAAAACAAATAATAAAGTTACTGCAGCAAGTTCAATTTTACTTGAAAAACGTTTGTTTTTAACTTTAGATAAAAAAACGATTGATGAAAATTCAAATGAAGTTATCAGGGCAACGCTGACGCAAAGCGGTGACAGAAGCAGTGATAAAACCTACGTTTTAGCAGCTTCTCTGGCTTCCCAGCTTCAGTTTGATTCATCTGTAAAAATAGTAAAAGACCAGTCTTCGGTTGTTTTTTATATTAAACCAATTGACAATTTAGATAACGACGGAAACAGGACGGTATCTTTAACTATTTCAGGAAATGATTATCCTGCTGTTTCAGATACTATTGAAATTATCGATAACGAGTTTTCGACGATTACTTTAACCCCGTCGAAAATTACAGCAACAGACGGCGAAACAATTACAGTTACTTTAGAAACTGGTTTTGCTAAAACAAAAGATGTAAAATTTACGATAACTGCAGATCAAAGCTCTCGCTGGACCGTTCCGGCAGACGTTACACTTCCGGCAGGAAGTAAAACAACTTTGTTTACGATAACAGTAAAAAACAATAAAGTTCCTGAACAGACTGTAACCGGAAAAGTAATTTTGAGAGCAGAAGGTTTTCAGGCAGGAAATACAGAAATTATTTTAAAAAGCTCAAATGTTCCGGCTTTTGAATTGGAAATTGCACCGCAGACCATTTCAAAAAGCGACGGTGTTTATGCAACATATGCCACATTAAAACGAATTGATAAATCAGAAATCAGTACTAAGGTACGTTTAAAAGCAAATATTGCCAACGTGTTGATTCTTCCGGATGTTATTGATTTTCCAGCGAATGTAAATTCGAAAAGATTTAATATTGGAGCTGTAAACAATGGCATTGTAGACGGAACAAAAGTGGTTAATGTGACCGCAGAGGTTTATTCTTCAGCTTGTAACTGCAGCTTTCCGGCAGGAGAAGGAAGCAGTGCCGGCAAAGACATTACCATTCTGGACAGCAATGGACCAGCCTTAGTTGTAAAAGCCAATCCGGGAACAGTGAAAGCCGGAGTACAAAAAGCAGCAAAAATTACGATTTCAAGAAATACGGTTGATACTTCTAAAGCTATTTTAGTAAAGTTATCATCAGATTCACCTACAATCGTTTCAATTCCGGCAGAAATTTCAATTCCGGTAGGACAGGAAAGCGTCGAGATAGAAATCAATACGATTATTGATCCATTGAAAACGGGAGATCAAACCGCGCGTATTCAGGCCGAAGCCGATACTTTCAGTTCAGGATTTGCCTGGATTCTGGTTACAGATCACAACAAAGCAGATGCTGTGGTTAATTCAGTTAAAACAGTTGCTCAAGCCAATGGAGAAGATACAATTGAAGTAACAACTTCGATTACCAATCAGGGTTTTGCGGTTTTAACTAAAGGTTCTAAAATAGAATATTTTCTATCTAAAGATAAATTAACTAAAAACGCAATTCTTCTATTTACATCACAAATTGATACTGATATTGATGCGGGAAAAAAACTGGATCTTATAAAATCGATCAAATTACCGCAGCAGGCAGGTGACTATTATTTGGTAGCGGCTGTAAATTCAGATCAAAAATTAAATGAGTTATCGTATACCAATAACGAAGCATATTCGGCAATAAAATTATTCTCCAGTTACAATGCCACAAGTACGGTTTCTAAATCAATCTACAAATCAGGAGAATTGGTTGCCATTACGGGAACGGCTAAAATGGCAAACAACAGTCCGGCAGTAAATAAGGAAGTAGAAATTATCGTTGCATCTGGAAGCTTTACACGTTCATTTAAAGTTAAAACCAATGCATCAGGAAATTTTGCTTACGATTTTGAACCTCTGCAGGCAGAAAGCGGCCATTATACCGTAAGCGCAGGATATCCGGGAACTCAAAATGTAGTTCAGGCAGAGTTTGATATTGTTGGTTTTGAATGGACGAACAAACCTTCGAATTATTTGAAATGGGAAGTGGTAACCAAAGTTCCGTACAAAGGAGAATTTGTATTAAAAAACAACAGTAAAACTCCTTTAACGAATATTAAAATAGAATTACCGTCAGATGCAGGATTTACAGTTCAAACAGATGATTTAACATTAGCATCAGGACAAGAAGCCGTTTTAAGCTATACTATATTGGCAGAAACAGCATCGGCTGAACAAAAATATTATGAAATCAATTTCAACATAACTTCAAACGAAGGTGCTAAACTTCCGGTTTTAACGTATTATCATGCCAAAGCGCAGACACCAAAATTATTGGCAAATCCGGTAAGCATCAATACCACGATGATAAAAGGAAGCTCTCGTTTTTATGAAGTAACAGTTTCAAATACAGGAGCGATAGATGCCGAAAAAATAAAAGTTGATGTTCCAAATCTGGAATGGATGAAATTAAAAAGTACGGCTGTTATTGACAAAATTGCGCCAAACGAGTCTGTAAAAATCATTCTGGAATTAGCACCAACAGACAAACAGCAGTTAAACGTTCCATTAAGCGGCAACTTAGCTTTAAATCCTTTAAATGGAGGCGGAGTAAGCATTCCTTTTAAAATAGAAACCGTTTCAGAAGCAACAGGTTCTTTATTGATCGATGTTGTTGATGAGTACACGTATAATACAGAAAAAGCACCTCACGTAAAAGGAGCAAAAGTAGTCGTTCGTCATCCGTTTTCCGGTGCAGTTGTAGCAGAAGGATTTAGTGATGATAACGGTATTTTTACCACACCTCAAATTCCGGAAGGATATTATACGGTAACCGTAACAGCAGACAAACACGCTTCTTACCAAAATAACTTATTGGTAGATCCGGGTAAAGTAACCAGTCAAAGAGTATTCATTTCATATCAGGCCGTAAGTTACGAATGGGTTGTAAAACCTACAGAAATTGCAGATGAATACCAGTCTGATTTGGTAGTTAAATTCGAAACAAACGTACCAAAACCAGTAATTGTTATTGATATTGATAATCCTGTTTTAGATTTAAATACAGGAGAAAGCAGAATGAGTTATGCAACCGTAACCAATCATGGTTTAATTGCTCTTTCAAACGTAACTTTTAATGTAGACAGTCAGGGAGATTACAAGTTCAAACTGATGATTGATAAAGTTGATGTATTAAATGCTAAATCGACTATCATTGTACCAATATTAATTACAAGACCAGCTTCAAGCGGAAAAAGTGCTGCGGCAGGACAAAACTGTAATTATAATTTAATAACAAAAGGAACTTATGTCTGCGAAACTGAACAAAATCTGGCAGCATTTCAGCCTTATTATGTAATTACTTGTACAACACCAACTACACCTGTTGTTGGAGGTGTGCCTGATTTTAACGGAGGAGGTTTTGGGCCATTAATTCCTATAGGTACCGCTATTGGAAATATTATTACTGAACTGCCTACTATTTGTACAAATCCTTGTATAACTTCGATTATAAGTTCTGCAATGGGCTGTTCGCCATTTATTCCTTTACAACTTGCTTCATGTCTCCTTTCTCTTGCGACTGTTGATAATGATATAATAAATATAACCTTAGCATTAGGAAGCTGTATTCCAGGTCCAACTAGGGCAGGATGTTATTTTGGAGTTGCATCAACGATTAAAACTTGTTTAGAACAACTTATGAGTGGCAAAAGCACTCAAAACAGTTTCTGGCAATCTAAATATGAAGACTTTCAGGCAATGGCAGATGCTGAAACAGCCTTAACCAATAGGATAAAAGCATATTTAGGCAATGACAGATTATTTCAAAGCCCTAACTTTCAAAATTTCATGAAAGAAACAGCTTCAAATCTGGACGCTGGAAAAACATTTTCAGCATTAGATATTGCACGAATTAAAACTACTCTTTCAGGTACAGATATTACTAGTCAGGAAATTGACAGCTTCTGCAATAGATGGAACACTACTTTAGAAGCATGGAGTAAAAATATAAAAGCTCCAAATGCTGAATATCCAAACATCATTAATAAAAATGATATTGAGAACTATGACAGAACCAGAAAAGCCTTAGTTGAGCTGACTGCAAAAAGAGGTTTTACCTCTGCAGCAGCATTGTATGAGAGTGGTCTTAAAGAAATAGAAGAGTATGGAAAAGAACTAGCTTCTCAATCATCTGTTTGTGCCAGCGTTACAGTGAAATTCTCTCAAAAAATCACGATGACAAGAGAAGCTTTTGAAGGAACTCTTACATTAAATAACGGAAGCGACGCCAACACAATTAAAGATCTAAACTTAGATTTATTAATTAGAGACGAAGCAGGAAACGATATGACGCATTTGTTCCAGATAAATAAAGATGCTTTCCTGAGTGGAACAGGACTTGTAGGACCAAACAGCAGTCAATCAGGAACTGTAATTTTTATACCAACAAAAGAAGCTGCTCCAACTGTGGCTAAATCATATTCATTTGGAGGAACATTATCTTATTTAGATCCAAATACAAGCGAAAGAGTAACAGTACAACTATATCCTGTAACTCTTGAAGTAAATCCAAGTCCTGATTTGGTAATGCATTATTTTATGCAGCGTGATATTTTAGGAGATGATCCGCTGACAGATAAAATCGAGCCGATTGTTCCGGCAGAAATGGCATTATTGATTAAAAATGAAGGTTACGGAGTTGCTAAAAATGTTCAGGTAGAATCGGTTCAGCCGGAAATTATCGAAAACAAAAAAGGCCTTTTAATAGATTTTGAAATCATTGGAAGCAACTTTAACAACGAACCTAAACAATTAGGTTTATTAAATGTTGATTTTGGAAATATCGAACCGCAAAAATCCGCACTTGGGCAATGGTGGTTTACCAGTACTTTATTAGGACATTTTGTAGAATACGATCTTAAAATAAAACATTTAAGCAGTTACGGAAACAAAAACCTAAGTCTGATTAAAGCTTCTTATGTTCATGAATTAATTAAGAGCGTAAAAGCGTATGGTGCAGGTCAGGATAACATTAACGATTTCCTTGTAAATGATATTGTAGATGCAACTGACACTCCGGATGCTATTTATTATTCAAACGGAGAAAGTGATGAAGTTTATAAAGTGGCTGCAGGAACAGTTTCTAATACTATTTCGCCAAGTCTGCTTACGACAACTTTAACCATGAATTCATCTAAAACAGGATGGAATTATGGAAATACAGCTGATCCCGGATCAGACAAATACAAACTGGAAAGAGTAGTGAGAATAAGCGACAATCTGGAACTGCCAATAGAAAACTTCTGGCAGACACACGTTACGCTAAAAGACGGATTAGAACCTAAGTATGAAAACAAACTTCATTTCCTCGATAAAATTTCGGGATTAGAAAGATATACTTTATACTACAGTGTTATCAATGCTAATGTACCAAAAGTAGTTTCTTTTGAAAGTCTGCCATCAACTACTACAAAACCAGTAGAATCTGTTCAGGTAAACTTTAATAAAGCAATTAATCCGGCTACATTTACAGCACAGAACGTTACTCTAATTCATCAGGGAACTAAAGTTCCGTTTAATAATAGTTTCATTGGAAAAGTAAACGATTCAACTTACGTTTTAAACATTAAAACACTGTCACTTGCTTCCGGATATTATGAATTAACGGTTCAATGCGCCGGAATTAAAGATTTAGAGGATAATGAAGGAGTAGAAGGAAAAAGTGTTTCCTGGATTCAGATAATCGGAGAACTGGGAATTGTTCAGTTTAAAACAGATCAAATCGAAGCGCAGGCGGTAAACAGTGTCGAAATTCTTTTCAATAAATTCGTAAAACCAGTTCAGTTTACAAAAGACAAACTGACTCTAAACGGAAAAGCACTTGATAATGTTTCGATTGTGACCGAAGATAATCTGAAATATACCATTGTAGGATTAAACGAGTATAACAAAGAAAACGGTCAGTATGAATTAGCGGTTGATCTGCCATCAATAAAAGCAGACGACAATACTTTTGGTTTAGTGGTTCAAACGCAAAAATGGAAAGTAGACATCAGCATTCCGGAAATTGATGCATTTACGCCGAAATATCAGGGAGCAGTTCACAGTCAAAATGTAACAGATCTTGTAGTAATTCTGAATAAACCAATCAGTAGTTTTGAGAAAAACTGGATTACGCTTTACAAAGGAAGTGTAAACTTAAATGCAAATCTAAGTGTGACCAAACAAGACGATTTACATTATTTAATTTCAGGTTTAGGCGACTATACACAAACAGAAGGCGGTTATAAAATTGTGGTAGACCAAACGGGCTTTAAAGATCTTTCAGGCAACTTTGGAACAGGAAATTCGAGTACAATGTGGGAAGTGAAGTTTGGAAAACCTTCGGCACCATCAAACCTTCGTATTACGCCGGATAGAGGAACATCTGCCGCAGATAATATTACTTCTGGTAATGATTTATCGATTGCTTTAACTACAAATGGAAACAAACAAACCGTAGAATTATATGCTGTAACGCCAACCGGAAAAACTCTGGTTAGCAGACAAAATCAGGAAACGGCAAAAGAAGTTTTAATTCCGATAAAAGGATATATTGGTAAAAATACTTTTGAAGCAATAGTATATGATGAGTTTGGAAACGCAAGCGATGCCAGTAAAGTTGAAGTATATATTGATATTGTAGATCTTAATTGTACAGTAACTCCGTTAAGTTCGGCAAACAGCGATTGTGCTGAAACTGATATTATAAAAGTTGAATTTGCCGATGAAATTATGGCTTCGGCATTAACGAAAAATGATATTATTGTAAAATCGGGCGGAATCGCAGTTTCTAACGAAAATATCACTTTAACCAAAGTTTCGGACAAAGAATTTGAAATTGGAAACATCGAAAAATTTGCCGGAGATCATTCATTTGGAATTGACCTGACAAAACTGAACAAGAAATCAAGCGGTTTACAAGGAAAAGGGATTGTGTCTGCCAATGTTGAGGTTGGATTAGATAATACAGCCGATATTACAGGTGATATTTTGATTACCAATGATAATACAACAGTAACTTATACCGCAACGCAGTTAATGCAGGCATATACATGGAATGTTACTGGTGGTGAAATTATCGATCAAAGCAATAATACTGTAACAATTAAATGGACAGAAAAAGGAACACACACACTTTCTCTTAATTATCTGACTCAGGCTTCATGCAGCAAAACAACTTCGTTAGAAGTAAAAGTTGAAGCGACGTTATCTGTTGATAATCCGGTTACGGGTAAAAACGGTTTCTTTATTTCTCCGGTTCCAAATGACGGAAACTTTACTTTACACTTAAATGGTGATGAAGGAACATTTGATTTAGTTATTTTTGATGCCAATGGAAAAGCAGTTTACAAACAGCCTAAATTGGAAATCAACAGTAATTTCAGCAAAGAAATTAAAACACATTTAAGAGCTTCGGGAGTTTATTTCTTAATACTGCACAATGCAGATAAGAGTTACAAAGCCAAGTTTTTAATTAAATAATTTAAAAAAGAGATGTCAATTAAGGCATCTCTTTTTTTTTTACTTATACGCGATAACAAGGGTTTTGTGCCCAAAAATAACCGTTAGATGACAATTTAATTCTTCGCAGTAATCAGGTTCTATAAATTTATTGCTGCAAAAAAGACCCAATATAAACTACTAAATCAAAGAGTTATGAGTAAAATTATTATTTTAACAGTTGACGGAGGCGGTATAAAAGGAATTATACCTTCTTATTTTCTTTCGCAGATAGAAGCAGCGCTTAATAAATCCTGTTATGAAATGTTTGATATTATAGGAGGTACATCGACAGGGGGGATTATTGCCACCGCTTTATCTTCTCCCGTAAATGGCACACAGCCTTTAACAGCAAGTCAAATCTATGAAATTTACACAAGCGACGGAGCTCAGATTTTTGTTCCCCAGCCGTCATTTGTACCGGATTATTATTCTAATTATTATGCCAATGATGGAAACGGGAATGGGGTAGAACCCTTTTTACAGCAAAAATATGGAAACCATACTTTAAATGATGCCAGACAAAACATGGAAAATCTGGCAAATGGGAGAATAAAACATGTTTTTACAACCAGTTATACAATTAACAGCAGTGGCGATAGTATTCCAAATCCAACTTTAGGACAAGATTACGGTCCGTATTTATTTAATTGGCTCGATGCCAAAAATGCAGCAGACAATTATCAGGTTTGGGAAGCTGCAAGAGCAACAAGTGCAGCGCCAACGTATTTTCCGGTTGCGAAATTAGGCGGTGGAGGCGCTCCAAATTCTGATGCCAGCCAAAGATGGGCTCTTGACGGTGGGGTAATGTCTAATAATCCTGCTGTTTGGGCAGTGAGCGAAGCCTTTAGAACAGGATTGGCTTCTTCATTAAACGATATAATTCTAATATCTTTAGGAACGGGTTCTTACCCAAGCGGCGCAGGATTAGTAACCAATCATCAAGGAGCTCCTGATCCTGATTATGGAAATTGGGGCTTTACGCCGTGGCTTGCAAGTGATTTGGATGATTTATCGGGTACAGAAAACGGACGCGGCGCTATTGTCAATATCATTACAGAATCGGTTCAATTGGTTTCGAGCCAGCAATTAACGGGACTTCAAAGCGGTGGACTTACGTATTTCAGATTAGAGCCTTCTATAACAAGAGCGCAGTCTAAAATGGATAACATAGAACAGTCAAATGTTGATTCTCTGATTGATACAGCAACCAATTATTTGAATAATGAAGGAAGTGATATTTTTCTTGATATTGTAAACGTATTAAAACAGAATATTTAAATTTAGAATAAATCAAGATCCAAAAAAGAGTCTTTCAAAATTACTTTGAAAGACTCTTTTTTTAATTTTTAGAATAGAACTTAAAATTGTTTCGATGTGTTTAATTTCTTTAAATTAATTCAAATTAGTTTTCAGCCAAAGATTCACATCATCAAACATTTGTTTATTGACCGTATGACCTTCTTCATACGAATGAAATTCAGGATTTAAATTTTTCGTTTTCAAAAATTCCGAAGCATCTAAAGCATATTGGTAATTTAAAACAGCATCTTGTTTTCCGTGCGTAATAAGGATTTTGAGTTTTTCAAGACGTTTTTCATCTGCAAGTAAAGGTTTGATTTCCGGAAGGAGTCGGCCGCTCATAACCGCAATTCCTTTTACTTTTTCGGGAGCCGTAAGTGCAGTGCTGTAACTCATAATCCCGCCTTGGCTGAATCCCATTAAATAAACTTGTTTAGAATCAAAACTGATTTCCGTTTTTAAATCTTCAATAAAATCAATAATCAATTTTCGTGCATTTTCAGCCTGTTCAGCATTTATTTGAGGTTTTCCTGTGGAGAAATCAACCTGAAACCAGGCAAAGCTGTTTGGGCCAAAAGTCAATGGACCTCTTGCTGAAACTACAACAAAATTATCCGGTAATTCTGCAGCAAAAGAAAAGAGATTTTGTTCATTACCACCCACGCCATGCAGTAAAATAAGCAAAGGCGGATTTTCTGTTGGAATTTTGGGCTGTCTTACTACGTAATGCAGTTTCGTGTTTTTGGTATTTGAATTCATAATGGTAAAACTGAAAATTGAAATTAAAATAAGGACTCCGGCAGAAATCCAAACCGACTTGTTTACACTCATGCTTTATCTATTTTTACCGACATCATATTAAGCGATCCGGCTACAATAGCATCATTAAAAATGGTCGCTTTTTCGTCTTTTTCCCTAAGAGATAAAATGTATAATAAAGGCATATAATGTTCAGGCGTAGGCACGGCAAGTTGAAATTCTTTTCCTTGTTTATCAAAATTGATTAAAGATTGATGATCTTCTTCAATAATCATTTTTTTCATTTTTTCATTAGCAATATGCGCCCATTCAAAAGCATATCCGGGAAGCATCATTTTGTCCCATGCGGCCAAACGTAAATTATGAACCGAGTTTCCGCTGCCTACAATAAGAACACCTTTGCGTCGTAATGCGGCAAGTTCTTTTCCTAATTCGTAATGATAAGAAGCAGGTTTAGTATAATCGATACTCATTTCTATAATTGGAATATCGGCATTTGGATAAAGGAATTTTACAACCGTCCAGCAGCCGTGATCAAGTCCCCAGTCATTGCTTAAACCAACCGAAGTTGAGGTAATAAGTTTTTGAGTTTCTAAAGCCAGTTCCGGACTTCCCGGAGCAGGATATTGAACGTCAAACAAAGCTTGTGGAAAACCTCCAAAATCATGAATCGTTTCTGGTTTTTGCATCGCGGTTACAAAAGTTCCTTTCGTTTCCCAGTGTGCAGAAATACAAAGAATTGCTTTTGGTTTAGGTAATGTTTTGGCAATGTTTTGAAAACCCTGCGTAAAATTATTATCCGCCAAAGCATTCATTGGATTACCGTGTCCAAGAAAAAGAACCGGCATTCTCTCAGTTGCGGTAAAAGAATCTGAAACAGTTTTAAGAGAGCTGAGTTTCATTGCGGCAGCTCCAATTGGTAAAATTGCCATGGTTTTTAGAAAATCTTTTCTGTCCATTTTGTATCGTAGTTAGTCGTGTAAAAAGTATCATTTATTTAGTGATACAAAGTTCAGGTTAATAACAGCGGCAACGGTAACGATTTTCGGAAGAATGGTTGTGTTTTTAAGAAAGCAGTTTTTGCATTTCGTCTCTAAACTCAGTAGGAGTCATACCTGCTTTGCGTTTAAAGGAATGGGTAAAATAGGTTTTTTCGTTGAATCCGAGTTCATAACCTATTTCGGCTACATTTTTATCCGTAGTCATTAAAAGGTTTTTTGCTTCGGTTAGTTTTCGGGTTTCTATGATTTCTGAAACACTCTGCTGTAAAATATTCTGGCATATGAGGTTTAAGTTTCTTGAAGTCATAAAAAGTTTCTCGGCATAAAAATTCACATCTTTAGAATCTTTATAATGTTCCTCCAATAATCTCAGAAAGTTTTTAAAAGTCGAACTCTGAATTTTCTTAGATTCATCATTATCCAGATTCAATTTACGCCGCTCCGATTCAATAATCGTAAACAAAGCGCTCAATAATTGTCTGATAACAGAAAGATCAGGAGATTCCTGTATATATTCATCATAAATCATTTTGCACAGAATGTCCAGTTTTTCAAAACACTGATTACTCTGCATATTGATATTCGCTTTATCATGAAAAGAAGCATAAAGGCTAAAAGTTGTTTCGGCAATAAATTCACTTTTAAATCTCAAAACCCACATATCACATTCTCCATCTTTAACAAGTGGTTTTACACGATGGATTTTCCCCTGAGTCACAAAACTGATAAAAGGAGCGTCTATCAATTTGGAACTAAAGTCGATAAAATGTTCCAGCTGGCCTTTACTTCCAATAATCAATTCTTCAAAATTATGCGCATGCGGTTCGTTTACAGACTGCATTATTTTTTCAGATTCTGCGACAGTTACGCGAAACATTTTGAAGATTTCTGTCATGGTTTAATTTTTAAGGATAAAGATAATCCATAACTTTTTATTGTGGGTTAAATTGTTTCATTTTGATGACAGTACATTGATTTGTTCAACTTGGTAAGTATAATATTTCAATATAGGAATATTTATTCCTATTGGTTGTTATTTATAACTAATGAGAAATATATTAAATACTGATGCGTTCAAAATAAAATAAAAACATAAAAAAAATTAATGGATAATGGAATCGAAAATATACATCATTTAATTTTAAAGTATATTGAAATTAATGAGGCAGAATGGGCTCTTTGTCGTTCATTTTTTAAAACATCATCATTTAAAAAGAAGGATATTCTGGTAAAACAAGGGGAAGTTTGTAATGATATATTTTTTGTTGTGAGCGGTTTATTAAGGATTTATTTCTTGGATGAAAAAGGCGAGGAGAAAACTTTTCATTTTTGTTTAGAAAATACTTTTGCTACTGATTATGAGAGTTTTTTAAAAGGAATTCCTTCAAATTTTTCTATACAGGCAATGGAAAATACGAAGGCAATTATTATCACTTCTGAAATGCTTCAGAGTTTTTACACAATACTCAGATACGGAGACAAACTGGGCAGATTAATTGCCGAAGATTATTTTTTTATTATAAATGATAAAATTAAATCTATGTACATTCATAGTGCTATGGAGAGATATAAAAATATGAATTCCAGATTTCCAAAAATTCTGCAGCGAGTTTCGCAGCATTATATCGCCTCATATCTTAATATTAGTTCGGTACATTTAAGCCGTTTGAAATATGCCCATAAAAAGAATAATCAAAACTGATAACATTTGTTATTGCTTTACGGTTTTTAACGTCCTTATATTTGTAATTGATTTAATAGTATTAATACTGAACTCCTGTTGATACAGAATCAGCTTTTTGAAATAAAGCAGCATAAATTCAATCTCTCTACAAAATTGAATATAGAAAGTTAGTTCTAAATCAAATGACGGAAAGCAGTAGTAATAATTCATCAATTATTTAGATATGGCATTAGAAATTAAAGATAAAATTAGGAACATAAGAGAGCTGAAAAACTATACTCAGAACTATTTGGCAGACCAGTTAGGAATTAGTCAGGCGGCCTACAGTAAAATTGAAAAAGGAATTACAGATTTAAGTTTTAATAAATTAGAAGAAATAGCAGTTATTTTAGAAGTTACTTTAGAAGATATTATACAGTTTGACAGCGATATTTATCTGAATAATAAAAACTCTGAAGCTATAAGTGCAGCTTCAAAAACCAACATTGATTTGGTTCAGAATTTATACAAGGACAAAATATTCCTTTTAGAAAAACTCCTGAATAGAACAGATTTAGAATTGAAACGTTATCGGGATAAATTTGGAATGTTTTAAATCCGATTGTCAGCTTTTAATAAAAACTTACAGGCATTAAAATTTACCGTTTCTTTTATGAGTTTATAAAACATTTGTAAATAGATGACTATTATGAAAATAATAGTTTTTTGTGATTTTTAGTTCTGTTATAGTGGTATTGTGTTCAGATGCCGGACAAAAGTTAACAGTATACGGAATCCCGTAAAGTTTTGAAGAAATATTCATTTAGTTTTGGCACTTTCTAAATCAAAGCTTATGAATAAACTTTACGTACTACCTTTTATTTTATTGTCAGTTTTAAGCTATTCCCAAGATGTTCTTTGGGAAAAGTCGTATGGCGGTATACATGCAGATTATCTTTTTGATGCCCAGCCCACTGCCGATTACGGATTTATTCTGGCAGGAAGCTCACTGTCTAACAAAACGGGAAATAAAGAGGATGATAATCATGGTGATCTGGATTACTGGATTTGGAAAATGAATGAAAAAGGAGAATTGGACTGGCAGAAAAGCATTGGTGGTAATGGTTTTGATTTGCTCCAAAGCATAAAAGGCACCAGAGACGGAGGCTTTATTCTGGCAGGAACCTCAAGCTCTGGAAATAGTTTTCAGAAAAAAGATGATTGTAAAGGTCTTACTGATTTTTGGGTAATAAAACTCGATGCCGCAGGTAATGAACAATGGCAGCGTACGATAGGAGGTAACGGACAGGATGAATTGTTATGTGCGTTTCAAACCAAAGACGGCGGTTTTATTTTAGGAGGTTCTTCAAGCTCCAGTCCTGAATCATCTTCAAATAATAAAATCGATGCAAAAGGCGTAACGAAAGCTGATTTATACAGTAAATCTGAAAAGAGCAGAGGAAACATGGATTATTGGGTCGTAAAATTAGATAATAAAGGCGTTATCGAATGGCAGAAAACCTATGGAGGAAAATATGCCGATTTGTTACGAAGCATGGAACAGACTACTGATAACGGCTATATTTTGGCAGGTTATTCAAATTCACCCATATCAGGAGATAAGGCAGATGCTAATAAAGGTGTTGGAGATTACTGGATTTTGAAAATAGATGATAAAGGAGAAATTCAGTGGCAGAACACGTATGGAGCAGATGGAGATGACCAGCCTTATATTATTCATCAAACGCAGGACGGAGGTTATATCCTGGGCGGAAATTCTAATAGTACTACTCCTTTAACTTCATTAGGAGGAATTGTAAGCAACGGAACCGATTTTTGGATTTTAAAAATAGATCATGAAGGAGGAATTGTCTGGAGTAAAACTTATGATTTTGGAAAAGTAGATATTTTAACCTCACTTGTAGAAAATAATGATCATACTTATTTAATAGGAGGTTATGCAAAGTCCGAAGCCAAATCATCTCTATTGGGCAGTGCATCTAAAACAGCTGGCATTACAAAAGACAAGGAAGGTATCAACGATTACATAGCTTTAAAAATTGACGAAAAAGGAGAAGAGTTATGGAGTAAAACAATTGGAAGTTCCGGAGAAGATATTTTAAGAAAAGTTATAGAAACCAGAGACGGCGGTTATTTAATGGCCGGAACTTCAAATTCTGGTTCTTCAAAAGATAAAAAATCAACCATAGGAGGAAATGACTTTTGGGTGGTTAAGCTGAAAGACAAAGCAAAAGTTGAAAAAGTAAAAGCCAGTATAGAAGCTGTCCCTAATCCGGCTGTTACCTATACCAATGTTATAGTGGGTTATGATTTTACCGAAGGAACAGCAACTGTTGTTGACATTTTAGGAAGGATTCTGCAGCATTTTAATATTTACAGCAGGACGGTTCCCGTAGATCTTACAGGATATGCTGATGGAATTTATGTTATAAAGATTCAGACGGATGTCAAAACGGAGTCGGTTAAAATTATTAAAATAGTAAAATAAGGAAGCATGATTAAAACTTTTTTACCCCTTACAAGCAGTACAATAAAAAATAAAATGAAGATACAAGCCAGTCTGATATTATTATTGATTACGACAGTATTATCTGCTCAGGAATCTGCAAAACCTCAATTACCGAACATAAATCCTCCTTCGCCTGAATCATTTATGTTTACTCAGTACGGAAAAAATGGTATTAATGAATATTCAGGGAAATTGAGCGCTTCAATTCCTCTCTATGAATATAGTGCAGGAATGCTTAAAATGCCTATTTCATTAAATTATTCAGGAGCAGGTGTGAAGGTAGAAGATATTTCGAGCTGGGCAGGGATGAACTGGAATTTAAGTGCAGGTGGTGTAATTTCCAGAGAAATAAGGGACGGTTTGGATGAAGTAGATTACAACAGGCATTTTATAGATGAAAATAACCTTAAAACAAATGCAAATAATTTATGCGCTGTTAATTCTCAATTTTATTGGGATTTGGCTCAAAATGATAATGCCAATAATACAGAAGTAGATATCTTCAATTTTAGTTTTATGGGATATTCAGGCAGTTTTTATTTAGATATTAATTTTAATCCTGTATATATTGAAAATGAAAGCGAGTTAAAAATAGATATTACTGGAGGAAACAGCGCTATGAACCTGCTTACAAACAAAGGGTTTATAATCACAACTCCAGATGGTATTAAATATTATTTTGGAGGAAATGAGACAGAGTCAACAATGGTGATTGCTGGGGCTCATTCTATAAATTCAGATGGCATTACTTCTTTTTTTCTGTACAAGATTGTTCATCCTGTAAACGGAACAATTATTTTAGAATATGATTCTATGGTGCCAAAGGCGCAGCATCTAAGTAAAGGATATGACATGACAACACATTATTATTCAAATAATTACAATACAAGCCTTATGTATGTAAATCCGTTTGTTGAAAGAAAATTTACAACTAAAATATTAAATCCTAAACGCTTAAAAAAAATAAAAAGCTTAGATAATGATGAGGAAGTTTCCTTTGTAAGAACCGATTATAATAATTATAATTTTACCAGTGTTTTAAATTCTATCCTAATAACCAGAAGAAATTTTCCTAACCGAATAGTAAAAAAAATTAACTTTAAGCATGAAGCTAAAACTGCTCCTGACAAAGCTTCTGATTTTTTAAAAGCTTCCCGGTTTTTCTTGATGGAACTGGAAATAAATAAAGAACTTGATCCAATTGGTGATAAACATGAAAAATATGTTTTCGAATATGATGATCCATTTGGTCTTCCGGACAGAATGTCTAATGCAAGAGATGCTTCTGGATATTATAATGGAAAAAACTTAAATACATCACTAATACCATTGCCACACTCCGTTTATAATTTTAATAAACCTCAAGATTTTGCTAATCTTACACCTTCGTTTAGTTATGCAAAAAAAGGAAGTTTGATAAAAATTATTTATCCAACAAAGGGATATTCTAAGTTTGAATATGAACCCATAAAATCCCGTAAGGAAAGTGATATAAGTTATGGACTTTACATAAGCAGTTATAACCAAAATATTTTTGAATACCCTTATGCGATGACTCTTCCAGGGAATTCTCCTGTATTTGGAGGTTATATCGATTTTCCAACTATAACCAGAAGTCAAACCATTCAATTTAAATTAAATCTGAAAGCTTCTGAGCATTCTAATACTTCTTCAATGGCCGGCAAAGGTGTTGAGCTTATCATTACTGATGTTACTACAGGCCAGATAACAAATTTTACTAAAGTTTACCCTTTAGGCGGTTATCCGGATTTTTTTTCGTATTTGTTTACGGCAGGTCACAATTATACATTTAATTTAAGATTTAAAGATAATTATACAACTTCCAGCGACTACCAAGCATTACAGTGTACTTTAGATTTTAACGTTGTAGGAAATTATACGGTAATGGAAGGAGCCGGAGTGCGGCTGAAAAGAGATATTAATTACAATGAAGCAGGGGAGCAGACTGATTTCAAAAGATATTATTACGGCACCATAGATGGGGGATATAATAACGCTTCTTCATTTCCTGATTTTGAATATTATCCAAGCGTCTCATTAATTAAAGGTGCATTAGAGGATACTGGTTACGCTACTAAATCATTTACTGTATTGGCTGCTTTTTCATCTGAAATAGCAGAAAGAAATGGGAAGAGAAAGGAAAATCCAGAAAAATTTCCTGTTGTTTCCATAAGCTACGGTGGTGATAGTTTTGAAAACGGAGGAAAAGAAAAAACTTTTTTAAATGTTGAAGATGGGTTTTCTAATACTCAAAAAATTACCAATATTAATGATGGCTGTATAAAAGTAACGGGGGTAGTTTATTGCGGTCCGCCAAGAGAGTATGGCGGTCCTCAAAGCATGAATATAATTAGGCAGAATTTTAAAACCAATGAAAAAGCCAATCATTTGTTATTTAACGGAAAACTGGTTTCTGAAAGAATTTATGTGAATAAAAATAATGCATTGTTTAAAATTAAAGAGCAAACCTCAAATTACACTTTGAATGAAAAGTTGGATAAAAAGATCACAAATTTTGTTGGTCGAGTAATAGTGGATGATCATACCCAGACAAATTCTTGTAGTCCTAATATGACTCCTCCATATTATAATTCACTTTCATCTTGTTATTTTGGGTATTATTATACAAATGTTTATAATTTCAATTTAAAAAATACTACCACTGTAGAGTATATCGATCCAGTGCCTTTAAGCAGTTATGTAAAAGTATATGATGACTATTCACCTATTTTGATATCTCCGGACCTGCTGTCTGATGGTGTATCAGGAATAGATAAAAAAGATCAATCTGTAGAGGAAGCATCGTTCAAAAAAATAATTACCACTCAGAATTATGAATATGGCATACTTCGAGGTCTGCCGTCAAAAGTTACAGTTTCTTCAAGCGACGGTTCAAGTAAAAGTGTTCGTAACTTATATGCGAATCAATATAGCAATCTAGCAGGATTAACTTCTGCTCAAACAACTGCATATCAGAAAATGATAGTACAGAATACTGTCGCTTCGCCGATACAGGTTAAACAATATGAAGGAGGAAGTAATCTCTCAACACAATTGACAACTTATAATGATGTTAACGGACGTGTTTTGCCGGAATTAATAAAAACGGCTAAAGGGGATCAGGTTTTAGAAGACCGTATTGTTTTCAGCGAGTATGATTCTAAAGGAAATCCAACCTTAGTTTCGTATAAAGACGGCTCAAAAATTAAATATCTATACAATTCAAATAATCAGGTTATTGTCAAATTAGAAAATTTCACAGGCTCATTAGATCCAAATACAACTGTTATAACTTCAGATCCCTGTACTTTCATAAATTCATATCCACAGTCTTTGGTTACAATATACAATTACGACCCGTTTACCAATCTGCTGGTCAAAATTACAAGTCCTAATTGTCGTAACTCCTATTACGAATATGATATTTTCAGCAGATTAAAATTTATTAAAGACCATGATTTGAATGTTGTAAAAATGTACTGCTACAACTATAAAGGACAAGTTATAGATTGTTCAAATCAAAGTGCAGTAACCTCTAGATTAACGTATAGTAATAGTGCTAAAAGCGGTTCATTTACAAGAAATAACTGTGGAGCAGGAGGAACATCTGCTGCTGTAGTCTATACGGTAGAACCCGGCAGATATATATCGTACACTTCTCAGGCAGAGGCTGATAATCTGGCACAAGAGGATGTAAATGTTAACGGACAGATTTATGCGAATGAAAGCAATATGGCAGAGTGTGTGTATGGAAATACAGCCAAAATCGTTTCTTTTACCCGAAATAACTGTGGTGCAGGAGGAACTGGAGAAGTAAGAGTTTATACTATTCCTGCAGGCACCTATACTTCAACTCAATCTCAGGCAGATGCAGATGCAAAAGCAGATGCCGACATAACTGCTAACGGTCAAAACTATGCTAATTCCGGAACCTGTACATTTAGAAGCGTTGCCAGAAGCGGTTCATTTACCAGAAATAATTGTGCACCGGGAGGAAATGGTTCAACTGTAACTTATAATCAGCCGGCAGGAGATGTTATTTCTTATTCTTCTCAGGCAGAAGCAGATGCTCAAGGGCTTAACAAATTTTACGCTGACGGACTTGCTTATGCTAACGCATATGGCAGTTGTGAATTTAGGAGTATTGCCAGAAGCGGATATTTTACCAGAAGTAATTGTACGCCCGGAGGAATTAGTTCTACTGTAGTTTATAACCAGCCGGCTGGTGAAGCTGTTTCTTATTCTTCTCAGGAGGAAGCAGATGCAAATGGGCTTATTAAATTTAATGCTGATGGTTTGAATTATGCCAACACATATGGAACTTGTACTTTTAATAGTGTTGCCAGAAGCGGTGTATTTACCAGAAACAATTGTCCTGTTGGAACAATGCCAACTTCCGTAACCTATAATCAGGGAGCGGGTGCTTTTGTTTCGTATAGTTCACAAGCAGAGGCAGATAGTTATGGATTGGTAAAATTTAATACTGATGGACAAGCTTATGCCAATGCCAGCGCACCCTGTCAGCCTATAACATTTACCTATACCTATGGTGTAAGTTCAGCAGAAGATGTAAGCGTTACAGTTAACAGCTCTTCGCCTAATCATAATGGTGCGACCTATAATTTGAGAATACGTTTTTATAATCTAAGAGGTGCACTTAAAACATTAGACAAAACGCTCGTATTGCCTGCAGGTCAGACATCTGCCACCGGTGGTTACAGAACAGTGGGTATGGAAGATTTTTTAGACGTACAGTTATTAAGCCTGATCAAAAACTAACGTCTTTCGTTTGATTTAATAATATAAGCATATCCATGAAAAAATACATATACATATCCATTTTAATATTGCTGAAAACGGTTAGTGCTAAAGCCCAGACTTTCAGTGATGATAATTTTGTCTATACAGCGTCTCCTAAAAAAGCAGTGCAGTCAGCTGATTTTAATACCTTGACAAAAAATGAAGTAAATCAAAATATAAGCTATTTTGACGGACTCGGCCGTCCTATACAAACCATAGCTGTTGGACAAGGCGGTAGCGGTCAGGACATTATTACTCCTGTAGAGTATGATGCATTTGGCAGGCAGGTTAAGGAATATCTGCCTTATGCAGCTTCAAACGGAGGTAATAGTTATCCGCGAATTGATCCAATATCTGCCATAAATGGATCAATATCATTTTACAGTAACGATAAATATGATAATACCTCAAATCCTTTTTCTGAAAAGAAATTAGAATCTTCTCCTTTAAACAGGGTTTTAAGACAGGCCGCTCCGGGAACTTCCTGGGCAATGACCAGTGGTCATGAAATTAAATTACGATATGACACTAATACTGCTGATGAGGTAAAACTATATAAAGCCAATACTTCTTTTAATGCCGAATCCGGATTATACGATATTAGTTTTCAGGATGCCGGACATTATGGTGCAAACGAACTGTATAAAAATGTCACTTTTGATGAAAACACCGATAATAATCCATTAGAATCTTCGGGTTCTACAGTGGAGTTTAAAAATAAGGAAGGCCAGGTAATTTTAAAAAGAACGTACGATGCAGGTCAAAAACATGATACCTATTATGTGTATGATGTATACGGAAACCTGACATATGTAATTCCTCCAAAAGCCGACGGTGCGATCAATGCTGATATTTTAAATGATTTGTGTTACCAGTATAAATACGACGGCAGAAACCGTTTAGCCGAGAAAAAACTACCCGGAAAACAATGGGAGTTTATCGTCTATGATAAATTAGACAGACCCGTAGCAGCAGGACCAGCATTTTCGCCTTTTAAAGATGATACTGCCATAGGATGGATGATTACCAAATATGATGCTCTCGGACGTCCTGTTTATACGGGCTGGAACAATCAAACCTGCAATACAGCCGTTAGAAAAGCACTTCAGGATGCTAATAATAATGCGGCGGTATTGTTTGAAAGCAAGCAGGCATCAGGCATTATAGATGATATACAGGCGTATTACAGTAATGTGATTGAACCGGTAAATATAAAACTGTTAACCGTTACGTATTATGACGATTACAATTACCCAAATGTGCCGGCAGTTCCTACGGTTGTTGAAGGCGATGCTGTGTTAAGCAATGTAAAAGGATTGGCGACAGGAAGCTGGACCAGAACCTTAACAACAGCTTCAAACCCAACAGGAGAAACCAGCACTACGATTTACGATCTTAAAGGGCGCCCAATACGCACATATATGCAAAACCATCTGGGAGGTTATACACAAACCGATAATAAACTCGATTTTACAGGCAAAACACTTTATACTGTTTTAAAACATAAGCGTATTTCTGGCAGTACGGAATTAAGTATACGAGAAGAATTTACCTATTCGCCCCAGGATCGTCTTCTTACTCATACCCATCAAATCAACGGTGGGGTAATAGAACTTATGGCTTCTAATACATACGATGATCTTGGACAGCTGATAAGCAAAAACACAGGAAACAGCACCGGAAATCCTCTGCAAAAAGTAGATTATAAGTACAATATCAGAGGGTGGCTTACGGCAATTAATGAAACTGACAATTTGCAGTTAGATTTAGGCTTAATAGATTTATTTGCTTTTAAAATTAATTATGATAAAACACAAACCGGAATCAGTGATGTAAAAGCATTATACAATGGCAACATAGCCGAGACTTTTTGGAGAACAGCTTCAGATAATACAGAGCGTGCCTACGGTTATCATTATGATAATTTAAACCGATTAAAAAATGCGATTTACGAAAAGAGTGGTTTAACGACTAATTCTTATGATGAGAGTTTAACCTACGACAAAAACGGAAATATTAAGTTTTTAACCAGATTTGGAGACATGGATCCGCAAATAGGAACCAATATCATTGATAACTTAGTGTATGGTTATAAAGATAATACCAACGAGCTTTTAAAAGTAGACGACAATGCTAATAACAGCAGCGGTTTTAACGATTTTAATACAACAGGTGATGATTATAGCTATGATGATAATGGTAATATGATCAGTGATAAGAACAAAAAGATCACTAACATTACTTATAACCACTTGAATCTGCCTAAGAAAATTACATTTGGAACGGGAAACTCAATTGAGTATATTTACAACGCAGCAGGACAGAAACTAGGGAAAATTATTAATGAAGGAATGGTTACTGCTACAACGGATTATTTAGGAGGTTTTCAATACAAAGACAATGTTTTGGAATTTTTTCCAACGGCAGAAGGATATGTAAAAAACACAGAAGGTGCTTTGTCGTATGTTTTCCAATACAAAGATCATTTGGGAAATGTGCGTTTAAGTTATGCTAAAAATCCGCAGACACAAGTTCTTGAAATTATCGAGGAGAATAATTATTATCCTTTTGGTTTAAAACATAAAGGATATAATGACTATTTAGCTACTAATAATAAGTATAAGTTCAGCGGAAAAGAGCTCCAAGACGAGCTAGGTCTTAACATGTATGACTATGGAGCAAGAAACTATGACCCTGCACTTGGTAGATGGATGAATATTGACCCGCTGGCTGAATTATCAAGGCGCTGGTCTCCTTATAACTATGCCTACAATAATCCAAATTATTTTATTGACCCTGATGGAATGTTAGTTGATACTTCAAATATTAAAGAAGAAGGGAAAGATGATGGTAGTTCAATGGGAAAATACTTAGAAGAACAAGCTGAGATTTCAAATGAAATTAATAAATCATTCAAAGCATATTTAGAATCTTTATCTAACGAAAGTGAGGAAGGTGAGAGTGAAGATGAAGAGCCTGTTAGTTTATTTTCTTCAGGAAATAATCGTTTTGATGGTGTTGTAAAATCAAGAAAATATAAAAAGGGCGATAGAAGTTTTACTGTTTTTGGTCATGGTGCAGTTCAGTTCATGTTTGATGAGCTAGGAAGATTCACTGTACGAAATGCAGAGGATTTTGATAAAATGATGAGTGGCTTGAATGACCAATGGGATGAAGCCAAAGGTAAAAAGGGAACAACATTATCTCTTTGGACATGTGAGTCTGCAAGAATTGGAAAAAATGGCTTAAGTTTGGCTCAAATGATATCAGAAGCGTATCCTAATATTACAGTGATTGGTGCAGATGGATACGTAAATTATAGGGAAATAGATAAAAATACTGGACCTTGTGAATATAAGATTTCAGGCGTATCTAAAGTTATGTATTCGGGTAAGAATGACGGTGATTTAGTAGCATATAAAAATGGTGTTGAAGTTAGTAGAAAAAAATTTTAGTTTAAAATAAATAAATTATGAAATCAAATATTATAATTGTTGTTATAATCATAGCGCTAGTTTTTTCATGTAAAAAAAAGGAAGAGGCAAAAGTTAATTATACAGATGAAAACTCTGGGACTGTTTATAGGGAAAAATTATCTAATCAAAAATTAATGGATAGCTTAGAAAAACTTGTTTTGTATAGTGGAGATACGCTGGCATATAATCAATTAAAAGGGATTCACTATATGGGAGAACAAAAGTTAGCAGGACTTTTGTATTATTCATTAATTATGTCTAATAAGTATCACTATAAAAAAGCATCCTATGATGTATTTGATATTCTAACATATGATGAAAAAGCTGTAGATGAAAAAACTAAAAAAATGGCTAATGAATACTTGGATATGAGTAAGTAATACAGGGTATCGTAGGATTAGAAACACAGAAACATATCAGATGAGTAGTGTACGGGACCGCTCAGATATGTCAATAAAGTTATATTTGTAATCCGTGCTAAAAAGAGAATCAAAAAGCCATTCCATAACGGAGTGGCTTTTGCTTTTATAGTACTTTATGATGTACCAAACTGTTAAAATAGAATTCATATTAGCCTGCAACTACTACGGTAATTCAATAGATTTGAAAAAATAGTATTCTGAACATTCTCCCTGCCTGTATCGGCTATTTCAATATCAAATTCCTAGATTTTTAGTATCAAATTACCTCCCCGTACTATAAAATTGTGTACTTATACCAACTGATACCATCCGTGTTCCAAGTGAAAACTCTACAGTTTTTCAAATCTCCCAAAATAGTGTCTCATTTTGGAACACTAATTTACCCATCTAAAAAAAATATTTTTCAAAAAAAAGTGCCAATAAGCTACACTTTTCGAGTTTCGTTAGTATTTATTGTTAAGATGCTTGACTAACCTCCTTGTATGGAGTTCCTGTATCTAACCAATAACAAAATACTAACCATTCAACAAAATGAAATATGAAAACTTACAGAAATTTATAATCAGCACTAAAACCAGCAAAAGCACTATCTACAGATTCTACAAAAAGAATGAAGACCTATTTACTGAAACTAGCCTAAGAAACGGAAAGAGAATGTTCCCTGCTGACCATGCCAGATACTTTGACAGCGAAATCATGTTTGATGAGAACAAAGCCTTACGACAGGAAAACCAATCAATGAGAAACCTTATCGATTGTCTGGCAGACAAAGAGAGCCTACAGCATACCTTCTGGCAGATGGACTGGAGCTTTTTCTTTACGGTAGCATACAGAGCAGACCGCAACAAGACAAGCTGTTTTAAGCAGATGCACGGACTCTATGATTATCTGAACCAAAAATATGGAGTATCAACAGAAATCCGACTGTTCTTTACTACTGAGCCGTTCCCAAATCGAAAAGGCTGTCACAATCATTTTGTGGTCTACATTGCTGATAAGAATCTTCATGAGCAGATTGTAACGGATATTCAAGACTACTTCAACTACGACAGAACCGATGTAAGTATTTATGACCGATACAAAGCAGGATTGTTCTACATGTCCAAAGACGGTCTGAGCGGAGAAGACTGGGATTTTATCACCAACAGCACAAATACTATAGACAATGAGAATTAAGCTTAAACTTTCTCAGCTCAAAGAGGTATTGCAGTCACAACCGCTCAAACTGCCGATAAGTTTTAAAAAGGAGAATTTTACCGATAAAGAGTTTTCAGAATTTACACGATTGATACAATCCAAAGAACGAGGCTAACGACCTCGTTTTTTTGTGCTCTGAAATGACCAAAAAAGCTGTGAGCCCAGGAAAACCAGGATTTTTCTAGGATAATCCAAAAAAGCCTGGAATCTTTGCAGTGTAATAAATCATCAACGGACGTTTAAGGTTTAAATCAATAGTATCATGAAAAAATTTGTAGCGTATTATAGTCAGCAGAAAAGAGCAAGGAATCTCTGGATTAGGGTTATCAGCCCAAAAAAGTTCCGTTGAAAAATACGTGACCTCACAGGACGGAATTATCTTAAAGGATTTTACCGAGATTGAAACAGGTACAAATAAACGTGAGCGTGTCGAAATACATAAGGCTATCCAACTGGCAAAAAATGAAGGTGCAATTCTCATCATCGCAAAATTAGACCGTTTAGCCCGCAATGTGAGCTTCGTGAGCTCCCTTATGGATGCAGGTATTGAGTTTCTGGCGGTTGACATGCCATCAGCCAACAATTTTACCATCCATATATTTAGTGCTCTAGCGGAGCAGGAAGCAAAGCTTATCAGCTCCAGAACTAAGGTTGCGCTTGCGGAACTTAAGAAAAAAGGAGTAAAATTGGGCAATCCGCAAAATCTGACCAGCGAAGCCAGAGCCAAAGGAGTCAATAAAATCAAGGAAAATGCAATGAACAATGATAGAAATCGTCAGGCTCAGTCTATAATCCTCAACTGTAAAGAGAAAGAAATGAGCTACAGACAAATTGCAGATTATCTTAATCAGCTAAACTTCAAAACCAGACATGGCAATAAGTTTTATGCTCCAACGGTTCTTCAACTATATAATAGGATGCAATTACAGCAAGTTGCTTAGAAGAATCGGTAATTTTAAGCACGTAACCTTATATTAAATCATATGGGCAAAAATTTATTCGCAAAAATTCAATGCTTTTTTCATTGTTTTTTGAGAATTCTTCAAAAAAGTGAAAATACATAACTCAATTTAGTTATGTATTTTAGGTTAATCGATTGATTTTTAATGGTTTAAGTAAAATTTAAGGCTTTATAACTCAATTAAGTTAGCAAATTGAATAAAATCAATAATTGTAGGTTTTTACTCATTTTTGAGTCCCGTTTTTTTCGGTAGTGTTACAGATTAGGTGTTTTGATAATATAACCATGTAACTAACTGAAAAAGAATATTAAAATTAAATTATTGAATAGAAAAAGAGACGGCCATTAGGTCGTCTCTTTCGTTTTTTGTCTTTTAATAAGCCTTAAAATGCTTTTGCCTTACCTTAGTGTTTCAAATTAGGTCATGAAAATAAAATGTAATTTTTGCAATGGTAAATGCATAAAGAATGGATTTCAATCTAATGGTAATCAGCGTTATAAATGTAATATTTGTCAAAAACGACAGCAGATTAACTATAGGTACAACGCTTACAAAGGAGATATTAATCAGGAGATAGTGTTGTTCACAAAAGAAGGACTAGGAATAAGAAGCACCGCAAGAATACTGAAAATATCTGCTACCACATTATTGAAAAGAATTATATCAATTGCCAGAAGTATTGCCGAGCCAATCATCAGTAAAGGTAAAACTTTTGAAGTAGATGAAATGTGTACTTACATTAGCAATAAGCGAAATTTTATCTGGCTGGTTTATGCATTGGACAAGAATTCTAAAAATGTAGTGAGTTTTAATGTAGGGAAACGAACCAATAAAACGCTGAACCGTGTTCTGGAAACTTTAAAATTATCTGACGCTGAAAAGATATTTACAGACAGACTTAAAAACTACAAGTATTTGATTGATGACAAAGTGCATTCTATAAAACGTTTCGGTACGAATCATATTGAAAGGAAAAATTTGACACTCAGAACTCATCTGAAACGACTCAACCGCAGGACAATCTGCTTCAGTAAAAGTTTAGTGATTTTTACTGCTGTTTTGAAGATTTATTTTTGGATTTGAGCAATAAAACAGTAAGTTTATCTTATAAAATCATGTTCTTAAAAAAACTGTCATTTAACAGGTAAAAACTTGTAAAAATAACCACAAACCCTTATAAGTATAAGTACAACGGCAAGGAGCTCCAAGACGAGCTGGGGCTTGGGATGTACGACTATGGAGCAAGAAATTACGACCCTGCTTTAGGAAGATGGATGAATATTGACCCGCTGGCGGAAAAGATGAGAAGATACAGTCCTTATAATTATGCTTTTGATAATCCAATTTATTTTGTCGACCCAGATGGAATGGCTCCGACAGATATAATATTCTTAATGCGTAATAAGGAGGTAGTGTTACAGATTAGGTGTTTTTATAATTTAGCCACTTAACTGACTGAAAAAGAAGATTAATTTTTAAATATTGAATAGAAAAAGAGACGGCCAGCAGGTCGTCTCTTTCTTTTTTTGTCTTTAAATAAGCCTTAAAATGCTTTTGCCTTACCTTAGTGTTTCAAATTAGGTCATGATAATACAATGTAATTTCTGCAATGGTAAATGCGTAAAAAATGGATTTCAATCTAACGGAAATCAGCGTTATAAATGTTGCGTTTGTCAAAAAAGACAGCAGATTGACTATATCTACAACGCTTATAAAAGGGTTACCAACGAAAATATAATTCAATTAACAAAAGAAGGTTTAGGAATAAGGAGCACTGCAAGAATACTGAAAATATCAGCCACAACATTATTGAAAAGAATTATATCAATTGCCAGAAACATTGCCAAGCCGATTAACAGCAGAGGCAAAACTTATGAAGTTGATGAGTTGTGCACTTATATCAGACACAAACGAAATTTAATCTGGCTAGTTTATGCTTTAGAAAAGGATTCTAGGACTGTTGTGAGCTTTAATGTCGGTAAACGAACTAATAAAACATTAAGCCATGTTCTTGAAACTCTGAAATTATCAGAAGCAAAAAAGATATTTACGGACAGACTTAAAAACTACAGGTATCTGATTAATGAGAAAATGCATTCTGTAAAACGTTTTGGAACAAACCATATTGAAAGAAAGAATCTGACGCTCAGAACCCATCTGAAAAGACTCAACAGACGTACAATCTGTTTCAGTAGAAGTTTAGCTGTTTTTAATGCTATTTTAAAAATTTATTTTTGGATTTAAGATGTAAAACAGTAAGTTTATCCTGCAAAATCATGTTCTAAAAATTATTGTATTTAACAGGTAAAACCTTGTAAAAAAAATCGCAAACCCTTATAAGTATAAGTACAACGGAAAAGAGCTCCAAGACGAGCTGGGGCTTGGAGTATACGACTATGGAGCACGTTTTTATGATCCAGCAACTGGACGTTGGTATACTATGGATGCCATGGCTGAAAATTATTCAGAAATGTCTCCATATAATTATGCACTGAATAATCCAGTTATTTTTGTTGACCCAGATGGTAACGAAGTCGAAATGTGCTGTGATGGCTTGAAAGCATTTGTTCTAACAGCGGTTGACGATTCATTTGGTACTGATTATAGAAATCAATATGATACTGGCAGTACTGCCTATCATAACGGTGTGATGTCAGCTCATGCTTCAACAATGGCAGTAGGCGCATTTATGATGGCTGATGGTGCAATGAGTGCTACTGCAGGTACAACAGGTTTAATTGCTTCAGGTGCTGTAGCTTCAACTGGTGTAGGTGCTGGCGTTGGTGCAATTGGAGCAACTGGAAGTGGTCTTCTTTTAGGAAAAGGAATCGTAGAAGGTGTCGCTGGAAGTATTATTGCTGGAAATGCTGCGAGTAATATGATTAGCGATTCTAAAGTGCAAGGTAATTCTAGTGAAAAATCAAATGGTGGACGCTCAGGGAAACAAAAGAGATTGGAAGAGTTAGGAAATGATTCTAAAACTAGTTCTGCTGATAGAGGTTGGATAAAACAAGAGCAAAACTCTATCGATAGAAAATCTACCAGACAAAGTAAAGATGGAACTCTAAAGCCTCAGAAAAATATCAGGAATCCACCAGGAAAAGATCTTGCACATCCTTACAAAAAGCCTGCGAGGGAAGGTAACAGTTATAAAGAGGCGAAATTAAAAAATACAGCGGATCATAGAACAGAACATAAAATACATGGATATAAATGATAAATGATTTAAAAGATTTAATGTCATCATTAGATGATGAATTTGGAGGTGATATTGGTTTTATAAAGCCTTGTGATATCACTGTAGTAAATGAAGCTGAAAAACAATTAAGTTTTAAATTTCCTGCTGTTTTCAAGCAACTTTATCATGAAGAATCGAATGGATTAAGAATTGATAATAAGATAATTTACAGTATTTATGATGAAAAAGAAAAAAAAACTTTTTCAGAAAATTTACAGCGTGTAAACAATCCTGAAACAAGCTACTGGTTTAAATTTAAACCAGAAATTTTTAATGACTATCTAGTTATCGGTTCTGATGGAGAAATATGTTTTGCTATCTATAAACATAGAGAATTGGATAATCCAACTATATACATATGTGAAAATCCAAATGCTAAAAAAGATGTTATTTTGGAAAAATTGGATTTCGGTTTAGCTGACTTAATAAAAGTGATGGTAGATAATGCCTTTAATTAAATTTTCTTAATGACTATAATCTGTAGCAAAGCTACAGATAAAGTTAAGGGTGTATTTTTTGCACCCTTAATTTTAGAATTGTATTTTAAGGATAAGTTTTAAAAGCGCAAATATGTCTTTTAAGATAAAACAAAATCGACATTATTACAATTAAAAAAGATGGAGAATGAATATAGAAATAGAATTAGTAAAAAGTTAGATAGTTTGAGTGAGGAAAAAAGATTGATTTTTTCTTTATTAATATGTGAAATACTATTACCAAATTATGTTTATTTTTCAAACGAATATAGTTATGGAGATCCATCAGAATTAGAGAAGATTATTTCAACTCTCTTTAAGGATTTAATTGAGAAGAATAAATCCCAGAATGTCGATATTTATATTAATGTTGTTGAGAATATAACTCCAGATACTGAGGATTATGATACAATATTAGCTTCTTTTGCCTATAATTAAACAATCTTCTCGTTGCACGTATGATCTTCTGCAGTAATCTATTATAGTAAATGTATTTTATCAAATTCTTCGATTGTCACATTGCCTAAAGTTGAATGTCTTCTTTTCTTATTATACCAATTTTCTATGTAATCGCGAACTTCTTCTCGCAACTGTTTTCTTGACAGAAGTTTATCTCTGTTAAGTAGTTCCCTTTTAAATATGCTGAAAAAGCTTTCTGCAACGGCATTATCATTGTGGTTTTGCTTACGACTCATACTGCGTGTGACGCAATTATAAGAGTCCAAAGTTTTCGTGAAAACTTTATTAGCATATTGAGAACCTCTATCTGAGTGGAAAATTAACTCTTTATCAATTTTTCTATTGCTAACTGCCATTTCCCATGCAGATAAAGCAGTTTGTTTAGTACTCATTGTATCGCTTAAACTCCATCCTATGATTTTCCTATCAAATAAATCCATAACAATGGTAAGATATAGAAACCCTCTCATAGTTTGAATATATGTAATGTCAGAAACCCAAACTTTAGAAGGATCACTTACACTAAATTCTCTATTTAAAACATTTTTAGACACATAGTGATTATGAAATGAATCAGTTGTAGCTTTAAATTTTCTTTTGGCTTTTCGACGTAGGCCTAATGTTTTCATATAAAAATTTACTTGTGTACTACATAATATATACCCTCTCTTTTCAAGTTCTTTAGCAATTTTTGGGCCTCCATATGTTTGCTTAAATTCATAAAATATATCTGTAATTTGCTCTTTTAATAAATTTATTCGGATTTCTGTGCCTGAAAGTTCATGTTTCTTTCTTAAATAATAGGTGGTTCTAGAAACTTCTAATGCGTTGCACATTTTTAAAATTGAGAATTTACTTTTATTGTTTTCAATGAACTCTTTCGTCATTACCTTTCCTTGAGCAACATATTTAGTCCCACTCTTTAAAATCTCAAGTGTAAGTTCTGAATTTTTGATTTTTTTCTCAAGGGTAGTAATTTTTTTCTGTTCAGGAGTTAATTTTAAGTACCCGGTTCCACAAAAGCTGCCTGCACCAAATTTTTCAAAGTCTTGTCGCCATTTATACAAAAGACTAGGAGTTATTCCCAATTCTCTTTCAATGCTCGCAATTTGTCCCTCACCTCTGTTATAGCTTAATTTGACTGCATTTATTTTGAAAGCACGATCATAATTTTTCATAACAGTAGTTTATATTAATTTATGCTTAAAAACTTTTGATGTTTGTTCAAGATATTCAGGTATTTTTTCTTCCATTTCTTCTTTAACAGGAAGTTCATTTAAAGAAGCTAGTTCAGATTTTAGTGAAGTAAAAAAACTTTTGGGCACCGCATTATCTAAATGATTCTCTGTTCTGCTCATACTTCGTTTAATATGTTTATATGAATTCAATTTACGAGTAAAAATCTTATTGGCGTATTGGGGTGATCTATCGGAATGAAATATTAATCCTTTCTTTGGTTTACGATTTATGACAGCCTTTTCCCAAGTAGGCATTGAAGTTTCCATTATTGTTAGACCTATACTCAGATTCCATCCAATAATTTTACTGTCAAATAAATCCATAATGATTGTTAGGAATAAAAGACCCTCCATTGTTTCTAAGCTTGTCATTCCAGAAACCCAAATCTGTGAAGATTCGTCAGCTTTAAACTGACGATTTAGGAGATTAGGAAAAATACAAGGATTATGTTGGATAAAATGTGAACCAGATTTGGTTTTATGTTTACTGCTAAGTTTACTGACAAGACCAAGTCTTCTCATGTAAAAACTTACCGTGCACGGACTTAATTGAATGCCTCGACTTAGCAGTTCTGCAGAAATTTTCCCATTACCATATCTGCCTTTGTATTCATAAAATATAGAAGATATTTCATTTTCCAAGAAAGTTCTATGGCGTTCTCTTCGAGAAGGTATACTATCTCTCCATCGATAATAAGTAGTCTCTCTAATGCCTAATACTTTACACATTCGGCAAATTGGATATCTGTGTGAATTTTCTTCAATAAAATGAAAAATCATTGGTTTCCCTTGCAAAATATATCTGCTTGCACTCTTAAAAATTTCAACTTGACGTTCTACTTTTTGCAACTTTTTCGTGAGTGACATTTTATGTATCGCAAGCCTTTTATTTTCAGAGTTTCTGAAATGTCCTTCAAGAAAACTTTCATCTTTATATTTTTGAAATTCAGCGTGCCATCTATAGATGTTCGTTGTTGCAATACCAAGTTCCTTTGCTGCTATAAAACGATTTTTTTCAATTGCTAATTTAACTGCATTCACTTTAAAATCACGGTCGTAAATTTTCAGTTTATCCATTTCTTAAAGTTTAGATTTATACGTATGTGAATTTAAGAAATATAAACAACAGAAAAACAATGATTTGCGAATATTTAAATGGGTTGAAAATAAAAAAGATAATGATATAGTGGGTATATCATTATCTTTATATATATAATTTAAACAACTGCCTAGGTCACATTTAAAAATCAAAGTGGTAACCTGGGTATATTATTATCTAATTTAATTCAATTCAATGAGATTAGTGCATAAGTAAAAATAATAATATTTAGAAACAAAAAAGAGACTGGAAAGTCTCTTTTAGGAATTAATATATCTTCTATAAAAGTATTATTTTGCTTTTAATAGTTTTTCCAGATATTCAATTTTATCCTGCTCCGATTTTAACAATCTTTCGTAGAGTTTTCTATTCTCTTCTACGGATTCAATTAGTTTGTCTAATGGGTGAAAAGTACAATGATGTCCGGCATATATCGGTCCTTTATTCTCAGTAAAAGTATTAAAGTAATTAAAGACACCTTCTTCTGAAAAATTCTTAATTGCTTCAACACTTACTCCTAAAGCCTTTGCAACTTCAATCAGTTTTTCTTCTTCTACCGTTTCGCTGTTTTCCATAATAGAAATCGCTTGCTGGTTAGTTCCCATAGCCTGTGCCAGTGCTTCCTGTTTCATGTCTTTCAGTTCACGGATACGGCTGATTTTACGGCCCATGTGACTTGGTTTTGTTGATGTACTCATAGCTCAAAGATAATAATTAAGAATAAAAAAGTAAGTCCTATGTATGATATAGAAATTTTACTGTACGGTATGATACAAATTGATACGGTACAGTACGACTAATCACTTACTTGCCTGTGTGTTAAACAAAAATACAATTTTTCACACAAGTATTAATTAAAAAAAGAAAAATTATGAAAGCAATTGAAATTTCACAGCAAAAAGAAGTAATTCAAGCAATTACTGAGCACATCAAGACATCAGCAGTTTACTGTTTTGGTAGTAATGATATGGCTTACAGCTCAAGCAGAAAGGTTTTTTCCGACTATGGGATGCAAAAAGAACATCTGCATTTGTACCTCCTAGTTTTTGTATCGGAAACTATAGAGAATGCAAGCAATGATATAAGCGATAAGATTAAGACAAAGACCAAAGGGACTTTAACTACAACTATTCTTTTGCACCATGTACAGAGCCTGAAAAGTGTAGGGCAAGACCAGCAGTTTTTCTTCTGGCAGATCATGCAGAATGCTGAGCTTTTATTTCAAGACATTAACAATCCTCCGTATTTAAACATCAGCGATGCCCCAAAACGAAACTTAAAACTTGCATCAAACTATATTTCAAGCAGGAGAAATATTACTGCTACAATCTGGGACTGGGTTTACAATGATGATGATGCTTCAAGTTCGGATGAGGTGAAAATGTTTTCCCTTCATCAGATAGTGGAGCAGACCTGCCTTTCCATGATCCGCGTCTTTACAGGCTACACCCCAAGCCATTTTGCAATGGAGCATCTGTTCAGCCTCTGCGAATACTTTTCCAGCATTACAGCAGATTTCTTTCCGCGCCATACCAAGGAAGACAGAGCTATGTTCAGCCTGCTTAAACAGCAGTCCCACGTACTGCGTTTTTCCAAGGCTAACGATGTTGATTATCTCTATTACCAGCTTATGGAAGAAAGATGCGGGAAATTTAGAAAACAGGCTAATATTCTAATTCAAGATGAACTTGACAGGCTGGAGAAAGCTGAAAAGGAAGAGAATGAGAAAATAAAATAGGAGAAATTATGGAAACAAATGAAATCAGGACTGCGGATGAATTTATCAAAGAACTGAAAAAGAGTTTCTTTTTTAGAACCCTGACCCCGCAGAAAGACAAAGAAGGCGCTTATTATGCAAGCCTAAAATTTACAAGCTACATCAATCTGATGTTTACTGTACAGGATCTTTTGAAAATTGCGCTTCACACGCTGGAGAATTCCGATCTGGAAAACTCCAGCCAGATTCAGGATCCCGCTTTCCATCTTACAAGCGTTTTGGAAATTGCGTTACAGCTCCTGCCATGCTCTGAATCCGAAGGGCTTGATAAACTGCACAAGCTTTACTTAGAGGCCAATAAGGAAAATGATAACGGATAATCTCTGGAAATTATGAAAAAGAATAAAATATCTTTCGAAACAAGATTCTGGGCAGGCTTCAGAACGGGAAACCCATTCAGCGCATTAGAAGAGGTTTTTGATTTTGCCCATCTTGATTATTATAAACAGAACCTAACCCAAGCGGTTCTCCACTGTTATAAGGGTAAAGTATATAAGCAGGAAATTCCCTGCAATGTTTTTGTTTTTTATACAGCCGTGTGTTCGTTTGTGAGAGTCTGCTACTGGATGCTGGATAAAAGCAAAAAATGGAAAGTGAAAGAATCAACGCGCTCTGAAACGGTTTTTCATCTCTCTTCCCTGACCAAAGAAGAATACGACAATCCCTATCTGGCGATTCAGAATGCATTTGAAGAGAAAACACTGCAGGAGTTTGAATTCTTCTTAAGCGAAATAACAGAATTGTCATTATCTCCATTCGGTTCAGATCCCGACTCTGATATAACCACTCCCTATATCCACTTGATAAAACTTCTGGATGCGGGAGAGCTTATCAATGAAAGGGGCATTGAAAAAAACAAAAAAGTAACATGATATGAAAAAGAATATAAAATCCTTTGAAACCAAGTATTGGGCAGGCTATGAGATTAAAAAGCCTTTTGAGGTTATGGATGCTTTTTTTGACTTTGCCCATCTTGATTCATATAAGGAAGTGCTCAGCGAGATATTTCTTTATATCCATAAAACAGAAGTATGCAGGATAAGATATCCCGGACAGGTGTTTGTTTTTCACAGCGCTTTCCGATCTTTTGTTAAAGCATGTTTTCTTCTGCAGTACAGAAGCAGAAAATGGAAAGTAAAGGAATCAGATGCCTATAAATCAAAACTTGATATGGCATCACTTACAGAGCAGGAATATGAGAATCCTTTCACAGTATTTCAAAAAGCATTTGAGCAGAATACTATTGATAAATTTGATTTTTTTCTTTTTGAAATCTCGCACCTGTCATTGTCACCATGCACTGAAGAATTTGATTATGATTTGATCACGCCATATATCTACCTTGTCAAAATGCTTGACGCGAGCCAGCTGATGCGTGATAGAGGGCTTGAAAAAATAAAAAAAGTTAAAGAATCTAAAGAAAATGCAGAATGCTGAAATTACTTCATCATTTGAGACATATTCGTTTTAAGTAATAAATATATTGATATGGAAAAAAATAAAATCAAATTAAGGGATATGGTTGAGAATCCAGAGCATTATTTTGTAATGCTCAAGCCAGCATCAAAAACAAGAAAAGACGTATACAATCTCAACATAAATGTTGGCGGATATTCTGATCTTTTTATCATGATTATGGATCTGCTCAAAGCAGGAATGCTGGCTTTAGAAGGAATTGAAATAAGTGAAAACAATCACAAGCAGACGGAAAGATATGTTTACAGCCTTCTTAAAGTGATTGAAATGCTCATTCCCTTGGAGGAAGGGGATTTACTGGACATCCTTCACAGGAAATATTTAAAGCAGAATAAAAAAAGCAGTGCGGACTGATTTTTCCGTTAATAATTTTAAAAAAAAACGCCGACTTCTATGTTGTAATCAAAGTTTTTCTTCAGTTATTTTTATTTACATCAAAAAATAATTTCCTTTGTATTAGGGAGTTGAAGGGGAAACAGGCTCTGCTGAGGAGCAACCTGTCAGCAATAGGCTTCCTGCGTTACACTGTAACAATATTTTCAGGGGATGATTTATCATCCTCTTTTTTTATTTGTTACAAGTATCGCTCAATGGCTAAAAAAACCTTTCACTCATAAATAATTACTATAAAAACAACCTTCTATCAGTAGACATTAAATGCTACATTTCGCTTTTTCAATTTTTATAGTTGAGGGCCGCAAACTTCGGATAGTAATCTAGTTACAGTCGGGGATTAAGCGGTCACCTCATATTTGTTGTTTTTATAGCTCTTATTACTTAATACCACAGGCATATATTTTTTCATTTTTCAAAACATAATAAATTCTGTTTAATAATTTCCGTGCAATTCTTATGATGGCCTTATTTGGCTGCATCCGTCTACAATATTCATTATAGGATATGGATAGAGCAGGATCAAACCGGATAGTCATCCATGCACATTCTACCAGTATTCTTTTCAATATTTTTTGCCCTCTGAATGTAATTTGTCCTATACTTTCTTTTTCTCCGCTCGAATAAAAGTTGGGAACTAATCCAATATAAGAAGCAAAAGAGTCAGTATTTTTAAAACGTGCTATATCCTCAATTTGAGTTAGTAAAGTAATTGCGCTAATTCTGCCAATTCCAGGGATACTTACCAATAAGCCAAACTGTTTACTATAGCGTTCTTCTTCGCTTAGATCTCTGATTTTTCTGTTTACCTCAAGCAATAGTTTTCGCAGACTTTCCACCTCGGAAACAAGAAACCCTAAAGAATCTATACCGTATGGTGAAGATAGTTGTACATCTTCCCTTAACCATTTGATAAAACGTTTAGTCCAGTGTGTATAAGGGCTCTTGAACTGTTCGGGCATGTCTATTCCGTAAAAGTGAAGAAAAGCTTTAACCCTGCATTTCAATCTTACCAGATCCTTTACTAACATATCCCTTGTTCTCACCAAAGAACGGTCTTCTAAAGTTTTTATTTTCAAGACGTGAATTGCATTAAGCTGTCCCGCTCTTAAGGCTCTTGCAATTTTTCTACTGTCAATGGGGTCGTTCTTTTGGAAGAGTTCTTTTTGCGAAGTTGGAACATCAGCAGCATTAATGACAATATTTTTTATTCCTAGTTCCAGTAATTGGTAATGTGCCCAAAATCCACTAAATCCTGCTTCATAAGCAGAATAATATTCACAGTCAGGGAAATTTCTTGTTAGATAATCCGCTAAAACAGTTGCACTCGGAGGCTGTGTAAAGGTTTTATGAACTATATTCTCTGTTAAGATTGTCACAGTCCAGCTTTTTAGATGTACGTCTATTCCAACAAAAATTTTTTGTTCGTTTTCTCTAATTTTGATCATTAGTTCTTGCATAAGTCATTGTTTATTTGATATTTACTATTCTATATCAAATTTATAAAACCAAATAAAGGCTTATGCCTTTTCTATTGAACATTTGACAAACATAGCGACTTCGGAGGCGTTTTCCAGCCCCGCAGGGCAAGTTGTTTTGAGATGCTGAATTCATTTCAAGCATCTCAAAACACAACTTGCCATTACCTTCGTGGTAATATTTTTAGAGATAGATTTAATGAAAGGGCTTGATGCCCTTTTTTTGTAATGGTTAATAGGTTATTTATTTTAGAAATCTGCAAAGTGTGCAGGCTTATAACACAGCCTGATCATATAGCAGTTTTTTCGGTGAAGCCAGCAGATTGTGGGAAGATATCTTAACGCAATAATTAACTCATATATCTTACTTATAAGCAAGGGTTCAAGTATGCAGGACTGCAAGGGTTCAAGTATGCAGGAATGTAAGCAGGCAAGTATGTTGGCATGCAAGAAAGCTGGCATGCATGTGTACAAGCCTGCAAGCATTTACTTATTTGTATAAGTGTTTTTAAAAGCATAAAAATGTAAAAATGCTTTTATGGTTTTTCCGGAAACTTTGCGATTTTATTTCAGGCAAACGTTGAACAGATAATTGAGCCTGCACAAGTACCAATAAAAATATATTTCCAAAGAAACGGAAAAAAGAAAAAGAAAGCAATGATAAAGGACGGGATGCAGACAGAACAAAAGGAAACGGAATAAGTCCCGAAGGGTGGTTTGTGAGGGACGAGCAAAACATTATGCCGTAGTCTTTTGAACAGGCTGATCCAGCACGTCCTACCTTGGTTTTCTTTTTATTATTTTTTTGGGCAGAATATAAATAAAGTTAAACAAGTAGAGTTTAATAAATAAAAATAAGCACAGATCCTTGTCTTTGCTACTATTTTTCAGATTAAAACTAAATCCAGTCGTAGGGTTTGTCCTTGCGGTTGAGGTAGCAGTATATTTCTTCCTTTTTAAGTTCGGGAAAGAATTTAAGGGCATCTTCAATGGCATAGTTGGGAAGAAAGTAAATCTCATCACGGACAGCTGTAATCACTTTTTCACGACCATAAAAACGCACGATTTCATCAATTTCATCCTGACCTCCACGCTCTATGATGCGGGCAATTACCATTTTATACGAACGCTCCCAATTAATTTTATCAAATATAAATTCCCAAAAAAATTTAGGATCAAGATTAGGAATTTCTTTATGTTTTTTTGTCTTTTTCATACTATAAATTTAATGATTTTCAGTAGGCTATGCAATGATTTACGGGTGAAAATCCGTCGTTTTCCTCAAGAAATAGTAAGCCAAATACCTCCAAATACTGCCACATTTTAATATCACTTTTGATAATAAAATATATTGGTTTTTAAATAACTATGAGTAATTGAAACCATGGAAAATGAAGAAAAAAAGAACCCGAATAAAGGAGGAAGACCTTCCAAAATAGATCCCGCTGTCCACCGCTATTCCATCAGTCTAAACGCGGAAGAAAACGCCCGTTTTCTGACACTTTTTGAAACATCAGGAATGCATGTAATGGCGCACTTTATTACAGCGTGTGTTTTTCAAAAAGGGATCAAAACTGTAAAGATTGATAAAGCAACAATGGATTATTATATGCGCCTGACCTCTTTTTACAGCCAGTTTAGGGCTGTTGGGGTTAATTACAATCAGGTTGTGAAGATTCTATATCAAAAATTTTCTGAAAAGAAAGCTTCGGCATATCTGTACAAACTCGAAAAGCGGACAATAGAATTAGCCGTTTTATCTAAAAAGATAATACAGCTCACAGAGGAGTTTGAACAAAAGTATCTGAAAAAAGATTCTTGATATGACAACGAAAATTCCAAGAGCAATAGGTTTGCACTAGTATTGATTCATGCCAAATGTATGAAACACGATTTTCAATGTACCGTATATAAAGAATTGATAGGATACATTCTTGTGATTTTTTTAATTGCCAGCTATTACACAAATGCAATTTCGCAGTTATGTTTCACATCACCTCTTTACTTTATCCCATCAGACCTCCGCCATGCAGTTTTCCTGAATTATGAAAGTCCGCTGTTGGGGACTCATATTGATTTAATTTATACCTTATCTGAAAGCCTGCTGGGTTATACTCAGATCTGAAAAACAAATTGTCTTGAACATTATGACTTTAAAAGACAAATAGTGCCGGCAGTGCTCATACCGCAATAACTTCAAAAACACCTATTTATATTTACAGGAAGACTTTAATCCTTCTTTGATATAATACAGTACTGCCAAACGGCTTCGGTCGCCTTATCTCCGAAATAATGGAAAGCATTAAATTTATGGAAACTTTAGAAACACTATTCCGGTCTTTTGAAACGGGTATTCGAAGTGCAAAAGCAATAAAGCCCAAACAATACCTTAAGAGTATCGGACTGGAATATTCAGATCTTCGGATCGGTTTTAATTCAGGTCAGTTCCATCACCGCAAAACCCTTAAATCCAAAGACGAGTTTGAAAAACTGGGCGTAATTACCAAAAGCGATGCGGGAGTCCGTGATGATTCCTTTACTGCATATACTGTATTTGGACGGTACGGACTTATTTTTCCCCTTCTTAATCAGGACAACAGCATAGTGAATTATTATGCCCTGCGTTTTGATCTGGAGGAGCAGAAACAGGAATACCTGAACAGCGAAGGAATCTACCCCGCTTATCCGCATCCCCTTACCAAGAAATTATACTTAGCACCGACTGTTATTGACTGCGCCAGTTTAATACAGAGTAAGGTACTGGATCAAAGGGAAGCGGTTATTGCCCTGCATGATGGGGAACTGCTGGAACAGCATTTAGAAATTATCAAATCATTATATGAATTAGAAGTAATAATAATCTTTAAGCGATGAGAAAATGGAAAAGATCAGATTACAAATGCAGGAGATCAGACCCGATATGCCTCTCTCAATAGTAGAACTTCCCGAGGGGCATAGTCTAAATGACATGTGGGTCGATTATGGAACGGACGGAATATTGAATCTTTTAAAAAATGCAAAAACAGAAAAAACGGACAACGTATTACAGATTGTAAATGGCTACAAAATCAGCTATACAGGTGTAGCTGGAGTGTTTTATGTCGTAGGCAACCTGCCCATGGATTTGGGCAACCTCAGGGTATCGCTTCAGATTGTGGCACATACTACACAAAAGAAACACAGGCTGAAAGTTGACCTTTTTGATTTTGGCAGTGTGCAGAGCCAGTGCGGGGAACTCTCCGAAAAGCAGGGTTTTGATTTTCAGGAATTGGAAACAGACTTTTTACAGTTAACGGATTTATTGGAACAGCATCGGGAAGCACTCTTTGATGCGGAAATAAACCCCGTTACGGATCGATACTCCGAAAAAGAACTTACACCACAGGCACATGAAAAAGCGGTCGAATTTCTTTCAAAACCCCAATTGCTGGAAAATATAGACAAGCTGTTGGAACAGAACGGAATTGTAGGGGAAGAACAAAACAGAATGGTTCTTTTCATACTTGCTTCGAGTTACAAAATGCCTTATCTGATGCATGCCATTGTTCAGGGATCAAGTGGTGAAGGAAAAAGCCATCTGATTAACGGGATTGCCCAGTGCATGCCTCAGGAAGATGTGATGAACATGACCCGTATTACAAGTAAATCCCTATATCATTACAGGGATAAAGAGCTTATCAATAAATTAATTGTGATTCAGGATTTTGATGGTCTGGACGAAGAAGCGCAATATGCCTTTCGTGAAATGCAGTCAGCCAAATTCCTGACAAGCTCCACTGTGGTCAAAGATATTTTTGGAAATAACAGGGGAAGGATCAAGCAAGTACGGGCACACTTTGCCAGCATGACCACGACAACCAAAGCGGAAGTTTATTATGACAATATGAGCCGTTCTGTAATCTTGGGTGTAGATGAAAGCCAGGCACAGACCATAAGGATAATATCCATCCAAAACAAAAAAATTGCAGGAAAAGGAAACAACGAAAACGAGGTTCAGGCAACACAGTTGCTTAGAAATGCCATGCGTGTGCTAAAATCCTATGAAGTGATTAATCCCTTTGCTGATAAACTTATACTTCCCCTTGAAGCCAAGATGCTCAGAAGACTAAACAGCCAGTTTCAAAATTTTGTTTCACAAATTACGATCCTGCACCAGTACCAAAGAAAAACCGACAGCAAAGGCAGACTTATAGCCACCAAAGAAGACGTGAAATCTGCCGTTGATATTTTCTTCAGCTCGATCATTATCAAAGTGGATGAACTTGATAAGAGTACACGACAGTTTTTTGAGAATCTCAAAGGCTATGTCAAAAGCCAGAAGAACGGATCGACACACCGGTTTACCAATAGGGAAATGCGTCAGAAATTAAACATCAGTAAAACTTCGGCTTTTAGGTACATGCAGTTATTACAGGAACTCGAATACATACAGGCAATTGAAGGCTCGGTAAACAAGGGTTTTAAATATGTAATAAGTTACTGGGATAATATGGAAAAACTTAAAAGCAAGATTAAGAAAGAACTGAATAGCCAATTGGAAAAGTTTTAAGATGAAAAATACAAAAAATGAAAAAAAAGCACAAGAAAAGTAAAAAATGGAACGCTACGGAACGCCAGCGGAACGCGTGAGCATAAATGTTTACTGAGCATACGATACTGGTGTTCCGTGTTCCACGGAGTGCGCAAGCGACGACTTTGAAGTATTATAACTTAACCTCAAAAAACAATGAAAAACAAGATAGAAAATAAAGAATTTCGAAGGCTCCTGGATTCCTTTGACAGTTTTATAAAAGTTAGGAATTATAAAACAGGGAACAGCAGAATGTACCAAAATACCTTGATAGAATTCCTGCTCTGGCTGGAAGAATCCGGAATTAATAATATTCAGGAGCTGTCTACTAAAGAATCAATTAAATATTTTGAGTATTTAATTGCAAGACCAAAACTTAGAGGTGAGGGTACACTTTCACAGAAAAGCATCAAGTTTCATCTTTTTGTGCAGGGATTATTTCTAACGAACCTAATGGAAAACAAGGAAATTGAAAACGGGTATTATATTCCAAGTTATGATGGAGGTACTCAAAATTCAAGAAACTCGCTCAGTGTTGACGAAATAAAAGCGGTTTACAAACATGCAGAAAATGAATTGGAACGGGCTCTGCTCTCTATTGCTTATGGATGCGGGCTTAGACGTTCTGAAATCAGTGCGCTGGATTTAAAAGATGTAAAACTGGCAACAGGAATGGTTGTTGTTAGAAGCGGAAAAAACAGCAAAAGGCGTGAAGTTCCCATGAGCGATACGGTTATGGGGTACTTAAGAAAGTACATACAGGAAGAGCGCAGTCAAAGGCTTGCAGGGAAAAGCCAGATAGAAGAAGCCTTTTTTATTAATTCCAAAGGCAGACGAAGTACAGGGGAAAATCTGAATGATATCTTAAAAAAAATGGTTGAGCAGACAAAAGACTTTGAACTGATAAAAAAAGATATTACGCTCCATTGCCTGAGACACAGCATTGCAAATCATCTGGCGGAGAATAATGCAGGAATTGATTTTATTAGAAGGTTTCTAGGGCATTCTGATATTAACACAACCTATATCTACGCTATCAAAAACAAGAAACGAAAACCGATCGTAAACTTTTAAATAATCGCTATGACCAAACAGACACTAGAGCAGTTCCTGCTCCAAAATTACAGCAGACAGACCGTATCAAGCTATTTGTTTGCGATCAATCATTTTTTAAAATTAAATCCAAAAGCCAAGCGATATAAATACGTAAATATCGTGGAGTATATGGACGAAATCAGCAAAAAGAACTCTAATAGTAAATATCGTGTTGTTATTCTATCAGCAATCAAAAAATATTATGATTATCTGGTCATGAGCGGTTACAGAAATGACCATCCATGCAAACGCCTGAATATTAAAGTAAACAGCAATCAGGCGATACAGGTTCAGGATCTTTTCAGCAGTTCAGAACTGCAACTGCTCTTGGAGCGTGAAAACCGTTACAAGCATTTAGACGTGAGGAATAATGTTTTATTATCACTTCTTATATATCAGGGACTTACAAGTGATGAAATTATAAGGCTTAATGTTAAAGACGTTGACTTGGATAATGGAACGATATACATCAAAGCCTCTATCAATCTTAATAAAAGAACAATGAATTTAGTCCCCAGACAGATGATTTTGTTTTTCAATTACTTGCAGGAAACCCGATTGGAAATACTTCGCTGTAAAACAGAAAAACTAATTATTACCAAACTTGGCAAGCCTATCACAGTGGGGGGTATTCATGGAATGATTGATCCGCTCAGGGTTTTATTTCCTGATCGAAAACTCAATCCGCAGACCATAAGAATGAGTGTGATCTGTAATTGGCTTAACGAGAAAAATATTGCACTTGAAAGGACGCAGGAACTGGCAGGACATAAATGGCCAGGAACTACGGAAAAATATATTAAAGTGAATAGTTCTCAGCAGAGAGAAATGATTAATCGGTATTTCCCAAATATTTAAAGCTCTGCCATAAGAGCTTTTTTTATCTGTAAAATTAATAATAAAAAAAAGTCCCACCGAAGCAGGACTAAAGATTTTCATCTACGGCATATAGCCTTATTGTGATAAGATTAAAGATTAGAAATTTTAATCAGTTACAAATATATAGAAAAAATATTCTATTTAGAAAAAGGAAAACCGTAAAGAGGTCAATTGTTTTTTATTTATCTTTCGAAGTTGTTTTTAAAAATAGAGTTATTATGGCAAAAATATTAGGATTAGATTTAGGAACAAATAGCATTGGATGGGCTATTGTGGATGATGAAAAAAAAATAATTGTTGATTCGGGAGTTAGAATATTTCCTGAAGGTGTTGTTGCAAAAACAATTGGTCAAGGAGATAGAGAAGAAAGTAAGAATGCAAAAAGAAGAAATAGCAGACAGCTAAGAAAGCAATTTTACAGAAAGAGATTAAGAAAAATAAAGCTACTAAGGACTTTACTATCTTTTGATATGTGTCCATTAACAAATAAAGAACTTGATATTTGGAGTAAATGGGACAAGCAAAAGAAAAAAGAGGGTAGAATGGCTCCCGAAATTCATTTGCCTGAAAATCATCCTTACCATTTATGGTTAAAGCAAAATCCTTATGAATTAAGAGATAAAGCATTACAAAACGATTTGACTCTTTATGAGTTTGGAAGAGTTTTGTACCATTTAATTCAACGAAGAGGTTTTTTAAGTAATCGTAAGGGAAAAGACGATGGAGCAATCTATAAAGGAAAAGAAAATATTATAGGAATCTCGCAAACTCAAAAAGAACTTGAAAATTCAACTCTTGGCAAATATCTATTTGAGATTCTTCCTAAAGAAGGGGAGCCTTATAAATTAATTACTGATGAAGAAGGAAACGAGTTAAGAGTTAGAGCACGTTATACCTTACGAGATATGTATGTTGCAGAATTTGAAGCCATTTGGAATAGACAAGAAAGCCATTTAGGACTGGATAAGAAAAATGTATTCAAGAATAAAAATATATTTCTTAACGGTGATATTGAAAAAAATAATAGAAATAAAAGAAAACTAGAATATCTTATAAAGTCAAAAGGAATTGAAAATGTTGCCATTAATTTATTAGAGAATAATACAGGCAATATTTCAAGTAAAAAATATCTAATAAAAGTAGCTTCTGAAATTCCTTTTAAAGAGTTTTTAGCGGGTATTATTGAAAAGGGTGAGGACGAAAATTTAAAATTTAAAAGTCAAGATAGTGTTTTGTTTTGGCAACGTCCTTTAAAATCGCAAAAAAGCTTGTTATCAAAATGTCGTTTTGAACCAGACTTGAAAGACGACAATGGCAAATATTTGCAAAAAGGGAAAACACCTTGTCATTTATCACATCCATTATATGAGGAATTTAGAGCCTACCAATTCATTAATAATATTGAATATGGAAAAAAACAAAGATTGGAAGAAAGTCAGCGACTTCAGGTTTTGGATTTAATAAATTCAAAAGACAGCAATTTTAGTTTTTCTGAGATAAAGAAGAAACTGAAACTAGAATATGAAAAATTTAATTATTCTGATGATCAGAAGGTTCCAGGTAATTATAGTATTAAAAATTTAAATTCAATTTTTTCTGAATCAGTGTTAAGAAAGGAGCATGTTAATTCTGTTAATGGTAAAGAAGTTGTTGAATATGGATTTGAAAAAATTTGGCACTGTTTTCATTATTTTCAAGATAATGATTTACTAGTAAAGAAGCTTTCTGTTGATTTTGCTTTAGAAGAAATAAATATAAATAAAGTTGCTAAAATTAATTTAAAAGAAGGTTATTCCAATGTATCATTAAAAGCTATAAAAAATATTTTACCCTATTTAAAACAGGGCAAAAGGTTTAGTGATGCTGTAATTCTTGGAGGTGTCAGGAATGCCTTTGGTCATAAATGGGAAATTTATAAAAATGATCATCAGCAATTTGAGAAAGATATTATTTCTATATTGAAACTTAAATATAACAAGGAGGGAGATGCAATTGAGAAAATAAAAGAGTACCTGATTGAAAATAAATACGGTTTTGTTGAAAATGATAAAAGATTTAGAAAATTTTATCATCATAGTCAAGAAATTGAAAAGGTTGAGAAAAAGGATAGAATTGGAGAAATTGAAAATTTAAGGAACCCAATAGTTCAGCAAGGCGTTAATGAAGTAAAGAGGTTAGTTAATGAATTATTAAAGACATATCAGGCATTTGACCAGATAAGAGTAGAGCTAGGACGGGATTTAAAAAATAATAAAACAAAAAGACAGGAATTAGGTTATAAAATTGCTGATAATACCAAGAAAAATGATGAAGCTAGGCAACTTCTAACAGAATTTGGATTAAAACACAGTAGGGAAAATATTCAAAAAGTTTTATTGTATAAAGAAATGCAGGAACGTGGTACAATTGCAGTTTGTCCTTATACTAATAAAACAATCAATATTTCAGATGTTTTAGGAAGAGAAAATAAAATTCAGATTGAGCATATTATCCCAAGAAGTGTTTCCCTCGATGATAGTTTTGCAAACAAAACACTTTGCGATGCAAAATTTAATGGATTGAAAGGAGAAAGGACGCCGTATGATTTTTATCAATTAAACAAGGATTCTAATTTGTGGGGCGGTGCTAAAACTTGGGAAGAAATCGAGTATCGTGTGTTTAAATTATTGCCTTACTCAAAAGCAAAGAAATTTACCTCTAAAACAAAATTTGAGAAGAATGATTTTATTGAAAGACAATTAAATGACACAAGGTATATCAGTAAAAAAACAAATGAAATACTTTCGCAAGTTTGTGATGATGTTCGTGTAATGCCAGGTGGGTTAACGGCTGAGCTCAGAAAACTTTGGGGATTGAACAATATTTTACAACCCACATTTACGGTTGATATTCCAGATTTGTACATTGCTGAAAATAAACATATACCCCATTATGTTGTTCTGAATGCAGATAATAAGGCAGTAGTTTCCCAAAGAATTTACAATTCAAAACCAGAATTAGAAAATGATGAAACTACATTATTCGGAAATGTTGATAAAGGAATTTTCAAATCTAGTGTCAAATACGTCAATTTTCAGATGGAAACTCCAGAACTCAAAAATGGTGAATATTGGGCAAAGTTAAAAATATCAGAACCCAAAGATGTTGTTAGAGTTTTTAGAGATAAACCAGAAGCATCTGAAGAAGAAATCGTATTAAGAGGCAAAGTTGAAAAAGAAAAGTTTAAAAATGAAGGATTGGGCCTAATAAATGCTTCGGGAAGAGATAATGGTACTTATTGGGCTAAATTCTCCATCTTGAAAAAGAAATTTGAAGCACCTAATAAAGAGGATCAACCTAAAAAGAATGGAAAACAATTATTGCTTTTTGGAGAAGTAAAAGAAGGTATTTTCTCATCCTATATTTATCAGTGTGAAACCACTGAATTAGATGGTAAATATTGGCTACTAATTGATGTTGATTTTGAAAAAGTTGATTTTGAAAGAGCAGTCAACGAAAGACCTATTCTTAATGATTATCAAATATTAATTGAAGGGACTACAAACGATGATGGTATTTTTGTCTCGGAAATGGACAACCAGCATCAGTTTGAAATGAAGGACGGAAAAGGAAGGTATTGGGTATTGTTTGATATAATTTCTGAAGTCAAAGATTATTATGATGTTAAGAACGAGGCTCCAAAACTTGAAGATGGGCAAACGTTGGTAGAGGGAATAGTATGGGTTGATAAGTATACAGGCGAAATTAAGTTTGATCCAAAAAAGAATAGAGAAGATCATAGGCATCACGCACTTGACGCTTTAGTCATTGCTTTAACGAAGGAAAGATATTTTCAGGAATTGAGTAAATACAATGCTTCTGTTGAAAATAAAAAGAGAGGTAATGAATACGAAAAAGAGCAATTGGATTTTCCAGAACCTTGGAATGGATTTCATACTGACGCAACAGATGTAATTAGTAAAATATTGATTTCTCATAAACAGAACAGAAACATACTTGTAGAAGTTAGAAAAAAGATTGTCAAGGACGGAAAGAGTTATTTGAGTGTTGGTCAGGCTGTACGAGGACAATTACATATGGAAAACTTTTATGGAAAGGTAATTCCACCAAGTGGGAAAGAAGGATATCATATTCGCAAATCTGTAGAGAGTCTTGTGACAGATAAACAAATTAATAAAATTGTAGATGTAAAAATCCGTGAAATTATTATTAAAGCTAGAAAAGCAGAAGTTCAACTCTTTAAGGAAATTGAGAAATTGACTAAACAAATAAAAACAACAAAAACGGATTTTGAAGATGAACAATTAAAAAAGGAAATTGAATTTTTAAAAATTAAGACAAGGAATTTATATACTTTACCTAATAAAAATGGAGAAAGAGTTCCAATTAAAAAAGTACGAGTTTCAGAGGAAATGGGGAATGCACAACAATTAAAGCCCTCCATCAAACAATTTGTAAATCCAAGGAATAATCATCATGTTATTATATATAAGAATGAAAAAGATGAAGTAAAGGATGGAATAACTAATTTTTGGAATGTGGTTGAAAGAAAAAAGCAAAATGATGAAATATATAAGTTGCCTGCGTCAACATTTGGAGAGCCATATCCAAAAGAAATGTTATTAACTTTTCAAGAAAATGATATGTTTATATTAGGGCTTACTGATGATGAATATAGAGATAATGTTGGAAATGAAGCGTTTTTGAGTAAACATTTATATAGGGTTCAAAAAATATCTGAAGGAGATTTTTCATTTAGACACCATTTAGCTTCAACTGTATTACATAAAGAACAAGAAGTTAGAATTGCAAGTATGAAAAAATTTCAAGAAGTAAATCCAATCAAAGTTACAGTTTCTATTTTTGGAAAAATTGAGAATAAATAAAGATTAATTAAGTTCTTTGACATACTTTTAATCTTAAACCTCTCAAACCACAACGGAAAATCGTTCCGATTTTCTGTAGCGGATTTTCCGTTGTGGTTTGATTAAAGATTAGAAAACACGATATTTTACAGAAGTACTCACATTCTTGCAGTACCGTTGTGGTTTGATTAAAGATTAGAAAACACGATATTCCGCTAAAAAACTGGCAGATACCCAGAAAAGTTGTGGTTTGATTAAAGATTAGAAAACACGATATTAATACTGGCGCGACGAAGTCGTTACAGGTAGTTGTGGTTTGATTAAAGATTAGAAAACACGATATTAAATCTATACAGGCAAATTTAACAGCAGTAGTTGTGGTTTGATTAAAGATTAGAAAACACGATATTAAAAAATGGTCTGAGAAGTTGTCACCCCTGTTGTGGTTTGATTAAAGATTAGAAAACACGATATTCAAATTCAATTGATTCTATACTTTCTATTCGTTGTGGTTTGATTAAAGATTAGAAAACACGATATTCAAATGTTCAACATCATTGAATTCAAAGGTGTTGTGGTTTGATTAAAGATTAGAAAACACGATATTTAGAGTTAGATTATCAATATGTAATGGGTGGTTGTGGTTTGATTAAAGATTAGAAAACACGATATTAAAACTACTCAGCAAAAACCAATTGATTTGTTGTGGTTTGATTAAAGATTAGAAAACACGATATTCCACCTTCTCCCTCCCACTCATGCGTAACAGTTGTGGTTTGATTAAAGATTAGAAAACACGATATTGTAGTATAAAGCCTTGCTTCTTCTCTAAATGTTGTGGTTTGATTAAAGATTAGAAAACACGATATTGTAAGAATTTACGACAGCGTAAACAAGGAAGTTGTGGTTTGATTAAAGATTAGAAAACACGATATTATATTGATTTCTTAAAGTTTGAAAATGTCGGTTGTGGTTTGATTAAAGATTAGAAAACACGATATTTTTGGCGCGCTTATTCCTTCTAGCGTATAAGTTGTGGTTTGATTAAAGATTAGAAAACACGATATTATATCACGCCTGCAATTTCTGAAAGAATGGTTGTGGTTTGATTAAAGATTAGAAAACACGATATTGTGCGCGCGGCCAACTCTTTCACATTCTACGTTGTGGTTTGATTAAAGATTAGAAAACACGATATTCCGTCCAGTGTGAACGTATCGCCCGCGGTTGTTGTGGTTTGATTAAAGATTAGAAAACACGATATTCTAACACGGTGTAGGGTATGAACTTAGATAGTTGTGGTTTGATTAAAGATTAGAAAACACGATATTACCCTAACGCAGGACAAGCAATAGGAAGAAGTTGTGGTTTGATTAAAGATTAGAAAACACGATATTTGATACGTATATCACGTTCATAGGTTATAGTTGTGGTTTGATTAAAGATTAGAAAACACGATATTTCGATTTCTGTATTTTCGTGCAGTAAATAAGTTGTGGTTTGATTAAAGATTAGAAAACACGATATTTCCAAAGATATAATCGAAAGCGATCTTTACGTTGTGGTTTGATTAAAGATTAGAAAACACGATATTTAGAAGAGCATCCGAAATATAAAGAATTCGGTTGTGGTTTGATTAAAGATTAGAAAACACGATATTGAAATGGTGTTTGGGGAAAAGTAGTTGATTGTTGTGGTTTGATTAAAGATTAGAAAACACGATATTTTGTTCAGCGTTTTATCCATTTTATCCACAGTTGTGGTTTGATTAAAGATTAGAAAACACGATATTCTGATTGCCCTAAATAAGATGCTATTGTAGTTGTGGTTTGATTAAAGATTAGAAAACACGATATTAAAGTGGAATCATTTGATTTTACAAAGTTGGTTGTGGTTTGATTAAAGATTAGAAAACACGATATTTGAGAACAGTAGCACTAGGAGGCAAAGGAAGTTGTGGTTTGATTAAAGATTAGAAAACACGATATTCAACTAAAGAAAAGTTAATGATTTTAGCTGGTTGTGGTTTGATTAAAGATTAGAAAACACGATATTTCGACAAAGTTTATATAACAGGTAAATCAGGTTGTGGTTTGATTAAAGATTAGAAAACACGATATTTCTATATCTGAGCAGGAAAATATAATTATCGTTGTGGTTTGATTAAAGATTAGAAAACACGATATTTTAATCTTAGTAACAACTTTTGGCTTTGCAGTTGTGGTTTGATTAAAGATTAGAAAACACGATATTTCATTTTTGGCTAGTTTTATTAAATTATTGTTGTGGTTTGATTAAAGATTAGAAAACACGATATTTTTTGATAACTAGGTTCTTGACGTTCACTAGTTGTGGTTTGATTAAAGATTAGAAAACACGATATTATGGCATTTGATACAATAACGTCACAATGTGTTGTGGTTTGATTAAAGATTAGAAAACACGATATTGAAATTGTTCAGACAATACAACATTACTTGGTTGTGGTTTGATTAAAGATTAGAAAACACGATATTATTATGTCGCTGATTGCGTCTAAATTATCTGTTGTGGTTTGATTAAAGATTAGAAAACACGATATTTTTTTTAAGTTTTCGTGTTGTCCGATAATAGTTGTGGTTTGATTAAAGATTAGAAAACACGATATTTGGATAAAGTTTCAATTACAGGTAAATCAGGTTGTGGTTTGATTAAAGATTAGAAAACACGATATTTATTGGCAGAAAATGGTTTAAAAGGAGCCGGTTGTGGTTTGATTAAAGATTAGAAAACACGATATTACATAACTACCGTTTACAACATTCGTATCAGTTGTGGTTTGATTAAAGATTAGAAAACACGATATTGTAAATGATATTGAACCGCCGCCGCCACATGTTGTGGTTTGATTAAAGATTAGAAAACACGATATTGGAATGATGAAAACACAACAAGAGCTAATGGTTGTGGTTTGATTAAAGATTAGAAAACACGATATTCTTGTAAGGAAAACTGATGAGTTGAAAAAAGTTGTGGTTTGATTAAAGATTAGAAAACACGATATTTTCCTGTTTTGCCATTACCTAAATTGTATTGTTGTGGTTTGATTAAAGATTAGAAAACACGATATTAAAGACATTTCTTCTAAAGAAACCATACTAGTTGTGGTTTGATTAAAGATTAGAAAACACGATATTGAAAATAGGTTTAATCCATTTGATGAACGCGTTGTGGTTTGATTAAAGATTAGAAAACACGATATTTGATAATCGTTAATACTATTCCTACATTTTGTTGTGGTTTGATTAAAGATTAGAAAACACGATATTGCTACTCCGGTTATAAGCATACAAGCCGAGGTTGTGGTTTGATTAAAGATTAGAAAACACGATATTGTTTAGAATTGGCTGTTCAAACACAAGATCGTTGTGGTTTGATTAAAGATTAGAAAACACGATATTACATTCACGAAAACAATAAAGCCAGAGAGAGTTGTGGTTTGATTAAAGATTAGAAAACACGATATTATTGCGCAGTCGCAATGGCAAGCTATGGTTGTTGTGGTTTGATTAAAGATTAGAAAACACGATATTTAAATAAAGATGAACAGTATAGCACAAAAAGTTGTGGTTTGATTAAAGATTAGAAAACACGATATTTAACTACATTAGCATAAAATTAAAACATAGGTTGTGGTTTGATTAAAGATTAGAAAACACGATATTATTTCATAATTTTTAATTTTTAGTATTGGTGTTGTGGTTTGATTAAAGATTAGAAAACACGATATTCTTTGAAGCTTATCATAGTTACTCCAAATAGTTGTGGTTTGATTAAAGATTAGAAAACACGATATTTGCTTGGAGAAAAAAACATTCTGATGTAGAGTTGTGGTTTGATTAAAGATTAGAAAACACGATATTCGTATAAGTTCAGCGTCTGCGATCTTTTTTGTTGTGGTTTGATTAAAGATTAGAAAACACGATATTCGTCTTTTTCCTTCCAAGCCTTTACAAGTGTTGTGGTTTGATTAAAGATTAGAAAACACGATATTTGCGAAACCAAAACCCCGACAATACCGGATGTTGTGGTTTGATTAAAGATTAGAAAACACGATATTAATTACAGGTAATTTAATTGTAACAAAAGAGTTGTGGTTTGATTAAAGATTAGAAAACACGATATTAGATACGAACCTATTAAAGTATTATTAGAGGTTGTGGTTTGATTAAAGATTAGAAAACACGATATTTTAAACTCTTATAAAACCATGACACAAGACGTTGTGGTTTGATTAAAGATTAGAAAACACGATATTGCTTGGCTTTTCAATAAAGGTCTTGTTATAGTTGTGGTTTGATTAAAGATTAGAAAACACGATATTCAATGCACATTACAAAGGTCACCAGGAAACGTTGTGGTTTGATTAAAGATTAGAAAACACGATATTATTTGACCTGTAAATGTTTCAGGCAGTACCGTTGTGGTTTGATTAAAGATTAGAAAACACGATATTAATTACGAAAGAGTTAGAAAAGGAGATATTGTTGTGGTTTGATTAAAGATTAGAAAACACGATATTTCATCTTTGTTGTAAGATATGGCAATACTAGTTGTGGTTTGATTAAAGATTAGAAAACACGATATTTTTTGGAAGGCGTGGAAGACGGTTATATATGTTGTGGTTTGATTAAAGATTAGAAAACACGATATTAATAGGATCAGTCATAGCGACATTAGTTAGGTTGTGGTTTGATTAAAGATTAGAAAACACGATATTATTAATGATGTTGAATTATCGGATGTTGGTGTTGTGGTTTGATTAAAGATTAGAAAACACGATATTAAACTTCTCAATTTCCATAACTTCCGCGGTGTTGTGGTTTGATTAAAGATTAGAAAACACGATATTTCAGATAAAGAAATTCAGAAACTTATACAGTTGTGGTTTGATTAAAGATTAGAAAACACGATATTCTTGATATGCTTGGGGAACAGATAATCGAAGTTGTGGTTTGATTAAAGATTAGAAAACACGATATTTTTAATGACACGGCTAAAATGTGGTATCAGGTTGTGGTTTGATTAAAGATTAGAAAACACGATATTAAACTTAATTTCTTATCATCAGATAGAGAGTTGTGGTTTGATTAAAGATTAGAAAACACGATATTAAATTTTGATCCTGTTACTAAAATTGACTGGTTGTGGTTTGATTAAAGATTAGAAAACACGATATTATTGCGGCTTAAGCTTCGATATATAGCCTTGTTGTGGTTTGATTAAAGATTAGAAAACACGATATTTAACTACCCGTACCGGTGTATCATGTATCTGTTGTGGTTTGATTAAAGATTAGAAAACACGATATTATTATGACAGAAGCACGATAAATTTAACCAGTTGTGGTTTGATTAAAGATTAGAAAACACGATATTGACAGCAAATGGCATTCGTCAACAATAATTGTTGTGGTTTGATTAAAGATTAGAAAACACGATATTGGTACTTTCACAGGTAACGCAATGGCTTTGTTGTGGTTTGATTAAAGATTAGAAAACACGATATTTATTCTATCTAACCAATATTCTATTCTATCGTTGTGGTTTGATTAAAGATTAGAAAACACGATATTTGAATTACTCTTCAGATGTTTTATTAAAGAGTTGTGGTTTGATTAAAGATTAGAAAACACGATATTAAGTTTGGGGTTATATTTAATTCAATAGCTGTTGTGGTTTGATTAAAGATTAGAAAACACGATATTCGCCAAAAGATAAACATAGGTAATTATACCGTTGTGGTTTGATTAAAGATTAGAAAACACGATATTAGTCGGCTTGTTTCCTTCTGATATACAATGGTTTATGTGTGAATATCGTTCAGAAAAATGCCTCTTTTATGGTTTGATAACCCATAATTGAGGCATTTTTTCTATTGTAGGGTTTAGTAAATAAGGTTTCGGGTGTTCAAATTTTATTGATAATTATAAATAACGTAGTATTAAAATAATTCTAGTTGCGTGGGTTGAGGTGCTGATGGTAAGGCTGCTTTTCCCCAAAAATTTAAAATATTACCAAATTGTTTATCGGTTATTCTAAGCACACTTACTTTGCCTAAAGGAGGTAGTAGTTTGTGGATTCTTTTTTCATGAACATCAGCGCTTTCACTGCTTGCGCAATGTCGAACATAAACAGAATATTGCATCATCGAAAATCCATCTTTTAATAAATTGTTTCTAAATCCAGATGCATTTCGTCTGTCTTTTTTTGTTTCTGTGGGTAGATCAAAAAAAACAAACAGCCACATTATTCGATATCCGTTAAGCTCCATAAGACAGGATATTTAATTTTTTTTCGACTTCCTGTGAAGCATTGTTGGAGAGAACTTGCAGTCTTTTGTAAAGCTATCATTAAAGGGCTTTTCTCATCTTTAAAATAAACTGTTCTAGTTAGTATTTGTAATAATTCAGCCTTGATAACAGTGTTTAGTTCTTGCTCTTTGAAATTTTGCATAATTTCAAAGACTTTTTCATCCACAATGGGACGAAACGGTTCCATGATATCATCAGCAAGTGCAAAAGCATTGTATTTACTTTTATGGTGAATTCCTAATGTGTTGAGTAGGCCACTTCCGGAAAGAGCTCTTGCAGTTGCGGCTCTTAAAATCGCATATCCATAATTCAAGAAATTATTAGGATAGTCGCCATATCGTTCTCGTTTAATTCCATCAAATTCTAGATTAGGTTGAGGAAAATATTTCCAATACTGCTGTGCTGCAACTCCTTCCATATTAGACGAATCTCCACTTAATACTTTACTGGCTAGAAACACAAAACTATTTTTTGAATCAGTTATTTTTTCGAGTAATTGTCCTTGGTTTTTAATTTTTTCAATTATTGTTTGCTGCCATAATTGCTTTTTTAATGGTATAGATGCTTCAATTTGATTTTTGAATATTTCCTGCTGAATATGATGGCTGTTAAGGTTTAACAGCATTCCGTTGGGAAGATGATTCTTTCCGCAGATAACAATAGAAGTATTGTTATCAACAAGTAAATTCATAGCAGGAATACTAAGGTAGATTTCATTATGATCGAGAACAAGAAAACCAATATCCTCAATTGGAATGCAGCTCTCCTTCATTTCTGATTTTAGTACTAGCTGATTATTTTTTGTCGTTATTGAAATTTTGTTTTCAATTAAAATAGTTCGTTTTAGCATAAGATTAATTTGAAATTACTAATGGCTTTGGGCTGTACTCATAGATGTAAAGTTCGACTTTAAAGTAATGTCGCTTTTACGGTTTTCCATAATTTAGAAATATATTAAAGTTACAGTTTTTCAATGGCGTCGCTCGATCATCGTTACTTTCCAAGTATCTAAAAAATAGTATTTATTAAATTTGAAATTTCTTATCTTTGTAATAATGAGTAAAAATCTTTACATAATCGCAGGTTGCAATGGAGCGGGTAAAACAACTGCTTCGTTTACAATACTTCCTGAAATATTAAATTGTAAGGAGTTTGTAAATGCTGATGAAATAGCCAAAGGACTTTCGCCGTTTCAACCGGAAAAGGTAGCTTTTGAAGCGGGAAGAATAATGCTTCACAGAATAAATGAATTATTAGCGAATAACGAAGTGTTTGCCTTTGAAACAACTTTAGCAACGAAAAGCTATAAACAGAAAGTGATTACAGCTCAGGAAAAAGATTATAAAGTTGTACTTTTGTTTTTCTGGCTGAATAATGTTGACCTGGCTATTGAGAGGGTTAAGCTTCGGGTTCAGGATGGCGGGCATAATATTGAAACCGATGTTATTAAGCGACGCTATAAAAATGGAATTACAAATTTATTTGATATATATTTGCCGATAGTTAATGAGGCATTGATTTTTGATAATACAGCTGGCAAGGCTGAATTGATTGCGCAAAAAACATTAGGTAACGATATTGAAGTTATACATAAAATCAAGTTCGATAAACTCAAAAATAATGAATCATGGGGGAACACACAACAACACCGACTCAGAAGAAGATTATAGACGCAATGGATAAAGTTTATGAAAAATTGATTGAGTCTAAAAAGAAAACTAACAGCGATTTAGTTGTAATGAAGGACGGTAAAATCGTAAGAATTAAAGCTAGTTCTTTATAAAATATTATTTCAATAACAAAAAAAGCCCTCAGGAATGAGGGCTTTTTTTGTGGGATAAATTGGCTATGTTTTTATTAGGAAAATAACTGAACTAAATCTAATTTCGTATTATAGGAAAATGTAAATGGACGTTCTTTATATGGAGATTTTTTGCAAGGGGTTGTTTTATATAAAAAAGGTTTACAGAACCCTATAAGTATAAGTACAACGGAAAAGAGCTTCAAGACGAGCTGGGGCTTAACTTTTACGACTATGGTGCAAGAAATTATGATCCAGCGTTAGGACGCTGGATGAACATTGATCCATTATCAGAGAAAATGAGAAGGTTTAGCCCTTATAATTATGCTTTTAATAATCCTATGAGATTTATTGATCCTGATGGAATGGCACCAAATGATTGGAGAAATAGTGCAGGAAACTTAATTTATGATCCTAAAGCTAATGGGGGAAAAGGTGCTTACACTGAATATGCTACTAAAAATGATAAAAATATTGGTGCAGCACTTCAGAGTACTGCTACTGGTAAAGAACAATTTGATAAACTAGTAAACTCGGCTAAACCTACAGAAATTGTATTAGATAATGGAGAAGGCCCGAAAGGAGAAGCAGGGAAAACTGATAACGGAAACCCAGTAGTAGCAACAGATGCGACAGGTAAAGTTGAAGATATTTCATTTGAAAAATCTACTATAAAAGTGTTTATGAAAACTGTTAGAAATTTGGCAGATGCTGATAAAAACGGAGAGGTAGGTAAACTTAACGGTACAAAAGTGAATGGCTTATCTTTTGTTCAAATACTAGCAGCAGTTATAGGGCATGAAATAGAACATACTACAGACGCTAATATAGTCTTATACGCAACGGATGCAAGTGAAGATGAATATGAAAAAGATCCAACACAAATTTCTAATCAAATTATACAAGAAAGTTTAAATCAAAATAAAAAAGAATAGTTATGACTTATAAAAAAATGATAATAATTGTTTTAATTTTTAGTTTCACAAGTAGTTATGCTCAAAAAGTTGACAGTGATAGTCTTATTGGGGCCATAAGGAAAGATGTAACTGTTTTTTTTTTAAAGAAAGAAATTTTAAACAAAAACCTTGTCAAAGAAAACCTAGATTATGTATTAATTAATGAGATAAATAAAAAAAGAATTATAGGATTTGACAAGATTGGTATATATAGCATATCCGTTTTCCAAAGTCATTCAGAGAAACATATACTAATAAAAGAAAATTCTAGCTATAAAATTTTGGATATTCAAGATATAGAATTCGTAATAAAAGAAGTTATGGATTTTTCTTCCAGATATAAATTCACTAAAAATGAAATGTTATCATATTTAAAAAAAATTATCCAGTTTTATGATGGAAATTATAATCAAGAATATACATCAATTGGAAAAGAATAGGGTAATGTATCAGATATGTTTGTGGTTAATTATTACATTAACATCTACAGAAAATCGGTAATGTATCAGATGTGTTGGTGGTTAATTATTGCATCATACATTTACAGATTATCAATGATTTATATTAATATCGCATAAAAATTTAAACAACCTTCGGGTTGTTTTTTTATTTTATATTGTCTTAAATCGAAAAAAATGAGTTCAAACCAAACTAGGTGTTTCAGATGTGTTGGTGACATTCCAAACATGATAAAGTATGGAAAGACAAAATCTGGTAATCAAAGGTATATTTGCAGAGGATGCGGGAAAACTAGAGTTGAAAATTATGCATATCTGGCTTATAAAGGAGATATAAGCCAGAATATTATTCAATTAACTAAAGAAGGTTTAGGAATAAGAAGTACGGCAAGAATATTAAATATTTCTACTACAACATTATTGAAAAGGATTGTTTCTATTGCCAAAAATATTTCCAAGCCAATTATCAGCAGAGGTAAAACTTATGAAGTCGATGAGATGTGCACTTATATCAGACACAAGAAAAATTACATCTGGCTGGTTTATGCCTTGGAAAAGAATTCTAAAACAGTTGTGAGTTTTAATGTTGGTAAACGAACTAATAAAACATTAAGTCATGTTCTAGAGACTTTAAAACTATCCGAAGCTAAAAAGATATTTACAGACAGATTAAAAAACTACAGATATCTGATTGATGAAAAATTACATTCTGTTAAACGTTTCGGGACAAACCATATTGAAAGGAAGAATCTGACACTTAGAACTCATCTGAAACGACTCAATCGCAGGACAATCTGTTTCAGTAAAAGTTTAGTGATCTTTACTGCTGTCTTGAAGATTTATTTTTGGATTTGAGCAATAAAACAGTAAAGGCAGGATTTAAAGAATAAAAAATGTATAGAGCTATTTTTCACCCGAGTAACCAATCTGAATATTATTTTAAAGGAGAATTATTATTTACCGTTAAAAGAAAACGATTATGGCTTGGAACAAGGAATCGGTGCAGCATTTATAAAGGAGATGAGATAATTTGTGAGTTTTATAGTTCCGAATTTATTTTTTTGTATTGGAAACTAAAAATACTATATCAAAAATTCGATAAAATAATAAATCTTAAAAATAACGGTTCTTACTACAATTTAATAGTAGATAACAAGTCTATTTCAATAAAATTTGCAAGTAACCCTTTTAAAAAAGTAATTGGGAAAATGTTTATTGATGGAAAATGTGTAGTAGAAATCGAAAAGAGCGAAAAAAAATCCGATACATATTTCGATTTTAATTTTTATGATTCCAATGGCTTAGAATATTACATTTTAGTATTATTTTCAATGTATTCAATTGGAATAACAGATAGTGCGTAATAAAAAATATAACATCAAAATGAAAAAAAGAATAATCATTTTAATTTTTTTAAGTTTAATTTCCTGTAAGCAAAATAAGTTAATAAATAACGAGACGGAAGCTGTTCAGCAGGTTTTAAATTTTTATAATGGTGAATGCAAAAAGAGTAAAGGAATCATATTCAAAAATGGTGAAAATGAATCTTATTTCGAGTTAGAAATAAGTAAAAGTAAATTATTGAATATAGATTTGAGTAATTTAAAAAGCCATTCTGCAAATATTGCGTACCTATTTTATTCAAATTTAAGTAATACAGACGCATATGACAACATTAAGGTAAAAATTAATTTATCTGATGGAAGTAGTGAAGAATTTTCATACTCCAATGAAAAGCTTTATGAGGTTGAAAAGCTTCAACCATTTATTAGTAATGTAATTGAAGAAATAAAATTGCAAAAATATGATGAATTAGTAAAGCTTTTTGACAATACCGTAGGTATTAATTCAAAAAACATTGAAGGGTTATTTAACAAGGTTGAGAAAGAATTTGGAAAGATTAAAAAAACTCAATTTCAAGGTTTTGAATTTAAAGAGGAGAAAGAATTTGGAAATGTTATTGTTATTAAAGAAGCCTTTGTTTTTGAGAAATTGGCAGTATCTATGAATATAATTATCAAATCTAGTAACTCAAAAATTATAGCTTTAGAATTTGAATAACCCGCTCCCCGAAGAGTTCCTTATAAAGAACTGCGCAAATGTCTATGACTTTGCGCAATTTTTTTGTAGCTTAAATACTAAGACCTGTCAAAAGTCTCCTGACTTTTACCGATCAAATCTTAACAGCATTTTTATTTTAGATTTTTTTTTTTTAAGTCAGAGACTTTATGGCGTGAACGTTTTTAATTACATTTGTTTGAAAGGCGCAAAGTCAGAGACATTTGCGCAGCGTTGTGAATAAGACTTTGCGGAGCAGGAAATAGTTATAAAGATGCCAAATTAAAAAATACTGCAGACCATAGAACAGAACACAAAATACATGGATATAAATGATTAATGATTTAAAAGACTTAATGTCATCATTAGATGATGAATTTGGAGGAGATATTGGCTTTATCAAACCTTGTGATATTAATTTAGTAGATAAAGCTGAAAAACAATTGGGTTTTCAGTTTCCTACTGTGTTTAAGCAACTTTATCACGAAGAATCGAACGGATTAAGAATTGATAACAAGATAATTTACAGTATTTATGATGAAAAAGAAAAGAAAACTTTTTCCGAAAACTTACAGCGTATAAACAATCCTGAAACAAGCTACTGGTTTAAATTTAAACCAGAAATTTTTAATGACTATTTAATAATCGGTTCTGACGGAGAAATATGTTTTGCTATCTATAGACATAGAGAATTAGATAATCCAACCATATACATATGTGAAAATCCAAATGCTAAAAAAGATGTTATTTTAGAAAAATTGGACTTCGGTTTAGCTGACTTAATAAAAGTGATGGTTGATAATGCTTTTAATTAAATTTTCTGAACGAATATAATATCTAGAAAAACTACGGTAGTGTTACAGATTAGGTGTTTTTATAATTTAACAACTTAACTGACTGAAAAAGAATATTAAATTTAAATTATTGAATAGAAAAGAGACGGCTGGTAGGTCGTCTCTTTCATTTTTGTCTTTTAATAAGCCTTAAATTGCTTTTGCCACTCCAGCTCTTCGAAGAGTTCTAATGGAAATGCTGTGCGAATGTCTCTGACTTCGCACCGGCAAAGATAATCGACAAAGAATATAAAAAAGAAGAAACCTCGCCAATGGGTAGTGTTTCAAAGTTAGTGATATGAGATTTTGAAATTCTAACTTTCTGAAATTGAATAAATTTTAGAGATAAATAATTTAAAGATGAGCAGTAATGCTCATCTTTTTTGTTTTAATATTGCCTTAAATGAGCTAAAATGAGTAAAAATGCGACATAGTGTTCCAAAGTTAGTGATGGTATGAATTGTCCAAAATGTAAAGAGCAAAAGGTTATTAAAAATGGGAGAACAAAAAATAATAAGCAGCAGTACTATTGTAAAATGTGCTCTCACCGTTTTATAGAATATTATACAAATCAAGCTTACAAATTAGATATTAATGAAAAGATTGTTCAATTAACCCGCTCCCCGAAGAGTTCCTTATAAAGAGCTGCGCAAATGTCTCTGACTTTGCGCAATTTTTTTGTAGCTTAAATACTAAAGACCTGTCAAAAGTCTCCTGACTTTTACCGATCAAATCTTAACAGCATTTTTATTTTAGAATTTTTTTTTTAAAGTCAGAGACTTTATGGCGTGAACGTTTTTAATTACATTTGTTTGAAAGGCGCAAAGTCAGAGACATTTGCGCAGCGTTGTGAATAAGACTTTGCGGAGCAGGGGGCCAATTATGGAGTTACTACAACAAAAAGATTATTTTAAAAATCAAAAATCATGAAAATACGTATTATTTTATTATTTTTAAGTTTGTTTCTATTTTCTTGTGGACCTACTTATGATTGTGATGTTTCAGCAGAGAATTACAGAAATGACGAATGTCTTTTAGTGGTGAAAAAGATTCCAAGTAATACAGACGATGTTTTTGATTATAATGGAACTAATCCAATTACTAAAAAAAAATGTGATTGTAATTCATCTATAAGCGGTAGATGGTGGGCACTTTATAAAGAACAAATATTAATTGGTGATACCATTATAAAAAAGAAAGGAGAGTTGATATTTAGTATTCATAAAAAAGATACAATACTAAGCTTTAATTTTCAGTGTGATGGTAAAGTTTATAAATGACAGAGCACTCTCTGAGGTTAGGACTTAATAATTAAAATCTGAGTAAACATCTGCTGAATTCTCCCAACAACCCAACCGCTAGGATATGTCGAAAACGATAGCGGTTTTGCAAACCGTGCCCGCAAAGAGCTATTAAACGAGTATTCAAAGATAAAATCAAAAAAGCCACTTCATTACGAAGTGGCTTTTTACTGTTTATAGAGTTGCTACATGTTTAGGGAATAGCCGTAAATGTACCTGTGGTGATATTGAATCTTTTTTCTACTATTTTAGTACCGTCACAGTAACCCGATCGCTCTGATATGTAGACAACGATAGCGCGGAAATTCTTTCCGTGCCCGCAGAGAGACTCGACAAAGCATATAAAAAAAAGAAACCCCGCTCCCCAAAGTCTTCAACTAAAAAGTTGCGCAAATCTTTCTGACTTTGCGTTTTTTTTCCGCTATTAGAAATTATAAACGTGCTAAAAGTGCCTTATTTTTTTAATGATTTTTTGATGAAATAAAACGGATACCTATTTTCTGAATTATTTTTAAAGTTGGGATTTGAAGGGCTGCGTTTTTAGATATATTTGAAACTGTGCAGAGTCAGAAACATTTGCACAGCAGTTTAAGGAAATGGGTGAAAAATTGAAATACTTTTCTTAGTTTAGCTCATAGAAAATTTTAATAGAGAAACAAATCAAATCAAATAAATTCTGATGGTATTTTTTACCAAAAGAGAAAAAAGACAAAACACTGATCGTTAATTAAATAATTTTAAGTCGGAAAACCGAAACAGCGACTCTAAAATAACTGAAAGTAGGATAATTATATAATTTTAATTCATGAAGAAAATTACTTTTTTATTATTAACAAACCTTTTTATTTACAGTTATTCTTATTCGCAGTTAACTTTAGAACATACTTACAGTTCTGGGGTGCAAAATCTAAATATGTCGAATGTTCTTGGAATCAATACCGCTAATGGGTTAAAGTTTTATACTTTCAACAGAACAACAAATACAGTCGAAATTTACAATCAGTCTCATGTACTTGAAACATCTTTTACAATTCCGTTAGATTCGGGGCATTTTCTTTCAGAATTTATTTTTGTAACAGATAAGCTTTTCAATAATGATAATCAAATCGAGTTTTTGTACAAGTCATACAAGATTGGGGAAACTAATAATAGAAAAATATATTTATGTAATGATACTGGAGTACTTCTTCAGAGTTTTGCAGGTAAGTATTATGCCGGAATAGTTAAGGATAATTCAAACAATTATAAAATGATTCTTGCGGCTTCAGAACAAAATCCTGCTACAAATTCATATGATTATGATGTATATGGATTAACAGGAACGTTATCAACCCAACAGCAGGATATTTTAACAAAAAAAGCTTTTGTATTCCCAAATCCAAGCAGCAATACGATCAATATCTCGAACGCAAATAATAGCGGCGAATCCTCGGTACTACAGATATTTTCTGCAGATGGCAAAAAGATATTAGAAGAAAACCATGCAAACGAAGAAATTCAAATAGATATCAGCAGATTTCAGAATGGAGTTTATATTTATAAACTTGGCAATAAGTCTGGAAAGTTTATAAAAAAATAAATCTTTTCAAAAGAAGATTTCCAGCTTTACGAAATCTTCAACTAAAAAGCTGCGCAAATGTCTCTGACTTTGCGCATTTTTTTTGTTACTTAGAAATTGAAAACGTGTCAAATGTTTATATAATTGAAAATGGAAGAAAGAATATTTTTTATCAAAAGAGGTTTTCGTGATAATGCTTTAAGGAAATTAGTTTTAAATCAAAACTTCTTAAAATTTGAGAATAATGATTTTGCTGAGAATTTAAATACAGTTTTTCAGAAAGATGAAATAAAAGACTTTAGATATGGTATTCGATGGATTAAATTTGAATTTACTTATGGGAGGGAATATCAAATTTTTATCGGCAATAAGAAAGACAATATTTTAAAAATTACTTTTAAGTCTTATCTTGGACGCAAAAGAGATATTCTTCATAAACAGTATGCTGAGATTGTTGATGGCTTGTGGGATTATTATTTTTCAGATATAATTAATCAGCATATAAATATGTACAATGATGGTAAAGAATTTACTATTGGAGATGTTCACTTTACAAAAGATAACATTTCATTAAATATCAGCGGAATCTTTAATCAGAAAAGAGTAACTATTCCTTGGGAAAATGTTAGAACTAAAAACTATTACACTTATTTTTCTATTTATTCAATAGAGAATCCACAGGATTTAAATCGCGGTTATAATTATCATCAGGATTGGAATGTAAGCGTTTTATACAGTGTAATTAGGACAATTTTGAAAAACAAGGAAATTGAAACTTATAATTGATCTGCGTCTCCAAAGTATTCAACTGAAATTCAAAAATGTGTCCACTTTCGCACAGCATAATAAACAATTTTTGCCCTGCCTATTTTAAAAGTTCACAACAAAATCCCCGATATTTGCCTCATAGAAAACACTTCAATTTTTATGATAAAAATAAACGACAAACATACCTATCCATTCAAAGATATTCTCTTCACTTTTGCGTTGGCCTCAGAAGCTGCAGAGGTTTTTAAAGAGCATACGGCGCTTATAACCGGAATTGGCAAAGTCAATGCGGCATACGAATTAACAAAAGCTATACAATTACAAAAACCGTCATTAATTGTAAATCTTGGTTCGGCAGGAAGTACTCATTTTAAAAAAGGTGATGTAGTTTGCTGTACTAAATTTGTTCAGAGAGACATGGACGTACGCGGATTGGGTTTTGAATTATATGAAACTCCATTATCCGGTTTACCGCCTGTTTTAGAATACGGTTTAGAAATGGAAGGCCTTCCATTAGGAATCTGCGGTACGGGTGACAGTTTTGAGATGCAGCATTCTGAAACAATTTATGATGTTGTAGATATGGAATCTTACGCATTAGCAATGATTGCCATGAAAGAGGATATTCCGTTTTTATGTTTAAAATATATATCTGACGGAGCCGATGATAATGCTGCCGAAGATTGGACTGTTCAGGTTCATAAAGCGGCTGTTGCGTATGGAAGTATTTTAAAATTAACAGTAAACGAGCTGGCTTCAAAGTAACTCTTAAAATAAAAAATCCCGCCCGTTCAAACGGGTGGGATTTATAACTACAGTTTTTTAAGTACTAATTTAAAGTTTACGACCAGTTTACTTCAGGATTAGTTAATTCCTCCTCCTAAAGCTTTGTACAATAAAACCTGTGACTCTGCATTTTTTAATTGAATGTCTACAAAGTCAAGTTCGGCCTGCAGTTTGTTTTTTTGAGCATTAATAATTTCCAGATAATTGGCATAACCGCTCAAATACAAATCATTTGAAACGTTTACGGCAATTTCCAGATGTTCAATTTCTTTCGATTTATATTTCAAAACATCAACAAAAGATTCTGTTCTGTGCAGTAAAGCACTCAATTCATTATACGCTGTTGTAATCGTATTTTGATAGTGTAAAAACGAAATCTGCTGTCTTTTATTAGATACAAAAAATTCCTGTTTAATCTGTCCTTTATTAAAAACCGGAGCCGTTAAACCGCCAAGTAATTGCCAGGCAAACGATCCGTTATCAAAGAAAGTGGAGAAAGAAAACGAATTAAATCCAACATAACCTCCCAAATTTAAAGTCGGGAAAAAGGCTGCACGTGCTGCTTTTGCATCAGCATTTGAGGCACGCAGTTCGTGATACGCTTCAGATACATCAGGTCTTTTATGAATAATCGAATCTACGCTTATTTTTTGATTTAATACTTCAAGATGACCGGAAAGAAAATCAGAGCTTCTGTCGATTTTTCCGCCATATTCTCCTAAAAGATTTAATAATGCTTTTTCAGTTTGATCAATGCTTAAATTCAGTTGTTCGGCTTCGGCCAAAATATTATTATTCTGTGCATTAAACTGCTGAACAGCCAGTTCTGTAGCTTTCCCCACAGATCTTTGCGCCGAGATAATATCAAGTGCTTTTTGCTGCGTTTTCAGGTTTTTATCATAAATCAAAGCTTGTTTATCTAAAGCAATCAGTTTATAATACAAATCGGCAACATCGCTTAACAATCGGGTTTGCAGTAAGCGCATTCCTTCCTGGGAAGCAAAAAAGCGTTCACGAGCGGCTTTTTTACGATTGCTTAGTTTTCCCCAGATATCAGCTTCCCACGAAACTTTTCCGCCTAAAAAGAGGTTAGGAGAAACATTTTCGTTTATCCTTTGTTTTTCATTAATATTTTGCGAAAAATTGGTATCAAAATTCCCTACACCATCCATGGTATATTTTCCATAATGAGTTCCAGAAGCATCTGCAACAAAATCCAAAGAAGGAAGAAGTCCCAGTTTAGCGACTTTTAAGTGAGAATTAGCAATTAAAATTCTTTCCTGCACAATTAAATAGTCAGGATTTTGGGTAATAGCTTTCTTTAAAAGATTTTCCAGTTTGACATCTTTAAAATACGTTTCTGTTTTAAGCGGAATAAAATTCTGCAGACTGTCGACTGCTTTTTTTCTTTTTAAATCAAAATTTTCAGGCAGTTGTTTTGCTGCGAGATTATCGTTGATTTTAGGAGCAGAGCAGGCGGTAAGCAGTAAAACGCTTCCGCAGATGATATATCTATTAATTTCTTGTTTCATGTTTTAATTTTTATTCATTGCTTTTTCTAATTTGGCAAACAGGATATAAAGCCCCGGAATAATTACAAGTCCAAAAACGGTTCCTATAAACATTCCTCCGGCAGCAGCAGTACCAATCGAACGGTTTCCAACTGCTCCTGCTCCGGTGGCTATACACAACGGAATCAATCCTGAAATAAAAGCAAATGAGGTCATAAGAATAGGTCTGAAACGAAGTCTCGCCCCTTCAATCGCTGCTTCGGTAATGTCTTTTCCTAATTTGTTTTCTGCCATGGCAAACTCCACAATTAAGATGGCATTTTTGGCAAGCAGACCAATTAACATGACGAGCGCGACCTGTGCATAAATATTGTTGTCTAAACCTACCGCTAAAAGAGTAAGATAAGAACCAAAAACGCCAACAGGCAGACTTAATAACACCGGGAACGGAAGCAGTAAACTTTCGTACTGCGCCGCAAGAAGCAAATACACAAACAGAATACACAGGGCAAAAATGTAAATAGTCTGATTTCCGGAGAGAATTTCTTCACGCGTCATTCCCGACCATTCGAGTTCAAATCGGCTAGGGAGTTTTTCTTCAGCAATTCTTTCAACAGCAGCAATCGCTTCTCCAGAGCTGAAACCTTCGGCAGGTTCTCCGTTAATCATTGCCGACATGTACATATTGTAGCGCGTTAAAACCTCTGGTCCGTAAACGCGTTCCAGTTTTATAAAAGTCGAAAATGGCACCATTTCGCCTGCATCATTTTTTAAATACATATCCAGAATACTTTCGGGATTTTTTCTAAACTGCGGACTTGCCTGAACCATTACTTTATACATCTGCGAGAAACGGATAAAGTTGGTCGCATAAAACGAACCTAACATAGTCTGTAAAGTGGCCATTGCATTATCTACCGAAATTCCTTTTTTAGCCGCAAGATCATAATCAATATGAATTAAATACTGCGGGAAAGTAGCATCAAAACTTGTAAAGGAGTTTTGTATTTCGGGCGAAGCATTCAGTTCTTTTATGAAGTTTTTGGTTACTTCATCGGTATTGTTAATAGTTCCTCCAGATTTATCTAATAATCGAAGCTCAAAACCACTTGTATTACCAAATCCGGGAACCGTTGGCGGCGCGAAAATTTCGATCTGCGCATCTGTAATGCCTCTTGTTTTTTCGGTCAGTTTGGCAATAAATTGGTTTACCGAAATATCACGTTCTTTCCAGTCTTTCAAGTTGATCATTCCCATTCCGTACGAAGCTCCGGCGATTTCAGTTACAATACTGTATCCGGCAAGCGTTGTTACGTTGTCTACGCCTTTAATTCCTTTGGCAAGACGAGTTACTTCGTCTAATGCTTTTTCGGTACGTTCTACCGTTGCTCCTTGAGGCGTAGTTACGTTTACATAAACCATTCCCTGATCTTCAGACGGAATAAATCCGGAAGGAAGAAACTTGCTCGTTCCCCACGTAAACAAACAAAATAAAACCAATAATCCAACCGTAATCGAAGTACGATCGGCAAATTTTACCAGTATTTTAATGTATTTAGAAGTTATATTATCAAACCATTTATTGAATCGGTGGAAGAATCTATCCAGTAAGGATGTTTTTTGTTTGTTCGGATCGTGTGCTTTCAGCATAATCGCACATAAAGCAGGAGTAAGCGTAAGAGCGTTGATTCCAGAAATGACAATACTAATTGCCATTGTTAAGGAGAACTGCCTGTAGAAAACCCCAACCGGACCACTCAAAAAGGCTACGGGAATAAATACGGCAGCCATAACAATGGTAATCGCAATTACGGCACCAGTAATTTCTTTCATCGCGCTTATCGTGGCGGGCAGAGGCTCCATGTGTTCTTCGGAAATTTTAACGTGAACGGCCTCGACGACGACAATGGCGTTATCAACCACAATTCCGATCGAGAGAACTAAAGCAAAAAGGGTTAGCAAGTTGATTGAGAATCCCATCATCGACATAAAAGTAAATGAACCAATTAAGGCAACCGGAACGGCCAAAACCGGAATTAAAGTCGAACGCCAGTCTTGAAGGAAGATGAAAACCACAAATGCAACCAGAATAAAGGCTTCGATTAGCGTTTTTAAAACCTCGTCGATAGAAGCATCAAGAAAACGAGAAACGTCATAAGCAATATTAAATTCCATTCCGGGAGGAAAAGAAGATACTTTTAATTCTGCCATTTTTTCTTTAACGCTGGCAATAACTTCAGATGCATTCGAACCCGGACGTTGTTTCAACATTATAGATGCCGAAGGTTTTCCATCGGTTTTAGAAACCATTCCGTAACTCATTGAACCAAATTCAATGTTCGAAATGTCTTTCAATCGTAAAATTGTTCCGTCTGAATTGGCTCTCAGCGGAATTTCTTCATACTGTTTTGGTTCAAAGAATTTTCCGCCGTATTTAATTACATACTGCAGTTGATTGTCAAGCTGTCCTGAACCTTCACCAACTTTTCCGGGTGCAGCAGAAATGTTTTGTTTTTGAAGAGAATTGATCACTTCATTTGCCGAAATATTGTACGAAAGCATCTTTTGCGGATCCAGCCAGACACGCATCGAATATTCTTTCTGACCCATAATTTCAGCACGCCCAACACCATCAATACGTTTTAATTCCTGTAGAATATTAATATCGGTAAAGTTGAAGATAAACTGTTCATCCTGAGTTTTATCGGTACTGGTAATGTTGAGGTACATCAGCATACTGTTTACCTCTTTTTCTGTGGTAACTCCGGCACGAATTACTTCTTCCGGAAGTTCGTCAAGTATGGTCGTAACACGGTTTTGCACGTTTACGGCAGCTAAATCGGGATCGGTTCCTACTTCAAAGAAAACCTGAATCAGCGTTAAACCATCGTTAGAAGTTACGGTCGACATGTACGTCATTCCCGGAACACCGTTTATGGCACGTTCCAGCGGAAGCGCCACGGCATTGGCAGAAACCTCTGCATTCGCTCCCGTATATTTTGCTGTAACCGTTACAGAGGGCGGTACGATATCCGGAAACTGCGTAATAGGAAGCTGGAACAATGCCAGCAATCCTAAAAGTACTATCATAACCGAGATGATTAATGATAATATTTTTCTTTTGATAAACATTTCTATCATTGTGAAATCTTTTTAATAATGTATAATTACAGGCTTACGTTTTGGGTTTCTTTAATATTGATTTTATCGCCGTCGCGTAAAGACTGAATGCCTTCCTGAACAATTAAATCGTTGTTTTTTAAACCTTTGTTTAGAATGTATACATCATCAAGAGTACTTCCAATAGTTATGTTGGTCATTTTTACAATACCTTGTTTATCAACCAGAAATACAAATTGTTTATCCTGAATAGAAAAAACGGCTTTTTGCGGAATTATAATCGCATCGGTTTTAGGTTCTGAAATAATCAGCTTTCCCGAAGTTCCGTGTTTGATGAATCCCTGCGGATTATGAAATTTTGCTTTGTATTGAATAGAACCCGTTTGTCTGTCGATTTCTCCGTCGGCAGTTTTTAGTTCTCCTTTTTGCCCGTAAACCATTCCGTTTGGCAATACGAGTTTAATATCTCCTTGTGTATTAAGGGTTTTGTCTTCCATCATCTGGAAATATGTATTCTCTGGAATTGAGAAATAAGCATAAATATCATCCAGCTGCGAAACGGTTGTTAAAAGTGAACCGTTTTCTACTAAACTTCCTTCTTTAAATGGAATTCTGTCAACCGTACCGTCAAATGGCGCACGGATTGTGGTAAAAGTAATCTGCTGGTTGATCGCTTTTCTTTCTGCAGATGCGTGAGCAACTTTGGCAGAAGCCGCATCATGTTTTGCTTTAGATAACTCTAATTCCTTATCGGCAATTACTTTTTTATTAAAAAGAGTCTGTGCTTGTTCCAGTTCTACGGTGGCGATTCTTAAATCGGCCATACTGCTTTTATAAACTGCTTCGGCTTTTAGGAGTTGTATTTGAAGTTCTACATCGCTTATTTTAAATAACAACTGTCCTTTTTTTACTTTTTGTCCTTCGCTTACAAACACTTTATCCAGTAATCCGGGAATACGAACGTGAATTTCGACATTGTTTTTGGCATGCACATCAGCAACAAATCTGTTAGAAACTATGGTGTCTTTTAAAGTTACTTTATAAACCGGAACGGTCTTTATTTTGTCTGAGTTTTTTTTTGCTTTATCCCCGCACGAGACTAGAACGAACAGCGATAAAATAGAGATGAAAAATGAATTGTTTTTAATGCTCATGATTAATTTGTTATAATATAAATAAATAGATTCTCTCCCTTATAGCGGCTATAGGGAGTTTTTTAATTGGGTTTAGAAAAAAAATGGAAATGCTGCGAATACAATCTTTTCAGACCGTTTCGAGCGGGGTTAATATTTTTACAAATAGAAAATCTGCTTCTTGTGTCTGGTTAGGAACACAAAAAGTTATGACAGCCGAAAAAGCTGCATTTTATAAAAATAAAAACGGGGTTCTAAAAACTAGAACAATTGATATAAATGAAGGTAAGTATGACGCTGAATTTGGTATATAGATGCAATACCATAAATCAGGCTTCTTTTGTAATTTCTGAATTTAATCAGATTGCTGTAATAAGGAGGTCTTAAAGTACTGCTGTCTAAAGTTGTAGCACGAAATTTAATCTTCTTTTTTACAACATAATGAATCTGGAGTTCTTTATTCTGTAAATCTGTAGATGAAAACTGCGGAATATCTTCAGGAGAATAAGCAAATTGATTTTCAACTGACTCAGGTTCATAATGATATTTATACGATTCCGTGCTTCTTATAAAGAAAAGCAGAAATAATAAAAGTATACAAGTGAACTTGGTATTTTTCATCGAGAAATCCGAGGATTATAAATATGTTTTTTGTTAAAAAGGGCGAATAATTAATGTGCCAAATATAGGCATTGTAAAGTAAGGGTTTCTTAATATTTTCTAAAAAAGATGCAGAAAAAAAGACTTTTTGCAGATTTTACTAAAATTAGTTTTGTATTTTGGTTTTTGCAAAATCGATATTTCTATAGTTATGTCCCAAAACCCTTCTCCAGAAGATGTTAAAAAGATTTTTGATTCTTATTATGTTTCAGACACCAATATCTGGGATGAATTTTCCAAAAAAATTGAAGTACGAAAATTCAAAAAAGCACAGATTATAAAGGAATACAATCAGATAGAAAAATTTTTGAATATTATAATTCAAGGCTCAGCCGGATTATTTGTATGGGATGGAAGCAGGGATATCTGCATTAATCTGTTGTACGAAAGGTCTTTTATAAGTGATTATCTTTCTTTTCTTAATCAAAAACCATCTGTAATTAAAGTGGAAGCTTTAGAAGATATTACGTTATGGTCCATTCATCACCAAGATTTAAAAGAGCTTTACAGTCGTTCTGAAGCTGGTTTGCGAGTAGGAAAAGCAGTTTCGGAAATGTTGTACATACAAAAACAACAGCAACAGATTGATCTTTTAACACTTACACCGCAAGACCGTTATTTAAAATTGATTGAATCAAGGCCTGAAATTTTTCAGCGAACACCTTTAAAGGTTATAGCATCATATTTGGGATTAACAGCAGAAAGTTTAAGCCGAATTAGAAAAAGAATTACCGAGAAATAATTTCTTACCCAAAGTCAATTTTATTCTTGTTTCCTATTATTAAGTTTGTCTCAACCTAATCAAAAAGATAACTTATGAAACTTAAAATTAACTACGAAGCAATTGCAGTTTTTTATATCATTGCTATTGTATGCAGATTTATAGCAGTTAAAACGGAATTGTTTAACGGCGTTGTACACGATTATGTATTTATTTTAATTCGCGGTGCCGGCCCGGCTTTAGGAGCTTTTATCGCAATAAAATTATTCTCTCTTCAAAATCCAATGTCTTTAAAAGGAATATATACAAATATTGCACTGCCTTTTGTGATTTTTTGGCTTCTGCCGGCATTGTCTATTACAACTTTATATTATTTTATATACGGAAAGTTTCCAATCGTTTTTGCTTTTACCGTCTTGGTTTACGGACTTTTGGAAGAAATTGGCTGGCGAGGATTCTTGCAGGAACAATTAAAAGGACTTCCAAAATTTACTGCAACGGTTATTATTGCTGTTCTTTGGTTTGTATGGCACTTAAACTTTAATATGACAAGTTCAAATTTAATTTTCTTTGGCATTATTTTCTTCGGAACCTGGGGAATTGGTAAGATATATTCTAAAACAAATTCACTTATTGCAGTTGCAGGAGTTCATTCACTAAATAATTTCTTTGTAAAAGGAGTACACGAACAAGAACTAACGGTAATTGTAGCTCTTTTAGTCGTATGGATAGGATTTGTAATTGTGTACGACAGAAAATTTAATAAAACCAAACTAGTTTTAGATAACTAAATAGCATTTTAATATATTGTATAGTAGAAAAAAATGCTCCAGCGGAGCAAAATAAGTATAGTATAATTTATCCAAACCTGTATAAAGCCAAAGTAATACTTTATACTTGAAGTTGATAGATATTACGCTCCGCTGGAGCTTTAAATCTTTTGCGATTTATTACTATGCCTATTTTGCTGCGCTGGAGCATTTATTAGCAAATATAAATTGACTTTTAACTAGTCTATTTTATATCCATCATCAGAAAAGCTTTCAATCTCACGATCATTTTCATCATAATCTTCAACTAGATCGTCGTCGAGATCGTCTTCATCTAAATCATCATCCTCGTCCCAGTCATCTTCCTCCAGACCATCTTCTTCAAGACCATCTTCATCATATTCCGGTTCGATTTCGTCTTCTTCATCTCTTTCGAGGGCATTTGAGAATTCATTATCCAGATAATTCTGTTCCTGATTTAATAGTTGTTCCTGTTCAAAATTTTCGTCTCCAATATGTTCCTGCTGATATTGATCAACATAGCTCTGATTATCGTCTGTGAAATTATAATCGTCCTGATTATAATATCGGTTAGTATCTGCTGTCATATAAAATCTTTTTTAATTGATTTATCGTATATAAAGTTTCAATTCAAAAATAATCACATATCTAACTAACAATTTTATAGCATTTTGCAGAATGTTTACTTAATTATAAGGATAGTTTTTTTAACAAATCTAAAGCCGGACCACCATTTTGGACTGGTTTTAAACTATGTTCATAAGGTGTTGATAAATAATAGGTTGCAGGGTGTGTTAAATTATTCTTTTGAATTATTAATTATTATAAATTTATAATTGAATGAGAGTTAACTATTTTAAAATATTTACAAATGGAAAGAGCTATAAAACTACAGGTTCGTAAAGAGCTGGACGGCAAGCAGCAGTTAAATATAATTAAGCTCAAAGGCAGTTTAATTTCTAAAGGATATACTGAAATAATCCATATTAGTGATCAGGATGATGAATTTCATATTAATTCATTTGAGACCAAAATTGAGGCCCGCCACGAAGTTAAAGAGTTCATTCAGGATTTTATATTAAAAGAAAATTTAAGTAATACTATAAGCGTATTGGTGAAATAGACTCTTCTTAATTATCAGGATTTAATCAATTATCCTGAATAATGGCATTTTATTATCTACTTTATTTGTTCGGGATTTTGTATTGCATTTACAAAGTCTCGACATTTTCTTTTTTGGGAATCAAAGCCATTAAAGATGTTGATGCATTTTTGGTATCTAAACGTATTCTTTATCATAAAAAATATTCTGGTCTGATAACAGCATAATTATCGGGATGATTTTCTGTGTCATATTCTGTTAAATAATTAAAAAACAGTAAATTAAAACGAGTAGAAATACCCGTTTTAGCAGATAAACCATAGAAGATTTTAATTGATGCAGTTTGAGAGGTAACTAACCTGTTTAGGAATTTTTAATGGAATGTATCCATTTGTTTTGCTCTTTTTTTAATGGATAAAGTGTTGGAAAGTAAAGGGAACAAAATAGGATCTCTTTTGGAATATTATGTCATTTTTCAGATACTAAATTTTACGGTTGAGGCCTAAAAAATGCTTGTTGGGTAATTTTTAAAAGAATTGGAGTAGTTAATTAATCATTTTTACTAGAAATATTTAATCGATATATTTATGATTCCTCCACTTACTATAATCGCCGCTACAAATTTTTCTTCGATCGCAAATAATGCGGTTACTTACGCAGCAGGACTTGCAAAAGCAACAGGAGCTAAACTTATTTTGTTTAACTCATTTTCGTTGAGCGTTCACAGTGCTAATTCTTTAATTACTGCCGAATCGATGCAGAAACAAATGGACAAAGCCGCTTCCAGAATTCAGACTTTAGGTTTGGAAATTGCAGATTTGTTCAAAATTTCGGTAGAAAGCATTTGCAGTTATTCTTTTTTAGAAGATGAGCTTCCTTCGATAATTAATCAAACGAATGCCAATCTTGTGGTTATGGGAATGGCAGAGCGCTCGCTGGAGCAGGATTTAATGGGGAATTCGACCACTGCAGTTATTAAAAATTTAAACATTCCGGTTTTGGCTGTTCCGGAGAAGGCCCGCTTTCAAAACGCAAAGAAAATCTTGTATGCCTGCGATACTTTAAGTTTATCCTCAATTAAAAGATTTACATGGATTAGACGTGTAATTGGAAATTTAGGTTCTGAAATTGAATTTTTCAGCGTTGATGAAAAACTGGATGAAATTAAAGAAGAACAAGGCAAAATCTTACTGAATTCTTCTATCGAAAAAGAATTTGAAGACGTAAAATATATTTACAAAAACGTGAGATCAAATGCGGTGATCAATGAAATTAAAAAAGAAATTAAAAATTTTGATGCTGATATTTTAGTAATGGTGCCTCAAAAATATGGTTTTTGGGATTCCCTGGTTCATAAAAGTAAAACCAGAATCATGGCAGCAGGTTTAGATATTCCTTTATTATCTATTCCAAAAAATTAAAAACATAACAAAAAAACAAGAAAAATGAAGGCAGTAATTACAGCTATCGGCGGTTTTGTACCCACTTCAATCCTAGATAATAAAACAATTTCAGAAACTGTTGAAACTACAGAAGAATGGATTGAAAAAAGAACCGGAATAAAAGAAAGACGAATTGCAGTAGGCAAAAGCACATCTGATCTTGCCTGCGGTGCTATAGAAAATTTAATGAGCAATTATGATATTGAGGCTTCTGAAATTGAAGCCTTGATACTCGCAACTGCTACACCAGATCATATTTTGGCGCCAACTGCCAGTAAAATATGTGAATTAAGCGGACTTAAAAATGCCTTTGGTTTTGATATGAACGGTGCCTGCAGCGGTTTTTTGTATGCGCTTGAAATGGGCGCAACGATGATCGAAAGCGGACGCTACAAAAGAATTATTGTAGTGGGCGCTGACAAAATGAGTTCAATCGTAGATTATGAAGACCGAAATACCTGTATTCTTTTTGGAGATGGTGCAGGAGCAGTGCTTTTAGAAAAAACAGAGACAGAGTACGGATTAATGAAAAGCATTTTAAGAACTGACGGAAGCGGTACTTCAGCTTTGGTTGTGCCGGCGGGAGGTTCTAAATTTCCAGCCAGTATGCAGAGCATTGTGCATAAAAAACATTATATTAAACAAGAAGGATCATTTGTGTTTAAAAAAGCAGTTGCAGCAATGTCCAGCGTTTCGAGAGATGTTTTGATCAGTAATGGCTTAGATGCTGATGAAATTGACTGGGTTATTCCGCATCAGGCTAATTTGAGAATTATTAATGCCGTAAGTGACAGTTTAAATATTGATTCAGAAAAAGTCAAAGTTAATATTGAAAGATACGGAAATACAACATCAGCAACAATTCCGCTATGTTTATGGGATTTTGCCGCTGATTTTGAAGAAGGTCAAAACTTATTGATTACCACTTTTGGTGCCGGATTTTCCTGGGGTGCAACCTGCTTAAAATGGGGAATTATGAGAGAAAGAAAATCGCAGAGATTTATAAAAACCGGCAATAAAAGGAAAGTTTTAGTACCGCAGTTATCATAAATCTTATTTTATCTTTGTCTAAAATAAAAATAGTTTGTAATAAAAAAATAAACACATAGAAACATAGTTTTATTGTTGGTTAAAAGAATTTAAAAGAAAGCACGCTTTTTAAACACAGCACCCTATGTTTGTTCATGCAGGTGAAACGCCTTTTTTTAGATTTCGAAACTATGTTTCTATGTGTTTAAAAATATTAAAAAATAAATCATCAATTTTTAAAAAGTAAATGGGGTCAAGTATTCAAAATAAAATTACCGGAAAGAATTTTTTCTACAAATACTATAGAATTATAGTTATTCCTGTGGTTTTTTTAGTGTATTTGTCATCGTATTATCTTTTAAATCCGAACCAGAATTTCGAAGAAGATTCCTTAATATCATTTGATAAATCATTTGATATCTTTATTATTTTGGTGTATTGCGGCGTTTTAACAGAATTAAGTCTTTTTGTTGGGCGTAGTTTAAACCGATTGATACGCTGGGAACACAATCCTATTTTTAGGGCAATTGCACAATTTTTATGCCTCATCGCGGGAAATATGCTGCTAAACTATACATTCTCGCATTTATGGAACTATTTGTATCCCGAAACTTGTTTAGAAGAAAATGAACTGCTTATCATCTGGCAGTCAAACATTATGGCGGCGATATTGTCGCTTTTTATTAGTTCTGTACATACCGGAATATTTTTACTTAACCGCTGGCGTTTGACTTCAAACGAAGCAGCGGAATTAAAAATTAAAGCCTCAGAACTCCAGGAAGCCGTAACACGTTCGCAGTTAGAATCTTTAAAATTACAGCTGGATCCGCATTTTATTTTCAATAATTTCAGCACTTTAACAGAGCTGATTCACGAAGACCAGCAGGCTGCTGCAGCATTTTTGGAGAATATTACCCGTGTTTACCGCTACATGATTTCCAACTTAGACAAAGATACCATAACTCTAAGAGAAGAAATTGAGTTTCTTAATGCTTATTTTTATCTGCTAAAGAAACGATTGGGCGAAAAAATCGATTTGCAATTAGAAGTCGACAGCAATTGTCTGGATCTTCATTTGCCGCCTTTAACTTTGCAGTTACTGGTCGAAAATGCCGTAAAACACAATATGGCAACCTTGTCAAGTCCGCTTATTATTTCTATTTATTCTGAAGAAAAAAATATAATCGTAAAAAACAATTTACAGCCTACATCTGGCAAAACCTTAGTTTCTACAGGAGTAGGACGTAAAAATATTGAGTTTCGCTATAAAATTTTATTCAATAAAAAACCTGTTTTTTCACAGTCATTAGAAAGTTTTTCAGTGCGTTTACCATTAATATAGAGAGTATGAGAATTTTGATTATTGAAGATGAGAGTATTAATGCCAGCCGTCTTAAAAGGCTTTTAGAAGAACTAGAACCCAATTGCGAGATTCTGGATATTATAGATACCGTTGAAGGTGCTGTAAAATGGCTCCGTTTAAACGAAAAACCGGATTTAATTACCATGGATATTCGTCTGGCAGACGGAATCAGTTTTTCTATTTTCGATGAAATCAAAATTGCCAGTCCCGTTATTTTTACAACTGCTTATGATGAATATGCGGTAAGAGCTTTTAAAGTCAACAGCATCGATTATTTGATGAAACCCATTGATAAAAGCGAACTGGAGTTTGCTTTGCAGAAATTCAAAAGTTTATCTAAAACCGACAATTATCATGATATTGCCGGCATTTTAAAAGGCTTTGTAAATAAGCCAAGTTTTCGTCTCCGGTTTCTGGTTACATATCGCGACGGTTATAAAAGCGTGAATGTTACCGATATTGATTTTATTTACTCTGAATTTAAAACTTCAAATTTAGTTTTACAATCAGGTACGGTAATCCCAATTCCGCAGACAATGGAAGACCTGGAACAAGAATTGGATCCTGATGTTTTCTTTCGTGCCAACAGGCAGTTTTTTATTCGTGCTGAAAGCATAAAATCGATTGCCAATTATTTTAATGCCAAACTGAAGATCCAATTGAAATCAGATCCCGAACGCGAAGTAATTATAAGCCGCGAAAAAGCACCCTATTTTAAACAATGGATGGATCGGTAATGTCGTTATTACAGCCATATTAGAATTAATTGCTGATAAAAAAACAATGGAAGGAAACTTCTGTCTAAGTATAAAATAATGATTTTAAAGATGAAAAACTTCGGCAGTTTCAGCGAGAAGTTTTTTAGTTAGGACGATTATTTGTTTAAAAACTTACAAATCAGTTTTTAAAATAGCACCATTACTCGCATTGGTTACCAAAGCTCTTGCCCAAGCTATTTTGAATTTACTACTTTTTTGGTAGGCTGAAAAACGGCTTTTCGAGCCTTAATTTCTTCATCGGATGAATTTACAGATAAGATATTATTGGTCAACATCAATATGAATTTCATCTCATCTTTAAGCAGGTCAATCATACCGCCTTCTGCCGCTTCTGGAGAAACGTGTCCTATAGATGCGCCTCTGGTGGCACCGCTGAACCTTCCATCGGTTATTAAAGCTACAGGACTTCCTAATCCCATGACCATTATCAAACTTATTGGAGCTAGCTTTTCCTGCATTTTCCTGACATACCTCGCGGGCTCGAATCCCGCTCGTGTACTTGAGACTTAGTTCAATTCGCTTACATAAACTATGTTGCACTAGCGGATGCTCGTGTCATTCGCGTGTTTTTTCTTTTATCATTTGACAGCTTGTTATTTGTATAGAGGCTAAAAAGCAGATTAAAAGTTTTATAGTTTTTTATCCATTGTGTATTTCTCTTTTGCGGTATTTTCGTTGGCTTTTACAGACCAGTGCAGGTATTGGTTTGTTAATTTTTGAAGACTTTCTAAATCAAGGTAATCTCAATAAGATAATTAACATTTATATCTATATAATCAATGAACTATATAAAAAGTAATCGCTAATTCAAATAATAAATAAATAAGAATAATAACAATGGAAGATGTTTCAAAACATTGGGATTATTAAATAAAAGGTATTGATAAAACGCGTTTATATAAAATACAGGCAAACAATTCAAATACAATAAAAAATACATTCCCCATTTATTTAACTCTCATTAATTTTTCTATTATAACTAAAATAGCGGACAGCATATATAGCAAAATGTTAAGTAGAACGCAATTAACGTAAATATTCCTCTATCACTACTTTCATAATGTTTTGGTATGTATGCGTTTAATCTTGTAAAAGAATAATTAGAATAAAAAATGCACAAAAAACATTAAAAAAGCATTAACTATTATTTTTTTCATTAGAAATTTATTCGTGATCTTTTGATTGATAAAGCCTTTTAACTATATAAAAAGTCAAAAACAATTCGAAAATAAAATAAATCAAGATAATTATAATTGATGAAATGCTAAATGATTTTGAATCATTAAATAAATTATATTCATAAAATGAATCACAACAAAAATGAAATATGCAATGTAGATATAGTATAAAGATGTATATATATTTTAGACTTGTTTCAACGATTTTTTCTATAAATACCATTATAAAAACAATCAAACAAATAATTATGGTAACTATAAACTCTAGAGCTATTAATATAGGATTTCCAGAAGTATTCTCGGGCGCGTAAGAATCTAATGAGGTAAATAATCCTCTAAATAAAAAGAATTGAAGAAAAAATATTAAAAAGCTAAATATTACTATTTTTTTCATTTAAAACTTCAATTTATATGCATCAGTATAATAAAAATAATTTTCACTAAAAAAACTAAACTTCGTATGAAGTAAATTTGTTATTTCTTCACCTTCTAAAGGCATAGGATAATTACCTTCATACATCATATATTTAACAGTAAATTCCTTTGCTTCCTTTGCCTTCTTTAGATAATTTGTAACATAAATGAGTCTCCACTTGCTAAAGGTCTTTTAGGACTAGAATAAAAAACTGGTATATAAAACTCTCTTTTCCTCTTTTTTTAGCAATCTCATAATCAATTATTCCTTTTAGAGAACATTTATTAATTGCTGGATACAAATGCCTCTATCTGCTGATGTTTTCGGGATTTGAATTTTTGAAAAATAACCCAATATATATCACTCTTGTCATCAATGTTTTCAAAAAAAGACAACCCATGAACTATTGTTTGAATTCCATAGTGAGGATCTATGAATTTTTTAAAATAAGAGGATGCCATTTCTATAACAGCTTCTTTTGTAGTGAAATAATAGGTTGTTCCATCATTTTTAGTAATACTGTCTCCCAGCTGCGGGTAGTACTTTTTACCATTTAGGATTAATTCTTCGGGAATGGTGAGCCAGCCATTATTACTTTTATCTTTAAAATAAAATAGAAAATCTGCTGAGACACTAAAAACAGTTCCATTTTGTGAGTCTAAAAGAACTGCACTTTTATTGGTCATGTAATTACCTTCAATTACAATAGATTTAATATACTTTTGTGTGAGTAAATTTTGGAGTAATTCTTGAGTCTGCATATACTTACTTAAAGGCTTAATAATTTAGTAAATATATACTTAGAGCTCTTTTCGAGTTAGCCGGTAAAAGACATTTTTATAATAGAATAAGGTATATTTTGAAAAATAGGTTCAGTCTTTTTGAGTACATTTTCATTTTAAGATATTTCTTAAACTAAAAAACTTCCCCCTTTTGACGGGAAGTTTTTTAGTTATCTGAGTTTTGTTTAAAAACTTACAAATCAGTTTTTAAAATAACATCATTACTCGCATTGGTTACCAAAACTTGAAATACGAAAGTATTGGTTAAGCTCGTTTTTTTTATTGTTGTTTTCTGTTGAATTAATGCCGCAAGTATCTCTTTCATTTCCTCAATTGCTTTTTTTTTAATCCCAAAATTATTCTAAATGGATTTTTACAGATATTGACATTTATCAGAATCATACTTTTTTAAAAAAAATTACAGTATAATCTGATTGGATTTGAATAAGAAATATGATTTTTTTTAGAAAAAATATTAGAATGTAAAAAAAATAAATTTAGGTACGCAATGCGGATAATTAAATAGAATCATATCTATAATTTTGCATAAGATCCTCAGGAAAAGGATTTTTACAACCCTAAATTAAACCAATACTTATGTCTGATTTTTTAAAACAATTTGGAGAAGATCTTAAAAAAAATGTTCCAGGTTTTATCGCAGTTTCTGTTGCTGAAATTCAAACTGGAATGTCATATTACTCACAATCTGTTTTGAGTGGTTTCGACCCTGAATTAGCTTCTGCATATAACCTTGAAGTGGTTAAAGCAAAGATGAACGCAATAAAAGCCTTAAACTTAGAAGGACAGGTCGTAGATAATATCATGATTACTTTAACTTCACAAATTCATATTATTGACGTTTCTGATAACGGAGATTATTTTATTTATTTAGCAGTAGATTCAAACAAAGCAAATCTTGGTATGACAAAATCTATTTTGAATAAATACAAGAAAGAAATTGCCCAAAAACTGTAATTGCCCTAATTTATAATTTTAAAAGAGGATTTTCTGTTTTGAATTTCCTCTTTTTTATTTCATTCCATTTTTTGTCTGTGCAGATTAGACTATATTTAATCCGTAAAAGAGAATCTTAATAAATGGAATTAAGAGAGTACTTCGAAAAATACCACAACGAAGAAACCTGTATAGAAGAATTAATAAAGAAGCGTCTGCAAAATGGTTTAATTTGCAGAAAATGCTCGCACAATCAACATTCGTTTAGAAGAGTTGATTTAAAATTTCAATGCAAAAAATGCGGTAACCGAATAAGTCTTCGATCCGGGACTGTCATGGAAAACTCTAATTTACCCGTAAGATACTGGATGATCTGCATAGAATTAATGACCCTTTCCAAAAGAAAATTCTCCATATTGCAAATTCAATATTTATTAGGACACAAACGCTACGAACCCATTTGGCTGATGGTGCAGAAAATTCGTCTGGTTATGCAGAAGAGAGATGAAAAATATACCTTGCGTGCTTATTCTGAATTCGATTCTGAATTTCTAAGAGAAATCGAAAAACTTACATATTCGAAAAAGAAAATAACGGATATCGATGATGAATGATTCAAAAGCAAGTTCTGTAAAAGAATTCTAGTATCATCATTTTAACATTTTGTCGAATATTAAGTACATTTATAGTCTGCAATAAACTTGATTATTGATATCAAACGTTTTGAATAGCTGTTAAATGAAAAGAAAACAAAATACAGAGAATTTAAGCAGTGATGAAAAACTGGCGGCGTTGTCACTTAACAATAGTATTTTTGAAAACCTAAAATCCTGTTCAGCTTAAACTGAACAGGATTTTGGGTTTTAAATTATATCGTCTTTAAAACACCGCCATCGGCTCTAAGACAAGAACCATTTGTTGCAGCTGAAAGCGGACTTGATAAATAAACAGCCAAAGAAGCGATTTCTGCCGGATCAATAAATCGCTGTAATAATGAATGCGGATTAGTCTGCTGAATAATGGCGCTTTTAATTTGCTCAACTTCTATATTTTGTAAAGAGGCAATATGTTCGATTGTCGAAGCAACACCATCAGAATAGGTTGGACCGCCTACTATTGTATTTACAGTAACTTCAGTTCCCAGAGTTAGTTTAGACAAACCATTGCTCACAGCTGTCATAGCCGCTTTTGTCATTCCGTAATGAATCATGTTTACTGGAATATTCACGCCAGATTCACTACTGATAAAAATGATTCTTCCTGATTTTTTCTGAAGCATTTGCGGTAAAAGTTTTTTAGAAAGTCTCACACCGCTCATTACATTTATATCAAAAATTCGATACCAGTCTTCCTCTTCAATAGTTTCAAAATCCTTTAATTCGAAAATCCCTACATTGTTTATTAAAATATCAATATCGTTTAGTTGATTTAATAATTGGTTTACTTCTTCTTTATTTCCAAAATCGCAGGCAATTCCGGAAACTACAGCATTAGGAAATTCATCTTTTAGTTTTTGAACAGCCAGATTTATTTTTTCTTCATTCCGTCCGTTCAGGATAACTTCCGCTTTTTCATTTAATAATTGTTTGGCTGTTGCAAAACCAATTCCTTGTGTCGAACCGCTTATAAAAGCTCTTTTTCCTTCTAATTTTAAATTCATTTTTTATTGTTTTTATTTTTGTAATGATCGATACATAAATAGTTAAAAAAATTAGCTGATAACAGCTAATTGCATTTCAATTTGATTTTTCAAGACATTTTTGTCAGGATACATTCTTCGCAGTGTATTAAGGCCGCACCAGAATGTTATTAAATATCTGCCCAGTATTTCGGGATCAGTTTGAGTTTTTAAATTTCCTTTTGTTTGTTCGTCTTTAATGGTCTTAGTAAACATTTGTTCCACTTCTTTTAAAATCTGAACCGCGTTGGCTTCCAGATTTTCATCAATAAAAGTCATTTCTACAATTGTATTAGCAATAATACAGCCTTTTAGGTGTTCATTTTCATCATCGGAAGCAATACTTCTAAAAAAGTCTTTAATTAATTCTATGGGAGATTTGCTTTTGCTCAGTTCAATTTTAAAAGCATCAAATGCCAATCGTCGTTCTTCAATTGCTTTTTGAAAAACCTCTTTTTTACCGCCTTTAAAAGTATTGTAAAAACTTCCGGCTCCGGCTCCGGTGGCTTTTTGTAAATCGCTCAAAGAAGTGGCGCTGTATCCTTTCTGCCAAAAAACTTCTTGTGCTTTTTTTACAATATTAGCGTCTTCGTAAATAGTAGGCCTTCCTCTCATTGTTTATTTTTTATTTTGTAATGATTGGTACAAAAATAATAAAAATAAGTTTACTCCAAATTTAAAAACATTTTTTTCTTTCTTTAATTAGAGAGAATTGTTTATTATGTATTTGATAATTAGTAGTTTGTTGTTTTTTATGGAAATTATTTTAACAGATAATTGGAATGTTATACTAATGTATTAGTTAAAAAACTAACAAATTAGTTTGTCTACTAATTAATTAGTAGTATCTTGCATCAAAATATTTCAATTATGATAAAATTAGCCAAACGAGAAGAACAGATCATGCAGGTATTTTGGGATTTAAATAAAGCTTTTATAAGGGATGTAATTCCGCTTCTTCCAGATCCAAAACCGCATTACAATAGTGTAGCTACAATTGTAAAGATTCTGGCAGAAAAAGGTTTTTTAAGCTTTGAAACTGCCGGAAATATGCATTGCTTTTTTCCAATAATCAGCAGAGAAGAGTATCAGCAGTTTGCCTTAAAAGATATTGTAAGTCAATATTTTGATAATTCATATCCTAGAATGTTAGCTTTTTTTGCAAAAGAGCAAAAGCTTTCTGATAAGGAATTGGATGAAATAGTGAGCATCATTAAAAAAGAAAAAATATGATACCTTATATTTTATATACAGCCCTTATTCTTTCAGCCTGTTTTATATTTTATAAACTGTTGCTGCAAAAAGAGACTTTTTTCTATTTAAACAGATATGTACTGTTGTTTTGCATGGTGCTGGCTTTTACACTGCCTTTGGTTCCGGTTCCGCAGCAATTTTCATTTAGAAAAAATGGTATAGAACAGCCTGTTTCCTCTGCAAAAATTGCAACTGATATTCCTGGATTTCAAACATCAACAGAAAAAGCTGTTCCGCCTGTATCAGTTCAAGAGACACAACACGTAATCAATGTTGATGCCGTATTGCAGATTGTAATGTATTTGTACTGGTTTGGCGTAGTGGTTTTTGGCCTTAATTTTATAATGCAGGCCGTTATATTACTCTTTAGATCCTATTCCGGATCTGTAATTGAGGATGGGAAATTTCGTATTGTTGAAATAACGGGGGATAAAGCGCCGTGTTCTTTTGGCAACAACATTTTTATCAATCCTGAAAAATACGAATGGGAAACCTACAATCAAATTCTGCTTCATGAAAAAATTCATATTGAGCAGAAACATACCATAGATCTTCTGCTTGCAGAGCTTGTTTTAGTATTTCAATGGTTTAATCCATTTGCCTGGCAGTGGCGAAAAGCGCTGGAAACAAATCTTGAATTTTTAACCGATGATCAAATGCTGCAGCAGGATACGGTTGAAAAAGAGAGTTATCAGTTCAGTCTGCTAAAAGTTGCCGCACCGCAATTTCCTTTGAGTCTTACAACCAATTATAATCAATCATTATTAAAAAAACGAATCATCATGATGAACTCAAAAAAATCAAATGTGCACACCACTTGGAAATACTTTTTCCTTGTGCCGCTTATGGTGCTTTTTGCCTGCCTTTTTAATCAACCGGCAGCGCAAAGTCAGACTCTTACTTCTAAAGAGGAATCGAAAAAAGACGTAATCGTAGAAAACGAAATGAAAACCGGCGGTAACTGGTTTGCTGTTATCAAAGGCAATTCTATAGAAATCAACTTTAAGGGCGATGAGAATGACAATGCTTCGACTACTTTTCCGTTAAGTGAATTAAACAGTATTCCGAGAGATAAACAAGGCGAATTTAACTTAACGCGCGATGCCGGAACCATTCATTTTACCGGAAAATTTGAAGGTGATAAAGGAATGGGAACTTATAAATTTACCGCAAATAAAGACTACACCACTGCGATGAATAAAGAAGGAGTAGATATTAAAAAAGATAATGATCTTATGGTTTTCTTTTTTATTAATATCAAAGTGTCTTATGTGCAAATGCTTAAGAAAAGTGGTTTTAATGATTTAGACAAAGATCAAATTATTCCGCTTGCCGCTTTAGATGTAAATGAAGCTTATATAACTTCAATTAAAAAAGAGATTCCGGATATTGATTTGAATAATCTTGTTCCTTTTAAATCATTAGGAATAGATAAAACGTTTATTGAGGAAATTCGCAGCTCAGGATATAAAGATGTCAGCGCGGGTACTATTATTACCTTAAAATCTCAGGGAATAGACGCGAAGTATATCAATGATTTCCACAGTTCTATTGCAAATAGTGATAAAACTGAAAACAAAACGAGAAACAAGAATAAAGACCACGACGACGACGATATTATTGCTTTTAAATCATTAAATATTGATAAGGCGTTTATTGATTCTTTTAAAGCAATAGGATATAATGGACTTTCAAACAGTGATCTTATCGCAATGAAATCGCTGAATGTTACGCCAGAATACATAAAAAGTTTTCAAAATGCAGGTTATAAAAACATTCCGGCGGATAATTTTATTGCTTTTAAATCGCAAAATATTACTCCAGATTTAGTAAAAGAATACAAAAGCCTTGGTTTTGACGATTTTGATCTGGATGAAATTGTTGGAGCAAAAGCAACAGGAACAACACCGGCTTATATTAAATCGATGCGGGCAAAAGGGCATGACTTTAAAAGTCTGGATAAATACATTGCCTTAAAAGCACTGGCTAATAATTAATTTTAGCATAAAAAACATAAGTTGTAAGACTAAAAAAGCCCAAATCTGAAAAGAATTGGGCTTTTTTTAATATTAAGGTTTTTCTATTTTTCTTTTTTCGTTAAACATCGTCCTCGTGGTTCATCACCTTCATAAAGAACAATTTCAGAGTGTAAAAATTGTGCGGCATCTGCAGAACCTTTCACTTTTACAGTGCTGCGTTCGATCATTTCGGCTTCAAATTCGGCTAATACACTTTCCCTTATTCCGGTTTCTCTCCATGGAGAAGAAGGCTGGCATCTTTTTACAATTGTACGTGCCAATGTCAGCGCGTCTAATAATGCCTGATTGGCTCCTTGTCCTTTAAACGGACTCATTGGGTGTGCGGCGTCGCCAATTAAAGTTACTGAACCTGCTTTTTGCAATAATTCTTGTTTTAATAATTCACGGTCATAAACAGGATATCCGGAAATCTGCGCTTCCTGAGTTGCCATTAAAATCTGCGGGATAGGATCGTGCCACTGCGTTCTTCGGCAGGCTTCTTCTTTAAGCGCTTTCGGACCTTTGGCACTTACTATTTTAGCTTCTTTTTCAGACATTGGAAAACTAAGCTGCCACATTACCGAATCTGATTTATAAGGCATAATGTAAATACGTTCGTTTCCGTTTGCGGTTTGAAATACAGTTGCACTGTCTAACAACGGACTATTTAGATTTTCAAGCGCACTTAAAGGACAAATTCCCAATATTACAATACAATCCAAATAGCGCAAAGGTGTAATTTCATCAGCAATCAAGAGTTTTCTAACAGAACTTCTAATTCCATCGGCACCCACTACAAGATCTGCTTTAAAAGTTTTAGTTTCGCCATTTACCTGAAAATTTAGAACAGCACTTTTATCATCTTGTTTAAAATCAATTAATTGATGTCCCCATTGAATTTTATCGTGTCCGCCCAGCTGTTCAAGCAATGCCAATCGCAGTGACTGCCTTGCAATATGCATATTGGTACGTTTTGAAGTGTTTTTTACATTGGATTGCAGCCATTTCCTAATTCCCCATTCGCCAATTACTTTTCCTTCGGTGGTATGAACCAAATGTCTTGTAGAAATTACTTTATCATCTAACGAAAAAATACCTAAAGCTTCAATTGCTTTACTCGCTTGCTGTAAAGTAAGTCCATAACCCTGAGATCGGGCTTCAAAATTAATATCACGTTCAAAAAGTGTAAAAGGAATTCCTCTGTGTAAACAAGCCACAGCCAAAGCAACACCTCCAATTCCGGCACCAATAATAGCAGTGTGAGGAAAATTTTGGGTATCTGGTTCAGGAAAATGCAATGAAGAAATCAAACCGGAACCGCTGCATTTTAAACACGTATATAAATGTGCTTTTGGCCGAATTGGAGCTTTGCCTTCGCCATTGGTTTTTTCAAATTCTGCCAATGCTATTTGGTAGTCGCGTCGGGCTTTACTGCTAAGTCCGCGATTTTTTTTACCGCTTCCCAGGCATTCTTTACAAATAGTCCAGTTTGTTTTTTCGTTTGCTGCTTTTTCCACTTCCTCTTATTTTTCCCGGACTTAATACTTTTTTCAGGCGTGCAAATTTAAGATAAAAGATTACCAGTACAAAATAGCTTTCGGATTTATAAAAAAAGTAAAAAATATTTGGTTCTAAATAGCTGTATTTTAATTATTTATATTCAAAATTCTTATATTTATATTTTATTTGAAAATTTACTTTTGAAACAGAAATTAGATGGAATCAGGAACAGATGCATTTTTACATTCTATAAGGAAAACTTGTCCTGATATAACTGATAATGAACTCTCTCAATATGCCTCAAGAGTTACTATTGAAGAATTAGAGAAGAAAGACTATTTTCTTCAGTTTGGGAAAGTCCAAAAGAATATTGGTTTTGTGGTAAACGGATTAGTGCGTTCTTCTTTTGTAGATAAAGACGGAAATGAAATTACAGTTGGATTTTATTCTGAAGGAGATTATGCCACACATTATCCGGCTTTTATAACACAGCAGCCCAGTAAATATTCTATTCAGTGTTTAGAACCTACTACAATGGTTTGTCTTTCATATGAAAATATGCAGTGGATTTATGAAAACTTACCAAATATTGAAAGATATGGCCGATTAGTGGCTGAGGAAATTTTAAAACGCCAGCAGGCGCGCATAGAAAGCTTTATATTTCAAACTGCTGAAGAACGATATCTGGATTTTGTAAAAGAGCATTCCGGCTTGTTTAACAGAATCTCTATTTCTCATCTTTGCAGTTATCTTGGAATTGAAAGACAAACACTTACCCGAATCAGGCAAAAACTAGCCCATCAATAATTTTGACACATTTGTGTCAGGTACGCCTCTCTACTATTTAAAATCTTTGCAGTGTCAAATTAAATGAACTGCAATGAAAACGAATATCTTACTTATACTTGGACATCCTTCTCAAAATTCTTTTTGTAATGCATTGCTTAATGCTTATAAAAAAGGCGCAGCGTCGAGAGGAGCAGACTGTAAAACGATTTATATATCGGAATTGAAATTTGATGTAAATCTTGCTGATGGTTATAAAACCGGCGAGACTTTACAGCTTGAAGAAGATCTTATTAATTCTCAAAAACTAATTAAATGGGCCAATCATGTTGTGCTGGCTTATCCAAATTGGTGGGGTTTTATGCCTGCCGTTACAAAAGGATTTATTGACCGAATTTTTCTGCCCGATTTTGCATTCAAACATCATTCAGGAAAACTATTTCCTGAAAAGCTTTTAAAAGGAAAAAGTGTAAGACTTCTGGTTACAATGGATACGCCAAAATGGTGGTTTTATCTTATTTATCGCGCTTCACAATATCAAATTCTAAAAGATATCGTGTTTGGTTACGTAGGATTTAATCCTGTTAAGTTTTCGACTTTTGGTTTTATTCGAAAATCAACTGAAAAACAGCGTAATAAATGGCTTAAAAAAGTAGAGCAATTAGGAGTAAAACTTCAATAACGATTATCAATTAACAATAAAATTAAACATCATGAGACATTTAGCAAGCGAGCCTACTATGGCTCAAATCAACCCGAAAAAAGGTTTTAAAATTCACTTATTCGTATTTGTGTTAACCGTTCCTGTAATTTGGTTAACCTGGTTTTTAACCAGCAGAACGTATTTATGGCCGCTTTGGCAGAGCGGGGCATGGGCGATAGGTTTACTTTTTCATTATCTGGGCGTTTTTGTTTTTAAAAAATCAAAAAATAATAAGTAATGAAAACAAATACGACAAAATTCTTCGGAATTCTTACAGCATTATTTCTGCTGTACAGCACATTTATATCGGCACAAAAATCAAATAAAACGGTAACTCAAAAACAAGAAATGACTGCAAAAATTATACGTTACGAAGTAAAAAAGGAATATCAGGAGAAATTTCAAAAAGCCATAAGCAATTATGTTCAGGAGTCACTTTTAAAGCAAAATAACATTATGGCAGAAGCTTATTTTGAGCAGGAAAATCAATCCATTATCTGGCTGTTTGAACGATGGATAAATGAGAAACCTGCAAACAATTCAAAACTCCTGACATTAGCCAAAACGGCATTGGCAAAACCGGAAGAAATAATCTACATCAAAGATTTAGAACCTATTTCTAAAGAAGAATGGCGCAGAACAAGTAAAACTGAAGACAAACAGTTAACAATTATGCTTTTTATTGATGCAAAACCTGGCACAGAGGAAAATTTCAAAAAGATTTATCATACAGCGATGCCTCAGTTTAGAAGTGAACCCGGCGTGGTAACGTATCAATTATCAGAGTTTGAAAATGAGAAAACCCGTTTTGTGACTTTTGAAAAATTCAGAAGTAATGATGCTTTTCAATATCATCTCAATTTTCCGCCCATTCAGCCTGTAATTGATTATTTGAATACGAGTATTAAAAAGCAGCCGTTTCAGGACGGAATTCACAATCTAATAGAATTCGCACCACTTACCCGAGAATAACAATCCAATTTTAAACACAATCATTATCCATATTTAAAATCTAAAAACATGAAAACAATCAGTAAAATTATTGCAGCAGGTATTAGTGTATTTGCTGTTTTAAACGCAGAAGCACAAGTAACCGAAAAAACTAAAGAAATGAAAACAAACTACAGTAATGAGTTAGAAATTGTAAACCAATTGTCTACACAGTCGGCCGTTGTAAATATGCCGGTAACAAAATTATTAAATGCTCCGGGAAATGAAGAATTGAAATCTTTTTTCTTTACACCTGTAAAAAACAAATCAGCTTTAAAAGGAAAAAAGATTGCCGTTATCGTCGCTGACGGATTTGAAGAGATTGAATTAACGGGACCGGTATGGTATTTTAAAGAATTAGGTGCAGAAGTAGAAATTGTAGCTCCAAAATTCAATCCAGCACCCGAAAGATACGGACTGGCTTTTCCTGAAATGTCCAAAACTCATGTCATGGCGATACAATATTTACAGCCTGTTGGGTGGATAAAATTTGACAAAACTGCCGATCAGATTAAAGTAAATGATTATGATGCCATTTTTATTCCTGGCGGTGCATGGAATCCCGATAATCTGCGTTATGATAAAGATGTTATTAAATTTATTCAGGATTTTAATAAAGCAGGAAAACTGATTGCTGCTATTTGTCATGCTCCGGTTGTTTTGGCTTCTGCCGATATTTTAAAAGGAAGAAAATTAACGGGTTATTGGAATATTCAGGTTGATTTGAAAAATGCAGGCGGCACTGTTTTAGAACAAACCGTTGTTACAGACGGCAATATCATAACCAGCCGGCATCCAATTGATGTAGCTGATTTTTCTAGAGCTGTTGAGAATTGGTTAATTAAAAAATAACAGTTTACAAAAGACTTATTTTTCCCTGAATGTTTTTATAATGTTCAGGGAATAGTAATTTGAATACTAGAGTTTTATGTTTAATTTTTGTCTATTTTTATATGCATTAAAGACAGACAAAAAAGGTTTGAAAATTCATTAATATCCAATTATATGGAATTGCCTAAATTACCTTTTTATAAAAAACACAGCCAGATATTTAAAGCTATTATTGCCGGAGGCATATTAGGGTTGATTTATGCTGCAATGTATTACGCAGGATTGGATTTTGGATATTTGAGGCTTTTGCTCGGAACGGTTATTGGAATTTTTATTGGTTTCATTATTATTACTTTAGAAAAATCTCTTTCGTATTTAAACGACTATTCTTTTATCGCGGCAATACTTTTAAAAGCGGTTATTTACAGCATCAGCATACTCATTTTTTTACTATTATTTGCGGTTGCATTTAACAAAATCGCAGCACATATTTCGTATGAACAGGCTTTGAGTACGTATGTTAATGACCGTTTATTTAAAGATTTTTTGTTTTCGCTTGGAGCGTCCATTTTTTTAATCCTCTTTTTGGAAATCAGCAGTTTGCTGAGTCCTGGTTTTTTCTATAATTATTTTACCGGACGTTATCATCGTCCTGTTCAGGAAGAACGGATTTTTATGTTTGTCGATGTACAATCGTCGACCACAATGGCAGAACAGCTTGGGGATGTTCTTTACAGTAAACTGCTTCAGGATTTATTTAATGATTTTACAGATTCAATTCTGGCGTCACGCGCTGAAATATACCAATATGCGGGAGATGAAATTATCCTTACCTGGAAAGCATCAAAAGGAATAAATGAAAATCGTTGTCTATATTGTTTTTATCTGCTGAAACAAAGCATCAGAAATAAACAAGACTATTATTTAAAAACTTATAAAACGATTCCGAAATTTAAAGCCGGAATGCATATAGGAAATGCCGTTACAAATTGGGTTGGAAAAGTAAAAAAAGAAATCGTATATCATGGAGATCTTTTAAATACAACTTCCAGAATTCAATGTAAATGCAATGAATTTAACCATGATTTTGTTATTTCTGAAAACATGAAAAACGCATTAATTAAAGATTCATCTATAAAATATGAAGAGCAAGGGGAAATAGTTTTAAGAGGAAAAGCAAAAACCATAAAGCTATTTACGGTTGATTTTGATATTTAAAGCTGAAAACTGACCTTTAAGTGGTATTTTATAACTTTTACAAATCATTATATAAGTATTGATTTTTCTATTTGAAGTAATTTTATAGAAATTTAAAACTTAGAAAATATGAGCACAAATAATCCAAATCCGAATAATGCTAAACAAAGCGGTTCAGATAATCGAAGTGACATGAGAAAACATCAATATAAAGATCATGAAGAAGTTTTAACGAACGATGAAAATTATGATGTTGACACTCATAAGTTTAAAGGTGAAGAACCTGATTTTGACGATAAGTTGAACAACGAAGAAAAAAAATAATATAAAAAGTCTCAAATCCTTGAGACTTTTTTGTTTTTATCGATATATAAGGAAGAATTAAAGTATTCTTTACAATTTTTGATAAAAATGAAAGTAAAAAAAAAACTATGACTTGATTTTTATAGATTTGTAAACTCTCATAATTTTCCAAAAAAGATGAGAAACTATATTAAAATTTAATTACAATGAAATCTGTTACTCCCATCTTTTTATTTTTAATCTTTATCTACTCAAACTCTTACGCACAATTAAGTTCAGATAAAATATTCGAAAGCTTTAAACAAGGAGAACGCACTAACTGCTCATCGATTGCTTTCATCAAGGCCTCATTAAACGTTTATGGATTGGATAATCTTTTTGAAAGCCAAAAAATAGACGATAACCTGCAAAAGATAACCTTAAAGAATAATGCAACATTTGATCTGAAAAGTGATGAGCTGAACAGAGCTAAAATTTCTGCCGGTTTTGTATTTATAAAAGACAATTGCGACAGTGAAAAAATAACAGATTATGCGATTTTGACTTATGCAGTAATGGCAAAATACAAACAAATCATCGACAAAGAGAAAACTTTTGATGAAGCTTTGGAGGATTTAGAAGACGGTACGGTTTATACACCCACAATTTATAAGTATTTAGGTTTTAAGCTGGGTAAACAAATTGAAAAACTGGGAAGACAGGAGGGAAGCGAATTTTGCGGTGTAGTTGCCTGGTCTAAAGTACACGCCGTTTTTGTGTGTGAAGAATTTATGGACTATTACGGTAATAAGAAAAGTATATTTATAAAATATCCGGGACGTTTTAGAATAATTAAGTCGTAAGGAAAGATTGAAAAATGCTAATTGTTAAAATTTTCTAAAAAAAAGAAATCAATTAAGTTGTAATTTAAGTTAAAATGTATATTTTTGCTCTAACCAAGAACCTATTTAGATCTACGAAAATGAAGAGCAAAATTATTTTATTAAGTGTCCTTTTCTTCTTGACAACGGCAGCAGTTTCGGCACAGGCAAAAAACGCCCCAAGAAGTATTATCAGTACAACAGCCCTAATCCGCAAATACCATGATCAAAAAGAATTGAGCGGTATGCAAAAGGGAGAACTTTTAGAATTGTACATTGAGCGTATTAAAGTTTTAGTGAAAACCCTTCCATACATTGCTTTGGTTACTAAACCAGGTGTTACAATGGCAGACTTAGGTATTCCGGACGATAGCGATCACAAAAAAATATTAGACAATCAAGCAATAGGAACATCTACTTTCTTAGATACTACAGTTGAGTTTCAAAGAAAAATGATGCCTTATTCAGATAAAGGAAACCTTATTGCGGCGATTTTATTCTACGAAAACACGTTAAAATCTTTACACGAATTCAACGAGTTGAACGAAATGTAATAGCATATAAGTAAACTTAAAAAACTCCAAAGTCATTTGATTTTGGAGTTTTTTTTTTGAAATAAACCGATTTCATCAGCCTTATAATTTCGTATCAAAATAATAAAACCGTATCATTTTGATATGGATTTTTACACATGGATAAATGTGTATTTACTAGAAAACCGCTTTGAAAAGGCTCTAATGACCAAATTATATTAAAATGTTATAATTGGTACTTAATTTGGGCAGTATGTTTTTGTCTTTCCAAAAACTAAAATGGGAAACACGATACATCAAATATGAAAACGCTAAAACGTACTATAGATTTTTCAGCTCCATACTTTTTGCAAGCTGAACCATTTCAAGAAAAAAGAACTTTATCCCTTAATAATCAAACTACTGTTGAACTTCCGGATTTTAGAGTAGAAGTTACTAATTCAGATCATGCTTTCTGGGTAAAGGAAATTTGTGAAGTCACATTATCTTCGGCAATAGCAAGAGGAACAGGTATTTCTGGACGTTCGCCTGAATTCCTGATAGAGAAAATAAACAAAGGTGAAGCTGTAATTGCTTTTGCAGATAATGGAAAATGGGCTGGTTTTTCGTTTATTTCCTCTTGGGATAATGGCAGATATGTGTCTAATTCCGGATTGATTGTTGCTCCAGAATTTAGACATACTGGTTTAGCCAAAACTATTAAAAGAAAAATATTCGAACTCAGCCGTAAAAAATATCCTGATGCCTTAATATTCAGTCTCACAACTGGCTTGGCCGTAATGAAAATGAATCACGAACTGGGTTTTGAACCTGTAACTTATTCAGAACTTACTACAGATGAACTTTTTTGGGAAAACTGTAAGTCATGTGTCAATTGCCCAATATTAATGAGTAAAGAAAGAAAAAACTGTTTATGTACAGCGATGCTGTATGATCCTAAAAATGAAATCCCTACAGCCTTGTAAAAGTGAATCTTATAGTATAATTCTGAAAATAGAGAATGTGTTTAAAAAAGAAGTTAAAAATTTCAATATTCACATTGATTAGTTCTTAAATAATGGATTTATTATCTATATCTTTTCTTGATTTTTTATTTCTTGTAAATAATTTAATGTTTTGATATTCAGGTTTTTATAATAACGAAATCGTTGTAAGAATCTTGATTTTTATTCCACTTTTTTTGTAATCTTTTTTTTAATTCTAGTTTCGTTATAATCCTTTTTTAGGAACTAACTAATTAAAAAACCGAAAATTATGAGAAAACAATTACATGGTATTTTTTTTAAAAGAGACAATTGCTGTCCTGTTATAATGTGGATTTTTTTCGTTCTCTTAACTTCAAATTTATATGCACAGCGCGGTTATTATGATGCGCCATATAAAAGATATGAAGTAAATTTGGGACAATTATCTAATGGAGCTTCAGTTACTGCAAAATCGTATGTTCAATCTGATTTACAGTCAGAAGCTTCAGATCAGATATGTGTGAATATGTCGGCATCAAACGCCACAGTTCAATGGACATTGACAGAAGCTGCTGACGGACTTGTCATTCGCTACAGTGTTCCTGACGGACAAACAGCAACTTTAGGCGTATATAATGGAACTACAAAAATAACAACGCTTACGCTGACTTCAACCTGGTCTTGGGAATATTTGTGGAGTAATGGAAACCCAAACAATAACGGAATCACAAATCAAAATCCAAGAATGCGTTTTGATGAAGTACGCTATAAACTTCCAGGCAAAATAGCAGTATCAGGAACATTAAGACTTGTAAAAGAAACTGGAAATGTTCATTTAGATTTTGCAGAAATGGAACCTATTCCGGCAGCAGTCACGGCACCGTCTGGTTCTGTGACCTATACAGGAAATGGCAGCGACCTTCAAACTTTTATTGATGCCAACGGAGGTAAAAAAATATTTGTTCCAAGCGGTGTTTTTAACGTTAATCGCGAATTGTATTTTGGTTCTGCTAATACTTCTTTAATTGGAGCCGGAATGTGGTACACTCAGATTAATTTTACCAACACAAGCACCGGCAACGGAGGATTAAGAGCAAATGCCAGTAACATTTCATTTTCAGATTTGTATTTAACTACCAATTCAACTTCAAGAAGTAATTCTTATAAAGCTGTAAACGGCGTTTTTACATCTGGTTCAACCATAAAAAATATTTGGGCAGAACATTTTGAGTGTGGTGCATGGATTGCTCAGTATAATGTGGGAGGACCTGCTGTTGCTGACGGATTTACATTGTCTCATTGTCGTTTTAGAAATAATTATGCTGATGGAATTAATCTTTGTAAGGGAACTGCAAATTCGGTTGTAGAACATTGTAACTTTAGAAATAACGGAGACGATGATCAGGCGATTTGGTCTGCGAACGGACAGGAATGCATCAACAATACTTTTAGATATAATACTTCAGAAAACTGCTGGCGCGCCTGCGGACTGGCTATTTACGGTGGAAAAAATAACAAAGCCTATAATTTAATTATAAAAGATAATCTTGAAGCGGGAATTCGTGTTAGTAATAATTTTGACGGTGCGCCATTTAATAATGACGGAAGCCACGAAATACATGATATTACCGTAACAACGTGCGGGACTTTTAACGATACGTACAACAATCCGGTAGCAGCGGTTGATATTTTCAGCACCAGTAATGCAGGGACTCAGGTCAAGAACGTTCAGTTGTATAATATCGATATTTTAGATTCCAGAAACGATGCTATTTCTATAAGTAAAAGATCAGGAGACGGTATTTATAATCTTTCTTTTAAAAATATAACCGTTAACGGAACTGGTAAAGAATACCCAAACAACAATGCGCTTAACAGAAATTGGGGCAGGGGCTATTTTGTACTTATTGCGGGTTCTCCAAACGGAAACGGAACGTATTGCGGTATGAATTATTCTAACAGAGGCGGTAATGCTGCCGCAAATGAAGAAATTAGTGCGATTGGTAATTTTTCTTGGACACAAAGCGGTAATTGTTCTGTAAACAATGTTTCGGTTACAGGCGTAACGGTTACTCCTGCAAATGCAGCTTTAGGCGTTGGCGCAGCACAACAATTAATACCAACTATTGCTCCTGCAAATGCAACAAACAAAACAGTAAGTTACAGTTCAAGCAATACTGGCGTGGCAACTGTAAATGGATCAGGTTTGGTTACTGCTGTTGCATCTGGAACGGCAGTGATTACGGTTACTACGCAGGATGGTGGTAAAACAGCCTCTTCTGTAATTACTGTAAATTCATCTAATGCCGCAGTAACCAGTGTAAGCCTTAGTCCTAATTCGGTGTCCTTATCTGTTGGTGCAGCGCAGCAATTAACGCCAACAGTTTTACCGTCTAATGCGGCTAATAAATCAGTTAGTTATACTTCAAATAATACTGGAGTTGCCATAGTAAATGCTTCAGGTATAGTAACGGCTATTGCCAATGGTACAGCGACAATTACAGTAACAACGGCAGATGGAAACAAAACCGGCACGGCTTTAATTACCGTGAGCACGGCAGCAGGAAATTATTTTACCATCAAAAATAAATGGACTAATAATTATTTATATGATGCGGGTGCGAATGCTGGTTATGGCGCGACGGTTGCAAACAACAATTACAAATGGGAAAAAGTACCGGTTGACGCGACAAATTTTATATTGAAAAATGTAGGTACAGGAGATATAATGCATATTGAAAACTTAACAGGATCAGTACAATGTACAGCAGCAGGATCTGACTGGTGGAGCGCACAATGGTCTGCTGAAAATGTAGACGGAACCTGGGTAAGAATTAAAAACAGATGGCAGACAGCAAGTATGATTCATATTGAAAATCTGACGGGTTCTGCTCAATATGCTGGAGCTCAAAACAATTGGGAAAGTGCGCAATGGCAATTTCAAACGGTTTCTGCATCAAAGAAAATTAATGAAATAGAAGCAGCTGACGAAAATAATACTGCAATTACTATTTATCCAAATCCTGCTGTAAACCATGAATTTAATATTATACTTCCGGAATTAAGCTCGGATGATAGTGCAACGATTACAGTTACGGATATAAACGGAAGAAGGGTTTTAGTAAAAAAACTTCACACATCATCATCCATAAATCATGATTTAGCTTCAGGAATCTATGTTGTTACAATCAGTTCTAATACTTATACGGTTTCTAAGAAGTTAATCGTAAAATAATAGAGAGAACTTGTAGAAAAAAAAAATCCTTATGTATTTGATACATAGGGATTTTTCTGGTTTTTAATGAAAAAATCTTACTTTCTAAGCGTAAAATTTTGTAAACTATAATGGGAATTATATAAACAAGAAATTAAATACGTAATTTATATTTGATCAGGATTTGTGTGCTTAAACAACAGAATTAAAGAAATAGATTGTTCCTTGAAAAAGAACATTATCAGATCTAAAATACTACTGTTTTTATAGTTTAAAAGTTCGTTTTGAGACCTTTTTGCTTTAATAATAGTGGATAAAAAAGATAAGATTTGTATATAATAAATTTGATTTTCTGCGGCTTGTTTTCATCCAATATTATTACGTTATAATTATATTTGACATTAGTAAGTAAAGGGCAACTAAGCTTCTTTAGATATTCAACAGCGATGGAGTTAACAGAGAATAATGATCTTTTTTATGCAATTTTTAACTCTGCAGCAAACGGCCTTATAGTATTGCGGCCTGTATATAATAAAGAAATTATTGAAGATTTTACCATACTGTTCTGCAATATCCGCATTCAAAAATATTTTGAGGTTCACGCCTATAAAAATCTTCCTTTTAAAGACGTTTTTTATCAATATAAAAGCACTATTCTTATTGATAAATTCGCCGAAACTTTAACGAGCGGCATCATATCTAATTTTGAAATTAGTTTTGAAATTAAAGAAATACAAAATTGGTATCGCTTTACAGCAGAAGAAAAAGAAGGTTTACTTATCGTTACGATTGAAGATATAACCGAATACAAAAAAAAACAAACGGCACTTGCCACAGCCTTAGCGGCGACTGAAAAACAAAAAAGATTTTATAATTCTATTACCAACACCACACCGGATTTGGTATATGTTTTTGATCTTAATTATAATTTTACATATGCCAATAAAGCCTTACTCACGATGTGGGGAAAATCAGCAGAAGATGCTATTGGCAAAGGACTTAGAGATAACGGCTATGAAGAATGGCATGCTGTAATGCATGAAAGAGAAATAGATGAAGTGGTTTCTAAGAAAAAAAATATTAGAGGAACAGTATCTTTCCCGCATGCTGAATTAGGCCGAAGAGTTTATGACTATATTTTTGCGCCTGTTTTTAATAAGCAGGGCGAAGTAGAAGCGGTTGCCGGCACAACTCGTGACATTACAGAAATAAAAATGGCAGAAGAACAACAGTTTTTAGCCAACAGAAAAATACAAGAAAGCGAATCCAGATTAAAATCGATGATTCATCAAACCCCGTCGGCTACATTGGTATTGATGGGTGCAGATTTTATTATCGAAGAAATCAACAAACAAATGCTTGCATTGATTGGCCGCGGTGAAGAAATTATAGGCATGAGACTGATTGATGTTCTTCCTGAATTAAAAGGTCAATATGTATGGACTCAGGTCCAGAACGTTTATAATAAAGGAATTCCATTTGATCAAACCGAAGTGCTTGTACAGCACAGCCGAACAGGAGGAATGCGCGACTATTACTATAATCTGGCTTACCGCCCTTTGGTTGAAAACGGAAAAATAACGGGTATGATTCAGGTTGCTGTTGATGTTACTGAACAGGTATCGGCACGAAAAAAAATGGAAGAAAGTGAAAATCGTTTCAGGGCTTTGGTAAATGCTTCTTCAGATTTTGTGTATCGAATGAATGCAGACTGGACGGTAATGCGAAGTTTAGAAACTCCTGATTCTTATACGGATTCAGACGAAGCAGTTTCTAACTGGATCAACAGTTACATACATCCTGATGACAGAGAAACGGCGTTACGACTTATATCTCAGTCAATACACAATAAAAGCATCTTTGATCTGGAACATCGTGTTTTAAAAGCAGATGGTACTATTGGATGGAATTTCTCAAGAGTAGTTCCCATTTTAGATCACGATAATACCATAATTGAGTGGTTTGGTGCAGCAAGTGATATTACCTCTCAGAAAGAGGTGCAGCAAATTATTAACGAAAGTGCTGAAAATTTCAGACAGCTTGCAGATTTGGTTCCGCAGATTATTTGGACAAGCAAAGTCGATGGTTTTATTGATTATTATAATAAACGCTGGTACGAATATACTGGCTTTGATGAAAACGAATACGGCGATTCAAGCTGGATTCCCGTACTACACCCAGATGATATGGAACTGGTGAAAGAAAATTGGTACAAAAGTATTCAAACCGGAAATCCATATCAATTGGAATTTCGCTTAAAACAAGCCGCAACAGGCGAATACAGATGGTTTTTAAGTAAAGCACTTCCTATTAAGGATAGCGCAGGCGTTATTATAAAATGGTTTGGAACCTGTACAGATATTCATGAACAAAAAACAGTAACCGAAAAATTAGAAATTCTGGTAAGCGAACGCACCCGTGAACTGCAGCGTTCTAATGAAGATTTGCAGCAGTTTGCCCATGTTGCTTCCCACGATTTAAAAGAACCGGTACGAAAAATAAAGACTTTTATAAGCAGACTTGAAGATAATCTTGACGGAAAGCTTGATGAATCTGCAAAAAAGTTTATTGACAGAATTCATGTGGCTTCTGATAGAATGTTCAATATGATCGAAGGCGTTCTGGCGTATTCTAAAATCAATGCAGATCAGCAGAAACCAACATTAGTAGACCTAAAAGAAGTTTTAAAAAACATCGAAACTGATCTGGAAGTCCCTTTACAAAAAGCGGGAGGCGAAATTTACTATGATGATCTTCCTGTTCTGGAAGGAGCACAGGTATTGCTGTATCAGCTTTTCTATAATTTGATCTATAACTCTATTAAGTTTGCTAGAAACGATATTCCTGTAAAGGTAAAATTATCTTCAAAAAGAATAAAAGAAAAAGACAAAGAGTCTGCCGTTATTACTGTGGAAGATAACGGAATTGGTTTTGATGAAAATCAGGCACAAAGAATATTTGAAACTTTTACAAGACTTAATTCCAAAGACGCTTACGAAGGTACAGGGTTAGGATTGTCGCTCTGTAAAAAAATTGTAGAGCGCCATGAAGGAACTATAACTGCTGAAGGAAAACCTTCTGCAGGAGCGGTATTCACAATAGTACTTCCATTAAAACAAGAACAAAATGATATTTAAAGATGAATAAACAAATTATTTTATTAGCAGATGATGACAGAGATGATATCGAAATGTTTTGTGAAGCCTTAGAAGAGGTCAATGAAAATATTATCTGCGAATGCGCTGCAAACGGTGATCAGGCATGGCGTTTACTTAATGAAATGAATGAAAAACCACAGCTTATTTTTCTGGATATAAATATGCCTATTGCCAATGGCTGGGAATGTCTGCAGCTGATAAAAAATGACAGCCGTTACAAGGATATACCCGTGATTATGATTTCAACATCTTCGCACAAGAACGATATGGATAAAGCTTCACAATTAGGATCGCTGGGTTATTTTGTAAAACCAAATGATTTTAATGATTTAAAATATACTCTTAACGTTATTACATCCAACTTAGGAAACGGATTACGAGAAGCTGTTATGAACCTGCAATCCAAAGGTTCTAAATATATTTTTCATTTGTAAAAAACAGGAAAACAGGAAGCAGGCGATTTATTAAATTTCGGGGTAGTATATTCATTAAAATTTTATAATCTAAGTTTAGTTTCCTTTTTTTCCAATTAAAAGATTTCTTTTCTCTGCTATATTTCTTATTTTTAGTATACTAAATAAGTAAAATAAGAAAGCATGATTTTAAGTGTTAAGCGTTTATTGTTCTCTTTACTTTTATTATCAGCATTACTGATAAAGCCAGATACAGTTGCAGCCCAGTTATTAGGTCCGGCTAAAACAACAGCAGAAGAACCCGCAAAAACTCCCGAAGATTCCCTGGGAAGAAGAACACCTCAAGGAACCGTTAATGGATTTATTAAGGCTATTGGAGAGCAGAATTATTTGCGGGCCAGCCAGTATTTAGTATTAAGTAAACGTTCTTACCGCAAAACAGCTGAAAGAATTCGTATAGTCAAAACATTTCAGCAGCTTTTAGATCAGGGCGGTAATCTTTCTCCATCTTCTATTATCAGCAATAAAGAAACCGGCCGAACAGACGATGATCTGGCAACGGGCGTTGATCTTGTGGGAAATATTTCAACCAATAAAGCAGCTATACAACTCTATGTAGAAAATCAGTCAGATGACAGCCAGTCTCCGGTATGGCTTTTTTCTGCCGAAACTGTAGAATCAATTATTTCTGCCGATATTAAAGGAGAAAAAACCTTTTTAGACCGAATACTTCCTCACTACTTAAAAGAAAGAAAAATAGGAAACGTTCCCATTGGTCATTGGGCAGTAGTAGTGGTCATGACAATTTTATCTTATTTACTTGCCAGAATACTAATCTTCGTGATAGGTTTTGTGATTCAAAAAGTATGGAAAAAAGCCGATACTGAGAATGGAACAGCTATTATAGAAGCGCTTACACTTCCGGTTCATATGTATCTTACCGTAATTTTATTTGTCGCTTTTACGCAGCGAATGGGAATTTCTATAGTCGTTCGACAGCGCTTTAGTATTATTATAATTACCATTGGGATCGTAGCTTTTTTAATACTGCTCTGGAGAATGACCGACTTTGTAAGTATGTTTGCGCGCGGCAGAATGAGCAGGAGAGGCCGTATTTCAGCCATATCTGCGATTTTGTTTTTAAGCCGCACCACTAAAGCAGCCATTGTTTTTGTTGGGATTATTGCAATACTCGGTATTATTGGAGTTGATGTTACAGCCGGACTTGCCGCATTAGGAATTGGAGGTATCGCTTTAGCATTAGGAGCGCAAAAAACAATAGAAAATTTTGTGGGCAGTGTCAGCCTTATTGCCGATCAGCCGTTGAGAGTAGGCGATTATTGCCGTGTCGATGATATTAAAGGCACCGTAGAATCTATCGGAATGCGTTCTACTACACTTCGTACTTCTGCACGCACAATTGTCACCATTCCAAATGGGCAGCTTTCGGCCAGTAAAATAGAAAATTTTGCCCATCGCGACCGTTTTATTTTCAATCCGATATTTACTTTCAGGATGGAAACTACGCCAGATCAAATGCGTTATCTACTGGTAGAATTACGATCATTACTGTATTCTCATCCTGCCGTATTAAACTCACCTCCAATAGTACGTTTTACAGGAATCACAGCCGATGCTTTGAAAGTTGAAATTACAGCCTATATAGAAGCAATAAACTTTGAAATATCACAAGAGGTGCAAGAAGATCTTTTACTGCGAATGATGGATGTAATCGAAGCAAGCGGAACTTCTTTGGCGTATCCGTCTCAGACACTTTATATGGCACGCGATATTTCTCCTTCAGCTGAAAAATCAGAAGCCGTTTCGGAAACCGTTAAAAAGTGGAAAGAAAACAACGAATTGCAATTGCCAAAATTTGATCCTAAACGTGTTGAAGAATTAAGAGACAGTATTAAATATCCGGATGAAGGCAGTTTTAAACCGAAAGAAGAATAGACAATATTATTATCAAAACAACACTAAAAGAGTTTATTACGGCTTGTAAATGAGCCTGTAAATGTTTTTTTATTGGATACAACGAAAGTTTTTATTAAAATAATTATAAAATGACGTATTTTTGCCCAAATTAATAATCAGACAAACTTTTGAAAAGGTTAATCATAATAGCACTTTCCCTTTTGATCTTATCGCCATCTTTTGGCAGTTTGTTTGTTTATGCTTCCTTCAAAATCAACCAAAAAGAAATTGCACAAACTATTTGTGTGCAGCGTAAGCAGGTTTTTAACAACTGTAACGGTCGATGCGAACTTCAAAAAAGCATCAAAAAATATTCTGATAACGAAAGAAAAATGCAGGACAGCCTAAAAGATAAATTAGAGCTTGTTTATGTTCAAAATACTGCCGAAGTTGATTTCAGCTTGATTCCGGTTTTGGAATCAAAAGAAAATATTTCTATTTTATTTCAAAAGAAACCTATCAAGGCTTCTAACCTTACTTTTCACCCTCCGCTGGCGTAATTTCTCCGGATCAATATTTCAGTTTTAAAATTTTTACGCCATTATTCAATGATACATATAGATATGATGCATTTTCATATTCTGTAATCGTTTGAATTTATTACAAAAACTCAGTTTATTCAATTCAATTCTGTTTTGATTGTACGTATTTTTTACTCCGGAAACTGTTGATTCTATTCTTCAATAATTGAAAATGTATTTTAAAAACATTTTTCAATTAAAAACATTATTAAAATTTCACGGCATTTTAGCTTTCAGAATCTAATGGCTTTGTGCTGCATTTTAAACCGTTTTTATACATTCATTACAAATGAAATCTTTTAAAATTTTAGTGATCGCACTTTTTTGTGTGATTACTTCCTGTACAATCGATAAAACAGATTACGAAGCCGAAATTGACGCTGAAGTTCCTGAATATTATGAGTTTAAAGAAGCCGTTTCGTTTAACAGCGGTAACTATAAAATAAGCGTAGAAGCCTTAAACGGAACCTTTTATAAAGGATATAATGAACTTCATTTGAAAGTTTTAAATACACAGACTAATCAGAATATAAGTGCGTCAGATATTACTTTTTTACCAATTCTAAGTAATACAAGCGGCAGCAAAACTTCTTGTCCGCACGAATACAATCCAGAATATGATGCAGCAAATAAATATTTCGCCGGATATTCTGTATTTACAAATGAAAGTACTACAGCAGACAGCTGGAAATTATATGTAAGTTTTACGGTTGATAATCAGAAGTTTGAGATTAGTAAAGATGTTTTGGTTGAAAAGCAAAGTAATAAAAACCTGAATATGACAACCTTTACAGGAAAAGATGACGAACAATATGTTATTGCATTGGTTTCGCCTCAAAAACCAACCGTTTCCGAGAATAAATTGACTGCTGGTATTTATAAATACAATAAACCAACCCTTTCTGCGGGAACTTTTCCAGATCCAGCTCAGTTTTCGTATTCAGAAGTAAGCGGTTATACTTTAAAGTTAGACCCAAGAATGCCCGAACCTTCAATGGGAAATCATTCTTCGCCAAATAATAAGGATTTAACACAAGAAAATGACGGTTTGTATCACGGAGTTGTAAACTACACAATGACAGGAAACTGGACCTTAAATTTAATCATGATGAATCAAAATGGGTTGATCATAAAAGGAACCGTTGTTCCAACAGATTTTACGCCGGGAGTTGAAGGCGTTAAAAGTGAACTTTATATTGATACTTTATTCTAAAAACATGAAATATATACTAATGTTACTTTTTTTAGGAATGTCTGCAACAGCGCAAAATACGCACGCGCACCACGACAGCATCAAAAACTTAGAAGAAGTAACAGTAAAAAATGCAGCGAAAAAGAAAATTGAAACTGAAATGAAAATGGCCGTTTCTGTAGATGAATTTCTATCATCATCGGATAATATCAGTTTTATAAAACGCGGTGCTTATGCCTGGGAACCTTTGTTGAACAACATGAGTACAGAACGCTCAACGGTTACGATTGACGGAATGCACGTTTTTGGCGCCTGTACGGATAAAATGGACCCCATTACATCGTATGTAGAAAGCAATAATCTTTCGACAATTGATATAAAATCAGGACAGGAAGGAAGTCTTCACGGCGCAACTGTGGCCGGAAGTATTGATTTAAAAAGAAAAAGTACCCCGTTTGGTTTAGCCAAAAAATGGAATGGAGCGTACCAAAGTGGATTTGAATTCAATAACAAACAGTTTTTCAATCTTGGAAATGTGGCTTATTCAGGCGAAAAATTTGTTGCCGAAGGAAGTATTTCGTATCGAAAAGCAGATGATTATTACGACGGAAATGATGACGAAGTAAAACATTCACAATACAAAAAGTTCAATACGTCATTAGGTTTTGCATATAAAACAACTGATTTATCATCGGTACGAGTAGACGCGATTTTTGATATGGCAAAAGATGTGGGTTATCCGGCTTTGCCAATGGATTTATCACTTTCCCGTGCCTTAATTACATCAGCATCATACAAACAATTATTTGAAGAGGGTTTAGTAAAAGTAATTGATTCAAAAATTTATTTCAACGCCATAGAGCATTATATGGATGATACGACGCGTCCTGAAAATCTGGTTCATATGGATATGCCGGGCTGGAGTACAACGTATGGTTTAGTTTCTAAAGCCAATCTAAAAAAGAACAGTTATTCATCTGAAATTCAATTGAATGCTTACGATAATTTGTCTATTGCCGAAATGAGAATGTATCCGCAGGACAGAAGCAAAAGAACCATGTTTGCTTACAGCTGGCCTTGGGTAACAACACGTTATGCAGGACTTTCGATGAATAATTCCTGGGATATTTCAGAGAAAAGTCAGGTGAATCTGGGCGGCTCTTTGGGCGTAAATTACAATTACTCTAAATATGTAGAATTCAACTGGATTTTTCATCCGGGAGCACCGCAGGAAAAAACAAGATTTTTGCCGAGCCTTCATGCAGGTTACAATCTGGATATTGATCATTTTAATTTTTCTGTCGGAACGGGTTACGGACACAGAGCGCCTTCTGTTTCTGAAGGTTACGGATATTACATCTATAATAGTTTTGACCGTTACGATTACATCGGAAATCCTAATTTGAAAAATGAAATTTCGTATGAAGGAAATGCAAGCGCAGGTTTTAAAAACGAAAAATTAAGTATTCAGGGAAAAATCAATTACTTCTATATTGAGAATTACATCATTGGAAGGATTCTAAGTATGGGAAGTCCGATGAATTACCAGTCTGTAGGAGTAAAAGGTTATACTTCATTAGATTACGCAACGCTTTTGAATATGTCTATGAATGTGAGTTATGATATTCTGGAGCATTTACATTGGAAAGGAACGGTAACTTATGCACGCGGAATGGATAATAAAGAGGGAAATCTGCCTTTTATTCGTCCGCTGAGTTATCAGACTTCACTTCATTATATGTATAAAGATTTCGGAATCCAGACTTCTGTTAATGGTGATTTCGAACAGATTAATTATAGTCCGGAATATGGAGAAGATTTGACATCGGCTTACACTATCTGGAATATTTCAGCCAATTATTCTTTTAAAATCAATAAAGTAAAAACCGTTGTTCAGGTTGGAGCAGAGAATTTATTAAATGAATATTACAGCACGTATGCCGATTGGGGAAATATTCCAAGAATGGGACGTAATATTTTCACTTCTTTAAAATTCAACTTCTAATACAATGAGAAAAGTTTTTAGTATCACAATGACAATGCTGTTTCTGCTGGTTTCTTTCCAGCAGGCATTGATTATTGTACACTTTAAACTGAATCAACAAAATATTGAACAAGAGTTTTGTGTCAACAAAGCCAAACCCGAACTCCAATGTCATGGTAAATGTCATTTAAAGACAGAACTGGAAAAATCAGATAATAACAGAGATTTACAACTGACGAGCATTAGTAAAAACATTGATATTATTTTGACTTCGGAAACTGAATTTTCATTTGACATTATAAGAGAACTAAATTCCAAAAAAGTATTGATTTACAAAGAGACAGGTCAAACAGAACCTTGTCTGGAAATTTTTGTACCGCCGCCTATTTATAAATTGTTTCTTCGACTCAGTTAATAAATTAGAAAACTCATCGAATGTAGTTAATTTAAATATTTAGAAACATAGATTTTTGGAGCTTTTAAAGGCGTTTCACTTGTATTTATACACATAGTAATTTGTCTTATTTTAATCTTAATTAAATCAATATAATCTATGTTTCTGTGTGTTTAAATTAATTGCCTCTTTTTGAGTCAAACAGTATAAAAATTAAATTAATACAAAATGCAAAATATAACAAAATACCTTTTATTATCTATTGCCTCTTTGGCATTTGTATCGTGTTCAAGCGATGATGACAATCCTGCAGCGAACAATCTAACGTTAGAATTCAATAATACTTTCAAAAACACCACAATTGTTTTAGGAAATGCGGCTTCAGCTTCGGCAACAGCCAATACTTCAGCATCGGGACAAGTACATCATTTTTCGGAATTGAAATATGTAATCAGTAATATTCGTCTGGTAAAAGACAATGGAGATGAAGTTCCTTATAACGTTAATGATTTAGATAAAGGTGCAGCAGTAATCGATCAGGCAAAAACAGCTTCTTTGAGTTATGTTTTGAGCAATGTGCCATCTGCGGCTTATAAGCAGATTAAATTTGGTTTGGGTATAAAACCAGAGCAAAATACTTTAGATCAGGTAAGATTCCCAAATTTTTATGCAGCAGCCGGAGCTAATGATACTTCAATGATGTGGGAATGGGGAAGCGGTTACCGTTTTACAAAAGTAGAAGGTTTTTATGATACTGATAATAAAACGATGTCTATTCACACAGGAAGTACTGTTGAAGGAAAAGAAGGTGCTTATACACAAGGAGTAAATGCGTATAGAGATATAACTTTAAACCTGACAGCAAATGCAGTTGTGGGAAGCGCAGCTCCTAAAATTAAAATTAAAGCCGATTTTGATAAATTATTAAGTGGTAAAATAAATACGATTACCCTTTCAACAGGAACAGGAATGAGCGATAACGCAACACCAAACATTCACACCGCAGCCCAAATGGTAAAATTTGTAGATAATTTGGGCGGAAACGGATCGAGCGACATTTCAGGAATGTTTTCTGTTTCTAGTGTAGAAAACTAAATTCATATTGCAGAACCGTTTGATTTTAAAAACTTAAGCGGTTCTGTTTAAATTCATTTAAAATGAAAAAAATAACTGGTTTCATATTGCTTTTATTGTTTGTTACGTCTTGTAGCAGCGATGATTCTGATATGATCTCTATTGATAATCCTGAAATTTCGCTCAACATTCCATCTGGTTTTCCGGAATTGAATGCTTTTGTAAACGAAAATAAACCCACTAAATATGGTGTGGAATTAGGGGAAAAATTGTTTTCTGAAAAAAGATTTAGTGCAGACAATACTATTTCCTGCTCCAGTTGTCATATTCAGGAAAATGCTTTTTCAGATCATAACCCTAAAGCAATTGGAATTGAAGGCAGAGTAGGACTTAGAAATACGCCATCTATTCAAAATTTAGCTTTTATGAAGTTTTACAATTGGGACGGAAGTAAACTCCAATTAGAAAATCAGCCATTGGTTCCCATTATAACACATGAAGAAATGGATTCTTCTATTTTGGAAGTTATTGGCAAAATTAAAGACGATGCAGTTTACAAGGATTTGTTCAGAAAAGCTTTTGGAGATGAAAATATCACGCCTGACAGAATTTATAAAAGTATCGCACAATTTGAATACACGTTAATTTCTGCAGACAGTAAATATGATAAAGTAAAGCGAAATGAGGCATCTTTCTCAGAAAATGAATTAAAAGGCTATCAAACCTTTCAGCAAAAATGTGCAAGCTGTCACGCTACGGAATTGTTTACAGATCAGAGTTTTAGAAATATTGGTTTTCCTATAAATACAGATACCAATGAAGCCGGTCGGGGCAGAGTTACAGGTATTCCTGCTGATTTTATGAGTTTTCGTGTTCCAACATTAAGAAATATTGAGTATACAGCTCCTTATGGAAGTTTTGGGCAGTTTGCAACATTGAGATCGGTTTTGGATTATTTTGATAATGGTGTTCTGGATGCGGATAATTTAGATCCGATTTTTAAAAATAATGATAAAAGAATTCCGTTGAACGAAGAAGAAAAAGAGAATCTTATTACATTCATGAAAACGTTAAGTGATCATAAATTTTCAGGTAATTAACTATGATACATTAGGTTAAAAAGTAAAAACCCATTTCTATTGAAATGGGTTTTTACTTTTTAGAATTTTATTTAAATGAGGTTTTAATTCCCTTTTAGTAAATTAATGCTGACGGTAGCAATATCAGAATCTGGAAATCGTTTAAAAATGGATGGATCAGGAAATAATCCTGCTTCTGCGGCCACTTCGTTAAAAACTTCTATTTCAACGATATATTGGTCAGAAAAACCATGAGTGGCATCATACGCTGTTGCAGGCGTTTTACCAACATTATCTGCTGCCAGTTTTGGATTTATGGTATGCAGTTCAATCAATAGCAAGCCAAATTTACGCACATAAGGCGACCATTTTTGTAAATGTTCCAGTAGATTATCTTCTACAAAATTATTGCTGATTCTTTTTCCTCTATAAGCAAAGGCTCCGGTAGATTTGCTGATTCTGTTTTTGTTAATATGTTTCGGATCGCTCCAAATTCGGTTGTGATCTAAAAAAGTCCTCACATTCAGTAAATCTTTCAGGTCAATATTGTAATTCTCTTGCAAATCATTCGAAAGCAAATCGGGACGGCCAATATCTCCCCAGATTACTTTTGCCCAAATATCAGCTTTTATAAGATTAGCTCTCGTTACTTTCAGAGCAGCTTGATTATAATCGGCTCCAACCAAAAATAAAGGATATTCATCGAGCATTTTTCCTCGTAAAGTCTGTCTGTCGATGACTTCAAAAATATGCTGGAGGAAAGCGCCATTACCGCATCCCATATCAAGAATTCCCTTTGGCTGTTCTTCAATAGGAAGATTAAAGAGCCTGACAATAATCTCGTCAACGACTTTAAAATAGGTATCGTGAGCTCCTCCGCTTCCCCAAACATTCATTTCACGATCAACATGAATTTCGTTTTCACCATCGGCAATCATTCTTAAAACGGTTGGATCTCTAAAAATTAGTTCTTCAATTTTGGCAAATGTGGGTAAATAAGAAACCGTTACGCCATAAGCACTGGCTCTTTTTGCAAAAAACAAACCTACTTCTGTAAATTGGTAATTGCCGTTTTTTTCCAGAAACCATCCAAGATGTACAAAAAAGTCCAGTATTTTTTTAAAATTTTCAGGAGATTTATGAAACTCTTCCGGTCTGAAAGAAGTCTCCATAAAATATTTATGAAACATTCCGTTCATTGCCAGGCGTACTATCGTTGGACCAATCAAATAGCCTTCTATATGTTGTAAAATCTGCTCCTGAATGGTATTCGTCAGTTGGTCATCAGATGGTTTAATTCCGTATCTGTTTTTATATTTTTCAAGAATAAGATTCAGTTTTTGAAAAGGTGCATCATCAAATAGACGTGAATGAAACTGAATAGAAAACTGAAGCAAATCAACAACATCTTCATAAAGATGAAACATTGAAAAAGCAATTTCTGTTTTTTCATTTACTGAAATTGTAATTTCCTGTGTATTGTTATTGACTTTGTAATTCAAAAATCCCTGAGAAGCTAAAATTCTCAAACCAACATTCAAATAACCTTCATTGGCTTTAAATACACTTGCCAGTTCGGTTAATTGTACTTCTTTTTTGTTTAGTATAAATTCTAAAACAGCATGGTTTTTTAATGCTATTGCAACCGGAGCAGCTGCCAGGCCGTCAAGATGTCTAAAAATAAAACTGCGGAGTTCTGATTTATTCGTCATAGTAAAAGAATGAATGTGTACTAAAAATAGTGATTTTTTTTGACTAGAGATTGACTGTTAATTTTTAAGTAAAAGAAAAAGGAAAGACGCATCTCAATATAAACTTGTCAATTGTGCCTATATAAATACAGAAGCTGGATTTTTGTGTACGTAAAAACGGACTTTATTTCTCCTGATGCAAATTATTATTAATCAACTTTACATTGTCAATTACTAATCACTATCTATTATTTATTTAACTATCAATTGTTTAATAACCTTAAAAGTTTTAAAAATGAAAAAAATCTTAAAATTAACAAGTTTGTTATTTATTACAGCATTAGTATTCAATTCCTGTGAAAAGGAACAAGATGTAAATGAACTGCAAAACACTGAAAAAGAAGTGCCTCAAATCGTTGAGAAAGAAACCATCTCAACTGGAAGCACGGCAAAAGGCAGTACCGGAGCAAGAACCATAACATTGCAGACCAATACATTATCGTGTCCCGGCGGTTTATGCACATCGTATGGCGTTTGGTCAACAGGTGTTTACACTGTTTGGTTCACGATGAGATTTAATTCAGGATTTTATTGGAGCAGAGGCGGTAAATGCGGCTACGGAATCCTGATTGGTGATCAAAATACCGGAGGCGATGCAGCATGGGATGGAAATGGCGGCAGCGCAAGATTTATGTGGTATTGCCCAAGCGGTTCAAATACTGCAAAAGGAAGCGGTGCTTATTTACAGCCTTATGTTTATTACAAAGATCAGCCGGGACAATTTGGTAATGATTTTGGAAAAAAATACTATATACAAGAAGGCGTGACTTATAACTGTCAGATATCAGTTAAGTTAAATACGGGATCCAATACTGATGGATATGTCAAATATTATGTAAATGGTACAGAGATATTAAATCAAAAAATTCGCTGGGTGACTAACGATTCTAAGCGAAATGTTAATGCAGTAAGTCTGCACACCTTCCGTGGCGGCAGTCAAAATTACTGGACCTCTCCTGTAACAAGTTCTATTTATTATCCAAGTGCGTCCTGGGATGCGCTATAGTTTGTGTAAACATTAAATAGGCCCGGAATAAATAAAACCACAATGGTGATTTTGTTTATTAAAAAAATCTATTACAATATGTGATAAATGGCAGATGCTGTTTAAAAGGAAAATTAAACCTCTTACACAGCTCAACACTGCCAGGTAATGACTAAGCTTACATAATGTTAAAATCCATAACGATTAGACTTCTAAAAGCTCTTTCTTTGAGCGATTTAAAAGATTCTCTCTTGTTATGGATTTTTTTTGAGAGGATGCTGATGAAGAATTGATTAAATTTTCCTTAAATTTATAAGGTCTGAACAGATAAAAAACTTCTCAAAGTCACGTTATATCAATATAAATTGATTGCTGTACTTTACATCAAATCTTAAATTTAAAACCCCTATAAATATGTCATTATCATCAAAAAAAATCATTATAACACTATTACTTATTCTTGGAAAACATATAATAAATGCCCAGCAGAAAGACAACAATCAAAAATGCCGATATACTAAAACCGCCAACGGATATTTAATGGTGATGCGAGAAGGAGATAATGTTCTGGCGTTAATTGAAAGTCTGGTAAGTGAACAACAAATTCCATCTGCTAATTTTACAGGAATAGGTTTTGCACAGGAAGTAACATTTGGCTTTTATGATTTCAGCCAAAAGAAATTTAATCCAAAAACGTTCAATAAAGTCGAAATGGGAAGTTTAACCGGATCAATAGCATGGAGCGGAGGAAAACCTTCATTACATATTCATGGAGTGGCAACCGATGATAAATTTGATGCTTACGGCGGTCATATCCTGGCGCTCAAAGTGGGGACGGGTTCTATGGAAGTCTACATTACGATTAATAATGAAAAACTGGAGCGAAAAATTGAGCAGCCATTAAATGCGAATGTATTGCAGTTACCTTGTTTAAATTAAAGTCTAATTGGTATTCCAGTCGGCTAGAGAATTTAATACAGGTTTTAAAGAAATTCCCTTATCTGTTAAATAATAGGTCAGTGATGTTCCATTTTTCTTTTTAACAATAAGATCATCAGAAATCATTTCTTTAAGATGAAGTGCCAGCATTCGGTCGCTTACGTCAGGAAGAAGTTTGATAAAATCAGAAAATGTTCCAGTATTATTGTTCAGCAGAAAAAACAAAACAGGAAGTTTCCATCGTCCATTGATTAAAAGTAATGCTCTGGATCCGTTGCAGAAGTTCGTTAGATTGATTTCGTTTTCGAGGTTGGTAGAAGTAGGTTTTCGCATAACTAACAATTTTGTAAGCAGAATCTGGAACGACTTGCATGGCTTATATTTGTCTTTCAAAAATAGATAAAATGGCAGTTATAATCAAAGGATTTCATCATTTCGCAATCAAAGCACAAGATTTTCAGGCAACTTTAAAATTCTATCAAAGCCTTCATTTTGAAATCGCACATTCCTGGAGTCTTCCCGAATTTAATTTAAAACAATGTGTCATGATGCGCAACAAGTATTTTGATTGTTACATAGAAATATGCGATCAAGATGCTGATTTTCCTTCGCAGGGACGAAAACATCAACGAGGAGAAGAATATGTTCAGAATTCCATAATGCATTTGTGTTTTACGGTTAATGATGCTCAGGAAGCTTATCAAGAGGCAATTGCAAATGGAGCAAAACCCCTTTCAGCAAAAGAAGTTTTAGAGCTGCATTCAAAAAGCCGTTTCGTTACGGTTGCCAATAGTTTGGTATACAGCCCGAATGGTGAAGTGATTGAATTTTTGGAAGAAGCAATATTTTGATACAAAGTTTTATTGTGCAATCTGTAATACTAAAATAAGACGAGTTAAAGTATTGAAAAATTTGAAGGCATTATCCCTTTCATTTTGAATCGCAGCTCTTATCATTTTGATAGGGTTCTATAAATGAAACCTAATTTGTATTTTATATTTATTTGATAATGAGTTATTTGTTTTGTTTTAAAGGCTTTGGCATACCATTTGTTTTTTGCTTATACAAATTAGTATAAACGCAAAACATTAAAAATGAAAGTAAATAAAACAAGAAGCAAGGAGATTACAAAGTTATATGTTTCAAATAAATCTATGCAGAATAAAGACCGAATCATCAATTTAATGGTATTTACGATGGTTTTCTTTATAGCACTTTTGTTAATCTCACAAATAGTTTAGATACGATTTAGAATACTTAAGGTGCTGATTATAAAATATTACAGGAATTGTGTAAAGAGTTGGGAAATGGTTATAATAAATTTGAAGATTGTAAATTCAAAAACTTATAATTATGAAAACGTTATCCAAAATAGCCGTTGTCTTACTTTTTACCAGCCTTTTATTTTCGTGCAAAAACAATAAAGACGGATACAGCGATGAAATCGAAACGACTCAGGTTCCTTTAGATAGTACAAAAGTTCAGGACAGCACTAGTTTAGATGCTTCTGGAGCAAACAGCGAAGGAAGTCCTAATACAGGGTCAGGAAGCGCATCGGGACCAAATCCTGCACCTTCAGATAATGATACAAAAACTCCTGCAGCGGGAAGTAATTCCGGAACAGATGCAACCGTATCAGGAAATACCGGTTCTGGAAGTGGTCCGGGTGAAAGTGCAGAAGATGGATCTACTTATACGAACTCATCACCAAAGCAGAAAGATGCTGATAAAAAAAACAATGTAAATCAAAAGAAAAAGTAGCAAAACTTAGTTTTGAATCAAAAAGAGCTGTCTGTTAACAGCTCTTTTTGTTATCTGTTAGATCATAATAATCAATACTAAAATACTACTGCCTAATTCTTTGGCAAAGTAACTCTTACAAGCACTGCAGGGATTTATAATAAAAATTTGCCTGTTATTTTAGGAAGGATTATCCGGAAGAACGGCGCAGAATATACAGTTAGATATAAAAATGAGGTCAGATCCCAGATATTCCAGCCTTGAGTAACAGTGTCATCTTTTAGCTTTTAACATAAAAAATGTTTAATATTGCGTTTTTGATTCTCAACTCCTTCCATTAATGCCTGTTTATAGCGAATATGCTGATCATATTTTATTAGATCTTCTTAAGAAAGATGACCAGCTGGCGTATACAGAAATTTTTAAAAGATATTCTAAAATCTTAATTAATCATGCCTATAAAATTCTTGAAAATCAAGATGAGGCTAACGATGTAGTTCAGGAGGTTTTTTTGACCATCTGGAACAAACGTCATGAATTGGCCGTTACAGGATCTCTTTCTTCTTATTTATATAAAGCGGTTAAAAACAGAGTTCTTAATCATATCGCACATGAAAAAGTGGTTTCGCGATATGCTGATTCCATTTCCGATTTTATCGAACAAGATTATGTTTTTGCTGATTCTAATCTTCGCGAAAAAGAATTGGAAGCCATTATTGCAAAAGAAATTGCTTTACTTCCCGAAAAAATGCGAGAAGTTTTTCTATTAAGAAAAGTAGAAGAACTTTCATATGATGAAATCGCACTTCAATTAAATATTACAGATAAAACAGCCAAGCAGCAAGTATATAATTCGCTTAAAATTCTGCGGGAAAAACTCAAATCTTTGATGGGTGTTTTTGTATGGTGAATTATTATAAAGGTTTTTGTTAATTTTTGTGATAGAATTTACTCTTAATGCGCTCATTAATAAACAGAAACTAACATTGTGCCGGATTTGTTAATGATATAATAATATTTTTTTTAATTTTTTTTCGGTTTTGTCTATGACAAAAGCCATATATAACTGTCTTACTTAAAAACGGGACAAAATTTCGTGTTGTATATATGAAAGAAACTGAAATCTTAGAGCTGCTTCAAAAATACAAAAATGGCACTTTATCACATGAAGATAAAGATCAACTAGATGCATGGTATCTAAAAAAAGCGTCTACTAGTAAATTACAGCTAAGCGAGTATGAACTTGAAAATAGTTACGAATATCTGGAATCGAAACTGCCATTACATCAAGAAACCAAAGTAATCAGCATTTGGCCTCGTGTTGTGGCTGCAGCCTCTATAGCTTTATTCTTGGGTACGGGAATATTTTACTTTACCAAATCAAAAGAAAAAGAAAAACAAATTCAGGTTGTCGAAAAACAAAATGAAATTGCGCCTGGCGGAACCAGAGGAATCCTGACACTTTCTAACGGTAAACAAATTGTTCTGGCCAATATTTCAGAAAAAGATACCATTGCTCACGAAGGCGATAAAGAAGAAGTTACCATTAAGATGAATGCAAATGGTGAAATAACCTATATCATAAATCCAAATGCGGCGGGCTCAAAAGAGGATAACTCTTTCAATACGCTTTCGACACCTACAGGCGGTCAATATAATATTGTTTTGGCAGACGGAACGAAAGTATATCTAAATGCCGTTTCGTCTCTTAAATATCCAACACAATTTAACGGAGATAAAAGAATTGTGGAGTTAGAAGGAGAAGCTTATTTTGAAGTGGCCAAAAATAAAAACAAACCTTTTATCGTAAAATCAGATAATCAGTCTATTGAAGTATTAGGAACCCATTTTAATGTTCATGCTTACGCCAATGAATCTGTTGTAAAAACCACTTTATTGGAAGGAAGTGTAGCGGTAACGAGCAAAAATCAAAAAACAATTTTAAAACCCGGACAGCAGTCTGATGTTTCTGAGAGTTTTTCTAAAATCAAAGTTAGAGAAGTTGATCCGGAAACGGCTATTGCTTGGAAAAACGGCCGTTTTAAATTTGATAATGCCGATTTGAAATCAGTAATGAAACAATTGGAACGCTGGTACGGAATTAAAGCAGAATATCGCGGGGATGTATCTGATGTTCGATTCAATGGCGGTACGTTTAGAAACAAAAATTTGTCTGAAGTATTAAAAGTACTTGAGCTTAATAATATAAAATTTAAGGTTGAAGGAAAAACAGTAATTGTATATCCGTAAGACTTTTAAGTTTAACCGAAAATACTACGTTATAAAATAAAAAACCAGAGGCAGTTGCGATGCTTCTGGTTGTTATAAAGGTTTATAGCCAGTATAAGTTGTCCACCTATTCGTTTAACTAAAACCAATGTAAATGTATGAAATTTAATTTACAACAAAAAAAACCTTACAAAAAAACTAAAAAAAAGATTCCCGGATTCAATTTTTCTGCTCATTTATGGGCGGTTAGTGTACTTTTTATACTGTTTTGCAGTTATTCGGGCCAAGCACAAAACATCACCATTACTTTTAAAGGTGCATCGCTTGAAACAGTTTTAAAAGAAGTTGCCAAACAGGCCAATCATGAAGTTTTATACACTCAAAAACTGCTTAAAGATTCTAAACCTGTAAGCATCAATGTTAAAAATTCATCTTTGAATGAAACTTTAAATCAAATTTTTAAATCTCAAAATTTAAAATATAATATTACCAATCAAACCATTGTGGTAACTGCTGCAAAAGAAAAAGGGGAGAGCTTGGGAAACGAATTAATAAATATTCGCGGAAAAGTACTAAACAATAAAAACGAACCTTTTCCGGGAGTAACCGTTTCTCTGTCAGGAACAAACAGAGTCAGTATTACTGATTTTGACGGAAGTTTTTCTTTTGACGGCGTTCCTTCTGATGGTATTATCGAATGTACTGGATTAACGATCGAGAAAAAAACTTTTGGTATTGGCAGCAGAACGCAGTTAACTCTTATTGTTGAAGATAAAGTTGCCGCAATGAAAGAAGTGGTAATTACAGGGTATCAAACTTTAGAAAGAAGCCATTCTACCGGTTCTATTTCTACAATTAGTGAGAAAACCTTAAATGAAAATATCAATGCTGATTTGACAAGTGCCTTAGAAGGTCGTGTAGCAGGTTTAGTATTTCAAAAAAATCCAACCGGAGGAGGTGCAGATACGCCGATATTGCGAGGTATGGGAACTTTTTCCGGATCAGAAGTAGGATTTAGTCCGCTTTTAGTAGTAGATGGACTTCCGACTGAATTAACGCTGGAAGATATTAATCCGTATGATGTGGAGAGCATAAATGTTCTAAAAGATGCCGCAGCGGCCTCTATTTATGGTTCAAGAGCGGCAAACGGAATTATCGTTATCGTTACTAAAAAAGGAAATGGTAAACTAAAAGTGAGCATCAACTCGGATTTCTTTGTTTCTACCAAGCCGAATTTAAGAGATATGAATTACGCTTCAACAAGCGATTTAATCGATTTTGAACAGGCAGTTTACAATAGAGAAAGAGGCAGGTTTGCCGATACGGCTACGATGTTCAGCAGTTATGGAGATATTGGAAACAGCAGTATGAAATACTATAGTCCGCTTTATCAGCTGAACAGAAATTTAGAAGAAGGAAAAATCAACAGTGCAGATTACGACAGTACTATTGCCCAATGGAGAAAGAATGATTATGTCAAAGATTATCGCGATAATGTATGGCAGAATGAATTTAGACAACGTTACAATGTTTCGTTTTCCGGAAGTACAAGCAGACAAAACACTTATGTGTCATTGAATTATGATGAAGCAAAAAATCGTATTAAATTTAACGAAAGCAGATCATTTAATTTGTATGCCAAAAGCAGTTTTCAGGTAAACAACTGGTTGAATGCTACATTTGGAATCAACGGAACTTACAGCAATGATAATGTAACTGATAATGATTTCAATAATTACGATATTCAAAAAAGATACGAACGAATTACAGACGATAACGGTAATTTAGTAGTATCACCTTTTGTTGGAATTAAAGACGGTTTCACTTCCAGCGGTGTTATTAATCCTGCTGCGGCAGAAAAACTAGCAGCTTTAAGCGGATTTAAACCCATGACTTTTAATGTTCTTGATGCACTTCAGGAAGGAATTTTAAAAGAAAAATCATTAAGCTTAAGAGCTTTTGGAAATCTTAAAGCGAAATTATGGAGAGGTTTAAGTCTTAGTACGCAATTTCAATACGAAGTTAGAAAAAATGATAACGAGCAGTTTTATGACGTTAACTCATATAAAATGCGTTACGCTATTAATGCTTTAACAGCTTATAATCCTGCAACTAATGCTTATACGTATTTAGAAGGTTTTTCTACCGGAGGGAGATACAAACAAATAAGCAACCAGTCAACTAATTATTCTTTTAGAAACCAATTAGATTATACTCAGGATTTTAGCGAAGGTAAACACTCTGTTAACGCGCTGGCTGGTTTTGAAATGCGTGAAACTTTTCTTCCAAGAACAATCGAACAATTGCGATATGGTTACGATCCTGTAACACTTTCTTCGGCTGTAATGAATAATCTTGCCTTAAGCCAGACTGGAACGCCAAGTTATATGTACGGAAACAATAGAACTTTGTCTGCATTATCAAGAACACAAACAGAGATTCTTCACCGTTACTTTTCGGTTTTTAGTACTTTGGGGTACACTTTCTTATCAAAATACAACGTAACAGGAAGTTACCGAGTAGACAGGGCAGATTTATTTGGAGTTGATCCAAAATATAAAAACCGTCCTTTATGGTCTACTGGTTTTGGATGGAATGCGAGTAATGAAGAATTCATGAAAGAAATAAAATGGGTTACGGCACTTAAAGTAAGAGCCACTTATGGTGTTAACGGAAACATAGATCAAAGTACAACACCGTACGTAACGGCTACCAGAAGAAATGATAATTTATATCAGTCTATACAATATACCAATATTACCGGACAGCCCAACCCAATGTTAAGATGGGAAAAAACACAAAGTACCAATTTAGGTGTTGATTACAGTTTGTTTAGAGCTAAATTAAACGGTAGTATTGATATTTATCGTAAATACAGCAGTGATTTATTGGCTACAACTGATTTAGATCCAACGGTTGGTGCTTTAAACAGAAGAATTAATGCCGGAGCTTTATTAAACAAAGGAGTCGAATTCAGCGTTGGTTCAGATTGGTACAATAACGGAAGTTTCCGTATTGGTTCTAATGTAATTTTAGCCTTTAACAGAACAACTGTTGAGAAAATTACAAGAGCAGAATCGTCAGCAGCTTCTTATGTAAGTTCGCCATTAAATTATTTCTTAATAGGAGAAACTTATAATAGTTTATACGCTTACAAATACGGTGGAACAGTTAACGGATATCCTTATGTTTTAGATGAAAACGGAAATCCTGCAGTCACTTTTGATGCAAATGGCGTTCCGGTATCAAGTTCTATTAAAACAATTAATACCCCTAAAGCGCTGGTAAATATGGGAAGTTTAACACCTACATACTCAGGTTCGTTATCGCAGCGATTTTCATATAAACAATTTGATTTGAATTTATTATTTGTTTTCTCAGGCGGAAATGTAATGAGAAAAGAAGTTCTGGATACAGGTACAGATGCTGTAAACCTTTCTGGTATTGCAGATCGTTATACAGATGCAAATCCTAATGGAAATACACGTTTGTATGTCGATTATGATGAAAGTGTTAGAAACTATGCTGTAAACATGAGCAGTCAATGGAGAAACTCAGATATAAATGTTGTAGATGGTGATTACATCAAACTTAGAAACATTTCATTAGCTTATAATTTACCCAAAACGTTTGCCTCTAAAATGAATATTTCTTCGGCTAAGTTTACTTTTCAGATGAATAATATCTGGTATTGGAGTGCTGCAGGAAATCGTATTGACCCTGAGGTTTATTCTGCCAATTCAGCTACACGTAATTTGCCATTGCCAAAAACGTATTTATTTGGCTTTAATCTTACTCTTTAAATTATGAAACATTTATATATTTCAATTCTGTCAGTAATGATGTTTTCAGTAACATCTTGTGAAGAATATACAGACATAACACCAAAAGGATCTTTAGTAGTCGAAACAGCCGATCAGTTTCATGAAATGGTTTCTTTGCCTGGGCGCGGTTATCCAATCAATAACTTTCAATACCTGTCAGACGATCAATGGATGAGAGAAGCCAACGTAATAGGAAGAACGCCAAACATCGATATTCTTAATTTTACTTTTGATGAAAGTGTCGACAGGGTTTCGTTATTAACAGGTTCTAGTTTTTACAATCAGGCTTATAATTATATCAACAGATGGAATACAATTATTTCATTAGTAGATAACAGTAAAGGGGATGGGAATACAAAACAATTAGCAAAAGCCGAAGCCCAAATTTACAGAGCTTACGATCATTTTTTGTTAGTAAACACTTACGCAAAAGGATATGATCCGCAGACTGCAGCAACTGATGGCGGTGTTTGTATCATGGATAAATTTGATTTAGAAGCACAGCCTTCAAAATCTACCGTGGCACAGGTTTATGATTTTATTCAAAAAGATATTGAACAAGCGCTGCCATATCTTCAGGAAAAACCGTTAGATGTTTATCATCCGTCATTAGCATTTGCTTATGCTTTTAAAGCTAAAGTGCATTTATTTAAAAGAGAAATTGCACAAGCTCAGGAAGCAGCAGAAAAATCATTAAGCTACAACAATCAAATTTTTGATATGGTAGCTTACAGCAAACAAGGCGGACCAACTGCAGTTGCAGTGCCGGCAGCAAATAATATAGAAGTATTGAGTTACATGTACATGACAGGTTATAACGAAATGAACTTCGGCCAGCTTTATGTTATCAGTCCGGAATTGAGAACTTTATTTGGCACTAATGATGCACGTTTTAATTTGTTTTTCAACTCGACTAGTACAACTAATTTAGATCAGGGTTCAAATACAGCATATTGGGGAACACAATACACCAGATTTTTCTATCCTACCGTGGGGATGAAAACGACAGAAGTATATTTAATTCTGGCAGAATGTTATGCCAGAGATAATAAGTTTAATGAAGCTGTTACGGTTTTAAATACATTGAGAGCAAAACGTATTTTATCTGGTACTGTAAACTTCACGGTTCCTGCTACAAGAAAAGAAACAATGGAATTGGTAATCAACGAACGCAGAAAAGAACTGCTTTTAGGATTTAACCGTTTCTTTGATTTAAAGAGATTAAACACAGAAACTGAATTTGCCAAAACGGTTACAAGAGTATTTCCATTAGTAAACAAAACGGTTCCTCAAAAAACGTATACTTTACAACCCAATTCAAGATTGTATATTATACCGTTTCCTTTAACTGCCTTGCAGAAAAACCCAAAATTGACATTAAACACAGACGAGAAAGTCCCATTTTAATTTAGATGAAGAAGTTACTTATTTTACTAATCATGCTGTCTGCCGGACAGCATGGTTTTGCTCAAACTCCCGAAAAAAAAGCCGACAGTACCAGTACACAGCCAAAAGGTATGCAGGCTTACAACAAAGTAATTACTGATAAAGCCAAAAGCAAATCAGGTCTTTTTACGGTAAGTCAGGTCGATACTAAATATTACTTTCAAATTCCGGATAGTTTATTTAATCGCTATATGCTGGTTGTAACCCGATATCTTTCAACTCCTGAAGGAATGGGAATTTTTGGCGGTGAAAAAGCCAATGAACAGACTATTTATTTTGAAAAAGGAACAAACAATACCGTCTTTTTAAGGTCACTACAGTACAGACAAGACGTTCGTTCTGCCGATTCGATGCTGGCTAAAGCATTGGCGGGAAGCAACGAAAATCCAATTGTTGCCGCTTTTCCAATCAAAACAACTAATCCCGATAACGGAAATGTAGTTATTGATGTAACCGATGTTTTTAAGAAAGAAAACGCCATGTTTTCTATAGAAAGCAAAGAAAAAACAGAGAAAAAGTTAAGTTCTCTGGCTGATGATAAATCTTTTATTGAAGCTATAGATACTTATCCAATCAATATTGAAGTAAAAACCACAAAAACTTATACAAGTTCTACAGCAAGCAGCGGAAGCATAACATTACGATTAAATACGTCTATTGTATTATTGCCAAAAATACCAATGCGCAAACGCTTTTTTGACGAAAGAGTAGGATATTTCGCCAATAAATATGTTTTGTTTGATGATGATGAACAAAGCGCCCAGAAAAAATTTATTGTACAGCGTTATCGTTTAGAGCCTAAAGATAAGGATATTAAAAAATATCTAAAAGGCGAATTGGTTGAACCCAAAAAACAAATCGTCTATTACATCGATCCGGCAACTCCAAAAAAATGGAGACCGTATTTAATTGCAGGAATCAACGACTGGCAGAAAGCTTTTGAAGCAGCTGGTTTTAAAAATGCGATTGTTGGTAAAGAATGGCCGGAAGATGATAAAACAATGAGTCTGGAAGATGCAAGATATTCTGTAGTACGCTATTTAGCATCTGAAACTCCAAATGCCTATGGACCGAGAATCAGCGATCCAAGAAGCGGTGAAATCATGGAAAGCCACGTAGGCTGGTATCATAATGTGATGAAATTAGTACAAAGATGGTACATGATTCAGGCTGGACCTTTAGATGCAAGAGCAAGAAAAATGCATTTGGATGATGAATTGATGGGACAATTAATTCGATTTGTTTCTTCGCATGAAATTGGACATACAATTGGTTTACGTCATAATATGGGAGCCAGCAGCGCTACTCCTGTAGAAAAACTTCGCGATAAAAAATGGGTCGAAGAAAATGGCCATACCGTTTCTATCATGGATTATGCCCGTTTTAATTATGTAGCACAACCGGAAGACAATATTAGCCCGCAGGGAATTTATCCGCGTATTGGAATGTACGACAAATGGGCTGTAAAATGGGGTTACGAATATTATCCAAACGCTAAAGATGAGTTTGAAGAAGAAAATATTCTGGCTAAACTGACAACCGAAAGTCTAACGGCAAATCCTAAATTATGGTTTGGAGGCGAAGGAAAAGACGAAGATCCCCGCAGTCAGTCAGAAGATTTGGGAGATGATTCAGTTTTGGCAAGTGATTACGGTATTAAAAACTTGAAGCGAGTAGTGCCAAATCTTATTCAGTGGACCTATCAGCCAAACGATGCTTACGATAATCTATCTGATATGCATAAAGCAGTTGTATCGCAATATAGCCGCTATTTGTATCATGTACTTAAAAATATTGGTAATAACTACGTAACAAAAAGAACCGTTGATGAAAAAGGCGCAGTATATCAGCCAATTCCAAAAGCCAAAATAAAAGCATCAATCGATTATGTAGGCAGACAATTGTTTACAGCACCTTTATGGTTATATCCGCAGGAAATTGAGCAGCTTATTCCTTTAAAAACAGCCGATCAAATATCAGATCAGCAAAATCAGGTTTTAAATATGCTTTTGAGTTCAGGAATGCTTTACAACATCAGCCAGAAAGCCATACAATTTGAAGGAGCGTATACCGTTCCTGAATTCTTAAACGATTTACAGCAAACGGTTTGGGTAAAATTAAGTGGTAATGAAAAGCAAGATTATTACCGAAGAAGTTTACAGCGCGGTTATATTGAGAAACTGGGAATGCTGTTATTGCCAAAAGAAACAGAACCCGGAAAAGCTTTAAGTGCAGCACAACGAAGTGACGTAAGATTGTACGGAAAACAACATCTGACGAAAGTAAAAACTGAAGTTACAAAATTAATGAATGCTTCAACTGGATTTAATAAAGAACATTTCGAGAGTATTTTGACAGAAATAGATAAAATCATTACAAAATTAGACAAAGCAGCAATATGAAAAAATTAGTAATTCTTACATTCATTTTCTTAGGCACTTTTGCACAAGCTCAAGTAACATCAAAAGAAGAAGTAACGCCGGACTTGGTAGAAAAAAGAGAAGCACAGAAAAAAGAAATCACAAAAAAGTATCTGGCTTTAAAAAATAGTCTTATCGTTTCAGACAGCCTTGGTGTAGTTAAAAATGCCGATGCCTTAAAGAATTCTTTAAAGAACTTCAAATTCAAAAAGTTGACTTTGGAACAAATGAATGCGGCCACAACAACCAGAACAGCAATTATGAATTTTGCGGCTGAAATGGCATCAATTAAAAACATCAATAAGCAGCGTAAAATTTTCGAATCCCTTTCTGTTAAATATTGGGACCTGGCAGCTAAATTCAAAGCAGCTGATGCGACATTATATCTACAAGTATGCCCAATGACGGGCGCTGTGTGGACAAGTGACAGTAAGGAAATTAAAAATCCTTACTATCCAAAAAATATGCTGACTTGCGGTGAAGTTAAAGCAAGTTTGTAGTTTTTTTAATTTGAATTAGTTTGATAAATACGGTATTCTGAAAAGGGGCCGTATTTGTCGTTTCATATAAAATGATATATTACAGTCATTTTAATTACTAAAAAAGGGTCTTATAGAAAGACCCTTTTTTGTATATATTACATTCTTGTTTTTTATGATTTTTGAAGAAACTGTCTTAAAACGTATTGAAGAATTCCGTCATTTTTATAATATTCTATTTCAATCTGCGAGTCCAGTCTTGCTATTGCAGTAAAATTAAATATTTCGCCATTCTCTTTAACGGCTGTAATTGATAATTCTTTCAAAGGTTTAATATTCTCTGCAATTCCGGTTATGCTAAAAGTTTCTCTTCCGGTAAGTCCTAAACTTGCTGCATTTTCACCACTTTTATATTGTAATGGTAAAACGCCCATTCCAACCAAATTACTTCGGTGAATTCTCTCATAGCTTTCTGCCAGAACCGCTTTTACACCAAGCAGGAAAGTTCCTTTAGCCGCCCAGTCTCTCGATGAGCCGCTTCCGTATTCTTTTCCGGCCAGAATAATTAAAGGAGTTTGTGTTTCTTTATATTTAACTGAAGCCTCGTAAATACTCATTTCTTCTCCCGTTGGAAGATGCGTTGTAAAACCGCCTTCCTGTTTTGCCAATCCATTTTTGATACGAACATTGGCAAAAGTTCCTCTAATCATTACTTCATCATGGCCACGGCGCGATCCATACGAATTGAAATCATTTTTTTCAACACCTCGGCTTAACAAATAACTTCCCGCTGCGGAGTTTTCTTTAAACGATCCGGCAGGCGAAATATGATCTGTAGTTACACTGTCTCCTAAAACTAATAATGTACGGGCATTGGTAATATCCTGAAGTGCCTTTGGATGATCTGGAAGATCTTTAAAAAACGGAGCTTCTTTGATATAAGTGGAGTTGTCATCCCAACGGTAAATTTTTTCATTCGTAATCTCAAGCTGCTGCCATATTTCATTGCCTTCAAATATTGTGGAATAGCTGGATTTGAATTGTGCCGGCGTCAGTACTTCGCTTAATAGTTTGCTGATTTCGTCATCCTCCGGCCATAAATCTTTAAGATATACAGGAAGCAGATTAGAATCATAAGCAAGAGGTTCATTTATAATGTCTAAATCGACTCTTCCGGCAATAGCAAAAATAACAACAAGCATTGGCGACATTAAAAAGTTCATTTTTATCTGCGGATGAATTCTGGCTTCAAAATTTCTATTTCCCGAAAGTACAGAAGTAAGAACCAAATCGTTTTCATCTGCTGCTTTTGCTATATGCGGAGGAAGCGGGCCTGAGTTTCCAATACATGAAGTACATCCATAACCCACGACATGAAATTTTAAAGCTTCAAGATCTTTCAATAAATCAGCTTTAATCAAATAATCAGTTACAACTTTTGAACCCGGAGCGAGTGATGTTTTGACCCACGGTTTTATATTAATTCCTTTTTCTCTGGCTTTTTTCGCAATTAAACCAGCACCAATCATCAGGTACGGATTAGAAGTATTGGTACACGAAGTAATAGCCGCAATACCAATTGAACCATCTGAAAGTGTAAATTGTTCAGAACCAATGGTTACAACCACGCTTTTACTGCCGTTTTCTGTCTTTGGATCAACCTGAACTTCATCTGGAACGGGTTTACTGTCATTTATAGGTTGTGAACCTCCTTCTGCAAACCAAGTTGTAATTTGTTTGGCTGCTTTTTTATATTTTCTGCCAAAGTTTTTATCTAAGGCATCCACAAAAGCAGGCTGAAGATTTTTAAGCAGAATTTTGTCCTGCGGTCTTTTTGGGCCGGCAATTACAGGTTCTATAGAAGAAAGATCAAGTTCCAGAACATCAGTATAAGTAATACCTTCATCTCCTTTTCTCCACAACATATTGGCTTTGCAGTAATCTTCAACTAAATGAATCTGCTCTTCAGTTCTGCCGCTGAGTCTCATATATTCCAAAGTCTTTTCATCAGTAGGGAAGTAGGTTACTGTACAACCAAATTCAGGGGACATATTTCCAATTGTAGCACGATCCGGAACACTTAAATTATCAAGTCCGGGTCCAAAAACTTCTACAAATTTTCCCACAACGCCGTATTTTCGAAGCAGTTCTGCAATTGTCAATACCATATCTGTTGAAGTAGAACCCAATGGTATTTTTCCCGTAAGTTTAAGTCCGATAACTTCGGGCATAATAAAATAAATAGGCTGACCCAGAATTGCGGCTTCGGCTTCAATTCCTCCCACACCCCAGGCAATTACGCCAATTCCGTTAACCATTGGCGTATGACTGTCAGTTCCTACCAGAGTATCCGGAAAAACTTCGCCGCTGCGTTCAATTACACCTTTAGAAAGATATTCAAGATTTACCTGATGACAGATTCCCATTCCGGGCGGTACGACGCTAAAATTAGTAAAAGATTCCTGCGCCCATTTCAAAAACTGATAACGTTCGCTGTTACGTTTGTATTCTTCGTCCATATTTCGCTGATAGGAGTATTCTGTTCCAAAATAATCTACTTGTACAGAATGGTCTACAACTAAATCTACAGGAATAAGCGGATTTATGGCATCGGGATTTTTTCCTCTTCTCGCTGCTTCCGCGCGAAGCGAAGCAATATCAACCACAGCCGGAACACCTGTAAAATCCTGCATAAGAACCCTTGCTGGTTTAAACGGAATATCTTTATCTGAAGCTTCTGGTTTCCAGTTTAATATGGTTTCAATGTTTTCTTTTGTAATGGCAAAATCATCAAAATTTCGCAGTACATTTTCTAAAAGGATTCGGATAGAAAATGGCATTTTTTCGATTTCATATCCCTGCTTCTGCATTTCAGCAAGACTGTAGTACGAAAACTCTCTGCCTGCCGTTTGTAATACTTTTTTAATCTGGTAAATGTCGTTTTGCATAGTGAAGATGTATAAAATTAAATAGAAATAAAAGGTAGTATTTCTATGTCGTTTTTGGTCATAAGTAAAAGTTAAAAAGCCGTCTAAAAATTAGACAGCTTTTTTATCATATTACAATTTAGATTTTTGCCGCTATATATTGAGCGACTTCTGCAAGTCGGTTTGCAAATCCCCATTCATTATCATACCATGCCGCTACAGAAAGTAAGTTTCCCTCTTTAGTCGTAAGCGGTAAATCGATAATAGAAGAGTGCGGATCGGCTACAATCCTGGCAGAACTCCATTGTTCTTCCAAAACATCTAAAACACCTTTTAAAGAACCTTCTTTTGCCGCTTTTCTAAAAGCATCGTTTACTTCTTCTACAGAACAATCTTTGGTTGTAACCAAATTCAATTCGGCAATACTTCCGGTTTTGGTTGGAACTCTATAGGCTTTTCCGGTAATTTTTAAATCACTCCAAATAAACTGCAATGCTTTTGCCGCTCCGGATGATGACGGAATTATATTTTCTGCCGCAGCCCACGAATCACGTCTGTCTTTCATTGGCTGATCGGTCAAAGATTGTGTGTTAGTGTAGGAGTGAACCGTTGAAAATAGACCGTATTCAATACCAAAATTCTCTTTAATTACTTTTACAACTGCCGCTAATGCATTAGTTGTACAACTTCCCATACTGATTATTTTATGGTTATCGGCATCAAATTCATCCAGATTAATACCTTTTAAAAGTACGGCATCACAATCTGCAAGAGATTTACTTGGCGCGCTTACCAAAACGTATTTTGCCCCTTTGTCGATGTGTTTTTGCGCATTTTCTCTATTCGTGGCACGCCCGGTGCAATCTACAACCAAATCAACGCCTAAAGCTTTCCAATCCGGAATCTCCAGTTTAGAGTTTTTGTATGGAATTTTTCTGTCACCAATACTAAAATTTTCATCTGCCGTTTTTACTTCTTCGTGCCATCTTCCGTAGTTAGAGTCGACGCTGAAAAGTGCTCCGAGCAGATCTATATCTTGAATGTCAGCAATGACTTCAGGAACAAAAAGATTGTTTTTTAAGGCGATACGAAGAAATTGTCTCCCAATTCGGCCAAAACCGTATAATGCTATTTTTGCCATGATATATATTGTTTTTTATGGTTTACTTATTTTAGAAAAAAATTAGGCAGCAAATGAAAATATGAAAGTTAAATTGATTTCAAGATATTGACTGTCAATTTCTTGTAATAAAAATACTCTTTTTTATGTTTCCATTTGCTGCCTGTATGTTTTTGATTAATTAATTTTAACCAAATGTTTTTCAATAGCCGCTCTCTGAGATTCGTATTGAGCAGGAAGTTTTAAGTTCTGGCCTAATTCTTCTAAGCTTTCATCTACTGTAAATCCGGGATTATCAGTAGCAATTTCAAATAAAACACCTCCTGGTTCTCTAAAATACAAAGAGTGGAAATATTGTCTGTCTATCTGTGGTGTAATTGACAATCCGTATTCTTCGACTTTTTCACGGAAGTGCATTAAAATTTCGTCATTTTTTACACGGAAAGCCACATGGTGAACAGTTCCATTTGCGTTTAAACCGCATTTTTCATCAGCCAATTCTACTAAGTCAACAATTGCAGCGTTTTCTACAGCATCTGTAGCATAACGGTAACGGTTTACATCCTGATCAATTAATTTGTAACCAAATATTTCAGTTAAAACAGCTGCAGTTGGTTTAATATCGTTTAAAGTCAAAGTAATGTTATGAAAACCTTTTGTAGCCGCATCTGCTTTTACTTCATCAGTTTCCCAGCCTTTTCTGTTATCGTCGGTTTTAGATTCGATTAATTCTAATTTTAAACCATCGGGATCTAAGAAAGTAAGGTATTTTTCTCCGAATTTTTCAGACGGTTTGTTGTAAATTACATTGTATTTTTCAAAACGTTCCTGCCAAAAATCCAAACTTCCTTTAGGAACAGAATATCCAATTTCGGTTGCCATTCCAGAACCTTTTCTTCCTTGCTGAATTCCTTCTCCCCAAGGGAAAAAAGTTAGGATTGTTCCTGCACTTCCAACTTCATCACCAAAGTAAAAATGGTAAGTTCCCGGATCGTCAAAATTCACTGTTTTTTTTATGAAACGTAATCCTAAAATATTTGAATAAAAGTTGAAGTTTCTTTTAGCGTCACCTGCAATTGCAGTAATATGGTGTAAGCCTAAAATTTTATTTTCCATGGTATTGTACTATTAAATTGTTATTGATTTCTTATACAAATTTACATCCGTTATCGCTCTAAATCGATTAACCTAGATTAAGAAATAAAAACCTCTTTTGTTATTCACAACTTCATAACCAAATAGCATTCCAAGTGTGTCAAGTTATTGATAACAAGTGTTTTGATTGTATTTTAAAGTTTACGATTTTACGATATATCGTAATTTGATGAACGAAGCTGTTTTATTTAGAAAATGGATATAATCCAATGTCGATTATTTCTTAAAATTCTATAAGCAAAGCATAATACCAAGCGAAATATTGGCAAATAAAAAAGCCGACATAATGCCGGCTGTTTATAATTTTATGAATATTGATTTTCGAAGTCTGGGTTCGATATTTTTGGTTTTGTGTCCTTTTCCTGTAGTGTCTTCAACCAAGAGAATAGATCCTGTTTCAAATTTTCTTTTTTCTCCAAGAGAAGTTTCGATTTCTACACCGCCTTCCAGTAAAACAATATATTGACGGTCTGGTGCATTGTGAAAATCATAATCGTAAGAAGGTTTAACTTCTCTGAAAACGATAGATTTTACCGGTTCATCATCAGATAAAAAACCGATATCGCCATTGTTTTTTAACGGAACTTCGAAGTCTTCAAAGTGACTTTCGCCGTTGGTATCGCTGTAAACCCGCGTTATGGTAATCATTATTTTTTATTGAAAATTAATGCATTTGCACAATCGACTTCGTCCTGACTTATGGTATGTCCCATATTTGGATAGATTTTTTTAGTAACATCTGCACCCAATTTTGTCAGAAGCGTTTCAGATTCGTTTACTCTTTCAACCGGAACATGAAAATCAGGATCGCTTGTTCCGATGAAAATTGGAGTGTTTTCGAAGTTTCCGTTATAATGATCTTCATATACTTTATCTCCAATAAGTCCGCCTGTAAAAGCGATAACGCCTCCGTATTTTGCTGCATTTCTGGCTGTAAATTCTAAAGCCAGACAAGCGCCCTGCGAAAAACCAAGAAAGTAAATATTCTCTTTTTCGATTCCGTTTTGCTGAATTGCCACCACAACCTGATGAATGGCTTCTAATGATTTTGAAAAAGAAGGTTCGTTTTCATCGAGCGGTGCCAGAAAAGAATACGGATACCAGGTTCTGTTTTCTGCCTGCGGTGCCACCAAAGCAAAGCCATCAACTTTAAGATGTTTCGCAATTGAAAGTATATCGTGAGCGCCCGCACCACGACCATGAATCATGATTAAAGCTTTTTTAGCTTCGTTTAATGGAACGCCGTCGGTTAAAATTTCTGTATTCATATTGTTATATTTTTAAATTAGAAAGTTGCGTGTGATTTTCTGCCACAGATTATAAAGATTGGTTTGCCACGAATTTATTATCCCTATTTTGATTCGTGAAAATTTGTAATTCGTTGCAAAAAAAGCTATCTGGACTGGCTGTTATTTTAAACACATAGAAACCTATTTTTCTATGTGTTTAAAAGCAAAAGTTATTTTTTCCAAATATCCTGATATTCGTCCGGATGTTTTTTGAATTGCGCGTGAACGTATGGACAAAGCGGTAAAACCATTAAATTATTGGCACGAACATAAGATACCATTTCTTCCAGAAGTTTTTTTGCATACCCTTTTCCTTCGGCTTCCGGTTCAACGCCTGTGTGGTAAACGGTTAATAAATCAGGTTTAATGCTTACCGTCATTTCGCCTTGTTTTTTGCCATCAACATAAAGATTAAAAGCGCCGTGTTTTTTTTCGTTTAATTCTAGTTTTATCGTTTCCATATTATTTTAGTTATAATTTGATGTTGTTAAATTTCTTTTACAAACTTAGGCAAGACCCGCAAGTCTGTTGATTAATCTAGATTAAGAAAATTTTGAGGTTTCTAAATTTACGATATATCTTAGATTTATTTAAGAATTATTACTTTAATATAGTATTGGCAACTAGAAAAAAAATCAACTTATACTCATTAAAGAGTACAGAAAGGCATAAAAAAAACGCTAATTTTTTATCTTAACGTTTTGTTTTACAAAAGTATATTAGTTTTTAAATGCTTCATTCATAAATTGATCAAGTCCTTCTTGTTCGAGTATTTCAATTGAGAATTCTCCAAATCGTTTTGGAAGCCAAATAATTTTAACGCCGCTTGGGGAGTTTAGTTTTTCTTTTGATAATGCATTTCCATTTTCGTCTTCTGGCTGAACGCCGGATGCGATCAATTGGTCAAAAGCTGATTCAATATCAGGAGTAGAATAGCAATGGCGGTAAATAGTACCTTCACCTTTTGCGTCTAATAGATTTTTTAGATTTCCGGTAAAAGGCTGCACGAGCATAAAGCGTTCCTGACCCGTTTTTACAATAGCATAGGTAACATGAAGATCTTCTCTCTGCCAGACCAATTTTTTAGAAATTGCGGCATTAAATATTTTTGCATAATAGTCGCAGGCTGTTTGCAAATCGTTTACTAAAATATCAATATGACTAAACTTTAAGTCCATTTATAGTTCTTTCTAAAATTAAAAATTCTTTAAGGGAATAAGATATAAAAAAAATCTTTAATAGAATATGCAGCAAGTATACGTTCTTTAAAAAGTGCGATGATTATTTAAATTAAAATGCTTTAAAATTTGTTTGGGTGTTGCAATGATTTCTCTGCGAAGAGGATCAAACCATTCTACTTCTTTAACAACTTCGGCACAACACTCGTTTTTGAAGTTGAAAAAACAGCTTTTAATATTGATTTTATCATCTATATAACAATGTTTTAATTCAATAAAAAAAGGTTCGGTAAACATTAAATCTTTGTGGCAGATTAATTCATGGTTTCCTTCGTGTAAATCGAGATTCAAAGTATAAAGTTTCTGTTTTGAAAATCCATTATGAAACAAAAAATGATATAATAGTCTAATAGTATATGAAATATATGAAGCATTTTCCATCACCATAAAATCATTTACATCTTCTCCGGTAACAACGTAATTTTTGCAGATCATTTATTTTGAGTTGAAGTTAGAAAAAAGAGGTCAGTTTTATATAAAAAACTGACCTCAAAACACTAGTCATGTTTCATGATCTTCCAAATCAAGAGGAGTTACCCAGATAATAACAGGGGGCGATTATTATCATCTGAATAGTTATCTTCTTAAGATCATTTAATTAATAAAAAATTGTAATTGATCTTTATTTTGTCAGCAATTTTCTTTCTCACCAGGCTTGGTATTTCTATACCAAAATCTTCCGGTTTTACTTCAAAAGAACCAATTGCATTAACTCCGTTGGGAGCTTTTGAAACTTTGACGATTACGGTTAAAGGATTTGTTTTTCCGTGGATAGTCAGATCTCCTTTTAAAGTAAAGTTTTTAGGAGTATTTGTGATTTTAGAAATATCAAAATCTTCTAGTTTACCTTTTAAAGTGGCTTTTGAAAATTTTTCAGATTCCATGTAATTTTCATTGAAATGTTCTTCCATTAAAGCAACCTTAAAACGGAAACCTTTAATTAGCACCAAAGCAGCGAAATCACCTGTTGACTGTTCCAGAACTGCTGATACTGACTTGTTTTCGGCCGCAACTTCTTCATAAGAAGGCATTGAAGCCTGAAATTTGATGTTTCCTGTTTTGGTAATCAGTTTTTGTGCAAATCCGTTTGCGCCTGAAACTACAATTAACAGTAAAACGAAGAAATTTAGGGCTGATTTTTTCATAATGATTAATTTTCTTTTAGTCCGTCAGTATTCCATTTTACGATTAAATCAATATTGGCCTGAGACATTCTTCCGCCTTGAGGCATAAGTCCCTGCTGACCGCTTTGTAATTGAATTCGGTTTAATAAACCGGAATTTTCAATTGCCGCTTTTACCTGAGCAAATGTAGTAAGCGGTCTAAAAGACGCCGATCTTCCGCTTGAATGACAGCTTACACAATTACCGTCAATAATAGATTTTACATCTTTATTATAAGTTATTGAGGTTGTTGGATTTGTTGGGTTTGTCGGATTCGTCGGATTCGTCGGATCTGTTGGATTCGTCGGGTTTGTTGGTGCAGTTGGTGTTTCGATATCCTGAATTGTATCTGAATCACTACAGCTTGCCATTGCAGCCAGTAAAATTGTAAGTGCGATTGTTTTTTTCATGATTTATTGTTTTTATAATTATTAAAATACTCTGTACAGGTTAAAGCCAAAGAAGAAATCGCCTTTGCCCCAATCACCGGAGGCATTAGTAAGATATCCGCTCTCACTCATTGATTGAGAATTGGTAAAGATTAATTGAAATACATGTCCGCCGGTTTCTACATCAAGACCTACAGATAGTGGATTTTTATAAAAGTCGGGTTTGTCAAAATTGTGCATGTACTCTAAATTGACAGACAATCTTTTAGTGATTTTATAACGTCCGCCGCCTCCAAAAGAAAACTGATTGTCTCTTTCGATATCAGGATTGTAAAGGTTTTTGTGTATAAAGGACGGAACCAATTCAAGAGAGAATTTTTCACTTACCTTTCTGGAAATTAAAACTTGTTGTACATACGTCATACGATGTTTAAATTCTAATCCTGGATATTGGTCTTTTTCTAAAAAAGTGTTTATGTCTGCCACACTATATCCTACAATGTCCAGAGGAAAATTATCGTTTTGTCTTGCCACTCGGTATTTTAATCCGGTTTCATACATTTTGTTTAATGTATGTCTGGAAAGGCTCACAGATAACCAGTCTGTAACTCCATAAATACCACCCAGTTTTGTTGTAGCGTTATCAAGACCAAAAAAACTGTCAAGGCCGTCTTTGACAGTACCAAAACGGTGTGAGACTACAAAATAGAATTCTTTTTTTGCAGGCATTTTGGTTGTCTGCAGTGTTACCAGCTGTAAAGCTTTAAAAGTTGCGGTCGAGTAGTTTTCTTCTACCTGGGTAGAATCCAGACTATTTAGCAAATCATCTTGCGAATAGGCAATGGTCGCCAGAAAAAGGCAGATTGGAACTAAAAATTTCTTCATAAATTGATTAATTGATTTGTTTATTTATTACGGTGCATTGGTCTAATTTGACTTCTTCAAATAGTTCGTCATATCCAATACATTTGCCTTTAACAGTTACTTTAGTATTTATAAGCGACGTCTTTATTTTTTGGGTCAAAAGGCAGAAAACAGTATTTTCAAGTGTGATTACAGAATCGGTTTCTTTGGTTACAGTTCCTGTAATTTCTATAGTCTTGTTGAGATATAAAGAGTCTGCTGTTTTAGGATTTGAGTTGTAATCTTCGAGTAGTTTTACGGCGGTTATACTAAAATCCGGGGCTTCAGATTCTATATTCCGTGCTTCTTTAAAGAGATATCCGTAATAGAAATAAATTCCTGCTGAAACGGCAATGAATACTATTGCAATGATTAATGCTGTTTTTTTTCTTTTCATTTTTATTATTTTGATAAGATTCAATAATAAAACAGCCTTGATAGAGATTACCCTACCAAAGAATTGTTATTTTGTGAAAAAAAATGAAAAAGAAGAATAAGAGTTCTTAAAACTCTTGCAGAAAAAGCATTAAAATGAAACCCTAAAACTCATGTTTGGAGTTCTTTGCAAGGAGAAAGTATCAACTTCTTCAATAGAATTTGTTAGAGAACTAATTCTATAATATTCGCTGATTTCATTTCTACGGTTTAGGATATTTAAGATTGATATTCCTAATTTGTATTGTATTCCATTTGCGGTTTCCCACTTGTAAGTTGAGGAAATATTGACCTGAGAAAAAATGTGCAGATTGGTGTTATTTGGTCTGTTGTAAATAAGTACAGGATCTGAAAGATCTATTTGCGACACGTTAGGAGACGTTTTTGGTCTTCCCGAAGACCATTTTGTTCCCAAAGCGATTTTAAAATTGTTTTTCTCATAAATTCCCGCCCATGATAAAGTATGCGTTAGTTCAAAATTATTTGGAAAAACAGGATATTCATAATCAGGAAAATGATAATTGTTTTCGTTGTAAGTATAACTCAACCATGTTAGAAAGTGATTTATTTTTTTCTGAATAAGCATTTCTGTTCCCCAGACTTCATAATCTCCGGTAGTTCGCACAAATTCTAACTGGTTCTGAAAACCCTGGCTGGAAGTGGTTATTCCGGTAACTTTTTTATAAAAATTTTCGATGTCCAGAAGCCAGTCATTTTTCTTGTAGAATAAATTTAAAGAAACCTGTCTGCTTTTTTGAATGGGAATTGTGGTGTTGTTTGAAATAATCCATCGTCTTTTTTCAATACCAAAATAATCTTTCTGCAAATCGATAATCTGCTGTGAGTTTTGACTTTTTAGTTCGCCCAGCAATTCTAAATTCACAGTTTTACTAATGCCGTAACCCAATTGTATTCTGGGTTCTGAAATATATTTTTTGAATTTTTCAAGATAGTTAATTCGCATTCCTGCCTTCAAATATATTCGGGAAATCGTATCGTTATATTTTCCTTCCAAAATCAAGGCATGAGTTTTTAAAACGTCTTTTACTTTACGATAAAAATCAGGATTACTTACTTGTTCTAAATTTGTAATTCCTATTTCATTAAACTGATAACCGTCGCTAAAACTAAACTTAGAGTTAATGATATGATGGTTTTCTAAGTTGATTCCGTTGTTGTTTACTGTATTTTCCTGAATAACGATTTGGTTATCATAAGTTGTTTTTTGATTGGCCAAAAGCTCATACGTAGAATTATAGAGATTTATTTTAGTTGTATTAAAGTTGTTCCAGTTCCTTTTCCATGACAAATTTCCTCCGTAATTCTGCTGTCGCAATACATTGTTTTCGGATGTGTTTATGTTATACACGGTTGCACTTTGAAAAACTTCCAGATTGTCTTTTATGGTTATTAAATCAAGCACTATTTGATCTTTCGTTCCTATTTTTTGAGCATATTTAAGCGTAGCATCATAAAAACCAAATTTCTTATCACTTTGATAATCTACATTTTGGTTCTGCGAAAAATCAGTAATAGTAGTATTTTGAAATACTTTATTGAAATATTCTTTATAGGTGGGAGTTTCTAAAAAATCTGTAATTGATTTACGTGCCGAAATCTCGATATAACTTTTTTTAGAAAGATTGTACTTTCCATAAATATCAGCATTAATCATGTTTATTCCGGCACTAAATGAGTTTTTTTCTGCTGTTTGAGAAGTAGAAGAAATAGCCACAACGCTTGATACACTTTCGCCGTAAAAGGCAGAACTTCCGTTTTTATAAATAGAAATAGTGTGCGCCAAATTGGGATTGAAAACAGAAATTAAACCAAAAAAATGTCCCGTTTGAAACATTCGGATTCCATTCCATAAAAACAAATTTTGATCGTGCGTGCCACCGCGGACGTTAATACTCGATACGCTTTCATCAAGACTGTTTACACCCGGAATTTGCTGCATTGTTTGTAAAGCATCAGGTTCTATAAGTCCGGGCAGAATACCAAATTTCTTGGGTTTAATTTCCAGTGATCCATCAGCGTTTTTAGAAATACCCGAAGCCAGAATCGCATTGGCTTTTATCTCCTGAAGTTCTGTAATTTCGGGTTCTAATGTTATTTGAAGACAATTTTTATAATCGGTATTGCCAGCCGTGATTCTTTTGGATACAAACCCAATATGACTAATTACAAAGGTGTTTTTTTCTTCTTTATTAAATTCAAAATAACCTTCGGAATCCGTTGTTACCTGAGTTTTATTAAGTAAACTAATGTTTGCATTTTCAACAGGTTTTTTATCTGCGGCAGATAAAATATATCCGCAGATTATTTTTTGAATATTCTCTTTTTTGTAGATATTAATGAATTGGTTTCCTATGTTTTCAAAAGACAAATGGGTTCTTTTGGTAAGATATTCCAGTTTTTGTTCTAAAGAAAGTGATTTTTTAGGCGGATTTAATTCCAGACCTTCAATGTTGTCTTCGGTATAATTAAAGCTCACACCATGCTGTTTTTCAATATCAATTATTATTTTTTTAAAAGGCATAGTTTTTCCTTTGTCCTGAGCAAAAAGATTCAGGGCAAAGAAGAACAGAAAAAACAAAAAATGAAATTGTTTGGGGCGCAACATTTATTTTTCGTCAAAAATTATTTTATGTTCCGAGACCTTTTTCGCCTCTAAATGATACGTTGTACTAATAATCTGCAAGGCTGTATCCAAGTCTGTTGCTGGTAATTTTCCTGTAAATAAAGAGATAGTATCTTTGGTTTTTAATTCAATCTTAATATTGTATTGTCTTTCAACTTCGTCCAAAAGGCTTCGTATATTTTCCTGATAAAAACATATTTGATTGTTCATCCATTCCGGTTTTAATGAATTTACAGTCATTTTAACTTGTTTTCCGTTTTCAAAACTAACGCTTTGTCCGTGCGTTAATACAATTTCAGTTTTGGCATAATTTACTTTTACACGCCCTTCATAACACACTACGTCAAACCTGTTTTTTCGGGTTTTAACATTAAACTGCGTTCCTAAAACCGTTACTTTTCCAAGGCGCGTTTGTACTTCAAACTTTTTGCCTTTTGCAACCCTAAAATAAGCTTCTCCTTTTAATTCGAGATTTCTGTTGTTGTCCCAGTTCCATTTTTTATAGTGTATTTCAGAACCAGAATTTAAAACTACCTCCGAATTGTCAGGTAAAGAAAAAGTGGTTTTTTTTCCAAAATCTGCAATCTCTGTTTCAGGCACAAAAACTTTCATCGCAAACGTAACACAAAGAGCGAGAACAAATATGGCAGCTGCTCTAAATATCCATTTTTTGTATAACGGCACTACTTTTGGCGCTGTTTTTTTCTGGCTTAAAATGTTAGACAACATCGTATTTTCATCCAAATCACCTGTTTGCAGGTGAGCGGTATAATTTTTTATCTTTTGGTATTTTTCAAAATCGGGACTTGCCTCAAATTCAGCTAATTCATCCGGAGATAAATCATCGTTGAGCCATTTTGCTAATAAGCGATTTTTTTTCATTTTATCGTATTATTTAATTAAAACAATTAGAACTAAATTTACCCTACTTTTATAAATCAATTTCTTTACGCAGACTTAACAGAGCCAAGTGAATACGTTTTTCTACAGCCTTTACGCTTATGTTGAGATCAACGGCAATTTCGCTGTATTTTTTGCCGTCAATTCGATGCATCAAAAATGCGGTGCGCTGTTTTTCGTTTAAGTTTTCGATGGCTTTTAAAAGCTTGGCCTGAAATTGTTTTTCTTCCAGAAGATATTCCGGACTTTCATTCGTTTGGTCTAAACCGGTGAAGTTTTTTTCATATTTGAGAACCACTTTCTGGTGCGCAATTTGGTTAAGACTGCTGTTGTTTGCAATCGTGTAAATGTATGATTTTGCTTTTTCTAATGGCACCGAAGCGCAGTTCTGCCAAAGTTTTACAAATGCTTCCTGGGCGAGATCTTGTGCTTGTTCCTCATTGCCAAATTTGTAAAAAAGAAAATTCCGAAGTGCTTTTACATGACTTTTGAAGAAAGACGAAAAAATGATTTCATCACAAGTATTTGATTGGTTTTTATGTGGCATTTAGAGATTCGATTTGTACAACGCAAAAGTATTTGTTTTTAATTGAAGTAGGGTAAAAGCAAAGCGGATTGTTTTATAGAAGAATAAAATGCTATAGGTTTTTGACAATTTAGTATTGAAGATGGTACTTAAAACCTTGACGTTAATTTATTAAAAAACTGTTTCTTTAATTTTATACATTTGTAAAAATATAAATATGTTCCTTTTGAAAAAATATTTATCAATGGCAGCTTTCCTGCTCTTACTAATTTCCTGTCAAAGTGAAATGGAGGAGCAAAATGATACTGCACAGGGAACAATTACCAATGTTTCCCCGCTTACTACCTATCTGCAAAGGGTTGCTATGGTTAAAACTGTGCAGGATAATATGATCGACGGATCAAGTTATTGCACGATAAAACTCCCATATACAGTTACTGTAAATAATGAGCAGATTGCAGTTAATACCACTGCTGATTATCAAAAAGTATTAAATAATATTAATGCCAGTACTTATGATGATGATATTGTAAAAATTGATTTTCCGGTAACGATGGTGTACTATAATTACATCGAACAATTGATTCCAAATCAGTCTGATTTTGATACTTTAATTGATTATTGGAATCAATATCCTGATCTTTTATCCAAAATTAACGGATTGAATATCAATTATCCTATTACCATTACTATCTACAACAGCACTAATCAAACAGCAAGTTCTCAATCGATAATAAGCGACCAGGCCTTTTTTAATTTTATTAAAAACTTGAATGAAAGCCAATATATATCTTTACAATATCCTATTTCTATTGCTGATTATCATTATCAGACAAAATCAATTACTAATAATTTAGAGTTCGAAAACGCTATTAAATACGCTATTGATTACTGTCCCGAAAATAATATTGTAACTCTTGATTTTGCCGCAACGATAACAAAGGGTTCCTGGGAGATTCCTTATTTTTTTGATGATGTTGTAAAGACTTCAAATTACAGTGGTTATTCCTTTGTTTTTAAAACCGATAAATCTGTAACTGCCAGTAAAGGAACGGTTTCAGAAACGGGACAGTGGGACACTACATTACAAAATGGTGTTAGACAATTACAGCTTAATTTTAGTTCAGAAGTACTTCGTCAATTAAATAAAGACTGGAAACTGTTTGAGTTTAATAATTCTCAGATACGACTGCGTGATGTAAATACTAAAACAAGTTATCTTTATTTTCAAAAGAAATAATTTCTAACGGTCTGTTTCTCCTCTTTAAGCTAATTCTTTTGCAAAACTATTCCCGGATTTGAAAAGAGAAATGGGCGCACTTTTCACAAATTCAACCAGTCCGAATTTATGTAAGGCCTGAGTCAGATTATCTATTTCTTTTTCCTTACCGGAAGCTTCAAAAACGGTATACTCTTTTTCAATTGCTGTATATTTGATGTTGAATGGTTGTATTACGGCATCAAAACTTTCTTCATTCATTAGGATGTTCGTCGGTACTTTATACAAAACCGTTTGTGTACTCATTATTTCCTGAGCATTATGGCAGTAACATTTAAAAACATCAATGATTTTTTCTATTTGAAGAGTGAGATTTTTTACAGTTTCAAAAGTTTCATAAACTACAATTGTAAATCGGTACATATTTTCAATTTCGCATAAAGAAATATTGAGACTTTTCAGGCTGATTTTTTTTCTTAAAAGCATGATGGCTATTTTATTGATTAGCCCTAATTGATCTTCTGTATAAGCGGTTAAAGTATATTCTTCTTTCATTTTATTTTGTTGTTGTTTATTGAATCAGATGTATTCTGTTTTTGTATTTTTTTTAATTTTTTTGATAAAAAAAAACCTTCCTCGTTTGACTGAGAAAGGTTTGCATTACACAATAGAATCCTGACTCGTCATAAGAGACAAATGATAATAATTGCGATAATAATGATAACTGAATTTTTCATATTAGTTTAAATAAAAAACCTCCCGTGTCAGGGAGGTTTTAAAAATGGTTTTGTGATACTATTATATAAAATCTCCTCTACTACTATCGAATGATAATACTATTAATACTAATAGAGGAAGTAATTTGCTTTTTCATTGTTTTTGTAAAACGCAAATATATCATTTTTTCTGAAAAACAAAATATTATATTTTCAACCGTTTTTCTAATCCATTTTTTGTGTTCTAATTGATGAAAAAAAGCTCTTTTGCCTTCAGTTTAAACTGGATTTGTAATTGGAAAATCGGGGTAAAATTTCTATTTTCGCCAAACTTTCATACATTTTTAATACTGTATAACAGAACTACATTTACAACAACACAACACACAAAAACAATGATTAATTATTTAATTGTACCAGGGCTTGGTAATTCAGGACCCGAACATTGGCAGACTTATTTTCAGAATTCAGGTGAAAATTTTTATAGAATAGAGCAGCAGGAATGGGATGCTCCAACTTGTAAAGACTGGATAGAAACGATTGACAAAAAAGTTTCGGAGTTTGATCTTTCCAGCGTTGTACTTATTGGACACAGTTTAGGCTGTTCGACAATTGCGCAATGGGCTTTAAAATATAACAAACAAATTAAAGGCGCTATGCTGGTTGCGCCAAGTGATCTTGAAGCGCCTCAATATACTTTTCCTGCGGTTGGTTTCTCGCCAATTCCACTAGATAAAATCAATTTTAAGACTATTGTAGTGGCAAGTGCAGATGATGTATGGGTTTCTTTGGAAAGAGCTAAATTCTTTGCTGAGAATTGGGGAAGCGAATTTATAAATATTGGAAATGCAGGACATATAAATGCCGCATCCGGACATACAAATTGGGAGGAAGGAATGGAAATACTAAAAAAAATAAAATAATAAAGAATCAAAAATACAGCAGAATAAGATGCTGTATTTTTTTTACGCTAAAATCATAACACACTTACATAATATGAATAAACTTTATAAAGTACTTCTTTTTATTATAATGCTTCTTACGCAGAATAATATGAAAGCGCAGCAACAAGAATCGATATTTTTTGAAGAGACAACGGGCAGAAAAGACAAACTAATCTATTTTAAAGATGACAGTCCGTTTAATTATCTTCCGCTGACTATCATAAAAGGGAAAGAAAGTGGTCCGGTTTTTACTATAGTGTCTGGTATTCACGGCTACGAATATCCGCCAATAATGGCTGTGCAGGAACTGATTAAAGAAATTAATCCCGATAAATTAAAAGGTACATTAATTATAATTCCTATTGCCAACACTGCCTCTTTTTATAAAAGAACACCTTTTATAAATCCCGTTGACGGTAAAAATCTCAACAATGCTTTTCCGGGATCTCCTTCGGGAACTTTAACAGAACAAATTGCCAGCTGGATAACCAAAAATGTAATTTCAAGATCAGATGTATTTTTAGATATTCACGGCGGAGATGCAAATGAAGATTTACTGCCGTTTGTATGCTATTATAACAATAAAAGTAATCCCGGAAAAACAAGAGCGGCGATAAAACTGGCGGAGATTTCAGGGATAAATCATCAGGTTTCCTATCCTTATACATTATCCAACACAGAGCCGGCCCAATATGCATTTAAACAAGCTGTTCAAGATGGTAAAACAGCATTGAGTATTGAAGCAGGTAAACTGGGAACTTCTAATCCCGAGTCTGTTAAACTCATTAAAAATGCAGTTTACAATATGTTAGGACAGATGAAAATGTATTCTTTAGAAAGTGAATATGCATATGCAGGAACTATTTTATTTTTTCTGAATAATCAAACTTATGTGAAATCTGATTTTAAAGGTTTGTTTTATAGTAAACTCAAAAGTGGTGACGAGGTTAAAAAAGGGCAGGAGATAGGTTATATTACAGATGAATTTGGCAATGAAATACAAAAAATAAATTCTACGGCTGAAGGTATAATTTTATATAAAACAGGAACACCGCCTGTAAACAAAGGAGAAACACTTTTTTGTATAGGATCCAGATAAATCTTTAGCATAAAATTTCAATATAAAAGCGAAAGAAGTTTAAGTAAAGGTTTATATACCATTTACTTAAGCTTCTTTTATTTTCATTTAAACTTAAAACTCAATTTACACTTCCTTTTCAATTGAGGCTTTCAGCATTAAATAATGAAGGTCTATATTTTTAACAAAAGGTTTTAATAATTCACTTCCCGGACCATACATGGCCAGCTCAACATAATCGCCTGAATGATCCATACTTATCCATCCTACATTATTATGCTTTTTCTGAATTTCTGAATAAGCTTTAAAAGGCAGTTTTTTATAATTATATAAACCGTCTTCCTGTTTTTCAAGTCCGGAATAAAAATTCAATAAATGTTTTGCTTCATCATCGGTTAAACTGATTTTATTGGTCTCTTTAACCCAGTCTTTAATTTGCTGCAGATTAAAATCGGCATGAATTGCATTCAAAATATATTCGTTAGTATACTTATAGTCAGCAATACTGTTGAAATTTTTTACGGCATCAGTTCCATAAATAAGTCCCGGATTTGCATTTCCATGATCTGTAGTTATGATTACCAAAGTTTCTTTATCTTTTTCGGCAAAATCAATGGCTGTTTTTACAGCTTCATCAAAAGCCAGCTGATCGTGAATTAAAGCGGCAATATCGTTAGCATGCGCTGCCCAATCGACTTTTACGCCTTCAATCATAAGCACAAAACCATTTTCATGATCTTTCATTTGATGAATTGCGGCAGCGCTCATTTCTGCCAGAGTAGGAGTGTGCTGTAAGTCTGGAATATTGTTTCTGTCGATCGTGTAAGGAAGTGCTCCGGTATTAAAAACGCCAAGTGTTCTTTGTCCCTTTTTGATATTTTCTAAATCTGATTTTCGTTTTAAAACCTGATATCCTTTATCTTCATAAATTTTGTAGACATCTTTTTTATCCGCTCTTTTTGAAGGATTAAAAAATTCATCACCGCCGCCCATCATGACATCTAATCCGAGTTCTGCATACATTTCAGCAATTTCATTTTCAGCATTTCTACTGTCTGAATTCACACAAAAACCCGCTGGAGTAGCATGAGTTATTGTAACTGTGGTAACACAGCCGGCTTTTTTTCCTGCGTTTTTAAATTTCTGCCAGATTGGAAGATACTTTTCGCCATTTGGACCAATATTCAAAACGCCATTTTTAACACGGTGTCCACCTCCAAAAGACGAACTTGCCGCAGCAGAATCAGTTACGGCAGAACTTGCAGAAGCCGTATCCATTAAAGCTCTTGAAACTTTATTTTCGGTATAAAGATTCATCCAGTTTCCATTTTTTCCTAGAATATTCTGAGAGTACAAATTCGCCATTTGAAGCGTTCCTGAACTCATTCCGTCACTAATCAGGAAAATTATATTTTTTGCTTTTTTGCCTTTTTTAGTTATTGCTTCTAAATCATTTGAAAGAATAACAGATGGACTAAGAGTAAATAGTCCTGCCAATACTGTTGAACCTTTTAAAAATCTGCGTCTGTTCATTTTATTTTTTTTAATAGAAGGTAAATTAAAGACATTTTTTAATTTAACGCAACCTTATTGCATTAAATAATTGTTGTGTTTAAAGAATAGAAAGTTTAGTTAAAGTATTATATAGTTTTTTTTAGAGCGTATTAGATATAAATGCCTGAATAAAAGATAAAATCCAATAGCCAGTGCTATACCGCTTAAGCTAAAAGAAATAAAAAATGGAGCCAAGATGCTCATCATCTGACTAAAAGCATTTTGTGAATGGTCCATTTGCCAAAAGCCCCGCAAAATTCCTGCAGTCATCAAAGAAAGCCAGAATACTATTAATGAAGCATTCACCATAATATAACCAATTTTAAAAAGCCTTGATTTAGTTAGTTGGTTCTTTCCTAAAATATCATATACAAAAGCCATCAAAAGCATACTGTTTATGCCAATAGTTGTACCCATAGAATGCGCTACTGTAATATGCGTGCCATGCGTATAAAGGTTAAAAGCAGGAATTGACATTATAATAGCCTGGGCAAGCATGATAAAAATCCAGATATCTGCAGCGAGAAGAAATTTATACGGAACTTCATGTCTGTATTTTTTAGCAGTTGAAAGCGTTGATTTCCAATAATAAATCATTCTCCCTAAAAGAAGTAACTCAGTCATGCTTACTCCGTAGCTTATGTAACGTATATAAGGCGCTGTAGGCAGAGAGTAAATATGATGTCCCCAATTGAACATAAGATTAAATAATCCCAAAAAATAAATAAGGAAAGCAGTAATAGAAGAACTGTTTTTCTTGTCCTCGCTTATTTTATCCATAAGATAAATACTTGATCCGTAAATAAGCATATTCCAGGATCCCACCATGGCACCGTATGATTTCCACTGCACAGTCATGTCTCCAATAATGTTATTTCTAAAATAAGGGATAAGCCATAAATAAGATTCAAGGAAAGTAAAGAGAAAGAAAACAATTCCGGTAAGCCACATCCAGACATAGACGGGCTGTTTTGTAAGTTCACGAACGGAGGCGAAAAAATAAATAAGGAAAGCGATCCAGCCTATTATTATGGGTAATGCCAAAACCGGGTGAAACTCCCAATATTCTCGCCCGCCAAAAATACCCAGTATATAAGAGATAAGTATGAGCGGAATTGCAGAGAGAAACATCCAGTATTGTATTTTGGTAAGAATTGGATATTTCATACCCTTTTTAAAACACTCGTTAAGATAGTTTTGAACAACACCTGCTGCGGCCAAAATAATCCAAAACACAACAGATGATACATGTAACGGTCTTGTTTTTTCAAAAGAAAAAACCGTTTTAAGAAACCCCGGTAAAACATATTGAAACGTACCCAGTATTCCAAAAAGTAAACCAAATCCCAGCATTATCAATGCAAGTACTATAAATTTTTTGCTTGTTTCCATGATCATTATTTTTGGTATGTAGTACCATTATTTAAAACAGTAAAGCTTCTGGGATCAGATACTCCGGTATCGTCTATCTGTTTAAGATAAGCTGTAAGAGCATCCATTTCATATTGTGTTAAATTAAAGTCAGGCATTACCTGCGTGCCATTTTTAAGAAAGGCTTTTATATATTCAGGTCCTTTTAAAGAGTAAGTATTAGTAAGATCGGGTCCAAGATAACCGCCTAACTGGTAAATTTGGTGACAGGCAGTACAGTTGTTTTTCTGCCATATTTTTTTTCCTTGATCTGCAAAGGAATTGTTTATATCCGTGTTGTGTGATATGTCTTTATAAATGCATACTGAATAAGTAAAATATGAAATGCATAACACAGAAAAAATCAAAATTTTATAAGCATTGGGGCGCATATATTTGAAAGGGTTTAAAAGATTAGTGCGTAAAAGAATATTTCTGAATCAGGACAATATTACTGAGATGTTTTTTTATGATTTATGATTTTTATCATATTTGAAGCTGATGTTTGCTTGTTTTAATGTTATAAAATCAGCTGTTTTATTTTATTTGTTTTTTGAATTTATAATTTCAGATTACTCTTTTAAAAGATTAAGAATTGAAAACTAAAATTTACTAGTTTTACTAAAGAACAAATCAATAAAGGATTTACAGAATAATTAGTTTGAGAATTAGAAATGAAAGAACAGCTTACTGAAATTATAAGGAAGGTTTATCATAAAAAGAACAGAAATCTATTTACATTTTTAACCGGTGCAGGAATTTCTGCAGAAAGCGGTATACCAACTTACAGAGGAGTTGACGGAATATGGATCAAAGGAACTAAATTTCATAAACCGGAGGAATTTGGAACATTCAAATATTTTAAGGAAAATCCAGAAGAAGTCTGGCAATATTCTCTCTTTAGAAAAAAAATGTTTGAAAATGCCCAGACAAACGAAAGCCATCACGAAATAGTTAAAATCGAAAATATTTTGCAGGACAGGTTTCATTTAATAACTCAAAATATAGACAACTTGCACCGGCGCGCGGGTACAGAAAGACTATATGAAATACACGGAAAAGCAAGAGAGATTAAATGTTCAAACGGATGTAAAGGAATAGAAAATTTACCAGCAGAAATTGAAGGTAAAGACATAGATGAAGATCTAACCGAAAAAGATATCGAATTATTGAAATGCAAAGAATGCGGTAATTGGATGCGGCCAAACATTTTATGGTTTGATGAGTATTACGATGAAAAAACAAATAAAAAATTCAGCTCTTTAAAAATGGCTAAAAACTCAGGAATTCTCTTTATTGTCGGAACTTCTGGAGCAACAAATCTTCCAATGGCAATTGCAGAAACGACACTAAAATACGGCGGAACAATCGTTGATATTAATACCGAAGATAATTTATTTACAGCGCTTATTAAAGAGAAGAAGAATAAAATTATCATTCGTGAAACTTCAACCCAGGCACTAAAAACAATACACAAAATACTGCAAAATATAGCAGAAGAATAACCATTTCTAATATAAAAATCTATGTGCCAAAGCGGAAAAGAAATTAAACTTTGTACCTGTGTTCCAAACGGAATGGATACCATTATTCATCACAAGAATTCCCGAAAAAACAGACAAAAAAGACGTGTCGATTTTACCTGGACTTTACAAAGATGTATGGGGTACAGTAAAACTACTATGGATGGAATGGGGTATAGGCCGGAGGATGCCCTAACAGAGGATTTGACAAATGAAAGAATGCTTGTTGATCTTAACAGTAAAAATTGTTTTGATTTCGATTACCAGCCTAGTGAAGGAGATAATCTTCTAATTTTTACTCCCGAAAGCTTTATTAGAGAACATTTGTCTTTTATTTTTAAAAATGGAGAATGGATAGCTGATTCTCATATGCCTTTCCTGTATGAGATGAAAAAAATAAATTTTGGAACAGTGACTTTTGAAGATAAAACTGAAAAATAGTTAGACAATTTTATCTTCAAAGTTTATTCTCTAATCACTCGATAACCAGCCAAATCTAATACTTCAACATATATTATTTTAAAATTATCATTTTTTTGCTGAGCAAGAATTCTTCATTGATTTATAAAAACCTTGCAGATACACTCAATAATGATGCGTATATTTGAAATAATAAATAATACTGCTATCTATGAAGAAAATAGGATTTTTATCGTTTGGGCATTGGGCCGATCATCCTTCTTATCTGGCACGTACAGCAGCCGATACACTTCTTCAATCTATCGATTTAGCCGTTGCAGCCGAGGAAATTGGCATAGATGGTGCTTACTTTAGAGTGCATCATTTTGCTCGACAGCTGGCATCGCCATTTCCTTTACTTTCAGCAATTGGTGCAAAAACGAGTAAAATCGAAATTGGAACGGGAGTAATCGATATGCGATACGAGAATCCTTTTTATATGGTCGAAGATGCCGGTGCCGCAGATTTAATTTCTGGTGGACGATTACAATTAGGAATCAGCAGAGGATCGCCGGAACAAGTCATTGACGGCTGGCGCGCTTTTGGTTATGAACCTGAACAAGGAGAAACGGATGCCGATATGGGACGTAAAAAAGCTTTGGAATTTTTAGAAAGGCTTAAAGGTGAGGGATTTGCTGAGCCAAACCCGTATCCAATGTTTCCAAATCCGCCGGGATTATTGCGTCTGGAACCGCATTCAGAAGGATTAAGAGAACGAATCTGGTGGGGTGCTGCCTCTAATGCAACTGCTGTTTGGGCGGCCGAAAACGGAATGCATCTGCAAAGTTCTACTCTAAAGTATGATGAAAACGGAAAACCTTTTCATATTCAGCAGGCGGAGCAAATCAGATTGTATAAAGAAGCCTGGAAAAAAGCCGGACATCAGCATGAACCAAGAGTTTCGGTAAGCCGTTCCATTTTTGCACTGGTTACAGATCAGGATAAATATTACTTTGGAAATCAGGGGAAAGGCTCTGATAGTTTTGGGAATATTGAAAGTGATAAACGAGCCATCTTCGGAAAGAGTTATGCCGCCGAGCCGGATAAACTTATCGCAGAGTTAGCTCAGGATGAAGCTATTCAGGAAGCCGATACCGTTTTGTTGACTATACCCAACACATTGGGCGTTGATTACAATGTGCATATATTATCATCTATATTAAAATATGTCGCTCCAGAACTGGGCTGGCGTTAATTTTTTTACGAAATAATCTACATTAAAGCTTCCTTTTTTAAGGAAGCTTTTTTATTAAAAAATTAGATTTAAAAATTTCACATTGAATTTAAAATCCAATTAATTTTATATTTTTATATTCCATTTTGTACGAATTTTAAATAAAATTTTAAAAAACAAAAGAAATCAAAACTCTAAAAAGCACAATGAATAAAGTACTCAAAACGAATATTTGTATTGGTTTATTAGTAATATCTTTCCTTACATGCAGCGCACAGGAAACTCTGAAAACAGAGACTGCTAATGAAATTTATTCTCCTTCAAAAAAAGAAATGCTTTCAACAGAGGCATACGAGGTTTTTAAAACCAATAAGTTTTTAGATTTTAAGAATAAAGAAACTCTTGTAGAAAAGATTGGAGGTTCTGTTTATAAAAAAATCGATTTAAATGAGTATTTCTCAGTTAAAAAAGATTGGGATAAAATTGAAAAAGAAGATATTACATCATTTGAAAAAGAGGAGAATGCCAAATATTTTTATGAGAACAATACCATGACTGAAATTAAAACAGAATATGGAAGTTATGACGTTCGTAAAGAGATTAAAACGGTTTATAACAAGAAAGGTTTTGTAGTATTGTATGAGAAAAAGTATTTTGTTGGAGACAGCTATAATCGTACAGAAAGTATCATTAACGAATACAATACTGATAATGAAAACAGAGTTACTAAAATAATCAAACGTACTGAATACAGTAAGAAAAAGAAGAATGAAGAATCAATAATTGCGATAAAATACGAAGATAATATTGTAAACATTGCAAGTGAAAACGGAAGTATTCTATGTGAATTTATTGGTAATAAAACTTCATCGGTCTCTATTTCTAAACTTACTCCAAATCAAACAGCAGATTATTTTAGATATGCTTTAATACAACAAAAAACAGGCATCGCAAAAGAGCATTGTACCGAAAAAATGGCGGAGAAAGTTGATAATATTTTACTTCCGTATCCTAATATCACTGACATTAAAAGTTTAGGAGGAAGCGGCAGTTTTGGCGAAAAAGTGACGATTAAGGAAAATTGGGAAATTACTTTTCAAGAAAATAAAACAGAGAAATGTAATGTTGCTTTTCGTTTGGTAAAACAACCTAACGGCTGGAAAATAGATAGTTTTGAGATTATTAAATAGGATTTGACTACTTTGTTCAATAAAACATAAAAAGCGATTTTAAAATCACTTTTTATGTTTTATTGGGTTTGCTGACATATTTATTTCCTTTGATAAAAAAACGCCATGGCAAAAGGGCATCTTCCTGAGCATAAGCGACACCTACACGCGGTACGGCAGCAATTTCTTCTTCAGTATATCGAATGCCGTGATCTTCTATCCAAATTTCATCTCCGCCTAAGTCCTTTTTATTAAATGAGCCATCAATTCCTAAAGCCTTTGCCGTAGAACCGGGACCAGATGAAATAGCGGCTTTAGAAAAAGACATATTCCTTCTTTCTTCCATAATTTCTTTTCCGGTCAGAGGCTCAATCGCTCGGATTAAAACGGCATGAGGTTCGCCTTCTACAGAACTGACGATATTAAAAAGATGATGGATTCCATAACATAAATATACATAAGATATACCGCCGCTGCTATACATTATTTCGGTTCTATTAGTTCGTCTGCCTCCATAAGCGTGAGAAGCTTTATCCTGTATGCCAAAATAAGCTTCAGTTTCTACAATTATACCAGCAGTTATCTTTCCGTCAATTTGAGTGTAGAGCACTTTTCCCAAAAGATCTTTAGCCAGGAAAACAACATCTTGGTTTAGATAATATGCAAAGGGCAATTTGTATGGATATTTTATAGATGATGAAGCCATGTATTAAAACAATTCAAGCTGATTGTTAGGATTTATAGGTTTGTTTTTAGGAGGTTTAGCATCTCCAAAAATAGTTTTTCCTCCGTATTTATACGATTCATCACGCTCTCGCTGCACTAAAGCGTCAAAATTAGTATTTGGAGTAAAACTTTGTTCTGCTTTTCTTGAGATTTCAGATAATTTTTTAATAGCGTCTATCTTATCAGTATTGCCAATTTTAGCACGGTTAATCGCTCTTTGAAGCGTGTCAATCGTTTCATCATATATTTTTACAGGTACAGGAAACGGATGTCCGTCTTTTCCTCCATGAGCAAACGAAAAACGTGCAGGATCTTCAAAGCGGGTAGGAGTACCGTAGATAATTTCACTAACCAATGCTAAAGACTGCAAAGCTCTTGGTCCCATTCCTTTTAAAAGAAGCAGATCTTCAAAATCTTCAGGCCTATTTTCATGCGTTGTCCAAAGCATGGCACCAAGCCTTTTCATATTAACATCTTCGATTCTAACATCATGATGTGCAGGCATAGAAAGATGCTGCATCTCTTTTATGATTTTAACCGGCGATTCTTTAACTAATTCTAAAATACCTTCTCTTGATTTTGATGCCGCCTGCGCAGTAAGATTTAAAATAGTTCCTTGATTTTCACCGTAGATAAACGTATGAGGTTCATTTATAAAAGATTTTAAATCGGGTGAATGCCAGTGATATCTTCTGGCCGTTTTAGAGTTGGGATTCATTCCTTGCTGAATAACTGCCCATTGTCCTTTATTATCAACAATAAAATTATGCTGATATAACTGAAATCCGTCTTGAATAGCCGTATTGTCTACTTTGGCCGTAAGTCGGCTGCAATTCGCAAGATTGTTTCCGTCAAGACCTGTTTTTTCTCCCACAAATAAAAGTTCTTGCGGTGTTAAAAGTGAATTTTTGCCTTTTCCTCCGCAGATATAAATTCCCAGTTCTTTTGAATGAGGATTTACAGATTTCTTTAATGCGCCAAGTACCGAAGTTGTAATTCCCGAGGAATGCCAGTCCATTCCCATGACAGCGCCAAAACTTTGAAACCAAAAAGGATTACTTAGTTTACTGATTACTTCTGAAGTAGAAAATTCTAAAGCGATCGTTTCGACAATGGCAAAACCCAGTTTCGACATTCGTTCAGAAAGCCATAGCGGCACTTGTCCATAATGTAAAGGAAGATCTGCTGTGCCGGAACGTTTCATGTGAAGAGTGTATTTTTACAAAAATACGCAAAATGAATAAAAAATCCCATTTCATTTGAAATGGGATTTAAAGTCCTATTTTTTAGCAGGAGAAATTAAAAAATACTTTCTGCTTAATTTCCAGTTATATATAGACCTAATTAGAATCAGCTTTAAAAAGATCATCTGAATTTTCAGTAATAGGAATGTACAAACGTTCCCAAACGTCGCTGTCAACTTTGTCCCAGCTGTGGCCTTTACCTTTAAGATCCTCTGCCACTAAAACTACTCCGGGCTCAATAATAAAAGTACTGCCGTCTGATACTTTAAATTTGATTTTACCTTTAACCGTTATTACAAATTGTTTTCTAGGTGCCGGGTGTGCATTTTTTTCCCACTCTTCAGTTTTATTGCTATACCAAAAAGAAGCGGTATTCATGTGTTTTAATGATGGAATAGAACCTTTTTCAAAGGCGCAAGTTCCATCTGGGTTATTGTATAAGCGATAAGCAGGAATATCAGACTCTTCCTCTAAAGCTTTCACCTGAACTTTTTTGTGGTCTTGTGCATTACTGTTTGCTGACATAAGTAGGGTAATTAGGACAAGTCCTCTTAATAAATTTTTCATTTGGATATTAATTTAAAAGTAATAATTTTTATTGATTGTAAACGGAATCATGAACCATCATTTTATTAAAAAATGGTTTGTATTTTGCGACCAAAGCAAGATGGCCGTCAAGTTTTCCATAAGTTTCTAAATCTTCAAGAGAATCAAATTCCATAGACGCATTGTACGTAAAAGAATTGTCTAAAACTGCTCTTGGGCTTGAGTTTGCTGGTCCTCCGTAACGTACATTTTTTACGTAAGGAAGTTTTTTAAGTCCTTCAAAAAAGTTTTGAAAATCTTTTACCTGCTCTGGCGTAAGTTCTGGTTTAAGCCAAAATAAGAGGTAATGAAAATAAACGGTTTTAGACTTCGTTTCTGTTTCCTTTATCGTATTGGCTAATACGTTTTCTCCTGTAAGAGCAAGCGCTCCCGCACTCGCAGACGAGATAATAAAATTTCTTCTTTTCATAATGTAAAGTTTTAATTAAAGTCGATTCTGTATTTTAAAACAAACTGCCATTTTCGGTCTGAAACATCGGCTTGACCAGCATCATTTAAAGCGTAAATTGGACGGTTTTGAGCATCAACAGTCAGTCTTGATGACATACCATTCATTAACAATGATACACCAGCGTCGTAAGTCAAGGCTTTATCGTGAAGTCCGTCAAGGTCTGACAACATCACACTTGCTGCCGGCTGTAACTGTAGATTGTTTTTGTCTTTGTTAAAGTAAGGCAGTGTACCACCAATTTGTAGATAATAAGTGTTCCCAGTTCCAATTACAGGCGAATTATTTCCAGCACCATTCAGACTGCTTTCAGTAGTATTTACGCCGCTTGCAGGATTGCTCACACCAGAATAACGCACATAGTTAGGACCGTAATTGTTATTCATTGCCATGGCATAAGCGCTAAACGAAGTTCCACGGTCTTTGTTTATTGGCGTATCATAGAAAAGGTCAACGGCGAAGCTTTTTTCATCATCGTTAATGGTCGTTTTTGCTTCGTCTAAATGCCACAGCGCATTGTGCATGTATTCAAATCCTGCTCCTAATGCCAATACTTTCTTTTTACCGCTGTAAGTTCCAGAATGGAATGGTGAAGAGTTATTTTCTGATTCAAAGAATTCATATTTAAAATATCCCGAATAATCTTTGTTAGGATGTGTTTTGCTAAATGTTGCAAGATTGTACTGCGGATCGGCACTGACATTGGTGTAAGGATCAGCAATAACCAAACGATAATCCAATTTTCCTATTTGTCCTTTTGCGTAAATACTTAATTCTCTTACGGTTTCATCAGATATTCCGGCATTTCCGGTAGCATAAGAAGGTAAATCATATAATAAAGTGTTTAATGGTCCTGTAGTAAATCTGGATAAACCTCTCCAAGTAGATCGACCCGCACCGGCAGCAATTATATCGCTGAATTTATATTCTGCGTAAGCATCTAAAAGTTCAAATGTTGGTGTAGTTTTAGAAGCCACATTTACGTTTGTTAAACCTCCCTGCAATACAAAAGTAAATTTCTCAGTAGGCTGATAAGCCATTTTTACACGTACTCTTCGTAATGATAAATCAGAAATACTATTTACCTGTTCGCCATTTACCAAACTTCCTGGATTAAGTTCTAAATAACGCGCCCAAATTTCAGTGTACCCGCTAAAAGAAATCGAACGTGTTTTTTCATCGTTTAAATAATGCGTAAGAGTTGGGTTTCCAAAATCGTTCTTTTTTTGAGCATTTACCGTGTTCATTAATCCCGCTAAAAGAGAAAAACACAACCCAATTTTTAAATAATTTGTTTTCATGTATAGTTAAAATTTACATTCTGTGTGGTAGTGATCACTACTTGTTTTTGACTCGACAAAGGTAGATTTAGGATAGGCTTGAGGGTATTAGAAAAGTATTAGAAAGGCTATAGAATGTTATTAGAAAAAGCTTTGTTTGGAGGTTAATAGTTTGGAAATCAAATTGTTTTTAATGTGTTGTGAAGGACAATGCTTAAAGAGGCCTTTTAGAAAGCCAAAATATTGTCGTAAATTTGATTTGAATTTTAAAAGGAAGGCATACAGATGAAGATGTTGATAGTGGAAGATAACAGCCGTGTTTCGGCATTACTGAAACGTGGACTGGAAAGTCAGGGATACCAAGTGTATATTGCAGAAGAAGCAGAAGAAGGACTTATACTTTTGGAAAAAATAGACTTTGATTTGATTATCACAGATATTATGCTGACAGGAATGGATGGAATTACATTCTGCAAAAAAATACGCCACTCCGGAAAAAAAATCCCAATAATTATGCTGACTGCACTCGGAACTATCGATGAAAAAATTGAAGGTTTTGATGCTGGCGCCGATGATTATTTGGTAAAACCTTTTGAAATCAGAGAACTTTACGCAAGAGTGAAAGCATTGTTGCAACGTAAAAGCGACGCGGTTAATACTTCTGAAGAAAGCACACAAATTACCTACAATGATCTGGTGATGGATAAACGCAATAAGATTATTTATAGAGAAGGAGTAACAATTAACCTTACGCCAAAAGAATTTAATTTACTGCATTTTATGATGCAGAATCCCGAAAGACTGCTTACCCGGGATGAAATTGCCGATAATGTCTGGGGGAATAATTTTGACACTGGAACCAATTATATTGATGTCTACATCGCATATTTGAGAAAAAAGATTGATAAAGGTTTTGAACAGAAACTCATTCATACCAAAGTTGGAATGGGATTTATTTTAAGCAGTAAAATATGAAATTAGTAACCCGAACGGCTCTTGCTTACGCTATTTTAACGGCTTTTATTCTCTTAGTTTTTGCATACAGCGTCTATTTTGTTTCTGAAAAAAACAGAAAAGAGGAATTTTTTGACCGTCTCGATTATAAAATAATCTGGCGCGCCGAGTTTATATTTGATGCCCAGATCAATAAAAATCTTATTAAATTTCTACATAACAAAAATAAAAAAGTGCTTAACGAAGCCGATATCAGCGTTTACGACAGCAACTTTAATCTTTATTTTTCGGATAATATGCCGCCTCTTGGCAGTAAAAAAATAGTACAGTCTATAAAAAAGAATCGTGCAGTAAACTGGATGGATGATAAATACCAATACCGAGGCATTTTATATACCGACAATAACAAAGAATTTTATATAGTAGGAAGAGCAATAGATGTAACGGGACTAAATCATATCAATGCTTTTAAAGAAAATGTACTTTATGTATATTTTATTTCGATCGTATTGATTTTTATTATTGGTTTTGGATTTTCCTATTATACCTTGAAACCTTTAAAGGATATTATTTTTCAGATTAGAGATATATCCGAACATAATCTTAATAAACGAATCGTAGTTCCCAAAGCTAAAGACGAACTTTACGAGCTCACACAAACTTTCAACGCAACTTTCAACCGATTAGAAAAGTCATTTAATAATCATAGAAATTTTGTGACTACGATTTCACATGAATTCCGAACACCGCTTTCTATTTTAATTGCAGAAATTGAACTCGGAAAAGAACTAAATCAGACTATTGACGATTATAAAGTTTCATTAGACAATGCTTTAGAAGAAGCCAATCATGTTTCGCAGCTTTCGACTGCATTGCTTGACTTTGCACGGGCTAATTATGATATTTCGCAAATTAAAATGTCAAATATTCGAATAGACGAAGTTTTAGTTGATGCTAAATTAAACCTGCTGAATAAGAAGGATGTAAAATATAAAATAGGGATAAGCTACGCTGACTTAGATGATACTGATGCTAATTTTTATAATTATTTGGGAAATCCCTATTTACTGCAAATTGCTTTTTCCAATATTATGGAAAATGCCTGTAAATATTCTGAAGATCATTCCTGTAACGTTGACATAAATGCTTCTGCTGATAAAATTATCTTAACTTTTTCAGACAACGGAATTGGAATTCCTGAAGGAGATTTGGAACAGATTTATAATTTATTTTACAGAGGAAAAAACAAAAACTACGAAAATGGTTATGGTGTCGGATTGTCTATTGTAAAACAAATCATCAGCCTGCATAATGGCGAAATTGATGTTAGTTCTCTTGTGGCAAAAGGAACGATATTTACCATTACTCTGCCGTTATTAAATTGAGTTTTTTTAAGAATTACTTAGTTTAGATTTAGAAATCCTTGATTTTAAATTTAAAGTAAATGTGACTTTACTTTCTTTTTTATAAAAAAGAAGGTCGGGAATCTAATTCCCGACCTTCTAATAACAGTTAATTCTAAACTGCTTATTTATTTAATCTTGAAATCCAGTTTACGTAATCTAAACCTTTTACTTCAATACCTTTTGACAAACTTCCCGAATTGATATCGTAAGTATAAACAAAGTTACCGTTTGCTTTTGTTGATGCTAAAATATAAGCTTTACCATTTTCAACCAAAACAGGAGAAGAACTTACATACTGGCTTAAAGGTAAATTCAATTTAGTTTTAGTTTTAGCCGCTACATCAACCACATAATATTCAAATACATCCGATCCGTTGTAGTCATCAAAAGTTAAAAGAACATCTTTTTTTCCAAGACGGGTTATTCCTTTTCCGTTCCCTAAATCATAAAGACCATAAAATTCTTTGTTTCCATCGCTGATTGCAGATAAATCAAAGAAATAATCAGCATTAATTTCTGCTGCTCCATTGCTTACTTTAAAAATAGCACTTGGTTTGTCTGCTACAGATCCCCAACGGTCACCGCAGTCTGTAATGATGTAAAGATCATTATTGTATTTTATCGTACCTCCCATTAAAGTAGAAAATGTACCTAAAGCACCAGAACGAGTATCAGTATCAATTTTTAAATTAGTCATTGAAGGATAATCTACAGATGCCAGGTAAGATACAGAAGTACTGGTCCATCCTGAATGATATACCACGTATGGTAAATATAATTTACCGTTATTTAAAGTACATCCCGAAAGATAAATAGCTTTATCTGCAGCTTGTAAACCTGTAACAGTCAAAGTTCCTGATTTAGCTACTGATAAATCATCTGTATTAACAATATTATAAGTCAAATCTGCGCTTGGTGCAGATGTTGTACCATTCCATATAATAAGAGTAGTATCATTTAACCAATATGACCATAAAGCATTACCTGCCAATGTTATTTCTTTTGATAAAGTAAGTATGTTTTTTTCAAACTTATACTTAGATAGTTTTCCGTTAGCCAGATTATAATAAAATCCATTTTTAAATAATCTGCCGTTTCCTGTTATTTCGGCACCATTTCCATTAGCAGATACAAAACCGCTTGCCAATGTTCCAGATGTAAGCATATAAGAAGCCGAAGGATTATTTACGCCTCCTGCAAAAACAAATTCTTCTCCCGTTGTAGTTTCATCACTTTCTTTCTTGTCATCATTACTGCAAGAAACAAGACCCATCAATGCCACGCTTAACAGACCCAGAAATTTTAATTTAGTATTCATTATTAGTTGTTTAAGTTAATTTTAATTTATTATTTAATGAAATATCTTAGTTTTATATAGAAAGCTCTTCCTGCTTTTTGTAATTTGTAATTATCATACGCTTCTGTATCAAAAATGTTCGTGCAGTCTAACGAAATATTATAGGTTCCGTTATTTAAAGAATAACTTATACTGGCATTTTGAATAAACTGAGTTGGAATTCTGCTTTTACCCGCTTCGAATGCTTTGCTTGGCCATGTTAGATAAAACCAGTGAATATATTGTGAATACCAGTCAAATTGAATCTTAGTATTTTTTCCTAACCAGTTTTCTTTTCCATATCCTAAACTTCCGTTGGCAAATAACCAAGGCTGATTAGGCAGTTTGTCTAAATAGGCAGAAGAACCTTTATCTTTATTAACAGCATCATTATAACTTGCATTAAGCGAAGCATTAAAAGCTTTATAATGGTATTTAATATCTGCATCAAAACCTGTAATATCTACTTTACCCACATTGCTGTAGGTAGAAAAAATACCTCCGGGTAATAAAAGAATAAAATCCTGAGCGTTTCTTATAAAACCATTTGCTTCAATAGCAACACTATGATAATCCTGCAAAATAAATTTATAGTAAGCTCCAAAATTAAAGTTGTTACTGCTTTCCGGTTTCAATTTAGGATTGGCAAGTACGTTTATTCCATCTCCCAATAGTTCTTCAACTTCAGGAATTCTGTAGGTATGTTCAAAAGAAGCTTTTATGCCGCTGTTATCAGATAATTTATACCTAAGGGCGGTTCCGTATCCAAAATAATTATTGGTAAGTTCTGATTCTTCTTTTTTATACCCCGTAGAATTATAAAAAACAGCTTCTCTGATGTAAGTATGCAGACGGTAATTTTTTACAAATACAGAAGTATTTAATCGGTTATTAAAAGCTTGATTTTCCCAGCCCAATCCTGCAATTGATTTATTTAATTTGTTAGGAATATCTAAAGCATTCGATTCCTGATTGCTTAAATCATAATAATTAATCCCTTTTCTGGTGCTGTTGCTTAAATTGTAATTAAAGCTGAATAAGTTATTTTCATTCAGTTGATAACTAAAGTTGGCTCTGGCAATGGCAAATTTATTTTCATATTTAAATATCTGAAACGATCCCTGTTCTCCAAAGTTGGGATGCGTATCGATCACTTCACCATTCCAGTCATATTTATTAATCGAGGTATCTGTATTGGTATTTTTATCAACAGCATAAGAAGCGTATAAATTAGCGCTTAGACCATCGATTAAAAAATTGTCTTTTTTATATTTTATGCTTGGCAGAATAAAATCGCCTGATGAATGCACTTCGCCAAAAACATTCTCCTGAGTAGCGCCAGTCTGGCGTTCTTTATAGCGATCGGCATATTGAAAACCAATAAGGAAAACATCAGCCCAGTTTCTATTTCTAAAACCAGTTTCAACCTGTACCATAGTCGATTCGAAACCGTCATTGAATCTCCTGAAATTGCGAGGCGTGCTTTGGCCGGACAAAGTGACATTTTTCATGATATAATTATTATCAGAAAAATTATAAAAACCATTTACGCCAATAGTAAAACCGCTTTTCTCGCTGGTATATCTGCTTGATAATGCTGCTCTGTGAGTATTAAAAGAGCCATAACTGTAACTAGCATCCAAAAAAGTATTGATGTTTTGGTTGGTTACGATATTTACCGCGCCTCCTAAAGCATCTGCTCCTAAAGAAACCGGAACTACACCTTTGTAAACCTCAATACGTTCGGCTAAATTTATGGGTATGTTATTTAAAGACATGGTGCTTCCAAAATTTTCCATCGGAATACCATCAATAAAAAATTTAATTTGCTTGCCGGATAATCCATTTACAGAGAAGTTAAAATCTCCTCCTAATCCGCTGGTTTCACGAATTCGAATTCCCGAAGAACGATTTAAAACCTGATTTAAGTCGGCAGAGGTATTATATAATTTATTTAATTCAATAGAATTTATATTAAAAGGCTGCTCACGTACACGCTGTTCTTTAGATTTTCCGGTAACTTTAACTTCATCTAAAGCTGCTGTATCTTCTTCGATATAAGTATTTTTAACCTTTTTGTCTGACTGTTCTATATTTACTTCAATTTCTTTTGATTTGAAACCCACAGAACTAATTAATAAAGTATAATTTCCGGGTGCAGCAGTAATTTGATATTCTCCTTTTTCGTTTGTTAAATCTGTATAAGAAGTTCCTTTTAAAGATACTGAAACGCCCTCTGCAGGTTTACCCGTATTTGTAAATACAATTCCGGAAATTTTTGCTTTATTATTTTGACAGTAAATGTTTGCTGTTATTAAAAAAAAGGCTAGTAGAACTTTTATTCCTTGTGCACGCATTATCTTAAACTTAAATTAATTTAATGCAAAAATATTATTAAAACACTTTACAAACAAGATAATTTTTAATTATTCTAAATAAAAATAAAATACACTATAAAGTATTTATATTCAATAATTTATAGAGATATAAAGCCTTAATCTTAATTTGAGTTATATGTATTTATTGGTTAAAATAAAAAAAAGAAATAAAAAATGCTAAATCGAAAGATTTAGCATTTCAAAAAACGACATATTTTGAAAGGTAGTTTATAAAATAGAAGAAATAATAACAATAGAAAGTATCAAATTAAAATACTGCTATTCCCGAATAGAAGTTTTATCTTGAAGTGTCATTCTCGCAATTTCATCTTTTCGTTTAAAACTGACTCCTTTATGTCCTTTAATATAATTTAATAAATCAGATGTTGTTTTTACCATTTGCGGAGTGCCGCCAATTCTGTCGTGAAAACTTATAGACATTTGTCTTCTTTTGAATTCGCTTTCGGCATAAAGCTGATCAAATTCTGCTTTTACCTGATAAAAGAATTGGTCTGAAGAAAAGTTCTTTCCTTCAATCAAAACAATATCATTACAGCGTATAGTATAAGGTACAACGGCAAAATCTTTTTTATTTGCTTGAATTATAAACGGTTCGTCTCTGCTTAAATCATCGATGTGATACGTAAAACCCAATTCCTGAAGAATTTTGATTGTGTTTTCGCCGCGTCGAAGCCAGTTTGCATTATAACCAACAGCTGTAAAACCTGTTACACTTTTTATAGCATCGACACCCGTTTTGATAAATTTTTTCTCATCTTCATAAGACATAGCATATTGCGAACTCCAATTCATACCATGAGCCGCCGCTTCATGACCGCGTTGTACTATTTCCTTTGCCAGCTGCGGATTTTGCAGCACAGCCGAACCAACCATATGCGAAGTAACTTTTATGCCGTGTTTGTCCCAATTGTCGAGCATTCTCGGAATCCCTTCTTTATAACCATATTGATACCAGGTTAAAGCAGGCTGATCAATATAACCTTTCTGCATGTTCTGCGGAAACGGACTTTCAGCATTTTCGGGTTGTCCTCCGGCTTCAAACTGCATAGATACAGAAACAACCAATCTTGATCCGTCCAGCCATTTATTTTGGGTTTCAAATTCCATTTTTTCTTCATTTATAGTTTTCGAAAAAGTTTCAACAGGATTTGCCATTACTGCTGCACTTGTCAATCCTGCCATTTTTATAAAATTTCTTCTTGTTGTCATTGTTCTATTTTTTGAATTTTATCAAAATTTTTGTGAGTTGCCTCCAGCTTTAGCTGGAGGTAAAAAATAAAATGAGAAATTGGCTTTAGCCGAAACCGCCTATTTGGCTAAAGCCTTTTCCTTATTGTTACTAGAAACCTCCAGCTAAAGCTGGAGGCAATTCAATTCAAAAGGGAATGTTTTTCTTGAATTTCCTTTTGAATTTCAAAGCCTTATTACAAAACTTAAAAAAGAAAAAAACTTTGCGTCTTCGCGACTTTTCGAGCAATTTTCATCGCAAAAGGAATAATCTTAAAACTTAATTTGCATCGTAACTCCCGTAAAAAACATATTTTTTCCCGCACCCGCCGCTTTCAAAAAATCCCCAGCTTTAAACCAAGTAGCTTCAACTCTAAAATAGAGATATTGATTAGGAGTGTAGATAATTTCACTTTCTAATTGTTTTCCAATTTCTTTTGCAGTTGTAGCATTTCCCGGATAAATCATAATCGTGTTTGGACCGTAAATTCCGTCTTCGCTGCTGTATCTCCAGAACATATCATAATCAATAACCCAATCGATATTTTTGGACAATTCTAAACTAATAGACGGATGAAAATCAACTAAATTGGAAGGACCAATAACAGATGCCAAACCAAAATAACCACCTCTAGGAAACAGCGGATTAAAGGTGTTGAGGTTGTTATCTCCATTTGTTTTATCTCCGCTGATTAATTCAACTTTAAATCCAAATTCGGGTTTTAAGATAACAGACGAAAATTGATAACCTGTATTTAAAGAAACCGTCCAAGCTCTTATATCTTTAGAATCGACATCTCCAAACTGATAAACCGCTTCCGCATCATACCGCCATTCGTCATATTTTCCCCAAATTCGTGTTCCAACAGAATGCCGAAGTTCTTTTCCAGAAGCATCATCAAAATTGGCATTTGCTCTTTGGTAACCCAAATAATAGAGGTCAATATTTTTAATGACTGGAATTTTATTGATCACAAAATAACTTCCCCAAAACTGTCTTTTTTTATTCGAATAATCATCAAAAATGCCATCTTGCGCCACTACATAATGACTGTAAAATAAATCGGCTCGATAATTAGTAAAACCTAAAATAGCTTTTGCGCCATCAAACGACTGACGATTATTCGGCCCGTCGCGAACGGCAACCAAACGCTGTGAACCGTAACTTAATTCCTGTCTTCCTGCCCTAAAAATCAATTGTTTGTTTTTTTCTGAAATCAGATTTAGATCCACAAAACCCTGATGCACTTCCAGCGGATCACTGTCAACTGGACTTGGATCAATTCGGCTGTTGGCATTACTGCTCTGAAGCTGTACAAAAGCCCTGAAAAATTTGCTGGAATGAAAATCAGCATGAAGCAAAAATCGGTTTAAAATATAGCCGTCATGATCAACAGGATCGTCTCCCCATTTTTCATTTTTGGCATAGAAATATTGATATCTTATCTCTCCTCCAAAACTCAGATACGTTTTCCCCGAGAAGGAGAGAGGCAGATATTTCATGGTTTTATACCAGTTATTTTTGACGGTATCTTTTTGTAAAACTTCATAATTTTCATCAAATCGCAGTGGTTTAAAATCAGGATAAGACTGAGCATGAAGCTGTACACAAATCAGATATAATAGAATAATTTTTTTCATGGCTATTTGCCTAAACTGTTTTTCTTAATATCGTTGTAAGCGTTTGGAATGTTGAAATTGTAATGCAGCCAGTTAAAAAGGACATACCCTTTATCAAACTCTTTCATTGTAACCGAAGTTTTAACCTGTTCTACTGTTTCGCCTTTTTTGACTGCATCTTCCACATTTTTCTTTAATGCATTTACATAATCGATTGTAAATTTGATTCCCTTTTTATTGGTAATTCGGCCGTGACCGGGAACAACAACATCATTGTCGCCAATCATATCATAAATTTTCTGAAGATTTTGAACAGGCTCTAAAAAATAACCGTCAAAAAGCCATGGAATCGCAGGGCTTTCAGCAATAAATGGATTTCCTGCCCACAATACATTTTTGTCTGAATCTTTCAAAAAAACAAACAAATCTGCCGGAGACTGCGCGGTTCCTACATTGATGATTTCTACAATTTTTCCGCCGCCCAAATCCAATTTTAAACTTTGATTAACTGCCAGAGTAAGATCAGCGGGATGATACACACTTTGTTCTATCCCGCGATCTTTTCCAAAAAGCATGATCATAAATTGTTTTATTCCGTCGTAATTCTTCGCAAGATTTTCTTTGCAGAATTCGTTTTGTATTAAAATAGTTTCTTTTGGAAGCAGATAATTTCCAAAACAATGATCGCCGTGATCGCTTGTATTTACCGCATAAATAATTGGTTTTGGCGTAACAGAACGAATCAATTTATACAATTGGTCGTATAGTCTTTTACTCAACATCGTCTCGATTAACAATACACCTTTATCGCCCACAATAAATCCCGCAGAAGTTGCCTGCGGAATTCCTTTTGTTGTTTCGGTTTCGGTTGTTGACGGCGAAACGGCATAAACATTATCAGATATTTTATGCAGTTGTAAAGTCACTTTATTCGCATCCCAAATTGGAACTTCGGGCGGAAGCGGAATCTGTGCATATGTATTTTGCGTCGAAAGAAAAACGACAGCAAAAAGTACGGTAATTAGTATGGATTTATAATTTTTCATCTTGAATATTTTTTTCAATGTTTATTTTTTTAGAAGCAAAGACATTTGGCTTTTTTGGATACATGGTTCCTGCTCTTCGCTATATCTTTGCTTTTTTAAAGAAAAAAAGCAAAGGATGCCGCTTCGATCAGGGCTAAAGGGAGAGAAATTGCTTTTTTGGAATCAGCTCAAACTAAAACATAAAAAAATCCGTTTAAATCAGCGTCTTCGCCAAAGCGAATCCGTAAAATCTGCGTGCCATCATTTCTGATAACCTCCAAAGTATTTCACAGGCGACCAATCCGGAATTACAGCAGGAATTTCTGGATTCAACGCTTTATATTCCGCGGAAGCGTAAACAATTTTACCATTAACAACCGTCAAAACCGATTCAATTTTTCGAACATCATCTGCTTTGACCGAAAAATAATCGTCAGACAAAATGGCTAAATCGGCGTACATTCCTTTGATTAATTTTCCTTTGTCTTTTTCTTCACCAGAAAACCAGGCACTTCCAGAAGTGTACAATTGCAAAGCGGTGAATTTGTCTAAAATCTGATCTTTTGGCCAGAACTGCATTCCTCCAATTGTTTTACCTGTCAACAGCCAATGCAGTGACATCCACGGATTGTAGGTAGAAATTCGAGTTGCATCTGTTCCCGCACCAACCGGAATTCCAAGTTCGAGCATTTTTTTAATTGGAGGTAATTGTGTTTTTGGCGCTCCGTATAATTTGTTGTACAATTCTCCCTGATAATACATTCTAAATTGCACCGCAACACCGCCTCCTAGTTTTTTAACACGCTCCAATTCTGATGGTGTAATAGTTTCGGCATGATCAAAAAACCAGCGTAATCCGTTAAACGGAATTTCTTTATTTACTTTTTCAAAAACATGCAGCATTCTGTCAATCGATTCACCGTAAGTGGCGTGAAGTCTGAAAGGCCATTTGTTTTTAGCCAATAACCGAATAATAGGTTCGAGATCTTTTTCCATTTCATCAGACAATACGATTCTCGGTTCCAGAAAGTTTTCAAAATCAGCCGCCGAAGCGACGATGTTTTCTCCAGCGCCTTCTTCAACATAACCATTGGCAACAATCAAATTATCGTTTTTATTGATTTGAGTTGTGGCAACCCATTTCTCATAATCTTGTAATTCTCTGCCTTTTTGCTGTGCAAACAAATAATAAGAAATTCTGAGACTCAATTTGTTTTGTTTTGCCAATTCTAATGAAGTAACATAATCCGCAGGAAAGTTTTGGCTTCCACCTGCAGCATCAATAACACTTGTAAGACCAAAACGATTCAGTTCACGATTAAACTGAATGGAACTGTTTAAACGTTCTTCGGGATTTAATTTTGTGGTAAGTCCCAATGTGGTATAAATCGCTTTTGGTGTTTCTTTGGCGTACATTAAACCCGTTAAATTGCCATTAGAATCCTGTTCTAGAAGACTTCCTTCATATTTGGTATCTTTTGTATAACCTAAAACTTCAATACCTTTTTTGTTTAGAAAAGCTTTTCCATACAAATACGTTATAAACACAGGTTTATCAGGAACAGCAGCATTGATTTCGGCAATGGTTGGCTGTCTTTTTTCTTCAAACTGAAATTCGTTCCAGCCGCCTATAACTTTTATCCAAACACCTTCTGGAGTTCTTGCCGCCTGTTCTTTTAGCATTTCCATAGCACGTTTTAAGGTTTTTACACCGTCCCAGCGCAGTTCAGAATTGTAGTTTAAACCTTCACGAATAACGTGCATATGACTGTCATTCAATCCCGGAATTACCGTTTTTCCTTTGGCATCAATTAGTTTTGTCGCCGAATTTTTATAAACTGAGAGTATATTTTTTTCGGTTCCTGTGTCTAAAATAATTCCGTCCTTTATTGCAATTGCTTGAACAAATTCATTTTGTTGCTGCATGGTTGCAATTTTTCCGTTGTAAATAATCAGATCTGCTTTCTGCTGGGCTTGACATACAAGCCCAGTAAAAAACAATACTGAAAACAATAGTTTTTTCATGATTTTAATTATTTAGCCAAGAAAAAAGCAAGTAAATCTTTTTGTACCTGTGCTGTATTTTCCTGAACAAGCCAGTGGCCAGAGCCGGCAATTTTAGATTCAGAAACATTTTCGGCCACTAATTTGGAATGATCTTTTAAGAAAGCAGCAGCAAAATATTCTCCGCCCATTGCTAATAATGGCATTTTTAGCTTTTTCTTCGCGAAAATTAGGTTGTCTTTTCCGTCTTGGTCAAATGCCCCAAACCATTTAAAAGCAGCAGTTGTACCGCCTTCAACAGCATAAGCTCTAATAAATTCTGCAGTTTCTTCAGCAGTAAAAGGATCTTTGGCGTGTCCTACAACCGGCCAGAAATTGGTTAAGAATTCTTTTTCTTTTCCTTTTACAATATCGCCGGAAGCTGGCCATGCAAAAAATCCAAACCACCATGCAGATCCTTTCACATTAGACCAAACTGGCTCAATTCCGGGTAAAAGTGCGTCCATTAAAGCTATTTTTTTTACTTCGTTTCCGTATTGCGCCGCATACGCGTAAGCCACCATAAGTCCAATATCATGTCCTGCAAGATTGATGTTATTGTAACCTAATTTTTTTACCAGTTCGTGAATATCTGTTGCCATTGTTTTTTTATCATAACCGCTTTCTGGTTTATCAGATTCGCCAACACCTCTCAAATCGGGAGCGATAACCGTAAAATGTTTTGATAATTCTGGCAATAGGCGATTCCACATATACCAGTTTTGTCCAAATCCATGAACTAAAACAAGCGGATCTCCCTTACCGCCAATAACATAATGAATTTTAACTCCGTTGACTTCTGCGGTGGCATGTTTAAAATTGGCAGGCGGATTTGCAGGTGGAGTTTGAGCTGTTTCTGCTGATGCTGCTGGTTTTGCTTCTGCCACAGGAGTTTCTTCTGCTTTTTTATTACAAGAAATTAGAGTCAATAGTAAAAAGCCAAATGCAAAAAAAAGCTTCGTTTTTCCTTTAAAGTTAAAAAATGAGGTACTTAATAAATTCGTTTTCATGATTTTAAAATTTTAATTAGTTAAAAAATAATTGGTTATTATGAATTTTGAACTGGAAGTTTTTCGAGCCAGTTTTGTATGAAAAGTGCGATTTCCTGCCATCCGGGCTGGTTTAAAACAAAGTGATTTCTTTCTGGAAAAACCTTGAAATCTGTAATAGAATCTTTGTCAGTGTATTTTTTGTAATTGGAATAATTCAGTGATTCAGGAATCGTATGATCTGTTGATCCGGCAATTAGTAATAGAGGATTATGAGGAGCTTTAAAATCAACTTTTGCCGCCGAAGTAATCGTATCTCGAACGATTAATTTAGATTCTGGAATTACAGAATCGCAATACGCTTTATCCTGCCATTCTTCAGGCATTCCGTTAGTAAACGCATATTGCCACTGGCTAAAACTCATTAGAAAAGTCTTTTTTGTTGAAGTAAAAAAACCAAGCGGTCCCCAGCCAGCTTTTAAAAATGAAAATTTGAAGGTCATTATTCCCTGTGGAGGAACTGAATGTATAGCAATTGCCGCTGCGGCTAAATTACGCTGTAGAAGTATTTGTGCTGTAAGTCCGCCAATGGAGTGACCAATAACGATAGGTTTTTGAGGAAGGCTTTTGGCAATATTTTCAAAGTGTTCTATTAACTGAGTTAATCGCAGACTTGCAATTTGCGGATCTGGATGACGATCGCGTAAAACTGCCGAAGGAGCGTCCTTGTAAGGCCAAGCTGGAGCCAGCGTTTTAAAGCCTTTACTTTCAAAGAAAGCTTTCCATTCGTCCCAGCATTTATTACTGACAAATGCACCTGTAATAAAAAGTATTGTAGTAGGGTTTTCAGTTAGCATAATTACCTGTTTTAATGTTATGCCAAACGGTAAACGAAAACCGAACCTATTTTGTAATTAATTGAATATTAGTCAATTGATTGTTTTTGATTGATTTTAAACGAACTATATTTCGTCGTACGACGAAATTAAGGCAACGTAATAACGTTTTTTTTAATTGTGAATTGTGGACGAGTTGATAGTTGGTAGTTGATAGTTGATAGTTGATAGTTGGGAGTTGATAGTTGGTAGTTTGCAGTGAAATGTTAGTTATGAAAATGGCACAGAGATTCACACCGCTTTTGCCACTGTAGCTGGGTAATTCACATTTCACAATTCACAATTAAAAATGGCTTCTTTTGATGCCGAGTTTCTGCATTCTGGATGCTAGTGTAGTAGGAGGAAGTCCTAATATTTCTGATGCACCGCCTGCACCTCTGATTCTGCCGTTGCATTTTTCTAGAACATTGATGATATGCTCTCTTTCATTTTCTTGAATGGTTTTAAAGTACCATTCATTTGTGTTATTATTTACTTTTATTTCATCAAAAGCGGGAAGCGGAATATGCTCAATTGTTTCTGTTTTGGCTAAAAGAACACTTCTTTCAATAAGATTTTCAAGTTCGCGAATATTTCCCGGCCATTGATAGGATAAAAGACTTTTGAGTGCGCTTTCTGCTATTTCTGTTACCTTTTTCCCCGTTTTAGAGCTATAGACAGCAATAAAATGACGTGCTAGAAGACCAATATCTTCCTTACGTTCTCGCAGTGGTGGCAGCTGAATAGGAAATACATTCAGCCTGTAATACAAATCAAGTCTAAAACGGCCGTCAGCAACTTCTTTTTCCAGATTACAATTGGTTGCCGCTATTATACGAACATTTACTTTTATGGGAAGATTACCGCCAACGCGCTCAATTTCTTTTTCCTGAATAGCACGAAGCAGTTTTGCCTGCATTTCTAGAGGCATGTCGCCAATTTCATCCAGAAATAATGTACCATTATGTGCTTGTTCAAATTTGCCTATTCTTCTTTCGGCGGCGCCTGTAAAAGCTCCTTTTTCGTGTCCGAATAGTTCAGATTCAATCAGACTTGGAGGAAGTGCAGAGCAGTTAATTTTTACAAATGGCTGTTCTTTTCTGTTCGAAAGCTGCTGTATGCTTTGAGCAATGCTTTCTTTCCCGGTACCACTTTCTCCGGTAATTAAAACAGTTGTATCGGCTGGGGCGACTTGTAGAATATGATCAAATAATTTGAGCAGAACCGGACTTTTTCCTACTATCGTTTCAAAGCCTGTTACTTTTGCATTCTTTTCTGTTTTATGATGTGCAGCGGAACTATTTTTTTGATCTATTTTTTTATCATGACTAACTAAATTTTCAATAGCATATATTAAAGGTTCCTGAAGTCTTTCGCAAAGCGTTACATGATTTTTATTGTAATTATTAGTTTGTCTGCTGAAAAAAGACAAGTACAATCCGCCATTTTCATTTCGTGATAATGGTATTGGAAGCATAAGATTGGATTTCATATTCATTGAATTTGCAATCATCTTTTTGATTGGGGTTTTATCGCATATTTTTATAAAATCCTGATCGTTATAGAAAGCAGCTTCAGTTTCCACTTTACTTTTATTTCTTAATTCATTTATTTCAGATTCTTTTAAAGCGGTAATATTTTGTAATTCCTCAATTCCTATTTTTTGATATTCGTGCAAACCTGTTCTTGCATATCCCAAAACTTTGTTTGATAGTGTATCATCTATATAAAAAACTGCCATTACAAGATCAAAAGAAATAAGAGATTGTAAGGCCGTAATAATGGTCAGGACTCTGTCATCCCAAGTACCGTTTTTTGTAATAATTGTTTTTAATTGCTTTTGAAATAAAAGTTCTTTTCTAATTGAGGATTCAATACCGTGTTCCTGATGATATTCGGCAATTTCAATGGTGATTAGTAAATCTTTTTCTCTGAAAGGTTTTACTAAAAAACCATACGGATGCGTCAATTTAGCTTTGCTGAGCACTTCTTCATTAGAATTAGCCGATAGATAAATAAATGGAATGTTATCGTCTTTTAGTATTTCGGCAAGGTCAATGCCGGTTTCCTTTCCCGAAAGAAAAATATCCAGAAGAACCAGTTCTGGTCTCTGCTGTGCAATATAATATTTGGCATCAGCCACAGAACGTGCCATTCCAATTATAGAATGCCCCGCTTTTTTCAGCATTAATCGTAAATGATTTGCCTCTACAAACTGATCTTCAACAATAAGTATTTTTAATGGTTTTGCCATTTTAAAATTGAATTAATGAGAATTATTTTCGTTAAAAATAAATTCAAGTGTTATTTTAGTACCATTTGAATTATTGATGAGAAACTTTCCATCGATATCTGCAGAAAGTCCATGCATTAATTTAACTCCCAATGAAGGGTTATTATAAGGATCAAAATCGGGTGGAAGCCCAATGCCGTTATCGTGAATAATTAACATGTACTTATTATCTTCGACGGCTTTAAGTGAAATAGTAATAATTCCGTTTTTTTGATCTGGGAAAGCATATTTAATAGCATTTGTAACGGCTTCATTAAAAATAAGGCCAATTGGAATTGAGTGTGACAAAGGCAGATTAAAACTGTCTATATCCAGGCTAAATCGGATTAGGTTTCTAATTTCAAATGAATCTTTTAAGTATTCAGTCAATTCAAAGATATATGAAGGCATATCAATAATAGATAAACTTTCTGACTGATATAATTTTTGATGAATTAATGACATCGCCTGAATCCTGTTCTGACTGTTATTGATGGCCTGAACTGCTTCTTCATTTTTTAAAAATTCTGTCTGGCTTGCCAAAAGCCCTACGACCATATGCAGGTTATTTTTTATTCTATGATGAATTTCTCTCAGCAGCCATTCTTTTTCAACAACGAGCTTTTCCAGTGCATTATTTTTTTTATTGATTTCATTTTGCTGCGTTTCGAGTACCTTATTTGTTTTTTTCTTGAATCTGTAACTTTTGTAAAGTAAACCTAGAATTATAAGTAAAAGGAAAACAAAAGTTACCATTGAATTGCGCAAAAAAACTTCATTTTTAAGTTTGCTTTGCTGTAATAAGGTTTTATTTTTAAGTTTGATAATATCCAGACTTTTCTTTTCTGTTTCATAAATGATGTTCAGTCTTGAGGTAATGGGATAAATATCAGTTTCATTAAGATTGGCTGCCTTGTAATAAGAGATCGCTTTTTTTAGTGAATTTGAGGAGTTATGAAAATCTGAGATTGAAAAATACAATTCGCTGATTTCTCTGTAGCAGTCGCCGCTTCTTTTTTTGTTTCCGGACTTTTCAAATAAAGATGCCGCTTTGAAAATTGGAATTAATCTTTCTTTTATTGGTGCATCAGTACGCATTTTAGCTGACCAAACCATTACCCATGCCTCTCCTAAATCATCTGTTTGTTTTGTTTTATTTAGTGCTTCTATTGCTTTTCTGGCGTTGACTTCTATCATCGAATTGTTATTTCTCAACTCTTGCACCATAGAAAGCTGCAGGTAACATTTACCTGTATAAATATTAGAATGAAGGGTCTGACTTATCTGAAGGGCTTCCTCAGCATATTGCAAAGCTTTTTTTAGTGTTATAGGATTGTTGTATGAAGCTTCATACCAGTCGCTTACTTTTAATAAAATTTTGATTTTGTCTATGCTTTCCGGTAATTTGTTTAGCCTTCCCTCTGCTATTTTTACCTGTAGTTCGTTATAAGCTGTTTTTAGATCTAAATCATTTTCCAGAACGAGTTGACTTTTTCCCGTTATTTCTGCCTGCTTTATGCTCGTAAAAGGAGCCAATGCATTTACTTCTCCAAATGTAAACCATACAAGGAGAGACAGAATTATTCTGTAGTGGTTAGAAAGCATTTTTTTATGGATTAAACTGGCTCTACGAAGGTATTGATAATAATAGTATTTAAATTTAAAATATTAGAAAATCGACTGCCAACGATATATCGTTGCTTTGAAATTTTGTTAAATAATACAGCATGAATTAAAAGTATATTTGGTTGTTAATGAGTGTTTTATTTGATTAATGTGCGGGTTAAAACAAATTAATTAATCTGCTGCGATTGGATTTTTTTATCATCAAACTCAAAATTATAAGTTAAGGTGAGAGGACTGCCGGAAAAAGTTCCGGATACTTCTGCTTTTAAACCGGCTTTTTCAGAATTTCTTTCAAAAGCAAGAGGTTTCATTGTGGTATTATAGGAATCACGATTCATATAGGATAAGTTTTTCCTCTATTGTACAAATCGGGACATAGGTTAGGAAAATATATCCTGTAGTACCGCCAAAGGTTGAATACAGTTTAACTGATTTTGGTGAAAGTTTGATTCCGGTTATTGGTGTTTTAGGACGCTGGGGAGATGATAATCAGGAACGATTAAAGGACTTAATTATCAAAAAAATTTCTGGAATAACAGGATAGAAGATTAAAAGAGAGGATAAAGAAATAAAAAAACGTATCACATTTAATTTATGTGATACGTTTTTTTTATGACTAAATTATAAAGATGCCGCTTCAGGAAAATCTACGGGAATTTTAGTATTTGCAAAAACATAATTTGTAAAACTTCTTAAGGCAATCAATGCGGTAAGTTCTACTAAAGCTTTTTCGTCATAACCCGCTTCAAAAAAACGTTCTAAATCATATGGGTCAGCAGCTCCTTTATTAGACGTAATCGATTTTGCCAATACAATAACTGCATTAAGTTTAACATCGCTGAATTGTGCTTTGCGAATAGCAAGGGTATCTTCTTGGGTATAACCTCTCATTTTTCCAATCATGGTATGAGCCGCGAGACAATAATCACAATTATTTATTTGAGAAACGATAAGGTTTACAGCTTCTCTTTCTTTTGCCGAAAAAGAAGAATCAGTAGAAAGGGCAGCTTCTGTATCTAACATTGCTTTTAATGCAGAGGATGAATAACCGATAACAGCATATAGATTTGGGATTTTTCCCATTTTAGATTCTACTGTTTCCAATATAGATTGTGAAATTGGGTTTAATTGATCTTTAGCAGGAACTTGAATTGTTTTCATGATATTTATTTTATAAAATTAAGATTGTATTTTATTTAAAAGTATTCTTCGAGCAGAATCTGAAGCTGTAACCAGTCCGGCGGCCATCATGATTACATCTTTAATAACGAGTCTGCCCGCAGCAGAAAGAAATGGAAAGCCAAAATGCTCAGTTGGAAAGTCACCGCCCAAATTTGGCACGTACACTTCTGGAGTAGTTATTAAGAAAGAAAGTGTTACCAATGACATTGCAAAAGTTAACAGGCCGCCAATAAGACCTATTTTGTAATAAAATATACCTGCTAAGTTCATTAATCCTATGATAACGATAACAAGACCAAGACCAATTGAAAAGACATAGGTGCCATTTTCTTCGTGCCAGGCAATGTTTTTTGATATTTCCTGACCTTCAAGGTTTTTGTATTGTTTGTATTCAGGAGCTTCTTTAGAGTAGAAAAAACTCATTAACGGACTGTTGGCAACAAAAGGAACAATTCCTTCTGCTTCGTAATGAAAGGCTTTGAGTCCGCCAATCCAGATCATAACAATTGCAGTTGATATTCTGATGAAATGGATAAATTGCTGTTGAGCATTTGCTAAAAAATGTAACATTTGTTTCATAATAAAAGTTTTACTTATTTGATGAAACAAAGTTATAGCGTATGACGCAGCCCTAAAATGGACGAAAAAGGATATTACTTGGACAAATATGCCACTTGAGAAATGCCTCCTTTATTTCTAAAGGCCTGTGGAGAAATCTGGGTGCATTTTTTAAAGAAACGACTAAAGTAGTATTCATCATTAAATTGCAGCTGATATGCAATTTCCTTAATGCTGAGTGTAGTAAGATGAAGCATTTTTTTGGCTTCCAGTATCAGTCTGTCTTGAATTAACTGACTTGGTGTTTTTCCAAAATATTTAATGCTTTTTTTGGTCAGGGTATTTGGTGAAATAGAAAGTATTGCAGCATAATCATTAGGTTTATGGAGAACCAAATATTTTTCATCCAGCAAAATTCTAAACTGTTCCATTTTTTCATCTTTAGCTAAAACTACAGCATCTTTATCCATAGTTCGTATTTTGGCAGTACTGCATTTCGCTAAGATTACCTGCAAATAAGATTTTAAAATCATTTCTGAAGAATCGGGGTCAGATAGTTCTTCTTCCAGATGCTGTAACAGCTTACAAAAAACATTATGCTGTTGTTGTGAAATTATTACAGAAGGCTGCAAATAGATATTATTAAAAAGAAGCCCGTTGCAGGCAACTTCTTCCCGATGCGCTTCGATGCAGTAAAAATCACCATGAAATAATATTACGGTATAGTCAATATTTTTAGATGGATCAATAAATATGGTCTGTAAAGGAGTAGAGAATAATAGTGTAGGGCCGGAGAAATTAAAGGAAGCGAAATCAGCGTGGTAGATTCCTTCTCCTTTATGAACCAGAATTATAGAATATTGAGATAATTGAATAGGGGTTCCTAGAGAATAATTTTCGCTTTTTTCAATACTAATAAGAGCTTCACCTTTGTCACTTAAAATATTTTTCATAGCTGGTCCATATAAGAGCAAAACTATTAAAATTTATTAGATAAGTTTATTTAGGTGGATTTTAAATTTATTTAGGGCGATTTTAAAATAGTAAATAAATTTAGGGCATTATATAATTAAGATAAATTCTATAATTTAGAAGATATATTTTAAATTGATTATTTTTCTTTATCAGAATTTTTATCAGAAAAAATTTCCTGATTAGTATCATTATTCTCTTGACGTTGGGTTTCAGGTTTTTCATCCCAGTGTCCCCAGTCGCCTTTATAGACTTTTATACAAACTAATTCATTATTTTCGCCAGTGTACATTCTGGTATTAGAAATGGTGCAATGACTTTTGCGGTGAGTTATTTTTAAATTTTCCATAAGTTTTAATTTTTAGAATAATTACTTTAATTTGTGGTTTTATTAAATAACTGCTTTATGTAATGTGCTTCTTTTTGGTTCCTTGTGCTATTACATTTATAAAAAGAATAGAAGTTTTTCATTTTATATCCTTTGTGAGATAATTCAGATGTACAAAGATAAATTTGGGCAAAGCTGTTTTTTATATAATTATCTTTTTTGTTTTACATTATTTCCATGTTTGGTTTATATTGTTTTCTGTAGAATAAAACAGAAACAAAACGTATAATATTTAAACCCGTCTGAATTTCAAACGGGTTTAAATTTATTTATAAATTCCGATTCGGGCTAGTACCTTCTTCGTCATCTAAATCTCCCAGTTCCTCATTATCTAATTCTTCATTGCCAATATCTTCATTGTCAAATTCATCATCCAGCTCGTCACTGTCTAATTTATCAGAACCAAATTCATCGGTATCTGTTTCTTCATTGCCAAGATTTTCATTAGCTAATTCCTCGTTGCCAAGTTCCTGACTTTCCAAATCATTTCCATAATCAGGTTCAGCATTGTCAGATATCGAATTATCTGCTGGCGGTGCATCAATATCCGGATCTTCGTATCGTTCTTTATTTTGAAAATTCTGATCTTCAAGATTGTAATTTTCTTTTTCTTCTAAATTCATAATGTACAATTTTTAAAAGTTATTTTTTAGTTGAACCTGTTTCTTTTTTTGTATCCGAAGCAGATTTAGAACCGCCTTTTGAAGCCGTTTCTTTTTTATCAGTTTGTTTATCTGATCCTTTAGCACTCTCAGTGCTTTTTTTAGTGTTTGAAGTTGCCATGATATAAATTTTTTAGATTTGTTAATAAGCCAAATGTACAGGGACTTTAAATCATTATTTTACATATAACACCACTTCTAATTGTATAATTAACAGTTATTTAGTTTTTGAATGTAGTTTGTTGCCTGCTGATTTCATAAATTCCAATTGAAATATATTAATATAAAAAACACCTGCATTTGCAGGTGTTTTTCGAGGTAAGATAAAAAGTAAAGAAATAATGTTAGACTATTCTACTGCTGCGATGTTTATAAAATTAAGTGCTGCGTCGTTTAGTAAACAATCTGCTTCTTTTTCTTCTGCAAGAGTCTGTGTTAATAATTTTGCAGCATCATTTTCGCCAATTGCTTTTGCAAAAGCCACTAAAGTTCCATAAGTAGCAATTTCATAATGTTCTATTTTTTGCGAAGCGGCTATTATTCCGGCATCTCTAACGGCGCCAGGAGTAGTTTCTAAAAGAATACTGTCTCCTTCTTTTAGTAAACCTGCCATGGCTTCACATTTTTTGCCTTCTGCTTTTTCGCCCAATAAATCAAAAACCTGTTCTAATCTTGTAACTTGGTTTTGAGTTACAGAAAGATGTTCTAAAATAGTTCCCGAAAGTCCGGCTGATGATGCATTAGCCGCCATTTTTGGCAAAGCACCAACTAAAGCGTTCTCTGCCCAGTAAATATCTTTCAGACTGTCAATAAATAAACCTTTTAGTTCTGTGGCAGCATCTGGTGCCGGTTCTACGATATTAATTTTTGCGTTGTTTTTTATATCCTTTAACTGACTTGCTGCGGGTTGCGCTGCGTTAGTCTGGCCTTGTTTTTCTGAATTTTTCATTTTTTATTTTTTTTGAAATTAATTGTATAAGTTGGGTTCACGCTGCCAAAAGCGGTGTTTGGTCATCGCGTTTATAAATTGCTGAACAAATGCTTCACCGGCAATTTCGCTGGTTATAATTACACCTTCATCTTCATTTGTAATTTTTTTGGCAAATGGCGCTCCGCTGATAATTTCAGAAGCTTCACCATCGGCACCAATCACTTTACAATGTTTGTAAGCATCATTTAAGTATTCAAGTGCATCATCATTTTCGGCTAAAGCATTAAGTGCTGATCCGTGTGGTACATAAACAGCATCAAATAATACAGATGAAGCGGTTAAAAAACTAAACTCAGCTGGAATTGCTCCTTCAGAATCTGTGGCTACAGAACCTAAATGCGGTGCAATGACACATCCTTTGGCACCCGCTTTTTTCAAAGCATTTTTCATGTTCATTACTGATGCTTCAGAAACACCATCAGATACAAGAATTGCTACTTTTCTGGATTCAATAGTGGGTGAATTGGTTGGATTATTAATCATGCTTAAAGCTTGCGAAGATTCAACCGAAGATTGAACAGTTTGTGGTTCTTGTGTTCCTGCTTCTTCCGTTTCCGGTGAAACGCCTTTGTTAATAGGAGTTTCTAAAGTCGATGGTACGGCTGCACCAAGACCTTGTGCTACTTTTTCCGCAAGTTCGATATCAACCTGAGATAATAATCCAAGCATTCTAACTCTGATTGCTGTGGTTTCTACTTTTCCAAGTTCAAAACGTAATGCTTTTACGATATGGCTTTTTTCTTCTGGTGTCTGGCTGTTAAAAAACAGTTTTGCCTGTCCGAAATGATCGTTAAAACTTTCGCTTCTCGCCCTTACTTTATGAGAGTCTACACGTTCGTTAAAACTTGCAAATCCGCCTTCGGCAATTTTTGCCTGATACGGACATCCTCCGCCAAGTGAATTTGGAGAATAACTTACACGTCCTTTATTAATTTCCTGGCGCATATGTCCGTCACGCTGATTGTTGTGCACGGGAGCAACGCTTCTGTTAATTGGAATTTCATGAAAATTCGGACTTCCTAATCTTGATAATTGTGTATCAGTATAAGAGAATAATCTTCCCTGTAAAAGCGGATCATTAGAAAAATCGATTCCCGGAACGACATGACCCGGATGAAAAGCGATTTGTTCAGTCTCTGCAAAGAAATTTTCTGGATTTTTGTTCAAGACCATTCTTCCTATAATGGTAACAGGAACTAGTTCTTCGGGAACAATTTTAGTTGGGTCTAATAAATCAAAATCATATTTATGTTCATCTTCGGCTGGAATAACCTGAACCCCTAATTCCCATTCAGGAAAGTTTCCTGTATCAATGGCTTCCCATAAATCTTGTCTGTGAAAATCCGGGTTTTTTCCCGAAATTTTCTGAGCTTCATCCCAGGCAACCGCGTGTGTTCCTAATTTTGGTTTAAAGTGAAATTTTACAAAAACGGATTCTTCCTGAGCATTTATCAATCTAAAAGTATGAACACCAAAACCTTCCATCATTCTGTAACTTCTTGGAATGGCGCGGTCTGACATTACCCACATAATCATGTGCATAGATTCCGGCATCAATGAAATAAAATCCCAAAAGGTATCGTGTGCTGATGCGGCTTGTGGCATTTCGTTATGAGGTTCCGGTTTTACGGCATGAACAAGATCAGGAAATTTTGATGCATCCTGAATAAAAAATACCGGAATATTATTGGCAACTAAATCATAAATACCTTCCTGAGTATAAAATTTTACGGCAAATCCTCTTGCATCTCTTGCAAGATCTGTAGAACCTCTTGATCCTGCAACTGTAGAGAAACGGGCAAAAACAGATGTTTTTTGTCCTTTTTCCTGCAAGAATCCTGCTTTTGTAAGTTCAGGAATTGGGTTAGTGACTTCAAAAAAACCGTGTGCTCCTGAGCCTCGCGCATGAACAATTCTTTCCGGAATTCTTTCATGATCAAAATGAGTGATTTTTTCCCTTAAAATAAAATCTTCTAATAATGATGGTCCGCGATCACCGGCTTTCAATGAATTATTATCATCATTAATTTTTACGCCCTGATCTGTAGTTAAAAATTTGTTTGTTCCATCGGAGGTATTGATGGATAAATCGCGTTGTTTTTCGTCTTGAAAATTTTTCATGGTGTTTCTTATTAGTTAAAAACTTTAAACAATGCACGATATTACCTTTCAGGTTTATAGGTAGTTACAGATCGTGAATTATCCAGTGTTTCAAATTTAGATTTTGCAGACATGTCTTTTTTATAAGATTCACTTTCAATATTCCACAATTGCCATAGGAATTAAAATTCATAAAAAAGTCCCCATTTTCTGGAGACTTAATTTTTTCTTTTTCAAGCGGGCAGATAAATAAACACAATAGTTCCTTTGCTGGGCTCGCTGGAAACTTTTATAAATCCTTTATGATTGTAAACTATTTTTTGAACCAGCGTCAATCCAAGTCCGCTGCCGTACTGTTGGTCATTGCTGTGAAGTTTGTAGAAGGGATTAAAAATAAGAGTTTCAAAATTTTTACTAAAACCAATTCCGTTGTCGCTTACAAAAAGTTTGACATAATTAATGCTTGGATCAGCTCCAAAATCAATTAGTTCTTCGGCAGAAACATTTTCTATTCCAATTGTAATTTCTGGTGCGGCAGTTTGTTTTGCATATTTTATTGAGTTAGATATCAAGTGAGTAAAAAGCTGATGCATCTGCGAAGGAATAATATAAAGTGTGGGCAGTGCATTGATTTTTATTAAAGGCTTTTGTCCGGTTTTTGGAGTTTTAAGGTCATTAATTATCTTTTTTAGAAGAATATTTAGATCTGTTTTTTTTAAATCTTTCCGGCCAAAGTTGATTTTAGAATAATCGATTACGTCTTCAATAAGCTGATTCATATTGACCGCAGAACTTAATAATCGGCTTAAATTATGCCTGCTTGTTTCGGTTAGTATTTTTTCGCCGTCTAAAACTTTTTTACCAAACATATAAATTTTACGTATAGGTTCGAGTAAACTTTCGCTTGCGGCAAAAGTAAAAGATTCTAATTGCTGGTTGTAGGCCTGAAGTTCAAGGTTTTTTATTTTTAATGATTCATTACTTTGTTCTAAATCAGTACTATCTTCAATCGCTAACAAAATCATTCCGTTTGGCGTCGAATTAACGATTGGAGAGGCGTTTATAAGTATTGTTTTTTTACCAATAACATCAAAATCAAATTGGATTTTAAAATTTTCTACAATTTCATTTCTACTTGTTTTTTTTAATATAGATTCTTTAAATGCAGGAACGTTCCAATGCGAATTTCCTATTTCCAAAACAGATAAACCTTCGGTTTTTTCTTCTGTAGTTTTAAAATAATTATAAAAAGAGGGATTGGCACTTTTGATAATAAAGTTTTTGTCAATAATAAGTAAAGGTTCTCTAATGGTTTTTACAATTGATTCATAAAAATTGCGCATCAAAGCGAGTTCTTCCCTGCGGTCTTTTAATTCATCATTTATACAAGATAATTCTTCGTTATTGGATAAAAGTTCAATAGTTAAACTTTCGAGCTGATAATTGATAATTTGCAATTCTTCGGTGCTGCTCAATAATTCTTCATTAGAAGTCTGAAGTTCTTCAAAATAGAGCTGTTGTTCTTCGGTTACTCTCTTAAAATCACCCCGAAGCTGTGTTAATTCTTTTTCGATTTGTTGTGTATGATCTGGATTTGAAGCTCCGATTTGTTCGTTTTTTGCCGGGATGTTATTTTTCTTGCAGAATATAATCAGCAGAAGTTCAGTATGATTAGGAAGGTAAATTACTTCAAAAGAAGTCAAAAAAGGTTGTTTTTTTACCTCTGTAAATTCTCCTGAATAATTTTTTTTCTCATTTCGAGCCTTTAAAATATAATTTCGAAGTTCAAATTCCAGTTCATCTCTTACCATATTTAGAATGTTAAAACTAGGTTTTCCTGATGCAGGCTGTAAAAACGGGCTTGTATCGCCATGAAAATGTATAATTTCGAGATCTTCGTTTATTATTACCGCTGCGGGAGAAAACTGTTCGAGAAGAATATCTGAGGCAATTTTCCGATAGTCTTTTTCATCTGGTATACTCTGCTCAATTCCTTTAGTAATATGTTTTACTGTATTAGTCGTAGTATATATTTCTTTTTGATGAAGTTGTAAAAATGTTTTTCGGGTGTATATTTTATCAGTTTGATCAATTGCAGTAAATAAGTGCGGTACATTTTGTGCCCATTCTGATTTTCCAAGAAATAAGATTCCCTGATCCCGTAGTGCGTAATGAAACGACGATAGAACTTGATTTTGTAGTTCTGTATCAAAATAAATCAGCACATTCCGGCAGGATATAAAATCAATTTTTGCAAAAGGCGTATCTTTTGTTAAATCATGAACGGCAAAAACACACATATCACGAATTATTTTATTGACATGAAAGCTGTTGTCTCTTTTGGTAAAGTATTTCTCTAGTCTGGTTTCACTTATGTTTTTTACGTCCTGTGCCGTATAATTTCCTGCACGGGCATTTGCGATGCATTTTTGAGATAAGTCAGAAGCAATAATCTGTACTTTTATATTCGTTCTGTTTGTTTCTTCAAGATAGTCATGAATACAAATGGCGATCGAATAGGCTTCTTCTCCTGTAGAGCATCCTGCACACCAAACTCTAATTACATCGGTTTTTAAACTATCAATTAAAGAGGGAAATGTATTGCCGCATAAATTATCAAAAGCTTTTTGATCCCGGAAAAAATAAGTTACCGGAATAAGTATATCATTAAATAACAAATCCTGCTCAATTGTATTGTTTTTCAGGAACTTCAAATACATTTCAGTGGTTTCCTGTTTGGTTACTACCATTCTTTTGGCAATTCTTCTTCGCAAGGTTGTGTCCTTGTAATGCTGGAAATTGGTACCGGTTTTTTGAAATAATATAGAAATAATTTCATCAAATAATTTCTTTTCCGCTGCTGTGTTTTCTTTTTCTTCGTATGAATGAGTGGCTAATTTACTTTCGTGAATCTGGACTAACTTTTCAGTTATATCACCTGGAGATACAAAATAATCTATATATTCTGATGTTACTGCATTTTGAATAAATCCATTTTTTGAAACTACGGCAATTGTAGAACCTCCGTTTTCTTTAAGTTTTTTGAGTCCTGCAGATCCATCAAAAGAAGTCCAGGTAAGCATTAAACCAACGGCATAACTTTGAAATGTTTGCCCAACAGCTTCAAAATAAATATCCAGACAGTTATTTACTTTACTGCTTCTGTTTCTCGATTTAAGTTTTAATATACCATTTTCAAGAATTAAAAAGTTATTCTCTGGAATAATATAAATGTTATTAGGTTTAATATCAATTTGTTGGATAATTTCAATTACAGGAATTTTGCTGTTTGCAGAAATTGCTTCTGCCAAATTATCAGATTGGTTTAAAGATAAATCTTGAAAAATAAGATAGGCCATTCCTGAGTCTGGGGGTAGATCAGAAAGCATATTTTTTAATACATCAATTTCATTTGCCGCAGTTGCTATTGCTACAACCGGAAATTGTGTTTTTGAATTTGTCTCTGTTAGTATTTCATTCGTATTCATTATCATTTGGATTTATGGCAATCATATAACTTAAATAATTCTGGGTATAAAAAACTGAACTTCAAAACCTTAAAATTTGCTATGAAACAAAATGGTATTGTTTTGAAAATCAAATTATTAATTAAAATAAAAGAAATTATGAAACATTTAATTTTAAGCTTTTGTATGATTTTGTGTTTTGGATTTGCATCTGCTCAGGAAACACCTGTTCAGAAAAAGCAGAGTACAGATACGATTCATCAAAAGAAAAGTAAACACAACACCAGTACGCAAAAAAACTCTAATACAAAAAAAGGAGATACAGTAAACAAACAGCGTACTGACAAGAAAGGAAAAACTGTAAAGTCTGCACAAAGTACGACTCCGCAGAGAAAAGATTCAATTAACGGAACAAAACCGTAGGGAGATGTTCAATTTATAAAGTCTATTTTATTTATATAGAGTAGGCTTTATATTCTTTACGTATTCTTTTTATTTTAATATGCTGCTATAGATTGCTGTAATTTCACACTCTGGACTACTTTTTCAGGCGATTACAAACATACTGCCTCAGTTGATATATTAAAAAGGCTGATTTTATTTTTTACTCGTAAATATAAACTTACTTATTCAAAACTGTTTTTATAATTTAAGGAAAGACTTTTATAATTCCCATTTAAATGTGTTTATTATGGTTTGGGTTAAAAACTATTCTCCCGTTTCCATATGTGCCGCATCAACCGGTTTTGATTGTGAGGAACCTATTTGTCTTAAATAAACAGAAAGCATGACAATAGCAAAAACAGAGAGAAATTCGCTTTGCCAATTTTGAAATGATTCAAACCAAAACCTGGAGTCTCTTATATAAGTTGAAATGGTTTCAAGAGATTTCCCTTTGATTGCCAATTGTTCATTTTCATCTTTTAAACTTCCATAAAAATGAATAATAAAAGAAATTAAAAACAGTAAAAACAAAACAAGAGAAAGAGAGTGTTTGTAGAGCAGTAGAATTAATCCACCTTTTTTAACAGGCCAAGGCGCATTTTTACGATGGCGGTCCGGCTGTCTGTCAACTTCTTCGGGTTCGTCAATTTTTTTAGATTCTGATGAACCTTTTTGTTTAAGAAAAATAGTCAGTACAACAAACAAAGCCATTTGTAAAAATTCGCTTTCCCAATTTTCAAAAGTTGATTGAAAAAAATGACCAGATAAAAAATAAGAACCAAGACTTATCATTTTGCTCCCTTCATCGATAAGTTCTTTATTATGTTCTTCAAATCCAAAAATTACCTGCCCAATAAAGGATACTATGAAAAGCACTAAAAAGCAGATACATAATCCATTATTTTTTAAAAATGTTTTCATATTGATTTTATTTAACAACAAATTTCACTAAACAATAAATCAGATACTTACATAATTAAATTTTGGATTTATAGATTTTGCACAGCAAATTTAAGAGAGGATTTTTTTACAAGTCGTTTAAGTTTCTAATTATGAATTGAAGTTCTGTAAGAAGAATCTATAATAGTGTAAAAAAAAGTTATCGTTTAAAACTATTTTTAAAAAGCTTTATTTCAATAAGATAAAGTTATTCTTTACTTCAAAAAACAAATTAATGGAAACAAACACTCACCCAACGATTTTATACATAAACAATGTAATGTATCATTTAGATCTTTTACCGTGGGTTTCGCTGCTGGATGTCCTTCGCGAAGAAATTCATCTGACAGGAACTAAAAAAGGATGTGATCACGGACAATGCGGCGCCTGTACAATAATTGTTGACGGCAAACGAATATTAAGCTGTTTAACGCTTGGAGTAATGAAAAATGGTTCTGAGATTACTACCATCGAAGGAATTGCCAATGGCGATGATCTTCATCCGCTTCAAAAAGCTTTTATCGAACACGATGCATTTCAATGCGGGTATTGCACACCAGGACAAATTTGCAGTGCTGTTGGACTTTTAAATGAAGGAAAGGCAAAAAGCCGTGAAGAGGTTCAGGAACTGATGAGTGGTAATCTTTGCCGATGCGGTGCCAACAGAGGAATCATTAATGCCATTATGGAAGTGAAGGAAGGAGGACGTCATGAATAATTTTAGTTATATAAAAGTGTCTAATACTGCCGAAGCAATTTTGCAGATTGATGGAGATATACGGAATAAAATTGTGGCCGGCGGAACCAATATAAACGATCTGCTAAAATATTTTATTACCAAAGCAGATAAACTCGTAGACATAAACCCAATCACAGAAAATAATTCTATTATTCGTTTGGATAACGGAGGTGTAAGACTCGGGTCGCTTTGTACAAATGCAGATACGGCTTATGACCCTATTATAGAAGAACGTTATCCTTTATTATCAAAAGCCATTTTAGCTGGTGCTTCGGCTCAAATTCGCAATATGGCAACAAATGGCGGTAATCTTATGCAGCGAACCCGATGTTATTATTTTTATGACATTAATACACCCTGCAACAAAAGAGATCCGGGTTCAGGCTGTTCTGCCATTAAAGGCTATAACCGCATTCATGCTATTTTAGGACAAAGCGAAAGTTGTATTGCAGTTTTTCCTTCGGATATGTGTGTGGCTTTAAGGGCTCTTGATGCTGTGGTAAATATTAATGGTCCGGAAGGGGAAAGGGTTTTGGCTTTCGCCGAATTTCACCAGCTTCCCGGAGATTCTCCCCATATCGATAATTCTCTTAAACACGGAGAAATCATTACAAGTATTGATTTGCCCAAAGAAGGATTTAATAAAAACTATTCGTATTTAAAATTAAGAGATAGAAGTTCTTATGCATTTGCACTGGTTTCTGTCGCGGCAGCTTTTGAAATTGAAGATAATACTATAAAAGAGGCCAGAATTGCTTTGGGCGGTGTGGCGCATAAACCGTGGCGTGTTTCTGAAGCCGAAGATTTTTTAAAAGCCAAAGCACCAAATAAAGAAAACTTTGAAAATGCAGCCAATATCATTTTGGAAGGCGCAAAAGGCTATGAACATAACAGTTTTAAAATTGAACTGGCAAAAAGAGCTATTGTACGTAACTGCTTTATGGCACTACATCCAGAATCACAGCGTCCGGGGTCAAAACCCTCATTATAAATGTAGTTTAAAATTGAAAGAAATGACAAAATTACCCTCAAAAGGAAAACCAATAAGCCGTTTGGAAGGACGCTTGAAAGTAACCGGAGCCGCAAAGTATGCCGGAGAATATGATGCCGATGATTTATTGTACGGATATGTGGTTAACAGCACCATTACAAAAGGAAAAATCAAGATTATGAATACTTCGGATGCAATGAAGTTAAAAGGTGTGGTAGAGGTTTTTACACATGAAAACCGACCTTCAACGGCGTGGTTTGATTTTCAGTATGCCGATATGGATGCACCGCCCGGAACGGTTTTTAAACCTTTAAAAGATAATATAATTCGCTATAACGGTCAGCCTATTGCTTTGGTAGTGGCCGAAACTTTTGAAATGGCAAGGTATGCCGCAACAAAAATTAAACTTGCTTATCAGGAAGAAGCATTTGAAACTGATTTGGAAGCCAATTTATATAAAGCCAGAACCCCTAAAAAAGGCCTTGCATCAATGCTGAAACCGCCTCCGCCAAAACCAAAAGGAAATTTTGAAGCTGCCTTCGAAAATGCTGCGGTAAAAAGTATCGGCGTATTCAAACACGGAACAGAGCATCATAACCCAATGGAAATGTTCGCCTCAACTGTTATTTATGAAGGAAAGAACAAGCTTAAAATATACGACAAAACACAAGGAACTATTAATTCGCAATTGTATGTTTCAAATGTTTTTGGTCTGAAAATGAAAAATGTGCAGGTAATTGCGCCCTTTGTAGGCGGCGCTTTTGGCTCAGGTCTTCGTCCGCAATACCAGTTGTTCATGGCTGTTATGGCGTCGCTTAAATTGAAACGAAATGTCAGGGTTACTTTAGATCGCTCTCAAATGTATACGTTTGGACATAGACCGCCAACATTGCAAACAACGAAATTTGGAGCTGACGAAAATGGAAAAGTCAATGCAATTTATCATAAAGCAATAGGTGAGACGTCTCAATTTGAAGATTATGTAGAAATTGTAGTCAATTGGGCGAATATGCTTTATCCAGCCGAAAACACTTTGTTAGAGCATGAACTGGTTTCGCTGGATGTATATACACCATTGGATATGCGAGCGCCGGGAGGAAGTACAGGAATGCACGCAATCGAGATTACAATGGATGATCTGGCATATAAATTAAATATTGATCCCTTAGAATTTCGTTTAATTAATTATTCTGAAATAGACAAAAGCTCAGAAAAAGAATATTCCAGCAAAGAACTTAGAGAATGTTTTTTGCAAGGTGCAAGGCAATTTGGATGGCATAACAGAAATCCTATATCAAGAAGTGTTAAAAGAGGAAATAAACTTGTTGGTTATGGGATGGCGACAGGAATATGGGATGCAAACCGACTTTTGGCAAGAGCTCAGGCTATTATGACCAATGATGGAAAAGTAGAAATTAAAAGTGCCGTTACCGATATTGGAACCGGAACTTTGACCATTATGTCACAAATTGCTTCGGATGAATTGGGAATTCCTATCGAAGATATTACATTTTCATATGCAGATAGTAAAATGCCTTTTGCGCCTATTCAGGGAGGTTCTTTTACAACTGCTACTGTTGGTCCTGCTGTTAAAGCAAGTTGTAAAGCGCTAATTGAAAAAGTATTTGATAAAGCAAAATATCTGAACAATTCTGTATTAAGTGAGGCAAAATTTGAGGACGTTATTTTTTCGAACGGATTTTTAATCCTGAAAAATAATCCGGAAGCCAGAATAAATATCAAAGAAATTTTTGAAGCAAACGATGGAAAAGAAATAAAAACAACTAATACTTCCATGCCTAATCCTTTAAAATTCGGCAAGAAAGCAAGGGCAGTTCACAGCGCCGTTTTTGTTGAGGTGGAAGTTGACGAAGAATTGGGAGTTATAGAAGTTACCAGAGCAGTAACGGCTGTAGCGGCGGGAAAAATTATCAATCCAAAAACAGCCGAAAGCCAAATTCTGGGCGGTATGATTTGGGGAATAAGCAAAACGCTTCACGAAGAAACCATTTTAGATCATCAGTTTGGAAAATACATGAATGCCAGCTTAGCCGAATATCACATACCTGTTCATGCTGATATTCATGATTTAAGTGTTGTTTTTGTTGATGAGAAAGATGATTTTATAAGCGATCTTGGGGTAAAGGGAGTGGGAGAAATTGGTGTTGTAGGGATGCCGCCCGCAATAGCAAATGCTATTTTTAATGCCACCGGAAAACGAATAAATGATTTACCTATCCATTTTGACAAACTTTTATAAAGTATGTCCGACACCCATTTGTTACACCTTGTTTTATTCAATTAAGAGCAGGCAGGAATGAGCAGTGAATCCATAAACTTTGCTGTTATGATATTTCCCTGCTCATCTTCCCACTGGGTAATTACATTTTCTATAAGTTCGGGTTCAAACCCAATTACTTTCATCACAGGACCGCCAAATTCCTGACGTACGTCCTGTCCTTTTTTTAACGTGATATCCATGATGCTTTTGTTTTAATTTTTTAATTAACTAATTTGATTCTAAATGATTTTTTAGATTAGCAATATCGTCTTTAACTAATTTTTCAAAATACGGATTTAGTAGTTTTGCCGCACGTTCTCCAGCAATTCCCAATGGAGCATGATATGAAATTGTGATACCAAGTTCTGTGGTGTTGCCATGACTTTTAAAAGTTACTTTTCCGGCATTTCGTATTGTAGATTCGTCAAGAGAAAGCCAGGCTAAAAGCTTGTCTTTTCTATCTTTCACAATTTTAGCTTTCCAGCTGAAAGATCCAATTCCTGCCGGACCTTTTGCTGTCCATTCTGAAGTTGTTTCATCAATCGTTTTAACGCTGGCTAAGTGGCTCATGAATTTTGGTAAATTTTCAAGATTTCTCCAAAAATCAAATACTTCCCCTACAGGTTTATTGATAATAGTATTCAGTCTTATATTGATATTTGATGCTTTATCATTCATCAAATGTCCTGCTGCATCATATACCGGACAGTATCCTGAAATTCCTCTTAACAGCATTGCTCCTCCGGCACCTGCTTTAGTAATACTTTTGTTTTCTTTAGACAGGCCATTATATATTAAATAGGCTCCGCTGGTGACCATTAATATTCTTTCTAATGTTGATACATTGGTTTTTAATAATGGCTTTGATTTTTGTACTTGTTGTGCTATCGTTCTCATAATGATTAAATTTTAATTTACTATCTATTTTGTAGTAGTTTAAAATTATACTGTTTGTATCGTTTTTGTTTATATGATTTTAATGATAGCTTATAGAATTATGCGGATGATTTTTAAAATAGATGCTATATAGTTTATGTCTGTTTTAACTATTTGTTAATTAGTATTTTATGTGAATAATGATTTGCAATACTCAAAGCGTATTCTGTAAAACAGCTTTAGGAAAACTTTTACTGAAATTTTAAAACAAAAAAGCTTGAAAAGAAATTTACGGCAAATTCTTTTCAAGCTTTTTTATTAAAATATGCTATCTGTTTTTTTGTTTCTAATCAACAAAAATGAAACTCGTATCTATAAAAAAACCGCCTTATTACGAGGCGGTTTCATTAAAATATTCGTTTGTTTAAGTACAAATTAATTCACGACAGTATCGTTGTAAACAAGTCCTTGGTAACAAGCGTTGTAGATGTTTTTTAAATCTTCTATAGTAGGTACTCTAGGATTAAAGCCCGTACATGGATCAATTAAAGCATTACCGGCAATATAATCTAGGTTTTTGTCCCAGTCTTCTTGAGAAATTCCAAATTCTTTAATCGAAGAAATATTGTTTACATTTTTTCTTAGACCTTCAATTGCCTGAGCAAGATCTTCTGCTGTTTCTCCTCCAATTAATTTAGCCAGTGCCGGGTATTTGGCAGTAGCCGAGTTATTATAACGAATAACATTAGGAAGGAAGATCGCATTAGCGCATCCGTGTGGAATACCATATAAAGCTCCAACCTGATGTGAAAGAGAATGAACAATACCTAGCCATGCATTATTAAAAGCCAGTCCTCCCATAAAAGAAGCATCATGCATATTTTGACGCGCTGCTATATTTGATGGATTTTTTACAGCTTCTTCCAGATTGTCAAAAACAATTTCCAAACCACCTTTAGCCAATACATCAGCAAAATTATCATCGATATTAGAAACATACGCTTCAACGCAGTGTGTTAAAGCATCAAGTCCGGTATTTGATGTTACGTGAGCAGGCATAGATGCACAGATTTCACCGTCAATAATAGCAATATCAGGAGTCAGTTCATAAGATACAATAGGATATTTTACACCTTTATCACGATCTGTAATTACTGCTAAACCTGTAGTTTCTGTTCCTGTTCCGCTGGTAGATGGAATTGCTATGAATTTAGCTTTATTTCTTAGGGTTGGTACACTGAAAGGTTTAATAAGAGAATCAAATTCTACCTCTGGATGCTCATAAAAAATCCACATTGTTTTAGCCGCATCAATTGCCGAACATCCGCCAAGACCTACAATCCAGTCAGGCTGAAATTCGCGCATTGCTGCTGCACCTTTAAAACTTGTTGCTGATGATGGATCTTCTTCAACACCATCAAAAATAATAGTTTCTATACCTGCTTCATTTAAAAACGCGATCGCTTTATCCAGCGTACCGCTTTTTTTCATAGAACTTCCTCCGGTTACGACAAAAGCTTTTTTACCTTTTATATTCTTTAACTCTTCAAGGCTTCCTGGACCGTGGAAAACCTCTGCTGCAACAAATAATTTGCTCATTTTTTACTAGTATTAATTATTACTGCAAATGTAGAGGCGGAGAAAGGCTAAGATGTTATAAATACAATACTACGCGTTATAAATTTGTGCCAGTTCGTTCTGGAGTTCCGTTGGTGTTTCTTTGAGTTTTGCCCTTACAAATTTGTTAAGTGCCGATGGAGAACTAAAACCAAGATCGAATGCAATTTCTTTATGAGAGAGATCTGAAAATAATAACTGTCTTTTTATTTCGATAAGTATTCGATTATGAATAGCGTTGATGGCTGTTTCTCCGCAATGTTTTTTTGCTGTTTCATTGAGTTTTTTGCTGGTAACATTTAGATTTGCGGCATAGTATTGAACGGTGCGCTCTTTTTTGAACTGTTCATTAAGTAGTTTTTTGAAATCAATATAGAGATGCTGATTTGTTTTTTGATGCAGTACGGGATGCTGTCCGTGAATAGATTCTATAAGTCCAAGTAAAAATATTTTGATGTAAAAGCGTGCTTGTTCTTTTTTAATAAGGCTGGGTTTGTTATAAATATTCCGGATGTTCATTACCAGAGCATTATTTCTCTCAAATTCTTCTGCAGGGAGTACAGTACAATTAAGATTTGAAGAAAGATTTACATTATAGGCGCTTAATTCATTTTTTAATATATCAGAACAAAACAAAACTTCTTCAAATAAAATAATTTTACCAGTCAAATCTTCCGTTGGATTAGAAATGGAATGAATTTGTTCTGGAAAAATAATAGAAATTTTTCCTGTTTTAAGATGGTGCATTTTTTCTTCAATTTGAAGATCAATTTTTCCTGTCTCAACAATTATAATACAGAAATGATCTTTTTTATGTGGATTAGAATAGGGTTCAATATGTTTGGTGTCTAAATCAAAAACACGAAAGGACAAATTTTTATCTTCTGCTTTTTGAATATTCTTCTTGATTTCCAGTCTTTTTAGATTCATCTACTTATTTTGGGTTTTGGGTATTAAGGATAAAGTTTTATACGCCTAATTTTAAGCTTAAGAGTTTTTTGGGGAACCGGCAAATTTATCAAATTTTTGAACCTTCATGAATGGAATTAAATTTTAATTTTAGAATAATAAAGCAGCTTTTCTGAATTTGGTAAGGCATTTTGATAAAGAGTTCTTTAATGAAGTGATTTTGATAGTAAATAACCATGAAATCAGGTATTGTTTTGTATATCTGGCGTCAGTAAATTTGTTATTAATTAAAAAAAGCACACAATGAGAAGTAACAGTATAGATGGTTTTTTATTAGTGAAATCAACATTTTTGAAAAATAAAGCAGTAATTTTTGTAAAACAACTTTTTTGTATATTAGTTTTAGCTTTATTATTTTCTGCTTGTTCAGGTGATGACAACGGATCAGATAAAGCAGCATCAGGTTATTATTTTAGGGCAAGTCTCGATGGCCGAAAAATAGATTTTTACACCGTAAACTTTCAAGGGGGCGGTAATGATAATCGTTTTGAACAAATTGTAATAGGAGGATATGAGACACCTTTTCCTAAAATAGGAGAACTGGCGCCGCCATCTTTAGATTTTGAAATATGGAAATTGGGCGGAGATATTAAACCAGGAACTTATTCGACACCTGCAGATGAAGGAATGGCAGCAAGATATGCTGTTCAAACGGCAAACGGAACTATTCTTTACAGCACACGAACGGCAGATGATATTTTTACAGTTAAAATTGAATCTATAAGTAAAAGCGGTATTAAAGGTACATTTTCTGGAAAGGTTCGAAATGGGGATTCAGGTACAGCAATAGAAATTACAGAAGGAACTTTTAATCTTCCTTATTTAGATATAGTTAATCCGTAAATCAGAGTATTCAACATGATAAAAAACATTACTCCTATGAAATTTTTTGCATTTGTTTTAGCATTTATCCTGCTTCCATTTACCGCATTTTGTCAAAAGGCAATTGAACCCGGCAGTAAAGATATCAGCATTAAGTATATCAAGCCCGGAAAGTCGCTCTATACCGTATATTATGTAAAAGGTACTGAATGGAAAAATATGGGAGCCTTGACCTATGATATTGTTGCGGCTAACAATCAATTAACTTTGGACAATACTTTTACTCCAAAAGAAAATGGAAAGCCTACTACACGCTTTAGTACAGCAGATGCCCAAACACTTAAAGCGATTAGTTACGAAGGTAATACCAAGGACACAAAACTAAATCTTTACTTTGGTGAAACGATTACAGGTAATTCCTATTCGAAGAAAACTAAAAAAGATAAAAAGGTGAAGCTCATTCCTGCTAAGGAATATTTTGACTTTAACTGGACGGATCATTTAATTGGAGCATTACCATTAGATGTAGGTTATAAAGCTCGTTTTGCACAATTCTACTATAGTGAGGAATCAGGTATGATGATTGAATACTACACGATCAAAGAGGTAAAAAGTTTTATCTACAATTCTCCTAGAACCGGTAAACATGACACATGGCTTGCCTCAGTTTTAGAAGAAAATACCGGTGCGATATACAATTATATTATAGATAAAAAAGACCGTCGTCTTTGGCAGCGCGAAATGTCTATGGCCAATGGTATGTGGGAAATTACAGTTAACGAGGAACTGGATTATCAGCCTATTAAAAACAGTTTCAATAAAGAAGAAGTTGTCAATCAAATTTCAAAAGGCAACAGTGTTATTATTGGAACAGCCTATGCACGATCTGATTCGGGCAAAAAATTAGGAGGTTTGGTGAATACTGCTAAAAAACAATATGCACCAAAAGGCACCGAGATTACGCTTTTTCCAAGCTCAGCGTATTATGAGGAGTGGGTAGAAGTAAACAAAAAAATCCGCAAGCAGAAAAAAATGCCGGAAGTTCCTTTGAATAGTGATTTTGGTTACTCTATAAAGAAAGCTAAAGTATATGACGACGAAGGACATTTTGAGTTCGTAGATCTAATGCCGGGTACTTATGTCGTCATGGCCAGCTTTGATTTTTCTAATTCTTATAACTATTCTTATGTATCGGGTTATACTAATTATTATAATTATTGGGGGTATACAGGTTCTTCAACAAATTATGGTACGGCCAGACAATCTTATATTGATAAAGCCAATATTGAGAAGCGTGTAAGCATAGATAAGGATGGTGAGAAAAAAGAAGTAAACTTAAAAGAGTAATAATAGCAAAAAGCCGTATAAACGTTGAGTTAATACGGCTTTTTTATTTTTTAAGACACATTAAAAACCAGCGTCATAAATTCTAAAGAATGGCATAATTTGTTTTTTACAGAAAAATGGCTGGATTAATTATTCCTGATCTTTTCCCGAAACTCCAAAGGAGCCATCTGCGTTCTTTTTTTGAAAAGCGTGCTAAAGGATTGAGGATGTTCAAAACCAAGATTATAGGCAATCTCACTTACAGATAATTCAGTAGCTGATAGTTTTTCTTTCGCTTTATTAATCAACCTTTCATAAATATGCTCTTTTGTATTCCGTCCGGTATGTATTTTTAGGAAATCACTCAGATAATTAGGAGAAAGATTTAGGGCTTCGGCAATTAAACCAACGCTCAAAAGACTTTTTTCTGTAGTATCATCATTATAATAATCATTAATAAACCTTTCAAATTTTGTAAGCAGGGCATGAGTGTTGTTCTTTCTGGTTATAAACTGTCTTTGATAAAATCGACTTGAATAGTTTAGGAGCAAATCAATCTGAGATAAAATAATATCCTGAGTATGATGGTCAATATGCTGGCATTCATTGTCAATTCGATCCAGGATTTCAATAAGATATTTTTCTTCCTGTGCTGATAAATGAAGTGCTTCATTTACAGCATAGGAGAAAAAACCAAAATCAAATATTCTTTGAGCCAGCGGGTGTTTTAAAAGAAAATCTTCATGAAATATTAATAAATATCCTGCCCCGCATTCCATATTATGAAAATCCAAATAATGAATCTGATTGGGTGCAGTAAAACTTAATACGCCTTTATCATAGTCATAATGTCCCTGGCCATATCTGATTTTTCCTTTCACATCTCTTTTTAAAGCAACACAATAAAATTTATTGACAAATCCCTTCCAGATTTCATCATCCAGAAAAATACTTTCAGATAAATTGATGACACTTACCATAGGATGTTTTGGTTCTGCAAGAGAGAGCAGGCGGTGAAAAGCAGATACAGAGGCAATAGTATTCATAAAAGCGTCTTTATTAAGTTTAGTCTAGTAACCCCATACTAAATTCATCATATGGAGCTCCGGTATCTGTGCCCAAAGGTACGATACTTTCAAGTTTTAGAAGATCGTTTTGAGTCAATTCTATATCAGCAGAAGCGATATTCTGCTCAAGATATTTTCTGCGTTTGGTTCCCGGAATAGGAACAATTCCTTTACTGATTATCCACGCCAAGGCGAGTTGAGATGAGTTTACATTTTTTTCTTCTGCCATTTTTTCAACTGCTTTTACCAATTCAATGTTTTTATGGAAATATTTTTCCTGAAAACGCGGAATTGCCCTGCGGAAATCATTTTCGGGAAGATCATCAATTGAGCGAATTTGTCCTGAAAGGAAACCACGACCTAAAGGAGAATAGGCCACAAAACCTATCCCTAGTTCCTCCAGCGTTTTTATTACGCCTCTTTCTTCTGCAGTTCTTTCAAATAAAGAATATTCGCTTTGTACGGCTGTTATGGGATGAATTTTGTGTGCTTTTTTAATAGTTTCAGAAGATACTTCTGAAAGTCCTATATATTTGACTTTTCCTTCTTTAACAAGTTCACTCATTGCATCGACAGTTTCTTCTATCGGAGTGTTCTTGTCCAGACGGTGCATATAATAAAGGTCAATATAATCCGTATTTAAATTCTTAAGTGAACGTTCAACGGCTTTTTTGATGTATTTTCTGCTTCCATTTATAGCCCAGGTTACTTTTCCGCTGTCATCGATTTCCCAGCCAAATTTTGTAGCTATTATATATTTGCTGCGTTCGTTTCCGATAGCTTTAGAGATAAGCTGTTCATTTTTTAAAGGACCATATAAGTCTGCTGTATCCAGAAAATTACCTCCAAGTTCAAATGAACGGTGGATTGTCTGTATGGCTTCTTTTTCATCTGCTGAACCATACATATTTCCTTCTTCAAAACCGGTCATTCCCATGCATCCCAAACCTATTTTTGGAATAATTAATCCTTGACTTCCTAGTTTAATCTGTTTCATTTTTTTATAATTTTATTGAAATACAAATTTCAGAAGAAAGTGAGCGGCCGGAGGTTTGCCAATTACGGAAGATCGTATGCGGATTACAGATTGTTATTATAAAACGGATATAAGTAGTATTATAAATATATAGAATTTAAAGCAACACAAATTTCAAATCGTCCATGATGGCTTTTAGAAACAGGCATTACCGTTTTAGTTATTTTATCGAAATGGTATGGTGCGCCATTAGCATCTTTATTAATAGATTTTTTTTCAATTTCTATCACTTTATTTAGATTCTTTAAATCACTTACAGCAACAGTATGAATTTTGTTTTTAGAAAGTAATGTTTTTGTATGATAAATATTTCCTGAACAAATAACATTTCCTTTAATAGAGTTGAGGTTTTGTAATTCTATACTGCATACCAGTTTTTTAGGAATATATTCCCTTATTTTGGTTTTACGATTATAGATTTTATACGCCGCTTCTTTCATACTCCAAAGCATCCAAACCATAATTTCAGGACGGACTGCTTTTGAAATAAGCAATTGTTCCTCAATGGTAAATAATTTTTCTATAAATCCTTTACGCTGCCAATTACTTTCAAGGCGCGACTGCAAAATATCAATCACATCATTGCCAATCATTTTTGGGCTAATTTGGTTTCTATGATTTCAACAGCGGTTTTAACATCCAGCATACGTTCCATATCAGTATTGTCAATCACAACATCAAAAGTTTCTTCTATATCAAGTATAATGTCTACCAGATTAGCTGAATTGATATTTAAATCATTAATAAAATCAGTTTCTTCAGTAAGAGTATCATACGCTTCTGTATTGGTCGTATAAGGCTTTATGATCAATTTTAATTTAGCAATAAGTTCTTCTTTGTTCATAGGTTTATTTTTGAAATTTTTTAAAGATTATGCAGGCATTTACATCACCAAAACCAAAACTTGCTTTGGCAATAATATTGATAGTATGATCAATTGTTTTTAGAGGCACTTTTGAAGCATCAATCAATGCCGTAATTTCAGGATGCAGGTCATGACAATTAGTATTTCCAAACACAAAATCGTCATGAAGCTGTAGTACTGCAGCAACGCTTTCTACACTTCCGGCCGCGCTTAAACAATGTCCGGTCATGCTTTTTAAAGAATTGATATATGGAAAATCAGTTCCTTTTCGATTTAATGCTTTTGTCCAGTTTTCAATTTCAAGGCTGTCTTTTGTCGTTGCGGTAAGATGTCCGTTTATGGCGTCAATATCATCCGCAGAAATCCCCGAATTTTGAATTGCATCTGTAATACAACGCTGTACAGCGGCACTATTTGGTGCAGTCATGCTGCCGTTGCCGCGCTGTCCGCCAGAGTTCACATTTCCTCCTAGTATTTCGGCATAAATAACCGCACTGCGTTCTAATGCAGTTTCTAAATCTTCGACAACCAATGCTCCGGCACCGCTTCCGGGTACAAACCCTGATGCTGTGGCGCTCATTGGTCGCGAACCTTGATCGGGATTATCATTGTATTTGGAACTGCAGACACGAAGCGCATCAAATCCCGCCCAAATGTAAGGGCCGCTGTCGCCCGTGCTCCCTGCCAGTATGCGTTTTGCCTGTCCGGATTGTATACGGTCGTAAGCCATCATTATAGCTTCGGTTCCGGTTGCGCAGGCAGATGAATTTGTGGTTACTTGATTTCCAAGACCCAATTTGCCTCCCAGAAACGCGCTGATACCACTGTTCATGGTTTGTGCTACAACGGTGCTGCCTAATCTTCGAACTTGCAGCTCATCTATTTTATAAATGCTTTCGCGAAATTTGTCTATACCCGATGTACCGGAGCCAAAAATAGTACCGCTGTCCCAATCTGGATTATCGTTAACTTCAACTGGTAATCCGGCATTTTTCCAGGCTTCGATTCCTGCAATTACGCCGTACAAAATTCCGGTGCTGTTAAAACCACGCAGTTCAAGTTCTGTAAAATATTGCGCTTTGAGTTCTTCGGATATCTGTGGTGTACCGGAAATTTGACAAGAAAACTGTAAATCCTCTAATTGAGAATCATGCCTGATGCCTGATATTCCGTTTTTTATGGCATGGCTGAACTCGGTAATGCCAACTCCGTTTGGAGCTGCGACGCCTAGTCCTGTTATTACAACTCGCTTACTCATAATTTATTAGTAATCATACCCGCCAAAATGCCTCTGCAGACTTCCTGTCCGGATTCGTTTTTCATTACGGCATCACATTTTAATTTTCCAAATCTGAAAAATAATTTTTGAGAAGTTACCGTAACTTTTTCATTGGGATAAACCAGTTTTAGAAACTGCATATCTGCCGATGTAAAAGCGACAACAGTATCTTTAGTAAAAGCATCACCCAATAAATAAATACCCAGGCATACCAGACCAATCTGAGCCATTGTTTCGGTCAGGATTACGCCCGGAGTTACAGGATTATCTTTAAAATGTCCTTTGTAAAAATCCAGATCTTCACTAAAAGTATAAGTTCCCACAGCACTGTTCTCATCAACAGAAAGTAATTCATCTACAAATAAAAAAGGTTTACTGTAGGGCAGAAGTGCTGTAATATTGGTTAATTCCATTTTTATTTTATCTAATAATTACCATTGCAATAAAACTCTTTGTGCCGAAAATCCAGGACCAAAACTAAGCATAAGACCTTTTTCTCCCTGTTTTGGATTTCTGTCCATAATTTGCTCCAAAACATATAAAACCGTTGCACTCGACATATTGCCGTATTGTTTTAAAACTTCTTTTGTATCGTCAATATTTTTTCCCAGTCCCGAAAAAAGAGCTTCAACAGTATTGATTATTTTTTTTCCTCCGGGATGAAATATCATATGGTTTACATCCTCAATTTCTAAATTGTTCTTTTGCAGAAACGGATGAATAATATCGCCAAAATGAGATGCAATTGTATCTGGTACTTCAATATCCAGTACCATTTGTAAACCTGAATTCGTCAGTTTAAAACCCATCATGTGTTCGGCATCATAAAAATGATACATTTCTTCATCGAGTATTTCAGGGCCATAATCGTCTTTGTATGAAGATAATAAACAACAAGCCGCTCCATCACCAAAAATAGCAGCACTTACAATATTAGGCATTGAAAAATCATCAAGCTGAAAAGTTGCTGTCGGCGATTCTACGGCTATTACGGCTGCGCGTTTTCCGGGATTGGCTTTTAGAAAATTTTTAGCATAAATAATACCTGATATTCCGGCAGCACAACCCATTTCAGTTACCGGAAGCCTGACAATGTCCTGCCTCAGTTTCATTTTATTAATAAGATAAGCATCAAGGGAAGGAATCATAATTCCGGTACAGCTGACCGTAATAATATAATCCAGCGTCTGCGGTTCCCAATTGGCTTTTTGGAGTGCTTTTTTTAGAACTTGTTCTCCCAGAATGATAACTTCCCGGGTATAAATGTCGTTTTTTTCTTCAAAAGAAGATGCTGTAAAAACTTCTTCAGGATCCATTATAGAATACCGTTTGTCTACAGCAGCGCCTTCAAATATTTTTTTGACTTTTTTAATAAAGCGTTCGTCTTGTCCGTTCAGCCAGCTTTCCAGCATGGGAAGTATGTCAGCTGTTTCGCGCGAATACTGAGGCAGTTGTTTGGCGGCAGTTATAATTTTTACACTCATTGTTTTGCAATTATCCACTGGTAGCGAAAAGCCCATTTCCAGTTAATGGAATAGTTTTTTAAATTTAGTTTTTTAGAGAATTCCTCCAGTTCGTTTTTCTTAAATCCTCTCAAAATAGATACTAATCCATCTTCACGCGACATTTTGTTGAGATTAAAAAGAAAACAAATCAATTCAAATAACCTATAGGCTGTTTTACTGCGATGCAGGTCATTAATAATAATTCCAGTTTTGGCATTCTTATTAAAGGTAGTAATTATATTTAATATTTCATCATTAGTAAAATGGTGCAGGGTAAGAGTACATAAAGCAATATCATACTTTAACGATTTAAAATCTTCACTAAAAATATCCATGCATTTATATTCAATATTTGGAAATTCAGCTGATAATTTTTTGGCATAACTTATAGTAAAATCATTTGCATCTATGCCGATAAGCTTTAAATTGAGATTATTTTTTCTGCCAAATTTCTCCAGCATCCGCAGCATATCTCCATTACCGCATCCTATATCTGCTATGGTAATTGTTTTTAAAATATCATATTGTTTTAATAATCTCTTTATTCCGTGGAGCGTAAGATTATTGCCGCCCAGTAATTGGTTGATACGGGCAATTTGATCAAGCGCGGCTTTTAATTCTTCTCCCTGAAGAGAAAAATCATCCATAATTTCGGTTTCCTGTGTTCTATATTTTGTGTTGATCATTTGATGGTTATGGGTTTGCCATGCGTTTGTTTAATTATTATAGGCAGTAATCCGGGAAATGAAGCTGTTATGGCAACGAGAATATTAGTAATGTTTTTATGGGTTAATATTTGGGCCAGAATTCTGCCCATAAATAATCTTTTTCCAAAATGCTTTTTCCATTCTTTACTATACTTTTTTTCTAATATTATCCGGGACATTTCTTTATTTGAATAATAATCTAAAATTGATTCTGAAGCTATTTTTGCGCTGTGAATTGCCATAGCCATTCCGTTTCCGCAAAGTGGATGAATAAGTCCTGCCGTATCGCCAATCATCAAAATATGGTTTTCTACCGCTTGTTTTTTATCAAAAGAAATCTGGCTTATGGTTAAAGGTTTATCAAAAAGAAGTGTACTGTTCTTAAAAACAGATTTAAGATGTTTATTTTTATAAAGTACATTTTGCTGATAATCCTCGATATTTTTATATTGTTTAAAAGTGGCATAGTCAGCCAGGTAACAAATGTTTATAACGTTATTTTCAACTTTAGAAACACCGCAATATCCGCCTTTAAAGTTGTGAAGTGCTACCAGATCATTGGCTGTAGTACCAGAATAATGTGCCTTTACGGCTAACCACGGCGACTTTTTATGGATAAAATTTCGATTTAAAACCTGGTCTAAATTAGAACGTTTGCCAAAAGCACCTAATACTATTTTAGACGTTAAAATTTGAGAGGAAGTTGTTATGGTAAATAAATCATTTTTGAAAGAAACATCAATGACCGTATCTTTAATAATTCTACAATGATTTGAAAGCGCTTTTTGATATAAAAAATCATCAAGAGAATATCTGCTGATTCCAAATCCTCCTAACGGAAGTATTGCCGATGCCGTTTTTCCATCGTTTGAAGAGAATTCGAATTTTGAGATATGGGCTGGCTTAAGTTCCGAAACATCGGCGTCAAGCCATTTTAGGTAAGGCAGAATTTCATTCGAGATATATTCACCGCAAACTTTATGTTTGGGGTAACTGGATTTTTCGATCAGCGTTACGTGTAAATTCATTTTAGAAAGATGTATGGCTGCAGCCAATCCTGCTAGCCCTCCGCCAATTATTACTACATCCTTGTTTGTTTCCATATAACCAATTTAGGCAATATATCCCGAATACGAATAAATGCGCAAGATTATTTTAGTAATAAAAAACCATCATCGTCTTATTTTACAGATAACTAAGACAAGTGAACCGACTGAGACTGCTGTCTTTAAAATAATCTTTTTATACTTTGCCTAAGAATACCTATTTTTACTATTATGAATACTGCAAGTATGGGTATGAATTGCTGCAATAAAAAACAACAAAAAATGAAGAATATAAAAAGTATTTTCTGTAGTCTATGCATACTTTTCCTGCTTGTATCCGAAATTGTAAAGGCACAGCAGAAAATTACAATTGTAGCTGCTGCAAATCTTAAGATTGCTTTAGATTCTGTAAACACGGTTTTTAAAATTCAGAATCCGGGTATTAATACACAAATAACGTATGGCGCTTCAGGAAAGTTTTTTGAACAGATTTCTAACAGCGCTCCTTTTGATTTATTTTTTTCGGCCGATATGGATTATCCCAGGAAATTAGAAGAGAAAAAATTAACCGTTTCTAAAATTAAAATGTATGCCACAGGAAAATTAGTAATCTGGAGTAAAAAAACAGATCCCAACAAAAGTAAGATAAACAGTTTGTTGAGTGCCGATATTCGAAAAATAGCGATTGGTAATCCAGCGACAGCTCCTTATGGTGAAAAAGCTGTTGAAAGTTTAAAATTTTACAAAATATATGATAAGGTAAAAAGTAAACTTGTTTTTGGCGAAAATATTACACAAGCCACTCAGTTTATTACAACCGGAAATGCTGATATTGGAATTACTGCCTTATCCCTTGTGGTTACACCCAATATGAAAAAAGAAGGAGGAAAGTATTATATTATTCCGCAGAAAAGTCATACTGCTTTAGACCAAGGCTGTGTAATTTTAAAAAATGCGAAGGGAAATGCTGATGCTCTTAAATTTTATAATTTTATATCTTCAAAAAAAGCATCGGCCATTTTAAAATATTATGGATATGATACACAAGCTGAATAAATGAATGTAGTAAACGGAATCATATCGCACATTGAATCGTATGAAGGAATATCGCTTGTAAAAGTAAAGTCTCATGACGTTATCTTTTCATCAATTGTTCTGGATACACCCCAAACTTCGGATTACTTAAAAATAGAGAATCGGGTCAAAATTATTTTTAAAGAAACCGAAGTCATTATTTCTAAAGATTTAAATCCCAATATCAGCATTCAAAATAAACTGCTCTGCCGTATTGAATCTATTCAGAAAGGAATCATCCTCAGCCAGATTAATTTATTGCATAATCAGCAGACGATTAAATCTATTATTACAAGGAATGCTTGCGAACAACTGGATTTAAAAGAAAATGATACCGTATTGGCTTTAATAAAAACGAACGAAATAAGCTTGTCTGCTCATGATTAATCTGGAACCCTTATGGCTTACGGCAGAACTGGCGCTGATTACCACAATTATTTTATTAGTTGCGGCAATTCCGTTGTGTTATTGGCTGGCTTACAGCCGTTTTAAATTCAAAGCGGTTATAGAAGCTTTAATCAGCTTACCTTTGGTTTTGCCTCCATCGGTTTTGGGCTTTTATCTTCTGATAGGCTTCAGTCCTGAAAATGCTTTTGGTAAATTTTTATCTGATTATTTCGATCTCAGACTGGTTTTTACCTTTCAGGGATTAATTGTGGCTTCTGTTTTATACAGTCTGCCTTTTATGGTGAATCCTGTTTTATCAGGATTAAAAAATCTGCCCGCTGGATTGCAGGAAGCTTCTTTTACACTTGGAAAATCAAGATTTACCACCTTAACCAAAATTTTACTGCCCAATATTCGAACCTCAATACTTACAGGGATTATCATGACTTTTGCCCATACAATAGGTGAATTTGGTGTGGTATTAATGGTTGGAGGCAGTATTCCCGAAGAAACCAAAGTAGTTTCGATTGCTATTTATGAAGAAGTAGAATCGATGAATTATCAAAACGCCAATATATACGCCGGAATTCTATTTGTTTTCTCTTTTTCTGTTTTACTGGCAGTTCATTTAATCAATAATAAAAACCAAAAAACGACACTTTATTAATGATACAAATAAAGGCTTATAAAATGCTTCAGACTGCTGACGGTGAATTACCGCTGGATATTTCCCTGACTTTTGAAAAAGGCCAGTTTATATCTATTTATGGAAATTCCGGAGCTGGTAAAACCACTCTTCTCAGAATATTGGCGGGACTTACTCAGGCAGAAAATGTATACATTAAAGTGGGTAATGAAATCTGGGATGATTCTCAAAAAAAATACCATCTTGAGATTCAAAAACGTTCTATTGGATTCGTATTTCAGGATTTTGCTTTGTTTCCTAATCTAACAGTAAAAGAAAATTTAGCATTTGCATTATCTAAAAATGATTCAGTTGAAATAGTTTCTGAATTAATTGAACTTATGGAATTACAATCTCTGCAGAACAGTAAACCGCATCAATTATCAGGAGGACAAAAGCAACGTGTCGCTTTGGCCAGAGCCATTGTACGCAAACCTGAAATTCTTTTGTTAGATGAGCCTCTTTCTGCTTTAGATGATGAAATGCGATTTAAGCTTCAGGATTATATTTTGAAAATTCATCAAAAATATCAATTAACCACTCTGATGATCAGCCATTCTATTGCCGAAATTTTTAAACTCTCGGATAAAGTTGTCGTTCTTGACAAAGGAAAAATTACTAAAGAAGGAACTCCCGATACCGTTTTTGCCGAACAGAAAATAAGCAGTAAATTTCAATTAACAGGAGAAATAATCAGCATTACCAAAAGTGATATACTCTATGTAATACAAGTGTCTTCTGGAAATACTATTATAAAAGTTACGGCATCAGCAGATGAAGTAAAAGATTTTGCAATAGGCCAAAAAGTACTGGTTGCTTCAAAAGCATTCAATCCTATAATTCAAATTTTATCATAAAAACAGGTTTCTACGTAAATAAGTTTTGTTAATTAAGTATTTGTACTTAATTTTGAAAAAGATAAATCTAAGTATTTTTAAATTTGGCTTAAGCCGCTAAATAATAAATACTATTTTTTTGTAATCAGTATTCATTTTAAAGCATACTGAAAAGCTATTACAGTCTAATAACCAAAAACGAATCATTTTAACCATCAGTATTCATTTTAAAACATACTGAAAACATCGTAAATTTATGAAACTAAAATTTATAGTATTTATGCTTTTTCCGCTTATCTGTTTAAGTCAGCAGAATAATACTGTTCAGTCAGATTCTGTAAAAGTATCCAATGTTTTTATGCTTGGAGAAGTTATTGTAACCCATCAGCAGGACAAAGACACATTAAACAGAGTAACCGCAAAAGCTATGGAATCGCAAAATAAGATGGATGTATCCAGAGCATTAAATATGCTTCCGGGAGTTATATTAAGCGCATCTGGACCAAGAAATGAATCTATGGTTTCTATAAGAGGTTTTGATTTGAGACAAGTGCCGGTTTATATGGATGGAATTCCGGTTTATGTACCTTATGACGGTTATGTTGATCTGGCTAGATTTACTACTTTTGATTTGGCAGCTATTGATGTTTCAAAAGGATTTTCATCAGTACTTTACGGGCCAAATTCATTAGGCGGAGCGATTAATCTTATATCCAGAAAACCTTCAAAAAAATTAGAATACGATGGTTCGCTGGGAATGATTAATTCTAACGGATATAGAGCTAATGTTAACATAGGTTCTAATTTTGGACAATTTTATGTTCAGGGCGGATTTTCCTATTTAGATCGAAATTCAACCAGAATGTCGTCAAATTTTGTTCCGATGAAAAATGAAGATGGAGGAGAAAGAGATAATTCATACAGAACAGATCAAAAAATAAGCTTCAAAATTGGCTGGACTCCAACCAAAAACAGTGAATATGCATTGGGTTACATTAATCAGCAGGGAGAAAAAGGGAATCCGGTTTATGCAGGAAGTGATGCTAAAAACTCATTATTGGCAAATCCGCGTTTTTGGCAGTGGCCGGTTTGGAATAAAGAGAGTTATTACTTTATTTCCAATTCAAATCTAGATGACAAAAATAGTTTAAAGACAAGAATATACTATGATAAGTTCAAAAATACGCTGAATAGTTATGATGATAAAACCTATTCAGCAATGACCAAAGGGTATGCGTTTCAAAGTCTCTATGACGATTATACTTTTGGAGGAAATGTAGAATACAATACACAGATTATTCCAAAAAATGATTTTAAAATTGCAGTACATTTTAAAGAAGATGTTCATCGTGAACACAACCTTGGAGAACCGGTACGTCATTTTATAGACAATACAATACTGATTGGTATTGAAGATGTGTTTAAAATTTCGGATAAACTGACTGTAATTCCGGGAGTTAGTTATAACATTAGAAAAAACATTGAAGCAGAGGATTATAACAGTACATCAAAAGTAATTTCAGATTACCCTTATGCAGGTGCAAGTGACGCTTATAATGCACAAGCAGGAATTTTTTATCAGTTAAATCAAGATCAAAAGCTGGGAGCGGCTATTTCGCAGAAAACCCGATTTGCGACTATCAAAGACCGTTATTCGTATAGAATGGGAACAGCAATTCCTAATCCGGATTTGAAACCCGAAACGGCTTTAAATTATGAAGTAAATTATACCAGCAGATTTTTTGAAAAACTAACTTTCCAGACTGCTTTATTCTACAGTAAAATTACTGATGCCATTTTGAACGTCAGTAATGTACAGCCTGGAAAAGCGCAAATGCAGAATTTTGGCAAAGCGGAATACAAAGGTATTGAAGCGCAGGCTGCATATCCGATTTTAAAAAATCTTTCGCTGAATTTAAATTATACTTACATCGAAAGAAAGAATATCACAAGTCCTAATATTCATTTTACAGATGTTCCTAATACCAAAGTTATGGGTACTTTAGAGTACGAACCGATTAAAGTTTTGAGATTAATTGCCAATACTGAATTTAATTCTTCAAGATTCAGCACCAGTTATGGTACCACAGTTCCAGATTACACACTTTTAAATTTATATGCTTCGGGTAAAATATGGAAGAATTTCAGCCTTGATGCCGGATTAAACAATATATTCGAAAGAAATTACAGTCTTGTAGAAGGTTTTCCCGAAGAAGGGCGTAATTTTTTTGTAACGCTTCGTTTTTTTAATTGAATTTTGAATTGTAAAATCTGTTAAAAAAGATGAAAAGCATAAAATGATGAAATAAGCAAATCTTTCCAATTTTGAAAAGTACTATCAAGCAAATAGCCTCTCATTATAAAAAACTCACTTTGTTAGTGGTGTTAGTAACTGCTCTTGTGTTGATAGCAGCCACTAACGCAGATCCGGTTTATACAGATCCGTATCAATTGGAATATCCGGATTATTTTGGAAATAGGATTAGTATTCCTGAGAATAATCCGACTACTAAACAAGGAGTTTATCTGGGCAGAATGCTGTTTTATGAAAAGAAGCTGTCTTCAAACAAAACCATTTCCTGCAGCAGCTGTCATCAGCAGAAATTAGCATTTACTGATGGAAAAGTTTTTAGTCCGGGTGTAGATAATGTGTCTACAAAACGCAATTCAATGTCGCTGGCGAACCTGCTTTGGGTAAGAAACTTTTTTTGGGACGGCAGAGCCAAAGGACTGGAAGCGCAGGCAAAAATTCCGCTTAGTGATCCTCATGAAATGGGAGCTTATCTGGATAAGGCCGTTTTAGAACTTCAAAAAACAAAGCCCTATCCGGTTCTTTTTAAAGAAGCGTTTGGTGCGACTGAAGTAACAGCAGATCGAATTGGAATGGCAATCGCTCAATTTGAGCGCACACTTATTTCATCCAATTCTCCTTATGATAAATATCTTCGCGGCCAATATACACCTACAATGCAGGAATTAAATGGAATGGAAATGTTTATGAATTCGGCTGTAGCCAGTAAAAAGAGTAGAGGCGCCAGTTGTGCCCAGTGCCATGGAACACCTAAAATTTACATGGAATTGTTTCATAATAATGGTCTTGACAGTATACCGAAAGACACAGGTCGTGAAGAAATTACGGGTATGCCAAATGACAGGGGCAGGTTTCGTGTGGTAACACTGCGCAATATTGCACTTACTGCCCCTTATATGCATGACGGCAGATTTAAAAATCTTGAACAAGTGCTGGATCATTATAATGAACATATCAAGCCAAGCAGAACTTTAAGTATATCGCTGCAGAATCGTCCTAATGATATTGGAGGAAAAAGTCTTGGATTAACAGCAGATGAGAAAGCCGATATTATAAGTTTTTTAAAGATGCTCACTGATTCTGATTTTATTAATGATCCCAGGTTTTCTGATCCGCATGTAAGTAAAAAGTAAAAAGTAAAAAGTAAAAAGTAAAAAGTAAAAAGTAAAAAGTAAAAAGTGTTACGTTTATATTCTATTAAATTTAATGAATCAAATTTATTATAAAATGAAAAAATATCATTTATCCAGTATTGTTATAGTCCTATTATGGGGGATTTTTTCGCAGAATCTGTCAGCTCAAAATACTATAAAAGAAGCTGTGGTTAGAGTTGAAGGAGAGGTTTTAAAACCATTGACACTGACTATTTCAGATTTAGCAAAAATGAAACATGTCGACGCTGTGATGAAGAATCGGGAAGGTATACTGCAGCAATATTCTGGAGTTCCTATTTTTGATCTTTTACAACAGGCAGGAGTTACGGTAGGGAAAGAATTGAAAGGGGAGAATCTTACCAAATATATGCTGGTAAGAAGCAGTGATGGCTATGAAATGATTTTTTCTTTAGCAGAACTGGATCCTGGTTTTACAAACAGAGTAGTTATTTTGGCTGACTCAAAAGATGGAAAACCTTTAGCAGATGGAGCAGGTCCATTTCGTTTAGTTGTTCCCGATGAAAATAAACCAGCCAGATCTGCCCTTGAAGTAACGCATTTTATTATTAGGTTTGCTAAGGATTGAGAACAAGTCTTAATATCGATAAAAAGCCATTATTAACATAAGTTTAAAAATGACGTCCTTTTAAAAATCAGCATTTTGGCGTATATTGCTTCATAATAAAGCAATGTTAAAAACAGGAAATTATGAAAGCAGTACGTTATTTTGGACATAAAGATGTAAGAGTTGTTAATGATTTAGAAAAACCAGTTCCTAAAGGAGATGAAGTTTTGTTAAAGATTGGCGGTGCAGGTGTCTGCCATTCTGATCTTCATATTATTGATGAAGGTACAGTAGGAGATCTTGTATTTACTCTTGGACATGAAAATGCAGGCTGGATTGAAGAAGTAGGTGATACGGTAAAGGATTATAAAAAAGGCGATGCAGTTTTAGTATATGGACCGTGGGGCTGTGGACATTGTAAACCATGCCAGCAGTCAAAGGAAAATTACTGCGACCATCAAAGTGAACTTGGCTACGGCGGAGGACTTGGACTTAACGGTGGTATGGCAGAATATATGCTTGTGCCATCTTCTAGATTATTAGTGCCTATTTTTGATTTAGATCCTGTAATTGCAGCGCCATTAACCGATGCGGCGCTAACACCGTATTCAGCTATTAAAAGATCACTGCCTAAACTTATGCCGGATGAATATGTGGTTGTTATAGGAGTGGGAGGTTTAGGACACGTTGCAATCCAAATCTTGAGAGAAATGTCAGGAGCATCTATAATTGCCTGCGATGTAACCGAAGATAAACTGGCATTTGCGAAAGAATTAGGCGCAGCTTATACAGTAAACTCCAAAGACGCAGATGCAGCAGAGCAGATTTTAAAAATTACAGGAATTAAAAAGGCAAAAGTAGTTTTGGATTTTGTTGGAGCAACTTCGACAATAGATCTTGGAACAAAAGTTATAGGCATGGACGGAGATCTTACCATAGTAGGTCTTGGAGGTGGATATTACCAATACAGTATGAACGGACTGCCTTTTGGTGTTACAATGACAAATCCGTATTGGGGATCTCGTACCGAATTAATGGAAGTTGTAGGACTGGCGAGCCAGAAAAAAATTCATATTGAAATTGAAAAATTTGACTTAGGGCAGGCCAACGAAGTGTATGATAAAATGCGCAGCGGTAAAATTAAAGGACGTGCTGTTCTTATTCCATAAAGTGAATTTTAAACCAGCAAATTTCAACCTTAAACAATATTGGTTAAAAAGGTATAAAAAAGCCCATTTCTTTTGAAATGGGCTTTTATTTTTTAGAAACTGATTACACAATTTTAAAAAGAGTTCATAAAAAAAGGAAACAGAATAGTTTCTGTTTCCTTTTTAAATCAGTAGCTTTTAAGAGAAAAAGTCTTTGTTTATTTCCCGCTTGAAGCTGTTATTTTTCCTAATTGAAGTCTATAATCCGGTTTTTTTCCATTATATATATCAACAAAAGTTTCTTTGTTATCAGTGTGCGAGTAAACATTAAAGAAGATGCTGTTACCATACCAGTTTTCTAAATCAGTATTATCGGTTTTAGCTTCACTAAAGATGTTACCGCTGCATTGATTAAAAAACATTTCCTGAAGTTTGATTTTCTTTAAATTCACCTCGTTAATTTCAGTTTTGCTGTCTATTAACACTGCAGGATTAAATCCTGAAACTACACTTCTTTTTAATTCTAAAGTTGCATTTTCAGCAACATAAACAGCTTCTTTTACTAAACCTGCCTGAATATCGGCTTTAATATTTTCACTGTCGTTTAGCATTGTTAAGTTTGAAGCACTAACGAATGTTGCTTTTTTGGTAAAGTCAGTTTCGCTTTTCTTTTCATATGTTTTTACTTCCAGACATCTTGAACCATCTTTATTACTTGATAAATAAGATGATCTCACAGCTAATGAATTAAACAGACGGCATTGAATACCTTGTGTAAATTTAAAATCATCATTAATTGATTTGTATGAAACTAACTGAGATGCGTTTACATCTCCACCATAAAAAGCAAATGAATCACCTCCGGAATAACTTACCATGATATTTTCTAAAATGGTTTTATTTCCTACACCTGCAATAGTCAATGCATTAAAAGTATCTAGTCCTTTTACTTTTTTACCAGCAAATTCAATTCTTACATACTTTAAAACACCTGAACTCGCTGCTATATTATTTCCTCCATATACAGTAAGGGCAGGATCAAGATCTATATTATAAGAACCTGCGTTGCCAAATTTGTTTATTGGAGCATCACCAAGAATTACCACACCTCCCCAGTCACCAGCTTTTTTCATGCTTTGGTTTGATGTAAATACAATAGGGTCAGTTTCCTGTCCTTCTGCCATAATTTTGGCTCCTTTAGTAATTACAAGAGTTCCTTTTGAAGCAGCATCTCCAATAATTACGGTTCCCGGCTCAATACTAAGTACTGCATTATTAGTTACATATACATTTCCCTGAAGAATGTATACATTTCTTTTCATTAGTTTTGTGTTTTCGGTAATATTTCCTGCTAAAATTTGATTTGCTTCTCTGGACTCAGTTTTGTGAGGTTTGAATTCAGTCCAGTTGTCCAGCCAGTTGCTGTAACCAATAATTCCTTTTTCCTGCTGTGCGTTTACGCCGGCAGCTGTCAGCAGTAAACAAATCATTAGAGTAATTTTTTTCATAGTCTTGGGGGCTATTAGGTATTATACATTTTAGGCATCTTAAAAACCAGAATGGTATTCAGAACAGCTGTTTCAAATTTTGGCAGTATATCTAAAAAAATGCCTGTTAAGGATAAGATAACTGAGTCTGTTTTTGCAGAGCCTTTAACAAAAATAAGAAAACTTCTTAGAGTATACGGGCACTTTACTCATATTTAACATTTGTTGAACAAAATTTAACAATACGGGGTATTTCAGTTTGTCCCGTAATTATAAAACTAACGCGCCAGACCTATACATTTAGAGTGAAACGCATCTTATTATTCAGTTAGCAGCGTTGTTCGTTTCAGGTTCAAAAAACTACGTTTGGGTAAATTTCTTCAACAAAAAGGTCGTCTTGGGATGTTATTTTGAAGTCAAATTCTAAGTATTCTTAAAAGTGAAATAAAATGACAAAACAATTTTTCCAAAATTATAAAACATTACATAAGGTTGTAGTCTTATTGATTATCATCAGTTTTTCTTCATGTGGTAAAAGCGGATCAGAAGCAGCGGCCTTAGCGGCTCCAAAACCCGAAGTTGATTTTTTTCAAACACAGTCTGTAACGGGCGACATTGAAAAAAAATATCCGGCAACTGTAGAAGGTAGTGTAAATGTTGATATAAAAGCACAGGTTTCAGGGTATCTTGAAGCGATTTACGTAAAAGAAGGAGATTATGTAAACAAAGGACAAGCTCTTTTTAAAATAAAAGGAGACGTTTATGCCGAGCAGGTAAACAACAGCCGCGCAGCTTATAAAAGTGCTTTGGCCAACCAAGCCAATGCTAAATTAGAAGTAGAAAAAATCAAACCGCTTGTTGAGGGAAGAGTTTTCTCAGACATGCAGTTAAAAACAGCACAAGCCAATTTAGAAGCTGCAACAGCACAGGTAGCACAGGCTAAAGCCGCTTTAGGATCATCTCAGTTAAATGCCGATTTCTCTTTGATTAAAGCTCCTGTAAGCGGCTATATTAGCCGTATTCCAAACCGAATTGGAAATTTAGTGACGCCAAATGATGCTGTTCCGTTAACGACACTTTCAGAGATTAACAGCGTATTTGTTTATTTCTCTTTGACAGAAGCAGATTACTTAGCTTTTTCGAAAGATTCAAAAGCCAATCAAACCGTAAGTTTAATTATGGCCGATGACAGCGAATACGATCAAAAAGGAAAACTGGAAGTGGCCAGCGGAAATATTGATCGTGCAACAGGAACAATTGCTTTAAAAGCCATTTTTCCGAATCCGAAAAAAGTATTGCGTTCAGGCGGTTCAGCAAGAATCGTGTTGAACAAAAGTTTGTCATCTGTTATTACAGTTCCAATGGCAAGTGTAAAAGACATTCAGGATAAATTTTTTGTTTTTGTTTTGAAAGAAGGCAATAAAACAGCGATGGTTCCTATCGAAATTGCCGGAAGCGCCGGAGCTGATTACTTTGTAAAATCAGGTTTGCAATCGGGAGACAAAGTAGCTTTAAATTCTATCGATGTACTTTATGACGGTATGGAAGTGGTTCCAAAAACTGGAAAAGCCGTAAGCAGCAAATAATTTTTTGATTTAAACATATAATAACATTTTCCATGTTAAAGAAAATAATAGACAGGCCGGTATTGGCCACAGTTATCTCTATTGTATTGGTAATCTTGGGGATTATAGGTCTTACCAGATTATCGGTTACAAGGTTTCCTGATATTTCACCGCCAACTGTTATGGTAAGCGGTTCGTATCCGGGAGGAAATAGTGAAACAGTAATCCGTTCTGTAGTAACGCCATTAGAAGAGCAGATTAACGGAGTAGAAAATATGCAGTACATCAAATCTACTGCGAGTAACGACGGATCTTTTTCGATCAGCGTTATTTTTAAACAAGGCGTTGATCCAGATCAGGCTGCGGTAAACGTTCAGAACAGAGTACAGCAGGCAACGCCAAAATTACCGCAGGAAGTGGTTCGTATGGGACTTACGACTTCGAAACAGCAAAATAGTATGATTGTTATCTTCAACTTATACACCGAAGATAATGCTAAATACGATGAGTTGTTCTTGCAGAATTATGCCAATATCAACTTAGTGCCTCAAATGAAACGTGTTCCCGGAGTTGGACAAGTTCAGATTTTTGGGCAGAAAGATTATTCGATGCGAATCTGGCTTGATCCACGTAAGATGGCAAATGCGGGATTAGTTCCTTCAGATGTCACACAGGCAATTGCAGAACAGAGTTTAGAATCGGCTCCGGGTAAATTAGGAGAAGAATCAAAAGCGGCTTTAGAATATGTAATTCGATACAAAGGAAAAAAGAACAAACCAGAACAGTATGAAAATATTGTGGTTAAAAATAACGGCAGTAATGTTTTAAGACTGAAAGATGTTGCACGAGTAGAATTTGGTTCAATTTCGTACAGCGGAGACAACAAATCGAACAGTAAAAATGCGGTTACGATGGCAATTTTGCAGACTTCAGGTTCTAATGCAAACGATATTGAAATCGGGATTAATAAAGAAGTAGAGAGACTTTCAAAATCTTTCCCTCCCGGAATTAAGTATGTAAACGTAATGAGTACCAAGGAACGTCTGGACGAAGCGACAGGACAAGTAAAATCGACTTTGCTAGAAGCTTTTATTCTGGTATTTATCGTAGTATTTATTTTCCTGCAAGACATTCGCTCGACGATAATTCCAGCGATTGCAGTTCCTGTGGCGATTGTAGGAACGTTTTTCTTCCTGTTGGTTTTCGGATTTACCATTAACATCCTGACACTTTTTGCCTTAGTTCTCGCGATTGGAATTGTAGTCGATGATGCGATTGTCGTTGTCGAAGCCGTTCATAGTAAAATGGAGGAAGATGCAGGAATTTCGGCAAAAGAAGCCACTCACAGCGCAATGGCAGAAATTACGGGAGCTGTAATTTCGATTACTTTGGTCATGTCGGCGGTATTTATTCCAATTGGTTTTATGACAGGATCTTCGGGAATTTTCTATAAACAATTTGCTTATACTTTGGCGATTGCGATTATTATCTCGGCTGTAAATGCCTTGACACTGACTCCTGCTTTATGTGCCTTATTGCTAAAGAATCATGGTGAAAAACATGGAAATCACGAGCACAAAACCAGTTTTAAAGACCGATTTTTTGTGGGTTTCAACACGAGTTTCGATAATTTAACCGGAAGATATATTAAAGGAGTTCGTTTTCTTATTGGAAAAAAATGGATTGCAGCAGGATTGGTTACAGGTATAACCGCTTTTGCAGTTTATATGATGATGTCAACGCCAAAAAGTTTCGTTCCGTTAGAAGATGACGGATTTATGGTGTACAGTTTATCAATGCCTCCTGGAACTGCGCTTGATCGTACGACTGAAGTAGTGCAGAGAATGGAGAAAATATTAGAAACAGAAGAAGCTATTGATGTCAATACAAGTATTACCGGATTTAATATTTTGAGCAATAGTGCCAGTACGGCTTACGGATTAGGATTTATCAAACTAAAACCTAAAAAAGAAAGAGGCGCGGTTAAGGATATTGATGAAATTTTAAATAGTGTTACAGGAAAATTATCGAAGATTAAAGAAGGTTCGATTATGGTTTTCAGAATGCCGCCCGTTGAAGGATTTGGTGTAACGAGTGGTGCCGAAATTGTATTGCAGGACAGAATGGCCAGAAATCCGGAAACATTAAAAGCAATGTCAGATAAAGTAATCGGACAGATTATGCAGCAGCCGGGCGTTCAATATGCGTACACGACTTTTAGAGCCGATTATCCGCAGTTGGAATTGGAAGTAGATGAAGACAAAGCCCGCCAGATGGGAGTGAACATCAAAGAACTTTTAGGAAACATCCAGACGTATTTTGCGGGAGATCAATCGTCAGATTTTACAAGATTTGGTAAGTTTTACAGAGTAAATGTAAAAGCCGACGGAATTTTTAGAATGGATCAGGATGCGTTTAACGAAATTTTCGTTAGAAATGCCGATATGCAGATGGTTCCTGTAAAATCAATTGTGAAATTCCATAAAGTGTACGGACCAGAATCGGTAAACCGTTACAACCTTTATAATTCAGTAAATATTACAGCAATGGCATTACCTGGCTATAGTAACGGTCAGATTATGGATAATTTAGAAAATGTTTTAGAAAAACTCCCTGCTGATTACAGTTACGAATGGACAGGTTTGAGTTTAGAAGAAAAATCGGGTGGAAGCCAGACTATCGCTATTTTCGGATTATGTCTGCTGTTTGTATTCTTCTTATTGGCAGCGCAATATGAAAGTTATTTGTTACCGCTTGCTGTTTTATTGTCTATTCCAACAGGAATTTTAGGAGCTTTTGCAGGAGTAAAAGCAGTGGGTTTAGATAACAACATTTATGTTCAGGTTGGATTAATCATGCTGGTCGGATTGCTCGCCAAAAATGCCATTTTGATTGTAGAGTTTGCACTTCAAAGACGCCTTGCAGGATTAAGTATTGTCGAAGCGGCAATCGAAGGTGCCAGATCAAGGTTACGACCAATTATCATGACTTCATTGGCTTTTATTGTGGGTATGATTCCGTTGATGTTTGCTTCGGGCGGAACGGCAGTAGGAAACAGATCGATAAGTGTGAGCGCATCAATTGGAATGTTAAGCGGTGTTATTTTAGGAATTTTTGTAATTCCGCTGCTTTTCATTGTATTTCAATATTTACAGGAAAAAGTTTCGGGTAAGAAAACCGTAGTTCAAACTATAAAAGAATAATAATGAGAATACTATATAAAATAGGAATTACTTTATTTACCGGCTTGATCGTAACATCATGCGTGGTAGGAAAAAAATATTCGCGTGCAGAATTAAATGCGCCCGAAAAATACCGTGAAGAAATTGCAGTAACGGGCGATACGGTTTTATTACCGTGGAAAAGTTATTACAAAGACCCATTATTGGTTGATTTAATTGATAAAGCCCTCGTTAAAAATAACGAGGTGCTTATTGCAATTAAAAGTATGGAACAGCTGGATTTAAATTATAAGCAGGCAAAATTATCATTATTGCCAACTCTGGATTTTGATGCAGGCGCAAGCAGAAGTTATCAGTCAAAAAACTCGCTTAACGGATCATTAAGTGCACAGTTTACTAACAAAGATTATCTGGATGATTACAGTGCCAATCTTCGTTTGGCATGGGAAGTTGATATTTGGGGAAAAGCAGCAATGCAGAAAAGAGATGCAAAAGCGACTTATTTTGCCCAGAAAGAAAATCTTTCGGCATTAAAAACCCGAATTATTGTTCAGGCAGCGCAGGCTTATTATAATCTGCTGGCATTAGATGAACAGCTTAAAATTGCTGAGAAAAACATTCAGTTAAGTGACAGCACATTAAACATGATGAAGCTGCAGTACAATGCCGGATCGATAAGTTCACTGGCATTAAACCAGAGTGAAGCTCAGAAAAAAACGGCCGAATTATTAGTTCCTTTAGCAAAAGCGAATATTGCTGTACAAGAAAACGCGATACAAATTTTATGCGGAGAATATCCTAATGCCGTAACCCGTGCAGGAAATTTAAATGCATCAGAATTTGCTGTTGAAGTTCCTTCAGGAGTTCCCGCTTCGCTTTTAAGCCGAAGACCAGATGTAAAAGCGAGCGAGTACGCTGTAATGTCGGCGTATGCAAAATCAGGATTGGCCAAAGCAACAATGTATCCAACACTTAGTTTAAGTCCTTCAATTGGATTAAATACATTTAATTTTGATACCTGGTTTAATTTCCCGGGATCAGTAACCAAAACGATTGCCGCCAATTTGGCACAGCCTCTCTTTAGAAAAAAGCAGTTACGAACAGCCTATCAGGTGGCGCTTTTAGAACAGGAAAAAGCAGCAATCCAGTTTAAGCAGTCTTACATCACTGCGGTTGGCGAAGTAAGTGATGCCATGTCAAGATTGAAATATGCAGATGAACGCATTAAACTTGCAGAAGAGAAATCAGTTTCTTTAGAAAAAGCAACTGCCGATGCCGGACTTTTATACAAAAGCGGTATGGCAACTTATCTAGAGGTTATTGTAGCACAAAACAGTTCCCTTCAAAATGAACTTGACGTTGTGTCAATAAAGTTAGAAAAACTCAATGCAGCAATTAATTTATACCGAGCCTTAGGCGGAGGTGTACAATAAAACAACATTTAAATCCATCATCTTTATCATAATTGATAATGATGGTGGATTTTTTTTAAAATTATTTCATGGTACAATTGCATGAATTATGGACAAAGTAATTTTTACCCGCCAGGAACTCTATAACCTAGTATGGAAATTCTCCATATATCAAATATCCAAACATTATGAGATTTCGACCATGTCAATAAAAAACGCATGTGAGAAAATGCAGATTCCGCTTCCCGGAACCAAACATTGGATAAAGTTTAAATACAACAGCAGTAAAGTTCCCAGACTTTCACAAGATTATAAAGGGAGTAATCAAATAAAGATTTTTAGAAAAACCTACGAAAGCCAGCTTCGCAAAACTTCAAAATCAACGCCTTTAGCTCAATTAATTAAAAGTATACAAGGAGATTCGGGAGCTCCTCTTCAGGTTTTAAAAACACTTACAGATCCAAGTACTATTATACAAGAAGCCCAGATACAATTTGCAACTCAAAAATTGAACAAAAAAGTAGTAATTAATCAAGTAAAGGTTCTTAATTTAAATGTTACAAAAAAGAATATTCCCAGAGCTTTAAGGTTTATGGATGCCTTTATTAAACTCCTCGAGTATAGAGGACACCAATTTGAAAAAGGCGCAGACGGAACGGGTTTCATCCGTATGAATGGAGAAATTGAAATTGATATTTATCTAAGAGAAGCTTTAAAAAGAATTCCCCCAAAGAGAAATGATGATATGTCGGAGTATGTTTATACGGGAGAGTTTATTTTACAGATTAGAAAGGATTCATATAAGAAAGAATGGCGCGACGGAAAAATTTCTCTGGAGAACAGTTTGGTACCTATTGTAGCAAAATTAGAAATAATTGCAGCCGAGGAAAAACAGTGGAAAGAAGATTCTGAAATACAAAAGTTTAAATAATCAGTTTCATAACGTGCATTATCTCATTCTTTTAGAAATTTCGTGTCTTACATTCTGTAAAGTGCATTTTAGATGAATCTGTAAATAATGAAATTTTCAAATTGCAATTCTATAGTTATAAAAACAAGAATTGCCGGAAATTTGTATCTCAATCATTATTTAACAGCAGGAATATTTTCTGACTGTGATTTGGAAAATTTTAAATACAGTACTATGAAAGATATTAATGATCAAAATAAACGTTACCGACCTTTAAGTATATCAGGATTAGGCGGCGTTGCAGCAGGAAACGGATTTCACGAAAATCCGGATAATAGTATTACCGCAGCTATGGAGACAGCATGGAATAGTGGTGTGCGCTATTTTGATACTTCACCTTGGTATGGTTTGGGACTTAGTGAACGACGCTTTGGACATTTTCTTCGAAATAAAAAGCGTGAGGAATTTACCTTGTCAACAAAAGTGGGACGTTTGCTTTCGCCGGACAAAGATTTTACATTAGAAAAGGGGTTGTGGAAAGGCAGGCTTAATTTCTCCTACCAGTATGATTATTCGGCTGAGGGAACCAGAAAAAGTATCGAGGACAGTCTGCAGCGTTTAGGACTTCCTTATTTGGATATCGTTTATATACATGATTTATCGCCGGATAATGAAGATATGAAGGAAAATTGGACTAAATACTTTGATGAAGCCATGAAAGGCGCGATTCCGGAGTTAACCAAAATGCGTGAAGAAGGTATCATAAAAGCCTGGGGTTTTGGCGTAAACACGCTTGAGCCAGCGTTAAAAGCAATAGAACAGGCAGATCCGGATATTTTTCTTTCGGCAACCCAGTATTCGATTATTAAACACGAAGATGCTTTGAACAGATTGTTTCCGGCATGTCAAAAAAGAGATATATCTATAGTCGTTGGAGCACCTTTAAATGCGGGTTTTCTGGCGGGTGTAGAACGATATGACTATTCTGGAAAATTTCCCGAAGGTGTAATCGAAAAACGAAGCAGATTACTCGATATATCTAAAAATCACGATGTTGATCTTCGTACAGCTGCTCTTCAGTTTTGTGCGGCGCCAAAAGTAGTTTCGGGAGTTATTCCGGGAGCGTGGAATCCAGAGCAGGTGTCTGAAAACGCCGATTCATTTAAAACATCAATTCCTAAAGCATTTTGGGAGGAGCTTAAGCATGAAAAACTCATTGCAGAAAATGCTCCCGTGCCGGATGCTGATTAAATACAATATTTTTTAAGAGGGACTTCAGGTCCCTCTTTCTTTTTGATGAGCAGAATACTAATAAAAAATAGGGTGGAAATTTAAAGAAATGAGCATTTTTTTGAAATGAAAAGACGAAATTCCAAAAGTTTACAGCAATAAAAATTTCTCAGCTAATTACGATTACATAATTTTGTAACACATCAAATAACCCGCTTTTTAATAAAGTACTATGAGCAACACATTTTCTCACAACAGCCAAATAGGATTGGCATCTACATTTTTGGATCTTGTACAAACCGATTTTAAGGGAGAAATAAATGCGCTATGCTGGCACAGAAATTTAGATGGCGATTTTAACGAGATTGTAACCAAATTATCTTTAAAAGAAAATATAACCGAGGTTTTTCCCGAAGATTTAATCGCGCTCCAACTCTCAGAAAAGGGAAATACAGCAAGAGAAATAATTTTAAATGATATACAATTATTAACTGATTTTGGCGCTTCGCCTTCTCTTAATTTACTGAAATGTTACGAACGTGATGATGAATTTGATTTCATTTCGACAGATGTGTATTCCTTTCATGTCGATCGTTCGCCCATTGCCACAGATACTTTTTTATGTACCTATCACGGAGCCGCAAGTGATATTGTTGCTAATTCGCAGGCAGAACAAAAAATTCTAATTCCAGAAGTACGAGCAAAGCTAAAAGAACTGCATGACGGACCAGAGGAAGAATTCGAAGATTTTTTAAAGGATAATTATTTTGATTTGCATTATCAGCTAAATCAAGATGCAGAACCTATTAATTTAGGTTTAGGACATCTTTGGCGACTGGCTGTAGATCATCCAAAACAACAAGTGTTACCTTGTATTCATAGAGCTCCAATAGAAAATGAAGGGGAATATCGGTTGTTGTTGATTTGTTAGGACAATTGTTGGAAAGTAAATCTTCTTTGGCTCCGCTGCTTAAGCAATAGCTATACATTAGGCAGATCTTTTTTAAATTCTGCTAACATTTCTTCTCTTGTTTGTTTTTTTACAAAACCGCTTTTTTCTCCCTTATCTATTTTAGCTCTCACAAACTCATAGTATTCTTCTTGTGAACGAGCTTGCTTAATCAAATAGTTAATAGCTTCACTTTTACTACTAAACTCTTCTGTATGTGTCATAATAATATAAGTTTTAGATTGGTGTAAATTTGCACCAAAATTTTGAAGTGGAAATATTTTAATGAAAATAGTTTTTTAATTGTCAAGATATACTTTGTGGGCACGGATTGCAAATCCGCGCTATCGGAATACAAAAAACATAAAAACAAACCCGATCGCGCAGATTTATCTCAGCAATGATAGCGCGGATTTGCAATCCGTGCCCGCAAAGATTTGTTAATTCCCCCGCTGGCGCTGGCGTCCCGCTCATGAACGCTAAATTGTCTTGTCCTGAAAAAAGTTTATTATCCAATTTATATTATAATGGTTTGAGAAATTGATATTGATTAACATTAAGTGCACGAGCGAGACGCTCGCGCCAGCGGAGGAAGTGAAATCAATTTTTCAATTGGAAGAATGTTAATTGTTCCGTAATTAAATGAATTACTGAAAGCATGTTCTCCAAAAGATAAACATTGTTAATTACGAAACCCCTTAATAATTCTATCTAATTCTTCTGTCTTTTTGTTTTCACCATTAAAACTATCCATGCTTCTTTGAGATTTAAACCATTCCAGGTCGTTAGTTTTATTGGTATGGTTCCAAATCATTTCATAATCATTCATGTATTTATATTTGATATAAATCACCCCATTTTTTACAATATATTCTTGATGCTCTCTTTCCAAAACCCACTTTATATTTTTATAAAAATTTGAAGGAGTTTCATTTCTTTCAGCGATTTTATAGAAGTCATTTTGAAAAAATACTATTTTACGATTTAATACTTTAACTCGTTGTACATCATTATTTAAGATAACAGGACGAAGTTCTACATACCTGTTTTGCCAATAATAATAAATAGAAAATAAAACTATTAGAATGGCGAATGTTGCATAGACCTTTTTTTTCATTTATTTTATTTTAAATTAATACTCAAACCGCCTAAAAATCCTGAATGAAAGGTTTTATTAAAACTTTGCTGCCATTCGCTTTTCATATCAAATGGTTTTGCTTCAAAATACTTTTCTACCAACAAAGCATCTGAATCTCCGGTATTTCCGAAACCATAAATATATGCAGATGCTCCTTTATGCCAATCATATCTGTCCCACCAAAGATGTTTAATTATACCCGTAACTAAAAAGTTGTTTTTCTTTTTCGTAATCTTAAAATAGCAATGTGAACTTAAAGTACTGTCTCCACTCGCATAATATAGTTCCCCAAAAACACCTGCTTTTACTTGGTGGTCAAAATGATCATTATATTTTGCAGTATCGCCTTCTTCTTTTAAAGTTTTTCCGTATTTTTCAAGCTCTTCTCCAAAACGATCAAGATTTAAATTTTCAGCAGCAATAATTTCCCTTTGTTTTCTCAACCAGTTAAAGTCTATGGTTTTTGGAAATCCTGAACCGTCTAACCACCATTGTAAACAATCAGCGGCCATATTGTAATTTCTTTCTCTGGCTTTTTTAATCATTTCAAGGTAATTCTTTTTCAACATTAAAGCTTTTTCTCTCTCATTCTGCTGAAGATAGAAGTTTCTAGCCTTTGAGCTTCCTTTTTCATTGTAAAAAGGATCTCCAAATAATTTTTTGTACTCAGAAGGATCTAAATCAGTTTTTGTTTTAAAAATGTTTTCATTCATATTTTTCAGATAATTATTAGGTTTCTACCAAATTTGAAACATATAAATAACTATCGTGTCTAGAATAAGGTTTAAAAACATCACTAAAAGTCTAGATTTTGATTACTCTCGCTTTTCAAAGAATTCTTCAGGAAAGTTGCGCGAATGTCTTCTGATTTCCCACTCATAATCTTCATCAGATAATAAATTGAACAAATGCCATCAAAACAAAAAAGAGACCCGAAAGTCTCTTTTTATGAATTCTATATCTTTTAAAAACAATTATTTAGTAATCAATTTCTCAAGCCTCACCATCATTTCTTCTTTCTCTTTCAACATACGCTCGTATAAAGCAATTTTTTCTTCATGAAGTGAAATCAATTTTTCAATTGGATGAATATTAATTGTTCCGTAATTAAATGAATTAGTGAAAGCGTGTTCTCCAAAAGTATTAGAAATAATATTTATTGCTTGCTCTTCATCAAAATTCTGAAAAGCTTCAACAGGAATTTTTAATACTGCAGAGATTTGTTTCAGCAGTTTGTCTTCAATTACATCTTTCTGCTCCAGTAAAGAAATTTTCTTTTGATTCCAGTCTTCACCCAAATCATAAGCCAATGCTTCCTGCTTTATGTTAAGCATTTCTCTGAAGCGTTTTACGTTTCTTCCCTGATGTATTTTCTGTTCCATAATGAATATTAATTTTCTAAAAGCTCAAAGATAAAGCCATTTGGATTAAAAATCCTGAGTTTCAAAGATAAAAAAATATCCCATAATACATCTATTTTGTCAGATATTATACCAGTTCTATTTCTATTTTATCCCAATTTCTGGTATATGCCAATGTAATATGAAAATAGCACAATACAATTGGGTTGTATTGAATATATAATGGGTATTATAGGCGCATTTCGAATAGATTATTCTTTAAATTGAAAATAATTTCGTACATAATTTTAAACCTTCTTACAATGAAAAAGAATAAAATATCCTTCGAAACCGGATTTTGGGCAGGGTTTGAGGCAGGAAATCCATTTAAGGCAGTTGAGGCCTTTTTTGACTTTGCAGATCTTGATTATTATAAACAAAATTTAAGCGAAGCGGTAATTTTCAGTTATAAAAGAGAAGTTCACAAACAGGACAATCCCAGCGATGTTTTTGTGTTGTATACTGCTTTCAGCTTTTTTATCAAAGTGTGTTACTGTCTGCAAAAGAAAAGTAAAAAATGGAAAGTTACACCGTCTTTGCGCAGTGAAATGGTTTTTCATTTTTCTTCGCTAACGAAGGAAGAATACGAAAATCCTTTTATTGTATTTCAAAATACATTTGATGAAAAAACGCTTGAAGAATTTGAATTTTTTCTATCTCAAATCTTTGAGCATTCTTTGTCTCCTCATGCCGGAGATCCTGAATCTGATGTGACGACGCCCTATATTTATTTAATCAAAATGCTAGATGCAGCAGAGCTGATAAGAGAAAGGGGAGTGGAGAAATACCAATCGCTTTGATATGCGCAACGATAGCGCAGAAATTCTTTCCGTGCCCGTTCCTGTAGTAATAAAAATGGAGGTAAAGGATGCAGTTAAAAACTGGATTTTTTAATTTTTTAAGATATACTCTGCGGGCACGGATTACAAATCTGCGCGAAGGAAGTGTTGAAATAGAAATTGAACAAAGTAGTTCCCTAATTCATAATACGATATTCATTAGGCGTACTGCCAACATGCTGTTTAAAAAAACGAGTAAAATGCTGTGGATATTTAAAGCCTAATTCGTAAGCGACTTCATTGATTGTTTTTGATGAATCGAATATTTTGTTTTTGGCAGTATCAATGATTTTATTTTGAATGTATTCCTGAGCAGATTTTCCTGTTTCTTTTTTAATTAAATCACCAAAATAGTTAGGAGACAAATTAAGTTCTCCTGCATAATGCGCCACAGAAGGAAGTCCTATGGTGTTGGGTTTATCCGAAGAAAAATAACTGTTTAACAGTTCTTCAAATTTCTCAACAATTCCTTTATTGGTAGTATCTCTGGTAATAAACTGCCGGTCATAAAACCTTTCGCAATAATTTAAAAACAGCTCAATATTTGATGCAATAAGTTTTTTGCTGTGTTTGTCTATAGATTGTTTTAACTCTACTTCAATTTTAGCAAAACAGTCAAATACAAGTTGTTTTTCTTTTTCTGATAAATGCAGGGCTTCACTGGTGCTGTAACCGAAAAAACTATATTCGCTTAAGCTTTTCGCAAGTGATGTGCCTCGGATTAAATCAGGATGAAAAACCAATCCATGTCCAACAGGCTGATAAATATCTACTTTGTTTTCTACATCAATCGTTTGGCCAGGAGATACAAACACTAAAGTTCCTTCTTGATAATCGTAATAATTACGACCGTATTTCAAATCTCCGCATTTAACCTGTTTCAGGAATATACAATACAATTCAAAATTCATTTTAGAACCGGTTCTTGGTTTAGCTTTAGAAAAATCAATTATACTAACCAGCGGATGCAGTGTTTCATGATTATTAAAATCATTGTATTCACTAATAGTGTCGAAGTTAAATACCTGTTCCATGTTTTTCATTGTTTGTTCCACAAATTTAACCAATTAACAGCATTTTAAATTACGGTCTGTACTCAATCAGTAATCTTGGTAGGAGATTCCGTAATCTGTATACCAGTGCCGTCGCATTAAGTTCGGAAATTTGTAATAATAGAATTATAAATCATAATACAATGTACAATATAAAATTAAACAATGGTGTAGAGATGCCTATTTTAGGGTTTGGTGTTTTTCAAATGCAGGACATGGCCGAATGTGAACAGGCGGTAGTTGATGCAATTGAAACAGGTTACAGATTAATTGATACTGCTGCAGCTTATGGGAACGAAGAAGCTGTGGGAAAAGGTATTAAAAGAAGCGGCATTGCAAGAGAGGAACTTTTTATAACTACAAAACTTTGGGTAAGTGATGCAGGTTATGAAAATACAAAAGCAGCTTTTCAGAAATCATTAGATCTTTTGCAGTTAGATTATTTGGATTTGTACCTGATACATCAGCCATATGGCGATATATATGGATCTTGGCGCGCCATGCAGGAATTATACAATCAGGGAAAAGTAAAAGCAATAGGGGTTTCAAACTTTCATCCTGACAGGGTAATGGATTTAGTAGCCAATACCGGTTTTACTCCCGCAGTTAATCAAATAGAAACGCATCCGTTTCACCAGCAGATTGAAACACAAAAGTTTCTTGAGGAAAATAATATTCAAATTGAATCTTGGGGGCCTTTTGCTGAAGGAAAGAATGATATTTTCCAGAATGAGATTTTAAAATTAATCGCTCAAAAACATAACAAATCTACCGCACAGATTATTCTGAGATGGTTGACGCAAAGAGGAGTAGTAGCTATTCCGAAATCTGTTCGTAAAGAAAGAATGGCAGAAAACTTCAACATTTTTGATTTTGAGTTGTCAAATGAAGATATAACAGCTATACAAACTTTAGATACCAATGCAAGTCTGTTTTTTGATCATAGAGACCCAAATATGGTAAAGTGGCTGAGTGAACGAAAATTAGAAAAATAACCACTTAAAAAAATATACGAATCAAAAATACAGCCTTATGAAAAAATCACTTTTTGGATTACTAATACTTATTCTAATGGCAAACCAGTCTTTTGCACAAACTGCTGTTGCTGAAAAGGAAGTAATACAGCTGTCACAGCAAAAATGGCAGTGGATGGCCGATAAAAATGTAGATAAACTTACGCCATTGTTTGATGATAAATCTGTTTTTGTTCATATGGGAGGAAGTTGGGGGAAAACCCAGGAAATTAACGTGATTAAAAGTGGAGGAATTCATTACAAGAAAGCAGACGTTCATGAGGTTTCGGTAAATATTATTGGCGATACCGCAATACTTTTAAGCAAGATCACACTATTAGCAGTTGTGGGAGGAAATGAAGTTACCAATCCGTTTATTGTGACAGAAGTGTATATAAAAAACAATAATGACTGGAAATTAGGTTCATTGTCGTTTACTAAGTTGATGACGCCGGTACAATAACTTTAGAAATAAAAATAACATGAAGAACATAATCATTACAAGATGGAGCATTTTCTGTTTATTACTCATTATAAACAGTTCCTCAATTACAGCACAAAAGAAAGTAAAGCAAAAACCAATAATTATTGAAGAGCAGGGAAGCTTTGCGGCAGGAGGAACGATAATTGAGAATCCCGGCACATTTGATCCTTATAATAGTACTCCCGCTGGGCAGACTTTTAGAGGAGATCATGCGTATGTTTTTTATCAGGTGCCTGCAAATGCCCGAAAATACCCTTTGGTAATGTGGCATGGAATAGGTCAGTTTTCTAAAACTTGGGAAACGACACCAGACGGACGTGAAGGATTTCAGAATATTTTTCTTCGCAGAAAATTTCCTGTTTATTTAATAGATCAGCCTAGAAGAGGAAATGCAGGACGAAGTACTTCAGAAGCTTCGATAAAGCCAGTTCCCGATGAGCAGCAATGGTTTGGTGTTTTCCGTGTAGGTATTTGGCCTGATTATTTTGAAGGCGTACAATTTGCTAAAGATTCAGAAACGCTTAATCAATATTTCCGTTCAATGACTCCAAATTTAGGAGCGATTGATTTGAATGTAACAACAGATGCGGTTTCTGCACTTTTCAATAAAATTGGTCCGGCGATTCTTGTTACGCATTCTCACTCTGGAGGAATGGGCTGGATTACAGCAGTTAAAAACCAAAATGTAAAAGCGATTGTCTCTTATGAACCAGGAAGCGGATTTTTGTTTCCAGAAGGAGAAGTTCCTTCGCCAATAGCCAGTTCTGCGGGGGCTCTGGAAGCTTCCAGTATACCCATGCAGGATTTTATGAAACTGACTAAAATTCCAATCATTATTTATTACGGGGATAATATACCGGATAAACCATCTAAAAATTCCGGTGCAGACGGATGGCGCGCACGTTTGGAAATGGCCAGATTATGGCGTGATGCAGTAAACAAAAAAGGCGGTGATGTCACGGTTGTTCATCTTCCTGAAATTGGCATTAAAGGAAATACACATTTTCCTTTTTCTGATTTAAATAACGTTCAAATAGCTGATCTTATGTCTGAATGGCTGAAAGAAAAAGGATTGGATAAATAATCTTTTAGAACAATATAAATGAAAAAATCAACAGCACTTTTGGTTTTAATAACAACAGTCGTTTGTATGTTTTCTGGTTGTAGCAAAGCACAGGAAAATCTTCAAAACAAAGAAGAATCAATATCTGATAAAAATATATTGATTGTGTATTTGTCGCGTACTAAAAATACCAAAGCTGTTGCCGAAATCATTCAAAAGAATACAGGAGGATTATTAGTTGAAATTGAATTGCAAAATCCATATCCGACAGATTATAAAATGATAGTAAGTCAGGTTGCAAAAGAAAATGAAACAGGTTATCTGCCTCCGCTTAAAACTAAAATACCCAATATAGAAAAATTTGACACTGTATTTGTTGGTTTTCCAACTTGGGGAATGCAATTGCCTCCTCCGATGAAAAGTTTTTTAAAGGAGTACAATTTAGAAGGAAAAACAATTATTCCATTCAATACCAATGCAGGTTATGGAATTGGAAGCAGTTTTCAAACCGTTAAAGAATTATGTTCTAAAAGTACAGTATTAAAAGGTTTTTCAGTAAAAGGAGGAATAGAAAGAGATGGGATTTTATTTGTAATGGAAGGAGAAAAAGAGAAAGAAGTTCAGACTGAAATCAAAAATTGGCTTAAGAAAATAGGACTTGGTAAATACTAAATAGATAAAAATGAAATCACTTTTAAAAACATTATTTGCAATTACATTATTTATAACTTCAATTATGAATGCTCATACAACTATGAATCAAAACTTAAATAATAAAGAAACAGCAATTATTCGGATAGCTTCAACAACATCTAAAGGCGATTTATTAAAGCTTAAAGAAGAATTAAATGCAGGACTTGATTCAGGTTTGACCATTAATGAAGTCAAGGAAGTTATAGTTCATCTTTATGCTTATTGCGGATTTCCAAGAAGTATTCGAGGATTGCAGACTTTCATGACTGTTTTGGAAGAAAGAAAAGCAAAAGGTATTATTGATAGTGTAGGAAAGGAAGCGTCTCCTATAAAAGAAGAAACCAGCAAATACGAGAGAGGACAGAATGTCTTGGCTAAACTCACCGGAACAAAACAAGACGGACCAAAAACAGGATATTCAGCCTTTTCACCTGAGATCGATCAATTTCTTAAGGAGCATCTTTTTGCAGCTATTTTTGAACGCGATGTTCTAACTTATGCTGAAAGAGAACTGGTAACAATATCAGTATTGGCAGCAATAGGAGATGTAGAACCAATGCTGAAATCACACTTAAATATTTGTATGAATGTTGGCTTAAAGCCAAGTCAGCTGCAAGAATTTATAATTGTGATTGAAAAAACCATTGGAACTAAAGAATCTACAGAAGCTCAAAAAGTCTTAGACGAAGTGCTAAAAACAAAAAGCAAATTTTAAAAGTATTAAATTAATGAAAAACATAAAATTTCTAATCGTATTAATTTCATTTATAGACATGGCAAATGCACAATCTGCTCAAAAGAAATATGAGCAAAATCCATTTACATTGGTTTATGATGGAGCTATAACCAAAAATGAAAAAGGAAAAGTAAATATTCATCCTGTTGCTTATAAACTTAACGGAATTAATATCACGGCCAATGTATATACCCCCGCTAATTACGACGCTTCAAAAAAATATCCGGCAGTTGTGGTTGCACATCCTAACGGCGGTATAAAAGAACAGACAGCCGGATTGTATGCACAGCGATTAGCAGAATCAGGTTACATAACCATTACGGCCGATGCAGCATATCAGGGCGCAAGCGGTGGAGAACCTCGTCATACAGACAAACCTGCAAATAGAATAGAAGATATTCATGGTATGGCTGATTTTATTACGCAGTATGCTGGAGTAGATGTAAATCGTCTGGGAGTTTTAGGAATTTGCGGCGGTGGCGGCTATACTTTGAAAGCGGTACAATCAGACAAACGTTTTAAAGCAGCTGCTACGCTGAGTATGTTCAACTCAGGTGAAGTAAGACGCAATGGTTTTCAAAATTCTCAATTGACAACTATTCAGGAACGTCTTAAAAAAGCTTCTGATGCACGCGAGCAGGAAGCTGAAGGAGGGAAGATCCTATACGCTGGCGTAGCAAGTGTAACAGATGAAGAAATTGCAAAAACCTCAACAGATTTATATCGTGAAGGCTACGTGTATTATTACAGAACTTATGCGCATCCCAATTCGACATTTCTATACACCATGAGCAGTCTTCTGGATTTAATGACCTGGGATGCCGCAACAAATATGGATTTGATTGATCAGCCGCTTTTGATGATGGCGGGAAGTAAAGCCGATACAAAGTATATGACTGATGAAGCTTTCAGTAAAGCCGCGAATGCTAAAAACAAAGAGTTATTTGTGATTGAAGGAGCAACTCATATTCAAACTTACTGGAAGCCGGAATATGTATTACAAGCTGTAAATAAATTAAAAGGATTTTTTGAAAGTAATCTTTAAGAGTATTAGTCGGATATAGTTATCATGAAAAAACAAAGAAATAATGAAAAATATGAATTTGAAAAAAGCTATACTAATAGTTTCTATATGCTGCATTGCAATAGGAATGATTTCCTGCAATAATAAAAAAGCAGATTCAAATATGATTTTTCCAAAAGGAGAAAAAATCACAAATACTAATTTTACAGGAGAAGTCTGGCTGAATAATCTGGTGCAGGCAGACAGCATTAATCAAAATGCGGTTGGAAGCGTAACATTCGAACCTGGTGCAAGAACCAAATGGCACAGTCATCCTGCTGGTCAAATCATCTTGGCTCTTGATGGAGTTGGTTATTATCAGGAAAAAGGAAGTCCAAAAGTTATTGTAAATAAAGGAGATGTTATTAAATGCCCAGCAGATGTTCCGCATTGGCATGGTGCGAGTGCTGCTGCTAAATTTATTCAGGCTGCAATTACGGGAAGAGAAAAAGGAGAAACGGTTTGGCTGGAAGCAGTTAGTGAAAACGAGTATAATAAATAAACGATAACAAAGTGACCAGTTATTTTGTCACAAAGAAGTCATATAAATGGAAAGCACATTAAAACAGCTTGTCGAAGAATTTTCGCGAACAGCCTGGAATGAATATTTACCACATTTGTCAATTGATTGTGTTGTTTTTGGTTATAATACTTCTAATATGAAGGTGTTATTGGTAAAACTAAAAGATCAGGAACTTTGGTCATTGCCAGGAGGATATATTAGAAAAGAAGAAGATATAAAAGAAGCTGCAAAAAGAATATTGACAGACAGAACAGGAGCAAATGATATTTATTTACAGCAGTTTAGTGTTTTTGCCGATGCTGATAGAAGCGAAGATTTCTTTAAAGATTATGAAGATGATTTGTGGAATAAACAGCGTTTTATTTCTTTAGGCTTTTATGCCCTGGCCGATTATGAAAAAGTAAATCCTGTTGTTGACGTTTTTTCAAGTATCTGCGAATGGATTGATATCAATGATCTTCCGACTATGATGATGGATCATAAAATAATTTTAGATCAGGCATTACTAAATCTTCGAAAGGAACTCAATTATAAGCCCATTGGTTATAATCTTCTTCCTGAAGAATTTACAATGCCGGAATTGCAAAGACTTTATGAAATTATCCTCGGTAAAAAACTAAATCGAGGAAATTTTTATAGAAAAATGATGAAGTATGATATTTTAGATAAAATGGATGAACCAAGAATGGAAGGTAAGGCACATAAAGCACCACATCTTTATAGGTTCAATATAGAGAAATATAAAATTGCGCTTCAGGATGGACTTCAAGAAGGTTGGTGACTTGCCAAATCAACTTCAGTCAGGTTATTTCCAAGCAAATTTGTAAGATAACAAGAACATGTGCATCAAAATCTAATTATCTATTGCATACAATAATGATTGTTTTTTTGGCTATTGTCACATCTTAGTAATAATAAACTCGCTTCTTCTGTTCATTTGATGTTGTGCTTCGGTACAGGGAACACCGTTTGAGCAGTTATTGATAAGCTGCGTTTCTCCATGCCCAATGGCACTTTCGATTCTTTCAGGAGCAATTCCCTGCGAAATAATATAATTACGGGTTGCCTTGGCTCGTAGGTCAGAAAGTTCAAGATTATATTGGTCATTGGCACGGGAATCGGTATGAGATTCAATTTTAATGACAACACTTGGATATTGGCTCATTAACAAAACGACTTTGTTTAGTTCAATGGCAGCATCATAACGAACATCTGATTTATCCAAATCAAAGAAAATAATGCCGATTTTGATTTTCAGCAAACCATCTTTTCGTTCTATCAACGACGGATCAAGACCAATAGGAACTTGTGTTATACTGGAGTTTTCTGGAGTAATAATCGCTTTGAAACTTGTCGCAAAGTTATCTTTTGAAGCTTCAATTGTATAAGGTGTATTGCAATTGATATTTTCGCTGAATTCGAATTTTCCATCAATTTTAGAAACGGTTTCGTCGACTTTTTGATTTTCATTTTTTTTGAGTGTTACAATGGCTCCGGCAATTTTGTTGTTGGATATTGCATCAAAAACATAACCTTCAATAGCTTGTGTACAGCTTCTTTCGAAAGAATAAATATCATCGTCGCCTTTTCCTGTTTTTCTGTTTGAACATACAAAACCTTTGTTGGTATTTTCGTTTACGATATAACCAAAATCGTCTCGATTACTATTTAATGGTTCGCCAAGATTGTTTGGAGAATCGAATATTCCGTCGTTTAATCGGCTTTCAAAAACATCAAGTCCGCCTAAACCTAAAAAACCATCCGAAGAAAAATACAACGCCTTATCGGTTATAAACGGAAACATTTCGCGTCCGCTGGTATTTATTTTTTCGCCTAAATTCTTCGGGTTCGAATATTGTTCTTCATCTAAAATATCCACTACAAAAATGTCTGCAGCACCAATCGTTCCGGGCATATCTGAAACGAAATATAATTTTTTTCCGTCTCTGCTTACAGAAGGCTGTCCGACAGAATAATTGTCGCTGTTGAATGGAAGCTCTTTTACGTTTTCCCATCGAACGGTTCCGTTGCTGTTTTCTACCGCTTTCGCCGAATATATTTTTAAGTTATTGATGCCTTTGCTGTCTCTTTTTAGTTTTCCGCTGTAATTATTTCGGGTAAAATAAATAGTTTTTTCATCTGGAGAAAAAGCGACGCAGGCTTCATGAAATTGAGTTGTAATTTCCTTTCCAAAACGTTCTTTAAAAGTAACATTAGTCAGCGTTGAACTTATTTTTCCTAACTGCAGGTTTAAATAAGGCTGATCGTTCCAGCCGTATTTTGCTGTTTTTAGATAAGAAGAATCTACGGTTGTAGAATATACCAAATCGCCTTTGTAAAACATAGGACCAAAATCAGAATAAGCCGAATTGATTTCGAGATTTTCTAGTATAAACTGCGGTTTTATTTTCTTGATATCTTCGAGAGTTACGGATTTAAGTGAAAAATTCTGAGCCTTGGAATCTGTTGCTTTTTGTTTTTCAGAAAAGCTTTTCATCCATTTTTTTGCCAGGTCATAATTCTGAATTCCCTGTAAAGATTGAGCATATCTAAAATAGTATTCTGGCGAAACTTCGTTTGAATAATCTGCAAGCAGTTTTCCGTACCATTTACTGGCGCTCGTCATTTGAGTATTAAAATAATGTGCATCTCCGGCACGCTGCAGAATTTCTTTTGAAACGTCTCCGCCTTTTATAGACAATTCATACGATTTTGCCGCCTCGATATAATACATTTTATCAAACAAGGCATCGGCCGATTTGTTTTTGGTCTGCGAATAAACGAATTGTATCAGCAGAAATAGGAGTATGGTAATTCTTCTTTCCATAAATCATAGTTTTAAAAGAATCTGGGAGATTTTAATCCCTTTTTACGAGACACTAATTCAAATCGAAGCATTATTTCATGCGTACCGCTGTTGTACGTTTGCAGTTCGGTTGTGGTATAATCATACGCATAACCTACGAGAAACTGCGGTGTAATTTGCAAAGAAGCCATTGCACTTACAGAATCTCCCGTACGATAGGATGCACCAAGTGTAAAAGCATTGTTGAACATGAAATTGGCAGAAAAATCAGCAATCAGGGGCGCACCAGTCACGTATTTAACCAATGCTGCTGGTTTAAATTTAGTATGCGCCGAAAGGTCAAAAACAATTCCTCCAATTAAGTAAACGTGCATTCTTTCGTTTACAAGATCATCTGCTATATCATCATAATTATATCTTTCGCGGGTTAAAAAGTTAGGAATGGCAACTCCAATATAATCTCTTTCACCATGCCAGTATAATCCCGCGCCTACAACCGGAAGGAATTTGTTGGTAATGTTTTCGCGAAACTGTACGTCAGGATCTTTATGGCTTCCTTTTGTCCAGTCGATGTTAATGACTCTTCCGCCGCCTTTAATTCCAAAAGACAATTTGTGAGTCTGTCCGGATTGTATAGTATAAGAGAAATTAGCATCGATATATTGTTCTTCAGATGGACCGATTTCTTCACTAACAACAGATAAACCCAGTCCTGTCTTTTTTGCAATTGGAGTATCTAAGGTAAAGGATTGTGTATTTGGTGCTCCTTCCAGACCAACCCATTGTGTTCTGTATATTCCGGTTATGGCCAAATGTCCTAATGAGCCGGCATACGCTGAGTTTACACTAAGCGTATTGTACATATACTGGGTGTATTGCGGATCTTGCTGTGCAGCAACACCAAATACAGAAAGCATCGTAATGATTGTGAAAATCTTTTTTATATTTTTAATCATAGCCAATTCTTATTTTGGTTATCCTGTTTTATTTTAAATAAAGCCATCCGGATTTTTTAGCCGAACCGTTTCCGAGATCGAGAACGTAGAAATAAGTACCTTCAGGAAGTGTTTTGGCAGATCCGTCGGATTTTCCATCCCAACTATTATCATATCCTTTTTTGTAATACACCAAATTACCCCAGCGGTTGAATATTTCTAATTGATTATCTGGATATTGTGTGATACAATCGATATAGAAAGTATCGTTTTGCCCGTCGTCGTTTGGAGAAAATTCATTGTAAATTTTCAAACAGTTTGCCAAAACGGATGCACTATCCTGATTGTTGGATGAATTGGTATCAATCTGATCGATTTTTACAAGTTGAGCTGTATTTAAGTAATCATTAAAATCTTGTATTTTGGCATTAATGTTTAAGGTTTGAGAACTTCCTGCATTTACAATCGGAATGGCCCAGATGCCTGTTGTGTTATTATAAGTTCCGGCTGATACGGTGAAACTGTTTAACAAATATCCTTTTGAAAGAATATCCTGGACCTCAACATTTGTAGCTGTTATGTTTCCAAGATTTTCGGCAGTAATGGTAAAGATTACTTCACTGCCCATAGGAACATCGGTTTTATCTACTTCTTTATTTATGGCAATATCTGTTGAAGGAATATTTACAAATTCTGAGTCTTCATCATCTTCGCTCTGATCGCCGTTATCATTATTAGGTTTACTGTCCGGATCAAACTGATTGCTTGCCGTTATCTGGGCAATATTTAAATAATCGTTTGCATCCAATCCATGCGGAATTGCAACAGTCGTTTGATAACTTAAGGTGATCCCGCCGACAGGAACGGTTAAGTCAATCCATTTTATAATGTTTTTACTGAATATTCCTCCATTATTGATATTGCTGATATTAGAAAAACCTAAAGGAATAAGATCTTCCACAGCTACTCCCGTCGCTGTACCTGGCCCTTCGTTGTTGATTTGTATGGTATAGGTTACGACCTCGTTTACATTTGCGTTTTTATTGCTGACGGTTTTTTCTAAACTTAAATCGGCAACAGCCACTTTAATTTGCAGACTGTCATAATCGTCTTCTGTTGTAACTCCGTTATTTGGCGTTGAATCTGGATCAGGAAGATTACTGGCAATAATTTCAGTTGTATTGCTGTATTGGTTTGCAGCTTCAGACGGAGGATTTACTGTTGTATAAATATCTAAAGACTGATCTGTTCCGGCAGTGATAGAGCCTGCATTCCAAACTCCGGTTACATAATTATAAAGACCGCTTGTAGGGCTGCTTGTTAAATAAGTGAATCCGGCAGGCAGTAAATCTTTAACCATAACACCGCTTGCATCTGCCGGGCCATTATTGGTAACGGTAACCGTAAAAATAACGGTAGAACCAACATCATGTACGGTATCTTGGTTTAATGCTGTTTTGCTGATAGATAAATCGGCTGTTACAATTACCGGCGTTACAGAAATGCTGTCATAATCGTCTTCTGTTGTAATACCATTTCCTGGGGTACTGTCAGGATCAAATTGATTTGAGTTTATAATTTCGGCACTATTTAAGTATTCATTAGGAGTTCCAGTTGGGCTTTTTACAAATACATTAATTAACAAAGTATGGCTATTGCCTGGTAAAATAACTCCAGGCGACCACAATCCAGTTGTATGATCATAAGCCCCAGATGTGGAATTAAAAAAGATAAACTCATATCCTGATGGCAGAATATCTCTAATCGTTACGCCCGCAGCAATACTTGGTCCTGAATTCGTTACAGTTACCGAAAATGAAATCTGCGAACCAACGGCTGGCGTAAGATTGTTGTTGATTACATTTTTCTCTATGGAAAGATCTGCAACAGCTGGAACAGGAGAAAGCAATACAGATGAAATGTCATCTTCTCCAGAAGTATTGTTATTTGGTGTGCTGTCTGAATCTAATTCGTTTGAAGCATATACTTCGGCTGCGTTTTGATAGTTTCCGGCCAAATTGACTTTTGCAGATATTAATAGTGATTCTGATCCGCCGTTTGGAATTGTTCCAACATCCCATATTCCTGTTGTATTAAAATATTGTCCACTGGTAGAACTGTAAACTATATATTCGTAACCACTTGGCAGTAAATCGATAACTTTTACTCCGGTTGCATTTTGCGGACCATTGTTTTTAACTGTGACTTCAAAGGTAACAGTTGCACCAAATATTGGACTTAAATTACCGCCTACAACTGCTTTTCCAAGAGATAAATCGGCTATAGCCTGAGATGGCGTAATAGTGGCTTCTGCATAATCGTCTTCGGTTGGAATTCCGTTATTTGGTGTCGAATTTGGATCTGGCAGACTGCTTGCAGTAACCTCAGCAATATTGGTATAATTGCCTGCCGCATTTACAACTGCTGTTATTTGTAATGTTTGAGAATCACCGTTTAACAGAGAACCAATATTCCATTTTCCTGTATTTTTGTTATAAGTTCCTTTTGTTGCTGTAAAACTATTATACGTATATCCATTAGGAAGTAAATCAGTCACTTCGACACTTGCAGCATTTTGAGGTCCGCTGTTGGTTGCTGCAATTTCAAAAGTAACTAAAGAACCCGCTAAAGGCGTTGGATTATTTACGGTTTTTGTTAAAGATAAATTTGCCGCCTGATTAATTGGTAATGTTACTACAGAGCCATAATCGTCTTCCGTCGTAATTCCGTTATCAGGCGTTGAATCTGGATCTGGAAAACCTGCAGCAGTAATTTCTGCTGTATTTAAATAATTACCTGTAAGATTTACTGTGGCAGTAATTTGAAGCGTTTCAGATTTTCCGTTAATTAAATTACCAACAGTCCAAATTCCGGTTACAGGATTATAAGTTCCTGTAGAAATAGTAAAATTATTATATGTATATCCGGAAGGCAGTAAATCAGTAACCTGAACACCTGTATTATCATGAGGTCCACTATTGGTTACTATGACTTCAAAAATAACTTGCGAACCTATAATTGGCGTGATACTATTTACGGTTTTAGTTAAAGATAAATCCGATGATTGATTGGTTGGAGTAATTGCAGCTTCTGCATAATCATCTTCAGTTGTTCCTCCATTATTTGGTGTTGAATCTGGGTCTGAAGCTGAGCTTGCTGTAACTTCGGCTGTATTCAGATAATTTCCTACAGCATTTACAGTAGCATTTATTTGTAAAGTGTGTGAAGCCGCAACAGGAAGTGTACCCACATTCCATAAGCCTGTTGTTGGAGTATAAGTTCCAATAGTAGTACTGTAGGAAACATAAGTATATCCGGAAGGCAGTAAATCAGTTACTGTTACACCATTTGTTTCCTGCGGGCCTGCATTGTTTATTTCGATACTAAAAGTAACCTGAGAATCAATTAACGGCGTACTATTATTTACAGTTTTTGTTAAAGATAAATCGGCTGAAAGCAGAACAGGAACTGTAGAAGCTTCGGCATAATCATCTTCCGTGATTATACCATTATTTGGAGTTGAATCAGGATCGGAAAGATCACTGGCAGTAACTTCAGCAGTATTGGTGTAAGCTCCTGTATTATTAACCGAAGCCACAATTTGCAATGTTTCAGAATTTCCGTCAGCTAAATTGCCAACTGTCCAAATTCCAGATGTTGAATTATAAGTTCCCGTAGAAACGGTAAAGCCAACAAAAGTATAACCACTTGGCAATATATCCGTTACCTGAACTCCAGTATTATTTTGAGGTCCGTTATTGGTTACGACAACTTCAAAAATAACCTGAGAACCTATAAGAGGTGTTGGATTATTTACCGTTTTGCTTAATGATAAATCAGAAGACAACGTTATTGGTATTGTAATAACTTCAGCATAATCATCTTCTGTAGTAATTCCGTTATTTGGAGCAGAGTCTGGATCCGGAAGACCAGCTCCCGTGATTTCGCTGCTGTTTAAATAATTTCCAGAACCATTTACAGCGGCCATAATCTGCAGGGTTTCAATTTTTCCATTTACTAAATTTCCTATAGTCCAAACTCCTGTTGCCGGATTAAAAGCTCCAGTTGAAACGGTAAAACTGTTGTAGGTATATCCAGAAGGCAGTAAATCGGTTACCTGAACACCTGTATTATCCTGCGGGCCGTTATTGGTGACAATAATTTCAAAAATAACTTGTGAACCCACTAAAGGGATTGGATTATTTACTGATTTTGTTAATGATACATCTGAAATAGGCTGAGTAGGCGTAATAAGGGTATTGTCTTCGTCATCTTCGCTTTGATCTCCGTCGTCGTTATTTGGAGTAGAATCCGTATCGGGAAGATTACTGGCTGTAACTTGTGCAATATTTTTGTAAATTCCTGTTGGCAGTACTTTGGCATCTATAATAAGAGACTCAGAAACGCCAACATCTACCGAACCTACATTCCATAAACCGGTAACATCATTATAAATTCCTGCGGATGAGCTGTAGTTGACGAACTCAAAACCTGACGGAAGTAAATCGGTTACCTGAACTCCCGATGCATTATTTGGGCCGCTATTGGTAATAACAAGTTCAAATGAAACCTGACTTCCCATTACCGGACCCGTATTTCCGGCTACTACATTTTTTACCAAAGATAAATCGGCAGACGGGCTGATAAAAGTAATTTCGGCATTATCCTGATCGTCTTCTGTTGCAGCATTATTATTTGGGGTACTGTCTGGATCAGGTAAATCACTTGCTGTTATCTGAGCAGTGTTTACATAACTTCCCTGCGGATTTACAATTGCACTGAAGGTTAAGTTTATATTGGCATCACTTGCCAAAATTATATTATTCCAATCTATAGAGGCAGTCGCTACCTGATATAAACCGCCATTTGAAACAGATCCTGCAATCAAAGTATAACCAACCGGAATAATATCCTGAACATTGACTCCTGTAACATTTCCTGGCCCTTTATTTATAACATTAATAGTAAAATCGACTTGTTGTCCCGCTGCTGCAGAAGTTGGAGTAACTGATTTTGTTAATTCTAAATCAGCTGATTTTAGGGTGACATTTGCATTTGCGATATCATCTTCAGGAATACCATTTCCCGGAGTACTGTCAGGATCAACTTGATGTGCCGTTTGTATTTCGGCATTATTTATATAATTGGCAGCTGTCGCAACACTTACTTTTGCTGTAATTTGTAAAGTAAGAGAGTTTCCGTTGTTAAGATTCCCAACATTCCAAATACCTGTTGTATTGTTAAATTTTCCTGCTCCATTATCGCTTACATAGGTATATCCGGAAGGGAGATGATCCGAAACGGTAATTCCCGAAGCATTATTTGGTCCGCTGTTAGTTACTCTAATAGTAAATACCACATTGTCATTAATACTTACTGTGGTTGGTGAAACAGTTTTTTGAAGAGATAAATCGGCAACATCTAAGAGTATCGCTGCGTCATCCTGATCATCTTCTGCTAAAATATTATTATTTGGTGTACTATCAGGATCGAATTGGTTGGATGCAATAATTTCTGCTATATTTAGATACGATCCTGTTGATTGAATTACGGCCTGAAAAGTTAAGGTTATGCGGTTTCCAGCAGGGACTGTCAGATTGTTCCAAGTAATGGTATTATCGCCAAGATTATATTGTCCTGCAAAATTTGCGGAACCTGGAACTATAGTGTAACCAGACGGAATATAGTCGCGAACTGATACTCCGGTTGCATCAACTGTTCCTCCTAAAGAATTATTATTGAAAACCTGAATATTGAAAGTTACGATATCGCCTGCGTTTCCTGTTACAGGACTAATCGATTTGGTTAGTTCAAGATCAGCAACAGATAAAATAGTAAGCGTTACAGTATCTGAAGAAACGGCACAATTTCCGTTGCTTACAGTCCATCGCAAAACATACGTTCCGTAAACAGTACCTGTAATGGCAGTTGTTGGAGAGGTTTCATCAGTAAATCCAACTATACTAGGTCCGGAAACCTGAGTCCATTGTCCTGTTCCTACTGTTGGTGTAATGGCATTCATGCTTACAGGTGAAAACTGTGGAATAGTTTGGTCTGTTCCTGCATTTGCTGTTGATGGCAGATCATAGATGGTAACAATCACAGAATCCTGTGAAATACATCCATTTAGGTTTAAGGTGGTAACTGTCCAAAGAAATTCATAAGTTCCCGGAACCAAGCCCAGCATTAAAGAACTTTCATTATTTGGTGAAGCAATATTAGCTGTATTAGGTCCTGAAATCTGAGTCCAAGTACCTAAACCGGAGGCAACTGCCTGAGCGGCCATTGTGACAGTATCGACATCACACAATTCCTGATCCGCTCCTGCATTTGCAATGGATGGCGGAGCGTCGTTAAATGTTATTTCAACAATATCTGAAGAGGGCCGACATGATGATGGACTGGTAAAAGGACCGTTTGTAACTGTCCATGTTAAGCGATATGTTCCTAAAGTAGTAATATTGGATAGAGTGGTTGTTGGACTATTAGGATTATTGATTATTACTGCACCTCCAGAGGGATCATCTCCCGGACTTGCAAAAGTCCACTTTCCTATACCTATTGCAGGCGGAACAGCAGCAGTTTGATATGTGGTTTGACAAGCAGCAGTATCATCCGGACCAGCATCGGCAATGCTTGGTGCAGCGTTCATTTCAATTCTTACAATGTCAGATAATGTTCGGCAGGAATTATTTTCAAATACCCATTCGAGAATATAAAGTCCAGGTACGGTTAAATTTGTAACTGTAGTTAATGGATTATTAGGATTTGTAATTGCAGCAACACTTCCTGTGGGCTGATACACAAAACGCCATTCAACAGCAGTAACATCAGCAGGTGCAGCATTACCTGACATAGCAGCAATTCCTCCAACATCAGAAATACACAAAGTTTGATCTGCTCCTGCATTTGGATCGATACTGGCACCACTAAAAATAGTAATATTTACAGAATCTGAAGATCCTAAGCAAGTACCTCCGGCAGGAAAATTTACTGCACTGGTTGTGTAGGTAAAAACATAGCTGTTTCCCGGAACAACAGTTGCATTTGCAACATAACTATTTGGTGGAGATTGTGTAATAACTACATCGTTATTATTTCCTGTTGTGCTGGCAAGCGTCCAGGTTCCTGTTGAGTTTTCATTTCCTTTAAGCTGAATACTCGTTACATCACAATAGTTTTGATCGGTACCTGCAATGGCGGCTGGTGCAACTACAACTAGTACATCATCAAAAGTTCCCTGACATAAAAAGACACTTTTTGCCGTAATCGTCCATCTAAAAGTATAAGTACCTGCTGCCAGTCCATTGATTACAGTATTAGGACTGGAAGGATTTACAATATTAGGCTGATTAGGTGCTCCGGTAAGTACAGACCATTGTCCGCTTTCAAAAAAGCTGTCGTAAGTACTTCCAGCCATTGTAATACTAGTGCTATTACAAATATTTTGATCTGGACCTGCATTAGCAGCAATTGGGGGTATTCCGATAGTTAAATTAATATCATCAAATGCTTCACCGCAGACATCGGCATTAATAGTCCATCTAAAAATATAAAAACCGCTGTAAGCAAAAGTAAACACAGCGTTTGGATCATGTTCATCGCTTATGGTATAACCTCCAACGCCGGAAATTCTTGTCCAGATTCCAATTCCGCCGCTGCTTGGCGTTGCAGCCATAGTAATAATATTGCCGCATATTTCCTGATCTGGTCCTGCGTTTGCTGTGGGAGGTGTATTGGCAATAGTAACAGAAACAGAGCTTCTGTTAGGCTCACATAATCTGGCAGCAGTTTCAATTGCCCATGTAAAAAGATACGTTCCATTTCCGGGAACGGTTACCATTGTGTTCGGATCACTTGCATCAGCAATTATAACTCCTGTAGAAGGAATTACAGTCCAAAGTCCTGTTTCTAATGCTTCTGGAGTGTTACCACTTAAATTGAAAGAACTTGTTCCGGATGGATAACAAGCATCCGGTCCTGCATCAGAACTGGATGAAGCAGCAGCGTTATTGGTAGAAATTATTACGGTATCAGAAATAGCCGCGCTGCACGATGGCCCGGGATGAAGATAAGATACAGTCCATTGTAATTCATATGAAGATGAAGCGGTTGTAAAACCTGTTGCGACTGCATTTGGATCATTTACATTAGAAAATGTAATAGTACTTGGTCCGGAAACCTGACTCCATGTGCCAATTTCTCCATTTAAGACAGAAGTAGCAGTGAGAGGCACTTGTGAATTGGCACAAACTATTTGATTTAGCCCAGCATCAGTTACACCAAGAGTACTTCCTGATACATATATGCTAACAGTAGATACAGAAAAACCACATTTTGCACCACCTCCTTTCGTAATATACTCAAAAACATAAGTTCCGGGTACTAATCCGGTTACTTGAGTATCTACAGAAAATGGATCAACAATTACAGAATCGTTAGGACCAGAAAGCTGACTCCAAAAATGCATTCCTTCTTCTGTTGCAACTCCAGACAAAAGGGTAGAAGTATCTCCGCAAGGCAGACTTACATCTGAACCTGCATTTGAAGGTGTTGGTTCACCAGAAACTAAAATATTCAAGGAATCAAAACCATAATCGCATGCAATAGGAAGTGATCCGTCTTGTTTTCTTATAAATTCAACAATATATTCGCCGGATGTAGTAAGAGTTAAGGTCAGAGAGTTTCCAATATTAGTTAATGCAGTAGGGAAGGGCCCGAGTGGAGAAGCAGTGGGGCCGCTCACAATTCTATATTGATTGTAACCGGTTCCTGTTACCGTAAGCGGAATTGTAAATACAGTGGCATTACAGCTTCCTATCAAATCCTCTCCATTATTAGCTAAAATCGTTCTTGCAGAACTATTAAACTGAACAATGTAATCTTTAGTGAAAACGCAGCCCGTGTTATTATTGGTTAGTGTATATCTAAATCTATACGGATCTCCAGAATCTGAGATAGTAGTAACCAAAGTAGTAGGATTTGTCGGTGAAACAATCACGGCGCCAGTATCTCCTTCAATTTGTGTCCATTGTACCGTTTCACCTGCGTATAATGGAGTTTGGGCTGTTAAAGTGACTTGATTAATCGTATTATCACAAAAGAATATATTTTCATCTCCGCCTGATAAGGTAGTTACATCTTGAGTTGCTGCAGGAACTGTAATTGTTACAAGATCATTTCCAGATGCGCATGGACCTGTAACTGTCCATCTAAAAGTATAAGTTCCCTGAACAAGATTAGAAATTTGAGTATCGTTAGAATTTGAACTTCCAATAGTTGGTGTATTAGGTCCGCTAACAAATGTCCATTGTCCTTTTTGTCCGTTAAGACCACATCCCCCATAAGTTCCGTTAAGATTTGTACTTTGCTTAGTAGTGTAACAATTGCTCAAAGTTTGATCTGCTCCGGCCGAAACTGGTTTAACACCACCGTAATTGGTAACGGTTATTTGTGATGTTGTTCTGCATCGCTGTCCAGAGGAATATTCAGGGCCTTCAATAACCCATTGAAGTGTCGTGGTGCCACAGTTTGATTCTGGTAATGTTATTGTTGAGGTTGGCAGATTTGGAAAATTTATAACGACTCCCGCATTATTAGCGCCTACTATTTCCCAGTAAGCGGTTTCTCCTGTATTTTGTGGAGCATTTGCTGTAATCGTTAAGGTGCCGGAGTTATTTGGGCAGCTTGTAATATTACTTCCTGCATTGGCAATAGTAATAGGTTGAACATTAACCACTTTATCCTGATAAGTAGAGATTCCATCGCCACAGGTTGCACTGTATCTAAAGATATATGTGTTTCCTCCGGTATAACCAGAAATGGTAGTTGTAGGATTATTTGGGGTATTAATAACTACTGCAGGGCCTGATATTTGTGTCCACAGGACATTTCCAACAATAGGAGATGGAGTATTTCCTTCCAGAACTACGGCATCCGTTTCGCATATAGTAATATTTAGAACACCAGCATTTACAGTACAATTTTGTGCAAATGTATTTATAGAATAAAAAGATAGTATAAATACAGTGCAGAATAATTTTTTGAAATGATTCTTAATATGTATAGATCGTTCCATAGGCTGCGGGATTGCTTTGTGGGTACGAACAATTTATAGGACCACGTTAATTAGTAAATAATTCCTAAGTAGAGATAAATAACAGTGCTTTCATAGAATTTTATAGTTAATCCTCTATGGTAATAGTTGAAAAATTAGGTCGAAACAGAAAAATTATAGACCTGCTTTCTGTTTTCAAATCTGGAAGATTCAAAAAAGCAGGTCCTTTATAATAAAAATCTTTTTTATAAATTATCTAAAAAATTAAATAACAATAGTTGTAATTTGATAGTATTTATCAAAGAAAAACTAATGCAGACTCAATAAATAATTAAATAGTTCTTTTATTTAAAACTAGTTATGATTTTAAATTAACCGTTACTTTTTCAATTTCTCCCTGAAAGAAAAAAGGTACATCATAATCTCTGGTTACTGGAGTTCCAAAATCTTCTCCAACATCCAGCGTTTCATCGGCAGAGAATCTGCTTGGCACCGTTTTAGGAATATCACCTTTTGCAACTTCTTTTCCGTCAACTAATAAAGTAACTTTTGCAGCTTTACCAGCACCTCCGCCAGCATAATCAAAATTAACAGTTACATTATGTTTACCCGCTGTTAATGCGGTAGGAGATTGTATTGTCCACTTTGATTGAGGATAATGAGAAAAAGCATAAGCAAAAGTTGGCTTTCCTTTTTGCAGCATTAATGCTAACCCAGCAAAATAGCCTCCTTGAGTAATTATCATTCCTTCATCTCCAGCTTTTACTTCTATATCTGCAGTAATACTAAATGAAGTGTTTTTCATATTTGGTGCCATCCCTTCTGTAATTCGGGAGTTTCCTTCATGATATATATAACTGGTTCTGCCTTTATTTAAATTCGGGCGATTTTCCGGATTTACTCTATCAATATACCTGTCATCTAATGGAAATACATTGAATTTTCTTCCTTCTTCTAAAAAGGCTTTTTGCAGTTCTTTTAGTTTTTCCGGATTTTTTCCGGCAACATTATCAGTCTGGCTAAAATCCTTTTTAAGATCGTATAATTCCCATTTATAATCTTTCATCGGATCTTCTGACGGAATAGGATGTCCCTGCCAAGGTAAATTACGCGGAGTTGTATTAGCTAACCAGCCATCTTTATAAATACCTCTGTTGGCAATAATTTCATAGTATTGAGTAGTATGTGTTTCAGGAGCTTTGGCATTATCAAAACTATATACAAGACTTTTTCCTGCGATTGGCACTTGTTTAAAGCCATCTACAGATGTTGGAGCAGGAATTTTTGCAGCCTCAAGAATGGTAGGAACTATATCCGTAATATGAGCATATTGGCTGCGAATCTGTCCCGTTTGCTTGATTTTTTTTGGCCAGGAAATAATCATTCCGGTTCTTGTGCCGCCTAAATGCGAAGCTATTTTTTTATCCCATTGATAGGGTGTATTCATGGCATGCGCCCAGCTGTGAGAATAATGTTCCTGTGTCCAAGGGCCTCCAAATTCATCCAGATTTTTCAGCATGAATTCTTCTGTGTCTTTTTCACCATTCACCATAATACCAATTTCACTTGTTAATCCTTGTCCTGTAGGATCTTCAGCACTTGCTCCATTATCTCCCATAATATAGATGATAAGTGTATTGTCAAGTTCTCCCAAATCTTTAATGGATTGAATTACTCTTCCAATCTGATCATCGCAAAAAGCTAACTGTGCCGCGTAAACTTCCATTTCACGAGCTACAATTTTTTTCATGCTGGGGCTTAAAGCATCCCATTTTTGATAATCAGCAGGAGTTGGTGCCAGTTTTGCATCTTGAGGAATAATACCTAATTTCTTTTGGTTTTCATATGTTGCAATACGCTGTTTGTCAAAACCCTGATCAAATTTTCCTTTAAATTTTGCGATCCATTCTTTAGGCGCTTGATGAGGTGCGTGCGCAGTTCCTGGTGTGTAATAAGCAAAAAAAGGTTTATTAGGAGAAACTGCTTTTTGTGTCTGAATCCACTTAATGGCATGGTTCGCCAAATCTTTATCTAAAATATAATTAGGATCTACTTTTCCATCAACCAAATACGGATCTATTGGTTTTGTGCCTTCAATTAAAGAAGGTCTAAACTGATGCGCATCAGCACCAAGAAAACCGTAGAAATATTCAAAACCCAAACCAGTCGGCCATAAATAAAATGGTCCTGCAGGCGTAGACTGCCAATCGGGTACATTATGGTTTTTACCAAACCATGAAGTACCATAACCATTATCAGTCAATATTTTTCCAATAGTTGCTACACTTTTGGGTACTAAACTATTATAGCCGGGATAAGGCGTAGAAAACTCCATAATAATACCGGTTGCTGCCGTATGGTGATTTCTTCCTGTAATAAGTGCTGCTCTCGAAGGAGAACAAACTGCGGTGGTATGAAAACGATTGTATTGTAATCCGTTTTTTGCCAGTGCATCAAAATTGGGAGTAGGAATGGGACCTCCAAAAGCAGATGTCGCGCCAAAACCTACGTCGTCAATCAGAATAAGTAATACATTTGGAGCTCCTTCTGGAGCGCTTATTTCTTTAGGCCATTCAATAGGATCTGAATCTTTAATATTTGGCTCAATTTTGCCTGTTTTTTGATACGCTTCAATTGGTAAAACTGTTCTGTCCGGCCAGTTTTGAGCAGACGTTTTTTCTTGGGCGTTTACTATTATTACACCTGATAACCATATTCCAAAGAGTAATTTACTTTTCATAACATTACGATTTTAATTGCTAAGATTAATGTGTTAATATTATTCTGGATTATTTATTTAGAAACTTTATTTTTTGATTTTTAAATAAATAGAAATTCGGTGCAGATAGCTGTTTTGCAAACTAACTAAACATAAAGACTTTAATAAGATTGATTAAAGGTAAAAATTGTAAGAGTTTTGTTTGTGTGATTTGATTTTAATGTGTTGCATATTATAACTTGCAACCAAATTTTCGCAAAATTTATTGAAATTAGTGCTAATTGTGAATACTCTGCAATTTTATTAATCTCGTTATAGTGCTTTATACAGGATTTGTGTTTGATTTGACTGGGAATACAAAATACCTTTTTAGATATAAAAACTGATTAAATAGAATAAGAAAGGCATAAAAAAACGCTGAAATCTAATGATTTAGCGTTTTTAAATAAATGATATTTAGTTTACAATTTACAAATCATATTAACATTAGAGATAATATGGCAGATTCTTTAATTTTTTCTATGTGTAGTTTTAAAATTACAATGGATAGCCAATCTCCCAGATATGTCCAAAAGGATCTTTTAGCTTTCCAATTCTCCAGTCTTCTTCGGTTGTTATGGGGCAGATCTGTATTGCACCAAATTTTAGTGCATTTTCAAATATTTTGTCTGCATTTTTAGTTTCCAGAATTATTCTAATGAGCGTGCTATAGGCGTGATTTTTATTTTCACCGCCATCACAGGGTTCTTCGTCACTAAGATAAAATTCAGCATTCTCAATTTGCAATACAGAAGATATTTTATTGTTTTCCAATTCAAATCTTTCAGATTCAACAGCACCAAAAGCTTCAGTATAAAATTTAACCGCTTTTATACCATTATTTACTGTGAGGAAAGGCTTAATTTGAGCTTTTTGGGATATAAATTTTTCTTCTTCCAATTCCATAAACTTAAGTTGTTTGTTACTATAAAAATAGTAATTTTTTTTAACTATAATGTTTTCAGTAGTTTAAACAGGGTAGGTGTTTTGAATTTTTATTCAGAAACGGTTTTGTATGTCCTCTTTGGGATACTTAATGCAATAAGTCCCAAAGCATGGGTGAAGCAGAAGTATGCACGCAGCAGACCCAGCGGTTTAGAATTAATTTTTATATTTGATTATTAAATTAATAAAATGAGCAAAAAAACGAAACCGTATGCTTTAATAACTGGTGCCAGCAAAGGCATTGGAAAATCTATTGCTTATGAATTGGCTAAACAGGGTTATCCGCTATTGCTTGTTGCAAGAAGTGACGAGGAATTAAGAGCACTATCTAATGATCTTCAAGTTAAATACGGCATCAATGCTTCGATTTTATCGATTGATCTTTCGATAAATGGCGCATCGCAAAAAGTAACAGATTGGATCAAAATAAACAACTATCCTGTTGGGATTCTGGTTAACAATGCTGGTTATGGTGTTTGGGGCGATTTTAGCCAGTCTTCTTTAATAGATCAGCTTGGCATGATGCAGCTTAACATGAATGTAGTAGTTGAACTATCGCATTTATTAGTTCCGATACTTTCACAAGAAAAACAAGCTTATATTTTAAATATATCAAGTACAGCTGCCTACCAAGCTGTACCTACGCTGGCTGTTTATTCGGCTACAAAAGCCTTTGTTTTATCCTTTACCCGCGCCCTTCGTTTCGAACTTGCTCAAACTTCAATTTCAGTAACCTGTTTTAGTCCAGGCCCGGTTGATACGGGTTTTGCTTCAAGGGCTGGTTTAAACGCTTTAAATAAAATGGCTGAAAAGTTTAATATGCAGCCAGATGAAGTGGCAAAAATGGCAGTAAAAGCCATGTTTAACAAAAAATCAGAAGTTATTCCGGGTTTTACAAACCTCATTTCGGTGTACGCCAACCGTATACTACCAAAGGGATTTATCGAAAAAACGGCAGCCGGTATTTATAAAATTTAATTTTTTTTCGAAAAAAATATAAAAATATTCTTTGGAAAAGAGAAAATATATATTATGTTTGTATTAAATTCTACTAATTCTATAGAGTATGTCAGATAAAAGAAAAAATATGTTTAATTTTCCTAAAGGTCGAATGCACAAAAACATGCTAATGTATTGTTGTTGCTGTTGTCGCAACCTTTTAGATAAAATTACAAACATTATTATTTCATTTATTAAATCTATATTATCATGGGATCTTCTTATAAAACCTTTACCCTTACTGAGCAATTAACTAATGAGCAAATTGCTTTTTTTAACGAACATGGCTTTATCCATTTCAAAAAATTTATAAACCCGGAAACGGTTTCATCCATCATTGATGCTTCCAAACAAGTGGAACAAAAATGGATTGACAATGACCTTCAAAAAATAAACGGTGTTCCAATTAAATATGGAAAAGATTTAGATGGCTCTGCTATTGTGCAGCGTTTTGCCTTTATTAATCAACATCATCAAACTTTAAGCGGCCTTTTACTTGATCCAAGATTTAATGGTTTATTACCATTAGCAGGCGATGGCGCAAGATTAGGAACTGAAGAAAAAGACGGAATGGTTTTCAATCATTATATCAATGGACCGGAAAGTAAGTTTACTAAAATGGGCTGGCATACAGATGGTTTGAGAGATATTTTTTATGGTGGAAAATTAAACCCAATGCTAAATGTGGGGATTCACTTAAGCACTTTAAAACCTGAAAACGGAGGACTTAAAATCATTCCGGGTACGCACAAGCAAAGTATTTATCAAATGCTTTTCCGTAAAAAATACTTTTTAGATAATAAACCTGATCCACAGGAAGTTTCCATCATTCCGGAAGCTGGAGATTTAACCATTCATGATGGCCGTTTGTGGCACAGAGTGGCAGAATCGTCTATTCGTGGCGAAGAGAGCAGAAGAAGGGTTATTTATATTCCGATTATAGCAGGAAAATACGCTCCTAAAAATGAGAACAGTCCAACGGTTTTCTATCAGCGTTTTGCTGGCATTGTTAAATAATTATGCTGTTTATCCTCGCATTTAGTTATCTGGTTAGATCAGGTAAACTAAAAAGTACCACCGATTTTTTTAAAAATACGCAAAGAAAAATAAAGTTAAAAATTATAAGCTAGAAATGGTTATGCTTTCCGGCTTATAAATATGAGGTTATGAATGGGAAAAGAAACAAAGGTTGAAGAGTATACTGTAATTACACAAAGAACATTTTCAGACCGTAAGCGAACTAATATTTTAAAAAGGGCAGAACAGCTAACGATTGTATTTTTGCTTCCAAAGGTGCCTAAATTCATTTCGCCAAACTTACTCACTTTAATTGGTACGCTTGGTTCGGGATTCGTTTTTTTAGCTTTTGTTTTAGGAACTTATTTAACAAATGGGTATTTGCTTTTGGGTATTATCGGTTTGGGTATAAATTGGTTAGGCGATTCTTTAGATGGAAGATTGGCTTATTATAGAAATATTCCGCGCCGTTGGTATGGTTTTGCACTCGATATAATTGCCGATTGGATTGGTATTGTACTTATAGGTTTTGGCTATTATATTTATGCCAAAAATGGCACACAAATAATAGCCTTTGCTTTTGTTGCGTTGTATGGCTGGTCTATTATCATCAGCCAGTTACGCTACAAAATTACAAATGAATACAGTATTGATTCCGGCTTTGTTGGCCCAACAGAGCTTCGGTTTATTATTGCTTTAATTTTAATTTCAGAAGTTTTATTTCCCGGATCAATTACCTATTTAGCTTGCTTAATCACTATTGTATTGCTTATAATTAATACCATAGACAGCTTAAAACTTTTAAAGCTGGGCGATTTAAAAGATAAAAACCAAAACTGATATGTTCAGTAAAAAATCCATTTTTACTTTTCTGCAAGCACAAGTGGCGGCATTTGTAGGCGGCATAACCGATTATGGCTTAATGATTTTATTGACAGAAGTATTTAAATTGCATTTTACCTTTTCTATTTTAATCTCCGGAACCGTTGGCGCCATTATCAATTTCAGCATCAATAGATTTTGGGTATTTAAAAACCAATCGGGTTATAGCAGCAACATCAATAGTCAGCTTTTTAAATTTGCTTTGGTTGTATTGGGAAGCATTTCTTTAAAATCATTTGGTACACTTCTTTTACAAAAAGTATTTCAAATCGATTATAGAATCGGAAGATTAATGACGGATATTTTTGTTTCTTATGGCTTTAATTATCCACTGATTAAGTATTGGGTTTTTAGGGTAAACGAAAAACAGAATGTAATCGAATCAAATTAATTCGTTTAGTTCAAAAAAAGTAATTTAACACATAGCCCAACTATGATTGTTTAAACAAGTGAAATGCCTTCTTTAAGCGTCCTAAACCTATATTTCTATGTGTTAAAATAATTACGCCCAACAGGCTGTATAAATATGTCGTTATGAATAAATTATCATTTAAACATTTTACAAAATCACTAATCGTTATAACGATTTTAGTAAATATAATTTCTGGAAATCTATTGGCGCAATCCAAAAATCCATCACCATTAAATTTTCCAACACCTAAAAACGTAGATAATATGCTGTTTTACATTCAGCGTGACCCCAATATAAATACTGCTATTTATGCTATAAACTATCAGGAAAACGGAAAAATAGACAAAAGCAATCCTATAAAAGCATATTGGATTCGATATGCCGAAAAAGGAGAAAAAAAAGATTTCAGTTATATGCAACGCAAATTTGCCTACGGAATAGAAAGTAAGACCTTAAATAATGAAGAGTTTGAGCTTAAATTTGTATCCTATAAAAAGTTACCCTTAACCTTAAAAAAGGTAGATTCAGATCAAAAATATCATGTTTTTGTAAATGTAAACCAGAAAAAAATACAAGTAGAAAAAATATTTGTACGCATTGAAGGAGGTTCTTTTTGGATGCCAAATGTAAAGTATGCCGAAGTTACCGGAATTGAAACTTCATCAAATAAAACAATTACGGAAAGGATGTTGTTGTAATAAGAAAGTTATATAAATGGAATGCATAAAAAAAGCCTGTAAACAATAAGTTTACAGGCTTTTATGTGAATCGTTTGCAAAGGTATAGTAAAAACGCAACGATAGCGCAGATTTGCAATCTGTGCCCGAAAAGTAATTTCTTCAAAACATAAATAAAAAAAATAAAATTTTCCGTTATACTTTTTATTTTTGTAAGAAAAAAGACATGTCGACAAAATATAAAGCAACAACAACTGAGGAAGCATATTTTATAACTATAACTTCTGTAGGATGGATAGATATATTTACAAGACTAAATCAGAAAAATATTTTAATAAATGCTTTAAAATATTGTCAGGAAAACAAAGGTTTGGAAATTTATGCTTACTGTATTATGAGCAGTCATATTCACTTGATTTGCAAAGGGAAGAATGGTTTTGTATTATCTGATATTATTAGAGATTTTAAAAAATTTACATCAAAAAAAATAATACAAACTATAATAAATGAACCTGAAAGTAGAAGAGAATGGATGCTTGAATATTTTCAAAAATCAAGTGAACATTTTAAAAAGGATCAGAATTATAAAGTTTGGCAAAATGGTTACCATGCAGAACATATTTATAGCAATAAGTTTATTAAGCAAAAAATAGATTACATCCATAATAATCCTGTAAAAGATAAAACTGTTAATTCGGCTGAAGATTATTATTTTAGCTCTGCAAGGAATTATTCCAACTTAGAAAATGATTTAGATGTTGTTTTGTTATAATTTATTTTAAAATACTCAACTGCTGTCTTGACTTAGCTTTGCGGGCACAGATTGCAAATCTGCGCTAACGGGCGGGTAACGGGTAACGGGTATGCACAACGATAGCGCGGAAATTCTTTCCGTGCCCATTCCTAATATTAATAAAAACTGGTTTTCTTTTTTTAAATCTGTTAGGATATACTTTGTGGGCACGGATTACAAATCCGCGCGATCGGGCACTTAGCTGTTGTAGGTTGTTTTAACTTTTCTTAAAAATTTTGTATTTTGGTTTTTCGTAATCTGTTATGTCCAGAATAATATCATAAACACCTGTTAAAATTTCTATATTATCTCCTTTTGGCATTATTCCGTTGCTCATATCTTTTCCAAAATTTAAAGTCCAATCGTCATTAAAACGAAATTTAAGCTCTCCTGTTTTTAAAGTCACATTTTTAATTGTCCAAATTCCTTTTGTTTCAGTTTCAAAAAGTTTTGCATCAGGACCTTCCCAGCCTTTTTCTGTGGCACTTCCTACAATTCCCCAAGAAGGAAATATTTTTGTTGCTTTTTTTACTTGATTTCCTACATGAAAATTTAATGACTCTATTTGTGAAGTATCGTTTCTTTCAAAAATTACATCACCCATTAATTCTTCAGCGAAAAATAAATTTTCTTTTACAGGAAATAGAATAGTTGTGGGCCCGTTTCCACTTTGCAATTTTAATTTATTGTTTTCAACTGTAAGGTAAATTACAAAATTGTCTTCTACTTGATAAGTTCCCACATATTGCTTTAAAGTTTCTGAGCTTACGTTGGCTACAACTGGAATTTTGTAATCTTTATTATATAAATTATATAAAGTTTTCATAATAGCATAAGTGGGAGTGTTTAAACCTCTTTCTGTATTTGTAAGCAGTATAATGCAGATATCATCTTCTGGAATTTGAACAAAATTGCTGCAAAAACCGGCTGCATAACCGCTATGACCAACTGTCATTTTTTTAAACATTGGCATTGTAATCCAACCATAGCCATAATTGTTTTTGAAAGGTGTATATGCTTTTTCCAAACTTTCTTTGGAGATAATTTTGTAATTTTTTAGGCCATTATAATATTTGTTTAAATCTTCAACAGTTGAGTATATTCCACCAGCTGCAAAAGGCATAGGTGGATCATAAACAATCGATGGTTTTTGTTCTTTTTCAGAAAAAATTTCATAGCCAGTGGTTTTATTTTCACTTTTTAGATTTTTAAAAGCAAAACCACTTTGCTTCATTTTCAATGGTTTGAATATGTATTTTTTAACTGCTTTTTCGTAACTCATTCCAGTAACTTTTTGAATTACATAGCCTAAAAAGTAATATCCCGAGTTAGAATAACTCCAATCAGTTCCAACTGGAAAATCCAAAGGTTTTGTTTTTTGAAATTCAATAAATGATTTTTCCGTTTGGTCTTTCATATCATTTCCTCTGGTATAGTCATAAACTCCGGCGGTATGGGTTAACAAACTTTCAATTGAAATAACACTTGCATCGGGATAATCTGGATAGAACTTTGAAAGTTTATCCTGTAATGAAAGTTTTTTTTCTTCTACTAATTTTAAAATTACCGTTGCTGTAAAAGTTTTTGTAATGGAATATATTTGAAAAATGCTGTTAGCGTTATTTTCTTTTTTTAAATCTACATTTGATAATCCATAACCTTTGTTTAGTAAAGTTTCTCCTTTTTCAGAAATAAAAACAGAACCGTTAAATAGATTTTGTTGATTATAAAAGTCAAAAAGTTGTTCTAATTTTTCTTTCTTACTTTGTGTAAAACCGAATTGTGTTATAAATAATAAAATAAAAGTGATTGATTGAATTGATTTCATGTTTTTTTGACTTTTTATTGAATTCTAACTAACAGTTTGCCCTTTGTGAGAGTTGCGTAAATTTATAATAAAAGATTACAAATTAAAGATTACAAATAAAAATTTCTAACTGAATTTTCAAGCAAAATTCAGAGCACAAGCTAAGCTAACACATCCAATAATATCCCTCGCTCTGCAAAGAGTTCTTGTAAAAATCTATGGGAATATCTCATGACTTCGCACCCATACATAATGTTCTAAAACACAAAAAAGAGACTCAAAAAGTCTCTTTCTAGAATTAATATATCTTTTATAAACGATTATTTATTAATCAATTTTTCAAGCCTAACCATCATTTCATCTTTCTCTTTCAACATTCGCTCATATAAAGCAATCTTTTCTTCATGTAGTTTGATCAATTGATCAATTTGATTAACAGTAGAATTGTAAAATACAGATGCAGGTTGTTGACAATTATCAAATGTATTAGAAATAATATTAATCGCCTGTTCTTCATCAAAATTCTGAAAAGCTTCAACAGGAATTTTTAATACGGCTGAAATTTGTTTTAGCAAATTATCTTCAATTACATCTTTCTGCTCCAGCATAGAAATTTTCTTTTGGTTCCAGTCTTCACCCAGATCATAAGCTAATGCTTCCTGTTTGATGTTAAGCATTTCTCTGAAACGTTTTACGTTTTTTCCCTGATGTATTTTCTGTTCCATAACAAATATCAATTTTTCTAAAAGCTCAAAGATAAAGCCATTTGTATTAAAAATCCTGAGTTTCAAAGATAAAAAAATATCCCAGATTTAAATTTTAAAATGCAATACTGGGAAAAAGACTTAAAAAAAAATCCCGTTTCGTTAGAAAATGGGATTTTAAGTTTTGTAAAGTCTTCTTTATAAATTCCAAATCATATTATGCAAGATTAAAAAAAGAAATTGACTCATTTTTCAAGTTGATTTTTAAGATAATTGTTTTGAATGTTTAATTAGGAGCGGTTTGTATATATCGTAATGTCAAATATTAAAAATTGATTATTCAATGAAGATATGATTCTATTAATTATTTGTCTTTATAAAGTTTTCAAATAAATTCTGAAATAAGAAAAATGCTATCAATAAATTTAGATACTAAATTTTAAAAGATTTTCTTCATAATTTATCGATTATAATTAAAATAAAGAACATCGTTAATTTTTTTACGATAGAAAAGGAATTATGTTCACTTGTAAGATGATCTTAAAAATGAATTAGTTTTTCTTCTTCAAGATCTAAATAATACATTTGCTTTCTAATAATCGATTCATCTATACTTTGATCTTCTTTATTTTTATCAATGAGCCATTGTCTCTGTTGATTTATTAAGTCAAGATATATAGTTTTGACTTCATTACCAATCGATTCATCGTCAATTCCTTTGCTGTGATGTTCCCATTTTTGAATGAGCTGTTGTAATGATCTATTACTTTCGTGTTGATCCTGATAAGTCGTTTTTAAATATTGTAAAGAATATTCAGCAAGATCTTTTCGCAAAATAGTGCTGACTTCCTCACGAGAAAGAGGATCATAAATTGCCGGTAGTTTTATTTTTTTTATAAAAAAAGGAAGTGTTAATCCCTGAATTAATAAAGTCAAAAGGATTACGATAAAAGTGATAAATAAAATTAGATTTCGCTGTGGGAATCCATTTCCATTGTCTAAATATACCGGAATAGATAAAGCGGCTGCCAAAGAAACAACACCTCTCATACCGGTCCAGCCAAGAATAAATGGAGTTTTATATCCGGGATTTCTTCGGTCTGCTACTGTGATAAAATTACGGGCAACTAATGTGACAATTACAGCGCCGTAGGCAGATAATAATCGGCTTATTATTAAAACAAAAGTGATTAAAACGCCATATCCAACTGCGGCTGTGATACTCATACCTTCAAGTCCTGAAGTAATTTGAGGTAAATCTAATCCAATAAGCATAAAAACCAGTCCGTTTAAAATAAAACAAAGGCTTTTCCATACATTTACTCCTTGTATTCGGGATCTGCTGCTCAAAAAATGATGCCTGTTATTGGATAAAAGCAAACCGCCGCTTACAACCGCTAAAACACCAGAACTATGTACTTCTTCAGCTGCAATGTATATGATGTAAGGCGTAAGAAGTGATAAGACAATATCAACATTGGCATTTGTGGGTAAATATTTATGTGCTTTCATAAAAAGCCATCCTATTAAAAGACCAATTGCAACGCCTCCAATAATCATCCAGCTAAAACTTATGGCCGCCTTGTAAAATATAAACTGCTCTGTTGCAACGGCTATCATTGCAAATCTGAAAATAATTAAGGAAGAAGCATCGTTCAATAAACTTTCGCCTTCGAGTATAGATGACATTGTTTTAGGAACTCTCACAAATTTTAAAATAGCACCTGCACTAACCGCATCGGGAGGAGATACGATGCCGCCCAATAAAAAACCGAGCGCAAGAGAAAATCCGGGAATAAAATAATTTGCGACTAATGCTACTGAAAGTGCAGAGAGAAAAACAACAATAAAGGCAAAACTGGTAATAATACGTCTCCACCGCCACATTTCTTTCCAGGAAACAGTCCAGGCTGCTTCATATAATAACGGGGGAAGAAATATTAAAAAGATTAGGTCAGGCTCGATTTCGATTACTGGAACTTTGGGAATAAAACTGATTGCCAATCCTGCTAATACCAGTAATACAGGATAGGCTACTTTTATTTTATCAGCCAGCATAATCAGCAGTAAAATAATGATTATTAAACCTAAATAAAAAGGAAAATTTTCGAGCATTCGTTATCTTTTATATAGAAATTTACAATAAATTTTAGTTTAAATTTCGGTATTCTATGGGCGTATAACCAGTATTTTTTTTAAACATTCGATTAAAATGCTGCGGATATTTAAAACCCAATTCAAATGCGATCTGGCTTATTGATTTATTGGTATCAAAAATCCTTTCTTTGGCTAAGTTAATCAATTTCAATTGAATGTGTTCCTGAGCAGATTTACCTGTTTCTTTTTTTATTAAATCACCAAAATAATTAGGAGAAAGATTTAAAAGATCGGCAAAATATCCTACTAAAGGCAGACCCATATCCTGCGCATTTTCTGACTCAAAATAAGCATTAAGCAGATTTTCAAATTTTGATAAAATATCAGTATTAATATTTTCTCTGGTTATAAACTGCCTGTCATAAAAGCGAACGCAATAGTTTAAAAGCAGTTCAATAGTATTGGTAATAATGCTTTTACTGTGTTTATCTATGGACTGGCCGAGTTCATATTCTAATTTAGAATATAAATCTCTGATGATTTGCTGTTCTTTCAATGACAAATGAAGTGCTTCGTTCGAATCATACGAAAAAAATGAATATTGGCTCATTTGTTTTCCTAAAGCAGTTCCTTTTATTAGATCAGGATGAAAAAGCAGTGCCATTCCGGTAGGTTTATAATCAATTTGGTTGTTGACTTCTATTACTTGTCCAGGTGCAATAAAAACCATCGTTCCCTCATCATAATCATAATTATTACGGCCGTATTTTAGTTCGCCGCAATTTCCGGCTTTTAAAAAAATGGCGTACAAATCAAAATGCATTCGGCAGTTGTTTGGTAGTGCTTTTGTATCTGAATTATCAAATACACTAATCAAAGGATGCTGGGTTTCAACACCTTTAAGATCATTGTACTGTGCTATTTTTTCAACTTTTATAATCTGTTCCATGATACATTCATTTAAAATGTAATGCAAATATACTGCGCAGACTGCTAATTAGTTAGGACAAATATTCAAATCAGTAAAAATGGTAATAACAGCAGTAATATGTATTATATCGCAAAAGAATTATTGAAGGAACTTTGTACTATTAAAAAAGTTAACAAGATTATCAGGCAAAGATTTATAAAATTTATAAAAATGAAAACAAGAATATTAGGAACACAAGGTTTAGAAGTTTCTGCATTAGGAATGGGGTGCATGAATTTAAGTTTTGGAACAGGAAAAGCTGCAGCTATAAACGACGGAATTAAAGTAATTCGCGCCGCATATGAAAAAGGAATTACTTTTTTTGATACAGCTGAGGCTTATGGTCCTTTTACTAATGAAGAACTGGTTGGAGAATCTCTGAAACCTTTTCGTAAAGATGTCATTATTGCTACAAAATTCGGAATGATTTCAGAATCAGGAATTAACAGTAAACCAGAACACATTCGTAAAGTGGTTGAAGCCTCTTTAAAGAGATTACAAACAGATTATATTGATTTGCTTTATCAGCATAGAGTTGATCCAAATGTTCCTATTGAAGATGTTGCGGGAACAATTAAAGATTTAATTCAAGAAGGTAAAGTAAAATATTTTGGACTATCTGAAGCTGGTGCCGATACGATTCAGCGTGCTCATATAATTCAGCCTGTTTCTGCAGTTCAAAATCAATACTCCATTTGGACAAGGGAACCTGAAGCCAGAGTTTTACCGCTTTGCGAAACATTAGGAATTGGATTTGTGCCTTGGGCGCCAATAGGAACCGGTTTTCTAACGGGTAAAATTACTCCCGATACAAAATTTGACAGTGATACTGACCTACGTGCAGCTTTCCCGCGTTTTACACCAGAAGCTATCAGAGCAAATATGCCAGTTGTCGAATTATTAACCAAAATTGCCAATCGTAAAAATGCTACGCCTGTTCAAATTGCGCTGGCTTGGCTTTTGGCTCAAAAAACTTTTATTGTACCGATTCCGGGAATGGATAAAATCGAATTTTTAGACGATAATAGTAAGTCGGTTGATGTAGAACTTTCGTTAAAAAATTTACAGGAAATTGAAGATGGATTGGCGAATATTGCTTTTCAGGGAGCAAGACTTAATGAAGAATTACTTGGTTTATCAGAAGAATAATTAAAATGAAATAAAATAAAGTGAAGAATATTGTTTTAAATAACGGATTAGAAATGCCTCTTCTGGGATTTGGTGTTTACCAGATAGCAGATTTAGATGAATGTGAAAAAAGTGTTTTCTTCGATCATCTTGATCCTGAAATTGTTAAATGGATTGGGAGCAGATAAGTCTGTTTGAAGTAAAAATGATAAATCGATTTACAGAATTATTATTTCTAATGCTCCTTTTTAATCTGACTAGTTTATATACACAAAACATTCTAAAATTAAAGTCTGCCATGAGCAATAAAATAGAAGATGATAGAGAGAAAGTTCTTGATGTAACTCGTCGCTTAACTCAGTTGATGATTGACAAAAACACAGTAGAAATAAACAAGCTTTTAGATAATAGTTTTACACTAACACATATTACAGGTTATGTTCAGCCAAAGGAGGAATGGCTTTCAGAAATTGAAAAAGAAACAATGAAGTATTATTCTTTTAAGGAAATTACTGTTTCAGTAAATATTGATGGAGATAAAGCTGTATTTATTGGTCAAAATATTCTGGATGCAAGAATTTGGGGAACTAGAAATAAATGGCGGTTACAACAAACGATGCAGCTTGAAAAGAGATCTGATAAATGGATTATTCTAAAATCTGTGGCGACATTATTTTAAATAATAAAAAAGTATGAAAAACAAATCAGTTATAGTAGTTATAGGTGCAGGATCAATTGGTCAGGCAATTGCACGAAGAGTTGGCGCAGGAAAACACATACTTCTTGCTGACATAAATCAGGAAAATAGTAATGCGGCTGCAAGAGTACTTTTGGATGCAGGGTTTGAAGTGAGCACAGCCATAGTTGACATTTCATCAAGAGAATCTGTTCAAAAACTTGTTGAAACAAGCCAGGGAATTGGCAGTATTACGGGGCTGATTCATGCAGCAGGAGTTTCTCCTTCACAAGCATCGCCAGAAACTATATTTAAGGTCGATCTATATGGAACAGCTTTGATATTGCAAGAATTTGGAAATGTTATTGAAGAAGGTGGGGCAGGAGTAGTAATCTCATCACAATCTGGTCATCGATTACAGTCTTTAACGCCTGAACAAGACAAAGCATTAGCAACGGCGCCAGTAGAAGAACTATTATTACTTCCTTTTTTGCAATCAGATGCTGTTGATGGTTCACTCTATGCTTATCAATTATCAAAAAGAGGAAATTCACTCAGGGTAAAGGCAGAAGCAGTTCGCTGGGGAAAACGAGGATTGAGAATCAATACTATAAGTCCAGGAATTATAATAACACCTCTTGCCAATGACGAACTGAATGGACCAAGAGGAGAAAGTTACCGCAGAATGCTGGAAATCGCGCCAGCTGGAAGAGCAGGAACTCCTGATGAAGTAGGAACTTTAGGTGCTTTCCTCATGGGGAGAGATGGTGACTTTATAACAGGAAGTGATTTTTTGATGGATGGCGGTGTTACATCGGCTTATTGGTACGGTGATCTTTCGCCTGAATCATAATAAAGTAATCATTAAGCATATAATTTATGAGAAAAGTAATTATTATAGGTGCTGGCGGAAGCCTTGCCAAATATGTGATTGGAGCTATAAAAGAACTGGGAAATATTGAACTTACTTTATTTTTGAGAAATGATGGACGATTATCAAAAAATGAATCTGATAACTGCACCATCATTGAAGGAGATGCATTGAATTACCACGATGTTAAAAAAGCAATTGCAGGGCAAGAAGTTGTATATGTAAACCTTGCCGGAAATTTGGAACCAATGATAACAAACATTGTGAGATCAATGCATGAAAATGATGTTACGCGCATCATCGCAATTAGTTCAATTGGTATTTATGAAAAACCTTTAAAGTCGGTTTTAATTCCCTATAGAAAATTAGCAGATGTTATAGAAAATTCAGGATTAGATTATACCATTCTGCGACCAGATTGGTTTACAAATGCGAATGAAATCGATTATACTATTACTAAAAAAGGTAGTCCAGAAATAGGAACAGCAATTTCGAGAAAGAGCATTGCATTGTTTATTTCTAAAATTATTAATCAGCCTGATTTACACAAAAATGAAAACGTGGGAATTAGTAAACCTAACTTTCTCCCTTTATGAAGATTTGAAGAGATTGGCTTACTACAAGTAGGAGTTGGCTTTATAGTCTTCAGTATTTTGGTCTGGATGTCTGGTTGAGGATTGAAACAAAAATGTACTTGGTTTTGTATATGATTTTACCATAAAATGGAATCTTATAATTTTGCTTTATTTATTTAAACTGAAAGAGAAAGCTTTAAATTTTTGTGGTACAAAAGGGCATGAGCTCCGTTTAGCCAGTCAAAAAAAAGGTAAACAAATATTAAGCTGTAATTTTGTAATTAGTTAATTCAAAAATTGTTCTCGATATTCCGTTGGAGTCATCCCTGTTTCTTTTTTAAATAATCTTGAAAAATAGGGAGGATTCTCGAAACCTAATTGATAAGCTGTTTCAGCTACTGTACTATCAGTGCTGACCAATAGATTTTTAGCCTCTGTAACCAAAGAAATATGAATGTGTTCTAAAGCTGTTTTACCTGTCTCCTGCTTTAGTAAATCGCTTAGATATCTTGCTGATAAAGATAATTTTGATGCCATATATTTTACGGTTGGCAATCCTTCTTTTTGAAGCTTTCCACTTTCGAAATAAAGTTTAAGAATCTCAGTAAACTTGGTAATAATGGTACCTGATAATGAAGCTCTGTTTAAAAACTGCCGCTTGTAATAGCGCTGCGAGTATTTTAAAATAGAATCAATATGGGTGAGCATAATATCTTTGCTAAAATCATCCTGATTGTTGTAATACTCCAACTTTATTTTATGAAACAAATCCCAGATAGTTTCTTCTTCTTTTGGTGATAAATGCAAAGCTTCATTTACTTCATAATCAAAAAAGCCATATTTTTTAATTTCCGAATAAAGATTGGTATTTATTAAAAAATTTTCATCGATATAAATCATAAAGCCTTTTTCGGTTAGTTCAATATCGCTCATTGTAATTTTCTGGCCTGGTTTTACAAATGCCATCGAACCGTTATCGTGATCATACTTCGTTTTTCCGTATAAAATAGTACCAGACTTTACTTTTTTTAAAGCTATTTTATAAAAGTCCATCGTGAATTCGGTTTCAGTAAACGTGCAGCCTTTTAGTTCTTCAAAAGTTACTAAACCAAGTAAAGGATTTTCTGGAAGAGGAAATCCGTTTGTTGTGTAAAGCTCGCTTATTGTTTTGTAATTTTTCATTCCAGCCATTTTATGAATTATAAATTTACGATTTTAAAGGTTATCGCTTATTTGATACTGTCAAATTTCTTTAAGATAAGTTACTTCCGGAGCTGCAATTAACTTTCCATTTAGAAAAGCAAAAAAGATTTTCACATAATCCTGCTCAAGATGCCAGTCATAAGTTTCTTTTGATGTGTAAACAGCAAAAATTACGATAGTGTTGGGCTCTTCGATTTTTCTCATCAGTACAAAATTCTCGCATCCTTCTTCAAGCAGAATATGATTTTTTGTTTCAATTGCAAGAACAAGTACTTCATTAATAAAGTCGGGATTAATTTTAAGTGCGGCGTTAGTTATAATTTTATTTTTCATCATTTTTGTTTTAATACAAATTGGAATGTTCGAAATCTTAAACATTCCAACTTAAGTATGAATTAATTTTGATTCATCATTTCAAAAGCATCGTTTGGAGACAGCAAATACAACTTTCTAAATTCTGCGGTTTGTCCAACCTGAATTTCATAGGTATCATTTGTCATTCCGCTAATTAATCCTTGGGCTACATCGCTTGCTCGCATTCCATTCTCTCCGCCCATTTCTTTAGAAAATTCAGTATCAACCAAAGGAGGCATTAGTTCGAAAACTTTAATTGCTGTGTTCTTAGATAAAGTATGTCTAAGTGAAAGAGTATACGAATGCAAAGCAGTTTTACTATCTGAATAAGATGGAAGCGCAGCTGAAGGTGAAAAAGCAACAATAGAAGTTACATTTACAATAGCTGCATTTTCCTGTAATTTTAAAACAGGTAATAAATTTTCTGTTAAACGAATTACTGCGAAATAATTTGTTGCAAATTCTTCTTCTGCTTTTTCAAATGCTCTGGCATTTTGGTCATGTTTGTAGGCGAATGCGTGACCGGCATTATTGATAAGTATACTTAATTCCGGATAGTTTAAATTAACGTTTGCAATAAGATCTGTTATGTCGTTTTGATTTGTAATATCACAGCGAATAGCGATTGTGTTAGGTAAAATTTTTGCAGCAGCCTGTAGTTTACTTTCGTTTCTGCCAATAATTATAACTTTGTTTCCTTTCTCACTTAATAATTTAGCAGTTTCCAGACCAATTCCTGAGCCGCCACCTGTAATAAGCACTGTTTTATTTGTAATATTCATTTGTTTGTTTTTTTAGTCTAAAATTTTATTGCTTCTCTCCATTAAGGATTTATTTGATACTCTTTAGTATAGAACTTTCAAACATTTTTGGGGCAAAATGCTGTAGAAATACAATCATGCCCGACATTTTACCAACTGGATTACTGAATTTAGGTTCTTTTGTGCCAATTAATTTTGTAATAATTTTTGCCACAGCATCTGGTGATTCTGCTTCGTCTAAACCTTTTTTTGTAGCAGTATTTACTTGTTTTCTATAGGTATTGTAATCTGGAATAGTTCCTGTTGATGAAATTGAGTTATGTCCAAGATTTGTTTTGAACCAGACAGGTTCTACTACGCTTACTTTGATATTAAATTGATTTAACTCAAAACGTAAAGATTTAAAATATCCTTCTACAGCATGTTTTGAAGCTGAATAATAAGACAAATTTGGAGGTCCAATTAAGCCAACAATAGAGCTTACAGTAATAATTTGTCCAAATTTTTGTTTTCTAAAATAGGGTAGTAATGCGTTAGTTACCTTAACGGTTCCCCAAAAGTTGGTTTCAAACTGTTTTCTTGCTGCATCGATCGGTGTTTCCTCTGCAATACCAGTTATCATAAAGCCTGCATTATTCACTAAAACGTCTATCTGTTTGGTTTGATTAAACAGGTTTTCTTTAAATTCGTTAATTGAATGATCGTCATCGATATCTAAACGTAATAATTTAAACGGAACTTTATATTTCTCTGGTTCACGACTGGTTCCAATTATGGTATAGCCTTTTTTATGAAGGTCATTAGCCAGCATTAATCCAAAACCTGATGATGCTCCTGTAATCAAAATTTTTTTGCTCATTTTTTATTTCTTTATATGATTAATAATGAGACAAAGTTAGAGCAGGTCTTATTGTTGCTGCTTATACAAAAGTCGGAAGACGTGATACATTTTTACGACCTATATTATTTAGTTAATCTCTATGGTACAAATAGATTAAAAATAAAAAACTGCTGAACCTATTAGATTCAGCAGTTTTATCAAAAACAATCCAGAAGTAAAATCCCTTTTTATCTATTCTAGAGAAACCTATTTATTGATTATTCTTCAACCACTCTAAACGTCTTTGATCAGGAAGATGCGTGATTTTAAAGTCTTCAAAAGCAGCAGTAAAACCTTTTCCGTCCGGACTTGCGGCCATCATACCCACTTGCACCGTTTTAAATTCAGGAAAGTAAGCAGTATTAGTCATCGTGTAGTTAACTCCGTCAACAGAATAAAAAATTTCGACTGCATCTAGTCGGCGTACCGCTTTCATCCAAACATTTTTAGGCTTTTCTTTCAGGCCCAGTACGCTCCATGAACTTTTATCAATCGTATGCACGGTACTTATATTATAAATTCCATCTACATATTCAACACCAGTTTTAATGTAATTATTTTCATCTATTCTTAACATTAGGCAAACCTGGTCGAATCTGGTTTTATATACTCCGCTCATTTTTACTACAACTTCAAATTCGCCGCTTCTTTCCGTATATAAAAATGGTCCGTCGAAAACTGTAAATCCGTAATGGCTTTTGTTCCAATAATCAGATTGAGGTGTTACCTGCATAATAAGTTTGTTGTCTTTTATTTCCCATTCTGCTGGTTCATTGAGCCAGTTCATGGTATTTAGTTTTTGTGCATTTGCTTTTACAGCCATTATACAGATACAGATTAAAACTAAGTGAATTCTCTTCATGATTTCTTAAATTTGAATTTTATTAATAATTTACAAAGGATGTGATTTGATCTGTTTGCAGCAATAGTCATATATAACCATTTTCAAAAACTGATTATAATCTCTTTCTTATCTTATTATATAACTACTCAACTTATGGATCCTATATCGAACTTAGAATACAAATTCTCTTTCGAATCAATTGACAGCTCAGAAAAGCGTAAAGAAGCATTAAATGAAGCCATTCAGATGATTGATGCATATGTGAAATTAGATAATTCATTGGCTGTTTTATCTGATTTGGCAAGTAATAAAAGTTATATTTTTACAGGTAATTTCGGTGTTTTTTTAAATATGCAATCCTCTGAATATAGAACAATTGATTCTATTTGGGAAGATGAAATTTATCAGCGTATTCACCCTGATGATCTTTTTCAAAGACATCTCTTGGAATTAGAATTTTTTAATTTTTTAAAGATAGTATCTCCTGAGGAAAGATTAAATTATGCCACAAAATGCAGAATTAGAACTCTAAATACTAACAAGGAATACCAGTATATTCTGCATCGTAGTTTTTATCTCAAAAACAGTTCAGAAGGAGGGTTGTGGCTTGCTGTTTGTCTTTATAATTATTTATTTGAAAAATCAGGTTCTGTATCAGGTATAGATGGTAAAATAATTAATACCAAAACGGGGGAAAGTTTTTACATTGACACTTATGTAAATTGTATTAATCTTTTGACATCGCGTGAAAAAGAAGTTTTAAGATTAATTGGTAAAGGTGTGATTAGTAAAGAAATTGCAACGAAACTAAATATCAGCCTTAATACTGTTAATAGGCACAGACAAAATATTCTGGAAAAACTAAATGTAAATAATTCTATTGAGGCAGTAAGAACAGCAGAGGCTTTAAATTTGTTATAATGTAATCGTAATGAAGGTTTTCATCGGATTAAAATTAAACTTTTTTACAATTCTAGCTAAGAGTAATCTGCTTTCTAATTTTGTTTAGGATTTTACGTAATTGTTATGTTTAATCAAACAACAAATTTCTTGAGAATAAAAACAAAATTAGTGTACTTTTGCATTTACAAACAAATTGACATTCTTGAAAAAGTATATTATCATAGTACTTTGTGGTCTAATTTTTCTTCCATCTTTTGGAAGTATGTTTGTATATGCTTCATTCAAACTGAATCAGCAGGAAATTGCCAAAACAATCTGTGTACAGCGTAAACAGATTTTTAACTCTTGTAATGGTCGATGTGAACTTCAAAAGAGCCTTAAAAAATATTCTGATAACGAAAAACAAATGCAGGACAGTCTTAAAGAAAAAGTAGAGATTGTCTATATCTGCAACTCTGAAGTAAATTTTACTTTTTTACCTCCTTCAGGATATCATAAAAATGTTTTTGCTTTTTTAAGCAGCAAACCAATTGGAATTTCCTCTACTACTTTTCGCCCGCCCGGCACTATTTTATACATCTAAAATTCTTTTCAAATTGATTAACAAAATTGTCATTGCCTTTCGCAGCTTGACAATACTGCTATTGCTATGAACTAAGTTTATTTTTCTGTATTCATTTATTCTTCATAAGATAAAAAATTAAATAGAAAATTTAAAGGTTTTTGACAATTGGTTTTGTTAAGTCATGTCCTTGTTAATCTTTGGCAGCAACTTTAATTAGTGCTGTGTGTAATAGGATTGGCAATATCCTTATTTGAATACTAACAGAATTTTATTTGATCAATCTTCATTGAAATTATACATACAAACAAGTCCGTAGTTTATAGCATAATCTGCTGGATTAAATAATAAAATATGAAAAAAACAGCTTTAATTCTTTTGCTTTCTCTATTTGTAATATCATGTGAGAAAGCACAGGAGAAACTTCCAATATTAGGAAATCCAATAGTAAAAGGAAATGAAACGCAGTACCCGCGTATCAAAGAGTTTTCGTTTATCAATCAGGATAGTCTGCAGATAAACAACAATACTTTTGAAGGGAAAATCTACATAGCCGATTTTATTTTTCTTTCCTGTCCTTCGATCTGCCCGAAAATGAATACTCAACTTAAAAAAGTGTACGATGTGTACAAAACTAATAATGAGGTATTGTTTCTTTCTCATACCATAGATCCTGAGCATGATACTGTACCGCGTCTTAAGGCCTATACGGTAAATAACGATATAAAAAAGAACTGGCATTTTGTGACTGGAAACAAAGACAGTATCTATAAAATTGCAACCGAAAGCTACTTTGCAACAGCATATCCGGATAAAAATGAGCCTGGAGGTTTTGTGCACAGCGGCGGATTTTTGCTTATTGATAAAAACAGACATGTTCGCGGCGTTTATGATGGGACAAATCCAAAGGAAACAACAAGACTAATTGCCGATGTGAAAACTCTTTTAGAAGAAAGTGAGGCAAAATAATAATTCACTTATGAAAAAATGTATCACTTTATTTATTCTCATGCTGTTTGTGTTTCAAAATACTGGCAGTATCTGGATTATTGGTGATTTTTATATCAATAGGAATTATATAGCTAAAAGTTTATGTATCAACAGGTTTGATTCCATTCCTATTTGTAATGGAAAATGCTATCTGGATACTAAATTGAAAGCAAATGATAAGCAGGAACAGAAATTTCCAACAATAACTTACAAAGAAGTGCAGCTTTTTTTTGAAAGTCCTCTGGAATTTTTATTCACACCGATCCATTTTATGATTAAAAAGAAATATCCGTTGCTGCAGGCGTGCGGTCAAAAGTCTAATTATGTTTTTTCGATTTATCATCCTCCCAGATGCGGTTAATGCTCTCGTTTTAGTATTAATCATAAAATCAAAAAAATGCAAATATCAGAAATACCCGAGCGCAGCCTGAGTTTATTCACAGGTGATGAGAGTCATTTCTGGATGGATAACACAGCTAACCTGCTGCAAAGGTTTCCTTTATTGGAATACCCTCACAGGCAGAATTTCTTTATGCTTCTCTTTATAGATGACGCAGAAGGAGAAATTAGTATTGACAATCAAAAAATCCGTCTTGACAGCGCTAAAGTCATCGCTGTAAAACCTCGTTGTGTAAGCTTCATAGACATTAACAGAAAAGCCAAAGGAAAAATAATCTGTTTTACTGAAGAATTTTTTTCCCTGCGCTACAACAATAACATTTTAGACCAATTTTCATTTCTTGATGATACTTCTAAGTTATTTGTCAGGCTTAGTGAAGAGGAAGCAAACAAGTGGGAATATCTGCTTGAAATATTTTTCAAAGAGTTCAGTCTCCATAGAAAAGAATCGGTAAAAGTACTCCGATCTTATCTCAATATCCTGCTTTTTGATTTGGAACGGCTGTATGATCCCTCGGGATTTGTTGTAAATAATTCGCCTAAACAACAGAAGGTAAAAGAATTTGAAAAACTCATTGACAAAGATTTTAAGTTGAAAAAAATGCCTGCCGCCTATGCGGATCTGCTCAATGTAACGCCAAATTATCTGAACAAGATATGTAAGGAAGTAACAAATTATACAGCAGGTGACCTGATACGAAAGCGTATCGTAATAGAAGCACAGCGGCTTATTCATTTTACCAATTATTCTATAAATGAAATTGCGGATCAGCTCGGTTTTGAAAATGCGTCCTATTTTGTTACTTTTTTTAAAAGACAGACAAACAAGACACCCGAGCAGTTCCGCAGATTATCAAACCAGTAAAAAATAAAAAATAGGAAATAATAAAATTTTAATACTATTATGAAAAAAATCCTTCTAATTGCCGCTATTACTGCTGTGTTAAGCTGTAATAAAAAAGAGGAAAAAGCACATCCTCATGATCATCCTCATACTATGGAATCTGAAACAATGTATAAAGATCCTAAAAACCCGCTCAATAAATTAACCTATGCCAGCAACATAGACTTTAGCTGTAATATGGATGTCAGCAAGTATGGCGTTAGTGATACTGTTACTTATAAAGGGAAATTATACGGTTTTTGTTCAACGGTATGTAAAGATGACTTTATGAAAAAACCAGATGAATATCTGGCAAAAAATCAGAAGTAATTTTTCCTGAGAATTTTAGGAAAAAAAAGGCTGAAAAACTTTGATTTTTCAGCCTTCTTAATTTATTATTGACTATTTGCTCTGGTTTTATTTATTGTTTTTAGTCAGGTCAAAGTTTAAATTAGTATTCAAAATTACTCCATTATTGTTCTGAAAAACATTTTTACCCTCTATCTGTCTTCCTAACTGTACAGTTTGATTTAGATAACCACCTTCAATTCTAATATTTTTATTAAACCTATAGCCTAATAAAATTCCAATTCTGTTTTGATCAAAAACGTTCATATTAACATTTTTTCCAAATCCAACAAAAATTTCATCATAGAAAGCTAAATAGGGTGTTTTGTCTTTTATCTCATTTCCTTTTAAAGGCACCTGAACTCTTATCATATATCGAATTCGGTTCAATAGCGGAAATTCGTCTTCTGTTGTCTCATTAATGGAACTGTATCTGCCAACAAATCTTTGTTCTAACATAAATCTATGCGATAAATCAACAATTCCTTCTTTGTGATTTAGCTGTACCATTTCAAAAATCCTATGTTCTGTAAAATCTCTGCCCATGCCATTAAGGGGTATTTCTCCATAAGGATAGGTTTCGATCCAGCCATAACCAACCCGGAACTGCACTCTTGAATTTAAATTATAATTTAGGCCGACTCTTAATAAACTTTGCTGCCATTCGGTAATGGTTTCATTTCTGCGCCATTGGTATTCAGTATGTATTGCAAATTTTTCTGAGATTTTGAATGTGCCAAAAAAATTATACCATCCAATGCTGTTATTGGTAGTAATACGATTATTCTGCCCGATTACGGATTGTATGCCTCCAATTAAAAAAACGAGGATTAGTACATAATTTTTCTTGTTCATTATTTTAAGAATTCAAGGGTTCCGTCTGTCAAATTATAAAACACACCTACAATTTTTATCTGTCCTTTATCTTCCATTTCTTTAAGAATTGGACTTTTTTTACGAATTTGATCCATAGCATAAAGCACGTTGTTTTCTGAAACGTGTTTTACAAATTTATCATTTTTAGATGTTTTTTCACCATTAAAATCCTGACTCATTTCTACAGCTGGTTTTATTTTTGAAAGCATGGCAGTTATATTTCCCAATTTTACATCATCGATAGCACCTTTTATAGCGCCGCAATGCTGGTGTCCCATCACTAAAACCAATTTTGCGCCTGAAACTTTACAGGCAAATTCTATACTGCCCAGTAAATCTTCATTTACAAAATTTCCGGCTACACGTCCCACAAAAATATCACCCAATCCCTGATCAAATACGTCTTCCACTGGTACTCGGCTGTCCACACAACTTAATACAACAGCTTTTGGGAACTGGCCCGGTGCCGATTTTCGGGCTTGTTTACTATGGTCGCGAACCGTAGTTACACCGCTTTGAAATCGTTTATTTCCTGCTATAAAATCCTCTAAGATAGCATCAGGTGTAAGTCTGGTTTGCTCTTCCTTCGTCATTACATGAGACACTACCGGTTTTAAATCTTCTGCAGGAATAGAAGTTGAATTTGATTTTTCTGTTTTTGTACCATTGTTGCAAGAAACCAATAATACTGCTGTGCAAAGCATTACTAATGATCTGAGTTGATTGTCCATTTCTTTGTTTTAGATTAAGTGTGCCTACTTTGTAAAACGGTGTTCAGCATGTCCGTTTATTATTTTTTATACTGTTTATATAAAACAGTAAAAGAGGTTTTTTCCCTACCTGAAAGCTGTCCGCAAATTTAATTTTTTTCCTGAAGTGTAAAGTGGCAGCCCCTTTAATCCTTCTATTAGGATAGTTTAGAGATACAAAATTATCTGAATTCAAACAAGTTGCGTGAATTAAAATAGCAGAGGTGGTTAAAGAGGAGGAACTATGACTAAAAATGGAATTTTGAATTTTAAATTATTCTTTATTAGTGGTTTATATTTTTAATAATAAAACAGAAAATAATATACAGCCCAGCAATCTGATAATAAGGTGTAACTAGTAAAATCAATAGAGTGAAAAGCTAAATTCAGTAGAATAAAATGCAATATAAATAGTGATTTTAACGAATCTGGAAGTAACGTTTATTAAAATTTCCTGCTTTTTTGTTTTTAGCAATTTCTGGATTACTGACCGAAATTTGCAGTAAAAAAACAGAATAATTTATGGACTTTCCAATTTTTCATTTAGACTGGCTCAACAATAGGATGCTTATCGCCATCATTGCCATTATTCACGTGATGATAAATCATGGGTTAGCTGTAGGTTTTATGCCTCTTATAACTTGGCTGGAACAGAAAGGCGTTAAGAATAGCGGCAGGGAACAAATTACAGATTTAGACTGGGACAACAGAATCTATAATATGATGAAAGTTGCTTTTATCATAACTACAACACTTGGTGCAATGACAGGAGTGGGGATCTGGTTCTCCGTTGCACTTGTAAGTCCCACATCGATTGGAAGTTTAATACGTGTTTTTTACTGGGCATGGTTTGTTGAATGGCTGGTATTTGTTACTGAGGTAATTTTGATCATGATTTATTTTTTGACATGGAAGAGCAGTAATACTTCACTGAGGGCTAAATTATTGCACATCCGGTTTGGATGGTTTTTAAGTTTATTCTCCTGGATTACTATGGCAATTATTGTTTCTATTTTGAGCTTTATGATGGATCCCGGAAACTGGAATACACATAAGAGTCTGCTCAATGGGTTTACCAATCCAATTTATCTGCCTCAGTTATTGTTTAGGACTCCTACAGCCATGCTGGTAGCTGGAAGTTTTGGAATGATGTTGGTAACTCTATTCTTTAAAAAAGGTACGGATATAAGGCTCAAAGCGGTGAAATATGTCTCAAAGTGGATTATTCTATGGGCTCCGATTTCGCTTTTGGGAGCAGTAATTTACTATCGTGCAATTCCAGAGGCCATGACTGCCAATATGAGCACGGCTGTGGGTACGATGGATTTCAATAAGTATTACGATTTAATGAAATATTTTATACTATTTGGAATTTCGTCTTCTCTGATAATGGCAGTTTTAGGTTTATTTAAAACCAGATGGATTAGAAGTTATATGGTATTGTTTCCCGTAGTTATGGCTTTTGGATATCTTGGTTTTTTTGAAAGGGTCCGTGAATTTGTCCGAAAACCTTATGTAATTGGAGGTTATATGTATTCCAACTTATTATTAGAAGAAGATTATCCTGTTTACCAGCAATACGGACTTCTTAAGAATGCAACCTATACCACAGTAACCGAGATTACGCCAGAGAATAAAGTAGAGGCCGGCAGAAATGTTTTTGCAATTGCCTGCAGCCGCTGTCATACCACTCAGGGAGTTAATAGTGTAGTTGATGTTTTTGAGCGTATGTATGGAGTTGGAAAGCCGTTGGATATTAACTCGATGGCATCTTATATACCCAATATGCATAACGGAAGAACCTATATGCCTCCTTTTCCTGGCACCCAAGAAGAAAGTGAAGCCTTGGCGGCCTATATCCGCAGTATTCAGGATACTGGTGATGTTCTCGAAGGGGCACAGTCAGAAGGTGTAGAGGTAAGTGGACTCCAAGATACAAAAGCAGTTTTAGCAAATAAAAAATAACAAAAGTTTAAAAATGATCAATTTATATATTGCGTTGCAAAACAATGTTCCCGTTCCAAAAGATATTCCCTTGCCGCTGCCAATGCCTGAATGGTTTTTTGTAGTGGTTCTTGTACTGTCCTTCCTGCTTCATATCCTTTTTGTAAACCTAATGCTTGGAGGCTCTATTTTGGCTTTGATTGCCCAAATAAAAGGACTTAAAAATAAAGAATACGATATACTGGCACACGAAATAGCCAAAACCATAACAGTCAACAAAAGTATAGCCGTAGTACTGGGTATTGCGCCTCTTTTGAGTATTAATGTATTGTATACGATTTATTTTTATTCGGCAAATGCGCTTACCGGTTTAATGTGGATTGCGGTAATACCGCTGGTAACAGTGGCATTTCTGCTTACTTACCTGCACAAGTATACTTGGAAAACATTAGAGAATCACAAAGGAGTTCATATTTCGATTCTGGCCTTGGCAACAGTTATCTTTCTTTTTATCCCATTTATCTTTCTGACCAATATTAATCTAATGCTTTTTCCTGAAAAATGGGCTTTAGTAAAAGGCTTTGTTGATGCATTGTTTCTGCCGAATGTTTTTCCAAGGTATCTGCACTTCATCTTGTCTTCACTGGCTGTAACGGGATTGTTTATATTTTGGTACAACAGCCGTAAGAGTTACCCCTTTGAAGCGATATACCAGCAATTTACCCGATACGATATTCAGAAAAAAGGATATTCTCTGGCTCTTACAGCTTCTATATGCCAGTGTATGATTGGCCCGCTTGTACTGCTGACTCTTCCTTCTAAAGGCATGGGCTGGAACCTGATTTTAGTTATTTTTTCGGGTGTTGCTTTTGCTGTTCCTGCCATGTGGCTTATCTGGAAGAGACTGACCGGTGAAAAGGAAAACATCGAAAAAGACTTTTATAAAATAGCAATGCTGCTTGGAATTACGGTTTTGTGCATGGGATCAGGAAGGCAGATTTACAGGTCAAATTCGCTTGAAAAACATCGTGAACTGGTGAGAATTAAAACAGACGAATTTCAAATTTTGAAAAAGAAGGCCGCAGCCAAAATCAAAGAAGTAGAAGCCGGAGAAGCTTCGGCAGATATGTCAGAAGCAGAGAAAGGACAGAAGGTATTCAGCCAGTATTGTGCTTCCTGCCATAAAGTAGATGAAAAATTAGTGGGGCCTCCAGTTTTGGAAATGGCAAAAATTTATAAAGATAATGTGGCCGATTTGCAGAAATGGATAAAAAATCCGGGTAAAAAACGTCCTGATTATCCGCAGATGCCCGGTTTTGAATCGCAGCTGGATCAGCAGAAACTCGATCAGCTGGCAGAATATATCCTGACCATAAAATAAAGTAAAAAACAATTCTCTATGATTCGTTTCTGTTATCTGGTTCCAATAATTATTTTTATGTGTGTTACAGGCATTTTATACAAGGTAAATAAGTATGAAAGTATAATAAAAAAAAGACTAAAGAGCAGAATAGAAAGATCGCATAGCGTTTCCGCTCCATGTTTAGAAAATAATAATAGTAAATGATACTGTCGTATAATTGACAGCCTTAATCGATTTTTAACTTAAAAATAAAATAGTATGATACAAGTTTTTTCCATTATGATTTTAATTTTTGTGCTTCTTGCCATTGTTTTTCTGATAAGAATAAAATCAATTACACTGCAGCTTGTTAAGTCAAAAGAGGTGAATAACAAAGAAAACCCATTAGAAAAGAATTATCAATTTATTAAGGGACTGTATTAGCCAAGGTTGTCCACCAAAAGAAGTTTCTTTTTAAATTTTGATAGTTTGGAGCCCTGTTGATGCTGACACACACAGGGCTTCTTTTTTGTTTATAAATAGGACTTAAGTTTTAAGAGCAAATAGGATTATGAAATTGAGAATAGCATAGATAGAAAATTTTGCTTATCAAAATGGTATGTATTAAAAGTGTTTTGGCAGCAGATATCGCTGCATGAGTTTTTAATTTTGACATATATAAAAATTAAAAAATTAATTAAAATGAAAAAGGCATTACTACTAATAGATATACAGAAAGAATATTTTGAAAATGGCGCATTGGTACTTGTAAATCCAATTCCGGCAAGTGAAAATGCAAAAAAATTACTGGAACATTTCCGAAAAGAAAATGATACTGTTGTTCATGTACAGCATATATCTGGCGAAGGAATTCCCTTTTTTGTTTCTGGAACTCAAGGAGTGGAAATCCATGAAAATGTAAAACCACTACAAGGCGAGAAAGTAATCACGAAACAATTTCCTAATAGTTTTAGAGGCACTGATCTATTAGAATATTTACAGTCAAAGGAAATAACGCATTTGGTTATTGCAGGAATGATGACTCATATGTGTATAGATGCAGGAACAAGAGCAGCTGTTGATTTTGGATTTGAATGTACTGTAATTGGCGATGCCTGTGCTGCAATGGACCTTCAGATTAACGAACAAAAAGTAAAATCTGTCGATGTACACAATGCATTTTTAGCAGCATTAGAATTCTTTTACGCTAAAATTCAGACAACTGATCAATATCTGCTTTCTTAAATAAATTTAGAACTCAATTTTATAAAATGGGCTGTAATTTATTATGGCTCATTTTTGTATTTGGCAGTTATTTGCAAATGAAGTTGTAAATTTACTAAAGCAGGCTGAAAGTAATAAAACGATTTTTAAGAGATTAAAAAGTAATTAGAAAGGAATGAAAACAATAAAATTTCATAAAGCAGAATGTGGTGTTGAGATGCTTCTTAATGTATTGCATGGAGATGTACTAAGCGAAAGATATTTGGAGCGTGATACTTTTAACACTGATTTTTTTGAAATTTTGCTTTTTAAAAAGGCGAAGGGAACTCTGATTTTAAATCAACAGAAAATCAATATTACTGACAATACAATTATTTTTATTTCCCCTTTTCAGAAAAGACAATGGATATTGGATAATGAGGGACTTGACTTTACTGTTTTGGTTTTTCAGGAAAATTTTCTTAACGATTTTTTCTCAGATAAATACTTTACGTATCGTCTTCTTTATTTCTATCAGTTAAATTTTCCTTTAAATATAACTATTGAAAAAGAAGAACTGCAAAAAGCACTTGAGCAGCTTATGGAAATCAAAACAGAATTGGCAGCGCGCAGGACAGACAGTATTCACATCATACGCTCTCTTACTTATTATCTTCTTCTGAAGTTCAACAGAGTATATGCCGAAAAAAATAATCTCTCAATTGAAAGGGCCGAAAATAATTATGCTTACCAGTTCAAAAAGTTACTCGAAACTCATATAAGGGAGAAGCAGAGAATTGATCATTATGCAGATTTATTAAATGTGAGCAGGATTTCAATTAATACCTGCGTGAAAAAACAGTTTAATGTTACCGCTGTAGAACTCTTAAAACAAAGACTGCTCTTCGAAATAAAAAATGATCTGATACATTCTGGAAAGACTGTCGCTGAGATTGCCTATAATCTTCATTTTTCGGAACCTGGACATATGATGCGATTTTTTAAAACCCAGACAGGAATTACCAGCACGCAGTTCCTGTCAGATTATCAAAATGGTATATTTTCATAGCATTTTAGTTGAGTTTTTATAGAATAAGATAAATTTGCAATAAAAGAATTGCTATACTTTAAAAATGATAGTTTACAGTATATTTTTTCAATCCATTCAATCTGCCTTGAGGCAGTTAATTTTTTAATATGCTCAAAAAATATAAATCTAATAAGATATATTACCAAAGTACAATAACACTTGCAGGACCTGTGGTCATTTCTCAACTAGGACACACACTGGTGCAGACTCTCGATACCGTTATCATAGGGCATTATGCAGGAACTATATCGTTGGCAGCAGTCTCACTGGTTCATTCTGTTTTCATGGTCGTTTTAGTGATTGGATTAGGCGTTGCATATGGATTAACACCTTTGATTGCGCAAGAAAATGGAAAATCAAATTTTAAGGAATGCGCTGAGCTTCTGTCAAACAGCTTATGGCTTAATGTTGCAGCTGCAGTATTTCTTTTTTTAGTAGTGTACTATGGTTCTATGTTTGCCATGCAGCATGCCGATCAGGATCCTCAGGTAGTTGCAACGGCAAAACCTTACTTGCTTATTTTAAGTTTATCTATTCTGCCTTTAATGGTATTTCAAACCTTTAAACAATTTGCAGAAGGGCTGGGTTTTACAAAACAAGCAATGTCTATAACGATATGGGGAAATGTGCTTAATGTAATTATAGCAGTGATTCTGGTAAAGGGCATGTTTGGCATTGAGCCAATGGGAGTTCAGGGGGTAGGAATTGCAACATTAATAGATCGGGTTTTAATGATGCTGGTTATGATGTGGTATGTACTTCGATCAGAGAATTTTAGGATTTATATAAAGCATTTCTCTGTTAAGTTTATTGATTTTTCTAAAATTATAAAAGTGGTAAAAATAGGATTGCCTGTAGCGATGCAGTATGTTTTTGAAATTGGAGTATTTGCAGTTGCTGCTTTAATGGCTGGTAATATTGGCGCAATTGAACAGGCTGCTCATCAGACAGCAATAACCCTTGCGGCTATGACCTACATGATGGCGGGAGGAATTGCATCGGCGGCAACTATTAAAGTTGGAAATAGTTTCGGTAATCAAAACTACAAAAGACTTCAGAAATTTGCTTATGCGTCTTATCATCTAGTTATCATTTTTATGATGTTTTTTGCTGTAATTTTTACACTCTTTAATCAATATCTACCTTATTTGATAACAAATGATACAAGTGTTGTAGCGCTGGCTGCACAATTATTGTTAATTGCAGCGGTATTCCAACTCTTTGACGGTACGCAGGTTGTTGGACTAGGTACACTAAGAGGAATGGGTGATGTAAATATTCCTACCTTGATAACCTTTGTTGCTTATTGGCTTATTGGACTGCCTGCGGCCTATATTTTAGGAATTTATTTCAATGCAGGAGTAAAGGGAATCTGGTATGGTTTGACTTTGGGGTTGTTAACATCATCTGGCTTACTGTATTTAAGATTCCGATATGTAATAAATAAAGTTTTGGAAAAATAATTTATACGCTAATATAGATTTCTTAGTTTATAAATTCAATTATTAAAGTACAATGTCTGTTTAGAATTTAAGACATAAAAAAAGCAGCAAAAATAGTCACTATTCTTGCTGCTTTTTTTTACAATCTATTTAATAAAAAATTCTTTATGGATCTTAACCCATTGTTCCATTGGAGTCATTTTTACAGGTAGTTTTTCTAAAACCTCCTGCAGGTTAGGATTGAATTTTATTGGATATACGGGCAGATTTGCCAACATTTCATAATATCCTTGCACACCTCTGGCGCTTTCTTCTCCAACAAGAATACTTAATTTATCCCCGAATTCTTGTGGAGGCATTGCGTAGAAATCAATTTTTTCGTCCAAACCAATAGAGAATTTTTCGGCAAGATCATTTCCTTTAAGGTTATCCAAACCGCTAACCATAAATGATCGTCCTGAAAATTCTGGTTTGTATAAAGCTTCTGCCACAAAAGCGCTGACATCTCTTGATGCAATATATCCAATAGGCATATCTTCGGGAGTTGGGTAAGCTACTTTTCTTTCACTTTTTACATAATCGGTTGTATAAGGAGCCAGTAAATTTTCAGCATAAATAGATGGCTCAATAATTACATAGGGTACTCCGCAATTTTGAAGATATTCCTTAGTATCCAGCTTTACATCTTCCATAGGAATCCCTAATTTGTGCGGTGCCAAAAATCCGCTGGTATTCCAAACTATCATTTTTACGCCATTTTCCTTTGCTGCATCAATTACATTTTTGGCAAGTTGAAATCCATCTGCCGGATTAGGCAGGGAAACAGGAATGAGTAAAGCAACAGCATCAATTCCCTTAGTGATTTCTTTCATTTTTAATGCATCAGACATATCGCCTAATACAGGGATTGCACCTGCATCTTCTAGTTTTGAAAAGTTTTTTTCTGAACTTGTAGCAGCATAAACAATTGCGCCTTTATTTTTTGCTTCTCCAATTACATGAAATTGCTGTGAACCTGTGGCTCCAAATACTAATAGTATCATTTTATTTTTTTTATTTAATTGTTTTGATTTTTTGGTAAAACTAATTAATAACTTACTTTTGTACAAGTACTTACGTTTTAGTTGGGTACTTACCAAATAGTTAGAAATATTGAAAATCAATGGAAAAAAATATAAAAATAATTAATGCATGTGATGAAAACTGCCCGGTAAAAAAAGCATTAGGTTTATTGGGAGGAAAATGGACAATGATGATTTTGTATCAGCTTAATACAAGAACTATCAGATATGGAGAACTTAAAAGGGCTGTAGTGGGTATTAGTGAAAAAATGCTGATTCAGGAATTGAATGCTCTTGTAGAAAACAAACTAGTCTGTAAAAAGGCTTATCCTGAAATCCCGCCAAGAGTGGAATATTCATTAACAGAACTCGGTTTGAAGACTTTACCTATTATAGATCAAATTGCAGCTTTTGGATTGGAAAATTTGGTTTAGTTCGCCATGAATCAGGTGTACCTTTATGTTTCCAACAGCTGAATTAACTTTATACAGTATGAATCAAAAACTAAAATTAAGTCCTTGAATAATAGATATCGAAATTATCTGCTAAGTGTATTTTTATAAATAACTCCGTCTTTCATAATCAGCAATAATTTTTTTTCATAGTCTTCGATTATACTCAAATTAGTAAGGGGATTACCGTCTAGTAATAAAATATCGGCATAAGCACCTTCCTCTATAACACCTAATTTCTTTGGATAGGGATTACGCGGTCCGCTCATTGTAAGTAATTCAGCATTTGTAGAAGTAGCCATTTTTAATATTTCATAAGGCGTGTACCAGCGCAATAACTTTACAAGATCTCCCGCTCTTTTTGCCGAATGCCCAGGCTCAAAAAGGCAGTCCGTTCCAAACGCGGTTTTAATATTATATTTTTTTGCAAAATTATAAGCTTTGTCAGTACCTCTCATCATAGTTTGTTGTTTGATCCGGTTCGGTGAGCCATCAGCATAAAGGCTTTTACCTTCATCTATGAAAGGCTGCAGACTTAACCATGCCTTTTTATCGGCTAACATTTTTGCTGTCTCATCATCAATAAGCTGAGCATGATCAATACAAAGTACTCCTGCACGCAATGCTGTTTGTATTGCTCTGGGCGTGTAAGCATGCACAGTAACATAAGTACCCCAATTTTCAGCTGCATCGACTGCGGCTTTCATTTCTGCTTCGGTAAATTGAGATACATCTAAAGGATCGTAAGTTGAAGAAACCCCGCCGCCTGCCGCCAGTTTTATTTGCGTGGCACCAAGACGAAGCTGCTCCCTTACACGTTTCAATACCTGATCCGGACCATCAGCTATTACACCGAAATTATTACGTTCGGTAAAATCAAGGCTTGCTGCAACATCTCTTGGAACGGCATTCGGAAGAAGGAAATCTCCGTGACCTCCGGTTTGGGAAATCATCGCACCCGAAGGATAGATACGCGGCCCAATAATTAAACCTTTGTCTATCGCTTTTTGTAAACCGCCTGCAGGACCAGCAAGGTCTCTGAACGTTGTAAAGCCCTGCATCAGATCTTTCTCCGCAGATTTAATAGCATTTGCAGTAATGTATTCTATATCGCTGTTCATCAGTTCTGTGATACTCATGGATTCCATCATGATATGGGTATGAGCATCAATAAGACCCGGCATCAAAAATTTTCCTTTGCCATCAATAATGGTAGTAGTAGCACCTCCATCCGTTGGGATTGCTGCCGTAGAAATTTTACTAATCAGATTATTAACAATCAAAAGATTTCCTGTAATTATTTTTTCGTCTTTACCATTAAAAATTTGAACATTGTTGATTAGGATTACTTTTTGAGCCATTGTATAAAATGAACTCATTAAAATTACAATTGTCAATAATTTTTGTTTTATACTGCTCATATTAAAAGGGTATTGAAATTATAAAGTACTAATATAGCAAAAGTTATAGTAAGTTATTTAATTGTCTGTAAACGTTTGGCTTAAAAGTAAATCGTAATTTAACGGGGCACCGGAAAAGTAGTAAGATTTATATAAGTAATAAATTAACAGCAGGAATGCGAATTGATAAAAAGCTGCCGCCTGCTTCAGAATTGATACTTTTGTTGGTGAAGATTCAGGACCTGCGGTTGCAGAACCGTATGAGCTCTTATTTGAATATAACAAAGGAGTTTTTGAAGTAATTTAGGATATAAACAAGCAATTAAAATTTTATTTTACAGCTTAAAAAAAGAAATCAAATTTCTTTTTAAGCTGTTTTACTGGGTTAAAAGAATTTTTCTGCTTAACTTGTAGAATCCAAAATCAATTCTTATGGCTTTAAACAGACTTTTATTTCTCACTTTTGTACTCTTTTTTTTTTCCTGCAGCAATAAAAAAGAACAGGATCTCATCCTTCGTGAAAATTCCCTTTTAGAACGTGAAAAACAGTTTGAACATAAGCAGGCAGAATATGATAAACTTCTAAAATTAAAAGACAGTCTGTTCTCTGCCGAAAGCATAAAAGATTCGCTTCCAAAAAATCAGCAATGGCCTGACAGTCTTCAAATTAAATGGAACAGTAAAATGATCTGCAGGGAATCGAACTGCAGCAATTATGTTATTGGCGACCAGCGCATCGAGATTTGGGAGTTTACATCGGATTCAACAGGAATGTATGCCAATGTTTTCAGCAATAAAGAAATTAAACGCGTCTTTACAGGCCGGTATCTTGAAAATAAAATAGTCCTTGATTCTGCAAAGGAAACTTCTGTTAAAAACAAAATTAAAGTTAGTGTGGTACTTGATGATATTAAAAAAAATATCATTAAAGGTACACAAACCGTAACTGGTCAGGATAACTGTATTGCGAAATTCTCAGTTGAACTTACTCCATCCACAAAAAAGTAATATATGCAGCTGAGTATACACCATATAAGTCTTCCTATTGAAGATCCGCTTTTGAAATTTCTTATTGAAATCATCATTATTTTATGCATTCCGCTTTTACTTAATAAAATTAAGGTGCCTCATCTGCTCGGTCTTATTATTGCCGGTGCACTTGTTGGTCCAAATGGTTTTGGTGTGCTTTCAAGAGACAGCAGTGTGGTAGTTACCGGAACTACCGGCCTTTTGTATATTATGTTTTTAGCTGGCCTTGAAATCGATATGGCTGATTTTAAAAAGAACAAATGGAAGAGTATCATCTTTTCGATTTTTACTTTTGCCGTTCCCTTTACTTTAGGGTTTATCGGCGGTTATTACATGCTGGGTTTTTCACCGCTGACTTCAATTCTTTTTGCCAGTCTTTTTTCGTCGCATACTTTAATTGTTTATCCAATGGTAAGCGGTTTGGGTATTGCTAAAAATCTTTCTGTAAACATAACTGTTGGAGGCACAATGATTACAGATGTCCTTTCGCTTTTGGTTTTGGCAGCTATCGTCGGCATGTCGCAGGGAGAAGCAGGAATCGCTTTCTGGGCCAGACTATCGGTTTCAATGGTTGTTTTTACTTTAATAGTACTTTTGGTTTTCCCAATTATTGCCCGTTGGTTTTTTAAAAACGTAGATGATAAAATATCCCAGTATCTTTTTGTAATTGTCATGATTTATCTGGCTGCGCTTATGGCCGAACTGGCAGGTATCGAATCTATTATCGGTGCATTTTTTGCCGGACTGGCCTTAAACAAATTAATTCCCCATACATCGTCCCTTATGAACAGGGTAGAATTTGTTGGAAATGCCATTTTTATTCCCTTCTTTTTAATAAGTGTCGGAATGCTGATTGATTTTAATGCCTTTATACAAAGCTGGGAAACCTTGTGGGTTGCGGCAATTATGCTCGTAGCGTCAATTGGAGGAAAATATATCGCAGCCATGCTGACCAAGAAAACTTTTAAACTTACAAACGATGAAGGACAGCTGATTTTTGGAATGAGTTCGGCTTCTGCGGCGGCTACGCTGGCTTCTGTAATGGTTGGATATAATATTATTATTGGCGAAAATGATGCAGGTGAGCCGATAAGACTTCTAAATGATCATGTGCTCAACGGCAGTATCCTTCTTATTTTGGTTTCCTGCACAGTATCTTCTTTTGTCTCTATGGCAAGCGCACAGCGCATCGCTCAGGCAGATAAAGATAATACTGTATCGGGCAAGAGCGAAGAAAAAGAAAATATACTCCTGGCTGTTAATCATGAGGCTACTGTAGAGAAAATGGTAAATCTTGGATTAATGGTTAGAACGGCATCTAATAAAGAACTTTATGCTGTAAATGTAATTAATGAAGATGCTAATGAATCTTCTGAAAAAAATGCCGAAAAAATACTAGAGAATGCCGTTAAAGCTGCTTCTGCCGCAGATGTAATATTGCATCCCATAACACGTCATGACAATGATACGGCAGGAGGGATCAGTAATGTGATGAAGGAAAAAGAAATTACTGACCTTATTTTAGGACTTGAAGGAGGAAAAGGCTTTTCGGCTTCATTTGTTTATAATCTATATAATGGTTACCTGCGAAATAAAAGCATAAACTTAATGGTATATCATGCTGTCCAGCCGGCTGCAACTATCAAAAAATATTTAGTTTTTATACCTGAGGATGCCGAAATGGATCCAGGTTTTTTTTATTCCATGTTGAGAATTTGGAATATAGGCCGTAATTCAGGTGCAGAAATGAGTTTTTACGGGAAAGAAAAAACACTGAATATTTTAAAAAGAATCGCTAAAAAAGCTTCCATCGAGGCATCATTTAATGTTTTCTTAAATTGGGAAAATGCCCAGCAGACTGCATTGGGGATTGAAGAAAATGAAGGATTAATTATTATGATGGGGGATAGCGGAATGCATTCGTATTTTTCTCAAATGAGAGATATACCTGATCTTTTAAACCAGAAATTTAATAACAATAATTATATGCTTATCTATCCCTTTTCTAAAACCTTGAAGAATAATATGGAAAAAAGATCAGTGAGCAGTCATGATGATTTCGCTGAGATAGGACAGGCGATAAGAAGACTTTTTAAATAAAACTTAAAAATTGAGAAGATCATGTAAAACCAAAAAAGCGGAATTTGCATAACAGCAATAAAACCCGTCAGTATAGATAAAATAAAGACGGGTTTGTCCATAAACATAATCTTCCAAAAAATGTTTATTTAAATTATATGGCTAGAATTAATCTGCCCTATGCAATTCTTTTGAAATATTAAACATTATCTGTCTTATAATGTTTTCTACAATTAGTAGTGAAAGCAGCCTTAATTTAAAAGCACAATACTGCATCTCAATGGTATGTGTGAAAATTGTGCAGAGTTAAACATAGAAAGAAACTGATGCATTTCAAAAGCACAATTTAAAGTTTTATTTTTATTATTATCATTTAATAATATTTAATTTTACTTGAACCCGCCTGATACTTCTACAGTTTGTCCTGTAATTATTTTTGATTCGTCTGAAGCAAAAAATACTGCCATATTTCCAATATCATCTGGCATAGCCATGCGGCCTAACGCACTTCTCTTCACAGTTCCCAGAATGACATCAGACTCAAGGCTGGCTCCTAATTTTGCCACACCTTCTGTAAAAACCCCGCCGGGCCTGATAGAGTTGACCCTGATATTCTTCGGTCCTAGTTCTTGTGACAGTGCATAGGTTATTGAGTCAACAGCCCCTTTGGAAGCCGCATATACCACAGAGTAAGGTTCAGGTCTGGTACCGGCAAATGAACTGATGTTGATAATGCTTCCTCCGTTTTTATCGAACAAAGCGGCGGCTTCTTTTGATGCTAAGAGAACACCAAGCACATTAATATCAAATGTTTTTCGATATGATTCCTCTGTAAATGATTCTAATAATTCAAATTCATAAATACCGGCATTATTTACCAGTGCATCCAAACGGCCATAAATTTTTATTGTTTCCTGAAAAAGTTGTTTTACATCTGTAAGTATTGATATATCTGCCTTAACTGCAGCGGCGATGCCCCCAGATTTGGTTATTTCGGCCACAACTTCTTCTGCATCTTGTTTGCTTGAAGCATAGTTTACTATTACTTTGGCTCCTGATTCAGCCATTTTTTTTGCAATACCAGCACCTATTCCTTTAGATGCACCAGTTACTACAACAACTTTATGTTCTAATATTGTTTTCATTTTTTTGATTATGTCTTTTTTAATTAAATTGGATATAACTTTTTTTAATCAAAGATTAAATTGTGATATTAAAAAAATCTAGTCTGCTATTATTTTTTGATTTCTTGTACTGATTCCGGAGATCCTATAAATAAAGATTGGTCACGCAGAAATGCTGTTATCCAGATTAGAGACAATGGCACTGCCGGATTGAGCATTGAACCATCATGTGATAATTCTGTTGCCATTGCTCCGGCAAAATAGCACGAAAGCAGTATAAAACCAATGCGCATGGTTTTGGGAAAGATAAATAAAACAGCAAAAATCATTTCCATCAAGCCAAGTGTTGTCGCTGCATTAGGCAGATTAAATTTTACCAGTCCATTAACTGACCACGGAAGCTGGATGGCTTTCATAAGACCGCTTAAAACTACCATGACAGTAGTTAATATCAAAAGCGAGATCGTAAGATATTTTTTTATTTTCATTGATTACGTAATGAGATTAATTATTAAGTTGTCTAACTTCTATAATGATAAAATGTCCTATGCGATTCTTTATCAGCCACTTTCCATTATGATTTACATACTCATCCTCATATTTAACGCTGTAGTCTGAAAGAATGTCTTTTCCTTCCACTTCTCTAATCATTTTTAATTGAGAGAAAGAAATGCCTGTAGCAGTATCTGCATCGATTTCTACTTTATGCTGTCCATTCAGTGTAAAGTAAGTTTTTACATGGCCGGCATGCTGATTGAATTCTTTTTCCATGTTTTCTCTTTGAGAAACAGAAGAAACTAAAGTACCATTCATATAAACTTTATAGGTAACATCCGGGGTAAATAAATCCATTACCTGTGAGATCTTTTTCTCGTCACCTAAAGTGGCGTAGTCATCTATCAGGTTTCTTAATTCCTCTTTTACTCTTAAATTTTCTAATGTCATGATTTTATTATTTTTAAAATTATTAAGCAAAATTACAGTACATTTGCTTACAATTTATTAGTTGTTACTAAAAGGTTAGTAGCTTTTAAAATGATAGTTATGTCAAAAGCAGAAGAAAAAAAGATCGAAAACAAGGAATTTACTGAAGAATGCAACACTGTACTTATGGCAGTTTCTGATGCATTGTATGCAATTGGAGGAAAATGGAAATTGATGATTATTATTGCAATGGCGAGGGGGAATAAAAGATTTACGGAAATTCAAAGGCAGGTTGCAGGTATTTCTGCAAGGGTTCTTTCAAGTGAGCTTAAAGAATTAGAGCAAAATGGTTTTATAATTAAAAAAGTATCAGTGGGATATCCTGTAAGTATCGAATATGAACTTCTTCCTTACAGCCAGACTTTGGAAGAAGTTGTAGGAGCCATGACAAAATGGGGGATACAGCATAGAGAAAAAATACGAAATGAAAGTAAAGCCCAATAGGTACAATAAAAAAAGGAAAGAAAATTCAATTGAACTCTCTTTCAAAAGCAGCTTCAATTAGTAAAATTTGTTAATCTCGTAGAGGAAAATTATAAAAAAGAACTTAAAGTCTGCGATTATGCAGAACCTATGCAGGTATCATCTAGTACATTATCCAGTCTCACCAGTCAATTATTAGATAAAAGGCCTTCTGAGATTATCTGCGAATGGATTATAACAGAAGCAAAAAGAATACTCCTTGATACTAATTACAATATCAGTAAGATTGGACATTGTCTTGGTTTTGATGATCATTCTTATTTTGTAAAATATTTAAAAAAAAAGATACCAGTATTTCTGGATTTTAGGAAGTTCAATTTAAAAGAAATATCTTAATATTAAGTAATACTTATAACAATAATTTAGGGCAAAAATGTTTCTTTAAGATACGCTTTTAAATCAGTTGGTTTTCTTCCCAGCAAATTTTCAAGGTCTGAGACATTTATATTATATTCTTGATTTTTTATGATGGCTGCCAGTATCTGTGAATAGTAGATATCCTCATTTTGCAGACCAAATTCTTTTAATTGGTTTTCAAATTCTTCCGGCTCCGGGCTTTCATAAGTTACTTTCCTGCCGGAGAGCTCTGAAAGCATTTGTGAAATTTCTCCAAAGGAGTGTGATGGAACAGCTGTGGTAACGTAAATTTTGTTTTCATGACCTTGCTCTGCTATTACATTAGCAATTGCTTCACCCATTTCCTCTCTTTTTGCAAAAGATGCCTTTCCGTCTCCTGCAGGAAAGTAAATTCCTTTTTCAAGTACCTCTTCACCTATAAAAAAAGGAATGGTTTCCAAGTAAAGTCCATTTTGAAATATTGTATACTTCAAACCGCTTGCGATAATATAATCTTCAGTCGTCATATAGGAATCAGCTAAAGGTCCAAGCAGGGATTTCTTGACATTTCTGTTTAATGCACCACTGGTATAATAAATATGTGATACACCTGCCTGAACGGCCGCGTCAATTACATTTATATGCTCCTGCAATGCATCAGCACCCATGCTGCTGATAAGTAAAAGTTTTTCTACGCCCTGTAAAGCCTTTATAACTGAGGCTTTATCACTATAATCTCCGATATGAGCCTTTATATTTCTGTTCTCAAATAATGCCGCTTTTAATGGATTTCGCACTAATACTGAAATCCTTTCAGCAGGTATTTGTTTTAATAGATTTTCAACTACTATTGTGCCTAAATTTCCAGATGCTCCTGTTACTAATATCATGTTTTCTGTATTTTAATAATACAAAGTAACAGCAACTTTTGACTTGTTTTTTTGACAAAAGTCAAAATCGTTATTTCTTTCTGATCCGGCTTAAAGTTTCTTGTTTAATGCCCAGATAGGATGCAATATGCCCCAGAGAAATTCTTTGGAGAGCATCAGGCTGAAAGGATAATAATGATTGGTATCTTTTCTCAGCAGACTGAGTCTGGAGTGAGTTTACCCGTTCTTCCAGAAACTTGCAGCACTCTTCGGCTATGAGCCTTCCGATTGTGTTCATTTCAGTATGTTTTCTGTACAGAGCTTCAAGATCACTGCTTTCTATGTAATGAATCGTGGAGTGTTCTAAAAACTGTATGTTCTCAGAAGATGGACGCTGCAGGAACAACGGGGTTATGGATCCTAAAATTATATTTTCAAAACCAAACCAGGAATTTACCTCACGATCCTCTACAGTGTAATAAGAACGTACTAGGCCTGTTTCAAGCATAAACAGGCAGGTGATGACTTGTCCTTGTTTGAGAAAAAAATCGCCTTTTGGTCTTGTTTGCATTTTTATCTTCTTCAGAAGTTCCTTTTCTATTTCATTACTGAGAGGACCATACTGTTTAAATTTTTCTATTAGTGCGTTCATTTTTTATAAAATAATAGAGTATATCTTATTTGATCTTTAGTAGTTTGAGCTCAGGAATAACCTTAATTATATAATTTCCACTTCGAATAATATAACCAACTGGACAATTGGTTATTGATATTTGTATCACATAGGAGCGATTATTTTTACACCATCTTATTCCATTGCAAAAATAATTTAAGTGCCTGCCAGTTTCAAAATAAATATTAAAATCTAAGATGAAATGGATATCAAAAATACTAAAAAACGCATAGCAATTTTAGGAGGAGGTCCAAGCGGCCTTTTTGTTTATAAGAGATTGGTTGAATCCGGCTCAGATGATTTTGAGATTACAATTTTTGAGAAAAAAAAAGAGCTTGGAGCAGGAATGCCTTACAGCACCGAAGGAGCAAATATAGAGCATATCACCAATGTATCAGATAATGAAGTACCGCATATAGTATCTGCCATGTCAGAGTGGATTTATACTGCACCTGCCGAATTACTTCAACAATATAATATCAAACCGGATCAATTTAATGAGTATAAAGTCGTACCGAGACTTCTATTTGGAAGTTATCTTGCTGCGCAGTTTGAAATGTTACGTGAGACAGCGAAGAAAATGGGAATTAGCACCAATGTATATTTTGCAAGCACAGTTACAGATATTATTTATGACAGTAAAAATCAAACCGTGAGGGTGGAAACTATAAATGGTATTGATCATGAATTTGATTATGCTGTTATCTGCACAGGCCATAACTGGCCGATACGTTATGAAGGTAAAGTTCCCGGATATTATGATGCACCTTATCCTCCTGTAAAACTGGCAAAGCATTTCAATCACCCAATTGCAGTAAAAGGCTCTTCATTAACAGCAATTGACGCCATAAGAACACTGGCAAGAAATAACGGTTCATTTGAGAAAGATGCTGATGAGGTTCTTTGTTTTAAATTAAACCCGGAAAGTGCAGATTTTAAAATTATGATGCATTCCAGAAGCGGTATGCTTCCTGCGGTTCGTTTTCATTTAGAAGATTCACATCTTTCAAATGACTCTTTGTTAACTAAGGAAGAAATAGATTTGCACAGAAAAAGTAATGATGGATTTTTATCCCTTGATTTCATTTTTGAAAAGGATTTTAAAGAAATATTTCGTGAAAAAGACCCGGAATTTTATCAGCGGATTAAAGACTTTTCAATTGAGGATTTTGTAACTGATATGATGGAACTGCGTGAGCGTCTTGATCCTTTCCAGCTTTTAAGAGCTGAATATGTGCAGGCCGAGAAATCTATTAAAAGGCAGCAATCAATTTATTGGAAAGAAATGCTGGCAGTGTTGAGTTTTGCCATGAACCATCCTGCCAAATATTTTTCGGCAGAGGATATGCAGCGGCTTCAAAAAGTGCTGATGCCGCTTATTTCTATAGTAATTGCATTTGTTCCCCAGAAATCATGTGAAGAATTACTGGCTCTTTACATGGCTGGTGTGCTGGACCTGATTCCTGTCGGCGACGATAGTTCGGTTGAACCGCAGAATGGAGGAGGAGTCTTGTATAATTTTACAGATAGTGATAACAATAAGCAGTCTGTTTTCTATAAAACATTTGTAGATTGTGTGGGACAGCCGCATTTATCTTACTCTGATTTTCCTTTTAAAAGTCTGCTGGATCAAAAAGCGGTTAGTCCTGCGCGTTTAAAATTCAAATCTAAAGAAGCTGGCCATAAGGCCTTTATTAATGATTCACAAGGAGTTCAGAAAGACCAATACGGCGATTATTTTTTGAATGTTTCAGGAATAGCCATTAATGACAATTTTCAAATTATGGATCAATATGGAGCATATAATAAAAATTTATACATTATGGCTGTGCCTTATATCGGAGGTTTAAATCCCGATTATTCCGGTTTGGATTTTTGTGAAGCAGCTTCTCTGCGCATAGTAAAAGATATTTTGAGGGATTAATAAGAGTATAAATTCAAATGTTCCAAACACTCCAATACGCTCCGGGAAATTTCGTTTTCCTTCCACGTTAATTTTTCTTGAACATTACAATGGAAATTCTAAAATAATAATGGGGCTGGATATAATAGTAAAACCATCGAAAAGAACTACATTGCCTATAAAATAAACTGCCGAGATGGAAAGAACTGTACACCTTTTAAGGGATATTGTAGATAATGCTCCCCTGCCTATAGGGGTGTATACTGGACCTGAATTGAAAATAGAACTGGCTAATCTGGCCATGATCAGAACATGGGGAAAAGGTAGTGAGGTAATCGGCAGAACCTACATTGAAGTTCTTCCCGAGCTTCTAAAGCAGCGTATTTTTGACGAGGCGCTGCAGGTTTATACCACCGGTATTGCTTTCCATGCCAAAGACAGGAAGGTTGAGCTTGTGGTGGACGGACAGCAGCAGGTTTTTTATTTCAATTACTGTTTTATGCCGCTTTTGGATCCCGAAGGCCGTATATATGGAGTAATGAATACGGGGATGGACATCACTGACCTTCATATGGCAAAGGAAAAGGTACAGAGTTCGGAGGAACAGCTCCGGATGGCCATTGATGCTTCTGGCATGGGGACTTTTGAAATAGACCTGAGCACACAGCAGATTGCCACTTCAGGCAATTTTAGGACAATCTGGAATATAAATGATACTATTACAAATGAAAAAATAATAGCAAGACTGCATCCTGATGATATAGCAGTGAGGGAAAAAGCGCACCGTGATGCCGAGCAGACGGGTGTGATTTCTTATCAGGCCAGGATTTTAAACGAAGACAATTCGCTGCGCTGGACCAATATCAGCGGCAAGGTAATCAGGGATGAAAATGGGGATCCCGTTAAGATTACCGGAATTATTGAGGATATTGGACGTCAGAAAGCGATAGAAGAGCAGCTTCGAAAAGAAGCCAGGGATACCACCGAGGAGCTCCGCCGTTCGAATGACGACCTGCAGCATTTCGCTAATCTGGTGAGTCATGACCTCAGGGAACCAGTCCGTAAGGTCAAAACCTTTATCAGCAGAATGCGAAATGAAATGCAGTCAGAGTTTAATGACAGGTTTGAATGGTATATAGGCAAGATTGAACATTCTGCGCACAGGATGCAGAATGTCATAGAAGGCATACTGGCATATTCCACTGCAGATAAGAAAAAACAGCCCGTGGAGCGCATTGACCTTAACAGGGTTCTTGAGGGAATTAAGACCGATCTAGAACTGGTAATACAGGAAAAAAATGCGGTTTTTATCAGCTCGAAGCTCCCTGAGATTGAAGGGGCCAGAATACTGATCCAGCAGCTTTTTTACAATCTGGTGCACAATGCCCTTAAGTTTTCCAAAGCTGAGGTGCCCCCCAGTGTGATTATCTCCAGCAGTATCATAGAGGATCAGCAGGGGAATTGGGCCGAGATCAGTATCGAGGATAATGGCATCGGGCTTGACAATGCTTACAGTGAGCGGATCTTCACGGCCTTTGAGCGTCTTCATTCCAAAGACCAGTATGAAGGCAGCGGTCTGGGGCTTTCCTTGTGCAGGAAGATTGCAGAGCGGCATGGAGGAACCATAAAAGCCAGAGGAGAGAAGGATGCGGGGTCGGTCTTTACTGTACTGCTGCCATTAACACAGCAAAGCAGAACGCTTTAAGCGGATTATTTTTAACATTCCGGCATGCCGAGGCTTTATTTTATAATTATAATTAATTTATAATCACAGCGGTTTATCAACGAAAGATTTTTTAAAAAGCGCAAAGCATACGATTTTATCTCAATACTTTTGACGCCGATAGAAAAACGAAGTCCAACAGGATATTAAAGTTTTTATAAATGAGCAGAACCTCTCGCAGACCATATAATAGGTTGACTAATTTAAATCAATTAACTCAGGGTTTGTATCCGGGCTCGCTTGCAGTAAGCAGGCGTCCTCTTTTGTCATTGTAAACAAGGATGCGAAAGACCGTTTTTCTTTCTTATGCAGGACTCCGGACATAATTATCTGTAACGACTCTTTATGTTCTGAATTTCTTATTACTTTTAATATTATTGGTTTATCGAAATCTTTTTAGCATTTATACACTACATTTGGTAGGTTTAAAACTCTTTAAGATGATAATTTCTGAAAATTCCCACCAGGCCTCTGAAGGCTTAAATGAAAAAGAACCCCTGAAAATCATATTGGCTGAAGATGATAAAGATGACCAGGAATTATTCATCGATGCCCTGGATGAGGCAGAAGTACCCTCTGAGGTAACTACGGTTGAAAACGGGCAGGAGCTGATGAACACGCTCAAAGATAAATCCCAGCCCGATCCGGATATTATTTTTATAGATATCAATATGCCAGTTAAAGCAGGTATTCAGGCACTGGAAGAGATAAAGGCTGATAAAGAGCTTAAGGACATCCCTGCCGTTATGCTATCCACTTGGGGCCATCCTGCAGATATTGAAGATACTTTTGAGAAGGGAGCGGACCTCTATGTTCAGAAACCAAATTCTTTTGCCGGCTTTGTACAGATCCTAAAGAAAGTCTTCTTTCTCCACTGGGCAAAAGCTTTATTGAGCCCGGTTAAAAATTTATTTTTTGTTTCAGAAAAGAATATATCCCAAAGGGACTCCTAAGCTCTTACCTGTGCTATCCGTTTATTTTGTCCTTATGAACTGCTTTAGCCATTTTCCCATTTTCTCTGGAGCAGATGAATTTCATTCAAGTCCCCTCAAGAGTCGCAGAGCCCTGTGATGGTCTTTTCATAATTGAATCTTTTATCTTCAAAACGTCAGGTGAATTTAGGGAACTCGTTGTGGGATACCAGCCAGTTTGTCTTTGCTTTATTAAGAATTTTGGTTTGGATGTCCAGTTGGAGATTGATATCTTTTTTCTGAGGGGTTAACTTATTTAATTGTTGCCTAATATTTTAAACATCAAATTTTTTTGGACTAAAAGAGTAAAATATTTGGACTAAAAAGAAAAGTATGTTTTTCTTAATACTTTTATCTTTGTAGCTGAATTTTGTAATATTTCAGGATCAATTTCAAAAGAATTTCCAAAACAAATTTATAACTGCTTTATAACTTTAATAGTTGTAGTATGAAGAAAATGATTAAAGTTCCAACTTCTTTGATTGGCGGAGATGCTCCCCAAAACTCCCTCATCTTAGATGGTTGTTCTTTAATTGAGCAGTGTATACACAGTACTGAAGTTAAAGGAATCATGTACTTGGAACAGCATTTACTCTTAATTGTATTAGAAGGATCTGTTGATCTGACTTATGGAAAACAGGAATATAAGCTTGGCAAGAATGACATGATTTTACTAAAAAAAGCAACTGCTGTAAAATATCATAAATTCGGAAATTCCGAAAATGATAATATCTATGATAGTTTAATGTTTAGTATCAAAGATGATCTTCTGAAGTCGTTTTTATCAACCTCAGAAATTAAGGTGTCAAAACCTGAGGGAGAAATTAAAACAGGAGTTTACCCAATGAATGAATGTTTAGTTGCATTTGCCCATTCCATGAAGCCTTACTTTTTTGATCATTCTGTGGTTCATCCCGGACAGCTTCGCCTGAAAATCATGGAACTGCTTTATGATGTTGCAGAATGTAACCGAAATATGTTTTTACAAATCCTCCAGCTGCACGAGCCTGTAAAAACGGATATCCGTAATGTGGTAGAACAGCATTATGCTTCACCAGTTTCTGTTTCCGAGCTGGCCTATCTTTCCGGCAGAAGTTTGTCAAGTTTTAAGAGAGATTTTCAAAATATATACAATGCTGCACCTGCAACCTGGATTAGAGAAAAGAGATTAGAAAAAGCAAAAGATATGCTGGAAACTACAGCTTTGTCGGTTTCAGATATATGTTATTCTTTAGGGTTCGAAAATGTTTCTCACTTTTCAAGAATATATAAAGAATTTCACGGACAGGCACCGAGTACCTCTCGATAGTAAATAATTTTAAAATTAAGCTTATAAAAGTATTCGTTATTGGAGGAAATGGAAGGGCTTGATCTCTTTTAGTTACTAAATTAGCTTCTTAACATCAGGTTTTATCAGGTTCAAGAAATCCAAAGCCAGAAAATAATCTGGATAATGTTGAGCAAGTTTATATTGATCTGATAAGCGATGTTGATACGATTACCGAAAGTATGACTGGTGTAGACGTCGTTTATTTTGTCTTAGGTTCATGAGGTAAAAATCTTTTACAGATGATCTAATTCTATTGCTAATGTTGTAGATACTCTTGTATCAATATTAGAAAATAATTCTACTATAAGTAAAGTCATTTTAATGCACGATGGCAATACTCCAATTGTTGAAGCTTTACATCAAATCAAATAAAAATTTAGGCATTCAATTATTTGAATATCAGTCTTTGTGTATATTCTCGATTTTCATTGAAAAAGTTTTGATAACAAATTTTATTAATAGAGTAACTTCCACAATGTATAATTTTCAATCCTTAAAAAAGGACTAATTAGATAAAATCTTTGAGCTGATTAGAAAAAACGTCACGCTTAAGTCCTTGTACTTTTGTTTTAGAAATAGAGCTTAACTATTCTGTCAAATAACACAGAAAATTAAGCTCAAAAATTAGCATTTTCAACTAAAACAAACGATTTATGAAAAACATTTCCGAAAGAAAAACCGCAGTTCGAAATTACGCAGGTTTTAGGCAGGGTATTAGAAAAATTTCTAAAAAGATCTTTTTCTCAGTCCCAACTTTAGCTATTATCTCAGCCTTAACCGTTGGCGGATTATTAGTTTCCTGCCACGATAAAAACAATCAAAACAATAAAACAGAAGTTATGCAAAACAATCAAGAACAAAAAGAAGGTATCCTGAAAGCAATAGATTTATATGTAGAAGCAGGAAGAAAAGGCGATGGCAGTATTGCAAAACCAGCATTTGCAACAACCGCAACAATGTCATGGTCTGAAAACGGAGCATTAAAAAGTGTTCCGATTCAAGTGTTATTTGATGGATTTTCTGCCGCTGAGCCAACAGAAGCGAATTACACATTGACTACTCTGGATGTAGAAGGTAATGTTGCAATAGTGAGAATCGAATCACAATTTGGACCAAACAAATATGCCGATATGTTTACCCTTGTAAAAGACGGAAACGATTGGAAAATCATCAGTAAAATTTATCAAATTATAAAATAAGAATTATGTCAGTAAATCAAAATATCAATACCGTTCAGGATTATGAAGATGTCCTGACGGCAATGGAAGGTTATGTAAACGGATTAAAAACAGGAAACGTTGCAGCATTAAAAAAGACTTTTCATAACGATGCGATAATGTACGGTCATTTAGGCGATGACCTTTCAGAAGGAAGTATAGATAATCTGTACACCTATGTAGAGAAATTTGGTGCAGCACCCAACATCAAAACCAATCTTACGGTTTTACACAAAACACCTACCACAGCAATTGTTCGTATTGAAATGGAACACGATGCAGCAGATGAAGATTTCACAGATTACCATTCGTTAATCAAAATTAATGGTGAATGGAAAGTAGTGGCAAAGCTTTTTCATCTGTACACTAAATAATCAAAAATCATTTCGTAAAGTTTTTACTGGGAGCAAAATACTGCTTCCGGTGGAGCTTTGCGTTTAAAAAAAAATAAAAATGTCAAAATTATTCAGTCCATTGACTGTTAAATCAGTTACGTTTAGAAATAGAATTATCACTTCGCCAATGTGTATGTATATGGCTCAGGATGGATTTGCAAGCGATTGGCACCTGGTTCATTATGGTTCAAGAGCGATGGGAGGTGCAGGTGCAGTAATGCTGGAGGCAACAGCGGTACGAGCTGACGGACGTATTGGCGTAGGAGATTTGGGAATCTGGAAAAACGAGCATATCGAAATGCTTACTAAGATTACATCCTTTATAAAAAGTGCCGGAAGTGTCCCTGCTATTCAATTGGCTCATGCCGGAAGAAAAGGAAGTACTTGGGCTTCAGGACGCGAGAGTCGCCCATTGATGCCAGATGAAGATGATGGCTGGCAAGTTATTGCGCCTTCTGCCGTACCATTTTCATCAGAAATGCAAATGCCCCGCGAGATGACCTTACAAGATATCGAAGAACTTCAACAAGCTTTTTCTGATGCTGCAGTGAGGGCTTTAAAGGCAGGTTTTGAAATGATTGAAATTCACAGTGCCCACGGTTATCTTATTAATGAATTTTTATCACCTATTCCAAACAAAAGAACAGATCATTATGGCGGCAGTATAAAAAACAGAGCAAGATTTCTATTCGAAATTATCGACAAAGTAAAACAGGTATGGCCTTCAGAGCTTCCAATTGCCGTGCGTATTTCGGCTGCAGACTGGATGGAAGAAGGGTGGAACATTGAAGATTCAGTTTGGTTAAGCAAAAAATTGTCTGAAAAAGGAATTGATATTGTTGATGTTTCTTCAGGCGGTACAGTTCCAAATGCTAAAATTAAAGTAGGTTCCGGTTATCAATTGCCATTTGCAAGTACCATTAAACGGGAGTTGAAAGATCAATTATTGGTGGGAACAGTAGGCATGATTACTAATGCACATCAGGCAGAAACGATCCTGACGAATGATGATGCCGATCTTATTTTTATAGGTCGTGAGCTTTTGCGAAACCCTTATTTTTCTTTAGAAGCGGCAAAAGAGCTTCGTTCAGAAATTCCTGTTCCAAAACCTTATGAACTTGCATTTTAATACTACAAAAAAACATGAGTATTTATTTAACTGTTGTTGTAAAGGCAAAGCCTGAGCATCAGCAAGAAATCAAAACCCTTTTATACAGTCTCCCTGAATTATCTATAAAAGAAGAGACCTGCATCGAATATAATGTTCACCAAAGTATTGATGATGAAAATATTTTTATTCTAAATGAAAAATGGGAAAGCCTGGACGGATTAAGTCTTCATAATCAACAACCGTATTCAAAGGCGTTTTTCGCATCATTTGACAAATTGCAGGAACAACCGATTATTTATCGATCCAATTAATTAGTAACATTTATAGTTGTTTAAAAATTTAGGAATATGAAAAAATTAAACGAGTCTGTAACCATTATTACCGGAGCATCTTCTGGAATTGGTGCAGCAACAGCATTAAAATTAGCTAAAGCAGGATCCAACATTATTTTAGTATCCAGAGCTGATGATAAAATAGAAAAAGTAAAAAAACAGATTGAAGCTGAAGGTGGTAAAGCCGAAATATTTGTTGCAGACGTAACAGACATCGACCAAATGAAAGCTATGGCAGATTTTGCAATTGAGAAGTTCGGGAGAATAGATAATTTGGTTAATAACGCCGGACTAATGCTGTTTTCTCAATGGAAAGACGTTGCTATTGAGGAATGGAATGCGATGATTGATACCAATATCAAAGGTTATTTGAATGCTATTGCGACGGTTCTTCCTAAATTATTAGAGCAAAAATCCGGTCATATTCTCAATATGGGATCTGTGGCAGGAATCAACATTGGTGTAGGAGCAGGCATCTATCACGGAACCAAATTTTTCGTTCGGGCGATTACCGAAAGTTTAAGAAAAGAAGTATCTGTGCATAAAGGAATTAAAATAAGCCTGATAAGTCCGGGAGTAATCAATACAGGATGGGCAGACAAAGTGACCAACAAAGAAGGTGCAGCAATTGCAGCCGAGTTGAATAAGCAAGCGATTAAACCTGAAGATGTTGCAAACGCAGTATTGTTTGCTTTTGACCAGCCGGATAATGTTAATGTAAACGATATCGTGATCAGTCCAACTTCACAAGATTGGTAATATTTAATAAAAAAATAAGTAATGAATAAATATAAAAAGCTGTTTGCACCCTTATTATTTGCGAACGGAATTAGTTTGAAAAATAGAATTGTGATGTCGCCTATGACTACTTGGTCCTCTAATGAAGACTTCACGATATCTGATGAAGAAGTTGAATATTACAAGAAAAGAGTAAACGGTGTTGGTTTAGTGATTACAGGCTGTACCCACGTTACGGCAAATGGCATTGGCTTTACCCATGAATTTGCAGGATATGATGATACCTTTCTTCCAAGTCTGAAAAAGTTGGCAAATGCTGCAAAAAGTGGTGGAGCACCAGCAATTCTACAAATGTTTCATGCAGGCAATAAAGCAATTCCCGGACTTATTCCAGATGGTGAAGTGGTAAGTGCAAGCGCAGTTTCAAGTGGACCAATAGTGCTTTTTGAAAAAGAAAATCTTCCAAAAGAATTAAGGGAAAATGAAATTCTGGAAATCATCAAAGCATTTGGTGAAACCACCAGAAGAGCAATTGAAGCCGGTTTTGATGGCGTAGAGATTCATGGCGCACATGGTTTTTTGCTTCAAAATTTTAGATCACCTTTTTTTAATAATAGAAAGGATCAATGGGGAGGTTCTCTGGAAAATCGTTTGCGGCTTAGTCTGGAAATTTTAAGAGAAGTAAAAAATATAGTTTCAAAATATGCTGATCGTCCTTTTTTGATAGGGTACAGAATTTCACCTGAAGAATTTCCACAACAAACTTATGGACTTCCAGATACGTTCAATCTAATTGATAAGCTCATTGAAGAAAATATTGATTATTTACATTTCTCTTTGTTTGATGCTGTAGATCAAAAACCAATTGATTCAGAATTTTCTAAAGAACCTATATCAGTTGCACTAAACAACTATGTGAACAGCAGAGTTCCTGTTTTAGTTGCCGGAGGTATTACAACACCTGCAATGGCTAATCAAGTTGTAGAGTATGGTATTCCCATGGTGGCAATTGGTAGAACTTTGATTGTTAATCCTGATTGGGTAGAATTAACTCAAAATGGAGAAGAGGATAAAATCACTTCTATTCTTAAACTTACAGCAATAAAAGAGAAAAAAATTCCATCAAAATTAATGACAATTTTCGAAAAAATAGAAGGTTGGGTGCAAGTAGAAGCTTAATGTAATCAATAGCAAAATAAAGATTTATAAAATAAAAATCAGTTGGCTGCTAGTTTTGGGAATTACTCCTGTTGCTTAAATTATTATTTAATGATATAAAAAATGGAGCCAATTGTCTTCAATTGGCTCCATTTGGCTGTACTGACAGGAACAGTATTTTTTATGGATAATTTGAAGATATTGGCTTACTATATGTAGTTTCTGTCTTTCATTGGTATTATGATTTTAGCTTAGATGCCTGTTGGGGTTAGATGTAAACCCATAATAATTAACATATCTAATATTATTAATAAACTTTAGTTATCATTTCATCTATAGGCAAACGAACTTTTTTCGTAGCTGCCATATAGTCTTTTTCCGAATCACGATATCCTAAAGCAAGGATAACTGCGGAATGCAGCCCTTTTTCTTTCAAACCCAAAACGGCATCGATAGTGGCGGCATTAAATCCTTCAATAGGAGTGGCGTCCACTTTCAATTCTGCCGCAGCAATAAGTGCCGTTCCTAGTGCAATATAAGCCTGTTTGGCCGCCCATAGGGCTTTTTGATCTGCGTTAATAGCGCTGAAATAGGAGTGCAGTCCATTTCTAAATCCTGATAAGGCACCAGCATCAAGACCTCTTTGCTTTTCTGTCATTGCCATATAATCGTCAATGTAAGTCGAAGACATATCATTGAATGCGGCAAAAACCAACAAATGAGAGCAAGAGCTAATCTGTCCATTATACGAATCAGCACCTAATTTTTTTTGGATTTCCGGGTTGCTTACAACAAAAACACGGTAAGATTGAAGACCACAAGAAGATGCTGAAAGATTTATAGCCTCTAAGATCTGATCGATCTTCTCTTCTGTTACTTTAATGTTATTGTAAGCTTTTGTGGCGTAGCGCCATTTCAAATTTTCTATCAAATTCATTGCTATGTCTGTCTTAATTTTTGACAAATATAAATGATATTGTTTTCTTTTTCGAGTTTTGGAAGCGCTCTGGGAAACTCCAAGTCAATCCTCTTAGGTCACTAAAGAATATTTATCTGTTTTCCTTCATTATTATATTTGTTTAAAGATTAATAATCTTTAAAAATATGCATAAAAAGAATAATTGTCTGATTTTAAGTATAAATAAAAATATTAAATCTTTTATTTTCAAATTTGCAGGGTAAAAAAACTAAATAGTATCATCAGATGAAAGCGAACATACAGCAAGATAGGGGAATAAACGAAAAGCAGGATATTGAAAACACCCAGAATGCAATCCAAAATGATTTTGCATTTACACTAAAGAGCACTTGTTTAGATGAAAACTATCATCCCTCAAGTAAAACGCGTTTGACAACCAATTTTGCAAACCTGGCTAGAGGAGGTAATCGCCAGCAAAACTTGCGTAATGCCTTAAATATGATTAATAATCGATTCAATACATTGGCTTATGTAGATAATCCAAAAGGGGATCGTTACCATGTGGAACTTGAAATCCTCACAGTAACAATGAGTATTGATGATAAAAATGGTAGTAACGATCTACCGATGATTGAAGTTTTAAAAACAAATATTATTGATCGTAAGACTGGCCAGCAAATCGAAGGAGTTGCCGGAAATAATTATTCATCTTATGTGCGTGATTATGATTTCAGCATTTTATTGATCGATCACAATAAAAATAAACCTAATTTCTCTATTCCTGAAAATTTTGGTGATTTGCACGGAAAACTTTATAAATGCTTTGTGAATTCAGCCACTTATAAAGAGCACTTTAAAATGTCACCGATCATTTGTCTAAGTGTATCGAGCAACAAAACATATACTCGCACTGAGTATCAGCATCCGGTTCTGGGTTTTGAGTATCTGCAGGATCAGTATTCTATCACTGATGAATATTTCTCTAAAATGGGTTTAAAAGTTCGTTTTTTCATGCCTGCGAATAGTGTGGCACCGATGGCTTTTTATCATTCCGGAGATCTGCTTGCTGATTATACTGATCTTGGACTAATCAGCTCAATCAGCACGATGGAGACTTTCCAGAAGATTTATCGCCCTGAAATTTACAATGCAAATTCAGTGGCTGGGAAAATCTATCAACCTAGTCTTAAACACGAAGATTATTCACTGACTCGTGTGGATTATGATCGCGAAGAGCGCAGCCGACTGGCTGTTGAACAGGGTAAATATGCAGAAGAGCATTTCATTAAGCCTTACAAAAGTCTCCTGGAAGAATGGTCTGCTAATTTTACTCTTTAATTGATTACAACGTCTTAAAATTATACTATTATGAAGAAATTATTATTACCTACCTCAATTGTTGGAAGTTTACCCAAACCTGCCTGGCTTGCACCACCCGAAAAACTTTGGTCACCATGGAAATTAGAAGGCGATCAGCTGCTTGAAGGGAAACAAGATGCTTTACGCATTTCTCTGCAGGAACAACAATTGGCAGATCTAGATATCATTTGTGACGGTGAGCAGACACGCCAGCATTTTGTAACGACTTTTATCGAGCATTTAAGCGGTGTAGATTTTGAAAATCGTAAAACAGTAAAAATCCGTAACCGTTATGACGCGAGTGTTCCAGTGGTTGTAGGTGAGGTTGCACGTCAAAAAGCAGTTTTTGTTGAAGATGCTAAATTTTTACGTAAACAGACTAATAAACCTATAAAATGGGCATTGCCAGGTCCGCTGACAATGGTAGATACTTTGTACGACGACCATTATAAAAGCCGTGAAAAATTGGCTTGGGAATTTGCGAAAGCACTCAATGAAGAAGCAAGAGAACTTCAAGACGCAGGGGTAGATATTATTCAGTTTGATGAACCTGCATTTAATGTGTTCTTTGATGAAGTAAACGATTGGGGAATGGCAGCATTAGAAAGAGCCATTGAAGGTTTACACTGCCAGACTGCGGTTCATATTTGTTATGGTTATGGAATACAGGCAAATACTGATTGGAAAAAGACATTAGGTTCTGAGTGGAGACAATACGAAGAAATTTTTCCGAAAATTCAAAAATCTAAAATTGATATCGTGTCTTTAGAATGTCACAACTCCAATGTGCCTTTAGATTTAATGGAATTGGTTCGCGGTAAAAAAGTAATGGTCGGTGCCATTGATGTGGCAAAAAACACTATCGAAACACCAGAAGAAGTCGCTGCTACACTGCGTAAAGCTCTTGAGTTTGTAGATGCCGAAAATCTTTACCCTTCTACAAACTGCGGTATGGCCCCGCTATCTCGAGACGTAGCCAGAGGTAAGTTAAGTGCTTTAAGCGCAGGAGCAGAAATTATACGCAAAGAACTTGGGATTTAGTCTCAATTGATATTTTTGTAATCTTGCCTCCACGGAGGAATAATATTTAAAACACATTGAAGAAATTATTAGAAGTATTAAAAAAAGCAGGTTTCGATGGTTTCCTGTTAATGATAGCCACCATGATTCTGATGGCTTATTTTTTGCCAAAGCCAGGCATGGTCAAAGAACCTGTTTCGCTGGAGGAGATTGCCAATGCAGGCGTTTCCTTTATTTTCTTGTTTTATGGCATGCGACTGAGTGTTGAGAAACTAAAAACCGGACTTTCCAACTGGAAAATGCACATTATCGTACAGTTGACAACCTTTTTATTTTTTCCGCTCCTTGTTTTGGCATTTCGTCCGTTGTTTGTCAATAACGGCTTCGAGCTGCTTTGGCTGGGTGTATTTTTTCTGGCAGCTTTACCGTCCACAGTTTCCTCTTCGGTGGTCATGGTTTCCATCGCTAAGGGAAACATTCCGGCAGCCATTTTCAATGCGAGTATTTCCAGTTTGATCGGAGTAGTGGTTACGCCTCTATGGGTTGGACTGTTTATAGCTTCTGCAACAGGCGATTTTGATGTTACTCAAATCGTCATAAAGTTGATTCTTCAAGTCTTGCTGCCTGTCATCATTGGCATAAGTCTCAATTCCCGTTTCGGTGCCATTGCCGAAAAATACAAGAAACAGCTCAAATATTTCGATCAGGCAGTTATTCTCACGATTATTTACACGTCGTTTTGCAAGTCATTTTCCGAACATCTTTTTGAAGGCTTCACCGCCCTTGAACTTGTCGGACTCGCTGCAGGGATGATGGCGTTGTTTTTTGCCGTATTCTTTTGTGTCGGACTACTCAGCCGTCTGCTTGGTTTTTCAGATGAAGACCGTATTACTGTCTTATTCTGCGGGTCTAAAAAGTCATTGGTACACGGTACTGTTATGTCAAAAGTACTTTTTCAGCACAGTACCATCACGGGCATCGTATTGCTGCCACTCATGCTTTACCATGCCTTGCAATTGATTGCCGCCAGCATCATTGCTCAGGGGATGGCTCGACGAAAAGAAGTGTAATTTTTTTATGACTTTCCCCTTTATTTATTTTGATAAAGGGCAATAAAATAAAGCTCCTGCTATAAAATAATTCTTTTAGATTTTTATAACTGTGAAGATCAACGTTGCAGTATGTAATGTTTTTAACTTGTATAAAATAAGATTTTTGTATTGTTTTTGGTTATATTTGAAGAATTTTATTCTGTTTTAGAAATAAATTAAACCAAAATATTCTATGGAACAAATAGACGATATTGATCTTCAGTTATTAAATATACTTCATGATAATTCTAAATACACTGTAAAAGAACTTGCTAAGATGGTAAATCTTTCAGCATCGCCAGTTTTTGAGCGGATTAAGAGATTGGAAAACAGCGGTTACATTAAGAAATATATAGCCCTGCTGGATGCAGAAAAATTAAACAGAGGTTTCATCGTTTTCTGTAATATCAAACTTAAACAGCACGATCGTAATATTGGGAATCAGTTTGTTAGTGATATTATGAAAATCGAAGAAGTTGTGGAATGTTACAATATCTCAGGTGACTACGATTTTTTAATGAAAGTTTCTGCCAAAGACATGAAGCATTATCAGGATTTTGTGTTTAATAAATTGGGATCAGTTGAAAGCATAGGCAGTACCCAGAGTACCTTTGTTATGTCGGAGATAAAAAATTTGTATGGATAGTGCCGCGATGGCTTATTTATTTGAAATTCACCTTAGCTTTTGTGGGACTTCGAATCATCGTTCAGCTTCGATTAAATCTTTAATGAAGCCACTTTATATTGTTTATTTTAAACAGTCTAAGGATTTCTTGTAAAAAAAATAGAATCATGAAATGTTAGGTTGTAAAGGTTTGGAAAACCTACAATTTTACCTTAAAAAACAGCGGTCTTTTACAACCGCTATTTTAAAATATTTAGCCTAATTATTTAGGAAGTTTGGAAAGAAATAACAATATGTCAGCTCCAATTTCTTTATAATGAGTTTCAAGGGCAAAATGACCAGTTCTATAAAATTTTACAGAAGCATTTGGGTTATCGCGCTTATAAGCTTCTGCTCCCGCTGGAAGAAAATAAGGATCCTGACTGCCCCAAACAGCTAACATCATAGGTTTTTGATCTCTAAAATAAGCTTGAAATTTAGGATACAGCGCTACATTAGTTCTGTAATCTTTTAATAAATCAAGCTGTATTTCAATATTTCCCGGGCGATCCAGAAAATGCTGATCTAATGTGTATGTTTCAGGTGCAATAAGCGAAGCATCTGAAGCGCCTTCATGATACTGAAACCAAGTAGATTCTTTAGAAACAAAATTCTTTAGTGCATCTCTGTTCACCTGAGAAGCATCTTTCCAGTATTTTTGGATAGGATTCCAGCCTGTACTTAATCCTTCTTCGTAAGCATTTCCGTTTTGTGATATGACTCCAGTAATTTTTTCCGGATTAGCAAGAGCAAGCCTGTACCCGGTTGGTGCGCCATAATCGAATACATAAAGAGCAAAACGTTTTAGTCCGAGTTTATCAATAAATCCCTGCATAGTGTTAGCCAGATTATCAAAAGTATATTCGAACTTAAGATGATCGGGTGCATCTGAAAAACCAAAACCGGGAAGATCTGGAGCTATTACATGATATTTTTTACTCAGAATAGGAATAAGATTTCTAAACATGTGAGACGATGTAGGATAACCATGCAGTAATAATACCGTTGGAGCATCTTTAGCTCCAGCTTCACGATAGAATATATTTAGTCCGTTGATCTTAATCGTGTTGTAGTGGTCGGGATGAATTTCAATGTTTTCTTTTGCAGGTAAAGTATTCTTTACTTGTGCTTTTGCAGTTGTTTGTTGGAGCATAATTACAGCTAGAATTAGAGTTAATGATTTAATTGTGTTTTTCATGTTTTCAATTGTTTAAAACAAAATTACATCCTATATTTGATACCTGAAAACGATTTATAATGATATGATTAATCACTAATTGTGATAATATGAACAGCAATGACCTGAAAATATTTGAAGCGGCAGCAACTCTGGGAAGTTTTACAAAAGCAGCAGAAGCAACCTTTACGGTACAATCTAATGTAACGGCTCGTATAAAAAATCTAGAAGATGAATTTGGAGCTGAACTGTTTAGGAGAGTTTCCAGAAAAGTAGTTCTTACTGAGGCAGGCGAAACGCTTTTGCAATATGCTAAAAAAATAGGACGTTTATTAGATGATGCAAAAAGTGATATACAGAGTGCAGAAAAAATAGGAGGGACCATACGCATAGGATGTATAGAAACTACAATGGCACTTAAGGTACCTGAAATCATCAAAGGTTTTGCTGAACTTTACCCCAACGTAGAACTTGAATTCCAATCTTCTATGTTATCAGTACTAATACAAGATGTACTTAGTTATAAACTGGATGCTGCTTTTGTTGCTGCACCTATAAATATTCCGGGATTGCAGCAGCTTGTTGTTCGCGATGAGCAGCTAGTAATAATTGCAGGAGGCGATGTCGGGAAGCTTTCGGAATTGTTAAAAGAAGAGCCTTTGAAAATTGTGGTTTTCGGTCAGGGCTGTTTTTTCAGGGCGAGACTTGAAACATGGCTTGGTTCAAAAGGAGTACTGCGCTATAAAAGTACAGTACTTAATTCAATAGAAGGTATTATTAATTTTGTCGAGGCAGGCCTGGGTATTAGTATACTTCCTTCTGAAGTCATAAATCAGTACTATGGCAATAGAAATATAAAAACATTTCCTGTAACCAAAGAACTCGCTACAATGACTACACTTTTAGTTTATAGAAATGATGAACTACCTTCTAAGGCTTTAAAAGCATTTTTAGATCAGTATAGATGATTTATTTTGATAAAATTATAGTTTCTCTAATTTTTCAGTTTTTTGAATTAATACAAAACCTATAGATAAAAAAATGGCGTCAATTGTCTTCAATTGGCGCCATTTGGTTCCGCTCTCCGAAGAGTTCTTATGAAAAAGATATGAAAATGTCTCCTGATTTTGCACAAGTAAAATAATGATCTAAAATAAAAAAAGAGACTCGAAAGTCTCTTTGGGAAATTATATATCTTCTATAAATAAATTATTTATTAATCAATTTTTCAAGCCTCAACATCATTTCATCTTTCTCTTTCAGCATACGCTCGTACAACGCAATTTTTTCATCATACAATTGAACAATTTTATCAATTGGATTAAATGTACAGTTTGGATTAACTGCATTTAATGTTGATGTATCATTACTTGTAAAAGTATTTGAAATAACATTTATCGCTTGCTCTTCATCAAAATTCTGAAAAGCTTCAACAGGAATTTTTAATATTGCAGAGATTTGTTTCAGAAGGCTTTCTTCAATTACATCTTTCTGCTCCAGCATAGAAATTTTCTTTTGATTCCAGTCTTCTCCCAGATCATAAGCTAATGATTCCTGCTTTATACTTAGCATTTCTCTAAAACGTTTTACGTTTCTTCCCTGATGTATTTTCTGTTCCATAACGAATATCAATTTTCTAAAGGCTTAAAGATAAAGCCATTTTTTGAATTAAAACCTGTGTTTTAAAATAAAAAAAAATCGCATTTCGTTAGAAATGGGATTTTAATTTTGTTACCCCGACGGGACAAATTTCAACATTTTTTTTGGATGATTTGAAGAAATTGGCTTATTATATGTAGTTGTTTGTCTTCCAGTGGCTTTTACAATTTGGTTTAGATGTCCTGTTGGGGATTGATGGAAAATTATTAGATTTTACTAATGATTTCAAGAAAACGTTATTGAGTAAATTATTTAGGTAAAAAACAGAGTATTAATTTTTTGTAGCAAAAAAGCAGCAGATCTATGGTAATAAATCATTTTTTTTGCCTCACTCGAGAAATAATTAATAATCGAATACATGAGAGCGGAAAAAGCAAGAAATGATAAGACGTTTTAAAATAAAATTTAATTTAGTCATTGAACATTGATTAACAATCAGTTTAGGTTATTAGAGAGTCATAATGGGGTTTAGTGTTAATTATTCTAATTTTTCTTCAAAAACTCATTTAATCCAATAGCGTCTCTTCTAATCTCAGATTGCCAAGTTTTTTTATATTTCTTTTTTAAATACTTAAAAGTAAGTTTATTGTAGGTTGTGGCATATTCAATATTACGATCCTGAATTGGAGAATAGATTATTTTGTATTTTATTTGAAATTCATAATCTGCTTTTTTCAAAGTGTAGTCTGAAACAAAAATCGATGGATTGCTGTTATAATAGTTCTTAAAATTGTATTTGGGATTGTTGGCATTTTTTAAATCCTTAGCAGATATAGTTGTAATAGCAAAGCGAGGTTTTACTTTTTTTATAGGTAAAGGAGGAATTATACAGTCGTAATCATGTGAATGATCTATTTGAAGGATCACCTTGATATCATTTTTGGAGGCAATAATCTTTTGGAAAAAAAATCCTAGATTAGTAAAAACTAAGAATTGATCTGAATCTGCTTTAATGGAAAAACAACCATCCCAATCGGTTTGTGCATTTGTTTTTGTTCCTTCAACTAAGATGTTTGCTCCCGGAATAGGAAGTCCGGTACTATCACTAACTACTCCGTAAACTACTCTGTTTTGTGCGAAGGATAATTGCGAAAGTAGAATTAGGATAAAAAATAGTTTCAAGTTTTTCATATTTGGGTTTTTAGTAAATAGCCATTTTAGGAAAGTCTTTTAGCTTTAGTGAATTTCATCTACTGTCCAATGAAAAAGAGGTTGTAATAATGGCATTTGTTTCCACGGAAGTGATTTAGTATAAAAAGTAATGCCTAATTCTGGAGATGAAATGGTTAATGTTTTTGAATGGTCTGCAAATTTGTAATGCAATCTTATTTTTTGACTGTTGTAATTAGTGAGTGTGAATTGATTTTTAGCTTCATTAATTTCTAGATAAAAATCTTGCATACTATCATCTTCATACTGAAAAATAAAATAACTGTCTCGATGTATGAAAATGCGTTTTATTTTCAGATTTACAGAATTTTTCTTCGTTTCATTCTTTTCTATTTTGACAACTTCATATGCACCGTGAAGTGGATTTTGAATGGCATTGTCGTTGTTGAAATTTTGGTTTTGAATGTATGGAAAAAGAGATTCCATAAAAATAAAAATGATAATTAATGTTTTTATACTGATTCTTGTTGATTTTGAGCTGATTATGTCCGATCCTTTAAAGTGTGACAATACGATTGGTTGGTTGGATATAAAAAAAAGAATTATTTTTTTTAAATTCGGAACAAGCAATAAAAAACAAATCAGAAGTAAGAACAAGGAGTATAACTTCACTGAAAGGTCAAAGCTAAAATTGATAAACCCGACATTCATTAAAACTCCCGAAAGAATTAAAAGACCAAGAATTCTGGTTTTGTTAAAAAATAACATCAAGGCAGGAACAACTTCCATCAAACCCATGAAGATATTGTAACTGTAAGAAGTTCCCATAGTGCTCCAAAACAAAATGTCTTTATCAAGCATTCCTAATGGCGTATATAAAATATTAGGCTCTGGAAGGTAAAATTGTACTTTAAAGATTTTATCCAAACCATATTTAAGCATAATACAGGCAAGATAATAGGTTAAAACAATTTGAAATGCCTTAATAATTGGGGTTTTATGATTTTTCCAAAATTCAAAAAAGGAGAAAGCTACTGTAAAGATTAAACACAGAATGAATAAAATAAAAAACAGATAATAAAGCATTGTGGAATCTGACGTAATTTCAGGATTTGAAATAGCAGTACTTTTGAAATAAGAGGAAATTAAAAGAATCAAATCTTCAAATATAAACTTCGTTATTTTGGACTGAAAATCAAAATAGCGAAAAGAAAAAGGCACAAACAATACTCCCAATAAGCCAAATGATAGGAATGCCTGATACCAAAAGAGATTTGATTTTTTCATTATGAAATAGTTTATTCCTTTTTAAAGCCAATGAATACTACCTCATCAATAGGAGTGTTATAAAATATTGAAGCATGTGATTTTATATATTTTATAGTGTTTTTTTTATTTATTAAACGATCATTTTTTAGTGTTTGAGTTTTTTTAATAATATCAGACTCGTCTATATTTTCAAATTTCGTTCCAATATGATATTTAGTTTTAGATACTCTATATCTAAGTACAGTAGTAGAATCGTTTATGGCAATAATAGTATCTAATCTTTGGATTTTATGCTCAGGTAACCCAAAATTAGAGTCTCTAATATCAAAGAGATTATTTTGATATGCCTTTGCAAATGAGTTTTTAGAGCCGCTATGACTTTTGTGTGCAATTACCTTTGTTTGTGCGAAAGATATCATAGTAATAAAATATAAGATGATCAAGATTGTTTTTCTCATGATATAATTTTGGTTTTATAGTTTTGAATTAATTATTTGTAAAAACGATAGTTAAAAGTATAAAAATAAAAATGACTTTTTAAAATGTCATATCTCAGAGAATTAAATATCCGTCTTTTGATTATAGATGTCGATTTTGTTTGAAAGGTTGGAAAGAAACTAGATTTTCAATAATTTAAATTTGGCTATTTTTTTTTATTTAAAGGATAATTGTGAAAATAGAATTAGGATAATTTATATCCTTAGCAGGACTTTGAACCATCATTTTGAATTTTAATTCTATAGCGGTTTGTATGTACAGTAAGGGTTAAAAGTTAAAAATGGTTAAACATCAATATCTTTTTTGAAATTATTTTTCATTCTATCCCAACCCTTTTACCTTTTAGGTTATCTATGTTATTATGAAGGAGATTTACTTAGAAGATTTTTACTTTATTTTTACTGTAATGAAATAAATTTTGTTTTTTTACTTCTAAAAGCAGATGAAATAGTGATGTCCCATTCATTAAGCCAAGATCTATGATAAGAATATTTTTACCCATTAGTTTTCTATTGTTTTTTAGCTGTCAAAATACTAGTATAGCAGCATTGGAAGATCCTGCTCTAAAAATAGAATATGGATCGGGAGAATGCAATTTTGTTGAAAATCCTACTTACATCGTAAACAAAGATTATGTTGTATATCAGGATGTTTGTACACATATTGTTTTTTATCCGGATATTGTTTCTTTTAAACCCGGGAAAAATAATGAACCGGGGTTTGCATTTGATAAAAACGGGATGTACGTTAAAGGTGAATTTTTAAAAATAGATACCACCGGTTTTGTTGCTTTAGGAATAAATAAAGAAAATGATCTTCTATGGAAAACAAAATATAAAGTATTTAAAAACACTACAGAATTAAAGAATATTGATGTGGCAACTTTTCAGCCTAATCCTTGCAAGAGTTACAATGGAGAGGTTAAAGATCAATATTATAAAGACAAGAATTTCATTTATTACTTCGACAAAAAAATACAAGGGTCAGATGGAGCTACGGCAAATACCAATCCGTATGATTTTTGTCACGATAAAAATCACATTTATTTCAAAGGTGAAGTTGCTTCTTTTGGTGGAGAACCATATCAATATGTTAACTGTGATTTTTTTAAAACAAAAAAATACGTCTTTCGCAATGGAGAATTAGTTGATGATATGCATCCAGACAATTTAAAAGCACTGTCGGCACATTATACCAGATATAACAATGATGTATATTTTAGAGGTAATAAAACTCCAATGAAACTTAAAAATTCTAGTATAGTTAAAGTTTGGACTGCTGACAACTATGATTTTTACATTACTGATGGTAAAAGCATTTTTAAAGATGGTAAAGAGATTGACAAGAAAGTAGATCTTCCTTCTTTCGGTTTTCTTAGTGGTGCCTATTGTTTTTATGATAAAAATGGAATTTATGAAAGAGGATATAATCAAGAATTGAAAAAAGAGATTATAGAAAAATTACCTTTTCAATATGAAGGAAAGTTTAACAGCAAATATATATCATATAATAAGTATAGCGGGATTATCTTTTATAAAAATCAGGCTTATGCAACTCGAACAAAATCTTTTTATGAAGATTTAAGTCCAAAACAAATTGCGGCAGCAAAAGCACAAAAAAATGATATTGACGATTTTGATGGTTCCAATAAGGTTTTCATCGATTATAATTTTTGCAAAATGTATAATCGTATTTATTTTAGGGGTAAGCGAACTTCATTTGATGCTGAAACATTTATACCAATGGATAATAGTAATCAATATTATGAAGATAAATATTATAAAGATAAGAATGTGGTTTCTTATTGTAATGAAAGAATTCGTGACATAAAAAAAATGAGTGATATCGATGTGAATTCTGCACGCACTTTCGATATTTTCCTGATTGATAAAAACTTATTATACTGCAAAAATGTAAAAATTATTAAAAGTACAGGAATAGAATTATTGGCTTCGTTTTCCGGATATAGAGGTGGTTTCTGTGGTAATGATCCAACGCCTCTTTCAAATTTTTATTTGTTTAAAAATTCGGAAGGTTTTTGGCTTGTCAAAATTTCAGATAAAATATCGTATCGCTTTTTAGGTAAAGTATTTGACCGTAAATGGGAATTCTCTTTTGAAGCAATTGATCTTGCCAAAAAATATGGAAACAATAGAACAATTGGACCTCAAAAAATAGTAAAACAAGAAAAGAACGAGAATAAAAGTAAAACAATAGATAATGAAGTTTATAATGCTGTAGCTGTCCAAATTAGGCCAGATTATCCAGGCGGGATTCAAAAGTTTTATGCTTTTATAAAGAAGAATTATGTTATTCCGAAAGAAATACTTGATGATGAATCTTCTAGAGGCGGAGTTTTTGCAAAATTTATAATTGAAAAGGATGGAAGCTTGTCTGAGATAGAAGTGATTCGAGATATTGGCTATGGATCGGGAAGAGAATTAGAAAGAGTCTTAAAATTATCTCCTAATTGGATTCCGGCAATTAAAGATGGAAACCCAGTAAGATGTTTGTACAGTATTCCATACTATGTTCAGTAGTTAAAGTTTTTAGGAAATATAATTTTATTCATGATTCAAAAAGTATTTATTGCAATTACGATATTGTGTATTTTATCCTGTAGTGATAAAAAAACAATCTTGCCTGAAAATATTGATAGTGCCACTTCTGAAAAATTCGATTTGAAAAAATTCAATGAGAATAAACTTGACAGTATTTATGAATATACTTTGCAGGATACAATTGTCAAGTTGTATGAGAGTAAAGATCAATATAAAAAAGAACTAGTTTGGGATAATCATAGTTTCAAGCAAACTTCTCTTTACGATAAAACGACAAATTTATTGGTAAATCAATTTTGTCATTTTTACGCAATGCCAGTTGGTATCTGGAAAAGTTATGACGAAAAAGGAGTTTTGATAAGCTGGAAAAATTATGATGAAAACTTTGATTTTACAGTAAAAGAATTGATAGCAATGCTGAAAAAAGATTTGCAGATTGACTTGATTAACGACACTAATTACAAGTCATTATTAATAGATAGATTTTCATATAAACGTCTTTTTTTGTTTACCAGTTATTGTTACGTACTACAGCTAAATTTAATGGAAGGGACCAGAACAATAAAAATTGATGGTAAAACAGGAGAAATTTTAAGTGATGTAAAAGACTTTATGTTAGAATAGAAAAACAAAAATAGACAGCATTATAGCTGAAATTGAACAGCAAAAACTAAAAAAGGATTTCAAAAAATGTTACTAATTTATTATAACTGCATGAAAAAAATAGTACTAATATTATTTGCCTTACTGCCTTTAACTGGTTTCTCCCAAAATAGCGAAGCTTTGAGAAAACAAGCCATGCAGTTTTATAATGAAGGAAAATTTAATGAATCTCTTAAAACATTTGATAAAATAAAAGATAAGGAACTTTTACAAAATACCAATATTGGCGTTTGGAAAGAGCATATTGCTTCGATTCTCAATCATAATTTTTCGGAGAAATATGGAATATCCGATAAAGATACCTTGAACATTAAAGTTAGAGTACAAACTTTAAATATTGTATCTGAAGGTGTTTTTAATAGAAAGACAAATAGTTATGTGATTGCACCTATTTACGATTGGATTTTAACTTTTTGCGATGATAAATCTACTTTTTTTGTGGTCATTAAAAATAATCAGCAAGCACTTCTTGATAAAACTGGAAAAATTGTAATACCATTTAAAAATCAGAAAATTACAACCAGTGAAGATTATTTTACCTATTACAACGGTTTGCATGGGACGCTAGAATATTTTATCGTAACCGATTTGGATAAAAATTCAAAAATTCAGGAAACCATTGGTATTTATGATTTAAACTGTAAACTGATTTTTGAGTGCTCTTCTGCGATACTGTATAGAAATAACCTGCTATTGGCTAAAAAAGATGGAAAATGGAAATTTATCAATCTAAAAAAAAATGAAGTTTTAGTTGATTCTATTGATTCTTATGAAGAAATGTATCCGAATTATGCTGAAGAAAAGGAATCGAAATATTTTATTTTACATATTGGTAATCATCTTTCTATTTACCAGCCCCAAATCAACCTTTTCATCAAGGATATTTTTGATTCTTATGAAAAAGAAAGCCAGGATGATAATATTCTGTCAAAAATTATTAATGACAAAGAAAATTTTAACCAGCCCAACGAAATCCCTTTAAAAGATAAAAACAAATATTTAATAGTAAAAAAAGACAACAAGGCGGGTGTTTATAATTTTAGCAAACTTGAGTATTTCACTGAACCTGTTTATGATTCTATTTCAAATTACGGAAATACACTTTTACAAAGCAAGCATTCGAATCTTTTCTTTACTGAGCCTGTTGTAGAAAGAAAAGAATATTCAAAATACTATATTTTCATTACTAAAAATAAAAATAAGTTTGGCGCCAGACTATTGGATGGAAAAAAGTTATTAAATAATGAATATGATGAAATTAAAAGTTTTAGCAGTAATATCTATTACAAAGATGTGTTATTTTATAGGATAAAAAACAATTGGGGGTTTACTATTTTGAATAACAAAAAAATAGAAAAACCACAGTATGATTTTGTATGTATAGATAATACTAAAGCCCAGGGTTTACTTATAGCAGCTTATCATAACAAAAGAAAGACCCTTTATAAATTAAATGGTGAATTATACCGCGATTCAAAGGACAATAATCCTAAAGAATATGTATCAAGCCAAAATTCGTTTGATGGACTGAATGATACTTACACAGATCGACAATTATTTAAACAAAATAATAAATATGGTATTGAGGATGTTGATGGTAAAGAAATTCTAAAGGCTCAATACTCGTATATAATTCATGCTAATAAAAATATTTTTTTAGCTGGAAATAATATAAAAGATTCTAAATCGCTTGAAGGTTTGTTGGATATTAATGGAAAAGAAGTTGTACCCGTAAAATATGAAAGTATTACTACTTACCCGAATCCAAGCTATAACGAAAAAAGAGAAGAAGCCCTTGTCTTTGAAGTAAAAAATAAAGATAATAATTATGGTCTGTATAATAGCAAAGGACAAAGCATTTACCCTTTTATCATTCAGGATATAATAGAAAGATTGAGTATTCGAAATGATTCCATAAAAACATGCTATTATATTATTTCTGAAAAAGTAAATTATCAAAACATTTCCTATTTTGATAATGGGAGACAAATTTATGATTACAAAATATCCTTGTTGAAAATACAGGGAGACACACTTACCAAAGTATTGGATAATTGCAATAATATCCGAACTGATATCCACAATATTATACTTGGTTATCAGGATAAATTAGGTCGATACGGATTGTATAATCTTCAAAACGGAAAGGATTCGGGAGCAATATTGGCACGATATACTCATTCACAGTATGATCAAAAATTTATTTTAGCAAACACTGCCGATGAAAAACAGGTGTTTTTTGACACGGATTTTAATATGTATCAGGCTCCCTATCCAATAGTTTCGTATAAAAATAAATTTTTTATCTATAATGATAAAGATCTGTACGGAGCAGTTAACGATAAATTAGAAATTGCCAAGTTCAAGTATCCGGTAGTAGATTATTATTATCAAAATGATAAAGAGAGAAGTCAAGTTTCTGAAAATCAAAAGATAATCTTTAGTTTATTTAAGTTTAAGACTGATGCCAAAAGCGATAAATACGGTATAGTCAACTTTGACGGAAAAGTTTTAGTGCCAGCAGACAACAAATATGATGAAATCATTTTTCCATTTGAAAATTATAATAGTGTTTGGTGCAACAAAGCAAAAAGAGATGTTATTTTAGAATATGTCAACAAAATATTCATTTGTAAAACCAAAGACAAAGTAGATATTATAGGCCCAGAAAACAGAAAAATAGTTTCGTTTATAGTGCCTGCCAATTGGAAATTTGATTTTAGTAATATAACCGTCAATCATCATTTAATACTTAGGGACGGTAACACCATTAAACTGCTGAATTTAAAAACGCAAAAAATTGATTTAGAAACTACAGCAGCAAAATTTAGTGACGACATTGACGGAGGTTATTCAGATAGGCAGTATGACGATAAAAATCATAGTGTAAAAATGATTAAATATAGTAAATATGGTCGCTTGATTTTTGAAGATTCAAAAACAATGGAGCATTATGATCGTAATTACGATCCTTTTTTACGCACTACACTTTTTATAGTCAAAAGGAATAATAAATATGGGGTAATTGATGCAAACGAAAGTATATTAATACCCTTTGTAAATGATAGCTTATATACGCCGGACAATACCAATTTCATTGCTAAAAGAGGTACTAAATATGGAGTGCTTACCAATAAAAATCAGATGCTTCATGAATTTGTTTATGATAATATTAAAAATATTGATTTTAATAAAGGGTATGCGAATGAGCAAAAGGTATTGGTAGTTACAAAAAATAAGAAAAAAGGGATTTTAGATTTTCTGAACGGTCGCGTAATAATTCCGATTGAGCAAGATGATTTAAATTTTACAGAAGGAATCCAAGGTCGAAAGAATAAAATACACACAATGTATGGAAGTTATGGAGAAAAACAATTTTCGATTGAATGCGATACATTGTATAGAGAAAAAAATCTTCCTTATTGGTGCTATACCTTTATAAAAGATGGAAAAAAGGGACGAATTGATTATTATGGAAACCTAATTGATAATGACCGTAATCCGTATGAAATTACTCCTGCAAATCAGGAAAATAATAAAACAAAATCGGAAAATAATAAAGACTATGATGATTATAAAATACTTGAAAGGACAAATTTAGCTATCGTTTCCAAAGAACAAAAACAAGGTGTGGTAGATTTATCAAATTTCATAATTATTTCACTTATTTACGATGATATCAGATATATAGAGAAGGGGTATTTTGAATGTAAACAAGGTAAAAAAACAGTATTGGTGACCCCCCAGAATAAAGTGTTTTACGAAATAAAGAATAGCGACATTAATTAAAATTATGACAACAACTGTATTGCCTAGGGAATAAATTAATTTTTTCCTTCAGTCGAGCAACATAAAGCGGGCAGGAAATTCAAATAATTATGAAATATTATTATCGAGGATTTGAAAAGAGTGTTTTAAGTTAAGGCGGGATTGTCTTTCTTTGACTCTATGAATTACTGTCTGGGATTTTAAAATTAATCCATTTGATTTCCGAAACTTTTTTCAGCAAAATGATAATTTATTTGGTTAAATAAGTCTTCCTTAAATTTTGCAGTTAAAATTCCATAATTGGAGTCTATGATTTGTTTAAGGATCGCCTTAGTTTTTTTTATGTTAAAGGTATCACGTCCTTATTACTATCTGGTATGTTGTTGATTTTCAAAAATACAATTTATTGATAAACTTTTAAGTGTATATGTGGTTCGTATTGAGTTTGTTGTGTGTCTAATGATTTTCTAAATTCTACGTTTTAAATAATAATGACTTCCTCGTAAAATCTATCTACTTATGCCTGTGGTTTATCTGTGCATACGAGTTAGTAACGATGAGCAGGCTGTAAAAGGATATTCCTAGCGCAGCCAGTTAGAACTTGTGCATTACTGCAGATATAATAGTCTTGTTATTACAGAAACTATTAAATGTGCATTATAGAAAGTCTAAATTGGTTTTACTACAAGCTCGCAATACTCTCAATAATAAGTTTGGCAGTTTCATCAATGGCCTGAATGATTATCTGCTCCGAATCTCCTTTAAATACTTTGCGCTTATTTATATTTTCAGAAGGAGTTATGATACTGAAAAAAAATGTTCCTACAGGTTTTTCAGGGGTTTCACTTCCGTAGTAAGTCCGGTAACTGCTACCGTAACTTTTGCATTAAACAATTTTGTCATTTGCTCGGCAAGTTTTTTTGTGACTTCTGCTGACTCAGGTGTATATTTTTCAATCATTGCATGCGGAACATTAAGAATTTGTTCTTTTACAAAAACTTCATAACAGGCTATGCCGCCGCGCAAAATTTTTCCGGATTCTTTAGTCATCGAAAATTCTGCGCTCATTCTTCCCGCAGTGGCACTTTCGGCAAAGGCAATATTCCATTCCTTTGCTGCTAAAACTTTACTGCATTTTGTTACAAATTCTGAAGGCATAACTGTAGTTTTTAGAGGTTGATGAATAAACTTTATAAGTGGTTAAATGAATAAAAGTTAACCATTTACAATCTTTAAGCTTTCACATTGATATACTTCTTTACGAAGCCCGCTGCTTGAAAAACGGTGATTCCGTTTATTGTAAACCAGTTCGATATTCATTCTTTCACAATATTCTCTTCCGGTAAAATCGACCTCTTTATATTCATCTCCTAGAATTCGAACATCGATTGACAGCGCCTGAAGAATATCTTCAAGATCCTGCTCCGTAGTGTAAGGAATAATCTCATCTACAAATTTGCAGGCTTTAAGCTGAATATATCTTTCTACAACAGATTGCGTAGGTTTATTTTTTTCTGGTCTATCTATTGTCGGGTCTGTTTGTAAACCTACAATTAGATAATCACAATGCAGTTTAGCTTCCTCCAGCATTCTTACATGTCCGGCATGAAGCAAATCAAAAGCGCTAAATGTAATTCCAGTTTTTGTCTTGGTAAGTTCCATTGTAATAAATTTTAGTTTTTAAAAAAGTTAAGTACAAAATCCATGATTTTGTTCGTATTTGTAAACTGTGCATGGGCTTTTTCTACTGCATTTATATAGGGGATATTTGGTAGCCTGTTTCCATCAAAATCAAGATCCCAAATCCCGCAATTGCTGAAGCTTGAAAGGTCATCCCAATCTGGCCTGTCGGTAATTGGATAAATACAGATACCATTAAGGTCTACACCACGTTTTTTTGCTATGAGGCATTCCTGCGTAATTTCTTCAATCCATTCTACTCTTCCAGAACCAAAATGTCCTGTTTCGGAAATAAAAATCGGCTTTTCATATCTTTTGTAAGCCATCTGCAGCAGATCGGCAAGCGGTGTTCTTCGTTTTAATGTTTCCGGCCAGTCCAACGGAGTATCATCTATGTTCCATTGACAATTCCAATAATAATTAAAACCTAAAATATCCAGGAATTCTTCAGAACCACCCAGTTCAGGACACATTCTGCCGGCGATAATATCCATTGCCTGAAACTGATGCTCATTTAGCTCATGCATTTGTTCTGCATTTTCCTGAAGATTCCCATGAATTTTTATTAAGGGTTCGACCAAAATGATGACACAGTCAGGATCTGCTTCCTTTAAAGCTTTTATACCTATAATTGCTGCCTTGCAGAGATGATATTTAATATCCCATCCGCTGTTTACCGCAAAGGGCACAGTTCCTCTTACATCACCGGAATGCCAGGAGAGAAAACTGATTTCATTTATGGGCACGACATACAATTCCTGCGTAGAATTTTCAGAATAAAACACTGCAAAAGCATGACACAAAGCAGCAAAACGTTCGCAGAAATTGGGATGTGTGGGATAAATTCCATCGGGATAGCCAAAATGAATCAAATCCCATATCTGTTGAATACCATATTCTTCTGCGGTTTGCATGCGGTTATAAACTTCTGAAAAGTCAAAGAAACCAGGCGATGTCTCAACTTCGCTCCAGCATATTCCCTCTCTTACCGTTTTAATACCAATTGAAGAAAGCATGTCATAATCTTCAGCAACTCTGAGATCATGCTGTGTTTCTTTCAAAAGATTAATGCGATGTCCCGATCTGTTTATATGATCAGCACATTCATAACCGCCCATAAAAAAAGTATTGAATATTTTCATCAGCCTGCTGTCTTATAAGTGATTTTGTCTTTTTTCTCCAGAGAATCAAAAAGGTCAAGGGCATTTTTAAATGCCTGATCCATATTGAAATATTTATAATTCGCCAGTCGGCCCACAAAATGCACATCAAGAAGTTTTTCGGCTTCATCCTTGTATTTGTTGTAAATTTCAGCATTTCTCGGATTTGGAACAGGATAATAAGGTTCACCTTCATCTACTGTATATTCTCTGACTACCGTTGTTTTTTCTGACTTTTGATTTCCAAAATGCTTGTACTCGATAATTCGGGTAAAATCTACTTCAGTTCCAGGATAATTGACGACTGAATTCTCCTGAAAAAATGCAGCATCAATAGTTTCACTCACAAAATTGATTGAACGGTATTCAAGCTTTTCCGTCAGACTATGCTTAAAATCAAAAAAGCGATCTACGGGGCCTGTATAGAATAATTTTTCATATCCCGTATACTGTTCTTTTACATCGAAGTAATCCGTATCGAGTAAAATTTCGATATTGGGGTGCTTTACAATATTTTCAAATAATTGTGTATAACCGCCTTGTGGCAATGCCTGATAAGTATCCGAAAAATAACGGTCGTCATAATTATATCGAACCGGAATACGATCTAAAACAGATGCATCTAATTCAGCAGGATATTTATCCCATTGTTTTTTGGTGTAATGCTTGAACATTTTCTCATACAACACAGAACCAACACGGTTTAATACTGCTTCTTCGCCGTTTGCAGGTTTTTCTATTGGTGTACGGTTTTCTTCGAGCCAGCTTATCATTTGCTGCTCAGAGTTGATATTGGCGCCAAATAGCCTGTTAACCGTTGTAATATTGACCGGAATGGGAACCGTTTTATCATCAACTCTCGCGATAACTTTATGTTCCCAAGGATACCAGTCGGAAAACTGATTTACATATTTCCAGACACTTTCATCATTGGTATGAAACAAATGTGCTCCATATTTTGAAACCAGAATATTGTTGTCATCCACATAATCATAACAGTTTCCTGCAATATGATTTCGTTTTTCGATAATAAGGACTTTTTTTCCTATAGAGGCATATCTTTCTGCTAATACCGATCCAGAAATTCCAGCACCGATTATTAAAATATCTACTTGTTTCATTTTGAAAATTCTTTAATAATTTCCTGCATTCTTGCAGCAGTACTATCCCAAGATGTATTTTTTAATATCTCGGTATATTTCAACGCAATCAATGCGCTTGCTCTCTTATCAAAGAGTAAGGTAATGGCATCGCAAAAATCATCAGCGGTTTCGATAAGACTTACGCAATTGCTGTAATCTCTTACTACATCTGTTATTTTAGTGGAGATAATCGGTTTTCCGGCTGCCATATATTCCAGAGTTTTTGTCGGACTTATATATTTGGTCGCATCGTTTATTGCAAAGGGCATCATTGCAATATCAAAACCTTTAATATAATTCGGGAGTTCATTATAAGATCGCATTCCCAAATAATAAATGTTTTCTTCTCTTGGAAGATCAGCTTCGTCAATTTTTGCCAATGGGCCAATCATTACAAAGGAAACTTTTGGCAGTTTTAAGGCAGTTTCATGCAGTAATTTTAAATCGATACGCTCGTCGATTACGCCAAAGTAACCCACAATTGGAGATTGTAAATTGGCAATATCTGCGGGAATTTCAATTCCGTTTAGTGCCTGTGCAAAATGCGTTTCATCAACAGAACTTGGAAAACAGTAGACATTAGAATGGTTTTGCTTTTTTGACTCATATAATGATTTTCCGCCAGTAAAAACAATATCTGCATTGGCCATTAAATATTTTTCCTGATGAATCAAATGTTCAGGAGCTCCTTTAAACAATGTTAATTCATCCATACAATCGTATATGATTGTTTCAAATTCAAAGGTTTCTATTAAAGGACTAAACGATGCTGAGTAGAACCATCCAGTTGAAACGTTTTTATTTTTAATGTACTGAGGTAATACGCTCGCAATGGCTTCAATACTATGAACACGAGGCTGCAAAATATGCAAGTTGTCATTGATAATAATAAGATTGGCTGTGTTTTCCTGATGAGCATCAAAGGCAATTGGCTCTTCTATTAACAGCACTTTCATGTTTTTAGACATTCTGCTGATTAAATGCTGCGGACGCTGGTAAACAAACTGCCATCTTAAATGGCAAAAAACAACCATATCGTAATTTTGAGGCGGTTCATTGCTGCTTGTAGAAAAATTAGATTCTGTTACTTTATTTTTTGGGGTGTGTACATTTGTCTGCATGTCGATAATTATTTTAAATGTGATTACTATTTGTTAAATGATCTTTTGTTGTAAATTTAACGGATTCAAATGTAGACTTGTAAAGCATGTGTTTTTTACAGAATTCTCCTGCTTTGTTACACAATTAAAGGCAGGTTTTTTTTGAATTTTAACTTCAAGATTAGTAAGGTTATTTCTGTATTAACAGGGGGATGTTTTATATACTCTCAGGAATTAGCAGAGTAAGGGAAACAACATATTTATTGTAGAATATTTTGCATGCGAAGTTTGTAGCAATCCAGAATATTGAACTTTGTTTTTGCTTCAAAAATTGGATTGAGTAGAGATTTTAATTGCTGTTAAGTTTTATTATTAAAAAAGAATATAAACTGCATAAGCAATAAAACCAAAAATAATATGTGCTGCAAAAAGCTGTAAATAGTACCCCTTATAGTCAATGTTAGGTTTTTGATGTACCATTTTAAATAAAACGAACCACGTAATTATGCCAATAATACCACTAATTGCTCCTAAAAGAATACCACTTGGCCATGTTAGCTCGAGAACTTTATAAATCCATAAAAAATGGTAAGCAATTACAAAACAAAAACCAATTGTATAATGTAAAATCCACGCCAGTATATTTTTTACATTAGGTGATACTTCTAAATGAAGATGGCTTAAAATATAACTCAATAGTACAGGTTCTTTGTAGAGTTCTCTGGCAGTTGCCGATACTGCATAACTAAACAAAGTCATGGCAGAAGTAGCAGCAATTGACGAGACTAAAATTTGAATCAATGTGTAAAAGTCCATAGATAAAATTTTTATTTAATTTGTATTGGATTAAGATCAGTTTGTGCCGGACCATTGATCACGGTGCCGTCTGTAGAAAATCTTGAACCGTGGCAAGGACAATCGAAAGATTTTTCGTCAGTGTTCCAATGAACAATACAGCCTAAGTGGGGACATACTGCAGAGAAGGCTTTTAAAGTATCGTCGTAATCGCGATAAACCGCAATTTTTTTAAGTCCAGAAGAGAGTACACCACCTTCGCCAGCAGGTAAATCAGCTGTGTTTTTTAAGTCAGAACCTTTGATCCAGTCTAGGTATTGTGAGGCCATATTTCCGGCTTCTTTTAAAAAGTCTCCCGTAGATTTTAGCGTAATTCTTGAAGGGCTGTATAAATCCTCCCATTGATTTTTGTTTCCTAATATAAGGTCGCTGATAATCATAGCGCCAATAGTGGCATGTGTCATTCCGTTTCCAGAATCGCCTGTGATAATATAAATATTGTTGTCACCGGGATTTTTCCCCATAAAACCTAAACCGTCTACAGGTTCCATAATCTGGCCTGACCATCGATAAGATATATCTTCAAGCATAGGAAAATAACTTCTTGTCCAGCTTTCGAGCCTTTCATAACGTTCAGCTGCCGAAATATTTTCCTGATCTTCCTGGCCTGTTTTATGATCTTCGCCTCCCGAAATAAGCAGATCATACTGATCGTCAAAATTTTCTAATCGAACATAATGATACGGTTCTGCAACCCATTCCGAATTAGCGTCGCCAGTATCCCACCATAGAGAATAAGGTAATAAGCCTTTAGGTATTTTCCCCGCAATAACATAAGTTCTATAAGCAGCTTGTTTAGTATGCATAGTTAGCGTATCATTAATAGGAGAGTTGGTAGCCACCACAATATGTTCTGCCGAAAAGGTAAAACCATTTACTTCTGCACCATGTTTGGTTATATTTTCGGCACGCGCTTCTGTGTAAATAATGCCTCCTAACTTTGTAATGGCATCGGCAAGACCCTTCAAATAATGTAAAACATGAAACTGGGCCTGATTATGAAATACAATAGAATTTGTTTTTTCTCCGCCAGTTATGGCTGGTGTGGCGTTTAGAAATGTGGTATTGATTCCAGCGGTTCTGGTAGCCTCATATTCCTTTTCTAAATTCTCCGGTTTGTCACTAGGATGCAGGAATAAATATCCGTTGACTCTTCTGAAGGAACAGTCTATATTTAGGTCATTTACATTTGTTTCAATTTCATCTATTGCCTTGCTGTGGCTTTCGGCGGCCAATTTTGCAGCTTCTTTGCCAAAAGTACTTTCCAGATAATAATAACGGTCATCAAGGGCGCAGGTCAGGTGTGCTGTAGTACGACCCGTTTCACCGCTGCCAATAAACCCGTCTTCAACGACAACTACTTTTTTACCTGCTTTTAATAATTTATATGCAGTACTAAGACCAGCGATTCCGCCTCCAATAACGAGTACTTCGGCTCCATAATTTTGATCAGGGGTATTATACGCAATCGGGGAAGTAGAATCAATCCAAAACGATACATTTTCTCCCGATGAAATACTTCCATTATTTATTTGATCTGAAATCTTATTCATGATTTATTTATTTAGTTAGTTGACAAAGGTTTTTTCCAAGTTTGAGCCAAATTTAAAAGCCTTTTATATATGGAATTTACATGGTAAGATTTTAAGTTTATATCATTGCCATTGTGTATGTTATATAATACTTTGTCATAATGCTGTAAGAATAAGTGCTTTATTAATAGTTGATTAGCTTTCTATTAATCTTAAATAAGAGAATTATGAAAGCAGCAGTTATACACGGTCCGGGATTTATTAAATATGATACAGTAGATGATCCGATTTTAAAAGCAAAAGATGATATTATATTGAAAGTAACTTCCACAGCCATATGCGGATCTGATCTGCACATTTATTCGGGAGGGTTTCCGCAGCCCAGACCTATGGTTTTAGGGCATGAATTTATGGGAATAGTAGAAGAAGTTGGATCTGAGGTTACCCATTTAAAAAGAGGAGACAGAGTAGTGGTTCCTTTTCCGATTGCCTGCGGCAATTGTTTTTTTTGCAATCATGATGTTCCCGGAAATTGTGAACACAGTAATCCCGAGCATTATGGACCAGAAGGAGGAATAGCGACAGAAAAAGGCGGTGCACTTTTTGGCTATACTGATTTGTATGGAGGTTATGATGGAGGCCAGTCGCAATATGTAAGAGTTCCGTATGCTAATTATGGGCCAAGAATTGTTCCTGAAGATCTTAGTGATGAGCAGGTTCTATTTCTAACTGATATTTTTCCAACAGGATATACAGGAGTGGATTGGGGAGAAGTGAAAGGCGGCGAAACGGTAGCCATTTTTGGTTCTGGCCCAGTTGGAATTATGGCGGCTAAAAGTGCTGTTTTACGAGGGGCGGCACAAATTATTGTAGTGGACACGCTGCAGTACAGACTAGACAAAGCAAAGCTTAGCACGGGCTGTACTACCATTTTGTGGGAAGACGGACCGAAAGATGTAGTGGAACAAATTCGTTCTTTAACTCATGGACGTGGCGCCGATGTGTGCATTGATGCTGTAGGTTTTGAGCCAGACCGAAATTTAGGGGACAGAATCAAAGCCACCATTAATTTTGAAAAGGGATCTATTAAAGTTTTAGAAGCGTGTATGAGCGCTGTACGAAGAAGTGGAATAGTTGCAGTTTTAGGTGTATATCCTGTTAATTATGACAATTTTCCATTAGGGCAATTTTTTGACAAAGGAATAGTCTTAAAAGGAGGACAAGCTCCGGCTCATAAACATATTGATAAGTTGTTGGAATATGTGGTGCAGGGAAAAGTAAAACTCGATGATATTATCACGCATAGACTGCCATTGTCGGAAATTGCACATGCTTATGATATTTTCAAAAAACGTGAAGACGGCTGTGTGAAAGTAGTTTTAGATCCTTGGAAATAGACTTGAGATTAGTTTTTCAAGCGAATTTTGGAATAAATTATCCGATATAACAGACCCGGCAGGTTTTCAAAATCTATCGGGTTTGCTTCATTATAAGAATAGTTTATTTGCTATTCAGCGGCTGTGTAGAATCGTGATTTTCTCTAATATTTTCTGCAATAGATTTGTTTTTAGATTTTTAGAATCAGATAATAATATAAAACCTGCAATACAATAATGTAAATTAGATCAGTTGCCATGCATTAATTTTAATTTGGGACAATAATGCGCTAGCATAGCTTAAAAACTGTCTATTCCAATTCGCACGAAAACAATTAATAACATCTTAACTAGAAAAATAATGTTTAAGAAAGGGCAGAAAGTATAGCAGGAATTTGGGAATCAGGTTATGGAAGTAATAGGTTTCGAACCAGATTTGATTGAAAATGTCATTATACAATGGGAAGATGAAGAAGGTACAATTGTAACGGGAAAATTTATGGAATCGCAATTGTCGCCGGCGGAATAAAGAGTAAAGAATAAATAATTAGATCAAAATGAAAACTAATACAAAGCCTAAAAAAGCATTTTATGCTTATCAGGAAAAAGATATCGAAACAATTTTTGATCATATCAAAAGTGAAAATAACGGCAAACTCTTATATCAGTTACCTACGGGCGGGGGAAAAACTATAATCTTTTCTGAAATTGCCAGAAGGTTTATAGAAGAATTTGATAAAACAGTTATTATCTTGACGCATCGCAAAGAATTATCTACACAGACTTCTTCGACATTAAAAAAAATGGGAATTAATAACCATATTATCAGCAGTAAAAGCCTAGACTTTAAACCTGATTTTGATTGTTATGTTGCCATGGTAGAAACGCTGCGTAACCGAATAAAAGCTAAAAAAATAAAAACCAATAACGTTGGTCTTGTAATTGTAGATGAAGCGCATCACAATTCATTCAGGAAATTAATGAGCAGTTTTAAAAATGCTTTTGTTATTGGAGTTACCGCAACACCTTTTAGTTCTGATATATCTAAACCAATGAAAAAGCATTACAAATCGTTGGTAATGGGTGAGAATATTTCAGAGCTTATTGCGCAGGGTTTTCTCGCTAAACCACAATCTTATATTTATGAGGTTGAATTAAATTCGCTAAAAACAGGAATACATGGCGATTATACGGTAAGTTCTTCTAATGAATTATATAGTTTACCACCAATGCTGGAATTATTGCTAAAAGCGTACAGTGAAAATGGTGCAGGAAAAAAAACGCTGATTTTTAATAACGGAATTGCGGCTTCTCAAAAAGTATATGAAACTTTTACTGAAGCAGGAATTGCGATCAAACATCTTAATAATAAAACACCTGATAAAGAGCGTAAAGAAATTCTAAAATGGTTTAAGAAAACCAAAGATGCAGTTCTGACTTCGGTTTCGATTTTAACCACTGGTTTTGATGAACCGACGGTGCAAAATGTTATTTTGAATCGCGCCACAACTTCGATAACACTTTACCATCAAATGGTGGGTCGCGGATCAAGAAGACTTCCGTCTAAAAAAACGTTTACGATTACTGATCTGGGGAATAATATCCAGCGTTTCGGTGCTTGGGAAGAACCTGTGGACTGGAAATATGTTTTTGAACGTCCAGAGGAATTTGCCAAACAACTGCATTTTCAATCGAGTGCAGGTTCTTCATCTGTACAATCGCACGGACTTTCTGCTGAATTACGAGCTCAATTTCCTAATACGCTGGAAATGACCTTTGATATCGAAGGACATTATCAGGAAGCAATCGATACAGATAAAAAAACAAAAACCGTCATTCAGCAATCTATAAGGCAGCATGCCAAAATGTGTATGGATAATGCAGAAACACTGTCGCAGGCAATCGCATTGGCAGAAGCTTTGCAGCCAGAAATTGATTGGCGTGTAAAACAGTACGTAAAATGTCTTGATAATGCCAGTAAAAACTATAAGGCTTGGCTGTTGGAAGATTATCAGAACAGACTTAAAGGTTTGATTATTAAATTATATCCAAAAGTAACTGCAGCATAAAGATTATAGTAAGGATTAAGTTTAATAATGTAACATCATACAAAAATAATGTAAAAATTTGACTGTAATTTCAAAATACTATTTCCTGAGAGTAGCAGTAAAATTAAAATAGATGTCTTTCACAATAAAAAACGAATTTTGGCCACGGCAAAAAGTAAAATTTTACTAGAGTATAAAATTACAGGAAAAAGTATAGTGGAAATTGCTTGGTAATTAACCTGAAAATATTTCTTCTATTTAGATACCGTATCGAAAAGTGTAAGATTTTAGATTAATTGTGTAAAAATAACTTTAGCTGCAAAGGTATATTTGAAAATATACAAACTAAAAATTAATATTATGAAAAAGCTATTTAAAACCACAATGCTGATTGCGTTGTTTGCAACTATTCTTTCTTGTAAAAAGAATGAATCAGCTGCTGAGAATGATTACAATAGCACTGCAGATTCTACTTCTACAACAGTAGACACCATTGGTCCAGGTACAGACAGTACAAAGGTTATCGGTGCGGGAACAACCGGAGCAACAGGAGAAGGTTCAACCGGATCTGGAGCTGCGGGTACACAGCAGGAAGGAACAACAAATGTAAAGACTGATTCAACTGCAGCAGGTAATAATAAAGGCAGATAATAACTGCCCTGGGTTGATTATTTAATGTTTGTAAACCTGTGGCATTTGCTGGCTGCAGGTTTATTTCTTTTAAAGGATTAAGAAGAACTGAATTAAAGACCATGTATTTCAAACTTCCAGCATATAACCATTACTCATAACCCACAAAATCTATGAAAGCTATTATACTATTAGCAACTATTTAAGGCAGTGAAATAGCTGCAATATTCTTAAATCAATGTTCTTATTTTTTTATAAGATTTTTTTTCCATAAAATATGTTGTTTATGTTTTAATAGGTAAAATACTGAAGCGAATCATACTTTTAAGTTTAGAAAATGAACTTTTTATATGTTTTTTCTTAAGTTAAATAAGTATCTTTAACTATTATTAACCGTTTCACGGATATAATTCGATCGTTTATCGATTTTCAGACGCTTATATTTATATAAACATTTGCAGATTTCTAAATTCTTGTCTTATGTTTTTGCGATATAAATATTAAGCAAATGACAGCACAGACCTCACAATCACAAAGGAATATTTATTTAGCAGATGATGACGAAGATGACAGGCTGATGTTTCTTGAAGCGCTGCTTGAAGTGAATAGCAATGTAGTTTTAACTCAGGCGGAAGATGGTAAGCAGTTACTGGATATTCTTTCTAAAAATCCGAAACCATTACCCGAATTTATTTTTCTGGACATCAATATGCCTAAAATAGGTGGTTTTGAATGCCTTGTACAAATAAAGAAAAATAAGAAATTAAATAAATTGCTGATTATAATGCTTTCTACCAGCAGTGATCCTCTTACTATTTTTAAAGCACAAGAACTTGGAGCTAATTTTTATGCTGTAAAGCCCAGTACTTTTGACGATATCAAAATATTGATAAAAAATGTTTTGCAGATGGATTGGATTTCCATTCAAAATGACAAGAAGAAATTTAGATTAACTTAAATTTTGAAAAACAATCCCGGTTCTGCGAATTTCTAAAAATTGGCATGCATCATTCCAGATTCTGTTGTAAAATCTATGAGTACCTTCTTGTTCAATACATAAAGGACTGCCATATCTGCCGTGTTTACTTTGTTGAAAAATAAAAAAACCGTCTGATTTTCAGACGGTTTAAGCAGTGTTTTTAAAGCGATTTGTTGATGTCACTTTGGGTGTAATCATTGTCCGAATCCAACTCCGAATCATCTTCATCACTAGAAATAAAATCATCTTCGTCTTCGAGATTCTCATCATCATCTAACTCATTAGAATCATATTCTTTCTGATCATCATCCAGATTATCGCTTTTAGTATAATTGTCTTGTTGATTAAAATCAGGATCCTTATTTTGCAGTTCATCGTTAGATTCAGTACTATCTACAGAAGTAGTATACTCTTCATTTCAAGTTCTTGTTTCGTCTTCTTGAGAATACGAGTCACTTTGACCGTAGTTTTCTCTCTCATCTAAACTCATACTCTTTTTTTTAAGATTATTTTTTATCTGTTCCCTTTTTATTGTCTGCTGTGTCTTTTTTTGTATCAGCAGTTTTATCTGTGCTTTTTGAAGCAGTTTCTTTTTTATCAGTTTTTTTATCTGATGCTTTTGCACTACTAGTGCTTTTTTTATTGTTTGAAGTACTCATGATAATATAGTTTTAATGATTAATATATTGGTAAATGTAAGATTGTGTTATAGCTCGATTTTATACTAATGCTGTTTGTAATTGTATAATTACCAGTTAGTTATTTGGTAATTGATAATTATGTCCATGCTTTAATGTATTATAATCTAAGAGGATACTTCATTCCCTCTGAACTAATTTTAAAGCTTGGTGATAAGCTTCCTTTTTATAATCTATAAATTCTCTGCTATTTTTAAAATAATTCATTTAATCAATAATGTTCCTGTTAGTATAGATAAAGTTCTTAAATGCTAATCTTACAAATACCCGCCATAATTATGTAAAAAGCGCCCTATGTCTTCCGCTACTTTTGAAATCGTTAATTATTAAAAAAACATTATGAAAGCGACAAACACAAAGGGCACTGCAAAAAAAGCAGCGACCACAGCATCTAAAGGAAAAACGGTAAAAGCTAAATCGTCTGCAGCCGAAGGATTGAGAGATTTATTTGTAGATTCTTTAAAAGATATCTATTGGGCAGAAAAAGCATTAACAAAAGCGTTACCTAAGATGGCTAAAAATGCAACTTCAGAAAATCTAATTACGGCGATCAATGACCACTTGACTGTAACAGAAGAACAAGTAAGCCGATTGGAACAAGTCTTTGAAATAATTGGAGAAAAAGCTGCAGCAAAAAAATGCGATGCTATGGAAGGTCTAATTAAGGAAGGAGAAAGTATTATGGAAGAAACGCAGGAAGGTCCAGTAAGGGATGCAGGAATTATTGCTGCATCGCAAAAAATCGAACACTACGAGATTGCAACTTACGGAACTTTGGCAGCGTTTGCAACAACTTTGGGAGAAGAGCAAGCCGCAGCATTATTGCAGCAGACATTAGAAGAAGAAAAAGAAGCTGATACTATTTTGACTGAAGCTGCTTATAATACAATTAATTTTGATGCTTCTGAAGAAGATGAGGAATAAATATTTCAAAAAATAAGTAAAAAACCTGTAATCTATAATAGAATATTACAGGTTTTTTTTATGCTAATTATAATTCGATAAGTAAAACTATTTGTTTAAATACTCTTCTGTATATATTTGTTTTGCAAGTAAATGGTAATCATGTAATTAATGCATAAGGTTTTTATAAATAACTGAATAGTAAGTGTGCAACATTTGCAAGAGAACAAAAAGCTTTTTGTTTCTCTATCAAATTATTATTTAAACTATTGAATTATGAAAAATTTATTTTTAACCTGTTGTATGGCATTATCATTTGTATATGCATCAGCGCAGACCACTCCTGCGAAAACAAAGTCAACGACTAAAACAGATTCTACTTACAACAAGAAAAAGCATGGTTCTGAGCATAAGTCTGGCAATAAAAAAGGAGACACGATTACTAAACAGCGTTCTAACAAAAAGAAAGGAACTACTCCTAAAACAGAAACATCAACTCCTCCACGAAGAGATACGATCAACGGAACAACAAGACCGTAATATATCTTTCTAGATTATTTAATTTAAAAGCCTATTTTTTTTAAAATAGGCTTTTATTTTAATGCAATTGAGACAGGAAATCGTAAATAATAATTTATAATTTTTCATAAAAAAACTGCCTAAAAAGACGGTTCTGAAATAGATTTGTGAAATACGATTGAGATTAGTTCTTTTCATGAATATCATTAAGACCTTCGTTATTGAATTCATCATCTCCCAAGTTTTTATTACCAAGTCCATCAGTTTTGAATTCTTCGCTGCTAAACTCATTTCCATAATCTGGTTTAGCATTATTGGTTATATAATGATCTACTGAAGAGGTTTCATTTTCCTGTCGTTGTATAATTTTCATGGTTTATATTTTAAAAGGATAAAAGTCGTTTTCGTTTTAAGTCTAAAAATGCGAAAAACAAATTTTACAATTTATAAATGACTTGGTTAAATCTTTGAAAGTAATTTTTGAAATTTTAAAACTACTTTTAATTATTTGATAATTAATGTATTAGTATTCAATGTTGTAACTTTAGAGTTGAATTCTGTAAAAACCCTCTGTACTGATGTTTTACTTTTCCAATTATTAATTTTAAACAAAATGTTATGTCATTTGAAAATCAAAACACAGAAGGAGCTACGGCAAAAGCAATCGAAGAACAAACTTCAAAATTGCCATCAGATTTATTTTTATACGCTGCACTTGCTGCAATGGGAACGTCATTAACCTTAAAATGTTTGGGCAGAAAGCATACTGCACTATTTGTAGGACAATGGGCATCGCCTTTTTTATTACTTGGAGTTTATAATAAGCTTGTCAAGTTAGAAGGACATGATGCTGAAGACAAAACAGTAAACGGGTAAGTTTTATGGAGGAGTATAACAAAACCTTTAAAATATCTTATTCAAAATGATAAAGCTGCCTTCACTTATGTTGAGGCAGCTTTATTTTTGGTTGAAATTTAATTATTGATCGATTTAGTTTGTTGACTATAAAATACGTTATATAGCTTGCAAATGGGGTCTAACCTGCATAGTTACAAAATCGCATCTTTTGGGTTGCGATAAGCAAAATAACACACTCATGTCAATATCTTCCGCTTCAAGCATTTCTAATTTTTTTGATTTTTTCTTCTTGCTCCTCTATGGGATCACGCTGTATATCGCTGGTAACAGCACCATGTTGAATAAGCGAAACTTTTATTGCAAACTCATTAATTTCTTTTAGCAGAGAAGTACTGTATCAGCAATTTTTAATAAAATTTGATAATTCTTACTTCTTATTTTATGTTTTTGCTTGTAAAGTTTTGATATGAAGGCGCTTATGTTTGAATCCTGTAATACCTTAAATAGTATTGTGTAAGATGCAGTAATTAGAGTGGTGTAATTTTGGGAATAGTCAAAAATTAAAACATTCTGACAGTTGCTGCTAAAAAACGAGTGGCTTTTTGGAATTATAAAAAACAAAGATCTCCATAAAATTATTAATTGAAAAAGTTCTGTTTAATAACTGTTTGATCTCTATTTTCTAGCACAGGTGTTTTTAAAACAATACAAATTAAAAAAAATACCGAAATTAAACTTTCATGTTCAGTGAAATTAAAAACGGTTAGATAATAACTATAAATAATATACGCCATGTTATATAGAAATATACTGCTGATTGACGATGATATTGATGATGCCGATACGTTTATCGAAGCCATCAATTCTCTGGATAAAAATGTTACCTGCCTGGCAGAAACAAATCCCGTTAAAGCTTTAGAGTTTTTGAAAAGTACAAAAATCCTGCCTGACCTTATTTTTTTAGATTATAATATGCCTGTTATAAATGGGAATGAATTTATAGAAAAAATGAGAGCGGTCGAAAAGCTCAAACCCATTCCGGTAATTATATATTCCAGCTATTCCGAAAATGCGGCTGCACAATTGTCGATTATTCATGATACGGAGCGATATATTAGTAAACCCAATACTTTTACAGAGCTGACGGAACTGCTGAAAAATATACTGGAGGAGCAATAATAAAATGTATAGAAAAGTTCTAGATACCAGCTTTAAGAAAGCATTAAAAACTTCAATAACGTTTTCTATGGGGGAAATCAGGGCTAATATTTATGAAGTTTCAGCCCTTTTTATTGAGATTTTTGATTCTTCCAGATTTTTTCGTTTTCTCTATCCACATTTTTAATTTGTCCTCATCGTGATCTTTGAGATTATTTGGACTTCCCTCAGAAAGTAATATGTATGAAATATTCTAAATTCCTTCCTGGAATTTATAAACCAGATATTTTGGATAAATTAATTAAAGTTAGTTTAAGATTTAACTAATTATTTGATGATAAATCAGTTACTACACGAGATGAACTATTAGCCTTTGAAAAGCAGTTGAATACAATTAAGCAGAATCTAAAACTTAATTTCTAGCTCAATTTTTGGTGTTCGAATCCTGTTAAGTTATCGAACGCTAGATTAATGATTTGTATTGTTTATGATATAAATATATACGCTGATGCAGTTGACTCTTTGCTTTAGTATTATTTTAAAGAAAGGAAATAAAAGAAAAATGTATTAAATTTTGGATCTTATTTTGTTACTAAAATATAATAATTAGATTCACTCTATAAATTTCCGAAGTTAGAAATTAGTCAAAATGTGATGTGCTATTTCCTGTGGCTTTTCTTCAGGAAGAAAGTGACCGGCATTTTCGATTACAATTAAAGTTACATTTTCCGCTACCAGCTTGGTCATTTCGCCAACACCAGCTCCAAGTGAATATTCTCCTCCGATAGCAGTAACCGGCACTTTGATTTTTTTCTGAAGTAAAGGTGTGGTCTGATCTATAGAATCAAATACCCCTCTGTATATTCCGAAAGCACCTTGGAAACCATTATTCCCAGAGAATGTGCGATAGATTTCATCAATCTGTTCGCTGTCAATTACATCTTTTCCGGCAGTCATCCAATCATAGAACCAGGTAAGGAACTCACGTTCTCTTCCTGTAAACAGTACTTCAAGCGCCTTTGGAGCATGGGGAAGGATCCACCACCACATCGGCCCCATCTGGCTTTCCATGGTTTCACGGCTGAATGATAAGTGGGGGCTGAGCACCTGATCAAGCATCACTACCATTTCTATATAAAATAAAGCGGCAATCTCCTGCGGGTGGTCAGCGCTCCAGATAAGGGCTGGTGCCGCGCCCATATCATGTGCCGCCAGGGTAATAGGCTTTCCTTTTCCAAAATCCAGCTTTTTCACTAAAGCCCTGAAATCCTCACTGATTGTGCGGGCATCATATCCAATAGTGCCTTGCGGTTTATCAGAATCCCCATATCCTCTCATATCAGGAATTAAAACGGCAAGTCCAGCTTCAATAAGAATTGCTGCCACTTTTCTCCAGGAGCTTGAAGTCCCTAAAAAGCCGTGCCATAAAAGAACAGGACTTCCCTCAGGATTGCCTCCCATAAGATAATTAATTTTAATTCCGTTAACTTCTGCTGACCAGCCTACAAGCTCATTGCTTAAATTACCGGGTTCTGCCGTATTTTTATCTATATTTTCCATTTTTATTCTTTTTTAGGGCAGTATTGTACAATACATTCTAAGGACAGACAACAGTTTCTGCATGGCAATAGAAATATTGCAGGAATCATCCAGTGCTGATTTTAAGCAATCAGCCCGCTGGAAAAACCTGTCCGCCAAATTTTTATATTTAATTGGATTGAACTGCTATCCTAAGTAATCAGGAGCGTATGTTCTCTGGCCGTATTTCCAGTCCATCTCTTTTAAAAATTCCTTCCGTTTCTCTGTGAGTTCAGGAACGGGCAGGAATTCGCCGGCTTTTACCGGAATTCCTATTTCATGAAACAAGTTTTCCAGTCCTGCCGGTACTACCGTACAGAGCAGACGTGCATAATTTTTTGAAGTATTTTTAAAGCAGTGCACGGCGCCGCCAAAAGGGATATTTATGAATCCGTCCTGCGCTACAAGCTGTTTTCCTGCTTCAGTTTTAAATTCCAGCTCCCCCTCCAGGACATGAAACATTTCCTGGGTGTCAGGATGAGCATGCGGAGGCGGTCCTCCTCCCGGAGGCACTATCATTTCAATAACAGCGTAATTGCCATTGGTCTGTTCTCCAGATATTATAATTCTGTAATTACCGCCTGCAACTGCAAGACGTTCTCCTTCATTTTTACTGATAATGCTGATAGTATTGTCCATAATTACATTTGATTTCCACTGTACATTCCTCCTTTAAAGATTTCTCCTTGTTCGTCTGTAAAGAATAAGACCAGCTCAGCGTCTTGTGAAGCTTTTATAGAAACCGGCTCTTCTTTAAATACGATACATTCTTTTTTGTTAAGTTCAATTGTACTATTCACCTGGACTGCTCCTTGAAAAACGTATAATAGGGCAGTAAGATTTTCCTTTGGCAGCTGGGGTATTTCTGAAGTGCTACCCTTAAGAAGTTTTATATCGTAAATCCAGGTCTGGCTGCTGAATTGAAATTCAGTTTCAGGATTTGGAGATCCGATAATACGCCAGCTGTTTTCGCTATGAAGATCTTCCAGTTCCAAGAATACCACTTCGGGGTTCAGGTCTTTTTTACCGGGACGGATAAAAATCTGAAGCCCTTCCATTGTCTGCTGCTGTCCCATGATTTTTTCTTCATGAAAGAATGATTTTCCGGCTTTCATCAGCATAAGGGTCTTTCCGCCGATTACCTTCACAAATCCTTCCGAGTCACTGTGTTCTGCTTCCCCTGTCCTGAAGTAAGAAAGAATTTCATCGTTGATGTGGGGATGCATTTTAATAACCGTATTGGAATTTATTTCAGGATGGTCAATTCTTCCTATGCTTCCTATTCCGGTATCGGTACTTGAAACGGCCGAACCCGGATAAAGAATCTTTATCGGACCGTGACCCAGAAATTGGGAGCTGTTTATTTTCTGTATCATAATTATATTTTTAAAGAAGCCGGATACCTAAATACCCCAGCTTCGATTATAAGAATCTATTAATTAAGAGAACTGTCCTACTTTAGACATAACTTCTTCAAAAAGTATTGGAAGAACTTTTTGACCGTCTTCGGTTGCCCAGTTGTGCACCATTTCAGAAATTATCTGGTTGATTGTTGTAGTTCTTACACCTTGGCTTTCCCAAGTCTGCTGTGCGATATCATCAGCAATTTTTGATGGAGATCCGCCTGCATCAAGTACTACCTGAACATTAAATCCTTCTTCCTGCATTGAAATTGAAGGCCACACAATACATACATCATTAGTAAGGCCTGCCATGATTACGTTTTTTCTTCCGCCAGCTGCTTTTAGAACAGCATTTTTAAAATTCTCGTCATCCCATGCATTTGTAATTCCTTCTCTTTTTACTCTATCTGCATACTCTTTAGGAAGCAGATCCTGTAAATCCTGAATTAAAGGTCCTTGTGCATGATCTTCCTGGCTGCTGGTAAGCACAACGGGAATGTTTAAAGCTGTTGCAAATTTAGCCAAAGCTCTTGTTCTGCTCACGATCATTTCATGAGGTCTGTTAGCTGCAAAATTAAGTGTGCCTGTTTGATGATCAATTAATAGCATAACGGTATCATCTTTTGTAAACTGTTTCATTTTTCTAATGTTTTAAATGTTGTTCTAAATTTTAAAAATCTTTGTTACTGATTTATAAGGCAAATTTATTGCGGTCATAGAACAGAAAACGATGACATTTGTCAATAAAGAACAATAGAAGAACTAAAGCAGGGCAGGATCTTAATTTTATTTTTGGAATAGCTTACTGCGCACGCGGCTTAAGGTTTCCTTGCTGATACCTAAATAAGAAGCAATGATATGCTGGGGAAAGCGCTGTACAAAATCAGGGTAGCTTTTAAGTAATTGCTCATATCTTTCCATGGCGGGAAGTGCAATGGAATTGTTTAATCTTTTTTGGGAAGCTATGAAACTGCTTTGGTTCATCTTCCAGAACATTTCCTTAATTGTAGGTATTTCAAGCAGACGCTGCAGATCGTCAGCTTCCAATATTAGAAGTTCTGTATCTTCCCATGCATCAATATTATATACCGATGGTGTTTTCATAAGATAACTTTCACGATCCACCATCCACCAGTTTTCAAGAGCCAGCTGAATGATATGCTCATTACCGGCGCTGTCGATGCTGTATTGTCTCATGGCACCTTTTATTATAAAACCTGTAAACTGGCAGATATTCCCCTGTTCAAGGAACAACTCCTTCTTTTTTAACTTCGCAGGTTTCAGTGCTGTTTTTATTAATACTTCATCTTCTAGTGTAAGAGGAGATTCACTGTATCTGCTAATGTAGCTGAAAAGCTGGTCATACATAGATTTAAATATTTTAAATAAAAGTACGACAAAATATTTTTTTAAGAAGCATGATTTTTGTTATTACAATTAGCATTGGAAAAAGTGCTGATTGATCCCTTTTTAGGTTAACTAATATTTATGCGTAAATTTTATCAATCCACAGTTTTTTGCATTGATCCTCAAAAACGAGTCAAAATATTGCTATTAGGTAATAAAAAAAAGGCGCCAATTGTCTTCAATTGGCGCCTTTTGGCTTTTTTGTGACCTCGACGGGACAAATTATAATAAATTTTATGGATGATTTGAAGAAATTGGCGTACTACATGTAGTGTCTGTCTTTCATTGGCTTTGTAAATTTGGTTTGGATGTCTTGTTGGGGATTGCGTTAAAATTTATTTAATTTCAAAAATGATTTTATCAAAAAACTCCAGTTTATTTTTAGATAAATTAATTCACTCCTGATCTGATTAATTAAACTGCATGAGCTACTGTACTATTTTTGGGGTTTATTTTTTATAAAAATGAGAGAAATTAAAGAAATTAAAACCGGTAAAATAATTACAGAAGGTATTGCTGCGGATACTCTAAATAAATCTGCCTGAGCTGTTGGCGACGTTTTCATTTCTTTTAAAATCGCTGTTATTTTATTTGGCTGCGTATGACCAGCAATTAAATCTGATTCTTTTAAATTTAATACGGCATTATACCAGTCAGGATTAATGTAGTGATGATAAATGTACAGGAAAGGATCGTAAATTAAATAGGAAATGAAACCGACAAAAACAGCGATTACAATTCTTTGAATAACTGTTACTTTATAAGAAGCAGTATGTTTTTTTATAATCCAAAAAATCATAAGTAAGGGCAGCAGAATTATTGCGATATCTAAATATTGTCCAATATTTAAATAAGTTGTGTCTAATTTTGTCAGCCACATTAAAATAGTGTAGAGACAAAAGCTGAGTCCCATTATAATTCCCTGCTTAAATACTGATTTTAGAAATGTCCTTTTTGTCATTATTATTGATTTTTAATTGAATATTCTAACGGCTAACAGATGTATATTAACTCAGCAAAATTATGTTTGCTTAAAATTGTTGCAAAGACGAAAGCTGGTAAAAAAAGATCTTGATTGAAATGTTAGTCGTTTTTTTTCAAAATGTTTCAATGACAGTTTAATTTTTTAAGAAAAAAAAAGTAATTTTTTTTATTGATTGAAAATCAAGTGGGTACTCGTTAGGGCCTTATTAAAGCTGCGACACAAATTACTATACATTTTATGGAAGATTTAAAAAGATTGCCATACTTCAAATAGGGCGTGTCTTTGATTGACTTCAGCAATTTGGTTTAGATGGACTGTTGGGGACTGAACCAAAAATCTATTTAATTCTGAAATGATTTTAATTTTAGTGAAAACAGACAAGCTTAAATTTTATGACAAAATGTTGAAGTTAAAAAAAACTTCACGTTTTAACACAAAGTATGGATAACTATTTTTTTTTTAAATTCGCCTTATCTTTCCTTTGCGATAAAGGTATCAAGTCCAAGAACGCTCAAAACCCGAAAATAGAATAAAAATGAACGTTAACGATACAAAAAGACTTTCAAGACTGACCGCAATTTTGACGCAATTTCAAACAAAACGTCTTTTAACAGCTTCGGAATTAGCTGAAAAATTTTCTATTAGTAAACGTACAATTTATCGAGACATCAAGGCATTAGAACAAGCAGGCATTCCCATTCTAACAGAAGACGGAAAAGGATATAGTTTGATGGACGGTTACAGAATTCCACCGGTAATGTTTTCTGAAAATGAAGCTAATGCTTTGATTACAGCTGAACAATTGGTTTTAAGAAATAAAGATGCGTCTTTTGTAAAAGATTATACAGATGCAATTACTAAAATCAAATCGGTATTAAGAAACAACACGAAAGACAAAGTTAATTTACTTTCTAATCGCATTGTATTCGGAAAAAATGCAGACTGTGAGCGCACAAGTAATAATTTGTCAACTCTTCAATTGGCTTTGACAAATTTTAATCCTGTCAAAATAAAATACTATTCCCCCGGCAATAACCAAACAACAGAAAGAATCATAGAACCTTTTGCAATTTACACATCGCAGGAAAATTGGCTGCTCATTGCGCTCTGTAGATTGAGAAACGATTACAGAGCATTTCGTTTAGATAGAATTGAAAGTCTATTGGTGCAAAACCACACATTTGAACCACATAAAATATCATTTGAAGAGTATTTTGATATTTGCAGAAAAAAATGTTCTACACCCTTGACATAGGGCTGTCACAGGCATATTTTAAATTTGCTGCAAAATCAAATATGATGAAAAATTTGCACAACTTAATTATTCTTACTTTAATGTTCACTTCATTAACAGCGCAATCGCAGACAAACAAATTAACAAAAATGAACAACCAAACCATTCAGAAATTTTATGTAGTAGGAATTTCAACCAGAACAACTAATGAAAATGGACAATCTGCCAAAGATATTGAAGCTTTGTGGGGCAAATTCTGGAGCGAAGAAATCCAAAAACAAATTCCTAATAAAGTAAATGATGAAATTTATGCTGTTTATACGGATTATGAAACCGATTTTACAGGGCCCTACACCACTATAATAGGATTGCCGGTAAGCACACTGGAAAATATTCCTAAAGGATTTGTTGGCATCACAATTGAAACCACAAGCTACCAAAAATTTATTTCCAAAGGAAAGATGCCTGAAGCTATTTTCAATACCTGGCTGCAAATATGGGGAAATAAGGAGCTAAATTTAAAAAGAGCCTATAGGGCCGACTTTACGGTTCATGGGCAAAAATATTTTGAAGGAGAAAATGCCGTGGTAGAAACTTTTATATCAGTAAAAAAATAAACCTTTAGACAGCCTTGATCAGTTGATGGTAAAAGTTCAATTCTTAGATGATTAGTATAAAGATTTAGAAGATGCATTTTAAATCTCCCTATATATATATACACTAAAGGAAGAATTGGGCGCTGGAGTTATAAACCCTCAAAATAAGAAAAAGTATATAGAAATTGTAAAAGACCAAATAGAAAAATTCTGCTAATGTGGGATTTGTAAAAGCGTTCAGTCTAACCTGAACATTCTGAATTCTATCAATTTTTTGTGAAACTGAAATTATTGAATCTGATTCTCTTTCTGCGCAATATGTATTCTTTTGCAGTTTTCTTCTTTAGATTGTACGATTCTAAAAAAGAAAATTACAGCAAAAATAAGTCAAACTCATTTATTAATAGGGATATATAAAAAAAGGCGCCAATTGTATCCAATTGGCGCCTTTTGGCATTTGTGACAGGAACAGGACAAGTTTCAACATCTTTTTTGGATTATTTGAAGAAATTGGCATACTATATTTAATGTCTGTCTTCCATTGGCTTTGTAATTTTGGTTTAGATGTCCTGTTGGGGATTGTTGGAAAGTGTATTTGATTTTACAATTGATTAACCCGATCACTCGGCTATTCTTTGATTAATTAATAAAATGATTTTTTTTTGCAATTTGTTAAAATACTTGCGTGCCTTTAAAGGTTCTCAGCTGTAATAGCTCTATCGAGCCAGGCTCTCCAAAAAATTATAATAACAGCCAGTGCACCGAAACCCAGACCAATCCATGGCGTAATTGATATTCCGTAATGATTAATAAACCATCCACCAATAGCAGTACCTAGTGAAACACCAAGATTTCCAAACGAAGTCTGAAGACTGTTCGCGAATTCTTTTGCATCGGATGCGGCCGATACCATATGGCCGACGCCAATTAAGAAGCATGGTCCATACATAATTCCCCAAAATCCCACCACAATTGATATGCTGAGCAGTGAACTGCCGGTATATTGAAATGCAAATGGAAGCAGAAATGTACCTGCAAGGAAAAATAGGGTAGTCCAGAACATATATCTTCCCAGTAAACGACCTGCCAGAAAGTTAGATATCACACCCATTATTCCAAACAAAAGCAGCATATAGCTAATCTGCTGTGCACTTAAACCTTTTTCCTTCGAAAGATAATCGGCAAAATAACTATAGGAACAAAACCAGGCAGTTATAAGAAGAAGGTTCAAAGCAGTCCCTGCAATAAACCTAGGTCTTTTGAGTATGCTCAATTGGTTTTTAAAAGACTTCACCTCCTTATTGGGCATAGACGGCAGAAACTTATAAATGATAATCAATGTTATCAAAATGAGCAAACCCTGAATAACATAACTCAACTGCCAGGTGTAAATACTTGCGATAAATGTGGTGAATGGGATAAGTGTTACCTGTGCAAGGGCTATTCCTCCAATTATCATACTGGTTAAGCGCATCTGCATTTGAGCAGATGTATCTTTTGTTGCAGCAGCAATTACCATTGAAAAGAATGCTGGATGCAAAATCGTGGGCAGTATTCGAAGTATCATTAGAAGCCAGAAAGGAGGGCTGAAAATTGAAAAGAAATTAGAAATTAGGAAAAGTCCTAAGGCATACATCATAATTTTCTTTTTGTCAAATTTTGATACGTATAAAACCATGAAAGGTCCTGTAAGGGCAATTGTTAAAGCAAATATGCTCAAGAGATACCCTGCGGTTCCAATATTTATTTTGTAGTAATCAGCAATCTGCGGCAAGATGCCAATTACGCCAAATTCCGTGCTTATAATTCCGATAACGCCCAGACATCCGATGTACGCTATTCTTTTATTTAAATTTGATTTCATATTAAACTGGTCGGTTTAAAAAAAGGTAAAAAAAATATTACTTATTAATTCTGTTCGAAAGTTTCTAGTCCATTTTAATCGTAATGATTAAAGTTTTTAAAATGTCGTAGCGACACTTTCGATTTTTATATAATGTACAGTTTAGCTTACAAGCGTAGCGAAATCTGTACTTATTATTTCGATAACGTCCATGCATCCCAAGTATGCAATTCTTGTGTATAGATTTATTTCATATTAAACTGATCGGTTTAAAAAAGGTTAAAAAAATATTTTCATTATATTAATTCCGTTCCAAGATGACCTATTTAGACTTTAATCATTAAGATTAAAGTCTCTATCATATCGTAGATATATTTTCGATTTTTATTTAATGCATAATTCTTGAACATTGCACTAGACGAACTGGCAAAGAAATCAGCAGTCAATTTTGTGTCTAAATCAACTTTAATGCTTCCTTGGCTCTGCCCAAGCTTTAATGATTCAAAATAGATGTGCTCTATCTTTTTCTCATTTGCTGCAAGTAGACGTCTGACCTCCTGGTCAGTTAATGCCAGTTCAAATGCAATTTTAACAGCCAGACATATTCTGTCTTCCTTTATGCTTTGATCTACTGCCAGCTTTAATAATGCTCTTAAAGTTTCAACTGCATCAGTCTGGTCAGGTTTTAAAATACCTTCATATTCTGATACTTTAGATTTCATATACTTGGTCAGGCATTTAATAAGCAGCGCTTTTTTATCTCCATAAGTTGGATAAATACTACTTCGATTAATTCCTAAGTGCGTCTCCAAGTCAGTGATGGAAGTCACATGATATCCCTGCGTCCAGAAAAGTTCTAGCGCAATATCTAATTTCTTTTCATAATCAAATTCCTTTGTTCTTGCCATAACGATGCAAATATAATAATAAACTGGTCAGTTTATTATTAATTACAGATTATTTTTAAATTATTGTTTTCTTGGAATATCGAGAGGATTATTTTTTAATCTTTATAGATTTAGCTGCTTTTACTATTTCGTAAGATTTTGTGATCAATCTTTTTAATTTTCCTTTTGAAACAATTCACTGCTAGCGGTGCTATAGAGTTCAATAATCAATTGTTAATTGTTTCATTAACTCAATTTTTATGTACCAGTAAACTGCAATTCAAACAATTTAGGATATTAAAAAGTTATAATTACTATTCAACATTTGCTGTTCGAATCCTGTTAAGTTATCAAATTTAATATGGTATTATTTCCGTAGAAATACATATTTTTTTCATTGAATTTTTCTAGAGGGAGTGATTAAAACCAAACAGAATGTGCTGCGGTGCTATTTGACTTATATCCTGAGATTCAAAAAGGATATAATCTAACTCAGGAACTTCGAAGTATTTTTGAGAATACAACCGATAAAATCATTGGTTTTACCAAATTAGCCAAATGGCACGAAAAAGTAAATCAATCTGGATTTAAATCTTTCAATACGATCTCCCGAACGATTATGAATCATTATCAAACTATATTAAATTATTTTGACAATAGAAGTACCAATGCCTAGGCAGAATCTTTTAATGCAAAAATAAAAGCTTTTAGATCAAAATTTAGAGGCGTGAGAAATGTAGAATATTTTCTTTTTAGGCTAACTAATATTTATGCCTAATTTTTGCTTCCCCACAGGTTTTCGTGTTGATCCGTGAAGGCTTGAAAAATCTACATATTCGTGCAAAAAAAAAGAGACAACTAGTAATTAGTTATCTCTTTTTGTGACCTCGACTGGATTCAAACCAGTAACCTTCTGAGCCGTAATCAGATGCGCTATTCAGTTGCGCCACGAGGCCTTTTTGTTATCAATTAGCTAATTTTTTGTAGCTTTGTTGATTGCTTATTGCGGGTGCAAAGATAGGAAGAAATGTGACATATACAAGAGAAAAATAACATAAAAATAAAAAAAAATGAAGATTGAAAATTATATACGTGATATTCAGGACTTTCCTAAAGAAGGAATTTTATTTAAAGATATCACTCCGCTGCTAAATGACGTTGAAGCGAGGCAGGAATGCTTGTCAATTTTGGTAAATTCCCTAAAAGATCAGAAAATTGATAAAGTTGTAGGAGCAGAAAGCCGGGGATTTTTCTTCGGGATGTTATTGGCACAAGAACTAAAAGCAGGATTTGTTCCGGTTAGAAAACCTAAAAAACTGCCTTTTGATATTATTTCAGCTTCATACGAATTAGAATATGGAACTGACAGCCTTGAAATGCATACTGATGCCATCAAAAAAGGCGATCGTGTTTTAATTCACGACGATGTTCTGGCAACTGGCGGAACTGCAAAAGCGGTTTGCGAATTGGTAGAAAAACTGGGAGGAGAAATTGTACAGTGCAATTTCCTGATGGAACTGACTTTCCTGAACGGTAGAGAAAAAATCAAAGAGTTTCCGGTCTTTGCAGCGCTGACTTATTAATTAAACAAACACAATTTTGTGTTTAACCGCGTACAAGACCAAACCTATTCTGGTTTTTATCTCTAATTTATCAAATAAACATTCTCTGTATCCGTCGATGGTTTTAGGGCTCAGGCACATTTCTGATGCGATTTCCTTATAAGTCATCTCGGTGCAGGCGTGTTTTATAAAAACCAGTTCTTTTTCTTTTAAATTGACTTTTTTATTATCACTGTTCACTTTATTGATAAGCATTCCCGAAACTAATTCGGTGAAATAAAATCCTTTTTCGATAACACATTCAATTGCTTCTTTAAAAATTTCCGGTGAAGTATCTTTCAATAAATAACCTTTTGCACCATTAGTAATCATTTTGATTATTATTTCTTCATCGTCATTTACAGAAAGCGCGATTACTCTTAAGTTGGGTCTGTTCTCTTTAATCCATTTCATTGTGCTTAAACCGTCTAAAACTGGCATATTAACATCTAATAGTACCAGATCAATATCAGAATCTGGATTCTCCTGAAGATAAGAAATAAAAACTTTACCGTTTTCAAATCTGTCAATCACGTCATAATCGCCAAAACTTTTAATTAGAAGTTCTAAGGATTGAGAAAAAAGCTGATGATCGTCTACAATTATAATTTTACTTTTAGTGTTCGGTTTCATTGGTTGTGGTTAAGGGGTATTCTAAAGTTACGGTTGTTCCTGATGCATTCGATTTCATGATTAATATGGCACCAATCAACTTGGCCCTTAATTTCATGTTAGTTAATCCTAGTCCGGAATTTGCTTTCTTTACATCATAGCCAATCCCAAAATCCTTTAATTTCAACTGAAAAAGTGTTTCAGTCGTTACAATATTTACTTCGTATAAATCGCTGTGAGAGTGTTTTAGACTATTGTGTAAAGCTTCTTGGAAAATTCGGTAAATAAATAAATCGTGTTCTTCGCTTATTTTTGGAATTTTTCCGGTTAATGTATAGCGATAATGAATTTTCTTGAGCTTTTTTACGCGTTCTAAATCCTGTTTTATTGCTTCGATGAAGTTGCTTTGCAGTAAATTATCTTTATTGATAATGCGGGATAAAATCCGGAGTTCGTCTAATGCCTTTGCCAGGACATCTTTTAGGTCTTTTAGTTCTTTTACCTGAATACTTTTACTGCTGATAGACATATTGAGCTGCATAATTCCTACCGAAATAATCTGCCCAATATTATCATGAAGTTCTTTGCTGATTTCAGAAAGCGTCTGGTCTTTTATTTCAATTCTGGTTTTTACAAGTTCTGATTGGAAATACATTTCAGCTTCCATTTTTTCGACCAAATAGTTGTTTTTCTTCTTTAAAAAATAAAAAAAAAGAACCAGTATCACGACAAGTAAAGTTAGAAAAACAATACCTAATGAAATGACTAATAATTGTATTTCTTTTCGCTCCATAGAAATCCGATTATAAAACAAGTGTGCGCCAGAATATTTAGAATAAACAATACCAGACTAAAGGTGGATTCATCTTGTAAAACAAGAAACCAATTAATAGCCAGCATAAAGGGCGTAAAAGGAACGTGGAAAACCAATATTCCTAAAATATACCAGAAAAAAACAGATCGTTTAAAGTTTAAAATTTTGTCTGAATTAAAAATCTCTACCAGATATAGACAGCATAATATTAGTACAAGTAATACTCCAATGGCAAAACTATACGTAAAAGAACGATTGGCATCCTCTTTAAAATACATAATGTTTAAAAAGAAAGAAACAATAAATAAGATAAGAAAATATACTGCAGTCAATCTGTAATTTATCTTTAACAGAAGGCTTCGCAGTAATAAAATATAGGCTGAGAAACTAACGAACATATAAAAATTATAGACATAATAATTTAATAAGCCCGTCCAATAAGTAAAATAGTATCCAACTAATTCTATTAGTACAGAAAACCAAATTAAAATTACTAAAAATTTAGCTTTCTTACCAGGTAATTTATGCATCGAAATTAATCCGATGCAGCCTGATAACAAAGCTAAATAAATGATATAAGATCTTAAAAATTCAAACATAATTTTCTTAATATAATAAACTTGGCGGTCTTCCGATGTTTCCGTAATTCATTGGGTCAAGGCTTTGAATGTCAGATGACGATGCTTCCTGAACTAAAGCGAAACTTTGAATTTTTGCGGTGTTGTTTTCGACCTTTTTTCCTGTAGGAACCAAGAATAAAGTGGTTAATCCGGCTTTTTCGCCGTGCTTTTCATCGTCAGGATATACGCCAAAATAAAAACGTATGCCATCTACGTTGTATCCGTCTTTTGCTCCATGCGTTTTAATATAATCTATATAGCTTTCTAAAGCTTCTAATGAATACCAAATAGCATTTGCATCTTCTTTTTTAGCAGCTTTTCCGGTTAAGGATGCTGCTTTCTTATTGTTATAGTTAATGTTTAACTGCTTTGCAAATTCTTTAGTTATTAACTGATTCGGTTTTGCGGGTGGATTTTTCATAATTATTTAAAATTTAATTGGTTAATGGTTTAGTTTGCTGTATTTTTAATTGTTGATGGGACAAAATTATCTTAAACCCAAAAACGCTGCAAGGGGAAAAACACCCTTTTTTAGTTGGGTAAAATTATTTAAAAAAATGGGTTAAAGTGCTGTTTCATAATATTTTATAATGAAACAATTTTACATCGTCGATTTTGTGCATTAAAAACGACGATCAAAATGAGTAACCATTAATAAGTAATAACTAAATTTTTTAAATTATGTCACAACCAACACCCCTAGGTTATCCTCATGCAGGAGCCGGAACAGTAGAAATTCTTTTAGAGAAAGAAGATGGAGCAGATTTCGCAGTACTTTTTTCGCCAGATCCAAACAATATATTGTTAAGAGATGCCGGATTACCAATGCAGTTCTACTATTATCCAAAAGCCCCAAGGCTGGCAAAACATCCTGATGGAAGATTTAAATTTGCAATGCAGGTTTTTAAATCAGAAGGAGACTCTTCTACCGTAATAGGTGCAGAAGGTCTGGAAGAAGAAGCCGGAGCTTATACCACCTTAACAAGTACAATTGATTTACCAGAAGCTTTATTGAAAAAAGCAATCGATAAATTAAAAACGAAACTTCATACAAATTATAATAATCAGAGACAATCAAAACTTTTTGGGTTATTTTCTTATTTAAAAGGAGTTGATAGAGATTTTAATGAAACAAATGTAAGACCGATTCAATTAACAGAAAACACAATATCTATGCATGTTGTGGGCGAAAAATCACCAAATAATCCTTTTGGAGGTGCAAATCCGTGGACATTTAATATTCAGGGAGAAGGAGCAGGAACCACTTTTGGACTTGGAGACAATGCGCTTTCTGTACTTATGGGGCGCTATAGTGCTTCTTTGGTAAAAGATGCTTTAGAAACAGGAACCAATAACCTTGTAGTCGAAAATAAGATCAAATACAAAGGATATATGCCGACTACAACGATCAAAACAACCGTAGATGTTAAAAAAGTGCACACATATTTTTCGGCGAAAGCCAATGTGAGCTGGTCGTTTGTGGATGTAAATTGGGAAAGTGAATATGAAAAAATCCTGACTCAAGGCGGAATCGTTAGTGAAATTATTACTGATAACCAGTTTTCTAACGAAGAAAGAAAAAAAGTAGAAGAAGCACTTTTTCAAAAACAAAGAGATTTTGCTTTTCAATTGGTTCAGAAACAAATTTTTGACGCACCGGAAAAACAATTTACACCAGCATCAACGCCGGAAAAACCAGGAGGATTTTTTAGAATTCTTTTTGGCGCTGGAAGCGTTGGCGTGAGTTTGAAACATGGAACTCAAATTAGAGAAGTAAAATTTACAGATGAAATTAAATTCTCTGCCATTGAGGTTTTAGATTCAAAAATCAGTGGAAATCTGACTCCTTTGACTTTAAAATCAGGAGCAGAAGCAAAAGCAGAATTGAAAAAGTATATCACTGTAATTCAGTTAGACGAAGATTTCTCAAAAGTTCAGGTAATTGCTTCTTTAAACGGAGGTTTAATTAAACTGGACAAAGACAGTGATATTGTGAACGACAGCCCGGTAAGCCAGGTTTCTATTGAAGTTGGATATCCTGATTCTAAAGGTAAATTAATCTGGAAAAGCTCGGGAAGAATGATTGCTCCGGAAGGAACTCCTTATGTAAAAAATACCAGCAAATCTGGTAAGGAAATCGATGCGATTTTCCCGGCTACATGGAACGATAAATCGAAAGAAAAGAATGCTTTTGTGTTTGATTTTGTAAAAAATAACGGTTCTTCTAAAATTAAAGTAAGACAAGAAGTAATGTATGAAAAAGACAAGAGAATCAAGCTTAAAGATGTAACAAGAGAGTTTGAATTTGAAGGAACTAAAATCTTTGTGCCGCTTCCAATTCAAAACATGATCAATTACAATTTATCTACAGAAGAGCTTTACGATTGTGATACACTTGAAGTAACTTTAAAAGTCGATAAAATGTCGTCTAAAAAGTTCAAGTTTACTGTAGATAATTTTGAAGATGCCATTCCGTACAGAGCTTGGTATGAACTGGATTACACCATAAAACCAACAGAGTATAAAGTAAAATATACTTGCAGCGGTAAAATTGGCAAGAAAGCTAAGAAAGTGTCAATCTCAACAGATTATCAAAAAATTGATTATCTGGAAGGTGATGTTTTATTTGAAATTCCAACCGGAACTGCAGCTCAAAATGCTGATATCGAAAAAATCAGAGCTCCATTTATGGAATAATTTTTCTGAGACATTTTACAAAAGGGACATAATGTCCCTTTTGTTTTCTAAAAGTCACTAATCATTAAACCAAAACATCATGCCAGATTTAAACACATTCAAGCTCGAAGGAACAAAATTAGTTCCTATTAACAGATTTAATCTTGAGCCTGCAAAACCCAGCATTTCTTTCACTGCTGCAACCCTTAAAAAAGAAACGGACTTTAAAGTTATTGAACATCCTGTAATTCATTCGATTGAAATAAAACCTATAATAATTGGGTTTCCAATATTTGAAAGCTATTTTCCTTTAATACAAGAGGATAGCGCTATTACAGAGAATGCTTTCTTTAAGGATTATTTTAAAAATGATATTACCTTATTTTTTCCCCAAATTGAAATCGAGCCCAATAACGGAACCGTTTTTTATTATGAAAATGTGCCGGATAAGTCAGGAAATAAAGGTGGTCTTTCAGGAAAAGTAACATTGAAATACAGTATCAAAAATAAACCCCTGCAAGCCAATCAAAAAAGTATTGATTTAAACCTGAGAGAAGCCATTTTAAATTTAAAAGTCAAAAGTGATTTCGTTAAAGTAAACGGAATTGTAAATACAACAACTCAGGAAATTCAATTTGATTTGATTGATGAAGCCGTTAAAATTGCTTTTATAAATCTAGTATCCAATATTAATGACTTAAAGTGTAATATTGATTTATTTTTTGATTTTAAAGGGTATTCTAAAGTAAAACGAAATTTTCTATTTGCGAGAGATCTAACTGTTTTAAGAAGCCAAATAAGCACTAAAAAAGATTTGACAACAAAAACCACGCTTCAGCCAAAAGCAATGCTTATAAACAGTCCATTGCTCGTAAAAGCTGATATGGCAAGCAGAGTTGCGCCAAAAACGGTAATCTCAGAAATTCAAAGAGATAATAACATACGTGCAGACGTTCAGGAAGAATATGTAAAAAGCACTTTTCTGCTTAAAATCAACAAAACGTTGAGTTATCCTATTGGAACAATCCCTGTGGTTAGTTTATATAAAACAATTGGCGGCGGATTCACTACTATTCCTTTTAATTTAAACGAAGATTTTTCGCAGTTTAAGCAAATATTTGTTTCAGGGTTTAATTTTAGTAAACTGTCGATTTACAAATCAATGGTACAGCCTAATACATTTCTATTGATTTCAAAGATTTACAGTCTTTCCAAGGATTTAAATACGATGAAGCCTTGTATTTCGACGATTTTTCATGCTTATGAAGAAGGTACAGGAACATCCGAAGAAATATCAAAAATTAGTTTTCAGTTTGCCATTGGTCCAAGTTTATCTGATTTTGATTTGGCTAAATTGAAAATTGCTCTGCTTCAAAATAATTTTATAGAAGGAGACACAACGGATTATTTTGATAAGGTTCAATTCTTGTTTCCGAATGATATTGGGGCAGAATATGAAGTAAGTGGTAATTATTTCCTTCAACAGTCAGATATTACGATTGACGGAAAACACTTTTTGTTTAATCTTTCTACAGAAAATTTATCGGAAGCGAGTATTATGATTAATGCCTTAAACAATACGATAACGCAATACGCCAACATCAATTTCAAACATAAAGAAATAAAAGATACCAGTATTATTGAGTTGAATATCGAACAGACAATTGGCGAAATTATCGAAGTTTTGATTGACAATGCAGCTAAAAAAATCCAAATTAATAATCAGTCCATTTCGAATTGTAAACTCAACTCTATTTTATTGGTTTATAACCAAAATGCAACGTATTTAAACAGCACTTTTTTTAAAAATTATCCACAGTTAATAAGTAATGATATTAAGCTTTTAGATTTTACAGCTCTTAATCCGTCCACTTCAGGTGAATTGAAAAATGTATTTTTTGATTTTGAAAATATAGAAAACATAAGTTCTGAGTTTAGTCAGGTTGTTTCACAATCAACTAGTTATAACAGGTATGTTCAAGTGCAGATTAAAAGCCAGACTACGGTAACAACTAAAATAACGATTGAATTAACGGTTCAGGAAACGGGAAGTAAATTTACCGTGGAGCGCTTAAAAGCTGAATTTTCGACCCCAATATTATTCAACTTTATAATTAAAAACACACAGAATAATTCGACATTGATTTCTTATAAAGTCAATTATTTTGATAAAAATGACAATCTGATTGGTACCAAAAATGATGTTTTCGATTTTTCGAAAGCATCAATAATTACTATAAACAAAAAGTCATGAGAACGATAAAATCAGGAACAAAGTCAAGTGAGGTTTATTATTTAAATGAACTTCTTTCAAAATTAAACTACAATGTTGTGGTTTCAGATTATTTTGGAACAGCGACTGATACGGCGATTAAAGATTTTCAGTTAAACAACAATTTGGTTGTAGATGGAGTAGTGGGATTAAAAACCTGGTCAGCACTTTTAGCGAAGAACGGTAATTTATTTTCTTCTAATTCAAAACTGCTTTCAGAGCAAAATCTTATTGATTTTTCCAATCAGTTTAATCTGGAACTCGCCGTTGTAAAAGCAGTTAACGAAGTTGAAAGCAACGGAAAAGGTTTTTTGGTTGATGGAAGACCCAAGATTTTATTTGAAGGCCATATTTTTTGGAAACAACTCGAGAAAAGAAATATTGATCCGGGAATTTATGCTAATAGCTCAAATGGAAATATTTTGTTCGAAAGCTATAACAGAAGATATTATGTGGGCGGAGCCGAAGAATATAATCGTTTAGAAAAAGCGGCAAGTTTAGGTGCAGATAAGAATTTTAGAGACGCAGCATATTGTTCGGCTTCATGGGGCCTTTTTCAAATAATGGGATTCAATGCGGTGTCAATTGGTTATGAGAGCATTGACGAGTTTGTTGCTAAAATGAACGAGAATGAAGGCGAACATTTAAAAGCCTTTGGGATGTTCTTAGAAAAAAATAATCTGTTAGGGATTCTAAGAAGTAAAAACTGGGCATCATTTGCTTTAAAATACAACGGTCCGGCTTATAAAACCAATAAATACGACGAAAAATTAATGCGTGCGTATTTGAAATATTCTAAATGAAGTTTTTTTGTTTCAGTTTTCAAACTTCAAGTTTGTTGGTATGGTTAATTGTGATAACTATTAGTAATTAAGTTGTTTTAAGCTTTAAAACTCTTTGCGTAAATCTTAGCGAACTTTGCGGTGAAACTATGTTAAAAAGTCAAGAACCCGAAGTCTGAAACCTGAAACAAAAAAAACAAAACCCGACAGGTTTTAAAACCTGTCGGGTTTGAATATCTATAGATAAAACTATTATCTTAAGCTTGCGCCTAATTCAGTTTCAAAAGTCTGCTGTAATTTCGACATGATTTTATCGATTTGAGCATCCGTAAGTGTTTTTGTATTATCCTGAATCGTGAAACTCAAAGCATACGATTTCTTGCCTTCAGGAAGTTTACTTCCCTGATAAACATCAAATAAATTAATGTCTTTTAAAAGTGCTTTTTCAGTTTGTCTCGCCAAATTAAAGATACTTTCGTAAGTTATCTTATCGTCGATTAATAAAGCTAAATCTCTGCGGACTTCAGGATATTTAGGAATCTCAGTGTATTTAATTTTTCCGGTAATGATTTTAAGAACCAAATCCCAGTTAAAATCAGCATAATAAACATCCTGTTTAATTCCGAAATGCTTTAAGATTGATTTTTTAACCACTCCCATTTCAACCAATGTATCATTGTTATAGCAAATAGAAGTTCCTTCTGAGAAAATATCAGATTGAACCGGAGTATTCGAAATCTTTTCAATTCCCAAACGTGCTAAAACACCTTTTACATATCCTTTTAGTAAAAAGAAATCGGTTCCTTTTTGCGGCGATGTCCAGCTTTCTTTATTTCGGTTTCCTGAAATAGATAAAGTCAAATGTTTGTGCTCTTCGTATCCGTTAAGGTATTTATGATATGATTTTCCGAATTCAAATAATTTTAAATCTGAATTTCTTCTGTTTATATTATATGAAATTGCTTCTAAGGCAGAAAACAATAAAGACTGACGCATTGTAGATAAATCACTGCTTAAAGGATTTAACATCGTAACGTTGTGTTCTTCTTTTAAAGCAGTAGATAATTTAGCATACGCAGCTGTTGTTAAAGAGTTTGCCATCATTTCATGAAAACCTTGTGAGTTTAATTGAGAAGCGATAACATTTTGTACTTTATAATCTTCTGTTCTTGGAGAGTTGGCCACCGTTGCATTGAATTTTTTAGAAAACTCAATATTGTTGTAACCATAAACTCTTAGGATTTCCTCTATAACGTCAATTTCTCGCTGTACGTCAACACGGTATGCAGGAATTGTTAATCCTAAACCGGTATCAGAAACACTGTTTACCTTAATGTCTAAAGAAACTAATATTTTTTTGATTGTATCTTTTGGAATTTCCTGTCCGATGATTTTAGAAACGTGGCTGAAATTCAATAAAACCGAAAAATCTTCTACTTTTTTAGGGTATACTTCTACAACATCAGAAGTGATTTTTCCGCCCGCAACTTCCTGAATCAAAAGTGCAGCACGTTTTAAAGCATATTCAGTAATGGTTGGGTCAATTCCTCTTTCAAATCTAAAAGATGCATCCGTATTCAATTGATGTCTTTTGGCTGTTTTACGAACACTTACAGCATCAAAATAAGCACTTTCTAAGAAAATAGTTGTTGTTCCTTCAGAAACTCCTGATTTTTTTCCTCCAAAAACACCTGCAATACAAAGCGGTCCTTTTTCGTCGCAGATCATTAAATCTTCTGCATGTAACGTTCTTTCAACATCATCTAATGTTGTAAACTTAGTTCCTGCTGGTAATGTTTTAACGATTACTTTACCATTGATTTTTGCAGCATCAAAAGCATGAAGCGGCTGTCCTAATTCATGTAATACATAATTAGTAACGTCAACGATATTATTTTTTGGCGTTAAACCAATCGCTTTTAAACGATCTTGTAACCAGTTTGGAGATTCCTGAACTGTAATTCCTGAGATGGTTACACCGCAGTATCTTGGTGCCAAAGTTGGTTCTTCAACATTAACATCAATTTTAAGCGTACGCATATCTACTCTAAAATTACTTACAGACGGTGTGATCAATTCAATATTAACACCGCGTTGAAGCATTCCCGCTCTTAAATCACGAGCAGTTCCAAAATGACTCATTGCATCGGCACGGTTAGGTGTTAATCCAATTTCGAAAACCTCATCATTTACAATCTGGAAAACTTCAGAGGCAGGAGTACCCGGAACCAGGTTTTCATCCAAAACCATAATTCCGTCATGGCTTGTTCCAAGACCTAATTCATCCTCGGCACAAATCATTCCGTGACTGTCCTGTCCGCGGATTTTACCTTTTTTAATAGTAAACTCAGCGCCTTCCTGATCATATAAAATAGTTCCAATAGTAGCAACCGGTACTTTTTGCCCGGCGGCAACATTTGCAGCACCGCATACAATTTGTACAGGTGCTTCTAGACCAATATTTACAGTAGTAACTTTTAATCTGTCAGCATCAGGGTGTTTTTCACAAGTAAGTACATGTCCTACAACAACCCCTTCTAATCCGCCTTTAATAGACTGGTATTTCTCGACAACTTCAACTTCAAGACCTAAATCTGTCAATAGTTCAGAAGTTTGTTCAGATGTCCAATCAGTTTTAATAAACTGTTTTAACCAGTTGTAAGATATTTTCATGTTAGTTTTATTCTTTTTATGTGGATACAAATATAAGAATTGCGAATTGTAGTAAGAAAGAAATTATTTGGTTTTTTCTCACTGTATTTAATTTATGAAAAAGCTTACAGGAATAAGTATTTTGTATTTTTTGTATTAAAATTTTAATAAAAAAATATTAAAAGAAACTTATAAAACCAAAAGTGTAATATTTGTGCTATTAGATGAACGAAAAGTGCTATTCTCTTTCAGATTATGAAGGTAAATTTGAAATAAATCCAAAATTACTAATTATGAGCACAACCACACAAAGACCTGAATTTAAGGCAAAATACGACAATTACATCAATGGAAAATTTACAGCACCCGTTACAGGCGAGTATTTTGATGTAGTTTCTCCTATAGATGGAAAAGTTTTTACAAAAGCAGCACATTCTGGTAAAGAAGATCTTGAAAAAGCTGTAGATGCCGCGTACGAAGCGTTTAAAACTTGGGGAAAAACTTCAGTAACAGGGCGAAGTATTTTATTGAATAAGATTGCACAAAAAATCGAAGACAATTTAGAGTATATCGCAGCGGTTGAAACGATCGATAACGGAAAACCAATTCGTGAAACCCTTGCAGCCGATATTCCGCTGGCAATTGATCACTTCAGATATTTTGCCGGTGTAATCCGTGCCGAAGAAAGTTCAATTGCAGAGCTCGATTCGCAGACCGTTTCAATTGCTTTAAGCGAACCATTAGGTGTTGTAGCACAGATTATTCCGTGGAATTTCCCAATTTTAATGGCTGTCTGGAAAATTGCTCCGGCTCTTGCAGCAGGAAATACTATTGTTTTAAAACCAGCAGAAAGTACACCAATTTCTATAATGGTTTTAATGGAATTAATAGGAGATATTCTTCCTCCGGGAGTTTTAAATATTGTAAACGGCTTTGGTGCAGAGCTTGGGCGTTCGTTGGTTACAAACAAGAAAGTCGCTAAAGCCGCATTTACAGGTTCTACTACTACAGGACGTTTGGTAATGCAGTATGCGACTGAAAATATTATTCCGGTAACTTTAGAATTAGGCGGAAAATCACCAAATATTTTCTTCCCGTCTGTCGCAGATCATGATGACGATTTCTTCGATAAAGCCATTGAAGGCGCTGTATTGTTTGCTTTAAATCAAGGAGAAATTTGTACTTGTCCGTCAAGATTATTGATTCATCAAGATATTTATGACAAGTTTATTACTAAAGTGATCGAAAGAACAGAAGCCATTATTGCAGGAAATCCGTTAGACAAATCAACTATGATTGGGGCCCAGACTTCATTAGTTCAAAAAGAAAAAATCCTGTCATATATTAAATTAGGAAAAGAAGAAGGAGCAGAATTACTGACTGGAGGAGATGTTAACCATTTAGGAGGTGATCTTGAAGGCGGTTATTATATCAAACCTACTTTGTTTAAAGGACACAATAAAATGAGAATCTTCCAGGAAGAAATTTTTGGACCTGTTTTGGCAGTAACCACTTTTAAAACTACCGAAGAAGCAATCGAAATCGCAAATGATACTATGTACGGTTTAGGTGCAGGAGTATGGACACGTGATGCACACGAAATTTATCAGGTTCCAAGAGCGATTCAATCCGGCCGTGTCTGGATAAACCAATACCATTCTTATCCTGCGGGCGCACCGTTTGGAGGATATAAACAATCCGGAATTGGTCGTGAAAATCATAAAATGATGTTGAGTCAATATCGTCAGACCAAAAACATGCTGATTTCTTATGATAAAAAGAAATTAGGGTTCTTTTAAATAGTTATTATATTGGTTTAAAAGGTAAGTTTTCGGACTTGCCTTTTTTTAATTTAATCAAAAAAGGTTATGATAAAAAGGTTAGATGCAACAAAAGAAGCTATAGAATTAATACAAATTCTAAAAGAAAAACATGGTGATTTGATGTTTTACCAGGCAGGCGGATGTTGTGAAGGAACTCAGCCGCAATGTTTTGAAAAAGGAGGATATTACCAGCGAATGGGTGATGTATGTATTGGTGTTATTGAAGATACTGAATTTTGGGTCGATAAAGATTTATTCGAATATTGGAAACATGCACATTTTACTCTTAAAGTAATTGATGCTTTTGGTGTAGGAGGTTTTTCTTTGGAAACACCTTTAAAAAAGACTTTTCAAATTGAATATAGAATTTTTACAAATGAAGAAGAGAAGGATTTAGAACCTGTAAAGGTTTTTGATTGAAAGGGAGAGAGGTTCAAAGGTTCAGAGGTTTTTTTCTGTAGAGACGCATTTTGATGCGTCTTTTTTATTTTTTAAAATAAACAGACAAGTCTGTCTATTTGTTTTGAAAAACTATTATATTTGTATTCTAATTTATTGAAAATGCTGCCTAAAGAACGAATTTTAGAAAAGACTTTTACTTTATTTCATAAACAAGGATATAATGCTACGGGAATTAATCAAATTATTGAGGAAGCGAAAGTAGCCAAAGCCAGTTTTTATCAGCACTTTAAATCAAAAGAAGATTTGTGTGTTGCTTTTTTGAAGCAGCGTCATTCTTTTTGGTTTGATGAATTGAAGCAATTTACTTTAAATACAGAAGATTCAAATTCTAAAGTTTTATCCTCTTTTGATTTTTTGATTTTCATGAATGCAAAAGAAAACTTTAGAGGCTGCAGTTTCTTAAATATACTTTCGGAGATTCCACCTGATAATAGTAAAATACGCAGCGTTATTCAAAGTCATAAAAGTGATTTACGCAATTATTTTAGAGCTGTTTTAAAAGAGGAACAAGTTTCAGATCATGTGTATTTATTATTTGAAAGCTGTATAATCGAAAGTCAGTTGTTTAAATCAAACGAGTTAATAGAACAATCAAAAAAAATACTTCAAACTTTAATTTTAAAATAATGGAACAGAAATTACCATTGCCGCCTTTTACCTTAGAAACGGCAATAGAAAAAATTCAATTGGCAGAAGATGCCTGGAACAGTCAGGATCCGGAACGAGTTTCAAAAGCATATACAATAAACAGCGAATGGAGAAACAGAGATAAGTTCGTAAACGGACGTGAGGAGATTGTTCTTTTTTTAACCGAAAAATGGAAGAAAGAGAGAAATTACAAATTAAAAAAAGAATATTGGGCTCATACTGAAAATAGAATTGCCGTAAGATTTGAATATGAATATCAGGATATTAACGGAAACTGGTTCAGGGCTTACGGAAATGAGAACTGGGAATTTGATGCTAACGGTTTAATGCAAAAGAGATTTGCCAGTATTAATGACCTTCAAATAAAGGAAGAAGACAGGAAATTAGGATAAATTCTATGCCATAAATTAATTCATACTAGGCGGTTCCGGAATTTTTATCTTTCTCTTGATTTTTTTTACAACTAAAAGATAAAAAGTTATACCGCCTAAAATTATTAATAAAGCAATTTGAAGCTGTCCTAAACTATTGTTTTTACTGTACATAGCATTTGCACCTGCGAGTTTCGCTTTTCCTTCTTTAATCTGAATCTGAGATAAAGATTCTAAAGTTTTTAAAGCTTCGGTACTTGAACTGGCAATTTTATCCCAGTTTTTGTTTTCAACCTGTTTGTTGATTTCTTTACAGGAACTTAGAAAAGCATCAAAGTATTGTTTTTCTTTATTGGTCAAAACCGTTTTGGCATACAAATCATCAATAGTATGAATAATATCAAGGGTATGAATGATTTCATTTTTTTTGATATTATCGCTTAAATCCAGTTTTTCTGCTTCCGCTTTTATGAAATGTAATTGTTTGGAATATTGAAAAATATAATGCGCCACAACCAATCTGTCTTTATAAATCGCATTGATGTTTTCATTTACATTTTTAGAATTTTGGAGTGTATTAAAGTTCCCTAATAAAATGATGAGCATTACAATCAGCAATACAAAAGCCGCTTTGGTTTTATTGCTGTATTTTTTATGGTCTCTCATAATGCTTTAGTTTAAGAAATTGCTTTTCTCAAAGATAAAGATTTGTTTCTGACTTAGCAGTATTTAGATTTTGAAAATCATAATAGCATCATTTCGACGGAGGAGAGATCGCATTAGTATTTTCGTGTAGAAAGTCGCCAATCTTTGTCGATTCTCCAGTGCGATTTCTCCTTCGTCGAAATGACAATCTATGGGTAATAACAAGAGATGTATTATTTTAATATCAAATCTTCATCATTTGGTTTTCCTTTAAAAAACAAGAACTGCAATATAAGCGACAAGAAAATTGTTAAAATTGCACCAATGAAATTCAGCCATAAATAACCTAATTTTTCCTGACTATAAATCATGTAATAATAAATTACAAAAATGGTTAACTGGCTGATAATGGCACTGATAAACATTGGCTTTGCCTGAACTCTTTTTAGGTAAAAACCAACAAGGAAAATCCCCAGAACTGTTCCGTAAAAGATAGAACCAATGATGTTTACAAGCTGAATTAAATTCTCAAACAAAGTTCCTACGCAGGCGAAAAGTATGGCGATAATTCCCCAAAACAATGTAAAAAACTTAGTGGCATTAAGATAATGCTTCTCTGATTTTTCGGTTTTGAGATTTCTTTTGTAAATGTCTATTGCAGTTGTAGAGGCCAAAGCAGTTAATCCCGAAGCGGTTGACGACATGGCAGCAGAAAGAATTACCGCAAGCAGTAAACCAATTAATCCTCTTGGCAAATAATGCAGAATAAAATGAAAAAAGACATAATCTTTATCATTTGTTTCGCTGTTGCTGTCGGCTCTGGAAATGATTTCTTTGGCACGGTCGCGTAAATCTTTTTCTTTATTGGATAAATTCACTAATTCTTTTCTCAGAATCGGATTATCATAATCTTGATTTAACTGATCGATATATAAAAGGTTGATTACTTTTTTATCTTCGGAAAGTTTACTTAGTTTATTTTCTAAAGTATGATATTCTTCTTTGTAAATTGATTTTTCAATAACAATTTTATTATTCGGATTGAAGTTTAACGGAACCGGATTGAATTGGAAAAACACAAAAACCATAACTCCGGTAAGCAGAATAAAAAACTGCATAGGAACTTTTAAAAGTCCGTTCATGATTAATCCCATCTGACTTTCTGCAACTGATTTTCCGGATAAATATCTTCCAACCTGCGATTGATCTGTACCAAAATAGGCGAGGGCCAAGAAAAAACCTCCGGTAATACCGCTCCAAAAAGTATATTTTTCTTCGGGATCAAAAGAGAAATCTACGATATTCATTTTATCGTTTGCACCTGCAATATGCAAGGCACTTGTAAAAGTCATATCGTTTGGAAGATAATGTAAGATCAGAAAAAAGGTAATGAACATTCCTGACATGATTACAAACATCTGTTGTTTCTGTGTAACGTTTACGGCTTTTGTTCCTCCGGAAAATGTATAAATAATTACCATAACTCCAATGATGATGTTCATTACGGTAAGGTTCCATCCTAAAAGTGCCGACAAAATAATGGCCGGGGCATATATGGTAAGTCCCGTTCCTAATCCTCTTTGAACTAAGAATAGAATAGCGGCAAGTGAACGTGTTTTTACATCAAATCGTTTTTCCAGAAATTCATAGGCTGTAAAAACTTTGTTTTTATGATAAAGCGGAATAAAGGTCAAACAAATTACAATCATGGCAATTGGCAGTCCAAAATAGAATTGCACAAATCCCATTCCGTCATGATAAGCTTGTCCGGGTGTAGATAAAAAGGTAATGGCACTGGCCTGGGTTGCCATTACTGAAAGCCCAACGGTGTACCAAGGCGTTTCGTTGTTTCCTAAAATGAAATCTTCAACGTTTTTACTTCCTTTGGTTTTCCATGAACCATATCCAACAATGAATAAAAGGGTTACAATAAGTACGATCCAGTCAAATAGCTGCATAGGTTATGAATAAAATTGCATGATTAAGAAAAAAATCACAATATAAATTGCGTTAGCGACCAAAACGTAGGTGTAGCTTTTTTTCCATTTTTTTGTTTTTTTAGCTTCCATATTTTGAGTTTTATTGCTTTATATCTTGTTTTGGAGCTTCAATAGGTTGTTTTAGCGAAATGATATTCGATAGTAATTTGTATGCGCCAGAAACACCTTCGGGTAATTCTCTAAAGAAACTTAAGCCGGTATAGATGTAATACCCTTTTCCGTAAGGTGCAACTAATAAAGCTCCTTTTTTAGCCGATTCTCCTTTGTCATGTGATGAAATAATAGGAGTAAAGGCAGGATCAAATTCATCTGGATAATATAAACCTTGTTCTTGTGTCCAGCCTTCAAAATCTTTAGAAGTAATTTTGTTTGGCGTATTTAAAACCGGATGATTGGGTGCAAGAAATGTTACTTTAGCATTTTCCTCGGTTACACGGTCATTTGATAATTTTAACGGATAAGGTGCGATTTTATCAGTTACTAATTTCCCGTTTGTATTGTATTGTACGATCATGTTTTTACCGCTTTTTACAAAATTAAACAAGATGTTTTGTTTGTTAGCTAATGCATTTACGGTGTTGTAAGCACGAATTCCTGTAATAACAGTGCTGAATGAATCTAATTTTTCGGGAGTAATTTCTTCCGGTTTTAAAATAGAAACTTTATATCCCATTTGAATTAAACTTTCTGGTACTTCGTCGCCAGCGCCCATAATGTAAGCAATTGCATCACCAGAAGTTTTTAAATCGATTCTGATACATTTTGATTCAGCTGGTTTTAAAACCATTTGTTTGGTAATATGATTGAAATCAATAATAGTTTGATCTCTGTCAAAGCGTTTATTATCAACTGCAGCAATACTTTTTGCTGAAATTTCTTCAGGATTTATTGGAGGCGTAACTTCAAAATAGAAAATCTGTTCTGTTCCTTTTTTATCTAAAGAAAACGGAATTTGTTTTGGAGATACATTCCAGCTTTTTGGCAGTTCTAATTGTAAATTTCCTTTTAAATCGTCTTTTCCAGCGCGTACTTTTACTGGTACCATTTTACTTTTGGTATCTCTAAAAACCAATACTCTTTCTAAGATCGAAGTCGTAACTTCTGGAACAATATCCAGAAAATTATACATTTCGCCTTTTACACCGTCATTATATTTGTACACAACCGTACGCTCAAACGGAATTTCGACATTGTTTATTTTTACATTGAAAATTACTTTTACTTCTCTGATAATGTCTGGAATTCCAATATTTTGCTGATTTGAAACCGTATACATTCCAACAGTTGCTTTTTCTTTTAACCAATAAGGCTGTGTATATTCAATGTTATTTGGAAGTTGTATTTGCAGATTGATTCTTTGATCGTTATTGTCTTTTAAAATACTGTTTTGAACCGTAGTTTTATTGTCTGGCAATGTGGTAATGCTGGTCAATTCCATTCCAACAGCACATCTGTTAATGGCTTCTAAGCTTAATTTTACAATACTTCCAGGAGTAGCTTCCTGTTCGCTGGCAACGGCTTCAAGATATAAACCAGAACAAGAGGCAATACTATTTTTGATTGCTGCTAATTTCACATTTTTCCAATGTGTATCGTTTAAAGCTTCAATCATTGTATACGCTTTTACTAAATCTGGAATGCTGGCAGATGGATTGCTGAAGTTGTACTTATCAATAATCGTTGAAATTAAATCTCCAATTGGTTTTCCGTTTTTAACACGATTCCAGCTTGTATCAATTCCATCAAATAAATTATCGCGGTCTTTTGGACTTTCCCCATTAATAAGTTCAAGGTATTCCGTTTCTAAACCGCGAACTCCTGTACTTCCAAAACCTTGGGATTGATGACGGCTTCGGCTTAAAGCGGCAATTTCCTGATTTGATTTTCCTGTTCCTGTATAATAAACACCTGTTTCTAGTTTGGTAAACTTGGATTTATTAGCAGCATCGAATTTTTCCTGGCTTCCGTAAAACCACCAGGATGGGTTAAAAAACTGGCGTTTTACCTGCCACGGCGCAACATATTTAAGCTGTTCCGGATATATTTTAGGGTCATTTGTTAATTTAAAACTTTCGACGCTTAACATTGCAGATGATGTATGATGTCCATGGGTAGTTCCCGGCGAACGATGATCAAAACGATTGATGATAATGTCCGGCTGAAAATTTCTGATTGTCCAAACCACATCGGCAAGAACTTTATCTTTATCCCAGATTTGAAGTGTTTCATCCGGGTTTTTAGAAAAACCAAAATCGTTTGCTCTTGAAAAAAACTGTTCTCCGCCGTCTATTTTTCTAGCCTCAATTAATTCCTGAGTTCTAATAACTCCAAGTAATTCACGCAATTGTGAACCAATTAAGTTTTGTCCGCCGTCGCCTCTCGTTAAAGACAAATAACCAGTTCTGGCATGCATTTCATTAGCCAGATACGAAATCATACGTGTATTTTCGTCATCCGGATGCGCAGCAAGATACAATACAGAACCTAAAAAGTTTAATTTTTTAATCTGATTGTAAATTTCAACTGAATTTGGCTTTTGAGGCTGTTGTGCAAACGTGATTTGAAAACCTATAAAAAATAAAAGAAGAAATAAAACCTGTATTTTTCGCATGGCAGAGTTAGTTGTTTTTTTGAAATTGTTCCAAAAATACTAATTATTTTATGGAAGATTATTTAAATGAAATGTTAACGCACAATAATTGTACCTTAAATTTTAAGAATAAAACAAAAAAAGCTGCCAGAAATAAATCTGACAGCTTGTATCTGTTTAAATTGTAATGCGGTTTGACGCTTACAATTTATTTTAATTTATTTTCGGTGTCTCTGTAAGTTCCTGCAATTGTTACGTTACTTCCTTTAGTTACTTTTCCGTAGATAGTAATAGAAGAATCATTTCCAATGAAATTAATTTTAGCCCCGCTGTTTAATCTTAAATCTCCCCAAATTACAACTGAACCTTCAATTTGCAACACTGAATTACTGTTAATAACAAGTTCTGTTGGATTTGACTGCTGATATTTACCTTGAGATAAACTTCCTCTCATATTAAAAGTACCATTGCTGTTTAAAGTTAAGTTACTTAAAACTGAGATAGCACCACAATGTGTTAATGTCGCTCCAGAATTTACGATTACTGAATTTATTGAAGTGGCTCCTTGGTATGATTTGGTTTCATTTGAGTTTAAAACTAAATCTTTACCCTGATTGTAAATGCCATAAGATAAACAGCTTGCAAATGTAGTATTTGGTTTTTCCATCTTAATGATTTTCAAACCGCCTGTTCCGCTGGCCACATAGATATAGTTACCGCTTGATTTTACATAGTTTGAAGAACCCGCAATTCCTACAGAACCTAAGGCATTAAGCTGTGTTCCTGACTGGTAAACGTTAAGTCCTAATGCACCATTTGCAAGAAATGCATAACCATCGTTTATAGAAACGGCATTGGTCACATTATCTTCTCCTGCCGTTGCAATGGCAATAGTTTGTAATTTTGAACCACTGTTAATATCATAAACACCAAGACCATTTCGACCTTCAGAAACTAAAAGTTTAGTTCCGTCAATATCCATTGTTCTTTTTGCACCGCTTACATCTGTAGATGTTGAAAAGCTTTTTTGCAAAGCAAGTGTTGATTGATTGTAAATATTAACTCCTTTGGTTCCGCTTAGTGTCACAACTTTATCAGTTGTTAATGCAATCGAACGTAAATCTGCCATTGCAGTTTTTCCTGTAATTGCTTTTGTAGAAGTATTTATTTTAAATAAACTTCCGTTATCTCCAGTTACGGCAAAATAATTAGAAGCATTCGCTGCAACATCTGTAGTTACTCTGCTTTCTAAGTAATTAGTAGTTACTTTATCAGTTAATAATCCTGAGCTTAATGGCATGTTAAAAACGATGGCAGGGTTATTACCTAGTAACGGATCTTTATCTACATCTTTCGCAGCACCAATAATAAGGTTTCCGTTAGAGTAGGTAAGTGATGTGATATCTGTATTAGGAATTAAAGCAGATGTAACCAGTTTTGGTTTATAAGGATCTGAAACATCAATAACGTCGATTGCCCCAGAATAAACATCACCTCTTGTGATGTAAGAAACATAAGCATAGTTTCCGTTAACGGTAACATGACTTGCCTGCAATGTTTTTCCGTTTGCATCTACCGGCGGTTTTACTTCGGCAATCTGAACTAAAGGAAAAGTTGTAACGGTATTTTCGGCAGTTTTGCCTGTTAAAGAACCGTTTTCGATAGCAACTACTCCTGAGTTAGTGTAATCAAGTCTTTGATTTAAAGTGTTTTGATCAGAAGTAATGGTAATGTTGTTTAACGATTGGTTGTCGTTTTTGTTGTCATCACTGTTATCGCATGAAATTAAAAGTGATAGAGTTAAAAATGAAAATAAATAAATATTCTTTTTCATAATTGAGTTTTTGGATTTGAAATTCGCTGCAAATGTATGTTATAAATAGAATAAAACAAGATTATTTTGTTAATAAATAGCTTAAAATCATCGTGTTAAGATATTTATGTGAATAATGCACTGTTTTAACTAAAGTTATTGAAAAAAATAGTTAAAAAAAAGAGAGTATCAATAATTTTGATACTCTCTTGTATTGAATCATCAGCATTCAATATTATCTTCTTCCACGGCCTTCATGTCTGTCATCATCACGATCATGTCTATCGTGTTTTCCGTGGTGTTTATCATGTTTGTCATGATGTTTGTAATCTCTGTGATCATGACGGCGATCATTATATCCGTAAACCGGTCTTGGTTTGTAAGGTCTTTGCGGTGTACCGTGGTATCCTCTGTAATATTTTACTTTATGGCGGTCAAAGTAAGTATAAGGAGTTCTTCCGTGGTAATCTGTTAAAACTACTTTGTATCCTCCGTATAAATCATAGTTTCTGTATTGTCTTGGTAAATAAGTTGTTCTAACCCATTTTCCTCTTCCGTAATAGATGAATTGAGATGCACGTACATCATAATAAGCTTCAATATCTGGAAGATAATAATATTCCATTTCAGAATATCCTGCAGGTCCCCACGCTGGAGGTGTTCCTATATTAACGTTAATCGACACCTGAGCTTGTGCGGCATTTGCAACCAAAAGAAATAATCCGGCGATTGCTATCTTTATTGTTTTCATCTTTTCTAAAGTTTAAATGTTAATCTTGTTTAGAGATTTTCATATACCGTGCCAAAAATAAAAAACGATTGTATTTTGTCGAATAAAATATGTTTTTTAACGAGTAAAATAAAGGTGAGTTTTATGCAAAATATTGATTTTTAAAGTCTTAAAAAAAGAGAAAAAAAATCCAAAATAAGCAGCATTATTTATATTCTACGGTTTTTGGTTTTGCGAGTTCAAAACTTTGCAATCCATAATCAGTAGTTTCAAAAGTATTGGTTTTGAAAACATTATCACCCTGAAAAGGTATACTTGGATAATATGACAGTGACAGCTGAAATGAACTGAAAACTAAGTAGTCATTACTAATTAATAAACCTAAAGTAACTTTTGAATAGGATTTGCTGTCAAACATAGCATTATTAGGGCTTCCTAAAAACGCAATCGAATAATTAAAAAATGGATTTAAACGGAATCCCCAAAGAGCATATGGCGAATACGTTTGGGTTTGTAATGATAAAACTGTTTTACTTGTTCCGTATAAAGCACTATTAAATCCGGCCAGACCGTTTTGTTCATTTATATTAAGCTGATCTCCTATAATATCTTCATGATTGGCACCAACTACCACTTTTGGGTTTATAAACTGCCTTAATTTCCAATTTCCAAGATTATAAAGTTTTGTAAAATAATTGGCTTCAAACAAATATGATGTTTGATAGGTTTTTGACTGATGTAAATAGGTTCCCATTTCAAAATTCATACTTAAGAATCCAAAACGATAATAATTTCCAAAAGAAAACTGTGCACCGGCATACGGTCTCCACATAGAATTTTTGTATTGATATCCTAAAGTAATTCCGTAAATTCTTCCAATAGGAACGTCTTCTATTTGCCCATTTCTAAAAATATAACTGTCTTTGATAAACTTACGTCTGTTAAGCCCAATTCCCATTAAAAGAAGTTTTTCATCTGAATAGAATTTTGTTGGATCATGCAAAGAATCAGGCGATTCAGTATAATTGACATTTAAAAAACGGGCAGATGTAATTAAATTGGTTATGGCTTCATTATCATCTTCATATACTTTTGTGGCTTTGCCCACCCATAAATCCTGAAAATTATTTTTAAAAGTTTGAAACGCAAAAGATTGATCGGGTGCCTGCAAAGTGTCTTTTCTAAAATTCTGGCCTACAAAAACACCGCCTGCCCATTTAGTTAAAGGCGAATAGAAATCTCTCTCGATATCTATACTTTTAGTATAATTGTTATCGAGGTCCATATTGTAATGAAGTACAGTTGAGATATAGGTATTTTTTATGTTTGGAACTGTATAGGTTATATCGTTACCGTTTGCTCCATCATCAAATCTATTTGTAAAACTATATTCTAACTGCTGTCCTGATCCAAAAAAATCTTTTTCTTTAAATCCCACAGAAACTCTGTTGCTGGATATTGAAAACTTCGGAATGGTGCTCCATGAATCTAAAACGCGGATGGTAACATCAACAGAATCAGAAGCAGCACCTGCCAGTTCATGAGTAATCCTTACTGCAGTGACATATCTTTGTGCACGAATCAAACGTTCAGATTCCTGTACCTTATAAGTATCGTAGGGAACATTTCTTTTAAATAAAAGAAGATTATAGATCGCTATTTTTTTAGTTTTTAAATGCAGCCTGTTTCCGGTTCTTTCTCCCCAGTTTTTAGGTTGTACAGTTGTATCTGTAATAGAATAGCCAAAAGGATCCAGCGTAATAACATTTATATTACGAATAATTTTACCTTCATAATTTTGAGAATCAGTAGGTATAATAATTTCCTTTTTTTTAGCTCTTTTTGTTCTAAAAAGAAGCTTATGCAGGGTTTGCGTAAACTTATTTTTTTTAGAATAGTTTTTTATTTTAGTATAAATCTCGGTACTGTCTTTTTTAGGAGAACTTTCTTTTTTTGTTTTATCTGTCTGAGCATATATGCTTTGAAAACAAAAGCATAAGGAAATAAAAACAATTATTTTTTTATTTAGTAACATTCAGATCAATTTAAAACTTTATTTTAAGGCTGATTATTCTATGAATTTAAGATAAATAATACAAATAATTCATAATTCAACAGATTTTATTCTTGTACTTTGGCTCTTCGAACTCGCCATGCAAATTTTCTCGGCATATGGTTTCCCATTAAATATCCCCAGGGTTCAAGAGATTCGATTCTGTCAAAAATGATTTTTAATATCGCTAAAAGCGGTATTGCGAGAAACATTCCGGCAATTCCTGCAGCAGCTCCGCCCACAATAATTCCCATAATAGAAACGAAGGCATTTATTTCGACTTTTGAATTTATAATTAAAGGAACAAGCAGGTTGTTATCAATCAGCTGAACAATTACATTTACAATTAAAATTCCTGTAATTACTGAGATTTCTCCAGAACCTGTCAACGAAGCCAAAACTGTTATTATACCTGCAATTAAAATTCCGATGTAAGGAACCAGATTTAAAATTCCGGTTATCAAACCTAATAAAATGAAATATTTAATCCCAATAATCCATAATCCTAAACTTGTAAGGACAGAAACAACAATCATTTCGATAATTAAACTCACAATATAATTGTTGATCGAAACTTTGATTTGTGAAAGGATATCTTTTAAAACAGAATGGTTTTCTTTACTTATAAGTTTTGCTAAAAACAATTTAAAATGCTCTTTATAGATTAAGAAAAGAAACGTATAAATTACAATAATAGTACTGTCTAAAACTACATCACTTATTGATATTATAGCTGAACCTAAAGTTGCATTTCCGTTTTTAACAGAGTCTTTTGTAACTGTATCAAGATATTTTTTTTGTTCGCCAATACTTACCTGGAAATTTTCCTTGATAAATTTGTGAATTTCAATTATAAAAGAGTTTGCATTCTTTTTAATTGTATCAAAATCATTCGCCATATTGGTAACCTGATAGGATATAAAGACTAGAATGCCTACAATAAAGGAGAGAAAAATTAATACACAAACAATTGCTGCTAAATGCCTTGGAAACTTAAATTTTGTATTTAAAAAAGTAAAAATGGGAAGCAGTAAAACAGCAAACAAAAAGGCTAATAAGACCGGAGTAAATATGTCTTTGGCAATGCAGAATATATATGCAAACGAAATTAAGCTTACTAATATGCAGGCAAGTTTTGCATAAAACGGCAACTTTAGAGGTTGAGTCATTTTTTGGTGAAATTTTATAAATAAATGTATAGTTGGTTAAGCAAATATTATAATATAATTAAATTATAACGTTCCAGCTTTTTCTATATACTTTATAAAATTCCCATTCAAAAATTAGTCAAAAAATTCTTTCTCTTCGTAATGTGCAGGCATTACGGAAATTCCCTTTTGCAAAAGTAGATTATTGGGAAAAATGATTTTTTCGCCTTCTTTGGTTCGCAAACTTACATGAAAGGTATTGATATCTTCTATTTCAGCTTCAATTGGAAAATCTTTATCGTGAATTTTTATAGTATCACCGATTCGGAACGGGAATGAAAAAAACAAGATCATTCCAGAAGTAATATTGCTCAAAATAGACCATTGTGCAAACATGGCAACACCAATAACGGTTGCGATTGATGAAACGGTAATGAATATATCTTTGGTTTCTACACCCCAAATTACAATCAAACTAATTACAACCAAAATATTCATAAAAACATGAGTGTATTTGATAACTAAATTAGTACGATGTTCTAATAAGTGACTTGAGGCGGCAAAACGACGAATTAATTTGGCAGTAATCATTCTTAAAGCCACTAAAGCTAAAAGAAGAATTATTGTAGCAAATATTTCCTGAGAATATTCTTTGAAAGAAAACATAAATAAATTTTTACACTAATGTAGTCAAATATTCGTAAACTTTGGCTGTGGGAAGTCCCATAACATTAGTATAAGAACCTTCAACTTTTGTAACTGCCATAAAACCAAACCATTCCTGAATGCCATAAGCACCAGCTTTATCGTAAGGTTTATAATTTTCTATATAATATAGTATACTTTCGTCTGATAAATCCTTGAAAGTAACTTTTGTAATATCATGCAAAAGGGTAGAAGCAGTCGAAGTTTTAAAACAAACCGATGTAATGACTTCATGAGCAGCATTCGACATTGATTTGATCATATCAAAGGCATCTTGAGCGCTTTTTGGTTTTCCTAAAGCTTTGTTTTTATGCCAAACGATTGTGTCGCTTGTTACTAATATTTCATTTTCAAGCAGTTCGCCTTCAAAAGCATTTGCCTTTAATTCAGCCAGAAAATCAGTTATTTCAACCGCTTTTAGTTCAGGTGGATAGATTTCTTCTACATCTTTTAAACGGATTTCGAAATCAAGATCCAAATCTTTAAAAAACTGCTGTCTGCGGGGCGATCCCGAAGCTAAAATGATTTTATATTTTTTTAGTTTTTCTCTAAGCATTATATTGATGGTTTAAGCTGATTACCAAAATCGATAAAATCCCGAAGAACAAAATCAGTTTTAAAATGGTACTTAAATGATGAAAATCTTTTTTGGTTTTGGCGCTGAATATCTTCACTATAAAATATAATAAAGGAGCAAGAACAAAAACAAACGTATAAAACGTAACAATTAACAGATTATTTTCGAAGAAATATTTATTGATGTACAACAATGACAAAATAAACGGAATTATGGCAAATCCTAATGCAATTTTTGTTGCTCTGCTTTTTCCAATAGCAATTGGCAGTGTGTTCATTCCTTGATTGTAATCGCCATCCATGTCTTCAATATCTTTCACTATTTCGCGCACAAAATTGATCATGAAAGCAAATAGTGCATAATCTACTAATATAGAAAATAAACTGGCCATTTGGGCTTGATTCTCAGTAGTTGTAGCTGGAAATAAATCAAATACGCCAATGATTAAAACGCTTATAGAAAGCAGTAAAGCAACCACAAAATTCCCCAGAATCATAATCTGCTTTAAATTAGTCGCATAGAAATAAAGAAAAGAGGCAATAAAAATAAATAAAGAAGAAAACATTGGTCTCATAATCACATTAGAAAGATAAAATCCTAATGCAACACCCGTAACATTTAATCCTATATAAATATTGTAAGCTCTGGTTTCCGAAATTCCTTTGCCAATAACAACATCCTGCGGTTTATTAATCGTATCTGTCGCAACATCATAAATATTATTGATAACATAACCAGCTGCAGCCAGCAAAACTGTACTTAAAACCAAAAGTCCGTATTGCCAGTCTGCCAGGGCCAAAGGAACATCTTGCTGTTTTAAAAAGGCATAACGGAATAAAACCTGCATAAAAGCAAGCATAAGTAGATTTTTATATCGAATTAGTTTTAAGTATTTCATTTTATTTTGAAGTTGCTAAGGTTCTAAGATGCTGAGATTCTAAGGTTTTTTTAAGGTTCAAAGAGGCAGAGAGGCAAAGGTTCAGAGATTTTATTCACCGTAAACTGTGACTGAATACTGCGACTGCAAACTAAATACTACAACTGAACACTGAAACTGCGGCTGAATACTAAAAAACGGAACACTAATCGTGCTGTCCATTAAAATGTTCCATCCATTTTCCCTGTACTTTCATAACTTGTTCGATAACGTCACGTGCAGCACCTTTTCCGCCTTTTACGTGCGAAATATAACGGCAGATATTCTTAATTTCCGGGACCGCATCTTGAGGAGAGGCAGGTAAGCCTACCAATTTCATTACGTGAAAATCAGGAATGTCATCTCCCATATATAAAACCTGTTCTGGTTTGATATTATTTACTTCAGTATATTCTTTAAATGTTTTAACCTTATCAGGAGTTCCTAAATGAATATCGGTAATTCCTAAATTGCGAAGTCGTACGCGAACGCCTTCATTGCTTCCGCCAGAAATAATGCAGACATTGTAACCGCTTTCTACAGCCGCTTTCATCGCATAACCGTCACGAATATTCATCGTACGAAGAATTTCTCCTTCTGTGGTTACAAAAACGGAACTGTCTGTAAGTACGCCATCAACATCAAAAATAAATGTTGTAATGTCGTTCATTATTTCTTTATAACTTTTTGCCATTATTCTGTATAGATTGTGTTAGTATTTTATAAATATTTTTTTGATTTTCATTGGTAATAAAGTCCAAATGCGCATCGGTTGTAACTGAATCATGGCGTTTTGCCGGACCAGTTTGAGCGTCAACTGGATCTAAAGTTTTAATTTTTTCGGCAGTTTCCTGAATTAAAGGTCTCAAAACCTCAAAAGGAACCTGATGTTCTTCGCAGATCTCCTGACCAATTTGGTACAAATGATTGGTGAAGTTGTTTACAAAAACGGCAGCGACGTGCAGCGCTTTTCTTTGTTCAGAACTTATACTGAATACGGCATTTGAAATGCTTTTTGCGGTGTTTTCTAAAATTTTATAATCATCCTGATTTTCAGTTTCTAAACAAATTGGAATAACTGAAAAATCAACGGCCTTACTTTTAGAAAAGGTTTGTAACGGATAAAAAACGCCTTTTCTGTTTTTTGAATTCAAAATATCAATTGAAGTTGTTCCTGAAGTATGAACAACAAGCTGGTTTTCAAAAGGAAGCTGATTTGAAACTTCGGAAATAGCATTATCTGAAATCGAAATAATATATAAATCGGCTTCTTTTAAAGCTGAAAAATCGCTTACAATTTTTTCTGAATCAAGAAGATGAATCAAAGCTTCTTTTTTTCTCGAAAAAGCCTGTACAATTTCTACATGAGAACTTGCTGAAAAAGCTTTTATCAGATGCTGTGCAACGTTTCCGGAACCAATAATCGTGAGTCGAATCATAATCGCAAAATTAACATTATTTTTTCTAAAGAAAATATGGTCTGACTAAGTTTGAATATCGATTACGTCGATTATATTGATTTATAAAGATTTATGTTTTATTTATTGTGAAAAATAAAAGAAACCAAAAAAATAATCCATTTAATAGGTGTAATCTGCAGCCTATTATTCATCCCGATTATTTGGTTTTTATTAACAAATAACATTTACCTCAAATCAACATTTTTAAGTATTTTTGTGGCACTTTTATACAATGTAATTCCTTAATAATGGATAAAAAAATATTCTCTTTTTTGTTTTCTACACGATTAATGGCCGTTCTTTTTATAACATTCGCAATTGCAATGGGTGTTGGAACTTTTATCGAAAGTAAATACAATACCGATACAGCCAGAATTTTAATTTACAATACCTGGTGGTTTGAAGCAATAATGCTGGTGTTTTTGATTAATTTCTTCGGAAACATCAAACGTTACCAATTGCTTAAAAAAGAAAAATGGGCCACTTTATTACTTCACCTTTCTTTTGTTTTTATCATTTTAGGAGCTTTTATTACACGTTATATTAGTTATGAAGGAATGATGCCGATTCGTGAAGGCGCGGCAGAAAACCAAATTTATTCAGATAAAACATTTTTAACCGTTTTTGTTGACGGTGAATATAAAGGAGAAATGAAACGCAGAGTCTTTGAAAAAGGCCTTTTACTTTCTCCGGTTACCAACAATGATTTTACAATTGCCGGAAAATTTGACGAAACTCCTTTTGAAGTTACCTATTCTAAATATATAATGGGAGCTAAGGAAGTTGTAAAAGAAGATCCAAACGGAATTTTATATCTTAAATTAGTCGAAGCCGGAGCTGGCGGACGTGAAGAACATTACCTGAAAGAAGGTGAAGTTCAAAATATTCACAATGTTTTATTTGCTTTAAATAAACCAACCGAAGGCGCTATTAATATTAATACAACCGGAAAAGAATACACCATTCAGACTCCTTTTGAAGGAGAATTTATGCGAATGGCAGATCAGTTTAAAGGAAAAGTTACTAAAGATGATGTACAGCCTTTAATGATGCGTTCTTTATACAGTATTGGTGACATTCGTATCGTTTTTCCTGATCCGCCAATGAAAGGAAAAGTTGATTATGAATCAAATAATGATTTCAAGGCAAAATCGCATTCTGATGCTTTAATTGTAAAAGTAAAAGCAGAAGGACAGGAAAAAGAAGTTATGGTAATGGGTTCTAAAGGAAGCATTGGAGAACCAAAAACCGTTAAAATAGGCAATAAAGAATATTCTATATTTTTTGGAAGTAAGGCTTACGTTTTACCTTTTAAAGTTCGTTTGAATGATTTCATTGCAACAAAATATCCTGGAACAGAAAAAAGTTATTCCGCTTTTGAAAGTAAAGTAACTGTTTTAGATTCTCCTGAAACTTTTGATGCTGATATTTATATGAATCACGTTTTAGATCATAAAGGGTATCGTTTCTTTCAATCTTCATTTGATCCGGACGAAAAAGGAACAGTATTATCTGTCAACCATGATTACTGGGGAACTAACTTAACCTATTTTGGATATTATATGTTATATATTGGTTTAATGGCCATCATGTTTACAAAACATTCTCGTTTTGGTGATTTAAAACGCAAATTGGATGGTGTGAAAAAGAAAAAAGAAAAACTAATTACCATTTTAGTTTTACTTTTAAGCTTAAATGGTTTTGCTCAGGCACCTCATGTTCACACACAAGATCACGATCATAATCATGCAGCAGATCCAAATGATCATGCTAATCACGTAACTGCACCGCCAAGTCAGAAACAATTAGATTCGCTGCTTACAATTTATAAAGCTCCGGAATCTCATGCCGCTAAATTTGGCCGTTTGATTATTCAGGATGCAGGAGGAAGAATGAAGCCTATTAATACATTTTCATCTGAATTACTTAGAAAAGTAAGCCATGATGATAAGTACAATGGAATGAATTCTGATCAGGTATTTTTATCAATGACACAGTATGCTCAGGTTTGGATTCAGGTACCGCTTATTTATATCAATACGAAAGATGACAGTATTCGTAAAATTATTGGTATTGACAGAAAAGCAAAACTAGCGCCTTTTGTTAAGTTTTTTGATGAAAACGGAAATTATAAACTTTCTCCTTACTTAGATGCCGCTTATAAAGCCGCTAATCCAAATAGTTTTGAAAAAGATTTTATCGAAACTGATAAAAAAGTAAATTTAATGGAGTCTGCCTTAAGCGGTAGTATTTTAAAAATTTTCCCAATTCCAAATGATCCAAATCACAAATGGGTTTCGTATTTAGAACGCGATAATAATAGTTTTAAAGGAATGGATTCTACGTATGTAAAACAAATCCTTCCGTTATATTTTAGTGCTTTAAATAATGCTTCAATTTCAAAAAACTGGGATACGGCTGATCAATTGGTAGAAAGTATCAATGGTTTTCAAAAGAAATTTGGAGCTAAAGTCCGCCCAAGCGAAGAAAAAATAGATGCTGAGATTGCTTATAACAAATATGATGTTTTTCAAAAATTACCGTATTGGTATATAACAGCAGCAATATTTATGTTTATTTTTACGATTGTCAATATTTTCTTTGAAAAAAGATGGCTTCGTATTACAATAAATGGTTTCCATATTATTGTTGGTTTGTTATTTGCGCTTCACACATTAGCATTAATAGCACGTTGGTATATTTCTGGTCACGCTCCTTGGAGTAATGCTTACGAATCTATTGTATATGTGGCTTGGTCAACAATGTTCTTTGGATTGGCTTTTGACAGAAAATCAAAATTAACCGTTGCTTCATCTGCTTTTGTTACTTCTATGATTTTAATGGCGGCATACTTGAACTGGATTGATCCGGAAATTGCAAACTTACAGCCAGTTCTTAATTCATATTGGTTAATGATTCACGTTGCCGTAATTGTAGCAAGCTACGGTCCAACAGCATTAGGAATGATTTTAGGTTTTGTGTCTTTACTATTGATTTTCTTTACAACGGAGAAAAACAAAACTAAAATGGAACTAAACATTAAAGAGATCACTTATATCAATGAGATGGCCTTAACAATTGGTTTGATCATGCTTACTATTGGAAATTTCCTTGGAGGACAATGGGCAAATGAAAGCTGGGGACGTTACTGGGGATGGGATCCAAAAGAAACCTGGGCTTTAATCTCGATTATGATTTATGCTTTTGTAATTCACGCTCGTTTTGTTCCTGCATTAAGAGGAAAATGGTTCTTTAACTTAATGAGTATGTTTGCTTTCATTTCGATTTTATTTACTTACTATGGAGTAAATTTTCACCTAGTTGGTTTACACTCTTACGCAAGTGGAGAAGCGCATTCGTTAAACTGGATTTATTATTCTTTAGCAACAATTGCAGTAATTGGAGCTGTTACTTATCCAAAATACCGTAAATATTACAAGAGTAAAAAGTAATTTTTTTTCGTACATAAAAAAGGGTTCAACTTAATTGTTGGACCCTTTTTTATTTGGACAGAAAACATTTCGCATAAAAAGAAAGAAAAATAAATTTAAGTAAAATCACTCATGAATAGTCAAAAAACTAATTTAGTAATCGTAGTCCAGGGGCAAAACTTTTTTAAAAATGAAGTTGAAAAAATTTGGTCTTCATATTCTATATATTTTTTAAAAAATTATTCAGGACAGGTTTTATATAAGTTTGATTATCGTGCTAACAGATCTTATTTTAGTGACTATAATTTAATTGACCAAGCAAGAAATACATCAAAAGGAGCAAAACCAATTTGATTTAAATACAGATTTCCAAAATCGTTAATACCGCCATTAAAGATACCGAAAACAGAATGCGTCAGTAGAATTATAGCAGTTGTAATTCTCAAAAGTAAAGTTCCATTCATGATCATTCATTTTTAGTATATAAAAAAAGCGCACATTAAAATTAATTAATATGCGCTTAAAATTTATAATTAAGTTAGCTTTTAAACTTTTCCTAAAGTATACAATTGTTCCATTGTAGGCGTTAAACTTCCTCCTGCGGGTTCCAAAGTAATTCCAAATGCCTCAGCCGAGTCTGTTTGGCTGACAGCAAAGATTTTTTGAGAATTTCCTTCAAAGTTATCCAGTAAACCAATACTTGTTGGCGTTAGAACCGGGCTCAGTTTTAAAGACCAAACCTGATACACCATTCCTTTTGGCGGCGCTGGTAAACCTGCAGCATCAATATAAGTTGTTTTTGTCTGCTGATTCCAGTATACTTTTGCAAAAGAAGTTGGAGAAACGGCCTGACCGCCAAGAGTTACCCCTGTATTTTTAATATCTCTGACAATATTTAGGTTTTTCTCCGTTTGCTTATTCTGCTGATCTAAGAAAGCATATTCTCTCTGAATTTTATTTTTTTCACCTCCAACAGTAGAAATGGCTTGTTTTGATTTTGTCAACTCTAATGTTTGGTATCCAAAACCTAACAATAATAAAACTGCGGCTGCCCAGCCCACATACTGAGTCCAGTTTGATGTTGGTTTTAAATCAACAACTTTTCCATGTTTAAGTTCTAAACGCGCTTTAATTTTTTCGAAATTTTCAACAGAGTGGAAAGGAGCAAAGCTCGATGATAAAGCTACAATAGCTTTTTCTATCGCAATAATTTCCTTATCAACGTCTGGATTATTCTTTGCCAGTTCGGCTATCTCTAGATTCTCCTTTTCGGTTAATAAACCATAAACATAAAGTTCTAGAATTCCTGATTCAATATATTCTTGTGCTTCCATTATATTTTTAGATAATTTCTTAAGTCGTTAATACAGTTTCTGTTTTGAGTTTTAATAGTACCCAGTGGCAATGCCAATTCTTCTGAAGCTTCTTGCTGGGTATATCCTTTAAAAAATAACAAATCAATTATTTCAATACACTTTGGTTTCAATTTTTTTACGAACTCTTGAATTCCAATTGTGTCAATTCTATTAATTAATTTATTACTGTCATCTAACAGATTTACGAAATTATCTGAGGAAAGGTTTTTTTGACTGTTATTAAAATTTTTAGATCTCAACTTATCAATTGATGTATTCCTAGCTATATTAAGGATCCAGGTATAAAATCGACCTTTACTTTCATTATAAGAATCTATATTTTTCCAGATTTTTACAAAAACTTCCTGCAAAACATCTTCGGCTTCTTCACGATTTTTGATTAGAACATTAATGACTGAGAATAAACTTTTAGAGTACATATCGTACAGATGGGTAAAAGCTCTTTCGTCTTTTTTGTAAATTAATACTAACAATTCTTCTTGACTCATAGATTTGGATTTAAAGCTTAAACAAAAAACATATTTTATAACCTGAGATAAAGATAATTCATTTTTTTGTGAAAAATAATATTTTTTTAGTAGCTAAAAACTTAGGAAAATTAAGGGCTGAAAAAAAAAAGTAAAAAAAATGTCACTTTTTTTTGCTTTTTTTAAATCCAAAAATAAACCTCTTACGTACATAACATTATAAAGGGAAATTTAATAAGTAAACCCTTTTACATAAAGATAAAACGATTCTTTTAAAAGAGATATTATGACTGGGATAGAAAAAATCAAAATATTGATTGTAGGCTTAACAACAGTTTTATCACTTATTAATTTTAATGAAAGTGATTTTAAAAATGAAATTGTTAAGTGTAAAACAGAATCGAATTTTAAATATTGAATAAGAAATTGAATAGTTGATGTCCTCGGACTTCCAGCTGAAAATTATAAATGAAGTCACACACTGTTAAACGAAGAAATTTTCCACTTATAAACGCCATAAATAAATTGAATTTAGTGTGATTTAGATAAAAATAATTTTCGATATAAACCGGGGCATCAACTATAATTTACAAAATATAAAAAGAAACATAATAATTAATTCATGGTTTGATTTGTTTGTATGGGGGGAAGCCCGGCGTCTGATTAACGCCGGGCTTCAATTTTTATTTAACCTATAATTAATAAAAATAAAGAGCTCAAAGTCATCACTTCAACATAGATTTAATTAATTTTATAAAAAATTATACAATGAAAAAAATACTATTTATAGCTTGCAGTGCAGTCTTTTTTCTAAGTGCACAAATTCAGGCTCAATCAAGCAAAAATAAATTATCTAAATCAGATAAGGCTATGACAAAAGAAACGATTTACCAGTTTAAGGTTGAAGATCTATCAGGAGACACTTTTGATTTTGCATCTTTAAAAGGCAAAAAAATCTTAATTGTAAACACAGCATCAAAATGTGGTTTAACACCTCAGTACAAGGATCTTGAAGCGGTTTACAAAGAGTACAAAGATAAAGGATTTGTAATTGTAGGTTTTCCGGCAAATAATTTTGCATCGCAAGAGCCTGGAACAAGCAAAGAAATTGAAACTTTCTGCCAGCAGAATTATGGTGTAACTTTTCCTATGATGAACAAAGTTTCTGTAAAAGGAGAGGATATGTCCGATGTTTACAAATTCTTAACTCAAAAATCTAAAAACGGTTTACAGGATTCTGAAGTAGAATGGAACTTTCAAAAATACCTGATCAACGAAAAAGGTGAATTGGTAAAAGTGATTAAACCTAGAACGTTAGTAACAGAACCAGAAGTAATTAACTGGATAAAAAGCTAGTTATAACTATCTAAACTTAAAAAAAATCCACAAATTTGAATTATCAAATTTGTGGATTTTTTTTAAGTACAAAGGTTTTAAATAACATATTTAGCAGTAAAAAACTCAGAACAGAATCTCAACAGCTTTGTTCCTCAATTAATATAAAGCAGCTGATATTGTTTTGGAGTAATTCCTTCGTGTTTTTTGAATAATCGAATGAAGTAGTTTGCATCTTCAAAACCGGATAAATAGCAAACTTCATTAATTTGAATTCCGGGATTTCTAAGTAGTTTTTTGGCGTGTTTTATTTTTTCATTTAAAACATATTCAATCGGGCTCATGCCTAGCTCTCTTTTAAAAAAGCGGTAAAACGAAGTGGTACTCATACAGGCTTTCTCACTAAGGCATTTTAAATTGATATTCTCTTTTAAATTGAGTCTTATAAATTCAGTTACTTCGTAAATTGGATTATTGGACTGAATTACAACGCCTTCATCAACAGATTTTGCAGTTTGTGTCTGAATAATTCTGATTAATAATTCCTGTAAAGTTAAATCGGCTAGAGCATCTTTTGTTATCGATGTGCTCATACATTCTTTAATTAGTTTATTGATGGTCGAAGCGAGATCAACATTGTTGTAAAAGAAATAATTCTGATAATTCAACTGCCAGTATACATCGCTGCCTTCTTTTGGGTAACGTTCGTTTAAGAAGTTTAAAGTTTCATTGATTTTTGCATTATCAATTGCTAAAGCCAGGCATTGAGTGGGATTTTCTTTTGATGCTTCGGGAAAATCGATTTTCATTTCGATATTAGACGGAACAACGACAGTTTCGCCCGGAAGATAATCAAAAGCGGGTTCATCAAAAAGATGCATTATTTTTTTTCCGCGAAGCATACTTGTCACCACAAAATCATTGAATTTAAGCGGTACAAGATTAGAAGATTCGTAAGTTTCAAAAAGATTTAATTCGCATTGATTAAGCGTATAAACGCTCCTGTTTTCAACAAGTGTTTTTAATGATTTTTCATTGGATAAATGAGGCGGATTTATTAAAACTCGTTGATTATGCATTGTCATTAAATTTTTGAGTGGAAAACTCTAAATTTAATAAAAATATGTTTAGAAAATTATGATTTAACGTTTTATTAAATCAGCTCTTCGACATGTTTTTTGATGTTTTCAGAAATCTTTTTAGTTGGAAGATCATTTTCATCATCTCCAAAAGGATCTTCAATTTCTTCTGCAATAAGCTCTAAACTAGCCAGAACATAAAATATAAAGACAACAACGGGCGCTACTAAATATCCTAAACTTACTGAATATCCAAACGGAAGTGTCATAGTGTAAAAGAAAATGAATTTCTTTATAAAAGCACTGTAAGAGTAGGGAATAGGCGTATTTTTGATACGTTCGCAGGCACCGCAAATATCTGTAAAAGCAATTAATTCTTGATTTAAAGTAATAAGCTGATCTCCGGTTATTTTTTTTGCATCATACAAATCATTGATTTTATGATACATAATTCTTTTAAGCTGATTTGGTTTGTGTTTATGGTGATCAATATCTAAATCTACATCTTCAAAAAGCTGTTTGCTCGTATCGGCATCTTTTAAATGTTTGTACAGAATATCAGCATATAACGGAATAAACTTTCTAAAAAAATTTCTGTCGTTTTCATCTTTTAAAATAGCCGAAAGTTTTATAGCAAGATTACGGCTGTTGTTTACAAGACTGCCCCAAAGTTTACGGCCTTCCCACCATCGGTCATAAGCCGTATTAGTTCTAAAAACAAGCAGTAACGAAATCACAAAACCCAGCATTCCGTGCATGATTGGAATGTTATGAATGTAATCGTTCTTACCGACTTTAAAATAATGAATTTCAAGATAACCTACCGTGGCTGAATAAATTCCGATAGCGATCATTATAGGAAACAATTTTCTAACGGTATCTGACTTATGAAAATGGAATATAAAGGTAAACCAGTCTTTGGTATTGTACGAAATCATTTAAGTTTATTTTGAAACAAATTTAAATTAAAAATCACCTCATTTGCTGCAAAATGAAAAAAAAAATCTGCTGGATCTGCTAAATCTGAGAGCTGATTTTTTCCCGCAGATTTAGGAGATTAGCAGATGAAGATAAGTTCAAACTAATGCCTTGTATTTTATATGTAAGTGCTGTAGTTCTATAAATTACAGCTAAAAAATTAAAAATTGATATTTCCTGCTAATTCTTTCAGCGCAATTTCAGATAATTTAGCTTCGTATTGGGCATTGCTGTAGCGTACTTTTGCATTAACATAATTCAGCTGAGCCGTTCTAAAATCAATGGTTGTAATAGTTCCAATTCTGAACTTATCGAGAGTAATTTCTAAATTTTGTTTTGCAATTGCTTCATTATCTTCTTCTAAATCAATTAACTCTAAATTGGTTAAATAAGTTTGAAATGCAGTACTTAACTGTGTGTTCAAAATCATGTTCTGCTGTTCAATAGCGATTTGGGAATTTTCAATTTGAAGTTTTGCTACTTTTTCATTTCGATTTTGATTAAAACCGTCGAAAATATTCATCGAAGCATTAAAACCATAAGTAAAACCTTTTGAAGAGTTTTCGCTTGTAAATCCTAAACTTGACTGGCTTTCAGCAAAATTATAGCCTGATGTTAAATTTACAGTTGGATATCGGCTTGCTTTTACTTGTTTCAGCTGTAATTCGGCAATACGTTTATTGATAATCTGCGATTCTAAAGCCGGATTTTGTTTTTGCGCCAAGTCCATTAAGTCATTTAAAACCAGTTTGTTGTCAACCGTAACTTCATCAGTTACAATGAAATTAATTTTAGGATCGCGTGCTAAATATTGATTTAAAAGAATTTTGGCATTTGCATACGATTCTTTTTGTCTCAATAAGGCCACCTGATCAGTATTTAAATCAACCTGTGCATTTAAAACTTCTAATTTTGAAGCTTTACCAATAGTAAAGCGGTTTTGTGCTAATTCAACCCTTTGTTTAGAAATTACAATTGTAGTATCTAAAGCGGCCAATTGATGCTGCTGCTGTACCAAATCATAATACGCAGAATTTACCTGACCAATTTTAACTAAAATAGTTCTTTTTAATTCGGCATCACCTAATTTTTGAAGCTCTTTTAACTGATCATATCTGGCAAACATTCTCATTCCGTCAAAAACAGTCCAGCCCAAACTAACTCCATAGGTTAAACTGTTGTTTTTTGCATTATTTAATGTAGTTGATGTTCCGTCCTGACGTACCTGCGTTGAATTGGTTACACTGTTGTTATCCACAATATTGGCTGTTGCAGTTGGCAGAATACCAGCATTTCCAATGGTAACATTTGTTTCGCTTATTGTCGAATTATTTTTAGCAATTTTAATTTCGAAATTATTTTCTAAAGCGATTTTCATTGCTTCTTCAATAGTTAATACTTCCTGTGCCTTTGTACTTATCGTGCACAGAAAAAAAACTATTAAAATGCGGTATATATTTTTAATATTCATGTTTATATTCTTTTACCAGAAATTCACGAATCTCACATCGTAAAATTCGTGAATTTTTTTGGAATGCTATTTTATACTTTCTTTTTCGTATTCGTCAATATGATCAAATTCAGGATAATGTTTTCTGGCTCTTGACCACATAAAATAAATTGCCGGAATCACAAAAAGTGTCAGCGCAAGAGAAAAAATAGTTCCTCCCACAATTACAACTCCCATACCAATTCTACTAGTAGAAGCAGCACCAAGAGACATTGCAATTGGAAGCGCACCTAAAGCGATGGCTAAACTGGTCATTAAAATGGGACGTAAACGTGCTTCTGAAGCTTCAAGAATAGCTTCCATTTTTGATTTGCCCTGTTCTCGTAACTGATTGGCAAATTCAACAATCAAAATACCATTTTTTGTTACCAGACCAATAAGCATTACGGTTCCAATCTGACTGAAAATATTCCAGGTCTGATTGAATAACCAAAGTGAAAATAAGGCTCCTGCAACCGCCATTGGAACTGTTAAAATGATAATAAAAGGATCTATAAAACTCTCAAATTGTGCTGCAAGAATCAGGAAGATTAATAATAATGCCAATCCGAATGCAAAAGAAGTATTCGAGGAACTTTCTACGAAATCTCGAGATTCTCCGCTTAAATCAGTTGTAAAACTTTCGTCCAGAACTTTAGCTTTAATTCTGTCCATTTCCTGAATACCGTCACTGATACTTTTTCCCGGCGCTAAACCAGCAGATACAGTTGCCGACATATAACGATTGTTGTGATATAACTGAGGCGGATTACTCTGCTCTGCTACTTTTACAACGTTATCCATCTGAATTAATTGACCTTGTTTGTTTTTTACAAACATCGAAGTTAAATCTAAAGGTTTTGATCTGTCTTTTTGATCAAACTGACCAATAACCTGATATTGTTTTCCGTTTTTGATAAAATACCCAAAACGTTGTCCGCTTAATGAAAGCTGTAAAGTTTGTGCAATATCAAGAATTGAAATTCCTAAGCTTTCGGCTTTTGCACGGTCGATACTTACGTTGATTTCAGGTTTATTAAATTTTAAGTTAACATCTGTAGTAGAGAAAACGTCGCTTTTACCTACTTCATTCATGAAAACAGGGATTTTTTCTCTTAACTTATCAAAATTTGGAGCCTGAATGATATATTGAATCGGCAGACCACCGCGTCGGTTAACCGCAATTGTAGGCTGTTGAGTTACAGAAGTTTTAGCGTTCGGATATTGCTTTGTCCATTTCGTTAATTTATCAGCAATATCTTTTTGAGATTTTTCTCTTTCAGCAACATCTTTTAATGTAAGTCTCACCAATCCGCTGTTTACAGAATTTGAACTGAATCCTGGAGAAGTAATAACTAAACTTACTTTTTTCTCTGGAATAGAATCATCAATTAACTTTGAGATTTCCTGCATAAAACGATCTGTATATTCGTATGAAGAGCCTTCAGGTGTTGTCATACGCATGGTTACAGAGCTTCGGTCATCATAGGGCGCTGTTTCTTTTGGAAGAATGGTGAAAAACAAATAAATTAATCCGAAACAAGCAATTAGAATAGGGAAACTAATCCATTTTCGATCCATAAATTTAGTCAGCGCTTCGGCATAACCGCTGTTCATTTTTTCAAAAAACGGTTCCGTTTTAATGTAAAATTTAGATTTTTTTTGTTCACCGCCTTTCATTAAATACGCATTCAGCATTGGTGTTAAAGTCAATGATACAAAGGCAGAGATCAATACAGCAGCTCCAATTACAACACCAAATTCCCTAAAGAGTCGGCCTACGAAACCTTCAAGAAAGATTACTGGTAAAAATACCGCAGCAAGCGTTACAGAAATTGAAATTACAGCATAGAAAATTTCATTAGAACCTTTAATTGCTGCTTCAATTGGAGACATTCCTTCTTCGACCTTTTTAAAGATATTTTCGGTAACCACGATTCCATCATCTACAACCAAACCGGTTGCTAAAACGATAGCTAATAAAGTTAATACGTTGATAGAGAACCCAAAAAGCCACATGATAAAGAAAGTAGCAATCAACGAAACCGGAATATCAATTAATGGTCTGAAAGCAATTGCCCAGTCTCTAAAGAACAAGTAAATAATAATGATAACCAGAATAATCGAAATCCCTAAAGTTTCGGCAACTTCAAGTACTGATTTCTTTACGAAAATGGTATTATCAAGTGCAATATTCAGTTTAATATCTTTTGGAAGATCCTTTTTTAAGGCATCGTATTTTTTATAAAATTCTTTTGAAATATCTAAATAATTGGCTCCCGGCATTGGTACAATAGCAAGACCAATTAAAGGAAGTCCTGACTGGCTTAATTTGGTTTCCAGATTTTCTGGTCCTAATTCAGCACCTCCAATATCGCTTAAACGAACAATTTTATCACCGTCGGTACGAATAATAATATTATTGAATTCTTCTGGTTTAGAAAGATTTCCAATAGTTTTTACCGTTAATTCTGTATTGTTTCCTGTTAATTTTCCTGACGGAAGTTCTACGTTTTGTGCATTTAAAGCGGTACGAACTTCGGCTACCGTACAACCGTAAGCGGCCAGTTTTGCAGGATCAATCCATAAACGCATGGCGTAACGTTTTTGTCCCCAAATTTGAACTGCGCTGACTCCCGGTATTGTTTCTAATCGCTGCGAAATAACATTTTCGGCGTAATCACTTAATTCTAAAGAGCTTCTGGTATCACTTTGAACTGTCATCGAAATAATAGCATCACTATCAGCATCAGCTTTAGAAACAACCGGCGGTGCATCAATATCCTGCGGTAAACTTCTAATAGCCTGCGAAACTTTGTCACGTACGTCATTCGCAGCTTCTTCTAAATCTTTATCCAGATTAAACTCGATCGTAATGTTACTGCTTCCCTGATTACTTGAAGAAGTTATATTTCGGATTCCGTCAATAGCATTTACGGCTTTTTCCAGAGGTTCTGTAATCTGAGATTCGATAATATCCGAATTGGCTCCGGTATAATTTGTTCGAATAGAAACCTGTGCCGGATCAATAGAAGGAAATTCTCGAACACCCAGAAAAGTATAACCAATAAAACCGAATAATATGATTAATAAATTCAGTACAATGGTTAAAACAGGTCTTTTTATACTTGTAGTTGATAAACTCATGTGTGATTTTAAATTTTAGATCGTGGATTTTAGATTTCAGATTTATCGCTAAATCTTACCGCTGTCTTTAATCTATATTCAAGTCTTATGACTATTTTACTTTAACTTTAATTGGTGCTTCGTTTTTTAATGACATGACACCGCTTGTAATTAAAGTATCTCCGGCTTTTAATCCTGCTAAAATCAGAATTGAAGAATCAGTTCTTGTTGTAGCATCAACCATAACTTCTTTAGCTTTTCCCATATCTGCAATAAAAACTTTCTTACCGTCTTGTATTGGAATAATAGCTTGTGAAGGAACAACTATAGCGTCTTTAATAATATTTAAAGGTAATTTGATATCGGCAAAAGTTCCCGGAAAAAGTTTACCGTCTGTATTTTCGGTAATGGCACGAATTTGTAATGTGCGTGTTGCAACGGCAACTTCTGGTTCAATAGCGTATATTTTTGCTGAATAGGTTTTATTTGAACCCGAAACCGTAAAATCGATTTTTGACCCAGATTGTACCTCAGAGGCATATTTCTCTGGAATAGAGAATGTGATTTTCAATTTATTTGTATTCACCAATTTAGCTACTAAAACGGTTGGGGTAATATAAGTTCCTGGTGAAATAGAGCGCAATCCTATTTTTCCTGAAAAAGGAGCTCTTACAGAAGTTTTAAATATTTGGGCTCTTATTAATTGTGTCTGGGCTTGTGCCGATGCGTGATCTGCTCTTGCAATGTCTGATTCTTCCTGACTGATAGCCTCTTTTTGAAGCAGTAATTTTGCTCTTCTTTCGTTTTCTGCTGCTAAACCTTCTTTTGTTATAGCTTGTCTTAATTGTGCTTTAAGCTCTATGTCATTTACTTTAAACAGTACCTGGCCTTTATTCACAAAAGTTCCTTCATTAAAAAAAATGCCTTCTACAATTCCCGAAACTTCACTATGAATTTCAATTTGTTCATTGGCTTCAATAGAACCTGATAACGACAAGTTATTATCAAACGTTGACGTTTTTATAACAATTCCGCTTACTGTTGTAGGGGCATTTTTATCGCCAAACTTTTTAGACTCGTCGTTCTTGCCTTTATTGGATAGTATTCTATAGGTGATAAACCCTCCTAAAACGATAATTATCAGGGCGTAGATTAGATGTTTTAATTTCATAAAATTTTAGGTGAATGTGTGTTTTGGTGTATGTTTTTAGCAACCAGCAAATTTAACTTTTTGTGTTGAAACCGAAAGACGTTAGCTTTTATTTAACATTTGCATCACAATAATTTCAAATCATATTTAAACAGTGCATAGTCGTAAAAAGTTTGCTATTAGACAGCGGTTTTAACAAAAGGTTTAAAGAGGGATTTGTTTTTTTAAACTAATCTATAACTTTTTCCTGGATTTAGATGTATTTTATTTTAAATCAAATAGATACTATTTTTTTTGACTTGATTTTTTTTCGTTTTTTCTCTATTTAATATCATAAAAACCATTCGTTATAAAAGGTACTAGTGATTTTTTTTTAGTATTTGTCGGATTTATTTTGCAGTTTGTCGATTTAATTTGTATTATTGATATGTTAAACAAAATAATAGATTTATCAGTGTTTGTTAAAGAATACTCTTAAATTTATTGTTAAAATAATAAGCTTGGTGCAGTTTTTTGGCTTTTTATAAGAATTTATTTGATAATTATATTAACAAGTGTTTATAATTTTTGTTCTTAAGTACTAAAAAATATTATATGAAGAAAAAAATACTCCTGAGTTTATGGTTTACATTATTACTTGCTTCAATAAGCTATCTTTTTTGGCAGAATGAATTCAAATATAGCCTGCCCACTCCGGTTCCTAAAAACTATCTTGCTATAGATATGGGAAGTAAAATAGATTTATCTCAATGCTGTGCGTTCGACAATAAACCTGTTTTCTTTCATTTTTTTAATCCAGATTGTCCCTGCTCACGATTCAACGTGCCCCATGTAAGTGATTTGATTAAAAAGTACGGAGATAGAATCAATTTTAAAATTGTTGTTTTAAATAAACAAAAGACTTTTTCTATTGAAGAAATCCAAAAGAAATTTGGGGCTCAAATTCCGGTTTATTTTGATGAAGGTATTGCTAAAAAGTGTGGCGTAATTTCGACTCCGCAGGCTGTTCTTTTAGATCCTTCGCATAATTTATATTACCGTGGTAATTACAATAAAACAAGATATTGTACTGATACCGAAAGTAATTATGCCCAAATGGCGATTGATTCGCTGTTAAAGCAGAATAATTCACCCTCATTTAATGCTTTGGCCCTTAGAGCTTACGGATGTTCGTTACCAAATTGTACTAAATAAAATCTATCACTAACTTAATTTTTAACCTATGAAAACAAAAGCCAGTTTAAATGAGCAAGATTATCTGCACAGTTTTATGTCAACAATGACGCAAAAATCAGATACCATTATTAACTATGTTCTAGTAATTTATTTTCTTCTCGGAATTGGATTATCCTTTAAATATGATACATTCGAAATTGGAGTAGGAGTAGGAACTCTGAATCTCTTAGCCTATTATTCGGCAAAATTTTTCATGAAGAATTCCAAATTCTATCAGTATGTTTTGTCTGTTATACTGGCGATTTTCATGGCTCAGTATATTTACCAAATGCATGGTTTGTTTGAAATGCATTTTACGGTTTTCATTGCCAGCACGATTTTGATTATTTATCAAAACTGGAAATTACAAATTCCGCTTACGTTTTTAGTTGTGCTTCATCACGCTGGTCTGGCTTATTTACAAAACTTCGTTTATAATGATGCAAATGGACTTCAGGTTTATTTTTCTCAGGTAAATTTTGATTTAGAAACGCTTATTATTCATACCGTTTTGGCGGCAGTTGTGTTTTTTATGAATGGCTATTGGGCGTATTATTTTAAAGAACACAGTCACAATCACATTTCTAAAATTTCCGACGAATACGAATTAGAAAACATGAAACTGGCTTCGGCTAAATTCAGTTCAATGTCGGCTACAAAAGAATACAATGATTTTATTCACAGAACAACTTTAGATTTAAAACTTCCGGTAAATTCGGTTTTAAAATTAATTGATGTTTCAAAAGGTCATACAGATAATGATAAACTTTTGACCTATCTGGATATGATGCGCGAAAGTGCCAAAAAAATAGACGATTTAGTAAATGATATTCATGTAAAATCAACCAATACCAGAAATTAGAAACTGTAAAAATCCAACTTCCAAAAAAAAAACATTTTTACGCGCAGCACACTATTCTTTATTAATTTTTAATAGAAAATTTATGGATACCAGATTTACCCGTCCAACTCCTTCTGACCGAGAAGTCGATTGGAATAAAAATAAAGTATTACTTAGTAAAACAGATAAAAACGGAACAATTTTGTATGCCAATGAAGATTTTATAGATGTTTCCGGATATGATGAATTTGAACTTATTGGGCAGCCTCACAATATCGTGAGGCATCCTGATATGCCAAAAGTTATTTTTAAATTCTTATGGGACAGTATTAAATCAAGTGAGAACATTCATGTGATTATAAAAAATATGGCCAAAACCGGCCGTTATTATTGGGTTGTAACCGATTTTAAAATTATAGCCGATACAAGTGGAGATGGTGATATTGTGGGGTATTTTGGAACCCGAAAATCAGTTCCTGAGCCTATTATCACCAAATTTATAGAGCCGTTGTATAAAAAGCTTTTACAAATAGAAGAGGCGAGTGGTATAATTGCTTCTGAGGAATATCTGGTTGGCTTTTTAGAAGAGCGCAAGAAAACGTATATGGAATATGTAGATCATTTAATTGCGACCGGAAAAGACGATAAAAATAAAGTGAGCAAGGGATTGTTCAGCGGATTTTTTGACAAAACACCTTCAAAGAAATAAGAATCAAAATTTATGCTTCATTGCGTCGGCTTAATATTCAATAAAAAAATTTGACCCCCAACAAATCTAAATCACCTGAATATTTTAAACTTATAAAAGTTAGATGCAGTGAAGTATTTTTTTAAGTGCAGAGGTACATAAGTTTAAAGGGACAAAGATTTTTCAGCCTTCCACTTCGCTCAGGTTCACATTCGTTCAACTATGAACCTTTGTTTCTTTGCTTCTTTGATTCTTTAAACCTAAAGCTTAAGTGATTAAGATATATAATTCCAAATATTTTTTCTCTTCGTCAATTCAAGAAATACCATTTTTAAAACAGCGTGTTCCGGTTTTTGTAACGGAGGATCTTCTTTTAATACTTTCAGGGCGTAATTTCTTGCCAGAGACAAAATTTCCCTGTCTTTTATTATATCAGCTATTTGAAGATTTAAAACTCCACTTTGCTGTGTTCCCATTAAATCTCCCGGACCGCGGAGTTTCAGGTCGACTTCGGCAATTTCAAAACCATCATTGGTCTGAACCATAGTTTCCATTCGGGTTTTACTGTCAGAACTTAATTTGTGCCCCGTCATCAAAATGCAATAACTTTGCTCAGCGCCACGCCCTACACGTCCGCGCAGCTGGTGAAGTTGTGAGAGACCAAAACGTTCCGCACTTTCAATAATCATAACACTCGCATTAGGAACATTCACCCCAACTTCAATTACCGTTGTTGCCACCATTATATTGGTTTTTCCTTCAGAGAAACGTTTCATTTCGGCATCTTTATCAGCAGGTTTCATTTTTCCATGAACAATTGAAATCGAATATTGAGGCAGCGGAAAATCTCTTGAAATACTTTCGTAACCATCCATCAAATCCTTGTAATCCATTTTTTCAGATTCCTGAATTAAAGGATATACAATATAAATTTGTCTTCCTTTGGCAATTTCATCACGCAGAAATTTCCAGACTTTTAAGCGGTTTGAATCAAAACGATGAACGGTTTGAATTGGTTTTCTACCCGGCGGTAATTCATCAATTACAGAAACATCCAAATCGCCGTACAAGCTCATTGCTAAAGTTCTCGGAATTGGCGTTGCCGTCATAACCAAAACGTGCGGCGGAATCTCATTTTTTTTCCACAATTTAGATCTTTGTTCTACCCCAAAACGATGTTGTTCGTCAATAATAGCCAAACCTAAATTATTGAATTTTACTTTGTCTTCTAACAAAGCATGAGTTCCAATTAAAATTTGAAGGCTTCCGTTTTCTAGATTTTCGTGAATAATTTTTCTTTCAGAAGTTTTAGTGGAACCGGTTAATATTTTTATGCTGATATTTAAAGTATTGGCAAATTCAGATAAACCAATAAAATGCTGATTGGCCAGAATCTCCGTTGGTGCCATTAAACAAGCCTGAAAGCCGTTATCGATTGCCAAAAGCATACTCATAAAACCTACAATTGTTTTACCGGAACCCACATCTCCCTGTAATAATCGGTTCATTTGGGCGTTGCTTCCCATATCCGAACGGATTTCTTTTAAAACTCTTTTTTGAGCATTGGTGAGATCAAACGGAAGATGATTTTGGTAAAATTCATTAAAAAGCTCGCCTACTTTTGTAAACGGATGACCCTTAATTTTATGTTTCCTGATTAAATTTTTAGTGATTAACTGCAATTGAATAAAAAACAATTCTTCAAATTTCAGTCTAAATTGGGCTTTCGCCAAAGCATCTGCACTCTTAGGAAAATGGATATTGAATATCGCTGTTCTTTTCGGAATCAGCTTTAGTTCTTCAATTAAATAAGGTGGAAAAGTTTCTGAAAACAAAGCTTGGGTTTCAATAAATAACTGCTCCATCATTTTGTTTATTGTCCTGTTAGAAATCCCACGGTTGGTGAGCGTTTCTGTAGAAGGATAAACAGGCTGCATAGCCGAGCGGAGACTTTTTTGGTGTTCTGTCAACAATTCAATTTCCGGATGCGCCATACTAAACTGACTTCCGTATAAAGAACATTTTCCAAAAATAACCAGCTGTTCGTTTAATTTTAAGCTTTCGCGAATCCATTTATGACCCTGAAACCAGTTCAGTTCAATTTGTCCTGTTTCATCAACAAAACTGGCTACCAAACGTTTTTTATTTTTGGCAAACTCAACTGTTTTGATATTGATGATTTTTCCAATAATCTGAACTTCGCTTCCAGTGTTTTGAAGTTCGTTTATCTTGTAATACCTCGTTCTGTCAATGTAACGATTAGGGTAAAAGTTAACTAAATCCCCATATTTATGAATCCCTAATTCCTTACGAAGCAATTGACCACGGCTTGGGCCAACACCTTTTAAGTATTCGATAGGAGTTTCAAGGAGATTATTAGACATGAAGAATTTTGAATTTTAGATTTTAGACTACAGATTTTAGATTGCTGATTTTGAATAAAAACAATCTATATTCTTTGTTCTATGCTCTTTTCACTTTTAAAAAGCGAAGATAGATTTTAATTAGTAAATTTGAAAATCGAATGTTTAGAACATACTCAATTTTGTTTTTTGACATTAAGTTATTGTTAAGGCAGTCAAATAGAACGCAACCTTTTTTAAGAGATAAAATCTTAATAATAGTGAACCTTAAAACTTTAATAATGAAAAAAATTGGAATCTTAATTTTATCTTTTCTTTTATTTATTTCTTGTTCAAATGATGATTCAAAAGAGGTAAAACCGCTTTCTGCATCTGAATATTACGGAAAATGGGTGCAATTTGTTGATAGTAAATTTGCTGATGATCCTTCTTCAAAACAGTTTTCATACCTATTTAATAAAGACAATACTTTTGTAAAAACCAGAGTATACGATAACAAGACTACAACCTTATCAGGAACTTTTGAAATCGTAACAAATAATGACATAACTCAATTTATATTGACTTACAGCGAATACAATATGATAATATCCAGTTGTTCTGGCGGTGGTTTAAAGGAAAGTCTTACTTTAGAAAAATCCAATTATTTAAATGACGATGCCCGCGCTTGTGACCGCCGTTATACTTTTAAAAAAGAGAAATAAAAATAAGTTCATAGTGATTTAGTATTAAAAACTCTGCCGTTTTTCCAGCAGAGTTTTTTATTTATTTAAAGTAGGTTTTATTTTAATAAATGAAGATAATTTCTACATTTGTTAAAAATGATATAAGCCCCTAATATGAGTAAAGAAGAAAAAGTTCCTTTTGAAACCATTGAGTTTTCAGGTGTTACGTTTAAAGTAATTAATCGACAAGAAGCTCACAATATTATTGGAAATCTTACCAATTTTAATAACGAAAAAATCTACGATGTTTTTGAAGATACCTGGCGCTTTCCTGATTATGAAGAAAATCCCATATTTTTATTAGCAGAAGAAAATGTAGAAATGGATTCATTTGAAATGGATTTTAGTACAGAAGAACATCCTGATGTTTTTATACTAGGATTTATTTTTAAAGGAAATCTTACCGCCGCCAAACTGATAAGTTCTTATGATACAGACAATTCACCAGCATTAATTGTATTAGGCGAAACCACATCTGTAAATATTACTTTGTTTGGAAGCGTGCATTATTTAGGCGGAGGTTTAAAATGTGATACAATTATTGGTGAATACAATCACGGAGAACTTTTTGTAAAAGGCGATGTTACGGCATGGTTAATCTACAGCGACGATATGCTGATGCATTTTGAACGCTTTACAGATGTTCAGTCGATAATTAGTATAAACAGGCCCGATGTGTTAATTTGCAGTAATGTTACAGATGCAGATGGTTCAATTATAACTATTGAAAATTACTTTCCATCAACACACAAATTATCTGATATTGTAGATGATTCTTTTATTGAAATTTCTGATAATGGAACAGAAACTTTAGCCAGTAATTATTATGAAGTTTTTAAAGAAGGAGTCTCAATCTTGGATTACGATAAAAAAGAAAAATACAGCTATGCTGATTTTCGCAATCAGTTTATAAATATGATTGAAGTTTTATCTGAAAAAGAAGAATTAAAAGAGAACGAAAATATTATTAGAAATATTTCAGGAACAACTTACTTGTTTGTTCCTTTTGAATATGAAGGAAAGAAATACAGCCAGATTTCTGAAGAAATAGGAAATGGATTTAATATCAGAACCCGTGCTTTATGGTGTCATGATGATAAAGAAATTACGCTTGTTCTTGAATATCTTTATGATGATAGAAATCCAAAATACCAATGGGCTAATAACGAAACAGCTGAAGGAATAGAAATGTATTGCGTAAAACGCTCTGTAATAGAAGCTTTTGAAGTGCTTATAGCAGAACCTTCTGAGGATGATGAAGAAGATTTTGATGAAGACGACGATGAAACGGAATATGAAGAATATGAAAATAGTTTTTCATTAGAAGAATATGCAGTTCAATTTGGTGATTATGCCTTACCGGAAGATTTAGTAAAACTATATGAATTTGATCAGCAATACGGATCAGAAACCTATTCAGAATGTTTTGGTCTTACCATAACGGAAGATAAAACCGGTATAAAAACATGGTCTGAAGAAGAAGAATTCTACAACAGTTTTATTGAATTTGCAGGTGCGAATGGTTCAGGAAGTTCTTATGCTTACTGGCTTATTGATAAATATTTAAATAATTGTCCGATAGTAGTTTTTGGTGACGAAGGCGGTATTCATGTTGTGGCAGAAAATACCCGTAAATTAATTCATCTCTTAACTTTAGATACCGAAATTTCAGTTGATTTTGATAAGGCTTACTTTTATAAAGATGATGAGTATTACGAAGACAACGAAAATAAAACCGAGTTTCACGATTGGGTTAAAAAAGAATTTAATCTTGACCCGATAGAATCAAACGAAGAAACGGATGAAATTGTAAATCAAGCCAAAGAAAAGTATAAAAAACGCTTAAATGAGTTTTTAACCAAGTTTGATATTGAAATTGGAGAAGACGAAGACGAATAGTTTTTTATCTTTGAATAAAATTAAAGAAAAATGACAACACATTTGGCACTTTTGCGCGGCATAAACGTTTCCGGTCATAATATGATGAAAATGGAAGCTTTAAAAACCATGCTTGAAAATATTGGTTTCCAAAACGTTCGAACTTATTTGCAATCCGGAAATGTTTTTGTTGACAGCGAAGAAGAAGCTTCAAAAATTGGTTTCATGATTAAACAGGAAATCTTTAAAGTTTTTGGACATGAAGTTCCTATAATAGTGCTTTCAAAAAAAGATTTAGAATTGTCTTTTGCCAATAATCCTTATTTGAAAGAAAAAGACATTGATATTAAAAAATTATATATCGTTTTTGTTTCAATTGCTTTAAAAAAAGAACACATCCATGATTTAAAAATTAGTCAGTTTAAACCCGATGAAGCAAGCATTGACGAAAACAGAATTTTTATTAAATATGCTGTTGGCGCCGGAAAAACAAGATTAGAACTTAAATATATCGAGAAAAAATTAAATGTAATAGGAACGATGCGAAACCTTAATACCGTTACGAACCTGCTTAAAATGTACGAAGAATAATGAAAAAAATAATTGCAATCTTATTTATTGCTTGTTTCTGCCAGTTAACAGCAGCACAAGAAAAAACTAAAACCAACATTGAAAATTTCAACACTTTTCTTAAGAAATTTAATGAAGATAAAAATTTTCAATTAAGCCGTGTAAAATTTCCTATTGTAATCAAAACGCTTGATGATAATTTAGAAGAAATTAGTGTTACCAAGACTCAAAAGAATTATAGGATTCTAAAGTTAGATGATAAAGGAATGGAGTTTAAACAAAAAATTATACTGAAACAAAAAAGCGCAGTTATTGAGCAGCGCGGTATTGATACTGGTATATATGCAGATTATATTTTTGAATTAAAAGATAATAAGTGGTTCCTTAAAACATGGGTTGATCAATCAACTTAATCTTTAATCCCGAAGCCATTTTTGCATAGCCGGAAAAGGAGATTTATTTTCTTTTTCGGCTTTTTCATTTCCAACACATAATCCCATCCATTCAAGAAAAGGCAATCCGATATAAGTACCACTGTTAAAATTCGAAATATACCAATCAGACTGATTCCTGTAACCATTTGAATGAAACACAAATTCTATTGGTAACTGCAAGTGATGCAGCGCAGCAAAAGACCACAAAATAGCAGCGATTTCTTCTCCTTGAGTCGGCCAGTCTTCAGGAATTTCAGTTGTACCAGCCAATTTTCTGTTCAAAGCTGTCGTTACTGCCAAATGCCCGGCTTCGTGCAATATATCACCTGGATATAATAGTTTATCGTAATCAATATAAATACAATTTGGACCCAAATCCAATCCTGGCAAAAAAGCGGGTTCTAATTGTTTTTCGATAACGTCAATTCCTATTTCTTCAAGAAACTGCAGTACTTTTTTTACTTCAACATTTTTTTTTAAAGTCATATTAGTTGGTTTTAATCATGATTTTTTTCAAATAAATGGTATCGGCATTATGTAAACTTCCTCTTCTGGCGCCTCCGCCAAAAGGATTCATAAATTGAATGCTTTGCGATTCATAACCTTCTTTTTCAATTTTTTCATATACTGATAAAGCCGGGGCTTCAAAACCAAAAAATGTAAACTGACGATATCTTTTTTCGTCAAGTGTAAAATAACCGTTATTACCACTTATTGTTTCGCCGACTTTGCAATTTTCAATTGGTTTGTGAGATTCGAAATCATAAATATAGCCCGTAATTTGAGGTCTTTTGCATCGGCTTACTAAACAGCTTTGCAAAGAACAAAAGACAACTATAAGGAATACTAAAAACACTATTTTTTTAAGATAAAATCTACTCATTATTTTTTAATTAAATCACAATACCAAAATCCATAATCAAACGCATCTGAAGAATTTGTATCGCATGCTGTATTTGAAGAATCCGGACTTTGTGGCTTTTCATATTTGCGATATACGATCTCTCCAATTTCAAAATTTACAGGTTTAGAAAATAGTGGTCCATCAAAAGTAAAAGTATGAAATTCACCGTTTTCTCCACAGACATCTACATTTTCAGGTAAATCATTTATAAAATCCTGATCGATAATTCGGCCTGCAAAACTTTTGTCTAAATAGCGTTCATTTACACAAACCACAATAGTTTTAAATCCAAGTGAAATAAACTCCTGAATAAGATCATGTGTAGGGATTTTCCAAATTGGAAAAACGCCTTCAAAACCTATTTTTGCTAATTGTTCTTCGCGGTATTTTCGCAAATCTTCCAGAAAAATATCTCCAAAAACAGAATGGGTAATGCCTTGATTTTTAAATTCTGTCAAAGTTTCAGTCATCACATTTTCATAAACTTCCATTGTTGGCATTTCTGGAATCTGCATAATTTTTAATGGAATTCCGATGCTTTTAGATTGTTCTTCCAATAACTCCACACGAACTCCGTGCATAGAAATTCGCTGATATTGCTGGTTTACGCTTGTAAGTAAATATTCAATTTTGAAATTGGGATTTTGAAGAATTTTATATAAAGAAAGAGCAGAATCTTTTCCGCTGCTCCAGTTAAATAAGGCTTTTTTGGTTGTAGGCACGTTTGATTGTTTTTCTATCGTAAACTTACAAATTTCATTCGATTTGTTAATCAAACCTTTGTAACTTTGGAATTTTACACGCCAAAAAATGATGTTATATAAAGATAAATTAAAAATAGATTCAAATTTTTTGAAAGACTGGGATTACTCAAGCGAAGGAGTTTACTTTATTACAATGGTTACGAGAGACAGAGAATGCATTTTTGGGTCTGTTGAGGATGGAAAAATGATTTTGAATGAAAATGGAAAAATTATTGAAAAAGAACTTTTGAAATCAATAAAAATTTGTAAAAATTGGTTTTTTCATAATTGGGTTGTTATGCCAAATCATGTTCATTTATTGATTGAAATTCAGGAAAATAAAGAGATACAAAGTGATACGTCGTGTATTGTAGAGACGCACAGCATATCCACAATAAATCAAAACACACAGGACACGGCGTTACAAAAAATGTCGACACACGTTGCGGAGAGGCACTGCTGTGCGCCTCTACAATGCCAATCTGAATTGAAATTTACAAACGAATCAAATTTCTCAAGAAAAGCCAATTCTATTTCATCTTTTGTTGCTATTTTTAAATCGATTACAACTAAGCAAATAAAAGGTTTAGAGCAAAATTATCACGATCATATTGTTAGAAACTATAAAAGATTCGAAACGATTTACCATTACATTAAAAATAATCCGCAATCTTGGGATACGGACTCTATAAATTCTAAATTTCAATGAAATATATCTTCCTTTTAATAACCACTTTCGTTTTTGCGCAGCAAACCAAATATGTAGATTTTAAATCGGTTTCAGGACAATTAACAATAAACGATTCCCAAAAAACAATTTCCGGATATGTCGATTATGAATTTGATGTTTTACAATCCATTGATACTATAAAGATTGATGGGAAAAACATGGAATTCACGAACGTTCAAATTAACGGAAAAGAGGTTGTTTTTTTGAATACAATGAAAGAATTACTAATCCTGAACAATTTTCAAAAAGGAAATAATCATCTCACTTTTAACTACAATGTAAAACCAAAACAAGCCTTGTATTTTGTTGATATTGAAAATGATGAACATCAAATATGGACACAGGGACAAGGAAGATACACTAGTAATTGGTTTCCGAGTTTTGATGATGTCAACGAAAAAGTAATTTTTAATCTAGGAATTACGTATCAGAAAGAATATCAGGTTATTTCAAACGGAGTTTTAAAAAGTAAAGTCGAAAAAGAAGATCAAATTCATTGGCAGTACCAAATGGAAAATCCAATGAGTTCTTATTTATTAGTACTTTCTGCTGGAAAATATGCTAGAAAAGATTTTACTTCAAAGTCAAAAATCCCGTTAGAATATTATTTAGAAAATAAAGATACAGCACGTTTTGAGCCAACATATCGTTATTCAAAACACATTTTTGATTTTCTGGAGAAAGAAATCGGAGTAAAATATCCGTGGAAAGTTTTCAGACAGATTCCGGTTCGTGACTTTTTATACGCCGGAATGGAAAATACGACTACAACGCTTTTTACAACACGTTATGTTGTAGATGATGTCGCTTTTGCTGACAGAAATTATACGAATGTCGATGCTCACGAATTAGCACATCATTGGTTTGGAGATTTAATCACTGCAGAAAGTAGTACACATCATTGGCTTCAGGAAGGTTTTGCAACGTATTATGCATTATTGGCCGAAAGAGATATTTTTGGAGATGATTACTTTTATGCCAAATTGTATGATACAGCACAGCAGATAAAATTTGCTTCGAGAACCGATGTAATTCCGGTTTTAAATGCCAAAGCGAGTTCTCTTACTTTTTATGAAAAAGGAGCGTGGACACTTTTCGTTCTGCATGAATCTATTGGAGACAAAGCGTTTAAAAAAGCAATTAAAAATTACTTGAAAAAATATGCTTTTAAGAATGTAAACACACAGAATTTCTTCGACGAAATCAAAAAAGTTTCTGATTTTGATTTGGTTCAGTTTCAAAAAACATGGCTTGAATCAACTGCTTTTGATACGCCTGTCGCAAATGCGTTATTGAGTAAAAACAAAGCAATTAAAATTCGTTTAGAAGTAGATAAATTAAAAAAAGCACCTTTGAACGAAAAGATAGATTTCTTCAAACAGACTTTAGATTCAGATATTCATTATTCTGTAAAACAAACCATTATTTCGCAATTGCAAGCAGAGAAATACGAAGATAAAAAAGAATTACTGCTAAAAGCTTTACATCAGAATAATATACAGATGCGTCAGACTTTAGCAGGAACATTGCCTAATATTCCCGAAGATTTTAGAGCAGAATATGAAACTTTGCTGGGTGACAAGTCGTATGAAACTCAGGAAATCGCTTTGTTTTATTTGTGGAAAAATTTTCCAAATCATAGAAAAGAATATTTGGATAAATCGAAGAACTGGATTGGTTTTAACGATTATAATCTTCGTACATTATGGCTTTCCCTTGCTTTATCAACACCGGATTACAGTAATAATCCAGATGAACTTATAAATGAATTAGTGTCTTTTTCGACTACAAAATATGAAGCTACCACACGCCAGAATGCTTTGGAGAAACTAATTGCATTCAAATTTATAAATGATGATGTTTTGACCAATTTGGTTAATGCGACAACACACCATATGTGGCAGTTTTCAAAATTTGGAAGAGATACGATAAGAGTTTTATTGAAAAATTCAGAAATGCGTGCTTCATTTAATAGAATTTTACCTAATTTGAACCCCGATGAACAATTTCAATTGAATCGTTTGTTAAAAGAATAGAATAAAGAAAACAGACCACAGAAAATAGATAGATAAGCAAAGTCTGAACTCTATTTTATTTATTCTGATTTTCTGGTCAAAACAAAACCTACTTTATATTTTATGAGAGCATTAGTTATTTCTGGCGGAGGAAGTAAAGGCGCATTTGCCGGAGGAGTTGCACAATATTTGATAGAAGAAAAACGACATGAATACGATTTATTCATAGGAACATCAACGGGAAGTTTACTTATTCCGCATTTGGCTCTCGGACATATTAAAAAAATTCATTCCGTATATACCAATGTTACAATGTCCAGTATTTTTAATATATGCCCATTTGTAGTAAAAGTTAAAGAAGGAATTGATATTGTGACCATTAATCATTTTAATGTACTGCGTCAGTTTTTTAAAGGAAAAAGAACTTTTGGCGAAAGCAAAGGTTTAAGGAAATACATTCAGAATAATTTCTCATTATCAGATTTCAATAAGCTGAAAAAGATGGATAATGATGTGATTATTACAGTTACAAATTTCACTAAAAACGAATCAGAATATAAATCAGTTAAAGATTGTACGTATGAAGAATTTTGCGAATGGTCGTGGATTTCCAGCAATTATGTTCCGTTTATGAGTTTAGTTACCAAAAATAATTATGAATATGGTGACGGCGGATTTTCGAGTCTGGTTCCCATTCGCGAAGCTATTAATCGCGGCGCAACGGAAATTGATGTTATTATTTTGGAAACCGAAGTAAATACTACTAAAATGGCTATCGGTAAAAATCCATTTTCATTAATGATTGATTTGTTTAGAATTGCTTTGGATCAGGTTGAAAAACATGATATTGCTATAGGAAAACTTATGGCAAACAGTAAAGATGTAAAGCTTAATTTATATTACACTCCAACAAAACTAACAGATAATGCTTTGATTTTTAATAAAGAAGTGATGAAAGAATGGTGGGAGCAGGGCTATGAATATGCTCAGAATAAATCTGAGGTTATGAGTGATAATAAAAGCTTAATATGAAAAAAATAATTCTGTTTATTTGTCTTGTTTTCAGTTTTAATTTATGGAGTCAAAATTTGTGCAGAAACCAAATTTTGCCGGAAGAAGAATTGTTTCAAAAAAACGAATTAAATAAATATTCAAAATATGATTTTGCAAAGTTGTGGACTCAAACCGATAACAATTTAATTTATGGTATTATTGGTGACAACTATGAAAGGATACTAATTAAATTTATTTCGGTAAAAAGAAATCCTGAAAAGAATAATGAATACATAGTTGCCGGCAAGTCAATGGTGAATTCTAATATTTGTGATTTTACAGGAAAAATAACAATTACAAAAGTTCAGGAAATTAAAAAAATGAGATTTGGTGTTGATGACGAATATAAAACTACCGGAATAAAAAATCAGGGATTATTGCTTGGCTCTTATGAGTTTGACGAAAATAAGCTGCAAAAAGGTTCCGGGAAATTTCAGGGAACCATACAATCTTTATGGTACCTTGATAAAAATGATTTGATAAAGTATAATAATATCGAGAGTCATTCTGATAAATATTTTAATAATACTTTTATTGGTGTCTGGAAGTCAAATAATTCAGGAAAAGAAAAAATATGCAATTGGGGAGATTATCGAGTGCCAAATGTAAATTGCGATTTTGATATTGGAGCCGGAGAATTAAGCATTTCTAATAAATATCAGAAAAATGGATGGTGGATAAAACCTAAATCTAAGTGGTGGTTATGAGAATACAAATTGGCAAGATTTATCAAGACAGCAAATACTTTAATAAATCTTGCCAGATACTTTTACCAAAGTTCTGCAACTTCGCTTTTAATATAACTTAAAGCAGCATTGCTTGGAGATTGTTTCTCTAATAAATCGTTTAAAATTACTTCACGTAATTTGTCAGCACTGTCAACACGGTCACTCATGGCTGCTTTACGAATTATTTGAATGGTTGAATTTTTTGCAGTTGTAATTATCGTCCAGCATTCGTCAGACATATAAATCTGCTGTGTTAGATTATGTTCAAATTCTTGTTCAATTTGGTCAATTACAAAGTTTTCATAATCGTGTTTTTGATTAGAGATTGGAGAAATTCTAATTAATAATTTAGTCAAATTAATACGTTCCAGGAATAAAGTCATACGCTCGTATGCTTGTAAACGTATTGGAAGAGATTCTTTGTGAGCCTGTCTATTTAATAAAAATGCTCTTTTTTTATCGTTGTTTTTAATATGCAGTTCAAAAAAACTGTAAGCTACAAATCCAGTAACAATTGCAGGTAATGTATAACTGGCTAATTCTATAATTCTTGTAAAATCCATTGGGTTAATTTTTTAGCAAAAATATACTTTTTGATGAGAAATCCACTTTAAATTTCTCGCAATAAACAAAATGAAGCTGTACTTTTGCAACTTGTTATTTATTCGATGGAAATATATTTTTAATGGACTCATACATAATACTTTTTCTTTGTTTAGCGGCTTTTGCAGCTGGATTTATTGACGCTATTGTTGGCGGCGGCGGATTGATTCAAACGCCAATGGGATTAATTCTATTACCTAATCTTCCGGTTTCTACAGTAGTTGGAACTTTAAAAATCCCAGCTTTCAGCGGTACCGCTTTTGCAGCTTATCAATATCTTAAAAAGGTAGTTATTCAATGGAAATTACTTTTAATTATGATGTGTTTAGCGGTTCCTTCGGCTTTTTTAGGTTCTGCCATTTTAACTTTGGTTAGCAATGATTTTATGAAACCCTTATTACTTGTGGTTTTGTCTTTATTGTTCGTTTATACCTATGTGAAGAAAAACTTTGGTCAGCATGTTGCCAAAGATCATTCGCAGGCAACTCAAATAATGTATGCAGTAGTCATTAGTATAATTGTTGGTTTTTACGATGGATTTATTGGACCCGGAACCGGAAGTTTTTTTGTTGTAGCATTTATTGCTCTTTTAGGTTTTGACTTTTTGCACGCTTCTGCGAATGCCAAAATGGTAAATCTGGCCACGAATTTTGGTTCGATCTGTTTGTTTATGATAAAAGGGAAAATTATCTGGACAATCGCAATTCCTATGGCAATAAGCAACGGGCTTGGCGGCTGGCTTGGTGCTAAACTTGCAATCAATAAAGGAAATGGTTTTATTAGAATTTTCTTTTTGGTTGTGGTTGTTGGAACATTGATTCGATTTGCATATGATGTGTTTTTTAAGTAAGCTGCTAAGCTGCTGATTTTTCTTTTTTTTTGCTAAATAAAAAATTTAGAATCTCAGAACCTTAGTAATTTAGCATCTCAAAAAAAATGTTTGAATCTAGCACGGATATAGGCGATATCCTCGAAGAGATAAAGCCTATAGCGGGAACTATGTTTATGAAAACGCCCACTGTTGTACTTCAAAAAAATAAAAAAACTTAGCGACTTAGAACCTTAGAATCTTAGTAGCTATTTCAATCATTAATTCTTATTTTTGCATCATATGGAGAAAAATTTCATGCAAAAGTACATTGATCAACTCAATGAAGCGCAACGACAACCCGTTCTGAAAAAAGACGGGCCAATGATTATTATTGCTGGTGCAGGTTCGGGTAAAACCCGTGTTTTAACTATTAGAATTGCTTATTTAATGGCTCAGGGCGTTGATGCCTTTAATATTTTATCGCTGACTTTTACAAATAAAGCAGCGCGTGAAATGAAACACAGGATTTCGGATATTGTGGGGGCATCTGAAGCAAAAAATCTTTGGATGGGAACTTTTCACTCGATTTTTGCACGTATTCTTCGTGCCGAATCAGACCATTTAGGATATCCTTCCAATTTTACCATTTATGATTCTCAGGATTCGGCCAGATTAATTTCTTCGATTATTAAAGAAATGCAGCTAGATCGTGATATTTACAAACCTAAACAAATTTTAGGACGTATATCTAGTTATAAAAACAGTTTGATTACGGTTAAGGCATATTTTAATAATCCGGAATTAGTTGAAGCTGATGCTATGGCAAAACGACCGCGATTGGGCGAGATATATCAACAGTATGTAGAGCGTTGCTTTAAAGCCGGCGCAATGGATTTTGATGATTTGTTATTGAAAACCAATGAGTTGTTAACAAGATTCCCAGAGGTTTTAGCTAAATATCAAGATCGTTTTCGTTATATTCTGGTTGATGAGTACCAAGATACAAATCACTCTCAGTATTTGATTGTTAGGGCTTTATCAGACAGATTTCAGAATATTTGTGTGGTTGGTGATGATGCACAGAGTATTTATGCGTTCCGAGGTGCGAATATCAACAATATCCTGAATTTCCAAAAGGATTATGAAGGCGTAATAATGTTTCGTTTAGAGCAGAATTATCGTTCTACCCGAAATATTGTGGAAGCGGCAAATACGGTAATGGAACATAACAAAACCAAACTGGATAAAGTAGTTTGGACTGCGAATGATTTTGGACCTAGAATTAAGGTGCACAGAAGTTTGACAGATGCAGAAGAAGGTCGTTTTGTTGCCAGCACGATTTTTGAACAGAAAATGCAGAACCAGCTTCATAATGGATCTTTTGCGATTTTGTATCGTACAAATGCTCAGTCGCGTGCGATGGAGGACGCTTTAAGAAAACGTGATATTCCGTATAGAATTTATGGAGGATTATCATTTTACCAACGTAAGGAAATTAAAGATGTTTTGTGTTATTTACGTTTAGTAATAAACCCAAAAGACGAGGAAGCATTGATTCGTGTAATCAATTATCCGGCACGTGGAATTGGAGATACTACGGTTGAAAAACTTACTATTGCGGCAAATCATTACAAACGTTCGATTTGGGAAGTAATGGTAAACATCGATAAAATAGATTTGAAACTGAATACCGGTACAAAAAATAAACTGAAAGATTTTGTGACAATGATTCAGAGCTTTCAGGTTATCGACCAAAATCAGGATGCCTTTTATATTACTGATCATGTTGCAAAGAAAACAGGTTTAGTTCAGGAATTAAAGAAAGATGCTACTCCTGAGGGAATGGCAAAAATTCAGAATATTGAAGAACTTTTAAACGGTATTAAAGATTTTACCGAAGGTCAAAGAGAAATTGACGGAGCAAGAGGTGCGCTTTCGGAGTTTATGGAAGATGTAGCTTTGGCAACCGATTTAGATAAAGATACAAATGATGAAGATCGTGTAGCGCTTATGACAATTCACTTAGCAAAAGGATTGGAGTTTCCTCATGTTTTTGTGGTGGGTATGGAAGAAGATTTGTTTCCGAGTGCGATGAGTATGAGCACCAGAAGTGAATTAGAGGAAGAACGTCGTTTATTTTACGTAGCTTTAACTCGTGCAGAGCATCAGGCTTATTTAACTTATGCGCAGTCTCGTTACCGTTGGGGAAAATTAACAGATAGTGAACCGTCTCGTTTTATTGAAGAAATAGACGGACAGTTTTTAGAATATCTAACTCCGGCAGAAACAAATTACCGTTATAAATCACCTATTGATGGTGATATTTTTGGAGATGTTGATAAATCAAAACTACGTCTGGCAAAACCAGTAGGAGGAACGCCCCCAAAACATATTACAGATAATAACCCCAAACCGGATTTAAATATTCGTAAATTAAAACCTGTTTCGGGAAATGCTCCTGCAGCTTCAGGTGCTAATTTATTTGATAATAAATTAACGATTGGGAATGTGGTTATGCATGAACGTTTTGGAAAAGGAGAAGTAATTAATTTAGAAGGTGTTGGAGCTGATAAAAAAGCCGAAATTAAATTTGAAGTAGGAGGAATTAAAAAACTTTTATTAAGATTTGCTAAATTAGATGTTGTAGGATAGAAAATAAAAGTTTCAGGTTTCAGGTTTTTGAAGTTTCAAGTTATTGGAACGCAAACTTGAAACTTGAAACAAACAGAAACTTGAAAAAAAATTATGGCTGAATTCATAAAAATATATCCAGATAAACCAAGTGAGGCTGCAATTGCAAAAGTTGTAAAAGTGCTTCAAAATGGTGGTTTGGTAATTTATCCAACCGATACAGTTTACGGTTTAGGCTGCGATATTACCAATTCGAGAGCTTTAGAGAAAATAGCAAAAATAAAAGGGGTAAAATTAGAGAAAGCAAACTTCTCATTTATATGTCATGATTTGAGTAATTTATCAGATTATGTACGTCAGATAGATACTTCGACTTTCAAGATATTAAAAAGAGCATTACCGGGACCTTATACTTTTATTTTACCTGGAAATAATAATCTCCCAAAAGAATTTAAAAAGAAAACCACAGTTGGTATTCGTGTTCCTGATAATAGCATTGCATTAGAAATTGTGCGCCAATTAGGAAATCCAATAGTTTCGACTTCGATTCGTGATGAAGATGATGTGATTGAATATACTACAGATCCTGAATTGATTTTTGAAAAATGGCAGAATTTGGTAGACATGGTAATCGATGGCGGTTATGGAGATAACGTTGGTTCTACCATTATTGACTTATCAGAACATGAGCCAATAATTGTTAGAGAAGGTAAAGGTGATATTGATATTTTGTAAATAAATACTGAAATCGTATAAAAGATAAAAAAATATAACTAACTTTAGTATAGTTAAAATTTAGTTAGTTAATAAAAATAATGCTATTCTTGATTTATATTTAATTGGTTATTAAAAAAATTAAGGATACATAAAAGCAGGTCAATTGACCTGCTTTTTCTGTATAATATTATGTAGTAACTACAAATTATTTAGCCTGTTTTTTCATTTCTTTCTCGATCATATCGTAGAATTGATCAATTTTCGGCATAACAACGATACGAGTTCTTCTGTTACGAGCTTTGTTTTCAGGAGTATCATTAGCAACTAAAGGTATGTAAGAACTTCTACCTGCTGCAATTAATTTTGCTGGATTAACCCCAAGGTCATTAGTTAAGACACGAACGATAGAAGTAGAACGTTTAACACTTAAATCCCAGTTGTCTAAGATAATTCCGTTGCTTTTGTATGGTACGTTATCTGTGTGACCTTCAACCATACATTCAAAATCAGGTTTGTCATTAACTACTTTTGCAACTTTAGCAAGAACACCTTTTGCAGCATCAGTTACGTCATAACTTCCACTTTTAAATAATAATTTATCAGCAATAGAGATAAATACAACTCCTTTTTCAACATTGATTTCGATATCTGGATCGTTGATTCCAACAGCACCTTTTAAGCTTGTAACTAATGCTAAAGTTACACTGTCTTTTTTAGTAAGTGCATCTTGAAGTCTAGAGATTTTTAAATCTTTTTCTTTCAAGCTTTCTAAAGATTTCTCAAGGTTTTCAGCACCTTTTGTCGTTAAAACTGTTAAATCTTTAGAGCTGCTAATTAAGTCTTTATTATGTTGTTTATAGCTTTCAGCTGTTGCTGCTAATCCTGCTTTTTCTTCTAGACAAGTATTCAATTTAACTGTGCAAGAGTTTAATAAATCTTGTGTCTCTTTTTGCTTAGCTTCTAATGCTGCATATTCCTTTTTCGATACACACGAAGTTAAGGCCATTAATACTGATAGTGCGATAACTATTTTTCTCATAGGTATTATATTTAATTAAACGTTGATTACAAATTTAGTTTTTAATATTTTGATTAGTGTTAAAGATTTCTTTAAAAACCCGTATTTTCTTTATATAATACAAGAAAACGATACTTTTTACAGTATAGTATTGTTGTATCTGAAAATCTTTTCGCTCCTTTAGATATTTTAAAGATATACAATAAAATGAAAAATGTGCTTTTAGGATTGCGAAAGTATGCTGAAATTTACCCTGCGTAAGAAAACGAATACCTGCAATTCCATCTAAAACCATTCTAAAGAAAATTACAAAAAATAATCCCTTTTTTGGAAGATTTTTGACAAGCATTAATAATGAATTTCTAAAATTTAAATAGGTCTTTTTTGGATTTCCCTGCTGTAAGGTAGCTCCTCCAACATGATAAACAACAGACTCTGAATTGTATTTTATAATATGTCCTTCATTTGCCGCACGCCAGCATAAATCAATTTCTTCCTGATGTGCAAAAAAAGTTTCGTCGAAACCTTTCAGATCATGATAAACTTCTTTTCTAATAAAAAAACAAGCACCCGATGCCCAGAATAATTCACAATTGTCGTTATACTGACCATTATCTTTTTCTAATGTATCAAAAATTCTTCCTCTGCAATAAGGAAAACCATATTTATCAATAAAACCTCCTGCGGCTCCTGCGTATTCAAAATATTCCTTGTTCTTAAAATCAAGAATTTTAGGCTGAATAATTGCGGTTTGTTTCTCTTTATCAAAAGTTTCGATAATGGGTTTTAACCAGTTTTCAGTAACTTCAATATCAGAATTGACTAAGGCATAAATCTCTGCTTCAATATTTTGAAGTGCATCATTATAACCTTTTGCAAAACCGTAATTTCCGGTATTTTGAATGATTTTTACCGATGGATAATTTTCTTTAACAAAATTTACAGAAGCATCTGTTGATGCATTATCGGCAACATAAATTGAAGCTTCTTCTGAATATTGCAAAACAGATGGTAAAAATTGCTCTAACAATTTTACTCCGTTCCAATTTAAAATGACAACTGCTATTTTATCCAAAAGTATTCTTTAATTTATTTAATAATAGTATAATCGGGCAGACTTTGCAAAAACTGATATTTTTCATTTTCAAAGTCCATTTGACAATAAAAATGGCTCAGCCCATTTGTAACATTCAAAAACCGTGCCTGCATTGTCATATTATAACGGGCAATTTGATCAAAAGTTGCCTGTGATATTTTAACTTCTGGAGCTTTACATTCTACTAATATATGTATAGAACCATCAGAATTAAAAACCACTACATCATATCTTTTTCGTAATCCGTTGACCGTTAAAACCTTCTCTACATTGATAAGTGATTTTGGGTATTTTTTTTCATTAATTAAATAATGAACAACATGTTGGCGAACCCATTCTTCTGGAGTAAGAATGATAAATTTTTTCCTGATTTCATCAAAAATAGACACTTTATTTTCGCTATTTTTGAATCGGAAAGTATAAGTAGGGAAATTAAGTTTTAACATAAAGCAAAAATATAAAATAGTTTCAGGTTTCAGGTTTAAAGTTTCAAGTTTTGGAACGATAACCTGAAACTTTAAACTTGAAACAAAAATATTTGAATGGACGAAGTTGTAAAGATTGTTAACGATATCAAGGCAGGAAATATAATGCCTATCTATTTTTTAATGGGCGAAGAACCTTATTATATAGATAAGTTATCTGAATACATAGAGCAAAATGTGCTGGCGGAAGAAGAAAAGGGATTTAATCAAACGGTACTTTATGGAAGAGATGTTTCTGTTGAAGATATAGTGTCAACGGCCAAGCGCTATCCTATGATGTCTGACCGTCAGGTTGTTATTGTAAAAGAAGCACAAGATTTATCCAGAACAATTGATAAAATTGAATCTTATGTAAATAATCCTATGCAAACCACTGTATTGGTTTTTTGTTATAAATATAAAACCCTCGATAAGCGTAAAAAAGTAACGAAACTTTTAGCGCAAAAAGGAGTGGTTTACGAAAGTAAAAAGCTATACGAAAATCAAGTTGGAGACTGGATAAAACGTGTTTTGGCGGGAAAGAAATATACGATAGATCCAAAAGCAAATGCTATGCTTGTAGAATTTCTTGGAACAGATTTGAGTAAAATTAATAATGAGTTAGAAAAACTTCAAATTATTCTGCCTAAGGGAACCATGATTACGCCGCAGCATATTGAAGAAAACATTGGTTTTAGTAAAGATTATAATGTATTTGAACTTCGTAAAGCGATTGGAGAACGCAATCAGCTTAAGGCCTATAAAATCGCTGAAAACTTTGCTCACAATCCGAAAGAATATCCTCTGGTAATGACTACAGGACTGGTTTTTGGTTTTTTTATACAGCTTTTAAAATACCACGGACTAAAAGATAAAAACCCGAAAAACGTAGCCGCAGCGATTGGCGTAAATCCTTATTTTTTAAAAGAATACGATTTGGCTGTTAAAAATTACCCGATGCGAAAAGTGAGTCAGATTGTTGGGACGCTGCGTGATATTGATGTGAAAAGTAAAGGTGTAGGAGCTAATGCTTTACCGCAATCAGATTTACTAAAAGAAATGCTGTACAAAATATTTAATTAAGCCGTGAAAATTCACGATATTTGCCTTTCTGAAAATTTTACTACTTAAAAATAATAATTACACAATTATGGGAATGAATAAAAATACCGTTTTAGGATGGGCTACTTTTATAATGGTACTTATGGGATTGTTGCTTATAGGTCTTGGCGCTTTTAGATACAGAGATGTTTCGGGCTGGGGATTTGCTGCAACAGGTGTAGGCTTTTTTGCTAATGCCTGGGTTTTTAATGCGTTAAAAGGTAGAGTTTAGAACAATATCAAAATTTAATAAAAATAAATAATTTAAAATAAAAAATAAAAATGTCAGACGATAAGAAAGTAATTTTCTCAATGCAAAAATTGAGTAAAACCTATCAGGGTGCAGACAAACCGGTACTTAAAAACATTTATTTAAGTTTCTTTTATGGAGCTAAAATTGGTATTTTAGGTCTTAATGGTTCTGGAAAATCTTCACTTTTAAAAATTATTGCAGGAGTTGATAAAAATTATCAGGGAGATGTTGTTTTTCAACCAGGGTATACTGTTGGTTATTTAGAGCAGGAACCAATTCTTGATGATTCTAAAACAGTTATCGAAATTGTTCGTGAAGGAGCTGCAGAAACTATGGCTGTTCTGGAAGAATACAACCAAATTAATGATTTATTTGGTCTTGAAGAGAACTACTCAGATCCTGATAAAATGGATAAATTGATGGATCGTCAGGCAGCTTTACAAGATAAAATTGATGCTCTTGGTGCTTGGGAAATCGATACAAAATTAGAAATTGCAATGGATGCTTTGCGTACACCAGAAGGTGATACGCCAATTAAAAACCTTTCTGGAGGTGAGCGTCGTCGTGTAGCTTTATGTCGTTTGTTATTGCAGCAGCCAGATGTGTTGCTTCTGGATGAGCCTACCAACCACCTTGATGCTGAATCTGTACTTTGGTTAGAGCAGCACTTAGCACAATATGCCGGAACTGTAATTGCTGTAACGCACGATAGATATTTCCTTGATAATGTGGCGGGTTGGATTCTTGAATTAGATAGAGGAGAAGGTATTCCGTGGAAAGGGAACTATTCGTCTTGGTTAGACCAAAAATCGAACCGTATGGCTCAGGAAGAAAAAGTGGCTTCTAAACGTAGAAAAACTTTAGAGCGTGAGCTAGAATGGGTTCGTCAAGGTGCAAAAGGACGTCAGACTAAACAAAAAGCACGTTTACAGAATTACGATAAATTATTAAATGAGGACCAAAAACAATTGGACGAAAACTTGGAAATCTATATTCCGAATGGTCCGCGTTTAGGTACAAATGTTATTGAAGCAAAAAATGTAGCCAAAGCTTTTGGTGATAAATTATTATATGATAATTTGAATTTTACTTTGCCACAAGCAGGTATTGTTGGAATTATTGGGCCAAACGGTGCTGGTAAATCTACTATTTTCAAAATGATTATGGGAGAACAAGCTACTGACAGCGGAGAATTTTCGGTTGGAGAAACTGTGAAAATAGCGTATGTAGATCAGTCACACTCTAACATTGATCCAAATAAATCTATCTGGGAAAACTTTGCCGACGGCCAGGAATTAGTTATGATGGGCGGAAAGCAAGTTAATTCAAGAGCTTACTTATCTCGTTTCAATTTTGGCGGAGGTGAACAAAACAAAAAAGTATCAATGCTTTCTGGTGGAGAACGTAACCGTTTACACTTGGCAATGACATTGAAAGAAGAAGGAAATGTACTTTTACTGGATGAGCCAACGAATGACTTAGATGTAAACACACTTCGTGCACTTGAAGAAGGTTTAGAGAATTTTGCTGGTTGTGCTGTAATTATTTCGCACGACAGATGGTTCTTAGATAGAATTTGTACTCATATCTTAGCTTTTGAAGGTGACTCTGAAGTATATTTCTTCGAAGGAAGTTTCTCTGATTATGAAGAAAACAAAAAGAAACGTCTTGGTGGTGATTTAACTCCGAAACGTTTGAAATACAGAAAGTTAATAAGATAATAATCTGCATAATTTTTAAATTTTTAAAAACCCAAATTTCAAATTGTAATAGATTCGAAATTTGGGTTTTTGTTTTTGTCATTTCTTTTATATCGAAATGACAAAAATGAGAATAAAAACTTGTGTAAATTCGTTTGATCAGTAAAATCAGTTGGCAATTTTTAAAGAAACTTAGCTTTCAATTCCGGAGTAGGAATCATACAGCTTTCTTTTTTACCGTACCATTTGTAGCGATTTTTGGCGATATAGTCGTAAATATAATTTCGAAGTTTTTCCGGGAAAATTTTAAAAAAAGAAAGCAGACTGTAAATTCCACCCAAATCATCAGCAATTTCTATAACTGCAGAAGATTTATAATAATAGGCAACTCCTGGATTATACAAAATAATACTGTCAATTTTTGTTTGATCAACACCTATATAAATACAAATTTCTTTTCCTAAATCTGACTGTAAAGCTACATAACGAAATACGTCTTTTTTGTCGTGTTTGATTATAAACTGAACCGATCCGTTGCAGAGATTGCAGACACCATCAAATAGGATTATTTTTTTTTGCTTTGGTAAATCTCGCATTTCTATTGTTTATAGTGAAAACTTTGTCAAAGTTTTGAACTCTGACAAAGTTATATTTAGTTTGTCATTTATCGTCCTGAAGAATAACAAAAATGAGCATAAATAGCTATCATTATAATTTATCGAAAAATAAAAATAAATAAATTTTATAAATCAAAAACAGCTTTTATAAATTGTTTTTAAGCCATTTTTGGATTTTTTTAATCTTCGTAATTGTCTTTTTTGAAATCGCGTCTTAAATCGCGTTATTTTAATTTAGCCTCATTTTTTATGCTTTTTACGACTGAAAAACTGCGAGAGTTACTAAAAATAAAAAACTACTTCTTAACAGCTTCTACTAATTCAAGTTCATCTAAACTCACTTTCGAAGTAAAAATTCCGTAATTAACAGTTGCCTTATTTTTTTCGATTGAGTCAATACTTCCAACAGATCTTCCGTCGAGCATTCTAACTCTGTCACCAACTTTTAAAATTGGTTTTGGTTTTTCTATAACCGGTTTAAGTTTCTTCTCTTTTTTCTCTTGACGAATTTCTTCCACTTTTACTTGTACTTCGGCAATAACTTCTTTTTGTTTTTCAACTTTTGCCTTCACTTCTTTTGGAGTAGCTTTTTTACGTTTTGAATTTTCGATTTCAACAATTTTCAAAAATTCACCAATAAGCTCTTTTTTGTTTTTGTTATTGAAATATTTCTCCGCAATATCATCAATTTTTTGACCTATATATATAATCTTCTGGTTGCTGTCATATAATTCCTGATAGCTTTCTAACTTTTGCTGGATTCTTGTATTGATGTTTTCCATCTTTTTACTTTCCTCACGAGCGCGGGTTTCTTCTTCTTTTAAATTTAGAGAAGTTTTTTCCAGTTTCGATCTTTCTTTTTGAAGCGTTGCAATAGTTTTATCGAAACGAACTTTTCCGACTTCGATTTTCTTTTTGGCGCGATTAATTAATCCAAACGGAATACCGTTTTTTTGAGCAACCTCAAATGTAAACGAACTTCCTGCTTGTCCAAGAGCCAATTTGTACATTGGTTCTAAAGACTTTTCATCAAACATCATATTGGCATTTGTTGCAAAGGGTAATTCGTTGGCCAGAATTTTTAAGTTTGAATAATGTGTTGTAATAATTCCAAATGCTTCCCTGTGATAGAACTCTTCCAGAAAAATTTCCGCCAAAGCTCCTCCTAGTTCAGGATCAGAACCGGTACCGAATTCATCAATTAAAAACATGGTTTTCTTGTTGCATTTTTTCAAGAAATAATTCATGTTTTTTAATCTATAACTATATGTACTTAAATGATTTTCAATAGATTGATTGTCGCCAATGTCTGTTAGAATTCTGTCAAACAAGAAAGTTTCACTTCGTTCATGAACTGGAATCAGCATTCCCGATTGCAGCATCAATTGTAATAAACCAACCGTTTTTAATGAAATAGTTTTTCCTCCAGCATTAGGTCCGGAAATAACAATAATTCGGTTATCTTGTTTTAATTCAATTGTCTGCGGATAAGTAACTTCTTTTTTTTGTTTGTTGTTCAAATACAAAATTGGATGATAGGCTTCTCTAAAAAATAATCTCCTTTCTTCTGTAATGGTGGGTAAGATTCCGTTGATTCGGTTTGCATATTTTGCTTTACCGGCCACCACATCAATATCGCTTAGAAAATCTTGATATTCAATTAACAAAGGCAAAAATGGTCGGATTGCATTTGATAATTGTTTTAAGATTCTTGTGATTTCTTCTTTCTCTTCATACTCAAGATTCGCTAGTTCTCTGGAATATTTTAAAGTAGCTTCAGGTTCGATGTAAGCAATGCTTCCGGTTTTAGAACTTCCTAAAATTGAACCTTTTACTTTTCGACGATACATAGCTAAAACTGCTAAAACGCGTCGGTTTTGAACGAAGCTTTCTTTAATGTCATCTAGATAACCAAGTCCATTATATTGTGTAAGTGCAACACCAAAGCTTTGGTTTACTTTTCCGCGAACCAAATTCATATTTTGGCGAATACTCAAAAGAGCAGGCGAGGCATTGTCTTTAATTTCTCCGTATTTATCTACAATGGAATCAATAAAAGAAACAATGTCTTTTGTGTATTCTACACGTGAAGCTCTTGCATTTAGATTTGGATAATAATCATCAAATTTTTTAAGAAAAGTCAGAAGAACATTTGTTGTAGAAGAAAGTGTTGCAATTTTTCTAAAACTTCCCACTTCAAGAAAACTGTCTTCGATGGCAAGAAATTTAATTTCATGCGAAATGGCATCAAATCCATGATTTGGAATTGCGTTATTGTTTTGAAAAGACGACACATATTCAGATGTCTGCATTAAAGCCGACATTAATTCTTCTTTTTCTCTAAAGGGTTTTATTTGTAAAGCTTTTTCTTTTCCAATATCGGTGTTACATCCATCTGAAATGGTTTCAAGTACGGTTGGAAATTGTAAATCTTGTAATGTTTTTTCGGTAATACTAATCATTTATTTTCTTTAAGAAAGTACAGGCAAAAATACGAAAATTGTAGTATTGTATACTGTAAAGTTTTAGTGTTATTTTATTGTTTGTTAAAGTATGATTTTACTTAAAAATTCCTGAAATTCGCAAATAAAAAAGTTATGGACGTAAAAATGCATTCTTCCTGGAAACCAGTTTTAAATGAAGAATTTGAAAAGCCCTATTTCAATGAATTAATTGATTTTGTAAAATCTGAATATACTGCTAAAGTTTGTTATCCAAAAGGCAGTCAGATTTTTTCGGCTTTTGATCATTGTCATTTTGATCAGGTAAAAGTGGTTATCATTGGTCAGGATCCTTATCATGGACCTAATCAGGCAAATGGGTTATGCTTTTCTGTAAATGATGGTATCCCATTTCCACCGTCTCTTCATAATATTTTTAAAGAAATCGAAACTGATTTAGGAAAACCAATGCCAAAAACAGGAAATCTTGAGCGTTGGGCTGATCAGGGTGTATTTCTTTTAAATGCTACTTTAACAGTTCGCCAAGCTGAAGCTGGAAGCCATCAGGGAAAAGGCTGGGAAAAATTTACTGATGCGGTCATTAAACAAATTTCTGCCGAATCGGAAAATGTTGTGTTTTTACTTTGGGGCGGTTTTGCTCAAAAGAAAGCCGCTTTGATTGATGCTTCAAAACATCATATTTTAAAATCAGGTCACCCTTCTCCTTTAAGTGCCAATAGAGGCTTTTGGTTTGGAAATAAACATTTCAGTCAGACAAATGCTTTTCTTAAATCAAAAGGACTTCAGGCAATTGAGTGGTAAAATTATTAGTTTATCTGTTATTTTCCAGGTAAGGAAGCAAGGAAGGATGTACAGGTAAAATTAAATTTTACAGTAAACTTATAAAAATTGAAATTCAAATTAAACCCGACAGGTTTCTAAAACCTGTCGGGTTTGTTATGATAAAAAAAGTAAATCAAAATTTTAAGAAATTCTAAGCGCAATTACTTGCGGTTTTTGTTTCTCGAAATAATAAATTGATGTAATGAAAAGTTTTACTTTTTAATAATTTCTTCTAAAACAGCTTTCTTTTCGTAGTTTACGACTTTTAGAATAATTTCTTGATTTTTAGCTGTTTTTCCTTCAATGATGTATAGTTTTCCTTTATTAAAAGAAACATTGCTTTTGTCAAAGTCAACATCACCATACGTTAAAGTACTTTTAATATCAGCAGTATCAATCCATTTTTCATTTAAAGTCTGAATTGCTTTATCTGAATATTGAAAAGGTTTAGTTCTTAGATTATTTAAAACTCGGGCATTTGGAAAATAGTTACAGCGAGTGTCTTTACCGCTAAATACAAGGGCTACAAAAAAGCATCCCATAACTAATCCAATCAAATAATAGGCAAAACGGTGTACGAACTTCATGAAATAAAATTTTTGCAAAGGTACATTAAAGTTCCTTTAAAATACAAGTAAATTAATATCGTTGTCTGGCAGGTCGAACCAGTCGCCAATAGCTTTGTTTGTTAGAATTCCATGATATAAATAAATTCCGTTTTTTAGGCCTTTGTTGCATCTTATTGCACTTTCAATGCCACCATCTTCGGCTATCTGATGAAGATAAGGAGTCAAGATGTTACTGATTGATAATGAAGCAGTTTTGGAGTATCTTGAAGGGATATTAGGTACACAGTAGTGTAAAACATTGTTTTTTATGAAAGTCGGTTTTTCATGAGTTGTTACTTCCGAGCTTTCGAAACAACCGCCTGTATCGATACTTACATCAACAATTACAGCGCCTTTTTTCATGTGTTCAACCATGGTTTCGCTGACAACAATTGGGCAGCGCTCTTTTCCTCGCATAGCGCCAATTGCCACATCACACCGTCTTAGAGCTTTTAACAATGCTTTTTGCTGAATGGTAGAAGTAAAAATTCTTTGGCTTAGATTATTTTGTAAGCGACGTAATTTAGTAATCGAGTTATCAAAAACTTTTACGTTTGCACCTAATCCAATTGCGGTTTTTGCTGCAAATTCTCCTACTGTTCCTGCTCCAAGAATTACAACTTCGGTAGGAGGGACTCCGGTAATATTCCCGAATAAAAGTCCTTTTCCAAATTCATTTGTAATCATTAATTCGGCTGCAATAAGAATTGACGCAGTTCCGGCAATTTCGCTTAAAGATTTTACGGCAGGGTAAGAACCATCTTCATCTTTAATATATTCAAAAGCCAAAGCGGTAATCTTTTTTTGGGCTAAAGCTTCGAAGTATTCTTTCTTTTTAGTTTTTAACTGAATAGCCGAGATAATTACCGTTTCGGGATTTATCATTTCAATTTCGGCCAATGTCGGCGGTTCTACTTTTAATAAAAACGGACAGCCAAAAACTCTTTTAGTGTCTTTTGTAATTTCTGCACCGGCATCTGCATATTCCTTATCTGTATAGCTCGAACTTTCTCCGGCTCCGGATTCGATCATTACGCGATGCCCCTCATAGGTCAAAGAATTGACAGCATCGGGAGTTAAACAAATGCGACGTTCCTGATAGCTTGTTTCTTTAGGGATTCCTATAAAAAGTTCTCTTTTAAAACGACCAACCTCAAGTTTTTCTTCTTGCGGAATCAATTGTTGTTTTGTAAATGGAGTTAAGGTAATTGACATGGATAATGCAAAAAATTAAGGGTACAAATTACGTAAAAAGTTTTAAAATTAGTGCAAAAATTCTGCTAATAGTAAGGTTCAATGTTAAGATATTTTTTGTACCAATTTTTTATGTTTTCTTAAAACTTTTGAAATGATAAAAATACGTTACGTTGTTTACTATTCATCATCATCGTATTCTGATTTATTTCTAACCCATTCATCACCAACATATTCTCTTTCTGCTTCTTCTCCATATTCAAGATCAAACAATTCGTTGAGCGTTTTATCTTTGATTATTAATTGTTCTAAGGCAACAATTATAACATTTTCAGTTGTTATTTCATCATCTGTCAAAAACTGCCAGTCACCATCTTCATCGTGGATAACCCTTATGATTGGCTTTCCTTCACTAAGCCATTGCCTGGTCGTAAAAGTGGTGAGATTTTTAGGTTCTCGAAATTTGAACTCACTATTTCTATCTAATAGTGGTTGTCTGTAAAGAAATTCTTCCTCGAAATTTTCTTCCCAAGGGAATTTATTATTTCTGTCTGTCCAAACTAATTGAAGTGCCGGAAAATCCGCTCTTTTGTAGAAATTAATTGCTGTGCCAAAATAGTCTGAAATATTATTGGGATGAACTTTTAAAAATTCGGCTCTGCTATTTTCAAAAATGTCTGAATAGTTTTTTGCTTCAACGATTGTTTCATTGTTTTTAATTATCTCGGCAGCATTATTTATAAGTGTATGCAGCAGAGAGGTTGAAAATCCAAAACAAATAATTTCTGGATGATTGTATTTTTCCCAAAGCCCAATGCTATATGCAAATGAAGGCAAGTAATCTGTTGCTTCTATTAGTATAACCTGAAGACCATATTTTTCAATATTAATTTTGATATCCCTGATTAATTTATCAGTATCAATACAATTATGATTTTTATCTGAGGTCATAGTATCAGTTTAACTTCAATTCTCTTTTTCCATCTGCCAATAATTCAATTGTAATGGTTGAAGTTTCTTCTGGAAGTAAATTTGCAATTTTTTCAGACCATTCTATAAAACACCAGTTTCCAGAATATAAATAATCATCAATCCCCATATCGAGTGCTTCGGTTTCTTTATTTAATCTGTAAAAATCAAAATGATAAACGGTTTGATTATTGGAAGTATAATATTCATTTACCAAAGAAAAGGTTGGACTGCTTGTGGCGTCCTCAACTCCTAAACTTTTGCATAACTGCTTAATTAAGGTAGTTTTTCCAACGCCCATTTCTCCATTAAAAAGAATTATTTTTTTAGGATTTGAATCTAAAATCTGCTGGGCAGCTGCCTGAATTTGATCTAATGAAAAAACGATAGTCATTTTTATGATTTTTTTGCCGCGAATTTCACAAATTTTCACAAATTAACAGTTGTTTTTCTTTTCAATTTCAATGAAAATTAGTGTCAATTCGTGAAATTCGCGGCGATATATTTTTATTTCGGATTAAATACCAAAAACGGAATAATCATTTCTTCTAACGAAATTCCGCCATGCTGATAGGTGTTTTTATAATAACTTACATAATGATTATAGTTGTTTACATAAGCGAGAAAAAAATCATTTTTGGCAAAAATAAACGAACTACTCATGTTTATAGCAGGCAAACCAATTGTTTTAGGTTCTTTTACTACATAAACGTCTTTTTGTTCGTAGGTTAAACTACGGCCCGTTTTATAACGCAAATTTAAACTTGTATTTTTATCTCCCACAACTTTTGATGGGTTTTTTACATTAATTGTTCCGTGGTCTGTGGTTAAAATCAATTTGAATCCTAAAAGCTGTGCCTGTTGAATAATATCTAACAATGGAGAATTTTTGAACCAGCTTAATGTTAAGGATCTATAGGCTTTATCATCAGAAGCTAATTCTTTTACTACTTCCATTTCGGTTTTAGCATGCGAAAGCATATCAACGAAATTGTAAACAACCGTTACTAAATCATTTCCTTTTAAGGCTTTGAAGTTTTCTGCCAGTTTTTTTCCTCCGGCATAATTAGTAATTTTAAAATAGTCTTCCTTAATATTTAATCCTAAACGTTTTATTTGTGCCGAAAGAAACTCAGCTTCATAAAGGTTTTTTCCGCCGTCTTCAACGTCATTTTTCCAATATTGCGGAAATTGTTTTTCCATGTCTACAGGCATTAAACCAGAAAAAATTGCATTTCTGGCATATTGTGTTGCAGTTGGAAGAATAGAGAAATACGGAACTTCTTTTTCTAATTTATAGTAGTTAGAAATTACAGTTTCAAAAGATTTCCATTGATCATATCGAAGATTATCAATTACAACAAATAAAATGGGTTTGTCTTTCTTTTTGATTTCAGGTACTACTAATTCTTTAAATAAATTGTGAGATTGAATTGGTTTGTCTGCTTTTGGTGCAAACCAGTCTTCGTAATTTCTTTCAATATATTTCCCAAACTGAGAATTGGCTTCAACTTTTTGAGATTCAAGAATTTCGATCATCGCCTGATCATTAATATCTTCTAGTTTTAATTCCCAAAAAAGCAGTTTTTTGTACAATTCAACCCAGTCTTCATAGGAATTAACCATTGCTAATTCCATCGAAATTTTGCGGAATTCTTTTTGATAATCTAAAGTTGTTTTTTCAGTAATTAATCTTGAATCTTCAAGGTTTTTCTTCAAACTCAATAAAATCTGATTCGGATTTACTGGTTTAATCAAATAATCAGCGATTTTAGAGCCAATCGCTTCTTCCATTATATATTCTTCCTCACTTTTGGTAATCATGATCATCGGGATGGCCGATTTTTTTTCTTTCATTTCTGAAAGGGTTTCTAAACCGCTCATTCCGGGCATATTTTCATCCAAAAAAACAATATCAAAATTTTCTTCTTCAAATAAAGAAATAGCGTCCAGTCCATTATTACTGGTTGTAACTTCGTAATTCTTTTTTTCGAGAAATAATATATGCGGCTTTAAAAGATCGATTTCATCATCGACCCAAAGTATCTTTATCTTATCCATAAACAATTTTAATTTTAATGCAATTTAAAAGTATAGAACTTAAAAAGTATTAAAAATAGTATAAAATTAGGAATGATGAAATGAAATTTATTTTGTACAATTTTTTTACTCTTTTTAATGTTTAAGAAATTACTGATAGTAAATATCAACTTTTTAAGTTAAAAACTGAAATGGGTTTCTACTTATTTACTTATATTTGTTGACCAAAAAATAACCAACTAGTGACTCATATTAATAAGTTAAAAATATTTAATGACCCAATTTATGGGTTTATATCCATCCCGAACGAACTTATCTACGACCTTATTCAGCATCCCTATTTTCAGCGTTTGCGACGTATTTCGCAAATGGGATTATCGTATTTAGTTTATCCGGGTGCTAATCATACGCGCTTTCATCATGCTCTGGGCTGTATGCATTTAATGCAAAAAGCTATTGAAACACTCCGCTTTAAGGGTGTAGCCATTTCCAATGATGAAGAATGTGCTTTATTAATCGCTATTTTACTGCATGATATTGGTCATGGGCCATTTTCTCATGCTATGGAAAAAAGTATTGTAGAAGATGTAAATCATGAAGCTATTTCGTTGTTATTTATGAACAGGCTGAATGAGGAGTTTGATGGAAAGCTTACATTGGCTATTCAGGTTTTTAAAGGCGAATATCACAGGAAATTCATGTTGCAATTGATTTCAAGTCAATTAGATATGGATAGAATGGATTACTTAAAACGAGATAGTTTTTATACGGGAGTTGCAGAAGGAAATGTAAATTCTGAACGTTTAATTCAGATGATGAATGTTGAAAATGACGTTTTAGTTATAGAAGAAAAGGGAATTTATTCTGTCGAGAAATTCCTGCTGTCAAGAAGATTAATGTACTGGCAGGCTTATTTGCATAAAACAAGTTTAGTAGCCGAATTAATTTTGATGAAAGTTCTTAAGCGTGCTAAAGAGCTGACTCTTAAAGGGGTTAAGTTACCTTGTAGTGAACCGCTTTTGTATTTTATGCAAAACAAAATTACGCTGGAAGATTTTGATGCCGAAAAACTGGATCTATTCTCTCAACTGGACGATTTTGATATCATAAGTGCCTTAAAAGCCTGGCAGAAGAATAATGATTTTATACTTTCTACTTTAAGTAAAATGATCATTAACAGAGATTTATTAAAGATTAAGCTTAGTGCAGAGAAAATCCCGATGGAAGAGTCTCAGTCTTTGAAAGAAGAATTTGCAGAAGCACATCATATTTCGGCTGTAGATGCTGGATATTTTATTTTTAGAGGTAAAATTAAGAATCAGGCATACAGTAAAGAAGCTGAACCGATACGAATTTTGAAAAAAGATAAAACAATTGAGGATGTTGTTGAAGCTTCTGACCAGTTGAATTTGAAATCGTTATCTAAATTGGTGACAAAATATTATATCTGTTTTCCAAAACAACTTATCTAAAATTAACATTTAAAATCTATTTTTTATATTTTTGTCGCGATGAAATTTACAGCAGAACAAATAGCAGGAATTTTAGAAGGAGAAGTTGTTGGGAATCCCAATGCCGAAGTTTCTCGACTTTCTAAGATAGAAGAAGGAGAGGAAGGATCTCTTACTTTTTTGGCTAACCCAAAATATATCAACTATATATATACTACAAAAGCAACTGTTACAATTGTTAACGACAGCTTTATACCTGAACAGGAAATCACTACTACATTAATAAAGGTTGAAGATGCTTATGCTTCTTTTTCTAAACTATTGCATTTTTATAATCAGGTAAAATTGAATAAAAATGGAGTAGAACCGCAGTCTTTTATGTCTGAAGGAACTAAACACGGAGAAAATCTGTATTTAGGGAGTTTTAGCTATATAGGTCAAAATGTGGTTTTAGGAAATAATGTAAAAATTTATCCAAACAGTTTTATTGGCGATAATGTTGTTATTGGCGATAATGTGTTTATTTTTGCCGGCGCAAAAATTTATTCAGAAACTATAATTGGAAATAATTGCACCATTCATTCGGGTACTATTATAGGTGCAGATGGTTTTGGTTTTGTATCAAATGAAGAAGGAGTATATAGTAAAGTACCGCAAATTGGCAACGTTATTATCGAAGATAACGTAGATATAGGCGCAAATACAACAATTGACAGAGCAACTCTTGGTTCTACGATTATTAGACAAGGTGTTAAATTAGACAATCAAATTCAGATCGCTCATAATGTTGAAATTGGAAAAAACACGGTAATTGCTGCACAAAGCGGTGTTGCGGGTTCTACTAAAATTGGCGAAAACTGTATGATTGGCGGGCAGGTTGGTATCGCAGGCCACTTAACGATAGGAAATAATGTGAGACTTCAGGCTCAGTCTGGGGTTGCAAGAAACATTAAAGATGATGAAATTCTGCAGGGAACACCATCACTTGGATATACTGATTTTAATAAATCGTATGTTCATTTCAAAAATCTTCCTAAGATAGTTGCCGAAGTTGAAGAAATAAAAAAACAAATAATAAACCCAAAAAATGGAAATAATGGTTAAACAGAAGACCATCAAAAATGAAATTTCACTAACTGGAGTTGGACTGCATACAGGTAAAGAAGTTACTATGACTTTTAAACCGGCTCCAATCAATAATGGTTTCACTTTTGTAAGAGTAGATTTGCAAGGCCAGCCAGTCATTGAGGCTGACGCTAATTATGTTGTTAATACGCAAAGAGGAACTAATTTAGAAAAATTAGGTGTTAAAATACAAACTCCAGAACACGTTTTAGCGGCAGTAGTTGGTTGCGATTTGGATAATATTATTATTGAATTGAATGCCTCTGAACTACCTATTATGGATGGTTCATCAAAATATTTTGTTGAAGCAATTGAAAAAGCAGGAATAGAAGAACAAGACGCAAGCCGTAATGTTTATGTAGTAAAAGAAGTTATTTCATTTACTGATGAAGCTACAGGAAGCGAAATCCTTGTAATGCCAAGCGACGAGTATCAAGTAACTACTATGGTAGATTTTGGCACAAAAGTTTTAGGTACACAAAACGCTACACTTAAAAGCCTTTCTGATTTTAAACAAGAAATTGCAAGTTCAAGAACTTTTAGCTTTTTGCATGAATTAGAGTCATTATTAGAGCATGGCTTAATTAAAGGCGGTGATTTAAATAATGCAATTGTATATGTAGATAAAGAAATCTCTGAGTCTACAATGGAAAATTTAAAGAAGGCTTTTGGTAAAGATGAGATTTCTGTTAAACCAAACGGAGTTTTAGACAACCTTACTTTACATTATCCAAACGAAGCAGCAAGACATAAATTGCTTGATGTTATTGGAGATTTATCTCTTATTGGAGTTCGTATTCAAGGAAAAATTATTGCTAACAAACCGGGGCATTTTGTAAATACTCAGTTTGCTAAAAAACTGGCAAAAATTATTAAAATAGAACAGAGAAATCATGTTCCTGTTTATGATTTAAACCAAGAGCCATTGATGGATATTCACAAAATCATGGCAATGCTTCCTCACAGACCACCATTTTTGTTGATTGACAGAATTATTGAAATGTCTGATCGTCATGTTGTTGGTTTGAAAAATGTTACTATGAACGAGAATTTCTTCGTAGGTCATTTTCCTGAAGCACCAGTGATGCCAGGAGTTTTAATTGTGGAAGCAATGGCACAAACAGGAGGGATTTTAGTATTAAGCACTGTTCCGGATCCTGAAAATTATTTGACATATTTCATGAAAATTGATAATGTTAAATTTAAACACAAAGTATTGCCGGGTGATACCTTAATTTTTAAATGCGAGTTGATTTCTCCAATCAGAAGAGGAATCTGCCACATGCAGGCAAATGCATATGCAAATGGAAAATTAGTGACTGAGGCAGAATTAATGGCACAAATTGCAAGAAAACAATAATAAATTAATCAAATTTATTGTTTAGGTTTGTGGCCTTCAAATTAGATTATTTTAATTTTAAAATATAAAACATAGATGAATCAACCATTAGCATATGTTCATCCTGGCGCGAAAATCGCTAAAAACGTTGTAATTGAGCCTTTTACAACAATTCACAATAATGTTGTTATTGGTGATGGTACTTGGATTGGTTCAAATGTGACCATTATGGAAGGCGCTCGAATTGGTAAAAATTGCAATATTTTTCCAGGAGCTGTAATTTCTGCTGTACCTCAGGACTTAAAATTTGGCGGTGAAGATTCTCTTGCTATTATTGGAGACAATTGTACTATTAGAGAATGTGTTACTATAAATAGAGGTACTGTGGCTTCTGGCCAAACTATTCTTGGAAACAACTGTTTAGTAATGGCTTACGCTCACATTGCTCACGATTGTGAGATTGGAAACAACGCAATTATTGTAAATGGTGTTGCATTGGCTGGTCACGTAGTAGTTGGTAATCACGCTGTAATTGGTGGTTTAGCAGCAATTCACCAATTTATTCATATTGGAGATCATGCTATGATTTCTGGTGGATCTTTGGTAAGAAAAGATGTCCCGCCTTATACAAAAGCAGCTAAAGAACCGTTATCATATGTAGGTATTAACTCTGTTGGTTTAAGAAGAAGAGGATTTAGTACTGAAAAAATTAGAGAAATTCAGGAAATTTACAGAATTTTATACCAAAAAAATTACAATACAACACAAGCTTTAAGTATTATTGAAGCTGAAATGGAAGCTACTCCTGAGAGAGATGAAATTCTTGATTTTATCAGAAATTCTTCTCGAGGAATTATGAAAGGTTATTCAGGGAATTATTAATTTTAGTCCCGATAGCTATCGGGAGGGATTTCTAAACTGTAAAAATTAAAAAGATATTAAAACATAAAATATGTAGATTGGTTTTTTTTAATCTAAAATCTACATTCTTAAATCTAAAATAAAACAAAATGGCATCTACATCAGATATTAGAAACGGATTGTGTATTAAATTCAACCACGATATTTATAAAATTGTTGAATTTCTTCACGTAAAACCTGGAAAAGGCCCTGCTTTCGTAAGAACAAAATTAAGAAGTTTAACTACAGGAAGAGTATTAGATAATACATTTTCTGCAGGACATAAAATTGATGATGTGCGTGTTGAAACGCATAATTACCAGTTTTTATATGCTGAAGGAGATGAGTTTCATTTTATGAATACAGAATCTTTTGAGCAGATTTCTTTGAATAAAAATATTCTGGATGCTCCGGGATTATTGAAAGAAGGAACAAGTGTAATGGTTCAGGTAAATACTGAAACTGATTTGCCTTTATCAGTAGATATGCCATCTTCTGTAATTCTTGAAGTTACTTATGCTGAGCCGGGAGTAAAAGGAAATACAGCTACAAATGCTACAAAATCTGCTACGGTAGAAACTGGGGCAAATGTAAACGTTCCGTTGTTCATCAACGAAGGTGATAAAATTAAAATTGATACAGCTTCTGGTTCTTACATGGAGCGTGTAAAAGAGTAGTTTATTAATTAAGATAATTTGTCAATGAGTCAATTAGATAATGTGTGAATCGACAAAATTTGAACATTCATTTCTAACTGACTCATTTTCTAACTGACACATTTTCTAATTGACAAATTTTCTAATTAAAAAATATGAAATTTCCAAAAGTTCACTCTTTAGAAGAAATTGCAAATTTGCTTAACTGCGAATTTATTGGTGACAAAAACTTTGAGGTTTTAGGCATGAATGAAATTCATGTTGTAGAACCTGGAGACATCGTTTTTGTTGACCATCCAAAATATTATGACAAAGCTTTACAATCTGCAGCAACCATTGTTTTAATAAACAAAAAAGTTGATTGCCCGGAAGGTAAAGCTCTTTTAATTTCTGATGATCCTTTCAGAGATTTTAATACTTTAACCAGACATTTTAAACCATTTCAATTTGCTAATGTAGCTGTCTCAGCTACAGCCGGTATTGGAGAGGGAACTGTAATTCAGCCCAATAGCTTTGTTGGTAACCATGTTAAAATCGGCAAGAACTGTTTGATCCACTCAAACGTTTCTATTTACGATCATACCGTAATTGGAGATAATGTGATTATTCATGCCGGAAGTATTTTAGGTGCCGATGCTTTTTACTATAAAAAACGTCCAGAAGGTTTCGATCAGTTAATTTCTGGCGGCAGAGTAGTTATTGAAGATAATGTAGGCATTGGTGCTCTTTGTACAATTGACAAAGGAGTTACTGGTGATACAACGATCAAAGAAGGAACAAAACTAGATAATCAGGTTCATGTTGGACATGATACAGTTATTGGGAAAAAATGTTTAATTGCATCACAAACTGGTATTGCCGGCTGTGTTGTTATTGAGGATGAAGTTACCATTTGGGGACAAGTAGGTACAACCAGCGGTATTACAATAGGAGCGAAGGCTGTTATTATGGGACAAACTGGCGTAACTAAATCAGTAGAAGGTGGAAAATCGTATTTTGGAACCCCAATTGAAGAATCAAGAGAAAAGTTAAAACAGTTAGCCAATATCAAAAAGATTCCAGAAATTCTAAATAAATTGAAGTAATATGTCTATAAAAGAGTTTGTTCAAAAATTTTATAAGTCGGATGCCTTGATTGATAGTGAAGTCCTGAAAACCTATTTGCATCCAGACGTTATTATTGAGTGGAATAGTACTAAAGGATTCATTGTTATGAATCATGATTCGATTTTAGAAATGGCGAATGAACTTAGCAGAGCATATGTGCGTTCTAAGGTTAGAATTAGTCATATTATTGCCGAAGATGATTTAGTATCAGTGCGTTATTCTCATTATGTAAAAACAATTGAGAATCCTCGTGAAGAGATGTTATTGGCACATTTTACAACTATTTGGCAAATAAAAGATGATAAACTTTATAGAGGTTATCAAATGAGTCAATTTTCTTAATATTTTTTTGACAATAAAAGAGGCAAAATACATTACAAAACCTTATTTTTGCAACACAAATTTAAAAACTACATAAAATATATATCATGAGTGTTTTAGTTAATAAAGATTCCAAAATAATTGTTCAGGGATTTACAGGAAGCGAAGGTACTTTCCACGCTTCTCAAATGATTGAGTACGGTACTAATGTTGTTGGTGGTGTTACTCCAGGAAAAGGAGGGACAAGCCATTTAGACCGCCCGGTTTTTAATACAGTAAAAGATGCTGTTGATCAAGCCGGAGCTGATACTTCTATCATTTTCGTTCCGCCAGCTTTTGCTGCTGATGCAATTATGGAAGCTGCTGATGCCGGAATTAAAGTAATTATTGCTATTACAGAAGGAATTCCTGTAGCAGATATGATTAAAGCAAATAATTATGTTAAAGAAAGAAACTCTAGATTAATTGGACCAAACTGCCCAGGAGTTATTACTCCAGGTGAAGCTAAAGTTGGAATTATGCCAGGTTTCGTTTTCAAAAAAGGAACTGTTGGTATCGTTTCTAAATCTGGAACTTTAACTTACGAAGCTGCTGACCAGGTTGTAAAACAAGGTTTAGGAATCACTACAGCTATTGGTATTGGTGGAGATCCAATCATTGGAACTACAACTAAAGAAGCTGTTGAATTATTAATGAATGATCCAGAAACTGAAGTAATCATTATGATTGGTGAAATTGGTGGTCAATTAGAAGCTGATGCCGCTAAATGGGTTAAAGCTGATGGTAACCGTAAACCGGTTATTGGTTTTATCGCTGGAGAAACTGCTCCTGCTGGTAGAACAATGGGACATGCAGGTGCTATTGTTGGTGGTTCTGATGATACAGCTGCTGCTAAAAAACAAATCATGAGAGATAACGGAATTCACGTTGTTGATTCACCAGCTGAAATTGGTAAAAAAGTGAAAGAAGTACTTGGATAATCTTCAAGTCTTAAAATAACAAAATTCAAAAAAAAAGTCTCAATATTTTGTTGAGACTTTTTTACATTTTAAATACTGAGGCTTAAATAGAAAAAAGGTAATGTCTTAGTACCTCGGTATCTTAAGAACTTAATAAAGAAACAATGAGTAAAGAATTAGAAAAATTTAAATCAAGTAATAGTTTTACTTTTACTGTAAATGATAGTTTAGAAGAAGTTTGTAATGCTCCGGAAGGAAGTGCAGGGATTTTTGTAGTTTATGAAATTGACGGAGATTCAAAAGAATTAATCATGGTAGGTTCTACAGGAACGGTTCAGAATGATGGTACTCTTAAAAGCAAAAGCGGTGGTTTATACGATAAAATTGTAAACGGACACCAATTTGCAAAAACGGGTAGAAAATATTCTTGGCCGGCGCAAATGAAACTAGAGAACATTTCTGTTCTTGAAGTAGTTTGGTATGAAACTTTTAATGCAGATGTTAAAGCAATTCCAACTGCAGTTGAAGGACAGGTTTTGCAAAATTTCTTAGATGAAAACGCAAAATTACCAAGATGGAATGTAGCTTTTTAAAAAGCTGTTCTTAACGAAAATTACATCAAAAGCCTTACTGAAATTTAGTAAGGCTTTTTTTATTAAGGGCGTAGGTTATTGTTTTTTGGTTTTATATATTTACTCACCAAAATAAACGAAATCTATGATTAAAAATTACTTTATACTGTTGGCTTTATGCCTTTTTAATTTTATTAATGCCCAAACAATTTCTTTTGCAAATGAAAATTTTAAGGCAAAATTACTTCAAGCCGATGTTACGAATTCTATTGCTAAAGACATCAATAACCAAAACATTAAAATTGATATTGATGGAAACGGTCAAATTGAAAAATCAGAAGCTGAACTTGTTTATCATCTTGATGTATCAGGTTCTGGCATTACATGGCTGCAGGGAATTAGTAATTTTACATCATTACGTTCTTTAAATTGTTCAAATAATGTGTTATCAGATTTAGATGTTACTTCTTTAAAATTCCTTATAAATTTGAACTGTAGTAAAAATCAATTAACGGAATTGTATTTATTAAATTTAACTGATCTTGAAATCTTAGATTTTAAGGAAAATAAATTAAGATCTTTATCTGATACATCCATTTCATATTTTCCAAATTTAAAATATTTAGATTGTAGTTTTAATAGTTTTGGACGATTAGAAATTAATCCAGTCAATAAATTAGAAGTAGTATTATGTAATGATACAAAATTAGAATTGGCAAATTTTGTTAATTTAAAAAGTGTAATAACTCTAAACTGTGCTAATAATTTACTTAAGACAGCTGATTTCATAGGGTTAACAAATTTAACTACTTTAAATTGCAGCAATAATCAACTAACAACTGTAAATATTGCAGATCTTCCTAAATTAGATACTTTTAATTGCGATAACAATTTACTTATAAGTTTATATACTAAAAATGGTATTAAAGAAACTTCCTTAAGTTTTAGTGGTAATCCAAATCTTAGTTATGTTTGTGTTGATGCTGAACGTAATACAGCTGTAAAAAATTTGATTGCCTTTTATGGATATTTAAATTGTTATACCTACACAGACTGCTCTTATAATGATATCGTAACAATTCCAGATGCAAAATTTAAAGCAAAACTAGTAAGTGCAGAGGTTAGTTTTAACAAAATCGCAATGAATGCAAACAATGAATACATTGTTGTAGACGTTAATAAAAATCGTGAAATTGAGCTGAGTGAAGCTTTGTTAGTGTATAAATTGAATGTAATAAGTTCAGGTATAGCCTCTTTGGAAGGAATCTTAAAATTTACAAATATTACAGAACTATACTGCGGTTTTAATCAGTTAAAAAGCTTGGATGTAAGCACTTTGACAGATTTGAATGATTTTAATTGTGATCAGAATGCTATAACAACCTTGAATATCAATGGCTTAAAAAAGATAACCAAATTGTCATGCGGTTCTAACAAAATTGAATTACTAGATGTTACCGGCTTAAAAGATCTTACCTATTTAAATACTTCTGTTAATACGATGTTTTCTCTAAAATTTACAGGTTTGACAAAGTTACAGTCACTTTTAATTAGAGGAAATACTTTTGTAAATAACGGAACTTTAGATTTAAATGAATTTGAAAATTTAAATAACGTTTATTGTCAATCTACGAATATTACTCAATTAAAAATAGCAAATGCTGCAAAATTAGAGATTTTGGATTGCAGCAACAATAAGCTTACAAGTTTGACAGATGCAGGCAATTTAGCAAATTTAAAAACCTTAGTTTGTCATAGTAATAAACTAAAAACTTTAGATGTTAGTAATTCCAGAAATTTATCGACTTTAGATTGTAATTCAAATTTACTCGAATCCTTATTTATCAAAACAGGAAAAGCAATATCAAGTTTAAATTTTGCATCAAACTATGATTTGTTTTACGTTTGCACAGATGAAAATCAAGTTGACAGAGTAAAATTGATGCCTGTTAGACCTGGTTTTTATGCTAAAAATGTCAATTCTTATTGTTCATTTACACCTGGGGGAACTTTTTACACTATAAATGGAAGCAGTAAATTTGATTTAAATTCAGATGGCTGTGATACTCAAGATGTACCCGTGTCGAATATTAAATTTGGTGTAGTTAACGGAGCAGATAAAAGTGAATTCATATCTGATAATACGGGGAATTATACCTTAACTATGGGAGCAGGATCCTATACAATATCTCCAAAGCTTGAAAACCCAGCTTATTTTAACGTATCTCCTCAATCAGTAACAGTGGTTTTTCCAACAGAAATAAGTCCGCTTACCAAAAACTTTTGTGTTACTGCAAATGGATCTCATCAGGATTTAGAAGTTGTTATTCTGCCATTAGTACCTGCAATTCCTGGTTTTGATGCAAAATACAAATTGATTTATAAAAATAAAGGGAATCAAATACAATCTGGAAGTGTAAATCTTGAATTTAATGATTCTCAATTAGATTTTGCAGGAGCCAGCAGTGTCGCATCGAGTTCGATGGAGAATAAATTAGTTTGGGATTTTATTAATCTCAAACCTTTTCAAACCAGAGAAATTGAAGTTGTTTTTAGTGTAAACTCACCAACAGAAACTCCTGCAGTCAATAACGGAGATAAGTTAAATTTTATAGCTAAAATAAACTCCTTAGGAACAGATGAAACCCCGATTGATAACGTTTTTGAATTCAATCAGACAGTTGTTGGGTCATTCGATCCAAATGATAAAACTTGTTTAGAAGGAAACGTGGTAAAGTCAGAATTGATTGGAGAATATGTTCATTATCAAATTCGTTTTGAAAATAAAGGAACATATTCAGCTAAAAATATTGTAGTAAAAGATATGATTGACTTAACAAAATTTGATATTTCGACATTAATGCCAATTAACGCAAGTCATTCTTATATAACAAAAATTAATGGAAATAAGGTAGAATTTATTTTTGAAAATATTAATCTTCCTTTTGATGACGCATCAAATGATGGTTATATTTCTTTCAAGATAAAAACAAAATCAACTCTTGTAACGGGTAATACCTTTACAAATGATGCTAATATATATTTCGATTATAATCTGCCAATATTAACAAACAAAGCCACATCAAAATTTGAAACAATTTTAGGTGTTGAAAATTTTAAATTTTCAGATTATTTAACCCTTTATCCAAATCCCGCTTTTGATACTTTAAATATTGATTCTAAAGATTCAATTGAAAAAGTGTCCATAGAAATATTTGATGTATTAGGGCAATTAGTTATAGCTGTACCAAATGCTGAAACTGCTGCAAAAATTGATGTTTCGAGACTTAATTCAGGTAATTATATCTTGAAAATTAAAACAAACAAAGGAACTTCCGGAATGAAATTTATTAAGATGTAAGTGTTCTATTACTTGATGTAAAAATCTTATAATTTTAGGTTATATCTTAATTAGGAATAATTTTAACATTTCATTAAGATCCCAGTTATACCAAAACAAAGAGACAGTTTTCTATATTAGAAAACTGTCTCTTTTGTGTAAAATAATTGGTTTTAAATATTTGCTTTTATATATTTATCAAACAAAACCAAATTATAATGTTAAAATAGTGTATTCTTTGTATTAAGAAACCTATTTCTTTTTAGAATAACATCCTCAAGTATGAAGACCCGAATCCTACCAATCAATTCATTTGATGACAATACGCTTTGGAATAATTTAATAGCAGGAGATGAGAAATCATTTTCGCTGTTATTTGAGCGTTACTACAGTGACCTAGTCAGCTATGGAAATTCACTTTCTCCTTTTGCAGAAAAAGTGCAGGATTGTATTCAGGATGTTTTTACTGATATTTGGGTGTACCGCAATTCTTTACAAAACAGCGTTGTTGTAAAAGCTTATCTTTTATCCAGTGTTAGAAAAAGAATCGCTCGCTTATACGAGCGTGATCATATTTTTAGAAAAACTGCGAGTACAGATGATATTGCTTTTCTTTTGGAGTTTTCTGTAGAAAATGATCTTTTGGATGATGATTATGCCACCAAAGAAAAAGTAATTTATCTTAACAAATTACTTAACGAGCTGCCTGCAAGACAAAAAGAAGCCTTGTATTTACGCTATCACCAAGCACTTTCGGTAGAGCAAGTTGCAGAAATGCTGGATGTTAATTATCAGTCTGCTAGTAATTTACTTCATCGGGGTTTACTTACCCTTCGTAAAGAATGGAAAGGCAGTTTAACTGTTATTGCTTTACTATTTTCAAGTACTCTTTAAGAAAAGTTAAAAAAGTTTAAAAAAAATCTTAATTTGGTGAGTATATAATAAGAAAACTGTCCTCTATGTTTTTGTAACCTTATTTTTAAATGCAAAAACGTAATAAATATACCGAAATAGAAGATTTCTTATCAGATGAATCATTCCAGTTGTGGGTTTTGTCTAAAGTGGATCAAGAGGGCTGGGAAGAATGGACTTTAGAAAGCCGTCAGCGCGCAAAATTGGTCGAAGATGCAAGATTAATGCTTCTTGCTATGAAAATTCCGGATACTCAATTAAGCAAATCGGATATTCATAGAGCGTTGCAAACCACGTGGCAAAAAATCCGTGAAAAGGAAAATCAAAAAACAGTTAAAACTTTAAAATTAAATTCTTTCAGAAAACGATTCGTTTCTGGAATAGCCGCAACATTAGTTATTGGTTTAATGTCGGCTTGGTTTTATAATAATCATTTTAAAACAGAAAATAATGTGGTTACCTACAAAGAACTTATTGAAGAAAACAATGAGGGATTAGTAGAGCAAACCAATAATTCCAGCAAACCGCAAATTATTACATTATCAGACGGCAGTTCTGTTTTACTGCAGCCAAATAGTAAATTAAGTTACCCTAAAATCTTTACCGGAAACGAAAGGAAGGTGTATTTATCCGGCGAAGGTTTCTTTGAAATTAGTAAAAATCCCAAAAAGCCTTTTTTCGTTTATGCGAACGAGATCGTTACAAAAGTTGTTGGAACTAGTTTTAGAGTTAAAGCTTATTCTGATCATCCAGATGTAGAAATCCTGGTACGTACCGGTAAAGTTAAGGTAAAATCGAATGAATTGGTTTCTAAATCAAACGAAGAAGAAATCGTACTGCTGCCTAATCAGGCACTTCGATTTTTAAGAAATGACATGAAATTCAATAAAATAACGAATATTACACAAGATCCTGTATTGGTTCAGAGTGTTGGAAATATCGAACAATTAAGTTTTGAGTTTAATGACATTCCGGTATCCCAAATTTTTGAAACTATTGAACAGGCGTATCTTGTAGATATAGATTATCCTCAGAATAAATTAAAAGAATGTCATTTGACAACATCACTGAGCGATCAGCCATTAACAGAAAAACTAAAAATTGTCTGTAAAAGCATAGGCAATAATACCAGTTTTGAGATGAATGGAAATCAGATTATAATAACTTCAGAAGGCTGTAATTAATTTTATGTAACTGTAATTACATAGAATCTCTATTTTTAATAACTCTTTTTTTAAAGTGTAATCTTATTTTTTAGATTAAAAATGCAGCTATTTTCTATTTTATTTCATTAAAAAAATAACCAAAAACTAAACTCAACCAGAAATAACCATTGCCTATGTAAAAAGTTTAATGCAAAAAAAAAGTGCCGAAATGCTGTAACATTATCGACACTTATAAAATTGAATTGCTTTCTGTAAAAAGTAATTCATACGTTTCTTAAAATACACTCGAATCAGTATTAATCAAAACAAATCAAAATTATGAAAAAACCAGTTGTTAAACAACGATTACTCCATAGAATCATGAAAATAACACTATTTCAGTTTGTCTTAGCACTTGTGTTTTCAAGCTTTGCAGTGGCAAATAATGTAAATGGGCAAAAAAAATTAGATACAAAAGTTACCATTATAGTTGAAAATTTGACTCTTGATAATGCTTTGTCTAAAATTGAAAAGTCGGCTCATGTAAAATTTTCGTATAATTCAAGGCTTCCTCAACTAAGCCGTAAAGTAAGCATAGAAGCGAATCAGGAGACGCTTTCCAGCATTCTCAGCCGAATTTTAGTACCGTTTAATATCACATTTTCGGAGGTTAGTAATCAAATTATTTTGCAAAAAACTGCAGGAGGAGATCCTTTTGCAACTGCAGATAATCATGATACACTTTTTGAGGTACTAACAGCAGGACCAATCATTAAAGGTAAAGTAACAGATCAAACCGGAAGTCCGCTTCCTGGTGCGACGGTAATGGCAAAAGGATCAAAAATGGCAGTTTTAACAGATTACGATGGAAACTTTTCTATCGAAATGCCTGCAAATACAGATAGACTTGTAATTTCTTACGTAGGTATGGAAACGAAAGAAATTGGAATTACTAATGTTACTCCAACTGTTGTTCTTAATGAAGCTGGTCAAAACTTAAAAGAAGTTATTGTTACAACAGGATATGAAAAAACTTCTAAAAGAACATTTACTGGAGCAATCAGTAAAATTTCTGGTACAGAATTAAAAGTTGATGGTGTAGTTGACGTAAGCCGAATGATCGAAGGAAAGGCGGCAGGGGTTACAGTACAAAATGTTACAGGAACTTTTGGTACGGCTCCTAAAATTACCGTTCGTGGATCTTCTTCAATTTTTGGAGATACAAAGCCATTATGGGTTATCGATGGTGTTGTTCAGGAAGATATTATCAACGTGACATTTGCAGATTTAGCTTCAGGAAACTCTGCAACATTATTAAGTTCTTCTGTTGCAGGTTTGAATTCTAACGATATTCAAAGTATTGAAGTTCTTAAAGATGCATCGGCTACGTCAATTTATGGTTCTAGATCATTAAATGGAGTTGTGGTTGTTACTACCAAACAAGGAAGAAGAGATTCTCCATTAAAAGTAACATATTCTGTAGAAAATACAGTTAGAACTGTACCAAGTTATACGCAATATGATATCTTAAACTCTCAGGAATCAATGAGTGTTTTTCAGGAAATGAGACAAAAAGGTTATTTGGATCTAAGTTCTTCTTATACAGGAAGATTTGGTGGAGCATATAATATTTTAGCAAGAGAAATTAATAATTATAATAGTTCAAATGGTCAGTATGGTGTTAAAAATGAGCAGCCATATATTAATGAATTTTTAAAGAAATATGAATTAGCAAATACAGATTGGTTTAGTGTTTTGTTTAGACCATCTATTACTCAAAATCACTCATTAAGTTTTTCCGGAGGTGGAAAAAACAATACTTTTTATGCTTCTCTTGGATATTACACAGATCCGGGCTGGACAATTGCTGATAACGTAAAACAATTATCATCAAACCTTAAAGGAACTTTTTTCATAAATGACAGATTAAATATTACTTTATCTACATTAGGATCTATTCGTAATCAAGTAGCTCCTGGGGCATACGAGAGTAAACAAGATGTTGTATTTGGTAAAACAACAAGAGATTTTGATATTAATCCATTTAATTATGTTTTAAGCACAAGCAGAACTTTAAGACCTTATGACGATAATGGAAATTTAGAATACTATCAAAATAACTGGGCTCCAATGAATATTGTAAACGAGCTGGCAAATAATACTTTAGATATTAAAGTTAATGATATTCGTTTTCAGGCGGACTTAGAATATAAAATTAATAAAAATTTGACTTACAATCTTACAGGTTCTGCACGTTATGCAAATACTTCGAGAGAACATAAAATTTATGAAGGTTCGAATGTAGTAGGAGCTTATAACGCAGGTGTTGGTGATAATGTAAATACTCAAATTCAAAAAGACAACGTGTTTTTATATCAAAATCCAAATGATTTAACAGCACCAAAAGTATCTGTATTGCCTAGTGGTGGATTTTTGAGAAAATATACTAACGACATGACTTCTTATAACATTAGAAACAGTGTTACATACCGAAATGTAATTCAGGAAAAACACGAAGTTGAAGGTTTCTTCGGTACAGAGCTTAGGTCTGTAGATAGAAACAATGATAATTTTACAGCAGCGGGTATTCAATATGACAAAGGTTTAACGCCTTTTGTTGACCCAAAAATTATTGAAAAAATTGTAAATGGAGGCGATTCATATTATAATTTCGGAGAAGAAAGAGAAAGAACAGTTGGTTTCTTTGGAAAAGTAGGATACACTTACGATCGTCGTTATACAGCATCTTTAACTGGTCGTTATGATGGTTCAAACAGACAAGGAGATACGGGATCATCAAGATGGCTGCCAACTTATACAGTGAGTGGTAAATGGAATGTAGCAGAAGAAAGCTTCATGAAAAATAATGAAACGGTAAATACTTTGGCAGTAAGAGCTTCTTACGGACTTACGGCTACTGCCGGTCCGGCAACCAATTCATTAGCCATTTATAAAAGTTTTGTAACAGATCGTTTTAATATTTCTGATAGAGAAAATGCTATTACAATTGAGGATTTACAAAATAAAGATTTAACATGGGAAAAACAATTCGAAACTAATATTGGTGTCGATTTAGGAATGTTTAATAATAGAGTGTCATTAGCAACAGATGTTTACAGACGTAAAGCATTTGACCTGATTGATTATGTAATTACTTCAGGTGTGGGCGGAGAATCAATTAAACAAGGAAATAATGCCGATATGGAAACTAAAGGTATTGAGCTTGGTATTACTACTCAAAATGTTGTAACAAATAACTTTAAGTGGTCAACTACATTAAACTTCTCAGTTTACGATCAAAAAATAACAAAACTGGCAAACAAACCGTCGGCTTTTGATTTAGTAGACTCTAACGGAGGAAACTCTATTGGACATCCTAGAAATTCTATTTATTCCTATCAGTTTGCAGGATTGAATAATCAGGGATTACCAACTTTTAATTTACAAGATGGTGCTGAAAATAATATTACAGGAGCTGATTTTCAAGACACTAAAGATGTTACCAGCTATTTAAAATACGAAGGATCTATTGAGCCAAATAAATCTATTGGTCTTGCAAACACATTTACTTATAAAAGCTGGTCATTATATGTATTTGTTGTTGGTTCTGGAGGAAATAAAGTTCGTTTAAACCCTGTTTACAGCAACAAGTATAATGATTTAACAGTTTTCACTAAAGAATTTTCTAATCGCTGGATAAATCCTGGAGACGAAAATAGAACAAACGTTCCTGTTATTGCAGATGAATTATTAAATAGAAATTACGGAGATAGAGATCTTGAAATTGCCTACAATACTTATAACTTTTCTGATGTAAGAATTGCTGACGGTGATTTTGTAAGATTGAAAAACGTTTCATTAAGCTGGGAATTCCCTAAAGATTACAAGAGAAAACTAGGTCTAAGTACTTTTACATTAAAAGGTTCAGCAGTGAATCCATGGTTGATTTATTCTGATAAAAGATTAAACGGCCAAGACCCGGAATTCCGTAATACAGGAGGTGTTGCTTTTCCAATCACTTCTCAGTACACATTTAGTTTAAATGTTTCATTCTAATATAATTAATATGAAAAATATAAAAATAACACTTTTATTATTATTGGTGATAAGTCTTAGCAGCTGTGATGAATTTCTTTCAGAGATTCCAGATAATAGAACTCAAATTGATACCCCGGAAAAAATATCAGAATTATTGGTTACGGCATATCCTAATAAAAATTATGCCTTAATGACCGAAACAATGTCTGATAATGCTTTTGATAGTGAAACACAATTATCTGACGTAGACAACAGACAGAGTTTCAACTGGGAAATGCAGACTCAGTTAGGAATTGATACGGAATCAGATTTTTGGAATGCATCTTATGAAGCAATAGCAGCAGCAAATCAGGCCTTAAAAGCAATAGAAGAGTTAGGAAGTCCTTCTAGTTTGAATCCGCAGAAAGGAGAAGCTTTAATAGCAAGAGCTTATAATCATTTTATGTTAGTTTCATTATGGTCAAATAGATACAATCCTTCAACTGCATCAACAGATTTAGGAATTCCTTATGTAACTAAGCCGGAAGACGAATTGCTGGCTAAATACAAACGTAATTCTGTAAAAGAAGTATTTGATTTTATAGAACAGGATATTACTGAAGGAATGAAGTACATAACTAATAATTATAAAGAACCTAAATACCATTTTACTATTGATGCGGCAAAAGCATTTGCAAGCCGTTTTTACGTAGTAAAAGGAGATTGGGATAAAGTATTGGAGTATTCAAAAGGTTTAGGCGCTAAGCCAACAACTTTACGTGATTATGTTGCATTCAACGCTACGCCTTCAGCTCAAAAATCTCTTGAATATTCAAAAGCAGAGCAACCTGCAAATTTATTGGTGGCTTATCCAAATTCAATTGTTGGAAGAGGATATTCTAATAGATTCTATCTTGCCGAAAACAGAGCAGATGAAATTTTAGGAAGCGAAACAAACATTTGGGGAAAAAACTGGCTGATTTTTACTTCTTCTTTTTACGAAAACAATGTGCTTATTCCTAAATACTACGAGTATTTTAAATATACCAATGTAACAGCAGGTATTGGTGAAGCATATACAGGTGTAGTACTTTTAAGTAATGATGAGTTTTTCTTAAATAGAATTGAAGCTTATGTTATGAAAAATCAGTTTGCAGAAGCAAATGCTGGACTAGAGTATCTTTTTAGCCTGAGAACACAAGGATATAATGCAGCTACAGATAAAATTACTGAAACAAACATTGCAGCTATGTATCCGGTTGTTGCCAATGAATTTACTCCGTTTTATGACTTGACTCCTCTACAGGCTTCCTATATTAAAGCTATTACAGAAGCCAGAAGAAGAGAATTTATTCATGAAGGATTGAGATGGTTTGATATTAAACGTTTTAATCTTGTAGTTGAACATATTACTAAAGATAATGGACAACCCATTAGAACTAATATTTTGACTAAAGACGATAAACGCAGGGCATTACAAATACCACAAAGAGCATCTGATAACGGAATCGAAAAAAATCCTAGATAAAAAATTTAACATTAATGATTATGAAAATATTACAAAAATATAAGGCGATTGCAATGATTTCAGCATCAATGTTGTTTGTTGCCTGCGCTCAGGAAGACCAGCCAAAAGAGTCTCAATTAGATTATACAGTACAAAATAAAACAGAATTAGATAATTGGATAGGAACTAGTTTTTTAGACCCATATAATATAAAAGTATATTACGAATGGAATCAAAATTTAGTAGATAATAATCGTTTTCTATTCCCGCCAACGGTAGATAAAGTACAACCAGCACTAGAAGTCGTAAAAAAAATCTGGATTGATAGTTATTCTACAATTGGAGGAGCTGATTTTGTAAAGAAAATTTCTCCAAGGGAGTTTGTTTTAGTGGGAGGAACTAACTTAAATACTTCGGGTACAATGACATTAGGATTGGCCGAAGGCGGTCAAAGAGTTACCCTTTTTCAATTAGATTATTTAAACAGAAAGAGCAGAGCAGACGTTACAGAGTTTATCCATACAATTCAACATGAGTATGTGCATATTTTGAATCAGACAAAACCTTTTGATGAACAAGCCTGGGCTAAATTAACACCATCAGGATATACTTCAAGCTGGTATGTTCAGCCTACTGCAACTTCAAGATCATTGGGATTCATTACAAGTTATGCAAGATTAAATATTTATGAAGATTTTGCCGAAACAGCCTCAATTATTTTAACAAGTTCAAAAGCAGAGTATGATGCAATTTTAGCCAGCGTTACTGATGTGAATGCGAAAGCGAATCTTAAGAAAAAAGAAGCAATTGTAGTTCAATATTATAAAGATAACTTTAATATGGATTTTTATGCTTTAAGAGATGAAGCACAAAAAAATACAACAGCTGTAATCAATAATTAAGGACAAGTAATAATTTATATAAAATCAATATTATGAAAGTAAAACATATATATAAGTACCTGTTAATTGTTCTTATAGCAGTTATAATGGGCGCATGTACCAGTACAGAAGCGGATGCAAAATTTGATGAAAATCCTCTGGAGCGAGTAAATGCGAGAAAAAAAGAATTAAACGATTTGCTGCTGTCTTCTGCAGAAGGTTGGAAATTAGTTTATTATACAGATAATTCACAATTAGGAGGCTGGACACATTTATTTAAATTTCTACCTGATGGAAAAGTAGATATGGCATCAGATTTTGACGCAGATACAGGTGTTTACAGAAGCCAGTACGAACTTCAATTAGGAAGTACAGTTAGTTTGGTTTTTACAACTGCAAACAGAATACACCTTTTGTCGCAGTCAGATAACTATCCTACAGCAGCATTGTTAGGTAAAGGATATTTGGGGGATTTTCAGTTCTTTTATTATGGACAAGAAAACGGCGAAATCATTTTTAAAACCAACAGAGACTTTAAAGAAATACGTTTTGTTAAAGCAACTGCGCAAGATTGGACTGATTTAGAAAAAAATACAATCTCAAGCGATAATATTTCTAGTAAACTATATAGGTTATTAGACATAAACGATGGTGCAGCAACACAACACTATGATTTTGATGTTAATTATGATGCTCGTTTTGCAGTAGCAAATTCATTAGAAACAGGTGTTTCAAAAGGTATAAATATTGCTTATCAGTTAACACCAAGCGGAATAACTGTAAAACCGGAAATTGAAGTTAAAGGTCAAAAATTGTCTAATTTTATTTATGATGCCGCAACAGAAAATTTTGTAGCAGTTGGAACAAATGGCGTAAGTGCAACAATTAAATATACATTTACACCTCCAGTTTTAACAGATGATTATAAAATCGCGCTTGCGGGACAGCCGGCTTCTGTATTTGGTTACTATTCTGACGACACAACAGCTGATGCTCCTACAAACACAAAACAATTCAAAGATGCTTTAGCTAAAGCAAATGAACTTTTAGGAAATGGCGACGAAATAACCAGTGTGCAGATTTACTTTAACCATGCAACACTAGGAAATCTAATCTATTACACATTTGCAAAAAGAGCCGCATTTATCCATAGAATTGATGTAGTTGAAGACGCAGCTGGTAAAAAGATTATTTTAAAACATAAATCAGGAGTTGTACCAGCATTCCTTGTAGATTTTGAGAAGTATTTGTTAGATCCTACTGGAGTTTATGTGAAAAAAGAAGCATTTAAGCTGTCTTATCCTAATTTAATCTACACTTTTACCAGTGCAGGCAGTAGCTTTCGAATTACTGCGTATAAATTATAAAATATTCCCCTTAAAAAGCAACTCAAATTGAGTTGCTTTTAACTTTTTTTACAATAGTAAATATGATATTTTAACATTAAAAATAAGTATTATATTGCTAAAATTGTTATTTTTACTTTTAATTAATAAGTAAAAAATTACAATTATGAAGATGAAAAAACAAACAGAAATTTTAAAATTCGTTAACTCGAAATTATTGTTTTTAGGAATTTTTGCATTAGTCAATATGTGGATTTTTCATTCGTGTACAACTGAAGATGCTTCCAATAATAGCTCGGGGCAAAGTGAGAAAAATGTAAAAATTGATAATTCAAACAGTAACAATACAAATAGGCTTGGCGAAAATGGTCCCGGAGGTATTGATGGTAATGTCAGTTCATTTTCAAATAAAATCTTTTTTAATTCTGGCAGATTGGAATCAGAGTTAAATAAAAACTTATATGTTGGTTTTAATGAAGAAACAATGAACATGTTGAATGCAGCGCAAAATGAAAATGATTTAAAAATAGTTTTTGAGAGAGCAGGAATAGCGAATAGTCAAGAGATTATTGATATTTTAAAGAGTAATGTTGAGGCTCAACAAGCATTTATCTCTGAAAATCCAGATTTTTACAATCTTACGGTTGAAGAGCAAAGTGTTTTATTAAATTTTAGTGCAGAAGAATCCAAAAAAAAATACGCTAATAATGTGACACTCTTAGATCCCAACAATTATTTGGTTCCTGATTGTGCACATGCCTTCAATACCAGTATTAGTAGATGTGCAGGGGATTTTGGAACTTGTGCTGTATTTGCTGTAGCTGGAGCATATGCTGGACTGGCACCTGGATTATTAGCCGCTGCTTATTGTATGGTTACAAAGATTACTTGTGATAATAGAGCAAAAAGAGACTTTAAAGATTGTGGAGCAAAAGAGATAGGAACACCAGATATTGATGGCGTATTAACTTTACATTGTGATTTAGATAGTTGCTGGACTACAGATCGCAGAGGGGTGTTTGTTAGAAGAATCAGATAATTATTTATATTGTGATAAAAAAATATCTTACATCAATAAATATTATTTTCTTTTTATGGGGATTAGTTCTAGTTACTATATCACAATTGTATAATAGCTACACGAGATATTATTTATATCTGTCGATAATAATAATCATTCCCGTAATGATTAATAATCTTATAAAACAGAAAAGAGAAGATAATCTTAATGGAACTAAAAAGTTTCAGACCTCTATTTATAGAATGGTATTTATGGCGGTGGTCTTAGTAGTATTCTTTTTTTTAACCAAACAGAAATACTTATAATAGTTTTAGTTTTAATTTTTATTTTGAAAAAAGCAGCTCAATTTTTGAGTTGCTTTTTTTGTTTTAATTTTGAAAATAAAATCTTATTATTAAATAATTTAAAGAAATATTTTTCCTATATTTATGCTGAAAATTAGACTATTAAGTTTGGTTTTGTCTGAAAACTCAACAGGCAGATATTGAGGATCAAAAATCAAAATAACCTAAATTATGTTGAAATCAATTTTAAATTTTAAAGGAACAGAAGTTCTTGGAAAAGAAGAGCAAAAAAACATTTTTGGCAGAGGAACAAGAGTTTATCCAGTTTGCAGTGATGGTAACTGGGCTCCTCCAGGCGCAATTAAGGCGAATTATCCAAATTATCCGTGTGCAGATCTTTACGAACCAGTTGAACCAGTACCATGTAAACCAATGGTTTTGGCAGACGGAACTATATCAGAATGTTAATATAAAAATCATCAAGATACCGTTTTAGAGATAAGACGGTATTTTTTTATTATTAAATTCGGGTAACTCCAACTTTAAGAGGGCTGTGGTAATTGAACTATTTTCTTACTTAGAAAGTAAAATTCGAGACCATTTTTTATATTACAAATTTTATTAAACGCCCAAATAATCTATATTTGTATTTCGAAAAATAAAACGAATACCTTAATATGAAATTACTAGAAGGAAAAGTAGCAATCATTACTGGCGCTAGTCGCGGAATTGGTAAAGGAATTGCAGAAGTTTTTGCTAAACACGGAGCAAACGTAGCGTTTACATATAGTTCATCTGCAGCATCTGCTGAAGCTCTTGAAAAAGAATTAAATGCTTTAGGAGTAAAAGCAAAAGGTTACCAATCTAACGCAGCTGATTTTAATGAAGCACAAACTTTTGTTGATGCTGTTTTGGCAGATTTTGGAACAGTTGATATTTTAATTAACAACGCAGGAATCACAAAAGACAACTTACTTATGCGTATGTCTGAAGCTGATTTTGACCAAGTTATTGATGTTAACTTAAAGTCAGTTTTTAATATGACAAAAGCAATCCAAAAAACTTTCTTAAAACAACGTGCAGGTTCTATTATCAATATTAGTTCTGTAGTTGGAGTTTCTGGAAACGCAGGTCAGACTAACTATGCAGCTTCAAAAGCCGGAGCAATTGGTTTTACTAAATCGGTAGCTTTAGAATTAGGTTCTCGTAATATTCGCTGCAACGCAATCGCACCAGGTTTTATTGAAACTGAAATGACTGCAAAATTATCTGAAGATGTAGTAAAAGGATGGAGAGAAGGAATTCCGTTAAAACGCGGCGGAACAACAGAAGATGTTGCAAACGCTTGTCTTTTCTTAGCTTCAGACATGAGCGCTTACATTACAGGACAAGTTCTTAATGTTTGTGGAGGAATGCTTACTTAAGGTACTGAGGTTCTAAGCTGCAAAGGTTCAAAGGTTTTATTTTGAAATCTTTGAATTGTTAAATCTTCCAATTATTAAATAAATTATGACTACAAACACGATTTTATTATTATTACTTTCTTTAGTAATAGCGGGTGGTTTGTCGTACTTTCAATACTTTTATAAAGCCAAAAACAAATCAAATCTGATTTGGTTTTTGGCTTTTTTACGTTTTTTGGCCATCTTCGGATTGTTGGTTTTATTAATAAACCCGATAATTTCTAAAAGTTCTCTCGAAATAACAAAAACACCATTAGCAATTGCAGTTGATAATTCGAGTTCAATTACAGCTTTAAAATCAGATAAAAAAGCAATCGAATTATATCAAAAGCTAGTTTCTAATCCCGCTTTAAAAGAAAAATTCGAAATTCAGTCCTATCAATTTGATGATGAATTTAAAACTTCAGATAAATTTGATTTCAAAGGAAAACAAACCAATCTGGACGAAGTTGCAAAAAATCTAAAAAGCATCAACAAAAACCTGACTTTCCCTACCGTTATTATTACTGACGGAAATCAAACTACAGGAAACGACTACGTTTATAGATTCGATCCTGCAAATAAAGTTTATCCTTTGGTTGTAGGAGATACAACCACGTTTTTTGATTTAAAAATAAATCAGTTAAACGTAAACAAATATGCATTCCATAAAAATAAATTTCCCGTTGAAGTTTTTCTGCAATATGCCGGAGACAAAACCACAACTGCCGATTTTACAATTTCACAGGGAAATTCGGTTGTAGCAAAAGAAAAAGTTACATTTTCTCCATCCAAAAAAACAGCTGCTTTAAATTTACTTTTACCTGCTGATAAAGTTGGGTTACAGATTTTTAGAGCCAATATTTCTTCAGGTGCAAAAGAAAAAAACAGTTATAATAATATCAAGAATTTTGCAGTCGAAATAATCGATCAAAAATCTACAATCGCGATAGTTTCTTCTATAAATCATCCAGATATTGCCGCTCTAAAACGTGCAATAGAAGTTAATGCGCAGCGTAAAGTAATATTAGTTAAACCAAATGATATTACTCAGTTACAAGAAGCTTCTGTTTTGGTTTTGTATCAGCCAAATTCCTCTTTCAAATCAATTTTTGAAAACAATAAAGCAGCCGGAAGAAATACATTTATTATAACTGGAAACAGCACCGATTTTAATTTTCTAAATCAGCAGCAGCATAATTTAATGTTTAAAATGAGCGGGCAGTCGGAAGATTATTTATCTGAATTTCAATCTCAGTTTAATTTATTCGCTATAGATAATATAGGTTTCGAAAATTTCCCGCCATTACAAAATGCATTCGGAACCATTTTAACAAACGGAAATGTATCCGTTTTACTATCTTCAAAAATTAGAAACGTTTCTACAAATGCACCTTTATTGGCTTTCGCCGAAAATCAAGGAAAAAGAACCGCTTTTCTTTTAGGGGAAAACAGCTGGAAATGGCGTTTACAAAGCCATATCGACAATCAGTCATTTGAAAAATACGATGTTTTTATAGATAAGATAATTCAGTTCTTGGCAACCTCTGCTTCAAAAAAATCGTTGGTTGTAACACACGAAAGTTTTTATAATTCAGGAGAAGAAATTGTAATCAATGCGCAATACTTCAATAAAAACTATGAATTTGACGAAAAAGCCAGACTCACAATCACGGTTACAAATGCCGAAACCAAACAAGCTAAAAACTACGATTTGTTAAAAGGAAATAATTCGTTCTCAGTAAATTTAGAAGGTTTAACAGCCGGAAAATATAATTTTACCGTAAAAGAATTAAATACTAACACATCCTATTCAAGTCATTTTGAAATTTTAGATTTTGATATCGAAAAGCAATTTGTAAATCCTGACGTTTTAAAAATGAAACAATTAGCTTTACAAACCAACGGAAAAGCTTTCTTCGAAAATCAAGAAGAAGATTTGATTAATACACTTTTAGAAAACAAAGAATACAAATCAATCGAAAAAAACGTTTCAACTAAAACGCCAATAATTGACTGGGTTTGGTTGTTGATTTTAATTACTGCTTTATTAACTACGGAATGGTTTGTTAGAAAATATAACGGATTGTTGTGATGAAATAATAATCGAATTCCTTCTAGCATTTTATAATCTTATGGTTAAAATTAAAAGTCTAAAATTATGAAAGTTAAATTCTTTTTTATTGTAACAATTTTGATGGTAATTTTTTGTTTTTTTTCATTTTCAGAGACAAATAATCCCAACAAAAGCAATCTTTTGGGAAACACTATTCAGCAACGTTTCCAACTGCCTCAAGGATTTGTGAGAGAAGAGGAATCTAAAACTTCGTTTGATTTTTTTTTAAGAAATCTTCCATTAAAACCATTGGGTTCAAATGTTTTGTATTTTGATGGAACTATAAAACCAAATCGAAACGTTTATGAAGCGGTTGTGGATTTACCCATTGGAAAACAGGATTTGCATCAATGTGCTGATGCCGTGATGCGTTTACGAGCGGATTATTTTTATAGCCAAAAACAGTACGATAAAATACATTTTAATTTTACAAATGGTTTTCGCGTTGATTTTAGTAAATGGGCCGCAGGTTATAGAATTTCAGTTAAAGGCAACAAAACTAGTTGGGTTAAAACTGCAAAACCATCTGACAGTTATGAAACGTATTGGAAATACTTAGAGACGGTTTTTATGTATGCAGGAACGGCTTCGTTAGAAAAAGAGCTGAAACCAATAAATGTTTTAGATATAAAAATAGGGGATGTTTTTATAAAAGGAGGTTTTCCAGGTCACGCTGTTATTGTAGTTGATATGGCTGTGAATCCAAAAAACAATCAAAAAATTATGCTTTTAGCACAAAGTTATATGCCGGCACAGGAAATTCAAATATTGAAAAACCCAAATAATAGTTCGTTGAGTCCTTGGTACGCTGTCGATTTTGGAACCACTCTGAAAACCCCCGAATGGACTTTTAGTTCCTCACAATTAAAACGTTTTAAATGAAACGATTCTTTTTTTTAGTCCTTATATTTCAAAATGCTTTTTCTCAAGAAATTCCATTGAATGTTCAAAAATTAATTAAAGCATATCCAGATCAAATTGTTGGTTATAAAGACAATAAAATTATTTTTAGTGATAAATCAAATTTAATTTATGATGATTTTAAAAATAAAACGAATCAAGAATTATTAGATAATCCTGATATTGAGGATCAATTTAAGTTTGTTTATAAACAAGCACATAAGAATTCAATTCCAAAAGAAGATGCAGGAAGAATTCGAAATGAAGCTTTTTTTAAGAAAATTTACGGAAATACAAAATCAGAAGTTGAATCAAAAATGACTGAAATTATTTGGTGCCCGAAATTAGTCAATCAGAAAATAAAAGTAACAACCGTAAATGGGATTGATAAGATAGTAAAAAAACTCTCAGCAGAATTAGATAATAATCCAGAATTTAAAAAATACATTAATGCAATTGGAGGTACATTTAGTTGGAGAAAAATCTCAGGAACAAACCGATTCAGTATGCATAGTTATGGAATGACAATAGATATTAATGTCAAAAACTCTAATTATTGGCAATGGGATTGTAAATGTAAGAATGAAGAAGCTGCTCTTTCGTATAGAAATCAAATTCCCCTCAAGCTAGTTTCAATTTTTGAAAAATACGGCTTTATTTGGGGAGGAAATTGGAAACATTATGATACAATGCATTTTGAGTATCGACCAGAACTTTTGTTATAAATTTTAAATTATTTTATTGCAAAAAAAATATTACAGAGGAAAGTGGTTACGAATTAAAAATTTATGATTATGGATTTCAGGCTAAAAGTTTTCTACACCGTTGCACTCCGTCTTAATTTTACTAAAGCGGCAACCGAATTGTATATAACGCAGCCAGCGGTTTCCAAGCATATTCAGGAACTCGAAGAAACCTACAAAACCAAATTATTCGAACGAAACGGTTCTAAAATCGCTTTAACTCCTGCCGGACAAATTCTGTTAAAACATACCAAAGAAATCTTCGAAATTTACCGAGAAATCGATTTTGAAATGAGTTCCTTTATCAGCGAACGTCAAGGATTACTGCGATTAGGCGCAAGTACCACCATTTCTCAATATATAATTTCTCCCGTTTTGGCACGTTTCCATCAAAAACAAAAAGACATAAAAGTCAATTTGTTAAATGGTAATACAGAACAAATTGAAAATGCTTTAATTAATAAGGAAATTGAAATTGGAATTGTAGAAGGGCAGTCAAAAAATCAATCAATAAAATATATTCCGTTTTTAAAAGACGAACTGGTTTTAGTCTGCAATAGCAATAATCCATTTGTGCAGCAAAATGAAATTTCAGTAAACGATTTAAAATCAATGAAGTTCATAACCCGAGAACGTGGATCAGGAACACTTGAAGTTATAGAATTTGCACTTAAAAAAGTTGGTTTAAAATTCTCAGACCTGCAAATCGAAATGCAGTTAGGAAGTACAGAAAGTATAAAATCATATTTATTAAATTCAGACTGTTTTGCCTTTATGTCCATTCATGCAGTAAGCAAAGAATTGAAAAATAAAGAATTAATAGTTTTAGATGTCGAAAAATTAGTAATCGAAAGACATTTTTATATTATTACTTTATTAGGGAAATCAGATCCGTTATCAGAATTATTTATTCAAAATATAGCTAATCATTATAACTTGAAGTTATAGTCAATTGTATTTTACGATTGGCAATATCCATTTAATCAACGGAACTTTGCAGGGTAAATATCAATACCCTTATTTTGAAAACGAAACAACATTCTGCATCACATCTTTTTGAAATTAATCATTTTTTGCAGCAGGTAATTTTTGCGGCTATAATTCTTTTATGCCTTTTTTCGATTATTTCGCCTCCAATTGCCTTATTACTTGGCGTTATAATGGTAAATGTTTTTGGAAATCCTTTTGTAGAATTTAATAGCAAAGCGATAACTTTTTTGCTGCAGTTTTCTGTAGTAGGTTTAGGTTTTGGAATGAACGCATCAAGCGCATTTTCAGCAGGAAAAGAAGGTTTTGTTTTAACGATATTCTCGATTTTCAGCACTTTGATTTTCGGGCTCCTTTTAGGAAAATGGTTAAAAACAGAGAAAAAAACGTCACATTTGATCTCTTGCGGAACTGCAATTTGCGGCGGAAGCGCCATTGCTGCGATTTCTCCGGTAGTAAAAGCAAATGAAAACCAGACTTCAATTGCTTTGGGAGTTATTTTTATACTAAATTCGATTGCATTGTTTGTTTTTCCGTTTATTGGGCATCAGCTTGATTTATCACAAAAAGATTTTGGGCTATGGTGCGCAATCGCCATTCATGACACGAGCTCTGTGGTTGGAGCAGCAAATAAATACGGAGCCGAAGCTTTACAAATTGCAACAACTGTAAAGCTGGCTAGAGCATTGTGGATTATTCCAATTTCTCTTTTAACGGCTGTGATTTTCAAAAATAAAAACAGTAAAATAAAAATTCCTTATTTTATAGCATTGTTTATTTTAGCAATGCTTCTGAATTCGTATCTACCTCAAATATCGATGTTTACGCCTTGTATTGTAAATCTGGCTAAAATAGGACTTACAATAACTTTGTTCTTAATTGGTGCCGCTTTAAATGTAAATACATTAAACTCAGTAGGAGTGAAGCCTTTGTTACAAGGAATATTTTTGTGGATATTTATTGCAGTTTTAAGTTTGTTTTCAATACTATATCTCGGTTAAACTATTTTACGTTTGAGAATTTTACAATTGGTTTGTCAATTAGTTTGTAGAATTTTCCTTTAAAAGAAAAACGTCTTTCAATTTCGAAATTAAATGATTTTTTAGTTTTTGCCATAACTGCTATTTCTTGAGGAAATTCAACATCAAATTCATCTTCAGCTTTTGCGGCTTTGTTGTAAGATCCTTTTGTTTTAATGATAATATCTCTAAAATGTTTTTTGGTGTTATCATTTACAACCGTATAAGATCCTGACCATGAAATAAATGAAGAGTTAGTTAACTGGTATTTATCAGTTTCTAAAATCGGCTGGTATTTGCCGTCAAAACCGGCAACAAGATAAAGGTAACCTTCATACGCACCGCCGGCACCGCCATTAGAATGTACTAATGTAAAAGCAAATTGATCTTCTCCAATTTCAACCAATTTAGGAGTAGGGCATTGGGCAAAAGCACCAAAAGCGGCTACGGCTGGTTGAAAAGACCTCATTTCCCAGATATTTCCATTTTTAGCAAATTTGGCTAAACCTAATAATCCTCCAGAAAAACGACCTGTTTGTGCTCCATCAGTATCATAATTAGAATGATTAAAAGCTATAATTTTATATTCGCTTCCTTTAGAATCCGAAAAATCAATAGTAGTTATAAGCCTTGTCGCCACTCCTTCGTTGTAAGGAAACATCTGATCTCCTTCAACACCATTAACATCAAGAAAAGGGGCAGGTTTACAATTTTTACAATTCCAGCTTATAAAAGTATTACGATCTGAAAGGTTGTATAATTTTCCGGGAAACAATTTCTGCATTGTTTTAACAGGATCAAGCGAACCGGATATTTTTAATGTTCTTTTAGGGTTTAAAATTGTATCACTAACATTTTTTAGTTGTATATCAGTTTCTTGTGCAAAGCTGAAAGCAGATAAAAACAAAAATAAATTTATAATAAAAAGGCGCATAAAATTGTATTTATATTGTGAAACAAATATAAGGAGAAAATGATTGTTAATATAGGATTATGTTACTTTGATAGTTGAAAAATTAAAAAAGTCAAATTACTAGAATCTTATTAATAGTATTCTTTGCGTTTTCTTTAATTAAAGCTAAATTTGCTCCCTCAAATAAAATTTACAAATGAAAAACTTCCAAATGAAACCAAGATTAATCGCTTTCGGTGCTTTAATTATTGGCTTTTTTATGTTATCGTGGGGAAATGTAGGCCATGAACGTATTAACAAGGCAGCTGTAATGGCTTTGCCAAAACAATTGCAAATATTTTTCTATAATCACATTGATTTTATTACGCAAGAAGCTTCGGTTCCAGATATTCGTAAGTATGCTTTAAATTATAAAGAAGAAGGTCCAAGACATTATTTTGATATGGAAAGCTTTGGTCCAGCTGACACTTATCCACAGACATTAGAAGAAGCAAAACAAAAATACGACGCTAAATTCTTAAGTGATAATGGGATCTTGCCTTGGTATATCGAAGATATGATGGCAAAATTGACCAAAGCTTTTAAGGAAAAAAACAGAGCAGAAATTTTATTCCTTTCTGCAGATTTAGGTCATTATATTGGAGATGCACACATGCCATTGCATACTTCTGCTAATCATGATGGACAATTGAGTGATCAAAAAGGAATTCACTCTCTTTGGGAAAGCAGACTGCCGGAATTATTCGTTAAAAATTACAAATTAAATGTTCCTGAGGCACAGTATTATGGAGATGTTCATAAAGCAATTTGGGACTTGATTAATGATACGCATAGTTTAGCGCAGCCTTTATTGGATATCGACAAAAAGCTGAGAACTGCAACGCCGCAAGACAAAGTTTTTAAAATGGATGCACAAGGAAACGTGTTGAAAACCAAATACAATACAGCAGTTTTCTCTGATGAATATGCTAAAAAATTGCACGAACAATTAAACGGAATGGTAGAGAGCCAAATGAGAAAAGCTATTACTGCAACTGCAAGTTTTTGGTATACTGCGTGGGTAAATGCAGGAAAACCAGATCTAAGCGATTTAGACGCTCCAGCCGTTACACAAAGAAATTATCAATCTTTACAAGATGATTTAATATTGTATAAAAAGGGAGATTTATTCGGAATGAAAAATCAAAACGACTAAGAAGAGTTTTCAGTTTTCAAGTTTGAAAATTATAGTCACAAAAGCCTCAAATTCAAATGAATTTGAGGCTTTTATTTTTACATTATTTAGGATGCGCAGAATCGCATATCGATATATTTTCTAGATCATATTTGTAGAGACGTACTGCAGTGCGTCTACGTTCTGTATTTCAAAATATCTGTTTAAACCGTTTACTCCGTGCTTCATCAATCACAATTTGAATGTAAATCCTTATTTCTGATATTTTTTTTCTTTTAATAAAAACGAAGCAGATTGATAATAAGAAATAGTTTCATTTACCAAATTCATTTTTTGTTTCTTTAAAAGCGTTTGATCATAATCAATTTGAAAATCAGATGCAACACTTTCCTTTGAATCCAATTTTAATTGAAACTGTTTTACTTCTTTTTTTGGTGATAAAACAGTTAAAACATTATCTTTTATCAAACCTAAATCCTGATAAGTAGCGATAAAAGCTCGTGGTTTGTAAGAGGGTTTTAAAACATCCTGTCCGAAAAATTTACTGCGATAATCAAAATGCAATAAACCAAAAAGAGTAGGCATAAGATCAATCTGTGACATTAATTTATTGCATTTTTCAGGTTTTTCATTCGGGATATAAATAAAAGCCGGAATTCTGTATTTATCAAGTGGTAATTCTGTTTTTCCGGCGCTCGAAGCACAATGATCGGCCACAATTACAAAAATGGTAGTATTGAACCAAGGTTGTTTTTGCGCCATATTAAAGAATTTTTTCAAAGCATAATCAGTGTATTTTACGCCGCCGTCCCGGGATTTAATATCTCCTGGAATATCAATTTTATTATTAGGATATGTAAAAGGTCTGTGATTACTCACCGTCATAATATGATTAAAGAAAGGCTTTTTTTGCTTTGCTTCACCATTCATAACTTTAATAGCTTTATTATACATATCTTCATCACAAACTCCCCAAACATTTGAAAATGTGATTTCTTCTGGAGAAAAACTAGATTTGTCAATAATTTCATAGCCGTTTCCGGAATAGAAATCCTGCATATTATCAAAAAAAGCATCTCCTCCGTACATAAATTTTACATTATAGCCTTTTTGCTTAAATATAGCACCGGTACAAAATTTGTTTTTGTTGTCTTCGCGTTTCACAACACTTTCTCCTGCAGTTGGCGGGAGACACAAAGTAACCGCTTCAAGTCCGCGCACAGTTCGATTTCCAGCCGCATATAGATTAGTGAATAATAGGCTTTTTTGAGATAAACTGTCCAGGAAAGGTGTTATGTTCTCCTGATTTCCATACGTTTTCATAAAATCAGCACTTAAGCTTTCAATGGTAATTAAAACCACATTTTTACGGCTTTCCAAGGAATCGCTGGATATTTTCTGAATGGTATTTTCTCCTGAAATATTCGGGAACTGTTTTTGTAAAATTGTAAAAGCTTCCTGAGCTGACAGTGTTTTATAAAATTTGAAATAATCTAATTTGTTATTCTGAAAAGCCAAATAAAACTTATATAATCCATTTGACTGCAATTCGTTTACAAATACATTTTTAGAGTTTTCGGTCTTCGCCAAAGTTGGAATCGCCAAAAAAGAAACGATAAATAAACAGATATAAACAGCAGAAATTTTTATTTTTTCGACGAATGACGGAATTTCATTAATATAAACTTTGGAATTTTTTATAATAAAATACGACGCAATACCGCTGATCAAAAATAAAGCTGAAAATATAGGAATTACAGGATAAGACTGCAGAATGTTTCCGATTACTTCATTGGTATAAATCAAATAATTAACGGCTATGAAGTTATATTTTACACCAAATTCATTCCAAAAGAAATATTCACTTAATCCGTTTTGAAGAATTAATAAAACGTAAAGAAAGATCACAAAAGAAAAAAGCCAGAACCTTAGTTGTATTCTCCACTTTGGAAAAAAAAGAAATACCGCAAACAGAATTGTTTTTAATCCTATAAAAATTAAAACAATTTTGGGTAAAGCACCGCCGTATTCGTCAAAAACACTTTTTCCTGAAGCTGCGTAAAGCAATAACAAAACAAAAAATCCTAAAATAACGTATCCGTAAGGAGCCGTATATTTAGATTCTGAAAGAAAAATGAGATACAGCCAGAGAAAAAAGCTGGCAATTATAAAAACAAAGAAATCTGAAAACAGCCCTAAACTAAAGATTTTAATGCTTTCAACAATACTAAAAGAACTTTGCGTGATAGGATGGAAAATCAGGACAATTCTCAATATAAAACTTATAGAAAAATAGAAAATCGCCAGATTATAAAATGGAGAAAGTTTTTTGCAAAAAGTCATGGTGCTTTGTTTTTCTGCAAAATTAGATTTGATTGATTAACGGTAGATGAAGTTTGGCTTTTACCTTGCTTAGCTTAAACTTAATCTTTGCTTAAGATGGTTCGTTTTGAGCTATTGTTATGATTTTAAGTGATTTCTGATTCTTAAAATATATATCTTTGAAAAATCAAAATAACAGATTAATCCCGGATCATAATAAGGCAATATGCATATTTTAATTATAGAAGATGAGTTAGGAATTGTTCAGTTTTTAGAACAAGGACTGCGTGAAGAAGGCTATGAAATTACCACTGCAAGCGATGGTTCCAAAGGTTTTGAATTAACCCAAAACCATAAATTTGATTTGATTTTACTAGATTGGATGATCCCCAAAATCAGTGGTTTGGATTTGTGTAAAGCAATCAGGATCAAAGATCAAAAGACGCCTATTATTTTTTTAACAGCAAAAGATACAGTTCAGGAAACGATTGAAGGTTTAAAAGCAGGGGCAAATGATTATATAAAAAAGCCTTTTAGTTTTGAAGAATTAGTAGAAAGAATAAAGATTCATTTTAGAAACCGAGTAGGAAATGAAACACTTACGCTGGGAACTATAAAAATTGATCTTTCTAAACATATCGTTTTAAAAAATGAAGAAGAAGTTGCTTTAACGCAGAGAGAATTTGAACTGCTGACTTATCTAATTAGAAATAAAGGAAAAGTCTGCACCAGAAATCAGATTTTAAAAGACGTGTGGGAAATTAATTTTGAATATGATACAGGAGTAATTGATGTTTTTATGAATGCTATACGCAAAAAACTCAATTTGAAAATAGAAGAAGACTACATAAAAACCATCCGAAGTGTAGGGTATATCGCTAACGAACTATAAATGAGCCAGCTTTCCTTTAAAAATAGAATTGCCTTAAACTATATCGTAACTACAGGTTTGCTGATTTTAGTCGTTTTTTCGGTTATTTATTCTATTGTAAAACATACCGTTTACAGTCGTATTGATGAAAATATTAAAGTTGAAATCCAGAATCATTTAGAAGAGATAAAAGTTGAAAATGGAAAAGTAATTTTAATTGATGAAGAAGAATGGGATGAACGTGAACACAATACCGTAGATGTAAATCCGGTTTTTGTTGAATTTCTGGATTTGAATAAAAAAATTATTGAAAAAGCGCCCAATTTAAAAACACAAACACTTGAATTTCATGATTCTGTAGAGGACTATGAACTGTTTGATACCAAAATAAGAGATCATGCGATTAGACAAATTCAGGTAGAACTAAATGTTCAAAATAAAAAAATAGGGTACCTTATTGTTGCCATGTCGCTGGCAGATTCTAAAATGGTTTTAAATAATTTGTTTGATACCATGTCTTTGTCTTTTTTAGCAATTCTAATCTTGCTGTTTTTTATTGCCCGATTCTTTGCAGGAAGAAGCATAAAACCTATAAATGCTATTATTAATACGTCTAAAATTATAACAAAAGACAATTTAAAAGCACGTATTGCCCTGCCGAAAACAAGAGATGAATTATACACACTTTCAAAAACTATAAATAATTTATTAAACCGAATTGAAGATGCCATTGAACGCGAAAAACAATTTACATCTGATGCTTCTCATGAGTTAAGAACACCGTTAACTGTAATTAAAGGAACACTTGAAGTGCTGATACGTAAACCTAGAGAAAATAAAGAATACGAAGATAAAATAAACTATTGTATAAAAGAAGTTGATCATTTAAATCTTCTCGTTGATCAGCTATTAACAATGGCTCGATTTGATAATCAAAAGCAGCATATAAATACAGAAAACGTTTATTTAAATGCTGTAATTTTAGATGTTCTTACATTGAATTCAGAAAAAATAAAAGATAAAAATCTCAATGTTAAATTTGATGCGGGAACCGATTTTTATATTCAGTCGGATAATTTTTTAATCATAACAATTCTAAGAAACGTTATTTCAAATGCTTTGAAATACACCAATACTGAAGGAGAAGTTTCGATTTTACTTTTTAAAGAAAACAGCAGAATAACCTGTAAAATTTCAGATAATGGAATCGGAATTGCAAAAGAGGATTTAGAGATGATTTATAATCCATTCTTCAGGTCAGATTACACCAGTCATCCTGAAATTAAAGGTGTTGGCTTAGGATTGTCTATTGTAAAAAGAAATACGGAACTGCTTCATATTAAATGTAAAATTGAAAGTGAAATAGGAATAGGAACCACTGTAATTTTAGGTTTTAATGAAGATATGGAAAACGTTATCGTAAATTAAAAATCTTCAATAAAAACAGAGCTTGATATTTTTTTAACAATAAACTATCGTTAAGTTATATTAAAAATTGCTTTTTTATGAAATTAACTAGTATATTTGCAACCGAATCAAAGAATTATAAAACAAACCAAACAATGATTTCAAATCAATTACATCATCATCATTTTCATTATTGCTCTCAAGCGATGTGTTAATGGTATGCATGTAAATCATCATATTTTAAAACCCGTTTGAGTACATCAAACGGGTTTTTTTATACCAATTCTTTGTACTCAAACTATTAATCACCAAAAAACTAAAAAATGAGTACTTTAAAAATTGCAATTCAAAAATCTGGACGTCTAAACGAAGACAGCATTCAAATCCTTAAAGACTGCGGTATTTCAATCAACAACGGAATCGATCAGTTAAAAGCCGAAGCTTCTAACTTTCCTCTTGAAGTTTTGTATTTAAGAAATTCAGATATTCCACAGTATTTAATTGACGGAGTAGTAGATTTAGCCATCGTTGGCGACAACCTTTTAGTAGAAAAAGGAAAAGAAATTGAAGTAGTGCAGCGATTGGGATTTTCTAAATGCAAAGTTTCTGTAGCAGTTCCTAAAACTTTAGAATACAATTCTATACAAGATTTGGCAGGTTTAAGGATAGCGACTTCTTACCCAAATACCGTTAACGAATATTTCAATTCTTTTGGATTAAGCGTTGATATTCACCAAATTTCAGGTTCTGTAGAAATAGCACCCAATATTGGCCTTGCCGATGCTATTGTTGATATTGTTTCAAGCGGCAGTACTCTATTCAAAAATAACTTAAAAGAAGTAGAAGTTATCTTAAAAAGTGAAGCTGTTCTTGCTGTTTCACCAAAAGTTTCTCCAGAAATCCAAAAACACATAGATACCTTAAAATTTAGAATACAATCGGTTTTAAGAGCAAGAAATTCAAAATACATCTTAATGAACGTTCCAAACGAAAAAATTGACGAAATTGGAAAAATTCTTCCGGTTTTAAGAAGTTTAACCGTTTTGCCATTGGCTCAGGAAGGCTGGAGCAGTGTTCACTCTGTAATTGATAAAGACACTTTTTGGGACGTAATCGATAAACTTAAAGAAGCCGGAGCAGAAGGAATTTTAGTTTGTCCAATTGAGAAAATGGTCCTATAGGGTTTTACCCGCTTTAAGTTGTAAGCAATAGGCTTTAAGCTGTAAAAAAAAATATTAAATTTCAATTGCAGGCAACAGCTTTGTGATCTTAATACTTTCAAAGATAAAGAACAGAAAAAAACCTTGCGAACTTTGCGGTAAAAATAAACACAACGTTAATAAAGCTTAAAGCTAAAAAAATAATGAATAAGATAAATAGCCCAAAACCAGATACCTGGTCTGAAATATTAAAAAGACCAACACAAACAATTGATGATATTGAGTTAACGGTAAAAGAAATCTTTAAAGAAGTACAGAAAAAAGGAGATGAAGCCGTATCCAAATATACTTCAATTTTCGACGGAATAACTTTAGATAATTATGAAGTATCTGCAGCAGAAATTGATGAAGCGATTGCCTCGATTCCAGATGAATTAAAAGAAGCAATTCAATTGGCAAAAGAGAATATCTACAAATTTCACCGTGCACAAAAAACAGACAGAATTGAAATTGAAACGATTGATGGTGTAAATTGCTGGCAGGAAAAAAGACCAATTCAAAAAATAGGATTGTATATTCCAGGCGGAACTGCGCCTTTATTCTCTACCGTTTTAATGCTGGCTGTTCCTGCTGAAATTGCTGGATGTAAAGAAATAGTATTGTGTTCACCACCAGATAAAACAGGAAAAATTAATCCTGCTATTTTGTATGCGGCCAATTTATGCGGTGTAACAAAAATTTTAAAAGTAGGCGGTATTCAGGCAATTGCCGGAATGACATTTGGAACACAATCAATTCCAAAAGTGTATAAAATTTTCGGACCCGGAAATCAATTTGTGACTGTAGCAAAACAATTAGCAACTCAATTTGGTGTTGCAATCGATATGCCGGCAGGACCTTCAGAGTTATTAATTGTGGCTGATGATACTGCAGTTCCCGCTTTTGTGGCTTCAGATTTATTGTCGCAGGCAGAACACGGAACAGACAGTCAGGTAATTTTAGTTTCAACTTCTAAAAAATTAATTGACGAAGTAGAAAAAGAAATTCAAGCACAGGTAGAAGTGCTTCCAAGAAAAGCAATTGCCACAAAAGCAATCGAAAATTCGAAATTAATTTATGTCGAAAATGACCAGCTCGCTTTAGATTTAATCAACGAATATGGTCCGGAACACTTTATTATCTGTTCTGAATATGATGATTTCTATTGCAACGGAATTGTAAATGCAGGTTCGGTTTTTATTGGAAATTACACGCCGGAAAGTGCCGGAGATTATGCCTCAGGGACAAATCATACTTTACCGACAAACGGTTATGCGAAAAATTACAGCGGCGTAAACCTTGATAGTTTCATGAAATCAATGACATTTCAAAAAATAACTGAAAAAGGAATTCAAAACATTGGCCGCGCCATCGAAACTATGGCTGAAGCCGAAGGATTGCAAGCACATAAGAATGCTGTTACTTTAAGATTGAAGAGTTTAGAATAAATATAAAAGAGCAAAGATTATAGAACTAAGAATATAGAACTAAGAAATATAGAACTAAGAATATAGAACTAAGATTATAGAACAAAGATTATAGAACAAAGAATATAGAAAATTTCGCAAATTAGATGAGAAGTCTATTCTCTTTATTCTATTCTCTTTATTCTATTTTCTATATTCTATTTTCTATATTCTAAAAATTAAGATAATGAAATTCGATATAAATACAATTACACGTGAAAACGTAAAATCTTTAAAACCCTATTCGTCTGCAAGAGATGAGTTTGAAGATTTTGATACTGCCGAAATGATTTTTTTGGATGCCAATGAAAATCCTTTTCAAAATGGAGTAAATCGTTATCCGGATCCGCAGCAGAATTCAGTTAAAGCAATTTTGGCTAAAAATAATTTGACAAAACAAAGTCAGATTCTATTAGGAAACGGAAGCGATGAAGTTTTAGATTTACTTTTTAGAGCTTTTTGTGAGCCAAATAAAAATAATATTATTTCGTTACCGCCTACCTACGGAATGTACGGTGTTTTAGCAAATATTAATGCTGTAGAAAACAGAGAGATTTTGCTAACAACAGATTTTCAGCCACAGGTAGAAAAGATTTTAGAAGCGGTTGATGATAATACGAAAATCATCTTTTTGTGTTCGCCAAATAATCCGACGGGTAATTCTTTTTCAGATGAAAGCGTGGTGAAATTACTTCAAAACTTCAATGGTTTGGTTGTAATTGATGAAGCTTACATTGATTTTTCAGATAAAGAAAGCTGGTTGGTAGAAATTGATGCTTATCCAAATTTAGTAATTACACAAACGCTTTCAAAAGCTTACGGTTTGGCAGGAATTCGCTTAGGAATTTGTTATGCTTCTGAAGCAGTGATTTCTGTTTTAAACAAAATTAAACCGCCTTATAATGTTAACGAATTAACACAGCAAAGAGCAATCGAACGTTTGAAAGATTCGGAAAAGATTAAACAAGAAATAGCTTCAATTATTGAGCAAAGAGAAGAATTACTTAAAGTTTTACTTGAAGTTGGTTTTGTTGAAAAAGTATATCCAACGGAAGCTAATTTTATTCTGGCAAAAGTGGATGATGCTAATAAAAGATACGATCAGTTAATTGAAAAAGGAATTGTAATTCGTAACAGAACAACACAGCCTTTATGCGAAAACTGCCTTCGTTTTACAATTGGGACAAAAGAAGAAAATGCTGCTGTAATTAAAGAATTAAAGTTGTTGAAATAAGAAAGAGATAGGCCACAGATTACACCGATTATTTTATTCTGTTGGTTTTAGATTTTTGCCACGAATTGCACGAATTAACACGAATTGAATTAGTGCAATTGGCAAACAAAAAAAACATTTTTAATCTTTATAATCTGCGGCAGAAAAATATAAACTATGAAAAAAGTACTTTTTATCGATCGTGACGGAACGATTGTTTTAGAACCTGAAAATTTACAATTAGACAGTTTAAATAAACTGGAGTTTTACCCAAAAGCCTTTCAATATCTGGCTAAAATTGCTGCTGAATTAGATTACGAGCTTGCAATGGTGACCAATCAGGACGGATTAGGAACCGATAGTTTTCCTGAAGATACCTTTTGGCCAACGCAGAATTTTATTTTAAAAGCTTTTGAAAACGAAGGCGTTTTATTTGATGAAATTTTTGTCGACAGAACTTTTCCCGAAGAAAATGCGCCGACACGCAAACCAAGAACCGGAATGCTGGCCAAATACTTAAATAATCCAGAATATGATTTAGAAAATTCTTTTGTTTTAGGTGATCGCTTAACCGACGTTGAATTGGCTAAAAACCTAGGCGGAAAAGCTATTTTTATGAATATGACCGATGGAGCTGGAAGCAATGAAATTTCTTCAAAACGAGAAGAATTAAATGATACGATTGCTTTGCAAACCACAGATTGGAAACGAATTTATGAGTTTCTGAAACTAGAAGCCCGTTCTGCTTCGATTACTCGTAAAACTAACGAAACGGATATTTATATTAGCCTAAATCTTGATGGAACGGGAAAAAGTAAAATCGACACCGGAATTGCTTTTTTCGATCATATGTTAGATCAAATTTCTCGTCATGGTCAAATGGATTTAGAAATTTTGGTTAAAGGAGATTTAGAGGTTGATGAACACCACACAATCGAAGATACGGCAATTGCTTTGGGTGAAGTTTTTGCGAAAGCACTTGGAAATAAATTAGGAATTGAGCGTTACGGATTCTGTCTGCCAATGGACGATTGTCTGGCACAGGCTGCAATTGATTTTGGCGGAAGAAACTGGCTGATTTGGGAAACCGAATTTAAACGTGAAATGGTAGGTAAAATGCCAACAGAAATGTTCTATCACTTTTTCAAATCATTCACAGATGGTGCAAAAGCCAACTTAAATATCAAAGCAGAAGGAATTAACGAGCATCATAAAATCGAAGCCATTTTTAAAGCTTTCGCGAAAGCGATAAAAGTAGCGGTAAAAAGAGATACCGAAAAAATGATTTTGCCTTCGACGAAAGGAATGCTTTAAAGTTTATGATTGTTGGTTGATAGTTGTTAGCCATCAACCATCAACCAATAACCATCAACCAACAACTAAAAAAGAATGAAAATAGTAATTATAAATTACGGGGCAGGAAATATTCAGAGCATTATGTTTGCTATTGAAAGATTAGGTTTTAAAGCGGTTTTAAGCAATAATCCAGATGAAATATTATCAGCTGATAAAGTGATTTTTCCTGGTGTTGGCGAGGCAAGTTCGGCAATGAAAAAACTGAAAGAAAGCGGTTTGGATAATTTGATTCCGAACTTGAAACAACCGGTTTTGGGTATTTGTCTGGGAATGCAGTTAATGTGTAAATCATCTGAAGAAGGAAATACCAAAGGTTTAGGTATTTTTGATGTTGATGTGGTTAAATTCACTCCAAAAGTAAAAGTGCCACAAATGGGTTGGAATCAGATTTATGATTTAAAAACCGATTTATTCAACGGAATTTCTGAAAATGAATTTATGTATTTGGTTCACAGTTTTTACGCGCCAAATTGTCCGGAATCGATCGCAACTACGAATTATGATGTTGAATACGCATCGGCTTTGCAAAAAGATAATTTTTACGGAACTCAGTTTCATCCAGAAAAAAGCGGAACTGTGGGAGAGAAAATTTTAGAAAATTTCTTAAAAATGTAAAGTTTCAATTTTTAAATCAATTGCAATAATTAATTACAGTTAAAATATCAAAATCAATTTTAGAATCTAAAATCTAAATATCAAAAAATGAGAATAATACCAGCCATAGATATCATTGACGGAAAATGCGTTCGTTTGTCCAAAGGTGATTATGATACCAAAATAATTTACAATGAAAATCCGCTTGAAGTGGCAAAATCATTTGAGGCACACGGAATTGAATATCTGCATTTAGTAGATTTAGACGGTGCAAAATCAAGTAAAATTGTAAATTATAAAATTTTGGAACAAATTGCATCGCAAACGAGTTTGAAAATTGATTTTGGAGGCGGATTAAAATCGGATGATGATTTAAGAATTGCTTTTGAAAGTGGTGCAAATCAAATTACCGGCGGAAGTATTGCCGTAAAAAACAGAGCCATTTTTGAAAAATGGATTTCAGAATACGGCTCAGAAAAAATTATTTTAGGCGCTGATGCAAAAGATGAAAAGATTGCTGTTTCAGGCTGGTTAGAAGATTCAAATGAAGATTTAATTCCGTTTATACAGGATTATCAAAATAAAGGAATTCAGTATGTTATTTGCACTGATATTGCAAAAGACGGAATGCTTGAAGGTCCAAGTTTTGATTTATACGGTAAAATTTTAGAAGAAGCAAAAGGTATAAAACTAATCGCTTCGGGAGGAATTTCAACTTTCGACGAATTACCTAAATTGGCTGAATTAGGATGCGAAGGAACCATAATCGGAAAAGCGATTTACGAAGGAAGAATTTCGCTGAAACAACTAGAGGATTTTATAATTAGAAAATGAGTTAATTAGAAAATTAGATAATTATTTTAGCAAATGCAGAAAATTATCTAATTGACTAATTCTCAAATTGACACATAAAAACATGTTAGCAAAAAGAATCATACCCTGCTTAGATATAAAAAACGGAAGAACCGTAAAAGGTGTTAATTTCGTTGACTTGCGCGATGCCGGAGATCCGGTTGAACTGGCAGAAATTTACTCTGCTGAAGGTGCAGATGAACTGGTTTTTTTGGATATTTCGGCCACGGAAGAAAGACGTAAGACGTTAGTTAATATGGTGCGAAGTGTAGCTGGGAAAATCAATATTCCGTTTACAGTTGGCGGCGGGATTTCGTCTATTGAAGATGTTGAAATTCTGCTGAATAATGGTGCAGATAAAGTTTCGATTAATTCATCGGCAGTAAAAAATCCGCAGCTGATAAATGATTTGGCTCAGAAATTTGGTAGTCAATGCGTTGTTGTGGCAATCGATGCGAAACAAATCGACGGACAATGGATTGTACATTTAGTTGGAGGAAAAGTTCCTACTGAATTGAATTTATTCGATTGGGCCGTGGAAGTAGCAGAACGAGGTGCAGGAGAGATTTTATTCACATCAATGGATAACGATGGAACTAAAAATGGCTTTGCAAACGAAGCTTTAGCAAAACTGTCAGAATTAGTAAATATTCCGATTATAGCTTCGGGAGGAGCTGGAAATATTCAGCATTTTGTAGATTCGTTTAAAGAAGGAAATGCAGATGCTGCTTTGGCTGCGAGTGTTTTTCACTTTAAAGAAATTGAGATAAAATCTTTAAAACAAGAACTTAGGAATAATGGTGTTGAAGTTAGACTTTAAAAAAGAAGCAAGAAGAAAGAGAAGATTCAAAATAAAAAAATAATAAGATTTCAGAGAATCAAAATCTAAAATCTAAAATCTAAAATCTAAAATGGAAATCGATATAAAAAGCGCACACGGATTAATTCCGGCGATAATTCAGGATTCTGAAACAAAAAATGTTTTGATGCTGGGTTATATGAATGAAGAATCGCTTCAGAAAACAATTGAAACGCAAAAAGTAACTTTTTTCAGCCGATCTAAACAAAGGCTTTGGACAAAAGGCGAGGAGAGTGGTAACTTTTTAAACTTAGTAAGTATTAAAAATGACTGCGACGGCGATACCCTTTTAATTCAGGCAAAACCTGTCGGGCCAACGTGTCACACAGGAGCTGATACTTGCTGGCAGGAAGAAAACAAAGAAAACTATGGTTTTATTTCCCAGTTAGAAAATACAATCAAAACGCGTAGAGAAAATGCCGATTCTGAGAAAAGTTATGTTGCTTCTTTATTCGAAAAAGGAATCAATAAAATTGCTCAAAAAGTAGGTGAAGAAGCTGTAGAAGTTGTCATCGAAGCAAAAGATGACAACGATGATTTATTCCTTAGCGAAAGCGCTGATTTACTTTTTCATTATTTGATTTTATTGCAGGCAAAAGGTTTTCAATTGAATGATGTTGTTGATGTTTTAAAGAAGCGTCAAAAATAATTGCAAAGATTGTTCAAGATATAGTTTTGTCAGACTGAGCGAAGTCGAAGTTCCGTTTGCTGAATCACTTTGCGGCACTTCGACTTCGCTCAGTCTGACAAAAAAGTATTATTTTAGTGAAATATAATAATCCTATGAAACTATTTGTGTACGTGTTTTTATTTTTGCTTCCAATTTTAAACTATGGATTCAAAAAACATGAATTGCCATATTCAATTGTTATTTCAAAAGCAGATTTAATTGTTGATGGCACTATTTCCAAAGTTTCACAAAACGAATATGAGTTTACGATAAGTGAATTTGTAAAAGGAAAATCAGGTTCAAAAATTAAAGTTTCAATCTGGAAAGAATGGATTTGTGATCCAAGAATAAAAGAATTAAAAGCTGGACAGCGACTAATTTTGTTTTTAGAAAAGACTGCTTCTGGTAATTTTGCCCCGATTAATGACAGTACTGGAGAAATATACATTGATAATGATGCTTTTATAAGCATATTTCTTCCTAAAGAATTTTCTAATCCGACAGTTTTAAAAAAAGGAATATCGATGTTTGTTGAAACTATTAAGGTTTATGGGGATTTAAACGATAGGTTTTTACAGAATGTTTATTTTGTGTCTAATAAATCTATTTTTGAAATTTATAGAATGACAGAAAATAATCAGTTTTTTAAGTTTTTAGTATCTAACGGAGTTAGTCATTATATAGTAAACGCGCCTGCGATATTTCAATTAAACAATTAACCAAATAAACGGTTAAACAAATTACTCCACAAACTCAAAAACTGCAAATTCCTGTGGTTGATGAAATCCAAAATTTAAACTTTTATAATCCTGTAAAGCAAGATATTGTGTTGTATTGCCATAATCAATTTTAAAAGCATTGGCTTTCCATTTTGTTCCAATTTTTGGTTTCGAAAAATTCCCGCTTTTGATTTTTTCCAAACTTGAAAAAGGGATTTTAATTTCGGTATCAAAACCTTCAAAATTTATTTTACTTACGGCTTCTAATCCAGCAATATTAAAATCCATCGCTGTTTTCCAGCCTCCGCATTCAGGAGAAATGCATTTTACAAGTATATCATAATTCGTAGAAAAAGCATTTACACCAATTTCCAGATAGTTTTTTCCGTCACCATCAGGATCAATGAATATTTCTACTAAATCATCAGTTTCATAGATTTTAGAATCTTTTTTCTGGTTTGAGCCAATTATATTATTATCAATTACTTTATAAGCAATATATAAGTTTTGATCATTCCACGAAAGTGAAACCATTGTGTTTTGTACCGCTTTTTCGCCCGAATTATGAATTACAAACGGACCTAAAAAAGGAGTTTTCCAATCGGTTAAATCACCATCAATATTTATTTTTTCAGAGGTTTTATGAATTTCAAATGTTTGCGAATAAATTGTTATTGAACTGATAAAAAGTGCAAAAGAAAAAAGGAGACGAAATTTCATAAAAAGGAGTATAAATAAAAAGCTAAAATAAAGAAGAATAACTGAAGTTGAATGTTAATTTTTAGAAATAGAAAATAAAAATTTAACGTGATTGTTTACATTTGTTAAAAACAAAAGCTACTAATTAAACCAAATTTCCACTAATGAAAAAATATTTCAAAAACATTTTTGTAATTTTTCTTATTGGTTTTACTGCCAATGCTCAAGGGCTTTTAAATAAGTCTGAAACCTTTTTTACACATCAGGATACCTTACGCGGAAGCATTACTAAAGAAAGAGCCTGGTGGGATTTAAAATATTATCATTTGGATATAAAAGTAAATCCTGCAGACAGAACGATAACAGGTTCAAATACGGTACGTTATACGGTTTTAAATGACTACAATAAAATGCAGATCGATTTGCAGGAACCTATGCAGATCACAAAAGTAACGCAAAATGGAAAAGAATTGAAATTTGAAAGAGACGGAAATGCGTTTTTCATTACTTTATTGGAAAATCAGAAAGTTGGCGAAACTAAAGAAATCATAATTTCTTTTGGTGGAAAACCGAAAGAAGCCGTTGATCCACCTTGGGATGGGGGAATTACGTGGCATAAGGATAAAAACGGAAAAGATTTTATTGCTTCTTCTTGTCAGGGATTGGGCGCGAGTGTTTGGTGGCCGTGTAAAGATCATATGTATGATGAAGTTGAGAATATGTTAATCAGCGTGAATGTTCCTGGACATTTAACTGATGTTTCAAATGGAAGACTGCAAAGCGTTAAAAAACAAAAAGATGGAACTAAAACATTCAATTGGTACGTTTCAAATCCAATCAATAATTATGGCGTAAATATTAACATTGGAGATTACGTTAATTTCTCTGAAAAATTTAAAGGAGAAAAAGGGGATTTAGATTGCAATTATTATGTTTTGAGAGATAATTTAGAAATTGCTAAAAAACAGTTTCAGGATGCTCCAAAAATGCTGAAAGCTTTTGAAAACTGGTTTGGACCTTATCCATTTTACGAAGACAGTTATAAGCTGGTTGAAGCTCCGTATTTGGGAATGGAACACCAAAGTTCTGTAACTTATGGAAACCATTATCAAAATGGTCACAACGGACACGACATAAGCGGAACGGGATGGGGCTTAAAGTTTGATTATATTATTATTCATGAGTCCGGACATGAGTGGTTTGCAAATAATATTACCTATAAAGATATTGCAGATATGTGGATTCATGAAGGTTTTACCAATTATTCTGAAGTTTTATTTGTTGAATATTATTACGGAAAGGATGCTGCAAATGAATATGCAAGAGGGCTTAGAAAAATGATTACAAATAAGAAACCTATTATTGGTCAATATAATGTAAACGTTGAAGGATCTGGCGATATGTACCCAAAAGGAGCAAATATGATTCATACCATTCGTCAGGTTATAAATGATGATGTCAAATGGAAATCTATTTTGAGAGGCATGAATAAAACCTTTTATCATCAAACTGTTACGACAAAACAAATAGAAGATTATATTAGTACAGAATCTGGAATCGATTTTAGTCCGGTTTTTAATCAATATTTAAGAACAACTCAAATTCCAACTTTTGAGTATTATTTTAAAAATCATAAATTGGTTTATCACTGGATCAATTGCGTTGAGAATTTTAATCTTCCTGTAAAAGTCAATTTAAACGGAGTTGAATCTTGGTTAAAGCCAACAACAGACTGGAAAGCAGAAGATGTAAAGGATGATAACCCAACTTTAACTGTAGATAAAAACTTCTATGTGAATGAATTTAATATCAGCAATTAAACTTTGGAACTATTTAAAAAGAAACCCAATAAATTTTAAAGTTTATTGGGTTTCTTTTTTTATGAAGAAATCATAAAATTTTAGAAAACTTAATTCGAATGTTTACATTTGTTATAGATTGATTTCAAAATAATACCATTTTACTAATGAAAAATTACTTCGGAAGCATTTTTACTGCTTTTTTAATTGGTTTTAGTGCCAATGCTCAAGGACTTCTTAATAAAGGAGAAACCGTTTTTACACATCAGGATACTTTACGCGGAAGCATCACAAAAGAAAGAGCCTGGTGGGATTTAAAATATTATCACCTTGATGTAAAAGTGAATCCAAAAGAAAAAACAATTTCGGGTTTTAACACGGTTCGTTATACTGTTTTGACAGCAAATAACCGTATGCAGATTGACCTGCAGGAACCAATGAATATTACAAAAGTAACGCAGAACGGAAAGGAATTAAAATTTGAAAGAGAAGGAAATGCGTTTTTTATTACCTTAAATGAAAAACAAAAAGCCGGTGATACAAAAGAGATTGTAATTTCATTTAATGGAAAGCCAAAAGAAGCGGTTAAAGCGCCATGGGATGGCGGATTTTCCTGGAAAAAAGATAAAAACGGAAAAGATTTTATTGCTACATCTTGTCAGGGATTGGGTGCGAGTGTTTGGTGGCCGTGTAAAGATCATATGTACGATGAAGTTGAGAATATGCTGATAAGTGTGAATGTTCCGGGAGATTTAACGGAGGTTTCTAACGGAAGATTACAAAGCGTTAAAAAAGAAAAAGACGGAACGAAAACATTCAATTGGTATGTTTCGAATCCAATTAACAACTATGGTGTAAACGTCAATATTGGAGATTACGTTAACTTTTCAGAAAAATTCAAAGGTGAAAAAGGAGATTTAGACTGTAACTATTATGTTTTAAGAGATAATCTGGCTTTGGCAAAAGAGCAGTTTAAAGATGCTCCAAAGATGTTGAAGGCTTTTGAAAATTGGTTTGGACCTTATCCTTTTTACGAAGACAGCTACAAATTAGTGGAAGTTCCGTATTTAGGAATGGAGCATCAAAGTTCTGTAACTTATGGAAATCAATATAAAAACGGTTATTTAGGACGTGATTTAAGCGGTACAGGCTGGGGATTAAAATTTGATTTTATCATTATTCACGAATCCGGCCACGAATGGTATGCGAACAACATTACGTATAAAGATATTGCTGATATGTGGGTTCATGAGAGTTTTACCAACTATTCTGAAAGCCTTTTTGTTGAGTATTATTATGGGAAAGATGCTGGCGCTGAATATGTAATTGGATGTAGAAAAAATATTAAAAACGATACTCCAATTATAGGACATTATGATGTAAATAATGAAGGATCAGGAGATATGTATCCAAAAGGAGCATCAATGCTGCACATGATTCGTCAGGTTATTAATGATGATGCAAAATGGAAATCGATTTTAAGAGGTATGAATAAGACTTTTTATCATCAAACGGTTACAGGTAAACAGATTCAGGATTATATCAATGAACAGTCTGGAATTAATTTCAACCGAGTGTACGCACAATATTTGACTACAACTCAAATTCCGGTTTTTGAATATATGTTTAAAAACGGAACTTTTGGATATCACTGGACAAACTGTGTGGCTAAATTTGATATGCCGGTTAGAGTAAAGTTAAATGGTATAGAAATGTGGTTAAAACCAACAACAGAATGGCAGTCTGAAAAAACAACTAATGAAGATAGAAAAGTAGAAGTTGATAAAGATTTTTATGTAACGACTTCGAATATAATCGAATAGATTTTTAAATTCCAAAATATAAATCCCAAATTCCAATTGTTGGAGTTTGGGATTTTTTGCGTTTAGTAAACCCGACAGGTTTTAAAAACCTGTCGGGTTTGTTGTTTGCGCAAAGTTTTGTCATTTCGACCGAAGGGAGAAATCGCACTCGAAACTCTACAAAGATTGGCGATTCTCTTTGCGGAAATACTAGTGCGATTTCTCCCTTCGGTCGAAATGACAACTAGTACGTCGTAATTGTGTGCACAAACCTTTGTCAAAGTTTTAAACTTTGACAAAGGTAGTACCGTAAATAGTTTGGAATTTAAAATCAACGGCTGTTAAGCTTCGCCTTTTCCTTAATAATATCTGCAATTTTTCGATTCTCAATTTTACTTTCAAGCCATGAAATAATATCAAGGTATAAGAAAGCCCTTTTTTCGTAAGTATTCTTTTCCAGCTCTACAAAACGAGCGTGCATTTTTTTGAATTCCTTTTTAATATCAGCAGGGTAGAAGTTGTTTAAGTTTCTTAAAAACTTAATGATTTCCTTTTGAACTTCGTGTAAATCATTCATTTTCAATAAGAACTTATACGTGCTTTTCAGGTGGTTTTCTAAATAATAATCCTTTCCTAATTCATAATGTGCAATCAACGACAAAAGTCTCGCAAAGCACATTAAATCTTCGCGCATGGTTAAGTTCTTATTATTGATTATTTTATCTAAATAAAAGATGCATTCATTGTACTTCTCATTCCCAAAATAAATAGAAGCAATTTTATAGAAAAACAACATTTCGTGATGTTCATCAAGATGTTCGCTGTGTAATTTCAGTTTTTCCAGAATGTCCGGAATCAAATATTCGCTTTCGGGAAAAGTACCTTCCAGAATATGCAGGTTTAGTTTATTATTATAAACATATAGAAATGATAGTGATGCAATGTTATCGTTTACAGGAAATTTATCATCCTGAATAGTTTCTTCTAAAAGTGAAAGATATCTTTTAAAATTGGATGTATACTTTAACATATACAATGATTCCAGGAAATAATGATTTCCTTTTAAAAAGAAAACAGGATTCTGGTAAATCATATTTGGGTTATCATAAAATAATTTAACCCATTTGTAGGCAAATTTATAACTCGCCAAAAAGTCCTGAACTAGAAAACTTCGCCATAAATTGGCATTGTAAAACCAATATTTTTCACGAAAACCAAACTTACTTTCGTCTAGTTTTGCAATATGCTTATTAAAGTAATCGTCAATATATTTATATTCTTCATCGTTTTTTACGTAACCAGTTTTTAGCATAATTCCGTAAAGCTGCAGTGATAAATTAGATAATTTGCTTGAAATTGTATTTCTGTAATTCAATTCTTTTGCCTGAATAACCAGTTCGTCGGCACGGCCTTGAATACTTCGGGTAATATATTGTGATTCGATTAGTTTTTCGAACTCTACAATTTCATACGCCATATATTTTTCATCATTTTCAAGCGCAATCATTTTTGTTTTATCCAGAATCTTTAAACTCTGTTTATACAAACCTTTATTATATAGTATACCGGCAAAATCTATTTGTTCGCGCAATTGATATCGAATATTCTGACTCGGAATATTCAAGCGAATACTTACCAGTATTTGTTTGTATAAGTATGATTTTAAGTTAGATAACTGTATTTTTTTTATGATACCGCTCTTAAGAATAAGCTTTTCATCGTAGGTTTCAGACTTATCTAAAATATTGAATAGTTCAATGAATTTAGTGTTCGAACTTGTCTCTAATCGACTTGCAAAAATTTTAAACTGTCTTTTTTCAGATTTAGAAAGTGATTTTATCAGAACAAATAAGAAATCTTTTTGATGGTTAGCCATTGTAAAAAATAATAATATAACTTATTGATTATTAAATATTTAACTCGTTATAAATTGTGTTATGAACAGTATAATTTCATTAAAATGAATTTCGTACTGAAGTAGTACAACATATATTTGTTATCAAGATGTGAAATTACATTAAATAAATGAATATGAATAGAGAGAAAGTTCAAATTTTTGACACCACTTTACGCGACGGTGAGCAAGTTCCAGGATGTAAGTTAGATACTAAGCAAAAATTAGTTATCGCCGAACGACTAGACAAAATGGGAGTTGATATTATCGAAGCTGGTTTTCCTGTGTCAAGTCCGGGCGATTTTTTATCGGTCTCTGAGATTTGTAAAATTGTAGAAAATGCAACGGTCTGCGGACTAACAAGAGCCGTTAAAAACGACATTGATGTTGCTGCAGCTGCTTTAAAGCATGCTAAGAAACCTAGAATCCATACTGGAATCGGAACTTCACAATCTCATATACTCCACAAATTACAAACTACTCCTGAAGACATTATTGCCAGAGCAAAATATGCAGTAGCTCACGCAAAATCATATGTAGAAGATGTTGAATTCTATGCAGAAGATGCTGGTAGAACTGACAATGCTTTCCTTGCAAAAGTTTGTGAAGAAGTAATTAAGTCTGGTGCTACTGTACTTAATATTCCTGACACAACGGGATATTGCCTTCCTGAAGAATACGGAGCAAAAATTAAATACTTAAAAGAAAACGTAAAAGGAATCGAAAATGTAATCCTTTCATGTCACTGTCATAATGATTTAGGAATGGCAACTGCTAATTCAATTGCAGGAGCGATTAATGGTGCAAGACAAATTGAATGTACTATTAATGGTATTGGAGAAAGAGCTGGAAATACTGCACTTGAAGAAGTGGTAATGATTTTCAAACAACATCCATATTTAAATCTAGATACAAATATCAATACAAGAGAATTAAACGAAATGAGTCGTTTGGTTTCTGAAAGTATGGGAATGATTGTGCAGCCAAATAAAGCGATCGTTGGAGCAAATGCTTTTGCACACAGTTCTGGAATTCATCAGGATGGTGTTATCAAAAACAGAGCTACATATGAAATTATGGATCCGCTTGATGTTGGGGTAAACGAATCTTCAATCATTTTGACTGCAAGAAGCGGAAGAGCGGCACTGGCATATCGTGCTAAAAAAGTAGGTTACGAGTTGACAAAAGTACAATTAGACATTGTATATATTGAGTTCCTGAAATTTGCCGATATTAAAAAAGAAGTCGTTGACGCAGATATTCACCAGATTATTGAAGCTTCAAAAATTGAAGGTGATTTAATCAGAAGCTAGTTGAATAGAGAAAAGAGGAAAGAAAATAGAGAATAGAAGCAAGAGAAAAAAAAAGATTTAAATACATAAAGAACGAGACGTTATGAATTTGAAAATAGCAGTTTTACCAGGAGACGGAATTGGACCAGAGGTAATTTCACAAGCCAAAAAAGCATTATATGCTATTGGCGAAGTGTACAATCATGAATTTGTTTTTGAGGAAGCGCTCATGGGTGCTATTGCTATTGATAAAACCGGAAACCCGCTCCCGGAGCAGACTTTAAATCTTTGTTTAAACACTGATGCAGTTTTGTTTGGCGCAATTGGCGATCCTAAATACGATAATAATCCAAATGCAAAATTTCGTCCGGAGCAGGGATTATTAAAATTGCGTAAAGAATTAGGTTTGTTTGCCAACATTCGTCCAATAAAACCGTATAAATCATTGCTTGATGCTTCTCCTTTAAAAAGAGAAATCATTGAAGGTGCAGATTTTACTATTTTCAGAGAATTGACAGGCGGCGCTTACTTTGGAGCTAAAACCTTGAATGAAGAAGGAACACACGCTTCAGATTTATGTGAATATTCAGAAGAAGAAATTACAAGAATTGCACATTTGGCTTTTAAATCGGCACAAAACCGACGCAAAAAGCTAACTATGGTTGATAAAGCCAACGTTTTGGAAACTTCCAGATTATGGAGGAAAGTTGTTCAAAAAGTAGGTGAAAGTTATCCGGATGTTCTTTTAGATTTTTTATTTGTAGATAACGCAGCAATGCAATTGATTTTAAATCCAAAACAATTTGATGTCATTTTGACTGAGAATTTGTTTGGAGATATTTTATCAGATGAAGCCAGCGTAATTACAGGTTCTATAGGTTTATTGGCGTCAGCATCGTTAGGAGAAAACAATGCTCTTTTTGAACCAATTCACGGTTCATATCCTCAGGCAAAAGGAAAAAATATTGCCAATCCAATTGCTTCAATTTTATCAGCAGGAATGCTTTTGGAACATTTTGGATTATTTACAGAAGCAAGTGCGATTTACAAAGCAATTGAAAAAGCAATTGAATATGAAGTAGTAACGGTCGATTTAAAACCAGATTCAAAATTTGGCACAAATGAAGTAGGGGAGTTTGTTTCAAACTTTATTTTTAGCAAAGATGATCTGTTGTATTTTAATAATGACAATGTTAGTATTGGTCAATCGACAATAGTTTAATGTTTTTATTAAAATAATGAATTAAATAACAAGAAGTATTGAAAATGTTGAGATTTTATTTTTTTAGTTCTTAAAGTTTCCATACTTTTGTAACACTAAAAAAATAAAGATGCAAATCTCAATTATTATTACTTCTGTCATTGTTGTCAATGTGTTTAGCGCATATGCATCAGGGATGGTATAAATATAATTGAAAGACTATATTATAAACCTTCCAAATACTGGAAGGTTTTTTTTTGAATAAAACTAAAATAAAAAAATAATACAATAATGGAATTAAATAAGTACAGCAAAACCATCACTCAAGATCAAACACAGCCAGCGGCACAAGCGATGTTGTACGGTATTGGTTTAACTGAAGAAGATTTGAAGAAAGCACAAGTGGGTATTGTCAGCATGGGTTATGATGGAAATACTTGCAACATGCACTTAAATGATTTAGCAAAAGATGTTAAAAAAGGTGTTTGGGATGCTGGTCTGGTCGGACTTATTTTTAATACTATTGGTGTAAGTGACGGTATTTCTAACGGTACAGAAGGAATGCGTTATTCATTGGTTTCTCGTGATGTAATTGCAGATTCTATAGAAACAGTTGCAGGAGCACAATGGTACGATAGTATCATAGCAATTCCTGGCTGTGACAAAAATATGCCTGGAGCCCTAATCGCAATGGGAAGATTAAACCGCCCGTCAATGATGGTTTACGGAGGTTCTATTCACTCAGGAAAATGGAAAGGTGAATCTCTAAATATTGTTTCAGCTTTTGAAGCGTTAGGAAAAAAAGTAAAAGGCGAAATTACTCCTGAAGATTTTAAAGGAGTTATTCAAAATGCCTGCCCAGGAGCTGGTGCCTGTGGTGGTATGTATACAGCAAATACTATGTCTTCTGCAATTGAAGCATTAGGTATGAGTATGCCTTACAGTTCTTCAAATCCTGCCTTGAGTCAGGAAAAAAGAGATGAATGTGTTGCTGCCGGAGCTGCTATTAAAGTTTTATTAGAAAAAGATATTAAGCCAAGAGATATCATGACTCGCAAAGCTTTCGAAAATGCTATTACAATTGTAGCAGTTTTGGGAGGATCTACAAATGCAGTTATGCACTTAATCGCAATGGCACATTCTGTTGGTATAACAATTACTCTTGATGATTTTCAGGCTATTAATGACAGAACACCAGTGTTAGCAGATATGAAACCAAGTGGTAAATACATGATGGAAGATATTCATGAAGTAGGAGGTATTCCCGGAGTAATGAAATACTTATTGAAAGTAGGACTTATTCATGGTGATTGTTTAACTGTAACAGGAAAAACAGTAGCAGAAAATTTAGCTTCGACTCCAGATTTACAAGACGGACAAGAAGTAATTCATGAAATACAAAAAGCTTTAAAAGCAACAGGAAATATTCAGGTTTTGTACGGAAATCTTGCTTCCGAAGGCGCTGTAGCAAAAATCAGCGGTAAAGAAGGAGAATATTTTGAAGGACCAGCTGTTGTATTTGAAGGTGAATTTGAAGTAATTCCAGGTTTACAGGCCGGAAAAATTAAACCGGGTAATGTAGTCGTCATTAGAGGTTGTGGACCAAAAGGTGGTCCGGGAATGCCTGAAATGCTAAAACCTACTTCTGCAATTATTGGAGCCGGATTAGGAAGCAGCTGTGCACTAATTACAGACGGTAGATTCTCCGGAGGTTCACACGGATTCGTGGTAGGCCACGTAACACCAGAAGCATATGATGGTGGTGGTATTGCACTGGTAAAAGATGGAGATATAATTGCCATCGACGCTGTGAAAAATACAATCGACCTTAAGATATCTGACGAAGAATATGCAGCTCGTAAAGCGGCTTGGGTACAACCAGCGCTAAAAGTTGACAGAGGAGTTTTACTTAAATATGCCAGATCGGTTTCTAGTGCTTCAACAGGCTGTGTTACCGATAATTAATCGACAAAAATAGGAATTTGAAAATTATAAATATTTCAAATTCTAAACAATAAAATTACCAAATGGGAACAATTAGAATTTCAGGCGCTGAAGCTGTTATCAGATGCTTATTAGAAGAAGGAGTAGACTTAGTTTATGGTTATCCGGGAGGAGCTATAATGCCGGTTTACGACGAATTATATAAATTTCAGGATCAGTTACACCACGTATTAGTACGTCACGAACAAGGTGCAACACATGCTGCGCAGGGATATGCGAGAGCAACGGGAAAAGTAGGAGTTGCAATAGCGACTTCTGGACCTGGAGCTACAAACCTGGTAACAGGAATTGCCGATGCTCAAATCGATTCAACTCCAATGGTTTGTATCACCGGACAAGTTGGAAGACATTTATTAGGATCTGATGCGTTTCAGGAAACAGATATTATCGGAATTTCGACTCCGGTTACAAAATGGAATTTTCAGGTAACAGAGGCTTCTCAAATTCCTGAAATTATTGCAAAAGCATTTTATATTGCTCGTTCTGGTCGTCCAGGGCCTGTATTAATTGATATAACTAAAAACGCCCAGTTTGATGAGTTTGATTTTAGTTATGAAAAATGTACCGCAATCAGAAGCTATAATCCCGTTCCAAAATTAAAACAGGACAAAGTTGCCGAAGCCGCTGCTTTAATCAATAGCGCTAAAAAACCTTTTATTGTTTTTGGTCAGGGAATTATTTTAGGTCAGGCTGAAGCCGAATTTAAAGCAATGATTGAAAAATCAGGAATTCCGGCAGCTTGGACCATTTTAGGACTTTCGGCTTTACCAACAGATCATCCTTTAAATGTAGGTATGTTGGGTATGCACGGAAATTATGCGCCAAACTTACTAACGAACGAATGTGATGTTTTAATTGCTTTAGGAATGCGTTTTGACGATCGTGTAACGGGTAATTTGAAAACTTATGCAAAACAGGCCAAAGTAATTCACTTTGAAATTGATCCTGCCGAAATTGACAAAAATGTTAAAACAGAAGTTGCTGTTTTAGGTGATGTTAAAGAATCTTTAGCGGCATTACTACCGCTGCTTGATGCAAAATCGCATGATTTATGGCACAATGAGTTTAAAGAATTGGCTAAAATAGAATATGATACAGTAATTAAAGATGAATTGAATCCAGCAACAGCGGGACTTTCGATGGGAGAAACTATCGAAATGATCAACAAACACTCAAAAGGTGATGCTATTATCGTTTCAGATGTTGGTCAGCATCAAATGTTTGCCTGCCGATATGCTAAATTTAATTCAACAAAAAGTAATATTACTTCCGGTGGTTTAGGTACAATGGGATTTGCGCTTCCGGCTGCAATTGGAGCCAAAATGGGAAGACCAGATCGCGAAGTTGTAGCAATTATTGGTGATGGAGGTTTCCAGATGACCATTCAGGAATTAGGCACAATTTTCCAAACTCAGGTTCCGGTTAAGATTGTTATCTTAAATAATGAGTTTCTAGGAATGGTACGTCAATGGCAGGAATTGTTTTTTGATAATAGATATGCATCAACAAAAATGATTAATCCAAATTTTGTTGCCATTGCCGAAGGATATCATATTAAATCTAAAAAAGTATCACAGCGCGAAGATCTTGATGCTGCTGTAGCAGAAATGCTGGCTTCAAAGGATTCTTATTTCTTAGAAGTCATGGTGGAAAAAGAAAACAATGTTTTCCCAATGATTCCAACAGGAGCGTGTGTGTCAGAAATTAGATTAAGCTAGGAAAAAAAGTTTCAGGTTTGAAGTTTTAAGTTTCACGTTCTCAACAGAACCTGAAACATGAAACTTGAAACAAATAAAACTAAAAACAAAAATGGAAGATAAAACATTTACCATATCGGTATACTCAGAAAATAACGTGGGTTTATTAAATAGAATATCTGGAATATTCTTAAAGCGTCACATTAATATATTAAGTCTAAATGTTTCAGAATCAGAAATAGAAAATGTTTCAAGATTTATTATTGTAGTAAATACAACTGAAAAATGGGTTCAGAATATTGTGGGTCAAATCGAAAAACAAATTGAAGTTATAAAAGCATTTTACCATACAGATGAAGAAACTATTTTTCTTGAAAATGCATTGTTTAAAATTGCTTCAAGTTTATTGTTTGATGAAAAACAAATTCAGAATATCATCAAAGAAAGCCAGTCTACAATTGTAACAGTTTCTCGCGATTTCTTTGTGATTTCAAAATCGGGAAGACGTTCTGAAATTGAAGAATTATACGCAAAATTCAAACCTTACGGCATTATGCAGTTTGTGCGTTCTGGAAGAATATCGGTTTCTAAGCAAAAAATGGAGATTTCAACATTATTAGAAACATTCAAATAACATTCAAAAACGGTTTAACCGTAATTAAAATAATCAATTATTAAATTTCATTTCATTAAATATTTTAAAACAAAATGGCAAATTATTTCAACACATTACCACTTAGATTACAATTAGAGCAACTTGGAGTTTGCGAATTTATGGAGCAGTCAGAATTTGCAGACGGAATTGCAGCATTAGCAGGAAAAAAAGTTGTTATTGTTGGATGTGGTGCACAAGGTTTGAATCAAGGTTTAAACATGAGAGATTCAGGTTTAGATATTTCTTATGCATTGCGTGCAGATGCAATTGCTGAAAAGAGAGCTTCATATAAAAATGCAACTGAAAATGGATTTAAAGTAGGTACTTATGAAGAATTAATTCCAACTGCTGATTTAGTTTGTAATCTTACTCCGGATAAACAACATACATCTGTTGTTACTGCAATTATGCCATTAATGAAACAAGGATCGACTTTGGCTTATTCTCACGGTTTTAATATTGTTGAAGAAGGAATGCAGATTCGTGAAGATATCACAGTTATCATGTGTGCGCCTAAATGTCCGGGATCTGAGGTTCGTGAAGAATATAAAAGAGGTTTTGGTGTACCAACACTTATTGCAGTTCACCCTGAAAATGATCCAAACGGATTTGGTTTAGATCAGGCAAAAGCTTACGCTGTAGCAACTGGAGGACATAAAGCAGGAGTTTTAAGATCATCTTTCGTAGCTGAAGTAAAATCAGATTTAATGGGTGAGCAGACAATTCTTTGCGGATTGCTTCAAACAGGATCTATTTTATGTTTTGATAAAATGGTTGAAAAAGGAATTGATAAAGCATATGCTTCAAAATTAATTCAATACGGATGGGAAACTATCACTGAAGCTTTAAAACATGGTGGTATCACAAATATGATGGATCGTTTGTCAAATCCTGCAAAAATTGAAGCTTATGAATTAGCAGAAGAATTAAAAGACATCATGCGTCCGTTATTCCAAAAACACCAGGACGATATTATTTCTGGAGAATTCTCAAGAACTATGATGATTGACTGGGCTAATGACGATGTTAATTTATTGAAATGGAGAGCTGCAACAGGAGAAACTAACTTCGAAAAAACAGCTCCGCAAGAAGCTCCAATTTCTGAGCAGGAATATTTTGATAACGGAGTTTTAATGATTGCTATGGTAAAAGCTGGTGTTGAGTTAGCTTTTGAAACAATGACCGAAGCAGGAATTATTGAAGAATCTGCTTATTATGAGTCTTTACACGAACTACCATTAATTGCAAACACAATCGCAAGAAAGAAATTGTTCGAAATGAACCGTGTAATTTCTGATACTGCAGAATATGGTTGTTACCTATTTGATCATGCTTGTAAGCCATTGTTGACTGAATTCATGAAAAAAGTAGAAACAAATATTATTGGAAAACCATTTTCAACTTCAAACGGAGTAGATAATAATGTTTTAATTGCAGTTAATAAAGAAATTCGTCAGCATCCTATTGAAGAAGTAGGAGCTTGGTTAAGAGAGTCTATGACGGCTATGAAAAAAATTGTATAATAAATTTGGGAATTTCCACACATTCCGAATGAGGTGGAATTTGCTCTGTATCAATGTTTTAAATTAATATTTTGAATTAGTAAGCACTTATTAATAGATATAGATGCATATTGCATTCACTTAACTTCTGTTATATAAGAAAGTTAAGTGAAGCTGATCCCGAAAATGGGGTATGTTTTATGAAAATGTACTTGTTGAAATTTCTATTTATAATTAATAAAGATGCTGCTATTTTCGAAATAGGTAAAGTATTGTAATACAGAATTACAAAATTAATTGTTATTGAAATTTGTTAAATAAAAAGGTATGATAATTTGTTTGTCATGCCTTTTTTGTGATTTACATTTTCCTTTAAAATGTGTTTTTTTAGGATAACTTTAAAAAAAGCTTATATTTTATTTATTATATGTTTTTTTTTGCCAAAATTTATGAATTAAATAATTTTAAGAATACGTGCATATTTAATACATTTATAAAAAAATTCCACAAAACTATGAGTTATTATAAAATTGAAAATTTAGAACAATATTTTAAACATTACAATAAGTCAATACGAGAGCCGAGGAAATTTTGGGGAAAAATTGCTGAAGAAAATTTTACTTGGTATCAACAGTGGGAGAAAGTTGTTGATTTTAATATGGCTGATGCCGAAGTAAAATGGTTTACCGAAGCAAAAGTTAACATTACCAAAAACTGCATCGATAGACACTTAAGCAAAAGAGGAGATAAAACGGCTATTATTTTTGAGCCAAATGATCCTTCTGAAAGTGAATTACATATAACTTACAACGAATTATACGAAAGAGTTTCTAAAATGGCGAATGTTTTGCGCGAGCAGGGAATTCGTAAAGGAGACCGTGTTTGTATTTATTTGCCAATGATTCCTGAATTAGCTGTTGCTGTTTTGGCTTGTGCCAGAATTGGTGCGATTCACTCTGTAATTTTTGCCGGATTTTCTGCTTCAGCAGTGTCTGCCAGAATTAATGACTGTGAATGCAAAATGGTGATTACATCTGATGGAGGTTATAGAGGAAACAAAACAATTGATTTAAAAGCAATCGTTGATGAAGCTTTAGATACCTGTCCATCTGTTTCGAGAGTTTTGGTTGTAAAAAGAACTAAAACAGAAGTTTCAATGAAAGAAGGCCGTGATGTTTGGTTGCAGCCTTTATTAGACGCAGCCCTTGATAACAGTGTTGCTGAAATTATGGATGCCGAAGATCCTTTATTTATTTTGTATACTTCAGGATCAACAGGAAAACCAAAAGGAATGGTGCATACCACAGCCGGATACATGGTTTATACAGCTTATACATTCAAAAATGTATTCAGCCACGAAGAAAATGATATTTTTTGGTGTACTGCTGATATTGGATGGATCACAGGTCACTCTTATATATTATACGGACCATTATTAAACGGTGGTACAACTGTAATTTTTGAAGGAGTACCGTCTTATCCGGATTTCAGCCGTTTTTGGGATATTATTGAAAAACATAAAATCACACAATTTTATACAGCACCTACAGCAATTCGTTCATTAGCAAAAGAAAGTTTAGATTATATTCAAAAATATCCTCTAAAATCTCTTAAAGTTATTGGGTCTGTTGGAGAGCCAATCAACGAAGAGGCTTGGCACTGGTTTAATGACCACGTAGGAGATAAAAGATGTCCGGTTGTAGATACTTGGTGGCAGACAGAAACTGGAGGAATTATGATTTCGCCAATTGCTTTTGTTACCCCTACAAAACCAACTTATGCAACGTTGCCATTACCGGGAATTCAGCCTGTTTTAATGGATGAAAAGCGTAATGAAATCGAAGGAAACCAAGTTGTGGGCAGTTTATGTATTAAATTCCCGTGGCCAGGAATCGCAAGAACAATATGGGGTAATCACGATCGTTATAAAGAAACTTATTTTTCTGCTTTCCCTGGAAAATATTTTACAGGAGACGGTGCGTTACGTGATGAAGTAGGATATTACAGAATTACGGGCAGAGTAGATGATGTTGTAATTGTTTCTGGTCATAATTTAGGAACTGCTCCTATTGAAGATGCTATCAATGAACATCAAGCCGTTGCAGAATCTGCAATTGTAGGTTTCCCACATGATATTAAAGGAAATGCATTATATGGTTTTGTTATTCTGAAAGAAACTGGAGAAGTTAGAAATAAAGAAAATTTAACAAAAGAGATCAATCAATATATTTCTGATCACATTGGGCCAATAGCGAAATTAGATAAAATCCAATTCGTTTCTGGTTTACCAAAAACTCGTTCAGGAAAAATTATGCGTAGAATTTTGCGTAAAATTGCAGAAGGAGATTTCTCTAACTTTGGAGATACAACAACATTATTGAATCCGGAAGTTGTAGAACAAATTATGAAAGAAAGAGTGTAATACTCGATTTTATAAATATAAAAAATGCCTCTTAATTAAGAGGCATTTTTTTTGCTTTGTAAATAATTATAATTCTATTTAATTCCTAATCGAGATTTCAGTTTCAAGAACAAAAGCCCAATTTTATAAGCATCTTCTGCAGAAGAGTTTCTGTCGCTTTTAGGAATTTTATAAATCTCGCATAAATCGTTTAAAGAAAATTGTTTGTCATTAATATCAGTTAATTTTCGATACATAACATCAATGTCCAAAGCTTCATTTTTTAATCGGCCGCAATCTAATCTTTCTAGGGCAGCATTTAACATCTCAATGTCAAAATTGATATGATGGCCCACCAGAACAGCATTTCCCAGAAAATTAATAAAAGCCTCTAAAGCTTCAGCTTCTGGCATTTTTGTCATTTTACTTTCAATAATGAACTCATTAGAAAGTCCATTGTCTTCTAAGAATTTATATTGGAGTAAAACAGCTTCAAAATTTTCTTTAATTACAACACTGTCATCAATAACCGAAAAAGCTCCCAAAGATAAAATAACATCTTTGTTAGGATTTAAGCCCGAAGTTTCGGTAGACAAAACCACAAATTTGCTTGGTTTTGCCTCTAATTTTGTCAAGTAATCTTTCCAGAATTCCGGATATTCCTTGTTGATGTTTTTAAGCCAGTCTAGCATATTTATGAGAATTGTGTAAGTTGAAATTTACTCTTTATTAGTTCCTCAAGGTCTTTCATCGGGGTTAAAGCATTTTTTAACTTCTCTTTGTCTGTTTTAGACATTTCTCTTAAATTGATATATTGCCCCGAATCGTCATTTTTAAAACCTTCCATAGTTCTAAACTTTGAAAGTGTTAGAAAAGCTTCGGCACAACTTAAATATATTTCTGCGTTTTTAGAATCTGTGATAGCTAATTGCTTGAATCTTAAATATGTATTTTTAATTCCTTTGATATTGGCGCTTAAAATCAACAAACGTGCGCTGTCAATTAAAGGCATTAAAGCACGGGTTTTAATGTCAAATTTTCCTTTATGAGGACCTTCTTCTTCAACAATGAATTTTTTAAAGAAACTTAAAGGGGAGTTTCTTTTTAACGCATCATTACCTAAGAAATCAAAGAATAATGTATTGTTTACAGCATTTTTAAATACTACATTTTCAATAACTTCCTCGATTTTTGGTTCACCAATAACTATTTCATAATCAAAGAAAATACTGCTCAAATCATTACTGTTTTCACCTGGAGTATTCATCCAGCTGTTGTATTGTTTTGTCCAGTCACTCAATGATTTACACCATAACATATTGCTTCCCATGTGTCCGTTTGGACAATATTCATAACCCACTTTTTCAAGGATAGCTGTAGTGCGTTTTGCCAGTCTTAAGAAATAATCTTTTACTTCACGATATTTCTCCGGAGCAACATCTTCAAAAATCAAAATACTATCCTGATCTGTCAATAATAACTGCTCTTTACGTCCTTGACTTCCAATGCTTAACCAAGCAAATCTGGCAGGAGGAGAGCCTAAATCTAAAATAGACAATTCGACAGCACGTTTAATTATAGCCAGATTAATTTCGCTGGCAATATTACTAACGTGCGAAATTGGTATATTTTTCTGGATTGAGTTTTGAATCAAATCAGACAAACGATCACGAATTTGTTTTAGATCTTTTGGTAACTGTGAGCGTTTAATTTCTTTAATTAAAACACCCGGGTTACTAGCTTGAGCTACAACTAAATCGTGTTCAGAAATAATTCCTTTTACAGCAGATTTACTTGTACCGTCTTTTGTTACACAAAGGTGCGATACATTATGTTTCAGCATTAATAATTGAGCTTCGGCAAGAGAAACATTCTCAATTACGGTAACTACAGGCGAAGACATAATTTTATCAATCGTTTCAGTAATTGGATAACGGCCGGTTGCTATTTTCGAAGCTAAATCAGAATGGGTTACAATACCAATAGGATGAGTTTTTTCGCAGACTACGATATTATCAACCATCGATTCTGTCATTAAAATCGCAACATCTTTTACAACATGATGAGATTCAGTTGTTAAAGGTGAATTGTTGTAAGCAAGAGACTGAATATATTGTATTTCTGACTGTTGATCAATAAATACATTATCAGGATCTAATTTGCTGTTAGAACGCGCATTATCTTTTGTATGTCTTGAATTTATTGCAAAACTTTCAAGCAAAAAGTTTAAAACATCAGAATTATTGGCAACAAAAGGTCTGAAAACAGCAATTGGAATAGCATATATAATACTTTCTTCACGTGCTTTTGCTGTCATCATATAATTATTTTTGGCAAAAAACGGACGTAAGCCAAAAATATCGCCTTCGTGGCATTTATTAATAATAGTTTCCTCAGCATCAGCAATTGTCGTTAAATTAATAACACCAGATGCTACAACATAGAAACTGTCGTGCAGCGGATCATTATTTTGAAACAATACTGCATGTTTTTCTAAATTGATAACACGAATATTTGTAGCAATATCTGATAATTCCTGGAAGGTTAAATTATCAAATGGCGGGTATTCTTTTAAAAAATCAGCAATATGCTCAGCAATTGTATTCATATAAGTGATAATATTTTTTAAAATATTGAATGTAAAAATAATAAAATAAACTCGTACAATGAAAGCATCTTGATTAGAATCTGATTATTTTAAAGAAATGTTAAGAATTACTGGATTCAAGGCTTTAAAATGCTTTTTTGATCTTTCAAATTTGAATAATTATCTGATTATCTATAATTTAAAATCCAATAATATGCTTTTTTCAATTCGTTACAGATTCATTTTTAATGATACTGTTTCTCAGTTTATAAGAAAGAGAATAAGCTAACTCAACTAATGAAGGATCTGAATGATATACCGGAAGTTTTTTATAATTTCTATTTTACATAATATAAATTATAGTTCATTTGTGGTATAACTTATTAACTATACCAAATGGCTTTAAAACGATCTTCATTAGAGAATTACACTCTATTACTTGTTGAATTAAACAAGATGCGTCACACGAATTTCAATGCAAAAACATTTTTAAAAAAAATGCGCCCATTTTGCAAAACCTCTCATTTAAAGTTTAAAACATTATTTCTAAGAATCCGTGGTTCAAATATAGGAATTACAATTAAAGTTTGTACGGATTGCTTTATAGTAACACAATCTTTTTGTGTTCATGAATTTATTTTTTACTGCAATTCTCAGAAAACGCTTATTACAAAACTTCTTAAACATAATCTTTTAACACCTTAATATATGTCAACAATTATACTTTTAATTCAAAAACGAGAAAATTTAATCTTGGAATTAGCTGGTTTAAATCATGATTTAAACGAGTATTCAAAATATCCTGTAGAAACTGTTGACTTACTGGGGCTTAAACATCAGCATGATTTTACGATTAGAGAAATTAAAAAAATTGGTCAGCAGATAAATGTTTTTTTTAATTCTGAGATTTCAAACTATAAAAACAAATTTTTTGAAGTTGAAAAGAAAATAACCGAAGCTATATCAAAGAAAGAATTTACAATAAATGATTTACCTAAAAATCATTATTCACTTTGGCAGGATTCGGAAAATTAATTTTTTGCTACTCCCCTTTCGATTTTTCAATTGTTGCCGTAGGGTATAACGGCAACTAACTCACTCAAACCTACTAAAAAACAATGATTTCATATAAAGAAAGGCATCAAGCCCAAACTAAATTCAAGAACAATAATTTAAAACCTACTCTTATAAATATAGACTACTTAATTATCAATCTAGAGGGACAGCCGTTTGGTGAATTTCCCGAACATTCAAAGTTTCGCCTAAAACCTTATGAATACGGAACTAAGATTTTTGAACTTAGAGCAGATTTATATTATGAAGATTTAAAAATTGGAATTTATACAGCAAGACCACGCTCGGCAATTATGAGCGAACAATTTGCACAACTACAATTCGAAAACAATCTATTTTACACATTGTCTAACGATGCCTTAAGAGGTGTCATAAACGCTTTTTGCGATGAAACAAACTACATATTTAAGTCTGTTAATAGACTGGATATCTGCCTTGATAAGTCTGATATCAACAATTCTTACCGTAATTTATATAGTAATGTTGTTGCAGGTAACTACCTTATTTCGGGGCGTCCTAAAAATTTACAAAGCTATTTTGAAACCTATAAAGGAAAATCAATACTTAACGGTTTCCAAATTGGGAAAAGAACATCTGACAAAATAATACGATGCTATAACAAAACGCTGTCGTTGCAACTGACTGAAAAACCATATATAAACGAATATTACGCAAATAATGGTTTGAAAAATGACAATGTTTGGCGTTTTGAATATCAGTTAAATTCAGCGTTTTTTAGAGGTTTAAATGAATATTCAAAATTAGATTTAAATATCAGTCAAACAATGACTTGGGGTATTTTTGATAAAGCAAACCTTTATGAATTATTAAAAATTGCAAATAAAGGTTTTTTTGAACTTCGTGAGAATACTGGTAAAAGTCAAATCAATAAAGAAAAGCTTATAGTGTTGTTCGATTTTGATTTTTTACAATCTCAAATAACAAAATTCAATCCTATAATCAAACGTTTAAAAAGGGTTGTTCTTTCTTCGACAACAATTAAAAAACGCCTTGCAAAATCTCTATTTCGAGAATACTACGCAAACAATCAGGATATATCTTATATCGTTGCTCTAAATCTTTTACTTGAAGATTTAGACATGATTACAGAAAAACCACTTATGAATTGGTTTCAAAACAAATTACATTTCTATCTACACGAATTTAGAACAAAGGAAAAATTAGTAAATGATTTTGATTCTGAATTATTCCACGAACATCAACTTTTATTTCTATAAGCCATGAAAACACAGAATACAAGCCAAAAAGTAACTAAAACCCAATTAATGCATATTCTTGAATTAAGCTATAAAACTGCTTGTAAAGAATATCAAACAATTATTGATTCTCTTGCTTTAAAAAGGAACTATTTAACCGTTCAAGACTTAATAAACTACGGCATATTATAGGGAAAATTAGGGAAAAATAGGGAATTATAGGGAATTTTAGGGAACGTCGAATAATAGTTGCAATAACCTTTGTGAAAGAAATTAAACAAATAAAATTTATAACAAATGAAAATTGCAACTATTACAGGCGTTACAAAATCGCCAGAATTACAAGTAACAAAAGCAATCGGTGCTTTGATTCTTTCAAGTGATTTGGCTTTATCAGCCTTAACAACTGAAAAAATTAGTATTTACATTGAACGTGGAAACGGTTCGAATGTCATTTTAGCAAACAAAGTGTTGCTTAAAGATTTCATTTTAGCAAGTACCTACGGAACTGAAAACACGCAATCCGATGCTGATAATGCCCTGATTGCATTATGCGAATTGGCAGACGAAGGTTCAATTTATCTTGCAGATAAAGAGAGTATTAAAATTACTCTTGAAGATTTAATTACAGATAAACGTTACGAATTACATGGTATTGAAGAGCCACAACAAACGAACAATTTATTTTTCTTCGAACAAAAATCTGTTGCATCAGAAGAGTTCAACAAAAAAATTGATGTTCAGGGATTTGATTTGGCTGTTATGACTGTTGACGATTCAGTAAGTGATTTGTCTTATCAGTACTCAAATGGTCAGGTTGTAAAATATCTACCATTCGAATTGCAAACCTTAAGCCGTGATATTGACCCAATCCAAGCTGTTTTGTCAGATGGAAAAGTTTTACAAGGCTTAACTGATAGATTAACCTTGCCTTTAGTGGCTGTGGTTGGTATTGAAATCAATAAGTCACAAGGCTCAATTATTAATTTCGTCGTAAGATGTTTAAAAACTGTGTAAGCTATGGGATTTTTCAAAAAAATTGGAACAGCGATTAAGAAAAATGTTTCGTTCAAAAATTTGGTAAAGGTCGCTACTCCTATTATGGGCGCAATACCTTTCGTTGGTGGAGCGGTTCAAAACATCTCGCAGAATTTGCAAGATGCTCACGAAGCAAAAAAAGCAAACAATGCGGCGCAAGCTGAATATAATAATCAGCAAGCTTTAGCTGTAGCAAGTCAAACGGCTGGTGCTGTAGCAAATGCAGGTTCTCAGATTTTCGCAAAAGCCGTAACAACTGGGATTAATGACGGTTTAAGTACTGGATTTGTTCAGGGAAGCGGTCAGGTTGGTGCTACTGTAGTAAGTTCAACTATTAAGGTTTGGTTTCAAAGAAACTGGAAAATTGTTTTAGGTGCTGTCGCTGGTCTTATTGCATTGATTTGGTTTTTAAGACGTGACCGCAATAATTCAGGCAAAAGAGTTGCTAGAAAGAGATAGCAAACCGAAAAATTACTATCGAATCTATCTTATTGTATTTCTGATAGATTCGGCAGTAATCACACTAAAAAAACTGGCTGAAATCATATTATTAATTAAACACATTATAAAGTAATGGCACAAAATAAAAAGAATTATAATTCTAATAATCAGAATTATAGTAACAATAATAACCAACAAAAAGTAAAGCATTCAGGCGCAAAGTCTACTACTTACATGCCTGTTTCAGGACCAAATAAAGGTGTTGAACAGCATTTAACAACTGGTTGGAGATTGTCTAAAGGAGAATTGATTGCAATTAAATGTGTAACAACTACTAAATCAAATCTTTCAGAAAAAGGTTGGTTCGGTTCTGTAGCATGCACTTTTACAAACACTAAAACAGGTGTTCAATCTTTCCACTGGGGTACAATGCAGAAAAATGGCGGTAAAGTGGTAATTGACAGCATGGCTTTTGTCATTAACCCACGTGCAAAAAACGGAGGTTACGCAGGTACATTTATTCGCTCGAACTAATGTTTAAGGTCATATTAAAGTTCCTCCCTCTTATACTCCATGAGGGGGTGGATTTACTCAAAGAGTATTTAGAAAAAAGAAAACAATTAAAACAAAATAAGTAATGAAAAATTTGAAAGGAATTGTTTCGATAATTGGTATTATCGTTAAATATGGTGCGGTTGTAACTGCTATTTTAAAAGGTATTCAGGTCGTTTCTGATGAATTAGGTAAGCTTGATTTCGGAAAAGATGAACCGCAAACACCTACTAAACCTTTAATTACAGAAGAGAATGAGTAATTATCTAGGCAGAAAAGAATTAACTCGAGGTATACGAAATAATAATCCGGGTAACTTGGTTTTGACAAATATTGCTTGGCAGGGTAAAATTCCAAATGCTCAAAATACCGATAAACATTTTGAACAGTTTACAGAAGTGAAATTTGGTATTCGTGCCATGTTGCGAGATTTGACAAATGATATCGATAAAGGTAAAAATACAGTAAGGAAGCTTATAACTGAATATGCACCGCCATTTGAAAATGATACTCAAAAGTACATTGAGGTTATTTCAAAAGCTGTAGGCTTAGACCCTGACCAAACTATCAAAATTGTAGATGCAAAGTTTTACTTAGTCATTGCAAGGGCAATTATTAAACATGAATGCTCGCCTGATCATAATTTGATTTACGATTCGGACATTCAAGATGCTATTGACATTATGGGAGATTACAATCTTGCAACCGTTACGGTAACGGCTAAAAAGAAATTCAAATTCAATTATTTGATTATTCCTGTACTGCTTTTTTTTTATACTGTTTACAGCGTTACAGTCTAAACAAACGCCCAAAAAGATAAAAATTATTAATTCAAAATTTAAACAAGATGTTAGATAAAATCAAACTTTTTTACGCAAACAATAAAACTATTGCAAATGTTGTATTAGTTGCTGTAGCAGGACTTTTAGCTTATAAATTATTTAAGAAAAAATAATTATGGCTCAAAGAGAGATAGTTAATAGAACAAAGAGCCAAGCCAATACTGTTTGGCTCTTTGATTTTCTGCAAAAATACTGGCTTTTATGCGTCGGTATAATTGTTTGTTATCCATTATTAAAAAAATGGTATGCTAAATTCACACAAGATGCTGAGGAAAAAGCTTTGGAAGATGCAGAAAAAGATTTAAAAATTGCGGTTTCTAATCCAATGACAAAAGAAATTGAATTGAACAAAATTACACCTCGTAAAGAAGTTCATGACATAGCAGAATCTTTGGCAGTATGGTTGGGAACAAATAAGCAAACGAAAGATTCACCTTGGTACACTTGGATAACTGAGCCGTTTTCTAATTTCGAAAATGAAAAGGAAACAATTAACGAGTTATTGAAAGTAAAACAAGTTACAACTGTTCCTTTAGTAATCGGCTGTTATTATGTTATTACAAGACGTGATTTAAAGGCTGATTTAAAAAAATATTTATCAACCTCGGAATTAAAAAAAGTTCCGTTATTTAATTAATCAGATATGAACTTTATTCAATATATAGATGATACTTATGCAGTTAAAGTCAAAGAACTTGAAGCATTTGAGGGATATTCTGTAAGAGGCATTCAAACGCCATTTTTTATATTATCAGTATTTATTGATAATAAACGTGTTCAGGGTGTTGACTTTATAAATTACGATAGTTTGCCTATGCTTTCGGTGATTAATGATTTAGGGAATGTCGATTTAAATGTAATTCCAGAAAATTATTTTGCTACTGCATTTACGGAAATTTATTTAAGCGTTCCTTATTCAAATGGTTCAAGTAGTGTCGAAATTTCAAACTTTAGTGATTTTCAAAAAAAACCATTAAGATACCTTAAAGAATATAAATTACCTCAATTTCGTTTAGATGGTCGTTTTACTGCGGGTTCAGGTTATCAGGTAGATACAAGGGTTTACTCATTTATGAGATTGGGAACAATTCAGGGAGATAATAAATTTTACACTCTAGGAATTGACACTTATAGAAACTCGACTCATTTGGATAGCGTGGACTTTCAGGGAGAAAGTCCAAATTATATTAGAAATGGCTATGATTTAGTTAGTTCTTTTCCTGTTCAGAATAATGGTGGTATTGTTCAGTTTGGCGATTATTACATAAAAATGACTACTACAAAAACGTCATATCCTTATGGCTTGGCAGTTTGGATTTTTACAGATATTCGAACTAATGAATTTTGGGTATTAGTCAATTATATAGAAGTTGGCACAAGTATCATAAAAAAGGGTGAATTTGATATGTCGACCTTTGTTTGTGTGAACGGTGGTTTTAAGATTAAAAACCTGCTCCATGAAGTAGAGATTCAAATTAGTAATATTTATGGCTAATACTACTCCAACGCCTTACAGCTGTACAATCTTTAATAAAGATAAATCTATAAGACCTATTAAAATTGAGTTTTGCAAGTCAATATTTTACCTTCATAACTGGTGTAAAAATGTCGGATTTGATTATCACTACATTAATATTTACAATAGGAAGACTGGTAATTATATTTCTCGGCAATACTTCAATGATTATATAATAGATAAGCCTTTGTATTAATTTACAAAGGCTTGTCTATTTAATGCAAAACATCAATTTGTTAAAATTTAATTAAACCGTGAAAAATTAATTATTATTGCTTGTAGAAATAAATAAATAAAGTTGTATTTTTGTGCAAGTTGTTTGAAAAACGACATCGTTTATCAAATAGTTTAATTCATAAAATACGGTTTTCCGTAATTTAATAAAAAGAAAACCTAGCACAATGGCTAGGCTCTTTAGTAAAGTTAAAGTATTGGTAGTACTCTAACTTAAAATTAAATAAAGTAATGAATTATTTCCCATGCAATTGTGACTGCGGAAATAATGATCTGGAATTTTATCCATTTCGGCGGTAATTTATCCATGATTTCAAAGAAAAATTTTAAGCCCTGCTTACACCATGTAAACAGGGTGTTTTTCTTATTTGTAAAAATACACATTCTACTTCTTACAGGCAAGGCTTCTATATCACCTAATTTAAAGACTTATTAACAACTATTTACTCATAAGTGGAGTAATTAGATAGGTATAATTATTTATTCTTTTATAGCAATTGACAAAGTGAAATTAAAATTATTGGCACTATATTTGAAAATCTTTAGTAATTATAAACTCACAAAACAAAAACCACATGAAAAAAATTACTTTACTACTTTTTATTTTACTGTCAATACCAGTTTTTGCTCAGGATTCAGATATGAAAGTTTATCTTGAAAAATCAGACATTGCGACAATTGAGCAGTACGAGCTAATAAAAAAAGTTAATTCTATTTATCCCGATATTATGATAAGTAAACAGGTTAAAAATAAATTTAAAAATAATTTTAAAACTAACGAATTGCTTTCTGCTGATTTGATTTATGAGAATGTTTCAAAATTTAAATTGTATAATGTCACAATTTTAGATAATCGATGTTTGTCTTATACATTTGTTACTCCTGATAATGTGTTAACATTTGGGGAGGTAAGAATGTTTGATGGTAATACAGTTAGAACCCTTTACAAGCTTGATAAAGGAAAATCATTGATGCAGTATTTTATAAATGGTAAACTAATAAATGAAGTAAAGGGATAAACTTTACCTATTAATATTCAATAAATAAGCCCCAATAAAACGGGGCTTTTTTTATGTTCCAAATTTTTATATATTAGATTTCTTCAAAAATACGGGTTAAAAATTCTGTTGATAAAGTTGTTAACATCTTCTTGGACATACTGCAAATCATACTATAAATTATAGTTCATTAATATATAGCTTTAAATATAGCTTATCCATTTGTAAACGTTTAATTATGTTTCTAATGAATCTGATATTGTTCTTCATATTTCTTGTATTTGAAATGATAATTTTTTTTTTTTTTTTGAAATGATACCTTTATCTAGATTCCATAATTGAGTTTATAAAATAATATGTTGTATTATGATACTGAATCAAATTTCTCTTATTTCGAAAATATTTTTTTATTTCTCAAATATTGATTTTTTGGCTGATCATCTGGTAAGCTTTAAATTTCTCATATTTCGAAAATAAATTTATTTTTTTTCAAATAACGGATTTATAAGAATTCAAAATTCAACAATAACTTATCATCTGGTAAGCTTTAAATTTCTCGTATTTCTAAAATAATTTAATTTTTTTTGAAATAACGAATTTATAAGAATTCAAAATTCAACAATAACTGATCATCTGATAAGCTTTAAATTTCTCGTATTTCGAAAATAAAAATATTTTTTTTCAAATATCGCATTTATACGCACTCAATAAAGTAAACCCATGTTGAGGATTAAATCGAATATGTTTTAATTATTTTAAGTAAAAATCCTATATTTGACATTTACGATACATATCAATATGACAGAGAAGAAAATACATCAAGGCAGAAATATAAAACGTTTCCGTGAAATGCTGGGCATAAAACAAGAAGCCCTCGCCTATGAATTGGGAGAAGATTGGAATCAGAAGAAAATTTCTCTTTTGGAACAAAAAGAATTGATAGAAAATGATATTTTAGGCCAGGTTGCTAAAATTCTTAAAGTACCTGTTGAAGCTATTGAAAATTTTGACGAAGATTCAGCAATTAATATCATAGCAAATACTTTCCACGACAGTGCTGTTGCGAATACTTTTACAGATGGTGCACAGGCAAATTTCAATTGTACATTCAATCCTTTAGATAAAATGGTGGAGCTTTACGAGCGCATGTTATTGCAGCAAAAGGAAATGATCGATAAATTGGAAAAATTGATTCAGGGAAAATAAAAAAAAGATTACTACGACACTATTCGTTTAATTTCTTTATAATTAACTCTTTTGGCACTAAATCACTGCCGCCTCGTTTTCTAAATTGAATGACATTATCTTCTACTACTAAAACTGCGCTTGAACTTGATCCGTCTTTATTTGTCAGTTTTATTTGAGCCGTGTCGCCCAATGGATAAACATATCCCGTAATATCTAAAACTCCCGAATTTAATTCTTTAGAATCGCTTGTAACTTCTGCAGTTCCAGAAATCATATAATTTGACTGCGCCATTGTAATGGTAAAAACATATTGTTTTTTACAGTCTTTGCATTTTTCTGATCCCCATGTGCCGGTAAATTTGTTGGTTTGTGAATACGATTGAAAATTGATCAGAATCAGAAATAAAATAATTTTTTTCATGGATTTAAATATGCTGAATTATGATTCAAATATAAATCAAAAAAAAGCATCACATAAATTTGTGATGCTTCATATTTCCCGTATTTGAAAATTTAATTTAATTTTTTCAAATAAACCGATTTTCCGTTAAGCGAAACTTCAATCTGATTTGTCTTTTCAGTAAATGTTGTTCTCAATACATTTCCGTTAAAAAGCGAAACGTCACCGTAAACTTTTCCGGTTTCATCAGAAACATATTCAAATAATAATTTTTTATTATCTGGTTCAATTCCAAGCTTATAGCTTGAAAATTTTGTTCCTTTTAAATCAAATTGCTGCTGTGAATCAATAATTTTTCCATCAGCGTAAAAATTTGTAACCATTTTGCTCAAAGTAATATCCGGATAATATTGATTTACTTTTGTTAGTAATGCATATTGCTCCACATTTGCATCTTCTTGTTTTGATGAAATAGTTTGAGCAAAAGAAATTGTTGTAAAAATAAATGCTAATAGTAAAGTGAATTTTTTCATAAATTTTAGTTTTAAGTTATTGTTTCAAAACATTTTTGAAACGTTATATAATATCACTTTTTGAATTAAAGTAATTATTATTTACAACAAGGTACTTAATATTTATCTTTGCACGAAATTAAAAGCAATATTTTAAGAAAATGACAACAAAAAAATACATTCAACTTATCCTTATTTTAGGTTCTTTAACTGCACTTGGCCCTTTTTCAATTGATATGTATTTACCCGGATTCTCTGGTATTGCCAAAGATTTAAATACTTCTGTAGCAAAAGTTTCTATGAGCTTATCCAGTTATTTTATTGGAATTTCTGCCGGACAGTTACTTTATGGGCCTTTATTAGACCGTTTTGGGCGTAAAAAACCCTTATTTATTGGTTTGATGGTTTATATTTTAGCTTCTTTAGGATGTTCTTATGTAACTGATATTGATGTGTTTATTGTCTTACGTTTCGTTCAGGCTATTGGCAGCTGTGCTGCAACTGTTGCTTCTGTAGCAATGGTTCGTGATTTATTTCCTGTAAAAGATATTCCAAAAGTATTTTCATTGTTAATGCTTGTTTTAGGGCTTTCGCCGATGCTGGCACCTACAATTGGCGGTTATGTTACCGAAGATTATGGCTGGCATACTGTATTTTCTATACTTATGTTTATGGGAATTGCTATTTTGATTGCTGCTCAAATTGGTTTACCAAATAGTTATAAACCAGATACTTATATATCTTTAAAGCCTAAACCTATTATTTCGAACTTTTTAAAAGTCCTTAAAGAACCGCAATTCTATACGTATGCCTTTACCGGAGCAATCGCTTTTTCGGGATTATTTACTTATGTTGCGGCCTCGCCTATCATTTTTATGGATATTTACCATGTGGACGCTAAAACATATGGATGGATTTTTGCCTTTATGTCGGTTAGTTTTATTGGTTCAAGTCAATTGAATTCGGTTTTATTAAGAAGATTTTCTAGCGAACAGATGATCTTTGGCGCATTAATTTTACAATCCGTTGTAAGTATTATTTTCCTTGTGCTTTCTTTAAACAATCTGTTAGGATTGTATGAAATCATAGCAATTCTGTTTGTATTTTTAGGTTGTTTGGGAATTTCAAATCCAAATACTGCCGGACTTACAATGGCTCCATTTGCAAAAAATGCCGGTAGTGCTTCTGCTTTAATGGGTGCAATTCAATTAGGATTAGGATCTTTAGCATCATTTGCTGTTGGAATCTTTGTTAAGGATTCTGTAGCGCCAATGGTTCTTATTATGACTGTTACTACAATTATCGCTTTTATAGTTTTAAATATCGGAAAGAAATTTATCAAAAATAAAGTAGAAATATCTGCTGATGACGATAATATGATGGCGCACTAGAAGTTTTAAATTTCAACATAAAAAAAATCAGAATCTAAAAGATTCTGATTTTTTTTATTCCAGCATTTATTTTTAATTTCTTTTATCAGGTCGAATAATCATTCTAAGAGATTGATCTCTTGCAAAATAAGCTACCATCCAGTTCCAGAATGTATTTAATCTATTTCTGTAGGTAATCAGTGAGATTAAGTGAATAAACAACCAGATTACCCAGGCAAAAAATCCTTTAAAGTGCCATTTTGGGCTTGGTAAATCTACTACGGCTTTTGCTTTTCCTATAATTGCCATAGAACCTTTGTCATTATAAGTAAAAGGTTTTAATGGTTTGTTTTTTACTATTGCTTTGAAGTTTTTGGCCAGATTTAATCCTTGTTGAATAGCAACTTGTGCTACTTGCGGATGCCCGTCAGGGAAATTTCTATCGCCGGCTAAAATTGCAGTATCACCAATAGCGTACACATTTTCCAGTCCGTTTACTTTATTGTATTGATCTGTTGCCATTCTTCGGCCGCGACCGTAACTTTCTTGCGGAATACCTTCAAATATTTTAGCAGAAACTCCGGCTGCCCAGATTAAATTTTTAGTTTTTATGGTTTCGCCGTTTTCTAAAAATACAGTATCATCTACATAATCTGTAACACGGCTGTTTAGTTTCACTACAACGCCTAATTTGGTTAAGGCTTCTAATGTATCTTTTTGAGATGCTTTACTCATTGGTGCCAGCAAAGCATCGCCGCCGTCAACTAAATAAACATTGCTGGCAGATGTATCCAATTCCGGATATTCTTTCAACAGGATATTTTTTCTCATTTCAGCAAACATTCCTGAAACTTCAACACCAGTTGGCCCGCCTCCAGCGACTACGATCGTTAATAATTTACGACGTTTACGCATGTCTTTACAAATAGCAGCTTTCTCAAGATTTTTAAGTAATGTATTTCGCATTTCGATGGCATCATTTAAGGTTTTCATCGGAATAGCGTTTTTCATTACGTTTTCCATACCAAAATAGCTGGTTTCTGCACCTGTAGCAAAAACCAAATGATCATATGATAATTCGCCGTTATTTAAAATTATTTTGTTTTCGGCAGGAACCACAGAAAGTAATTCGCCCAAGCGAAACTGCAGGTTTTTTTTGCCTGCAAAAAATTTTCTAAAAGGATAACTAATGCTTGACGGCTCTAAAAAAGCTGTTGCAACCTGATATATAAGCGGCGGAAAAAAGTTATAATTGTTTTTGTCTACAAGGGTTACTTGTATGTCTGGATGGTCTACGAGTTCTTTTGCGAGATTTATTCCCGCAAAACCACCTCCTATTATGACTATGTTCATATATGTTGTTTATTAAGTAGGATTATAAAATAATTCCTTATAAATATACAACTTTAATAAACAATGACAAATGTCATTCTTGTTACTTTTTGAATTTTTTAACAGGCTTTTCAGTAATCTCAATCTTGTTTTGTAAGACGTAATTGGCTAACAATTTTTCAATCAGTTCTTCTTTTGTAAGATGATGAAAAACGGTTTTTACTTTTGTTTTTAAATCTGTCGAAATATCGTGATTAGGTTTTGTTTTAAAGATTTGTTTTGCCCATAAAAGTGTATTATTTTCTTCAATGCTCAATGCCGAAGGTTTTTGGAATTTAGAAAATTTAAGTCCCAGTTCTTTTTCAAAATCAGCGATTTCTGCAACTTCTTCTTCTTGCAAAACAGTTAGAGAAAGTCCTTTTGCTCCTGCTCTGGCTGTTCTTCCGCTTCGGTGAACATACGTTTCATAAGCATCGGGCAAGTGGTAATTTACTACATAAGAGATTTCTTTAACGTCGATTCCTCTTGCTGCCAAGTCGGTGGCTACTAATATATTAATATGTCCTTCGCGAAATTGTTCCATAATTCTGTCACGAATTCCCTGCGATAAACTTCCGTGGATTGCTCCGGAAGAAAAACGATTTATAGCCAGATTTTTTGCCAGTTTATTAACGGCAGCTTTTGTTTTACAGAAAATAATGCCTCGTTCTCCTTCTCTTGAATTCAGGAAATGCATTAAAACATCTAATTTTTCAATTGGATCCACTACAATATATTCATGATCAATTCCTTGGTTACCAACAGTTTCCATGTTAGCGCTTACCTGAACTACATTTTTATTTAAGTAGTTTTGAATCAATTGTTTAATTGTTCCTGGTAAAGTCGCTGAGAATAATAAGCTGCGGTGTTTTTTAGGAATTTCGGCTAAAATTTCGTCAAGGCTTTCTTTTAAAATTGAAACCATCTCATCGGCTTCATCTAAAATCAAATACTGAGTTTGTTTTAAATCAACCGCTTTCCTTTGGATTAAATCGATTAAACGTCCCGGAGTTGCCACAATAATATGTGTTGGCGCTGTAAGACGCTCAATTTGAGGCTTAATTGGAATTCCCCCGCAAGTTGCTGCAATTGAAATGTTGGGAATATATTTTGAAAAATCTTCTAAATTTCTAAAAATCTGATTACCTAGTTCTCTTGTTGGAACTAAAATTACCGCCTGAACCACAGGCGATTCTGTGTCAATTAATTGTAATAACGGAAGCCCAAAAGCAGCTGTTTTTCCGGTTCCGGTTTTGGCCAAACCAACAACATCGTGGGTTTCAGACAGTAAAAGCGGAATTGTTTTTTGTTGAATTTCAGTGGGTTCAACAATGTTTAATTCGCCTAAAGCTTTTAAAATTGGCGCTGAAAGTCCTAATGTTGAGAATTGTTTAGACATAATTTTTAGTTTTTTTGTTTCAGGTTTCATGTTTCAAGTTGCACAGAAGCCTGATAAGTTTGACAAAAGGAGAAATCACATTAAATCGCAATTTCTCCTTTCTAAATTTTATTATGTTTAGATTCCAACAACTTGAAACATGAAACCTGAAACTTGAAACAATTCTAAAATCAATCCGGTTCGTTCATGATTTTTTCACGATATTTTTTCCCTACTAATAAGGTTAATCTTTGCTTGTAATCATCAAGAAGCCATTCGCGGTAGTTTTTACTGCATTGGCTAAGACATTTTGCATAACGTTTAATTCTGCATTCAATGTCATCCTCCAGTTCTTTAGATAAACTTTTAGCTTCCTGAAGTGTTTCAGTATTATCAACACACATTGCGGCATGCTGCTCAAGTGATTTATCTAAAACAATTTTTGAACGTAAATTTTGTTTTATAGCCAGTTTGTGTTCTTCATCAACATCAAAACTAACATCGGCAGTTTTACTAAATTTTGCTCTTAATTCTGGTGGCATGCTGTATTTAAAGAACATTTCGATTTCAGTATCATCTCTTAGATTTTCAAGATAGAATTCCGGAGATTTAAAAATATGCTGCCAGTTTACCGGTTCGCTCCATAACCCAAAACGTGCGGCGTTATTTCCTAAATCGATTACTGTAAATTCGTCTTTACCAGGTAATTTACGAGATCCGCGGCCAATCATCTGGAAATATAAGGTCAATGATTTTGTTGCTCTGTTTAAGATAATAGTCTCAACAGTTGGCTCATCAAAACCAGTTGTTAAAATTCCGACAGAAGTCAAAATAGCATCCGGAGTTTTCTTAAACCATGCCAGGATATCTTTACGTTCTTCAGAACTGCTTGTGTTATCAAGGTGTCGAATATCGTAACCCGCTTCTCTAAAAGTATCGTATACATATAATGATGTATGAATACCGTTATTGAAAATTAGTGTTTTCTTTCCTAAAGAACGCTCTGTATACGCATGAAGTAATTTTTCCTGCATTAAGGAATTGGTATACAAATCATCAGAAGATTTTACGGTATAATCACCGTTAATACCCACTTTTAATGAAGTCAAACCAACATCATAACTATAAGTTGTTGCTCTGGCCAAAAATCCTTTGTCGATCAGTGAACCAATTGTATCTCCAACGATCAGTTCGTCGTAGCTTTGGTGCATTGGTAATTTTATGTTTGAACTCAAAGGTGTTGCTGTAACTCCTAAAATGAAAGCATTTTTGAATGAGTTTAATAATTTTCTGAATGAATTGTAATGTGCCTCATCAATAATCACCAAACCAATATTATCAAGATGTAATTTCTCATCGTTGATACGGTTTTTCAAAGTTTCGACCATTGCTACAAAGCATGAATACTCATTTTGGTCCGGTAATTCTTTTACCTTACTATTGATTATTTTATTGCTTACGCCAAAGCCTTTCAGCATTTTTGAAGTTTGTTTGCAAAGCTCGATTCGGTGAGTTAAAACAACCACTTTTTTGTCATTATTAGATAAATAACGACGTACAATTTCTGAGAATATTACTGTTTTACCGCCTCCAGTTGGCAATTGATACAATAAATGATGTTTTTGAGGAGCATTATCTAAGCGGTCAAAAATGGCATCAATATCGCCTTTTTGGTATGCATAAAGTTCTTTTTTCTCTTCTCTTTCTATTTCTAAAGTGTTTTGAGACATTGTTTATTTTTGGATTTTTGCAAAAATACACCTAAAAAACAGTTATTCATCTTATTTTAACCTAAAATAAATGTTTTTTTTAAATAAGATTTTTTATAGGAAGTGCTTTTATAAGTCGATTTTTTCTAAAATTGCTTCAAAATCATACCTGTTTTTCCATTTTTGCTGCAAAGTCTCTTGATAAATTGCCTCAATTCTTGATTTAAATTCAGGTAAAATTCCATTAGAAATAGCAAAATTTACTGCCTGCTCAAATGAATTGAAGATACTTTTGTAAAACAATTCCTGTTTAATAAGATTATTTGACGAATACGTTTGCGCAATTTCTATGTTGTAAAACATTAAATCGGCAATTACAAAAGAATCAACTCCTAAAGAAATAAAATGTTTTATGATTTTTTGAGCAACAGAACGTCGCATTTTAGCCCTTGGCCGCCACTTTGCGTTTGGCTTTTTTACAGGAAAATATTCATGCGAAATTTTTACTTTAGATTCCTGCAGAAGTTTGTCTTCTTTCGGGTTAAAAACAAAGTCGTAATACACTTTTACAGGACTAAACTTTTCGTAAAGTTCAATAAGTTGTTCTTCGAGTTGTTCTTTGGTTAATTCGGCTAAATATTTTTTTAAATCGCGTTTGCTCATTATCAAAGTTTAAGAATACAAAAGTAAATTACTTTCCTGACACATAACTCAAAAACCAATCCTAATACTTAATTTTGCCCATATAATTTCAAAAAATATCTACATGCTTAAGATTTTCAAAGTTACCGCTATTTTAGAAGGAGTCTCTTATCTGGTTTTATTTGCTAACATGCTTATTATTAAAACTAACAATCCTGAACTTTATCATACTTTATTAAGACCATTAGGAATGACACATGGTGTTTTATTTATTGGTTATATTATTTTGGCTTTTTTATTGAAAAAATCTCAAAATTGGGATTTAAAAACCTTTGCTATCATTCTAATTGCTTCTCTTATTCCGTTTGGAACATTTTATGTTGAGAAAAAATATTTAGAAAATAAAGCAAATGCTTAAGCTTTTGGATAAAATATTTAATTTTTTATATCCGCTTTTCAGAGATTGGGGAATGAGCCGCAATTTTGCGTCTTATATAAGTCTGGTCTTTAATATTGCTATTATGCTGCTTCTGGCGTTAGCAATATATTATATCGCAAAATTTGTTTTGGTAACATTAACTGCCGTTTTTGCGCAGCGAACCAAAACCAAATTTGACGATTATTTAATACACAACAAAACCACAAAATACACAGCGTATTTAATTCCGTTTTTCTTTATTTACAAAGCCGTTCCTATTATTCTGGATAAATACGAATATTGGGAACTGCTTTTTGGAAAAATTGTCGGTATTTATATCGTTCTGATCAGCTTATGGATCATCAGGACGATTTTTAATGCTTTACGTGATTATTTAAAACAAAAACCGGAATACAGCGACAAACCTATCGACAGCTTCGTTCAGGTTATTATGATCGTACTTTGGATTTTTGGGGTTGCCATGATTATATCGACTTTATTCGGAATCAAAAAAGGTGAATTGTTAACCATTTTAGGAACACTTTCGGCTATTATTATCTTGATTTTCAGAGATACAATTTTGGGATTTGTTTCCAGTGTTCAGGTTGCCATAAACGATATGGTTCGCATTGGTGACTGGATTACGATGGATAAATTTGGTGCTGATGGAGATGTAATTGAAATCAATCTCACAACAGTAAAAGTCCGCAATTTTGATAATACGATTACCACGATTCCAACGTATGCCTTGAGTTCAGATTCTTTCCAAAACTGGCGAGGCATGCAGAAATCTGAAGGAAGACGTATTAAAAGACATGTTTTAATAAAAAGCAGCAGCATTCGTTTCCTTAATAATGATGATTTAAATCACATGAAAGGAATTCAGCTTATTACTTCGTATATCGAAACCAGACAAGCCGAAATTGAAAAGTACAATGATCTTCGCGGAATTGATAAATCACTTTTGCTTAATGGTCGTAATATGACCAATTTAGGTATGTTTAGAAAATATATCATGCAGTATTTATTAGATCATCCGGGATTAAATAAAAACATGCATATTATGTGCCGCCAGCTGCAATCTACGGCGCATGGAGTGCCGTTGGAAATTTATGTTTTTTCGAGTGATAAACGCTGGGCAAACTACGAATACATAATGTCGGATATTTTCGATCATGTTATGGCGTCAGTTATTTATTTCGATCTTGAAATATTCGAACTGCCATCTCAGATTGGACGATTGGACAGGTGAGTTTTTTTGTTTCAAGTTTCAGGTTTCATGTTCTCAGCTTTGTCTAAAGTATTGTCATTTCGACTGAAAGGAGAAATCGCACACGTATATCGTCAAAGATTGGCGGCATTCTGTATAGAATCTCTTGTACGATTTCTCACTCCTCGAAATGAAAACCTGAAACTTGAAAAAAAAAACTATCTCCCCGTCTCTTCAAAAACAAACTTAGGATCATTGTAATTTAAAGTTCCCTGAATAAAACACGGAAGATTCATATAAGTTCCTACTACACCATTTCCTAAAATCAATTTGCTGTCTTTTTTAAGCAAAGCTAAAGGGATTCTTTTCCAGCTGCCGCCGTTAGAGATATAATGAAAATCTCCTGTCAAAGTATTTCCCTTTATGTCTCCCCTTACATCTCCCGAATCCTTCCCTACTCCGTAATACGAAATTTCGTAACGTCCGTAAAAACGTTTATCGCTGATTTTTATCGCTAAAACAGCAGTGTCTTTATTGTTTACAGCCTGATAGGAAACTTCTTTATAGTTATCTTTCTTTTCCTTTGAATTACAAGAAATAAGAACAGTGACAATCAAGAGAAAAAAAGAGAAAGATGTTATTTTCATAAGTGTATTTTTTAGACTGCCTAATTAATAAGTTTATAGTATGTGCTTCGCTAAATTAATTTATTTTCTACATACAAGCAATTTCAGTCTTTTAAGAGAATAAAACTTAAAATTTCTGATATTACTTTTATTGTTTAATTTTTTGTATTAGATTTTTTTCTAAATTTAAATAAAAAACATGGCAGATAGAGATATTTTTTTAAGAGAATTCAGAGGCGAAACTTTAGGGACCGTAAGTGCTCAATCTTCTACAGATGAAATCTTTCAAAATCAAACCATTAGACCTATATTGAAACTTCAAAATGATTTGTTTGTAGCGGTTTTTATTAATTATGTCAATAAAAACAAAGCCGATTTTTATTCCTATTCTGTCGAAAAAAAACTCCAGACAATAGAAAACTCCATTCAAAAAGATATTAAGTTCAGAAATTCCCTAAAAGGAATAGTAATGGCACTTTTTACAATTGAAGAATATGAAACCTACATTCAGAACTCCTCAAGTTTAAATAAACGAATGATGAATTTGTTGATTGAGAGATTGAAAAGTCAGGTGCAGTTGTTTGAGGTTGAATCAGATTCTAAATAGTTATTCTATGCTATTAACGGATGAACACATTGTTTATGAAAACAATTGTCGCAAAATGTTTGTTGAAGAAATAATTGAAGGAATTATTTATGGAGAAATAGATTACTGCAATTTAGATGATGAAAATATTGTGCTTTCTCCAGAACCACTTTATAACACAAAATATTCAGATATAGATTCTCTTGATCATTCTATTTATTTTAAAACTACAAACAAAACGATTTATGTTTTTTGGGACAATACCTTTTTTAGTTATGGACTATTGTCAAAAGAAATTGATTTAGAAGAAAAACCTAATGATTACGAGCAAAAATGGGATGTTTCTAATGAGGAAAAGTGGATTAACTTAATTGGTCAGAAAATTATTGATTTTAAAATCAATTGGGAAAAAGTATCTTCTTCAAATTTAGATGATACAAATACGAAGTATTATATTTATCCACAGACTTTTTTACTTAGGACAGAAAATGAGAAAACAATAATTTTGAGTGCTTCTAAATTTAAAGATTCAGAACAGAATGAAGTTTATGGTATGAGTGATAACTTGCTTGTGACTACAAATTTTACTTTAGCAAAAGAACTTAAACTGATATAAATGTTCGAACAATTCCGAAATAAATTCCCTTTAACTGATGAAAAATGGAACGAATATACCAGTTATTTCAACCGTATTGAAGTTCCGGTCAAAACAGTTTTGATTGAAGAAGGCGAAGTTTCTAAAAAGCTTTTTATAATAGAAAAAGGCTGTATCAGGGTTTGGTTTAATAATAACGGAAAAGATTTAACTTCACAGTTCTTTTTCGAAAATCAGAGCGTTGCTTCTATCGAAAGTTTCATTAAAAAATTCCCGAGTCCGGTTGTGGTAGAAACAATCGAACCTTCTGTTTTATGGTGGGTTTCTAAAAATGATGTTGACACAATTTTGGAAGAAATAAAAGAAATCCCTGAACTTCGGGATCGGTTAATTAATATGCTTTTTCAAAGAACATTTGATTATATGAAACACTTTTTTTCTTTCATAAAAGACTCCCCTACTCAACGTTATCTCAGTTTAATTGAAGAAAAACCTCAAATTGTGCAGCGCGTTCCGCAGCATTACATTGCATCTTATCTTGGTGTGAGTACGGTTCATTTAAGCCGAATCAAAAGTAAATTGGTTCACAAAAAATAATTAAAATTTCACCATATAAGTTATATAAGAAAATTTAAGTTTTAGCTTTCAATTTAAATGAACTTATATAACTTATATGGTTAAAAAAAAAAACTTGATAATTGTTTCTTATTTCATTTGATAACAAATGTTATTGCCTGTCCATAAACGGCTGTATAATTTTGCTTCATAAAATTTAATATTTATAAAAATTATGAAAGCAGCAGTAGTTTATAAAATGGGCGAATTGCCAAAATATGCAGAATTCCAAGAGCCAGTCGCAGCAAATGAAAATGAGGTTTTAATTTCGGTTAAAGCCGTGGCGATTACCAATCTGGATAAAGGAATTGCAAGTGGTGAACATTATTCTTCGGAAAATGAAAATCAAAACGGATTTATAATTGGGAGTGACGCCATTGGTTTGCTCGAAAATGGAACCACAGTTTATGCACGAGGAATTTCCGGAACAATAGCCGAAAAAGCTTTAGTAGAGAAAAACAGAATGGTTGCATTACCATACGGAATTGATGTTGCAACGGCTGCAGCAATGCCAAATGCGGTTGCAGGTTCGGCAATGGCGCTTCGATTTAGAGCCGGAATAAAACCTGGAGAAACGGTTTTAATTAATGGCGCAACAGGTTTTACAGGCCAAATGGCCATTCAGATTGCGAAATATTATGGAGCGAAGAAAATAATTGTTACAGGAAGAAACGAGAAAACACTTCAAAGTCTTTTAGAATTAGGAGCTGACGAAATTGTTTCTCTAAAACAAAATGACGAATCGTTTATTTCTCAGTTAAAAGAAATCCATCAAAATACACCAATTGATATTGTTTTGGATTATTTATGGGGACATTCGGCAGAGCTTATTCTTTCGGTTTTAAAAGGAAACGGAAATTTTACTCCTAAAACGAGATATGTTTCTGTTGGTTCAATGTCGGGAGATGTAATTCAATTATCATCTCAAATTTTACGAAGTGTTGATTTGCAATTATCTGGATCTGGTTTAGGGAGTTGGACAAAAGATGAAGTGAAACTTTTATTTTCAGAAATACTTCCTGAAATGTTTCTTCTGGCTTCTCAAAACAAATTAAAAGTAAATATTGAAAAGGTGAATTTAGTCGATATCGAGAAAATGTGGAACGCAGAAGTTTCTGATGGAAAAAGATTGGTTATTTTAATCTAAAAAGTTTTTTAAACACATAGAAACATAGATTTTATTTCTTGAATAAAGAATATAAAAAGAAACTAGTTTTCAAACATAGCTATGTTTGTTTAAACTAAGTGAAACGCCTTTAATCGGTTTGAAAAAACTATGTTTCTATGTATTTAAATTTTTTAATACGCTAACAATTCCTTCAAAACTTCCTCAAATCTATTCTTAGCTAAAAACTGATCTTCTAGTGCTTTTGTAAACGGAATTGGTGAATCTAAACTCGCTACTCTTTTTACCGGAGCATCTAAATATTGGAAACATTCTTCCATAATTAAAGCCGAAATATCACTTGCAATTCCTCCAAACAAAGTGTCTTCCTGATAAATTATTGCTTTTCCTGTCTTTTTAACTGAAGCAAAAATAGTTTCGGTATCAAGTGGCTGCAATGTTCTTAAGTCAATTAAGTCAGCTTCTATTTCAGGATGTTTAGCCAAAGTTTCTAAAGCCCAGTGAACCGGAGCCCCAAAAGCAATAATCGTTACCGCATTTCCTTCTTTTATTAAAGATGCTTTTCCAAATGGAAGTGTGTAATAATCTGTTGGAACGTCTTGATAAACGCTTCTGTATAATTGTTTGTGTTCAAAAAATAAAACCGGATTCGGATCATTAATCGCAGTATTTAATAATCCTTTTGCATCATACGGAAAAGCAGGATAAACCACTTTTAAACCGGGTGTTTTAGTAAACCAGGCTTCATTTGTCTGTGAGTGAAACGGCCCGGCCTGAGTTCCGCCGCCACAAGGCATACGAACTACAACATCGGCTTTTTCACCCCAGCGATAATGGGATTTTGCCAGTAAATTTACAATTGGATTAAAACCTGTAGAAACAAAATCAGCAAACTGCATTTCTACAATTGCTTTATAATTATTAATCGATAATCCCATTGCAGTCGAAACAACAGCACTCTCGCAGATTGGCGTATTTCGAACACGTTCTTTTCCAAAATATTCAACAAATCCGTCTGTTATTTTAAAAGCGCCTCCGTATTCTGCAATGTCCTGACCCATAATAACGAGGTTTTTATGACGCTGCATTGATTCGCTTAAACCGTTTCTGATAGCATCAATAAATCGAATATTAGCGTTACCTGATTCTGGGTTAACTTCTTCAAATTGATACGGTTTGTAAACATCATCTAATTCTCCGCTATAAGTAGCTTCGATTTCAGGTTCGGCATTTGCCATCGCCCAGTTTTCGTCAATTTCCTTTTTAATTTCAGAGCGAAACTGATCATCGAGTTCTTCAGTAAGAATTCCAATTTCAGTTAAATATTTTTTATAATTAGTAACAGGGTCTCTAAGCTCCCACTGATCCATTAATTCCTGCGGAACATATTTAGTACCGCTCGCTTCTTCGTGGCCGCGCATTCTAAAAGTTTTAAATTCTAATAAAACCGGATGGGGATTTTCGATCATATCCTCTTTTAACTTCGATAATTTATTGTAAACTTCTACAATATTATTTCCGTCAATAATCCAGCTTTCAATACCGTAACCAATTCCTTTATCGGCGAGGTTTTCGCATAAATATTGCTCATTTGTTGGTGTAGAAAGTCCGTAACCGTTATTTTCAATAATAAACATAACCGGAAGTTTCCAAACCGCCGCAATATTTAATGCTTCATGAAAATCACCTTCGCTTGTAGCACCTTCACCAGTAAAAACGGCTGTAATTTTTTTATTGTCCTTAAGTTTATTCGCTAGGGCAATTCCGTCAGCAATCCCAAGCTGCGGACCCAAATGCGAAATCATTCCAATAATATTGTATTCCTGAGTTCCAAAGTGAAAACTTCTGTCACGGCCTTTTGTAAAACCGTTAGCTTTTCCCTGCCATTGCGAAAAAAGTCTGTGCAGCGGAATATCTCTTGTTGTAAAAACACCCAGATTTCGGTGCATTGGCAATACATATTCAGAATCGTCTAAAACAGAGGTAACTCCCACAGCAATAGCTTCCTGCCCTATTCCGGAAAACCATTTTGAAACTTTGCCTTGTCGAATCAAAATCAACATTTTTTCTTCTATTAAGCGCGGTTTCAGAAGTTTTTTATATAAATCTAGTAATTTTTCATCAGTAAGTTTTTCTCTGTAAAAGATCATTGGTCTGGTAAGTTTAGTTTTTATCAAAGATAAAAAAATCAAACAATTTCGATTGTTTTGGTTTGATTTTTTCAATTTTATTAAAAGATTTAAAATTCAAATCTAAAATATTATTTACCTTTGTTTTGGAAAGGTTTATACCTTTTTTCTTAAATAAAAATGTAAAGTATGCAAAACATTCCTAGTGTAGACTTACGTGATTTCCTTTCGGACGACCCGAAACGTAAACAAAAATTTGTAAATGAAATCGGCAGTGCATTTGAAAACATTGGCTTCGTTGCCTTAAAAGGTCATTTTTTAGATGACAAATTGGTAGACGAACTTTATGGTGAAATTAGAAAATTTTTCGCCTTGCCAGTAGAAACTAAGCATAATTATGAAATTCCCGGAATTGGCGGCCAGAGAGGTTATGTTTCTTTTGGAAAAGAACATGCTAAAGGACGTAAAGAAGGAGATTTGAAGGAATTCTGGCATTTTGGTCAGTATGTTGACAAAGATTCTAAATGGGCTTCAGAATACCCAGATAACGTTGAAGTAAAAGAACTTCCTCGTTTTAATGAAGTAGGAAAAGAAGCGTATCAAATGCTTGAAAAAACAGGAATTTATGTTTTAAGAGCTTTGGCTTTACATCTTGGTTTAGATGAATTTTATTTTGACAACTTTGGAAAAGAAGGAAATTCTATTTTAAGACCAATTCATTATCCGCCAATTACTTCTGAGCCAGAAAATGCGATTCGTGCAGCAGCTCACGGCGACATTAATTTAATTACTTTATTAATGGGAGCCCAAGGTAAAGGACTTCAGGTTCAAAACCACAACGGTGATTGGATTGATGCTATTGCAGCAGATGACGAATTAGTAATTAATGTGGGAGATATGTTATCAAGACATACAAACAACAAGTTGAAATCAACGATTCACCAGGTGGTAAATCCGCCAAGAGAATTATGGGGAACTTCTCGTTATTCTGTTCCGTTTTTTATGCATCCTGTAAGCGATATGCGTTTAGACTGCCTTGAAAACTGTATTGATGAAGAAAATCCTAAGAAATTCGAAGATATCACAGCGGGCGAGTTTTTACACGAACGTTTAGTGGAATTAGGTTTAATTAAAAAATAAAAATTAAACAAATTCCAATCCTGATACTGTCAGGATAAAAAATTCCAAATTCCAAACTCTGTTATGGGGTTTGGAATTTAATTTTTAAATACCTTTATGGTTGGAAATTTATTTTACAGAATAAAAAAATATGGACTTTAAAGATCAATTAAAAAACTTATTTCCTGATCACGTAGAATCAAACGAACCGGAAGAAATTCAAGAACAGGACCATGTTCTTTATATTCAGAAAGAACCTATGATTTGTAAATTCGAAAAGCGAAAAGGAAAAGCCACTACCATAATCGAAGGTTATGAGGGAAGCGATGAAGATTTTAAATTACTAGCCAAAGAAATTAAAACAAAACTAAGCGTTGGCGGTACTTTTAAAGATGATTCTATCATTATACAAGGCGACTACCGAGATAAAATTATGGCTATTTTAAAAGAAAAAGGATTTAAAACCAAAAGAGTTGGAGGGTAAAATAGTTTCAGGTTATACGAACTTGAAATAAATGAGAGACACTGCTGTGCCTCTGCAGAAAAAAAATGACCCTTTACCTCTTTAAATCTTTGTACCTCAAAAAGAAAAAAAATGATAAAACAATCAGAATTAATACTTAATCCGGATGGAAGTGTTTACCACTTAAACCTTCGTCCAGAACATATTGCCAACGATATAATTTTTGTTGGAGACCAGAACAGAGTTGAAAAAATTACTCAGTTTTTTGATTCAATCGAATATTCGACACAAAAGAGAGAATTTAAAACCCAAACCGGAATTTATAAAGGAAAAAGAATCTCTGTAATGTCTACCGGAATTGGTCCTGATAATATTGATATTGTTGTAAACGAATTAGATGCGTTGGTAAATATTGATTTAAAAACACGTCAACCAAAAGAAAAACTAACTTCTTTAAATATTATCAGAATTGGAACTTCAGGATCGCTGCAGGAAGATATTCCTGTTGACAGCTTTGTTATGTCAAAATTCGGACTGGGATTAGACAATATGCTTCGCTCCTATTTAATTGATGAAGTTTCGAATACAGCTCTCGAAGATGCTTTTATTTATCACACCAACTGGGATATTAGAAAAGGAAGACCTTACGTGATTCCATGTTCTGAAAAACTGGAGAAAATTATCGAATCAGACAAAATTTTTAAAGGAATAACGGCAACAGCCGGAGGTTTTTATGGTCCTCAGGGACGCGTTTTGCGTTTAAATATCCAGGATGAAGAGCTGAATAGTAAAATGGATAATTTTAATTTTAATGATAACCGAATTACCAATTTAGAGATGGAAACAGCAGCAATTTATGGCCTTTCTTCGCTTTTAGGTCATAATGCCTTATCTTTAAATGCTATTATTGCCAATCGTGCTTCCGGAACTTTTAGCGAAGATCCTTATAAAGCAGTAGATGAATTGATTACCTATACATTAAATAAATTGGCGGGGAATTAATTAGAAAATTTGATAATTTTTTTAAATCTAAAATTTATGTTTTTAAGAGTTGCCAGACATACCAATAATTTAAATAAAATTGAGGATTTTTACGTCAATATATTAGGTTTTGAACTCTTGGGAGGTTTTGAAAAACATAACAATTATAACGGAATTTTTATTGGAAAATCAGGTCTCGACTGGCATTTTGAATTTACACAGTCTCATGTAAATGCGAATCATACCTTTGATGAAGATGACATAACAGTGCTTTATCCCAAAACGATTTCAGATTATAACGAATTAATTAAGAAAATTACACACCACAATATTGCAGTGATAACCGCAGTAAATCCTTTTTGGAACGAAAACGGAACCATGATTCAGGATCCGGACGGTTATCGCATAATTATATCACCATTAAAAGCTGTAATAAGCGAAATAGAATAATGCAGGAAACACATAAAAAAATATTATTTAAATATTATAGTGATTATTTAGAAGAAACGGTTTCAGAAACGATGTGGGCTGAAATTGTAGATTTAGAAAAAGGACTTTTTAAATTAGATAATATTCCATTTTTTGGACCACTGATCGCCACAGATGATTTATTTTACGCCGAATTTGATGAAGAAGAAAAACGTTTGGTTTACAGAGAAACGATAGAAAATTCAGGAAATTCAATCGTTCAGGTAATCATTTTAGAAAAAGGTTTTGATAAAGAAATTATTAGAGAAAAACTAAAAGCAATTAATTGTTTATCAGAAGGATTAAATGATAATTTTATATCAGTAGAAGTTGTTCGAGATGTTGATTATTCGATTTTAAGAAGCGTTTTACGCGAGTATGAATCAAATGATACAATTCAATACGCAGAACCTTGTCTTTCAGACAAACACAGGGCCGATTTATTAAAAAATTAAAGCAAAAACTTAAGCATACGCATACCAGACTTAACTTAAACTCAAACTATAATGAAAACTGTAAAAATTGCAGGTGTTCCTGAGCACTTCAATCTGCCATGGCATTTATGCATTGAAAATGGCGAATTTGAAGCAGAAAATATCGATTTACAATGGAAAAACGTTCCTGAAGGCACCGGTAAAATGTGTGAGATGCTGCGCGAAGGCGAAGCTGATATGGCCGTGATTTTAACTGAAGGAATTGTAAAAGATATAACAGCAGGAAATCCCAGTAAAATTGTTCAGATTTATGTACAATCGCCTTTAATTTGGGGAATACACGTTGCTGCAAAATCTAATTTTGAAACTATAAAAGATTTAGAGAATAAAAAAGCAGCTATTTCCAGAATTGGTTCAGGATCACAATTGATGGCGTATGTAAATGCAGATGAACAAGGCTGGAAAAGTGATGATTTACAATTTGAAATTATAAATACGATTGACGGTGCTGTTGAAGCTTTAACCAACGGAACTGCAGATTATTTTATGTGGGAGCGCTTTATGACCAAACCATTAGTAGACCAGGGAATTTTTAGACGTGTGGGCGACTGCCCTACTCCATGGCCTTCATTTGTGATAACGGTTCGTGATGAGTTCTTAAAAAAGAATCCAAAAGTGGTTGAAAAAGTATTGGAAATTATCAATAAAACCACGCATGATTTTGCTCAGATTCCTGACATAGACAAAACTTTGGCCGAATTATTTAATCAAAAAACAGAAGATATTCAGGAATGGCTGAAATTAACGCAATGGTCTCAAAAAAATTTAACCGAAAAAGCATTTATCAAAATTCAAAATCAATTATTTGATCTGGGAATTATTGATAAAAAAAGTACTTTTGTTGAAACGGTAAAAGCGCTGTAAATACTGCTTTTGATTCTTATGATAAATTTTCCTAAAATTGACCTTCCGCAGTTAAAATCCAAATTACAGGTGAAATCGCCTTGGGATAGGATTATTATTTCTGTGTTGAGTCTTTTTATTACAATTCCGATATTTATCATTCTGCATCAAAATCTTATCGATTTAGAATGGGCTTTCAATCTCGATCGTGTTTTTATATTCATTTTTGTTTTTGCCGCGATTTTCTTTTTGCTGATGTATCTGCGAACCATAATTATTTTATGCGTTGCAGTTTATCTATTGATTTTATTCTACGGATCGGTCATTGGAAATTATGGTTTCAGCGAGATTTCTGAAGATTATAATTCGATGATTTATACCATGTCAGACAATCCGTATCCGCAGGATATTATTGTAGCCAAACTGCTTCCGTTTCCAAATCGATCAAAAATTATCAGCGCCATAGAATATCAAAACCCAAAAGTGCGAAATTTTGCCATTATGGCTACTACAAAGCATTTTAAAGGAATTAAAGGCTACTCAGACTACCGAACTATTATTCAGTGTTTTGCTGTTTTTAAAGAAATTAACGGACGCTGGAATTATGTAAACGACCCAAAAGACGGCGATTATATTGCCACTGCCAGCGAATCATTAGAATATTTCTCTGGAGACTGCGATGATCATTCAATTTTAATGGCTGCGGCGATTCGTTCTATCGGAGGCACGCCAAGGCTCATTCATACTAAAGGCCATATTTACCCAGAAATATTAATTGGTTCAATGATTGATCTTGAAAAAATCAATTATCTAATTAAAAATGTTCTTTTTCAAAAAGAAAGTTATGGTAAAAAACTGCATTATCATATAGATGAACGCGGACAAGTCTGGATGAATCTGGATTATACTGCAAAATATCCCGGCGGTCCGTTTATGTATGAAGAAATTCTGGGAGCTTTAACCCTGAATTAATTCTTTTTAACAAACTTTCAAAGTAATTATCTTTTCTGAATAAGCCTTTTTTGACTTATGTCAATTTTGAATTAGTACCTCCAACGCATCTTTGCGCTTGTATTAATTTAAAATTTAAAAAAATGAAAAAGAGACACTTTAAGTATGTTAACACTTTATTTGTTGTAATTCCAATGACACTTATAATGGCCTTTGTGGGTTTAATTCGCAATTACGGATTTGGTGAAGATTGGTTTTTAAAATTTCTAAAAGCCTGGACAATTATGCTTCCGGTTGCTTATATAGCAGCCTTTTTGATAATTCCAAATGCCAGAAAACTTTCAGAAAAAGTAACTAATAACCAATAAATATATAGTTTTTAAATGTTTTAAAAGAAAATCAATGTATAAACAAATAGAAAATTATATCCGAAAAGAGATTATTGTAAACGATTCCGAAATGGAAACGATATTATCTTTTTTTAAACCTTTAAAGCCAAAAAGAAATGAAATTTTGGTAACACACGGACAAACCAGCCAGCGAATGTTTTTCGTTGGCAAAGGTTGTCTGCGTATCTTTTTTATTAATGAAGAAGGACTGGATTCTACACGTTATCTGGCTTTTGAAGATAATTTTGCCACGGCTTTAGTCAGTTTTATTACTAATGAACCTTCTTTTGAATTTATTCAGGCACTTGAAGAAACAGAGTTATTGTGTATTACTCAAAAAGATTTTTATCATTTGATAGATTTAGTTCCCGCTTGGGAAAAATTCTACAGACATTATCTGGAAGTTGCTTATATAACCAACACAAAGCGATTAATGTCGTTTATAACCATGGACGCTAAAGAACGTTATAAGTTACTGCTAAACCAAAATCCAAAATTAGTGCAGCGTTTACCGAACAAAATGGTAGCCTCTTACTTAAATATTTCTCAAGAAACTCTAAGTCGGTTAAAATCAAAAATCTGATTTTGACTTAAGTCAATAATTACTCTTTTTTCAAGTTTCATCTTTGCATCAAATTTAAAAATTATGCAGACAAACCATGAAATTCAGAAAGGCAGATTAATTGACATTAAGCAGATCAACAGACACGTATTTCATTTGAAAATTCAAAGTTCTGACTTTGAGAAAATGGAATATATTCCGGGGTTTACAATAGATATTTTTTTGGGCGACTGCCTCTCATTCCCCAACCTCGAAACCCGCAAATATTCTATTTGGAATTACGAGCCGGTTCATCAGATTATTGATGTTGCAATATGTACTTTTTCAAAAGGAAAAGGAGCTAATTGGGTAAGAACACTCGAAAAGGATGATATTTTATATTTTAAACCGCCAAAAGGAAAATTACTTGTTGACGATTCAGCAGCTTATTATTACCTGATTGGTGATGTTACATCGCTTTCTCATTTGTACGAGATTAATCGGAATCTGTCTATGCACAAAAAAGTATTCAGCTTTATTTATGCTTATAATCAAAGAGATATTTTTCCAGATTTAGATGGAAGTTTTCCTTTTGATCATTATATAATTAATCCTTTGCAGCCAGAAATTGTAAAACAGAAAATAAGTATTCTGGAAACTGAAATTGAAGGCAACGGAATCGCTTATATTTTGGGAGAGCCAAAAACCGTCGTGGTTTTGTATGAATATTTTAAAAATGAAAAACAATGGAATATCAAAAGTCTAAAAGCAAAACCATTTTGGAAAGAGATTGGCAATGACACCAATAATTGCGTCTCTTCTATCAAATTATGAACGATTGTTTAAGGCTGATCAAATCTTAAAAAAGCGGGTTAATTTTAATAAAATATTAGAAATCAGATGTTTTAATTCTTTTTATGTTAATAAAATGTTAGGGGTAAAACTTTTTTTTGTATCTTTTTCCTGTCTAATTATTAATCACAAAATCATGAAAAATTCTAAATTATTTATCTTCGGGCTTGCATTGGCAGCAATATTAATGATTTCATGTTCTAAGGGAAGAAATAAACTGATTAACTCTTGGAAAATAACAGCCGTAGAACCCAAAATCCCTATGTCTGACTCCTTAAAAACGGTCATTCTAACCGATGGGACTCTAACATTTACAAAAGATGGACATGTTACCGGATATTTGACAAGAGAGATAACAAATGGGACATACGCTTTGACAAAAGGCGGGAAAAGTTTAGTGATTAAAGATGAAGTAGGAACTCCATACCCTTGCGAAAGCACAATAACAAACGACGAATTAATTCTGGATAGCAAAGAGGTAAAATTGACTCTCAAAAAAATAGAATAATATATATAGCTAAAGCCACTTTAAGAGTGGCTTTTTTTTGTTATTTACTAGTCCGTCTTTATTATTAGTTTTAACTGTTGTATCGTGGTATTTTAGACCAGTTGAGAGAAAGGCTTAGTATTCAGTAACAGTCTCATTATTCAGTTTTTAGGACTTAATACTGAGAATGCAAAGTGACTTTAAAAAACTTCATTAAAGAAATCAATCAATAACTGCAGGTTATTTTCATCATGCATTGCTTCTGTTTGCTGCAAGGTAATTTCAGTAATTTCAGAAGTTCTGGCGCACATTCTTTTTTCAAAAAAGCCAATTGCATCTTCCATATTTACAAATAAATTAGAGGTTAAAACTTCATATAATTCTAATGCATCTGCCAAAGCCTGGTTTGCCCCTTCTCCTGCGTATGGCGGCATACGATGGGCAGCATCGCCAATCATAGTAAGATTTGACATTGGTTTCCAAGACTCATCTAATGGAAAATGATACATTGGGCGCGGCGTAAGCCAAATGGCATCACTTTCAAAAAGTTCCTGCCAATCCGGATTCCAATTTTTAAATTCCTCTTTAAACCATTGAGCAGTTTCAGTTTTATCAGTAAAATCGACTCCTGATTTAACAAGCCAGTCATGTGTTGTTTTTAAACCAATTAAGACCGAAAGTGTTCCGTCGCCTTTTGCACTGCATAAAACCGTTTTTCCCTGTTCTAAAGCAAAAATTTTTCCGTCATTAACCAATTTCCACAATTTAGGAGCATTTTTTTGAGCATTATAAACATTGATTTCAATTGCAGTTACTCCCGAAAATATAGGCTGAATATCTGTAAGATATTTTCTAACACGTGAATTGGCACCATCAGAAGCGATAACTAAATCGGCATAAGCGGTTGTTCCATTTTCAAAAGAAATTTCCCAGCCAGATCCTGATGACTTCATTTCGATGAATTTAGAATTCCATATTATATTTTCTTCTTTAAGCGACGAAATCAACAAATCACGGAGCGGACCTCGATCAATTTCTGGTCTAAAATGCTCGTTTCCAAAATCTTCTTCGGTTTTTTCATGATGATCATTGTAAACAACCTCCATAGTACGATCTGTAATTTTCATTTTATCAGCTCCGGGACGGTAGTGTTTTTTGAATTCATCCATTAATCCCGCAGTTAGCAGGGCTTTTAAACCAGTATCTTCATGCAGATCAAGTGTAGAACCTTGCTGGCGAATGTATTTGTTTTCGTCTCTTTCATAGACCTTTACATCTGCCCCTTTTTCCTGTAACAATCGGGCAAGAGTTAATCCTCCCGGTCCGCCGCCAACAATGGCTATTTTTTTATTTTCTATTAACATAATGTGTTCTTTTTGTTTGGTTTAAATTTCTACTACAAAATTATTTGTATATTTATAGATAAAATATCCGTTTTTGATATTAAAATAGTCGTAAATGAAAATTGAAGTTGTAGATAAAGACGGTTCTGGAATTCTTAATAAGCTGGCAGATGCAATTGGCGCTTCTGTCCGCGGACGTTTTATTGATATTCCGGAAAAGTTAGGCGAAGGTTATATGACCGGTTTTAATTGGGGAAATGATCTCCGAATGATGATTCGGAATTATTATTTAAAAGAAGAAATTGTACTTGAACGTAAAAATATAATTCCAGAAGGACAGGAAAATGTAATATTTTTTCTCAGCGGTATTTTTGATAGTTCTGTTCAAAAGGAAAAACTCTTACCTGAACAGCCCAATGTTTTTATTTGTATGCAGTCGGTTTCATCTGTAATTGCAATGCCTCAAAATACATTTTTTAGAAGCATTACCATTTCTGCCTCAAGAGATTATTTAAAACAACGATTTAGCGAACTACAACATCCTGTTATCTCAAACATACTTTCTTCTCAGGATACTTTTGCTTACGAAACCGGAATTTCTCCAGCAATGGTTACAACGGCAGGCGAAATGATTCACCAATTGGTCCCTCAAAGTTTAGAAAGTCATTATAATAAACTAAAATGCGAAGAACTCTTATGTCATATTTTTGCCATGTTGCTGCAGCGAGAACAAACCCCGGCAAGCGGCATTCATATTAAAGATATAAAAGCAATTTATAGCATTAAATTTTATTTACAGTCTAATTTAGACAAAGCGCCGGATATTGCTTCATTAGCCAAAGAAGCGGGAATGAGCGAACCTAAACTGCGAAAATTATTTAAACAGACTTTTGGAAAAGGCGTTTTCGAATATTATCAATTTATGAGAATGCAGGAAGCAGCCAGACTTTTAAAAGAAAAACATTTATCTGTTTCAGAAGCTGGATATGAATTAGGATTTACCAATTTAAGCCATTTTTCAAGAGTTTTTGAACAGCATATCGGCTTAAAGCCAAAGAAATATTCAGCATTATAGTTTTTATTTAAATTTGTTTTATGGGTTTAATAATTCAATCGGCTTTACCGGATTCTTCGATTTCTCATTTTGTGCACAGCTTTTGGATGCTGGAAAACAATACCGGAAAAGATATTCCGTCAACTATTCTTCCAAACGGAATGGTTGATCTTGCTGCAATAAATATCAATTCTGAGGGCTGGAAAATATCAATTAGGGGTTTAGATACCATTCCAAGTGCCATACATATTCCCATTGGCACAAAAATGTTTTCTATTGGATTTAAACTTCTGGCCGTAGAGTATTTGTTTGGCGATTCTATTAAAGATGTTTTAAACGGAGGAAAAAATATTTCAGATAAAATATGGCAGTTTCAAGAAAGTGATTTGAATACTTTTGAGATTTTTTGCAGTAAAGTAACTCAAATAATAAAAGGTAGTTTGATAAATGATATGGATAATCGAAAAAAGAAATTATTTGACCTTATTTATTTCTCTGAAGGATCAATAACTGTAAAGGAACTTTCTGAAAATGTGTTTTGGAGCAGTCGCCAGATCAATCGTTACTTTAATCAGCAATTTGGGATTTCGCTTAAAGCCTATTGTAATATTCTTCGTTTTGGTTCTTCGTTTAAATCTATCAGCGAAGGAAATCTTTTTCCGGATCAAAACTTTTCAGACCAGAATCATTTTATCAAGGAAATTAAAAAATACTCTGGCGTTACACCAAAAGAATTAAGTAAAAATGCAGACAATCGTTTTATGGATATTGTGGCAATAAAAAAAACAAATCCTAAAAACGGCTGATTTTTACTATTTCATCCCACACTTCTTTTTCAATTTTGTAACCTAATTTAATGATGCAAATTATGTTATTACAAAATAAAAAAACGGCCATTGCAGGCGCTGGTCCGGTTGGTTTAACCATGGCAAGATTACTGCAGCAAAATGGAATTAACGTTACGGTTTACGAAAGAGATAAAGATCCAAAATCAAGAATTTGGGGCGGTACGCTGGATTTACATAAAGGTTCAGGACAAGATGCGATGCAAAAAGCAGGATTACTCGATGGTTATTATGAAAAAGCAATTCCGATGGGAAGGATTATGACAGATCATCTGGGGAATGTATTGTTTAGCAAAGAAACTTCTGAAGAAGAACAATATAATAATCCGGAAATTAATCGAAATGATTTAAGAACTTTATTAATCAGTAGTTTAGAAAAAGATACGGTTGTTTGGGACAGAAAGCTAATTAAAATTGAAAAGCAAAAAGATCAATGGATTTTGCATTTTGAAAATGGTACAGTCGAAACAGCAGATTTTATTATTGGAGCAAACGGCGGAATGACTGCTATTAGAAAATATCTTACTGATACAGAAGTTGAATTTACGGGAACGTATATGATACAAGGTGAAGTATCTGAACCAGAGCTAAAATGTCCTGATTTCTATAAATTGTGTGATGACAAAATTTTAATGACTTCATATAATGGAAATTCATTAGTTGCAAACCCTAAAAACAGTAAGGTTTTAAGCTATAATGTGATTTTTAAAATGCCTGAAACGCTTGAGTTAGATTTTCAAAATCCGGAGCGCATCATTCAATATATTTTAGAGCGTTTTAATGACTGGAGTGTTGTTTACCAACAGTTATTTAATTCAACTTCGTTTTTTACAGGTCTGCCAACTAAAAAAATATCAGTCGAAAAGCCTTGGAAAAATAATCGCCCCATACCTATTACACTCATTGGCGACGCGGCACATTTAATGCCTCCATTTGCGGGACAAGGCGCTAATATTGGCCTTTTGGATGCTTTAATTTTATCCGAAAATCTATTGAACACAGATTTTGAAACAATACAAGAGGCTGTTTATAATTATGAGCTGCAAATGCAGGTCTATGCTGCGAAAGCTCAAGAAGAAACCAGAATAAATGAAATAGAAATGCTAAAAAAGGATTTTACGTTTTTAAAATTTGTGGATTAAATATTTAGCATTTGTGATGAAAATAATTCTATCTTAGTAAAAGAAAACTAACGCAGCGTTTAAAAACCAAAATATGGAAGAATCACAAAATCAACCCGATACTACACCAAAAGTGACCGGAATTGGCGGGATTTTCTTTTTTCTTGAAAATCCGAAAGAAACTAAAGACTGGTATGCTAAAAATTTAGGTTTGGAAATCAACGATTGGGGTTCTGCCAGTTTTGAATCCAGAAATTTTGATAATCCTGAAAAGTTAGAATCAACGCAATGGTGTCCTTTTAAGAAAGGTGATGAATATTTTTCGCCGTCAAAAAAAGAGTTTATGATTAATTATCGTGTTCAGAATATCGAAGGACTTTTGGAAAATCTGAAAGAAAACGGAGTTACCATTTTGGATGACATCGAAACGTATGATTATGGTAAATTTGTGCATATTATGGATACGGAAGGCAATAAAATTGAACTTTGGGAACCAATTTATTAAAATTTTAAATCATCAATAAAAAAATGGCAAATCAATTCGAAGACACAATATACAAAGCTTATACGGCTTTTAACGAAAGAAACATTGATAATGCATTATCAACAATGCAGCCAGATATTCAGTGGTCAAAAGCATGGGAAGGCGGGTATATTAGCGGACACGACGAAATTAAACAATACTGGACAAGACAATGGACAGAAATAAACCCAAAAGTTGACCCGGTTGGTTTTAATCAAAGAGAAAATGGCAGCCTTGAGGTAAAAGTACATCAAAACGTAAAGGATTTGCAAAACAACGTAATGTTTGACGGATTCGTTAAACATGTTTATACTTTTCAGAATGGTTTGATAAAGACGATGGATATTGAATTGGTTGAGAATAATTAGTTTATAAAAACTACATTCCCGGCCAATACAGGAAATTGAATTTATGTCCGTCTGGATCAGTAAAACCAAATGTGTATCCTACTTCAAAATCTTCAGGTTCAGAGAAAATGGTGCCTCCGGCTTTTTTTACTTTCTCCAGCCATAAATCAACTTCTTCCCTGCTGTCTGCAGATAAAGAAAAGATGATTTCATTTTGAGTTTCTGTGTTGGCCGGCTTACCTTTTAAAGCCCATTCAAATCTTTTGGCAGTAAAAAAGTTAATTATAAAATTACTGTCGGTAAAAGAAAAACTTACCAGTTCATTTGTTTCTGCTCCATTTTGTTTGAAACCTAAATCAGTATAAAACTGAATCGTTTTTTGTATATCGTTAGTGGCTAAATTCGCCCATATCATTCTGGTTTTCATAAGATTATTATTTAGTAAATAGATGGATAGTTAAAGTTAAGTAATTTATGTATAATTCTCGTTTCAAATTTTAATTGATTAGAAATAACGATATTTTAAAGAAAATGAAAAGCAGCAGATATTTGTGAATGAGCTTTATGCGGCGCTTTTAAAAGTTGAATCGAGGTAATATTTAAAAAAAAATACAGAAGTAAAATAAAAATATGTTTGATACTATCTGCGACATAAATACAATTAATCTAACAAACCGTTTATTCTATACTCAAAAGTATTTGAAAAATGAATATGTAAAAGCTAATCATCTTGCAAAGCATATCCATTTATTTAATCATGAAATCAGCGGTGTAGATTATGCTTCATTTGGTGAGTTAAGGGGGAATATTTGTAGAATTTCAGAAAAACAAAATATTCATAATGAAACCGCCCAGTCTGGTTTTGAAGTTATAAATACAATTTACAATTTCAATAAAAACCTTGAATTGTATCAACTTTTAATAGATAAAAATGGCTTTGAAGAAAGTATATTATTTTTTGATAGTTTAAAAGCACCTCAAATAAAACAAATTAGAAAATCTTTTAATAACAAAGTTTCATCTCAAACAGAAGTTTTTTATACTGATTACTTAGAGTTTAAAACCATTGAAGAACACACGTATTATAATGGTGAAATTAGTAAATGGGTGAACCCTAACCAAGGAGATACAAAATATCATTTTAAAGAAAATGGATCTGTCTACAAGTTTCGTATTCGGAATAATAGAGATGAACAGTCAAAAACTACGATTATTTATAATAGCGATTTTCAAATATTAGAATCAAAAACGTATAGTCAAAAAAATAAAACAGAACTTTTATACGAAGCTGTTTTCAGCTATGTTGATAATGTGCTGTTTAAAATAGTATATATTCGACATAAACCATCAAAATCTCTTGTTGCTTCTACTTATGAGTTCCTTTTTGAATATGATAAAAAAGGGCTTCTTATAAGCTTTAAAGATAATTTTGTTAAGAAAACATGGAACTATGATAAAAATGAAAATCCAGTTTTGATAAAAGAAACTCCTCATAATGACAGTTCTATATTCGAAACCTCAATGAAATATAAGTATGATAAGTACAATAATTGGATTTATAAAGAAATAAAATTATCTAGGAATCAGTTAAAAATAAGTGAGAAAAAAATCTTCAGAGAAATTGAATATTTTCATAATCAAAAAAAAACATAATGAACTCTTTAATTTTTTAAGAGGTTATTTTACAGCGTCTTTCAAAAATTAGATGTTTTAAAAAAACTTCAATCCTTTTCCATACAAATCATAAATCATTTTAGTTAATCATTTCTTAATCCCTTAAGAAAGTTTATTACTATTAATATAAATTCGCCTATCTATACATTATGAAATAAGCTGTATTTTAAAATGACTAATTATCATGATATCGCAAAACAAATCTTGAAAACAATCTTATCTTAAAAAATTGATTTATATAACACTTTTAAATATTGCGATTTTTCAGGGAATAGTTTTAGGCTTAATTATTTTAAAGACTTCCTTATTTAATAGTAATTCAAATAAATATCTGGCATATTTACTATTTGCCCTTTCAATTATTTTACTGAATCATGTTTTTGAGATTCAGGAAGCATTTACCCCGTATCCTTTTCTTCGCTTTATTGACCACATCGAATGGATATTTCTTATACCAGCTTTCCTGTTTCTTTTTATTATAAACAGGATTGAGGATGCTGTAAAAAGCAAACAAAAAAAATATTTGTGTTTTATTCCATTTGCTTATTCGGCGGTCCTTAATATTGCACGCGACCTTGATGGTGTTGCAGGATTTTATAATATTCCCAAGTCAGGCATTAATGTAATCGAAATACTGGGTCTGTTTCAACTTATTTTAGCACTTACATTCATTCCATTCCTGCTGTTTTATTCTTATTTTATGATAAAACATTTAAAGGATTCAAAAGAAAAGAAATGGATAATTACCTTATTAACAATTGTTTCTTCAATGGTATTCGCTTTTCTTATTATTTATCTAACGGGCTTGTTTTTTCAATATGACATTTCTTCTACTATGAGCGTTCTGGCTTTATGTGCAACATTTATAATTCACTGGACAGCTTATGTAGGCATTTACAAATACAAACTGGCCAAAAACAAAGAGGCTGTTTATAATTTTCTAAATGCAGATCTAACTCTTTCGTACAGCAATCTGCAAATTGTAGAAAATTTTTCAGCCGAAGAATATAGGGAACCTATCGCATCAGATAATCTTTATTTTCAAAAACTGGAACTTCTTTGCAAAGAACAGCACATTTATACTGACAGTACATTAAACAGAGAAAAAGTCGCTGAAAAACTTGGTATAAGCCCCGGATATGTCTCATTAATTATAAATACGATAACTGGAGACAACTTTGCCAATTACATTAATCAATACCGGGTTGAAGCTGTTAAAGAAATGATGGCAAATTCTGAATATGAAAACTATAATCTGCTGGCAATGGGATTAGAATCTGGGTTTACTTCAAAAACGACTTTTTATAAAGCTTTTAAAAAAGCTACAGGTCAAACACCAAATGAATATAAAAATACCATTAAATAGGTTTTTACTTATTGTGAGCTATGAAAGGGCAAACTTCTAACCATTTACGATGAAAAATCGAAACGTTTCATAAGTATTTATTCTTTTATATAAAAAAGCATTAATTCCTTGAGGAGTTTCTGGTGGGTTTAAGAACTTGTTTACGAATCATTTTCTACAAGATTTAAAGAAACTTTCACTCAAATAAACATCAAATTAGGTGATTTTGGGAGAATTATATTTTGAAATGAAAAGTCTTTAGTGATTTTCCGTTAGGAAAAAAAGACTCTTCATTTTCAATAAGTTTTAATCCCATTTTTACTGCTTTGTCAATGAGGATTTCTGGATCTATAAGTTGAAAAATTGACCCGACTTTTTGAACACTTTCAATTCCTGACCGGCTCACCGACTGGACACCATTATTTGATTGTATTGATACAATTAAATTTCCATCTGGCTGAAGGTTATTTATTGAAAAATCTAAACTTTTATCAATTCCGGTATATTCTAAGACTAAACCCGCCCAGATAAAATCAGCTTTACAAAATACTTTTTTATCTGAAGTTATATCAAAATTTATAAGTTCCAGTGAGGCGATTGTTTCCCCATATCTTTCTTTCGCTTTGTTAAGATAATCTTGATTGATATCGATTCCAAATACATTTTGAGTAATACTATTATCAATATTTCCTAAACCATTTCCGCCTGCAACACCTAAAAAAAGACATGTTTTAGGTTTTATCCTACTTAGATATTTTTTGGTCAATGTATTTAAAACTTCTAACTGACCCACTGAATTATGAGACATATGCTTTTCATAATCTTCCAGCGGTATTTCGTTCCAAGGACTGCTTTGTTTCTTATTCATAATTCCAAGATAGTTAGTTTCTTGTTAATTCTGACTTTATTTTTACTAATTGACCAAGCATCTCAGTTACGGGAACACTGATATTTCCTTTTAAAACCGCCGATTTGGCTATAGCTAAATTCATAGTTTCTATTTCGGTTTCTCTTTTGTTTAGAATATCCTGATAGGTTGATATTTTTTGTCCGTCAGACATCTTACTTATGGTGAGTATGTTTTCTAAGACAACTTCCATTGTTAAATCAATGCCATATTCTTTTGCTGCTAATAAGCATTCTTTGATCACTTTTTTTGCAATTTGCAACACTTCATTATTACGCTGGAAAATTCCATTATCAGTTTCCAATAAAGGGCAAATAGAATTAAAAACGCAATTACTTATTACTTTTTTCCAAATGATGGTTTGTATATCCTTTTCATTTCTAAATGAAAAAAGGTTAGTATCCAGGACATCAACGATTTCTTGCAGAATTTCATTTGAACCTTTAATGATTCCAATTGGCGAAGGAGCAACTAACTTAAATCGCACTTTATTATTTTCTATAGATTCACTCGTTGCCAATAAAACACATCTGTAAAGCTCATCAAAGCCTTTGTCAATAAAACTATTTTCAATATGCAGTCCATTTTGAAGAAAAACAATGGGAGATTTTCCAGTCTTATCTTTCAGTTTATCAGCAAGAACAGAGTTTCCAAATGATTTATTCGTTAACAATATAATTCCATCAAGGCTTTCGTAGTTAAAAAGTGAACTTACCTTAACCTCTGCCTCTATTAGTTTATTTTCAATTTCTACTTGTATATTTTCAATATTTTCAGGCTGATTGTCAACGCTTCCGCGAAGAATTGTTACTTTCTTTCCATTCAGAATTAAAGCGACAGCCAAAGCTTTTCCAATTAGCCCGTTCCCAATAATGAAAATATTATTTTGATTCGTATTCATTATATTATCTTTTTCAGCAAAACTAGATATCTGATTTTTATAGACACAGATACAGTTTTCAGAGTTTAATAGGATATAGTTTTTAATTCGTGCTTCACAATATTTCCCAAGCGTTTAAGATCATCATCTAATTTATCATTCCATTCCAGTGCAAAATTTAAACGCATGCAATTATTGAATTGGTTGTGCTGTGAAAAAAGTCTGCCGGGAGCAAAACTAATCTTTTGCTTTATTGCGTTATCATATATTTGTGCTGTATCAATAGATTTATCCAATTCAAGCCATAACATAAAACCTCCCTGTGGCTGAGATATTTTGGTATTGTCTGGGAAATAATCTTCTATAGCTCTCTGAAACTGTAAACAATTGGAATACAATTTATTTCGGAAAGTTCTCAAATGATGATCGTACCTTCCATTTTCCATAAAATCTGCAATAACTTCCTGATATAATGTTGGTGTAGAAACCATTTGTGAAAATTTCTGCCGGATAATTTTTTCTTTAAATTTTCCAGGTGCTACCCATCCCACTCTATAACCTGGTGCTAAAGTTTTGGATACAGAACCACACCACATTACAATTCCTTCTTCATCAAAAGCTTTACAGGGTTTTGGTCTTGAAGTGCCAAAAAAAAGATTACCATATATATCATCTTCAATTAAAGGTATATTGAATTCAGTAAGCATTCTAACCAATTCTTTTTTATGATTATCGGGCATTAGGCTTCCTAATGGATTGCTGAAGTTGCTTATAAAATAACAGGCTTTTATTTGAGGAAGAACTTTTTTTACCGCTTCTAAATCAACTCCAGTAATAGGATGTGTTGGAATTTCTATTGCTTTTAAACCTAAGGATTTTATAATTTGATGGATACCAAAATAAGCAGGACTTTCTATTGCTATAGTATCTCCAGATGAAGTAACCGCTTTAAGGCAATTAAAAATAGCATTCATTGCTCCTGCTGTAGTAACCAGATCATCCTCTGTTAATTTACCTTCTAAAACCAGAGACCATTTGGCAACTGTTCTTCTTAGATTGATATTACCTTGTGCTGTTTCGTAATTTGTACCTCCATCTTCCAGATTACGCATTGCAGTGATTACTCCTTTATTCAATTTGGCAACAGGCAGAAGACTTTGGTCTGGAACACCAAGAGAAAACTGAGTAATATTCTTATCGTTCAGTGTATCGAAAACGGTCTTTAATAGATCTTCCGATGAACGCTCTTTTTGAACAGTGTTTAATATACTGATAGAAGGAAGTGCAAATTTTCGCTGGGAAGTCTTGCTCACAAAATGACCTGATTTAGGCCTTGATTCTATCAGAGATTTACTTTCTAATTCTAAAAAAGCCTGCTTAGCAGTATTTAAACTCACATTATAGAGTTTTTGTACGGTACGGATTGAAGGAAGTCTTTCTCCAATCTTAAATGTACCTCTCAGAATTTGTTCCTCTATAACCTTGGCTATTTTAATGTATAAAACTTCCTTTTTCATATAAACAAATTTACTGTACCCTGTAAAGTTACTAAAACTACATCTGTATTAGTTATTATAAAAAAAGATACAACTTTTTATATATTTTATTCTAGTAAATTCTTTTCCATGTAAGTTGTACCTTCAACCGGATTTTTGAAGTATGGTGTTATTTCATAAAATCCAAATGAAATATAAAGTTGTTTGGCTTTTTGTAAAGTTGGAATCACATCAAGCCTGATTTTTTTATAGCCTAGCTTAGACGCTGATTCTAGAGCATTTTGAAGAAGTGTAACGCCTACTTTATATCCTCTGTGAGAATCTTTAACATAAAGCCTTTTGAGTTCTGCAATTTCTGTTTCAATTCTTCGAACACCTATACAGCCAATTACTTCCTTTTTATCTAATGCATAAAAAAATGTTCCTTGACTGCCTCCATACATCTGTTTCATTTCGGCAAATTCTTTTTGAAGATTCATGTACGCAAGATCAATTCCTAATGTATCGAGATATTCAACAATGATCTCTTTGCATTTTTCAAAATCATTACCACTCTCAGCCTTATAATATTTAATCTGTTTTTCCATTCTGAAAATCTTTAGTGACCAGCAATTACTGTTTTCTCCTTGTGCAATTTATATATTCTATAAGTATGTACCATAATAGCCACTGCACAGCCAATAATCATTGGAGGAATACCCAGCAGAATTCCGTAAATAATATAAATCAAGTTTGCAATTAAAGAAAGTATCCGTAAATACAATACATTTTTCATTGTTATCGAAATAGTATTTAACAGTAATGCGATATAACCAATTACATGTATCATAAATTATATTGTTATTCTAATACTTAGCAAAAGTAGTTCATACAGAATATAAGATACAGATACAAAAAAAGAATATTCTACAGATACAGATTAATCAAAATGAGAAAAATGGAATTACTTTAGAATAGAAATAGTAAGCCAAAAAATAATGAATTCGTCCTTAAGATGTTAGAAACAATTCTTTACTGTAAATACAGACACTGAAGAAATTACCTGTAAATCATTCGATTTATTCGAACAAAAAAACCTCCAAAATCAAATGACTTTGGAGGTTGTTTAAAAATGGTGGGCGATGAGGGGTTCGAACCCCCGACCCCCTCGGTGTAAACGAGGTGCTCTGAACCAGCTGAGCTAATCGCCCTATTTTACTAGGCTGCTATCGTTCGTGATTGCGAGTGCAAATATACAGCTAGATTTTGTATTTGCAAGCGTTTTTATAAAAAAAAGAGAAAAATCTTTTACTCTATTGTGTATCAAACTTTTCCCTATTCAATCAAAAAGTTCGACTATTGTTTATTACTGCGCCAAAATCAGAATTATCAGATGAATATGAAACATAAAAAAACCTCCAAAATCAAATGACTTTAGAGGTTGTTTAAAATGGTGGGCGATGAGGGGTTCGAACCCCCGACCCCCTCGGTGTAAACGAGGTGCTCTGAACCAGCTGAGCTAATCGCCCTATTTTATTAGGCTGCTATCGTTTGTGATTGCGAGTGCAAAATTACAGTTAGATTTTGTATTTGCAAGCATTTTTGAAAAAAAATGAAATAAAATTTAATCTTTTTATTTACTGTTCTATTTTTCAGCTTCTTAAAAAACAAAGAAATTTTCTGGTTTTCTTATAATTTAGTTAAAAAACAAAAACTGACTCTGTAATTCTTAATATTGCTTTGTATTGATTTGCTATAGTCATACATTTGCATACCTAAAATAGTATACACTAATGGCACGATTTAAAGAAAATGATTTACCAAAATCAAAAATAACGGCTACTTCACTTAACAAAGCAAAAACAATATTTACATACGCAGGAAATCACAAATGGAAATTCTTCATTGGATTAATTTTTCTGATCTTAACAGGCGCCACAGCCCTCGCCTTTCCTAAATTGATGGGAATGCTTGTAGACTGTGTAAAAAATAAAGACAACGGTCAGGCGAATCAAATTGCTTTTGGATTAATTGCAATCTTGTTTTTACAATCTTTTTTCTCATTCTTCAGATTATCATTATTTGTAAACTTTACTGAAAATACATTAGCAAACCTTCGTTTGGCTTTGTATACTAATTTAGTTAAACTGCCAATGACTTTCTTTTCTCAAAAGAGAGTTGGAGAATTAAACAGCCGTATCAGTGCTGATATTACACAAATCCAGGATACTTTAACAACAACAATAGCTGAGTTTTTACGTCAATTTATATTGATTATTGGCGGTGTGATTTTATTAGCTACTGAAAGCTTAAAACTTACTTTACTAATGTTGTCAGTTGTTCCTTTAGTGGCAATTGCTGCTGTGGTTTTTGGAAGGTTTATTAGAAAATATTCTAAAAAAGTACAAGATCAGGTTGCCGAAAGCCAGGTTATTGTAGAAGAGACCATGCAGGGAATCAGTATCGTTAAAGCCTTTGCAAACGAATGGTATGAAATTGCACGTTATAAAGGTAAAATCAGCGAAGTTGTAAAATTGGCGATTAAAGGAGGGCAATATCGTGGTTATTTTGCATCATTTATAATCTTCTGTTTATTTGGTGCTATCGTTGCTGTAGTTTGGTTTGGCGTACGTTTAAGTATTGCCGGCGAAATGAGCGTTGGTCAATTAATTTCATTTGTATTGTATTCTACTTTTGTTGGAGCTTCTTTTGGAGGAATTGCCGAATTATATGCACAAATCCAGAAAGCCATTGGTGCAACCGAAAGAGTTTTTGAATTATTAGATGAAAGCCCTGAAAAAATCAATTCAGATTCAAATAGAAATCAGGAAAAAATAAAAGGAAACGTAATATTTAGTAATGTTGCTTTCAGCTACCCAACACGTCAGGAAATACAGGTTTTAAAAGATGTTAATTTCAAGGCTGAATTCGGACAGAAAATTGCTATTGTTGGACCAAGCGGCGCCGGAAAATCTACAATTTCTTCTCTTTTATTGAGATTCTATGATATTACTTCGGGAGAAATTACCGTGGACGGAAAAAATATTTACGATTATGATCTGGAAGATCTTCGAGGTAATATGAGTATTGTACCGCAGGATGTTATTCTTTTTGGAGGAACGATCAAAGAAAATATCGCTTACGGAAAACCAGATGCAACTGATGAAGAAATTATTCAGGCTGCAAAACAAGCCAATGCATTCAATTTTGTTGATGGTTTTCCGGAGAAATTTGAAACTTTGGTTGGAGAACGCGGTGTTAAACTTTCAGGCGGACAGCGTCAGCGTATTGCGATTGCAAGGGCTTTGCTTAAAAACCCGAGTATCTTGATATTAGACGAAGCAACTTCATCCTTAGACAGCGAAAGCGAAAAACTGGTTCAGGAAGCTTTAGAAGTATTAATGGAAGGAAGAACAAGTATTATCATCGCTCACCGTCTTTCAACGATTAGAAACGCTGATAAAATCTTAGTTCTGGATAACGGAAAAATCTCTGAACAAGGAACACATCAGGAATTAATAAATCTTGAAAACGGAATTTATAAAAACTTAAGCAATCTACAGTTCAGTAATTCTTAAAATAAAATTTTTCAATTTTAGAATTTTCAATAAAAAAGCTAAAATATATCGAATGCAACCCGACAGCTTTAAAAACCTGTTGAATTTAAATACTGACTAAACGAATAAAAAAAGCTCCAATAAAAATATTGGAGCTTTTTTTATATAAACTGAAAACTGAAACCGAAAACTAATTATTTTCCTTTTCTGCGTTTACGTTCCGTTTTAATCATCGATAATTCACGGCTTGTTTGTCCGGCAACCGAAGTGTTTTCCTCTGCACGACGAATCAAGTACGGCATAACATCTTTAACAGGTCCAAACGGAAGATATTTTGCTACATTATAACCGTTTTCGGCTAAATTATAACTAATATTATCGCTCATTCCGTACAATTGCCCAAACCAAATTCTGTTATCATTTTTAGAAATACCTTTCTGCGCCATCATTTCCATAAGTTTGTATGAACTTAATTCGTTATGAGTTCCTGCAAAAATTGACATGGTTTCTAAATGATCTAACATATAGTTTACGGCAGCATCATAATTATCATCAGTAGCTTGTTTAGAAACACAAATTGGCGAAACATATCCTTTTTCTTCCGCACGTTTGTTTTCTTTTTCCATATAAGCACCACGAACTAATTTCATTCCAATAAAGAAACCTTCTTTTTTAGCGATTTCGTGCAGTCCTTTTAAGTAATCCAAACGATCCCAACGGTACATTTGAAGCGTATTAAATACAATTGCTTTTTCCTTATTATACTTACGCATCATATCGGTAACCAAATCATCAGCAGCATCCTGCATCCAGCTTTCTTCACCATCAATCAATAATGCTACATCCTTTTTATGCGCTTCACTGCAAACCTGATCAAAACGATCTACTACCCTATTCCATTCTTCTTGTTCAGCAGCATTTAAAGTTTGTTTCTCACCTAATTTCTCATACAATTCAAAACGTCCTAAACCAGTTGGCTTAAATACCGCAAACGGAATAGCAAGACGCTCTTTTGCAAATTCAATAGTTTTTAAGGTCATTTCTAAAGCAGCATCAAATTGAGCCTCTTCTTCTTTCCCTTCAACTGAATAATCTAATACAGATGAAACGCCTTTTGTAAACATTTTATCTACTACAGTTAAACAGTCATTTTCGTTTACACCGCCGCAAAAATGATCAAAAACTGTGGCACGAATCAATCCTTCAACCGGAAGATGGGCTTTAATTGCAAAGTTAGTTACAGCAGTTCCAATTCGTACTAAAGGCTCACTGTCAATCATTTTAAAAAGAAAATAAGCTCTGTCAAGTTCAGTGTCACTTTTAAGTGAAAAAGCAACTTGGGTGTTATCGAATATTTTTTCCATTAAGTTTAGTTTTTGTGCAAAGATATAGAGTGTTTTGAATATTCTTTACGAAATCGTATGAAAATTTTTGAAATTATCAATATCTATTATCCCGTAAATTAATTTAAGAAGTAAAATTTTACGCCATTTTTAAAAATTGAATTTAAAATCCAAAAAGATTACTTAGAATCATTCATTTTAAAACAAATTAGGGTCAAAGTTTGAATATTATTTGTTTAAAAATCCCTTATTTTGCGGTTTCAATTAACTGACAGAATTATGCAATCTATTCAAGCAAACAATTATCTCGTACATTTTAACCAGAATGCTTACGAAGCGCTAAATAAACATTTAAAAGAAAACAAGTACTCAAACCTCTTTATTATTGTTGATACTGAAACAAATGAGTATTGTCTTCCTAAATTACTGCCTGTTATTGAAACCGATTTAAATATCGAAATTATTGAGTTTGAAGCAGGAGAAGCAAATAAAAATATTGAAACTTGTATCGAAATCTGGCACGTTTTAACAGAGCTTGGTGCAGATAGAAAGTCTTTGATTATAAATCTTGGAGGCGGTGTTGTAACTGATCTGGGAGGTTTTGTTGCTTCAACCTTTAAAAGAGGTGTTGATTTTATCAATATCCCAACAACCTTATTATCTATGGTCGATGCTTCTGTTGGCGGTAAAACCGGAGTTGATTTAGGAAATCTTAAAAATCAGATTGGCGTTATTAATGTACCGCAGATGGTTTTAATTGACACAGATTATCTTGAAACTTTACCACAAACCGAAATGCGTTCCGGATTGGCAGAAATGTTGAAACACGGTTTAATATATGATGCTGCTTACTGGCAGGAATTTCTTGATTTGGCCGCAATTGATTACAATGCATTAGATGAATTAATTTATCGCTCAGTCGAAATTAAAAATGAAATCGTAATTCAGGATCCAACAGAAAAAAACATTCGTAAGGCATTGAATTTTGGACATACACTAGGACACGCAATAGAAAGTTACTTTTTAGAAAGTGAAGAAAAAACAACCTTATTACATGGTGAAGCAATTGCTGTAGGAATGATCTTGGAAAGTTACATTTCGCTTCACAAAAATTTAATTACTGCTAAAGAATATTCTGAAATAAAAACAGCCATAAAATCTATTTATGAGGATGTGAAATTTGAAGAAAATGACATCAATCCTATTCTTGAATTACTGGTTCATGATAAAAAAAATGAATACGGTTTAATTCAATTTGCATTAATTGAAGGAATAGGGAAAATAAAAATTAACCAATCCGTTGAAAATAAATTGATTCTGGAAGCGTTTCAAGATTATAAATCTTAAATATTTTTTAATAAAAAGCATTGCTTTTGGTATATATTATTTTTTACATTTGCCACGATGAAAACAAACAAAAAACAAAGACAATTCAGCTCTTACAGAAACCGTCTCAACAGTTCTTTACTTAGAATGTTGAATCGTTTTTATAATAGTAAAAGCCCGTTTTGTTTTGATGTTTTCCAATATTCAAAAGCCGAACACGAAAAACTGCAGATTGTATTTGCCAATATTAGAGTTTGAATTTTAGATTTAGAACCTTTTTTACTAAATTTAAATAATAAACATAAAATATTGAAAGCTAAATGAATACAAAATATTCTGATCTAATAAACCAAACATACTATTTCCCACAGGAAGAATTTAAACTAAACAAGGACAATCTTCAGTTTCACAACATCGATTTAATGAAACTGGTTGAACAATATGGTACGCCTTTAAAGTTTACTTATCTGCCTCAAATTTCTGAAAACATCAACAAGGCAAAATCTTGGTTCAGAAAAGCAATGGAAAAGAATAAATACGAAGCAAAATATTACTATTGCTATTGTACAAAAAGCTCGCACTTTGAATATATTATGAATGAAGCTTTTAAAAACAACATTCATATTGAAACTTCATCAGCTTTTGACGTTAATATTGTTGAGAATTTACTGGAAAATGGTAAAATCAACAAAAGTACATACGTAATCTGCAACGGTTTTAAGAGAGATGAATACATCAGTAATATTGCTAGATTAATCAATAACGGACATAAAAACACTATTCCTATTATTGATAACTACGAAGAATTAGATTTACTGCAAGGAGAAATCAAAGGTAAATTCAAAATTGGAATTCGTATTGCAGCTGAAGAAGAGCCTAAATTTGAGTTTTATACTTCAAGATTAGGAATTGGTTATAAAAACATCGTTTCTTTTTATAAAAAACAAATTCAGGAAAATGATAAATTAGAGCTTAAAATGCTTCACTTTTTTATCAATACCGGAATCAATGATACTTCATATTACTGGAATGAGCTTGTAAAATGTATTAAAGTATACATTGCACTTAAAAAAGAATGCCCTACTCTGGATGGTTTGAACATTGGAGGCGGTTTCCCTATCAAAAATTCATTAGCATTTGAATATGATTATCAATATATGATTGATGAAATCATTAATCAAATCAAAATTGCCTGCGAAGAAGCTGAAGTTGATGTCCCAAATATTTTTACAGAATTTGGTTCGTTTACTGTAGGCGAAAGCGGTGGTGCTATTTATCAAATTTTGTATCAAAAACAACAAAATGACAGAGAAAAATGGAATATGATCGATTCATCATTCATCACTACTCTGCCGGATACCTGGGCTATAAACAAACGTTTTATTATGCTGGCTATAAACCGCTGGAATGATACTTATGAACGGGTTTTGCTGGGAGGTTTAACTTGTGACAGCGACGATTATTACAACTCAGAGCAAAACATGAATGCTATTTACCTGCCTAAGTATAACAAAGAGAAACCATTATATATTGGCTTTTTTAATACTGGAGCATATCAGGAAACAATTGGAGGTTATGGAGGTTTACACCACTGTTTAATTCCGCAGCCAAAACATATTTTAATAGATCGTGATGAAAACGGTATTCTGGCAACAGAAGTTTTTTCAGAACAGCAGACTTCTGACGATGTTTTAAAGATTTTAGGATACAAGAAAAAATTGTAAAAAAAAAACTGCAAATTAAAAAGTTAGTTCCTATAAAATTATTAATTTGCATATATAGTAAAAAGGTTAAAAACTTTTAATTCAAAAAAAACAAAAAACAAAAACAAGATGAAAGGACCAATCAGTCAGTTTATTGAAAAACATTATTTGCACTTTAATTCTGCTTCTCTTGTAGATGCAGCCAAAGAATACGAACAACAATTGGCTAATGGGTCTAAAATGTTGGTAAGTATGGCTGGAGCTATGAGTACAGCCGAAATAGGTAAAATTTTCGCTGAAATAATTAGACAAGATAAAGTACAAATTATTTCATGTACTGGAGCCAATCTAGAAGAAGACATCATGAACTTAGTAGCTCACTCTCACTACGAAAGAGTTCCTAATTACCGTGATTTAACGCCAGAAGACGAATGGGCTTTACTGGAAAGAGGATTAAATCGTGTTACTGATACTTGTATTCCTGAACATGAGGCTTTTAGACGTTTACAAAAACATATCTATAAAATCTGGAAAGATGCTGATGATAAGGGAGAGCGTTATTTCCCACATGAATTCATGTACAAAATGTTATTATCGGGCGTTCTTGAAGAATACTACGAAATTGATTTAAAAGACAGCTGGATGTATGCTGCAGCTGAGAAAAATTTACCTATTATTGTACCAGGATGGGAAGACAGCACAATGGGTAATATTTTTGCTTCTTACGTTATTAAAGGTGAATTAAAAGCATCAACAATGAAATCTGGTATTGAATACATGACTTTCCTTGCGGATTGGTATTCAAAAAACAGCCAAAACGGTATCGGATTTTTCCAAATTGGTGGTGGTATTGCAGGAGATTTTCCTATTTGCGTTGTACCAATGTTGTATCAGGATATGGAAATGCATGACGTTCCTTTCTGGAGTTATTTCTGCCAAATTTCAGATTCAACAACTAGTTACGGTTCTTATTCAGGAGCAGTTCCAAATGAAAAAATCACATGGGGTAAATTAGATATCAAAACCCCTAAATTTATTATAGAGTCGGATGCTACAATTGTTGCACCGTTAATTTTTGCATATTTATTAGATTTATAGGATATTTTTATGAAAAGAGTTATAGTAGACTACGCCAAACTGACAAATGAAATTTTAAACCTTTTGGTTGAAAAATTTCCTGATGGTTATGATGATTCGGATGTTATCCGTTTTAGAAACGCTAAAAACGAATTAGTAGAAGCTGTTGAAGTTCGTACTGAAGACACTATTTATTTAGTAAAAATCAGTACCAAACTGGCTGACAGAATTGAAAATTATGATGAAGATGACGATATCGATCTTGATGTTGACACAATCGAACCAGTAAAAGGTCTTGATCTTGATGATGATGCTGATGATGACGATGAAGATGATAACCAGGATAAGCCAGATGTTGACGGCGGAGATGACGATGATGATGATGACAGAGACCCAGACGATATAGCTGACGATGAAGATGAAGACGACGAAGATTAATCATTTCGTTTTAAAATAAAACTAAGGAACTCATTTAGGGTTCCTTTTTTTATGAAATCAAACTGAAAAAGAAAATACATAATTATAAGAAAAATACTATATTTATATTTTCAAATTATTAGTTAATATAAATATTCGCCTTATGAATTCAGAACTACTACACGCCAAACTAAAGGAAAACTTTGGATTTGAAAAATTCAGACCCAATCAGGAAACGATTATTACTACAGTATTATCGGGTCAGGATGCATTAGCGATTATGCCAACCGGAGGCGGAAAATCGATATGCTTTCAATTGCCGGCGCTCGTGCTGCCAGGAATTACGATTGTAATTTCACCCTTAATTGCCTTAATGAAAGATCAGGTTGATAGTTTGAAATCAAATGGTATTTCAGCATGTTACATAAACAGCAGTCAATCCTCGCAAGAACAACAGTTTTATATTGACAACCTAAAATCAAACACTTTTAAACTTGTTTACATTGCTCCGGAAAGCTTATCTTATTTAGATACGATTTTCAACGAGTTAACCATAAGTCTTATTGCCATTGACGAAGCGCATTGTATTTCTTCCTGGGGTCATGATTTCAGACCGGCTTATACTAATTTAGGATATTTAAAAAACCGCTTCCCTTCTACTCCAGTTTTAGCTTTGACTGCAACTGCAGATAAAGCGACACGCGTAGACATTACAAAACAGCTGAATTTAAAAAATCCCAAAACATTTGTAGCTTCTTTTGACAGAAAGAATTTAAGTCTGGAAGTACGTCCTGCATTAGACAGAGTAAAACAAATTATTGATTTTGTAGAAAACAAACCAAATGAGTGCGGCATAATTTATTGTTTAAGTCGAAAAACAACCGAAGAACTTGCAGAAAAATTAGCGAAAAACGGAATCGCAGCAAAAGCCTACCACGCAGGTTTAGATAATACGACCCGTGCCAAAACACAAGATGAATTTATAAATGACGATTGTCAGGTTGTATGCGCCACAATCGCATTCGGTATGGGAATTGACAAGTCAAATGTACGATGGGTAATTCATTATAATCTGCCTAAAAATATTGAAGGCTATTATCAGGAAATTGGCCGTGCAGGTCGTGATGGTCTCGCAGCCGAAACAGTTTTGTTTGAAAGTTACGCAGATGTAATTCAGCTTCAAAAATTTGCGTCAGATGGATTAAATGCAGATGTTCAGCTTGCTAAGCTGGACCGGATGAAACAATATGCCGATGCTGTAAGCTGCAGAAGAAAGATTCTGCTTTCTTATTTTGGAGAATTGGTTACAGAGAATTGCGGTAATTGCGATATTTGTAAAAATCCGCCAACTTTTTTCGATGGGACGATTCTCGCGCAAAAAGCACTATCAGCAATTAAGAGATTACAGGAATCTGAACCTCTCGCTGTAATCGTTGATTTTTTAAGAGGCTCGAAAAACGCTTATATCTACGAAAAAAATTATCAAGAACTTAAAACGTACGGAATTGGTGCTGATATTTCCTGGTACGACTGGAATCAATATTTAATTCAATTAATCAATTTAGGTTATTGTGAAATTGCCTTTCACCAGCATAATAAAATATTATTGACGTCTTTTGCTAAAAAAGTTTTGTTTGAAGGTGAAAAAGTAAAACTGACAACAGTTGTTAAGAAAGTAATTGACAAAAATGAAATAAAACAAGAGAAAGCAAAAGCAGTTAAAAATTCTCTTTTTGAAACTCTTAGAAAATTGCGCTACGAAATTGCTCAGCAAGAAGAAGTTCCGGCATATGTAATCTTTAGTGATGCTTCATTAAGACAAATGGAGATTTTGAGACCACTGACTGATGATGAATTTCTTGCTGTGGAAGGTGTTGGAAAGGCAAAACTTGAAAAATACGGCTCAGATTTCATTAAAGCAATTATTGATTTTCAAAAAAATAAATCAGTTGTTAAAAAAGAGAAAAAAGACAGCACGTATTCTAAAACATTAGAATTATTTAAAAACGGGCTTTCTATTGAAGAAATTGCCGGACAAAGAAATCTGGGAGAAACTACGATTGTTTCTCATTTAGCTAAATTATATGTTGACGGACATGATTTAGATTTAAGCCAATTTGTTTCTGATGAAGAAATTAACGCAATCGGAAAAGCTCAAATAGAATTAGAAAATCCTAATGCATTAAGACCTTATTTTGATCATTTTGAAGAAAAAATGTCTTACGATAAAATTCGTTTTGGTTTAGCGTTTATTGAGAGAAAACATAATTAAGTTGAATACATACTTTTCTAAATAACAAACCCGACAGGTTTTAAAACCTGTCGGGTTTACTTTATGTTTTAACTTCAAACTTTATAAATATCTTTCTTCAAAAACTTTTTGATGATGTTTTTGATGTCCAATTAAAACAAAACCTAAAGCTCGCACCGAAATTGGATTATTAGAAGCCGTTCCAATTCGTTTCAGCTGTTCTTCAGATAAACTTTTATAAAATAATAAATTTGAATGTCTTACAGCAGATAGCTCAGTTAATAAATCCTGAATGCTCCTTTTGTTTGAATTTGTGTTATCTGCATAATCACTTTCCTCAAAACTTGGCAAAGGCGTTTTATCATTTCTGGAAAATCTTAAAGCACGATAAGCAAAAATACGTTCAGTATCAATAATATGCTGAATGATATCCTTAATCGTCCACTTACCTTCTGCATAACGATAATCAAATTTATCCATTGGAATATTTTGAACAAATCGAATAAAGTCATGAAGAGAAATTTCTAATTCTTCAATCAAAATTCCGTCGCCGGCTTCTTTGATGTAAGTACCAAAATGACCTGAGTATTCATTATCTAATAATTCTGCGGCTCTCATTTTTTTAATTTTTTAAGCTGAATTTCTACTTGCATTTGTATTACCAAAAAGAGATCTTGTTACAATCTTTTCATATACTTTAACAAGCTCTTCATCTGTAGAATCCTGTTTGTTTAATTCGTTTATTTTTGACAATGCATATTGCTGTATTGTTAACAATGGCAATACAATACGCTCTCTTATTTGAATTGAAGCTATACCATCAGGGTAATTTTCCATTAAGGTTTTGTGTCCTGCAATTTTTAATAAAAGACGTTTAGTTTCAGAGAATTCATCATGGATAATCTGCCAGAATTCACCAAACTCAGGATCTTTTCTCATGTAAGCCGTTAATGGTAAAAATGATTTAGCCAATGACATCATACTATTTTCGAGCAAGGTTTTAAAGAATAATGAATTGTGGTATAAATCACTTACTTTGTCCCATTGTCCTGATTCTTCAAAATGCTTTAAAGCAGTTCCTACTCCAAAAAATCCGGGTACGTTCTGTTTTAACTGACTCCACGAACCTACAAACGGAATTGCTCTTAAATCAGCAAAATCTAATGATTCAGATTTGCTTCTTTTTGATGGACGGCTTCCAATGTTAGTTTTAGAATAATATTTCAGCGTACTCATTTTTTCCAAATACGGAATAAATTTCGGGTGATTTTTAAAGCTCAAATACTTCTCATATCCTAAATCGGCTAATTGCGTCAGGATTTGAGTTTCGTCTGGAGTTAATTCATTTTTTTCTTTACCAAAAACCTGATTCGTAACACCGGCACTTAATAAGTTTTCAATGTTAAAACGACAAGAATCTAAAGTTCCAAAATTAGAACTGATCGTTTGTCCCTGAACGGTAATCTGAATTTCTTTATTTTCAATTTTTGGTCCTAAAGAAGCGTAGAATTTATGTGTTTTTCCTCCGCCTCGCGCAGGAGGTCCGCCGCGTCCATCAAAGAAAATAGCTTTAATTCCATATTTTCTTGAAATTTCAGTCAACGAAATTTTAGCCTGATAAATACTCCAGTTGGCCATTAAATAACCACCATCTTTTGTACCATCAGAGAAACCTAGCATAATAGTTTGTTCGTTTCCTCTTTCTTTTAAATGTTTAGAATATTCAGGATTAGTATACAGCTGTTCCATGATTTGATGCGCATTTTGCAAATCATCTACAGATTCAAAAAGCGGAATAATATCAACTGTTGGATTTTCCCAATTGTTTAAACGAATCATCGCAAAAGTCTCCATTACATTCAGCGCACTTTCATTGTTGCTAATAATGTAACGATTAGCACCTTCTTCTCCATTATTTCCCTGAATCGTTTTAATTGCCTGAACAGATTCTAAAGTCGATTGTGTAATTTCATTTTCAAAATCGGCTGGATTTAGATTTCCTTTTACTTTTGATAAAACATCGATTTTTTGATCTTCAGTTAATTCATAGTAATTTTTTGGAAAAACATCTGAACCAGAATTCAAATAATAATTTACAACATCTTTAAATACTACATTATGAATTTTACTATTCTGACGAATATCTAAAGTGGCAAAATGGAATCCGAATAAATTGATTTTTACCAAAAGAGCTTCTAATTCATCTAAATATAAAGATTGGTGCTTTTCAATAATTATAGTACGAATGGTATTTAACTGTGTCAATAATTCATCTAAAGTGATGAAAATTTCACCTTTAGAATAAAACACTGAACGATAAAGTTTATGTTCAAGATCCGACACCAAAGTATCTACACCTGAGAAGGTTAGTTTTCTTTTTAAATTTCTCATTTCAACATAATAGCACTTTAAAATTGAAGTTCGTAAACGATCTGCAACTTTAAGCGTAATCTCTGTTGTAACGAATGGATTTCCGTCACGATCACCTCCCGGCCAGAAACCAAGCTTGATCAATTGGTTCTGAATTGGGTTTCCATCGTGAAGATTTTTTTGAAGATAATGTACTATTTCTCCCGCTGTAGCGTAGAATACATTTTCAAGGTACCAAATTAAACTTACAGCTTCATCATAAGGATTTGGTTTTTCATGCTGAATAAAAGGTGTTTTTCCCAGCTGCGCCAGCAATTGTTTAATCTGCAATAAATCATTTTGACGAATTGCTTCAGTCAGATCGTTTATAATTCCTAATACCGGTCCTGGATAAAACTGTGTTGGGTGCGCCGTTAAAACCGTACGAACATTGAAGTTTTCTAAGAAATCTACCAATTCATCGTCTTTTTCTTTGGCATCTGATTTTTCTTTAATATCTCTTAAAGACCCGCGTCCTTCCATATTATTGACCTCTGGAAAAGCGGCATCTTCAATAGCATCGAATAATACGATCTGACGCTCAATATATTGAATAAATCGAAACATAAGATCGATTTTCTCAGTTTCTGATGAATTATTTAAAAATTTATTCGAAAAGAAATCAAAGATTTCTTTTGGTGTTTCCTGTTTTTTAAAACCCGTTTCGCAAGTTTCTGTAAATAAAGGCAGTAAAACTCCCGTATTATCTATAGAATCAAATGGTAATGTTATGAAAACACTATTGTAAATGTGATATTTAGAAAGAACGTCTTTGTTGAAACGTTCTATTTTTGGCAACGTGTACATAATTGTGTTATAGTTGGTTGGTTAATTAGTCATAAAAAAACCCCAAGAATAAACTTGAGGTATATTTTAATATAGCATTCAAGAGGGATTCTTACATATTTTTAAAAATAGTATGCATCAAACGCTTCTTATCGTTAATACTTTCCTCTAATGAAATCATAGTTTCAGTTCTGTAAACACCATCGATATCATCAATCATGAAAATAACTTCTTTTGCGTGTTTAGTATCTTTTGCTCTAATTTTACAAAAGATATTGAATTTTCCTGTCGTTACAGAAGCAACTGTTACGAACGGAATTTGATTGATGCGCTCTAATACAAATTTTGTTTGTGATGTATTGTTAAGGAAAACCCCAACATAAGCAATAAATGAATAACCTAATTTATCGTAATCTAAGGCTAATGAAGACCCCATGATGATACCGGCATCCTCCATCTTTTTTACTCTAACATGTACTGTACCAGCAGAAATCAATAGTTTTTTTGCAATGTCAGTAAACGGTACTCTCGTGTTGTCTATTAACATATCTAAAATCTGGTGATCTACTTCATCTAAACGAAATTTACTCATAATTCTTTAATTAATATTACTAATTGCTATTACAAAGTATAAAAATATATATAAAAAATAACAAATTCACATAAAAATTAACTTTTTATCAACCCGTTAACAAATTTAATGTTTTTATTTAAATAAAAATCTGCTTTTTGGTTCATTTTCGGAATATTAGAATAATCATCAGAATACACAGCTCCTCTTCCATCGTATTCGTAATGACCAAAATAATTTTCCAATTCGCCTGCTTCAACTATATAAGCATTAAAATGAATCTTATTTTCAATCAATTCTTCTTTGTATTGTGCGACAAAATTCGTAATAATTTCGATACCATCATAATTTATTTTGATATTTTTATACATAAAATCATAAAAAACCACTTTATTTTGTGAAATATTCAAATAATCATAATTTCTATTGACAACTAAATCGTTTTCGCTTATAAGCTTAAAGCTTGAAATTAGTGAGAAAAATATGTATTTTCTAGTGACTTCTCTTTCGTAGTCGTTAGGGAAATGACCTGCCTCAAATAATATAGTAGGAACACCTAAAAACTGAAAAGTATCTCCTATACAGTTTATATTGAATGAATCGTCAAATCTGCCCACTTGTCCGGGAATATATTTTTGTAGTTCATCATTGATTCCGGCAATTAAATTAATGGCTTTTTGACGGTTTTCGTTTATCTCTCTTTCCTCATTATAAGAAGGAGCCAAAAAAGAAACTGTCGCAGGTTTTCCAGTATCGTCTGCACCAAAAATAGTACGCTGATCATGAAGGTTAAAACAGAAATCAGGTTTAAAAGCCTCAAAAACCTCTCTTAAAACATTACTTTCCGGTTGTGTTAAATTCTGAGAATCACGATTTAAATCCACTTTATTAGCGTTTTCGCGTGTGTAAAGTCTAGCTCCGTCAGGATTCAAAATTGGAATAGCGTAAAAAGTAAATGTACTCAGCATTTTTTCAGCAAAATCAGATTTGCTGTTTAATACATTAATAAAGTCAAAAAGTGCTTTTGTAGTTGTACTTTCATTACCATGCATTTGAGACCATAAATAGATACGAGTTTTTCCTGTTCCAAATTCGTAACTATATATAGGTTCGCCTAAAACTGATTTTCCAATAACCTTAACTTGATTATTAGTATTTAATTTATCTAATAAAGGCTTAATGTGATCTAAAGTTAAATAGCGTCCTTCTATTGACTGTTCTTTGTATTGGTTAAATAATTCTTCTAAATTCATTGTGTTTTGATTAGTTTACAAAAGTAAACATCTTTATTTTTACAATTGTAAACATTAAAAAAGAGCAAGAATTTAGAAATGTAAACATGGGTTTGAGTCTATTTTAAGATTTTAATCCCAAAACGGTTAACAATTGTTATTACTTTAAATATAGAATATTAAAATTCTTAATTTCAATTACTTATATACATTTATATAAAGTTATAGTTACTGAATAAATCCACTGTTTCAACTATTTACAAGTGTAAAATTGTATTATTAAATCTTTTTAGTTACATTTGTAAACAAGCCAAATTTAAATTATAATTTACAATGGTAAACATCGATGATTTTGTAAAAAGACTGGAAATTATACTGGATTATTTTGGACTAAATGCTTCTTCTTTCGCAGATAAAATTGGCGTACAGCGATCTAGTATGTCTCACCTATTATCAGGAAGAAATAAACCAAGTCTTGATTTTGTTATGAAAATTCTGGATGTTTTTCCTGAAGTAGATTTATATTGGATTCTAATAGGAAAAGGAAATTTTCCTAAGTCAGAAAATGAAACTTTACAATTTGGATCAAAAGCGGATTTAAAAAATGAAGACTCCCTTGCTTCATCAAATGAAAATTATCCGGGAGTAGATTTATTTTCTCAATTACAATATGAAGAAGAAAAGCCAATAATTAAAAATTTGGCTGAACCAAAAAAGTCAAATTTAAGTTTTGAAGAAGACGAAATTGAGAAAATTGTATTTTTCTACAAAAACGGAACTTTTAAAGCTTATGTACCATGAGTCGAAATTTTCTCGTATTTGAAAATTTTTAAAAATAATTTTCATTTAAGAGATTCTCACGAATCAGAAAAAATATCAAAATTTAGATTTGAATTCCATTTTCAGGAATTTTCCCTAAGACACCTTTGTAATGTTGTTTTAAAATTTCCCAATCGGCTTCATAATTTCCTGTTGGATAAAATGGCTTTCCAAAACTAACCTCTTTTTGTCCCCAATTAAAAGCTACAGGAACAATTGGAACATTTGCTTTAAGCGCAATATAATAAAAACCCGTTTTAATTTCGGTTACTCCTTTTCTGGTTCCTTCGGGCGCAACCGCCAAACGGAAAATTTCCTTACGGTTAAAAATTGCCGCAATCGAATCTACTTTATTTAATCCGCCCGTACGATCCAGCGGTTCCCCGCCAACGTTTCTAAAATAATAGCCAAACGGAAATTTGAATAATTCTTTCTTTCCCACCCAGTTCATTTGCAAACCAGAAATACCGCGGGTGAATAATCCAATATAAAAATCATGATTACTGGTATGCGGTAAAACCATTAATATACATTTTTTTACTTCAGCATTTTCCATTCCCACTATTTTCCAGCCCATTAGCTTAAAAAAGATGAATTTGTAGAATCGTTTCTTCATTAAAATTTGATATTTCTTGCAAAATAAAAGATTTAAAATGGTATTTTTGAGTAAAAGCATTACAAAATGATTCAAAAAATATTCAGTTACCTTTATCCAATTAAAATATTCAAAAAAAAATCGGCCAGAAGTAAAATAATCGAAGTTACCTGGGCAAATGGAGAATTGGTTTTAGATTCTGAAAATACAAATTATTCATACGGAAGTTTACAACGTATACTAAGGTATGGCCTTAGAAATATTGGTTATGACAAAGTTTTGACCATGGATCATATTTTAGTTTTGGGCGTTGCCGGCGGAAGCGTCATTAAAACACTGGTTGATGAAATAGAATTTAAAGGTAAAATAACCGGTGTTGAAATTGACGCTGATATGATTCAGATCGCTAATCAATATTTTGGACTGAATGAAATAAAACAGCTTGAAATTGTGATTGACGATGCTTTTGAGTTTGTTTTAAAAACCAAAGACAGATATGATTTAATAATTATTGATATTTTTGAAGATACCAATATGCCAAACTTTTTGTTTGAAAAGTTTTTTAGCGAACGAGTTTGTTTTCTTCTAAAAAATCAGGGCTTCATATTATTTAATACTATGATTTTAGATGAAGCACATAACGTTCGAAACAGAAAATATATGTCAGAAATAAATCAGGAATTTTATACTTCAAAAATGCTGCCCCGCATAGAAGTACACAATGAATTAATAATAATCGAAAAGCAGTCTTAAATTTTTATTTTTTATGAAACCCTTTGTATCTATCTTAAAAGCCTTACCACCTACTAAAATTATTGATGCCTCTATTGATTTTTCAAAATACCTTCCTTTAGATTTATCAATAACTAATACTGATTTAGTTAAAAGTAAACCCGAAACTTCTGTTGATTTTGAACGTTTTATTTTTAGCTATCTAAAAGATAATAATTCTGAAGTCGCTTATGGCGGTTATATCGAAGGACGAAATTTGTATAAAAGGAGTACTATTTTTAAAAATGATTCTGTGCCAGAGCGGAATATTCATATTGGTCTGGATTTATGGGCAAAAGCGGGAACAGCAGTTTTAGCACCGCTGGATGGAAAAGTTCACAGTTTTAAAAACAATGAAGGATTGGGCGATTATGGTCCGACTATTATATTGGAACATGTAGCCGAAAATGAAAAATTTTATACTTTATACGGACATTTATCGTTAGAAAGTATAGAAAACCTTACCGTTGGGACAATTTTTAAGAAAGGCGAGCAAATTGCAACCCTAGGAAATTCAACTGTTAACGGAGATTATGCACCGCATGTTCATTTTCAGATTATAAAAAATCTGGAAGATAAATGGGGTGATTATCCCGGAGTCTGCAACACAAATGATTTGAATTTTTATATAGAAAATTGTCCCGACCCTAACTTATTATTAAAAATAACTTAAATGATTATGAAGAAAGCGGGATTGATTATATGTTTGCTATTATTATTAATTGGATGTAAATCTAAAACTGTAAGCAGAGATACTGAAGATTTAAAAATTAAAAAAGTTTCTAACACCGATATTAGTTCAGAGCAGCAAAGAAAAGCTTATGAATTAGGAAAAAGAGTTTTAGAAACCTGTAATACATCAAAATTTAAACCTTTTAACGAAACTGAAGTTACTCAGTCTGTTAGAGAAAATACGACCGAAGAACGATTGACCAAAACCTGTACAAGATTTAGACAATATTATGGAAGTTTTATTGATTTAAAATTAGACGGCGTTTACAAAACCAAAAATGAAGTGATTTACCGCTATCATGCGTTATACAGCAAAAAAGTAGCCAACAAAGAACTTCGAATTTTTGTAAACGAAGAAAATTTAATATCTGCGATAAAATCAATGGATTGGGATGAAAAGTTTGATGCCAAATTAGCCGAACAATAAAGTACAACTATATGAAATTAAAAATGCCTCTGCTTTTATTACTGTTTATTTCAGTCTTTTTAAATGTAAATGCGCAGCAAACGATGGGTGTAAAAGGCTCACAATTTCCGGCTACACAAGAGTATACATTTATCTGCGAAAAATATGCTTTTACAGGCGAAACCAATATTCAGATTGCAAAAACAGATAAAGGCGGCATTTTAAAAATTACTATTGCAACTTCAAATGATAAAGCCCGAATTGCCGGCGGGCTTTATGTAGATTTGGCCAACGCCGATGTTATTGCCTGCGTCGACAAAAACGTAAAAGAATCTGCCGATGGTAAAACTACTTCTTATTACTACTTCACTCCTGCAGAATTTGCAAAGCTGAAAAAAAACGACATTTATGCTGTTCGCTTTATTATAAACGGAGGTTCAAATAATTTTGGAAACGAAACCGGTTACTTTACCGCGCATAACAAAAAGAATTATTTTTCAACTGCTTACGATAAATCTAAGAAGAGTTACGACACTGCAAAAGAAATTAGTGTTTTATAAATAAAATATTTTATTAAATAAATCTTATATTTATATTTTTAATTTCAAATTTATGACTCACAACGAAGCTTTAATCACAAAGTTCTATACTGCTTTTGCTAATTCTGATGCTAAAACAATGGCTGAATGTTACCATCCAAAAGTTCATTTTATTGATCCTGCGTTTGGTTTATTAAAAGAAGAGCAAGTTTCGAAAATGTGGGAAATGCTTTTATCCAGAAGCAAAGGAAATATCAAAATTGAATTTTCTGATGTGGCAGCTGATGAATCTACTGGATCTGCAAGGTGGATCGCTGCTTATAATTTCACTAAAACAAATCGTAAAGTAGTTAATACCGTTTCTGCCCAATTTGTTTTTCAGGATGGACTAATCATCAAACATACAGATAATTTTGATGTTTGGAAATGGTCAAAACAAGCTTTTGGAATAACCGGATATTTACTAGGCTGGACGGGATTTTTTCATAAAAAAATTCAGGAACAGGCATTGTTATCTCTAAAGAAATTTCAGGAATCCAAATAATCCAAATAATTTGTATAACTTCAATAGATAATATCACATTAACTAAAAGTATATTTTTAGTTTACATTTACTATACCTGCCTTCCGTAAAGATTATAATTACTTGCTGCTGAGTTAATCGTGTTATAATACTAAAAAACATGAAAGAAATAATACACAAAAAGTTAAATCAATTACAGGCAACGGCAATCTGCGGAAACGACATTAGTTCTTCCTGCCTTTATGTTTCTGCGCTTACCATTTTGTATGCCGGACAATATGCCTGGATTTCTCTTTTAATTGTAGCAGTCGTTTTATTTTTATTCAGAAAAATTTATGGAGAAGTTGTGGGTGCAATTCCGTTAAACGGAGGAGCTTACAATGTTTTATTAAATACGTCAACAAAACGTCTGGCATCGCTTGCTGCCACGCTGACCGTTTTATCCTATATGGCAACCGCCGTAATTTCGGCTTCAGAGGGTATGCATTATCTCCACGGAATTTTTGAAGGATTAAATGTCACCATCGCCACCGTAGTCGTTTTAGTTTTATTTACTTTTCTGGCAATCCTCGGAATCGGCGAATCGGCATTCGTGGCCGTAATCATTTTTGTAACTCATATTGCCACTTTAAGCTTACTGGTTCTGGCTTCGATTTGGTTTATTTTAAATCACGGACTAGATGTTTTTCATGTCAATTGGCAAACCCCCATAGCCTTTGGAAGTATGAAAACAGCACTTTTTCTAGGTTTTTCTGCAGCAATGCTCGGAATTTCAGGTTTCGAAAGTTCTGCCAATTTTGTAGAAGAACAGCAGTCGGGCGTTTTTCCAAAAACCCTGCGTAATATGTGGGCACTAGTTAGTTTTTTTAATCCCGTAATTGCTATTTTATTAATAAGTGTAATTCCGCTTGCACAAGTTGGCGAGAATAAAGAATCACTTTTAGCACATTTAGGAGAAACCACAGGCGGATCATGGCTGGCCTGGCTTATTTCTATAGATGCCGTTTTGGTTTTATGCGGCGCCGTTTTGACTTCATTTGTTGGGGTTTCAGGATTATTAAACCGAATGACTCTGGACAGAATCCTTCCTAATTATTTTTTAAAACAAAACAAAAGAGGTTCACATTATAGAATCGTAATCAGTTTTTTAATTCTTTGTATATCTGTTCTTTTTGCAACAAGCGGTCATTTAGAATCTTTAGCTGGAGTTTATACCTTTTCATTTTTGGCTGTAATGGCTTTATTCGGAATCGGAAATTTACTGCTCAAATTTAAAAGGCGAAAACTGCCAAGACCAGAACGAGCTCACGGTTTGGCTGTTTTTGCAGCTGTTTCTTTTATCATCGCAGCTTTCATAGGAAACATGAAATTGAATATTAATGCATTTTATACTTTTTTGAAATATATGGTTCCCGCCCTTATTTTTATCGGAATCATGCTGAACCGAGTTATATTGATAAAAGTACTAATCGAAATTTTAGAATATTTTTATCAGCCGCTTCGCAAAATGGTAATTCTCAGCAATCGCTATCTGCAAAATCTAAGCACCGAAATTAATTCGCAGGAATTTGTCTTTTTTACCAAAGGCGATAATATTGCCATTTTAAACAAAGTACTGCAATATGTTGAAGGAAACGAAACAACCAAAAAATTAAAAATTGTCTATGTAAAAACTGACGGGCAGACAAACGAAGCTTTGATAAAAGACTTAGAAGTTCTAGATCGGGCTTACGATAATATAGATATTGAATACCTTGAAATTCAAGGCGTTTTTGGTCCCGAAATTATAGACGAATTATCCCAGAAATGGAAAATACCTAAAAACTTCATGTTTATAGGTTCGCCCGGAAACAAATTTTCTTATCGTGTTTCAGATCTTGGAGGTGTACGCTTGATTATGTAGTTTTTTTTTTTAGAAGCAGAAAATACTCGTTCTTTCAAGAACCAAAGTCCCGCTATCCATTTCAATTTTTTGTCCCGAACACCGGGACAAAAAGATTTCCACTTCTATCGGGGCTAAACCAGAAATATCATTTTCATAAAATCAACAAATTCATTTTCTCAAAGACCTTTGTCAAAGTTTAAAACTGTGAAGGTTTATACACAATATAACAAACCCGACAGGTTTTAAAAACCTGTCGGGTTTACTATATAACATTTATGACTTTACGGTAAAAAATTCTTAAGATTTAAACCAGCTCTCTACCAATTCATCTTCAAATGAAGTCGCATTTGTATGTACAAATTCATTAGTGTCTTTGTTATAAGAATAGTCTAAAGCCCATATTTTATGATTTTTAGCTACGTCTTTTATACTCTCGCAGACAAAAGCAATTTCTTCATCTGTTGTAGTTGGGTGAATAGACATTCTGATCCATCCCGGTTTTTTAATCAAATCACCAATTGTAATTTCATTGACCAGTTTATTAGAAGTTTCCTGATCTACATGCAGTAAATAGTGCCCGTAAGTTCCCGCACAGCTGCATCCGCCGCGAGTCTGAATTCCGAATCGGTCATTTAATAATTTTACACCTAAATTAAAATGTAAATCTTCAATAAAAAATGATATTACGCCCAAACGATTTTTATGCTGTCCGGCTAAAATTTTAATATTTTCAACAGGTTCCAATTGATTAAAAACAAAATCAACTATTTCGTGTTCACGCTGTAAGATATTTTCAATTCCCATTTCTTCCTTCAGCTCAATTGCCAAAGCAGTTTTAATAACCTGAAGAAATCCCGGAGTACCGCCATCTTCACGATCCTCTATATTATCAATATATTTATGTTCACCCCAAGGATTTGTCCAGCTAACGGTTCCTCCTCCCGGACAATCAGGAATCATATTATTATATAGTTTCTTGTTGAAAATTAAAACGCCAGAAGTTCCTGGTCCTCCAAGAAATTTATGAGGTGAAAAGAAAATCGCATCCAGGTAAGATTCAGGATCTTTTGGGTGCATATCGATTTGAACATAAGGACCTGAACACGCAAAATCTACAAAACAAACACCATGATATTGATGCATTAATTTTGCTGCTTCATGAAAAGGAGTTTTTAAACCTGTAACATTCGAGCAAGAAGTAATCGATGCGATTTTTATAGTTCTGTCACTGTATTTCTGTAATAACAATTCCAGATTCTCCAGGCAAAAAAGACCTTTTTCGCAAGAGGGAATAATTTCAACATCTGCAATAGTTTCCAGCCAAGACGTTTGATTAGAATGGTGCTCCATGTGTGAAATAAAAACAATAGGTTTTTTTTCTGCAGGAACATTCGTGAAATTTTTAAGGTTTTCAGGAATTTTCAAACCCAGAATACGCTGGAATTTATTGATAACCCCTGTCATTCCAGTTCCGTCTGTAATTAAAACATCATCATCATTTGCATTTGTATGACGTTTAATAATATGTCTCGCATGATGATATGCTTTTGTCATGGCAGTACCTGACACGGTAGTTTCAGTATGCGTATTGGCTACAAATGGTCCAAATTGATTCAAAAGTTTCTCTTCAATTGGCCTGTAAAGCCTTCCGCTGGCAGTCCAATCGGTATAAACAATATTTTTTTTGCCAAAAGGTGACATAAATTCCTGATCTATGCCAACTATGTGCTGCCTAAATTCCTGAAAATAAGTTTCAAGATTGATGGTACTATTTTTGGTATTCATTTGTTGTGCCTGTGTTTGACTGCAAATATATCGCTTTTTTATAATATTGAGAATTTATCAATTATAAACTTTAAATATTGAATAAACTTTTGGTATCTTTAGTTAAAAGGATGTTTTTTAGATAAATTATCACAATATTCTATCGGATTAATAGGGCATGTAAACTTAAACAATTGCATTTATGGGAAATTTATCAACAGCCACTTTTGGTGGGGGATGTTTTTGGTGTGTAGAAGCTGTAATTCAGCGTTTAAAAGGAGTTGAAACAATAAAATCTGGTTATTCAGATGGTTTTATAAAAAATCCGGCATATCGTGAGGTATGCACAGGAAGAACGGGTCATGCAGAAGTTATTCAGGTTACTTTTGATTCTGACATAATTTCATATCATGATTTAATCACGGTATTTATGACAAGTCATGATCCAACAACTTTAAATCGTCAAGGCGGCGACAGCGGAACACAATACCGTTCGATCGTTTTGTATCATGACGAATTGCAAAAAGAAATTGCAGAACAAGTTTTTGAAGAAGTGCAGCCAGTGTATGCTGAGCCTATTGTAACGGAATTAAAACCTTTTGAAGTATTTTACGAAGCCGAGGATTACCATCAAAATTATTACAACAACAATCAGGAAGCTGGATATTGTCAGGTTGTAATCGATCCGAAAGTTCAAAAACTTAAAAAAATGTATGCTGACAAATTAATCGGCTAAAAGTTTTAGGCCGCAGATTATACAAATTAAATGGATTTTCTTTTTTGGATAATCTATTCAGTCTGTGTAATCTGTGACCCAATATAAAAACTCAAATGAAAAATTTAAAAATAAATAATCGATTTACTGCCGAGCTGCCTGCAGATCCTGATTTAACAAATGAAATTCGCCAGGTTAAAAATACGGCATTCTCATATGTAAATCCAACAAAACCTTCAAATCCAAGACTAATTCATGCTTCTGAAGAAGTTGCAGAATTAGTTGGAATATCTAAGGACGAAATTCAGTCTGACGAATTTTTGAATGTTTTTTCAGGAAAAGAAATTCTTCCTGAAACACAACCTTACGCAATGTGTTATGCGGGACATCAATTTGGAAATTGGGCCGGACAATTAGGCGACGGCCGTGCCATCAATTTAACAGAAATAGAAAATAACAATCAGTTTTTTACGCTTCAATTAAAAGGTGCCGGAAAAACACCCTATTCCAGAACTGCAGACGGTTTGGCCGTTTTACGATCTTCGATAAGAGAATATTTATGCGCTGAAGCTATGCATCATTTAGGCGTTCCCACTACCCGATCACTTTCTTTAATGCTGTCCGGGGATCAGGTTTTGCGTGATGTTTTGTATAACGGAAACCCTGCTTACGAAAATGGTGCAATTGTTTGCCGTGTTGCGCCTTCGTTTATTCGCTTTGGAAGTTTTGAAATGCTGGCTGCCAGAAATGAACTTAAAAATTTGAAGCAGTTCGTAGAATACAATATCAAACATTATTTCCCTGAGATTACAGGCGAACCAAAAGAACAATATTTACAGTTCTTTAAAAAAGCAGCGGATACAACAAGAGAAATGATTCTGAATTGGCAGCGTGTGGGCTTTGTTCATGGCGTAATGAATACAGATAATATGTCAATTCACGGTATCACAATTGATTACGGTCCTTACGGCTGGCTTGAAAATTACGATCCGAACTGGACACCAAATACGACAGACAGCCAAAACAGAAGATATCGTTTTGGTAATCAGCCGCAGATTGCACATTGGAATTTATATCAATTAGCGAATGCCATTTATCCTTTAATTAATGAAACAGCAGAGTTAGAAAAAATTCTGGAATCATTTATGGATAATTTTATTGTAGATTATAAACAAATGTTTTTAAGTAAATTAGGAATATTTACTTCAACTGAAACTGACAATGATTTAATTGACAATTTAGAAGCTGTTTTACAATTAACAGAAACTGATATGACTATTTTTTTTAGAAATTTAAGTTCTGTTGAAAAATCTGACTCGGTTGAAAAAGCAATTGAGAAAATTCAATTTGCATTTTATAAAATCGAAGAACTTTCGGGAGATATTTTAGATGCCTGGAAAAAATGGTTTGCAGTTTATTTAAAAAGATTGAATACGGAAGAATTACCAGATGAAGAACGTTTACTAAAAATGAACTTGATTAATCCTAAATATGTGCTTCGAAATTATATGGCGCAATTAGCTATTGATGCTGCAGATAAAGAGGATTATTCATTGATAAACGAGCTTTACACTATATTGCAAAAACCATACGACGAGCAGCCTGAATACGAAAATTGGTTCGCCAAACGACCAGATTGGGCACGATCTAAAGTTGGCTGTTCAATGCTTTCTTGCAGTTCTTAAGTTTTATTTGCCATAAATTACACGAATTTTTCTAACTGTCACATAGAGCGGAGTCGAGAATAATAAGTCTCGACTCCGCTCAATATGACAAAATATAATTCGTAAAAATTCGTGTAATTAGTGGCAAACTATTATTTAGAAGTAATAAAATCCACAATCCTATTGGCATGGATTCTTGAGTTTTCTATAAACCATTTATGCGTCTGCATTCCACCGCATACAACGCCTGCCAAAAATAAACCTTCTACATTTGTTTCCATAGTTTCAGGGTTATACGCTGGAATTTTCAGTTCATCATTAGAAAGCTGAATTCCTATATTTTCAAGAAAATTTAAATCTGGTTTGTAACCTGTTAAGGCTAAAACAAAATCATTTTCAATAGTAACTTTTCCGTTTGGAGTCTCAATCTCAACTTCATTTTCACGGATTTCGGTAATATTCGATTCAAAATAAGCTTTAATGCTTCCTTCAGCAATTCGGTTTTCAACATCGGGTTTAACCCAGTATTTTACTCTGTTGTTAATTTCGTTTTTACGAATTACCATCGTTACGTTTGCGCCTTTCCTCCAGCATTCCAAAGCAGCGTCTACAGACGAATTATTTGCTCCAACAACCAAAACATTTCTAAAAGCATATTCATGCGCTTCTTTATAGTAATGGCGAACTTTAGACAATTCTTCTCCTTTTACATTCATCAAAATCGGAATATCATAGAATCCGGTTGCAATAATTACATTTTTAGATTGATACAAGCTTTTATCAGTTGAAACCACAAAAAGAGAACTTTCTACTTTTTTAATTTCGGTTACTTTTTCAAATAAATTAATATTGAAATTAAAATAACGGTGAATATTTCGATAATATTCTAAAGCTTCCTGACGCCCAGGTTTTGGCGCTAAACAGTTAAAAGGAATATTTCCGATTTCAAGTCTTTCGGCAGTGGAGAAAAAAGTCATGTACAACGGATAATTGAAAATACTATTTACAATTGCGCCTTTTTCAATAATTAAATAACGTAAGTTTTTCTTTTGAGCTTCTATTGCGCAAGCCAGCCCAATTGGCCCGCCTCCCACAATAATTAAATCATATTGGTCTGTCATAAATTATTCTTTTTCCCAATTTTTAAAAGGATTCTTGCTCAAATAAGCATTATAATATCTTGGATCATTTGTCACTTCTTCACCCAGCCAATCTGGTTTTTCAAAGCTTTCTGTTTCTGATTGTAATTCTATTTCGGCCATTATCAAACCTTCATTTTCTCCATAAAATTCGTCAACTTCATAAATATGGTTTCCTGATTTAATTTCATAGCGTGTTTTTTCAATTTTGCCTTTTTCGCATAATCTCAATAATTCAACGGCTTCGTCAAGCGGAATTTGATTTTCCCACTCAAAACGTGACATACCGCCTTGATGTCCAATTCCTTTTATCGTTAAAAAAGCTTTTTCACCTTTAATTCTAACACGAACCGTTCTTTCAGGAACTGAGCTCAAATACCCTTGTGCAATTTTATTTTTTGCAAATGCTTGTTCTTTAAAATCATCCGATTTTACAAGAAACTTTCTTTCTATTTCGAGCATTTTTAATCTAAATTTATTTTACTGCAAGTTACTCAATTTAATTCAGTCATGAAATTGGGTTTTCAAAAATCTAAACTTTTAAATTGGTTTCATTTTAAACCTTAACTGGTCTAAAATGAAACCAATTTAACTGATTATTAATGTTTTGCGTGTTTTTATTTTAGCTAAATTTGAGTAAATCTTAATTTCTATACTTATGTCTAAAAAAGCATTTTATCTATTAGGCATTGCTTTAACCATAATTTTAGGTACTATTTTGTACATAAAATTGTGCTGCAATTGCGTTGTGACCGAACCCAATGCTGATACCGAAAAAGTACCGCCAACGGCAATTAAGAGTGATAATTTTGTCCCTTTTGTATTGAGTGGTTCCGGATTTGAATATCAGACAAATGATAATCTTAAATTTCTAAAAAACAATTCAGATTTAATTCAGCCTGTAAGTGATTCTGTGACGATTGGAATTGAAAATTTAAATACCTTTTTAGCTTCAAATCCAAAACAAAAAGTAACGATTACAGGTTATGCAGCTTCTGATGAAACCAATACTACTAAATTTGAAAATCTTGGTTTAGCGAGGGCAAATAATGTTAAAATTTATTTTGTTTCTAAAGGTTTAACGGCTTCTCAATTTGATACTAAAGGAAAAATTATAAATAGCTGGAAAACAAGTGCCGATACGCTGCTTGGTCCAGTTGAATATAAATTTGAGGCTTCTGACACAACTTCTTCGATAACTGACGAATGGTCTGCACTTAAGGATAAAATTAATGCCGATCCTTTAACGCTTCATTTTAATACTAATAAATCCAGCTTTAATTTAAGCAGTGATGAAAAACAAAAAATATCTGATATTTCTAAGTATTTAGAAAATGTAAAAGATGCATCTGTTTTAATTGTCGGACATAGTGATAATGTTGGAAATAAAGAAGCTAATATAATTCTGGCGCAAAAACGTGCTGATTTTTCTAAAAACTATTTAATTAAAAATGGTATTGAAGCTTCTAAAATTGCAACAGAATCAAAAGGTCCTGATGAACCAATTGGAGATAACACAACTGCTGAAGGAAAAGCAAGCAATCGAAGAACTGTAATTACAATCAAATAATTAAAAAATATACTATTATGAATTTACCATGTATCTTAATACCAATTATAGTAGGCTTAATCTGCGGAATTTTAGGTTACCTGCTTGGAAAATTGAATTCGAAAAGAGATGATTCACTTGCAGTTTCTTTGCAGGCAGATTTAGATGCCTGTAAAGCAAATACGAAGAATTTGAATGCAAAAATAGCTTCTCTGGAAGCAGAATTGGTTTCTGCTCATCTTAAAGTGAAAGCTTCAGAATCTGTACCTAAATCTTTTGTGGCAGATGTTCCAACTGTAGTGTTTGACAGTGCGCTTGCAGCAAACATATTAGGAAAGAAAATAAAACAAGATGATTTAAAAATTGTGGAAGGTATTGGACCCAAAATCGAGGCTTTGTTTAACGAAGCCGGAATTAAAACCTGGTATGACCTATCAGAAGCTTCTACTGAAAAACTACAGTCAATCCTTGACGCGGGAGGTGAAAATTATGCTATTCACAATCCAAGTACATGGGCCAAACAAGCATTATTTGCTTATCAGGGAAAATGGCAGGAATTAAAAGAATGGCACGAAAATTTACTTGGAGGAAAAGAGTAAAAAAGACTCAAAGGTTCAGAGTGGCAAAGGCTCAAGGTTTTGTGTCTTTGTCACTTTGTATTTTTATTACTTTGTATTTTTATTACTTTGTATTTTTATTAGTTTGTATCTTTACAAGAATTTCTGAATCCCATTTTTGAGAATCGTTGTACCAGAGCTGTCCTTTTAAAACTTCAAGCGGACAATCAAAATTGTTGGTGTAAAGTGCTCCGGTTCCTAAACCCTGAGGCATTTTTGAATTTAGAGTATAAGTCCATTGCGCAATTGCATTTAACCCGATATTACTTTCTAATGCAGATGTAATCCACCAGCCAATATTGTGTTTTTCTGCCAATGTTATCCATTCCTGAGTCCCTCTAAAACCGCCAATAAAACTTGGTTTAAGAATAATGTACTGCGGTTTAATTTCCTGTAATATTTTTTCTTTTTCTTCGAATGAAAAAATGCCAATTAACTCTTCATCTAATGCTATTGGAAAAGGAGTTGTTTTACACAAATCAGCCATTGCCTGAACATTTCCTTTTTTAATAGGCTGTTCTATGCTATGTAATTGAAATTGATTCAATTGATTTAGCTTATCTAAAGCTTCATTTAAAGCGAAAGCACCGTTAGCATCTACGCGAATTTCAATTTCTTCCGCAGAAAAATGACTGCGAATGAAAGCTAATAATTCTAATTCTTTTTGAAAATCAATTGCGCCAATTTTAAGTTTTATGCAATTGAAACCTGTTTCTAGTTTTTCCTCAATCTGCTCTTTCATAAAAGCCGGCTCGCCCATCCAAACCAAACCATTTATTACTATAGATTTAGAATTTGTAGTGAAATCAGATGGAAAAAGTAAAAACGGATTTTTACTTTTTAATGATAAAAAAGCCATTTCTATTCCGAATTGAATCGATGGAAATTCTATTAAAGATTCCCACAGTTCTTTTTCGCCTAAATGAATGTTTTCGCAGGTCCACTTTAGTTTATCTTCATAATCATCACGATCGTCCGCACTTAAGCTGCGAAGAATACCACACTCTCCTATTCCTGTTTGACCATCTTCTTCAAGAACAATAAACCAAGTTTCTTTTTCGGTCATAATGCCTCGTGACGTCCCGGAAGGACGTTTAAACTCAAGCATATATTTGTGGTAAGTCGCTTTCACTGTACTGTTTTTTAAGCCATAAAAGTGATATAAGTAAATTTAAGTTTTTTGATGTCAAAGATTTAAATGAACCTATATAATTTATATGGTGAAATAATTTTTAATTGTATAGTTTTAAAACTTTTTCGAAGTCTTTTGATGGTAAACCTGCTTTTTCAAAAATAGTAAAATCAGATTTTGTTTTGTCTTTCCAGCTTAAGCTGTCTGTAACGTTCTGATTTTGATATTTCTTGTAAATAGCTTTTGCGTCGCCATAATTATCACTTATCAAATAAACGTGTGCTAAGTTTAGTTTAATCAATAATTCTGTATCATCTAACTTTTCGCCTTCTTGCAAAAATTTTAATGCTTTTGCATATTGTTTTGTTAGAATGTAACAGTAGCCAATTGAATTATAATCTAATGCTGCGGCTTTTCCGTCACTAATAATAGTATTTAATTTAGGAATAGCTTCATTGTATTTTTGCTGTTTGATTAAGCCTGAAATCTGATTTCTTAAGTCGTTATAAACGTTTTTAGAAATATCGGCATCTTTATAACACGCATTACCGAAGTCTTTGTATACTTTTGTTTTTTCGACTGCCAGTAATTTTTGAAATTCTGAATAACGATATTGCTTCATTATTTTTTCTAGAATACAAACACAAAAATCATCTGAATTAGCCATTTTTTGAGCCATTGTCGATGTTTTACAAAGACTTATAATTTCATTTTTGTTATCCTTGTTCCAACCGCGATTTAATTTAATATCAACCCAAGGCACAACTTCTAAAACTACTTTTTGACTTAAAAACCAGTTTTTGCTTTCAAAACCAAACCAAATTGTAGTTGTATTTTCTTTTAAACAAGAATTTTTGTCTAACGAAATACGTTTTGCATCTTTACTAATTGGTTCTTTTTGTGAATAACACGCATCATCAACTTTTCCATCAGTGATGTATTTTTTAGTGCTTTCGTTTGAAGTAAAAAGCGAATACGTACATTGATCGTCACCAGAAATGTTAGACATTAAGAAAACAGCTCCGGCAGAGCCCTGCCCTATTCCGTAAGGATCTGGAATAGATTTTAAAAGAGAGACTAAACTGCTGGCCATTTGCTGGTTTTTGTCCAGAAGTGTAATTCTGTAAACAATTTCAGTTGTTCCTACAGGTAAATCTTCTGTTTTTACAACAATACGATCACCGGCAGAAACTAAAATCTCTTTTGTTGTAGCACGATCTTTATCCCAATAACCATCTTTTTGAGCAAAAGAATTATATACTGAAGCAAGTAATAGGATTAAAAATATTCTTTTGAAATTCATATTTCTGAATAAATGCTATTTATACTTTTATTTTTGTCATTCCCGGGAACGAGAAATCTCACTGGGAGATCGACAAAGAGGGTTCTTTTCTTTGCGGAATTTCTAGTAAGATTCCTCATTCCACGGAATGCCATGACAGAATAATAATTAGATCTTTTTAAGACTATTATTATAATTCTATAGATTCACCAATTCCTAAAAGCATCAAATCTTTTCCTTTATCAAAGAATTTACGAATTGATTCTTCATGGTTGATTTCGATATAACCAAAAGTATCAAAGTGATAGCCTAAAATTTTATCGCACTCTACAAAGTCTGATGCAATGATAGCATCTTCAACATCCATTGTAAAATTATTTCCGATTGGAAGAATTGCTAAATCCAGCTTTGTTCTTAACGGAATCAATTTCATGTCGTAAGTAAGTGCTGTATCGCCTGCGATATAAATGTTTTTATGTTCGCCTTCAATTACAAATCCGCCAGGATTTCCTCCATAAGTACCGTCAGGAAAAGAACTAGAATGGATTGCGTTTACATATTTTACTTTTCCAAAATCGAATTTCCAGCTTCCGCCATGATTCATTGGGTGTGCATTAAATCCTTTTTTGGCATAATAACTTGTAATTTCAGCATTTGAAACAATAACTGCATTTGTGTTTTTTGCAATCGCTTCAACGTCTAAAACGTGATCACTGTGAGCGTGAGTCAATAAAATATAATCGGCTTTTAATGTATTTATGTCGATGGCTGCTGCTTGCGGATTTCCTGAAATAAAAGGGTCAACAATAATATGTTTTCCTCCAACTTCGATCGCTAAAGATGCGTGCCCGTAAAATGTAATTTTCATTTTTTTAATTTTAAAGTTGAACTTAAGTTTATCTTCCGCCTAGGAAAAGATTAACAATAATGTCTGAAATTAAAGAAATCATACATACTGTTAATAAGATTGAAAGTAAAAATGTACTAAGAGCCAGTTTTTTTAATTCTGGATCTAACAACTTAGGATTTTGGTTTTTATAAACCGTAATTAAATGTTTGGTTAAAGGAATATAAGCCAATAAAAACAAATACTGATCGAAATTGTAATCACTTAAAATTGCAAAAACAACCACTAAAACCATTGCAGTAATAATTAATGCAAAATGGTAATTTTTAGCTTTTGTTCCGCCCATTTGCACCACGATAGTATTTTTACCTGATTTACGATCAGACTCTTCGTCGCGCATATTGTTTAAGTTTAAAACTCCAACGCTTAGCAAACCAATTGAAATTGCCGGAAGAATTAAAAGCGGATCTACTTCTTTTGAATATAAAAAGTTAACGCCTAATGTGCTTACCAATCCGAAGAAAATGAAAACGAATACGTCCCCAAAACCTTTATATCCGTAAGCTGAGTTTCCTACTGTATAACGAATGGCAGACACAATTGCTGCGATTCCAAGTAACAAGAAAAAGATTGAATATCCGAAATTATCTTTCCCGAAAGCAAAATAAATAAGGATTACAGCCGATAACAAAGTCAATAAAGATGTAATTATTATGGCTTTTTTCATGGCTTGCGGTGTAATAATACCGCTTTGGATAGCGCGTTGCGGCCCTACTCGGTCAGCATTATCTGTACCTTTTACTCCATCGCCGTAATCATTGGCAAAATTGGATAAAACCTGTAATCCTAGTGTTGTTAAAAGTGCGAAACCAAAAATTTTCCAGCTGAAAACTTCAGTTGGTGTATTGATTGTTTCTGTTGGGTTTGAAAGTGCATAAATACTTCCAACTATAATTCCGGAAACTGATAAAGGCAATGTGCGCAGTCTGGCGGCTTCAATCCAATGTTTCATGTTTTAATTTTAGATTTTAGAATATAGATTTTAGATTATTATATTCTGATTAAAAAATTATAGATTAGAAATCTAAAATTATTTATGGCAGCCATTTATTCTCACCGAAGTTTGGTTTTCTTTTTTCCAAAAAGGCATTTCTTCCTTCTTTTGCTTCTTCGGTCATGTAGGCTAAACGTGTGGCTTCACCAGCAAAAACCTGTTGACCTACCATTCCGTCGTCTGTTAAGTTCATGGCGAATTTCAGCATTTTGATTGAAGTTGGTGATTTTTGAAGAATTTCCTGTGCCCATTCATAAGCAGTATCTTCTAGCTCATCGTGCGGAATTACAGCATTTACCATTCCCATATCCATCGCTTCCTGAGCAGAATAATTTCTACCTAAAAAGAAAATTTCACGTGCTTTTTTCTGTCCAACCATTTTCGCCAGATAAGCAGATCCGTAACCTCCGTCAAAACTCGTAACGTCTGCATCTGTTTGTTTAAAAATAGCGTGTTCTTTACTTGCCAAAGTCATATCGCAGACTACATGTAAACTATGTCCGCCGCCAACAGCCCATCCAGGAACTACGGCAATAACTACTTTTGGCATAAAGCGAATTAGCCGCTGTACTTCTAAAATATTTAAACGGTGCTGACCGTCTTCGCCCACATAACCTTGGTGTCCGCGTGCATTTTGATCACCTCCGCTGCAAAATGAATAAACACCATCTTTAGTAGACGGTCCTTCTGCCGAAAGCAAAACTACTCCAATTGAAGTATCTTCTTGTGCATCGTAAAAAGCCTGGTATAATTCTGAAGTTGTTTTAGGTCTGAATGCATTTCTAACATTTGGTCTGTTAAAAGCAATTCTGGCAACTCCATTACATTTTTTATAGGTTATATCTTCAAATTCTCTGGCAGTAATCCAATCCATTTCTATTTGTTTTATTTAAAAAAATTATAGTGTAAAAATAAACCATTTTTTACATTTTCACCTATTCATTTTTGTTTTAGTCGGCATTAATACCGCTTTCAATGTTAAGAATTGATATCAGGTTCTAAAAAATAACACTTTTTAACATTAGTTTTGGAAAATAATGAGTAATTTTACACCCTAGAAATCAATGAGATACGAGTTATTTTATTGATATAAGATTGATTTTCTTTCACTGATTTATTAACCTAAAAAATGATTTTTTTGAGAAAATTTAAAAAATTTGTCGCTCATTTTTTTATGGTCTTAATTAGTAAACCTATTAGAAATGAGCAAATGATTTATTCGTTTGTCAAGACTGCAAAAAGAAAATAGTAACACCTAAGGTTAAACGCTAGAATTGTTTAGTAATTAGTATCAAATTGATTACGAAAAGAGGAAAAATGCTAACTAAAACATCTATAAGTTATTTTATTAAACCAAATGGATCAGCCGTGAAATTTAATTTTTGTTTTTAAGATAAACGCATCAATTGTTTAAAGACATACTATCGAGAAAGTAGTTTCAAAAATTAATAAAGCTATTACTTTCAACATGAATTCGAATTATTTTATTTCTGTTTTTTTTTAATTACAATTTTTTTTAAAACTAGAATAAAAAGAGAAAGGCTGCTTGTAATGAGCAGCCTTTCTTGTTATATATCTTAAATTACAGAATTTTATTCTTTTACAAGATAAATCCCATCTTCTTTGATTTCAATGAGTTTCTCTTTATACAAAGCTCCAACGGCTTTTTTAAAGGTCTTTTTACTCATTTTTAGAACGGTCTTAATGTCTTCAGGATGTGAATTGTCATTTAAACGTAAAAATCCCCTATTGGCTCTTAGTTCGTCTAAAATCTTTTCGGCATTGGGTTCAATGCTTTGATAACCCTGAATTTGCAGTGCAACGTCTATTTTATTATCAGGACGAATGTTTTTAATATAACCGCGCATTCTGTCACCCGTTCTAATAGCATCGTCATAGACTTCATCCTTATACAAAAGTCCTTTGTGCTGTTCGTTGATAATTACATTTATTCCAATTTCTGTAATGTGCGATACGATTAAATCTACTTCCTCACCTTTTTCAACAGTTAAGTTATCATTACTTAAAAACTGATTCGTTTTACTCGAAGCTACTAAACGATTGGTTTTCTCATCTTTATAAAGGTAAACTAAATAACGTTTCCCTTTTTCCATCGGGCGGGCTTGTTCTTTAAACGGAACCAGAATATCTTTCTCCATTCCCCAATCCATAAAAGCGCCAACGTTATTTATGTAGTTTACTCTTAAAAGAGCAAATTCATTCAATAAAATATAAGGTTCAAGCGTAGTCGCAACCGGGCGCTGTTCGTGATCCAGATAAACGAAAACAATAATTTCTTCGCCTATTTCAAATTCGTTTGGAACGTATTTGTTTGGTAATAAAACATCGTGAATTCCTTCCGGATCTTTTTCAGGGTTCCCTAAAAACAGACCTACTTTAGTATCACGTAATATAGTTAGTGTGTTGTATTTTCCTATTTCAAGCATTATAATAAGGTTCTAAGCTGTTAACAGCTGAATTTCTAAAGTGCAAATGTACGAAGTTTGAAAATGAGAAAGCGAAAAATTCGCTATATAGCCAGCTAATAATTTTAACGAATCTAAATATAAGTTTTTTCTTATTATATTTGCAAAAAAATAAATAGCAATGGCTATAGGATTAAAAGTAAGCAACTATTGGTTTGAAATTGGAACTGGAGATTTTTTTCATTGTTTCTTTTCAAACATTGCATATCATTTAGAAAAAGAAAATTGGGGCAGTATATATCCAATTTTAATGAATGAACTTTATCAAGGAGAATTAAAAAATAAAAATATTGATAAAGCTATTGATGAATTAAAAAAAATACAGATAGATTTTGGAAAAATTCCCCCTTCAAAGATTATTTGGGATATTGAAAATCTGAGTCTAACCCCTCCTTGGGGAGATAACATAAACCCTGAAATTACTAATTTATCAAATTATTTTCTAACTAGCAGCGGTAAAGATTTATTTGAAATCTTTTTTGAAGCTTTATCAAAAGCAAATAATGATCGAACCGATTTATTAATTCAATAATAAACAAAAAAAAAGCGTCAAAAAAGACGCATTAATTTTATTTGTAAACACTTTCTTTTTTAAAATGTACAGTCAGCAAATAATACACAACAACTCTGTATTTATGCTTATTTGATTTGCCATATTTTTCTAAAACAGAATGTATGGCTTCATCTAAGGGCGACCCCGCAGGAAGTCCTAATTTCTTGATTAAAAAGTTATTTTTAACCGTGTCTAATTCAGATTGCTGGCTTCCCGCTACCGTAGAAGCATCAGCATTATAAATTGACGGACCACAGCCAATGGTTACTTTTGTTAGTAAATCCAGATTTGGAGTTACTCCGCATTTGTCCTTTAGATCTGCTGCATACTTTTGAATTAATTCTTCTCTTTTGCTCATAATAAATTTAATATTGGTTATATAGAACCAAATATAAATAATATTAAAAGTCAAACAAAATATTTAACAATATTTAACCTACTTTTAATTAGATTAATTCTTTAAAATATTGCTTCAAAATTGCATCGTTTTCTAACATAGGTGTAAACACTTCCAAAATGCCCGGCGTTTCGTTTGAATTATAAAGAAATTCCAAATTTTCATTTAATGACGGTAAATCATTTGCTTTGAAATAATTACATTGATACATTTTAGCCAAATGTTCAGCAGTTAAATGATGTGCAGTTTCAAAATAGGTATTAAAAACCGGTTTTTCCTGATGACCGGGTAAAATCCTGAATATTCCGCCTCCGCCATTATTAATCAAAATAATTTTAAAGTTTTTTGGTATGTACGAATTCCACAACGCATTGCTGTCATATAAGAAACTAATATCACCCGTAATAAAAACAGTTTGCTTTGCGTTTGCTACTGCTGCACCCACAGCTGTAGATGTGCTGCCATCAATACCGCTTGTTCCTCTGTTACAATAAACTTCGATTGAAGGATCAATTTCAATTAATTGTGCATATCGAATTGCAGAACTGTTACTAATTTGAAGCTGACTGTTTTTAGGAAGAGATTCTATTACTTTTTCAAATACTTTAAAATCCGAAAAAGAAATTTTGTCTAAATATTCTTGTTTCCGGATTTTTCTTAAATCGTAAATTTTATCAATTTTTGAGAAATACTTGCTCGAAACAAATTCTGTTTTTGGAAGCAGTTCTTTGAAGAAATCATTCGGTTCCATTACAAAATGCTTACTTAAAGCATTAAATGTATCATAAGCTCGTAATGTATCTATATGCCAATGATGTACGGGCTTATATTTTCGTAAAAAAGCTTTAATACGCTTCGATACTATCATACCTCCAAAAGTGATCAAAATTTCAGGCTCTAATTCTTTAAAATCAAAATCATCAAATGGCGTAATTAAGCTATCAATGCTGTTAATAAAGCTGGGATTATGGAGGTTTGAAGTAGTTTCTGTAAGTACTACAATCGATGGGTCTTTGGCAAAATTTTCCAAAATTTCCTGATCTACAGAATTGACTTCGTTTATTCCTCCAATAAGAATTAATTTTCTTTTTGACGAATTCCAGATTGACACAATTTCGGCTTCATTTTCGATGATTTTTGTTCCGAGAATCTCCTCTGAATTGGTAATTTTTGGTGAAACAGAAAGTTCTGAAACCGTTTCATATAAAGGTTCTTCAAAAGGGGCATTAATATGTACGGGGCCTTTTTGAAGAATCGCAGTTTCTATGGCTTTATTAATTTTTAAGTCATTTTCCAAAGAAGCATCTTCGGTTAAATTAGCATTAAAAACCGAATGATTTAAAAAGACATTTTCCTGGCGAATGGTTTGTCCGTCCCCAATATCTATTTTACTCTGCGGACGATCTGCTGAGATTACAATTAGTGGAATCTGACTGTAGAATGCTTCGGCTACAGCCGGATAATAATTTAATAATGCCGAACCAGAAGTACAAACAACCGCCGTTGGCTTTTTAGTCTGTTGTGCTATTCCTAAGGCGAAAAATGCTGCACATCGTTCATCTGCAATACTGTAACATTTAAAATTCGGATTTTGAGCGAAACCAATAGTTAAAGGCGCGTTTCGTGAACCAGGAGAAATTATAATATTGAAAATTCCTTTTGCTGCACAGATCTCGATAATGCTTTGTGCAAGCGCTATTTTGGGGTAAATCATTCTAAATGGTGTATAATATTCTAAAAAAATATATGCTTAAATATTTTCTTTTACAAGTACAAAGTTACAAACTTCGCGCCTGATTTAACTTATATATTAGGAAGATATTAAGACTGTTTTTAGAAAAAGAGGATATATTTGTAAAACAGAATTTTCTCTATTAAAATAAACTGTTTATGCGTTTCTTATATTTACTTTTCCTTTTCGTTTCGCTCCAAGCCGTACAATCTCAAAATCAATTTTCTGTTGATGGAATATCATACAAAACGGCATTAGAAAATGCTAAAACAGATGGAAAACCTATTTTTGTTATGCTTTATGCCGATTGGTGTCCGCATTGTAATCAAATGAAAAAAGAAGTTTTCAGTGATGCTAAAGTGATGGATTTTTTAAATAAAAATTACATCTGTATTTGGAAAAATGTGGAGAAAGAAGAAGGAATAGCTCTTAAAAATAAATTTAAAACAACTTCTCTTCCTGCATTTTTGTTTTTAGATTCAAATGAAACGCTTATATATGCTTTAAAAGGCGAAATGAAAACACCTGAGTTTTTAGCTGAAGCTGGTTATGCTTTAAATCCAAAATTTCAGCTTCCTTATCTAGAAAAGGAATTTTTGGCTGATCCGAGTAATTCTAACAAGTTTTTTAATTATTTGAATACTTTAAAGAAAGGAAAAGACAGAACTGAATTATCGATTCCAACCCATATTTACCTGCAGACACAATCTGATACTCAATTGGTAAGTGAAACGAACTGGAGAGTAATTGCAAATGGTGTTACAGATATTAATTCGAGAGAATTTCAATATGTTTTAAAACATGAAAAAGAATTTGCTGCTGTAGCATCTCAAAATCGTATAGACCGAAAAATAGAAAGTATTGTAAATGAATTGCTTCGACCTTTGGTGGACAATTTAGACACTCTAAACTATTATAAACAAAGAGAAGTGGCTAAATCAATAAAATTACAAAAAACCGATTCTCTTGTTTTTAAATTTGATTTGACGCTGGCTGAACGAACTGAAAAATGGAATTTCTATAAAAAAGTTACTCTCGAAGAAACTGAGAAATTGGTTTGGAAAGATGCGAGTTTCTTAAAAGATATTGGTCAGACGTATTTAAAACATATTAATGATACGGAAAGTCTTAAAAAATCAATTTTTTGGGTAAAACATTCGTTAGAATTAAATGATTCATTCGATGGAAATTTGCTCCTAGCCCGACTTTACAATAAAATTAAAGATAAAAAACAGGCATTAAAATATGCAAAAGATGCCAAAGCAATCGGTAAAGAAATGGGCTGGAATACAAAAGATGTTGATACTTTACTTGCTGAATTAAATTCAAAATAAAACTTTAAAAAATATGGATTTCACAATTAATCCGTGAATTTTCAAAACAACCAAAACATGAGCGTTATACTTAGACCTGCAACTACAAATGATTTAGAAAAAATTCTGGAAATTGTAAATCATTCTATCCTGCATACAACTGCAAATTATAGTTACGATATTCAAACGCTTGAAGTGCAAACTAAGTGGTTTGAAGATAAAAAAATGAAAAAACTGCCTATTGTTGTAGCCGATTTAGATGGCGAAGTAGTAGGTTTTGGAAGTTATGGCCAATTTAGAGAAAAAATTGGGTATCAATATACTGTAGAACATTCTGTTTATGTAGTCGATAATGTAATTGGAAAAGGCATTGGATCAAAATTATTGACGGAATTAATTCGTTTAGCCAAAGAACAAGGATTTCACGTTATGATTGGAGCCATTGATGCAGATAACGCAGGAAGCATTGCTTTTCATGAAAAATTTGGCTTTGTCGTAACAGGAACTATTCGCGAAGTGGGCTACAAATTTGAGCATTGGCTTGATCTGGTTTTCATGCAGTTGATTTTGAAATAAATTGATAAAAATTAAAATAAAAAATCCAAATTCAAAAGCTTTAAAGTCTTTAGAATTTGGATTTTTTAGTATTATTAGAAATTAAACCTTATCTACTCCACTCAGAGATACTGTCTTTATTCATTTTTACATAATCTTGGTTGTTTGCAGCTTCGGCTGCTGCCAAAGAAGCTTTTGCAGTTTCAACCGCTCCTTTTTTATCACCTTGTTTTGCCTGAATTAAAGATTTTAATCTTGTAACATAATAAGGCTTTTCAGTGCTCATATCTAAAGCTTTATCAACATAAGTTCTTGCTGTTTCTACATTTCCATTAGAAGAGAATAAATATTGTGCAGATGCAAAATAATCATTCCATGTTGGTCCGGCTAATGTTTTTTCAATACTAGCCACAGCTGTTTTAGCTGTTGGAACTTCAAATTTTAAAGCAACGTGAGAGTTTTCCCAAGCCATTTCTAAATAAGCAAAATTTGGATCTAAACCATTAATTCCAATTGTAAAAGTTTCAACCGGAGTTGGCAATGCATTTTCTTTTACCGTCGTTCTTAAAACAACATATTGATCGTTCCAGTTTTCAGGAAGTCCCCAGTTGTCTGTAGAAAGATAAAAAATCACTTCCCAGCTTTCGATTTTAGGAATTGTATAAATTGCATACTTTCCTTTTTTCAAAGTTTTACCATCAATTACAACATCATCACTAAAATTAATGATTGTATTTTCGTTTGCCCCGGTTCTCCAAAGTTTACCAAATGGAACTAAATTTCCAAAAACAGCTCTGCCTCTGGCACCTGGTCTTGAATACGTAACTTCAACGTCAGTTAAACCAACTGCTTGTTTAATATATGCTTTTGGACTCGCTTGCGGCGTTTTAACTTGAGCTTCAGCAGCAAAAGGAGCCAAAATGATGGCTAATGCAATAAGTATTTTTTTCATTATTGAGTTTATTTGTTTTTTTCAAATTTACGAATTCAATTATCGAACAAATGTTAAATTTTATATAATTCAAGCTTTGATCTGTGATATTTTTTCAGCATTTAATTCGTTGAAATTATTGATAACCATATCGGCTTCAGTAAGATCCTGCATAAATGAATGATCGCTGTTGTAACCAACACAGTATATTCCAGCAGCTTTTGCTGCTTTTACACCATTTGTACTGTCTTCTATAATGATACATTGGTCTTTAGGAGCAGTTGACAATGATGCAGCATGAATAAAAATGGCCGGATTTGGTTTTGACTGCGGGAAATCCTCACCACTTACAATATGAGAAAAATATTGATGCAGATTAAACCTCGTAAATACACGCTCGATCGTAACTTTTGAAGCCGATGAAGCCAAAATTAACTGGATTCCGCTTTTGTATAAATCTTTAATTAAATCGTCTACACCTTCTAATAAGTACAAATCTTCTTTTGTATCAAAAGCATCATTAAAAAGATTTCTTTTTCGCTGAATTAAATCTTCAACTTCATGCTCAATTGATGGAAAATTTCCTTTTAAAGCCTGAAACGTATTTCGAGTCGAAAATCCAGTAAACGAAGTGTACATTTCCTCTGGTACTTCAATATTTAATTCTGAAAATTGTTTGTAGTATGCATAACGGTGAACGGGTTCTGTATCTACAATTACGCCGTCCATATCAAAAATTACTGTTTTAATCATTTCTTTTAAGTTGCTAAGATTCTACGTTTTTTTGTTTCAGGTTTTCTTTGTTTCATGTTTCAAGTTAATGGGCTTTGGTAACTTTCACAAAGTTTATACGTTTAGAACGTGAAACTTAAACTTGAAACAAAAACTTCTACTCTTTTTTAAGTAAATAACGAATTACTGTTTCTGCTGCATGAAGTCCGAATAAACCTGGCATATAACTGTTTGTTCCGTAGAAAGATTTTTTAAAGTTTTTTCCGTCGGTTAATTTTAAGCTGTTTTCATCTTGAATTTCTGATGAAAAAACCACTTTTAATTTATTGATTTTTACCGCTTTTAAACGCTTACGAATTGTTTTAGAAAAATAACAATTGATAGTTTTAGAAATATCAGCTACCTTAACTTTAGAAGCCAGCATCTTTCCTCCTGCTCCCATACTGCTGATAATTTTAACTCTTTTACGCTTTGCAGCAATAATTAAATTCAGTTTTGGGGTAATACTGTCAATACAATCTAAAACATAGTCAAATTCTGGAGAAACGATTTCAAAAGCACGTTCCGGCGATAAAAATTCCTTAACACGAGTTAGTTTTAATTCCGGATTAATATCCATTAAACGATCTCCGACAATTTTAATTTTTGGTTCTCCAACTGTAGAATGCAAAGCCGGCAATTGTCTGTTAATATTGGTAATATCTACAACGTCACCGTCTACAATTGTCATATTTCCCACTCCTGCTCTTGCTAAAAATTCGGCTGCAAACGATCCAACACCGCCTAAACCTACTACTAACACATTTGCATTACGCAAATTTTCTAATCCTTCTTTTGTAAATAAAAGCTCGGCTCTTTCTGTCCACTCTGCCATATTATATTTTTTGTTGTTTTTGTTTTTATTTGTTTCAGGTTTATGTTTCGGGTTGACAACTTTTTACATTTCACATTTTACTTTCAAATACAATTTTATAATTACTTGAAATAATACCCTGTAATTCTTTAACTGTTATGCCTTTATATTCTGAAGCCAGATTGTAAACCAGTTCAATATTTTCTTCAATTGTATCGGTTTCTAAAAAGAAACGATCGTTTGGAATGTTCTGAAAAACGGTTTTTAAATCGGGATTTTTTAATAGATACTTCCCAAATGAAAGATAAAATCCGTCTTTAATTAACTGCTCTGCAAGTTGTTTGTTTTTTGAAAAACCGTGAATAATCATTGGAACAGAAATTTTCAGTTTCTTTTTAACTGCCGTAATTTCCTGAAAAGCGGCAACGCAATGAATTACTACAGGTTTTTTATATTTTTCGGCCAAAGCCAATTGTTTTTCAAAAACTATAATCTGTTGCTCTAAAGGAATTTCGATTCGTTTATCTAAACCACATTCTCCAATTGCCAGACAATTTTCAGATTGTAATTTGTCTTCAATAATTTTCAGTTCTAAATCAATTTGGTCTTCCTTAATATACCACGGATGAATTCCGATTGAATAATACGGAATCGATTCATCAAACTCCTGCGGATATTGATTTACCAATTCTAGTGTATTAAACTGATTTGTAAATTGATGGGTATGAAAATTAAAAAATTCCATTAATGAAAAGTCTTTACTCCTGCTTTAATTTCTACTTTCAAGTCATTTTCCAAAGGAACTAGCGGACAAGAATATTTATGGTTATAAGCGCAATATGGATTGTATGCCTGATTAAAATCGACTGCAATTGTTTTTCCTTTTGGGATTTTCAAATCTATATATCTGCCGCCAATATAACTTTCTTTTCCGCAGGTTAAATCTGAGAAAGGCAGAAATAAATGATCTTTATATTCTTCTTTTTTAGAAAGTTCGATGTTTCTGTATACATTTAACTGCATTTCGACACCATCCAGAGTAAAAAACAAAGTACCGTATTTTATGTATTGCGGCGTTCTTGTTCCTGTAGTTTTCATTTCAAAAACTTTTTCGTTTTTTGCCTTTTCAAATTTTGCATTCACATAATACTTTTCTTCAATTGGATAAAAATCTAAAGTTTTAAATGTCTTTAAGTCTTCTTCCATTAACGGACTTGTTTTAGCATCAGCATATTCTGAATTAATCTGGTTTTGAAATTTTTCAGCTTCACTCTGACTAAATTTCTTTTGGCTAAAGCCTAAATTAAAAGCCAATAATAAGATTAGGACGGCGTTTTTTTTCATCTGGAAAATTTTCTGCAAAAATAGTTTAAAAGTAACAAAGCAACAACCGTTGTACATGACAAAGTTTCCTAACTTTGCGCCAATACACTAAATTATAATGCTTAAAACCGCTTTTAACCACTACATCAACAATTTTAAAGGATTTACAAGAGAAATTTGGATACTTACTTTAATTACTTTTATAAACCGAGCCGGTACTATGGTACTGCCTTTTTTATCTAAATATTTAAAGGAAGATCTTCATTTTACTTATAATCAGGTTGGATGGATTATGGTTTCTTTTGGTTTGGGTTCTATGCTGGGTTCCTGGCTTGGTGGAAAACTTTCTGATAAAATCGGGTTTTACAAAATCATGATTTTTAGTTTATTTACGACTGGAATTTCAATGTTTCTGGTACAATATATTACCACTTTTTTAGGATTATGCGTTGCAATGTTCGTTTTAATGGCTATTGCCGATATGTTTCGACCTGCAATGTTCGTGTCTTTAGGCGCATACGCAAAACCCGAAAACAGAACACGTGCTTTAACATTAGTGCGCTTGGCAGTAAATTTAGGTTTTGCTGCTGGCCCTGCGCTTGGAGGTTTGATTATTATGGGAATAGGATATTCGGGATTATTCTGGGTTGATGGAGCTTCTTGCATACTTTCGATTACTATTTTTGCTTTGCTGGTTAAAGAAAAGAAAAAAGCAGATCATGATGATAAAACAGAAAGTGCATCTAATGTAAAATCGGTTTTTCATGATAAAATTTTCTGGGTTTTCTTATTTGTAAGTTTTGTGACAGCCATGATTTTCTTTCAGCTTTTTACAACTTTACCTTTATATCATAATGAAAAATACGGTTTAAGCGAATTACAAACCGGACTTTTAATGACGTTAAACGGTCTTTTGATTTTTGCTTTAGAAATGCCAACGGTTGGTTTTATGGAAAGAAAAGCATTTCCTAAAATCAGGATCATTATTATAGGGTCTTTTGTAATGGCTTTTAGTTTCATTTTATTAATGATTAATATTTGGGCCGGAATCCTGGTAATTTCTATGATTTGTATTTCGATTGGTGAAATACTGACTTTTCCTTTCTCAAATGCATTTGCATTAAGTCGAGCACCGCGCGGTCAGGAAGGTCGATATATGGCATTATATACGATGAGTTTTAGTCTTGCTCATATTGTGAGTTCTAAAGTTGGTTTCGAAATTATCTCTGATTTTGGTTATCAAATTAACTGGCTGTTTATGGCCTGCATTGGAATCTTTGCTACACTATGTTGTCTTTGGATTAAAAAGGCTTTACTTCAGGAAAAGAAGTAACAATTTCTTTATTTTACATAAATCATTATAATTCAAATCATTAACTTTGATTCTGAATGACTTTCCTATGCTTTTAATTTTTTAAAAACGAAAAATTTAGTTAAATAACTATTTTTATAGTTGCGTAACTAGAAAAATAGTTGTAGGTTTGAATTAAAATTAGAAAACATGCAAAAGTTAACCAACAAGGAAGAAGAGATAATGCAGATTTTATGGAAACTTAAAAAGGCATTTGTAAAAGAAATTCAGGCAGAAATTACCGAAGACCAGCCGCATTATAATACGCTTTCGACTATTGTTCGAAATTTGGAGGAAAAAGGATTTGTGGCACATAATGCTTTTGGAAATACGCATCAATATTATCCAATTGTTACTTTGGAAGCTTACAGTAAAAAGTATATGAAAACGGCTATTGATAATTATTTCAACAGTTCGTATAAAAATATGGTTTCGTTTTTTGCCAAAGAAGAAAAAATCTCGGCAGATGAATTACGTGAAATTTTAGCTATGATCGAAAACCCAAAAGAAGAAAAATAATAGTTATGGAAGCACTTTTTTTATATATCGCAAAATCGGCAGGATTGATCATTCTATTTTATTGTGCTTATTATTTTTTACTTCGAAAAGAAACTTTCTTTACTAGTAATCGATGGTTTTTACTTACGGGTTTATTTACTTCGCTGGTACTGCCTTTAGTGGTTTATACTAAAATAGTACTGGTAAATCCTGATCCAATTTCAAATTTAAATTTATCGAATGCTGTTCTTAATAAAAATATAGAAAATAAAACCCTTGAAATCAATTGGATATATATACTTCTTGCTGTTTATTGCATTGGTTTTTTAGTTCTTCTAATAAAATTTGGAGCCGATTTTTACAGTTTAAATTCCGTTTTAAAAGGAAAAAAGATGCAGCAGCAAGCCGATTTTAAATTTATAGATACAAACGAAAAAATTGCTCCTTTCTCCTATTTTGAATATATCGTGTACAACTCATCAATGTATACGGCATCAGAATTGGAAAATATTATTGAACACGAAAAAGTACACAGTGATCAAAATCACACGATTGACATTTTGATTTCCCGCGCTTTTTGTATGCTTTTTTGGTTCAATCCTGTAATCTGGTTTTATAAAAAAGCAATTACTCAAAATTTAGAGTTTATAGCTGATAGTGAAGCCGCAAAAAAAATATCAGACAAAAAAGCGTATCAGTACACGCTTTTAAAAATAACAACACATGAAAGCTGTGTTGCCATCACCAATCATTTTTATCAATCATTAATCAAAAAACGAATTGTTATGTTAAACAAAAATCAATCAAAAAAGAGAAATTCTTGGAAGTACTATGTTGTAGTTCCAGTACTTGCAGCGTTTGTATTGTTTTTTCAAGTTGAAGTAATTGCAAAAGAAAAACAACAAAATGCAAAAGAAGTTTCGGGAGAAACTAAATCTGTAGATGTCTACAAAATCAAGAAAAACTCAACAGACGCAGATTTAAAAGAAATTAAAGAGAAATTAAAAGCCAATCACGATGTTGATTTTGAAGCCTCTGAAATAAAAAGAAATTCTGATAATGATTTAATTTCGATTAAAGTTAACGTTACCAGAGGTAAACAGGTGGCACAATCTATTCAAACCGCTAATCATGCGATTAAGGATTTTGGAGTAATTATTATAACAGAAAAAGATGGTAATAAGTCTATTGGCATTCAAACATCTGACGAAATAAACGATTCTAAAACAGCAAAAGATTCTAAAAAAGCAACCAGCAAAAAACAACAAACCAAAATAAACACTAATGGCAACAATAATTCTAATGTTAGTACAAAAACTAACAGTAATACTAACACAAATACTAGCACTACTGTAACTACAAATACAGACAGTAACAATAGTACCGTAACTAGAATAACTACCAATGACGGAGAATCGAATATTGTTATATCTAATTCTAGTAAAGTTAATTACACAGGAAAAAAACTTGTAATTGTTGACGGTGTAGAAATGCCTTCTACTTTTAGTTTTGATGATCTTAAATCAGAGGATATTAAGAGTATGAATGTTTTCAAAGGCGAAATGGCTGCTGATAAATTTGGCGAAAAGGGAAAAAATGGCGTAATCGTTATTGAAACCCGTAAATAAGCACTTTATTTAATATCAAAAACCAAAAAATGCAAAAACTAACCAACAAAGAAGAAGAAATAATGCACATTTTATGGAAGCTAAAAAAAGCATTTGTAAAAGAAATTCAGGCCGAAATTACCGAAGATCAGCCGCATTATAATACGCTTTCGACAATTGTTCGAAATCTGGAAGAAAAAGGTTTTGTGTCGCATAATGCTTTTGGAAATACCCATCAATATTATCCTGCTGTAACTCTTGAAAGTTACAGTAAAAAATATATGAACACCGCTATTGATAATTATTTCAACAGCTCGTATAAAAATATGGTTTCGTTTTTTGCCAAAGAAGAAAAAATCTCTGCAGATGAATTACGCGAAATCCTGGATATGATCGAAAACCCAAAAGAAGAAAAATAATCGTTATGGAAGCACTTTTCATTTTTATCATCAAATCGAGTGGCTTAATCGCTTTGTTTTATTTTGCGTATTTTTTTCTACTTCGAAAAGAAACTTTTTTCAATAGCAGCCGATGGTTTTTACTGGCCGGTTTAGTTACTTCAGTTGTATTGCCTTTGATTGTTTATACAAAAGTAGTTTGGGTAGATCCTGCTCCTGTTACTTATGTGCAGACAGCGAACTATCATTACGTTCCAAATTACAGTCCGCAAATTATAGAAGAGGAATCTTTTGAAATAAACTGGTACTTAGTTTCTCTAGCGGTTTACGGGATTGGATTTGCTGCTTTTATGATAAAATTCGGAATTGATTTTTACAGTTTGAATTCGGTTTTAAAAGGTAAAAAAGTTGAACAGCAGGCCGATTTTAAATTTGTAGATGTGAATGAAAATATTGCTCCATTTTCTTATTTTGATTATATCGTGTACAACTCATCAATGTACAGCGAGACAGAATTGGAAAGCATTTTGGAGCATGAAAAAGTCCACAGCGATCAACATCATACAGTTGATGTAATAATCTCCAGAATCTTCTGTATTTTATTCTGGTTCAATCCAATAATCTGGTTTTATAAAAAAGCAATTCTTCAAAACCTAGAGTTCATCGCCGACAGTGAAGCTGCTAAAAAAATATCAGATAAAAAAGCGTATCAATACACGCTTTTAAAAATTACAACACATGAAACTTGTGTTGCTATTACCAATCATTTTTATCAATCATTAATCAAAAAACGAATTGTCATGTTAAACAAAAATCAATCAAAAAAGTGGAATTACTGGAAATATTATGCTGTACTGCCTGTACTTGCTTTATTTGTATTGTCATTCCAAATTAAAACAATCGCACAAGAGAAAAAAGAATTGCGAAATAAGGCTGCTCTAACATCCAAAAATCAAGATGAAGAAGTCATTAAAATAACAAAATCTACTACAGATCAAGAGCTTAAAGATTTATCTGCAAAACTAAAAACCGATCATAATATTGATCTTCAAGTTTCTAATGTTAAAAGAAATAGTGATAATGAACTTATAAGTATTAAACTTAAAGTAGCAAAAGAAAATGGTAAGGCACAAGTCATTGAAATGAATAGTACTGAAGCTTTAAAAGACTGTTCTATCATAATTGATAAAGATGAAAATGGCACAAAAAGCGTTAGTATAATTACAGATGATCAAATAGATCATCCAATAGTAATTAACAATCGTAATGTGGTAATACGAAACTTTAATGATTCTGCTAATGCTGAAGATGGCTCATTACCTATTCATCCTATAGCGCCAATCGCTCCTATTTATCCTGCGGGACCAATTCCTCCGGCACCCGCTATAGATATGTCAAAAATGCCAAAACCGCCTGTTGCACCAAAAAACATCAATGATAAAGCGGGCTGGAACAAATTTGAAAAAGATATGGCTGAATTTGAAAGAAAAATGGAAGCTATTGAACCACAGCTTTCGGCTTATGGAGATCAAATTGAAGCAATTATGGCTGAAAGAGAAGCAATCTTTGAAAAGCAAATGGAGAAATACGAAATTGCAATGCAAAAATTTAATGGCGACATGGATAAATACGATCGAGATCTTGAAATTAGATTTGGTAAAGACTCTAAAGAATATGAAAGAAGTGCGAAACAGTATGAAAGAGACATGAAAAAATATGAACTTGATATGAAACAACATGCCAGAGACATGAAACAGCACGAAAGAGATATGAAACAGCATGCAAAAGACATGAAGCAACATGAGAAAGATATAAAAGAAATGGAGAAAGAAAACAGAAAATCTTAAATGCATCTTACTACAGTTAGAAAAAAGACTTTGTTAACAGCAAAGTCTTTTTTTATATCTTTGAAAAAACAAAATCTGCCATGTATAAAATCTTAGCCAAACTAAATAAAATTCTGCTTCCTAGTTTTACCAAACAAGGTTTAGATATTTCTAAAGCAAAAAAATGGCAAATGGCAATAATTGGCTATCGTGCTTTTGTAACAAAACGAGCTTTAGGATAATCAATTAGAAATACATTTGTTTTATTAGGCAGAAAAAAACACTTTGTTTTCTGCAGCATTGTTTTATGAAAAATAAAGAAATCAACCTTCCTCCTGTTCCTGCTGTATTATTAGCAATTATTAGTGTACAATGCGGCGCAGCAATTGCTAAAACACTTTTTCCCGCAATTGGAGCAGCGGGAACAGCATCTATACGTATTGGAGTTTCGGCAGTAATATTATTATTGGCTTACAGACCAAATTTAAGAGCCATAACACCTGATCAATGGAAAATTGTAATTCCGTATGGTTTGTCTTTAGGAGCAATGAACTTGATTTTTTATTTTTCCATTGAAAGAATTCCAATTGGTCTGGCCGTTACTTTAGAGTTTGTTGGACCCTTATTACTTGCCATTTCAGCTTCAAAACGCTTAATTGATTATTGCTGGGTTCTATTGGCAGCAATCGGGATTTTACTAATTGCGCCCTGGACAAATGACCGCTTAGATCCTTTAGGAATTTTGTTTGCCCTTTTAGCAGGAGCTTTTTGGACAGCCTATATTATTTTAGGCGGAAAAATTTCAAAAATAATGGATGGCGGAAAAGCGGTATCAACCGGAATGTTATTTGCTGCGATTTTGATTTTGCCTTTCGGTTTTATCGAAAGCGGATTGACTAATCTTACCCCAAAACTTTTCGGAATGGGGATTGCCTTAGCACTTTTATCCAGTGCAATTCCATTTACTTTAGAAATGAAAGCTTTAGGACAGCTGCCTCCTCGTACATTTAGTATTTTAATGAGTTTAGAACCTGCTGCAGCTTCTATCTGTGCTTTTATATTCTTGCAGGAAAATTTAAATCTTTATGAAATTCTTGCAGTTGTTTGTGTGGTAATAGCTTCTGCCGGAAGCACTTTAACAGCCAAGAAATAAAAAAAGCCCTGCATCTTCAGCAAGGCTTCTTCATTGTAGGCATTCTGTTTTTGGAGAACTTTATTATTTTTTTGGTAATAATACAGCATCAACTACATGAATAACTCCATTTGACTGGTTCACATCTGCAATTGTTACTTTAGATTTATTTCCGTTTTCATCCGTAACATATAAATCTTTTCCTTTCATCCAGGCTGTCAAAGTACCACCGCTTACTGTTTTTAGAGTTGCTTTACCTTTTCCTTCTTTTATTGCTTTTGCAATATCAGATGCATTCATTTTTCCTGCAACAACATGATAGGTCAAGATCGTTTGAAGTGTTTTTTTGTTTTCAGGTTTTAATAATGACTCTACAGTTCCTTTTGGTAATTTATCAAAAGCAGCATTAGTTGGAGCAAAAACTGTAAATGGTCCTGCACCTTGTAATGTTTCTACTAATCCTGCAGCTTTTACAGCAGCAACAAGTGTGGTATGATCTTTTGAATTAACGGCATTTTCAATTATATTTTTATTGGGATACATCGCTGCTCCACCAACCATTACTGATTTCTGAGCGAAAGAGGTAAATCCGAATGTTAATGCTAAAATTGCTGTGGCTAAAAAATTTCTAGTTTTCATAATAAATGTTTTAAGTTATAAGCTCATTTACGGTGATATATTTGTTTTGGTTTTATTGAATTTTCAAAAAACTTTAATAAATATTAAAAAATCATCAAGTAAGACTGTAAAACAAGGACTTAATGCTTAAAATTATTTTTAATTATTTTTAAATTTGACTATGCCTGTATGTTAAATTTATTGTTAACTTTAGTAAATAAATTTATCATTTATGGAAAATCTGCCTAAAAAAGTAAGAAGTAAAAAGTTAAATACAAGAGTCGATTTAACCGCAATGGTCAGCGTTTCTTTTTTGCTGATTATATTTTTTATGGTTGTTGGGGAATTATCAAAGCCCAAAATTATGGATTTGAGTTTACCTCATAACGATGACGGAAGAATTTCTTGTGGGCCAATGCGCGAAGGGGAAAACCGATCAATAACAGTAATTTTAGATAAAAATAATAGATTGATTTATTACATGGGATTATTAGATTCTCCCATTATAGCTCCAAAAGAAATACAATACGGTAAGGAAGGAATCCGCAAAGAATTATTAAGCAGAAAACAAAATATACTTGGCTATTCTTCAAGAAACCTGAAACCTGAAAACATTATTGTAATTATAAAACCAAGTAAAAAATCAAACTTTAAAAATCTGGTTGACATTTTAGATGAAATGGCTATTGCAAAAATAGAGACTTATGCAATCGTACCAGAATTTACTCCGGAAGAATATAAACTTTTAGCCTTAAAATAAGTATCAATTTAACTTTTAACCAAAATATCTATGAAGAATCTACCTAGAAAAGTAAGAAGTAAAAAATTGAGTTCAAAAGTGGATTTAACCGCAATGGTCAGCGTTTCGTTTTTGCTGATTATTTTTTTTATGGTTGTGGGTGAATTATCTAAGCCCAAAACTCTCGCTCTTGGTTTACCAGATCGAGATCGAGGATGCGGTGGGGAACCATCTATCGGATGTTACAGAGGAGAGCGTTTTTACACTGTATTGTTAGGAGATAACAACAAATTAATAACGTACGCTGGTCTTTTAGAAAATCCAATAGGAAAACCAAAAGAAACAAATTATAGTAAAAATGGATTTCGCACTGATTTAAGAAGTATAAATAAAAAGATCCTTGAATATTCGGCAGCTATAGGTAAATCAAACCGAGGTGTCGTTGTTTTTATAAAACCATCTCAAAAAAGTAATTACGGAAATTTAGTGGATATACTAGATGAGATGAGACTAGCAAATATAGAAGCTTATGCTATTGTAGATGATTTTACTCCCGAAGAATCAAAATTATTAGCTTCAAAATAACTTCAACTGAATCATATGAATAATTTACGTCAAAAAGTTAGAAGTAAAAAGTTAAGTTCAAGAGTTGATTTAACTGCAATGGTAAGTGTTTCTTTTTTACTGATTATATTTTTTATGGTTGTTGGGGAATTATCCAAACCCAAAGTTATGGATTTGAGTATACCGAGCTGCACTGAAGAACATCCTTTTGCAGGATGCAGCCATTCCGATGAAAATCGAACCATAACAATACTTTTAGATGATAATAATAAGATAATTATTTATTCGGGACTTATTTATGCCCCAATAGAAACTCCTAAACAAGTTCAATATGGTAAAAATGGGATTCGAAAGGAATTATTTGAAAGAAATAAAAAGGTTTTGCAATACTCTGCAGCACTTGGCAGACCTGAAAGAGGTGTTACTGCAATTATAAAACCCAGCAAAAATTCCAACTATGGCAATTTAGTTGATATTTTGGATGAAATCCGAATAACAAATATAAATTCTTATTCAATTGTTGACTATTATACTTCAGAAGAGAAAAAATTATTAGCAGCTAAATGATAAAGCACAAATCGAAAATTCAAACAAAAAAGTCCCGCATTATGCGGGACTTTCTGTTACCTATTATTATAACTTAATAAATTTCATATTTGAACTTCCTTTATCTGATTTTACTTTTATAAAGTAATTACCCGAATTTAATCTAGAAACATCAATACTTGAAACTTCTTTTGCATTTGGAACCGCAATTACCAACTGACCTAAAATATCATATATTTTAAAAGATTGTATTTCTATATCCTGAGTTCTATTCACATTCAAAATATTATTTACAGGATTAGGATACAAAGTTAAATACTTAGAAAATTCAAAATCCTGAGTTCCTAATGTTTTAAAAGTTGATGTTGCCTTATTGGTTAAGATTGGAAAATTGTAATCGAAGTAAATATTGGCTTCATTAGTAAATGTATCTCCAACTCGTAAAGTAGGTTTTGTTTTGATCTTAAAAGCGATATAACCATCATTATTTGCATCGTCAAAAGGAAGATTGATGTTTTCAAATATAAATTCTACTTTATTTACTTCTGATATTTTAATTACAAAGGAATGGCTTGAACTGGTTGTAATTAAACTTGAAATATCAAATTTAGATAAATCAATCATGTCTTTTACAACGATGTTTTGTGCAGCAAAGGTTCCTGTATTCTCAAAGCGGATCATGTAATGTACATATTCACCAATTAAACTTGGTGTAACAACTGTTCCTTCTAAGCAGGTTTTATCGTTTGGATCATAAGAACCAACAACAGTTTGATTTAAAACAAATGTATTATCAATTGGAGTTTCGTCTGTTACAGCGCCTGCTATTGTTGTTTTAAAATTTAATATATCCCCAATATTTAATGCTGGTTTTTCTACTGGAGAATTTGCATTTACAGTAAATTTAATTTCGCGAGTTTCATATGGCAATAAATTAACAAAATTCCAAGATAAATTATTAAAGGAATTAGTCACCGGTATTGGTTTTGCTGTAACGAAATCTAAAACAGCATCATCAAAACTTAAATTTACTGAACCAGATTGCGTAGTATTTCCTTTATTTTTATAGACAATTTTATATGCAGCATTAAAACCCGGTCTAGCAGGTTCTATTGGTAATAAAACAACTTCTAAATCTGGATGAACACCGTTTGCAGTAATACAAAAATCTTGAGTAAATGGACTGGATTCTGTTGGAAAATTAACTTTAACTGTTGTTGGATAAACATTAAAATACGCTGGGTTTTCTAGTATTGGAGTAACATCATAAGATCCCGATTTAACATAATAATTGTAATCACCATTTTCATCAGATGCAGAACTGTTTGTTATAGTTTGATTTGCAATATTAACTTTCATATTTTGAAATTTAATATCTCCATTGTCACATCCATTATTATTTAAATCTAATCTATTATTTCCTTTAATTGCATAAAACTTACCTCCTGGTTTAAATGTGCAATACGAATTAACATTACAATCTTTAATATTTGCTGATAAAAGTTGTGACTGTATAGCTGGAATTTGAGATTCATCAGCACAAATGTATTTTAAATTGGGATTTTGAGTAAAATAAAGTCGGTCTTCATCTATTCCATTTTTTATCATTAATGATGACAATTGGTTTCCTGAACAGTCAAGATGCGTTAATTCGGTTAAATTGCTAAGATCCAAAGATGTTAAACTATTTGTAGAACAAATAAGTCGTTGAATTTTTGTTAAACCACTTATATTTAATGAAGTTAAGCCATTAATCTGACATTGAATGGAAGTTAATTTTGATAAATTACTAACGTTAAGCAATTTAATTTTATTCATATAACAATCTAATACTCCAAGATTTACAAAATATTCAATTCCGAGTAAAGAAGAAATATTGCTTTCATTTAAAGTCAAAGAATAAACATTAAACGCTTCGCTTAATTGTATTTCTTTATCATTATTAGCATCAATTTTAAAATAAGAACCAGATAAATTCCTTGCAACATAATTTTGATTAGTTGCAGATAATAATTTTGCTTTAAAAATTGGATCTGGAATATTAATAATTGCATCACTGCAAGCACCTACGCAGCTACAACTAGAATCTAATAAAACATTATTTAAACCGCTTAAATCTATGCTTTTTTGAATAACATTAAAATCTATAATATCTGCACAAATATGTTTAAGATTTAAATTTCCAATTATATTTAATGCTATTAAATCCTGATTAGGATTATTATTTTTAATAAAAATATCAGTTAAAATATTATTATGTCCACAATTTAATTCTTTTAGACCAGGTAAATAGGAAATATCTATTTTTGAAAGTTTTGCACTTTGACATTCAAGTTTTTGCAAATTATTTAACCCCGTTAAATCAAAAATAGATATTGGATTTGCAGAAAAATTAAGCGTTTGCAAATTTACAAATGGTAAAAAATTAAAAGAGGTAATTTTATTTCCGGAAAAATTTAAATCAATTAAATTTGTTGTAGAGCCAGTATTTAAATAAGTTATATTATTATTACTGCATTTAATGGATTTTATGTTTGTACCGTTTAATAAATCCAAAGATGTAATAGCATTGTTTGAGCAGTCTATAGTTAATAAATTAGAGGCGTTTTTCATTTGAAAAACAGATAAATATTGATTAATATTACATTTAACACTGCTAAGATTTGTAAGTCCATTTGCATACAAACCGAACAAATTATGATTATTATTAATATTTAAAGTCTTTAAGTTAGCTAAATCATCAATTTTTAATGTTGTGAAAATACTGTTCCATTGTACAGTCAAATCTTCTAAATTAACCAAACTGGTTAAATCTATTGTTCCTCCTATTTGAGTGTTATCAATAGTTAAACTTTTTAAGTTGGTAAAATACTTAATTGCATTAATTGACTTAGCATTTTGAGCTATACTCATTGTAGTTACCTGTAATGCTTCAGAAAACTGAATTTCACCATCAAAGTTTAAATCAATATTTGTGTTGTTTAAAATAGAATTTTTAAAATTTTCATCATCAAAACATATAGTTCCTGCCGCACATTGAGGTAAAGCACAAGAATTTACTACTGTAACATTCGAAATTCCATATTCTGCTAATTTATTTTGAATTAATGAAATATCACTTTGATATGCACAAATAGAGCTTAAATTTAAATTATTATTAAACTCTAGAGAACTAAAAACGTTATATGGTCGATTTAAAAATAAACTTGAAATGTTATTATTTGAACAGTTTAAATTAGTTAATGCATTTATATCTGAAAAATATAGTGTAGTCAAATTATTGTAACTACAATTAACATTAACGATATTATTGGTAAAATCTCTTTTAATAAAATTCAATTGATTATTAGAACAATCAAGAGTTGATAAAGAAGTCAGATAAGTTAAAAGCAAAGATTTTAATTGTGAATTATTATTTATTTTTAAAATCTTTAATGAACTAAAATAGGAAAGACTTATTTTAGTTAAAGAAGTATTTTTAATACTCAAGTTTTTCAATCCTGAAAAATTATTAGAATCAAAACCTTCTAAAGAGCTAATATTTCCATCCAAATATAGATTGTTAATTACACTAGCTTCATTATAATCAATCTCATTATCATTATTTGTATCAGCATCACTATCTGCTATACCATCATTATTATTGTCGACACAATTTGTAGAAATCAAAATATTTTTTAAAACTGCATCAGGAAAATTAAGAACCTGTGCACTCAAACCATTAAAAAAGCATAAAGCCAAAATTAAAAAGTAAAGTTTCTTCATATTTAGGAATTTTCAAACAAAAGTAACTTTTTAAGACAATAACACAACTTTTTTTGTTAAATTTTATAAAATAAAAGTATTAAAACAAAAAAAAGTCCCACATTTCTGTGGGACTTTCTATTTAAAGAAAACTAAGAATTATTTTTTCTCCGTTTTTTCCATTTTAGCTTTTAATGCAGCTAATACATCATTGTTATCTCCTAAAGTTGCAGCTGGTGCATTAGTAGTAGAGTTAGATGAAGTATTTTCAGTTGCAGCTTTCACGTTTTTCTCTTCTTCTTCACGGAAGATAGCAGTGTGAGAAGCAACTACTCTTTTGAATTCTTTGTTGAATTCGATTACTTTGAAATCAGCAGTATCACCTTTTTTCAATTTCTTTCCGTCTTCTTTTTCAAGGTGACGAGTAGGAATGAAAGCAACGATATCATCTCCGAATTCTACAGTAGCTCCTTTGTCAACGATTTCAGAAATTTCACCATTGTGGATAGTTCCTACAGCGAAAGAATCTTCGTATTGATCCCAAGGATTAGCAGTAGTTTGTTTGTGACCTAAAGATAATTTACGTCCTTCAACATCTAATTCTAATACAACTACATCCAGTTTTTCACCAACATTTACAAATTCAGATGGGTGTTTGATTTTCTTAGTCCAAGAAAGGTCAGAAATGTAGATTAATCCATCAATTCCTTCTTCTAATTCTACGAAAATACCAAAGTTTGTAAAGTTTCTAACGATACCTGTATGTTTAGAACCTACTGGGTATTTAGAAGTAATATCAGTCCATGGATCTTGAGTTAATTGTTTGATACCTAATGACATCTTACGATCATCTCTGTCAAGAGTTAAGATAACTGCTTCAACAACATCTCCAACTTTCACGAAGTCCTGTGCAGAACGTAAGTGAGTTGACCATGACATTTCAGAAACGTGGATTAAACCTTCAACACCTTCAGCAACTTCGATAAATGCACCGTAATCAGCGATTACAACTACTTTACCTTTTACTTTATCACCAATAGTTAAATTAGCATCTAAAGCATCCCATGGGTGAGCGTTTAATTGTTTCAATCCTAATTGAATTCTTGTTTTCTCATCATCGAAATCAAGGATTACAACGTTTAATTTTTGGTCTAATTCAAGAACTTCACTTGGGTGATTGATTCTGCTCCAAGAAAGGTCAGTAATGTGAATTAATCCGTCAACACCACCTAAGTCAATGAACACACCATAAGAAGTAATGTTTTTAACAACACCTTCTAATACTTGTCCTTTTTGTAATTGACCGATGATTTCTTTTTTCTGTACTTCAATATCAGCCTCGATAAGAGCTTTGTGAGATACAACAACGTTTTTGAATTCGTGGTTAATTTTTACCACTTTGAATTCCATCATTTTGTTTACATATACATCGTAGTCTCTAATTGGCTTAACGTCAATTTGAGATCCTGGTAAGAACGCCTCGATACCGAATACGTCAACGATCATACCTCCTTTAGTTCTACATTTAACAAAACCGTTAACGATTTCTCCAGTTTCATTAGCTGCAATAACTCTATCCCAAGATTTGATAGTACGTGCTTTTCTGTGAGATAATACTAATTGACCTGTTTTATCCTCACGGATGTCGATTAATACTTCAACTTTGTCACCTACTTTTAAGTTTGGGTTGTAACGGAATTCGTTTAAAGAAATAACACCTTCAGATTTAGCATTGATATCAACGATAACGTCTCTATCTGTAATTCTAACAACAACTCCTTCAACTACTTCTTCTTGATCTGTAGCGATGAAAGTTTTAGATACTAGTTCTTCAAACTCTTGTAAGTTTTTCTCATCTACTGCATCAATTCCTTCTTGGAAGTTATGCCAGTTAAAATTTGCTAAAAACTCTTCTTGTGATTTTAATTGTTCAGACATGCTGATAAAAAATTTGTATTCTGTTTTTCTCGAGTTTCTCTATGCGATAGAAAATACAGAAGTTGTTTTACATAAATGGTTGATACCTAATGGAAACTCTTCTCTGCCAAAAGGTTTGCAAAATTACTACAAATATTTGTAATTACAAATAGATAAGCCACTTATTATTTATCCAGTAATATTTTTGAAAATTCACTGTTAATAGCGATATATTCTACAATTTGATCATTATCAAATGAAACATTACCTTTATCATCTGTTTTTGATGTCTTGTTATCTATTGATAAGTAGTTTTTTCCAGATCTGGATTTATAAAGTGTAAATATGCTATGATTATCTGTCTCGCTATTAATGTCTTTATTTAAAAAATCAAAATCAGCATGATTGCTTTGCGCTATAGATGCGATAATTTGCTGTTTGTTTTCTATATAGTTAAAAGCAGGAAGTATAACTTCTTCATACCAGGAATTAGTTGACTCCGAAAATGGCTTCTTTGCTTCTAAATAAGACAAAAAACCCGAAATCGCAATCACAATAATAAGTTCTATTGACCAGATAACCCAAAGAAATGTACCGCTTACCGTTGCTCCTCGAATACCCCATGTACCGTATTCATTCACCTGACCAATATATTCAAAAACTAAATCAGGTCGAAATACTAATGAAAAAACTTGTAAAAAATCAATATTACTTACTGTAATACCCACTTTATTAGAACCATAGCTTTCTCCGGCATTAATAACAAGATCAATCCAGATTGCCCAATGAAAATACAATGCCAAAAGAGCACCTGCCACTCCAATAACAAGTCCTAAAAGCGGATTTCTGACCTTTCCTTTTTTAATGACAAACAGAGCAATTACAAATCCTGCCAGAAAGCCAAAACCCATCGTAATAAAAAAGTTAATATATATAAAAGGAATATACCAGATACAGCAAGCATATATTAATCCCAAAATTGGAAATACTATAACACTGACCAACAAAAAGTATAAGATAAAAATTGATGAAAATTTGCCCGATGGCTTATAATATTTCTCCATAGATACTTTAATAATTAAATGTTTACTCGTTTTTTAAAACGTCCGCAAGATAATATTTTCAGTTGCATTTCAAAAATATTATTAAAAACATTCTTACTAATTCATCAAAGAGAAAAATCACCATATTTCATCCAGATCATTGTTGTGTATTTATTGAGAAGCAGAAAATTTCATTTTATCAAGACCTTAAGTCTCGCTTTCACTCTTATCTTTTATGCCGAACACCGGCACAAAAGGATAACCGCTCTATCGGGGCTAGATTAGAACTTTTTGTTTTCATAATTACCTAAAAGAAATATTTAATATAACATTCTATATTTTCCCGACAGGTTCTAAAAACCTGTCGGGTTTATTATGTTTCACTTTCTATTATCAAAATTGAAAACTAAATTTCTTTCCCATGTCTTGAATTTTCATTTGTTTGTGTCCAAACTTCAGATTTCGTAAACTTATGATTTTCAAAATGCAGTTCTAAATTTGGTAAAATATCAAATGAACGTTTAGTTCCTATATCAAATCTCAAACATAGATAATGAGAGTTAAACGCATTGCTTTCTCCAGACCAGAATAAATACAAAGTAGAAAAATGAATTTCAGGAATTTTTTTTAATTTATCCTGAGGAACATACAAACTTTTTCCCTTAAATGTAATTTTAAATAATTTCCAGTTTTTACCGTCATATTGAACAGTAACAATTTCACCTGTTTTATAGTACAATTGGACTTCTGAAATTTCTTTTTTCCCACTGACAATTTCTTCACAGAATCCTTCCAGTTTCGAATCAGTAGATTCAAAACGAACCACTTCTTTACTTCTCATAATAAAGACAAATCTTTGTGGAATTTCAACTCTGTCCTTATGCGCATAAATTACACCAAAATTAAAAAGTGTAAAAATTAAAAAAAATAGTTTAATATTTTTCATAATACGATTTTCGAAATTTAACTATTAATTCTTTTAAAAATAAATCCAACGGGTTTTAAAAACCTGCCGGGTTTACAATGAAATATCTATACCAAAGTTTAACTGTTTTTCTCTTTAGCCTCAAATTTTGTTTTAACAAAAGATATTATTTTCTCAAAGTTTTCTGAACCAACTTCTATTTCGCCTAAAATAAAAGGTTCATAATTTTTAGTTATCAGTATCAAATTATTTTCTTTGACAATATACTGTATAAATTCTGACCATTGAATAAGATTAAAATGATCTCCAGAGCTTATTATTAATGCATTTTCTGTAAACTCCAAATTCATATATTTTATATAATGAAAAGCACTGATTTCTTTTGCCTTATGCTCTTCCATTCTTTTATAAAAAGATCTTATTTTGAAGTAATAATAGAGAAAAGGGACGAAATTCGAAAGTCCGAAAAAAACAAAAACATAACCGATTCCAAATATATTTGGCCGAGTATAAATTAATGCAATTCCAATAATGATTAAGATTGAACCAAGATATTGCGAATTTTTATAATAATCTTTCTTCTTTTTCCAAGCAAGATCATACAATAAATCCATTTGCTGATTGTAGATATCTTTATCAAACTCTAATTCAAATTTCATAAAATTTATTCTCCGAAATTAAAAAACAAACCCAACAGCTTACTGTTGGGTTTGATATAATATTTATTTAATGATTCAAATTCTCAATTTCCTTCGGATCATGTTTATGTTTAAATAATAATGCAAAAGCAATTGCAATAACCAAAGCATACAATGCAAAAGACAACCAAATCGTATGCCAGTCTTTCATTAAAATCGGATTTGAAAAAACACCATCAGCAGAAATAGAATTTCCTTGACTTTTTACAAATGCAGTCATTTTTTCATTAGATGCATCGGTTTGTAAAAATCCTGCCAATTCTGCTGTATTAGCAAATGATTTTGTAAAAAAACGATCAATTGCCCAGCCAGAAGTTAAACTACCTAAAACTGCTCCTACTCCATTGGTCATCATCATAAACAAACCTTGCGCAGACGAACGAATTTTAGAATCGGTGTTGCTTTCAACGAATAATGAACCTGAAATATTAAAGAAATCAAATGCCATTCCGTAAACGATACAAGATAAAATAATCATCCATAAACCTCCTACAGGATCTCCAAAAGCAAATAATCCGAAACGCAAAACCCAAGCCAGCATACTAATAAGCATAACTTGCTTGATCCCGAAACGTCTTAAGAAAAACGGAATTGCTAAAATAAATAACGTTTCAGAAACCTGAGATATCGACATAATAATAGTCGAATATTGAATTACAAAAGAATCTGCGTATTTAGGAAAATGTTTAAATTCATCTAAAAATACATCTCCGTAAGCATTAGTCAATTGAAGTGCTCCTCCTAAAAACATAGAAAAAACAAAAAATAAGGCCATTTTATAGTTTCCAAATAATTTGAAAGACTCTAAGCCAAAAGTTTCAATCCACGTTGCATTTTCTTTTGTTAAACGCTGTGGTTCACATTTAGGTAAAGTAAAAGCATAAACTCCAAGAATTAAAGCACCTACTCCAGCAATATAAAACTGATATTCAGTTGCTTTACTTCCGCTCAAATTCGTAATCCACATGGCTACAATAAAACCAATAGTTCCCCAAACCCGAATTGGCGGGAAATCTTTTACGATATTTTTATTGTTTAATTTTAGTGAAGTATAAGAAATCGAGTTACTTAAAGCAATTGTTGGCATATAGCAGCACATTGCCAAAAGCATTACAAAAATAAAATTATCAGGAGTTGTAACTTGTGCAATTCCAAATAAAACTACTGCATAAACAATATGTAAAACTCCATATAATTTTTCAGCATTTACCCATCTGTCGGCAATAATTCCGGTTAATGTAGGCATGAATAAAGAAGCAATTCCCATGGTTCCAAATACTAAACCAAATTGTGTTCCTTCCCAATTTTTGGTTCCAAACCAATAATTTGCAATTGTAATAAGCCAGGCTCCCCAAACAAAAAATTGAAGAAAGCTCATGAAGATTAACCTATTTTTAATTCCCATATAATGAAATTGTCTTTAAAGTAAAAATGAAGCAGTAAAACTACCATTAAAAATAATATCTACAAAAAATTATATTGTTTTAACAACATCATTCACTAATTCTAAAACAGCAGCAAATTGTTCTTCTCTGTTTAAGTAGGAATTATCAATCTCAATTGCATCATCTGCAATTACCAAAGGAGAATCTTCGCGGTGTGTATCTATATAATCTCTTTCTACTACATTCTTTAAAACCTCTTCATACGTGACATTATCGCCTTTTTGCTGTAATTCATCAAAACGTCTTTGTGCACGGGTTTCGGCGCTGGCTGTCATGAATATTTTTAGTTCGGCATTAGGAAAAACTACAGTTCCAATATCCCTGCCATCCATTACAATCGCTTTATTAGTTCCCATTTCCTGTTGCTGCTCAACCAATTTAGTGCGAACTTCTGAAACTTCGGCTACTTTGCTTACAAAATTAGAAACTTCAATTGTTCTAATTTGTTTTTCAACGTTTTCACCGTTTAAATACATCTCAGCAAAACCTAAATCACTATTAAATCTAAATTCTAATTGAATTTTAGGCAAAGCTTCAATCAAAGCCGCTTTATTAAAAAAATCAGCTCCAATTAACTGATTCTGCATAGCAAAATAAGCCACTGCACGGTACATTGCACCTGTATCTACATATACATATTCAAGTTCTTTTGCCAGCTGTTTCGCTAATGTACTTTTTCCGGTAGATGAAAAACCATCAATAGCAATTGTAATTTTTTTCAATTTTTTATGTTTTAGTTTTATTCTTATTTTAAAGCTTTAGTAATAGATACTCAACAAAATATTTGAATCTGATTTATCTATTATTTTGGCAATTTTTTCAAAAAAATTTTTATTGACCATAGGGCAGCCATGGCTGTTGCAAATGTAACCATCTTTCTCCTCATATGGAACATCGTAATAGTAATGAAAAACAATATCCCGGTTAAAAGCGTTGTCGTTTGTTTTGTCTAAACCATATAATTTATATGCTTTACCAAATTTACCGTAATAATAGTTTCCAATATAATAATTGCCTAACGAAGTACTTAGGGAATTTGATACATTGCTGAATTTAAGTTTTCCTTGAATACCGGTTTCAGAACCCGAACCATGTGCTACTATACCTTTATCGATAATTTTATTATTTTTTATATCGTAAACAAAAAATCGATTTTTTCCTGATGGTATTTTCATGTCAATCAAAAAGGCAACTTCTTTATTAAATTTCGGGTCACTTTTAATTACTTTCTTTAGCTGATTCATCTGATAATCAATTCGGGAAATGGTTTTAGAATTGACATTCTCCACCTTCCGAAAAATTTTATAAATGCTAAAAAAGAAAAGAATAAAAAGTAGAATAATAAATATCTTTTTCATGGAAAATGCGGCAGAAAAAAACCTTTCTAAATCGAAAAACAAAAACACTTCGATTATAAAAGGTTTACAAATTAGTACTATTCCTGAGTTTTATCTACGAAATATTAATAATAAATATCCAATATAATATTCGACTTAGAACTATCAATTATCTTTTCTATTCGTTTAAAAAATTGCTCACTAACCATTGGACAGCCTTTACTGCGGCTGATGTAATAATTTTGTTCTTCAGCGGGAACTGCAGAATAATGATGCAGTACAATTGCTCTTTTTAAAGCGTTATTGTTAGTTTGTTCTAAACCCGCTAATCTATAAGCTTTTCCAAATATTCCTTTGTAATTTTTACCTATTGCATATCTGCCAAGAGAAGTACAGTTAGAATTAGGCTCATTACTAAATTTAAGCATTCCCTGAATACCGGTTTCAGAACCAGAACCATGTGCTACAAGACCTTGATCAATAACTTCATTTTTTTCTAAATCATAAACAAAAAAACGATTTTTTCCTGAAGGTACTTTCATGTCGACTAAAAACGCAATTTTAGTATTGTATTTATGATCGACATTTATCATGTTTTTTAATTCGCTTACCCTGTTATTGATTCTTTCGATCTCTAAACTGGTAATAGAAGATTTTTCTTTGAAGTAGTGTTTTGAACCCGTAAAAACCCCTACAGTCATAAATAAAAATAAACTTAATAATTTCATATCAATTATTGGAAATTTAAAATTAGACCAAAAAGACTTGTATTTGCTGCCAATGTATATCTTGAATACGAATAGTTAAATTTTAACTTATTCATTCTTAATCCAAATCCTAACGAAACCCCCGAAAAATTACGCTGTTCTTCAACACGTAATTCTTCGCCTCTTCTAAAATTATATCCTAAACGCACGTTGAATGCTCTCTTTGGAAAAAGCTCCATACCAACTACAACGTGTCTCAAAGCATTATTGACAAATGAAACTTTCTCACTGCTTGTTGAACCATCAATATTGGTTTCTCCACGAACAGGGTTTGAAAAAGAAATATTCCATTGCTGTAAATTCTCTAAAGTAAGATGCCAGCGAAGAGGAACATGCTCTAATTCCTGTGAAATTCCGGCAGTAATTTCAAAAGGTAAATTTTCTTTTATTCCTGAATAGGTTGTGAATTGTGTGCCTATATTCCTAAATACCAGTGCATAATTTATATCGTTTCTTTCATCAATATACAACAATCCCAAATCAACTGCTCCTCCAATAGAATTATAAGTTTCTAAAGTTGAAGTTATTAACTTACCATTTACGCCTATATGAAGATCTGTAAAAGGAACATTATAAGCATAACCTACTGAAAGTGCGCCTTCACTTCCTGTAAAATCTGATGTTTTCTGTCCATTTTCATCATAACCTTCAAAAGATCCGTAGTTTACATAATTGACTCCAGCATAGAAAGTCTGCACGTGCCGGTCATACGTATAAGCGTACGAAGCCGTTCCATAAGAAGCTTCTCCGTAATAATTCCCATAATTCAGGGCTAGATTGCTGTCCATATCTGCGTTTAAAGCTGCGGGGTTAGACATGGCCTGATTAACATCTTCATCATAAATCGTAATCGTTTTCCCGCCCAGCGCTGCCTGACGAGGATTAGTTGTCAAATTAAGAAACTGATAGGTGTAACGCCCTCCAATCTGTCCGAAAGAAACCGAACAAATTAGCATCATAAAAAATAAAACATAGTGTTTTAACATTCGTTTTGGAGCGTTCCTGTGTATGGAAATAACGCAAGTGCAAATATAAAATTATATAACACCAAAAATAAAATTAAAGCTTAAATAAATTCCAATAAAAAAATCCAGATTCCAATAGCAAAATTAGAATCTGGATTTTATAAATTGAAATGTAAAATCAAAAATTATTTCAATGTTTTAGCATTTTTTACATTTTGATCTGTTAGAGCTAAAGTTAAAACTTCGCTCATTTCTTTTACATAATGAAAAGTAAGACCTTCTAAATATTCTTCTTTAATTTCGTCAATATCACTTTTGTTTTCATGGCAAAGAATAATTTCCTTAATCCCTGCTCTTTTTGCCGCAAGAATTTTTTCTTTAATTCCTCCAACTGGTAAAACCTTTCCACGCAAAGTAATTTCTCCAGTCATAGCAAGGTTTTTCTTCACTTTCTTCTGAGTCAACAATGACACTAAAGAAGTAAGCATTGCAATACCGGCACTTGGTCCGTCTTTTGGAGTTGCTCCTTCAGGAACGTGTAAGTGAATATTGTATTTTTGGAATAATTCGATACCTAAACCTAATTTTTTAGCATTGGCTTTAATATACTCAAGAGCAATTGTAGCCGATTCTTTCATCACATTCCCAAGGTTTCCGGTAATCGTCAACGCTCCTTTTCCTTCAGAAATTAAAGATTCAATAAATAAAATATCACCGCCAACACTTGTCCAGGCTAAACCTGTTACAACACCTGCAACATCGTTATTTTCGTATTTATCACGCTCCAGTCTCGGAACACCTAAAACTTTTACGATATCTTCTTCGGTTACTTTTTTATTGTACTCCTCTTCCATTGCTACTGCTTTTGCAGCATTACGAATTACCTGAGCAATTTTTGTTTCTAAATTACGAACGCCAGATTCTCTTGTATAGCCTTCAACAATTTTTTCTAATTGTTTTTTTCCAATTGTCAAATCTTTAGTCGTTAATCCGTGTGCCTCTAATTGTTTTGGAAAAAGGTGTCTTTTTGCAATTTCTACTTTTTCTTCAATTGTGTAACCTGACATTTTAATAACTTCCATTCTGTCACGTAATGCAGGCTGAATTGCCGCCATATTATTAGAAGTTGCAATAAACATTACTTTAGATAAATCATATCCCATTTCAAGGAAATTATCATAAAAAGCATTGTTTTGTTCTGGATCCAAAACTTCTAACAAAGCAGATGAAGGATCGCCACTGTTGCTGCTTGATAGTTTATCAATCTCATCTAAAATAAAAACCGGATTTGAAGTTCCTGCTTTTTTCAAACTTTGAATAATTCTTCCCGGCATTGCACCAATATAGGTTTTTCTATGTCCGCGAATCTCAGCTTCATCACGTAATCCACCTAAGGAAATACGTACGTATTCACGACCTAGAGCTTCGGCCACAGAACGTCCAATAGAGGTTTTACCAACTCCCGGAGGCCCTGTTAAACATATAATTGGCGATTTCATGTCATTTCGCAATTTTAAAACTGCCAAATGTTCAATCATTCTTTTCTTTACTTCGTCAAGACCAAAATGATCTTTATCTAATATTTTTTGAGCAAATTTTAAATCAAATTTATCTTTAGAATATTCGCCCCAAGGCAACTCTAAAAACAACTCTAAGTAATTACGCTGAATTCCAAAATCTGGCGACTGCGGATTCATTCTGCGCATTTTAGATAATTCTTTTTCGAAATGTTTCTGCGTTTTTTCGTCCCATTTTTTGGTTTTCGCTTTCAAACCCATTTCGTCCATTTCTTCTTCCTGCGAAACCCCTCCCAATTCTTCCTGAATGGTTTTCATTTGCTGGTGAAGGAAATATTCACGCTGCTGCTGATCTAAATCAAAACGAACTTTTGACTGAATGTCATTTTTCAATTCTAATTTCTGCAGTTCGACATTCATATAACGCAACGTCTCTAAAGCACGTTCTTTTAAACCATTTATCGATAAAAGACCTTGTTTTTCTTTTACAGATAAATTCATGTTTGAAGAAACAAAGTTGATTAAAAACGATTGGCTTTCAATGTTTTTAATGGCAAATGTAGCTTCAGATGGAATATTTGGACTTTCTTTGATAATCTGGATTGCCAGTTCTTTTACAGAATCTAAAATCGCCGTAAATTCAGTATCATTTTCATCAGGACGTTCTTCTGAAACCTCTTTGATTGTTGCAGTCAAATAAGGCTCTTCTGAAACCACTTCGTCAATTTCGAAACGTTTTTTTCCTTGCAAAATAACAGTTACATTTCCGTCAGGCATTTTTAAAACACGTAAAATACGTGCTACAGTTCCTATTTTATGGATATCATCTTTTGACGGATCTTCATCTTCTTCATTAATTTGAGAAACTACACCAATAATTTTTCCGCCTGCATTGGCATCATTAATTAATTTAATTGATTTATCTCTTCCCGCAGAAATTGGAATTACAACTCCCGGGAATAAAACAGTATTTCTTAGAGGTAATATTGGCAGAGAAACAGGAAGTTCTTCGTTGTTCATTTCCTCTTCGTCCTCTGGAGTTAATAATGGAATTAATTCTGCTTCTGAATCAAATTCTTGAAGTGACAGATTGTCAATAGTAAGGATTTTATGATTTGACATAATAGTATATAAGTCGTTTTGTCATTAAAAGTTTAAAACTACCTGTAAATAATCTTTTAAATGCTGTAATTTCTAATACGCATCCTATTTACAAGGCAGGTCGTAAAAATAGACAATCATTATGCCAAATCCAAAATCGAAAGCTTTGAAATTTATGATTTGCATGAATATCTAGATTAAAAAAATAAAAGCATAAAAAAGCCGAAATTAATTTCGGCTTTTAAAATCATAATCTGCAAATATTTTTAATTCACTTTGTAAGAGACTAATTCAGAATATGCATTATTAAAACCAAATTTAATAATACCTACCCCTTTTGCAATCCAATATTCTGCTTCGGTTGAGCCCGCAGATTGTCCTTCTATCGAAGTTTCTAATTTTAGTTTAAATTTAATAACATCTTTATAAGTTACATTTTTTATAGTTGCTGTTGCGCCTTTCTCTACAATAGTACCTGTATACTTTGTTGTCGATTTTATAGTTGCTATTCCTGTATAGGTTGTTTCTTGTACGTAGCTTCCTGTCCAGGTTTTATTTACATCTAAATAATCTTTAAAGAAAACAAATTCATAGCCGCTGATTTTTCCGGCAAAACCATTTGCACTAATATTAATCTCATCCAGTTTAATAAAATAGTCTCCTTGTACTTTTTTTATAGATGCAGATGCGGAACCTGCTACAACGTCTGAAGATGAGATAAATAGTTTATCAAATTTAAAATAGGTATCTGCACCCACTTTTTCTGAACTAATAATTTTCATCGAAGTTTCGGCGCCGCTTTGGTTTAAAACCCATTGATTACCAACGGCTGCCGGCCAATAATCTCCTTGTGAAGCTTCTGGGGTTTGGTCATCGCTTCCAGAATCACTTGAACACGATGTAAATAATGATGTTGACACAAATAAGGTCACGAGCGCTAGGCTTTTTAGTTTTTTCATAGTTTAAAATTGGTTTATGGTAAATCAAAAATAGCAAAACCATTGAAATATTTCACATATATTTAACAAAATAATTCCTAATCAAAAAATACAATTAAAAAACTAACAATCAATTACTTAAATTTTTATTTTTACTTTTTTAGCCTATAAATTGAGATTCTTTTAAAAAAAATAAAAAATAACATTACCTAAACTGTAACATATCAAAATAACTAAAGTCATTATAAAAAACTAGCAACCATTACTTGAGTATAACTAATCAAAATATCGAAGAATTAATCGCGCTTTGTAAAAACAATAACCAAAAGGCACAATTCGAAATTTACAATCGTTATTGTAAAGCTATGTACAACGTAGCTTACAGAATTGTAAAAGACGAGCATTTTGCACAAGACGTCATGCAGGAAGGTTTTTTGAAAGCTTTTACAAAGATTAACGATTACAAACAGGAAGTCGCTTTTGGAGCATGGCTAAAAAGAATTGTTATTAATTATAGTATCGATTTTTATAAAAAAAATAATGCTTTCCAGATGGAAGACCTAAACAAAACACTTTTTAAAATAGAAGAAAACGATTCTATATTGTCTGAAAGTATTGATCTGAATTCACTTAAAGTGAAACAGGTTTTAGATACCATTTCGGGCCTGAAAGACAATTACAGAATGGTTTTGACACTCTTTTATATTGAAGGTTATGATCAGGAAGAAATCTGCGAAATCTTAAATATAAGCTATGCCAACTGCAGAACCACTTTAAGCCGCGCCAAAGAAAGTTTACGTAAAAAATTAGAGGATTTATGAAAAAGGAAAATGAAGAATTAGACAACTTATTTAACAAGTTTGAGAATCAATGGGATGTTCATGAAATGGATCCAGATCATCAAATTGATTTCTTAAATAAATTAAATCAAAAAACACCAAGGAAAAGAAATTATGCCGGCTGGGCTATTGCCGCATCTATAGCAGTGCTTTTAGGAATATCTGTATTTTATAATAATAACGAGAAACCGAAAGAATTCAAATTTGCATCGCAGGAAACCAAACGCACAGATTCTATTTTCAATATTTTAATTGATAATGAGCTAGTTAAATTAAAAGAAAAAAGCTCTCCGGAAAACGAACAAATTATAAATGATGCTTTAAAACAAATGAAAGTTTTTGATGCTGATTATGAAAAGATCATTAAGGAGGTTCAGAAAAACGGAGAAAATAAGCAAATTATTTATGCCATGATAAGCAATCTGCAAACTAGAATTTCTTTTTTGCAGACAGTCTTACAGCGAATTGAAGAAAACGAAAATCTAAAAAACACAACTCATGAAAAAACATTATAAAATAGTAATCCTATTGCTTTTGATTCCTCTTTTAGGATTTTCAAATGATGATACCTATATCACAAAACAAAAAACAATCAAAAAAACGTATATCGTAAATTCTAATGCCGGAATTGACATCGATAATAAATATGGAAATATCACCGTATCTACGTGGGATGAAGATAAAATTGATCTTGATATTACGATTAAAGTAAATGGTACAAACGAAAGCTGGGTAAATGAAAAATTAAACAGTATTGATGTAGATATTACTGCACTAAAAAGTTTAGTAAGCGCCGTAACTTCTATTGGTAATTCCAGCCTTAAAAGCAAAGGAAGCAATAACAGTTTTGAAATTAATTACATTATCAAAATTCCTAAAAACGGTTCTGTAAAACTGGTTAATAAATACGGAAATATTTCGACACTTAATTTAGAAGCTGCTACAGATATAAGCTGTAAATATGGTAAAGTTACACTGGCAAAATTGAATGGTTCGAGCAATAGAGTTGAAATTGCATACTGCCAAAACTCAAGTATTGATTATATCAAAAACGGAAACATTGAAGCACGTTATTCCGGTTTAAAAATTAATGATTCCGGTAACTTAAATCTGGATGCAAGTTATACTGATGTTTCTCTTAATGACGGACAGAATATTAAATACGACTGTAATTATGGTAATTTAAAATTTCAGAAAATCAATTCATTAACTGGATCTGGAAATTATTTAACAATTTCAATTGCCGAAGTTTCAAGCAACTTTACTCTGGATACAAATTACAGCAAAGTTACCGTTGGAACCATGAATGACAAATCAGGAAACGTCAATATTAATTCTGGTTACACCGATATTTCTTTAGGTTATAATGCTAATTATGCTTTTGATTTTGATATTTCTGGAAGGTATACAAATATTAAACATGATAATTCTTTGGACATTTCAGTTTCTGAGGTAAAAAGCAACAATAAAAGAATAAGTGGTTTCTATAAGAAAAAAGGACAGAATAAAGTCAATATTACTTCGACTTATGGAAATATTTCATTAACAAAAAACTAATCATCTAAAAATCAAAACAATGAAAAAATCAATTTTACTTTTTGCAAGTGTATTTTTTATTGCAGTAAATTCTAATGCACAATCAAAAATAAACGGAAACGGGAAAGTGGTTACCGAAACCAGAACAACTACAGGTTATGATAATATTAAAATAGCCGGTTTTTTTGATGTGGATTTAGTTTCAGGGAAAGAGGGAAAAATCACCATCAAAGGAGAAGAAAATTTATTATCGGCAGTAAAAGTTGAAGTAGAAGATAATGCACTAAAAATTTATGTGCAAAAAGGAACACAAATCCGTACAAGTTCAGGTCATAAAATTGAAATTACAGTTCCTTTTGAAAAAATCTCAGAATTAAGTTTAGCCGGTTCAGGAGATATTAAGTCAAAAGATATTATTAAAAACGATAAATTCTCAATTAAACTGGCTGGTTCAGGGAATTTCAATCTTCCGGTTGACGCAAATAATTTAGAATTAAACGTAAGCGGATCAGGAAATATTCATTTAAAAGGTACTGCAGATAAATTTACTACCAAACTTTCCGGTTCTGGAGATATTGACGCTTCTAGTTTAAAATCTAAAATTGTAGATGCAAATGTTTCTGGTTCAGGTAATAGTAAAGTAACCTGTGCCGAAAGTATAACAGCAAGAGTTTCGGGTTCTGGAAACATTAAATATTTAGGGAATCCAGAAAAACGTGATGTAAAAGTTTCGGGTTCTGGAACTATTTCAAAAGGTTAATTATTGAAAATATCACGAATTACAAGTTATCATCAATCAATAATTACCGCAATTCGTGATATACTATTACTAAGACGTTTCAATTAATTTGAAACGTCTTTTTTATGTACTCGTCTTAAAAGGAAAATAGAGGTAACAAAGAAAACACCTAAAATTACAATAGCCGCACGCGGACTTCCTGTAATTTGATCAATAATTCCGTAAACGCACATTCCAATTACAATTCCTATTTTCTCAGCAACATCATAAAAACTGAAAAACGAAGCTGTATCTTCAGTTTCAGGTAATAATTTAGAATAGGTAGAACGTGATAAAGCCTGAATTCCTCCCATAACAATTCCGGCCAAAGTTGCCATTATGTAGAAATGCATTGGTAAATAAATAAAGTAAACAAGCACACAAAAAACTACCCAGATAAAATTAATTACAATTAGAGTTTTAATATTTCCAAATTTTTCAGAAGCTCTCGAAGTCAATATTGCTCCTGCAACAGCTACTAATTGAATCAATAAAATACAGATAATCAAACCAATAGTACTTTCTTCTTTTGATGACCATTGAATTTCCTGTGCACCAAAATATGTAGCAACAAGCATTACAGTTTGTACTGCCATACTCGAAACAAAGAAACCTCCTAAATATCTTCTTAACGGCACATTTTCTTTTAATAATGCCCAAACTTTCTTAAGTTCTTTGAATCCGTTAAAAACTACATTTTTAGTCAATTTTTGAGTCGTTTCTCTACTTCCTTTCGGTAAATAATAATAAGTATACTGGCTAAATAATATCCACCAGACTCCAACCATTATAAAAGAATAACGCATTGCTTTCATTGCTGCTTCACCATCTGTGCCCGAAATTCCAAAAAGCTTCGGTTTCATAATCATGGCAAGATTGATAATCAATAAAATAACGCTTCCTATATATCCCAAAGAATATCCTTTAGCACTGATTCTGTCCTGCTGTTCTTCAAAAGCAATATCCGGAAGATAAGAATTATAGAAAACCAAACTTCCCCAATACCCTAATAAACCAAGAAAGTAAAACAATAATCCCACATAAATATTATCAAGATCAAACCAATACAATCCCATGCAGGATAAAGCTCCTATATAGCAGAAAAATTTCATGAAGGATTTTTTATTTCCAACATAATCAGCAATTCCAGATAATAAAGGCGAAATAAAAGAAACCACTAAAAATGCAAAAGCGGTAATAAAACTTATTAATGCCGAATTTTTTAAATGAAGTCCAAATACATCAATATAATGATCTCTTTCTGAGAATAATGCTTCGTAAAAAATTGGAAATACTGCTGATGCAATAGTCAAAGTGTAAACTGAATTTGCCCAATCGTAAAACGCCCAGGCATTTAATAATTTCTTATCTCCTTTTTGTAGGTTTTTCATTGAAATGATTTTGTTAATGCGGTACGAATTTATTCAATTTTTATGATAATTAAATAGAAATTAACTAATTCATGTATTATTAAATTATAAAGGTTTTAAAACAAAAAAAGCTATCCGAAAAACGAATAGCTTTATACTATTTTAAATGCAATTTATTTGATAATACCCACTTTTAATGCTGTGGCTTTTGCTTCTGGAATTAAAGCCTTAATATTAGCAATTCTTGTAGCATCAGACGGGTGTGTACTCATAAACTCCGGTGATGATGCTCCTCCAGATTTAGCCGACATTCTAGTCCAGAATGCAATCGCATCATCAGGGTTATATCCTGCAATAGCCATTAAAGTTAAACCAATTTTATCTGCTTCACTTTCATTGCTTCGGCTAAATGGCAGCATTACTCCCACTTCTGAACCAATTCCGTAAGCCTGTGCAAAAATTTGCTGGGTTGTTTCAGATTTTCCGCTTGTTGCTGCTCCTAATGCTGCTCCGCCAATTTGTTGTAATTGTGCAGCTGACATTCTCTGTGCGCCATGATTTGCTAATGCGTGCGAAACTTCGTGTCCCATTACTGTCGCTAAACCTGCTTCATCCTGAGTTACAGGTAAAATTCCAGAATACACTACAATTTTCCCTCCTGGCATACACCAAGCATTAACTTCTTTATTATCAACTAATTTATATTCCCAGCGATAGTCTTTTAAATATTGAGACTGTCCTAAATAGGTCAAGTATTTTTCAGCTGCAGCTTTAATTTTAAAACCAACTGTTTCTACACGTTTTGCATCTGCTGTACCTGTAATTACTTTATTTTCAGTCAAAAACTGATTGTATTGCTGAAAAGACGATGGAAACAGTTCACTATTCGAAACAAAATTCAAATTTTGTTTTCCCGTAATTGGATTTGTAGCACAACTGCATACCAAAATAGCTGCAAAAAGCCCTGAAATTAAATGTTTTTTCATGATCTTAAGTATTTAAACACAAACAAAAATACAATTAAAATTATTTGAAATTTTACACAATTATTCAAAACGCTATCAGAATTTTACTTATTCGCCTATAATATGCAGTTCATTAAACTCTTTATCAACGATTAAGAAATTATTTGATTCGAAAGCAATTTTATCAAATTCAATTTTTTCATTGTCAATTTCGATTTCAGAAACTTGAAAAGGCAATCCTATTAAATTAATTTTGTATTTGCTGTATGGCGTATCATATTTTCCTTCTTTATGAAGCTGAATGATTAATTCTTTTTCTTTTCCAATCGATCTTAACGACAAATGACTGTATCGACCTTTTTTATAGTCATAACCATCTTGAGCATCTTCATAAACGGCTGACTGTTCTTTTCCGTTTTTATAGTAAATATCAAGCGTTAATTCATCAAATTCTAATTCACCAACATATTGCTGAACAGGATATTTTGGGATGACAGCTCCAGCTTTAACAAAAAGCGGAATCTCATCAAATTTAGTATCAACCCAGATTTCTCTTCCGCCAACAAATAAATCATTTGTCCAATAGTTATACCACTCACCTCTTGGAATATACATACGTCTACCTACAGCGTTAGGTTCAAGAATTGGGCAAACTAAAATTTGATTTCCAAAGATAAATTCGTCATTACGATAATGCGTTTGCGTATCGTCCTGATCATAATAAACCAAAGGCTTCAGCATTGGAATTCCTTCTTCTATATACTGCCAAAACATAGTATATAAATAAGGTAATAATTGATAACGAAGGCTGACAAATTTTCTGGTAATATTAATCACTTCTTCATCAAAAGCCCAAGGTTCCTGATTTCCGTGGTCTCCGGAAGAATGTGTTCTGCAAAACGGATGAAATACACCCAGCTGAATCCAGCGAGCATATAATTCACCAGTTGGCTGCTCCGCAAATCCACCAATATCAGAACCTGTAAATCCCATTCCCGAAATTGACATTCTCTGCACTTGTATATTAGCAATCCATAAATGTTCCCAAGTTGCCACGTTATCTCCTGTCCAGGAAGAAGTGTAACGCTGCGCTCCAGAATAAGCAGATCTTGTAATTACAAAAGGACGTTTTGGATACGTAAAACGCTTAACTCCATGGTAAGTTGCTCTTGCCATTTGCGTTCCGTATATGTTGTGCGCTTTTCTATGGCTGCAAGGATTTCCATCGTAAACGTGGCGAACATCCATTGGGAATGTTTTATTTGGAACCTCCATCACGGCAGGTTCATTCATATCATTCCAAACTCCTTTTACCCCAATATCTGCAACTAATTCTTTAAACAAACCCGCCCACCATTCTCTAACTGCGGGATTTGTATAATCAGGAAAATTACATTCTCCCGGCCAGACTTTCCCTTTCATATAAGGTCCATCGGCTCTTTTGCAGAAATAATCTTTCTCTAATGCTTCTTGATAAACCCAGTAATCTTTATCAATTTTAATTCCCGGATCTATGATTACAACTGTTTTAAAACCGTCTTCAGCTAGTTCAGCAACCATTTTTTTTGGATCTGGAAAATAGTTTTTATTCCAGGTAAAGCATCGAAATCCTTCCATGTAATCAATATCGAGATAAATGGCATCGCACGGAATTTTGAGTTCTCTAAATTTTGAAGTAATTTCTTTTACTTTGCTTTCAGGATAATAACTCCATTTACATTGGTGATATCCTAAAACCCAAAGCGGTGGTAATTCCGGTTTTCCGGTCAAATCAGTATAAGTCGTTACAACATCCTGCATTTGAGGGCCATAAATGAAATAATAATTCATTTCTCCACCTTCTGCCCAAAAACTTGAAACATTTCGTCTTTCCTGACAGAAATCAAAAAAAGTTCTAAAAGTATTATCAAAGAAAATACCGTAAGATTGTTTGTTGTGCAAACCAATGTAAAAAGGAACTACTTTGTAAAGTGGCTCTTGATCTTTTTGATAAGCATATTGATCCGTGGCAAAATTTTCTAATCTTTTACCTTTTAAATTCATTTGAGTGGCTTTGTCGCCAAGACCATAAAAACATTCGCCATCTTTAGAGGATTTGCTCATTTTTACAATATTGCCGCCATATTCATAGCTTTCTTCCCAATGAAAACCAAGCTCATCTTCCAGAATAAGGAAATCATTTAAATCGTAAATAGAAAGACGCAGATCTGCTTTCTGAATTTTACATTTCACTTTGCTCGTTCTTATTTGAAAATAAGTTTCTTCTTCAGTCAGTTCAAGAAAATTATATCCATGAAGCTGGGTTTTGTCAATTGCATACGAAAAATCATTGCTGAAATATCCTTTTGTTGTAAATCGAAATCGAATTAAACTGTCTCGAAGTATAGTGACTTTTAAAATTACTTTGTTATCTGTATTAAAAAAAATCGAATCGCCTTCATGCTCATAAGAGACAATTTTTGATGGATATAAATCGCCTTTGTATTCTAATGATGTGTTTGTAATCATATCGCTAATGAATTAATTATATAACGCTAATCGTCTATTTCAAACATACGAAAAAAGTTAGTAAAGCCCTATGAATAAAAGGTTTATTAACGAAAACGTTTTTTCTGATTGAGTTTTAAATTCCAGCTCAAAAAATCGATAAATTGATAATTTAAGAACGTTAAAATGATAAAAAGGCACTTGAAAAATTAAATGTAAGATTTTTTCTAAACGAAAGAATATACGGTTACACTTAAGGGCGGTAAAATTAATTCAATAGAAAAATCTCTACCATCATAAGGTTTTAATTCAACTTTTAATGTTTTACCATTTCCAATACCGCTGCCGCCATAAATTAAAGCATCGCTATTAAAAATCTCTTCTATTTGACCTTTTTTTGGAATTCCAATTCTATAATTTTCTCTTACAACCTGCGTAAAATTGCAAACTACAATTACATTTTCATCTGGATTATTTCCCTTTCTGATATAAGATAAAACCGCATTTTGATGATCTGAATAATTAATCCATTCAAAACCTTCGCCTGTAAATTGCTTTTCATACAAAGCAGGACGAGATTTATACAATTGATTTAAATCTGTAATTAATTTCTTTATTCCCAAATGAAAATCATATTGCAGTAAATGCCAGTCTAAACTTTGTTCGAAATTCCATTCGCCAGTTTGACCAAATTCAGCTCCCTGAAACAATAATTTAGTTCCGGGATGTGTAAACATATAACCGTATAACAATCTCAAATTAGCAAATCGCTGCCATTCGTCGCCCGGCATTTTATAAATAAGAGACTTTTTGCCGTAAACCACTTCGTCATGAGAAAACGGAAGCATGAAATTTTCAGTAAAAGCATACGTCATTGAAAATGTCAAATCATTTTGATGGTATTTTCGGTAAACCGTTTCTTTTTGAAAATACTTTAAAGTATCATGCATCCAGCCCATCATCCATTTCATTCCGAAACCTAAACCTCCGGTAAATGTTGGTCTTGAAACCATCGGAAATGAAGTACTTTCTTCTGCAATAGTTTGAACTCCATGAAAATTAGCATAGATAACTTCATTAAATTCTTTAAGAAAACTTATACTGTCTAAATTTTCTCTTCCGCCAAAAATATTAGCTTCCCACTCTCCTTCTTTTCTGGAATAATCAAGATATAACATAGAAGCTACTGCGTCGACTCTTAATCCGTCGACGTGATAATTCTGAAGCCAAAAAACAGCGTTGCTAATTAAAAAAGCACGAACTTCATTTCTTCCATAATTAAAAACCAAGCTTTTCCAGTCTGGATGATATCCTTTTCTACGATCCGGATGTTCGTATAAATGTGAGCCGTCAAAATAGCCTAAACCATGTGCATCATCTGGAAAATGCGATGGAACCCAATCTAAAATTACGCCTATTCCTTCCTGATGCAGTCTATCCACTAAAACCATAAAATCCTGTGGTTTTCCAAAACGCGAAGTCGGCGCAAAATATCCCGTTAACTGATAACCCCATGAAGGATCATAAGGATATTCCATAATTGGCATAAATTCTACGTGCGTAAAACCAGTTTCTTTAACGTATTTAACCAAATCATCTGCCAATTCTAAATAACTCAAAAAGCGATTATGTTCTGCTCGTTTCCAGGAACCTAAATGAACTTCATAAACCGAATAAGGCTTATCTAAAGCATTTTTATCCTGACGATTCTGCATCCAGTTTTCATCTTTCCATTTATAATCTAAATCCCAGACTACAGAAGCAGTATGTGGCGGTTTTTCGCAATATAACGCAAATGGATCTGCTTTTTCAGTTACAATTCCATCAATATTCGATTGAATTTTATATTTATAAAGTGCACCTTTTGAAACATCAGGAATAAATCCTTCCCAAATTCCCGAAGAATCCCAGCGAACATTTAAAAGATGTTCTCCCTGATTCCAATAATTAAAATCACCTACAACTGAAACAGAATGTGCTGTAGGTGCCCAAACGGCAAAGTAAACACCTTTAACTCCATTAACTTCAATTAAATGCGCTCCTAATTTTTCATATAATTTGAAGTGTTTTCCGGCTTTGAACAAATCTATATCAAAATCAGTAAATAGAGAATGTGTGATTACTTTAGTCATATTTGTTTTTTAAGGCAAAAATTGATATTGATATTGATATTGATATTGATATTAAATTATTCTATTCTAAAATTATCCGATAACGTAACTCCTTTTTTAATTACTACAATTCCGTCTTTAATACTATATAATTCGTTAGTAAAATTATCCAGATGCTTTCCACCGCTAATATGAACATTGTTTCCAATTCGAACGTTTTTATCTATTAAAGCATTTTGTATAAAACAATTTTCGCCAATGCCAACATGAATTTTATTAATACTGCTTTCGTAATTTAGTTCATCTAAATCCTGATAAAAATCATTACCCATAACATAACAGTTTTCTAAAACGGTACCTGCACCAATTCTGGAACGAATACCAATTACTGAGCTTTTAATTTCTTTGGCGTTAATAATACAGCCTTCAGAAATCAATGATTGATTGATTACTGAATTTCTAAATTTTGATGGAGGCAGTAATCTAGGTCTTGTAAAAATCTTATTTTCATCATCAAATAAATTAAATTCTGGTATATCAGCTGTTAAACCAATATTTGCTTCAAAAAACGATTCAATATTCCCAATATCTGTCCAGTATCCTTCGTATTGGTAACTTAAAATTTTATGTTTTCCAACGGCTTGGGGAATGATTTCTTTTCCGAAATCTTTCGTTTCCTGATCTGCCATTAATTCTTCCAATAATGATTTATTGAAAATGTAAATTCCCATCGAAGCAAGGTATTTTTTACCTTTTTCCTGCATTTGCTCGCTTACTTCAGATTCCCATTCAGGCAGTAATGAAGCATCTGGTTTTTCAATGAAAGCATGAATATTATTTTCATGATCGGTTTTAAGGATTCCAAATTCCGGTGCATCTTTGGCATTTACAGGTAAAGTTGCGATCGAAATTTCAGCTTCGGCTGCAATATGCGCTTCAAGCATTTCGTTAAAATCCATTTGATACAATTGATCGCCCGAAAGTATCAAGGCGTGATCAAAATCGTGTTTCAAAAAGTGAGACATACATTGTCTAACAGCATCTGCCGTTCCCTGAAACCAGGTTGGATTATCAGGAGTTTGTTCTGCAGCAAGAATATCAACAAAAGACTGACTGAAAATGCTAAAATTAAAAGTGTTTTTGATATGTGCATTTAAAGATGCAGAGTTAAATTGTGTTAAGACAAATATTTTAAAAATATCAGAATTGATACAATTAGAAATTGGAATATCGACCAAACGATATTTTCCTCCAATTGGAACAGCTGGTTTTGATCTTGTCTCTGTTAACGGAAACAAACGCGATCCTTGTCCTCCTCCTAAAATAATGGCAACTACGTTTTTCTTCTTAAATTTCATTTTTCTCAATTATTAGGTTGTATATCTCGATATATTCTTGGCAAACACTTTCCCAGGAATGGTCAGCTTCCATTCCTCTTAGTAAAACTTTATTGAAATTTATTTTATCGTCGTACAACTTTACGGCACGATTTATTGAATAACTGATATCTCCAACCGAAGCCTGATCATGACAAACTCCGTTTCCTTTATCGCCAAAATCAATAACCGTATCACGTAACCCTCCAGTTCTTCTAACAATTGGAATTGTTCCATAACGCATGGCATACATTTGGTTTAAACCGCAAGGTTCTACTCTTGAAGGCATTAAAATATAATCTGAACCTGCGTAAATTAAATGTGCTAATTCTTCATTATACCCAATAAAAACATTGTAATTTCCTTTATAATCATTACGCAATTGAATTAACTGCGATTCAATTTCTGAATTTCCTGAACCTAAAATTAAAATATTGATATCTTCAAAATGTTCCGATAATGCCAAAGCAGAAGCCTGAGGCAGCAAGTCTCCCCCTTTTTCTTCAAACAAACGCCCAATAAAACTAAACAAAGGTTTTGATGGATCAAGTTCAAACTGTTCACATAATTTTTCTTTATTTCTCTGTTTTCCAATTTCAAAGTTTTCTATCGAATAATTTTCTGTAATCATTTCATCTTTTAACGGATTCCAGACTTCGATATCAATTCCGTTTAAAATTCCTTTAGATTTATTTCTAACCGATTTAAACAAGGATTCTAAACCATTTGCACTATAATTAATTTCATTTAAATAGCTTGGAGAAACTGTTGTTACAGCATTAGCACATTTTACAGCAACTGCCAATGAATTAATCGAATTATTCCATTCTAAAAATCCAACATGTTTTAAATCAAATTCTGGCAGATAATACAATTTATCGAAGCCAAACCAGCCTTGATATAAACCGTTATGTATTGTTATAACCGTTTTAACATCTTTTAATATTTCATATTTGTAAGCAAACTGCAATAGAAAAGGAATTAATCCCGTGTGATGATCGTGACAGTTTATTACGTCTGGAATTTTATTTCGAGCTATAATCCAATCTAAAGCGGCTATTTGAAAAGATAAAAATCGTTCAATATCATCTTCATACCCATATATGTTTGGACGATTAAATAAATCATTGATTTCTATTAGATACAATTCGTAACCTAGTTTATCTGTACTTTCTTTTAAAACACTAAACGTAAAATCGAAATTGCCTAATTTCACTGTGCCCCAATGCACACAATCAAAATTATTCTCTTGTTTAAATTTTGTATCATAAGCCGGAACCACAACTCTAACTTTATGCCCTGCATTATTTTGGTATTTTGGTAAAGCGCCAACTACATCGGCAAGACCGCCAACTTTTGCCATTGGATAACATTCTGCACTAATATGAAATATTTCCATTCAGAAATTTATTTGTGATTATTTTTTAACAAACAATCATTAATATGCTACTTTTATGTTTTTTAAATTTAGCAAAAAATAAGCAAAGTTCTGCTTCAAAATAAGTTTTATTGAAATGGCAAAAAAGGCAATTAATCCTACTAAATCATTAAAAATACCACAGATAATTATTATATCTGCCAAAATTTGCGCTTTTATCTCTACAAAGCTGGTTACAAAATTTGCTGCAAGATTGTTTACAAGTCCTATAAAACATAAAGTTCCAAAACGCGAATTTGAAATGGATCGTAAAAGCACACAAAAAAATGTTTACATTCCTGAAATTGATAAAAGTATTGTAACCTACGAATATGGAAATACCAATCGTAAGATATTATTAGTTCACGGATGGTCAGGCCGAGGAACACAGTTATTTAAAATAGCCGATGAACTATTATTAAACGGTTATTCAACAGTTAGTTTTGATGCACCGGCACATGGAAAATCAGAGGGAAAAACTACTATAATGTCTGAGTTCATTGCTTCAATTCTGGAAATTGAAAAGCAATTTGGACCTTTTGAAATTGCAATTGGACATTCTTTAGGAGGTATGTCTGTTCTAAATGCAATCAAAGACCGATTGGAAGTAAATAAAGCCGTAATAATTGGAAGTGGTGATATTGTGGAGGATATTTTAGATGAATTTATTTTTAAATTAGGTTTAAAAAAAGAAATAAGTAATAATCTAAGAAATTTATTTGAAGAAAAATATCATGTCAAAATGGATGACTTTTCGGCTTATAGTGCAGCACAAAAAATTGAAATTCCCGTATTGGTAATTCATGACAATAATGATCCTGAAGTTCCTGTAAAAGCTGGAATTCATATTCATGAAAATCTTCAAAATGGATATTTATTTTTAACTGAAGGATTAGGTCATAGGAAAATACTTGGAAATCAAAATGTTATCAAAAAAATATTAGAATTCATTAAAATCAATTAACTTTACATATAACTATTTAAATATCAAATATTAAAGAGTATAAAAAATGGATTTATTTGGAGAAACATTAGATTGGGAAACTAAATTAAAACCAATTTTAAAAAAATATAAAGAAAAAAGACATCCTTTAGATTATCAAAACACCTATCAGCTTTTGGGAATGGTTGTTTTATCAGCTCAGGATTCAGATGCTAATATTAATAACATTGCTCCAGCTTTATTTGAGAAATATCCAACTCTTACAAGTTTATCAAAAACTGATTTCGAAACTTTCATTCCTTATATAAGCAAGGTGCGAAATCATACGACTAAAGCAAATTGGTTATTAGAAATTGCAAAAACAATTGAAAATGATAAAGACATTCCTCTAACAATGTCTGAATTAACTGCTCTAAAAGGTATTGGAAGAAAATCTGCAAATGTAATTTTAAGAGAAACCAACAAACCTGCAGAGGGAATTATTGCCGATTTGCATGTTATAAGAGTTGCACCCAGAATTGGCATAATAAAAGAAGCGAAAGATGGGAATAAAGTTGAAAAAGAGTTAATGCAGGTATTACCAAAAAACATCTGGTCAGAAATAGGAATGGCGATTTCATTTTTAGGTCGTGAAATCTGCAGGCCAAAACCAAAATGTGAAGAATGTCTTTTAACTGACATCTGTTTATACTATAATACTGTAGTAATAAAAAATTAGACTATTTTCTACGAGTATTTACCAGATAAATAATTTTCCAAAAATCTTTTTCTTTGAATAAAGTAAAAGTATTTATTCCGGTATGACTTAATTTATCGTTTATGTAAAATTCATACGGAGCCCAAACATGAGCCATTGAACCATCGATTTGAATGTTATAACTCAAAATATTCTCTTGAAATTTTATATTTGAAGGAATAGATGCAATTGTTTTATAAAATTCTTTGGCTGTTTCATCAGATAATTTATTTCCTTTTGAAACACTTTCACTTATAGATTGTAAAATCATTTTATCTGTACAAACTGATTTTATTTTCATAGAATCTCTTTGTTGAAAACCTTCAAAGAATAGTTCAACAGTCTTTTGAACTTCTTGTTTTTGTGCATTTGACGTTAATCCTAAACACAGAAAAAATAGAATCAAATAATTGTTCATATAAAAAAGATTTTAGTTAAACTGAAAATTGTCTGAAGTGATGATCTAAATGTTTTGAAAACATATTACTCCACTCTTTAGCAGTTAATTTTCCAAAAGAAAGTGATTCTTTGCCTTCAAATTCATTTTCTCCTAATTCTTGCGTTTTTCTAATATAAGAAATCAACCTGCTTTTTTCCATTTCAAAATTACAATCTCCTTTAATGATAAATTGCGGTGCTGTACTAAGATTTCTTGGATAAGGCTCTTCGTTTACCACTTTATTTTTAGCTAATAGCTTTAACAGAAGTTTCATGAAAAAATTTGGTTTAGAATGAATATTATCATAGACCATTTCATATGTAACGTTGCAATGAGCCAGCATTTGGTCAACAGACATTTTACCCCAAAGTGGCTGAGAATCAGTTTTAAGCTTATTAATTCTGGCAATAAATTGATCGCAATCATGCTTAAGAAAGACGTTTTGCATAACTGAAAGTGGTATTAAAAATTAAAAAGAGAAGTAAAAATATAAAATTTCTGATTAAAATAGATTTTGCACTCTAATATTTTGGATTATTAGTGGTAGAAAAAAATCAGCTTAGACCAAAAAAAAACTTCAATCAGCAAAGCCAATTGAAGTTTTAGTACTCAGAGCGGGACTTGAACCCGCACGAACATTGCTGTTCACTGGATTTTAAGTCCAGCGTGTCTACCAATTTCACCATCCGAGCATTA